>CAVZNP010000015.1:0-1122571 GCA_963776625.1 uncultured Chloroflexia bacterium | reverse complement strand
TGTTATGTACGCCTGGTTCAGTTGGTCCCGGCTGGGCGCCTGTCGGCGGCGTGCCCCTGCGATCGAGCGCTACGGGACTGAGTGGTGGTGCTGATGATCGAAAAGAAGGGCGCCGTCGGGAGCCTCGAGGCGATCTCTCCGTCGCGGTTGTGGACGTGCTGCCGTCTCGGTCCGTCCGGCTACAGCATGCGCCTCGGCCTGGCTGGTCGCGGCAGCCCCCGGCTGTGGTCGAGGCGTACGAAACACACGATCAGGACCGCCGACTCGGCGATTCTGTCCGCCTCCTGTCGCGCCTCAGGCACGGCGCTGCGCGGGCGGGTGGGCCAGGGCGTATAAGAGCCCGTCGCCGCGCACTGAACGGAGGGCGGCCCGGTTTGTGCTGTAGGTGTCGCGCGTCGGCGACACTGCCGATGCGGACGCCATGACTCAACAGCGACTCCTTACAGTGCGTGAAGTAGCAGAGCGCCTCCGCTCGTCACCGGAAACGGTGCGGCGGTGGCTGCGCCAGGGCAAACTGCGCGGCTATCGACCGGGCGGTACTAAACTCGGTTACCGCGTGCCCGAAGACGAACTCGAACGCTTCCTTGCCAGCGCGGGCAAGGACACGACCTAGTGGGTGAACGCGTCCTGATCACCGGCGGGGCCGGATTTGTCGGCTCACACCTCGCCGACGCGCTGGTGGCGGACGGCCACGAGGTCATCCTCTTCGATAATCTCGAAGCGCAAGTCCACGGCGCGCTTGAGAGTACGCCCAACGCCGAACGCCTGAAAGAGCAAAAGAACCCGCGACCGAAGTACCTCGCCGCCCATCACCGTCTCGAGCTTGGCGACATTCGCGATCGGGACGCGCTCGAGCCACTGGTGCGCGAGGTGGACAGCGTGGTCCACCTCGCCGCCATGGTCGGTGTAGGCCAGAGCATGTACCAGATGCGTCGCTATGCGGACGTCAACACCGTGGGCATGGCGACGTTGCTGGAGACGCTGGTCGCGCATCGCGATCGGATGCGCAAGCTGGTGGTCGCATCGTCGATGTCGATCTACGGTGAGGGCGCCTACCGTTGCGCCACCTGCGGGCTGGTCTTTCCCCGTTTGCGCCCGACGGCACAGCTCCAGCAATTCGACTGGGAAGTGCGCTGTCCGACCTGCGGGCTGCAGCTGCAGCCGGTGCCGACGGCTGAAGATAAACCGCTGTACCCCACCTCGATCTACGCCATCACCAAGCGCGACCACGAAGAAATGGCGCTGGCCTTCGGACAGGCCTACGACGTGCCGGCCGTTGCGCTGCGTTTCTTCAACATCTACGGCTCGCGCCAGGCGTTGACGAACCCCTATACCGGCGTCGCGGCCATTTTCTGTGGTCGCATGCTCTCGGGGCAGGTGCCGGTCATCTACGAGGATGGCCTGCAGCTCCGCGATTTCGTGCACGTGAGCGACGTCGTGCGAGCCTGCTGTCTGGCGCTCACGCGATCGGACGCGGACCACCAGGTGGTGAATGTCGGCGCCGGGCGAGCAGTCAGCGTGCGCCAGGTAGGCGAGCTGCTCGCGCATGAGCTGGGCTGGACTGGCGGCTTCGAGGTCCGCCACAGGTTCCGCGCCGGCGATGTCCGCCACTGCTTCGCGGACATCTCGCGCATCCACGGCCTGCTGGGCTACGCGCCGCGCTATCAGTTTGAAGACGGAGTTGCCGAGCTAGTGGCGTGGGTGGCCGACCAGCAAGGCGTCTCGGCGCCCGCGGCCGCCGAGGTCGATCGCCAGCTCGAAGCCCACGGCCTGCTGCGCTAACTCGTTCGCGGTACAAACCGGCCCCACGATTCTCGCTCGATCCGAACGCGCAGAACCCGACCTGTGGCACGCAACATGCGGCCGATTGGCCCGCCACCGGTGCCTCGATGGAACCGGTTCCTGTCAACCCTTTGCCCCGCGCGTGACGGGCGAAAAAAGTATTAACGACCGCTTGACATTTCGTAAACATTCAGCCGTCAGGCTAGAAAGCAGGCGAGCTCCTACCGGCAGGATCCACCAACCACGCACCCACGACTGGGAAAGGATGACTTTGCATGTCCTCATCCGCGTCTCGACTTGTGCGTCTGCTCGCGCCACTGGCTGTGGCTGGCGCGCTCGGTGTTGGCACCCTGCCTGCATTCGCGCAGACGGCGCCAGCCCCCAGCACCACGGCGGGTGCGCCTCCCTGGACTTCTCGCTTGCCAATCCCAGCCCCGGAGCGCGCGTCGAAGCCGGCAGCAGCGTGATCTCCGGCACGGCGATGGATGCCAACGCCCCGGCTGGCTCCGTCGGCGTCGACCGCGTCGACTTCTTCCTGGGCAACCGGGACGAGGGTGGCATCAGTCTCGGCACAGCGGTGCCCGTAGGCCCGACAGACTTCGTCGATCCCGCCCCATTTGGACCTGGAAGTTTCCAGGCCACCGTCGACTATCCCACCACCAGTCTCGGTGGTCATGACCTGTTCGCGTATGCGCACGACTCAGTCAGCGGCCTGGAGAGCGTGATCTCTATGCCAATCGCCGTCGGTCAGGATCCCCAGGTGGCGTTTGGGCCGACGTCAATTCCCGACGCGCAGACCCAGACGTGCACGGGTCCGACCGGCGCGTCCACCACCGCCAGTGCGCCTGCGGCTAGCGCCAGTCGGCCGGCGGCTACTTCCGCGAGCAGCGCGCCCGCAATGGCCGTGGCCCCGGCGCCGGCACCCGCGACATCCGCGTCCGGCACGACGACCACCACGAGCGCGATGCCTGTCGGCGACACGGTCATGCTGAGCGTGGCCAATCCCACGCCGGGCGACAGTATTCTGGTGGGCAATTACACGTTGCAGGGTGTGGCCTGGGACAAAGCCTCGAACTCAGGCTCCGGCATCGACAGCGTTGACGTGTTCCTCGGGAATCGCGACGAGGGTGGGCTCAATCTCGGTGAAGCCACCCTGCTCGACAACAACATGTGGAGCGCGACCGTAGAGCTTCCCGCCAACCAGATCGGCAACAATACGATCTGGGTCTACGCTCACTCCGGGGTGACCGAACAGACGGCGTCAGTCGAGCATTCCGGTGACGACGACGAAGTAGGCCCACCCGCGAAGCGCGCGTTCAGGAATGCGTTGAGGTCCGCCGCTCGACGGCGGACCAGGTCCGCGTGGACCTCCTCCGGCAAGACGAGAAAGATCTCGTCCTGCACGGCGCCGGCGACCAGTTCCCCCACGTCCTCCGGCTGCAGTTCCTGCCCGCCCTGAATGGTTTGCGCCATGCGCGTTTCGGACGCTTCCCGTTCGGGAGTCATCCCGATCGAGCGGCCGGTTTCCGCGAGATTGGTGTTGACGCCGCCGGGGCACACCACCGACACGCCGATCCCGAACGGTCGGCAATACAACGCGAGCGCTTCGCTGAGTCCCACCACCGCGAACTTGGAGGCGACATACGGCGCGCCTTCACCGGTAAGCGCTACGAGCCCGGCCACGGATCCGGTATTCACGATCCACCCATGGCGGCGCTCGAGCATGCCTGGCAGGAACGCGTGAATGCCGCGAATGACGCCAAAGACGTTGATCCCGAAACACCAGCGCCAGTCGTCCAGGTCGATCTCCTCCAGCGCACCCCGCAGGACGACACCGGCGTTGTTCATGACCAGGCCCACCGGGCCCATCTCCGCCGCGGCGCGTTCCGCCAGGCGCGCCACGTCTTCATCGCGTGAGACGTCGCACGGGACCGCCAGCACCCGCCGTCCCAGATGGCGAATCTCGTCGCTCACGGCGACCAATCGCTCGGCATGGATATCCGCGAGCACGATGTCCGCTCCCCGTCGTGCCAGTGCCAGCGCCGTGCCGCGCCCGATGCCACTGGCGCCGCCGGTGATGACCGCGATTTCACCCGCGATGTTCACGCCAGCGAGGCTAGAACCGTATCGGCCAGCAGCGCGAGCGTGTCGACATGGGCGACGTCGTAATGGCCGAGCATGACCCGCTCCACTCCCGCCATCCGCAGTTCGCTCAGCGTGGCGACCAGCATCTCCGACGTGCCAACGAGCCAGCCCATCCCGCGCGCGCCATCCAGCACGTCGTCTGCCTCGGCGAGCGGCCGCACACAGCGGCGCATGCGCGCGGCCCGCTCGGCAAGATCGCTCGCGTCGCGGCCAACCAGCACGCCCGTCGCCACCGAGCGCCGAATTTCGCGCGCATCGCGACCGATCGCCTGGCACAGCGCGTCCAACTGCTGGCTCATGCGTCGGTAGTCGACCACCGAGCCCGTCGTCACGTTCCACTCGTCCGCATAGCGCGCCACAAGCGGGAGGGTCGATCGCTGTCCCCCGCCCCCGACCAGGATTGGGACGCGGCGCCCCGCGAGCTCACGCCGAATACATTCGATCCCGTCGGCGAGCCGGCGCGCTCGCTCGGCCGTGGGCGGAAAGGCGATACCGGCAGCGGCGTGCTCCGCGGCATTCCAACCCAGGCCAAGGCCAACCACCAGCCGGCCCGGACACAGCGCGTCGATCGATTCGGCCATGCGCGCGAGCAGGGCTGGCTCCCGAAATGTGATCGGCGACACGAGCGAGCCGAGCGTGATGCGCCGCGTCTCCGCCGCCGCCACGGCCAGCGCGGTCCACGTTTCCAGACCGTGCCGAGCATCTGGCGTGCCCGCCCAGGGCGACTGGACGTGGTCCGAAAGCCACACCGAGTCGAAGCCGAGCCGCTCGGCGGCGGCGTACGTCGCCCGCCAGCCCTCCCAGTCGAGGCCTTCTTCAGCCTCGACCAGAACGCCCAGCCTCATGAGTTGGGTGTCGTCACCGCTCCTTTCGAGGCCGAACCAACCATCGCGCGGTACTTGGCGAAGACCCCGGACGTGTAACGGGCAGCCGGCGGCTGCCAGTCGCGCATGCGCTGACGAACCTCGTCCTCGGGGACGTGCAGGTCCAGTCGACGCTGCGCGACGTCGAAGCTGATCGAGTCGCCCTCGCGCACCGCGGCGATCGGTCCGCCGACCGCCGCTTCTGGCGCAACGTGACCGGCCATGAAGCCACGCGTCGCGCCACTGAATCGGCCGTCGGTCAGCAGCGTGACGGACTCGCCCAGACCCTCACCGACGATCGCCGCGGTCACGCCCAGCATCTCGCGCATGCCGGGGCCGCCCCTGGGCCCCTCGTAACGGATGACCACGACGTCGCCCGCCTGGATCTTCCGCCCGGTGACCGCGGCCATCGCGGCTTCTTCACTGTCGAAGACGCGCGCCGGGCCGGTGTGCGACTGACGCTCGTAGCCGGCCACCTTCACCACGCAACCATCCGGCGCGAGACTGCCGTGCAGGATGACCAGACCGCCGGTCGACTTGATCGGGTTGTCGAGCGAGCGCACGACGTCCTGGCCCGGTGTCTCCTCCGCGCTGGCCGCTTCTTCGCCGAATGTGCGCCCGGTGACGGTCATCGTGCTCGCATCGGCGTGACCACCCTGCACCAGTCGCTGCGCGACGAGTCGCGTCCCGCCGGCGCGATCGAGGTCCGCCGCGGCGTAGCGTCCGCCGGGCCGCATGTCGCCGAGCAACGGCGTGCGCGTGCTGACGGCGTCGAAATGGTCGATGTCAAGCGGAACACCCGCTTCGCGCGCCATAGCCATCAGGTGCAGCACGGCGTTGGTTGAACCACCGGTCGTCGCCACGCCGGCGATGGCGTTGTCGATCGCCTGCGGCGTGAAGATGTCGCGCGGGCGAACGCCACGACGCAGGATGTCCATGATGAGCTCACCGCACTGGCGGCCGACGTCGCCCTTGCGCGGATCTTCGGCGGGCACGCCCGCGGTGCCCATCGCCGACAGGCCACAAAACTCCATCGCCAGCGCCATGGTGTTGGCGGTGAACTGCCCGCCGCACGCGCCCGCGCCGGGGCAGGCGAAATCTTCGACCGCCTTGAGCTCTTCGTCGCTAATCTTGCCCGCCGCGTGCGCGCCGACGGCCTCGTACACGTCCTGAATGGTCAGGTCCCGATCGCCGAGTCGGCCGGGCATGATCGAGCCGCCGTAGACCAGCAAGCCCGGGATGTTCACCCGCAACAGCGCCATCGCCCCGGCCGGGATGGTCTTGTCGCAGGCGACCAGGGTGATCATCGCGTCGAAGAAGTACGCGCGCGCCATGAGCTCCATCGAGTCGGCGATCAGCTCACGACTGACCAGCGAGGCCTTCATACCCTCGGTGCCCATGGTGATGCCGTCGCTCACGGCGACGGTGTTGAACTCCATCGGCGTACCGCCGGCGGCGCGGACACCGTCTTTGACGCGTGCCGCGAGCGCGCGCAGGTTGAAGTTGCATGGCATCGTCTCGGTCCAGGTGTTGGCGATGCCAACAATCGGTTTCTGAAGATCCTCGTCGGTGTAGCCGATGGCCTTCAGGAAGGAACGCGCCGGAGCGCGATCGCGGCCGCTGAGCAGGATCGAGCTGTTGGCTTTGACGTCGTATGCCATGCGGCGACGATCTTAGCCCAACAGCCCCCGCAACCCCGCTCGGGCGAGCGTGCCCCTGGCAGCCGTTAGAATCCCGACGTTGGCCCAACTGCCCGAACCCGCCTCGTGGGCGGCTCCCCTGCCCGACTTCTCGAAGGCGGCCATCAACCACCGCGTCCGCATCGGCTCGCACGTCTTCCGCGTCGTCATCTCTGATGTGCAGCGCGACGTTCCGCGCGAGCCGGACACCCACCTGGTGCAGGTCGCCATGTTCTACGGCAGCCGGCCTCTCACCGCCCTCGACCTGGGCCTGCGCACCGAAGACGCGTGCGCCAATGTCTGGGCCTTCCTCACCAACCGACTCAACGAGACGGTCGTGCAGTTCTACGCGCCCCGGCCCCGACCCAGCGGCGAGCTCAATCCCCGCCTGGGCTGCTGGGGCCCGCGGCCCGACCTGATCGAGAGCGGCCAGGGCGAAACGGACTGCGCGATCGCCGCCGTGCTGGGCCTCAGCATCTGGGTGCCAGGCGCGAGCCCGCCGGTCGACGACACGGTCTTTCTGGAAGCGCTGCGCGATACGGTGGTCGAGTGCCTGTCCTACTGGGTGGTCGTCGCCCAGAAAACGGCGGGCCCGCAAGATCGCCGCAATTAGATCAGATCAGTTCGCGTACGCGCTCATCCCCGTGATGTCCGCTCCGACCACCAGCGTGTGAATCTCGTGCGTCCCCTCGTACGTGTACACCGACTCCAGATTCACCATGTGTCGAAAGATCGGATGCTCCAGGCTGATCCCGTTCGCGCCCAGCACGCTTCGCATGCGATGCGCCACCTCGAGTGCCATCGCCACGTTCGCCCGCTTCCCTAAACTGACCTGCGCCGGCCGCAGCCTGCCCGCGTCTTTCAACCGCCCGAGCTGATACGCCAGCAACTGCGCCTGGGTGATGGCCTGCAGCGCGTCCACGAGCTTGTTCTGCGTCAGCTGAAACCCGCCAATCTTGCGACCGAACTGCTCGCGCACCCCCGCGTACTCGACCGCCGCCTCGTAGCACGCCATCGCCGCGCCAAGCGCGCCGAAGATGATGCCGAAGCGTGCCTCGTTGAGCGCCGACAGCGGCCCGCGCAGGCCGCGCGCTCCGGGCAGCATGCATGCCGCCGGGACACGCACGTCCTGCAGCACCAGCTCACTGGTCACTGACGCCCGCAGCGACAGCTTGTGCTTGATCTCGTTGGCGCTGAAGCCGCGGCTCGACGTGTCGACCAGAAAGCCACGCACCGTGTCCTGCCCATCCTCGGTGCACCTGGCCCAGACGAGCGCCACGTCGGCCAAGTTGCCGTTGGTGATCCACATCTTGCCACCGTTGAGGACGTAGCCATCGCCGTCGCGCACCGCGCGCGTCTCCATGCCGGCCGGGTCCGAGCCGTGCTCATGCTCGGTCAGCCCGAAGCAGCCGATGATCTGGCCACGGTGCATGCCGGGCAAGTAGCGGTCTTTCTGCTCGTCCGAGCCGTACGTCGCGATCGGGAACATGACCAGGCTGCCCTGGACCGAGACGAAGCTGCGCAGGCCCGAATCGCCGCGCTCGAGCTCCTGGCAGATCAGTCCGTAGCTGGTGTAGTCCAGCCCCGAGCCATAGGTCGGGACCGTTGGCCCGAGCACCCCGAGCTCCCCCAACCGAGGGATGAGCTGCCGCGGGAACTCGCCGCGCTCGAACGCCTCCGGGATCAGCGGCAGCGCTTCACGCTCGACGAACTCGCGGACCACGCTCTGGATCATGCCCTGCTCGGGCGAGAGGTCCCAGTCGAGGTAATTCAACATTGGTGTGATGTTGTATGCCACCCTCGCGGCGGCGTGGGGTGGCAAAGCCTGGCCCGAGTGCGGTGTACTCATTAACCACTCAATGGCTCAAGAGCCGGTCCGCACGGGTTCCCGACAGCGACGTCGAGGTCTGTACGGCCCACCGCCGCGGCTGACCCGCACCAGTCCGCTCACTGGCCGCCTGGTGTGGCACATCGGCGATTGGGGCCGCGCCAGCGAGCATATCGGTGCTCGCTGGGAAGTCGTCGCCGGCCAGTTAGCCCGTGAGCGGCTGGCGCCCGAGGATCGTTTGATCGTGCTCGCGGCGACACCGAGTTTGATGTCCGAAGTCTTGTCGAGCGGCCTGCCGCATGCTGACGCGCTGCGCGCCTGGCGGGAGGATGCCTGCCTCGCCCTCGAGCCGCTGGACTTCAAGTGGTCGCTTGAAACCGCGTCCGCGCGTCAGGTGAGCACCGAGACACTCGCGCGCCTGCTGGCCGAGGACCTGGCGTCACTGAAAGCAGCGCTGGCGTCCGTGCGCTCCGAGCTTGGCCTGTCCCCAGAGGCGGACCTGTCGCCCAGGGACGGTCGCTTTGTCGCGCCGGTGCACCCCGCCAATCACGCCGCGCTCCTGGCCGAGCCCGAGCTGCCGACGCTGCTGCTGCCCGTCGACGCGCGCACGTTCTTCGAGCCGCTGCCGGGTTGGTCGGCCGCACGTGCGCTGGCGCGGCTCGAATCGTCGAACCTGGACCGCTTGAGCGGCATCGAGGCTATCGAACGCTATTACCGTCTCGGCGCCGGTGTGGAGGGCGCGCTGAGCCGACTGGAGACGGGCGTCTTCGAGACAGAACCGGTGCGTGTAGACGCGGAGGCGCTCATCGGCGAGCTGCGTCGCCAGGGCAAGGCGCGCACCCTGAACGAGCTCCTGCTGTATCTGCAGCGCGAGCTCGAGCAGCGCAAGGCCGTCGATGAACGACTGACGCAGCTGCCGCGCGGCGCGTATCCGTTCGGTCGACTGCGCGGCGACCTGCACAAGCTGGGCGTCCCACGCTCGGTGCTGGACAGTCGTGGAGCGCTGGGCCGCGCGTATTCGGAGGTGACGCGAGAGATGATCGCCGCGATCCGCGACGCCGGCCGCGAGCTGGTGGCCAGCGGCGTGAGTCCCAACGCGGCGCTGGACCAGCTTGCCAGTCAGACCCAGCGCTGGGCAGCGCTCGGCGCCGCGCATGCGCGGGTCATCGCCGCGCGGCTGGTGACCGGGCATCCGTCGTCTCCAAACCCGTGAGCCCGTGAACCGGTGAGCCCGTGAGGTAGTGGAGTCCGGTCGTCGGCGTCGACGACCGCCCCTCGCGTTAGACTCACCCCGCAATGACCCGAATCGCCCTGGCCCCGCTGGCTGAGGCACAGCGCCTCGCCGCCACGTTCCGCCAGGACGCCGCCGAGCGCGACCTCGCCGCCGGCACCCCGAAGCACGAGCGCGACCTGATCCGTGCCAGCGGCTTGCTCAGTCTGAGCGTGCCGACTCACCTCGGCGGCCTCGGCGGCACCTGGCCGACCCTGCTGGGCGCCGTCCGCGAGATCGCTTCCGCCGACGCCTCGCTGGCCCACCTGTTCGGCTATCACCACCTGGGCGTGATCACGCCGCACCTGATCGGCACCCCCGAGCAGCGCGACTACTGGTACGCGGAGACCGCGCGTCGCGGACTGTTCTGGGGCAACTGCCTGAATCCGCTCGACCCGCGCACGAGCCTGGCGCGTGGCGAGGACGACGCCATCCTGCTGCGCGGCGAAAAGTCATTCTGCACCGGTGCCGCGGACTCGGACGTCATGCTGGTGTCCGCGACGTGGCCCGGCGAGAGCCGCCTGCAGGTCGCCGTGCTGCCGACAACCGCCGAAGGCATCAGCGTGCGCGACGACTGGGACAATCTGGGCCAGCGCCAGACCGACAGCGGCAGCGTCTCTTTCCGCGACGTGGTGTGCGACGCGGACGCGTTCCTCGGTCCTCCGGGCGCCGGCGGCAGCGTGTGGGCGACGCTGCGTCCATGCGTGACGCAGTCGATTCTGAGCAATATCTTCCTCGGACTCGCGCAGGGCGCGCTGGCTGAAGCGCGCGAGTACACGCTGGGGCTGGAAAAGCCCTTCGCGGTCTCGGGCGGCACGCGCCCCGCGGAAGACGCCTATGTGCTGGAGCACTACGGCGAGATGTACGTCCAGGTGGCGGGTGCCGAGGGCTTGCTCAACCAGGCCGCGGACGCGCTGCAAAGCGCGTGGCAGCGCGAATACGCGCTGTCGGCAGAAGAGCGAGGCGCCTGCGCGGCGGCCGTCAGCGTGGCAAAGGTCGCCGCCGGGCGCGCCGCGCTGGAGGTGACCAGTCGCGTCTTCGAGGTGATGGGCGCGCGTGCAACCTCCGCCAGATTCCGTTTCGACCGCTTCTGGCGGAATGCCAGAACGCTGACGCTGCACGATCCGCTGGATTACAAGGTCCGCGAGGTCGGAGACTGGTTTCTCAACAGTCGCTTGCCCACGCCCTCGTTCTACTCCTGAGGTAGCGCCTCCCGCGGTCGTGCTGTTGTTACATCAGGACACGTCTGCGCGCGTCAGTGAAAATTGCGACTCGCCGGCGCCGTCGTCGTGAGCTCGCGCGAAGTCTGCTCCCGCTTGTCGAACATCGCGCCGGGAATCGCATTGCGCTCTGGTGCACGTGGCAGCACCGCGCTCGCCGAGGTCAGCTCCCCCAGCGGCATAACCTTCTGCGCAATCACATTGAGCGTCCCGGAATGCAACTGGACCGTTCCTTCGATGCACAGATACGGCTCACCTCGCAGCGTGCTGCGCTGGGCTTCGTACAGATCCGGGCGGATCACGATATTGACGACGCCCGTTTCGTCCTCCAGCAATAAGAACACGAAGCCCCTGGCGGTGCCCGGTCGCTGGCGACACACCACCAGCCCCGCGGTCCTGATGTGCGCGCCGTCGCGGGCGGAGCGCACCTGCTCCGCTGAGAGAACGTCCCTGGGAACATCCGCCCTGAGTAGTGCCAGCGGATGGTAGCTGGGAGACAGTCCCAGCAGGCCGTAGTCGGCGACCATGCGCTCCCAGTCGGTCATGTCCGGGAGGTTGACCATGTCCTGATCGGTTGGCAGCTCGAGTGAGAGCTGCCGCGCGAGGCCGGCTGCTTCAGCCCGCCGGTTCCCGACGGCGGTCCACGGTGTCTCCACTGCCGTGGAATCTGTTCCACGCTGACCTGTATGCGCAAGTCTCGACACCCCACTGGACCGAGCAGGAATCAACAGCCCCAGCTGCCACTGGAGCTCACGTCGCCCCAGGCCGAACTCCGCCAGCGCACCTACCGTAATCAGGTGCTCCGCCACGGGCCTGGGCATGCCTGTCCGCCGCAGCAGGTCGGGCAGCGAACGGTAAACGCCATGCGTCACTCGCTCCGACACGATCGCCTGCGCGAGATCCCTGCCAATTCCTCGCACAGTTTCGAACCCGAGCAAAATCTGTTTGGGTCCCACGGGCTTGCTCCGCGCGGCGCTCGCGTTGACAGCCACGCGCAGCACCTGCACGCCGTGCCGCCGCGCGTCGCCAATCAACACGTGCGGCGCGTAGAAGCCCATCGGCTGATTGTTGAGCAGCGCGGCGTAGTACTCGGCAGTGTAATAATGCCGTATCCAGGCGGACTGGTACGCCAGAACGGCGAACGCATACGCGTGGCTCTTCGGAAACCCGAATTCGGAAAATGCGCACAATTTGTCGAAGATGTCGCCGGCAACTCGCGGACTGACCCCTTTTTCAGCTGCGCCCTCGACAAATGCCGAACGAAAGCCCTCCATCGCCTCGCGTGAGCGCCGTCGACTCATCGACCGACGGAACTGATCCGCCTGCCCGGGCGTGAAACCACCCATTTCGATGGCAACTTCGAGCACCTGGTCCTGATACAGCACGATCCCGAGCGTGTCCTTCAACAGCTCATCCAGCAGCGGATGATCGGCGCGCGCAACATAGCTCGCATCCTCGCGCAGCAGCTCACGGCGGCGGACATACGGATTGACCGCGCCACCAACGATCGGCCCCGGTCGGACGATCGCCACCTGGACTGCCAGGTCGTCCAGATTGCGCGGCTGCGTGCGCGTGAGCATCTGGATCTGCGCCCGACTCTCGATCTGGAACAGACCGACCGTGTCTCCGTTGCAAATCTCGTCGTACACGACCGTGTCGTCGTAGGCGATCGTGCTCACGTCCAGCTTCTCGCCACGACATTCCCAGATGAGCTCCAGGCAGTCCTCCACCAGCGACAGCATGCCGAGCGCGAGAAAATCAATTTTGATAAAACGCGCATCGTCGCACGAATCTTTATCCCACTGACAGATGTAGCGACCATTCATCGACGCTGGCTGCACTGGCACCAGCTCGACCACCGGTCGCGACGAGATGATCATGCCGCCGACATGCTGTCCGATATGCCGCGGAAACCCGTCGATCTGCTCGGCCAGATGCATCAGGTGCTGCCACATCGGGCCTTCCGCCTGGCCTTGAAATTCAGGCAGCGTCGCCAGCTCGCGCCGCACGCTGCTGGCCATACCGCCCTCCGAGAGCTTCGCCAGCTTGTCGATGGCGGGCGCCGGCAGCCCGAGCACTTTGCCCAGGTCGCGCACCGCGCTCTTCAGATGATAGGTCGCGAACGAACACACCAGCGCGGCGTGCTCGTAGCCGTAGCGCTCGTAGACCTGCAAAATCAATTGCTCACGAATATCGCGCGCAAAGTCCAGGTCGATATCCGGTACAGCCTTCAGATCCTCGTTGAGAAATCGGCGGAAAAACAAGCGATTGCGGACCGGGTCCACGTGACTCAGTCCAATCAAATAGCAAATGATCGAGCTCACCGAGGAACCGCGTCCTCGGCCGGGTGGCAAGCCCGAGCCACCGCGGACTGTCCCTTCTCCTCGGACACGCGTGGCGACCTGCGTCGCCTGCTCCTGTAGATCCCGATAGATGAGAAAGAACCCGGCAAGGTTGTGCCTGGCAACCAGGCTGAGCTCGTCGGCGAGCTGATGCCGTGCTCTGTCACGCAGGTCCCGGATCGGTCTGCGCGGGTGGATAGCGCTCGTCGAAGCGACTGTCACAGAACGCCGCGAGGACATCATCCGCGGAGGAATGTTGCTCGTTCGCGTTGCGCGTGAAATCCGGGAAGTCGTAGCCGAGGTCGCGATGATTGGCCAGGTTGAAGGCGTCGCAGCGCTCGGCAATGACTCGCGTATTGGCGAGGGCCTGGGGGAACGCCGCGAAAAGGTCCCCAACGGTGTGTGGCGGTCTGAGAAAGAATTCGCTGTTCGGTCGTCGGAGCCGATGCGACGTCTCCAGTGTGGAGCGGTGCTTGACGGCGACCATCGCGTCCTGGAGTCGATGCCGACTCCTGAGGTGGTAGTGGACGTTGCCGGTTGCCACCAGCGGGAGGTGCAGCCGCTCCGCAAGCTGGGCCAGCCGCTGGACGCGTCGCGTGTCCCCCTGGACCAGGTTGTGCTGGACCTCGACAAAGGTCTGCTCCCGACCGAAGATGCGCGTGAGCTCGACGGCCACCTGCTCGGCCGCCGCGTAACGTTCGCGGTCGACGCACCGTGCAATTTCGCTCTGGCGGCAGCCACTCAGCACGATCAGTCCACTGGCGTGCGGGGCGAGGTCGGCCGGATCGAGGGCAGGCGGACGCGGATCCTCGGCCGGCAGGTGCGTGGCGGCGGGCTCCCAGGCGCGCGTGCGCTTGTGCGCCAGCGTGACCAGGCGGCACAGATTGGCGTAGCCCTGCTCGTTTTCGGCCAGCAGCGTCAGGTGGACGGGACCGCTATGCGGGTCGATCAGACCGTGGAGGAGCGTCAGCTCGACGCCCGTGATCGGCTGCAGGCCGGCGGAGGAGCACGCCTGAGCGAACTCCATCGCGCCGTACAGACCGTCATGGTCGGTGATCGCCAGCGCCGAGTAGCCGAGGCTGGCGGCGTGGTTGGCCAGCTCCTCAGGCCGGGAGGCGCCCTCGAGGAAGGAGTAGCACGTGTGCAGGTGCAGTTCGACGGAGCAGGCGGGCGCCTCCACATCCGGAGTAGAACAGAAGTTCTAGTGACCGGCAAGGCCGATGCCGGCACTCTTCTGTCAAGTAGATCACGTCCGCTGTTCAAACCACGCATCCGCCAGCAAGTCCTGATACATCGTCAGCAGCGTGCCGTCATCCAGCACCACCTGGTAGTACATGCGCGAGACCGGGTGCTCGCGCCACCATTCGTCGTCAATCCGCCAGCGGTCTTGTATCGCCGCGATCGAACGCGGTGTCAGGCGCCCCTGGCGCCAGATCGCGACGATGCGCCCGTGCTCATCCGTCTGCACGCGCAGCGGCATCGGCGCATTCAGCGGCCGCAGCTCGGACTTCGGCTGCGCAGCACGCCGCTGCGTGGCTCTGACAAGCGGACGCGTCGGCCCCGCGTCTAGGGGTCGCATGCCACCTGTACCAGCGCCCAGCGGCGTTCGGGGATCCGTGACCAGGGCTCGACTTCAATGGCGTGGTACAGCGGTACCCGACCATACCGCGTGCGTAGCTGCCGCGCGGCTTCGGCAATCTCCGCCAGCTGGCGGGCACGCGCCACGAACAGGCCCGGCTGACGTGCCGCTTCACCGCCCAGCACGAGCAGCTCCAGCGCCAGTTCGTCGATCGGCGCCGGCGGCAGGCCATTCGGCAGGTCGAGCTTGCTTTTGAGCGCGCGTCGGGCGGCGTCCCGCGTCGACAACGCCTCCTTGAAGGTGTACACGCGTTCCCACGACGTGCCGTCGGACAGCAGCGCGCGCACGCGCACCTGGCGCACCGCGCGCCCGTGCAGCGCTGGTTGCGAGTAGGTGTGCGCCAGCAACTGGTCGATCGCGGCCATGACCGCTTCGACGCTGCCGAGCGGATCGTCGAAGCGCAGCCCGTCCTGAACGGCCGTCATCGGCGGGCGGGCCACCACCGCCCCGGTGTCTTTGCCGTGCGCCACCTGCCAGGCCTGGGCGCCCAGCGGCCCGAACTCGGCCTGCACCGCGTTGAACGGCAGACGCGCCACGTCGCCAATCGTGCTCAGCCCGAGCAGCTCCAGGCGATGCTGCACCTCCGGCTCCAGCATCAGCAGATGGCGCACCGACAGCGGCGCTAAAAACGCCTGCGTCTCGCTCGCGGGCACCACGCAGGCGCGCGCAGCGGCGCCCGGCTCGGCCATGCGCGCCGCGACCGCCGCCGCGAACTTGCCATTGGCGATGCCCATGCGCGGCCGTAACAGGCCCGGCACCGCGGCGCGGATGGCGTCCTCGAGCGAGGCGAGGTCGCCATACATGGCCTGCAGCCCACGCACGTCGAGGAAGAAATAACCGTCGTCGGCTGGCTCGACCAACGGGCTGACGCGCTGCAGATCGCTCAGGACCGCCTCGAGGACCGCAGCGGTGCGCACCGGATCCGGCTGGAGCACCATCGCTTCGGGACACAGCGGTACCACTTCGCGCAACGGCAAGCCCGGCCGCACCCCCGCGGCTTCCGCTTCGGGCGAGCACAACTGGACGATTTTGCGCTCGCCAGGCGCGCCACCCAGTACCAGCGGCCGGCCGTCCCAGGCGGGGTGGCGCAGGACTTCCA
Organism: uncultured Chloroflexia bacterium; assembly: GCA_963776625.1. Lineage (GTDB taxonomy): Bacteria > Chloroflexota > UBA6077 > UBA6077 > CF-72 > CF-72. Next base: position 1,106,704 of record CAVZNP010000015.1, on the reverse strand, counting down.
CCCGCAGGGGCAGCTGAGCGATCCAGACGCAGGCAACCCGAATGGGAGGCCACATGCCTGAGAGTATAGAACACCCGTTCTGATTCGGTGTGATTTTTCGCGGGCGCCAACGGAAAACGTCCCACTCCTTGATGGGCTACGCTTGCCTGCGTGCTCAGCGAGTCGATTCGAGCCCTCGTCTTCGATGTCTTCGGCACCTGCGTCGACTGGCGCGGATCCGTCATTCGCGCCGGCCAGGCGGTGCGCCCCTCAGGCGTCGACTGGTCCAATCTCGCCGACGAGTGGCGCCGCGAAGGCTACATGCGCGGCATCGCCCGCATCCGCGCCGGCGAGACGCCCTATGTCAGCAGCGACGTCCTGTTTCGTCGCAAGCTCGACGAGCTCATGCCCAGGTACGGCATCACCGGCCTCTCACCCGCCGAAGTCGACGACCTCGCGCACGCCTGGTCGCGCCTCGACCCGTGGCCCGATACCGTCGCCGGTCTGCAGCGCCTGAAGTCGCGCTACATCATCTCGCCGCTCTCGAACGGCTCCTTCGCCACCCTCACCGCGATGGCCAAGCACGGCGGCATGCCCTGGGACTGCATCATCGCCACCGAGCTGCGGAACACCTTCAAGCCCGAGCGCGAGGCCTACCTGCTGGCCGCCAGTCTGCTCGACCTGCAGCCGGACCAGGTGATGCTCGTCGCCGCGCACGACAACGACCTGAAAGGCGCCCAGGCCGCCGGCCTGCACACCGCGCTCGTGCCGCGCCCCCAAGAATGGGGCCCGAACGCGCCGCCCCTGCCGCCACCCGACCCCTCCTTCGACTTTGTCGCCCGAGACTTTGGCGACCTGGCCACTCAGCTCGGCATCCCTGCGTGAGCGAGCTCGACGCCGAGCAGATCCAGGCGCTGATCCCCCACCGACCCCCATTTCTGCTGGTCGATCGCGTCCTTGAAATCGAGTCGGGCAAGCGCATCGTCGGACTCAAGCGCGTCAATCTCGAGCACGACGGCTTCTTGCAGGGCCACTTTCCTGGCTATCCGGTCATGCCAGGCGTGCTGATCGTCGAAGCCCTGGCGCAGGCTGGCGCGGTGCTGGTCATGCACGACCACTCGCACGCCGGCAAGCTTCCGTACTTTGCGCGTATCGACAACTGCCGCTTTCGTCAGCAGGTCCGTCCCGGCGACACGCTGCGACTCGAGGTTGAGGTGACCTCGTTTCGCGATCCCGTGGGCAAAGCCCACGCTCGGGCACTGGTTGACGGCAAGCTGGCGTGCGAGGCCGACCTGACCTTTGCGCTCGGCGACGCCCAGTCCCCCGCCACGTAGCTCGCTTCGACTGGCCCTGCTGCGGCTCGCGGCACGCCTGCTCGCGCCGCTGGCGGCCTCGCCGCGACCCCCCTCGCGCGGCAGACGCGTGCTGCTGCTGCGGCCCGATCATGTGGGCGACGTCCTGCTCACCGCCCCTGCCGTGGCGCTGCTGCGCGCGAGCCTGCCCGACGCGACGCTCACGTATCTGGTCGGCCCGTGGAGCGCCGCCGCCGCGCACGACGGACCGCCGCTCGATGAGGTGCGCTCGCTTGCGTTTCCCGGCTTTACCCGACGCGCGAGCACCAACCTGGCGGCGCCCTACCTGCTGCTGCTGCGCTGCGCAGCCGCACTGCGCCGCGAGTCGTACGACGTCGCCGTGGTGCTGCGTGGCGATCACTGGTGGGGCGCTCTGCTGGCCCTGGCCGCCGGCATTCCAGTGCGCGTCGGCGGCGACACACCCGAGACACGCCCCTTGCTGACCCACGCCCGCTCCCTCGCCGCGACCGAGCCCTGGGCCGACCAGGCGCTGGCGACGGCACACCTGGCGCTGCAGGCGCTCGAGGTCGAGCCGGTCGATCCAGGCACGGTGGCGCAGTTCGCGCCAGGACCGACCGCCCGCGCAACAGCGGAGCACCTCTGGCGGCAGCTCGATCTGACGAACCGGCGCGTCATCGGCATGCATCCCAGTGCCGGTGCACCACTCAAGAGCTGGCCGCTCGAGCGCTGGGCGCGTCTGGCCCAGCAGCTCGTCGACAGCGGTTTCGCCGTCGTCCTCATCGGGGCACCGGACGACGCGGAGCTGCTGGCGGCTATCGCGCGACGCATGCGGAGCAATCCAGCCAGGCTATGCGGGCAGTCCCTCGAGGTGTCCGCCGCGCTGTACGCGCGCTGCGCGCTGGTCATCAGCGTCGACAGCGGCGCCGGGCACCTGGCGGCCGCGGTCGGCGCGCGAACCGTGCGTCTGTACGGTCCGGCATCCGCCAGCGTGTTTGGACCGTGGCCCCCCGCGGCGGGCCAGCGGGTTGTGGCCAGCACGAAGCTGGCATGCGCTCCGTGCGGGTATCTGGAGGCACCGCCCTGCGGCGCGCGCTCGTCGCCGGCGTGCATGCTTGCCCTGGAAGTCGAGGACGTCCTGAATGCGGTCAGGGCTGAACTGAGTCGAGGTTAAAATCCCAGCTATGCCGTCGCCGGCTCGCATCCTGGTCGTCAAACTCGCCACGCTTGGCGACGTGCTGACCATGACGCCGACCCTGCGCGCACTGCGCACCAGCTTCCCCCGCGCGCACATCGGCGTGCTGACCACGCCGGGCGGTGCGCCCACGCTGCGCGGACTGGACAGTTACGACGAGGTCATCACCTTCGACAAAGTTGCCTTCGACCGTCCGCGCGACGCCTGGCGCAGCCTGCCCGCCGCGGTCGGTCTCGCGCGTGACCTTCGCGCGGGCGCGTGGGACACGCTGGTGTTGCTGCACCACCTCACGACGTCATTCGGTATCGCCAAATACGCCGCGCTGAGCCTGGCAAGTGGGGCACCGCGACGGATTGGGCTGGAGAATGGTCGCGGCCGCTGGTTCCTGACGCAGGGTGCCGTCGATCGGGGCTTCGGCTGGCGGCACGAAGTCGACTATGCGCTGAGCGTGGCCGAAGTCGTCGGAGCAACGCATCCGACGGGTGCGCCTCGCCTGGAGCTCGCGCTTGCGCCAGACGACGGCGCCTGGGCAGCGGCGCACCTGCCCGAAACCGACGGCGTGTTGCTGGTGCCGGGCTCTGGTGCCTTCAGCCGGGCACGTCGCTGGGCTCCCGCTCGTTTTGCTGACGTGGGCCGCGCGCTGTTCGAGCGGCATGGACTCAGACCCGTTGTCCTGGGCGGCGTCGCCGAGGACGAGCAGTCGCTCGCCCGCCAGGTGGCCGCCCACCTCGGACCCATCGCCCGAATCGCGCCCGCCGCGCCGAGTCCGCAGGCCCTCGGCGCACTGGTGCGCCGCTGTCGGCTGGTCGTGGCCAACGACGGGGGCGTGGTCCACGTCGCTACGGCGGTGGGCACCCCCGTCGTCGCCGTCTTCGGTCCGAGCAACGCCGACGCGTGGGGACCCTATCCTGTTGATGACCCGCGCCACCAGGTCGTGCGCGAGCAAGTAGCGTGCGCGCCGTGTATCCACCGCGGCCACAGTTTCGGCACGCCGCAAGGCTGTCCCGCGCGCACGTGCCTGGCACTCGTCGAGCCCTCGGCGGTCGTCGAGGCCGCCGAGCGGGCGCTCGGATCGAGCGTCGACGAACGACTGGCGGTGCCAGCATGAGCACGAGTATCGAGGGCGAGACCCTCCACTGCGCGCGCCACCCACACACCGAGACGGTCCTGCGCTGCGGCCGCTGTGACACGCCGATCTGCGCCAAGTGCCTGGTCATGTCGCCCGTCGGCGCGCGGTGTCCGACGTGCGCCCAGGTCAAGCGCTTCGCCCTCGGACTCAAACCCGTCGAGATAGCCAGGGCCATCGGCTACGGCATCGGGGTGGGCGCCATCGGCACGATCATCCTGACCTTCATTCCGTTCCTGGGTCTGATCGGGTACGCGGCCCTCGGCTTTGGTGTCGGAGAAGTCGTGTCGATTGGCGCCAATCGCAAGCGCGTGCCAAGCCTGCCGCCGCTGGCGGTAGCGTGCCTGTTCCTCGGCTACGAAGTGGGCAGCGTCGCCTTGCTCATGTATCGCGGCGTGCCGCTCAGTTTTGCGATCGCCCTGCCCGTCGCGGCGCTGTTCGGCGGCCTGACCATCGTCGGCCTGTTGATTGGCGCGCTGCTGGCATGGATGCGCGTGCGTTGAGCGGCGATTCCGAGGACGTCGCCAGGCTCGCCGGCCGGCGCGTGCTGGTCGTCGGCGACCTGGTGCTCGACGAATACGTGACGGGGCGCATGACGCGCATCTCGCGCGAGGCGCCGGTCCCGATTGTGGAGGTTGTCGCCAGGGAGGATCGCGCGGGTTCGGCGGCCAGCCCGGCCGCCAACATCATCGGGCTCGGGTCCTATGCGAGCATCGTCGGCGCGCTCGGCTGCGACGCCGCTGGCGATCGCCTGGCAACGCGTTTGCGCGAGCTGGGCGTCGACGAGCGCGGCCTGGTGCGCCTGGGATCGGTCAGCACGTCGACCAAGACGCGCATCCTCGCCGAAGGCTTTACCGGCGGGTTGCACGGCCACCAGCAGGTGATGCGACTGGACGACCTCGCACAACTGCCCGCGCCCGCGATCGGTGGCTGCGCGGACTGCGTGGCGAGGCTGGCGCCCGAGTTCGACGCCGTGTTGTTGTCGGATTACCGCGGTGGCGTGGTGGGTCAGGCGAGCATCGATGCCGCTCGCGCGAGCGGGCGGCCGATCGCGGTCGACTCGCAGGGGGATCTGCGTCGTTTTCGTGCGCTCGACCTGATTAAAGTCAACCAGGCGGAAGCGCAGGCGGCGCTGGGATCCGACGACGTGTACGGCGGCGGCGAAGCGCTGCGGCGCGAGCTCGAGGCCAGGATCCTGGTGATCACCCTGGGGGCTGACGGCATGCTCGTCTTCGATGGCCGCCGCCAGCCCGACGTGGTGCCGGCGGTGCGTGTGAGTCAGGTCTTCGACGTCACCGGCGCCGGCGACACGGTAATTGCCGTGCTGACCCTCGGCCTGGTGGCCGGCCTGAGCTCGCGCCGCTCAGCGGAACTGGCCAGTGCCGCGGCCAGCGTGGTCGTCCGCCGTCTGGGTGTGGCCGTGGCGACGCCGGCCGAGATCGTCGAGGCGCTCGCTCAGGTGTAAGCGACGTCTTTCCCAGTACAGGACGCCTGTCGTTCGGAGGTCGTTCGGAGGTCGTCCGGAGGAGGAACGAGGGCGCGCCAAACTTACGCGACGCCCGAGCCCGCCGGCTCGGCTTCTGCCTCGCGCTCGCGCTCGACTCGCCGTTTGCGACCAGTCCGCAGTCGCCAGCACGACGTCTTCGATTCCAGGCACTCCTGCTGCTCGTCGATCGTCGTCGGCGGGGTGTTCTGCAAGCAAATAACGTGGTACAGCACGGTGCGCCCTTCGTGCTGCTCTCCCTCACCGATCCAGCGCTCCCGATAAAACGGGCACGCCATCTTGAACCGATGCCAGTTCGGGTTATCGGGGATTACGGTCGGATCGTCTTTGCGTGAGCGAGGAATGGTCGTCGTCCCTTCCCTTTCGAATCGTGGATTCTACCCCCCAGCCGCGGCGGTTCCGATCCCCTTCTCCGGCTGAAAGGCAAGTTGTTGACGTAGTTTTAAGAGGGCGTACGCCATGCGCGCGACCGGCACGTCGACGCCCCGGGCGTCGGCCAGCCTGACCAGCGCGCCCGTGATGGCTTCGAGCTCGGTGCGGCTGCCGCGTTCGAAATCGCGCGCCATCGACGCCTTGCCGTCGTACGACCAGGTGCGGATCACCTCGCGCGCCCGCTCGCTGGCCTGGGGCAGATCGTAGCCACACGCGGCGGCCACCGCGCTGACCTCGTCAATCAACTGAAAAGCTAGCTGGCGCGTCTCGGGCAGCTCGCGAATCGGGCCGATGGGCGCCCGACACACCGAGGTGATCGTCGCCATCGGCACCAGAATCCAGGCCTTCTCCCACAGCGCGCGATGACCGTCGTCTACGGCCGAGGCATTGATCTCAGCCGCGCGCAGCGTTTCGACCACCGCGTCGACACGCGGCGTGGGTGGGCCATGCAGCGCGGCAACGCTCACATAGTGCACGCGACTCAGGTGGCCAATGATGCCGGGTTCGAGGATCGTCGTCTCGAGGCCGGTGGTGCCAATCAGCACCCGATCCTCGCCGACGATGCTGGCCACCTGATCTGGCGCGTCGATGCCGTTCTGGAACGTCAGCAGGCGCCCGTCGTCGACCAGCGTCTGGCACGCGGCCTCGGCGGCTTCGTCCAGGTCGTAGGTCTTGACAGCGAACAGGGCCAGGTCGGTCGGACCGAGCGCGCGCGGGTCGCTGGAAGCCGCGTGTGGCTGAACGGTGAACGTGCCGAACTGGGCGCTCTGCACGCGCAGACCGTCGCGCTGGATGGCGCGCAGGTGCTCGCCGCGTGCCAGAAAGCTGACCTGGTGGCCAGCCCGCGCCAGCAGTCCGCCGTACAGACCGCCAATACCGCCGGCGCCGATAACCGCAACGCGCATGGGCCGGCAGCATACCCGAGTGGCGTCACACACGGCTCCGCTATCCTCGCGCTGATGACCGTCGGCCACGCCATCTGGCCCGATCAACTCACCCCCGCCGAACGCGCGAGCCTGCAGCCCGGCATACCCGACGCCCTGGACCACCAGCCCGACGTGCTGGTCGTCGGCGGCGGCATCATTGGCTGCGCCACCGCCGCGGCGTGCCTCCAGGCCGGCCTGGGCTCGGTCGTGCTCCTCGAGCGCGACACACTCGGCGCCGGCGCCAGCGGCGGGGCGGCCGGCCTGCTCGTGCCTGAGTCCCACGTCGGCGTGGATCCGCCAGCCTTCGTCGACGCGATGCGCCGCAGCCTCGACGCGTGGCGAACCCTGGATGCCACGTGGCCGGGCGGCGTCGGCTTGCAGGCCTTCGACTGGAAAGGTCGGTCCCAGGCACGCGTCAACCCCTTGCGCGCGCTCGCGCGCCTCGCGGCTGGCATGCCCAGCGTCGCCACCGGCGTCGACGTCGCCGCGGTAACCCAGGCCGGCGGGCGGCTCTCGACACTCTTCACCAGCGCCGGCGAGTTTCGACCGCGACAGGTGGTTTTCGCCACGGGCATGCCACCCCGCATCAGCGGCCTGGACATCGGTCTGGCGGCCCTCGAAGTCAAGGGCCACATGCTGTGCACGGCGCCGACGCGGCTCACGTTGCCGGATGCCGTCCGCGACGCGGATCTTGCCCGCCTAATCGACGACGGCCGCGTGCTGATGGGCGGCACCCTCGACGTTGGCGACGACGAGCGGGTGGTGCGACCAGAAATCACGCTGCGCATGTGGCGCGAGCTGACGGCTGCCTGGCCCGCGCTGGAGCGCGTGAAGCTCGAGTACGCCTGGGCGTGCTTCCGACCGGCCCATCCGGATCACCTGCCCGTGATCGACCAGTTGCCCGGACTGGAGAACGCGTGGCTGAGCTCCGGCCAGTACAAGACGGGCATCCTGATGGCGCCGGCCACGGGTCAGGCGCTGGCGGAGTGGCTGGCGACTGGCGCTCCGCCGCCCGAGGTGGCCTCGTTCCGTCTGGTGCGCGAGGCATTGCGCGGCTGACCGCACGCACCAGCTTTTTTGTTCGCCGAGGATCACGACCCAACGTCAGGAGACGACCGCGGCAACCTCCGCGGCGAGCGCCGCCGCCGACTGACCCGCCTCCGGACCGACGCGGACCACCGACAGCGCCTCGGGCGCCGAGCCTGACGCCGTGCCGATCAGGCGCTGCATGGCCGCGCGCAGATCCCTCACCGCCGCTTCAGGCGCCGAGAGGCTCACGGGCACCTCGACCACGTCCGCGTGATGGCGCCGCAGCCAGGCGTCCATGATCAACAGGTCGTCCAGTTCGTCCTTGCTCACGTGCGTGCGCGTCGGCCCGCCAAACACCCGCAGCAGCACGTGCCGCAGATGCGACGGCGTGGCACGCACCGGCAACGACACTTCCTCGGCGAGTCGACCCGCGCGCACCAGCAGCAGCCGCGCGCGGTCCGGCTGACGATCAGCGCTGACCAGCACCAGATTGCGCTCGGCAAAACCGGTGAGTCGCTGCTGGACGCCGACGACCTGCTCGACCTGTCGGATACGGTCGCGCAGCTCGGCCGCCTCCTCAAAACGCAGCGCTTCGCCAAGCTGATCGCGGCGCTCGGCAGCGCGCTCGAGCACGCTCGTGGATTCGCCGCGCAGCGCGCCTAACACCTCGGTCACCGCCGAGGCGTACTCCTCGCGCGAGGCGGCGCCCACGCACGGCCCCAGGCACTTTTTCATCTCGAGCAGCGCGCAGGCCGGCTGTCCCGGCTTGAGCCGACCCGTGCACTGGCGCAGACCGACTTGCTCGTTCAGAAACACGACGGCCGACGACACCACGGCGGCGCGCCGAAACGGCCCGAGATACGTAGCCGGATCACCCTCCGCCGGCCGCTCGCGGGTGGCTTCCAGTCGCGGATACGGGTCCGTCAGATCGATCTTGATGAACGGGTAGTCGTGGTAGTCGCGCAGCAGGCTGTTGGCCTCGGGCAGGTAGCGCTTGACGAGTTTCGATTCCAGCAGCAGCGCCTCGAGCTCGGACTTCGTTTCGATGGCCTCGACGTCGGCAATGTTCGCCAGACGACGCCGCAGCCTTGGTTGCGCCGGCCCGCGCGCGGTGCCCGACGGACGCAAGTGCGTCCGCACCCGCTGACGCACGTTCACGCTCTTGCCCACGTACACCACCTGGCCGTAGCGGTCCTTCAACAGGTACACGCCGGGCGTGGTGGGCAGGCTGGCCACCTGCGCTTCGTCGACGCGGCCCTTGTGCCGCTTGCGATTGACCGGCTGCTGCTGCAGCTTGACCAGCCCAGCCAGGGTCTGGATGCCTCGGTCGAGCGCGGCCTCCAGCAGGTGCTGCAGGACGTGCATGGTCGCTTCCGCGTCAGGCCCCGCCCGATGGCGCTGGACGAAGGGGAAGCCGAGAAAGGCACACAGACTGTCCAGACGGTAGCTGTGCAGACCGGGAATCAGACGCCGCGCCAGGCGCAGCGTGCACACTCGGTCGCCCTCCCACGGCATGTCGACACGCTTGAACGCGTTGGCCAGGAAGTTACCGTCGAACGCGACGTTGTGCGCGACCAGCACCGCGCCGTCCAAGAGTCGTCTCAGATCGGGCAGCAGCGTGTCGAAGGCGGGCTTGCCGCGCACCAGACTGGCGTTGATGCCCGTGATGCGCGTGACGAACGGCGGGATCGGCATGCCCGGTTCGACGAGGCACTCCAGGCGCTCCTGGACCACGCCACGCTGAACACGAATCGCGGCGACTTCGAGCACGCGATCGAAAAGCGCGCTGCCACCGGTCGTTTCGAGGTCGATCACGACGAAGGGCAGCGATTCAAGGCGTTGCGCAGCGATGGTTGGCGCCATTCCGGTCAAACCAACGTAGAGCGAACAAACGTTCGCGAGCAACGGGTTTGCGTGTGTCTGTAATGACCCCGTGACGCCGCGCTGCCACGCGACCGGTCGCGGGCGGCGCGGCGGCTAGACTCATCCACACACGCCGTGTTCAAACGCTTGCTGATCGCCAATCGGGGTGAGATCGCCGTACGCGTCATCCGCGCTTGCCGCGAAATGGGCATCTCGCCCGTGGCGGTCTACTCGGACGTCGACGCCAACGCGCTCCACGTGCGCATGGCCGACGCCGCCTACCCGATCGGACCCGCGCCTGCCACCGAAAGCTACTTGCGCATCGACCGCATCCTCGAGGCAGCGCACCAGGCAGGCGCGGAGGCCATCCATCCCGGGTATGGCTTCCTCGCCGAGAACGCGGCCTTTGCCGAAGCGTGCGCGCAGGCGGGCGTGACGTTCGTCGGACCGCCGCCCCAGGCGATGCGCGACCTGGGCCTCAAGACCGAAGCGCGCAAACTCATGCGCGCCGCGGGCGTCCCGGTCGTACCGGGCACGCTCGAACCACTGAAGGACGCCGCCGAGCTGCATGCCGCCGCCGAGGAAGTCGGATTTCCGGTGGCCCTCAAAGCGGTGGCCGGTGGTGGCGGCAAGGGTCTGCGCATGGTTCACGATCCCGCGCAGCTGGAGGCCGCCTTCAGGCAGGCTATGAGCGAAGCTGGAGCCGCCTTTGGCGATGCGTCGGTCTATCTGGAGCGCGCCATCGAGCGGCCGCGCCACATCGAGGTCCAGATCCTGGCCGACACGCACGGCACTTGCGTCTGGCTCGGCGAACGCGACTGTTCACTCCAGCGGCGGCATCAGAAGGTGCTCGAGGAGTCACCGTCGCCCGCGGTCAGCGGCGAGCTGCGTGAAGCCATGGGCGAAGTCGCCGTCCGCGCGGCGCAGGCAGCCGGCTATACCAACGCCGGCACCGTGGAGTTCCTGCTCGCGCCCGACGGCAACTTCTACTTCCTCGAGGTGAATGCTCGGCTGCAGGTGGAGCACCCCGTGACCGAGGAGGTCACGGGCATGGACCTCGTGCGCGAGCAGATCCGCGTCGCGTGTGGCGAGCCGCTCGGCTATGACCAGTCGGCCATCCAGCGGCGTGGCTACGCCGTCGAATGCCGCATCTACGCCGAGGATGCGGCCGCTGGCTGGGTGCCTTCGACGGGCCGCCTGGTCGGTTACCGACCTCCGTCCGGACCGGGGGTGCGCGTTGATTCGGGTGTCGAGGAAAACGCCGAGATCAGCGTCTATTACGACCCGATGATCGCCAAGCTCATCGTGCACGCCGCGGATCGCCAGCAGGGTCTGGACCGCATGGCGCGCGCGCTGCGCGAGTTCCTGATTCTCGGCGTGCGCACCAGCGTGCCGATGCACCAGTGGCTGGTGGCCCATCCGGCGGTGCGCGCGGGTGAGGTCGACACCGGCTGGCTGGAGCGCGAGTGGCGGGCGCCTGAAGCCACGGGCGAGGCCGTCGCGCGCGCGGCGATCGCGGCGGTGCTCCTGTCTGATGCTCGACGCGCGACACCGGAGCCCGCTGCATCAGCCGTCTCAGACGGGCAGGCGGCGGGCTCGGGCGGGTCCGCCTGGCGGCTGGCGGCGCGACGAGCGGCGCTGCACTAGCGTGCCCACCAGGGGCTACCAGGTCACCGTCGGTGAACGGGTGCTGCGCGTACAGGTGCGGCGCGAGGCGCACGCCGCCTACGTGCGCGTCGACGACGGCGAAGAGGTGCGCGTGGACTGGCGGTCCCTGCACGGCGCGCTGCACACACTCCAGTTGGGCGACGAGCAGATCGAGCTGCTGGCGGCGGTCGACCGCGACGGCGAGATTCGCATGGCCATCGACGGGCTGGAGTACGCGGCGGAGGTCGTCGACGAGGCGCGTGCGCGTCTCGCATCCGTAGCGGGTGCACGCGCTGGCGGCCACACGCGGCTGGAGCTCAAGTCGCCGATGCCGGGGCTGCTGGTCAGGGTGCTGTGCTCGGTCGGAGATGAGGTGCAGGCGAGCCAGCCGCTGGTCGTGCTTCAGGCGATGAAGATGGAGAACGAGCTGTCGCTGCCGCGCGCGGGCAAGGTGAGCGCGGTCAGAGCCGAGGCGGGGCAGACGGTCGAGCAGGGACAGGTGCTCGTCGTTCTAGAATAACGGCGCGTTCGTCGGGTCTCGAACGGGGCTCGAATGGAGCTCGAACGGTGCGCTGTCAGAGGTCGGTCATGGGAAGCCTGACAATCTCCGCGTTGTGGCGCGGAAACGCACACAGCGTAGACTCAATTCAGCGCCCCCATGCGAGCTGAAATTCTGTCGATCGGTACCGAGCTGCTCCTCGGCCAGATCGTTGACACCAACGCCAACTACCTCGCCCAGCAACTGCCGCCGCTCGGCCTCGACCTCTTCTACGTCTCCCAGATCGGCGACAACCTCTCGCGCCTCGCCGCCGCCTTCCAGCAGGCCCTCGATCGCTCGGACGTCATCATCACCTCCGGCGGCCTCGGACCCACCGAAGACGACCTGACCCGCGAAGCCATCGCCGAGGTCTTCGGCGAACAGGCCCGCGTCATCCCTGAGCTCGAGGCTCACCTGCGCGAGTTTTTTGCCCGACGCGGCCGCGTCATGCCCGAGCGCAACGTCAAGCAGGCGACGTTGATCCCGTCGGCAACGATGCTGCCCAACCCGGTCGGGACCGCGCCAGGCTGGTGGGTGGAGCGCGACGGCAAAGTCATCGCCAGCATGCCGGGCGTGCCGCACGAGATGCACAAGATGTGGGAAGAGCAGGTCCAGCCCCGACTCGCTCGGCGCGTCAGCGGCGGCGCCATCGTCTCCCGCATCCTCAAGCTGATCGGCATCGGTGAATCGAACGCCGAGGAAGTCGTTGGCGACCTGACGCGATCCAGCAATCCCACGCTCGCCACCTATGCCAAGAGCGACGGAATCCACCTCCGCCTGACCGCCAAAGCCGCCACGCCCCCTGAGGCGGATGCGCTGCTGGATGCGTTCGAGCCGCAAGTGCGCGCGCGTGTCGCCGAGTGGGTGTACGGCACCGAGGCAGATTCACTTCCGCAGGTGGTCGGCGCGATGCTGCGCGAGCGTGGACTCAAACTGGCGACGGCTGAAAGCGCCACTGGTGGCCAGCTGGCGTCGCTGATTACCGAGGCGCCGGGCGCCTCCGACTACTTCGTCGCCGGCTACGTGGCGTATTCCGCGGACGCCAAACGCGCCCTGGGCGTCAGCGCCGAGACCATCGAGCGCTACGGCACGGTCGCTGAAGCGACCACGCAGGCCCTGGCCTCAGCCGCCCGCCAACGCGCCGGCGCCGACGTGGCGGTCGCCACCACCGGCAACGCGGGCCCGGGCGCTTCCGAAGACAAGCCGGTCGGCATTTTGCATGTGGTCGTCGACATCGACGGACACCAGGTGTGCTCTGAAACGCGCTATTCGACGACCCGCACCGAGTACAAGCGCCGCGGCGCCCTGGATGCGCTGTACCTGCTCTGGCGCGAGCTCAAACGCGCGGCATGACGTCCAATTCGGCCGAGGAGTGGCGGCGCTCCACCCTTGATCGCGCGCTGAAGCGCGGGCCGCTGCGCGACGACGTTGTCTTCGAAACCACCTCGCATATCGACGAGCAGATCGCGTACACCAGCGAGGACCTGGCCGGCTGGGATGAACGCGAGCGCCTGGGCTACCCCGGCGAATACCCGTTCACGCGCGGCGTCCAGGCGAGCATGTACCGCGGCCGACTGTGGACCATGCGCCAGTACGCCGGCTACGCCTCAGCCGAGGACTCCAACGCGCGCTACCGCTACCTGCTCGATCGCGGCCAGACCGGGCTGTCCGTCGCCTTCGACCTGCCAACCCAGATGGGTTACGACCCCGACCATCCGATGGCGGAAGGCGAGGTCGGCAAAGTGGGCGTCTCGATCGCCTCGCTCGAGGATATGCAGCAGTTGTTCGCCGGTATACCCCTCGACCAGGTCACCACCTCGATGACCATCAACGCGACCGCGGCGATTCTACTGGCGCTGTACATCGCGGTAGCCAGGCAGCAGGGTGTCGATCCGAAAGTGCTCAACGGCACGCTGCAGAACGACATTTTGAAGGAGTACATCGCGCGCGGAACCTACATTTATCCACCGCGCCCGAGCCTGCGGCTGATCACAGATGTGTTCGCTTACTGCGCGCGCGAAGTACCCCACTGGAACACCATCTCGATCAGCGGTTACCACATGCGCGAGGCCGGCGCCACGGCCGTGCAGGAACTGGCTTTCACGCTCGCCAACGGTATCGAGTACGTGACTGCCGCGCTCCAGGTCGGCCTCGAAGTTGATACATTTGCGCCACGCCTGGCGTTCTTTTTCGACAGCCACAACAACCTGCTCGAAGAAGTCGCCAAGTTCCGCGCCGCACGCCGGATGTGGGCCAGAATCATGCGCGAGCGGTTTGGTGCGCAAGATGTCCGCTCATTGATGCTTCGCTTTCACACCCAGACGGCCGGGGTAACGCTGCAAGCTCAGCAGATCGACAACAACGTCGTGCGGGTCACCGTCCAGGCGCTCGCCGCGGTGCTCGGGGGTACACAATCGCTGCATACCAACTCCAAGGACGAGGCGCTGGCGCTTCCAACGAGTGAAAATGCGCAACTGGCGCTGCGGACACAGCAGGTTCTTGCGTACGAAAGTGGCGTGGCGGACGTCGTCGATCCACTGGCCGGTTCGTACTACGTGGAAGCGTTAACAGACGACATCGAACGCCGCGCATGGCAGTACATTCAGCAAATTGACGAACGCGGCGGCGCACTGCGGGCGGTTGAATCGGGCTTCATACAGGCGGAGATCACCGAAGCTGCGTACGAATATCAGCGCCAGGTTGAACGTGGGCAACGCATCATTGTCGGCACCAATCGCTACCAAAGTACCGACGCGGAACCAACCGCGGAGATCTTGACCGTTGATCCGAGTGTTCGACAACGTCAATGTGAGCGTTTGCGAGCACTGCGAGCGCGACGCGACAACGCGCGTTGTCAGAACGTGCTGGAACGGCTGCAAGTGGCAGCGGCGAATGAACGTGAGAATCTGCTGCCGCTCATCGTTGAAGCAGTTGAAGCCTATTGCACGCTCGGTGAGATCTCTGATGCGTTTCGTACTGTCTGGGGCGAAGCACGCGACTTTGGACGCATCTAATGTGTCGATCCGGGCACACACCCGAGGTCGAACGTGTATGATGAGCGCTGATTTCGTCATTTAAAAAAACCAACGTCCTCATTGTCGGGAGGGACATAGATTCCAGTGCCCGTACAAATACGGAAGCTGTCGTCCGATGAAGCAGCCAAAGTCTTTCCCAAGCGCGGGCAGATGGACCTGTCCGAGTACACCGACGCTTTAGGCGAACTGCAGCCCGGCGATGCGGCCGAAATCGAGCTCGGGTCCCTCTCGAGCCGGGCCCTGAAGCGTCGTCTGGGTCAGGCAGCCAAGCAGACCGGGTATTCGTTGAAATGGGCCCGCGACGGGGGCACCGGCGTTCTGCGCTTTCAGGTCCGCGAAGCACGCGGCACCCAGCCGAAGGCGCGCAACGGCCGCCGCGGCCGACGGCGCCGCACCGAACTCTGAGTGCGGTGGGGCCGGCGCCGAGAGACCACGATGGCCGCGCTGAGCTGCCCTGGGCGTTCGGCCGACCAGCCGGTTTTCGGCACGCGACGCGGTCGGCCGAACTTTCTGTGACAGTTTGCGCTAGGCCCGTGGCTTTCGAGCGACGAACACCATCGCCGCCGATGTTGAGGTAAACGGCTCGCGCTGATAGCCGCCGTAGACCGCTTCCACCTGGAAGCCGGCCCGATGCAGCAGATGCTCCGCCTCGAATCGGTGCACCCAGCGGTAGGGCCACTCCACGAAGCGTTTGTCCAGGACCTTGCCCGAATCATCCACCATCTCGTAGATCGAGCGGATCACGCGCACCTGTCGGGCCAGATCGGTGCTGACGACGGACTCGACCCGCGACAACGTGAAGCCCTGCTCGGCGACGTGCTGCAGCAGGTCGTCACGCATGGAGCCGCGCGTGGCCGCGGTCCACTCCGGCAAGGGGTGCATCAGGTCGATCGCCAGCACTCCACCCGGCCGGAGGTGCGCGTGGATGGACTCCAGGCATTCCAACTGATCGGCCGCCTCCGTGAGATAGGCGAAGCTCTTGACGGGCACGACGGCGAGATCAAAGTCACGCTGCTCCAGACGGAACGTGCGCATGTCGGTCTGGATGAGCTCGGCGGCGCCGGCGAGCCGGTCGGCTTCGAGCTTGGCGCGCGCCAGGGCCAGCATGTGCGGGGAGATGTCGATGCCGACCACGTGCAGCCCGGCGCGCACCAGCGGCACCAGGACGCGGCCGCTGCCGCACGCTATTTCGAGGACGCGCGCGCCCTGCTGGCGGGCGAGGTCCAGGTACAGGGGCAGATCGCCGTCGAAGACAAAGACGTCGTACAGCTGAGCCAGCTGCGCATCAGACCAGGGCTGCTCCGCGCGCACGAGAACCCCGCTGCGACCGTTGGTGAGCACGCTCACAGCGTACCCGGGCAACGCCCGAGCAACGCTCGGCCCCCGTGTTTGTGCGCCGCGTTGGTACCCTCCTGAGGCGTGCCACGCATCGAGGCAGTCATCTTCGACAGGGACGGCGTGCTGATCGACAGCGAGCCCCTGCTGATCGACGCTGCCGATCGACAGCGAGCCCCCCAGCGAGCCCCTGAACTTCCAGGTCGTCAACGCACTCCTGGCCTCCGCCCGCGCCGCGGGCATCCCGTCGTTGGCGTACGCACGCCGTACACCGCGCACCTGACCCTCGACGGCACGCTGCGCACCCTCGACTCCCTGACCGACTTCGACCTGCGCCGCGACCTGCGCAACCCGCGCCGTTCCGCGTCGTGCCCCCGGCAGGACTCGAACCTGCGACCTTGAAGTTAGAAGCTTCCTGCTCTGTCCGCTGAGCTACGGGGGCGCGGCTAAAAGCTTACTTGCGCGGTGTGCAGATACACCACCGAGAACGCGGCTCGCGTTGCACGGGTGGCCCCCGGGAGATGTAGCAGTCCCACATGCACGACTGCCCGCGGCGCTGGGGGGCCGCCGTCGGACGGGTGCATCCCGGGCACACGCTGGCGTGTTTTAGTAGCCGGGACACCGCGACGCGACAGCCAGCGGAGCTCTCGCCGCCAATGCCGTGCGCAGCAGGTCCGCTCGACGGGTTCGTCGTTTTTTTGGCGTTCCTTCAGGCGGGGCATGCTGGCATTCATCGGTCTTCCGGTCCGCCGCGCGCATGCTGGCCCACGTATCAACGCCCACGCCATTGGAGCCAACCCTGTGAACGGACTCAACCCCCAACAATTGACCTGCCCGCGCTGCGGCATCCCGCGCACGGTCAGACTGGGTTTTTCGGGCATCTCCATCTGCATGAACTGCCGTGCGCGATGGGAATCCCACTCGAGCAGCCCCACGCCACCGGCGGCACCAGCGCCGCTCACCCAGCCGTCTCCAATCGAGTGCTATCCCTTCAGCCCTGACGACCTGGCTCGCCTCGAGACCTACCGTCGCGCCGTTTCGGCCGGCTTCTACACTGACTATCCCCGCGTCCAAACCCGGGCGGCGAGCCGTGTTTCACCCGGGTCGGAGCACGGCCGCGGCTGGTGACGACGCCTCGGCCGAGACGAAGCCGACCGCCCGCGCGCTGACTGGCTCAGTCGTCCGCGCCGCCATCAGACGGCACCGGCGGCGGCGGCGGAATCAATTGGAAGTCCACAATCATCAGCCGCTGCAGGCGCTTGTTGTTCGTGTCGGCGACGTAGACAGTCCCCTGGCCGTCGACGGCGATCCCGCGCGCGGCCATAAACTGGCCCGGATCCTGGCCGGCGTCCGGGAACTCACAGGGCGGTTCGCCGTCGAGACAGTTGCGCCATTGCATCTGAAAGCTGCCGTCGGCGCCGAGCTTCTGGACACGCCAGTTGTCCTGGTCGCTCACGTACAGATTGCCGTCGGCGTCCACTCCGACGCCGAGTGGATTGGCGAGCTGGCCCGGCTGCGAGCCGCGCGTGCCACCCCAGTGGCCGACCACGTTGCCGCTGCCAGTGTCGAACTTGACGACCTGGTTGTTGTACGCGTCGGTCATGTACAGATTGCCGGCCTGATCCAGGGAGAGGCTGCCGGGGATGAACAGGTCGCCCGCGATGCGGCCCTGCAGATCCCAGACCGCCTTTGGCTGGCCGTCGGCTGACAGCTTCTGAACGCGAGCGCCCGGACCTTCGGCCACGTACACGGTGTCCGCCCCATCAATGGCAATGCCCTGCGGACCGATGAAGCGCCCGGGCTGCCTGGCATCGCAAAACTTGTTGGCTTCGGTAGGTGTCTCGCACACACCCCACGTCGCCAGCACGTTCCCCTCTGGCGAGAACTTGTACACACGATCTTTTGGTGTATCGGTTGCGTACACATTGCCATGGGAGTCCACCGCCACGCCTTGCGGGCTATTGGACTCGCCGGCCGGGTGGTCGCCCGGCAGCGTCCAGCGCGCCACGACGCCACCGTCCTGCGAGATCTTTATCAACTGAAAGTGTTGCGAATCGGTCAGATAGACGTTGCAGTTGCGATCGACGGCCACCGCGTGCGGACCTTCTCCCGAACCGATGGTGCCGTCGAGCTGGATGACGTTGCGCCACTCCCAGACGGGCACGACCTTCCAGTCGGGTGCGGGGGGCTGGGGCGCCGCGCGACCCGGGCAGCGCAGGTTGTCAGGCGCCATCGGGGACACGGCGGCGCTGGCAGGCGTGGCCAGCAGCGCGGACAGGACCAGCAGTCCGACGCCGACGGCCGTCACGCGCTCGAGCAACGTACGTTGCGCGACTGACGCAACCTCGAGGTTGACGTCTGAGTTGAACTTTGAAAGACGCATCGACGCAGCACGCTACAGCCCATCGCGTCGTCCGCCATGACCCGCCGATGAGAGGCGGATGACGATTGCGTGACCCACGCAGGACGCTCACGCTTTGCTTGTCAGCCGAGTTCGGCTACCCTCGCGTGCGCATGGTAGTCGGGGAGCGGCTGAGCAGATGGTTGCGGGTGGTGGTGCTTGTGTTTCTCGTCGCGCTGGCTCCGCCGTTCGCGCGGTCGAGCCGCGCGGACAGCGCGGATTGCGCAGACGGCTTCGGTCCCGACCTGGCGGATCTCCGCACGGCCGTCGGCGACGCGATGGGGCAGCCGGTCGACTGCGAGACGTCCATCGACGCCACGGGCGACACGATGCAGCACACGTCGACCGGCACGGCGTGGTTTACCATCGCGCAGTCTGACGCGTTTTTCACTGACGGTTACCACCGCTGGGATCTGAACCCGGGTGGTCTCACGTACTGGTCCAGCCCCGACGCGACTCCATTGCTGCTGGATGGCTTACCCGATGGTCCCGCGGTGTGGTCGAGGTCCGCCACGTGCGGCGTGCTGTACACGCACGAGGTCCCGTCGGCCGCCGCGTTCCGCCAATTTCTGGTCGGGCTCATGCAGGCGGGGCTGCAGCCGGTCAGCTTCGCGACGGTTGACGCGAGCATGGCCGGTCAGGCGGGTCTGCCGCCAGGCTGCGTCGTGCTGTCGTTCGACGATGCACTGGCGAGCCAGCTGCGCAACGCGGTGCCCGTGCTTGCGGAATTCAACGTCACGGCGATGTTCTTCGTCATGCCGGGCTTTCAGGATGGCGTCCACCAGTACATGGATGACGCGGGCATTCGCGCACTCCATACGGCAGGACAGATCGTCGGGGCGCATACGTGCCACCACGCCACGCTGACGCTCCTACCCTCACTCCCCATGATGGCGGAGCTCGCCGACTGTAAACATCAGATCGAAAATATCGTCGGGGTGCCGGTGCGCTACCTGGCGTATCCAAATGGCGCGGTAAACCAGACGGTGGTGGACGGCGTGACGCAGGCGGGCTATCGCGCGGCATTTACGACGCGCGCGTCCGCGGTGCTGCGGCCGGAGCAGCCGCTGTTGCTGCCGCGTATCGAGTATGTCGTGGGGGAGTCAGGCGCAAGCGTCGCCCAGCGCGTGCAAGCGGCTGGCGAGGTGATCGGGCGGTCGTCTTGAGGCGCCGGCAAGAGCGGATTCCCCGGAGGGGGACCCTCTCGGGTTTCCCCAGAGGGGACCCCCCTCAGACGGGCCTCCCCGGTGGGGACCCGTCAGACCGGATTCCGCGCAGGGGGCTCCTCGAGAACGGGACTCCCCAGTGGGGACCCGTCAGACCAGATTCCGCGGCGGGACTCGACCGGATTCCGCGCAGGGGGCTCCTCGAGAACGGGACTCCACGGAGGGGACCCCTCAGACCGGATTCCGCGGCGGGACTCGACCGGATCCGCGCGCAGGGGGCTCCTCGAGAACGGTACTCCCCAGTGGGGACCCGTCAGACCAGATTCCGCGGCGGGACTCAGACCGGATTCCGCGCAGGGGGCTCCTCGAGAACGGGACTCCACAGAGGGGACCCCTCAGACCAGATTCCCGATGGGGCCCCCCCGGGGAAATCGTATTGACCGGGCGTGCCTCGTCACCCAACCGCCGCCGCGACGTGCGTATCGGCGCGCTCCGTCAGCGTTACCAGCACCCGGCGGGTGACGGCCAGCTCGTCCGCGTCGAAGCCCGCATAGAGCGCGTCGGTCAGCTCGCTGATGATGGCGCTCAGCCGCCGGTGCTCGGCCTGACCCTCGGGCGTCAACTGGACCCGCGACGCCGCGTCGCTGCTCATGCGCACCAGTCCACGCGTCTCGAGTCCATGCAGCACCGTCCGCACGCTCTCGGCGTTCACGTCCAGTCCGCGCGCCAACTGCGCGACCAGCGCGGCGTGGTCCACAGCGCCACCTCGCGAGACGAGCGTGTTGAGCATCGCCAGTGGCGGAAACGCGGTGCCCTGCTCGGCGAGCACGACCTCGAGCGCCTGGCGCGTCGCACGCGCCGCCATGTTGATGTCCTGACCGGTAACGGGTTGTCCAACGGCAGTCATGAGCCTGGTACTCCTCGGGAAGATTCGCGTAGCAGTGCCTGAAGGAAGCTCCGGAAGCGGCGGTGTTCTGCACCGCGCGGCCCGCCGATGGGTTTGAGCAGCCCGTCGTGCAGCCGGCGCACCGCGGCAATCGCCGGGACGACGACGTCCTTGCCCCGCCGCGTGAGGGTGATCTCGACCGCACGCGGATCCGCGACCGCGCCCGCGCGGAGGATGAGGCCGTTGTCGTCGAGGGCGCGCGCCAGGCGCGAAACGTAGACCGGCTCGAGGCCGGCCGCATCCGCCAGCTGGCGCTGGCTGGGGCGCGCGCCACGCAGCGACAAACCGTAGAGGGTCGCCAGGAGCACGTACTGGGCATGCGTAAGTCCAAAGGGTGCGACGGTGCGGTCAACGGCGGCGCGCCACCTCGTGGACAGGCGCCAGACGAGCGATCCGGTGGTTTCAGCTTCGCTTTCGCTCACTACACTGACTAGATTACATGGAAACTATCGCCATGGCAACTATTTTCTGACGAGTCTTCTTGCTCGCTGGACCCAGACCTGAGCCTGCGCGTCGAGGAAGGAAAGACGCCGCCTCCGTCGGCGCCACGCCGGTGCCCATGCCGCTGCGCGCAGAGCGCCGCTTCCGGTTCGACCTCGACGAGTTCCGACAACTAACTGGTCACCGACCGCGTACGCCGCCGGGGAAGGAGCGTGGCTTAGCGCCGAGTCCCGGAAGCCCTGCGCCCTGTCTCCACGACGAATGTCATCCTGAGGGACGAAGGAGAGCGACCCAGTCTCTCGCTAACGCGCCACGGAGTTGCGGATCCTTCGCAGGCTCAGAATGACACCGCCCTTCGAAAAGGGAGCGCTCCACAAGCGCTCAACTACGCGCTCAGCGCGGCTTGCAGCTCGCTCCGAATCTGGTTCCCGCCGCCGTTCTGCCAGTCCCTGACCAGCTGGTCGAAATCTGACAGCTGGCGGCGGCCCAGGATGATGTCCGAGACGCCGTCCGTGAATGACTGATTGAGCTGGACCCCTCTGCCGAAATTGGTCTGGGACACCAGCCCGAGGGTTGGATCGCTGATGCCCGCCGGGATGGCCACGTGCTCGAAATCGTACGCGACTTTCGCATACTCCGGCCAGGCGGGCCAGGTCATCACCTGTGGGCGCTGCGAAATGTACTTCCAGCCGACGGCGTCCACGTCCGGACTGGTGCGCTGCGTTGCCAGCGGACGACCCGCGTCGTCGAGCGTGTGATCGACGCCCGGCACGCCATAGGTCAGCAGCAGGTCCTCGGCGCTGCCAAACGGCGCCGTCAGCCAATCCACGATGCGGAGCAGCTCCTGCAGTCGGTCGGCTGACGCTTTCTTCATGCCGAGCGTCACCAGAAACCCTGGCCCGAGATAGTGCACGGGCTTGGCGCCGTCGTGCGCGGCAAACGGCGCCACCGGCAGCCAGTTGACGACGGGTTGGATCTGCTGCAGGGCGGTGTACATCGAGGTCCAGGTCACGCCGAAGCTCGCGACGGTCATCGCCGCTTTGCCCGTGGGAAAACTCTGCATACTGGGCCCAGCCGGATTGGTCAGGGAGTCAGGAAAGAAGACACCCGCCGTCACCAGGTCGCTCACGTAGGCGATCGAGTCCCTGTACTCCTGCGTCTCAAAGTCCTTCACGAGATTGGAGCCGTCCTGCCGCCAGTTGTTTGGCGCACCGAACATCGAGGGAAACAGGCGCAAGAGGCTCTGCAGCCCCAGCGCGCCGCCGCTGACCACGCCGGCTGAGCCGCCAAGCGCGTACCGACCGTCACGCGGGCTGGTCACCTGGAGCAGCATGCGCTTGAAGTCGTCCGCGTCTTTCGGCACATAGTCAGCACCGAATTCCTGATTCCAGATGTCGACGTTCTTGATGAACGCGGTGCCCGGCAAATAGCGTTGCAGGGGCCACATGTACAGCTTGCCGTTGTAGGCGCAACCGGCGTTCTTCCAAGCGTAGGTCGGAATCGCCGCGAGAAACGGATAGTCCTTGACCGCGTCCCCGCCGAGGTACGGCGTCAGGTCCGCCATCGACTGCTCCAGGAACTGCGCCAGGTTTGGCACGGAGCCGGCGCCCACGTTCAGACCGTTCTGGAACAGCAGGATGTCTGGCAGATCAGTGCCAGCCATGACCGTCGCGATTCGCGAGTTGTAGTCTGCCGCGAGCGGACTGTCGAACTTGACGGTGGCATTCAACTGCCGCTGCACTTCCTGCCAGGCCGGATTCTGGTCGTAGGGTGTGGCTGGATTGGCGCTCAACCGCAAAGTGAAGGCGTTGACGGTGCTGCCGCGGCCTGGCGGCTCCTTGTTCCAGGCCGCTGTCGGGTTGGCCGGATAGCGCAGGAATCCGTCTTCGTACTCCGCTCCAGCGCTCGGGAAATCCGGTGTGGCTCCGCCGCTGAGCGGAACATACGTGGGCAGGATGCCGTCGTTCTTGCTGGCCGCCGTGGGAGCGATGGGAGCCGGTGTGCCCGCGGACGACGACGTCCCTCCGCCGGCGCTGGGGGCGGTGACGCATGCTGAAAGCAGCAGCGCAGTGCCACCGCCGGCGATGCGCAGCGCCGAGCGGCGCGTCAGCTTACCTGGAAAGTCCATCACTGTTGCTACTTATTGCAGAGTGGAAAACCGCGCGGGCAGCAGGATCTTGCTGCCGCTGGTGGACGCGGGGATCGGAAAACGCGGTGGCCAGTCCGCGTCGTCGCGCAGCCGCGCCTGGATTTCGTCGCGGTGGGCCCAGTCCCGAAATGGCGCCAGCAGGTAAATGCGGTTGGTGACCGTACCAACCTCAACGGTCCAGCAACCGACCACCGGATAGAGCGCTTCGCGCCTGGGCAGGGTCGCGCCGATAGCCTCCAGTCCGTCGCGCACGCCGCCGACCGGAAAGTCGTACCAGCTCAATTCCCAGACGCGGCCGAGCTGCTGCGGCTCCAGCACGCGCATGAACGGCGCGGGCAGCAGCACTTCAACCTGCTGTTTCGCGAACAGCTCGGCGATGCCCGGCGGCCAGCGGTTGCTCTCGTCTCTGTTGGCGGCCTCGCGCGCTTCGGCGCGGTCGGCGTAGCCCGCGTATGGCCAGATGTGCACCACCTGCGTGGAGTCTTCGCCGATTTCGGTGTGAAAGAAGCCACCCAGTTTCGAATATTTGAGTCGAACGTCGAGGTTGTTGCCAAATCGGCGTTCGAGCTCCCGCACCCCGCCAGTACCGCGCGCCAACGTATAGGTACGCAATTCGTGAATCACTGAATCATTACCTCCTGCCTCAGGAAGACCCCGGGCATGACCTCCTTTGCAAACAGTCGCATCGACTCGGCCACGCGTGCGTAGGGCAGGTCGCCGAACGCGTAGACGCCGATGACGTAGTTGATACCCGAGTCGTCGAGCATCGCCTGTACCTGGTGGCGCACCGTTTCTGGCGAGCCAACCAACGCCGTGCCGGCCGCCATGCGACTTTCGAGCGTCAGCGCGCTGGCGGGACGATTCGCGAACTTGCCCGAGAGATAGCTGATGTGGTGGGCCCACACGTCAAAGGCTGAACGTGCCTCGGAGACCGCCTGCTCGTCGGTGGCCGCGACGTACACGTGCCGCGTGTTTCCGAGCCGGGGCGCGACCGCGTGTGGCTGGTGCGCGAGCTCCTGCCGCAGTCGGTCGAAGTGGCGTCTGGCCACCTCGTTCGGAGCAAAGTTGTGCGAGGTGTGAAAGCCCTGCGCGGCAATGTACGGCACAGAGTCGTAGTTACTGCTGGGATACCACAGCGGCGGGTGCGGCCGCTGGAACGGCTTGTTGTACAGCTCAACGCCCGCGAAGTCGAAATACTCGCCCGCGTACGTCAGCTCATCGTGACCGAAGGCATAGAGCAGGATGTCGAGCACCTCAGCATATTTGCTCCGAGCCTGCTGGACATCCCCGATCCCGAAATACGCGCCCTCGATGGGCGAGGCGCCACGCCCGATGCCGACCTCCACACGGCCGCGGCTGTACTGGTCCAGCATGCAGATCTCGTGGTAGAGCTGAAGCGGGTTGTGCCAGGGCAGGCAGTACGTCGTCGGCACCAGGTGCAAGCGATGCGTACGCTGGATGGCCGAAGCGATTACAACCGACGGCGACCCGCTCAGCGACAGCGGCGTGCCTTCGTGCTGGGCGAGGTGATACGCGTAGAAACCCAGCTCGTCGGCGAGCTCCAGCATACGCAGGCGATCTTCAAACGTCTCGGACAGCGGCGTGCCAGGCTGATACTCCAGCCAGTCGAATATGCCGAATTCCAAAGACTGAGCGTCCCCGACCGTCACCGCCACCTCAGATCTGCGCCAGGGACGCCGCGGCAATCTCGGGCGCGTTTTCGTACTGCTGCTCACGCGGTAACGTATGCGCGACCGAGCGTACGTGGAAGACCTCGGGGTGCTGCGCGGCGAACGGCTCTTCGCCGTTTTCCAGGGCCTGGGCGCTCTGAATAATCCGTCGCCGCGTGGCGATGATCCCCAGGTCGCTGGTACCGAGATGTTCGCGAGTCCGATCGCAGATGGGACCCATGCTCTCCTGGACCGCGAGGTCCTGCTCGCTGACCCCCGGAATGCCAGTGAACGTCTTCGTCCGCTGGGCGCCTCGGTCGACGAGGTAGTCGTTGCGAGCATTCGCCGCGGGCAGCAGCGTGCCCGGCTGCAGCAGCGGATAGGAGATGCCGATGGACCGCGCCGCGGTGGGTCCCGCGCCGGAACGTGAGCCGGACCAGTCCGAGCCAGTCCATGCGCCCGCGATTTGCTCTGGGGTGAACGGGTCCTTCACCGACCAGATGATCTTCCACGAGTACGTGTGCGTATCGTCGATGGGCACCGCGCCGACGATCGAGATGTTGCCGCCCGGCGTGGCGGGAATCATCGACCAGCACGGCAGCAGCATTTGCGTCAGGCGCCAGTAGTAGGCGCTGTCATCGTCATGAATGTTGCGGCGGGCGGCAATGGTCAGCCCAAAGTCGGTGTTCAACGTGAAGAAGCGCGGCGTTTTGTCCATGGGCGGCGCCGAGGAGCGCGCATTCAGCCACGTGTGGAGGAAGCCAAGGTGCGAGGAGTCCAGGCTGCCCTCGAGGACCTGCAGGTAGTTGGCTTCGACCACGTATTTGCCGACGCAGCGTTGCTCGTCAGGAACGCGCGCCCACTCGAATTGGGGCAGATCGCTGGCCAGCTCGGGCGGTCCCATGAAGACCCAGACGACGCCACCCCACTCACGGGTGGGATACGCCGTCGCGCGAACTTTGCTGCGAAAATCCGATTCGGCCGGCTCATTGGGCATGTCGACGCACTGGCCGGTGACGTCGAATTTCCAGCCGTGATACACGCAGCGCAGGCCGGCCTCCTCGTTGCGTCCGAAAAACAGCGATGCACCACGATGCGGACAGTTGTTCTGGAGGATGCCAACGCGGCCGCGCGTGTCCCGAAACGCAACCAGGTCTTCACCGAGAAGACGCAGGCGGATCGGGTCGGAGTCGGCGTCGGGCACTTCCGAGGGGACGAGCGCTGGAATCCAGAAGCGGCGAAAGAGCTCACCCACCGGGCTTCCAGGGCAGACGCTTGAAATGTACTGGTTGTCCTGACTACTGAGCATAATCGTCCTCAGGCTTGTGCGGTCATCGCCGCCCGCACCGACGGGTCGTCTTCGAGCGCCGACTGGCTATCGATCGTCACCGCGGCGGACCGCAGGTGGTACAGGTCGCCACCGCGCGCAGCCGGCGGTTCGACGCCGGCCGCCAGGTCACGCGCCGCTTTTAGGACGCGTCGACGCGTGGCAATGATCCCCAGGTCGGTCGAGCCCAGGTGCTCAACCAGTCCGGTCACAAATCGGGCCCATGCTTTCCTGCACCGCCAGGTCCTGCTCGCTCTGACCAGGGATCCCGGTGAAGTTGAACGTGCGCTGCCACTCGCGATTGATCCGATAATCGTTGGCGGCATTGGCCGCGGTGCGCAGCGTGCCAGGCACTAGCTCCGGATAGGTGATGCCGCCGATGCGTCGCCTGGAGCCACCCGCCATGTCCGCCACCTGCTCCTCGGTCCAGGCCTGGCGTGGGTGCCAGGTCCACTTCCAGCAAAAGCACGTGACGTCGTCGATCGGCACGGTGGCTACCAGCGAGGCGTTGGCGTTGGGATCGGCTGGAATCATCGAGTAGCTCGGCAGAAACACCTGCGTGATCCGCCAGTAGGTCTTGTGGTCTGGCAAGTCACGCCTGGCCATGACCTGCACGCCGTACTCGGTCTCGGTTGCCGAAAAACGGGGTGGAGTGTCGCGCGAGAAATCGGTCATCGGGCGCGGGGTGGTTTTGTGCTCGAGCGTGCTTGGACCGCGGTGGAGAAACGCGGTGTGCGCCGTGTCGATGCTCCCTTCGATGACCTGGAGCCAGTTGGCGTCCACGACGTACTTGCCGATGTAGCGGTTCTCGGGCGCCACGCCGGTCCACTCGAAGCGGGGCAGGTCCCCCTCCAGCCCGGGCGGGCCCATGTACACCCACACGACACCCGCCCACTCGCGCGTCGGATACGCCGTCGCGCGAACCTTGCTGCGAAAATCCGATTCGGCCGGCTCATTGGGCATGTCGACGCACTGGCCGGTGACGTCGAATTTCCAGCCGTGATACACGCAGCGGAGGCCGGCCTCCTCGTTGCGTCCGAAAAACAGCGATGCACCACGATGCGGACAGTTGTTCTGGATGACCCCGACGCGCCCGTCGGTGTCTCGAAAGGCGACGAGATCCTCGCCCAGGAGGCGGATGCGGAGTGGGTCGGCGTCGGCGTGGGGCAGCTCTGTCGGGAGCAGCGCTGGTAGCCAGAAGCGACGGAAGAGCTCGCCGACTGCCGTGCCTGGTCCAGTGCGCGTGATTGTTTCGTTGTCAGCGGCGCTGAGCATGGCCTGGTTCTCCTCCAGACTGGTCGTTCTTCGAAGGCGAGGTCATCACGATCTTCAACAATACTCGCCAGTGGTGGCGACGTGTGGGCTGCCAACGTCGTGCGCCGTGCGCCTGGGCGATGCGCGGGCCGCGCCGGACGTGATACTGGCGGCGTGCTGATCCGCATCGAAGGCTCCGATCTGCCTGGCCGCACCTGCGGCCCGGGCCCCGACTATCCGGACGGTCACCACAACATTCATGTCGCCGTTCAGGGCCGAGGACAGCAGGACCTCCTTGGCCTCGTACCTGGCGATGTCCCCCTGGCTCGCTGGGAGCTCGAGTGCCAGATTGTCTCTCCGCCACCCGCCGTCGATCTGCGCGGACGACAGATCCAGGGCACTCCCAGACGCCGATTCATCTACCTGTCGTGGGGCGTCGTCGACGCGGCGGGTTCGTTCGCGATGTTCCGGCGCGCCAAGCTGTGGCTGGACGCCGTGCCGGAGGAGGTCATGCGCGCCGCCGTGGAGCGTGACATTCTGGTCGGGCGCCTGGGGTTGAGCGATGCCCGGGGGTGGCCGCTGTGCGCGTCAGTCCGCCCACCACGCATCACTTGGGCGGCCGCATAAGCGGGCGCTCCGCGGCATCGCCACGGGCGGGGTATCGATCGTCACGCCACGCGCCGGCGGCGGAGATGACGTGCGTCCAGGGTAGCGCCTGGGACGGCTCTACGCCGAGGGCTGAAACCCCGCGACTACGGCCAGGGTGGGTAGTAGTCCTCGTGGATGCGGATGCCCATCACCTCTTCGACGTTCTCCGGGTCGTCGACGCCCAGGCTCACCAGAATCTTGTTCGTCGAGCACGTGAACACCGTCAAGCCGATCTCGAACAGCTCGGCGTCACTGAAGACGGCGTGCGCCTCACGCGCCAGCTCGGGCGGGACCTTGCCGAAGCCGAGGATAAAAGCGTCCACCAGACGCAGGGCCAGCTTGTGCCGCTCGTCCAGGTTGCTGCGCTCGTAGTCTCGAAGCGACGCGACCATCGCTTCGTCCATGCCTTTGCTCTGCGCGACCGCGCTGCGAAAGCTCGCTCAATAGTGGCACCCCTGCAGCTCGGCATTGCGCAGCCGCACCAGCTCATGCGTCAGCTGATCGAGCGCGCCGGGTGGTCGAGCGGCGGCGGTGACTTCCCCACGGCCCGCGCGGATGCGGCTGTCGTAATCAGCATAGACGTCGATCGATCCGGCAGGGTTCAACGCTCCCGGAGAGACGGGGATGCGCGGCGTCGTCATCGCGTTGCCTCCGTGGCACCCAGTGATTCCAGAAAGTTGTAGAGCCGTTCGGAGCTGTCCGAGACCCAGATGGCGTTTGTCAGGCCGAGGACCTGCTCGGCGGTGAGCTGAGCCGAGACGCTGGCGACGTGCTCGTCGGTCACGGACTGCGCCGAATAGCAGAAGTACTCCGCGAGCTCGAGGCAGGCACGCTCTGTCGCGTCAAACTGATCCGAGGTGTACCAGGTCGCCAGCTCCGCCTGCTGGGCGTGGGTGATGCCAGCCGCCTCTGCCGCGGAGGGGTCGATGAGCAGCGTGTCCGAGCCGCGCACAATCTGGGCGATGCGCAGGCGACACAGCTCGACCAGCGCTGGTCGCACCAGGGACGAGAGCAAAGCGCGATATCGGCTAATAACTTCGCCGAGCCTCGGGTGGTAGCGATCGATGCCGGGCGGCGGCTCGAGCAGCGGTGGGTGTGGTTGCATGGCGAGTCCTCGGGAGCAGCGTATCAACCCATCAGCGTCGGCTGGATGTACGCTTGGCTTCCAGACAGGCTTTTCCAGACTGGCTTTTCCAAAAACGGGCGTTGAAGGAGGCGGCATGGTGCACGGGGCATGGTGAAGTCAGTCCTCGACGGCATCCGGGTGATCGAGCTCGCCGACGAGCAGGCCGAGTACTGCGGCATGCTGCTAGCCGGGCTCGGCGCCGATGTCGTCAAAGTCGAGCCCCCGGGCGGTAGTCCGACCCGGCGCATCGGTCCTTTTTACGGCGACGTCGAAGATCCCGAAAAGTCCCTGTTCTTCTGGCAGTACAACCGTGGCAAACGGTCGGTGGTCCTCGATCTCGATCGGCCAGAGTCACGCGCGCGCCTTGAGGAACTCCTCGCGTCCGCCGACGTGCTGCTCGAGTCGACGCCCGCGGGTTACCTGGAAGTACGCAACCTCGATCAGCGCGTGCTACGCGCGCGCTTTCCGTCGCTCGTCGTGGCGCGGGTGTCGCATTTTGGCGACGTCGGGCCATGGGCGACCTTCAAAGCGTCCGATCTCGTTCACCTGGCGCTGGGCGGCGTGATGATGAACTGCGGGTACGACCCGCGGCCGGACGGCAGCTACGACCTGCCGCCCATTGCTCCACAGATGTGGCATGCCTACCACGCGGTCGGCGACCAGCTCGTGATCGGGATCATGAGCGCGCTGCTGTATCGGTGGCAGACCGGCGACGGACAGGCGCTCTCCGTGGCCGTACACGAGGCGGTCTCCAAGGTGAACGAGGGGACGGACCTCATGACCTGGATTCTGCGCAGAGCGCCTTTTTTCCGGCAGGTGTGTCGGCATTCGGCCGAGCGCCTGAGCCCCCAGACCATCGGCCACACCAAGGACGGCCGCTGGGTCATGATGATGGGGGCCGGATCCGCGCGCGGCGGCGACGATGGTGTTGCCAGACTCCTGGGCAGCTACGGTTTCGCCTCGGACCTCCAACCCAGGGAAGCGTCAGAGGAGGAACCGGCCACCGGGCGGCCAATACCTGGAACCCACGCTCCGAACAACGCGGTGCGCATCATGGACGAGGTCCAGCGCTTCTGGCGCCGGTTTGTCTTCGACGAAGTGCCCTGGCGCGAGGCGCAGGAGGACTACGGGCTGCAGTGGAGTCCGCTGCGGAAGCCACATGAGAATGCGCTCGATGAGCACTGGTGGGCGCGCAAGACGTTCACCGATATCGAGCATCCCGAAATCGGACGCGCGCTGCCGTACGTCACCAGCAAGTGGCTCAGCGACCAGATGCCGTGGCTCTCGGGACGGCGTGCGCCACTGCTGAACGAAGACGCTGCCAGCGTTTTTGCAGCCCCGCGGCGCGAGCGCATCGTCGTTGCCCCGGTCGAGCGTCGACGCCGGCTTGCGAGTCGGGCCCTGTCGGGCCGCGGCAAGCCGTTCGTTCTGGACGGGGTGCGCGTCTTCGATTTCTCGTGGTTTCTCGCGTCCGCGGGCGGGACACGCTTTCTGACAGCGCTTGGGGCGGAAGTGATCAAAGTGGAGTGGAAGACCGCTCCGGACACGCGTTTCGCGGCGATGCCGCCGGTTGGAGGTCGCGAAGCGCGTGAGAAGGCAACCGCTCCACTTCCGGCGCGGACCGACATCGACATGGGTGGCCAGTTCAACAACAAGAACCCGGGCAAACGCGGTATCAGCCTGAACGTACGTCACCCCAAAGGCCTGGCGATCGCCAGGCGACTCATCGCTACATCTGACATCGTCGCGGAAGGGTTCTCACCCGGCGTCCTGGAGCGCTGGGGCCTGGGCTACGACGCGCTGCGCGCCATCAAGCCCGACATCATCTACGCGCGCCAATCGGGCTGGGGCGCGCGAGGCGTCTACGGCCGACTCCGCGCGACGGGTCCGATCGCGCAATCCTTTACCGGTCTCTCCGAGATGTCCGGGCTTCCGGAGCCGGCTATGCCCGCCGGCTGGGGGTGGTCGTATCTGGACTGGATCGGTGCCTACACTTTCGCGCTCGCGCTCGTCTCAGCCGTGTACCACCGCGAACGCACCGGCGAGGGAGTGATGGTCGAAAGCTCGCAGTGCGAGGCTGGCCTGTTCGTCACTGGGACATCAATCCTGGACTGGGCCGCGAACGGCCGCGATTGGTCGCGCTATGGCAATCGTTCGCCATACCTGCCCGCTGCGCCGCACGGCGCCTTCGCATGCGACGGAGTCGACCGCTGGGTCGCCATCGCCTGCTTCACCCAGGACGAGTGGCTGGCGCTCGCGCGAGTTGCTGGACACCCCGAGTGGGCGAGCGATCGGCGCTACTTGACGCTCGCTGATCGCCTGCACAACCAGGACGCGCTCGAAACAGCCGTCGGCGACTGGACGCGAACGCTCGATCGGTACGAGGTGATGACGCGCTTGCAAGCGGCGGCCGTGCCCGCGGGCGTGTGTCAGACACCCGAAGATCGGTATGAGCATGACCCACAACTGGCCGCGCTGGAGTGGCTGGTCGAGGTCACCGGGACGGACATCGGGCGCTGGCCGGTGTACGAGGTGCCGATCAAGATGAGCGAATCGCCGTTTTATTCTCCGGGGCGCATCGATCGTGGCGCGCCAGGGTTCGGCGAGGACAACGCCTACGTCTACGGCGAGCTGCTGGGCATGTCCGAGAGCGAAATCGCGGCGCTCGCGGACGAAGGCGTGATCTGAACACACGTCGGCTACACGCTGCACGCTGTGCCGGGCACGATCTTCAAGGCCAGTTGCGAACCGCGGCTACAATCTCGGGTGCGTGCGCGTTCCTCCCCCGCTGGACATTCTGCCCAGCAACGTTCCTGATTGGCCGCAGCGGCCGCCCGTCAGGCAGCGGCGTGGGCTGCGGGTGCTGTGGACGCTGCTTGTGATGGTCGGGGTCGGCGGATTGCTCGTGGCGCTGCAGACCTTCGTCGGTTTCGACCAGCTCGAGCGTTGGGCCGTGTCAGTCACGAGCAACGTTCGTCCGCCTGGCAGCAGCCCACCCGAGTCGCGCAACTGGGCGGGTTATACGGCGACGGGAGGGACGTTCACCGCCGTGAGCGCAACCTGGAAGGTGCCCGAATTCGCGCCTGGCTCGCCGGCGGGCGCAGACGCCATCTGGGTAGGCATTGGCGGTGTGCGCGGCAACGACCTGATCCAGGCCGGCACGCAAGAAACCGTTTCGGGCCACGGCAGCACCAACTATCAGGCGTGGGTCGAGACGCTGCCCCAGTCATCGCGGCCCGTACCCCTGGCCATCAGCGCGGGTGACTCTATAAGCGTCTCACTGCAGGAACAGGCGAGTGGCAACTGGCTGATCTCGTTCGTCGACAACAGCAGCGGCAAGAGTTACCAGCTCACGACGCAGTACGCGTCGTCGCGCTCCTCGGCTGAATGGGTGGTCGAGGCGCCGACCGCGCGGCGGGGCAGGCTCGTGCCGCTGGACACGTTTGGATCGGTGACCTTTACCCAGGCGGCGACAGTCAAGGACGGCAACACGTCGACCGTGGCACAGGCCAACGGCCGGCCGATCACAATGATTGCCCAGCGCGGCCGGCCGCTGGCACGCCCGTCGGCGCTGGACCAGGACGGGGCCGGCTTCAACGTGCTGCAGTCAGTTCTGTAGGCGCGCTTCAGCGCCGTTTGGGTGGGTTCGACGGGGTGCGTCTATGCCTTGCGTGCGACGCCAGCGTGGGCGCTGGCCCGATCTGGCTGGTCGAGCAGCGGGTCCTGACTGGTCTCCGGGCGCCACAGCGGGACGTAGACGACCCCCGGTTCGATCAGATCGAACCCCGCGAACAGGGAGGTAATCTGCTCGCGGTTCCTGAAGCGAAAGGCCACACCGGTGCGCTCGTACAGCCGCTCGGTGCCAGAGACACTCTCCGACTCCACACGGTCGGCTGAGGCATGTGTCAATGCCAGGTAGCTTCCATCCGGTAGTGCCTCTCGGATAGTCCGAATGATGTCGAGCGCCTCGCGATCGTCGGGAACGAAGTGGAACAGAGCGATCGCGAGCACGCACACCGGCTGGGTCCAGTCGAGAACCCGCCGAACGTCGGGGTGATTGAGGATTTCTTCGGGCCTGCGCGCGTCCGCCAGGACCGCCACCGCGCTGGAGGCGCCGCGCAGGATCGCCTCACGGCCGACTCTCACGTCGTCGAACCCCCGAGATGTTTGCGCCACTGGCCAAGCGCCTCGGCACCGCGGCGCCCAGGATCGTCCACACCGACATGGGCGATCAGCTCGATCGCGGCAACGGCACTCTGGGTCTGCCCATCGGCGGCTTTCTGATTGCCGGAATGGACCTGGCCTCGGACGAGACCCGCGCCCAGACTCAACGTGGCTACGCCATCGCGCGACCCGGCGTCTACGACATCGCCGAACGGCTGAAGGACCAGGACCGCGACGGTGTCGACGCCGAAGTCATCTACCCCAGCGTGCTGTTCGACGTCTACCAGGTCGAGGACACCAGCGTTGTCCACGCCACGTTCCAGGCGTACAACAACTGGCTCTTCGACTACATGCAGCCCGCCGCGGGCCGCTTGTTTGGCCTCGCCGCCATTTCAACTGCGCGAGCTCGACCAGGCTATCGACGAGATGCACCGCGCCAAAGAGATGGGCTTCGTGGGTCTGGCTATTCCGAGTACCGCGCCACCGGAGAGACCCTTTTCAGATCCGTTCTACGACCCCTTCTGGGCAGCCGCCGAGGAGGCCCAGCTGCCGCTGACGATGCATATCTTCGCGCAGGCCTCGCCCAATCATGGCGTACCCAGCGTGCCGGGCGCCAACTCGCCGCTGGCGTACATCGGCATGGAGGTGACACTGATGCACCTGATTGCCGGCGGCGTGTGCGAGCGGTTTCCGAATCTCCAGTTCGTGCCGACTGAGTTCGAGACGGGCTGGATCGGGAACTTCCTGCGTCGGACGGACCACACGTGGACGCGTCACGGCGGAAAAATCGCCGGGTATACCTTGCCGCGCAAACCCAGCGAGTACTGGCATCGCCAGTTCACCGCGACCTTTGAAGACGACCCGATCGGGATCCGCACGCGTGATTTCATCGGTGTGCGCAACCTGATGTGGGGCAGCGACTATCCACACGGAGATTCGATTTTCCCGGAGTCGCAGCCGATCCTGGACTCGCTGTTCAGCGACTCGGTGGAGGACCAGGCGGACAGGTTCGCGGTGACGGTCGCCAATGTCGTGAACCTGTACAGGCTGCCATTCGATCTGACGGGTGCCGAGCCGCGGCCCAGTCCCTCCTGGGGTCAAAAGGGCTGGCGGCCCCTTTGAAATCCGCGTGTTCAGCGAGGAGACCTCGCCACCTCCCAAACGGAGGGCTAGCCGCGGGCTAAATCGCGAAGCTCTGTAGACGTTCCGCCTTCAGGCGTGCTCAACCAGGAGATGCAATTGTTCGACGCCGTTGAAGAGCGGCGTCGGGTACGCCGTCGGCGGCTGGGCCGGATCGACGCGTATTTGTGAAAAGCGGCGCAGCAGGATATCCAGGGCGCACAGCAGCTCCAGGCGAGCAAGCGGTGCGCCGAGGCAGAAGTGGATGCCGCTCGCGAAAGCAAGATGCCGATTGGGATGACGCTCGAACACAAAGTCATCGGCATTCGGAAAGACGCGCTCGTCTCGATTGGCCGAAGGCAACCAGACATGCACCTCCTCGCCGCGCGGAATCTGCTGTCCGCGCAGCGCGACATCGCGCGTCGCCACGCGCTCCACTCGCGTGACAGGACTCCGAAAGCGGAGGACCTCCTCGATGGCAACCGGCAATTTCGACGGCTCCGCGCGCAACGCCGCCTGGGCCTCGGGGTGCTCGTCCAGGCACAACAGCGCATTCGCCAGCGCGGACGTGGTCGTGACATGGCCGGCGATCAGCAGGATCGTGGCAAACCCAACGATCTCTTCATCGCTGAGACGCTGACCCTCCAGTTCGGCGCTCGCCAGGCCTGACAGCAGATCCTCGCGCGGCTGCGCGCGGCGTGCCCGCACGTGTTCGAGCAGGTAGTCATGGAACTGACGCATCAGCGCCGCGGCATCACGGCGTGAGGATTCGGACGCCAGCTCGATATCCGTGATGCGATGCAACTGATCGGTCCACTGCTTGAACAGCGGCCGGTCAGCGGCTGGTACGCCCAGCATCTCGGCAATTACCGTGACCGGTAGGGGATAGGCGAGCGCGTCGATGAGCTCGACGTCAGTTGTGCCATGGGTGTACTCCAGCAGCTCCGTGGTGATGACGCGGACGCGCGGCTCCAACTGGGCGATGGCGCGCGGCGTGAACACCTGACTGACCAGGCCGCGGAGCTGATCGTGACGCGGCGGGTCCAGGTTGATGATGTCGCCCTGGAACATCGGCACGCCGGAACGTTCCGACGAGAAGGTCTGGTGCTCCTGCATGACGGCGGCGGCATCGTCATAGCAGAACACGTTCCACACGCCGGAGCTGGGCTCGCGCCAGACCGGAGCGGTCTGGCGCATGCTGCGAAACCAGGCGACGTACTGCAGACCGGGGCGAGCGCCAGGCGTGACCTGGAGCATGGAGTGATGCGTGCTGGACGCGCTGGACATGGGGTGCCTCGTGTTGACGCGGTCGTTGGAACGCGACCGCGCAGGATATCGTCAGTCGTTGACTTTACCCAGGCTGACGCCATATGTCAACACTCGATGAGATCTCTGTTACACTCCCCGCGTGCCGCGACAGCCCAGATCCAGCGGCCGGCGCACCGGCCGCCCGCGTGGCTCGCCTCCCAATCGGCAGGCCATCCTCGAAGCCGCGCGGCTCGAGTTCAGCGCACGCGGGTACGGCGCGACCATGCGGCGCATCGCCGCGGCGGCCGGGGTCGACGCCGCCCTGGTCCACCACTACTTCGGCTCAAAAGACGAGCTCCTCCTGGCGGCCATGCAGCCCGACGATCTCGAGACCGCGCTGCATCTGATGCGAGGTGGCCGTCGAGACGTCGGCGCGCGCTTACTGCGCGCCACCTTGCAGGTCTATGGCAACGAGGACTCGGCCGCCTGGCGGATGCTCGTCGGGTTGCTGCGCTCCGCGGCGACGCACGAGCACGCGGCCCGCGTGCTGCGCGAAACCGTGGCCCACGGCGGAGTGGCACAGTTGGTCGAGGACCTACAGGTTTCGCAACCGCGGCTGCGCGTGGCGCTGATCGTCGCGCAGATGGTTGGCCTGATCATGGCGCGTTACGTCCTGCGTCTGGAGCCGCTGGCCACCGCCGACGACGACACACTGGTGGCCCTGTACGCGCCCGCCGTGCAGCGCTACCTGGTCGGACCACTACCGGGCGATGCCGCCGACTGACCAGACGATTCAGTCAGCAACTCAGCCCAGCAGCTTCACCGGCCGTGGACGGCGCGCTCGCACGAGCATACCGATGCCGATCGCGCCACTGGCGGCCAGGCCGCTGACGGCCAGGACCCGGTACAGGCGCAATCTCGCATCCAGTGCTTCATTGGACACCCAGCGTGAGCGGACCGCTTGTAGACGCAGGAGCCGCTTCGCGCGCTCGTCCAGGTCCGCGTCCGGACGCAAACGCGGCAGGGCCGGATCCGGCACGTGCCTGTGGATGCCGACCGCCCGCAATGTCGGGCTACCGATGAACATGTACTGAGCGAAGACCCGCTCGATGAACGCGACGCAGTTCTCGCGCACAAACGGCTCACCGTCGACGTGGTTCAGGCGATCGACCACGCGCCGCTCGAGGGCGTCGTCCACGTCGCGGAAGCACGAGGTGGGTACGGTGAGGTGCCATCCGCCGCGGTCGCGGGCGGCAAACTCCGCGACGGGCGTCCAGTTCAGGGCGTCCGTCAGGTTCTCGTACATGGTGCCGCACAGGTTCTCGGCAACGAGCTCGGAGCCGTCCTCGACGACGACGTGCACGCCGGCGTGGGATGCGAGGGGTTCAGAGACGCGCGGGTCGCGCAAGCCGGCGAGCCGCCGATCGAGACCAGCGAACGGCCGGATCAGCCGGCGCTGATGGGGTCCGAGCCGTCAGCCTGAAAGGCAATGCCGCGCAGCGCGACCACGGGCCCGTGGCGCGGCGGAGGGCCACTCTCAGAGTCCATCAGCGTTACGGAGTCCGCGGGTTGGTGTGGACACGCGTGTGCCTCACCGCTGCAGCCACGTGTCGGTGTGCAGCATGTCCTCGTGATGTGAAAACACCATGCCATGCACGTTCGCGCGGGCAACCTGAACAGGGAGCGTCGGCGCCAGCGTCATCATGAATGACTCGTCCAGCAACAGGTCGTTCAACTGCGCGTAAATCATTTTCTGCTGTGCAGGATCCACCTCACTGGCGGAGCGATTGACGAGCTGCGTGTACTCGTCGGTCCGATACCCCGAATTGTTGTCGTTCGGATTGGAGGCTTTGCCAGAGTTGAGGCAGGTGCTCGGCGACAGATGCGCGTACGCGCCAGGCCCGGAGTAGAGACCGTGGTATTTGCGATTGTTGACCTGGTCCAACGACGTCCCAACATCCTGGGTCTTGATGTTCAGCGTCACGCCGATCTGCGCCAGGTCCGACTGGTACATCTGAGCCATGCCCAGGTAGTCCGCGCTGTTGAGGTACAGCAGGATGTCCATCTCCAGGTTTGAGACACCGGCGCCGTCGAGCATCGACTTTGCCGTGTCGAGGTCAAATGCGTAGGCGTTGTTCCTGGAGTCGTCGAACGCCGGTGAACTCGGTCGCCAGGGCAACGACTCGGGATCCCCGTTACCGAGCAGGATGCTGTCCGTAAAGCGCTTGCGGTTGATTGCGTAGTTCAGCGCCTGTCGCACCACCTTGTTGTCAAGTGGCGGCATCGTGGTGTTGGCACCAATCAAATAGAAACCACCGGTACCGTTGTTGGCGATACCCTGATAATTGGAGTCGCCTTTCAATCGCACGTAGTCCAGCAAGGGTGGATTGGCGATAATGTCGACGGCACCTGCCTCGAGCTGGGCGACTTGCGTCTGTTGATCGCGCAGAATCCCGATGGCAAGGCCGTCGAGGTAAGGACGCCCCGTCTGCCAGTAGTCGGCGTTCCTGGTGAGCGTGAGGTGATCACCCTGCGCCCACTCGACGAATTTGAACGGGCCTGTCCCGATGGCCTTTGTCTTCGCATCGGGGCCTTCCATAGTGTCACTGTCCAGGATGTTCAAGTACTCGAAGAGGTCGAACGTCGTCGGCCTCGGCTGGTCAGAGCTCAGCACGACCGTATATTTGTCAGGCAGGTCAATGCTCGACCACCAGGCGGCGAGTGGCTGCATCTGCCCGGCGCCGGTCTTCGGATTCGCGACGCGCAGGATGTTGTATTTCACGTCGTCGCTGGTAAGCTCGCGGCCCGAATGAAACTGGACTCCTTGCCGCAGGTTCAGTTTGATTTGCCTGGAGTCGGAGCTGACATCCCAGCTTTCGGCCAGCATCGGCTGCGGGTTCAGGTTGTCGTCATAGGCCGAAAGACGGTCGTACACGACCCAGATGCTCGTGTTGCCCGAGTGCAGATGGCCATCGAGCGTCACGAGGTCGCCGACGGTCCCGATGCGCAGCGTCCCGCCCGCGACTGGTTGGCCGGCTGGCGTGGTGACGGTCGTCGCGGCGGCCGCGGGCGTGACCGACGTCGACGTGACCGACGTTGGCGTGACCGACGTTGGCGTCACCGACGTCGTGCCCTGGACCGTGCTGGTCGCGGCAGCCGGCGGCGGCGGGGTACTGGCAGCCGTCACTGCCTGGGTTGGAACCGCCGCCGGAGTGCCGGGTCCGCAGGCCGTCGCTGCCAGCAGGCCCGCACCTGCGCCAAGCACGCGAAGCGCGAATCGCCGACTGACCACACGTCCCATCGCCTGTCCCTCGCCTGAAGGCAGCATACCCCGCCACGGTAGCATGCCACCAAAGGACGGACGTTGATGGAAGACACCAGGGCCAATCGCGCGGCGCGGAATTTCGAGCACTACGGCGTCTCAGGCGCCGGGTTCGACCTCTCGAATCTCGATGAAACCACGGAGGACGAGATTCAGGCTCACCTCCACCAGTGGGTCAATTACACGCGCGAGCGCGGTATCTACTACGGGCTGAACGCACTGTCTCTCCTGGCCGACAACCGACCTGACTTCGCCAAGCTGGCCTCGCTGGGTGGCGGCGGCATTCCAGAGGGCCTCCTCGGGCACCCAGCGCGCCCGGTGTTGCAGAACGTTCGCGTGATGGCGGAATACATCCGTATCGGCTGGGAGAGCGGCATCTACAACGAGTTCCGCGAGCTTCAGATGCGCGGGATGTCCAGGGCACAGATCATGGAAGTGGTGATGTATGCCCAGCTTTCAGGCGGTGGCATCCGCGCGATGGGACACGTCCACAACGCCGTGGGCAAGTCGCTCTTTGATTGGCGCGACGGGAGCGGCCCCACCTTTCCCGACGGCTGGGCGCCGGATCCGAACGCCTTCAAATCTGGTCTGGACCTCTCGGTTGGCCACCTGACAGAGCAGGACCGCACGAATCTCGAAGGCTGGTACGAGTCGACCATCGGCTGGGTGCCGAAGTCGGTGCGCTTCGCGATCAAGCACAACCCACGTTTTCTCAAGTCGCAGCGCGCGAAGTGGGAAGCTGTCTTCCGGGTTCTGCCCAAGCAGGTGGCCCCGTTCCTGATGCTCGCGCAACACACGTCGACGGGTCTCCGAGAAGGACTGCGCGAAGGGGCGCTGCTGGCGAAGGCCTGGGGTCTCACGCCGGACTGGGTCGTGGAGCCGATCTGTGGGCAGGCCTTCTACTTCAGAGGGCTGGAAGCGCTCGAAACGGCCTACGACGCGGTCGAGGACATTCTGGACAACTGGGAGTAGGCCGCGAGCGGCGACGCGATCGCGATGCAGCACTCCACTGCCGCGATCGCGTCCGCAAGCGTGACCGTGCGAGCACGCTCATCTGCGAGATCCGCTGCCGCGAGATCCGCTGCCGCGAGATCCGCTGCCGCGAGATCCGCTGCCGCGAGATCCGCGCACAGCGGCACGTGGATAAAGCCGCAGCGTGTCGACAGACCGGCTCTGGCGATCTCATCCAGGGCCGCGTACATCACGTGGTTGCAGACGAATCGACCCGCGTCATCTGACAGTGCCGCCGGAATACCGAGCTCGAGCACAGCCGCGAGCATCTGGTCGAGCGGCAGGCTGGCCGACAACGTTGGACTCCCGCTGGCCACGATTGGAGACTCGATGGGCTGATAGCCGGCGTTGTCAGCCAGGCGTGCGTTGTCGAGGTTGGCGGCCAGCCGCTCCAAACGGATTTTAGTGGCCGACGACGCCACCCCCAGACACACGACCGTCTCGGGTTGGTGCCGCCGAATGAGCTGACGGATGCGCTGCTCGGCGGCGACGAACTCGGTCTGGAGGACCTCGCAGAGCATACCCGGAGAGGAAGCACGCATCAGGTGCTCCACAATCAACGCCGACGGATTGACCTCGAGCTGTCCGAAGGGCTCGAAGCCTGTCACCAGAATCGTCACGTTCAAGTGATGGGGCGGGCTTTCGAGCCCGGGCCGCCCGTGTTGTTCCGGATATCCGAGGCTGTCGTCTCGTCGACGCCGCGCGGCCAGCGACGCTTGAGTGGGTCAGTGACCTCAAACGACAGGCGACCGATGTTCGTGATCTCCATGTCGACGTGATCGCCGTCCTGGAGTGCGCCAAGGCCCTGGTGGTTCGTTCCCATGAAGAGCACGTCACCAGGTTGCACCGGCGTGATAGCTGTGGCCCACGCGATCGATTCCGCGATGCTGTGCGCAAGGTCACTGGTGTTGTAGTTGGGGCGTAGCTCCCCGCTCACCCAGAGCTTGACGTCCAACTGCTGCGCATCGCCGATCTCCGCCCTGGTAGTAATGCACGGACCCAGCGGCGCGAAGCCGTTATACGACTTGTGGCCAGAAACAGGCATCCGCGTTCGGTCGATACCGCCGCCGCCGCCAGGTGGGGGCGGCATGCGCGCGGAGACGTCGACGCCACAGGTGAAACCGAAGACGTACTCCATCGCCTGCTGCTCGGGGATGTGGTCGCCCGCCTTCCCGAACACGACGACCAGTTCGGCCTCGTGGTGAAAGATATTTGCGTCGACGTCTGGCAGCACAATCGTGGCGCCGCTGCCCACGATCGCGTCGGTCGATTTGAGGAACCCCCACATGGGCGACGGCTCGCGGGCTCCGTTCTCGCGATAGTTGCCGCCCATCGCCAGGACCGTCGCGCGCGGCAGTGGCGCTTTCAACGTCACGGAATCCATCGGGAGCGCATCAGCCTCCCTGGCAAGCTCGGTCAGGGTCGGCTCGAGTTCATCGAAGCGCTGGATGATGGAGCACATGCCATCGTGACCGCCGAATGGGAGAACGCATTTGCTGACGTCGACGATGCCGCGGTCGGTCACGACGCCGGGACGCCCCTCGTTGAACACCACCAGCTTCAAACAGCGCGTAGGCTACCACCTGCTCGTCGTTTGAGTATCGGATCCGCCGAGGTGGCTTGACAGCGGCTGCAGCCCAGGGGCGCTGCAGGAGCTGCGCGAGCTGCGCGGGTGATCTGACACTTACGCGCGCAAGCGTCGCGCGGCGGCTTTTTCCGCGTCGCGGCGGTTGCAGCGTTCCCACCAGTCAATGACCAGCTTTGCGCGTTCGTCCACGGGGACATCGATCATCCGCCCACCGGGGAAGGGCACGGCGGCGGTCCCTCGCGCGACGCCCTCCGCGAACGCCTGGCGGACCGCGCGGTAGTAGGCAACCTGCTCGTCAGTCGGCGTGAAGGCTCGGTTGCACGCGCTGACCCAGGACGGAAACGGACACAGCGCACCTTTGAAGCCTGAATTGCGGGCTCGATCGGCCACCTGGAGAAGCTCGTCTTCGTCCACCTCACGCGGCCCGGCGCCCAGCGGATGTCCTATGCCCAGCGGCAGCTTCACCGCCGCCAGCGTCTCCACGATCAGACGCCCGCGACTGAAGCTCAGCGCATCGAACGCGTCGGTGGCGACGATGGCCAGCGACTGGCACAGTCGGACTTCGTCGATCGCCGCGCACGCGATGCGCGCGCTGCCGGTCACGATCTCGCGCACGTTCCAGATACCCCTGGGCGTCCCGAGCAGCGGAAAGATCTCGACCGAGCCTGGCAACAGGCCTTCTTCACGCTCGCGCTCGCTCAGCATGGCCTCGAGCTCGGCGACGTCATCGGCCGTCTCGGGATCTGTGAGCACCACGCCGTGCGGATCTGATTGGAGAGCGGTCTTCACCTGCGCATACGCGCGGCGCCGGTTGACGCGCACGAAGACCTCGGCCCCACCGCGTTTGCCGTCGGCAATTGCCGCCGGCATCCGTGCGCGCGTACTGGCGAGGTCGTCGGACAGAGCCAGGACGATGGCGTCAGCGTCGTGCCGCCAGGCCCCAGACACCGCGGTTTGATCTGACAACTCGACCATCAGCACCGAGCGGCGGACCAGCAGACTCGTCGGCAGCATGCTCGGCCTCAGCGCTCGGCCAACCTGGCGCGGGTCGCGGCGACCATGCGCTCCTTGTGCGCGTCCATGTCGGCGCACGCCCGGGCCCACTCCAGCAGCTCACTTGCACGCGCCGCCTCGTAGCGGTCGACGGGCCTGCCGTCGAGTAGCCCTTCAGCCTCGCCATCGGCATCAAGCTGCCTCCAGAAGTCAAGTACACGTTCGGCTTCGGCGACCTCTTCCGTCGGGGGCGTGAGACCTCGCGTCATCGGCCCCACTACATTGGGATGCAGGCCACTGCCGCGGCGACCGCCCAACTCGCGCGTAGCAACCGCCTGTCGGAAGGCATGCTCGGCATCGCTGACGCTGCCCGAGGTGTCCGGCACCTGCGCACTCAGGGGGAACGCTTTGTGGTGGGCGCGCGCGATGAGGCTCCCCAGGCCGCGTGGATAAAAAAACGCGTCCACACCCGTGAACATCTCCACCCCCAGGCTCAGCGCATAGTCGTAACCGCCCACGCCACCAAAGCTTTTGACGCGTGGGCTGACATCGACCAGGTCCTCCGAGGCGACGGTGCCCGCTACCGAATCCGGCGAAAGGTCGATCTCGATCGAGCCCGGGCGGAGTCCGCGCTCTCGCTCAGCGCGCGTCACACACGCGTCCATCAGGCGCACCTGGTCGCTCGTCAGCGTGTGGCCCATGTTGAGTCCACTCAACCCGGGCCAGACAGAAGCTGCCACGTCCGCCTCGATGGAGGCCTGGTTGATGCGGACGTTCACCTGACCGCCGCCCTGCCCGGCCGTCCGAATTGCCGCCTGGACCAGCGTGCGGGCGTGCGCCTTTTGCGATTGTGGTACGGAATCCTGGAGATCCAGCGTAAAGCCGTCACAGCCTCGGGTCCAGGCCGCGTTGACGAACCGCGCGTTGTTGATCGGCATGGTCAAGCCGGAGCGATGGATTGGTGTGTGGCCTCGCATGCTTTCAGTCATGAGGCGTAAAGGGATCGAGCGGCACGACGCCCAGCGCGCGGGCATGGAGCTCGCATTCAGAACGTGCATAGCCGAGCGCATCTTCGCCGACTTCCAGTGTGATCGCCGGTCCCACTTCCAGCGTGCGCACGCGTGAACTGCTCGCGGCGATGTCGGCGGCGCGTACGACACCACGCGTGGACTCGATGACCGGCTGGATGTTGACACGTCCCGGGCGGATGCCCCTGCGTCGCTCGAGCCGCGTCAGCTGAGCCTCGACCTGCTCGACCTGCCACGCGGACTCGACACGCGAGTACGCAACCGAGACGACACCGGGCCAGATGGCGGCAGCAAGATCCGCTTCGGGTGTGGCGGCGGAGATGCGAACGTGGATCGAAGCTTCAGCCACGTGTGACCTCCGTTTCGGCGCGCGCCCACGCGACGGCCTGGCGGCGTGCGTCGTCACGGGTGGTACACGCGGCCAACCACTCGGCGGCTCCATCGTCGATGGCTCGATCGTCGATCGTGGGTGTGAAGCCGGCGTTCAGCGCCGCCACTTGCTCCACATCGACGCACAGCCCGCCTTTGAAGCCCGCCAACCAGCCCAGCCGCGCGGCACGCTCACTGTTCTCCGGCGTGTCGCGCAGACCACGCGAGGTCGCCTGCCACCACGCCCCGATGGGCGTCACGCCGCTGGCGGCGGCAATGATGATCAAGCGCTGCATCAAAAACGGCATCAGGTGCAGTTCACCGTTCGGCTCGCCGCGCAGGTCCATCACCAGGTCAGCCCGGCCAAGGCTCACGGAGCGGATACGCGCACTGGACTCGATCAGCTCTCCAGCGCACTGATTGCCCTCGGCGTTCTCGAGCGACAGGTGAATCTCCAGTGAGTTGTCGGTGGCGCGTGGCTCGTCGAACTCGTTGATTTCGTGCAGGAGCCCGGCCTGCATGACGCCACGCTCGTTTTCGAAGTGGGCCAGAAGCTCCTCCGCCTCGCGAATCTGGGCGACCGCGGTCACCTTCGGCAGGACGACGCCCTGCAGCCCTCGCCAGACGGATGCGTCGAGGTCGGCATACAGCAGCTCCAGGTCACAGCGCACGAAGACCTCGGCACCGCCCTGTCGCGCGCGGTCGATGCCAGCACGGATGTT
Organism: uncultured Chloroflexia bacterium; assembly: GCA_963776625.1. Taxonomy (GTDB): domain Bacteria; phylum Chloroflexota; class UBA6077; order UBA6077; family CF-72; genus CF-72. Next base: position 1,062,093 of record CAVZNP010000015.1, on the reverse strand, counting down.
GGCGCGCGCCGCGAACTTGCGCTGATCGTGCACCAGGTCCTCCAGATCAAGGACCACGACGTCCGCACCGCACGTGTCCAGTTGCTCGATCAGATCGGTGCGGTGCGCCGGAATCAGCAGCCACGAGCGTCTGACTGGCTGGCCGGTCATGCCTGAGCCTCATTCGGTGCCAACGCGACCAGCGCGTCCGCGGCGACGACGCCTTCCCCATCGGGCAACACGAGCAGCGGGTTGATGTCGACTTCGGCGAGCACGTCCTCGAGGTGGACGGCCATGTGCGACATGGCGACCAGCGTCCGGGCGAGTGCGTCGACGTCGGCTGGCACATGGCCGCGATACCCATGTAGCAGGCGCGCGCCCTGGAGTGAATCGATCATCTCGTGTGCTTCGTCATGGTTGATCGGGCAGCGTCGCAGGCTGATGTCGCGGTACACCTCGACCAGCACGCCACCAATGCCGAGCAGCAGCATCGGTCCGAGCTGCGGATCGACGCTGACCCCGACAATCACCTCGGTGCCGCTGGTGATCATCTCCTGGACCAGGACGCCGTCGACCCGCGCGTCGGGCGCGAAGGCTCGCGCGCCGGCCATCACGTCACCGAAAGCGGTGCTCACCTGCGCCGCGTCGGCCAGACCGAGGCGTACCGCGCCGGCCTCTGTCTTGTGCAGGATGTCAGCGGAATCCGCCTTCAGCACTACCGGGTAGCCTATCTCCTCGGCGGCGGCCACAGCCGCTTCAACCGACGACGCGCGACGCTCCCGCGTGCCGCGCACGCCCCAGGCGGACAGCAAGCGCTTGCTCTCGTATTCCGACAGGACGCGCCGACCGGCGTCGGCGTCGCCAAGCCGGGCTCTGGCCGCCACTTGTTCTGGCGCCGGCGGCGGCGCCGATGCAAACCCCACGCGCCGACGTCGGTCACGCCAGACATGGTACGCAAGCAGACTGTGTAGACCCCGCGCGAGCCCGGCGGGCGTGTAGAAAATAGGCACCGCGGCTGCTTTCAATACCGGCAGCGCGGTGGCGTCCGCGCGCGCGCCCGTCCACATGTACACCAGGTTCCTGGTCGACCGCTGCCGCAGGCTAATCGCCTCGTGGGCGCGGGCTTCGGAGCCGGCGCTGGCCACCACCAGCGTGCCGACCGCTGGCTGGTTGATCATGGACTCCACGATGCGCGGAAAATCTTCCCGCATCAGGAAGCCCGTGAGGTCCGCGGGATTGGCCGCCCAGCCAAAGTCCTGGATGATGTCGTTCAACTCGGCGCGCGTCTGTTCCGTCAACGGTGGCAACTGGAGCCCAGCCGCGCCGAGCATATCCGCTGTCAACGAGCTGACGCCACCGGAATGGGACACCACGGCAATGCCCGGCTGGGGCGGCGGCTTGCTCTGCGCCAACAACTGCGAGATCTCCAGAAGCTCATCGTAGTCCTGGACACGGGTAACACCGTACTGCGCGCAGACGGCGTCGAAGCGCGAGTCGGAACCGGTAAGCGCGCCAGTATGTGAGCCAGCCGCTCGCGCGCCGGACTCAGATCGGCCAATCTTGATCAAGACGATGGGTTTGCCATACTCCGCCGCCAGTTTGGCAACCTCGACGAACTTCGAGCCGTCGGCGGTGTGCAGTCCTTCGATGAATCCGGCGATCACGCGTGTGTCAGGATCGTCCAGCAAATAGCGCACGTAGTCGGCGAACTCCAGATCGGCCTCGTTGCCAGTGGAGATGATGTAGCTGTAACCAATGCCGGCATCGGCGGCTCGAGTCTGGAGTGGGCCGAACGCCGTCGCTCCACTCTGACACACCAGCCCGATCGCCCCGGCGGCTGGGGTGACGCCCGCCGACAGGCTGGATGCCATTGGCCAGATGTCGTCCTTCACGTTGGCAACGCCGAGGCAGTTCGGTCCACTCACGCGCAGGCCGGTTTCACGCGCGAACGCCGAAAGACGCTCTTGCAGACTCCGTCCTTCGGGCGTGCCGCGCTCCGCGAAACCTGCCGAAATCACAATCGCGGAGCTGACACCTTTGCGATGCGACGCCTCCAGAACGGGCATGACCTGATCGTGCGGAACGATGACTGCCACCAGGTCCGGGCTCTCCGGGACGGCCTCGATTGCGGGGTAGCAGGCCACACCACCGAGCTCGGCGTACTTCGGATTGACCGGGTACACGCGAACGCGGTCGCTGGACTTGAGCATGGCGGCGAGGAAGCGGCCGCCGTACTGGAGTCGCGGTGTGGCGCCCACGACCGCCACGGAACGCGGGTGGAGCATCTTGTGGATGGCGGATTGTGCGCTCGCGCTCCAGCGGCTCACCGGCTCAGAGCCCGTACACCTGCTCGGCGTTGGTCACCAGTACCCGCGACCGCTCCTGCTCGGGGACGTCCAGAAAGCTCGTCTTGATTGCGTCCCAGCTGTTGGGCCACGGCGAGCTTGCCTGCGGAAAGTTCGTCTCCCACAAGATGTTGTCCACTCCGATGTACGAGCGAAGATCGATCCCCGCGCGATCGAAACAGCCCGTCAGGTAGCACTGCCGACGGAACAACTCCGAGGGTCTGACTTCACCTGGCTCGAGGTGCAGCCGCTGCCGTTCGAACTCATGGTCGGCCAGCTCCAGCTCGTACGCGCCCCAGCCCAGCGAGCTCTCGGCGAAAACCACCCTGAGGCGGGGGTGGCGCACCAGGATGTGCGAGTAGAGAACATTCGAGAACACGGAGATGGCGCCCAGGGGTCGATTGACCACGCTCAGCGCCGCCTGCAAGGCTGGCGTCAGCTCCGGATATTGCGGGAACTCGAGCCGCGGACTGGATCCGGAGTGAAAACATACCGGCACCTGGAGCTCCTCACACGCGGCCCAGATCGGATCGTAGCTGAGCTCGTTGATGTGCGGCAGCTCGCGCAGCAGCATCGGCGTCGCCGGGAACACGACGCCACGATGGCCCTTGCCAACGGCTCGCCGGATCTCGGCTACCACGGCCTCGATCGGCGCGAGCGGCACCAGACACTGTGGAATGAAGCGTGTGCTGGTGCTCGCCCACTCCTCCAGAAGCCAGTCGTTGTACGCCTGGACGCAGGCCAGCTCCAGGTCGGGATCCTCGAGTTGACCAAAGGTTTCGCCCGCCATTCCGGCAACGGTCGGGTACAGCACGCTGACGTCGACGCCGTCGGCATCCATCGCCTTCAATCGGTCGGACGGGACATACGCCTGCGTTGGGACGTCAGACCAGTGGGCGGGCGACGCGGCACGGTCTGCGAGCAGGGCTCCCACCGATCCGCGGCCCGTCAACGGCAGTGGCTTGCCGTCTACCACCCAGCGCTCGAGTCCGTCGGACTGCTCGACGTGAGGGATGCGGTCGCCCCACGTCGTCTTCGAGAGCCGCTCCTCCCAGACGCGTGGATGCTCGAGGACGTGATCGTCGACGCTGATCAGGCCGTATTTGAGGTCCACCCAGGTGTCCTCCTAGAGCTTGTAGAGGCGCATCGCATTGCCGTACAGCAGCTGCTTGCGCTCAGCCTCCGGCACGCCGTCCATCGCCCGGTCGACAAATCGCCAGGACTCGGGATAGGTCGAGGTCGAATGAGGGAAATCGGACTCCCACATGATGTTGTCGAGACCAACCTGGTGGCGCTGCTGCACGCCGACCGATTCATACCAGAAGTCCACGCAAACCTGACGGTGGAAGAGGTCGCTGGGGCGCACGGCGCGGCCCTCGGTCCACAGGTGGCGGCGCTCCCACTCATGGTCGCACGCCTCGAGAATGTAATTGACCCATCCCAGACCGGTCTCGGCGCATACCCAGCTGAGCCGCGGATACAGCTCGGGCAGACCCGAGAACAGCAGGTTCGTGATGAGCTGCGCCTGCACGGCGAAGCTGCCTGAGCTCCCGGCGGCCTGGCCCTGCGTCTGCGTATAGCCCTTCCAGCGCGGCACGCTCAGGCTCATTCCCGCGCCCGCGTGCCAGTGGACGGGCACTCCCAGGCCCTGACAGGCGGCCCACAACGGGTGCCAGTACGGGTCATTGAAATGTTTCAGATCGCCGTTGACGTGGTGCGGCTCGCCAACCATCACAATGCCGCGATGGCCGAGCCGCACGGCTCGCTCGACTTCGGCGACCGTGACCTCAATCCCGCTGAGATACGGGATGATTGCCAGCGGCACGTACCGGTCACTGACCTGTACCCACTCGGCCAGGGCGTCGTTGTACGCACGCACGCAGTCGAGCTCGAAGTCGGCATCCCCTTGAAAGAACGTCGTGCTCTGGATCGGGTCGTTCGGAAAGACGACCTCCGCATCCAGGCGGTCCCGATCGAGGGCCTGCAGCCGCTCGACTGGATCGTACACGGAGCGCGGCACCTGTTCCCAGCGCTGGGGGAAGGTGCGGCGCAACGGATCGTCCATGACCGTAGGACAGTTGACGACGCCGCGATTGCCGACCAGCTGGCCATTCACGAACCAGCGCTGCACCGGATAGTCGTACGGAATCGCCATGTGTTCGCGTTGGGTGGTGTCCTCGAGGTGTGGGATGGCGTCGCCCCACTTTTCCCTCGACATTCGGCTGGTGAACGCGTCCTTGTCTAACTGGGCGTGTGAATCACAACTGATCAGACCGTATCTGATGTTCACCATCGTGGTGCTCCCGCGCCCCGCAGTCTACACCCACGGCTGCGCGCCGACCGAAACCTGGTGGGGCACGCTCAACTGGCCGTTTTACTATTGGGGTATGCCTATCCTGCGCGGTATCCTGCGCGTCCTGTTGATCTGGATGCTCTCCGGCCTCGCGGCGCCCTTCGTCAGACGTGGATTCGCCCGCCTGGCAAAGAGCATGCCGAGTGGCAGTTTTCTCGAAGCAACACTGCTCGAGCTGAGCACGAGCATGTCGGCGACCGTCGTCAACCTGCTTGCCGAGCTGCTGACGGGGCTGGCGATCGAGTCGGTCGAGTTCCTCTTCGCGCTGGCGGCCGCCCTGCGCATGCGGCCAACATCCCACTCGGCGATCGTCAAGCGCTAAAGCTGAAGCAGAAGCTGAACCAGCCCCGCCGGCTGGGCTGGGCTGGTCCCGCGCGACGCGTCAGTCTTCGAGCGCGATGGCGAGCACGTCAACGGCACCCATGGTCGTAAGTTGACGCAGCGCGTCGTGGACGCTCGTGGCACGGATCACGCGCTCCACCTCATATCGGACAACGAAGCGGTGGCCGCTGACGGCGCGGGCTGGCGACGGCGGCTGGCGGCGAGCACGCGGCTTGCGAATCGCTTTCGGCTCGGCGGTAACCGGAGCCACGTCTTGCGCGGCGGCTGAGATGACGACGGCCTCGACGACTGCCTCGACAATGTCGGCCTCGACGACCTCGAGCTCGGCCGGCTCGGTTCGATCTCCAGCGTGGGCTCGGAGACGCTGGCCACGACCACCGCCAACTCCGCGACGCGGGTCGGTTCGACCACGTCACTCTGAGCCATCTCGACGTGCGCGCCATGCATCACCGCGAGCTGCGGCTCCAACACCGCGGCAGATGGTGCGCAGAAGTCGCACTGACGGACCAACGCCGCCATTTTTTCGCGTGCCACACGATCGTTGCGTTGTGTGGCGGTCTCACCTTTGACTCGTGGCAGCGTCACCAGCGCTGCGTGGCCGCACTGAAACTGCAGGCGTGCCGGGATAACGGAGGACTTCATTTGCGGGTGCCCAGATAGTAACGTAGCGGAGCGGCCTCTGTCGCGATGTGGCACGGGAGACAATGTGAGACACAGCACCGAACGCATCCTGGTATCGCACGCTGGCAATCTGCCGCGGCCCGACGACGTCAATCACCTGGTGGCCGAACAGGACACCGACGGGTTCGCACGGCGCCTGCCCAGCGCCGTACGGGAGGTCGTCGACCGTCAGATTGACTGTGGCGTGGACGTGGTCAACGACGGCGAATACGTCAAGGCCGCTGGCAACTTCGCGAACTACATTCAGGGTCGAGTCAGCGGCTGGGAGGACCTGCCTGCAACGCGTCCGGCCAAGCGGGCGGGTGTGGGCGAGCGCGACCGACGTGACTTCCCTGGTTTCTACGCCTCAGGCCTGTGGCTGTCCGGATCCGGCGGCCCCATCCGTCCAGGCTTTGCCACGCCGACTCAGACTCGCTCCACGCCCACCACGCAGCGCGTTTGCACCAGCGCGGTGACCTACACCGGCCACGCACAGATCACGCAAGATGTCGCGAACCTCAACGCCGCCATCGCGGGGAAGGACGTCGAGGGCTTCATTGCCGCGCTCGGCCCGATTAGCCTTGGCGCCGGACTCCACAACGACTACTACCCGAGCGAAGAGGCCTACCTTACGGCGGTCGCCGAGGCCGTGCGCGAAGAGTACCGCGCCATCGTGGACGGCGGCCTGATCGTCCAGATCGACGAGCCCAATTTCTGCACCGCGTGGATGTTTTATCCGGACTACTCGGTCGACGAGTACCGCAAGTTGCTGGAGTTCTACGTCCGCATCATCAATCACGCCCTGGATGGACTGCCCGAGGACCAGATCCGGTTCCATACGTGCTGGGGCAGCGGCCACCGGCCACACGTGCACGACATCGAGCTCAAGTACATTGCCGACCTGCTGGTGACGATCAACGCGCAGGCATATTCCATCGAAGCAGCCAACGTCCGGCATACCCACGAGTGGCGCGTGTGGGAACGACGTCGAACTGCCGGATGGCAAGATTCTGATGCCGGGCGTGATCAGTCATGCCACCGATCTGGTCGAACACCCGGAGCTGGTTGCGAATCGCCTCGTCAATTACGCGAGCGTGGTTGGTAAGGAGAATCTCCAGACCGGCACCGATTGCGGCATCGGTTCACGCGTGGGACACGAGGAGATCGTCTGGGCGAAGCTGCGCGCGATGGCCGATGGAGCGCGACTCGCCTCGAACCAGCTCTGGGGCAGGTCCACTCCAGCGGCTCGCTCAGCTCATCTACACTAATCCAGTTGCGGCGTGCCCGGGACGACGGCTGGAAACCGGCGTGTCAGCCGAAGGTCCAGCCGTACTTCCTGGGAACCGACGGCTACTCGAGTACATCGGCGTTTGCCGTGGCGGGGGCCTGCGCGGCGGATGCGCTGGAGGAGGCACTCAGGCCAAGACCTCCTGGAATGGGAATCACGTAGATCGTCAGCGCGGCGCCCGCCTGTTGCGCTGACAGGTAGGTGGTCCCCGCTCCACCCGCGGTGGCGGCGAATCCCGCCAGATTCGAGAATACCTGATTGCCCCAGCGAAAGCGTGGCTGTCCATTTTCAGGCCTCGGATACCAGACGGAGTTGTTCGCCCCGCGATTGGAGGATACCGCGATCTGATTGGTGCCATCGTCGCCCCACAGCAGGGCGTAGTCGCCGGACGGGCCCATGATGAAGCTGTTGTCGTGTACGTAAATGTTGGTAGCCCCTTGCGGTGGGATGCAGCATCGGGTTTGCAAGTAGGCCATGAAGCCGCGGCCGGACCAGCCCACCACGTTCCATCGCACTTCGGAGTTGCCCGAACTGGCGAGATAGATGCCCGGCCAGTCGCCAGTTGCACCCCAGACGGCGTTGCCCTGGATCAAGGCGCCTTCACTGATCTCGAAGAGAATTTGTGGGCTACCATCCGGGCCCGACGTGCGGTGCCCGCCGTTGTTGTAGACGCGGTTGCTCGAGAACGTGACGTTGCTGCAGGCCTGGTCGCACCACAGGCCAGGGCCGAGGTTGTCGTGCACAACGTTGGTGGCGAGCGTGGCGTTGGTCATGCCGCTGAGCTTGATGCCACCCCCCGCCCAATCCACATCGAAGCCTTCGGTGTTGTTCCAGTAGACCTCGTTGCCCTGAATCAGGGTGTTGACATTCTGGTTGCCCTCGACACCTTCGAAACCACTTTCAGCGATTTTGTTGTTGAGTACGCGCGTCTGCGTAGCGGGGTTGCTGGCACCACCGACAACGACGGTTGCTCCGCTCGTGTCATACAACTGGTTGTTCTGGAGCGTCCAACCATTCCTACCCTGGTTGCCAACGGCTCCGGTCTGCGCCGCGTTGGCAGCGTGACGCATGGTCAGGCCCTGAATCGTGACGTTGTCCGACTCGGTATCGATCCACGCCGTGCGCGTGCTGACCTCCACGACGTGCCCGGCGGGATTGTTGCCGAGAACGACCTGGCGCGAACCCGTCAGCGAGAACTGACCTGCGACGGGCACGCTACCCACCGCAAGTTGGGTCAGGGGCGTGCCGTCGAAGAAGGCTTGCTCTGGCCAGCCACAGCGCGGGTTCTCGCACACGGCCTGGGGGTCCGTCGCAAACGTTGGCAGGGTGTTGGCCGAAATCCACGTCGACCCACTTTGCGTCCACGTTGACCAGACATCGCTGCCGCGAATTTCGGCTTGCCCCTGGCCGTCGAGCGTGATGGGCTTGTTGATCGTGATCTTTTCTTCATAGATGCACGCTGGCAGGTGCAGCACGCCACCGGTGGGAGTCGAATCGACCAGTGACTGCAGCGTCGTGCCGCATGCGCCCGCGGCACTCGCGGACGCAACCGGAGCAAGCAAGAAGGTCGCGCATGTGACCGCGCAGGCGAGCACCAGCCATCGCGAGGGCGCGCTAGAACCGTGAAGCAAGATATGTGGCACGGGGGCCTTCCACGTCGTCTGTTCGGACCAGGCAATCCCCGCGGTTGCGCGCCACGGCCGCGCGCGAACCACCGCCTGTGTTGATCCGTCACTTTTGCCAGTTCCGCCGGCGACAGGAACGAAGCGCCCGCAGCGTAACAATCGTGTGAACGCACGTCAACACGGTCGGCCGGCGAATGTGACGATTCGTAAAGTTAATGATCGATGAGCGCCCGCGACGGATCGCGTCGCCGCGCGCGTGGCCGCTCGCCGCGCGTGGCCGCGTTGCCAGGCGGGTCTCAGCGGGATACCGTTAATCGCATGGCCGCCCCTTCGATTCAGCGACTCGAACACTGGACGCTTGTCGCCAGCGATGTGGACCGTACGCTGCACTTCTATACCGACGTTCTGGGAGGTCAGCCGCCGCAGCGCACCGGCGGCCCGGTTTCAGTCAATCTGGCTGGCACCATCGTCGACATCTTTCCGGCCAGTGACCGACAGCAGCCTTCGCCAGGCAGCGGCGGCCAGCACCACGCCTACATTATCAAGCTCGAAGACTACGATCCGTGGGTCGAACACTTCCGTGCGCTGTCCGTGCCAGTTCGGATGACCACCCACGGTCTGTACCGCATGTCGATCTACGTGGACGACCCCGACGGTTACCACCTTGAACTGACCGTCCCGTTCGAGACGGAGGAGGTCGGCCGCCGAGAGATCGAGAAGCGAGGCCTGCTCGGTACAGTCAGCCGAAGTTAGCCCGCGCGTAGCAAAGCGATCGCACGACGTAGCGATTCGCAGTGCCGCGCCGGATTTACAATGCACGTGTGAGTGACCTCACGCGGGCGACCGGTACGCGCCCATTGCTGGCCGGTAGCGGGTTGGGGATTGCCTCCGACTGGCAAGCGGCGCTGGGCGCGGCGCTCGACGGAGCGCTGGCGCCCCTGGGAAACGAGCCACCCGACCTGGTGCTGCTTTTCGCCAGCGCGGGATTCGCTGCCAGTTACGTCGACCTGCTGAACGCGGCGGCCCTCCGCAGTGGCGCCCGCGAGCTGGCAGGCTGCAGCGCGTCCGGAGTGATCGCCGGCGATCGGGAACTGGAGGACGAGCCCGCCGTGGCCGCCATGGCGCTGTGCCTGCCAGTTGGCGCGGACGTGCGCGTGCGGCACGTGCGGCCAGAGGAGATCGACGAGGTAGAGCCTGATGCATGGCCCACGCTGCTCGGGCTGCAGCCGAGCGCATGTACCGGTCTGATCTTGCTGGCCGACCCGTTCAGCGCGGACGTGCAAAGCATGGTGGCGGGACTGGAGCGTGACTACCCGGGCGTGACGCTGGTCGGCGGATTGGCGACCGGTGCGCTCTCTTCCCGCCAGACCCACGTCTTTTGCGGTCAGCAAGCGACGACCGGTGCCGTGCTCATCGGACTGGCGGGCAGTGTTGGCGTGCGGCCGGTCGTGTCTCAGGGTTGTGAGCCAATCGGCGCGCCGTGGACGATCACTGACGTCGACGGCCAATTTGTCCGCCGCATCGGGAATCGGCCGGCATACGAGGTACTGGTCGAAACCATCAGCCACCTCGGTCCAACCGAGCGCGAGCGTGCCGCAAATAACCTGCTGGTCGGGCTCGCAATGGATGAATACCGCGACGAGTTTGCGCGTGGTGACTTTCTGATCCGCACGCTGGTCGGTGTCGACCGTGCATCCGGCGCAATCGCCATCGGCGCCCGGCCGCGGGTCGGTCAGACGCTGCAGTTCCAGGTGCGCGACGCACGCGCGGCTGATTCGGAGCTACGCCAGATGCTCGACGCGGTCGCCAGGGAGACGAGTCCGCCCGCCGCGGCGGCGCTGCTGTTCGCGTGCAATGGGCGTGGCACGGGCCTGTTCGGCACCCCCGACCACGACGCGCAGACGACCCGAGAACTGCTCGGGCCGCTACCGCTTGCCGGTTTGTTCTGCAATGGTGAGGTCGGCCCGGTGGGCGGCACGACGTTTCTGCACGGCTTTACGGCCAGCCTGGGATTGATCACCCCCAGGGAGCCGTAGGAGCACGGCCGAAAACCCAGCGACGCACCTCGAAACTGCTTGCCGCGCTCCTACTGGCAACTTGTCACCGAAGTCTGGCCGACTGCGACTCGGGCTGAAAACGGGCTTGTCAGCCAGACTTCTCGCAAGCTGCTGGAAAACCAACTCAAGGGCTCCAGCGCAGGTGGAAGGATCGACAGTGCGTGCCTCAGGGGGCGCGAGCTCACCCTGCTAGCGCGTGTTCGGCGCATTCCGCGTGCGATCGCGGCGGTACTTTCGGCGCCTGAAAAGGTAACCCCAGATCAACAGGCACCACGCCAGTGCCGCAACAGCCCACGCAGATGCCGCCATTGCGCGGATCCTCCAGCTAGCCGAGTCTCAACCCCCCGTTGCACAACACAGTCTAGCGCCCGGGGGCTCACGACTGGAGGTAGGCGCGTTCCCGGTAGTAGCTCTCGGCGCCGGGATGCAGCGGCAGACCGCCGATCCCCTTCCAGACCGTGCGTGGATCGTAGAAATACGGTCGGTTGAGGTATTTGAGCCCGCCCCGGTTCTCGTCAAGCGCTCTCGCGACGTCATAGGCGAAGTCCTCGGGTAGATCCTGGCGGCCGAAAACTGATTGCCCGTTGCGGGCCAGCGTCGTCATCGGCTTGTCGATACCCTTGAGCAACCCGACGGGCACCGGTGCGAGTTCGAGCAGGAAGCGCTCGCTCATCTGCGTCATCAGCTCCGGCGCAAACTCCAGAAACTGCAGGTCGAACTTCTGCGTCACCTCGTACAGCAAGTCGTTCTCGATGTTGCTCGCCAGGCCCCCGTGCGCGGTGATGACCACGTCGAACTCGCGACGATGGTCCGCGTTTTCGCCACCGAATCCGCGTTTGAGCGTACCGCCCCACGACTCGAGCTGGTCCAGTCCATAGAACGCGAGAATCGGCGGCAGGAACGGCGAGCCGTCCAGCAGCAGCGTGACCTTCAGCTTGTTGTTGACGACGTCCTCGAGACCGCGCAGCCCAAGACTGCGCCTGGCCGCCACCTGGATGAGGTGCACGTCTTCGATGTACGCGATCAATCGGAGGTGTGTCTGCGGCCCATCCGTGTACCCATCGCCGGTAAAGGCCCGCCACAGCGTGTGCGAGTTGGTAACCCCGAAATCAACTTTGCCCTTCGGTGGTGGAGGATCACCGAGAATCACGTCCCACTGGTTGAGTGGCGGAGTCTCCATGGCCCTAGCGACGCTGGGGACGCTGAGCTGCCGGTTGCAGTTGTAGCAAATCTGGACGTCGTACCCGTAGGCCTTGAGGGCCTGTCTGGTCAGCACGGCAATGGGCCCCCAGATGCACGTGGGGCACGCACCGGCCATGATGGGTCGTCGGTTGGCAACGCCATTTACCGGCGCGGAGTCGGAGCTCAACAGTTCCTCTGGCATACGCAACTCCTTGTCCCGCACCTCAACCAATCCAGGCGTCCACATAGGCGAGCACGCCTGACGGATCGAACTGCAGGTTGTGCACGTTGGGACCCGCGACAATGATGAATGGGTAGAGTGAGAAGGCGAAGGTGAATGACTGGTCGAGAAGATAGTCGTTCAACTGCGCATACAATTGCATCCGACGCGTGGTATCCGGCTCAGTGGAGGCCGCGCTCACGAGTTGCGCGTACGCGTCGTCCTTGAAGCCCGAAAAGTTGTTGGCGTAGTTGTACGCATTGCCTCCCTGCAGGAGCGAACTGGCGTCCGCAACCGCGGCGCCACCCCCAGAGCCGATGCGCAGACCCGCATAGGTGATCGACAACCCCTGCTGGGTGAACGTCGGTCCATCGACGGGCTTCAATGTCGTGGTGACACCGATTTTCGCCAGATCCGCCTGGTAGATCTGTGCGATGCTGGCATATTCGGAGGCGTACCCCGAGGTGCTATAGGTAATTTCCGTATCCGCGCTGGACACACCGGCGGCTTTGAGCAAAGCGGCTGCTCTGTCGAGATCGAAGGAATAAATTGTGTTCCGCGCAGTGTCGAAGGCCGGGGAGTTGTCTGGCCACGGCAGGTCGACCGGGGTTCCGATGAGGCCCTGGAGGATGCCACTGGAAATCCGCTCACGGTCCAGCGCGTAGTTCATGGCTTGCCGTACCTGCTTGTTTGCAAACAGCGGATTCGTGACGTTGACGTTTACATAAAAGAAACTGCCGAGTTCAAAGTTGATCACGACCTGGTTCGCGGCGTTGTGCTTCAAGCGAGTGGCGTCGGTCAGCGCCGGATTGAAGATCACGTCTTGCGCTCCGGACTCGAACCGGGTCGACATGGCCTGCGCATCGCGCAGAATATTGATGAGCAACTGGTCGATATGCGGCCTGCCCGCGGACCAGTAGTTCGGGTTCTTCGCCAACGTGATGTGGTCGCCAGACACCCACTCGACGAACGCGAACGGACCGGTGCCGTTGATGGCGGTCCTGGCGTATGGACCTTCCATCGTGTCTTTGTCGACAATGTTCAGGGCGCGCAGGAAATCGAAGACGCCTGGACGCGGTTGGTCGGTTGTGAGCACGACGGTGTATTTATCGGGCGTGTCGATGGTCGTGAACCACGCGGCTTGTTGGCCAAGCGTGGCGACAATGCCAGCCAACTTGGGATCGCGGACCCGCATGATGTTGTATTTGACGTCGTCGCTGGTGAACTCTCGACCGTTGTGGTACTGCACGCCCTGGCGCAGGCTGAACTTGAAGTGCCGCAGGTCCGGACTGATGTCCCAGCTCTGTGCCAGCATGGGCTGCGGCTGGAGGTGCTGATCGTAGGCCGTGAGTTTGTCGTAGGCAAGCTGGACTGTGTTGGTGCTGAGCTGGTTGGAGTAGTGCCCGTCGAGGTTGGCGATATCGCCCACCTGGCCCGTGCGGATGGTGCCGCCCGAGACGGGTGCGGCGGGCGTAGGCGTCGAAGCCGTAGCCAAAGTCGAAGTCGAAGCCGTAGCCAAAGTCGACACGATCGTGGGAGCCAGCGTCGGCGGGGCGGTCGCAGGCGCTGGGCTGGTCGTGGCCTGGGACGTGGGTGCTGGCAGACCGCCGCTGCACGCCGCCAGCAGGACAGGTGTCACTCCCGCGGCGAGCAGCCCGATCGCCGTTCGCCTGGGTACGCCTGAGGCCGGTTCCTTCCGCACTGGGGGCACCTCCTCCTCCTCCTCCTCGCTCGGCTAATCCTATTCCCCGTGCTGGCAAGCCTGCCGGTCACACTTCGCGCGCGGTGTACGTCATCGCGGTAGACAGCAAGTTTCCTACGACAGAAAGGGCGATACCCGCGTGAATCTCAAGCACGTTGCCTACTGGACGACCACGGCGCTGGTCGTCTTCGCCCTGGTGGGTGGCGCCATCGGTGAGCTCATGCAACAAGGCGGGACCATGGAGACCGTCACCATCCTGGGGTACCCGGCCTACTTCCTGACGATCATCGGGCTGTGGAAGATCGCGGGATCCATTGTCTTGCTGGTGCCGCGCTTTCCACGTCTCAAGGAGTGGGCATACGCGGGCATCTTCTTCAATATGAGCGGCGCGTTCGTGTCGCACGCCGCCGTCGGCGACTACGGAGCGTACGCCTATCACCTCATCGCCACGGGCTCCATCGCGCTGCTGGCCATGGCGTCGTGGGCACTTCGCCCGCGTTCGCGCGTGCTGCGCGACAGCGAGACAAGCGACGCGCGAACCGGAGAGCTGGCGTTGCCCGCGACTGCGATCTGAGCCCAAACGGGCCTGTCGGCCGAACCCTCTAGAAGTCTGGCCGACAAGCCCGTTTTCAGCCCGAGTCGCAGTCGGCCAGACTTCTATGACAGTTTGCGCCAGGAGCGCGGCAAGGCGGTTTCGAGGTGGATTGCGGTCTTTCGGCCGCGCTCCTTCTAGCAGGCCGTTGAAAAACCCGTCGAAGGGCTCCACCGCAGGTGGAATTGCTGACGGTGCGTGCCTCGAAGGGCGAAGGCTGACGTGTGAGGCGGTAACGTCTCGAGGTACAAAACCTTCTTCTCTGAAGAGTGGATAAAAGCAGACCTTTTCGACACGCTGCTAGGTGGCGACGCTCAACGTGTCGTCGATGAGCCGTCGCCTGGTGCCCTCGGGCAGCCCGTCGACAGGCAGGTCCCGAGTGGCGCTCACGACCGCGCCGAGGGTCTTGTGGAACGCCTGACAGCGTTCACAGCGATCCAGATGTTGCTGAATTCGTTCGGCTTCCGCACCCGACAACGAGCCGTCAAGGTATTCCGAGAGTTGATCGAGGATGTCCTCGTGATCGGCGTGCCAGCCATTGACCGCGTTGGCCGCCGGCTCCGCCCCGACCGCTTCGCGCTCAGCACGCGGGCGCGCCTCTAACTCTGTATCCGCGTGTGTCACTGGCCACCTCATTCTCTTGCAACCGCGGTACTCGAAGTTGCCGTGGGCTCTGAAGCCCCCGACCATCGGTCCTGCTAAGGTTCAGTTGTGCGACCCCACGCGTGGGGGAATGATCGCGGCGCGCCCCAAACTATACCGCACTCAGCCGAATTTCTGCGCGTTACAGGCGCCATTCATGCCGTCGTCTGAGCCGTGTGGGCCTGGCCATCAAATCGCAAAACGGTTGCCTTCGATTCCCGCTGTGTTGCCAGGCAGACGGCCCTTCCCCACAAGCGGAACACCTGTTCCAACGTCCGCTGAGAATAGTTCATATCCAGCTCCTGACCTTCAAAGTAGTGCCGGAGTAGAAGCTCTCCATTGCCGTTGTAGTCTGCGTCTTCGACCGCGATGTACGGCTGTCCAAAGTTGGTCATGCCGTGCACCAGCGCGTCGCGCACGTGCTCCCAGTCCTTGTCGACCACCACCCAGCGGTCACCCTCTCGGCGATACAGATACAGATCGAGGTCCTCGACCAGCTCTTCCGTGAGGTTGTTGCGCAGAAAAGACACGTCGTTGTCCAGCTCGCGCACCTCCATGGCGCGTTCGAGGCCGAAACGCTGCTCGATGTCTTCGAACATCTTCATGCCCACGTAGTACGGGTTGATCTGGCGCCGCGACGGCGACAACACCGACGCATGCATGCGCGAGAACTCGAGATATTCAGCCGAAGACAGCTCGAGCTCGCGCATGATGCGCGCGTGCCAGAACGCAGCCCAGCCCTCGTTCATGATCTTGGTTTGCATCTGTGGCCGGAAATACAGCTGCTCTGCCCGCACGATGTGAACGAGATCCCGCTGCCAGGGCTCGAGCCCGCGCGCGTGCTCGGCAACGAACAGCAGCAGGTCGCGGTCCGGCTCGGCGGGCACTTTGACGCGTTCGACAACGGGTTCGGGCGGTCGCTCGGCACCGAGATAGAACAGGTCGTCATACGCCGTTTCCCGCCGCGTCTGCCGACGCGGGTGAGTCTCGGGCGTATACGGCTTGACACGCGAGACATCGTCGACGTGCTCCTGAATGGACAGCACCGCGTCCAGAAATTCCTCCACCTCGCGCGAGCCGTGCAGGTATTCGTAGTGACGGATGCGCTCGGCATTGACGCTGGCGCCTTCCACCATCTGTCGATTGGTGTGCTCGAAGTAGGCGTTGTGCCTGAAGAAGTCAACGTGGCCGAGCACATGCGCGACGACGACTTTGTTCTGCAGCACGGAATTCGTCTCGACCAGGAACGCATACGCGGGGTTGGCGTTGATCACCAGCTCGTAAATCTTGCTCAGCCCGTAGTCGTAAAACGTCTTGATCTGCTGATAGGCCCGACCATACGTCCAGTGGGAAAAGCGAGCGGGCAGCCCGTAGGCGCCGAACTCGTGCATGATCGACGCCGGCACAAGCTCGAAGTGCACCGGGTAGGGATCCAGACCGAAGCGCAGCGCGATGTCCAGGATGTCCTGCAGACTGGCTTCGAGCTCGCCAGCCTCCCGCGCCAGCATCAGCTCACCCCGAGCGCCGCGGCACTGCTCGTTTGTCCCGCGGCCGGACCGAAAAAGGTCCGCAGCGCGGGATAGACTTCCTCTTTCGCGCCGATTTTGACGCGCACGAAACGCGGGTCCGTCATCGGGGCAAACGCGGACATGAGCGTGGTCGGCGAGCTCTGGCGACGCTGCTGGATTTCGCCATAACCAAAGGCGTTCGCGTGGACCGAGAATGTTCTTCACCAGCTCGATGCAGCGCTGGTTGTCGACGGCACCCCAGTTGTCGCCGTCAGAAAAGTGGAACGCGTAGACGTTCCAGACGTTGGAGTTGTAGCGCTGCTCCATGATCTCGAGCGCCAGCTGATAGGCGGACGACACACGCGTTCCGCCAGATTCACCGAGGTGGAAGAACGCATCTTCGTCGACCTCTTTGGCTTCGGTGTGGTGGCGTGATGAAGACGATCTCGACGTTGGTGTACGTCGAGCGTAGAAAACGCACCATCCAGAAGTAAAAGCTGCGCGAGATGTATTTCTCGAACTCGCCCATCGAGCCGGATACGTCGCGCATCGCGATAACGACGGCATTGTTCTCTTCGACGATGGTCGGCTCCCAGGCACGGAAGCGCAAATCGTCGTTGGCAATTCCGCCAAAACGCGGTCGGCCATCGCGCGCGTTGCGCCGCAGGTTTTCCATGATCGTGCGCCGCTTGTCGAGGTTGGAGAGTGGCCCGGCGCGTCGCACCTGGTCGAAGCGTGGCACCTCGCTTTCCAGTCGCTGTTTTTCCTTGGGCTGAAGGAACGGCAGACCGAGATCCTCGAACACAAGCGCGGCGATCTCGTCGACCGTCAACTCGGCTTCGTAATAGTCGACGCCTGGCTGGTCGCCGGCCCCGGACCCTGGCCCGGCGCATTGCCGCTCGGCGTCTGCCCGATCGTGTCGCCCGCGCGTGACCCGCCTGAGCCCTGACCCACCTGATCCTGATCGTTTTGCCCGAAGCGAAACCGAGGCAGCTCCAGGGACCGAATGGGGACCTTGACGATCTTGTCGCCGTCGGCCGTAATGATGGCCTCCTCGCCGACGATGGCCGGCAGATCCCCGCGGATCGCCTCTTTGACCTTGGCGTTGTGACGCGCGAGGTCAATCGGACCTTTCCGATGAAGTGACCAGTCGTTGTGTGCGAGCGTCAGCACTGGCTGCATCGCTGCCGCCTCCCTCCTACCGATTGAGCAGTGTGCCGACGTACTTCAACAGCTCGTTGGCACACACGAGGCAATAGCCCTGCTCGGAAATGAGCCGGTCGACGACGTCATTGATGCGGCGTAACTGGTCTTCGTCGGGTGTTTTGGTCGACGTGGTGATCTTGACCACGTCCCGCAAATCAGCAAAGAGTTTCTTCTCGATGCCTTCGCGCAAGCGCTCGTGCGAGGTGTATGAGAACGTCTGGGAACGACGCGCGAGCGCCGACAAGCGAATCAGGATCTCCTCACGGAAGCCCTTCTTGGCCGTTTCGGATATACCAATTTGCTCCTCGATCGCACGCATCAGGTGCTCGTCGGGCTCGACCTCGTCCTCGGTGATCGGGTCGCGCAGCTTGGTGCGATTGCAGAATGCTTCGACGTTGTCGAGATAGTTGTTGAGCAGCGTGTGGGCCGACTCTTCGAACGAGTAGACGAATGCCTTCTGGACTTCCTTCTTGGCAGCTTCGTCGTACTCGCGCCGGCTCTCGGCGATCAGGTTCAGCAGATCGTCGCGCCGCTCGCGGCTCAAGCCCGGGTGCTGGTCCAGTCCGTCACGCAGCGCTCGCAGTCCGTCGATCGGGTTGACACACACCGTCCCATCGCGAGCCAGGGCGCGCGACAGCGCATTGATGACATAGCGCGGCGATATGCCATCCATGCCCTCCGTCGGGCTTTCGTCGTGCAGCTCCTTGACGTCGCGCTGGCTGAAGTCCTCGACTTCTTCGCCGTCGTACAGCTTGAGCTTTTTCATCAAGCTCATGCCGGCTTTCTTCGACTGTTCGAGACGCGACAGGACCGCGAACGTGCTCGCAACGCGCAACGTTCCAGGCGCGACGTGCACGCGGGCGATGTTGGCTTGACCCAGGAGCTTTTCGTAGATTTTGACCTCGTCGGTCACCCTGAGGTTGTACGGAACTTTGACAACAATAATGCGGTCGTGCAGCGCCTCAGCGCGCTTGTTGTTGACGAAGTTGACGTACTCGTTTTCGTTGGTATGCGAGATAATCACCTCGTCGGCGTAGATCATCGCGAAGCGACCGGTTTTGATGCTCTGCTCCTGCGACAGCGTGAGCAGGTTGTAGAGGAATTTCTCGTCGGCCTTGAGCATCTCGATAAATTCCATCAGGCCGCGGTTGGCAACGTTCAACTCGCCATCGAAGCGATACGCGCGCGGGTCGGATTCGGCGCCGTACTCCCCGACCGTCGCAAGGTCAATGCTGCCGGTGAGCTCCGAGATGTCCTGGCTCTTGGGATCCGATGGTGAGAACGTGCCGATGCCGAGCCGTCTTTTCTCCGAAAACACCACGCGCTCGACCAGCACGTCCTCGGAACGGCCCGCGTAGCGGTCACGCAGCATGGCCTGACACGCGGGGCACAGGTCGCCCTCGATGTAGAGCCCGTACTCGCGTTCCACGTCGGCGCGCAGCTCATCGGGAATCAGATGCAGCGGCTCCTCGTGCATCGGGCAGCCGAGGATGGCATACGTTGCTCCCTCATCGGTGCGGGCGTACGCCTCGAGGCCGCGCTTCAGGAGGGTGACGATGCTCGACTTGCCTCCGCCCACTGGACCCATCAGTAGCAAGATGCGCTTGCGCACTTCGAGCCGCGACGCCGCGGACGCGAAGTAGTCCACGAGCTGCTCGAGCGGCTTGTCGATGCCAAACAGGTCGTCATCGAAGAACGCGTAGCGCCGTTCGCCATTGGGTCCCGTCTCGCACCCACGCGCGACGATCATGTCGTAGATGCGGGCATGCGACAGGCGCGACACCTGCCGATTCGCGGCGGCAAGCTCGAAATACTCACTGAATGGCCCCTGCCAGCCGAGTAGCCGCTCCTGCGCGCGGTGCTGCTCCAGTCGCTCGACGAGTTGCATGTGTCCTCCTGCGCCACCTCTTTAGATGCAGCACGGGCGCAAAAGGATTCAGGGAATCTGCGTTAGCGCGTCTCGAGATAGCTGGACACGAACTGGCGCAGCAGTACGCGGGCGCGATGCAGTCGCGACTTGACGGCGGCCTCAGACAGGTCGAGGACCGACGCGGCCTCGGCGGTCGAGAGGCCCTCCACGTCGCGCAACACGAGGACCACGCGAAAGTCCTCCGGCAGACGCAGGATGCCGCTCTGCAGCACCGAGCGCAGCTCCGTGGCCTCGACGCGTCGCGCGAGGTCTTCCGACCAGTCGAAGACCTCGACCTGCCGATAGCCGGTGTCGGTCAGGTACTCTTCGGGTCGCCGGCGACGCGCGCGGCTGAGCGCGCTGTTGACCGTAATGCGGTACAGCCACGTACCGCCTGCCGCCGCGTGGCGGAACTCGCCCCAGTGCTGGTATGCCGAGAGGAGTGCATCCTGAAGGGCGTCCTCAGCATCCTGCGGAGAACCCGTGAGCCGCAGGGCAGCCCGATACAGTCGGTCGATATAGAGCTCGACCAACGCCTCGAATGCTTCGCGGTCGCTCGGTGCGCCAGATGGAGACTCCACGTCGACGCTTCACAGTTCGAACAACACCGCTGCCACCACTTACCGACTATACGTTCCGCAACGCCCGACGGACTGACTTGTGGCTGGCGCGCCGTCGTCGTCGCCGGTCACGACCAGTGCGCGGGGCGACGCAGAGCCGCTGGGATGCGGGTTTCGCGGCTTCCGTTCCCGGCGTCCAGTTGCGCCTGGGTCAAAAACAGGCACTCGCCGAGGTCGGCGTCTCTGAGGTCGGCGTCTCTGAGGTCGGCGCCGGTCAGATCCGCCAACGCGAGCCGAGCGCCGCGCAGGTCCGTTCGGATGAGACACGAACCTCGCAGGTTGGCGCCGCGCAGGTCGGCGCGCCGCAGATCGGCCGCGGCCAGGTCGGCGCCGCGATAGTCGGGCCCGGGCGGGCTGACCGCCGCGCGCACAGCGTCACTGACACGTTGCAGCAGCGTGTTCACGCGCTGCCAGTGCGGCGGCAGTTTGAAGCTCAGGAGCGCCTCGGCATCGCGCTGCGTGAGGCGCCAGGTTTCGTCGAACGCCTGAGCGAGCTCGTCGCCAAGCGGGCGCGCGGCTGGCAACCGCCGTGCCTCGGCCAGGAGCCACAGCAGCTCGTGCAGTTGCCGCATGATGGCGAACGCCTGGAACATCCGCTGCGCCAGAGCGGGGTCGTGCCGCCAGCTCACTCCGGCAAATGTGACCTGGGAGATGTGCTGGCCGGCGCCAAAACAGTCGTAGACGGTGCACCCGCGAAAGCCCTGCTCCCGCAGATCAGCGTGGATGCGGCAGCGAAAGTCCTCTCCCAGATGCCGACACGGTTGGCCGGCGGGCTTGTCGATGGCGAAATCAGCGGAGGCGGCGAAGGTCAGTGCAACGCAGCACAGACCAAAACACCGCTCGCAGTCAGCACCGAGCTCGACCGGTGGGCAGGCGGTTTCGAGGCCCATCTCAAGCTTTCGGCCGCGTCCCTAGCGCGGCGCTCGAGGGTGCATTCCCAGTGATAAGCGCCACAGGTTCTCCGACACGTCGTTCACGTGGCGTTCGACGTCGAGTGCTGCCCGGCGACGCCCGCTTCCTCGAATGTCGCCATCTCGTCGAGCAAGGCCAGCGCCGCGTCCAGGATCGGCAGCGCCAGCGCCGCGCCGGTGCCCTCGCCGAGGCGCAGGTCCAGCGCAAACAGCGGCTCGAGTTCGAGGCGTTCGAGCGCGGCGCGGTGGCCAACCTCGACCGAGCGATGGGCAGCAATCAGGTAGTTGCGGGCGGCGGGGCAAATCTCCACGGCCAGCAGCGCGGCCGCCGTCGCAATGAAGCCGTCGATCAAGATCGGAATCCGCCGCACCGCGGCGCCCAGGACCACACCCACCAGTCCGGCGATCTCGAGGCCACCCACGCTGGCCAGGATTTGAAGCGGTCGTTTCACGTCTGGCTGGTGCAGCGCGAGCGCTCGTTCGATGACCGAGACTTTGCGAGCCCAGGTTGCGTCGTCGATACCGGTACCCCGGCCCGTCACCGACGCTGGCGGCAAACCGGTAAGGCAGGCAACGATGGCGGAGGCGGCGGTGGTGTTGCCGATACCCATTTCGCCCAGACAGATCGCCTCGGGCATCTCGCTCGCGAAGTGATCGACGACTTCGACGCCAACGCCGATAGCCGCGCGGGCTTGCTCCAGACTCATCGCGGGGGTGCGGGCGAGGTTCGCCGTGCCGTACGCCACCTTGCGATGCACAATCGGCAAATCGGACGGAAAGTCCGCCGCCACGCCGATGTCCACGATCACGACCTCGGCGCGTGCGAGACGCGCCAGGACGTTGATCGCGGCTCCGCCGCGCGCGAAGTTGCGAACCATTTCTGCCGTCACGCTCGACGGATACCCCGAGACGCCCTCGACCGTCACGCCATGGTCGGCGGCCATGACCACGACCGTCCGCCGCCTGAGCTTTGGCCGTGGCCGGCCGGTGATGCCGACGATCTGGACCGCCAGGCGCTCGAGTCGTCCGAGACTGCCCGGTGGTTTGGTCAGGCTGTCCAGCCGCAGCCGCGCCGCGTTCTGGGCGTCAGCGTCGAGCGGACCGACGCGGGTGATGACGCCTTCCCGGAAGTCAACCTCGAAGTCGAGTCAGAGTCAGAGTCAGAGTCAGAGTGAGGGGCAGAGTTGGAGTCGGAGCGGGTGTGCGGGTCCACGGGGTACCTCCTTGCCTTTCCCTGTTGCTCCGTCGGACGCTATGCACTTGTGGGGTCCTATCGTAGCAAGACGTCCCATACCCGCTGAGGATCCCGACAGCGCCTGCATAACGCCTGGATGTGAAAGTGCGAGAGTCCGGGCTCCCCGACGGACTGCTGCAGGACAGGACGGTCGCCGCAAGGACCACATCGCCGGCGCCGGAATTCCCTCCCGTTATGGCAACTCGTGGGGTGCGCTGGCGCTCTTCAACTCCAGCTATTTTCGGCGTGGCGAAACTGCGGCAGCGGCATCGCGAGTTCGCCGGTCGACGTGCCGACAGTCACTGACGGCGCGTCGCCGGCACGGATTCACTGCCGGCTGATCTCCTCGATATCCGTCGCTCCGAGGCGTTCAACCTGACGCACCACGTCGAGCGCGCTGCTGGCCTCGACGATGCGAACTGCTCGAAAACTGACGCTGAACGCGTGCGCGGCGCCATTGTTCCTCGCGGTGGCGCTCGTCGTGGCAGCGGGGGTCGCGGTAGTGGTCGCGGCGGTGGTGGCGGGTGACCTGACGGGACGCGGCGCTGCCGCGCGTGTGCGCCTCGGCCGGCGTGTGGACGACGCCGCGGTCCTGCCAGATGCGGCCGGCGCGATAGCGGTACCCGAAGCCGAGCCAGACGTGGCGGTAGCAGCCCTGCCCCGCAGCGCGACGCCGTGCTTTTGCAATAACCGGTACAGCGACGAGTCTCCAATCCCAAATCGCTCGCGGATGTCGGCCGTCGACGTCGTGGCCTCGCGATACAGGCGGACGACTTCCTCCTGCTCGCTGGGTGTCAATCTCGGCCGACGGCCAGGTCGCCTGCCACTCGGGCTTGCGGCGGCAGCGACCGCGCCAGTCGGTAGGACACTTGAATCAGGATTTTCTACAGAGTGCATCTCTCAACCATACACGAGGCTCATTCACTTCCGGATTGCTAAACGGAAGTGTGCCTCGCGAGAGCCGGCGCGAGTGGAGCACCCATATCGTCAACCTCGTTCCGTTACGCGCCGTTACCCGCGTTTTGGAACGCGCTTTTCGGCCGCGCTGCTCAGCTTGGTCCATCAGCACCGAGGCTCCGGCATCGCCGTGCTCGGCTTTCCGGGTCGTGAGGAACAGCGCCGGGATGGGCGCCGGCAGGGTCACGACCGCGGTCATCCAGTTACGACAACACCGCGGTATGGAAGGTCTGGCGCTGCAGCAGGACGGTTATCGGCGGTGGTGATATCCAGCGCACCCACTTTCAGGTGGACAGCGCCAGCGACGGCAGCCCCGCCAGAATTATGGGACGTGGGCCGACCTTGCCGACGGTGCCGATACCAACAGGCCCAGCAGGCCGATCGGCACACTGAGCGACACAGAGAGAGTAGTGGCAGTCCATAAAAGCCCACGAGCGAATTGCGTTGGTGGGGCGCGGACACGCGCGCCTTTGAAGCGCGCATTTGACTTGAGTGCGCGCCCGGGCAAGGCGCACGGCATAGTGTGCTCGTCGTCGCATGCACCACCTGCCAGCCGCGCAACCTTTGACTACCCCGGTGACTACCCAGGTGAGTACCCAGACCCCGGCGCGATCGAACAGGTCATCGCCGACCAGACAGCCGTGCTGCAGATGCTGCGCGGCGTCCTGCCGCTGCCCGAATGGGTGGGTCTGTCGCTGACGGTGAGTCAGCTCACCGCGCTGTTCATCCTGTATCGGCGTGAGTCGGCGTCGGTCGGCGAGCTGGGCCAACTGCTCGGTCTGAGCAAGGCGCGAGTCTCGCTGCTCGTCAACGTCCTGGTGAGCCAGGGACTGGTGGAACGTCACCAGGACGCGGGCGACCGGCGGCGCGCGGTGCTGCGACTGAGCGCGCGGGCGCGCGCACTCCTCTCAGAACACTACGAGGGCAGCCGCCAGCAGTTCGCCGACTGGCTGGGGGAGATGGAGCCCGCCGACCTGGCCAGTCTCGCGCGCGGCATGCGCGCCCTGGCGTCCGTCGCGAACGCGGTGGACGCGCGCAGCAGCGCCACCGGTGAACGAACGTAGCTTACGTGCGAATCCCGTCGAAGGGGAACGTGCCGCCACCCTGGATCGTGATGCTGCCCGCGATCGAGTCGCCCTGCAGCGTGCCCTCGTAGCGGATTTCGAGCTGCACCGGCACGCTCATTGGCGCCCTGAACCAGAATCGGTCGCCGTCGAGCTTGCCCTCGACAAGCGGCACGGTGACTTTGAGCGCCGGATTGATGACCGCGCCGCCAATCTCGCCGTGACTTGTGTTCAGATCCAGCGTGAGGTCCTGGTCGCCGGTCGGATGGTGGAAGATCGTTCGCCAGGTGCCAGCGAGACCCACGCCGCCGGGACTGGTCGTCGCGCGCGGCGGGGTCGTCGTCGAAGGTCGATCGACTGAGACGTTGTCGGTTGGCGCCTCGCCGAGCCCGGGCCGCGGCTCGAGCTCCACGCCAAGCGAGTTCAAGATGCCGGCATTCATTCGATAGAAACCGGCGAGCGCCAGCAGCTCGATGAGCTGCACGTTGTCGTGCGTGGCGACGAGCGCGGCCCAGGTAGCCTCCGAAACGCAATTGTCGGTACACAGCTCGTCAGCCGCGTGCAGCAGCGCGGCGTCAGAGTCAGACCACGTCGCCGACGCGTCGGACACCGCCGCGATCTCTGCCCGGGTGAGACCGACGCCGAGCGCGAGCTGCGCGTGTCCGCCCCATGCGTACGCACTTTCAGTGCGCAGAGCTACGCGCAAGATCAGCAGCTCACGCTCGCGAGGGTCGAGGCGTCCGCCCATACCCAGCGTGCCGGCCAGTGTCAGCCACGGCGTGAACAACTGCTCGTGGCGAACGAGGGTGCGCATCACGTTCGAGACGCTGATGCCCGGAATGGCGGCGGCGCGTTCGGGCAGCGTCGCGAGGTCAGCCGGCGGAATGCGGGGAACAGTCGGGCGCTCCATGGGTGATTTCGTCTCCTGTGGGTATACCTCAGCCGTCGCCGAGCCTTACACCGCGGCAGTCTCGCGCGGAGCTTGCAGCAGGCCCTCCAGGCCGTCTCTCACATAGTCGACCTCGTGCTCGCCGGCAACGATGGTGTGTTCGAGCGTGCCGATGCCCGCCACGTCGAACCTCACCCGCTGACCAACCCGCGGCCACTTGTGGAGATCCACCGAGCAGCTGTAGCTCACGGTGCCAGTGCCGAGCACGTCGCCGGGCAACAAGGTCTCGTTGTCGGAGATATAAGCCACCAGATGGTGCGCGAGGAAGCTGCGCGGAGCCGAGGTGCCGCCTTCGAACCAGACCTCTCCGTCGACCGTGATGCGGCAGTCGAGGTCGCCTTCGTCAACCTCGTCGGCGGTGACCAGGCACGGCCCGAGCACTGTCGCCCAGTCCTTCATCTTGCCGGGGCCCAGGAATTCCGCCTGGAACAGGTACGGGTCACGCGCACTGCAATCGATCAGGATCGTGTAGCCGGTGATCGCCTGCCTGGCCGCTTCGAGCGAAAGATTGCGTCCTCCACGCCCGATGACGATGCCAATCTCCAGCTCCAGATCGAGTTTGTCGGAGTAGTACGGGTACGGGATCGGATCTTCCGGACCGATGATCGTGTCCGGATTGCCCTTGTAGTACGGCGGGTGGCGGTACCAGCTCGGGCGCTTGGGACTGGCGCCGCCCTCGCGGCGGGTCATGTGCTCTTCGAAAATCGAGAAGTCTCTGAGGGAGTTGGGTCGCGGCAGCGGCGCCACCAGACGCACGTCGCTGCGCGCGAACGTGAGGCGCGCATCACCCAGGCCGCGCGCGTCTGGCGCCAGGCCGCGCGCGAAGGCGATCGCCTGCTCCGCCGCCTCGCGCGACTTGTGTTGTCCGCGTAGCCAGCCGATCATCTCCGGCGGCGTACGCAGTTGCGCGAGCTCGACTGGCGTGGGTTCGTCTGTCTGCTGGGACAGATAGGTGGCATACGCCGTGGTGAGATCCACAATGCGCTCGTCGAGCAGCGCGCCGAGACGTCGCTGCTGGCCGAGCGGTCCGTTCACCTCGAAGGTCACGAGTTTCATGTGCGCGTGTTCACCTCCTGCGCCGCGGCGCGCCAGATGCATGCCACGATAACAAGCAGTGGACCAGATCATGAAGGACGAGCTCTTCAACGCTCAGCTCCTGCGCGCACTCGGGTACGCACCTTACGGCGGCGCCGATATCGGCGAGTGCCTGGCAACCGCGGCCCGCATCACGCGCGTTGATGCTACGCAGTGGTACACCGAGTGGTTCGCCACGGCCGTTCGGCTCCGAGACGACGCGCTGGCGAGTGTGAGCGCGGGTCAACGCCACAGCGCGCGCAGCGCCTTCTTCAGAGCCTCCAACTACTTCCGAACTGCCGGCATTTTCCTGATGGGCGCGCCCGTCGACGCGCGCTTACGCGAGTCGCACCGTCAGGAGGTCACGTGCTTTCGCCGGGGTGCGGAACTGCTGGAAGTTCCGCCAGAGCAGATCGCGATTCCGTACGCGGGCAGCTCGCTACCAGGGTATTTCTTCCCGGCCGCCGTCGACGGCGCGCCGCGAGCGACCATCATCCTGACCACCGGTTACGACGGCTCTGCCGAGGAGCTGTACTTCGCCAACGGCGCCGCCGCGCTGGAGCGCGGTTACAACGTGATCGCCTTCGAGGGACCGGGCCAGGGCAGCGTCATCATCGAGCGCGGCATCACCTTCCGACCGGACTGGGAAAATGTCGTCACGCCAGTCGTGGACTACGCGACGTCGCGTCCGGACGTCGATGCGCGCAGCATCGTGCTATTGGGCCTCAGCTTCGGCGGGTATCTGGCGCCGCGTGCCGCCACGGGCGAGCACCGCCTGGCAGCGTGTATTTCGGATTGCGGCAACGTGGACCTGTTCGACGCGAGCATTCGCCGACTGCCCCCGCTTCTGGCACACCAGCTTCCGGACGGCAATCCCCTCATGCTGCGCGCGCTGGACGGCGTGCTGCGCATGGTGATGCGCCAACCCAGCGCGGGTTGGGCACTGCGGCGCAACATGCTGGTGCACGGATTGCGCGACCCGCTCGACTTCTTCCGCATCGCCGCGGAGTACACCTTGAAGGGCCGCGAGCACCTGATCAGGTGTCCGATGTTCATTGCCACCGCGGAAAACGACGATCTGTGCATGGACATGCCGGCCCTGGTCGATAAGCTCACATGCCCCAAACAGTGGGTCCAGTTCCGCGCCGCGGAGGGCGCGGGGGATCACTGTGAGAGCGGGGCGCGCACGTTGTTCCACCAGCGCGTCTTCGATTGGCTGGCCGGCCTGACTCCTTCACTACCCGAACGTGGTTCGGTCGCCCCGGCATGACGCGCGCCGCCGCGATCAACGCTCACGACGGGCAGACACGACCACGTCCCGCATGGTGTGGCTACGCCCGTCAGGAGCGGCGCTCAGCGCACGCTGCGTGTCCTCGGCCACAAGATCGGCATTAATCTGCGCGGCAGCGGTCGTGCCACTCGCGGCGGACACAGCAACGCCAGCGCCTACGTCCGCGACGTTGCCGGCCACCCACACGCCTGGCACGTGCGTGCCGCCGGTTGCGTCGGCGCTGATGGCTTCGCCCAATCCGTACGGGTGTTCCACCGGCTTCAAGCCGAGGTCGGCCAACAGCTCTGCACGCGCCACATAGCGCGGGGTCACCACCAGTGCCTGGCCGGTGACGCGCGTGCCATCCACGAGCTGGACTCCCTGCAGTCGATCGTCGCGCACGTCGAGCGACGCCACGCGGCCCTCGACGACACGGATGTTGCGCGCCGCGAACTGGGCGACGTGCTCCGCGGACAGCGCGGGCGCCGTGTGGGAGAGGAACACCACGTCTGAGGTCAATTGTCGGAACAGCAGCGCCATGTGGACGGCCGCGGGCCCGCTGGCCAGCACACCAAGCGTCTGGTCGCGCACCTCCCACCCGTGGCAGTACGGGCAGTGGAGTACATCGCGGCCCCAGCGCTCGCGCACGCCCGCGACGTCGGGCAGCTGATCAGTCAGTCCGGTCGTCACCAGCAAGCGGCGGCCATGCGCGGTGCGAGCGTCATCCAGCCTGACACTGAAGCCATCGCTGAAGCCACTGCTGAAGCCATCGCCCCGTCGCTGCGCGGATGTCACGCGGCCATTCCAGATCTCGGCGCCGTAGCGGCGCACCTCGTCGCGACCGATCTCGAGAAGCTCGCCGGGCGCAGCGCCGTCCCGCGACAGGAAGTTGTGCACCGCATGCGCGGGCGCATTGCGTGGGTCGCCGTGCTCGACGACGAGAACCGATCTGCGCGACCGCGCCAGGAGGAGTGCGCCGCTCAGACCGGCTGGGCCACCGCCGACGACGATGACGTCAAATGAAGGTTTCATGCCGCGACCATCCGCCGCGGCAGCTCATTCTGGCAAGCAACCCGAGGCGACCCCCCAGGCGCACGACGGCTACGAGTGGCTGTACGTGCTCAGCGGCCGCCTGCGGCTGGTCCTCGGCGACCACGACGTGGTCATGCGCGCGGGCGAAGCCGCCGAATTCGACACCCGCGTGCCGCACTGGTTCCATCGCGCCGGCACGCAGGCAGTTGAGCTCATCAGCCTGTTTGGTCCTCAGGGCGAGCGGATCCACGTGCGCGCCCGCTTGCGCTCCGCGAGCGACCACGCGAACGAGTCAACCGAAACGAGTCGCTATTGAAACGTGAGCGCCACCTGTTGGCAGGTAAGGTTCAGCGCATCAACGTGGTCACTGACAACGGCGTCAGGAGGCTTGGCATGACGATTCCCAGTGTCGGTACGCACAACGATGTGCCGCCGCGCACACCTTCCTCCCACATCTTCCACTTTCACATTCAGACGTTCAATTCGGGTGTCTGCCGCTGCGGCGCCGTGTTCGACTACGGCAACGTGAGCGTGCCAGCTGAGTTTTTCGGCATGTGCGGTCGATGCGCCTTCAAGCAGGGCCTGCGACTGGGCACCAGCATGCCGCTCAACGGCGCGCCTGGCGCGTCGCTCGCCGCGGGAGGCTAACTGAAGCGCCGGCGGCTCAGGGAGCGAGGGCTGCCTTACGAATGCGTCGCGTCCTCGGCGCACTGGCCGCCCGCCGGATAGCAGCCAAACAACTGCGGTGTCTGGGTGTGCGCGGCGTTATTGACGGCGATCACGTACAGACTCGCGCTCGGTCCCAGCTTGACGCGGCACGAGGTCGTGGATTGATCGCAGCCAGCCACTGGATCCCAGTTCGTGCCGTTCTTGACGTAGAGCAGGTACTGCAGGGTTGTGCCGGCGCCGACCCGAGCGGCGGGCCAGCTCACCAGTACCGTGCCGTCACTTTGTGGCTGAGTCGAGAGGGTCGCGCCTGGCGGCCAGGTCACGAGCTTTGGATCCGGTGGTGCGATGGGTGCGGGTGGCAGATTGACGTTCACCCGCGGCATGTCCCTGGGATCCAGGCCCATGTACACGACATCACGCGCCAGCGGGTCAATCGCCCAGGTTGCCGACAACGTCACGTTGGCGCACAGGTCGGGCAGCGAAGATGCCTGCTGGCACGCTCGCTGGTCGTCGGCCGTGAGGTTGCTGCTCACCGGCGGGTCGCCGCTGAACATCGAACCAATCGGTAGCCCCCACACGGTCACGGTGGAGCCGGTATAGCTGTCCACGGGCTGCTGGCTGACGGGCGTGAGACTGAACTTCAGCGAGTCACCAAACGAGTCGGTCACGCTGATGGCGCACGGCTGGTACGTGTTGTTGTCGAACTGGAGCGGGAGCCGCTGGGAGCCAGGCCCCTGCAGCGGAAGGTCCACCCCGCACACGCTCGCACGCACCCAGTTGCCGACACTCGGCACGTCGGCCCCCTGTTGGGCGATGAAGTCATACAGGATCGCTTGCCCACCTGCCCAGTTCGAGCCCGCCGCAAAGTCGAACGTGCTGATGTCGTCAGCGCTCGGGCTGGAGGGGTTCAATGTGCCCGACGGAAAGACGCTCGAACTTCCGAACGTGTGGTCGATGATGTCCTGATAATTGTGGGTCTGTCCCCTGGAATCGGTCGCTTCTTGTCGTGCCATCCCTTGCAGCTGGGCCAGGGTGACCAGCGGGTTGGTCAGCTTCCACGTGGTGCTGTCGGCGTGGCCCAGGACGGCGAGCTGGTCGCCCTGCTTGATCAGAAAGGGCTGGTTGTTCTGCTTCTGCTGGGCCAACGCTTCCAACTGTGACGCGCTGCCGGCCAGGTCGACACCTGGGTCGAGCGTCACCAGGCTGAACTTGTCAAGGTTGTATCCCCAGTTTGCCTTGTACTGTTGGTAGGCGTCGTATGGCTGCTTGTTCTGCAAAGCAGTCGTGCCGCCAGCGTCGACAACGAAACCGGATGAGGCATCCCGGAAGTTGCCGTACTTGTCGTCGATGGAGAACGAATAGGCCACCGCGGCGACTCCGTCCCGCGTGCTGTGGATCAGTCGGGTATAGGGATCCAGGCTGAACTGGCTCGTGGTCGGCGCGTCGAAGGTCAGAAATGGATCGAACTGGTACTGTTGCGCGCCGTCTTGCGCGTTGTACGCGACGCCGCGCAGCAGCGCCTGGACCTCACCGGGCAGCCGCCCACCCAGCACCATCGAGTTGTACCCGACAATGTGCTGGATGACGCAGGCGTTGTTCTGATTCTCATCCGGGTTGGCAACGTTGGTCAGACCGCAGTCCTTGTAAAAAGCGGCCTGGTTGGGCTGGAACCCGTCTTTGTCGTTGGTGAGGAAATGGTTCCAGACGTCCTGAACCGTCGCGCGGAACTGATTGCAGAACTGCAGCTTGTCGAAGGAGGCCGTGATGTTCTCCGGCCAGATCAGTTGATCGAGGTCCTGGCACGGATTGCCATTGACCCAGGACATCCAGCGGTCGATATACGGCTGCACCTGCGAGTCGCTGTCGAGGACGCCACTGATCAGATAGTTCTGTGCGTCGCCAGTTTTGTAGAGCGAGGACGCGGATCGAGCGAGCGTGTTCTGGATACTGTTGTAACCTGCCGGCAAGTGTGGCGCCGGGGGGTTGCCAGCGCCGCCAAGCTCCGCGGGGAGCAGGGCACTGAACGCATTGCCCTGCCAGTTCTGGTCCAGATAGGCGGAGTACACCGGCCAGCCGTTTGCCTGAAAATCCCTCAGCCGCTGCTCAAAGGTGTCGAGCTGCAGGGCGGAGCCCATGTAGCCGGTGGCGCCGTGGTTCGCTACGGAGGCGGCCACCGGCAAATAGACGTCGTCGACGTACGACACGTCGATATCCGCCATAGGCGTGCCGGTATCGGGGTCCTTGTTGGCCTGTCCGTTGTCGGAGTCAAACGTATACTCCGCCAGTTGGGCGGGCACGTCGGCGGCGAACGAGTTCTGCGAGACGCCCGTGTAGCAGTCGCCCGTCGGGGCGCCTGCCTGCGCATCGCGCTGGCCCGCGAAGCACGTCACGCTCTGGCGTGGGTGCGTGGGATCGTCGAAGTGGGTTGTCTGGGCCTCGTTGTTGGGGTCCAGCGCGATCATCGACGCTTCGAAGCTGGCGATGTCGACAGGGAAGATGTAGATCCGACCGCTCTGGTACCAGCAGCCGCGGACTTCGGTGCGGTTGTCGATGGTGACGTCGTTCTTCTCATCCGGGATGAGCACCGTCAGCGTCTCCTGGGCCTGCAGACCCGTGTGACCGGCGCCGTTGACCAGAATGCGGCGCACGCTGGTGACCTGGCCTCCGTCACAGATATCCGCGGGTACCTGAATGACCGGATAAATCGGGAAGTCAAAGTCGTTGTGAAACGTGACGTAGCGCTGATAGTCCGGGGTTGGGGTCGGGGTCGCGGTCTGGGCAGCCACGCCGACGGGTGGCAGCAACGCGGTGGCGACCAGCATGATGGCAAGCGTCAAGCGGAACAGTGGAAGTGTCGTGGACATCGGTCTATGCCTGGCCAGTCAGGGTACGCCGGCACTGGTTTCAGGCGGGTTTCACCCAGCCGCACGCCGACGGAGCTTCGCGAGTTCGCCCGCGGCTAACTCGCGGTTGGGAGGTGGCGAGGTCTCGCCGCTGAATCCGGGGATTTCAAAGGGGCTGGCGCCCCTTTGACCCCCGGAGGGACCGGGCCGCGGCGCGAGCGCGCAAAGCCAGCACTGCGGCGCATTCCACGAAGGTCATCAGGTGCCAACCGTCGTGATCCCGGACGCGAGGTGCTCGAACCAGGGCCGGATCTCACTGCCGAAGGTCGTCACCCCAAGCAAGACGACGATGGCGACCGCCGCGATGATCATCCCGTACTCGACGACGCTTTGCCCCCGCTGGAAAGCAAGGGCGAGCAGGCAGAAACGACGGGGAAATTCTGGGCAACGCATCGCGAGGGATGCAGCGTGCGGGCCTGCCACCTCAGTATAGGTAAGTTTAGCCGCGCCTAACAAATCGACGCCTCGCGGGCGACCATACTGCACGCACACGCACGCACCACGCGCTGGAGTGGTCGATGACCGCGGACCTCGCCGGGCGTGTGGCCGACGCGGATGAGTTCTACGATCCGCTGATTCCGGCGACGCTGACCGAGGATGAGCGGCGGGTCGAGCGCCAGGCCCTGGAGGACCCGTTATTTCCGCCGTCGTGCACCTTCAACACCCCCCACGTGTCTGGCGGATGCCCAGATCAACACCCTGATAGCCGGCATATTGTGGTCCAAACGCTATTGCTACTTCGACCTGGACAGGTGGTTGGACGTACGAGTGGAACTTCAGCGATGTGAACCCGCCGGTGCACGCCTGGGCAACGTGGTTTCTGTTCAACATTGAAAACAAAAGAGCGCGGACGCGTCGACCTGCGTTTTCTGGAACGTTCCTACCAGATTCCAGGGTCTGCTGCCGAACTTCAAGTGGTGGTCAAGCGGAAAGATCGCCTACCGATTTGTCGAGCACTTCTTCTGGATCACCTGTGCGGTGGACCGCATCGGCGACAATCATGACGAGATGTGGGACTCGGAGGAGGATGGCTTCTTCTACGATCTCCTCCACCTGCCGAACGGCGACGCCAGGCGCTTGAAGGTCCGCTCTCCGGCGGGGCTGCTGCCGGTGTGCCGCGGCCGTCATCGAGCCCGCCTCGGGTCTCATCGCGCGGTGAGCGTCGGCCGGGGCTCAGCGCACGCCGATCTGGTCAGTAGCCAAACAGGTGCGGAATCAGGCTGCCCAGCAGGTAGCCACCGCCCGCCGACGCGACACCCACCACCACGATCTCCAGCACGCTGATCCACAGGTTCATGCTAGCCAGCCTGCCCTTGACGATGCCGACGATGACCAGGGCGATGAAGGTCAGCGCCAGCGAGACTGGCAGCGCCTGAGGAATTGGCAGGAAAAAATACGCGATGAGCGGGAAGAACGAGCCAACCAGATAGGACACGGCGATCGTCAGCGCTTCGGGGATCTTGACGGTGTCTGGCTCGAGCGTGGCAATGCCAAGCTCCTTGCCGACCATCGCGGTCTGGTACGCGCGCGGGTAGCGCGCCATGGTCTCCACGACGAGGTTGGCGTCCTCGGGCGACATGCCGTCCAGCTGGTAGATCTGCGCAAGCTCGCGCTTCTCGTACTCGGGAGCGGTCGTCATCTCGTCGATCTCGCGCTCGACCTCGTTCTGCTGGACCTGGGCCTCGGCGCGAGCAGAGATGAACTCGCCGGCGCCCATGGACAGCGCGCCGGCAAAGGCCTCAGCGATGCCGGCGACGATGACCGCCTGCGAGCTGCCAGTGCCGCCAGCGACGCCGCTGACGACGCCAAGAGGCACGATCAATCCGTCGAGTGAGCCGAAGACGAGCTCCCGAACACGACTGAGGCGCGCGATGCGCTCTCGCTCGCCAAGGATCTTGGAGCCTTCTTGCGGGCCGGGTCCGCTCGGATCAGGCTTGGTGGGCCGCACGCCTCATTTTCGCGCGAAAGCTCAGCCCCGTGGCGACGGCCCTTAGCAGGCCGTTGAAAAACCCGTCGAAGGGCTCCACCGTAAGTGGAATTGCTGACAGTGCGTGCTTCGAAGGGCGGAGGCTGACGTTTGAGGCGGTAACGTCTCGAGGTACAAAACCTGCTTCTCTGAAGAGTGGATAAAAGCAGGCCTTTTTGAACACGCAGTTAGCGTTAGACGCTGTCCGGAATCAGTTCCAGCTGCGCCAGCCACGCGGCCGCCTCGGCGTCGCTTGGCGCGCGGCAGTCACCCCGCGGCGAAAGCGACCCGCCGGAGCCGACCTTGGGCGCATTCGGAATGGCGCTGCGCTTGAACTGGCTCAGCTGAAAGAAGCGATATACGAACGTCCGCAGATGCCGCTTGATGTCGCCGATGTCGTACTGGTGCGCGCCGCTCGGCGGGACATTCGGGCCAACGCCCGCGCTCGCGCGTCGTGCCACGCGCAGTACGCCAGAAACGCGACCGCGCGGCGGCGGATAGCCAAAGCGCAGCGTGTAATACAGGTGGAAGTCCTGCAGCTCGTAGGGCCCGACCATCGCCTCGCTTGACTGAATCTCGGCTGCCCTTCGCCGCGCGGGCACCAGCTCCGGGCTGATCTCCGTGGCGAGCACGTCCATGAGCGTCGCGCTGGCGTCGGCGCCAAGCCGCTCGCCTGCGCCACCCAGCGCACCAGGTGCTGGATCAGCGTCTTGGGCACGCTGGCATTGACGTTGTAGTGCGACATGTGGTCGCCGACGCCGTACGTGCACCAGCCGAGCGCCAGCTCGCTCAGGTCGCCGGTCCGACCACCAGCCCGCCGATGCAGATTCGCCAGTCGGAACAGGTGGCTCGTGCGCTCGCCGGCCTGCACGTTCTCAAACGTGATGTCGTACACGGGCCGACCGTCCGCATACGGATGGCCGATGTCGCTGCAGCATCTGCATCGCACGCCGGCCGGATGTCGAGCTCGTGCGCCGGTGCAGCCCAGCGCATCCATCAGCTGGCGAGCTTGCGCCAGGGTGCGATCGCCCGTCGCGAAGCCCGGCATCGTGTAGGCCAGGATGTTGCTGCGCGGATAACCGAGTCGATCCATCGCCTGAGCGCACACCAGCAGCGCCTGCGTGGAATCCAGGCCGCCCGAGACGCCGATCACGAGTTTCTCGACGCCCGCGAACGTGCAGTCGCTTGGTCAGGCCCTGAACCTGAATTTTGTAGACCTCCGAGCAGCGCTCCTCGCGGCGCGCCGGGTCGGAGGGCACGTACGGAAAACGCTGGTAGCGCTGGCGCCGAGACGAGCAGCTCGCCTGAGCGCGGCAGCTCGACGTTGAAGCTGACGGTGCGGAAGGCCTCGGTCGCCGCCGCTTCGCGCTGCACGTTCAGTCCGAAGGTGTTCTGGCGCATGCGCTCCTGGCTGATGCGCTCGAGGTCGAGATCGGCCGTGATCAGTTGCGCGCGATCCTGGAAGCGCTGTGACTCCGCGAGGATGTTGCCGACTTCGCCGACCAGCGCGTGGCCGTCCCAGGCCAGGTCGGTCGTCGACTCGCCGGGCCGGCCCCCGAGTACAGGTACGCCGCCAGACAACGCGCCGACTGGCCACTCACCAGTTGCCGACGGTAGTCGGCCTTGGCGATCGTCACGTTCGACGCGGAGAGGTTGAGCAGCACCGTCGCGCCGGCCAGCGCCGCGTAGCACGACGGCGGGATCGGCACCCAGACGTCTTCGCAGATCTCGACGTGCAGCGTCAGGTTGGGCTGGTCGGTCGCCTGGAACACGAGTCGACTGCCGAACGGCGCCACCTGGCCGGCCACCTCGACGGACGGCTGGCGCAGCACGTCGCCCGACGCGAACTAGCGCGCCTCGTAAAACTCGCGGTAGTTCGGCAGGTAGGTCTTGGGCACGACGCCGAGCACGCGGCCGCCGCAGATCACCGCGGCGCAATTGAACAGCAGGTGCTGGACCTGGAGTGGCAGGCCGACAACCGTCGAGCAGCGGCAGGCGCCGCGTGGCCTCGACGACAGTGCGCAGCCCTTCGTCGACCGCCTCGAGCAAGGCGCGCTGGTGGAACAGGTCATCGCACGAGTACGCCGAGATTCCGAGCTCGGGAAACAGCGCCACGACCGCGCGTTCGGCGACGGCGCGCTCCATGAGCACGATGGTTTCCGCGGCGTTGAACGCCGGGTCGGCCACCCGCAGCCTGGGCACGCCGACCGCAACCCGTGCGAAATCGTGACTGTAGAGGTTGAAGAACTCCTGCCCGCGCTCCACGTCGTACTCCACGCATCTTAACGTCGCAAAGGCTCTGGCATACCTGATTCGTGCTGGCGTGTGGACCGCTGAGGTCGGCACGTGCCCAGAGCTCGCCAGACGCTTGCCCGGCCGGGGGAGCGGGGTACGGTTCCGCCTGATGTTGACAAAACGGTTCATGAGCGGCTTGAGCATCGTCCTGCTGGCGGGGGTGCTCGCGTGTGCGCGTGCGCCCGAGTCGCCACCGACGTCCGCGCCAGCACCGACGCCGGCCGCCGCGCCGACGACGGCCAACCCCGCGCCCACCAGCGTGCCCGCCAGCGCGCCCACGGGCGTACCTGCCGCGGCGACCACCGCCGCGACACCCGCACCCGCCGCTACCACGGGCGCCACGGCACCCGCCGCTACCACGGGCGCCGCCGGCGGCGAAATCGTTGTCGGCAAAGACCAGGAGGCGCCCGGCCTCGACCCAGCCAAGAATCCTGCCCAGGCCGCTATTCGCGTCTTCGACCTGATGTACAGCCGCCTGACACGTCTCGACACCCAGATGCGACCGCAGCCAGACCTCGCCACCAGCTGGGACATCTCGCCAGACGGCAAGACATACACGTTCCATCTGCGCCAGGGGGTCAAGTTCCACAATGGCCGCGAGCTGACCTCCGCCGACGTGAAGTACACCTACGAGCGCATCCTCGACCCCAACACCGCGTCCATTGCGCAGTCGTTCTTCGCGCCCATCGACCACATCGACACACCCGATCCCTACACGGTCGTCATTGTCTTGAAAGAGGCCAACACGCCCTTTCTGGTAAACACCGCCGCGACGTCGGCCGGAATCGTGGCCAGCGAAATCGTCGACGCCAACAACGGCGACTTGAACAAAGTGGATGCGGGCAGCGGCCCATTCATGCTCCAGGAATGGACCCCCGACGCGCAGACGGTGCTCGTTCGCAACCCGAGCTACTACGTGCCTGGCCAACCAGCCGCGGACAAGATCACCTTTCTGATCATGCCGGACGAAAATGCGCGCATCGCCGCGCTGCGCACCGGCAATATCCAGTTCACCGTCCTGAGCGCCGCGGGCTATGACACACTGAAAAACGACGCCTCGGTCAAGGCCGACGAGGGCCCCACGCTCAGCTATGCCTACCTCGGCATGAACGTGGACCGCGCACCGTTCGACAAGCCGCAGGTGCGTGAGGCCATCAGCTACGCGGTCGACCGCAACGAGATCATCAACAGCGTGTTTCGGGGGCATGCGCGGCCAACCGGTCCGGTGCCCTCGGCGATGAGCGACTGGGCGATCGATCTCGGCCAGTTCGACACCTACACCGCCAACCTCGACAAGGCCAAACAGCTCATGGCCGACGCGGGCGTCAGCAATGTCAAGACGACGATGATCGCCATGTCCACGCTGTCGTATCAGGTGGACGCCGCGCAGGTGATCCGCTCGCAGTTGCTCAAGATTGGCATCGACGCGGAGGTGGAGCCGCAGGAGGTCGGCGTGTACGTCGACAACTGGAAGAAGAAGAACATGGACCTGATGGTTGGCGGCAACGGCTCCGGGACCAACCCGGACCGCGCGGTGTGTTTTTTCTTCTGTTCGGACGGTTCCGCCAACGTCTGGAACTACGCCAATACGTCAGTGGACAACGACGGCGCGCAGGGCCGCGTGGCGACCGATCAGGCGCAAGCCAAAGCGGTGTACGCCGATGCGCAGAAGCAGATCATCAACGACGCGCCCAATCTGTTCCTGGCGAACCAGGATCAGTTCGTAGCGTATTCGCCGAAGTTGCAGAACTTCACGATGATGCCCGATGAGACGTGGCAAGGACTGATGACTGCCGCCGTGCAGCAGTAGTGTGTAGCGCGTGGCGGCACCCCGTTGACCCAGTACGTCATCCGCAGGGTGCTGGCCATCATCCCGGTGCTCGTCGGCATCTCCATCATCGTCTTTCTGCTGGTGCACCTCATCCCGGGTGACGTCGCGCAGATCCTGCTCGGCACGCAGGCCACCGACCAGCAGCTGGAGACGCTGCGTCGCAGCTTTGGTCTCGACCGCCCACTGCCAGTCCAGTATCTGGACTGGCTCAGCCACATCCTGCGCGGAGA
The DNA here is from genome assembly GCA_963776625.1 of uncultured Chloroflexia bacterium. GTDB lineage: Bacteria > Chloroflexota > UBA6077 > UBA6077 > CF-72 > CF-72. Next base: position 1,023,478 of record CAVZNP010000015.1, on the reverse strand, counting down.
CTTCGGCGTCTCGTTCCGCACCAACCGGCCCGTCCTGCCGGACCTCGTCGCGCGTTTCGGCGTCACTGTCCAGCTCACGCTGACCTCGATGGTGATCGCGTTGCTGGTGGCGATCCCACTCGGCACGATATCGGCCGCCCACCGCGGACGCGCCGCCGACGGCGTCTCGCGCGTCGTTGCCCTCCTCGGCCTGAGCATCCCGAACTTCTGGCTGGGCACCCTGCTGATCTTGTTCGTCTCGCTGGTGCTGCACTGGCTGCCGCCCGTCGGTTTCGTCAGCTTGCTGGACAACCCGTGGCTCGGCATCCAGACGCTGATCCTGCCGTCGATCGCCCTGGGCACCGCCGTAGCCGCCTTCGTCATGCGCATGGTGCGCTCGAGTCTGCTGGAGGTGCTGCGCCAGGACTACATTCGCACCGCGCACGCCAAAGGCCTGCGTGAGCAGACCGTGCTGTACCGCCACGCGCTCAAGAACGCCTTCATTCCGGTCGTGACCGTCATCGGCGTGCAAATCGGCTACTTGCTCGGCGGAGCGGTCATCATCGAGTCGATCTTCTCGCTGCCGGGCATGGGCCGCTTCCTGCTGGACAGCATCAGCAACCGTGACTACGCCATCGTGCAGGGCGGCGTGCTGTTCATCGCCCTGGTGTTTTGCCTGGTGAATCTGTCGGTGGACCTGGTGTATGGCTGGCTCGACCCTCGGATCCGCTACTGAGGTCCGTGTGGCGACGCCACGGCTGGCGTCGCCGCCCGTACCGCGGAGTGAGCCCGCCTGGCGTGGATTCGCGCGGCGATTCGCTCGCAACCGCATCGGCATCGCCGGGGCGCTGATCGTGCTGGTGTGTGGGGTAGTTGCCGTGCTCGCACCGCTCCTGGCGCCGTACGGTCCCGAGGAGACCCATCCGAACTGGAAGCTGTTTCCGCCCAATGCATACTTCCTGTTCGGCACCGACGAATTTGGACGCGACATTCTGAGTCGCATCATGTACGGCGCACAGATCTCGCTGGAAGTCGGACTGATCTCCGTGACGCTGGCGTTGCTGGCGGGCGGACTCTCCGGACTGGTCGCCGGATTCTTTGGCGGCTGGTCCGACGCGGTCATCATGCGCTGCATGGACGTGCTGTTTGCCTTCCCCGCCGTCCTGCTCGCAATCGCCATCATGGCCGTGCTGGGCACCGGCACGGGCAACGCGATTCTGGCAATTGGCGTCGTCTACACGCCCGCATTCGCGCGGCTGACGCGCGCCAGCGTGCTGACGCTCAAAGAAATGGACTTCGTGCAGTCCGCACGGCTGATGGGCAGTGGCGACGCGCGCATTTTGCGGCGGCACGTGTTCCCCAACATTCTGGCGCCGCTGATCGTGCAGATCAGCTTCAGTCTGTCGACGGCGATCCTGACCGAGGCGGCGCTGAGCTTTCTGGGGCTCGGAACGCCACCGTCCGTCGCTTCGTGGGGGTCGATGCTGAGTGCCAGCCGTCGCTATGTGGAACTGGATCCCTGGCCAGCCATCTTTCCAGGGCTGGCGATCATGCTGCTGGTGCTGGGCTTCAACTTGTGCGGTGACGGACTTCGAGACGTCCTGGACCCGAGGTTGCGCGCGACAGACTGACGCTGTCCGCGTAACTACGGGCGAGTGGTGGCGCGCAGCTCAGCTCGCAAGTGCGTGCGAAGCGTCAGCCAGGGTATTCAGGCGCATCGTGAAGCGCAGCTGGCCGGCCCCCAGTTGGGTATGCAACGGTCGGCACGCGCCACGCAGCAGCTTTTGCATGCCCAGGTTGCCGCTCGCGACGTCCGCGGTAAAGGTCGCCACGCCGCGACGCGTGGCGAGCTCCTCCAGACGGTAGAACAGCCGGCGACCGATGCCGCGCTGCTGAAACGCGTCCTCGACCATCAGCGCGACCTCCGCGCGGTCGGGTTGTTCGACGACAAACTCGCCGATGCCGCGAACCTCGGCGTCGTCGGTCACGACCAGGACGACGTGGCGGTCGGGGTTACGGTCCAACAGGCGACGCAACTCGCGGTCGGCGGCTGGACCGGACAGCGAGGTCCAGGCGCTCAGATAGCGCGCCTGGAGGGTGGCCGGCGACAGGCGCGCCAGAAACGCGCGCACGGCGCGTCGATCGCTCGGGTGCGCGATACGGGGTGGGTTCAGGGTCATCGACCCACTCTCGGCCGCGAGGCGCGGCTTGACCACGCAAAGGTGGCAATGCACCTCGCAACAAGCGGGTCGTTTTCTCAGGGAAGCGGCAGCCCCAACGTGGTGAAGAAGAACGCGCGTGCGCGTTCGGCGTCCACCTCGGTGCAGACTCGCGTTCGCAGCGCGGGCGGCGGCGCCGCGGCGCGCCAGTCGACGACCGTCTGGCCCAGCGTATGCTCGCCGCGGGTCTCGACGCGCACGTCGCACGCCCGGGTCACCACCAGTTCCGGTTGGACTGCCACGGCCATCGCCAGCGGATCGTGGAGCGCCATGGACTCCACCCCACGCAGGCCAAACTGGTGGCGGCACACCTCACGGACGAGCACCGCTGTTGTCGACTCGCTGGTCGACACGCGGGCAAGATCCGAACGCGTGAGCCGTACCCGCTCGGTCACGTCCAGACCGACCATCACCACGGGCCAGTCCTGGTCGAAGACGTGTGCTGCCGCTTCGGGATCGTCGTACACGTTGAACTCTGCCACCGCGGTCACGTTGCCAGGCACTCGCGCGGCGCCCCCCATCACCACAATCTCGCGTACGCACGCCACGATGCGCGGTTCACGCCGCGCCGCCAGCGCCAGATTCGTCAGCGGTCCGGTACACACCAGCGTCAGCACGCCTGGCTCGGCCAGAAGACGCTCGCAGAGATACGCGACGCCATCAGGTTCGGGAGCGCGCGAGGCTTCGGGCAGACGCGCGCCGCCCAGCCCATCCTCGGCGTACCAGTGGCTCGCCTCGTGCCGCGCACCAGACAGCGGCGCGTCAGCACCGGCGTACACCGGCACGTTGGAAGCACCCAGCCAATCCAGGACGCGCAGGCTATTACGGGCGGTGAGCGCCAGCCCAATGTTGCTGGCGACGGCGACGACCGCCTCGAGCTGGACGCGCGGATGCCGGACCGCGAGCGCAATCGCAAGCGCGTCGTCGACACCCGTGTCGACGTCCAGAATCACGCGCGGCGGCGAATCGATCAACCGACGCTGACGGGCGCGCGCTTGAACGCGGGCATGACGTCGGTCGCGAAGCGATCCAGCTGCTCCAGAATGACGCGTTCGTCGGTGCCAACTACCTGTCCGACGTGGACTTCCTCCAGGCCCGGGAAGCGCTCCTGCAACTCCTGGAAACGCTCGATCAGACGCCGCGGCGGTCCGACGTACCAGGCACCCGCCTGTACGGCCTCCTCCAGCGTGGGCAACTGCGCGGTCGGCGCCAGGCGCGGATCGGCCAGCGCGCGCACCTGCTCGTCGGACAGACCCGGCACGAAGCCGAGCGGCGCGAACATCTTCATCCACTCCTGGAAGTAGGGTCGCGCCTCGTCCAGCGCCTGTTCCTCACTGTCGGCGAGGTGGAACATGATGCCGACCACCAGGTTCGCGCCCAATGGCGTTTGACGGCCCTGTCGCGCCTGCGCTTCCTGCCAGGCGACGACGGTTTTCGACGCGGCACCGCCGCCCGCCGCGCCGCCGCCGATCACGCCTTTGATGCCGTGACGCGCCATGAAGTCCAGTCCCCGCGGACTGGCGCTGACGATGGGCTGGTAGCACTCGACGGGCAGCTTCGTGGGCCGTGGCACCAGCGTCAGGTCGCTCAGCTCGTAGCCGCGGTACGGGACACGCGGCGGCAGCGTGTAGTACGTGCCGGGATGCGAAAAAGCCACTTCGTTGAAGGCTTTGAAGATAATGTCAACCTGCTCCTCGAACAGGTCGCGGTTGGCGGTTGGATCGAGCATCGGCGCGCCAAAGGTTTCCACCTCGCGCGTGTGATACCCGCGTCCCACGCCGAACACCACGCGGCCGTGGGTGAGATAGTCGGCCACCGCGTAATCCTCCGCCAGGCGCAGCGGGTGCCACATGGGCGCGATATTGAAACCGCAGCCGAACTTGATGCGCTGCGTAAGGTGAGCGAGGTGAACGGCCAGCATGAGGATGTTGGGGATGACCTCGTAACCCTCGCGCTGAAAGTGGTGCTCCGCCAGCCAGAACACGTCGTACCCGCGCCGATCCATCAACTGGGCAATGCGGGTGGCTTTGTCGAAGACCGTCAGCAGGCGCTCGTTCGGCAGCCAGCGGTCATTGACGGGCGTAGCGGCCAGACCGTGGTCATCCAGGTCGACGTGGCCGGCAAATAGACTGCCAAAACGAGTGATCATGGAGTGCGATTCTAGAGCTCATAGATGACAGAGTCCTCAACACGCGCGGGGTATCGCTTGCCTGAATTCGCCCAGCACATCGGCATCGAGGTAGTCGAGGCCGACCAGCAGCGGGTGGTGGGCCGCATTCAACTCGGGCCACAACACTCGAACGGGCGGGGTGTCGTGCACGGCGGGGCGATCATGTCGCTGGCGGACACGCTCGGGGCGATTGGCACCGTGCTCAACCTGCCGCGCGGAGCGGCGACCACCACCATCGAATCCAAGACCAACTTTCTGGCGGCTGGCCGCGGCGCGGAGCTCATCGGCGAGTCCGTGCCGCTGCACATCGGGCGCAACACGATGGTGTGGCAAACGACGATCCGCGATGCGGAAGCACGCCGCGTCGCGGTGGTGACACAAACCCAGCTCGTCCTGCAGGTGGACGCGCCGCCGCCAGCCTCGTCCTGAAGCCCAGGTCCTGAGCCCCAAACCACGAGCGCGTACGATACACATCCAACGAGTCTAAGGAGAGGTTGGCCAATGCTGAGCAAAGAAGACAACGAGCTCGTTACACGCGTCGGGCCGGGGACCCCGATGGGCAACCTGATGCGGGAGTACTGGGTGCCAGCCATGCTGGCTTCCGAATTGCCGGCTCCCGACTCTGATCCGGTGCGCGTCATGCTCCTTGGCGAGAAGCTCATCGCCTTCCGCGACTCCAACGGCAAACCTGGGCTCATCCAGAATCACTGCCCACACCGTGGCGCCTCACTCTTCTTCGGACGCAACGAAGAAGCCGGCCTCAGGTGCGTCTACCACGGCTGGAAGTTCGCCACCGACGGCACGTGCGTCGACATGCCCAACGAGCCCGCCGAATCTGACTTCAAGTCCAGGGTCAGGGCGGTCGCCTACCCCTGCACAGAACGCGGCGGCCTCATCTGGGCGTACCTGGGCGCACGTCAGGACCCACCGGCGCTGCCCGACCTCGAGCCGAACATGCTCCCCAACGACCAGGTCGAGATTGCCGCCATCCAGCGCAACTGCAACTGGCTGCAGGGCCTCGAGGGCGACATCGACACCAGCCACCTCGGCTTCCTGCACCTCGGCGCCGTGCAACCCAACGACACCCGACCTGAGACCTTCGCCTACTACACGGTCAACGACCGTGCCCCGCACTACAACGTCGTCGACACCGACTACGGCGCGATGTACGGCGCCTATCGGCCGGGTCCGGACGGACAGCACTACTGGCGCTTCGCCCAGTTCCTGTTTCCCTTCTACGCGATGATCCCGACCGGCGTGCTCGGCCTGCAGGTGCTGGTGCGCGCGTGGGTGCCGATGGACGACGAGCACATGATGTTCTTCAGCATGGGCTCGCAGGCGTCACGCGTGCAGCAGACCAACGTCAATGCCAATCGGCGCATGGTCCGCCGGCGACCGAGCGAAATGCTGCTGCCGAACACCACTGACTGGTACGGCCGCTTCCGCCTGGAAGCCAACGCCGCGAACGACTACAAGATCGACCGCGACAGGCAGCGCCGCAAAGAGGACTACACGGGCATCCCCGGTATCCACACCCAGGATCAGGCCGTCACCGAAAGCATGGGCACCATCTACGATCGCGCCAGCGAACGCCTGGGCAGCAGCGACGTGATGGTCATTCGCGTGCGACGCCGCCTGATCGAAGCGGCGCGTGGCTTTGCCGAGCGCGGTCTGACCCCGCCGGGCGTCGACAGCCCTGAGGTCTACCGTCAGCGCTCGGGCGGCGCCTTCCTGCCCAGGGACGCCAACTGGCTCGAGGCGACGGCCGAGCTGCGCAAAGCGTTCGTGCAGCATCCCGAGCTCGACCCAGCGCTGGCCGGGTGATCGGCTTCTAGCTAGAGACGCGGCCGAAAGGCTGAGATGGACCTCGAAACCGCAGGCCGCGTCCCTCGAAGCAAACTGTGTGCACAAGTTCGGCCGACAAGCCCCGTTGCGGCTCAAGTCGCAGTCGGCCGAACTTCTAGAATCCTTGCTTGTGTTCGATTCTTCGACGTACGCGACCGCCGCTCAGGAAAAAGAAGTTGAGCTGACCACCTTCGGGCGCAAGTCCGGCAAGCCCTCGCGCCGCATCATCTGGATCACGGCGCTGGACGGGAAGATCTACGTTCGCTCAGGCCCGGGCATGTCACGCGATTGGCCGAAGAACCTGGTGGCCAACGGCCGCGGCGTGTTGCACATGGATGGCAAAGACTTGCCGGTGCACGCGCGGCACGTGACCGACCCCGAAGAGGCGCGGGCCATGCACGCGCCAGTCAAGGCCAAATACAACGCCGAGCGTCCGTCATCCAGCGGCACCGAGCCGCTGACCGCGGCCGAAGAGGCGGTCTTCGAGCTGACACCCGCGTAGAACGTCAGTTCTAGTATACTCGGGCAGTGGCCGGTCCGCCCCGCTGCCCGAGCTGCTTGCTCCTGGAGGAAGAGCTCGAGGAGCTGCGCCAGCAGCTCGCGGCCGTCGGCCGCTACGTGGTGACCACGCCCGGGCCGAATACGAATCCCGAGCTCGAACGCGAGCTCGCCCGCTGGCTCGCCGTCTACCCGCTGGCAGACGCCGCAGCCGGGTACCGCGCCGGCTGGGCGCGGCTCGCCCGCTTCGTCGGCCCGCGGCTGCGCGAGTGGGAGGCGCGCTGGTTTCGGGCGATGCGCGACAACGACCGCCTGAAATCGCACATCGGCGGGCTGCTGCGCGAGATCAGCCGACTGACGGACCGCGCGTAGTCCGGTTGCGCGCGCGGATAGATAGCGACCGCCTCCGAACGCGTCGTGTAAGCTCAGTGGCTGTCGTGCACAACGAGGAGACGCGCATGCCGCGCCGCTGATCGGTTGTCTCGCTCGCCCGGTCGGGCAGTGGTGACCGCAGCGGACGCCGCCTTCTCTGAAGCAGGGCCAGTGCTGACTGCGGTCCAGGAGCGTCCCAACTTCCCGCAAGCTTCAGGTCCAGATCGCAGGAGGCCCTAGCCAACCTTGACAGTCACTCCGTCCCCGTCCGATCTCGCCGACTTTCAGGCGAGCGTGCAGCAGGTCGTCGACACGGTCGTCGCGCCATCGGCCGTGCGCATCGACGTCGAAGCCGCGTTTCCACGTGAGAATATCCAGGCGCTGGCCGGCGCGGGCGCGCTCGGCATTCTGAGCGCGACCGACGTCGGCGGCTCCGCGCGGGGGCTGCGCGCCGCTGCCGGAACCATCGAGCGTCTGGCCGGCGCGTGCGGCTCCACCGCCATGGTCGTGCTGATGCACTACGCGGCGGTGCCGGTCATCGAAACCCACGGACCGCGTGAAACGCGCGAAGCCATCGGCACGGGCCAGCATCTCACCACGCTGGCGTTTTCTGAAAGCGGCTCGCGCAGTCACTTCTGGGCACCGTTGAGCACGGCGAAGCAGGTCGATGGCCAGGTGCGGCTGGACGCCCAGAAGAGCTGGGTCACCTCGGCCGGCCAGGCCGACAGCTACGTGTGGTCCAGCCAGCCGTTGGCCGCCGGCGCGGGCATGACCCTGTGGCTGGTGCCCGCTCGAACCGCGGGCCTGAGCCAGCCTGGCGGCTTCGACGGCCTTGGCCTGCGGGGCAACAACTCGACGCCCGTGACGGCCTCCAACGTGCAGGTCGCCCAGGCGGCCATGCTCGGCCAGGACGGCGCGGGGCTCGACGTGGCGCTGGCGCTGGTGCTGCCCAACTTTCTGGTGCTCAGCGCCGCCTTCAGTCTGGGCTTGATGGAAGCGACCGCGACCGAGACGGCGGCCTACTTGAACGCGACGCGGCTCGAGCATCTCGACCAGACGCTGGCCCAGCAGCAAAGCGTGCGTCTGGACTTCGCCCGCTTGCGGATCCAGGTCGACCAGACGCGCGCTTTTCTCGAGGACACGCTCGGCGCGCTCGAATCTGGACGCGCCGACGCCATGCTGCGCGTGCTCGAAGTCAAAGCCGTGGCGTCAGATGCGTCGCTGCAGGTCACCGACCTGGCGATGAAGCTGTGCGGCGGCGCCGCGTTCCGCAAGGAGCTGGGCATCGAGCGCCACTTCCGCGATGCGCGAGCCGCTCGCGTCATGGCGCCGACGACAGACGCGCTGCTCGACTTCGTCGGCCGCGCCGCGCTCGGGTTGCCACTCCTCGAAGCCGTCGTCGCTCGATGACCGACACCAACGTGTTCACGCTGGGTGCGGTTGCCTACGATCCGAAGGTCGTGACGATCTGGACCGGCTTCCGCGACTGGTTTGTGCGTCATGACTTTCCCTTTGACTACCTCCTCTACTCGCACTACGAGCGGCAGGTCGAGGAGCTGCTGAACGGGCACATTCAGGCTGCCTGGAACTCGCCCCTGGCGTGGGTCCGCGCGCGACGGCTGGCCGAGGCACGCGGCGCGAGTGTGCGCGCCCTGGCGATGCGCGACACGGACCGCGACCTCACGTCCGTGGTCGTGGTACGCGGCGACAGTCCCGTGCACTCCGTGGCAGATCTGAACAACAAGGTTCTCGGGGTCGGCGCAGTCGACTCACCCCAGGCGACGCTCCTGCCGCTGGCGCTGCTGCACGGCTCGGGCGTCGAGGTGAAGGTGCGTCGCTTCGACGTCGGCGTCGGCCTGCATGGCGACCACATTGGCGGCGAGCGCAACGCCGCCCGAGCGCTGGTCGCGGGTGAGGTCGACGCCGCGTGCATGATCGACGGCAACCACCTGCTGTTCAGTCGAGAGGGCACGCTGCCGTCGGGCGGCACGCGCGTTATCGCCCAGACCCAGCCATTCGACCACTGCAACATGACCGTCGGTCCCGCGGTCGACGCGGCGACTGCCGAACGCTTCGGTCAACTGCTCCTGGGGATGTCCTACTCCGATCCCGAGCTGCGCCAACTGTTCGACCTCGAAGGTCTGACCAGCTGGTGCGACGGCAGAACCACCGGCTACGCTCCCCTCGAGGCCGCGGTGGATACTTTCGACTTCTATTCCAATGACGGCGAGGTGCATGCCCGCGACTATCGACCTTGAGGACCTGGGGCTCGACCGCGGTGGGCATCTGCTGGTCGAGCACGCGCTGGGCGAGGTGCCAGTTGGCGGCGAGCTAGCCGTCCGCGGTCGCGATCCGGCCCTGGGCATCCACTTGCGGGCCTGGGCACGCGAGCAGGGCCACGCGTTCCGCGATGGCAGCGTCGTGGTGCGCGGCTCGGCAGCCACCAGGCGCTGGTGGGACGCGGAGCGGGCGGGCGGCGCCGCGCCGAGCGGCGTCGTCGACCGACCGGGCGCCACGTGGGGTGTGGCCGCGCGCGGCGCACTGATCGAGTCCGGCGGACCGGCCGTGCGCTTCGACATCGAGGAGAAGGACCTGGTCTGGGCGGACCTGGCCCCGCGGCTGTACGCCCAGGCGGCGGCCAACCAGTGGGATCCCGCCGCGGCGGTGGACTGGGGTGCGGAGTTCTCGCTGCCAGCCGATGTCGAGGCCGCGGTGGTCCAGGTGATGACGTACCTGGTCGAGAACGAGCAGGTGGCACTCATCGTCCCCGCACGATTTCTCGGCCGCATTCACCCGCACTTTCGCGAGGTGCTGCAGGTACTGGCCGTGCAGACGGCAGACGAGGCGCGCCACATCGACGTCTTCGCGCGCCGCGCCGGCCTGCGCGGGGAACCGCTCGGCGTTTCGGGTGCTGGTGGGCGAGCGTCCCTGTCGACGCTGCTCGAGGAGCCCGACTTTGCGCTGGCGTCGTTTTTGTTGTCCGTGCTCGGCGAGGGCACATTCCTGAACCTGCTGGGGTTCCTGGAGTTGCACGCGCCGGACCCCATCTCGCGGCGCGTGACACAACTGGCGCGGCAGGACGAATTCCGCCATGTGGCGTTCGGCATGGCGCATCTCGAGCACCAGCGCGAGCTGGATGGCGGGTTGCTCGCGCGCTTGCGGGGCGCGGTTGAGCGGCGGCATGACGTGCTGATGAATACGGCCGGCCTGAACCAGGGCGTCTTCGATGCGCTGGTGCTGCTCGCTGCTGGCTCATGGCGGCCGGCGGACATCGCCCGCGGCTACCGCGCGGTCGAAGAATTGCAGCAGGGCATGGACGACGGACGTCGCCGTCGCCTGGCGCGCCTGGGCTTTCCCCCTGACGAGGCAGCAACCTTGTCGGCACTCCACACCAGGAATTTCATGTGACGATGCGCATCGACGAGGCGGCGGTCGTTCCCCCATGTCGCACGGGAATTTGCGGGTGACGCGCGTCGCGGTCGTGTGCGGCAATCCGCGCGCGAAGTCGCGGACGCTGGAGGCGGCCGTGTTCGTCGCGCGGCGACTGACAGAGACCGAGCCCGAGGTGATTTTGGACCTGGTGGACATCGGCCCACACCTGCTGGGCTGGGGCGATCCCGTCGCCCAGCAAGCCGTCGAGTCGGTCCAGGCGTCTCAGGTGGCGGTCTTCGCCAGTCCCACCTACAAGGGCAGCTATACCGGCCTGCTCAAACTCTTTCTCGATCAGATCCCGACCGACGGACTGAGCGGCCTCATCGCCTTCCCGGTGATGCTCGGCGCCGCGCTCGGGCATGCCATGGCTCCCGACTTGCTCTTGAAGCCCGTGCTGGTGGAACTGGGCGCGGCGTGTCCCGCCCGCGGCCTGTATCTGCTGGAGACGGACTACACCTCAGAGGCAATCATCGAGCCGTGGGCCGCGCGCGCCAGGCCGTTCCTCCCGAAAAGTTAGCTCGCGACGCGCACGGGTGTGTCGGGCCGCAGCACCCACGGCGGCACGACGGCCCACGCTCCGTCGGGATCCAGCGAGCCGTCCTCGCGAGGCGGCACCCAGTTCCAGCGCGCCAGCTCGCGCGCGCCATGCGTGATGTCCAGGCTCACCTCGACGCGGTGCGCGCCGGCTGACAACTGAAGAGTCGAGCCCGCCCCAACGTCGCGCCAGCCGTCAGGCGGCACCGTCACCACGTTCACCGGTGCGCCGTCCACCTGCAGGTGCATCGCGTCTTCGGCCGCGAATGCCATCCGATACACGCCAGAGCGCGGCGCCAGCAACGTGCCTGACCAGATTACCGAGTTCGGCCGCATGACTGGCCCGAGCTCCGGCTCGAAAAACGCCATAGCGATCGTCGCGTCGAGATGCGTGGTCAGCTCGTTGAAGAGCGGGTGGCCGAGCCGCGCAAGCAGGCCCCAGGCCGCGTCCATCGGTGCGTACGTCTGCCGCGGCCCAAGCGTGTCGCCATTGACCGTCAGCGCCACATGCTCTCTCACGTACGTCACCGGCGCCTCGAGCTCGACGAAGTGCAGGCCGTCCGCGACCAGCACGTCGACCTGTCCAGCGCCCGTCGTGTCCAGCACCGGGATGCCGTCCACGCGCAGCTGAGCATGGGCCGGCGCCACCACACCCAGGCGATAGCGACTGCCGGGCGCGAGGCGCACGCCGGCGCGCCAGGTGAGGTCCGCGGGTGCGACCAGGTCCTCCGGAATGTCACCGAAGTGGTCCACGCGGCGATACGCGCCGGTCGTGGAAACGAGCGTCACACCCTGCGTCAAGGCCAGTGCCGAAGGCGACACCGACACCGAGACGCGCCCGTCCCCACCGCCGTCTCCCTGCTGCGCGCGGACGTAGAGCTCTTGAAGCAGGGAGAGGTACGTGAGCTGATTTGGATCCGGCGACAGGAGCACGTTCAAGCCCTGCCCGGCGCCTGGATAGACCTCCGGCGCGACGCTGCCCGGCGGACTCTCCTGCGCCGGCTGAACCAACGGCAGCTCGCTGCCGGGGTTGGGCACCCGACCGCGAACCGCCGTCGGCGCGAGCAGCCGCACCCACCCCGAATTGACCAGATGCTCGTTCATCTCCAGCGAGTACACGGGCCCGCTGCTGCCCATCGCCTCGACGATCTGCCCTTCGTGGGTCTGCGACGCCCACGCCTCAGGCAAGCTGCGAAACGTCGTGAAGTAGCCGGCAACCTCGGGCACCAGCAGCGCCACCGCGATCAGAGCCGCACTGGCGCCCGCCAGCACCGCGCGACGCGCTGCCGACCCAATGCGCACGCATGCGATCGACCAGATCCAGCAGCAGCAGGGCCAGCATGCAGCACAGCGACGGGAGCATGCCCACCGCGCGCAGATAGTTCGGCGTCTCGACCGTCAGTGCGACCCCGCTCAGGCCAACCCAGAACCAGATCGCGAGGACCGCCAACCGCGCGTCGCGCCAGCCGCGGACGAGCACGTACACCGCGCCGACGAGCGCCAGTTGCGCAAGTGGCGGTCCAAATAACGGATGTCCGGTGGGCAGAAAACTACCGCCGTCCGGGTAGCGGTCGAACATGCCCAGCGTGCGCTCGACCTGCAGCGCGGCCAGGCGCGGCAGCGGCTCGGGCGGGGCGAGGTACGTCAGCCGCTGCTGATTGCGCGGGTCGAGCGCCGCGGTCTGGACGTAACGCGCGGCGACTTCCTCAGGGTGCTGGCTCAGATGCACGAAAAATGGCAACGCGGCCACCACGCATGCCATGGCCGCCAGGCCGGTGCCCAGAATGGCGCGCCGATCCCGAACAAACGCCAGCATCACCAGCGCGGTCAGCACCGCGCCGACCGCCCACAAACGCGCCGACGGATAGAAGTACAGACTCAGTCCGCCACTCAATCCGGCCAGCACCCACGCCCAGGCGCGGCCCGTGCGCATGCCTTCCAGAAACCCGCCAATGGACAGCGCCCACAACAGCGCAGTCGGGCCAGCCTCGGTGATCAGCCGGCTGTACTGAATGCTCACCTGGATGCCGGTCGCGAAAGCGGCCGCCAACAGACCAGCGCGCGGCCCGAAGTTGCGCCAGCCTAGCCAGGCAATGGCGCCCACGAAGGCGATCCCCAGCAGGGCAGTCAGCGTGCGGCCACCCGCGACGTCAGGCCCGAATACGGCCATGCTGAGCGCGAGCAGCCGGAAATAGACCATGTTGATGAGGAACCAGCCAGAGTCGAACCACGACGCCGGGGCAATGCCGTTCAGGACGTCGAACGAGGTGGCGGCTCGGTCACCCTCGTCAGGGTTGATGCCTTGCGGGATGCTGCCGAGGGCAGGGAGGCGGATCGCGGCGGCGATGATCAGCAGGCTGACGAGCACCGCGGGGGCAAGCCACCGACGCGCGTCGATCGTCGCTGGTTCGAGCCACAACGGGCGCCAGCCGATCCGCCGTACCAGAGGAAACAGCGTGTAGCCCAGCAGCAACAGCATCGAGACGATCCACAGGGCGGGACCGAGCGGATCGGCGATATCGGTCAGCAAACGACCTGCATTCACCACGGCAACCGTGCCGCTCGCGGCGACCCCCAGACCGAGGAGCCAGTAGGCGCGCGCTCCGGGCGCGCCGGCAGGTCGGAGTCGATAGCCCAGACAGGCTGGCGCAGCGGTGAGCCCGAGCAGCACGCCCGCGGCGGCATACACCCCCAGTCGCGGCCAGCCCGCGAGCCCGCCAGCCGGCGCGAGGTCTGGCGCAGGCGTCAGCGTGAACGCCGCCAGGCCCATCATGAAGATGGCGAGCGCGGCAATCGGCGCGGCCCAACGCGTCACAGCGGCCAAACGATAGGCGAGCGCTCTGGTGAGCGACTACCATATGTGATCAGAGCTACACACTGATTCAGAGCGAAACCACGGGGAGGCCCAGAATGCTGTCCAAGGAAAACACCGAGCTCCTGACGCGCGTCGGCCCAGGCACTGTCATGGGCCAGCTGATGCGCGAGTACTGGTTGCCATGCACTTACAGTTGGGAGCTGACAGCCGATGGGGATCCGCAGCGCGTCCGCATGCTCGGCGAGGACCTGATCGCCTTCCGCGACTCGAACGGTGTGCCTGGTTTCGTCGCCAACAATTGCCCGCATCGCGGTGCCTCGCTGTTCTTTGGCCGCAACGAAGAGGCTGGTCTGCGGTGCGTGTACCACGGCTGGAAGTTCGATACGCAGGGCAACTGCATTGATATGCCCAACGAGCCCGCTGAGTCGGACTTCAAGCAGAAGGTCAAAGCCACGGCGTATCGCGGCGCCGACGCGGGCGGCATCACCTGGATCTACATGGGCCCCAACCAGGACGATCCGCCCGGCGTGCCGCGGTGGGAGTGGTGCCAGGTCCCCGAGAATCAGCTGCAGCATTCGCACAAGGCCATCTACCAGTGCAACTTCATGCAGGCGCTCGAGGGTGAGCTCGATACAACGCACGTCTACTTCCTGCACTCGCGGCTCGATCCGACGGCTGCCCCGAGCTACGGCCTCTACGCGCCAGACCGCCGCGCGCGACTGGAGATCGTCGATACCAATTACGGTGTCATGTACGCGGCTCGCCGCAGTGAAGACGTCGGCGACGTCTACTACTGGCGCACGACCCAGTTCCTGTTCCCCATCTACGGTATGTTCCCGGGCGGCGGCGAGGACGGCACGGTGCCGCTGTCGATGTACGTGCCCATCGACGACGAGCACACCCTGCACTGGGGTCTGTGGTGGCACCCGAGTGAGGCGATGGCGCGCTTCGGCAAGCCCGTCCAGCAAAAGCTGAACGACACCGGCGCACTGATCGGCGGCGTGGGTCCCATGAAGCCGCATCAGACCGGGCAAGTTCTTCCCGGACTGGTGGCCAGAGGCCTGCATGGAAAACGACTTCCTGATGAACGCCGAGGTCAAGAAGACCAAGAGCTTCACGGGCATTCCGAGCGTGCGCATGCAGGACGACGCGGTCATCACCAGCATGGGCCCGATCATGGATCGCACTCGAGAACATCTGGGCACGGCTGACGCCACCATTATTCGCGTGCGTCGCCGCATGCTGGAAGCGGCGAAAGCGTTCCGCGATCGTGGTGCCACCCCGCCAGGCGTCAACTATCCGGAGCTGTACCAGGTGCGGTCGTGCCAGGCGATCCTGCCCAAAGACGTCAGCTGGCAGATCGCCCTGGACGATTGGCACTCCTGCCGCACCACCGAGCACCCCACCGGTGGCTTCAAGCCGGTCCGCGCGGTGCCCGAGGGTGGTTTCGGCCGCCAGACCCGCTACGTCCAGGGCCAGGGCCAGGGCCAGGGCCAGGGCAGGCAGCAGTAGGTGGACCTTGGCCTGAATGGCAAGGTCGCGGTCGTTACAGGAGGCAGCGAAGGCATAGGTCGCGGCGCGGCGCAGTCACTCGGACGCGAAGGCGTTTCGGTGGTGGTCTGCGCGCGACGCGCCGACGTCCTCCAGCAGGCAGCCGCCGAAGTCGCCGAGGCAACTGGCGCGCAGGTGGTCCCGGTGGCTGCCGACGTAACCCTTGCGGGCGACATCGAACGCGTCATCCAGACGGCGGTCGATCGCTTCGGCCGTCTGGACATCCTGGTGAACAACGCTGGCACCTCGGCCGCGGGCCCGTTCGAATCGGTGACGGACGACGCGTGGCAGACGGATCTCGACCTGAAGTTGTTCGGCGCCATCCGCGCCACGCGCGCCGCGGTGCCTCACCTGCGCAAGGTCGGCGGCGGCAGCGTCATCAACGTGCTGAATATCGGCGCCAAGCAACCGGCCGCTCGCTCGGTGCCAACCTCCGTCTCGCGCGCCGCCGGCATGGCCTTGATGAAGGCGCTGTCCAAGGAGCTCGGTCCCGACAATATCCGCGTCAACGGCATCAACATTGGCCTGATCAAGAGTGGCCAGAATCGACGTCGCTGGGAAAGCCTCGGTCAACCTGGCACGCTCGACGAGTGGTACGCGCAGACGGCGAAACAGGCCAGCGTGCCACTCGGTCGGGTAGGTGAAGCGGAGGAGGTTGGCGATCTGATCGCGTTCCTGTGTTCGACGCGGGGCGCGTACATCACGGGTGTGTCGATCAACATGGACGGCGGAACTTCCGGAGTCGTGTAGCCTGGCACGGCTATGCGAAGGAGCACCGAGCGCATCCTTGTCTCGCACGCCGGGACCGCGCCGCGTCCGACGGATCTGACCGACCTCCCTGCCGCCGTCAAAGAGGTTGTCAGGCGCCAGGCGGAGGTCGGCATCGACATTGTCAACGACGGCGAGTTGAGTAAGAGTAACTTCACTAACTACGTGCGGGACCGCCTGGGCGGCATCACGCCGGCGGAGCAGGGCGCCAATCTGCCATCACGCAACATCAATGCGCGCGACTTCCGCGAGTTTCCGGAGTTCTTCGCGAGCGGTGGAGGCGGCTTCGGTCGAAATCGGCCCGGCAGCCCCGGCCCTCCCGCCGGATTTCTGCAGCGCATGGTGGTCACCGGTCCGCTGACGTATGTGGGTGGCACAACCGTCCAGGCTGACGTGGCGAATATGAAGGCCGCGCTCGCCGGCCTCGACGTCGAAGGTTTCCTGCCCGCCGTGGCGCCGGGCACGATCGAACACTGGCTGTACAACCAGTACTACTCCACTGATGAGGAGTACCTCTTCAGCCTGGCCGACGCCCTCCACCACGAGTACAAGGCCATCACCGACGCCGGGCTGAACCTCCAGATCGACGATCCGGACCTGCCGGACGGCTGGCAGATGTTCCCGGACATGAGCGTCGAGGACTATCGCAAGTACGCGACCGTGCGTGCCGAGGCCATCAACCATGCATTGCGCGACATCCCCACCGAGCAGATCCGCCTCCACGTCTGCTGGGGCAGTGGCCTCGGTCCACACCAGAACGACATCGACCTGCGCGATATTGTCGACGTCGTCCTGCGCGTCAGGGCCTCGGTGTACTCGATCGAAGCGGCGAACCCGCGCCATCAGCACGAATGGCGCGTGTGGCGGGACGTCAAACTGCCGGAGGGCACCGCGTTGATGCCCGGCGTGATCGGTCACGCCACCGACATCATCGAGCATCCACGTCTGGTGGCCGACCGGCTGATTCAGTACGCCGAGCTGGTAGGCAAGGAAAACGTGGTGGCCGGCACCGACTGCGGCGTCGCGTCGCGCGTGTGGAACGGCGAGATCGCCTGGGCGAAGTTCGCGGCCATGGCCGAGGGCGCGCGCATCGCGTCCGCGGAGTTGTGGGGCTGAGCCGCGCGTGAAGTTTCGGGCGGGTGACCTCGAATTCAACGCCAGCGTTGTCGAGTCCGGGCAGCTAGCCTCACCCCAGACCGGCAATTCACTGCAGGTGATGACCATCCAGTTCCGCGCACAGAAGGAGGGCGTCCACGAGGCGGCCGTGACCGAGGCGCTGGAGCGCCAGTCCGGCGGCCTGTTCTCTCTCGACGAGTCCGACCAGCCGGAAACGGAGTGGCGGGTGCGCGAAAGCAACTGGACCTACGTCGGTACCGAGCCATGGGGCGTCAATCATCACGTGTGGCGCGTCGAACAGGTCGAGCGCTTCGCTTGCGACGTGCTGCGCCTGGGCAGCGTGGACCTGGAGCCCTATGACTACACCGAGGAAGTGCTGCCCGAAGGCGGGGTGCGCCTCGCCGCCCGGGCGCTGGTGACCGAAGCGGATCTGGAGGCCATCTCGCGCCTCGTCGGTCCGCAGGAGGTCACCCGATTTGGCATCTCGGACGCGCCGCGCCAGATGCGGCTCACCGGCTACGTCTGGGGTGAGCGCTTCGAAGGTCCGGTGGTGGTGCTGGCGTGCCAGGACGTCGTGGAGCCACGTGTCACGCTTGCCGGGTTCCAGGGAGCGGCTGAGGAAACCCTCGAGGATCTGATTGCGCTCGGCGCGGTAGACACCGAAGCGCTGCGCCAGCGGCGGCACGCCCGGCGACACGTGCAGCACGTCGACGGGTGGGAACTGCTCCAACGGACGGAGTGACATACCATCGGGAAGTCAGAACTCATCTGAGTGGGAGGACGCCAATGATCGTTGACATTCACGGCCACACGAACGCCCCGCCGAGTCTGTACGCCTACAAATCGGGTCTGCTGTCGTCCAAGGGTGCGCACGGGAAGGGCAACCCCGGTCTGAACGAAGAGGCGATGGCCAACGCCGTCAAGAACCACCTCGCCAACAATCTCGACAAGGTTGGCACCGACGTGCAGTTTCTGTCGCCGCGGCCGTTCCAGTTGATGCACTCCGAAAAGCCCGAGAAAATCGTGCACTACTGGGTGCAGGCCAACAACGACGCGATTGCGATGAGCGTGAAAGCCGCGCCCACCCGCTACCGCGGCGTCGCCGGACTGCCCCAGTGCGCTGGAGTGCCGATCACCAACACCTTCGAAGAGATTGATCGGTGCATCAACGATCTCGGCTTCGTCGGCATCATGATCAACCCGGACCCGCACGAGGGCGGTGGCACCCCCACGCCGGGCATGGGCGACGAATACTGGTTCCCGCTGTACGAAAAGATGGTCCAGCTGGACATCCCCGCGTTGATCCATTCCGCCAGCTGCAAGGATCCGTGGGATACGTACTCCAACTACTTCATCACTACCGAGACGCGCTGCATCATCTCGATGGTGGCGTCGCAGACCTTCGACAAATTCCCCAATCTGAAGATCATCGTCAGCCACGGCGGCGGCGCTGTCCCCTACCAGGTTGGCCGCTACCGCGCCTTTTTTGGTCGCCACTTCGAAAACAGCGGCGGCTTCGACGCGCAATTGAAAAAGTTCTACTTCGATACGGTGCTGTACAACCCCGAGGCGATCGACCTGCTGGTGCGCATCGTGGGCAGCGACCGGTGCATGTTCGGCACGGAGAATCCGGGCACCGGCACGTATCGGGACCCCGCCTCCGGCAAGATGCTGGATGACCTGAAGCCAGTGATCGAAGGCATCGCGTCGCTGACGGACACGGACAAGCAGAATATTTTCGAGAACGTGCCGAAGAAGGTCTTCCCTCGCTTCAAAGCCCAGTAGTCACGTTCGGGGGTTAATAAACGACTTCGGGTCGGGGGAGACGTGTGTGCTCGTCTGCCCCTTCGGGTCGGGGGAGCCTGCGCACAACTCGTCCTGGTACTTATCCTTGCCCCAAAATGCGCCCGAATAGCCGTGCGGGATCGGGCGGCGGCGCGTCGCCCGACCACGCCACGTACTGGTCCGGCCGCACCAGGATCAACCGCGCGGCGTAGGCCCTCCGCTCGCCATCCCACGTATCGCGCAGCACCTTCAGCGGAACACCGCACGCCTCGGCGCCTTCCTCCAGGGAGCGCGTGTCGGCGTCCAGCGCCAGCAACGTCCACTCTTCTCCAAGCTCCTGGTAGACGTTGCGTCCGTTGGAGAGCGTCCGCGGCGCAAGGTGATGTCCAGCTTGCGCCGCCAGTGACAGCTCACCGTGCACACTGCACGTCGCCCCCGGCGGCCCCATCACCACCGACGAACCCGCGTAGTGCGGCTCGTACATCTGCCCGGGCAAAGCCGCCTCGCGTGGCAAGCTCCGCCCACGCGCGCTCGAACTCCGCCCGATCGTATTCCGGACGGTAGCGCTCCAGAAACCGTCGCTCCACCTCGATCCCACCGGCGATCATCGCTTCGCCCGTCTCCACGAAGATCGGCCGCCGCTCTTCGCCATACGAGGCCAGCAGCCCCTCGCCGCCCCAGCCCCGCACGCGCGCCGCCAGCTTCCAGCCCAGGTTCGCGGCGTCCTCCAGCCCCGTGTTCAGGCCGAACCCGCCATATGGCGGGTGCTGGTGACACGCGTCACCGGCGATGAACATGCGCTCCGCGCGATACTGGCTGGCAACCATGATGCGCAGGTCCCAGAAGCCAACGTAGTCCAGTTGGGCGTGAAACTCGAAGCCGGCCGCCTCGTGGAGCAGGTGAAGAAAATCGTAGTTCTCGGGTTGGGTGTCGGCTGGCACCGGTGCATGAAAGAAAAAGCCCTCGCCCACGTCGATGCGACCGAAAAACTGCCAGTAGCCCTTGAGCTCCGGTTTCAGCACGCGATAGGTCGTGGCAGGTGGAAAGCGTGCCAGGAACGCGTGAAGCTCGCGCGAGTGAAAGACCGCCAACACCATACGCTGGTCGAAGTCGCGGCCGGCGTGGTCGACGCCCATGCACTCGCGTACGAGCGAGCGGCCACCGTCGCAGCCGACCACGTACGCGGCCCGCAACGTGTGCGCGCCTCCGTCCGCTCGATCACCCACGGGGCTCACTGCGACACGGGCGCCGTCCTCGTCTTGCGTCACCCCGTCGGCGTTCCAGCCAAACATCGTCGTCACCGAGGACAGCGCCGCCAGACGCTGGCGGAGGACCGCTTCGGTGCAGTATTGCGGCAAGCGTTCGGCGCGCTCGTAGAAGTAGTCCTGGACCGCCGCGCCGCGGCCGCCCCATTGCATCGTGTAAAAGTACGGACTGGTGAGATCACCGTAGACGGTCACGCCACCGGAGGGATACCCCGGCGGCATCACGCGTGCCGCGCGCAATTCGTCGACGCAGTGCCAGAAGTAGAAGTGCTCCAGGGTGCGGTTGGTCAGGTTCTGGCCTTTGGGGATGCGCTGTGGCTCGAGGTGGCGCTCGATGAGCACGGTCCGAATACCGCGCTGGCCGAGGTCCACGGCGAGAGCGACGCCGACCGGTCCACCGCCCACGATGGCGACGTCGTAGTCACGCGAGAACATTCGGCGTAACCGTACAACCTCCCGCAGAGTGTCCGAATGGTCGGGCGCCCCCCTGGCCAAGAGACGGGGTGGCCCCGCCCTCGTTTCTGGCATGGTTGCTCTGATGCAGTTCATCGAACGCAACCGCCGATGGTTCGCGCTGGGCATGGTCTGCCTCGCCTCACTCATGATCGTGCTCGACGCGACGATCGTGAACGTGGCGTTGCCAGCCATCCAGCAGGACCTCGGCTTCTCGCAAGCCGACCTCGCCTGGATCGTCAACGCCTACCTGCTGACGTTCGGCGGCTGCATGCTGCTCGCCGGACGCACCGCCGACATCGTCGGGCGACGCGGCACGCTCATCTTCGGCATTGCCCTGTTCTCCCTGGCGTCGCTTGCCTGCGGCCTCGCACAGTCGCAAACGATGCTGATCGTCGCGCGCGCGATCCAGGGCATCGGCGGCGCCATCGTCAGCGGCGTCTCCGCCTCGATCGTGCTGGTCCTGTTTCAGAAGCAATCCGAGCGCGCCAAAGCGTTGAGCGTCTGGGGCTTCGTCGGCTCCGGCGGTGGGACCGTGGGCGTGATCGCCGGCGGCCTGCTGACCCAGGCGCTGAACTGGCACTGGATCTTCCTCGTGAACGTGCCGATCGGCGTGCTGGCGATCGTGCTGGCGCGGCCTCTGCTGCCGAAAACGCCTGGCGTGGGCCTGGCCCGCGGCGGTCTGGACGTAGCCGGCACGCTCACGGTGCTGGCCGCACCCATGCTGGCCGTGTACGGGATCATCAACGCCGGTCAGGAGGGCTGGACCTCGACCACCACGCTGCTGTGCCTGGGCGCCGCGGCGCTGGTGGCCGTCGGCTTCGTGTTCGCCGAATCGCGCGCCAGGGCGCCGCTGGTGCCGCTGAGCGTCTTTCGGTCGCGCACGATTGCCGTCTCCAACATCATCATTGCCATCAGCGGCGCGGCGTTCTTCGGCTGGTTCTTTTTCTCGCCGCTGTACGCGCAGCACATCCTCGGCTTCGACTCGCTGCAGACGGGTCTGACATTCGTGCCGGCGACGCTGACGATGGCGATCCTGTCGCTCGGGCTGACCGCGCGCATCGTCTCGATCACCGGTCCCAAACCGCCCATGGTGGTCGGCACCCTGCTGTTCACGCTGGGCATGGTGCTGTTCGCCCGCGCCCCGGTCGACGGCACGTTTCTCAGAGATGTGCTGCCACCCATGTTCTTGCTGGGCCTCGGCTCGGGCCTGTCGTTCATGCCGCTGTTCCTGATTGCGACCAGCGACACGAGTCCGAGCGACAGCGGCCTGGTGAGCGGCCTGATCAGCATGTCGCAGATGATTGGCGGCGCGATTGGCCTGGCACTGCTGGCTGGCCTGGCCGCGGCGCGCACCGCCAGCGCGACCGAGCAAGGTGCCAGCGCCTCGGCGGCCCTGGTGGAAGGCTTCCACGCCGCCTTCCTGCTCGGCGCGGGCCTGTCGCTGGTGACCGCCATTCTGGCGCTGACGCAACTGCGCGAACCGAGTCGCGAGCGGGTGCGCGTGCCAGCGGTGTCGGCGTCGGAAAGCTGAAGGGCGTCGCCAGGCGTGGGTCGCCCCTGGGGGAATGCGGCGTGACACCCTAAGATGGAGCTATGGGTTCGCTCGACTTCGCCTTCTGGGACGTCACTCCACACTCGAGTACCGGCACGGCCATCGCCGACGACTACGACGCGCACATTCGGCTGGCCCAGCGGCTCGAAGCGCTCGGCTGGCATTCCTACTTCGTCATCGAGCACCAGAACGCGCCCCAGGGCGTCAGCGCGCCCAGCGTCTACCTGACCGCCGTCGCACGCGAGACCAGCCGCCTGCGCATCGGCGCCATGATGTGGCAGCTGCCCTTCTACAACCCGATGCGCCTGGCCCAGGAAGTCGCGATGCTCGACCAGCTCTCGCGCGGTCGCGTCGAATTCGGCACGGGCATCGGCGTGCACGAGCACGAGTTCATCCGCTGGGGCGTGGACTATTACCAGCGCGCGGCGATCTCGGAAGAGGTCCTCCAGGTCGTCAAGATGGCCTGGACCCAGAACGAGGTGACGTTTCGGGGCAAGTACTTCCAGTTCGACGAGGCGCTTCGCGCACCCTGCACCGTTTCAACAACCTTATCCGCCGATCTGGGCCGCGGTGCACAGCGACACCTCTGTCGAGTTCGCGGCGCGCAACAACTATCACGTCGCCAAGAACCTCGACACGGACGACGTCGTCGCCGGGAAATTCGACCTGTACCGCAAAGTCTGGCGCGAGAGCGGTCATGGCGGCGCCATGCCGCGCATCTTTTTGATGCGCAGCGTGCACGTTGCGCCGACTGACGAGCAGGCGCACGCCGAAGCCCGCGAGTACGTGGTCACCGGTGGGGAACGCATCGGCGGCGGACCCATTGCTCAGACGCGCATCGGCTGGGGCAGCCACGCGCGCGGCATGGGCAGCGACAGCGAGCGCGCCGACGACAAGGCGCGCGGTCAGACCATGGCCCAGGCCGCGCGCGATTACCAGTTCAATATCGACAACGGGCTGACGCTGGTCGGCAGTCCAGAGACTGTCATTCGCCAGTTACAGGCGGGTCAAGCGCGCATGGGCTACGACCTGTTCTGCACCAACCACCAGATCGGGCGGATGCCATCCGACGTGGTGGACGGGTCGATCGAGTTGTTCGGGAAAGAGGTGATCCCCGCGTTCAAGAACGCGCCGGTCGGGGCGCGCTGAAGCGATGTTCGCTCTTCCGTAGAGAGAAATTCGTCTGCCTCAGCATCCAACCGTGCACCGCGAGCGGCGAAACTGCCCGGGCGGGCACAATCCTTCTCCTGAAGAAAGAAAATCGTTTGACAGTGCGCGCCTCTGCATCCCAAACGCCAACCATGCGCCGCGAAACGAGAGACCCGAGCCCCGCCTCAGTCGAATCCAAAAGGCGGATAGCGCTCCGTCAGACCAAAGAAATACGACGTCACGCGCAGCCCCCACGTGATCGTCCCACCCACCAGCGTGAACGCCCAGCTCGGATACTGCCCACCGAACAGGACCCAGATCCAGATGACCAGCTGGCACGCGAACACCGCGATCGACAGCGCATACAGGATGATCAAGTGAGGAATCAGCAGGATATATCTCACAATTCCGCCAATAATCAGGATTGCAAAGAAACGACTGCTTGATTCAGGACGTTGAATAAACATGTCGCCCGGCGCGTCGAAGCTGAACGCCGGGTACGCGTCGGTCAAACCGTAGAAGTACATCGCGATCCGGGTTGCCCAACGCAGATAGCCAGCGACGAGGGCGTACGCCCAGTCCGGATAGCGAGCCGTGAACAGAACGGGGATCCAGATGACCAGTTCGGCGAGCCCGACGACAATCGCCAGAACTTCGAGTATGATCAGATGCGGTATCAGAATCAGCCCTTTGACCAGATAACCGATAAGTGGCACCGCCCAGAAGCGGGTGCTGCCGACCGGGGGGCTGAGGGTCATTGCGACCGGATACCTCGGGGTCGCTATTTCTGTCATTGCGCACGTCTCCCTTCCGTGGCTCGGATGATACGTGGCAGCGCGCTGGCGTTTCGGTCAGAATCTTGAACGTCCCAATGCGCCGCATCACCCTGGCTCTCGCACTCAGCTTGCTGCTGGTTGCGAGCGGGACGCTGCCAGCGGCCGCGGATCGCTGGTACTCATCGGCGCCGGTGCTGGGCATTATCGACGCCGGGCGGGACGCCGACGCGGCGCGTCGAGCCGGGGCAACCTGGGATCGCGCCCTGTTCCTGTGGCAACTCATCCAGCCAGATAACGCCAACGACTGGAACCTGGACAGCTACGTGAAGCAGGCCAAACTCGACACCACGCTGTCAACCGGCATACCGGTGGTCGGCATCGTGCAGGGCACGCCCGGCTGGGCCGACACGGATTACCACGACGGCGCCGCCGGCGTTCCGACGGGTCTCGACTATCCGGTCGACGATCCGCGCAACACCTTTGGCCAGTACATGCTGAAGCTGGCGCGCGCGTACAAGGGCAGGATCAACACGTGGATCATCTGGAACGAACCTGATTTCTTACCAGGCGAATCGGGCACCTGGTGGACGTGGTCGGGCAGCCCGGCGGACTTCTACAAACTACTCAAGACCGGCTACCGCGCGGTCAAAGAAGTGGATCCGTCCGCGAGCGTCGTGTTTCCCGCCACGACGTATTTCGCCGATGCCACGCACAACCGCGAGCTCTTTCTCAAGCGCGTACTCGACGAAGCCAACAAAGACCCCGAAGCACCCCCCAATGGATACTTTTTCGACGCGGTCGGGGTGAACCTGTACTGCTCGTTGGACGCCGTGTATCGGGTGTACGGGATCTACAACTCGATTCTGGCCCAATTCCAGTTGCAAAAGCCGTTGTGGCTAACGGAGACGAACTGTCCCGTGTACAACGACGCCACGGTTCCGGAACCGGCGTCGGGTCGCATCACGACCAATGAACAGGCGGCGTATCTCGTTGAGGCTATTGCGCTCGCGCGCGCCGCCGGTTACCAGCGCATTGGCTGGTACACGATGGTGGACCACGACGCCAGCACGGGCATCGTCGATCGCTGGGGCTTGCTGCGCGCCGACGACACGCCACGGCCGGCGTACATGGCCTTCGAAGTGGCCAGCTCATACCTGGCGCGGTCGGACCTGACGGTGAAGCTCGCCCCGTACGGCACCGCGACCGCGAATGGCTGGCCCGTCACACGCATTCTCGTGGACGATCCCTTGCAGCACACGCGCGTGCAGGTCCTGTGGCGGACCGCGGACGGTCCGGCGACGGTCAACGTGCCCGCCAGCGGCACGTCCGCGCAATTGATCGACCCATTGGGCTTTTCTTCGCAAGCGCCACGCGGAGACAATGGCTGGACGGTGCCGCTGCCGCCGCCGCGCGTTCCGCAGCCGTCGGACCCGCCGGGTTTCCAGTCGGCCGGTTATCCGGTGCTGCTCGTCGAATCCGGGGTGCCGTTCAGTGGCTGGTCGGCGGATCCACCGTTGCTAACATCCGCGCTCATGGCGCTGGCTCCGTCAGTGCTGGAGCCCGCCCCGTCGGCGCCGGTGATTGCCCGACCTGGTGCGCCGGCACCGCCGGCCGTCGCGGCGCTGCCCGCGGTCGTCCAGTCTGGACCGAGTCTGGTGCTGAGCGTGGGCAACCCGCAGCCGGGTGACCTGCTCCCGCGCGGCAAGTACGTGATGCAAGGACTGGCGTTCGACCGCGCGGCCACCACCGGCAGCGGTGTCGATCGCGTGTCAGTGTTCCTGGACGACCGGGACTCGGGCGGTCAACTGATCGGCGATGGCGTGCTGGGCCAACCCACGCCCACGGGCTTCTCGGCGACGATCGACCTGAGCCGAACGAGTGGGCAGCACACGCTGTTCGTGTACGCGCGCTCCGCGGTCACGGGGAAGGAGACGACGGTCAACCTTCCGGTGAACGTCAAGTAGTCAGCGCCAGCAAGCGTTTCAGGCGGTCGCGGCTTGCGCGACGGTCTCCCGGCTGATCCGCCTTCAGAGGGTTTGAGGGTCAGCCGGTCGAGTTCGCTACGCCTCGGCGCGATCCTCGATCTCCCACGCGTGATCCAGCGCGTGCCACGCAATGCGCCTCGCCGCATAGCGCACCGGCCAGCGCGCCTCAGCCGCCGGCTGCTCAAGCGCCCCGACGATCGCCTCGCGGAACGCCTCTATCGCCGCACGATCCCCTCGCGCCGGCTGCCGAAGCTTGACCCGCATCGAGTTCGCGTAGCCAACCTCACCACCAGAGACGTGGTCGACAATCTTGTCGCGGTCCCGACCCCCGCCGCGTGGCCCCTTACGCAATTCCGGCGGCGCACCCGCCACCACTCGGTCAAAGATCGTCCAGGCCGCCCGCACCAGTCCAACGGCGCGCCGCAGCTGAGGCTTGGTCAGGCGCTCCGAATCCCGCTCGGGAATGGCGCCCGGCACGCCGAACTCGGTGCTCGCCGAACCCGGCAGCCGCTCCACGACGACCAGCTCGCCCGTGGGCGGCCTCAGGCGTGCCTCGCTGGTAACCACGGCGTACCGAGGCAAATAGCCGCGCAGCGCCTCCAGCGCTGCGTCCTCCGTGCGCCCCGACCGGCACCGAACCGGGCCAGTCGTAAGCGCACGCGAAAACGCGTTTGTCGCCGACCTCGAGATAGACCTCAGTGGGCGCGGTTGCCGTTGCTCAGCCCGTCCATCGCGCGGCGGACGCGCTCGGGCGTCAGCGGCAGCTCGGTCACCCGCGCGCCGGTGGCCGCCGCGACCGCGTTGGCAACCGCCGCTCCGCCCGGAATGACCGGTGGCTCACCCACCGGCTTGGCGCCGTACGGCCCAATGGCCGAGGGCACCTCGACGATCACCGCCTCGAGCTCGGGAATCTGGCGCGCCTTGGGCACGGTGTAGTCCATGAAGCTGGACGTGATCGGCGTACCCGACTCGTCGTGGATGATTTCCTCGTACACGGCCCAGCCGACGCCCTGCGCGCCACCGCCGTGGATCTGCTCCTCGACGGTGGCCGGGTTGATCGCCCGACCGACGTCCTGGACCACCACGTAGCGCACGGGCTCGACGCGACCCGTCTCGGGGTCCACGCGCACGCGGCAGATGTGCACGCCCGTACCCGGGCTGCGCTCGGTCACCGCGGACTCGCCCTTGCCCGTCACCGGCTCGTGCCGGCCACCGAAGGACGCGCTCAGGCGATAGATCTCCTTCAGCGTCTTGACCTTGCCAGGCACGCCTCTGACGCGCACCTCGTCACCGACCATCTCGAGGTCGTCGACTGACGCTTCCAGCTCCGCCGAGGCGATCTTGAGCACCCGATCGCGGGCTTCCAGCGCCGCGCGCTGGACGGCGGGACCCATGGTGTAGATCGTCTTGCTGCCACCCGTCGCGCCCGAGTACGGCGCAGCGTCGGTGTCGACGGTGCTCACGTGCACGTTGTCGGCGCTGTCCATGCCGAAGGCCTCGGCGGCGATGATCTGCAGGCCATTGTTGGTGCCCGTCAGGTCCACCGCGCCGATGGCGACTTTGAGCGTGCCGTCGGACTCCAGTTGACACAGCGCCGCCGCCGGCTCCGTGCCGCCGAACCAGCCGCCGAGCGCCACGCCCACGCCCTCGTTCGGGCCGGCCGCCGCGATCTCGGCGCGGTAGATGGGCTCGGCTCGGTCGAGACACTCGGCCAGGCCGATCGGCGGCCACGGCGTGCCGTCGGGTCGAATGTCGCCACCACGCGCGGCGTTCTGCTTGCGGACCTCCATCTGGTCCATGCCGAGTTTGTCGATCAGCTCGGCGACCAGGCTCTCGCCCGCGAACATCGCCTGGGGCAGGCCGGGCGCGCGATACGCGCCGGTGGGCGTCTTGTGCGTGACGACCTCGGTCGCATCGAGGTCCAGGTTTTGCCAGCGGTAAAACACGCCGAGGCACAGCGCCGCGTGCCCAGCCGGAGAACCCGCCTTGGCGCCGGAGTCGAACAGCACCTCGCCCTTGAGCGCGGTGAACGTGCCATCCTTGCGCGCGCCGGCCGTCACGCGGAACCTCGACGAGGGGGCTGGCTGCGCGGAGCTGAAGTCCTCGATGCGGGTGTAGGCCAGGCGCACCGGCTTGCCCACGGCAACCGAGCACGCCGCGACGAGCGGTTCGATCAGTCCAAACTTGCCGCCGAAGCCGCCGCCCACGGGCATCGCATACACGCGGACCTGCGACGGTGGCTTGCCCAGCACCGACGCGACCGTGTCCCGCGTGCGGAACATGGCCTGGGTGCAGGCGTAGACGACCACGTTGCCCAGGGCGTCGACGGTCGCGGCGCACACCTGCGGCTCCATATAGCTCTGGTGCACCCACGGCGTGCGGTACTCCCGCGTCACGACGACGTCGGCTTCGGCGAGGGCCTTGTCGACATCGCCGCGGTGGTAGCGCTGGTGGCTTGCGACGTTGGGCGCCTGGGGAGCCTCGGCCTCGCTGCCGCCGGCGGCCGCGCCGTGCATGCCCAGCTCTTCGTCGTTGCCACCACTGCGGGTTCGGACGACCGGCGAATCTGGCTTGAGCGCCTCGAGCGGATCGATGGCTGGCGTGAGCGGTTCGTACTCCACGTCGACGAGCTGCACGCCGTCTTCAGCCGCGGCTTCGGATTCGGCGAGGACCACCGCGACGGGCTGACCGACGTACATGGCTCGCTCGTAGGCCAGGACGATGCTGCGACTTTCGACCGCGCCGCGCAGGTCCCTGACGGGCAGGTCTTGCGCGGTGAGCACGGCGACGACGCCCGTGCGTCGCCAGCGCGTGCTGCTTGTCGACGGAGACGATGCGCGCCGACGCGTACGGGCTGCGCACCAAGCGGCCGTGCAACAGCCCGGGCAGGACCAGGTCACCCGTGTAGCGCACCTGTCCCGTGAGACGTTCGGGCGAATCAGCCCGCCGCATCCGCTTGCCGACAAGGCGCAGCGGAATCTGCTCTTCCACAGCCATACGCACAGTATGTTACTTGGCTGCTGGCGCCAGACTGGTTTTGGCTCGCGCGCTTGCGCTCCCGCGCAACTGGTACTCACGAGACGGCACGCCTGCGTCGCCGACCCAGCCCATGCCCCGGCCCAGGCCATGCCCCGGCCCGGGCGACCACGCAGGGCACCCAGCGCCGCGACGGACGCAGCGGGTCAGCCCGGCTTCCCGGTTAGAATTCCAGCCGAACGATGGCAGACGACCACGACCTGGCAATCGTCGGCGGCGGCCTCGCCGGCCTCACCGCGGCTCTCTATGCCGCCCGCCTCGGCCTGCGCACGTGCCTCATCGAGCACATGGCGGCGGGCGGCCAGGTCCTGAACGTCGAGAAGATCGAGAACTTCCCCGGATTCCCACAGGGCATCGCGGGCTTCGACCTCGGCCCGATCGTGCAGGAGCAGGCCGAAACCGCTGGCGCCCAGTTCGTCATGGACACCGCCGTCGGCCTGCAGGTCGACGGCGGTCAGCGCATCGTGCAGTGCGAAGGGACCGAGATCAACGCCAGGAGCGTGATCGTCGCCGCCGGCTCTGCCTTCCGCTCGCTCGGCATCCCCGGTGAGAAGGAGTTCGAAGGCAAGGGCGTGTCCCACTGCGCCTCGTGCGACGCTCCGTTCTTCGTCGGCAAGGAGGTGTGCGTGGTCGGTGGCGGCGACTCCGCGCTGGACGAGGCCGCCGTGCTGGCCGCCGCCAACGTGGGCCACGTCACGCTCATCCACCGTGGCCCGTCCTTCAGCGCCCAGCGCGTGGCCATCGAGCGCCTGGGCGAGCTCCCCAACCTCGAGACGCTGTTCAACACGCAGCTCGAAGCGATCGTCGGCGTGGACACGGTGTCGGCTGTCCGCCTGCGCGCGGACGGCACGACGCGCGAAAAGACGCTGAGCGGCGTGTTCATCTTCGTCGGCCTGGAGCCCAACACCGCGCTCCTGCGGGGCACCCTCGAGCTCGATCCAGCTGGCCACATCGTGGTAAATGCCCACCTGGAGACCTCCATCCCAGGCGTGTTCGCCGCGGGCGACATCCGCCAGTCCTCCTCACGCCAGCTCGTAGCCGCCGCCGGAGACGGCGCGACCGCCGCGGTGAACGCCGCCCGCTACCTGCACGGCCGCTAGCCGCGAGGCCTCCAGCGCGCCGGAAAACGTACTTGTTGCCCGGCGCGAGACGTCGGCTCTCGTCAAATGGCAAGCGCTCGTCAGGTGGCAAGCGCGCTGGCAACCGTCGCACACACGCACTCACTTTGTCGGTGCCGAACAACCGTCGCGCACGCAGTCACAGTCGGCACCGGCAACCGTCGCACACACACAGTCACTCTGGCGGCGACAACACGCGCAGCACGTCGGCGGGCACGGCGCTTGCCGCGTCCAGCCACGTGATGTTTGGCCGCGCCTTGAACCACGTCATCTGGCGCCGCGCGTACTGGTGCGTCGCCTGCTTGAACTGCCGCGTCGCGGCTTCCAGGTCGAGCGTGCCCCTCAGGTAGCGCGCAACCTCGCGGTAGCCGATGCCGCTCATCGACGGCAGCCCGGGCGCATAGCCACGCGCCAGCAGGCCCGCTACCTCCTCCACGAAGCCGCCCGCCAGCCAGGCGTCGATACGCGCGTCGATGCGCGCGTCCAGATCAGCCCGCTCCAGCCGCAGGCCGACCAGCACACACTCGACGGCCAGCGATGGGTCCGGCACCTGCCACTCCGAAAACCGACGACCCGTCGCATGGAAGACCTCCAGCGCGCGGATCACGCGGCGCACGTTGCGCGCGTCGATGCGCGCTGCGCTCGGCGGATCGACCTCCGCCAGTTCGCGCTGCAGCGCCTGCCAGCCCTCAGCCCGAGCCCGCGTTTCGAGAGCCGCACGGTACGCGGGGTCAGGCGCCACATCAGGGATCGCCAGTCCCTCGCACACTGCGCTGACGTACAGCCCGGCCCCACCGACCAGCACCGCCACGCGCCCGCGCGCCTGGATGCGCTCGATCGCCCCGCGCGCCTGGTGCTGGTACGTGGCCAGCGAGTAGTCCTGGTCGGGGTCGACGACGTCGATCAGGTGGTGCGCGACGCGCCCCCGCTCGTCCAGCGTCGGCTTGGCGGTGCCAATGTCCATCCAGCGGTACACGGTGCGCGAATCCGCGGAGACGACTTCGACGGGCAGCACCTCGGCAAGCGACAGTGCCAGCGCGGTCTTGCCGGCCGCCGTCGGACCGACCAAACCGAGCGCTCGCGCCACGCGAGGCGATTCTAGCCAGTTCGCGGGGAAAACTCCGACCCTCCTCCGGTACAGTCGATGGCGTGTCCATCGCGCTGACCACCCCCGACGATCCGCAGCAGGTCCTGGAAAGCCTGTTCGGCTATCAGTCCTTCCGCCCCGGCCAGCGCGAGATCATCGACGCCGTCCTCGCCGGACGCGACTGCATCGGGCTCATGCCCACCGGCGCCGGCAAGTCGCTCACCTTTCAAATCCCCGCCAAACTGCTCAAGGGCACCGTCCTGGTCCTGTCGCCACTGATCTCCCTCATGAAGGACCAGGTCGACGCGCTCGACCGTCTTGGCTTCCGCGCCGCGCTGTTCAACTCCACGCTCGACGACGTCGAGCGTGCCCAGATCTTGAGAAAGCTCCGCCGCGGCGAGCTCGAGCTTCTGTACATCGCCCCGGAAGCACTCAGCACGTCGCTGCGCAGCATCTTCTCGGACAGTCCCATCAGCCTGGTCGTGGTCGACGAGGCCCACTGTATCAGCCACTGGGGCCACGACTTTCGGCCCGCGTACCGGCAACTGCGCGACCTCAAGCCGCAGCTCGGCGATATCCCCGTCCTGGCCCTGACCGCCACCGCCACGCGCCGTGTCGCCCTGGACATCGTGCGCTCGCTGGGCATGCGCAAGCCGGCCGGCTACAAGGGCACCTTCTATCGACCGAACCTGCGCATCATCGGCCAGAAGAAGGGCGACGGCCGAAACACCCGTCGCGACATTCTGAACGTGATCCGCGCCCATCCCGACGAGAGCGGCATCGTCTACTGTGCCACCCGCCGCTCCGTGGACGGCCTGACTGACTGGCTCTCTGGCCAGGGCATCAGCGTCCTGGCGTACCACGCCGGACTCTCCGATACCGACCGCGCCCGCAACCAGGAGGCGTTCGCGCGTGACTCGGTCAACGTGGTCGTCGCGACGGTCGCCTTCGGTATGGGCATCGACAAGAGCAACGTGCGCTTCGTCATCCATCGCGACATGCCGCGCAGCATCGAAGCCTGGTACCAGGAGATCGGTCGCGCCGGGCGCGACGGACTGCCGAGCGACTGTGTCACGTTCTTCTCGTGGGCCGACGTGGTGGCCTACGACGCGTTTCTGTCGGACGTCTCCGATCCGGACCTGCGCGAGGAGACGCGTTCGAAAACCATCGGGCTGTTCCGACTGCTCGACCGCGGTGCCTGCCGCCATCAGGCGCTGTGTGGCTACTTCGACGAGTCGATCAGTCCGTGCGGACAGAGCTGCGACCGATGCCTGGGACGCAACCTGGACGACATCTTCCCACAGCGCTCGTCCCGCGGCGCGTCCGCCGTGCGCGGCGCGACGCCGACGTGGCAGCTGTCCACCTCGGAGGCGGAGGCCGACACGTTCGAGCGCCTGCGCGTGCTCCGCCGAGAGATCGCCGACCGCGAAAACGTCCCCGCGTACATCGTTTTCAGCGACGCGGTGCTGCGCGAGATGGCCCGCCGCAACCCCAGATCCGAGCCAGAGCTGCGCAGCATTTCCGGCGTAGGTCCCGCCAAGATCGCCCGCTACGGCGATGCCTTTCTAGCCCTGCTCAACACCACTGATGAGAAAAGCTAAGCTGCTCGAAACGCGTCTGGTGTTCCGACGCAGTTTTTGGCACGGCTAAGCCATTGATTCGCGCGTGAGTGGATACGGCTGTTTTGGCACGGCTTCGAGGCGCGGGTGGTGAGGGGACGGCTTCCGGAGGGGCTCCGCCCCTCTACCCCGCGTTTGAGCGTGGCACGTTAGGGTCGCGCAGGGTACGTTCCAGCGTGACGCTGGGAAGCTCCGCTCCCCGGGCCCCACGGGCTGCCGCTACGTGCACACGCTCTGGACTACCCACACGCGGTGGCGGGAGATGGTTTGCGCTCGGTTTGCACACGTGGAGAGCACTGGCATCCACGCTAGAACGGTTCTGGCGGTCGAGAGCTTGCTCGCTTAGCGGCAGCCCGTGGGGCCCGGGGAGCGGAGCTTCCCAGCGTCACGCTGGAACGTACCCTGCGCGACCCTAACGTGCCACGCTCAAACGCGGGGTAGAGGGGCAGAGCCCCTCCGGCGAAGCCGTCCCAAAACAGCCATATCCACCCACGCGCGAAGCTCTGGCGAAGCCGTGCCGAAAACAGCCGCATCCACCCACGCGTTCGAGCAGCTTAGCCGACGGTGACGAGTGACCCCTTGCGCAGCACGTGCTCGAGATGTTGCCCGGTGTAACTGTCCGGGTTCGCGGCGATTGCTTCTGGCGTGCCCGTGGCCACGATCTGCCCGCCCGCGTCGCCGCCTTCGGGACCCAGATCGATCACCCAGTCCGCGGTCTTGATCACGTCGAGGTTGTGCTCGATCACCACCACCGTATTGCCAGCGTCCACCAGCCGGCCCAGCACCTCCAGCAGGTGCTCCACATCGGCGAAGTGCAGCCCCGTCGTCGGCTCATCGAGCAAATACATCGTGCGGCCCGTCGCCCGACGCGAGAGCTCCGACGACAGCTTCACGCGTTGCGCCTCACCCCCGAGAGCGTCGTCGCCGGCTGTCCCAGGTGGATATACCCCAGGCCGACCTCGCACAGGGTCCGCAGCTTGACCGCGATCGACGGGATGTTCTGAAACACTTCAAGCGCCTCTTCGGCGGTCATCTCCAGCACTTCGGCAATCGAATAACCGCGGTACTTGATCTCGAGGGTCTCGCGGTTATAGCGCTTGCCCTGACACACCTCGCACGGCACGTAGACGTCGGGCAGGAACTGCATCTCGATCTTGAGGATGCCGTCGCCTTCGCATGCTTCACAGCGTCCGCCCTTGACGTTGAACGAGAACCGACCGGGCTGGTAGCCGCGCACCCGCGCCTCGGGCACCTGCGCAAACAGGTCGCGAATCGACGTGAACAGCCCGACGTACGTGGCCGGGTTCGAGCGCGGCGTTCGACCAATCGGCGACTGGTCAATGTCGATCACTTTGTCGAGGTGCTGCAGCCCTTCGATGCGATCGTGGTCGCCCGCCGCCTCGCGCGACTTCAACAAGCGCTGCGAGAGCGCCGGGTACAGCGTGTTGGTGATCAGCGAAGACTTGCCCGAGCCCGAGACGCCGGTGATCACCACCAGTCGGCCAAGCGGGATCTCCGCCGTAATGTTCTTCAGGTTGTTCTCGCGCGCGCCGACGATGCGAATCCAGTTGCCACTGCCCTCACGCCGCTCGGACGGCATGGGCACCTCGCGTTCGCCGCTCAGGAACTGGCCAGTAAGCGAGTCGGGCGTGGCGATGATCGTGTCGATCGGGCCCTCGGCCACGACGCGACCACCGTGCTCGCCCGCGCCGGGCCCCATGTCGACGATCCAGTCCGCGGCGCGCATGGTCTCCTCGTCGTGCTCGACGACGATCAACGTATTGCCCAGGTCGCGCAGTCGTTCGAGGGTGCGAATCAACCGCGCGTTGTCGCGCTGGTGCAGACCGATGCTCGGCTCGTCGAGGATGTACAGCACCCCCATCAGCCCCGAGCCAATCTGCGTCGCCAGCCGAATCCGCTGCGCCTCGCCACCCGAGAGTGTCGCCGCGGTGCGACTGAGCGTCAGGTAGTCCAGGCCTACGTCGACCAGAAAACGCAGCCGCTCGCGAATCTCCTTCAGGATCTGCCGCCCGATAGTGAACTCGCGGTCCGTCAGCGTCAGCGTGCGCTCCGCAACGTACGGGTCGGCGGGTTGCGCTGAGGCACCGCGCCGGCCACGCGTGGCGACGTGCCCGTTCAAACGCTCGCCAAACGGCACGCGCTCCTCGAGCGCGGTGAAGAACTCGCGCGCCCTGAGCACCGAGTAGTCCACCACCTCGCGGATGTTCCGCCCGGCGATGGTCACGGCCAGCGCTTCGGGCCTCAGTCGCGCGCCGTGGCACGTGGGGCACGGCCGAGGCGCCATGTATTTCTGCAGGTCCTCGCGGATGAACTCGCTTTCGGTCTCCTTGAACCGTCGCTCGAGGTTGGGAATGATGCCCTCGTAGTGGGCTCGATATTCGCGACTGCGCCCGCTCTTGCTCTGGTACAGCATCACGATGCGCTCGTTGCCGGAGCCGTACAGGATCTTCTGGATGTGCTCGGGCTTCAGGTCGCGGATGGGGGTGTCCATCGAGAAGCCGTAAGAGGCGGCCACCGACTCGAGCAGCGACTTGTAGTACGAGTTGCCGTTCCAGCCGGCCTTGCCCCACGCGGCGATCGCGCCCTGGGCCAGGCTCAGGTCCTTGTTGGCGAGCACCAGGTCAGGATCGACCTCGAGTCGGGTCCCCAGTCCGGTGCAAGTTGGGCACGCGCCGTGCGGCGTGTTGAACGAAAAACTGCGTGGCTCGAGCGCCCCCAGCGAGGTGCCGTCGTACGGACAGGCGAAGTTTTCCGAATACAGCGTGTCGCTCCAGTTCGACGGCTCGCCTGGCAGCGGCTCGCTGATGATGACCTGGCCCGAGCCGAGCTTGAGCGCCTGCTCGATCGAATCGGCGATGCGCGACTTGTCCTCTTGCGCCCGCGAGACGACCAGACGGTCGACGACGACCGCGATCGAGTGCTTGACGTTCTTCTTCAGCTCGATCTTCTCGGAGAGGTCGCGCACCTCGCCGTCGACGCGCACGCGCACGAAGCCCGCCTTGCGCACGTCGTCGAAGACCGACTGGAACTCACCTTTGCGCTCCTCGACCAGTGGCGCGAGGACCATGATGCGCGCGCCTTCGGGCATGGCGAGCACGGCGTCGATGATCTGCTCGGAGGTCTGCTGCTGGATCGGTCGGTGGCACTTGGGGCAGTGTGGGTGGCCGATCCTGGCGAACAGCAGCCGCAAATAGTCGTAGATCTCGGTGACGGTGCCGACCGTCGAGCGCGGGTTGTGGCTGGCGCCCTTCTGGTCGATCGAAATCGCCGGCGACAGCCCCGAGATGTACTCGACGTCAGGCTTGTCCATCTGACCCAGGAACTGCCTGGCGTAGCTCGACAGCGATTCGACATAGCGTCGCTGGCCCTCGGCGTAAATAGTGTCGAAGGCAAGCGAGGACTTCCCAGAGCCCGAGAGGCCCGTAATGACCACGAGCCGGTCCCTGGGCAGGACGAGGTCCACGTTTTTAAGATTGTGCTGCCGCGCGCCGCGGATTTCGATCTTGTCCAGAGGCATAGGACGAACGTCAGAAGTAGCCTACTGTACCTCGAACATGCGTTCCAAGCACACCGGCCTACGCAATAAGTATGTCGTACCGGGCCGGCCGTTTCCGTCGATTTGCCGCGCCTCATTGTTTGCGTCTTGGTTTCGCCACGGCTAAGCCATGACTTCGCGCGTGGGTGGATATGCGCTGTTTTTGGCACGGCTTCGCCGGAGGGGCAGCGGGTAGTGTTCTGCGCAGTTTTTGGGACGGCTTCGCCGGAGGGGCTCCGCCCCTCTACCCCGCGTTTGAGCGGGTCACGTTAGGGTCGCGCAGGGTACGTTCCAGCGTGACGCTGGGAAGCTCCGCTCCCCGGGCCCCACGGGCTGCCGCTACGTGCACACGTCTCGACCCCCCAGACGCGTTCGGCAGGAGACGGTTTGCGCTCAGTTTGCACACGTGAGCGCAACTGGCATCCTCGCCGGAACGGTTCTGGCGGTCGAGAGCTTGCTCGCTTAGCGGCAGCCGTGGGGCCCGGGGAGCGGAGCTTCCCAGCGTCACGCTGGAACGTACCCTGCGCGACCCTAACGTGCCTCGCTCAAACGCGGGGTAGAGGGGCGGAGCCCCTCCGGCGAAGCCGTCCCAAAAACTGCGTAGAACACTACCCGCTGCATTCCGTCGATACCGTGCAGATCAGCGTCGAGCACCCGAAGCGCCACTCTTTGCGGGGCGCTGGATGAGCTCGCGCGGGACGATCCGATCCGGCTCCTCGATGGCCAGCGTGCGCCGCAGCTCGACGACCTGGTCGCGCAACAGCGCCGCCTTCTCGAACTCGAGCGCGCGGGCGGCCTCCTTCATCTGCGTCTCGAGGTCGCGAATCAGTCGGTACAGCTCGTCCTTCGGCAAATCGGCGGCGGTCGCCACGTGGGCCGTCTCTTCGTGCGCCTTGGCCACGGCCCGCACGCGCTCGGTGATGTCGCGAATCGCCTTGCGGATGCCGGTCGGCGTCACGCCGTGGTCCTCGTTGTAGGCCTGCTGCTTCGCCCGGCGACGGTACGTCTCGTCGATGGCCCGCCGCATCGACTCGGTGAGCTGGTCGGCGTACATGATGACGTGCCCGTCCACGTGCCGCGCCGCGCGACCGATCGTCTGAATGAGCGAGCTGTTCGAGCGCAGGTAGCCCTCTTTGTCGGCGTCCAGGATGGCCACCAGCGAAACCTCGGGCAGGTCCAGACCCTCGCGCAGCAGGTTGATGCCGACGACGACGTCGTAGACCCCCAATCGCAGGTCGCGCAGGATCTCGACCCGCTCCAGGGTGTCCACCTCCGAGTGCAGATAGTGAACTTTGACGTTGGCCTCGCGCAGGAAGTCAGCCAGGTCCTCGGCCATGCGCTTGGTGAGCGTGGTCACCAGGACGCGCTCGCCGCGGGCGGTGCGATGGCCGATCTGTTCCATCAGATCGTCGATCTGGCCGCGGGTCGGTTTGACTTCGATCTCGGGGTCGAGCAGGCCCGTCGGCCGAATGAGCTGTTCGGCGCCGTAGATCGGGATCAGCTCCCCAGGGGCAGCCGCGTCGCTGTCTGTGTCAGTCCCGATCGGCGACGTGGAGTCATGGTGCATGACCCCGTTCGATGCCACGCCATCAGTCTCGGACGCGTTGGCGTGGGCGTTGGCGTGCTCAGCGTGCGAGACCCCATTGGCGGCGTTCTCGCTGCTTGCCGAGTCGGTCCGCGGCTGGTCGACGTGAGAGACGCCGTTGGCGGCCTCGGAGCGCTCGAGCCGGGCGCGACCGTTGGCACGGACCTTCGTGGACGGCTTCGGCGGGGTCAGGCGGCGCTCCCAGTCGGGCACCGCGAAACGCGACGCGGGCGAGCCATCCGACTCGGGAATGCGCGACACCGAATACTCGTACGGTCCCGGCGTTGCCGAGACGTACATCGTCTGCCCGAGCCGCGCCTCGTACTCGTGGAACATGAGCGGACGGTTGTCCAGCGCCGACGGGAGCCGGAAGCCGAACTCGACCAGGATCTCCTTGCGCGCGCGGTCGCCGTTGTACATGCCCCGAACCTGGGGGATGGTCATGTGCGATTCGTCCACGAAGCAGACGAAGTCGTCCGGAAAATAGTCGAGCAGCGTCCACGGCGTGCTGCCCGCCTCGCGGCGCGACAGCGGTCGCGAATAGTTCTCGACGCCCGAGCAGAAGCCGGTTTGCTCCAGCATCTCCATGTCGTACTGCGTGCGCTGGCGCAGGCGCTGGGCTTCGAGCAGTTTGTCCTGGCTCTCGAAGAGGCGGACCTGCTCCTCCATCTCGTCGGAGATGTCCTTCAGCGCTTCCTGCAGCTTGTGGCGACTGGTGACGAAGTAGCGCGCCGGGTAGATGTCGATCGTCTGGCGATCGGCGAGCACCTCGCCCGTCAGCGGGTCGACCTCGGTGATGCGCTCGAGCTCGTCGCCCCAGAACGACACGCGCACCACGATCTCCTGCGACGACGGGTGGACTTCCAGCGTGTCGCCGCGAACGCGGAACTTGCCCGCCGACAGGTCGTAGTCGTTGCGCTCGTAATAGATGTCCGTCAAGCGTCGCAGGATCTTGTCGCGCTTGTAGATCTCGCCGACGCGCAGGTTGACGCTGTTCTGGCCGTATTCCTCGGGATCGCCCAGACCGTAGATGCAGCTCACGCTGGCGACCACCAGGACGTCGCGTCGGGTCAGCAGCGACTGCATAGCAGAGTGGCGCAGTCGCTCGATGTCCTCGTTGACCAGCGTGTCCTTCTCGATGTAGGTGTCGGTGCGCGGGATGTACGCCTCGGGCTGGTAGTAGTCGTAGTACGAGACGAAGTACTCGACCGCGTTGTTCGGGAAGAACTCCTTGAACTCCGAGGCGAGCTGCGCCGCGAGCGTCTTGTTGTGCGCCATGACCAGGGTTGGCCGCTGGATCTGCTGGACGACGTTGGCCATGGTGAAGGTCTTGCCCGACCCTGTCACCCCCAGCAGCGTCTGGTGTTTGAGGCCGGAGTTGACGCCGCGGCTGAGCTGCTCGATCGCCAGCGGCTGATCGCCGGTTGGTCGGAAGTCTGAGATGAGGTCGAAACCGCCCGTCGGCACGTTCGGATTATAAGATCGCCGGCGCCGGCCACCCGCCGACTTAGGGGCACGTATATCAGTCGCGCGGCGGCGGCGTTGACCCGCGCGGCGGCGTGAGCGAATGCCGCGCGCGCCACGGCATACGTCGGCCCCGAGACGATCAGCACAACATTCTGAACCAGGCACCCGCCGGTGACGGCCCCGCCGTCGCCAGTCACCTCGCCAGTCACCTCGCCAGTCACGTCGCCAGTCGTCGCCAGTCACGTCGCCAGTCACGTTGTAGGCACTCGTATCGCAGACTTCGAGCGCCCGCCACGGGATTCCGCCTCGCGGCCGCCGCCTGCTCGCGCGTGGGGTACACCACGGCCGCGGACTGATACTGGCTGCCGCCGCCGCTTTTGAACGAGGTCGACACCGCGCGGGGTGGGCCGTCCGCGGTGGTGCGGTCGGCAATGCTCCAGCCGGCGCCAAAGTCGTCTGCCGCAGGCTGGCGTCCTCCGCTGAACAGCCAAACGGTGTCGACGGCGTCGGTGCGGGCAGGTGGAGGAACGGCAGGGGACTGCTCTGGGGCGGCAGGGCACCGCTCAGGAAGGCGTCGATGCTCTCGGTGG
Source organism: uncultured Chloroflexia bacterium (assembly GCA_963776625.1). Classification (GTDB taxonomy): domain Bacteria; phylum Chloroflexota; class UBA6077; order UBA6077; family CF-72; genus CF-72. The sequence goes on along the minus strand of CAVZNP010000015.1, from coordinate 983,153 downwards.
CACTGGCGAAGTGAATGCCGTCCAGGCTGTAGGACTCGACGCCCAGCATCTTGCCCGCCATGGCGTATACCGGGCTGCCGGAGCTGCCTGGCGCGGACCCGGCCGAATCGGTCTGCAACAAGTCCAGCCTTGGTTGCCAAGGCGGATCGCCGAGATGGCGCCCGTGTCAGGCTGGCCGGTCAGTCCAGGCCGAGCGGGTAGCCAGGTTCGACGACGTCGTCACCCGCGTGCTGGTTGCCGAGCAGGTCCAGGTCGGCTGGCCGGAATTACGGCGGCGGTCTCGAGCAAGACGAGGTCGCGCGACACGTCAGTGCGGACGACGCTGGCCGTGAGGTGCGATCCGTCGCTGGTTGAGCGGCCCTCAACGCCTATAATCTCGGCTCCGGGCCATGAGTGCTTTCCATATCTGGACGATTGGCTGCCAGATGAACGTGGCCGACTCGCGGCGATTGGCTGAGAGCCTCGAAAAATACGGTCTGACGGCGGCCGACGGTCCGCACGACGCCGACGTCGTGGTGCTCTACTCGTGCGTCGTCCGCCAGCAAGCCGAGGACCGCGTGCACGGGCAGTTGCACGCGCTGCAGAAGATGAAGGCCTCCCGTCCGAACATGAAGGTGGTCGTGGCCGGCTGCGTCAGCAACCAGTCGGACTGGCACGAGCGCTACCCGTTCGTCGATTTGATCGCCGAACCCGGCCAGGATCTCACCGTTCGCGATCGACTGATCGACCTGCTGGACCTGTCCGAGCGCTACCGCTTCGACCCGGACCAGGCGGTCCGCCTGCCCGGCATCTCCGAGGGCGTCACCATCCACCAGGGCTGCAATCGGTCGTGCACGTACTGCATCGTGCCGTCGACCCGCGGTGGCGAGCGGAGCCGCCCGCCGGCAGTCATCCTCGACGAGGTGCGCACGCTGGTCGGCCGCGGCGCGCGCGAGGTGGTGCTGCTGAGCCAGATCGTTGAGCGCTACGGCCGCGACCTGCGGCCGCGGGTGCTCCTTTCTGAGCTGTTGCGACAGCTGAACGAGGTCGACGGGCTGGAGCGCATCCGATTCCTGACCAGCTACCCGGGCGACTTCGGGCGCGACCTGGTCGACGCCGTGGCCGACCTGCCCCGCGTGTGCGAAGACGTCAACCTGCCCATCCAGGCCGGCGACGACGACGTGCTGCGCCGCATGCACCGCGGCTACGTTGTCGACCACTACCGACAGCTCATCGGCCGGCTGCGTGAGCGCCTGCCCGAGATCGGGCTGTCGACGGACGTCATCGTCGGCTTCCCCGGCGAAAGCGAACTGGAGTTCCAGCACACCCTGGACATGCTCGACGAGTTCCGCTTCGACGTGGTGCACGTGGCGATGTATTCGCCGCGACCCGGCACCGTCGCCGCCACCGAGATGCTCGACGACGTGCCGCGCGAGGAAAAACGTCGCCGGCTCCACGAAGTGGAGCAGCTCCAGAAGCGCATCGCCACCGACATCAACGCCCGCTATCTGGGCCGCCGCGTGGACGTGCTGGTCGAGGGCACCGCCAAAGGGCGCTGGTACGGCCGCACGCGCACGAACAAACTGGTGCACTTCGCCGGCGACGCGCCGCTGGCGGGTCAACTCGTGGACGTCGAGATCACCGCCACGGAACCGTGGTACCTGGAGGGCCGCGTGCTGGCCCCAGCGCTAACGCCCCACGCGTAGCGACGGGCAATTCGCGGCGCGAGTGCGCCACTCCTGCGCGCGTTCAGCACTCCGCGGCCACGCTCTCTCCCGTCCCGTCAGCGCTCGGCGCGCCGCCCTGCTGGCACCCGTCGACGCTCCGTACCCGCCTGCTGTGCACTACCTGGCTGCGCCGCACCTGCATTGTGCGCCAGTCTCACACCTCACGCGCCTCCCGCGTGTATCCCTCTCGTTAGCTCCGCAACGCCGCCGCCGCGCATTTCATCGCTTCGCATTTCCTCGCTCCGCACCCCTCGCGCCGGTCCACGGCCGCCCGTACTGAGTGATCTCGTTGCGATAACTCATCGATCACCGCGGTACGTTGAAGCCGGTCCCGGGCCTGCCGCTCGGCGGGATCGACGCCTTCGGGAGCACACCACCGCAACTCCCGACGGTGCGCGTCATTCGGCCTCGGCACGCCTGGCGTGCGGTCGGACCCCGCTGGAGGCGGGGCTGCGGCCGGGCGACCCGGCACCCGCGCGGTGCCCAGCATGCCACGGCACCTGGGTTAGAGAAGGGGACCGGCGCGCGGCGCCCGTTCAGGCTCCGCACCCCAACGCGCGCTGCGGAGGGTCCACACGCTGCCCCTGTCGACACTCCGTGCCCCGCGGCGGCGCATCTCTTCGTTCCTGGTTGCTCGCTTGGCGTTCCCGCGCTCTGCCGCCGTACCTTCAATGCTCGGCTCTACGATGCCCACCCCGACGCGCAGCCCCGTCCACGCTCGCGCTCCATCGCTGCGCGCTTCTCGCCCCGCACACGGTACCCTGCAGAACGTCATCGCCGGCGATTTCTCTCCGCGGCCCGCGCACCAGCAGCCGACGCAAGCGCATGCCTCGGGAGTGCCGCCCTCCACGCGGGCAGCGGCATGAACTACCGCAGGCCTTACGCCGCCGCGGACCTCAGCCCTGCGCCAGCGGGTTCGGCGCCTCCGTCCGCGACCGCGCGCGACGCCCAAACGGCTGACGGCTCTCCGGCACGTAGCACCACATTGCCAGCGCGCACGCTACAACCAGCCCTCCCCATGCCACGAGCGTCGGCAGCCGCGCATCGCCGCCCACGCGCGCCGCGAACAGCGAGGCCACGATGGCCAGCAGCCATACCAGCCCAACGCTCCAGGCGCGGGTAGCCAGCAGCACGGCGCTGATAATCAGCGGAAAAATAGCCTCCTCCATACGCTCGGGCGAGCCAACCAGGGGCAGCAGCACCGCTGCCACGACGTAGACCACCGCCGCGCGGCGCAAATGCTCAGGCAGCGCCGGCCACGCCCGCGGCAAAAACAGCCACAGGGCCGCATACGAGGCGAACAGCAAGAACACGGCGCGCGGCACACCGTTGGAAAACAGCCCGTCGCGCACCCACTTGAACACGTACGCTGTGGCGTCCGCGCCGGAGCCGGGGAACAGCACGGTGAGACCCACCGCCACCAGCACCGCTGGCGCGCCAACGGCCACGGCCCGCCAGGGCTTGCGCGGATCGAAGGCCGCGGCGGCGGCGGCCACGGCGGCGAGCACCACAATTTCTTTGGCGACCACCCCCACCGCGGCAACGACGGCCGCCAGCCACCACTGGCGCCGAATCGTGGCCAGCCACACGCCAGCGACAAACGCCCAGGCGAGCGGATCGATCAGTCCAAACTCGCGCAGGTTGGGCGCCACAACCCAGGTTCCAAACAGCAGGGGAATGGCCGCGAGGGCGCGCGGCTCGTCGCCGGGCAGCAGCTCGCGCGCGGCGAGCCACGTGAGCAGCGCCGTGACCGCCAGTGAGACGCACGTGAGAATGAAGAAGCCGTTGAGCGCGTCCATCGGCATGGCGCGGACGATCAGCGGCCCCAGCAAACGACGCTCGTGCCAGCTGGACGCGCCGTGCTGCAGCCCGTTGCGCACGAACTGGATGTAGTACTGACCGTCGCCTGTCATCGGCGCCGCCGGGATGAGCCACACGAGGAGCGCGAGCCCACCGACGGTCAGGGCCAGAGCTGCCAGGAGCCAGCGCATCTGGGCGAAGGCTACTACGCTTTTCGTCTCGACCGGAAGCCCGTCGTTCAGCCGTTGGGGCGGGCCTTCCTCCATGCCTCAGAGGACGCCATTAGCCTGTATCCGGTGCAAAACCCGCCCACGGTTGGCGTCTGAGATGCTTCGGCACGCACTGTCTACCCCGCGCGAAGCGGCGTGGGTAACACGAATCTCACGAAGAAAAGAAACGCTCGTTCTCCCCGAGTCCCTCTGGAGAGAAGGGTTGGTCGTGCAGGCCTGAATAGGCCAGACGCCAGCGCGAAGGCACTTTCGCGGTGAAGACTCGCAAGCTTGCTCACCGAGCACACGTCACTCACGACGCACGCGTATGGTTTCGCCCTGTGCCCCGCCTGTGCCTCGCCCCGCGGGCCGGTGTACAGAACCCGTCAACATTACCGCGGTGGCGGCAGTAGCTGGCCATCCCCTGCGAAGACTCGGACAGCAGCCACCGCAGCCGCGCGCAAGCTTGCCGCCGCTGACCAGGCGCTGGAAGCTCGGCCGACGGCGACTCGAGCTAAAAACCGGCTAGAAGGCGAACTTGTCCCCACAAACAAAGCCTCGGGAGCGCATCAGCCGCGTTCGCCGCGGATTCGAGGCTTCCGCCCCGTGTTCTCGGATCCCCATGGAGGAAACTCTGGGAAGGCTGGCGTCGGAGTACCATACGCGCCGCTGCTACCAGTGGGCCGCCGCACCTGGCCCACCGTATTGAGCGCTCCGAAGACACACCCCGCACACTGTGACATCAGAGAGGGCTGCAGACTGAGCACATACGGACACGCCGCTCGATGGCGATGATGGCCAACCTCCGGCCGGCCACGGATGGCGACATCGAACGGCTCCTCGGTAACCCGTCCGAGATCACCCGCTTTCTGTACGGTTCTGGCGCCGACTCCTGCGAGCGCGTCGAGCTTCACAAGGCGTGGCACGCCATCCATTTCGTCCTCAACGGCTCGCGGCTCGGGGGCGATGCGCCGCTCAACTTTCTGGTCTCGGAGGGGACCCCCGTAGGCGAGGTCGACGTCGGCTACGGTCCCGCGCGCATCTTCACCAGCGAGCAGGTGCGCCAGTTGGCGTCCGCGCTGATCCTCATTGCGCCGGACGAGGTCGGACGCCGTGTGGATCTGCAGCAATTCGACGCAGAGGACATCTACCCCGGCAACTGGCAGAGCAACGGCTACGACGCCGACTATGTCGTCGATAGCTACCGCAACATGCGCGACCTGGTAGCGCGCGCGGCGGCGCAGGGGCTGGGCCTGATCCTGTACGTCAACTGAGCCGCCGCGGAGTTGCGCCTGCCAGGCCGGTGCGAGGACGAGCAGGTGCTGAAACACCGATGAAGCGCTCGGCAGTCTGTGGAATTGTTGAACCTGCGTGCGTCCGAGCCCGGCCTCGCGCGTAGGGCAACGTGAGTGGGCCTCGCGGGCAGGGCAACGTGAGTGGGCGAAGGTGACGTTTGAGGCCGCAACCTCCGAGTTGCACAGACCCAGAGTTGCGCATCCTTCGCAAGCTTCAGGATGACAGATAGCGCTCGAACCACTGGAAAGCATAGATAGGGGCGAGCGGGTTCCACTTGCCCGAATGGGCTTCACCTTGGGCCGACTGAGGTCGACTGGACGCAGTGACTTCAGATCGGCCGAAGGGGCTCCCCGAGACAGCTGAGGTTGACCGGCTGACCCGGGTTAGCGAGGCCGCCTGAGGTCAATTAGACACGTGAGGTCAACTGGACCGACGCGACTTTGCTGAGACGGCCGAGGTCAGCTACCCCGGTGGAGGTCAACGAGCGCGACCGTTGTCACCAGCGCGACCGATGTCACTAACGCGACCGAGGTCAGCTAGACCGCTGAGGGCGAGTGGGCGGGCGAGGTCAATTGAGCTCGAGGACGATAGTGAACGGCCCATCGTTCACCAGGCTCACGCGCATGTGCGCCCCGAAGCGGCCACTCGCCACGCTGAACCCTTGGGCGCGCAAGCCCTCGATAAATCGTTCGACCAGCCTGGTGGCAAGCTCGGGCGGCGCCGCGTTCGTGAAGCCCGGTCGCCGACCGCGGCTGGTGTCTGCCAGCAGCGTGAATTGGCTTACGACCAGCCACTCCGCGTTGACGTCCGCGGCCGAGAGGTTCGTCTTGCCATCCGCGTCTTCGAAGCAACGTAGCCCGGCGGCCTTGTCGGCCAGCGCCAGCGCGGTAGAGTCCGTGTCGCCGTGGCCGACGCCGAGGAGCACCAGCCAGCCGTGACCGATCTCGCCCACGCTGGTACCGTCAACGCTGACGTAGGCCTCGGTGACCCGCTGCAAAACGGCGCGCATTGCGCCTGAGGCTACCCACTTCAGGGAGGCCGTGCTCGCGACGCATCTGCTGTGAACGCGCCGGTGATCTATCGGCCACGAGGGCGTCGACGAAGTATGGGCTACACGCGAGATCTACCTTCAAACGCGCCCTGACCCCACCAAGGTGACGACCACCGCACAGCCATTCAGCCACACCCGGCCCGTCGCAAGCGCTGCACCCCAAAGGTAGGCATCGGCTGCCGCTGCGGGTGGCTGCCCAAGTTAGCAGCGGCCGCGAACGGGTAGGCCCAGAAGCCGCTCAACAAGATACGCGCCGGCGTCCGCCGCCCGCGGCGGAAGCCCGATAGCCGCGCCCTGTTCCGTCGCGACGCGGCAATAGGGCCTGGATGAGTCCGCCGCGGCACTCCCTCATAGCCGCAGGCTGGTTCTCGAAGCGGCGCAACGCCACATGTCGCACCACAACATGCGCCGCAGGTCCGCGGGCGGCGCTCCCCGCACCAGCAGCGCTTTCGCCAGTCGCGGCGCTACGCCCCAGGCCAGCAGAGTCCGCCACAACGCTGCCCCGACAGCGCCAGGAGTCCACCAGCGTCCGACGCGGCGCTCCCCGGCCTGGATCCCCCAACGCGGTGCGTGCCCAGACGGTCGCGCGCTGGCCATCCTGACACTGCGCCACACCGGGGTTCATCGCGGCGCGGCCGAACAACCACGTCAGGGTTCGCCGCGCCGCCGCCCCGACAACGACACCAGGTTCACTGGCGAGATTGCGCCGGACCGGTCTGGTCCATCGAGAGGCTGCGTGAGGAGCCGTCAGAGTCCGCCACGGCGGCGCCCGACAACACCGCGAGGATCCCCGACGACGTTGCCCCGAAGCGCTCTGGTCCATCGAGAGGCTGCGTGAGGAACCGTCAGAGTCCGCCACGGCGGCGCCCGACAACTCTACCCGGATCCCCGACGCTGCGCTGTCCAGGCGGTCGCGCGCTGGCCCGTCCTGACGCTGCGTCGCAACCAAAACGGGCTTCATCGCGGGGCTGCCCGAGAACGGCGTCAGAGTTCGCCGCGTCGCTACCCCGACAACTCGCGCCACGATCCCGCGACCTCGCCCCAACAGTGGCGCTTCATCGATGGATGCGCTGCAGGAACCAGCTGGACTCCGCCACGACGCTGCGCCATGACGACTCCGCTCGGATGCGAGGCATTGTTGCCGACGGCCGCGCGTTGGTCCGCCGCAACGCGCCGCCGCAGGCCAGCAGAGATCGGCACGTAGCTGCCCGACAACCTGCGCCACGATCCCTGCGACGTCTCCTGAACAGGCGCCTCCGATGGATGGTGCGCTGCATGAACCCGCTCGAGTCCGCCTCCGCGGCACCCGACGACGACTCCGCCTGGATCCTTGGCGTTGCTCCCGACGGCCGCGCGCTGGTCCGCCGCGACGCGCCGCCGCAAGGTCACCGGAGGCCGCGACGTCGCAGCTCGACAAGCGCCCCGCGGGCCGCGCTCCCGTTGCCCGCCGGCATCACCGCGACACCACGCTTTGCCCATGTGCACGCTGGTGCGTCCCGCCGCCGGTGAAAGGCGAAGCCCCGCGGGCCGCGCTCCCGTTGGCCGCCGGGATCACCGCGACACCACGCTTTGCCCATGTGCACGCTGGTGCGTCCCGCCGCGGTGAAACGGCGAAGCCCCCCGGGCCGCGCTCCCGTTGGGCGCCGGGATCTCCGCGACACCACCCTTTGCCCATGTGCACGCTGGTGCGTCCCGCCGCCGGTGAAAGGCGAAGCCCCGCGGGCCGCGCTCCTGTTGGCCACCGGCATCACCGCGACCCACGCTTTACCCATGTGCACGCTGGTGCGTCCCGCCGCGGTGAAAGGGCGAAGCCCCGGCGCCGGCGAGCTGAGGCCGGCGCGGTAGAGTTCGGCGCTGGGAGCCCGAATCGGGTGGTGACCGTCGACGAGATTCGCGCCCTCGTGCTGCCCTTGCCGCGCAGCTACGAAGTGTTCGTGCACGGTCGTCGCAAGTTCCGCGTTGGACAGATTGTCTACCTCGCCTTCTCGAAGGACGAGTCGAGCATTGGTTTCGCCTTTCCCAAAGAGTGGCGCGCGATCGTCGTCGAGGCCGAGCCCAGCAAATTCCAGTTGCCCAGCATCTCGGACATGCGCTTCAACTGGCTCCACGCGCGGCTGGCGGCCCTGGAGTCCGACGAGATGCACGACCTGATCATCGACGCCTGGCGCATGGTGGTGCCGAAGCGTGTCGCGGCGAAGTGGGACGCCCGTCTCGAACCCGTGCGCGCACACCCGACGCGGCGCGGGCCCACCACCCCCCGCCGCCGCCCCGGAGTGTAAGAAGGGGGCGTCACGCGGACCGTCACCCGAGGCGTCACGGCAGGCGTCACGCGTGGAGAAAAGGTCACAAAATGCGGCCGGCGGCGCAGCATGTGGCGCGCGAGAGGTCGGCGAGCAGCGGGTGAGGATGGGGGGCGGCGCGTCGACACGGTCGAAACGGCAGCAGATGCCGATGCTATGTACCGAGGCGCACCGCGGAGCGCTGAAGCGCGTAGCAGCCTGCCTGGCAAGGCGTCACACGCGGACACTGGCCACGAAAAGATGTTGAGCGTCCGCCGGAGCGCTAGAAACGCAGACTGATGGCACAACGGATTGCCGTGCGTCGGCGCGAGAGCGTCACACGCGCACTACGGGCACTGACGCCGGGGTCCGCGACGCGAGCGTCACACGCGGACTGAGGGCACAGCAGACGCGAGGGTCCGCGACACGACCGTCTCACGGCTGACCCAGCAGACGGAGTCCGCGACGCGAGCGTCTCACGGGCTGGGGACCCAGCAGACGCCGGGGTCCGCGACGGGAGCGTCTCACGGGCTGAGCAGCTACCAGACGCCGGGGTCCGCGGCGGGAGCGCTACACGCGTGACCAACAAGCTCGCGACCGATGTTCGGCGCTACAGCCGACGCGTCACACACGGACACCGGCACACAACGAGACGTTTTGAGCTTCTATAGCAGAGCGTCACACGCAGAGAAAACTCACAGGGACGTCTTCGCGGGACACGAATCGCCGAGCGCATGGGCGCTGGGACACGCTGGGACACCAATCGGCACCCGCGCACGAACCGTGGCGTCCCTCGCTGTCACGCGCCCAGGCGCAGGCGCATCGCAGGCGCGTCCGCATCGGCAGGGGCATCAATGAAGCGTCACACATCGGCACGACGGCGCGGGCGTGCACCCGGGCCATTCACACGGGTGCGCTTGACCGCGCGCGAGCATCCTGAGAACATACGTTCTGGATTATCGAGCCATGCGCCCGGCAGCCCAGCCGACGATCCTGCACGCGGACCTCGACGCCTTCTATGCCTCCGTCGAGCAGCGCGACGACCCGCGTCTCCGCGGGCGGCCGCTGATCGTCGGCGCCGGCGTGGTCCTGTCGGCAAGCTACGAGGCACGCGCCTTCGGCGTCTACACGCCGATGGGGGTCAACAAGGCCTGCAAGCTGTGCCCGGACGCCGTCGTCGTCCATCCGCGGTTTACGGCCTACTCGGACGCCAGCAAGCGGGTGTTCGAGATCTTCGAAAACATCACGCCGCTCGTCGAGGGCCTCTCGATCGACGAGGCGTTCCTCGACGTGCGCGGTCTCGAACAGCTTTCAGGGACCTCGACCGAGATCGCCGTCAAGCTCCGCCAGCAGGTACGTGAGGAGGTCGGGCTGCCCATCACGGTTGGCGTCGCACGCACCAAGCATCTGGCGAAGGTCGCTAGCGGCGTGGCCAAGCCGGACGGCCTGCTGGTCGTGCCGCCGGACGACGAGCTCGGCTTCCTGCATCCGCTCGCGGTCGAACACCTGTGGGGCGTCGGGCCTGTGACCGCGCGCAAGCTGCACCAGCAGGGCATCTCGCGCGTGGGGCAACTAGCGGCGCTCGGCGAAGACGGCCTGGTGACGCTCCTGGGCCCAGCCGCGGGCCGCCACCTGCACGCGCTGGCGCACAATCAGGATCCGCGGCCGGTGCACGTCGGCCGGCGGCGGCACTCGATCGGGTCGCAGCACGCGACGGGGCTGCATCGGCTGCCGTCAGACGTCGATGAGCTGGATGCGACAATCGTCGGACTGGTCGACCGGGTTTCGCGGCGGGTGCGGGCAGCGCGGCGCGTGGGGCGCACGGTTGTGCTGCGCATGCGCTTCGGCGACTACACGCGCGCGACCCGCTCGCACACGCTGCTCATGGCGACCGCGGAGACGCAGACCATTCTGCGGGCGATGCGAGGGCTGGTCGCGGCGGCGATGCCGGTCATTCAGCGCGACGGTCTGACGATGGTGGGCATCACGCTCAGCAACCTCGAAAACGATGACGCCGTGCAGCTGCCGCTGCCCTTCGAGCGTCGGCCGCCGCGCGCCGTGGACGTGGTCGTCGATCAGGTCCGCGAGCGGTTCGGCGCGAAGGCCCTGACGCGCGCGTCGCAGCTCGGCCGCGACGACGGGCTGAGCGTGCCGTTGCTGCCCGAACCCGTTGGCGGGGAGTAGGCAGCGGGGCCGACGCCGACTCGACCGTGACGTTGCTTGGCGGCACGCGCAGCAACCTGGAGAACGTATCGCCCAGCTGCCACTTCCCCTGGAGCGTCGGCCGTCGCGGCGCAGTAGACGTGGTCGTCGATCGGCATCAGCTGCGCGCGGGGTTTCATGCGGAAGCCGCACGATCACGATGCCGCCTGGGAATCTGGCGCACGACGAACGGGTGCAGCTCGCAAGATGCCCTTCGAACGCAGGCCGCTGCGCGCCGTGGAGGTGGTTGTAGATCCTCAGGTGCTCGACTCGAGCGGTGGCGCAAAGGCCCTGCTGCCTGAACGCGTGGGTGAGACGTGAGCCGGAGGACCACTGCCGGCCCGTCCGCGACTCTGGCGACTTCGGCAAGGCAGCTGCGAGTGGCCGCACCCAGCGACTGGGTGTTACCGGCGCAACCGACGCCGACCGGCCCCGACCGACCACGACCCACCTCGGACGAGCGCGGACTCAGCGGACCGTTGCTGCCCGAAGCCGTTGGCGAAGCGCAGGCGGCGCAGACTTGCCGGCGCGACCACGACGACGGTGGGCTCAGGGTAACGGAGCCGCTCACACCCGTTCGCGAACGGCACGCGGCGGAGCCGGCGCTGGCGCCACTCCAAAACCGGGCTCAGCATGCAGGTGCTCTCGAAGCGCGTGCCGAGATGCGAGCAGCGCGGCCGATGCCAGGCTGAAGGACCCGCGCTGTGAGCGCGCGCCCATCTCGGCAGACGTGCCCCTGGCGGACCCGCCGTTCGGGACAGAAAGTCCCGCGCTACTCGGACTTTGCGGTGCTGGAGCTCGAGCTTGACGACGAGTTCGGCGTCGACGTCGACGACGACGCCGACGACTTGGACGAACCGGAGCTGGAGTCCTTGCTGGAATCGCTCGAGTCCTTGGAGCTGCTGCTGCTCGACTCCTTTGACTCCTTTGACCCGCTGCTCTCCGAGGACGAGCTCGAACCGTTGGCTGACTTCGTCGACGACCGTGAGTCGGTGATGTAAAAGCCGCTGCCCTTGAAGACGATGCCGACGGGGTGAATGATCTTGCGCAAGGTGCCGCCGCACTGCTCGCAGGTAGTCAGCGGCGGGTCGGAGAAGCTCTGGCGCTTCTCGATGATGTCGTTACAGGCGGTACAGGTATAGGTGTAGGTCGGCACGCTGCTTCCTCAAAGGCTCCAGCGGTGAGTTTAGCTAGTTAACCGTTTGAATCACATAAGACGGGGCGTCACGTCGGGGCGCAGCGTGACGCGGGGTCTCGGCTCGCAGGTCTCGCATGACCAAACACGCTGCTCGACGAAAGCATTCCCACGTCGCGGCGACGCGGCGCGGCACGGCGAGCGGGATCTTGAACAACGGCGCCGAAGGGCTGATCTCGTCTCGGTGACGCGGTGTCGACCGACGCTCGGAGACGCCGCGCGGACCCCTCGACGTTCGAACCTGATCACGGACGGTGGCTCTGGAGAAAGGGATGTGGGCCAGGCGCGGGCTCGGGTTTGACAGTTGACGGGGGCGGAGCGAGTTCGCTTGTACCTGACGGGGACGACCAACAGTGCTCATACGAGCGAGCATGGCTACACCTTCGTCACTGTTGTCACTGTCCGATGGCAGCCGACGACCAACGCGGAACCGAAGTAACGATCGCGATTCGCCCGTTCGCAGCTTTTCCGTCAGAAGCCCAGTAGCCGTCAGCAGCCGTCAGCAGCCGTCAGCAGCCGTCAGCAGCCGTCGGCAGTTTCCACGCGTCGGCAGCGTCCCCCGTCAGTCGCTTCTGCACGAGAAGGTCTCCACCTTCTCGTGCGCCGGCGGCTATGTCGACAGGTCAAACGCCACGCCTAGGCCTTGCTCGCGCGCCCAGTTATAGCCCCACGTCGCCACGAACAGATCCTGAACCGTGCCACCTTCGAGACGGTAGATGACGCGCTCGTCCTCTGAGCGGCGCGCCCGTGCCCCGTCGATGATGACCGCACCCAGCGGCACTGATTCATCAGCGGTGAACTCGGGAATGTCCGCCACCAGACGCGTCTGGGCCGCCAGCTCCGGCGGGTACTGGTTCTGGGCCATCGAGATCACCAGCGCGCCGCGCGCCACCCAGTCCGCGTCCAGAAGCGGGGTCCGCACGTCGAAGTGGCCCGGGGCACACAGGTCGACGATGTCCGCGCCGCGGATCGCCTCCTCGGCTGAATCGACCGCGATCACCGGCAGGTCGTGTCGCAGCGCCATGTCACGCGCGAACGTCTCGCGATGCTCACGCGTCGGGCTGAACACGCGAATCTCTTCGATCTTCGGCACGGCCGCGATCAGCGCCCCGACCTGCGGCGCCGCCTGCCAGCCCGACCCCAGCAGCGCGACACTGCGGGCGTGCGGCGGGGCCAGGTGGCGCGCGGCCACTCCGGCCGTGGCCCCCACGCGCAGCGAGTTCAGCACCCCATAGTCCATCAACGCCAGGAGGGCACGCGTCTCGCCGTCGAACAACAGGAACGCGCGGGTGTGCGGTGGATTGCCGAAGACGCGCATGCCGCTGAGCAGGCCGTCGCCGGCGAGCAAGCTCAGGCGAATGCCCTCGAACTCGTCGGGCCGACGGTCGACCAGTCGACCCTGGCGCACCGCGCCGCGCTGGTGGGCCACGATTGCCGACTCGACCGCATCGAGCGCGCGGCGCATGTGCGCGGGATCGTCGCGCAGCGGCCGCAAGTCACTCGCGGAAAGCAGCACTGCTTGCGACATCGGCCTACTGGAAGGTGATCATATCCGTCTTGCTGAGGGTGGTCGCCGACTTGTGCAGCGGGTCGTTGTTGGCGTTCGCGTTCAGTTGGGTGAGCAGCTGGTAGCGACCAATGGCCACGTCGGCGTCGGTGGAAGCTGAGGTGCCATCGTCGGCAACGACGACCGTATACCCGCGCAGGTTGGCGCCAACGGCCGTATAGAGGACCGAGCCGTTCTCGCGCCAGCCGACGAGCACCAGATTGGAGATATTTTTGGCGCGCAGGATCTCGTCCAGTGCGGTATCGAAGAAGCGGTCCTGACCGAGGCCGGCGAAGACGGGGTCGCCCTGGGCAGGCGCGACGTCCGGGAGGATCGGCGGCGACGTGGCCGGCGTGCTGTACACCACGAATACGTTGTTGGCGCGCGCAGTGGACAGCAGGTTGGCGACGCGCGGCACGAACTCCAGGCAGTTGGGCTGTGGACTGCACGTCTGGCTGGTGATGTCCAGGACCAGGACGGCGGTATTGGTGTGGTCCAGCGTGACGGGCACGGGCGCGGGCACCGAAGGCACCTCCTGGGCGAGCGCGGGGGCGGCGGCAGTCAGCGCCAGGAGCGCGGCGCACGGCACGGCGCACAGCGATTTGAAGAGCATGGGGGCAGGTAAGCCCCTGGGCGCGATGGCGTCAAAAAAAGGGGCCGGCTGAGCGCATCGCCGGCGCTCGCTCGGTGGGGAGGCATCGTGGGCGGACGCCACGTCGCTGCGCGGAGTTTTTCGGGGACGGTCAGCAAAACGTTGCTCCTCTGGAGAGACTGGGTGAGTCCGCATCTCGCCTGGCTGCGCCGATTCGCGCTGATCCACGCTGATCCATTCCCGGGGTGGAGCACACTCGCCGTCCGCGGGAGGGGCGGAGGTCAACACATCTGTCGTTTTGTGGTCGTTTGCCTGGTTGTCACTGGCGCTGTCGGTCCTTCGGGTCGCGTGCGCTGGCTCACGGGACAGCGTCCAACGCGCTTGTTTTCTGGAAGGCGCGCGGCTCGCGCTCAGCGGGTCGCGCGCCGAATCACCACACTTCGTTCACGCGGCTGGCGTCGAACTGGCATCCATCTTGCGCAAACATGGCCTCACAGCAAGGAGCGGTCGGGGGTGCCCACGGGACACGGCGCCTCGTCTCCAGATCGCCTCCGCATCTCATATCAGGACAGGTGCCCGTGGCCACACAGATCACCGTCAACACCGTCGCGCAGACGGTCAACGCCAGCGGCGACACGCCGCTCTTGTACGTCTTGCGAGATGACCTCGGCCTGAGTGGCCCGCGGTTCGGGTGCGGGCTGTCGCAGTGCGGCGCGTGCACCGTGCTGATCAACGGGCAGGCCACGCGCTCGTGCGTCTACCCGCTGTCCCGCGTCGGCGACCAGCAAGTGACCACCCTGGAGGGGCTCGGCACGCCCGAGACGCCGCACCCGCTCCAGACGGCCTTCCTGCAAGAGCAGGCAGGTGAATGCGCCTACTGCATCAACGGGATGATCATGGTCTCGGCGGCACTGCTGTCGAGCAATCCGAGCCCGTCGGAGGCGGACATCAAGCAGGCGCTGAACGGCAATCTGTGTCGTTGCGGATCGCACGTGCGCATCGTGCGAGCGGTCCAGCGCGCAGCGGGGGCATCGGTGTGATGTGCGCGGCGCGGGCGTCACGTGGCGTCGGCGGGGTATGGGTTGCGCGCCGGCGCGAGGCAGCACGGCCAGTCTCGTGCAACAGGCAACGGAGGATATCGGCGTGACGCGGGCAGCGCAGGTGACGCCGGCGGGCAACGCTGCCGGTCAGGCGGCTGAGGCTCACGCGGGTCGGGCGCGGGGCGTGACGCGGCGCGCGTTTCTCGGCGGGTCGGGCGCGCTCATCGTCAGCTTCAGCCTCCTCGGGCAACTGGAACCTCCCGTCGCGGCCTATGCGCAGGCCAATCCGCCGCCGCAGGGCGGTGCGCAAGGCGCACCCGGCACCGGCTCCAGCGGCGCCGGCGCCACCCCGATCGATCCCAAGCAGGTCGACTCCTGGCTGGCCATCGGCCAGGACAACTCCGTCACCATCTTCAGCGGGCGCGTCGAGCTGGGCACTGGCACCCGCACCGCGCTGGCGCAGATCGCCGCCGACGAGCTGTACGTCCCCTTCGAGAGCATCACCATGGTCCAGGGCGACACTGCCCGCGCGCCAGACGAGGGCTATACCGCCGGCAGCAAGACCATCCAGATCGGCGGCGTCAGCGTGCGCAACGCGGCCGCGACCGCGCGTCAGACCCTCCTGAACCTGGCCGCCGCGCGCTTCGGCGTCGACCAGACCAGTCTGTCCATCGGCAATGCGTCCGTCACCGTCACCAGCGATCCCTCGCGGAGCGTGACGTTCGGCGAGCTGATCGGTGGCCAGCGGCTCGATCAAACCGTCGCCGCACAGCCGCAACTGAAGGACCCCAGCCAGTACACGCTCGTCGGCCAGCCGGTCTCGCGACTCGACCTGCCGGCCAAGGTCTTCGGCCAGCCGGCGTACGTATCAGACCTGCGCGTGCCCAACATGCTGCACGGTCGCACGCTGCACCCGATCGCCATCGGCGCAACCGTCGCCGACGTCGACGAAAGCTCGGTTGCCGAGTCACCCGACCTGATCAAGGTGGTCCGCAATGGCAACTTCGTCGGCGTCGTCGCCAGCAGCGAGTGGGGCGCGATCCAGGCAGCCCGCAATTTGAAGGTGACCTGGACGACCAGCGACAACCTGCCCGACCAGTCACAGCTGTCCGACTGGATCCGTCAGCAGCCAACCAGCGACAAGCAGAACGTCAACACGGGCGACGTGGACAGCGCGCTTGCCAGCGCGTCGCAGTCGCTGCAGGCCAGCTATACGCAGCCGTATCAAAATCACGCGTCGATCGGCCCGTCGTGCGCGGTAGCCGACGTGCGGGGAAGTCAGGCAACGATCTACTCGAGCACGCAAGGCGTGTATCCACTCCGCGGCGCCATCGCCCAATTGATCGGCCTGGACGCGAATGACGTTCACGTGGTGCACATGGAGGGCTCGGGCTGCTACGGCCACAATGGCTTCGACGACGCTGCAGGCGAAGCCGCGCTGCTCTCACAGGCGGTCGGCCAGCCGGTACGCGTGCAGTGGATGCGGCAGGACGAGCACGTCTGGGAGCCGCACGGGCCGGCGATGGTGGTCGATATTCGGGGCGCGGTCGACGCTGGCGGCAAGGTCAGCGCCTGGGACTACCAGGTGTGGACCGCGACACACAGCACCCGACCCGGCGGACAGGCCGCCAACCTGCTGCCTGGCATGCTGGTGAGCCCGCCGCCACCCCCGGTCGACAATGGCTTCACCGGCGGCGATCGCAACGCACCCACCAACTACACCTTCGCCAACAACCGCGTGACGGTGCACTGGCTCAGCAACTCGCCGATCCGCGTTTCGGCGCTGCGCAGCCTCGGCGCGATGGCCAACACGTTCGCCAACGAGTCATTCATGGACGAGCTGGCGTACCTGGCGGGCGTCGACCCCGTGCAGTTTCGCCTGAACCAGTTGGACGATCCACGCGCGACCGCGGTAGTGCAGGCGGCAGCCGACAAGATCGGTTGGCAGCCGCACACGTCGGCCGATGGCGCGGGGCGCGGCCAGGGAATCGCGTATGCGCGCTACGAGAACATCGAGACGTATGTGGCGACCGCGGCGGACGTGTCGGTGGACCCCTCGACCGGGCACATCACCCTCAATCACATCGTGGTCGCGCATGACTGCGGGCTGATCATCAATCCGGACGGCCTGCGCAATCAGATTGAGGGGAACGTGATCCAGTCGGCGAGTCGGGCCATCCTCGAGCAGGTCACGTTCGATGCGCAGAAGCTGACGAGCGTCGACTGGCGGACGTATCCGATCCTGCGCTTCGAGGACATTCCGCAGATCGACGTGATCCTGATCAATCATGCGGACCAGCCGGCGTGGGGCGCGGGTGAGATCACGACGCTGACGACACCGCCGGCGATCGCCAACGCGATCTTTCACGCGACGGGGCAGCGACTGCGCAGCGTGCCGCTCAATGCGGGGCAAGGCGCGGGGCGCACGCCCGACGGCGGCGCGGGGGGTGGACAAAATGGCGACGGGAGCACCACCCCAACGCTGCCCGGCGATGAACAACGCGGGCCTGGCCGACGGGGCGGCTGACCCCGGTACGATCTGCTCATCGTGAATAGCCCATCGCTTCTGGGCAGCATCCGCAATTTCGCGTGGGTCGAACCAGGGACGCTCGCCCGTGGTGAGCAACCCGCCCTCGAAGCTGCGACTTTTGCCGCGCTGCGCGACGCCGGGGTCACCGCCGTCCTCTCACTGCGACCGGACCGCGAGCCCCCCTCGGCGAACGCTCGCCGCCCCTGGCCCGAATACCATGTCGAGGAGGAACAGGCCCTCGCCGAAGCCGCCGGTCTTCGCTTCCGCAACCTGCCGCTCGAGGATTTCGCGGCGCCGCCACCCGAGCGCGTCGCCGACGCGCTGCGCGTCATCGACGCGCTCATCGCCGAACGGCCAGGTGTGTACGTCCACTGTCGGGCAGGCGCGGGACGCGCGGGTTTGATGAGCGCCACCTGGGGACTCACGCACGGACAGTCTGGCGACGAAGCGGCCGACGGCTACGTGCGCTTCATGGAGCACATCGCCGCCGCGCTGAACCTCAGCCACGACGAGTGGGCGGCGTTCGCTCGCCGCGTCGGCCAGCCGCAGGTGTGGTGGGCCCTGCGCGAAATCGCCGAGGCGCTGGGCAGCCCCGTCCGTCGCCCGCAGCCGCGGCTGCTGCCGCCCGAAGCTCCGGTTCAGGCCATGAGTGACGACTGGTCGGCCGGGTATCGCGCCGCGCTGCGGCCGTGGCGCACGAGAAATGGACATCAACCATGAAGCGCAGCACCGAGCGCATTCTCACCACGCATGTCGGCAGCCTGGCGCGGCCGCACCCGCTCCTCGAGCTCATGCGCGCCAAAGTCGCCGACCAGGCGTACGACGAGACCGAGTTTGCGCGCCAGTCGCGCGAAGCGGTCAAGGACGTCGTACAGCAGCAGGCCGCGGCGGGCATCGACGTCGTCTCCGACGGCGAGCAGAGCAAAGCCGGTTTTCTCGGCTACATCTCGGATCGTCTCAGCGGACTGGAAGTCGACACCGTGGGCGTTCCGGAGCGGACCGTCTGGAAGGAAGAGCTCGAGCAGTTTAGCGACTACTACGCCGACTACCTGGGCGGCAAATCCCAGACGATGGTCCATACACCGCCGCTGGTGTGCACCGGACCCGTCACCTACACGGGGCAGTCCGTGCTGCGGACCGATATCGACAACCTGAAGGCTGCCATGGCGACGGTCGGTGTCGAAGAGGGCTTCATGCCCGCCCTGGCGCCGCGTATCGTCGGGCGCAACACGTACTACAACTCGGGCAGGGACTTCCTCGAGGCAGTTGCGCGCGCGATGCACGAGGAATACGCGGCCATCGTGGCGGCGGGATTGCTCGTGCAGATTGACGACCCCTGGCTGACGGCGCTCTATCACGAGGACCCGTATCAGCTCGGACCCGAAGAGCACGTCGAGATGATCAACCTCGCCCTCGAGGGCATCCCGGCGGACCGCGTCCGCTACCACACTTGCTACGGCATCAACGAAGGTCCGCGCATCCACGACGTGCCGCTGCTGGACCTGATTCCCATGCTGTTGCGCATTCGCGCGGGCGCCATTTCGTTTGAAGCCGCCAATCCGCGACACCTCCACGAGTGGCACGTGTGGGAGACCGTCAAGCTCCCGGAGGACAAGCTGCTGATTCCGGGCATGATCTCGCACGCGTACAACATCGTCGAGCACCCGGAGCTGATCGCCGACTTTCTGGTGACGTACGCGCGGCTGGTCGGACGCGAGCGGGTGATCGCGGGCGCGGACTGCGGGTTCTCGTCGAGCGCCACGTTTGCACCGGAGGTCAACCCCAAGGTGGTGTGGGCCAAGTTCCGCGCGCTGGCCGAGGGCGCGCGGCTTGCTTCCGACCGTTTGTGGGGCTGAGTCCCGAGCTACCATTGCGAGATGGGGAGTGATCCGCGCGTTCTGTGGCTCGGCGAGTGCACGGGCGACTGCGCGCCACTGGTAGGCGGCAAGGCAACGGGTCTGGGCGCGCTGCTCAGCGAAGGGCTGCAGGTGCCGCCCGGCTTCGCGGTGACCACGGCGGCGTACCGCGAGCACGTTGAACGCAACGGCCTGGCGGGTGACCTGGCGCGACTGCTGGCTGAATGCGCCACGTTCGAGGCCCAGCAGCGCGCCTCCGAAGAGATTCGCGCGCTGTTCGACGCCAGCCGGCCGACACCCGCGCTCGAGGACGCGGTGCGTGCCGCGTACGCGCAGTTGTCGGGGATTCATCTCTCGGGCGGCGACCGGTCGCAGGTCGACCCGCTGGCAAACCAGCACGCCGGGACCGACCACTCGGGATCTCAGCTCGCTGAGAGCGAGGCGGCGCGACGTGACCTCGCGTCGAAGGACGGCGGCGAAGCGTGGCGATCGCACGCAGCCATGCCTGTCGCCGTGCGTTCGAGCGCCACGGCAGAAGATACCGGGACCGCCTCGTTCGCGGGCCAGCAGGATACGTACCTGTGGATCCTCGGCGACGACGAGGTGGTGCATCACGTGCTGCGCTGCTGGTCCAGCCTCTTTACGCCACACGCCATCGCCTATCGCGCGCAGATGGGCACGCCCGTGGAGGACCTGGCGATGGGCGTCGTCGTCCAGCAGATGGTGGCAGCCGAAGCCGCGGGGGTGATGCTGACCATCGATCCCATTACAGGTGACGCTTCGAGCATGGTGATCGAGGGCGCGTACGGTCTCGGCGCGGCGGTGGTCAACGGCGAAGTGGACCCTGACCGGTTCTCTATCGACAAGACCCAGCTCGCGATTCGGTCGCGCGCCGTGGGCGTCAAGTCGCTGGCGTACCGCTTCGATCCTTCCGTACAGGGCACGCGCCGGGTCGACGTTCCCGCCAATCTGCAGAGCGCGCCGTGCATGACGGACGCCGAGGTGCTGCACCTGGCGCGTCTGGGGGTACGCATGGAACAGGCGATGGGTCGCAGTCAGGACATCGAGTGGGCCATCGGGCCCGGACCCGACGGCGTTCGCCAGGTGTTCTTGCTGCAGGCGCGACCGGAGACCGTGTGGAGTCAGAAGCTACCCACGCCGACCGCCCAGGGGACGCGCGCATGAGCGGAGCAGGCCCGGGATGATCCCGGTGCCTGAGCCGGACCTCACGCCCGAGCAGATGGTCCGCCGCGCCAGCGCGATGATCCCCACGCTGCGCGAGCGCCAGACGGAGTGCGAACGACTCGGCCGCATCCCGCAAGCGACCAACGACGCCTTCGTGGACGCTGGCTTCTATCGTATCTTGCAGCCACGTCGCTTCGGCGGCTACGAGTTCGGCATGCCCACGTTCGTGCGGGTGATGATGGAAGTTTCGCGCGGCTGTGCCTCCAGCGGCTGGGTCCTGGCGCTCACCGGCGGACACGCGATCATGCTGTCCGCGTTCTTCTCGGAGCAAGCCCAGATCGACGTCTACGGGAGCGACGGCGAATTCCGCGGACCAAGCCGCACGCCACCCTACGTCGTCGCGCAGCCGGTCGACGGTGGATTCAAGCTAAATGGTGAATGGAACTACGTCTCGGGCTGCGACATCGCCACGCACGTCATCGGCGGCATCAAGGTGGTGTGCGAGGCCGGTGACGAGCCGCGCGTCGGCGTCGTCGATCGCAAGGACTTCACTATCGTCGACGACTGGGACACGATCGGCATGCGTGGCACCGGCTCGCGGCGCGTGGTGGTGCGCGACGCGTTCATTCCGGAGTACCGCACCATTCCGCCGATGCGCGATGCTTTCGGCTCGCGCAACGCGCCGGGTCGGCGGGTGCACGCCAACCCGGTCGATGTTGCCGGTCGACTGGTGAGTGTGCTCTTCGAGGAAATGGCCGCCGTCGCAGTGGGTCTGGCCAGAGGCGCGCTGGATGTGTACGAACACGAGCTGTGTTCCAGCCGACTGCAGATGCCGCCCTACGCGCTCCGCTCGGAGACACCCGAGTACCAGCGCCACTTCGGCGAAGCCTGGGCCACCATCCAGACTGCCGAAGCGACCGTCATGCACATTGCCGAACAATACATGGAGTTTGCGCGACAGGACGTGGAGGAAGAGATCCCCTTCTCCGACGAGCGCGACCTGGAGCTCCAGTTGCTGGAGCAGTACGCCACGCGACTGGCGGGCGACGCCGTCGACCTGATGTTCCGCACCGCGGGCACGCACGTGGCGCAGAGCAATTCGATGCTGCAGCGCTACTTCCGCGACATGGCGGTACTCAAGACGCACATCGCGGCACAGACGGATCGCGGCGCGGAGTCCTTCGGCCGCGAGCATTTCTCCCAAATTCAGAGGCAACTGGAGCGGGCATGAAGATCGGAGACCTGGTAGCCGAGTCCCTGTACGACGGCGTGATGCGCGCTCCGGCGACGCTCTTCTATGGTGGTACGACCACCGAGCAGTGGGCGCCGCATCAGCGCTTTCTGGAGCCGGACGGCATGCTGCGATTCGACCTCGGCGGCTTCCTGCTGCGCGGCGCTGGTGAGCGGGTGGTGCTGATCGACGCCGGCATCGGACCGCGCTCTGGACTCATGCGCGACGGCGCCGGCAGCTACGCAGGCGGCGAGCTGCTGAACAATCTGGCCGCTCAGCACGTGCGGCCGGAGGACGTCACCGACGTGCTGTTCACGCACCTGCACTGGGATCACATCGGCTGGGCCTCGAACGAAGGCGCAATTGTGTTTCCCAACGCGACGTATCGCTGCGACATTCGCGATCTGGAGCACTTTCGCGATAACGAGCGGGTGCGCGACACGCTCGGGGCGATCGAGAGTCGCATGCAGACCTGGGATGGCAGCGGGCCCGTGTGTCCTGGGGTTGACGCCATGAGCGCGCCGGGGCACACGCCCGGCAGCACGATTCTGGTGATGTCGTCGGGGACGGCGCGCGGGCTGCTGCTGGGGGACGTGGTGCACTGTCCGGTGGAGCTGCTCGACGACGAGTGGGGTGGCGTCGGGGATGTGGATCCGGAGCTGGCGAAGCGGACGCGCACGGCGCTCACTCGCGAGCTGGAGGGGACCGATACGCCGGTCGCGGCAGCGCACTTCCCCGGGTTGGTGTTCGGGCGGCTGCTGGCGGCAAATGGGAAGCGGAGCTGGGTCGTCTAACGTTGCTCCAGAGGGGGTCTTTTCCCAAGCGCAAGCGCTGCGCGCGCCGCCACCGCTCACCGGCACGTCGTGTCGGATCTGCTAAGCTCCTGCCCGGTGAACTGGCGTGGGACGCTTCCACCCCGCCCGAGCCCTCGTCGCCCGCGGTCGCACTGACTGACCGCGGGCCGCCACTGCTCGCTCGAGGAACGTCCCCTGAAAACAACCGAAAGGTCTTGCCATGTCACGCGTGGTGCGCGCCAGCCGCTTCTTCTGGCCAACGTTGAAGCAGGCGCCAGTCGAGGCCGCGGCGGCCTCGCATCAATTGCTCGTCAGAGCCGGCTTCATCCGCCAACTGGGAGCCGGACTGTATACCTACCTGCCGCTCGGTCGGCGAAGCCTGGCCCGGATCGAGCGTATTCTGCGCGACGAGATGCACGCCGCGGACGCGGAGGAACTGCTCGCACCCGCCCTGCACCCGGCGGAGCTATGGCGCCAGAGCGGACGCTGGGATGCGATTGACGAGGCGATGTTTCGCTTGCAGGACCGCCGCGGCGGTGACTACTGCCTGGCGATGACGCACGAGGAGGTGGTCGCCTCCATCGCGCGCAGCGACCTGCACAGTTACCGGCAGCTTCCACAACGCTGGTTCCAGATCGGCCCCAAGTTCCGCGACGAGCCCCGTCCGCGGGCGGGCCTGCTGCGCGTGCGCGAGTTCCTGATGAAGGACGCGTATTCGTTCGATCTGGACGCCGACGGGTTGAACGCGTCGTTCGCGGCGATGCGCTCCGCGTATGCGCGCATCTTCGCGCGGTGCGACCTGCTGGCGTGGCCGGCGGAGGCATTTTCTGGAGCCATGGGTGGCCGCGAGTCCGTCGAATTCGTGGTGCGAACCGAAGCTGGCGAAGACGTGGTCCTGCGCTGTCCGGGCTGCGCTTATACCGCCAACCTCGAAGTCGCCCGCTCGCACGTGCCAGACGTCGTGGACGACCAGCCGCGCTTGGCCGCGCCGGAAGCGTTCGCCACACCGGGCATCGTGACGATCGATGCGCTCGCGGGGGCGCCCCACCACGTGGCCGCCGAGCGGCAGTTGAAGACGCTCGTCTACATGGCGGACGAGCAGCCGGTGGTGGCCGTCGTTAGAGGTGACGACACGCTCAACGAGGCGAAGCTGGAGCTCGCAACGGGTGCTTCGGATGTGCGGCCCGCGCAGGTTGAGGAGATTGTGGCGCTGATGGGCGCGCATCCGGGGTCCCTCGGAAGTGTCGCGTTCACCGGCGCGCCGCTGCTGGTCGACTCGACCCTGGTGCGCCGCACCGACATGGTGACTGGTGCCAACCGCGACGGCTTTCACCTGCGCGGAGTTGACGTCGAGCGCGACATTCTCTCGAGCGCCAACGCACGCAGCGTCGACGTGCGTACGGTCCGGGCGGGCGATGCGTGTCCGAACTGCGCACACGGGCTGGAGAGCTTTCCAGCGCTCGAGGTGGGACACATTTTCAAGCAAGGCACGCGCTACTCCGCGCGGCTGGGCGCCCGCGTGCTCGACGCCAGCGGCGCAGAAGTGCCGCTGGCCATGGGCGCCTACGGCATCGGCCTGGGGCGACTCATGGCGGCGGTCGTCGAGACGCACCACGACGCCGACGGCATCGTCTGGCCCGCGTCGATTGCGCCGTTCGACGCGACGATCCTGGTGCTTGGGTCCGAGCCAGGGCTTGTGGCGCTGGCAGAGGCCGCCGCGTCGACGCTGGAGCAGGCGGGCCTCGACGTGTTGCTGGATGACCGCGACGAGCGCGCCGGGGTGAAGTTCAAGGACGCGGACCTGGTGGGCATTCCGGTGCGTATCGGCGTAGGCCGCCGCGCGCTGGGCTCGGGTGCCGTGGAGGCGAAGCTGCGCGCCGCGCCGAGCGTGGATCAGGTGCGGATCGGCGAGCTGGCCGACTGGGTGGGTTCGCGCAGAACGGATCCATCGCCGCGCTCAGGCTGACACGCGCGCGCTCAGGCGGGTTGATCAAAAACGGGTAAAGGGCTCCGCCGTACGCAGGTGCACGGATTGACTCTGCGTGCCTCAGCGGGCGCCAGCTGACGTTTGAGGCACGCGAACGCGCTCGCGCTGACCCCGATCAGTCGTCCAGCAGCAGCGCCTCCACGGGCGCATCGCCGCTGACCGATGCCACCGACGGCAGGTCGAACGCGGCGGCGAAGCGCTGGTAGCTCTCCAGCGGATCCCCGTATTTTCGGTACCCAGTCAGGTTCACCACGCTGCCAAACAACAGCCGCTCGCGGTCAAATGCGCTGCTGTTCACGTAGTCTTCGACCAGGCACAGACAGATCTCCTGGTTGTGGGGATCGTTGCCGAACTCGCACGCGGCCAACGCCAGCTTCTGCACCAGGGGTGGATTTGCGTAGCCGTTGGTTACGTAGGCGTGCACCAGCGCCAGACTCTGGTCGGTATCGCGCGCGAGCAGCGCCGTGTGCAGGCGCGACAGGATGCGCGGGCCGTCCCAGGCATTCGCGTCGTGCAGCGTACGCAGCTTGCGCCGCCCGTTCTTTGGATCGGCGGCCTGGTTGTGCGCGGCGGTGTTGACCATTGCGCCCGCGACGAACAGCAGCTTGACCTGATGCGGGTGCTCGAACGCGTCCAGATACCAGCGCAGCGTGTTGCAGTATTCCGCCGTGTGCTGCGGCATCGAGTAGTTCTCGGGCGCGCCGCACTCCACCATTAGCTCCGCGGCCGCCACCTGCAGCACGTCGAGAATCTGGCGCGGACCTTTGCCCGCCTCGAGCAGCTTGCACAGGTGGTACTGCCAATCTGGTTCGCGGCTGTGGAGGATGATGTCCTCGAGATGCGCTTGCTCGGCCACATCCAGGGTGCCCTGGCTATGCAGAAAATCGTGGTCGCGTCCATCGAGCTGCGCCTGGCACACGGCGGTCGCCATCTCGAAGCTGGAGTACCAGTGGGGACCGACGGCCATGTCGGGCACGCCCGCGTAGATGACGTCGTGGGCGTTCGACCAGCCGAACAATTCGCCTAGCTCGAAGACAGAGCGGCCGCGGTAGCCCTTGTGCCCGGTCGTGTACGAGCGGTTGAAGAGCATGCGGTCCTGGATGTCGATCAGGCCAGCAAAGATGAGCTGGGCGAGGATCTTGCGGCGTTCCTCTGGTGCGGCGTTGTCGATCATCCCCAGGAAGACGCGATACGCGGGGATGACTTCGCTGCGCTGCACGAGGGTGAGCCACAGGTTCAGGCGTTCGTCGAGGCTGCCCTCGGTCGCGAGCGGCTCCTGGTCGGCCCAGTGGATTTCGGGAGGCGGTGGCGCCGCGGCGACGTCGAGCTTGTACATGCGCGCGTAGTGGCCCGGCGCCTTACCGAGGAGCTGATTCCACGGGTCGAGGCCCGTGGGCAGATACCAGATGGTCTGGGCCAGCGGCAGGTTCTCGAAGCCTGAGGGCATCAATCTGGTGAGCCGCACGGTGGCGCGGGCGCTCAGCAGGCAGTGGTCGTTGTTGACGAACTTGACCAGGCCGTCATCGAGGCGCTGATGGAAGGGGACATGCGTGTACGGCGCGTGGATGCGCACCGCCTGATACAGGAGCTCGGGAACGGAGCGGCCCTCGCGCGCCAGGCGATAGAGGATGTCGGCGGCGCCGCGCTGGTCGCGAGCGATGATGCGCTCTTCGAGTCGGGCGTAGGGGCCACTCGAGCGATCGCGGACGTCGGCCGGGGTCAGGGTCACGGCCATCAGGCGGCACCTCCCATGCTGATTATCAGCATAGGCGCCTGGGGGTCGAGGCGTCACGAAGCCCGCGCCAGGTGCCATCCGGTTGTGGTGCGCTCGCCCGCATACCCTGTCGTGCATGGCGACGACCTCTCCCGGGGTGTTCTCCGATCCGCGCTATCGAGCGGATCCGTACGTCGTATTTGCCGAGGTGCGACGCGAGCCGAGGGCATACCGCACGCGGCTGCCGAACGGCCACGAGGTCTTCCTCGTCACACGCTTCGCTGACGCCGAAGCCGCACTCAAAGACGCGCGCCTGGTCAAGAACGTCACCAACGCGCGCGACCGCCGCCCGGGCCTGCTGGGACGCCTTGGCTTCACCGGTGACTTCTCGAACGCCAACATGCTGCGCTCTGACCCACCCGAGCACACGCGCCTGCGCGCCCTGGCTCACCAGGCGTTCACGCCGAAGCTCGTCAACCAGATGCGCGACCACATCCAGGTGCTCGCGGACCAGCTCGTCAGCGCGGTCAAGCCTGCCGGAACGATGGACCTGATCGCCGACTTCGCCCTGCCGCTGCCGATCACCGTCATCTGCGAGCTGCTCGGTGTGCCGCAGCGCGACGAAAAGAAGTTCCGCGGCTGGTCCAACGCGCTGATCACCTCGGGCGCGCTCAGCAGCGAGTCGGTGCCACTCGTGCCGCAGTTGCTGCTCATGGTGCGCTACGTGCGCCGGCTGGTGCGCCAGCGGCGCGCGCACCCGCGCGGTGGCGAGGACCTGGTGGGACAGTTGATCGCCGCGCGCGAGCAGGGCCAGCAGCTCTCAGAGCGGGAGCTCCTGTCGACGATCATCCTGCTGCTGATCGCCGGGCACGAGACGACGGTCAACCTGATCGGCAACGGAACGCTGGCGCTCCTGCTGAACGCGGAGCAACTCCAGCGGTTGCGGCAGGACCCGAGCCTGATTCGTGGCGCCGTGGAAGAGCTCCTGCGGTATGTGAACCCGGCACAGATGGTCAACCGTTACGCATCCCAGGACCTGGAGATCGGGGGCGTGGCCATCCCACGCGGCAGCCATCTGCAGATCGTCATTGCCGCGGCCAACCATGACACGAACTTCGTCCCGGACGCCGATCAGCTGGACGTGACGCGCACCGTCAGGCAGCACGTCGCCTTTGGGCAGGGCATCCACTACTGTCTGGGCGCGCCGCTGGCGCGTCTCGAAGGCGAGATCGCATTTGCCACCCTGCTGCGGCGACTGCCGGACCTGCGCCTGGGCGTGCCGCCGAGCGAGCTGACGTGGCGCCCGGGCCTCGAGCTGCGCGGCCTGCAGAGCCTGCCGGTGGTGTTCTAAAAGCGTTCGCTGCCCGCGGCCGGCGCCTGCGCTGCCGAGGCGCAGAGGTGGTTGCGTTGCGGGCACTTACCGTACGGACAGATTGCTCGCCGTGCTATAGTGCGTGCGGCGCGGTGCGCCACAGCATGTCTTCAGAACCTCCGAGTAGCCAGTCCACACCACTCCAGTCCCATGCGGTTCCGCCCCAGGGAGGGTTAGCCTAGCCGTCGTCCGAGTCTCGCTGAGCGAGTGACGGTCTGGGCGGGCGTCCCCGGTGGTGGGAGCGCCCGCTTTTTCTTTCTCGATTCCAGGGAGGCCGCCACCATGCAGTACGTCAGCCAACTTCTCGGCGCACCCGTCCGCGATCCGGACGGTCACGTCGTCGCCCACGTCACCGATTTGCTGGTGCCCGCCGATGCCGACTATCCCGCCGTTGACGCTGTCGCCCTCAAGCCTCCCAAGGGCGAGACGCGGACGGTTCCCTGGTCCGCCCTGCGCGTGCAGGACAGCGGCGGCGTCTCGCTCGAGGCGGCGCTGGCCCAGACGCCCACGTTCGATCCGCCGCCGCACGAGCTGTCCCTGGCGCGCCAGGTCATGGATCGCCAGATCATCGACGTCAACGGCGTGCGCGTCGTGCGCGTCAACGACCTGCAATTGGCGCCCTCGGACGGCGCCTACCGCCTGGTCGGCGTCGACATCTCGACCGCGGGGCTGCTGCGTCGGCTGGGCGCGGCACGCGTGCTGAGCGCGCTCGGCGTGAAGCTGACGCCCACGGCAATTGCCTGGGAAGCGATCGAGCCCGTCGAGTCCGGTGAAACGGGCGTCAAGCTCAAGGTCTCGCACGAGGACCTCGCCAAGCTGCACCCCTCGGACATCGCCGAGATCATTTCGCAGCTCGACCAGCACCACGTCCAGGAAGTGCTCGAGACGCTCGACGACGAGGCCGCCGCGGACACCATCGGTGAGGTCAGTCCTGACCTGCAGGTCCAACTCCTCGAAGGCATGGAGCCCGAGCGCGCGGCGGACATCCTCGAGGAGATGGACCCAGACGATGCCGCCGACATCCTCGGCGACATGGAGCCCGAAAAGGCGCACGACCTGCTCAGCCGCATGGAGCCCGACGAGGCCGAGGACGTGCGCGAGCTCCTCAGCTACGACGAGGAGACCGCCGGCGGCTTGATGACCAACGAGGTCGTCACCGTGCCCGCGACGGCGACCGCCGAGCAGGCGCTCGGCCTGGTTCGCACCCAGGCGGCGGAGATGGAAAACGTCTACTCCGTGTACGTCGTCGACGAAAACGAGGTGCTGCTCGGCGAGCTGTCGCTGCGCGAGCTGATTGTCGCCGACCCGGAGATGCCGATCGGCCGCGTCATGCACCGCGAGCTGATCCGCGGACGCCTGAACGACACCGACGAGGAGGTCGCGCGCCTTATCGCCAAGTACAACCTGCTCGCGCTGCCCATTGTGGACGACATGGGCCACCTGCGCGGCATCGTCACCGTCGACGACGCGATGGATGTGATCCTGCCGGACGACTGGAAGGCTCGCATCCCGCGCGTATACGCGCATGCATAACCTGAACTCATAACTCCGTATGCGCCTGCCCCGGTCGCGAACCATGCGCGCGGTCTGGGCGGCGCTAGCCGTGCTCGGCCCCGGCGTCATCACCGGCGCCGCCGGCGACGACGCGGGCGGCGTTGCGACCTACGCCTCGATCGGCGCTCAGTACGGGTACACCCTGCTGTGGGTCATGGGCCCGATCACGCTGGCGCTGATCATCGTCCAGCTCCAGGTTGCCCGCATGGCGGTCGTGACGGGCAAGGGCTTTGCCGAGCTCATCCGCGAGGAGTTCGGCGTGCGCTGGACGGCGGTGGCCATGCTGGTGCTGATCGTCGCCAACGGCACGGTGACGATCGCCGAATTCGCCGGCATCGCCGCCGCTGGTGAGCTCTTCGGCATCCCGCGGCCTATCAGCGTGCCGCTCATGGCGCTCGTGGTGTGGCTCATCGTGGTGCGTGCCTCGTACACCGTCGCCGAAAAGATCTTCATCTTGCTTTCGACGGCGCTGCTTACGTACGTCGGCGCCGCGCTTCTGGCGCACCCGGACTGGAAGGAAGTCGCGGTCGCGCTGGTCACGCCCTCGTTCTCGCTCGAGCCGGGCTACCTGGCGACGTTTGTGGCCCTGGTTGGGACGACGATCACGCCCTACATGCTGTTCTATTTGCAGTCGTCGCTCACCGACAAGGGCGTGGACATCGAAGACTATCGCCGCGAGCGCACCGACGTCATCATCGGCTCGCTGCTCACCACGATCATCGCCGTGTTCATCGTCGTCTCGACCGCGGCCACGCTGCACGTCAGTGGCGTGGTCATCAACACGGCTGACGACGCGGCGCGCGCGCTCGAGCCGCTGGCTGGACCCTACGCGTTCCTCTTGTTCGGACTCGGGCTGTTCGGGGCGAGCATGCTGGCGGCCAGCGTGCTGCCGCTCAGCACGGCGTACGCGGTGTGCGGCGCCTTTGGCTGGGAGCGCGGCGTGTCGCTGTCGTGGTCGGAGGCGCCGATATTCAACACGCTGTACACGGCGCTGATCGCCATCGGGGCGGCGTTCGTGCTGATTCCCGGGCTACCGCTGATTCAGGTGATCGTCGCGACGCAGTTCCTGAACGGTGTGCTGCTGCCGGTGGTGCTGATCTTCGTGCTGAGGCTGGTCAACGATCGTGAGCTGATGGGGGAGTACACGAACAACCGGGTGTTCAACGTGCTGTCGTATGCCACCACGGGGGTGCTGGTGCTACTGACGCTGGCGCTGATGGCGTTTTCCGTCCTCGGCGTGAGCTAGCGGGGTTTTTCGCGGGAGGGGACCCAATTCGAGCAGTGTCTTCCCGCGGCGGTCGCCCCACCAACAAACACCGCGTGGGGTCGCCTCCGGGAATCCGTGTTAGCGGCGCGAGGCGCGGCGTTTCGCCGCCAGCAGGCGGCCCGACTGCGTCGGCACTGGTGGCGCGCCTTTGCGCCCGCCGGCGTTGCCGTTGGCCGCCGCGCCATTGACCAGGCCAATCGTCGGCACTGCTTCCCCACCGCGCGAGAGCGGCGCAATGAACGTCCGCGACGGCTTCGCAGGCCGCTCGTCGACATACCCGAGCTTGCGGCGGATCGCGGTGTACCCGGCCCGAATCTCCGGCCTGACAGGCGCACGCGCCGCACGCCGACGTCGCCAACCAGCAAGATTGCCGCCAGCAGCAGCAACAGCGGCCAGAGCGGCTGCGGCGCCCCAACCGACGGCAGCGTGTGGGTAAAAGCGTCCGCCGGATCGGTGATCAGGCCGCCACCGGTGTGACGGGCAAGCGTCTGCAGCAAGGTCTGATCGGTGCTCGTCAGCCCGTATTCCGGCGAGTACGGCACTACGAAGCCGCTGGACTGTACGGCTTGCTCGCCGCTCGTCGGGTCCGTCTGGGTCGCGGTCAGCGTGTACACACCGTCGCTCTGCACGGGAACGATGGCCTGATAGCGGCCTGGCGCGACCTGCGGCAACTGCACGGCGCTCTGGCCGCCACTCGGATCGACGATGACCGCCTGGGTGGACTGGTAGTTGAGGTAGTGTCGGTCCGTCTGTTCGACGCCAGTCTGCGCGTCCAGCGTGATCTGGGCCTGATTGCCGTCGACACTGACGGTGACCTGACGGTTCGGATCCTCCGGCTGGTCGATCGGTGCGTTTGACCACCTGCGCCCAGAACTTGGCGAAGTCCGGCCATTGGAGCCAGTTCGCGGACCAGACGTTGGTCGCGTCCGAGGTCCAGGCCATGACGCGCCCGAGTCCGTACTGCCACTGCGACAGGATCGGATCCAGCTCGCGCGAAGCGAGCAAGACCGTGCTCTGCGGCTTAGGGGTCGTTGCGACATAGCCCTTCAACTGGGGGGCGCTCTTGAGGTCGATGCCCTGCGTCGCGGGGTCACTGCTGACCACCAGT
Organism: uncultured Chloroflexia bacterium; assembly: GCA_963776625.1. Lineage (GTDB taxonomy): Bacteria > Chloroflexota > UBA6077 > UBA6077 > CF-72 > CF-72. Next base: position 951,639 of record CAVZNP010000015.1, on the reverse strand, counting down.
GGCGTGAAGTCCTCTTCGACGATGGCCGCGCGCTGCACCTGCTGCGTCTCTTTGACGAGCAACTGCGGCAGGTCGAACGGGTCATTGCCGTCGTAGTAGCGACCGTGCATGAGCTGGGCGAGCTCTTGCAACAGGTTGGTGTCCGCATCTGACCCGATGCCGACGGTGCTCACCGTCACCTGCGACTGCTCCATCTGGGCCGCCAGGTCCTCGTAGGGTCCGCGTGGCGCCTCGCCGTCAGTCAGCAGAATGATGTGTTTGACCTTGGCGTCGAGCGGCGCCAGCGTGTCGTAGGCCTCTTTCAGGGCCGGATAGATCTCGGTACCACCGCCTGGCTGCATGCGGCCGATGGCGTCCTCGATGGGGGTCAGGTCATTGGCAAACGTCGGGCGGATCATCCACTGGTTGTGGTCGTCGAACGCCAGGATGCCGATCTGGTCGTATTCGCCGAGCTGCTCGACGGCGGCCAGCGCCGCCTCTTTGGACAGGTCCATCTTGGAGGCGCCGCCCGGGCCGCCGCCCATCGAGCCTGAGACGTCCATGACCAGGATCAATGCAACGCTGGTCGACAGGCTCTTCCCACGCAGGTCCATACGCACGGGCAGCATGTCTTCGAGGGGCGTGCGCGCGTAGCCACCCGGGCCAAACGCCTGGTCGCCACCCACCACCAGGAGCCCACCCCCGTGATCGCGCACGTAGCTCTTCAATGCGTTCATGCGACCCTCGGGCAAACTGTCGGCCGGCACGTCGACCAGGATGGCGCTGGCGTAGCTCAGCAGATCAGCGCCGTCGAGCGCGCCACCATCGGGTGTGGTGATGTCGACCTCCATCCCCTGGGCACGCAGCGCGTCGGCAAGATATTTGCCCTCGCCAGGTTTGCCTTCCACGACCAGCACTTTCGGCGGTCCCTGGACAATGACGTAGGCGCCGGCACTGTTGTTCTGTGCCAGGGTGTCCTGGGCGCTCTGGAGCTGGACACGCAGGACGTGATGGCCGTTGCCCAACGGATCCACGGGCAGCACGAAGCGACTCGAACCCGGCTGGACCGTGACGTCCTGACTGGTGACCAGGCCGCCGTCGACCAGCAGATACAGCGTGCCCGTGGTGCTGACGTTGGACTGCACCTCGGCGCTGACCGAGAAGCGCTCGCCCTCACGCAGCTGGTTTGGCGCGTCGAGCGCGCTCACCAGCACCTCGGGTCCGCGCACCGAGTCCAGCGGCATGGCCATCAACTGGACGCCGGCCGCCGACGCGAGCGCCGCGGCGGTGTCGGCCTTTTCCTGATTCTCCTGACCGTCCGAAACCAGCACGATGCGTCGCGCGGACGCGGGGGGCAGCACCGCCAGCCCGGCCCGCACGGCCGCGGCGATGTCCGTCGAACTGGGGTCCACGTTGGACGGGGGGCTCAGGCGCGGCGGATCGGACTCGGTCGACAGTGCTCGATCGACAACCGGATCACCACCAAAAGAAATGACGGCCGCCTGATCCTGCTGCGCTTTGTGCGAAAGCGCGTCCGACAACCACTGTTCTTCGTCGGCCTGCATCGCGGGCGTGATGCTGTCGGAGCGGTCAAGCAAGAAGGCGACTGCCAGATCGTTGGCGGGTAGCTGCACGCGCGGTTCCGCGAGCACGGCGACCAGCAGGCTGACGATCATGACGCGGAGCACCAGGGACATGCGCCGTCGCAAAGGCGGCATGTAGACACGACTGGTGCGCCACAGAACGAAGACGATCCCGATGCATACTGGCAACAGCAGCAACAGGAGCGGCCGGTCGAACGCCAGAGTCAAGGCCGTACCAGTCTAGTCGGCCTCAGTTGCGTACGGCGAGGTACCCTGAGCGGGTGACGCATCTGGGTTGGCGCCGTCTGGTCCAAGGGTTAATGGTTGTAGCGTTGAGCGCGTCGGTGCTCGCGGGCGCCGCGACTGGCCAGGCGCAAAGCCTGCCTGGTGCCGACTGGTCACCCGCGACGGGTGCCATGGGTGACAACACCTATCAGGGATTCATCGATCATCCCAACGTGGGCGCCACGCTCCAGGCGGGCGCTCCCTTCCAGGTCAGCGGCTGGGTGGTCGACACCACCGCTCAGGGCTGGTCCGGCGTCAGCGACGTCGAGGTACTGCTCGGGAATACCTCGCTCGGTCACCTGAGCGTTGGGCAGAGTCGTCCAGACGTCGCGGCAATTTTGAACAACCCCTATTACGCGAACGCCGGGTTCAGTGGCACGATCTCGAGCGCGCTCCCCGCGGGCAATCAGACCCTGACGATCGTGGCGCACACGCCGGACAAGGGCGCATGGTCGAAACAGGTCCCAGTGATGGTGACCGCCTCGGCGACCGGGACGCTGACGAGCGCGCCCGCGGCAGCCTCAGAAGGCCTGGTGCTGAAGCTCATCTCGCCGACCAGCAGCGACGTGGTTACTTCCAACAACAACGGCACCATCTACGGGGTGGCCTACGACACCCGCACGCGACCCGAGTTGGGGGTCGGCGTCGACCGCGTCTCGGCGTATCTGGACGGCGCCCGAGGCACGGCTGGCAGCCAGTTCCTCGGGGACGCAACCTTCAACGGCGACAACTGGTCGATCGCCTGGGAACCCACCAAGTTCAACGGCGTCTCGCACCATATTCTGTGGATCTACGCGCACTCGTCGGTGACCGGCGAGGAGGTGCTGCTGCAGCAAGACATCTACCTCAGCAGCTAGATGCACGGCAGTTAGATGCGCAGCTCGGCGACGGCACCCGCGGTGATCGTGACGCGCGGGTTGCCATCGCACCAGACCTCGTACTCCCCGGCGTGCAGCTCGGGGTACGTCGCGGCGTAAAAGGTGCGGCCGTTGAGGCTGCGCTCGAGCACCGCGGAGTGGACTCGCTTGACGCTGGGGTCGGCGCCAAGCGGACTCACCTCGATCTCCTGGGTGTGCTGCGCGGGCGAGGTGTACAGGATCAGCGCGCCGACATCGTCGCCGATGTCGAGCACGACCGATTCCGTGTGACGCCGGGTCCAGTAGCTGGCGTCGTGATGGGTATGGCTCATGGACCGACCTACGATGACGTCGGGTTCGGTGGAACGTCGAACCCGTCGAGTGGCGATCCAAGGTAGGGGAAGGTCGGCTGGTAGCGAGCAGGGTTGGGCACGGTCTGCTTCGTGCCGGTGCTCGGGACGGTGACGCCCTGGGTCACGGCACTCGCCGCTCCGTCGGGAGTGAACGTTTTATCGACGAGCGGGATGGTCAACCCAGCGATGGCCCGGATTTCGATCGTGACCACGTCGTCGAAGACGCGCCGACCATTCGGGAAGCCCGCCGCATCGCCGGCCAGCAGACCAATCGGGTTGGGTTGCGCGGTGGGCGGGATCGCCATATTGAGTCGCAGCAGGTCCGCCTGGGTGCTGCCGTTGGAATTGGTGAAGCCCGGAACGACGCCAGTCGGGATACCCGTGAGCAGAATGGCCACCAGGTCCGCGCGATCCTTACTATAGCCCGCGAGGTTCGGAAACACGCCCGGGTACAGCGCGGGCAGCAGTTTGGCCAACTCTGGTTGCCTGACGTACTTCGAAAACTCCGGTCCGTCCTGGATCGGGCGGGTGTGATTCCAGTGATCCTTGTCGCCCATCGGCACGATGACCTCGTTGAACAGCGGATTGCCGAGGCGCGAGACCTGGACCCAGGGTCCAGTGGACACACCGTTGTTGTCGTCCAGCACGGTCGCTTTGCGACGAAAGGCCGCGGTGTGGACGCCGATGACGGCATTCTTGTCGGTGACGCTCGTCGGCCGGTTGCCGCTGGCAGCCAACTGCGCGATGGGCACCTGAAGTGCAATCGAGTGAACGTTCAGACCAATCGTCGCATCGACGCCGTTGGTATTGGCCATCTTGATCACGTGCGCCATCTGAAACGGCCGAAGCGTCCCGAGGTCAAAGATCGAGCCCAGATCCACGTAGAAACCCTCGCGCCGCTGGCCTGCGAAGACCTGGATGCCGCCGGGCAACTGGTGAATGGCGGCGTTGGCCAGTGCCACGTAGTTCGGGGTCGAACGCGGACCGATATTGTTCGGGGGACTCGCCAGATTGGTGCCCAGCACCGTCTGGCGCCCGCTGCGCACGTCGATCCTGGTGACTGAGTAAAACTGGCGTCGATTCCAGTGCGGATCGGCGAGCGAAGTAATCGGCCCGGTGTTGTACAGAAACGTGTCCGGGTTGGCGACCTTGTTCTGGAACTCGAACGCGTAGATGATCTCGGCTTTGCCGTCGCCGTCGTTGTCGATGAGAATGTCGTAGAGGACGTCGTCGCCGAATTCGTAAAAGTTCGGACCGCCAGCCGGGCCTTCGAGTGGCACGTAGTTGGCGATGAGCGTCACCGTCGTGGGGCTATCCGGGCTGACGAAAGCGTACAGGTCGGTGCTGTCCGCCACCGGGTCTTTGGCGATTTCGGGAGCTTCGCGATGGGACGACATGCGCTTCAGCCCTCCGCCCGACCGGTCGGCCGCCGCGGTTTGGACCAGACGTGAAACCAGCTCCGGATCGCGGTAGAGGAGCTCCTGCGTGCCGACCATCATGGCGATCTCCGCCGTCGCGAGATCGCGAATGTGAATGAGCATCGGGCCAGCGAGCGTGACGGACTCCATCGACGGGGCCGGCATCTGGGCCGCTGTGGTTGAGACGGGGTCGACCGCCGCCGGAGCAGGTGACGGCGAGACGGGTGACGGCGAGAATGGTGAAGCATCTTCGAGCAGCAGCTTGTGCAGGCCAAGACCGCCCGCAATGCCGACGCCCGTGGTGACCGACACTTGCGTGAGAAACCCGCGACGAGTGACATCCGGCATCAGCGTGAACCTCTCCCTGTCAGGACAGTGGATCAGAGCGCGTGTCTGCTCCGATCCCGAGGGCTATACGCCAGGTGGTGACCAGCGGATCATCCGCTTTTCACATCCGCGTGCCGGCGGTGCACATGTCTCAGGCCTGCGGCATGTCCCGATATCTGACGGCAACCGAGTCGAGTTTCGGGACCAGCGCGTCGTAGCGCTCCACGGCCAGGTCTCCGGCGATCTCGATGTCCTCGGGCACGATGTAGCCTGCGTCGGCCAGCCCCTGCGCCGCGGCGCGCGCTCTGGCCACGTAGTCGTCGCGGTCGCGATAGCGCTCGCTGAGCGCCGGACGCGGGTCGCCGCGCTCCTGGCGCTCGGCGGGCGTCACCGCGAAGGCCAGCGTCGTACCCATCATGTCCAGCAGTTGGCCGTCGCCGCCGATGGATGCATCGCGCGGCACCCAGCCGGTATGCGTCCCGACCGGGACGCTGATATCCGGCACGCGAATGCCGGCGACCTCGTTGCCATCGGCGTCCACCGCCGAGACGTAACTCGGATACGGGTCGCCCACGGTGGCCGGCAGGCTGACAATACCGTCGTCCGCGTCAGGGCCCAGGTCGACGCGGTGCAATCGCGGCATCACCCGGCTGTCGGGCAACGCCAGGTCGGGCAGCTTCGAAAGCGACGCCAGCGCCGCCTCGCGAGTCACCGCCGTCCCATCCGCCAGTCGCGGAAAGGCACTAGGTGGTGGCTCGACCCCGCCGGATACCCAGCGGTCCAGGTTGATCAGGAACGCGCGAATCGCGGTGATGCCATCCACCATGTTGAAGAGGTTGGCGCCGCGCGCCCCGATGGGTGTGGTCTGATTGCGGATCGGCATCCCCCGCCCATGGTGGTGACCGGCGATCATATAAATGCGCTCCTCGGCCGGCGGCTGCACGTCGCGCGTACCGGCCGGGTCGGTGTGGATCAGCGAGCAATCCGAGCGCCAGTACTCCGACGACGTGTTGGTCGTAAAGATCTTGGGCACGCCGCCAAGCGCGCGCTGGCGCCGCAGAAGGCCATCGGTCTTGCCGGTGACGGGATCGGTCTGATCGTCCGACGTGAAGGGAAAGAGTCCGCCGAGGCCGTGCGGACTGGTTTCGGACGGTTGTCCGTGACGCTGATTGAACTCGCCACGCCGCGCGCCGGCGACGTGCGGGTTCAGACCGTCGAACACCTGGCGGCCCTGTTCGTCGACGTTCAAGCCCTCATAGACGAACTGGCGCAGGTAGCGTCCGCACTGCGAGCGACCGTGCGCATACGTGAAGTCGATGGGGCGGTCGGATGGGTTGGCGCTGCGCAGCCAGGCGACCGAATCCCGCATCGCGAGCAGGCCCGTGCCGACCACCGGACAGATGCGCGTGGTGAACGTGACCTCATACCAGCGACCGGGCTCGAAGCCACCGTCGAGCCACACGTGCGAGTCGTCGGCGACGGACCGGCCATCGACCTCGCGGGCGAATCGCCAGCGCTCACGCGGGATCAACGAGCTCGTCCCGTTCCGACTGTCGGCAACTGTCAGTTGCGCATCGGCCGCGTTGATCTCGGCGGCGGGATACGCCGAGTGGCACATCGGCTGGGCGCCAGGGCGCGGATGCAGCGGCCAGTGTGCGAGTCGGTGAAACGCATGTTGCTCGTTGGGCTGAAACGCGACCGCGACGCGGCCCTGAATCGGCTGACCGTCTGCTCCAAGCGCCTCGGGCGCCTCGAGGCCCAGGAGTCCCGGTTGGCGTTCGATGTCCCACTGCCAGCCGCACATCGCGATCGACCAGCCTCGCTGCATCAGGAAACCATCGCCAGCGTCGATCTCGTCGCTGGGCGGCACGTTCGCCGGGCGAGCCTTCGGTCGCAGGAACTCCAGAGTCGGCTGGCCGCGGTTGACTACGTAGTAGAGCAACCGCCGATTGCTGTGGCTGGCGTCGGCCGGCTGGAGCAGCACGAAGTCGGCCCAGAAACGCACGCGGCCCTCGCTGTCGCGCGGCGCCTTGTCGAGGTCCACGATGCGGGCGTTGGCTGGATGGCGCGGATCGACGGCGAAATGGAGTTTGCCGTCGATGCGCTCGTAGTTGAACGGGAACGGGCGTCGATTGGTGACCTCGAGATGCGCAACAGCCATACGCGATAGCCTACCGGGGATGCGGCAGCCCGAGCGGAACCTCGAGATCATCGGCATGATCGCGACCCAGGAGGCCTCCGAGATCTTGCCGGCGCAGGGACCGCTCATCGACCCTGAGTTCACGGCGCGCTTCGCGCAGGTCCACGAGACGGCCGGCTTCGACCGGATCCTGATCGGCTACGGCACCTACTGGGCCGACGGCTGGCAGGTGGCCAACCACGTGGCGCGCGCCACCTCGCGCATCAAGCTGTTGCTCGCGCATCGACCGGGCTTCGTGGCGCCCAGCCTGACGGCGCGCCAGGCTGTCAGCTTTGACCACCTCGCCGGCGGCGGGCGGCTGGCCCTGCACATCATCACCGGTGGGGACGAGGCCGACCAGCGGCGGGACGGCGATTTCGTCGACCATGACCGTCGCTATCGCCGGACCAGCGAGTACCTGCACATTTTGCGTGCGCTGTTCGACGGCCCCGAGCCACTGGACTATTCAGGCGAGTTCTATCAGGTGGAAGGCGCCTCGCTGCCGGCCCGTCCGGCGACCGAAGCGGGCATCCCGCTGTACTTTGGCGGCGCCTCGTCGTTCGCGGTGGACGTTGGCGCCCGCTATGCCGACGTGTACATGTTGTGGGGCGAGCCGCTGGCGCTGGCTCGGGCGCGGATCGACGAAGCACGCGCCGCCGCGGCGAACTTTGGGCGAACGCTGCGCTTCAGCGTCTCGGTGCGGCCGATCCTTGCGCCGACCGAAGCCGAGGCCTGGGCGCGCGCCGAGGATATTGCAGAACGCGCCGCGGCACAGCGGGCACGCTTTCTGGGTGCGCGCGGCAGGCGCGATTCCAGCTCCGTCGGCTCGGCGCGGCTGCTGGCAGCCGCCGCCGAGGCGCCCGTGCACGACGAGCGATTGTTTACAAAAATCGCGGCGATCACGGGGGCTGCCCGGCAACTCGACGGCGCTCGTGGGCACGCCGGAGCAGGTAGCGAACGCCCTGCTGCGCTACGTAGAGATCGGCTGCGACACGCTGCTGATCCGTGGCTTTTTGCCCTACCAGGACGCACAAGAGTACGGGCGAGAGTTGATCCCACGACTTCGCAGAGCGTACTTCAGGTCTGGGTAACCCGCGCACGTGCGTGCTCGTCCGCCGCGAGCCGTATATGGCTCAAACGTGCGCGGGATCCCTCGACCCGAAGCGGCGCACGAGCACGACCGTCAAACAGCGCTCACTCGCGGAGGAGATGCGCCTCTTGCGGCTTGTTCCTTCGCACCGCCTCGTGATTGACACTGTCTGCCCCCATGTAGATCCCGCGCTCCCAGCTGCGCTTCAGCGGATCCTCCACCTTGACCGTCAACCTGCCAATTCCGTGAATGAGCAGCTCCAGCGTCTCACCGTCCTGCACGGGGCCGAGGCCCTCGTGGTTGGTGCCACAGCAAATCACATCCCCCGAGCGAACCGTCATCGTGCGCGTGGCGAACTCCACCAGCTCCGGCACGCGGTGCTCCATGTCGTCCGTGTGGTAGTTGTGGCGTAGCTGTCCGTCGTTCCAGAACTGCACCCACAAATCGTTCGGATCGGGAATCTCGTCAGCGGTCGTAATGCACGGGCCCAGCGGACAGAACGTATCGAACGACTTGCCAATCCACGTACCACGTCCCCAGGTGGAGCGACCCTCGCCACGTCCGGTGATGTCCATCATGCCCGTGTACCCAAAGACGGCGGAGCGCCAGTTCTCCGCCTTCACACCCCGCAGCGGTCCGCGCAGGACGACGCCAAGCTCCGCTTCGTGCATGAACATCCACGGCACGGTGAAATTCGGCAGATGCACCGTGTCGCCACTCCCGATAACGGCGTCCGGATTCTTGAGGAACATATTGAGCGGCCGGGCCTCGCGCTGGGCATGCTCCCAGTAGTTGGCAATGCAACACATGATCTTGCTGGGGCGCGGCAGTGGCGACAGGAGGCGGACGCTCTCCAACGGCACACGCGGACCATCCGCGACAGCCTGGTCCAGTCGCGGACGGAGCGCGTCGAAGCCGTCGATGATCGATTCCATCGTGGCCTGTGGCGTCGCAGCCAGTGGGACAACCGCCGAGAGGTCCACCACACCCGCGTCGCTGAGCGCGCCGGGTCGGATCGCGCCCGACCGCTCGAAAAGAGCCAGCTTCACCCACGTACCCCCGTCAGCGCCGCGACGCGCACCTGCAAGCGACCGACGCCGCCGATGTCGACCTGAACAGCATCACCTTCGGCAATCGACACTAATCCCGTGGGACTCGTGCCGCACGCCAGCACGTCACCGGTCTTCAGGGTCATGATCGTGGTGGCCAGCTCCAGTTGCTCGGCAGGCGAGTAGTTGGCGTCGGCGACGGCGTAGTCCTGGGCGGCGCGACCATTGACCGATGAAGTGACGCGCAACGTCTGAGGATCGGGTATCTCGTCGGCCGTCACGATGCACGGTCCGAGCGGCCCCAGGGTGTCAGACTTGGCCAGCCAGAAATCGCGACCCAACTGCGCATCTCCGCTGGCCATCACGTTGATCACGCAGGTGTAGCCGAAGACGGCGCGCTGCCAGTCGGCGGCACTGACGTTGCGCGCGGGGCCGCGGATGACCAGCCCCAGCTCGGCCTGCGGCTGGAATTGCCACGCGTCACCGACATCCGGCAGTTGAATCGACTGACCTGGGCCGATCACCGATTCAGCGCTCTTGAGCGTAAACAGCAACTGGGGCCGCTCGGCTGGAGGGCCGGCGTACGTGGCCGTACTGCACAGGATCTTGCCTGGCCGCGGCAGCGGTGGCAGGAGCTGGACCTCCGCCAATGGCGTGACATCCGTTGTCGCGACCTGTCGCTCCAGATCCGAACGGAGGTCTTCGAAGCGCTCGATGAGAGAGACCATCTCGGCCTGTGGCGACAGGCCGAGGCGAGGCAGCGGGACCACACCTCGATCCACGAGCAGAACCGGGCGTCGGGTCGGTTCCGCCGCGAGTGAAGAGGACGAGTCGCATCGGCTACCCATCCAGGGTACCCCGGCCGGCTTGAGACGGCGAATGATCTACCTCCCGAAACGTGACGTAGTTCGAGCAACACCACTCGCGCGGATCACGACTCACCTACTCAGTCATCGAGGAGCCCTCTTCCATGTACGACGCCATCGTCGTAGGCGCCCGTGTCGCGGGATCGCCGACCGCCATGTTGCTCGCCCGCAAGGGCTACCGCGTCCTCCTGGTCGACCAGGCCGCCTTTCCCAGTGACACCATCTCGACCCACCACATCCACCGCGCTGGCCTGGCGACTGCCAATCGCTGGGGCCTGCTGCCGCGATTGATCCGCACCGGCGGTCCGCGCATTCGTCGCTGGACCTTCGACGTGGGCCCGTTCGCGTTGAGCGGCAATCCGCTGCCCGCCGGCGACTTGGACTTCGACCTGTGCCCGCGCCGCACTGTGCTGGATGCCACGCTGGTCGAGGCCGCCGCGGAGGCGGGTGCCGAAGTCCGAGAAAGCGTTGCCGTGCAGGGCATCCTCTCGGATGGAGACCGCGTATGTGGCATCGAGGCCCAGACAGCCAACGGCAACGTATTTCGCGAACGAGCGCGCATCGTCATCGGTGCCGACGGCCGCCGCTCGCGCATTGCCCGCCTGGTGGACGCCCCCACCTACAACGCGCGGCCCGCGCTGAGCTTCGGCTACTACAGTTACTGGAGCGGCGTCGACATCCAGGGCGTGGAGCTGTATCCGCGTGAAGGCCGCGGCGTGGTCGCCGAGGTGACGAACGACGGCCTGATGTACGTCGCCGTTGGCTGGCGGCGGGCGTTGTTCGATTCCGTGCGCGCCGACGTCGAGGGTCACCTGTGGCGGGCGCTGCACGAGTGCGCGCCGGGTCTTGCCGAACGCGTGCGACAGGGACGCCGTGTGGCGCCCTTCAAAGGCGCGGACTTCCCGTTTTTCTTCCGCCAGCCACACGGGCAAGGCTGGGCGCTGGTGGGCGACGCTGGCTACCACCGCGATGCGATCACGGGGCAGGGCATCACCGACGCATTCCGTGATGCGGACCTGCTGGCCGCGGCCGTCGACGCTGGATTCAGCGGGCGCCAGCCGCTGGCGGACGCGCTCGCTGGCTACGAGCAGACGCGCAATGCGGCGGTCCTGCCGATGTACGAGTTCACGTACAAGCTGGCGCAGTTGGAAGCGCCCAGTGAGGACGAGCAGCGGCTGTTCGCGGCGCTGCGCACGAGTCAGTACGAGACGGAACGCTTTCTGAGCATCATCGCCGGTTCGGTACCCGTGGCCGAGTTCATGGATCCAGGGAATGTGGAGCGGATCGTGGGCGAGGCGGCGGCGCTCGCCGCGTAGGACGCGCGGTCGCTTTGGCTCGGCGCCAGGAGGGATTCCCCTCCGGTTTCAAGGGGGCGGCCGCCCCCTTGACCCCCGCGACCGCGACTCGGGCTAAAAACGGGCTTGTCGGCCAGACTTCTAGAATCGGCGTATGGCTCGCGTTGAACAGATCACCGAGAAATCCCAGGTTCCGTCCGAGTGGTACCCGCTGTTCGATCGGATCACCGCCGCCAGGGGCCAGGTTGCCGGCCCCTACAGCATCCTGCTGCACGCGCCGGCGGTCGCCGACCGCGTCGACCAGCTTTCAGGCGCGCTGCGCTCGCAGACCGAAGTCGACGCGCAGGGCTTCGTCCTGGCGGCACTCGCCGTCGCTCGAGCCAGGGACTGCCTCTTCGTCTGGAGCGTCCAGGCGCCCAACGCGCGGCGCGCCGGCGTCTCGGACGCGGCCATCACCGCCATCCGCGATCGTCAGACCACGGCGCTCAGCGACGATCAACGCGACATCGTCAGCTACGCCCAGCAGCTGGCCACCGACAACCGAATCGACTCGGCAACGTTCGAGCGCCTGAAGGCCCGCCACGGCGTGCGCTGGCTGGTCGAGCTGACCACGATTGCCGGTCATTTCGGACTGATTTGCGGCGTCAACAACGCCTTCGAGGTGCCCCCCTCTGCGCAGGGCGACCAGTTGCCAATCTGAGCGAATTGGACTGATACACCCTCGTCCGCGCATACGTTAGGAGCAGGTATGAACGCTGCCACACAGGCTCTCAACCCCGGCGAGATCGCGTCGTTGCTCCGGTCCACACGCTCGGGCGTGACGGCGGAGCTTGGAGCCCTTCCGGACGAAGTGCTTGCCTGGCACCCGGCGCCGGGTGAGTGGTGCGCCAAGGAATGCGTCGGCCACATGGTGGAGGCGGAGCGCCGCGGATTCAACGGGCGGATCCGCACGATTCTGGCCGAGTCGGAACCGCGGCTGCCCGGTTGGGACCAGCAAGCGGTGGAACGCGAGCGCAACGACTGCCAGCGCAGCGTGGCTGAGCTGCTCGCCGAGTTCACGACCATCCGAGACGACTCCGTGCAACTCGTGAGCAATCTGTCACCAGCGGATCTGGAGCGCGGCGGCACGCACGAGAAGGTTGGCTACATGACTGTCCAGAATCTCCTGCACGAGTGGCTACACCACGATCGGAACCATTTCCGACAGATGCAGGCGAACGTGCAGGAGTACGTCTGGCCGACGATGGGAAATTGCCAGCACTTTGTCGGCGAGTAGCGCACGGAGCGAGTCTGGCGACGATGAAGCGGCGCTGCGGGCGGCGCACGTTGGCGAACTGAAGCCGCTGGCGGACGCCCGCATGCGCCTCGTGGCGTACGGGTTGGACTGCCCTCGGCTGTTCGAGCGCGACGCGGCCGGCGTGCGCACGGGCCTCCGGAGCGGTGTTGTGCCGGGTGTGAGTCGGCGGCGGCTCCTGAGCCTGGGCGGGGCACTCCTGGCTACGGGAGTCACGAGCGGCTTGCTGGCGGCGTGCGGCGCGCCACCGGTTCCGCCCACACCTGCTCCCGCGCCCGCACCTGCTCCCACGGAGTCGACGACGGCCGCGTCGGCAACCTCCACGCCCGAGACGGCGGCGATCCAGCCTCCAACGACGACGGTCGTTGAACCGGTGCCTGCACACGTGGCGCCCAGCACCGCGCCCGCGGTTGCTCCGGACACCGGTGTCACCCGCGCCGCGTTCGTCTACAGCGGCGCGATCAACGACCATGGCTGGAGCAATGCGCACGACGATGGACGCAAGGCTCTCGAACAAGCCCTCGGATCGAGTGTCGAGACGGCCTACACCGAAAACGTGCCGGACGGCGTCGACGCGCAGGGCGTTTTTGAAGACTACGCGCGCAAGGGCTACGACATCATCTACGGCACCAGCTTTGGCTTCATGGACGCCATGCTCGAAGTCGCGAAATCGTTCCCCGACGTCAAGTTCGACCACTGCGCGGGCTCCAGCGTGGCGCCCAATCTGGCGACCTACGCCGCGGCACTGGAAGAGCCTCGCTACGTCTCCGGCATGATCGCCGGCAAGATGACCAGAACCAGCACGCTCGGCTTCCTTGGCTCCTTCCCCATTCCCGAAGGCATGCGCGCCCTGAACGCCTTTGCCGCCGGTGTCCAGGCGACCAACCCTACGGCGAAGATACTCGTGGTGTGGATCAACGCCTGGTTCGATCCGCACGAGGAAAAGGCAGGCGCGGACGCGCTGCTCGACCTGAATGCCGACGTGCTCACGGGCACCACCGACTCGCCGTCACTGGCGCAGGCCGCCGGAGCCCGCGGCAAATACGCGGTGGGAGTCGACTACGAGCAGTCGGCCGACCTGCCGCAGACGGTCATCCAGTCAGATCGGTTTGTTTGGGGGCCGCACTACATCGACAGTGTGAGGTCCGTCATAAATGGCACCTGGAAGACGGCTCAGCTCTACTACCACATGAAGGACGGCCTGGTGGAACCGACCAGACCCGCGGACTTCGTGCCGGCGGACGTCGCATCGGCGGCGATGAGCGTCGCGGCACAGATCAAGGCTGGCACGTTCACCATCTGGAAGGGTCCGCTCGTTGACAACCAGGGGAACGTCAAGGCACCGGAAGGCAAAACGCTCGGTGACTTTTTCGGCCCGGGGACGACGGTCGCGGCAGGGCAGAGTCGAGACGACGCGTACGTGCAGTCGGCTCAGATGAATTGGGCGCTCAGCAATGTCGTCGGAGACCTTCCGCCGTCCTGATGGCTCGCTGGCGTGTCAGCTTGAGCCCGCAATAGGATCCGCAACCTCTGCGCTGGCGACGAAGCCGCGGTGACCTCACCCCTCCACCCTTCACCCTTCCACCCTTCCACCCTTCACGGTCCTGATCACACACGCGAGCCCGTGAGCCGCGGCGCCATGCCCCCGACGGCAGCTGCACGTCCGGGCCGAGCAGCACCTTGATCGTGGCCGAGTCGCATCGACAACCAGCGCATCCGCGGGCAGCCCCAGCAAACGTGCAATCAACTCCGCCGAGTAGCGCGCGCCGCCCGGCTCGATGCGACTCGTGTCAACGCGTGGCGCCGTGGCGATCTCGTTGACTTCCAGTCCAGCCGCGCCCAGCACATCCGCGGCGCGACTGCCCGACCTAACGGGCGCGCCCGCATTGAAGATCGAGATGTCAGCTTGCTCGGAAACGACGCGCGGGTCGACGACCATCGCGTGCACCATGTTGCGATACGCGGGCGTCAGGTTGGTGTACGACGCGCCGCCGGCTCCCACGAAACTGGGGGTGAGGCTCGGATCCGGCGTATGCGCACGATCTGCGCCGCTTTCAGACTCCGCCCGAGCCGCCCGGAGTGTTCGGCGCCGCGTCCGGAACCGGCGTGGCCGCTGGAGCCGGAGTGGCCTCGTCGACTGGCGCCGCCGGCGCGAAGGGTGGCGGGTTCTGGTCGAAATCTCGCAGCGGAGGGTGGGCCCCAAGCTCGGGTGTCGCGTCCGGCGTGGGCGCCTCAACAGGGTTGGCCGCGGCAGCGTTCGGGGGCGATGCTAATGGCCCTGGAAGACTGGTCAGATTATGTATACCGAAGGCACCAACCGTGAACCCACCGATAACGAACACACTCAGGGCGGTGGTGAATATCCAGTGGCGCATCGACGTTCTTTAACGGACGTTTCGGCCATTCGGACTCAAAATTGGCTGCTATCGTTACGCAACTTTTATGCCCGGGGCTCGAGCGTTGCAAACACGAGTTAATCGCTTCACCCAGATCGTCCGCTTCTTTCGGGTCTCGCGCTTGCTGTTGTGGACACTGTGGGTCATCTATCGCGAGCGACGACGCGTGCTGCGTGCGCGCGCGCGCGGCGACCTCGAAGCCCAGCCCAACCTCGAGCGGCTGATCGAGGTCCTGGTCGCGTTCCGCAAGACCGCCATCGACCTGGGCGTGCTGATGATCAAGCTCGGTCAATTCCTGAGCTCGCGCGCCGATCTCCTGCCACAGCAGGCCCTCGACGTCCTGAGCTCGCTCCAGGATGAGGTTCCACCCGCGCCCTACACTCACGTCGTCTCGGTGATCGAATCCGAGCTGCACCGGCCCGTCCCCGAGTTGTTCAGCTCCCTGGACGAGACGGCCACCGCCGCGGCCTCGCTGGGTCAGGTCCACAAGGCGACCATCGCCGGTACGGGCCAGGTCGTGGCGGTCAAGGTGCAGCGACCAAATATCGAACAACTGGTCAATATGGATCTCAGCACGATCCGCTTCGTGATCTGGGTCATCTCGCTGTTCATCGATACGTCCGAGTTCATCGACTTGCGTGCGTTTTATCGCGAGTTTCGACGCACGATTTTCGAAGAGATCGATTACGTCCGCGAAGCAGGAAACGCGCGGCGCTTCGCCGAGATCTTCAAAGACAAACCCTACATTCTGATCCCCGGCGTCGTTGACGGGTACGTGGCTCGGCGGGTGCTGGTGCTCGACTGGGTCGAAGGCATCAAGGTCAATGACTACCCACGCCTCGAGGCGGCCGGCGTCAGTCGCATGGTCGTGGCCAGGCGCACGGTGGAGGCGTACTTCTACCAGTTTTTCGAGATCGGCTTTTTTCACGCCGATCCGCACCCCGGCAACATCTTCGTGCTGCCAGGGGCCACGCCGGGCGCCGAGCCCACCGTGGCCTTCGTCGACTTCGGCATGGTCGGCTCGCTGAGCCGCTCCAACAAGCAGTCCCTGCGCGAGCTGTTTCTCGGGTTCGTCATCAACAACCCGCACAACATGGTCATGGCCCTGGCCCAGCTGGGCTTCATCGGCGAAGGGGCCAACCTGACTGCCATCGAACGCGGGGTGTCGCTGATCATGGGCCAGTACCACGGCATGACACTCGGCGAGGCGCGCGACCTGAATGTGCGCGAGGTCGCTCACGAGATCGAGGACCTGTTCTATCGACAGCCGTTCAGGGTGCCCGCCCAGTTTGCCTTCGCCGGTCGCGCGGTTGGCACGCTCTCGGGGTTGGCCACCGGGCTCGCGCCCGAGTTCAACCTGGTCGAGGTAGCCGTGCCGTACGCTCAGACGTTCCTGGGCCTGAATCGCGAAGGCGCCGGGCAGACCGTTCAGCAAGTGTTCCGTCAGGTGCTGGACGCTGGCCGCGTGAGCCTCACGCTGCCGAGTACGCTGGAGCGGGTCCTGGCCAAGCTCGAGGCGGGCGAGCTGGAGGTACAGTTTGGCGAGGACGGGCAGAATGGGACGCCGCGGCGAGGGCGCCGCGCAGCGTCCGGGCGACGGTCGTCGGGCACGCTGGTACCGCTCATCGCGTGCGTGGCGCTGCTCGGCGCAGGCGTGGCGCTCGGAGTGAATCAACTGGTGTTGCAGGGCTGGTTCTGTTTAGGGCTGGGCGGCCTGGCGGCCGCCTCGCTCGTGGTGCGGCGTTAGGAGCGCGGCCCGAAGAGCCCGTAGTCCACCTCGAAACCGGCTGCCGCGTGACTCCACACGTAGCGTCGCGAGCCCCTTCACGGGACAAACACCACTTTGATCGGATCCCCCGCGCGCTCGCGCACCACCCGAAAGCCCTCCTGAATCTCCTCCAGCGGAAAGTGGTGCGTCACCAGCTCTCGCCCCCGAATGCGCCCCTGCGCCGCCAGCGACAGCGCCCGCCGCACGGCATTCGCCCCCTCGCCGCGCGTCGTGTACAGCGTGACGTCGTCGCGAATCGCGGAACTCAAATCAAAGGTCACCGGCGCCGGATAAAAGCCCAGAAACAAAATCTTGCCCCCGCGCTTCACCATTTCCACCGCCTGCTGCGGCGTGCCCAACGCGCCCGAAGCCTCGATCACCACGTCGGCACCCAGCCCGGCCGTGATACGTCGCACGGCCGCCACCGGCTCCTCAGCATGCACGTCGACGACGCAGTCGGCGCCGAGCCGCTGACCCAGGTCGAGCCGCGCGCGGCGCGTCCCGATCAGCACCACCGGATCAGCCCCCAGCGCTTTGCACGCTTGCGTGGTCATCAATCCGACCGGCCCTGGACCGATGATGGCGACCGACTGGCCCGCCACATAGCCCCCAATCGTATCCAGGCCGTACAGGCTGGTCCCCGCCGTGGTCACCAGTACCGCGTCCTCCCAGGCCAGGTTGTCCGGAAGCCGATACAGAGAGCTCACGTGGTGGACCACGTATTCGGCGAAGCCGCCATCGACCGTCATCCCCGTCGCGCGGTGGCCTTTTTTGACGTTGCCGTAATTCAGGCAGGCGGTGTACATGCCTAGCACACAGTTGTCGCAGCGGCCGCAGCCGTGATGCGCCTCGATCGCCACCCGGTCGCCAGGCGCGAACTCGTCGACCGTTGCGCCGAGTCCCACCACGGTGCCCGTCCACTCATGGCCGGGGGTGAACTGTCCAAACGGCGGCTGGTGCGGAAACGGATGCGTCTGGAGCTTCAAGTCCGTTCCGCACGTACCACACATGGCGACTTTCACCAGGACTTCGCCCGGCCCCGGCTCAGGAACAGGCTTGTCGACAACACGCAGGTCGTCTGGACCGAACAAAACCGCAGCCCGCATGCAGGCAGGGTAACCTGGGCACGCGATCGTGACGCGCTTCCTGTTCGAGAACGCCTCGATCCTGGATCCGGACGCCGCGCGTTTGCTGCCTGATCAGGCCGCGCTGATCGTCGACGAGCGCATCACACTGACGTGGGCGTGCAAGGGCAACTGCGCGCCGGCGATGTCGACCGGTCATCGACGTCCACGGCGCTCCGAGGCGGATCCTGTCGCGCATCGCGCAGGAACACGGTTGACGCATCGCGTTCCACCGAGTGCAGATTCATCGTTGGTCGTACGTTCGCAAAACTTGGGGAGACCCTGTGCGCACCAACTCCCTGGGGTTGTCACGATGGACACTTTCTCGGTTGTGACGAACGTCTGAGGAGATCCGCGTCACGAGGCGCGAGCTGACGGCTTTCGCTCGGGCCCTCTGATGCGGGCCTGCTCCCGCATCGCGAACAGACGTGGTTGTCGCATCGCGCCTGAGGACATCCGCAGCATGAGGCGCTTGCTGACAGGCTTTGTGCACACCTTCACGGGCAGGTCCCCCATATCGCCACGCACGTCTTCGCGCTTGAACGTTCCACGGCGCCAGCACACACCGCGCGCGGCGCCAACCTAGCGATCCGTCAAGCGCGTGCCCGCCTCCAGCCCCAGCAGGTGCCTGCCCACCACCGGGTACCAGTCCGGGTTCACCGCGGCCGCCTGGCCAACCACCTGCAGATCGCGCCAGCAATGCGCCAGCCGCTGCGTCCGCTGCGTCGCCGTCGTGCCACCGGCGCGGAACACGAGGTCCATCGCCTGTCGGGCCGAGTCGGCCGCGAAGCTGCCCGCCAGCCGACAGCGTGCACACAGGTCCAACCCGGGCGCCTCGCCAGCCGCCGCCGTTGCCCAGACCTCGCGGACCAGGGCGTCGCGGTACGCCCGTCCGCCGCCCAGGCGCGCCTCCGCGCGCGCAACCATGTCCTGAATATGCGGCTGATCCCGTAGCAGCACGCCCACGCGACTGCGCGGCACCTTGCCGCCCGCCAGCTCCACCAGTGCGTCAATCCCCGCCCGCGCAATACCCGTAGCAATCATGCTGTGGTGCGGTCCGATAATCGTGTGCACTGGCAGCTGGTACAGCGTGCCTTCCCAACGCTGCCACTGATTGAACAGCATGCGACCGGGCACGAACACCACGCGTCGGTCCGGCACCAAGACGTCCGTCACGCTCCAGTCGTGACTGGCGGTACCCCGCATACCGGTCATATCCCAGGTGTCGATGATGGTCACGTCTTCAATGGGCACCGCCATGCGGAACACGCCTGGCGTCTCTAGCGCGCATCGGCGAGGTCGAAGTTGCCGACCATCCAGCGCGCCTCGCGGCAGCCACTCCCGAACCGCCAGCGGCCGGTGACCTCATAGCCACCCTCGACGCGTCGGCCGTGCCCGCCGCCAGCCACCAGCGTGCCGGCGATGATCTGGTCTGGGCCGTTCGCGAACAGCTCTTCGATGCCAGCGTCGGGGAACGCCAGCGACGACAGCTGGATGATGGAGTTGTTCATCAAGTTCCAGCCGACCGAGCCGTCCGCTTCGGCGATGAGCTCGACCACTCGAAACAGAGTCGGAATGTCGAGCTCCCGGCCGCCGATGACCGTTGGCAGCAGCATGCGGTGCAGGCCTGCCTCGTGCAATTGCGCGACGAGCGGCTTGGGGATACAGCGTTCGCGCTCGGTCTCAGCCTGGAACTCGCGCACGATGGGGAAGAGGGCGGCGGCGGCGTCCAGGACGGCGGTTGTCTGCGGGCTCGGGTTGCTCGGTAGCAAGGCAAACAGCGTACCGCGCGGGGCGCGGGGGCGTCAGATAGACGTGGTCAGAGCCTCTGGAGGACGCGCGTCGCGCGGCGTAAGCTCTCCCGACACCAGCGGCATGCGAATCGTCTTCCTCGAAGTCGACACGGAGCGCTCCTGGGCGGTCGCCTCCATCGGCCCCGCGTTCATCGGCGCCTACCTGCGCGCGCACGGCCACGACGTCGGCTTCGTGCGCGCCCACCTGGATGCCGACGACCTCGACGTCGCCCAGGCGGTGGCGGCCGCGCGCCCAGACCTGCTCGGCGTCTCGCTCACCACCCGTCAGTGGTTGCGCGCCAGGCGTTTGATCGAGGTCATCCGCTCGCGCCTCGACGTGCCAGTCATCGCCGGCGGCCTGCACGCCACCTTCGCGCCCGAACTCTTGCTGTCCAGTCCAGGCTTCGACTACGTCTGCCTGGGCGAGGGCGAACAGCCCATGCTCGACCTGGTGCGCGCCCTCGAGCACGGCGCGGCTACCGATCGCATCGACAACATCTGGGCGCGTGGTTCATCGCGCAGGCCCGAGCTGCGTGCTCCGTTGGCGCCGCTGGATCGCCTGCCCTTCATGGCGCGCGACCTGCTCGACGAGCCCAACGGCACCGTCCACATGACGACCCAGCGTGGCTGTCCATTTCCCTGCACCTACTGTGCGGCACGCATGTACAACGAGCTCTACGCCGCCGGTGGCGAAGACTACGGTCGGCGCCGGTCGCACGCGAACGTGCTGGCGGAACTGCACCAACTGCGCGACGAGAAGCGCCTGGCGTACGTCATCTTCCTGGACGACACCTTCACCATCAATCACTCGTGGGTCATGGACTTTTGCGGACTGTACGGCGCGGAGGGGTGGGCATGCCGTTCTCCCTCCACGCGCGCGTGGAGACCGTCGAATGCGCCGTTACTCCAGATGCTGGCGGCGGCCGGCTGCCACCAGATCACGTACGGCGTCGAAAGTGGGAGTGAGCGCGTGCGGCGTGGAATCATGCGGCGGCAGGTGACCAATCAGCGGTTCAGGGACGTCTTCCGCTGGACGCGCGAGGCGGGCATCATGCTGACCGCCAACTTCATGCTGGCCTGCCGGGCAGACCGCGAGATGACGTGGAGCAGACACTCGAACTGGCGGAGGAACTGAACGTCGCGGACTTCGGCTACTTTGTGTTCTATCCTTACCCGGGGACGCACCTCTTCACGACGTGCCTCGAGCAGGGCTACCTGCCGGCCGACTATCTGGAGCGACCCGCGAACCATCGCGAGTCGATTCTGAGGCTGCCGGACCTCAGTCGGGAGGACATCGGCGGGTTTTATGACCGCTTCACGGCGCTGCGCCAGCGGCTGCACGTCGCGCGCTACGGGGAGGCGTTGCCGCTCGCCGTGGCGAATGTGGAGGACGCGGCGCGCACGGGGTAGGCGGTGAGGGCGCGCTGACGATCTCCATTGGGGCCTGCCTCGGGGCGCGCCGGCGGAGATCGTCAGCTGGCGCCCCGCGCGGCGGATCTTCTCAGACGTTCGTCACATCCCGAAGGGGTTGGTTTCTCACTTTCCGCGAACGCGCTGACAGGGACCGCCTCAGCGCGCATCAGCGAAAGGGCGGCTTGTTTGCGCTTCTTCACCCACCGATGGCGGCGGTCCGCAGAGATGTCCCGATTTTTCGTCACGCGCACCACCCACATACGGCCCGCCGCCGGGTCACAGCGCGCGGCGGATTAGCCGCAGCAGGTGCACCGCGTAGTCCATCGACGCCCGCTCGTTCACATACACCCGCCAGGGAACGCGATCTTGCTCCGCCGCAATCGACAGGCCGGTGTCCACGGTCAGCAGCGCGCGCCGCAGCTCCGCGGCGCTCGAGCCATGCGCCTCGCCGCGTTGCGAGTGCCCGCCCAGCCACTGGGCGACCGGCGTCGCGGTGGCTGCCCAGTCGTACGGGGTGGTCAGCAGCGCCGTCGCCTCGGGTGTCAACACGCGGCCCATCTCGGCGAGGTGCTGCAGCGGCGACGGCACGCAGTCCGGCACGTTCAGACTGAGCGCACCCGCGAAGGAGGCATCAGGGAACGGCAGATTGTCCACGTCGCAGCACCAGAAGCTCATGCGCTCCGCGGGGACATCAGGGATGCGCAGCTCGCGGCGGTCGAAGACGAGGCCAACGCGGCGCAACGGAAATACGGCAAGTCCGGCGTGGCGCACACGCTCCGCCAGGCGCAACATCGCAAAGCTCAGGTCGACGCCGACGACCAGATCAGTGCGAACCGACGGCCGGTCGGGCGTCACCCCGGCGACGCCCTGCGTGCCCGGCGTCACCCCGTCGACGGTGCGCGAGGCCGATACGCTCACGGCGCCGCGCGTGGCCAACTCGTACGTCGCGCGCCCGGCGCCACAGCCCAGGTCGATCCACATGCCCGATCCCGACGCCTGCGGGCTGTCCAGCAGCCCAAGCGCGGACTCCAGCAACGACGCCAGCGACGACTCCCGCGGCAGCGGCTCCTCCCTGTCGAAATCACCCCAGTGCACGCGCCCGTAGGCGCTCAGCGTGGTGCGCTGCCGCTCGAACTCCGGAACCCGGCCCGGCCGCGTCACCCAGCAAGCTCTCGGTAAAGGCCGACAGATCCGACCGCCACAACACGGCATCCAGCTGGTGCGCTGCCCACGACGTGAGGTCCGCCACGACAACTGGAATACCGTCGATGATGGGATGCTCGCGCTGACACATCGGCTCCGTGCACAGCAGCACGCCTTCGCGGATCTCGTCGCCTTCCGCGCGACTGACCGCGCCGAGTCGCAGTTCGGCCGCCGCCCGCCCGCTGGCGCGGCAGGTTGGGCACACGGGTCGCAAGCGGTCAACGTGCTCGCGCCGCACTACGGTTTAGCCGCCGATGATGACGTTCGGCGCGCCTGGCGGCAAAATCTTGCCCGTCGGACTCGGGATCGGCGCCGCGCACGTCGTGAAGCTGACCAGGTCGCCCACGCGCGCGGCTGGCCTACCGCCAATCATGACCGTGGTGGAGCCCATCGCGATCGTCCCCGGTCCGCCTGGCACACACGGCGGGACCAGACACGGCTGGGTCATTGAGCCGACGACGGCCGCGGGCAGATTGCCGATCAGCACGGTCGGGACGCAGTTGAGGACGATGGGAAACGGAATCGGCGGATGCGGCACCGGCGTGGGCACCGGCGCTGGCGGATGGATCGGCGCGTGACAATGCGGCGCATCGTGCAGCGTCAAGTCGCTCATCCGCGCGGCAGGTGGCATCGGCTCAGCGCTCAGTTGATATAGACGCGCTCGCCGCGCACTCGCAGATCGCCGCGCGCCTGAAGGTTCACGTCCGCCGCAGCGTTGACGTTGAGGGTTTGACACTCCAGGTCGATGGACTGGTCGGCCTTGAGCGAGATGCGTGCTGCCTCGAGCTGCAGCACGACGCCGTCTTCGGTCAGTTTGAGGCGCAGCTCGAGGGCGCCGTCGGCGCCGCGGATTTCGACCAGGTCTTCTGCCCCAGTGCCTGGCTGGACGCTCAGAGTTCGTCCGTGGTGAAGGTTCAACATGCGCGCACCCGCGGGGGTGAGGATAGCACTTCGAAGGGCGAGCTCACGGCAGCGCGGGGCCGCGCGGACGATCGTAGGCGGCGCCCCGCGAAGCGCCTGAGCCCCCAGACCATCGGCCACACCAAGGAGGCGTGCCTGTCGCCGTCGACAAAAGAGAAACCCGAGGTGACAATTCCCGTTTTGCAGAGATCGGCGGCGCGAAGCGTCAGCACACTATTCCGCGGACGACGTCAGCTCATCGATGATCCGCTGCGCGACTGTCATCCCTAACCGGCGCATCGCTTCACGCGGGACGCCCGCGATGTGCGGCGTCACGATGCAGTTCGGCAGACCCAACAGGACCGAATCATTCGCGGGCTCCACCTCGAACACGTCGATCGCCGCACCGGCGATTTCTTGCGTCTCCAACGCATCCGCCAGCGCGGGCTCATCCACCACCTTGCCGCGCGAGTAGTTCATGAAATACGCGCTCGGCTTCATCCGCTTGAATTGCTCGGCGGAAAACATGTGGAAGGTCTCGTCGCTCAACGGGACGTGCACCGTGATGAGGTCGGAGCGTCGGAGCAGGTCGTCGAGCTTGACCATCTCCACGGCCGGCGTCTGACGCAGCGTCGCGTCGTAGACGTAGCGCACGTACGGGTCGTACGCGATGACCGTGGTCTCGAACGCCAGAAACAGCCGCGCGACCAGCGAGCCGATGTCGCCCAGACCGACGATGCCCACCGTCTTGTGCCAGAGCTCGAAACCCTCGGGGCGCTGAAACATGGCCGGCCAGATGCCCTTGTGCAGGTCGGTGTTGGCCTTGTGCGTCTGCCGCAACAGCGCAATCGCGTTGCCGACGGCCAGCTCGGCCACGGCGTTGCGATTGCCGCCGGCCGCGTTGAACACCTTGAGGCCACGGCTGTAGAGGTACGGCAGGTCAAGACTGTCCATACCGACGGAGCCGACGGCCACGACCCGCAGCTGGCGCGCCTCGGCGAGCAGCTCGTCGTCGATCTTGACGCCCGCGCGACCGAGCAGCGCGCGGTGCGTCTTGAGCAGCTCGCGCAGCTCGTCGGGCGACTTGCCGCGGGCGTCGGTCACCTCGAGGCCACTGTCGCGCATGAGCTGAAGCGCATCTTCGTGGATGGGGGCTACCACCAGGACGTCTGACATCGCGTCAGAAATGGTACGCGGGGCCGTGCGTTGTCCGGACGCACGCCTCATGCTGGCGGGAACCGGTGATCCTGGGACCGCGGCAGGATCCGCGCGCTGGCACGCAGACGCACGCCGCTCGAGCTTCCGCCGAGCGAGCGTGTGCTGGCTGAGGTGGCGCCCTGGGGTAAGATGGCGAGCATGCCGGATCCGACCGACGCCGACACCAACGCGGCGATCTGGAAGTCCGAGGAAATCGCGCGCACGTTCGCGGCGCAGTCCGAACAGCGCGATCAGCAGCGGCGCGATCAGCTGACGCTGGTTGCTCGCCTGCTGCCCTTCGGCCAGGGCGACGCCTTCACGTTTTTGGACCTCGGCGCGGGTACGGGCGCGGCCAGCCGCGCGGTCCTGGCCGAGTATGCACACGCCAACGCCATTCTGGCGGAGTACTCGCCGCAGATGGCGGCCGAGGGCGCGCGCGTCATGGCGCCGTTCGCGGGGCGCTTTCGTTATGTCGAGCTGGACATGCTGGCGCCGGACTGGTCCCTCGTCGGCTCCGAGCCGCTCGATGCTGCCGTCTCAGCGCTGAGCATCCACCACGTGCCCGACGACCGCAAGCGCGCCATCTTTGGCGAGATCTACGCGCACTTGCGACCCGGCGGCTGGTACGTCAACTACGATCCGGTGCGGGCGCCGGACGAGACCCTCGAGTCGATCTGGGAGCGGGTTAACGATCGCTACGATACCGAGGCACCGCACAAGCGCACGCATCGCTCCGAGCAGGAGCAGGCGCGCTACGAGAATCACGTGCGCTACATGATTCCGCTGCAGCCACAACTGGAATGGTTGCGCGCGGCGGGGTTTACGAACGTGGACGTGTTCTGGAAGCGGTTGGACTGGGCGATTTACGGGGGGAGCAAGCCGCGCTGAAGGGTCCGCGGTGCAGGGCGGGGGCGTTTCCCTGTGGGGACAACGCGTTGATGGGATCGGCGCCTTGAGAAGCGCGGGCCGTTAAACGGCCTCCGCTGGCGCCCTTTGCCGCGGGTCCCCTTCACGCGCGCTTGTAAAACTGGAGATTTCACCACACGCAGCGCGGCAACTCACTGGGACGTATCCAGCTGAGGGCCTCCGCTGGCGACCTCTGCCGCCGGTCCTGTCAATGGGCACGCGTCAAAGTGGTGATCTCACCTCCGTGGGTGGGGCTTTGAGGGGATCCGCTCACAGCGGGAGGGAGCTGACGGCGTCGGCTCGTGCGTTCTGCCGCCGATCAACGGGGCGCGTCCGTGAACGGCGGCAATGCGTGCGCGGCGGCTAGCTCCACGGGCTCCGGCTGGGTTCGCGCTGGACGGCGGGTGCCTGGGAATTGGTCCAGGCCCCAGTTCGCCACGGCGTCCAGCACTGGCGCCAGGTCGCGGCCACGTTGTGTCAGGTGATAGTCAACGCGCGGCGGGTGCTCGCTGTAGGCGCTGCTCTCGATCAGCCCGGCGGCCTCCAGGCGCTTGAGCCGCTCGGCCAGAATGTTGGTCGGGATGTGCTCGGAAGAGGCAGCAAAATCCCCGAAGCGCGACTTGCCAGCAAACAGGTCACGAATGACCAGCAGCGTCCAACGGTCGCCGATGACATCCAGCGAACAGGCGACGGGGCACTGGGAACGGCGGGGCCTGGTCATCGCACTCTCTTTTCCAGTCCCTTGCATTTTACAACAAAGTCGGCCGGGGCAGGTTGTGCGTCACGCTGGGAGGAGCCTTCATCAGCAGTGACGCGGCATGCGCCTCATCCAGAGTAAGACCTAATTCCACTCGTCCAGGCGAACGTAGTCTCTCAGCAGGTTGCGCGCCACGCTTCGCTTTTGAATCTCGTCGGTCCCCTCGAAAATCCGGTAGACGCGCACCTCGCGCAGGATGCGCTCGATCGGCACCTCGCGCGTGTAGCCCATGCCACCGTGCACCTGCAGCATGCGATCGGCCACGCGGAACACCATCTGCGCGCCCGAGACCTTTGCAATCGACGCGTAGTGACGGGGATCGCGCCCCTGGTCGGCGACCCACGCGGCGTGCAGCGTTGCCCACTTGACCTGCTCGATTTCGATGGCGCTGTCCGCCAGCATCCACTGGATGGCCTGATAGTCGGCAATCGACTGACCAAACGCCTTGCGCTGGCGCGCATAGTCGAGACCTAACTGCAGGAGGCCCTGCGCCTGGCCAACCGCGCGAGCCGGGATCGAGAGTCGGCCGCGGCCGATCCACTGCATGGCCAGCCCGAAGCCGTTGCCAACGTCTCCCAGCACGTTGCACGCCGGGACGCGCACGTCGTCGAACCACACGTCGGAAGCCTCCCAGCTGCTCATCAGCGCGATCGGCCGCTCGGTCCAGCCCATGTCGCGATCGACCAGAAACGCCGTGATGCCACCCCGCGCCCGTTTGTCCGCATCGGTGACTGCAAAGACGATGGCGAAGTCCGCGTCGTGCGCGTTCGAGATCCACGTCTTCTGACCGTTGATCACCCAGTCGCCACCGTCCTGGACAGCACGCGTCTGGATGTTGGTCGCATCCGAGCCGGTGTTCGGCTCCGACAGCGCAAAACACGAATGACGTTCGCCTTCGATGCTTGGCAGCAGGTAGCGCTGTTTCTGCTCGTCGGTGCCACCGAACAGAATGTTGTCGGCGCCGCCGCCAAAGTTGAACGACACCAGCGAGCGGCCGAGCTCCATCGCCACCAGCGCGTTCAGCACTGCGCTCAGGTTGGCGCCGCCGTAGTCCTCCGACGTCTGCAGGCCCCAGAGACCGGCAGTGCGTGCCCGAGCCTGCAGCGCGCGGATGGTCTGACGATTCCGGGAAGCGCTCGCCGCGGACTTCAGCCTTCTGCACCTCCGTCAGCAGCGGGGCGACCTCCTTGCGCACGAATTCGCGCACCGTTTGCAGGATCATCCGCTCTTCTTCGCTCAACCCAAAGTCCATGCCAGGAGCTTAGCAGCGTATTGAAAAAGGTCTGTTTCTCTTCAGAGAAGAATGCTTTTGACCTCGAGACGTTACGGCCTCAAACGTCAGCCTCGGCCCTTCGAGGCACGCACTGTCAGCCATTCCACCTACGGTGGAGCCCTTCGACGGGCTTTTCAACGGCCTGTCAGGGCGGCAGCAGCGCCTGCAGCCAGCCAGGGCAGCCGATCGCGCGCAGCAGCGCGGCGCGCAGCGGAGCCGCCGCGTCGCCCAGCGCCTTCAGCACGATGCCATGCGCGGGCAGCAGCGAGGCGCCTGCCAGCGGCAGGTCACACGCAACGCGACGGTTGACCTCGCCGGCGCTGGCGCGCGTCCACGCTGCGCCGAGCGCAAACAGGCCAGCGTAGTGCGTATGGCCACGCAACTGTGGGGCGGTGTTCCGGGTCATGCCCATCCGCTCGCGGGCAAAGACGCTGCCATCGAGCCGCAGCGTCGTCTCGAAGGACAAACACGTGTACGTGAAGGGCGCCCCTGTCTGTCCCGCGCCCACCACGTCAAGCAGCCATGCGCTGGCATCGCCGTGAAGATTGACGTTCAGTTGCTGGCGATAGCGCGTGCCCCCAAAGGGAATAAGCTCGTGCGGAAGGTAGCGAAACGTCGCACCGGGTCCGACGTCGACGTGGCAGTCGAACTGGATCGCGCCGGATGGACAGCGGTTGAGCTTGGTGGCAGCGGCCGTCGTCAGGGTGACGTCCGTGTGTGGAGCGCAGCTGACTTCGAGGTGCATCGCGTCGCCGTCGAACAACGCCCCCGAGGGCGTGAGGAGCGCCACCACGGCTTCGCCTTGAGGTCCACGCAGCGGACGCTGGACGAGCAGCGGCAGATGCGTAGACGCGTCGGCCAGCGCCGTTCGGCCGTTTCGAGCCTCGAAAACGAGACGGCTACGCGCGGCCGACAAGCTGCTGGCGCACCCAGTCCAGCACGGCTGGCACACCGTCACCGCGTCGCAGGTTCGTGAACAGCACCGGGCGACCCTCCCGCACGCGGTGCGCCTCGCGGTCCATGACCTCCAGGGAGGCGCCCACCGCCTCGGCGAGGTCCACCTTGTTGATAATCAGCAGCTCTGAGCTGGTGACGCCCGGGCCACCCTTGCGCGGGACCTTGTCGCCGCCCGCGACGTCGATGACGTACACCTGCACGTCGGCGAGGTCCGGGCTGAAGGTGGCCGTGAGGTTGTCACCTCCGCTCTCCAACAGCACGACCTGCAGGTCAGGAAAGTCGTCGACCAGCGCTTCGACGGCCGCGAGGTTCATCGACACGTCATCACGGATCGCGGAGTGCGGGCAGCCACCGGTCTCTACCGCACGGATGCGCTCGGGGGCCAGCGATTGGGCGCGCACCAGGAACTCGGCATCCTCGCGGGTGTAGATGTCGTTGGTCACCACGCCGAGCTCGAGCTCGTCGCGCAACCCCTTGCAGACACGGTCCACCAGCGCCGTCTTCCCCGAGCCGACCGGGCCGCCGATGCCGATGCGCAGCGGACGGCTCATGATGCGAACATCCGCACGTCGGCGCGCTCGTGCGCCATGCAGGCAATGTCCCAGGTCGGGGCGAAGGCGCTGGCCTGCTCGACCTCCAGCCGCGACGCGTGGACAACGGCTGCCGCCAGCGCCGGCTTCAGCCGATGCAGGACCAGCTGCGCCTCGCGCTGCCCGATCCAGCCCAGGCGCTGCGCCGCGGCGACTTGCGACCGAACGCTGCCAAAGCCGAACGCCTCGGCGGCCAGATAGGCAGGCACCTCGAGCGCGGCGGCCACCGCGCCGAACGCGATCGGGTGATGTCGGTAGCGGCCATCCCGCAGGAACTGACCCACGCGGGCGTCGTGCACCACGCTGACCACCGATCTGAGCAAACTCGCGCCAATCGCCGAGCTCGCCTCGCGCGGCTCACGCATGAGCTGCAGGGCGTGGAAGCGTGCGTCGAGCTCCAGGAGGTCGTGCTGGTACGCGTGGAGGACAAAGACGAGTTCGAGGCGCGCTAGCGACTGCTCGATGCGCAGACGCAAGAGCGCTTCGAGCCCGCCGCGGCCGCCGGCGACGGACTCCAAGCCGGCGGAGTGGACGTAACCGCCGGTAGGAAACGACGAGTCGAGGACGTGGAGCACGTCCAGCCAGTGCGCGCGCATCAGGACGGGGGAGACGGCGGCGGCGACATCGGGAGAGTCACACTCACATGGGCCAAACACTGGCGCTCGTCAAAAGAGGAAATAGCGCTGCGCCATCGGCAGACTCACAGCAGGCTCGCACGTCAGGTGGACGCCGTCAGCATACACGGCGTACGTCTGCGGATCGACCTCGATCGAGGGTGTCGCGGAGTTCGCGACCATGTCGCGCTTGCCCAATCCCCGCGTGTCGCGCACCGCGACAGGGCGCTTCTGCAGACCCAACCGCCGCGGCACGTCGTCGTCGAGCGCCGCCGAAGACAGGAACGTCACCGACGTGCTCCGCGCGGTCGCCGCCGCGAACATTGGTCGATAGAGCACCGGCTCGGGGGTGGGGATCGAAGCATTTGGATCGCCCATCGCCGCGTATGCGATCAGACCTGACTTGAGGATAAGCTCGGGCTTGACGCCGAAGAACGCCGGTTTCCACAGCACCAGGTCCGCGAGCTTGCCAGGCTCCACGGAGCCGATCAGCTGCGCCATGCCATGCGCAATCGCGGGGTTGATCGTGTATTTGGCGACGTAGCGCTTGACGCGCGCGTTGTCGTGCCGCGGCGGGTCGCCGGCCTCCACGAGCGGGCCGCGCTGGACCTTCATCTTGTGCGCGGTCTGCCACGTGCGCAGGATGACTTCGCCCACCCGCCCCATCGCCTGCGAATCCGACGAGATCATGCTCAGCGCGCCCATGTCGTGCAGGATGTCCTCGGCGGCAATGGTCTCCGGTCGGATGCGCGACTCGGCGAACGCCAGGTCCTCTGGAATATCCGGACTCAGATGGTGACACACCATCAACATGTCCAGGTGCTCCTGGACGGTATTGACGGTCAGCGGTCGCGTGGGATTTGTCGAGGACGGCAGCGTGTTGGCCAGTCCAGCGACTTTGATGATGTCGGGCGCGTGTCCGCCACCAGCGCCCTCGGTGTGGTACGTGTGGATCGTCCGCCCGGCGATGGCGCGGATGGTGTCTTCCACGAACCCGGCTTCGTTGATCGTGTCGGTGTGGATTGCAACCTGCACGTCCAACTCGTCCGCGACCCGCAGACAGGCGTCGATCGCGGCCGGGGTGCTGCCCCAGTCTTCGTGCAGCTTGAGACCGATCGCGCCCGCGCGGACCTGCTGGCGCAGGCCGTCCGTGCCGCTGGAGTTGCCCTTGCCCAGAAATCCAAGGTTCACCGGATAGGCGTCCGCGGCCTGCAGCATGCGCGCCAGGTTCCACTCGCCGGGTGTGCAGGTCGTGGCGTTGGTACCGGTGCTCGGACCGGTGCCACCGCCGATCATCGTGGTAATACCCGAGGCAATCGCTTCGGTAATCTGCTGCGGTGCAATGAAGTGGATGTGCGCGTCGATGCCACCGGCGGTGAGAATCAATCCCTCGCCAGCGATCACGTCCGTGCCAGCGCCGATGACCAGCAGTGGATCGACGTCGTCCATGATGTCCGGATTGCCAGCTTTGCCAATCGCGCGGATCAGTCCGTCCTTGATGCCAACGTCCGCCTTGACGATGCCCCAGTGGTCGACGATCAGGGCGTTGGTAATCACGAGGTCGGGCACGTCGGTGGCGGTTGCCGACTGGCCCATGCCATCGCGGATGGTTTTGCCGCCGCCGAATTTGACTTCATCGCCGTAGCGCGTGCGGTCTGCTTCGACCTCGATGATCAGCTCGGTATCTGCCAGTCGAACGCGGTCGCCGGTGGTTGGACCGTACAGCGCGGCGTAGCGGCCACGATCGATTTCGCGCGGCACGCTACTGGAGCACTCCGTTCACCTGTGCGTTGAAGCCATAGGCGACGCGTCTGCCGGCGAAGGGAATCAGGTTAACGCTCTTGCGCTCGCCGGGTTCGAACCTCACCGCGGTGCCGGACGGGATGTCCAGCCGCTGGCCATACGCGCGTGGGCGCTCGAAGTCCAGCGCCGCGTTGACCTCATAGAAGTGAAAATGGGAGCCCACTTGGATGGGTCGGTCGCCGGTGTTGACCACGTCGATCGCCGTAGTCGGCCGATCCGCATTCAACACCAGCGTGCCTTCCAGGGGCATGACCTCACCCGGCGTCACGGGATCGGCTCGTGGACGGTCACGAGCTTGGTGCCGTCTGGAAACGTCGCTTCCACCTGGACCTGGTCGATCATCTCGGGCACGCCGTCCATCACGTCCTCCCGCCGCAGGATGTGCTTCCCGGCGCTCATCAGGTCGGCGACGGAGCGGCCGTCGCGTGCGCCCTCCAGCAGCTCGGCGGTGATCAGCGCGACTGCCTCGGGGTAATTCAGCTTCAAGCCGCGCGCGGCGCGACGACGAGCCAGGTCGGCGGCCACGAAGATCAGCAGTTTTTCCTGTTCGCGCGGGGTCAGCCGCATGCGGCACTCTCCATCGGGTTATACGGCGAGCAGCTCGTTGACAGCCGTCCGATCCAGCGCCTCGACCACTGCCGCGCAGCGCCACCATACCGCCATCGAGCACGATGCCGCATCAGGAGGAGAGTTTTCTTTCTCCCCAGGCGGGCTTGATCTCGTAACGAGTTTTGTTCTTAAGTCGAAAGCTGCGGCTTTCTCCCCAGGGCGGGCGGGCTCGATCTCGTAACGAGTTCTCTCTTGTAGTCGAAAGCTGCGGCTTTCTCCCCAGGGCTCCGCGCCCTGGACCCCGCGTCCCAGAGCCCTACTCTCGGTGGCCGTCAGCCGCATCCGCTCGCTGGTACGCACGCACTGTCGAGAACGCGTGTAACCCAATAGGATGGCTCTCGCCCTGGAGGACACCTCGTCCCAGAGCCCTACTCTCGGTGGACGCCGACCGCATCCGCTCGCCGTAACGCACGCACTGTCACCACGCGTGTCAGCCAATCGGGGGTGGTTCTCATCGCGGTAACGCACTGTCGACACACCTGCAATCTATAGGTCGTTGTCACCCAACGTGGGAACCCGAGGTGTGCTCCCGAGGCGTCCCTCCGAGGGTATTCCCCGGAGCTGCCCCTCCGAAGGTGCTCCCCCGGGGTCCGCCTCCAGGTTCCCGCCACGGGTTCCCGCCTCGAGGTCCCGCCCCCGAAGGTCCCGCACCGCGTACGCATCCCTGAGCTGTCCTGCCGGCGACCACCACCCTATGAATTACACGCGTGTCGACAGGGCGTGCGTTGATGCCGAGCGGATGCGGCCGGTGGCCACCGAGAGTGGGGCTCTGGGACGCGGTGTCCTCGGGGGCGAGAGCCATCCTATTGGGTTACACGCGTGTTGACAGTGCGTGCGTTGATGCCGAGCGGATGTGGCCGGGCGGCCACCCAGTTTAGGGCTCTGGGACGCGGGGTCCAGGGCGCGGAGCCCTGGGAGAAAGCCGCAGCTTTCGACTACAAGAGAGAACTCGTTACGAGATCGAGCCCGCCCGCCCTGGGGAGAAAGCCGCAGCTTTCGACTTTAAAAAGAATCAAATGCTTCTGATGCGGCATCGTGACCGGAAACCAGACCGCCAGCGCTTAGCCTCATAGGCTGATGGCCTACCAGGCAGATATCAGCCGCTCCAACCCTGGTTGCTTTCTCTTCCTCCTCGACCAGTCGGGCTCGATGGCCGACGGGTTCTCGGGCGGCGCGGGGCACTCCAAGGCCGACGAGCTGGCCACCATCATCAATCGACTCCTCGCCTCGCTGGTGATCCGCTGCTCCAAGGACGAGGGCGTGCGCGACTACTTCGACGTCGGCGTCATCGGCTACGGCGCCAGCGTCAAGCACGCGCTGACGCTGGCCGCGGACGGCAGCCCGATCGTGCCTATCAGCCGCCTCGCCAACGAGCCGCTGCGCGTCGAAGACCGCCTCCAGAAGATCCCCGACGGCGCCGGCGGCCTCGTCGAACAGACCGTCAAGTTCCCCATCTGGGTCGACCCGCACGCCAACGGCGGCACGCCCATGACCGAGGCCCTCACCCAGGGCCGACCAGGCGCTGACCACGTGGGTCCACCAGCACCCGTCCGCGTTCCCGCCAGTCGTCTTCAACATCACCGACGGCGAAGCCACCGACGGCGATCCGTGCGGCGCGGCCCAGGCGCTCCAGTCGCTCGCCACCGAAGACGGCGAAGCGCTGCTGTTCAACGTGCACCTGTCCGACCGTCGCGCA
This sequence comes from uncultured Chloroflexia bacterium, assembly GCA_963776625.1. Classification (GTDB taxonomy): domain Bacteria; phylum Chloroflexota; class UBA6077; order UBA6077; family CF-72; genus CF-72. The sequence goes on along the minus strand of CAVZNP010000015.1, from coordinate 918,065 downwards.
CCCTCGGTGGAATTCCCATCCACCGACGAAACCCTGCCTGACAGCTTTGCCCGTCGCCTGTTCAGCATGTCCAGTACCTTGCCCCCTCACTTGCAGTCGGCCGCGCGCCAGGAGGGGTACGCCGTCGAGGACGGCACCCGAGGGTTCGTCTTCAACGCCGACGCCGCGGCGGTCATCCAGTTCCTGGATATCGGCACCCGCCCCGCCAACCTGCGCTGAGATGCTCGAGCCGTCGGTGTTCCGATTGGCAAAGGGCGGCTCGTCCCGAGCCGAATACGAAGACGCGATTGCCTGGAGCCGCCGGCGGCGGCGCTTCGCGGTCGCCGACGGCGCCTCTGCCAGCGCATTCGCCCGCCTCTGGGCGCAACTGCTGGTGCGCGGCTACGCCTCGGGTGCGCTGGCGGCCGAGACGATCGAAGCCGACCTCGCGCCTCTGCAGGCGCGCTGGTCGACGGAGGTCGAGCAGCGCGACCTACCGTGGTACGCCGCCGAGCAGGCGCGGCGCGGCGCATTCGCGGCCCTGGTTGGCCTTACGCTCCACGAAGATGGCGTGTGGAACGCCCTCGCGGTGGGCGATTCGTGTCTGTTCCTGGTCCGCGACGGGCTGGTTCATACCGCGCTGCCCCTCTCGGATCCGGAAGCCTTCGGCAACCAGCCGCTGTTGCTCGCCTCACGTGCCGCGGCCAACGCGTGCTTGCGCGACCAGGGCGCCATCGTCGCGGCCGAGGGCAGCTGGCAGCCGGGCGACACCTTCCTGCTGATGTCCGACGCGCTGGCCGCGACGTTTCTTGCCCAGTCGCTTCTCGCTCGCGCGCGCGCATGCGCGGCGCTCGAGGTCCTTGCATTCGACCGGACCGCGGCCGGCTTTCGCCGCTGGGTGCGCCGCCTGCGCGGACAGCGGCTGCTACGCAACGACGACGTGTCGCTGATGTGGCTCGCGGTGCCGTCCGATGCGGCTGCCTGACCTGGTCGCCTATCAGGCAGCGGTCCAGCATCCGTCGACCGCGTTCGCCGACGCCCAGTTGCGCGCCGCCAGCGTCGCGATCGGCAGCCTGGGGCTGCCGCGCGCGGTAGCCGGCAATTTCGCGGTGACCTACCAGCTTCGAGCGGGCGCGCGGCAGTGGGCGGTGCGCTGCTTTCATCGCGAGGCCGCCGATCGCGGGTCACGTTACGCGGCCATCAGTCAGACGCTGGCGCGCCTGAGCGGCGGACCGCTGGTGCCGATCGAGTACCTGGATAGCGGCGTGCGCGTCGGTCAGGCGTGGTACCCGATCACCAAAATGGCGTGGCTCGACGGCCGCCCCCTGAACCGCGCCGTCGAAGACCATCTGACGAATCCCGCGGCACTCCAGAACATCGAGCGGCATTTCGTCCAGCTGGTGGCGGAGCTGCGCCGGCGGGGCATCGCGCACGGCGATTTGCAGCACGGCAACGTCCTGGTGGACAGCTCCGGCACGCTGCGGCTGGTCGACTACGACGGCATGTTCGTGCCAGCCCTGCATGGGAGACCGGCCAGCGAATCAGGCGATCCGAACTATCAGCATCCGCGCCGCAGCCTGCAGTTTGACGCGGAGCTGGACCGCTTCGCCGCGATCGTGATTGTCCTGGCGCTGCGCGCGCTGACGGATGCGCCGCGCCTGTGGCAGACCTACAACACCGGCGACAACCTGCTGTTCCGTCGCACGGACTTTGCAGACCCCGCCGCATCGCCGCTCTTTCGAGACCTCGCGGGTCTGGCCTCCATGCGCGAAGCGACTCAGCGCTTCGCGCGCATTTGTCAGGACGACTACGCGCGTGTGCCGACGCTCGACGAGTTCCTCGACACCGCCCGCCCGAGCCTGAGCTCGCGTCACGTGGCCGTGCTCAACACGCTGTACGCGCCGCCGCGACGCCAGAGCGCGAAAGCGCATCCCAATCCCGGGTCTCCCGATCCCAGGGCCTCCAATTCAAGGGCGCCCAATGCCAGATCCCCCAATCCACGGGCCTGGAAGCTACGCCGCGCGGCCGTCCAGTCCGCCATGGCGTTTTCGTCTGACGGACAGGTGCTGGCAACTGGCGACCGCGAGGGCCGCGTCACGTTGCGGGCGTCTTCGACAGGCCGCACCGAGCGGACCATCCGGCTGCCAAAGGCCGCGGGCGCGGGCCGGATTCGTGCACTGGCCTTCATGCCCGCGGGCGACCTGCTGGCGGTGACCGCTGAGGGCCCGGCGCTGAGCGTGTGGGACGTGGTGGAGCAGCGCCAGCGCCACGAGTATCGCGTGAGCGGGCGCACGCTGCGCGGCGTGGCCCTGTCGAGCAACGCTGCCTGGCTAGCGGCCGGGCAGCGAGGATGGCACCGTGTGCTGTTGGAAGGTTGGCAGCGGCCGGCTGGCGGCGAATTTCGCCTGGCACGCGTCGGTGACCGCACTGGCGGTGTCGCGAGATGGCCGCTCGATCGCCGCGGCGGGCCCGCGGGTGCCGCTGACCGTCTGGCACGCGCCCGGGGGTCAGCCCGTGGCGCAGCTGCCGGTCGGGCGCGGCGTCACCGCGCTCGCGTTCGCGGGTGACGGCTCACGGCTGGGCGTGGGCACACTCGGCGGCCGCATCACGGTCTGGGAGATGCGCACGGCGGAGCTGGCGCACGAAGTCGCGACGGCGGGGACTGCCTGTGAGGCGGTCGCGCTGTCGGCCGACGGCACAACCGTGGCGGCCTGCGGACGGGACGGCTCGATCTGGCTGCGACGTCTTCCGCGCCCGGTGCGCGCGGATCCGCCAGCGCCGGTACAGGCCCTGTCCGCTTCGCGCGTGCTGACTTCCAGCTACCGTCTGTTCGACTGGCTGCGTCGAGTCGCCTTGCTATAGTTGCGCGTTGCGCAGTGCGGTTCGAGTCTGGCGGCTTGGCCTGGCACTGGCGGTGGTTGCCCTGCTGACCGCGTGCGCGTCGGGCGCCCGCACCTGTCGGTACAGCGGGCAGTTCGCGCAGCTGGCCAGCCAGATCCCGGACGTCGTCGGTGCCTGCCAGGGTCCGCCGGTGACCGTCGTGGAAATGGGCACGACCGTGCAGCCGACGAGCACCGGCCAACTGGAAGCCCGCTCCGTGGATGGCGTGGTCGCCTTCAGCGACGCCTCGCGGGCATACGTCCAGGACCCGTCCGGACAGGTCCAGCAGCGCGGGCTGCGCGAGCGGTTTGCCTGGGAGTTCAACGGCGACGGCTTTCCGCTCGTCGGCGAGCTCGGTCCACCGGTCGACGGACCCTGTCCGGGCGCTCCGCTGCGGGTCCTCGCGGTGGAAAACTTTTACGCGGACCTTGCCCGACAACTCGGGGGCCAGTGCGTCAGCGTGACCGCGATTCTCGACGACCCGACCGCGGATCCGCATGAGTTCCAGCCGAGCTCCAGCGACGTGCTGGCGTATCAGCACGCGCAGCTAGTCATCCAGAACGGACTCGGCTATGACGATTTCAGCGACCGCGTGCTGGCAACGCTCCCTGTTCGGCCCCTGGTGATTGACGCCGGGGACGTGGTGGGACTGGAGGTCGGCGACAATCCGCACGTGTGGTACAGCCCGACGTACGTCGACCTGATCCGCTCGGCCATCGGCGAGGCGCTCGTACAGCTTTCACCGGAGAGTTCGGCGTACTTCGCGGCGCAAGCCGACGCGCTGGACCAGCGCATGGCCACGTACCACGCGCTGGTGGCTCAGGTCGGTGCGCAGTTCGGGGGCACCCCGGTGGGGTCCACCGAGAGCATCTTCGTGTACATGGCTGAAGCCACGAAGCTGCAGATCGTGTCGCCGCAGGGGTTCATGCAGGCGGTGGCCGAGGGCAACGAGCCGACGGCGCGGGATATTGCCATCTTTCACGATCAGATCGACCAGGGGCGGATTCGAGTGCTGGTGTACAACACGCAGACGCTCACGAGCCTGGTGCAGCAGTTTCAGGACCTCGCGGGGCAGAGCGATATTCCCACAGTGGGCGTTTCAGAGACGATGCCGCTGGTCGCGCAAACGTTTCAAGGGTGGCAAGCGATGCAGTTGCAATTGCTGCTCACAGCACTGGCCAAATAGCGAGTTATCTTTAGACGTCGAAAGCCGCGGCTTTCTCCCCAGGGCGGGCGGGCTTGATCTCGTAACGAGTTTTCTTTAGACGTCGAAAGCTGCGGCTTTCTCCCCAGGGCTCCGCGCCCTGGACCCCGCGTCCCAGAGCCCTACTCTCGGTGGCCGTCAGCCGCATCCGCTCGCCATCAACGCACGCACTGTCAAGACGCCTGTCATCCAAATCGGGTGATTCGCATCGCTGTTACGCACGCACTGTCAAGGCGCTTGTAGTCCAATCAGGTGGTTCGCATCGCCGTAACTCACACACTGTCAAGACGCTTGTAGTCCAATCGGGTGGTTCGCATGGCTGTAACGCACGCACTGTCGACACGCGTGTAATCCAATAGGATGGCTCACGCCCTGGAGGACGCCTCCGGGACCCGCACACGCGGGACCTCGGGGCGGGACCTCGGGGAACACCTTCGGAGGGCTCCGGGGAATACCTTCGGGGGGACGCGTTTGGAGGACGCTTCGGGGAGCACACCTCAGGTGACTACCTTGGGTAACAACCACCCTACGGATTACACGCGTGTCGACAGTCCGTGCGTTACAGCGATGCGAACCACCCGATTGGAAGACACGCGTCTTGACAGTGCGTGCGTTGATGGCGAGCGGATGCGGCTGACGGCCACCGAGAGTAGGGCTCTGGGACGCGGGGTCCAGGGCGCGGAGCCCTGGGGAGAAAGCCGCAGCTTTCGACTCCAAAAGACACACCGTGACCGAACAAGCCCGCCCTGGGGAGAAAGCCGCAGCTTTCGACTCCAAAAGACACACACGCGACCTGAACGAGCCCGCCCTGGGGAGAACGCCGCAGCTTTCGACTTCAAAAGAAAACTCGTTCCGAGCTCGAACTTCTGTTAGTTATGTTTTGACGCCGCGCGGGCACGCAGATCCGCCATCGCGCAGATCGCCAGGACGGCGGCTAGCAGCAGCACGTCATCTTGCCCCGCCTCGGTGTCTACTTGCAGCCCACTGGTCCCATGCTTGCGCACCCGCGCTGCCGGCTGGCCTCGCCTGGTAATGGCGAAGTCGCGCTCGAACACATCGCCGCGTGCACGCAGCGGCTCGGCCGCCGCGTCGCCGCGCAGCACGATGTCGAAGCCCTCGAGCAGATTCCCCGTCGCGACCGTCTTCACGTCCGCGAAGTGGGCGCTGTCCCGATAGATCTCAAACGTGGAGCTGTCGCCGAGCACGGGGTCCTTGATCCACGCCCGCTCATCGCCGCCAGCGTCGACCAGGCGCAGCTCGTCGCGCACCCGCACCATCGGCCCGTGCACGCGGAACAGCTGATGCCCGCCGTGGTCCTCGATCACCATGTCGCGGGAGAGCAGCGAGTCGCGTTCGCGGATGAGGCACTGCATGCTCAAGCCACGCTAGGCCGTCGGACGCTCAGTCGCTGCTCAACGGCCGCGCGCGCGAGCTACGGAGGGCCTCAGGCAGCGTTGACGATAACCGGCACGCCAATACTCGCCCAATCCCAGAGCCACTTGCTGTCCCCCAGGCTCAGACCGAGGCACCCGTGCGAGCCGGCGGCGCCGAAGTTCGAGCTCCAGTAGTTGTCGTGCAGGCTGGCGCCGTCGTCGGTGAAGTACTGGGTCCACAACACGTTCTTGACCAGGTAACCGTACGGACTATCGTGCGGGATGCCGACCGTCAGCGAGTCCATCGTCTCGTTGGCCACGCGGCGCAGGATGCTGAAGGTGCCCGTCGGCGTCGGGAACACGGAGATGCCGCGCAGCGCCAGCATCGAGCGCACGGCGGTCTGACCCTCGAAGGCGATGACCTTGGTCACCGGCAGGAGCGTCGCACGCAACCAGCGACCGGCGTAGGTGTCCGCCGCGCTGGGCTGGAACACGCCGTTCGAGGGGAGGTAGTAGAAGTCGCTGGTCTGGTACCAGATCGCGCCGTCGTCGCCGCGCACGGTGCCGTTCACGGACTGGATGGTGCTGGCGGGCAGTGGGCCGAAGCGCGCGCTGTCGACAGGCGTCGGGTACGTGGCGAGGATCGAGTCCTGCGTCACCACGACCTGCTCCTGCGACTGGTCAATGAGTGCCGGCGCGGGCTTGCTGACGTAGTCGGACGGCTCATCGCCGGGACCCAGCAGGTTGCTGGACACATAAGCGGTACCCTGGGTGTGCGGGTTGAAGACATACGTCCAGCCGTTGGGCGTGGTGGACAGGACCTGCAGGGGAGTACCGACCCGCGCGAAGCCGAAGCGGTTGTCGGCGATATCTGGCGTGGCGCGCAGCGAGGCTTCGCCGGTGGTGATTGCCCAGACTGGTCCGCCGATCGGATTGGCCTGTGGCCAATCGTCCATGGTCGGGGTCGCAGGCGCTTCCTGGGCTGAGGCCAGCGAGGGCAGTACGGCGAGACCGAGCGCTGTGCCGATGCCCATGCGCAGCAGTGCTCGGCGAGATGGACGTCCATGCGCAGCCACGTATCGCATGGCTCCCACTTTAGCAAGACCGATGCCATTTGAATCGTTTTGCCGGTGGCCGGCGGCGTGCGTTGTTACGGGTGCGCCCGGCGGATCCGGTCACAGTCGCGTGCGGGGCGTTACGTCAATAGACGGCGATCACGTCGTGGTCTGTGCTCGCACGCGGCTGGATTTTCCTCTTGACAAGAAGGCGTGTGTGCTGGCGCGCCTGCCTCCGCGGCCCAGAGGCCAGGTGTCCCGTTCCATGGAACGATGCTGTCGTTTCGCAGTGAGATTCGTGTCGCACCCGTGACGAGAAAATATCCGTCAGCGAGTCCATCGCCAGTCGCGGATCTCCGGCGGGTCATCTCCCACGCGCCGGATGTACGCCCGGTGCTCGATCAGCTGATCGCGGAACGCCTGCTTCGCATACGCCCCGATCACCGCCAGCCGCGGCACGCGATCGATCACATCAATCGCCAGGTGATACCGATCCAGTTGATTCAGAGCGACCATGTCGAAGGGCGTCGTCGTGGTGCCCTCCTCGATGTAGCCGCGCACGTGGAGATTGGCGTGATTCGTCCTGCGGTACGTCAGGCGATGAATCAGCCACGGGTAGCCGTGATAGGCGAACACGACGGGTTTGTCGGCCGTGAAAAACGAGTCGAAGTCGCGATCGGACAGCCCGTGGGGGTGCTCGTGCGGCGGCTGCAGCCGCATCAGGTCCACCACGTTCACGACGCGCACCTTCAGGTCCGGGAACTGCTCGAGCAGAAGGTCGACCGCCGCGAGCACCTCGAGCGTCGGGATGTCGCCGGCGCAGGCCATGACCACCTCGGGCTCGCCGCCGCGATCGGTGCTGGCCCACTCCCAGATGCCAATGCCCGCCGTGCAGTGCCGCACCGCGGCGTCCATGTCCAGGTACTGCAGCGCCGGCTGCTTGCCGGCGACCACGATATTGACGTAGTCCCGACTGCGCAAGCAGTGGTCCATGACCGAGAGCAGCGTGTTGGCGTCCGGCGGCAGATACACGCGGATGACATCGGCCTTCTTGTTCATCGCCAGATCGATGAAGCCCGGATCCTGGTGCGAAAACCCGTTGTGATCCTGGCGCCAGACGTGCGAGGACAGCAGGTAGTTGAGCGACGCGACGGGCCGGCGCCAGCCGATGTGCTGGCTGCTCTCCAGCCACTTGGCGTGCTGGTTGAACATCGAGTCCACGATGTGGACAAAAGCCTCATAGGTCGTGAAGATGCCGTGCCGGCCGGTGAGCAGGTAGCCTTCGAGCCAGCCCTGGCAGGTCGTCTCGCTCAGGATTTCCATGACCCGACCGTCGGGCGCCAGATGATCGTCGGTCGGCAATCGATCGCCTAACCAGACCCGTTCGGTCACGTCGAGGACGGCATTCAGCCGATTCGAGGCCAGCTCGTCGGGCGCGACGATGCGGAAGTTGCGACGCTCCGCGCTGCCGCTCATCACGTCGCGCAGGAACCCGCCCAGCACCCGGGTGGCTTCGCCCGAGGTCGCCGCGGGTTTGTCAACCCGCACGGCGTATCTGGTGAAATCGGGCAGACGCAGGTCTTGCAGCAGCACGCCGCCGTTCGCGTGCGGGTTGGCGCTCATGCGCCGGTTGCCAGTCGGCGGCAGCGACGCCAGCTCGAGCCGCAGGCTGCCATCGGCGTCGAACAACTCGTCAGGCTGATAGCTGCGCAGCCAACGCTCGAGCTCCGCGAGATGCGCCGGATTGCTGGCCAGCTCGGCTAGCGGTACCTGGTGCGCGCGCCACGTGTTCTCCATGGGCAGCCCGTCGACGACTTTCGGACCCGTCCAGCCCTTCGGCGAGCGCAGGATCAGCACGGGCCAGCGGGGTCGGTCGGCCGACGCCGCGCCCTGTCGTCGGGCGTCGGTCTGGATCGAGGAAATCTCGTCGAGTATCTGGTCCAGCGTGGCAGCCATCAGCTGGTGCATCGCCATCGGCTCGTCGCCCTCGACGACGTAGGGGTGGTAGCCGAGGCCCTCGAAGAGCCGCTGCAGCTCGTCGCGCGAGATGCGCGCCAGCACCGTGGGGTTGGCGATCTTGTAGCCATTGAGGTGCAGGATGGGCAGGACGGCGCCGTCAGTCACGGGATTGAGAAACTTGTTGGAGTGCCAGGCGGTGGCCAGCGGACCGGTCTCGGCTTCGCCGTCGCCGACGACACACGCGACCAGCAAGTCCGGATTGTCGAAGGCGGCGCCGTAGGCGTGCGCGAGCGAGTAGCCGAGCTCGCCGCCTTCGTTGATCGAGCCCGGCGTTTCGGGGGCGGCGTGGCTGGGGATGCCACCCGGAAAGGAGAACTGGCGAAACAGCCGCCGCAGGCCCTCTTCGTCGCGGGTGATGCTCGAGAACAGCTCCGAGTAAGTGCCCTCCAGATAGGCGTTGGCGACCATGCCCGGCCCACCGTGGCCGGGTCCGCAGACGTACACGACGCTCAGGTCCCGCTCGACGATGGCCCGATTCAGGTGGGCGTAGACGAAGTTGAGACCCGGCGTGGTGCCCCAGTGACCCAACAGGCGCGGCTTGGTGTGCTCGATCTTGAGCGGCTCGCGCAACAGAGGGTTATCGAGCAAGTAGATCTGGCCAACGGACAGGTAGTTGGCGGCACGCCAGTACGCGTGCATGCGCTGCAGCAGATCACCGCTCAACACGCTCATACTCCTTGGGTGAGATGTCCAGATCGGTCCTGATTATGAATATGGGCTCGAGCAGCCTGAAATGGGTTGTGCTCGACGCCGAGGACGAATCGATCCAGCAACAGGGCGACGCGCACTGGGACGCGGCCAGCGGCGGACGCCACACGGACGCGCTGTCGGCGGCATTGGGCCAGGTGCACGACGTTTCCGCGGTGGGACACCGGGTCGTCCACGGCGGCACGACGTTTCGTGACCCGGTGCTGGTGGACGAGCACGTGCGAGACGGGATCATGCAGCTTGCGGAACTGGCGCCGCTGCACAACCCGTCCGCGGTCGCGGGCATGGACGCGGCGCTGCGGCAATTCCCAGGCGCCCCGCAGGTCGCCACCTTCGACACGGCCTTCCACCGCGACATACCCGCGAGCGCCGCGACCTATCCAGTGCCGTGGGACTGGACGCAGCGCTGGGGTCTGCGCCGATTCGGCTTTCACGGGCTGAGCGTGGCCTACGCCGTGACGCGCAGCAGCACGCTGCTCGGCCACGTTCCGGCGCGACTGGTGGTGTGTCATCTGGGTGCGGGGTGCTCGGTGACGGCCGTCGCGGCTGGACAGTCGGTGCATACCAGTATGGGGTTCACACCACTGGAAGGCCTCATGATGACGCAACGATCCGGCACGCTCGATCCGGGCCTGTTACTCGATCTGTTAACGCGCCAGGGCGTGACGCCGGCAGACGCCGACCGCGCATTGAACGAGCAGTCAGGTCTGCTCGGGGTCTCCGGCGTGTCGTCGGACCTGCGCGAGGTGCTGAAAGCAGCCGACGCGGGCCAGGCGCGCGCGCGCCTGGCGGTCGACGTCTTCGTGCATCGACTGGTCGAGACCATTGGAGGGATGGTAGCGACGCTCAACGGACTGGACACGCTGGTGTTCACCGCTGGGATTGGTGAGCACAGCGGGGTCATCCGCGCGCGAGCGTGCCAATCGCTCGGCTTTCTGGGGCTGGCGCTCGACGCGGACCGAAATGATGCGGACCCGGTGGATGCGGACATCGCGACGGCGCGCAGCTCGGTGCGGGTCCTGGTGATCACCGCGCGCGAGGACCTGAGCATCCTCCGCGAGGTGAAGCGGGTTCTCAACTGGAAATGACGTTGCCGGTCACCCGCTGGAGGAGCGCTACGGCGTCTGGCGGCGGCGTATCGCCAGCCCACACCACATACTGGTCGGGCCGCACCAGAATCAGCCTGGCCGCGTAGTCACATCGCCTGCCCGCGTAGCTGTCAGATACCACGTGCAGCGGCACGCGCAACGCCTCCGCCGCCTCGCGCACACGCTGGAGCGCGTCAGTGTCGGCATCCAGCGCCAACAGCGTGTACCACGCGCCCAACCGCTCGAACACGTTGGCACCGCTCGACAACTCCAGTGGCATCAGATGATAGCCCGCCTGCGCCGCCGGCGACCGCGTCCCGTGGATGCTGCACACCCCATCGGGCGGACCCATGACCACCGGTGACCCCGCGTAATGCGGCTCATACGATTGGCGGCGGCCCAGCGTCGACTCGCCAAGCTCGTGCCAGGCTTCGACAAACGCGCGCAGGTCAATTGTCGGCGCGTAGCGCTCCAGGAACTCACGATCGCGATCGATGCCACCGGCGATCATCGCGGAACCGGTCTCGACGAAAATCGGTCGGCGCTCCGGTGTATACGACTCCAGCAGTCCACCACCGCCCCAGCCTTGCAGGACGGCCGCCAGTTTCCAGCCCAGGTTGACCACGTCCTCCAGCCCGGAATTCAGGCCAAAACCACCATACGGTGGATGACTGTGACACGCGTCACCGGCGATGAACACGCGTCCAATCCGATACTCGGAAGCAATCGAAATCCGCAGGTCCCAGAAGCCGACGTGGTCGAACTCCGCGGCAAATTCAAAACCCGCCGCCTGGTGGAGCAGCCCGAGAAAGTCGTAGTTGTCGGTCCGCGTGTCGCGCGGCACCGGCGCGTGAAAGAACCACCCTTCGCCGACGTCAATCCGACCAAAGAACTGCCAGTAGCCCTGTAGCTCCGGACGCAGCACGCGGTACGTGGTGCACTCCGGAAACCGTTGCAGTCCCGCATGCAGCTCACGCGAGCGAAACACCGCCAGCACCATCCGCTGGTCGAAATCCGCGCCTCCCCGATCGATGCCCAACTGGTCGCGGACCATTGAGCGCGCGCCGTCGCAGCCGACAACGTAGTCGGCTTCGAGCACCTCGTCGTCATACGGCCACACGTCACTGCTCAGGCTGACGCGCACGCCGTGCTCGTCCTGCTCGATGGCAGTCGCAGTTCTGCCAAACAGGCACGTCACGTCTGACAACTGCGCGGCCCGCTGGCGCAGGACTTCCTCAGTCAGGTACTGGGGCAGCCGCTCGTTCTTCTCGAAATAGGCGTCGGACACCCGTTCGCGCGTGTCGGGTCCAAACCAGAAGTCGCTCATCAGGTTGCCGTAGGCGGTCAGGCTGCCAATCGGATAGCCGGGTGGCAGCAAGCGCGCGGCACGCAGCTCGGCGGCAATGCCCCAGAAATAGAAGTGTTCGAGCGTTCGCTGCGTCAGGCTCTGACCCTTGGGGATGCGCTGCGGCTGTTCGCGGCGTTCCACCACCGCGCACGAGACGCCCCGCAGGCCGAGGTCCACGGCCAGCGCCATGCCGACGGGCCCGCCGCCCACAATGAGTACCTGGTACCGCGGTGTCATCTATCCTCCGGTCGATGGTAGTAAAGGAGCGACGATGACGACGAACGGCAGCGAGCCCACGCGAGAAGTGGTGGTGCTGAGTGGCGTGCGTACGGCCATTGGCAAATACGGGGGCGGCCTCAAGGACGTGCCCACCACGCGCCTGGCGAGCCTGGTCGTGCACGAAGCCGTGGAGCGGGCAGGCATCGAACCTGGCGATGTCGGGCACGTTGTGTTTGGCAACGTGTTGCACACCGATACGCGGGACATGTATTTGAGCCGCGTCGCGGCGGTCGAAGGCGGCCTGCCAGTCGAAACACCCGCGCTGACGCTGAACCGCCTGTGCGGCAGCGGCCTGCAAGCCGTCGTCTCGGCGGCCCAGACCATCGCCCTCGGCGACGCCGACGCCGCGGTCGCTGGGGGGGCCGAGTGCATGAGCCGCTCGCAGTACTGGCTGCCAAACATGCGCTGGGGGCAGCGCATGAACGACGCCGCTGTCCTTGACGCGATGGTGGGCGCTCTGACCGATCCTTTCGAGGACTGCCACATGGGCGTCACCGCCGAGAACATCGCGGAAAAGTGGGGTATCTCACGCCACGATCAGGATGAGCTCGCCGTCGAGAGCCACCATCGCGCGGCGCGTGCGACCGCGCAAGGTTATTTCGCATCGCAGATCCTGGCGGTCGACGTCCCCGTCAGAGGTGGCAGTGCGCCGTTCGCGACTGACGAGCAGATCCGACCCGATGCCTCGCTCGAGGGGCTGGCGAAACTCAGGCCCGCCTTCGCGCGCGACGGGACGGTGACGCCTGGCAATGCGTCGAGCATCAACGACGCCGCGGCGGCGGTCGTGCTCATGGAGCGTGGCGCCGCGGAACAGCGCGGCCTGAAACCGCTGGGTCGGCTCGTCGCTTACGCGCACGCGGGGGTGGAGCCCAAGTACATGGGCATCGGACCAGTGCCCGCGGTCCACAAGGTGCTGGAGCGCGCCGGGCTCCGCCTCGAGGACATTGACCTGTTCGAGGTGAACGAGGCCTTCGCCGCGCAAGCGCTGGCGGTCATTCGCGACCTGGGTCTGCCGATGGACGCGACGAATCCCAATGGTAGCGGCATCTCGCTGGGGCACCCGGTGGGCGCGACGGGCTGCATTCTGACCGTCAAGGCGCTGTACGAGCTGCAGCGCACGGGCGCGCGCCGGGCACTCGTGACGATGTGTATAGGCGGCGGCCAGGGCATCGCCGCGATCTTCGAGCGGATGGACTAACCGGCGCGCGACGAGGGCCGACGGGCGTCGGGGGGCTGAGGCACGCACTGTCCATCCGCTCCGCGCAGAGCGGGTCTACAGGTAAGCCAACGTCACCTCGGAGCGGACGGGCCTACCTCGCCGCGGAGCGGGCGGGTCCACGTCGTCGTGGAGCGAGCGGGTCTGCGCCGTCGCGAAGCCTGGCGGGCCTACCTCGCCGCGGAGCCTGGCGGGCCTACCTCGCTGCGGAGCGAGCGGGTCCATGTGGTCGTGGAGCGGGCGGGCCTACCTCGCCGCGGAGCGGGCGGGTCCACGTCGTCGCGGAGCGAGCGGGTCTGCGTCGTCGCGAGGCGGGGCGGGCCTACCTCGTCGCGGGGGCGTAGCAGATCTACCCGTCGCGGCGCGGGTCAGACGTACTGCCTCTGGGGGACGCGCTGACGCGCTTTGGCGGCTCGCTAGCGTGCGGCGACCGGCGCCATCGCTGCTGAAAACCAGCTCGCCACGTCCGACCACAGCTCCCGTGTGCGCGACGCGTAGGAGTGGTCCGCACCCTCCACATTGCTGAAACTGATCAGCGGCCAGCGGCCGTGGAACCCTGGGCCCTCCTCGGCGAGCGGCGCAAAGCTCACGTTTTGCGCCTCCAGGCTGCCGACCGTCAGCAGCAGCGGCTTGTGCACCCCGGGCAGATGCTCGAAATAGTCGTAGCGCGCCTGGGGCCCGTACTTGTCAACATACGTGCTTGCCGAGAACCAGCGCGGCACGGGCACCAGCGCCTCGAGGAGCGCATCGGGTTGGCCATCGGCGATCAGTTGCTGCGCGCGGGCCATGTCGGCCTGAAACCGCTGGCCATCGGCAGAGGCAGCGTACGTCGCGTTTGCAAAGCGCGGCGGCGAGCTGGCCACGGCGCACACAATCCGCGCGTCGTCCTGTGCACTGAGAAAGTAGACCGTTTTGACCGCGCCGAGGCTGTGGCCCCACACCGCCAGGTTGCGGAAGCCACGCTGTGTGGCGAAGTCCAGCCAGGCGGTGAAGTCCAGACGACAGTCGTCGACGATCTCGTAGGCGGAGCCGAGCATGCGCGAGCCGTCGAAGTAGGCCTGGTCGTGGCCGCGGTTGTTGACGCGCAGAATGGCGCAGCCGCGCGCCAGCAACTGCTCGCCCATGTGGTCGAAGAACGCGGGGACGTAGAAGTTGCTGCCGACACCGTGGTGGCAGATGACGAGGTCCACCGGCAGGCTGTGCCGCACGGAGGCATCCGGGGTGCGCAGGTACCCACTGAGGCGGAGACGATCGCTGGTAGTGACGGTGACAAGCTCGACGTGCATAGGCTCCTCACGGCGATGGTACGCCGAGGTCATCGCACCAGCAGATGCCACACCCTCGCCCGCACGTCAGCATGTTGCGAATTGCAATTGCGAGTCTTGCCTGGCCTCCTCGTGCCCTCGCCCCTAGTCTGAGCCCATCCTCACACGGAGATGGAGATTCAGCACCGATGCCCCTGTATATGGACACGCACAACGAAATCGAAGGCCTCACCGGCGAAGCCGTTGCCCAGGCGCACGCCCGCGACGTGGAGGTCGGCCCCAAGCACGGCGTGAACTACATCAGCTACTGGTACGACGACAAGAAGGGCAAGGTCTTCTGCCTGGTCGACGCCCCCAGCGCCGAGGCCGCGAGCGCCGTGCATCGCGAAGCGCATGGCCTGGTTGCCGACGACATCACCGAGGTCCAACAAGGAGCCTGAACCATGCGCCCGCAAATCCGCTATGCCGTGTCCCTGGTCGTCGCCGGCGCCGCCATCCTGGCGGCGGTCGTGCCCTCGGCGGCCATGGGCAACAACGGCGGCGGTGAGACCGTCGCCAACGCACGCGACGCGACCGCCGCCTTCAACGACCCAGCCGCCGCCTACGCCGCCGGCTACGACCTGCTGACCGACGCTTCGGACACGGCGTGTATCGACATGCCACCAGACGGCGCCATGGGCGTCCACCTGGTCAAGGGCGCGCTGGTGCAGAGCGGAACCCTCGACCCGGCCCGGCCGCAGGCGCTCGTCTACGAGCAGGACAATGGTCAGCTTCACCTCGGGGCGGTCGAGTACGTGGTGTTCCAGTCTGCCTGGGACTCGGCGCACAGCTCACCCCCAACGATGTTTGGCCAGCAGTTCGTGCTGAATCCGGATGACAACCAGTTCGGCCTGCCCGGCCTTTTATTCGCTGCATGCCTGGGTGTGGAAGGACAACCCCAGCGGCATGTTCCAGTCGTGGAATCCGGCCGTCCACTGCAACTGACCAACGAACAGGTTCCCTGTCGTGGGAAGCGTTGAGCAGTTCGGCTGACAAGGCCTTTCTTGCAAAGCTTCGCGATTTAGCCCGCGGCTAGCCCCCGGTTGGGAGGTGGCAGGCGGTTTCGAGGTGGACTACGGGCTTTTCGGCCGCGCTCCTAGCTCACATCCGAGTCGAGGGCGCGCGCCACCGCCTCGTCCGACGCCGCCGCCCGACCCGCGGCATACGCGTCGGCGAAGTCGGCGCCGAGCGCACGCTGCGTCACGGACAGGAGATAGTCGTGGTCGATCTCCTCGTCGTGGCGCAGCGCGACGCCCAGCAGACGGCGCTGCGCTTCGGCAGCGCCGAACAGCCATGCCGCGACCGGGAACCGGTCGCTGGCGGCCAGCACCAGCGCGAGTCGCTCCAGACAGCCGGCTGATGCCACGCCGGTCGGTGAGCCGGGCGCGGACCAGCAACGCCTCGCGCCAGAGCGGCGCCGCGCGCCGGGTATCACCCTGGCCCCAGACGAGATCGCCCAGCGTGGCCAGCGCGTGCCCGGTTGCATATAGTGACTGCGCGGACCTGGCTAGCTGGAGGCTCTCTTCCAGGACCAACCGCGCGCGTCGATCGAAGGGTCCCTCGATCCACAAGCGCGTGCGGCCGAGAAACGTCAGCGCCACACTCAACTGCGGCAGCGTGCCACCCTGGCGCGCCTCGGCGACGCTCTCCTCCAGGTACGGTAGCGCCACGCCTGGCGCATTGCGGATGTAAGCGATCATCCCAAGGTTGAGCAACGCCTGCGCCACGTCGCGGGGCGTGCCCGCTGCGCGTGTCACCGTGAGTGCTTCCTCCGCAATGGGCCGCGCCCGCTCGGTGTCACCACCCCGCCAGAACAGGAAGGCCAGGGCGTTCAGCGCCCAGCCGCGCTCGGCGGTCGGCGTCTCGGGCACGCTCCGCAGCGCCCGCTCCAGCCAGGCGCAGCCCTCCTGAAAGTGACCGCGGCGCTCCCAGAAGCGAAACAAGGCCGCGGAGCAGCGCAGCGCGGTCAGCCCCTGGTCGTGACTCAACGACCAGCGCAACGCGGCGCGCAGGTTGTCGTGCTCGACCTCCAGGCGGTCGAGCGAGGCGATCTCGTCTGGTCCGGCGCCGCCGGCCTGGTGGGTAAACACCAGCTCCAGCATCGCGGCTGCGTGGCGGGCTCTGAACGCAGCGGATTCACCAGATGCCTCCAGACGCTCCGCGGCGTACTGGCGCACCGGCTCCAGCAATCGATAGCGCGCAACGGTATCGCGCGCATCGACCAGCACCAGCGACCGGTCAACCAGCCGCGCCAGCACATCCAGGACGGCGTCGTGTTCGATGGCCTGGTCGGCACACACGCGTTCGGCAGTTGCGAGGGTCCAGCCGCCGGCGAAGACCGACAGCCGCCGCAGCAGGACCTGCTCGTCTTCGCTCAGAAACGCGTGGCTCCAGTCCAGCGTCGCGCGCATGGTGCGGTGCTGGGGGAGGCCCGCGCGACTGTGGCCGCTCAGGACGTCGGCGTCCTGTTCGAGACGCTCGGCGAGCTGATCCACGCTCAGCATGCGCGTGCGCGCCGCGGCGAGCTCCAGGGCCAGCGGAATGCCGTCGACGCCGACGCAGATGCGCGCGATGGCCGGCGCGTTGTGCGCGCTGAGCACCAGCGACGGATTGACCGCGCGCGCTCGTTCGATGAACAGGCGGACCGCCGCGCAATCCTGGAGCTGCTCTGGCGCCAGCGACTGGTGCAGGTCTGGGACCCTCAGCGGCAGGACGCGGCGGAGCACTTCGCCGGGAATCGCCAGCGGCTCGCGGCTGGTAGCCAGCACGTGAAGGCCGCGGCACGCGCGGAGGAGGCGCACGACCAGCTCCGCGCACACGTCGATCAGGTGCTCGCAGTTGTCGAGCACCAGCAGCAGGTGACGCTGGCTGAGGTACTCGGTCAGGACGCCGACGACGTTGTGCGCCTGCAGGTCGTGCAAACCGACGGCGGCGGCGACCGTGCTGGGCAGCAGCGAGGCATCCGTCAGACCGGCCAGCTCGACCAGCCAGCTGCCGTCGAGGTAGCTGTCGGCGTGCTCACGCACGAGCTCCTGCGCCAGGCGGGTTTTGCCGACGCCGCCGGTGCCGACCAGGGTGAGCAGCGGCGAGCTGGCCATCAGGGCGGCGAGCTCCTGGAGCTCGGGCTCGCGGCCGACGAAGCTGGTGAGCAGGCGGGGCAGGTTGTGCCTGGGGCGTTCGCGCTCGTGAGTTGGATCGGTGTCCGGGGCCGTGGTCTGGCGGCGGCGCGCGTCGATCAGGGATTCGAAAGCCTGGCGCTCGTGTTCGCCGAGGTCGAGCGCTGAGGCGAGCAGGGCGATCGTGTCGCGGCGGGGCACATGCGTGCCACCGCGCTCCATCTCGCTGATGCTGCGCGGGCTGACGCCGGCGCGCTCGGCGAGCTCTTCCTGGGTGAGGCCCGCCGCGCGGCGGTAGTCGCGCAGCAGGTCGCCGAAGCGGGAGGAGAGCGAGTGGCGCGTCACGGGCGGAAGTGTGGCAGAAACGTCGTGGCGATCGCGCAGCTTTCCGTGTGTGCTATCGACGAAAACCGCCTCTGAGCGCGCCAGCGGAAGCCGTCAGCTGGCGCCTCGTTCCGCGGTGCCTGTCAAGCCACGCAAGCAAACACTTTGGTTTCGCGTGCGCTGTCGACAGGAACCGCCTCTGAGCGCGCCAGCGGACGCCGTCAGCTGGCGCCTCGTTCCGCGGTGCCTGTCAAGCCACGCAAGCAAAGACTTGGTTTCGCGTGTGCTGTCGACAGGAACCGCCTCAGCGGGTGCATCGCGAGTGGCCCAATGTTGCGACCTTCGCTGCGAGATTTGCCTGGCATCCGAGCCCTGACGGCAGCAGGATGCCGCAGTGCCAAGTTCCCCTCTGCCCTTCTCGCGGATGCGCCGTACGCTTGCGCAGGCGTTTCCAGCGCTGCTCTTTGTACTCGCCGCCGCCTGCGCGCCGGTGAACCCCGCTGAAAGCCAGGCCACCGACGACCACACCGGCGGCACCCTGCGCATCGGCCAGGCGGCGTCAGATCTCGGAACCCTGGATCCCGATTACGTCAGCGGCACCCAGGACCGCGCCCTCGTCGACATGGTCTTCAACGGCCTGCTGCGCTACAAGCCGGGCGACGCCACCGTGTTCGAACCAGATCTGGCAACCGCGCTGCCTACGCCCACCACCGACGCCGCCGGCAACCAGGTGTGGCAATTTTCCCTGCGCCAGGGGGTCATGTGCCAACCGTCGGACGTGTCACCCGCCTACGAGCTGACCAGCGACGACGTGCTGTATTCGTTCACCAAAGCCGCGGACAAAACCACCTCCGCCTATTCGAGCGACTACGCGGGCATGACCTTCGCCAGCCCGGACCCGTACACGTTCACCGTCACGCTCGACAAGCCGCAGTCCACGGCACTGTTCTACCCGCGCGTGGCGAACTACTCCGGCGGCTACGTGCTGTGCCGCCAGGCCGCCGAAAAGCTCGGACCCGACGGTTTGAAAACGCACCCGGTCGGCACCGGACCTTTCCGATTCAAGGACTACAGTCCCGGAGAGAAAGTGGACCTGGTCGCCAACGAGGCATACTTCCGCGGGCGCCCGCGGCTCGACGCGATCGACTACCGCTACATGGCCGACCTCAGTAGCCGCGAGCTCGCTCTGCGCAGTGGCCAACTGGACCTCATCTACGGCCAGGCGGACGACAACTGGATCGACCAGATGTCCAGCGCACCCAGCGTCAAAGTAGACGTCTTCGGCGTCGGCGAGGTCTCCAGCATCTACTTCAATCTGGCCAGGCCACCCTTTGACAATCTGGCCGTACGTCAGGCCGTCGCCAGCGCGCTGAACCGCGACGAGTTCCTGGCCCTGTACGGCAAGCGCGCCGCGCGCAAAGTCTTTTCACCAGTGCCCGAGGCGTTCATGGCCGGCGGTCTGAACCAGCAGGAGCTTTCGGGCCAGTCGCTGGACTATCCGTACGATCCGGAGCGTGCCAAGCGACTGCTGGCCGACGCCGGTCTGCCGAACGGCTTCGAATTCAGCGTGGTGTCATCGGAGATGCCCGCGTATCGCGTCATCTACGAGTCGATGCAGGCGCAGCTTGCGCGCGTAGGCATCAAGATGAACGTCGACGTGGTCGACCACGCGACCATGCACGACCAGATTCGCAAGGACGTCAATCCGCTGGTGGTGTACATCGCGTTCCGTCCGACCGCGGATGTGTACCTGACGCAGTTCTTCCATTCCGATTCGATCGTCGTTACGGGCAAGAATCCGAACACCAACTTCGCGCATTATGCGAGTGTCGACGAGCAAATCGACAGCGCTCGCAGCGAACCTGACGCGAGCAAGCAGATAGCGCTGTGGAAGCAGGCGCAGGTGCAGGCGCTGCGGGACCTGGTCGCGTATCCGATTCAGTACACGAATCAGGTCTACGCGCGGAGCGCGAACGTGGACTACGGTCACGAGCTGACCTCGGTGATCCAGTTGTATCCGGGCATCGACGAGCGGACGGCGCTGCGCAAGTGATGGAGCGTGCGTGGATCCGGGTGGCGGAGCGGCACATTCGGCAGTGCCGCTCCCCGCTCGTCCCCTGAACAGCCCGGGAACACGCTGATGCTCGGCTACGTCGGCCGACGAGTGCTGCTCGCGATTCCCGTCACGCTCAGCGTCGTCACGCTGGTCTTCCTCATCATCCGCATCCTGCCAGGCGATCCGGCGCAGGCCTCACTCGGCGAGAACGCATCGCGCGCCGCCGTCGACGCGCTGCGCGCGCGCCTCGGCCTCGACGCGCCCCTGCCGGTGCAGTACGCGCGCTTTCTCGGCGCTCTCTTTCACGGCGATCTGGGCGTGTCGATGATCAACGGCACGCCGGTACGCGACCAGATTGCCTACAACCTGCCGTTCACCCTCCACCTGACGCTGACCGCGCTGACCTTTGGCACGCTGCTGGGCGTCCCGCTGGGCGTGTATGCCGCCACGCACTACAACCGAACGGCAGACGTGGTCATCCGCGTGGTGTCGCTTGGCGGTCTGTGCATTCCGGCGTTCTTTCTGGGAATCCTGCTCATCCTGCTGTTCGGAGTGCAGTTGCGATGGCTGCCGGCAATCGGCGGCGGCAGTCCGGAGACACCGCTCGATGTCCTCGCCCACCTGGCGCTGCCGGCGCTGTCCCTGGGCTTGATCATGACGGCCTCGGTGACGCGACTGACGCGGTCCGCGATGCTCAACGCGGTCGCCAGCGACCACGTGCGCACCGCCCGCGCCAAAGGCCTGCGCGAGCGCGCCGTCGTGTTTCTGCACACGCTGCGACCGGCGCTGCTGCCCATCGTGTCCCTCACCGGCGTGTGGGCCGTGGCGCTGATCGGCGACTCGGTCACCACCGAGGTCGTGTTCTCGCGCCCCGGCCTGGGCAAGATGATGGTCGGCGCCATGCTGCAGCGCGACTACACGGCGATGCAGTCGGTGATGGTCATCTACACGCTCTTTGTCGTCGGCATCAACCTGGTCACCGACCTGGCCTACGGTCTGGTCGACCCGCGCATCCGCACGTGACCCAGATGAGTCGCGTCACGCTCGTCGGACTGATACTCGTTCTGCTTGTCATCAGCGTGGCGGTGGGCGCGCCACTCATCACCTCACAGGATCCCGCGTTGCAGGACGCCAGTCAGCGCCTCAACGGTCCGGACGCAAGCCACCTGTTCGGACGCGACACCTACGGTCGCGACATACTTGCCCGGGTCCTGTTCGCCGGGCGCATCTCACTGACGGTAGGTGTTGGCGCGGTGGTTCTGGCAGCCACGCTCGGATCGGCGCTCGGACTGCTTGCCGGCTACAGCGGACGCTGGCTGGAGAGCACGTGCATGCGCGGCGTTGACATCCTGATGGCGTTTCCCAGTCTGCTGCTCGGACTGGTGGTGCTGGCCGTGCTGGGCAGCGGTGCGGAGAAAATGCTCCTGTCCATCGGCATCGTGCTCGCGCCCGCGTTTGCGCGGGTAGTGCACGGCGCGACCCTGTCGCTCAAGCAGCGTGAATTCGTCCAAGCCGCGCGCAGTCTCGGCGCCTCACCCGCGCGCATCGTTGCACGCCACGTCCTGCCGAATGTGATTGGCGAGACGCTGGTGCTGGCCGGGGTGCTGACCGCCTCCGCGATCCGCATCGAGGCCAGTCTCAGCTTCATCGGGCTCGGGGTGTCACCACCCACGCCGACGTGGGGCAACATGATCCGCGACGGCGCGCCCGTCTTGCTGAACGCGCCGTGGCTGTCAATCGCGCCAGGCCTGGCGATGCTGCTCAGCGTGCTGGCGTTCAACCTCGTCGGCGACGGGCTGCGCGACCTGCTGGATCCGCGGGTTACGCGACGGCGACCGCGGCGTGCATCTGTGCGTAGCGCTCCAGACGCGACATCTCGTCGGCATACAGCGGCCGCATCACGCGGGCTCCGAACCAGCGCATAAGCAAGCCCTCGAAGCCTGGCGCATTCAGCGTGGTCTCGATACGGAGGCGGGTGGCGTTGCCCTCCGCCTGAATGGTGAAGATGCTGCCCTCGCCGTCACCGCTTTCGACCAGCACGCGGCCCGGCTCGGGCTCACTGACGCGCTGGGTGCGCGTGGCGCTGCGGCCACCGACGGACGTCGTGAAACGGAAGACGGTACCGGCGCCGAAGCCACCCTCGAGGACCTCGAGGCTGGTGAAGGCGGGTGGCAGGAAGCCGCCGTCGACGCGGTGGTGTTCGCGGTAGTCGGCGAGGCAGTGGTAGACGACGTCGGCCGGGGCCTGCAGGAGGCGCTCGGCGGAGAAGTGAAACTGGTGCATGGCTCCTGACCTTCCGGGGTGTGCGCGCGTGACGCGGGTGGCGCCGCCGCGCGCAGGATTGTCGATGCGTGACGTACCAATTGGTACATGTACCACACGGTACAGTTTCTGCTAGACTGTGTCAAGTGCCTGCTTGCGCGTCCCCGAGCCCCACGCCAGCCAACGTGGCGCCCGATGGGGTCGAACCGCCGCCCCCCTCGGCCCGCGACCGCCTGCTCGCCGCGGTCATCGACCACACCCAGCGCCACGGCATCGCCGACTTCAGCCTGCGCGAGATCGCCGCCGCGGTTGGCACCAGCCACCGCATGCTCATCTATCACTTCGGCTCACGCGAAGGGCTGCTCGTGGCCGTGGTGCAGGCGGTCGAAGCCGCGCAGCGCGCGTTTCTGGCGGAGCTACTCGCGGCGGACCCAGGCCTGTCGCGCGCTGAGGCCATGCGCACCATGTGGCGCCGCCTGGCCGACCCGGCGCTGTGGCCGAACGAGCGACTCTTCTACGAGTTGTACGCGCAGGCGCTCCAGGGACGGCTTGGCACCGTCGCGTTCCTGGACGACGTGGTCGACGCGTGGGTCGAGCCCATGGTCGTGCTGGCCGATCGCTATGGCGTGGACCCCGACGAGTTCCGCGCCGACACGCGCCTGGCGGTGGCCGTCATCCGCGGCCTCCTCCTGGATCTGCTGGCGACGCACGATCGCCAGGCGGTGGACGCAGCGTTCGAGCGCTACGTCCACCTGTATGACGACCCCGACCCCGCTCCCGCGGCGGGCCCGCCCGCTCAGAGGCCCGTCAGGTGCGCATGCTCCCGAATCGACGCCTCGACGGCCGCCAGGCCCTGACCCTGCGGCGGGCGCACGAGCAGACGACTGACGCCGAGCTCGGCGTACGCGGCGATGGTCTCGGCGCTGATCTGCTCCGTCGGGGCGATGGTGATCTCGATCTCGCCGAGTTCAGGCGGCCGCTGCACCTTCTGGCCCACCTCGGCCAACCGCTGCTGAATCTCGCGTGTCTGCTCGAGCGACATGGCATACCCGTACCAGCCAGCGGCGTACAGCACCGTGCGTCGGAGTGCGCCGTCGGCCCGGCCACCGACCACGAACGGTGGGTGCGGCTGCTGCACCGGGCGTGGATAGGCGTTGATGCCCTGGAAACTGACGTGCCGCCCTGCATAGCTGGGATGCTCCTGCGTCCACAGGGCGAGCATGGCCTTGAGGTAGTCGTTGGCGCGCCCGCCACGCTCGTGCATCGGCGCGTTCATCCCGACCGCTTCCGCCTCGACCGACCCCACGCCGATGCCGACGATCAGGCGGCCATTGGACAGCACGTCGACGCTGGCCAACTGCTTGGCCAGGAGCAGCGGATTGTGCTGCGGCAGCAGCAGGACGCCGGTGGCCAGCTTCATGGTCCTGGTGTGTGCGGCCAGGAACCCCAGCCCGACCATGGAATCCAGAAACGGCGTGGTGCCCGGCCGCGGCGACTGGCTCGGCGGCAAGTCCTCGAGGATGATGTGCTCGGCAGTCCACAGCGACTCGTAGCCCAGTGACTCGGCGAGTGCGGCCAGCGGGCCAAACCCCGGCGCGGCCATCGGACCGACGGTGATGCTGGCGAGACCCAGTTTCATTGGTGAACGTCTCCTTTATTTCATCGCGATGGCGTTCCCCGGTGAGCCGACGCCGGCGCGCAGGTTCAGGGGCTTGGCTGAAAACAGGCACGCATAGAGGTGATCGTCCGCACAATCGTCGGCGAGCGACTCCAGGTCGAACAACTCACCCAGGACCATCCCCAGCAGGGCAATCCCGTCGCGATGTAGGCTCCGCTCGCCGCCACCGGGGAACTGCTCGACCGCCAGGCAATCAGAGACAATGGCCGCGATCTGGTTGTCCCACAGCCACGCCAGCAGGTCGTCGTCGACGGCGAGGCCAGGGCCGCCAGGCAGCGGGCGCAGCGCCGTCTCCGGCTGGGCGGCTTCGAGATAGATCCGCTCGGCCACGCCCGCGCGAAACATCAACACGTCACCGGCCTGGATGCGGACTCCCTGGGCGGCGGCGACCTCCTCCAGGAGCGCACGCGGAATACCACGTCGCGTGTACGGGTCGATCGGCTGACCCTGGGCAGCGAGGTAGCGGGCCACGTCGAGCAGCACGCCGCGCCCGACAATGCCGTGGCGAGAGAAGTTGTCGATGCCCAATCGGCTGTCCACTTCAGAATCGACCTGTTCGTCGGGGGTCCAGTTGTAGAAGCCGTACTCCGGATGGCGAATGTGTTTGAGTGAGTCCCACTGGGAGCTGCACTGCAAATAGAAGTTGTCCAGCACGTCGTCGCGACCGCGATTCATCGGGAACTCGATCTGGGTGCGCCGATAGGCGGTGCGCGCGGCAATCATCGGCGGGCGCGGCAGATGCATCGGCAGGTCCAGGCTGAAGACCACGCCGCGCGTCACGCCGCGGACCGCCGCCAGGCGGCGCTCGGGCGTGAGGAAGTTCAGCGTGCCCAGTTGATCGTCACGACCGAAGACGCCCCAGGCAGACCTGGGCGGCGCGCCCTCCACCACGGGGAGCTCGGCATACGTTGGAACGCGGTCCGGCATGCTCATGCGCTGCCTATGCTAGTAAAAGACGCTTTCTCCACCCGGAGCGGACCCCGCGTGAGGAAAGCGTCTGCGATGCCGGCCGGCCGGCGCGAGCCCCAGCCCTGCCTGGGGTCCCCGCCGGGGTGATGCACGCGTCTCAGACGCCGACGGGCGTGCGCGCCTCCTGCACGGCCTGTTGCATCGCGGCAACCGCTGCCGCGTCGGGCGCGGTGCCCATCGCCACGTGGCGCGTCTGCTCCCAGACGCGATCGATCTGGGCCAGGATCTCCGCGTCCGAGCGGTCGATGTCAATCGGCACGCCGACCATCACCCACGACGGCCGGCCGGTCAGCCAGAAGACCTCGGTGCGGTTGCCCTCGGGATCGAAGAAGTAGCAGCCGATGGCGCTCAGGTGGGTGACGATCGCGTCGATCTTGTAGCCCTCCTGGAGGATGCGGCGTTTGAAGTCGCGCAGATCGTCGAGCGTATTAACGCGTAGCGAGATCTGCTGGATCAGCTGTGGATCCCCATCGGCGGGACGGCCGGTCATCAGCGCGATTTCATGGTCGACCGCCTCGGGGTCGGCGCTCAGAAACGCGGCTCTACCCGGGCTCAGCTTGGTCACTTGCATGCCCATGAAGTCCCGATAGAAGGTGGTCATGCGATCGAGGTCTCGAACGTAGAGGCCAATGTGGCCAAGACCGACGACACGCGACATAGGTGCGCACCTCCCCACGAGGTTTTTACTGTCTCTATGTCTGACGATACACCGCGCGCACACTCAGGGGTCACGGGATCAGCGTCGGCGCTGGCGACGCACCGTCCGTGACGCCCGTCCGTGACGGATTTCCGCGACGGACGTTGGCAGGCCGTGCCTCGGGGTAGACTGGCCCGCGTCATGAGCCACGCCGAGGATCTGGCCTACGCGTCCATCGCCGAGATTGGGCCTCGCATCCGACGCGGCGACGTTTCGCCGGTTGAGCTGACGCAAGCGTGCCTCGACCGCATCGCTCGTCTCGAGCCTGAGATCAACGCGTTCATCACGGTCACCGCCGACGCCGCGCTCCAGCAGGCGCGCCAGGCCGAAACGGACATCGCCCAGGGTCACTATCGCGGACCACTGCACGGCATCCCCGTGGCCCAGAAGGACCTGATGTACACGCGCGGAGTGCGGACGACGGCCGGCTCGAAAGTGCTCGAGCACTTTGTGCCCCAGGAGGACGCCGCCGTCGTCACCAGACTGGAGACGGCCGGCGCGATCGAGCTCGGCAAGCTCAACCTGCACGAGTTCGCGGCCGGCGGCACCAGCGAGAACCCGCACTACGGCGCCGTCCACAATCCGTGGAACCTCGCGCACAATCCAGGCGGCTCCAGCGGCGGATCGGGTGCCGCGCTGGCGGCCGGCATGTGCCTTGGCGCCACGGGCAGCGACACGGCCGGCTCGATTCGCATCCCCAGTCACGCGTGCGGGACCACGGGCATCAAGCCGACGTACGGTCGCGTGAGCTGCTTCGGCGTGGTCCCGCTGTCATGGTCACTGGATCACGTCGGACCGATGACGCGCAGCGCCGCCGATGCGGCGTTGATGCTCAACTTGCTGGCCGGATTCGACCGTCGGGACTCGGCCACCGTGGATCGCGCGATCGACGACTTCACCGCGGGGCTGGAACTGAGCGTGCGCGGCATGCACATTGGCGTCCCGACGAACTATTTCAATGCGTCGCTGCAGCCGGAGGTGGAGTCCGCCTGGCGCGCGGCGATCGAGACGCTAGTGCAGCTTGGCGCGGCGCCCGTGGATGTCGGCTTCACCACGCTGAGCGATGCCCAGCGGATCGGGATGACCATCGTGCGCGTCGAGATGGCGACCTTTCATCGAGACTGGTTTGCACGTCAGCCAGAGGCCTACAGTCCCGCCGCGCACGAGCGATTCGCCACCGCGCGCGATCTTAGCGCCATCGAGTATCTGCAGGCGCAGCGCGAGCGTGAGCCGATTCGCGCCGAGCTGTGGTCGACGTTCGATCAAGTGGACGTGCTGGTCACGCCGGCGATGCCGACCACCATGGCGCGCCTTGGCTCGAGCGTTGTCGAGTTTGACGGCAGGCGCTACGACACGGGCGAGCTCGCCACGCGGTGCACTTACCCGTTCAATTTGAGCGGCTTCCCCGCGATGAGCCTGCCCTGTGGCTTCGATCGACACGGCCTGCCGATTGGTCTGCAACTGGCGGCCGCGCCATGGCAGGAGGCGCTGGTGCTGCGTGTGGCGCACCAGTTTCAGCAGGCGACCGATTGGCACCTGCGTCGGCCGGCCGGTCTGGCACAGTCGCCAACGTGATCAGCCTTTTGCGACTCAGCGCGTCGCGAAGCGCTCAGAACTCGACGATAGCTCGGCCGGCGATCTCGCCTCTGGCGAGGGCGTCGCACGCCTCGTTGATCTGCTCCAGCTGGTAGCGCCGCGTCACCATCAGGTCCAGCGGCAGCTTGCCCTGCTTGAACCAGCGTACCAGCAGCGGGAAGTCGTGGTCGGGCGTGGAGCAGCCGCCCGGTGCGCCGCGGTACACCTTGCCGCCGAAGAGCATCTGCATCGGCAGCGTCGGCGTCTCGCCGTGCGGCACGCCGACGAGCACCGCCACGCCGCCGTCGCGCTCACCGGGTCGCCGCGCGCGCGCCATGTGCAGGATCTGCTCCATGGTGCGGCCGCTGCCAATCGCGTCGAAGGCAAAGTCGACACCGCTGGTGAGCTCACCGCCCATGATCTCGCGCACTTTCGCAACCGGATCCTCGTCGCGCGCGTTGATGCCGATCGTGCCGCCGAACTTTGCGGCGAACTCGAGCTTTTCATCCGTCAGGTCGACGACGATGACGGGATCCGCGCTCAAGTTGGCGCACGCCTGGATGACCGACAGCCCAACGCCGCCGGCACCGATGATGACCACCGAGTTGCCCGGGCGCACCTGCGCGGCATTCAGCGCGGCGCCAGCACCCGTCATGACCGCGCAGCCAATGATCGAGGTCACGTCGGTGGCGACGCCCTTCTCGAGCGGCACAACCATCTGCTGATCGGCCACCGTGTCGCGCGACCAGGTAAAGGTGCCGGTGAACGCGGGCGCCCCGAAATTGATCTGCTGGCCGCGAAACATGACCTGCGCTGGAGTCGGTCGAGGCGTATTGCGCGTGGCGTTGCGCTGCACCCAGGTGACCATGACGTGGTCGCCCTCTTTGACGTGGGTAACGTCTTTGCCGACACCGCTGACCACGCCCGTCGCTTCGTGGCCAAGGACCAGGGGCACCAGCGGACTGGGCCGATGCAGCTCGTGGAGCTGCGAGTGACAGACGCCCGTGGCGAAGTGGCGCACCAGAACTTGCGTCGGACCTGGATCCGGCAGGTCAATGTCGTCGACGACCATCGGTTTGCCCGACTCGACGAAGATGGCGGCGGGAGTCTTCATACGCCCTGCTAGTCTACGACCGTCCCACGCACGGGTGGCGAGCTCGTGATGCACGTCTCCGGTCAGGTCACAAACTCGGCTCGGGCCGCGGCGGCCGTGACAAAGCTGGACGGGGTGGCGTTATACGGGATGCTGGCGACGGTGGGCGCCACGCAGATGCGCCTGGACGGTGGGTGCAGCCACCCTTCAGGCCGGTCGTCCGTGCCACGATGGCCCGTGCTGTCCACCGTTGCCGCCACGTTCTTCGCCTGGCTGGCCGACCGCGACTCGGGCTGAAAACTTGCGTCGGCCAGACTTCTAGGCGGATTGGGCGGCCATCTGGTTGCGGCGCACGCGCCCACCGATCATCTCGCCGAGCCCGACCGCGGCCATGCCCAGCAGCAGGTGCACCACCTGGACGACCCAGTGACCGCTGCCAGGCATCAGACTCTGCTGGCTGAAGCCCAGCCCGAGCACGAGCAGGCCCAGGATGCCTGCGCCGATCACCATACCCATCGGCGCACCCAGCTGAGAGGCGGTGGCGGCCAGCAGCCACAGGCCCAGGACGGTAAGCGTGCCGAGCAACATGTGGATGGGAATCAGCGGGAGGGCGTCGCCGGTCCAGAAGAGCAGTCCCAGCAGGAGAGCCAGGACACCCGCGACGCGGACCACCCACTGGAAGGTTGTCAGGGTCATCATCATAGGAATACGTCGTCGTCCTTCATGTTCAGGCTACACGCTTCCCAAACGCGTGCGCACCGCGTATCCGCGCAACGGGCCCGTGCGCTAGGCTTAGCGCTGAACCCCGATGTTTGAAATCGAGCGCCCTACCTATATTAAAGACGCTCCGCCCCGCGTCTTTGATACCCACGTCCATTATCCCTGGCGTCAACGCGGCTCCAAACTGCCCATCTACACCGCCGAAGGCATGCTCGACATGCTCGCCTACAACTGCCAGCGGCTCAATATCTATCGCGTGTGTCTTCTCGGCAGTCCGGGCGAAGGCAACAACAACGTCGAAAAGGCCGTCGAACGCTACCCGCAATTGATCGTGCCGTTCGCGATGATCAACGTCGACCAGACCCAGCCTTCAGACATTTCCGAGTTCGCCGAGCGTGGTTTCAAAGGCATCAAGATCATCGGTCCGCGACGAAATTACGACGACACGTCGTACTTTCCTCTGTACGAACGTGCTGAGAAGCTCGGTCTGGTCATCCTGTTCCACACCGGCATCTCGGGGGGGATGGTCGACTACCTGCAGTTTCCGCCCACCGATCACGACCAGGTCGCCGAGCTGGCGCGCGGCATGGAGTCCAACCGCCGCTGGCAGCCGGAGTCCGAAGTCGACTCCTGGTACGGCGCCGCGCGTATGCAGCCGATCTTCCTCGACGGCATCAGCGTTGCCTTCCCGGAGCTCAAGATCATCGGCGCGCATCTCGGCTATGGCATGTACGACTCGGCGGCGGCGGTCGCACGCTGGCGGCGCAACGTCTTCTTCGACATTTCCGGCGGCACCGTCGTCCGACGGCATCTCCTCGAGCGCAAGATGTTGCGTTCCGAGGTCTCGCTGCTCAAACTCACCTGGGGCTCTGATTGCGACATGGCCCACATGAGCCGCGAACTCAGCAACTGGATGCAGGCGTTCAACGATATTGGTCTCAGCGCGGCCGAGCAGGACCAGATCTTCTGGGGAACGGCCGCCCGCATTTTCGGAGTCGACGCGGTCTGAGCTACGTTCGCCAGTCTCGAACCTCTGGCGAATTCGGACGGCCGTGGTTGGATACGCGCGCCGATCTGCATCGGCGTGCCCTGGCGTGGCACACCGTGCTGCGTTCCGGCGGCGTCACCCCCGCCGACCGCGTCCTGCTGGCACTTCCGGTGAGGTCTACGGTGGGCTCGGACGCGTACCTGGCGCTCTTCGATCTGGGTGTGCTGACGCTGGCGTCCGATGGTGCATCGCTGAGTGACATCCGCGAGTTTGCGCCGACGGTGCTGATCGCGACTGTCAGCGACGCATTACGCCTGGCGCACCTCGCCGCCTTCGAGCACGTCGACCTGGCCGAAACAACCGTGCGGCTGATGATCGTGAGCGGCGAGCCGGGCGGCAGCCTACCCGTGACACGCCGCATCATCGAAGGTCGCTGGGGCGCGACCTGCCTGGACGTGTATGCGCTGACCGAGCTGGGCATCGTCGGCTGGGGGTGCAGCACGCGGGGTGATGGGCTGCACCTGGACGATAGCCAACTGACCGTGCAGGTGCTCGATCCCGACGGCGACGAAGCGGTCGACCCGAGCGAGCTCGGCGAGCTGGTCGTCACGACTCCGGCCACATGGGGCACGCCGCTGGTGAATTTTCACACTGGCGATCTGGTGCGTTTGGGCCAGGATGGCTGCGCGTGCGGCGGCGGGGCCTGGGCGGTCGGCGGCGTGCTCGGCCGGGTCAGCGACCGCATGCTGGTGCGCGGCACGGTCCTGCTGCCATCGATCATCGAGCAGGTGGTGCGGCGCCATCCCGCGGT
The DNA here is from genome assembly GCA_963776625.1 of uncultured Chloroflexia bacterium. Lineage (GTDB taxonomy): Bacteria > Chloroflexota > UBA6077 > UBA6077 > CF-72 > CF-72. Next base: position 887,323 of record CAVZNP010000015.1, on the reverse strand, counting down.
AGTCGACTTTCAGCTGCGGACGTTCCTGGTGCGCGGCGAATGCGAGGTGCTGGTGCTGGTGGAGACCACCGCGTCGATCGCCAGCGAAGGGGACCGCGCGCGCGTCGCGGCGGAGGTCAGCGAGGACTTGCGACGCTCGCTGGGACTGCGGCTGCACTGTGACGTGCTCGCGCCAGGGAGTCCGGCGAGCGAGCTGGACGCCGGCCGACGGGCGCGCCGGCTGAACCGTCCGTAGTCCGTGGCACGGCCGTAGTCCAGGGCACGTCCGTGGTCCGTGAAGCGTCCGTAGTCCAGGGCACTGCCGTCCGAGGCGTCGCCCGAGGACGCCCGCGCACTCACGTAGGGCCGCCCGCCAGCAGCAGGCGCACGACGCGGGCTCGATGGCCGCGGTACGGCTCCAGCAATTCCAGCATGCGCTCGTCCGAGCCACGTCGTTCGCCAGCCAGCGCCGAGGTCACCAGGTGCGGCAGGTGCAGGTCGCCGACAAACACCGCGTCGCCGTCGCCGAGAGCGAGCATGGCGACGCGCGCCGCGGTCCACGGCCCGACGCCGACGATGGCCTGAAGGCGTCGGTACGCCGCGTCGAGCGTCAGGCTCACGGTTTCCTCGAGTCGATGGGCCACAACCGCGAGACGGCGCAGCGTCTCCGCGCGCCGCCGTTCGATGCCGAAACGGTGGAACACCTCATAGGGCGTGGCGGCGATGCGCCGCGGCGCGGGCGGAGCCCACAGGTCGGCGAGCGGTCCGGGCGCACGCTCGCCGAGGCCGCGCACCATCAGCCGCCAGTTCCGCCAGGCTTCGCGGGTGGCGATCTTCTGCTCGAGGGTCACGAAGAGCGCCGTCTCGAAGATCGCGTCAGTGCGTCCGATTCGCAAGCCCGGGTGGGCGTGCACCAGATGGCTCAAGAGCGGTTGCCCGGGTCGAAAGTCTTCAGGATGATCAAGCGCGCCGCAGAGCGCTGGAGCACGCTCGACGAGCCAGTCGGCACCCGGCCCCCAGGCGTCGGCCTGCACCGCTCCGCGCCGCACCACGCGCAGGCGTTGGCTTGCCAGCCCGTCGGGCGTCCGCGTCGCACGCCATACGCCGTCGGCAACCACGCGCAGGCAGGGGTCGCCCATCCCCATCCGCCCGTGCGCCATGGTCCGCACCAGATCGATGGGCCGCTCGAGCTCGACGAGCACGCTGCGCGCGGGCTCCGCCACCGAAGACGGCGCTGATCGGGGCTCGAGGACACTCATACGGACACTTCGCGGCTCGTCTTCCAGCGCGCCAGGCGGCGCTCGAGCATCTTCAATGCGTGGCTGATCAGCATGCCCAGCAGCGCCAGCACGATCACCGGCGGGAAGTACTTCGCTGTCTGAAAGCTGCCGCTGAACTGGGCCATCAGGAAGCCGAGCCCGGCCAGTGACGTCTGCAGCTCGGCGATGACGGTGCCGACCATCCCCATGGCCGCGCCGAGGCGCAGCCCGGTCACGATGTACGGCAACGCCCCGGGCAGTAGGATGTGCCGAAAGATCTGGCCACGACTGGCGCCGAACGAACGCGCGGCTTCGAGCAGGTCGGGATCCGTGTTCTGAACGCCCGCGTACGTGTTGATCAGGATGGGCAGCATCGCCATGAGCCAGACCACCACGATCTTGGCCGCCGGCCCCAGGCCGAACCACAGAATGACGAGCGGAATGAAGGCCACCCGCGGCGTCGCGTTCAGCCCGTTCACATAGACCTCGAGCGTGGCGCCGACGCGAGGCATGCCTCCCATCACGACTCCCAGCGCGACACCGCTCACGGCCGCGATCGCGTAGCCCGCCACGAAGACCTGCAGGCTGGCGAAGGTGGCAGCGCCAAGCTGGCCGCTGCGCAGCTCGTCGATGAACGCGGGCACGATGTCGATGGGTGAGGGCAGCAGTAGTGGGCCAGCCGGAATCGAGGCGAGGTGCCAGGCCACGAGAAGAGCCGCCAGGACGATCAGGCGCCAGGTGGTGACGTTGATGCGTCCGAGCCGTCCAGGCCGGCGGCGGACTGCCATCCTCGCCGAGGCGAGCGGCGCCTGCGCCGTTTCGACGCTCGTGACTGGCAACACGTCCGTCGCGCCCACGCTGGTCACAGGGTACCTAGCTCTGCTCGGGTGCCAGCTTGAATTCGGGCTGGTCGGCCACCATGGCGCGAATGCGGGTCCACAGATGCGCGCGCAGGTCCAGGAACTCCGGGGCAGCTCGGAAGTCGTAGTCCCAGCGCGGGCGGCGCAGCGGCACCTCCAGCACGTCCTGCACGCTGCCCGGGCGCGGGCCCATCAGCACCACCCGGTCAGCCAGAAACAGCGCCTCGTCCAGACTGTGCGTGACGAACACAACCGCCAGACCGAGGCCTGCCCAGATCCGACTGAGCTCCACCTGCATTAGCTCCCGCGTCTGGGCATCGAGCGCGGCGAATGGCTCGTCCATCAGCAGGATGCGCGGTTCCAGGGCCAGGGCGCGGGCCAGCCCGACCCGCTGCTGCATGCCCCCCGACAGCTCGTGCGGATAGCTGTGCTCAAAGCCGCTCAGTCCGACCAGGCGCACGTAGTGATTCGCCCGCGCGCCACGCGCCTGCTTGTGCAGCTTCTGGATCTGCAGTGGGAATTCCACATTGTCGATGACGGTGCGCCAGGGCAGCAGACGAAAGGACTGGAACACGAAGCCGGCATGCGGACCAGGCGCCGGCTGGGGAGAGCCGTCGATGAGCACATCGCCCGCGTCGGGGTCGACCAGACCGTCAATCACACGCAGCAACGTGGTTTTGCCGCACCCCGAGGGCCCGACGACACACACGAATTCGCCGGGCAGCACCTCGAGGCTCACGTCGTGCAGGGCCGCCACGTCGCCGCGCTGAGTGTGGAAGGTCTTCGAGACGTGGCGCACGTCGATGCGCGGCACCATCACGATCGATCGCTGACGCTCACGTGATCGGGCGGCCAGGGTCGTCGAGGTTGGGAGCGACGCCCACGTCCTTCAGCACGCTATCCACGAACTCCGTGTCGGTCCAATCACCCGCGTTGATGCGCGGCACATCCGGGAACGTGCCCGTGTCATACAGAAAGTCGGTGCTCGTCTGATACGCGCCCACGTTCAGCTGGCCATTTACTGCCCAGGACGCCCCGAACTGATCCCACAGGTTCTCCAGATCCGATCGCGCTATATCCGGCCGCAGCTTGCTCATGCCGTCAACCCACGCTGACTTGTTGGCGGCAAAGTAGCGACTCGCTTTGATGAGGGCGGCGGTGAAGCGCCGCAGCGCCTCGGGCTTTTCGCCGAGGACCTTCGTGGTGACCGCGTTGCCCTTGTTCACCAGCGGCAGCGAGTTGTAGTAGTCGTCCACGCCGACCAGCACTTTGATACCCGGCTGGTTCTGGATGGTGACCCACGTTCCGAGCGAGACCGTGGTGGCATCGATCTGGCCGGCTACCAGCGCCTGGGCCCGCTGATTGGGCGCCCCGATAGCCACGTAGTTGACCGCGTCCACCGCCACGCCTTTGACGCCCAGCACCTTGGAGGACAGCGCGTAGTCCTGTGAGCCGACGCGCGCGACCGCGAAGGATTTTCCAGCCAGCTCGCTGACCGAGGGAATGCTGCTCTTGCCAACGATCATGAAGAAATTGCGCCCACTCGCCGAGTTGATCGTGCGCATGTCCAGTTGTTTGCTGGCATCGAGGCGGATAACGTCCTCGGAGTTGATGTCGCCGACGTCCACGTCGCCGGTGCGCATCGCGGTCACGACCGACGGGGTCGCGGCGACCTCGGTGATCTCTACGTCAAGACCTTCTTGCTGATAGAAACCGAGGTCGCGCGCCAGCCAGAGGACTGACTCCGGCAGCGCCGGGGCAGGTGTCACGGCGACACCTACCTTTAACCGCATCAGCGGCGCCGGGCTGGCCTGGGAGGTGGCCACTCCGGATCGCGCGGGCTCTGGCGCGGCCGCCGGCAGGCACGCCACGCCGAGCACGCTCAGGAGGAGTACGCCGCACGCCAGCCGACGCCTCACGCGGGTCCGCCGTGCAGCCGCGCGTCACTGCGATTGCGCGTATGCCTGCTCGAACTCCGACCGAATCGTGTCGCCGCCGGCGGACTTCCAGGCGGACACCAGCCCGTCGTAGTCAGTCATCGGCCGACGACCGGCGATGATGTCGATTAATCCATCGGCTAGCTGCGTCTGGATCAAAAATCCCTGCTTCTGGTTCGTCGCCGAATACAGCCCGACGGTTGGGTCTTGCGCGGCACCGGCGGCCAGCGCCTGCAGCGCCATATTCATCGACGGGGCGAAGTCTTTCAGCTGCGGATCGAACAGCACCGGACCAGGCGCACCCATGATGCCCTGCCAGCTGATCATGTTCGAGAGGCCCTGCTGGGTGCGTTGCGGATTGCCGTTCTCGTCGACCTTGTAGTCCTGGTCCTTCATGCCGTAGTTGACCGCCAGGTACTCCTGGCTGCCAAACGGCGCCACGATGTAGTTGATGACGTTCAACAGCAGCTTGATACGCTGCGGGTCGGCCTTGCCCAACACGATCAGGCCGAAGTTGCCAATCCCCAGGTTGTACTGCGCCTTGCCACCGGCGTCGGCGGGCAGCGGGGCCGCCAGTCGCACCTGCCAGGGCGGATTCTGCGTCGTCATGATGCGGTGCACCGGCACCGCGCCGTCGTCGAAATGGTTGACGTTGGTCGCATTGGAAAACCGGTAGATGAGCTTGCCCGTGTCAAAGGTATCGTCCGCTGTCGGCGTGGTGTACGTCGTGCTTGGATCGAACGACCCGTCGGCAAAGACGTCGTGCGCGAGCTGTACGCCTGCCTTGAACTGATCGGTCTCCCAGTCCTTGGTCCACTTGCCGTCGCTACCGACGCCCCAGTTGTTGGGCGCCGCGTAGATGGCTGGCCACAGCTGGCCACCGACATTGGTGTTGCCGAAGGCGTAGCGATTGCCGACTTCAAAACCGATGCCGTACCGGTTCTGGTTCGGGTCAGTCAGCTGCTTCATCTGCTGACGAAATTCCATCGCGCTCTTCGGCCAGGTCAGGTTGTTGGCCTCGAGGATTTCCTGGTGCCCCCACAGCCCCCAGTAGAACTGCGACTGGGCGATCGGAACGGCGAAAATCTTGTTGTTGTAGACCATGCCCTTCCAGCCGATCGTGGGCAACGCGGCCAGATTCGGGTAGTCCTTGATGGCGTCTCCACTGACGAACGGCGTGAGGTCCTGGACGCGGGCTTCCAGGAACGATGGCAGATCGGGGATGACGCCACCAATGGGAATCATGGTGATGTCGGGCAGATCGCCGCCAGCGACCAGCGCCTGGAACTTGCCGAACGCCCAGTCCGAAAACGGCGCCAGGTTCAGCTTCAGGTTGACATTCAACGCCTTGTTGAGCTGCTGCCAGAGGCTGTTCTGGTCGACCGGGATGAGCGCCGTGAAGACTTCGCCAGCCACCGTGACGTCACTGCCGTCGCCTGGGGGATTGGCGACCGACTGCGTTGGGTTCTTCGGGTAGGTCTGGAAGCCGGGCGGGATGAGATCCGTACCTGCCACGTCCGGAGCCGGGCCGGCGGGCGGGACGTAGGTTGGCAGTTGCACGTGTCCGCCCGCCGCGGGTTTGCTGGTCGCTGGCGCGGTCGTCGGTGCCGCGGCCGGAGCGGTGGTCGGCGCGGCGGCGGGCGCCGTGGTTGCCGCGGCGGCCGGTTGGCCGGTCGCGGCGGCGGCAGGCGCTCCCCCACTCGGCGCCGTCGTCGGGGCACCCAGGCTGGGTGCAGGTGCCGTTGGCGAACACGCCGCCAGAATGCCGATCCCTACCGACGCAAGCGCCGCCCAACCCCCTCGAGCGACGAATGTCCGCCGGCTCCATCCGGTTGCATTGGTCCGCATGGTGCGGACGCTATCCCGTGCAACTACGCGTGTCAATTGCAGGCGTGATGCGGCGTGGCGTGTCACTCGCGTAACGCTCTTTCAGCTCCCCCTCACGTGGTACGCGCCTCCTATTTCTCGATGGCCGCGTGGTAGAACTGCCGCGCCTCAGGCGCCCTGGAGACTGTCGTCCGTTGCTCAACGTCCTGCTCGCTTCACCTCTCGCCAACGACCTCGTCGAACGCATTGCGGCCGTCGACCCGCGCGTGCGTCTGACCTACCGCCCCGAGCTCCTCGGCGCGCCCCGCTACCCCGGCGATCACTTTCCGCCGGTTCAGCGCACCGACGCTCAATCCGCTGAGTGGGCAGGGTTGCTCCGCGACGCGGAAGTCATGCTCGACGTCGACCAACCCAGCGCACCTGACATCGTCCGGCTCGCGCCCCGCCTGCGCTGGATCCAGTCATCCAGCTCAGGTGTGGGCGAGTGGATCCAGCGCCTGAAGCTGCTCGAGACGCCGATCGTGGTCACCAACGCCGCTGGCATGCACGCCCGCCCGTTAGCCGAATACGCCGTCTTCGCCATGCTGTACTTCGCCAGGCGCTGGCCGCGCATGCTCGCGGAGCAGCGCGCTCGCCACTGGGAGCGCTGCGCGATCGACACCCTCGAGGGCAGGACGCTGGGCATCATCGGCCTCGGTCAGGTGGGTCAGATGGTTGCCCGTCTGGCCAGGCCGTTCGGCCTGCGCGTGCTGGGCGTCCGACGCGGCGCGACCAGCGTTGAGGGTGTGGATGCGCAGTTCTCGCCCGCCCAACTGGGCGACGTTCTGCGGCAGAGCGACTACCTTGTGCTCAGCGTTCCGCACACGATTGAAACAGCCAGGATGATCGGCGCGGCGCAGTTGGCGCTGCTCAGGCCCGAGGCGGTGCTGATCAATATTGCCCGCGGCAGCGTCATCGACGAAGCGGCGCTAATCGAGGCGCTTCGCGACGGCAGGCTCGGCGGGGCGGCGCTGGACGTCGTCAGCCGCGAGCCGCTGGCGGCCCACAGCCCACTGTGGGACATGCCGAATGTGCTGATCACGCCACACAGCATGAGCACGGCCTCCACCGAGAACGCCTGGTTGGCGGAGCTGTTTTGCGACAACCTGCGGCGCTATCTGCGTGGTGAACCACTGCGCAACGAGGTGGACAAAGCGCGCGGCTACTGAGCCACCCCGTCGTGCAACCCGCGGTCTGTAGTCGGGCTTCGCCTCAGGCGGTGAGTGCCGGCTCGCGGGCCTCCGCTTGCAGCGTGCGCTCGAAGAACGCGAAGACGTGCTTCCAGCCATCGACCGCCTGTTCCGGGCGGTAGCCCGGCCGGTCCGTCGCGAAGAACCCGTGGCCCGCGCCGTCGTAGCGGTGAAACTCGTAGTCCTTGCCCAGGTCGCGCAGGATGGCCTCGGTGCGGTTGACCTGGTCCGGATCAGGACTGGCGTCATCGTTGCCGAAGATGCCCAGTAGCGGACAGCGCATTTCGGAGGTCATGTCGATGACCGCCACTGGCTGCCGCTCGTTGAGCTCCTCGGGCTTGGCAATCACGCGACCACCCCAGCAGTCCACCGCCGCGTCGATCTCCAGCTTGCAGGCCATCATGTAGGCCTGTCGGCCGCCCGAGCAGAAGCCGATCACGCCGACCTTGCCATTCGACAGCGGCTGGTCGCGCAACAGCGCCGCCGCGGCGCCCACGTCGGCGACGACCTGCGCATCAGGCATGCCGCCCGCGGTACGCGCCGCCGCCGCCAGGTCGCTCCACGCGGTGCCGGGCGGTCCCAGTCGAGAAAACAGGTGCGGCGCGATGGCAGCATACCCATGCTGCGCCAGCTTGCGCGCGACCTCTTTGGTCCACTCATCCCAGCCGGGCATGTGGTGGATGACCACCACGCCGGGCGCGCTCTCCACCCCGAGCGGTCGCGCCAGGTACGCCTCGATCGCTTCGCCGTTGTGCCCGCGCATTGTGATCGTCTCGCCGATCAGACCTTCGTAGCCCATGCACCTCTCCTCTCCAGCGCCGCCGCATTGACGACACCGCTCATATCGCCGTCGAGGTAGTTGATGACCGCCGCGGTCAGATTCTCGACCATCGCGTCGAAATTGCCGCTCACGCCCCACCCAATGTGGGGCGTCAATACCACGTTGTCGAGCCTGGTCAGGGGGTGGTCGGTCGGCAGCGGCTCGACGTCGTAGACGTCCAGACCCGCGCCGCCGATGCGGCGCTCCTGCAGTGCCGCGACCAACGCCGCTTCGTCGACGACCGGCCCACGTGCAATGTTCACCAGGTAGCTCGTCGGCTTCATCAGCGCCAGCTCGTTGGCGCCGACCATGCCACGCGTCAACTCGGACAGTTTGACCGAAATAAACAGCGCATCGGCTCGTCGAAACAGGTCGTCATGCTCCACGTACTCCACACCACTGGCCTGCGCTCGCTCGGGGGTCAGCGTCGGGCCCCAGGCAATGACGTGCATTCGCAGCGCCTGCGCCAAACGCGCCATGTAGCCACCGATATTGCCGAGGCCGAGGATGCCCAGCGTGGAACCACCCAGCATGCGTGTCGGCGGCGCGACCCAGTCACCCTCGACGACGCGCCGCTGGCTCCCGAGTACGTCGCGCGCCAGCGCCAGGAGCAGCGTCAGACCTAGCTCCGCCACCGCCTGGTGACTGCCAGGTTGACCGCCCGCCGCCACCAGCGCGATACCCCGTTCGGTAGCCGCCGCGGCGTCGACGTTCGGACTGATGCGACCCGTCTGACCGAGGAGCTCCAGGTGCTCCGCGGAGCGCAGCACGCGTGCGCCAAGCGGCGTGCGTTCGCGATTGGCCAGGGCGACGGTCGCATGCTCCAATCGCCGCACGACCTCGTCTTCGCCTGTCGCGGGGGTGGTGTAAATGGTCAGCTCGCCACGCTGTCGCAGGCGCTCAGTCGCCGGCTGAGCCCCCCAGAAGTTCGTCCAGTCGTCGAGCACGACGATCTTCTGATCCATACCCGGGGCAACGGTACCAGTCCGGTGCACCCGCCGGACTTCCCGGTTTGCAACCTCGGCGAGAGCTCTCCCGTGAGCGGAGCGCGGCGTTCGCGCGTGAAAGCTGGTCAGCGTGCCCGCAACACGCGACCTAGATCCAGCCTCACCGGCTTGCCACTGTCCACGGCAAACTCCCCACCTAATAGCACGTGCTCGATGCCGCGCGCTGGCAGCGTCGGCTCCTCATACGTGGCCGCGTCGCGCACTGTCAGCGGGTCGAACAGCACGACATCGGCCATGCCGCCCACGGACAGTCGACCGCGATCCGCAAGACCCAGGATCGCCGCGGGAAGGCCGGTCATCTTGTAGACCGCCGTCTCCAGCGGAAACAGCCGCGCCTCGCGCACGCCCCAGCCCAGCACCCGCGCGAACGTGCCATACGCCCGCGGGTGCACGCGCGCCGCGGGCCCCGTCACCCCCAGCTGGTCCGAGCCCACCGCTGACCACTGCCAGCTCAACGCCGCGCGCACGTCCACTTCATCCATATGGAAGAGCACCATCGTCGTCGCGCCCCGATCGTCGACCAGCAAATCTAGCGTGAAATCGAGCGGATCGAGTCCGAGCGCTCCCGCCAGCTCTGAGACGCGCCGCCCCTCGGCCTCGCGTCGCGCCGGGTTCTGGACACTCGTGATCAAAATGTTCTGCCAGCCACCCGCCGCCGCGACGTGATTGGACCAGCCACTTTGATCCTGCTCGATGTCGTGTCGAATGCGCTGTCGCTGCTCCTGGACGCGCAGCCGCTCGACCATCGCCGCCATGCCGCCCACCTTGACCCACGGCGGCAGCACCTGGTGAAGATACGTACTGCCGGCCGCGTAGGGGTACACGTCGGCGTGCGCCCGCACGCCGCGTCCGCGGGCGTCGTCGAGGTGCGCCAGGGCCGACCCGATGCGCCCGGCGTTGTGGCGGGAGGTGATCTTCAAATGCGAGATCTGGGTGCGAATGCCGAGCCGCGCGCCGATCGTCAACGCCTCGTCGATCGCCTGTATCAGACCGTCGGACTCGTCGCGCAGGTGGGAGACGTACAGCCCGTCGACGCGTGCGAGCTCCTGCCCCAGGGCCAGCAGCTCCTTGGTGGTCGCGAACGAACCGGGCGCGTACACCAGCCCGGTGCTCATGCCCCATGCGCCGTGGTTCAGCGCATCCGCGAGCGCGCCCCGCATGAGCGCGAGCTCGCTTGGGCTGGGCGGGCGGTCGTCCATGCCCATGGCCAGAATCCGCAGCGCGTGGTGGCCGACCAGCGGCGCGACGTTGACCGCTGGTCCAGCCGCGTGAAGCTGGACGAGATAGTCGTCGTACGTGTGCCAGTTCCACTCGAGGAACGGCCCGAAACCGTATGCCAGCTCGCGCAGCTGGTCGGCACGCGCCGCATTGGCGGCGACCGGCGCCACTGAAAAGCCGCACAGTCCGACGACTTCGGTGGTGACGCCCTGACTGATGGAGTTGGTGGCGCGCGGAAACGTCGGCAGGGTGTGGTCGGCGTGCGAGTGCAGGTCGATGAAGCCAGGGGCGACGGCAAGTCCGCCCGCGTCGATCGTCTCCGCGTCCGGGGCCGCCATCTGGGCCGCGTCCGCGCCGATGGCGACGATCCGCTCGCCGCGAATCGCCACATCTTGCTGCACGCCAGGTGCGCCGGAGCCATCCAGAACCAGTCCACCTCGAATGAGCAGGTCGGTCATGTTCGTCGTCAACGCTGGTGCTCGGTGATCCAGGTGGCTACCTGGGCACGCGATCGAAAGCCGAGTTTATCGAAGATGTGCTCGACGTGATTGGTGACCGTGCGCTCGGCGATGACCAGCTCCGCGGCGATCTGGCGGTTGCTCAACCCGTGGGCGATGAGCATCGCCACCTCCCGCTCGCGCGCGGTCAACAATTTCAGCTGCTCGCCGGATGGTGTGGCCTCAGCGCCAGCCGCCGACGTCGCGTCCTCGACGACGGCGTCCAGGCTCAGCGCCTGGCCGCTCGCCCAGGCCGCGGCATAGGCGGGCCCGCCGAGCGCGAGTTGACTGGCGTGCACCGCGCGGTCATGGTCAGCGCGATCGACCGGGTGCACCGGCGCCCCGATCGCTTCGCGCAGGCGCGCCGCGGCGCCGAGCAAGCGGGCGGCGCGTGCTGACTGACCGCCGCCGGCCGCGACAACCGCCAGACCTTCGAGACATTCCGCCATCCCCCAGGCACTGTCCCACTCACGAGCCAACTGCAGGCCTTCCTGAAACGCCGCCTCCGCGCGCGTGGGTGCGTTGAGAATGCTCGCCACCTGACCGCGGTAGATCAGCGCAAGCGTGAGCCGGCCCGACGCGTCCGTCTCTCGCGCCAGCCGCACGGCGTCCTCGCAGAGCGCGGTGGCGCGCGTCGCATCGCCCAGCAAGCACACGGTGAAGCCGAGCGCCGCGAGCGGCAGGATCACGCTCACCTCATCGCCCACATCACGAAAGGCTGCGATCGACCCCTCGAGCAGCTCCGCGGCCTGTGGCAGCTCCGAGCGTGCGCGCGAGATATGTCCGAGGAAGTGCAGGCACCAGCCCAGCCCGCGGCGATCGTCGAGTCGCTCAAAAGCGCGCATGGCCTGATGCACCAGGCGAGTTGCCTGCTCGTAGTCGCTCCGCCCGTGCGCGAGACCGCCGGCCCACACCACCGCCCATGCCCAGGCGCGCGTCTGCTCGGCGTCGGACGCCTCCGTCGGCAGCGGCGCGCCCGCCAGTGCCCGAGTCAGCCACGTGTGGCCTTCGCCTCGGTCGCCACGTGTGTACCAGTAGTGCCCGAGGTGGCCCGCCAGTCGCAGGCCCGCGCCCGCGTCACCCTCGGCCGAGAGACTCCAACCCAGCGCGGCGCGCAGGTTGCCGAGTTCGCGATCCAGACGCACCAGCCAGTCCAGCCCGTGCGGACCCCACAGCACGTGCGCTTCGGCCTCCTCGGCGAGCGCGGTGTAGTACGCGCCATGGCGTTGTTGGGCAGCCAACGCATCGCCCTCCTCGCGCAAGCGTTCGGCAGCATACGCGCGCACGCTCTCGAGCAGTCGATAGCGTAGATGGCCGGTCGGTCCTGGTTCAGCCTGGACGAGCGACTTGTCCACCAGACGGGCCAGCGCCTCGAAGACCTCCTCGGCACGCGTGTCCGGTCCGGCACCGACGCGTTCGGCAGCTTCGAGCGTCCAGCCACCCGCGAAGACGGACAGGCGAGTGAGCAGGCGCCGCTCGGCACGCGGCAGGAGCCCATAGCTCCAGTCGATCGTGGCACGCAGCGTCTGCTGTCGGGCGGGCGCCGTGCGGCCGCCGCCGACCAGCAGGCGGAAGCGATTGTCGAGGCGGGTGGCGATCTGCTCGACCGACAGCACGCCTGTGCGTGCCGCGGCTAACTCGATCGCCAGCGGAATACCGTCCACCTGCTGGCAGACGCGCACGACGCCTGTCGTAATGCCTGGCGTGACTTCCAGGCCGGAGGCCGCCCGTGCGCGGTCGGCGAAGAGTCGCACGGCCTCGGGCTCAGTTAATGTCGCCACGCGCCAGGTCGTCTCCCCCGTGATGTGCAGCGACTCGCGGCTGGTCGCCAGGATCGACACGTCGGGACACGCCCGCACCAGCGCCTCGGTCAGCCGCGCGCAGGCATCGATCAGGTGCTCGCAGTTGTCGATCACCAGCAGCAGGTGGCGCCCGCGCAGAAACTCCAGCAGCGCCGCCTGCACCGACACCTCGGTCTCCGCCCGCACGCCGAGCGTGCCGGCTACCGCGTGGGCGACCAGCGCCGGCTCGGCCAGCGGCGCCAGGTCGATCAGCCACACCCCGTCGCGGTATTGCTCGCGCAGCGACTCGGCCACCTGGATCGCGAGCCGGGTTTTGCCGATGCCGCCCGTCCCCGTGAGCGTCAGCAGGCGCAACGATGCCAGCAACTGGCGCACCTGCTCGACGTCACGCTCGCGCCCGACGAAGCGGGTCAACTGCCGTGGCAGGTTGCCGAGGGGGTCAGCGCGACGCCAGATGGGCGTTGGAGCTTCGTGTTCGCCTGGCTCGGGGCGGGGCATAGAAGTTCGGCCGACAAGCCGGTCGTCCGCCGAAGTCGCAGTCCGCCGAACTTCCTTCGACTGACTGCGCCCGTGGAACGCGGCAGCCGTGTCCCAGGCGGATTTCAGACTCTCGGCCGCGTTCCACGGGCGCGTCACGCGCAAGCCTATTGTAGCCTGAGGGTGGACGTATCACATGAAGGTTCGAATCGGCGTCGGCCTGGGTGGCCTCAACTCGGATCGATTTATCGGAGCCGTGCAACAGATGGAGCACCGCGGCTTCGATTCGCTGTGGCTGTCCGAAGTGCTGACGACGGGTGTGCTCGACCCGCTGTCCGGACTGGCCTACGCCGCGGGCGTGACACGCAAGCTCAAGCTGGGCACGACGATGACGGTGACCGCGCGGAATCCGGTCCGTATGGCCAAAGAGCTGGCCACCATCGACCGCCTCTCGGGCGGTCGACTGCTGCTGGTGTTCGTGCCCGGGCTGACGAACCGACTCGAAGACCAGGCGCTGGGCGTACCCGTCAAGGAGCGCGGCGCCTGGCTGGACGAGATCCTGCCGCTCGCACGGCGATTGTGGTCTGAGGACAACGTCGTCCACCAGGGTGCGTTGTTCTGTTATGACGGCATCTCGCTGCAGCCGCGGCCGCTGCAGGACCCACTCGAAGTCTGGCTCGGCGGCAACGCCAGGAGCGCGCTGCGTCGCGCGGGCCGCCTGTCGGATGGCTGGCTGCCCAGCTTGTGCACCCCGGACGAGGCCGCGGCTGGCAAGGCGGCCATTGACGCCGCCGCGACCGACGCCGGGCGCCAGATCGATCCCGAACACTTCGGCATCAGCATGACCTACGCGCGCGACGCGATTCCCCCGTCACAGGCGGCGCGCATCGCCCAGCGTCGGCCGGGCATCGACCCCACAACGCTCGTGCCCGTGGGTCCGGCGGCACTTCGCGAAACGCTGGGGCGCTACATCGACGTCGGCTTCTCCAAGTTCGTCGTCCGGCCGGCGGAGGCGCCGGACACGTGGGAGGACGAGTTGGATCGGCTGGCCGACGATGTACTCTCGCTTCAAACATGAACGCTGACTTGAAGTACCGGATGGGCACCGGTCCGGGCGGTCCTGACATCGAGGACGGCATGGCCTGGGCCGCCGCCAACGATTTTCACTTCCTGGATTTCAACGCCGACCATGGCGCGAATGCGCTGGCGACGTGGACCCCAGCGCGCATCCGGTCGGTGCGGCAGTACTGCGAGGAACACGACCTGCACCTGGGCATTCATACGTTGTCGGCGGTCAACGTCGCGGAGTTCTCGCCGTACATGAGCGAGGCGGTGGACGCGTACATTCGGGCCAACGTGGACCTGGGCAAGCAGCTGGCGGCGGACCACGTGATCACGCACGCCGGGCTGCACCAGAGCTCCGAGCTGGACCTCCGCTACCCCGCGTCGGTGGAGCACCTGTCGCGCGCGGCGGACTACGCGGCTTCGGCCGGAGTCACGCTGCTGCTCGAGAACCTGAACTTCGAGCCGCCGGAGGCCGAGGTGCACTACATGGGGCACTCGGTCGAAGAACTGTCCGTGTACTGGGAGAAGATCCCCGCGGGGAGTTGTTGAACGACTTGTTTGCGATGCTAAACTCGGCGGCATGCCACGGTACATGGTGGAACGTACGTTCCCCGATGGTCTGAGCATCCCGACCAACCTGCAGGGTCGCGAAACTACCGCGAAAGTCGCGGCGAAAAACGCCGAGCTCGGCGTCACATGGGTCCACTCCTACGTGACGCCCGACAACATCAAGACCTTCTGTATCTACGACGGTCCCAACGAAGACGCGATTCGGCAGGCCGCCGAGCGCAACGGCCTGCCGGTGGATCGCATCACACCGGTCAACGTCCTGGACCCGTACTTCTACAACACCTGAAAAAACTTAAACGCGCGCGAACTTCTGCAGCGAATGGCAGCCGGTGTGCCAGCGGTTCGAACGGCTGAGGGCGGTATGCGTCACCTCTCCCACGTACAGGTTGCCCTGGCCGTCGAGACAGATCCCGTGTGGCGAGGCAAAGCTGGCTGGCGAGCACGGATCGTCGCCGCCCCAGCGCACCAGCACATTCCCTGACAGGTCGCGCACGGTCATCTGGGCGGACCGCGCCTCGCTGAACGGCCGTCCGTCCAGGTGCGTCTCACTCATATTCCACGCCATCTCTCCCACGAAGACGTGGCCCGCCGCGTCGATAGACAGGTCGCCCGGACGCGCCAGCCCGGTCCACGTCGTCAGCGACTCCCCAGAGCGGCTGAAGATCTGGATGCGGTCGTTTTCGCGGTCGCAGACGTAGACGCGGCCGTCGGTGTGAGCCCACACGCTGTGAGGCAGGTTGAACTCGCCTGGCCCGGTGCCAGGCTCGCCCCACGACTGGATCAGCTTGCCGTCCGTCGAGTAGCGGTGGATGCGCGCGTTGCCGTAGCCGTCGGAGATGTACATTTCGCCGTCGGGCGCGACAGACAGCCGCGTCGGGCGGTTGAACGGCCCCGCGCCGCGCTTGATCGACGCCAGGTTGGCCCGCCCTTCCGGCGAGTAGCCGGTGTCACTCGGCTGGTTGAGCGTGCCCAGCGTCCACAGGAGTTTGCCGTCGAGCGTGAAGCCGCGCACCGTGTGGTCCGTGTCGTCAGCGCAGTACACCACGTCATTGACGATGCTGATGCCGTGTGGACGAGTGAAGACGCCCTCGCCCCACGAGACCAGAAAGCGGCCGTCGGGGTCGTAGACGATGACCGGGTGCTCGCTGCGATTGAAGACGTAGACGCGGTTCTGCGAGTCGGTCGCCACCCCGGCGACGTCGCCGTGTGACCAGCCAGACGGCAATTGTTCCCAATCGGGGACGAGCTCAAAGGTCAGATCGCCCGAGCCGACGACGGTTCGCGCAACGCTCATGCGCGTGCCGTCTCCGCCGCGGGGATCGGGCTGGTGCCAGCCCAGTGGCCTACGTCGATGACCAGCCCTTCGGGCGAGCGGAACTTCGCCTCGTAATACACGTCACCGAGGCCGACCGGATTCAACTCCACCGCGCCGGCCGACAGCAGTCGTTGCCGTGCCACGTCGTCGTCTGCGACGGTCACCCCGATGTGCTCGATGCCTGGCCGCGTCTGGCGATCACCCGCCCCCAGTCCGAGCGGCAGCAGGGTGATATTCACGTCGCCATCGGACAGGTCAACGGCCCCCGAGCCACGCCGCTGAACGATCTGCAGCTCGAGCGCATCTTGCAGCCACTGAGCGGTTTTCTCGGTGTCTTCACACCGAATTGCAATGTGTCGGATCTTGCCCATGACGTGTGCACCTCCTGCGGAGAGCTCGCTTATGCGTTGTCAGCATACGCCTGCCGCACGACTGCTCTGATCGGCACGCCCTGATGAGCCCGAGGTCGACCCGCGCGCGCATCACCATCGGATGGCTCAGCGATATGCTAGCTGCATGGACGAACAGGCGAAGAAGACTGCACTGCGTCGGATTCCTTACGGGCTCTTCCTGCTGACCGCCAGAAACGGCGACGACATCGCATCCGGCACGGTCAACTGGGTGACGCAAACGTCCTTCAAGCCACCGATGGTGGCGGTTGGCATCAAGCAAGACAGCCACCCGTACGGCGTGGTCAAGGCCTCGGGTGCATTCGCGCTCAACGCTCTGGGCGCGGACCAGAAGGACGTGGCTCAGACGTTCTTCGGCACCGTCACACCCGAAGGTGATCATCTGGGCCCCCTGACGTTCACGGCCGGCACCACGGGATCGCCCGTCATCAACGAGTCGCCGGCGTACTGGGAGTGCCGCGTGGTTGGCGTGCTCGAGCAAGGCGACCATCACGTCTTTCTCGGCGAAGTCGTCGAAGCGGGCGTGAACAACGACACGCCGACGTTGTTGATGCGCGACACGGGCTGGAACTACGGCGGGTAGTCGACGCTCTTGTCGCTCGAAGCCTATCTCGGCGTCTTTCCCATACCGGGCCGCATCGGTGACTACGCGCGCATGATCGAGCGTGACGGCTGGGATGGCCTGGCCGTCACCGATTCGCAGACCAACAACGGCGACGCGTTCTGCGCCCTGAGCGTGGCGGCCACGGCAACCTCGCGCATCAAGCTCACCACCAGCGCCACCAACGCGGTGACGCGGCACCCGACCGTGGTGGCTGGTGCGATCGCGTCGGTGCACGCCGAATCGGGGGGACGGGCCGTGCTGGGCATCGGCCGCGGCGACTCGTCGGTGCGCAGCATCGGGGAGCCGCTCATGCCGCTGGCCACGTTCAGGCGCGCTCTGGGGCACATTCAGGCGCTGCTGAGCGGCGAGACCGTGACGTACGGCGAAGGCCAGCAGACGCGCATGGCGTGGCTGGAGCGGTATGGGCTGCCAAAGGTGGCAGTGTCGGTGTCGGCCACGGGGCCGAAGACGATCGAGATCGGCGCTCGGATGGCCGATCGACTGACCCTGTCGCTCGGGGCGGACCTCGAGCGGATCCAGTGGGCGATCTCGCTCGCACGCGCCACACGTGTGTCGGCCGGGCTCGACCCGAACGGGCTGTCGATTGGCGCGTATGTGAACTGCACGGTGCATCCAGATGCCGCTCGAGCGCGGGAGCTGGTGCGGCCGCGACTCAATACCTATATCCGTCACTGGACGATGCACGAGAATGCGCGCCAGACGCTCGACGCGGCCGACGACGAGCTGGTGGACCGCATCAAGCGGCGCGAGGCGGAGCTGACGGACGACTTCGTCGAGCGCCACGCGGTGGCTGGACCGTCCGAGTACGTCGTGGGGCGGCTACGTGAGATGCTGGCGCTGGGTCTGGATCACCTGATCCTGGTCGGCTACGCGGGCAACGTAGACCCCGAGGCACTGGCCGACGGCAGCCGCCGCTTCGGCACAGAGGTACTTCCCGCACTACGCTAACGTGGAAGAAAAATGTTACGTGGCCAGCGCTTGTTGGAACTCCATTCGTATCTGGTTCCCGCCGTTGTTCTGCCAGTCCGCCAGGGCCTGGTCGTAGTCGGACAGCGGGCGGCGGCCGGCGGTGATATCCGTCAGCGCATCGAGCATCGTCTGATTCAGACTCACCCCTGACTTCTCGTTCGTCGGCGAGGACAGCCCCCACGTCGGGTCGGGAATCCCCACCGGGATCGCGATGGTCTCGAAGTCTGTCGCCAGCTTGGCGTACGTCGGCACGCCGGTGGCGTAGGCGACTTGCGGATGCTGCACGTGGTATTTCCAGTTCACCAGGTTGGCGTCCGCGTTACTGCGGTCCGTCGGCGTCGCGTTGCCCTGCGCGTCAAGCGTGTAGTCGACGTCCTTGACGCCCACGGTCAGCAACAGGTCTTCCGCGCTGCCGAAGGGCGCCGCGAGCCAATTGATCACGCGCAGCACTTCACGAATGCGATCGTCGGGTGCTTTCTTCAGCATGTTGCTGGCGATGTAACCGGGCCGCAGATAGTGAACCGCCCTGGCGCCATCGTGCGCGGCGAACGGCGCAATGGGCAGCGCCGTGACCGACGGCTGGAGTTTCGGACCCCGCTGCAGCAGGTCCTGCCACGCCACGCCAAAGATCTCTAGGTTGAGCACCCACTTGCCGCCGAGGAAGTCGGCGCGCCCGGCATTCACGTCGGCGAGCGTCAGGGAATCCGGATGGAACAGGCCCGCGCTGACCAGGTCGCGCACATAGCCGACCGACTCTTTGAATTCGGGCGCCTCGTAGTCCTTGGTGAGGTTGCCCGAGGCATCCGCGGCCCAGTTATTGGGCGCCCCGAACGTCGAGGCGAAGATGGGCAGCTGGAACTGAGTGTTCTGCCAGGCGCCGATCGCCCAACGCCCCTCCTGGGGCTTGTTCAATTGCTGGAGGACGCGCTTGAAGTCGTCGGCGTTCTTCGGCGTGTAGTTGGGACCGATCTCGGTGTCGTAGATCTCAGAGTTGCGATAGAGGGTGTAGCCGGGCGCGTAGCGGTGAATGGGAATCATGTACAGATGCCCCTTCTGCAGCCCGCCGTTGTTCTTCCAGGAGAACGTCGGGATAGCCGCGAGATTGGGGTAGTCCTTCACCGCGTCACCACCCAGGAACGGCGTCAGGTCCGCGGCCTGCGTCTGCAGGATCTGAGAAATGTTGGGCGTGGCATCACGCACCAGGACGATGTCCGGCAGGTCCCCGCCCGCCAGCAGCGCGGCAAACTTGGCCTGGAAATCCGCCTGGCTGACCGTGTTGAACGTGACGGTCGTGTTGAGCTGGCGCTGGACCTCCTGCCACGCCGGATTCTGATCTACCGGATTGGGCGGCAGCGGCAGGAAGGCGGTCGTGAAAATGTCGATCTTGCCGCCGTTGGCTGGCGGGGTCGGCGGGTTGGCCTTGACCGGATTGGGCGGGTAGGTGCTGTAGCCGTCCTCGTAGAGGGGCCCGCTGCTGGGAATATCCGGTTTAGGAGCATTGGCGTTGGGGATGTACGTCGGCAGCGCGCCCTGGGCCGCGGCGGCCGTTGGTCCAGCGGCGGCGACGGTGGCGGGCGCGCTCGTGGCCGGGGCGGCAGCCGGCCGGAGCAGCGGCCGCGGCCGGAGCAGCAGGCGCGCTCGTGGCCAGAGCGGCCGGCGGGGCCGGCGCGCTGGTCGGCGCGGGCGCAGCCGGTGCCGCGGGCGCAGCCGGTGCCGCGGGTCCGCACGCCTCCACCAGCGACACGACCGACGTCATGAGCGCTCCGACGCCGAGCACCTGCACCAGTCGACGGCGACCGAAGCCCGAAGCGACGTGCGTCGTCACCGTCACAGCGTGCGGCGCATCTGCAGCACGCCGTGCGCGCTCATGCCGTCCAGACGCTCGATATCGATGATCAGCGCGGCGCCGAGTCGATTCGGGTCGTGATTCTGCTCCACCTCGGGGGCAATGTCGAAGGCGCGATTGCGGGTCGCCTCGTCGGTGGCCACGTGTCCACGGCCGTGGAAGATCAACGTGGTGCGGTTGCGACTGTCCCGATACAGCGCCGCCATTTTCGGGTTCAGCCGAATGGCTTTGACCGTGTCGCCCTCCGCGTGACGCAGCCACACGCTGAGCTGCGTGTCGCTGAAGACCTGCGTCGCGCCGCGCAGCGTCAGGTTAGGCGCGCCGTCCGGATCCGTGCAGGCGATCACCATCGGCGTGCCATTGGCCAGCGCGTTGTTGACGTAGGACTTCACGTAGTCAGGCATGCTGTCGGTGACCGTAGGCGTCGAGCGTTCGAGCGGGGTTTGCTCGATTTCGGCGATCTGCTGCTGGTCGTTGAACCTGAAGGTAAGCTCGAAGCGCGGCACCGGGGCGAACACGTCGCGGGAGGTCGCCTCGACCTTCACGGTATGGTCGTCAAGGGTGGGATTGGACCAGCTCGCCCGCAAGTACACCGGGGTCATAGGCCACTGCCCGGTGATGCGCTCCGCGACCTGCTCGCGACCGACGAGGCGGTCGCCTGCGGCGATCAGGACGACGTCGTCCGCCAGGAAGGTGGTGGCCAGACGCGCCGCCGAGCCCTCTCCGGTGCGCATGGCCTGTACGTAACTTTCCGCTGCCCGAATGTAGTTGTCGCTCACCTACTGACCTCGCCGGGCCATGGTACCCGGCGAGCTCGTGCGCTTTGTCGCGAAGTCCAATCCGGAGCCGCCCCGCTGGGTTATGTAACGGCATGGTTAGGCAGGTGTACGCTCAGCAGCCGGTGGCCACGGCCTCTTTCGACCCAGCTCGCACGGACGAGGAGCTCATGTACGACCTCGCCCGCGGCCGCCAGGAGGCGCTCGGACCCCTCTACGGGCGTTACGCCTCGCTGGTCTTCCAGCTCGGCGTGCAGAGCCTCGATCGCCCCGCGGCCGAGGAGCTCGTCCAGGAGGTCTTCCTGACCATCTGGCGCGGCGCCGACGGGTTCGACGCCTCGCAGGGTGCCTTCCGCCCCTGGCTCCTGCGCCTGACGCACTGGAAGATCCTCAACGAATTGCGCCGCCGCCGCCGCCGCCCTACCACCCACACCGAGGCCACCACCGACGATCACGACCCCCTTCAGGAAGTCCCCGACGTCGGCCCCGGTCCAGAAGAACGCGCCTGGCAAACCGAGCACGAGGACATCGTCAAGTCCGCGCTCGCCGCGCTGCCGCCCAAACAGCGTCAGGCCATCGCGCTGGCGTTTCTCGAAGACATGACCCACGAGCAGGTCGCGCGCACCCTCGACGTCCCGCTCGGCACCGCCAAGACGCGCATTCGCTCCGGCCTGCAGATCTTGCGCACCCACCTGGCGCCCATGGCGGCCTCGCTGCTGGCGCTCGGCGTGGGCGTCATTGGTTTTCGACTGGTCCAGACGCAGACCACGCTCGATCGACAGTCACGCGCCATCGCCCTGGTGACGACCAGCGAGCTGACGCCACTGCGCCTGACCCCGGTCAGCGCTGACGCCGCGCCGCCGACCGCCCACGCGAATTACCGCGGGCGCGACGGCGTCAACGTCGCCGTCCTCTCGACCGAGTTCCTGCCGACCGCACCCTCGGGCAAGACCTACCAGGCATGGGTCCGCCACGGCGACACGTGGACGTCCCTCGGCACCTTCTCGGTGAACCCGGACGGCACCGCGCAGGTCATCGCCGAAGACCCTGCGCTGGCCACCGCGCCCGACAGCGTGGAGATCACACTGGAACCGTCGGGCGGCAGCCAGACGCCGTCCGGGCAGGCGGTTCTGGCCTGGACCAGCAGCTGAGAACTCGCCCGGCCTGCGCGCGCGACCTGATAAAAGGAAGCGGGCGAAACAGGCCATGGCACACGGCGATTCGTTAGGCGAACTGCTCCACGGCCGCGAAGACGCTATCGCGCAGGCCTGGACGACGATGCTCTCCACCGAGGGCTTCGTCCCGTGGAGCTCTCGCGAGCTTCGCCAGCGCCTGCAGGCCATGACCGACCAGGCCCTCGAGGTGCTGCTCAGCGAGCCGTTCGACACCAGCGCGGCGCGGGCCCTGGGCAGCGGCCTGTCGCAGCTGGGCTACACCTCGCCGCAGGTGCTGGGCCGCACCATCGCTCTGCTGGGCGAGCAACTCGGCGCCGACCTCCGACCTGACCAATCGGCCACGCTCTCGCCGCGCATCGCCCGCCTGCTGGGTGAGCTGGCCATTGGTTTTTCGGAAGAAGCCCGCTCCAACATCCTGGGTGAGCAGGAGGCGATCCACCAGGCACTCGTGGTCCAGCGCCAGAAAGTCGAGCAAGCGCTGCGCGAGAGTGAGGCTGGCTTCCGCGCCATCTTCGAGGAATCGCCTTTCGGCATCGCGGTCACGGGCATGGACGGGCGGTGTGTGGCCGCCAACGCCGCGCTGTCGTCGATCATGGGCTACAGCATCGACGACATGCTCGGACGCGCGGTCCTTGCCGAGCTCATGCATCCTGACGATGCGCTCACCGGCTGGGAGAAGTTTCGCGGCATGGCCGCGGGTCACTACGACCACTACACCATCGAGCAGCGCTTCATTCACAAGAGTGGCGAGCAGCGCTGGCTGCGTCTGGCGATGTCGCTCGTGCGTGACGCCGAAGGTCGGCCGAGAAGCGTCATCGGTATGGGGGAGGACATCACCGAGCGCAAGCTGGCGGAGGAGCAGCGCAAGCAGTTCGAGGCGGCTCTCGAGGATGCGCGCGACCTGGCACTGCAGGCGTCGATGGCCAAATCGGACTTTCTGGCAACCATGAGTCACGAAATCCGCACGCCGATGAATGGGGTGATCGGCATGACCGGGCTGCTGATGGACACGGACCTCACGCCCCGCCAGCGCGAGTATGCCGAGGCGGTGCGACGTTCTGGCGAGGCGTTGCTGGCGATCATCAACGACATCCTGGACTTTTCGAAGATCGAGGCTGGCAAGCTCGAACTCGAGTTCACGGAGGTCGACTTGCGTGAAGCGGTCGAGGACGTGGTGGGCCTGCTCGCCGAGCAGGCGCAGGCGAAGGGTCTGGAGCTCGCCGCGCTAGTCCAGGCCGACGTGCCGACTGACCTGGTAGGCGACCCGGGCCGCGTGCGTCAGGTGCTCATGAACCTCGTCGGCAACGCCGTGAAGTTCACCCAGCGTGGCGAAGTCACCGTGCAGGCCCGTCTGGTGGACAGGACGCCCGAGTCGGCCCTGGTCAGAATGGACGTGTCCGATACGGGCATCGGCATCACGCCCGAAGTCGCGGCACGCTTGTTCCAACCCTTCTCGCAAGGCGATGTGTCGATGACGCGCGAGTTTGGCGGCACCGGACTCGGGCTGGCGATCTGCAAGCGCCTGGTGGAACAAATGGGCGGTGAGATTGGGCTCGACAGTCACCTGGGGCGGGGCAGCACGTTCTGGTTCACCGTGCGCTTGCAGCGCCCGGTGGCGACTGACGGCGTCGAAGAACCACGCTCCACCGCGACATTCCTCCAGGTGCCCTCGCAGCGCGTGCTGGTGGTTGACGACAACGAGACCAATCGGACGATCCTGCGCGAGCAGCTCGTCCCCGTGGGGCTGCTGGTCACGAGTGTGGGTGACGGGCCCGCCGCTCTGGAGCAGCTGCGCCAGGCTGCTCGACGCGGCCAACCCTTTGCCGTGGCGATACTGGATCGCCACATGCCCGGGCATGGACGGCCTGACGCTGGCCAGGACGATCAGCGCCGAGCCAGCCCTGGCCAGCACGCCCATGGTGCTGCTGACGTCACTCGGCGAAGACGACCGTCGCGATGTCCAGGCCGCCGGATTCCAGCACGTGCTCACCAAACCGGTGCGCCAGTCGCAACTACTGGCCATGCTGTCGACGCTGCTTGGGCTGCCGTTGGGTGGCGTCGTCCGCGTCCCAGGCCCGTCCGAACCCGCGGAAGCCCACGCGAGCGAGCTGCCGACCTCGGTCGCCGGACCACGGATCCTGGTCGCCGAGGACACGACGATCAACCAGCTCGTGGCGCGCCGCATGCTGGAACGGCTCGGCTGCCATGTCGACGTGGTCGGCAATGGCGTGGAAGCGCTGGATGCGCTGGCGAACATTCCGTACGCGCTGGTGCTGATGGACGTCCAGATGCCCGAAATGGACGGGTTCGAAGCCACCGAGCAGATTCGCCAGCGCGAGGCACTCACCGGCCAGCACACACCCATCGTCGCCATGACGGCGAACGCGATGAAAGGTGACCGGGAGCGCGCCCTTGCCGCGGGCATGGACGATTACTTGAGCAAGCCGATTCGGCTGGGCGAGCTCGAGGTGGCGGTGCACAAGTGGGCTCCAACCGAGCCCGCGCCGAACAAGGTGATTGCCGACGACGTCGAGGACTGGCTCGCTGAGCCGTATCTGCAGGAGGAGGCCGAGGTGCGCACCGAGTTGCGCTCCGCGCTCCTCGCTGGCCACGCGCGACAGGCGGCATTCTTCGCACACAAGCTCAAGGGCAGCGCTGGCAACGTGGGCGCGGCCGCGCTGGTGGACCTGTGCGCCCAGCTCGAACAGCGAGCCGCTGCCGCTCGAGCCGGGGGCGCGCTGGATGGGGTGGATGGGCTGGATGGCCTGCAGGGTCTGGTCGAGCGACTCGAGAGCGCGGCAGACGCCGTACGCGTCGCCCTCGAGGCGGTTGCGCACCGCGCCAGCCAGGCATAGCTCGGCCGGCTCCGATAGAGCGGCAGCCTGCGTTCGGTCACGGCCGTTACAATCGGCCACCGGACCCTTATGCAGCCCATCCTCGTGGTCGATGACGACCGCGTCCAGGTGGACGTGGTGTCGTTTCTGCTGCGGCGCCGCGGGTTCGATCCGGAAACCGCCTTCGACGCCGAGAGCGCCCGCGAGCTTTTCGAGCATCAGCCGCCGCTGCTGGTCATCCTGGACGTGCAGCTCGGCCAGGCCGACGGTCGCGACCTCCTGCGGCAGTTCAAGCAGCAACGACCCGACATCCCGATTCTGATGCTGACGGTGCTCAACGCCGAAGACGACCGCGTGTACGGCCTGGAATTGGGCGCTGACGACTACCTGGCCAAGCCCTTCGGCTACCGCGAGCTGATCGCGAGGGTTCGGGCGTTGCTGCGCCGCGGGAAGGGCGAGGTCCGCGAACGGATGACGCCCCAGCGGCTGGAGCTTGGGCCAGTGGTGCTCAATCCGATGACCCACGAGGTCACGCGGGATGGACGTCGCCTGGATTTGAGTCCGACCGAATTCCGCTTGCTGCAAGCGCTGATGGAACGGCCGAACGAGCTGGTCAGCACGCGGACGCTGCTGCAGCAGGTGTGGGGACACCAGGACATGACGGCCCGCAACGTGGTGCGGGTCACCGCCGACCGGCTGCGCGCCAAGCTCGAGACGGAACCGGCGCACCCGCAATTCCTCCAGACGGTGCCAGGTGAGGGCCTCATCTTCCGCGCGCAGGCGCCCCTGGAGGGCGCGCTGCCTGATCCGAGCCTGCCGCTGAGTCCGAGCCTGCCGCCGAGTCAGAGTCCGCGGCTGAATCCGAGCCCGGACGCGAGTTTGTCGGAGGGCCCGGTCGCGCTCGACGTCGTCGCGGAGCTCCGCGAACTCATGGGCCAGATGGGCAACCAGCCGCTCCAGCAGCTCAACGACGTGTTTCTGCAGTCGTCGCGCAACCACCTGAGCGGAATGCGCTCGGCGCTCACCGATGGCGATGCCGACGAGCTCAGCCGCGAAGCGCACCGCTTGCGTGGAGCCAGCGGCAGCGTCGGCGCGCAGCGCATGGCCCGCGTGTGCGCCGTGATCGAAGAACGCGCGAAAGCCGCCGATCTAGCAGCCGTGAACGTCCTGCTGGACCAGCTCGAGCACGAGCTGACCGATTTCGAGCAAGCCATTATGCCGATGCTCCGCTAGGTTCGCCGCGCACAATCGCCGAGGGCCGTGGCGTTCAGAGGCTGAGGCTCGCAGGCTCGACACACGATTTCTGATGGGCGCACCCGGGCGAATCGTTGTACTGAGCAGGGCGTGAGATGCGCCAGGTCCATGGTGGCTCGATATGACAGAAATGCCCATGCAAACCAGCGTTCCCACGCGGAACGACGTCCACGGCGAGGACCCCTCGATGGTCTGGTCCCCGCCTGAACCGGATGGCCCGCCGCTACCCCTGATTGGCGTCGCGGCGGCTGGGGCCGCTGGGGCCGCCCTGCTGGTCGTCCTGCAGATGCGCAAGCGCAGGCGGGAGCGAGCCCGAGCCGCCACGCGTGAACGGATTCGCCGCGCGGTGCTGCTGGCGGGCGGTCAACTGGCGGTCGCCAGCCTGCGGCTTACGCGCCGCGCGGAGAAGGCCGCCCCACCACCGACGCGCAGAAAGCTCTTTTTCCGCTAAACGCGAGAACTGCCCAGATCGTGGCGCGCTCGCGGTCGAGCGGGCATACTCCCGTCGTGCGACAACGCGTCGACGTCCTCTGGCGACTGACGCCGGTTGTGGTCGCCGTGGCCCTCATGTGGCTGGTCACCGGCGTCAACCTGCTCCTGCTGCACGGCGCCTGGCTGAACGACGGCGTACGCGCCCACGATCCGAGCGGTCTGTGGCCCAACCTGGTATTCGCCCCATTCCTGCACGTCGGGCTGGGCCACATCGTGGCCAACACCATCCCATTCCTGGTGCTCGGCGGCCTGATTGCGCTGCGTTCGCCGTGGGCATTCGTCGCTGTCTCGGTCGCGGGTGCGATCGGCGGCGCGCTGGTCGCGTGGCTCCTCGGTCCGCCGTTGTCGGTGCACGTGGGAGCCAGCGGCCTGGTCTTCGCCTACTTCGGCTGGATCGTGGCTCGGGCGGTGCGCGAGCGCAGCGCCCTGTCGATTGTCGTGGCGCTGCTCACGCTGGTCGTCTACGGTGGCGTGCTGTGGGGCCTGAGCCCCTTCCAGATCGGCATCTCGTGGCAGGACCACCTGGGTGGACTCATCGCCGGCGTGATCATGGCCCGCGTCTGGCCGGTTCGGTCAACCGCGACGCGACCGAACCAGTCGCTCGTCAGTCCGCGACTGTCAAGTATTGGACGCTGAACAGGCCTCGATCGTCGGTCCACACCTGCTCGACGCGCCAGCCGGCCGCGGCCACCAGCGTCGCGAATTCCTGCGGCGAGTATTTGTACGACGCTTCGGTCCAGATGCTTTCGCCTCGATCGAAGCGGAAGTCCACGTTGCTGACGCGCACGACCTGCTCGCACAGGCTGACGAGGTGCATCTCCACGCGCGCAAAGACCGGGTTGTAGAACGCGTAGTGTCGGAACTGGTCCAGCACGAAGTTGGCGCCCAGTTCGCGATTCAAGCGAGTCAGAATATTGAGGTTGAAGGCGGCGGTGATACCCAGCGCGTCGTTGTAGGCACGGTGCAGCATCAGTGGGTCCTTCTTGAGGTCCACGCCGATGAGCAGGCCGCCGTCGCGGCCGCAGACGCGAGCGATGCCGCTCAGGAACGCGCCGCGCCTCGTCCGGCACGAAGTTGCCGATGGTCGAGCCCGGGTAGTACGCCACGCGTCGCTTGCCGGCGCGGCACGTCCCGCGGCAAGTCCAGGCCCTTCGTGTAGTCGGCGCACACGGGATGACGCGGAGCCCCTGGTAGTGCGGCGCCAGATCGCGCAGCCGACTGCTCCAGCAGCTCGCGTGAAATCTCGATCGGCACGTAGCCTGCCCGGTCGCTCGAGATGATCGAGCAGCATGCGCGTCTTCAGGCTGCTGCCGCTGCCGTACTCGAGGAGCACGCACGTCGGGTCCCAGACGCGCGGCGATGTCGTCGCCTGCCGCGCGCATGATCCGCAGTTCGGCGCGGGTCGGGTAATACTCGTCGAGCGTGGTGATCTGCTCGAACAGCTGCGAGCCGTATTCATCGTAGAAGAGCTTGCAGGGCAGCTCCTTCTGGGGCTGCGCAGGCCGCGCAGAGACCTCGTGCAAACGAGGCCTTCTGTCCCGCGGACAGGTCGTGCAATGAGATTCCGTTCATGCGTCCTTCGCCAGTCGCAGCCCGTGAACTGCCAGCGGGCATCCGGCGGAAAGAAGTTGCGATACGTCGGTCGAATATGCGAGCGCGGCGTGGCGCACGAGCCACCGCGCAGCACGTACTGATTGCACATAAATTTGCCGTTGTATTCGCCCAGCGCGCCGGGCGCGGCGCGGAAGCCTGGGTAAGCCGAATACGAGCTCTGGGTCCATTCCCAGACGTCGCCA
The DNA here is from genome assembly GCA_963776625.1 of uncultured Chloroflexia bacterium. GTDB lineage: Bacteria > Chloroflexota > UBA6077 > UBA6077 > CF-72 > CF-72. The sequence goes on along the minus strand of CAVZNP010000015.1, from coordinate 859,284 downwards.
TACATCTGCGCTGAGTCCGTGAGCTCGCGCCGTCTGGAGCAGGGTCGCCGGGATGAAAGCGGCCGCTCTCGACGAAGTTGGCCTCCGGGACGATGGGAACCGTCTCGGCGGCGACTTCCCATTCCGCCTCGGTTGGCAAGCGGCGCACCGGCCCAGCGGGCAAACGCATCCGCTTCGAAGTAGCTGATGTGGGTCACGGGTTCGTCTGGGTTCACCAGCCGCAGGCCCGACAGGGTGAATTGCCACCAGCGCACCGTCGCGCTGCTCCCAGTACAGGGGTGCTTGCCAGCCTTCTTGCTGGACTGTCGCCCAGCCCATCGGACAGCCACAGGTCAAGACTGCTGATAACCGCCGTCGGCCATGAACTCCAGATAGTCGGCGTTGGTGACCGGCCGCGAGGCAAGCTCGAAAGCGTGCACGAATTCGCGGTGGCGGGGCTCTTCGTTGTCGAAGGCGAAGGTCTCGCCAGCGTGGCCGACCCAGTCGAGGCCCTCGGGAAAACGCACCCAGCGCAGGGCGGATCCCGTCTCCCGACGTACGTCCGGACCGGCGCTCGAGGTAGGTCGGGTGCAGCGGATTGTGGGACAGCATGTGCTTCAGGTCGGTCAGGATCAGTTCCTGGTGCTGCTGCTCGTGGTTGATCCCCAGGATGACGATCGGTGCCACGCGGCCCAGGTCGGTGTCTTCGCAGCACTCCAGTAAGTCCAGCACGTGCTCGTCGACATAGGCGCGGTAGCGATACACCTCCTCGACCGTCGGGCGAGAGATCAGGCCGCGGCGTGGGCCGCGGAGTACTTGTCGCCGACGGCGTTGTAATACGAGTTGAACAGGTACGCGTAATCGGGATCTGGTGAGCGGTAACTCGCGACGTTTGGCGCTGAGCAGGAACGTCTCGAAGAACCAGCTGACGTGAGCCAGGTGCCACTTGGTTGGGCTGCAGTCGGGCATCGATTGCACGACGTAATCCTCGGGAGCAAGCGGTGCGCACAGGCCTTCGCTGAAGTCACGCGTGTCCTGAAATTGGGCGCGCAGCACCTCGCGTTGCGAGTCGTCGGGATGGGGCTCGAACGTGCGGGGCCGAGCGCGAAGTTCGCGTGCCATGGTGGTGGGTTACACCCCTCTTTCAACCAGCGCGTTGACGGCCGGTTGCATGTAGCGTGCCCGATCAGTCTCACAACAAGTGACTGAGCGTGACAACAATGCGCCGGCGCAAGATTCCTCACGCATCGGGCATCCTCACACGCGGTGATGAGTGCTTTACTCACGATCGCGACGCTCGAGATTCCGCGTACATGACGTCCTCTTCCGTCGAGGACCTGAACGCGCCGCCAGACCCCTCCTCTGATGACGAGCTCCCGCGGGACACGGGTCAGGGCGAGCTGCTCGCGGTACTGCGTGTGCGTTCATTTCGCGACTACACCATCAGTCGCTCGGCGGGCGGGGTGGCTACCAGCCTGCTCCAGGCGCTCGTTCTGTGGCAGGTCTTCGCGCTTTCGAACTCGGCGCTCAGTCTGGGGATCGTCGGGCTGGTCGCGTTCGTTTCGGCGTTCGTCAGCAGTCTGGTCGGTGGCGTCATCGTCGATGCCTACGACCGTCGCGCGATTCTCTTCGCCGCGCAGCTCGTGCCGTGGTTTGCCAGCCTGGCCATGCTGGTGGCGATTGCCACCGGGCGGGTGAGCCTGGAGGCCGTGTACGTGCTGGTGTTCGTGACAGGCATTGCCGCGTCTCTCGAGTTTCCTGCACGCCAGTCCGTCCTGCCAGACGTCGTGCCCGAGCCACTGTTTACCCGCGCGCTGACGGTCAACTCGGCGTCGAGCTCGCTCACGTCGGTCACCGGACCGGCGCTGGGCGGACTGCTGATCGCCACGGGTGGGGTGGGCGCCGCGTACATCTGCCACGTCGTGCTCGTGACGATCGCCATGTTCAGCCTGATACCGCTGCGCTTGAAGCAGCGTCGCGGCGGCAGCCGCCCGGAGCTGCGGCTGCTGCGCGAGGGTATGGCATTCGTCCGCGCCCGGCCGGTGCTGCTGGGCGCGATGACCCTGGATATGTTTGCCGTGTTGTTCGGTGGCGCGCGGGCTCTGCTGCCGGTGTACGCGGTGGACGTGCTGCACGCCGACGCCGTGGGCTACGGAATCCTGTCCGCGTCGCTCGAGGCCGGCACGCTCGTGATGGCACTGATCCTGATGCTGCTGCCGATCCCGCGGCGGACCGGACGACTGCTGCTGGTCGCCGTGGCCGGGTTTGGCCTGGCGACGATCGTCTTCGGTGCGTCCACGCTACTGCCGCTGTCGATCGCCGCGTACGCGATGGTCGGCATGTCCGATCAGATCAGCATGGTCATGCGCCAGACGATGATCCAGCTCAATACGCCGAACGCGCTGCGGGGTCGCGTCACGGGGTTGAGCTCGATTTTCATCAGCGCGTCGAATGAACTGGGCGCGCTGGAGTCGGGCCTGGTCGCGGCCGCGTTCGGCGCCGTCTTCGCCGTCGTCAGTGGCGGCCTGGCGTGCCTGCTGGTGGTCGGGCTGATCGCGTGGCGAGTGCCGACGCTGCGACGCTACCAGACAGCAGCAGTCAGAACTCAGAACTCAGCTGACTTCTGATTTCTGACTTCAGACTTCTGACCTCTCACTGTCTGGCAGGCCTCGCACAGCCCCGAAAACTCGAGGGTGTGCGTGTCGACGCGGAACTTGAGCTGCTCCGCCAGGCGCAGGATCTCGGCCTCGACGCCGGTGGCATCCACCGGCAGGACGGCGTTGCAGCCGCTGCACAGCAGGTGGTGATGGTGGCCTTCGTCGCACAGCGTGTAGCCGTGGCAGCCGTCGACGTGGACGCGCGTGAGCATGCCGTGGCGCTCGAGCAGGTCCAGTGTGCGGTACACGGTGGCGCGGCCGACGCCCTCCGGGTGCAGCTCATAGGAGAGCGCCTCGGGATTGATGACGCCGGCCTGGGCGACCAGCGCGCGAACGACCGTTTCACGGGGGCCGGTCATGCGCTCGCCCGACTCAGCCAGCCGCCGCAGGAGCCAGTCAGCGCGCGAACGGTTGAGCCCTCGGGTGGCCATGTATCACAACGATACGCCTCTTGAGACATGCCGGCAACTTTTTTTCGAGACGTCAGAACTCAGACATCAGACATCAGAACTCAGCTGACTTCCGACTTCTAACTTCTAGTACGACTTGGGAAGGCCCAGCACGTGCTCCGCCAGGTAGTTGAGCACCATCTCCTGCGTGATCGGCGCGATGCCGTACAGCCGCACCTCGCGCCACAGGCGCTCCACGTGCGTCTCCCGCGCGTAGCCAAAACCCCCGAACGTCTGCAGCGCCACGTCGCAGGCGTGAAATCCCGCACGCGCGCCCAGCAGCTTCGCTGCGTTCGCCTCCGCCCCACACGCCTGACCCTGGTCGAACAGCCACGCGGCACGGTACGCCAGCAACTCGGCAGCCTGCAGAGAGGCCCACGCGTCCGCCAGCGGATGCGCGATCGCCTGATTCTGACCAATCGGCCGATCAAACACAACGCGGGTACGTGCGTATGCCGATGCATACTCCACTGCCCACTGTCCGATGCCGACCGCCTCCAGCGCGATAACGATGCGCTCCGGATTGAGCCCCGCCAGCAGGTGATAAAACCCGCGCCCGACCTCCCCGACAACCTCGTCATCTGAAGCCACCAGGCCATCCAGAAACACCTCGTTGCTGTCCACCGCCGCGCGCCCGAGCTTGTCGATGCGGCGCACCGTGCACCGCTCGCGATCCAATCGCGCGAAAAACAGCGTGAGCCCGTCAAGCGGCGCCTCCGGCCGGCGGGCTGAGGTGCGCGCCAGCAGCAAGATACGCTCGGCGTTCTGCGCGTTGGTCGTCCACACCTTCTGTCCCGTGATGACCCAGTGTGAGCCGTCGTGTACCGCGGTTGTGCTGATTCGCGAGGTATCCGAGCCAGCGGTCGGCTCGGTGACCCCGAAAGCGACGAGCAGCTCGCCGCGCGCCGCGCGCGGCAGGTACGTCCGCTTCAAAAAATCGGAACCGTGGTGGACGATCGGCGTCAGCGGGAAGACGTAGAAGTGGATTGCCGCTGCACCGCTGGTGCCCGCGCCCGATTGGGCGATCGCGTGCAGCAACAGGCCCGCCTCGGTGAGTCCGAGCCCGGCGCCACCGTACGCCTCCGGGATGAGCACACCGAGCCAGCCCGCTTCGGCGAATGCGCGCACGAACTCCCAGGGATAGCGCTCGGCGCGGTCGTGGTCGGCCCAGTAGTCCAGCGAAAATCTGGCCGCGACCCTGGTCGCCTCACGGCGGACCGAGGCCTGCAGCTCAGTGAGGCCGAAGTCCATTACACAGCTTCGCGAACCTCAGTAGAAGCCAGGACAAAACACTACCGAGGGAGTGGCTCGCTCCCTCGGTACGTTTCTCACGCGACTGGGCTAACCGACGATGTTGAAGCCACGAATGGCTTCCGTCGTTTTCCCGGTGGTCTTCGAGTGCGCGTAGACGTAAATGTTGGTGTGGGTCGACGGGAACTTGGTTGGCGAGAACGTCAGTGACCACGAGCCGTCGCCATTGAGCGTGGCCTGACCCAGATCCTGACCCGACTGCGAATTGACCTCGCCATTGATCCAGACATCGACGGAATCGATGCCCGCCGCGCCGGTGGTTGGATCAACCGCCGTGCCCTGAATGGTGTAGGTCGAGCTACCACTAGCCCGCACGTTCTCACTCTCTGTCGGAGCCGTAATCGTCACGACCGGTGCGCCGTTCGTCCCGCTTGCCACGGCGTTCGCCGCGGATGAGCCACTGATCGGTGCGGGTGTGCCACTCGGTGCTGGGGCCGGCGCGGGTGAGGTCGAAGCGCCGCCACCGTTGACGCTCACCGACTTGTACCACCAGCCCTTACCTCCGTGTGCATGTACACGTTCAGGGTCTGGTTACCCGAGGGCACCGACCCGCCCGGTACGGACGCCGAGAAACCGGAGTTGGCGTAGAACGGGTTGCCGAGCGCCTTGCCCACGTCAGGGCGTGACTGGCCGACGATACCCGAGGCGAGCATCTTGCCGCCGCCATCCATCGTGCCAAGCCAGACCTGCATCTGATCCGCGCCGGCCCACCCCTGAGCGGTCGTGTCGACGAACCACCCGCCGACGACGAAGGAGCCGCTGCCGGGCACGGTGGCGCCATTGCTGGGCTGATCAATGAATCCGACGTACGTGTTGTCCAGAATGGCGCCCGGCCCCGGCTGCCATCCCGAGCCCGCCGTTTGCGCGGCGGCCGGCGCCGCGACGCTGGCGATCAGCGCGAAAGCCGCTGCAGCCGCGCCGAAGACCCTGGGAAAAGACCTGTGGATATCGACTTGCATTGGTCCTCCTTGATCAGGAGCATAGTCCCTTCAATCATCGTACGACGCGGAAAAGGTTTCGTAATGGTCGTTCTGTAAGAAAGATGTCAATTTGATTACGAAATTGCCTCACTTTTTAAAGCTTTTTCTTACGTCAACACGCGCCGGCGTGAGGGGCGAGCTACACCGCGCTCGTCGGGTGGGTGCGCGGCATCACGCTGGCTTTTCCTGAACCGTCCAGGCGTTGCCGTCCGGATCGTTGAAGAAGATGAACGAGTTCCAGGGTCCGCCGTGGCCGTCACGCCACTCGCCGTTGACGTTCATGCGCACGGGCGAAACCTCAACGCCGTGGTCGACGAGGTGCTGGCGCGCCTGCTCGACGTCGGCGACGACCAGTTGCAGGCCCTTGAGCGTGCCCGGCGCCATCTCGCTATACCCGCTCACCATGCTCACCGAGCAGGCCGAGCCCGGTGGGGTCAGCTGAACCACCCGAAAGCTTTCGCCCATCTGCTGGTCGACGTCGACGTTGAAGCCGACCTGGTCCGCGTAAAAGCGTTTGGCGCGATCGATGTCCGACACGGGCAGGACCACGACTTCGAGTTTCCACTCCATCTGAGTGTGAGCTCCCTTCGTCCATGATGCGATGGATGCTGCAGCAAGTGTCTCGTAGGCTGACCCAGAGCAGCCATGCCCCCCGAGCGACTCCTCGAGACGCCGCTCCACAGCATGGTGCCGTTGCCGCCGAGGCGCTCGCCGATGGAGCGGATCATCGCCGCGTCGTCGCGGCCAGCGTCACTCCGAGGGTCGCCCGCTTAGCACACGCACGCGCACTACTCGCTCTGCGCGGCGCGGTGTCCCAGCGCCAGCCACGTATCCTCCACGTCGACACGAGCACGTCGACACGAGCGCGCAGGCACGCGCGCGCAGGCACGCGCCTTCACCGACCGACCGGATCTGGAGGACCTGGCGGGTAAGGGGCCGGCGTGTTCGGACCATCTCGTGCGCACCAATGTCTCCGGAGCCGCGCAGGTCGCCAGTGCGCTTGAGGAGCTTCACGGCGAGGGGCGCGCGCTCGCGGTGGGGGCGGATGTGAGCAACGCAGCCGCTGTGTGCTCCGCATTTCTGGAGACGGTGCTCACCTTTGGTGGCGTGGACATCGTCGTCTCGAACGCGGGATTTCCACCTCCCATCCGGTGGAAGAAACGTCGCTGGATGAGTGGAACCTGAATCTGTCCGTCCTCGGGACAGGCTACTTTCTCGTCGCCCGCGAGGCTTTTCGGCTGCTGCGCGCGCAGGTACGCCGCGCACGTGACGGAGGCGGTGCTGTTCTTCGCCTCGCCGCGCGCTGCAAAGTCCACTGGGAATATGTTGAACGTGGATGGAGGCATCGCGGCCGCGTACGCGCGGTGAGCGAGGTGCTGGGTGATCCGCGTCAGCTGACCTGTGCGTGCGGTCCGAATACCCCCAGCGGGCCCACCACCTTCACGCTGGCATTGTCGCCGTCGATCACCGGCGCCGTCTGGTAGTACGTCTGGATCAGCCCGTGCGAGTCAGGATCGATCTTGATCTCCCCACGTATGCTCTGGAACGACGTCACCCCGTTGAGCGCCTGGACCAGCTTGTCCGGATCGGTATCGCCCTGCAAATCGGTGAGGACCTTGTCGAGCAGCCCCATCGCGTCATAGGTGTACTCGCCGAAGTCATTGTGCTTGTTGTACTTCTTCATATAGTCCGACACGAACTGCTGGTTAACCGGGTTGTCGAGGGTCTCCTCCCAGCCGCTGGCGCCCATCCTGACCACGGCGATCGTCTTGCCCACGGCCTCTGCCGCGTTGCGCGACAGCGTGTTGCCAAAGAGCGGAATTGCGTCGCCAACGAACTGCTGGTACTGCTGCACGAACTTGATCTGATCCGCGCCGGCGAAGAATCCCCACACCGCGTCCGGGTTGCCCGCTTTGATCTTGCCCAGGAACGGCGCGTAATCGCTGTTGCCCAGCGGCGGGAAGACCTTGTCCGTAAGCGTGCCGCCAGCTTGCTGGAACGCGTCCTCGAAACCGGCCAACTGCTCGTAGCCGGCCGCGTAGTCCGGCGCGAAGGCCATCACGTTCTTCCAGCCCTGCTGGAAGGCCCAGTTGCCGGCGGGAGCACCGGCCTGCCAGCTGCTGAACGACACGCGGATGATGTACGGACTCCGCTTGGCGCCGGTGATGTCATCCGCGCCGGCGTTGGTAATGATCGTGGGCAACTTGGAGCTGTCGAGTAAATCGCGCACGGCCAGCGCATTGGCGCTGCTCACCAGGCCCAGCAGGACGTTGACCTTATCCTGCTCCACGAGTTTGCGGGCCTTGAGCAAGGCATCCTGTGGAGTCGCGCCTTCGTCCTCCTGCACGACTGTAGGCTTGATGCCAGCAATCAATCCGTTGTGTTCGTCCAGGTACAGGTCGATGCAGTTGGCCATGTCCGGGCCAAACGCCGCGTAGGGACCCGAAAACCCAGACAGCAGGCCAATCTTGAGTGCCCCGCTGCCGCTGGCGGTGCCTCCGCTCTGGGCAGGCGCGGTCGTCGACGCGCCCGCCGGCGCGCTGCCTGCACCCGCCAGCCCGCCGGCGGGCGCGCACGCGGCAAGCACACTGGCAACACTGACTGCTCCCGCTCCACCGAGAGCCGCGCGCAGCAGGGTGCGCCGGGAAATCCTGCCAGCCTGATCGTGCATCATGCCAATTTCCCCCTGGTTGTGAACCCGATCCTACACCCGATTTGACCGCGTAGTCCGAAACCCGTGGTACCCTCGGCGACGCGATGACTCCTGACTTCGTCATCGTCCAGGGGCTCAATGGCGTCGCCTACGGTCTGCTGCTCTTCCTCCTCGCAGCAGGCCTGTCGTTGATCTTCGGCATGATGGATGTGGTCAACCTGGCGCACGGCTCCTTTTTCATGCTGGGCGCGTATCTCGGCTATACGGCCTCGCGCGTCACGCAGAACTTCTGGTTGGCGCTCCTGGTCGCGCCCCTCGCGATCGGCATCCTCGGGATAGCGATCGAAGTCGGCCTGCTCAAGCGCATCTACCGCCGACCGCTGCTCGACCAGGTCATCCTGACGTTCGGGCTCTCTTTCATGGTCGCCGAACTCGTCAAGATTGTCTGGGGATCAAGCGAGCTGGTCCTGCAGCCGCCCGACATTCTCTCGGGTCAGATCCAGATCCTCGGCAATACCTACCCGGTGTATCGTCTGTTTGTCATTGGCGTCGGAGCGCTGGTCGCTCTGGCGCTGTGGACCGTCGAGCGCCGCACGCGGATTGGAGCCGTCATTCGCGCGGGCGTCGCCGATCGGCAGATGGTCGCCGGATTGGGGGTCAACATCGGCGCCGTGTTCACGGGTGTCTTTGCCTTCGGCGCCGCGCTAGCCGCCTTCGGCGGAGTGGTCGCCGCCCCGATAACCAGCCTGTATCCCGGACTCGACGCCGACGTCCTCATCAATGGCCTCATCGTGGTGGTCGTCGGGGGTATGGGCACGCTCACCGGCGCATTCTGGGGCGGACTGCTGATCGGCGTTGCTGTCACATTTCTGACGGTCCTGTTTCCCCAGATCGCGCTAGTCCTGACGTTTGTGGTGATGGGCACCATCCTCCTGGTGAGGCCGAACGGACTGTTCGGAATGAAACTGCACTGAGCTGATGGCACCGAGCTGAATGATGAAACGGCAGGAACAGGGCACACACGATGGCTGACGAACTGCTGGTCGGTCGAGACATTACGGCGCTGGAGATGCCTCTGGACACCGACGCCGAGCTGGCCCCGCGCGGCGCTGCGCGCCGCTGGCTTGGCGGACTGCACCCCGCCTACCTGCTGTTGATACCGGTCCTGGCGGTGGTGCCATGGGCGGTAGCCGACGCCTTCCCCTTTGGTGTCTCACTGGCGACCAGCATTCTGGTGCTGAGCATCTTCAGCATGAGCCTCGACTTGCTGCTCGGCTACGCCGGTCTGCCGTCGTTCGGCCACGCCGCGTTTCTGGGACTTGGCGCGTATGCCACCGCGATCCTGTCCGCGCGACTGGGCATCTCCAACCTGGGCATTGCGCTGCTCGCCGCGGTCGGGCTCGCTACGCTGGGCTCGCTGGTGCTGGGCTTGCTGGCGCTGCGGACCAGTGGCGTGTATTTCCTGATGCTGACGCTGGCATTCGCCTCCATGCTCTCGGCGGTCGCCGAGAAATGGACCAACGTCACCGGCGGCACCAACGGACTGCCCGGCGTGAAAAACCCGGAGCTGTTCATCCCGGGTCTGACGGTGGGGCACGGTGTGCCGTTCTACTGGCTGACGCTGGGCGTCGCCATCGTCTGTTTTTACCTGATGTACCGGTTGATCCACTCTCCGTTCGGGCGGACCTTGATTGGCATCCACCAGAACGAAGCGCGCATGCGCGCGATTGGCTACAACACGCGACTGTACAAACTGGGTGCCTTCTGGGTAGCAGGCGTGTTCGCTGGTATCGCCGGGGTGATGTACACCTTCTTCAATCAGTTCATCTCACCGGATGACATCGGCTTCACCGTCTCCGGCACGGCGGTGCTGATGGTCCTGCTTGGCGGTGAGGCAACGCTGATTGGCCCGATTCTGGGTACGACGGCGTACGTCCTGCTCCAGAACGTCCTGTCTTCCATGTTCACCGGTCGCTGGCAACTGATACTCGGCGCGTTGTTCGTGGTGTTCGTGTTGTTCATTCGAGGTGGCATTCTGGGGGTCTGGACGCGCGTGCAGACCCGGAGGACGCGTGGCGCTCCTTAGTCTCGACCGCGTGTGCATGAACTTCGCTGGTTTGCAGGCGCTGCGCGATGTCAACCTGTCGGTAGCACCGGGCGAGCGGCGCGCCATCATCGGTCCGAACGGCGCCGGCAAAACGACGCTGTTCAACATCATCAGCGGTGAACTGCAGCCGTCCTCGGGCACGGTGTCGCTGTCGGGGCGCACGGTGACCAATCTGACGCCAGAGCGCATGTTCCGACGCGGCCTGGCGCGCACCTTCCAGAAAAACAGCCTGTTTCTGGACCTCACCACGCAGGAGAATGTCCGCCTGGCCGTCCAGGCGCATCAGCACCAGGGCCACCACTGGTTCCAGCCATGGTGGGCGTTCGACGCGGTCAACGAGCGGACGCGCCGCGTCCTCGAGCGCGCCGGCCTGTGGGGCCGCCGGCTGGAGCCGGCCAAGAACCTGTCGTACGGCGAACAACGGCAACTGGAGATGGCCATTGCGTTGGCGGGCGAGCCCGCGCTGCTGCTCCTGGACGAGCCCACGGCAGGAATGTCCGTGGCCGAAACCGCCAGCTCGGTGGCGACGATCAGCGCACTCTCACGCGACCTGACGTTGCTGATCATCGAGCACGATATGGATACCGTGTTCGCACTGGCCGACCGCATCACGGTCCTGGACCATGGGCAGGTCATCGCCGACGACGTCCCGGACATCGTGCGAAAAGACGAACAGGTGCGCGCCGTTTACCTCGGGGAGCCAGCGTAGATGCTGCTCGTCGACGGCATCCACACGTACTACGGTGAGAGCCACATCCTGCAGGGCGTCTCGTTGGAGGTGAAAGCCGGGGAACTGGTGGCACTCCTCGGCCGCAATGGGGCGGGCAAGACGACCACCATGAACTCGATCATCGGCTTTCTCAGGCCGCGTGCGGGCAAGGTCGTCGTTTCGGGCCGCGACATGACGGGCAAACCGCCCTACACCATTGCTGGGATTGGCGTCGGCCTGGTGCCGCAGGGCAGACGCATCTTCGCCCCGCTGTCGGTGCGCGAAAACCTGGTCTTTGCCCAGAGCGCGCGCGGGCCGTGGACGCTGACGCGCGTCTACGAGCTGTTTCCGCGACTCGAGGAGCGCCAGCACCAGCGTGGCAACACCCTCAGCGGCGGGGAGCAGCAGATGCTCGCCATTGGGCGCGCGCTGTTGATGAACCCGAGCTTGCTGCTGATGGACGAGCCGTCGGAGGGCCTGGCGCCGCTCATTGTTCGCGACATCGGGCGCATCATTGGTGAACTGAAGCAAAGCGGCATCGCGATCCTGCTGGCGGAGCAGAACCTGGCGATGGCGCTGTCGGTGGCCGATCGCGGGTATGTGTTGAACAAGGGTCAGGTCGTGGCGGAAGCCAGCGCGCGGGCGCTGCGCGACGACGAGGAGCTGAAGCACCGCTTCCTCGGCGTGTGAGGGGTCTACCCTGAAAGTCCGACCATGACACAGACGGAGACCCGCAGTCCTCACTTCAACCGTGAAGCGACTGTCAACACCTATCGCGACATCCACCTGCCGCGCGTGTTCACCCCGTGGGCGCGCGTCCTCCTCGAGGTCCTGCCTCCACAGGCCGACGACGCGATCCTGGACGTCGCCACAGGCCCAGGCACCGTTGCCCGCCCGGCGGCGCAGTTGGCCGGGCCAGGCGGCCGCGTCACCGGCGTCGACCTGAGCAGCGCCATGCTCAGCGTCGCTCGCTCGTTCGCCGTCGAATCCGGCAGCGCCCCGATCGAGTACGTCGAGAGCCCCGCCACTGGCATGCCACTCCGGAGCGAGTCGTTCGACAAGGCGTACTGCCAGCAAGGCCTGCAGCACATGTCCGACCCGGCCGCGGCGCTGGCCGAAATTCGCCGACTCCTGCGCGCCAATGGTCGGCTGGCAGTGGCCATCTGGCAGCAGTCGCCGTTCGGCCTGTTCCGTCAGGTCGTTTCGGACCTGGGCATCACCGCCGAGGGCGCCCAGCCCTCTACCTTCGGTCGCGATCCCCAGGACCTGGTGCACGCCCTCTCTCAAGCTGGCTTCACCAATGTCGACGTGCAGACCCGTCAGCTGGTGTCCGTGCTGGAGGGCGGTGTCCCGCAGGCCCTCCAGGTCGCGGTGGCGACGTCGGCGGGCGCCGGCATGGAGAACCTGTCCGCCGAGGAGCGGCAACGGGTCCTGGCGGCGCTTACGGCCGCGGTGGAGCCGCTGGTCAAAGACGATGGCGTGCACCTGGCCAGCACCACCAACATCGCCACGGCGAGCCGTCCGTGACCCAGAACGCCGACGTGCGCCCCAGCGGCGCGCAGATCCGACGCCAGGTACTTGGTGATGCGTACATCGACCGCACCCAGCGCGGCGACCCGTTTCTGGCGCCGTTTTTCGAAGCGGGCACCGAGCACATCTGGGGTGGACTGTGGAACCGGCCCGGCCTGGAGCTGAAGTACCGCAGCCTGGTGGTCGTGACGACGCTCGCCGCGACAGGCCACCTGCACGAGCTGCAGACGCACCTGCGAGGGGCGCTCAACCTGGGCTGGACGGGCGACGAGCTGCGCGAAGCGCTGCTGCAGATGGGTGGCTATGCAGGCTTTCCGTGCGCGGTTGAAGCGCTGCGCGTTCTGAGCGAGCTGCTCCAGAGCGGATAGTCGCGGCGTACCATAAACCTGCGCTTGTGTCAGACCTTACCCTGAGCTTCGCGATCACTCCGTACGATCGCGTCCTGCCGCTCATCAGCGGCGAAGTCAAACCATCGGGGATTCGACTCGACTACGAGCCGAATCCCTCGCCATCGCCAAACTCCCCCGTTCCTCGCCTCTTCTTCGAACAGATCAAGTACCAGCGCTACGACGTTTCCGAAATGTCGTTCTCCTCGTACCTGATCGAACGCCCCAAGGGCTTCCCGTACCTGGCGCTGCCCGTCTTCCACAATCGCAACTTCCGCTACACCAACCTGGTCGTGCGCGACGGCTCCGGTATCCGTCAGGATCACCCGGAGGACCTGAAGGGCAAACGCTTCAGCATTCCGGATTACCAGATGTCCATGGCCATGTGGACTCGCGGCATTCTGCAGCACGAATTCGACATCCTGCCGCGCGACCTGCGCTGGTTTCAGACTCGTGGCGAACGCTTCAGCCATACGGGCGCCAGCGGCACCCAGTTGCCAGAAGGCGTGGAGCTCACCTTTGCCAATGCCGCGGAGGCCGACCTCTTTGCGCGCGCCGAGGTCGACGTCTCCATGTCGTTCCCCATCAATAGTCCCGGCGTCCGAACGCTGTTCAGCGATCCACAGGCCGAGGCCACCCGCTTCTACGACAAGACCGGCATCTTTCCACCACATCACATCACGGTGGTGCGCGAGGACATCGTCAAGACGCATCCGTGGGTGGCGCTGAGCCTGGTCGACGCGTTTCAGGCCGCCAAAGCGATTGCCCAGCGACGCATGCGCGAGCAGACGCTGTTCGTTTTCAACCAGCAGTACCTGCAGAACGAGCGCGCGCTGTTCGGCGACGACCCGTGGGTATACGGCATTCGGGCGAACGCCGCGGCGATCGACATGGTCCAGACCATTTCCGTCGAGCAGGGTCTTACGTCCCGCAAGGCTCCACTCGAGGAGCTGTTCCCGGAGTTGGTTATCGTCGCAGACGAATCCACCATTGGCTTGTAAGACCTTCACCGCTCGATGGCAGGTGCGGAGCTACGAACTCGACAGCAACGGCCATGTCAACAATTCGGTGTACCTGGCGTACGTGGAGGAGGTGGCCGTCCTCCACGCGGAGGCGCTCGGTTTTGGCAAGGCGTGGACGACGCTGCACGGCGGCGCGTGGGTGGTCCGCAAACACGAGATCGTCTATCACCAGCCCGCGCGGTACGGCGACGAGCTGGAGCTGACGACCTCGTTGACCACCATGCGCGGCGCTCGCGGTGTGCGCCAGACCGTCATCAACCGGGCCGACGGCACGCGACTGACCGACGTGACCACCGAGTGGGTCTGGGTCCGCGCGAGCGACGGCCGCCCGACACGCGTCCCGTCGGCGATGGTCGAAGCCTTCGAAGCTTGACACCTGATCCCGCGCCGCCAACGGGTACCATCGACGCCAGGGCCCGCGGGCAACCAACGGCTGCCTGACTGCCATGCACCTGCGGATTCTCTGTATCGAAAGTCAAGCCGGCGCCGACGTCGTCAAAGCTGAGCTGCAACGCGCCGGCTATGTTCTGACAACCCGGCGCGTGCAGACCGAGGCCGGTTTGCGCCGCGCGTTGCACGACGCCAACGACTGGGACCTGGTGATCGTCGACCACGTGATGCCCACCTTCAGCGCCGTTGCCGCGCTGTCGGTTGTCCAGGAACAGGATCTGGATATCCCGTTCCTGGTCATCGCCACAAGCATTGGCGAAGCGACGGCGGTAGAGTTGATGCGCGCTGGCGCGCACGACGTGATCGACGCGGACAACCTGCGTCGACTGCATCCGGCGGTCGAGCGAGAATTGCGGGAAGCCGAGCGCCGCCACCAGCACCGCAACAGCGACGCGGCGCTGCGCGAGAGCGAGGAGCGCTATCGGATTCTGGTCGAGTCCTCACCCGAGGCGATCGCCGTGCACAGTCAGGGAGTCATCGTCTACGCGAACCCCGCCGCGGCGCGCCTGATGGCGGCCGCCGATGTGGCGGAGCTGCTCGGCAAGCCGGTGATGGGCTTCGTGCATCCCGACGATCGGCCCACGGTGGTGGAGCGCATCCGTCGTACGCAACAAGAAAACCAACTGGCGGAGCCGATCCAGGAGCGTTTTGTCCGCCTGGACGGCGCAATTCTGTACGTGGAGACCGTCGCGCTGCCGACACATTTCGAGGGGCGCCCGGCAACGCAGGTCGTCGTCCGCGACATCACGGCCCACACGCGCGCGACAGCCGCACAACGCTTCCTGGCGCAGGCGAGCGCCCGGCTCTCGTCGTCGCTCGAGCACCGCGAGACGCTGCGGACAGTCGCCCAGCTCGCGGTCCCAGACCTGGGCGACTGGTGCCTGGTCGACCTGCTCGAGATGGATGGATCGTTCGAGCGGGTGGCTGTCGCCGGCCAGGACGCCGGCCAGGACGCCGGCCAGGACGCTGGCCTGGCGACCGCCGCGGAGGCGCCGCGCGCCGTCAGCCAGGTCGCCCACACGCGCAGCACGCAGGTCGTCAACGACGCCCTTGTCGACGGCGCCTCGCGCGTTCGGTCCTATGTCTGCGCGCCGTTGATTGCGCGCGGACGCGTGCTCGGCGCGATCACCTTCTGCTCCTTGTACCCACATCGCTACGACCCCGAGACGGTTGGAGTCGCCGAGGAGCTCGCCAGCCGCTCGGCGCTCGCCATCGACAACGCCGCCCTCTTCGAGCGCGCACAAACGGAGCTCGCCGTGCGGGCGCGGGCCGAAGCGGAGCTCACTGCCTCGCGCAATCAGCTGGAAGTCATCCTGGACGGTATTGCCGATGGCGTCATCGTCCAGGAGCCGAATGGTCGCTTCGTGTACGCCAACGACGCCGCGGCCCGACTCGCCGGGTTCGAGTCGGTTGGCGAGTACCTCGAGGCCACGGCCGCCGAGATTTCCAGCCGCCTGGACGTCGTCGACGCGCGCGGCCAGCCCTTCGACTACGACCAGCTGCCCGCGCGCCGCGCACTCCGTGGCGAAGCCTCGCCCGAGATGGTGGTGCAGTATCGCCGGCGCGATCGATCCGAGACGCGCTGGTCACTCACGCGCGCGCGCCAGGTGCACGCCGCGGACGGACGGCCACTGGCGATCAGCATCTTTCATGATCTGACCGATCGCATTCGCGCGGAGCAGCGACTGGCGTTTCTCGCGGAGGCGGGCGCGCGACTGGGCATGAGCCTGGACGAGCGCGAGACGCTCGAAGCCGTCACGCAGCTCGCCGTGCAGCGGATCGCCGACTGGGCAATCGTGTACGTGCCCGACGACCACAACGAGCGCCTGCTGCGCACCGCATTCGCCCACAAAGTGGATGCGCGCATGGATCTCATCCTCGAGCTGGAGGATCGCTATCCGCCACGCCCGGGCCCAGACTCGATATTGTGGCGCGTGCTGGAGCACGGGACTCCCGTGCTTACGCACAATCTGTCCGACGCGGCGCTGCTGCGCGCCGCGCAGGACGCCGACCATTTGCGGATCCTGCGTGCGCTGCAGCTCGTTTCTGCGATGTACGTGCCACTGCAGGCGCGCGGGCGGACCCTCGGCGTGCTCGCGTTGTTTACCGCCTCCGACTCCGGCAGACGCCTGGGAGCGGAGGATCTGGCGGTCACCGAGGAAATCGCCCGCCGCCTCGCACTGGCTGTGGACAACGCTCGGCTGTATATGCAGACACGCGAAGCCATCCGCGCTCGAGACGAATTTCTCAGTCTGGCCAGTCACGAGCTGCGCAATCCGGTTGCCGCCATCAGTGGCACCGCGCAACTGATCGAGCGCGCCCGCCAGCGCAACCAGCTGGACGAGCATCTGATCGAACGCTACATGTCGGTGATCCAGCGGACGTCCGCGCACCTGGCTCATCTCACCGAGGACTTGCTCGACGTCGGCCGCCTCCAGGAGGGGCGTCTGCCTCTGCGCTTTGGCGACATGGACCTGGCCGACCTCGTACGTGGCGTCGCCGCTCGCGAGCAATCCCGCACCAACGGCGCTCAGATCGAGCTGTCGCTCGACTGCGACCCGTGCCGCATCGTCGCCGACGCGGACCGCCTGGAACAGGTCATTACCAACCTGCTCGAGAATGCGCGCAAGTACAGTCCGCAAGGCGGGTCCATCGAGGTGCAGTTATCCACCGTCGACGACGGCATCCAGCTCGCGGTTAGCGATCAGGGCATCGGCTTGCCGCCAGGCTCCGCCGAGCGAATCTTCGAGCCATTCGGCCGCGCGCCAAACGCGACGGAGCGAAATATTCCAGGTCTTGGTCTGGGACTCTACATCTCCCGCCAGATTGTGGAGCGCCACGGCGGGCGCTTGTGGGCGGAGAGCCGCGGCGAGGGACACGGCACGATCTTTCGGCTCTGGCTTCCATCACTGGCGGCGCGGTGACGTGCTGCCAAGCCGTTGCGACCGACACGGTTCGTGACGAGATCGTCTGGCGTGTGCTCGTGGTCGAAGACGACGAAGCGATCGCGCTGGTCATTCAGGACCTGCTCGAAAGCGAAGGGTTTGAGGTGCGGCGTGCCCGCAACGGGCGCGCCGGCTGACCCTCCTCCACAACTTTGAACCCCACGTGATCGTGCTCGACCTGATGATGCCCGTTCTCGATGGTTGGGGTTTCCGCGCCGAACAGCGTGAGCTCCCGTCCCGTTTATCACAGATTCCGATCGTCATCCTTTCAGGTGCGCGAGACGCCGCGACGGCTGCGTCGGATCTCGCCGCGTCGGCACTCGTGGTCAAACCCTTTGCGCTCGATGCGCTCATCGACGCGGTTCGCGCGGCGTTGAACTGAGGCTCGCATCCGTCGCCGCGTCGAGCTCACCCCCGAAATAGCGATCGAGCACCTCACGGAATACCGCTTCGGCGGGGTCAGCACGCAGGAACAGCGTCATCGACGAGCGCAGCTTGATCGCGTCGACGCTGCCAAACATCGCTTCGGCGCTAGCTGCGTCCGTCTCGGCCACGATGCGCGCACACGCGCGCAGGCGTGGACCCAGCACCGCATGCCGCAGATACGCCTGCGCTTCCGCCAGCGACTCGATCGCGTATCTTCGCGACATCTCACTGAAGCCCAGTCCCGCGATCTGCGGAAAGACGAACCACATCCAGTGACTGATCTTGCGCCCCCCGCGCAGCTCCTCGACGGCGTGCGCCAGGGTCTGTCCCTCGTTTTGGGCGGCGACAAAACGCTCCAGGTTGTGCGAATCCGCCATCATCTCAGGGTAGTGCAGAGCAACCTCGAGCGTGCCAGCGCCAGCTATACGGCCATGCAGGAGACCATGTATGTCTCGGACGGCACGTCGCTGTACCACGAGACCGCGCCGCGGAGCGGTTCCGTGTATGCCTACCTGTGGCCCTTCACGCGTGCCCTGACTGGCACGCTGGCCCTGGCCGGGACCCGTGATGGACGGCACTACGCCGCGGACGTCACAGATCGCCTGACTGGCCTCGAGCGCTACTGGGACCGCTTGACGTGGTCGCCCGCCTACTGTTCCTCGGTACCCGGCTTTTTCGGCGGTGGCGGTGACAAGTACTACGACGACAACGCGTGGGTCGCTCTGGCGCTCATCCAGCACCACCGCATGGGCTTCCCAAACTCGATGCTCCGCCGCGCCGAGCAATTGTGGAAGTTCGCGCAAAAAGGCTGGGACACCGACCGTCAGGCGCGGAGTCCTGGTGGCGTGTTCTGGGTCCAGCAACGCACCGGCGCCGGGCTGAGTAACCACGATCGCGGCACCGGCGCCACGGCGGGCTACGCCGAACTCGGATTCCACCTGCGCGAGCTAACCGGCGGCGCGACGTTCGACGGCGACGCGGATCCGGTTGCGCGCCCACGCGCGGTCGGCGCGCTGACCATGGTGAACTGGGTGGCGCGCTACGTCGATCGGTCGGAGAACGGCGACGGCCCCTTCTGGAATGTCGCCCGACCCGACGGCAGCATCGACACAAACCTGTGGAGTTACAACCAGGGAGTGATGATCGGTGCGCGCGTGCTCCAGTACCGTATGTCGAGAGACGCGACGTTTCTGGATCTGGCGGAGCGCATCGCGCGTCAGACGCTGCAGACGTTCGGCGATTTCAGCATGCATCCTCCGTCATTCAACGTGATGTGCTTCCAGAACATGCTGATGCTGTGCGCGGAGTCGCGCGATGTGGAGCTGACGGGGTCGATACGCCAGGCGATCGAGCGCTATGCCGACTGGACGTGGGACCCGGCCGACCGGCGCCCGCGATCCAGCCACCAACCTGTTTTATTTCACCGACGCGGGACGGCCGGCGCGCGGCCGTCAACTCGCCAGTCTCCAGGACCAGGGCGCACTGGTCCAGCTATACGCGCTGCTGGAGTGGTCGCCGGACGACTACGCCAAACTCACGTGAGCGCTCCGAGACGCGTCGACAGCCCCACGAGCGCGGCCGAAAAGCCTGTAATCCACCTCGAAACCGCCTGCCGCGCTCCTAGCGCAAACTGTCACAGAAGTCTGTTGAAAAAGGTCTGCTTTTATCCACTCTGCAGAGAAGAATGCTTTTGACCTCGAGACGTTACTGCCTCAAACGTCAGCCTTCGCCCTTCGAGGCACGCACTGTCAGCAATTCCACCTACGGTGGAGCCCTTCGACGGGTTTTTCAACGGCCTGGTCGCCATGACGAACTGCTAGAGCACGTAGAGTCGCAGTACCTCGCCAGAGTGGCACAGCGTCCGCACCCGAACCGAGACGTCTAGCTGTGCGAGCAGGTCGCCGATCACTTTGCCGACGAGCGACTCGGCGGTCAGACCGAGGGCGACGGCCGCCGCGGGGTTCGCCCGCAGGACGGTGCCCGCCTCAGTGGTGACCAGCACCGGCGCAGGCAGGACCTCGACCAGTGAACCGACCTCCGCCTCGACCATCGCGAGCAGTTGCCGACTCTCATTCGAGTCCAGAAGGCGCAAACCACGTTCGGGCTGGTGCACGCGGTTCACGGTAGGCGGCGGGACGGCCGACGTGTGTTAACGGACGGCGGTGGGTGTGTTAGCAGTCACGCCGCCGACGGCGGGGACTGCCGCGGCGGTACGCAGCCACGACTCGAGCAGGCCGCGGGCAAGTTCGGTCTGGCGCACCACGCATTCCCAGAGGATGACCCGCCGCGGATCGTCTGCCGCCGTCTGGCGATAGGTGTCCGTGAGCTCGACGGCCTTGAGACGCGCATCGACGAACTGCTCGTACAGCACCGAGTCTTCGAGTGACATTTCTGGGCATTGTGGGGGACGCGCGGGGTCGACGCGGCGTTTTGTGTCACGGCGCCGGCACGCGCGCAAGGGGCGCGCGCGAGGGTGACTCAGCTCACTTGCTGTAGCTGCAAGATCAACTGGTTGAACTGGTTGCCGAGGTCCTGGAGACGGACAGTCTTGACGTCCGATGGGATAGTCGGGTCATTGGACACGGTGGTCATTAGCTGGGAGACCGCGGAAATCTGGGCTCGAATCTGATCGGGGGTCACCGAGCCCGGCGGGCGCGGGGTGGCACTCGTGGACGCGCCGGGGATCGTCGACCCCGGCGGGGTGGCGGTGGCATTGGCGGTGGCATTGGCATTGACCACCGGCGTCGGCGTGCTGGTGGCCAGCGCAGCAAGCGTGCCAGGCGCAGGCGGTGGTAGCGTGGTCTGCGTACCGACACCCGCTGGTAGAGCCGCGATCTGCTGCTGCCACACCAACACCAACTGGTTGAACTGCGCGGCAAGCGCATTGATCTGCTGGGTTTTCACGTCGACAGGCATGCTTGGATCGTTGGCGATCTGGGCAACCTGGAGCGCCACGCTGGCGATCTGATCGCTGGGTGACTGCGACTGCGGTGTAGCCAGTGGTGTTAGCGCCGGAGCGGACGTGGAAGCGGGCGTAGATGTCGATGTCAAAGGTGAAACCGAAGTCGAAGTCGACGTTGGTGTCGGTGTCGAAACGGTTTGTGCTTCCACCTGCGCGAACGGGGCAAACAGCAACCAGGCCGCCATGAGCAAGACACACGTCAAGCGCATGAGTATGATGGGTCCTCCTCCGCCTTCAGGCTCGTTGCGCGGACGCCGGCCAGATCTCGAGATCGCTGGGCTTGATCAGGGAACCGCTGTATGCCCGAATGGTCTGGTCCGGCCAGTGTTCAACGAGGGCGAGACGCGTGGTGTCACGGTAGCGGCGATACGCTACCAGGACCCCGTCTGCCGTGCGTGTGCCACTCGTGACGTCGGCGACGGCTGTCCCCGAAGCGACCTCGGGGAGGGCGCTGCCTCCGACGCTGAGCGGACCGTCCTCCGATCCATCAGTGAATCCATCAGTGGAGGACGGTAACTCGTCCAGCAACGCGATTTCCAGCGCCCCCGGACCCACGTACAACCACACCACGCTCGCGTGCGGACCGGTCGGTACCAGTCGCGCGAGTTTCCAGCGCTGACCCTCCGCGAAATACGCGGCGATGTTTTCCACCACGTAGTTTGCGTCATCACGACTCACGGCATCGCCCACGCGAATCTGCTCCACACCGCTGCTCAAGGCGGGTGCTGGATCGCTGGTGAGCAGCAAGCTCGGATCGACGCCAGGCGCGGCGCGGCCGCGCACCAGCAGGTCCTCGCGCTGGTCGATGGCACGACGCAACTCGCGCAGCCATTGCTGGCCGCTCCGCGGTTCGTCGCGCAGCCGCCGCACGCGTTCGCGGACGAGGTCGTCGTAGCGCCGCAGCGTGTCGATGTCACTGTCGTCGAGTTGCACAAGCGCCTGCCAGGCGGCGCTGCCGTGGGTTGCGTCCTGGAGTTCATCGGCGAGCGTAAGCAGTTCAGCGCCAGGCAGTGCGGGGTTCGCGGCGAGGCCGCGCAAGGTCGCGCCGGTCTGGGCGCGGAAGACGCGGTCGGAGTCCAGGATGCGCTGCTTGCGCAGGAAGGCGGCCTCGGCGCGCTGCTCGTCGGGTTGGCGGCTCAGGATGTACCAACCGGCACCGGCCAGGGGGCCGGCGAGAATCAGCGCGAGCAGCAGGGTGAGCACGATGCCTCCACCCGCCACGCCGCTGACCAGCAGCCAGCCGATCAGTAGCAGCAGGATGCCGACGGCGCCGACGAGGAGGCCAAGGCCGAGCGCGCGTCCGCCGCTCATCGTTCGGTCATGCGGCGACGCGCGCCGTGACGCAAAGGTCAGTTGAAGCCACCACTACCGCCACCCCCGCCGCCGCCGCCACCCCAGCCACCGCCGCTCCAGGGTCCGCTGCCGCCACCGTGCGATAGCGCGCCGGCGGCGGCATTGAGCAGGGCCGCCAGCGCATCGCTCCAGCCTTGCGGGCCGCCCGCGCCAGGCGCACCAACCGTCGGCGGTACGGGCAGGCCACCGGGCATGCCACCGCCGCCGCCGGACCCTCCGCCGCCATAGCCCCCATACCCGCCATAGCCCCCGTACCAGCCGCCGGGCAGGAAGATGACGGGTCCCGGCCCCGTCCGACCGGCGTACACCGCGGGCGCCCGGCTGGGCCCAACGTCCAGCTGGCGCAGATATTCGCGGTCAGCGCCCAGCGCCACGGCGTAGGCAAGGTGCATGTCGTCCAACGTGTGCGACTCCTGCATCAGGTGCGCGCGGAACGCGCGCCAGCGCGCCGCCTCCAGCGCCCCGCGCGCCGTGCGGCGCGGCACGCTGCGCGAGATCCACATCAGCACCGCGCTGAGCACCACCAGGGCCGTGCCCGGCAGCCACGCCGCGGGCACAATGCTCCCCACCAGCAGCGCCGCCACGATGGCCAGCAGCGCCCCCAGGCCGATGCCGGTGACACTGAGCCGGGCAAAGCGGCGCCGATCCAACTGCGGATTGGCTACGAACAGGCCCTCCGCGAAGACGGCCTCGTACAGCCGCTGTTCGAGGATGGGCACCGCGCTGGCAAAGCGTAACCGCGTCTGTGACAGCAGCACTTCGCCGTCACTCACGCCGCGGCCAAACAGCGCCACCAGCAGCACGCGCTCGTAGCGCTGCAGCGTGGGGTCCTCCGTCGAACGATGCAGCACCACACGGACGTCGGCGCCGTCTTCGTGCTTCAGGCTCAGCACGCCGCGCCGCGCCAGATCGAACAGGATCGCCACGGCGTCACGCAGGTCAGCGACACCATCGACCAGCGTGCCCGCCAGCGGCGCCGGCAGATCGGACGGCGGCTCCTCGAGCGTCGCGGGCACCGCGCCAACCTTCGGCTCGCGAACGCGCGAATACCACAGCAGGACCAGGCCAACCCCACCACCGGCAACGATCGCCACGCTCAGCAACAGCACCAGGAAGTTCGCGAGTGGCGCAACGGTCTGCTGCAGCCAGTCGGCGTGGTCCGCCGCGGCTTGCCACGGCGGCGCGGTGACCCCTGGCAGCAGCCCGGCGGGCACCTGGGCCCGCACTTCGGCGCCCGTCGAGGCCGGCAAGGCACCGACGTCGAAGCGCAGCGTGCGCGAATCGACCAGGGTGCCCGTGCCCACCTGCCGCGGCGGGCCGGCCGGTGGAACGGTGTACAGCGCCGACATCATCGTCGAGGGCGTGACGTCGCCCGGGCAGGTGCAGCGTGACGGTACTCGCGGCAACCGCGCCAGGTCGGTCGGCGTAGATCGCATTCCAATCGAGCTGGTCCCCATCCGCGTACACACGGGTGGCTCCGTGGGCCGTGTAGCGCAACACGAAGGTACTCGAGCCACCCGTGATCGGGGCGAAGTTCCAGGTGACGCGCAGACCGCCCGGATCGGTGCTCGTTGTGTAATTCAGCGGGGTGCTCTGCCCGTTGCTGTCCACCTGGGTGACCGAGATATCGGTGATGCCCGTCGTCCGGTCGAGCGGGATGACGCGGAAGCCTTGCTGGTACGTCCCCTGAAAATCGATGGTTTGCGTCTCGGTGACGATCAGCGATCCGTCGGTTTGCCAGGCCAGGTCGGCGTCAAACCGTTGCCAGTCGACCGAACGGTTGGCCGTCTGGGCGGAGGCCGTCCCGCTCGCGAGGATCAACAATAAGATGGCCAGCAGCCAGGCTCGCATGCGTTGATGATCCCATTTGGGGCGTCTCGGCGGGCGACTATTTTCGCGCCGGGGGCCGCCGTACCATGCGCACGCGCAGCATGCTGCTTGTCAGGACCACGCTCCCCAGGACCACGCGGCGCCGGTGACGCTGTGGCGGACGTTGCTCGTCCTGCTGTGGTGCGCCATCTTCGCGTGCGCGGCCGTCCTGATCGCTCAATACACCGGCCTGCTCGACTCGGCGACGGTTGGGCGCATCATCGGGGGCATGCCATTTGGACTGGGTACCGACGGCCCGCGCGCGGCGGCGGCGACGCCCACGCCCGAGTCCGACACCAGCACGCTGCCCACACCGGCCAGCGTCTCGACGGATACGTGCACGCCCAATGTGCCGATCTTCGTTCACGGCGCCGCGACCTTGAAGGCGGCGCTTGGAGACGCGATGGGCCAGCCGCTGGAATGCGAGCGCGTGACGAATGCCGCGGGGGACACCGAGCAGCGGACCAGTACGGGGCTGGTGTACTACCGCGCGTCGACGAACGCCGTTGCGTTCACCAATGGCTTCGACCACTGGGCGCTCGCGGCGAATGGCGTGGTGCACTGGACCGGCGACGCTGTCGATCCGCCAGCGTCGGCCGAACCCGTTGGCTAGTCTTGACTGCCGCGGCATCTCAGACGCCTCCAGACGCCAACCATCGGCGTGTTTTGCACCGCGAACTCGCCAAGGCGCCGCCTGGCTCGCGGCCAGCGGCTACCAGGCCTGATGGTGGACGCGCGCGGCCGCCCGGCGTGCCAGACGCGGGAACGCCTCGAGGCCGTACTCGGCTGAGATCCGCCCGGATTCGACCGCACAACTGATCCGACCCAGGCAGCGAGCCAGCAGGGCGTCGACGACGACGCGTGGCGAGACACCATGATCGATCGCCAGCTGCGCGGGCGTGCGGCCATCCAGCTCCGCGGCCAGCTCGCCCGTCGACATGCCCAGCAGCTGGGCGATCAGGCGCGCGTCTTCGGACACAACGCGGCGCTTCGACGGGCTTGTCAACCGGACGTATGGTCGATAGGCGGTCAGCGTCATTCAGGTTCTCCTTCTTCCGTCTTCTGCGTGGTTGGTGGCGGGCCTGCGCCGCAGCTACACGATGCCAAGGCTGGATGAAGGTGACGTGAAGCAGGTCCATGTCGGAGCCTCTCCACGCCACCCATGCGGGTCTCAGCCGACTCGAGTCCTGACTTCATGTCCCGTTCATCTGCCCGGCCGATCATCAGGACTCCAGGAGGTATGCATGCTCGAACTCACCGGAGCGATGCGTACAGAACTACTGCGGCTCGCCGACAGCCTCAACGCGTCGCATGCCGCCGTCCGCCTCACGCGGGATTCGGCTGGCCAGCTTCATCTCGTTCCCGATACTCCCGCCGCCACCGACGTCGTCCTCTTGGAACTCGACGCTCTGCCGCCGCTGATCTGCTCAGCGCAGCTCGCCGAAGAAGCCGAGGGTGGCATCCTGCACTTCCACGCCCTCGCTGACGAGCGCTACAACGGCGCCTCGCTCGTACTGCTGCGCCCGCGCGACGGCACCCCGCGGCCCGAGTGGACCCCACCCCAGAAAACCAAGCCGGCGCCTGCCAGAGACTTCCGCGCCGTTTTTCGCCGCAGCCCAGCCCCAGCCTCTACAACGCAGAGTGCGAGCCTGTGATCGACCACACCGTGGCCCAGATGGCCACGATCAGCAACGCCGTCAGCGCCGCCTCCAGAACGGCGCCGGTCGCCGCGGTGGTGGCTACGAACATGTCCGCCGCGACGCCAATCGCGAGGACACTGACCGCCAGCGATCGCCACAGATGACTCTGTCGGAGTGCGGCCACCAACAGGAGCAGCACGCTCATCCCGACCAGGCCCAGGCTTGCTACGTATACCACCTGCACGTCCTCGGGCAAAGGCGTCTGGACCCCGTGCACCAGGGTGAGCGTTTGAAACACCAGCAAGCCCATGACCGCGGGCAGCCACACCACCTCGTTGTCACGCCGCGGTGCGTCTGTCCCTCGCTCGGGCCGCCTCTCAAGCGAGTCGTTCCCCACGCGAGGTTTCTTGTCCACTACGTACCCGTAGGCCTCCACGTCACCAGATGTTCACGCTGTTTCAGGAAGAAGACTGCCAGCGCTCGATGAAGCCTGGATGAAGCACGCATGCGAATCTTGCTGGTTGACGACGAGGTGAAATTCTCGACCGTGCTGCGCAGCGGTCTCGAGGAGCACGGCTACGCCGTGGACCTGGCGCACGACGGCGAGCAGGGCTACCAACTCGCGTCCATCGAGCCCTACGACCTGGTGATCCTGGACGTGATGCTGCCCGTCGTGGATGGCCTGCATGTGTGTCGACGCCTGCGCGCCGACCGCTGCAACGTCCCGATCCTGATGCTGACGGCCCGCGATGCTGTCGACGATCGCGTTGCTGGGCTGGACTGTGGCGCCGACGACTACCTGACCAAGCCGTTCGCCTTCCGCGAACTGCTCGCCCGCAGCCGGGCACTCCTGCGCCGCGAGGGCAGCAGCCGCGATCCGCTGCTGCGCGTCGCCGACCTGGAGATCGACACGGTCAGCCACGGCGTCCGTCGCGCCGGCAGACCCGTGGATCTCACCAGCAAGGAGTACGCGATCCTCGAGTACTTCGTGCGCAACCCCAACCGCGTGCTGACTCGAGCGCAGATCGCGGAACACGTCTGGGATTACGACTTCGTAGCCATGTCCAACGTAGTCGACGTGTACGTCGGCTACCTGCGCCGTAAACTCGGCGACGATCACGAGCCGCGCCTGCTCCACACCGTGCGCGGCACTGGCTATCAGCTCAAAGCGCCATGATCGCCGGGCTGCCGGCGTCTCTGGGCCGGCTTCGGCTCGCTGCGGGTGCGGCTGACGCTGTGGTACGTGCTGCTACTGGCGCTGATCCTGGCTGGCTTCTGTACGTTCATTTACCTGCGGCTGCTGCGCGACCTCTACACCGAGGCGGATCGCTTGCTCGTGGACGAGGCCCGCGGCCTGTCCACCGCGCTGCAAACTGGCGATGAGACCAACGTGGACGGTCTTCTGGCCGACGTCCCCGCGGGCACAATCGTCGTCGTTACCGACAGCGCGTCGGGTCGCGTGCTGGCCAGCCAGTCCGGTTCGCCCCAGGCCGCGGCCGACTTGAGCGCCATGGCGATCCAGCCCGGCGCCGATATGCCGGTGCAGAGCGTCACCCTCGCCGGCGACCCGACCTGGCGCCTGGTCACGCTGACGGTCACCGATACCAACGACACCCAGTGGGTCGTGCGCGTCGCACGCTCCGATCGCGACGTGGTGGCCGCGCTGCGCCAGTTGCTGGTGCAGATGGCCTTTGGCGTGCCGCTCGCGCTGCTCGTGGCGGTCGCCAGCGGTCTGTTCCTGGCCGGTCGGGCGCTGGATCCCATCGACGCCATCACGCGCACCGCGGCGCAGATTGGCGCGGAGGACCTCGGCCGCCGCCTTGGTCTACGCGGTCGCGACGAGCTGGCCCGACTGGCCGCCACCTTTGACGGGATGCTCGACCGGCTCGAACGCGCCTTCGAACAGCAGCGCCAGTTCACGGCGGACGCCTCCCACGAGCTGCGCACGCCGCTGGCGATGCTGATGAGCCAGATCGACATCGCCCTCGAACGCCCGCGGTCTAACGACCAGTACCAGGACACGCTGCGCAGCATGCGCGAGGATGTTGCCGAGCTGAGCCGGCTGGTCAGCGAGCTGCTCATGCTCGCCCGAGCGGAGGCCGGCCAGGAGCCGCTGGCCTCCGAGCAACTGGACCTGGCCGAGCTCGCGTCCGGTGTTGCCAGCTCGATGGAGCCGCTGGCCAGCGCACGGCACATCCAGCTCGTCGCGCGGGACTGTGGCGACGCGCCGATAGTCGGAGATGAAACGCGATTGATGCAGCTGGTGGTCAATCTTGTCGACAACGCGATCAAGTACACACCGCCCGGGGGTGTCGTCACCGTGGCGACGCGACACGAGCCCGGCTGGGCGATCGTCGAAGTCGCGGACACCGGGCCAGGGATTCGGCCGGAGCACCGCCAGCGCATTTTCGAACGCTTTTTCCGCGTGGACAGCGCGCGTTCGCGGGGCGGCGGCGCCGGCCTCGGACTGGCCATCAGCCGCTGGATCGCCGAAGCACACGGTGGCGAAATTCGTGTCGAAAGCGGCCCTACCGGTGGCACGAGTTTCTGCGTACGCCTCCCGGGTGCCAGATCGCCAGTCGGCGCCGGGTCCTGACTGCCCGCCAACGCACGCGGTGGGCTTGTTTACAATAAGCGCGTTGCGAGCGATTGCGCGCGGCTCCGGCGCGGAGCTGTCCGAGACCTGGCTTCCGCGCCGCATACGCAGTACGCGGGTCCTGGAAGCGCTGCCCCTGGCCGCCGCGGTCTTCACCACCGTCGGCTTCGTCGTCGCCGCGTACTTCCGCATCACATTCGCGTATCCGATGTGGGTGATGGAAACGCCCGCGATGCAGGCCATCCGTCGCATCGTCGAGGGTCAACCACTGTACGCGCAGCCAACGCTCGACTACGTCGCACCCATCTACGCGCCCCTGTTCTTCTATCTGTCTGCGCTCGTCACGCACGTCGTGGGCGTCAATCTCGCTGCGCCGCGTCTCGTCTCGCTGGTCGCCTCGCTCGGCGCGGCCGTGCTCGTCGGCTACCTGGTGTGGGGCGAAACGCGCCGCATGCTCCTGGCTCTGGTCGGAGCTGGCCTGTTCATCAGCACGACAACGTTGTCTTCGCTCAGCCTGGACCTCGCCCGCGTCGATCCGCTCTGCCTGTTCCTGCTCCTCGCGGCGATCGCCACCGCCCGCGCGGCGCAGCGCCAGCACGCGCAGACCGCGCGTGCTGTTTGGCTCAACCTGGCGAGCGGCGTGCTCACGGGGCTGGCCATTCTCACCAAGCAGACGGCATTCACGATGGCCCTGCCGCTGCTCGTGGTCGCCGTGCTGGACCGTCGGTGGCGATCGGCACTGGCCTACCTGATCGGGGTCGTCGCCACAACGAGTCTCGGCGCGCTGCTGCTGTACGCGCAGTTTGGCAGTTGGGTCGAGTACTTCCTCGTTCGCCTGCCGCGCCAACACAGCTTGAGCCTCGACCAGGTCGGTGTGTTCTGGAGTCAGAAGCTGCTGCCCGGAGCGAGCATCCTCCTGCTGTTCGCCGGCGTGTTCTTCGTCGGCCGCGGCCTGCGCCGCGACTACGGTGTCGTGCGCTTCTGGCTGCTGGTCAGCCTGGGTATGCTTGGACTCGCCTGGGGCGCCACGTTGAACAGGTGGAGCGACGACAACGTGCTGCTGCCGGCCTTCGCGGTGCTTACGGTGCTGGGCATGTGCGGATTCGACGAGACGTTGCGTCGACTGGGATCCGCGACGCGGGACGCGCGCGCATTTCGCACGTTCGCGTTCGCGCTGGTGGCAGTGGAATTTCTGATCGTCGGCTATAACCCACGGGTATCGGCCCCATTGCGGTCCGACGTGTGGGGTGCGGATCGCTTCGTCGACATCGTCGCTGGTTTACAGGGGACGGTGTTCGCACCCGATTTTCCAGAGCTCGCCTATCAGGCGGGTAAAGGCAACAGCGCGTTCGGCATCAGCACGCTGGAGCTGACCGGTGGCTTCGGTGGCAGACCCCTGCCAGAGAGCAGCGCCTGGATTGCCAGCTACCGCGCGGCGCTCGACGCGCGCCGCTTCGACCAGCTGCTGATCGATCCGGACGGGGTGGAGCCGTTTATCACCGACGAGGCGTCGGCGAGTGGTTACGTGGACACCGGACCGCTGATTCGCTCCAATGACGTGTTCTACTCGTGGGGTAGCCGCTATGCGCCGCGCGCGCACCTGTGGCTGCCAAAGGAGCGAGTCCACCAATGAGCACCAGCACAGCAGCGCGCATACGCGTCGGGACGGTCGACGAGCTCAACGCACGCGGATGCACCGTCGTCAGCGCGGGCGGTCACGGCGTTGCCGTCTTCGCTCACGAGGGGCGCTTTTCGGCGGTTGACAACCGCTGTCCGCACATGGGCTTTCCCTTGAGCCGCGGCACGGTGCGGGAAGGCCTGCTCACGTGTCACTGGCACCACGCGCGTTTCGATCTGGCAGGTGGCGGCACGCTGGACCCGTTCGCCGATAACGTCCGCAGTTTCGACGTGGAGGTCGACGGCGACAGCGTGTTTCTCCTCGTCGACGACTCACGTCCGGATGCCGAGCGGAACGTGCGCTGGTTCGCGCGCCTCGACGAGGGCCTCGAGCATCGGCTCGACCTGGTGCTGGCCAAAGCCAGCGTCGGGCTGGTTGGGAGCGGCGCGTCGGCCGCCGACGTGGTGCGCGGCGTCGGTCGCTATGGGTTGCGCTACCGCGGAGGCGGCTGGGGCATGGGCATGACCATCCTGACTGCAGTTGCTCGCAGCCTGCCCGGTGTTGGCGGCCGAAGATCGGCCCCTCGCATTGTTTCATGGCGCCGTCCACGTGGCCCGCGACACGGCGCAGACGGCGCCGCGCTTCGACCTCGAGCCATTGCCCGCCGCAAACGTGCCCGTCGACCGCCTCAAGACGTGGTTTCGACGCGCCGTCGAGGTCCGCGACAGCGATGGCGCGGAGCGCGTACTGCAAACCGCGATCGCCGGCGACGCCACGCCGGTCGAGCTCGCCGATATGCTCCTGGTTGCCGCCACGGACCACGTGTATCTCGACGCCGGGCACGTGCTCGACTTCATCAACAAAGCGTGCGAGTACCTGGACGTGGTGGGCTGGTCCGAGGCTCAGCTGACGCTGCCGAGTCTGGTGAGCGGACTGTGCAGCGCGCAACGCTCGGAAGAACAGAACGCGTGGCGGAACCCAATTGACCTGCTGGAGCTGATGGCGCCGCACCTCGAAGGCGTGCCGCGGGTGCGCCTCGGGGATGAGCGTCTGGGCGACAGGTTCGACGCGCTCGCAGGCGAGGTGCTGCAAGACGACCCCGGCGCCGGTGCGGCGGCGATCAGCGCGGCACTTTTGCGCGGCGTGTCCGCGGACGAGGTTGGCCAGGCTGTGGCGCATGCCGCGGTGCTGCGCATCGGACGCTTTCCGATCAGCAACGAGTTCGGCGATTGGGACACGGTCCACAACACGTGGACCTCCTGTCAGGCGCTGGCGCAGGCGCTCACGCGCGCGCCGTCGGTGGAGCTGGTGCGCGGTCTGTATCACGCGGCGATGCGCATTTACCTGGACCGCTTTCTCAACGTGCCGCCAGCACGGCTGCCGGACGAGCGCGCGTCGAGCAACGACCTCGGCGCAGGTCGGCTGGAGACGAGGTTGCTCGAGCTGCTCGATCGCGAACAGCAGGTGGCGGCGGCCGCGAGTGCCGTGGACGAAACTGTTGCCCACGGCGATGCCGACCAGGTCATCGGCACGCTGGGGCACGCGTTGCTGCGTGAGGACGCCGAGTTTCACGCGTACCAGACATTCGAAGCGGGTGTACGCCAGTACCACGCCTTGCGAGCGCAGCACCCGCTGGCCGCGCGGCGCACGCTGACGTCCATCACGCGCTATCTGGCCGCCCATGCGCCCACGCCGCGCGCCATGCACCAGACGTATCAGATCGCCGTCCGGCTGCTGCGGGGCGACGATCTCAGCGTCGCAGTCGCTGAGGACTGAAGCGAACGGGACTGAAGCAAGAAAAACCGAAGCGCACAAGCCTGGTACCGTTCGATCCGCCGATGACCGACCGCAAGTTTCGCTTTGGCATCGCCGGGCGCGCGCAGACGCGCGCGGGCTGGCAGGACTTCGCCCGCCAGGCCGAGGATCTCGGCTTCTCCACCCTCGTCATTCCCGACCACTTCAGCGCGCAGCTCGCGCCCCTGCCGGCCATCATGTCGGCCGCCGCCGTCACGTCCCGCCTGCGCTTCGGCACCAACGTACTCGACAACGACTTTCGCCACCCGGCCGTGCTGGCCAAGGAGGCCGCCACCGTCGACCTGCTCACCGACGGCCGCTTCGAGCTCGGGCTGGGCGCCGGCTGGTCGCCCAGCGACTACGCGCAAACCGGCATCCCGTTCGACTCCGGCGCGGTCCGCCTCGGGCGCATCAAGGAGGCGGTCCACATCATCAAGGCCGCCTTCGGCCCGCAGCCCGTGACCTTCGAGGGCAAGTACTACGCGGTCCAGGACCTGAACGTGCTGCCCAAGCCCACGCAAACGCCGCACCTGCCGCTGCTGCTGGGCGCCAGCCGCCGCCAGATGCTGACGTTCGCCGCGCAGGTGGCCGACATCATCGGCCTGGAAGACCAGCAGTGGCCGCAGCGTGACCTGAACGCCACCCGCATCCCGGTCGCCAACGCCGCCGAGCAGGTCGCCATCGTGCGCGAGGCCGCCGGCAGTCGCTTCGACCAGATCGAGCTGAGCATGCTTCTGGCGCGCATCGTCATCACCGATCACCCGCGCGAGGTCGTCAGCGACATGGCCGCCAGCCTGGGGCTGACCGACGAGCAGGTGCGCGACTCGGCCTCGATCCTGATTGGCACCGTGGACAGCATCGTCGAGCAATTTCAGGAGCGTCGTGAGCGCATCGGCATCTCGTACGGCATCGTGTTCCAGCAAGCCGCGCTCGAGGGCGGCTTCAGTCGGGTCGTCGCCCGCCTGAGCGGCACCTGACGTGCCTCCCCTGGCGCGCGTGACCGACCTGAGTCCCTGACCTGGCCCCCCGCCGGGTTGTACGATGCCGGGGAACATCGGGGGGTATATGACTTCGTATATGACTGGTTCGAACCTCTCGCGCCGATCGGCCCTCCGCCTGGTGGCCATCAGCGCCAGTGGCGCGCTGCTCGCCGCGTGTGGTGTCGCCCCGCAGGTCTCGGCCCCAACCGCCGCGCCCGTGCCCGCCGCGGCCAATTCCAGCCCGCCGACTGCCGCGCCGACCGTCGCCGCGGCAGCCCCCGCGCCGACGACCGCCAGCGCTGGAGCAGCCTCAACCCCCGTCGCGGCAGCCACCGTCGCCTCGGCCGCCACGCCCGCGCCACAGCATAAGACCGGCGGCACGCTGCGCTTCGGCTCCACCGCCGACGTGCCCAACCTGGACGGCCACCAGCGCTCCGCGCCATCCACCGACACCGTCTGGACCGCGTACGATCGACTCACTCAGTACGACGCCAACGGCAAGGTGCAGCCCATGCTGGCGGAAAGCTGGGACGTCACGCCCGACTACACGCAGGTCAAGTTCAACTTGCGCAATGGCGTCCAGTTCCACACCGGCCGCGAGCTGACCAGTGACGACGTCAAGTGGAACATCCTGCGCGCCCGCGATCCCAAGGTCGCCTCCGGCTCGTACGTCACCTGGAGTAACTGGTTCACCGCCATCGACACCCCGGACAAAAACACCCTCGTCCTGACGACCGATGCTCCACGCCCGTCGATGTTCGATTTCTTCGAATGGCTGAACATCCTCGACCCGGTGACGATGCAGGGTCCGGACGCTCAGACGAAGTCGATTGGCACCGGTCCGTTCGTCTTCAACGAATGGAAGCAGGGTGAGTCCATGACGTTCTCGAAAAACCCCAACTACTGGGACACCGGCAAGCCCTACGTCGATGGCTTCATCGTGAACATTCTCGAAGCCCAGGCCGCCCTCGTCCAACTCGAGGCGGGTGCCATTGACATGGTCAAGACCGAAGCGGTCGACGACATCGTACGCTTGAAGCAAGATCCAAACTTCCAGGCCATCACGCACCCGTTTGCTGGTTCGTTCTACGAGTTCGGCATCAACGTCACCGTTCCCCCGTACGACGACAAGCGGGTGCGGCAGGCGTTCAACTATGCGATCGACCGCCAGCGCTACGCGACGAGCCTCATGCAGGGCCTGGTCAAACCCCTGGCGCTGTTCTGGAGCTCTACCAGTCCGGCGTTCGACGCCGCCAAAAACGCCTCGGTGACGTTCGATCTGGACAAGGCGCAGTCGTTATTGAAAGACGCCGGTGTGAGCGGCCTGGAAGCAGACCTCCTGTACATCCCATCGTCGTATCCCGTGCTCATGCCACTGGCGCAGATGTATCAGGCGGACCTCTCGAAAATTGGCGTGACCCTGAACATCCAGTCGATGGACACCGCGACGTGGCTGGCCCAGGTCAACGGCATCAAGTACAACGGCATGTACGTCAGCGGAGACGGTCTGGGCAATTATCAGCCCGCCACGCCGCTGGGCGCCTCGCCGGCCTGGTCGCCGAGCAAGAACAACTCCGGCTTCAAGACCGATGAGTGGACGAACCTGGTCAACGCCGTCGGTACCGAGACGGACCCTGACAAACAGAAGCAGCTGTACGCCCAGGTAAACGACTACATGATCGATCAGGCGTGGTCCATCGTCTTCGCCGAACGGGCCGTGATCTGGCTGGCGCGGAGTGCGATTCAGAATGTGAATCCCACCGGGCGCTCATCATTTCTGTGGGACGAGGTATGGATTAACTAATGGCATTGACGCAGCTCACGGTCGAGCGTCAGCCCTTCGCCAACGGGCGTTCTTTCGGTTCGGCCGGCGACTACGAGCAGCTCCTCGGCACGGCTACTTTTGGCGTCGATCCACGGCATGTGGCCAACGCGTCCATCGTCGACCTGGACCTCGCACCCCGCGACGCCAAGGCAAGGGTGTGCTTCGAGGCCGACGTGCGCATTCTGAAGCCGCGCGATCCCGCCCGAGGCAACCGCCGCCTGGTTCTGGACGTCGTCAATCGCGGCAATCCGGTGGCGATTCGCAATACCGACCTGGGCGTACCACGCACGCCAGAACCGGATAGCCAGGGCTGGCTGCTGCAGCAGGGCTACACGATCGTGAGCTGCGGCTGGCAGCACAACGTTCCCAGCGGCACACCCCGCTTGGCCCTGCGCGCCCCCGAGGCGCTGGAGCACGGTCAGCCCCTGACCGGCCAGGTACGCGCCGTCGTGCAAGTCAGCACTCCCACCCACCGTATCGGGGTGGCCGACGAGGCTTCACCGGTGGAACATGTCGCCTACCCGGTCGCCGACCTGACCAGTCAGACCGATACCCTGGCGGAGCTCGACTACCCCCTCGCGCCGCGGCGGATCATCCCGCGCGACAAGTGGCGCTTCGACGCCGACCGCGCGCACGTGACCTACGACGACGGCTTCGTGCCGGGCAAGATCTACGAGGTGCTGTTCACCGCGCGCGGGGCGCCGGTCACCGGCGTCGGCTTCGCGGCGTTGCGCGACGCGGCGTCCTTTCTGCGCTTCGCGGCCAGCGCGGACGGCAATCCCTGCGCGGGCACGCTCGACTTCGCGCTGGCCTTTGGCGGCTCACAAACCGGCCGCCTGCTGCGCCACCTGCTGTACCTCGGCATGTACGCGGACGAGGAGCGTCGGCTGGTGCTGGATGGCGTGCTGACGCACATCGCCGGCCCACTGCGGACCGAAGCCAATTGGCGGTTCGGCCAGCCGTCGTTCATCGGCTCCGATTCCCCCGGCTTCGCTTTCCCCTTCACCGACACGCTGCAGACCGATCCTGCCTCTGGGGCTACGGATGGACTCCTGCACACCGACGGACCTCAACCAAAGGTCATGCATCTCAACACGTCGGCGGAGTACATCAATCTGGACCTGGCGCTGATCCACATGACCGCGGATCAACGTGCCGACGTCGCGGTGCCCGACAACGTGCGCATCTATCATCTGGCGGGTACGCACCACGGCGGGGGCTCACTGCCGCTCGACAACCGTGTCTTCTCCAGTGTGGCCGCGTACTACAACAACAGCATCGACTATCGGCCACTGGTGCGCGCCGCGTTTGCCAACCTGGACGCGTGGGCGACGCGCGGCGCGTCCCCGCCGGCGAGTCGGTATCCGCGCTTCTCCGATGGCACGCTCATCCCACGCGCGAAGTTGGTCGAGGCGGCCGGGCGGCTGCCTGGGCCGGGCGTACCCCCCGAGCGGCTGTATCCGACTCAGCGGCTGGACTACGGGCCGGAGGCTCGGCTGGGCCGCGCCAGATTCCCCGCGGTTGACGGCGGCAGTTATCCGGACTTCGTGCCTGCCGTGGACGATGATGGCAATGAAGTCAGCGGAGTGCGGCACCCGGACGTCGCCGTGCCACTCGCAAGCTACACGGGCTGGAACCCGCGCCACCCGTCGATTGGCGGCTCGGTGATGAACTTGCTGCTGAACGGCGCCACCATTCCGTTCGCTCCAACTCGCGACGCGCGTGCGTCGTGGGGAGACGCCCGTCCGTCGATCGAAGAGCGCTACGCCAGCCGCGACGCATTTCTCGACAGCGTGCGCGCGGCGGCCACATCACTGAGCGACGCGGGCTACCTGTTGAAGTCCGATATCGAAGAAGTTGTAGCTGCCTCCGGCCTCCGCTACGACGAGTTCGTGCAGTTGGGCAGTCCACTCCCCTGATACCACTCCCCTGATACCAGCCCCGCACCACCCCGCATGCC
Organism: uncultured Chloroflexia bacterium; assembly: GCA_963776625.1. Classification (GTDB taxonomy): domain Bacteria; phylum Chloroflexota; class UBA6077; order UBA6077; family CF-72; genus CF-72. Next base: position 823,083 of record CAVZNP010000015.1, on the reverse strand, counting down.
GTTGTGGGGCGTCGGTGCCTGAATGCGTCCATCCCCCTTCCGAAAGGAGTCATCACCCCGATGCCTGTCATCGACGCCGACACCCACGTCACTGAATGCGACGCCACCTTCGCCTACCTCGCGGAAGACGAAAAGCGCTTCCTGCCCACCAAGGGTGAAATTCCGCGCGGCGACGACATACCGCCCCGCGGCTTCTGGCTCATCAACGGCTACCCGCGCATGCGCAGCCGCTGGACGCCCGGCGACCAGTGGCAGGTCATGGGCGAACTCCTCGACGTGCCCGCCAGGGTGCAGGCCATGCAGGACATGGGCGTGGATACCCAGATCATCTATCCGACCATGTTCTCCGCGGGCGGCATCGACGCGCCGGAGGTCGAGCTCGCCCTGCTGCGCAGCTACAACCGCTGGCTCGCGGACAAGACGGCTGCCTCCAATGGCGGCTTGCGTTGGATCATGCTGCCGCCGCTGCACGACATCGACAAGGCCATTGAAGAGCTGCACTTCGCCAAAGAGCACGGCGCGGTGGGCGTGCTGAAGAAGGGTGACGAAGAAGCCGGTCACTGGCCCGCCGAAGAGTACTTCTTTCCCTTCTATGAGGAAGCCCAGCGACTGGAGATGCCGATCTGCTTCCACGTCGGCACCGGGTCGGCCGAGTCGCTGCCGCTGGACCGCATCGCGCACATGACGCTGCACAAGTTCCACATGTCGGCAATGAGCGCGTTCTGCTCGCTGATCACGTTCCAGGTGCCGCAGAAGTTCCCGAACTTGCGGTGGGGCTTCATCGAGGTCACCGCGTCCTGGGTACCCTACGCGCTGTACTACATGCGGCGTATCCTCGTGAAAGCCGACAACAAGGCAGCCGTCTCTTCAGTCGCCGGTTCGACGACGTATCAAGTCCCCAACGATGTCCTGGCCCGAAACAACATGTACGTCTCGTGTTTCGTCGACGAAGACCTGCCGACGATCCTCAAGAGCACCGGTGACGACAACCTGCTGATGGGCTCGGATTTCGTCCACCACGATCACGCCGAGGAGCTGGACTTCATGGGTGCCATGCAGCAGCGCGTCGATCGTGGCGAGCTCACCGCCGAGACAGTGCGCAAGATCACGTACGACAACCCCAAACGGTTTTATGCCCTCTGAGGTTTTTTGCCCTCTGAGGTTTGCCCGCTCGTGAACGCGCTGTGACGTCTGCGCGCCAGTCCGCCCGCGGCCGAAGCTATCGTCCGCTGGCGGGCGTGCGCGTCCTGTCCTTCGAGCTCGCGTACTCGCTGCCGGCGGCCACCCGTTTGCTGGCGGAGCTTGGCGCCGAGGTCGTCAAGGTCTCACCTCCCAGGGGCGTCGGCTTCGCGGATTTCACCACCGCCGTCGATGGCGTCTCGCTGGGCAAGCCCAACATAGCGATCAACCTGAAGACCGACGAGGGGCGTGCGCTGGCCCGAGCCCTCGTCGCCAGAGCGGACGTGGTGTGCAGCAACTTCACCGCGCCCGTCATGCCCTCGTTCGGGCTCGGCCCCGACGAGCTGCGCGCCATCAAGCCGGACGTGATCGTCTTGAGGCTCTCTGGCTACGGCGCCCCGGGCCCCTGGACCGAGTTTCCCGCCTTCGCCGCGGCGACCGAGGCCGTCGCCGGCCTGAACAGCGTGCAGGGTCGCGACGACGAACCGCCGGTGCGCGTCGGCAGCGGCATCTTCGCCGACCAGCTCTCGGGCATGTACGCCGCGCTGGCCATCGTGGCCGCCCTCGAGCACCGCCAGCGCACTGGCCAGGGGCGCTACATTGACCTGGCTATGGCCGAGTGCGTGACGCACCTGCTCGGCCCATCGGTGGTGTACACCGAGCGCACGGGATCACTCCCGGGCCGCCCCCGGCAATCGCGACCCGCACCGCGCGCCGCAAGGGACGTACGCGTGTCGCGGCAATGACCAGTGGCTGGCACTCACGGTCGCCGACGACGAGCAGTGGTCCAGCCTGGTGGAGCTCATCGACGACCAGCGCCTGCGCAACCCGGTGTGGGCCACCGCTGCTGGGCGTCACGCCGCGCACGACGAGATCGATGCCCTGCTCGCCGAATGGACTCGCGCCCGCGACAAGAACGACCTCGCCGCTGAGCTGCAAGCGCGCGGCATTGCCGCCGGTCCTGTCAACCAGGTCGACGACCTGTTGTTCGATCCACACCTGGCCACCCGCGACGTGTTCCAACCCGTGGTGCACCCGCGGCCACTGCTCGGCGTCCGCAGCCACCCGCACCCGGCCATGCCGTGGACCGTGATCGGTCGTCGTCGAGCCATGTCGAGTGACATTCGACCGAACGGCGCGGACAACTTCGCCGTGCTGCACCGCTGGCTCAGCCTGAGCCGCGACGAGGTCAACCGCCTGCAAACCTGTGGCGCGCTGACCGTGGGTGGCCCATTCCGCATCGACGACGTGCCAGACGCGCCGGGCATGCCCCGCGACCCGACGTTTGCCACGCGGCTGGGCCTCCCGCGAGACGAAGGATGAAAGTCCTCGAGCTGGCGACTGGCCCCGCGGCCGCCTACGCCGGTCTGCTGCTCGGCCAGCTTGGCGCCGACGTCATCGCCGTCGACTCTGGGGCCGAGCCCCTCGACGCAGACGTCTTGCGTTACGTCAATCGCTACAAAGAGCGCGTCGCCATCGACGTGTCCACCGCCTCTGGGGCCAAGCAGCTGCTCGAGCTACTCGCGCAGGTGGACGGGCTGGTTGAGGACCTGGGCCCGGGTGGACTCGATGCCCGCAAACTCTCGGTGCGACGCCTGCGCCGCCACAACCCGAAGCTCGTTGTCGCCAGTATCTCGCCCTTCGGCCAATCCGGTCCGCACGCGACCTGGCAGGCGTCAGAGCTGGTCATCCAGGCGATGGGCGGCATGGTCCAGTCGACCGGCTGGGACGGCGAGCCCCCGGTCAAACTCGCTGGGCCCATGGCGGCGTTCATCGCCGGGCTGCACGCCGCGACCGCCCTGTTCGCGGCGGTGTTCGCTGTCCACGCCGGCACCGAGCGCGCGGCGCATATCGATATTTCGGCCCAGGAGACGTTCTTGCAGCACTGGTCGCGGCATATCGGCCAGTGGTCCTACAGTGGCGGCGGCCAGCGTCGCGACCAGCGCACGCTCGAGGGTCAGGGCGTGCCGAGTATGGCGCGCGCCGCCGATGGCTGGATCTGCCTGGCAGTGCGCAACGCGCGGTGGAATACGGTGGCTGGTCTGCTCGGCCTGGACGACTTCACCGGCGACGAGTGGCAGACGCCCCGCGCACGCGTCGAAGGCTGGTCCGAGCTCGCGCCGCACTTCCACGCGTCGATGGCGTCGCAGAGTCGAGATGCGTGGTTCGCGGCCGCCGCCGAGCGCGGCCTGATCTTCGGCCCGGTGCACGACCTGCATGAGGTGCTGGCCAACGAGCAGTACGCCGCCCGCGGCTACCTTGAAGACCTCGAGAGCGACGGTGAAACCGTCAAAGTCCCCGGACTGCCATTTCCATGGGAGGAATAGACACAGGCATGGCCTTCGAGACGATCTTGTTCGACGTGCAGGACGGCATTGCGCGGGTCACGCTGAACCGTCCGGAACGACTCAACGCCATGACCTGGCAGATGATCGAGGAGTTCCTCGAGACCATCGAGACGTGTCGACGGGATAGCTCGGTTCGGGTGCTGGTATTCACCGGCGCCGGGCGCGCTTTTTCCGCGGGCGACGACATCGTCGGCGGCATGGGAGACCGACGCCTCGGCGGCAACCCCGGCGGGATCAACAACGATCGTGGCTTGCACCACGCGCTGGTCAAGAATTTACTCGAGCTTCCCAAGCCCGTCGTCGCGGCGCTCAACGGACGCTGTCACGGCGCGGGGTTCGTGCTTTCGCTGGCGTGCGACTTTCGCGTCGGCCACACGGAGACGCTCGTCGGCGACATCCGCTCTGGCCGCGCCATCTTCGCCGGCCAGGGCGTGCCGTTGCTCCTGCCGCGCCTGATCGGCCAGTCGCGCGCGATGGACCTGCTCATCACCGGGCGCGTGATCGACGCGACCGAAGCCGAGCGCATCGGCTATCTGAATCGCCTGTGGCAGCCAGCCACCTACGAGGCCGACCTGGCGGCGTTTTTGACCGAGCTGGCCAACGGCCCCACGCTGACGTATGCCGCCTGGAAGCTGACCGTCAATCGCGCCGTGCTCAACGAGCTCGACGCGTACACCGACTACGAGCGCCAGCTTGCCAACCTCATCCGCGGCACCGAGGACCACACCGAGGGTCGCGTCTCGTTCCGCGAAAAGCGCGCCGCGCGGTACCTCGGACGCTGACGCCCGGCCCTGCCGCGACAGCGTTTCGCGGAACCTGCCAAAACCCGGTACAACACACATCTGTGGACAACAGACTGCAAGCTGCCGACGCCTACGTTCTGGCGTTGAGGACGGGTGAGATTCCTGCCAGCAAAACAGCGAGCCAGTACCTGGCGCCCGACGTGGTGCTGACCATTGGCGCTGGCGCGCGCAAAAGCACCGTCAGCGGCTACGACGACGTCCTGGGTCGCATTTCCGGCGAGTGGCCGAATACGCCCGTCTTCGTACGCGGCTTCTGGTCACCCGCGCAACTGGACGGCGACAAGGCGCGCGTCGACGCCACCTTTCCGCCGATGGGCGCCGCGCCGGCCGAGGTGCATCTCACGTTCTCGTTCAACGGCGACGGCAAGATCTCGGCCGTCGATCAGGAGATCGTGGCCCAGCCGCCGGCGCAGCCCACCGACACGATCCCTGACAACGCTCGCGGCCTGATCAACGGCGCGCTGCGCAACAACACGCCCATGTCGGTGGCGTACGTCGACGAGGATGGCAAGCCGAGCCTGTCGCTGCGCGGCAGCGTGCAGGTCTACAGCCCGACGCAGCTTTCGATCTGGATGCGCAGCAAGACCGGCGGCATGGCGAATGCGATCGCCAAGAATCCGAACATCGCGCTGCTGTATCGCGACAGCAACACCCGCTCCACGCTGGCGGTCCAGGGCATCGGCCACGTGGAAACAGATCCCGAGATCTGCGCCCGCGTGTGGAACATGATTCAGGATGTCGAGCAGAAGCACGAGACGCACGAGTCAGGTTGCGCGCTGATCATCGACGTGACCAGGATGCAGGGCGGCACCCCACGGGGCGGCGTCCGCATGGAGCGCAGCGCCTAAACGTCAACCGCCGCGGTCGGGGTGGACTGAACTGCGCCCCCGGCCGCGTACGTGCTGCTAGACTGAGCCCCACGACTCAGCCTTCGTCGGCCCCGCGCCGCAATCTCATCATTCGGGCCGACGGCAAGACCGTCAACGTGCCGCGCCGCCAGGGTCACCTGTTCGTGTGTGCCTCCGGCTGTTGCTGCGGTCACACGGAGCGCGGTCACGCCCCGGTACCAGTGGACCTGTACGACCGCGAGTGGGAGCGCCGCAAGTGGCGCAATCGCGTCCACCTCACCATTGGCGGCTGCCTGGGGCCATGCGTGCTGTCCAACGTGACGATGCTCATGTTCGACGGGCGGACCCTCTACTTTCAGTCGCTCAACAGTGAACCGCTCATTCTGGCGTTGCTGGACTACGTCGACTCCATGCTCGCCGCGGACGCATATCTGCCACCACCACCGATGCTGGCAGAGCTGCACTTCACCGCGTTTCGCTGGGAGGATCGACCAGACGGTGGTACGCTCGACGACCACCACGTCACCCCACCCAGCCTGACAGTTGCACCCAACGGATTCCTCTTTCTCACCCACTCCGACACCGATTTTCTGGTGCTCAACCAGGCCATCGCTCGGCTTCCCGACGACTTTCCGCGAGTGCGTGCAGCCAGTCTGAATCATCTCAAAACCGACGCCGACGTCGACGCCTTCCTCGACAACGTTTTGCCGCCCGCCGAGGTCATCATCGTTCGCCTGATGGGCGGGCGCGCGAGCTTCGCACACGGCCTCGAGCGCCTGGCGCAACACGCACGCCAGACCGACAAGTGGCTCATCTGCCTGCCCGGCACCGACTCGCTCGACCCGGAGCTCACCGCGCTGTCTACGGCCGGCGTACCCGTTGCGCACGAGGCCTTTGCCTATCTCCAGTTTGGTGGCGTCACCAACTACGAGCAGCTTCTCCGCTTCCTCGCCGACCATTTGCTGGCGGGCGGCTTCGGCTTCGATCCACCCGAGGAGCAGCCCCGCCACGGCGTGTACCGCCAGCACGACGTCGATCCAGCCCGCCCCACGATCGGCATTCTCTTCTATCGTTCCCACCTGCTGAGCGGCAACACCGCCTTCATCGACGCTTTGATCGACGAGATCGAAGCCACGGGCGCCAACGCGCTGGCCGTCTACGCGTATTCGCTGAAGGACGGCTCGAGGCAAGACGGACTGCCCGACGCGCTGTCGTACTTTACCGATGGCGTCGATGTGCTGATTACGACCACCAGTTTCGCCATGGGACAGGTCAATCCGGACGGGCCAACGGGCGCCGGCTGGTCCGTGGAGGCGCTCAACCGGCTCGGCATTCCCGTGTTGCAGGCCATCACCGCCGGCGGCAGCCACGCGCAGTGGGACGCCTCCCAGCGTGGCCTTACGCCGCTCGAGACGGCGATGAACGTCGCGCTGCCCGAGTTCGACGGCCGGATTATCAGCGTCCCCATCTCCTTCAAGGAGTCCGTGCCGGCTGACGGCCGCCTCGACGGAGCGGTCGTCACATACGTGCCGCGCGCGGACCGCGTCCGACGCATCGTCGGCCACGCCCTGCGCCTTGCCGCCCTGCGTCGCACCCCCAACACACACAAACGCGTCGCGCTGGTGCTCACCAACTACAACGCGAAAGCTTCGCGCATTGGCAACGCGGTGGGCCTTGATACACCCGCCTCGGTCCTCCGCTTGTTGCACGCCATGCACGCGCACGGCTACGACGTTGGCGACGCGGCGGACCTCCCACCGGATGGCGACGCACTGCTGGCCAGTCTGGTAGACCGCTGCTCGTATGACACCGAGCTGCTCACCGACGCGCAGCTCGCGAACGCGGCCGCGCGTGTGCCGGTCGAGACATACACCGGCTGGTTTCAGACGCTGCCGGACCTCAACCAGCAGCAGATGCACACGCGCTGGGGCGCACCACCCGGTGAAAGCTACGTACACGACAACCACCTTGCTCTCGCCGGACTCCAGTTCGGCAACGTGTTCATCGCCATCCAGCCGCCGCGCGGGTACGGGATGGATCCCAACCTGATTTATCACCAGCCAGACTTGCCACCGACGCACAGCTACCACGCGCTGTATCGCTGGATCCGCGACGGATTTGGTGCTGACGCGATGATCCACGTTGGCAAGCACGGCACCCTGGAATGGTTGCCGGGCAAAGCCGTTGGTCTGTCGGAAACGTGCTTTCCGGACCAGCTTCTGGCCGATCTGCCGCTGATCTATCCCTTCATCATCAACGATCCTGGTGAAGGCGCGCAGGCCAAGCGGCGGGCGCACGCCGTCATCGTCGACCACCTCACGCCACCAATGACGACCGCCGATGCCTACGGCAAACTCGACGAGCTCGCACGGCTAGTGGACGAGTACTACCAGGTGGAGGCACTGGATCCGTCGAAGCTGCCGATGCTCCAGAAACAGATCTGGGACCTGGTGGTCGATGCGCGACTGGACTCCGACATCAACCTGATGATCCAGCGACTCAACCAGCAAGGCGACCACACCCACGACTGGGACCCGCAAGTCACCGAGGACGGGACCCCGATCACGCTCGCCGAGATGCGCTCCAAGGACTTTGCACACCTGATCGAGAACCTGGATGGCTACCTGTGCGAGCTGGGCAGCGCCCTGATTCGCGGCGGACTCCACACGTTGGGTGGGACCTACGCGGGCGAGCGGCTGCGCGACCTGCTGCTCGCGATGGTGCGCATTCCCAATATGGACGTGCCGAGCCTGCGCTCCGGAGTCGCCGAGGCTTTCGGACTCCAGCTGGAGTCTCTCACGGCCGAGCTCGGCGCCCGACTGGTCTCCACCGACGGCAGCCGCCACCTGGCAAGGCTGGTCGGCCGCGACCTGGCGACCACCAGTGACGCGCTGGAGGCAGTCGACCGTGTGTGCGTTGACCTCGTCGACCACCTCCTCGCGACACCCGCTGGATCGACGGATCCGTCGCTCGCGAACAGCTTCAACCTCGAGTCGCCTTCACTCGACGTGGTGTGCGCCAGAGTGCTCGACACTGACACGGTTCCCGCCCCCGTGTCGCGGACGCTTCGGTTCATCACCGAGGAGCTCGTGGGAAAACTCCAGACGTCGGCCGAGGACGAGCTGCAGCATGTCCTCGACGCCCTGGACGGCAGGTACGTTCCGGCCGGTCCGAGCGGCGCCCCAACGCGCGGCATGGCGCACGTGCTGCCCACCGGTCGCAACTTCTACGCCATCGACCCTCGCAGTATGCCCAGCCAGTCCGCCTGGCGCGTCGGCCAGCAGTTGGCAGCCCAGCTCATCGAGCGCCACCTGCGGGAGACCGGCACCCATCCACGCCGCGTCGGGCTGAGCATCTGGGGCACCAGCGCCATGCGCACCCACGGCGACGACATCGCTCAAGTGTTTGCCCTGCTCGGTGTCCGCCCGGTGTGGCAATCCGAAAGCCGGCGGCTGGAAGGCGTCGAGGTCATCCCACTGGCAGAGCTAGGCCGACCGCGCGTCGACGTCGTGTGTCGCATCTCGGGGTTCTTCCGCGACGCGTTTCCCAGCACCATCGCTATCCTCGATTCCGCCGTTCAGCAGGTCGCCGCGCTCGACGAGCCTGCCGACCAGAATCCATTGCGCGCCCTGTATCTCGCCGAGTGCGCCCGACTGGTGGCCGACGGGGTCAATGCCGACAGCGCCGAGCGCCGCGCTCGGTATCGCGTGTTCGGCTCCCGACCAGGCAGTTATGGCGCCGGCATCCTGCCCCTGATCGACGCCGGCAACTGGCAGACCGGCGCGGACTTCGCGACCGCCTATGTCAACTGGGGCGGCTTTGCCTATACCGCGGATGAGTACGGCACCGACGCACGCACTGACTTCGAATCCGTGCTCTCGCGCGTGGAGGTCGCCGCCAAGAACCAGGACAATCGCGAACACGACATATTCGACTCGGACGATTACCTCCAGTTCCACGGTGGCATGATCGCGACTATCCGTTCGCTGACTGGGACCGCGCCGCGACGTTACTTCGGTGACTCCTCCGATCCAGCCCAGCCCCGCATGCGCGACCTGAAAGAGGAAGCGCTGCGCGTGTTCCGTACGCGTGTCGTCAATCCGAAGTGGATCGACCGCATTCGCGAGCACGGCTACAAAGGCGCGCTGGAGCTGGCCGCCACCGTCGACTACCTCTTCGGCTACGACGCCACCGCGGACGTGCTGGACGACTGGATGTACGCCGAGGTGGCGCGCACGTACGTCCTCGATCGCGACATGCAAGCCTTTTTCGAGCGCAGTAACCCGTGGGCCCTGAAGGACATGAGCGCGCGCTTGCTGGAGGCCATCGACCGCGGTCTGTGGGCCGAGCCGGGCCCCGACGTTCGCGCCGACCTGGAGCACGCCTACCTCGGCGCTGAAGAAGTGCTGGAATCCCGCGCCGAGCGGGACGGCGTACCGGCATGAGCGCGCGCTACCCGTTCAGCGCCATCGTCGGCCAGCAGCCGATGAAGCTCGCCCTGGTCTTGAACGCCATCAACCCGCGCCTCGGCGGCGTGCTGATTCGTGGCCAGAAGGGCACCGCCAAATCCACCGCCGCGCGCGGTCTCGCCGCGCTCCTGCCGCCGCTGGCGGTGGTCGATGGCTGCCGCTTCGGCTGCGCGCCCGACCCAGGCGCCACGCGCTGTCCAGACTGCGAACAGCGCGGTTATCCCAGCGTGGCGTGCGCGCGACCGCCTGCGTTCGTCGAGCTGCCAGTCGGGGCAACCGAAGACCGAGTCATCGGCACCCTGGACCTCGAGCGCATTCTGGCCGACGGTCAGCGCCATTTCGAACCAGGCCTTCTGGCGCGGGCCAACCGGGGCCTGCTGTATGTCGACGAGGTCAATCTGCTGCCGGACCACCTGGTGGACACGCTGCTCGACGCCGCGGCCATGGGCGTCAACACGGTCGAGCGCGACGGAGTCTCGTTCAGCGCACCCCGCCGCGTTCGCGCTGGTGGGCACCATGAATCCAGAGGAAGGCGACCTGCGGCCGCAGTTACTGGATCGCTTCGCGCTGGCCGTCGACGTCGACGGCATGCCCGAGACCGCTGAGCGCGCGGAGGTCGTGCGGCGGCGGATTGCCTTTGAGCGGGACCCTGGCGGTTTTGGCGTGGCGTGGGCGGCGGAGGAAGCGGCCGAATGCGCACGTCTCCGTTCCGCGCAGGCGCTGCTGCCGCTGGTACACGTGCCGGACGCGATGCTGGATTTGATCGCCCACATCTGCACTGCCTTCGAGGTCGACGGGCTGCGCGCCGACATCGTCACGTACAAAGCAGCCGCCACGCTGGCGGCTTACGCCGGGCGACAGGTAGTCACCGTCGAGGACGTGCGGCAGGCGGCCGAGCTGGCGCTGCCCCACCGCCGCCGGCGCCAGCCATTCGATCAGCCGGGGCTGGACCGCCAGCAGTTGGACGAAGTCGTCGACACGTTCAGCCGCGAGGATCCACCGTCGGATTCGCCGCCGCCGCCACGCTCGGATCCACCACCACGGCGTGATCCCTCGGGAGGCTCCGACCTTCCCCGGCCCGCGCAAGCAGACACGCAGACCGTCTTCGATGCCGCCGCGGCGCCGGACTTCCAACTGCCAACTGCCACACCGACCCGCCGGCAGGTGGACCCGACCAGTACGCAGTCGCGCCGCCGCGCCTCACTGGTCAGCGGCGCGCGCGGCCGCCACATCCGCAGCGTCGCCACGCCCGCTGGCGCGATCGACGTGCTCGCCACCCTGCGCCAAACTGCCATGCGCCAGAACGTCCGCGCGCCCCAGAACGCCACACGCCGACGGCGACCGCGCCGCGAGGATCTGCGCTTCAAGCTCCGCGCCGCGCCCGTGGGCACCCTGACCGTCTTCGTCGTCGATGCCAGCGGCTCGATGGCCGCCCGCAAGCGCATGGCCCTCGCCAAGGGCGCCATCCTGCGCCTGCTGCTGCGCGCGTACCAAAGCCGCGACGAGGTCGCCCTCGTCGCGTTCCGTGGCGTCGCCGCCGACGTCCTGCTGCCACCCACCAGCAGCGTCCACCTCGCCTCCACCCGCTTGCGCGAGCTGCCCACCGGCGGCCGCACGCCGCTTGCCCTCGCGCTCCACACCGCGGCCCGCCTGCTGCACCACGCCAACCAGCGCCGCGCCACGCGCAGCCGGCGCCTTGTCCTCATCTCCGACGGTCGCGCCAACGTCCCGCTGATCCCGCGCGGCGACGCCTACGCCGACGCTCTGAACGAGGCCCGTGCCCTGCGCGCTGGCAATACGCAAGCCGTTCTGATCGATTCGGAGGACGGTCCTGTCCGCCTGCACCGCGCCGCCGCCCTCGCCACGGAGCTTGGCGCGACGTACCTCCGCCTGGCGCCCGCATGACACGTCCCACCGGCGGTGCGCGCCGCCACGGCCTCACCCTCGTCTTCACCGGCAACGGCAAGGGCAAAACCACCGCCGCCGTCGGCCTGACCGTGCGCGCCGCGGGCAACCGCATGCGCGTGTTTTTCCTCCAGTTCATCAAGGGTCAGTGGAAGACGGGCGAGCGCGACATCCTGCGCGGCCTGCCCGGCGTCGACCTGGAGGTCACCGGCCGCGGCTTCACCATCGAGCGACTCCGCAATCCGAAGATTGCGCTCGAGGACCACGCCGCGGCCGCGGCACACGGCTGGACGGTCGCCCAGCACATCGTTCAGGAGGGCGACTACGACATGGTGGTTCTGGACGAGATCCTCGGCGCGGTGCGCGCGGGCCTGGTGCCACGGGACGAGCTTATCGAGCTGGTCCGGACGAAGCCGCCGCTGCTGCACCTGGTACTGACGGGTCGCAACGCCCCGCCGGAGCTGGTGGAGGTCGCGGATCTGGTCTCAGAGATCCAGCCGGTCAAACATCCGCTCCAGCAGGGCATCAAAGCCCAACGCGGCATCGAGTTCTAACAGCGCGTTGAAAAAGGGTCTGCTTTTATCCACTCTTCAGAGAAGAATGCTTTTGACCTCGAGACGTTACGGCCTCAAACGTTCGCCTCGGCCCTTCGAGACACGCACTGTCAGCAATTCCACCTGCGGTGGAGCCCTTCGACGGGTTTTTCAACGGCCTGCTAAGCGTTCGAAACGGATGCGACAGGGTAATCCTCCTCCGAGAGGATCCGGCGCATGCTGTCGACGTCGACTCGACCCGCGTCGTACTCCACGGCAACTTGTTTCGCCTCGATATCGACGCGCACGGACGCGATGCCGTCGACCGGCGACAGCGCCTCGGTGATCGTTCGCTCGCAGTGCTCACACGAAATATCAGGAACAGTCAAAACGGTCGTAGCCATACGTCGAGACTCCATTTCATATCCGTGTTGGAAGGGAATAGACTTCGCGGCCTCAGCGCCGTGTCAGCGGTGAAAGCGGCGCAAGCGGAGCGCGTTGGTGACAACGCTCACGCTGCTCAGCGCCATCGCACCGGCGGCTAGCACCGGGCTCAGCATCACGCCAGAGAACGGGTACAACACCCCCATCGCCACCGGGATCAGCACCACGTTGTAAGCGAAGGCCCAGAACAGCCCCTGCTTGATCGTCCGCACCGTCGCGCGCGACAAGCGAATCGCCGTCACGATCCCGAGCAGATCGCCACCGATCAGCGTCACATCCGAGGCCGCCATGGCCACGTCAGCGCCCGTGCCGATGGCAATGCCAAGCGAGGACCGCGCCAGGGCGGGCGCGTCGTTGATGCCGTCACCCACCATCGCCACCACGCGACCCTCATCCTGGAGCCGTTGCACGTGCGCCGCTTTCTGGTCGGGCAGCACCTCGGCTACGACGCGCTCGGACGGAATGCCCACGAGAGCCGCGATCGACGACGTCGTGGCGCGGTTGTCACCCGACAGCAGCCAGACCTCGAGTCCGAGCGCCGAGAGCTGCGCCACGGCCTGTCGTGAATTGGCCTTGAGCGTGTCTTGAACGCCAATCACGCCCGCCATGCGTCCGTCGAGCGCGACGTACGTCGGGGACACACCCACGGTGGTCAGGCTTGCCGCAACACGCGCGAGGTCCGCGTCCTCGGCAACGTCGAACTGCCGCAGCAAGCCGTCGGTTCCGATCAGCACGTCCCGACCCTCGACCGCCGCTCGCACGCCGCGGCCCGCGAGGGCCTCGAAGTGCTCCGCGCGTCCAACCTGCAGCCCCCGCCCGAGGGCAAGCTCGACGATCGACTCACCCACCGGGTGCTCGGAGCCGACCTCCGCCGCGGCGGCGAGTCGCAACACCTCGGTGTCCGTGCGGCCAGCGGCGGCGACCACGCGAGTGACGGACAGTTTGCCGCGCGTGAGCGTTCCGGTCTTGTCGAGCACCACCGTGGTGACGCGCTGGGCCGCCTCGAGCGCTTCGCCGCCACGGATCAGAATGCCCAGCTCTGCCGCGCGACCGGTGCCGACCATGATCGCCGTCGGCGTCGCCAGGCCCAGCGCGCACGGACACGCCACGATCAACACCGCGATCGCGGCCTGCAGCGCCAGGGTGACGTCAGACGCGAGCAGCATCCAGGCGACAAACGTCAGCAGCGCCAGGACCAGAATCGCTGGCACGAAATACGAGGCGACCGTGTCGGCCAGCCGCTGGACCGGCGCCTTCGAGCCCTGCGCCTCTTCCACCATGCGCACGATCTGCGCGAGGGTGGTGTCGCGGCCAACGCGCTGCGCGCGCAGCACGAAGGATCCACCGCGGTTGAGTGTGCCGCCGATGACCTGGTCGCCGACCGCGCGATCCACCGGGCAGCGACTCGCCGGTCAACATGCTCTCGTCCAGCGTCGAGGCGCCGTCTTCGATCTGTCCGTCGACCGGTACCCTCTCGCCCGGTCGGACGCGCACCAGGTCGCCCACACGCACGGACTCCACCGGTACGTCGACGTCGCGGCCGCCGCGCACGATCCGCGCGGTGCGCGCCTGCAGGCCCATCAGCGCCGCGATAGCCGCGCCGGTCTGCTTTTTCGCGCGCGTTTCGAGCCAGCGTCCGAGCAGCACCAGCGCGATGATGATCACGCCCGTTTCGAAGTAGAGGTCCATCGGCAGGCCGATTTGCACAGCCAGCCGCGGCCAGAGCGTCACAAACGCGCTGTATGCGTAGGCCACCGTCGTACCGACGGCGACCAGCGTGTGCATGTTGGTACTGCCGTGACGGCCGGCCGCCCACGCCGCCGCGTAGATCGAGCGGCCGGCCCAGAACTGGACGATCGTCGCGGCGATCAGCAGGATCGGGGCAAGAACATCCATGGGGATGTTGAGCGGCAGGTACATGAGGGCCATCATCGCGAGGCCGACTGCCAGGCTCACGGTCCACGCCTGGCGCAGGGAGTCGAGCTCGCGCTGGCGCTCGGCGTCGCGCGGATCGACGCGGGGCGGATGCGACGCGGGCAGCGTCAAGCGCGTCGCTCTCCTCGAAGCCAGGCGGTCGGTCGGAAAATGCTGAGGCTGCTAAGGCCCCGTTTGCCCCGCCTGAGGCTGCATGCGACTCAGCAGAGCCCGTCGGCGGCGAGTCGTGGGTGGGTGAGGCCGCCGCGCCGCGCGCATCCCCGAGCTTGTAGCCGGCGCGTTCGACCGCCGCGCGCAGCTCCGCCAGGCCTACCGGCTGGTGCATCGAAGCGCACCGTTGCCCGCTCCGTCGCCAGGTTGACGCTGGCATCGGCCACGCCGTCGACTCGCTTGAGCGCCTTCTCCACGCGTCGTACGCAGGACGCGCACGTCATGCCGACCACGTCCACTGTGATCGCGTCGTCAGTCAGCGTCATTTCCGCGCAATCTCGAAGAGCTCGCTGAGCTCTCGAATCATCTCGTCGTCGCGACCTTCCTTGAAGCCCGTCGGCACGCACGAGGCGAGGTGGCCTTCGAGCAGCGCGGACTCAAAGGCTTTGAGGGCGCGCTCCACGGCGTACGACTGCCTGAGGATCTCGACGCAGTAGACGTCCTCCTCGACCATCTTGCGAATGCCGCGCAGGTGGCCCTCGATGCTGGCCAGGCGGTTGAGAATCTGTTTCTTGTCAGCTTGCATGCGCTGTGTACCTCACTCCTCCCCCTGGGGGAGGGGGTCAACAACGACTATAGCGCGCCTGTCAAGGGCGCGTCGGCGATCCTCCACAATGGGTGTGTGGTGTGTCCCTGATCGACCTCGCCTCTGGAGAACCTCACCTATGCCAACTGGATTGAATTCGAGCTCTGCCTTGCCGTGTCCGCGCCCGAAGACCATGCCGGTGCTCGCCTGATGCGGCTTGCTGACAAGGTCTGTGTTATTACCGGGGCCGGCTCCGGCATCGGCGAAGCATCGGCCTTGCTGTTTGCACGCGAGGGCGCGCGCGTCGCCGTCGTCGACGTCGATGAGCCAGCCGCCCGGCGCACCGTCGAGCGTATCCGCGCCGACGGCGGCCAGGCCGACGCTCGGCGAGTCGACGTCTCCAGCCTGTCGGACACCGAGGCGTGCGCAGGCTGGGCCATCGAGCGCTGGGGACGCATCGACGTCTTGTTCAACAACGCCGGTATCAGCGGAGTCGGGGACGTGTTCGAAACCGACCCCGAGCTGTTCGATCGGGTGATGTCGGTCAACGTGCGCGGCGTGTACCTGATGACGCGCGCCGTGGCCGGTCACATGATCGAGCGCGGTGGCGGATCGATCATCAACATGTCGTCGTGCATCGCGCAGATTGGCCTGGCGCGGCGTGTGTCGTACTCCGCCTCCAAAGGCGCGGTGCTGTCGATGACGAAGTCCATGCAGGTGGACCTGGCGCCGCACGGCATTCGTGTGAACGCGCTGATGCCCGGGCACGATCTTCACGCCGTTCGTGGAGAAATACCTCATGTCGTCGTACGCGGATCGCGAGCAGGGGCTGGCGGCCATTCGCAGTCGTCAGCTTGGCGGCGAGTTGGGCACGCCCGAGGACGTGGCGCACGCGGCGCTCTACCTTGCCTCGGACGAGTCGAGGTTCATGATGGCCGCCGGCTTCATCATCGACGGCGGCGTGACCGGCGGGCGCTAGGCGCGTGGCAGGCGGTTTCGACGTGGATTACGGGCTTTTCGGCCGCGCTCGACATGCTGGACATGCTGGAGGCGGACATCGTGGCAGCACTGATCGGATAGGATCGACTATAGGATGACCTGGTTCTGACCCGGGGCCAGGGGGAGGTTCCCGCACATGTCTTCGACTCCGCTCACTCGGCGCGCTGCCGTGCGCCTGTTCGGCTCGGCCGCGGCGGTCGCCCTCGCGGCCGCGTGCAGCGCGCCAGCGAGTTCATCCGTGCCGGTCGCGCCCGTCGCGCCGTCAGCCACACCGCCCGCGGCGCAGCCCACGCCGGGCGTGACGCCCGCTGGGGCGGCCACCAGCGCCCCGGCCCCCACGGCGACATCCGCAACCGCGGCAGCGGCGGCGACGGCGCCGAAGACGGGCGGCACCCTGCGCCAGGGCTACGTTGGTGACCTGATCGGCCTCGACGGCCACAACCGCAGTGGCAACGACGGCGTCTGGTTCGTCTACGACCGGCTGACCGCCTACGACGACCAGCACACGCCCACGCCCATGCTGGCCGAGAGCTGGGACATCAGTCCCGACGCCAAGCAGTACACCTTCCACCTGCGCAAAGGCGTGCAGTTCCACAATGGTCGCGAGCTGAACAGCGACGACGTCAAATACAACATTCAGCGCACCGCCGATCCGAAGAACGGCGGCGGGCAGCTCGCGCCGCTGGCGAGCTGGTGGACCGCGATCGACACCCCCGACAAGTACACCGTCGTCGTCACGTCCGACCTCTCGCGGCCGAACGCCTTCGATTATTTCGAGTACCTGAACATCATCAACCAGGAGACGCAGGAAGGCCCGGATTCGAAGACGAAAGTCGTGGGCACCGGTCCGTGGACGTTTGTCGAGTGGGTGCAGGGCGACCACGTCACGCTTGGCAAGAACACCAGCTACTGGCAGTCCGGCAAGCCCTACATGGATGGCATCACCATTCCCATCCTGCGCGACCAGCAAGCTATGGTGGCGGAGCTCGAAGCCGGCGCGCTGGACGTTGCGCGCGGGCCGTCCTTGCGTGACTACACCCGCCTGAAGGACGACCCCAACTACGGTGGGCTGGCCCACACGGCCACCGGCGGCTTCTACGTGATCGGCGCGAACACCAGCCGGGCGCCCACCGACAACAAGCTGGTGCGCCAGGCGCTCAACTACGCCTTCGATCGGCAGCGCTTCGTGGATACCGTGCTGCTCGGCGTGGGGAAGGCGGAGAGCATTCCCTGGCAGCCAACCTCGCCGGCGTACGAAGCCGACAAGGTGAACACGTATACCTTCGACCTGGACAAAGCGAAGTCGCTGCTGGATCAGGCGGGGGTTGGGCCCTTTGACATCGACATCCTGCTGTACCTGTCCACCGCGGAGTACCAGGGCATGGCCCAGCTGTATCAAGCCGACCTGGCCAAGCTCGGGGTCACGCTGAATATCAAGACGCAGGACGTCGGCACGTGGCTGGACCAGGTCAACAATGCCAAGTATCTGGGGCTGTACTCGGGCCCAGCCTCACTCGGCGACCTGGCGCCCGCGACCTGCTTCACGAGCTCGAAAGCGTTCGCGCCGGCGAGCAACAACTCGGCGTTCAAGAGCGACCGCTATACGCAGCTGATCACGCAGACCGCCACGGAGCCAGACCCTGCCAAAGCCAAGCCGTTGTATTCGGAGCTGAACGACCTGTTCCTGGACGAGTCGTTCACGATGGTGCTGTCGCCCACGCTGCCCACGTTGCTGAATCAGAAAGGTGTCCACGGCGTGGTCTTCAACCACCACGAGATGGTCACGTATACGGACGCATGGCTCGACAGCTAACGTGCGGTCACCAGTTTGTAACGAGGTTTCTTTGGACGTCAAAAGTCTACGGACTTTCTCCCCAGGGCGGGCACCAGTTTGTAACGAGGTTTCTTTTTTTTGTTAAGTCGAAAGCTGCGGCTTTCTCCCCAGGGCGGGCACAAGTTCGTAACGAGGTTTCTTTGGACGTCGAAAGCTGCGGCTTTCTCCCCAGGGCTCCGCGCCCTGGACCCCGCGTCCCAGAGCCCTACACTCGGTGGCGGTCAGGCGCATCCGCTCGCCGTCACGCACGCACTGTCACAGGCGTGTAATCCAATCGGGTAGTTCTCATCGCCAGAACGCACGCACTGTCAACACGCGCCTAGTCCAATAGGGTGGTTCTCGCACCGGAGGACACCTCAGAGAGTCGCACCAGAGAGGCGCACCGCGGGCGGGACCTTGGAGCGGGCGGGACCTCGGGAACACCTTCGGAAGGACGGGTTCGGGGAATACCTTCGGACGACACGTTTGGGGACACCGTAGGAGGCACGCCTCCGGGCGGACCGCCTTGGGTGACAACCACCCATCGGATTACACGCGTGTTGACAGTGCGTGCGTTTCGGCGATGAGAATTACCCGATTGGATTACACGCGTGTGACGGTGCGTGCGGTACGGCGATGAGAACTACCCGATTGGATTACACGCGTGTGACGGTGCGTGCGGTACGGCGATGAGAACTACCCGATTGGATTACACGCGTGTGACGGTGTGCGGTACGGCGATGAGAACTACCCGATTAGATTACACGCGTGTGACAGTGCGTGCGTGACGGCGAGCGGATGCGGCTGACGGCCACCGAGTGTAGGGCTCTGGGACGCGGGGTCCAGGGCGCGGAGCCCTGGGGAGAAAGCCGCAGCTTTCGACTTAACAAAAAAAAGAAACCTCGTTACAAAACCTTCTCGACTCCCAAAGAAACTCATAACGCCCGCCCGGAGTAGCTACTGATCGAGCCACACGTCAGTGAGCCAGAAGAAGCTCGGCACACTCTGTGGCGTTACCAGGTCGTGCACTTTGCTCGACGCCACCATCTTCGGCGGATACGTGGTCACCACCATCGTGAAGGCGTCGTCCAGCAGGATGTCGTTCACCTGTGAGTACATCGCCTTGCGCTTGCTCACGTCTGGCTCTGAGGCCAGCGCGGTGATCAGGCCCGTGTAGGTATCGTTCTTGTAGCCCTCGTTGTTCGAGTTCGGATCCGTCGCGCGACCCAGGCTCAGACCGCTGACGGGCTCGCCGGTGCCGATGGCCATGGTCGAGGCCCAGAAGCCGTGGTACTTGCGATTGTTGACCTGGTCCAGCCAGGCGGCCTGGTCGAGCTTCACGATATTGAGCTTGATGCCGATCGAGGCCAGGTCACTCTGGTAAATCTGCGAGATCAGGTCCCACTCCGGCGTGTTGGGCGACGCCAAAAAATCCAGCTCCGCCGACGAGACACCCGCCGATGCCAGCAGCGAGCGCGCCTTGTCCAGGTCGAACGTATAGAAGGCCTCCTTGGACGCCTCGTACGCCAGACTGGTCGGATCCCACGGCAGGGACAGCGGCGGGACGATGCCTTTGAAGATCTGATCGGTGAAGCGCGCCCGATTCGCCGCGTAGCTGAGCGCCTGGCGGACCAGCTTGTTGTCGGTGGGCGGAAACAGCGTATTGACGCCCATGGCCATGCCCGCCTGCTGACCGGGCGGAATCAGGGCCTGATACTGCGGGTCGTCCTTGTAGCGAAGAAATTCATCGATGCTGGGGCCGTAGATCGTATCGAGCGCGCCCGCCTCCAGCCGCGTCGTCATGGCATTCAGATCGCGCACGACGTTGACGACGATCTCGTCCAGATAGGGATAGTTGGGTTGCCAGTAGTTCGGGTTGCGCGCGTACGTCAGGTGGTCGCCCTGCACCCACTCCTTGAACACGAACGGCCCGGTACCAATCTCCATGGTCTTGGCGTCCGGGCCGTTGAGTGACACCTGATCGACCATGTTGAGCACGTTCAGGTAGTCGAAGATAGCCGGCCGCGAAACGTCTGACTTCAAGATGGCGGTGTATTTGTCAGGCGTGTCGATCGTCGGAAACCACTTGGCCTGGTTGACGTAGGAGCCGGTCGCCGCCTTGGGGTCCTGCCCGCGCAAGAGGTTCCATTTGACGTCGTCGCTGGTGAACTCGCGCCCGCTGTGCCACTGCACCCCCTGGCGCACGTTCAGTTTGACCTGCGTGAAGTCAGGGCTCACCTCCCAGCTCTCGGCGAGCATGGGATGTGGCGTGGCCGCGACGTCGTAGGCGACCAGGCGGTCGAAGGCCATCGACTGGGTGATCGACAGCAGGCTGCTGCTGGTATGCCCATCCAGCGACGAGATGTCGGCGGGCACGCCAACGCGCAGCGAGCCACCCGTGCGACGGTTCGCGTTCGCGTTCACGGCGGTGGCACCTGGCGCGGCCGTCGCGGCGCTAGCCGGAGCCGGAGCCGAAGTAGAAGACGAAGACGCGGCCGTCGGCTGCGCCGCGGACGTCGACGAGGCGACGCTCGCGGGCGGCGCGGGCGGCGCCGATGTTCCACACGCGACCAGCGCGACCATGGCCGCGCTCTGAGCCAGCATCCGCAGCGCCGCCCGCCGCTTCACCAGCGGCGGACGGGATTCCCCCGGACTCTCCAACGCTTCGACTTCGACTAGTTGCCCGAAAGGTAGCCGCGAATCGCCGAAGCGACCGCGTCCGGGGCTTCCACCTCCAGATTCGCGGCGGCGTCGATATCGACCACCTTGACCGGCGCATTGCTGAAGACGCCGACGACAGTCGGCATCCGCTCGGGCGTCAGCTCCCAGCTGGCCGTGGCGCGCAGGATCAGGATCGGGCAGCGAATCTGGGCGGCGTACGCGCGCAGGTCGTCGAGCGCGTGAGTCAGGCCGTCGGCCACCCAGCCTGGCTCGAATTTCCATTCGAGGCCGCCTCCGGCCGCGGGCTGGGTGTTGTACTTCAGCGCGTGCTGGACATCGGCCTCGGTGAAGCGCGGGTAGCTGGCGCGCAGGATCTCGGCGGCTTCCTCGGACGAGGCGATGTGGCGCGAGCGCGCGCGCATGGTGTCCGACTGGTTGGTCCAGTGAGCGACGTCGGCGCCGGGCTCGATGGTCGAGTAGTGCGGGCCGCCCACCAGGATCATGTGCGACACGCGCTCGGGGTACTTCGCGGCGTGGACCATCGCGGTGCGGGCGCCGAGCGAGTGGCCGACGAGCACGAGGCGTGGCAGGTTCCGCCCGGCGGCGAGCGCCTCGACGTCGGCGGCGAAGTCTTCGGCGGCGGTGCCGCTCGGCGGCTGGGTGGAATCGCCGTGGCCGCGCTGGTCAGGCGCGAGCACGTCGAACTGGGGTGCGAGCTGCTGCGCGACGCGCTCCCAGATGCGACCGTAGTGGCCCGAAGGGTGCAGGCACACGAGCGTGGGGCCGCTGCCGGGCCACTCCCAGTAGTGCAGGTCAAAGTCGTTGACGCGGAGGGTGGCGCTGAGCGGTTCAGCCGCGGCCACCGTTGAGGAGGGTGCACCCGAGGTCATACGCGTGAGGGTAGCGCACACGCGGAGGCGCCCGCCGGGCGTGCCTTGACAATACTTAGGTAGTCACTTTAGTATAGTGACTGCTTAAGCAATGACCTTCGAGTCGACCGCGCCCCTCAACCTCGTCTTCCATGCCCTCGCCGATCCCACCCGTCGCCTCCTCCTCGAACGCCTCACCCTGGGCCCCGCCTCCGTCTCCGAGCTCGCGCGACCCCTGGCCATGTCCCTGCCCGCCGTCGTCCAGCACCTCCAGCTCCTCGAGGCCAGCGGTCTCGTGCGCACCGAAAAAATCGGCCGCGTGCGGACCTGTCACATCGAAACCGCTCCGCTGCGCAGCGCCGAGCGCTGGATCGGCGAACGTCGCACCACCTGGGAGCGGCGCTTCGACCGCCTCGGCGAGCTGCTGGCCGGCCCGCCCGACGACGCACCATCCGAGTTCACGACACCCACACCCACACCCACACCCACACAGGAGTAACCACATCCCCACATGACGACTCAACAGCAGCACTCCGTCACGCACGCCACGTTTGTCATCGAGCGCAGCTACCCGGCTTCGCCCGCCCGCGTGTTTCAGGCCTTCGCCGACCCGGCCCTCAAGCAGCGCTGGTTCGGCGGCGACGACCTGCCCAACGTCCACCACGAGCTCGACTTCCGCATTGGCGGCCACGAGGTCAATCGCGGTGGACCGCCCGACGGACCCCTCTTCACCTATGAGGCCACCTACCAGGACATCGTTCCCGATCGGCGCATCGTGACCACGTACGCCATGGACATGGGCGAAACGCGCATCTCGGCGTCGGTGGCGACCGTCGAGCTGATGCCAGAGGGGAGCGGCACGCGCCTGGTTTTCACCGAGCAGGGCGCGTTCCTGGATGGGCACGACACGCCACAGCAGCGTGAGCACGGGACACGCGCGCTGCTCGAGAAACTGGGCAGGCTCCTGGAGCAGAGCGGAACATGAGCACCGATCCTGAACCGATCCGCAAAAGGCCCGCGGTGTACGGCCGCACCACCTACCATATCGCGAGCCTGCGCGCGCGCTGATCGCGCAAGGGCTGGTCGACGATTACCGTCTCAACGTGAACCCCGTCGTCGTCGGTGGCGGGACGCCGCTGTTTCCGGAGGCGACCGCCGTGCGCCAGTTGCGTCTGGCATCCTGCCGCACCTTCCAGTCCGGCGTTGTCCGAGTCCACTACACGGCCGACTGAAGCCTCAGACGGGCAGGATGCGCAGCGTTTTCACCGCGTGGGCATGCAACTGCAGCGCCACGTCGCCGTCGCTGCCAACTGGCAGGCGCCGCGGGTTGCGTTCGAGCAGGTCCACTTCGTCGACCGCGCGCGCGCCAATTCCCAGACGCAACGTGGCGGGCCGCGCGCCACCCTCCGGCTCGTACAGTCGCACGATCAGCGCGTCAGCGTCCTCGGCCCATTTCGCCGTCTCCACCAGCGCCGCGGCATCGCTGACGTGCGCCAGCGAGAACGTGGGAGGCAGCGTGCCCGCATGGGCCGCCTCACGACGCCAGATGAGTGGGCGGCTCAGCTCGTACGCCGCGCGCCGAACGCACTCCAGTCCGGCCGCGTGCGGCAGCAGGCTGTAGGTGAAGTCCTGCTCGCCGCGATCGGCATCCGGATCCGGATCGATCGCGCCTTTCAACAAGCTCAGCCACAGCGTGCTTCCATAGACGCTGTAGCCGTGCTTGCAGTCCGCCAGCACCGCCACGCCGTAGCTGGCATCTGAGAGATCCGCCCAACGCTGGGCGGGCACTTCGAAGGCCGCCTCGTCCCAGCTGGTGTTGTGATGCGTCGGGCGCTCGATAGTGCCGAACTGGATCTCGTACGTGGCCCGCCGACTGCGGATCGACGTCGGAAACGCGACTTTCAGCAGCGACTGGCGTTCCTGCCAGTCGACGTGCGTCTGAAAGTCGATGCGTGGCGTGCGCGCGTAGACACACAGGCGCTGCACGATGCGCGTCCGCTCCCCGAGGTGCCAGCGCAGCTCCACCACGCCACGCTCGGGACCTGCCTCGCGGACCTCGACGGACTCCAGTTGATCGACGTCGCGCTGCTTGGCATAGTAGAAGGCGTCGATATCCCAGGCGTCGTAGTTCAAGGGCCGGTCTTCAAAGACGACGAGTCGATTCGCCAGCGCGTCCTCGTTCCTCGGCAGGACCTCGCGCGCGCGCAGCTTGTCGACGAGTCGACGGATGCGTCCACCGCGGTCGAGCTCGATGTGCCAGAAGGGTGTGTCGAGCGCATCCGCCGCGACGCGCAGAGTGCCAGCGCCAGTGCCAGTGCCAGTCGCGACGGGCCGTGCCGGACCGCTCGAGAATGCCTGATAGCCGTTGGGCGGAACACCTGCACACCACACCAGGACGTCTCCATCGGCGGTCGGCTGTGACGGCAGCGACAGACCAGCGGCGGCCGCCGCCGACACCTGCGCGTAGCCAGCGGACGGGTACGGCGACGGATTGAAGACGACCAGCGCATCGGACGCCAGGCGCAGACCGCCAGCAATCGCGGAAGTCGCCGTGTCGAGCACCTTTGAGCCCACGTCGCTCAGCTGGCGAAAGTCGTCCTCGGCTTCGCGATAGACCTGGCTGATGGCCGAGCCCGGCAGGATGTCGTGGAACTGGTTCGTCAGGATCAGCTTCCAGCCGCGCTCCAGCGCCTGGCGCGGATAGTCCGCTCCAAGCAGGGCACGCGCGCAGGCGGCGTACAGCTCCGCGGCGTGGAACAAGCGTTGCGCCAGCGCGTTGCGGCGTTTCTGGCGTGCCTGGCCGGTATACGTGCCGCGGTGGTATTCGAGGTACAGCTCGCCGTCCCACACGGGCACCTGCGTCTGGGAGGCGAGCGTGTGTTCGAGGCGTGCAAAGAAATCATGCGCGCTGCCCATCTGCACGCGCGGAAAGCCGGGCAGCTGCCTCAGACGTCGACCCGCCTCGAGCATGTCGATGGTCGGCCCGCCGCCACCGTCGCCCCAGCCGAAGGCCACCAACAGCTCGTCCTGAAGCTGGCGGTCCTGGAACCGCTTCCACGCAC
This sequence comes from uncultured Chloroflexia bacterium, assembly GCA_963776625.1. Lineage (GTDB taxonomy): Bacteria > Chloroflexota > UBA6077 > UBA6077 > CF-72 > CF-72. Next base: position 798,479 of record CAVZNP010000015.1, on the reverse strand, counting down.
CACGCGCGACGCTCGGCAGCAGGTGACCGTTGTACGTGGTGTGTTCGCCCGGCGTCAGCGACGGGGTGCACAGAAAATGCGCCAGCACTTCACCGCCATCCGGTCCACGCCAGCGAAAGGTGTCGTGCGGGATGCGGTTGGTGGTACTCCAGCTCATTTTGTGCGTGACGAAATATGGCAGGCCAGCCGCGGCCATCAGCGTGGGCAGCGCCCAGGTGAAGCCGAACGAATCCGGCAGCCACACGACGCGAGGTGAGACGCCCAGCTCACGCTCGAAGTAGCGCGTGCCGACCAGCAGCTGGCGTGCGAGCGACTCGCCGTCGGGCAGGTTGCAGTCGGACTCCACCCACATGCCGCCGACGGCCTCCCATCGGCCTTCGCGAATGCGCTCGCGGATGCCCGCGAACGTTTTCGGGAAGCGCTGCTGCACCATCTCGTACTGGAGTGGCGTCGACGCGAGGAAGCGATACTCCGGATAGCGCTCCATGAGCCTGAGCGCCGTCGTCCACGTGCGACCCGCCTTCTCGCGCGTTTGCGAAATGGGCCACAACCAGGCACAGTCGATGTGGGCGTGACCCACCGCCGTCAGCCGCGGCGCATAGTCGGACGAGTCCAGCGCCGCCAGCTGGGTATCGACCAGATGGTGCGCTGCCTGCAGGCTTCGGCGGAAGCGCTCGGAACCGACCGAGCTCCAGTCCATTGCGTGCAGCGCGGCCTCGGCGATGCGCTCGAGCCGTGGTCGAGACGCAGCGTCGGTGGGCAGCGACCGGAGCGCGTCGGCCAGGACGAGCAGGTCGTAGCTGAGCTGCATCGCACCATGGTCGATCCGCGCCAGATGGAACGTCGGATTCGGCTGCCAGTCCAGCTCCGCGAGCCCGGTCCACACACTTGCCGCGCAGTCGTAGCGCGGGCCCTCCGGCAGATAGATCAGGCGGTGGTACTGGTCGAGTCCGTGGTAGGCCTGGCCAGCCAGGTACAGCATGCCCTGCAGGCGCTGAAGCTCGCGTCCGACACGCAGCGCCGGCTCCAGCGGCAGTGTGCCGAAGCGGTGCGCGACGAGCGCGGTGTCCTGTACCGGCCAGTCGGGCGGCCGCGTCAGCTGAAACCGCAGCCAGACGGTCTGGTTGAGCACCTCGCGCCAGTCGCCGCCGGCCGCGAGGACGGGCGCGGCAGCATCGTCGTAGTCCGGCCAGCGGGCGGCGTCGCCCTCCTCGCGCACCAGGCGCACCTGGGCTGCTGGGCCGCGTTCGATCTCCAACCACTGGTCGAGCTCGCGGCCCCGACGCACGAGCTGTTCAACCAGGAGCTCCATGCAGGGCGAGGGTAGCGTACAAACGCGCCTGATCGTCAGCGACGAAGCAGGCCGCGCGCGTTCTGGATGAACGCCAGCGTGAGCAGCACCAGAACCGCCAGCAAAATCAGGTGGACGTTTTCAAAGGGGATGAAAGACGGCGACATTTTGCGCGCGTTACCCGGATCCGCCAGCGTGAAATACAACAACGCGCCGATGAGCACGATGCACAGGCCAATACCAATGGCCCGCCGACGCAGGGTCTGCAAGGTGCGCTGGAAGCCGAAATACGTGCCGGCCACCGACGCGATCAGCGGTTGGAGCTCCTCCAGATACTCGACGAACCCAATGACCCGATTGACACGCGTGGAGGCATCGTAGATGCGGCCGATAGCCAGTCGCGGGTCGACCCATTCTTGCGCCTGTTGCCGAAAGAGTTTGCCGAAGAACTGGCGCGCCACCGCGGGCAAGTCGTAGTCCGTGGCGAGCTGGTGGCGCAGTGTGCCGAGCATGACCAGCATCCGAAAGTAGGCGACGATCTCACCGGCCAGCACGAGATGATTGCGCTGGAGGGTCTCCATGACTTCGACCGCCAGCGCCGTGTACGGGTTGCGACCACTGGTGGCCGCACCGGGCGTCGACCAGGCATCGCCATCGGCAACACTGGCGACGCCATACAGAAAGCCTTCGTGAATCCGCACCAGCTGTTCCTCGGCCCTGGCCGTGTTCGTCGCGGACGAAGGCGCTAGCCAGCGCATGAGCTCCTTGACGGCGCCTTCGACCTGACGTTGGAACAGCAGCCAGCTGTAGCGCGTCAGCGAGCTCCGCACGTTGTCGGAGAGGCGCCCGACCATGCCGAAGTCGACGTAGCCGATCGCGTTCCCCGGCAGCACGAACAGATTGGCCGGATGCAGGTCGGAATGGAAGCAGCCGTAGACATACACCTGGTTGAGCATGTTCCAGTCGAGGTGGCGCACGATCTGCACGAGGTCGTACCCGCGCGCCTCGAGCTTCCTCAGGTAGGCGGTGTTTCCCATGCGCACGGCGACGACGATCTCGATCAGGGGGATGCCCTCGAGCAGCTCGGTGGTCAGCACGCGCGAGGTGGTGTAGCCGCGATGCACGCGCGGGATGCGCTCGAGCTCCTCGCCGCGCGCGTTTTCGTACAGCAACAGCGCCTGACGCGCTTCGAGCAGATAGTCGAGCTCGTCGTTGGTCCAGCGCGCAAATTCGTCGATCAGGCGCCGCGACTGGGAGGCGCCAAAGACGCGCACCACGTCCAGCAGCGGCGTGACGGCATACATCAGGTCGATGTCGGCGCGCATGATCTCGCGGATCTGCGGACGCTGGACTTTGACGGCCACGTGCTCACCGCTCCGCAACGTCGCACGGTGCACCTGACCGATCGACGCGGCGGCAAACGGCACCGGCTCGAACGTCTGAAAGACGACGTCGGGCAGGTCGCCGAGCTCCTGACGGACGATCTCGCGCACGTCGCTATACGGAAACGGCTGCACGGCATTCAGGAGCTTGAGCAGCTCCTCGCAATACGCCGCCGGCAATAGATCGAAGCGCAGCGCCAGCATCTGGCCGAGCTTGATCCATGCGCCGCCAAGCTGCTCGAGCGCCGCGCGCGTGCGTTCAGCTCCGGACTGAGCCGGCGCGGCGCGAAACGGCAGCGCCGGCAGCAGAAACCAGCGCGTCAAAACGCACACGACCTGCCATGTGCGGCGGGCGCGACGCAGAAGGCGTCTCACGCCTCAGCGTCTCAACTCGTCGGTGAGGCAGTCCCCGGCGACTCGTCGACGCGTGTCGAACCGCGCTCGGCGTGCGACGCGCCGCCGCGGGCCTCGGCGTCCAGGGCAATTCGCCGCCGCGCGGGCCGGCTGGTGTACTCGTCTTCCCATTCGCGACCGGCCTGCACTAGCTGATCGAACACCTCGCGCACCGACAGGCTGAGCATCAGGTTCACCGCGCCTTCAGCGGCCAGCTGCGCTTCGCGCGCGTAGCGCTGCATGAGGAACAGCGGGCTCTCACCCGGAGCCAGGCGTGCAGCCGTGCCTGGCTGGCCGCCCTCGGCCAAGCGGCGCGTGTGCTCGCGCGCGGCCCAATCCGACTTCTGCGCCTGCGTCGGTCCCTGCACCCAGGCCTCGCGACGCTCGCGTTCCTCCCGGGCCCAGGCCTCGACCTCGGCGTCGGTCGGCCCAACATCGGCCGTGCTCGGCTCGGTGTCGGTCGCGTCGTTTGGATCGTTGGCAGATGCCTCGGAGTGGCTTGGCATAGTGTGTGTCACATCCTCACGGCTTCGGTCGAACAGGAATCACCCGCGTGTCCCGGGAGCCCACGACTCCCGCATGATAGTCCTCAGCGGCCCGCATGCGTGCGGGCGCCGTGTGCGTGCCGCTGATAATTTGCGCACAGAGACGCTACCCAGACGTGCGCTCACGCGCTGCTCAGCCCTGCACGCGGGTCTTGCTTATGTCAAGCAAGACCCGCGCGGAGCGGGCCCCGGCTAGAATTTCGAGCGTGACCACGAGTGGCAGCCCCGACTGCGGCATTTGCGCGCGTCGCGCCAGCAACCGACCCGAAGATGCACCGGTCGGCGGGTACGTCTATGAGGATGCGTGCTGGTACGCGCAGCATGCACCCGTGCGCCAGTCGGTGCCGGGCCAGCTCATGCTGGTCGCCAAGCGCCATTTCCTCGACGCGGCCGAGATGCAGCCCGACGAGGCCGCCAGCCTGGGCAGCGTCCTCGGCCGACTCACGCGTGCACTCAAAGACGCCACCGGCGCCGAACGCGTGTACGTGGTGACGGTCGTCGAGCGCACCCCCCACTGGCACACCTGGGTCATCCCTCGTCCACCAGACAGCGCAACGCGCGGCACGGCCTACCTCACCAGCGTGTTGACCGGCGGCTCCTCCATGACCGAAGACGAGGCCACGCGGGTGGTCGCCGACCTCAAGCAGTCGCTGGAGCGCGCGTGAGGCGCAGCCTGGACCGAATTCTGGTTTCGCACGCGGGCGTCTTGCCGCGCCCGGACGACCTGCGCGACCTGCTCGCGCAGGATTCTGCTGACGCTCGGAAGGTCGAGGAACGCCTGCCGAGCGCGGTGCGCGAAGTTGTCCAGCAGCAGGTCGACTGCGGCATGGACATCGTCAACGACGGTGAGATCAGCAAGCGCGCCGGCTTCTCCTCGTACGCCAAAGAGCGGCTGAGCGGCTTCGAAGAACGACCCTCGACCGATGCGCGCATGCTGCGCAATGTCACCGCGCGCGACCGACTGCTGTTCCCGGGCACGTTTGCCTCGGGCCTCGGCGGCTTCAATCGGCCCACGCCCAAGCTGGTCGCCGTTGCGCCCGTGCGCTACATCGGCCAGCCCCTCGTGCAGCGCGACATCGCCAATCTCAAGACCGCCGTCGCTGGTCTGGACGTCGAGCCCTACCTGCCAGCCGTCACGCCAGGCACGGTGGAGCACTGGTTGTTCAACGAGCACTACCCGAACGACGACGAGCTGCTCTTCGCCATCGCCGAGGCCATGCGCGAGGAGTACCGCGCGATCACCGAGGCCGGGCTGCTCCTTCAGCTCGACGATCCGGACCTGCCGGATGGTTGGCAGATGTTCCCCGAGATGAGCATCACCGAGTATCGCGCGTACGCGGAGCGACGCGTCGAGGCGCTCAATCAAGCCCTGCGCGGCATTCCGCGCGATCGCGTGCGGCTGCACGTGTGCTGGGGCTCGGGTCACGGCCCGCACGCGGCCGACATCGAGCTCGAACACATCGTCGACCTGGTCCTCAAGGTACCCGGCCGGTTGCATCTCGTTTGAAGCGGCCAACGCTCGTCATGAGCACGAGTGGCGGGTGTGGCAGGCCGCCGGAGTCCCGGACGACGTGCTGCTGATGCCCGGTGTAGTGGGCCACGCATCGGACATCATCGAGCACCCCCGCCTGGTGGCGGACCGCATCGAACGCTACGCGAACATCTTCGGCCGCGAGCGCATCATCGCCGGCACCGATTGCGGGCTCGCGATCCGCGTCGGCCACGCCGAGATCACCTGGGCCAAGCTGCAGGCCCTGTCGAACGGCGCCAGGATCGCGTCCGAGGAGCTCTGGGCGAGCTGATTCAAAATTAGAGGCGCGTCAGCGCAATCTGGGCAAATTGCTGCTCCTGCGCGCACGTCACGTTACCGAGGATGCCGGTCACGCCCAGATAGTGCCCGTTGTCGATGGCCACGACCAGCTCCCCCGAGGAGTTCGTTGCGTTGCACGCGGCTTCTGTCCCGAGCCCGGTGACCGGCGTGCTGGGGCCGATGTCCTGCTCCCCCGCGCCGACGCCATCTGAATAGATCGAGACGCTGACGACCACGTTGCCGCCGTGCCACTGGCAGGCCGGGTTGTCGGCGCCGGGCGACGCGGTTGTCTGCATCGCGACGCCGAAAATGGCGGAGGCTTCGTCAGTCGTGACGATCGAGCACGGGTAGGCCATCGCGTTGTCGAGCAGGCCGCCAGCCACTGGCGGGCTGGTGGCCACCAGCGTTGCCAGGTCACCTGAGGCCAGGCGTCCGAGGGCGGCCTGGGCAAACTCGGCCGCGACGTCACACGTCAAAAAGCCCTGCTCTTCGACAACTTGCAGCGTGTAGACGGAATCGATCGCGGCGTGCAGGTCCGCCACGTCGCCGCCGCTGGAGGTGTGCGGGTCGCAGTAGTTCTCGACATTGAGCCCCGCCACTGGCTGTGCGTCCGGCGACGACAGTCCGCGCACCGAGCTCGTGTTGTAGATCGAAAGCTGGACCAGATGGTTGCCGCCGTTGTCGGCATACGCGCACATGGGCACCACGCCCGTGCTGGACTGCGGAGGCAGCATCCCCGGGTCGCCGAGAAAGCCTTGCGCTTCAGTTTGGGAGACCAATGAACACGGGTTGGCCAGCGCAGCCGCCAGGGCCGGACTCGGCGCACCCTGCGCCGCGGCAGATCCAGGCCACATCGCGACGGACGCCAGGGTGGTCACAAGCAGGACAAACCTCATGCCCGAAAGTCTCGGGGTGCGATCGCCCACCTGGCCATGAAGAAGCTCACACTTGCTGAAAAGACTTCACGGTCTCCTCATGTGGCCGGCTCCCCGGTTACGCGCATCTGGCTCGACAATACGCGTGTGCGCTGGGTGGCGGTCAGAGCGGCAACACTGATCGCGCTCAGCGTCATCGTCGCCGGTCTCGCGAGTGCCGGCAGCGGCGCATGGGTGACGCACGCCGCCACCGCGCCGCAGAACTTCGTCCAGTTCGACGGCACCGCCAGCCACATCGACGTCCCCGACAGTCCCGATTTCAGCGTGGCCACCACTGGCACGCTGACCGTTTCGGCGTGGATGCGTCCGGACACGCTGACGTTTCCAACAACCGAGGGCAGCGGCTACGTCTACTGGCTGGGCAAAGGCCAGGGCGACCAGCAGGAATGGACCTTCCGCATGTACAGCCAGCCCAACCAGGAGAATCGGGCCAACCGCATCAGCTTCTATGTGTTCAATGCGTCAAGTCCGAAGCCGCCAAACCTGGGGATCGGCAGTGAGTTCCAGGATGCGATCAACCCCGGCGAGTGGATCCACGTGGTGGGCGTCGTGGACGGCCACCAGACGCGCATTTACAAGAATGGGGTGCAGCGCGACTGCGACCAGTACAACACCACGAGCGGGGACGCGAAATGCGGCAAGTATCCGTCGAGCGAGTGGATTACTCCACAGCACGGCACGGCGCCGATGCGGATGGGCACCCGCGATCTCGACAGCTTCTTTCAGGGTGCGCTGGCGGAGGTCCGCATCTGGAATCGAGCGCTGAGCGCCGACGAGATCGCCAGTCTGTACGCTGACGATGCCGCGCCGCGCGATGGTCTGGTCGCCGAATACCTGTTCACCGAAGGCTCGGGGAACATCGCGCACGACACGGGCGGCAGTCACGACGCGACCCTGGTTGGCGCCACCTGGTCGACGTCGAACGCGGCCCCAAGCGCGCCAGCGACGACGGCGACGGCCAGTGACGACAGCGACGCCACGCCGCCCGCCGGTCCGGACGACGGGACCGCGGGCGGCGACTAGCGTCAGCAGGGGGCCGGCGGGCTAGACCGCCACCGGCAGCGGCAGCACGTCCGACGGGGGTTCGGGATCGGCGTGCGCGAGGGCAATCTGGCGCGTATGGAACGCGGCGACTCCCTGTCGGTGGGCAATGCTGACGACGGCAGTGTGCGGCAGGCGGCTGCGCAGCAAGCTGTACATGGCCTGTTCGGATGCGTCGTCCAGCGCCGCGGTGGCTTCGTCCAGAAACAGCCAGTCGGGTTGCTGGAGGATGGCACGCGCGATGGCCAGCCGCTGTTGTTCGCCACCGCTCATCTGCATGCTCCAGTTGTCGACTTCGTCCAGACGGGTTGTGAAAGCGTCCAATCCGACCGCCTCGAGCACCTCGCGGAGCGTGGCGTCGTCCACTGAGCCTGCGCGCGCGGAGTCCGGGTAGAGCGTGGCCTCGCGCAGGGAGGCAATCGGCAGGTAGGGACGTTGCGGGAGGAACAGCAGGTGCGCGTCGCGCGGGACGTGCACCTGGCCCGTGCCGAACGGCCAGATGCCCGCCAGCGCACGGAAGAGCGTGCTCTTGCCCACGCCGGTGGGTCCGCTGATCATCACGTGCTCGCCGGGCTCAACCGCCAGACTCACATCCGGCACGATTACGCGACCGTCAGGGAGGTCCAGCTCCAGATGATCGGCATGCACCGCGGATGTGCCGTTCGGGACAACGTGGATGCCAGTCTGCTGCGCCGCCTGGAGCCGCGCCGCTTCCATGGCCTCCTGGAACGTCAGCAGGCGGTCAACGGTGGCTTTCCAGTCGGCCAGCGAGCCGTAGCTCTCGACAAACCACGACAGCGCTCCCTGCACCTGACCGAACGCATTGCCGATCTGCGTCAGCACGCCGAGGCTGATCGCACCAGAGAAATAGCGCGGCGCCGCCACGAGAATGGGAAAGATGTCGGCGAGCTGATCGTAGCCGGTGGTCAGGAACGTCAGGTTCTTCGTATAGCGCATCAACTGCCACCAGTTGGCGCGGATACGATCCACACGCGAGTCCAGATCGCGACGCTCGGTGGCTTCACCACCGTACAGGGCCACACCCTCCGAGTTCTCGCGCAGGCGGACGAGGCCGAACCGCAAATCGGCTTCCACGCGCTGCTGTTGGAAGTTGAGGCGGATCAGCGGACGTCCGATGAAATGCGTCAGGACGCTGCCGATAATGGCGTAGCCAATCGCCACCCAGACCATGTAGCCCGGAATCTCGAGGTCGAAGCCAAACAGGCTCAGCGCGAGCGGCCCGGAGATCGCCCACAGGATGCCGATGAACGACACCAGCGTCACTACCGACCCGAGCAATCCGAAGAACAGGTCGAGCGTGTTGAACGCAAACATGCGCAGGTCTTCGGCGATGCGCTGATCGGGGTTGTCCGCGCCGCCCCTGGCGATTTCCAGCCGGTAGTAGGCGTGCTGGCTGAACCACTGGTCGAGGAACTGGCGCGTGAGCCAGATGCGCCAACGCATCTGCAGCATTTGCGTCAGGTACAGACGGAAGACAGCGCCGACGATGAAGATCGCCGCTAGCAGTGAGAAGCGGATCAGCAGCGGCCCGAACGAGGCGAAGTCCTTGTTCTGGATGGCTTCGAAGAACTCGCGGTTCCAGTCGTTGAGCAAAACGTTGAGGAACACGAGCCCCAACGTCAGCATCACGATGGCGATCAGGAGAAGCCGTGCTGGCCAGCGCTCCTCCGAAGACCAGTAGGGAGCGGCGAGACCCCAGGCGCGCCGCATGAAACGCCAGCTGTTTGCAATTCGCGTAGACATGTGCTATCCGAGGCCGTAGCGTATCCAAGGCTCCGTCAAGCGGCCACGAATTCCAAGCACAAGCCGCCGGCCCGAGGCCGGCGCGCGGTTGAGAAGTGGTTGAGACTCGTCGCCGAGCCGCGAACCGAGTCCCGCCGTGCTACGTCGCCAGCGCCGGCTGGTGCGCTTTCAGGAACCTGCGCACGTGGGCCAGCGCCTGGGCAATCTGCTCGGGCGTCTCCTTCCACGGGTACAGGCTGACCTCGGCGTTCGGCGCCAGACGCGCGCTCTCCATGGCCACTTCATACGGATGCGGCGGCACGTCGTCGGGCAGGATCAGCACCGGCGTCTGGCAGTTGCGCACAAAGTCCCGCGTGACCGTGAACACGAAGTCGGGATCGGTGCGGTACATCGAGTTCAGGAACGCCTCGACCATTTCCTGCGTGATCTCAGGTTGGCGGGCGCGCACGCCAGGCGCCCAGCCGGTGATGTTGTTGTTGTAGAACAGGTCGGGCATCTCCGGGCGATAGCCACTCGGCTGTGCCAGCACCGCCGCCACGACGCGCTCGGGTGCGCGCCGCAGCAGATTCCAGATGAACGGCCCGCCAATGCAGAAGCCGAGCACCATGAACTCCTGGATGCCCAGGTGATCCATGACCCCGAGCTGATCGTCGGCATACGCATCCCAGGGCCGATCGATCTCGAGTGGGCCGCTCGACTGTCCGCCGTTTGCGTTGCGCAGGTCGGCCGCGACGCAACGATACTCGCCCTTGAGTTCCTCCATGGGGTTGAAGGGCGAGTTGCCCGTGAAGAAGGAGATGTTCGAGTTCAACCCGCCGCCAGGGATCACGAGCAGCGGAAAACCCGAACCGGCCTCTTCGAAGTGAATGCGCACCGCGCCTCTCTCGTAGAACGGCATGTGTGTAGCTCCTCCCTCGTCCAGGGTCCAAGCGGGACCTTTTCCAGTCTACCCGGCAGGACGCGGGTCAGTCGTCGAGCGTCATGAACAGGTTGTTGAGTGATTCCGCGAGTGTCGGGTGGGCAAAGACCCCCTCTTTGATCGCGGTGTACGGCAGGCGACCCATCATCGCCACCTGGAGGACCGACATGACCTCGCCGCCTTCGATGCCCAGCACGGCGCAGCCCAGAATCTGCTGCGACTCCGCATCGACGACCGCTTTCATCACACCGCGCGTTTCTCCGACTTCGCGGGCTCTGGCCACGCGATGCATGGGCAGCGTCGCGACGCGGATGTTGCGTCCTTGCGCGCGAGCCTCTGTCTCCGACATGCCAACCCGGCCCAACTGCGGATCTATAAAGACGGTGTACGGCACCAGGCGATCGCGCACCGACGCGCTGCCGCCTTCGATCACGTTGGTGCGCGCGATGCGAAAGTCGTCATAGGAGATGTGGGTGAACGCTGGCCCGCCGCGCACGTCTCCCAGTGCGTAGACTCCGGACACATTGGTCTCCAGTCGATCATCGGTCGGAATGTAGCCGCGCGCATCTGAACGAATGCCGGCGCTCGCCAGACCCAGCGCTTCCGTGTTCGGCGTGCGTCCAGTCGCCACCAGCAGGTGCGAACCGTCCAGTGTCCTTTCGACTCCGCCGGCGGAGCGCGCGGTGAGCTGGACGGAGTTCAGTCCGCCCGTCACCCCACTCACCGCCGTGTCGAGCAAGACGTCGAGTCCGTCCTCCAGGAGAATCTCGGCGACGGCCTCGGAAATGTCGGCGTCTTCGCGGGGCAGCAGCCGCGGACCCCGCTGCACGATGGTGACGCGGCTGCCGAAACGGCGGAACATCTGTCCGAACTCGAGTCCCACGTAGCCGCCGCCGAGCACCAGCAAGTGCTCAGGCAGGTGAACGAGCTCCATGATGCGAGTGGAGTCCAGCCACTCGAGCCGCTCCAATCCGGGGAGCGCCGGCACCGCCGGTCGCAAGCCGGTATTGATGAACGCGAGCGGGGCTTCGAAGCGGCGTACGTCAGCAATGCCGTCCGAGACCACCTCGATCGCGTGTGGTCCGACGAAGTGCGCGGTCCCGCGCACCAGCGTCAGTCCGGACGTGCTGTCAATCGACCGCTGGCTCCCACGTCGCCAGCTCTGGACCACCGCTTCTTTGCGGGTATGCACGCGCTCCAGGTCGATGCTGACCGGCCCGTCCGGTAGCCGCACGCCGTACTCCGCCGCACGGCGGACGACGTCTGCCACCCGTGCACTGGCAACCATCGTCTTGGTCGGCGTGCAGCCAACATTGACGCACGTGCCACCCACGTTGGCGCCCTCGACGAGCACCGTGCGCCGCCCCGAGCGTGCGAGCTCGCGGGCTAACGGCGTGCCACCCTGACCGGACCCGATCACCAGGGCGTCGATACGCTCGACGCGAGGTTCAGCTGTCATAGCCCACCAAGGCTACGCCCAGCACGAACGCGCCCATGAGGATTGGTTGTTGTGCACAACGACCAATCCTCAGCGCGTGCTTTGTAAATGTTTGGCTATAGGTCGACTGTAGCAGCCCCGCTAGGCTGGTCGGACGCGTACTCTGTGACACGAAAACGGGGGTCCTACGACCATCAAACCGATTCGAACGTTCGCCGTCATTCCCTCGCTGCCCATCGCGCTCGAGCCCTTGCGCGAGCTGGCTCGCAACCTGTGGTGGGCGTGGAACGATCAGGCCACGGAGCTGTTCCGGCGCCTCGACGGAGACCTGTGGGAGACGTCTGGCCACAATCCCGTCCTGCTGCTGGGCCGAATCGACCAGACCCAGCTCGAAGCAGCCGCTCAGGACGCCGGTTTCGTCGCGCACCTGGAAAGGGTCGCCCAGGACTTCAAAGACTACGCGAGTGATCGGGCGACCTGGTTCGCGCAAACGCATCGGGACCACGTCGCGAACGGCGCGCGCGTCGCGTACTTTTCGGCCGAGTTCGGCCTGACCGAATGCCTGTCGATCTTCGCCGGTGGGCTGGGCTTGCTCGCCGGCGATCACTTGAAATCGGCCAGCGATCTGGGGCTGCCGCTGGTCGGGGTCGGCCTGCTGTACCAGGAAGGCTACTTTCGCCAGCACCTGAACGAGTCCGGTTGGCAGCAGGAAGCGTACGTCGACAACGATTTCCACAACCTCCCGCTCACCCTCGAGACGCGCGCCGACCGCAGTCCGGTGACCATCGACATTACGTGCGCCGGTCGCAGCGTGCACGCCCAGGTCTGGCGCGCGCAGATAGGACGCGTGCCGCTGTACTTGCTGGACACCAATCTGGCAGCCAACAGCTCCGAGGATCGGGCGATCACCAAGCAGTTGTATGGCGGCGACCTGGAAATGCGGCTCAAGCAGGAGCTGGTACTGGGTGTCGGCGGCTGCCGCGCACTCGAGGCACTCGGCATCGAGCCCGCCGTCTACCACATGAACGAGGGCCATTCAGCCTTCCTGGTGCTGGAGCGCATCCGCCGACTGGTTGAGTCGAGCCACGTCTCGTTCGAGGAGGCGCGCGAAATCGCCTCGGCCGGGCTGATCTTCACCACGCACACCCCGGTCGCCGCGGGCCACGACTACTTTCCCGTGGAGCTGATGGATCGCTACTGGGCCGGCTATCCGCGCCAGGTAGGGATCTCGCGACGGACGGCCCTGGGATTGGGGCGTCTGAATCGCGCGGACGATCGCGAGCCGTTCGGCATGACGACCCTCGCGCTGCGCCAGGCCGCGTTCAGCAATGGCGTCAGCCAGCTGCATGGCCAGGTCACGCGTGAGATGTGGGCGCGCCTGTGGCCGGGGGTCCCCAAAAACGAGATTCCGATCGCCGCGGTGACGAACGGGGTGCACCTGCGCACCTGGGTTTCGCGGGAGATGGACCGTCTTTACGATCGCTACATGGGCTCCGACTGGTGGGAGCGCCCAACAGACCAGGCCGCGTGGAAGCGGGGCGTCGATCGCGTGCCCGCCGAGGAGCTCTGGCGTACGCACGAGGTGCGCCGCGAGCGCCTGGTCGCCTTCGCGCGGCGCGGATTACGCACCCAGCTCGAGCGGCGTGGCGCTTCGCGTTCGGAGCTCGACGCCGCCGAGGAGGTCCTGGACCTCGACGCGCTGACCATCGGCTTTGCACGACGCTTTGCCACGTACAAGCGGGCAACGCTGCTCCTGCGCGACCCACAGCGCCTCGCGCGCATTCTCACCAATCCGGAGCGACCGGTGCAGGTCATCTTCGCCGGCAAGGCGCATCCGCGCGACGAACCCGGCAAGGCACTCATCCAGGAAATCATCCGCCTGACGCGCGAAGAGCCGTTCCGACGGCGCATCGTGTTCCTCGAGGACTACGACCTGGCGGTCGCCAGACCAATGGTGCAGGGCTCAGACGTCTGGCTCAACACACCGCGTCGGCCGGAGGAGGCCAGCGGCACCAGCGGCATGAAGGCCGCCGCCAACGGCGCCCTGAACGCCAGCACGCTCGATGGCTGGTGGGCGGAAGCGTGGGACAGCGTCGACCAGAGCGCGGTGACCATCGGCTGGGCAATTGGCCGAGGTGAGCAGTACGACGATTTCCAGTACCAGGACGAGGTCGAAGCCGAGGCCCTGTACGAAGTCTTGGAGCGCGAGATCATCCCGACCTTCTACGATCGCGGCGCCGATGGGCTTCCGCGGCGCTGGATTGGCGCGATGAAGGCCTCCATCGGCTGTCTGACGCCCTTTTTCAACACGCACCGCATGGTCCGCGAATACACCGAAAAGTTCTACCTGCCGATGACAGAGCGCGCGCGCCGCCTGAACGCCGACGGTATGCAGCGCGCGCGGGCGCTGGCGACGTGGCGTGAGCGTGTCCAGGAGGCCTGGCCGCGGATCGCTATCCAGTCGGTTGACACTCCGGAACTCTCGGAGCTCAACGTCGGACAGACGGCGCGCACTCGCGCGCGCGTCCATCTGAGCACCTTGCAACCGGAGGATGTGGCCGTCGAGCTATACGTCGGCATGGTGAATGCTGACGGCGACCTGGTCGACGGTGCTCCAGTGCGCATGCAACTGGTGGGACCAGATGGGGCGGAGACTTACGTCTACGAAACGACCACCACCATCGCGCGCCGCAGTGGCTTGAACGGTCTGACCGTACGCGTACTTCCCGCGAATCCGGACCTGACCACACAGTTCCTGCCAGGCCTGATCACCTGGGCGCAGACCGAGTGAAGAACTCTCACTACTTTGAGACAGACTTGAGCAGCTGATGCGCCAGGCTGCTCAGGGAGCGCTGAGAAAATCCTGAGAGAGCCCTTCGCCGGACTAACCCTGCGGCTGCGCGGGCGGACAGGACTGACGCAGCGAGATATTGCCACCCGGCTGGGCGTGCACGTGCACTCGGTGCAGCTGTGGGAAGCTGCCGCGAGTCGCCCTAACGCGCGTCGCTTGCAGGCCCTGCTGCAGGTCTTCCTCGAGGCCGACGCGTTCACGCCTGGCTTCGAGCTGCAAGAGGCCGAAGCCCTGTGGACCGCGGCGATGAGCGAGTCGACACGCCTCAACACCCCGTTTGACACGGCCGGCTTCCAGCGCCTGGTCGAAGCGCGCGAGGCCACGCGCCAGCCCGTACCCGTCATCACGCCGATGTCAGGCACGCGCCATCAGTCCTGGGGCAACGCGCCCGACGTCGAACGCTTCCTGAGCCGCACCAGCGAGCGCGCCACGATCCGCCAGTGGGTCCTGGACGACCGCTGCCGCGTCGTGGGCGTTTTCGGCATTGGCGGCATTGGCAAGACGCTCCTCGCGACGCGCGTCGCACGTGACCTGGAGTCAGAGTTTCAGCACGTGTACTGGCGCAGCTTGCAGAACGCACCAGGCTTCGGCGAATGGCTCACCGGCGCTCTGGGTGGCTTGTCGCCGCGCGACCCGCTCCTGTCTGCGGGCGATGCCCAGCGCCTGGATCGCCTGCTCGAGCTGCTGCGCGAAACACGTAGCCTGTTCATCCTCGACAACTTCGAGACGGTGCTGCAGCCCGGCGAGCAGGCTGGAACTTACCTGCCAGGCTACGCCACGTACGGCGACTTCCTGCAGCTGATCGCCGAGACGCCGCACCAGAGTTGCGTGGTGGTCACGAGCCGCGAAGAGCCGCCTCAGATCGGTCCGCTCAAGGGCTCCAACGGCCCGGTGCGCACGCTGACCCTGGGCGGACTGAGAACCGAAGACGTGCGTGGATTGTTGCGCGACAAAGATCTGCTGGGTGATGACACCGCGTGGACGAACCTGGTCGACAGCTATGGCGGCAACGGGCTGGCGCTGAAAGTCGTTGGCGAGACCATCCGAGAGCTTTTCGGCGGCAACATCAGCGCGTTTCTCACGGAGGTCGAAGGGTCGCGCGGGGGTGTCATCGGCGGCGTGCGCAGCTTGCTCGACTCGCAAACGGCTCGGCTGTCCCAACTGGAGCAACGCGTGCTGCGCTGGTTGGCCATCGAGCGTGAAGCGGTGACGTTTGCGGAATTGGCCGCCGAAATGAGCGGTATCGCCGGACGCGGACCTGTGCGCGAGGCGACGATTGCCCTGCTGCGGCGGTCACTGCTGGAGCGTCGCGATCCCGGCCCCACGTTTCTCCTGCAACCTGTCATTCTGGAGTATGTCACCGACCAGTTCACCGCTGACATGTGCCGCGCAATCGCACACGGGTCGGCGCAGGAGCTGCGCGAGCAACCCCTGTTGAAAGCAACCGCTACCGACCTGGTGCGCTTCAGTCAGGAACGCCTGATCCTCCAGCCGATGATCGACCGGCTCACGCTGGAGCTGGGTGGCCAGGCCGCGGTAGAGCGTCGACTCGTGGACCTCCTGGACGAGCTGCGCCTGCTCACATGCGACGAGCAGATGTACGGGCCGGGCAACGTCGTCAATCTGTTGCGCCAGCTGCGCGGCGATTTGCGACGCATCGACCTGTCGGGACTGCTCATCCGTCAGGCGTACCTCCAGGGCGTCGAAGCTCAGGATGCCGTCCTGACCGCCGCGCACCTGACGGAGTCCGCGCTTCCAGAAGCGTTTCACGCGATGAGCGTCGCACTCAGCGCCGACGGCGCGCACATGATCACCGGCACGACCACCGGTCGACGTGTGCCTGCGGCGCGCATCTGACCGGGCGCTGCTCCTGTCCATGCCGGGTCATGCTGGTGCCGTCTGGCGCGTTGGACTCGGCGCCAACGAACGCCTGCTGGTGAGTGCCAGCGAGGATGGCACCGCCCGTGTCTGGGAGGCGAGCAGCGGTGAGCTCATGGCTACGCTCAGAGGTCACACGGACTTCGTGCAGGGCATCGCCCTGAGCGACGACAACCTGGTAGCGACCGCCAGCCAGGACGGCACCCTCAAGGTCTGGCGCGCCATGGACGGCGAGCTCCTGCGGACCTTTCGCAGTCCGGACGGCGGCGTCTTGAGCGTCGACCTCAGCCGCGACGGCACACTGCTCGTCGCCGGGACGCGCGGCGGATCGATTGCCTTCTGGGAGGTCTCCAGCGGACGCCTCACGGACACGCTGCCCGCACACGCCGCATCCATTCCGGGACTGGCGCTGGGCAACGCTGACGGCCTGCTGGCCAGCGCAAGCCTGGATGGCACCGCGAAGATCTGGGATGTCCGCGAGCGTCGGCTGCGGGCGGAGCTCGTCGGACACACCGGCGGCGTCTGGAACGTCAGTCTGGCCAGCCGCGCTCATGTCGCGGCGACCGCGGGACAGGATGGCACCGTCCGACTCTGGTCACTCGAGGACGGCCGACTGCTGAGCACACTCCTGGGTCACCACGGCGCGGTGTGGGACGTTTCGCTAAGCGCCGATGGCGCCCGTGTTGCCAGCTCCGGGCAGGACGGTTCCGTGCAGCTGTCCGACGCCCGCAGCGGCGCGCTGCTGACGACATTGCAGGGTCACACCTCCGCGTTTCGGGATGTGGCACTCAGCGTCGACGGTCGCGTCCTCGCCAGCGGCAGTCAGGATGGCGCCGTCACGATCTGGGATACGGCCAGTGGGGCATCACAGACAGTTTTCCGTGGCCACAACCTGAATGTTTCCGGCGTGGCGCTCAGCCACGACGCGAGCGTCGTCGCCAGCGCCAGTCAGGACGGGACGGTCAAGGTCTGGGATGTCGACGCCAGACGACTCCGCTGCACGCTAACGGGCCACACCGGGACGGTGTGGGACGTGAAGCTGAGCGGCGACGGTCGGCTCGCGGTCAGCAGCAGTTACGACGGCACGGTCAAACTGTGGGACACGCGTAGCGGCATTCTGCTCAGAACACTGCGCGGCCACACGCAAGGGGTCCGCGGTGTGGCGTTGAACGACACCCACGGCCTGATCGTCAGTGGCAGCCAGGACGGCTCGTTGATGGTGTGGAGCACGCAGGACGGTCGCCGGCTGACCACGTTGCGCGGGCATGCGAACAGCGTGCAGGCGGTCGCCATCGACGGCAGTGGACGCCTGATCGCCAGTGCTGGCTTCGACGGTGCCGTCAAACTGTGGGACAGGGAGGAGCGCGCGTGTGTTCGCACCATGCCCGCGCATTCAGGCGGAGTGCTGTGCGTCGGGCTGAGCCAGGATGGCCGCCACCTCGTCACGGGTGGCTTTGACCGAACCGTGAAGCTCTGGGAGACGGAGAGCGGTCAGCTGTTGCTGACCCTGACCGGACACGCGGGTCCAGTGTGGGGATTGTCGCTCGATGCCAGGTCCACGGTTCTGGCAAGCGGCAGTTTTGACGGCACGATCAAGCTCTGGCATATTCCCACCGGTGAATGCCAGCGCACCCTCCAGCTGGATCGGCCGTTTGAGCGCGTGAACATCGGTGGTCTCACGGGGGTCACCCCGGCGAACCGAGCCGGCCTGGTGGCGCTCGGCGCGCAGGATCCCGGCCGCGCCCCAGCGAGCGATCAGGTCGCCACAGACGCGACAGAAACGCTTGTGTAGTCCGGCATCCGAGCCTGCGTGAGCGTCAGCCCGCGCACGCGCGGCGTCATGGCGAACGTTGGTGGACTGGTGGCCACGGCGCCCGCCCAGGCCTGATCGAGCACATAGTCACTCCACCGCGCATATACCTGACCCAGGCGAGCCGGAGCTACTTCGTGCTGCAATTCATCCGCGAGCTGCATCAGTGTCGCAGACTTGAAGCCGGAAAAACTGAGCACCGGACTGTAATACGGGTCCACCGCCTGCTGCGTCGGGGACGTCGCGCCGAGTGGCACAACGCCCGTCATTACGCCATTGAACGTCCGCCCGCGAAGACTCGTCACCAGCGCCACGGGATCCGTGGACCTCAGGTTCAGCGTGACGCCAATGGATGCCAGATCGGACTGAAAAATCTGCCCGATTTCGGCCCACTCGTCGGACACGCTCGTATAGTTGAAGTCCAATGTCGGCGACGCCACCCCGGACGCATTGACCAGAGCACGCGCCAGATCGAGGTCGAAATTGTAGCGCTGGTCGCGCGTGCTGTCGTATGCAGGCGACCCGACGGCGAATGGGAGATTGCACGGTGCGCCAATGCCGTGCAGCACCGAGTCGACGATGCGCTGACGATCCATCGCATACAACAGTGCCTGGCGGAGGTGTTGATTGTCAGTTGGCGGAGCGACGGCGTTGAACAACAGCGCGTACCGCGTCCCGCCGATGTCCGAAACCAGGACGCGAAAGCGCGCGTCCTGCCGCAGACGCACGGCATCGAGCAGCGGCGGGCGCACTGCCAGATCGATCGCGCCGGCCTCCAACGCGGTGACCATCGCCTGGGGATCCTTGAAGATCTGGAAGTACAGCTCGTCCACGCCGGGTTGACCGGGCTGCCAGTAGTCGGTGTTCTTGTTGAGGCGAATGTGGTCACCCTGTTGCCACTCGGCGAACCGAAACGGGCCGGTACCAACTGCCTCTTCTCGAGCCGACGAGCTTTGCATGCTGTCCGCGTCCACCACGCTCATCAACGCCAGCAGATTGAAGACTCCGGGCCAGGGCGCCGCCGACTGCAGGATGATCGTATACGGGTCGACGATCTCGACGTTGGAGAGGGGTTGCACTTGCGCGAAAAACCCGGTGCCCGCGACGATGGGGTCCGTCTGCAACCGTGCCAGGGTCCAGCGCACGTCCTCGCTGGTGAGCTCGCGTCCAGAGTGGAAGTGGACTCCCTTGCGAAGCGCCAGAGTCAACTCACGTCCGTCAGCGCTCATCTGCCAGCTTTCGGCCAGCACCGGCTGCGGCGTAGTGTGCGGACCGTAGGTCATGAGCCGGTCCCAGATAGGAAAGATCGTGTCCGGGACGGGTGGCGTCAACTGGTGCGGATCGAGGCTGGGGATGTCGCCAAGCACGCCGACGTGCAGCCGGCTGGTCGGTGTCTCAGTCGCCTGACGAGCGCGAGCGTTGAACGTGGGCACCGCCGCGAGCGGATTGCTGCACGCCGTCAGCAGCCCACCCACTGACGCCAGGGCCAGCCCGTGGAGACAACGCCGCCGCGTGAGCGTCACGAACTCAGGGCGTGATGCTGAACCTGGACCTCACTCAACCGCGGCATCAGGAGCTCCGCCACCCGGTACGCCTCCTCCAGGTGCGGGTACCCCGACAGGATAAATGTATCGATCCCCAGCGCGGCGTACTCCGCGATGCGCTGCGTCACCGTCCGCGGGTCGCCGACCAGTGCGGTTCCAGCGCTGTGCCGCACCAGTCCCACGCCTGCCCACAGGTTCGGCGACACCTCCAGCGCCGCGCGCGAGCGCGCTTGCCCGTTGCCGCGCAGCGCAACCTGTCGGCGCTGTCCTTCCGAATCATAGTTCGCGAAGTTTGCCTGGGCACGTTCAATCGTCGCCTCGTCGAGTTCGCTGATCAGCTCGTCCGCGGCCGCCCACGCTTGCGCCTCGGTCGGGCGCACGATGACGTGCAGGCGAATGCCAAAGCGCGGCGTACGCCCGAGACGTGCGGCTCGCGCGCGGACATCGACGAGCTTCTCCGCGACCAGGTGCGGAGGTTCGCCCCAGGTGAGGTACATATCCGCGTGGCGCGCGGCGACTTCACGACCCGCGGCGGAGGAGCCACCAAAATACAGGGGCGGATACGGCCGCTGCAGCGCCGGGAAGCTGAGTTTGGCGCCTTCGACGTGCAGATACTCGCCCGTGAAATCCACCCGCTCGCCCAGCATCAGCCGCCGCCACAGCGTCAGAAATTCATCGGTCATGGCATAGCGTTCATCGTGTGACAGGAACAAGCCGTCACCCGCCAGCTGGCGCGGATCGCCACCGGTGACGACATTGATCAGCAGCCGTCCGCTGGAGAGTCGGTCGAACGTGGCGGCCATGCGCGCGGTGGACGTGGGTGGACTGATTCCGGGCCGAACCGCGACGAGATACCGCAGACGCTCCGTCTCGGGAATGAGCGTCGCGGCGGTGATCCACGCGTCCTCACAGATACTCCCGGTCGGCAGCAGCACGCCCTCGTAGCCCAGTTGATCGGCGGCCTGCGCGACCTGACGCAAATACGCAAAGGTGATAGGCCGCTCGCCCAGCGACGCATTGAGAAAACGGCCATCGCCGTGAGTCGGCAAGAACCAGAAAACGCTGAGCGGCGTCATTCAGTACCGTTCTGGGGCGAAGTTGATGCTGATGCGCGGACCAGCGGGCTCGTCTGCTTGGGAACGCAGTGCCGCCAGTCGCGCTGGCAGCGGCCGCCCATGACGATCAGGTCGCCCGAGAGTGGCCGAAACACCACGCTCTTCCCGCCGACGGCTGGACGAATCAGGAACCGTCGTGTGGCGCCCAGGCTCAGCACGGGCACCACGCTCTGCTCCTGGACTCGGCCGATGACGTCCCCGTGCCAGGCGGTCGAATCACGATGGTCTCGGTACAGGTTGATCCACAACGAGCGGTAGCGGATGCCGTAGTGCTCCGAAAGCGACGCCGCCACGGCGTGCAGGCGGGCCTGCCGCGCATCGGCGATATCCGCGTACTCGGCGGTGAGGCGCGGCTCGACGACGCGCTGTGTGTACATCCATCGGTCGCGCTGCTCGAATCCGACTGTCGTCATCAACTGTTCGAACAGGTCGCCGCTGCCTTGCAGCCAGCCCGGGACGTGCTCGATCCACGAGGTGGCGTCGAGGTCGATCCTGCGCGCCCGCGAGAAGTCGAAGTCCATCGCGGGTGCCAGGGCATCGAAGAGCCCCGATTGGCGCGCGAAACTCTGGACCACGACCCGTAACTATAGGTTGTCAGGGCGTGATCCACACACACGAAAACGGCCCCAGCGAGTTGAACTGCTCACGCGACAGCGTGGAATACACGCCTTTGTAGCCTGGCGCCGAGTTGGCAATGCTGAGCTCACCCCCAGACACCCCGCGCACCGCCACCCAGTGGTACCAGCCACCACCAGCCATGCAGCCCGGGGTCGTGGCGTAGATGGCGTACGCCTGATCGAAGTTCAGCCAGCCCTGGCTCGAGTTCTGGTCATGCTCGCTCAACACGCGGCGAATGTGGGCGCCCGAGCCGTCCATCAAGCCGTACGTGGCATTGATGTTGTTCGGGTTGCCGATGAGCTCCACCGCCTGCAACTCGTCGACGTCGGGCGCCAGACCTAACGCCCTCAAGACCCAGCTCAGACTGCAGGCCGAGCACGTCCAGCTCGTGCTCTGACGCGGCATCGCCGTCTGCGGGTCGAATCGCACAAGGTACTCGGGCCCAGTGGACGCGGGCGCGGCCGACGACAGCGTTGGCATGCTGCAGGCGAGCTCGGGTAAGGAAGGATCGATCGCTTGCAGGAACGCCGCGGCCGAGCCTTCACCACACCAGTTACCTTCGAGCATGGCTTGCAGCGCGGCCGTCAAGAGCCCCTGCTGCGCCTCCAATTGGACCAGCGCGTCACTGGTCGTCATGCGTAGCTCGGGGGATCGGGCTGCACCTGACCCTGCAGCGAGGGGTCCAGTGCGTACAGGTACGCTTCGACCGAGTCTTCGCCCCGCCACCGGCCCTCCACCGCTGCTCTGAGCGCCCGTGTCAGCAACGCCTGTTGTTGTTGGAGCTGGGCAATCTGTGCCGTCGCGCTGTCATCCTGGCTCATGGTTCCGCCGCCATCATAGTTCAGCCATTCGCCGATTCGTGGCTTCACCCGAGTCGCTCGGCGGCAGCCGATGCCGGCATCGGCAGACCAGCGAATTCTCAGCCCGACCACAGCATCGCCACAGGGTTGACCAAGCTCATGGCCGCAGACTGATCTCATCACCTGACGCGTTCAGGTGTGGAGGATCAGTCCGATGTCTACGACCGCATTCGCATCCGTCGCACCTGCTCGCGCGCTGCCCACCAGACGCGCTGGCGCCATCGCCACCCAGTGGTCCTGGGCATGGGAGCGGCTGAGCCTACTGGCGATCCTGGCGTTGTCCGCCGTGCTCGAGCTCTGGCACCTGGACCAGTTGGGAACGTCAAACGCGTTCTACGCCGCGGCGGTGCTGAGCATGACGCAGAATCTGCACGCGTTTTTCTTCAATTCGCTGGACTCGGTCGGCTTCGTCACCATCGACAAGCCACCGCTCGGTTTCTGGATCCAGGCGGTGAGCGCCAGACTGCTGGGCTTTTCCGGGTTCAGTATCTTGCTCCCAGAAGCACTCGCAACCACTGGCTCCGTCGCCCTCCTTTTTTACCTGGTCAAGCGTGCGTTCGGTTCAACCGCCGGACTCCTGGCAGGACTGATGCTCGCGCTGGTGCCGATCAGTGTTGCTGTGGGTCGCAACAACACCATCGACGCGCCGCTGGTGTTCACGCTGCTGCTCTCGGTGTGGACAGCGCTGAAAGCGACCGAGCGCGGATCATTGAAATGGCTGCTCGCCGCGGGGGTCATCGTGGGTCTCGGCTTCGAGATCAAAATGTTGGAAGCCTATCTGGTGGTGCCGGCGCTCGGGTTGGTGTATCTGCTCGGTGCGCCCATCTCCCGACGCGCGCGCCTCATGCATCTCGCTCTTGCGACGGGCGTGATGCTGGCAGTGTCTCTGGCGTGGCCGGTCGCCGTCGACCTGACACCAGCCGCGCTGCGACCGTGGGTAGACTCCACCCAGAACAATTCCGCCGTTTCGCTGGCGCTCGGCTACAACGGCATTCAGCGTCTGCTCGGACAGAATGAATCCATCATTCAGTTCCTGAGCGGTCTGGCTCTCAAATTCTCCGGCTCCGACACCACCTCCGCAAGTGCGGGCTTCGGCGTGGGCGGCATGTTCGACAATGGAGCCGCCGGACCTCTGCGCCTGCTGGACCAGCAACTTGCCGGGCAGGCCAGCTGGCTGCTGCCGCTTTCAGCGCTCGGCATCGGGATGGGCGTGTGGCAAGCCGTGCGTCAGCGCGCTGCCTTCGTGCACAGCCGACGCGGTCAGGCAACACTCGTCTTCAGCACCTGGCTGCTCGCGGCCGGCGGTTTCTTCAGCGTGGCCAACTTCTTCCACAGCTACTACCTGGTGACGCTCGGGCCGCCAATCGCGGCACTGGCCGCAATTGGCGTGACGTCACTGTGGAACGAAGTCCGCGCGCGCAGTCGCATGGCGTGGCTGCTGCCCGCCGCCCTGGTTGGCACTGCTGTGGTACAGGCCTACATCCTGGGCTACTACTCGAGCTGGAGTGAGCGCCTCCTGCCGCTGGTGGTCGGTGGCACCCTGGCGGGCGCCGCCGCGCTGTCACTCTGCCTGGCACGCCCGGATGTGCGCTACAGGCGCGTGGTGGCGCGGGTCGCGGCGGGCGTGGCCATTGTCGCGCTTTTGATCGCCCCCGCGGTGTGGTCCGGCTATTCGACGCTGTATGCCTCGGGTGGTGGTCTGCCGTCGGCTGGTCCACGGGTCAGCGTGTCCAACGCGAGGTTCGCGGGATCGGGCAGTGCGGCAGCGGGTAGTGCGGCAGCGGGTAGTGCGGGACCGGGTAGTGCGGGACCAGGCAGTGAGGCACCGTTTGGTGGTGCAGCGTTGGGTGGTGCAGCGGGCGGCGGCCCGGGCGGCGAGGCGAGCTCCCAGCTCGTCAGCTATCTCGAGGTCAACCAGGGGTCGGCGACCTACCTCGTTGCCACCACCGACTCCAACACCGCCGCGTCCATCATCCTCGCTTCCGACCAGCCGGTCATGTCCCTGGGTGGTTTCACCGGCAGCGATCCGATTCTCACGGTTGACCAGTTCGCCAGTCTGGTCGAAGCCGGTGAGGTCCGCTACGTGCTGGTCAACGGCGGTGGCTTCGGCGGACCGCAAGACTCCGGCACCAGCGCGATCATGACCTGGGTCAAAACCAACGGGACGCTGGAATCCAGCGCTGCCCTGGGCACGTCGGGTCGCTCCCAGACGCAACTGTACGACCTCGGCGGCCTCACCGCTGCCTGATACGCTCTGGGCACGGGACGCGCGTGGAATTCGCCGATCGAGCCGACGCCGGCCGCCAGCTGGCGTCACGGCTCGCGCAGTTCGAGGGAGCGGACACGCTCGTCCTGGCGTTGCCCCGCGGCGGCGTGCCGGTTGCCTTCGAGGTCGCCATCGCGCTGCATGCTCCGCTGGACGTGTTCCTTGTTCGCAAACTCGGTGTGCCGGGTCACGAGGAGCTGGCCATGGGCGCCATTGCCTCAGGCGGCGTGCGCGTCGTCAACCGCCCGGTCATCGAACAGCTACGCATTCCACGCGGCGTGTTCGACTCGGTGGCCGCCAGCGAGCAGCTCGAGCTCGAGCGCCGCGAACGCGCGTACCGGGACCAGCGTCCACCGGCCCAGGTGCGCCACAAGGTCGTCATCGTGATCGACGACGGACTGGCGACTGGTTCAACAATGCGCGCGGCCATTGTCGCCTTGCGTCAGCACGACCCCGAGAGCATCGTCGTGGGCGTGCCCGTCGGAGCGGCAGCCACGTGCGCAGCGCTGCGTCCCGAGGTGGACGAGGTCGTGTGTGTCGTGATGCCCGAGCCCTTTCTGGGCGTCGGAGTCTGGTATGCGGACTTTCACCAGATCACCGACGCCGAAGTCCGCGCGCTGCTGGCGTAACCGGCTTGCGTATCACACCACGGCATCCACTGGAATGTGGCGCGCGCGTATGAACAGCAGGATCGCCAGGATCAGGGTCCAGATTGGAAACACCAGCACCAGAAACTGGCTGAACGTCGCGCTCAGCAGCAGGAACAGGCCCACCAGGAATCCGATCACCACGAACCACTTTGGGAGGACACCGGTGGTCCGCCCGATATTCGACGTAGCGAACACGAACATAGCCGCCATGCGCATGGCGAACACAAAGATCAGCGCATTGCCGAGGGCTGGCAATTGACGCGCAACAACCACGTCGACCTGGGATGACGAAAACTCGACGCCGGCCGCGGAGGCGGCTGCCGCCGCGCCACCCGCAAAGAAGAGCCCGACGAACAGGATTCCACTCACGAATTGGATATTCGATAGCAGGATGTCTTCGCGGCGACTGCTGCCACTGATCCACATGCGCAGCGCGACAATGAACCACACGAAGGCAATGCCCGCGAATGGCATCAGGTACAGGCCAACGACAACCAACCGCCGCGGCGCCGCGGACTGATAGAAAGACTGCAACTCCGCGTCGCTTGCCTGTGGCCCCGGCTGACCGGCTATCAGAAAATACGACAGCAGGAACAGGATCGACCACGCCACCCCAACCCCGGCGGACAGATACGCCGCGCGCCGCAGCGAATGTCCGTGTGGCTGGCCGACTACAGACGTGGTCACGCCACCACGCGCTGGGCCACGCGCGACTGGATATTGTCCAGAGCCGCGCGGCAGAAGTAGCGGCCGCCGCGCACCACCTCCACGACCGCGTGCTGATTTGCCGCGCTGGCGATCGGGTCCGACCTAAACAGCGCGAGATTGGCGTCTTTCCCCTCCTCGACGCTGCCCATCATCGACTCGCTTCCCAGGAACCGCGCTCCATTCAGTGTCGCCATCTGCAAGATGGTAAGCGGCGGGAGTCCGGCCTCCGCCAGCAAGTCGAGGATTCCATCTCGGTTACACCTGCTCGCGTGCGCATGGTAGACCGACGCACGCTGCCGACAGGCGCCTCTCCCCAGGGCCACCCGGCGGGAGTATGATCTCGTCCAACTCGCAAGGGGTAGCGCCTTACGGCGCGTCCGAGCACAAATACTGGGGAGCATGCCGATGAACGGAGAGATCGATTTCGCGAGTCGAAACCTGGTGTGGCGAAGGCGCTCGCTACTGCGCCGCGTCGGGACCACGGTGATCGGCGCGGCGGGCCTGGCGGCGCTCGCGGCGGCCTGCGGCCCGGCGGGTGCGCCCGCGAGCAGCACGCAGGCGCCGGCCAGCAACCCGTCGACGGCGGCGCCAGCCGCCGCGCCCACGACCGCACCCGCGGCGGCGCCGACCACGCCGCCGGCCGCGGCGGCAACCACGGCACCGGCGGCAGCCGCTACCGGCGCGCCCGCCGCCGCCACTTCGGGGTCCGCACCCAGCGGTACGTTGCGCTACGCCAGCGCCGACTTTTCGAGCGAGTCGATGGACCCGATCCTGGTTGGCGGTCAGTTCGGCTGGGCCATGTACGACACACTCCTGACGTTTGACCCGCAGGGCAACGCCATCGGCAACGTGGCACAGCAGTACAACCTCAGTGACGACGGTCTGACCTGGACGTTCAACATTCGCAACGACATCAAGTTCCACAATGGCGACCCGCTGACCGCGGCCGACGTGGTCTTTTCACTCCAGCACTTCGGCACCAAAGAATCGACCAACCCGTGGTCGCCCTACATTCTGAAGAACAACGACTCGATCACCGCTCAGGACGACTACACCGTGATCTACAAGGCCCTGAAGCCCGAGTGGGCCTTGAAAATTCCGTTCACCCAGACCCAGATCCTGCCCAAGACGTACTTCGAAAAAGTCGGCCAGGATGCGTTCCGCGCGGCACCGATTGGCTCCGGACCCTACAAGTTCAACAAGTGGGTGCCGAAAACCAGCATGGACTACGACGCGGTCGCGGACTACTGGGGCCCGGCCAAGCCACAGTGGTCGCACATCACCGAAACGCTCGTCCCTGAGGAGGCCACGCGCGTCGCACAACTGCAGCGCGGCGACGTCGACATTATCGGCAACCTGTCGTTCGACCGCGCGCTGCAGCTCAAGAGCAGTGGCTTCCGCCTGCAGGAAGTCGGATTGCCCACCCTGGCGAACATCAGCTTCCCCGGCACGTTCATGACCCAGGGCCCGACGTCAGACATCCGCGTCCGACAGGCGATGTCTTACGCCATCAACCGGCAGGAGATCTGCGACACGTTCTACAAAGGCCTGGGCAAACCTGGCGGATTCTGGTTCTGGAGCGAGCAGACCTGGGGCTACGACGACAGCTGGAAAGCCGATGCCTACGATCCTGACAAGGCCAAACAGCTCCTGCAGGATCCCCGGCTACCCTGGCAAATTCAATCCGCAGACCATCACGCTCTACACGACGGCCGTCGCCGCCGACCTGATGCAGATCCTCCAGGGCTACTGGGAGGCCGTCGGCGTGAACGTCGACGTCCAGACCGTCGATACGAATGTCTACAACGGGATGGTATTCGTGCGCGCCACGGACCCGACCGCCGAACAGGTTGGCGCCGTCTGGCCGTGGGTGAATACGGGCTTCTTCAACAACGTGTACCACTCCGCCAACATGTTCACCTCAACCGGCGTCCACACCACGAGCAACGACCCCCAGGCCGACCAGATGTATCAGGCGGCGACGACGGAGCTGGACGACGCCAAAGCCAAGAAACTGTGGCAGGACATGATGCACTACGGCTACGACACCATGTGGGTGAACGTGGAAGTGGTGGAGGTGCCGACCTATTTCGCGGTAGGCTCCAAGGTGGGTGCGTTCACCAACCGGACCTACATCAATATCTGGGATAGTTACGTCGGGATCCAGCACGCATAGAGGGCGCGGGGCGTAAATCGGGTCGCACGCGCACGAGGTTCGCTCGCAGGCTCAAACCGTCTCACCTCCCGACGGGGTCTCACTCCGCGTGTGACCCCTCGATGGCGGCGCGACCTCAACGCGGATGGCGGAGTCGTCCGCCCGCGGCGTGGCCATGCCACGCCGTGCTTCGTCCAGAATGACCGCAATGAAACCCGCGATGGGTACGGCCAGGAGCGCGCCTGTCACGCCTGCTAGCTGGGCGCCTGCCAGAATCGCCAGCATGACCGCCACCGGGTGAATCGAGGTCGCCGACCCCATCACTCGTGGCACGATGACGTCCCCCTCGAGCTGCTCGACGACGATACAGAAGATCACGGTGACGATGCCCTGCACCTCGCCGCCGGCCACGAATGCCACGATGATCGCCGGGATCGACGAAATGAACGGGCCGACCAGCGGCACGAATTCCCCGAGGAACGCCACGGTGCCCAGCAGCAACGCGTATGGCACGCCGATGATGGCCAGGCCCACGCCAAAGATGCCGCCAACGATGGTCGAAACCGCTAGCTGCCCGCGCACCCAGGCGCCCAGGCGCAAGCCCCCGACGTGCATGACACGCCCAACGCGCGGCTGCTGTGTGCGCGGCGCGTACTCCAGCAGGTAGCGCTGGATACGTTCGCCGTCGGCAGCAAAGTACACCGCCAGGATCAGCGTGAAGACCAGGCTGAGCGTTTCGCCCAGGATGCCGCCGACGGCGCCGGCCAGACCCACCAGAAATTCGGACAGCAGCGTCACGACGCGCGACGCAATCGTCTGCAGCGCGCTGGTCACACTCGCGTCAAGCTTTCCCGGCAAGAGCGTGGCCAGCCAGCTATCTATCTCCGCCGCGTACTGCGGCAGGTTGTCAACCAGGTCATGCAGCTGTGCCGCGACGCTGCCCAACAGCACCACGCCAAGCACCAGCGCCAGGGCGCCGAGCACCAGGTACACCAGCAAAACGACGATCGCGCGGCCCGGCTTCCAGCGCCAGTTTCGAACGTAGCGCCCCTCGACGAGACGGTCCGCCAGCGGCGAAATCGAGGCGGAGATGATCATGGCCAGGATGACCTGGACACCCACGGAACGCACCTGGAACGCGAGGGCGACGCCGATAACCGTCGCCAGCACGTACCACGTGCCGCGGACAATCAGCCGCCAGGCGGCCGCTTCAACCATGCGGCGATTGGACGGGCCGGCGTTCGGTCAGGTCAACGCCGCGCCGAACGGCGGCGGTCGCTCGTCACCCGGCGGCCAGCGCCGTGACGTGGCCAGCGCGCACGTCGAGGGTGTGCCACGCAAAGCTTCGCAAGAACGCGCGGTCATGCGCGACGACCAGCACCGTGCCTTCGAATGCGTCGAGGGCTGCTTCGAAATGCTCGCGGCAACACTTTCGGTGTTCGACAGAGGTTAACCGTGAGGCCCGCGTCCGAACAAGGGAATTCGGGTGTCGAGGAGAAACCGGGCTGAAACCGTCACGCGGTAGGCTGTGCCTGCGAGGTCGAATCGGTCGATATGAAGGAAGTCAAACAGGCTGCGCAGGATCGCGAGGCCGCAGCGCGGCGTACGTTGACGGCCGCCGTCCCGCGGCGGGGCAACAGCCAGAGCACGCGCGGGCTTGTCTCGGCCCTTCAGCGCTCCATCGGCAACCGTGCCGTCGGCCAGTTGTATCAGCGCTACGCCGCGCAGAACCGGACCGGGCTGCCGGACCAGGTCAAAGCAGGCGTCGAGCAGCTCTCGGGGATGAGCCTGGACGATGTGCGCGTGCACTACAACTCGTCGCGACCCGCGCAGGTCCAGGCGCATGCCTACACGCAGGGTTCGGACATCTATGTCGCGCCGGGCCGCGAGCAACACGTCGCCCACGAGGCCTGGCATGTCGTCCAGCAGTCCCGCGGTGGTGTTCCGCCGACCCTCCAGGCCGCCGGCATGGACATCAACGACGACCCGGCGCTCGAACACGAGGCCGAGGTCATGGGCGCGAGTGCCCTGAGCGCCCGCGCGCCCAACGTCGACGACCAGAGCGGCGCAGCCTGAGCTCAGTCCACCAGCAGGACGACCTTGCCGATTGCGTGGCGTGCGTCGATCTCGCGGAGCGCATCCGCGCCGCCCTCGAGCGTATAGGTCGACCCGATTATCGGCGCAACGTGGCCACCCTCCAGAAGTTCCGCCAGGCGCGCGAGCAACTGGCGACGGGCGCCCGGGCCGTGCGCCAGAAACCCGCCGATATACGAGCCGACGACATCAATATTGCGCAGCAGCACGCGGTTGAGCGGCACACTGGGAATGGGCCCACCGGTGAAGCCGACCACGACCCAGCGTCCGCCGATGCCCAGCGACCGCATGGTATCCAGCACTCGATCGCCGCCCACCGGATCCCAGACGAGGTCCACGCCCTGGCCGTTGGTGAGCTCGAGCGCCCGATCTTTCCACGCCTCATCCGATCGCAAGGCGACGTCCGCTCCCGCGCTGAGGGCAGCCTGCTCTTTCACCTGTGACGAGACCACCGCAAACACGCGGCACCCCGCCGCCCTGGCAACCTGGATCGCCGCGGTCCCAGTTCCACCAGCCGCGCCATGCACCAGCACTGTTTCGCCACCGCGCATGCGAGCTCGGATCTCGAGGCCGAGAATGGCCGTGGGGTAGTTCAATGGCAAGGCCGCTCCAGCCGCGAACCCCATGGACGACGGCAGCCTGATGGCATCACCCGGATCGACCAGCGCGTACTCGGCGGCGCCTGCCGCGCACGTGGCCGCGACGCGATCGCCCGCGCGGAATCCACTGCCTGCCGGCGCGTCGAACACTTCGCCAGCCACTTCCCCACCGAGGGTGTACGGCGGCGTGGCTTGCTGCTGGTACAGCCCCTTGCTGCGCAACACGTCTGGGAAGCTGAGTCCGACGGCACGCACGCGCACGACGAGCCGCCGCGGATCAGCCGGCTCGGCCACGTCGACCAGTCGAACACCGTCCGGTCCGCTCAGCTCGGCAACCTGCAGCGCTCGCATCAGGCCGGCCTTGCCAGAGGGCGGTATCCGAGCAACCCTCCAACATCGTGGCGTACAAAGACCAGGTGCGTGTGCGCCTCGGCGTCGCGCGGCATGCGTCTGTTAACTAATCGTAGCCAGACCGCGGGTTTCCTTGCAGCCTGGCGTGGCGCAAGTATTGCTCTGGAAGTCCCGCGAGCACACAGGAGGCAGCAATGAGCTTCGATGCCAGGATCCAGGACACGAACGCGAGCACCCGATCTGGCGCGAGCTCGGCAACGCTCCGATTTCGGCGCGATCAGGTCAGCTCGGGAGTTTCGCGGCTGGGTCGCTTGCGTCCAGGCGGCCAACTGCACATTGAATACGACCCCGGACGGCTGATGCCCGAGTATACGGGTGGGGGTACGCCGGACATCGTGTGCCATGTGCGCTTCTATCCGGGTGGCAAAGAGCGCAGCGGGAGCCTGCAACTGCGTCCTGGTGCTCCCGCGGGTCCGGGCTTGTTCGAGGCGATCATCCCGCCCGGCACCAGCTCCGTCGAGATCTGGTTCGAACGTCGCGAAGGCACCATCGCAACAGGTTGGGACAGCCGCTACGGGCAGAACTATCGGTTCGCGGTCACGCCCAGCGGCTTGCCCGTGCCCGAGCGGTCAGTCCTGCTGCGTCCGGACGCCATCGTCGATCCTGCGCGCATTCACGTCGTCGAGGACACCGCCTCCAAGGCGCAAACCTCCGCCGGCGCCAGTGGCGCGGCACTGCAGACTGGCGTGAATATCCGCGCCCAGGCCGGGGCAACGTCGAGCCCACTGACGGCCTGGGCGGACGTGCACGTCTTCGACGCCTCGGACGACCTCATTCACAGCGGCACCATCGCTCTCCAGAGACCTGAGGCCGGACCCGCCGGCGAGGTGCTGGTCTGGCACGCGGACGTGTATCAGGGATCGGGCGGCGGCTCAGGTGCCGGCGTGTGGTTTCGGCCCGACGCGCACACCGTTCAGTACCGCCTGTACTGTCTGGTCGACAACACGCTGTATACGGACGGCGTCCTGCACCAGTTCGAGGTCCCAGCGGACACAGAGGTGCGTCCGACGGGCAAGTCCTGGTAACAGAGGGCTTGCTTGTCAGCCAGACTTCGCGCTAGTTTGCGGTGCAA
The DNA here is from genome assembly GCA_963776625.1 of uncultured Chloroflexia bacterium. Lineage (GTDB taxonomy): Bacteria > Chloroflexota > UBA6077 > UBA6077 > CF-72 > CF-72. The sequence goes on along the minus strand of CAVZNP010000015.1, from coordinate 766,330 downwards.
AATCGTGCCCGCCTGAGGCGTTAGCAACGACAACTAGCTAGGACTGGCGGCGCACCTCGATCTGACCGTCGCGCACACGCACCTCGAAGACTGACGCCGGAATCGACGCGGGGCCGCGCCTGACGCGCCCGTCGGCCAGGCCGAACCGCGATCCATGCGCGGGGCACGCCACGCACTCACCGTCCACCAGCTGCCCCTCGGCCAGATTCGCGCCAGCATGCGTACACGTCGCCCCGATGGCTGAGATGGAGTCGCCGCGCTTGAAGAGCACCAGCGGCACCGTGGTTCCGTCGACGTCGACCGTGGCCGGCACCAAGCGTCCCTCCTCAACCGCGCTGGCCGCTGCAACGGGTGTGAAGTCTTCGACAGGCGGTTCGAAGGCCGTCCGCGCGACACCGGTGCCGAGTGTGTACACCAGTCGCCCACCCAGCCACGCCGCGAGGCCCGTGCACGACAGGCCGGCCGTCGAAAGCAGCAGGCCAAGGCCGCGGTGTCGACGACGCCGCGCCACCAACGAGCTGACGATCAACAGCGTTGCCATGGAATTCAACACGGCATGCACCAGCCCGGTGCGGCGCGGCTCGCCCTCCAGGTTGTCCCAGTCGGCGACTCCGGACAACGCCGTCGGCGCCACGCCAAGCACGCCCACGGTGTACGCCGCGTCGGCGGCGTGCTGGGCGCCGACTACGTCGAGGACAGCCGCGCTGAGCCATGCGCCCAGGGGAATGTCGGTCAGGGCTGGATGCAGTGGATGGCCGAGCCAGGTGCCGTTCAGGCAGTCTTTGAGCCGCTGGGCGGGTGCGCCGCCGCGAGAGACGAGCGTGTCCAGGAGGTGCTGCAGTTGATCGGCATAGTGATCGAGCGTTTCCTTCTGTTCGGACGTCAGGGAGCCCACAACGCGCGTGATGTCAGTGGTCATGGCCCAGCTTCACCTCCCGGCGAGTGATGTCATCGAGGTGCACGTGACGTGCCACAACCGTCTGACGCGGCAGCCCCGGCTCCAGGCTCCGGCTCCGAAGCCGTATCCAAGCCGCTCCCCGCACACTCGCCGTATGAGCGAGCAGGCACTGTTCAACCCCATCCGTCGCCGACTGGTCGCCTGGACCGTCCTGGTGGTGAGCCTGATCCTGCTCCTGCTCGGCACGTCCGTCTACCTGACATTGTCCCACAGCCTCATAGATCAGGTCGACCGCGACCTGATCAGCCGAAGCAACCAGGCCCTCGTCAACGCCTCGCCCGCGCCCGGCGGTCCTCCGCATTCTGGCGCGCGCGACGGCTACAACGGCGGCACCTTCTTCCTCGCCCTCGGCCCCGACAACCAGGTCGAGTTCAACCCCCAGCAGGTCCAGGTCGACGCCGTCGACTGGCCACAACCCCAGCCCAACGGCACGCTGGCTACGCTCACCATCAACGGAGAGCCCACGCGCATCTTCGCAACTCGTGCCTCAGACGGCGACACGCTCATCAGCGGCGAAAGCCTCGAGGCGGAGCAAGCCGCGATGCATACCTTGCTGATCGTGCTCATCGTCGGTGGCGGCCTCGGGCTCGTGCTGTCAATCTGGGCCGCGTGGTTCCTGGCCGGGCGGGCGCTGGTTCCGATCCAGAGCGCCTTTCGCCGCCAGCAGGAATTCATCGCGGATGCATCGCACGAGCTGCGCACGCCGCTGACGGTGCTGCGCTCCGCCACGGACCTGCTGTATCAGCATCGCGCGGAGCCTCTGGAAGAGTACGCGGACCTGCTCGACGACGTCCGCGCGGAGATCGCCCGCATGCAGCACCTGGCGCAGGACCTTTTGACCCTGGCCCGCTCAGACCGAGGCGAGCTTCAGCTCTTGACGGCGCCAATGGACCTGGTCGATCTGACGTCGGACGTGGTCCGCCGGTTGGGTCCGCTGGCCGCCAGCCGCCACCAGGTTCTCGAATTCAATCAAGACACGCCACCCCAGGTCGTCGACGTCGAGGTGGATCCAGATCGCATGCAGCAGGTGCTGGTGATTCTGGTCGATAACGCCCTCAAATACACGCCCGAGGGCGGTCGCGTCACGGTTTCCATTCAGCGCGGAGCAAAGTCAGCGCTGGTCGAGGTCGCCGATACCGGGCGGGGCATCGCCGCCGAGCATCTGCCGCGATTGTTCGACCGCTTCTTCCGCGCCGACGCGGCCCGCTCGCGCGCCGCGGGGGGAGCCGGACTCGGACTTTCCATCGCCAGATTGCTGGTGAACGCCCACGGTGGCGACCTGACGTTGAGCAGCACGGTTGGCGTCGGCACCATTGCGACGGTTCGCCTCCCGCTCGGGGAGCGGATCTCGAGCGCCAGCGAAATCGCTCCCACTCCCACCCCAGCGCCAGATCCCATCACGATCGCCTGATCGATTCCGACTGCTACCGCAAAAAGTTCCTACAAAAAGTTCCTGAAGGAGAACTCTGATGGCCAGAAGAATGCCTGGCCGGCTGGTTGCGCTCAGCGCCTCCGCCGTCGCAACCATCTATGTTGCTGGTTTGCTCTCAACGCAGCCCGCCGCGCAGAGCGTGGCGGCCGCCGCCGCACCGATCGCCGCCGTGGTCACGCCAACCTCCACACTCGCCACGTCAGCTCCAGCCGTTGTTGTCGGGGCCTCGACCTCGGCGACCACGACGCCCACGACAACCACCAACGCTGCGTACGTCGATGGCACGTATTCCGCAACCGGCACGTCGGCGCTCGGCGACGTCACCGTCTCGCTCAGCGTTGCCGGCGGCAAGATTGCGAATGTCCAGATCACGAAGGTCACGACGAAATTCCCCATGTCGCGCATCGCGTCGCTGCCGGCGCAGGTGGTCCAGGTTCAGTCCGCGAATGTGAATGTCATCAGCGGCGCAACCTACAGCTCTCAGGCATTCAAGCAGGCCGTCCAGCAGGCGCTCACACAGGCCCACACCGCTGTCGCCAGCGCAACCAGCGCAACCAGCGCAACAACGGTTAGTCAGGTCGCCTGAGGCACGCATGTCCACGCTCACGCTTCGCACGCCAAAGGCCGCCCTCCTCGTTGTCTTCGCCGGCCTCTTCGCGCTTGCCGCCACCGCCATTGGCTGGTCCGTCGCGGTCCCCCACATGCTGGCCGCGGTCCTCGGCGCCACGATCGCCGAGCTGGCCGTCAACGCACTCGACCGTCGCCGCGGCCTGGCCAACGTCCGCGATCCTTTCGGGCATGATCGTCGGCTTCGTCCTCAGCCCGCTCACGCCACACACCACCACCGCCGCCGTCGCCGTGCTGGCGACACTCGGCAAACACGTGCTGGCGGCGGAGCACTGGCACGCGTTCAATCCGGTCTGGCCTGGCCCTCCTCGTGGCTATTCCGCTGTTCGGCACCGGACAGAGCTGGTGGGGCGCGTTGCCAGACCTGAGCTGGCCCTTCGCCTTTGTCGTCATCGCCGTCGGCATGTTCATCGTCCAGCGCGTCAACAAGTTTCCGCTGGTGCTGGCATTCCTGGGCACGCTGTTCACACTCTCGGCGGTGCTGGGCAGATTCGATCCCGTCACCGCGGCCGAAATGTTTCGCACGCCCTTCGTCCAGGCCAGCCTCTTCTTAGCGCTGTTCATGCTGACCGACCCGCCCACGTCGCCCGCCCGCTATTCCGAACAGGTGGCCATTGGCGTGCTGACTGCCCTCGTGAGCGTCGTCGCCGAAGAGCTCGGGGCAGGCCAGAGCTATCTGCTGGTGGGTCTGCTGGTCGGCAACGCCGCCCTGGCGGTTCGGCGGGCGTTGAGCCGGCTGCGTCAGTCGCGCGCGCTCGATCGAGCTCGCTTTGACGCGTTCTTACAATACGCACCCAGTTCGCAGCCTGGATCATCGACGTATGTCAACCAGAGCGACCTGTACCTTTCAGATCGACGCGTGGAATGACAGCGTGTACCACGACCAGGACGGCATCAAGCTGAGCCGCGCCCAGCTGACCAAGACGTTTCACGGTGACCTCGAAGCTTCGAGCAGTGTCGAGCTGCTCGGCGTGCAGGGCCTGCCCGAGACCTCGCGCGCCTACGTTGCCGTCGAGCGCATCGACGGTCGTCTGGGCGGTCGGAGCGGCAGCTTCGTGCTGCTCCACACCGCGACTGCCACCGCTGACGGTAGCCTGACACGATGGGTGATCGTGCCGGACTCCGCCACGGGCGAGCTCCGTGGACTGCGCGGCGAGGCGCACATTGACATCGACGCGGACAGTGGCCACAGCATGACGCTGGACTATCAGCTGGACGTTGCTCCTGCGGAGCTGGCTCCTGCGGACCTGGCTCCTGCGGACCTGGCTCCTGCGGACCTGGCTCCTGCGGACGTGGCTCCTGCGGACGTGGCTCCTCTGATCGTCCAGCGGTGCCGAGCGTGGGTCTCCTCGAGCGCGCGGTTGGGCAGCTCGGCGGCTTGGTCACGCGTATTCGTCCGGAGCAGGCCAGCCTGCGCACGCCGTGTCCCGAGTGGAACCTCCGCCAGCTGGTGAACCACATTCTGTACGACGTGGACATCTTCGTCGCGACCGCGCGCGGGACGGAACGCGGTTCGGCCGACGTCGATCGCCTCGGCGACGACTGGCTAGCGGCGTACCGCGCGGCGAGCCGCGACCTCATCGAGGCGTGGCAGGCGCGCGGCACGCAGGGCACGCTGACCACGTCTTTCGGCGAGCTGCCGTTGAGCTGGGCACTTGGTCAGCAGATGGCCGACCTGGCCGTGCATAGTTGGGACGTCGCCAGGAGCCTGGGCGAGCCAATCGACGCACTGGATGAGCAGGTGGGCCAGGTGTCGCTGACGTGGCTCAGCGAGAATCTGAGGCCCGAGTTTCGGGGGCAGGCGTTCGGGCCCGAAGTGCCAGTAGCTGCCAGCGCGCCGCTCTACGACCGCCTGGCAGCGTTCTCCGGCCGCCCGATCGCCTGAGCTTCGCGCCCCGCGAGGGACGCCTCCCGCAAGCGCCGCTCCGTCCCCCAGCGGGGTCCCCTCCGGGGAAAACGCGTGGCTCCTCAACCCGTTCCCCTCTGGTGCGCTCCATCCCTGCGGGGGGCCCCCCCTCCGTCGGGGAAAACGCGTGGATTCTTGACCCGTTCCCCTCTGGCGCGCTCCGTCCCCCCAGCGGGGCCCCTCCGGGGAAAACGCGTGGCTCCTCAACCCGTTCCCCTCTGGCGCACTCCGTCCCCGCGGGGGGCCCCCCTCCGCCGGGGAAAACGCGTGGATCCTTGACCCGTTCCCCCCAGGTGTCCCCTCGGGCGCTGCCCCCGTCTCCCTAGCTAGATGGGTCCCCTCTGGGGAAAAACCCCCCCGACTCTCTGGCACGCGCTCCTCGTCTCCCCCTGGGGGGTCCCCTCCGGGGGAAAAACTCCTTTTATATTTCTTCTCACCAGAATCCAATCTTCTTGCCCGATGCTGGAGCCATCTGAAGGAGATCACTCGATGGCTCAGTCTGCTCCCCACTCGCGAACGTGGGTGCCAGGTCGCTTTCCGATCGGCCTGGCCACCCTCGCAATCGCGCTGATGCTTGTGCTGGCGATCATCTATGTTGCGGTTCTGGGCGATCCGTTCGCGCACCGAACGTCGGCACCAACCTACCAGACGGCGCAGGCGGCCCAGGGCTCCGTGCAGGTCAGCGTGAGCGCCACCGGACCAGTCACGACCGTTTCCAGCGTGCCGCTCACGTTCAAGACCTCCGGCCAGTTGGCCGAAATCGACGTGGCGGTCGGTCAAACCGTGACCGCCGGCCAGGTCCTCGCAAAAGAAGACACCAGCGATCTGCAGGCAGCCGTCGATCAGGCGCAAGCCACCCTCGAGCAGCAGCAAGCCAACCTGACCAAGGTGGCCGCCGGCGTCACCCCCCAGGCGCAGGCCCAGGCCCAGGCGCAGGTCGACGCCGCGCAGACCACGCTCAGCGGCGCGCAAAAGAGTCTGGACGCAACTACCGCGAGCGCCAGCTCCACCGTGGCCGCCGCGCAGGCGGACGTCAATTCCGCGCAAGTCACCCTCACTTCTGATCAGGGAGTCGCGACCAACGCGCAGGCGCAATCCGACGCGACACTCCAGGCGGACCAGACCGCGCTCTCGAACGCCCAACAGGCGTACTCCGATCAACTCCAGACCTTCCAGGCCAACTGGGGCCAGGTCCAGGCGCAGCTCAATCAGGACACCGTCGCCGTCCAGAACGCGCAGAAGTCCCTGGACGACGCGAACGCCGCGCAATCCGCCACGCAACAGAGTGCAGACCAGGCCAATCAGGCCGACACCGTCGGGGTGCAAAACGCGCAGCAGAGCCTCGACCAGGCGCAGGCCGCCTATGCCGCCGCGCAGGCCGAGCTCAGCACCGCCACACAGGCCGACCAGGTCGCGGTCCAGAACGCGCAGAACGATCTGTCCAATGCGCAGACCGCTCTGGCCAACACCGAGACCGTCGCTGGCGCCAGCAACACCGTCGCCTCCAAGCAGGTGGCCGCTACACAGTCATCGCCGGCCTCAACGTCGGCCGACGTGAGCACCTCGCAGGCTCAACAAACGCTGACGTCGGCACAGAATGACCAGAGCGTCGCCAGTGCCAATGCGGACGTCACCACCGCCCAGAACGCGGTCAGCACCGCACAGGCCGCGCTCGTCTCCGATCAGGCCAAGAACCAGGCCAGCCTGGTCTCGGCCCAGACCCAGCTCACCTCCGCGCAGGGCGCCCTGAAGACGGCACAGGCCACGCAGCAGTCGGACGCCGCCAAGAACCAGGCGAGCGTCGTCAGCGGCCAGGGCCAGGTCACCACCGCCCAGAATGCGCTGCAGACCGCGCAGGCGGCGTTGGCGGCCGACCAGGCCCAGAACGGTCAGGGACTGCAGTCAGCAAAAGCCACCGTCGATCAAGCACAGAACAGCGTACTCGCGGCGCAGGGCACCCTCAGCACCGACCAGACCAAGGAGGCGGCTAGCGTCCAGAGCGCGCAAAACACCGTTGGCCAGGACCAGTCCGCGCTCGACAAGGCCAACGTCACCTTGCAGAACACCGAGGACAGCCAGAGCGCGACGATCCAATCGGCGCAGAACAGCGTCGATTCGGCGCAGGCCGCCCTCCAGACCCAGCAAGCCACCGCCGCGCAGACCGACACGCCCTACACCCAGGCGGACCTCGACACCGCCAACGCCCAGGTTGCCAACGCGCAGTCTGCGCTGCAGACCGCGCAGCAGAACCTCTCCGCGGCCGTCCTGACCGCCCCCACCAGTGGCACGATCGAAAGCCTCGACGGCGCGGTGGGTCAGTGGATCACTGGCGGCGCCACCAGCAGCACGAGTAGCGCCACGACTACCAGCACCAGCACCACCAGCGGCTTCATCACCCTGGCGGACCTGAGCACGCCACAGGTAGCCGCGTCGGTCAGCGAAGCGGATATCGGCAAGGTCCAGGTCGGTCAGAAAGCGGATTTCACGCTGACGGCGTATCCCAATCAAACCTTTACCGGCACGGTGGCTGCCATCGAGCCAGCCGGGACCACGACGTCCAACGTGGTGACCTACACGGTGCTGATTTCGACCGATCCAACGAACGTCCAGCTCCTGCCGGACATGACCGCGACGGTGACCATCATCACGCAGGAAGCCGACAATACCGTCGTCGTTCCCAACTCGGCGTTCACTTTCTCCGGCAATCCGTCGACGGTCGACGTGCTGCAAAACGGCGTGAGCACACCAGTCTCAGTCCAGACCGGCATCACTGACGGAACCAGCACCCAGATTGTCTCGGGACTGCAACCCGGCGAGGGGGTGGTCACGGGCTCGACCGGGAGCGCAAAGGCAAGTAGCCAGGCGTCGACAACGACGTCGACCGCCCGAACGGGCAGCATCTTCGGAGGCGGTGGCGGAGCGCGGCTCGCGCCGTAGTCCGCTCGTCCGAGTCGGGAGCACATCTCTATCATGACCAACGATCCTTTTTCCCTCCTGGCCGAAACGCCACAGAAGAGCGGCGGGCGGCTGCGCATCGTACACGCGATTCCGTCCGCGCTGGCGGCCTTGCGCGCGAACAAAGGCCGCAGCCTGCTGACAACGCTCGGCATCATCATCGGCGTCGCCGCGGTCATCGCGATCGTGGCGCTCGGCGAGGGTGCGAGCGCCTCGGTGGCATCCCAACTGTCCGGCCTCGGCACCAACGTTCTGACCATCATGCCCGGCAGCAGCAGCAGCGGCGGAGTCGCTGCTGGCGCCGGCTCGACCACCACCCTGAAATCCACCGACGCGACCGCGATCGCGGGTGTGAACGGCGTGAGCGCGGTAAGTCCCGTGGCCTCGGGCAGCGCTCAGCTCATCGCCGGCAACCAGAACTGGTCGACGCGCGTCCAGGCGGTGCTACCCGCGTACGCCCAGATCGAGGACTGGACGGTTGCCTCAGGGACGTTCTTCACGGATCAGGACAACACCAGCTCCGACAACGTGGCAGTCATCGGTCAGACCGTTGCGAGCAATCTCTTTCCGGGTGGCGAGTCGCCGGTCGGACAGAGCATCCGCATTCGGAATGTGCCGTTCACCGTCATCGGCGTGCTGACCAGCAAGGGCAGCACCGCGGGCCCCGGCGGCGATCAGGATGACACCGTCATGATCCCGTTCCAGACGGGGGAGGTCCGCCTGTTCGGCTCCACCTCCATCAACCAGATTGTGGTGCAGGTCACCGACGCGAACCAGATGACCAGCGTGCAGTCCTCCATCGAATCGCTGCTGCGACAGCGCCACAGTCTTCAGACGGGCTCGGCGGATGACTTCACTATCCGCAACAACAACGATCTGATCACGCGTGTCTCCAGCGTCAGCTCGACCATGACGCTGCTGCTGGGCGGTGTCGCGGCGGTCTCACTCGTCGTTGGCGGCATTGGCATCATGAACATCATGCTCGTGAGCGTCACCGAGCGTACGCGCGAGGTCGGCATTCGCCTGGGCATTGGCGCTCAGCCAAGCGACGTCATGTGGCAGTTCCTGGTGGAGGCCGTCGTCCTCGCCGCGATTGGAGGACTTACCGGTATCGTTCTCGGAACGAGTATCGCACTGGCGCTGCCGATGCTGGGCTGGACGACGGTGGTGCCATGGAATGCCATCGTGGTGTCCTTTGGCGCTTCCACGCTGATCGGCATCTTCTTCGGACTCTATCCCGCGCGCCGCGCAGCCCTGCTGGACCCGATCGTCGCGCTGCGCTACGACTGAGTCCGCGTCACGTCGCGTTGCGGGTGGCACCGAGACGCTCGGAGAGCCAGCGTCGCGCCACCCGCCCCTGCGCATCCTGAAAGGCGCGCAGGTTCGGCAAGCCCGGCGGCGGAGACTGCAGCGCCCCCCACGTAAAATAGCCGGAGATCGCCGTGAGCGCGCACAGCAGCGCCGCGGTGTCGGGCAATGTGCCCGGGTAGAGCGCCAGCACCTCATCCGGCCGCGGCCCGCCCTGCATCGCCACACTTGGCGCAAAGCACACCAGGTCCACCCAGGCGGCCCCCTGGCGCGCATGTGGCCAGTCCACAAACGCCACGGAGTCCGGCGTCAGCAGGACGTTGTCAGCACGAATATCCAGGTGCAGCAGCGTGTCCCCCGCCAGGACCGACGGTGCCTGACGCTCCAGATCGGCAAGTCGCTCGCAGTGTCGGCGAGACCAGTCATCCAGGCCCGCCGGCTCCGCCGCAAGGCGACTCCAGTACTCGCCCAGCAGCGCTGACTCCCGCAGGTCACCGCTGACCTCAAGGGGCAGCGGACTGGGCGTCAGGGTGTCCATCAGCGTCGCCAGACCGCGCAGCACGCGCTCCAGCTCGCCGCGCTGCCACGGCACCCGCGGCGGCGCTCCGTGGAGCTCCTGAAAGAGCAACACAACCCAGCCTGTCTGCTCGTCGTCGAGCGACCAGAGAAGCCGCGGCACGCTCGGCTGCGCGGGCAGCCGCCGAGCGATGGTGATCTCGCGGCGATGGATCCGCGGCGCCGTGTCGTTCGGAAACCGACCCGCCGCCTTGACGAAGAAGCGACGACCGTCGACGGTCACGAGCACCCCCGCAACACCAGGCGAAAACCCACCTGGCCGTGTTTCGACGTGCGAGATCTCCCCGCCCAGCCACGCCGCGACCTGCGCACGCACCGACCGCGGAACGTCCTCCCAGGCGAGGCGGTTCCCGCCCCGCCCAGCCAGCAGATCCTCGGAGACATCCCTGCGCACTGCCGGCAGTGTAGTTGCTGTGAACTGCTTCACACGTTCGATGTGAACGATTCCACAGCGCCTATCCGGCCGTCGACCTCGCGGACCTCGAGGCCTTGCGCGCACGCGAGTATGCGCGGCTTGACGATCACTCCCACGTCTACCTCGACTACACCGGCGCTGGGCTGCACGCGGCCTCCCAGGTTCGCCCACACGCGGAGCTGCTGAACCAGGCTCTTCTGGGCAACCCACATTCGACGAACCCGACCTCGAACGCCGCTTAGCAGGCCATCGAAAAAAACCGTCGAGGGCTCCATCACAGATGGAATTGCTGACAGTGCGTGCCTCGAAGGGCGCGGGCTGACGTTTGAGGCCGTAACGTAGTCGGTGGCGCCCCGCGGTCGCACTGCACGCGCGGTCGCACTGCACGCGCGGTCGCACTGCACGCGGCGGGCCGCGCGTGATTGACTAGCCGCGTGCCCGCCAACAGCATTCGAGATCTTGCCAGCAGCAACCTCCAGCGGCGGCAGGCGCTCGGGCTGATCGCCTGCGGCCTGGCCGTAACGATCCTGCCTGCCTGCGCCGCAACGCCCCAGCCCGCGCCCGCCACGCCGCCCCTCGCCAATCAGACGTCGTCACCTGCGACCGCGGGCCCGACCACAGCGGTGACGGCGCCCACGCCGGTCGCTTCGGCCGCCACGCCGGTCGCCGCGGCCGCCACGCCGGTCGCCACCCCCAAAACCGGCGGCACGCTGCGCTTCGGCACGGCCGCGGACATCGCCAACCTCGGCTTCGGCAGCATCTCCTTCGAGATTCTCCAGGGCCTGTACGACCCGGTGCTCGCCTACGACGACAAGCTGCAGCCCGTCCCCAGCCTGGCCGAAAGCTGGGACCTCAGCAGCGACTACACGCAGATCAAGCTGAACCTGCGCAAGGGCGTTCAGTTTCATACCGGCCGCGAGTTGACCAGCGACGACATTGCCTACAACCTGGAACGCACCAAGGATCCCGCTCGCAGTTACACCATTCAATCGGTCGGTCTGGCCAAGGCGTGGACCAGTCAAACGCCTGACAAATACACGGTGATCCTGACCTCCGACAGGCCGCGCATCGGCGTCTTCGATTTTCTGACGCAGCTGTGGATCGCGGACCCGCAAACCCTGGAGGGTCCGGATGCGGCCAGCAAAGCCGTTGGCACGGGCCCATTCACGTTCGTCGAGTGGGTCCAGGGCGACCACGTCTCGTTTGCCAGAAACGCGAACTACTGGGAAAGTGGCCGGCCGTATCTCGACGGCTATCAGGTGGCCATCACCAGGGATCCGCAGGCGATGATGGTGCGACTCGAAGCGGGCGCGCTCGACTTCGTCAACTACCCCCAGACGAGCGATGCCTTGCGGTTGACCACGGATCCGAGATACCAGGTGTTACCGGCCTACGATCTCGGCTTCGACTACGCCATCTGGATCAACGTCGCGGCGCCACCGTTCGATAAGAAGGAGGTCCGCCAGGCGATGAACTACGCGCTGGACCGCCAACGCTTTGTGGACACCACGCTCGGCGGACTCGTCGGCCCACCGCGTGACCTTCCCTGGCCGCCCCGCTCGCCTGCCAGCGAGCCCGGCAAGAACACCAACTACGCGTTCGACCTGGATAAAGCGAAATCGCTCCTCCAGAGCGCCGGCGTTTCCAACTTCACGGCCGAGCTGAACTACGTGACCGCGGGTCCCATCCAGGAGTTCACTCAGCTTGCGCAGATCTACCAGGCCGACCTGGCCAGCATCGGCGTCAACCTCGACATCCAGCCGATGGACAACGGCACCTGGTCCGACACCGCCGTCAAGGCAGCCTACAAGGGCATGGCCATCGGCATGCCCAGCGGATTCGGCGGCCAGGATGCAACCTCCGGCTTGCAGACCGGTGCGTTCGGGGCGGCCAACGCGTTTTCGAATTTCAAGGACGACACGTATACACAGCTGGTCCAGTCCGCCGGTTCTGAGACGGATGCCTCCAAACGACAACAGCTCTATTCACAGATCAACGACATCATCCTGGACCAGTCCTTCACGATGGCCGTCAGCTCATTCCTCGCCGTGTCGGTTGCCACGGCCGGAGTGCACGGAATAACCAGAACGCCCACGGGCGTGGGCGGACCGATTCTCACCGAGGCGTGGATGGAATAACGCTAGAAGTCTGGCCGACAAGCCCGTTTCAGCCCGAGTCAGGCCGTTGAAAAACCCGTCGAAGGGCTCCACCGTCGGTGGAATTGCTGACAGTGCGTGCCTCAAAGGGCCGAGGCTGACGTTTGAGGCTGCAACGTCTCGAGGTCAAAAGCATTCTTCTCTGAAGAGTGGATACAAGCAGACCTTTTTCAACACGCTGTTAGGGCTAGACCCGGCCGACGAGCTCGTCCCCGATGTATGCCACGCTGCGCTCGTACGCCTTTGCATCACCCAGGTGCGGCGGCCGCAGGATCAGCCGGTCCACGCCGAGCTCAGCGTAGCGCTGCACCAGCTCACGACTCACGTCGCCGCGTGCCGGCGTAATGCTGATCTCCAGCTGACCCAGCTCCGCTGGCCGCGGCCAGCGCTGCCTGGCCAGCCGCAGCTCCGCCAACGCCGCTGACGCCTGCTCGGGGCTCATGCCAAAGCCGTACCAGCCATGCGCTTGCTCGACGGCGCGGCGGTACGCGGCAGCGGAGCGTCCGCCCACCACCAGCGTCGGCGTCGGCTGCTGGACCGGACGCGGAAACGCATTGACGCCACTGAAACGGAAGAATCGACCTTCGTACCCCGGCCGCTCCGCGCTCCAGATCGACCGCATCACTGCCAGATAGTCGTCGCTGCGCGGACCGTGGTTCTTGAGCTCGACACCCAGCGCTCGAAACTCCGGTTCCAGGTAGCCAACGCCAAGCCCGAAGATCAAACGTCCACGAGCGAGCACGTCCAGGCTGGCCAGCTCCTTGGCCAGCACGAGCGGATTGCGCTGTGGGAGGATGATCACGCCGGTGCCAAGTCGCAGCCGGCTGGTGACCGCGGCGGCGAACGTCAGCGCCACGATCGGATCCAGGATGGCCTCGGTGGGTTCCATCGGCGATGGCGCCACGCGCGGATCGGGAAGCACCACGTGCTCGCCCACCCACGCGGACTCGAGTCCTGCCGCTTCCGCCTGCTGCACTGTCCGAATCAAGACCGCCGGATCGAGACACGCGCCTTGATTGATGTCGAAGAGCCCGAACTGCATCCGTGTAGTGAACCACTGTCAGTGCACTGCGTGGTGCGTACGCGAGCCTGTCTCGGCTCCGGACCTCCTGCAACGCCGAGGCGACTACGGCTACGACGCCTGAATCGCGACGTGGCGTCGCATCGGCTTCGATCACGCTAGAAGTCTGGCCGACAAGCCCGTTTTCAGCCCTTCGACGGGTTTTTCAACGGCCTGCTAGGGCCCGCGGGGTTCGGCAAGCTAAGATCCATGGCCCAGGGAGCGTAGCCACCACCCATGCGATACCTCATTGCGATCGTCCTGCCGCCGCTGGCCATCCTGCTGTGCGGCAAGCCGTTTCAGGCCTGCATCGCGCTGATCTTGCAGATCACGATTCTGGGCTGGATCCCAGCCGCGGTCTGGGCCGTGCTGGTGGTGAACTCCTATCAGGCGGACAAGCGCACGAACCGCATCATCAAGGCGATGCGCGGCCACTGATCAGGTCCGTGTCCACGGCCCGCGGCCACGAGCTTTTGAGGCCGGGTCGCGCTAAGATTGCGGTCCGTCAGCGCACCCAGATGACGGATGGACCCAAGCTACCCCGCGCGTCGCTCACCACCAGAGCCCTCCTCGTGGCTCTGTCTCTCGCCTCGGCGTGCCTGCAGACCTCCGTGTGGCAGCCGCCGGTAGCGGCCGCGGCACAGCCACAGCCGGTCGCCCTCGGCCTGTATCAAACTGTTTTCCCGGACGACATGTCGGCGGTGCGCGATTTCGGGAATCGCACCGGACACAAGCTGTCGATTGTGCACTGGTATGCGATCTGGGGCGGCTGGAAGGGCCAGTTCAATGCCGCGGACCTGCAGGCAGTGAACGCGCTGGGTGCGGTTCCGATGATCACCTGGGAGCCCTGGGCAGGCACGGGGCCCGACCCCGCCTGGTCGCTGCGCGCGGCCATCCTCTCTGGCGCCCACGACGACTACATCGACAGTTGGGCGCGCGGCTTGTCGGCGTACGGAGGTCCTGTCCTCCTGCGTTTCGCCCACGAGATGACCGACCAGCCCCACTATCCGTGGGCCGTCGGCGTCAATGGCAATACCGCGGCCGACTACATTGCCGCCTGGCGGTACGTCCGCGCGATCTTTGCCCGCTATCCGACCAGCAACGTCAAGTGGGTGTGGTCGCCCCAGATGCTCGGCGACCAGTCCGAAGCCGTCCACGAGGCACGCTTTCGGTCGGTCTATCCCGGGGACGACATGGTCGATTGGCTCGGCCTGGACGCCTACAACACCGGCCCGTACCTCGACTGGGGCACGCCGCGCTGGCGCAGCTTCCGCGAGGTCGTCTCAACCCCGTACACGGCGATCACCGCCATCGCCAACAAACCCGTGATCCTGGCGGAGGTGGGGAGCAGCGAGAATGGCGGCTCGAAAGCAGACTGGATCACCAGCGCCCTCACCACCGAGTTACCGCTGTTTCCTCGGGTGGGGGCGCTGGTGTGGTTCGACATTGCGAAAGAGGATGCCTGGGGGCTGCACTCGAGTCCTACCGCGTTTGCAGCGTGGACCTCGGCGGCCAGCCTCCCCCAGTTCAGCTTGAGCTCGTGGTCGCCATAGGTCGCGTGCCCAGGTTCATGAACGCGCTGAGCGCAGCGCCACTCAGGCGCCAGTCCGGCGTGGTCGGTACGGCGTTGGAGTGCGGGTTGACGTCGTCGAAGTACACCGCCGCGACCAGGTCGGGGTAGTTGGCGAGCGACTGGGCGGCAGCGGTCAGCCAACTGGCCTGGTTCTCGGGTGTGCCGCTGACGCCCATCTCGCTGATGATTATCGGCTTGCCAAGCGGCGCCAGCAGGCGGTAGCGCGGTCCGAAGATGTCGTCGAAGGACTGCGGCTGCAGGCCCCAATCCGCGTCCCAGCCCGCATCTTCAAGCACGGTAACGCCTACATAGTCGACCACGTCGTCGCCAGGATAGTAGTCGAGCGCGTTGCTGTTGCCCGCGGGCGACCACACGAACCGCACATTGGTGGCGCCTTCCTCACGGAAGATGTCAACCACATGTCGGAATGCCTGCTGGTACTCGGCCGGATCCTGAGCGCCCCACGGATACAGGTTGGAGAGCTCCATTTCGTGGCCCCAGCGCACCAGCACCACCTGCGGTTCGTTGGCCGCCGCGATGTCCGCAAGCTGGCGCAGGTCGGCGTCCGACTTGCCACTCACGACGTCGGCCAGGACGTCCGTGGAGCTGCTGCCGGCCGACGGCCACGGCTCGATGGTCACCATCGGCGTGCGCTGGTTCTCGGCGTGCGCCAGCGCGCCCGCCAGCATCTGCGGGTCATCCTGTCGCACGTACCACTGTTCGATGTTCATGGGTTGATCGGTGAGCGCCAGTTGCGGATCGTAGGCGCCAATGTTCAGGTGATCGCTAGCCAGATCCATCGGCAGCGCCGCGCTGGCGTCCGTCGAGGTCGGTGTGCTCGCATCTGACGGCGCGCTCGCATCTGACGGCGCGCTCACGACCACCGGCGGCTTTTGCGTGGCCGCGTTCTGCAGCACGACCGAGGCAGAACCGTTGAACGGGGCGTTCACATTCGCATCAGCCGTGGGTGCAATCACGGCGGCCAGCGCGGCCTGACCGCGCATGAGCATCGCGGCGCCGACCAGCACCGAGCTCAGGGCGGGCATCGAGCTCGAGCGCAAGGCGGCGCGTACGCGTCGCAGACGCGGGATGCGCACGCTTCTCGCATTCTCGCGCAGTTGCAGGGCCACGACCACGGCGATGACCACCGTGTAGCTGGCCGCGGCCAGCCAGGCCAGATACGCGTAGCCGATCGCGTCGCCGGGATGTTCGACCAGGATCGTCGCGCCAGCTTCGGCCGCCACGATCACGAAGTACGGCAGCAGCACTCGCTGCGCCACGGGCCGCGCTTCCGCAACGCCCTTCGGTGTGACGCGGAAGCTGAACTCGCGCCGTAGCAGGCGACCGATGAGCGCGTGCCCGATGCCGATCGCCATCCACGGCCAGCGCACGTACTCGAACAGCACCGTCTCCCAACTCAGGACCGGCGCCGTTGCTGGGCGGAGCCAGCCGCAGCGCCGAATCCACGCCACGGTCAACAACGCCACCGCCGAGGGGATCGATGCACGGATGAAGAATTCGATCAGGTTGACGCTGACCCACGGTGTGTGGAGGACGAGCGCCAGAATTGGCAAGAGGTAGCCGAGCAGCAGGTTTGAGGTGAACAACAGGTACCAGATCGGCCCGAAGCCCAGCTGCAGCCGCGCGGGCAGCGCAATGCGATCGCTGCACTCGCGCCACATCGAGACGAACAACCGCGTGACGCTCGCGCTCCACTGGAACTCCTGTGTCAGGCAGTCGCCCACGCTGATGGGACCGTCGCCGTGTGCCAGCGCATCGATGGCGAAGGCGCCACGCCAGCCGCCAGCGTTCATCAGGACGGTCGTGCTGAAGTCCTCGGCAAGCTCGGGACCGAGGCCGCCGATGTCGCGCAGAGCCGCCGTGCGGACCGCGTAGTGGCTGCCAATGCACAGCGGCGCAAAGCCCGCGTTGTAGCCAGCCTGCAGCACGCCGTGCAGCGCTGCCTCGGCGAACAAGCGCCCCCGGGCGGACCATGAGGTGGCGGCGTTGGCATCGCAGACGCTCGGAGCAGCCACGTAACCGACGGTTGGATCGGCGAACGGACGCATCATCTCCGTCAGGTACGTTGGTTCTGGCACGTGGTCGGCGTCGAGCTGTGAGACAAAATCGTAGCGCTGGTAACCACCCATGACTTCGTAGAAATAGGCGAGATTGCCTTCCTTACACTTCTGGCGACGCGGCCAGGTGGGATTGTTGTAGCCAGCCACACCCTTGCGACACGAGATCGACACACCGTGCTCGGCGCACCACGCGCGTGTCTCGGCGGTCGGATCCTCATCGGCGAGCCACACGTCGTACGTGTGGGGAAAATCTTGCGTCAGCATCTTCTCGAGCGTGTGGCGCACCAGCGGCCAGGGCTCGGAGGGCGCTTTGGTGACGACCATCGCCACGCGGCCTTCGGGCAGCGGAATGGCTGGATTTGGCCGCCGCGCGCGACCGACGAAGAACAACAACCAGGCTGGCAGGAACGTAGTCCACACCAGCAGCAGGCTGTTCAAGAACATCCCGACGAGCGTGACGACGTGGTCGCTTTGCAGCCACCACGACCAGAATGAGATCTGACCGATCAACCAGGCGACCACCAGGAGTCGGTACTGCCAGCGCTGTCGCCGCGAGGCGAGCGGCACGGTGTACGGCTCGTACGTGGTGTCGCGGGCAAGCCGCGGCGAGCATACCTCTCCCATGGACTTTCGAGCTCCCTCGTGAAAATCGAAAACAGTTGGCGGACTACGCGGCGAGGACGGGCGCGAGCAGTTGCAGCGGAGTGGTGGGCCAGTGCTCAGCCGGCGCGATGTGTGTCAGACCGCGACCGGTGGCGATGTAGGTGAAACCCAGCTCCGTCATATCCCCCGGCGCGAACAGGTTGCGACCGTCCACCACCAGCGGCTGCAGCATCGACGTCTGAATGCGCGCCAGGTCGAGCGCCTGGAACTCCGGCCACTCGGTCAGCACCAGCAGCGCGTCGGCGTCCTCAGCAACGGCATACGCATCCGCGCAGAGCTCCACGCCATCCAGCAGGCGCGCGGCGGTACCCATCGCCACCGGATCGAAGGCGCGCACATGCGCCCCTTCCTCCACGAGCGTGCGCGCAATCTCAATCGCGGGCGACTCGCGAACATCGTCGGTGTTGGCTTTGAACGCCAGTCCGAGGATGCCAATCGTCCGACCGTGGAGCCAGCCGAGCTGCGTGCGGACCTTGTCCAGCACCAGCTGACGCATCTGCGTGTTGGTGTCCATCACCGCGCGCAGCACGCGCGGTTCGACACCAGCCTGGGTTGCCAGGTGCTCCAGCGCGCGCACGTCCTTCGGGAAACATGATCCGCCGTAGCCCACACCGGCTGAGAGGAACCGCGGACCAATTCGCTGGTCGAGGCCCATGCCGCTTGCGACCTGCTCGACGTCGGCATCCACCTGCTCGCAAATGGCGGCCATTTCGTTGATGAAGCTGATCTTGGTAGCGAGAAATGCGTTGCTCGCGTACTTGATCATCTCGGCGGTGCGTAGATTGGTCTTCACGATCGGCGGCTCTGGAGTCAAGCCGGCGTACAGTCCGGCCACTCGCTCGATGGCTTGTGCGTCGCTGCCACCGATGACCACGCGGTCCGGACGGAGAAAGTCGGCGACGGCCGAGCCTTCGCGCAAGAACTCCGGATTGCTGACCACCCAGACGCGCGCATTGGCGTGCATCAGCCCGAGGTCCAGCTCGGCCTGCATCCAGTCGCCGGTGCCAACTGGCAGCGTGCTCTTGTTGACTACCACCAGGTCGGCGCCAGCCGGCGTGTGAGACACCAGACTCTCGGTCGCGGCTTTCACCTGGCTGAGGTCCGCGCCACCGTCCGCACTGGGCGGGGTGCCGACGCAGATGAATGCAAAGCGGGCGTCTTCGAGCGCGTTCGCGTAATCGAGCGTGAAGCGCAGTCGACCAGCAGCCAGCTGTTCGCTGAGCAGCGCGTCGAGACGCGGTTCGTGGATGGGTAGTTCACCGCGCGACAACCGCGCGATCTTGAAGGCGTCGATGTCGATACCGACGACGCGATGTCCAAGTGCGGCCAGACACACCGCGGTAACGAGTCCCACGTAATTGGTGCCGATGACTGCGACAGCCGCGGAGTCCTGGCTGCGCAGCTCTGGTTGATTGGTGGTGAGCGGTGACGTCATGGCGAAGTCCTTTTGAGTTACGCGTGATGCCGTTGGAGTCATTGGCTTTCACTGACAGCGTGAGGCATGGCTCCGCACAGGTCTGTTACAGCCCCCGCAACAACTGCGCACAACGCCCACGACTGCGTAACAAGACGTGAACAGCGAAAAAAACGACGTCTTCGCCACCCGAAACGCAACGAGGGCACCCCCCATCTGGGGGTGCCCTCGGGGAAAACCCGTCTCCTTAGATCAGGAGACCGTCTTACTACAGGACGTCGCCCAGAACCTCGTCCACCATGTTCAGGCGCTCGATACCGGTGTAGTAGTGGGCGCTCTGGACGATCGTATTGACGATATACACGTCGTTGATGCCCCACGCTCTCGCCAGCAGCACCGCCTCACGCAGCCCATCCCGATCACCCGTCACCGTGTTGTGGCGCATCGACAGGTACGGCATCATCTGCTTTGGCAGCGCGCCACGGAACGTGCCCTCCCACCGGCCGCGATACGCCTTCAACGACGTGGGATCGTGTTTGGCGAGCCACGTCACCCAGCGCGGCACTTCACCGATCGTCTTTTCGTACCAGCCTTCGATCGCCTGCTTGTCCGCGCTGGTCAGCAGCCGCGTTGAAGTGTCGAAGCCGCATTTGAACGCCGCCGTGTCGGGCGCCCAGCCCTCAGGCCAGTCGATCTCGCGTGGGTGCTCGACGTAGTCGCCCAGAATAATGCCCAGCGCTCGGTACACGCGCTGCATCCCACGCGGACCAGCACTCAGACCGGCGTGCACAATGACCTCCATCAACTGGGCTTTGGTGACCCCCCAGCCCTGCAGGCCGCGCGTGCAGTTTTCGATACCGGTCTCCCAGCCTTGATTGATGTAGGTGTGCAGGTTGACAAAGGACGAGTGGGCGATGATTGGCTTGATGTCCAGATCGCGGTACCAGCCGTCCAGGATGCGCGCATTGAGCTTGGAAAAGTCCGGGCGCGTATACAACAAGAGGCTGCTGGACGTCATGGCGTACAGTGGCCCCGGATCGAGCGAGCCGCGCTCCTTGCGCGCACGCGTGAGCTGCGCGTCGATTTCTTCGTCGGTCGTAACTTCGAGGTTGTCAAGGTCGAGCGCGCCGCGCTTGCCATACACTTGTTGTGTTTCCACGGTCACGTAGTCAGGCCTCCCATCAGCGAACGCCGTGTGCATGGTATCCGCGCGTTACGCCCGAGCCCACGCCTCCACCACGTCCGCCGCGCTTGCGACCGTTGCCCACGACCGCACGCGCTGAAGCGCCTCCGCGTGTTTGGCTTCCGTCCTTGCGGCCGTGCAATCGGAGACATACACAATGGCGTAGTCGCGCATGAATCCCATAGACGCGGTCGCCTCGACACAACCGTTCGAAGCAGTGCCTGCCAGCAAAAGCGTCTCGATTCGCTGCGCGCGCAGCACCAGGTCGAGATCCGTGTCGACGAAGGCGCTGTAGCGATGTTTGGTTACGACGTAGTCGTGGCGAGCAGGTTGCCAATCTGCGCTCTGACGCGGTACGAGTCCAGCATAAAACTCGGCGCCCCAGGTGTCTGGCAGACACAGCCGCACTTCCGAGCGGGCGTGTCGACCGCTGCCGCGGGCCTCCCAGACAGGCGAGTTCGTCCAGGGGCTGTGGAGGGTCCTGACGAAGATGATGCGTACGCCCGCGGCGCGCGCTTCCGCGACAAACGCCACCAGTCGCGGGGCCATCTCACCCACCAGGCGCACGTCCGCGCCGAGCGCCGCCTCAGCCCCGTCGGGGTGGCAGTAGTCATTCTGCATGTCCACGATCACCAGCGCCGCGCGCCCCGGACGGACCAGCTCGTCAAGTCTCACGCGCACCACCTCTCCCGTTCACCCGCAGGTCATCTGTCAGTCCACGGGTGGTGGCACGAGTTCCGCCGCGCGCGACGCGTCCTCGGCTCGCACCCGTAGCTCACAGGGCACCCAGGCGTCGAAGCCGACCGCCGCCACCTCGACGCTCACGCGCGCCACACGACACACGATGCCGGCGCCACGCAGCACCTCGGCCCACATCTCCGCCTCACCCTGGTTGCTGTAGGTGCCAACGATCGCTTCGTCCATAGCCGCACCTGTTCTGCGTCAGTCGAGCGCCACGAACAAGCAGTGGTAGGGTCGGCCAACCGCATTCCTGGAGCGGTGCCCCTTGCCCGCCACGTCCTCGACCAGCACGATCTCGCCGGCGCTGATGGTGCGACTCTCGCCGTCGCTCGCGGTGATCACCGCGTCGCCATCCAGATGGACCACGTACTGCCTGCGCGGCGCGACGTGCCAATCGAGATCGTAGCTGACGGGCATCTCGCGGAAGATGAGGCCGCTGGCCGGCAGCCGTCTGGAGGCCGGGCCGCCTATCGTCTGCTCTGTCCACTCGACTTCGATGTCCCGCCAGTGCGATTCGCCGCGGTCATCTTCGAACAGGTTGTGGATTCGCATGGCTACGCGACGAGTGTAGATAGGCGTATCCTCATCCGCAACACGAGGCCCCACCCGGGGTGGCGATGCTGAGCATACCGTGAGCACTCTTTCTGTTAAACCTCGCCGAAGGGATTCCCCGGTGCGCCTCCGACGCCGCGCTCTCCGCTCACGACTTCTGGTCGGCAGGAGCGACCAAGTGTGAGCACGCCCCCGTGGGCGCCAACGGAGGTGCCGATCGATCGGCCGAGCGCCGCGCGCATGTACGACTACTACCTTGGCGGGTTCCACAACTTCGAGGTCGACCGTCAGATGGCCGAAGAGGCTATCGCCCTCTGGCCCGAGCTGCCGCTGATCATGCGCGTAAATCGCGGCTTCCTGCGCCGCGCAGTGACGTACCTTGTCAATCAGGGCATCGACCAATTTCTGGATATTGGCTCGGGGATCCCAACCGTCGGCAACGTGCATGAAGTCGCCCATCGTGGCAACCCGGATGCGCGCGTGGTGTATGTCGATATCGACCCAATCGCCGTGGCGCACAGTCGCGCCATTTTGCAGGACACGCCCAACGTCGGCGTCATCCAGGCCGATCTGCGGGATCCTCAGAAGATCCTCAACGATCCCATCGTCCGACGGCTGCTGGACTTCAGACGCCCGATGGCAGTCTTCGTCGTCGCGGTCCTCCACTTCTTGCCAGACGACGTCCAGGCTTCGACGTGCGTCCGCGAGCTGCGCAATGCGCTGGCGCCAGGCAGCTACCTCGTGATTTCGCATGCCAGCTCTGAGGGGGACCCGGACCGAAGCCGGGAGCACGAAGCGCTGTACGCGCGCACGCCGAATCCGCTGAAAACGCGTTCGTTGGCCGAGATCCGTGCATTCTTTGGCGACTTCGAAATGGTCGAGCCGGGCGCGGTCTGGCTCCCCTTGTGGCGTCCGGAGCGCGAAGACGACCTGTTCCTGGACCACCCGGAGCGTTGTACTGGCCTGGCCGGTGTAGGACACAAGCCCACGCCGCCCTGAGCTGATGGGATCGACCTCGCTGGATCGGGCGCAGATGACCGGAGCACCTCGAGATGATCGAGAGGTGATCGCTTCGGAATGGGAGCGGGGCATCTCGGGCACCGGATATGTCTCATTCGGACCGGTGCAAGTCCACGAGCACTTGCTGGAGTGGCTGGATCAGCTGATCTCGCTGATCCGCGGAGGACCGCATGACGGCTACTCGGCGCTCAGTGTCGGCTCGGCGATCGCGCGCATGTACTACGGCCATCCAGCGACGCTGAGCGAAACGCTCAAGGTCCTCGGCGTGCGACTCCCAGCCCACGCCGAGATCGATCGGGTCGAAGATGCGCAGCGCGCGGTGATGACCGTCCTGGCCGAAGTGTCGGCGGGCTTCCTGAACGAAACGCGCCAGATCGTGCTGAGCGACCAGGAGACCATCCGCACCGCGCTGCTGACAGCACGGCTACAGGCTGAGGAGGCGCTCCGGGAAAGCGAGGCCCGTTTCCGGGCGCTGTTTGAATCGGCGGCCATCGGCATCGGCATTGGCGACACGCAAGGCCGCATCCTGGACGCTAATCCCGCCCTGCAGAAACTCCTGGCGTACACCCGAGACGAGATGCGCAATCGCACGGTTGCCGAGTTCATGCATCCCGAGGACCTGGTGCCGGTCTGGGAGTCTTACCAGCAGCTGGTCAGCGGGCAGATTGACTACTTCCAGCTGGAAAAGCAGTTCTTCCGCAGCGACGGCCAGTCCGTGTGGACCCACCTGACGGTCTCGCTCGTGCGCGACGCCGCTGGCGATCCCCAACTGCAAATCGCCATGATCGAGAACGTCACCGAGCGCAAGCAAGCTGAAGAAACCGTCAAACGATTGAACGCGGATCTGGAACGCCGCGTCCTGGAACGAACGGCGCAGCTCACCGAGCTCAATCAGGAGCTGACCGACGAGATCGCGCGCAGGTCGGCCGTCGAGGCCGAGCGTCTGCAACTGCTGGCGCGAGCCCAGGCCGCGCGCGCCGACGCGGAGGCCGCGCAACAACGCCTCGCATTCCTGGCCGAAGCCAGCACGGTGCTGGCCTCGTCACTGGACTACCGCACCACGCTGGTCAGCCTGGCGCACCTCGCCGTGCCACGCCTCGCGGATTGGTGTGCCATCGACGCGGTCAATGAGGCGGGTGAGATCAACCGTGTCGCGGTTGCGCACGTGGACCTGACCAAGGCCGAGGCCGTGCGGGCGGCAGAGGGTCACTACCCGCTGGTCGCCGACGCGCTTTCGGGAGTCGTGCCGGTGCTGGAGACCGGTGGTTTGGAGTTTCTTCCCGAGCGGTCCGGTGGCGCGCTCGAGCGGGAGCCGGATGACCCGCGCCTGCGGGACCTGTTGGTCAGGCTGCAGCCGCGCGCCCGCATGACCGTGCCCTTGATGACGCCCGGTCGCGAGCGAGCGACCGTCACACTGGTATTCGGCGAATCGGGCCGCGCCTACACCCGCGAAGATCTGGCGCTGGCTGAGGATCTGGCTCGGCGGGCCGCGCTGGCCATTGACAGCGCACGCCTCTACCGCGAGGCTCAGGAGGCGCTGGCCGCCAGAGACGAGTTCCTGTCGGTCGCGGCCCACGAGCTGAAGACGCCGATCACGAGCCTGCGAGGGTACGCCCAGCTGACGCTGCGGACTATGGATCAGAGCGGCGGCGTGGACCCGGAGCGTCTCCGCCAGGCCCTGAGTGTGATCAACATCCAGTCCGACCGCCTGACGCGGCTGGTCTCGCAGCTGCTGGATGTCTCGCGCATTCAATCCGGGCAAGCTCACACCGGACTATCGCGACGCGGACCTCAGTCAGCTCGTCGCGGACATCCTCGCCAATGCCGAGCAGCGATCGCCCAACCACGTCTTCGTCCTGCGCTCCCCGCCGCAGGTCCAGATCCGCATTGACACGCTTCGCATCGAGCAGGTTCTCACAAATCTGCTCGATAATGCGATCAAGCACAGTCCGGCGGGCGCCAGCGTCGAGGTGGAGGTCGACAACGAGACGCTGCAGCCCGGCATTGTCCTGGTGAGTGTCCGCGACCACGGCGCGGGCATTGCGGCGGAGCTGCGCGAGCGCATTTTCGAGCGTTTTTATCAGGCGGGGGCCGCGGCATCGCATTCGGCGGGCATGGGGTTGGGCCTGTACGTTAGCCGACAGATCGTGGAGCTGCACGGCGGACGCATCTGGGCCGAAGCGCCGGAGGGTGAGGGTGCGCAATTCGTGATTGCACTGCCGCTCGATCCGGGCGCGTCGCAGATGGACCAGTACGCGCGGGTAGACCAGGCCCTCGCAGAACGGCAGGACGCCCGCTCGAGCTTATGACGCGGATCGTGTCAGACGCTGGCGTGGAACGAGCCCAAACGCCAGCCGTACGCTGTCAGAATGGCCAGACGAGCGGCACCCACACCAGCGCGATAATGCCAAACCACACCAGCATCGGCAGTCCGAGCTTCCAGTAGTCCGTGAACTGATACCCCCCGGGCCCCATGACCATCATGTTCCCGGGTGTGGCCACCGGCGTCAGAAACGCCGCCGCCGACATCACGTTGACCGCCATGAGCATCGGTTTGCCAGAGACGCCGAACGCCGCCGCGGCCGACAGCGCAATCGGAATGACCACCAGCGCCGTCGCCGTGTTACTGATGAGCTGCCCCAGCACCGCCGTGATCAGGATCAAGCCGAACAACAAGGGGTACGGTCCGGCCTCGCCCACCACGTGCACCAGTCCCTGGGCGATGAGCTCGGCGGCTCCGTGGACTGCAGCGCGTGCGATAGCGGCACCATACCGCCGACGAGCACGATGGTCGTCCACGAAATCGCCCGATAGGCCTGGTTGGGGCTCAGCACGCCGAGCAGGATCAGCGCGCACGCCGCCAGCAAGCTGCCCACCGCGGCCGGCACGACGCCGGTGGCCAGCACGATGACCATGGCAACCAGCACGCCGAGGGTCCGTCCGGCGCCCGGGCCCATCGGTACCGCCTGGCGGCGCACGATGTCCGGCGAATCGACCACCAGAACGTCGCTGTCGTCCTCGTTGGCATCGAGGGCGTCCCAGGTGCCTTGTACCAGCAGCGCGTCTCCAGCGGCGAGCGCGGTCTCGCGTGGCGGCAGCGTTTCGCCCTGGCGCTGGATTGCGAGGATCAGCAGATCACCGTTGCTGGCCGCCATGCCCGGGAACACCGTCATGCCGATCGCCGCCGAGCGCGGCGGAATCATCAGCTCGGCCACACCGACCTTACTGCTCAGCAGCGTGTGCGCTTCTGCGCGATTCCCCTCTCCCTCTTCGTCAGCGCGTCCAGCAGCGTCGAAAGCGGTTGGCTCCGCGTACGGAGCCAGGGCCTGCATATCCGCCAGCTGACTGATGCTGACGCTGGTCCCCCGCACCACCAGCACGTCATCCGGCTGGAAGGCGTCGTCGGTGGCTGGCCCACCTCCAGCGGCATACACGCCCACCATCTCCGTGTCCGGATACGGCGCGAGGTCCAGCGCCGACCGCGGCGTCCCGATCAGCGGCGAACCATGCTCCACACGCAGCCGCACCAACCCACCAGGCAGGTGGTACTGCTTGACCATGGTCCGCGCGTAATCCCCGAGGTTCGGAGGCATGGACTTCGGCGTCCGTTTGGGCAACAGCCGCTCCCCGAACAGGATGACGATGGCCACCGAACCGAGCAGGAGCGGCACGC
Organism: uncultured Chloroflexia bacterium; assembly: GCA_963776625.1. Lineage (GTDB taxonomy): Bacteria > Chloroflexota > UBA6077 > UBA6077 > CF-72 > CF-72. The sequence goes on along the minus strand of CAVZNP010000015.1, from coordinate 740,037 downwards.
CGACGAGTCCAAACTCGAAAAAGCCGAATCCGCCCAGCCCGGCGTCGGTCGCCGCCTCCGACACGATCACGTTGATGGGCGTGCCCGTCAGGAGCAGCAGCGATCCGGCGTGAGCCCCGAAGGCGAGGGGCATCAGCAGCAGCGACGGCGAACGCCCCAGTCGGACCGCCAGGATGACGACCATCGGCATCAGCGCCGCGACCGCGCCGTTGGGGCTGATCAGCGCGCTCAGCGCTGCCGCCAGCAGCATCGTGAGCACGAGCAAGCGGACCTGGCTGCCGCCGACGCGGGTGATCAACTGCTGACCAACCCACGTCGTGACACCTGTCGCGTCGAGCGCCTCGCTGACGACGAACAGCGAGGCGATGAAGATGACCACCGGGTCGCCGAAACCTGCAAACGCCTGATTCAGATTCAGGATGCCGGTGGCCCACAGCGACAGGGTGACGGCGATCGCCACGAGGCCAATGGGCAGCCGGTTCCAGACGAACAGCGCCACCGCGGCGCCCAGAATGATGAAGCAGGTGGTGCTGGGCGACAAGCCGAGGCTGGGCAGCATTCGAATCTCGAGCGCGGTCGTCAGTTCCGAGCGGTGGTGGGTGCGAATGTGCGTGCCAGGTCCAGCAGCAGACGCGCCCCGAAACCCGTGGCGCCCCACGAGCGCCAGCCGTCGTCGGCCCCAACGCTCATGGTGCCCGCGATGTCGAGATGCGCCCACGGCCGACCGTCGACGAAATCCTCCAGGAACAGCGCGGCGGTGATGGCGCCGGCGTTCGCGTCATCGCCCATGTTCTTGAGGTCGGCGATCTCCGAGTTGAGCTGGCCACGGTACGCGTGTTCCAGTGGAAGCTGCCATACGCGCTCGTCGGTTCGCGTGGCCGCGCCCACGACCTGATCGACGAGGGCCTGGTCGTTGCCAATCACCACCGCCATCTTCGGCCCGAGCGCCCGCAACGCTGCTCCAGTGAGGGTGGCAATGTCGACGATAGCGTCGGGCTGGTCGCGTTCCGTCGCGAGCACCAGCGCATCGGCCATCACCAGGCGGCCCTCGGCGTCGGTGTTCTGGACCTCGACCGTCTTGCCACCGTGGATGCGAAGGACGTCACCCATTTTCATGGCCGAGCCCGAGGGCATGTTGTCGGTGCACATCAGATAGCTGGTGACAGTCGTGGGGCAGTCGAGCGCTGCCATGACCGACATGGCCCCGAGAATCGCTCCGGCGCCAGCCATGTCGTGCTTCATCAGCAGGTGCATCGCGTCGCCTGGCTTCACATTGATGCCACCAGCGTCGTACATGATGCCTTTACCGACCAGCGCCAGGTGGCCGCGATTTGTGCCCCGCGGACGATACGTGAGCTTGATCATGCGCGGTTCCTCCACGCTGCCGGCGTTGACCCCCAGCAGCCCTCCGCAGCCGAGCTCGATAAGTGCCTGACGGTCGAACACCTCGATCTCCAGACCGTGGCTCGCGGCCACGTGCTGGGCAACGTCGGCCAGCCGCACGGCGGTCATGTAACTCGGCGGCGCATTACCCACATCACGGGTGAGCATGCACGCTTCGGACGTGAGCCGCCCTTCTTTCGCGCCACGCCGCACGTCATCCGCGCGGTCTGCGCTTGCAACCAGCGTCAGATCCACGAGCGGTACGGTCGCCGGACGCGTGTGGAAGGGGTCATAGCTATAGCGCGCCAGCAGCACGCCCTCGACGACCGCCCGCGCCGCGTCAGCTGGCGCCACAGCGCCCGTATTCACCAGGCTGATCGCCAGCCGTGCGTGACTTGCGGATGCGCGTGTGAAGCTCGCCGCGGCGTCGCGCAGTCGGGCGGCATCCACGCGCGCCGGATCGCCAATGCCGACCGCCACCAGCGTGGGACCATCGGCGCGCGGCAGCACCAGCGTCTGGCCGAGCCGACCTGCGAAACCGGCCGCGGTCAGCGCCGCGCGATCGACGCCTAGCTCGCTCGGCGGCGCGCCATCGGCGGCGACTGGCACGACCACGGCCGTCGCGCTGGTGGGCACCGAAGAAGCGACTGAGACATTGACAGCCGAAGGCGGGTCGAGCGACGGTGTGAGGTTGACCTCGAAGTACGCGATCTGCGAGTCACTGACGGCAGGTGTTGCAGCTGACATGAGCGGGAACCTCCCCTGAGGACTAGGGCAGCCTGACTGCCGTGGCGATCAACTCTAGAAGCGAAGGCCGCCACCTAGCCATGCGGCAGGTAGCCTGGCCCGAGCGGAATGTTCAGTGCGTACCAGATCGCGAAAAACACGACCCAGGCGACCAGCATGATCACCGCGTACGGGAGCATGATCGCCACGATCGTGCCGACGCCGGCGTCCTTGCGATAGCGCTGGGCCACGGTCACGATGAAAGGGAAGTACACCATCAGTGGCGTCAGTGTGTTCACGGGCGAATCCCCGACTCGATAGGCGGCGAGCACGGTCTGCGGCCCCACGCCCAATCGGATAAAGATGGGGACGAAGATCGGCGCGAAGATCGCCCATTTCGGGATCACGCCCGGCAAGATGAAGTCGAGCAGGACGATGACGAGGATGAACGCGATGAGCAGCGGGAGTGCCGGGATGGCAGCGCGCTCGAGGAGATCCGCGAGCGCCACGGCGATCACCTGGGGCAGGTTCGAGTAGTTGAAGTACGCCAGGAACTGGGCAATCATCAGGAACATGAGGACGAGCCCACCCAGGCTGGCGAACGTTTTGGTGATGAACGCGATCACGTCGTCGCTGCCTTTGATCGTCCCGGCGCCCGCGCCGTAGCCGATACCCGACACGAGAAACACGGCCGCGATGATGAACAGCAGGCTGTCCATGAAGGGCGTATTGCCGACGATGCCACCGGTGTCAGGATCGCGCAGCGGCGCACCCGGGGGCAGCGTGAAGAGCAAGACCACCACGAGCACGCCCAGGAAACCGTAGAGAGCGAACTTCAAACCGCGCGCCTCCGCGGCCTGGGCGTCTTCGTCGAGCTCCTCGACTTCCGCCTCGCCGGAGCCGCTCACCGCTCCCGACGCGGCGTCGGCGGCATTCAGGCGTGGCTCGATCATCCGCTCGGTGATCACGGTGGCAACGATGCACAGGAAGATCAGCGAGACGGAGTTGAAAAAGAAGTTGTTGACGATGGTCTGCGGCTGGCCACCAGTAAGCGCGATGGCTTCATTGCTCATCTCGCCGAGCATGGCGTCGATTGGCTGGATGATGATGTTGACGGCAAACGTCGCGGCGACACCCGCGAAACCCGCCGCCAGGCCAGCGATCGGATTGCGCTTCAGGGTGGCAAACGCGGCCGCTGCCAGCGGTATCAGAATCAGGTAGCCCGCATCGGATGCAACACTCGACAGACCGCCCACCAGAATGATGAGGAAGGCGATCAATGAGCGGGGCGCGACCGCGACCAGCTTACGGATGAGCGCGCCCATCAGCCCCGCCGACTCGGCCAGGCCCGCGCCCATCATCGCGATGAACGTGACGGCGATGACCCCGAAGTTCTGAAAGTTGGGGACGAACGACGTGAACAGGAAACGGATGCCCTCGACGGTCAGCAGGCCTTTGATCGGGATGGTTTCCTCGCGCGCCTGGAATTCCGTGTCCGACCACTCCAGCCCGTTCTGCGGGACTTCCGATTGGATCTGGGTAGTATCCGGATAGAAGTTGTGTACCACCGGAATTGGGACGGGCTCGAGCACCTGTTCGGTCACGCTGACCCCCAGCACCTGCAAAAGCGTGGACAGCAGGATGACGAACACGATGAGGTACACGAACATCATCACCGGGTGCGGGACCTTGTTGCCGAGCGTCTCGACGCCGTCGAGCATTTTGTCCATAAAGGTCTTGTTGGCGGTGGCTGCGGGAGTCTGAGCCATGGGCGGCGTCCCTTTCAACGAACGGTTGCGGTGCTGCGATGGAACGCCCTCACGCCGAGAGATCCGGGCAAGAGGGGGCGGGCGGCACATAGGGAAATCGTGGGCGCGGACTGCCAGCGGCATGGCGCATGCCCAAGCCGTCGGACAACGCGTGGTTGGTGACCAGCGAAAACATCACCTCGGGCGCATTGTCGGTCAGGCCACGACCGTTGCGCGTCGCAAAGCTATAGCTGGCCGCGCTGCCAATGCTGTAGCGCAGGATGTCGGGGAGCAGCATGTGCGCGACCGTCACCGCATAAGCAGCAGGGTCGGCGGCGGTACCGTGCGCGCCGACGACGCCGGCCACCAGACTCGCGAACACGTCTCCGTAGTTTGCCCAGTCGTCCGCGGGATGCGTCGTGTTGTACTCGCTTGCGCGCTCCCCTTCGGGCGGGTTGAAGATGGACTGGACCATCGGCAGCCCCATGCGGTTGATCGGCCGCCAGCCACCCGCGGCGGTGGCCAACGTCGTGGTCCCCCAGAAGCCGATGCGCTGCCCCGCGCTCGTCAACTCCTCCAGAACGTCGTCTGGCACCTCGATCACAATGGCGTACACGCTGGTTCCAGCAAACGCGTTGACGGCCCGCCGCGGCTGCCAGCCCCCGAGGTCAACTCTGCCACCGACACGCACGGCCTGGCGGATCGCCGCCAGGACCGTCGGTTCGACGTAGAACGACTCAGCCGCAAGGCCCGCCCACAGGAACACCCCCTGCCGGCCAGCGACGACCCGCTCGGTGCTGCCCCAGGCCACCAGCGAGCCCGTCGCCGCGTGCTCGCGCACCTCGCCCCCGTCGAGACGGCGGAGTTCGACGGGCTGGCGGTCGGTTTCGTCCGGCTCGCCAAAGGTGACGCGAAGGATGAGGTCCTCCATCACGTCGCCGTCCAGGTCGAGGTGGAAATCGTAGTGACCATGCGCGTGGAACCCGACCGGCGTGTTGCTGCCCGCGGCAGAGCTGTTGACGTTCATCACGAACACCGTGCCGACTTCGCCCCGGAAGAGATACACGTCGGTAATGTCCAGGCGAGGGTCCTGGCGAGCCAGGCCCGAGTCGAGATAGTGAGACACGCGCTAACGTCGATCAGTGTCGATCGTGCGCGCAGCACATGCCTGTGTCTACCTGCGGCTTCTTGCCCCGCTAGCTGCGGCTACCTGGGTCTGCGGCGTGTACCTTTCGCCCAGGTGACCCAGGTTCGCACAGTTTGGGGCCAAGGGACACGCAGTCATACCCATGCGCCGTCGCGGCCCGCCAGAGGAGACTTGAGCTGTACCGCAGACCGACGAACAATGGGGCTTCGGCGCAATCCGCGACGATTGGAGCGCGCGGCCCGCCCACAGCGCCCTCGCCGAGATGCCAAAACATGAGTACTCAGTCCAGGACCCGAGGAGGCCGAAGCCGTCATGTCCAGTAGCGAAGTAGATGCGCCGCTCGTACCAGCAATGTTCGCCGATCGCGATACCGCAGCCGCCGCCGTCGAGGATCTCCTGCGGGCCGGCATCAGCCGCGACGACATCGGCGTGGCGGTGCCAGCCCGCGAAAGTAATCGCCTTCGCGAGGAGTCAGCGCAGGACTCCCTGCAGGGCGCAATGCGCGGCGCCTCGATCGGCGGGCGCCTCGGCGCGGTGGCAGGCATCGGTCTCGCCGCGGTCACGGTCGGTACCCTTGGCGTGGGCGGCCTGTTTCTGGCGGGTGCTGGGGGATTGCTGTGGGGCGGCACGGTAGGCGGACTGCTGGGTGTCGTCACCCGCGTGCGCCGACGTCCAGATGTCGACGAGTGGTGCGAGCTGGCGCTTGACGACCGGTCCGTCGTGGTCGCCGTCCGCGTCCGGGATTGGGCGCGCGAACCGGAGATTGCCGCGCTCCTGACGCAAGCTGGCGCCGTGTCGGTCCTCGATCACCTGGAACTCGACCATACGTGGCAAGAGCTGGAAATCGAACATCGCACCGGGCAGGGCGCTCCAGCGGCGGGCTGAGCTCCCGGGGGCGGGTACCGCTCGTACAGGATGACAGACGAAAGGCGAAAGGCAGGTACCTCTCGTGCAGGATGATGACATCCTTGGACCCATCGATTTTCTCGCCGTCGAGTTTCCGAACGGACGCGTGACCAGCGAGGGTTTCACGTCCCTCCTGGACCTCGTGGCACGCGACGTCATTCGCGTTCTGGACCTGGAGTTCGTCGTCAGGTCCTCGGAGGGAGTGGCGCGTACGCTGCCGCTCGCGACGATCGAGCACGACGCCACGGTCGACGTCGCCGCCTGGCAGGCCGCTGAATCGCACCTGCTCGACCAGTCTGATATCGAAGCGATCGGCGCGGAGCTCGCACCGGGCAGCGTCGCGGGGGTCGTGGTCTATGAAAACGTGTGGGCAACCTCACTGATCGCGGCCATCGACCGCGGCGGCGCCCGCATCATCGGGCACGGACGGGTCGCCGCCGAGGATGTGATGACTGCGCTCGCGTGACTCGAGCTAAAGGAGAGGCGGCATGGGACTGATCAAAACAGCACTGAAGACGGCGGTGGCCGTCAAGACGGCGCACGTGGTGCACGACCGCATTCAGCGACGCCAGGGCGAGAAGTGGGCGGCCGAGCATCCGCTGACCGCGCCCGCACCATCTCTGGATAACACGCTGGCGCAGCTCACCCAGCTCGGGGATCTGCGCGCGGCGGGCGTACTGACCGACGCGGAGTTTGAGGCCCAGAAAGCGCGTATCCTCGCCAGCTAGTATGACCAACGAATCCTTCTTCGGCCTGGCAGTCGCCGGCATCATCGCCCTGCTGTTCGGCGCGGCCCTCCTGTTCAGCGGCTATCGCTTCTTCATCTTCCTGTTGCCGATCTGGGGATTCTTCTTCGGCTTCGCCCTGGGCGCCCAGACCGTGCAGGCACTGTTCGGTGACGCGTTTCTCTCGACGGTCACCAGTTGGGTCGTCGGGTTCGTCATCGCGCTGGTCTTCGCGGTGCTCGCGTACCTGTTCTACTTCGTCGCGGTGGCACTCATCGCTGGCGGGTTGGGCTACGGGCTGGGCGTCGGGATCCTGGAAGCAATTGGCGTGAACTTTGGCGTGCTGGTGTGGCTGGTCGGAGTGGTCGCCGCCGTCGTCGTGGCGGCGCTGGTGCTGGCACTGAACATTCAGAAAATTGTCATCGTGATTGCCACCGCGCTGCTCGGAGCAGAAGTGATCGTCGGCACCTTCCTGTTCCTGTTTGGAGGTCTACCAGAAGCGCAGCTTCTTCAGAATCCGGTGCATATTGCCCTGCAAACGTCGCCCCTCTGGACGGTCATGTTCATTGTGCTGGCAGTGCTGGGGATGGTCGCCCAATTCCGGTCCACGCGCCGAGTGGAGGTCGCCTCGTATAACCGGTGGTCCACCACCTGAGCAGTCGCAGCACGGGCGCATGAGCCAGCATGCGCTCGAAGTCGCCTTCCTGACGCAGCTCGGCTGCGCCCTGAGCGCGGCCGGCGATCCGGTCAGCTCCACGGAGCGCACCCTCCAGCGCGTGGCACGCCGTAATGGACTCTCCGATGTCGAAGTCGGGGTCCTGCCGACCCTGGTGTTCGTGCGAGCGCACGACGGCGAGACCCCCACGGTCGATCTGGCCGCGGCCGGGACTGACCATTCGCTGCGCCTGGATCAAATCGGCGCCCTGTACGACATTGTCGACTCGGCGCAGCTCGGGCGCCTGTCAGCCAGTGACGGCCTCGCCCGGCTGAACGACCTGTGGAGCATGCCGGCCCGCTTTGGCGTGCTGGTCCGCATCCTCGGGCAGGTGATCCTGTCCATTGGCCTCGGCCTGATCATCACCCCGCGACCCAGCGCACTGCTCTACTGCGCCGGGCTTGGTCTGCTCGTCGGGGTCTTGATCGAGATCGGACGACGCTCCTCGACGCTGGAGGTCCTGCTCCCGGTCATCGCCTCACTGGCCGTGTCGATCATCGTCTTTCTGGCCACCGCCGCCGGAGAAGTTCTGGCTCCGCTGCTGCTGCTGATTCCGCCACTGATCACGTTTCTGCCCGGCGGAATGTTGACCACGGCCATGCTGGAGCTGGCCGACCACCACCCGATCGCCGGCGCCTCGCGTCTAGTGGCCGGCGCCACCCAGGTCTTCCTGCTCGTCTTCGGCATCATCGCCGCGCAAGTGCTGGTCGGGCTTCCGCCGGAGCTGGCTTTCGCCAAGCGGACCGACAACCTGCTCGGCTGGTGGGCCCCGTGGCTGGGTCCACTGGTCTTTGCCGTGGGCATCTACTTCCATTTCGTCGGTCCGCGCCGCTCGCTCGTCTGGTTGTGCTTGATCGTGTATGTGGCCACGTTCGGCGAATATCTCGGCAGCGAGTTTCTGGGCGGCTACCTGGGCGGTTTCGTCGGCGCCGCGTGTATGACCGCGGTGGCCTTCTGGCTGGACCGATTGCCCGGCGGCGCCGCCCTTTCAGGTGCTGTTTCTCCCCGCGTTCTGGCTGCTTGTCCCGGGCGTCCTGGCGGTCGTCGGGCTGGCCGATCTGGTGGGCAACGAGGACGCGGTCGCCCTGCTGGATCTGGGGCGGGTGTTGTTCACGATCCTCTCCATAGCGCTCGGCGTGCTCGTGGGCGTCGCGCTGTCACGCGCGATGCATCTGACTGAGGTGAGGGCATGACCGAGCAGGTACTCGCTCGCGCGCTGTATCGCGGCGGCCTCTTCATCGTCATTTTGATGGCCCTCGTATTTCTTGGCGTGCAGTTGAAATGGGTGGTCGTGCAGCTTTTCGCGGCCGCTATCGTCGCCGCCGCCGTCGAGCCGATCGTCGCGCGCGTGAGCGATCCGGCACGCACCCCCACGTGGCGCTGGCGTCCGCCCCCAGCGGCGGTGGTGGCCTGCGTCTACGTGTGCGTCGGCCTGGTCGTGCTGGTGCTGGGCGCTATTCTGTTGCGCGCCGCGCTCGCCCAGGGCGCGCTCCTGGCGCAACGCGCACCAGAGTTCGCGGCGCTGCTGCAGGACTGGTACAGCGGTACGGCCGGACGCTGGGCGTTTCTGGAGGAGCTGGACCTGTTCGACGTGTTCGGCGGCACCAATGCCCTCACGCAGTGGATCGCCGGTGTGCTCAGCCAGGTCCTGAACGTGGCGACGTTGCTGCTGGCGCTCTTTGGCGGTGCGATCAACGTCATCCTCGTCCTGTTCATCGCCCTGTATCTGACCGTCGACGGCCGCGCGATGCGCGAGTATCTGCTGGTCTTCCTGCCAGCCAACCGGCGGCCGCGCGCGCGACGGATCGTCGCGCATATTTCGTCGCGACTGGGCCAGTGGGTCGTCGGCCAACTGATTGTGTGCCTGATTGTCGGCGCAGGCGCGGGGCTGGTCCTCGGCTTGATCGGGGTTCCGGGCGCACTGCTGCTTGCGTTGGTCTGGGCGGTGTGCGTGCTGATCCCGGGCATCGGGCCGTTTCTCTCAGCCGTGCCGACAGTCCTGCTGGGCTTCGTTCCGGGGCCGACGAACGGGCCTGCTCGCCACACTCTTTGCAGTGATCTGGAGCCAGCTGGAGAACAACGTTCTGGTCCCACGCGTCATGGGTCGCACGGTCAAGCTGAATCCGTTAGTGGTGCTGGTGGCAGTGCTGGTGGGTAACGAGCTGCTGGGACTCGCCGGTGCGCTGTTCGCAATACCTATGGCCGCGGCCCTGGCGGTGGTGGTGGACGAGCTGCACCACGAACGGTTGCTCGACGAACAGGGGCAAGCTCTGTGACTGAAATCCTGCACGTCGTCGGCATTGGGCTGGTGGCCGCGATCATCACCTGCCTGGGCGGGCCTGTGGCTGAGGCACGTACGCTCAGCAACCCGGTGGTCAGCGGCGCCTTGCAGCTCGCCGCGGGCATGCTCACCGGTATCGTGCTGATGGAGCTCCTCCCGGAACCGCTGGAAACGTTGCCACTGGCGACCGTCGCCATCGCGTTCTGTCTCGGCGCCGCGGCGTTCGTTGCCTTTGACTACTTCTCCGCCTGGCGGGCCGCTCGCCAGCACGATCAGGATGACCCTGAAGCCGCCTCGGTGAGCCTGTACGTGGGCATCATGACCGACGTGTTCATCGACGGCATCGTCATTGGTATCGCCGCGAGCGTCGACATCTCGACGGCATTGCCGCTGGCGATTGGCTTTGGCATTGGGCAGGCGCCGCTCACGTTCGTGGCAACCGCGGCCGCCAAACGCCAGGGCAGGCCGATTGGGGCCCGCCGTCGTTTGCTGGTGATGTACACCGCCGCCATCCTGCTCGGAGCCACCCTCGGCTACCTGGTGCTGCAGAGTCAGCCGCTGCAAGTCAAGCTCACGCTGCTGGCCGCCGCCGGCGGCGTGCTACTCGCCGCTGTCACACAAGTCATGATCCCGGAGGCCATCGAGGCGCTGCACGACGAGCCGCCGAGCCTGACCGGCCTGCTCTACGTGGTGGGCCTCGCCTTCTTTCTGGTCCTCCATAGCGTCACGGCCTGAGCCGTGTCTTGCGAGATGACCGGGTAGCTTGCGAGGTGACCGGGCACGCGCTGTTCACGTCCACGCCCTTCGTCGGGCACCTCGGACCGCTCCTCACACAGGCTGACGAGCTAGTCTGCCGCGGCTGGCGCGTATCCGTCGCCTGCCTCGAAGACGGACGGCCTCTCACGCTGACGCATCCAGGCATCGACTTCCTGACGCTTGGCGCCACCGACCTGGACCAGAACGAAATCGACTCCCTGCGAGACAAGATTACCGTCGAGCGCAGCTTCTCACGCAGCATGCTGACGATCATCGGCACGCTCGCTCGCGGCTGGACCGAGACCTACGCGCGCTTGTCAACCATCTTGCAGCAGCACCGAGCCGGATGTGGTCATCGCCGACCTGTCTAGCACCCCAGCGATCAGCGCGGCCGAGACGCTTGCACGCACCTGTGTCATCAACAATCCGGATCTCCTCACGGTCCTGCGGATAGGGTTGCTGCCGCCAGCTCCAGACGTGCCGCTGTTGCTCTCCGGCAAATCGCAGCACGCGCTGGGCCGCCTCGACCGGTGGTCCTATCCACTGCAGCGCGCGGCGTCAATGCTGCGTTCGGGCTGGAGTACCATCGCGCGCTGCCGCCCACGGTCGAGATGGTCGGCCCGCTCTTGCCCACGCAGGTGCCGCCGCTGACGGACGACTATGCCGCATGGCTCGAGCAGGGTCCACCCGTGGTGTATGTCAATCTGGGGACCATTGCTCGACCCTGGCCTGGGCTCCTCGAGCGCATGGCGTCGGCCTTTGCGACCGACGAGTTCAGAACGTTGTGGGTGGTTCCGGAAGACATTCAGCGTCGTCTCCCCACCGAACGCGCGCGCAGCATTCGAATCGAGCGCTGGGTCCCTTCGCAGCTCGGTGTGCTCGCACATCCAAATGTGCGGGCCTTCGTCTCACATTGCGGCGTGAACAGCGTCCACGAGTCGATCTGGGCTGGGACCCCGGTCGTGGCTATTCCCCTCTTCGCGGCGCAGGGCGACATGGCCCTCCGCGTGCAGGATGCCGGCGTCGGGAGTCCGCTCGACAAGCACCGCTTCACGCCCGAGCAGCTGCGCAACCAGGTTCGCGAGGCGATCCGCTCCGTGGCCTTCCGAACGAGGATCGACGGGTTGCAGCGTACTTTCGCCGCGGCCGGTGGGACCGTCCGCGCCGCTGACCTGATCGAGCAGGCGGCACTCAGTAATGCCGCTCGAGGACGAACCAGCTGAATGCGCGCAGCAGCAGTTTGGCCTGTGAATCCGCGAGAACAGGCGAAACCGACGCCCAGCCATCCTCCACCAGGTCGCTGGCTTCGCGACGGGCAGCCTCGATAGCGCCGCAGTCTTCGAGCATCCGCACCGCATCAGCCACCAGGTCAGCATTGGCTGACCGAGATGAGAGCGCGAGCCAGTCGAGCCAGAGCTGCGAATCGCCGCCCACCGCGTCGCAACACGCGAGCGCCACGTACGACCGCCAGGCCTTGCCACCGCGGTCGACGATGGTCCGCACCGGCTCCACGAGCGCGCGCGACAAACGCTGGACCTCGATGCCCTGCACGTGGCGGCTGCCGCCGGCCAGTGCCGCGGCGGATGCTTCGTCTAGCTCGAGTGGCAGGATCGCTTCGACCGAGCGCCGCGTCGCGGCGCCGACCGCACCGAAAAACGCTGGCAGCGTGTCGTTGCGCTCGAAGCCGCTGCGTTCGATGAACCCGGGCCCGTCGACGCGCTCGCCACGCATGCACCCACGCGCCGTGACGCGGCCTTCTCAGAAAGCCGGCCGCGAGATCATCGTCACGAACTCCTGTGCGGGAAACGCGGCTTCAACCTCCAGCGCGAGGTCCGCGTGCGGAATGCGCACCTCCCAGGCCGTCGGGTACGTCACGAACGTCTTCGTGCTGGTCCACGGGCGAAAACCCTCGAAGCGGAAGTCTTCGTAGCGCTGCGCGCGGCCCGCTGGATCGATCAGAATCGCGTGACGACCGCACGGGTGACCGTCACGGTCGTCGAACAGACAGAACAGCGTCAGGTCCCAGTTGTTGTCGAGTTGGACGCTCAGCCAGTCCCAGGAGATACTGCCGGCGTGATCGGGACCTGCCTCAGCAGCGGACTGGCTTGAGTGACCGAATTCGTGGTCGTACCAGGCGGTGCCGTCGACGATCTCCTCCGCGCGACCGTCGATGGTGATGGAGCCGTGGAGCGAGCAGCGCGGCGTGAAGTAATAGAACATCTGCTCGCCGGATTTGCCCTGCACCAGGCCTCCGTCGCCGTGCTCGACCAGCGGCTTGTCGATTTGCAGCCGGAGGTCGCACCCGGTCAGGCCGTCGGCGCTGCGCAGTCGAAGCGCGTACCCGTCGTCCGCGAGCGATTCGAGCGTCCGTCCGTCAAAGTCGAGGCGCAGACGCCGCGTGCCAACGCGACACGGGGCTGAGAGGACGACGTCAGGGCCCGGGAGCGTGCCGCGCGCCACGACTTCGCCGAGTGCGCGACGCAGCATCGGATCGGCGACGCCCTCACCGCGCCTTACCTGCTCATGGACGATGCGCGGCGCCTGCTGGTCGACCAGCGACTCCCGCAAATAGCGCCCCTGCTCGGGCTCGATTACCGCCCACGTGAGCGCGTGCGCATACACACGCTCGTTCGTCTGCTCGTCGCGGCCGACCGCGGTCCGAAAGAACGATGCGAACAAGGCAACGTCACGGCCCGAGAGAGTACGCGCGTGGCCATTGACGTACCACCACTCCAGCGTGGACGACGTGTGCGGCAGATCCTGCACGCTCCTATCCATGCGACCGGCCTGCGGCCAATCGGCAGGCCAGTCACGTGTCGATGGTCGTGAAGTACGCCGCGGGGGTTCGGCAACAACCATGGCGGAGTCCTTTCGCGCCGAGCATCTCGCGCCCGGTGCGATTCGACTCTGCCAGCCGGGCGCAGGCGGCGCTGTGAACAACTTCACACCCCTGGCACCGCGGGTGAACCCTGTGAGCCTCAGCGCCAGATGCGGCGCCCGCTCACGTTGTCCGCTCGCGCTCAGTCGTCGTCTTGCGCAGGCGTCGCGGCTCCCTCAGGTCGGAACACCAGGCGCAGCAGCGCCTCAATCGGGAACGGCTTCGGCAGGTACGCAATCGGACGGAACTCGTCCAGTCGGTTGTGACTCACCCGCACCGCCGACAGGATGATCGTCGGCACCTCGCTGCTCCGCCGCCGCAGCTCCCGCAGCACGTCCCAACCTGTCTGATCCGGCAGATTGATGTCGAGCAACAACAAATCAGGACGCACCGTTGTCGCCACCTCGACCGCGTCGTGCGCCGTACCCGCTTCCCGCACGTCCAGGCCGCGACTGGCCAGATTCCGCGCGATCACGCGGCGCAGCGTGGGCTCGTCCTCCACCAGCAACACTCGGCGCGCCGGCGTCACGTGCTGGTCCATGGAAGCTCCGGTGACCACTGTCATGTGGAGTGTCACGTTCCCTCTCGCTTCAGTATGGCAGCGCCGCGCTCACAGGAGGCTCAACGTCCAGACGACTTCACTCAACGTTTGATCAACAATCCCGACACCCCGCCGCGACGTTGAGCATTCAATGACACATTTGGCGGGAATGTTGAGGTTTTGTTGACCGAGTGGGTGTGATACTTCGCAGCGTGCGGAAGCTGTCGGGGCGCCTGGCCGCCGGTCGACCCTGGGTCGAGGGCTACGCCGCGGCCCTCGGCTCCGTGACCGCCGTCAGCCTGTTCATCGGCTTCATCCTGTGGCAGGTCAACATCGCCAATATCTCGATGTTGTACCTGCTGGCGGTCATGGCCACGGCGGTTGCCTTCGGGCGTGGCCCCGCCATCTTCGCGTCAGTGCTGGCATTTCTGGTGTTCGACTGGTTCTTCGTCGCACCCATCCACCAGTTGACCGTCTCCGATCCGGAGGAGTGGGTTTCGCTGTTGTTCTTCCTCCTGACCGCGACCGTCACCGGCCAGCTTGCCGCGGGCCAGCGCCAACGCGCGCGAGAAGCCCAGCAGCGCGAGCGTGAGGCCGTCGTGCTGTACGACGTCGTACGGCTGCTGGGTGGTAACGAAGTCGACCAGGCGCTCGACGCCGTCGCTGAGCGAGTCCGTGGCGAGCTCCAGATCACTGGCCTGGTCATCGAGCTCTGGCAACCCAACGGCGGCACGCGCCGATTCCAGGCCGGCAACGTGCCTGCCGCGGTTTCCGCGTATGGCAACTCCAGTGCCGCGGGACGGATTCTGCAGAGCGGAGCAGCGGCCGGCGCGGGCGATCACGCGACCACCGGACGCTGGGTGCGCATCGTCCGCCCGACGCGCGCGGTCGGCGCGCCAGACGACGTGCATCTGGTGCCAATCAAGGTCGACGACCGGCGCTTCGGCGCGCTGCTGCTCGTCGATCCGGACGGTCTCTTCGACAGCACCGACGACCGATTGGTGTCGCTGGCGGCAGCCCAGATTGGCATCGCGGTGGACCGTGCCAGGCTGCGGCAGGAAGCCACCGAAGCTGAGATTCTGCGTCGCACCGATGCGTTGCGGCGTGCGCTGTTGAACGCCGTCTCCCACGACCTGCGGACTCCGCTGGCGACCATCATGGCCTCCGCCAGCAGCCTCAGGCAGAACGATGTGGTGTGGACCGAAGACGAGCGACAGAGCTTCGCGCAGGCCATTGAGCAAGAGGCCGAGCGGCTGAATCGGCTGGTGGGCAATCTGCTGGACCTCTCGCGCATCGAAGCTGGCAGTCTGCGGCCTCAGAAAAGCTGGCAGGACCTCGAGGCGCTGATCGAGGACACTCTCGCTCGCCTGCGCTCGGTCACCGCGCACCACCATCTCCACGTTGACCTGCCGGAGGATCTGCCACCGGTGTGGATCGACCCGGTCGAGATCGGGCAGGTCATCTACAACCTGATCGAGAATGCGACGAAATACGCGCCGCCCGACACTGAGATCCTCGTGGAGGTACGCCGTAGTTCGGGTGCGCTGGCGATTGCGGTGAGCGACCGAGGTCCCGGAATTCCAGCGCAGTCCATTCCACATCTGTTCGACCCCTTCTATCGTGTCATGGACGGCCGGCCGCGACCGCAGGGCCTGGGGCTGGGACTCGCCATCGTCCGAGGCCTGGTCGAGGCGCATGGCGGGCGCGTGTGGGTCGAAAATCGACCAGGTGGTGGAGCGCAGTTCACCTTTACGTTGCCGTTCACCGCTGCTATGCCGGGGCGACCGGCCGCGGCTGAGACGAGCGTGGCGTGAGCCAGGCATCCGGGGCACGCATCCTGGTCGTCGACGACGAGCCTGGCATTCTCCGCGCGGTGCAGACTAACCTCGGCCACCACGACTTCCACGTCGACACGGCGGCGAGTGGCCAGGAGGCCCTCACCGAGTACGCGCGCGTGCGCCCCGAGCTGGTGCTGTTGGACCTGGGCCTGCCCGATATGGATGGCCTGGACATCATCCGCGCGATCCGCAAGCGAGCCAACACGCCCATCGTCGTGCTCTCGTCGCGCGAGGCCGAGCGCGACAAGGTCAATGCGCTCGACCTGGGCGCCGACGATTATCTGACCAAACCCTTCGGTATCAACGAGTTGCTCGCCAGGGTGCGCGTGGCGCTGCGCCATGCGGCGCATCCGGACAGCGGCACGGAGCCCGTCATGCGCTTCGATGATCTGGAAGTCGACCTGGAGCGGCGGCGCGTGATCGTCGCTGGCAACGAGGTGCGGCTCACGCCTACCGAGTGGGACCTGGTCAAACTGCTGACATCACATCCGGACAAGGTGCTGACCGATCGCATGATCACCGACGCCGTGTGGGGGGCGAGCTACGCCGCCCAGGCGCATTCGCTGCACGTCTACGTCGCGCGTTTGCGCAAGAAGCTCCAGGCCGCCAACGCCTCGCGCCGCTATATCGTGACCGAACCTGGCGTCGGCTACCGGTTCGTGACCGAGGCGAGCGACGAATCCTCGAGCGGCTAGCCGCCTACTGGTGGCGGCGGCATGCCGCCGAGACACGCGGAACCAGACTATGATCGTGAGGTCATGCGGACGATCTACGAGGCCGCGGGTGGTGAACAGGGCATGCAGCGTCTGGCCACGGCCTGGCATACCCGAGTCCTGGCTGACGAGGTGGTCAGCCACGCGTTCAGTCACGGCATCCAGCCCGACCACGTCGAGCGGCTCGCAGCGTACTGGTGCGAAGCGCTGGGCGGACCGCCGGCGTACTCCACCGCGTACGGAGACGAAACCTCAGTCGTCCGCATCCACAGTGGCAATGGAGCGCACGAGGAGATGGACCGTCGAGCGATCGACTGCTTCGATCAAGCCTTGGCCGACGCCGGCCTTGACGCTGACGAGGAGCTCCGCCTGGCGCTGCACAACTACTTCGCGTGGGCGACCACAACCACGATGGCCCGCTATCACCACTCCGCAGACGACGTGCCCGAGGATCTCAACGTCCCCCACTGGGCGTGGGGCGGACTCGAGAGCTCATGACCTTGGCGGAATACGGCGCATTGCTTGGCTTGGCTCGCTGGCGCCGGCAACGCGGTCCCTCTGGACTAGCCGCAGGCTAAATCGCGAAGCTCTGTACGCGTTCGGTCTCGTACCGAGTGGAGCCCCGCTCGGCCACGCACCCAGAGGAGAACCACTCCGCTGCGCGACGCGTGCCTGCCCGCGGCACCGAACCCGAGGGTCCGCACGTGTCGCGCTCCAGGGCACTCATCGCCTCGTGGGCGTCGACCGACGATACCTGCTGCAGGCCGGCCTGGCCGACAGTGCGTACCTCACCCTCCCAGAGGCCAATCGTGTGGGAGGCTGACCCCGCTCCACCGCGCGACGCGTGGACACTGCGTGCCTCACCCTCCCCGCCGCCTAACGTATGTGATGCTGACCCCGCTCCGCTGCGCGACGCGTGGACACCGCGTGCCTCACCCTCCCAGAGGCCAATCGTGCGGGGATGCCGAACTTCGCCCGCTCAACTCGATGTCCCCTGGGGATCCACGTTCTCGCGCGCCTCCACCAGCTCGATGACTTCCTGGCTCGGCCCGCTGATCATTACCGCGCGGGTGTCTCCCAGCGGATACGGCTCGCTGAGAAACGCCACGCCCTCGTCCTCGAGCTTCGCAACCCAGTCATCAAATCCAGTCACGCCGAGCGCAAAGTGGTCGTACACATGCCCGCGCGTGCTCGCCAGCGGCTCCTCCCCCTGGCGCATGTACCAGGGCAGCCATACGTCGCCGAAGGCGACACCCCCTGACGGCGTCCGATAGGTCCCGTCCGGCTCCAGCGCCGGAAAAGTCCGCTCCGCTCCACGCGCAACCTTGCAGTCGTCGAACCCCGTCGGGACCGCTGACCGTGCAGCGCGGCTCGGGAGCGGATCCGCCTGCAAGTGCTGCTGGTACCAGAGCTCCGCGCACATCGGATCCTCCTGCCACATGTGGACGTGGTTGAAACGCTGCGCCGGATAATTGCCCGCGTATTCGACGATGACCCGGTCGGGACCCTGCAAATAGGCAAAGCCACCGCCGCGGCTAGGTTGCACGCCCGTCGCTTTCGCTTCGTCGATCTGGGCTCTCGTGCGCCCGAGCAGGCCGTCGGCGCCGGGCCACGTATCGCTGCTGATGAACACGGCTCGCTCGTCATCGCCGGTATAGAGTGGCAGCAAATCCACGCCGTCGCGCGCGCCAAAGGTGGCCATGCAGGACCGCACGTCAGTGACGTGCCAACCGAAGTGCCAGATGGCGGTATGTGGCGCGACCGCCGCTGGCTCGGCAACCCGCGTGAACAGAATCAGGACGTCGTTCGGCGAGGACAGTGCGGGCAAGCCGCCCCACGTTGTTCGCGCGGTCGCGTCGAACTGCCCCACATAGAAGTCGATCGCGGCGTCCGGATCGACGCTGTTCAGATGCAGATGATGAAACCGCGGCGTATCGAGCATGGCAATTCTCCCGCTCGGGGATGGGTACCCTCAGGGTAGCCCTCGCGGGCACGGGCTTGGGCTGCACGCCACTCGCCCAGCACAGTGCACAGGCCCGCGGCGTAGACTGATCGCCAGATTCAGGAATGGTCCGTCTGCTGGTCATCAACCCGAATACGTCTGAGAGCATGACCTCGACGATTCGCGCGTCCGCTGAGGGAGCCGCCTGCGCACTCGACGTCGAAGTCGACACGCGGTGTGCGAGTGCTGGCCCCGAGTCCATCGAAGGCCAGTTCGACGAAATTGTCAGCGCCTACTGGACCCTGGATACCGTCATGCGCGTGATCGACGCCTACGACGGTATCGTCGTAGCCTGCTTCGGCCCGCACGCCGCCATCGAGGGCATCCGCGAGGCCTCCGAGCTGCCGACGCTGGGCATCTTCGAGGCGTCGATGCTGTATGCGATGCCGCTCGGCGCTCGCTTCAGCATCGTGACGACGTCGCCGCGCTGGGAGCCGCTCCTCGTCGAGGGCGTCAGAGCGCTTGGCCTGGAACAGCGCTGCGCGTCGGTCAGGGGCACCGGACTGGCGGTGCTGGATCTCGAGCGGCTGCCGTACCAGGACGTCTTGCGGCGGATTGCCGAGCAGGCGGAGCTCGCGGTCACGCAGGACGGCGCCGAGGTAATCATTCTGGGCTGCGCTGGCATGGCCGGCCTGCAGGACACGGTCGCGAAGGCCGTGAGCGTGCCAGTGGTGGACGCCGTGGCAGCTGGCGTGAGCCTGGTCGCGGCGCTGGCTCGGACGCGGGCGCGCACCAGCAAGCGCACGCTGTACCAGCCAGTCCTGCGCAGACCCGACCTGCAACTACCGGCCGGTCTGGCACGCGTGTACGGCCAACGCGGCTGACAGCACGCGCGGGAACGCACTAGCAGGCCGTTCGAAAAACCCGTCGAAGGGCCCCACCGTAGGTGGAGTTTCTGACAGTGCGTGCCTCGAGGGACGGAGGCTGACGGTTGAGGCCGGCCCGCGTGGCCTCGTGGCTACTCCCCGGTAGCGAGTGGCTCATCCTCGCAGCCGGCGAGCTGGCGGTAATACGCCCAGCGCACGTCCCAGCCAACCCCGGTGGCGGCACGTTGCCGCAGCTCGTCAGGCGGAATGACACGCGGCTCTCGCGCTATCGTGCGCACCCGCCAGTTGGCTTCGGCGAGATGCTCCAGGTGAATCGCGTGCAGCGCGGCTTCCGGCAGCGTCTCGGCGACGCTGGCGATGCCGTGGCCCTGCAGCAGTACGACGCGGTGCCCTCCCAGCGCGGCCGCCAGATCCGCCCCCAGCGCTGGTGTGGTCACCAGCATCGCATGCGGCCACATCGGGACCGGTTGGTCCACCAGCTCACCCTCGACGTGCAGCACCGGCAGAATCGGCGAGTCGGCGATGCTCATAACCGTCGCCATGGGCTGGTGCGTATGCACGACGGCCTGCACGTCTGCTCGCGCGCGGTAGATCGCGGTGTGAATGAACCGCTCGCCTGGCGGCGCGTGCTCGCCCGCGAGATGGTTGCCATCCAGGTCGATGGTCGCCATGTCCTCCGGCCGGATCTGGTCCTGGGCGCGGATGCGCAGCGAATGGCGGGGCTTGATCAGCACGCGATCGGTGCCCGGCAGGCGCACGCTGGGATGGCCCATGTAATCGACCAGGTGCATGCGAAAGAGGACGCGACAGACATCAGCGAGCTGCCGGCGCAGCTCAACTTCGGCGGTCATCGACGTCGGTCCGAACCTGTGGCATCACTTCGCGCCCGATGCGCTCCAGTGTCGCGCGGTCCTTGAACCCCCAGTTGGCCAGCACCACGTGCTCGATACCTGGCGCCGCCAATCGGGCGATCTTGTCGACGATCTCCGCGCTGCTCATGTCGCGATCGACATCGAGAATCGTCGAGGTCTTTTCGATTTCGTCGTAGTCTCGCCCGAGCGTTCGACAATGCTCTCGCAGCACCGCGAGCTTATGTGTCAAAAGCTCCAGGTCGCTGCCCTGAATATTGCAGGCGTCCGCATACTGCGCCACCATGCGCAGCGTCTTGCGCTCACCGCCACCGCCCACCAGGATCCGCGGCCTGGGCCGGCTCGTCGATGGCGGAGAATTGAGCGTCTCGGCCAACTGATAGTGCTTGCCGGCGAACGGTCCGACCGTGCCAGACCACATCTGATGGGCGATGCGGAGCGTTTCTTCCAGCCGCTCGAAGCGCTCGCCGCGCGACGGCCACGGCACGCCCAGACCCAGGTGTTCGCGTTCGAACCAGGCCGCGCCAATGCCCAGCCAGGCGCGTCCGCCCGTCAGCACGTCCAGCGTGGTGACCGTTTTGACCAGCACACCCGGATAGCGATAGCTCACGCCGGTCACCAGCGCGCCAAGGCTGATGCGCGAGGTCATCCCCGCCAGGAACGCCAGCGTCGAGTACGCCTCGAGCATCTCGCGCTCGGCGCCGCCCACGATCTGGAAGAAGTGATCCATTACCCACAGGCTGGCGAAGCCGCACTCCTCGGCGGTGCGCGCGGTCTCCGCCAGATAGCGCGGCAGATCGGTGGGCCCGCTCTCGAGGGTGAAATCAGACAAACTCAGACCAATCTTCACGGCAGACACCAGCGTACCCGTCGCGAGCACGAGCCGAGCACCACCTGCACCCGGTCGCCGCGAACTCGCCCTGCGAATCTCTTCGGGGGTGCGGCGTACGGGGTGGGGGGTGGGGGTGTGGGGAGCGTCGGGATGCACGTGAACATTGCGATACCATCGCCACTGCATGTCTGTTCTCCCACGGCCGCGCGTCTAGTGCAGCTCGGCATTGGCGTCGGTCAGGCCCGTTGGGCAAGCGGCCGCGGCCTCAGCGATGCCATTGCTCAGCTGTACGAGGTGGCGCAGGCCGCCGAGGAGCTCGGGCTGTACAGCGTGTGGGTCGGCGACCATCTGTTGTTTCCCGCGGACGTCGACTACACCCGCTCCCGCTACCCGATGACACCGAGCGGCCGTCTGGCCATCGACACGCAGTCCACGATGCTCGAAGCGCTGACCGTGCTCGCGGCACTGGCTGGGGTGACACGTCAGATCAAGCTGGGCACCAGCGTGCTCGTACTGCCGTACCGTCACCCGGTGCTGACCGCCAAGGTCCTGGCAACACTGGACGCGCTTTCCACGGGCCGCGTCATCGTCGGCGCTGGCGTCGGCTGGCTGCGGGAAGAGTTCGACGCGCTCGGCTCGGCATCGTTCGAGGCGCGCGGCGCGCTCACGGACGAATACCTGCGCATTTTCAAAGTGCTGTGGGCCGGCGGCTCACCTCGATTCGAAGGGCGCTGGTACCACTTCGAGGGCTTCGGGTTCGAGCCACGTCCAGTCCAGCGCCCACACCCGCCGATCTGGATCGGCGGCGCCAGTGATGCCGCGCTGCGGAGGGTTGCTCGACTGGGCGACGGCTGGCACCCATCGCACATCCCACCCACGGTCTACGCCGAGCGGCTCGAGCGCTTGCACGTGCACCTGGCGGCCAACCAGCGCCCGATGACCGACATCACGTTGTCCGTCAATATTCAAGTGATCCTGGATCGGCGCGCGCGCGGGCACGAGCTGGAATATGTGCCGCAACCGGAGTCGTCGGCGCGCTTTGTCGGCAATCCGCGCGCGGCCGCCACCACGCTCCGACACTACGCCGCCCTGGGGGTGACGCACGCGGCGCTCAACCTGTCGCTCCTCGAGGAGGAGAGCGGCCAGCCGCGTCCGCCCACCGAGGCACTGGAGGTTCTCGCACACGAAGTCATGCCGCTCCTGGACTAGCGTCGACTTCTAGAAAGGAGCTACCCATCCAGCCAGGCGTCGAGACCGGTGTTGTTGAGCGCCGGCTTCCAGCCCACACCCCCGCTGAGCGGCGTCTTGGTTCGCCGCGGCAGGCGGTCACCACCCCGCGTCAGGTCACGCACCTCGGCGTGAGCCACGTCACCTTGAATGTCACCCTCCAGGAGCGGCCAGGCGCGGCCGAGAGCCGGCTCGAGGCGCCGCGCGTCGTCGCTGACGAGATCAGGCCGCACTTCGGCTGACCACTCGGCACGCTACCATCGGCTCACGATGAGTGCAGAAGAAGATCAGGTGCGTCGCACCCTGGCCCTGTATGCGCACAAGCACGACACGCGTGACGTCGATGGGTACGCATCCCTGTTCGCGGTGGATGGCAGCTTCGTCAGCGCCCGCGCGCAACATCGCGGCCGCGGCGCGGTCAAAGAGTTCATCGCCGATCTGTATCGGTCGCAGCCGGCGGACAGGCGAACCAAACACTTGTGTGGCAATTCGGTCATCGACGTCGACGGCCAGGCCGCCAGCGCCGTCACCGATTTCGTGGCGTACGAGCGCCTCGGTGATGGGCCCTGGCAGGTCCACACCATCGGCCAGTACCAGGACCGGCTGATCCTGGAGGACGGCATGTGGCGCTTCGCCGAACGTCGCGTCGTCACGGGCGCCGCGGCGCACTGAGGCCGCGCAGCCTCACGCCGCTGGACGGTCCGCGTCGGGCGCCAGGCGAAAATCGGGGTCCCAGCCGAGCAGGCTTCGGGCGCGATCGGTGACCAGGTACTCGCTTGGCTCGGCGACATTGAAAATGCCGTTCAGCGTCGACTGTGTGGCCAGGAGCGCCGCACTGGCGGCGGCATCGACGTGGACGTCGGGCGCGTCCGACGGACTGAGAGCGCCGGTAGCGGGTCCATACAACCGGCCATAGCGCAGCACGGTGCCAACCAGCGGTGGCGACTCCAGCGTCTGGCGCTCCAGTGCCAGGACTCCGCGCAGGCTCGCGCCAGCTGGACCCTCAGCCGGTTGCTGCAACGCGTCGTCCTCGGAGTGGGGCTCTCCTCCCGGCGCGTACACCCAGGCAATGCTCTGCGCGATCAGCTTCTGCCCACCGGCCGCGATTGCCGCCGACACAAGATTGCGAGTTCCCTCCACGCGAATCCGCGCGTTGCGCTGCAACGCGTCGGTGCGCTCGCCTGATGCCAGCAGCGCGAGGTCGGTGAGTTGATGGATGACGATGCGCGGTCGAGCCGCGACGACCGCGGCGTTGAGCGCGGCCGCGTCGAAGACATCGACGACCACAGGTTCGGCGCCAACAGCCGCGAGCCGTGCGGCTTTGTCCGATGAACGCGTTGTGCCCCACACCGCGTAGCCGGCCTTCACCAGCAGCGGCACCAGTCGGATGCCAATCGCGCCGCTAGCGCCAGCCAGAAAGATCCTGTCGGAAGGCATGGTGACTCTCCTTCGATGCGCGAAACTCTGAACAACTGGGCGCCACCGCCGCGCACCTGCCTCGGGCTCAGCGCCCCAGCGGGCTCTGCGCGAACGACGCCGCCAGTTGCTCCAGTACCACGGAAGGCTCCTGATTCGCCAGGCGTTCGTCGCCCAGAACCTCCACGTCGAACCAGCCCGTGTAGTCGTGCAGCCCTTCGGCAAACAGCTCGAAGTCAATGCACCCTTCGCCCATTGGCACCCGGCTAAACGGCTTCGCCCTGGCACCCGCCGGCGACCAGTCGCTCACCTGGACCAGGAAAATCCTGCCCGCGGCAACCCCTCGCTGCAGTTGCTCGACGAGATCCGGTTCCCACCACTGGTGGTACGTGTCGACCACAACCCCCGCGGACGCATGCCCAGCCTCTTCGGCCAGATCGAGCGCCAGCCCCAGGGTGAGCAACACCCCTCGCTCGGGCGCGTACACGGGGTGCAATGGCTCGAGCGCGAGTTTGAGATTGCGTTCGACCGCGTACGGCAGCAGCTCTCGGAGGCCGTCGGCAATGCGCCGCCGAGCTGCACGGATGTCTCGATCGCCCGCTGGCAGCCCGCCACCAGAGACGCCAACCATCTCGGCGCCGAGCTCGATGGCCTCATCGAGTACCCGAAGGTTGCGCGCCAGGTCGTGGGGCCGGCCGAGCGCATCCACGCCGGCGGCCCACCCGCCAACGGACGCGTGGATCTTGACCGGGATGCCCGCCGCCTGGACAAGCTCCACCGCTCGCTGCAGGCCGATCGGCTCGATGTGGGGCGGACTGTACAGGCCGATCGCTGGCACGCCGGCCTGCGCACACGCCGGCAGCGACGCCTCCAGACTGCGCGGCAGCGTGCTTTGCAAGTTGAGACTGAGCCGTCGAGGCCAGGACATCGCGTCTCCTCCTTGGACGTACGCGCATGAGTCGTACGCGCGTTTCCGCTCGTCCCAGTATGCGGGAACGCTGGCGTGTACCGTGGAGCCAGACACCAAGCACCGGTGATTCCCACTGGACGGAGAAGGCGAATGACCTGGCCAGCCAAACTCAGCTTCAACGACATGGTCGCCTATCCTCGCCGGCTCGACGAGCTGCTCGACGCCGGCGCGCGGGCCGGCATGACCGGCATAGGTCTGCACATCCATCTGGTCGAGGAGTTCGGGCTGCAGCCAGCGGTACGGCTGCTTCGCAGCTCGGGCATCGCCGTCACCAACTACTCGGCCGTCGGCCACTGGGCATCCGGGCTTGACTACGGTGGCCGCCCCAGAACGTTGGCGGACGCCATCCGCAACCTGGACGAGGCGCTGGAGCTGGGCACAGACGTCGTGGGCGTCACCGGCGGACGTCTCGCCGACGGCGACAAAGACCTGCAATCGGCGCGAGCGCGCGTTGTCGAGGGCTTGCGCGAGCTCCTCCCGCACGCGAAGCAGCGCAACTTGAAACTGGCCATCGAGCCCGTGCATCCCAGTTTCCTCGGCAGCGGTCTGGTGTTTCCAACCCTGCGCTACACGCTCGACGTCATCGACGCGCTCGGCGGCGATGCCTCACTCGGGGTGCTCCTCGACACGTACCACGTGTGGTGGGAGCCGGACCTGCCGGCCCAGCTTCGACGGGCAGCCGAGCGCGTCTTCATTCTGCAAATCAGCGACTGGTCGCCGAGCATGGTCGCCGAGAATCCGCGGCACCGCGCGATGCTCGGCGAGGGCTGCATTGACTTCAATCTCTTCCTCGAGAACCTGCCCGCGTTCGACGGCTGGTTCGACAACGAGACCATCAATGCGCGTCGCAACGAAGCGCTGCCGCTACCGACCTTGCTGGACCTGGTGGCGAAGAGCAGCGCACGGGTGCTCGGCACGCGGCTCGGCTGAACGCCGGACAGAAGCGGGGTTTCGGACCGAAACCCCCAGCCGGGCACAGCGTCGCTGCGCTGCGGGCCCCTTTGTCAGTACCGCTCGAACATTGCCTGAATCGGTTCTGGATCGCGAGTCTTCGTGAGCGCCAGGGCCAGCAAAATGCGCGCCTTCCAGGGCAACAGGTTGTCCGCCGTCACGAAGCCGCGCGCCTGGAGTGACGGCGCGCGGACAACCCGTCCAGATCCCACCCTGCTCGACTGACAGATGACGACCCCCGCCTTGCGGGCGCGGTCGAGTGCCTCGTCTTCGAGCGGTGTCGGTCGCCCTCCGCCGGTTCCCGCGCTCACCAGACCCTGCGCTCCAGCCGCCACGGCGGCATCGATCAGAACCCCGTCGGCGCCCACATACGAGACGACCACGTCCACACGCGGTAGTCCGCTCAGATGACGGATGTCGAACTCCGAGTCCAGCGTGTGATGCCGAATAGGCGCGTGGTAGTACACCACGGTTGCGTCGGAGTCGGCGAAACCCACCGGTCCGAGGTCTCGCCCCTGAAACGTCTGCAGGCGAAGCGTGGCCGTTTTGGTCACGTCGCGCGCGGAGTGGATTGTGTCATTCAGCACGACCAGGACGCCCCGGCCCCGCGAGCGCATGTCAGCCGCCACACGAATCGCGTTCACCAAGTTGAGATCGCCGTCGGCACTGAGACCGGAGGCGGGCCGCATCGAGCCGACCAGGACCACCGGTCGATCCGTTTTCAGGGTGAGGGTCAGAAAGTACGCCGTCTCCTCGATGGTGTTGGTGCCATGCGTCACCACGACGCCGTCTACTCCAGCGCGATCGACCTGGTCTTGAATGCACATGCCCAGCGCTATCCAGTCCTCCGCTTGCAGGGCGTGGCTTGGCAGCCGACGGAACGGAACCTCTTCAACGCTGGCAAGCCGCGCGGCTTCGGGAATGCGAGCCAACAGCTCGCCCTGCTCCAGGCGGCGATTCGCTTCGAAATACCAGGCCAGGTCGAGACGGTCAGTTCCGAGCGAATCGATGGTTCCACCCGTCAGAATCACCGCGACGCGCGACCGGGCATCGGAGCTCATGACCTGCCATCCTAGCCCGGAAGCAGCCCAGCCAGTAGTTGGGTGCCAATCGGAGCGACGAGGGGTCCCGCGTACGAGTGCGCGGTTTGCAGGGTCGGCGTCTGCGCGTCGGACCAGTGCCAGCCGAAAACGTACGGCTTTTCGTAGGTGTCGGGGTGACCGCAGCCGGTCCATGCCGAAGCCTTGGTGAGAGACACCACGCTCAAGTCCCAGGTCGCGATGTACGACACGTTGGGCAAATTGACATTGCCACCGTCACAGGTAAGGTACCCCGACCCGTACGGCCAGCTCTTGTTGGGGCAGTCGCCAGAGGTGTCCTTCGGGTAATAAGTCGTGAGCGTGGACTCCGAGGCCGTCTAACCGCGGCTGTTGCCAGCGACGACGTGGAGTGCCGCCGAACCGAGGCGCCGCATTGCCGTGTTTCTTGAGCTGGGCAGTCATGAACGTGTCGTAGAATGACGCCACGGGCGCGTCGACGTCGGGCGTCGTGTCAAGCGCGCCGCTCGGTGGCTTCGACCAGTACGCATCGGTGGCCAGTTGCGAGCCCTGGATCAGATAGGTGATGAGGCTCTGGTACCCGACCGACGGATCGCCCACGAGCAAGTTGTTGATGTTCAGGACGGCTTCGGTGACGAAGTTGACGTCGTCGATATCGCACAGGTCGTTGATGTCGGACAGCGCCTGATTCTGTGTATCGCCATCGTCGGAAGCGAGGCCCTGGACTCGACGCCAGATCAACTGTTAGCGGGCTAGACCCTGATTGCGGCGCGCATCCGCGTTTTGCTGCCGACGAGTGCGATACTGCAGGGCGTGCCATCCGCACCCGCCAGCCCGGACATCCGCCTCGACCCCGACACCTTGAGTCGCATCCGGCAGCTCCGCCCTCACAAAGTCGTGGTCCTCGACTGCCAGTGCCACTCGTTCGACGACGTCGAACTTGCCCTGTGTCGGTTCATTCCTGGCATGACCCGTCCCAGAGCCCACGAGCATGCCTGGGAGATTCACACCAGCGGCGCCAGCGTCGTCGCCACCGCGCCGCGGGAGCGCGCGGAACATCTCGGCGGGCAACTGCGTCAGCGCGGCTTGCGCGTCAGCGTCGAGCTCGACGACTGACCTGCCCGCGACGCCCGCTTTCCTACGCCTCCTGGTGACCGATGCCGCGACCCGATCGGTCCAACCGACTGAACGGCCGCGCGCGCAAGGCTTTACGCCTCGAACTCCAGAATGTGCAGCCCGCAGGCGGCGTCCGTCAGGTACACCAGCCCACGCCGATCCACGAACACGTCTGCCGACGCGATAGCCTGCCCCGGCGTGACGCCGGCTGGCGGTCCCGGCACGAACGCGGCAATCTCTTCCGGACGGAACGCATTGGCAATGTCGAACACCCGCAGTCCCGCGTTCTGATAGGTGACGAAAATGATCTCCGAACTCTGGAAGCTGCCGGCGCGATTCTCGTGCACATTGTGCGGCCCGAATTTTCCAGCTGCCTTGCAGTAGTCCTGGTCCGAGGGCACCGGAAATGTGGCAATCGAAACCGGATTTCGTTTCTCGCGGACGTCGAAGACCCAGACGTACTTGGTCCCATCCGCGCAGTTTTCGAGGACCGCTTCATCAGCCTCGATGAGCAGGTCGCGCGCAGGCAGGGGCAGCGCCGAGTGGGTGCCGCCTCCAAAGGGTGGGCGCCAGTTGCGGTGAGCCAGCAGCTCCGGGTGGGCGGGATCGTGCACGTCGACGATCGTCAGACCACCGTCTCGCCACGAGCCATAGGCAATCCCATCGGCCACCAGCGCGTGGTGCAGCGCCACGCGTCCACCTGTCCAGGAGGGAACCTCGCCCCCAGCGCGCCACATGCCTGGAATCCACCACCGCCCGGCTTCGCGGGGGTGCGCCGGATCCGCCATGTCGATGATCAGCAAGATGTGGTCGGTGTACCCCTCCAGCAGCGCGGATGCATACGCGTAGCGGCCGCCGTCGTACCAGATGCGATGCAGGCCCAGGCCGTCGATGTCGAGATAGCCGATTTGCCGCGGCTCGGCCGGCCTGGAGATGTCGTACACGCGCATGCCTGCCATGAAATCGACACCACGCTGCCCCAATCGACTGCTGGACCAACCCTGCATCGACTGGGCGTAATACGCTTCCCAACTCCCGTACAGGCGGAACAGGTTCGCGCCATCGACCACCAGCAGCAAGTCGTCGTACACCTGCAGGTGGATGTTGAGCGTGGCGGGTGCGGTGGGAACGAATCCGGCCGGCGCGGGCGCGCGTGGATTGGCGACATCCACGATCGAGAAGCCACCGTAGCGGGCTTGCCCGATGTATGCGTGCTCGTTGCGGACCATGATCTGAATGCCGTGCGGACGTCCGCCCTGGTCGGTATACCCCAACAAACGCAGGCTTCCGGACGTGTGTGGCGAGGCGGCGGTCATGGCGCCATTGTGACAGGCAGCCGCGCGAACAGCGCAAGGCTGGCGCGCCCTCGAGCATGACGGGTGAGGCGTGAGCTTTGAGCCGTGAGCGCGTGAGGCCGCGAGGCCGTCCCAGACGTAGGTCAGGCATCGCCAACGCTGCGGACGGGCCGAGCACCCCTGCTCGGCCCACGCGAGCAGTTTCGAAGTCGTCACGAACTGCGCCGCGCCTCTAGCCGCCTCGCTTATCGTTCGATACAGCCGTGTACGCCGTACCGAGCCCAGCTGGCCACCGAGCGTCGCAGAACGCGGCGCGCGAACCTTTGAAGGATTCGCGCGCCCGTCTGACCGTATCCTGACACCATGCGCGCCAGAGCTTCCTCGGCCTTGCTTTCGCGCCTGATCGGGAAAGCCACGGGATAGGGTGTCGGTCTGAATGCTCCGACTCCTCGCTCTGCTGTCGGGCTGCGTGCTGGGCGCCGTGATGATTATCTTCGGACTCGAGCTCACCGTGCGCACGCTGTTCCCGGAGTGGTACGCCGTGCCGTTCGCCGTGCTGCAAATGACTGGCCAGAAGGTTCCCGCGCCCCAGGCGGTCGCTGCCCAGGCGCAGGGTGCCCAGGCGCAGGGTGGCCAGGCGCAGGGTGCCCAGCTGCAGGGTGCCCAACCCGAGGGGGCTCAGCCACAAAGCGCGCAACCCGAGGGCGGTCAGCCACAGGGCGTGCAACCCCTGAGTGCGCAGCCGACACCCGTGCCCAACGTGCCAGCCGCCGATCAGCCAGGCCTGCCAGGCCCACTCGATCTCACGCCCGAGGCTGTCCCGACGGCGCCGACCGCCGACTCAGCAGCCGACACCGACGCGTCCGTCCCTGAGGCCGACACCAGCGATACGTCCGGTCCGCTCCTGCCTGCCCGACGCTTCAACGTGCTGTTGCTTGGCAGCGACAACGACCTCAAGTTCACGGCCGACGCGGTCCTCACCCAGTCCATGATCCTGGTCAGCATCGACCCGAAATCGCATGACGTGGCGATGATCTCCATCCCGCGCGACTTCTGGGTGCCGATCACCAACTACGGCTACCAGAAGATCGACGTCGCCTACGAGGTCGGCGGCATTGGGCTGGCTCGATCGACGGTCGAGAAGTTGTTCGGCATCAAAATTGACTACTACGCGTGGGTTGGTCTGAACGGTCTGGTGCAGGTCATCGATACCCTCGGCGGCGTCGACGTGACCGTGCAGCACCCGATCCTCGATGAAATGTACCCGGACGACCTCAATGCGACCGACCCGTACGCGTTCTTTCGACTGTATATTCCCGCCGGCCCGCAGCACCTCGACGGCACGACCGCGCTGGAATACGTGCGCTCGCGGCACGGCGACCTCCAATCGGATTTCGGTCGATCGGCGCGACAGCAACAGGTGCTCCTGGCGCTCAAGAGTCGTTTTCAATCTGGATCATCCCTCGGCCACGTTCCGCAGCTGGTGACTGACTTGCAGGGTTCGGTGAAGACCGATCTGTCGCTGCCGGCGCTTCTGCAGCTGGCGGCCATGGCGCGCAGCATCTCGCCCGAGACCATTCACCAACAGGTGTTGTCGGCGCCGGAATTCGCCTCGCTGGGCAACTCGCCAGATGGAACGCAGCAGGTCGTATTTCCGAATTGGACCGCCATTCGGCCGGTCATCGCGCGTCTGGTGCAGCCGTCCCGAACGGGCGCCAGCGAAGCGGATGCCAACACGTGATCAAGCATTTGCGCTCAACGGCGTTGGCGGTGTTCATCGCCGGCGGGTTGCTGAGCGGCACGCTGGGACTGAATCGTCTGGCCGGCCTGACCGCGGCACAAACCGCGGCGGCGCCCGCGCCGACGCTCGCTCCGGCCGCGCCAACCCAACCCACGCCCGCGGCGACGCAGGCGCTCGTTCCTCGCCCAGGCGCGCCGACACCCGCTCCGAGGTCCGCCGCGACCCCAACTCCCGAGACGGAGGACCCCAACCGCCCCTCGTGGTTGTACGTGCTCGACGGCAACGTCTGGGTAGCCGGCGGCAACACCCCGCAGCAGCTGACCGGCGATGGCAGCGTAGGCCAGCCAGCCCTGGGGGACGAGGGGCTGGCGTTCGTCGAACACACGCGCAATGCCTCTGAAGTGTGGCTCGCATCCAGCGATGGACCGCCGCGACTGATCACCCGCACCAGCGCGCCCAGCGCTTCGGAAAGTCACTGGGCCAGTCAGCCAACCTTCGTGCCCGGCCGCCAACGCCTGTTCGTGGTGGGCGACTTCAACAAGGCCAGCACTGGCCCCGGAGACCTGGCCGTCTGGGAGGTGGGCCTCGATCAGGCACAGCCCGTTCAAATCACGAGTCCACCCGCGTATTCGGGTGGCGACCAGGATGTCACCGTCAATCCCCTGGATGCGCGGCAGATCATCTTTACTCGCTACGCCTATGTCGGCGAGCAGCTCGCCGAGCAGCTCCAGTGGCTGGACGTCTCAAATGACAAGCTGGTGGCACTGACCAGTAGCGATCAGTCGGCGCGCCAGGCCAGCTTTTCGCCAGACGCCAGGGAAGTCGCTTTCGTGCAGCAGGGCTCGGGTGCGCAAGAGGACCTGTACGTGGCGGCCCTGGACACCAGCAGCGGGCACGCGCAACTCGTGGACGCTCGGCAAGTGGCCACGGGCATGGTCGCCAACCCGGTGTGGACCTCGGACGGCAACACGTTGGGCTACGTGGCTCTGACCGCGAACGGTTTTCAGCTCTGGTCGGTGGACGTCGAACGCGACGCCAGCGGAGCAGAAACCTTTGGCACGCCGCGGCAGCTCACCAGCGGCCCGGGCATCGACGCGACGTCGCGTCCGATCTTTGTGACCCTGCAGCAAGTTGACGAAATCCGTCAGTGGCTGCCCGCCCCACCGTCGTAGCGACGGGTTGAGCTTGCGATAGACATCCGTCAGAGAGCACGAGCCGGCGCGGGTCACCGGGAGAATTGTCAAAGCATCGCTAAAATCCGGCGCACCAGCATACCAGGTTCCGTACGATGGAACTGGTTCCATGTTCGCACAATCCCCCGTCATGTTCTCCCTTGGCACCCTCTTCTGGTCAGGCGTACTGCTAGCGTGCGTCTGCTTCGTCGCCAGCCGCACGAGCATCCGTCCGGCCTGGGCCAGCGCCCTGGTCGGTCTGGCATTGTTCAGCCTGGTAGCCGCCGGTTTGATGGCGGCTGGCTGGATCACGCTGGCTACCTGATCAGCGCGCCCGCCGCTTCCAGCGGCTCCGCTTCCTCCACAGCGACCGTGGTCGCGTCCAGAAACACGATCGCGCCCGCCTGTCGCAAAATGGTGTACGCGCGGGCGGTGCTGCCATCCAGCAGGTTCGTGTGCGCGACGACACCGACCGCCGCGCCGCGACCCTGGACCACGAGCGACTCCGCCATATCGTCGTCGAAACGCGCGCCGGCCGCGGAGCCGATCAGGCCGCCGACGAGCGCGCCCGCCAGTGCGACGGCTACCGCCAGGCCGACCACCACCGCGGGCGCCCAACCGACGCGGCTGATGGCCAGCACGACACCAGCCAGCGCGCCGATCGGCGCACCGATACACGCGCCGCGCAGCACGCCAGTGACCTCAGCTCCCAGCGACGCGTCGGCGAGCTGGTAGCGACCGCGCGGCAGCGAAATCAAGCTTACTCCAATATGCGCCGCGCGCAGCTGCGCGGCAGCCTGCTCGGCCATGCTGGACGTGCGGAACGCCGCGACAGTCGTCTCTGTCTCGTAGTCAATCTGGATCTGCATGTGGACGACACTCCTGTGGCAACAATGGGCACCCGCTAGGGGTAAGTGGTGAGAATGACACTACAAACGTTACTATGGAACTGGTTCCATGATAGACACTCTTCACAGCGATGCTCGTTCGTTTCATCCAACATTCATCCTTCGCACATTTCACTCAGCATTTCATCGGCCACTTCATCCGGCCTTCATCTTCCGCCGACATAACCCTCCAGATGCACACAACCCCACCGCTCTTCAGGCAACCCTTGCCGGCACACCCGCCGATTCCAAGACGCTCAACCCGACCGACACGGAGCCGTCCACCTGCCTCCTCCATGGTGAGTTCATCACCACCGTCGACGTGTGGCAGCTCGACCAGCTGAAGTGGCCCATCATGCGCGCGCTCACGCCCGGCTATGTGGATCATCTCGAGCTGGACGGCTACCTGAAGCGACTGCTAACCACCGGTCAGTGGCGCGAGGTGTACGCCGTTCCCCATGCCGTGCCGCGTGCCGATCCGCCCCGGCGATTCAAGCACGTGTTCGACGTCTATGGCGAGCGCGCCTGAGGCAGACATCGCTGTGATTCAGCGGCCCGCCGCCACGCTCCATATCGACCCGCCCATCGCCGCCGATAGCGCCGCGCCGCGCTGGCATTGCGCGGCCCAGAGGCGACCAGTAGCATGGCTGGAACCAGTTCCAGATCCGACTTCTGAGGTGGGCGTCTTGGTAACCATTCATGATGTGGCACGCGAAGCCGGGGTGGGCGTTGGTACCGCGTCGCGCGCGTTGAGCGGTAACCCGCACGTCGCCGATGAGACGCGCGCCCACGTGCTCGCGATTGCCGAGGAGCTCGGGTTTCGCCCCAGTCCCATTGCTCGAGCGTTCTCACGCGGTCGCACGCACACGCTCGAGATCATCATGCCCCTGTTCACGCGTGACTTCTACATCGAGGTGCTGCGCGGGATCGAGGAGGCCATCGCGTCCACCGACTACTCGCTGCTGGTTCAGACCATCGAGCGCACCACCGACCGCGATCGCCTGGTCAGGCGCCGACGCGTGCGCGGGCGCGTCGACGGCGCGCTGCTCGTCTCGCTGCGGCCCACGCGCGCCATGCTCGACCGCTTCACCGAGGCGGATGTCCCGGTCGTCCTCGCCGACGTCGAGTACGGCCGCCTGTCAAGCGTGGCCATCGATCACGAGGCGGCGGCGATGGTCGCCGTCAGCCACTTGCTGGACCTGGGACATCGTCACGTCGCGTTGATCGATCATCCCGAGGACCCGTTCGTGCCGGTCTACCCGCACAGTCGCCACCGCGGCTATCGCAAAGCGCTAACGGACGCTGGTCTGACGCCGTGCGCCGAATTCGAGCAGGTCACGGACGACACTCCCGAAGCCGGCGCCGCCGCCATGCAAATCCTGCTCGCGCTGCCGCGGCCGCCGACGGCCGTCTTCGCGGGTAGTGACAGCCAGGCCGTCGGTGCGCTCGACGTGGCCCGGCAGCACGGGCTGCGCGTGCCGGACGACCTGTCGGTGGTCGGCTACAACGACATCGCCCTCGCACCCTACCTGGGCCTGACCACCATGCGCGTGCCAATGCGCGAGCTGGGTCGTCTCGGTATCCAGCTGCTCGTCGATCAGCTCGAAGATCCGAGCAGTCCGCACGAGCACCTCCGCTTACCATCCGAGCTGGTGGTGCGGCGAACGACCGCGACCGCGCCGGCCGAAGCGCCGGCGCGGGCACCTCATGCCCGCGCCGGCTCGGCTCCGCGCGTCAGGGTCAGGTAGCCGACACACACCACAATCAGCACGCCCAGCACCAGCGCCACCGGACCGTCACCCAGCCCCAGGCCACCCAGGGCCGATTTCCCAAGCCAGTCGGCAACCGAGGCGCCCAGCGGCCGCGTCACCACGTACGCGAACCAGAAGGCGACAACCGCGTTCAGCCCGAAAAAGCGCCACGCCACCCCCGGCGCAACAAACAAAATCGCGAAGAGCACCACCGACGCGAAGTAGCCGAGGCCAAGCGTCGAGGCAGTCATGTCACCCGCCGCGGTTCCCAGCGCAAATGACGCAATCACCGTAGCCCAGTAGAACACCTCGCGCGGTCGCGTATTGATGGTGTGGATCGACAGCGTCCGTTCGCTCAGATACCAGGCGACGAACACCAGCGTGAGCGTGACCCCGAACAAGAGCGTGGATGCCAGGTAGCTGATCCCCAGCACGACGTGCAGAACGTCGGCAGCCATGGTGCCGAAGACGGCCACCATCACGACCGCCAGCCAGTAGATCCACGGTACGTAGTGTCTGACCACGAACTGCAGCAGCAGCGCGCCGCACAGGCCCACGAGTCCGAGCGCCACCGCGACGTACGGATCGATCTGAAAGACCAGATAGTCAGTGGTTGATTCGCCCAGAGCGGTGCTTAGCAGCTTGACGATCCAGAACAGGACGGTCACCTCGGGCACTTTGCGAAGTGCCGCGCCGACCTGCACCTCGGAGGCTGGCGGGTTGCGTGTCACCAGAGACATATTGATACACACGCGCCTTGTTCCATTCGCGCCCACGTCGAGGCCGTCAGGCGGCCCGTCGGCTCCGACTGACTCGCTGCTGTTCGCCAGACGGAATGGAGAGCGCAACCGTCGCGCCAACGAGTAGCACCAGCGCGCCCCACGCGGCGGCCGCCGCGTGGGGCCGTGCACCAGACCGTCGGCGGGCGTGGCGCTGAGGCTGCTGGCCAGAAAGGCCGCGGTGGCGGTCGCCGCGAGCGTGTTCAGCAGCGTGGTCCCCAGCGACGCGCCCACCTGTAGCGCGGCATTGAGCGTCGCCGAAGCGATGCCGGCCGTGCGCTGGCCGACGCGGCTCGTCGCCAGCTGCGATGCGGGCATCATGACACTGGCGACCCCCAGACCCAGCAGGATCTCGGCAGGCAGCACGCCTGTTGCATAGCTACTGCCTGCCTGCAGCCGGCCGAGAACGGCCATCCCGCACGCCGCCAGCACGAAACCCGTCACCATCACGCCGCGCGGCGACGCACGCAGCAGCAGCCGCGGGGCGAGCAGCGTCCCGGCCAGCACGCTGGCAGCACTCATGGGCAGAAACGCGAGACCCCCGAGGAGCGGCGTGAAACCCATCCCCACCTGGAGCGTGTACGTCAGGAACAGGAACGCGCCGAACATGCCGGCCGCCGCAAGCAAGGCCGAGACGTACGCCGCGCCGCGTTGCCGATCGAGCACGATGCCAGGCGGCAGCAGCGGCGCGGGCGCGTGCGCCTCCTGCCACACGAACAGCGTCAGCGCCAGCGCGAACAGCGCGACGACGGGTGGCGCGCTCCAGCCCAACCTCGCGGCCTGGCCGCAGCCCAAGCAGTCCACCCAGCGTCAGCGTGTAGGCCGTCACGACCCACTGCCGATCCGTGTCCGCGAAGCCGAGCGACGCCTGGGCGGACGGCAGAGCACTATTCACTACCGTCGCGTCGAGGGCGATCATGAGCTGGGCCGTGGCGATCACCGCCAGCCCCACCCAGCGACGATCCACGCCGCCGCTCGAGGTCGCCGCGGCGCTCGGGCTGTCGCGTGTCAGCGTCGCCACACTCAGCTCCCACTGAGCCGCTCGACCACCGGCGCGAATGCGTCCATCAGCTCGTCCGACACGAGCAGATAGGACAGACCCAGACGTTCGCGTCGCTCCCGAATCTGGTCGCACATCGCGTCGGTGCTGCCGGTGACCGCGGCCATCGAGCCGCGCTCGGCCAGATCCCGCGCGCTCACGCCGAGCCGCTGCGCGAGCTGATACGGCACGCGATCGCCCACCGCCATCAGGTTGATGTTCAGCTGGATGTGCGGAAATCGCTCGCCGGCCGCCTCCCGAATCCAGCCGACCCGTTCGGCAACCACGGCCTCGGTGGCGTCCGGCGGCAGCCCCAGCGCAATGATGTCGGCTTCTCGCGCGGCCAGGCGCAGCATCTGGCGGCCGCTGCCAGCTACGAGGATGGGCACGCGCGGCCGCTGCGCGGGCAGCGGCGAGACCTCCGCGCCGGCGGGCTGGTAGTAGCGGCCCGCGGCGTCGACACGCTCGCCAGCCAGCAACGCTTTCAGAATGCCGAGCGACTCGGCCAGTCGCGCGACCCGAACGCCGCCCGCGTCGAACGCCAACCCCAGCATGCCGTTTTCGGCGGCTGCGTCTGGCCGCCCGGCGCCGATGCCAAGCTCGAAGCGGCCACCCGACAGCAGATCCAGCGTTGCGACGTCCTTGGCCAGCAGCACGGGGTTGCGCAGGTCGTTGGCCAGCACGTACGTGCCGAGGCGCAGCGAGGTGGTGGCGGTGGCGGCGGCGGCCAGCGCGGGCAGGGGCGCTAGCGTGTAGCGCAGGTTGTCGGGGATGACCAGTGAGGTGTAGCCGAGCGCCTCGACGCGGCGGACCCTGGCGAGCCACTCGTCGGCCGAGCGGGCGGCGGCCGCGACCACGCCGAAGCGAAACGCCCGCGTGCTAAGTGGATGAGCTTGCTCCATATAATGCAGCGTAGCGCATGAAGCCGATAAATGGAAGAATTTCTTCCACATCTGTGCAAGGGCAGGCTGTGCAAGGGCAGGCTGTGCAAGGGCAGGCCGCCGCGGCGTGCCGCGCCTGCGCGCCGACGCGCGCCGCAATCGCCAACAGGTGCTCACCGCCGCACGCGACGTCTTCGTCGAACTCGGCGCCGACGCACCCCTCGACGAGGTCGCCCGCCGCGCCGGCGTCGGCATCGCCACCCTGTATCGCCGCTTCCCCGACCGCACCAGCCTCCAGCGCGCCGTGGCCCTCGACGTCCTGGCTCGCGCCGCCGAGCTCGCCAGTCGCGCCGAGGTCGAGGAAACCGACGCCTGGCGTGCGCTCGGCCGCTACATGCACGGCGCCATCGACATGCGTATCTCGGCGGTGATGCCCGCGCTGCTGGGCACGATCTCGTTCGAGGACGACGAATTCAAGCGCGCCCGCGACGCCGCGGTCGGCCCGGTGCTGCGCATCATCGCGGCCGGACAGGCCGCCCACCAGTTGCGCGCGGATATCGCCTTCGGCGACGTGGGCCTGCTGCTGGTGCGCCTGAGCCGCCCCCTGCCGGGGCCGTTTCCGCCCGAACTCGATCTGAGCCTGGCGCACCGTCACGTGGACCTGGTGCTGGCCGCGATGCGGGCAACGCCAACGCCCGTAGCCGAGCTTGGCGGACCCGCGCTGTCGCTTGCAGAGCTGCAGGACATCGGCGGCACCACCTGGTCTCACGACCCGATGAGCACGCCCTGAGCACGCCAGGCCCGTAAGCTGGGTGTTCGTTCGTCGTTCATTCGCTGGTTCGTTCGCTCGTTCGTTCCCCGACAACATGACCCACGCCTTTGACACGTCCGCGCCCGACGGCCGCCCGCGGATCATCGCCGACCTGCTGCGAGCCGAGGCCTACACGCATCCGGCCGACGACCTGCGCCTGCACGAGACACACAGCTCCTGGGTCGTGCTGGCCGGCGCGTACGCCTACAAGCTCAAGAAGCCGGTCAACCTCGGTTTTCTCGATTTCACGTCCCTCGAGCGCCGCCGCGCGGATTGTGAAGAGGAGCTGCGTCTCAATCGACGCTTCAGTCCGGACGTGTACCTCGGCGTCGTCGAAGTCACCGAGCAGGATGGCCACTATCGCGTGGGCGGCGCGAGCGGGTCGGGCGAACCCGCCGTCTGGATGCGGCGCCTGCCCGAAGCCGGCATGCTGCCGGACATGCTCGCGCGTGGCGAGGTCGACACGCGCCTGGCTCGACGCATTGGCCGCACCCTCGCCAGGCTTCACGCCAACGCGGAAACCGGCGCGGACATCGATGCGTACGGCAGCCCGTCGAGCGTCATCGCCAACTGGCATGAGAACTTCGAGCAGATGGATCCGTTCGTTGGACGCACCATCTCGAGCGACCTGAACACCGACGTGCGGCGTTATGTCGACCAGTTTGTGCGGACGCACACGCCGCTACTCGAACGGCGTGTGCTCGAGGGACACGTGCGCGACGGCCACGGTGACCTGCACGCGGCGAGCATCTGCATCGACGCGGGCCGCATTCGGCTCTTCGACAGCTTGCAGTTCGCGCCGCGCTATCGCTGCGCCGATCTGGCGTCGGAGGTGGCGTTTCTGGGCATGGATCTGGAGCACCACGGCCGCGCGGACCTGGCGTGGACCTTTGTCGACGCGTACGTCGGCGCCAGTGGCGACAGTGAGCTGCTCGAACTGCTCGACTTCTACACCTGCTATCGCGCGTACGTACGCGGCAAAGTCCGCAGCCTGCGCCTGGCGCAGACCGAACGGGCATCTGACGTGGAGACCGCTCCGCTGATCGCCGAGTCGCGGGCGTACTTCGATCTGGCGTGGGCGCACGCCGGTGGTGTGGCGCGCCCAGCGCTGCTGGTCACCATGGGCCTGCCAGCGAGTGGCAAGACGACCCTGGCGCGGGCGTTGGCTGGCCGGCTGGGGCTGGTGCACCTGTCCTCTGACCTCGTGCGCAAGACGAGGGCCGGCCTGAAGCCCACCCAACGTGGCGCCGACGCGTTTGGATCGGGTCTGTACGACGCGGCGGTGACGCGCCGCACGTATGCCGCGCTGCGCCGCCATGCCGCAAGATGGCTGCGCCGCGGTCGTGGCGTGGTCGTCGATGCCACGTTCGGCGATCCGCGCGAGCGTGCCCAGATGCAGCGGCTGGCCCGCAGGCTGGGCACCCAGCTTCACGTCATCCTGTGCGACGCGGACGACGCCACCCTGATTGCGCGCCTCGAGCAGCGTGCTCGTGAGCAGGCAGTTGTCTCGGACGCGCGCATCGAGCTGTGGCCCGAGTTGCGGGCCGCGTTCACGCCCCCGGACGAGCAGGCCTCAGTGTTGCGTGTCGACGCAACGCGCCACACCACGCAGACAACCGAGCAGGCACTCGAGCTGCTGCGGCCCGCTCTGCGCTGAGCCAGCGCAGAGCGGCGGTGGATCCGCGCTCGACCTCGTTGGTGGCCTGGCGTTCTGGCCTCACTGGCCGGCGGTGCTCGCAGGCCAACGCAGCGCCTGCCGCAAGCTGCGACCAAAGAGCCACTCCTTCTCGGACTGCGTGAGCTGGTCCGAGTCCAGAAGATAGTGCAGCGCCTCCGCCCACGGCCGGCCGAACGTGTGGTAGCTCTGCGTATAGTCGCTCGCCCACATCACGCGCTCGACGCCGAAGGCATCGATCACGCGTCTCAGGTGCGGCAGGACGTCGCGGTGCGGGTACGCCTCGGCGGACAGGCGGGCCGGCGCATGGCACCACTTCAAAGCCAGATTGGGGTACTGCGCCAGCTCGATCACCTGGTCCAACTGCGCGACGCGCGCCTCCAGGGTCGGCACCACCGAGCGCGCGAGCGTCGGCGCGACCGTGCCGATGCGCGGCGGCTCGACGCCGACACCCGTGTGGTCGAGAATGACCTGCAGTTTCGGAAACCTGCGCACGTAGCGCACCAGCATATGCCCACGCCCCGGCAGCGACGCGAAGATCGGCACGTCGTACGCTTCAGCCGCCGCGAACAGCGGCTCGAACTCGCCGCGCTCGAACGCGTCAACCTCCCCGGTATCGACGATCGGCACGACGCGCAGGCACAGCGCGCCGGGCTGCGAGCGGACTTCCGCCACGCGCCGCTCGAGTTCCGGGTCGCGATGGTCGACCCGTCTGAGCGACACGAAGCGCTCCGGGTAGCGCGTCACGGCCCGCGCCGAAAACGGAAACTCCGGTCGGACCGCGCCATTCGGCAGCGCCGAGGCGCGCGCTGGCCGCATCTGCGCGTCGAATCCCCAGCTCTCCGCGATCAGCACCCTGTCAATCCCCACCGCGTCCATAGTCGCAACCCCGGCCGCCACCGCGACGTCCAGATCAACGCTCTGCCAGTCTGGCAACAGCATGTTGAGGTGGACCTGTGCGTCGATGATTTCCATCACCGTCAGAGGTTGCGCGGCGCGGTGGCGGCGGTCAAGGCACGCGTCTGATCGCGCCGACGATCAAGCGATCAGACGATCCGAGAAATAGGCGAGTAGCGAATCAGACGGCTGCAGGGTTGCGCGGCAAGCGCCGGCGCCGCGCACGCGACGAGCGCAGCGGTTGCTGCAGCGGTTGTGGCTGCAAACGGCTCGATGCGGCCATCGGCGCGCGGGCGCCCACGGGTCGCTTGCCCATCGGCAGGAGGGGACGAGGCTTGGCGCCAGCGGTCGGCTCCACGATTGGCGTGTGTGGCACCGCCGTGCTGCCCGGCACGACGTGACCCGGCTGACTCCAGCGGCGACGTTCGAGGCGGCGACCGAGCGCTTTTTCGAACTGCTTCCATTTGGTGGCGTCCTCGGGCGCCAGCAGCGTGATGGCTCGGCCAGACCGGCCCATTCGCCCCGTGCGGCCGATCCGATGCGCGAACCACTCGGGCGACTCTGGCAGTTCGAAGTTGATGACCTGGGCAACTTCGGGAACGTCCAGCCCACGCGCCGCGACATTCGTTGCCAGCAGAATCGGCACCGCGCCAGACCGAAAGCCAGCCATCACGCGCTCGCGCGCATTCTGGCTCAGGTTTCCGTGGAGCGCCGCTGTCGGGTAGCCCATGCCATCCAGACGTTGCGCGAGCTTTTTGACGCCGTGCTTGGTGCGCCCGAAGACGATGACCTGGTCCTGACCGCGTCTGTCGAGCAGCGCCAGCAGCGCATCGAGCCTCGACGTCGACTCGATCTCGTACACCACGTGCTCGATCTCGGGCGGGGCAGGCGCATTCGCGTCGACTTCGATAGTGACGGCATCGCGCACGTGACGAGCGGCGATTCCAGCGACCCACGGGGGCAGCGTCGCGGAAAACAGCAAGCTCTGGCGTGCCTCTGGCGCATAGGCCAGGATGCGTTCCACGTCGGGCGCAAAACCGCGGTCGAGCATCTCGTCCGCCTCGTCGAGCACCACCATGCGCAGACGATCGAGCGACAGATTCCCCTGGCGCAGATGGTCGAGCGTCCGTCCGGGCGTGCCTACGACGATCTGAGCGCTCTTGAGGGCGCGCTGCTCAGGTCCAAGCGACCGGCCGCCATACAGCAGCGTCTGGCGCAGTCGCTGCGCCGCCGCGAGCGGAGCGAGCACCGCGCCGACCTGGATCGCGAGTTCGCGCGTCGGCACCAGGACAAGCGCCTGAATCGCGTTGACCTTCGGCTCCGCGCGTGCCACGAGCGGCAGTGCGAAAGCGAGGGTCTTGCCCGAGCCGGTGCGCGCCTGGCCGATGACGTCTCGGCCCGTGAGCAGGACCGGAATCGCCGCCGCCTGAATAGGCGTCGGCTTCACGAGGTGCTGTACCTCGAGGGCGCGCTGTAGCGCGGGCGGTAAATCGAACTGGGTGAACGACGTCACCCGAGTTTCAAAAGGCATAAGGTGTCTGGCTACTCCGTGGTTCGCCGGCAGGTGGGCTGCAGTCGACGGCGATCCGCCGACCATGCGTCCCCGCCAGTCTCGACAGCGTCCGACGTCCGCGCCAAGGCGGCTGCCGGTGAACGTGAAATCCTGGCCACCGTCGCAGCAAGTGAGAGCGACACCAACCAGTCGGCGCAAGTCTAACGTAATCGCGCGTTTGCCTGCCGCCTTTCGCGATCTGGCGCCGATCGTCTGGCGAGTGAGTCCGTCGGCACCGTAGCATGCGTTCGGTCAACTATGGCTCTCGACGCCCCCGAAGCGGCCGATGCCGCCGAAGCCATCAGGGAAGCGGCGGAGGAGGACCGTGCCGACAATGAGCGTTTTCGGCGACGCGCCGCCGTGTGCATCGGCGTGCTGGCGATGCTCCTGGCGATCTCCGGCCTTGGCGGCGGGAACGCGACCAAGGAGATGCTCAACTCCAACATTCAGGCGTCAGACACGTATGCGTTCTACCAGGCCAAGAACGTGCGCCAGACAAGCACGCAGCTCGCGGCCGACTCACTGCAAACGGTGCTGCTGACGCAGCCTGATCTACCGGATGATGCTCGGACGCAGATTCAGTCCCGCATCGACAACTACAACGCGAGTGTGGCGCGTTATGAGAGTGACCCGTCAACCGGCGAAGGCAAACAGGAACTACTACAAACCGCGCAGGCGTACGCCGACACGCGTGACCATGCGGCCAGGCAGGACCCGAACTTCGACTATGCCCAGGCGCTGTATCAGATCGCGATTGTGCTCGGATCAGTCAGCATCGTCGCCACTTCGCGGCATCTGTTGCTGGTAGCAATCGGGCTCGGCGGGGTGGCGACGCTGCTGATGCTCAACGGCTTCTTGCTGCTGGTCCCGTTGCCAGGCGGCTAGCGCACGCCCACTGGCTTCTGGGCGTCCAGGAACGAGCGCACGTGCTCAACGGCCTTCGCCTTCAGCTCGGGCAGGTCCTTCCAGGGGTAGATGGTCGCCTCGGCGTTTGGCGCGAGGGCGACGACGTCCTCGCACACCTGGTAGGGATGCGCCGCGACGTCATCAGGCATGACCAGCATGGGCGTCGGACAGCTCTTCACGAAGTCTCGCGAGACGCTATAGACAAAGTCCGGGTTCACGCGGTACAGGGCTTGCAGGTACGCCTCGACCTGTTCGCTGGTGATCTCCGGCGGCGGCCCGCAACTCTGGCCCCCAGACATCTCGACCCGAGCGGTACATCACGTCTGGATCGTCCGGGCGGTGGCCCACCGGCTGACACAGCACACCTGCCACGACGCGGCCCGGCGCTCGCTCCATCAACTTGAGCACGAACGGGCCGCCAATGCAGCAGCCGACGGCCATGAACTCCCGCACGCCCAGGTGATCCATCAAACCGAGCTGGTCCGTGGCGAAGGCGCCCCACGGGTCCGCCGTGTCCAGTGGCCCGGTGGACTCGCCCTGATTGGCGTTCCGCTGGTCCATGGTGATGACGCGGTACTCGTCCTTGAACCCGTCGAAGAAATTGTAGACGGAGGTCTGCCAGTAGCTGATGCGCGAGTTCAAGCCACCGCCCGGCATCACCAGTATGGGAAAACCGGAGCCAGCCTCCTCGTAACGGA
Source organism: uncultured Chloroflexia bacterium (assembly GCA_963776625.1). GTDB lineage: Bacteria > Chloroflexota > UBA6077 > UBA6077 > CF-72 > CF-72. Next base: position 696,328 of record CAVZNP010000015.1, on the reverse strand, counting down.
TTCGGACCGGGCCACTGTCAAAGTAGGGCATCGTCTCGCTCCTCTGATTCAGACATTCGGCGGCGGCTGTGAGAGTTAGCCGCCACAGCCGCAGGCGCCGCCGCAGCAGCCACCGCCACCGCCACCGCCACCGCCACCGCCGCAAAAACTCCCGAGCTCTCGGCATCCGTTCCGCGACCACCCCCCAGGACGGCGAACGTGCTGATGACGCGGTTGACATGCTGGGCGCTGCCGCAGCTCGCACATTGCAGCGGGCTATCGGCATCGGCCATGCTGCGCAAAACCTCGAAGCTGGTGCGGCACTCGCTGCAGTAGAACTCGTAAGCGGCCATACGCTCGGGGATGTTACGTCAGACGTGCACGCAGGGAATCAGCCTCGGCACCTTGCCTCGGCACCTCGTGTTGACGGCGAGCTACTGCACAATTCGTCGGTGCTCCGCCCGAATCGATAAAATTGAGGGTTCGCCGTGCCCTCCCAACCACGCGGCTGGCTTCGCCGCCTCACCTCCCGCACCGATTCTGACCGCCCCCGCAGGCGCTTCCCCATTGACCTGGGACGCGCCTTGACGGCGATCATTCTGTCACTGGCCATCTACGTGGTCGCGGCCGGCCAGAGTAACGCCGAGTCAGCCTGGCAGACGTCCTTCACGGTACCTGTCGATCTCGTAAATCTTCCGTCCGGACTGGTGGCCACGCAGGACCCGCCAACGGTCCACGTCAATCTGCGTGCCACCGAAACGGCGTTCAATCAGGTTCAACAAGGCAGTTTTTCAGCGCAGGTCGACGCATCTGGAGCGCAGGCGGGAGACAATCAACTCCCCGTGGAGGTGCGGAGCTCCGACGGCGAGGTGAGCGCTGTTACCGCGGACCCGGCCGAGATTACCGTCCACCTGGACGAGCTCCAGCAGCGCTCGCTGCCCGTCCAGGTGGTGCCAACAGGTGACGTGCCGCAGGGCTACGAGGTTGGCCAGCCAACCGCGAGTCCTGACACGGTGACCGTCACGGGCCCGGGCTCAGTCGTTCAACAAGCAACCGCCGCCGTGATCAACGTCCCCGTTCAGGGCGCGACGTTGAGCGTCAATGGAACCTACACGTCGACTATCGTCGACGCGCACGGGTCGAGCCTCTCGGCGCCAGATCTGAACTTCACCCCGCCCGCCATTTCCGTCCAGGTCCCCATCGATCGGCTCACGCAGTACAAAGAGGTGGGCGTGCAGCCCGTGACGACCGGCGTCCCGGCGGCTGGCTACGTGGTGGACTCGATCGCCGTCGATCCACCCACGGCGACCCTGGTTGGCAGTGCCGCCGCGCTCGAAACGGACAGTCTGGTGCAGACACAACCGATCGACATCGGCTCCGTGAGCAGTTCGGTCGTCCGCCAGGTAGGGCTCGCGCCCCCGTCAGGTTCGATTTTGCTGGACCCCAGTCAGATGATCACCGCCACCGTGCACGTGACCCCCTTGCAGATGACGGAGACAGTCCAGGCACAGCCGTCGGTCATCAACAAGGCAGCCGATGTCGACACGACGGGTTCGCTCCCGTCCGTCTCGCTGACCCTGACTGGCCCGTCACCAACACTCTCCCAGCTGGCTAACGGCGACCTGCAAGTCGTGCTCGACGTATCCGGTAAGAGCGCTGGTCAGTACGACATTTCGCCACAGGTTCAGAACCTGCCGCAGGGCATCACGCTCGATACCACGACTCCCCAGACGGTGCCCGTCGACCTCGTGGCAAGCCCCCCTTCCAGCTAAGCTCTCTCGGGCCACGTCCCCCCTCGACGAAGCGCGCCGCGGCCAGTGCTAGCCTTGCAGCGATGATCCGCGCGGAGGGGCTGGTCCAGGAGTTCCCGGGGCCAGGCCGCGCCGTCGACAACCTGTCCTTCAACGTCCACGGAGGCGAAAAGGAAGGCGAAATTTACGGCCTGCTGGGGCCGAACGGCGCCGGCAAGACCACCGCCATGCGGCTGCTCAGCGCGTTGCTGGCCCCACCGCCGGCACGGCCGTGGTCGCGGGCTATTCGATCACCGAGCACCTGGATCAGGTTCGTGCGCGCATCGGCATCCTGACCGAAGTGCCCGGCCTCTATACGCGGCTAACTCCAACCGAGTATCTCGACTTCTACGCGCAGCTCCATGGTCTGGATCGCGCCCCTGCGCGGCGGGCGCGCGTCGAGGAGATGCTGCGACTCGTCGGCGTCTGGGACCGCTCGGTGATGCGCACCTTTTCAAAAGGCATGCAGCAGCGCATCGCGATCGCGCGCACACTCATCCAGGATCCGCTTGTCCTCCTGTTCGACGAGCCGACCGCGGCGCTCGATCCGGAAGCCGCGCGCGGCGTACGCGACTACGTGCGCGACCTTGCCGGCCGTCGCCGCCGCGCCGTGGTCCTGTGCACGCACAACTTACCTGAAGCCGACGAACTCTGCGACCGGCTCAGCATCGTTCAGCACGGTCGACAGATCGCCGAAGGCACACCCACCGACCTGCGCGCAAGCCGCTCGATCACCTGCATCCCAAGCGTGGTTCGCGAGGTAGTTGCGGCCGGCGCGGACGCGCTTGGTTTGCGCGAATCTTCCGCGACGTTGGAGGAGGTCTACCTCACGCTCATCAAAGCTGGAGCGGGCTGAGCGTGCTGCGGCACGCCCGCCTGATCGCGGGGCGCGAGCTGCGCGAGACCGTGCGCGAGCCGAACCTCGTGCTTCCGCTGGTACTGATGCCGTGTCTGATCGGCTTCGCGGCCGGACTGTCGGTGTTCGCCTCCTTCGCTCCAGATCCGGGCGCGGTGGGTACTGCCGTGACGACCGCGGCACTTGATCGCCTGCCGGACGCCGCGGTGCAGCACCTCAGCAACGTGCCGTCCGACAATCGCCAGGCCACCATTCAGACGCTGCTCAAAGCATTTTCGATCCCGCTGTTCTGGGTCATTCCCGTGAAGTTGACGCCGGCCGTCGCGGCGGACAGCTTCGTGGGAGAACGCGAGCGTCTCAGCCTGGAGCCGCTACTGGCAACACCCATCTCCACGACGCACTTGCTCCTGGGGAAACTCGTCGCCGCGGTGGTGCCTGCCACTGCCGGCACCTGGCTGGGAGTCCTGGTCCTGTGGGCCATGACGCTGGTGGCAGGCTCGCCGCTGTACCCGCGCGTCCTGATCGCGGACGCGGACTGGCTGTTTTCGCTCCTGGTTGTGGCGCCGCTGGTAGCCCTGATTTTTTTTCACGGCGGGAGTCGCGGCGCTGCTGTCCACGCGCGTCAGTGGCTACCGCGTGGCGTACCAGCTGAACGGCCTGATCGCGTTGCCGATCGTCCTGGTGCTTATTCCGGCGGCGGCATTCGCCTTCCTGGTGACGAGTGCCGCCTTCGGCTACGTTGCCGTGCTGTTTCTGGTGCTCGACGTCGGCATCGTGTTCTGGGCCAGCCGGCTGTTTGACCGCGAGCGGTTGCTGCGCCAGCGCTAGCTTCCACCCAGCAATTGTGTGGCGGGCCTTGTGTCTATGTGGAGCCGCCCTCCCATCACGACTGGAGCCACGCGTCCGTGAACGTGAATCCCTCATGCAGGTTGTGCCCGACCCCTTGCACGTGTGAGGTCGCGAGATACCGCGCCGGCGCCGCCGCGATCGGAAACATGAACGACTCGTCCAGCAAAATGTCATTTAACTGTGAATACATCATCTGCCGCTGCGTCGGATCCGGCTCCGACCCCGCCTGATTGATCAGGTTCGTGTACGTGTCGTCCTGGAAACCGGAATTGTTGTCATTCGGATTGACACTCTTGCCCTGCGTGAAGAACGTAAACGGCGACAACTGGGTGAACGTATCCTGCACGGCGTTGAAACCGTTGTACTTACGGTTGTTCGCCTGGTCCAGCCAGGTCGCGACGTCGACGTTCTGCAGCGTGATGTTGACCCCAATCTGCGCCAGGTCCGACTGGTAAATCGTCGCCATATCCACCAGTTCGGGGATGCCCGGAAACGGCAGCATGTTGAGATTCAAGGGCGTCGTCACGCCAGCCTGGGTGAGTAGCGCTTTGGCCTGGTCGAGGTTGAAAGCATACATCGCGTTCCTGGTCGCGTCGTACGCGGCGGACGACGGCGGCCAGGGCAGGTCTTCGGGTGCCGCCGTGTTGAGGAGGACGCTCTGGGCGATGCGGGCGCGGTCGAGGGCGTAGTTCATCGCCTGACGTACGACCTTGTTGTCGAACGGCGGCATGGTGACGTTCAGCTGAATGAGATAGAAGCTGCCCGGGAACGGATGGACCACCGTCTCGTACTGGGAATTTCCCTGGAGTCGGGCGAAGTCCTGCAGCGCCGGCCCCACCAGGAAGTCGAGCCCGCCGCCCTGCACCTGCGCAGCCGCCGCGGACGCGTCGCTGATGATGGAGACGTGCACGCCGTCGAGGTACGGGCGTCCGGTGTCCCAGTAGTCGGGATTCTTGGCCATCGTGATGTGGTCGTTCTGAACCCATTCCACGAACTTGAATGGTCCGGTACCGATCAGCGTCGTCTGGGCATTCGGACCCGTCATCGTCACAGGATCGAGCATGTTGAAATACTCGAACATGTCGAACATGCTCGGCCGCGGTTGGGTGGAGCTCAGAACGACCGTATACATGTCGGGCGTGTCGATGGTGAACCAGTCGGAATAGTTGCTCCAGATGCCGGCGGCGACTGTCTTGTCGGTGATGCGCATGAAATTCCACTTCACGTCATCACTGGTGAACTCGCGGCCGGAGTGCCACATCACACCCTGGCGCAGCTTGAACGTAATCTGGTCATAGTTGGGCGAAACATCCCACGCCTCGGCCAGCATGGGCTGGGGTTGCAGGTTGTCGTCGTACTGCGTCAGGCGGTCGAGCGCCAGCCAGGTGCTGTTGGCGTCGGGACCCTGTAGGAGATGACCGTCGAGACTGGAAATATCGGCGAGCATGCCGCTGCGCAAGGTGCCGCCCGGTGTGACGTTGCTGGCGGTGGTCGCCGCGGTTGCGCCCGCGGCCGGCGTGCCGGAGCTCGCGGAGGAAGAGGACGTGGTAGAAGTGGAGGAAGTGGTGGAAGTGCTGGACGTCGCGGGCGCCGTTGTAGCTGCCGACGAGGAGCTCGAGGCCGGCGATGCCCCCGGCGACGCACGCCGCCAGGAGTCCGATCCCGGCGCCAAAGGCGATCAGACGCAGCGCGGTCCTGCGGCCCATCGGCCCGCATACAACCTTTAACAAGTCTGGAGTCACGTCACTGCGGTCCATGTGGACCCTCCTTCATGAAGCGCGTGGCGGCCCGCTCTGCCCAGCGGTGCCGCCGAGATGTTTTCGTCCCTTCCACGCCAGCGCACCACCGCGCACCCTCAGCGCCTCGACGCGTCGTTGGGGTCCAGCCCATCCCGAATCGCGTCTGACAGAAAGTTCAACCCGAGCACCAGCAGCGCGATCGCCAGACCAGGCCAGATCGCCAGCCAGGGTGCGTTGTTCATGAACCGCTGGCTGTCACTCAGCATGTTGCCCCACGAAGGCGCCGGCGGCTGCACCCCCAGGCCAATGAACGACAGCCCGGCCTCGGCCAGGACGCTGAACGCCAGTGACAGACTGAGCTGCACCAGCAGGACGGTCATGCAGTTGGGCAAGATGTGTCGCAGGGCGATCCGCGGCCCGCTCGCACCGCAGCTCTGCGCCGCGAGCACGAACTCGCGGTCGCGGATGGTCAGCACCGAGCCGCGCATCACTCGCGCGAAGTACGGCGCCTGCGAGACTGCCAGCGCGAGTGCGGTGCTCGAGAGCGCCGGACCCAGCACCGTAATCAGGCCGATCCCCAGCAGAATCGCCGGAAATGCAAACAACACATCGCAAACCCGCATGATCAGCGTGTCAGCTGCGCCGCGGGAGTAGCCGGCGAGCAGCCCGGCAGTCACACCCGTCAGGGCGCCCAGCGTGGTCGCGGAGATCGCCACCACAAACGAAACCCGCGCACCGTACATGATGCGGCTCAGCTCGTCGCGCCCGAACTGATCGGTGCCCAACCAGTAGGTGGCACTCGGTGGCAGCAATTCGCTCCCGGCGTGCTGCGCTATCGGGCTGTACGGCGCCAGCCAGGGCGCCGTCAGCGCCACGAGACCCAACACGCCAAGCACGACCGCGCCGAAGAGGCCCATCGGCTCGTGCAGCACACGCACCATCGCCCGTGGGAGTGCACCCGGGGTCCGCGGCGCGCGCGCCAGCGGTTCCTGACGCGCCGAGCGGTCCGACCGGTCCGACCGGTGTCGCGGGACGGCCAGCATCCGTCCGCTGGTAATCGCCGCCACCGCCGTCAGCCGCTCCGCTGGTTGCTGAGCCGCAAGCGTGGATCGGCGACACCGGACAGCAGGTCCACCATCAAATTCACCAGCAAATACACGACGACCAGGAACAGGAGCCCGGCTTGCACAATCGCGTAGTCGCGATTGTTGATGGCGGCCAGAATCAGGCTGCCAACCCCGGGCCAGTCAAAGGTGTACTCCACGATCACCACGCCACCGACCAGGAATCCAAACTGCAGCCCGACCACCGTCATGATCGGAATAAGCGCGCTCCGCAGCGCATGGCCAAGCACCACTCCATAAGCAGACAGACCCTTGGCGCGCGCGGTGCGCACGTAGTCGTCATTCAGCACGTCGAGCATGGCGCCCTTCACGAAGCGTGACAGTCCGCCCGCGCCGGGCAGGCCAAGCGTCACGGCCGGCAAGATCAGGCTTTTCACGGCCTGCGCCGGCTGGTAGCTGAAGCTCGCCTGGCCACCCGGCGGCAGCCAATGCAGCGTCACCGAGAACAGCGTGATAGCCAGGATGCCGAACCAGAAATTCGGCACCGCGATCATCAGGCTGTTGATGGCGGATACGACCCAATCCGAGCCGGCTGTGGGGGTGCGTGGCCGCCAGAATACCGGTCGTCAAGCCGATCACGATGATCAGCAGCATCGACGCGATGGCGAGCTCCACCGTGGAGGGAACCACACGCAACAGCAGCTGGTCGATGGGCTGGCCGCTGAGCCCCGACGTGCCAAGGTTCCCGCGCAGAACCTGTCCCAACCAGATCAGATACTGAACCGGCAGCGGCTTGTCCAGGCCGAGCTGCTGACGCAGTGCGGCGATCACCTGGGGAGAACCGCGCGTCCCGGCCAGGACGACCGCGAGGTCTCCAGGGATCAGACGGATCAGCAAGAAGATGGCGATGCTCGCCAGGATCAGCACCGGAATCGCCTGTACGAGCCGCCTGGCGGCGTAAGTGATCATCCCCGAACTCGGCGACTGGCGCTCTGCTCCTCCACACACGATGATATGAAATCTTGCTGCAGTCCAGGTCATAACGGACCGTCGCTTTATTTCCGTGGAATCGGTTCCGTGGCGCACACTATTCTGGATGTTTCTCTCAGCGCCGGCGCCCGCGGCAGCGTCCGGCTAGCCTCCGCACGGCCCGTCGCGGCAACATGGCCCAGACACGAGAGGAGCCAAGCATGCACAAACTCATCAATTCGCCCCAGAACACGGGCAAGACCGAGCCGCTGGCATACATCGATGCGTCGATGAAAGCTGGCTACGACGGAGTCGGGATTCGCACCTTCCGCGCTCCGGGCAGGAGCTACAACTTCAACCCGATCGTCGGCAACAAGGACCTCGAACGCGACGTCAAGAGCGCGCTCGACGATTCAGGCCTGGAGGTGTACGACCTGTACAGCTTCTACCTGCAGCCCGAGATGGACTGGAACGTGATCACCCCGGCGCTGGAATACGGCGGCGAGATCGGCTGCAAGTACGTGCTGGTCATCGGCGACGATCCGGAGTGGAACCGCATGATCGACACCATGGGTCGTGTCAGCGACATCATCGACCCGCTCGGCATGAAACCGGCTTTCGAGGCGTTCGCGCGCGAGGCTGTCGCGCCCCGCCCCATGCTGTCGCCGATGAGTGCCTGCCTCAAGTTCATCGAGGACTGCAAACCGAAGTACGTTGGCATGTGTCCGGACCCACGTCAGCAATATCGTGACGAGAAGGGCTTCGCCACGCTGCAGGGCGTCGGCACCAATCACGATCTGGTCCCCTACGCGCAGCTCAACGATCAAGCCCTGCACGCCGGCACCTCAGGCTCCACCGGGATCCTGCCTGGCGAGGGCTTCGTGCCGCTGTACGACTATCTGGACGCCCTCGCGCCGGACATCGACATCAGCGTCGAGGCGCAAATACCCGAGCGCGTCTACACGGGCGCGGAGTGGTGCAAGATCAGCGTCGAGCGCATCCGCCGCTATCTGGAGCGCTATCACGCCAGCAGGGGCCGCTGAATGCTTCCCAGAGAGCTTCTCCGAGGGCTTCCCTGAGGGCTTCCGACGACCTGGCGCGTGTCACCCTGAGCAGGAGCGACGACGGATGCGTCCCTCCATTGACGGCGCCAGCGCCTGGCCTCAGGCGCTCGGCGTCTCGGTGCCGCCGGAGGAGTCCGCGGCTTCGGCCGTTTTCGCAGCCGCCTCCAGGTCCGCTGCATCCACCGCGTGGCTCATGGTTCGGCCACCCTCCAGCGTCAGATAGTCGCTGATCGCCTTGACTTCAGAATCGCCGCACATCACCAGCAGCGCCGCGCGCCCACCACCCAGCTCGGAGTTGAGCTGCTGTTGCTCCGCCTCTGACAGACCCAGCCCTTTACGTGACAGCGAACCCGCCGCCGCCCCGACGATGGCTCCGCCGACCACCGTCGGAATCAACGTCAGTCCCCCGGAAAAGACCGCCGCCATCACACCGAGGCCCATGCCGAGCTTCGCACCTTTGCCCGTATTTCGGGCACCGTAACTCTTCGTCTTGATCTCGCCCTTGTTGCTCTTGGTGAGCACACCAATCGCGCCAAGGTTGATGTTCGGGTTGGTCTTGTCCCAATCCATCAGATCATTCGCGGCCTGCTCCGCCTGCGCGGAGCTGTCGAAGGTGGAGATGATGGCGTGCTCGGTATCGTTGCTGGCCATGGCAAGTCTCGATTCTGGGTTGCTCGCGAGACCGCGAACGCGTCTCGGGAAGGGGTTGATGCCTACGATAGTCACGCGTGACGCCTGAGCGCATCGGGGCAATCACCTAAGGGCTGCGCGTTCCCAGCACGTCATCGCCGGGCGTGACCTGAACTGAACTGACCTGAATCACCTGGCAGCGTCGTAGGCCTCCAGAAAGCGGCGGGTGCTGGCCAGCGCTCTGGCCGCCCACACGTCGGCTGGTGCCTCGGCTCCGGCCGCGGCGGACCACTCGACGCTGATCGGTACCAGCCGCGGCAACGCATCGAGGATGCGCCGCAGCGGCACCGCACCGCGGCCGGGCTCCATCCGCGGCCCGCTCACGGGCCCGTCGTTGAACTGCGTATACGCAAACAACTGCGCGTCTTGCTCCAGCACGGCAACGTCGTCGCCGGAGCGAAAGAACTGCAGCGGGTCGAGCACAAGCGCGGCGTTCGGGCGGCCCGCGTCGGCGACCAGCTTGCGGGCCAGCGGCACCGAGTTGACCTGCCGACTGTTGACCGGCGCCTCGAGCGCGGCGATCAGGCCGAACCCCGCGGCGATGTCGCAGAACTGCGCGTAGTTGTCCGTCATCCGCGCCCAATCGGGATCGTCGCCGATCAACTGCGCGTATCTGGCGCCGAGTTCGGCGCCATAGTCCATCGTTTGCGCCATGACCTCGAGGTCGGTCTCAGCTTGGAGATAAAAGGTAAAGATGTCGAGCATGCGCAGGCCCGAATCCGCGACGGCTTGCTTCACCTCGCGCATGAGCGGCCGATTGCCGACGATCGGAAACCAGTTGGGATACGCGGGCGATTTGTGAAGGCGGAGGCCGATCGAGTCGAAGCCCGCGGCAGCCGCGGCGGCGATGAATTCGAGCGGAGGCGTGTTCGGCAGCGACGTTGGAGCCAGGGCGATCTCGTTGCGGCTCACGGCAGTCTTCCAGATCCTGAAGGGGAACTTCGCGGCGACGGTACCACGCCGTCACACCCGTCGTTTCGTAGCTTCGGCCTGCGTCAGCGCTGGCGAAAGGCGAGCCAGCCCAGGACGACGTACCACGCCTGGACCTCGAACATCAGGATGCGCTCGGTCGCTCCAGCGAACCCCAGTCCCGCGCCCGCGGCGGCCTGGTCAAAGCTCATCGAATACGCGATGAAGAGCAGCAGCGTGAGCGGACTCGCCAGTAGCAGAGCGGTGCCCAGGCGCCGATGTTCCGCGGTTCCGCGCAGCAACACTCCGCTGGCCAGGAAGCCCACCACCGGCGTGCCGAAGACCAGCGCTCCAGCAACCATATGCAGGACGAGTGCCGATGCGAGGGTGAAGACACCCGCCATCGCCAACCCCAGCGGTGAGATGGCCAGCAATCCGCCACACACCGCCCGCGGCCCGGCTCGACGACCGTAGCCAAGGCAGCGCATCGCCGCGATGCAGCCGATGGCCTGCAACAGTCCACACACGACAAAGGCGGTGTTGAACGGCGCGGCGAACGGTCCAACGCCGAGACCGCTGATGGGGTTGCTGATGGCGCCCGAGATGCCGCCGTCGACGCCAAACGGGGTGAGTACGGGCGGCTGCAAGACGCCGAAGCCGATCCAGGCGAGGGTAAAGAGCAGCGGACCGGCAACCGCGCCGAGGGCGAGCAGGTGGGGCACGCGGGCGGGGTGCCATGCCTGCTGACGGAGCGGGCGCGAGCCGCGGGTGTCGGGGTCGCGCGGAGCGGCCGGCTCGAGACGCGTCAAGGTGGGACTCAGCATGCAACGTTCCTTTCACTTCGTCGCTCGAACACCATTCGAGTGACGAATGGCATTCTGACAGAGCGTGCGGCTACTTGTCAACTGGTGTTCGATGACTCGAACATCGTTCGTGCTAGACTGGCGTCCGATGCCCCGCCGCGCCGCGCCCGACCCGTCCACGCCCGACCCGTCCACGCCCGACCCCGACGACCCGTCGCTGCCCGAGCCCGTCTGGCGCCGCCCCGCCCGCGCCGCCCCACGCCAGCCCCTGACGCGTCAGGCCATCCTCGACGCCGCCCTGCGCGTCCTCGATCGCGACGGCGCCGATGCCCTGTCCATGCACCGCGTCGCCCGCGAGCTCGGCACCGGCGCCGCCTCGCTGTACTGGCACGTCCGCAACAAGGACGAATTGCTCCAACTCCTCTCGGAGCGCCTCGGCGCGGACCTCGCGCTGCCCACGCCCGACCCCGCGCACTGGCAGGTACAGCTCACCGATGTGCTCCGCCAGGTGCGCTTGCGCGCGCAGCGCCATCGCGACATGGCGCGCATCTCGCTCGGCCGCCTGCCCTCAGGTCCGACCCTGGCGCGCATGACCGAATGGCTCTTCGCGCTGCTGGCGCCCGCCGGGATTCCGGATCGGGTCATCGCCTACGCCGGCGACCTGACCAGCCTGTACGTAGGCGCCTACGCCTTCGAAGAAAGTCTGGGTGTCGCTTCACCCACTGGCGAACGGCTGCCGCCGGAGCAAATCGTGGCGATGCTGCGCGAGTACCTGCTGTCGCTGCCCGTCGATCGCTTTCCACACGTGCACCGCGCCATCGACGACCTCTTTGCCGGCGGCGCGGACGACCGCTTCGAGTTCGGCCTCGACATCATCGTGCGCGGCCTCAGCACCTACGCTCACGCCGTTCCAGATTGAGCGGCGCGCCGCCCCGTTCGCGGCGCCGTGTGCCCCGGGCTGCCTCGGCGGCCCGACCTTGCGGCTCGTTTCAGGCCGCGCGCTGACGGGCGCCCGGCTCTCGGCTTGCCAACTGAGAGCCAGCTATAGGGGTTCTGCCCGATGTCGGACGCCGCGCCAGCGTCCATCATGTGTCCTACCGGGAGGTCGAAACATGCAAGAGGCCAGGACGCCGTTGGAATGCTGGAACCGAATCATCGAGTACGTCGCACTGCTGTTGGGTATCACCCGCCCGCCGTCCGCGGCGCCGGCCGTGGTTCGGCGCCCCGAGGTGTGGTGGGTCACCCGCACGTCGGCGCGTCGCGGCCGCTGCCCCTTCTGATAGCTTCTCGCTCGAAACGATCGTCGACGACGCTGAGCACGATCGCGCGCGGTGCGTGCCCGCCGCCAGGCGTCTGAAGACGGTCTGGCGCGAGCGAGATCGGAAACTCAGCGCATCGGCGACGTCCGCCTGCTGGTCGCGGGCGGCGCCATCGCGGGACGACACCTCCGCGGTCTCGGGCGGAATGTCTTGAGGCGTCCGAGCCGTCGTCGCGCGCGCCTTTTACCGTCGCCTGGCGCGCGCGATGACCGCCGTCGGGCGATTGCTACGCTGTAGGCGTGCTGGCGCTGCTGCTGGTCGCACCGCTGCTGGGCATCGACAATTTTGCCGCGGCCGCGAGCATTGGCCTCGCCGGGTGGAATCCTCGAACGTGCCTGAGGGTCTGCGTCGTCTTCGGCGTGTACGCCGCGGTGGCGCCAGCCATCGGCCTGGCGGTTGGTCTGGCGATTGCCGGCGACTTGGACTCGAAAGCCCAGACGCTGGGCGGGGCGATTCTCGTTGGAGTCGGCCTGGTCCGCCTCATCGGTCTTCTCAGGCATCCGACCGCACCCAGCCAGGCGCCCGCGGACCTCTCGCTGCGCTCCCTGTTGTCAATCGGCTTCGGCGTGAGCCTGGACTCGGTCGCCGCGGGCTTTGGGCTGGGACTCTTTGGTGTTCCCGTGCTGGCGGCGATCGCCGTCATTGCCGTGGACACCGTGCTGATGAGCCTGGCCGGCTTTCGACTCGCGACGCTGGTCGCCGGTCGACTCGGCAAGTACGGAGAACGCTGTGCGGCGGCCGCCCTGCTGCTGGTCGGCCTTGGCTTGATCGCCCATATCATTTAGTCGAGCCCGACGTGATACAACCTGGACTGGCGCGGCGCCGATGACGCACTCTGACCCAGATCCGCACCTTCGCTCGAAGGCCGACGTGTTGCAGACACTTCGGCGCCTGGGTCTCCCTCAGGCAACCATCGCCGAGATTGCCGCGCAGTTGCCCGACCCCGTGGACCTGGACAAAGCCGGCGGGCTGCTGCAGAACTACGGCCTGACGCGCGACTCGGTCATCAGTCGTCTAGGCGGCAGCCCCTAGCTCATTTCCGCGACGTGCCGCATCGTTGGCACCGCGATCCGCTGCGCCCGACGCCTCCACCCCTGGGTGGAGCCCCTCCTGCAAAAGCTCCATCCCATACTTCCAACCCTGGCACGAGGTCTTCGCGCGCCCGAGGTCAGACACTGAATCGAGTGAACGATCCACGCTGACGAGGAGCCGGATATGACCCAGACATCCACCGCCGCCGCCGCCACCACCCTGCAGCGCCCCGCCGCGCCGCGGCTCAGCAGCATCCTGCAGTGGCAAACACTCGTTCTGAACATCGTCGCCCCATTCGTCGTCTACCAGTTCGCCTCGGGCCACGGCCTCGACGAAACGCACGCGTTGTTGCTCGCCGCGGTGTTCCCGTTCGCCGGCATCGTGGTCGGCGCGATTCGCACCCGCGCGCTGGATCCCATTGGCGCCATCTCCCTGGTGGCCATCGTGCTCAGCGTCGCCGCGACGCTCGCCTTCAGCGATCCACGCATTCTGCTGGCCAAAGACTCGCTGGTGACCGCGACGATCGGACTCGCCTTTCTGGGCTCGCTGCTGGCGCCCCGACCGTTGATCTTCGTCCTTGGTCGACGCTTCGCGGCGACCGACCCCGCGCGGCTCGCCGATTTCGACAGCCTCTGGCAGAACCCGCGTGCCCGCGCAAGCGTCCGCCTCACCACCGTCGTCTGGGGCGCGGGTCTGCTGGCCGAGGCGCTGATCCGCGTCGCCTGTGCCCTCCTGTTGCCGGCGCAAATAGTCCTGGCGATCTCGCCCCTGCTGTCGATTGGCACGCTGGCGCTGCTGGGACTGTGGACGTTCCGCCGCTACCGCGCCCGCTTCTAGCCCACCGCGCCCCGCGATGCGCACCTCACGCGAGGCTGACCTCCTGACCCGAGTCGGACGATTGCCTGATGGCGTCCAGGAACCGATGCAGCCCTACGGCCGTGTCGAACGTGGGCGCCACGCTCTGTCCGTCGCGAATGCTTTCGGCGAACAAGCTGTACATCTGACCAACATTGAACGGGTCGCCGCGCGGAAAGTCCCGAGGGACGGAGAAAAACCGCTCCGGCAGCTCCAGATCCGCCAGCTCATTCGTCCCTTGCGCTCCTCGCAGCCGCAACGTCTCGCCGCGCTGGGACGAGACGCTTCCGGTGACCACCAGCGTGCCATCGCGTCCGAAGACTTCCATGCGGAAACCGCTGCCGGCCCACGGCACCGCGCCCACGTGGACTGACGCTACCGCGCCGCTCACCAGCCTCCCACTGACCAGCACATTGTCGGGCGACGTGACCTCTATCGTCCGCTGCGTGTCAGTCTCGTACCACCGCGGGCTCTGGGTCGCGAGCAAGCTCCGCACCTGCGCGAAATCACCGGCCACGAAGCGCAGCGCGTCGACGACGTGACCGAACGCGATCGTCAGCGTATTCGCGCCATTGCTGGGGTCGGCCTGCCAGGTGCGCGACGAGGTCAGCTGCGAGTAGCCCACCCGGAACCCGCTGACGTTGACTGACAGCACCTCGCCCACGGAGCCGCTCTCGAGCAGCTCCTTCATCTGCATGAGTGTCGGACTGACGCGTGATTGCAGTCCGATGACCGTGCGTACACCGGCGGAGCGCGCGAGCCCGGCAAGCTCCTCGGCTTCAGCCGTGGTCCGCCCGAGCGGCCACTCGGTGTACACGTGCTTGCCAGCCTCCAGCGCGGCCCTGGTCGGACCGTAGTGCTCGGGGACCCTGACCACGACGGCGACGGCATCGATCTCCGGCGAGCCCACCATCTCTCGCCAGTCCGAGAAGGCGAGCTTCGCTCCCAGCGCCTCGCGAGCCTCCTCAGCGGTCGCTTGACGGGTGGTACAGACGGCTATCAGCTCGACATCCGGGCTGGCGAGCAGCGCCGGGTAATGCGACTGAGAGGCCCAGAGCGCGTGGATATTGGCGCCCACGAATCCCAGGCGAATCTTATCGGCCATAACCGCTCGAGACCGCAATCAGGCGCGTCCGTATGCTAACCGGAGTCATCCGTTCATCGTAGCGGAGTCGCGTCTGACGGTATGCTGGGAGAGGCGTTTCGGGGTTCTGCTAGCGCCCTGGCGTGTACACCGCCCCGGCGCGCCTGCAAGAGGGAGAAGTGATGACCGATCTGCATCTCTCGTTCGCAATGACACCGTACGACCGTGTCCTGCCGTTGATCACGGGCGAAGTGAAGCCCGCGGGCATCACGCTCGACTATCAGGGCATGCCGGGTGCAGTGCCGGGTGTGTTCTACGATCAGATCAAGTTCCAGCGCTACGACCTGTCCGAGATGTCGTTCTCGTCGTCCCTCATCGAGCGCGCCAAGGCCTGGCCGTATCGTCTGCTGCCCGTATTCCACAATCGCCAGTTCTTCTATACGACGATCGTTATCCGGCGCTCCTCCGGCATTCGCGTCGGGCATCCGGAGGATCTCAAAGGCAAGCGGTTCGCCGTCGGCGACTACCAGCAGTCCGCCGCGTTGTGGATCCGCGGCGTCCTGCAGCACGAATACGGGGTTGCTCCGCGAGACATGGAATGGGTGCAGACGCGCGGCGAGCACTACAGTCACACCGGTGCCAGCGGCACCCGGCCGCCGGTCAAGCTGACGTACGCCACCAAACCCGCCAGCGCGCTCTTCCTCGATGGCGACATCGACGCCGCGATGAGCTGGCTCGGAATCGGCGAAGACAACGCGCTCGAGCGGCGCGGCGAGGATATCCGCGGCAACTCCGATTTCACACTGCTCTTCGACGACCCCAGAGCGGAGGCTATTCGCTACTACCGCAAGACGGGCATCTACCCACCCCAGCACACCACTGCTATCCGCAACAGCATCCTGGAGCAGCACCCCTGGGTGGCGATGAGCCTGTACAACGCCTTCGAGGAGTCCAAGCGACTGGCCATGACCCGCATGCGCAATCAGACGCTGTTCGTGTTCACCAACCAGTACATGGAAGAGCTGAACAGTATTTTCGGCCCGGATCCGTTCGCCTACGGCGTCAAGCCCAACCGCCCGGCGATCGACTTCGTCCAGACGATCTCCGTGGAGCAGTCCCTGTCACCAGCCAAACAGCCGCTGGACGAGATCTTCCCCGCGGAGATTCTGCTCGCCGAAGAGCGGCTCACGGACAGCGCAGCGTAACCGAGAACAAGGTTCGTTGGCTGCCACGCGCACGGGTCAAGGGAGCCGGCGTTCGTTTGAGCCATGCACGCGTTCGGGTCGGGGGAGAGGTGTGTGCTAGTTCGCCCCTTCGGGTCCAGGGATCCCGCGCACGTTTGAGCCATGCACGCATCCGGGTCGGGGAGCCTGCGGCCCCCCGCCGCCAGTCGCTGCTCCGCTCGCAGGCTCGCTGCGCGCTCCTTCCCGCGGCGACCCCCCGCGTACGTGCTGGGCCGCACCTCTGCGGGGTCGCACGCGCGCCCGCGTGGTCCATAAACCTTGTCCGGTTGAACCGGTGTGACACCTCGACACGTGGTTCGCTGAGCGTCTCTGCTGACACGCTAGGTCCACACGCCGTGGTGATCAGACGTGGTTGAAGCCCTCTGTGGTTGAAGCCCGCTGCGGTTGAAGCCCTCTAGCGTTTGGACCGAACCCCATTGGTTCCGACCGTGTATTGATCCTCGAGACGTGATGGCGCCGACGTTCAGCGAACAACGTGGCGAACTGTCATAGCGCGTAACGCGACGCGGTAGGTGCCCACCGCGTGTTGGACCCCTCGAGGCGTAAGGGCGGAAACCTCTCGCCGAACCACGTGTCGAGGGTCAACAACGTCTGATCACCACGGTGTGTGGACCCAACGTGTCGACGTGCGACCCCGCAGAGGTGCGGCCCAGCACGTACGCGGGGGGTCGCCGCGGGAAGGAGCGCGCAGCGAGCCTGCGAGCGGAGCAGCGACTGGCGGCGGGGGGCCGCAGGCTCCCCCGACCCGAAGGGGCGGACGAGCACACACGTCTCTCCCGATTCGGAGCCGCACACGTGCGAACCTGACTACGTTTATGCGCTGCCCCAGAGCTCCTTGCTCGCCAGGCGCGCGCCTTCAACCAGCGATTTGAGCTTCGCCCAGCCAATCTCTGGGTAGCAGCGTCCGCCCACGCCGCAGTCCACGCTTGCGATGACGTTCTCCTTGCCCATCAGGTTCGCATAGCGCTTGATGCGATAGGCGACCAGCTCCGGCGGCTCGACCGTCGACGTCTTGTGCGCGATCACGCCCGGAATGTACGTCTTGCCCTCGGGCAGTTTGAAGTGCTCCCACAATTGCCAGTCGAGCTCGTGCCGCACGTCGGCAGCTTCCACCGAAATGGTGCCGGCGTTGAATTTCGGCAGCAGATCGATGATCCATTCGAAGTTCAGGTCGGTCGTGTGCGGCGTGTGGAAGCTGCCCCAGCACGTGTGGTACAGCACGCGCTCCTCCGGGATGCCCTGCAGCGCCCAGTTGGTGGCCTCGATGCGCGCCTCGCAATCCTTGCGGTAGTCCTCACGATTCATGGGCGGGTCGTAGCGGGTGTTGCGCGTGCACATCGCCGGATCGTCGAGCTGTAAAGTGAAACCGGCGTCGATCACGGCGTGGTAGTCGTTCTTCAGCAGTTCCGCCATCGCATAGTTGTACTTGTCGCGGTCGTGGTAGTACTCGTCGTACAGCGAGTGCCCCAGCCAACCGGGCGCGAGCACCGGAAAGATGAAGTCCTCCACCGTCTCGCCGCCGGCGACAATCGCGTCCTTGGTGCGCTGAACCTCATGGCGCACCGCGTCGCCGTTGGTGACCTGGATGGGCGCGTTGATCACCTGACGCGTCGCCGCCGGAGGATTGCTCCGACCGCCCGGCGTGGGCGTGTTCCCAAGCTGATCGTAGATCTCAAAGAAGTTGCGGAACTCCGGCAGCTTGCCTTCGGTGCGCACACTCTGACTCGAGCTGGGCTCACCCGGTTTGAGCGGGCGCACCAGCACGCCGGTACACCGAGCGTCGTAGTAGCGCTGGTCGCGCACCTTCCAGAACTCGCCGTCGCTCAGGATATCGAGGCCAATCTCGCGCTGACGGCGGACCATGGCCTGAATCGCCGCTTGGGTCAGCGCATCGAACTTCTTCTGGTCGCCCGCGCGACGCGCGGCCATGATCTCGGCCTGGTTGTCCGGCTCGGGCAGCTTGCCGGGATGGGTGGTCAGGATCCGGTTGGTGCTGCGCTTCAAGGTGTGTGTCTCCCTTCGTGTTGACAGGCAAACAAAGCACGCGAGCCCGCCGCGGGCGGAATTGGCGGTGCTTCGGCCGCGTCCCTCAATGCTTCCCACCGGATGACGCGCGTCATGCAGTGGGAAGCATTCAGTGCGCCGCCGCGATCGCGTCGTTGAATTCTTGCTTGATTTTATCGCCTGCCGCGGTCTGCCAGTCTTTCACCAGTTGGTCATAGTTGGTGAGCGGATCGCGCCCCAGGATGATGCTGTTCATCCCATCCTGCCAGGCCTGCTCCGCCTGCTTGCCGACGGCCGACGTCGCCGTCGGCGAGTAGTAGCCGAGCGTCGCGTCGGCCACCGCGACCTTCTGGTCGGCCAGCACGCGCTCCACGTCGTTGACGTGGCTGGCGTAGTTCGGAATCCCGGCGTAGTACGTCGCGTAGGGCCGATCCGACAGATACTGCCACGGCACGTACTGCGAGCGACTTTTGCCGTCAGATGTCAGCACCGGGTTGCCATCCGTGCCGAGCGTGTAGTCCGCGGGCGTCAGTCCGTAGCTGATCAGCAAGTCCTCCTGGGTCCCGAACGGCTTGGCCAGGTAGTCGATTACCCGCAAGACCTCTTTCACACGGTCGGGACTTGCCTTTTTCATGACGTTGGTCGAGTTGTAGCCGCCCATGATATAGCTCTGGACCTTCGTCGACGCATCCGCGCTGAAGGGCAGCATCAGGTCGAAGTTCGTTGGCGGATTCTGCTGCAGCCCGCGCAGCCAGAAGTCGTTCCATGGATTGCCAAAGCCCTCCACGCACATCGCGAACTTCTTGCCAACGAAGTTCGAGCGCGCATCCTGCGAGGTCGGCGCATCCGGCCAGATGAGCCCACTGGCCCACAGATCGCGCAAATACCCGACCGCCGCCTTGTACTGGTCCGTCTCTCGGTCGCGCACGATCTTACCCGAGGCATCCAGTCCCCAGACGTTCGGCGCCCCGAAGATCGACGCGTAGCCGGCGATGCCCATGTTGACGGCGCCCACGCCGCTGATGCAGCCGCCCACGCCCCATACGCCACTACTCGGATCGTTGAGCTCGGTGATGATCTTCTTCAAATCGTCGGCACCGGTCGGCGCCGTCTCCGCGCCGACTTTCTGATTCCACATATCCGTGTTCTTGAAGAAGTACGCCAGGCCAGGCAGGTAGCGGTGGAGCGGCCAACTGTAGAGCGCGCCATCGATCGCGCAGGCCGAGTTGGTCCACGAGTACGTCGGAATGGCCGCCAGATTCGGGTAGTCTTTGACCGCGTCGCCCGCCAGGTACGGGGCGAGGTCCTGGCACTGCGCCTTCAGGAACTCGACGGTCCCGGGCGGAACGAACGCTCCGGTGACACCCTGGTACAGGTGCATGATGTCCGGGAGGTCGTTGCCAGCCATCAGCGTGGACATGCGCAGCGGATAATCTCCGGAGCTGACCTGCGACATCTGGAAATTGGCGTTCAGCGCTTTGTTGACCGCCTGCCAGGTCGGATTGCTGTCGTAAGGAGTCGGCGGCGGATAGTAGTCGACGACGAATGCGGTGATGTTGCTCCCGGTGCCCGGCGCGGGTTTGTTCCACGACGTGGGCGGGTTCTTCGGGTAATTGTCCCACGCGAGCGTGATGCGCGGATCGTGCGCGTCGTGGTCGGGTGGCGCGGCCAGCGTCGCGGCGATGTACGTGGGCAGCACGCTGCTCGAGGGTGCCGGCGACCGCGCCGACCACCGGCGCCGCCGCGGGCGTCGCGGGCGTTGACGTCGCGACGAGTGGCGCGGCCGCTGGCGTCGAGGCGCTGGTCACGGCCGCGGTGGAGGTCGCTGTGGCGGCGGTCGCCGCGACGGGCGGCGCGGGCGTAGGCGTCGCGCTTGTCAGCGACACCGCCGGAGACGGGCTGCACGCCGCCGCCAGAAGGCC
Source organism: uncultured Chloroflexia bacterium (assembly GCA_963776625.1). Taxonomy (GTDB): domain Bacteria; phylum Chloroflexota; class UBA6077; order UBA6077; family CF-72; genus CF-72. Next base: position 676,156 of record CAVZNP010000015.1, on the reverse strand, counting down.
AGCGCTCGCGCCACCCGCAACCTGGAGAAAGCTGCGCCTGCTGACCAGATCCGTGCTTCGTTGCATCCGACGCGTACCCCTGCAGGCAACGTACCGCCGCGCCGGCTGCACGTCAAATGTGCGCGACGCTAACGCTGGACTCCAGCAGGGCAGGCCTTGATCCACGGCTTCGTCCCCGACGACACCGCAACGCTCCACGACGTGGCATCCCACAATGCAAGAACCACCATGCCTCGTTCGTTGAAGAATCCGCCCGCCTCGTTGCTGGCTGGCTACGTCCTGTTCGGCGTCTTCACGTGGCTGGCATCGGCGCTGCACCGCGGCGCGGAGGCCCAATCGTCAACCGCCGGCAGCGAGGACCAGGGGGACCACGCGCATGCTCGGCGCTGCCCGCGGAACCGGCTTGCTCAGCATGCCGCTGTTCTCGGTGCTGCGCGCGCGCAGCCACACGCCGGCCGGTCTGGGACCGAGCCTCTGCTGCGGACATCGCCCTGCGCAGCTGGGCCGCGCTCACCCTCGGGCGTTACTACACCCGCACGCCGCGCACGGCCGACGATCAGACGGTCATCCGAACCGGACCGAACCGGACCGAATCGATAGGTACGGCGCATCTCCGCTGAAGAAGCCATGCTGGTGCGCAAGCTGGGGCCCCGTCTATGAGGAGTACATGACGACGACACCGCGTCTCATGCCTGCGCTTTCCTGACGAGGAGGTGTGAGTTCCGTGAGTCCTGGGCCCTGTCTCCACCGCGGATGTAGCACTGACGCTAACGTGACGCGTCAGTCAGAAGGGCGCGGGCCTCGGCGTGGTGCGTGCCCAGACGGCCGCCTGGTCAGGCCCCGAGAGCACCTCCGCAAGCTGTGCGCGCAGCTGCTCGTACGCCTGGTTGTACTCGAAGACGGCGTCCGTGAAGTCCGGCCCCACAACCATGCGCAGCGGTCGCTCGCCGGCCGGCAGCGCAATCAATTGCCTGACGGCGTCCGCCACTTCTTGCGGGTCCGGGCGATGGTCAGGCTTCGGGGCGCCCCGCGCCGTCCCATTCGTCTGCGCGTCGAGCGCGGCGTACGCCTCGACGATGCCCGGATCGTCAGCGGCCATCGATTTGTAGATGTGCGCCGTCGCGTACGAGTCCGGCTCGAGAATCGTCAGGTCGACGCCCCACGGCGCGATCTGATGGTGCAGCGTTTCGGCCAGCCCCTCGGCAGCCCACTTCGTAGCCGGGTAGAGGCCGCCTCGGCCGCGCAGCACGCGGCCGAGGGTGCTGCTGATCCAGATGATCTGTCCGGAGCGCCGCGCGCGCATCCCACCGAGCACCGCCTTGCTGACCCGCATGGGCCCGAGCGCGTTCACGTTCAGAAGCGCCGCCATCTGATCCACGGAGAAGGCCTCGAGCGGGCCAGAGCTGCTGGCGCCGGCGTTGTTGACCGCCACGTCGATGCGACCCGCCCGCGCGAGGATCTCGTCGACGCCGCGGCGTACCGAGGCGTCCGACGCCACGTCCATCTCGACCACGTCGAGATCGAGATGCTCGGCCTCCGCCAGGTCGCGAAACTTCCGCGTGGCCTCGAGGTTGCGGTCGGCGATCCCGCGCATCGTGGCGAACGTGTGGTGGCCAGCGCGGGCCAGGGTTTGGGCGATCAACTCTCCGAAGCCGCTGCTGCAGCCGGTTACGAGAACAACTTGAGACACCAGTTCACTCACCTGCGGTCACCATACGACAGAACCCGTCGTGTGTGACTGACGGCGGCGGCGGCGGCGATGCCCCTGCTGGCGCTCGGGCGCGAGTCCCTGGACCCCGAACTCGCGGTAGAGGTCAGGCAGCGAGCCACGTGTCGATGAAGTACCAGCCACCGTGCATGTTGGGGGCCACATCACGCACGGGCGCACTCGCCACCCCGATGAAGTAGCTCGGCGTCAGGAAGTTGAAAAACGCCTCGTCGAGCAAAATATCGTTCAGCTGCGAATACAGCTGCTTCTGTTTCGTCGGGTCCGTCTCGATCGCCAGATTGTTGACCAGTTGCGCATACTGATCGCTCGCAAACCCCTCGTTGTTGTTGACCGGACCTATCGGCCGCGAGACGGTAAAGATCGTTCCAGGCGACAGCGCCAGATTCGATCCGGCGACGTACAGCCCAGCGAACTTGTTGCCATTGACCTGGTCCGACCACGCGGCCATGTCGAGCCTGACGATGTTCAGCGTGATGCCAATTTTGGCAAGGTCGCCCTGGTACATCTCCGAGAATGTCACGACGTCGGGATCTCCAGGGTTCGGGATCATCTCCAGCGTCAGATTCGAGACCCCGGCGCCGCCCAGCATCGACTTCGCCCTGTCCAGATCGAACGTGTAGAAAGTCGCCTTGGAGGCCTCGTACATCGGAAAGGTCTCCGCCCACGGCAGGGACAGGGGTGTGCCCACACCACTCAGAATGGTGTCGACGAAGCGCTGGCGGTCAATCGCATAGTTGAGGGCCTGTCGGACCTGCTTGTTGTCGAGCGGCGGACGCGTGACGTTGATACCCACTCCGTACGCCGCCGCCCTGGCGGGGTGCTGGATCGCCTGCAGCTTGGGGTTGGCCTGGAGGCGCACGAAATCCGGTTGGTCGGATTGCGAATCAGATCCAGCGCGCCGGCCTCGAGCTGGGTGACCATCGCCTGCGCGTCTCGCAGAAAGGCCACCCGCACGACGTCCAGATAGGGGCGGCCCGCTTCCCAGTAGTTGGGGTTCTTCGCATACGTGGCGTGATCGCCGGGCGCCCACTCGGTGAAGATGAACGGCCCCGTCCCGCCGTCCTTACTCCTGGCATCCGGACCGTCGACGACGTCCTTGTCTGCGATATTCAGGACTTCAAAGAAGTCGAACATCAGCGGCCGGGGATTGTCCGAGCTCAGCAGCAGCGTGTACTTGTCGGGCGTGTCGACGCCCTGAAACCAGTTGGACTGCGCGGCGTACTGGGCCACGCCGACCTTCGGGTCGCGCACGCGCAGGATGCTGTACTTGACGTCATCGCTGGTCATCTCGCGACCAGAGTGAAACTGGACACCCTTGCGCAAATTGAGTTTGACCTGTTTGGCGTCCGAGCTCACGTCCCAGCTCTCCGCCAGCATGGGCTGGGGCTGAAAGGACAGGTCGTAGGTGGTGAGCCGGTCGTACGGCAGCCAGGTATTTTCAGAGGAGCCCTGGTTGAAGTGCGGGTCGAGATTGACCAGGTCGCCGATCTGACCGAAGCGCAGCGTGCCGCCGCTGGTGGGCGTCGCACCCGCGGAGGTGGTAGACGCCGCGGAAGTCGTAGGAGGCGCAGACGTTGTGGGAGTCGCAGGAGTCGCAGGAGTCGGGACAGACGTGGCGGAGCTCGGGACGGACGTGCCGCTGGCGCTGAGGGTGCTCGGCGCCGGGCTGGTGGCCGCGGGCGCGGCGCACGCGGCGAGCAGCGCCGCGCCGGTGCCAGACAGGATGACGCCCAGCGCCGTGCGGCGCGTGAGCCGCGGCTGGACCGGGTCAGTGCTGGTGCGCATGGCAACCGCCTCCCTCGCGGTCGTCGGGCATGGTACACACCCGTATGCAAGCCGACGTGGAGATAAGCTCGAGCAGACGAGATTGCTAGCATGCGTGGGTGAGCGAGTCCACAACTGGCCCTCGAGGACACGACGCGGCGCAGGCCGCCGAACCCGACAGCACGGCGGTGCGCACCGCGCTCTGGCGAGCCCTGCACGTCGAGATCGACCCGCCTCCGCACGTGTTCGAGGACGAGGTCGGCCTCCAGCTCGTGGCTCCCGACCCCAGCTGGCGCGATCGACCAGACATGGACCCGGACGGCACGCGCGGGCTCCGGGCGGGCATCGCCGCGCGCGCGCGGCTCATCGAGGAGCTCGTCGCCGAGCAGGCCGACCGCGGAGTCCGCCAGTACGTGATCCTGGGAGCTGGCCTGGACACCTTCGCACAGCGACGGCCGGAGCTCGCCTCGCGGTTGCACGTGTTCGAGGTGGACCGCCCGGGTCCACAGACCTGGAAGCGTCAGCGTCTGCTCGAGCTCGGCTTCGGTATCCCGGCGTGGCTGCACCTGGTGCCCGTCGACTTCGAAGCCACCGAATCCTGGTGGCAGGCGTTGGCCAATGCGGGCTTCGCCATGGATCAGCCCGCGGTGGTGGCCTCCACCGGTGTCACGATGTACCTCACCCGAGAGGCAAACGCGGCCACGCTGCGTCAGCTTGCAGGCCTTGCCTCCGGCTCCACATTAGCGGCGACGTTTCTGCTGCCGCTGGACCTCATTGATGATGCGCAAGGACGCGCCACCCTGCAGACTTCCCAGGCAGGTGCGCGCGCCTCCGGGACACCATTCGTCAGCTTCTTTTCACCCACGGACATCCTGGCACTCGCGCGCGACGCGGGCTTTCGCCACGCCGAACATATCTCAGGCGCAACCATTACCGACCGCTATTTCGCCGGCAGGAGCGACGGCCTCCGGCCGGCCAGAGGCGAGGAGTTTCTGCTGGCCTCCACTTGAGATCGGGGGGCACGCTGGTGTTTGTCCAGCAGGAGGTGGTCCCGCGGGTCAGGGAATAAACACGATGCGCCGCCCGCGCTGATCCTGGTTCCACACCTCCGCGACGCGCGAGAGTGGCACGCGTTCGATCTCGATGTGGAACGTGCCATCCGCGAGCAGCCGCAGCAGCGTGCCCAGTACGCGCTTGATCGTGTCGACCGAAGGCATGGTGCCGGTGCCATTTCCCAGAATTTCGAGCCTGGCGCTGCGCAGCACCGAGGCCGGCAGCGAGATGCTTTCACCCGCCATGGCACCCACTTGAATCAGCCGGATGCGTTCCGAGCGCAGCGCGTACGGTCGTTGATCCAGCCAGTTCAGCAACACTTCGGTCGGGTGGCCCCACAGGTAGTCGACCACCACGTCGAAGCCGTGCTGCCCCGTCTCACGCTCGAGGTCGGCGGTCAGATGCTCGTCGTCGCCGTCCAGGCGGATGACCGCGTCGGCGCCCAGGTCCCGCAGCCGCTCCAGGGACTCCGCGTTCCGCCCGACGGCAACCACCCGCGCCGCACCCAGGTGCCGCGCCGCCGGCACCGCCAGGTTCCCCGTCACCCCGGTGGCGCCGAGCACCAGCACGCACTCGCCGGGTTGAAGTCTGGCGCGCAGCTCGAGCGTCATCCACGCCGACATGCCCGGATTCCAGGCCGCGGCGGCAATCGCCGGGTCCAGTCTTTCGGGGATGGGGAAGCACTGCTCGGGGCGGACGACGCTGTATTCGCCCATGCTGCCGAGGCGCGAGCCGAACAGGACGGGCTGCGCGTGGCCGGACAGGCGGCCGGCGCCGATGATGCCGATGCCGACGCCGAAGGCTTCGCCGCCGTCTCCATGCGTCGCGTCGCCGCCGAGCTCGGCGCCGGCACCATGAGCGTCTACTACTACCTGCAGAGCAAGGCCGAGCTCATCGAGCTGCTCGACGACGCTCTCATGGGCGAATCCATCGTCCCCGACGATCAGTTGCCACACGACTGGCGCGCCGCGCTGAGTTTGATCGCTCACCGCACACGCGCGGTCTTCTTGCGACATCCCTGGGCGATCGCCGCGCTGCAGGGTGAAGCCGCCCTGCAGGGGGCGCCGATGGGTCCGAACGGACTCCGTCACTTCGAGCAGTCTCTGGCTGCCCTGGAGACCGCGCCGCTGAGTACCCGCTCGAAGCTCGACCTGCTGGCCATTGTCGACGACTACGTCTTTGGGCACGTCCTGCACGCGGGCGAGGTGCGTGCGCGTGCCAGCCTCGATCCACAGCTCGCGGCCGCAGCGATCGACTTCGCCCGCGACCAGCTGCGCTCGGGCCGTTTTCCGAACCTGCAAGCGCTCGCCGACGATCCCGCCGCGGCCTCGATCGTCGACATCGCGGCGCTGGATGCCCGCTTCGAGGTCGGCCTGCGGATCCTCCTGGACGGCGCTACGCGCAGCCTGAGTCCGCTGACTGAGTGAGTGACCGAGCGTGCGTTGGCCTGGCCACGCGAGGGCACCGACCTGGCTCTGTAGCTCCACGTGGTTCGACGTAGCTCCACGCACTCGCCACGCCGCGCGCTGGTGCTCGGCCTCGGCGGCGCCACGTTGCCCCACCTGATCGTCCACCGATGGGGCTTCAACGGCGTGCAGGTCGGTGTCGACGACGACGCGCAGCTCCTCGCCCTGGTCCGCGACGCCGGCTGGTTGGACGTGCCCGGTCTCGAAACGGTCTGTGCCGACGCCTTTGCCTTTGTGCAGACCTGCCAGCAGCGCTTCAGCTATGTGGCGGTGGACCTGTATCGCGGCGACGCGTTCCCGCGTCGGGTCCTGAGTCGTCGTTTTCTCGGGCGACTCGCGGCGCTGCTGGATCCACCCGGCTGGCTGTGTCTGAACCTGTACGGTGCGCGGGCCAGAGAGGTTCGCGGCCTGTCGACGCTCAGCACGCTGTTCGCCATCCAGCACGAGGTTCGCGTGGGCGACAACCTCGTCGTCCACGCTCGCCTGCTGCGCCGAGATCCTATATGATCCGCTGCGGGAGGTCAGATGGACTACCGCGTGATTTCAGCCGACAACCACGTGATCGAGCCGCCGGGCACTTTCGTTGACCGCGTCCCCGCCTCACTCAAGGATCGGGCTCCGCGTGTGCTGCCTGGCGTCAATGGCGGCGAAGGCTGGAGCTTCGACGGCAAGCCCCCCAGGAGCACCTTTTCCGCGCCCGAACAGCTCAACGCCGGCGGTCTGACCTGGAGCCAGGTGCGCCCCGGCAATTACGACGGCGCGGCGCATATCCAGGACATGGCGCTCGACGGCGTCGACGCCGCGGTGATCTACCCGATGGTCAGCCGCTTCACCTACGAGTGGGACGATCGCGAGCTCGCATTGGCCTGCGTACGCGCCTACAACGACTGGTTGCTCGAAGACTTTTGCAGCGCGGACCCTGGTCGTCTGGTGTCCATCTGCATCGTGCCCACCGATGACGGCGAACGCGCCATGCTCGAAGAAGCCGAGCGCACCATCTCGAAAGGCGCGAAGGGCTTTTTCTTGCCCTATTATCCCGCGCGGCCGCTCTACGATCCCTACTACGACCCACTCTGGAAACTGTGCAGCGAGACTGGCACGGTCGCGTCGCTGCACCACATGTTCGGCGGCAAGCGCTCCGGTCGACCGGCGATCGAGGGCGTGGATCAGAAGAATTTGGTCGCTTCGGCCACGGTGCAGAGCTATTTCGCGGCGATCGTGCCACTGACGGACATGATGTTCACCGGTGTGTTCGAGCGCTTCCCAAAGCTGAAGTTCGTGCACGCCGAGCAGAACATGGGCTGGGCTGGCTACTGGATGCAGCAGATGCATCTCACCATCGAGCGCCAGTTCATGAAGGGCGGCAGCTGGTATCCGAACCTGCCAACGCGCACACCTGAGAACTACGTCGGCGAAAACGTGTTCTTCACCGTGCTGGACGATTACCTTGGCTTCGATCTCGCCAGGCGAGATTCCCGGCTGGCGAACGCGGCGATGTACTCGACAGATTACGAGCACTCGGTTTCGCTGTGGCCCAAGTCCCAGGAGTTCATCCCCAGACTGACAGAAGGCATGGACGCGCAGACGAAGCACAAGCTGCTGGCCGGCAACGCGGTCCGCGTCTTCAACCTGGGCTAATTTGAATGCTGACTCGCCGCGGTGCATTGAAGTTCACGGCGGCGTCCGCCGGTCTGGCGCTGCTGGCTGCCTGCCAGCCGGCGGCGCAAAGCTCCTCCACGCAAAGTAGCTCCGCCGCCCCGGCGCCAGCCCCCACCCCGCAACCCACCGTCGCGGCGCCAACCCAGGCGGTGGTTGCGCTCACCCCTACCGCCGCGGCGTCGACGGCCGCGGCCCAGACGGCCCAGCCCAGAACCGGTGGCACGTTGCAAACCGCCATTCTGGCGGACGTCCTCAATCTGGACGGGCACATCCTCACCGGTTCCGGACGCGATTCGTTTTTCACCGCCTTCGACCACCTCGCGCTGTACGACGACCAGCTCAAACCGCAACCGGCGCTCGCCGAAAGTTGGGACCTGGCCCCCGACCTGACGCAGATCAAGCTGAATCTGCGTCAGGGCGTCCAGTTCCACACGGGTCGCGAATTCACCAGCGATGATGTGAAGTGGAACCTGCTGCGCGTTCGTGATCCGAAAACCAACTCTGTCGGCTTCGCCAATCAGAGCAACTGGTTCACGAGCATCGACACTCCTGACAAGTACACGGTGGTCCTGAAGTCCGATCAGCCACGCCCAGCCATCTTCGACTTTTTCGAGTATCTGAACATCCTCGACCACGAAACCATGGAGGGACCGGACTCCAGAACGAAAGTGGTTGGCACGGGCCCCTTCACGTTTGTTGAATGGGCGCAAGGCGATCACATCACCATGGCCAGGAACGCGAACTACTGGCAGAGCGGGCGCCCGTACGTGGACGGGATTGTCATCAAAGTGATCAAGGACGCCTCGGCTGCCGTGGCGACGCTCGAAGCCGGCGCCGCGGATGTGATCTCAACTCCGCCACTGCAGGACTTCGTCCGACTCAGCGCCGATCCGAACTATCTCGGGCTGATCAATCCCAACAGCGGCCAGTTCTACTGTCAGGGAGTCAACGTCCTCAATCCACCGCTGGACGACAAGCGCGTGCGGCAGGCGCTCAACTACGCGCTGGACCGCCAGCGGATCGCGGACCGTTTGCTGATGGGCACCAGTCAGCCGGAGTCTCTGCCCTGGCAGCCGGCGTCGCTCGCGTATGAGGCCAGCAAGCAGAACTTCTTCACCTTCGATCTGGACAAGGCGAAAGCCCTCCTGGCCCAGGCAGGCGTGTCCAATCTCAATATTGACATCCTTCCGCTCGCCGATTTCCCCGTCCTGCAGTTGATGGCCCAGGTCTACCAGGGAGATCTGGCCAGTATCGGTGTGACGCTGAACGTCCTCCAGATCGACAGCCCGTCCTGGTTCGACCAGGCCAACAATCGCAAGTACAACGGTTTCTATTCCACCTCGTCGACGTTCGCCCAGTTGGAGCCGGTGACGCTCTTTACGAATGGTCGGGTGCTGGATCCGAACAGCAACAACTCGGGCTTCAAGGATGACCAGTATCAATCCCTGATCAATCAGGCCGCGGGCGAACCGGACACGGCAAAGCGCAAGGCGATCTATTCGCAGTTGAACGACTTTTTCCTGGATCAGTCATTCGTTATGCCGATCGCCGACAACAAGACGCGCTGGGCAGCGCGCGCCAGAGTGCACAACGTGCTGTACACGCTGAACGAGAGTTTCAGTTACGCCGACCTCTGGCTCGGCTGAGTGCTGCGTTGCTGATCAGTCGGTGAAGGCTTCAAACGTCAGCCTCCGCCCGTCGAGGCACGCACTGTCAGCAATTCCACCTACGCCGGAGCCCTTCGACGAGTTTTTCAACGGACTGCTCGTGCGAAGCACTTACATTACAGAGCTTCGCGATTTAGCCTGCGGCTCGCCTCCGGTTGGGAGGTGACGCGGTCTCGCCGCTGAACGCGGGGATTTCAAAGGGGCTTTGAGAAAACCCCTTTGACCCCCCGGAGGGACCGCGTTGCGACGCGAGCGAGTGAAGCGAAGCAATGCGCCGTATTCCGCGAACGTCATTAGCTTAGTTTAGTTAGTTGGCTGCTGCGTCCCCCCGGGCGCCGCAGCTCCAGAAAGTCCAGCGTTCCACAGAAGTCCGCCAGCACTCTCGCCGCGCTTCCCATGCGACCGCTCGGCAGCACCAGGCCAAAGTCCTGAATTAGCGCCGGGCTGAGCACGTCCAGGGTGACGAGCGCGCCCGCTTGCACCTCCTGCTCAACAGCCGGCCACGGCAGCGCGGTGATACCCCGCCCCAGACGCACCAGGCGCTTGATGTATTCCGTGTCACCCGTCTCGAGCACGCTGGCGGGTCGTCCGCCCAGGCGTTGGAACAACGTCTGATTCACGAAGTGCGACGTGTCGGCGCGACGGCGCGTCACGAGCATCGGTAGCTGTCGTAGCCGTGCACGCGACACGGCGCGGGCGCGCGCGGCGGGATGTTCCGGACTGGCCACGAGCACAGTTTCGACGTTCCCGAGCGTGACAACCCGAAGTCCGTGCAGGTCGGCCGGCAGTGGCAGCGCCGTGAACGCGACATCCGCGCCGCCGGCCGTGACCAGGCGCGCCGCGTCGGCCGGCGTCTCGACGTCCTGAAAGACAACGTCGACGCGCGGATGCGCGCGCAGGAACGGCTCGCAGATGCGCCAGTACAGGTACGTCAGGCCGATGGCCGTCGCCGCCGCGCGCAGCGGACCGCGCGGCTCCGCGACGTCGCCGCTCGCGAGCTCACGCAGCTGGTCGACCTCGGAGGCAATCCGTCTGGCCGCGGCGATGACCTCGCGCCCGGCCGCGGTCAACTCCGCGCGCGGCCGCCGACGTACCAGCAGCGCACACCCGAATGCGACCTCCAGCGACTGAATGCGCCGCGTCAGCGCGGACTGGGTCAGCGACAGCCGGGCCGCCGCGCCGCTGAACGTGCCCACCTCGATGACCGCGAGGAGCGCTTCGAGCTGCGCCAGCTCCATCTCATGAAGTATGCACCAGACGCATGCACACGTCTATATGTATGCATTTGACGCGCGGCGGAGGGAGGCGGAGACTGCACACATGACCCTCGCCACACCCGGCAGACAGGTCACCACAGCTTCAGACGCGCCTGCAACGCGCGCTGACTGGCTTGCCCTGGCCATCGTTTCCGTCGGTCTGTTCCTCGCCGTGCTCTCGACCACGGTCGTCAGCGTGGCCCTGCCAACCATCGGTCGCGACCTGCACGCCAGCTCATCCGACCTCGAGTGGGTGGTCGATGCCTACGTCCTCGTGTACGCGACACTCCTGTTGACGTTCGGCGCCCTCGGCGACCGCTTCGAACGCAAGACGCTGTTTGGCGTCGGCGTCGGTCTCTTCGGCCTCGGATCGTCTCTCTGCGCTATTGCGCCCGCCACCGCGCCGCTGCTCGCCGGTCGCGTCGTCCAGGGCGTCGGCTCCGCGATTCTGGTACCTGGCAGCCTGACGATCATTCGGGCGCTGTTCGCCGACCCGCGTCAGCGCGCAACGGCGATCGGACTGTGGTCCACCAATTCCGGGTTGGCGCTGGCTGTCGGTCCGCCCCTGGGTGGCGCGCTCGTCGAGCTGTTCGGCTGGCGCGCGGTGTTTTTGCTGAATGTGCCACTGGTCATCCTGGTACTTGTGGCGATCGCACGGTTCGTTCCGCGTCTCCCCGTCAGCGGGCAACCGCGCCGCTTCGACTGGCTCGGCATGCTGCTGCCAATCGCCGGCATCGGCGCGCTCGTGCTCGCGGTCATCGAGGGCAGCGCGCTGGGCTGGCAGGCGTGGGCATGCGTCGGCGTCGGGATCGCTTGCCTGGCCGCCCTGGTGGTGTGGGAAAGCACACGTGCCGATCCCCTGATCGACGTGCGTCTCTTCCTACGGCCGCCCTTCACCGCGGCAAACATCGCCGCGTTCGCGGTGTTCTTCGCGTTTGTCGGCGCCATCATTTATTTCAGCGCGTACTTTCAGCAAGTGCAGGGTTTGTCGGCGGCCACGACTGGTCTCGACGTGGCGGCCATCGGCGTCGCGTATGCCATCGCCGCGTCGTTCTCCGGCCGCGCCGTCAGCCACGTCGGTGAACGCTGGCTGCTGATCGTTGGCATGCTGATGTGTGCCGCCGCGTTGCTGGGATTGGTGCGACTCGAGACGGATACCCGCATGGGGTCGATCTGGTGGAACTTCGCCCTGCTGGGTCTCGGCGCCGGTCTGTGCGGGACCCCGATGAGCACCCTCGCCATGTCGTCAGTCGACGTCACGCGCGCGGGTATGGCCTCCGCGGTGATCAATGCCATGCGTCAGATCGGCCAGGTCTTCGGCGTCGCGGTGCTCGGCGCCGCCGTGTTCGGACTCTTACCGCAAAACGCGGCCGGCCAACGCCTGGATGCCGCCGACCAACTGCTCTTCGTCGACGGGCTGCACCAGGCCATGCTGATTGCCGCCGGCTGCATGGCGGTCGCGACGCTGCTGGTGGCGCTGTTGCTGTGGCCGCCCAGGCGACCACACTTCGTATAGAACATCTGTTCTGTAGATAGAACGTCGAGTGCGCCGGTGGGCCGCCGGGCCTGCTGCCCCAGCACGCTCCGCCGCCGAGCCTGCCTGCCCCAGCACTTACGTTCTGTAAAGCACCGGCGGCCAACTCGTCGTATTCGACGCTGGTCAACTGCCCCGATTTTTCGTAACGAAACATCAGGGCCCACATATGAGCGCCCCCATCGGAATCCGCTGTGAATTGGCTCTCCAGCGTCGCTGGCGGCTACCATCCTGCAGCGCCGCGTGACATTGCGCCTGCTGCGAGACCTGGTGCGTTACGCGCCCGGTCAATTCGCGCCAATCCTCATCGCCACGCTGTCGGTTGCTATCTTCACCCGCATCGCTTCGCCGGCAGCCTATGGCACGTATGTCCTCGTCACGGCCCTGTCAATGACGATCAGTTCGCCCTTTGGCCAGTGGCTGATGCAGGGCATGCTGCGTTTCTATCCGGGCGCGGCGCGCGAAGGTCAGGCTGCCCAGCTCGAATACTCGCTGTCTGTCCTCTCGCTGGCCTTCGCCGCCGTCGTCACCGTCTTCGTCGTCGTCGCGGCGATCGTTGGCCTGGCAGGCGCCGACCTGAGCTGGTGGGATGTGACCGCCGCGGGTGTTATGACGTTCTTTGGCGTGGCCGCCGGCGCGCCCCAGGCGGCGATGGTGGCGCGCTTCGAGTCCAGCCGCTACAGCGTGATCAACGTCATCACTTCGCTGCTGAAGCTCGTCCTGCCTCTCGCCCTGTTTCCGGTGCTCGGACCCGTCGCAGCGCTGCTATGGGGCTCGGCCGCCGCCGCCATCCTGATCTGGGTTGCGATGACGTGGGGCCAGCTGCGGGGCTCGCGCCTCGAGCCAGTCAGCCTGGCCGACGTCCGTCGCACCAGTCGTGACGCTCTCGGATTCGGAATGCCACTCGCCGTGTCCCAGATTGGGGTCCAGGTACTGGCCTACTCCGACCGGTTCTTCATCTCGCTCTTGCTCGGAGCGGCGGCGGTCGGGCTCTACAGCACCAACTACTCGATCGCCGAAAAACTGCTGATCCTGGTGCAGGCGCCGCTGATTTACGCGGCCCATCCACAGATCGTCACCAGTTGGGAACAGGAGCGCCGCGCGGTAACCGAGCGCATGATCAGAAACGCGACTCGCTGGCTGCTGATCCTGGGTATCCCGCTGGTCGCCTTTACCGTCGTCCGCAGTGAGATGGTGTCCGCGGTGTTGCTCGGCGAGGCGTTCGTGCCCGGCCATACCGTCATCCCGATCATCTCCGCGTCGATTCTGATCTACGCGGCCAGCCAGTACGGCCACAAGTCGTTCGAGCTCAGCAAAGACACCTGGGTGATCGCCGTCACGCTCACCTCGGCAGCGGTCGCCAACACGCTGGCCGTAATCGTCCTGACGCTGCGCTTTGGCTATATCGGTGGCGCGTACGCCACCGTGCTGGGCTATGCGGCGTACGCCGGGGTAACGTACTTCATCAGTCGGCGGCGCGGGCCATTCCGCTGGGAGATCCCCTGGCGAAGCACGTTGAACACGCTCGTGGCCGGAGTCGCGGCTGCGCTGGTCTGGGCGGCGTTGATGCCGGAGCGACTCACATCCCTGGCGACTGCCATCGAGATCTGTCTCACGGGAGCCGTCGGGCTGGCCCTGTACGTCGCGGTCTTGATGGTCGCCGGCGAGCTCCCCCGCAATGTACGACCGTCCTTCCTCTCAAGTCAGGTGCTCGCGCTGGTGCGGCCGCACCGAGACGCGGACAAGGTGCCAGAGGGAAGTTAGTCGCGTGCAAACAGGGTTCGCGTGCCGTCACGGGACAGACATCACACTCGTTCACGTGGCGAACGTAACCGCGCACAGTACACTCCTCCCTCAGGAGGCGCGAGTGACCGTGGCATCAGCTTCGCAATTGGTGCGCTTCGACGGATCCCGCCCGTCATTGGACGGCTCCATTGGCGTCATCCGCCACCCGTCCCCTCCCATACACCGGATTCTATTCGTGCTACCCAGCATCCAGCTTGGCGGCATGGAAACCCACTGTGTTGACCTCGCTCGAGAATTTCAACGGCGTGGCCTGCACATCGCGGCGGTCCTACCCGTCGCCTCGGAGCTAGACGCGCTGCACGCCGCCTTTGTGGCCGCGGGCGCGCAAGTGCGTCGCCTCGACATCGACGCGCGCAACGGACGTCTGGCCCAGCTGCGCAGCTGGCCACGGCTCGTACGCGCCATTCGCGCCTGGCGGCCCGATGTGGTGCACGTCCACACTGGAGGACCGTCAGGCGGCGTGTCGCTGGTCGCCGCGGCGCGCTGCGCCGCGAGCCCGACCGTCGTTCTGTCAGAGCACGACGTGCCCTCCGACTCACTGCCAATCCGTCAACGCGTCTTCAGGCGATGGATGGACCGCTGGAGCCACGCCCTGGTAGCTGTCTCGCACCGAAACGCGCAGCTGCGAGCCTTACGTTTGGGCGCGCCACGCGATCGATTCGCCGTCGTGCTGAATGGGGTACCCATTCCGGACACCACCACCGAGCAGCAGCGGCAAAACCGTCGGGCAGTTCGGGCGCGTTACGCGCTCGACCAGGACGCCGTCGTCGTCGGAAGTCTGGTCCGTCTCGTCGAAGGCAAAGGCCTGCACGACCTCGTGCGTGCGTTCGCGCTGGTCGCGCACGAGTGCCGCGTGGAGCTGTTGCTCGTGGGTGACGGACCGCTCCGCGGGGAGCTGGCTCAGCTCAGCAGCGAGCTGGGTATCGCCGACCGCGTGCATCTGGTGGGTCACCAGGCCGCACCGTACCCCTTCCTCGACGCGATGGACGTCTTCGTCCTCGCGGTACCTGTTGGATCGATGTCGATCGCGCTCCTCGAGGCGATGGCGCGCGGTGTACCGTCGATCATTACCTTTCCTGGCCCTGAGGAGCCCGTCATCGACGAACTGACAGGCCTCGCCGCGCCGCCTGCCGACCCGCGGGGCCTTGCCCGCGTACTCCGGCGTGCCGTTGCCGAACCAGAGCTGAGGGCGCGCCTCGCAGCAGCGGGATCGGCCCACGTCCGTCAGCACTTCTCGGTACAGCGCGTGGCCAATGACGTGCTCGACCTGTATGCGGCGGCCGCCGCTGGACGTGTGCCCGCGACGTTGCACTTCGAGCGTGCGCCCGCAGCAGCCCCTGGACACCGCGCGTGACCACCTCGCGACTGAAGCAGGGGGCCCATCCCGACCCGCTCGACCCCTGGCAAGTCCAGCCAGATCCCGCGGTGTGGACAGCGCGTCGACGCAGCGCATTTGACAGTCCAGAGATGCAACATTACCGTGCCGCTTTGCTGCTCGAGGGCTCCGACGACGTGCGAGCCTCAGTTCTCGACGATCTCAGCACGCACTTCGGCCTCAGCCCTGACGAGTGCGTGCGGCGCTGCGTCGACTGGGAGCAGTGGAGTGTCCAGGAGTGGCAGGCCCAGGGGCGCACGTCGCAGGAGTCGCTGGCCGAGTTTTATCGGACGACACGCTCGTGGGCATTTGACCTGCTGTGGTACGCGTATCTCCAGGCCGCGGGGTTCCACTATCCCGTGCCTGTCGTCATCGCGCGGGCGCTGCCGCCAGACGTGCGGGCCCACCCGGGCCGCCACCTCGATTTCGGCTCGGGCGTCGGCGACGCCGCGCAGCTCTTTTGCCGCCTCGGCTTCGACTCGGTGCTGGCCGACATCTCCACCTCGCTCCTGACCTTTGCCCGCTTTCGTCTCGAGCGCCGCGGAGATCGAGCCGAGTTCCTGGACCTGAACGACGCCGTGCTCGACCACGCGCAGTACGACGTCATCACGGCGATTGACACGCTGGTCCACGTGCCAGACTTCGTCGGCACCGCGACGTCGCTGCACCGTGCCCTCAAGCCGGGCGGCTACCTGTACACCAACTTCGACGTGCGGCCAGTCTCGACCGAAAATGCCTGGCACCTCTACGCCGACGACCTGCCGCTGTACTGGCAGCTGCAGCGCGTTGGATTCGAGCCCGTGCAGAACCTCGATCGGCGAATCACCTGCTTTCGACGCGTTGAGCCTGTCGGGGTGTCGCACTGGCTGCGCGGCGTTCGGGATACGGTGTTGCTCCGCGGTCCGCTGCGTCCCGCGTACCGATGCGGGCGTGCGAAGCTCGCCAGCCTGACCAGCTGACCAGCCAGACGGGCTTGTCAGCCAGGCTTCTAGAACCACTCCTCCCAGGCGTCGAAGGCGCCCCGAAGCGCCGCACGGAACAGCCGCTCGTCGTCGAAGCGCGTGATGAACGTGCGCGCCACGGTAGTCTGCGGCCGCCGCCGCTCGGACTGCGCGTAAATCGCCGTATACCCACAGGCGCGCGCCGCGGCGTCCGCGGCAACAGACCAGTCACGCGACTGGCCAAACGGAATCGCGAACTGCGTGGTCCTGATCCCCGTTCGCGCCTGGATCGTCTCGCGGGATGTGGCCAGCTCGTCCTCGGCTTCCGCGGCAGACAGGCGGCCGAAGTTGCGGTGCGTCACCGAGTGGCTGCCGATCGTCACGCCCTGGGCCGCCAGGGTTTCGATCTCCTGCCAGCCGAGGAAAAGCCCTGGCCCGAACGCGTGTCGACCATCGGCCCAGTCGGTGACCACGAAGATCGTCCACGGAATCTGGAACTCGCGCAGCACATGCGCCGCGTTGGCGGCCACGCTGGACAGCCCGTCGTCAAACGTAACCGCCAGATCGCGCGGGCCACCGCCGGTGCGCCGAATCTCGTCCGCGGCGACGAAGCGAAAGCCCAGTCTCAGCGCGGTCTCAACGTGGCGTCGCAGCACGTCTGGTCGAACGTCATTGACCCCCCACGCCGGAGTTCCAACCGCGTGGTAGCACAGGATGCGACCGCCACGCCGCGCGGGCAATCGCCGCGGCAGACCGCTCACGGCCAGGACGTTGCGTTCGACGTACATTCGCCCGGCAGCGATGCTGGCACGCCGCGCGCCGAGCCGCCGCGCCACGCGCTCGATGGCATCCGCTCGAGGCGCTCGCTGCATCACACGCGGGCGCGGCTCAGTCCAGCGCCCCCACCAGCGCGTCTACCACTCGCAGCTGGTCGGCGTCTGACATCCCCGCGTACAGCGGCAGCAGCATCGTCTCGGCTGCCGCCCGCTCTGTGATAGGCAAACACAGCTCCGGCGCCAGAGCGCGGTAGTACGGTTCCAGGTGCGTCGCCATCACCCCTTTGCGCGTGGCAATCCCCTGGCTGGCGAGCGCGCTCATGACGTGCCCGCGACGGGCGCCGCGATCTGCGAGGAGCCGAATGCAATAGGACTGGTAGGTGTGCTGGTAAGTCGGCGGCTCGCACGGCGGCTGCAGCTGGTCGTGGCCGCGCAGCAGCGCCGAGTACCGCTCCGCGAGTCGGCGCCGCTCGCCCAGAATCGTGCTGAGACGCGACATCTGCACGCTGCCGATGGCCGCCTGGATGTCCGTCATTCGACAGTTGTAGCCAAGCTCTTCGTACACTTCGAATTCGGTGGTGCCGGACGCGTGCCGCCACAGGTCCGACGTCGAGGCCGCGTGCGAACGGAGGCGCCGCAAGCGGTCGGCGGCAGCCGCGTCGTCCGTGGTGACCATGCCGCCCTCACCCGTGGTGATGCTCTTTCGAGGGTGAAAACTGAAACACGTGAAATCGCTCAGTTGCCCTACGCGCCGACCGCGGACCGTAGCTCCCAGCGCCGGCGCGGCGTCCTCGACGACGGTCAGCCCATACCGAGCTGCCAGCGCGCAAATGGCCGGGATGTCGGCAGCCAGACCGATCTGGTCGACGGGCATGATCGCTTTCGTGCGCGAGGTGATCGCTCGCTCAACCGTCGACGGGTCGATGTTGTACGAGTGCGGCTCGATGTCCACAAAGACCGGCATGGCGCCCGCGTGACGGACGGCATTGGCGGTGGCAATGAAGCTGAACGACGGACAGATGACCTCGTCGCCCGGCCCGACGCCGGCGGCGATCAATGCCAGGTGCAGTGCAGTCGTGCAGTTGGACGTCGCCACCGCGTACCGCGCCCCGACGTAGTCTGCAACAGCCTGTTCAAACTCCTGCACGCGTGTACCCTGCGATAGCCAGCCCGAGCGGACCACCGCCGCGGCCGCCTCAGCCTCTTCTTCGCCCACGTACGGACGCGTGATTGGAATCGTCGCGGGCATGCTAGACAGCAACCGACACGCGGGACGACGGCTGCAGCCCGGTGTGCCACGCAATCAGGTCAGCCAGCCCTTCGCGCAGCTCGATGTGTGCTTCGAAGCCGAGTTGCGAACGGGCGCGTTCCACGGACGCGAGGCGTCGGGTGACCGGATTGACTTTTCGGGCGGGCATGAATTCTGGCTGCAGATCGGGCTCGCCCATCCCCTCGCACAACAGATGGGAGAGCTCCAACA
This sequence comes from uncultured Chloroflexia bacterium, assembly GCA_963776625.1. Classification (GTDB taxonomy): domain Bacteria; phylum Chloroflexota; class UBA6077; order UBA6077; family CF-72; genus CF-72. The sequence goes on along the minus strand of CAVZNP010000015.1, from coordinate 657,650 downwards.
AGCTGGTTTCCGTTCCCGAACCCACGTTGAAGACCTCGTCGGTCACCTCAGAGGCCATCGCCAGGACGTAGGCGCGCGCGACGTCTTCGACGTGCACGAAGTCCATCGTCTGCTGGCCGTCGCCGAAGATAATCGGCGGCTGGCGCCGTGCCAGCCGGTCCAACCAGCGGATCATCACCTCGGTGTACACGCCAGGCCACGTCCATGCGTGGGCCGTAGACATTGAATGGACGCAGGGCCACGTAGCGCAGCGCGTACATGTCAGCATAGGCACGCAACATCTGCTCATTGGCAATCTTGGCGCCGCCATATAGCGTACGGTTGTTGAATGGGTGGTCTTCGTCCATGGGCACGTAGCTGGGCTCGCCGTACACGGAGGCACTCGATGCCGCCACGACGCGCCGCACGTGATGCCGCACTGCCGATTCCAGAACGTTCTGCGTCCCACGGATCATGACGTCGATCGCGCGCACGGGTTCCTCTGCGCAGTGGGTAATCCGCAGCGCAGCTTGATGGCACACGATGTCCGCCTCACCCACCAGACGGTCGACGAGCTCGACGTCACACACGTCACCCACCGTCAGGTCGACACGGCCCGTCCGCATGGCGTCCGCGAGGTTGTCTCGGCTACCGCGTTCCAGTCCATCCAGGACCGTCACACGCGCGGCTCCGACGGCTAGCACCTGATCCACAATGTGCGAGCCGATGAACCCGGCACCACCCGTTACAAAAATACTTGCGCCGTCCAACGAACCGTCGGTCTCGGCCTGGTCCGCTCCGCTCACGTCAGCATGACTCCTGAGGAGTTTTTCAGCAACCTCCGTTCCACGTTCCATCGCACGCACCCACATTTCGACAGCACACACCGCAGCAACGACGTACGAACAACACCGTACCTCGTTCTTCCGCGGCACGCCGACGTTGTGTCGGTCTAAGATGGTACGCACCAACGGGGATGCGCATAGGTTACGTTACCACTTACAACCCGCATGACAGAAGTCAGTGGTCTGGCCTTGGCTATCACGTGGCACGCGCGTTGCGCCAGCAACACCACGCACTCGAGTATGTAGGACCGTTGCGCAAGGTTCGGCCGGGCAGGATCCTGGGCAAAAAACTGCTGTACCGCGCGCGACGACAGGGCTACCTCTCCGACCGGGACCGCGTCGTCGTGAGAGGTTACGCTGCCCAGGCAGCCCGCAAGCTCGCACAACTGCAGGTCGACGTGGTGCTCAGTCCAGGAACCATCCCAATCGCCTACCTGGAGACGTCGCGCCCGATTGTGGTGTGGACGGATTCCAGCTTCGCGGGCATGGTCGACTTTTACCCAGACTTTACGAATCTGTGCGCCGAAACTTTGCAGAGCGGAAGCGCTATCGAAGCGGCGGCGCTCGATCGGGCCGCGCTGGCGATTTATTCCTCAGACTGGGCAGCCCAGAGCGCCAGACAATTTTACGGCGTCCCCGACGAGAAACTACGCATCGTGCCGTTCGGCGCGAATCTCGACGTGGCGCCAACCCTGGCCGAAGTCAAACGCATGGTGGCCGCGCGCTCCAGCCAGGTGTGCAAGCTGGTGTTTCTGGGTGTTGACTGGTACCGGAAGGGCGGCGACGTCGCCGTCGAGGTCGCCCGCCAGTTGAACGCGAGTGGCCTGCCAACGTCGCTGGTCGTCGTCGGGACGCGACCGCGCCTGCGCGCGCCATATCCAGCCTGGCTGCACTACGAAGGAAGCATCGGCAAGACGTCGCCTTCGCGCCTCGCCGAGCTGAGCGCGCTGCTTGCCGACGCACACTTCCTGGTTCTGCCAACGCGTGCCGATTGCACCCCCGTGACGTTCAGCGAAGCCAACGCCTTCGGCGTCCCGTGCTTGTCGACGCGGGTTGGCGGCGTCGCATCCATCATCCGCGCCGACGTCAATGGCTCGACGTTCGTGCCGGGCGCTGCCGCGGCGTACTGCGAGTTCATCGCGCAACGCTTCTGCAACCCAAGGTGCTACCGCGACCTGGCGCTGTCGTCCTACAACGAGTACGCCACGCGCCTGAACTGGTCGGCCGCCAGTCAGGCCGTCAGCCAGCTGCTGTCGGACCTGGCCTCATCCAACTGAAAGCGACCCCGCTGAACGCGGGGATTTCAAAGGGGCTTTGAGAAAACCCCTTTGACCCCAGAGGGACCGCGGCGCGGCGCGAGCGAGCGAAGCAATGCGCCGTTACGCCGCGAAGGTCATGCGCCCAACCAGGCGGACAGGTCCCGCTCGAGCAGCTCCTGGAGCTCCAGGATATCCGTGCGAAAGACTTCGACCAGCCGCGCACGGGTATCGGCGTCGAGCGGCTCAGGTCGCTTGAGGTTGTGCACCACGAGACGGCCCTTGATGGACCGCCGCAAGCCCGTCGGCAAGATGCGCTTCACACTCTGTTTCAGGGCATAGTCGCCAGCGATCACGCGGTGCATTGTGTGGTTGCGCGGCACCATCGACACGTTGTGGCGCGTGCTGGTGTCCGCCACGAAGCGTGCATCGACCTCCAGGAAGGCGAAAAGGTCCTGGAGTACCTCGGCAGGCCGCGCGACGAAATCGTCGTACAGCACGCAGCATATCTGGTCTTTACCAAACAATTTGAAGTACGTGCGTAGTTGTCTGGAGTAAAAGCCCATGTCAACGTACCGGTACAGCGGGTCCCAGCCACATCTGGTACGCATCCGCTCCGCTGCGAGCGCCTGTGTAAAGTCGGACAGGCTCTCGCGACCGTCGCCTAGCAACATGCTGTAGGCCGAGTAGGCACGGTCAGCCGGATTGCGCAGAATGGCGACGAGCCTGGCGCTGGGAATGTGGCATTTGATTCGCTCGGCGGCTTCCTGGAAATACAGATACCACGCCGTGCCCTCGCCGATGGCCTTCTGGCCATCCACATCCGCAAACAGTTGTTCGTAGCGTTGCAGGCTGTTCACCCACATATCCAGCGCTTCGAACGCTTCACGGTCGCCGGGGCCGCGGTACGGAATCTGGTCTTGCCCTTCGGCGACGAAGAAGTTCGGCTCCCGATTGGGACACATATAGATGTCCGGATGCTGGTCGAGGTAGGCGCACAGGGCATCGGTGCCGGACTTCGCCGCGCCAATGACCAGGAAGTTCGGCAGGGTCATCTTCAGCAACAAGGTAGCCGTCGAACAGGCGAGACGCCCAGATTTCGCAGCAGGCTGTCGAACATATGTTCCAGGAAACGCATGTTCGACAGCCTGCTGCGGGGCGGCTGCCGAGCGCGATACACTGAGAAGGAAGAGCCATGACCGCCCCCCCTGGTGCGCCACCCAAACCGGGCATGGTGTGGGTGCCGGGCGGCACCTTCACGATGGGATCGGAACTTGCCGGCTACCCAGAGGAAGCCCCTGTCCGAACCGTCAGCGTGGACGGTTTCTGGATGGACGCGTGCCCGGTGACCGTCGAGGACTTCCGAACGTTTGTCCTCGAGACTGACCACAAGACCGTCGCCGGCCGCCCGCTGGATCCCGCCACGTATCGTGGCATCGATCCAAAACTGCTCGTGCCGGGGTCGCTCGTGTTTCAGAAGACGAGCCGCCCCGTGGATCTGACGGCCGCCCTGAAGCAGCCGACCCTGCCATGGTGGACGTACATTCCCGGGGCGGATTGGCGGCACCCAGAGGGCCCGGGCAGCCACGTCGGCAGTCGGGCGCGGCACCCGGTGGTCCACGTCGCCTGGGAGGACGTGTGCGCCTACGCTGAGTGGGCCGGCAAGGCGATTCCGACCGAAGCCGAGTGGGAGTTTGCGGCCAGGGGCGGCATCGACGGAGCGATCTTTACCTGGGGCAACGACCCGAACCCGGATGACCAGGTGCTGGCCAACACCTGGCAGGGTGAGTTTCCCTGGCAAAATCTGCTGCTGGACGGCTACGAGCGAACGTCGCCGGTGGGTTCATTTCCACCAAACGGATACGGGCTGTTCGACATGGCCGGCAACGTGTGGGAGTGGACGAGCGATTACTTCGCACCACGCCACGCGGCGCCAGAGGTCGACGAGCATCCCTGCTGCGCTCCGCTCAATCCGCGTGTTCAGTCCCCGGATGATAGCTACGATGAGTCCAACGCGCGAGCGGCGCGCATCCCGCGGCGAGTCATCAAAGGTGGATCGCACCTGTGTGCGCCGAACTATTGTCTGCGCTACCGTCCGGCCGCGCGGCAGCCCCAGATGGAAGACAGCTCGATGTCGCACATCGGCTTCCGATGCATCGTGCGACCCGACGAGATCGGGAATTCAACCAGAGCCTGAATGACGAGGAGGTCCACAGTGGCGTACACAGGAATGACCGCCGAAACGGTGACGTTTGCCGGCCACAACGGCGACCAGCTCGAAGCCTATTTTGCGCAGCCTGCCGGGAGCGGGCCGTTCCCTGGCGTGGTAGTGATCCACCATCTGCCCGGTTGGGACGAGTGGACAACTGAGGTAGTCCGAAAACTCGCGCACCACGGCTACGCGGCCGTCTCACCGCACCTCTACTCTCGGGGAGGCCTGTCACCAGAGGAGGCGGGTGCCGAAGCCTTCCGCGGTCTCCAGTCAGGTGGACCGGTCGTCGGCCAACCTGACAAGCAAGCGATGGGCGATATCGAAGCCTCCGCCAGCTGGCTCAGGGCACGCGGTACCTCGAATGGCAAGGTTGGGTGCATTGGCTTTTGTTCGGGCGGGCGTCTGGCGTATCTCGCGGCGTGCAGCGTGCCGTCGTTGGATGCCGCGGTCGACTGTTGGGGCGGCGCCGTCGTCGCGAGCCCGCGCTGGCCGACGAACGAAGCCCATCCGGTAGCCCCCATCGACCTGACACCGCAGATGTCGTGTCCCTTGTTAGGCATTTTCGGCAACGACGACCAGTTTCCAACCCCGCAGGAAGTCGATCAGATCGAGCAGGCGCTCAAGGACGCGGGCAAGCAGTACGAGTTCTACCGTTATGACGGCGCCGGGCACGGCTTCTTCGCCACCGATCGGCCGGGAGCCGGCCAGATCAGGCCAAGGACGCCTGGCAAAAGGTCTTCGCCTTCTACGCCAGGTACCTGGAGGTGCCCGTCGCGGCCGCTGCACGCTAGAAGCGCGGCCGAAAAGCCCGCACGCAATCCACCTCGAAACCGCCTGCCCGCGCTCCTGGCGCAAACTGTCACAGGCCGTTGAAAAACCCGTCGAAGCGCTCCACCGCAGGTGGAATTGCTGACGGTGCGTGCCTCGAAGGGTCAATACGCTGCTGGGAGCTTGACAAGGCCATCCGCGGCGGAGCCCTTCGCTGCTTCGCTGGCAGAATCCGACGCGACCCCCTATAGTCGTGTGCAGGTGAGTGCGGCGCGGAACGCTCACCCGCACACGGTTCCGTGTGGCCATTGCGTATCAATCCAGCCCGTATCCAGCGAAAGGAGTGGACGCAATGACACGCCCGGAAATTACTTTTGAGGGCTTGAGCCTGCCCGTCGCCAGCCTCGAGCAGTCCGTCTCGTTTTACGCGTCGCTCGGCTTCGAAACGGAGATCCGGGCGGACCAGTTCGCCCTGATGCGGCTCGGCACTGGCACCGTCGGTTTGCTGCAAGTTGGTCGCGCAGCCCGCGACGCGCTGGAGCTGCCATCCGCGTTGCGCCTGCTGATCCAGGTGGAGCTCACCACCGACTCGCTCGACGAGTTGTACGCGCACTTTCTCGCGCATGACATCCCGGTGCGCGTTCCTCCACGCGACCGGGGCTTCGAGCGTTCCATGCAACTGGTCGATCCCGATGGTTTCACCGTCGAGTTCGCCGAAGGTCGGCGGGGACATAACGCAACGCGATAGCGCTTGACCTGAGCCCCCGATGCGGCGAGACTCGTCCTTTGGAAGGACCCAGGGCGACGTCCGGAAGCGTTATCGCGCTTCAGCCCAGCGGCCGATGCCCGGTCGGCGTGCGTGCCTCACGCTAGTGAGCGGAAAGCCCAATGCCCAGCTTCGACGCGCACCCGAAAGAATCGTCCGATGCGCTTCCGCACTCCGAGACTCATCCACCGCGCCGGACCGAGTCAAGCAGTCTGGTCCCGCTGCGCAGCCCGACCGGAATGGCGCTTGTCGTCGCCACCGTGCTTGCCTCGGCCGTCGCCTCGTTCGGCGCCAGCGTCATCCGGGTAGCGGTACCGGCGATCGGAACCGACCTGAACGCCGGCGTGGCCGACGTGCAGTGGACCGTCACCAGCTACCTGGTCACCACGGCCGCGCTCTTGCTGCTCGCTGGATCCCTGGCCGATCGCTTTGGACGCAAGCGCGTGCTGGTCGTCGGCCTGCTGGTATTGCTGGTGTCCTCTGTCTTGTGTGCCCTCGCCCCGAGCGTGGAAACGCTGATCGCCGCGCGACTCGTCCAGGGCGTCGGCGGCGCCCTGGTCACGCCCACTAGCCTCGCGCTGCTCAACGGCACGCTGCGCGCTTCGGATCGTGCGCGCGGTATTGGCATCTGGGTCGGGCTGGAGACGCTGTTGACGAGCATCGGGCCGTACGTCGGCGGTTGGTTGGTCGACCAGACAACGTGGCGAGCCATCTTTCTGCTCAACGTACCGCTGATCCTGCTCGGCCTGGTGATCCTGGTGGGCGTACCCGAGAGCAGCGATCGGCGCCCGTCACTGTCGCTGGATGTGGTGGGCGCACTGCTGGCGGTAATCGGCCTCGGCGGTGTGATCTACGCGCTGACCGCCGGCGCCGCATCCGGCTGGCTGAGCGGCCCCGTCTTCGTCAGCGGCGTCATCGGCCTTGCCGCACTCGTTGCCCTGGTGCCCCTCGAGCGTCGGACGCGCGATCCGATGCTGCGACTCTCGCTATTTGCATCCCGCCAGTTCAGCGCGATCAACCTCACCACTTTGTTGCTCTACGGCGCTCTCGGCGCGGCCAGCTATCTGGTCGTGCTGCAGCTTCAGCTCCAACTGGGCTACTCCGCGGCTGAGGCCGGCGCGGCGGTCATTCCGACCACCGCGATGCTGCTGGTGATGGCGCCGATCAGCGGAGCAATGGTGACGCGCTTCGGCCCCCGCTGGTTGATGGTCTCCGGCATCCTCCTTGTGGCGGCGGCATTCATCTGGATGTCGGGAGCGCAGCCGGGCTCGAGTTACGCCACGGCGATTCTGCCAGCGGCGGTCCTCTGGGGTCTGGGCATCGGCATTGCCGTGACACCGTTGACAGCCGCTGTCCTGGCCGCGGTGAGCGACGCCGACCTCGGCGAGGCATCGGCGGTCAACGATGCCGCTGCGCGGGTCGGTGGCGTTGTCACGATCGCGCTGGTACCCGCGCTGATCGGAGTTGGCGCGGCAAGCACCCTCGCCGAAGCACTGGCGCACGGGTACCAGCCAGCCATGGTAACGATGGCCGTACTCGCCGCGGTGTCCGCGCTGATCGCCGCCATCTTCGTCAGCGATCAACGCGCGGCGGCCGTCACCCCCGACGCGAGTTCCGTGGCTGAGCCGACCGCGACTGTCTCAGAACCCGCGACGACCTGAACCACTGGAGCATCCACCCATGACCAGCACTACAGCCACCTCGCAAACGCCGCGCGAGCCAGACCTCATTGGACAGACGGTCGTCGTCATCGGCGGCAGCTCCGGGATAGGACTCGAAACCGCCCGGCGCGCGCGTGGCGAAGGCGCCGACGTCATCATCACCGCCCGCAATCCTGATCGATTACGCCAGGCGGCAGACGAACTTGGCGCGGCGGACTCCGCCGCCTTCGACGCCACAGATCCGGCGGCCGTCGAACAATTTTTCCGGGGCTTACCGCGGCGCGTTGACCACGTCATGGTCACCGCCGGTGGTCCGTACTACGCACGTCTGCGCGAGATGGATCTCGGGCAAGCGCTGCGGAGTGTCGACCAGCATCTCAGGCTGGTGCTGCAGGTGGCGCGTCAGTCCATCGACACGGTCCGCCCGCCGGGCTCGCTTCTGTTTGTCTCCGGCACTGGCGCGCGCCGCCCGGCCCCTGGCCTCGCGATTGCCTCCACCATGACCGTGGCGATGCCCGCGCTGATCGCCAATCTTGCGCTGGAGCTCGCGCCAGTTCGCGTGAACCTGATCGCACCGGGGTTCGTCGATACGCCCCTGTCGGCTGCGCTGCTGGGCGACGACCTCGAGAAGCGTCGCCAGCAACTGCGCGACACGCTGCCGATTGGTCGCGTCGTTGGACCGGCGGACGTCGCCGCGCTGGCCGTCCACCTCATGACGAATACCGCGCTCACCGGCGCGACCTACGACGTCGACGGCGGCCAGCAGCTCGTCTCGGCGTAGAAGTCTGGCCGATTGTGACTCGGGCTGACAACGGGCTTGTCGGCCAGACTTCTGTGACAGTTTGCGCCAGGAGCGCGGCCGAAAAGCCGAAGAAAAGACCGTAATCCATCTCGAAACGGACGGCCGCGCTCCTCGCCCCGAAGGTCACCGGACCAGCATGCGAAGCAGCTCCTGGCGAGATGGACCCGACGGCTGCGCCGGTGCCTGCAGCTCCGCCACTTCCAGAATCCGCTCCGCCAGCCCCGGGCGTGACAGCACCTCTTGCGGCAGCGCCAGGAGCGAAGTGATCTCCAGACCAGCGCGGAAAAGCGATGCGTCGGACTGCATGGCCAGGGGCAGCGCTTCGGCCGGACCCCTCGGCGGCGGCGCGGGCCGACCTTCAATCGCGGCATGGATCTGCGCCATGCGCGTTCGATCGAATGCAACCGTACTCCGGTACCACGGCACGAGGCGTCGTTCGGTCATGCAATCGTGCGCACGGGCAAGCGCGATCGGATCATCCTCCACATGCTGGCGAACCACGTCCGCGGTGCCAACCGCGTGCATGAGTCCCATGCTGATCCCACGCCCACCTACCGGGTTCGTGCATGCCGACGCGTCGCCCACCGCCACGAGCCCGGTGACGACTGGAGCTCCGTCCACCACGAAACGTCGGTATCGGTCCGTAATGCCGCCCATCGGCAGCACGTCGCTGATCGGCTGGCCGTCGAGCCAGTGAGCATGCGCGGGACATGCGCTGATCACCTGCGTCCAGCGAGGCGCATCCCGCAGCGTTTTCAGCACTGGATCGCCGGAAAAGAAGAACACTGTCACCGACCAGGTGTCGGCATCACCTGGCAGCGTCAGCAAGGAGAAGGACTCGTAATGGGTGAGAAGTCCAGCGCGATACGCGGGCGAGCAACCCGCCGTCGCCCGAAAGAAGCGCGTGTAGTAGAAGAACGCCGACTCCTCCAACGTCTCTAACGGCGCTTGGCCGCCCACGGCTTGCAGCCAGGCGGGCAGTCGGGAGTGGCGGCCGGAGGCGTCGATCACCAGGTCAGCCCGATGTTCGGTGCCGTCCGCGGTGCGGACGCCGACCACATGCGGAACGCCATTGCTGGAGCGGCCGGTCACCAGCGCGGTGATTGCGACACCTCGAACGACATTCATCATTTCCCCGGCGGCCGTGGCAAACGCCCATTCCACCGTGGTTCGCCGCCCGGTGAGCGTGACGAACCGATCGTCGCCAGGCCGCGGTTGTCGATCGACGATGGATGACGGTAGGAGCGTGAGGGTGTCGAACCAAACACAACCAGCGCGCAGCATCGCGTGCTTGACCTCAGGCAACTGAGTCTCGATGATCAACCTGGCGGCCGAGTGCAGGAAGTGCGGCTGGCGGAACTGGGTCACGCCGCGGCGGTCCCACATCTGCCAGGCGTCCTCGGGTGTGCCCGGCAACGGTGTGGTATCGCGCTCGAAGACGGTGACGGTGTGGCCCTGGCGAGCCAGCAGCATCGCGGTCGAGAGTCCGACGATGCCTCCTCCGACGACGATGATTGTGGACATCTGGTGTGTAACCTCGGCCCCACATTGCGCCCGAGGTGCCGACAACGACCGGGAAGAGCGGGCTGCGTTCTGAACGTTCCCTGAAAAAGAGCGCGGAACGTTCAAGAACGACGAGGCGGGCCGTCGCGCCGCTGTCACATAGCGTTCGCGCTCGACGGTCTATCGATTTCATAAAGAAGACCCGGCCCGGTTACCGGGCTTCCGCTGGTCAACGTCAGGCTCGCGTATACACTCACGAGTCTGACGGACGCGATCACTCCATCGTCGGACGCTGAACTGGACAAGGACCGCTGCGCGTGGGGCTATCCATCGCGTCCAGAGTCACGCTTGCCCGCCGCCGCGGCCGTGGTCGCGGCGGTGATTCTCTACGTGACGCTGCCAGATCGGTACACGCTTGGACCGGTATGGCTGTTCCCCGCGCTCGAACTGGCCATGCTTGTATCGCTGTCGATCGCGGTCCCCGTCCGCCACGCGCGCGAGACGACCCTCCACCGCGCGACTTCCATCGCGCTGATCGCGGTGGTCAATTTGACCAATGTCGCGTCCCTGGTATTGCTTGTCGAAAGTCTGCTCTCCGGTTCCCCCGCCGAGGGCACGCCGCTGATTTTCGCGGCAATGCAGATCTGGCTCACCAACGTGATCGTCTTCGGCTTGTGGTACTGGGAGCTCGACCGCGGAGGCCCGGGCGCACGCTGCAGGGAATCTCACCGTGAACCCGACTTTCTGTTTCCGCAGATGACCACGCCGGCCGCGGCGCGACCGCACTGGAATCCTCAATTTATCGACTACCTGTACGTGGCATTCACCAACGCAACAGCGTTCAGCCCAACCGACACGATGCCGCTCACCCCCTGGTCCAAGATTCTGATGACCGTGCAGTCGTTGACGTCGCTGCTGACCGTCGCGCTTGTCGCCGCGCACGCGGTCAACATCCTGTCGTAGCTCGACCGACGTTCGCGCTCCTAGGCGTTTGAGCCGCTCTGATTGCCCGCGGCCTCAGCCGCAACCACGGCAACCGCGGTCAGTTGCATCTGACCCGACTCCGTTCCAATCGGCCCATTGTCGAGCTGGACCTGTCCCTGTTCGAGCGCCGTGGTGAGCCGACTGAGCGCAATGATGAGTTCGTCCGCCGCCGGTGATGGCCCGCCTTGCGGCGGCGCGAGCGCCGGCTCACGGGGCGCCAGCGCGGTCGGCACACTGCCCGACGCCCCCGACACCATCGACTCGATTGACCGCGATAGACGGTCCATCAGGCGGTACAGCAGCGACGCCGAAAACCCGCCGACGAGGGCAAGGACGGGACGTGTGATCGCCGCCCCCGTCGCCTCGGTCACCGGAATCAGCGTGGCAAGGAGCACCCCAGCGATCAGACCCAGCCCGTACTGGACCCAGTAGGAGGCGTCGTACTTCGGGTCGTACGTCGTGGCAGCGATGTACAGATTGATCCGAAACAGACCCGAGAACGCGGCACCGAGACTCGCCGCACACAACAGAAACACGGAATTGAGGATCGAGGGCACTCCCGTCAGGGTGAAGATGTTGGCGGTCGCCAGGCTTACCTCGTCCGTGGCTCCAATCAACAGCAGGCCGAGCACCGACACCAGCGCCAGGCTCAGCAGATAACGCACCAGACGAATGGGCCCGAAGATGCTCCAGCGGCCGTGCGTCCCGGACAGTTCCGCCAGCAACAGGACCGCGCGCGGCGCGGCTGGAGCAACCAGTCGGGTGAGTTCCGCGTGCGCCCAACTCAACGCCTCGACGTCAATGCTGGCATCGAGGTCCGACGGGTCCTTTGGCGAAGCAGTCGCCACCTGCGAGTTCTGGAGAACTGCCACCACAGTTGGAGGCAGCTGGCGTCCCGACGAGAGCGCGTAACTTGCCATTGCCGTTGCTTCGCGGACCAGCTGGTCCGCAAGCGGGGTTCTCGTTGGTGTCGCTGCACTACCCAATTGCACGTCGCCCTTCTCCCGTCTCAGCCACATCGCGGGTCTCGACCAGCGTGCGGCAGCAGGCGTTCAGACCGCCGCGAGTCCACCCGTCGACGCGGCGATTGGTCAGTCGACTCGGCGATGTTGGTTGCGCGAGACATCGTCAGCGGTGGGTTTGCCGAGATCCCCACCGGGCGGACGGGTCGACGCGCCCCCTCTCGGCGACTCGATAGAGCTGATACACGCGAGTTCCGCCCATGCGACGGTCTAACCGCCCGCCAGCCTAAACCCACGCGGTGACCGGACAGTTACCCCGCGGTTACTGGGCGGTAACGTTCCTTGCCGCGTCCGATCAGTTCCGCGTCGGACCTGTCGTACCCGACCCCGCAGCAACCAGGCGCGCGCCCGTGTGTGATCGCCCGATGCCGCGCCCAGCGGCTGGCAACGCAAGAGCAGTGATCTCGCATGTAGACAATGCTCACCGGAGCGTGCGACACTCACCGAGTGCCTCGCGTGACGGCTCCTTCCATTCGCGACCGCGCGCGTGCCCAGATGGCCCGCCAGATCAAAAAGCTCGCGCTCAAACAGCTGCACCAGGTCGGCCCCGGCGGCATCTCCCTGCGCCAGATCGCCCGCGACATGCACATGGTCTCCTCCGCCGTGTATCGCTACTTTCCAAGTCGCGACGACCTGCTCACCGCCCTGATCATCGACGCCTACGACGCCGTTGGCGAACAGGCCGAAAAGACGCGCGCCAGCGTGCTGGCCCAGTCACCCCGCCAGCAGTGGCTCGGCGTCTGCGGCTCCGTGCGCGCCTGGGCGCGCGCACATCCCGACCAGTACGCGCTCATCTACGGAAGCCCCCTGCCCGGACTATCGCGCGCCGGTGAACACCGTCTCGCCCGCGGCGCGCGTCGCGCTGGTCCTGGTTCAGGTCCTCGCCGAGCGGCTCGCCCGGCCGCCAGCGCTGGGCGAGCCGCGCCAGCCGCTGTCCCCGGCGCTGGCGGCCGATCTGGCTCGCCTGCGCGCCGAGTCCTTCCCGGCTGTGCCAGAAGCGCTGCTCGCCGCGGTGCTCGCGGCGTGGACGCAGCTTCTCGGGTCGATCAGCCTGGAGTTATTCGGGCACCTGCACAACGTCGTCGAAGACTTCGACGCGCTGTTCGACTACGAGATGGAGCTCATGGTCAACCACCTGGGGCTGTGAGCCACCTGGCTCCGACGGCCCCCGCGAGCTAGCCGCTCGTCGACGGGCGATGGTGGTGATAGCGAGGCCCGCCCGTGCGAGCGCCGCCGCGTCCGAATCCGAGGTCCTGTCGCGCGGCCTGGAACGCTTGCTGCAGCTGGGTGGGGGAAAAGGTCGTGCCGCTGGTCGCGGAGACGTCCTGCGCCAGCGTGGTCAGATACTGGCCCCGAGCCGGGTGGCTCTGGCGCGCCGTGGTCTCTGCCGACTGGAGTTGGGCTTCGGTAATGTTGAGGTGGCCGGCAACGTCCGCGAGGTACTGCTGAAAGCGCGCGTAACGCTGGGCGCGGCTCGGCGTTGGCGTCGCCGACTGCGCGGCGGCGACACCACCCATGCTGACGCTGGCGAGCAGCACCGCGGCGCACGCGGTACCGCCGAATAGTTTGAATCGCCCTGGAAGGTCCATGCGCGACAGGGTATGCAGCCATCTTTTAAGAAGCGACTAAGCATCAACTACGCCGAAGCTAACGCTTGCTGAGAATGAGATGGGGCCGAGCTTGATGACACCAGCCCTGCGTTGGCGCCCGCGATCAACATCACACGTGTGTCCGCGTCGGTTTACCCCCTCGCACGAAGTCACTATCCTTCGAGCATGGCCTCCGGCACAGACGTCTTCGAAATCATGCACACCACCCGGTCGATGCGACGACTCAAGTCCGATCCAGTTCCGGACGAGCTCATCCTCAAGATCCTCGAAGCCGGGCTGTCCGCCGCCAATGGCGGCAATGTCCAGAGCTGGCGCTTCATGGTCGTGAAGGATCCCGAGATCAAGCAGCGCATTCAGCGGTACTACAAACAAGCCTTCGACGAGACCGTTGGCCCACGCTATCGAGGCGAGCCGCCGGCCGGCGTGACGCGCGACCGATACGCCCGCCAGGGTTCCGCGGTTGAATATCTGACCGATCACTTCGCCGAGGCGCCGGTGTGGATCGTGGCCTGCCTGGAAGAGGCGACGCCTGGTCGCGCCTCAGGCGCCTCAATCTACCCGGCCGTGCAAAACATGCTGCTGGCAATTCGGGCGCTGGGCCTGGGCTCCACGCTGACATCACGCCACCTCATGTTCGAGTCAGAAACAGAGCGCATCCTCGGCCTGCCGGCGAACGTGCACTCCTACGCCATCCTGCCGATCGGCTATCCGATGGGGAAGTTCGGTCCGGTCAGCCGCCGCTCGATGACAGACGTCGTTTTTGGCGACCGCTACGGCGAGCCGTGGTCCGGCCTGGAGGGCTAACGTCTCGCACGTCTCGTCGACAACACCTGCTCGAGTCTGCTCGGCCACGCCCCCCTCGGAGTCACGCATTCCGCACATCGAGTGCAGCCAGCAACTCATCATCAACGTCGATCCCGAGGCCAGGGCCCTGAGGCAGACGCACACACCCGTTGTCAACCTGCAGGCTCGGAGACGCGACGTCCTGGCGGTACTTGATGGGCCCAATCAGGTAGCTGGGAAACGGCAGTTTCTCAATGGACGCCGCGAGGTGCAAACCCGCCGCTGTCGCGATGCCAAGCTCCAGAACGCTCCCGATCAGCACCGTCGTCATGGACGCCTCCGCCACCAGCGCGCACTGGTGCGCACGCTGGAGTCCTCCGAGCTTGGAGAGTCCCAGATTCACCGCGTGTGCACGCCGGTCTCTGGCGATGGCAAACACGTCTTCGGGCGAATACACGGCCTCATCCGCGGCGACGACCATCGGCGCCAGTGCAGTCACTCGCGCTTGTCCGCCCAGGTCAGCGGCGCTGATCGGCTGCTCGAGCACAACCACGCCAAGTTCCTTCAACGTCGGAAAAGCTCGTTCACAGTCGTGCATCGTCCACTGTCCATTGATGTCGAGCATGAACGCGACCGTGTCCGGCACCACGTTGCGTACCGCGCGCAGTCGCTCGAGATCCGCGTCCAGCGCGCCGCGACCCGCGTAGAGCTTGAGCGTCGTAAATCCAGCCTCGATCTGCTGCTGCGCAACGCGCACCATGTCTTCCGCTGGGCCCCACCCGACGGAACCATGCACGGGTACGCGGTCCCGATACCGCCCGCCGAGCAGCGCCGCCACCGGCATGCCGCTGGCTTTGCCCAGGAGGTCCCACAGGGCGAGATCGACCGCCGTCAGCGTAAAAGGCGCCCTGGGCAACTGCCGAGCAAGGCCCGTTATCAGCACGACGGGGTCGACGGCGTCGCGGCCGACGAGCGACCGGGCCGCGACTTGCTCAATAGCCTCGACAATGGACGCCTGCGTTTCGGTGGTAAAGGCCGCCTGCGGCGTGGCTTCGCCGTAGCCCACGAGTCCATCATCCGTGACCAACCGCACAATGACGTTCGCACAATCTTTGCGCTCCGTCGTGCCGTACCGGAATGTCTCTTTGAAGGTCGTCTGAATGGGTATGGCTTCCACCGAGCGAATGCGCACGCGCGTTGGTGCCGAGCCTCGGGATGTTGCCGACGTCACGAATGAGCATTGTGGCGGATGATCCAGGTCGGCTCCTTGCCGGGGCGGCTCATCCCGTCACGAACTCGAGTTGACAGCTTCAAGCTCCAGTGACCCGCCTGCCACCGCGTCGTGCCCGCGCGGCGCCACCCGGGAGGTACACTCGCGCAACGGCATGTACAACCGCACGTTCGGCCGACTCGGCATGGTCAGTGCGCTCTCACTGGGAGGCGGCGGCATCGGCGGCACCTGGGGTCCGCGCACGCGCGAGGAGTCGGTGGCAACCGTGCGCGACGCCGTCGACGCCGGCATCACGCTGATCGACGTCGCGCCGTCGTACGGCCACGGCGAAGCCGAGCTTGTCATCGGCGAAGCCTTCAAGGGACACGTGCCGGCCGGTGTCCGCATCACCACCAAAGTCCCCCTCTTCGCGCGCTGGTCGCCAGTCCGGGCGATGCTGCTGGAGCAGCCGGTCTCGGCCGACGGTCTGAATGCGGCCGTCGAGCGCAGCCTGACCGAGAGTCTGGCGCAGTTGCGGACTTCCCGCGTCGACGTGCTGTTCGTGCACGATCCACTCATTCCCGACGATCGGACCGCCGCGGCCTTCGGGCTGCCATACAGCCTGTATCGCGACATCGTGCGGCCCAGCATGGTGCGTCTGGCGAGCGAGGGTCGCATCGGTGCCTGGGGCATCTCCGCGACTGGCGAGGCTCCGAGCGTCATCGCGGCGCTGGACGACGACCCGGCGCCGGAGTTCGCCCAGGTCGAGGCCAACGTGCTGCGCTCCGCCGCGGCGACTGGCTCCAGCCCAAACCAACGCGGCGCGACCGAACTGATCGCGGCTGCTGGGCGGCGCGGCGTGGCCGTCATGCTCATCCGCCCGACCGAGAGCGGCGCGCTGACGGATGCGTTCGATCGCGCCGTCGACGACGAGGCCGCGGCTGCGTTCCGGCGCGCGGAGCCGTTTCGGCAACTGGCGCGCGAGCTCGGCACGCGTCCCGCCGGGCTGGCGCATCGCTATGCGCTCACGTTGCCGGGCGTCGCTACCGTGACGCTCGGCGTCAAGAATCGCAACGAGCTGCGAGAGGCGCTCGACGCGGAAGCCGCCGGGCCGCTGCCAGACGACCTCATGCAGCACATCCACGCCGCGATCGCACACTGAGGTCCCGGCGGCGCTCTTCCGAGCGCCGCACTGACTCAGCCCCTGACGGCGCGCGCGCACTTGCCCGCACGACCGCGCCTGCTCCACTATCGACGCGAGGGAGCCAGCAGAGATGCCCGAGCCACGCGAGAGCGCAGTACCCCCCACGCCGCGGATGCGGCGCCGTCAGTTACTCCGCCAGACAGGCGGCACCTTGATCGCGGCGGTGGGCATCCCGCTCCTGGCCGCATGCTCCAGCACGAGCCTGACATCAGGCGGCGCGCCTGGCTCCCAGCCGACCAGCGCCGCGAGCGCGAGCACTCCCGCGGCGGCCGCGGTCGCCCCGACGTCAACCAGCGGCGCACCTCTCGCGACCACGGCTCCCAGCACGGCGACCCAGGCCGCCGCCCCGCCGGCGGCGACCTCCCGGGCCGGCGGGGTGAACCTGCCAGGTTACGTTCCGATCAACCTGGTCCAACCCGATCTTCCTGGCACCGCCCAGGGCGTCGATCCCGCCTACTTTTCGTTCCCCAAGAACCTGGTCAAGTCAGTCCCCGAAGCCCCCGGCGCCGGGGGCGACGTCACTGCCTTCACGGACGTGATCCTGGCCGCGCCGCCAGGGCTCGACCAGAACGTGGCCTGGCAGGCCGTCAACAAGGCCCTCAACGCCAACATGAAGATCAATATGGTGCCATCGGCCGAGTACAACACCAAGCTGGCGACGACGATCGCGGGCGCCGACATTCCGGACCTGTTGTTCCTCACCTCACTGCAGATTCAGGGCATCCCCCAATTCCTCGTGAAGACGTGCGCCGACCTCACACCGTATGTGGGTGGCGACGCGATCAAGGACTACCCCAACCTGGCGAATATCCCCACCATCGCCTGGAAGCAAACCGTGTACAACGGCGGCATCTACGGCGTGCCGATCTCTCGGCCCTACGTTCAGGGTATCTGGTATTTCAACCAGACACGCTTCCAGTCCGTCGGCGCGGATCAGCCAAAAAACGGTGACGACTTCAAGCGCATCCTTCAGGAGCTGACCAATCCCGCCGCGAACCAGTGGGGCATCAGC
Organism: uncultured Chloroflexia bacterium; assembly: GCA_963776625.1. GTDB lineage: Bacteria > Chloroflexota > UBA6077 > UBA6077 > CF-72 > CF-72. Next base: position 640,033 of record CAVZNP010000015.1, on the reverse strand, counting down.
GGCGATAGCACCTACGCCTTCGGCCTGACGGGCATCACCGCCGTGCCGCAACTGGCCATGTTCCGCGCCCCCAACAACTGGCGCGTCGATGGCAGCGGAAACTTCGTCAAGGACTTCGAGACCGACGAGTTCGAAGCCGCGCTGGCCTATACGCGTGACCTGTGGTCCGCCGGACTGTTCTTCGCCGACGCGCTGACGACAACCTCCTCCGACAACAAGCGAAACCTGGTGGCTGGCCGCTTCGCGGTCTATCCCGACGGGTGGTTCTCCTATCCGGCCGAATACTGGGACAGGGGTCTGAAACTGAACCCGCCGGCACAGTTCCGCACGCTGCATCCGTTCAGCTTCGATGGAGGCACACCAATCTGGCATCAGTACCAGGCTTTCAATGGCATGACTGCCCTCAAAAACGCGTCGCCGGATCGCATCAAGGAGTTGCTGCGCATCCTGAATTTCCTGTCCGCCCCGTTCGGGAGCCAGGAGGCCTTCCTGCTCGAGTACGGTATCCAGGACACCGACTACACGCTGGACGCGACCACCGGCAATCCCGTGCTGACCGACCAGGGCGTGGCCGACACGACCGTCTCCTGGCGCTACATCGCCCAGCGGCCACAAGTCATCTTCGATCCGAACGACGCGGACTTCGCGCGCGCGGCGCACGCCGACGAGGAGACAATGGTGCCAGTCATGATTCCAGATCCCAGCCTGGGGCTCATCTCGCCGACGTACCAGGCGAAAGGTGGGCTGCTGCTCAAGAACTTCACGGACTCACTCGTGGACTTCGTGGTTGGACGGCGCGACCTGAGTGAGTTCCCGCAACTGGTGAGTGACTGGCGATCCAATGGCGGGGACCAGATGCGCGCGGAGTATCAACAGGCGTACAGCGCGGCGCAGGAGACTGGATGACACCCGCGGCGACAGAGGCCAAGACTTCCGGGACTCGGCACCGAGCCTCAACGCCACGCGTCGATCGAATAGGTCCCCAGGTACGTCGCGCCAAACATCCGCCAGTAGCCGTTGGTCTCGCCACCGACAACCACGGTGTGGATGGTTTCCCGCGGGAACAGGTGCACCGCTTCGTGCGGCTCCAGACGCAGCATACTGGCAAACGGTTCTTCGCCCGCCTCCGCGCGCGGGCGCACCAGCCGCTGCACACGCTGGTAGCCCCAGTAGTCCCGAGCCGGTAGCTGCGCCGTGGCGTACACCCAGTCCGCCAACGCCGCCCTGGTCTCGAAGTTGCCGCGTTCCACGAACTGGCGCGCGGCAAGCGGATCCAGCGCGAACAGTGGGTGCTCCGTCGGGTCCATTCCCAACAGCATGCGCGCGACGTGCGTACGCCAGTGCCTCTGGCGCAGTCCCAGCGTGAACGTGTTGTGCCGGCACGCGCCGAACACGCTCACCGTGCTCTCGTCTCGGCCGAAGCCCTGCTCCACGTGGAATGGGTTCCACGGACTGCGCTCCTCATTCTCGGGAAAACACATGTTGCTGAACGAGTAGTTGTTTCCCTGCGAACCGAAATACGTTGTGCCCGGCACGGAACCACCCAGCAGGTTTTGCGACACCAGCCCATACGCGCGACCAATGCTCGAATTTGCGCGGTTGTAGGGACCCAGCGCGCCAATGCCCGCGTTCATCTCGAGTTCGAGGCGCATCGGGCCGTTGACCACCACCATCGCCGCGGGTGAGCTCGCGTCGCCGTCGCGCGCGGTCTGGCCGCTGGCCGCGAGGGCGAGAATCGCCGGCAAATACGCCGGCATGGCGCCAGCCATGATCGCGTTTACCGCGACGTCGCGGATCGCGTGTCCCCGCGCACCGACGCGTTCACTGGCGGCATGGCGGGTGCCCCCAAGCATCGCCTCCACGCGCTCCGGCGTGGGAAGGACGACCGGCAGACAATCCGTCCAGCCGCGCGCCAGGAACAGCTCTTGCAGCCGATCCTCGTCCGCCGCCGAGACCGTCTCACCGCCGACAGGTGCCAGGGCCGCCACCGGCTGGCTTATCGCCATTCGTCCACCGACACCGTCCTGGCGTGATCGGCGCTGATGATACGCCAGAAGCCACCCGGCTCGCCCGTGTCGCCACCGACGACCGCGGCATTGAGGCTCTCACGTGGAAACATGTGTATGGCTTTGTCGGGCGCGGTCTTCAGCATGGACGCGTAGGGTTCCTCGCCAAACGTGGCGCGCGGCAGCACGTAATTCTGAATGAGCTGATAGTCCCAGTATTCCCCAGCTGGAATCTGGGCGATTTCCCAGGCCCAGTCCAGCAGCTTCTCGCGCGTGTCGAAGCCGCGCGCCACGAACGTCCGCGCTGCCGCCGGGTCCAGCACGAACAGGATGCGCGAGCGCGCATCCATGCCCTGCAGCATGCGCTGGACCTGGGCCTTCCAGAACGGCTCGGGCAGGCCGTTGGCGAACGCGGTGTGCCAGCAAAACCCGAACATACTTACCGCGCTGGTCTCCCTGGAGAATCCCTGCGCGACGTGGAACGGGTTCCACGGACTTGCCTCTTCGTTTTCGGCCGCGGTCAGGTTGGTGAACGAGTACGCGTTGCCTTGCGAGCCCATATAGCTCACGCCAGGAATGGAGCCACCCGCGAGGTTCTGCGACAGCAGACTGTATGCGCGTCCGATCGTGGCGTTCGCGTGGTTGTACGGCCCCAGGGCGCCCACTCCAGCATGCATCCCGATCTCGTGACGGATCGGTCCGTTGACGATGGCCATCGCCGCGGACGAGCTGGTACTCGTGCCCCGCGCCGTACGCCCGCTGGCTGCCAGCGCCAGGATGACCGGGAAGTACGCCGGCCGCGCTCCGGCCATCACCGCGTTGACCGCGACTTTCTCGACGCTGAAGGCCCAGCCAATCCCGTGGGCCGTGCCGCGCATGCGGCCAACCAGCTCGTCGGCCGCATGGCGCGTGCCAGCCAGCATCGCCGCTACCCGCGCCTCTGTCGGCAGCACGATCGGCAGCGTGTCGGTCCAGTGGTTGTCGAGGAACACGCGGTGCAGGTTTTCGTCGGTGTCCTCGGCGACCAGCCGCGGAGTGGACGCGAGCTCGAAAGCTTCACCCGACAGGTCCTCCGCCGATAGCGCGCCGGTGAGCCCGTCGATTACCTCCTGCATGAACGGCAGCCCCGTCAGCGGATCATTGCCGTCGACGTAGGCTCGGAGTTGGGCAGGCGTCTTGCCCATCACTGGCATCGGGACGAACGCGGCGCGCATGCGCGGCATGCCGTTCATGGTCACCACGGACTTCACGATGCGCGTGAAGGCGTCGGTATGCAGCATAACCGTTGGCACGCCGTAGCTGCCGTCCAGCATCATGGCATGCGCGGCGACCGCCGGCGCACAGCTACTTCAATGGCCAACCCCGACGATGGCAGCGTCGCCCTCGCTCTTGATCAGCGTCCACGTTTCAGGATCATCCTGCGCGTACACGCGATTCTTCTGAACGATGCGCGTGGTGACCGAGGGCATGTGCTCCGCGAACCAGTGCTGGACCTGCTCGAGCAGGAGCCCGGAGTCGTCGAACCGGCAGTCCACCAGGAAGATCGTCTTGCCATCGAGCGACTCGAGACGGGGTGCCATGGCCTTGCCACTGACCCTGGACGGAAAGCCGATTGGATTGAGAACGACGGTCATGCGCTCACCGAGATTCTACGGAACGCGAGGGATTGCCTTCGTCTGCCAGCGCGCGCCTCAAAACACCGGCGGGGTTTCGCACGCCAAACCGTCTGATCGGGCATGCCACCAGACGATCCTTCTTCCCGCGAGCGAGAAGGTCCTCTGACAGTGCGTGCCTCGACCTCCCACACGCCAAACCTCGCCCCCGGGCTGATCGCATCACATCCACGATGCCTCGCATCCAGCATCCTCAAATCCACCATTCCGCATTCTTCAGCAACACCACCCCCTGGTAGTCGTCACTCCAGTGCGCCAGCGACAGGTGGCCGTCGTGCGAGATCACCAGCGCTACCGACTGCCGATGCTGCCCTACGAAACGGACCGCTGACTGGTGGCGCGCTCCGCCCGCGGCTTCGATGTGCACCCGCTCCACGTGCTCCGGCCAGGCGGTGACCTGGTACACCGCGGGATCTGATCCCACGCTGATCATCGCCCCGAATCCCAGGATCTGCAGGTCGTCCGTCAGCACCACGGCCCCGTCAACTGCCGCCAGGCGGGCGACTGGACGCAGCACCGTCTCAGGGTGCCAGTTCACCTGCGACAACGCCGCGAGCATGGCGCCTTTGACGTTCTCGGCAGCAGTCGATTGACTCAGCCTGCCGAGCGCTTGCGCGGCGGAGACCTCCTGGCGTTGCACGGCGACAATGGAGTCCGCAAGGCTCGTGTCTGCCTGCACGAACTGATGCGTAAAGGGTTTCAGCGATTCGACCCAGGCCTCGGCGCCGCCGTCGCGCACCACGAGCAGCGTGCCTCCGTGTCGGTCTTCGAGCACCATGCGCGCCAGGGCGGCCAGCGCAAGGCACTCGCGCCACGCGGTACTGCCTTCGGCAAGACGGTTGGCCGCCAGGTCCTTGCCGAGCACGCTTCCCAGCCGCGCGGTGAGGGCCAGGTCTCCGCCATCGTGAGGCGAAACCGCGGATCGCCCGGCAAACACGACAAATGACTGAAACGGTCCAAATCCGATGCGGACGATGCCAGGATCAGAAATGTCGATGGTCAGGCTGCCTGAGACGTCGTAGATCGGACTCCTGCTGATCCCCCAGATCCTGCCCGGCGAGCGCGTGACGTCCACGGCCAGCCAGCCGGTCGACCAGGCCGCGGGCGCAAGCTTTGCCACCTGCTCCTCGGTGTACGGAATCGGATGCTTGAATGCCAGCACCGAAGCCAGCGAGCCCGCGGGTAGCATGGCAAGGCGCGCGCGCGTAGGGCGGCCCTCGTTCGTCGTGAGGCTCGCCCAGAATGCGACGTCGAGCAGCTCCGCGAGCGTCTCGCGCGTGGGGGCCTCAGCAGATGCACCGCGAACCGACGCCCTTCGCTGCGCCGCCGCGTAGTGGTGGAACTGGGTATGGATGCGCACGACCCATTCGCTATCAGCGTCGAACATCCTGAGTGCCATGCCCGCCATGCCTGTCCGGCCTGTCAGGGTAGCCGTTGTCAGCCGCCTGTTGCTGATACCCCTTCGGCCGCCGCCTCCATCGGCCGTTTCCGTCGGCCGCCCGCGTCGGCTGTGCCACGCGCGATCCCGTGCGTCTGGCGGCGATATGATGCAGGGTCTACATCACCACGGGAGTTGACACGTGCGCGGAGCGGTCCTGTACGAGGCGAACACGCCACTGCAAATTGAGGACATCTCGCTGGACGGCCCGCGAGACGACGAGGTGCTGGTGCGCGTCACGGCCACTGGCGCCTGCCACAGCGACTACCACGTCATGGACGGCACCTGGCACGGTCAGGGCTATCCGTTGCCGATCGTTCTGGGTCACGAAGCGGCAGGCGTCGTCGAGAAGGTTGGCTCGAGCGTGCGCACCACGCGGACCGGCGACCATGTGATCCTCTCGTTCGTGCCAAATTGCGGCCGTTGCCGCATGTGCACCATCGGCCGACCGAACCTGTGTAGTGGCATGATCTGCCCGCCCGGTCGGTTTCACGACGGCACCCGCCGCCACCGCAAAGGCGACACGGAGCTCAACTGCTTCGGCCGTGGCATGTCCTCGTTCGCCGAGTACAGCGTGGTCCACGAATCGGCGGCCATCCCCATTTCGAAAGACGTGCCGATGACCATCGCGGCGCTAATGGGCTGCGCGGTCATGACTGGCGTCGGCGCGGTGCTGAACACTGCCGCGGTGGAGCCTGGCTCGACCGTCGCCGTGTTTGCAACGGGCGGCGTCGGTCTCAACGTGGTACAGGGCGCGGTGCTGGCCAACGCAAGCCGAATCATCGCCGTCGACCTGCTCGACAACAAACTTGACTACGCCAGCAGTTTCGGCGCGACGCACACGATCAACGCCGCGCGGCAGAACGCCGTCGAAGAAATTCGCGAATTGACGGACGGAATCGGCGTCGACTACGCCTTCGACGCGATTGGCGACGCCCGCGTCTCACGCGCGTGCTATGACGCGGTACGACGTGGCGGCACCGCGGTCGTCGTGGGCATGGCGCCGACCGGCACCGAGATCCCCATCCCCGCGACCATCGCTGGCGAAGAGAAAGTCGTCAAAGGCTGCTTCTACGGCTCCACTCGTCCGGCGGTCGACTTTCCGCGTCTGGTGGACTTCTACCAGCGGGGTGCGCTCAAACTGGATGGCATGATCACGCGCACGTATGCGCTCGACGGCATCAACGATGCCTTCGACGCGCTCAGTCGCGGGGAAAACGCGCGAGGGGTCATCACGCCGACAAACTAGTGGAACCTCAGGGCAGCAGACGCGCAACTCGCCCGTTTCGCTTCGGAATCTCACCCCGTCTCAACGGTTCTCGTGCCGACTGGCAGGAGACCGCGCGCAGGGCGGAAGCGCTCGGCTACGACGTGTTGCTCATGGGCGACCACATGGGCAACGCCGGATCTCCGCTCCCGTCGCTGCTGTCAGCGGCCGATGCCACGACAACGCTGAGGATCAGTCCCCACGTGCTCGCGGTCGACTTTCGCAATCCTGCCATTCTCGCCAAAGAAGCCGCGACGATCGACGTGCTCACCGATGGACGCTTCGAATTGGGAATCGGCGTTGGCTGGCCTGCCGGCAGTGACTTCGCCGGCGACTATGACCAGGCTGGCATCAGCGTGGACTCACCCGGTGTTCGGGTTCAGCGTCTCGGCGAAGCACTGCACATTCTTCGTGCGTTCCTCACCAGTGACCAGCCGATCGATTTTCGGGGCACCCATTTTCACGTTGCCGGGCTGGTGCCACGTCCACGTCCGGTGCAGCGACCAGGCCCACCCGTCATGGTCGCGGGCGCAGGTCCGCGCATCCTCGAGGTTGCCGCGCGGCACGCCGACATCATCAACTTCGCCCCGCGGCCGCCCACGACTGGCCGAACCGCAACAGGCTCGATCGGCTTCGGACTGACCGTCGCGGATCAGGTCGAGCTCGTCCGAAAGGCAGCCGGCGATCGCTTCCACGATCTCGAGTTCGCAACGTTCAGCATCCGCCCGGTGGTGACCGATGCCACGGACCTCGCGCCCATCATGCATGCCTTCGCCGCCGAATACAACACCTCACCTGATGTCGCGGCCACCATTCCGGCGACACTCGCCGGATCAGTGGAGGCCTTGGTCGAACGCATCCAGCAACAGCGCGAGGAGCTCGGACTGAGTTATCGCATCATCGGCGGCAGCGCGATGGAGGCGTTTGCGCCGGTGGTCGCGCGCCTGGCGGGCACGTAGTTGGCAGGGGAAGGCTGGCCGACCGCGACTCGGGCTGACAACGGGCTTGTCGGCCAGACGTCGGTGACCGATTGCCCGAACCGTAACCGACCGTTCATGGCCCCGTAACCGACCCGCACGTCGCGATTGCGTATAGTCGAGCCCGCATCTAACGGCCGCTACGCTGGCCTGGAGAGGACCCGACTCCTGCATTACCCACGCCTTCTGAAGCTGGCGCGGCCCACCGTGTCCGCCTTGCTTGGCAGCCTGATCATCGGCGCATCCATGCTGGGCGTGGCTCTGGCTGATTCGGGGACAAGCGCCAACGTCACGCTGCCCGCGCGCTCCCCGGTTTCTCCCGATCGGCTGGCGGTCTCACACTACGGGATGAGCATCTTCATCTGGAACAACCCGTCCACGACCAACCGCGACCTCCAGGCGCTCCAGGCGGCGGACTTCGGCTGGCAGAAGACGATATTCAAATGGCGCGAGATGAATCCCGACATCGGCGTCTACAATTTCAACGAGGCGGACCGCGTGGTCAGCGCCTCAAATGAAGCCCACGTCAAGATCATCGCGCGCATCGATTTTCAGCCATGGTGGAGCCGATCGGATCAGACCTATGCGAACGCGCGTCCCGACAACCTCCAGTGGTACGCTGACTTCGTAAGGATTTTCGCTGACCGGTACAAGACCGGCTCACCACACGGGCACGTGGACGCTATCGAGATCTGGAACGAACCGAATCTTCGCAGCGAGTGGGGCGGCGCCATCTCCGAGCAGACCGCCGCCGACTACGTCCAGATGCTGAGCCTGAGCTACGCCGCGATCAAGTCCGTGGACCCCAACATCATGGTCGTCAGCGCCGGACTGAGCCCGACTGGCACCTACGACGGGAGCGCCGCGCCAGACGATCAGTTTCTGCAGTGGATGTACAACGATGGCCTGAGCGGCCACTATGACATGCTGGGCGTCAACGCCAATGCGCAGGTCGCTGACCCGGCAGCTGCGCCGGGCAGCGTGCCCGGCTTCGCCGACGGCAGCTTCTATTTTCGTCGCGTGGAGCAGCTGCGGGCGATCGAGGAACGCAACGGCGACTCCAATCCGGTGTGGCTCATGGAGTACGGCTGGACGAGCGACACTTTGCATCCTGACCGATCCTGGTACGCCGTCAGCGAAGACCAGAAGGGCACCAACATTCTGGCAGCGATGCACTACGCCCGCGCCAACTGGCCCTGGTTGGGCGTGATGACGCTGTGGGGAATGCCCGATCCGAGCTGGACGCCAGATCGCGAAGAATACTGGTGGATGGTCTCCAACCCGGACGGCACAGACCGTCCCGCGCTCGACGACCTGATCTCCGCCGCGCAGGCCAACACGCTTCCCTGACGCGTGGTCGGCCTCGAGCCGGCGATCTCATCGTCGAACGACGACGCATACGGGAGAAGGCACCTCCACCGAGTGGCCGGTGGGCGAAAGCCCACCGTGCCGCGGGTCCACGCTGAAGGTGGTCACGCGATTCGAGCGTTGATTGGCGACAAGCATCAAGCTCGCACTCGCGTCCAGTGTGAAGTTGTGGGGCCGCTCGCCACCAGAAGCAACGTGCTCTTCGAGCCGGAGCCTGCCGTCGGCGGCAATCGAGAAGATGGCAATGCTATCGTGCCCACGGTTCGACGAATACACCACGCCCGCGGCAGGATGGACCAGGATCTGCGCGGCCGCACTTCGGCCGTCGTACTCCGGGGGTAAAGTGGAAATGGTTTGAAAGATAGCGAGCCTGGCCGACGACGGGTCGTAGCTGAATGCCGAAATCGTGGAATCCAGTTCATTCAGGACGTACACGACACGACCGTTCGGCTGAAACGCCAGATGGCGTGGACCCGCGCCGGAGCTAACCTGCGCGTACGGCCGTTCGCCAGGGGACAGCGCACCAGTAGCCGGATCGAAGTCGTAGACCAGCACGCGGTCCTGCGCCAGGTCGCAGCACAGCACCCGCCGACCCGCGGCGTCGAACCAGCACGAATGTGGGAACGCGGCATCCTGATTCGGAGACACCGGACCCGACCAACGTGCACAATCTCGGCGGTCGGTGCACCGACGCGCCCGTCATCCGCAAGTGGGAAGACCCCCACGGTGCGAATCCGATTCATCGCTGCGACAAGATATCGGCCGTCTGGGTGGACATTGAGGTGGGCGGCACCCCCAGCCGGCAGCGTGCCAACCTTCGTGAGCGTTCCATCGTCGGCGACGGCAAACGTCGCGATCGCACCGCTCCCGGGCGACCCAGCGCCCATCGGCGGCCAGTACCGCTCACCCGCATACAACACGGGCAGGCGCGGATGAACCGCGAGGTAGGTCGGGCTGTGAAGCTCGCGGACCTGCTGGCGTAGCTCCACCGCGCCCGACGCTGGTTCGACCCACAGCACCGACAGGCCGGGTCCCACATCGCCGCGCGACGGATCACCGGTAATTGAGCCGACGAACGCTAACACAGCTCGACGATACTGAAGGGCAAGCGGCTGCCGCAAACCTCGGTATGCTTTCCACGAACGCCAGCGTTCGCCTATGGAGTGCCGCCATGCCACGATCGATCCCCGAGCTGATCTGCGTACCAGACACCCAGCGCGACCGGGCCTGGCTGCTCGAGAGTCTGCAGTCCGCGGTCGCGCTCGAATTCAGCACGATCCCACTCTACTTGTCGGCGATGTGGTCCATTCAGACACCGGACGCATCAGTCGACTCGGCGTACTCGCTGATCCAGGACATCGCCATCGAAGAAATGCTCCATTTCGGGCTCGCCTGCAACATGCTTGCGTCGCTCGGTGGGACGCCGGACATCGCCGGCGCCGTGCCCACCTACCAGCGACGAGGCTTGCCCGGAGGCGTCAAACCGTACCTCTACGTCACCCTCGCAGGGCTCACGCTCGACCGCGTCACCAAGCTCTTTATGGAAATCGAATACCCCGAAGGCGGGCCGGTCACCAGACAGGCGGCCGTCTCATACCCGACCATTGGCGCCTTCTACGATGCAATCAAAGCCGCGTTTACCGCCCGACAGTGGACTCTCGACGGACAGAAACAGCTCACGTTCCCGACCACCGGACAAGCCTGGCTGACGCCCGTCCTGAGCTCGAACGACTTCACTACCGCCATCACGACAATCCAGGAGCAGGGAGAGGGAACGTCCACAACGCCCGAAGCTCCGATCTCGGGCAATGAGCTCGCGCACTACTACAAGTTCGGCTCGATTGCGAACGCCCAACTCTACGTGCAGCAAGCAGATGGCTCGTGGTCGTACACGGGCGCCAGCGTTCCATTTCCGAGTGTCTATCCCGTTATGGAAGTACCCGCGGGAGGCTATCCCAACCCTCCAGCAGCCGAACAGACGTTCAACCAGGCTTTTACTGACCTGGTGAATACACTCCAGAGCGCCTGGAGCACTGGGGGCAGCGCGGGCAACCAGCTCCTGGACACCGCCGTCAACGAGAAGATGGGCGCTCTCAACCCACTCGCCGTCGCGCTGACCCAACAGAACTACTGTCCGACGTTCGCTTATTTGTCGGCGCAGGCCGCATAGAATGCGAACGACGCGATGTTCGTAGTCTCATTTCACGGGGGCGGCGGAGGAACGGGGACGCTGTACTCCTACCCGGACCAGGGCGGTACGAGCGGCACTGCCTATTTGACGGCAGCCACACCCTCCGGCACCGACGGCCTGCGCGACGTGCAGTTCCTGCCGTTTGCCGCCGGCGGGTCCTTCTACCTGGTCAACTCGTACAAGGAGGCGAGCGAGGTCCTCCAGATTTCGCCGACTGCCACAACCGTCCCCCCACCCTTCGTGAGCAGCAGTGGGAACGCACCGCTTTGCTCCGTCTACCATCCATTTGGACTCGCGTCGACAGCGCGATGACCGTTCTGTACATCTCAAATCAGGACTCCAACGTGGTCGTTCGCGTGTCCGGGCCAAACAACACAAGCGTCGGCGCGTCGCCCGGCCAACCGATGCCGGTAAACCCCACGTTGTCGAGCCTGTTCGAGAACCCCCGGGACGGCTAACGCCGACGCGCTGGTGGTCTGCTATAACCCGTCGACGTCAACGCTGTCAGTCGTGGTTCCGGCTCCAGGCACGAGTCTCGCCGTCAAGCATCCTTCCGGCATGACTTTTGACGGAGACGGCAACTTCTATCTGGCCGACCTGGACGCGAGCGTTGTCTACCGGTTTGATTCGATGTTCAAACCAGCCGCCGCCACTTTCATCTCGGACATGCCCGATAGCCCCGAATTCCTTCTCTGGGTGAAGGATGCCTGGCTGCCTGCCTGACACCGGTTTCACCCTGGTTTCATGCGGCGTGACACCGCGGTGTAACGCGCGTCTGCCAACCTGCTCGTGACATGCCGAGTCCTGCGCGAGCGCAGGCCCTGCTCAGCCTCGACGACATACGACATCCCCCTTTCGCGGAGTTCTGGCATGACTGACGATGAGATCACCGCGCTACTCGACCAGTTATCACGGCAACAGGCGCTGCAAACCCGGGCTCTGCGCGCGGCGCTGGAGGGTCGCTGGACAGATGGCGCCGACTCCGTAGCCGGTACGTCCTGGCGCTCGATCCAGAGGCGCGACTCGAACCTCAAGCACCGCTGTACGCCTAGCCATGTCAACCCAAGAGCATCGACAGCGCCTGGCGCAACTGACTCAGCAACAGGCGTTGATCACCCGAGCGATGGCAGCCATGGCCGAGGGTCGTTGGGTTGGAGAAGCTAGCGTCGAGGCCTACCTGTTGGCACTTGACCCGAGCCTGGCGGGTGCCCTCCAATCGCGGACTCCCCTGTACAAGCGCACGAGCGCGGGTTGCTGGGGATTCTGGTCCTCGGCCCAGGTCGCCAGCGCCACCAACTGCCCGCAATCCGCCGTCGAGTCCAACTGGCCAGCTATCTATACGGAGCTCGAGCGTCGCGGCATTGCCACACAGAGCGTGTGCGCCGCGGTGCTCGGCACAATTGCGGTCGAAACCGCGCATACGTTTGCTCCCGTCCAGGAAGCGTTCTGGCTCGACGACGCGTGGCGCAACGCCAACCTCAGATACGCACCCCATTGGGGGCGTGGCTACGTCCAGCTGACCTGGGACTACAATTACCGCTCGTACGGCGAGGCCCTCGGCACTGATCTGATCAGTAATGCCGACCGGGCAATGGAGCCCGCGGTTGCCGCCGCGATCCTGGCAGAATATTTCGTGCGCGCCCGTGTTGCCGAGGCTGCTCAGCGCAGCGATTGGACCCAGGTCCGACGCCGCGTGCAGGGCGGCACCGACGGCCTGGACGAGCTGCTCAGAGTTGTTCGCCAACTGGGTTTCGACTGAACATCGCCAAAAGTCCGGCGCTCGAGTCTCGATAATCCGCCACTCGGCCACTGTTACCGCCCGAATGGCGGGGGGTGGAACTGCTGACAGTGCGTGCCGGTGAATTTGCGGAGCCCACGCGACCACCCCTGGTATGGTTCTGACTAACGACCCGGGTCACTCTATAACGTCTCACTCCACCCGGCGCGCGGCGCCGGACGGCGTGCATTGCTTTGCGCTGGACTTGGCTGAAACATGTCTCATCGTACCGTGACCCGTCGCGGGTTCCTTCAGCTCGTGGTGGTCAGTAGCGCCACCCTTCCCCTGCTTGCCGCGTGCGGCGCATTTGGCCTGGGTTCGCCCTCACCCACTGCACCACCCGCGGCCAACGCCGCACCGCCCGCGACGGTCGGTCCGGGCAGTACCACGCCCGCGCTGGCGACCGCCTCAACGTCCAGCGCCCTGCCCACCTTCATGGCCGCCACGGGTGGGCCGCCGCCAGATATCCCCGCCGCCGGACCCGAATACGAAAACGGCTACAGCACCTATCCCACGAATCCGGTCAAGGCCCTGCCGACCACCCCGCCCGGCGCCGGGAGTGTCGTCCAGTGTTACACCAACAACAGCGCCCCCGCTCCGCCGACTCCTTTTAGCCAGAATCAGGCCTGGCAGGAAACCAACCGCGAGCTCAACGCCAACGTCCAGTTCACGATTATCGACCAGGCCGACTATCCCGTGAAGCTCGCCACCGTCATGGCCGGCAACGACCTGCCCGACGTGATGCTGATCGGCGGGGCAACCCCCAGCGGCGCGGCCCAGGTCCAGAACCTGACGCAGTTCCTCGAGGCCAAGTGCGCTGATCTCACCCCATATCTCGCCGGTGACGCGGCCAGCACGTACCCGTTCCTCGCGGCCATCCCCACCTACGCCTGGCAGAACTCCGGTTGCGCCCGCAACGGCAAGCTCTACATGTTGCCGATCGAACGCTACTACCCGGGCAGCATGCTGCTGAAAAACTCCGCTGTTTACGACCAGGCCATCGGTCAGGACTATGTCCCGACCAGCTCCGACGATTTCAAACGCGTGCTGCAGACGCTGAACCAACCCAACAATAACCAGTGGGCCATTGGCAGCTATACCAACCAGATGTACTACATCTACTATTTCGCGGCCATGTTCGGCGCGCCGAACAACTGGTCGCTCGATTCCAGCGGCCACCTCACCAAGGACATCGAAACACAGGAATACCAGGCGGCTATGGCGTATGTACGCGACCTGGTCCAGTCGGGCCTGTTCCACCCGGATGCGCTGACGATCGCCGACAGCACGATCGCGCGCAATGACTTCATCGGCTCCAAGTTTGTGCTCGACGTCGAAACGTTTGGCAACGCCTGGCAGGACGCCTGGACCCGCGGACCGCTGGAAGATCCGCCAGTCACGCCGTCAGCCGTGCTGCCGTTTCCGGCCATGGCCGGCGCGCAGGCCCACCACTATCTCGGCCACGGCTACTTTGGCACCACCGCCTTCAAGGCGGCCACACCCGATCGCGTGCAGGAGCTGCTGCGGATCTCCAACTGGCTGGCAGCGCCGTTCGGCAGCGCAGAGGACCTGCTACTGACAATTGGCGTCAAGGACGTGGACTACTCGCTCGGGTCTGACGGCAGCATCACGGTCCTGCCGCCGAGCAACACCGACGCCAACTCGGTGCCGTGGAAGTACATCGTTCAGCGACCTCAGGTGGCGTACTGGCCAGGCATCCCTGATTACGCGAAGGCGGCCACCGACTTCGAAAAAGCGGCGATCGCCGTGGGCACGTCGGACCCGACCCTCGGCTACTTCTCGACCACGCTCGATAATTCCGGGATTCCGCTGGCTCAGACGCTGACCGACGGCATCACCGATGTCCTTGCCGGACGTCGGCCACTGTCCGACTTCAGTCAGATTGTGACTGACTGGCAGAATGGCGGCGGCAACCAGATTCGGATGGAGCTGCAACAAGCGATCGCTGCCGGGGGCTGACCCCGCGGCGCTCATCGCCCAACGCAAAGCTCGATACTCGATGCCTGAGGCCGAGAACAACAGGCTTCGAGCGTCAAACCATGACCGCCGGCATCCTGGCATCCTCGGCGTGCCGCTCCAGCAGCACACCAAACTCTGGCTCCGGTGACAGCAAATCGAGTGGCCGCACGCGGTGCTCCTCTGAAATTGTCCTACGCCGCGCGTCGGATCTCGCGCGCGGGCACATCCACGGGCTCCCGCGCCTGCGTACGATGCGCGCTTCGGCTCAGAATCTCATGCGGATCAACACGCCGACCGCTGACAGACAAGCCGCTCTGGCCGAAACTGGCGGGTATGCCGCGTTCACGGAGGCTCGCCTGCCGCTCGGACGCCGGCTTGCCGGCAGCGCCTGTGTCGCACCGAGGCCTGGCCGCGGCGGTCGAAGACCAGACCACCTCGTCGCACCAACGCTCTCGTGCACGACGGGCGGCACGACGGCTTGGCTTCGAGCTTGCCGAGCACACCTGGGGCGCTGCCTGCGCGCTGATCGCCCGAACGGCGCAGCCTGCGCGCTCTCTGCGAAGCTGGGTCCCCAGCGGCCACGCGCGTGTGCTGATCGTCGCGCCGCACCCCGACGACGAAACGATCGGCGTGGGCGGTGTCATCGCTCTGCACGTCGCCGCCCACGATGAGCTTGCGATCGCGGTTGTCACCGACGGTGGTGCATCCCGAGCCGGCGGGCTGAACCGCGCGGAAATGGTGCGGCTGCGCGAGCAAGAGGTACGCTCGGCAACGCGCATTCTCGGTGTCGAACAGGTGGAATGCCTGCGTCTCGACGAAGGCAACTGGACGGCAGCCCAGGCGACGCGCCTGCTCGCGGCACGCTTCGCCGCCTCCGACCTGATCTACGCACCCACGTGCGTCGACTTCCACCCCGAACACGTCGCGGTCGCTCGGCTCGTCGCGGAATTACTCCAACCGGGTCAAACAGTCCGAGCGTATCAAGTAGGCGTGCCGCTGACGCCCGTGCTCGTCAACATGGTCGCCGACATCGGGCAGGTCAGTCAGCGTAAGCTGCAAGCGCTCAAAGCCCTGCGCACGCAGGCGGATTCCATCCAGCCTCTACTGCGATTCGCGGGTTATCAGGACAGACTGTATCGACTTTCGGCAGCGGAGGTTTTCTGGGAAATGCGCGCCGAGGTGTACACCGCCGTAGTCAGTGCCGGCGATTGGCGTCGCTCCGTCTGCCCGTATCGCGGCATCCGCCCCTGGCCCATGTCTGATCCACTGGCAGCACTGGTAGGGCTGCGTGCCCGCCTCATGCTCAGACGTCTGGCCGATCGCGGATTCTGAGCCGTGCTGCAAGCCTCCACCTCGGCTTGGACCATCCGGCCCTCCCGGGCGGGCGAGACGCCTCAACTCGTAGAGCTGTTCCAGCGGTCGTTCGGACGAACGATCACCGAGGCGCACTGGGACTGGAAACTCCGCCAACTGCCGTCGCCCGTCGACAACGACTGGATCGCGCTCGACGGTCTGACGCCCATTTTTCATTCAGGTGGCATTCCGGTCCGTTACCAGCTACCGGACGGTCAGACCACAGCGATGGTCTCCGTCGACACGATGACCGACCCGGAGTATCGACGCCGCGGGTTGCTCACGCAGGTCGCGCAGCGCATGTATGCGAGCTGGCGCGACGGAGGGGTCCGCTTCGTGATCGGGCTGATCAACGACCAGTGGGGATCGCGCGCCCCGGCGCTCGGCTGGCAACCGTTGTTTCCTCTGCGCTGGCTGGTCCGCCCCTTGAGGCCATCCACGATCCTGGCGCGGCGCACACGGATGTCGGGAAGTGAGCGCGTCGACGTGCTGGATACGGCCTGGAACTGGATCTGGGATCGACGAGTTTCCGTTGACCCTCACGTGCAATTCCGCCTCGTCGAGCACGCCGGGCCCGAATTCGACGTGTTGTGGGCGCGTTGCGCGGAAAGCGCGGGATGCTCGATTGCGCGCGACTCCGCGTGGGTCACCTGGCGTTACCTCCAGTGTCCATCCTTTCCTTATCGCATCGTTCTGGCGGAACGCGCTGGGACGCCAGCGGGCTATGCGGTCTACCGCGTGGAACACGGCCCACACAGCACACTCGGGTATATCGCCGAGGTGCTGGCGCCACGCGCCGATCGCACGATTATGCGCACGCTCATCCGCGAGACCGTCTCGCGCTTACGCGCGGATGGAGCCGACGTCGCGGCCACGCAGGCGCCGCCGCGGACCTGGTACTTTGACGCGCTCAGGCACGCCGGATTCCTGTGGAGCTGGGGCGACTTCAGCGTCCAGCTCGTCCCGCTGGACGACACGCTGCCCCTGCCGTTTCTGCGCGACCCACGCCGCTGGAGCATGTGGGGCGGCGACTACGACAGCATCTAGCGTTTCTCGAGGTCCATCACGAAAAAGTCGCCCGCGTTGGGCCAGATGCGCCCGAGCCGCCCATCCAACCGCAGCACAAACGGGGTGAGCTGCGGAGCACGCCGCAGCCAGGTAGGCGCCGCAAGCACGGACAGCGCGTAGACGGAGCGGCGACGAAATTCCGGAGCGAACGCTTCGCGCCACAGCACGAACGGGTCGTAGTAACGGTGTGTGACGATTTCGGCGCCGATTGGCGTGTCTTCGTGGCGCGGCCGCGGCCAGCGACCGTGCAGCAGCCCGTTCACGGTCTCCCACAAGCAAAAGGCATTCAGCGCGTGCACCACCACGCGGCCACGTGGTTTCAGCAACCGCGCCAGGTTCTGCGAGAGGTCTGCCAGGTCGTCGATGGTGTTCAGGCCCGCAAAGGCGGCAAGGGCTCCGTCGAATGCACCCGCCTGCAGCCGGCCAAGCTGCTCGGCCGGCAAGACACGCGCATCGACCGACAAGCCACGCTGATCTGCTCGTCGGCGTAACTCATCGAGCATGCCCGTGGAAACGTCGACGGCAACCACGCGGTGCCCGCGTTCCGACAGGTGCAGCGCATCGGCGCCTGTGCCCGCGGCGAAGTCCAGCAGCCGCGAGCGGGGAAAGAACGCGCGGTCATAATGCGACCACAATTGCTGGCGCATCCAGACGGCCACCGGATTACCGGCGAGTGACGCGTCATAGGTGGGCGCCAGGGCGTCGTGCGCCCGAGCGAGCACCTCAAGTCGACGCGCCATGCCGCATCGCAGTCTAGCAAGTCGCCAGCGTCGCGGCGCCCCGCGCCCCGAAGCGGAAGATCAGGCGGCTGGCATCTGTGCTTCGTGTGAGACTGCTGCGCCCGAGCGAAGTCGCGGGGGCTGGCGCGAACGCGATCTCCGCATTGCCGGGCGCCCACAGCCTCCACCCTTGACTACGCCACACGAAGATGAAGCGTGCATGAAGTCGCGCCCGTCTCGCGCCGCGCCCGCGCCCGCGCCCGCGCCCGCGCGAGACAGAATACGAGCAAGCCTGCGCCGCCACGCAATCGTGAGCGCGCCACCCAGCCGTTCAGCGTGCATTCTCAGGATGACAGACGCTCGTTGTAGCTCGCGCGTGCATGTTCAACGGCCTCCTGCCGCAACTGCCGCACCTGCTGCACGTTGGCCGCGGCGTCAGCTTGCGAAGCGCGCAAGCTGTCCAGACTGCCTTGAAAGACTGGCTTGACGTAGCGAGCCATTAGCTCGTAGCTGTGCCGGATTTGCTCGCGGGTGGCCCAGTCGACACCCGTCGTCAGAATTCCACCAAATCCGCCACTCTGTTCGTTCAGCTGGCGGATGGTCGCGATCAGGTCGTCTGGAGTGCCGACGCACCAGATGCGACGCTCCGCCATGCCGTCCACAATCTGGTCTTTCGAACTCTCGAATGGGCGGGGAAAACCGACCGTGTCCTCGAAATAGTCGCGCCAGTAGGCACCGGCTCTGGCGCGAACTTCGGCGAATGCCTGCTCCCGAGTCTCAGCCAGATGTACGTGCAGCACCAGCCGCCAGTCCGCGCGAGACACCGTTTTGCCATGTTCGGCCGCGGTCTGCTCAGCGATTCCCCAGAACTCACGCAGCGACTCTTCACCACGCGGGATCGCCACCGAGAGCACGCTCAAACCAAATTTACCGGCAAGCACCATGCCCGCGGGTGACCCCGCGGCAGCCACCGCGAGCGGCATGTGCGGCCGCGTATATGGCCGAAGATGCAATCGAGCATTGTGGAGCTCGAACCACTCGCTTTGATAGTCGATCGGCTCGGTCTCGGTCAGCAGGCGAACGATGACGCCCATCGCCTCTTCCATGCGCGGGCGCAGCCTGTTTGGCTCGATTCCGAGCATCAGCGCGTCGGTGACCAGCGCACCGGGCCCGACGCCGAGCATCACGCGCCCGCGCGTCAGGTGGTCGAGGAGCACCATCCGATTGGCGACCATCAGCGGATGGTGATACGGGAGCGACACGACGCCCGTACCCAGCTTGATGTGCCTGGTTCGCTCCGCCGCGACACCGATGAACACCTCGGGGGAGGTGATGAGCTCCCAACCTGCGCTGTGATGCTCGCCGACCCAGGCCTCGTCGTACCCGAGGTCGTCGAGCCATTGGATCAGCTCGAGATCACGCTCGAGAGCCAGCGTCGGATCCTCGCCCAGCTGATGAAATGGCGCCAGGAAAATTCCGAACTTCATGCGCGCGGGGAGCGTCATCGCAGGCTTTACGGCTCCAGTGAGGATGTTCGCGTGGTGGGGTTGACTCGACTGTGCTGCAGGATACGACAACGCGCGACGCCCGCCGCGCTCCCGGCGACTGCGACTCGAGCCGAAGGCGGGCTTGTCGGCCGAACTTTTAGCGCGAGCCTCCCTCGCGCGGCCGTCGCGAGGGAGCCGCGTAGCGCGCGGCCTCCGCCCGACTGCGCAGGTGCAGCTTGGACAGAATATTCGACAGGTGATTCTTGACCGTGTACTCGGAAATCACCAGGTGTTTTGCGATTTCCTTGTTGGTGCAGCGTTGCGCCACCAGCTCCAGGACTTCCTCTTCACGCAGCGTCAGATGCTCGGCGAAGTCCCCCCGCGCTTCAGGGGTGTCCGCGCCTGTTCGGGCAAACTCCTCGAGGATGCGGGCCGCCATCGCACGAGAAAGCGGCGCCTCGCCGCGCGCCAGTCCACGGAGCAGCTCCAGCATTTCCGCGGCTCTGACGCTCTTGACGAGGTAGCCCTGCGCACCCGCCTTGATCGCCTGAAACAGCGTGTCGTCGTCGTCGTGCACGGTCAACATCACCACGCGCGTGGCGGGTAAGTCCGCTTTGATTCGGCGGGTGGCAATAATCCCGCCGCCTCGCGGCATATCCACGTCCATCAGCACGAGATCCGGCCGTACCGCGTGCGACATCTTCACGGCCTCGTCCGCGTCCGCGGCCTCGGCGACAACTTCGAAGTCCTCCTCGTGGGCGAACAGCCGCGTGAGCCCATCGCGGAACAACGCGTGGTCGTCAGCCAGTAACAAGCGCTGCGGCGCCACGGCCCGACTCCCCCTCGAGTTCCTTCGACGGCGCGGCTGACTGACCAACGGGCGCCATCGGCACGTCGGGCACGACTGCACGAACCTCGGTCCCATACCCGAGTCGGCTGCTGACGTCCAGGTGGCCATTCAAGCCTTCCACGCGTTCACGCATGATGCTGATGCCCACGTGTCCGCCGCCGACCTCGCGCCCAGACGCATCCGTATCGAAACCAACCCCGTCGTCTTTCACGGCGATGTGCCAGCCCTCCGACGAGCGTGAAAAGCGGACCGTCACGCGCGTCGCCTGGGCGTGCTTCCGCACGTTGGTCAGCGCCTCCTGCGCCACGCGCAGCAGTTGAACCTCGGCGGCCGGTGTGAGGCCTCCATCGTCGCCAGCCAGATTGTCCACTTCGAAGGTGGTGCTGATGCCCGTCCGATCGCCGAACTGTGCCACGTACTCGCCCAACGCGTGTCGCAGGCCAACCGGCCCGGGCTCAGGTCGGGTCCGAAGCTCGGCGATCGCCTCGCGAACATCGCTGTAGATCTCGCCGCCGGCAGCGCGCAAGTCGCGCACTTCGGTCAGCAGATCATCCAGCAGCCGTCGCTCGGCAAGCGACTCGACCGTGTCGAGGCGGACCAGCAGCGTAGCCAGTGACTGGGCGACGCTGTCGTGCATTTCGCGGGCGAGTCGATCGCGCTCCTCGAGAATCGCCAGCCGCTCGACCTGCCGCGAAAGCTGCTGGAGTTCCCGGTTGCGTTGGCGCAGACGCGCCTCGGTGCGCCGAATGATGCCGAACGACATCCTGGCGAAACCGTACGAGATCGCCAGGACGATCAGCACCGCCACGGGCGTTCCCAGGCCGTACGGCAAGTCGCTCGGCAGCACCGAATGCCGCAGCGTCTCGTAGATTCCGGCACACAGGGCAGGCACCAGGGTCGCCAGGAGTTGCAGGTCCCGAAGCCGGTCCGAGCGATGCACCTGCAGATGATGCGCCGGACAGCGGACGTGCGCCAGAGGGCGCTCGTTCGTCAGCCCCATGGACTATGAACGGACTATTTTCAGGCTATCGGCTGACGTACACCACCGAGCATGCCCCACTATTGGGCGGCGTCTATGGTTGTCGATCGTCGTTCCCCATCTGCGTCTGTCGCGAGGCGTTCACGACGGACCGAAGAACGAGCCCGCGCGGCACGTCGGCAGCGTCAGCGACGGGTGGTCTGGATCGCCGCGGGCCTGATTGTGCTCGTCCTTGGCGTGATGCTTGGCGTTCACGTACTGCTAAGTGGGTCCTCGGGTTCGGCATCGCAAGCAAGTACGCCTTCAGCGGACGTCTTACAAGCCGTCACGCAGGTGCCCGCCGATCGCCTGGACGCTATTGGCGCTGGCAGCGTCAGCGGGCTTCCCGTTCGTATTCCTTCGGCCATCACGCGGGATAGCAACGGCTTGCCGCAGATCACGTACGTCGGCGCCGAATACTGCCCGTTTTGCGCTGGCGAGCGCTGGGGCATGATCATCGCGTTGAGCCGCTTCGGGACGTTCTCAAACCTGCATACCACCACGTCCGCGGCCGACGACATCTATCCGTCGACGCCGACGTTCACCTTCTACGGCAGCAGCTACTCGAGCCCGTATCTGGATTTTGCTTCCGTCGAGTTGCAATCGAACGTGCGCGCGGGTGGTCAGTATCGCACGCTGCAGACCCCAACATCGGCCCAGCAGCAATTGCTCGACTCGTACGACGCTCCACCATACGTCCCTTCGGGATCGGCGGGGTCGATCCCATTCATCGACTTCGCCAGCCAGTACGTCGTCTCGGGAGCGAGTTATGACGTCGGCGTGCTGCAAGGTCAGACCTGGCAGACAATCGCGACGGACCTCTCCGACACAAGCTCCGCCCAGGCCAGAGCCATCCTCGGCACCGCGAACGTGCTCACCGCGGCACTGTGCTCGACCACGGGTAATACTCCGGCGGATGTCTGCGGCGACTCCTCGATCACCGCCATCCAGGCGACACTCAGCGGCCACTAACCGACTTGCACCGCCCGCGCGATGTAAAGCACCGTTCCAGTCATGCGACTGAACCGCGCGCTGGTGCTGATCGTCGAGCTTCTCGTCCTGGCCGGCCTGGGTGGATGCAACGCGATGAGCTGGACGCGCTGCACCACGGCGACGACGCCGCGGTGGTCGCTCCGCGTGCGGCCGCCATGATCGACGTGTGGGGCGACTTTCAGTGCCCGGCCTGCGGGAGTTTCGCCAGGGAGACACTCCCTGCACTGGAGGCGGCCTTCGTGCGCGACGGCAGAGCCGTGATCGTCTGGCACAATGCGCCGATGCTCGGTCCGGATTCCGTGCGCGACGCGGAGGCCGCGGATTGCGCGAGCGACCAGAACCGGTTCTGGGCGTTTCACGACGCCCTGTTCTCCCGCGCCGATGCTCCAGCTCCGAATCCGTCCGAGACGGCGCAGCTCGAGCAGATCGCGGCGGAGATTGGCCTGAACTCGCCGACGTTCACCAGTTGTCTCGAAGGCGGCTCGCACCGACTCGAGGTCAATCGCGAACTCGCCGCTGCCCGACGCCTGGCGATCACCTCACTGCCGGGGATCTTCGTCGACAATCAACCCGTGGTGGGACCACCGGGTTTTCTGCAAATCAGTGCCTTGATCGAACGTGACACGGCGGCGCCGCCCGATCAAGCCGGCCGAAGCCGCTCAGCCGCTCAGCCGCTCAGCCGCCCAGCCGCTCACGACCTGGAGAGCAAGACTCTCAGGTCAGTCACCAGCGCGTCAGGCGTGAAGTCGTCCGGGAAGGCGGCCTGCACGTTCCCGGATTTGTCAATCAGATACACCGGCGCTGAGTGTTCGATGTCACCCGGTTGGGGCACCAATCCCTGCGCCTCGCGTTGCTCCGCCGGTGTGGTCGGCTTGTCAGATTGGGCGAGGATGCCGTAGTTCGTCCACACGGCGGACAACTGGTCAGCAGAACCGGTCAGGAACGTCCACTCGTCGGTCAATCCGCGCGCGTCAGAGAACTGGCGGATCTGGTCGACCGTGTCGCGCTCCGGATCGACGCTCACGGCGACCATGGCGACCGAGGACGCTTGTTGTCCGAGTTGTCGATACGCCTCGTGCATATTGCTGGCGATGAGTGGGCAGACGTCAGGACAGTTCGTGTAGATGAACGTCAGCGCCGTCGGCTTGCCCTTGAACTGGCTGAACTGCACCGACTGACCGGATTGATCGGTCAGCATGAAGTCGGGGGCTGGCCAGGGGTCCGTCATGATGGCCGCATCCGTCAGCGTGGCCGTCCGCGCGTGCAGGTACACGGTTGCGACGCCAGCACCCACGAGCACCAGGACTCCCACCACCGCACCGATCCACGCCCATAGCGGCACTGGAGCCAGCTTCGAACCAGTCGAAGTAACAGGAACTGGGACGGTGTGTGCCACGTTGGGGCTCCTTGTATTCCGAGCGGGCCGTGACGAAAAGAGGCCAGTGCAATGTACGCAATCACAGCGGACGGGTGCGAGTAATGCAGGTCGGGTCCAGGCTGCTCGAGCGAGCGGGTTATTGCAAAGCCTTGCAGAAACGCACCGCGTCGACGCGCACTTCGGCGCTACTCAGCCGACAACTTCGACCGACAGCTTCGACAGAACCCGACGATCGCCGTATGGCTGAAGTCGGCTTCGAACCCGAACCTCTCGAGCAAGCTCTCCGTCAGCGGCTCGAGGACCGACAGATCCGTCTCCTGATCGCGGCCACACACTTTGCAAACCAGGTGCTGATGGGCCGGCTCGTCGGTGCGCTCGAACTGCGACCGACCGTCGTGAAAATGGGTGTGGCGCACGATGCCGCGTTCTTCGAGGACCTCCAGCGTGCGGTACACCGTCGTGATGTTGACGTCGGGGTAACGCGCCGCCACCTGACGGTAGACCTGGTCGACGGAGATGTGACCACGCATCGAGGACAGCACGTCCAGGATGAGCTGTCGCTGAGGCGTCATCCGCAGGCCGTGCCCTTTCAGAGCGTTTCGAAGCTCCTGCGCGCTTGCCACGATCCCATCTCACGGTAGCACACGCGAAGTCACGTTCGAGGCGATACGTCATGCGCGTTCCTCCAGTTCGGGAGATGCTGTCGGGCGCTCGCGCGCGATCTCCGGGTGCCGGCAAGCGCCGTTGTGGGATCCGCGCTACACACTGCCGCGCTACACTGCTGCCCAGACAAGCAATTGCAGTTATTTGCGCAGCGCCGCGCTCCGCGGGCGCGAGCCCACGGAGGGTAGGACATGCACATTCCGGACGGCTATCTCGCTCCAGCCTTCTCGGTTGGCATGGGTGTGGTCACGGTGCCCTCGTGGGTGGTCGCCACACGTCGCGTCAGCAAGTCGCTGAACCAGCGCACCGTGCCGCTGCTGGCGATCTTCGCCGCGCTGTGCTTTACGATCATGATGTTCAACGTGCCCGTGCCGGGTGGCACGACGGCGCACGGCGTCGGCGGCACGCTGGTCGCCATCGTCCTCGGGCCGTCCGCGGCCATCATCGTCGTCAGCACCGCGCTGATCATCCAGGCGTTGTTCTTCGGAGATGGCGGCATTCTGGCGATCTTCGCTAACTGCCTCAACATGGGCATCGTCCTGCCGTTCGTCGGCTACTGCGCCTACCGCCTGATCGCCGGTCGCGCGCCGCTCCTGTCCACCCGGCAGAGTCTGGGCGGCTGGCATCGGCGCCTACGTGGGCATCAGCATCGCCGCGCTGCTGGTCGGGATCGAGCTGGGCTTGCAGCCCATCCTGTTCAACGCCGAGGGACGGCCGCTGTACAGCCCGTACGGTTTGGAAGTGGCGGTGCCGGCGATGCTTGCTCGCGCACATGTTCGGCGCCTCGCATCGTCGAGGGCATCATCACCGCTTTCGGCGTTCGCGTACCTGCAGCAGCGCCACGCCGAGTATCTGGTGTCCATGCGCTCGGCGGTCGCTGGCGACGCGACGGTCGAGACGGGCCAGACGCAAGCGCGCGGCCGCTGTGGCAGCTCGATCGTCGGCGGACTGGCGCTGCTGGCAATCGTCCTGCTCGGTCGGGCTGGATCGACGGGCGGAGGCGATCTCGTCCAACGCATTTCGGCGCGGACTGGTCCAGCGTCGACTGGTCGGACGTCGGCGACCATGCTCCTGATCGTGGTCGTGCTCGGTGTCATTCTGATCCCGCTGGCCTGGTTCGTCCTGCCGCGCGAGATCCGCGACGCTTGGCACCGACCTACGTCGCTATCGCGATCGTCACGCCAATCGGACTGATCGCGCCCGGCTTCGCGTACGGCGAGGGCGGGCCCGACGACCTGCAGAAGCAACTCGGCTACGTGCCCCAGGGGCTGCAGGACCTGTCTGGCTTGTTCAGCGCGCCGCTCAGCGGACTACAACGTCCCGCTGCCATTCTTCAACGCTGACGACGCACCCCTGTGGCACACCGCCATCGGCTACGAGATCGCCGGCTTGATCGGGATGCTGGCGCTGGGCGTAATCCTGTGGGGTATTCGGAACGCTCATCGTGCGCAAAAACGGCGAGGCTGACCTGACCAGCCCGCGTGGGGTATCGCACTTGACCCGAACGAACCATGCCGAGGGCCATATTGGCTGGCTCGAGCACAGCGTCGCTGGCGTGGCTGCCTCGATCGAGCACGCGGTTTTCCGAGAGGATCTTGCGCGCCAGCCTGGCTGGCTGCAGTGCATCGATCCGCGCGCCAAAGTCGGGATGTTCCTCGTCGCGGCCTTGCCGCGAGCGCCTCGACGTCGCTTGGGGTGCTGATCGGGCTGTACGCCGTTATCCTGGCCGCCGCGCGCGCCAGTCGGCTGCCGTTCGACTTCTTCGTCAAGCGCGTCTGGCTGGGCATTCCGTTCTTCGCGGGCATCGTCGTCATCCCGTCGATCTTCTTCGTGCCCGGGCCGCGGCTGTTCGACCTGGCACTCGGACCTGTCCAGCTAGGCGTCTCGGCGACGGGTGTGTGGAGCGCGGCGATCTTCGTCACGCGCGTCGGCGTGAGCGTCTCGCTGGCGGTACTGCTGGTCGTGACCACGCCGTGGGCCGACGTGCTGAAGAGCCTGCACGCGCTGCAGGGTGCCGCAGGTGTTCGTGCTGGTCCTGTCGATGACCTACCGCTACATCTTCCTGTTCCTGCACACCGCTCAACGGCATGTTCGAGGCGCGCAAGAGCCGGGTCGTGGCGCGCCTGGGCGGGGGCGAAGCACCGCCGCTGGATCACGCGGCTCGATGGGCGCACTGATGAGCCGCTCGTTCAAGATGAGCAACGACGTCTACGCGGCCATGCTCGCCCGAGGCTTCACCGGCGAGATCCGCACGTACACCACCTATCGGATGCAGGCCGCGGACTGGCGGCGCTCTGGCAGGGACGCTCGTTGTTGCGGCGATCGAGCGTGCCTGTGGGACGCTGGCTAGCGTGACGACGCCCGACCTCGTAGCCGAGTCCGTCAGCCGACGATGTCGCAGCCCGCGCATTCCGCCTGCGCGGCGTCTCCTATCTGTACGGCGGTCGCCAGACTGCCCTGGACGGCGTCGACCTCGACATCGCCTTTGGCGAGCGCACTCGCCCTGCTCGGCGCGAACGGCTCGGGCAAGTCGACGCTGCTCAAGCTGCTCGATGGCATCATCGCCCCGAGTCCGGGTCGCATGCGCGCGCTGGGCCGGACGTCGCCGCCGTCGCCGATGGCCAGGACTCCTTCAGCTTCCATCGCGAGGTCGGCCTCGTCTTCCAGGACCCGGACATCCAGCTGTTCAGCGCGACCGTCCTCGATGACGTTGCTTTCGGCCCGCTGCAGCTCGGCCTGGATCAGCCGACGAGGTGAAGGCTCGCTGCGACGCCGCGCTCGCCCAGATGGATATCGCTCACCTGTCCAACCGTGCCCCGTTCGAGCTCTCGGGCGGCGAGAAGAAGCGCGCGGCGATTGCGTCGGTGCTCTCGCTCGGACCGCGACGTCCTGCTGCTGGACGAGCCGACCGCGTCGCTGGACCCGCGCAGCAAGTGGGTGCTCGTCGAATCTCATCCGCCGCCTGGCGCGCCGGCCACACCATCGTCACCGCGACCCATGAGCTGGACATCGTGCCGCTGATCGCCAATCGCGTCGTCGTCCTAGGCGAAACGCGGCGCGTGCTCGCCTACGGTACGCCCGAGGAGATCCTGGCCAATCGCGCCTTGCTGATCGAAGCCAATCTGATCCACGAGCACCTGCACGGTCACGGCGGCGCCCTGCATGCTCACGAGCACGCGCATTCGGGCGACCACGCGCACGTGCACCCAGACTGATCCGCCGTCTGGCTCCGCCGACCCTGTCAATCATCCATCGATCATGTAGCCGACGCCGCGCACCGTTCGTATCAGCGGGCGTGCGGTGTCCCGATCGATCTTGGTGCGCAGGTAATGCATGTACAGGTCAACAGCTTTGAAGCCGGCGCCAGCGTCGTTGCGCCAGACGTTCTGAAAGATCTGCTCACGACTGACGACCTGCCGGGCGTGGCGCAGCAGAAATTCGAGCAATTCGAACTCCCTCGGCGTCAGCTCAATCTCGCGCTCGCCGCGACGCACCTCATGGCGCGCAGCATCGAGCACCAGGTCAGCGACGCGCATTGGACCCTCGGGCACGCCGCCCCGTCTGGCGAGTGCGCGCACGCGCGCGAGCAGCTCCTCCGTGGCAAACGGTTTGATCAGGTAATCGTCGGCGCCGGCATCGAGTCCGCTCACCCGGTCGCCAACAGCATCCCGCGCGGTCAGCATCAGGACGGGCGTCTGGATGTTGCGTCGACGCAGCTCGCGACAGACCGAGAAGCCGTCGAGCGAGGGTAGAAGCACGTCGAGCAAGATCAGATCGTAGTCCCTGGTGGTCGCCTCTTCGAGCCCGGCTGCGCCATCCGCGGCGATGTCCGCGCGATGCCCCGCCAGCAGCAACGCGCGCTCGACGTTGTGTGCGACCCGGCCGTCGTCTTCGACGATCAGGATGTGCACGTCGTTACGCGTTGGAGCACGCACGGAGCTGGACCACGAGTGGACCGCAACGGGCCGCCATCATTCGCGATCCGCGCCGATGGCATTCAGGACTCCGACAAGCAGCGCCGGATCGAAGTGGTCCAGCCGCGCGTCAATGACTTCCTCGGGCAACAGCGCATCGCTGTTGCGTCCGAGGGCGTATGCGGCCTCCAACGTCGAGCGCGGAACGTGGTACGTCTTGCTGGCTCGCAGCACGGCGATGTCGGCCGAGACCCTGACCACGTGAAACCTGCGTCGGCCCGAGGCGGCGCGCACGAGCCCGCCCTGAAGGGCTTGGACACGATTCCAGAGTTCCTCGTTGTTCACAAACCCGTTCCGCGGTCGTAGGCTGTGACCACCCTACGCCCCGCACCTTGGGATTGCTTTCGAGACCGGATAACTGCTGGTTAAAGCTGGCTATGAGAAATCTGGCCGGCGCCGACCGTCACGTTTGTCAAAGCCGACGTAGAACCCGGATCCTTGGCCTTGCAGACGAGCGAACGGAGTGCGCGCACGGACTTCAGGCCCCCGCCGCCGGTTTCACGGCGGGGTCATCGCCCGTCAGCTCCATGATTCTGTCGTAGATGTCGATCTCGAATCGGCGTGTCGACAGGTACTGGACAATGAAGCCACCGACCGCCAGGACGACGAACCCAAGCGTCCACCAGGGTGAAGCCTGCAGTGCAATGCGAACCGGGTTTTGCATGACCTGTGCTTCAGGCCCACCGAAAAGCATGAGAAACGTGGCGACGATCACCCCGGCGCCAAGGATCGACGTCGCGGCAATGACCACCAGTTTCTGAACATTGAAGGCCAGCACGCCGATGGCCACGACGATGGCGAGGGCCAATCCCACGAGCCACGCCAGTAATCCAAAGTTGAAGCCGATGGCCTCCATCACGCCAACGCCGAGTGCGTAGCCCAATGAGCCGCTGATCAGCGTCACCGCCGCGAAGTAGAACAGGTACGCGCACAGCGCGAAGATCAGCGCCAGGACCAGGCCGGCGACCCAGCTCGTGATCGTCGACAGGAACCCGTCGCCAAAGGCCGCCTGCACGCTTTGCGCGCCCAGTCCGAACCCGAAGACGAAACCCCAGATGGGCAGCAGAACTACCAGCAGGCGATATCCGCCGACCACCAACAGCGAACCGAAGAACAGAGCAAGCATGGCGGCGACCGCCACGCCAAAAAAGGACTCCTGGGTCATACCAATCCAATCTGGTCTCGCCCACCCGTGGTGGGCACATACGCAACGTGGAGCATGCTCGGGGGTCGACGGCGCCGCCAGCCCCGCGTTCCCGCGCTCAGCTGTCTGCTTACTGGCGCCACAGATCTTGCGACGCCAGTCGCGCGCCCTCCGCCAGCGACCCGAACTTGGCCCACTGCACCTCGGGGTGCGCCCGCCGCACGTCCCAACCCTGCGAGTAGCCGCAGTCGGTGCCCGCGATCACGTTCTCCTTGCCGACCCGCTCAGCGTACAGCTTGATCCGCCACGCCACCAGCTCCGGATGCTCGACGAGATTGCTTACGTGCCCGACGACGCCAGGCATCAGAATCTTGCCTTCTGGCAGCTTCACGTCGTCCCACATCAACACGTCCTGCGCGTGCCGGTCGTTGGCGCCTTCGAGGGAATAGCCCTGCGTCTTGACCCTGAGCACGTGGTCGATAATCAACCGCAGCGGTACGTCCCTGGTATGCGGAATGTTGCCACTGCCCCAGCACACGTGCAGGCGCGCCTTTTCCTCCGGAACGCCCTCGAGTGCCTGGTTGATGGCGTCGATGCGCACCGAGAGCCACCTCAAGTACTCGTCTTCGAACTCCGGATCGTACAGGTGGCACAGATCTGGCGCGTCGATCTGGAGGTCAAAGCCCGCGTCGGCAATCGCTCGGTATTCGACATTCAACGCATCAGCCATGGCGAAAAGATAGTCGTCCGTGGTCGGGTAGAACGCGTTGTTCGAGAAGTGGTAGGTCGCAATCGTCGGTGACGCGGCGGTCACGAACGCGCCTTTCACGTCGACGTCAGACAGGCTCGCTTTGAGCCGATGCAGATCCTCCTGCAGCTCGTCCATCGCCTTGTAGCGGATCGGCGCGGTGCACACCGGAACCTCTGTCGGTGGTGTGGGCGGCGTCCGCAGCTCAACCGGCATGAAGATATTTCGCTCAGCGGCACGCCACATCTCGGTGAATCCGGCAAACCGCTCCCGGTCGCGCACCATGCCCGGGACGAGCCTGCCAAATCGCACCTGGTCCAGGGACGAAATGATGTCGCCGCCGGGCTTCCGCATCTCGTACCCGTCGAGGCGGTCGCGGACGTAGTTCGCGTAGGACGTCCGACTGAACTCGCCGTCGTTGACAATATCGATACCCACTCCGGCCTGCTTGCGCACGACCCCGCCGATTTCGGCGTCGAGCAACGTGGCGAAGGCAGCTGCATTGTAGGGCTCCCGCGCATCCTTGGCCTTGACGAACTTCATGACTTCCACCGGCCGCAGGAGAGATCCGACGTGACTCGTGAGAATGCGTTCAGTGCTGCGTATCAAGGCCTTGCTCCTCTGTCATGCATTGGCGAGCGCTGCCTGCCACGGGCGGTCCCGTCTCGAATTCGAGACAAGTCGCTACACCAGTGTAGCCGCGCGCGCAGTGTTTCAGGTCCGCTTACGTGCGGTTAACCCACACCGGCGGCGGGCCGGGGCAAGATGAACGGGCGATGCTTAAACGTTTCACCTGGGCTGGCCCCGCCGCGCTCCGACTGCCGCGACGTGTGCCCCTCCTCCACCCAGGCGTGGCCGCCCACGCCCGCCGTGGCGCGTCCCGGCCACCACCAGCCGCTGCCATCGCGTCCCGCCGCGCCGCGTCAACTCAGCATCGCCGCGCGTTCGACATCGCTCCGTACCTGTTCGTCCTCCCGGGCCTCCTGCTCCTGGCCGTCTGGGCCTACTATCCACTGCTCGACACGGTCCGTATCAGCTTCTTCAGCGGCACCCTCGTGTCCGGCAGCAAAGACTTCGTCGGACTCAACAACTACCGCGGCGTGATCGGAACCCCCGAGTTTCGCAAGAGCCTGCTCAACAGTCTGTACTACATCGCCGGCATGATCCCGCTGGCAGTCATCCTGCCGCTGGCGGCCGCGCTGTTAGCCGCCGACATTCACGGCAAACTGCGCGACGTCTACCGTTCCATCATCTTCACGCCGATGATCATGGCGCCGGTGGTGGTGTCGTTGATCTGGCTGTGGATCCTGAATCCACTCCAGGGCGTGCTCAACACGGTCCTGCACGCGTGGCTCAATCTACCTGGCGTCAACTGGTTGGGCAGCGAATCCACCGCAATCTGGGTGATCATTTTCATCACCGGCTGGAAGATCCTCGGCTTCAGCTTTTTGCTCTATCTCGCCGCCATCACCGGCATCGACCGCGCCTACACCGAAGCGGCACGACTGGACGGCGCCACCGACTGGCAGGTCGTGCGCCTGGTGGTCCTGCCATTGCTGACGCCAACATTTTATTTCTTGCTGCTTTTCACCGTGCTCTTCGCCGGCCAGTGGGCGTTTTCGCCCATCAATGTCCTCACTCAGGGCCAGCCAAACAACTCCACATCCAACGTCTTCTACGAGATGTACCAGATCGCTTTTCAATACTTCGACGTTGGGCAGTCCGCCGCCGCGTCGGTGCTGGTCTTCGGCGTGATGGGTCTGTGTGTGGTGCTGGGACTCCGTGTGATGAACCGCCGCGCCTATTACGACGATTGACCGAAAGGGATTGGGACGATGCCTCGCACAAGCTTTCTCGGAAGGCACTCCGGTTTCAGTCCGTGGCACGGGCGAAGTGTGCAGCCGCTCGTGTCGCACGGGGTGCTGATCCTGCTGTGCTTGCTCACGATCTTCCCGATGCTGTGGGCGGTCCTGACCTCGCTGAAGCCGGCCAACGAAATCTTTACGCTCGACCTGATTACGGCGCATGCTTCCCTGGACAACTACGCCCAGGTGTCGAGTGCCATTCCGTTCGCACGCATGATCGTCAACACCCTGGTGGTGGCGACACTCATGACCGGGCTGACGCTGGCGCTCTCAGTGTGCGCGGCGTACGCGCTCATGCGCTGGGACTTCCCAGGGAAGAGCGTCATCTACCTCGCCTTTGCCGTCTCGTTGCTGATTCCGTTTCAGATCACGATGATTCCCAACTACCTCCTCATCGCCCGGCTCGGTTGGCTGAATTCGCTGCAGGGTCTGATCATCCCCCAACTGGGAAGCACGATCGGCGTGGGGCTGGGGGTGTTCATTCTGTTGCAACACTTCCTGGGTTTTCCGAAGGCACTGCTCGACGCGGCGGCCATCGACGGCGCGGGTCCAGTGCGCACTCTGTGGAGCGTGCTGCTGCCAAACGTGCGGCCGGCCCTGGCGGCGGTGGCGATCCTCGTGTTCCTGCAGGCCTGGAACGAGTACTTCTGGCCGCTGCTGGTCACCAAGAAGCTGGACAATACGATGATTCAAGTCGGCCTGCAGTTGTTTCTGCAGGCCGAGGGCAACGCCTGGGGACCGCTGATGGCAGCCGCCACGATGTCAGCGCTACCGGTTTTCGTGCTGTACTTCCTCGCCCAGCGCCAGATCATGGACGCGTTCCTTCGCTCGGGGCTTCGCTAATGGACACGCCACGCACCACCCGCGGACACTTCCAGCTACGGGATGCAAGTCCGCGACCGGAGCGGTGCGTGGGCACTCAATATCGCCGGCATCGGCGCGGCGATCCGCGCCGACGACATGACGACGGTGTGCGCTTCGACGAGCCACTGGCGATCGACACGTACGCCTGGTACGCGTAAGCGTCAGCGCAAGTGCTGTTCCCCAGAGGGACCCACGGGAACGTCTTTCCCCCGGAGGGGACCCGTTGACAGTGCGTGCCTCGGCACCCCAAACGCCGGGCGCCGATGGCGTCTACACCGCACACCAGTTCCTCACCAGGACAGGCACCTCAAGTACAACTGCTCCGTCAAGGAGCAGTAGTACGCCACTCAGGCGCGCAACCATCCGCGACGTCGCCGAGCTCGCCGGCGTCTCTATCGCCACCGTCTCGATGGTGCTCAACGGCAAGGGCGACCGCATTCCCGACCGCACCCAGAGCGTCGTCCTGAGTGCCGCCGAACAACTCGGGTACCACGTCAACAGCGTGGCGCGGTCGCTCCGCTCCGGTCGAGTCCGCACGCTGGCGATCGCCTCCAGCGCCGAGGACGTCACCGGTTTTACCGCGACGCTGCTGCTCCACGCCGCGCAGGCGGCGCGCGCCAACGGCTATGCCCTGCTCCTCCTACCCGACGTGGACTGGCGCACCCGCATGGACCAGGTCTTCGCCTCCGGTCAGGCGGACGGCGTGATTCTGCGCGGTCTCCTGCGGCCGAACCAGGCGGATGTCGCCCGCCGCGAGGGGCGGGTGGTCATCCTCGAGGATGCGGCCGCGCGCACCGAGAGCTCGGCGCTGTCCGTGTCGGTCGACGCATCTGGCTCATTGCAACGGCTGGTGGAGCATCTCCTGGACCAGGGCCACACCCGGCTCGCGTACTTTTCGCCCCGAGCGCATACCGGCACGCGGCTCAGCGCGTATCGGCAGGCGCTGCAAGCCCGCGGGCTGCCGGTCATCCCCAGCTACCTGGCGGTCGCCGACGGGTATTCGGACGAGGTCGCTCGGCAGGCGCGCCTGCTACTGGAGCAGGACCCCCGCCCGACGGCGGTACTGTGCGGCACCGACGTGCTCGCGGTGGGCGTGTACCAGGCGGCGGCGCAGCTTCGCCTGGCGATTCCGACTGACCTGTCGGTGGCGGCAATCGGCCTGCACGGCATCTCCCAGGTGTTCTTTCCGGCGCTCACGGCGATGGTCTCACCGGCCGCCGAGATGGCCGACACCGCGGTGCGCCTCCTCGTCCGCGCGATTGAACATCCGGAAGAAAACCTGCAGAGCGTCACCCTCGAGGCGCCCATCGCCTTCGGCGGCTCGACGGCCCCGCCAGGCCGTGGCCCTGGAGGTGGCCGCCGAGCGATCAGGCCGCAATAAAGGGATCGAGCACAACCGCCCCGCCAGCCCGCCCCGCACATAGAAGTTCGACACCTGGATTCCACGCTGACTGACGGGCGGGTCGCCGGTGATCGTCGCGAACCGACCACCTGGCGCGACCACCTCGATCGCCTCCCCGGCCTGGCCGCGTGCCGCGTTGACGGCCGCGCCGACACCCTCGCCGCCGGCCAGCGCGATTACCTGCAGACCGGCGCTGACCACCAGGTGCTCGGCCCAGCAGCCCTGGTCGCGCAGCGGCAGCGGGTGCGTCAGGACCGCGTCGCCCACCCGCGGGTACTCGACGCTCGCACCACAGGCGAGCACCACGCCGCTCGCCTCGACGCCCAGCACCAGGGGCGGCGTTCGGCCGACGTCCCAGTCGCCGCTGAGCACGACCTGGTCCCAATTCCCCACGCCCGCACCCCGCACCTCCAGCACCACCTCGTCGGCTGCTGGCGGACGAGGCTCCGCGATGTCCATCGGCGTAACGCTCCCACCGAAGCTGGTGATCCCGGCCGCGCGCATGCGTCGATTATCCCGCGCGTGACCCTCGCCTGTCCTCCCGACTGCCTCGGACACGCAGCCTCGAACGTGAGCTCGCGTCTCTGAGGCACGCACTGTTGGTACATCCACCTGCGGTGGAAGCCTTGACCTGTTTTTTCAGCAGCTTGCTAGAACGTGGAGTGCATGCTGTGGAAGGAGACCTGACCGACATGCCAACCGCCGAGACCGAACGCAACAAGGCCACGGCCAGACGCTTCTCTGACGCCATGAACACGAACGACGCCGAGATCATCTCCAGGACGATCGACGAGCTCGTCGAGGCGGACGCGCAGATCCGTACGCCGTTGCCGATCAACATGCCGGGGGCCCAGGCCTTGAAAGAGGTGTTTACCCGGCTCCACCGCGCCTACCCCGACCTCCACGTCGCGATCGAAGACTTGATCGCGGAGGGGGACAGGGTCGTCAGCAGGAACGTGGTGACCGGAACCCACCGGGGCGAGTACATGGGCATCCCGCCAACTGGCAGATCCGTCACGTACAACGAGGTCTTTATCTTCCGCTTCCATGATGGCCGGATAGCGGAGACCTGGGGTGTCGTGGACGTGTTGTCGCAGTTGCGGCAGCTCGGCGCATTTCGCGGATGACCAACGCGCTCAGGGCATGCGAGGCTCCCGTATGGTAGTGAGATGACTTCCCAGCACACTCGACTTCAAGCGAGGTCGCGCGTTGCGACGCTCTCGCCGACATCCAGCCAGGCGCAAGGTGGGCGACGATGCGCCTGAACCCAGACCAGCTCCATATCGAGGGCAGCGACCCACACATCCGCCCGCAGGACGACCTCTTCGGCCACGTGAACGGCCGCTGGCTGGCGACGGTTGAGATCCCGCCTGATCTGCCTATGGTGGGGGGCTTCGTCTCGCTCGCGCTCGAGGCCGAGGCAGAGGTCGATCAGATCCTGCGCGAGGCCGCCGCCGCGGCAGAGGGGGGCGAGGTGGCGGAGGGCTCGCCGCAACAGCAGATCGGCGACCTGTACACCTCGTTTCTGGACGAAGCGGCCATCGAGCGACTCGCGGCGACGCCGCTGTCGGGACTGCTCGCCCAGGTCGCGGCGATTTCGTCCGCGTCTGAGTTCGCGGAGGTGCTTGGTGGCCTGGAGCGGATCGGCGTGCGGGGCATCTTCAACGCCTATGTCAACACTGACGACCGTCACTCCGAGCGCTATATCGTCCACATCGCGCAGGGCGGCCTCGGCTTGCCGGACGAGGCGTACTACCGCGCCGAGCCCTTCGCCGCGGTGCGCGAAGCGTATGTTGCCCACATAGCGGCCATGCTGCGCTTGCTGGGCGACGACGAAGCCACGGCATCCGCGGCGGCGGAGCGAATCATGGCGCTCGAGACGCGGCTGGCGACCGGGCACTGGACTAACGTCGAGACGCGCGATGTCGTCAGAGCCTACAACCTGACGACGTACGACGACCTGCGCGCACTCGCCCCCGCCTTCGACTTCCCGGCGTGGCTGCGCGGGTTGCAAGCAGACGCATCGACGCTGTCTGAGGTCATCGTGCGGCAACCGAGTTACGTGCGCGCGCTCTCCGACGCGCTCGTCGAGGTGGACCTGACGGATTGGAAGGACTGGCTGCGCTTCCATCTGGTTTCTGGCTTTGCCCAGTATCTGAGCACCGCCTTCGTCGAGGAGAGCTTCGTGTTTTACCAGCGTACGCTGGCCGGAACGCAGGAGCTGAAGCTCCGCTGGAAACGCGCGGTGGCGCTGGCCAACCAACTGCTGGTGGAAGCGGTCGGCCAGGTGTATGTCGCTAGACACTTTCCACCCGAATCGAAGGCGCTGATCGACCGGCTGGTGGCCAATCTGGTCGAAGCGTATCGGCGGGATATCGAGACGCTGGCCTGGATGGGTCCAGAGACGCGCGCGAAAGCACTCACCAAACTGACCCAGTTCCGGTCGCAGGTCGGATATCCGACCACCTGGCGTGACTACTCCAGCGTACAGATCCGCCGCGACGACCTGATCGGCAACGTGTGCCGCTCACGCGCCTTCGAAGTGGACCGGCAGTTCGCCAAGCTCGGCCGACCGGTTGACCGCGACGAGTGGTTGATGGGACCGCAGACAGTCAACGCGTACTATCACCCGGGCACCAACAGCATCTGTTTTCCCGCCGCGATTCTGCGGCCGCCATTCTTCAACCCAAGCGCGGACCCCGCGCTCAACTATGGCGGGATTGGCGCGGTGATTGGCCACGAGATCGGCCACGGCTTCGACGACCAGGGTTCGCACTACGACGGTGAGGGCAACCTGGTGAACTGGTGGACGGACGAGGACCGCGCGCGCTTCAAGGCGCGAGCCGACAAGTTGATCGCCCAGTACGATGGCTTCGAGCCGCGCGCGATGCCCGGCAAACACGTGAATGGGAGCCTGACCCTCGGCGAGAACATCGGCGACCTGGGCGGGTTGCAGATCGGACTTCAGGCCTACCTGATCAGTCTGGACGGCGCGCAGGCGGCGGTGGAGGATGATTCGAGCGGTCCACGGCGCGTGCTCACGAACTGGGCGCTGTGCTGGCGCTTGAAGCGGCGCGAGCAGCTGGCGGCACAATTGCTTGCGGTGGATCCGCACGCGCCGCCGGAGTTCCGGGCGAACGTGGTGCGGAACCTGGATGAGTTTCACGCCGCATACGCCACGGCTCCGAGCGACGGACTGTGGGTCGATCCAGAACAGCGCGTCCGTATCTGGTGATCCAGCGCTGAGTCGGCCCCGCGCCAGCTCCCGCGCGACCACGAAGACAGCGCTCAGCTGGATGCCACGCGTTCCCCGAGCTGCAGCGGGATGCCAACCTGTTGCCCTCCGCGCTCGACCGTCAGGGTCACCGTGTCGCCCGGGCGGTGCGTGTTGTCCACCAGGCCGCGCATCTCTCCCGGTGTCCCGACCGGCTGGCCATCGACCGCGACGACGATGTCCGCGCCCGCCAGGGCGCGGAGCGCGCCGACGACCACGGGCGTGGTTCCCAGTTGCACGCCCGCTTGCTGAGCCGCGTCAGACGCCTGGAGGACGAGCACCCCGTCTTCCACGCTGTCCGGGATGCCCAGTTGTTGACGCGCCATCTGGCCGAGCGCCGAGACAGGGATCCCGCTCACGCCGAGGTCCGGGTGGCGATATTTCCCGTACTGGATGAGGTCCGGCACGATGCGCTTGACGACGTTGATCGGGATTGCCAGCCCAAGACCCTCGCTGCCGCCGCTGGAGGTGATGATGGCCGTGTTGACGCCAACCACGTCGCCCGTGACATCGAAGAGCGGTCCACCTGAATTGCCTGGGTTGATGGATGCATCGGTCTGGACCGCGCCACCCAGCAAGCCGATTGGTCCACTGGCTGATTCCTCGCCGGGCGCGCGCAAGGCACTCACGATCCCCTGCGTCACCGTCTGCCGCAAGCCGAGCGGCGAACCGATCGCCACCGCCACCTGACCGATGTGGAGACTGTCCGAATCTCCCAACCGCACGGGCTCGAGCCCCGGAGGCGGCTGGATCTGGAGTACGGCCAGGTCCGTGTCTGGATCACGTCCGACGATCTGCGCCGGCTCCGAGGTCCGGTTTGCGAAGTTGACTTCCAATTGCAGGCTGTCGTCGATGACGTGGTCGTTCGTCACGATATGGCCGAGCGAGTCATAGACGAAACCCGAACCCGAGCCCTGCGGCACGGGCGAGGGACCGAGGACCGTGTTGAGCACCGCCGAGCTCACGATGTTGACCACCCGTGCGCCGTTGTCAGCATAAATCGCTTGTGCCGGCGTAGCGCCCGTCGCCGCCGGGGTTGGGGTGGCGCCCGGGAGTTGAGGCGTGGAGCACGCGGCCGTCGACAAGGCAGCGAGTATGAGCATGAGGGCCGGCGAGGGCGCTTGAGCTGACGACGATTGGGCATGCGTGTTCAATATCTCCCGGGACGACTCTACCCCGTCTCTCGCAAACGAGAGCGGCGAGCGATGGGGCGTGGCGCCGCGCCGCGTCGTCAACCAGGCAACTTCAGGCGAGCAATCGGTCGCTGCCCGCGGTCGCGCCTTCTGGGCTCACCACGAGTCCATGCCGCATCCCCCAGGTCGCAATCTGAACTCGATTCGAGAACCCGAGTTTGTTCAGGATGTGGTTGATATGCGCTTCCGCCGTCTTGCCACTGACGACCAGTTCCGCGGAAATTTCTCGGTTGCTGAGACCGCGGGTCACAAGGGTCGCAACCTCGCGTTCTCGGGGCGACAGCTCCCCCTTGGGAGCGGCATCTGTTCTGGCCTCGGAAACGCGATCGCCCACCAATGCCTGTATCAGCCCGCGAGCTTCTGTTAACGTCGCTTCGAGCGGCGCGGAGAGCGCCGCTGCCCAGACTGCGCCGTACGTGCGCTGACCCAGGTGTTGTCGGGCGGCCGCCACGTAGGGTGCAAGACGCGCCCGCTCGCTAGGGAGGGGCACCGCGCCGAGCGTCGCCCTCAAGTGTTCGGCGGCGGCGGCCAGCCGGATGCAAGTCTCGGGATGCAACGCAACCAGCACACTGGCGAGCGATTCGCACAGGTGCGTGAAGCGCATCCTGCTGCCAAACAAAAGAGACAGATCCAGCGCCTCGAGCAGGACGCTCGCCGCGAGCTTGCGGTCGCCAGACTCCACGGCGACTGCACCCTGCAGCGTGAGCGACTCGATGACACCCGGCTGATCGCCAACGGCCCGCTGCGCGTCCACCGCCTCCGCCAGCAACAGGGCGGCCACCGCATGGTCACCCACCCGCTCGGCCAGGTGCGCCTGCGCATGCAGTAACCGTCCACTGGCGAAGCGCAGTTGCTCGGGTGTCGCGCCACTCCGCACGGCTTGAAAGAACTCGGCGGCACGCGCTACGTCGCCGAGCTCGAGATACGTGAACCCCAGATCCCACCTCACCAGGGCAGCCAGTGGACCTGGACTTCCACTCTTGTCGAGGGCTCCAAGCGCGCGGTCCAGCAGGATCTTCGCCCCGGCCAGGTCGCCACGTTGGAACGCCAGCTTGGCCAACCGGCTCTCCGCGACGGTGACAGCGTACTCGCTGCCAGATGCCCGCCCGAGCTCCAGCGCACGTTGCAGCAGGTCCTGCGCGGCCGCGTAGTCTCCCTGATTGAACGCCATGGTTCCCCCCCAGCTCCCCGCGAGCGACCGCTCGGACAGGGCCGATCCACCAGATGCCAGCTCGAAGACAGCCGTCAACCAGGCCCGTGCCTCGCTGAAGCTCCCATGGAAGAACCACGACGCACCCAGACCCAGGGCCAGCCGCGCCGCCGCTTCAACCTGCTCGGTGCCGAGGGCCCAGCCAAGCGCGGCTCGCAGATTGTCCATCTCGGGATCCAGACGGGTTACGTCGTCCGCGCCGAGCGCTTCGGGAGTCACGCCGGCGACCAGGTCGAGGCACCAGTCGCGATGTCGCTCACGCACGCTTGCCACTTCCCCGGCCTGCTCGAGACAACGCCAGCAGTACTGCCGAACCGTCTCCAGCAGCACGAACCGAGTGGACCCGCCGTGCGCGGTTCCAATCAGGAGCGACTGCGCGACGAGCCTGTGGAGCAGGTCGTCAATCTGCGTCTCAGCCAGATCAGCGTCTGCACCAACCCGCGCTGCCGCTTCGCGGGTGCAGCCACCGCGGAAGATTGCCAGACGGCGCAGCAGCGTCTTCTCGGATTCCGTGAGCAGTTGATAGCTCCAGTCGATCGCCGCGTGTAGCGTTCGCTGACGCGAGGGAGCAGATCGGGGACCGAGCGTGAGCAAGCTGAATGGGCTGTGCAGACCTCGCGCAATTTCACCCAGGCTCATCGTTTTCGAACGTGCCGCGGCCAGCTCGATAGCCAGCGGTAATCCGTCCAGCAGCCGGCAGATGCGCGCGGCGCTGCCGCCAAGAGCCCGCGTCAGTTCAAAACCCGGATCACTTGCACGCACGCGATCGACCAGCAGCTCGATCGCGTCGCCTCGGGGCGACGGTTCGACGGACGTGTCGTCGCCGTCCACCGGCAGGGGTGGCACGCGGTAGATCACTTCGCCAGCGACGTCCAGCGCCTCACGACTGGTTGCCAGAATGCACAGGTCGGAACACGTCTGCAACAAATCTGCCGCGAGTTCGGCACACGCCGCCACCACGTGCTCGCAGTTGTCGAAAATCAAGAGCGTTTGGCGATCGCGCAACACCGCGCGGAGTGTTTCCAGCGGAGTCCAGCCCGGTCGCTCGCGGATGCCCAGCGCCCGCGCGACCTCGAGGCTGACCCCGGCCGGATCGACAATTGGCGCCAACCCCACGAACCATACCCCGTGCGCGTAGCGGGTGCGCGCGGAGGCCG
The DNA here is from genome assembly GCA_963776625.1 of uncultured Chloroflexia bacterium. GTDB lineage: Bacteria > Chloroflexota > UBA6077 > UBA6077 > CF-72 > CF-72. Next base: position 598,996 of record CAVZNP010000015.1, on the reverse strand, counting down.
CCACGCGCACGGCAAGCCGTGTTTTGCCGATACCACCAACGCCGACCAGCGTCAGCAGCGGAGCCGTCTGGAGCATCTTTGCAAGGTCCGCGAGCTGCGCCTGTCGCCCGACGAAACTGGTCAATTCGCGTGGGAGATTTCCCCCCACGTTATCGGACCTCAACCACGAGGCCTGGCGGCGTGGGACGCGAGCAGCCGCGCGGCGTGGCGCCACCGTGCGAGTCCTGCCCACACCTTTGACGTGTGCCTGCGGATCGACCTCGTTCCTCACAACTTCTTCAGGTTATCGAACTGAGGCAATCTCACGCTCGATGCTCAGCGAGGATGGTCCATACCGCCGCTGCTAGCATGCTGGGTGACCGGAAGGAGCCCTCAGACCATGTCGACCGTGATGCCAACGTTTGGAGTGCGCCAGCGCAATCTCATGTCTGCGCGGCAGTTAGATTCGCCAGTCCCCCCGATGGCGGCTCAGATGCTGACGCGCGCCGATGCCGAAGCCGCCGCGCCGTACGAGGGCATCACCCTCGACGGCACACCACTGGCGGGCTTGTTTCCGTTGCACGCGACGGGTGTTTCGACGCAATCCCTGCGGTCAGCGGCACAACGCTTCCTCGCGGACCTGAATGAGGCGCAGCTCCAGCGTGTGGCGTTTCCGTTGGAGGACCCGGCCTGGCAGCGTTGGAGCAACATCCACGCCTTCGTCATGCGTCATGGCTTGTTGTTGGAGAACCTCGACGCAGCCCTGCGCGACAGGGCTCTGGAGGTGATGCACTCGGCGCTCAGCGAGCGCGGATTCGCGACCGCCCGCGACATCATGAAGCTGAATTACACCATCGGGGAGATCACCCAGCGCTGGAATGAATATGGAGACTGGGTGTACTGGTTGAGCATCTTCGGTCAGCCGTCACTCGATCAACCGTGGGGCTGGCAGATCGACGGCCACCACCTGATTATCAACTGTCTCGTGGTCGGCGATCAGCTGGTGCTCACTCCGATGTTCATGGGATCCGAGCCAACCCTTGCTGAACCCGGGAAGTACGCGGGGACACGCGTGTTCGAGGCGGAGGAGCAAGTCGGCCTGGCGCTCGCACGCTCGCTGACACCCGAACAGCGCCGTGTCGCCGTGCTCCGTGACTCGATTCTCAGCACCGCGCTGCCAGCCGATCGCCGGCCAGCAACCGAAGGTCGCATGCAGGGCGGCGCGCTGCGGGACAACCTGGTGCTGCCCTACGAAGGTTTGCCCGGCGCGAGCCTCGCTCCCGACCAGCAGGAGCGTTTGCTGGAGCTTGTCGAGGTGTACGTGGGCCGCGCACGGCCAGACCACAGCCGGATCAAGATGGAGGAGGTCCGCCAGCACCTGGCGGAAACGCACTTCATGTGGCTCGGTGGGCTCGAGGAGGACAGCGTGTTCTACTACCGAATCCACAGCCCAGTGCTGTTGATTGAGTTCGACCATTTGCGCGGCGTGGCGCTCGACAACGAGGAGCCGGCGCGCACGCATATCCACACGGTGGTGCGCACCCCCAACGGCAATGACTACGGCCGCGACTTGCTGCGCCAACACTACGCGCGTTTTCATCGACACGCCGGCGTCGGGTAAGAGCCGGGTGGTTCTTACCCAGGGACTCGAACGCGTTCGAGTCCGTGTTGCGCTCAGCCCATGCGGTACGAGTTCTCGACGCGCTCGGCCAGCAGCCCGCTGAGCGCGACCACCAGCATGATCGCGGCGGCGGGCCAGATCAGCAGCAGCGGCGTCGTCAGGAACAGTGGCTGCGCATCGTTGAGCATGGCGCCCCATTCAGCCGTTGGCGGCTGGGCGCCCAGGCCAAGGTAGGACAGCGCCGAGAGGGTCAGCATGAACTGCCCGAACGCGAGCGATACGATGATCGCGGCACGGCCGGCAATACCAGGCAGGACGTGACGAATCAACACTCTCGTGCGGCTGGCTCCGAGCGCCCACGCGGCTTCGACATGCGTCGCATGCACCTCACCCGCCAGCAGACCGCGCAGCAGCCAGGCTGGCGCTGCCCAACCCGTGGCAATGACCGCCACCATGGCATTGCTCAGGCCGGGGCCGAGCAGTCCGACCACCGCGATGGCGACCACCTGTGTGGGCAGCGCCAGCGACATATTCAGCAGTAACATGCACGGCCTCCGAGCCCCAGGGTGCGGCAGCGTGGTGGCCACCGCCACCGTCGCACTCAGCACCACGGCCAGCAGCAGCACGACGAGGGCAGCCCCAAGCGTGGTCCGTGCACCGTAGACAAGGCGGCTCCATTCGTCCCGTCCGAACTGATCGGTCCCGAGCCAATGTGCGCGACTGCTCGGCAGCAATTGTTGGCTCAGGTCCACCGCGTACGGGTCATACCGGCCGATGAGGCCTGGCCAGACCAGGATGACCAGTGCGGGAATGGCGAAGACCGTGACCACTGCCTGAGCTGCAAAGCGTCGTAGCGTGCCAGCGGGGTATCGCTCCCGGCGAACAGATCGTCGAGTCCCGAACCGACGTTCGACCAGCGGGGCGGCGCCCTCAGGGATGGTGGACAAGCTCAGCCGACAATGCCCTCCGCGCCGTGGGGTCCAGCGCGCCGTGGACGAGGTCCGTCGCCACGTTGATCAGTAGATAGCAGACGCCCAGCACCAGCAAATAGGTCTGGATGACCGGATAGTCGCGACGGAGAATACTCTCGGTGGCAAGCCGTCCCACGCCCGGCCAGGCGAAGACGGTCTCGATGACAATCACGCCGCCGAGCATCTGGGCCGCCGCCAGACCAAGCGCTTGCACGCTGGGACCGAGCGCGCGCGGGGCCGCGTGGCGCAGCAGCACCTGACGCCGGCTCAAGCCCTTGGCGTGCGCCACCGTCGCAAATCGCTCCGCCATCGCCGTCACCAGGCCCGCCCGGAAAAGCCGAACCTGGAGCGGCAGGTAGCCAATCGCAAGAGCCATCGCGGGCAGCACGAACGAGTTCCACTGGCTATCTCCAGCCACCGGCAGCCAGTGCAGGCTGACACCGAAGATGGTGATGAGCAGCACTCCCACGAGATACGCGGGCGCAGACGACGCGGCCAACGACACAGTGCGAATGAGTCCATCGGTCCATCCACCTGCGAACACCGCGACGAGGCCGCCACCCAGCCCGACCGCGACGACGAGGGCCAGCGCGGCGCCCGTCAGCTCGAGCGTCGCCGGCAGCCGATCCAGGAACTCGTCCGCCACCGGCTGTCCACTCGCATAGGATCGGCCGAAATCCAACCGCACGACGCGTGACAGCCAGGTGAGATACTGCTCGGGCAACGGCTGATCCAGGCCCAGATCAGCGCGCAGGGCGGCAACCGCCTCGGGTGTCGGCTCCCCGCCTGAGGCGCGCAGCAGACGGTCCGCCGGGTCGCCAGGAGCCAGATGCACCAGCCCGAAAGCCACGACGCTCAGCAGCGCCAGCGAGGCGAGGCGGGTGCCCAGCGCGCGCGCCAACCAGCTCGTGCCACCGGCGATCATCAGCACGCCCGCCCGCTCCGGACCTCTCGCTCAGCTCGCCACGTGCAACTGGCTATCGATGATGTAGTAGTCGCTCGGATATGGCTCGTAGTCCTTGAGCCTCGCATCGAGTCCGACCGCGAACTTCGGCACCACCAGGTAGATGTCAGGGGCCGCGTCGAGCAGGTCTTGCTGGATGGTCTGGGCGAGCTGGCTTCGATCGGTGGACGCCGTGTTCAGCTCGGCAATTTCCGCGTCGATCGTCGGCGAGCTGAAGCCCCCGAAATTGGAAGGCGCGCCGGATTTGTAGAAGAGGTTGAGCAGGGTCGCTGGATCGCCGGTCGGAGCCGTATTGACGGCGTACATCGAAGCATCGAAGCTCGGATCCTTGAGCGCGTTGTTGATGTCGTCCACCTGTCGGAGATCGACCTGGATGCCCACGTTCTTCAGCTCCGATTGGATCGCGACGGCCATGGCGCCGAGCTCCGGCCGCTGCGGATAGGAGATCAACGTGAACGCGAGTTGCGTCCCTCGCTGACGACGGACACCGTCGGGCCCCATCGTCCACCCAGCAGCGTCGAGCTTTTGGTTGGCTTGCCCCGGATCGAATCCATAACCGGTGGTGAGGCTGAACGGGAAGACCGTCGAGAAGGCTCCGGTTGCCGGCACGGCCGCACCGCGCAGGACACGCGAGGCGAGCGCCGTGCGATCGATAGCCAGACTCATCGCCTGGCGCACCGCCTGATCCTGGAACTCCGGCTTGTTGACGTTGAGGAGCATGAAGTACTGATAGGCGACTGTCGGTGCTTTCACAGTCAGATCGGACCGTTGCTGGAGAGCGGCGACACCGTCCGGCGACGGCTGGTATGCCAGGTCCACCTGGCCACTGAGCAGCGCCGACGTGCGGGTGTTTGCATCCGGAACAAACAGCACGTCCACGTCGCTGACCTGCGGTTTGTCGCCCCAGTAGCGGTCGTTGCGCTGCAATCGGATTTCCGCGTCTTTCTGGAACGACACCGGTTTGAACGGTCCGGTGAGGTTGGGAGATTGCGCAAAGCCCGCAGGATCAGCACCGGCCGCGTCAGCGTCGTGGATGAGCAGGCTGTAGTGGGCGAGCGTCGACATCAGCGCGGGCGCCGGGTCTTTCGTGCGTATCACGAGGGTGTTGGGCGCCGTGACGGCGATCGACTCCGGTACGAGCAGCGACGCGGCGTCCGGATCTTTCGCGATCGAGTGCTCGAGCGACTTCTCGACCGCGACAGCATCGACCGGCTTGCCGTCATAAAACGTGACGCCGTCGCGCAGCACGATTTGCCAGTCGTGGTCGTCGATCGCCGTGACCGACTGGGCCAGCCACGGCACGATCATGCTCTTGCGGTCGACGCGGGTGAGCGTCTCGCCCATTCCGAGCTGCTGCAGATTCCACGGAATGGAGCCGACGGTCGGATCGAGGCTGGCCGGCGCGATGGCGATCGCCATCTTCACGCTGGTAGCGGCCGCGGTTTCGGGTCGGACGGCCGGCGCGCACGCGACCAGGGCCAGCACCAACAGTAGCAGCGCCAACCGTGGCCGCACGAGCACGCGTACTGTGCGTGGACTGCTGGCAGGGCGCGATTCGGCGGCATTTCGAAGCGGTGCACGCTGAGCGACCACGTTGCGGGTTCCTTTGCGGTTGGACTGAACTGGCTCGCCACTCGCTGCCGGCGCGGGGTGACAGCGGACGGAAGCGCCAGCATCGTACCACTATCGCACTCAAAGTGCAGTTACAGACTTGAGGCGGGCAGCCCGCGATGGTCAGTCGGGCCTCGAAGGCGAGCGCGGCCTGACGTACACTCGTATGCGCGATTACCGCTGCCCGCCAGGATGAGTCACCCGGACACCTCACATCTCCGCACCCACGGTCACCGGCTCACGCCGCAACGGCGCGTGATCTGGAACATTCTGCATGCGAGCAGGACCCACCTGACCGCGGACGACTTGCATCGGGCCGCACTCGGCGAGCTGCCAGATCTGTCGCGCGGAACCGTGTACCGGACCCTGGTCAGTCTGGTCGCCGACGCCTGGGTGCGTGAGATCGCGGCCGTGCATGGATCGTCGTGGTATGAGGCCATCTGCTCGGACGACGTGCACAGTGATATCGTCTGCAACCTGTGCGGCCAGATCGAGAAGGTGCCGAGCGCACGTCTCGAACGCGCCGCCTCGGCGGCCACGACGCACAGCGGGCTTCAGTTGACGGCCAGCTATGTTGTCGTTTATGGCACGTGCCGCGGGTGCACACCGGCCGCGCGCCCGAGCCAGAGTCCAGCCACGGCGCAGCACTCACCCTGACCGCCGCCACTTCGCTGGCCATCAGGCCTCATCGGCCGCGCCTTGGAGCTATGAACGTCTTTGAGGCAGTCCACACGTTGCTTGCGGTGCGCGAATGGGACAACGGGGTTGGGTTCAAACTGGGTGGGATCACCGCTTCTGCGCTGAGACGGAGACAATCCGGCGCGGCGGTCAGTGTATGATCGGCAGCAAGTCGAGAGGAGCCTGTCGTCCGTGCCGTTCACCACCCGCCAGATTGGTCCTTGCTTCGCCGCCGAAGTCGAGGGCCTGGATTTGCGCGAGCCACTCTCGCCCCAGGACGCGGCGGCGATCCACGCCGGAATGGACGCGTACGCCGTGCTCGTGTTCCACGATCAGCCCCTGACGGACGAGCAGCACCTGGCCTTCAGCCGTGGCCTCGGCGAGCTGGAAGAAGCGAAGGGCACCAGCCTGCGCGAGGCAGACGATTACCGCCTGCCCACAACCTTCGCCGACGTGTCCAACCTGGACAGAGACCAGCAGGTACTGGCGCTCGACGACCGCCGGCGCCTGTTCGCGATCGGCAACCGCCTCTGGCACTCCGACAGCTCATTCAAAGTTGTGCCGGCCAAGTACTCGGTGCTGCGCGCCGTCCATGTTCCGTCGAAGGGCGGCAATACGGAGTATGCCGACATGCGTGCGGCCTACGATGCGCTCGACGACGAGACCAGGGCCGTCGCCGAGGATCTCATCTGCGAGCACTCACAGATTTACTCCCGCCTCCAGCTCGGTTTCACCGACTTCACCGAGGTCGAACGAGAGCGCTTCAAGCCGGTGCGCCAGCGCCTGATTCGTGTGCATCCCTCGACTGGCCGCAAGTCGCTGTTCCTGGCCTCGCACGCGGGACGGATCGTCGGCTGGCCGACGCCTGAAGCAATGGGCTTCCTCAAAGACCTGATCGAGCACGCCACGCAGCGACAATTCGTGTATGCCCACGCCTGGCGCGAGGGCGACCTGGTCATGTGGGATAACCGTCGCACGATGCACCGTGGCCGGCCCTTTCCGGCGGACGAGCCGCGCGACGTGCGCCGCACAACGCTTGTCGGCGAGGGGCCGACCGCGGACCAGGACGGCTGACATCGCGTTCGAACGCGATTGCGTCTGACCCGACCAATCGCAGCTGAACCGCCACAGTTGCGCGCCCACTACACAATCGGGCGTGTGGTCCCACTCTCAGCGACGTAAGCTTTAGCTGAGAATGTATCTGCTCGGCGACTTCGTCAGGTCGTTGGCTCATCTGCCCGCACCCCGGTGACGCTGTCCACCTCGCTTCGCTTTCTGACGTGGGCCGTCTATCTCGTCATTTTCTTGCTCGTGCTCCGCCGCGCACTGCGGATGCCCACACGGGCACACACGGATATAGCCCTCTTCTTCGGCGCAACGACGGTGCTGATCGTCCTCGCGTCTGCCGAAACCCTGTTGAGAGACCTGCCACCGCACTGGCTGGTTCTGGCAACTGGTGTGGTGGCTATTGTTCTGCCATATCTCCTGCTACGCCTGCTGGCCGGATTTTCCGCGGTCCCGGACTGGTTGTGACACGCAGCCGAGGTTGGCGCGGCAGGCTGCATCGTCGCTTTCGTCTTTGCTTCCCAGCTCGCGCCCATGCCTGTTGTCTTGCTCGTGGTCGCATACTTTGCCCTCCTCGCAACGTATGACACGGTCGGGTTCGCGCGCGAGGCCCGCTCCTCGAGCGGCGTCACCAGACGACGCATGCAGTTTGTTGCTCTGGGATCACTGGCGCTTGCCGCCGCGGTGCTGACCTCCGCGTTGGCCACGCTCGACGCGGCGCGAGGTGAGGGGTGGACCGTTGTCGGACGCCTCCTCGCGCTGGGTTCCGGAGTGGCCTACTACCTTGGATTCAGTCCGCCAATCTGGCTACGACGCGTCTGGCAGGCACCGGCACTCGAGGCTCTGCTTGCCGAGATTCCCGGAGCTGCCGTACCTGCCTGGCCTGCCAACGCTGCTCACCCGATTGGAGGCACATACCACAGCGGTCATTGGCGCTCCAACGGCCGCGATCGGCCTCTGGTTGGAGTCTGAGTCCGTCTTGCGGTAGAGCAGCGACCACTGTTGACGGGCGACGTCTTGCGCGCCGATCCGGCCAATGCCATGCTCTACGCGGGCTGGAACGTCAAAGCCGTTCTCGCGAGTCCCATTACTTCGAACAAACGGCGCCTCGGCGTGTTGACGGTGTGGTCGGCACGCGGGCCCGTTTTCGCCGAAAGTGACCTCGAGCTGGTCGACCTCCTGGCACACCAGGCGGCCGCCGTGCTGCAGAGTCGTGCCTTGCTGGAGCAGGTTGCCGAGGCGCGTGCCAGAGACGAAGTGGATCGACTCAAGGACCGGTTTCTGGCATCGATCTCGCACGACCTGCGCAATCCACTCACGGCCGTGGCCGCGACAGCACAATTGGTGCAGCGCCGCCTGAACCGCACTGGCACCGTTGACCCTGAGCGATTGCGAGCCAGCATGGCGTCTATCGACGTTTCTACCCACCAGATGGCGAGTATGGTGGACCAGCTACTGGACTATGCCCGCGTGCAGCTCGGTCGGCCGCCGGAGCTGCATCTCCAGCCGGTGGACCTGGTTGAGCTGACCCGCACGCTCGTCACGGCACACGCGGCGGTCAGTGAACAGCATGTCCTCCACTTCGAAACCAGCGAGCCGACGCTCGTCGGTGCCTGGGATCATGAGCGCCTGGGGCGTGTGCTGCAAAATCTTCTGAGCAACGCGCTCAAGTACAGCCCACAGGGTGGCGACATCTGGGTGCGGCTTAGCCATGTGGATACAACGGACCAGCACTGGGCGTTGCTGGCGGTCCAGGACCACGGCGTTGGCGTACCCGCGGCCGACCTGAACGAGATTTTCGAGGGCTTTCGTCGTGGCAGCAATGTCAGCGGCCGCATCGCGGGCACGGGTATCGGCCTCGCGACAGCCCGCCAGGTCGTCGAGCAGCATGGCGGCTGGATCAGCGTCGAGAGTGTGGAGAATCAGGGCAGTACCTTCACCGTCCAGTTGCCGCTGGGCACGCCCGCCGACCCGCTGCCAGACGCGTCGAACCCGGCCGCGACTCCCGACCGCCGATAGAGACGAATCACCCGCGTGGCAATGGCAACCAGGCATGCCATGAGCGACGCGTTGCCCGCGGGTGAGCCTGGGCCACCCAACGCATGCATCCTGGTCGTAGACGACGATCGCCAGATTCGACAGGCGATCCAGTGGGCCCTCGAGGACGAAGGTTTTACCGTTCTGGCGGCTTCCAGAGGCCAGGACGCGGTGCAATTGGCGCGCGAGCGTGCGCCAGATCTGGTCGTGCTGGACTTCACGTTGTCCGAACAGAGAGGCGATGAGGTTGCGGACGCACTCCGCTCGGTTCATCCGCGCAACCTGCCCATCCTGTTGATTACGGGCGACGGCCAGGCGACGAGCAAGGCCGAGCTGGTCGGTGCTTATGCCTTCGTGCGCAAGCCATTTCAACTGGACCACTTGCTGCGCACGATCGCTGAGGGGTTTTCGGAGTCCGATTGATCGTGCCCCTTCACACTGGTGCGGTCAGCGTCAGCGTCAGCGTCAGCTTCGGTGCCGCGTGCCCGTCCCCGTCCGCCGCGAAATCTCAGGCCGCGTTCGGGTGTGCGCAGGGCACGCCTGATTCGAGCAGCTTCAGCACGCCCCGCTCCTCTGTCGTGAATCCGCTCGACGGTTTGACCTCCACCTCTGGATCCAGATAGCCCTCCAGATACGCGTTGACCACGACGGGGTGGACATACGCGCGCCGCGCCACCGCGGGCGTGTTGCCCAGCTTGCGGGCGACGTCCTTGATCGCTTTCGCTACCTGGCGTTTGCCCGCCGTCGCTGACCCTGGGCGCTCACACACGCACAAAAAGCGCATTGCGAGTACAGTGCCGTTCCACGTACGGAAGTCTTTGGCGGTGAAGTCCCCGCCACTGATCGACTTGATGTATTCGTTGACATCCGCGGAGCCGATCGCGTGGCATTCCCCCGTTTCGTCGAGATACTGAAAAAGCTCCTGCCCCGGCAAGTCCTGGACCTGCTTGACGATCCGCGCGAGTCGACGGTCGGTAAGGGCGATGTCGTGCGCTTTGCCGTGTTTGCCGGTGAACACGAAACGCAGCGTGTTGCCGGCGACTTCGGCATCGTCGACCTGCATGGTCGTCAGCCCAACCGACCCGTTGTCGCGCCGATATTCGTCGTTGCCGACGCGAATCGACGTCTCCTCCAGCAGCTTGACCACCACGGCCAGGACCTTTTCACGGGGCACGCCGTGCCGCCGCAAATCAGCGTCCACTCGCTCGCGGATCACAGGCAGGGGCTTCGCCAAAGGCGGCCAGACGCTCGTACTTGCCCGCGTCGCGTACCTCCCGCCACCGCGGGTGGTAGAGGTACACCTTGCGACCGCGCGCATCGCGACCGGTCGCCTGCAGGTGGCCGCGCGGGTCCCGACAGATCCACACGTCGGTCCAGGCCGGCGGGACGACCAGGTGCTTGATACGCAGCAGGACGCCCGGATCCACGATGCGCTTGCCATCCGGGTCGAGGTAGCGGAAACCCGCGCCAGAGCGTTTGCGGCCTATCCCGGGCCGGCGGTCATCCACGTAGTGGAGACCGGCCTCGCTGGCAGACTCGGTCGGGTCGCCAGGCGCGAGGGTCATCGCCACCCCGAAATGCAGGAGGCGTGCCGCGTTCGGGACTCCGACTCCGGCACAGCTGCTCGTACACCTCGATGTAGTCGTCTGTCATGCGTTCCGGTGAAAAGCGCTCCTGGGCCACCTCCCGGCAGCGCGCGCGGTCGATCTCGTCAAGGCGTCCGATCGCGTCCACCATCGCATCCTCGTCGTCGCAGATGAATCCGGTGACACCATCCTCAATCACTTCCGGCACGCTCCCCTGTCGAAAAGCAATCACGGGCGTGCCACACGCGAGGGCCTCGGCCATCACCAGACCGAACGGCTCCGGCCAACGCACCGGGAACAGCAGCGCGGCGGCATGATTGAGGAACCTGTCTTTGTCCACCCCGGCAACCTCACCCACGAATCGGGTAGAGCTCCGATCCAGCAGCGGGAGAATGTCGTGCTGATAGTGCTGGCGGTCCGCGCGCGCGTTGGGGTCCGCGCCGTTGCGCAGCGGCTTGCGCGCAGCGATGCGCAGCGACTGTCCCGCCTGACGCGCCACGCGGATCGCGGTATCCAGCCCCTTTTTCCGGCGCAATGCGTCCCAGGAACGCGAGATACCTGCCCGGCTCCCCGCGGAACGTCAGCTCGTCGAGGTTGATCCCGTGGTAGATCGTCTTCACGAAGTTCGCCCAGATAACCGGCTCGCGCTGAGAGTCGCTAATGGAAACGAGCGGAACATCTTTGAAGCGTTGATAGAGCGGCTGCAGCTCCGGTAGATCGAGCCGACCGTGCAGCGTGGTGACCACCGGCACACGCGAGTGACGGGCCAGCGGGAAGCCCCAGTAGTCGAGATGACTGTGGACCACGTCAAACTCGTCGATATGCTCGAGTACGGTGTCAAGCGTGATCGACCAGAAGGGGTTCATGTCGGCCAGGGGCGGTTCGGCATGCCAGAGTGCCTCGGGAACGGTGGGCAACAGTCTGGCCTCGGTGCGCGAATCGCCGGGCGCGAACAGCGTGACGTCATGCCCACGCCCCACCAGCGCCTCCGTCAGGCTGGCGACGACCCGTTCAGTGCCACCGTACCTGGTGGGTGGCACGGTTTCAAATGGTGGTGCAACCTGAGCGATGCGCACGTGGCCTCCGACTCGCGCATACGCACGAGGCGTGCCGCTGGCCTGCGTCCAGCACCGCGTAGCCCGCGTGGCCACCTTCACGCATCCCTCTGTGATCTCGCGAGTGACGGGTCTGGACCGCGATCGATACCCGGTTGTAACGCGGAATCCGTCCGAAGCGTTCACTGTTGATTTATAAGAACGGGGCAACGACCCGTTCTGAGTCGAGAACTTTCGCCATGTCTGCTCAGCGCTCCGCGACGTCGATGGTCGCACCCAGTCTGCGTTCGGGCTCAGGCGTCAACGTCGATGCGTTGATTGCAACCCTCTGCGAGCTTGGTCGTGTTGAGCGCCTGGAGCAGCTCGGCAGCCAGGGACCCCTGGTCGCCTCCGCGGGCGTCGACAGTCTCTTTCACTGCCTGTTCGGTCGCGATTCGCTGCGCATGGCGCTGGACTTGCTGGACGATTTCCCAGCCGTTGCGCATGCAACGCTCGTGGAGCTCGCACGCTTGCAAGGCGTGCGTCACAACCCGCGCGGCGAAGAAGAAGCGGGCCGCATCCTGCACGAGCACCGCTATCCTGACGATCCGCACGCCGCCCGCCTCGGTCAGCACTGGGACATGCCGTACTACGGAGCCGTCGACACCACGCCGCAATGGATCAACCTGCTCCTGGCGTACTGCCAGCGCGCGCGCAGCTCAGCCATCCTGGACGAATGGATCACCGACCGCGACTGGCGACGGATCACGCTGCTCGACAGCCTGCTGCTCGCGGTGGACTGGATGCTGCGTCGCCTGGACGACCCCTTTGGCGCCGGCTTCGTCTGGGTGCGCCGCATGTTGCCGTTGGGTATCGCGAACCAGGTGTGGGAGGACTCGGGCGATTCCTACTATCACGCCGATGGGCGCCTGTTCGACTTCGCGCGCGCATACGCGCCTGTCAGCGTGCAGGGCCAGACCTACGACGCACTCCTCGGCGCCGCCGACTTGCTGGATAGTTCGTCAGCGTCTGGACTCTCGATCGACACAGGCTATCTTCGGCAACGCGCAAGCCAGCTCCGCTCGCGTACCCTGCTGGACTTTTGGCAAGCGGACCTCGGCACCTTCGCACAGGCAGTCAGCATCGAACCTGACGGGAGCCTGCGGCCGGCACGCGTCGTCGCTTCCAGTCCAGGTCATTTGCTGTCCAGCCACCTGCTGGATGGCGACGACGCCGCTATGCTTCGTCAACGGCTTGCCGCACGATTGATGGAGCCGGACCTGCTCGCCGTCGCGGGCGTGCGTACCAAATCCACGACGGCGCCACGGTTCCGTCCTGGCGCGTATCACAATGGCTCGACCTGGCCCTGGGATACCGGCGTGATCGCCGAAGGCCTGCGCCGTCATGGATTTGTCGACCAGGCGAGCGATCTCGAAACCAGGATCCTCACGGCCTGCGCTCAGATCGGCGGATTCCCAGAGTTTTTGCGTGGCGACGACGCGGAGGTTGCCTCGGTCAATCACCGCACGATCGACGCAATCGTCGACGGTATTCCGAATCGACTCGAACAGCCGCCGCAGCCCAGACAGGGCTGGACTGCGACGCGGGTGTGGCGCATTCTCCGTCGCCACGGACGTTGAGGGCCGCGCGCGCTGAACTCAGGGAGCGGCGGTGCGGTTGCCGGTCACCAGACGCAGCACGGCGATCAAAATGACGGCGCCAATGACGGCCACGATGATGCTGCCGATCAGCCCCACGCTGCTGCCGGGCAATAGCAGGCTGAAGATCAAGCCACCGATAAACGCGCCGATGATGCCGACCACGATGTCGCCGATGATGCCGAATCCGCCGCCGCGCATGAACTGACCCGCGAGCCAGCCGGCAATCAAACCGACCACTAACCAGGCGATCAAGCCTCCGGGTTCCAATGCCATAACTTCTCCTCCAGAACAACGTTGGCCCGTCCGTACGTCTCGCGGGACCGGGCTCGGGATCGACAGTTTGCAAGCATCGTGCCGTGGGCAAGCCAAGGGCGGACCCGCACCGCGACGCGACGCCGTGGACCCTCGCTTCGCGACCCGAGCGTTAGACCCGCTCCGCCCGCCGGACACATGAACAGTCGCAGCCCGGCACACGCCGAGTGCTACCATCGCGCTAGGCGCGATGATCAAATCGTGGATCTTTGAGTTCTTCCCCTCTCCACCTGAACTCGCGGAGCGCTTCGATCCAACCGCGTCCCTGCGGCACTTCGAGGAGTACCTCGATCTGTGGGCCAGCGCCGAAGACGCAGGTTTCGACGGGATCTTCTTCAGCGAGCACCACTTTGGCGCGGGCTACTCACCCGCTCCCCACCTGCTGATCGCCAGCGTCGCGCACCGCACGCGCCGGATCCGCCTCGGCGTCATGGGTGTGGTGCCGCCCTACCACGCACCGTGGCAACTCGTCGAGGAAATTGGCATGCTCGACCACCTCACCGGTGGTCGACTCGAAATTGGAACGGCCGCCGGCATCCCCCAGGAAATGGCGAAGGTCGGCCTCGACGTCGACGAAGCTCGCGCGCGCTACGACGAGGCGATCGAGGTCATCGACCAGGCGCTGGCGGCGCCGATCATCTCACATCACGGCCGGTTCTGGAATTTTGACAATTTGTGCTTGACGCCGCGCACCATCCAGCAGCCGTCACCGCCCAGGTGGGTGACCGTGGTGAGCACCTCCTCGGCGCGCAAGGCCGCGCGGCGCGGCGCCAAGATCTGCACCGGGTTTCATCCACAGACGAAGGTGCTCGAAATCTTCGATGCCTATCGTGACGAGGCCGACCGACTCGGACGCAGCGCTGGACCGGATGACCTGTGCATCCGTCGTCAGGTCACGCTGCTGGACGATGACAGCCAGAGCGATCATGTCCAGAACGAGCGGCTCGCGGCGAGACGCGCGCGGATGAAGTCGGACCCGCGAGTCGACCTGCCGGATCGTCCCGCGCTCCTCGACACGCCGACGGCACACTCGTTCACGATCGGCGCCGAGGAATTCATGGCTGGCACACCCGCGAGCGTCGCGCAGCAGATCGTTGCGCAGTGCACGCAGGTGGGGGCAGGCCATTTCGCCGCAACGTTCGACCGTTCACAAACGCCACGTCAACTGCAGCGCTGGTATCGTAACTTCGGGGCGATCACCATCCCGCTGCTGCATAGCGCAGTTGTGGAGCGCGAGCCGCATCGAACGGCCGCAACGTAAGCGCGATTCAGGCAGCCGGCTCGTCCTCCGGAGAGCAAAGCGGGCCTTACAGGTGTGCGGCCCGGTAGTCCAGCATCTCGAGCTGGTTGTAGACCAAGCCCTGCACCTGGGACGTCGTCGCCGTGACCGGCAGGCTGGTTGCGATCTGTCCCGCCCAGACCTGGTCGAGAACGTAGTCGGTCCAGTCGGCATAGACTTGCTTCTGAGCGGCAGGGTCCACCTCGTGTTGAAGGTGATCGGCGAGCTGAACCAGCATGTCCGACTTGAATCCGGAGAAGCTGACCAACGGGCTATAGTAGGGACTGAATGCCAACTGCGTCGGCGATACCTGACCGAGGGAGTTCGTTCCGGTCATCACCCCTGTGTACGCGTGGCTCCGCAGTTGCGTATTGAGAGTCACGGGATCCAGCGACTTGAGATTCAGCGTGACGCCAATCTTGTCGAGATCAGATTGGTAGATCTGCGCGATGCCCGCCCATTCGGCCGATACGCTCGAATAGTTGAAGTCGACAGACGGATTCGAGACCCCGGAGGCCTCGAGCAGCATCTGCGCCTTGTCCAGGTTGAAGGCGTAGAACTGGTCTTTGGCGGCGTCGTAGGCCGGTGAGCTCGGCGCGAACGGTAAATCGCAGCTGGAACCAATGCCATACAGGACGCTGTTGACGATGCGCTCGCGGTCGATGGCGTAGGCCATTGCCTGACGGACCTGCTGGTTGTCACACGGAGCCGACAGCGTATCGAAAACAAACGAGTAGCGCGTTCCACCCGTTTGCGCAATCAGCACCTGGTGGTTCTGATCAGATTGCAGTCGCGACGCGTCCACCAGCGCGGGTTTGTTGGCGGCGTCAATCGCGCCAGCCTCGAGAGCCGTCACCATCGCCTGCGGGTCACGGAAGATCTGGAAGTACAGCTCGTCAAGCAGCGGCTTGCCTGCGGACCAGTACTGGTCGTTGCGCACCAGGCGCAGATGGTCGCCCTGGACCCACTCGACGAATTTGAATGGTCCCGTTCCGACCGCCTGGGTCTTGGCGTTCGGCCCCTGCATGGTGACGGGATCTACGACGCTCATGAGCGCGAGCAGGTCGTACACGCCAGGCCACGCATCGTCAGATTTCAACACAAGGTTGTATTTATCGAGCGTGTCAACAGACGCCATCGGCGCGGACTGCGTGTAAAAGCCGGTTACCGCCACGACCGGGTCCGTCCTGAGGCGGGTGAAGGTCCATTTGACGTCGTCGCTGGTCATCTCGCGGCCAGTGTGGAACTGAACCCCCTGCCGCAAGGTGAGCTTGATCTGCTTGCCGTCACTACTCATGTCCCAGCTCTCCGCCAGCAGGGGCAGCGGAGTCAGTTTGGGGTCGTACTCCAGCAGACGATCCCAGACACTGAAGGTCACATCTGGCACCGGCGGCGTCAGCTGGTGCGGGTCGAGACTGGGAATGTCGCCGAGGATGCCGACGCGCAACGTCCCGCCTGAACGCGCCCCGGCGGCGGCAGCGGGCGTGGAGGAAGACCGGGGTGGGGGCCAGGGTGGCGGACACTGTGGCGGCAGGAACCGCGGTGGCCTGCGCCGCGGTGGCCTGCGCTACTGCCGCGGGAACCGCCGTGGCTGTACTGGCGGCGGGAGTCGGCGCCACGGCGGACGGTTGTGTCGCCGACGGTCCGACACCGCAGGCCGCCGCAAGGGTTGCACCTGCACCAATCGCCATCACCGCCAGCGCCGCACGGCGGCTGAGAAGCGCCTGGGTCTGTGCACGGGCCACGATGCGTTCCCCCTTTTCCCCGGGCTCAGGATAGCTGGCCCGGTTTTCGGGATCAATTGCTGCACTCCCGTCAACGGCACGCCAATCGTCTCCAGCGGGTCCCATCCTGGGAAAAACGTTTGGCCGCGCCGCCGTGCGCTTACGCGGCGCCGCGCGCCAGGTCCGTCAACTTGTGCGCCAGTACGGTACCCACGCGGCAGGCACCCAGGCCATGCAGCAGGTCGCCGTGATTACCCGGCACATGCACTGTCTCGACACCCCGCAGGGCGAACGGGCCCCAACCTAGCAGCGGATCGTGGCTCGACAGCAGCGGTTGACGTTGGCACCGAAACAACAGCAGCCGTCCTGAGTACGGGCGCGGGCGATAGCTCGTCATCGCTTCCAATTGTGCCCGCAGGATCCGACGACGGAACTCAGGCCACTCCTGCACGTACTCGAGCCCATGCGTCGCTTCGATATCGCGAACCATCGCAGCTACGCCAGAGCTGCTGGACACAGGCTTGAGACGACGCGTGGCCGTGCGCAGACCGCCAACCATCAATTGACGACGTTTTGAGCCCTGGGCGGCGCGCCAGACGTCGAACCAGTGCGGCAGATTGCGCCACACGTTGGCAGTCGAACGTCCGAGGACTACCGGGAAGAATGCTCTGGGAACGACCGAACCGCCAGCCGGTTGATGATCCAGAATGGCAAGGAGCTCAACCGACTCACCTGCCGTTTCGAGTTGCCTTGCCATTTCGTACGCGATACTGCCACCGGCAGACCATCCGAGCAAGCGATACGGGCCGTGGGGTTGCACCGAGCGGACTTCTTCGATGTACGCGCTGGCCATGGATTCCACCGTGTGCAGCGGCTCCGCGACTCCATCGAGCCCACGCGCGCGCAACCCGTACACCGTGTGCTCTGATCCGAGCGCGCGCACGATTTCCGCAAAATCCAGCAAGTCGCCAAACGCGCCGTGGACCAGGAACAGCGGCCTGGAGCCCTGCGCAACCTGAATCTCAACCAGCGACCGCCAACCCTGGAATTCAGCACGTTCGCGCACGTCGGCGGCCATGTCGGCCACGGTCCCACCCCGCAATAAGGTTGCCAGCGGCACATGCCACGTATGGCGCTCGCGAAGCAGCGACACCAGGCGAATCGCCAGAAGGGAGTGGCCGCCCAGATCAAAGAAATTGTCGTGGACTCCGACAGGTACGCCGAGCAGCTCTTCCCAGGCTTCCATCAGCGTTTGTTCGATGGCGTCGCGGGGACCTTCCGCGGGCTCGACCTGCGGTGCCCCAGGCGGAGCTGGCAGCGCGCCACGATCCAGTTTGCCGTTCGCGGTGCGTGGCAAAGCATCCAGCCAGACAACCGCCGACGGCACCATGAATTCGGGAGCGCGTTTGCGCAGGAAGTCTCGTAACTCACGCGGTGCGCCCCTCGCCATTGTGGCGCCCATCGAAGCGCTGACATACGCCACGAGCATCGGCTCGCCGGCGTCGTCTTCACGCAGCGCAACGCACGCGTCCTCCACGTCGGGATGTTCGCGCAGCAGGGCTTCTACCTCGCCGAGCTCGACGCGGTGGCCGCGAATCTTGATCTGCTGGTCCGAGCGACCGAGGACATCAAGGGTGCCGTCGGGCAGCCAGCGGCCGATGTCGCCGGTGCGGTAGAGCCTCGCGCCGCGCGCCGACTCGAACGGGTCCTCGACAAAGCGCTCCTCGGTCAGCTCGGGCCGGTGCAAGTAGCCGTGCGCCAGGCCATCGCCGCCGATGAGGAGCTCACCCCACACGCCCACCGGGACAGGTTGCCCGCGCGAATCGACGACGTAGACGCGCGTATTGGCAATCGGGCGTCCGATTGACACGCGTTGCGAAGGGAGCACGCGCGTGACGTGGTGCAGCGTTGACCATACCGTGGTCTCCGTTGGTCCGTAGGCGTTCCAGAGGGTGACGCCGCGCGCCAGGAGAGCCGCCGCTAGCTCCGGCCGGAGCGCCTCGCCTCCACAGATGGCCGTAAAGGGTGCCTGGGGCTGCCAGCCAGCATCGAGAAGCAACTTCCAGAGAATCGGTGTGGCTTGCATGCAGGTCGCTCGGGTCGACCTCAGCAACTGGTCAAGCTGGTGGCCATCACTGGCCGCGTCGCGGCCGGCAATCACCACACGCGCGCCAGTGACCAACGGCAGGAACAGCTCGAGCACGGCGATGTCAAACGAGATGGTGGTGACCGCGACCAGTGTCTGACCTGCTTGCAGGTCGAGTGCTTGCTGCATGGCCTGGAGGAAATTGGCCACACTGCGATGGCCAACCTGAACTCCCTTCGGCAAACCTGTCGAGCCCGACGTATAGATCACGTACGCGGGGTCGTCAGGGCTGGCGCGGCCCGATGGCGGCGTTGTCGAACACGCGGCGATGTCTTCCAGCTCAGCGACACCGTCGATACACATGACCGGCACCGCCGTACCAATCGCGATTGCCTCAGCGCGCAGCGTACGCTGCGTGAGCAGGGCGGCCGCCCCACTGTCGGCGAGCACAAAGCGCTGTCGCTCGAGTGGATAGGCCGGATCGATAGGCAGGTATGCTGCCCCCGTCTTCAAGATGGCAAGCAGGGCAGTCGGCAGCAGGCTGCTTCGCTCCAGATGTACGGCCACGAGATGACCACGACCAATGCCATGCGCGTTCAAATAGTGGGCCAGCTGGTTCGAGCGACGTTCGAGTTCAGCAAAGGTCAGCTCGCCATCCTCCCCGACCACGGCCGTCGCTTGCGGACTGCGCGTGGCTTGGGCGCCGACGAGTTCGTGGACGCCGGCGTCCCGGGGATACTCCTGCCGCGTCGCATTCCAGTCGCGCAGCACGAGTTGCCGTTCGTCCTCAGTCAGTAGCGGCAAATCGGAAATTGCCCGCTCGGGGAGCGCTACCATGGCCTGTGCCACGCAGCGCAGGTGCTCGACGAGCCGCACGATCGTGCTCTCGTCGAACAGATCGGTGTTGTATTCGATGCCGATGCGCTGGACCTGGGGTGTGTCGATGACCAGCAGTGTCAGATCGAACTGCGAGCCGCGGCGGTCGACGTGTTCAGCCGTCCAGCTCAATTGTGGGAAACGTGCTTCCCCGGGTGGGTTGACGTAGTCGAACATCACCTGGAACAGCGGCGAG
Source organism: uncultured Chloroflexia bacterium (assembly GCA_963776625.1). Taxonomy (GTDB): domain Bacteria; phylum Chloroflexota; class UBA6077; order UBA6077; family CF-72; genus CF-72. The sequence continues at coordinate 579,316 of CAVZNP010000015.1, read as the reverse complement.
CGGTTGGCGGCGCGCTCCGGCTGGAGCTCGGCGACCAGCACGTCGAATGGCACGTCCTGGTGCGTATACGCCTCCAGCGAGCGTGCCCGTACCTGATCGAGCAATTCGCCGGCGGTTGGATCGTTCGAAAAGTCGGTGCGGAACACGACAGTGTTGACGAGCGGTCCGATGAGGCGTTCGGACTGAAGCCACCGACGATTGGCGATTGGAACCCCGATAGCAATGTCCGGCTGCGCCGAGTAGCGGTGCAGCACGGCTGCGAAAGCCGCGAACCAGGCCATAAAGGGCGTCGCATTGGCCCCGCGGCTCCAGTCCCGAAGCTGTTCGAACAATCCGGCGCAATCAAAGGTCAGATGAGCGCCGCGATACGTCTGTGTGGCGGGTCGCTGCCGGTCGAAGGGCAGCTCCAATGGCGCCAGCCCGTCGAGCTGCTGCCGCCAGTACGCCACTTGCTCCTCCAGAACCTCGCCCTGGAACCAGCTGCGTTGCCACGCGGCGAAGTCAGCGAACTGAAACGGGAGTTCAGGCAGGCTCGGGGCGCGCCCTTCGAGCAGCGCGTGGTACACCTCCGCCAGCTCCTGGACCAGTACGCTCAGCGACCACGCGTCCGTCACGACGTGATGGAGTGACAGCACCAGCACGTGTTCCAGTGGACTCAGACGGAATAAAGCAAGCCGCACCAGCGGGGGTCGGCTCAGATCGAAAGGCCGTGCGGCAAACTCGCTGGCCGCCCTTCGCAGCTCACTCTCAGCCATCTCGGGCGCGAGATGGCTGATGTCTGTGACGGGTAGCTCGATCGTTCCTTCCGGCGCGACAATCTGTACAGGCCCGTCGGATCCGGAGCCGATGCTGGTCCGCAACGTCTCATGCCGCCGCACCAGAACGTTGAGGGCGCGGTCCAACAGGTTGACGTCCAGTGAACCGCGAAGTCGAAGTCCCGAGACCACGTTGTAGGCCGATGCATCCGGCTCGGCAGTCTGCACGAACCACATACGCCGCTGTGAAAAGGACAACGCCAGCGGAGCATCGCGAGAGACACGCTCGACCGCGGACCTCTGCGCTTGATCCTGACGGGCAGCCAGTTTGTCTTCGACTTCGGCAGCCAGTGCCCGGACGGTAGGAGCCTCGAAGAGGCTTCGGATCTGGACCGTGAGGCCGGTGGCTTCGTTGATCCGCGCGACCACCTGCGTCGCGTGCAACGAGTTGCCGCCGAGCGCAAAGAAGTCGACATCCGTCGGCACGTACTCGAGATCCAGAACTTCCGCGAAGATGCCGCTCAGGAGGTCTTCAAGAGGCGTCAGCCCGGGCCTGGATACGGCACCAGGCGTGGATCCGGTATGTGGCACGCGTCGGTCGATCGCGTTGTCGCAGTGCCGCAAGCGTCGTTGCTCAGCCGTGCGCAGGCCCGGCAGCGCCGACATCGGAGCGTCCGGATCGACCAGCACGGCCTCGAGCAGCTCCTGATACAGCGTCACCATTGCAGCCGCGGTTCGCTCATCGAACAGATCCGTGCAGTAACGCAACTCCGCCTCGAGGCCCTCGTCGCTGTTCGCGACGTCAAGCACGACGTCGAACTGACCCTCCTGCTGTGGCAGGGGATACAGGGTCATGGGCAACACCGCCGCCGCCCGATCGCGCTCACTGCGCGCGGTCAAGCGCGGCGCGTGTACGTAATTGAACATCACGTCGAACAGTGGCGAGCGCGACACATCACGTGCGGGCTGCAGCTCGTCTACCAACAGCCCGAGCGGATAGTCCTGGTGGCGGGCGGCATCGCGCAGTGCGCGATGCGTCTGGCCAAGCACCGTCCGAAACGTCGGATCACCCTGCAGCGAGGCGCGCAAGGGCACGGTGTTGACGAAGTAGCCGATGGTATGTCTGAAGCGGCGATCGGTGCGGCCTGACATGGGCACGCCGATCAACAAGTCTTCCTGGTTGCTGAAGCGGTTCAGGAGCATCTGGAACGCGCTCATGAGCACGGTGTACAGCGTCGTGTGTTGCTGTCTGGCAAGCTCGCACAGCGCATCCCTGAAGGGCTCGAGGCAAAAGCGAAGCGTGGCGCCCACGAAGCGCTTGGGCACGCGCGGGCGATCGGTCAGCAGGTTGAGGGTCGGCAGTTGCCCGTCGAGCACCGTGTGCCAGTACGCTCGCTGAGCCGCGGCGCCTGGTCCGTCGATCCAGGCGGACTGCCAGCGGGCGTAGTCGGCGTAGGTCGCCGTGCCCTCACCTGGCAACTCGGGCGAGCGGCCGTCGAGTGCGGCCGTATACCGAGCTCGCAGCTCCGGCAGTAGGACGCTGACGCTGGACCAGCCGTCTATCACAATGTGATGGCCGACCAGCAGCAGCACGAAGTCGGCTGGCCCGCGGCGGAAGAGCACCCAGCGGACGAGTGGACCGGCGGACAGGTCGAACGGCTCGGCCGCGTGGGCGGCGATCGCCTGGCGCAGGCTGCTCTCGGTCCAGCTCGACGCGTCAACCTCCACAAAGGGCGGGATGCTATCGATTTGAGTACGCCGCACTGGCATGCCATTGAGCGTCGGATAAGCGGTATGCAGCGCCGCGTGGTGCACAAGCATGCTCCGCAAGGCGCACTGCAGCACTCGAGTATCGACTTCGCCGGAGATGTGAAGTGCGAGCGGGACGTTGTACGCCGCGCTTTCTGGAGCAAGCTGGTGAAGGAACCACAGTGCCCGTTCGCCGTGAGACAGCGGGTCAGCAGCAGATTCCGTTTTGCGACAGGGCGTAAGCACTCCCGCTTAGTTTCAGCTTATGGATCGAATTCGACGGCTCAGGCACGGTTGAGACTTGGTTGCGGCTGTTTGCGATCGGAACTACTCACGCCAGACTCCACAACTGTCTGCAGGCGTGAGACGTTGCCAATTGTGCTCGTCAATTGTCGATCGTCGATTGTCGATCGTCGATCAGCTCGGCGTTGCTGAAAATCCGGCGGCCTCCAGGCCGACGCGCGCCACGGCCTCGTCTTCTTCTGGCCGCGCCCCACCGACGCCGATCGCGCCAGGCACTGATTACCTTCCCAGAGCGGCAGCGCGCCCTGCATCGGCATGATGCGGTTGCCGGTCATGGCAACGCTCCACACCGCCAGCGCCGTGTTGCCGCCGAACAACGACGCGAGCTCGGCCGACGAGCGTGTGTGCCCGCGCTTTGCCATCCCGCGCCTTTGGATGCGCCCTTCGGTGACGGGCGACTACTCTGTAATCACGTACGATCTACATCGCTACGCCGCCTGTGAACAGTTGTTCGTCTTCGTCACGCTCACACGTACGCCACACGACATCACGCCCATGGGGGTCCCGCATGTCCGCCTTGAAGTACCTTCTCACGGCAGCGTTTGGCCTGTTGCTGGTTACGGCGTGCTCCGCGCCCAGCACTCCGCCAGCGCCCACCTCGGCGCCGGCCGCCGCGCCGCCGACGGTCGCCCCGGTCGCGTCGCCCGCCGCGTCCCAGCCTTCGGTGGTCGCCTCGCCGGCCGCGGCAGCAGCATCTCCCGCGGCCTCGCCCGCGGCGTCACCCGCCGCCTCGCCCTCAGCCCTGGCCGCCGCCTCGCCGGCGCCCGCCGTCAAGCCGGCCGCGGCGGCCTCGCCCTCGCCCTCGGCCGTCGCCGCTGGGGCCGCGGCGCCGAGCGGGCCGCCAGCGACCGGTGATATCACGGTCTTTGCCGCCGCCTCGTTGACCGACGTCTTCAACGCCATGGGCATGGCCTTCCAGCAGGCGAATCCAGGCGCGCAGGTGACCTTCAACTACGCCAGTTCTGGCACGCTCGCGACGCAGCTGAGCCAGGGCGCCAAAGCCGACGCGTTCGCGGCTGCCGACCAGACGACCATGAACACCGCCAAGAGTGGGGGCGCGGTCACCGGTCCGGATCAGATCTTTGCCACTAACTCGCTCATCATCATCGTCCCGAACAACAACCCGGCCCACATCACGGGGCTGAAGGATTTGGCCAACCCGGGCGTCAAGGTCGTCACCGCCGATACCAGCGTGCCCATCGGTCAATACACGCAGACCATGTTGATGAAGGCGAGCCAGGACCCAAGCTTCGGTTCCGACTTTCAATCCAAAGTCCAGCAGAACATCGTCTCCCAGCAGACCGACGATCGCCAGATCGTCGCCCAGGTGCAGTTGGGGGAGGCGGATGCGGCCGTGGTCTACGCCACCGATATCACTCCCAGCACCCAGGGTCAGCTGATGTCGTTCCCCGTCCCCGATGCCCTGAACCAGGTCGTCGTCTATCCCATCGCCACGACCAAGGGTGACAACCCGAGTGGTGGTCAGGCCTGGGTCAACTTCGTGCTCTCGCCGGCTGGCCAGAACATCCTCAAGATGTGGAACTTCCAACCGCCACCCCCGGCCGCGGCGGCGGCACCCAACCCGGCAGCTTCCGTCAACTTCTCGCCGACTGTCGACGTCAAGGGTCTGGTGGCAGCAGTCGCGCGAACCTGATGCAACTGCTGTCTGACGTCAGAACTAGCGGGCCGCGCGACGCGCGCCCGGCAGTCGCGTAGCGCCGCGTCCGCGCCGCGGGCAAAGGTGACGCAGCGATGATTCAGAGCGAGCGCGAGACTCGCACCGAGCTCCAGGTCGACGCCATGGTTGCGCCGGGCACACTCGCGTCCGGTAAGCAAGCCGGGCTCGACACCAGCACGTGGGCCGGGCGGCTTGGCTTGCGCAGCGGTGAACGCAACCGCCCCAGGCCAGATCCCTTGAACGGCCTGTCCATTGCCATGGGCGCGTTGCTCGTGCTCTTTCTTGTGCTGCCCATGGTCGGCCTCGTGCTGCGGGCCGCAAACTCTGGCAAGTTCCTCGATTCGCTCACCAAGCCGATCGTCGTGGAGGCGCTGCGGCTGAGCTTCGAGACCACGCTGCTGGTGATGGTGCTGTCGCTGGTTCTCGGCTCGCCGCTAGCGCTGCTGTTGGCGCGGCGCAACTTCCGCGGCAAGATCCTGCTCGACACGCTCATCGACCTGCCCATCGTCCTGCCGCCGGCGGTGGCTGGTCTGGCCTTACTGCTCACGTTCGGTCGCAACGGGCTGTTCGGAGCGCAACTGGAGGCCGTCGGTATCGAGCTGCCATTCACGACGGCCGCGGTGGTCCTTGCAAGCCTGTTCGTGGCGGCGCCGTTTTACGTCCGCGCGGCGCGGTCCGGCTTCATGGTCGTACCACCGGAGCTCGAAGAGGCGGCGCGGTTGGAGAGCGCTTCCGAATGGCAGGTGTTCCGCCTCGTCACGGCGCCAGTTGCCGCGCCGGCGCTGTTCGGCGGGGCGGTGCTGTGCTGGGCGCGCGCCCTCGGCGAGTTCGGTGCGACCATCATGTTCGCGGGCAGCCTGATCGGACGGACGCAGACCATGCCGCTGGCGATCTACAACGCCCTGGAGTCCGACCTGGACGCGGCCGTCGCGCTGTCGGTGCTGCTGCTGGGGATCTCGTTCGTGCTGCTGATCGTGGCGCGCGGGTGGCTGCGAGGCGCAGTGGACGCGGGCTGACATTGCCGTTGCCACGCGGCTGAGTACCGTACCGTCCTGTGCCCCACCACCACATCGGTCCCTTTCGCAACGTGCGCGCTGTGGGGCGGCATTCTGTCGATCGGCTTCTGGGGGAGAGCCTTTGTCAACGCAATCTGGCACGAGGTGACTCGCGCCTGATGGAATCAGTTCCAGCTCACACCGGTCGCGCTACGGGTTCATGCTCGTGTCACCACCCACCTCGGAGGCCGCCAACGCGAGCGCCTGCGCATACGCGTCGTGAAACTGGGGGTAGGTGCGCCACGATGGGTCGTCGGCCACCAGCCACTCTTCGGGATACAGCTCCAGCACCTGAGCGTGCGCCTGGGTGATGGCGTAGTCGAGTTGGGGCGGCAAGGCGCCGGACGTCCCACCGCCAGCGGGCGTGCTCGGCGACAGCGTCTGCACTTCCAGCGGCACCTGGCCAGCCCAGCTACTGAACAGGCCGCACCAGTCGGCGTAGCACGCGCTGTGTGATTCAGCATCCTGCACCTGGCTGACAGTCATCCCCTGCATGCCGAAACCCATGCCGTTGCTGGCCGCCTCAGCAGCCACCTTGTCAGGGAGTTGCGGTGCGTCCGGGAAGGAGTTGATGCCGACCAGAATGGGGTGGTCCGAGCCCAGTGACGCCTCGTAGTCGACCTGGGAAATGCTCAGGTCCATCCAGCGGGCGGCGGTTAGCCCTTTGGCAGTCCATGCTTTGAAGCAGGCGCCTCCCGCAAAACCGTCCACCGGAAAATCCTCGCCACCGGTGCCAAGTCCGAAACGGATGTAGCCGACGCTGGGATCCCCCGCGACATGCGCGACCAGCGCGCTCTCGAACGCTCGCCACGGCTGCTGGTAGGCGGGCTCCCAGTAGAGTGGAATGCTGCCGTCGTTGGGGCAACTCACGGTGTCCGTTGCGGCGAGCACGTACGCGGGGGTCGCCGGCGTGCCGTCAACTTCTTCGGAGGCCTTTTCGTCGGTGCCCCAGACGATGAGATTGACGACCTTGCCCGCGGCTTTCCACGGCGCCGCCGCCTGATCGAGAAACGACCAGTCGTACTGCGGACTGGCGCTCGGCCCGTGGTCGATCGCACTCCAGGGAAGTACCAGATTCGCGCCGCAAATGGTGGAATCCGTAGGCAGATAGTTGAGGACCGCGGCCGCGGTCGATGCATTGGGGACCTGGTTCGCGCCAGCGACGAACAGGCCGTGCACACCACCCGGATCGGCGACGGTACTGCCCGCCGAACAGTCGGTCCACGTGCCGCCTGGCTGCTGCTGCGCGGTGGCGGGCATGGGCAGCCCGCCGAACAGCATGGCCATTGCCAGTGCCATCGCCACTGTCCTCGCCAGTAGCGGCGCGGGCAGTGCGGCGCGCATGCCAGGCGGTGTGCGGCGCAAGCGCGGGTTCAAGACTCGAGCAGTCTAGGACTTTGTCGGTACCTGTCAAGCGCCACCGACCCGAGCGCACCATGGCGATTTCCGCGGGGTCAGCCGCTGGTCCGAACGCTCGTCAAGCGTAAAGCTCTCTGCGACTCCTCAGGCGTGTTTCCAGCGAGATGCGGCAGACACCGCTCGCAAGATGGACCCTTTCGAGGAGTTGAATGAGCCAACCCGAAACGTCAAATTGCCAGCGATCCATGCCGTGAATAGCCGCTCGCGGCCAGCGGTGATGGCTGTTGTGATAACCCTCCCCCATGGCGAGCAGCCCCACGAACCAGTTGTTGTGGCTGCGATCATCCGTCGCGTAGGGACGCGTTCCCCAGGTATGGCACACAGAGTTAACGCTCCACGTGACGTGGTGCACAAAGAAGATCCGCACCAGACCGCCCCAGATCAGGCCCTGCCAGCCTCCAATGAGGAACGGGATGGCCAGACTCAACAGCACCCACACCAGGTACGTGCGATCGACCAGAGAGATAACTCGATCCTTGCGAAGGGCCGGGCAGTAGAACGCGGGGTCGGCCTGCGTGCCATCGAACAACCAACCCACGTGCGCGTGCCAGAGGCCTTCTGTCGGACTGTGAGGGTCGCCCTTTTTATCTGACAACTGGTGGTGCAGCAGATGATCGGCTGCCCAGCCGATACAGTTGCCTTCTATTGCCATGGAACCCGACACCAGGAGTACGAACTTGACGATCGGATGGGCGACGAAGCTCTTGTGGGTGAGCATTCTGTGAAATCCGGCGGTGACACCCAGACTGATGGGCACGTACATGCCGAAGAGCAACAGCACCTCGGTCCAGCCGACACCATGGTCCCACAGCTGATGGAGGGCTACGAGCAGGGCAACGAAGGGGACCAGGACCATGAGCGTGAGCGCTAGCCGGTAGCCGTAGCGGCCCGATTGTTCAGAAAGTCGCGCGAGGGGCCGCGCAGACGCTACACGCGTGAGATCGATTTCAGGAACTGACATTGCCCAGGTTCATCGCGGCGCATTCTACGGACGGGCGTCGGGCATGGCGAATAAACCACCTACCTGGGCGAGGTTCTGGTGCGGAATTGCAACGGACGAACGCCATGACCTGCCGGGGAGCGGCGCAGAGGCTCGCGCCGGTGCGAGAAGGCCGGTGGCAGAAGGCCGGTGGCAGAAGGCCGGTGGCGGAAGGCCGGTGGTGTATAACCGGTGGGCGGAGCCTTGGAGGTCCGCGCGTGTGTCAGATCGAGCGATCAGATACGGCGTGATTGTGCTGGATAGTGCCCCGGTCGTTCTGCGTGTGCGGGGGACGCCCCTGTTCTTCTCCTCGCCCGAGGAGACGATCGAGTATGCGCACATGCACGACATCACGCGCTGGATGGTTTTCGGCGACCCTGAGGGCTGGTGGCCGCTGTACACCCAGGCTGGGCCCGTCAATCCCGCACCAGAACCGAAGGCGCGCGCCGACATCAGTCTGCGTCGCTAGACAACCTCACGCTCCCCCCTGGTGGGCTGCCGGCCTCTCCCCACGTGCCGACAAACCCGAGCGCGGGTTTACACCGTCAACTAGCTGGTTGCCTCCGGTGTGGTGGGTGCGTCCGCGGTGGCTGCCTGAGCGGCTGCTTGCAGGTCCCCGGCATTGATCTCGTGACTATACGGTCGGCCACCCGCCGCCACCAGGTAGTCAGTGGTCGCTTTGACCTCGGCCGCATCAGACATGACCAGAAGTGCCGCGCGCCCGCCGTCCAGCTCCGTGACCAGCTGCTGCAGTTCCTCGTCAGTCACGCCGAGTCCCTTTCGCGTCAATGAGCCCACCGCCCCACCCGCGACCGCACCACCGATAGCCGTTGGAATCAGCGTCAGGCCACCAGACAGGACCGCAGCCAGGACGCCCAGGCCCAGGCCAACCTTCGCGCCCTTGCCGGTGTTGCGCGAGCTGAAGTTCCGGGTTTTGATCTCGCCCAGTCCCCACGTCCCGCCTTCCCTGGTCAGCATGCCAATGGCGCCGAGTTTGATGTCTTCGTTGGCCTTGTCCCAGCCCATCAGGTCCTTGGCAACCTGCTCGGCTCGGGTGGCGTCGTCGAAAATGGCGATTACCGCATGTTCAGCTGCATCAGGCATGTCCGTGCTCCACGTTCTGCATGGTGCGGAGCGTACCACTGGAAATGCAGCCGCGGGTGCCAGGCAATCGGAAGCCCCCAACTGGGGGCTTCCGGGTACGCTGATGTGCTGAGTGTTAATAAGGAGTGGCGCATGGCGAAGAAGGGTCACGCGATCTACCTGGTCTACACGGACCTCATCGACGACACACACGACGCGGAGTTCAACACCTGGTACGACACGCGGCACGTGCCGCAGTTGAAAGCGATTCCGGGCATTCTGGACGCGGCGCGCTACGTCGCGGTGAAAGGCGGCCCAAAGTACCTCGCCGTCTACGAACTGGAAAGCCCCGAGGTCATCCACTCTGACGCCTTCGTGAAGCGGCCCACGACAGCCTGGGACCAGCAGATGTCGCCACGGGTCATCGGCAAGAACTTCACGCGCGTCCTCGGTGCGCAGCTGTTCCCCGAAGGGCTGGAAAACGCGGACCGCGCTATGGCGCAGGCGCTCCAGATCGGTCGGATGTCCGTGCCAGACACGGTCGATGCGGCGTGGAACGCCTGGTACAACGGCGAGTACATCCCGGGGTATCGGACGGTGCCAGGTGTGATCTACGCGCGACGATACCGCGTGCTCGAAGGCGAGGTGCGTTACACCACCGTCTACGAGTTCGAAAACGAAGCGGTTCCCGAGAGCACGGCGTGGAACTACCAGCGCGAGCACTCCTCGCCACAGTCCAGCGCCATGCGCGACGCCATGACCATGGCGATGGGATCGCCGGGCGTCTACAAGCGGATCTGAGCTACAGAGCTTCGCGATTTAGCACGCTGAGCGCCGGCGGCGCGATCTCGTTGGGAGATACAGGAGGACCGCGAACATGAAGGTATCCGACGCGCTGGCGAGCGCCTTCATCAAGGAAGGCGTCACCACCGTTTTCGGTCTGATGGGCAACGGCAACATGTACTGGTGGCACGCCCTCGACCAGCACCCCGACGTCGCGATCTACGAGACGCGGCATGAAGGCACCGCGCTGACCATGGCCGAGGGCTGGGCGCGAGCCACCGGCCGAGCCGGGCATCTGCACCGTCACGCAAGGCCCCGGCTTGAGCCAGCTCGCCACCGCGCTGATCGTCGCTGCCCGCGCACGGGTGCCGATGGTCATCTTCGCTGGCGATACGGCCCTCAACGACCCTGAGGGCGTGCAGCAGTTCAACCAGGCGAGATTCGTCGAGGCCACCGAGGCTGGCTTCGTGCCCATCTGGAAGGCGAGCGAGGCCGAGGACGCCGTTCGGACGGCGTTCTACCGCGCGCGCGTCGAGTCCCGCCCGATCGTGCTCAACGCGCCGATTGACGTTCAGGCCGAGGAGTACGACGGCGACCTCGACGAGTACCAGACGTCCTTGACCTGGCTGCCCGGCCGCCAACGTGTCCAGCCCGACGCGGACCTGCTGCGCGAGACGACCCGCGTTATCGCCGCGAGCAAAAAGCCGGTCATCGTCATGGGACAGGGCGCGGCCGCCTCCGGCGCCGGCGAAGCGATCACGCGCCTGGCAGATCGGATCGGGGCGCTGCTGGCGACGACCCTCCCGATGAAGGGCTGGCTCGGCGAGTCCGAGTACCACGTCGGCGTGTCCGGCCTGTACGCCACCCGCACCGCCATCGAGTTGTTCGCCGACGCGGACGTCGTGATCGGCGTGGGCGCGACTCTCAACCACTACACGACTGAGCACGGCTACATCTTCCCGAACGCCCGCTATGTCCAGATCGACCTGAAACCCTCCGTTGTCATGGGCACCGGCAAGCGTGCCGATCACTACCTCCAGGGCGACGCGAAACTCACTGTCGAGTTGCTGGACGAGCAACTGGCGGAACAGCGTGTCTCGAGCACCGGCTTCCGCACCGCTGAGACCCGCGCCATGCTCGCGGAGTACGATCCGGACCCGCGCGAGTTCGAGCTGGATCCGGGCACCGTCGATCCGCGACGCGTCGCCGCGATCCTGGACGACGTTTTACCGTCGGACGTCGGTGTCGTCCACGGCACCGGCCACTGCTCGGGTATCACCGGCATCTTCATGCGCAAGCCCCGCAAGCTCACCTGGGCCATCAATACCTTCGGCTGCATCGGCCAGGCGGTCCCGACCGCCATCGGCGCGGCCGTGGCACTCAACGGCGCGCCGCTGGCCGTGCTGGACGGCGATGCCAGCACGCTGATGCACATGTCGGAGCTCGAGACAGCCGCGCGAATCGGCGTCAAGCTGCTGATCGCGGTGTTCAACGACGAAGCGCTCGGTGCCGAGTACCAGAAGTTCGTGTCCAAACAAATGGACGCGCGCGCCGCAGCCATCCCGACGCCGGACCTCGGGGCAGTCGCGCGCGCGTTCGGTTGTCGCGGCCTGCAGGCACGTTCCCTGGAGGAGGTCAAGGCCGGCGTGGACGAGTTCATGGCCGGCGATGGCCCGATGCTGCTGGACATCCGGGTCTCGCGCAGTGTCATCAGCGTGCCGTACAGCCGGCTCTGGTTCGGCGTCGATGTCTGACGGCACGCCGCGGCTTAACGCTATCCGAGACGCGAGGAGACAGTCGTCCGTGCCGTTCAGCACCCGCCAGATCGGCCCTTGCTTCGCCGCCGAAGTCGAGGGCCTGGATTTGCGTGAGCCACCCTCGCCCCAGGACGCGGCGGCGATCCACGCCGGAATGCACGCGTACGCCGTGCTCGTGTTCCACGATCAGCCCCTGACGGACGAGCAGCACCTGGCCTTCAGCCGCGGCCTCGGCGAGCTGGAAGACGCCAGCGGCGCCGGCACCAGTGTCCGCCTGCCTGACGCCGACGACTTCCGGCTGCCCACAACCTTCGCCGACGTGTCCAACCTGGACAGGGACCGGCAGGTACAGGCGCTCGACGGGCGACCTGGTCATGTGGGACAACCGTCGCACGATGCACCGTGGCCGGCCCTTTCCGGCGGACGAGCCGCGCGACGTGCGCCGTACGAGGCTTATGGGCGAGGGGCCAACCGCGGCGCAGGTCGGCTGAACTCTCCTCGTTGACCGAGCCCAGCCAGGTCTGGCGGGCGGAGAGGTCCTGCTCATCCTCCAGCATCCGCCCGCGTTTCTGAGCGGAAGCTGGAGGCGTAGCATGGACCGCGTGCTCCAGAATTGTTCGCACCTGGTCCGATGAGTGAGCCGCGGAACGCGGGCCCGCTGGGTCACATCAAGGTCCTCGATCTGTGCCAGGCTCGCGCGGGCCCGACCGCCGTCCGCATTCTGGCCGATCTCGGGGCCCAGGTCATTCAGATAACGCGGCCCAGCCTGGGCGGTGTGGATGCCAGCTTCCCGAACTTCGATCGCGAAAACCTGCACCGCAATAAACGCTCGGTGTTCCTTGACCTGCAGACGGCCGCCGGCCGCCAGTTGTTCTATCGCCTGGCAGCGGACGCCGACGTGGTGGTGGAGAATTTTCGGGCCGCCGTCAAATATCGGCTCAGCATCGACTACGAGACCCTGAAGCGAGTCAATCCGCGCATTGTAATGGGCAGCATTTCGGGCTTCGGTCAGGACGGACCGTACGGCGACCGACCGGGCGTGGACCAGATCGCCCAGGGCATGGGCGGACTGATGAGCATCACCGGCCCACCAGGTGGCGGCCCGTGGCGCGTGGGCATCGCCATCTCCGACCTCTGCTCGGGCATGTTTCTGGCGCACGGCATCATGGCTGCGCTGCTCGAGCGGGAATGGTCGGGCGAAGGTCAATGGGTGCACACGTCGCTGCTCGAGGCGCAGATCGCCATGCTCGACTTCCAGGCGACGCGCTGGCTCATCGGGCACGAGGTCCCACCCCAGGCAGGGAATGACCATCCAACTGGCTTCCCAACCGGCGTCTTTCCCACCGCCGACGGCAGCATCAACATCGCCGCCACCGGCGACCATCAGTGGCGCGCGTTCCTCACGGTCATCCAGGCGGAGGAGCTTGACACGGACGATCGGTTCAAGACTGCACGCGGCCGAGCGGTCCACCGCGCAGATCTGCGTGCCATCGTGGAGGAGAAGACGAGGCAATTCACCATGGAAGAGCTCATTCTGGCGATGAACGCGGCGGGCGTTCCGTGCGGCCCCATCCTGACCATCGACCAGGTTTTTGCCAACCCGCAGGTCCAGCATCTCGGCATGGCTGAGACCGTGCAGAGTTCGCGCTACGGGACGCTGGACCTGGTCCGCGCGCCGATGCGCCTGTCCCGCACGTCAACCGCGCTGCGTCGGCCGGCGCCTGCGCCCGGCGAGCACACGCAGGAGGTCCTGCGCGAGTACGGCTACTCGGAGAGCGAGATCCGTCAACTGGAAGACGCGGGTGTGATCGCGCCGAAACCGAAGGCGGACGTGGCGCCGTGAGCGTCGTCGAGACGGAGCGACACGACGGCATCTTCGTTATCCGCATGAACCGACCCGAGCGGCTCAACGCGCTCGGCTCGGAATTGCGGACTGCGCTGGCGGAGACCTGGTCGGAGTTCCGTGACAGCCGCGATCTGGAAGTTGCCATCTACACCGGCACGGGTCGCGCCTTCTGCGTCGGCGAGGACATGAAGGAATCCGTCGAACGCGGCACTGTCGGCGGCGGCAATAGCGGCGGCGGCAATAGCGGCGGCGGCAATAGCGGCAGCGGCAATAACGGCAGCGGCCGGCCGCCACGCGAAAACCCCTACACGTCGGGTGAGATCCAGAAGCCCATCATCGCGGCCATCAATGGCTTTGCGATGGGCGGCGGGTTCATGCTCGCCGAGCGCGCCGACCTGCGGGTGGCTGTCCGCGCGGCGGTGTTCGAGATGTCGGAGGCCAAGCGCTGGCTGCTGGGCGGATTCAACCACGGCCACATCGGCGGCCTGTCGCATACGGTTGCAACCGAGATGGCATTCGCCTTTCGCTTCGACGCCCAGCGCCTGTACGAGTTGGGCTTTCTGAACCGGCTGGTGGACGACGACCAGTTGATGCCGGTCTCGTTCGAGATGGCGGAGCACTTGATGACGCTGCCACCGGCGGCGCGGGTGAATACGCTGGTGATGATGCGCGCCATGCGTCCGCCCGTGACGGCGGAGCTGCAGGAGTTGGCAGACCGCTTGCGCCAGCATGGTGCCCAAAGCGACCTGATGGAGTCCCGCCGCGCCTTCGCCGAAAAGCGCAAGCCGAACTTCATCGGCTGGGACGATCCCGAGGACCGCTATCGCACGCCGACGCTGGAGAGCGTGCAGGCAGAAAGCACGTAGGCAGACAGGACGGAGGCAGCCCACGGCAGAGGCCTGGCGTTGCAGCGCGCGGCGGAGCCCGTGTTGCAGCGCACGCCCTGCCGCACGGGCGCGATCGCGAAGTGAACGCATCTGAGCACATCCTGATCGGCGCTGGCGCTGGCGCGCTGGTGGCACACGTCAGCGGCGGAGACCTGGGGTTGATGCTGCTGGCTGGCGCCCTCGCCGGTCCGCTGCCCGATATCGATACACAGTGGGCGCCACGCTCACGCCATCCCTCGCACAGCAAGTCCTGTGGCTTGCTCAGCCACCGCGGCCCGACCCACTCACTGGTTGCCGTGGTCGTTGTGTTCGTGGCGGTAAGCGTGCTGTTTCCCATCAGCTGGCCGCGGCATCAATTGCTCGCCGAGGCCTTCGCCGCCGGCTATGCCAGTCACCTGGTTGGTGATGCGATCAGCCCGATGGGTCAGCCGTTCCTGTGGCCACTGATCTGGCGTCGGTTTCGTGTGCTGCCCCAGCGGCTGTGCATCCACTCGGGAAGCCGAGCGTTCGACCTGCCGATCGCGCTCGGGCTGCTATTCCTGGGCCTGACGGTCCACCTGTGACCGGCGCGGCGAATCGCGCCGCGCCGGTCGTCGCTCGTCAGTCGTTTTCGACGACGAAATCCCACCTCGCGACAATGTGCCCGTCGATGGGCGCCCAGCGCATGAGACCCTCGCCGAGCGCTTCGCCAGCGCGCAGCTCGAAGGTAGCGGTCTGGCCAGGCTCGAGCGTGGCGGGTGGTGCCGGACGCCCGGGCACCAGGTCGGGGTGGTAGACGGTGCCGCGAACGTCGATCGTGTCGAAATCGGCAATGACAATCGGGACGCTGCCGGTCGCGTCGCTCAGTTTGACCGTCCAGGTGCAGGTGGTGGAGGGCGGCTGGTAGGGCAGACCCTCGCCAGGCACCTCTGGTCCGTTGACAACCGCGGTCACCGACCAGCCCGGGGTGACGACTCTCACGGCGTCGCCCTCCGACGTCAGTGCGGGCTGCTCGACGCTGCCGGCGAGCGGCATGTCGCTGGTCACGTGCAGCGTGCTGGGCGGCAGAAACGACGGGTAGCCCACGAGGCCGCCCGTTGACCCGGCCGTCGTTGACGCGGCCGTCGTTGACGCGGCCGTCGGCGCCGCGGCGGGCGCCTCCGCCACCTGGGACGACGCCGCCGTGCATGCCGAAATGCCACCGGCAACCACGATCGCGACGCACCCGGCCAGGGCCGACGCTCGCCTGAGCCGCGCAGGCGCCGCGCCGACGGACTGACGAAGCCTCATTGTGTCTGCGTAAAGACGTCGGAGCCGAACGCCGCCAGCCCCTCCTGCGCCGCGTAGCCCAGGTGGCCCATGCCGTCGAGCCCACCTGAAACGCTACCTGCACCCGGCGACAGCGGCGCCTTGTCGTTGCCTTCGGACACGTTGAAGATGTCCTCCATGGTCCGCAGCCAACTGTAGTGGTTGTACTTGACGTTCGACACCGTGCCCGGCTTGACGCTTGGACCGATCAGCACGCTGCCGGTGTCACCGCCGCCCGGCGTGGGATCGGTCGCGTCGTAGAGCGGGTCGGGCGTCTGGCCCGGCTGGAGTGCGCCTGGCGCGCCTTCGGCGCTGAGTGTGATCCCGCTGACAGGCCCGCTCGGATTGACCGGACTGCCGCTTTGATCAACCAGCTGGAACGAACCCACCGTGGCAGAACCCGCGCTATCCGTAGGGAACTGTGGGCCGCTGTCGGTAACCGCGCCGACGAAGGAGCTGTCGGGAATATTGGTACCGCTCACTTCGCGGCCAGTGTCGTCGGAGACGATGGCGTTGTCCTGAATCGTGCTCGACGACGAATCACCGCTGGCGCTGTTGTCCATGCGCGCGGCAGGCGAGTTGCCCGAACCCCCACGGACGATGCCCGGCACACAATTGGAGGGCGTGAGCGGACTGGTCGAGGTACACGCCGGGGGGCGGTCGATAAAGCTGTTGTTACCAGGTCCCGGGTACAACTGGTTGCCATTGGCGTCGGTCCGGAGGGTCGAGTTGGGACCGGTTGGCTCGGTCGCCGTGTCCTGGCCACCGACGTTCTGCCCGGCAGCGTCGGCAGCGATGCCCGCACTGGCGTTGGGCTGGTCAGCGGCGGTTGCTGGATAGCCGTCCGCGTTGTTGAAGCTGTTGCCCGTGTAGGTGAAGGGCGGAAAGCCTTCGTCGAAGGTGACGTCGATCAGCCCGCCATCCTGAAACGCCTGCGACTGCTCGATCAGCGGGATGTAGTACTCGAGAAACAGGTCGGCGGCATACAGCCCCCCGGTGTAGTTGACCGGTGGAACGGTTTCGGGATCGTATGCGTACGACGTACCGGTCTGGTAGTTGGGCGAGCCATCGGCGTTGAAGGCGCCCGACAGATTGTTGCCCTTGCACACGGCGTCGTGGGCGTCACTGCAATTGTTCGGGCTGATCCAGCTGAACGCCGGCACTGTGTTCGCCATCAGGTCCGCGACCAACCCGGTCTTGGGATTGGCCAGGTTGACGACGTGGTTGGCGTCGCAGTTGGTGCCCCCATCGGACGGCTCGTTGAGTGCCGGCGAGTTGCCGTTGCTGGTGACTTCGCCAGTCAACGACTCGAACCAGGGCACCGGATTGTGTTTGGCGACGTACTGGTCGATGTAATTGGTGCCATTGATGACGCTGTTCTGGACGCCCGTGAAGCTGGTGACGTCGCCGGTGGGCGCATTCAGGTCAATGGGGTTTGTGATGGGGTTGTTGTCCGCGGCGCCAGCGCCACCGCACGCGGCGTCGTCGCGATTGGGCACGGTGTCAGCCTGGAACGGCATATTCGGATTCTGGACGAAGTTCTGCTCGCCACCCAGACCCTGCGCATAGTCCTTCCACGACACGCCGGCGGCGTTGAACTGGTTGAACAGCGTCGGGACGTTGGTCGGGTACGAGCAACCATTGGCGCCCAGCGCCGCGTTCGGGCCGCCCCTGGAGTCGAGTTGCCCGTAGTTGGGATTGCTGGCCAGCGAGCCGCCTGACGACTCGATCCCCGAGTTCGTGTTGAGCAGCGTATCTTTGGTAGAGCAGTCCTGCTGGACGTCTTCCGACGGGGCCTGACCTGAGACCATCGAGATGTAGTTGTCCATGCTCGCGTGGCCGGTGCCGTAGTAGTTGGTCAGCAGCACACCCTGAGCAGGCAGCGTCTTCCACAGATAGCTGTTCTGGTTCAAACCCGTGAAGGTCGCGTCGTACGACTTGTTCTCGAGGATGATCAGCCAGACGTGCTTGACCTGTCCCGGTTGCAGGGTGCCATTGGTGATCGTCGTACTCGGAGGCCCGTCCGCCGCGGTGGGCGTGGCCCCTGCCGGGCTGAGCGCCGTGCCGCCGAGCAGCAGCACCGAGGCGGCTGCGACGCGGCTGATGCGGTCGAGTCGGCCTCGCGCGCCCACGCGTGGAACGTGCAACCTGGAAGCAATTGAGGGGCGAAACCGAGCCGTCCGCTCAGTGAAACTCATGCGGGATCATCCTCCTTCGGAAACGCTGCGCGTGTGAGCTGGCGCCATCCGCGCGGGGAGAGCAGGACCATGCCTGGACCGTGCAACGTGAGCGGGCGCGCTCCACAGCGTGACAAGACAACCGAATGTGGGCAGCGTAAAGTGCCGCGCGTGAACGGACGGTGAATGGGATGTTAACGGTGGAAGAAACCAGTTCGACGCCGATGCCGGGGTGCTGCAGACGAGGCGGGGCAGCGTGAGGCGTCGATGAGCGGCCTGTCCACCGGCGCCGTTGTTGGGCTCTTCGTGCTCGCCTCGCTGGGGACGTGGGTGGCCGGGCTGACTCTGGCTGACACCACCGACTTACTCGACGAGCGGTTCGGACTCGGCGAGGCGCTTGGCGGCCTCATCCTCCTGGGCTTCGCCGGCACGCTGCCCGAAATCGCGGTCACCGTCTCAGCCGCCCAGAGTGGAAACCTCGACCTGGCGACAGGGAACCTGTTAGGCGGGATCGCGATGCAGACCCTCGTCCTGGTGCTGCTCGACGGTATCTCAGGGAGTTCGACGCCGCTGACATCCCTGTCCACGGTGCTCGAGCCGATCGTCGAGGCGCTCCTGGTCATTCTCCTGCTCGCCATCGCGCTGCTCGGCCACTTGTTGCCGGCGTCGGTGGCCATCGGCTCTGTCAGCCCAACGTCGCTCATGCTCGTGATTGTCTGGCTGGGTGGGGTACAGCTGCTCAACCGTCTGCGGACGAGCCAGCGCTGGCGCGCCGTCAGCGAGCACATCGAAGCGGTGATGGTCAGCGCGCCACCCCCCTCAGCGGGCGGGCCAGGGCGGTTCGGGCGCGCGGGCACCCGCCCGGTGCTTATCGCCTTCGGGACCGCAGCGGTCGTGACGCTGGTGGCCGGCGTTGTGCTCGAGCGCGCCAGCGACGAGCTGGCCGGGCGCTGGGGGCTCACCGGCGTCGTCTTTGGCGCCACGATCCTGGCCGCGGTCACCGCGTTGCCGGAGGTCAGCACCGGCCTGCGCGCGGTCCGCCTCGGGCGTGTCGGCCTGGCAATGGGCGACATCTTCGGAGGCAACCAGGTTCAATTGACGCTGTTCCTGGTGGCCGATCTGATCGCGGGCCAGCCTGTGCTGCAAACCGTGACGTCGAACACGGCCTGGCTGGGCGGCCTCGGCATCATCGTGACGGTGCTCTACGCGGTCGGGCTGGTGGTTCGCCCGCGACGGAAGTTGCTGGGGATCGGCCCCGACTCGCTGCTGGTGGTGGTGGCCTACGTCGTGGGTCTGGTAGGCCTGGTACGTATCAGCTGAACCAACGAACACGCTGACAGCGCAGAGTGGCACACCGGCAGCAGTCCATCGTGGAATCGCTTCCATGCGCGGCGCCCGAGCGCCTCACCTCAGGTGAAGTCGCGGTACGTCTGCTCCCCTTTTCGGCCGCGTCGGAGGAGCGTGATGCTCAGAAAGTAGCCTAACGGCACAGCTGCATAGATCGCCAGACTCACGCCGGGGCTGACGTCCGCGACCAGCAGCGCGAGCAGGTAGGCGACCCACGGCACGATCGCCAGGATCAGCCCCGCCCGCCGCTGTCGGTCCCCAATCGGCCGCCACAGCAAATGCGTGCGGGGGGGCACGTACAGCCAGACGATGGTGCGCATGAGTCCGATGGCCACCAGTACGAGACCGTAGATTCGCAGCGCGACCGCATCCAGGTCGTAGCGCCCGAGCAGTGAGGCGCCAAAGGGCAGCAGGCACAGCGGCAGCAAGTACAGCAGGTTCAGCCACACCAGGCCGCGGTCCGTGCGGCGGATCAGTGCAAAGACGTCGCGATGCCCAACCCAGTACATGCCGCTGACGATGAAACTGATGCCGAACGCCACAAGCGACGGGCGGGTCTCCTGCAGCGCTTCGGCCAACGACTGGCCCTGCGCCAGGTCCGGAACGTGGACGTCGAGCACCAGCAGGGTAATGATGATCGCGAAAACGCCGTCCGACAGGGCAAGCAGGCGTGTGGGGTCGTGGAGACGCTCGCTGAGTATGCGGGCTTGCTCATCGTCCTCATGCGCCTGCGCGCCGCTGATCGCTTTCCCGTCTGTCGCGTGCTGCCTGCTGCTGGTAGGGCCTTCCATGTGCGTGTCTTCGGCGTCTCCTCGGTGTCAGCCCATTTTGAGGCCTCCACCGCACGACGTCACCGCCATGCCGAACTCAGAGCAGGCGACGTCCTGACTCACCTGTGCTGGATGCCCGCGCCAGCCAGCGCCATGATCGACGCACTCGGGGAATTCAGATAATCCAACCCATTCCAATCGCCGACTTTGTCGCTTACGGCGTATTGGTCGAAAACGCGGCACACACCCAGCACGGAATGCAGGGCGAAGGCTTCCTGCTGCACCGTGTGCCACAGCGCCAACCGCTTCGTCGCGTCGAGTTCGGACGTCATCGCAAAGAAGTCCTTGTCCAGTTGCGGATCGTTCCCGCTGACGTTGACGCCCTTCGAGGTCATGTGGTTTTGTTGAGCGGGAATACTGTTGGCCGCTGAGCCCCCTCCAAGGCTCATGAACGGCGCGACGCCACCCATGATTTTCGGGTCCTTGCCTATCCAGGCGCTTCGCATGCTGGTGTAGTCCATCGGCACGAGCTGGGTCTTGATGCCGACAGCCTCCCAGTAGCCCGAGATGAGCTGCAGGAAGTCGGGCTCCCAGCCAGCTGAAGCCTGGACCACGGAGAAGATACGCACCGTTGGATCGGCAAACTGCCCCGGGTAGCCAGCGTCCTGTAACAGCTGCTTTGCCTGGGCGGGATCGTACGTGATGCTGTACCAGATTGGATCGAACCCCCAGTGCAGCTCTGTCAACGTGATGTTGCCCGCCGCTGGTTTGCCGAAGCCTTTGAAGAAGGAATCCACGATCTCCTGCCGATTCAACGCGAGGTCCATGGCCAGGCGCACGCGTGCGTCGGACGTCGGGCCGGGTTGCAGCCAGTAGCCCGTCAAGAAAAGGCCGGGAATCGTGGAGGCCTTGGTTTGCCGGAGCTGGAAGCCATTGGCGTCGCGCAGCTGGACGGCATTGTCGTTGGAGACGCTGACGACGTCGGCCTCGCCGCGCTTGAGCATCGCAATCCTGGTCGACTCTTCGGGCGTTTGTAACAACATCAGTTTGTCCCAGGCGGGTGCCGTTCCCCAGTAGCCTGTATTCGCCTGGAGTTCCGCGCTGGCGCCCGAGGTAAAGGTGTTCAACACCCAGGGTCCGGTTCCAATCGGCTGCTTGCTGAACGTGTCGAGGCCGACCTTCTCGAAGTAGTTCTTGGGAATGATCCACAGTCCGGTCAGCGCGTCTGGATAGAAAACGTACGGCGGGTCCTTTGCGTAGACCAGCACCGTGTTTGGATCCGGGGTCTCTATGTGATCAACAGTCTGGCGTTGCAGTGGCGACCAGGCGCTTTTGGCGTCGTCGGAGATGTAGCGTTGAATACTGAAGCTGACGTCATCCGAGGTGAAATCGTCACCGTTGGTCCACTTCACGCCTTTGCGCAAGTTGAACGTCCACAGCTTGCCATCCGGGCTCATCGAAAAGCTTTCAGCCAGCCACGGGAGGATGTTGCCCTGGGGATCGTAGCGCAGCAAAGGCTCATAGATGAGCGGGGTGACGTTGTTGGTGGCCGCCAGAATAACGTCGTTATTTTCGGTCCCCAGGTCGGCAAGGGTGAAATTCAGCGTGCCGCCCGTTTTGGGCCCACCGCTGGCCGGAGCGGGCGTCCCCGCCGTGCTCGGCTGAACGGTCGAGGGCGGAGCGCTTGACGCTGGCGGCGCCACGGGGCCGCAGGCGGCCAGGAGCGCCATGGCACCCCCGGATGCGAGCAGTCGCAGCGCCATTCGGCGGTTGACACCGCCGCTTGGACGAGGTTCCGCAGGTTGCATTGCTTGTCTACCCCCTGTTCATGAGACGTTGCGGCGCGGCCCCCCACCAGCGACGCGGTCACCGCCGTGGGTCACCAGACTCCCGATTTCGGACCGAAATCGGGAGTAAGAATCGAAGCTTTCAGCTCCACAGTTCACGGCTTGCCAGCGCCGCGCCGTCGACGAGCGCCTGCAGTTTGGCCCATTGCACCGTGGGATGCACGCGAATGGCGTCCCAATGCTGAGAGAATCCACAGTCTGCGCCGGCGATCACGTTCTCTTTGCCAACCACGCTCGCGTAATTCTTGATCCGCCAGGCCACCAGCTCCGGGTGCTCGACAACGTTGGTCTGATGCGAGATCAAACCCGGAATCAGGATCTTGCCGTCGGGCAGCTTGACATCCTTCCAGAGCATCCACTCGTGCTCGTGGCGCGGGTTCGCGGCTTCGATCGAGTACGCCTGTGCCTTGATTTTGAGCATGTGCTGCACAAAGTCCTTGAGCGGCACGTCGGTCGTGTGCGGGTGATTCATACTGCCCCAGCAATGGTGGTAGCGAACCTGCTCCTCAGGGATATCGCGCAGCGCGTAATTGACCACCTCCACGCGTTGCTCGATAGCGGCCCCGTTCTGCCGACTCGTGGCCGCCAGGTCGAGCTGGAGGATCAAGCCGGCATCCGTGATTGCCCTGTACTCTTCGTGAAGGGCGTCGGCGACCGCGTACATGTACGCGTCCTCGTTGGGATAGAACTTGAGCACGTCGGTGTCGGTGCGGCGACCCGTCGGAGGCGTGGCCGTCATGAACATGTCGGCGACGTGCAGACCACTGGCGGCCGCCTTGAGCGTTGCGATGTCGTGCTGGACCGCGGCCTGGCCCGTGTAGCTGACCGGCCCGACGACCCGGAACCGCTCGTAGTTCCCTGGCAGATTGGGCAGCTCGTCGATCGAGACCTCTGGCAGCATCCACAGATAGCGGAAATGCGCGTTGTACTGCGCGAAGAACTCCGGAAACCTCGACTGGTCGCTGTCGTCCCTGGTCTGCCAGACGCTTTCACTCTGTTCAAGCGGACGCGGCTCCAGACCAGCCAGGCGCTGGTGCGCGTAACTCGAAAACCCATGTCGCCCGAGCTCGCCGTCGTTGGGGACGTCGATGCCGACTTCGACCTGCTTGCGCACCACGTCCGCTATGCCGCGTTCGATGTCGGTCGTAAGTGTGGCCTGGTCATAGGGCCGATCGAGCATGCGCGCCTTCAAACCTTCCATGATCTCGGGCGTGCGGATGAGACTGCCGACGTGGGTGGTCAGGATCCGATCGGTACTGCGCTGCATATCTCTCCCTCTGTCTCCCTGAGCACCGCCACGGGTGATCACCATGCGGTCGCCGCGTAAGGATCGTCGCGGCAAAGCGCACGCTACCATGCCGTCCCGCGTTCGCCAACGCGGCTCACCTTCAGCCCCGGGCAGAGGTGGGCGGCCAGCGCAGGATCGTGCGTGCCGTACGGCCCAGGATCCACTCCTTTTCTGTCTGACTCAGGCTTTGAGCATCAAGTACGTAGTACAGCGCCTCAGCCCACGTATGATGCGGCTTGCTCTGGGTGTGGTCACTCGCCCACCATGAGGCGGTCCGCGCCCAGCGCGTCGATGGCCTGCCGCAGGTAGGGCAGCACACGGGCGAACGGATAGGCCTGTTGCCCAGCAAAGCGCTGCGGCGCGTGACACCACTTGAGGGCAAAGTTCGGATATCTGGCGAGCGACAGCACGCTCCGGAACTGTCGATCGCGCTCGTCTGGCTGCAGCGTCCCGCCCGCCAGACCGATGTGGTCAAGCACGACCTGCGTCTCTGGGAACTTTTGCAAATAGGGTTCGAGCGCCTGTGATCTGCCCGGCAGCCAGGCAAAGATCGGGACGCCGTGCGCGCCGGCGGACGCAAACAACGCCTCAAAGCCTCCCTGCTGCAAGTACGCGAACTCGCCATTGTCCGGCTGAGGCACGAGTCGCAGACACAACCCGCCGGGCCGTGCGCGCACCCCCGCCATCACGTCGTCCAGTTCGGGGTCATCGGGGTCCACCCGCGCAATGAGTCCGAAACGCTCCGGGTAGCGGGCGACAGCCCGCTCACCAACCGGATACTGCGAGCGAATCGCACCGTTCGGCAACTCGTACGCGGGCAGGTGGCGATGCCTGGCGTCGAATCCCGCCGCCTCGTCGATGAGCACGCTTGCAATGCCTACGGCGTCCATCATCATGACCGCCGTCTCGATCACGGCATCCGGGTCGGCGTTCCGCCAATTGGTGCCGAGCTGGTTTACGTGGATCTGCGAATCGACGATGTCCATGCCCGGCAATCAGGCGTCGAGCCAGGTTTCGGCGTAGCCGAACCCGCCGTAAGACGGCGTGGTGATGTTGTGGACGTTACTGCGAGCGACCATCGTTGGCGGCGCTGTGGAGACGATATACGCAAATGACTCATCGAGCAGCAGATCGTTCAATTGCGCGTAGATTTGCTTCTGTTTCTCTGGATCGGACTCGGTAACCGCCGCGGTGGTAATTTGCGTGTACGCGTCGCTCGTGAAGCCCGAGTTGTTCTGCACGGGATCGGACATGCGCCCGGAGGTGATCATCGTCCCCGGTAGCAGATTGGCCCGAGTGACGGTCGACCAGTACAGTCCCCGATACTTGCGATTGTTGACCTGATCCAACCAGGTTGCCGAATCCGTGGTCACAATGTTCAGCTTGACGCCGACCGTCGCCAGGTCTGCCTGGAAGATCTGGGCCATGCTGCCCCCTTCGGTCGACTGGGTCAACACCAGGTCAATGTCGAAGTTGGACACCCCCGCGTCGCGGAGCCCTGCCGCGGCTTTGTCGAGATCGAAGGGGTACAGCGTCTCCTTCGTGGCATCGTAGGCGGGTGAGCCGGGCGCCCAGGGTAACTCCTGGGGGCGCCCGATTCCCAGCATCACCGAGTCGGTAAACCGCTTGCGGTCGACGGCGTAGTTGAGCGCCTGACGAACCTTCTTGTTGTCGAGCGGTGGGTACTGGGTATTCAGACCGAACACGTAGATAATGCCGCTGTCAGGGTGGACGATTGCCTGATAGTTCGGGTCGGCCTTGAGGCGCACGACGTCGACCAGCGCCGGATTCTTCATGGTGTGCAGCGCGCCCGCCTCCAGTTGGCTGATCGTCTCAGCCTGGTCGCGCAGGATACTGACCTGGACGCCGTCAAGATAGGGTCGGTCGGCCTGCCAGTAGTTCTGGTTCCTGGCGAAGGTGAGGTGATCTCCCTGCGCCCATTCGACCAGCGAAAACGGTCCGGTTCCGACCAGCTTCGTCTTGGCATCGGGCCCCTCCAGCGTCACTCTGTCCACCATATTGAAATACTCGAGGAAGTCGAACACGAGTGGCCGAGGCTGGTCTGATGTCAAGACGATCGTGTACTTGTCGGGTGTGTCAATGGTCGTGAACCAGTTGCTCTGATTGGCGAAGGTGCCGGCACCGACCTTCACATCGCGGACACGCAGCAAGTTGTATTTGACGTCATCGCTGGTGAACTCGCGACCGGTGTGAAACTGGACGTTCTTGCGGAGATTGAGTTTGAGCTGTTTTGCGTCGCTGCTCAGATCCCAGCTTTCCGCCAGTTGCGGCTGGGGGACCAGCTTGTCGTCGTACGTGATCAGCCGATCCATGGTCAGCCACAAGTTTTCGTACTGATTGATCAGGATGTAGTGGACTTCCAGGTTGGCCAGGTCCGGCGTCAGCGCGGTTCGCAACGTCCCACCACGTTTGGGCTGAGTTTGTCCCGCGGGGGCGGTGGGCGAGCTTGGCGTCAGCGTCGAAGCGGTCGTCGCCCCCGCCGCCGCTGGTGGCGTTGAGCCCGTCAGGGGCGCGGTTGTGGGCTGCTGAACTGTTGGGTTCGCGGCCGACGGAGCGCCCACGCATGCCGCGACCAGAGTAACCATCCCCGTGGAGAGCAGCAGGCCCAACGCCGCCCGGCGACGAATTCGACGTGGACGAGCGAGCGGCAAAGGACGTATCAACCTCGCTTGCATGCGAGCGAATCCTATATCCCGTCGTATACTGTTGGAAAATCAGGGGAAATGGGAAAAGGGTCACGATGAGCGCTGAGGAGCAGATTCGCCATCTCATGGGCCGCTATATACAGGCCCACGACACGCATGACGTCGAGACAATCGTCAACTTGTTTACGGATGACGGCCTCTTCGCCAATCCAAACGGCGAGTTTCGCGGCGAGGCGCGCATCAGGGAGTTCTTCGAAGGCTCTCGATCGCGAGCCACGCCTGATCGCAAGGGTAAGCTGATGTGCGCCAACTCGATCATCAGCGTTGACGGTCAGAGCGCCACGGCGTTGACGGACGTTGCCATCTTGCAGCGCACCGGCGACGCGCCCTGGGCTATCCGCGGCGTTGCCCAGTACGACGATCGATTCGTCGTTCGCAACGGCGAATGGCGGTACGCCGAAAAGCACGTGCTGGGGTAAAAGGATGCGCGCGAACCGACACGCGATGTTCCGGTATGCCGCTGTGCAAGCCGCGGCGGGAGTGCACAAGGGAGTGGACGCGTGATCAGTGTCGGGATCACGCTGCCGAACTATCGAGGCATGGCGAATCCGGCCAGCATCCTCGCGACCGCCGACCGGGCCGAGCGCGTCGGGCTGCATTCGGTGTGGGTTGCCGACCATGTCGCCATTCCGACCGCGAATGTCGCCACCATGGGCTCGGTTCTCTACGAGACGCAAACGACGTTGTCGGTCATTGCCGGTCGGACGCGGTCGCTGAAGCTGGGCTTCACGGTGATGCCGACGCCGTACCGCCATCCGCTCCTGCAAGCGCGAATGCTGGCGACGCTCGACCAGCTGTCCGGTGGACGTGTCATCTACGGCGGCGCCACCGGGTATCTGGAGCAGGAGTTTCGCGCGCTCGGACTGCCCTTCGAGCGCCGCGCCGCCATGACCGACGAATATCTGCAGGTCCTCAAACTGGCCTGGACCCAGGACATTGTCGAATTCCACGGGGAGTTCGTGGACTGCTCCGACATTACCTGCGATCCCAAGCCGCTGCAAAAGCCGCATCCACCGATCTGGCTTGGCGGCGACAGCGACGGCGCCTTTCGACGCATCGTGCGGCTCGCCGATGGCTGGCACGGCCTGCTGGGTGGCAGTCCCGGCGCGCGGCGCGAGCCGCCTACGCTGGACAATTTCGGCAAGCGGATCGCCCATCTGCGGGAGACCGCGGAAGCAGCCAGGCGCGACCCCGCGACGATCACCCTGTCCGTGAAAGCAAACTGTTCGATCGGACCCGACGACCCTGACGGTCGTCCGCTGCGTGGCTCCGTCAGCAAGATCGTCGACGATATCGGACACCTGGAACGCCTTGGACTCGAGCTGGTCGTCCTCGCGATCAATCTGTCCCCCGAGCCGGGCAGTCTGGAGCTGATCGATCAGATCGGCGAAGAGATTCTGCCGCGGCTGGCAACCTGATACTCGCGCGAGACCCGAAGGGTGGTCAGCGTACCCGCAGAGCTTCGCGATTCAGCCCGCGGCTAGCCCCCCTCTTGGAGGTGGTGAGGCCTCGCTGCCGAACTACCGTACCATCCTCAGGTCCATGAGCAACGTGAGCCGACGCCGCTTCCTGCGGCACCTGGCGGTCGCGGCGGGCGGGACCACCCTGCTCGTTGCTTGCGGCCCAGCCCCCGCACCTGCGCCAACCCAAGCAGCCGCAGCCGCAGCCGCAGCCGCGGCCGCGACGCGCCCACCGACCGCCGAGCCAGCGGCTCGCCCGACCAGCGTGTCGGCGGCGGCGACAGTTGCGCCCACGCCGGCCTCGACCCCGGTTGCCAGCGCGCCATCAGGCGGCAAGAAGATCTACCGCGTCGGTCTGTCCGGCGACGCCACGCAGCTGGACCCGGTCAAATCCACCACGGAGGCAAACAATCCGCCCAGCGAGGCCCTGTTCAATTACGTGGGCCGCTACACCTATCACCCGCCGCTCGGCACCCAGATCATGCCAGAATTGGCCGAAGGCTGGGAGGTCCAGGACGGAGCGAAGACGTTCATCTTCCACCTCCGCAAGGGCGTCCAGTACCACGGCACGTATGGCGAGATGACAGCCGACGACATCAAGTGGAACTGGGACCGCATCAAGGACCCGCAGACGGCGTCCGCTGGTGCTCCAGACTGGGCTGGCTCGACCGTCACGGTGCTCGATCCCCAGACGCTGAAGGTTACCTTCGAGCAACCGTATCCGTCGTTTCTCGGCGCCACGGTGGCCTACGGTTACAGCCAGATTGTCTCACCAAAAGCGCATCAAGCCATCGGCGACAAGTGGAGCAGCCAGCCGATTGGCTCTGGACCATTCGTCTTCGACAGTGCACAGCCGGACGCCAACCTCATCCTGAAAAAGAATCCAAACTACTGGGGCCCGCCACCGAAGATCGACCAGATCGAGTTTCGGATGAAGGTCGACGATCGGACAGCGCTCCTGGCCGTCGGCAAAGGCGAGATCGACGCGTTCTACGTGTCAGATCCGGATGTGGCTATCGAGGCGTCCAAGAGCACAGATCCAAATCTAAAGTTCATCAAGTCCGCGTTCGGGCAATCGCCCTTCACCCTGTGGTTCAATATGCGCCGCAAGCCACTCGACGACTTGCGCGTGCGGCACGCGCTGCGCTATGCAATCGACTCGAACGCGATTGCGCGCGACCTGTTCGGTGGTCTGGCCGACCCGATCAACAGCTACCTGCCACCGTGGATGTTTGGTTACAGCGAAGACGTAACGAAGTTCGACTACAACCCCGATATGGCCCGCCAGTTACTGAAGGACGCCAATGTGCCGGACGATTGGCAGCCCAGCATGGTCTCGCAGGCCATCTTGCCGATCAGCAAGCGGATCACCGAAGCCATCGCGTCGTACTGGACCGACGTCGGCATCAAGGTCCAGAACGACTCGCTCGACCAGGGTCTGATCGTCACGCGGAGCAACAACAACGACTTCGACATGTATGGCACGTACATCTCGCGCGTGGATCCGGATCAGCTTACGGCGCGCTTCTGGCGCTCCGACGGGTCCGGCAACCGCTCGGGGTATACGGGTGCCGACGACCTGATCGACCAGATTCGGAATGAGGCCGACACTGATACGCGTGCCAAGCTCTACGCGCAACTACAGGACAGACTCTCGCAGGACTCACCCGCCGCGTTCGTGGTGGCGACATCCGAGCACCTGTTGTTGAACAAACGTGTGACAGGTGAGGAAGGTGCCGGCTGGTTGGAGCGGCTGAACTGGTTTGACGTGGATGTTCCTGCCGAATAGCTCCACATGAGACTCATCGCGGGTCGCCTCATTCAGGCGCTGCTGACACTGGTCGGCGCACTGAGCATCATGTTCCTGATCCTGCGGCTCACGCCCGGCGATCCGGTCCAGATCATGCTTGGCGACTACCGCACGCCCGAACTGGAGGCCGCTCTGCGCGCGCGGTACGGTCTCGACCAGCCATTGCCCGTCCAGTACCTGATCTACGTGGGCAACGTGCTGACGGGCAACTTCGGCGTGTCCTACTGGCGAAACCAGGACGTGACCACGCTGGTTGCTTCGGTGCTCCCGTACACCATACAGCTGGCGCTGGCTGCCATCGTGGTGACCTGTCTCATTGGCTTGCCGCTCGGGGTCATCGCCGCGCTCAACCGCAACACGTTTGCCGATCTGGCAGCGATGATGATCGCCCTGCTGGGGGTAGCCGCCCCGGCTTCCTGCTTGCGCTCTTGCTGATCTACGTCTTCAGCTACGCGCTCGGCTGGTTCCCGGTCGCTGGCGCCGGCGAAGGGACCAACGTCGTCAATCAGCTTCGCGCGCTGGTGCTGCCCGCCCTGGCACTGGGTTTCAGTTCGGCCGCGCTCACGGCCAGAACCACTCGCGCGGCCTTGCTCAACGTGCTGAACGAAGACTACCTGCGCACCGCGCGCGCCAAGGGGCTGCGCCCGGCGACGGTCCTGCGCAACCACGCCCTGCGGAATGGACTCATTCCCGTTCTGGCGGTCCTCGGACTCCAGCTCGGGCAGTTGCTGGGCGGCGCGGGTGTGATCGAGATCGTCTTCAACCGGCCCGGTGTCGGCAAGCTGCTGATCGACGCGATCCAATCGCGCGATTACCCCCTCTCTCAGGCGCTGCTCGCGGTACTCCTGGGTGGCGTTATCGTCATCAACCTGATCACCGATGTCCTCTACGGTCTGGTCGACCCCCGCCTCCGCACCAGCTGACGTCCGCGCCACGCGGACCTTCTGGCGCGATACTGGTCGCGCCCTGCGCCGCCAGCGGGCAGCCATGGTTGGGCTGGTGCTGGTCGGCATCGTGCTGGTCGCCGCCTGCGCGGGGCTGGTGGCTGTGCCGCAGACAGCCAACCGCAGCAATCTGGCTCAGCGGCTGAATCCGCCGAGCGCGGCCAACATCATGGGCACCGACGGCTCCGGGCGAGACATTTTCCAGCGCGTCCTGCTCGGCGCGCCGCTGTCGCTGGCTGTCGGGGTCGTCGCGGTCGCGATTGGCAGCATCCTCGGATCGGCCCAGGGGCTCGTTGCGGGCTATCGCGGCGGTTTTCTCGGGGCGGCCATCATGCGCTTCACCGACGCGTTGCTGGCATTTCCCACATTGCTCCTGGCGCTGGCGATTATGGCCACGCTGGGCGCTGGTCTGGTGAATGTCATGCTCGCGGTGGGCCTGTCGTCGATGCCGCGCTTTACACGGGTGATGCAGGCCGAGGTGCTTTCGCTCCGGAGTCGCGAATACGTGGTCGCTGCGCGCGCCCTTGGCGCGACCACCTCCACGATTCTGGTGCGCCACGTTCTCCCGAACGCTCTGTCCTCGGTGCTGGTGCTCAGCACGCTGTCGGTTTCCACGGCGATTCTTGCGGAGGCGACTCTGAGCTTTCTGGGGCTCGGGCCACGGCCGCCCACAGCTACCTGGGGGTCGATGATCAGCGACGGAACCTCCGTGCTGCAGGCCGCTCCCTGGGTCGTCCTCTTCCCGGGACTGGCAATCACGCTGACGGTGCTCGGCTTCAGCTTGCTGGGCGACGGTCTGCGCGACGCTCTCGACGTGCGCCTGCGCGACCGCTGAGGGCAGCAGTCTGCGCTGGGCCCCCCACGGGAACGATCTGACTGAAACGATCCGACTGAAACGATCTGACTGAAACGATGTGAAAGGAACACGGAATGGTCATCGTGAACCCCCGAGTCGACTCTGGCGTGTCGGCGGAACTTCTGGCGCAACTACGGCTGATTGCGCCCGCCACCATCGGACACATGCTCGAACACGAGTTCATGGACCCCGAGCTTCGACCCATCATCTCGGGCTTCACCTTCGCGGGCCCGGCGATCACCGTCCGCTGCTTCGGCACCGACAACGCCATCGTCCACTACGCGGTCGACGTTGCCCATCCCGGCGACGTCGTCATTGTGGACAGACTTGGGGACCGCCGCTACGCGTGCTGGGGCGGTGGCGTTTCACTAGGCGCCCACGTGAAGGGTATCGCGGGTGCCGTGGTGGACGGCGTGCTGACGGACCAGAGGGAAATCCGCGACCTCGCGTTCCCGGTGTTCGGCCGCGGCATTTCGGCGTTGACGACCCGTTCGCCAGGCCTCACGGGTGAACTCAACGTACCCGTACGCTGCGGCGGACTGATCGTCAATCCCGGCGACATCGTCCTCGCCGACGAAGACGGCATCGTCGTGCTGCCACCCGCGCGTGTCGCCGAGATCGTCGCCGTTTGCCTGCCGCGCGAGGAGCAAGCTCGCGTACGTCAGCAGCGCATGCGAGACGGCATTCCGCTCGGCGAGGTCAGCGGCGCTCACCAGCGCATCGAAGACGCACGGCGGCGCGGGTGAGAGCACGCCCCTCAACCCGGTGGCGGTGTCGGACCGCCACCGGGTGTCGAGGTACCGGGTGTCGAACCACCGGGTGTCGAACCACCGGGTGTCGAACCACCGGGTGTCGAACCACCGGGTATCGGACCACCGGGTGTCGGACCACCGGGTGTCCGGTCGACGGCCGTCAACACGTGTTGGACGTATGCCAGGCGGTCGTCGAGGAACTCCTGACGCGCCGCTAGCTGCTCGAGCGACTTCTGGACAATCTCGTTGGTTTGACGCCACAGCCGCTCCTCGTTGACGCGCGTGGAGCGCCCGTGCTCGATCACCACTTCACCCGCGACGACGACCGTTTCGACGGAACGGCCCAACTCACCCAGCACCAGACTGTTGAGCATCAGATCCTTCGGTCGGATGAAAATGTCCTGGCCACCCAGGATCACCACGTCCGCCTCGGCACCTGGCTGAAGCGAGCCGATTGGTTGTCGCAACACCGCCGCGCCGCCCTGCAAGCACAAACGCAGCGCCGCCTGGGCCGAGGGCCACTCGGAGCGATCGCCATATGTGCGATGCAGCAGAGCGGTGAGCTTGACGACTTCCCACATGTTCTGGTTGTCGTTGCTGGCCGCGCCGTCGGCGCCAAGGGCAACCCTGGTCCCGCTCGCGAGCATCTGCTGGATGTTGGCGATCCCACTTGCCAGACGCAAATTACTCACCGGATTGTGCACCACCACTGAGCCCGCCCGCGCCAAACGCGCCATGTCGTCCTGGCTCAGCCACACGCCATGCGCGCACGATAGCCGTGGGGACAACCAACCGCGCTCGTCCAGGTACGCCACCGGCGACATGCCGAATCGTTCCTGGCACGCAAACCACTGTGAGCGGGCTTCCAGTACGTGGGAATGAAGGCCGGTGCCAGATTTCTCAGCCAGCTCGAAGCACCCGCGCAGGAGTTCGTCTGAACATCGCTGCGGCGCAGAGGGACCGACGTATGGCTGAAGCCGACTGACCTTGCCCTGCCAGCGCTCGATGAAACGTGCAGCCGCCGCTAGCAGGTCGGCAGCTCGAGGCGGGGGGCGATCCATGCGCGGTGTCGCCAACTCCGGAACCAGGTGGCGCGGCAGGGTCTGGAAGAGGTCGAGGTCGCCCATCGACATCGCCACCGCCGCCCGAAAACCGGTGTCGGTGTAGGCCTGCATGATGGCGGCATAGCTTTCGTCGATCACGTCTGGTGAGACACCCGAGACATGGTCGAGGCAGGCGGTGCACCCGGACTTCAACTGCACCAGAGCGCTCCACGCCGCAAGCACATACAACGTCTGAGGATCTGGGGGAAGTCCACCATTGATTGCCGCGAGCAGCCAGGCGTCCAACTGCAGTCCGTCGCCAAAACCGCGTTCGAGGATCTGCGCGCTGTGGGTGTGGGAGTTGATCAGCCCGGGCATGAGCACCTTCCCGCTCACCTCGAGCACACGATCGGCCGTCGCGCCGAGCCGCGGGCCAATCTGCGCGATACGGCTGCCCTCGATCAGCACATCAGCAGGCTCAAAGGGTTGGGCGAAGTCGAGAACGAACCCACCGCGAATCAGCAACGAGGCCATGACCGACGCAGTGTAGGCACTTTGCCTGGTTGAGGCGTACCAGATTTGGGCAGATGGCCGATAGCGGCCGGCGTTTCCGCGGGGGCACAGTACCCTTATGGCCGGAGCTCGCGGATGAGACCGATTGGTTAGTTGGATGGGTTGAATGCGCACACATACCCGCCGACATCGCCGCAACCGGCCCGGGATGCAGCAC
Source organism: uncultured Chloroflexia bacterium (assembly GCA_963776625.1). Lineage (GTDB taxonomy): Bacteria > Chloroflexota > UBA6077 > UBA6077 > CF-72 > CF-72. The sequence continues at coordinate 545,985 of CAVZNP010000015.1, read as the reverse complement.
CTGTGGGGCTTCGACAACGGGCACCTGGCCAGCGCGGTGCCCGACAGCGGAGCACAGCACCTGTGGGAGCTCACCGTCCTGGACGGCAACGGTCGGTCCAAACGCATGGACCTGAGCGATCGTGAAGTGATCTGCTCCCTGACACCGATCGACGTCCGCCGCATCCTGCGACAGGTCGAGGCACGCCGCTGATCGTCGACTGCCCCGCTGCCCGAACGTACTGTCCGGTATCGAGTGTCGGTGTGTGTGCAGTTCTACAGAGCTTCGCGATTCAGCCCGCCGGCGAGCCTCAAGTTCGGAGGTGACGAGGTCTTGCCGCTCAACGCGGGGATTTCAAAGGGCGGCCAGCCCCTTTGACCCCCGAAGGGACTGCGCCGCGGGCGAGCGAAGCGAAGCGATGCGCCGTATTTCGCGAGGGTCAATAAGATCGTCAACGGTTTTCGGACACGCGATGTTAAGAAAATCGTGAGCCATTACCGGCGTGCACGGCTTCTCCGGCGCTCGGGAATCCGGAACAATGTCTCGCAGGTGGTGTCCTCGTGCCTCCCCCGGGAGGGCACCGCAGCAGGGTGGCGTACCCGCACGCTACCAGCAGAAGGCCGACCCCCAACGGTCGGCCTTCTGCGTTTGCGTGCACTGGCCGTCGGAGTCGGACCGCCACAGACGGACCCGGTGGACCTTCCTCCAAACCGGACACCGCCGTCAGGAATTCAGCGTCCGACGCAGGGCGTGCATGCCGAACAGCGACAGCATCGCCACCGCCCCCAGGACCGTCGCGGCTGCGTACGCGCCCGTCAGGTCGAACGCCAGGTAACGATCGGCCACATACTGCGTCAACGTCTGCGTGCGACCCACCAGGTGGCCCGAGACCACGCTGACGGCCCCGAACTCACCCACCGAGCGGGCGATCGTCAACACCACGCCGTAGCCCAGGGCGTGGGCAATGTTGGGCAGCGTGATGTGGCGGAACGTTTGCAGCGCCGTCGCGCCAAACGTCGCGGCGGCCTCTTCCTGTTCGACTCCAAGCTCACGCAGCACGGGCTCTACCTCGCGCACCACGAACGGCAGACTGACGAACATCGTTGCCAGCACCATGCCGGGGACGTCGAAGATCACCTTCAGTCCAACACTGGCGAAGCTGGGGCCGAGCCAGCCCCGAGCGCCGTACGCCAGCAGGAACGCCAGACCGATGACAACCGGTGAGAGCGCCAGAGGCAGGCTTGTCAGCGGACCCAGCACCACGCGGAGCCGGCTGCGCGAGCGCACCATGATCAGGGCGCACACAACGCCGAAGACGAGGTTGCAGGGGACCGCGATCGCGGTGACGATGAGGGTCAGCTGCATCGCATGCACGGCTTCGGGTCGGGTCAGGGCGGCCCAGACCGGGCCGGCGCCCGCCGCGAGCGTGCGGAACAGCACGAGGCCGGCGGGCGCGCCGATCAGCAGCACCAGGTAGACCAGGACAGCCACGCGCAGCCAGCGGGGGGATCTACTGCGCATGGGCGGTATAGCGGCGGCGGAAAATATCGGCGGCAACCAGGACAGCCAGGGTCAGCAACAACAGAACCAGCGAGATGGCCGCCGCGTCGGCAGTGTCGCCTTGCTCCACGTCGCCAAAGATGTACACCGAGGCGAGCTGCGTCTGGAACGGGATGTTGCCCGAGAGGAGGACAACCGCTCCATACTCGCCGAGCGCGCGGGCGAAAGCCAGCGCCGCACCGGAGACCACGGCGGGCAGCAACTGCGGCAGCACAATGTGGCGGAACAATGTCCAGCCGCCGGCGCCCATGCTGCGCGCCGCGGCCTCCACCTCGGGATCCAGCACGTGCAGCACGGGCTGCACGGAACGGACGACGAACGGGAAGGTGACGAACAACAGCGCCAGCGTGATCGCAACGCGCGTGTACGCGACATTGAGTCCAATCGGACTCTCGGGCCCGTACAGCGTGAGCAACGTCAGGCCCGCGACGATGGTCGGCAGGGCTAGCGGCAGATCGATGATGGCATCCAGCAACTGGCGACCGGGAAACTCGTCGCGGACGAGCACCCAGGCGGTGGCCGTGCCCACGGCGGCATTGGCCACAGTGACCAGCAGCGCGGTGATGATCGTCAACTGGAGGGCAGCCAGCGTCTGCGGGTTGGTGACGGCCCGCCACCCGCCTCCCTGGGAGAACGCGCCGGCGGCGTGGGCGATCAGTGCCGCGATGGGGATCAACACCACGAGGGTCAGGTAGGCGGAGACGAAGGCGCCGCCGAGCGGTGCACGCCGCAGCGCGGCTCGGGCGCGGCGGTCGAGGCTCCGCTCACCAGCCGCCGCGTCGTCGGCAACTGTGTGCTGCTTGCCGGCCACGGATGGGCCGAGCAGGGCGGGTTCCGAGACAGCCGCGTCAGGCATCGTCAGATGGGGAGGTGCCAGAGGCGTAGCAGTCGACTGCACCGGCGACAGGATCGGCCCGCGGCGCTGGGCCGGCGCGTCAGACTGCGTGGCCAGCGTGGGATCAGCTGTGGCCACCGGACTGACCCAACTCCTGAAGGATCTGGCTCACCATGCCGTTGTCGCGATCGAAGAACTGCTTGTCGACGGCCGGCCAGCCGCCCAGGTCGTTGATGGTGAACAGGCCGCTCGGCACCGGGTACGTGCTGGCGACTTCGGCCGCCACGTCCTGCAGGATCGGCCGATAGCCGAGGCGCGCCCACTGGCGCTGGCCATCCGGGCTGCGCAGAAAGTCGACGAACGATTGGGCGACCTTCACGTTGGGTGAGGTCTTGACCACGGCGATCGGGTTTTCGATCAGGATGGTCGACGTCGGGATGACGTAGTCCACCGCCTGACCCGCCTGCTGAGCGGTGATGGCCTCGTTCTCGTACGAGATGGCCACGTCGCCCTTGCCGCCGACGAAGGTAGTCATCGCCTCGCGGCCGCTGGCGGGCTGCACGTTGACATGACTGAGCAAATCCTTCAGGTACGCGCGAGCCGCGTCTGGCGTAGCCCCGGATTTGACCTTGGCGCCGTACGCGGCCAGCAGGTTCCACTTGGCGCCACCCGACTGAAAGACGTCCGGGGTTACCACGTCGAGGCCGGGCTGCAGCAGGTCATCCCAGGTCTGAATGTGCTTCGGGTTGCCTTTGCGGACCACCAGCACCACGACGGAGTCGGTCACCATGCCGTGGTACGGGTCCTGGTTCCAGTCGGGTGCGACGAGGCCGGCGGTGACGAGTTTGTTGATGTCGGATTCGAGCGAAAGCGCGACGAGATCGGCGTCGAGACCGTTGATGACGGCCTGGGTCTGCGTGCCGGAGGCGCCGAACGAGGAGTCGATGGCGACACCTTTCCCGGCTGGCGTCTGCTGGAAAGCGGGAATCAACTGGGCGTACGCCTCCTGGGGCGTCGAGTAGCCGACAAGCGACAGGTGAGCGCTGGGCGTGGCTTCGGATGTCGCGGCGGGTTGGGCGGGGACGCTGGTACACGCGGCGGTGGCGACCCCGACGAGCAGGGCGAGGGTGAAGATTCCGAGATGACGCGGGTGCCTGGCGAACAACATCGGCAGCGGGTCCTTTAGCAAACGATTCCGAATGATTGGTCAAGTTTAGTAGAGTAATCTACTCGACTATTCACCTTAGTGTAAGCGGGTGGGCGCGCGGCGTGCTGGCGCGCGACGCACGCCGCCTGCCGGCTGATATAGTCTATGACCGTAATCAACTAAGTTGTGTTAGTGCCCATGCCCCTGCCGCCGCTGCTGCCGCGCCTGTCGTCCACGACCCGTGTTGCCGCCCACGCCATGATCGAGATCGCCGAGGCAGACGGCCGCGTGGTCGCCGCGGCGACGATCGTGCGCAACCAGCAGGTCCCTGGCCACTTCCTGGATCAACTGCTCGGCAAGCTGCGCCGCGCCGGTCTGCTGCGCAGCGTGCGCGGCCCGCACGGCGGCTATGCGCTGACCCGCTCAGCCACCTCGATCAGTCTCGCCGACATCGTCGACGCGGTCGATGTCAATCCCAATCCACCCGCGTTCCGCGACGTGCACGCTCGCGGCTCCGCGACGCCCCAGACCGGCTGCGCCGTGGAGCAAGCCTGGCAATCCGCCAGCGCCGCGATGCACGACGTGATGCAACACACCAGCCTGGCCGCGCTGGTGGCGTCCAAACGCGAACTCGAGCGACAGCGTGCCGCTCAATCCGCGCCGCGGGTGCTGGCCTACTCAGGATGAGCAGCACCGCGTGACCAGCGGAGCCGACGTCGCGTAAGAGCGCTACTTCCTCCGCCAGGCCCAACGCGTCGAGCGTCCACTACACCGCGCTTGCCGCAACCGGCGCGTCGGACGAGATTGGCAACGTGTGATCGATCCGACCCTTGATCTCTTGGGGGTTGACCAGCAGGTTTAGAATCGGACACACGCGCTCAACCGCCTGGTGCAGCTCCGCCAGCTCCGCGTCTGACGCGGACGACGTGATATGCACGGTGTAGCTGATGTTGTGCGGATAGACCGGGACGTGCTCGAAGCTGGGCTGGTTCGCGCGTGGGTCGGTCTGCCCGGTGACCTCCACGTCCAGGCTGTCCAGCGGGACCCGCCGATCGGCGGCCTGAATCAGGAAGATATGCGTCAGGCAGCTGCCGAGCACGCCGAGCTGGAGCTCGGGTGAACCCGGACCAAGGTCATAACCGGCGAAGTCCGGACCGCTGTCGCTCAGAATCTGGAAATCGCGGATGCGGATGCGCCGCACGCCGCTGCGGTCCTCCGCGCGTACGCGCGCCGAGAGCGTGTGTGGGCCGCGTACGCCGTTGGTTTGCGCCGCGTCTCTGCGGCGCAGCAACGCGGCGCGTTTGGCGACGAGGTAATCCTGTAGTCCACTCATGACGGGGAACTCCTGTGGCGTGACGAATGGTTGGACGCGTGAGACGGCCGCGTAGCGCGCAATGCGCGGCGTCGACAAGCTGAACGCTACACACCCGAGAGCTCAATAGTCAAGTATCTGAGTCGAGTATTCGATTATGTGGCCTCAAGGCGCGGCGTCGCCGATCCGCGTCGTCTCAGCCACGCCTCGGCCTGGCCGTTCAGGTCGCGTCCCCGCTAACGCCGTCCGAGCAGCACGCTACGCCAGCCAGGCCGTCTGCAGGTTGAGCCCACCGTTGTGCATCAGGTAGCCGACGTCCTTGACGTTGTTGCGCATCAGGAAGGTGTACGGGTCGGTGGCAAATGCGACGGTGAATGACTGGTCCAGAATGTAGTCGTTCAAGTCGCTGTACAACTGCTTTTGCTTGTCGGGATCTGTCTCCGACAGCAACCCATTCACCAGCGACGTCCACTGGTCACTCTTGAAGGCCGAGTGGTTATTGTCCAGCCGCCATCCGGGCGAGAGTTGGAACAGCGTGCTCGGCGAAAGCTGCGCGATCTGGTCGCCGCTCACCCACAGGCCGGTGTAGTCTGGCTTCTTGTTGATGACCACGTCCACCCAGACCGAGGCATCCAGATTCTTGATGTTGAGTGTGACGCCCAGGGAGTTCAAGCTGGCCTGAAGGATCTGCGAAAACGACAGCATCTGCGGCGAGGCCGCGCCAATGACCAGAATGTCGGTCGACAGGCCGCTCACCCCCGCGGCGTTCAGCAGCGACTTCGCTTTGTCCAGGTCATACGTATACGTGCTGTTCTTGGACGCGTCGTAGGCGGGTGAGCTCTTGTCCCACGGCAGACTGATGGGTTGCGCAATCCCGCGCATGATCGTATCCGCAAAGCGCTGGCGATCAATGGCATAGTTGAATGCCTGACGGACACGCTTGTCGTCGAACGGCGCACGGGCCGTGTTGAAGCCCACTTCAAAGAACCAGCCCGCCGCGGGATGGATGACGGCCTGATAGTTCGGGTCCGAACGCAGTCGCACGAAGTCGTCGATGCTCGGTCCTTTGGCGATGTCCAGCGCGCCAGACTCGAGCTGCAGGTCCATGCTGTCCTGATCGCGAATAAACGTGGTGATGCCGTCGACGAGCGGCTGACCGCTCTGCCAGTAGTTTCGATTCTTGGCGACGGAAAAATGATCGCCGTTCTGGTATTCGACGAATGTGAAGGGACCCGTTCCAACGATCTTCGATTGGGCGTCGGGTCCTTCGGTGTTCTGCCTGTCGACGATGTTGAACAGCTCGATTGCGTCGAAGAACGTCGGACGCGGTGAGTCACAGCCCAAGACGACGGTGTACTTGTCGGGGACGTCAATCGTGGTGAACCAGTTACTGAACCCCGCGAGAATCCCGGAGCCAACCGATGGATCGCGGGTACGCAGGAACGTGTACTTCACGTCGTCGCTGGTCATCTCACGACCGGTATGGAACTGCACGTTCTTGCGCAAGTTGAGCTTGAACTGCTTGAAATCCGAGCTGATGTCCCAGCTTTCTGCCAACATCGGCTGCGGATTCCGCTGCAGGTCGTACGTGGTCAAGCGATCGAAGACGAGCCATCCCGTCTCGCTGCCGCCGCCGGCAATACTGTTGCCGTCGATACTGACGGGCGAGGACGTCTGTGCATAACGCAACGTTCCCCCGAGCTTCGGCTGGCTGGTTGCTGGCGGTGTCGTCGCAGCCGCTGGCTGCTGGGCAGCCGCCGGCGTGGACTGGCTGGGCTGCGGTGCGACGTTGCACGCCGCGAGAAGCACGGCACCACCGCCGATACCAAACATGCGAAGGGCGGCGCGACGATCCAGTAGTGGCATTTCCGACCCCCTGGGTCTTTGAGTAGGACGCACACTGGACCACGAAAACGCCTGGGCCTTTATGCGCACCATCAATCATATACGATTTATGCGTGCTGTGATGCGCCGCGACCGGGCGTGCCTTGACCTTGCGTACGTTTCCGTGGTGCCACAAGCGGTCGTGCGGCTCCAGGTCCGATCTCTGTGCGGCGGGGTGCCAGACGGAACGGGACGTCACGTCCAGGCTATCATTTGGCACGGCCAACCTCCGCACCACGACCTGGGCCTGGACTGACTCCAGAAACGGTAACCGTGCCTGGGGGCGCCTCCACTTGCCCCCACACAGTCACCGGCGTTGTCAGGGTTGCGCTGCCAGACTGCCGCTGGTGGCGACCACGATTTTGGCAGCCACCTGGCTCACCGGCTCGGCCAGACCGTTCACCGCCTGGCTCAGCGTCTTCAAATCATCCGGTTGGAGCTGCGTATAGCTCTGCCAACCGCTGTCCGTCTTGAACGGCGCCATCGCCGCATCCAGGTCGCCGAACCGCGCGTCGATCGTCGAAACCAGGTTCGGATCGAGCGTGCTCAGCCCCGGCCGAAGCAACTGATATCCCTTGCGAGAGCCATCCACGTTGGCGGCCATGTCCAGCAGATCCAGGTGCGAGTAGCGCTCTTCTTCACCAGTGATCTTCGACTGGGCAATCTCGTCGAGCAGCTCGGTCGACCCGTTCGCGACCTGGGACGCGTCGAACGAAAACGCGGTGGGATCATTGACCAGTTGCTGCAGCTTCTGGGTGTCGCCCAGGAGTTGATCGGCGACCGGGCGCATGCCAGCGAGCGAACCGTCCTGCCATATCGCCTGTTCCAGTCGGTGAAATCCGGTGAACTTCGACGGATCGTCGACGTCGTCCGCGCGCATGTCGATCGCGGCGTCCAGGTCACCAAAGCTTTCGGCCACTGGCTCGATGTCTTCATAATGCACGCGCGCCTGGGGATAGGCTTTTATCGCGGCATTCATGTCGTTGGCATCCACCGCGGCGACTAGCGTCTGCGTCGTGGCCACCAGCTGGTGGACCTCCTGCTGAACGTAGGTGCGGTAGCCAGCAGCCGCCTGATCGAACGAGGCCTTGAGCTGCGGATCGGCGGGCGTTGTACTGGCCTGGCCGCCAGAGGCAACCATGACCGGGAATGCCGCTTTTTCCGTGGTCGCTCCGGGGCAATACAGTTGATAGTCACCGGGTGGCAAGTTCACCGAGAACGACCCGGCGGCGCCCGGAAACAGGTTCTCTTTCTCACCGACGATCAGGTCCTTGCTGAGTAGTTCCACTTCTGATACCTGATCACCCGTCGTGTCAGTGATCTGGAACGTGACGGGACCGGCAGTTCCAGTCGTGGGCGCAGGCACGCAGCCGTCGTTATCCAGCGTGACCTGTACCACCGGCGCTTGTGACTGCCCGTTTGTTTGAGCGGCAACCGGATTGGGCGCGCTCAGCAGCAGGGCTGTCGCCATGACCAGTGTGCCACCCAGAGAGCGGCCAGCGAGCAGTGCGTTGCGTCGATCCGACATGTGTCTTCAACCTCCAGCACGGCGGGCGTGCTCATGGGCGCAACGCGGACGTTCGCGGCGCGGTTTTCAGAGTCCACCCTTACCAGGATGGTTAGGGTAGACGTATACATCAGCCGTGTCAAAGCTAACTGACGCCGTCAGCCCGGCTACGCGGGTGGGCTGCCGCTTTCGACCGAACTCGGCGCGGCCGTCATCTATACTCTGGGTCAGTGAAACCCCGCCCCGGCAGCGACGTGACGGTTGCGGCCACTGCTGTGGTCGAGGACTACCTGCAGATCCTGCACTACCTCATCCGCGACGGACAGACCGCGCGCGCGTTCCGTCTTGCTGAGCGGCTCAGTGTATCGGCGCCGACCGTTACCGCCACCCTCCAGCGCATGGAGCGCGACGATCTGATCGAACACGGACCGCGGCATGAGATCGTCCTGACCGAGCACGGTCAGCAGATGGCGGATGACATCGTCCGTCGCCATGCGCTCGCGGAGCGTTTTCTCACGGACATGCTCCAGATGCCCTGGCATCAGGCACACGAGGAAGCGCACCTGTTTGAGCACGCGCTGACACCGAAGATCGAGGCGTATCTGCTCAAGGCGCTCGGGAGCCCCACAACGTGCCCGCATGGCAACCCCATTCCTGGACTCGGTGCGCTGGCATCGGATGAGTTTCCGCTGAGCGACGCGAGTCTCGGTGACCAGGTCGTGGTGCAGCGCATCACCGAAGATGCTGAACTCGAGGTCGAGTTGCTGCGCTACTTGCAGGAGCATGGCATTGAGCCCGGCGTCCCACTCGTGGTGCGGGAGAACGCTTCGTTCAACGAGATCATGCTGCTGGACAGCCCACAGGGGTCGATTGCACTCAACTTCCGGGTCGCATCGCTCCTGCGTGTGCGCCGCGCGTCAGCCAACCGGCGCACCCGGCTGCCGCGCAAGTCGGCGTAGCACCTGGCGTTAGCCACTACATCTGCTACTTCGCGGCGCCGTCTGACACGCGCCATCGCTTGCGCTGTAGGCTCGATACTGGAGCGACCGATGTCTACAGGCTCAAAGATACGCTTCGACAAGTACACATTGAGCAACGGCCTCGACGTGATCCTCCACGAGGACCACGCCATACCCGTTGCAGCCGTCAACATCTGGTACCGGGTGGGCTCTCAGAACGAGGACCCGCGACGCACGGGGTTTGCCCACCTGTTCGAGCACATCATGTTCCGCGGCTCCGAGCATCACAACCGCGGCTACTTCGCGCCGCTGCAAGAGTTGGGCGCCAACGTCAACGGTTCTACCAGCGTTGATCGGACCAACTACTACGAGAACGTGCCGGCAGAGTATCTCGAATTGGCCCTCTGGCTCGAATCGGACCGTATGGGGTTTCTGCTGGAGGCGCTCGATGAGGACGGCTTCGCCGTCGAACGTGAGGTCGTCAAGAACGAGCGGCGCCAGAGTTACGAAAACCGACCATACGGTCTGGCGGGCCAGGAGCTTCGCAAGGCGCTGTTTCCGCCTGAGCATCCCTACCACTGGCAGACCATAGGTTCGCAGGAGCACCTGGACGCGGCATCGATTGAAGAGGTGAAGGACTTCTTTCGGCGCTTCTACGCACCCAATAATGCCAGCCTGTCGATCGCTGGCGACATCGACATCGACGACACGCGCCGGCTTGTCCAGCTGTACTTCGGCGATCTGCCGCCTGGTCCGCCGGTCGCGCGCATGCAACGCTGGATACCGCGGGTCGACGGCGAGGTGCGGCTGGCCATCGCGGACCGCGTGCAGCTGCACCGCCTGTACTTCGCATGGGTCGGGCCACCGCGCTTCGATGCCGACGAAGCGCCACTCGACGTGCTGGTCTCGATTCTCGGCGAAGGGCGTAGCTCGCGGCTCTACCGGGCGCTGGTGTACCAGCAGCAGATCGCGCGGACGGTCTCGGCGAGCTACAGCGCGATGGACGTCGCCGGCGAACTACGTCTAGATGCGAGCGTGGCACCGGGCTCGACGCTGGCGGAGGTCGAACGCGCGTTGCTGGCCGAAGTCGCCCAGATACAGGACGAACTACCCCGCGACGACGAAGTAGAGCGCGCACTCAACCGTTTGGAAGCGCAATATGTGCATCAACTGGAAGGCCTGGGCGGCTTTCGCGGCCGAGCCAATCTGCTCAACTACTTCAATGTCTTTGCGGGCGACCCCGACCGTCTGAACACTGACTTCGACCGATACCGGGCGGTCTCGCCGTTGGACGTCCAGCGTGTGGCGCGACTCTGGCTTGGCGAGAACCGCGTGCGGCTGCTGATCGCGCCGATGGACCACGTGGTGCCAGAGATCAGCTCGGTTGACCGCACCCACCAACCGGGCCCCGGCCGGCAACGAGAGTTCCACCCGCCCACGCCGCGGCGACTCCGCCTGGCCAACGGAATCGACGTACTGGTGGTGGAAAAACACGCGGTGCCGACGATCGCGACGGTGGTGTACTTCCCCGGCGGAGCGCTGGTGGATCCGCCCCAACTGCCAGGCCTGGCCTCGTTCGCGACCCGTCTGGTAGTCGAAGGCACAACCGGTCGATCCAGTGCCCAGATCGCGGATGCCAGCGACTTCATCGCGGCACGCCTCAGCGTCAGCACTCACCGCGAGTACACGATTGGAAGCACGAGCGTGCTGACAACGCGCTGGCCTGCTGCGCTCGATCTGCTCGGGGATGTGCTCGCCAATCCGACCTTCGTTGACCGCGAAGTGGAGCGGATTCGGCGTGAGCGACTGACAGACCTGCGTCGCATGCGCGACGACGCGAACGCCATCGCGGATCGAGTCGGCACCGAGACCCTCTACGGCCGCGATACTCCGTACGGGCATCCACCGGCAGGCCGCGTGGACTCGATCATGGCCATCGAGCGGGCCGAGCTGCTCGGCTATCACGAGCGCAGTGTGGAACACACCCGCCCGACTGTTTTGATCGTGGGCGACGTGGATGCTGATTCAGCGGCCCAGCGCCTGGAAGCGGTCCTCGCAGCGTGGGGTCCAGCCGCCTCTGCACCTGTGACCGCGGTCGATCCACAGCCGCGGGACACGACCATCTTTCTTATAGACCGACCGGGCGCGGCGCAATCCGTGGTGGCTGTCCGGCAACTGGCCGTTTCGAGGCTGCATGCCGACTACCTGCCGCTGCAGGTCATGAATATGGCCTTCGGTGGCCAATTCACGTCGCGGCTGAATACGAATTTGCGTGTCGAGAAAGGCTACACCTACGGGTACCGCTCACGGTTCGACTGGCGTCTGGGCCGTTCGAGCTTCGTGGTCGGCGGCGCGGTGCAGACCGCGGTCACCAGCGAGGCCCTGGTCGAGACGTTTCGGGAGTTCCGCGCACTGCGCGAGCGTCCACTCAACCAGGATGAATTCTTGCGGGCGCGGTCGGCGTTCATTCGGGGTTACCCGCCGACGTTCGAGACCGTGGATCAGATCTCGGGACGGCTGATCGATCTGGTCCACTTCGGCCTGCCCGACGACTACTTCGCCGGTCAGGTCGACCGCCTGCAAGCCGTCAGCCTTGCCGACGTCCAGCGCGTGGCCGAGGAGGACATCCAACCAGGGCAGCTCTCGGTCGTCGTGGTAGGGGATCGCGCAGCCATCGAACCCGGCCTGCGAGCACTCGGGGTGCCCGTCGTCCATCTCGACTATGACGGGCTGCCGGTGGATTGAGCCACCTGCTTCCCCGGCAATTGCGCGCCGTCTGTCATCCGCTACTCCTCTCGCGCCAGCACCTTGCGCGCCTCGGCTACGAACTCGGGGCTGCCGTGTTGTTCGAGCATCTTGATGAAATTCTCGTTGGCCAGCAGCAGAGCGCGCTCCTGGGGTGGCGCGGCGCCCAGGTCTTTCAACACCATCTCTTCGCGCTTCGGGTCGCTGGAGTTGAGGTCCACTTCCGCGTTTCTCCACACCACCGAGTTCAGCGTATTGCCCTTCGGCCGCGTGTACTCCTTCACCTGTTGCGCGAAGGCAGGATCGTCGGTGTAGGCCTTCGCAATCGCCTCGTACTGTTCGAGGATGTGCTTTCGGATTTCGATCGCGCGTTGTGCAGGCTTGAAGTGGTCAAAGCTGCCGTCCATCCACGCCGCGTCGAATTCGCCCTGGTAGTCCTCGATCGATCCGGGGGTGACCTCGTCACGTAAGACGTGGTTCACCTCGTGCCGCAGCGTCTGCCGCACCTGATCGGGTGTCATGTTGTGCGACACCACGACAATACCGCGCCCAACTTCCTGGCCACTCGCCTCGCGCTCGAGTTTCACCGGGCCGTGACCGGGAATGTCCACCACTACGTAGCGCACCGGGTCGATGTGCTGCGCCATCATCTCGGCGCCCGTCCACTGCGGCAGCTCCTCCAATTGAAATACCTGGACCCAGCCCCGGTCGATGATGGCGTAGGTCAGACGGTCCGTGACGGAGGCTCCAGGTGCGTTGAGCGTCTGCAGAACGTCCTTGACCAGGGTCCGATCCGGCGAGTGCGGGCCTTTCGGATGCGACGCTCTGGGCTGCCGCGCCTCGTCGGGCTGGCCGACCTTGCTGAAGTCCGTCTCGTCTGACGCATTCGCTTCACCGGCTGAGTCGTGTGGGCCTGGCTCCACCACTCTGGCGCCCTTCAGGGGCTGGAAGGGATCCTTCGGACCAGGCGTGCGCTTCGGACCGCGCAGCTCGGTGTCGGCGTAGACCTCGCGCGGCGACGACTTCGGTACGAAGGCGACCAGCGGCTCGCCGCCCGGCCCGTGCTGCGCGCGGATCCTGGCGTCCGCGGCGGCGCTGTAGGTGCCCGGGCTGTCCTGCGCCCAGGCCACGTGGAAGCCGTGCTCGACACTGATGCCCATTGAGCGCAGCAGGTTGGTGGCCAACGTACGCTCGGCGTCCGTCAGCGGTGAGCCGTCGTCCGCGTGACGGATGTCGTAGACGTCGTGGTCGCCGCCCACGTCCTTGAACGGACCATGTGGCGCATCGGGTGTCGCCGCCTGACGTGGATCGGCAATTTGCAAGACACCGTTGTCGATGCGGACCAGGCCTTCCGCCGACAACTGCGCGTACTCAGCTTTGTAGTGATTGTATTCCTCGAGGCGCTGGGTGTATCGGTCCTTGACCTGGTTCAGTGCTTCGGGGCTGAGCACGTCCAGGATTTCCTGGCTGGGCATCTTCGGCTCGAAGAAGCCGACTTTGCCCTCGTGACCTGCCGGGCCGCCGATGAGCATGTCGGTGCGGTTGAGCGTCTTGGCTTTGACGATCTCGGCTTTGGGCAGGCCGCCCTTCTCGAGGATGGGTAGGGAGGCGGTGTTGGTCGGGCGGACCTTCACAATCAGGTTGTACTGATCGGCGAAGGCCTGGAAAGCGCTGGCGTTATCGGCCGGCAAGCCGTTCTCGCTGAGCATCTCGGACGTGGTGCGGCGCCCGAGGGCGTCGCCGCCCAACGGCAGGGCAACGGCCGGTCCGGAGTCGAGGTGCTGTGCTTCGTCGTCGTGAGTCTCCTGGGCTCGCGTCTTTTCCTCAGAAAGGGCCTCAGCCGGGGTCTCTCGATCGCGGTTCTCCTCGGTTCGGGCCTTGTCTTCACTCCGCGTGCTGTGAGCCCCCTCGCCTGGGCCGAGGCTCTCCACCACCGGCTCCCGGTGCGCCGCTTTGCCGGCGGCGGCGGTCGCCAGTGCTTGCAACACCTCCTCAACCGAGAGTCCGAAATCGCCGCTGTACACCTTGGCGCCGTAGATCCCGCCGAAGAACGCGCCGACCTCGCGCGAGCCCTTCTCGAAGAGTTTCTTTCGGGCTGCCTGCTGTGCGGCTTCTTCGCTGCCTCCTCCAGACACCGCGGCAGCCGTCTCCTGGGCCACTTCCCTGGCTTCGAACTCGTCGGCGCCGATGGCGATCTTCTCGCCGCTGCTCGCCACGCTCGACAGCTCCCTGGCCAGCGCCGTTTCGATGCCCACCTTTTCGCCGACGCCGGCCGCGGCTTTGCCGGTCGAAGCGGTGATTTTGGCCGCCACGCGTCCGAGCAATTCGTCGCCGAATTTTCCCCCCGCGGCGCCAAGCACGCCACCGAACACGTCACCTTTCAAGTCCGCGAGACTGTAGTCGCTGCCCTTGATGACCATGTTGGCCGCGACGTTGGCCGCCACATTCAGCGCGGTCGTCTCGATGAAGGCCATCACGCCCGCCCCTGCGCCCGGGATGGCCACGGCAAGCGCGATCGACACCGCGAAGCTCAGCGCGCCGCGAATCTCGCCCAGCACCCGCTCGTTGTCCTTTTCGTATGCTTCGGCGTCGCCGGTCAGTGCCGCCCGCGTCTTGCGAATCTCCAGCAAGACGTGCTGCCTGGCTTCGGGTGACGTCGCGCCGGCGTACTGAAACGCCAGCATCTGCAGGTGCGCGTTGGACGATTTCAGGAGGCGTTCCGTTTCGGGGTCGCCGCCCCACTCGCGCATCTTGCCGGTCCAGCCACGGTTAGACATCGTTGCGCTGAACTCCTGCGTGCCGCCTTTGGTGATCCAGTTCACCTCGGACTGGCCAGCCATGCCCGGCGCCTGCGCTGGTCCGCCCGCCGCGTTGAGCGTGGGTGCGAGCGCGTCAGGCTTTTCGAGCTGCTCCTCGACCTGAGCCGCGTCACGGCCCTTCAGCAGGCCGTGGGTGATCCAGCGAATGTCGTCGGACTGCGCCATCTCGGCGGTGACTTGCTGGCCGTCCGGCAAGCTGCCAAACAGCTCCTTGCGGAAGTCGTGGCCGTCGTCCAGATGGTTGTAGCCGTCGATCAGCGCGTGGATCGCCTGCTGGCCAGGCTGGCGGCGTAGGATCTGTTTGACCTTGTCGATGTCCTTGTTACCCATGGCATGCTGCAGCTCGCCCAGGTCGGATGTTCGGCCGCCGCCCATGGTCAGATCGCCGATCAGCGTCTCATCGGCGCGGTCCGCGCTTTCGATGATCGCGTCGTAGGTGCGCCCGTCGCCGCGCAGGCGGTCATACTCGGCGCGGTATTCCTCGATGTATTGCTGCCCGAGCCGAGTCACCGCGCTCTCGATGTCGGCCGCGATCTTCTCTTTGTCTTGTTGCGGCACCGACGGATCGAGCACGTGCGCGCGCAGGTCGTGCTCGGCCAGCTTGCGGAACGAGCGCAGCGTCTCGATGATGCGCGCGGCGGTGGTCGCGTGCTCCTTCTCCATCGAGACCAGTTCTGCCGCCGCGGACTGGACCAGCGCCGAGGCGCCACTGGTATTCCACGTGTCAGTGGCGGCGGCGACGATACCCGCGTGTTCGCGCGGCAGCGAGGTGGCGAGATTCGATCCCAGCGTCGCGGCCGAGTCGCCTACGCGCTGCCCGAGGATGCTATTGAGACGGTCCGCGACGGCCTGGCTGGAGGACTTGCCACGGTTGGTCGTGTCGGCCAGGGCCTCGCGGCGATTCATGTCCAGGATGGACTCGACCTCGCCGCTCAACTCGGCCTTCTTCTTTTCACGCTGTGTGCGGATCAGCTCGCCAGCCATCGTGTCGTCGAGTGCCGCGTCAGCTTGCTCGTCTTGTGTGATCGCCTCGATCGATTGCCGCTTGGCCTCGATAGCGCAGGCATCCGCCCGGGCGTGATCGCCCTGCTGCAGCGCCTGCAAGCGTGAGCGCTGCAGCGGGCTCAAGCGGGCGATAATGGCGAACTCCAGGGTCATCGGGCCGAAGCGCTGGGCGAACACGGCGTCCAGCGCCTCCACATCCTTGACCGGGCGTCGATAGAGTGCCATGAGTCGTTCTCGTTGCGGCTCGTCAAGCGTGTTGAAGAGCAGCTCGTGGACCTCGATGGCATCGGCTTCGAGCTGCTGCACTGCCGCCGCGGCGTTCGATTTGGCGATCATCGCGGCGCCGAGCTTTGCGGCGACCTCGGGCGGATAGGTCTTCAGCTCGGCCGTAACGTGCGGCGGAATCGGCTCACCGCGGGTGCCCTTCAGTAGGGCGGCGATCCTGGCGCGCTGGTCGGGCGTCAGGTTGGACTGCCGATTCGACTCGCCGCCCTCGAACAGGTCGACGGTCAGGTCGCGGGACTCGAACTCCTTGTAGCGCTTTTCGATCTCCGCGATCTGGCTCGGCGTCTTGTCGGATAGCACGGCCACCACTTTGTCGAAGTCGACTTTGCGGCGCTCCTTCGACGCGTCCTCCTGCAGGTGCTCGTCGAGCACGGGCATGTACTCTTTCTGGTCGATCGCTCGCAGAAGGTCGTGCGTGATACTTTCGGCGTTGAACGACGGATCGTCGAGTGCCGCCGATGGCGACTCGGTGTCGACCGCGCGTCCGATGCCGATCGCACCCGTCTCGCGCAGCAGCCGCGTAACCGCGGTATTGCCGGCCACGTTCTGCAGCTCGAGGAGTGTCGGCGCGGGTCCACCGCCCAACGACGCGGGCCCCGCGGGAGACCTGCTCGTTGCGAAAGAAGATCCCCGACGCTGAGCCCGCGGCCCGCGTTGCCGATGCATGCGTGCGCTTCCTGCTCGGCAGCCACTATGCCCGTCGATCGCTGTGGCGGCATCGGAGGGATTACTCATTTTTCGGCCGTTCTGCGTTGACGCCGGCTCGCGGCGAGTGATCCGGACGAAGGCATGTCGCGTAGACAGAGCAAACTCTCACGAAACGGGGAAACCTCAATGACCGTCATCGCCTCCGTCACGCTACCCGGGCTAACCAGCGAACAGTACGATCAGTTGCGCGCGGCCGTGGGTTGGTTGGAGACCGTGCCAGCCGGCGGCATCGTCCACATGGTGTGGTGGGAGGACGGTGTTGCCCACGGGACCGACGCCTGGGAAAGCGAAGCGGCGTTCAATACGTTCGGTGAGACGAGACTTGGCCCGGCCATGGCCGCACTCGGCCTACAAGCGGAGCTGCAGGTGACCTTTCATCCAGCCCACGAGGTGTATGTGCCCGAGGCTGTCACGCGCACGGTCTCGTAGAGAGCGTGCGGCCACATACGCGATAACCCTGGCGTTGCGCACCCGCACGCCGCCAACCCTCCTGGCGGCGTGCGTCCAGCCGAAGTTAGGCCCTGACCACCGGAAGAATGAAGCGCGGGATGATCGTCCGATGGTGGGTGCTGGGACCCCCCTCTGACGTTGTGGCGATCACGACCACCAGGTCCAGAGACGGCACCACATAGATCAGTTGCCCGCCGTAGCCCGCCGCGAAGAACGCGCGCTCGCCTTGCTCCGACCTCACCCACCAGAGAAACCCGTAACCGGTGTGCTCCGGCGCGCCGCCATCGCTCTGCTGCCGCACCGACGCGCGCACATACTCACTGGGGATGATCGAACAGCCGTCCCAGAACCCTTCGTTCAGGTACAGATAGCCGAGCCTGGCCATCTCGCGCGCGGTGAGATGCGCGCCCAGGGCGCCGATGGCATAGCCCTGACCATCCACCTTCCAGGGAAACATGACCGGTGCCCCGGCCAATCACCGTATGGATGAAACGTATGCTTGACGCACGCATCGACCTCCGAGTTCGCCCATATGCCAAGCGGTTTGAAGAGCGCGCTGTTGGCAAATGCCGCGGTATTCATCCCGGTGGCATGGGTGAGAACCGCCGAGACGAGATGCGCACTCAGTTCGTCGTAGCGAAAGATCATCCCGGGGGCGTCCGCCAGCGGGCGCGCAAGTGCTGTCTGCACGACGGTCGTTTCCCGAAAGGCGTCTGCGCGGGTGGTGCGTGAGCCCGAACCCGGCGGTCATCCGCAAGAGGTCCTCGAGGGTGACGTCGGCCAGGCGCGAGTCCGATCGGCGGCGCGCATCAATCGTTTGCAACAGAGATTCCGGCAGCAGTGAGACGAGCGGCTGACGCGTGCTCACCAGATACCCATCGCGCAGGGCGATGCCGACCAACGCCGAGACAATGCTCTTCGTAACGGAGTTCACGCTGTGATAGCTGCTGGGGCCAAAACCCTGGTAGTAGCGCTCCTGGACGATGAAGCCGTGGCGCACGATCAGCAGCGCATGCATCGCTGGCACGCTCGTCTGGGCATACTCGTCCGCGAGGGCCAGCAGGGACGCATCCAGGCCTTGCTCCTCTGGATGCGACGTGCGCCACTCAACCGTCGGCCAGTATGTGCGTCGACAGTCCATACCCCTGGCGCGGCCTACAGCAGGATTTCGGCGGGGGCCGGATGCCGAGGAACTGCTGCGGACTGGCGGTCAGCCCGTAAGCACCCGACTGATAGATGACGATGAGGTCGCCCACGTCGCAGACCGGCAGCACCACGTCCTTCCCCAGGGTATCCAGGGGCGTGCAGAGTGGACCAACAATGGTGACGATTTCGGTTGAGTCCGTGCGCGCGCGTGTCACCGCCGACATGGGGTAGTTCCGCGGCAACAGCTGGCCGAAGTTTCCGGATGCCGCCAGGTGGTGATGCAAACCACCGTCGACCACCAGGAAGGTTTTTCCTCGAGATTCCTTCCGGTCGATCACTCGACTGACGAACAATCCGGCTTCTCCCACGAGATAGCGACCGAGCTCCAGGACCAGCTCGCAGCTCGGAAAGCGCCGGTGCCACGCCGCGGTTTCCTGGGCCATGGCCGCTGCGTAGGCGGCCAGGTCAAGCGGCCGATCCCCCGGGAAATAGGGGATCCCCAGCCCACCTCCAATATTGAGGTGCTCGAGTTTCAGGTGCAGGTCTTCCACGAGACGCCCCGCCAGGTCGAACGTGCGCGACAACCCCTGCTGGAAGGCCGCGGTCGCCAGATTCTGCGATCCTGCAAAGATATGCAAACCGACCAGCCGACTGCGACGAATCGCGTGCACGAGGTCGCCGATGCATTCGGCGTCGACGCCGAATTGCTGCGAACCGCCGCCCATGCTCATGCCCGAGCCTCGCAGATGGAAGTCCGGATTGACGCGAAGCGCAATGCGTGCCACCAGCCCGGTCTCGGCCTGGATCCGTTCGAGGCGCTCGAGTTCGCCGCATGATTCGACATTGATCACCACGCCGGCGGCGACCGCCGCTGCCAGCTCGTGATCCTGCTTGCCGGGCCCCGCGATGCTAATGGCACTTGCCTCCAGGCCTGTTCCCAGGGCGAGATGCAGTTCGTGCAAGCTTGCAACATCCAGTCCATCGACCAGTAGCGCCACGCGCTGGACCAGCGCAGGCATGGGGTTCGCTTTGACCGCGTAGTGCAGCCGTACCCCGTCTGGTATGGCCCGGCGCAGGGCGGCGATCCGCTCGGCGACAATCGCGAAGTCGTACACGTAAAACGGAGTGCGCGCAGCAATGGCAGCCACCTGCCACAGCGTCAGACGCTTGACGAGGGGCTCGCCATCCCCGTAACAGAATTGCCGCATAGGCGCGTGTTGCGCTCGATGGGCGCTCTGGACAGCCATTGGCTTCTCCTGCTGTTCACTCAACCGCTAGTGTTGCAGCACCGCGGCACCGAAGACACCACCGACGCCCACCGTCGCCATCAAATACACGTCCCCCGGCCGTAGCTCGTGCCTCAAATCGACCAGATTGATAAACGCGTCCGCGCTGAAGCAGTGGCCATACCGCGCAATATTGCGCAGGTACACGCGTTCTCGCCCGAGGCCAAGTCGCTCGATGGCCTTCAGCCAGATATTGATGTTCACATTGTGTGGGAGCAGGTAGCGCACCTGGTCCATGCCCACGCCCGCGCTTTGGAGCGCGGCGTCGATCACGTGCACGAGGTTGTCCTGGAAGACCCTGTCGTACATCCGCCTCTCGGGAGCGTCCGCCGCCAGAAAGATGCCTCGAGCAAACTCGCCGTGAACCTCCACACGTTCGGCGAGCACGCGGTCTCGCGTGCCACAGCGACTCACCAGAGCGGCGCAGCCGACGTCTCCGACGACGGCGGTGTCCAGGATGCGCAGGTCCTTGCTGTCGGCGACTTCACCCATCAGCAGAATAGCCCTCGCGTCAGACGGCTGCACACGCAGTAAGCGCTCGATGAGATGCAGCGCCGCTATACCGGAGACGCATTTATGTTGCTGCATGCCGAAACACTGCACGTGGGCACCGAATCGTCGTGCGAGCCGGCGCGGCACGCTTTGTCCGACGAGGCCAATGGCTGGACCGGTGTGCGTATGCACGACCAGGCGAATCTGCGATGGGTCAATGCCGGAGCGATCCAGCACCTGCTCGACCGCCGTTTCCAGCAGGGTGATTTCCTCACCGGGCTGGCCCACCGGAACCTCGTCAAAGCCGTAGACCCGGGAGTACACCCGAGCCTGGAGCGCGTCGATGTACAGTCGCGCGTAGTCAGTCGCGACGTTCGCTCGCGCCGACGGAGTGCAGACGGCTATTTCTTCAATCGATAACATCGCGAACACGCTCCAGCTCGGGGTTGTCCCGGATCCATCCACCACATCCTCATCCAGCCGCCCGGATGCTCGCATCGCGCCTCGCCCGCACCCGTTCCGCTAATTGGCGCTTCAGGGCGGCGTAGTCCACTTTCCGGCCGCTCGTCTGGGGCAGCGGCTGCATGTAGATCTGCCTGGGCCACATGTACTCCGGCAGCTCCTGATGGAGCTTTCGCCGGATGTCTGTCGTCGTCAGGCGGCTGTCGCCGACAAAGGCCACCAGACCCTCCACCAGGTTGCCATCACTCACCGGCCACCCCACCACGGCGAGTGAATCGGTTCCCAGAGCGCCGCGCATCAGGGTTTCCACTTCCAGGCGTTCCACTCGGTAGCCGCGCACCTGCAGCTGGTCATCACGCCGCCCTTTGAAGACCAGGCCCCACTGTTCGTGGCGCTGGACCCAGTCACCGGTGCGATACCAGGTGCCGTCGACGCCGTCGAGCGCGACAAATCGGGCGGCAGTCTCGTCCGCATTCCCATAGTAACCGGGCACCACCTGGCCGCCGCGTACGCAGAGTTCTCCGGCCGTATCCCCGGCGACTGCCCGCAGGTGGGCGTCGACGACGCGAATGTCCTGCGCGGGATACGCCCAGCCGATGGGTACCACGTCAGGCAGCTCCAGGTCGCGATGCCACTCGAAAGCAGTCACCGCGATCGTGCATTCAGTCGGCCCGTAGATATTGAACAGACTGCTCTGACACGCGGCCCGATGCCATGCCTGCGCCACACGCTGCGGCAAGGGCTCGCCGCAGAACAACGTGCAGCGCAGGCTTGGCAAGCTTGCGGGCTGTAGCAAACCCAGGTTGGCGAGACTCGAGCCGGTGGTCGGCACCGACAGCCAGAAGCTGATGCGATGTTCGCGCACCAGGGACGGCAGCTGGTACGGCGCCGCTTCCGGCAATGCATGCACTGTCGCCCCGCACGACCAGGCAAGGAAAATATCGTGCATGGACAGATCGAACGTGTACGCATTGAGCTGTGCGAAGCGATCGTCGGGCGTTGGCCGGAACAGCCGCGTGGCGCCAGCGAGGTACGTCTCGAGATTGCGTCGGGTAACCAGCACGGCCTTCGGCACACCGGTGCTACCGGATGTGAACATCAGATAGCCGCCTGCATGTTCGGCCCGCTGACTGGCTCTGCCCGCTGGGGACGAGCCTCCAGTATTCGTCTCCCACTGCAGCGCGTGGCTGGCGTCCGCGGCGCGTATCACCGGAGGCGGCACGTCCAGCCGCTGTAGCAGCTGCGCACTCCCGATCGCGGTCGCCGCTATCCAGCACATAGATGGCCGGGCCCATCTGGCGCGCTATCCGTTCGGTGTAGCTGAGCGGCAGATCCGCGCTGGCCGGGACGAACACCTTCCCGGCCAGCAGACACGCCAGGATCGACACGTAGCGCGTCAGGTTCTTTCGACAATACAGCACGCAGAAAGCTTCGTCATGCTGGCTGAGCATGTCTGCAAGTCGCCATGCGCGATCGAAGAGCTCGGCATAGCTGTAGGAGCGTCCCTCGACCCAGATCGCCGGACGATCGGCGCACGCGGCCGCAATCTCGACAAGCTGCCTCCGGAGATCCGACGGCGTCTCGCGCGTTGACGAACTAGCCTGCATATTGGACCACCGCGGCGGCGAAGACCGCGCCGAGTCCGACCGTCGCGAGCAGCAAATAGTCACCGGGCCGGAAGTGTCGTTCCCGCTCCGCCAGATGCCAGTTGAGCAGGATGTCGGCGCCAAAGCAGTGGGCGAGATTCGGCACCTGGTCGAGATAAATTCGCTGCATGGGAATGCCAGCGGACTTCGCGACCTTCTTCCAGGAGTAAGTGTTGATGTTGTGGGGGATGACCTGGCGCACGTCGTCCCAGCCAATGCCAGCTTGCTGCAGCGCCAGAGACATCGTGCGGGCCAGTCGCTGTGGATACTCGGTTTCGAACTCGGCCTCTTCGTCCTTGCTCTGCCACTGACATCGAGCGTGCTGGCCGTAGACATCCGTCTGGGTAGCCAGTACCCGATGACCACCTCCGCTGCGCCTGAGCAAGCAGGCGACGGCCGCGTCCCCCGTCACCGAGCTGTGTGGAACGATTTGCAGGATGGGCGTGAAAGCGATGTCACCGACGATCAAGATCGCGCACGCGTCATCATCGTCGGCGCTCGCAAGCAGTCGGTCGATGACCTGCAACGCGACAATGGTGGAGGCGCAATTGTTCGTCGTCATGCCCCACAGTCGCGCATAGCTCAGCCCCAGACGGCGGGCAGCGCGCGCCAGGAGAACCTCGCCCACGGCAACGTGCGGCTGGCTGGTATGCGTGTGAACCACCCAGCGCACCTGTTCGGGACGCACCGACGTCCGATCAATAACCTGGCTCGCCGCGGAGCTGAGAAGATCCAGAAGCGATTCGCGGCACACCGGTACCCTGTCGAGACCGTACAGGCGATGAAAGACCATCAGTTCCGCCGGGTCCACCGCGTAGCGGTCGCTCAGGTCGAACAGGCTTGGTCGCTCCTCCGGGATCACACACTGAATATCACTCAAGTGCAGCATGACCTTGCCCTCAGTCGCGGGATGCAGCGAACGCGCGGGGTCGGGCCTGCAGATACCGACTTGCGAGCAGCTGCTTGTCGATTTTCCCGTTTTCGTTCCGCGGTAGGCGGTCCAGGATCACGAAGCGATGCGGCACCTGATAGTTTTCGAGGTGGCGTCGGCAACCCGCGTAGAGCTGGGCCTCGTCCAGTGCAGTGTCAGCGCTTTCGAGGAAAGCGGCGATATGGTAGTCACCCTCGTCGACGGCACTGCAGATCACTGTAGCTTCGCGCACCCCCTCGAGCTGACGGAGAACATCCTCGATCTCACGGGGGATGAGTTTGCGGCCGCGCACCTTTATAACTTCGTCCATACGACCTTTGAAATAGAAACAACCCTCAGCGTCCAGATACCCATAGTCACCGGTAAACAGACACCGACCGCCATAGACGGGATGCTGCCGGATCTTGCGAGCCGTCTCCTCAGGCCGCTTCCAGTAGCCTTGCATCACCGTGCCACCTCGCACGACGAGCTGGCCCACCTGAAACGACGGACATGGCTGGTCATGCTCGTCTACCACCAGGATTTCAGTGTTCGGGATGGCGATGCCGACACTGCCCGGCTTCACGTCGATCAGGTGTGGAGGCAAATAGGTGCAGCGTTTGCACTCGGTCAGGCCGTACATCGAATAAATGGCGCTTTGCGGGAATAGGCGCTTGAGTGTCGCGATGTGCCTGGGCAACAGAGCCGCGCCTGTATTGGTCACGCACCTGACCGTGCCGAAGTCGAATGGACCAAACCTGCTGAATTGCTCCAGCAGCTCGAAGAATACCGGTACCCCGGGCACGACCGTACAGCGATAGCTCTCAATGGCCTTCATGGTCTGCAGCGGTAGCACCATGTCCGTTTCGAGCACGAGTGTGGCGCCCACGCTGAAGGCCATGATCATCTGGTAGAGCCCGTAGTCGAATGACAACGGCAACACGACGAGAAACGTGTCCTCCGGGCCGTTGTGCAGATACTCGTTGAGCGAGCTGAGCGCGCAGAGCATATTGGCGTGTGTCATCATCACGCCTTTCGGCTCGCCGGTTGACCCGGAGGTGTAGATAAGGGATGCAAGATCCTCGCTGATCGTGCCAGCGGGTACATACGCTTCAGGTGCCACCGTGCCGGGGAACGTCACGACCGGAGGCGCCGTCCGCGCGTCGACCGTCGAGCCTGTCTCGTCGCCTACGACCACGATGCCGCGCATGAAGTCCAAGGCGCGTCAAACCAGACGCAAGCTCAACATACAGAGGCTGGGCCACGATGAACGCGGCAGCCTGACTGTCCTGGAGAATGAACCGGATCTTTCTGGTGTCTTGCTCAGGGCTGATCACCGAGACACTTGCACCAGCGGCCAGCACACCCCAGAAGGCAATCACCGTCTGTGGCTGATTGCCGCAACACACCACCACCCGGTCGCCGCGTTGCACGCCGAAGCGTTGCAGCTGCGCGGCCAAGCGGTACACGCCATCCAGGATCTCACGATACGAAGAGGCCTTCTTGCGATGGATGAGCGCCGTCTTCTCAGGAAAACGTTCGGCCGCGTCGCGCAGGACCTCGAACAACGACTTCCGCATGATCATCTCCTAACAAAGCCGCCTGAACACAGGTCAAGGGCTCCACCGCGGGTGGAAGTATCGACAGTGCCTCGAGGTGTAAGGAATCCCTTGTCTGAGGAGTGGATGAAAGCAGACTTTTTCACCACCCCGCTAAACCGCGTCGAGCACACTGACCTGGTAGCCGCGCAAACGCTTCGCGCGGTCCAGCTCATAGATGATGTACAGCACAATTGCCAGGTCGGACAGCGCCACCACCCGATACACCAGATCCAGCGAGTGGTAGACATCGGCCACGGCGAACGCCAGCACGAGTTGCACGCCGAGCGAGCTGGCATTGAAGATCAGGCTGCGCAAACCATTGCCAGTTTCCTCGAAGAAAATCAGGAGCGTCAGCAGTGGTCCAAGCGCAACATACGCCGGTCCCATATATGCCAGGTAGTGGCTGGCGGCAGCGACGACGGACTGATCGTTCGTCACCAGCGCAACGAGCGCATCGCGTCCCACGAAGACCACGCCAGCGAGACCAGCGAATACGCCGAAACTGATCGCGAGCGCCGTGGATAGAAAGCGATACACCTGCCTCTCCTCGTGCGCTGCCACCAGGCGGTTGACGTTGATCGCCAGCGCCACGCCGAGCGCGATGCCAGGCATCAACACCAGGTTCTGGATCCGGTAAGCAACGCCGAAGCCCGCGATGTCGTCGGGGCTGAAAAGCGAGAGCAGATGGGTGAAGAGCAGGCTATAGGCAACCAGTGCCAGATAACCGACGAACACGGGCATACTGATGCGATAGATCTGCGGCCAGCTACTCCAGAATCTACCCGGCAACTGTCGGGGAAAGCTCACGACGCCACGTCGACCCAGGGCGAGCGTAGCCCATGCGATAGTCGCGATCGACGTGATCAGGCTCGAAAGCGGCAGCGAGTAGAGCCCGAAATCGCAGACGATTGCGAAGATCAGCGTCAGCCCAATGCTGGCGGCAATACCGAGGATCGTCGCCACCGTTACGCGATACGTCTGTCCAATGCCGTACAGCATCGACATCATGCACATACTCACCACCGCCGGTACGCCGACGGCGATGCTCACCTGCGTGAAGCTGTAGGCGACTGACTCCTGATCCGACGGTACGTTGTCGAGCGCCATCAACTGCTTGCTTGTCAGCCAGAATCCGATCGCAAGGATCAGATAGATGCCCGCGGCGAGAATCACCAGCCCCTGGAGTTGTCGACCCAGGGGCTGCATATTGCCGCTGCCGGCTGCCCGTGAAGAAAACGCGACGGCCGAGACGCGCAGACTCTCGTTGACGTAGGTCTGCAGGAAGCTCAGCGGTAGGTACAGGCCGAGGATGTACAGGCTGGCAGGATTTTCCCTGCCCAGGATGGCCACGCTGACCAGTGGGGCGAACAAGCCGACCACCGACGACAGGAGGATCGGCAGGGCCACATGTAGAAGCCGACGGATGATCGCGAGACTGTCCATGATGAAGTCTTTCTTTTCGTAGTCCTGCCTGATCAGAGCGTGAGTTCGCGGCGGCGGTAGCCGTTGAACGTGTTGACAAGATGGACCGGCGTCATGCCTTCCATGTACTCAAACGCGTAGACGTCCGATAGCGACTTGGTGAGCCACGCGTGCTCCACAAGCGCCGCGGCCGGCACGTTCCGGCTCAGGAAGCGGGCGATTTGCTCGACGGTTTCCGTTGCCCTGGTCTTCGCCAGAGATACGAGCGCGCCCTGGATGGGATCCCGATCGACGAGCGTCGCCGCCTCGAGGTTGAGCGACCGCACGCGCGCCAGGGCTCCATCGAAGGCGTCCAGGCGCTCACGCGACACGGCACCGCCCTCGAGGAAATTCGCTCGCACGTAGTCCACCAGTGCCTGGCCGTGGCCGATGGCCATGGCCGAGACACTCGGCCGAAAACGGTGGAACGTTTTCAGCAAGCCCATCATGCCGCTCTCCATGGGCTTCAGGTGCCGCCCGAGGATCGACTCCGGTGGGACTTGCAGGTTGTCGAAACACAGAGAAGCAAGACGAGCACCGTGCATGCTGAACATATCCAGCGTCTGGCGCGTAACCGTCGCGGACTGGAGTAGCTCGGGGGTCAGCAGGACCGCGGCCATGTCGAGAGGACCGTCGCCCGTACGCACCAGGACCGTGCCGATCGGGGCGACGGCACCATTGCCAAACAGAAGCTTGTGTCCGTTCAACCTGTTGGCACGTGACAGACACGCCTCGAGGTGAGCGGCATCCGAACCCTTGTGGGGCTCCGTGACAGCAAAGAACGTTCGGCTCCGGTGATCGACGACGTACTGATAGAAGTAGTCCCGTTGCCGCGTATCACCGATCGCCTGCAACAACACGCCGGAGAGTGAGGGCCCAGGCGTAGCGAGCAAGAAGCTCGCATCGCCGTATGCCAGCGCTTCGAACATCTGGGCGCGTTGGTACGTTGTCGCGTTGAACTCGGCTTCGATCCGCTTCAGCACCAGCGGATGCTGCCTGAAAGCGAGTATCCGATCCGGGTCAGACACCACCTCGAGCGAACACTCTCGGTACCAGGCCGCGAGTTCGACCAGGTCCGCCGCGTACAGCCGCCCAGCGAAGTCCGTATTTAGTGCGAACATACTCGATCCTCCAGATAGAGTCTGTTCATCGTCAGCAACACGCTGCGCAGTTGCACCATCTGACCACTGAGCATGGCTCGTCCGCCAGCCAGTTTGATCAGCTGTTCGGCCACGGTGTCGATTTCTTCAATCAGCCACGTGCGATCGCTGTGCGCCTCCACACCATCCGCAAACTGCAGAGCACACAGATCGCGAACCACTCGACCCAGACTCAGCACGACCGCCGGGTGCTGACCGAGTCGTTGGTCCCCAACAGTCCGGGACGAAAGGAACGCATAACACCAGTCGACGGCGCGATGGAGGGCATCCAGTTGCCCGCGAATCAGCGCCAGGCGGAAGCGGCTCAGCAATGCCCCGGTTGGAAGCACCTCTACGTCTGCATGCACGGGGTACGCGGCTACACACAATCCTTGCTGTTCCCAGACTGGGTTGGACAGAAGACGCAGAGATCGCCGTTCGACCGGGCGTTCTCGCTCGAGGTCGACGATCGCGTAGCGGCTATCCCGCAGCCAGGAATGTGGCGCGAACAGCAAACCGCGATAGCCGGGGAGCCAGAGGTCCTGTCGACACTCCGCGAATATTTCGGCGAGATTGAGCTGGAATTGGTCCGGCTTGTACGCCAGTGTTGCCTGTAGGTCCACGCGGCGTCCCTTCAGATCGTGCGCACGAGGATGGCCGCGGCGGCCATGCTCTCGACGTCCTCGTCCACGAACAGGTACGTCTTCCCGTCGCGACGTTCTTCGGCAACCAGGTCGGCTAGCCAGCTGAAGACGTTCATGCACGAGTGGCGCGGTTCGAGATACCGGAGCGCGCAGCCGCTGGCGACTTCCACGTCTTCCCAGTAGCGAAAGCTGCGATAGAGAAACGTGTTGCGCCGCATCACCAGGGTCAGGTCTGACGGGATGAGTTCCAGATCGTCGCACCACTCAGCCATCACTCGTTGAAGTCGGAAGTCTGGCGCCAGGACCTGCGCCTCAGGGAGGTAAGACGCGGCGAGAATCTGGGCCCTCGCCTGTTCTGGCGTGCTGCTCAGGCGGACCAGCCCCGCGCTCGATCGTCGAGGCACCGGCAAATGCGCTTCCCTGGCAGCGGGCACCGTCGACTGCTCCACTCCCAGGAGCACGCCAGCAACCGTGCCGCGATCGGCGGCCAGGTAGTCGCGCAAAAGGCAGACGGCCAGCGCTGGCGCGATGCTGCCCTGGTCGGCCACGTCAAACGATCGGCACGCCAGCGCCCACCGGTGATGCAGGTACGGCCCAAACGCGGAGACATCCGGATCATATTCGGGGGTCCAGTAGCTGGTCACCAGCGCGTCTAGCTGGCGAAACACTTCCGTACCCACCCGGTCGATAAGCGCATCGGCCAGGTCGACATAGGTGTACTGGTCGCCCGTGACCAGGCTCTGAGGATCCAGCTCCTCACCCGCTAAACGATGCAGGTCCTCCTGGTAGCGCACGAACCGCTCTCGCGGCACGAGCCTCTCCAGACGCTTTGGCATGCGGTGAAAATGCGCTGTTTGGAGAAACAGCTGGGGTTGCGCAGACATGGTTCGTTACACCGATTTGCCTCTCAGCTGGCCGCGTACTGCACGGCGGATCCTTCGAGTTGTGCAATCACGTAGTCACAAATGGTGCTGATGGTGCGGAAGTGGTCCGCCTCCAGCGTCTCTGCGTCGACTACGAAGCCCGGGACGTTGTCCTCCAGAGCCATGAGGAACACCAGCGACGTCATGGAGTCGATCCCCAGCTCGTCCTTCAGCGTCGTCCCGAGATCCGCATCAGCGACTGCGCCGTTGTGGGTGATATCGGCCAGCACGGCCTTCACGGTCTCCACAATCGATTTGCGATCCATACAGTTCATTCTCCTCAGTTCAGCGCTCCGCTAGCGCGGGTCCAGGGCGGATGTGCTACCGCCTTCAAAGGGCAATGAACGGCCTGCGACTTCCTTTTCGGCCCCGAGAAAGTTGCGAAATCGACTTGTGGCTCGCCAGGACTCGCCCTCCCCGCGAAAACCCGACAAATCAGCGTTTTCTTGCTCAGGTGGTCGACGTGAAGCGAAGCGAAAAAGCAGCTCTGGCGAGGCGAATCCGGCCAGCCTGGTGCGGGATCCCCGAATCACCGCTTCACGCCTCGCACACCCGAGAAGAAAGGGGGTGATATTGTGAAGTTCGTGTTGTCGCTGAAGTCGGTTCGCTAATTCGCGCAACCGCGACACGACCAGACAGGCTGCCCATACCTACGAGCGGCGAATCGCTCGCTCATTCCCTCCGTATGTGAGACTGGCAGCCCCTGTCTGGAGGTTCTCGTGGCAGCTGGCAATGCCCTGCGCACTGCGTGGCATTGCCAGTTGCCAGGTAACGTCGCAGGCCGCGGAGCGTACGACCCGAATCGCCGCCGCCTAAATGGCACACGCGCCCAGTAATTGCTGGAAGAAAGAGCCCACATGGTTGAGTGGCAACTGCAATCAGCCGAGCACACGGCGGATCTTCCGCTGGTGCTCCGCTGGTTTTCTGACTCAGAGTTCTACTTCGGGACCTCCACGCCGCACCTCCTGAGCGAGCCCGAAATCCTGTCGCTGCTCGACGAGCCGAATACGTACCTCGTGTACCACGACACGCAGCCAATCGGCTTGGTGCGCACCGAGTACGCGGAATCGTACGCGGGCACCGTTGCGCTCACGCTTCGACTCCAGAGCGGAACGCCCCTCGCGCTCTGGACGAGCCTGTTGTCGTTGCTGCCCGCCCTGGTCTGGGAACAGCTGGACTTCTGGCGCATCCAGGTGGTGTGCCTGGAATTCGACGAGCTGTTGCAACGCGCGTGCGCCGCGGCCGGCTACTGCGATGAAGGCCTGCTGAAGAACGTCTACTACGCGCGTGGTCGCCGCTGGGGCGCCCGCCACTTTGCCGTGCTGCGCTCAGCTCACGGACGTGTCGCGTGCGGTCAATCCAGTGCGCAAGCCGGCTAGCTCAGGTAGGAGGACTCTCGTGTACGAGGCTTCGAATCCCATACGTCTGGGGGCGAAAGGCAACATGTCGACGGCTCGGGGTTATCGATCGGCCGACCGTGCGCTGCTTACCCAGGCCTGGGCGTCACCCTATGTCTTTCCCGTGTCGCGCCCCTGGAGCATCCAGGCGCCAACCGCCAACGTGGAACACGCGCTCCGCGACCCCGCGAGCACGCGCGCCATTATCCTGGATGGGGGTGCGGCCCTGGCGCTGTACCGCGCATTCGACTGGGTGGAACAGCGCTGCGCACTCTCGATCTCCCCTGCCAGAGAGTCGGCGACACCGGATCAACTTGCTGACTGGCTGATCGAGGCGACGGACATCGCCTGGAGTGAGTGGAATATCGTTCGTGTGTACGGCGAAATGAGCAGCGAGCAGTCCGTCGCGCGCGCCGCGCTGACACGCACTCCGTGGCAGGTGGAAGCCACCGTTCCGGCGTGTCTGGTCGCCTGGCCTGGCCAGGCCGCTGCCGACCTTCTGTACGCAGGCGCCTTGCGTCCGGACGCGCCACGTCCCGTCGCTACGCGGTCGATCGAGCCGCTTCCAACCCAGGGTGCGTCCCTGGCCGCCAGGCACCGAACGTCTCCCGCTGCCTCCCTGGAACGAGATTGGTCGTTCGAGGTGCTGGAACGCCGGACCGCTGCCCAGGTGGCAAACTGGTTTCAGGATCCCACGTTCTTTTTCACCACCTCACGTCCCGACTTGCTGACCGAGGCAGCTATTCGACACAACCTGCTGGAGCACCCGGGCAGGCGCTGCTATGTCGCGCTGCGCCACCAGACGCCCGTCGCGCTCGGGCACGTCGACTGGCTGCCAGCGCGGCGCATCGTCGGTGTGGACTTCAAATGTGCCCCCGCTCTGGCACGTCAGCCGGAGCTCGAGCCGCCTGACGCATACGTTATGCTGAGCGAGTTT
Source organism: uncultured Chloroflexia bacterium (assembly GCA_963776625.1). Lineage (GTDB taxonomy): Bacteria > Chloroflexota > UBA6077 > UBA6077 > CF-72 > CF-72. The sequence continues at coordinate 514,746 of CAVZNP010000015.1, read as the reverse complement.
CTCCGCCTCGTGGAGCGGCTCTACAACCCGCGTGCGCTTGTCCGCGAGAGCGTGCGGGTCGATGTGGCAGGCAATGCGCTGTTCGCGGCGCATGGATTTGCTTACCACGGCCGGCGGCTCGGACATATCTACCGGCACAATCAGCGGCACGACGTCTTCGTGTCGGTCCGTGCCCCGCAAGAAAGCTACTGACATGCTCACTTCAGGTTCGCTCCAGGTGCGGCCGTACACCGAAGCCGACATCCCGTTTCGTTACGCGCTCCTGCAGGATCCAGCCTCGGAGTCCAACCTGCAGCCCATCCTCAAGATCATCACCAAGGACGAATTCTTCGATGCGGAGCGCGCACACCTGGCGGAAGACTGCGTCTCACGGCCGACATTTGTGGTACAGACCGCCCAAGGCAAGCCCGTTGCGATCGCCTGGGTGAGCCCCGTCGATTGGCAGCATCGCTGCGGCGATATCGCGCTGATTGTCGCGCCTCAGTTCCGCGTCGGTTACGGGACACTGGTCGTGCTCGCCGTGCAGCGACTGCTCTTCGAGGAATACAACCTGGAGGTTGCGATCAGCCAGGTCTACAGCGGCAATAGCATGATGCAAAGTGGTGGCGCGGTGCTCCAGCGCCGTCAGGTAACGCTCGTCGACGAGATCTGGCAGGGTGACGCCTACTGGTCGGCACATCTGTGGACGACGACGAAAACCGAATTCGAACAGGAGTGGGGCCGCGTCCTGGCCCGCGATCGGGCGCTGGCCAGAGCCGGATTGACCCGTTCGGAGACGTCTGCCTGGGAGTCTCCCGCGGATACTGGCACGCCAGGGAGCTGAACGCCGGTCCATGACACGAGCTTCGCGATGTGGCCTGCGGCCTGGAGCGCGGCCGTCCGTCTGATCCCTCAGCCCAGCCACGCCTCGGTGAACGTGAAGAAATCGTTGCGCCGGTGTCCAATACCCTGCAGGTTGGTCGTCGCCAGTGCGCGCGTCGAGCTCGACGCAAACGGCATGTCGAAACTCGCGTCGAGCAAGAAGTCGTTGATCTGCGAATACAGCTGCTGGCGCTTCGTTACGTCAGCTTCCGTCGCCGCCGCGGTCACCAGATCCGAGTATTGCTGGTCGTGAAAATCAGCATTGTTGACCCGGTAGTTCAAGCTGGCGTCCGCGGTCAGCACGGTGATCGGTTGGAAGTTGGACCACACGTCACCGGCCAGATACGCCTGAAACTGGTGGCCATTCATATGCCCCAACATGGACCCCTGATCCATCTGCGTGATCGTCATCTGGACGCCAATGGTGGCGAGGTCACCTTGAATAATCTGCGCGATCGCGTTGTAGGCAGGATTGGTGTTGCTCATCAAGGTTTCGAACGTCGCACCAAGCACCCCCGCCTCGTTGAAGAGCGACTTCGCCTTGTCCAGGTCATGGTTGTAGAGCAACTGTTTCGCCGGCTCGTCGGCGGGTGTACCGGGTGGCCAGGGGAGATCCCGTGGCTGCTCCAGACCAAGCAAGACCGTCTGCGCAATGCGCTGCCGATCGATCGCGTAATTCAGCGCCTGTCGCGCACGTTTGTCGTCGAGCGGTTTCGCGTTGGGATTCGGCTGCAGGATGAAGAAGTTCCCAGGATTCGGCAGGGAAAACGTCTGGTACTTGGGGTCAGCCTTCAAACGATTGAAATCCATGATGGGTGGTAGCAGCGTGAAGTCCACCGCGCCCGCCTCAAACTGAACCTGTTGCGCCTGCGCATCCTTGGCGATCGTCAACTGAATCGAGTCAAGATACGGGCGTCCCGTTGACCAGTAGTTCGGGTTCTTGCCATACGTCGCATGGTCGCCCTGCACCCATTCGACGAGCGTGAACGCCCCGGTTCCAACCGCCGACGATTGCGCGTTCGGCCCTTCGACGAACTCCTTGCAGACCATGTTGAACAGCGAAAAGAAATCGAAAATATTCACCCAGGGTTGCTGCGTTGTAATGACGGCGGAGTATTTGTCTTGAGCGGTCCAGGTCGTCTCTGGCGGAATGAAGCCTGAGAAGATGCCTGCGGATATCTTCGGATCGAGGATGCGATTCAGGTTGTAGATGAGGTCGTCACTGGTAATTTCTCGGCCGTTGTGGAACTGGACCCCCTTGCGCAAGGTGACGGCCATCTGACGACCATCAGTGCTTTGTTCCCAGCTCTCGGCGAGCAGGGGCTGCGGATTCAGATTGTCGTCATACACGATGAGCGGCTCGTAGACGATCCACGAGCTCAAGCCGTTGCCCGGATGATGGTAGTGACCGTCGATCGGGATCAGGTCGGTAGTCGAGATGGCCCGCAGCGTGCCGCCCGTGCGCGGTGCTTGAGTCTGCGCGGTCGGCGCCGGCACGACTGCAGGCGCACCAGCGCCAGACGTGCCAGACACGCCCGGCGTGCCCGGCGTGCCAGACGACGGCACCGCGGTACCCGAGGCATTCGAGGCGACCTGCGGCGCGGCGCTGCAGGCCGCAAGCAGACTCGCACTGGCGCCGAGCCCCAGCCAGCCGAGCAGGTGCCGGCGGCTCAATCGCGCCGTACCAGGCGCCGAGGATGCAGCCGAAAGCATGCGATGGTTCTTTCCCCAGTACGGCGATCGTACAGGGAACCCCCGGCGCACGCAACGCGTGCTTGCCAACCCAGCCCGGCTGGGCCGCTGGAGCCAGTGTTTTTCCGCTGCACGCTGCTGGCTGACGCGGTGCCGCCGAACGGACCTCACCCGGATATCTGCCAGATAGGCGTCGGTTGGCTGGAGCTCAACGCACGTGCGTCTCTACCCCAGAGGCCTCCAGCACGTGTTGGTCGAGTCAGGTCCCCCGACGAGCCTCTATCTCGGAGACGTGAATTGACGTCCGGCTCTCATCCTGCGCCTGCGAAGGATCTATCCGGTTCATTCGATGTCACTCTGCCCATTGTCGAGCGCGGCCCCCTCAACGTCTGGAGCGTGAACCGCCTGGCTGCGCCACTCGATCGTTTCGGCTCGTCGCACCAGATCCCCGAAACGTTCGTTGTAGTCAGCGCGCGCACGGGCGATCACGTCGTGCGCCGTGCGTCGACTGTAGACCTCGGCAATTTCGACCAGCCCTGCAGAGTCGCCCGGCACCTCTTTGTACGTGAGGAAATAATGTCGCAGCCGTTCGATCAGCGACGGAGGACACTGATAAATGTCGGTCCAGTCGCCGTAGGCCGGGTCGTCCTTCAGCACGGCGATGATCTTGTCGTCGGCCTGGGCGTGGTCCAGCATGCGAAATCCGCCGACGGGCACCGCGCGCAGCAGAATGTCTCCGTGACTGATCGGGCGTTCGGACAGCACGCAGATGTCGAGCGGATCACCGTCGCCGACGATGTCGTTTCGGCCGGTGCGCTGCCGGCAAGCGTCGGCTACCCGATCGCCACAGTAGGTCTGCGGCAGCAGCCCGTAGAGCGTCGGGCAGACGCTCGAGTACTTCTGGGGCCGATCAATTTTGAGATGGCCCGTGGTCTTGTCGAGCTCGTATTTGACGGTGTCCGTTGGCACAATCTCGATGTAGCACGTCACCAGGGCGGGCGCCTCGTTGCCAATCGAAACGCCATGCCACGGATGGCTTCGGAACATGGCGGCAGGCGCCGCGAAGCTCTGGTCGCCCATAGTCACGTAGTGCCGAAAGCCGGCCCGCCGAACACGTGAGCATCTTACCGCCTCGGGAAGCTGCTCAGGCGGGCGAAGGCATTCGCCTGATACGCCATCAGCCCTCACCTCGGCGCTTGCGGCGGCTTCGTCCTCCGACAGCCGCGCGTTTTGCGGCCGCCGACTCGACCCCCGACACATGCTCATGCGTCGCGCCAGCGGCGAGACCCGTAAGGAGCGGGCGGATGGCCGTCTGGAAGCGTGTGACGTCGCCGTACGGACGCGCCATCAGCATGGCGCCCTCGAGGCCGCCCACGATCGCGCGTGCAATGTCCCTGGACGGTTCGCTCGCGCGCAACGTGCCTTCGCGCTGACCCTGATCGACCACCAGCTCGAGCCAGGTTTCGTTGGTGTCGAAGAAGGCGATGACGGCGGTCCGCATCCCCTCTGGCAGGGTCTGATACTCCGCGGCGAGCATGCCGCACATACACATCCGCTGGTTTTGCAGCACGTCGAGGTACAGGCTGGCGTAGCCCTCCAGCTTGGCCGGCGCCGTGAGGTCCGCCGCGTCCAGAGCGTGAAGGGCCGCGGCGAAGCGTGCTCCATAGCGCGCGATGAGCGCTTCGCCGAGCTCCGCTTTGCCGGCGAAGTGATAGTGCAGGGCAGCCTTGGTGACGTGGAGCTCGGCGGCGATGTCCGCGTAGCTGAACCCGTTGAAGCCACGCTGCTGGACGAGCCGCTCGCCCGCGTCGAGGATCTGCGAGGCCATGTCCACCTCACCGCGCCGATGGCGGCCGTTGGTGATCACTGACAGCGTGTCGGGCCGTAGAGCGAGAAGTCGCCGCTGGACACTCTTGACAGCTTACCTACTGGTAGGTAGTCTGAGCAAGCTCCTGCCGTTACCTACTGGTAAGTAAGGCGGCGGTGACGACCAACGCTCGGGAGTTGCGCTATGGCGACACTTCAGGATCGCACTCCAGGTTCCGAGACGAAACTCGACCCAGCCGCGATCGACACCTTCAAAGCCAGCATCCGCGGCCTGGTGATCGCGCCAGGCGATGCCGACTATGACACCGCACGTCGCGTCCACAATGGCATGATCGAGCGCTTCCCGCGTCTGATCGTGCGCTGTCGCGACGTCGCCGACGTCATCGGCGCCGTCAACTTCGGCCGCGACGCGGGGCTGGTCATCGCGGTGCGCGGCGGCGCGCACAACGCCGCCGGGCTGGGTACGGTCGACGACGGGCTCGTGATCGATCTTTCCCTCATGCGCGGCGTGCGCGTCGATCCGCTGGCGCGCACGGCGCAGGTGGAAGGCGGAGCCGTCTGGGGCGATGTTGACCACGCCACGAGCGCGTTCGGCCTGGCGACGCCGAGCGGGTTCATTTCCACAACTGGTGTTGGGGGGCTGACGCTGGGCGGCGGCATCGGCAACCTGACGCGCGGCTACGGACTGACCATTGACAATCTCCTCGCCGTCGACATGGTCCTGGCAAACGGGTCCTTCGTGACGGCCAGCCCGGATCGGCATGCGGACCTGTTCTGGGCAGTGCGTGGCGGTGGCGGCAACTTTGGCATCGTCACTGCCTTCGTGTTCCGTCTGCATCCCATCGGCAGCGCGGGCACGGTGTACGCCGGGCCCATGCTCTGGCCGATGGAGCAAGCCACGGAGATGCTGCGCTGGTGGCGTGACTTCATGCGCGGCGCCCCGGAAACGCTTGGCGGCTGGTTCGCGTTCCTGAAGGTGCCGCCGGGTCCGCCCTTTCCCACCGAGTTTCACACCCGCACGATGGTCGCCATCGTGTGGACCTATACCGGACCCGTCGAAGAAGGCGAGGCAATCTTCGCGCCGATCCGCCGCGAGCATCCGGCGGCGATCGACTTCGTCGGTCCGCTGCCCTTCCCCGTCCTCCAGAGCATGTTCGACGCCCTGGTGCCACACGGCATTCAGTCGTACTGGCGCGCCGATTTCCTGAACGAGATCAGCGATGCGGCGATAGCTCTCCACGTCGAGCACGCTCGCCAGTTGCCGACGTTACAGAGCACCACGCACATCTATCCGATCGACGGCGCCGCGCATCGCGTTGGCCGTCAGGAGACGCCATTCAGCTACCGCGACGCCAGTTTCGCGGAGGTGATCGTTGGTTTCAGTCCAGACCCGGCGGACGCCGATCGACTCAAGTCCTGGGTGGTCGACTACTGGGACGCCGTCCATCCGTATTCTGCGGGTGGCGCGTACGTGAACTTCATGATGGAGGAAGGCGGCGATCGTATCCGCGCCACGTATCGTGACAACTACGACCGTCTGACACGAATCAAGCGAGCGTACGACCCGGACAATGTCTTCCACGTCAATCAGAACATCCCGCCGTCCGCGGCAGCCGTCGTGACCAACGGCGACCTGTACGTCCAGGCCATGCAAGCAACACGCGCGTACATCGCGGCTATACGCCCTGAGCAGTGGACCAGTCCAACGCCATGCAGTGAATGGAACGTCAAACAGATTGCCAATCACCTCGTCGGTGAGAATCTGTGGGCGGTCGAGTTGCTGCAGGGCAGGACGATCGCCGAGGTCGGCAGCCGCCTGGAGGGCGATCTTGCCGGCGACGATCCGGCTGTCGCGTACGCCGCCTCCGTGCAGTCAGCCAGCTTCGCGTGCGCTCCAGCAGGCGCCATGGCGGCTACCTGCCACCTGTCGTTTGGCGACTATTCTGGCTCCGACTACGCGGCGCAGTTGTTTCTGGATACGCTGATTCACGGTTGGGACATTGCCACGGCGACGGGTCAGGACACGCGGCTCGATCCCGTGCTGGTCGCGGCCTGTCTGCCTATCGCGGAGCAGCTGACCAGCCAGTTTCGCGGCGCGGGCGTGTTCGGAGACAACCTGCCTGTCGGCTCGGACGCCGATGGGCAAATCAGGCTGCTGGCGCTTGTTGGGAGGCGCGCGTGACCACCATCGAGGACCAGACCGCGGCAACGCTCGCCGCCGTCGCTCGCTTTTCCTCTGCATTCGACCGCCAGGACGTGGACGGCGTCATGGCGGCCATGTCCGCGGACTGCCGCTTCGAGAGCACCGGCCCCGCGCCGGACGGTGAGGCCTTCGTGGGCACGGCCGCGGTGCGGGAGGTCTGGGAGCGCTTCTTCCGGGAAAACCCAACGGCCAAATTCGTCGCCGAGGAGCAATTCGCGGGCGGCGACCGCTGCGTCGTCCGCTGGCGTTATGACTGGGGCAGTGGCCACGTGCGAGGCATCGACGTCTTCCGCGTGCGCGACGGCCTGGTGACGGAAAAACTCTGCTATGTGAAAGGCTAGCTCAGCGCCCCCGACCGATTTGCTGCCAGTCCCAGCGTTTCGCCAAGGGCATGGCGTGATCGTGCGCGACTCCGGTCGGCAAAACCCGGAAGCCGGAGTCTGCTGCTGACCACGCCTCCCGACCCCACCCCGCACGTCGCCCGCCAGGTTGCGAGCGCAATTGCTGGTTCTGCCTGGCCAACGCCACCCTGGGCGCGCATGCTACCTGGCGATGCCCAACATGGAGACTGCGTGATGGCTCCACGCGCCGCGACGCGACTCGTGCGTGCCGCGGCTGTGCTTGGTGGCTCGCTCGCGGCCTGGTCCGCCCTGGCCGATGCGTTCCTCGTGCGCCCGCTCGCCCCGAAGGCGGACGATCCCGGGCACTTTGTAAGCGTGGACGGCGTGCGTACCTACTATCGTGTCACGGGCTGCGGACCTCCGCTCGTGCTCGTGCACGGCCTGGCCGTGAGTCATCGAAGCTGGGACGCCACCACCCAGGCACTCGCAGAGCACCATACCGTCTATGCGCTGGACCTGCCAGGCTTTGGATACTCGGACAAGCCGTCTGGCTTTGCGTCGGCTCGGCAAGAGGCGGCCTTCGTGGACCGCTTCCTGGCAGCCCTGGAGATCGACGCCGCAACGGTGATCGGCCACTCGACTGGCGGTGCGGTGGCTCTCTGGCTTGCGATCGAGCACCCCGCCCGGATCGCGCGCCTGGTTGTGGTTGACGCGTCGGAGATCGGTCAGGCAGCCGCCGTTTTCCGCCTGATTGCGCTGCCAGTCCTGGGACATCTGCTGCTCAAAACGACCACGCCCACCACAATGCGCCTGCTGCTCGCGCACCCCTACGTGAACAAAGAAGTCGTCACGCCGGAGCTTGCCCGCCAATACGCCCGCTGGCTGTGGACGCCGGGGGCGCGTCAAGCGCTCGTGCAGCACGCGCGCAGCTACGACGTCGACAAGTCGGCCTTGCGGGCTCGATTGGGGCAGGTGGCTGTACCGGTGCTGATCGTCTGGACCGACGCGGACCCGTACTTTCCAGTGTCCGTGGCACGCGACCTGCTCGCGGCGCTTCCGTCTGCACGCCTGGAGGTGATCGGTGGCGCCGGGCACGTTCCCCAGGAGGAGCAGCCGGCTACCTTCACCCGCATCGTGCTCGGCTGGCTCGCGCCACAACTGACATCCACTCGACCCGCCCCGGGTAAGCCCGATGTGTCAGTCGGCGACGCGGATCTTGACCTCGACGTTGGCCCCGAGCAGCATGGGCTGGTCGCCAAGATGCACCGAGATACGCACGGGCACCAGCTGCGTCACTTTGGTGAAGTTCCCTGACGTGTTCGTGCTCGGCAGAATGGAAAAGGTGTTCTCAGTCGCCGGCGTGACCGTTTCGACTTTGCCCTGCACGTCGGCGCCGAGCGCGTCGACATGCACGGTGACAGGCTGGCCGACCTTCACTCTGTTGATCGCCGTCTCTTCGATGTTGGCATTGACCCACAGTTGAGTCGGATCGACGATGCTGATGATCGCCTGGCCCGCCGACACCGTGGCGCCAACAGCGACAGGCACCGCGATAACGACGCCGTCGACCGGTGCCTGGATGTCGACGTGCGTATCGCCGGCACCCAGGAAACCCATTTTCGGCTGTCCATTCTGACCGACGCCCACCTGCGACGGCAGCGCCACCGAGGCAACGACGTCGCCGCGGTGCACCTGGTCACCAACGTTCGGCATGATCGCATCGACGCGGCCGGCGTTTACCGAGCCAACTTGAATCGGCTGGCCACTGATCTGCGCATTGTCTGTCGAGACGTAGGTCTGACCGTCTTGCCAGACGTTGAAGAGGACGAGCGCGGCTATGACGATAATCACCGCGAGCACCGGCAACAGTACGCGTCGGGTGAAGATCGCCCGCTTGCGCGCTGGCACTTCGGGCAGTGCTTCCGGTGGAGCGCTGGACGTGGGCGCCACCGGGCGGCTCGCACCCTCCGCGGGCGGCGCGTCGGGCACGCTCACCGAAGCGTTGTCGCCCGGGGGCGCGTTTGGGGCCTCGGGATCGCTGACAACAGGCCGCCGCTGCGACCCTTGAACCTGGACACTCATTACTGGACTCCAATTGGCGCGAGGGCTGTCTGCGTTTGCATCTGCGGCGCAACGACGTCGCCGTTGTTCAGGCCACCCGTGTTGCCGACCGCCACCACCTGGCCATCGGACAGGCCGCTGCTAATCTGCGCGACACTCGGATTGACCAGGCCTAACTGCACGGTGGTGCGGTGGGCGACGTCGCCGTCCAGCGTGACCACGGTCGCCTGGCTATTGGGTGCGGGCGTTCCGAGGACCGCTTGCGTCGGCACGAGCAGCGCGTCCGACTGCGACCCGATGATAATGCCGACCTGCGCGAGCATGCCCGGCTTCAGGCTGCCCGCCTCGTCCTGAGGTTGAATAAGCACCGTCGCCGTGCGCGTTTTCGGATCGACGCCGGGTGCCACCGTGCTCACTGTCCCAGTGAACGTCTGGTCCGGGTACGCCGGCACCTGAATCGATACTGATTGCCCCTGGGATACATGACCGAGCGCCGCCTCGTCCACGTTGATCGCGACCTGCACCGTCGGGGGAATCAGGGTGACGATCGACGAAGTGGGTCCCACCAGCTCGCCAGGTGATGCCTGACGGTCGAACACGACGCCGTCGATAGGCGCGACGACCTCGGTTTCCTGCACCCCCAGTTGCGCCTGAGAAAGCGCGGCCTGCGCCTGGTCCACGCCAGCCTGCGCAGACTGCAAGTCCTGGTCCGTGTACGGCTTCTCTCTGGATCTGAGGGTGGCGGCGGCCTGGTCCACCACGTACTGCTGCTGCTGGATATCGAAGGTGGTGAATGGCTGCTTGGTCTTTTCCAACTGCTGTTGCGCCTGGTTGACCACCGCGCGCTGCGCCTCGATCTCCTGTTGAGTCGATGGCTGCTGCGCCAGCGCGAGCTGCTGCTGGGCCTGGGTAATGGCGTCTTGAGCCTGCTGCACGTCCGTGTCCTGCGGACCGCCGACAATCTCGTTCAGGTGCGCCTGATCGGAGGCCAGCTTCTCGCGTGCGGCAACGACCTGCTCGAACGTGGCTTTGAGCTGGGCGTCCTGGGTGCCGTTCTGGGCTGCCGCCAATCGCGCCTGGGCCACGTTCAGGTTGTCCTCGGCGGCCGTCAGCTGGCTCTGCATCTCATCGCGCGTTGCCTGGAGCTGCGCCCGCTGCGCCTGGACACCGCCGTTCTTGACCGCGTTCAGGCGCGCCGCCGTAGCCTTGATCAGCGCCTGGGCGCTGACCACTTGCGCCTGCTCCGCGGCCTGATTGGCCGGAGTGCCGCCGCGTTGCAGCAGGTCCAGCTCGCCCTGTGCCGCCTCCACGGATGCGTTGCCAGCCTGAACCGCGGCGTCCGCGGCCGACTTCGCAACCCCGCACGCGGTACCGTTGGCCGACGCTGTGATGGTCGTAATCGAGCCAGTGATCGAGCCATCCGCGGCGGTGCGCTCGTTGACGTTCTGCCCGACTGGCAGAGGCGCGCACAGGCCCGCGACGTTTTGCTCGAGCGCGGTCTGGTTCGATTCCGCCGCCGCTTGCTGCGCCTGGGCCTGCGCCACGGCGGCTTGCGCCTCGGCAATCGTGGCCTGGGGTGGGTTGTTGGACTGATTGAGTGCGGCCTGCGCGGCACTGAGCTGCGCCTGCGCCTGGTCGTACGCGGTCTGCGCCTGCTGGACGTCCGCGGCGCTGGAGGCTGTCTGGCTGTCCAACGCCGTCTGCGCCGAGCTCGCGGCGGTCTTCGCCGCGTCGACCTGCGCGCTCAGCGCGTCGACCTGACCTTGCAGGGTCTGCAGATCGGCGGCCAGGGTCCCGCCTACCGCCGCATAGGAGGCTTCCGCTGCCGCGACCGTGGCCTGGCTCGCGTTCACCGCGCTGACGGCCGCCTGCCGCACGTCATCGGTCGGACCGTTTTCGAGCGCCTGTAACTTTTGTTGCGCACCATCGACGGCAGCCTGCGCCGCCGTCACGGCTTCTGGCCGCCCGCCGCTGAGCATCAGATTCAGCTTGGCCTGCTGTGCGGCCAGCGCCGATTGCGCGGCGGCAACGTCGTCGCGTCGGCCTTGCGCTGCCATCGAGTCGAGCTTGACCTGCTGCTGCGCCAGCGCGTCCTGGGCCGCTTGAACGTCGTCCGGACGCGCGCCCGCTTGAACCGTCGCCAGTTTGGCCTGCGCAGCCTCGAGATTCGCCTGCGCCTGCTGAACGGCGATCTCCGGGGAGTCCTGTTCGAGCTGGGCCAGCACGTCCCCGGCGTGGACGGGCGAGCCGATATCCACAAAGACCTGCTCGACACGGCCAGAGGCCTTTGGCAGAACGTTGATCTGATTCCTGGCCTGGACGCTGCCGCTATAGGTCAGCGTCTGCTGAATGTCGCCGCGCTGAGCAGCGGTCGCGGGCACCGGAATCGCCGCCGCCTGGCTGGACGTCGAGCGGCCCGGAAGGGGCAGTGGAGAGCAGCCCGCCAGCACGAGCAGCCCGGAGGCGGCGGTCGGCAGGACGAGTCTGGTGAGGTGGTTCACGCGACAACCTCCGAGCGGCCGTTGGCGCTTTCGACCCGCGCTACGGCTTCGAGCAGGTATTGGAAGGCGGTTTCGACGGTGTACAGCTGGTGCGGATCCAGTTGCGACAGGATGGCGGTGACGACCTCGTTCCGGTACTCGATGAGGTCGTTCACCAGTTCGGCGCCGGCGGGCGTTGGCAATACGCGCGTGACGCGTCGGTCGCGCGTATCTTCACGGCGCGTGACCAGCTGCTGTTCGGCGAGTCGATCGACGATGCCGGTGATGGTCGAGAGTCCGACGCCCAGGCTGCTGGCAATCTGACCGCTCGTCGCGCCCTCGTTCTTGGTGACGTAGATCAGGGTTTTGAGCTGAGGCATGGTCAGATCGACACGCAGCCAGGCACTGTCGCGGCTGGGATTCAACCCATGAATGAGCGCCTCAGAACACGACAGGATGCGGTGGATGCGTTGCACGCGATCATCGTCCATAGCCCCGATCCCTCGCCCCGACAGTACTATTTAGTCGAGGCCAATAGTTTGGTTGAAGCGAAAGATACACGGCGGTGAAGGGAAAACGCAAGCCTCGGCCGCCCAGCCGGGCCTGTCACCCCACGACCGGCTGACTCAGATCCGGCGTTCCATATCAAATCTGGATGTCGCCAGCGAGGACCTTCCGACTGGCCGCCACGGCAATCTGATCGGCGTCCACGCAGACGCAGCCACGACAACGCCACCCTGGTGCGCGAAGTAACGGCGTGCGGGTCGTTGTCCCGCGGCCGGCGCGCTCAGCCGGTTGGGACTCGGCGCGTCCGACCACAGGACCAGCTATTTGGCCGTCTTGCCAACGTCGCCGCGGGCAGTCGGCTGCTCGCCATACGGAACCGGCAGCTCGCACGAGCCAGCTATCGTCACGCCACACCATGCGCTGGCAGACAGGCCCGCCGCTCTTCAGCTCCACGCACATCGAACAGACCTTTCATCAGGTCCATGTGTAGCGCGAGACGCACGCGCCTGATCTCCAGTGACCTCGGCGTCCTGGTAGTGCTTGCGACCGCTCGCCTGGCACTCCATCTGCTCACCGACAATCAATACGGCTTTCACCGCGACGAACTGGCGATGCTCGACGACGCGCGTGCGCTTGCCTGGGGCTACGTCGCCTACCCGCCGCTGGCGCCGTTTCTCGCCCGTGCAGAGCTCGCGCTGTTCGGACCGTCGCTGGTGGGTGTACGCCTGCTGAGCGCAACCGCCCAGTGCGTGGCGATGGTGTTCACCGGCCTGATGGCCCGCGAGTTGGGTGGCGGGCGGTGGGCCCAGGTCGTGGCGGCGCTGGCGGCCGGCTGTGCTCCGATTTCGCTGGTCCAGGGAGCGCTCTTCCAGTATGTCTCCTTCGACTACCTGTGGTGGGTGCTGATTGGTTACTGCAGCCTGCGACTCGTGAGATCAAACGACGGACGCTGGTGGCTGGCGATTGGCGTGGTCGCCGGTCTCGGGCTGTTGACGCGGTACACCATCGGCGTCCTGTTACTGGGATTGGGAGTCGGTGTTCTGATCACCTCCCGCTGGCAGTGGTTCACTCAGCGCTGGATATGGGCCGCCGCCGGAATCGCGCTGCTCATGTGGCTACCGAATCTGGTGTGGCAGGTCCAGCACGCGTTTGTCTCGCTTGCGTTCTTGAGCGCGATCCACGCCCGCGACGTAGCGATTGGCCGCACCCAGGGCTTCCTGCCGGAGCAGCTCTTTGTCAGCACCAATCCACTGACGGTGCCGCTGTGGATCCTGGGACACCCGCAGCTCTTCGTGTGCCGCGATCCACGACAACCATGGCCCGCACTCTGGCAAACGTTGCGCCGCTTCCAGTGAACGAAACTTCCGCTGAATGCGCAGCTGGCTCATGCATTCGGGCGCGACGAGTACACCAGGCGGCGTAGCACCCGCCGCGGCGCCAACGACCGCCGCCGCGACCGGCAAGCCCGCGGCGAGCGGGCGCATCCAGATGCCGACGTACGTTCCGCCCGCGGGTCCGACCCCGGACGTACCTGGCACCGACATCATCCCGCCTGGCTTTTCGACCTATCCGAAGAGCCCGACGCAAACAGTCGCCAATCCGCCAGGTGACGGCAGCGACGTCAACGTGGCTGGCGAAACCTCCAACGCGCTCATCCCGGTCGACCAGAACACGCTCTGGCAACAGCTCAACAAGGCGTTGAACGTCAACTTGAAGTTGAACCTGGCGCCCTTTTCTGATTGGGCCTTCGGCAAGTTCCAGGCACTCGTCGCCGGCGGCGACCTGCCCGACATCACCATGATTCCGATTGGCGGCGTGATTCCCGACCTGCCCTCCTTCCTCGAGGCGAAGACCCAGGACCCGACGTCGTTCGTCAGTGGCGACGCCGTCAAGGACTATCCCAATCTCGCGGCATTGCCGACAATCCACAGCAAAACCGTTTCGAGGTCGGCAACCGCTACGCCTACGGCAACACCAACGTGGGTGGCCAGTTGTGGCCGGCGATGTATGCGGCGCCCAACAACTGGGGCATCGGCGGCGACGGCACCTGGACCAGAGACTGGGAGACCCCCCAGTTCAACTCAGGCCTCCAGTTGGCGCACGACGTGTGTGTGGGCGGCAAAGGGCAGTACAACCTGGGGATCGGCAACTTCGGGCTGATTGTTCTCAAGAAGGCCGATCCCCAGCGGATCAAGCTCCTGCTGAACGTCATCATGCAGGGCATCATGGGGTTGCCGGGTCCGGTGCTGTTCGATCCACAGCTGCAGGACTTCGCTCCAACCATGAACGCGTCACTGCAGTTGCTGGCCTCGGTCCGCCGCGCAGGACCCGACGGTCAGCCTGTACTCGGCCACCAACCAGAAGCAAGGCTTCTTGATCCAGTCGCAACTGGCGGATGGCCTGATCGACATCATCGCTGGCCGTCGGCCGATGTCCGACTACGACGGACTCGTCTCGACCTGGAAATCGGCTGGTGGCGACACCATCCGATCGGAGTTCGAGCAAGCCTACGCGCAGGCGCGGTAAGGCGCGTTCGACGGGTAAGACGTCAGGGAAGTAACTCCAGTAGCGTCAGCTTCGCGAGCATCGCTCGGTTCGAGGTCAACACGTACGTCCCAGAGCGATGCGTCGCCGCTTGTGAAAAACCGTGTTCGGTAGTCACTGACGCGGCTGCTAGCCAGTGCCGCTGGGTTCTGCGCCGGTTACGTCCATCGGAACCAGCGGCAGCGGCCCCGCGAAATCGGAGCCTACCGGCGAGTATCCCCATGACTTGGCCCGCGCTCCACCGTCGACGGTGAAGTCCTGACCGGTGATCAGGCGCGCATAGTCGGATGAGATCCACGCCACCAGATGCCCGAGGTCCGTCGGCGTCGGCGACTCGCCCATCGGGACGTTGGCGCGGAGGTCGGTGGTGCCCCAACTGCGCCACCACTCGGGCACAGCGTTGAGATCCACGCGACCCAGACCAAAACCGGACGAACGCGTGGCGCTTGCCGCCCGGCGCTCCGCAATGAGCTCGGGATTATCCAACGCTGGCGCCGCGGGCGTGATGCTATTGACACGGATGCCGTACGGCGCCAGCTCGATAGCCGCCGCCCGCACGAAATTGAACAAGCCGCCCTTGTGAAACGAGTAGGCAATGACCCCCGGCAACCCCTGAAAGCCGGTCGATGAGACCACGCTCCAGATGCAGCCTTTGATGCCGCGCTCGATCATCGACATCGCTACGTACTTGCTGTTGAGGAAGTGACCCGTGGCGGTGACCTCGACGTGCCGATTGAAGCCTTCGCGCGTTTCGAGCAGCAAGGGGCGACCGCCGAGCAGCCCGGCATTGTTGACCAGGATGTCAATCTTTCCGTAGACGTCGAGCACCTCGTTGGTGTAGCGCTTCACATCGTCTTCGTTGGTTACATCGCCGACGACCGAGATGGCGGTGCCTCCATTGCGTTCGATGCGCTGCCGCGTGGCGTCCGCCGCGGCCGGTCGCACGTCGTTGCAGGCGACGAGCGCCCCATACTTCGACAACATCAAGGCAATGCCGCTGCCAATATTCGGACCGGCGCCAGTGACCAGCGCGACTTTGCCGTTGAGCGAGATATCCATCGTGTCAGTTGCTCCGTTGCTTCGCAGTAAGGTGATCACCTTACGCGAGAACGCCAGCGTCGGGCGTCGTCGTGTCGATAACAGTGAACCGCGGTCGACGGTTGGTCGACGTGGCACATTCCTTGGCCTGGACGCAGCGCGCAGCCCCAGCTACCGGTTGGCGGGACTGGTTGGTCGAGTTACCATTGAACCTCGCGGGACGCTACCTTGACGGCACGAACGTCTGGCCCACGCACGTCGCCCCGGCTATCAACGATAGCCCAGGTATTCATTCCGGCGCACTCGGATGAAGAGCTACTCCGTGCGGTGCGAAACTGCGATGCGCCAGTCGTTGTGGTCGGGCGCACGCACTCGCCTCTCGAGCGGAGGATTGGCGGAGTGCACGTAGCCGACGACGACAGTCTCAGCAACCCGTGGTCGCTCGATCCGCGTACAAGCCGCGTGTTCGTCGACGCCGACGAGCGCGGCTATCCACTCCAGTTCCGGCGGGTTGAGTACGACCGCGAGGCAGCGGTCCGAGCCGCACGCGATGCGCCTCCTGCCTCCGGCGCCTTCATCATCGATTGGCTTTCGGCAACGCGCACAGCCTGGTGGCAGACGAGCGGAGATCGCCGCGCGGCCGAGTTGCGCGGGGCGCGCGACTGAGCGACGATGCGCTATTCAGAGCGACTCGGCGAGCTTTCCGAGCAGCAGCTCCAGCGTGCCCTGAACCGCTTCGACCTGGGCACGCTCATCAGTGCGGCGCCCGTGCCGACTGGCCTCTTCGGCCAGAATGTATGTATCTCAGCGAGCAGTGGCGAGTACGTCCTGCGCGGCAAAGCGCACTACGATTGGCAGTTTCCAACCGAACAGTTTTTCGCGAACTTACTGGTCGAGAGGACGCGCGTGCCGGCACCACACCCGTATCTGCTGGACGAGTCGGCGGACATCTTCGGCTGGAGCTACGCGCTGATGCCGCGCCTTCACGGTCTTCAGCTTTCCGATCAGGGAGTCGACGCGGCATTGACGCCGAGCGACCTGGAGAGGATCGCGGTGGCGCAGGCGACAATCCTCGTCGAAGGGCAGCGGCTGAAGTGGCCCCACTACGGACGGTACGATCCGGCGTCAGGCGCCATCCACACGTACCAGGAGCCATACGCGGACTGGCTCTATGCGACCACTCGCGAATATCTCGAGCGCGCCGCGGCATACAACAACCGCACGACGCACGTGGATTTAGACTGGGTCGCTGCGGAGTTTACCGCGGCTCGCGACGCACTCCTGGAGACCTTTCACCCCCAGTTCGTAATGCAGGACTTCAAGCCGAGCAACATGCTGATTGACCGAGTCGGCGACCGTTGGCAGGTCACGGGCCTGTTTGATTTGATGGAGGCACACTTCGGACACGGTGAGGCAGACCTGTCGCGCATGTTTTGCTTCTACGTTGGCGTTGACCGCGCGGATCTGGCGCACGTGTTCGTCGCAACCTACAGCAAGCTCCTTGGCGATCCCATTGGCCTGCCCAGGCGGTTCGCGCCCTTCGTCATTCACGACCGAGCGATTGTGTGGGAGTGGCTGCAACGGCACCCGCGCACGCCCGAACCAGTCCGTCACGCAAACTTCAATGAGTACGTCAGCTCATTTCTCGAGCATTTTCACGCAAGACCGGCGTGCTAGCAGACGCGGTCAATCGGCACGCGTGGGCCTGGGCAGGGGCAAGCGTGGCCGCGCAGAAACTCGTGACGTTCCCAGGTGTAGCGGATAGTGGAAATAGCGGAACCAGGCCCCGGGAGGCGGGTGAGGCAGTTATTTCGCTGGTGCATCTGCTCACGCTCTCTACGTCTCAGGAACTGGACGCGAGCCAGTCCCCGGCGGCACGTGGTCGATCAGCCAGACGCCGTAGGCTGCCCGTAGATGGCCTGGCTGGCGGAGTGGCCGAGTGGCCGGCGGAGTGGCCGACTTTTCCACCTACCTCGGCCGAATCCGTTCCCGGGCCTGGGCGCCTGGTTGTAGTCGCAGCTTCAGCCCGACCAGGTTACCGGCACGCGGGAGGGCACACACACGCGCCATGGTAGCCTGCGGTTGGTGGCCCACACAGGCACCCGGGTTGACTTTGGACATCGTCCGCTGGCCGACCAACGAGCGATCGAACCTGGCGCGGTGGTGGACGCCGAAGTGACGTGCGGATAGCCGATAACTCGGTAGGTGCCTGGCCAGGCTGGCATGGGAGTTAGGTATGAAGATAGGTATCACCGTCCCCAATAACTGGGGCGTTCAGGACGTGCGCGATGTGGTCGCCCTCGGCCAGCAAGCCGAGCAGCTTGGCTTCGACTCCATCTGGACCATGGACCACCTGCTCAACATCGGCTTCGTTCGCGACCGGCTGGACAACAAGCCGTACTTCCACCCTTTGGGCATTCTGTCGTTCCTGGCCGCCAGGACCACCACGATTGCGCTGGGTACGTCTGTAATGGTGCTGCCGTATCACAACCCCATCGAGTTGGCGAAGTACTCGGCGACGCTCGATCAACTGTCTGGCGGGCGATTCATTCTGGGCGTCGGCGCCGGTGGCACGCGTGAGGAGTCTGACGCGCTGGGGCTCGACTTCCATCGTCGCGGAGCCATCGCCAACGAGATGATGCGCGTCATGCGCGAGCTGTGGACCTCGGATATGCCCGCCTTCAGCGGCGCCAACTGGCGCTTCGACAACCTGCGCTTCTCGCCCAAGCCGGTTCGGCAACCGCTGCCGATGTGGGTTGGCGGCGCAAGCCCTGGCGCGATGAAGCGCGCTGCCACGTTGGGCGACGGCTGGCATCCCAATGGGCTGTCACCGGAAAACTACCGTGCCGGCGCCGAACAGATCAAAGAGATGGCCACGGCCGCGGGCCGCGACCCAGCCCAGATCTACCTGTCGGTGCGCGCCAACATTCGGCTGAATCCACCGGCGGGCGCAACGCCGTCACCGTTCGACGGCAGTTCTCAGGAGATGGTCAACGCGATCGGCGACTACGCCCGAGTGGGTGTCGAGCATGTGGTCCTGGCGCCCGACTCTGGCAACGTGCCTCTGGTGCTCGACAAAATGCAACAAATCGCTCGCGACGTGATTCCGAGCTTCCGCTAGCCGAGTTGACGGGAGGGTCGCAAGACCCTCGGCCCTCCTGTGAAGGATCCGAGGCTCGGAGCGGACTCAGCCCATCCTCAGGCCAGCCGACGGCAACCCGTCGTCTGCCTGCGCGATTGCCGCGCGGGTTCGCCGACCGGCGCGCGGTCGTTCCGTGGCAACTGACGCACCAGTGTCGTCGCGTACTCCAGCGGCGTGTTCGGGCTACGCAGCCTGGCGTAACTCGACCTGACGTCGAGGCGCACGAACCTCTCGGTCCGTGGCGCGGGAGTGCTTACCACTACGACCGGCACACCTCCGCGTGCATTCCCAATCTGCATCAATCAACAGGATCAGGTGCCAGTCCGACGCCTCGCAGACCGTTGAAAACCCGTCGAAGGGCTCCACCGTAGGTGGAATTGCCAACAGTGCGTGCCTCGTCGGGCGCAGGCTGACGTTTGAGGCCGTCACGTCTCGAGGTACAAAAACATTCTTCTCTGAAGACACGCTGCTCGTGAGCCCGAGCAGCAGAACCTGTCGCCATCTGCGCCGAACGTGAGCTCGGCCGAGGAAGCCCGGCGAAGACCGCGGCTCGAGATTTTTCCTTATCTTCTGCTCACCTTGTCTGCATACAAGTGCCCCGCCTGGCACGCGTGTGTGCGCGTATAGTGTCGCCGCGTCATTGATCTCAGACTCGGGGGGAGTCCATATGGTTACCGCGGCGAACGAAACTGTCACTGTGCCTGATTGGATCTCCAGGGCACAGTCACTTGAACCCGTGATCGCGGAGTACCGCGACCTCAGCGAGCGGCAACGCGATATGGCCCAGCCGATTTTCGACGCGCTCGCCACATCCGGACTCCTGGATATGCTTATTCCGCGTGCATTCGGTGGACCCCAGGCCACCCCGATGGCGTTTACCCGCGTCGTGGAGGAGCTGGCGCGCGCGGACGGCTCGGCGGCGTGGAATACCTTGATCTGGGCGGGTGCCGGTTTATTCGCGGATTACCTCGCCGAAGATGTCGCCGATGAGATCCTGCGGGCCGGACAGGGCACAGTCATCGGTGGAGCGATCAATCCTACCGGTCAGGCCGTACCCGTCCAGGGCGGCTACGATGTCAAAGGCCGCTGGTCATTTGCCAGCGGGTGCCGGTACTTCACGTGGTACATCGCCGGTTGTATCGTCATGGATGGTGACTCACCGCGGATGCTCGACACTGGCCTGCCCGGAAATCCTGGCAGTGCTCATCCCGGCAGGCGCGTGCCAGATCGTCGATACCTGGCATACGGCGGGCCTGCGCGGCACCGGCAGTCACGACTTTCTGGCTGACGGAGTCTTTGTTCCAGGCGAGCGCACGGTGCCAATGCCGATGTTCTTCACCGGGCCGACCACCCGGCCCACGACCGCCTGTCGCACACCGTTCTACGATATCGCCGCACCGGCAATTGCCGCGGTTGGACTGGGTCTCGCTCGCGCGTGCATCGATGCGTTCACCGCGCTCGCGGCGGTCAAGGTGCCTGCTATCGGAAGCGTGACCCTCGCCAGCCAGCACACCATCCATCAGCGCGTTGGCAAAGCCGAGGCGCTGCTTCGTTCCGCCAGAGCGTATCTGTACACCACGATGGACGAGGTGTTCGCGAGGCACGCCACTGGTGCACCGGTGACGGACAATGATTCCGCCGCTCTGAGACTGGCGACATCATACTCAGCACAATGCGCCGTCGACGCGGTTGACCTCATCTTCGATGCCGCGGGCGGTACCGCGATTTACCAGTCAAGCCGACTGGAACGCTGCTTCCGCGATGCACACATGATCACACATCACATGATGGCGGCGCCGGCAAACATCGAAATGGTTGGACAATTCCTGCTGGGAGGTCCGCTTCAGCCGCGACGTTGACGCGTACGCCGGCCAGCGCGCCGAGTCGTCCAGGCCCCAACGGCATGCTGGCGTTCGCCAGGCCGACGCGCGAATCAAGAGCGACAACGTTGGGGCTGGCACTCGGCGAACAACGCGCCGCTCGACTGGCAGGCCCCTGGCAGGTATGCCTCGAGGAGGCATGGGCAGCCTACCGTGCAGGTTCGCTCCCCATCGGCGCTGTGGTTGTCAGCACCGAGGGCGCAATCGTGGGTCGTGGTCGCAACCGGATCTTCGAATCTCCGACGGATCATCCCCCGGCAACGGGGCTCGCTGGCCATCGCCTGGCGCATGCTGAGATCAATGCCCTGCTCAGCGTGGATCATGCCTCGCTCAACCTCCGCGAGTGCGTGCTGTACACGACGCTCGAGCCCTGCGCACTGTGCGTCGGTGCGATTCGAATGCTCCATATACCCCGGGTGCGCTACGCCGCGCGCGATCCCATCGCGGGCGGTCTGCAGCTGCTCAATGCAACGCCGTTCATGCGCCAGGAAGTGGTCGAAGCGCAGCCACTTGGGCATGCAGAGCTCGAAGCGATACTCGTTGCTCTGCACGTAGACGTGCAGCTGGCACTGGTGCGACGTTCGCTCGCGCGCGACGGTGGAGAACCGTGGGGCGGCGTCACCGTGCCGGGCGTGACGTTCGGCCGTGCCCTGTTCGCTTGCGGTTACCTGCAGGGGCTTGTCGCGGCACGCGTGAGTCCGGCAGAGGCGCTGAACGACCTGGTCCAGCGCTACCGTCCGGAAGGCCTCCGCATCTCCGCTCGACCAGATGTGTAACGTCAAAAGCTACTTGCTGCTTGATCTTGGAATTTTGAGATCGGATGCCGAAGACAGTCGGTAAGAGCACTGCCGATGATGACGACGATCTGAAGCCGGCCACGTACTTCGCACATGTACAGAGCTTCGCGATTTAGCCCGCGGCGAGCCTCCAGTACAGCCGCGGTTGCTCGCTTATCGGCTCGTTTGTTCCGAGTTCCTCCGACCCCGGCCTACGGCGGCAGGGGCTGCGGGTTCAGCGCGTGGAACGGTACCTGAGGATGGATCACCTGGGCGGAGACACCTGGCGCCAGCAGCAGGCCAAATAGCGCTGTCGCCGCGAGGGCCACGGCCAGCGAGCGCCGCATCGAGCGGATGCGGTATCCCGAGTGCAGCGAGGAAGACATCTCATATTCCTTTCAACACAACTCCGATGCTCGCAAGTGTCCTGCTGAAACCCGCTGGTGTCTGTGAAATTGCTCACTGACAGGCTCCGATGATCGCGCCTGGGCACTCGCAGATGAGCGGGAGCGTTGCAGATAACGCGGCAAGCTGAGCGGTACCACTGGTCGATGGGATCTGCCAGGTGACCCCGTCGCCAAGCGCCCCGGCGAGCGATAGAGTGGTCTTCGGGCTTACCCCCACACGTCTGAGATGGAATAGGAGGGATCGATGGAAGACTCAACCTGGCAGACACATTGGTGGGGCACTCATGGGTCGGGACGGGTCCGCCTCAGCGTGGCGTCGGAGTCCGATTGGCCCATGCTCGTCCCATTCGTCCAGCGTGTGAAGCGTCTCGCTGACGACCGCTGCTGGTCCGACCCAATGCCGAGCAACCCGGCCAAAGTGGCAAGGCGTGCACATTGGGAGCGTCACGCGGGTATTGCTTTCCGCGTGTGTGCGCTGCCGAACCTGTGCGTTGGAATCGACCACCGAGCACGAGCAGCTTCAGTGACCGTGCTGGTGGCGACCTGAAGCCGCGGTGGTGTGGACCATGTAGGAGCGATAGTGACGGGCTTGTGCGGAGCAGGCGTACTGGCAAGCGGCGAGGCGCGCCTGTGGACGCGGCCGAAAAGCCTGAGATGGACCTCGAAACCGCGTGCCGCGTCCCTCTAGCGCGGCAGCCGGTTTCGAGGTGGACTACCGGCTTTTCGGCCGCGCTCCTAGCGTCAGACACCGAGCGCAGCATCGTCCAGTCCGCTTTCGGGCACACGATCGGCCTGATCGTCATGCGCACCCACGCCCTGCTGGGTGAGACGTTCACGCTCCTGACTGCGGTCATTACCGCTGGTTTGACCATTCGGGGAGTTCGACGAGCAACCGTCAGACAGGGTGCAGTCGAGGGCGCGCAGCGACAACGCGGGTGGCCCGGCTGCTGATCGTCGACTACTTGACTGGTCCGACGTATGCCGATGCGGTCTTTCCCGCACTCGCCGCGAGCGAACTGGTAGTCAATGCGGGGGAAGGGGACGTCTACAGCGAGGCGGGATCTGGCTGCTGCTGGGCGCGGCCGATGCGTCAATGGCAGACTTGTCGGACCGCGACGATGTTCACGCGGTTTGAGATTGGCCGACAGATACTCGCTTTTGTGATCGCCCCACGCGCACGACGCTGAAGCCCAGACTCTGACATGATGAAACAAGGCACCGTTCGGATTTGCGGGTGGACGCCTGTTCGCTATTTTCATCAAGTTTGGGGTAAGGGATGCGATCGGCAACTCCCACGACATCCGCCATCAGGCGACTGACGCGTGTTTGGGTTTTCGGGGGCGGCCGGTAAGGTAGGCACGCTTCATGCCTGAGATTCGGTTTTGTTCCGCGGCGGACGGCGCGCGTCTCGCATATGCGATGCACGGCCGCGGTCAGCCACTTGTCCGCGTGGCGACGTGGCTGACGCATCTCGAGTTGGACTGGAAAAGTCCGATCTGGCGCCATTGGCTCGATCGGCTCGGTGAAAGCCACCTGGTTCTGCGCTACGACGAGCGCGGCTGTGGCCTCTCAGACAGGGAGGTCGGTGAGCCGTCGATAGAGACCTGGGTCGGCGATCTCGAGGCAGTCGTCGATGCTGCTCATCTGGAGCGTTTCGCGCTGCTGGGCCTCTCGCAGGGCGCTGCAATCGCCGTGGCGTACGCGGCACGGCACCCGGAGCGGGTCTCCAACCTGGTCCTCTACGGCGGGTATGCACGCGGTCGGCGGATACGTGGCCAGGGTCCGCAGGAGGAGGCGCTCGTTGCGGCGATCCGCGCCGGGTGGAGCACCGATGACCCGGCGTTCCGACGCGTGTTCAGCATGCTGTTCCTGCCGCGTGGCACGCCAGAGCAGATGGCGTGGTATGACGAACTGCTGCGCACGACCACGTCGGCCGACGCCGCGGTGCGGCTGTTCAGGGCGCGGGGCGGCGTCGACGTCGTCGCCACCGCCCCGAACGTCGGGGTTCGGACCCTGGTGATGCACGCACGGGGTGATCGTGTCGTGCCCGTCGAGGAGGGTCGGCTGCTGGCGACGCTCATCCCGGACGCGCGCCTTGTCTTGCTCGACTCGGCGAACCACATTTTGCTCGCTGACGAGCCAGCTTGGGAGCACCTCCTGTCCGCGCTCCATTCGTTTCTCGGCACGTCAGACGTTGCGCCCCAGCGTATGGCCGGGAGCGACCTCAGTCCACGCGAAGTGGAGGTGCTCGACCTGGTGTCTGCGGGATTGACCAACGAGACGATCGCCGAGCGTCTGTTCCTCAGCGTCCGCACGGTCGAACGGCACCTGTCAAACGTGTACGCCAAACTGGGCGTGTCGGGCAAGGCTGCGCGGGCCGCGGCCGCGGTGGCCTTCATCGAACGGCGAGCCCAACCCTTCGACCGCCTGCGCTGAAACCTCTGTGCGTGTATGCCGCCAGAGGTGGCTCGCACGCCTGGGTGCTGGCGCGGATGACGAGCAGGCGAGCGATACCTAGGATCGGAGCAGCCTTACCAACGAGGGTACCGACATGGCACATGAGCTCACACCGGAGCGGGTGCAGTTGACAGGCGCAGCGTCGCCGGTTCGCACGTACGACATCCGTGGGGGTGGCGGGATCAGGCTTCGTGCGCACGAATGGGGAAACCCCGATGGCCCCGAGATCCTGTTCATCCATGGATGGTCACAGTGTGATCTATGCTGGACTGCGCAGGTACGCGGCCCGCTCGCCGAGCATTTCCGACTCGTGACTTTCGACATCCGCGGGCACGGGATGTCCGAGAAGGCACTCGACCCCCGCTGCTACGCCGACGGGCACCTGTGGGCAGACGACCTTGCAGCGGTGATCGACCAGACTCGCCTGCGGCGTCCAGTGCTCGTCGCCTGGTCCTATGGTGGCTTCATCGTCGCTGACTATGTCCGCACGCATGGGGAGGCCGGTGTCGCGGGCATCGATCTCGTAAGTGCCGCCCTGCTCCTGAAGCCGCCCACATTCGAGCACTTCGGTCCCGGCATCCTGGACAACGTCCAGGACGCCTGCCGCCCAGATCTTGGTGCCAACATCGCCGCAATCCGCCGCTTCCTGCGCTCCTGCACGACACTGCCGCTCGACGACGACCTCTGGACCACCGCGCTGTGCTGGAACATGGCCGTACCGCCCGAGGTCCGAAACGGGCTGTTGGCCCGTGCGATCGACGCCACAGACGTCCTCGAGCGTCTTACGGTACCGGTGCTCGTGACGCACGGCCGCGACGACACAGTCGTCCTGCCCTCGATGGCGGTGCACACGCTGGACCGTTGCAAGGCCGCAACTGCTTCCTGGTACGAGGGCGTTGGTCATATGCCGTTTGCCGAGGACGCGGAGCGCTTCAACCGCGAGCTGGCGGCACTCGTCGACCGAACGAGTCACCGCGCACCACGTGAGATCGGAATTCGAGACGGCTAGTCAGTCACACCCGAGTTCGTCGCGGGCGCAAGTTTGGGCGCTAGTTCGCCAGACTGGCCGCGTCGTCCGCCGCAACCAGGTTCGCCCCGCGGACATCGCGGCGGACCTGGTTCGTGGATTTGTGGCCCGTCTGGTGCATGATCGCCGTGAAGGGATCGATCGGCACCCCGGCGGCGGCAGCCGGGTCACCTCCAACATCAGATTCGAAAGGCGACATGTCCGCGGCGTTGTTTGTACATCGGTTCCCGGGCTCGAAGCCGTCATTCGTGCCCGCCGTTGTTTGTTCATCGGTTCCTGGGCTCGACGCCGTCATTCGTGCCCGCCGGATTGCGACAGGCCCTGGAGGTCGTGTGTCAGTAACCGGCGAAACTCTCAGCAACAGCGGTGCGGAATTGCGGAATTGGACACGCGACTGCCAACGTCTCCGGGAGTGCAATCTCGCGGTCGAAGAACCGTTTATGGCGTCTTCGGTGTTGCTCGCACGCGCGCCGCGTCCTTGGCGTCCCACACATGTATGCGTAACCTGGCGATCGACTCGAGGATCCCGGTCCGATCCTCTGCCCTGAATTTCGTTAAGCATCAGGCCCGAACCTCGTCGACTCCGTACGGGTCCACCGGTGTTACGGAGCATCGCGTGTCGCTGGACAGGACGTCGTGCACCTCCGCGCGGAATGTACGCTCGGTCACCCAAAGAACTTTTGACAGAATCCGAGGAGGGCGTCAATACCCTCGTACTTGCCGGCGAGCGGTTCTGGCCGCCCTGATGCCAGCGAATGTCGGCTGCAATCTCTCCCACCTGTTAGCCGGCTGAGTACGGGCCCGTTGGTCCCGCCAGCGCGAATGGTCGACCAGCGTAATCGTGGCATTTCAACCCCCAACCGAAGGCCACGCACCAAGACCGAGCTGCGTTCACGCGTAAGGCACTGGCGAGACTATCCGGGTTGGCGTCCACCTGAAGATGACCGCGAGGTGAAGCGCAGATGAGAGTTCCATGACGTTTGTCAGGTGTGGCCGTAAAGCAGCCAGGCACGCCAGGTTCTGAGAGATCATGGCCCGCGACTCCGTTGAACAGACACACACGCTCGACGAAGGCGAAACGTTGGTGGCATGTGGCGCTCGAATCCCAGCACGCGGCTGGGGAGCGGAACGAGTCCCGCGACAAGAGTCTCGGGTATTGCCAATGCCTGGTTCGGCGTGCATCATGTCGACGGGGATCGCGATTAGGGAAGGGAGGGGCTCAGCATGACGGTTGAAGCCCTGGACACGACACAGGTCGAGGCGTTCGCGGGCCGGATGATCGGCTATATCAACGGTGCGATGGTGGCCATCATGACCAGTCTCGGCTACCACACGGGCCTGTTGGATTCGCTCGCGGGAATGGAACCCTCCACCAGTACCCAGATCGCCGAGCGGGCCGAGTTGAACGAACGCTATGTGCGCGAGTGGCTCGGCGCAATGGTGACGGGCGGTGTCGTGAAATACGAGCCGACCAACGGCACGTACTGGTTACCGCCTGAACACGCCGCGGTGATGACGCGTGCCGCTGGACCGAACAACCTGGCGGTGATGGCGACCTTTGTACCGGAGATGGCGCGCGTTGACGAGGCGGTCATGCAGGCTTTCAAAGAGGGTGGCGGCGTGCCCTATTCCGCGTATCCAAAGTTTCAGCGCACTATGGCCCAGTTGAGTGGCCAGATTTTCGACGCCACGCTTGTCAGCACCACCCTGAAGCTCGTTGACGGACTCACCGACCGACTCAACGCTGGCATCGACGTCGCCGACATTGCGTGTGGATCCGGCCATGCGGTCAATGTGATGGCGCAGGCATTTCCCGCCAGCCGCTTTACCGGGTTTGATTTTTCAACCGAGGGTATCGCGACGGGCCGCGCCGAAGCGGAGCAGCACGGGCTGAGCAATGCGACGTTCGTCGAGCAGGACGTGGCCGCGCTGGACCTCGAAGGTGCCTACGACCTGATCACCATTTTCGACGCCATTCATGACCAGGCGCGGCCGCGCGCCGTCCTGCGCAATATCGCTCGTGCATTACGACCGGGCGGCACGCTGCTAGCCATCGACATCGCGGCATCCAGTCGGCTCGAGGAGAACCTGGGGCATCCACTGGCACCAATGATGTATGGGGTCAGCACCATGCACTGCATGACCGTGTCGCTCGCGCTCGATGGAGAAGGCCTGGGCAACATGTGGGGCGAACAGAAGGCGCTGGAATTGTTTAGCGAGGCCGGTCTGGTGGTGGAAGCTGTCAAGCGCGTCGAGGGCGACATTCTGAATAACTACTACATCTGCAGTCGTCGTTGAGACTCGTTGTCGGGTCGAGCACAGCAGTCGATTCTATTTCGCGACTACACCCCATATCTGTGGTCGCAAGTCCGTAGCCGAGGCCAGATCGCGAGCCATTGCCGCCTCCCAGTCCGGCTCCGATGAGACATCCAGGCGCAAGCCTGTCATTGGCATCTCGCCCTCGGTCGAGGATGCCAGTTGCGCAACTGGCATCCTCGAACACACGTTTGAAATCGTCGGCGAGCTTCGGGTGGGTGGCGCCGATGTGGGTCAGTTTGTTCTGATTCACAAACCAGGTCATAGCGACCTGCGCCCGCAAGAGCGGCACGCACACGTCCAACGTGGCCTTGCTGACATCGTTCCTGACCACCCACTGTGGTGGTTGCTGTTGCTGCGTTTTGGTGCTCGTGTGCTGGTCCGTACACCTGGGTTCTCGCGCCTGACCCGATCCCGCGCCTTGGATCTCATCCAGAGCAATGGAGTTGACGTCGCCGTGGACAGGCTGGAAGTTGCTCAGGCGCCGTGGGTCAGGATCGTCTCAGCGGTCTGTGTCGCGGGTCGGTCATCCTGTGCGGTCTCGGCGACGCGCGGTGCGCGCCGGGTGCCCCACCCAGATCGCGCACCTCGACGAAAACTCAGCACAGCACTGAGGTCACAGGCAGGCCGAGAGCTGCCTCGACCTCCGGCCGCCAGCGTTGGTAGTCCGAAGTTCAGACCGGGAAGATCTCCCCCTGCACGCTGGTGGTGGCCGTAGCGGACGTCAGATCGAGTACCAGGCGACCAAAAACCTTTATGACCGGGTCCGGTGGGCCGCTCAGGGTAGGCGTCTGGGCTGTGGCCTTGCATTGAAAGGTGGCCGAAGCGGATGCGCCATTGGCAAGCGCACCGAGGTCGACCGCGGTCGTCGATGTCACGTTTGCGAACTGTGTGCTCGTGGCAACGAGTTGGGCGTCAGCCAGCCGGAACCCGGTGCAATTCTTGAGCGTTGCCGTAACCTTGAATGAATCGCCGACGTTGATCGCGGACGAGGTGCCGAGTTGGGCCGTCACCGAAGCGCGACCGGCAATCGTCCGCAGGTCTGTCTCGAACTGGGTCGGTGATAGGATCAGTCCGCAGAAGGTGGGTTGGCCCGGCAGGTCGACCAGCGCTTGCTCCAGCAAGGCCGAGCGCGCCATCTCGGGCAGCGCGGCGACTTCCGCTCGGAGCGATGCAAGGCGCCCGTTGTCGGCCGCCGAGTGGTCGGTACGGATGGTCATTGAATGGGTTCCTCCCATGCGTCAAGGTGTTGGTATGCGGTGGCGACGCAGGTCGCCGCCGCTGCAGCCGATCGACGGCTGTCGTATGGGGCCACGCGCACTGAATTGGCCGCCCTCGCCGTCCTTGGCGTCGAAGAGAGTGCGGCCGCGGCTACCTTGGCCACGACAGGCGCTTTCGCGCAACGCGACCAACCACGCTGCGAGCATGCACCCCATCGACCAACATGTCGTGGGGTGGAATCCCCCAAACTTGGCCTTGATTCTGCCCAATTTTGGCGCGGCGATCCCGATTTCAGTGCTGAATTGGGTGCCGAATTCATCGATCGTCGGACACGTCTTGATGTTTGGGGGCTGACTTTGCCGCGGCACGCACACACTTTGAACAGGCGCTGGCGCTGCGCGGCGGCCGGCGTCACAACATGGTCGACGCGTGGCTCATGCGTGGCCTGGGGTTCTTCGCGGTAGCGCCGGGATAGCGCGAACGCGCAACTTCTACTCGATCGGGCGCTCGCTCTGTTCGAACACACGGCGATGTCGGAGGTACGGGAGCGTCACAGCTTTGCTATCGGCGACCTGATGCTTCGCCGCGGCGACGGGGGTGTCATGCGGTTGGAGGAGTTTCGAGGTGGACTACGGGCTTTCGGCTGCGCTCCTCGAACACCGTTCGACGAACGAGGAGCAACGAGAATGAGAGTCATGTTCGTCTCCAGTGTCACAACAGCCTCAGTCAGCGCCTGGCGGTCGGACTCACCCGTCTCGGGCATACCATACTCTGTCGATCCGGGCCACGGGGACCGCATGTGCCAGGACGTGGAGCGCAGCCAGACGGAGCTGATCCTCGCGCCGATGTTGAACGCCGCCATCCCCGAGGCCGTCCGGCGGGAGCATCTTTGCCTGATCGTCCACCCCGGCCTCGCCGGCGATCGGCGCCCGTCCTCGCTGGACTGGGCCATCGCCGGTGGCGAATCGTGCTGGGGCGTGACCGTGCTTCAGGCTATAGCCGAGATGCATGCTGGCCCGATCTGGGCCACCGAGACATTCAGCATGCTAACACGAGCCAGTCACCAGGAGCAGCCTGTACCGAGCCGAGGTCACCGAGGCAGCGGCCCGCGTCGTACTGCTGGCGGTTGCGCGCGTGGCCGACCCGAGCTTCGTACCGCAGCCCCCGGACTACAGCCGTCCCGATGTGCGCGGCCAACCGCGTGCGTCGATGCGGCAGTCCGAGCGTACCGTGGATTGGTGCAGTCACACCACCGAGCAAATCGCCCGCCGGGTCCGCGCCGCGCAGAGCCACCCGGGCGTGCTGATGACCGGAGCTCGCAGTGCGCCTATACGGGGCCATGGACGCGGCCACTCGTGCTCGGACCACCGACATGCAGATGGCACGTCGACTCCCACTGCTGCTCCGGTCTTCTGGTCTGGAGGAAGCTCAGAGGCTGCGATGCTGCGCCTTCGCGGTGGGCGTCACGATCGCGCTCATGCTCTGCTACCTGCCCTGACGCCGGCCGGCGACGGCGCCCACGATGCTCTACCCGTCGCAGATCAGTTCATCAGCGCGCGGGTGGCCGGTGACCTGAATGCGGTGGCCGCGTCATCTCGCGAGGACGTCGTGATCGTGGGCGTGGATGGCACCACGGCAAGCGCAGTGGAGCCCTGCATGTACCTTGCCTTGGCCGGGCACAGACGGCACGAGCCCGGACTGCATAGCATGCTTGAGCATGAAGGTCGGTCTCCATCTGCATCCAGAGCGCGGTCTCGATGCCGTCTTCGACGAGAGCCGTCTTGCAGACGAACAAGGCTTCGACTCGATGTGGCTGTCGGACCATCTCATGAGCTGGGGAGCACAATCCGGCCCCGACGCACCCATGGATGCCTTCACGCTCATGGTCGCCCTGGGAGCCCGCACCCGGAACATACGCCTTGCCTGGTCAATGCTGAATCTCAGCCCACACAACCCGGCGGTACTCGCCAAATTGGTCGCTACCGCTGACCGCGTGACGAAGGGGCGAGTCATTGCGGCGGTCGGATCTGGTGTGACGTATGTCTGGGTGACGTTTGACACGCTTGACCACCAGGCGCGCGCGGCGCAACTCATATTGCCGCGGCTTGGTGAGTTGGAAAACGCCGCTCACTGAGCTACCCGCCCCACGGACAGCGGCTTCCAACAAGGCGGCGGACGAAAGCGCCGCCTCGCACCCTGAGCGAAGTCAGCCGGTCGACGCCGAGAGTGCATACGGGAGAATTCCGTCCTCGCGTAACTACCTTCTCGGGTCGTCTGCTCGCACCTGCATGTTGGAAATTCCGGCTTTGTGGGAAGCCGTATCGCTGATGTTGGCTAACAGACGGAGAGGTACGGAGAAAATGGTCCAGATCTTACTGGCGTTGGACGCGCAGACAGTCCCAATCACCGCCGAACGGACAGGGCCCGGCGTACTCTGGGCCGCGACTCAGCAAGCTCGACGCCGACGTCACACTTTTAGTCACCTTCGCGGAATGCGGCGCATTGCTTCGCTTCGCTCGCTCACGCCGCAGGACACTCCCTCCAAGGTCAAAGAGGCTGGCCGCCCCTTTGAAATCCCCGCGTTCAGCGGCGACACCTCGCCACCGCCAACCGGGGAGCTAGCCGTAGGCTAATCGCAAAGCTCTGTAAGTTTGACCAGAATGGACCGGGCAAGGAGCAATCAGCAAGAGCCCCTTGAAATCCCCTGGGTGACGAACGAACGTCGATCCCTCAAGTGGCCCTGGGACGGCGCAGCGCCGGTGAGCACTGGCAATGATTGGCTGCAAATTGGCCGTCAACACCATCAATCACGTTCTTGCTGACGAGCGGTTCGGACCCGAGTTCTGCGTGTGGCAGCTTCGCAAGCTGCATTGTGCTTCGTTCCATCGGCGCAACACCCTTCTCCGGGCTCTCCTCGGCTGGGCCACGGTAAGCGGTTACGAACGACGCCCGAGCTATTGGCCCGCTTGTCTGTGAACGTTGTCGCGCCGTGAAACTTGTCTCGGGTCAGGGCGCCGCTTCGCGCGCGACAACGTTGGGTCGGACCAGCTTGGCAAGAAGGGGCAAGGCAGAGACTTCGGCTCAGTGTTAAAGGATCATTTAAGAGATCGTTTAAATTCCCCCTTGACGAGCATAGGCCACGTCCCGTTCAATGCGCGGCGGGACTGGTTTCAATTCAGGGAGGGGTCCACAGTGGTAGGACACACTCATCGGTTCAAGTTGCTTACCGGCGTTGGGATGGCGGCATGTTTGATGCTGACCACGTTTGCGCCGAGCTACGCCCAGCAGGGCCAATCGGGCTCGCAGGCGGGCGCTCCAGCTCGCCGGGATCACCGGGCAGACGCCGTCGTCGTCGCTGCCGCCCGCGCCGTTGCTCACGTCGTGGTCCGCGGGACCCAACGCCGTGGGCAGCAGCACGTACATCGGTCGTGTCGAGACGCCGCGCGTCGGACAGATCGTCAATACCGGCAACGGTCTGCTGGTCTCAGGCTGGGTCGCCGATACCACCGCTATGGGATGGGCGGGTATCGACGGCGTCGAAGTCTGGTCTGGCGATAAGGCCAGTGGCGGCACCAAGCTGGGCACTGGCTCGGTTGCGCTGCCACGTCCAGATATCGCCGACATCATCGGTGGCAACTTCATGAACTCTGGGTTCAGCATGGTTGTCCCGACGAGCGCGTGGGCGAGCCTGCCAGCGGGCAACGTCGACCTGCGGCTGTACGTCCACACACCCAACAAGGGGTGGTGGTATCGCGAGTCGCACGTGACCTCGGTTCAGCCGCCGGTGCTGCCGTACCCGAATGACCCGGTGGTGACCATTGCCAAGCCACAGAACGGGATGAACTTCACCCAGAAGCAGGTCGCCAACCGCGCCGTTTTCAGCGGTATCGCTCTCGACCGTAACCCACTGAGCTCGGTTCAGAACTCGCTGTCGATCCTGCCGCCAGGCATTGGTCAGACCCTGGCCCTCAATGGATGCCCAGGCTGTCTTGGCGGAACGAACTACATCTACACGCAGTTCCGTGGCGCTGGGATCAACACCATCAGCGCGTATCTCGATGCACTGCCCAAGCCAGGTGACAACACCAATCCCGGCTACTGGGGCGGTATCCCGAGCGCTGCTCCGACACAGGGCGTGGTCATCCTGTCCAACAACGCTGGCTTCCTGAATCGCAGCGGCAAGCCCCAGGGCTCCATCATTCAGGACGGCTTCGGCACCGACTTCCGCTTTGGCGGTTGGGTACTTACCCTCAACCTCGCGACGATTGCGCCAGGGCCACACACGATATATGTGACTGCCTACTCGGCCGTTACGGGCAAGCAGAGCACGGCGAACGCGACGTTCAACGTTATTCCTTTCAACGGCGATCCTAACCAGAAGATCCAACCCTAAATTCACCTTGGTGGTTGGCCAGGCGGTACCTGAGGCGCCGCCTGGCCGGCTAACCGGGAAACGAATCGATCAGGCGACGCGCAATGCTCTCTTACCTGGACGTCGCGGCAGTTGTTCACGCCGCGAGTCCCAGTTGGCTTCGACGGCCCTTATCGGCTCGTCATGCTCAACACCAATCCTGGCCAGAAGCTCCAACCCTGAGTCAGCCCCAGGGTAACGCGTGACGGGGCTGCGCGCGGTCGGCGTGTGCGGTTGCACAAGTGGTCCCTCTTGCGGGAGCCAGTCCCTCCTTGTAAGCCACCACCGCACCCCGAACGACCGACTGCACGCAGCTCTTGGCCTCCCCACCGCCTGCTACGAATCATTGCGTTCAGTCGCCGTCGCCACTTCGACGGCCGCACAGCCCAGGTGGCAGTCCGGACCGATGCGCGGCTGATCACCGTGGAAGAGAAGGGTGGGCACGGCTCCGTTGACATCGTCCCTCGAACATGGGAACCTGCGTCCTCGACTTGAGCGATAGGCATGACCCACGATCAGGGTGAAGCCCACAACGAGGGCGAGCCGACGGTAGCCCGATCGGAACGTGCAGCCGACACACGGTCGGCGCCGGCGGAAGGGCCAATTGACGCCGCCCAGCCCTTCCCGTCCAGGCTCACGTTGCGTAACGCAACGCGAGTGGGGCAAGCCAGCGCTACTTGTACGCCGGGACTTTCTGAGGTCGGCGCGAGCATCGTCGCGTTCGCCGAACTGGTCGCCGTCATGCGCGTCACCGGCAACCTGGTCGATGGCGACGCCTTGCAGGGGCTCATCGTCCGGGTTGCCGAGCTCCTCGATGAAACATTGCCGCCCGGCCTCTAGACTAGAAGTTCGGCCGACTGCGACTTGAGCCGAAACGGGGCTTGTCGGCCGAACTTCTGCGCAGAGTTTGCACTAGGGACGCGGCAGCCGGTTTCGAGGTCCATCTCAGGCTTTTCGGCCGCGCTCTTAGACTTAGTGAGGCGCGCCTGCGGACGCGCCTCAGACCATCGAGATCGGGCGTCAGTAGCATATGCCCTTAGCGTGTAGGTGAAACGGGAGTTACGAAGCGCGGCGAGGGCTTGTCATGGCAACCGAAGTCGTCGTTGCACGCTTACGCCAAGCAGCTTGAAAAACTTGTCACATCGTCACGGGAGTGGCTCCCCCAGGAGCCCTACGCTGGTTTTGGGACACGGCCCAAAACCAGTGGCGCCTGACGGGGCAGACTCGTCTACGCTGGCAGGATGGCCGATCACTTCAGTCACCGGTATGGCGAGCTGCTGCAGGGCAGCTACGATTGTGTCGATCGCATCGTCCTGAATGCGTACTCACTGGGCCATTCAGCTGGCGGGTTTCGCGAGTGGTGGCGGCGACTGAACAACGGCTCCGAAGAGAATCTCGATAACGCTCACCTGATGCGGATGGCTGGTCGCTTCAGTCGGCGCGTGCACGGCTTCGCCAGAGCGCGGGGAGTCCCGATCGTCGATTGCCGACGGGGTGAACGCGAGCGCCGCATTGCCGAGGAGTACCTCGCCACTCACTCGGTCAAACGCGGCTTGTTTCTGATCCTTGTGGGACGCGCGATGGCCAGCGTTTGGGAAGTCCAGCGCTCAGCTCGCGGGTTAGTCCAGAACCTGGAGAAGAAGCGGCCATACATCAATCACTATTCCTTCCACAGCATGGATCCGGAGCGGGGTCACATCACGATCAAAATGGCGGGACATCCGCCGTTCGGAGCCCAGATCATTCTGAATGGCCACGAGTACGTCGCCTGCCAGGCAACAAAGCGACATCTCACGTTCACCAAGGAGGGCAATTGCTTCACCGACCTTGCGGATCCAACACGCCTGGCGAAGATCGCAGAGACCTTGTCCAACACGGACACCATAGGGCGGCTGTTCCAGGTGTGCGAGCGGTGGATCTATTCGGCGTGCCTGTGCTTCGCACTCGACGTAGAAGAGCAGGAACGTACACGCTTTCGGTATTCGTACTCGGTCTACCAGGTCGAGTACAGTCGCAACCTGCTGTTCGAGATCGGCGCGCAGATGGAGCAGGTCTTTGAACGAGTGGTAGATCGCACGCGGGCACGCTTTGACGTACCTCGCTTGCGCACCATTTTCGGTGCCAAACGTCGACCTCGCCAGACCCGTCGCCGCGACGAGCCGCGCCTGGTCGTCGTCGTCGAGACCCTCGAGTATGGCCTCAGCGTCTACAAGGTCCACTTCGGCAACCTGACCCTGAAGGCGTACACCAAAAGCGAACGCGTCCTCCGCTTCCAAGCCGTTGTCCACAACACCCGTGATCTTGGGTGTGGACGCATCATCGAGCGTTTCCCTGACATTGTCGCACGGCTAGAGGCCATGCTGGAGCGGTTCATGACCGCGCTCGACTGCGTCGATACCGCCTTCATCAGCGATGGCACCCTCGACCAACTACCCTTGCCATCGCGGGTCGGCAAAACGCGTGTCGGCGGAATCGACATCAACCGGCCACGGACACCAGCTATGCTGGCGGCCGTCTTGGCGCTGGCCAGCTCGCCAGCAGGCTTCACGGTGGCCGACCTGGCGCACAAAGTACGAGCTATGACCGGTCAACCGCCTACTGCGTATACCGTCCGTCAGGCGGCATACGATCTGAAGAAGCTCAGCGGCAAAGACCTGATCACCAAGTTGGGCAGACGCCGCCGCTATCAGCTTCAACCCCGCGCCATGCGCTCCATCGCTGCCCTGTTCATCCTCCGCGACCATGTCATCGCACCCATCCTCGCTGGCGTGCGCTCACCTCGACTCGGACGTAAACCCGCCACATGGACAGCTACGACCGACACTACGAACAACTCCGCATCCGCATGCAGCCTCTGTTTCACGAGTTGGGGATTGCGGCTTAGACAATTCTTTGTCGTTCCCTCTTCTACAAGCCGCTAGCGCGAGCCTCGAACGGCGGGCAGTGGCGGGAAGACGGGTGGCACGGGCGTGGTCGAGGCTCGACCCAGCAACACCAGGTCCCGAAACAGTGCTCGCAAAGCGGAGCGGTCCGCGGCCGAAAGATCCTCGGGGCGCACGATCATGATCACCCGATGAAACTCACGGACAGCGCGAGTGAAACCTGGCGGTCGCGATGCCCCCACCAGTGTCCGCGGCTCTGGTTGAGTTGACGTTCGATGCGGAAGGCCACTCTCCTCGGCTGGACTATCCGGGGACACGGGGTGCTCGTCGATGTTGGCCTGTTGCACAACCGCGTACTCCAGCGCGCGTACGGCCACACGTGCATGCGCCTGGTCCCAGCCCTCATCAAGGGAGCGTCGGATCAATTCGCTGCGTACGTCGGGTTCCGCCGCGAGCAACACTTCGGCGGTGGACACCGGCAGACCTCGACCCGAGATGGCCTCTCGCAGCTCGGGATCCTCAAAGATGCGCACCCGCCTCGACACATAGGTGACCGAGCGTTTGATCGCGTCCGCCACTTGTTGCAGCGTCCAGCCGCGCGTGCGCACCAGCTCGCTCAGCGCGTCGGCCTCTTCCTCAGCTGAGAGATCTTCGCGCTGCAGGTTCTCGATCAGATCCAGCAAATACGCATGATCGGCGTCGACCGAGCGCACGAATGCCAGAACCTGCCGCCAGCCGAGCATCCGCGCGGCCTCGAGGCGGCGCAAACCCGACGTCAACCGGAAGCGGTCGCCGACTGCTAAAACACTGATCGGCTGCTGCAGGCCGTAGTCCTGCATCGACTCGGCCAGCCCGGAGATGTCGCCCAGCGCCCGACGCACCGGTTGACGCGCGACGTCGACAGCTGCCAACGGAATGTAGCGTAGCTCGGGTAGCGGCTGGGCGCCCTCACCAGCATGCGCGGCCGGCGGCTTCTTCCGCGTGCCCCGCTTGACTGGGGTCGTGGTCTGTCGTGCTCTCGCCAACACCTGCTCACTTTCGTTCGACTCTTCATCGACCGTTCCACACTGATCGTACTGCGTGGGCACGGCCAGAAGGTCGTAAAGCGGGCTGCGGATCCTGCTGCTCCCATACTTTTCTTACACCGCAGCCGGTGTGCGAGAGCACTGGGTAAGGAGCCCTTGCTGAGACGAACTCGAGTTCGCGAGGGCTGGAGGGCAGCCGCATAGCGCGCCGCGTGGATCCACCTTCACCCGGCACGATCATGCTCGGAAGCTACGTCAAGTCACGTAAACCGGAAAGTTGCAGAAAGCCCCGCGTGGTCACCGGCAGGTGATACGGGTTGTGCGCGACCGGCCCGCGCCGCTTCTTAGTCGAGGCCTTACCCTGGTTGCGGTACATAGATGGCCATGTCACCACTTCAGATCGGCCCGCCTCATGGCATGTATCGAGGAGCCGCTGCCCCTCGTCGTCGGCACGATGTACGCGTCTGGGAACGTCCTCATGCTTGTTGGCGTAGACGCCGGCCGTAACACTCGGAGCCCTGTATGTCATGGGTCCGGGTGCGCTCGTGCAGCGTAACGGTTGCTAGCCGTAGATCCCGCGTGGTATGACGTTCGCGATAACCTGGTCTGGGTCAACGCGGTGCTCTGGCCGAGCGCGGGCCCGACAGGCGTTTTGCTCGAGAGCCTGAAGCGCGACCCGCGCGCGACGCTGTACTTGTGCGATCCGGCTAGCGCTTCCGCTGGGTGCGCATCGATTGCCGATTGCTCGATTCAATGCAGGGCCCTGGCGATCACCTCGCGCCCATCTCGGAGCGCTGCGCGGGCACTCCGAAGCCCGCTCCTGGGATCGAACTGCAGACGATGCGCTTCACGCCCGTTTGGTGCCGGGCGGCTCTGACTCTGGGAACGGCTGGCATGCGCAACAACAGCCGCGAATAGCCGCGTGACGTCTACGGTCGTGGGCACATCGGGCCGTGCTGGCCACCGGTGGCAACGTCCGATTGGTTCAACGCCTGTCTGTGGAGATGTGCTGACCGACAACGGTAGTCGCCTTTTGCTCGCGAAAGCCTGGTCGTCGGCTCTACATGACACGGCCTGGCGAGGCCACCAGGCCCAGGGTCCGACCTGGCTGTCAATCAAGTGCTCGCTGGATTGAACGTGCTGAGGGAGCCTGCGACCCTCAGCGCCTGTGCTTCGTTACATGTGCACCTCCAGAGCGTGCCGTCGTAATCGGCGGCGATATGCGCGGCAGGACCGGCCAGTGCTACCGGCTGGAGCTGTCCCTGGCTGAGCGGCTGCGGCTGGCTGAGCTGGTTGACGGAGTTGTTGCTGTCCCGCGTCCAGACCTGATTCTGCCGGCCGACCGAGACCTGGCTGATGTTTGACGAGTGCTGAGCGACCGGAGTGAAGGCGGTGCCATTCCACTGCGACAGCTGTTGCTGATTGCTCCTGCAACCGCGAACACGGTGCCGTCGTTACCGGCAGCGACCGAGACGGGATCGCCGGACTGCAGCGTCCAGGAGGTGCACGTCGATCGTGGCGCACCACCGGCCGCTGGGCGCGTGCTGGAGCTGCGGGCCCGACGCGCCCGAAACGCCTGAGATGGACCTCGAAACCGCATGCCGCGTCCCTGGCGCAAACGGTGTGCAGAAGTTCGGCAGACTGCGACTTGGGCCGAAACCGGGCTTGTCGGCCGAACTTCTAGCTAGGCCAGCCCGCTGAGGAGGATCGCCACTGCACCGGCGAACCCCATGACCACGTCCGCTACCGCGACGACGGCGGCCAAGATCACGCCCGTAAGCTTCCACGTGTTGATGAGGCCCGGCAACAGCGCGGCCATATCGATGCCGAGCACGGCCTTGCTTATGAGATCGGGTGGCGGGTCGACGCCGAACTCCGCACCCATGACGCCCACCAGCGCCAGGCTCATGACCGAGAGTGCGAAGGAGCCGAGGAAGGTTGCGGCGAGGCCGGCCTCTGGGTTGAAGTCGATCGAGCCGAGGATATTCAGCAGCGCGGTGCCCAGGCCCAGTCCCCACGTGGCCCAGTCGAATCGCCCGGGCTCCGCGTCGACGAAAGTCGGGATGCCGCACAAGGACACCAGCAGGCTGCCGGCGAGCGCCGCGCGTCCGAGGATCGGGGGACCGCCGGCTTCGCCGAGCGCGTCGCCAGCCGCATAGATGATCCCGAGGCACATCGTGCCGATCGCACTAGCCCACGTCATCAGTTGCTGCAGAATTTGCGGCGCCGCGCCGACCTCGCCCAGGCGGCTCGCGGCACCGACGCCGAGGCTGTCGGACGGCCACTGGCCCTCGACGACGCGCCACAGGATCGTCACCGGGATGGCGATCACCAGCGTCAGCGCATTCAGCAGGGTCAACGGCTCGCCGAACAACAGCTGGTACAGCCACGACAGCACCGGGATCTCCAGCGGCATGCTGAGAATGCCGCCGTCAGTCGGATTGCCGTTCGAATCCGGCGCGAACAAGGTCTGGATCAGGTTGCCAATCGTGCCCAGCAGCCCGTCCACGAATGCATTGCTGACTGCCAGCGCGCTGTCGAGCAGCAGAGCCACCAGCCGCAGCAGCTCGGCCAGTCCTTGCTTGATGAAGTCGGCGGCTGACCCGGCGTTGGCAAGTCCCTGCGCGCCCGACTGGACCCTGGCCCACTGGCTGCTGAGGTCGCCGTCCCCGCTCAGACGCGCGGCGAAGGTGTTGAAAAACGCGCTGATCGGGTCGTCGGCCGACAGCAGCTGTTGGCCGGATGTCGCGGACGCGCCGCCGGAGCCGATGCCGCCGTTGAATTTGTTGAGTGCCCAGCTCCCTTGCGTGGCATTGCTGGACGAGGCCCCGCCGCTCTTGGGCGTGGCGGAGAAGGCGGAGTGCGCGGTGGCGCCGCTGCCCTGGAGCTGTGTCACCTTCGAGCCCGCCAGCGCGTCGGCCAGGCCATTGACGGCGTCGGTGATCGCCTGCTCGCCCTGTTCGAAGAAGGCATCCACCTGGGGCAGGGCGGAGTTGGACACGATCGACGCGAGACCCGGGTAAGCCGTCGAGCCATCCCCGTTGATGCGCTTGAGCAGCTCGCCTTTCAGGATGTTGTGGGTGTCGATGACGTGGCCGAACTGGAACAGCACGCTCAGCGCCTCGATCACTTCCTCGATCAAGTGGCCGAGCTCGATGAAGAAGGCGCCGATGGCGTCGGCGACCTGCTCGATGCCCGCGACGATGGTGTTGAACACATAGACGACGTTGTCGATGATGAGGCGGATGCCAGCGTAGACGTCCTCCGCGACGCTAATGATGATGTGGGTGATGGTCGCTGCCGCATCCTTGAGCCAGTCCCAGAAATCACTCCAGAAGTCGCCTAACTGAACACGGCTCGCATTCGCACTCGTGCGTGCAGCGTCCTGCACGTGCGCAGGAGCATGCCTGCTGGTCGACCAATCAGCGCCCTCCAGAGCGTCGATGGCCACCGTCGCCGCCGGGGGACTCAGCATCGTGAAGCTCGGTGCCTGCGTCCCGGCGTTGTCACGGGAGTAGCTGAGTCCGGTCGTCTGAAGCACGACGGCTGCACGGTTCGCGGCGATATTGAAGGGTGAGTACTGCGCGCCAGGCGTGTCCGTGTAGGAAATGTATTTGCCAGCAGCGTCCGTGGCATGCAGCGCGAAGGACGCCGCGAGCGTCTTGCTGCCTCGCCGGCGGGGTGGTGCCGACCGAGCCGGTCATCGTTTGAATGACCCGGGCCACCTGTTGCGGCTGGTTGTCCTGCTTCTGCTGATCGGTAAAGAGCGGGTTGCTGGTGCCATTGCCCTGGTTCTTCAAGTCCCCGTAGGTCTGTGCCGTTTGCAGGTTGGCGCGGCCGGGATCGTCCGCGCCGGGTTGGTCCGCACTGGCGGCGTGCGCCGTGGCCACGCGGTTGTGATACTCGCGATCGGGGGAGACCAGCAGGCGCTCGTACGGATCCATGAAGCTGGCCCACACGCGCAGCGGCGCGGCGGCCATGTCCGTTTTGTCGGAGCCATCGACCCTGGTGTAGCCGCTGACGATGACCAG
The DNA here is from genome assembly GCA_963776625.1 of uncultured Chloroflexia bacterium. Taxonomy (GTDB): domain Bacteria; phylum Chloroflexota; class UBA6077; order UBA6077; family CF-72; genus CF-72. The sequence continues at coordinate 473,617 of CAVZNP010000015.1, read as the reverse complement.
CGTGCCGCTGGCCGGCGCGGTGACGGCGGCGAATTGATCGTCGCCGGGACCAATGGTAAACCTCTGGCCATTGATCAGGACACTGGTCGACTTGTCTGCCCAGATTTTGACTGGCTGGTTGGCGAGCGGCGCTCTGCTGTTGTCAACCAGCGTCAGGTGGGTCTGGTAGCGGGCGACGCCCTTGTCGTTGTGAGTCGCCTGGGAGGGATCGTCGAAGTCTTGCAGGAGCTGCGAATCGACGATGAAGTCGCGCAGCCCCTGCAAGGCGCCGTCCACCCGAATGGCGTACACCTGGGCCGGCGTCGCGGAGCTGGTGTTGGCCACCGCGACGGAGCCGCCGCCGTAGATCACCCCGTTCGTGGGAGACGAAAGTGTGACGAGCGCGGTCCCTTGCGTGGGGATAGTCGTGACGTTACCACTGGTCGGATCGAAGGCCAGCAAGCCCGGCAGGCTGGCATTCTGGTCCCACACGCTGAGCAGCACCGCACTCTGGCCCTGGGAATCGGTGTAGGGCACGGGCGTGGCCAGAATCTGACCGGCGGAGATCTGCGCCGGCGTGTTCGACACCGGTTTGAGCTGGTCGTCCAGACCGTACAGGCTGCCGACGTCGTCGCCGAACCACAGCACACCGTCGGCAAAACCGAGGCCGCTGACCGCGGCGTTCGGCAGAGACTGGTTGCCGGGCAGCCGGTACGACTCACCCGTGGCCGCGTTGACGTCGACGCTCCACACGCTGGTGCCGCCGTTGACGAACATCACTTGACGAGATTGGCCGGCCTGCGTGCCAGGCAGTACCTCCAGCAGGGGTGAGACCCTGCCCATCGTGAACCAGAAGTTGCTGGTCGGCACCACGAGGTTCGGATAGAAGTACGGCAGCGCGGTTTGCGTGCCGTTGCCGGTCGCGGCGTCCAGTTTCCACAGCCAGAGCTGGAGGAAGCCGTACGCGTTCGACCAGAGCCACCAGGCGGCGTAGACGTTGCCATTGGCCAGCACCGGCGGTGGCAAGCGGTGGGCATCGCCCGACGTCGGAGGAGGGAAGTTGGACGTCCACTGGTGCGTGGGCGTGGTGGCAGTCGCCGCGGAGCCGGTGTCGTACATGACCAGCGTGTTGAAATTGTCCGAGACGCACAGCTGTGTGCCCTGCAACGTCGGCCGGCCGGGGCCGAGCGGCATGGGGTTGCTGGTACCGGGAGCGTTGGGCAGTGTGAGGGTCCAGCGCACCTGAGAAAGATCGCGCGCGTCCAGCCCCAGCACTCGTCCGGGCTGGTCGGGCAGACCATTATCCGTGGTCAACCCGACGATGACCGTCTCGTGGAGCGCATCGAACGCCGGCGGCGTGTAGTACAGCCCGGTCGGGGCGGCCGCGGAGCGCGACAGCTCCTGGCCGGTATGGGCATCGACCGCCACGACCTGGTACGTCGGCACACGGCCCTGCTGGACGGTAAAGAACAAACTTCCCAGGCCGCCTTCGATGGGATCACCGGTGACGAACGTATAGCTAGCGGGGGTGCGGAAAACGTAGGGCGAGTCATAACGGTACAGTTGCGCAGAACCGTTCTGGGCCGCCAGACAGTGGGCGACGCCGAAGCCGGTGCTGGCTACCTTTTGTACGTTGCCCGCCACGGGAACCGCATCCGGGGCCTGGTTCAGGTCCGATGCCAGCCTGAGCGCGTGCGAGTCGGACCCGGTGCAGCTCCAGAGCGTGCTGTCCTGGCTGGCGGCGATGTGGGCAGCCGAGCCAAGCTGCGTCACCGGTTTGAGCTGACCCTGGCTGAGCTGGTGGACCGCGTTGTTGCCGTCGCGGGTCCAGACCTGGTGCTGCGCGCCGACGGAGACCTGGCTGAGCGCAGCCGCGTGCTGGGCCACCGGGCTCCAACCGCTGCCGCTCCACTGTGAGAGCTGCTGCTGATTTTGCTTGTCGATGGCGAACACCGAGCCGTCCTGGCCAGCCGCCACTGACAGTGCCGCGCCGGGCTGGAGGGCCCAGACGCTGCCGTCGAAGTTGACGATGGAGCCCTGAACGGTGGCCGCCCACAGACCGCTGGTGCGGCCGCTGGGAGCGTGTTGCAGCACGGGATGCCAGGTAGCTGGCCAACCCGCGGCAGCGGCGGGAGCGTAATAGAGCTTCGGGCCAGGTGAGCCCCGCAAGAGGTCGACCAGCGCGCCGTGCGGCGCGGGTGCCGGCGTCGGCGTGGCGCTGCCGATCTGGGACGGCGTACTGCTGGGCACTTCCGACGGCGTGCTGCCGGCGACCGGCGACGGTGTGCTGCTGGGCGACTTCCGACGGTGTGCTGCTGGCCACCGGCGACGGTGTCGAGTCCGCCGCGAGCAGCACTGCGTGCTGAATCGGCTCGGCCGCTCGCTCCTCGGCGCCAATCTGCGTCTGGTACACGACCAGCTGCGGACCCTTGTAGGCGTACGCGGTGTCCCGATACGGCCCCGCCGCGACGAAGAACCCTGCATCGAAGCCGTCGCTCACCCACGCAGTGGGCAGGGACGCAAAGCTCACGTGCTGGCTCAACGGAGTGGGCCCGCTGGCCGTGGGCGGCATGCCGGCAGTAAAGCTCAGCGTGACGAATTCGCTACCCCTGATCACCAGCACGACGTTGTTGCCTTGCGAGTACACGCCGTCGATGACGCCGTGGTGCCAGTTGGCTGCCTGCGGCCAGCCGGCGATGTCCGTCAGCGCGCTGGCAACATAGTCGGGCACCGTGGGAGCCGACGCGGAGGCGGGCGTGGGCGTGGTAGTCGTGGTCGGCGTCAGCGAGGCCGCGCGCGTGGGGCTCGGGCTGGCGTCGGACGTCGCGGTCGCGGTCGCGGTCGGGGTGCGCGCCGGGGTGGGAGTGCCGCTGACGTCGGGCGTGGCGGGCGTGGGGGTGGGGGTGAAGCTGGCCGGCGGTGTGGGCGAGGCGCTCACGGCCGGCGTCGGAGTTGCCGCTGGCGTCGGGCTCCGCGTTGGCGCGGCGCCGGCGGCCGGCGTGGCTGTGGCCGTCGTCGTGGAGGCTGCCTGGAGCGCGTCGTGATAGATCGGCTGTGAGTGTGCCACCTCCGGCATGGGTATCGCGTGTGGCGCCGAAGAGCCGCCCGTCCAGGGCACGGTCAGGTACGTGCCACCGCGGAACAGGACCAGTTTGCCAGCCGCCCAGGCCGCGCCTTTGACGCCGAATTTGCGGTAGCTCGCTGGCAGCTGCGGCCATACCATGGCGATGGCATCCGCCGAGGTCCGCCCATCAGCGATGAACACTTCCCCGCCGCGGAAATACACCGCTGGTCCCGTATCCTCGATCAAGGCGGCGCCGCCGATCCCGGTGCCGTGGAGCTGCCACGTGTCGGCGAGCGGGTCATACACGTGCGGCGCGCCGCTGCCGTCGATGGCCCACACGGTACCGTCCCAGCCAGAGGCGAGGTCCGCGGGCGGTCCAAACGTCAGGCTCGAATTGATCGGCGAAAAGCCTGCGTGCGCGGCCTGTTCGAAAGGCGCCATGCGTGGGGCGGCCGACGGCGCGTAGCGCGCCGTCGGGGCGAGCACTGCTGCCACGGCCTCGTCCAAGAGCCTGTGCTGGTCGTGGACCGACGCGTCGGCCGAAGCCGTGCCCGTCACGGCGAGCAGGCCCGCACCGGCGACGGAACCGCCGAGCAGCAGCAGCAGTCTTCTTCGGCTCAGGTGGACAGTGTGATCGGTCGAATGCATCAGGTGCTGGGTTCTCCTGCCTTGTCGGTCCCCTGGTGGAGAGGAGCGCGACGACTCGAGCTCGATGCCCGGAGGCGCGCGAAGGCCTAAGCTGCCATACCTGGCTCGAGCTTGTCCACCTTGCTTGCTCCCGAGCAAGCAAGGTCGGACCAGGCGATCATCATACGCGAGGGAGCAGACCATGGCAGCCACGCGCATACAAGTGGCGGCGCGACCGTCGGTCCTTGAACTGGACACGCGCGAGACCGCGGTCATTCTCGACAGCCCGTCGGATCCGGGCACTATACCCGGTTACTGGACCGAGGAACGACGCTCACGCTGGGTTGCCGCGCGTGAGCCGACAACTCCGACGGATAATGCTCGCCATCTGCCACCCGGAGTAATGGAATCCGATATTCTGCCGCAGCTCGCACCACGCACCACAGCCAGGCGTGGCCATCATCGTCAAACCACGCCATAACGCCTTCTACGACACAGAGCTCGATGCGATCTTGAAGCAATCGGGAGTCACGAGCCTGATATTCACTGGTGGGGCTACAAGCATCTGCGTGGAATGACTTTGCGCCATGCATTCTTCCGTGACTACCGGTGCCTGCTGTTAGCTGACTGCACGGCAGAACCGACAGGCAATCGTCTTCCGCGCACGAACCGGGAGGCGACGCTCTTGCTGGTCGAACTGGTGTATGGATGGGTTGCGGAATCCGATGCCCTTGTGCGAGCGCTGAGCGCCACGGCCGCGGCTGTGGACCTGCCTCGCGCTACCTGACGCCAACGACACGCCACCGCCGGACGCCAGCGCCTACGCCGACAAATTTCTCGGGTAAGTACGCGCACCGGGTGATCGAGGGCTTCGGCCTCGGCACAACCCGCCCCAGGAAGCCCGGCGGGCTTTGGCGCAAGCAGTCGTCGACGTCGACGGCTTCTGACCCCCTGCGCTCGGCGCTGTGTCAGACCTGGCACGTGCTTGCAGCACTGACTGACTATGCGAGCAGTGGATTCAGGATCGTCCGTAGCTCGGAGTGGTAAAGGCCCGGCTCCAGCTGGCATCGGGCGCCACCAGCTCCGGCCATGGCGCGACCTCGACGTAGAGGACGCGCATCGCGTTGAGGGCGTTGAAGTGCAGAGCTTCGCCATCGGTAGACACGGCATCTTCGGGCACAGCCACCTCAAAGTTACGCATCATGGCGCTGCGGACGGTGCTCTCGACGCACACGTTGGTCTGCAGACCCGCCACGATCAGGCGCCGCACGCCCAGATTGCGCAAGATGGGCTCCAACTCGGTGAAGTGAAAGGCGTCCCAGCGAAGTTTGTTGAGCACGATGTCACCAGGCTCCGGGGCCACGGCGTCGAGGATCGGCGAGGGCACGGTACTCAGCGGGCTCGGCGTGCCCTGGGGCATGCTGGCCAGGAGTCGCTGCATGGATGGCATGGCGTCGGCCCGGTCGGGTCGGCCGCCTGCCTGGGTATAGATGACCGGCATCCCGGTGTGCCGTGCGGTTGCCAGGAGCATCTGGCACTCCTTGACCACTTCCTCGAACCGCCAGATCGGAGGCCAGCCGAAGGCGTCCCGCCGGGGCTGGTTCTCCTTCAGGTACATGTTCTGCATATCCACCATGAGCAGGGCCGTCGTCGCAGTCATGTCTCGCATCCAATCCTTGTTCGTCGCGGAGACGACATCCGTAGTATGCGGGGCGTGGCGGCCAGCAATGTCGAACGGTCACATGGCGACGGAGGCCAGACCCGGCCGCTCGCGTTGAGCGACGGGCTGTTGGCTATCGTCCTCACCCTGCGACGCCTCGTTCCGCTGACGGAACGCTCTCCTCTTCAGCGCGCGCCGTCGCTTGCCGCGTGGCTTCGGTCACCACTTCCCAGTACCCGCCCGCCGTGTTCGGCGCTGGCTCGCCTTGGGTCGCCGATCACGCCGATCTTCGATAGCGAATCTGTCCCGGCCGTGAAGATCACGCGGAAGGCCTTCTTCGGGTCATCTACGCACCCAGCCTGGGCGCGGTCGAGGTGAACGAGCTCGGGAAGAATCGCCATCAGCATCGACGTCGCGCGCTCGCCCGAGCGGATGCCGCCTTGTGCGAGTGGCACCCCGAACTCATCGGCGCCAACCTTCGTGGCACCAAACAGTTGCCGCCGGGTCGGTAAGCGTTGTGATCTGGAGCCCGTCGACAGAGGAGCCAATCGTTTTCATTGCCGCCGCGAGCGGAGCGAAGTTGCCGCCGTGCGATGAAAGCTGGACAACACGGCGGAAGCCGCCACGCGCCCAACGACCTGACGACGTCACCGACGACCCCGGCGAAGGTCTCATTGGAGAGCGACAGCGTGCCCGGGAACGCGGGGTGAGGCGTGAGGCGTCCTGGCGAACACGGGCCACCCATGATCACCCGGAGTACCGGGTGATCATGACGGGTTCTACCAGAGTTGTCTGCTCGCGAGCGCGGCCCCCCTCACAATGTTCTCGTACTTCGCCCAGGCAGCCTGGGCGTGCCAGCGCATGCCACAGTCGGTGCCAGCGATGACGTTCTCGCGGCCGCAGACGTTGGCAAAGGTCATGATCGTATCGGCAATCACCTCCGGCGGCTCAACCACCGGAGTGGTGTGATCAACCACGCCCGGCACGATGATCTTGTCCTCCGGCCACTTGATCTCGTCGCGCCAGACCTTCCATTCGCTGCGATGCGAGGCTTTGGCCGACTCGATCGAAAACGCCTGGGCCTTCACCTTGAGCATCGTCCGGGCGAAGTGCGCCAGCGGCTGCTCGTTGGTGTGCATGCCCGGCCAGCTGCCCCAGCACACGTGGAAGCGGATCCGGTCCTCGGGGATGCCCTCCAGTGCCGCGTTGAGCGCCTCGATGCGCAACGTGATGAAGCGCTCGTACTCCTCGTCCGACATCGGAGGGCGGCGCGCCTCCTCCCAGTCGTGCGAGATCGCCGGATCGTCGATTTGCAAGATGAGCCCGTTGTCAACCACGCACTTGAAGATCGGCGCCATGACCTCCGTGAGCGCAACTACGAATTCGTCGTCAGTTCTGTAGTACTCGTTCCAGACGAATTCCTCCAGCCACTCCGGCGCGACCACGCAATAGAACGCTTCCTTGTCCTGGGCATGCGCCTGAAGGGCCTTTTTGAAGAGCTCAATATCGTGCTCGAAGGGTTCGAGCGAGCGCAGCTTCAAGGGACCGGTCACGACCGTGCGCGTCGTCCCGCGCGGGGTGTTCGCGACGCGGCCCATCATCGAGCCAAACATGTCGCCGTAAAAGTCTCTGTACGTGAACATGTCGCGCGAGAGCCAGCGGACCCGCTCGAGACTCACAGTGGGCTCGTCGGCGGCAATGTTGGGGGTAATCGTCTCGAAGCCTTCAACCACCCGAAAGATGGTGCCGGGCCCGATCCGGCCGGTTCCCCGTTCGAGATGACGTCCACCCCGATCTCGACCTGCTTTTTCACTAACTCATTGATCTCGTGCTCAACGCGGTCGGGCGGGGTGGGGGGCGGGCCCATGCCAGGGTTGCCAGCGTCGGGCATGAACAGTCTGCCCGTATGTGTCGTAAGGATCCGCGCTGTACTCCGATTCATAGGCGCGATCTTAGCCTGAGCTCAGCCCCGCGGCGCGCCCGAGAGATCAGACCCGACGTGACGCCGACGGCTCATAGCCAAACGGGAAGGGCCACGGCTTACCCCCTCAGCGCGCGTTCAGTGGGCTGGTCCGGACGAGACTGGCATCGCTGGGCTCAGCACACAGTTGCCTCTGACGGCGCGGACGTGGGCGGCCCCGCCAGTCTGGCCGCCAGCCATCACACGCAGGGTGCCTGTGCCCACGGGCAACGCGTAGCCGTTGCCTGCAGTTTCCATGTTGGCGAGCACGATGAGGATAGCGGCGTCGTCACCGAATCGCCCTTCCGTGGGCAGGGCTGAGCACGGCCTGCACGGCGGCTCTGCGTGGCGTTATCAACCGCGTCGTCATCATGGAAGTTGGTCGACCTTGCCCGACAATCGGGCCAGCCAACGAGTGGCGAGGCGACGAATCCATCAACACAGCTCACTTCGATACTTGTCAAGATTTGATGTGTGACTAGAACTGCGCTCGATCGGCCTGCACGCGAGTGGATCACGTCAGTCATCGGTAGTGGCGCGCGAATTGTCGCCGTGCAGCGTCTGGTCGGCGGCATCACGGCCGCGGTGCATGGAGTCGTGGTGCAGGACAGCTCTGGACACCGTCAGTCCCTCGTCATTCGCCGCTGGGCACAGCGCGCTCCGAGTACGGCTGCACAACGAGTGCAGGACGAGGCGCAGGTCCTGGCTGGGCTGACGCGCGCGGACGTACCAGCGCCGCGGCTCGTCGCCATCGATCCGCTTGGAGGGGCGACCGCGGGTGTGCCTGCCATTCTCATGACGCGCCTGCCAGGCCACGTCCAGTTGCGTCCGGCCAACCCTGAGGGGTGGCTCAGGCAGTTAGCGTTGACATTGGTACGCATCCACACCACTGACGGGTTGGACGGCTTCCCCGATCGGTCCAGGGCACCCGTTCGCGCAGCGAGCAGTGCGGACGCGTGGGCGCCTCAGCCACAACTCTGGCGCGCGCTTTTGCATCTGAGCGAGTCAGGCTCGCACGCGACACGCGTGGCGTTGATGCACGGCGACTACCAGCATTTCAATGTGTTGTGGATAGGCGAACGGCTGACGGGCGTGGTTGACTGGGTCTCGGCCGGCCAGGGCATATGCGATTACGACGTCGGGCACGCGGAGCTCAACCTGGCGGTGCTGTTTGGCGCTGAATGGGCGAAGCGATTTCGCGAAGCGTACGAGGTCGAGGCGGGACGCTGCGTCGATCCCGCTTCGGAAGCCCGCGCGCTGCTCGAGTACGACCCCAGCTGGTCACGCTTCATCCCTGTACAGGTCGGCAGTCGGGCCATGGTTGACGTGGCGGGAATGCATGCGCGCGTAGAGGACCTCATAAGCGACGTACTGCGGCGGGCGGACGGCTAAATTTAGGCTGGCACCGCCGCCGAAACGAGCGGCCGAATGCGCAACCATGCCCCGTCGGCGCCGATCAGCAGGCGCGTGGTGATGGACGTGCCGTCGGCGAAAGGTCACCACCGGGCGGCCATCGCCGAGCGGACGGGCGGCGACGGCCTTACGGTTCCACTGCAGCGTGCCTTCCGCCAGCGAGCGCAACAGCAGATCGCGCAAACGGCCGCGGTCGACCCTCGGGACGCGCGCCGCTGCCGTCGTCGTCCTCGGCCATGCGGATCGAGCCGTCGGGCGCCACAATCCGCATGGCCTGTCCACCGGGCAGCATCAGTTCCTCGAACTGCTCAAACAGGTCGGCGGCACGCAGCGCGACGCGCTATTCGTGAGCGTCGTCCCTGGTGTGGTGACCTTGGCGATCGATGCCGCGATGGTCAGCGTGTAGCTGCCGCTGCGCGGAATGTCCCCGACGCTGGTAAACGTGAGCTGCTGCTGCTGGCCAACCTGGGCAATCTTCGGCACGCCGACCGAGGCCGGGCTCACGCTGACGTATGTGGCGCCAGGCGGCAACGTGTCGACGCTATCGAGATTGGTGGCCTTGCCATCGGGATTGGTCGACGTCGGCTGGAACGAGCTGTTGTCGACGCGGATCGTGTAGACGATCGAGCCACCGATGATCGGATTGCCAGCTTCAACGCCGGCTAGCAGCTGAAAATCATCAACCCCGAGCAGACGGGTAGCCGCTGAGCCGGGCCACGCGCCAGTCGTCCGCGGATCGTCGGCAGCAGATGCGGCGGTGTTTGTCTGGCTCAGGCGCGTCCACGCTTTCGGCGGTGTGGTGCGCTATCTCGGGTCCCACCGACTGCCTGAACTGCCTGGTCAATCACGAGGCTGAAGAATCCTTCCGAAAGGGGCTCGTGCGAGAAGAGGCGTCGGTACAGCAGCGGTCCCACGATAAGTGCGGCCACATCGGATGGCTCCGGCGACCGGCGGAGCTCGCCTCGCCCGCGCGCTCTGGCCAGGACGGTGCGCACTGCCTCCACCAGCTTGGTCTGCGCCGCGGCGAGCAGGGCCGCGAGATCCGGATTCCGCTCCGCCGCGTCCATGAGCGACAACAGGATCGCGGCGTAGGCACCAGACAGTAGCTGTTCGACCACCCGCCTGGCGAGCGCGCGGAGATCATTTGAAAGGCTCCCGGTATCCGGGCTATCGAAATGCGGTCCCATCTGTGCGCACGCGTCCAGCAGGAGCGCTTCACGCGAGGGCCAGTGCCGGTAGATCGTGGTCTTGGCGACGCCCGAACGTCGGGCGACGGCATCAACGGTCACGCCGGCGAGGCCCTCCTCGGACAGCAGCTCGTATGTCGTCGCCATGACGAGTTCCTTGGAGTGGCGGACGCGCAGGTCGCCGTCGGCAGTTTTGCCTGTGGCGCCACCGCGTGCAGGCCGCTGGCCCATGAACTTGGATCGCCGCGCGCGCATCATACGAAACCGTATCGTAGCGCGTCAGCTGAGGTTCACATCGGTCGCGTGCCTCTTCGAATCACGCAACCGATGTGAATACGCTACAGTATCGTAGCGCTACTCAAGAGTAGCTGAGCAGGAAAGGATCGCAGCCGTGGAGACCAACCCGCAGGTGCCGCGAGCTCCGGCCAGGACCCGAGTACCGAACCCGACCGGGACGACCCCTGATCCACCTCGGCATACGCCCCGAGCTGCGCATGGCGCTGCAACGGCGTACGCGGCCGGGCAGCGTACGCCGTCGAGTCCCAGCCTCGCACCTGCACAAGGCGGCAGGCGATGACCAACCCGATCTGCCTTATCACCGGCGCGACCGAGGGGGTTGGAAAGGTCACTGCGCTCGAGCTTGCCAGGAAGGGCTTCACCGTCGTCGTCGCAGCCCGACATGCGAGCAAAGCGCTGGCCCTCAAGCAGGACATCGAGAGAGCAACGGGGAATACGCGCTGCGAGCACATCGTGGTCGACCTCGAGTCTCTCGACCAGGTGCGTCAGTTGGCGGAGACGTTCGGCCGCCGCTTCTCGGCGCTTGATGTATTGATCAATAACGCCGGTGTCTTCCTGCCAACGCGCAGCCTGACCGAGGACGGCTTCGAGACGATGTTCCAGGTCAACTATCTGTCTCCGTTCCTCCTCACCAACCTCCTGCTCGAAAAGCTGCAGAACAGTACCCAGGTCGGATCGTCAACCTGAGCTCGAGTGTGTACGCGATCGGCAGATTCGATGCGGACAACCTTCAGAGCCAGAAGCGCTTCTCCGTCCCTCGGCACGTACGCCGCGACGAAGCTGTTCGTGCTCATGTTCACCGAAGAACTGGCCGGGAGACTGGCAGCCACTTCGGTGACGGCGAACGCGGTGCATCCGGGGATCGTCCGAACGCGCATGATGCTGCGAGCCCCCGGTCCCCTCCGACTGGTGTCCTATCTGTCGCTGCCATTTTCGATATCACCCGTCAAGGGAGCACGGACATCGGTGTACCTGGCTTCGTCTCCGGAAGTCACAGGCATCTCCGGCCAGTACTTCGCGAAGTCGAAGAGAGTCGCGGTGGGCAACAAATTCGACACGGCGGAGAACCGGGCGCTCCTCTGGGATCTCAGTTTGAACGCCACGCGCGAGGGCGCCACTACCCCTGCCCGCGGAGTACGTTGAGCATGCGCGTTCACCATCTCGACTGCTGCACGATGTCTCCCCGCGGCCAGAGCGCCGTGAACGGTGAAGGCAGCTTCTTCGGGCGTGCCAGGCTGGTGTCGCACTGCCTGCTGCTTGAGACCGACGCGCACGGCCTGGTGCTGGTCGACACCGGCATAGGGATCGACGACATCCGCGACCCACGCAGACTCGGCCCGTTGTTTGGCCGCACCATGGCGATCGACGCAACCGGGACGCATATGCCGGCGCTGCCGCAAATCGAAGCGCTTGGCTTTCGGCGAAGTGACGTGCGCCACCTGGTGCTTACGCACCTTGACTTCGATCATGCGGGCGGCTTGCCGGACTTTCCCAGGCAAGAGTCCACGTGCACGCGGAAGAAAAGGATGCAGCGCTGACGCGCGCGACGCTCAATCAGAAGGAGCGCTACCGGTCGTTGCAGTTCGTGCACGGCCCGGTATGGGTGCCATACGAATCGCTCGGCGAGCCCTGGAAAAACGTGCCGGCTGTGCGGCAGCTCGAGGGCCTCCCGCCTGAGATCCTCGCCTTACCTATGCGTGGTCATTCGCGTGGCCACGCTGCGATTGCCGTCGACACCGGGCATGGGTGGCTGGTGCATGGCGGCGACGCGTATTTCCACCGGAGCGTGATCGAACGCGGCGACACTTCAGGCATGCCCTGGGCCCTGCGTGGTGTCGAGCGGCTTATCGCGTTCGACTACAAGCGCGTGCGTGCGAACCACAGGATGCTCGCGGAACTCGCGAAGCACCCCGACGTGATGGTTTTCAGCTCGCACGACCCTGCCGAGTACCAGCGGCTTCGAACCGCGAGTGGTGGACGCGCGATGTCGCCTCAAGAACCTCGAGCCGGCTGACTTCGCGTCCGGATAAAGACCCGTCACCGCAGACCGCCACGTACAAGAAACCATCGACCTGTTGTCGAGCGGCATCTTACGGTAAGGGTTGTGACTGTCGTCGTCGCTCTGATCGGGATCCTGCTGATCGCGTCGGCACTGCTAGACGCCTTCGAGACCGTCGTGCTGCCGCGGCGCGTGTCGCGCAGACTGCGGCTGGGCTACGTTTTCTACGTGCTCACCTGGCGGCCCTATGGGGCGTTCGCGCTGCGGATGAAGAACGGGAGACGACGGGAGACCTTTCTCAGCTTCTACGGTCCGTTGTCGCTGCTGCTGCTTGTGAGCCTGTGGGCGGTCACCCTGATTCTCGGCTTCGCGACGCTGCATTGGGTGGTTGGCTCGCCGCTCAGCACCCCAGGCGGTCAACCTGACTTTCTCAACAGCGCCTACTACAGCGGTACGACGTTCTTCACGCTCGGGCTCGGCGACGTCGTCCCCGCCTCTGGATTCGATCGTTTCCTGACGGTCGTCGAGGCCGGCACCGGGTTCGCGTTCCTGGCGTTGTTGATCGGCTACGTGCCGATCGTGTACCAGATGTTTGCCCGCCGCGAAACGAATGTCTCACTGCTCGACCAGCGGGCCGGATCCCCACCCAGCGCGGCCGAATTGATGCGGCGGAATGTGGTGCGCGGCGATCTCACCGAGTTGATCGTGCTGCTGCGGGCGTGGGAGACGTGGGTGGGTGATCTGCTCGAGAGTCAGCTCTCCTATCCGTCACTGGCATACTTCCGGTCGCAGCACGAAAATCAGTCGTGGGTTGCGGCGCTGGCCGTCATCCTCGACGTGTCCTCCTACCTGCTGGCATGCGGAAGGACGTCAGCCGAGCGTCAAGCGGCGTTCACCTTCGCGGTGGGCCGCCACGCGGTGGGGGACCTTACGAGCATCTTCCGCCTGGAACCGCGGATACCAGCGCAGGATCGGCTGACACCGGAGGCGGTGCAAGAGCTGTGGGAGGCGGCGCGCAGCCGTGGTGTCCTGACGGAGGACTACACGGCGGCAAGCGAGCGCCTGCAAGCGATCACGTCGGTCTACGAGCCGTACCTGCAAGCGCTCTCGGCCTACCTGCTGATGGATCTCCCGCCGTGGGTGCCGTCGGCAGGGGCGTCGGACAACTGGGAGACGACCGCCACCGACTTCCGCTCGCCGGCGCCGCTGTTGGGGCCGAACAGCCCGTACGCACGGAATCCCGACCGTCAGCGCTCGGAATCCCGCGCCAATGACGCTACGGAGTGACCTTTGCCGATATCCGTCTTCGACGCGGCTCTGAGAACGTGCCAGCACCGGTGCCGCCTGACAGCAGTGGATGGTTTCCACGGGTGCTCGGTGGTTGGTCGACCTGGTCCCCCGGGGCCATTGTGCACGACAACGCCGTGGCGTTCCAAACCGGTTTCGGTTCTTCGACACAGGGTCAACACAAGTTGATGTCTGGTTCGGCGATTGGGGACTCGCGGGTATGAGATGAGCGCTACGAGATGCCTCGGCGTGCAGTAGAGTTGACCCCCGCAATGCTCGACCTATTCCAAATCGTGAACGGGAGGCTCATCCCAACCCTGGTCAACTACGAGAATGTCACCCGCTTCCAGGACTCGGAACTCGAAGACGGTCCGCACACAACACGGATTTACTTCTCCACCGACGACTCGATCCTGGTCAACGCTTCCATGGACGAAATCCGTGAACTGCTGCATCAGGCGTCGGTGATCTGAAGAGGTGCCATCGACGGGTCGGGGGTCGGTATCCCGAGCCCGTCGCAGACATACAGCGTCCAGACGCTGTATGTCTGTGCCGTCGCCAACGCAAACGCAACGACGGTTCGTTCCCATAGCTGGCGCAAAGCGCTTGCAAGCCGTCTCTCGACCCGTGTGAACACCCTGGTATCGTCTGAGTCATTCAGCCTGGTGAAGGAGCGCGAGAGATGGCTACAGCCTGGACCGCCGTGAGCCTCTGTCGCACCTTCAGGACCTGAGGAGCCGCGCACCTTCGATGGACCTCTGGGTCTCATTCTGGTCTGGCCTGACAGAGTTCATTGCGGAGAACGGGCTCCTGGCCGTCGCACTGATTGTCCTGCTCAGGTCGGCCGCGGTCCCGATTCCGGTGCCTGCCGATCTCCTCGTCGTCGTGGTTGGCGCAAAAGCGCATGAGCAGCAATTCCTGCTGTGGCCTGCATGGCTCGTGCTGTCGATCTCGACCACGATTGGCGCGGCCCTGTTCTACGCATTCGTGCGGTGGATTGGGCAGGGCGACGTCGGTCACTACGGCCATTACGTCGGGCTGACCACCGAGCGGCTCGACGCGGCGGAAACACGTCTGGGCGAGGGTGGCACGCGCGCGGTGTTTCTGGCGCGCATCGTTCCTGGGCTTCGGCTGGCGATCGTTGCCGTGTGCGGCATGCTGCGCTTCCGGTGGTGGAAGTTCGTCGCCGCGGTAGGCCTCGGCGCGGTGATCTACGTGGGTCTGTGCCTGACAATCGGCTATGTCTTCGGTGATGCGATCGTCGGGCTCGTCGGCGATCTCGCGTTCCCGTTCGGCCTGCTCGAGCCTGTGGCAGGGCTCGGCATTCTGGTGTTCTGGCTCGTTCGGGCTCGTCGCACGACGCCGCACGCCGCCGCGGGGGGTCGGCTCGGTCGTGCCAGCCGAGTGCGGGTCGGCGCATTGGCTGGCGCACTCGCCATCGTCGGCTCGACCATGCTCCTGAATATCATCGTCTACCTGATTGCGCCCATTGCCGCGGACGCATTCGGGGGGATTCGCGGAGTCCAGTCGCTGGTCTCATTTTCTGGTGGACTGGGCAGCCTCCTTCAGCTCATCCTGGACAGCGTCGTCTTCGGGATCCTGTGGGGCATCGTGTACGCCATCGACGACGGACGGTCGGCCGCCGCGTTGACCGACTGGCTGCGTGGACTCGCCTTCGCGACGCTCCCGTTTCTGCTCGTGATGCTCGTGCAGTGGCTCGTCATCCCGCAGGGCGAGCGATCCGAGACAGCCTGGCTCACGCGGGCCCTTGGCGAAGCGATTCGCTGGGGCGCGTACGGTGTGCTGATGGGCTTGATCTACCCGGTCTTGCGAATACGTCGACTGCAGGCGACACCCTCGAGTTCATCCACCAACCAGATGACCGTCGCGGTCGACGTCTCGGGAAGCTAGCGAACCCGATGCACAACGCCGTCAACGGTGATCCGCCCAGGTCCCTGACGAGCCTGGTGCTGCTGGTGGCGTCCATGGCGATCGTCCTCGGCGCACTCCACGTTGCCGCCGTCGTCGTTTCACCCTTCTTGCTGGCCATGGTCCTGGCGTTCATCTTCTGGCCGCTTTTCGTCTGGCTTCGGACGCGCGGTCTCGGCCTCGTGCCGGCGCTGATCGTTCTGGTTGTGGGACTCATCGTGGGCGTTGGGCTCATCGCGCTGGTCATCGGCTCGTCGATCGGCGGGATGGCGAGCCGCCTCGGCGTCTACACCCAGGATCTGTCCGCGCGGCTGCAAAGTCTCGACGCGTGGCTCGCAAGCTACGGGCTCACTGACGTGAATCTCGCCAGCCTGCTGTCGCCAGATACGATCGTGGCGCTTTTCAGCGCGCTCCTTGGTGCCTTGAAGTCGGCCCTGTACCAGGGGTTCGTCATTCTGCTACTGCTGTTGTTCTTTCTGGTCGAAGGCCGGGCGATTGCCGAGCGTATACGACTGAGCCTGGACGAAAGCGATCCTAATCCAGCCCGCCTGGCGGCGTTTGGTCGGGATGTTGGCCGCTATTTCGCGCTGCGCGCCGCGGTGAACGCCATCACGGGCGCCGGCGTGACACTCGTCCTGTGGTTACTCGGCGTCGACTTTCCGCTCCTCTGGGGAGTGCTGACGTTCTTTCTCAGCTTCATCCCGTATATCGGCATGTTTCTCGCGAGCGTACCGAGCGTGCTCCTGGCCTGGGCCGAATACGATGTGACACACGCCGTGGTCGTCGGGATAGCGCTCACCATCGTCAACGCCACCGCGGAAAACCTGGTCCAGCCGGCGCTGATGCACAAGGGGCTCAATTTGTCGCCAACGTTTGTGTTCGTCTCGGTCTTCTTCTGGGGCTGGTTACTGCCTGGCGGTGGATCCTTCCTGGCAATACCCATTTCGCTCGGCTTGCTGGCGGTGCTGGCCAATTTTCCAGCGGCCCGATGGTTTGTGAGCGCCGTCACGACGTCAGCTGCGCTCGTCGAACCACACCAATCCGGGAGCGCTTCGGTGCCCGCGGCGCGGGACGGATGATGCGCCGCGTGCGGCAGGTTGGCATGCTGGTGTTGTCGGCCGCGGTGGTTGTCCTCGCTTTCGCAGCGTGGCGTGTGCTCTGGTACCAGTCCGCGCCTTCGGTCTATCCACCGTCAGCGACTGCTATACCGTCGAATCTGGCTGCCTCCGTCGCGACGCGCATCGCCTCGCAGGACACCGTCGATCGAGAGGATCTTTCGCTCGACCTGGCTCCGTCCCACACCGCTTCGGTCCAGCTCTACGTCGACGGCCAGAACTTCTACCCGGCACTGCTGGCCGACATGCAGGCGGCCCAGTCGTCTATTCACTTCGAGCAGTACGGCTTCGATCCTGGTGAGGTCGCCGATCAGTTCGTCCCGGTCCTCACCGACAAGGCGCAGCATGGTGTCGACGTGCGCATGATCGTGGACCGCTTTGGCAGCGGGGTCGACGGCAACGCCCACGACATGTACACCACGCTCGCCGGCAGCGGCGCGCAGGTAACCGTGAACTACCCCTTCCTCCTCAGTCGTGTCGGACTGTTCGGGACCGATCAGGGCGTCGACTGGCGCTTTCAGCAACTCGGCCACTTCTATCACCGCAAGATGTTCATCATCGACGGACAGATCGGCTGGATCGGTGGTGCAGGGCTCGAAGACTGGTTTTATGACGGCAGTTTCCACGACGTTTTCGTACGCGTCACGGGCGACGCGGTGGCACAGATGCAGCTCACCTTTCTCACCGATTTTCGTTTTCACGGCGGTCCGTTGCCGTCCGGTCCAGGGGCGCTCGACAAATACTTTCCGCCGCCCGCGACCGACGGTTCGATCCCCACAACGTTCGTGACGAACGTTCCAGGCGAGGATCACCGTGCAGTAACCGACGCCATCTGGGACCTGATCGAACATGCGCAGACGCGGCTGGACATTATCGATCCCTATGTGGCCGACACGGGACGCTGGAGCGGATCATAGCCGCCGCGCGCCGCGGGGTGCACGTCCGCTTCATCGTGCCAGCGGCGTCGAACGCTCCACCAGTTCAGTGGGCGTTCGAGTATCACCTCCAGGACCTGCAAGACGCTGGTGTCGCCGTCTATTCGCACACCGTGTTACCGCACGCGAAGGTCGTCCTGGCGGATGATCGGGTGCTGGTGGGCAGCACCAACCTCGATGCCTGGGCGCTGTACCGCAATTGGGAGACCAGCCTGGTGATCGAAGACCCGCAAGTTGCGGCAGCCTTCGAAACGCAGCTCTTCGATCCGGACGTGTCCAGGTCGAGCCCGGCAACGCCACCGACAGGACTGGCCCGCGTTCGTGACGCGGTGGCCTTCCTGTTCAGTCCGCTGCTCTGACGTCGACCACTCCGTATCTGTTAACGGCAGAAACCCGGTCAATCGCAGCCGTCAGCCTTTTGTCAGAATGCGAACGATTGCCCAGGTTGCAGGATCTGCACCTGCACGTTCGGCAACTGCCGCCGCATCCTTTCGGCGAATTCGAGCGGCGGCTGTGTGAGGTACGACCATGTGCGATGGTGCAGGCCGAACGGTACGAGCGAGCCCCAGTGGATCGGAATGACGACGCGTGGTCGAATCAGCCGCAGCGCGTCCACGGCCGCGGCGGGACCCATATGTCCAGGTCCGAGCACTGGGCCCCAGCCGGCGATTGGCATCAGCGCAACGTCGATCGGATCCAGCGCAGTCATCGCGGAGAAGGCTTGCGTATCGCCTGCGAAGTAGACCCTGGGGGTCGCTCCGATGACGAAGCCCACGCACCCGCCCCACGGGCCAAGCGGGGCACGCAGACCGAGGTGGATCGCGCGGGTGGTCAGCAACTGCACACCAGCGATGTCCAGGCGGTCGCCTGGACGCACTTCGTGCACGTTGCCGAATCCAGCGCGTCGCAGCAGCGCTCGGCCGTGGCGCGGCGCTACGACTCGCGTGGATTGACCGATCAGCCTCAAGGACGGCAGATCCAGGTGGTCGTGATGGAGATGCGAGATCAGGACGGCATCGATGTCGCGCGGCAGTGGGTCGAGCACGTTTGCGTGCCGATGAACCAGGCCACTGATCATCGGCCTCAACAACGGATCCGTGAGGATCCGAGCGCCGTCCAGTTCGATCAACGTTGTCGCATGCCCAAGGAAGTCAATTCGTGACACGCCGAGCCGCGGCCTCCTGGCGCTGAGAGGCTTCGCGCCGACTCGCTCGCATCGCTTCAGGAAGGCTGCACGAAGGCGTCCGTCGGTTGCCGCGCTGCCGTTTCGGCAGGCAGCGTCCCGTCGTCGCCGAGCTCTACCTGACCGCGCATGCGCTCGCGACGTATTTCGTCGACGACGACTGCGGCCGTCGCGGCGACGGGAATCGCAAGCAGCGCCCCGGGCGCTCCCAACAATTCTGACCCCACGATCAGCGCAATCAATATGACCAGCGGGTGCAACTCGACCGCGCTGCCCATCACCCTGGGTGTGATGACGTTGTTTTCCACCTGACTCCAGACAAGCGAGAAGACCGCTGACGCGACGCCGATTTCCGGCGAGACGGTGAACCCGAGCACGATGCTTGGGATTGCCGAGAGGAATGGCCCGATGCCAGGTACGAATTCGGCGAGTGCCCAGACCAACCCCAGCAAGGCGGCGTAGGGGACGCCGATCAACTGCAACCCGAGCCACGCCCCACCGCCGATCACCACGCACAGCACCGCCTGGCCGATGGCCCAGTGGCCCAATCTGGCGCCCATCTCGTTGGCCATGCGACCGACTCGCGGCTGACGGTCGCGCGGCCAGAACACCACCAGGTAGTCGCGCATGCGTGGCGCGTCAATGGTCAGGTACAGCGCCATGAACACCGTCAAGAGCACCGTGAGGAAGCCGCCGAGCAGGCTGGTCGCAAAGCCCACAAAGGTGAGGAAGCCTGCCAGCACCACGGGGAGCCCCCCGAGCGCCACCTGCGCGTTGACAGCGATCCACGTCTGAAGGTCGGTATCAATCACGCCTGGATAAGCCGAGACGACCGAGGCGAGCCAGATCTGGAACGCGTCCCCGTACTGCGGCAGCATCTCCAGGAGTGTGGTGACTTCACGCACGATGGCACGCGTAACGACAAAACCGAAGAACAGCGTGATCACTGCCGCCAGCACGTACGCGACCAGCACCACGAGGCCGCGCGGCGGTTGCCACGGCAAGTGGCGCAT
Source organism: uncultured Chloroflexia bacterium (assembly GCA_963776625.1). GTDB lineage: Bacteria > Chloroflexota > UBA6077 > UBA6077 > CF-72 > CF-72. Next base: position 453,969 of record CAVZNP010000015.1, on the reverse strand, counting down.
GCGCTCAGAGTTGACGAGCGAGTTGACGATCGGGGTCATCGCCGCGGCAATGATGCTCGCCACGAACAGCTGCATCAGCACCCCGATCAGTTCGTGGAGGATCAGCGCCAGGATGAAGATGACGAGCAGGAACAACGCACCGCGGTACAGCGCGCGGGAGGCGCCAAGCTCGCTTACATACTCGATGGCTCTATCCTACCCTCACCAGTCACTTTTGTAGCGGGGGCTACAGAGAATTCTTGTGGCTTCGGCCGTGTTGGAGATTCTCATGCGGCCAGAACCCGCGTGTCGGGGGCCTGGTTGGCCGCGACAAGCGCAACCCGAGGCCGGATCGGTGACGTATGCGCAGCGTCGCCTCACGTTCAGGAGCGCGAGTGAACAGCGTGTTGGGGAGTGGCGGTACCACGAGGCGGATCGGATCGATGTGACCCTGGAGTCTGGCACCGGCGTGAAGTCCTCACCCTATCGGGGTGAATACACGCAATTAATATTGTGAGAGTTCCACAGCGACGGTCGTCGGTGGCCAACGACTCCATAAACACACAGGAACTGCTGTCGCCCATGTATCACCCCGTTGGGGTGAGGCCAGCATGCGGCCGCGAGAGTAGCGTTGGTCTCGCACTTCGGGAGGAACTGCATTGTGTCAGAATTGATCGTTCTCGGTTTCAAAGACACCGCAACCGCCGACAAGGTGGTGCCTGAGCTTCAAACGCTCCAGAGCGAGGGCCTGCTCGAACTGGCCGACTGGGCGCGCGTGATTCGGAACCAGGATGGCAAGATCGACGTGCGTCAGGGCACCAGTACGACAGGGATCGGCGCCGCTGGCGGGGCATTGTGGGGCATGCTGTTCGGTCTGTTGTTCCTGATGCCACTCGCGGGGCTGGCCATAGGCGCGGCCACCGGTGCCATCATGGGCAAGCTGACCGACGTTGGCATTGACGACAAGTTCATCAAGGATGTGGGCGCTCAGATTACGCCGGGGACTTCGGCCCTGTTTCTGTACGTCGTGCGGGCGACCACCGACAGGGTAGTCGACCGGCTGAATCAGTATGAGCCGACCGTGGTGCGCACCTCACTCTCGCATAGTGCAGAGGAGCAGCTACGGGCCGCGATGCAGGCCGAATCCGCGACATAGCCGCTCGTCGGCTACCGCCGACCCGACGGATTCGGGTGCCGCGGCATCTGCGAACCTCGCAAACCTGGCGGCACCCGGCACTCGTCTTCTTCTACGGATTCTCGGGTTTCATCGCCATCGGCACGTTCCTCCTCAGCTTGCCTGTCGCGAGCGCGGCCGGGCAAAGGACGCCTGTCCTGGATGCCTTCATCACATCCACCTCAGCGGTGTTCCGGATCGTGCAGGACGTCGCGGACGACGTGACGCACGCGGTCCAGACGGATTTCACCGACCAGGAAGCTTCTGATTCAGCTCGGGTTGGGAAGTTACGAAACCGCAATTCTAACCGTGTCCACCAAGCTCGAATCGAGCATACTGACAACACTGCTGCTGCAACGGCTGGGCGTGTGCGCATCGTCGCAAAAGCTGCCAATGAGCTGCACGGCTGGATCCTGCAGCAACTTGGCGTCAGCCGCGTGGTCTACCCCGAGCACGAGATGGGGCTGCGTGTTGCGCACAGTTTCGCGGCGCCTGGGGTGCTCGACTCTCTGGAGGCGGTGGCCGGGTACGGCATCGCGCGGATTCTGGTTCCGGAGCCGCTGGCGGGTAGACCGCCGGGGTCATCGCAGCTGCAGGAATCGTTCGGGGTCACGGTGCTGGCGTTCTGGGCCGCGAGGCTGACCCGGTCTGTCGGAGCAGAAGGGCCTCCGGGGTGAATTGCCTCGTTTCCTCTTACGTGGCGACCCACCGAGTAAGAGGAAAATCTGACGCCGAATCACCCCGATGGGGTGGGGCGCGATCCACGTGGCCGCCTCACAATGGCCGCATGGCAGAAAGCAGCAGTGGCGAACAGGCGGTTATCGCCTCCTTCGACAGCCAGGCTCAGGCGGAGCAAGCAGCAAAAGATCTCATGGGCTGGGACAAGGCCAACGAAGACGTCAAGCTCGGCGCGATCGGCGTCCTGACGAAGGACGACAAGGGCGAGATCAAGACGCGCAACTTTAGCCAGCGGAATACGCGCAAAGGCGCGAAAGTCGGCATGGGGCTGGGCGTGATCGCCGCGGTCTTCTCCGGCGGCCTGACGTTGATTCCGACGGCCATCGGCGGAGCGATTGCTGGCGGGGCGACCGGTACGTTGTTCCGTAAAGGCCTGGGCATGTCAGATGAGGAGCTGCAGCAGCTGAGCTCGGACCTCGACGGCGGCCGGGCAGCGCTGCTGGTCATGTGCGACGCAAGCGAGGTGCAGCCAACCAGTGAGTATCTGACCGCGGCAGATGGGAAAGTCCAGACGCACGTCATCGACGCCGCCGAGCTGGAGAACGCGGCGAAAGCCGCCGAAGGCCAGGACCGGGACGCAGAGCTCGGGCGCCTGATCCGGAGCCCTGTCAAGCTGGTGGGATTGCTGAGCGGAATCGTGCGCACGGCCGCCGTGGCCGGCGTCGCGAAGGCGGTGTCGAACGAGGTCTCGCACCGCCAGTCTGGACGCTGGGCGAGTGAAGACCAGGCACAGCACAAACCGGGCTATCGACCGCCGCCGCCCGGGCGCTACCAGCGGCCGATGTTTCAGCGCCACTACGCTCCGCCGCCCGCGGCACCTCCAACACCAGCGGGGCCTCTTTCGGAGCCGCCCGGTGACGCAGCCGGTGGCCAGTGGCATGTCCCTGCGGCTCGATCAGCTCCGCCAGTTGGGCGAGCTGAAGGCCCAGGGCGTGCTGACTGACGCGGAGTTCGCCACCGAGAAGGACAAGATCCTCAACAGCTGATGCGCTCGGGGCCTGACGGCTACAAGCCGACGGCCAGCCGCGCGGCAATCATCGCCACCATGTCGAACAGCCAGTGGCCAACCATGGGCGCCAGCAGATTGCGCCCCACCAGCCGCAGGCCTCCGAATAGCATGCCGCCGACCGCAATCACCACGAGCTTGCTCACGATCGTCGCGACATCAGGGACTCCGTCGTTGATCACGACCACCACATGCCAGGCGGCAAAAGCGAGGCTCGAGACCAGCACCGCCGGCCGCACGGCGGCGCGAAGTACCTCGATCCACGCGTCGCGATACGTCAGGCAGTCGCATGACGCGGACTGAGTAGCGTCGAGTCGTTGACCGTCGAGAGTGAGCAGCAACGCGCCACGAAAAGCCAGCTCCTCCGGAATGACGGTGTCGACCCACAGCAGCAGCACCGCACGCCAGAGCAGCGGACCCCAGGCAACGCTCGCCGCCGGTGTGACATTCGCGATCTGCAGTCCAAGTGTGCGAGCAGCGACCGCGGCGCCAACGATCAGCACCCCAGCGACGACCGCCGTCGTTCCACCGATGCGCACGCCGAGACGCAGGCTAGACTGCCAGGCGCCACCGGACAGACCGAGCTCGGCGAAGTCGGTGCGCACGACGATCCCGCCCGCGAGAATCGCCAGCACGAGGGCGATCCCGGCACCCACGCCGAAGGTGCTGCCGGCGGCCGTCGAGTGCAGCACGACGAGGTCGACCCAGGCCTTCGCATTGCCGAACGCGATCAGCGCCGCGGCCAGCCCGAGGGCTCGCAGCGCGCGCCTCGAAGCTCGGCTGACGCGCCGGTCTTCAGCCCGAGTCACCGTCGGCCGAGCTTGTGTGACAGCCTGCGCCGCGAGCTCACTGACTCATGTCCTCGGTGCGTCGAGGATCGCGAGCATCGTCGCCGCGGTAACTTCGAGGTAGCTCCGCCCATCCGCGACCTTCACCTCCGGGTCCAGGTAGCCCTGCGGGCCCGTGTGGCGCATCGGACCCAGACAGGTCTGAATAAGCCGCTGTGCGGCGATGGCTCTGTTCCAGCGCGAGCGCCGCGAGATCCCCCAGCGCGCTGGCACGACCATCGTTGCCAGACGCGCCTCCAGATCGTTGTCGCCCCAGAGGTGATACAGCTTTTCGATGTTTTCTAGCCCTGGATCATCTCCCAGCACACCACCAAGGGAAATAACGGTCACGGGCGCGCGCAGCTCGTGGACCAGGTAGAACGCGGCACCCAGCGAGATCTGGGCACCACCGCTGTAGCCGATAAGGGTGATCGGCTGAGCGGATCCCGCCGGGTATCCCTGCTGGTGGAGCACCGTCGCGAGCTTCTCCTCAACGCCCTTGTTGTAGATCGGACCGTAGCGCGGATCCATCGAGACGAACACCTGGGTGAGATTTCGCCAATCGATGAGGCGGGCTACCAAACTCGGCCGCGTGGCGCGGATGTCGCCCAGCCAGCGCCAGAACCACGCTGTACGCCGATGTTCCGTCAAAGTGTCATCGCGAACGGTGAATGGGAACAGGCCGGCGAGTACCACGCCACGGCTGAGACCAGCGTGGAGCAGGTCCACCAGGCGCTGTTCCCACGGGTCGACGTCGGTGCCCATCGCGCCAACACCCGTCAGGAACAGGACGTAGTGGTCGGCGACACTCCCGCTGGACTGTGGTGGTGGTCGCGGAGGCTGCGTCGGACCCGCGTCGGTGTCGCCAACCCAGCCGGCCCACCACTGCAGGGATTCGAGTGGAGAAATGACCAGGATGAAGATCAGCGCCAGCACGAAGATGGTGAGCAGCGAGCTCACAAACGAAAGGCCGTTGCCGGTGTCGATCTGCGCCGCCAGGTCAAGCATCCCGGCCATTGCTCTGGCAGGCGCGTGTCGAAGACGCCAGCACCAGGAGGGGATCCATCGCGCGCGTGCGCTGCATGAGGTCCACCGCGAACCACCGGCGCGACAGGCCACCGAGCATCGCGACGCTGAAGCGGTCGCTCCAGCGGTAGACGGCAAGGATCACCAATGCCGCGAGGACTGGCGCCGTGAGCGCCTGCCAGGGGCTCGCGTTGCTGGCAACGGCGATCGAAGCCGTCAGTGTCACGAGCGTCCAGGCGATCAGGACGCGCCTGATGAGCGGTCCGATCGTCGGAATGACCACCAGAAAACTCCAGAGCATTGGGGCGTAGCCGATACCGACAACCAGGACGACGTTGGCCAGGTTCAGCCGGACCTCGTTGAGGACAAAGAAGAGGATCCCGCTGATGCACATCCAGATCGCCAGGCGAACGAGTGACAGGACCGTCTCGATAGCCAGCGCCGAGGCAAGTCGACCCGGCGACATTTTGTTGAAGAATAAGACCGGGCTGTTGCCGACGACATCCGAGACGGTCGCGAGCAGCAGGATAACGAGTGCTACCCTCAGCCCGTCTGGCGACGTCTGGACCGCCAGTATCGTCTCAGGGTCCAGCGACAGGATCCCGCCGACGACGTCGAAGAACGCGCCGATCTGGCTAAGCACTGCTACGAGCTGTGGTAGTCGCGGGCGAGCTGGCTGCCAGGCGCCCCTTGGATGGCGGAGGCCTGCGCCACGCGGAAACCGCGAAGTTATCCGATCGAGGTGGGCTGGCGCCGATCAGGTCCGCCAGCGTCTGCTGCAGCGTCGCCGGTGATGCTGCGATGGCGTTCTGGCAGGTCGGCGTCAGTCGTAGCCAGGACGCCCAGCCCGGCACCGGAGCGGAGCTCCATGACGACCGCGGAGCACGGCAGAATCGCGGCCCAACGCGCGGCGAGAATCAGCGCCAGCGGGAACCCACGCAGGAGCTGACACAGATAGATCAGCGGCAAGCGCTCACGCTCCGACAACTGGTAACCCACAACCGTCCGCCGGGCTTCCTGCAGAAACAGGGCGCTCGCCTCAGCGGTTTCGATCTCCTCGATACTGCTCGGAAGGCACAGCCCATCGATGTGCAGCACGCGCTCGCCTGGAGCGTTTAGCGGCACGCGCGAGGTGACAAGCAGTTTCAAATGCGGCGAGCGTGCCAGCAATTTCGGCAGCAGCGCCGCGCCGTCGCAAGCCTGGTCGAAATCGTCCAGCACGAGCAGCATGGCTCGATCCGTCGAGTCAGCCATCTCGCGTCGCACGGTGTCGACAGCGTCGCACGCCCGATCGACCAGAACGATGCCGTCAGGAAACGGTTGCTCCGCCGGTACGCTACCTGGAGAGGCAAAGCCGCGCGCCACCTGGAGGGCCAGGCGCGTCTTGCCGCTGCCTGAAAGACCCGTGATCGTCACCAGTTGACACTCGGGATCGGCCAACCAGGCGCTCAAAACGTCAACCTGTCGGATGCGACCGACGAACGGACTTGTTGGATGCGGCAGGTTGTGAGCGGGCCGCACGGTGGCGCGCCGCACCCGGTTGAACAGGGCAACCGTCTCAGGCGACGGATCGACACCCATCTCATCGTGCAGCGCTCGTCGACAGGCGAGATACTGGGCAATCGCCGCCTGGCGCTGGCCTGAACGCGCCAGCATGACGATCAGCCGACGGTGGGTCTCTTCCTGCCATGGCTCCTGGGCGAGGAGGCGTCTGGCGGACTGGATGCCGCGGTCCCATGCGCCATGCTCGACGCTCGCATCCATGTGCGCGCGCAGGAGCTGCATGTACAGACCGCTCAGCTCTTCGCGCTGGGTGGACTCCCAGGCCCAGATGTCCGTCGCAAGCGGATGGGACAGGCCCTCCAGAAATTCACCCGTATAGCAGGCGATGGCGGCTTCCAGGTCTTCCAGCGAGGTACTCAGGTTACACCGCGCCGCCCGCGCGCAGAAATCACGCACATCGACAGCGTGCGGCCGAGTGGAGTCGAAATTCACCATGCCACGCCTGGTGACGATATGGGAACCCAACTGGCGATGGAGGTCGACGAGCAGGTTGCTGAGAAACTTGCGTGACTGGTCGTCGGGGCGGTCGCCACACAGGACCGACTCCAGCACTTCCCGAGCGTGGGCGCGCTGTGACAGTGCCAGGTAGGCCAGCAAGCTGATCGAACCGCGCCGTTTCAAGATCACGGGCCTGCCGTCGAGGCTGACCTCGGGAACTCCCAGCAGTTTGAGCTCGAGCATCAATCGTCGGCAGCGCCACGGCAGACCGGAGCCGGCTGCCGTGGACAGGCAGAAATGCCGCCTCAAGCTCCGCGCATCGCCGGTTCGCCAAAGGCGCGTTTGACGCCAGGCGTCAGACAATAGATGAGCACCACGGCGTTGATGACAATCGCTGGCAATTCGGCCGCGAGGGTGCTGCCACCAATTGCGGACAGAACCGCCAGGATGAGATTCAGAGCTGAGACAATCACCAGGAACATCCAGCCCTGCGCTTCGACGTTCCACAGCATCCGTGTTACCCAGATGTAAATCAGGGTCAGGATGCCCCACAGCACTGCGCCCCACAGGTCGAACCCAAAGAACGTCATTGGGCCGAGAAAGAACGGCAACAGGTGCAGATTCTGGAGCGTGTGGATCGCCCCGACAATGGCGGCGATCGCCGAGAATATCGCGAGTACGGTAACGCCGATTGGACGATGTTGAGTCATGGGTCCTCGCCAGCTAGCTACTCAGAATGCGCTGTTTCTGGACTTCGAACTCCGCGTCGGTGAGGATGCCCTGCGCTTTGAGCTCGCCGAGCTGTTGCAGCTGCGCCAGTTTGGCGCTCATGTCTGGCTCCATCGCCGCCTGTGCGGGCTGCTGGACGACCGCTACCACGGGGACTGGCGGAGGAGGCGGAGGCGGCGGTGGCTCCTGATACACCGGCTGCTGGTACTGCGGCGGAGCCTGTTGATATTGCGGCGGCGCCTCCTGATACTGCTGTTGCTCCTGTTCTGCCCAGCGACCCGCCTGGCGGCGTGACACGCGATTCGACACGGCAGTCGCGGTTCCCGCGATGGCCGCGGTCCGCGCAACACCTCGAATGAGACCTGGCATGATGTGGAACTCCTTTCTCTCCCGTTGCGTACTTGTTTACTTGTCGTACTCCGTGGTCGCATCCAGCGCCGCGAGGATAGCCTGCACCCCCAGGCGGCCGCTGGCAATCAGCCGACCACCGTTCTTGCGCATGGTGCTGGCCAACGGGCCCGCCCAGCGATTCTCGTACAGAAGCAGGAACGCGGTACTGTCCGACTGCATCGCTGACCCCGCCTCGTCGATGTCGTCATCGGCCAGCATATGCGATTCCGCGCCCTGGAAGACCGCTACCTGCGGCCCTAGATCGGCCAGCTTCAAGCGGTGAACCGACCCATCAGCATCCTTGTGGATAAACGCTAGATCCAGGACGCGGATGATGCCGCGGTCGACCAGGTCGACGAACAGGGGCATGCCAGAACCGGGTTTGTCCTTGTGCGGAAACTCCACGACCAGGTAATCGATGGGCCCCATCACGTCCCATTCGGCGTCGCCGATGGTTATGCCCGGTTCGCTGGACGCTTGAGTCGAGGTCATGTCGTGTTCCTCCTACGGTGTGGATGTTTCGGTGTCCGTGCTACGCCGCGGCAGCCGCGGCCGGTTGCGAGTCCACCAGAGTGCCTTCTGCTTCTGGCGCGCCTCGACGGCGAATCAGTTTCTCGACTTCCATGACCCAGAGGATGGCTGAGGCCACCACCAGGCACGTGACCCACTGGTTCACGCTCAGTGAGATGGTGTCGAAAATGCGCTGGAACAGGCCGACTTCCGTGACGGCAATGGTCGCGACGACGGACAACAGACACATCTGAATCAGCTTGCCGTTGTCCAGTGTCGCCTCGCTGAAGACGGAGCCGGTGGTGTCGTTGCAGCCCAGGGCCAGGAAGATACCAGCGAGCGCGAACGTAACCAGCCCCATCGAGCGAGCCGTCGGCTCGCCGAGCGTTCCCTGCGCCCACTGCATGATGCCCAGAGTGGAGATGGCGATCACCAGCCCCAGACCCGCCATCCCGAGCAAGGTGCGTGTTGGCAGGATCTGGGCATTCGCGCCCCGCGGCGGGCGCTGCATCAGGCCTGGAGACGCGGCCCCCAGCCCGATACCGATCGCCAGGAACAGGTCGATGGTGAAATTGATGTACAGCGTCTGGAGCGGCAAGAATGGGATGCCGCTGACGATGTAGAACAGCGACGCACCCAGAAAGACGAGGATGAACGAGAACAGCCGCGCCATCTGGAAGCGGATGTACTTGACCAGACTGTCATAGAGGGCGCGGCCAAGCTCCACCGCCTTGACGATTGTGGCGAAGTTGTCGTCGGTCAGAATCATGACCGCGGCTTCCTTGGATACGTCCGTCCCGGTGATGCCCATCGCCACGCCGATGTCGGCTTTCTTGAGCGCCGGGGCGTCGTTGACGCCGTCGCCGGTCATGGACGTGACGTGCCCGGCGCGCTTGAGCACGTCGATGAGGCGCACCTTGTGCTCTGGCGTGACGCGGGCGATGACGCCAATGTCGCTGATCTGTCGGCCGGCTTCTTCGTCGCTCATGGCCGCGAACTCGGCGCCGGTGATGGCCCGGCCGCGAATGCCAAGTTGGCTGGCAATGGCGCCGGCGGTCACCGCGTGATCGCCGGTAATCATGCGCACCTGGATACCCGCGGCGTGCGCCTGGGCAATCGCCGCCTTTGCTTCAGGACGCGGCGGATCGACGATACCGACCAGCGCCAGCAGCGTCAGCTCCGTCACCAGCGGCAAGAAGTCCGCCGCGCTGCGATCGAAGGAGTCCACGGGAAAATCGCGGCGTGCCAGCGCCATCACGCGCAGCCCTTTTTCGCCGAGCTGTGTGTTGTAGGCCAGATAGCGGTCGTGGACGGAATCTACCGACTCCAGCTTGCCCTCGGCTGTGAGCGCGTTGGAGGCACGCGCCAGCAACTGATCCGGCGCGCCTTTGACGAAACAGCGGATGACTTTCCCACCCTCGGCGTCCGTCATCTCGTGGAACGTCGCCATCAGTTTGTAGGCGGCGTCGAATGGCACTTCGGCGATGCGAGGGAACTCTTTGCGGGTCTCCACCGTGTCGATGCCGCCTTTGGCGGCCAGCACCACCAGCGCACCCTCGGTCGGATCGCCGACGAGCGCGCCGTCCCGCGCAACGGCGTCCGAGGCGAGCGCCATCGGCAGCAGGTACGGTTCGAGGTCCACCTCTGCCAGTCCGCCAACATGCGTGATCTGCCCGACCGTGGAGTACCCCTCTCCCGAGACAGTCAGCCGCTGGCCGACCAGCGACATCTCGACGGCGGTCATCTGGTTCAGCGTGAGGGTGCCGGTCTTGTCCGAGTTGATGGCGGACGTTGCACCCAGCGTCTCCACGGAGCGCAGGCGCTTGACAATGGCATGCGCCGCGGCCAGCGTGGTGGTGCCGGTGGCTAGCAGATAGGTCACTACCGCCGGCAACCCCGTGGGGATCGCGGCGATCGCGAACGCGACTGCCGTCAGGAACAGCACGTCGCGGGCCTGCCCGCGCGCGATGCCAATCACGATCGACACCGCCAGGGCGACCATGGCGATGATGATGATCTGCTTGGTCAGCGCGTCGAGCTGCACCGTCAGGGGTGTTTTTTCCAGTTCGGTGGCTTGCAGCATGCCCGAGATGTGCCCGACTTCCGTCGACATGCCAGTGGCGGTCACCAGAATCTCGGCGGTCCCGCGCGTGACGTTGGTGTTCATGTAGGCCATGTCCACACGGTCGCCCAGCGGCGTGTCGGCGCCAGCGACAGGCTCGGTTTGCTTGGGACCGGCAGGCTTTCACCCGTGAGCGCCGATTCGTCGATTTCCAGCGTCGCGGCCTTAAGCAAGCGGCCGTCGGCCGGCACCCGATCGCCGGCCTCCACCAGGACGATGTCGCCCGGTACCAGCTCTTCGAGCCGGGAGCTGCACCACCTGCCCGTCCCGCCGCACGCGGGTCTTGACGATCAGCATCTTCTGCAGTGCGGCGACGCTGGCCTCGGCCTTGCCCTCCTGCCGCAGACCCATCATCGCGTTGAACAGCGTCAGGCCGAGCAGCACGATGCCCGTGCCCCACTGCTGCAGCGCCACGATGGTGACGATGCCTGCCACCAGCAAGACGATCTGCATCGGGTCCTCGTACTGGCGCAGGAACGTTTGGAATCGCGACTCCTTCTTGGCAGCCGTGAACGCGTTCGGACCGTATTCCGTGCCGCGTCTGGCGACTTCGTCGGCGCTCAGGCCCGTGGCGCTGTCGACACCCTGCGTGCTGAGCGCATCCTCGATCCCCAGCGTGTGCCAGGCTGGCGCACCGGAACTCGGTGGCGTGGGGTCGGATGGCGGTTTCGCGAGTGTGGTGGTCATGCGCTACTCCCTCGTTTCAGCCCTGGAATCAAGAGATTCTGGAATCAATAGATTTCGGGAATGACGTGACGGCGCCACTGTGGTTCCACATACCCCCTGGCTGGCTGACGTTCCCCGAGCTTGATCTTCTCGCGCGGCAGCTCCTGGTACGGAATCTTCGACAGCAAATGACTGATGCAATTCAAACGTGCACGCCGTGGGTCGTCAGCGTTGACCACCCACCACGGTGACCCCTCCGTATCGGTGGCGGCGAACATTGCGTCGCGGGCGCGCGAGTAGTCGTACCACCGATAGTGCGACTCGAGGTCCATGCCGCTCAGCTTCCAGATCTTGCGACCGTCTTTGATGCGTTCGTCGAATCGCTCTGTCTGGAGATCCTGGCTCACCTCGAACCAGTACTTCAACAGGATGATGCCCTGGTCGATGATCGTCCGTTCGACCAGCGGCGTGAGCTCGAGGAACGCGCGGTACTGCTCGTCCGTGCAGAAGCCCATGACGTGCTCGACGCCGGCGCGGTTGTACCAGCTGCGATCGAACAGGACGATTTCGCCGCCCGCGGGCAGGTGCGCCATGTAGCGCTGGATGTACATCTGGGACTTTTCGCGCTCGGTGGGGGACGGCAGCGCCACGATGCGAAACGCGCGCGGACTCACCCGCTCGGTAATGGCCTTGATCGCGCCGCCCTTGCCTGCCGCGTCACGGCCCTCGAAGATCACCACGACGCGCAAGCCAGCGTGCTGCGCCCAGAGCTGCAGCTTGACGAGCTCCACGTGCAACGGCTTCAGCTCGCGTTCGAAGTCCTTGCGACGCATCGGTTCGGTGCTCGAGCCGGCCTCATGTGGAGCCAGGCTGCCGTTCGACGCCGAACCAGCCACCTCCACGGTGGCGGTCGCTGGCGCGTTCTTCGGCAGCCTCTCCTTCTTCTTGTCTTTCTTCGACATCGTCGGCCAGTGTTGCGCTATGCCCGGAGCACCGCACCACCCCGATGGGGTGATTTCCTCACGATTCCCTTCCGCGCAGCGGTGCCTTTGCGCTGGGCCCGGACCACCCGAGCTCTTTGAGCAGCTCGACGTCCTGGTCGGGCGCGAGTCGCGCAGACACGAACGCGTGCGGACGGAGATATGGCTGACTGATCGGGGGCAGCGTGACCTCGGCGCCGGCAAAAAGTCCCAGCGCCGAACTGTCGCGACGCAGCGCACGCCGGGCGCGCGTTCGAAAACGTTCGTCGAGCCCGGCTTGCTCCATGGCGCTGAACAGGACGCCGAGACTCGAGCCCGCCTCTGGAAACCGATACGGGACGCGGAAAATCAGCCCGAACAGTGCTTCCCAGAACACCCCCCAGAATGACGCCGTCGACTGCAAGGGTTCCGTGATCACCGAGAAGGTGGCATCTCGTCGAAGACTCACAACCGTCAGCGACTCCAGGCTAGCCGTGAACACGTCGTCTTGCGCTTGAAGCGCGCCCAGAACGTGGTGAGCGGTGTCCTCGCCTCGGTACACGGCGATCAGGAGGTGGCTCATGGGCGTGGCTTGTGCGGCATGCTGTTCCCCGGGATAGTCACTTTGCGGCTCCTGGAGGCAGATTGGCACCACCCTGACGGGGTGATTTTTGCAACGACCCGTTCACCGTTCGCGGCTGGACTTCGCCACTGAGAAGAACACGCGTTCGACGACCGCGATCAGGGTGAGATCGAGCAGCAGCTGGACAGTAAGCGTGACCGCGACGGGTCACGACCGTTGAGCATGGCTTGAGGCAGTGCCTGCCTAGTGTCCCCGCGTGCTCAAAGGAAGGCCTCTCACACACGATGAGAGCCTCACGCGTCGCGCCTTCCTGACGCGTACCGCTGCACTTGGAAGCGCGAGCCTCGTCCTCGCGGGGTGCGGTGTGCCAGTCGGTCTTCCCACGCGCTCTTCGGCAGCAGCGCTTCAGACGGTAGCTTCCTCGACAGGCCAGACACCGAAAACAGGTGGCACGCTGCGGGTCGGCAGGCTCGAAGACATCTCGCTGGTCGGCATTCCGCACCTGCTGGCGCCAGCGAACTTTCAGATCAGCAACCTGATCTACGACACGCTGATCGAGTACGACGATCAGCTCGTTCCCCGGCCGAGGCTGGCGACGAGCTGGGAGTGGTCGGCGGACTATCTGCAGCTCAGCCTGCAGCTGCGGCCCGGTGTCAGGTTTCACACGGGCCGACCGTTCACCAGCGACGACGCGAAATTCAATCTCGAACGGTTGCGCGACCCGGCGGTTGGCTCCCAGTTTCGCAACTACGCCAGTTTGATGACGGTGACGACGCCGGCCTCGGACAAGCTCGTGATCAACTTCGACGCGCCCACGCGCAGCAGCTTCGACGCGGTCACGCTCACCTTCATGGCTGACCCGCAAACCATCGAGCAGTCACGCACGGGTCAGCAGTTTGTTGGGACCGGACCGTACACGTTCCAGGAGTGGGTGCAGGGCGATCATCTCACGGTGCGGCGCAACGCGGACTACTGGCAGCCCGGTAAACCATACGTCGACACCGCGGAGCTGCGTGTGTTTCAGAATCAGGACCAGGCACTGATCGCCCTGGAGACGGGGGCGATCGACTGGATGGTAGGCGTGGCGGCGCCTGACGCGCGCCGACTCCAGACCGACCCGGCGTATGCGGTGCTCGAAACGGGCAGAGGCGCCAGTTACCTGTACCTCGGGCTCGACGTGACGGCGCCCGCCTTCGCGGACAAGCGTGTCCGACAGGCCCTCGGCTACGCGATCAATCGCCCGCGCATCGTCGACTCGGTCCTGGACGGGTTCGGCCGTGCGGCCTCGACACCGTGGCCGGTCGGGTCCCCAGCCTATGAGGCCTCGACCGACGCGACCTACACCTTTGACCTGGCGCACGCCCAGCAGTTGTTGGCCGAAGCACGCTGGGTCGCGGGAACGTCGATCCCGTTGTTCGTGTCGGAGGCACTGCCGGCGACCATCCAGATGGCGCAGATCATCCAGGCGGACCTCGCCAGCATCGGCGTGCCCGTGGCAATCCAGACGCTGAGTCAGCCGGACTTTGTCTCGCGCCTGACGAAGGGCCAGTTTCAAGGGGCGTGGATCACGGGTGTGGCGTGGATGAACTTCAGTCCGGCGACGTTCTTCAACGTGGCATTTCCGGTGAAGATTCCGAACAGCTCGAATTTCGAGTCGACCACATACAAGGCGCTGATTGATCAGCTGTCGGGGGCGACCGACGATCAGCAGCAGCGCGCGACGGTGGACCAGCTGACCGGCATGCTGCTCGACGAAGCATTCGTGCTCATGATTACGGAGTCGACCCTGCAGCAATCGGGCGCGGAGGTGGTTCGCTCGGCGGTCAAGAACATCAACATCGATCGGTTCCGCCTCGTCGATTATCAGGACCTGTGGCTAGACCAGCAGAGTCAGTAGAGCGGCGCTCCAGAAGTTCGGCCGACTGCGACTTGAGCCGAAACGGGGCTTGTCGCCCGAACTTCTAGCTCACCATCTCTCGCTCTGCTGGCACGATGCCGTGCCGCGTGCCCCACGTGGCTATCTGAACGCGATTGGACAGGCCCAGTTTGTTCAAGACATGGTGAATATGCGTCTCGGCCGTTTTCAGGCTGATCACCAGCTCTTCCGCGATCTCGCGATTGCTGTAGCCGCGCGTCACGAGGATGGCGACTTCACGCTCGCGTTCAGATAGCGCTTCGCCCAGCCCGGCCGCTGCCGACCGAGGCGGGGCTTCGCCCACGGTCGGCAACAACTGATGGACCCACGTCATGGCGGTGTCCAGCGACGCCGACTGCGCATCCCTCCAGAGCTCCGCGTACGCCTTTTCGCCGATGCGCCCTCTAGCTACTTCCAGGTAGCGACCGAGCCGCGCCTTTTCGGTAGGCGACGGCGCGGCGCCCATGACCGCGCGCAGGTGCGCGGCGGCTCCCGCGAGGCGAACACACGCCGCCAGATCCGTCTCCAGCATGAGATTCGCCATGGCTTCGAGCAAGTGCGCGACGTGGATTTTGCTGGCATGCAATTCGCCAACTTCCAGCGCCTGGGCAAGCGCGGCGGCGGCCACCCGCCGGTTGCCGTGCGCGGCCGCCACGGCGCCTCGAAGCGTCAGCGACCTCAGCAGGCCCGGCTGATCGTCGATGGCTCGCTCGGCGACGATGGCCTGCTCAAACACTCGGTCGGCGGTGGCGTGATCGCCTGCCTGTTCGGCCAGCAAAGCGCGCGCATGCGCCAGCCGCCCGGTCCACAGCCCCGACCTGTCGGCCCCGACCAGGTTCGAGAAGTTCTCCAGCAGCTCGACCGCGCGCGTACGGTCACCCTGCTCGATGCACGCCAGGGCGAGCTGGTAGCGCGAGACCAGATGGATGGGCTCGGTGGTTTGCGACACGACCCGGTAGGTGCGCTCGTACACCTCGCGCGCGCGTGCCGTGTCGCCGCGCATGAACGCCACCCAGCCACGTTGATTCTCGGCAAACAGCAGGGCGTACGCGTCACGTGACGCTGGGGCGAGATCTACCACATGCTGGAGGATTGCGTCGGCACCGACGTAGTCGCCCTGGTTGACCGCCATGATGGATGCCCACGTACCGGTATGCACGATTTCCGGCGGGACATTGACATTCGGTGCACGCTCGAAAACGGCACTCAGCGCAGCCCGACCCTCGGAAAAACTGCCGTGCATATGCCAGACGACGGTCATGCCCAGCCCGAGGCGCGCGGCGGCCTCAATTCGACCAGTTTCGAGACTCCAGCGTAATGCGGCGCGCACATTTTCCAACTCCGGCAGCAGCCTCGCGACGCGCGCGGTATCAAAGGCCTCTGGTCGTGGGCCAGCTATCAGTCGCAGGCACCAGTCGCGGTGCCGTTCACGGACATCGCGCATCTCCCCCGCTTGCTCGAGGCGCTCCAGGCAGTATTGACGCACGGTTTCGAGCAGCGAAAAGCGCGTGCGTTCGTTGCGCGTGTCGGCGACGACGAGGGAGTGACCGACCAGACGGTCGAGCAGCACGGTCAGGTCGCCCGCCGGAGTGTCCGCCTCGCCACAGACCGCCTCGACGCCGTCGAACGTGCAGCCTCCGTTGAAGATGGCCAGGCGTCGGAGCAGGCGGCGCTCAGCGTCGCTCAGCAGCGCATAGCTCCAGTCGATGGTGGCTCGCAGCGTCTGCTGCCGCCGCGGCGCCGTGCGTGGGCCGATCGTGAGCAGGCTCAAGGGGTCGCCGAGGCGGTCCACGATCTCGGCCAGGCTCATGCTTCTGGCGCGCGAGGCGGCCAGTTCAATGCCCAGTGGCAAGCCATCCACGAGGCGGCAGACCCTGGCCATCGACGAGGCCGCAGACTCGGTCACGAGGAAGCGGGGCTGCGTCGACTGGATGCGCGTCACCAGCAATCGGACGGCGTCACATTCGACCAGACGCTCGAAAGAATCCTCCGCGTCGGCAATCGGCAGTGGCGGTACGGAGTACACCACCTCGCCGGACACTCCGAGCGGTTCGCGGCTGGTGGCAAGGATCGAGAGATTCTCACACGTCCTCAACAGCGCGGTGGCGAGCTCGGCGCACGTCTGCAGCAGGTGTTCGCAGTTGTCCAGCACCAGCAACATTTGACGTTCGCTCAGAGCCAGGCACAGGACCTCGCGCAGGTCCGCGCCCGGGCGTTCGCGTATTCCGAGCGCCTGAGCAACCGCGGTCACGACTTGTGCGGGATCGTTAACAGGCGCGAGCTCTATCAGCCAGGCGCCGAATGCGTATTGGGACTGGACACCCGCGGCCGCGCGTAGCGCCAGCCGCGTCTTGCCCACCCCACCAACCCCGACAAGGGTGACCAGTCCGGCCATCCGCAGCGCCTGGGCGACCTCGTCGACCTGCTCCTGCCGCCCGATGAAACTCGTGAGCTCACGCGGCAGATGGCCAACCTGACGCGGCACTCGCGACATGGGAGTCGTCGGTCGCCGCCGCGCCCGCCTCAACCCGTCCTCGCTCAGGCGGCCTGGCCTCTTCATGGTTTCCACTAGGTGGGCCTGGCTGCAGGGTACTGGAGACGCGGGTCGCAAGCCAGTACGCCCGTCGCTCAGCCCGCACGGCACGCCCGCCCTGCGCAATGCATGGATACCCTGATGCGCTTGCCCGACGCGCGCTCTAGCTTGTGTACAAGCCCATGTTCGACCTCGTGGCACTCGCCTACGCAGACGAATATCGCGCCGCCGAAGTCCTCGCAAGCTTGCGGCGCCTGCGAACCGGAGCGTTTGCCGAGGTCGTCGACGTCGTCTCGGTCATACGCCGCCCGGACTGGACGGTCTTGCTGAGTCGAGACGTCGACCTTGCTGTCACCGATGACTGTTGTCTTCAGTTCTGGCGTGGGCTGGTCGCGAGCTTGATCCTGGCGCCGGGCGTGGCGACTCTCCGCGGCAACGTCGTCGACTATGGGGTCGACCCCGCGTTTGAACGGCGTCTGTCCGCCGAACTGCCGCCAGGCAGCTCCGCCGTGCTGGCCATCGTGCCGGCGGGTGCGCGGCGCAGGATCACCCTCGCGCTGGATTCCTTCGGGGGAACCCTGTGTCAGAGCCCGATTGAGCGCTCCTGCGCCCACACGCACCTGGCACCCGAGACGCTAGTCCCCACCACGCTGCGCCGCCGCCCCGTCCACCGAGATCGATGAACACCCCGATGGCACCTCAAAACGAGGCCCTGTACCGTGAAGCTCAGGTGGTAGACACCATGGTGAGCCACGCGAGCCCGGCTCCGCAAGACGCGGAGTTTGCGGTTCGGCGAGCGGCTAGTCCAGCAACGCTGCTCCAGCTTCGACTCAGCCCGCCACCTCTCGGCGCGCATCTGATTCAGCGGGATGATCTTCTCGAGCGCGTGTGCGTGGCGGACCCGAGCGTCGTGGTGGCGTGCGCCCCCGCGGGCTATGGCAAGACGACGTTCTTGAGCCAGTTTGCCGCGCGCAGCAGCCGACCTATCGCATGGGTGTCACTCGACGAAAGCGACAACGATCCGCTCCAGCTGCTCATGGAGCTCGCAGCCGCGCTCGATCGGTGCGCGCCCCTTGATCCCGCAATTTTCCGCGCGTTGCTGAGCACTGGGTCCGCCCTGTTCGCCGACGTCTTGCCGCGGCTCATGAATTGTCTGGCTCGCGGGCCGGGTGGTGTGCTGATTCTGGATGACGCCCACATCGTCACGGCGCCCTGCAGTGTCCAGGTTCTGGAGTACCTGTGCCATCATCTGCCCAACGGCCTGCAGTTGATGCTGGCGGGTCGGCAGCTCCCGGAGCTACCAATCGCGCAGTTGCGCGCACATGGCGTGCTCCTCGAACTCGGGCCAGGCGAGCTATCGCTGACGCGCGAGCAGGCGCGAACCGTGTGTGCCAGGGCCGGCGTGCACGTTACGCCTGATGCGTTCGACCATCTCTACGATCAGTCGGAAGGCTGGCCGACCGGCGTATTTCTAGCGACACTCACCGCGCGGGGCGCCAGCGACCCTGAACGTGCCGTTCGGGAGTTCGACGGCGCCGACCCGAGCATCGTGGAGTTTTTCCTGGCTGAACATCTGGCGACCGAAGCGGCCGACCGCGTGGCGTTCCTCCAGGCCACTTCCGTGCTCGAGCGCATCTCGGCGCCGCTGTGCGACGCCGTCCTCGAGCGCGATGACAGTGCCGTCGTGCTGGCAGCACTGGAGCAGTCGCATGGCTTTGTCGTTGCGCTCGACCGGCGCCGCCAGTGGTACCGCTACCACCACCTGTTCCGGCAGGCGCTGCAGGCGGAGCTGGCGTGGCGCAGTCCGGGACGGGCACGCGAGATCCACGCGCGCGCCTCGCGCTGGTACGAGACTCAGGCCAACTACCACCAGGCGATTGACCACGCGCTGCGCGCGCGCGACGAGCACCGCGTGGCGCAGTTGTTGTCCGAGCATCTGCAGGACCTCTTCAGCGACACGCCGCAGGCAACGCTCTGTCGTTGGCTCCAGTCAGTGTCTGACGCGGTGCTGACGGAGTTCCCGTCCCTGGCAATCGCCGGCGCGTGGTTGATGTTGCAGCTTGGCGACCTGGAAAGGACGCGGCGCTTTATGCGCGTCGTCGAGCGTGCCACGTTCGATGGGCCGTGCCCACTTGGCGAAGCCTCCAGTCAGTCGGCCATCGCACTGCTGCGTGCCGCCCTGGGCTGGGAAGGCGTCAGCCACATTGCCAGATCGGCACGCACAGTCCACACAAGTGAGGCACCCATCAGCCGTGCGTATCGCGTCGCCAGTCTCTACGACGGGGCAAGCCTGCTGCTGCGCGACCAGCGCGCCGCGGCGCGCGACATGCTGGAGGATGCCGCCGAGCTTGGCCCGGCTGCGCTGGATGTTGGCGTGATTGCCCAGGCGTTGCTGGCGCTCACGGACCTGGAGGAGCAACGCTACCCGGAGGCGGCAGCACGTCTGGACCACGTCCAGGCGCGATTGGATCTCGCCGGCCTGAATGACGGCCTCGCGGGTGCGCCACTGATGGCGGCCCGCGCGTGGCTCGAGCTTGTTCGCGACGACCGCGCCGCGGCACGCGTCCGGCTCGAGCAGGCGGCCTCGCTGCTGTCACGCACGCAGGTCGTGCCCTGGCTCACGACCTACGTCCAGATCGTGCTCGGGCGCCTGGCGCTCGAAATGGACGAGCGTGCCTTGGCGACCGCGTCGCTCGCCGCCGCGCGCCGCGGCTTGATGCGCCACCCGGACGCGGGCATCCTGCCCCACCTGCTCGCCAGCGTCGAACGTACACAGGAAGCCTCGCAACGTGGCGGCAACGCGCTGCTGGAGCCCTTGACGCAGGCGGAGGTGCGGGTGCTGGAGCTCGCGCCGACGTGTCTGAGCATCGCGGAAATTGGTCGAACCCTGTCGGTGTCGAAGAACACGATCAAGTCGCACCTCAAAGCGATCTACGCAAAACTGTCCGTGGCTTCGAGGACAGAAGCGGTGGACCGAGCACGCGAGCTCCGTATCATCTCCTGAGTAGAGTGCGCGGAACCGTTTACGCCAGCGCCCGCTGATCCTCCCAATCCACCCACTCGACGCCCGTCTCCGCGACGTAGGCGTGCACCGCTGAGCCGACCGTCGGAAACAGATAGCCGCGGCCGATTTCCGCCAGCAGCCCGTAGTGCTCCAGCTCATCTTTGACTGGACCCTTGAGCTCCGCGAAGCCAAAACGAACCTGCTCCGCCGCCAGCTCCCCGAGCAACTGCTGGAGCACGTCCGCCGCGGTGGTGTCGATGTCAGTCACCGGCTCCGCGGCGACGATCACCCACCGGACCGTGGTCGGCGACTGCTGCACCGCGCGACCGACATGGTCCGCGAAGATCTCGGCGTTGGCGAAAAAGAGCGGCGCATCCCAGCGGAACAGGACCAGTCCGGGAATGCGCCGCGCCTCGGGGTGCCGTGAAATGTCGTGGTAGCCCTTGAGTCCGTCGATCCGCCCGAGGACGGCGTCGTAGGGACGCCAGGCACGCTTGATGAAGGCCAGCAGCGCGAGGCCTACGGCGATAAAAATGCCGGGAATGACCCCCACCAGCGCAACGCCCAGTAAACACACGATCGACAGGACGAACTCCGAGCGCCGGTGGCGGTACAGCAGCGCGACTCCAGCGAACTCGAGCATGCTCAACGCTGCAGCGATGACCACCGCCGCCAGCGCGGCGGACGGCAGATTCTGCACGATGCCAGGGAAGGCGATCAGCATCAGGATAATCGCGCCCGCCCCGACCAGTCCGGTGACCTGTGTCCTGGCACCCGCCTCCGCCGCCACGGGGGTGCGCGAGGCGCTGCTGCTGACCGCGAAGCCCTGGAACAAGCCCGAGCCGATATTGGCGGCGCCGAGCGCGACCAGCTCCTGGTTGGGATCCACCTCATAGCCGCCGCGCAGCGCGAATGTCCGCGACAGCACGCTGGTGTCGGCGAAGGAGACGAGCGCAATGCCCACGGCTCCCGCCACGAGCACGCCGAGATCCGCCAGCGACACGCTCGGGATCGCGAAGGGTGGCAGCCCCTGTGGCAGCACCCCGACCACGGACAGCCCCGCGCGCGACGCCAGGTCGAACACGCCCACCACGAGCGTTGCCCCGACGACCGCGACCAGCACACCCGGTATGCGTGGCAGCCAGCGCTTGCAGCCGAGAATGACGGCCAGTGCGGCAAGCCCGACCAGGAGCGCCGTGGTGTTGGTTTCGCCGCCGAGCAAGCCCTGCACAAACGCTCGCGTCTCGTCGATCAAGCCGTCGGCGTCCACCGAGAAACCGAACAGTTTGGGCAATTGCCCGACGATAACCGTTAGGGCAATGCCGTTGACATAGCCGTAGCGCACCGGTTTGGACAGGAGGTCCGTCAGGAAACCGAACTTCAGCAGCCCGGCCGCGACACACAGGACGCCGGTGATGATCGACAGCGCTCCGGCGAGCTCGATTGCGCGTGACGGATCCCCGAATGACAACGGCACGACGACCGCGGCGATGATGCCCGCCAGCGAGGAGTCAGGACCCAGGACCAGGACGCGGCTCGGCCCCACCACAGCGTAGACCACCAGCGGCAGAATCGTGGCGTACAGGCCAGTGATGGGCGGGAGTCCGGAGGCCTCGGCGTACGCCATTCCCACCGGGACCAGCACGGCCGTGAGCACCAGCCCGGCGACAATGTCGTTGCGGAGCCAGGTTGGCTGGTACGCCTGGAGCACCCTGAACCCAGGCAGCCAGCGCAGGACCCCGCGCGACTCGACCTCAGCGCTTGACACGAGACCTGAGGTTCGCACCGCCATGCCTGGTCGTCATCACCCTAACGGGGTGACCGTGCGTTCCGCTCGACGATCTATCGGGAGTCATCCCCCAGGGTCCCCTCTGGGGAAAACGCGTGAACCTCTCTATACCGCGGCCTCATGTGGCGCCGCCTCTTGCGGAGGCTTCGCCGGCAGTAAGATCGCCGCGATCAGCCCGATCACCGCAAACACCATCAACACCACCAGCGCCAGCGCATAGCCCGTATTTCCAGTGGCCAGTTCCGAGACGATCACCGTGCCCGCGATCGCCACACCCAGCGACGATCCCAGATTCGAGACGCTGCGCGACAGCCCCGAGATTTCGCCCTGATCTTCCTCTGGAAAACTGGACTGCACAACGTTCACGGACGACGTGAGCATGACGCCAACACCGAGTCCAACCAGGAACAGCCCCGGTACAAACGACAGCACGCTGCTCGAGCCAGGCACAAAGAGCAGCATCAAGCCAACGCCGACAATCGTCAGCACAAACCCAGCGCGAATCAGCGTCGCTTGCGACCGTCGCTGCGCCAACCGCCCGGCGGCCATCGAGGAGAGCAGGATGCCGATAGTGGCCGGCGTCAGGATCAACCCCGTCTCGATCGCGCTGTATCCCCGCACCGTCTGCAAGTAGACCGAGACCACAAATGACAGCCCCAGCAGGACCAGCCACTGGATGTTCTGCGTCACCAGACCCAGGTTGCTCTCGCGATTCTGAAACATGCGTGGCGCCAGTAGCGGTTCCTTGCCCGCTTTCGCCATGGAGCCAATGTGCCAGAAGAACCACACCAGCAGCAACGCACCGATCAGCACGAACAGCCAGACCGGCGAAATGGAGCCGGCCGGAATGACGACCGTCGAACCCACGACGAAGTCCTGCGAGGCGCGGAAAAAGCCGTAGGTGCCGGCCTGCAGAATGCCGATAACCACGAAGAACAATCCCGCGGCAGACAGCACCGCCCCGAGGAAATCGAATTTCGGCTTGTGACCCTGCACCCCAGGATCGGCGATTCGCCGTGCAAGGTACAGGATGACCAGTACCAGGATGGCTTGCACGCCGAATGCCAGCCGCCAGGTCGCCGCGCTGGTGATCAACCCGCCAATCAGTGGCCCAGCCGCCGAGCCAATCCCGCCGGCTGCGCTGATGGCCCCGAAGGCCCGTGCGCGCGCCTTGATGTCGTCGTAGAAGACCGTTGCCAGGATGTAGACCGGCGGGATCAACAGCGCCGTCCCGATGCCCTGGCCCAGCGAATAGCCCAGGATCAGGCCAGGCAGCGCCTGCGAGACAGCCGCGGTCAGGGCGCCGATGCCGTAAACGACCAGCCCGAGGCGGAAACACAGCTTGCGTCCCCAGATATCCGTCAGCTTGCTGCCGGGGATCATCAAGGCGGCCATCGTCAGGGTGAAGGCGGTGATGGCCGTCTGGACGCCACTGACGGTGGTGCCGAGATCGCCGGCAATGCTGCTGATCGCAACGTTCATGGTGGTGGCCGCGAAGCTGCACAGAAACTGCGCCAGCACCAGTGGCACGAGCATGCCGCTCGTCCCACTCGCAGCGCTTGCAGCGGCACCGTGACCAGCGCTCAGTGCGGCGCTTCCAGGTGACTCCGACATTGTTCTCCCTACCTTGTAGCCGGTGATAGCTCAGGTTGCATCACCCCGATGGGGTGAAGTGAGTTTCTCGTCAGCACCGCATCTCCGGCGGCCGTCGCCCCAACTCGAGGTTGAGCTCTGAACCCGGCTCGAGGTCGATCGTCGCGGTGAGCACCGCGTTCGGCCGCACCACGAACTGACTGAGCAGCGGTTCGGGATCCCAGCCCGACGCGATGACCGCCAGCCCGGAACTGCGGGGGCCCAGCACGCTGCGCATGCTCTCCCGGAAGTCGGCATCGAGACCAGCGCGATCGATCGCGCCGAACAGTCCGCCCATCGTCGATCCATACGCGGTTCCCATCAACGGGACTCTCAAGGCCAGGCCGAAGAGCGCTTCCCAGAGCACACCCCAGAAGGCGTCGCCAGAGCCCCGGCGCTCCAGGAGCGCGACCTTGTAACTCCCGTCGGCCCCGACGCGCACCGTCGCGCAGGATTCGAAGGTCCCGGGTAGCTGCACTTCGGGCGCGCACAGAATACCCAGGACGTGCTCAGCATGGCTGTCGCCCGCATACGTTGTCAGAACCAGATGAGCCATCGTGCATCCCAACGTCCGAGGTCATGTGCAGGGCGCCCCCTTCTCATCTTCGCGTCGGCTCTGAATGGACACCTCGGACCCGCTTGTCTGGTGTCTTTCAACTCTCGTCTCCATCTGTAGACCGCCGAGACGTTCCGCGGAACTGACGCAGCAGCAGCGAAAGCGCGATCAGCACCACACCCACCCCGCCTCCGACCGCCAGCAGGCTGAAGCTGCCATCCCATGTCACCACGTAGCCGAGGAAGCTCACCGCCAGCAAAACCACGATCGTGGCCAGCAGGCGCTCCTTCAGGTCATCCAGATCGTCGATCTTCAGCCAGCGCGGCGTCGGCAAGCCCGGGTTGATAAAGAGTTGGTACAGCCCGACCGCGACGACGTACAGCACCGTTCCCAGCAGAAAGAGATCGACCAGACTGATGACTTCGACGGAAACATGCTTGGCGCCCTCAGCATCGAACTCGTGCTGAAGCGCGTCACCGAACGAGTCCACGACGCCGGCGAAAAACGCGTAGATGAGGACAGCGCACGACGTGATGAACGAGCCGACAACCGCAAGCAGAATGAAATACCGGCCGCTGGATAGGACGGCGCCAACCAGCGTGTCGGCGCCGTGCAGCTCCGGCATCTCGGTCGGGGTTTGTCGAGGGGTTGCTGGCGGCGCCCGCTCAGCCGCGGTCGAAGAGCCAACCGAGTCAATCTCCCGCTCCATCAACACCAAGTCCTTCCCGGCGCATACCCGAACTCAGCATAGTTCGGCCGTGCCGTCGCGCCCTCACCCGATCGGGGTGATTCCGTCGTCACGGCACCCGAGAGGTTGAGGAATCACCCCGTTGGGGTGGTGTCAACTCGCGGCGCTGAGCGTCACCATTGATTCGCGGGCGCCACGCATGAACACCATCTCAATCCCCACCTCGACGTTCTGGCGACGCCAGCGTGGTCCAATTCGAGGACGGATCCGCGCGGTTCGAATTGCACTGGCTGCCCTCGTCTTGATGGTGGTGTCGGGCTGTGTCTGGCTCATCACTGACGGCGGCGGCGGGTTGTCGATTGAGCCGCTCATGGGCACCCAGTCCCCAGGTGCACCTACGACACGGCCCTGGCTTATCGCCATCATCATTGCCGGCAGCCTGCTGGCGACAACGTTTCTTGTTAGAGGCTACGTGCGCGCTGCACCGCCGCGCACCAGGCACCGCCTCACACGTGGGGAAGCGTGTCCCCCTCGCGGGCAGGAGCCGTCTTCGTCACACCCCTGTGCCCCAGTACCAGTCGAGTCGGGACGCTCGGATGCGCTCCAGCTCCAGCTCGCGATCGCGGAGACGGGCCAGGTCGTTCGCACCTATGCACGCGAAGCCGCCGCACTCGCGTTCATCCGCGACGTGGTGTTTCTGCGAGGTCGTCAGGATGCCGCGCAGTTCACCCTGCGGACTATAGACGTCGACAACCGGATCAGGACGCTTGCCGAAGGCGACGCGCTCGTACAGCGCGCCGTGGAAGACCGCGTCCTGTGAGCGTGGATAGGTAGAGGTACCAATGAACGCCGAGCGCGAGCGTGTGAGCAGTTTTGGCAACCTTCAGGACGGCCTGCACGAAGCGGGCGATTGGTACCTGTGGGGGCCATACGTCAGCGAGCGACAATGGGGCACCGTCCGCGAGGACTACAGCGCGGATGGCAACGCCTGGGAGTACTTCCCACACGACCACGCGCGTTCACGCGCCTACCGCTGGGGCGAGGACGGGCTCGCGGGGTTTTGCGATATCGAGCAGCGGCTCTGCCTCGGGCTCGCCTTGTGGAATGGACGCGATCCGATCCTCAAGGAGCGCTTGTTCGGGCTGACAGGTAGTCAGGGCAATCACGGCGAGGACGCCAAAGAGTACTGGTGGTATCTGGACGCGGTGCCCAGCCACGCGTGGAACCGCTGGCGCTACCACTATCCACAGTCCGCCTTTCCCTACCAGCCATTGATCGACGAAAACCGCCGCCGCGGGAAGCTGGACCCGGAATACGAATTGCTCGACACCGGGGTCTTCGAGCAGGACCGCTACTGGGTTGTCGAAGTACGGTACGCCAAGGCCGATCCGCGAGACGTGCTGATGCAGGTCCGCGTCACCAACGCTGGCCCGGACGCGGAGACACTCCACGTCCTACCGACCGCGTGGTTCAGAAACACCTGGTCGTGGGATGGCACCGAGGCGAAACCCTGCATGCAGCAGATCGCCTCGGGGTTGGTGCGCATCGACCACCCACTCTTCGGTGAGCTCGAGCTCTCTGGATCCAGCATCGACGGGACTGAACCGGCGTTGCTGTTTTGCGAAAACGAGACGAACGAGCGGCGCGTGTTCAACTCGGCCTCCGGCACGCGGTGGCCGAAAGACGGCATCAACGACAGGGTCGTCCACGGTGCGGATACGGTCAACCCGCAACAGCTTGGAACGAAATGCGCGTTCTGGTATCAAGTGACCGTTTCGCCAGGTGCGACTGTCGAGCTGCGCCTGCGATTGCGTCCAGGCCGAACGAACGGTGTCGGGGACCAACTGGGTAGCGGCTTCGAGCAAGTACTCCGCGCTCGTGAGGCCGAGGCCGACGAGTTCTACGCCGACCTGACGCCGACTGGCGCCACGACGGACGAGGCGCTGGTCATGCGCCAGGCCTTCGCCGGCATGCTGTGGAGCAAACAGCTGTACTACTTCGACGTCGAGCGCTGGCTCCAGGGTGACGCGGCGCAGCCCACGCCGCCGCCTGCGCGCTTGCGCGGGCGCAATGTGCACTGGCGCAACTTCAACGCCTTCGACATCATGTCGATGCCCGATAAGTGGGAATACCCGTGGTTTGCCGCGTGGGACATGGCGTTTCACTGCGTCACGCTGGCGCACGTCGATCCCGCGTTTGCGAAATACCAGCTTGCGCTGTTATGTCGAGAATGGTTTCAGCACCCCAACGGCGCGCTGCCCGCGTACGAGTGGGATTTCGGTGACGTCAACCCGCCGGTCCAGGCCTGGGCCGCGCTCGAGGTCTTTGCGATCGACGGCGGGACCGATTACGACTTTCTCGCACAGATTTTCGACAAGCTGCTGGTCAATTTCACCTGGTGGGTCAACCGTCAGGACGCTGACGGCTCCAACGTCTTCGAGGGGGGCTTCCTCGGCCTGGACAACATCGGACCGCTGGATCGTTCTCACCTGCCCGTTGGCGCCATACTCGAGCAGTCCGATGCCACCGGCTGGATGGCGTTTTATGCCCTGGGCATGGGCGCGATGGCGGCAATCCTGAATCGCTCAGGGCAGCGGCGCGGCTCAGACCTGACACTGAAATTTCTCGAACACTTCGCCGGTATCAGCGCGGCCATGGACCGCCAGGCGATGTGGGACGAGACCGATGGCCTGGCGTATGACCGGCTGGTGACAGCGGATGGCACCGTAGTGCCAGTCAAGGTGCGGTCGATGGTCGGCGTCATTCCAATGCTGGCTGCGATCGTCCTCGACGAGCAAATGCTGCAGCGCTCCCTGGTCGTTGGCAAGCAGTTCGCCGGTTTTCTCAAGCACATGGGCTACGAGCATCCAGATGAGCTCCAGGCGAGTGGCTTGATCCGTGGCGAGGCGCCACATCGACAACTGCTGCTGGGGGTTGTCGCCCGGCAGCAGTTGCTGCAACTGTTCGCCAAGCTCTTCGACGAATCGGAGTTCCTGTCGCCGCACGGCTTGCGGTCGATCTCGGCCTACCATCGCGAACACCCATACGTCCTGGAGGCGCAAGGCGTTCGCGCGGAGATCGACTACGAGCCCGCCGAGTCCACCACGAATATGTTTGGTGGCAACTCCAACTGGCGTGGCCCCATCTGGTTGCCGCTCAACTATGTGCTGGTCAGCGTGCTCGACCGCTACCAACGTTTCTTCGGCGACGAGTTCACGCTCGAGTATCCGACGGGCTCGGGTCGCCAACTGTCGTTAGAGGCGATCAGCGCCGACCTCCTGCAGCGTCTGATCTCGCTTTTTCTGGTTGGACCTGACGGCCGCCGGCCGTGCTTCGGCGGCGTTGAACGGATGCAGCGCGACCCGGCATGGAAGGACAACATCCTCTTTTACGAGTACTTCCATGGTGACAACGGCGCTGGACTGGGCGCCTCCCACCAGACCGGCTGGACGGGCATCGTCGCGGCGATGATCCGCCAGAAATACGGCGCCGCGCCCACGCTCGGGGACATGGTGCGCGACCTGGCGCCGCCCGCGCGCGCCGGCGGACGAGAACTGCAGTAAGACCCGAAGTCGCGCTTGCACCCATCATGGACAGTCTGTTGCGTGGCTCGTTGCGCGAGCCGCGCTTATCAACTGAATGCTGCCCGACCATGGCGTGCGTTGCGTCACGATACCGGAGGTTTGCATGCGATCGTGGGAATACATGACCGTGGAGTTCCAGCTCGATGGGGAGTATCAGGTCAGAGACGTCAATGGCTACATGCACACCCAGCGGGGGCCGCATGTCAGCTGGCGGACCGGGGCGCAATCGATGCTTGACGCTCTGCGAGAGTTCGGTGCGAGTGGTTGGGAGATGTGCGGCGTGGCGCCGTCTACGCAGAACTTCTCTTGCCATATCGTGTACTTCAAGCGCGAGACCCCAGATTCATGATTGCCATTGCCAGCGTCTACCCAGTTGGTAACGCGGCCTCGGAGAGTTGACATGAAAGCACTTGTCGTCCAACCCGGCGTGCGCAACTCGGCGCAGGTGATCGATGTCTCCGACCCGGATCCAGCCAGTGGGGCGCTGCTGGTCAGAGGGCGCGCGCTCGGCATCTGCGGCACTGACCTGGAAATCATCGAAGGCGGTTACGGCGAAGCACCGCCAGGTGAAGATCAGCTCATTCTGGGACACGAGTCGCTTGGCGAAGTGCTCGAGGCGCCGCCCGACAGCGGATTTGCACCAGGCGACCTGGTGGTGGGGGTCGTGCGCAGACCGGACCCCGAACCGTGTGATCACTGCGCCGTCGGTCAATGGGACATGTGTCGCAACGGACGGTACACGGAGTGCGGCATCAAGCAGGCGGACGGCTACGCCAGAGAAGCATTTCGTCTCGACGCAGAATTCGCCGTACGCGTCGATCCAGAGCTCGGTGAACTGGGTGTCCTGCTCGAACCGGCGTCCGTGGTTGCCAAAGCCTGTACACACGCGGTGCACATTCTCCGCCGCGCCGACATCCCCGTCCGCACGGCGCTGATCACTGGTGCCGGGCCAATCGGGCTGCTCGCGGCGCTGATCACGTCGCAAGCCGGACTCGAAACCTGGGTCGTGGACCTTGTCGATAGCGGTCCCAAACCGGACCTCGTGCGCGAGTTGGGCGCCCACTACCACGCCGGACCTGTGCGGGACCTGGCGCTGTCACCCGACGTGGTCATCGAGTGCACGGGCATCGGCGCCGTCCTGCGCGATGCGGGCACCATCGCCTCGGACGGCGCGGTCATCGCCCTGACCGGCATTTCCGCGGCGCCGTCGGCGCTCGAGGTGGACCTCAATGCATTCAACAAACACATGGTGCTGAGCAACAAAGTGTTATTTGGCAGCGTCAACGCATCACGCGCGCACTACGAGGCTGCCGCCAGAGTGCTGGCCAGGGCGGATCGGAAGTGGCTCGACCGTCTGATCAGCCGCCGCGTCCCGATGGAGCGCTGGGAAGAAATTCTCGAACGTCGGCCCGACGACGTCAAGGTCGTGCTGGAGCTGAGCAGCGTCGGTCCGTAACCATGACGTGTGCAA
This sequence comes from uncultured Chloroflexia bacterium, assembly GCA_963776625.1. GTDB lineage: Bacteria > Chloroflexota > UBA6077 > UBA6077 > CF-72 > CF-72. Next base: position 424,087 of record CAVZNP010000015.1, on the reverse strand, counting down.
CGGCGCAATGGACCGGACGTATCGCCCCGAGATCACCCTGACCGGGACGTCAACGCCGCGGGCGTCGCCCCGTGCACTCGCCACAGGCGCGCAACCGGCCCGAGGCGATTTGCCGATATCCCGGGATCCTGGGTATTAAACTCTCGATAGGACACCCAATGAGCAGCATCACACAGACGGGCGCGCGCATCCAGGATGCGCTGAACGTCCTGCGCAACCTGGCCAAGTTGCTGGTCGAGCCATGAATACGCGAATACGAGGGCTGGTTCAGCCCTACCCCGATCAACTCGACGCCCTCCAGGTAGCCACGCTCGCCTGGTCACGCAGCGCCGGCAACATCCCGATCCTGCTCGTCATCGCCTGGCTGGCTCGCGGCGAGGCGCGCCGGACCTGCTCGAATCTCTGAACGAATCGGACCTCGACCAGATAGTGGAGCCCAAATCGCCCTCCGCGCACTTGGCGGATTGGTAACTCCGCGTCCAGTCGCATACACGTAGCCACCTCGCCGAGCTGAGGCAGTCCGCGTGACCGAGCAGAAGCATCGTCGGCGGTGGCATCGAGGATCACGTCCACACCGGCGTCCCGAGCGGCGCTCGGCGAGGCGGGTGGAGTCGTCCAGGAGTACCTCGTTGGTACCTACCTGCAGGAGCAGCGGCGGGAAGCCGGTCATGTCCGCACGAGTGGCCGGCGTCAGCAGCTCCTGCTCGCGGTCCGCGCCGGCAAGCCACATCGCGGAGGTCCACTTAAGGCTCTCGCGGGCAAAGAACGGATCGATGCCTTCCCTGGTGTCCATGCTTTTGCCGGTGCGCGTTGCGTCAAGCCCCGGTGAGAACGCCACGACGGCCGCTGGTCTGGGCAGGCCGGCGTTGCGAGCGGTCAGGCAGGTCCCAACGGCGAGGCCTCCGCCAGCGGAGTCCCCTGCGAACGCGCGCCACGGGATAATCCGATGGTGGGAGAAACCCGAGTCCTGATGCTCAGCGTCTCGCAACTGCTGATCGGTTGTGACCTGGCAGGTACCCTCGTCTTTGCGATCGAAGGCGCAATCGGTGCGATTCCAGCGCAGTTGGACGTCTTCGGCATCATGGTCATCGCCTTCACCAGTGCGCTGGCCGGCGGAATCATGCGCGACGTGCTGATCGGCGCGGTGCCGCCCATGGCGATTCGCGATCCACGGTATGCGGTGACCGCGTTCGTCGGCGGGGCGATCGTATTTCTGCTGACTCCGCTGGTACGAGAGGTGCCGTCATGGGTCGTCATCGGATTGGATGCGGCCGGGCTTTCCTTGTTCGCCATGTCCGGCTCGCTGAAGGCGCTCGAATACAAGATCAATCCCGTGCTGGCAGCCCTGCTCGGAACGACAACCGGTGTTGGCGGAGGCGTCGTGGCCGCCGTGCTGCTCGCGCGTGTTCCGCCGGTCTTGATGGTGCAGGTCTACGCCGTGGCGGCGCTGATTGGCTCCGCGGTGATGATTCTCGGCGTTATGCGCGGCCAACCGCGTACGCTCATGGTGCTGCTGGGCGGCAGCGTGTGCTTCCTGATTCGCGTCGTCAGTGCCTGGCAGCAGTGGAACCTGCCACGAATTTCTCCGAACGGCTGACGCCAGCCCAGCCCACCCGTCCTCGCGGAACCGCTTCCGTACGCAAGCCATCAGCCAGGCAGGCAGAAAAGTGGCCGGCTACTGAGCGCTTGTCGTAGCCTGAGCGTCCGTGTCTCCCAAGCTCTACGTGGTGGTTGCCAGTACGCGCCCCGGCCGCCTCGGCCTGCCTGTCGGCCGCTGGTTCTTGCAGGTGGCCGAAGCCTTCGGCGGATTCGCAATCGAATGGGTCGACCTGGCCGAATGGAACCTGCCGTTCATGGACGAGCCGCATCATCCGCGGTTGCGCCAGTACACCCAGGACCATACACAACGCTGGAGCGCGCACATCGATCGCGCGGACGCCTTCGTGCTCGTCATGCCTGAGTACAACCACGGCTTCACCGCGCCTCTCAAGAATGCCATCGACTATCTCGTTGCCGAGTGGGCCTACAAGCCAGTGGGCTTTGTAAGCTACGGCGGCATCGCCGCCGGGACCCGCGCCGTCCAGTTGCTGAAACCGGTCCTTGTGGCTCTGAAGATGACGCCCATCGTCGAGGCCGTCAACATCCCGTTCGTTGGGCAGCACATCAAAGATGGCCGTTTCGAAGGCACAGAGTCAATGCTCCACGCAGCGCAGACCCTGCTGTCCGAACTGCAGCGCAGCGAGGAACTCCTGTCGCCCCTACGCACGAGCGCACGCGAACGCTAGGATCCAGTGCCATCGTCGAACATCGGCGCGTGCACGGGGATCCGCAACAGACCCGCCGACCAGAGTTACAGCGTTTCCGACGAACAGTGCGCATGGGCGGATCCGGACGCCCATCTGTCGGCCTGCGCGGCCAACCCTGTACGCTTCCACCGGGCACAAGCGGCCGGGGCGCCACGATTTAGCGTGGTTCGGCGTGGGCGGCAAGCTCCGCCTGTCTGGCGCGTACGTCGATGGCAGCAAGCGCTCCGATGATGATGGTTGCCGGCGGCTCGACGCTCGCGTGGCCAATCGTCTCGAGCGTGGCGCGCACCACCTCCTGACGCTCGGTCGTTGCCCAGCGTACGGCGGCAGCGGGTGTCTCGGGAGGCATGCCCGCGCGCTGGAGGCGCAGCGCAACGTTTCCGATAGTTTCGGCGCCCATCAGAATCACGAGTGTGCCGCGTGTCGCGGCAAGTGCCTCCCAGTTGACGGACTGGTGCGCATGCGACGATTCGTGGCCGGTCACGACGGTTATCGACTGAGCCTCGCCACGCAGAGTGAGAGGAATTCCCGCGGCGATGGGCGCCGCAATCGCGGACGAAACACCAGGGACGCACTCGAAGGGGACGCCAGCTTCCAGCAGCGCCAGCACCTCCTCACCGCCGCGACCGAAGACAAAAGGGGTTCGATCAATCGGTCGTGAATGAGGACCTCGCAGGTCCGCAGTAGCTCGGCGCCGCGCAGCGTCAACAGACCCGGATCGCCGCGACCGGCGCCCACGAGGTACACCGTCACGCCAGCGGACCCCAGCTGACAAAGACCGGGTTCTCCGCCTGCAATCGGAATCCATCCGCGATGGCGCTGCCGCGCGCGACCGAAACCTGAACCGTGTTGCCCAGCAGCTTCCACGCGGCCGCGGCGCGCTCCACCAGGATGTGCGTGGCGACGAGTTGGCCGCCAGGTCCGAGACACTGCAGGGCTTGCTCGAGCACGTCCATGCCGCCACCACCGACAAACACGCGGTCCGGAGCCGGCAGATCTGCAAACGCGGCAGGTGCCTCTGCCTGAACCACGCCGACCCTGACTCCATGCACCGACGCGTTGTGGCGGATGCGGTCGGCGTCCTCCGTGTTGCGCTCAATGGCGAAGACGTCGAGACCCGGCGCAAGTCGCGCACACTCGATGCCGACCGAGCCGCTGCCGGCGCCGACGTCCCAGAGCACGCCCCTTGCAGGCAGTTGGAGTTTGCCGAGCACGACGGCGCGGACTTCAGCCTTCGTCACCATGCCCCCGCGATGCTCGAAGGCCGCCTCCGGTAACCCCCAGGCCAGGCTGGGACCGGCGGACGCATGGCTGGCGTCCAGCAGCAGCACGACGGACATTGCGCCGAACGTCCCGCTGGCCAGACCCTGCAGGTCCGTGCGAAAGACACACTCGTCGGGTTCGCCGAGATGGCTGGCAACCGTCACCTGTCGCGGTGAGCAGTCGGCTGCCAGGAGCGCTTGCCCGAGCTGCTGCGGTGGTTGAGTCGGCGACGTCAGAATGGCGATCTTCGGCACGCGCAGCGCGGCAGCCACCGCTGCTTCGAGCGGCCGGCCGTGCGCCGAGACGATTAGCGCATCGTCCCACGACATGCCGATGCGGGCGAACGCCAGCGCGACCGACGACGGAGCGGGGTGCACGGCGAGCGCATCGCTGCCAAATCGATGTGCCAGCACACGCACGATGCCGAAGAAGCCCGGATCGCCGGATGCCAGGATGGTGACCCGCTGCCCGCGTTGGCGCACTTCGGCGACTCGGTCGAGAAGCAGCTCCAGTGACCCTTCGAGCTGGATGACCAGCTGGTCGCCCGTTGGGGAACGGTGGGCTAGTTGTCGGGGGGAGCCGACCAGGACCTCCGCCGCGCGCACGGCCTGGTTGGCGGCATCGCTGTAGGCCTGTCCACCGTGGACGCCGACCACGCTGATGGGCGGCAGGCCGCGGTCCGCGGGGGTTGACGGCGGCTCGCGGCGGACCGTGGTGCTCACCCCAACGCCTGTCCCTCGCGGTAGCTGTGGGTATACGCCGGATCGTAGACGTGGCTGCGTCGGCTGGCGGCGCCCGCACGCAGTGCCTCTCCGACCAGTACCAGTGCCGAGGTGGTAATGGAACGCGCGACGAGCTCGTCGGCCAGATGGCCAACCCAGGTCCAGATCAACTGTTCATCAGGCCAGCTGACGCGCGCGGCGATGAGCGCGGGGGTGTCGGCGGCATATGCGGAGCGGACCTCCAGCAGCGTCGCCTGCAGCCGCTGTGGGTCGCCGGTCGAAAGCAACAACACCATGACTCCACCGTGCGCCGCGTACGCGGCCACGTCATCAGCATTCCCCAGCGACGCTGCCGTGCGGCGCGCCAGCCGTGTGACCACGACGGACTGCGAAATGCCGGGCACCGTCAGCTCGATGCCCGCGGCGCTGGCGGCCGCGCCGATCGACGAAACTCCGGGCACGACTTCGAACGGACGCGCGTGCGAAAGGCACCACGCGACTTGCTCACCGATCGTGCTGAACCACGCCGGGTCGCCCGATTGCAACCGCGCGATATGTTCGTCTGGATGTTGGGCATAGACGCCCGTGACATCTTCCAGTGTCATCGATTTACTGTCGAGAATCGTCGCGGCGGAGCGGCAGTGACGCAGCACCTCGGCGGAAACCAGAGAACCGGCCCAGATCACCACGTCGGCGCGTGACAGGCGATCGACCGCGCGCAGTGTCAGCAGGTCAGCGGCTCCGGGACCGGCGCCAATGAACGAAATCACGCGCTCGACGCCGGAGCAATCGAGCTCGCCAGATAGTTGGCTGGCCGGTCGACGAAATCGTCGATGGGTGCGCGGCGTTCGCCAGGCAGTCCCATCAGCTCGCCCACGACCGTCCCGTTGATGTGGTGGGCCGAGGACAACTGGCGCGCGATGGTGAGAATGCACCGGCCGCCGCCAGAAAGCACCAGGGATCGAATCGGCCCGGCGTGAGGCACGCGCGAGCCGCGCAGGGCGGCTTCGATCGCCCGGCGAATGAACGCCGCCTCAGTCAAGCCGAGACGCGGCGCGACCTGCGCCAGACGCGCTTTGAGGTCGGCTGACAGGTAGACGGAGGTCTTGAGCACGTCACGTAGGGTACACATCGGCCGGGCGGTACGCGGTCCTGGCTCGCCTGATCTCAAGCACATACGTCGGATGCAGGGCAATCTGCCACCCTGAGATCGGCATTGCGATACCCTGAGCCGCGTGACCGCAACACCGGCCGGCTATCGACGCACGGGCCTGTGCCCGACCTTTGCGCGTCCAGTCCTGCAGCGCGACGGCTATCTGCTGCGGCTCCCGCTCGTCGGCGGCTTGCTCGACGCTCGACAGGTGAACACCGTGGCTTCCGTCGCCGAACGGTATGGCTCGGGCACGATTGAGCTGACCAATCGTGGCAATCTCCAGCTCCGGGGTCTGGTCGCGGATAGGCTGTCTTCGGCGCTGGAAGCCTGCGTTGAGGTAGGTCTCGGCGACGGCAGCGCCAGCCTGATGACTATCTCACCGTTCGCGGGTCCAGCGGAGCACGCTCTTCGGCACGCGCTGCTCGAGGCGCTCAACGGTGTCGACCTCAGCCGTCTGTCGCCCAAGTTCGCGGCTCATGTCGACGATCGGGAAGGCTACACCGCGGACCGTGGCTCCGACGTCCTGGTCCAGCCTGGTGGCGACGGTCGATGCGCGCTCACCGTACGCGGCATTGGCACCGCGGTGTGTTCAGACTCCAACGCCGCTGCCAGGACGGTACGTTGCCTGGTGGAGTGGTGCATCGCCACTGGGCCGCAGACCCGGACCGCGGACCTCGTCGCGCGCGAGGGCGCGCAGAGCCTCGCCCGCACGCTGTTAGGCTCAGTGGACTGGCAGCCACCGCGCCGTCGACCGGTGCGAGTGCCGATGGAGGTCCGCATCGGACTTCAGCACGCACCGCTGGATCAGCCCGTCGCGCTGGCCGGGGCGCGCTTTGGCCGCATCGACGCGCGGACACTGTTGGAAGTGGGCAAGCTGGTGTCTCGGGAGTCGAATGTCAGCGTGCGAGTCACGCCCTGGCGCTCGCTGGCATTCATCTGCGACAGCGCCGCGCAGGCAGAGCGCGTGTTGGGCGCCGCTGGCCAACTCGGCCTGCTCGTCGACGCGTCCGATCCGTCGCTCGGCGTGGTCACGTGCATTGGCGCGCGTGGCTGTTGGCAAACCGAACTCGACACGCTCGCCGAAGCCGACCGCTTCGTTGCCGATCGGCGAGCCGACCTTCCAGCGTCGGCAATCGTGCACGTCTCCGGCTGCGACAAGCGCTGCGCCACGCGCGGAGAGGTGGCGCTGACGTTGCTCGGCCGCACCGACCAGACCGGTTTCGACGAGCTCTGGGCCGTACTGGAGTGACCTCGTACACGTACATCCGCGACGGTGCCGAGATTTACCGGCGTTCCTTCGCCACCATCCGTGCCGAGGCGAACCTGACGCATCTTCCGCCAGGAGTTCGTGACATGGTCGTTCGCATGGTGCACGCCTGCGGGATGGTAGACCTGGCCGCGGACGTGCGCTGCAGCCCGGAGGTGCTCGACGCGGGTCGAGCCGCGCTCGAGTCCGGCCCGACCGGTCCTGGCTGATGCGCGTATGGTGGCGGAGGGCGTCAGCCGTTCAAGACTGCCGGCCAACAACCTCGTGTATTGCACGGTGAACGATGCACGGGTTGCCGATCTGGCAGCACGTCACCGAACCACGCGCTCCGCCGCCGCAACCGATCTGTGGTTGGAGATGCTCGAAGGTGCGGTGGTGGCGATTGGCAACGCGCCCACCGCGTTGTTCCGCTTGCTGGAGTTGCTCGATGGCGGCGCACCACGACCGGCGGCCATCGTCGGGGTCCCGGTGGGCTTCGTGGGCGCCGCGGAGTCCAAAGCCGCGTTGATGTCGCACGCCGCCGGCATTCCGTATGTCACTGTGCTCGGCCGACGGGGTGGTAGCGCGATTGCCGCCGCCGCGGTCAATGCCATCGCGTGCGCGCGCGAATGAGCGAGCTGTCCTCCACGCCTGGGCGCCTGTATGGCATTGGCGTGGGCCCGGGTGATCCGGAGTTGATGAGCGTGAAGGCCGCGCGGTTGATCGCGAGTACGTCGACCGTCGCGTACTTCGCCGCCCGGAATCGGCCGGGCATCGCGCGCACGGTTGCCGCGCACCTGATCACTCCGCACCATCGTGAAATCCGTATCGAATATCCGCTGACCGTCGAACGGGTAGCACCCAACGACGCGGAGTACGAGCGGCAATTGCTCGCGTGCTACGACGCGGCCGCTGCGCAACTGGAGTGCGAGCTGGAGCGCGGCAACGACGTTGCGGTGTTGTGCGAAGGCGACCCGCTCTTTTACGGCTCGTACATGTATGTGCACAACCGACTCTCAGAGCGTTTCGCGACCACCGTGGTGCCAGGCATCCCGTCACTGGTGGCGGGGGCCGCGGCCGTGGCGCGCCCGCTGGCCAGCGCCGACGAGATCTTGAGCGTGCTGAGCGGGGTCCTCAGCTCCGCGGAGCTGACCCAGGCGCTAGCCAATTGCGACGCCGCCGTCATCATCAAGCTGGGGCGCAACCTGGCCAAGGTACGCCGAGCGGTCACCGACGCGAATCTGCTGGATCGGGCCTTCTACGTGGAGCGCGCCACCAGCGCTGGTGAGGTCTGCTGTCCACTGGCGGATGCCGACGGTCAGCGCGCTCCGTACTTTTCGATGGTGGTCATCCCCAGCGCGAGCGCCGGTCGTCGATGAGTTCAGTCGAGGAAGTCTCCACGGGCGGATGGCTTGCGGTCGTCGGACTTGGACCGGGCAATCCTGAATGGCTGGTACCGGAAGCTCGCGACGTGTTGTCGCGTGCCACTGACATCGTCGGCTATCGCACCTACGTGGACCTGCTGCCATCTGAGCTGCGCAGCGGGGCCGAGCTGCACACTTCTGACAACGGCGAGGAGCTCGTCCGGGCGCGCCATGCGCTCGAGTTGGCCTGCAGCGGTCGCCGCGTGGTGGTGGTGTCGTCGGGCGATCCGGGCGTCTTCGCCATGGCCGCCGCGCTCTTTGAGGCGCAGTCGGCCGAAGCGGCGCGAATGGAGTGGAACGCGATCGAGGTCCAGGTCATCCCCGGCATTACGGCCGCGCTGGCGGCCGCGGCGCGAGCCGGCGCGCCACTGGGCCACGACTGGTGCTGTCTGTCCCTGTCCGACAATCTCAAACCCTGGTCGGTCGTCGAGCGCCGCCTGGTCGCTGCGCTGAAAGCGGACTTCGTCCTGGCGCTCTACAACCCGGTCTCCAGACGCAGGCCAACACAGCTCGCCGAAGCCTTTCGCATCATCCGTCTGCATCGGGCGCCAACTACGCCAGTAATTCTTGGCCGAGACATCGGCCGCGGCGACGAGCAAGTGCACATCCTGCCGCTGATTGACGTGGACCTCCGAATATGCGACATGCGCACGGTCATTCTGGTTGGCTCCTCCACAACGCGCTTTGGCGCAGGAGGACGTGTGTTTACCCCGCGCTGGTACCCCGCCGACTGAGCCAGTCGCCAATCCAGACCAGCGCCTCGGCGGCGCTCTCGACGAGCGGCACGCGCGGGATAGGCGGCCGCTGGATCATGATCACCCGAATCCCCAGCTCTCGCGCGGCTTGCAGTTTCGCGGCAGCGGCCGCGCCTCCACTGTTTTTGGTGACCAGCGTATCAATCGTGTGTTGGCGCAAGAGAGCGCGCTCACCCTCCAGCTCGAACGGTCCGCGCATCAGCAGGGCCGTGGCGGATTCGAATCCGTCCAGGTCCGGCGGCTCGATGGACCGCACCACGAAGCTGATGCTGTGCAAGCCGCGGAATGGCCCCAGCTCCTGCCGCCCGGTCGTCAGCAATACACGCTTCGCGCGGTGGGTGACCAGCGCTCCGGCAGCCGCGTCAAGGTCGGCAACGTTCACCCACCGGTCGCCGGCAACAAGCTGCCAGCCAGGGCGATACACCTTGAGTAGCGGCCTCCCACTGGCACCGCACGCGTCGGCGGCGTGGAATGGCATGACCGCCGCGAACGGATGCGTCGCGTCCACCACCAGCTCGATGGCCTCCCGCTCCAGATAGCTGACAAGTCCCTGTGTCCCGCCGAATCCACCCGTGCGCACTCGGCCGCCGGCCACCGATGGACGCCGCGTCAGCCCGACCAGTGACAGGGTGAGATCGCAGCGACGGTCCTGTCCCAGTTGGGATGCCAGATCCGAGGCCTCCGACGTGCCCCCAAGCAGCAGGATACGTGTGGGCACGCGAGCCTCAGTCCGGCGCGCGCCGGCGCAGCAAGTACGTGTCCATGATCCAGCCCTTCTTCGCGCGGGCCGCCGCGCGCGTGCGCTGAATCACCTCGCTCATCTCCGCCAGCGGACCACTCAGACAGATTTCATCGGGCATGCCCAGATACGCACCCCAGAAGATGTCCACGCCGTCCGGGTCCAGGCGTGTAAAGCCGCAAGCGCCGTCCAGCATGACCACCACGTTGTCGACGCCGCGCGCCCAGTCCTCCACCAATCGGCGCCCGGTGGTGATGAACACGCCTTCGCCGATGCCGTTCAGCAGCAGCCGCTGTCTCGCCGTCAGTGCCTGCACGCTGGTGATGCCTGGAATGACCTCGGATTCGAAGTCGACCAGGCCGGTCGCCAGAACCTGGTCGAGAATGCGCAGCGTACTGTCGTACAGGGAGGGGTCGCCCCAGACGAGAAAGGCGCCGCACTCCTCGACGCCAAGCGCATCGCGGATCGCGAGCGCGTAGGCCTGTGCCCGTCGCGCGTGCCAGTCCTGTACCGCCGCCCGGTAATCATCGCTGGCGCGATCGCGGGGGGGATCGGCGATCTCGACAACACGGTACGCGTGGTCCTCGAGATAGCGCTCGAGGATGGCCGTGCGCACGCCGATCAACTCCGCGGCAGTCGAGCCCTTGTCGACCACGAAGAATGCATCCGCGCGGCGCATCGCCTTGATCGCCTGCATCGTGACGTGCTCCGGGTCGCCGGCGCCAATCCCGATCACCAACAGTGTGCGCACACGCGGATCTTGCCACGCTGCGCGCCCGCGTGCGAACTGGTCCCGAGGCGGGCAGCGGCTGACGGGCAACACGTTCAGTTCGATGCTCGCTCCGAAGTTGAAGATCAATCAATCAATCAATCAATCAATCAATCAATCGTACAGTGCATCCTTCTCGCAGCTCACTTCGAGTTACACGATCCCTCAATGCTCTGGATGAGATCACTCCGTCAACGCTCGTCCGAAGACACGCCGGCAATTTCGCGATCCTGTGAGTGATCGCTGTAGATGCCGCGGCCAGCGCCAGATCATCCGACACGATCGAGGCGGGCCAGACTGCGCCAGACCGGGGGCCACGAGCGTCACAGCCATGGTGCCTCGCCGTCGCATCCTCACGCCGCGAGTGCGATAACGTCGTACGGACATGGCACCGACCCCGATAGTAGATAGTCGCGAATGCGTCTACAGGCTCTGGTTGTGAACGCACAGCATCTCGCACTGTGTTCCAGCGCACAATGGGCCGAGACCATCGAGACGTGGATCATCCCCTGGGTCCTCGACGGCGTTGATCTGGGCGACGACGTTATCGAGATCGGTCCTGGCCCCGGCTTGACCACCGACGTGTTGCGAGGTCGCGTTGCGCGACTGACAGCTGTTGAGATCGACGCCCAACTGGCTGCGGCCCTTTCGAACCGGCTGGGCGGCACCAACGTGCATGTCATCCACGCCGACGCCACCCACGTGCCAGTGCCGGATAACAGTTTTAGCGGCGCGGCGTGTCTGACCATGCTGCATCATGTCCCCAGTGTGGAACTGCAAGACGAGTTGCTGACAGAGATTCATCGCGTGCTGCGATCTGGGGGAGTCGTAGTCGGCGAAGATAGTCTGGCGTCACCTGAACTCCAGGCTCTGCATGAGGATGACACGTACGTGCCCCTGGACCCAGCCGCACTCGCAGCGCGCCTCGAGAAGTCCGGCTTCACCTCGGTCAAAGTCGATACGAACGAGTACGCAGTCCGCTTCCGTGCCGTGAAGTCCTCGACGGCAGACTCTCGTGTTGTCCATACGGAGATGGACACCCGCTCCTGACTGCGACCGCTCGCACGTTCGCAGGTCCGCGACTGCAGGCAATTGAGCCAACCTCTAGCAACGATGCGGCTGACTCCGCCAGACGCTATCGCGCAGATGACAGCGGCCGAATACCGTCAGAAAGCTGGCCAGGGCCCTTCATGTCAAGCCCCGTGACCTCCTTTGCATCGATCGCCAGGTCGCGTCCATCCAATACTCATGTCGCGGTACACTTTCAGGTGAGGTGCAGGCAGCACAACAGGTGGAATGACAACCGCTCCGGAACTGATCTTTCATATCACACCTTCTCGAACGTGGGACTCGGCCCGTGACAGTGGAGTGTATTCAGAATCGACCCGAGGCAAGTCGCTCGCAGAGGTAGGGTTTATCCACTGCAGCCGCCGCGGCCAGGTCACGAGCGTGGCCAATGCGATCTATCGCGGCGAGCCCGACCTGCGCTTAACATGTCGCTATGACACTGAGCACCTTGCTCGTGCCCAGAAAGGATGGCCGTGACGCCAGAGGATGTCGTTCGGGCGTTCTTCGAAGCGTACAGTTCGGGCCGCCCGGAACGCTTCGACGATGTCGTGTCGACGAATTATGTCGACTACGGCCACGTGCCGCCCGGGCGCGGACCGCAGGGTGCCCGCGACGACTACGAGCAGGCCGTCCAGCGAGCGAGAGGTGTCATTTCCTACGATATAGACGCGTTGGTGGTCCGCGAGGACACGGTCGCGGCGGCCTGGACGGGGCATCTGCCGAATGGGACGGTGTTCCGTGGCCTGAGCCTCTACCGCGTCGTCGACGGTCAGGTCACTGAAACGCGCCACGCCCTGATCGGCTCACTACCAATCTGACTCCGGCTCGAACGCGAAGTGGAACGTTTGGGATCGAGGGCAAACGGCTCGGCGTCACCGACGATCTGCCAGCCGTGCCCTCGAAGTCTGGCCGACAAGCCCGTTTTAGCCCGAGTCGCAGTCGGCCAGACTTCCGTGACAGTTTGCGCCAGGAGCGCGGCAGCCGGTTTCGAGGTGGACTATGGGCCTTTCGGCCGCGCTCCCAGAAGTCGGGCCGACAAGCCCGTTTTTAGCCCGAGTCGCAGTCGGCCAGACTTCCGTGACAGTTTGCGCCAGGAGCGCGGCAGCCGGTTTCGAGGTGGACTATGGGCCTTTCGGCCGCGCTCCTAGACTAGCAGGCCGTTGAAAAACCCGTCGAAGGGCTCCACCGCAGGTGGAATTGCTGACAGTGCGTGCCTCGAACGGCGAAGGCTGACGTTTGAGACTGTAACGTCTCGAGGTACAAAACCTTCTTCTCTGACGAAAAGCAGACCTTTTTCAACACGCTGCTAGACGCATTCAGGCAGACCGCACTCGTCTGACCTTGCGGCGAGAACGCGACGTTCGCTTCGCTCGAAGATTGGTGCCACCGCGACCGCAGATACCATAGGTTGCATGTCGACTGGCGCGAAGCTCGAGGTGCCCACGACGGATGACCGCCTCATGTGGGACATCTACTTATCCGCGAATATTCTGCCCTCCGTCGCGGCATGCGACGAGTTGGGCGTCTTTTCGCTGCTTGACCATCAACCACGCTCCAGAGTCGAGATCGCGCAAGACCTGAACCTGGCCGAGGACTGGGCGGAGGTGCTGCTGAGTGTGCTGGGCGCCCTTGACCTGGTGCGCGTTCAGGACGGCCGTTTCCACCTGACCGATGCCGCGCGAACCTACTTGTTGCCTGACAGCCCATACTACCGCGGCTTCACGCTTCGCAGATTTGCCCAAAATGACGTCGGCCAACGCCTCAAACGATCACTCGCCAGCGCCACTTCGACGTCTGACCGCTACATCGTCCGCGAGTGGTCTACCGGTGAGATCACGCGCGAGCAGGCCGACATCAGCGCGCGTACGATGCATGGACTCTCGTTCCCATCGGCCGTCGCCATGGCCAAAACCGGTGACTTCAACGGCGTTTCGCGGCTCCTCGATGTTGCTGGCGGCTCCGGTGGGTTCGCCATTGCGCTCGCCCAGCGCCACCCGCGGATGCATTGCACGGTTGCCGACCTGCCCATCGTCTGCGAACTCGCGACTGAACTTATTGCGCACTACGGCGTACAGGATCAAGTGGACACCCTGCCCCTGAACATGTTTTTCGAAGCCTGGCCGACCGGGTACGACGCCATGTTCTTCAGCTGCGTTCTGCACGACTGGAACCTCGAGCAGCGCACGCATCTCATTCGGAATGCATTCGCGGCGTTGCCGTCGGGCGGCCGAATCTACATCCACGAAATGCTGCTCAATGACGTCGGCGACGGTCCGCCCGGACCGGCGCTCTTCAGCGTGAACATGCGCATCGGCACGGCCGGAAAACAGTTCTCAGCGCCCGAATTGCGCCGAGCCCTCGAAGGTGAAGGCTTCCGCGAGGTTTCTGTGCAGAACACGTACGCATACTTCTCGTTAGTCTCGGCACGGCGGCCATAATCTCCGACCAGCGTGAACACCTGATCGAGCAAGTAGTCCAAGTAGTCGTTGTTTGCGCGGGCATGAGCTCCGCCAGGCGATCTTTCCGCTCTGGAATCGGAAGTGGTGGTGCAGGTCGTGATCGATGCCCTTGCCCGTTGCGCGAGACACGTAGCCCGGCAGTGCATGACCGTGTGCACCTCGGCGTCGTTGGCAGCGAAGGCGTACGGGGTGAACTCCTGCACCTCCATGGTCGAACCGAACGCCTGAAAGAACGAAGCCACACCGTCTTTGCCGTGACGCACACCGTACCGGGGTGCCACGGTCGAGGAGGTCTCACTTGCCCAGTCGACGTCGTCCGCGACATTGGCAAGCACCGCCGACACGTCACCGCGTCCAAACGCCTCGTAGATCCGCTCGATTGTCTGGATGTTGTCGTCAGATCCCATTCGGAACCTCTCCCCTCCAATTCAGGCGGCCGGGTAAACCACCTGCCTGCCGTCACGGCCCATGGTGGCTTCTAGCGAGCAGATGACGGGCTTAGGGGTCGGCACGTAATAACTCGTTCATTCTGATAGCAGCCTGGGCCGTGGGAGGAGGGAGTAGTTCCAGTCCCCATGAAACGCATCCCGGCGGAGGTGGATGACGGCGAGCTCATCGTCCGACACCTTTCGTCCGGCGGGATAGCGATTGGTGTCGAGCTTACTTGTGACCCGCAGCCCGGTCTGGGTCGTCGTTGCGCCGATCACGTTGACCACCACTTCATGACTGATGAGCGGTTTGCCACGCCAGTTCTGAGTAATGGCCGAGAACAGACGGTGTTCAATTTTGTTCCACTTGCTGGTACCAGGCGGCAAGTGACACACCGCGACGCCGAATTCCAGTTTCATCCACCACCACCACTCTTCAAGTATACGGGAGCTGCACTGGTTATTACGTGACGAACGCTTAGGGTCGAGTCCCGCCCCGGCGAGCGCTGGGCCGATGATCGGGCCGAAGGCATTGGAGCTGGCTTCGTCCTCCCAGATGTCGATGACCGTGAAGCGGGTGTCGGTTCAATAGCAGACGTGATCGAAGCGGCTGGGTTGCTCGTTGACGGCAGGACCACCCAGCTCGAACACCTTGTGATACTTGGCGACGTCCTCGCCGGGAAAGTCAAACACGACGACGATGGGCATGCTGTCTCCTCACTCGCACTGCGGTTCTCACCCATCCAGCCCAATCTGGGCCAGGAGGGTGGCGTGGTCAAAGTACATGGTCTCGTTCACCAGCCGAGCACCGTCGAAGTGAAAGATGCAGCCACACCGCACTTCGATACGATGTCCTCACCGTGGTGCACCGATCGCGCCTCTGGTGTGAAGTCCAGGAACGCGGTGAAGAGCCCCTGGAGAAACTCCTCTACAGCGACCGCGCCGGTGTTGGGCGAGCCCGGCGGGACGACGTCGTAGTTAGCTTCGCTGAACGTGGCGAGCGTGGCCCCCGATGTCGTGGTTGCGTTGTGCGTCCATCTGCGCCCGGACCAGAGCCTCTCGGGAGGCGCGGAGCAGCTCCTGGCTGGTGATCGGCACAAGAGCCAGGATGCGGCACGCGGCTTAGCAGGCCGTTGAAAAACCCGTCGAAGGGCTCCACCGTAGGTGGAATTGCTGACAGTGCGTGCCTCGAAGGGCGAAGGCTGACGTTTGAGGCTGTAACGTCTCGAGGTACGAAACCTTCTTCTCTGAAGAGAAGCTGACCTTTTTCAACACGCTGTTAGGCGGCGCGTCACGGTAAACCACCATTTCCGAGATCGTTGTCAAGCCCGGCGCGCACGGCGTAGACGTCGGCGTGTACGAACAGGCCCCGCAGCGCAGGAGATCGGCGCTGGCGTGGCGCTGCACCCGAACGGGGTGCGCATGCTGCGGCGCCTGGGGTTTGGCGAGGACGTGGCGCGTTAGTGCGCGCGCTATCTCGATGCGCAGTTTGGCTATCCGGGTGGCCGATTAATCGCACCAATGTGGCCCAGCTACGGAAACCGCCCCGAGCTGTACGGGTCCCCTTGACCAACGGGACCCGTACCAAGGGGACCGGCTGTCGGGCCGCAGGCCCCACTTCCAGTACGCAAACAGGGTTGGAGCACGTCTCGCGACGCGAACCATCCCCCGCTGGCACGTCGGTCGTGACCAACTCACCTGAACCGGGCAGCCCTGGCGAGCGGAGATCGCCTACCGGCAATGCCGGGCAGAGCCGCGTGCGTCATGCTCAACACAAGGTCGGCACGTCGTGGACGCCCTGCCAGCGCCTCCTCTTATCCCGAGATGGAGCGATTGCAGTGTGTCGCATTACGCGAGCGCGGCGACGATGTCTTCGTCGAGCATGTCTATCCGCTCGAGACCCGTGAAGTAGTAGGCGGCCGTGACGATTGTACGGACGATGTACGCGTTGTTGATCCCCCACGCCTTGCCCAGCAGCACCGCTTCGCGCAGACCTTCTCGATTAGCCACGATGGTGTGGTGATGGATCGATAGGTAGGGCATCATCTGCTTGGGCAACGCCCCACGGAAGGACAGGCTAGCCAGTCCGCACTTCCTGAGCCGACGTCATAGTGCTGCATTGTCATCACCGACAGGCGTCCACCCGCTTAGGAGTTCACTGAGCAGTGAAGGCCGGTCCGGCGGGTGTCGGAGCAGCAGACCGGGTTGTCGTCTATCAGCCAAGCCACGCATCCGTGTAGACCAGCCCTGGGAGCAGGTTATACCGCACGTCGTTCACGTTGGCCCGCATCAGCGACATCGACGGATACAACGCGACCGGCATGTTGAAGACTTCGTCAAGGTACAAATCGTTGATCTGCGAGTACAACTGTTTGCGCTTGGCAACGTCGGGTTCAATTCCCGCGGCGTGAGCAAGCTGCGCGAACTGATCGTTCTCGTAATGGCTCCAGTTGGTGGTCGTAGCCACGTTCACGGAACGGCCGGTGGTGAAGATGTAACTGGAGTCGGACAGATGGGCGAACGCTCCGCCCGCGATTGCAAGGCCATTGTAGGTCTTGTTGATCAGCGTGTCGGTCAGCGTCGCGAACTGCATAAGGTTCAGGTTGGCCGTAAGGCCAAGCTGAGCCAGGTCCGCTTGGTAGAACTGCGCCAGGTCTGCGTATTCGGTGGGGTACGCCAGGTTATGGTAGAGAATGTCGAACTGAAGGTTGCTCACGCCGGCACTTGCCAACAGCGATTTGGCTTTGTCGAGATCAAAGGTGTACATGTTGTTTTTGTCGGGTTGAGCCGCTCCGGCCTGCGGCGGCCAGGGTAGATCCTGGCCCTGTCCGACCAATCCCAGCATGACACTGTCTGCGAAACGTTGCCTATCGAGGGCATAGTTGAGCGCTTGGCGCACGAGCTTATTGTCGAAAGGCGGCACGCTGGTATCGATAAAGATGCAGAAATACTGACCGCCAATATACGTGCCCAGATATCGGTAGTTCGGATCTTGCTTGAGTCGGCTGGCGTCGCGGATCGGCGGACTATCCGCCAGATCGAGAGCACCGGCCTCAAGTGCCGCGATCTGGGTCTGAGCGTCGGAGAGGATCTTTACCGTGATGCCGTCGAGGTACGGGTGTCCACTTTGCCAGTAATTTGGGTTTCGGGTAAACGTAAAATGATCGCCCTGGACCCATTCGACAAACCTGAAGGGTCCAGTCCCGACTGCTTTGGTCTTCGCATCGGGGCCTTCCATGGTGTCTTTGTCAAGGATGTTGAACAGCTCGAGGAAGTCGAACATGCCGGGCCGCGGCATGTCTGACTTCAATATGACCGTGTACGGGTCAGATGCATCGATCGAGGTCCACCAGTTGCTCTGCGGAGCCAGACCGCCGACGATACCCGCCAGTTGAGGATTGCGGACACACATCAGGTTGTACTCAACGTCCGCACTCGTGAACTCGCGGCCTGAATGGAACTGTACCCCCTTGCGGAGGTTCAGCTTGAGCTGGGTCAGATCGCTGCTGACGTCCCACGACTCCGCCAGCATGGGCTGCGGCTTGAGTTGATCGTCGTAGTCGATCAAGCGGTCGTAAGCCAGGAACGAGACGTTCACCGACTCCTGCGTCACTTGATGACCGTCGATCGAGCCCAGGTCGCCGATCATGCCCGTGGTGAGCGTGCCGCCGGTCTTTCGCGGTGGCGTGGCTGGTTGGGACGCGGGATTCGGTACTGCCGTGGCCACCGCTGCCGCGGCAGCCGTCGGTGCAGCCGTCGATGGGGACGTCGTGGTCGGTGCTTCCCCGGCGGGAGCCGTTGTCGGCCCAGCAGCAGCCGGGACGGGACCGGTGGCCGATGCGCAGGCCGCCAGCACGGAGACTCCCGCTGCCGATATCAACATGCTTAGCAGTTCACGCCGACGTGTGACCCGCATGACACCCCCCTCACGTGTGATCCGTGCCGTCTCTGCACTCCGTATCATACCGCTCCTTCTTGTATCCGAACTCAGTGAGTTCTGGGCCGGGAGAAAACGCTAGCCAATATAGCCGTGGTTTACCGCCAAGCACGATGCCCGTGGCGGTCGCGCACGGCCTCCATCTCCACAGCAGGCCCACTAGCTGGTTTCGCGCTGCGCGACGACGTCGATACCTTGCCAGATACGACGGCCATTCAGCATGACCATGCGTCCGAAGACTGGACCCTCGTCGAGGTGAGGACCCGCCATCACTGCGTTTCGACCGACCGCCTCCTCAACGACCCGCTGGCGAGCTGAAGGCGACGTTTCGCGATCCAGATCGCCAAGAGGTGACCACTCGTACTCGCTGAGTTGGATGCACAGGTGCGCAACGTCGCCAATGAAAATGGCGGACTCGCCGCCCGAGTTCAGCAGCACACTCACCGAGCCCGGGGTGTGCCCAGGGGTATGCAGGATCTTGACCTCGTCGGTGACGTTCGGTTCGGACGTGATCAATTCCATCTGGCCGGCTTGGGCCACCGGAAACAAGCAGGTGTCTGCTACCCGTGCGGCCCTCGACGACGGATCATCTCGCTTCAGGTGGCCGGGGTCGGTGAAATGGTCCCAGTCGGCCTGGTGGAACAGGTACTGAGCGTTGGGAAACGTGATCAGCGGCTCACCGCCCGGTCCTGGGCGCGTATTCCAGCCAATGTGGTCCAGGTGAAGGTGCGAGGGAATCACCATGTCGACCTCTTCGGGTCGAACATCAAGCCCCGCCAGCGCATCGAGCAGATGGCCGTCGCCGAACCGCCACAGCCCCCAGCCGCCAACGCCCGCGTCGAGCAATATCGTTTTACCTTGACTCTTGACGACGAAGCACAGCACGCGCGACGCGATTTGCGTGTTTGGATCGCGTCGGCCGAAATACGGTGCGAACTGATCGACTGGGATCTCGTTTCTGGCGCGATCACGCAGATGCGTAGCCGGCGCCGCCGCCCAATAGCGGTCGCGCGCGACCGCGACGTCGACGGACCCGATACGAATGGCTTCTCTCACTAGCCGTTCACCCTCGTGGATCGCATCAGCAACTGCGCAGAGGTACGCCGCTTTGGCCGGGCATCAAACGTCGAGGCCCGCCCCACGCCGAGAACGGATCGACAGGACGTGGGGTGAGATTCGCGCATCGATGATCATCGGGCACGGATTGTCCACCCACTCGCGGGTAGCGGCTCGTAGATCGTCCAGGGTGCGGACCAGGCAGCCTTTGCCGCCAAACGCCCGACCAAGCGCGCCGAAGTCAGGACTCGGGACCATGGCCAGGTCGCCCGGCATGTCGCGCTGTTCGAGCTTCATAGACTCTGCAACCAACCCGACGTTGTTGGCCACCACCAGGAGTAGCGGCCAGCGGTACCGCACCGCGGTATCGAACTCCTGGATTGACATCATCGCCGTGGCGTCGCCGTCCACCACGAACATTGGCTGGCCCGTCGCCGCTATGGCGCCCATAGTCGCTGGCAGCATCTGGCTTACGCAGCCGAAATAGTTCTGGCTGCCAATAACATGTCGCGGGCGTTGGAACGTTTCCACGGCGAAGTCAACGTGCGAGCCGCCGCCCAGGGCCATGCCCATCTCCGTTGGAATTGTCTCGTCCAGCACGCGGCACACGTCGCGCGGGTCGAGCGTGCCCTGCTCGACGGGATACTCGCCAGCATCGTTGAAGTTGCTGGCCAACTGCGCACGTACTTCCGGTGCGGAAGCCAACATTATGATGCGAGCGCTCGTCCAGCAGCCTGTTCAGGGCTTCGACCGCCAGACGCGCGTCTGCCTGGATGTAACAGTCGTCGACAGTCGCGGTTTCCCTCGGCCATCCCTCATCGCGCACGTTGGATTTGAGGTCGATCTGCAAATAGCGGGCATCTGGATACGTGGTGCCGTGTTCGGTTGTGTAGCGGTTCAGACTGGCACCCACACCGATGACGAGGTCGGCTTGATGGAAGAAGCTGTTGGCAGTTTTCAGTGCCGCTCGACCGGACATCCCGGCGTGGAACGCGTCCTGCGCCAGGTAGGTCTTCGCCATCAAGGTCGTCGCGATCAGTGCGCCAATCCGGTCCGCGAGCTCGAGTACCGCGTCACCGGCATTCGCCCATCTGGCACCCCGGCCAACGACGATGACCGGTCGACTGCTGCGACTGATGGAGTCGATGGCGGCCTCGAGCTCCGCTGTTCTTGGCTCCAGCGCGACTCGAGGCAGCGACGTCGTCGACGGCTTGTATGGCTTGCTGAATTCGATGTTAGCGTCCTGGTAATCGATCGGGCAGCTCAGTAACACCGGCCGTGATTCGGTCCTGGCGAGGTAGAACGCTTTGCGGACCACTTCGTCGGCGAGCTGCGGCGCCGTCAGGCGCACGAAACCCGACTCGCAAGCGGCTGCCAGACGAGCATGGTCCAGTTGTTGGGCATCGTCGGGCTGGGCGGTCGGGGGTTCCCCGACGAATGCGACGACCGGTGACAGCGCGCGGCTGGCGGTTATGAGTGCGGCTGACATCTGTGCGGTGCCGGGTCCGTCCGTCGCGGTAGCGACGCCCACCTGGTTGCACGCACGTGCCCAGCCGTCGGCCATGAACAGGCCAGCGCCTTCATAACGAACGTCGTAGAGCTTTACGCCTCGTTGATGCATGCAGTGCATCCACCAGGCGTTGCAGGCGCCCATGAGGCCGAACGTAGCTGTCGCCCCCTCGGCGACGAATGCTTCAGCGAGCCGATCGTAGACCTTCATGCGTGTTCCTTCTTACTTTTGAGCGTCTGCGTAGGACTTTTCATATTCGGCGCGGATCTGTTCGCCACCCCCGGAGCGCCAGTCCTGCAGGAGTTGTGTCAGATTGTCGACTGGCGCTGCGCCGGTGACGATTTGCCCGAGTCCATCGTTGAACTTGTCCAGTAGAACCGGGCCCTTTGTCGCGTCAGTACTCGAATAAGAGACCGGCAGTCGGATCGGGCACCAGGTTTCCCATCAATGCCTGCTCGTTTTGATAGGCTGTTGGGACGAACGTTGGATCGTTGGAATCGAACAGTACGGGCACACTGGTTGCCACGAACAGCCACGGGACACTCGTGTCTGCCTGGCCTTGCGATGTCTTCACCGGGTTGCCGTTGTCGTCGAAAGTGTAATCAATGTCCTTCACGCCATAATTGATCAATAGCGCTTCTTGGCTCCCAAACGGGGCCGACAAGTAATCCAGAATCCGCAATAGTTCCTTCGTGCGCTCCGGCGTACCCTTCTTGAGCACCATCATGCCGGCTGTCCCCTGCGTCTGATGCCAGATAGGTTTGCCGCCATTCGCGTCGAACGGCGGCAACACACGAGGACGCATTGGCGGATTGAGCTTCAGTGCAGGGTCCCAGAACTCGATCGCATAGGAGATCCAGCCCGTCGAAATGATGCCAATCCTGCCACCGAGATAGTTGGTTTTCAGGACTACGCTGTTGAGTGGGACCGGGTTGGGCCAGTACACGCCGGACGCGTACAGGTCGCGCACAAAGCCCACCTCTCCCGGTGGTATAGGTTGGCAGTTGTAGTCGCAGCGATCCGGGAGTGAACTGAGAACTCGACGCGTTAGCTGCTTGACTCGTCGAACGGGACGTCAGCGGGTTCGCGAGCGTACATGCACTGAGCAGCAACGGTATTCCGGCGCCGGCGCTCCCAGCCACGCGTAAGAACGTCCGTCGATCAAGCCTGGCCGCATCGTGTGAATCAAACCGCATCAAATCCTCCCTGCCAACGTGCACCGAGATGCATAGTCCACGCGCCGCATGATCCTCCTTAGCTTCCCCCCGAAATGCGATCTCACGTGTTCCCACCAGGATCAGTCGGCGAATTGAATGTTGGACCTCCTGGGTCGGTTGCGCTTCATCTCGTAGAGGTACGGCGCCTGGAGCGCGACGTAGACACTGTCCCAAAGCGCGAGTGCATCCGCGCCGCTAGGGACAGGGTCAACGACTGGCCCGAAGATGCCAATGTCTGAACCGACGAGGGCAATCGTTGGCGTGCCGAACACTCCCAATCGCTCGACGGCTTCCGCATTCTCGGCCATCCACTCGTCGTGCGTGGTCTGTCCGCCAGGGCCTCCTCGTACAAACTCGTCGGTAGCCCTGCTGTCTCAAGACACTTCGCCTGCAGCGCACGATAGTCAGGATCGCGCACGTCGGCACGCAAGGTCGAGGTCTGCCGCTGACCCCATGTGAGCAGTTCATGTGTTCCGAAGATAGCGTTGCCATAAGCCACGTACAGGCGGTCCATCGCCTCATTGCCAGCTTTGCGGCGTGCCAGGAGGAGAGTGCGATTCAAACCCGCCGCGTCGATGTGGCCGGTATTGGGGTCTTTGGTCCAGTCCTCGGGACTGTTGATAGCCGCAAGTGACAACAGTTTCCACTGAACATGGATCGGCCGTTCGGGGCCACTCGACGTAGCCAGATGGACGTGCGCCACGCCCACCCGCAGACTGGCTCGTAAAAGAACTCGACATCCACTATCTCTGCCATCGTTGAGCCCCCTTGTATTGCCGCCCCAGTGATTCGAGCGCCGTCACCGCGCATCGTACACCAATGTGTACGGTTGTGTACACCGTCTCAGCACGAGCCCAGAATGTCGTCTTCCACTCGGGACGAGAACTCACCAGTGACGACGTAAGCTACAACCTTACGCGCGCCACTGACCCGACCAAGACGTCCCCGAACTCGCTGATTGGCCTGGCGAAGCCGTGGACCCACCAGGTTGTCGACAAGTATACGGTTGTGTTGAGCTCTGAGCAGTCGCGCGTTGGGGCTTTCGACTTTCTCACCCAGATCTGGGTCGGTGACAAGAACACGATCGAAAGCGGCGCCGACAAGAATCAGGCGATTGGTACCGGGCCGTTTACATTTGACGAGTGGATCCAGGGCGATCACGTCGCGTTCACAAAGAACAGCAACTATTGGCTGACCGGGGCGGCCGTATCTCGATGGCTACAGCGTGTTTTTCGAGCGCGATCCGCAAGCCATGATCACAACCTTCGAGTCTGGCGAGCTGGACCTGGTTGACTTCCCGCAAGTGAGCGATGCGGTTCGACTTGGGAAGGATACCCGATATCAAGTCGTGCCAGCCTATGACGTGGGGCTGAACTACGCGATCTGGATGAATGTCAACGTTCCTCCCTTGGACCAGAAGGAACTACGACAGGCACTCAACTACGCAATCAACCGGCGGAGGTTTGTAGACACAACGCTTGCGGGCCTCGTTCCAGCGTCCCGAGCCTTGCCGTGGCCTCCTAGCTCGCCGGTGAGCGAGCCAACCAAGGATGCGCAGTACGCTTTCGATCTCGACAAGGCGAGAGAGCTTCTGAAATCGAGTGGTATTTCCGATCTGACGCTTGATTTCAACTACTCATCGACCGGTCCGTCGGTGGAGTTTGCCCAATTGGCGCAAATCTACCAGGCTGACCTCGCGCAAATCGGGGTGAAACTCAACATCGTGCCGATGGACAATGCGACCTGGTCCGCAACCGCAGCCAAAGCTGCCTATACCGGCCTGGCTATAGGGAGGACCTGCGGGTTCGCAGGCCAGGATGCGAGCTCAGCGCTACAGACAGGTGCGTATGGCATCGCCAACCAGTTCGGTAATTTCGTAGACGCCACCTACACCCAGCTCGTGCAGGCGGCGGCCGCGGAAATCGACCTCGCCAGGCGAAAGCAGTTGTACTCGCAGATCAACGACGTGCTTCTGGATGAGTCGTTCGCCATGACTGTCAGCTCGCTGCTTACCTTGGCCATGGCCACAAGCAAGGTGCACGGGCTGCATCGCGGACCAACCGGTGGCGGGCTCATTCTGCAAGATATCTGGATGGACTGAATTGTGAAAATAGGCATGCGACTTTCATCCGGAATGGGGTGCAGATGCTGTCATCGACGAAGCGCGCCGAGCGGATCAGCAGGGGTTCGATTCGGTCTGGGTCAACGACCACTTGATGGACCGTGCACGTCACGTCCCTACGGCACCCCTGGACGCATTTACGCTCATGGCGGCTATCGGTGGCGTTACCACCAACGTGCGGCTGGCGTGGGGAATGCTGAATACGAGTTTTCGCAGATTCCGGCCGTGTTGGCGAAGATGCTGTCGACCCTCGATCAGCTTACCCACCGGCCGGGTGATCTGCTCATTGGGCTCGGGGCATATCCCAGAGGAATACGCGGCCTACGACCTTCCGTACATCGCCGATCATGATGAACGCGTGCTGCATACGCGAGAGGTGGTCCAATTGCTCAAAGAGCTGTGGTCCCACCCCGCGCCCGAGCGCGTGACTTATGAGGGCAAGTATGTATGTGCGCGTGCGTGACCTGCCATTCAATCCGGCACCGTTTCAAAAACCCCATCCGCCGATCTGGATTGGTGGTGATTCCGAGGCCACCGTAGAGCTCGTGAAGGAGTACGGTGAGGGCTGGGTGATGATCACCAGTGCCAGGCAGGAGATTCTGAGCGGCATTCGTCAAGCTCCAGACTGGCCAAGTCGTCCGATGACCCTGATGACGACAGTTCAGGTATACGTTGGAGGCTCGCACTCCGAGGCCGTGAACCAGGCGACCGCGGCATTTCTATCAAGTGGCGGATCCACAGATGGACTGGAAACCTTTCTGACGCGTGCGATCGTCGGGACGCCGGTGAGTGCATGACCCGCATTCTGGAGATGGAGGGCTGGGGGCTCAATTACCTGCGCGTCCTGCTTGACGATGAGCTACACCAGGAACAGATCGCGCGCCAGTTGCTTCCCCTGTTCGCCGACAAAGCTCTGCCCGCGGTGTAGCGTAAGACGCGTGAAGCTCAAAAGCGCCAACGCTGTTCTATTCCACTATCTGGACGGCCAGCAGCAGGAGGTTGCCGCCTGGCACGACCAGGTGCATCGTCCGTCCACTCATGGCATGGTCCCCAATATCTACTACTCGCAGGACTGGGTCGCACCACCCGCTTACGTCGCCGCGCGTCCTGACAATAGCCTGGCCAACAGGGGAGGCGAATATGCCACGCTGTTCTTCAGCCAGGGCACACGCGACGAGTACGAGCGGGACTCGCGTGCCGCAACCGAGGAGAGGACCGTTGCTGGCAGGCGTCACCCACACCAGGAGGTGGTCTGGCGTGGCCGAATGAACGCCCTGGCTGCATATCCACGCCCAGATCTTGAATTCGCCGTAGACGCAGTGCCGGTTGCACCAAATACCGGCTTGATGCTTCGCATCGAGGAAGTTCTCGATCCGGCGCGGCGCGAGCCGTACGCGCGTGGCGCCAGAGTGTCGCGATTCCGCGCCTGATGGCGTGCGGCCTGTTTGCAGCTTGCTTCGAATTCGAGGCTGAGGAAGCTAGCGGGCACGTCACCAATCTGCAGATGTATTTTGTCGATCGCGAAGATCCGTTAGCCGCATTCGTTAAGGCTGAAGCTGCCTTTGCCGAAATGTGTTCCGGCGCATATGCCTTTGCTGACCTTGGTAGTACGCGACGACCAGTCTTTTCCGGAGCGTATCGAACGCTGCCGCCAGGCAAGTACGACTTCTATGTCTGAAGCTGCGCCGCAGCAAACCGGCGCCGCGGCCCCGCGAGCTAGGCCCTTCAGACAGTGCACCCGCTTGCGCGTGCACTCCAGCAGCGCGTCGGCTCCGCCGCACTTCCAGCCGCGCCGTCCCCGACTCGCGCTCCTCCGACCTCATCGGCGCATTGCCCACCTTGTTCTGAGTCATCGCCCAGTCCAGGGGTATCCGCTCACGCGCGTGTGCCATCCTGGCGCGCGCTCGAGGGATCCGTACGCCGCGGACCGTGAGGATGCTTACAGTTCGACGGGCACCTGTAACGCCTGATTCGACTGCGCTCTATTGATGACGGGCGCCCACGTGCGGCCGGGATGCCCGCCGGCGCCGGATCGTCGAGCCCAGTACGCGGCACCAGCTACCAGTTACAGTTGTGCTCCGCGCCGGGTGAGGTTGCACCGTTAGCATGGCGAGAGTGTACGGAGGCTAGATGGCGAGTTGTCCAAACGTCCTGTTCTTCCATGTCGACAATCTTGGCTTCGGCGAACTGAGCTGCTCTAGCGGCGGGCCGTTCAGAGGCACCTGGACGCGTCGTATCGCCGCCACCTCGCGGCTAAGATTTCCCGGTCTCACGATCGGTGGTGCCCGCTGATGCCGGGCTTCTCCGCGCAGACGGACGTTGCTCTCCCTGGCACTGTTGCCGGTGGCGTGCGCAGTACTCGTCGCGATGAACAGCCTTTACCTTCTGATCGTGGCGTTCGGCAACATAACTGATTTTGCGACGAATCAGGCGTTTGTGCATCACGTGCTATCGATGGACACCACGAACTTCACGAAGACCCGGGCAGCGACCTGGATCCGCATGTCATGTGGCGCGCGATCACTGCGACCTGGCTGCAGAACCTGCTCTACGTGCTGCTGATCGCCTGGGAAGCCGCGGCGGGGGTCTTGCTCGCAGTCGCCGTCGGGTTCTGGGGCCGAGGGCGCCAAGACGCATATGGCACGGCTCGGCGGCTATCCACGGTCGGGCTGCTGATGGTCGTTCTGCTGTTCTTTGGCGTGTTCATCGTCATCGGCGGCGAGTGGTTCCAGATGTGGACGTCGATGCTGTGGAACGGTGAGGATCCGGCATTTCGAAACTCCGTGCTGGCAGTGCTCGCACTCATCCCCATCCAGCTGCCCAGCCAGCACTTGCATCAGCAGACCGCCTGAGCCACGGCAACACCCCGTGGTGTGGCTACTCGCGCAGGCACCCGCAACTGAGCCCCTCGAGGCTGGCTCTATTGCGGCCATCCACCATGACGAGCAACCAGCCTGAGCCGCCGCGGGGGGGCTCGAGCGCCTCGGTGACCATGGCGTGTGCGTTGGCGCGTAAATGGCGCAGGGCAACCGCGAGAGCCACCTGGCCACCTGCCAGTCGTCGTACAGTGCATAAACGAATCGGCGCTGAGCGCTTGCACAAGCAGTGGCTGGAGCTCCCCAGCGATGTCCAGACGGGCGAACCCGGTACCCAGCCATTTGCTGTAGGGCACGTATTCGCGCTCAATGAGAAACGCAAGGTGCATCACTTCACGCACCTCCCGTAGCGGCGTGGTTATCAGCAGGTGCAGGACTTCACCAAAGGTGGAGTTTCTGGCGCCTCACAACGCAACGACAATCACGAATCGGCTTCGACGCCGTCACGGACGCGTAACGTCCATCTCACCGAGGCGTCCCGCGGAGGCAGGACTCGGCCGGCGCCCTGCCGCATGCGCGCCACGCGTGTATTGACACGGCCAACGGACCTGTTATTGTGGCCCGACCTCGCCGGAATTCACGGAGGCGCCGTCTCACTGTATGGCTCTCGTCCTTGCCAGTGACATCCTCGACTCACTTCGCTCCGACGTCTCAGGCAGCGTTTTTACCCCGCACGATGCGGACTACGACGCTGCGCGATCCATCTGGAATGGTGCCATCGACAAGCACCCGGCGGTCGTCCTTCGCTGCGCTAACGCCGAGGACGTCGCCACCGCGATCCGCTTCGGGCGCGAGCGGAATCTGCCGATCTCGATCAGGGGCGGCGGCCACAACTTCGCCGGTTTCTCAAGCTGCGATGACGGTTTGATGATCAACCTCGCGACGATGAACGATGTCGACGTCAACCCCGCCGACAAGACCGCCTGGTGCGGCGGCGGCGCCACCTGGGGTGATCTCGACGCCGCGACCCAGACACACGCGCTGGCGGTAACCGGCGGCTTTATCAGTCATACCGGCGTTGCCGGTTTGACGCTGGGCGGCGGTGTCGGCTGGCTGACCCGCAAAGCAGGCCTCAGTTGCGACAACTTGGTCGCGGCGGAAGTCGTCACCGCCGATGGGCAGCACGTCACCGCCTCCGCCGAGCAGCATCCTGACCTGTATTGGGCCCTCCGCGGCGGCGGCGGCAACTTCGGCGTGGTCACGCGCTTCCGGTTCCGTCTGCACGACGTCGGTCCGCTGATAAATCTGGCGTTGTTCTTCTACGGCCTGGAGCGCGGCACCGAGGCCCTCCGGCTCGCCCGCGACGTGATGCCCGGCTTGCCGGACAACTCCTCCGGATTCCTTGCCCCGTCGAGCGCGCCGCCGGCTCCGTTTGTCCCTGAGAAGTACCACTTTGCCGTGGGATACGCGCTGCTGATCGTCGGGTTCGGATCTGCGGAAGAGCATGCCCGTCTGATCGCTCCAGTTCGTGACGCGTTGCAGCCCGACTTCGAGCTCGTCACACCCATGCCCTACACGGGGCTGCAGCAGATCTTCAACGAGTCAGCCCCATGGGGCATTCGCGGCTACGAGAAGTCGTTGTATACGGACGAGCTCAGCGACGACGTCATCCGCGTCATCACCACTCAACTCGGCAACAAGCAATCGCCGCTGTCGTTTATTCCCACGTTCGACCTTGGCGGCCAGACCGGCGGCGCCTACGGCCGAGTCGCTGACGACGAAACGGCCTTTGGTGGTAGTCGCTCCGCACGATATCTCGTCAACATCACCTCGATCGCCGCCGACAACGCGACGTACGAAGCCGATCGCGAGTGGGTGCGGACGATGTGGGAATCGCTCAAGCCCTACTCGAGCAACAGCGGCGGCTACGTCAACTTTATGAACGAGTATCAGGAGGATCGCGTCCGATCGGCCTACGGTGCGGCGAAATACGATCGTCTGTCGGCAATCAAAGCCCGCTACGATCCGGACAACATCTTCCGCCTGAACGCCAACATCAAGCCAGCTTCATCATGATCGGACGACGACACACACTGGAGAACTGAACTCTGCCGAGCAGCCGGTGGGCGTGAGCCACCGTTCGCGGCATCGACCTTGAATGTGGTCACGCGCTGGTTCGCTACGAACATCATGCGCCCGTTCGGGTCGAGGGTGAAGTTGTGCGGCCGCTCGCCTCCGGCAGGCACGTGGGCTTGGAACCGAAGCCTGCCGTCGGCGCGGATTGAGAAGATCGCAATGCTGTCGTGACCACGATTCGAGGCGTTACACCATGCCGGCGGACGCGTGGACCATGATTTGTGCGGCGGCGCTCTGGCCGTCGAAATCCGGTGGAAGTGTCGAGATGGTCTGGAGGACGGCTAACCTGGCCGAAGACGGCTCGTGCGTGAACGCGGAGATTGTCGAATCCAGCTCATTCAGCACGTACACCGCCTGGCCGTCTGGATGGAGTGCCAGATGGCGTGGACCAGCACCCGAACTCACGTGCGGAAATGGCCGTTCGGCCGGGCGCAGATCACCAGTGGGCGGATCGAAGTCGCCGAGCCGTGCCCGTAATTGACTGCCACGTCATAGCCGCCGCGAGCAAATGCCACGCTGAGGGCGCGCCCCAGCCCCCCACCCGCGCCCGTGATCAGCGCGATACGTTGCTGTTGGCTCATGTCAACCGCTGCATGCTAGCGGACACTGAAGTGGTACGGAGGTCGATCGACTTGTCGCCCGGTGGCTGTCGAGGTTGAACATCAATGCAGGGGCAGCTCGGCGTACGTGTGTCGCGCTCGCACAGTAGAGCGCACGAGGCGCTGCGGCGCTCTGGCCTGGCGTTCCTGGCGTGGCCACGCCAGGGCCCGCTGGCGTCTGGTGGCACGCCCTGGAGCTCGCCGCGCTGGGAGCTGACTCAGCGCGCCCGCGAGTTGTCGTCGGTCGGCGCCGGGGATCAACCACCAGTGCAGGCACTTCGGACAGCGATACTCGCGATCAAGGTCCTCCCAGCGCGCCGAATCTGTCTCCACCATGGCCGTTATCTTCTCGCTTACGGTCCTGGCGTGTCGCCGAGTGGCCGCCGCGGTTCTTGCCTGCCGTGCGATCTCTACCTGCAAACCTACAACAAACGGAGCAACCCGATGAGCCGCCACATCCAGGTCACCTTCGACGCCCGTGACCCGCGGGCGCTGCTCCTCCGGTAGGCCGACCCGCGCGAGGAAGTCGCTCCACGAGGCCAGCGGGTCGGCGTCCTCGGGCAGGTCGACTCGGGCGGGCCCGGGTGGACGAAGCCCACTACGTCGCGCCAGAAGGAGGACAGCGCCCGTGAGGAGGTCTGAGCGAGCGGCCACCGTCGGTCAACAGAGCCGGCGAGGATTATGCGGAGCGGCGCGACCCGCAGAGCAGCACACCAGCGGGGCGTACGGCCCCCGCCCTCGTACGGACGCGCGAAGCCGACGACCAAGCGCGGCGGCGGTCGCGATCAGTGCTTCGCTGACACCAACTCGAACGTGGCTTGCTCGGGCGGTGTGAGCACTTCGCCCGGTTCAGAGGCTGGTAGCTGCCAGCCGTATTTCTGCTCGAGGGCGTCGTGACTCGCGCGAAGCTCAGCACGATCGGTGACCTGCCGCGCCCGGACAGCGATGTCCCTCCCGTTGATATGCAGCACTGCACGTGGAGTGGCAAGCAAGTTCCGACGCCAGTCGCGTGCGAGCCCCTGGCCTAAGCGGATGTGGATCCTGCCCAACCTATCGGTGGTGATCCAGACGGTGCGGCGCGACGGCCGCCCGGTTGCGCGCCCGAAGGTGGTCAGGTCGACCTCGCGCACCATGGTTGCAGCGCGCGTGAGGTCACTCTGCGTGATCATGCTGAGGCCCCTACACGCCTACGAGCGTTTGTGCTTGCAGCGCCGGCGCCACGCGTGTGCCCAGAAGTTCAATGGAGCGCATCAGCGTCGCGTGCGGCAGCGCCGCGAGATCCATCTGAAACGTTAATCGCGTGATTCCGCCGAGTACTTCGTTGTAGTGGCGGACCTTGTCGACGACCTCGTCAGGCCCACCGACAATCAGCGCCCCATGCGGGCCCGCCTCCGCGTCGAAGTGGGCGCGAGTGACGGGCCCCCAGCCACGCTCGCGACCTGCTCTGGTGAGGCCCTCAATGTAGCCAGGCATAAACCCGTCGACAGCCTGTTTCATACTCGGGGCGACGTACCCAAGCGCGTGCACACCCACGCGCAATTGGTCGGGTGGATGCCCGGCGCGTCGGCCCGCCTCGCGATAGAGATCCACCAGTGGCCGAAACCGCCGCGGGTCACCGCCAATAATCGCGACGATCAGTGGCAGCCCGAGCACGCCCGCACGCGCGAAGGAGTGCGGGGTGCCTCCGACCCCGAGCCAGATCGGTAATGGATCCTGCACCGGTCGCGGATACACGCCCTGCCCGCTCAAGGCAGGCCGGAACTCACCGGACCACGTGACATACTCGTTAGCACGCACGTTCAGCAGGAGGTCCAGCTTCTCGGCGAACAGCGCGTCATAGTCCTTCAGGTCGTAGCCGAAGAGTGGGAAGGCTTCGATGGACGAGCCCCGACCGACAACCATCTCGGCGCGTCCCTCAGAAAGCAGGTCGAGCGTCGCGAACTGCTGGAACAGACGCACCGGGTCGGCCGCGCTCAGCACGGCCACCGCGCTGGTCAGACGAATCCGTCTGGTTCGAGCCGCCGCCGCGGCCAGAATCACTGGTGGGGCAGAGTCGAGGAACTCGCGTTTGTGATGTTCGCCAACACCGAAAACATCCAGTCCGACCTGGTCCGCCTGCTCGATGCGCTCGAGCAACTCGTGCATGCGGTCGACGGGGCTCACCGCCAGGCCGACGTCGTCGAACCTGGCGGCGAAGCTGTCAATGCCTAGTTCCATCTGTCTTTACCGTGGATCCGCGCCAGGTGCCGGATCCTCGTCTGACGGCCTCTAACTCGATTTCGATGGTGGCGTTGTCGCCGACGAGGAAGCCACCGGCCTCGAGCGCCATATTCCAGTTCAGACCGAAGTCCTTCCGATTGAGTTGTGTCACCGCGGTGAATCCAGCCACCGCCTGGCCGAGCGGGTTGGTGCCAAGGCCGTTGAAGGTGACATCCAGCGTGACCTCGCGCGTCTGTCCGCGGATCGTGAGATCGCCGGTGACCTTGAAATGTTCCCGCGAGCCAGAGATGCCGCGGCTCTCGAAGGTCATCGTCGGGTGCTTGGCGACGTCGAAAAAGTCGGGCGAGCGCAGGTGCTCGTCGCGCTGCGGATCGCCAGTGATCAAGGTGGTGACGTCGATCGTGGCCTTGACGGACGAACGCTTCGGGTCATCCGCCGCGTCGACGATGGTGCCTGAGATGCCGCTGAACTGGCCTCTCACTCTGGAGAGCATCATGTGTCGGACGCTGAATTGGACCAGACTGTGGCGCGGGTCGATATGCCACGCGGACCAGGTCTGTGTGGTAGGGGCGGAGTTTGCTTCGACAACGCTAGGCATGAAAGATGTCCTTGTGGGTGTCGGCAGGCGCGGTGGTGGCCAAGGCGCCGCCAGTGTAAGAGGAGATGGTTGCAACCGCAACTAGCTTAGCACTAGACTGCTTGCACGTGCAATTACCTGCTCGGCCCGACGTGCACCGCTGCTCGAGCGTCTTGTCGCCGAGGCCATCGCCAACCAACAGGGGGTCGCCGCCTGGCAGGCTGCCGGAAAATACTGCCTACAAGTGTCGCTTGTGTCGGTTGACCTCGAGACGGACGATCTGGACAAGCTACTTGCCGCGCGGATTTCGGAACGACCGACCGACCATGTTCGTATGGGAGGCTGTGACGCAGTAGCTGACCGAGCATGGTGTCCGAAACACCCTCACATTTCTGTCGAACGTCGCGGGTGGCAGTCAGCTGACTTTCACGTTCGTGCGAAGGGATTGTCTCGACGGCACGAACCTGGTCGATGCGCAGAACTGGTATCGCGATTTCGTTGTCAGGCGGCGCATGTGGCACTTCGACTCAACCCGCCAGATGTGGCTGGCTTGCTCGCGGAGTACGGTTGGTAGGAACGGCAGCAGTGCAGTCCGTCAAAGCTGAGTCGACAGTACCTGCAGCCCCGTGGACGAAGTCTGCCGATGACGGAGGTCGAGCGGAGCGTCCACGCGGAGAAGCGTTGAGGGGCCGTCGACCGCC
The DNA here is from genome assembly GCA_963776625.1 of uncultured Chloroflexia bacterium. GTDB lineage: Bacteria > Chloroflexota > UBA6077 > UBA6077 > CF-72 > CF-72. The sequence goes on along the minus strand of CAVZNP010000015.1, from coordinate 390,864 downwards.
TTTGAATCAGCCTCCGGGCATGCCGATGGCTGCTCGCCATCCCAGCCCCAGCAGGTCTGCCGATAATCTCGCTCGAATTTCATGGCGCTTCTTGGGCGATCGTGACGTAGGCTCCGCTTCACTTCTGTGCGGGTTGACGGGGCGAGCACCGGTGTCGACCACCAGTCCGACATACGCTGTCCGAGCGCTCCGTCGACGATCAGCACGCATGTCTCTTCACGTTCAATGATCTCTCATCACCGGTAGTGGCGATAGTGGCCTTCTGCATCGCAGAAGACTTCCCGGCAGCCGACCGTTGCCGGCTACCGGGTGGTCCCGGTAGGCCTCGGTTGACTGAAACCGCCAAGGTCGGCCTCTTCCGGCCGACCCATGGGCCGCGGCACACTGCCGACCATGTCCCTAACTCGGCGCCGTCCAGATACGTCCTGGCTCCTGACCGTCTTGCCGACTATCCAAGCACGGCGAAGCCACCCTCGGCTTCACGGTCAAAGTTCGCGGCGGTCACCTTATACTCGGCCGAGTTGACAAGATTGGTCAAGATCAGCGCTTCCGACTCACACCACTCGGAGCTGGCCAGTACGGCCTGAGTTAGGTTGTGACGGATGGGCGTTCAGGCCAGGGTGCGGCGGCGGCACTCCATTCCCGCGAATCGCAGAGCGTACGACACGACACCTACCTGATGCCACAGCGTGGCGCGCGCCGGGCATTCGGATAAGCCTGACTCAAACCGCGACAGCTCGCGTCGCGCCCGGGATGTATCTCCGCGAGAGCCACATGAAGGGCACCGAGAGCACAATGCTCACAATAATGGCTGCCGCGACCTCGACCGGTCCAAACTGACACGCCATCAGCACCACCGAGCCGAGGGTTGTCCACGCGCGCATGTTGTTCCCAAACTGCAATTTGCGGCGTTTGTTCCTCAGGTCTTCCCGGTCGGTGTTGTTGGGGTCCGCAACCCACTCATAAACCGGCATGTTGACCACCTTCGTGATGGCTGATCCAACACCCCCCAGACGATAAATCCGGCGGTGAACCACCAGTGGCCAAAGCCGAAGGCTATCCAGTACGCAACCGCGGCCAGAATAGGTAGGGTCGCCACGGTGACGGCGATCGGATCACTCATCGCCGCTTTGCCAAGCATATTCATGAAGCGCTTGAATTCGAGCTCGTCCATCTGATTCATGAGCTTCTGGACAACTCCGTTGACAAAGACCAGCATCCCTGCGCCTATGGCGTTAATGGTCAGGATGATGACCTCGGCGGTTGTTTCGGACATATCGCCCTCCGTTGTTCAACGCTCTTCGAGTGCCGTGATCCACGGCGATACCGCTTCTGCATCCGCTCGCCGAAAAGAATTCGGAGGCGCGCCGAGCACGCGCTCAATCGCCTCCGTAAAAGCGGCATGGGTAGCCACGATTCGTTCGACCAGGCTTTGCCAATCTTTCTCAACGGCAACCGAGAGGAGCATCCGGGCATGAGCATCGCCCATCGCTTGCAGCAGCGCCATCAGAACGTGTCCCGCCTGGTTAGGAAATGGCGTGGTGAAGACGGGAGGCTGAGCGCGCCGGGCCGATGGCCGACGCCATTGTCACCACGCTCCTGAACACCGGTGTGCGCGTCGACGAGCTCGTCCGGCTCACCCGGGCCGATGTCACGCTCTTGCCTCGCTCGGGCAAGGGGCGGCAATTCGAAAGGGAAAAGGCGACAAAACGCGCACGGTGCCGCTGAAGACGCCTGTGCGCAACACTCTCAATGGCGTTCGGCCTCCGATCGTAGAGGGGCCGGTCTTCCGGAGCACACGGGGACCGTACACCGACCGCGGCATCCGCAATCTGCTGGCCGTGCGTCAGCAGGTCCGCCGGATCGCCGAATTAGCGAGTGCGCCTTGCATGTCCGGGTTGTGCCAATCGCCAGAGCGAAATGGAGCAATACTGACGCTAGCGCGCTGCGCGGCTTCGATGTCATACGGCGTGTCGCCCATCACCAGGACGTCAGTGCGGCGAGGGCGGGCGCCTCGAATGCGACCTGCACCACGTCTGGCTCCGTCCACCTGTTGGCCAGCATGTCGCGCCGCGCACCCCGAGCAGGCCCTCCAATTTGTCCCCTTCCGCCGAACTAGCCGCCATCTGCTGCGGCATCGTTGCCTCCAGACTGGCTCCAGCCGGAGCAGTTTCGACCTGGACTGCTCGCGCCGACCCCGCCGAGCACGACGCGCACCTGTCGGATGCGTTCAACCAAATCACGCGCTCCAGCAAGAAGTGCATGGGACTCGAGTCACTCGATCACCTCGCGTCGTGAGCGATGTTCATGCCGAACTCGTTTGACCGGCGTGATAAAACCGATTGTTAGCGTCAAACTCCAAAGAGGGGTCAGTAACATGGCGATTCAAATTGACCTGCGTCCGTTCGTTCATTCGAATGCCGCCTCGAACAATCCCCTGCTTGTGCTCGTCGGGCCACCTGGTGAGGTCTTCATCACCGCGCCGCTCTCTTCGCTCGAGTTGCCTGCCGGCGGCTACGAAGTCATCGTCGCCTCTGCCCTCGTGAGTAACTTCACTTTCACGGTTACCCCGCAAAGCACTGTCGATTTCGACCCGAGTTTCGACTCATTTGCGAGTGGCCGCGGCAGTTCGACGTTGGTCGTCACCGGCTTCGAGCTCACGTTCGATGCTCGCTACCTATCGGGACCGACGACGGTCTTCGTCCTCCCCGACGCGGTTCAGGTACTCAATACGAGGATTCGGCTTCTGCCCGCCCCGACGTACGGCCTCGAGCAGGGGTCGGGCAGTGTCGCGCAATGGCAGCTCGCGGTCGGACTTGACGGCAAGTTCCACTATGAGCAGAGCCTTGACATCTCCCAGAATGGGTTCCTCTCGGGCAACGGCACGACTGTCCTGCAGCTCTTCGGCTATCCGTTGCTGGTCGACGCACGGGCCTCCGGAGCCTCCTCAGTTGGACTCGTACCAACCGGCAACGTGACGTTCAGCACGACCGACGTTACCTTTGTCAATCTGCTTCCAACCGAAAACGTTGCCCTACAGCTCGACAGCGAACGTCTGCCGTTTGTGCTCGATCTCAATGGCACTTTCCACGTCGCGCCAGCGGAGGCCCGCTTTGTCCAGTTCGATCAGTTCCACGGATTGCGGCGGATGACCGTCGTTCGTCCGCTGAGCTGAGCCGATCATTACGCCCGATGCAATCGTGTGTTGGGTAGCTGTGGCTGCCGCGACGATGACCAGCAGCAGCGCTCGCGCGAGATTGGCGCCGATCAGCAGCGGGCGGCGTCGCCGACGATCGATCCGAGCGCCGGCGACGAAACCGACAATGATCGGTGGAACGTAGTCGGCGATACCCAGACGGCCATCTGCCCAGGTGTCACCTGCAGCGTCAGGGCGGCAGCAAACGGAAGTGCAAGGGAGCCGAGCCGACCTCGGAGATGGTTTCACCGATCAGGATGCGGACCAGGTCCGTCTGGTGCCACGGAGGCGTGGAGGGACGAGAAGACATGGATGCTCCAGGAGAAGGCGCGCGACCACGCAGAGAGCATGACCGCGCTCGGCTCAGGAATCCGCGATAAAACTCAGCGCATCACGCTGTCGCGCGGCAATCCAGACAACCGCAAGCATGGCACCAGTCATCAGGGTCGACCACTCGACAGAGCAATACGGCGTGGTCGGGATGCAGCTGTTGGCCGACCACTTCCAAGCCGAGGTCATCTAGCCTGCAGAACGTCCTCAGGTCAGCAGGGCAGAAGGGCAGAAGGGCAGAAGGGCAGAAGGGCAGAAGGGCAGAAGATAGCGTCACGCACGAGCCTGGGGCGCAACCGCGGTCTTCGGGGATCGGTGATCGTCCGGTGGCGTTTGGCCGATCAGGCGCGGTCGTGGAGAGTGACCTGGTAGCCGTCGGGGTCGGCGAAGGTGAATGTCCGACCGAAGGGGCCGTCGATCGGTGCGGAGACGATGGTGTGACCGTCGGCGACGAGAGCATCGTGAATGGCCTGGACGTCTGTGGCGTGGAGCCAGATCGCGGCACCGATGCCGGGCTGAGCAACGGATGCGAGATCGGTGCCGGGAACGACATCGCGGAGTGCGAACGCGATCGGCTTCGTCTCGAAGACGACGGCGTGCGGAGGTCCGGCCTGCGAGCGGACGAGGCCCAGGTACTGCTCGTAGAACGCCTGCGAAGCGTCGAGGTCGCGCGCTTGGAGCGAGATGAAGTCGGGGCCGGTGGCGGGCATGATGATGCTCCTTCTTTTCGAGTCAGCTTTCTGACACATGTCAATATATGTCAGAATGCTGACATGAGTCAAGACGGTCTCGGCGTCGACCTGGAGACGTCACTGGGCTACCTGCTGAAAGAGGCGTCGAGCGCCCTCCGCGCAGCCATGGAGGAGGTGCTGCGGCCGCTCGGGATGAGCGTGACGCACTACTCCTGCCTCGAGCTGCTGGCTCAACGACCGGGCTTGTCGAACTCCGAGCTCGCGCGGGGCGCGTTCGTGACACGGCAGTCGATGAACGTGCTGCTCCAGGCCCTGGAACGAGAGGGCTACGTAACCCGGCCTGCGGAGGCACCCGTCGGGAAGGTTCTTCCCACGCGGCTCACGCCTCGCGGCCGACGGAGCCTCGAGAAGGCGACCGTAGCGGTCCGGTCCGTCGAGGTCAGAATGCTGGCCGGCATGACCCAGACCGAGCAGTCACGCGCGTTCCGGATCCTGCAGAGCATGATCCATTCCCTGCGCGATGGCAACGACGGTGCATAGCTCGTTCCCCGGCGCACGTCTCGTCGCGCCCGGATAGGAGTGCAGCCGAGCGTGAAATCCGTGCCGTCGACCTCGAAAACCGACAGACCCCGACTACACCCTCTTCTGCGATGAGCCACTTTCATGAATTCAGGTCCCGAGCTGGCAGCTCAGCCAGCGAGCAGATACCCATCACATGTAAGAAGTGCCCGGTGGTGACCAGGAATGACGGTCGGCCGCGGCCTCCGAAGCGAGCATCGTCGGCGATCAACTTGCGAGCAAGCAGTATGTCGACGACGCCGGAACTGTCCGTCCCGCGAATGTGCGAGACGTCCGCGCGGGAAACGGGCTGCTCGTAGACGACGATCGCCAGCGCCTCGAGGGCGGCCTGAGATAGCGCTTCTGGCGGCGGCGCGTCGCGTTCGGCGCGGTCATCCCTGGCAGCCATCACCTGCAGACGCAGGTGAGGACTGAGCTGACGAGCGGTCGGGATCGGATGTCGCCGCCGCGGCCGCTGCTGCCAGGATGGGTCCAGCTCAGCCCTGAGCTCGAGCAGGCGATTATGGCCGAGGTCGGCCAACTCCCGGTTGAGCCCATCGGCCAGATCGACGGCCGCCACCAGCTCGGGTACGACACGCTGCTGGGGTGGGAATGGCCACGGCTCGGGCACACTCCGCAGCACCACCCGACTACCAGCGCGGGTGCAGTCCCCAGGTTGCGAGCAAGATGCAGCAGAAGGTCGAGCGCGCCGCGGTCGGCGTCATGCAGGTCCTCCAGCACCAGCAACAACGGCCGGTGCATGACGGCGACGCGTAGCAACTGTGTCGCCGCCTGCAGCAACTGCCAGCGATCCTCCTCAGGGTCACCAGCTGACCGCGGCGGGAAGTTCAGCTGCTCACCGAGTGTCGGCAGAGTCCGGGCCAGCTCGACGGCGCCCGAGCCCAGATCAGCGGTGAGCGCTTGGGGATTGCTCCCCTGCACGTAGGTGTCCAGGGCCTCGACGAACGGCTGGTACGGCGGTCGGAACGAGCCCTCCGCATAGCAGTGGCCGACAAGCGTCTGTCCTCCTGCTGCTGTCACCGCCACGCCGAGTTCCTCGCACAGCGCGGTCTTACCAATCAGCCGGCTCGCCGACCAGCATGACCAGGGTGCCCCGGCCACCACTCGCGGTGTCGAACAACCTCTTGAGATGCTCCAGTTCCGCTTGTCGACCGACAAACGTGTGAGCCCGCGACGGCAACCCCCCGCGCGATCCGTCTCTAGCTCGTGGAGAAGTCGATTCCACAGGGTTCCCCGGCACGCGCGTGGCGTGATTGTAGAGCGCGTCCTGACAAGTGTTGGTGGTGAGCACCGCACCGCCTCAAACCACTTACGGCATCCGAAGCTCTCGAACCCGAGCCAGCTTCCGTTGAAGGCGGCGCAAGTGGCAGCCTGAGGACCTGGCCGGCGACCTTCACTACTCGCCATCTGCCCCAAGTCATTGGCACGAGGCGAACCAGTTGAGACCGGATTGCCCGTTCGCGGTGTTTGACGCCGCCCCTCGGGCGAGAGGTTCACACCGAACCCTATCTGAATCGTGCCTCGGAACCGATCTTGGTTGCTTCCGAAGAGACGCGCGTGCGGGGCAGTGCGGGCGGGCCTACCTGCCAGCCTATCGGTTTCGCAGAGTAGGTACCTACTCGCGGACTGGGCATACCTGCTGAATCGCTCAGACAAATGCCTGACCAACTACCTGTTTTCGGAGACTTCGAGACTCTCCTCGCGGGCGCACGCCGGTCAATTGGCGGGCGCCCCCGCGGATCTCGCGTCTCAAGCGCGACTTCGGTTGTGAGTGCACGACCGGGCTGCCGATGGCACTGCTCTGCATGGCGGCGTAGTTATTTTGCGACCTTCCACGCGATTGGATAGGCGAGCGCGGCCTCCGACGAGCTTACTCGCGTCCTGGACTCGACGCGGTGGAGGACCAGATGAAGCTTGCTCGTCGGGAAGTCCCTGCCTTGCAACATTCGCACACAGGCGTGCATGCAGCACAGCGCGGCGATTTCCGGCGTCATCACGTCAGCCACATGGGATGTCTGCTAGCGGCGTCAACCCGCAGCTATTATGCCGGCACGCTGATCGTCAGCAATTGTGGGTGTTCGTGTTCCTCGGGAATCGGCAGGGCCCTCTTTTTCCAGCGCCTCGATGTAGCCGTGGATGGCGTCGCGAGCCATGGCTACCGCTTCCTCAAGGGTTTCGCCCTGCGTTACGCAGCCGGGTAGGGCTGGCACGGTCACGGTGTAGCCGCCTTCCTCCTCATCCGGATCCTTCAAGGTTGATAACTTGTCCCACCACAGCGGCCGGCAAGCTCCACTTGTCGGTACGGCCAAGGCTTTGGGCCAGTCTTCAGGGGTTCGTGATCGCCCAGGTGGCCTGTGCCGTGACACCACCCTGGCCAGCAGCTTGCGACCCCGCGTGCAGCGCGGTGGATTCATAGTTGGAAGCCTCCAGTCGGTCGCGGCCACGCAGCGGAAGCCGGTACGATGGCTGGGTGAACGGTGGCCGGCATGTTTGACGAGGCCGCTTGGGCGGCAATGTCTCCAACCACGGCTGACGAGCGAGCCAGGCTGGAGGCGTTCTTCGAGGATCAGGTGGCGCGAGCGGTCGTCCGCGGTCGCGAGCGCGGGCATTTTTATCAACTCACTGCGGATTCAATCCTGCTCGAACGGCCCGACGTCTACGATCGATACCGAAAAGGGCTCAGATCGTTTCCCAACCGGTTGAAGCAGACGGGTACGGAGGAGTCCGAGGCGGTTGAGTTGATCGTCACGAGCCTCGGTCATCTGCCCATGTACATCCTGTACGGCTGGGAGACCGGGATCTACAACGAGTTCCGACACTTGCAAGGGCGCGGGTTCACGCGGGCTCAGTTGATGGAATTAGTCCTGTACACCCAGCTGCAGGCAGGGATTCGGCGGGGTCTCCAGCACGTCTACAACGCGGTTGCCAAGATCCTGCCGTTTTTCTACGAGCGCCCCGACCCCGCACCTTTCCCCAAGGGTTGGAGCCCTGATCCGGAAGCGTTCAAATCCGGACTGGACCTATCGGCCAGTGAGCTCACCGACGCTGATCGGCAGAACGTCACTGCGTGGTACGAGCGGACCATCGGGTACGTTCCCAGATCCGCGGTTTTCGCGATGAAGCGTCACCCAGAGTTCTTCAAGTGGCACCGGGCGCGCTGGGAGATCCTCTTTCAAACGCTGCCGAAGCAGGTCGTGCCGTATATCATGCTTCGCCAGCACCTGCTTACAGGGTCGCGGGATGCGCTGCGCGAAGCAGTGCTGCTCGGCCGAGCCTGGGGCATCAGCAAGGAGTGGATCGTGCACGGCTTGAGTGTCTCCGCGTACTACACGGGCTTCGAAGGTCTGTACGCCGCGAGTGAGGCCGTCGACGATCTGCTGGACGCGTGGGAGTAGCCGCTGACGCTATTGTCGTTTGTGTAGTGAACAGAGTCGGCCCACCTCGTGGTCTTGCACGTAGATCATGTGCAGGCGTCCCGGAAGACCCTCGGGGCCCGTCAGTTTCGACGCACGGCTCATCGCTTCGACGCGCAGTTGCTCGACTGATGTGGAATCGAGTGCCTCGAGGGCCGCGACGCGAGCCGTGGGTCCAGAGCGATGACCACCACGCCTCGACCGACGCATACACGAAATCAGTTGGCTCCTCGATTTCCACGATGTCGACGAAATCAGCTGACGCCAGCAGTTCGGTCAGGCGCCCCGGGAGACGGATCGACTCGTCACCGGGACCCGTGGGCAAACTGTCCAGCGCGCCGCTGTCACGCAGCAAGTCGTGATACCAGGTCCAGCGTGGATCTCGGCCACGCGAAAACGCGAAGCCCGCTGTCCCCCTCGGACGTAGTACTCGGCGTAGTCCACGAAGTGTTTGAAGGACGCGGCTGCGTCGGCATTCTCAAACGCCGCGATGTACTGGTCGAGGAGCGCACGGGCCTGCGGCGCGGTCGGCTCACTGATCTGGTCGGCGACCGGGGCCACTTCCTCCAGCCGGGCACGGGCGCGCTGCAGCGTGCTCGTGACCGACGCCGTCGTGGTGTCGAGCATGACGGCGACATCGGCGGCGGGGAACGCGAGGACGTCACGCAGGACCAGCGCCGCCCGCTGCCTCGGCGGCAGGTACTGCAGGCTGGCGATGAGCGCCAGCCGCAGCCCCTCGCGTGCCGCGACGACCGCGGCGGGATCAGCCGACTCGGGAATCACCATCGCATCCGGCAAAGGCTGCAGCCAGCTCACCTCCGCCCCGGCCTCCTCGGGGTAGGAGCCGGGATCCGTTCCGGCTCGTACATGCCGGATGGCAGCATCCGCCTGCCGCGCTTGCCCAACTCGGTCAGGCACCTGTTAGTGGCGATCTGGTACAGCCAGGTACGTACCGAGGACCGTCCCTCGAACTGGCCATAGGACCGCCAGGCACGAAGGTACGTCTCCTGGGCCAGGTTCTCCGCATCCTGGACCGAGCCGAGCATGCGGTAGCAGTGTGCGAGCAGCTCACGCCGGAACGGCTCGGTGGCCTCAACGAAACCCGGCACTAGCGGGCACGGCTCGCAGCGAACCTCGGCGACATTCCCGTAGCGTACGCCCGATACCCAACGTATCGGCGGTTGATCCGCCGATACGAGGCAAGCACCCGACTGCCTCGCCGATAGGGCAGCGCCGTCCCACCGCGGGCTGAGCCAGGTGCGCAGGGCCTGGTTCAGCCCGGTGGCCAGGTGTTCGGCTTCTGAGCGATTCCTTTCCCGTTCTCACGGGGTCTCCCTGGGTGTAGGCAGGCTGCCTCGAGCACACAAACCAGGAAAGGAAACCTCGAGCACGTTCAGCTCAGGCCTGTCAACTCTGAAAGTGTCCTCCGCAAGGTCTGTTTCAAGACTTCCAGGCCGCGACCAGTAGATTGATACACGATGACGCGCAGGTGTCGCAGGTCAAAAGGGACGTCATCCATCGACTGAGACAAGAGCACTACGTCGCGCTCCAACGCGTGGGCCAGCCCCAATTCATAGAAGACGTTCGATTTTTTGCCAGTCAGGTCTGCAATAAGTATTCGCGAGCGGACGATCTGGGTCCAGATGTCCTTCATGATGGGACCGACTCCATAGGTCTCGTCTGCACGCACAGCGTTGAGGCTAAGACTGGCGACTGTGTTACGAATTGCGTCTTCCCATAGCTCGTTCAAATCATCCCTGAAGGGCATCATTACAAAGCAGAGTTCTGGGTCGATCGTCTGGTCGGCAGGCGTACGAAACAGCCGATGTACGTCGGCTCGCTCGTTGGATGAACCCGAATCCCCCGAGGACGGTATGAAAGTTACTGCCTGGTCCGCTTCACCAGTTCGACCAGCTTCGACGGCACTCCTCCTGAACGTGCGGACGAACTTATTTCCGCGGTGGACGAAGCACTATCGGGTCTTGGGTAGCGATGGAACGAAAACCGGTCTAAGCCACGAGGACCTCTTGGTCAGTCGCCTCTGACGGATCGCGCAACGATGTTCAGCGCCGGCAAGTGGCCAACCAGGCCCGCCGTCGAGGATTTCTGCGAGCGCGCGCGCACCGTGCTCGCCGTCTGAGGGGACTCCCAGCGCGCGGGTCCCGTACACGGATCCCGCTAACGGCCACGAGATCCTTGGGTGGCCCGAGCCCGCGCCGATCCGAGGTCGGGTATTCAGCGCCTGGTCTCGTACCTGGTCAGGAGCACGCCGTCGGGAAACGTCCGGGTCTCCACCAGGTTCAGGTTCACCCAGTTGTCCAGGGCCGTGAAGAACGGCGTGCCGCCGCCCACCAGGACCGGGTGGGTGACGATCGCGTACTCGTCGATCAGCCCGGCCCGCATGGCCGCCGCGGCGAGGGTGGCGCCGCCGACGTCCATGGGACCGCCATCCTCAGTCTTGAGCCGGGTGATCTCGGTGACAGCGTCGCCGGTGACCAGGCGGGCGTTCCAGTCGACCGCGCTGGTCGTCGAGGAGAACACCACCTTCGGCATGTCCCGCCAGCGGCGGGCGAACTCGATCTGCGCCGGTGTGGCGCCAGGCTGCTGGTCGGCGGTCGGCCAGTGGGAGCTCATCGTCTCCCACAGTTTGCGCCCGTACAGCGCCAGGCCCGTCGCCCCCACCCGGTCGGACCACCACTGGAACAGCTCGTCGCTCGGCACGCTCCAGCCGAGGTCGTCGCCGGGCGCGGCGATGTAGCCGTCCAGGCTCAGGTTCATGCCAAAGGTCAGTTTCCGCATGGCGTCAGCCTCCCGTGAGTCGGTATTCGGCGTACGTGCTCGCTGTCATTGAACCGCCTTAGAAACCGCAGCGCCCGCCGGCTGATGCCGTATGAGCTGGTGCAGCGATATTGGCTGGCATGGGTGGTGATGCTGAGTCCACGCGCACTGACGACTACGTCGGAATCAGGAAACTCGCGCCGAGCCGCAATGGACAGCGCCGAGTCGGCGAGACCGATGGAACGCGCCTGCACAATGTCGTCCTCAGTGACGCCCACTCACCTGGCCGCACGCGCGAATTACCGAGCATTTGCACCACGACTGAGACCAGGAAGGCGCTGGTCACGATGGCGGCCTGACCAACTATCACCGCACAGCCACCTGTCGGCCCAGCGACCAGGCAGTCCAGACCGACAAGGAACAAGCACAGCGCGAGCAAAATGACTGCTGCAATCGTGGCGCGTTTTACCAAGCGATGCCCGACGCGTGGCAGAGCCTGTTGACCGAGCATCTCAGATGACATTGCCGTCCACGCGTCTTTGCGGCAACCTGGCTCCGCTCATAAGGATCGAGTTTCGGAGGATTCACGGCGTGTACGTCGCCATCCAACAACCAGAGGGTCCCGGACCATCTGGCGTCGTATGTTGTTTCAGACGTACAGACATCTCGGCTGTGGTCCGACAATCGCTCCCAGACATGCCGGGGGATCGTTGCTTGACCCTTGACCTTACGCCAAGCATCTCCGTCGCGAAGTCTGAGGAAGAGCCAAAAAACAAAGAGTGGGGCGTCGCCGCCACCATGGATGAAGTCCAGCCAGCCCTCGGCGACTGGCCTTGCATCGGCCCGGTTGACGCCGACGTCTGACATCTCTTCCAGCATCCCGTCGAGGTAGCGTGTGACGTGCCCTTCCTGGCACGGGTTGGACCAATCAAAGGAGAAGCCGACAGTCGGCACTCCGTAGAACTGCAAGTCGGTGAGAAACTGGTGCTCGACGTACGCCCGCAACTGCGTTCCCATCGCACTGGCGGGATAACCCATCGTTTCCGTCACAGACCGTTCGTTAGCGCGACGGACGGTCATCCGTATGCTGGCCTCGCTGATGGTTGTTCGTGCCACGGGCGCTTAGGTCCGTACGCCGCGCTACAACTCGAGCGCGACGACGGCTCGTTCCAACGCAGACTCGTCCGGTTGGGCGTAGATGCGGATCGTATCGAGTCGACTGTGGCCCAGCAGCGCGGCAACGGTCGGCAGATCTACCGTTTCAACCAGGCGCCGGGCAGCGTCGTGGCGGAACCGATGCGGGTGAACATGCGCGACATCGGCGCGACGACCGAGCACTGCCAGCAGGTTGCGACTATCGCGATCCGTGTATGGCCCGCGCTTGCCGCGGAAAACGGGCCCTTCGGCAACAACCGGCCGGATTGCGCTGAAGGCCTCGCGCACGGTTGCGTTCAACGGAACGATGCGCGCTGTGTCGCCCTTACCTCGTTTGATGAAAGCTCTTCCCGAGCGAGGCTGCAGGACCACGTCCGACCATGTCAGGCTGACGAGTTCGTCGACGCGTAGCCCGGTGTTCAACAACGTGGTGACGATCGCATCCGCCATAGGTCCAGCCCGTTCGGCTTCGCGACGGAGCCGTTGACGCTCAATAGAAGTAAAGCCGCGTGGCGCCAGTGGCTGATTGGCGATCGGCTTGAGTTTGGCCTGGGGGTTCGTCTGGACGCGAGCGGTCTCCTGAGCCCAGCCGTAGAAACGCTGGAGCGCCGCCAGTGCAGCATTCACCGATGCTGCCTTCCGCCGGTCGGCGAGTCGCTCTCGGTACTCGCGCAGGTCGTGGCTGGTGGCGTCGACGAGTTGGGCGCGGTACTGGTCCCGTAGCCAAGCTGCGAATCTGCCGAGGTGGCTGAGGTACAGTCGCGCGGTTCGAGCCGAGACCTGCTCCTGCGCCAGAAAGGTCAGATACGCCGCCAGCGTGTTATCGGTGGAACGAAGGAGGGCTTGCGACTCGCCCTTTGAACTTGCCACCCGCCGCCAGGATATCAGTGCGGACGCGGTGGTGAAGCGCACGTGTTTTCGCTGACGGCATGCCGCCACACACAACGCCGTCAGCAGATGCGTTTTGCCCGGGCGGGTTGTCAGCATGGCGGCAAGCTGATGCGTTGCAGGCGGCCAGCGCTGGGTACGACAGCGCTGAGATTCGACGGTCCTTACCGCACCAGTAGCGGGAGGAGCAGGTTTTCGGCAACTGGTCGACTGGATTCGAGGGGTCGGTGACTTCCAGGATTGGCTGGCGGCGGCGCCATCTCCTAGCATGCTCCAAGGTGCGTATGTGCCCACCACGAGCGGGCGACACGAGATTGGATGATATGACCCAGGAATCCTTCTTTGGCGTGGCGGTCGGCGCCATGCTTGCTCTGTTCTTTGGTTCGCTGCTGGTGCTCGGCGGCTATCGCTTCTTCGTGTTTCTGCTGCCCATCTGGGGATTCTTTTTCGGATTCGGGCTGGGTGCGCAGAGCGTGCAGGCGGTCTTTGGTGACGGGTTCCTGTCGACGGCCACGAGCTGGATCGCAGGGTTCATCCTGGCTCTGATCTTTGCCCTGTGCGCGTACCTATTTTACTTCGCGGCCGTGACGCTGATCAGCGGCGCATTGGGCTACGCACTCGGCGTGGGCGTGATGGAGGCCATTGGATTCAACTTCGGATTACTGGTGTGGCTCGTGGGATTGGCCCTCGCCATCATCGTGGCGATCTGCGTGCTTGCCTTCAACGTTCAGAAACTGGTGGTCATCGCCGCGACGTCAATCCTTGGCGCCGGGCTGATCGTCGCGACGTTTCTGATGCTCTTTGGCGGGCCTGCAGCACAGGTCGTGCAGAACCCGGTCCGCATTGCACTACAGGCTTCAGCCTGGTGGACTCTTGGGTTCGTCGTCGTGGCGGTCGCTGGCTTCGTTGTCCAGTATCTGTCGACACGCCGATTCGAGATCGACATCTACAACAGATCCATGGAACTGATGGGCGAGGAGCCCGTCGCGGAACCGGCGACGGGGGCCTGAAGCATATGCACACGCTCAAGTCGATCAGCGTGGCGAGGACGGCCCGAACGATCTTCAAGGACAAGCCGTTCCTTCCCGTCTGCACGCTGCTCGCGATCGGGTTGGCGTGCGCTGCGCCGCCGCCGCCTCCGCCTGCGTCGACGCCAACCATTCAGGCCGGCGCGACGCAGATCGCACCGACAGTGTCCGCTGCTCAGACGCAGATCGCGCCCACGCTGTCGGCGGCCCAGACCCAGGTGGTGTCGTCAATTGGCGCGGCGCAGACCCAGGTGGTGTCGTCAGTGAGCGCGGCCCAAACGCAGGAGGCGCCCACAGTTGCGGCAGGACAGACCCAGGTCATCGGCACGGTCGCGGCCGTCCGGACCCAGGTGCCAGCCACTATCTCGGCGGCGCAGACGCAGGTCTTGTCGACGGTCGTCGCGGCCCAGACCCAGGTGGTGTCGACGGTTGCGGCGGCCCAGACGCAGGTGGCACCCACCCTCACCGCGGCGCAGACGCAGGTGGCACCCACGCTCATCGCGGCGCAGACGCAGGTAGCGCCGACGGTCGGTGCGGCAAGCGCGACGCTGGGCAGTGCGTCGGCGAGTCTGGCCCAGACGCGTCAGGCCGAGGCAACGGCTCTTGCACCAACCGCGCAGGCAGTTGCTACACAGGTAGCGCCCACGGTACAGGCTGCGGGGACACAATCCGCGGCCGCGGTCGCGACATCGACTGCACAGTCGCCTGTGCAAATCACCAACGTCGCCGTCAACGGGCAGGACACCATGGTGACGTTGCACAACAACGGGCCCACACAGATGACCCTGAATAATTGGACGCTGCTGCTGGGTCCCGCGTTCTACGTCGGCTTGACAACCGTCACGGTCGGCGCCGGCCAGAACATGACGCTGCATTTCGCGGCGGGCGTCGACACGCCGACGGACACCTATCTGGGGCTGGGGACAAGTGTCGCCACGTCGGCGTTGAACCCCGGAACGCGCGTTGTCCTGGTGGCGCCCGGCAACCAGATCGCGAGCATCTACACCCTCGCGTAGTGCGCGTGGCCGGCGTGCCTTCCTGATGACAGCCGTCCACTGTAGTGGACGCCGGGCCGCAGCCGGAGCCCGCAGTCGGAGGCCCGTGAGGGATTCCGAAGCTTTGGTAAATGCTTGTTGTCGCCCTGATCGCCGTGGCTTTTTACCGCTGCGTTCCTGCAACTGGCTACCGCGTTGAATGCAATTGTCTGGGCCAACGCTTACGTGAGCGATAACCACTGGGCCGTTCCTGTGTTGACAATTCTCCTGTCGCTGATGGTTGGGGCTGGTACAGAAGAGAGTTTGCATGCGCCGACCGTGATCGACGGGGGTTCACCGAGTCCCTCAAGGGCAATGGGACTGTGACCGACTACCGGACATTTCCAGGCGCCCTGCTCTCGGCATTCTGCTCACTTCTATTTGCAGCAAGTGTGGACCGGAGGGTCCAGTCGCGATCCTCGTCCAGCACATCGCGGCGTGGATGCGACATTAGGCTGTGCATTGCGCGCGCGACTGCGCTTGGGTTCGATGTCGCCGCGCTTGCGTCGGCGTTCAACGGCATCGTCGGCAATCCACTGTTCACGGACATCTTCGCCACGGAGTACGAAGTCGGTGCCCCATCCGCAGCGCGGTACCTGGTCTGGAATCTGATCGCAGGGTGTGATCGGATTCGCCTTTTACGAAGCGTTAGGGTTGACTGCGTTTGCCGGGCTAGTCGCCTTCGCTCCGGTTACCCACCTCGAATAGGAATATTTCGCGTGGGCGATCGGGCTTGGCCTGGTTGGTAGTGCGATGGCCCTGTACAGTCCTGTCGCCCGCCCGTGTTGCGACGTCCAAAGGGGTCGCCGACAGGCTGGATCGCGCTCGAGCCATACCCCTTACCCGATTAGCGCTAAATGGTGCCTCCGTAGAACTGTCCCTCGTCGCGAAGTTCGACACTCCAGTGCGGTCGCTCGTGTGTGATGAAACAGGACGTGAACGGTGCTCACATTTGCCACCGATTTAACAGTCGGCTTATCAGCGTTTTACACGTCTGTCTGATACTGGAAATGTCAAGGAAGCCCCGCACCGCAGCAACGGCCGGGGCATCGCGGCAGGAAGAACTTTTCCCAATGCAACAGCAGGCTAATTCGCCCCACACACGCTCGCTGTCCCAATTGGCGGCGCGACATCATCCGCCGACACGCCGCAGGTGCGCGCCAATCACACGTCCCTCGAAGAGGGGCACCGCGGAGCGGCGTCAGCAACGGCCTGCGCGATTAGGCGTGACACTCGAACTAGCAAACCTCCGTCCGAGTCGCATGAGCATCTCTCGCAACACTCTTGAAAGCCCCGACCCATGATTGACATTGACGTCCCCGACTACCCCAGCACCGCGCTACCCGAGTTCAGCGACGAGCAGATCACCGCGCTGGTCGACTACATGACCGCTGCGGGAAAGGCTCGAGCCCATGCCCAGGGTGCCGACTTCAGCGAGTTCGACTACCTATCGGGCTGCATGGCGACCCTGGTCGCCGTGGGTCGAGAGGACCGTATTCCCGTTACCTGGCTTTTCGAGGCCTTTGCCGGTTACTCACCGCTCGACCTGCCGTCGCCGAATCGTCGGATTGAGAAGTCGTGGCATGACCTGGCATGAAGCGAGCTGGAAAACCAAGCTAGCCCTGGTCAGTGGCCTCATCGGCTGCCTGGTCATGCTGGCCTATGGCGAGCCTGACATTCTCTTCGACATGGCCATCACCTCCGCCATGGGCGCGTGCGTAATGCTCGGCATGATGCCGTTCTCGCAACGGCTCCGCAGAAATGGAGTGCGCCGAGCGCAACCCACTGCCACCGCCGCCTCGACCTAACGCCCTGAAACGAGTTCCTTGGGCGCGATCGGACACGCGTCTAGACTCTGCAGCGCTCCGTGCCGCAGTGATCACGTCTTTCCCTCGGCACGCGCTCGGGCTGGGACAGAGGGCTATCCTGCACGGGCTATGACCGTCCTGAGCTGTGAGGTGAAAGCCCGCGCGCCGCTGGCTGATGGGCGCACGTTTGGCGAGCGGGGAGCCTATGAGGTCGTGGAGGGCGTGCTTCGCTTCGGCGTGCGGCCCGAGGAGCCCGCCAATCGCGCCATTGTGGACCTGGAGCGCGCCACACGCGACGCAGATGGACTCGTCCACTTCGACGCGGACTTCTGCCTGCTCCAGCCGCTCGACCCCGATCGCGCCACGGGCCACCTGCTGTTTGACGTCCCCAACCGCGGCCAGAAGCTGGCCATGAGCCACTTCAATCGGGCCGACCGCGGCCTGCCCAGCAGCATCGACTCGGGCGATGGATTTCTCATGCAGCGCGGCTGGACCATCCTGTGGACCGGTTGGCAGCACGACGTCGCGCCGGCGGCCGGCATGGGTCTGCGCGCCCCGACGGCCATGGAAGGCGAGCGGCCAATCGGCGGCCAGGCCCGCGTGTTTCTGCAACTGGATCGGCCGACGACCGAAGTCGTCCTGGACGCCACTCGCCTGAGTCGTAGTTACCCGATTGCCAACGCGGACGCGACGCTCTATGTGCGCGACCGGCCCTCAACGGCACCCGCGGTCGTGGCGGACGACCGTTGGAGCCTTGTCCGTCGCTCGGCCGACGGGCCGTATTCACTCTGTCTCGCCGATGGCTTTATGCCCGGCGCGATCTACGAGCTGGTCTACACAACCTCTGGCTGTCCGGTCGCCGGGTAGTGGCCTGCTAGCCGTCCGCGACGCTGTGTCTTACTTTCGCTACACGGGCGAGCGGGCTATCAGCCAGGCGATCGGCTTCGGTAGCTCCCAGAGTGGTCGGTTCCTGCGCACCTTTCTCTTTCACGGCCTGAATACCGACGAGTCCGGCCGGACGGTGTTCGACGGCGTGTTACCGTCGATCGCTGGCGCGCGTCAGGGCGAGTTCAATCACCGCCTTGCGCAACCGTCGCTGAACGTCCAGCCCGGGTTCGGTCAGCGTCCGCCCTTTGTGAACGAGGCCCTGCTGTTGCAGGCGGGTGCAGTGCGGACGATGTTCGTCAACAGTGGCACGGAGTACTGGCAGTCGGGTGCGTCGCTCACGCATTCGGACATTGCTGGCGAGGCGGACTGCGAGCCAGCGACTGACAGCCGGGTGTACTTCTTCGCGAGCACTCAGCATAGCGTTGGCGCTCTGGAGCTCAGCAGCGTGAATGAGCGGCTTGGGTTCCGCCTGGGCAATCCGCAGGGCATGCTCGATAGCCGCCCGCTGCTACGGGCGGCGCTCACCAATCTCGCAGACTGGGTCGCAGCTGGGGTCGAGCCGCCGCCAAGCGCGTTCCCACGCATCTCGGACGACACGGCGGTATCGATCTCTACTGCGCTGTCGCAGCTATCTGAGATTCCCGGAGCCTGCTTGCCAGATCCCGCCGCAATGCGACACTTCACGCGGGTGGACCTCGGGCCGGAGGCCGAGGCTGGTGTGCCGCGCTTCCCGATCGTGGAGGGT
This sequence comes from uncultured Chloroflexia bacterium, assembly GCA_963776625.1. Taxonomy (GTDB): domain Bacteria; phylum Chloroflexota; class UBA6077; order UBA6077; family CF-72; genus CF-72. Next base: position 372,330 of record CAVZNP010000015.1, on the reverse strand, counting down.
GATCCTTATCCTACGCGTGTGTCGGCCGTCGACGCCGACGGCAACGAGGTGGGCGGCATTCGTCTGCCGCTGGTGAGCGTGCCGCTTGCGACCTTCGCCGGGTGGAACCCGCGCGACCCGGCTTCTGGCGGAGAGGGTCAACTGGCCGATCTTCAGGGCTCGACCTTGCCCTTCCCGCGGACACGTGAGGAGCGCGAGCGTACCAGTGACTCCCGCCTCTCGATTGCCGAGCGCTACACCGACCGAGCTGACTTCCTGGCGAAGATCCGCGAGTCAACGATGGCGCTCGTGGGCCAGCGCTATCTTCTGGTGGAGGACACGGAAATAGTCGTTGAGCACGCCGCCCACGTATACGACGTGCTCACTCGTTCCTAAATTGACGTGATCGCCGGCGATCACGTCAACGGAGTACCCCGACCGCCCGTCGGCGAGATGCAACCCGGCGACTAACAACGGACGGGCTGACGCAGCAGAGCGTCGAGTTGTCGGAGTTGTCGACGGCGCGCGCAAACACTGCAGGTAATCGGTGGTAAAGACCGCGTCGTCGCTGGAAGAGAAGGGGCACCGGCGGCGACTCGGTAGACGTCGCCAGGCTCGCCGTCAGAATCCGACGCGACTCGAGGCGTTGTTGCGGAAGAGCTGGCCCTCGCGCTTGTACTTGCGCACCATGCGTTCGGAGCGGTGGCCGGTCTGGCGCATGATGTCGCGCTCCTCGACGCCGGCGGCGGTGGCCAGACCGGCACGCAGGCTGTGGCCGGTGTAGGCGCGTGGTCCAGGCTAGCCGCAAGGGCGCGCTGCTTGACAACCAGGGCGACCACCTGGGCGCTGAGTTGCTGCTCGCCAGCCCGACCCCAGCACGTCACCCGCCGAAACAACGGCCCGCTGGCGATGGCGGCCGCCTGGAGCCAGGCCTGCAGCGCGCGCACCGGGCAGCTCTCGGGCCGCTCGCCGTACGCGATCGCCTTCTGCTCGCCGGCGCCCTCCTGGTCTGTCTTCGAGCGGCGCAGGCTGACGAGCATGCCGTCGCGCACGAAGCGCACGTCGGCGACGTCCAGCCCCACCAGCTCCGAACGGCGGAAGGCGCCGGCGAAGCCCAGCAGCAACAGCGCCCGATCGCGCAGTCCGAGCAGCACCTGCACACGCGGCCGCGCCTGGGTCAGCGTCGCGCCGCGGCGGTAGGTGAACGGCGGCACCTCCGCGGCGGTCAGCGGCAGACCAGCGAGCATGGCCAGCACGTCCTCGGTGACGGCCGGTGCCGACCGGGCGTCGACACGGGTGCATTCGGAATCGCCGACCGATTTGTCCGCGCGGTGATTGACGGCGTGTCACCGTCGTTCAACGATGGGCTGCGAACCCAGGAGCTCGTTCTCCATTCGTGGCCAGGGGCGTAATACGTGACCAAGTCCGCCGGTCGGCACCCACAATCTCGCTGAACATCTGCACGGAATGCCGCGCATAGCCCAGCCTTGGCGACCGACCGAGCGGGTCCAGCGCACCTGATCGGGTGCGGCCAGACAAGCATCGGGCATCGCACGCAATCTGAAATCGATTCGACGATTTGGAGGCTCGCCCAGGCACGTACATCAGGCCGGCCAGAGTCGAGCCTGGCTGGGGACTACGTGCAGTCGCTTCTGCCAGCCTGTCGAGCAGGAACTGGTGACGTCAGGGACGACAGTCCTATCAGCGAGAGGCTGCGGGCGGACCGAGCTGGCCCTGCAAATTCCTGAAGCTGAAGACGACACTCTGTTCCACACCAGGATCGCAGGGGCGGCCGCGACGCGCGTGACGGAACGACTCCGGCGCTTTGCCAAGCTCGATGCACGGCCGTTTGGCCACGAGAGTCGCCCGCAGATGATCGCGACGCTAGAAGCCGCTGCAGCAACGCTAGCTGAGTACCACGTGCTGATCGATCTCGAAGACTGACTTCTTGCCGTCGCGTCCGCGCTTCGCCGCCGCCGGTCAGCGACGGGCGCTTGGTCCTACGCTCAATGCGCTGGGTCTCGATGCCAGTGAGCTGCGAGTCTCAACGACCTGGCCCCACGACGAACCTGAGTGGCCCGCGACGCCACCAGCAGCTGTCACAGGTTCAGGCTGTGTCCGCAAGACCAGACCGTGACACGTGCAACGCCGGCTGGAGCTGCAACAACCGGATGAGTCCGGTACGGCTGTTAGTCGAACCAGCGGTCAGTTGACAGCCAAGTTGCACAGGCGGACTGGCGGTCGAAAATACGACCTCCCCGGTACAGGACTCAACTGCGCCAGCCCGCGGCGACCTGCTTCAATGCGCCCATGCGCCGCAGTGACTCTCGCATTCTGTCGACCCACACGGGCAGTCTGGCACGCCCCGCGCCCTTGCTGGACCTGCTCCTGGCCGGCGACGGCGGCCAAGCCGTCGACCAGACCATCTTCGACGAGGTGGTTGCCGATGCTGTCCACGAGGTCGTCGCCCGACAGGTCGAAATCGGCCTCGACAGCGTCAACGACGGGGAAATGAGCAAACTCGCCTTCAACGCCTATCCGCGCGAGCGGTTGAGCGGTCTCGGCGGCAACTACGAGCGGCGCACCGCAGCCGACGTTGCTGAGCATCCTGATCTGGCGGAGCAGATGGCCGCCCGCCGCGCCAGGCGCACGCGCTGGCCTGAGTGCGTCGGCCCGATCGAATACATTGGCCAGGCCGCCCTCGCCCGCGACATCGCCAACTTCCGCCAGGCACTATCCAGCACCCCGCCCGAAGAAGCGTTCATGACCGCTGCCGCGCCGGGGGCCATCGCCGTGGTCATCGGCGAGGGCTACTACCCGACGTACGCCGAGCATGTCGAAGCCATCGGCAAGGCGATGCGTGCCGAGTACCGAGCGATCGTCGACGCCGGCTTCGTCCTGCAGCTCGATGCCCCGGACCTGGCCATGGAGCGCGGCTGGAAATTTCGCGACGGCTCGCTCGAGGACTTCCGCCAGGTCGTGGCGCTGCACATCGACGTGCTCAACGAGGCCATTCGCGGCCTGCCGCCCGAACAACTCCGGTTGCACGTGTGTTGGGGCAACTACACAGGGCCGCACCATCTGGACGTGCCTCTGCGCGAGGTGATCGGCCTGATCCTGAAGGCCCACGTCGGGGGGCTGTCGATCGAGGCCGCCAACCCGCGCCACGAGCACGAGTGGCGCGTGTTCGAAGACGTGCGCTTGCCGGACGGAATGGTGCTGATCCCGGGCGTGATCGACTCCTGCTCGACGTACGCCGAGCACCCGGAGCTGGTCGCCGAACGGATCGTGCGCTACGCCCGTCTGGTGGGGCGCGAAAACGTGATCGCTGGCACCGACTGCGGCTTTGGCACGTTCGCTGGCGCGAGCGTCGTGGCGCCGAGCGTGAGCTGGCGCAAGCTGGCCGCGCTGACAGAAGGCGCTCGGCTCGCGTCGGCGACGCTCTGGTCCAGCTAAGGCAAGGACGAGGCCGGGCGGTCGATGTGGGGACCGATTGGCTCGAGCTCGAAGGCCGTCTCCGCCGTCAGGTGCTGCATCCGATTCTCTGGAGCGAGATCAACCGCGCACCGCAAGCCAGCTGAGAGTCGAACCAAGCAGAGCGGGTGGTGGATTGACGACAAGCTCATGGCCTTTCGACCAGGTCGGCGGACGATTCGCCAGCGGCGTTTCAGGGCCTGCACGCGCGCTACGCCCTGGTCGTAATCGACGAGGCTGGCGGTGTCCCAGAGTCGATCTATCAGGCGACAAACTCGTTGGCTGCCAAGCAGCACAGCGGCTTGACCTTGTCGCTGATGGCCGCGGTACTGCCTTCGCTCGAGAGTGCGTCATTCACCGGCGGGATGGCCGATAACCTCTAACGCATGGCCGAGTCAATGCCTATGAGTGCGCAGGACCGACTGGAGGTCATCGATCTGATCTCTAGTTACGCGCAACACTTAGATCTTGCAGTTCGCGAGGACTTTGTAGCGCTATTCGCACCGACCGCGGTAGTGAAAATTGGCAACCGCAGCCGTTACGAAGGACAAGCAGAAGTCGCTCAATGGTTTGACAATATGTTGGCTGGTGGCCGAATAGGTGCCCACGCGAAGGCTCGCCACTTTATGGGTCTGCCAGTCGTGCGCGGCGACAGTCAGCGCTGTACAGCACACACGTACATCGCTCACTTCGGCCTCGATGCCGCGAACGGGCGCGTCGAACTCAACTTCGTCGCGTCCTACACCGATCGCTGCATCAAACTCGATGGACGCTGGTGCTTTGAGGAGCGTCTGATTTACCACGATCTGGAGGGTTTGCCGCATTGAGTGTCGTGGTCGGGGGCAGATCTTCGGGCGACTAAAACGGGCGTTGACTGGTTCCAGGCATCGGCTTTCAGCAGTGGCCACGCGCCTGTCCAGCACCGACACCAGGGATCCAATTTCCGCCTCGGGTTCTCCGAGTCGTCCGGCCTGCCCCCGCATGGAAGAAGTTGCCATCGTGAAGCGTTGCAAAAAGCAGCAATAAAAGGGGCCGCTGGCGATGTTGTCTGTCGATAGCAAGGGCGCCGGCGCCACCATCATCGAGGTCGACGGCTCGCACGTGATCTTGATCTCGCGGCTCAGACCATTACGGATGTCATCCCCAGCGCATCGGCGCGATTGGATAGCAACGACAATGACACAGAAAGCGACGTTTGGAGCTGGCTGCTTCTGGAACGCGGAGGCAGCTTTTTATCAGGTGGAAGGTGTGGTCGACACTACCGTCGGCTACGAGGATGCCACTGGTACCGAGCTGGTGCAGGTCGAGTACGATCCCGAACAGGTGACGTACGAGCGGTTGCTAGACGTCTTCTGGGAAATCGAGGACCCTACGGACCCGAAGCGCTCGCAGTTGTACCGCTCGGTCATCTACTTCCACACCCCGCAGCAGGAGGCGGCCGCCCGCGCGTCGAAGCAGGAGCTCGACCGCTCCGGCACCTTCCGTCGGCCGATCGTGACCGACATCTTGCCGGCGCCGCGGTTCGAGCGCGCGCCGGACTCCGACCAGCACTACTACACTCGCCCGGGCACCTCCGTCTGCGCAATCGGCTGACGGCTCACGAACCCGACGCCCTCGTAAGTCGTCGCTCTTGGCCGGCGAATCAGGCGAGACAGGGCCGCCGCGCACCGGACCACCCGTGTACCCTCATGCCGGGTTTGAGTCGCGGGCAGCCTACAGCACGACCCGTGGAGTCGGTTCGTGTGAGTGGCTGCCAGGACTCGTCGGCTAGTCGGCTCTTCCTTACGCACGGGTGACAGGTCGGCTCGCCGATCATGCCGCCCTCGAACTGGTTGTGCGTAGCCGCCGCTCTCGCTGGTTGGATCGCCGCGGCCGGGCTTGCATCTTGACTCTGGTCGAGAAGTTGCAGCGCGAGGACCTGACACCGAAGGGGGAGGGCCTCGGTAGTACGAGGTGCATCGCGAACTCCGAACTTCTTCCATCAACGCCCAGCGTGGGCACCGTTTACTCGGCCGCAAGCTCAGCGGCCTGGGTCGCCTCGTGCACCGATGGGGCAGCACCGGACAGGTGTTTCTTGCCGATCACCAGCCCACGCGGGCTGGTGACAACCATCGACATAGGCCAGGCCCTGTGTCTCCCACGCATTGACCCGCCGCGCAAATGAATCAGCTCCGCATGACGGTTGGGATCTCGCGCTCGCCGGGGATGACGCGCACGATCATCACGTCGCGCTTGGACTCGACGCTGTACAGGATGACGTACCGCCCGAGGGGAAGCTGCGCAGGCCAGGCAGCAGATCGTCATCGCGGCGGCGACCCAGGTGCGGGTGACGGGCGAGCAACAGGAAGCGCGCACTGAGGCTGTCGATGAAGCGATCAGCCACCTCCGGGTTGCGCTCCGGCTGGCGATGAAATACCAGATGTCGTCAAGGTCGGCTTCGGCTTCAAGCGCAAGCCGGTGTGCCATCTACTCGGGCTGTGACTGCTCAGCAGCCAGACGGGCACGACCTCGCGCTTTCACCTGGTCGGTCAACTCCTGCAAGGAGGCTTCGGTGAGCGGGCGCCCCTCCCCGCGCGCGTGGGCGGCGCTGGCGGAGTGAACAGACGCGAGAAGCTCCTGCAGCCTGCGCTCGCGTTCTTCCCAGAGCGCAAGCGCCTCCCGGAGCGCTTCCTGCTCGTCGTGCAGACGGCCACTCTCGACGGCCTGCGAACTCTCGACGGCCTGCGTAGCACACCAGCAGCAACGCGCGATCGCGGAGCCCGACGCAGTGTTGGGCAGCGCGGCCAGCATGCGCTTCAGGTTAGTCGACCACCGCCGGTGCCTTGGCGGTCTGCGCGGTGCCGATCGAGCGGCGAATGCCGGCGTGGGTACGTCGCACCAGCGAGGCGGTTGTAGGCGACGGTAGCTCGGCGGCCTTGTGCGCCTGGGAGATGACCACCAGGCGGCGGCCGATGGTGGCCGCCTTGAGCCCGGCGTCGGCCAGCTCGGCGAGGTAGCCGGCCACGGTGACGTCGCTGGCGGGCAGCGCTTCGGCGCCGCGCTGCTCGCAGAAACTGAGAAAGTCGCGCCGGCCGATGGCGTACGCCTTGATAGTCGCTCCTGATTTCGAGTTGCCCGCGTACTGGTGGTGGGACGCCTGATTAGGAATATGGCGCAGCCTGTGACTGCCCCGATCGACCTGCGTGGTGCCCGGGCGGATCTCCCGCCAACCTTCGATCAATATCGGGAGGACCTCGCGTAGTGCGCATATTTGTCGGGGTCGATACGGGCAAGACGCGTCACCAGGCCGCCGCGTATGAGGTGGACAGCGCCAACTGGGTCGGTCAACTGGGATTCACTGTCGGACGAGATGGCTTCGAGCAGTTCACCTCCTTCTTGCAGGGGGTGGCCGCAGACGCCGCCGATGTCCTGATTGGGCTGGAGGCAACCGGCCACTAGCATCTGACGCTGTTCGGATTCCTCACGAATCGGGGCTATCGCGTGGTAGTGCTGGATCCATACCCAGCGGCTCAATTCCGCCGATCGGAGGGCCACAAAGCGAAGACTGATCGCGTCGATGCTCGGGCACTAGCCCGCTTCATGGCTCTCCAGCCAAGCGGTGCTGACCTGCAGCACGACAACCCGCTGGTCGGACTGCGCGAGCTGACCCGCTTGCGCGCCGATCTGGTGCGGGATCGAACAAATTACCCTCAATCGCCTCCGCGCAACGCTGGATCTGGCCTTCCCAGAACTGCTGAACGTGATGCGCCTTCTCTCGAAGCCGACGGTGCTGACGTTGCAGCGTGCTCTGCGGCGTGCACCGGATGGGTTGCCCAAGGTCAGCACGTACACGATCTGGGCGGTGCTGCATGATGCGGGTGTGAGTTGGCAACACGACCGATCCTGGTGCCGCACCGGTGCGGCCATCCGCAAGCGTAAACGTGGCGAGGTCGAGGTCCACGACCCGGACGCCAGCGCGAAAAAAGCCTGATCGAGCAGGCCTACACCCAGGGCGAGCGGATGGGATTGGCCGTGTGGGGTATGGACGAAGCTGGCCCCTACCAGGCCATCCCCCAGCCAGGTAGCCATTGGCAGCCCGTCGGTCAGCCTGCTCGTTACCCGCATGCACACATTCGGCATGGCACCGCCAAGATGCTCACGCTGTTCCATCCAGCGACTGGGCAGGTACGCGTGAAGGGCGTCACCAGTTGCCCCAACGTGATCTTGCACGCGTGGTTGGAAGCGGAGTTGGCGGCCATCCTCGACTCATTGCCACCGGCGAAGATCTTGACGGAGTTGGAGAACCGCGCGGCCTGGGAGCGCTGGCAGGTCGGTCTGACCAACAAGCCGACACTGTGCGACACGCTGCCACCACTGCGCCTCCTGTTAGTCATGGACAACCTCAAGGGACACACCAGCGTGAGCTTCATCGCGTGGTTGTTCGAACACGGGGTGATGCGGCTGTACACGCCGCTCAGCGGATCCTGGCTGAACATGACCGAGTCCATCCAGCGCATTGCAGGGCAGGGCCAGACAGCGTCCACTGGTGGGGCTCTACCCGCAGGTGCACCTACCGCTGGGCTAACATAGGGTGGTGGAGTCCGGATTCGGATATTTCCCGACGCACGACGCTGTTGATCCCTCGACGCTGGCACGGATGATCGAACAACGCGGCCATGCCGCGCTGCTTTTCGCCGAGCATACGCATATCCCGCGTGGCGACGGGCGCCCGCTGTCCTCGGACGGGAGCAAGCTCCCACGTCGGTACTGGCACACCTATGACTCAATGGTCGCGTGCACCGCGGCAGGACTGGTGACTTCTCGCCTGCACATCGGCACGGCAGTCTGCCTGGTGCCCCAACACGAACCGATTGGACTGGCGAAGGCAATCGCCAGTATCGACCATCTCACCGGCGGGCGGTTCGAGTTTGGAGTAGGTGCCGGCTGGAATGAACCAGAGATACGCAATCACGGTGTCGATCCAACCCAACGCTTCGCGGTCATGCGCGAATACGTGGAAGCCATGCAACAGATCTGGACACACACGGATGCTCAGTTTCACGGCAGGCATGTTTCGTTTGATCCGCTCTGGTCGTGGCCGAAGCCTGCACAGCGACCATACCCCCTCGTCCTCGTCGGAGGCGCTGGTCCGCGGGTCCTGGACCGAGTGCTGGCGTACGGCGACGGATGGATTCCCAATTACAACGAGACCGTTTTGTCGCGCGCAAGTGAACTGCGCACCCGAGCAGCTGACCTGGGAAAAACGGTCCGGGTGCACGTGATGTTGAATGCGCCCGTAGAACCACGCGTCCTCGAGTTACTGGAGACCGCCGGGATCGAACGGGCCATGGTATGGCTCCCCTCCGCCGGAGTTGACCGTATCGAACAGGCAATGGAGTCGTTCGAAGCTGCCCTGGCGGATGCGCGCGGCGAGCGGACGGACCGTCGCTGAGCGATCGCGTACCAACGCGGCATGGTCTACTCCCGCCCGCGCTGTGGGATGAACCGAAAACGGATCAGATTCGAACCGAAACCGGTGCACTCCGCGTGGCAATCGTGGACTCGGACCTGGTGATCGCTGTGCGTGAGCTAGTATACCTTCAGCCTGAGGCCGCGCGGTCGAACTGCTCGAGGTAGCTGCCGACGCTATCCCACTTATAGGCGAGCTGCGGGTCGCCCTCGAGGCTGGCGTACATTTGCAATTGCTTCATTGGACCTGTGCCCGGGCCGTGTGTCTGGCTCAGGTCGGACGTATGGACGAAGCGCGGGCGGTTGCCGGACCCTTGCTCGCCGAGGTTCTTCGAAATACAGATGATGCTGATGAGCTCCCGATCCATACGCTCGCGTTACTTCTCGAAGCCGCGGTGGTCCTTGGAGACCGAGCGGCCACACAGTCTCTGGTTGCACGACTCGCGCGCGTTTCCCACCTGCCAATTACCGCCGTAGCGACTTTCTTCACGTGTGTCGTACGCCATGTGGGAGACGCGGCAAGACTGCTGGGAGACCGAGGCGCTGCGCGAGCGCACTACACGCAAGCCCTTGAGGCGTGTACCAAAATCCGCTATCGGCCAGAGATTGCATTGGCTCACCTGAGCCTGGCCGAGCTGTTGCTCGAAGAGACGGACGGCGCCGCGCGGTCGGAGGCGCGGGAGCATCTCGACATTGCGATTCCCGAGCTGCGGGAGATGCATATGCAGCCGGCGCTGACGCGCGCAATGGCCCTGAGCAAGCACGTGGCTCCGACGGTACAGGCGCCTTCTCGCACACATGCCTCCGACATGCTGACGGTTCGCGAGCGCGAGATCGCCAGTTTGGTGTCTGATGGGCTCAGCAATCGCGAGTTTGCGGAACGGCTGGTAATCAGCGAAGGGACAGTCGAAGTGCACGTGAAGCATATCCTGGGCAAGCTCGACTTCAAGTCGCGCAGCCAGGTGGCCGCTTGGTTCGGAGGCACGCGTGCCAGGAAAGACCGAGGCCACGACTTCTCAACCTGGCGCCGCTGGCTCGCGAGTGGTGAGGGGGCCGGCTCGGAAGCACACCTTCGTCCGACGGCGTGCTGAACTGGAGCATCTGAAGAGCCTGTTCGAGACCGTGAGCCATGGCCAGGGCGCGTTGGTGATGCTGGTCGGCGAGCCAGGCATCGGCAAGACCGCGCTGTGCGAGCAGCTCGGCGCGGTCGTGGTCGAGGCCGGAGGGCGGGCGCTCGTCGGCCACTGCTATGCGGAGGGCTCGTTCCGTCCACCGTATCAGCCGTTCGTCGAGGCGCTGGACGCCTCAAACGTCAGATCAGGGCTATCAGGCAGGCGCCCAATAACCGTGCGCGTGTCATCCTCTGGGAGCACCGTGCCCGCGCCGACGCCACCGGCGCGTACGTGCGCACGAGCGCCTCGCTCAACGGGCCCTGCTTGTGGGGTGCCAAGCGCGCCTGTCGCTGCTGCCGACGGATGGCAACTGCTGGCCCGTGGATGCGCTTCTCCTCCGGGCAGGATCGCTGAGTTTAAGGATATGGTGCCGGCGCTGGTTTTCCTGTGTGGCACCGTAGCGGTGCCGAGTAAATGACTCGGGCAGGTTCTCTCCAGGCGTCAACCGTGGCTCACACATGCCCTGAATCGGCGTCGCGACCAGTCACGTGACGGCCGCGGCCTCAGTATCGTCAGCCGAACATGACGCACACCGGTTTTTCGCAGTTCGCGGAATGTCCCGTGGGTGAGAGGAGGCCCGTGTGCTGGTCGATGTGGAAAGTCACCAGGTTGTTGCTATTGACGTTGGCTACCACCAGGAACTGACCACTCGGGTCGATATTGAAGTTCCGCGGCGTCTCCCCTTGCGTCGAGACCAGGCCCATCAATTGCAGCCCACCGGACTCCCGATCGATGCCGAACTCCGCGATACTATCGTGACCGCGGTTGGAGCTGTAGAGAAACCGACCAGACGGATGAACTACGACCTGCGCGCCAGAATTGTGTCCTTCGAAACCCTCCGGGCGTGTCGACGTCGTACTGAGAATGCGCATCGCCGAGGACGTCGCGTCGTACTCAAATGCGGACACCGAGGAGTCGATCTCGTTGACGGTGTAAACCCACCGATTGTTCGGGTGGACCCAGAGATGCCGCGGACCAGAACCGGAACTCAGCTGCACAAAAGGATGCGCGCTTGGCGCGAAGCGGCCGTCCTCGTCGAGATCGAAGACCATCACACGATCCATGCCCATGTCGCACGCGAGCGCCCGCTTCCCAACGGCATCCGGTCGGATGCAGTGCGGGAACGCTCGCTCCAGGGTGATGGTGTTCACCCCGCGACCCTGAAGTTGGACCAGATCGGCGGCGGGTTGGACGCTGCCGTCTTCGCGGATAGGAAACACCATCACGCACCGAGGACCTGGTAAGGCGGCAAGCAAGTAGGTGCCGTCTGGGGCAGTGCTGATGTACGTCGCGCCACCCCCGATAGCCAGATGACCCCGTACCGATAGGGTGCCATCCGCCCGAATCGTCAGCGTCGTGATTTGGCCCGCGAACGCTTCAACTGGCCCCCATGTTGTCGTCTCGCGTTCGGCGGCATACAGGAGTCGATGCGCGGGGTGAACCGCGAGATAGGTCGGGTTGCGAAGCCCGCGCACATCTTGAAGGTGGCGGAGCGCTCCTGACGTCGCGTCCAGGTCGAAGACGGTGATCCCGATCTTGTCCTCGCCCATGTTCCCCTCGCGCGGCAGCGGAGCGGGCCGCTCGTAGAGTGGCGGCTTTGGCTCGTTGTAGACCGACGTGATGGCTCCAACGTAGACGAACATCCGTGGACGATATCACCCGCGAGCTGGTGCGGTTGTCGGCGTACCTCGAGCAGGACGGGTGATTACGCTGTGCGCGGACACGCTCGAGACGTCACAGACTCGTATGACACTGGCGCTCCGTAGGCAATGCGGGATCAGCAATTCCTCCTACGGCGGAGTCGCTCGACGGGTTCTGCACAGGTCTGCACGCTGCCGCTCCACGGTTGTGCAACAGTCCGGTTATTCTCCGCAGTCTGCTCAGGTGTCGAGCCACGCGCTGGTCACGCCGAACGCGGCGAACAGCGGAGAGTCGACGCCGCGGACATTCCCTTTGGCCAGCATCTTTGTCGGAAAGGATGCCACCACGTCCGTGTACGACTCGTCCAGGTAGAGGTCGTTGATCTGGTCGAGCACCGATTTCTGGCGCGCCGGGTCGAGCTCGCCACCTAGCTGGTCGAGCAGCGCCACCAGCGCGTCGCTCTTGAAGCCTTCGTTGTTCTTGTACGGGTTGGCGGCGGCGCTCGCCGTCAGATACGTCAGCGGCGTGAGCTGGGCGCGACCATCGCTCGAGGCATACATGCCGTGATACTTCACATTGTTCACCTGATCGAGCCACGTGGCGAAGTCCAGGTGCACGATGTTCGCGGCGATGCCTATTTTGGCCAGGTCCGACTGGTAGATCTGCACGTACGTGTCGATTTCGGGGAAGATTACCAGTGGGAGGAGATCCATCTCGAAGCCGGACACGCCGGCCTGATTGAGCAGCGCCGCGGCCTTGTCGAGATCGAAACCATTGGCATTCGACTTTGCCTCATCGTACGCGGGCGAACCGGGCAGCCACGGCAGCGACTTTGGCACGCCAACGTCGAGCAGGGCTATGTCGTTCATGCGCTGGCGGTCAATCGCGAAGCGCAGCGCCTGCCGCACGAGTTTGTTGTCAAACGGCGCGACCGTGGTGTTGGGCGCCAGAATAAAGTGCTGGCCGTCCTGCGTATTGACCAACCCCTGATACTTGGGGTCGCTCTTGAGTCGATTGAAGTCCCGAATCAGTGGCGCATCGGCCACGTCGATGGCACCGCTTTCGAGCTGTGCGATCATCGCCGTCGGGTCCTTGATGATCGGGGTCTGAATGCCGTCAAGATACGGGCGCCCGCTCTGCCAGTAGTTTTTGTTCCTGCTGAAGGTGATGTGATCACCCTGCGACCACTCGACCAGCTCGAATGGTCCGGTACCAATCGACTTCGTCGCCGCGTCCGGACCCTGCATGGTCACGGGATCGACCATGTTGAGCAACTGGAAGAAGTCGAAGACGGCGGGGCGAGGCGCGTCGAAGGTGGCGATGACGGTGTACTTGTCTGGCGTGTCCATGGTGGAGAACCACCCACTCTGACCCACGAACGAGCCGGAGGCAACCTTCGGGTCGCGCACGCGGAGGATGTTCCACTTGACGTCGTCGCTGGTGAGTTCGCGTCCGGTATGGAACTGGACTCCCTGGCGCAGGCTGAGCTTGAGCTGTTTGGCGTCGCTGCTCAGTTCCCAGCTTTCGGCGAGTTGGGGCTGTGGCTGGCCCTGCCCATCCAGTGCGGTAAGCCGATCGTAGGCGCGGAAGACGGTTTCGTAGTTGGTGGACGTGAGCAGGTGGCCGTCCAGGCTGGCGATGTCGGAGCCGATGCCCCATATCAGGGTGCCGCCGGTCTTGGGCGTAACAGTCGTCGCCACGGTCGGGTTCGGTGTGGCGGCGACGACGGCAGTGGCGGGCACGGTTGGAGCCGTGGTGGGGACGGGCGCCGCGGCAGCTGGAGCGGCGGTGGGGGCGGGCGCGGCGCTCGTCGGAACCGCGGCGGCCGTCGTAGGCGCGGCCGGCGGAGCAGGTGTTAGTACAGGCGCCGCGGGTGCGCCGCACGCGGCCACCAGGCTTACCCCCGCCGCACCAACTGCCCAGGCCAGGACTGTTCGCCGGCTGACGCTCTGTCCGCTCATCTCAGATTTCTCCTTTCGATGCGCCGGGCGCATTGTAGTGCCAGAGCGGTTCGAGGTCGCGCCGACGTCCTCCACACTTGGACCAGGTTCGGTGGACCGAAGCCTGCGGGTGCACGACCCTGGGCGTGGCTCGAGCCTCGCCCAGGGTGATCTCCGTCTCAGGAGATGTAGAACGGGACGCCGTTGCTGCCGCTCGCGGCGCCTCCCACGGTGGAAACGTACACCCAGCCAGAGTGCGCTGGTACCTCCAGAGTATCCGACACGATGGTGCCGTAGCCCAGGTCTGACGGGTTGCTCAGCACAGCCGTGGTAGTCACACTGTTGAGGACGTGCTTGCCGCTGCTGCGCAATTGCCAGACTTCAACCGTGACGCTCGACTGCGGCGCGTAGCCTCCGCCTGTAACGACAAACGTGGTGTACGAGGGTCCAGACTCTGAATAGGGGGTAATGTACGGCGACGTCGTCACGACGGTTTGCGACCAGGTGCTCGGAAATCCAGACTGGTCGGCCACCACCCAGACCTGACCCGCGTAGCTGGCGACACTCATGACTGCCGTGAAACAACCCCCGGCCGAGCACGATTGCGGTTCGATGGTCTGCGTCTGGAGGACGCGGCCCACTTCATCGGTGAGCACCTCCAGCCGCAAGCTCACGCCTGGCGAGAAGCCAGAGCCAACGACGTACACACCGCCGGCCTGGCCAGTCGCGGTCACTAATGGGTTGCCGGCGGCATCGACGCTCGGCGCAACGGCGGTTGCCACAAGCGCCACAAGGCTTGCGAGCGTCAGTACCAGGCGGAGGGTGCGAAAACTGATGGAATGCTGCAGGTTACGGGACATCGCGTCGTCTTCCTGGTTCGGTCAATTGGAGCTCCGGCACTGACACTAGGCCCGCGATCCTGACGTGCGACAAAAAGCGGTTGGTCCTCGCCTGAAAAGCACCGGAACGAGGTTGCGCGTCAGCGCAGCGACGAGGTCACGCGTGGATTCTGGCCTGACCGTTGCTACGAGTCGAGCAGCGAGCGTGTTGCGGCGCTCCCAGCCCCGACGCCTGTCGTGCTAGCCGCGGCAGCCCTGCTGGCGGTGGATTGATCGGCCGTCGATGTCGCATTCGCGAGCCACGGTCGGCGTCGAGCCTCAACGAGATCTCACTCTGGTGTCTACCTCAGCGGAACCCGCGTATTCTTGAGCATCGTACCCTTCGCCGTGTCACTCGAAAGGGGGCTAAGTGGCAAACGCACATTCCGGGGAGGCAAGTGGTGTGATGGACGACGCGTTCTCGAGGCGACGAGTTCTGGTTCTGGCGACGGGCGCATTCGGCGTCGCGGTGGTCTCCGGCTGCACTCGTGTGACGCCCTCACTGCTCGGCAATCGCATTGTCGCTCCGCCGACCGAGGGCCCCGCTGACGAGCAACTGAAGCCGAGAGCATGGACGACAACGTTGGTCAAAATTGGCAACGACTTCGGTTCCGTCTCGTCGCTGGACTCGCTCCAATCACTGCAGCTTCCACATCCGCAGATCCCGTTCATCGCCAGAATGACCTTTCACGCTCCCGCGGAGGCGCCGCTGGTCTTGATCGGGCTGTACTACGACCGAGACGACCAGAATCGACCCGCAATGGACATCATGACGGGTGGCACGTTCGGGTTGCTGCGCATCGCCGACCCCGACGCTCCTCTGACAGCGGACTCAGGCGAAGTCGAAAGTATCACGTCGGCTAATGTGAGCGCCGCTGAGCTCAACTGGTTCGAGGACAACCGCGTGAGCATGGTGGATCGGATGAAATCCTCCGCCAAAGGGACGCTGCTCGGCCAGAACTTCGACTGCAACTTCACGACGCGAGCGCGGCCGCCGGCGGGCGTTCCCGCGGCACTGGTCGTGACCGGTGGGAACTATCAGGGCGCGGATGTGCCGTTCACGGTCTTCGCGCAGCGGTTCGTCTTCGTCGAATAAACCGTGCTCGACGTTTCCAACGCCACCTGGGGGGCGACGGCTCAGCGGTCCTCGGCCTCACCAACGGCATCGTGCGCCCGGAGCTCTATCCGAACGGATCAGCGCTGGTGGCGCCTACTACCTCTCGACGGCGACCCCATTAGTCATGTCACGTGCCGCCGGCCAGGTGGAGGCGACGCCGGCGTGACCGGCTGCCCGTCGCGGCCGATCCGTTCGGGGAATGGCCCCCGTCCGGTCGGCCTACGGAGGATCAGCAGATCTTGTGGAAGAAGCTGGGCCAACTTTACCAAGAACAGATCTCACCTGGATCTGGCTCTCGAAGCCTGTGTTTCCTGGGTACTGCGAGGACCCCGACGGGTCTCAGACGGGTCTTCGTCTGAGACCCGGCGCAACTACTGGACCGAAATGTCGACCGACGGGCGCATGCCCGATAGCGTCTTCAGAATGCGATGCACGGGGTGCACGCGGAACTGCTCGATCGACGTTTCGTCCAGCTTGCGATGCTCGTCCACGGCCGGGTAGCCAATCTGGGTCAGCTGGGCATCGAAGCGGGGACCCCACTTCCGCGCCCCGAGGCGGGCCGTCGTCGAGCAGTTGTCGACCATATAGGCAACTCCACGAGCGTGCATGTACGGCAGCAAGGAATCGACCGCCTCGATGACGGATTCGTTGGCGATTTCTGAATACGGATGACCCTTGTCGAGCAGGACGTCGACCTGCGCCATCATCGCCCCGCAGAACACGCCGGCAGTGAACGGGTTGACCTCGCTCTGCCGCACGCTGCGCTGCTTGCGAACATCCGCGCCGACCTTCCACATGTGACTGCCGTCGATCTCGCCAAGTGGAAACTGCCTGAGTCGATGGCCGGCCAGCACCACGCTGCGGATCTCATTGCCCGACTGAACTTCTTCGTAGATTTCGACCATCAAACCCTTGACCGCTTGATACGTCGCGGCATAGGCGCGATCGAACTCCTGCCGCTCGTCCCCGTGCAGGCGGTCATACACACCCAGTAGTCCCTCGCGGGAGATGGTGTGCGCAATTGGCCCGGTCACGCTCTCGCAGGCGTGGTCGAACGCCTCCGCGTCGGAAAATCCCTCTTCGACGTAGCGTCGATACAGGCTTTCGACGATGCCGTGGACCGCGCCAAGCAGGATGGCGCGCTCGCCGAAAATGTCGGACAGGTACTCGGACTGCAGTGTCGTCTTGAAGGTGTAGGGTGCGCCCAGGCCGACGGACCACGCCAGAGCGATATCCGTCGCGCGACCATCGCTGTCCTGCTCGACTGCGAAACTGGTGTTGATGCCGGCGCCGTTGACTTCGCGTCCCTGCTCGTACAGACGCCTGACGGAGGGGCCCATGCCCTTGGGACACACCGCGATGACGTTCACATTCGAAGGGAATGCATCGCCCACGTTGCGAAGGTGGCCGAGCAAGAAGCCGTGCGACAGCCCAAGCGTCGATCCCGGCCGAAGCGCGGCGAAGATTCGTGGGTAGAGCTCGGCTTGCGCCGCGTCGGCGATCAGCAGCAGCACCAGGTCAGACTTGCCGATGACGTCGAACATTTCCCCGAGCGTGCCGTCTGCCTCGCTGAAGCCCGCGGCTCGAGCTTCGTCCATGGAGGACGAGCCCGCGCGCAGTCCGACTACCACTCGGATCGGCGTGTCGGCCAGCGACTCGCGCAGGTTTTGCGCCTGGGCAGGTCCCTGAGATCCCCAGCCGATCACCCCGATGGTCTCGATGCCGCGCAGCGCTCTGGGCAACAGTGGAAAGAGGTGGCGGCCACCCCGAACAAACGACTCCTGCTGGCCCTCGAGGTCGACCGTTTCGACGGGGAACACCTCAGAGGTGAACGCATTGGTGAAGCTCATACAGACGCAATTGTCGGGAATGTGCTTGGTCCGTTGCCACGGGCACGCGATCGCCACGAAAGTTGCGTAGTTTTACCGATCGGCGGCACGCTCAAGAGACGACGGCGGGCGGCGAGCGGCGTTACTGAACCCGATCTGGGCATGGCTGTGTGTCGCCGAACCTTACAGACGGCGTCATGGCGCTACACGAGACGAGCTACGTCCAGGACTGCCTGGGCTTGTCTGGCTTTCTGGCTCCTTCGGCGCCTCCGTAGCGGCGGACGACCTCGACAACTCGCTCAGTGGCGGCGGGATCGCCGTTCGGTGCCAGCGGCTTACCGCGGAACACGTCGTTGAGCCGGCCGAAGATCACGGCCCGGGCATAGCTCAACCCACCCATCTGGCAGTGGCTCGCGGCGGCCCCGTCCCGCGTGAACAGATGGATCGAGCGTTCGCACGGCAGGGCGACTGTACCGTTGCAGTGCGGACGGCGGACTCCTGCGAGCTACGGGTACTGCAATTACGCGCGCGGCTCGCCAATCGGCGAGGCATCGCCGGCTGCCGCGAGCGCCTGGCGCGATCGCTGACCGCGGTTATCCTTTGGGCGATGCAGGCTCGACTTGCTGCGCCTCGAATCGCTCGGCGAGCACGCCCCGCTTCGGCTGCTGCGCGCCACGACCCCGTGCGCCCCGCCGTGCACACACGCCTGCTCGAGCTGCAGGCAACGGTCGGCAACCACGCTGTGGTGCAGCTGCTGCGCATTCAACGGTCACCCGACGACAGTTTGCCGTGGCGTCATGACGATTCAACACTGTTCGACGTAACGGCCTCTGGCATCCACTTCCTGGTCGGACTGCCCGACAAGCCGGACCGCGAGAAGGCGATCCGCGGCGTGATCGGCTCGATCGGCACGCGCATCGCCGCCGACAACACCGTCATCAAGGACACCGCGTTCCAGGTCACCACGTGCTTCATCGTGCCGACTTCGACGCGCTTCGCGCTGCTCGGCGGCAAGGGTGCGCTGCTGCTGTCGCCGGAGGATGCAAACCTGGAGACCGCGGCACACGAAATGGGGCACGCTGTGTTTTATTACCTGCGAAATCGGGCTGAGACTCGGGAGAAGGACGCCGCTGGCGCGGCCAGCGTGCGGCTGCAAGTCGGCGACCTCTTTGCGCGGCTGTCCGATACGAAAGTGACCAGAGGCAAAGGCAAAGACGCCGAAGAATTGCCGGCGGGACTGTGGATCGCCGATCCATCGCAGTGGGACCCCGGCCAGAAGGAGGAGCATCCGCAGGCGCACCCGGACGAATTCTTCGCCAGCGCGAAAGCTGGAGTCCAGGTGTTTCCGGATGGCTTCAAGAATGCGATCGCGCGGTATAGCAAGATCGATCCGGCCGTCGCCGCGCCGGCGCACGACCTGCTGACGTTACTCGCGGCCGTGATGAAAGGTGAGTTGCCGATGCAGACGCTGACGTCGGCGCGCCAGAAGGCGGCGTCGGAGGCGCTGAAGCGCGAGAAGTCGGTCGGCGATGTCGAAGACAGCGTGGTGCTGAGCCCATTGCTGAACTACCTGGTGCACCCGGAGTCGCGCCCGCGCGTCAAAGCCCGCTGACATCGCCAATTGACCAGACGGTCAACGACTACTGAGGGTAGCGTCGCCGAGAGCATCCCATTTCTCGTGATGCAGCGTGCTGCGCGCGTGCCCGCCAGTCCTGCGCCGAAGCTTCCACCAGCCGGTTTCGCTTGGACCGGCACGCTCCCCGCTGTGGCAGGCTCGGTGAGCCGTCCACGAGGCTCACGCAGGAAAGCAGGCGTCTTCCCTATGGGCAGGGCAATCGCGGTCCCACTACTCGGCGTAGAAATTCTGGTACTTCGGACCTCCGTCGCAGTTGCGGCAAACTGCAGGGGCCCGGTCTGACACCTCGGCTGCATAAGTTCCGCGGAAACGCTGGCACAGACCACGCACGCCTACGAGCTTGCCTTTTTTGCGTATCACGGCCGCCACGGGCGCTGTATAACCACTGCATGACACGAGCGTCTGCGTCTGCGCGCGCGAGACTGGCCAGTGGCACACCGATTCACTACGTGGCCTTCAACCTCCTGGCCGGCGGTGAATACGTGTGCATTCCCAGCGTGGTCCGCGAACTCGGACTACAGAAAACCGTCCGCGCCATCGCCTCTCCGCCGCTGCGGCCCTCATTTGAATTTCGGAGTGTACGGGGGAATCCGAGCGATCCAGGCACCTGGCACTACCCGGAGGACTGCGCCTGAAAGGTGTCATTCACCGTGGCGATTGGCTCACCCGGGCTTGTGGTGTAGCCGATGTCAAGCCTCGTCCGGTCAGTGATCGATCGCGCTGCGCGAGCGCAGAGGAGAGCCAATCGTGTCACGGTGAACGACATACCAGCCGCCGTGTATCGGGCCCGAGTTGTGGGCCAAGAACCCTGTAGCTTCAGCAGCAGGCGTCGCTAACTGTACAAGCAGGCCGCCCGCGGCGCTCCGTGCGTAATCATTGGCGGGCGTTGTCAGTTTCTGGTGCCGCCGACGATGTGGGAGTGCTGCCAATTACGGGCGCACAATGAAGTTGTATGCGTACAGGCGCCCTTCCGAAAGTCGAGTGGCGCCCCGTTTTGTCACCTCGTCTGGTCGGCTTCAGCGGGTG
This sequence comes from uncultured Chloroflexia bacterium, assembly GCA_963776625.1. Taxonomy (GTDB): domain Bacteria; phylum Chloroflexota; class UBA6077; order UBA6077; family CF-72; genus CF-72. Next base: position 352,190 of record CAVZNP010000015.1, on the reverse strand, counting down.
GACTGGGATGGCAGAGCGCCCGCCGTGCAGCAGAGTCGGTGTCGCTCACTGGCCGTGTTAGAGTGTGGCTGTTGGCTTGTTCCCCCTGCACCCGGTAACGCGTACCTCGTGCTGATGGAACCGAAGCTGGCCGAGCCGCGCTGCAAAGGCCGACTCCGGAGTCTGGGGGTGTCGTCCACGATGACTATCAAAAACGCACTGGTTTCGGATCGCCGTCCGCGCATCGCAGGCAGCGGTGCGCATCGCGATCTGCTGCTCCCGGTCGAAGCGTCAGCCGAAGAGCGCGCGGCTGCACGTCGGTCGGCCCGCATGCAGATCCGTCTGTACTGCGTGCTTTGCGGCCGCTCGACGATCGTGGCTCGAGCTCCAGCGCGGCCGGGGCGCTGCCCGACGTGCGACGGGACGATGCTCACCGAGTTGGACCCTGCCTGAGTCGTGGCCCGGGCCGGGGCTGTTCCAGCCCCCTCCAGGCAATCCGAGGGATCGACCACCACCGTCCCGAACCGCCTCGGCGACCGGCTCGTAGCCTCTGAGGTTGCCGACGACGACCGTCACGTCCTCAGCCGCCAGCCGCTCGACCGTCGCGCGCCCGATCCCGCCGCCGGCTCCGGTCACCAGTGCCAGCCACCTTGCCGTGCAGCCGCTCAGCCTTGCCTGCCACCCGGCGTTAGACGTTGGCGCCGACCCGGCTCACCCGGCGTTAGACGTTGGCGCCGACCGGGCTCACGTTTGCGATGAAGGTATTGATAGCCGCCGCGGTCCCGGCAGGGTTTTGGGCGAACAGCATGTACCCCCCTTCGACGTCGACTGTCTGGCCGTTCTTCCACAACGCCGCAAACTCCGCGGCCTGCGCCGGCGATATGTCGGAGTCAACGGTGCTGCGCACGATCACTACTGGACAGTCGACTCTGGGCGCGTAGGGGCGCAGGTTCTTCGCCATGTGGGCAAGGCCTTGGGCCACACGTACGGTATCGTGCTTGACGCGATAGTTGCCGCCCACCTCGTCCATACCGTGGTCGATACGGTGATTGATCGAGGCGTCCGTCTCCCGCTCACCGCGCGTCCGTTTGAGATACACAAACGCCTCGTCGCGAGAGGCGAACTCGGTAGGCGATTGCAGCATCGCGCAGGCGGACTGCAGCACGTGTGCCATGCGGTCGCGATCCTGGAAGAAATTGCTCAGGTGCAGAGCCAGGATCACCGCGGCCGTGCATTGCCGTGGATACGCGGCGGCGAACACCTGCGCGACACGTCCGCCCAGCGAGTTGCCGGCGATGACGATCTGGCCGAGGCCAAGTGTGTCGACGAACTGATGGATGTCCTCGGCGTATTCCTCGGCCGAGTACTCACCGTCGGGGCGGCCACTGTCACCGTGACCACGCTGGTCGACCGCGAAGACGTGAAGTTTGGGGTCGAGGTGTTCTGCCACCCGGTCCCATTGCAGCGCGTAGCTGCCCGAACCATGCAGCAGGACCAGGTTCGTGCCCGAATCGCCCCACTCGTAATAGTGAAGGCTGTGACCGGCGGGCAGTGTCACGTCATGAGCCTGGTAGGGTCGCGTCGCCATCGTGGGTTACCTCCGTGGGCTGAGGGCGAGTGTACGTCGCCACCGAGTATGGGCGCCGCGAGGGCGATACACAAGTCACCGCGCCCAGTCTGCCGACCGCGGAACGGTGGCCCATTCAACGTTGGCGTTCAAGCGCCCGTTCTTCTTGCGGGTGGTGGTCCACATCTGGATAGGTGGCTCCCGAACCGTGAGCCAGGTCCACTGTCGAACTGGAAGAGCAGACGACCAGATCCGTTGACGACGCACACAAGACATTCCTTTGACTCGTGGACCACACCCATTTCGTCTGTGAGCATGGTCACGGGCCGACCTCGCGATCGAGGAGTGCGTGGAACGTCTCGGCAGGGGTGACGATCCTACTCGCCATGAATGGCTACGACTGGACAGTCAATCAGCCCACCCCACATCCACGTACAGGTTCCGAGCGGCCCTGGCCTGGCCTTGCACGTGTCTCGGCTGGGCAGGGAGGCCGGCAGTCGTGAACCCGCGATGCTCGCCAACGACCCCGCTATACGTGCGGGGCGGCGGGCTTCGCCGCGGAATCCATCTTCATCGCCGCGGCTGTGGATCCAGATGCAGACTCGAGCTCAGCCTTCCACGCCCGAATGATCGGCAACGCGTATTCGTAGCCCGCGTCGACCAGTCGATCGAAGCCGCCTGAATCGAACATTCCGACTCCGTCCGTCGGCGGATGGAGATACAGGTCGAGCACGGGAGCAATCTCCGCTGCCTGACGGATACTGCCCAACATCGTCACCCGATCGAGGATGGAGTGAATGCCCCACACCTGCATGGACGGCACTAGCGGATTGAGCCAGCTCGCGAGCAGGTCCCGCGCGGTCAACGTGGACCCGTACTCCGAACGTGCCGGGAGCCCGCGCCGCGGATTGCAGTCAACGCCGATCACCCGGCCACCGTCGAGCAGCCGCCGCATCGCGTCGGTAGGCAGGTTGTCAAGGACACCGCCGTCAATCAGCAGGTGACCGTCCTGGGTTACGGGTGGAAGGATACCGGGCACGGACATGCTGGCCCGAACGGACCCGGCCAGCGGGCCCTGGCGATGCACGACGACCTCACCTGTCGTCAGATCGCTCGACACGGCGAAGTACGGTATCCGGAGATCTTCGATTCGCACCGAACCGAAGACCTGATGGAGAGCGGCGTTGACGCTCTCGCCAGTCGACAGCGCCACCAGTGGCAAAGTCACGTTGGGTGACGGTGGGTGCTCCACGGCGAAACGCCGACCTGTGCGGCGCATGGTCCGATTGTCCCATTCGAGAGCATATTCGGCGGCCACCACCGCCCCCATACTGGTGCCTCCGACCGCGTCTACAGCCACCCCGGCTTCGCGCAGCGCCGCGATCACACCGACATGCACATAACCCCGCGCACCGCCTCCGCCGAGCACCAGGCCGGTGGCACGTCCGGTTATCCAGCGCGCCACTCGATCGAAATCGGCCTGCACGTCCATGCACACGTGGTGGTGGCGTGTCACTGGATGCGACATGAGCAGTGCAGCGGTACCCGACGGCTGCTGGTGTCGGTCGGGTTGAAGAAGAACCAGATCCTGAGCCTCTCGGCGTGAGCTGAGAAGCGCGGATTGGACTGGCACCCGGCCGGCGCGCGCGTCGCGCGTCGGCGACAAGGACAACTCGGTCCGCCTGGCGCAGGCACCTGCGCGTCCAGTGTGTGAGCTCGACATCAGCCTGGTAAACAATGTGCGCGTAACTTGCCTCGAGTTCGGCGAGTCGCGCGGCCACGCGGATCTGGTCGGCGCTGTCTGGTGGGGTTTGCGCCGCACCAGGTTCCATCAGTGCATCCAACTGCTCGGCGGTGAGGTGGAGTGTCGCACCGTACTGGGCCAGCGCCGTAAGAAGGTGTCTACAGAATGCTGCCAGCGGGATATTCGCCTGGTCCGCCAGGACGGCGAAGGTGGCTGCTCCCGCCGACTCGGCGCGGCCGGCGGTGCGCCTGCGCTCGCGCTGGACGAGCATGCGTGCGATGTGCAGCATGCTGGAGGGAAAGCGCTCGACAAGTTGGGTGAAGCTGGCAGTCGAAATCCGAATCAAGTTCGTGTCACGCAGCGCCTCGATCGTGGCGGAGCGCGGTTCCCCCGTGAGCAGCGCCATCTCGCCGATCATCTCTCCGCGTCCACTTTCGCCCAGCGGCGTCCATGTTCCATCGGGTCGCTCCGCAAGGACCCGCAGCCGTCCGTCCACGATCAGGTACGCGCCGTCACCAGCGTCACCCTGGCGAAACAGTTGTTCACCGGCCGTCAGCGAAACCCAATCCAGGTCGGCTTCGACGGCGTCGATCAGCGACTCCGCTAAGTGTGGCTCACCCGCGAACGGCGCGGACAAAGGCGGCAGGCCGAGCGCCGCGCGTATGCGGGGTGTCTGCGTGACGCTGGTCCCATACCGATGCGTCATGGCGCTCGCCAATGCGGCGCACAGGTCGGGTGTCGCCGGTACCACCGCCGCCCACTGGGGTGCGAATCGCTCGATCTGCGCGATGTCGAGTAACGCTCCATCCTGAGGCAGAGAATGAGGCTCTGGGTGTTCCTGGCCGAAAAAGAGCTCTATCGTGCGTCGCGACTGCTCCGACAGGTACCTGATGCGGTGCTCGATCCACGTCAGCAGCTCCTCCGCGTCATGCTCCATGTCAGAACTGGGATTCCAGGAGTGGTTCGAGGTCGAGCGTCACGCGGTGGCTGAAGAGTCGTGCTGCCAGACGAGAGATCGTGTCCTGGTCAGATGACCGCGGCCGGTTTATCGCTACCGCGACGTGCTCCCGAGAGGCGAGGCACGCGTCAATCATCCGCGTGCAACCACCAGCGGCGCCGACTTCTACGAACACGCGGGCACCATCAGCGTACACGCGCTCAACCAGGCGCGCGAAGTCGAACGTGCGGCAACTCATGTCGGCCACGGCGTTGGCTACGGTGTCGGAGTTGAGCCGAATCGGCGCATAATCCGCGGCGGAATAGAAACGAATCCCTGCCACCTCCTGCGCGGGCAAGGACGCGATGCGCGCAAACTCGTCTCGTTCCGAACGCACCGGCGGGGAATGCAGAGCGTGAGCGAAGGGCATGCGCACAAACTGCCAGCCTTGCGTCTCCAGAAGTTGCACACAGTCTGCCTTCGGTCCTGCTACCACAACCTCGGCCGGACTGTTGATCATCGTCAGAAAGACCGTCGGCTTCGTTTCAACGACTTCGCGCACCAGGTCCGACGGCGCCAGTACGAGAAAGCTGGTCCACAAGTCGTCGTCGCTCTCCTCCAGATCGACTCCCATTGTCTGGAAGAATTCACGGACGGCCAGTTTGGGGCCGGCCAGCCGCGATCTGAACAGCTCCGAGGTGCGGGGGCGGACGGAGCGCACCGCATCGGGCCAGGCACCAAGCGCCGCGAGCATCGATAGCTCGCCAAAGCTATAGCCGAATGCCAGCCGCGGCTCGAGCCCGAAGCATTCGCGGGCGATCAAGGTGTACATCAGGGCGCACACAATGCCAGAGCTCATCATGGCCACCGCATCCTCAGCGAGTGCCGCATCCGCGGCGGCGAGCTCGCGGACGGTTGGTCGCTCGAGTTGGCGCGGATACAGGAGCGCCGTCGACAGCGCGACGTCCAGGTCTCCGGCAGCCTCCGTCAAAGGTTCCCAGACCCACGGAAAGAGGCGAAAGGCTTCTCGCGCTACTCCGGGGTACGACGAGAACGCTCCGGGGTACACGAACGCCACGCTCGAGCGCGGACCGAGTGGTCGGGGCGCGAAGCAGCTGCCGGACGGCGTCGCCCAGTCGACGCCAGACTCCACTGCCTTCGGTATGGCCACCGAAGCCGCCTGCAGCTCGCGGCGCAGCTCGGCCGGACTCTGGCCGACGACAGCCACGGCCAGGGGCGCCTCGACGCGAGCCACTGCGCTCGACTGTCGCGCGAGGCGTGCTGCTGGCTCCCCGTGCGCAAGCGATTCTTCCGCGTGCCGTACCGCGTCGAGCAGATCTGGCACGCTCGTGCCGACTAACGGGAGCAGGTTAATGGCCTTCAGGGGCACCATGCGTACGCGTGTGACCAGCGGTCCGGGTACTTCGGCAAGCAACACGTGTGCGCACCGGCCGCTCGAGTCCAGGGTGTTGACACCCGCGAGACGACGCCCCTGCGAAGGTACGATCCATGGCCGGGAGTCGGTGGGGACGAACAGCGCCGTCGCGCGCCAATCGTCCGGTGCACGCGGCCCTGTCCACCGCGGAGTGCCCGGGATGTAGCGTCCGTTCAAGCTGAGTGAGGCCCGCGCGAGGCCGGCCAGGCTGGCGGCGGCACCCAGGTTGCCGATGGTGGTCTTGACGCTACCCAGCCCGCAGCTGGCTGCCTCGCCAACGTAGACCTCAATCAAAGCAGCGACTTCCGCGTCATCCTCCGCTGGCAAACCACTCGCCCAGGCCTCGACATAGCCAACCTCCGCGGCTGAAATTCCACCGTGCTCCAGTGCGCTACGTATCGCACGCGCTAACGTCGCGGACTCGCCAACGCCTTCGATCACCGCATAAGCTCTTCGACCGGAAACCGCCAGGTCGCGACGCAGGATCAGCGCGATCGCGCCACCCGTTCGCTCCACGCCCCACGCGCGGCGGTCAAAGCTCAAGGTTGCCTCGCCAGCCGTTGCGCCAGCCGTTGCGTCAGTCACTGCTTCTGGATCGCATTCGGCCGCGACCAGTGCCACCGCCGGATGCGCCGCGCCCTGATCCGCGAGCAGCCGTGCGGCAATCGAGAGACCTCCAACCAGGCCGCCGTCGGCGCATTCGACGCGAAACCCCCGCGGTTCCAGCGCACGCGCAATAGCAATCGACTCCGCAACGACTGGTACGTCAGAGCGCTCTGGCAGCCCCGCGTCGGCCAGCGCCTGCCTGACGACCCCGCACACCAGATCGGGGACTGAGTGAGTGGCTGCCCGAGGTCCACGCGGACGATCGAGTGTGAAGATGGCGCGGTCGAGCGTCGCGACATCGGAGCAGCCTTCGAGTGCGACACCGATGCCGACGATTGCCATCCCGCGCGCCTGCTGTGAACCCATATCCCTGGCCTAACTGAATGCGCGTCGAATACGGTCCAGCACCGACGCATGCGCGACGACGGGCGGGGTAGCGGCCAGCGGAACTACCGGAACTGGAGCGCCGGCGAGCTCGGTCGCGAGCTGGTCGGCAATGGCCGATATGGTCGGATACTCGACCAGTACCGATGGCGTAACCTGCCAGCCCAGCCACTGTGACAGCTCTGCGAGCATGCTCACCGCGGCAAGCGAAGTAAGACCATAGCTTTCGACCGGCACATCGGGATCGATTTCAGAACTGGGAACGGCGAGACGCCCGGCAAGCTGAGCCACCATCCAATTACGAATCACCTTCGAGGGCATGGTGTTGGCCGGGGCCGCGGCATGGGCAGCGCGCTGAACTATCCTGGGCTCGCTAGCCGATGCCGGCGGGCCAAAGTGCTGCCGCGCCAGCCACTGACTGTAGCGAATCGTGGACTCGATCAACTCGAAACTGAACAGGCTACCGACGTACCAGGTGCGATGCTGGCCCTGCAGTCCCTCGAGCTGCTCGAAGACACTGTCCCGCAGATCCTCGGGGCTGAAGTGAGGGAAGTAGTCCCACGCGATTTCGGCATGCACGCTGCGCAGTCGCCCGCCCATTCGCGCGATGTCCTCCTCGAGCGCGCGTCGGACGCCCTCGCACCCTTCGCTGCCTCCGTAAGAGTAGAACACGTAGACATCGGAGTCCGCATACCGATGATGGAATGCGACCGGGTGACCATGATTGGAGATGTCGCCGGCGTGCTGTCGAATTAAATCAGAAGCCGTTGCGCGGCAAGCCACTCACCGTGCAGACGGTGGTGTGATAGCTCACGTAGCGGATCCTGGAGAAAACACTCCGCTCGCTCTCGGTCGCGTCCAGAAAGTCGAGTGCACGTTCCAGTGGAAGGGCCAACACCAGATCATCGAAGTCAAAGCGCTGGCCGTCGGCGGTGACGCACACGCCCGATTGGTCTCGCTCGACCCCAGTGATGGTGCTGTTCACGCGCACGTCTCGCAGCTCACCCGCGACGCGTTGCCAGAGGCCTTGCATTCCACCGGCGATGCACCAGCGTTGGCCGCCCTGAGATGACAGAAGCCCGAGCATCTCCGCGAATCTGGCCGGATACAGCGCGGCGAGCTCGGGATCCGACAGAAATCCGTAGCCGCTCGCCGTGAAGGCAACACCGGTCGCCGCGATTGCGTCGAGATCTTGCTCCGCCAGCCAGCTGGCCGCGGGTTGCGCGAGCTGTTTGGCGACGCTCGCCAGGCCGGCATCCCCAATCTGCGAAAACGTGGTCGCGCGCGCACGCTGATAGCGTTCAACCTGCGTTGCTGTGAACGCAACCGGACTTGCTTCCAGGACCGCGGCGGCTTCCAGGTCATACTCGAGGCTGGACGTGGCGGACTCCAGCCGACAGGCCAGATCAGCCGCCAACTGTTTCACTGCGTGGTGGTGATCTCCGAAGAGATGCCCGCCCAGGTCAAACGCGTGGTCATCGATCTGCATCGAAGCGCACTTACCACTCACCACCGCGGCGCGTTCGAACACCGTGACCTGGTGCCCCAGGTGCTCCAGCTCACGCGCGACGCTCAGACCCGCGGGTCCACCTCCGACGACGCACACTCGACGTGACCTCGACGTGACCTCGACGTGGCCCGCTCGTTCGAACGCGTCGACCAGTAGCCCCCCAGCGCGCGCAACGTGCAACTTGACTTCGCGCTCACGCCCCTGCAGCGGGCGCTGAATGTAGCGCCCGAGTGTAGCGGCATCGCTGAGCTCTTCGCGGTACTCCGTTTCGAGGGCAGCCTGAACGCGCCAGCTCGGGCCGTCGCGTTTGAGGCTGCAAGCATATTCGGTCAGGATGGCCCGTCCAGGCGCAGCGTCGCGACTCGCGAAGCGGAGCACCGCGCTGAGTGTGTCGTCGTCGTGTCGGGTTACGGCGGCAGGGGTGCACATCCCGGCGAGAATGCCGGGCGTCTTCAGCAGGTTGTCACGCAATTCCGCGTAGCTCGTGTGCAGCTCGCACGTCACATGCGTCCGCCAGCGCAACAGTTCCAGCGAGACTGGTCGGTAGATCTGGATCCATTCGTCGAGCGCGGACGGATCGTTGCCGAACCTTGCAGCGATTTGGGCGACGTGCTCAAAAAACTGGCGAGGGACTTCGCCGGGTTCTTCCGTCCGGCTATCAGCGAGCCGGACCAGGACGTCGTCCAGGATGTTCGGATGGTCACGCAGGGCACTGTTTCGCAGAGCGGCCGCGATCTGCTCAGGTGGTTCGGCGGGCGCCGACTCCACCAGCTGATCGGATCGCAGGCTGCGCGCGGCATCGATGATTGCATCGCGCAGCGTCCCCGGCGAACGGGCCATCTGCCGCGCGCGAGCCGATGCCGCGTACGCGAGCACACGGGCATGGTTGACCGAGGCCGGGTCTTCCGCTGAGTGCGCGGGGACGATGCCGAGCTCGGGCGGAGTATTGCCGATATTGAATTGCAGAGCCTCTGACTTGCCGGAGTCGACAACTCGATGCAGCTCGAGGTCAGCGACGTCGAGCCACGGGATGTCGCTTGCTGGCCACGGCTCGGTGGGGTCCAGGACGGAGTCTCGCTCTGCCTGAGACGTGGGCACCGCGCGCAACTGGACAGCCAGGCGGTAGTGGATCGGGCTGCTGGCAAGTCGGGTTCGCAGCTCGTCCTGCAGGAACGTGGGCGAGCGGCGGTCAGTGGTTCGACGGGGTGCGTAGTCGAGCGGGAGTACCAGCTCGTCGCGCGCGAGCAGGCCGTGCTCCAGCGCGCCGTCCGTGGGCTGGAGTCGGTAGCGGACCAGAAGTTCCTGGCTGTCCAGCGCCGTGAACCGGAATGTCGTCTGCGAGAAGTACGTCAGCTTCGCGTAGGAGTCTGGCAGACGAATGAGCTCCGATAAGCCGTCGGCGATGCGCGGATCGGCGGCCAGCATTGCGCGGCGCTCGTCCGGGCTGCTGGTGGCCCAGCGGAGGAAGGTCGCCGCGTCGCGAACGATGAAGCGCTGGCCGGTAACCAGCACCAGATCGAGCAGGGAATCATCCAGTCTGGCCTCCGCGCGCAACAGGCGCACCGCGGCGCCTCGCCCGTCGGCGATCGCGTCGTCTGCAAACCCGCGCGCGTTGGAGTGGCGCACGACTACAGGGAAGCGCCGACCCGGGCGCAAGAACGCATGTTCCGGGATCGCCAGCGAGTCGAGGACGCGCAGCCAGCCCGCCAGCGTCGTACCGACTGCATGCGCAGCGCGGCTCCGACGCATCGCGGCACGGTTAGCCGCTTCGCTAGCGAGACGGTCGATCACCTGTCGCAGGCTCGGATCGAGCTCCAGCAGAGATGGATCGAGGCTACGTACTGACATATTCATCCATTCAGACGGCATCCATGTACGTCCGCAATCGCTCGGCTACCACCCCCGCATGCGGTTGCCGCAGGAAGCTGATATGGTCGCCTGGCACTGGTTCCATGACGAGCTCGTGGCAGCCGAGCATGCGCCAGGGCCGCGGCGACATGAACCGCACACCCAGGTAGCGACCGGTGGAGTGAATGATCACGAGGCGGCCGGCATATCGGGTCGCGTGGTACCCGTGCAAAGCGCGCACTGTCACGTCGAGGCCGTCATCGTGAAGCATCGCGCGTACGACCCGCAGCGACGTCGGCGCATGCGCGTCCGCGTGCGGCAGCACACGGCGGACGCTCCGCGCGAGGAGTGCGTGTAGCACGCGCGTCGTCGTGTTGAGCTCGACGGGTGTATCCAGAAGTGCAAGCAGCGCTACGTGCTGCCCCGCGGAGCGCAGTCGCTGCGCCATCTCAAATGCCACCAGTCCACCGCTGGAGTTACCCCCGAGCAAGTATGGACCGTCTGGTTGGACCTGGCGCACGCATGCAAGGTAGACGTCCACCAGCGCGTCCAGCCGCTGATGCGGCGACCGTCCACTTTGATCCGGCATGGCAGCCTGCAGCGCGTAACTTGGCCTGTCGGCGCCGAGCAACGCGCCGAGCTGAGCCAGAGCGAGCACATCGCCGAAACCGGCCGCGCAGCAGAAGAATGGACGCCGCGATCCGCGCCGCAGCGTGACCAGCGGAGCCGCCGACGAGCGCGTCCGGACCGTGCTCACGACGTGGTAGGCACCCTTCGCATGGGCGTATACACGCGAAGCGGGTTGTCAAACCGCACCCCCTGGTACGCAAACATCTGCAGCCGGGCGAGGTATGCTGCACCAGTCATCATATGTTCCGCCACGTCCACCGCGGAGCGATTGACAGGATCTTCCAGGTAGCCGCCGCGGGCCCAGTCGTTGAATGCGCCCATGGCCGGGCCGCACCAGACCTGGTAATCCATCTCGCGTCCGAGCGCACCCGTGTTCGCCCATTTCGATGACAGTCCGAGGTACCAGCGGAATGCCAGCGCCATCTTGCGCTTCGGGTTGTCGGCGGCGCGGAGTAGCTGGTCAGGATCGCGTTCCGCGAAATAGCGCTCGGTCTCATCCCAGACCGTTGCCAGGCTACACCGAAACAGTCGCTGTTCCAGTGTCTCACGTTCGTTTGGAGGCAGCGCATCGAGCGATGGATAGGTTCGGTAGAGCTCGAACAGCTTTTGCGCCCGCATCGGAAACAGTGTTCCACGTTTGAGCACCTGGACACGCACGCCCATTTCGAACATGTCGGCCGCCGGCGCCATCATGACGTCGGCCATCCCGGCTTCCGCAAGAGCCGCACGGACCTGGGGTGAGGTGCCGGATTCAATACATGCCTGGTTGATCGACCCCGTTACCACATACGCGGCGCCAAGCGTGTAGGCGGCCAATGCCGAGGCGGGTGTGCCAATCCCACCCGCGGCTCCGACGCGAGTCTGAAAGCCAGACACCTGGCGGCCCTGCAGCTCGTCGCGAAGCGCGAGGATCGACGGCAGCAGCGTTACCAGCGGCCGGTTGTCAGTATGGCCCGCCGAATCTGCCTCGACCGTAAGGTCGTCAGCAACGGGTACGTGCTCGGCCAGACTGGCCTGCAAAGGCGTGATCAGTCCGCTGCTGGCCAGGGCGCGTAAGAGCTCGGCCGGCGCGGGCGACAGGAATTGCTGCGCTACTTCGCGGCGAGAGACCTTGGCAATGATCCGATTGGCGATGTTGATGTTCCCCGAGCCGTCAAGGCTCAGCCCGGCCGCGCGGTAGCGGACAACGTGCCGAGTAAGCTCCAGAAACGCGGATGCTTCGACAATCCGCACTTGATGATCGAGATAGATAGCAACAGTGCGTGCCTCGAGGGCTTCCTCGTTGGGGCTGTGGATAAGATTGCAGGCGAAGGGTCCAGTCGGCAGCGCTTGACGCAATCCGCGCACTGCCTCTTCGATGCGCACCGGCAGCAGGCCCGCGGCGCCGAACGAGCTGAGAACGCCGGCTTCGCCCAGAGCGCGAACCAGGTCCTCGGAGGCAATCCCATTCGCCATAGAACCGGCCATATACGCGTAGCGAAGCTGGTAGGTGAGCGCAAAACTCGGGTCTCCGAGTCGGCTGGGTGGCAAAGCCGGAGCGAATCCCACGACGTCTTGACCCGCGTGGGCGGGCGCGCCTTCGGCGGTCACACCTAGTCGGTCGTCGTGACGGACGACATAGCAGGGCCGGTCCAGGTCCAACAAGACGTCGCGCATCTTCTCCGCTTCGAATACGATCGAGTCCGCTGGGCCCTGCCACGCCAACAAGGGTGAACTCGAACCATTGGCGACCGTCAGTGGAAGACTGGCGGACGAGACCCCTGTCACTCGCCCACCGAATCTGTAATCGCGATGGCAACGTCGTGCACCGCGTAAATGCGACGGTCGCCGTTCCACAGCCAGGCGTCCCCAACCAGCACCACGCAGGCTGGTGCCTGGGTGATGCGAGTTACATGGATCTCCAGTTGCATGACCTGATCCGTAGGGACAATCTGGCCGCGATATTTCCAGACGGTTCGGTGCTCCAGCAGCGGTCCGTAGCGAGGCGAGTGGAAGTCGCGGACGAGGTTCAACTCGAGCGCGCAGCACCACAGCGCTTGCAGGATGGCTTCGACGCCCAGAGAACCTGGCATGACAGGATCATGATAGAAGTGTGCCTCGAAATACCAGCTTGCCGCATCGACAATCGCCCGGGCGTAGACGTACGCGAGTGAAGCGGACCCACCGCCCGGTACGACTACCACCTCGTCGAGCAGTTCCAGATATCCGCCCGCCGGGTTGCCCCGGAGCTCACTGGGCTGGACCGAGACAGCTGCCGTATCGGGTGCGGTGACATACCAGGGCAGGACAACGCGGCCCCCGTCGAGTCCAGCCTGGCCTGACAGCAGGACATCCGTGAAGTACCCGAACTCGGCGTCGCCAGTGAAGAACGGTTCACCCTCGACGCTGAGCGAGTAGACGAACCGCTGAAGTATGGCGCCGTCGAGCTGCGTGGTGGCTAACAGGCGCACTTCATTCTGTATAGTTTTGCCATGCAGCTCGACGTCGCGTGCCAGGTATCCGGACCCGTCCAGATTCCGAAAACGGAAATCGGTATCCGGAAACGACAGCGTCGATCCGAGATACGCTGACAGGAAGCCGCACGGCTGCAACCCGAACTCCATGAGAATCGCATATGGAGCTGGGTGGCCCGTCAGTTCGGTGTGGAACCACGGCCGGTTGGGCACATCGAATTCGCTGACGAGCCGTCCGCATGTGAGATCACCCCTGCGACCGTCGATGCTGGTGACCCTGCTAATCAACTGAAGCCGACCATTCGGCGTGCGCGGGACACGTCGCCCTTCGTAGGCAGCGAACTCTGGACCAAAGCAGGCAGTGATCGAGCCCGTGGCGAACGCCGTAATTTCGGGTTCGCCGAACAGTGGCAGTGCATCATCCTCGATACACAACCCAAGGTTCTGAACCTGTACGATCACCTTGTCGTCGAGGATGACGTCGACATCAGCAACGGCGAACGGGCGCGGCTGATGTCCGACGTCGCGGACCCGCAAGTGGTAGATGAGTCGCGTCGCGGTTGGGCTCACCTCGCCGCGACATCTCACTGATTGCCGCAAGCCGGCGAGAGGTTCAAAATGCGCGCCGCGACGATGCGGTTGCAGACCCACGTGGCGCATGTATGCTTGCAGGAGCTGCACGCAACCCTCCAGGAGCAGTGAACCTGCAAGCACCGGATCGTCCTTGAAGTGACATTGGAAATACCAGGCGTCGGACTCGAGAAGCTTCTCGGCAAGCACTTCGCCCCGTCCCCAGGCGCCACCGACCGCCGTAATGCTGACGATCCGGTCGAGCATTCGCAGCATCTCCGGCACCGCGGCGAGCGACAGCTTGGACTGCTCCGGCGTACGGCCTGGATCCCGCGTCACCGTATTGGGACGTGGCTCGCCGATGATGCCACGGCTATTTGCAAGCTCGTCGTCCGAAAAGAAGCCAGCGCACCCGCCGGTCATCTTCACGAGCAACTGGTCGTCTACGAACGCATCGTAGGCGAAGAAAAACAACAGCGTGTCACCACTCCGTGCGAACCTCTCGATGCGGATCTCGTAGCGGAGTCGACTGCCCGCTTTTGGCAGCGACCCGAAGAATTGCAAGCTGCAATCCAGGAGCCGATACACGCGTTCGCCACGATTGTGTACGTCAATGCCCAGGTACGCGATCAGCAGCAGGTCGCATTGGCCTGACTCAATGGCGACGCACCACGGCACTCGCCCGTCAACGAGATACCAGGCCGACTTCGGGACGTCGTACTCGGTTGTGATCGTTGACGGTTCGAACCGGCCGAACTCGGCCTGGAGCTGCGTGACACGGCTGACCAGCAGGTATGGGGGCATGGGCAATCGCACGCGTCGGCGAAATCCGTCGATTTCGGCATAGCGTGGCCCGAACACCTTCTGGATCGAGCCCTGAGCAAACTCCAGCAGATCGCTTTCACCCCAGACGTCGCCGGATCGGGTCCGATCGTCCATGTGCTGCCGCAGGAGCACGCCAAGCTGATGCATCGCGGCCTGCCGCGTGGCGAGGAACGTCGTGTGATTCGCGGCCAGGCGTCGACGCGCCTCCGACATGCTTGCGGCGTGTGTAGCGCCCCGGGCTCTGGCGTCCGCTCCGGCGGCCGTCTTCGCGACGCCCACCTCGACGCCGAACAGGTCTGGACCGCCGCACCGGACAGGTTGGTTCGGGCCCGTGTCGCTCACCTGCACCTGCGGACGCCGGGTGCTGTTCGAGCACACCACCGTGGCGATCAAGCTCGCCATGGGACTGGCCACACCCATGTCGCCGATGGCCGTGAGCAATTCGTGCTCCATGCCGGCTGTTTCCCGCGCCCGCAAGGCCGCATCCAGATCAGCCCACACCGCTACCCCACTGCGCTGCGCCGAATCCCGCTGCATGAGGACGATGGCGCCACAACCGTCGCCCACCGCACTGACGTTGCGGGACCCGCGCAGCACGACGCGCTCCAGAGACCCGGCGAGATCGATGGCGGCGACCATCACCGCATCCAGCCCGTCGTTGTTCAGGAGCAGATCTGCGATCTCCAGTGCACGCGATACGGAGTCCACTCCGGCCGAGACGGTGAACGCCGGACCCGTAAAGTCCCACAGTGACGACAAACGACTGGCCATGATGTTGCCAATGTAGCTGAGGTACCGATTCACACCCGGCGCGGTCTCCAGGCAGTCAGTCAGCGTCGCCGCGAACTCGCCTGTCAACTCCGCGCGGGCTCGGACGCGGTGCAGCCCCATGTCCGTGCCCATTGCCACTACGACCCCGACGCGACTCCCTTCCTTGACTTCGGCGTCACGCAGGGCAGTATCCGCTACTTCGAGCAGCAGCAGTTGCTGGGGAATGGCCTGGTCGTCGACGGTCGGCGGGACTCGGAAGCGCCGACAGTCCAGGTCGAAGCGATCGATGTAGGCGCCGTCGAGTGCCTCCGCTGGCACCCCGAGCCTCTGCATAACATCCGAACGCGCCTCGAGTCCATTCCAACGACCGCGTGGCGGATCGCCCACAAGCGGCCGTGGGCGAAGCACTGCATCACGGAACGCATCGAGGTCAGACACGGATCCGAGACGAACCGCCATGCCAACAATGGTCGTCGCGTCCGGTACCTTCGCCGGCGTCACCGAGGGCACCGCGTCGCCAGGACCCGATCCGTCCTCCAGCACGAGGTGGGCGTTCGTGCCGCCGAAACCGAACGCATTCACGCCAGCACGCAGCGGGCCCGGCCAGGTCATGCCCTGCCTGAGTACACGCGAAGTGCGCGGGTTATCCAGGCCGGGCGTGGGAGGAATCACGCGGTGATGCATGGCAAGCACCGTCTTGAGAACGCCCGCCATGCCGGCGGCGCTCAGCAGATGTCCGACGTTCGCCTTCACCGCGCCCAGCAGCGGATCGGCTCCATGCCGGCCGAAAAAGGCTTCGATGGACTGGACCTCCGTGGCGTCTCCGACCTGCGTTCCGGTCGCGTGGCACTCGACAAAGGTGACGTTGGCCGGATCAATGCCGGAGTCTTCGTACGCGCGCTCGAAGGCCAACCCCTGTCCGCGCGGATTCGGCACAAGCAGGTGCCGCCCTCGACCGTCATTTGACAGTCCGATGCCGCGGATGACCGCGTAGATGCGATCGTCGTCGCGGAGGGCGTCTGGGAGCCGTTTCAATGCGACCATGGCGGCTCCGCTACTGGCTAGCAGCCCGGCGGATTCCTGGTCCAGCGGAGCGCTTGCACGGTCTACGCCGGGCATTGCCTGAAACACGGAAAAGCCTAGCTGGAGGAAGACTGGATCCGCCGCGCTGACCGCGCCTGCCAGCATGAAGTCCACCCGCTGGGTGTTCAGTACGTCACATGCTATGCGCAACGCATACAGGGACGACGCGCACGCGGCGTCGAGACACAGTCCTGGACCACCGAGACCCAGCGCGGTCCGAATCAGCTCCGCGGGATAGCCGTCCAGTCGCGTATTGGCAGGGTTGCCAGCCGCGACGGACGATGTCGGAGGTGGATCCAGCCGTACGCCGGCCCGCGCCTCGAGCGCGGCGTCCATCATGGTGCGGTAAATCTGCGTCATCCGCGCATACGAGCGTCTGGTCGGAAACGACAGGTTCCCCAGGGTGACGCCGCATCGTTCGAGCACCTGCTTGTTCTGGAGATACCCGGCGTTGCGCAATGCCTCGCGCGCCACATGGAGAGACCAGGTCAGGGTGTCGTCGAGCCCTTCCAACCGCCGCGCCTCGACGTCGAAGCCATCTGGGTTGAAGTTGAACCCGCGCACGAAGCCACCCCGCAGGTCGTAGTAGCGGTCCTGTCGGCCGGGCCGCGGATCGTACAGCAGCTCCGGCTGGATACCCAGATCCACCGCGGTGGCGGGCGACAGGGTCTGCGATCCGTCGCACAGCAGCTTCCAGAAAGCATCGACGTCCGGAGCTCCTGGGAACAGGCACGCGAGGCCGACGATCGCGACAGGTTGCACTTCAGCGAGCGCCGGCCGCGTGGGTGAACGCGGCGTTGAGTCGGCGGCTGGGCGTCACCTCGGCTCCGCCCAGCCGCAGGTACACGCGCCCGTCGGGCGCAAGGACCACCAGGTCGGCGCGGACAATGTGTTCGTCGGCCGATCGGATGTAGGCACGCACCAGGAACGTCTCCTCGAAGGGGATAAATCCGAATGATTCGCCTGAGGCGCAGCGGAGCGGGACCGCAGCCGCGTCGAGGTGACGTCGAGCCCAGATGACCAGCGACTGGAATGCGACATCCGCCGCGAAATGGTTGAGGCTGCCGACGGCAAACTGGCCCTGGTCCCGCTGGGCGACCTGACGAAGCCGACATTCGAGCACAACGTCGTCACGCTCCAGGCGCAGCACGCGCCGCACCCCTTGAAAGCGCGGACCATGAAACAGCGTGCCATCTCGATAGAGCACACCTGCGTCGAAAGCATCTGGCGCCATGGACGGGGGGTGCTCGAGCGGCGTATCCGGCGGTGCGCTGCTCAAGACGAGTTCGGCACCGTAGTGGTACACCTGGCCGCGCGGGTTGGTCGACCAGACGCGTGCGTCGATGCGGACTTCCGCCGCGCCGAAGTCCAGGTGGCGCACCTCGGTCACCACGTCGGAGGGTATTGTCTGGTCGAACACGATTCCGTGAAAGACGCGAAACTCGGTCCAGCGGACCACGCGATAACCCGGGTGGAGCGCTTCGCTGGTATCCGCGAGCCATGCGGCGGCTGTCGCGGCCGGCAACACCGGACGACCATCCAGAAGGTGATCGACCAGGAACGGATTGGCATCCAGATCGAGCCGCCGGTGCACGCGATAGACGGCTCGCCGCGGGGGCACGGGCGCGCCCGTAGTGGATCGGTAGTCACCAAGCACGATCTGCGGCGCTTGCGCACCGCTGGCAAGTTCGGCCGCCAGCGCCTCGGCGCCGCCGCTGGCTGGAATCGTCCGGATGCCGCGATCGGCGAAGAGTGCCTGCAAGCCAGGTGTCACCATCCCAGTGTCCCAGGGACCCCAGTTGAGGCTGACAACGTGGCATCCGGTGCCCGCGCGGGAGTTCATGCAATGTGCAAGCTTGTTGAGGACCTCATTTGCGAGCGCGTACTCCGCTTGGTTTGGATTGCCGGAGAACGCGGCCACGGACGAAAAGAGCACCAACCAGCGCAGCGACTCGATCGGCATCATGCGCAGGAGATTCGCGAGGCCATCCACCTTGGGTCGATAGACGCTGTCGAAGCTGGCCTCTGTCTTGTGGGCAATTGGCCCGTCCGCGAGGAGTCCAGCGCCGTGGATCAGGCCGCGGCGAGGTCCCAGCACGTCGAGTACGGGTTGCAGCGCGAGGGAGAGGGCTGCCGCATCGGCGACGTCGACCGACAGGTAGCGTGCCGCGGACCCCGCGGCCGAAACCAGTCGCAGCGTGCTTTCCACTTCGCGCCGAGCCGTGATCGCATCGACCGCCCGCGAGACCGCTTCCGGCTCGGGCCGCCTTCCACGGGAAGACGACTCCAGAACCGCGCGGCGGCGTAGCTCAGTGAGATCGCTGCAGCCCGCGGCCCAGCCCGGCTCGGGGACATCCACACGCGTGCGGCCTAACAGGACAAACTGGCAGCCGAATCGCTCCGCCAATCGCACGACACACCGTGCGGTAATACCGCGCCCGCCGCCGGTCACGACGAGCGTTGCGCTCGGGTCCGGTGCTTGCACTCCAGTCACCCCTCGACCGCGAGCGTGTATCGGCCATCACCGCGGTGGCCGATCTCGGTGATGCGCTGGTCTGGATCCGTAAGCTCCGCTTGCAGCAAAGCTGCGGCCTGCGCGGGGGCGATGTCCGGACTGACATCTATGGCACGGCAGAACACCTCGGGCCATTCAAGGCTGAGGGTTTTGACCAGCCCAAACAGCCCCCCTGCGATCGCCGAGAAATCACATGATCCACCAAGACCCAGCACCCCATCGAGCTGCACCATGACCGCGAATGTCGCCCTGCCCGCCCTGGCAGCGGCAACAAGTGAAGGGGCAACAGAGCGGGCGAGAAGATATGCGCGTCGCACCATGTCACGGTCCACATCTGGCAGGGGATCGAGGGTGGTGTCGCGCGGGTGCAGGTGTACGCATGCGCCGATGGGTCCGTAACGCGTCGCGATACCGCTCACGGCCGCCTCGATATCCGAGCACGCGCGCAGGTCCAGCATGACAAGTGACCAGCCGGCTATTTCGAGTCGCGCTCGCACCTCTGAGGTGAGTGACGTTCCTTCGTCGGTGAGTACGCAGATGTGACCGGGCGGCAGCTCGATTTCGAGACGGTCGGGCAATGGCAGCGGCACGAGCCGCACGACGCGGCGCGCAACTGGCAGAGAGGCGGCGTCCTCCGTAGCTGGCGCGGCAGGGGGTCTGGAGCCGCTCACCGTGTTGACGAGTAGCGCTACGACATCCTGCAGCGTGCGCAGCTCGCCGAGCGATTCCGCTTTGAGCCGTGGCAGACTCGGAAATAGACCGTACATCGCTCCGAGGATCTCGACGCGTTTGATGGAGTCCAGGCCCAGATCGGCCTCCACGTCCATGTCCAGGCCGAGCATGTCGACGGGGTAGCCGGTCTTGTCGCTGACGACGCGCAGGAGCGCGTCGGTCACCTCGGGGACGTTGACCGCGGGCTCGGGGACGCTGGCTGGAGGCCGGATGACAGTGGCTGGAGGCTGGGTGACGCTGGCTGGAGGCTCCGGCGCCCTGACCACGGGCTCGCGCACGCTAGCGCTGCTCGCCACAATGTCTGTCGCGGCGTGTGTTGACACGTCAGCTATCGAAACGGGTGGTGTGACCAATTGACGAGGCGCGAAGCTCACGGCGGCCGTCGGTCGCGATACGAGCGCTGGCGAGCCGCTGACCAGTCCGCTCCACACCTCGAATGCCGCCGCCTGCTGTGCCAGATACTCGGCGTGCGTGCGGTCTGTCGCCGCCTGGTGCTCCTGAAGCAGTTGTGTTCCTCGAAGCGCGGATTCCCAGGCGCCTGCGGGCAACGTCTGTACTTTCCCGTCGGCGACGAGCTGGAGCTGCAAACGCGCCAGCTCAGCATAGCTGCGGATGAACTCAGCATGGCCGGCCAGGTACTGCTCATGCACTCGGGCTGCATCCGCCTGTGCTGAAGCCAACTGGTCCAGCGTGTCGTCGGTCGGACGCACCAGCGCATCCGGCGGCTCTGTCGGCAGGGTTGGCTCGGGTGTCACCGACACGATCGGCTCTGCGCGAAGCTCCGCAAGCGCATTCTCATAGGCGGACCGCGTATGGTCGTGCACGTAATTGCTCCCATTCAGGCGAACCGTCGCTGCGCTCATGTTCTGCCGCGCTGGCTGCGGCGTTCGTGCCCAGCGGTCGACCGACTCCAGGCGGACTCCAGCGACCCGCAACTGCAGCATGGCTTCCTGCACTTGACGGACCTGGTCACCACGCCGTGAGGGCTGCACCGCCAGGGCCAGGTGCTCGCGTTGGCCAAGAACCTCGTCGACAAGCCCCGTCAGAACAGCACGCGGTCCGACCTCAACGAAACAACGCGCACCGGCCGCGTACAGTGTCTCCAGAACCTGTCCGAAGCGGACGGGTTGAACCAGTTGCTGGACGAGCATGCGACGGATCTCGCGTGGGTCTGTCGGAAACCACCCGCCCGTCAGGTTGGCCGCGACTGGCACGGCAGCTGGCGTCAACTCGATGCGCTCGATCGACGCCTCGAAAACGGGCACGGCGTGCGCCATGAGCGGTGTGTGGAACGCGGCCCCCACCGGCAGTGATGTTACCTCCAGTCCGGCCGCCTGAAGACTGTCGCGCGCCGCGGCAATCGCCTTGCGCGGCCCGGCGATCACCGTCTGACGTGGACCATTCTCGTTGGCAACGTACACACCGTCCAGCCCGCGCAGCTCATCCGGCCGCGTCGACACCGCTACCATTGCTCCGCCGTCCATGTCGTCCGGAGGTGCCATCGCTCGGCCACGTGCACGGGCCAGGTCCAGCAAGTCCTTGTCGCCGAAGGCACCCGCGGCCCACAGCGCCGTCAGCTCGCCGAAGCTGTGGCCGGCCACGAAGTCGGGCTTGAAGCCCGCCGCGTGAAGCAGTCGGTACAGACCGGCGCTCACCGCGCCGATGGCGGGCTGTGCGCGCTCGGTCCGCCGAAGCTCGATCTCCTGGCGCTCACGTTCGCCCGCGGTGAAAGCCGGCGGCGGATCGACATACCGAGCCTCTTCGCCAAGAGCGGACAGGACCTCGCGTACTGGAGGGAAAGCGCAGCCAAGCGCGCGCGCCATGCCCACGTGCTGGCTGCCCTGGCCGGGAAACAGCGCGGCAATTCGGCCCGTGAGATCAAGGGACCGGCGTCGGTAGTGCACTCCGCGTGGGTCGCTCCATGCGGGACTGTCCGGCTCCAGCCGCAGCCGTCCAATCGCAAGTTCGAGCAAGTGCGCCGCCTCCGAGCTCGTGCTGGCAACGACGCCAACCCGAGCGGAGTCGTTCAGTAGCGGGTCGGCGCAACTGTTCAGCGCACGGAATGCGGAATCCCCCTCCTTCCCGGCGAGCTCCGTGACGGCCTCGCGGCAGCGCGCCTCCAGCTCGCGAGGGGTGGCGGCCGAGAGGATGAGCACTTGCGGGATGTCGTCGAGGCGTTGGGTGGACGCCGGTGAGGCCTCCTCGACGATCACATGGTAGTTGGTTCCTCCAAAACCGAACGAGCTGACCGCGGCGCGCCGCGGAGAGCCATCCACTGGCGCGAGCCAGGGACGGGATTCCGTATTGACGTAGAAGGGCGACCGGTCGAGACCCAGTGCCGGATTCGGCGACTGAACGTTGATCGTTGGCGGCAACACCTGGTGTGAGACGGCCAGCGCGGCTTTGATCAGTCCAGCGGCTCCCGCGGCCGCCTTGGTGTGTCCAATCTGCGACTTGACCGAGCCGAGCGCAATCGCGCCGGGCGGCGCCGCGGCAAATACTTCCTTCAACGTCGTTACTTCGGCCAGATCACCTGCGACCGTGCCGGTGCCGTGCGCCTCCAGAAGGCCGATGCTGGCCGGTTGACAGCCCGCATCGGCGTATGCGCGTTCGAGCGCTAGCGCCTGTCCCGCCGACCGCGGCGCATAGATGCTGGTATGGAGTCCGTCGCTGGAGGCGCCAATCCCCTGGATGACGGCATAAATCCGATCGCCGTCGTCCTCCGCGTCGGCGGCTCGTTTGAGCACGTACATCCCGATACCTTCGCCGATGAGCATGCCGGCGGAGTCCGCGTCAAACGGCCGGATCATGCCGTCCGGAGCAAACGCCGGCGTCTTCGAGAAGCACATGTACATGAAGATGGAGTTATCCGTGTCAACCCCACCGGAGACCATCACGTCGGCGCGACCTTCCGCCAGTTCGCTCATGGCCATTTTCAACGCGGCTAGCGAGCTCGCGCAGGCCGCGTCAACGACGCAATTGATGCCGCCAAGATCCAGTCGATTGGCAATCCGTCCGGCAATCACATTGCCAAGCAAGCCCGGAAATGCGTCTTCGCGCCACGCCGGATATGCCAGCTTGATAGCCTCGATCGCTTGAGCCCGCGTCGTCTCGGGCACACCAGCGGCCGCGAGCACACGTTCCCAAACGGGGTACTGCAGGCGCGAGGTGAGCGGCGTAATCAACTTCTGGCCGCCGCCCACACCGAGGATCACTCCCGTGCGGCGACGGACCTCAGGGCTCGCCTCCAGGTAGCCCGCATCGGCCAGGGCATCCCTGGCGACCAACAGTGAGAGCAATTGAGCGACGTCGATGACTTCGAGCACGTTCGGCGGCAGACCAAACTCGAGCGGATCGAATTCAACGTCTGGCAGGAAGCCCCCGCGCATAGCGTAAGTCTTGTCAGGCGTGGTGGGATCGGGATCGTAGTAATCCTCGGTGCGCCAGCGGGTTGGAGGCACGTCGCTCAAGCAATCAGTGCCTCGGACGATGTGCTGCCAGAACTCGCGCAGGTTGCGCGCCTGGGGCATCAACGCGGCGAGGCCGACGATTGCGATAGGCGCTTGTGTCACACCCTTGCTAGTGCTCCGCCGCCATGATACCCAGCCTGAAAGCGGCCAAAGTGTGAACCAGTTCACACTTTAAGCGGCCATCGCCAACACCAACTCGACATGAGAGTGCGCCCAGCGGCAATCTAGCTTGTCGCGGGTTAGCCCGGGAAGTCTCGTGCGGTCTCCTCCCGACGGCGGCGAGAAACCCGCCGACCGTCTCCAGCGAGAGGCGGCGGGTCGGAACGGCCGCGCCAGCCGACCGCGGCCGAACTGGTCGAAGCCGTGACGGGCGCACCGCCAATGCGCGATGTGAGCTCGCCCCCGTTGATGCTCGAACACTGTCGGCAACTGTTGGGGCCAGGCTCCGGCCAATCCAGGCTGCCGCTCACCGTTTGCCCCTCTCTAACGTCGCCCTGCGGATGGTCGAGGATCTCGAGCACCACCCGCTCGGTCAGTTGCTCGACGCCCACGTCGCGGCCACCGTGGACTCGGACGAGCTTGCCTGCTTCGGCGGCTACCTGACCGACAACCTGGTGCGAGTGACCGCGGCCCGTCCTGACTACAACGGTGAGTCAGCCAATACCGAATTCGGTCGGCCACAGTCGGCCGGCCTTTCGCAGGCCAGAGCGATGATCTCGCAAGTCTGCTCGGGGGGTGAACCTCGGCGGCGCGCCCGGTACGCCTGGGAAGTCGCGTCTGTCCAGAACAGCGCCTTGCCAGGCTTCGAGGAGCAATAGGTAACATCGATAGTCCAGCATGAATCTCGGCGTCGGTCCCGCAGGTGACCATGAGAGTCTGTTCGATGCGCCCGGCCACATGGCGGGCCGCATGCGTGAGCTGGACTGGTCCAGGACGCCCCTCGGGCCAGTCGAGCGCTGGCCGCAGAGCCTACGCACCACCGTCAGCCTGTGTCTGGCGTCCCGTTTCCCCATCTTGCTGTGGTGGGGTCCGGAACTCGTGAATATTTACAACGACGGTATGGCCCTCATTCTCGGCGGCAAGCACCCTCGCGGGTTGGGCCTGCCCGGACGCGACGTCTGGCCAGAGATCTGGGACCTCGTCGGCCCGATGCTCGACGGCGTCGTCAGTCGCGGCGAGGCAACCTGGTCCGAGGACCAACTGCTGCTGTTAGACCGCAACGGGTTCCCGGAAGAGTGCTACTTCACCTTCGCCTACAGCCCGATCCGCGACGAATCGGGTGGCGTCGGCGGCGTCTTCACCCCTGGCTTCGAAACCACCGATCGGGTCATCGGCGAACGGCGTCTCGCGCTGTACGGACGGTTGGCGGCCATCAGCGGCGAGGCGAACTCCGCGGAGACTGCCTGCCAGCTGGCTGCCGTCGCCCTGACCGGTGACCAGGAAGACATGCCCTTCGCCCTGGTGTATCTCCTGGACCAGGAGGGAGGCAGCGCAAGACTCGCCGCCGCCACCACTGCCATGGATGGCCCCGGGGTCCTCGAGCTTCCCGCCGGCTGTGTGTTGCGAGAGGCACTCTCGTCGGCTACCCCGCGGCGGCTCGCAGATATCGCCGAAGTGACCGAACGTAGCCTTCCACGAGACCCACGGCCCGCACTCGTGGTCCCTATCCAGAAGCCCGGCCAGTCGGCGGCGTACGGATTTATGGTCGCGGGATTCAGCGCACGGCTCGCAATCGACGATGTCTACCTCGCTTTCTTCAGCCTCGTTGCCAATCACATCGGCGAAGCCATCGCCGCGGCGCGAGCACATGAGGAGGAGCTTCGGCGGGCGGAGGCCCTTGCCGAGTTGGACCGTGCCAAGACCGAGTTCTTTGGGAACGTCAGCCATGAACTGCGCACGCCGCTGACCTTGCAGCTGGCTCCACTCCAGGACCTCCTCGCCAGCGCCGACGACGAGTCCCTGGGCGCCCATCGGGACCAACTTGAGCTCATCCATCGCAATAGCCTCCGACTCCTCAAGTTGGTGAATGCGCTGCTCGACTTTGCCCGACTGCAAGCAGGTCGCATCGAAGCGTCCTTCGAACCGCTGGACCTTTCGCAGCTCACCACGGACCTGGCCAGTGGGTTCCGCTCCGCCATCGAGCGCGCTGGCCTGCGGCTGGAAGTGGATTGCCCGCCGCTGGCGGAGCCCGTCTACGTCGACCGCGACATGTGGGAGAAGATCGTCCTGAACCTGCTGTCGAATGCACTCAAATTCACGTTCGAGGGGACGATCAGCGTGCGCCTGCGAGCGGAGGAAGGTCAGGCCCGGCTGCAGGTAACCGACACCGGTACGGGAATTCCCGCCGCGGAGCTGCCGCACCTTTTCGACCGCTTCCATCGTGTGCGCGGTGCGCGCGCTCGAACGCATGAGGGCACCGGCATCGGGCTAGCACTGGTCCAGGAGTTGGCCAGGCTCCACGGCGGCCAGGTGCGTGTCGAGAGCGTGTTTGGCCGGGGTACGACCCTGACGGTGGAGGTACCGTTGGGCACCGCTCATCTGCCGTCCGAACGCATAAGCGTTCAACGTGAGCTCGAATCGACCCACACTGGTGTCGCCCCGTTCGTCGAGGAGGCCTTGCGCTGGCTCCCGGACGTCCCCCCGGCCCCGTCGGCTGCTGCTAATGCGCTGCCGACGGCGGGTGTCGCGCAGACCAGCGGGGATCGTGTGCTGGTCGTCGACGACAACGCTGACATGCGCACGTACATCGCCGGCTTGCTTGGCCAATTGTGGCAGGTACAAGTCGCCAGTGACGGCGCCAGTGCCCTGGAACTCGCCCGCGAGATCCCACCGAGCCTGGTACTTGCCGATGTGATGATGCCCGGTCTGGATGGCTTTCAACTCCTGCGGGCCTTGCGCGCCGATGAGCGCACTCAGGACATTCCCGTCATCCTGCTCTCCGCTCGCGCTGGACCAGAGGCCACCGTGGAAGGACTGGAAAGCGGCGCCGACGACTATCTCATCAAGCCGTTCTCAGCCCGCGAGTTGGTCGCGCGCGTCCATGGTCACCTCGAGCTAGCGCGCGTCAGGCGCGAAGCGCGCTTGCAGGATCAGCAGCGCCGCGCCCAGAGCGAGGCGGAACGGGCCCGATTCGAAGCCATCTTTCGCCAGGCGCCAGCCATGGTGGCGGTCGTGCGCGGGCCAGACCACGTTTTCGAGATGGCGAACGCGCGGTATGTCCAGGCCGTTGGTGGTCGCAGGCTGGTGGGGTTGCGTGTTCGCGACGCCTTGCCTGAGCTCGCGGGCCAGAGGTCCCTCGAGTTGCTAGACCAGGTGTACCGCCGTGGGGAGGCCGTCGTAGGTGATGAAACGCAGGTACGACTTGACCTGAGCGGCACGGGCGTGCTGAGCGACGAGTTCTTTGATTTCGTGTATCAGCCGCTACGGAACTCTGACGGCGTCGTGGATGGCATCCTGATCCACGCCGTCCGTGTCACCGACAAAGTTGTCGCTGCCGCGCACGTACGCAACCTCGCTGCCCGGCTCGAAACCCTGTTGCAGCATTTGCCGGTGGGCGTGCTGCTCGCGGAGGCGCCAGATGCTGTCGTGGTCCTCGACAATGCGGCCGCCCGCACCATCTGGCAGCGCACGACACTTGTTGGCATCTCGCTGGCCCAGCGCGACCTTCCTGGATTCCACCCCGACGGTCGGCCGTATCTCGCCCAGGAATGGCCGGTGTGGCGCTCGGTGACGAACGGGGAAGTCATCAGCGGCGAAGAGATCGAATTCGGTCGACCGGACGGCAGCCGCGTTGTTGTCAATGTCAGCTCAGCGCCTGTGCGCGACGCGTCAGGGACAATCCTCGCGGCTGTTGGCGTCTACGACGATATCACCGAGCTCAAAAGTCTGGCGCGTCAACGGGACGAGTTCCTGGCAGCCGCCGCGCATGACCTCAGGACACCGCTGGCAACCATCCAGGGCACGGCTCAATTGATGGAACGCCAGTTGCGCCAACTCGAAGGCGCGCCACCGTCGTTCACCCGGAGCCTGGCTGCGATCGGCCAGTCCACGCGGCGCATCGCGGCACTCGTCGAAGAACTGCAGGAATCGATGCGCATAGAAGCTGGCCGACTGGACCTCGTTCTCCGCCAAACCGATCTGGTGGATCTGGCGCGAGCCGCCATCGCTGAGTTAGGAACGGTCGAGACCCACAGGGTGGAACTGGTGGCCGACGTCCAGGCGCTGTCCGGTCGCTGGGATGCTGCCCGACTGCTGCGTGTGATTTCCAATCTCGTGGGCAACGCGGTGAAATACTCGCCTGACGGCGGCAGCATTCAGGTGCGCGTGTTTGCCGAAGACCACAATCAACGGCCCTGGGCAGCCTTGTCAGTCACCGACAACGGACTAGGCATCCGCGAGCAAGACTTGCAGCGCATCTTTGAGCGCTTCTACCGCGCGACGAACGTGAGCGACACCATCCTTGGCAGCGGCATCGGTCTGGCCTATGTGAAGGACATTGTCGAGCGCCATGGCGGCACGGTCGACGTGCACAGCACCGAGGGCGCTGGCAGCACGTTTACCATCCGCCTGCCGCTCGAACCAGCTTCGTGAGTCCCCCACCGCCGCTGCAAGACCCAGCAGCGGTGTACCTCCCGACGAGGCCGACCGCGTGGTGTGGGCTCTCACAACGTGTGTGGGATGTTTACGCGGAGGTGCGCAGCGCTGGAATGTTTACCCGTCAGTTGGCGGTTCGGGGTGCGCAAGCAGTTGTTCGATGACCGCGCATAAAACGTCCATGTCGAACGGCTTGGCGAGGCTCGCGCGTACCTGGTAGCGCTTCACCACCTGGGCCAGTTCCGGCCGAGCAGACACGAGGAGCACCGGCACATCTTTGAGTTCCGCGCTTGCAGTCCAGGACTCCAGTACTTCCGATCCGTCCATCCGCGGCATGTTCAGGTCGAGCACCAGAACATCCGGAGGGTTGGCCCGCGCCGCGGCCATCGCCGCCGCACCGTTTTCCGCTGCGACGACATCGAAGCCTTCGTCGCGCAGGTACTCGGAGATTGCGGCGCGCAGTTCTCGATCGTCTTCGGCCACTAGAACTCTGCGCTGCAAGCCCTCTACCTGTCATCCCTGATCGCGAACACGACGCAAGAACCATGCCAATAGGTGCGCGCGGCGCGTGCGCACCGGCGAATGCGGGTGTGCCACCATCTGGTGGCTTCATCAGAGCGAAATCGCGAATTCAGTCGCGGCGACGGAATTCTGTGCTCCCGCCTCAATGACGAATTCTGTGACGCTCCCCGGGCAGCAGCGTCAGCCTGTGCGAGTTTCATAACGGCCGACGGCTGCTCAACAGCACGTTTTTACGACGCCGACCAGCTGCGTCGGCCGCGCTTGCTCGCCAGTGTCTGCACCGAGGGATGCTGGCGAAGCAATGCCCGCATAGAGTCGTCAGGTAACGATGGGCTCGAGCCGCCGATGCTGAAGGCGCTCTGGACATCCAGATGCACGAACGCAGATGCACGAACGGCCGCGGCGGTTCGGCCTTCGACATCTTCAGTAGCCAGTCGCAGAGGCAGCTGGCTCGGCCATGGATGGCCAACCGCGGCTGCGTGCCGAGGCGGCGCGCCAACCCGCGACGTCATTGCTTCCGAGGAATGGCAGTTATGCGACTGCGCCAGGTAGAGGTGGCGACCGTTCCGAGAGCGGCGAACCTCTGCGGTCTATCCGCTAAAAGCAGATAGAGCATTCGAGCCACAAGCATCTGCTGCCCGTGGATCGAACTGCCGCTGCACTGATTCGGGAACGAGCCGTGGAGATCAACCGCATGCAAAAGACGCTCGAAGGTGCGAGTTCGCGCGCTCCGGCGCTACTGGTCGCCGCCTGTCCGCACGTTGGTGCTCAGATCGTCGATACGTTGGCTGGTGCGCAGCGTGATGCGACCAATCGTCGGCGCAGGGAGGGCCATCACTACGCATTGCCTCCCCGGCCGCACGCTTTCAGTCGAGTCCTGGCAGGACCCGCGTGCCCTCGATCTGGACCGCCCGCAGCGCCCGCGGGTCGAGCCCAAGCAACTGCAGGATGGTGGGCGCGACCTGAGTCGTCTCGACCCATTGGCCCGAGGAGCCGTGCTCCACTGCCCCTTGCGCGTCCACCAGGATCGGCACGTCTCGGTCGGCCGGGTTGTCGCCGCCGTGCTCCGCAAGTTTGGCCGAACCGGTGTAGATGACGCCAACCTGGACGCGGCCGAACACGTCCGGGTGATGCGGATCTGATACCGGCACACGGAAGAAGTCCGCGGAGTCCTCCCCGGCGTAGATCTGCGCCAGACCCGAGTGCGGGACCATGACGGTCGAGCCGTCCACCTTCTGGCCAGGCGCGTCGTGGGTCCACAGCCAGTTCTTGACGAAGTCGGCCGCAATTTGCGAAGTGTCCGACAGGTAGCTCTGCCACAGGTCGTCGTCAGTGCCGGCGACGATCAGCTTCGCATTGGTTGGGTGCGAGGTGTGCCACGCATTGTTGATCGCGGTGATGATCGGCCCGTCCGTGGATCCGCCGCACGCAGGTTCGGGTCCTGCGGCGACTGGCCGTGCTTGGCGGTGATGATGATCGCCGTGGAGCCTCTCAGGCCTTCGGTGTGGATCGCGTCAACCATCCGCTCCAGCTGATTGTTGACGTAGTCCAGCGCGCTCTGCAGCAGCGGCCCGGGTGTGGTCGTGCCAGGGTAGTAGCCGCCCATCTCGACCGGGCCGAGCGTGTACTTGCCGTGCGCGTCGGGGCCGCTCAGGCTGCCCGGCGAGTCCAACTTCTGGGCGACCGAGACGGTCTGGAAGTTCATCCCGAGGATCGCCGGCGTTTCGCTCTTGACGCGGCCACTGTGGTCGAAGCCGTTAATCTCGTTGATGATCGCCTGGACCTTGTAGCCGTCGTACTGCTTGGTGGCAGCATCGTCGTGCGCCCAGTCCGAACCGTCAGGGTAGGGCTGGCCATTCGGCTCGACGGCGTTGGAATCAATTTCGGGTGCGAAGAAGTCATCGATACCGTGACCCGATGGGCCATTGAACGACTCGTACACAGGGTGCTTGTCAGACCATGCGGTCCGCAGACCGGCGGCCTTCGCTATCTCGAAGATGGTGTTGACACCCAGATACGAGTGCGGCGAGATCGGCTGGCAGGTGGTCGGGTTGACCGGGAACGTCACGGGCCGCAAGCAGGCTCTGCGGGGTGGCGGTCATGTTCATGATCAGCGCCGGGTTCTGGTCGATCCCGGGGATGTGCTCGCCGGCGTCGAGACGCGTGGCGTCAATGTCGTCGGGCGAGTCGTAGATGACGTCTCCGCCGGTCGGGCCGGTGCACTTCGTGGTGCCCGCCTCGTAGACGTCGTGGTTGTACTCGACGTCGTAGTAGACGCCGGTCGAACGCGGATCGCCGCCGGTCATCAGCGCGGTGCCGCCGGGTCGGAGTCCGACGGATCGGACGTATGCGCGTTGCTGAACTCGGCACCATGCTGCATGAGCCTGGCGAGCTCGGAGCTCGGATGGTTCGCGACGTACCACTCGAGGTCGGACTGGTGGAACCCATCCACTGAAATCAACAGGACATGCTCGATTCGGTCCGGGCGGTCGGCGACCGCGCCGGATGTCGAGAGCGCGAGCTGCGCGCCAACCATCAGCGCAGCGACGCCCACGGTGGCGGCCTTCATACGCGCATGTGAAAGCATCAACTCCCCTTCACGGTGTTGAAAGATTAACCCCTAGCCCACGGTATCCCTGGCTGCAGGGTCGGCGGCAGTGTAAGCAGCCATCCATCGGACTGGAGCGAACCCTGAAGGTATCCTCACGCCCGGTTAACCCTCCGTTGACACTGGTGATTTTGCCGGCATGGAGCGCCAGGGACGCGGCCGAAAAGCCTGAGATGGACCCCGAAACCGCATGCCGCTATGTGTCGGAGGTCGATTTGGCGCTGCTGTTTCGGTGTCACGCAAGAACCGGGCACCTGCGCCATCAGCCCGATTGCGTGGCGGGTCCCGGTCATCGCCTCATATCTGATGAACATTCGGCAAACAACGGAATGGCCGTTTCAATCAGGCGCGTTCCTCAAACTGTATATGCGCTTATGCTGGGAGCCAGTCTGGCGTCCAGAACATTGCCATTTGTGTCCCCCCGCCGACACCATCTGGTTGGACTCCGCTCAGCGTGGCACCCAGCACTCGGATGGCGTCTCCGGCCTGCATGAGGCAATCAAGGGCACGTATTGGACGGTCCTCAACGAAGCGACCGATCCTGCCAATGCCGAGCAAGGACTGCGCCAGCTCGTAGCCGACCTGGAGCAGCGGTATCCCAGTGCCGCCGCCTGCCTGACCGACGATCTACCGGCGCTGTGCATCCACCTCACGTACTTCCCGCGTCTGCGCAAGCGGCTGCGATCTTCGAATCTCTTGGAGCGCGCATTGGAGGAAGTTCGCCATCGGACCAAAGTCATTGGTCGGTTTCCCCGGTGAGACCAGTTGTCTGAGTCTGTGCTGGGCGGTCCTCGACCTGTTCCTGGCGGGCGCACACGGACTCGGACTCACCGACCTCGAGTACCGCCAGTTCCTCCAGATGAGGACCGATCGCACTCAGCGCGACATCGACAACGTCAACGTCGCGTAACATGCCCCCGCCGCACGAGCTACGCCACCGCCTTTTTACAGCAAGTCTGGGACGTCATCCGCGGGAACGGCTCCATAGCACGCTGGTGTCCGCGCGACGAATCGAACTCGATGGGGTGCGCGTGGATACCAGTTCGGGCGTGATGTACTGCACGTCCGCGAGTTGCGGTCATCCCGCCGAAACGCTTTTGAGGGCATGGGAGCGATCGAGTTCGAGGTCGCGCTCGACGCCAGCAGGTCACTGGATGCGGGTCAAGCCGCCGCCACGCCGCTGAACATCCTCCACGCGTTGGCGTGTGGTTTGTCCAGCTAGCGTTTGCACGGCGCGAGTACGCTATCGCGCGACACTTGACTGAAACATGTCCTCGTAGATGTTATGGCCGGTCAACTTGTTCGCCGCCCCTATCACCGGAATAATTGACGGCGAGCCGCAGCTCGGTGATCTGGGAGAAGGTCCAACCCGACTGCCCCAGGCCTGAAGATGAGACGACGTCGAAACGGTCGTGCGGCCAGCTCCGCGGGGCTTGCGTCGTGCTGGCCAGGATGGTGTTCGCGATGTCGATGATGTGCTTGTGCTCCCAGGCAGTGAGCACGACCTCGCTGTCGCGCGTCAGAACATGGTTCACATGCTGCGTCTCCTGGCCCACCCTGTACCGCGTGTGGTGGGTCAGCCCAAGCTTCATGCACAGTGGGTCGATGGTCTCGAACGGCCGCCCGCTCTGGTCGCCATCGTCGCTGCTGGCGCGGCTGGCTCCCCCGAGGCCGGTGAGATGACGTACGTGGGTTGCGGGATGTCACCTTCGGCGATGAGAAGTACCGCACCATCGCGCAAGCCCGCTGCCAGCCGCCCGCGATGAGCAACGTCGTGATCTCCCTCAAGATCTTGTGAAGATCCGCACCAGGCAGATCGGGTTGAGCATGGGCTCTCAACCGCTTGCTCCAGCCGCACTCTTGTTGAGTGGTGGCTCGCGGTGCTATGTTCGCCGCGGATGACTTCCGAGCCTCCGAGTAGCTGTGCAAAATTCACATCGGGTGTGCCTGGCGGAGCGACGTGCGAGGCGGCCTACACGCGGTAGGTCGCTGACTCGTCGCCCGTTCGGTGTACCCACCGCGGTTTGCCAATGACCGGGTGGGTTTTTTGCGCGCTTCGAAGGGGTGGACGAGTCCAGAAAGTAAAGCGGGTGAAAGGAGCCATGGATACGAGCGATTTACGTCGGTCGTCAGAACCTCCGAGTACTGGACGACGCCTCGACGATTGCTCTCCTCGATCGCTATCCATCCAACCTGCGCGGACGTATCGGAGCTTGCTCCAGCCAGCTTGACCTGACGGCGTAGCTCGCGAGCGTGCGCGCCTGCAGCACATCGCGAGGAGCACTCCAATGGTCACACAACTGGACACGGTCACCGGGGTCACTGCCGCGGGCAGCGGCCGATCCTCGGTACTCGATAGCGCCCTGGTGGGCGACATTTACGGCGCACTCGGCACGGTGCGCCAGCACGATGTAGCTCTCCACCCCGTCGTCGAGCGGGCGCAAGATGGGCAGGTAGGCACTGCGCGCCTACCTGCTGCTGGCGTCCTCGCTGTTGGTCGTGATGGTCGCCACCAGTTGGCGTTTGGCCACAGAGGACCGTCATGGCAGGATCGCCGGGTAGCGGGCACCTGCGTTAGCGCGTGCGTCGGTCCTGCAATGCTGGCTGGACGGTCCTCTAGCTTCCTCAGAGAAAACTCGCGGCGACTAGATGCATGCACCAGGACCTGCGTCTTCAGCCGCGGTCACCAGCCGCGCAACGACCGGCAGTGTTTCTGTTCGTCAGTAGTGAGTGAGAAATGGATGGACTCTTGCCATGCCAGAAACTCCCGACCCCAACATCTCAGACCCGGCTCCAACGTCCAGGGACGCCAACCCACCACTGCTCCTCACCCAGCTTGTGCGGAGCGATGTCGTGGGCCCGGCGGGTGAACGTCTGGGTCGTGTCGACGACGTCATCGTTCGCCTCGACGCTGGCGGCTACCCGCGCGTGACTGGTCTGCGCGCCCGCATTGGCGAGCGCACCGTCTTCGTGCCTGCCGAGGTCATTGTCAAGCTCGGCCCCGGACTGGCGCAGCTGAGCAGCAGGACGCTGGATCTCGGCCAGTTCGAACGCCGACCCGGTGAAGTGCTGCTGCGCCGCGACGTGCTCGATCGGCCGATCATCGACGTTGTCGCCGGCAAGCTCGTCAATGCCAACGATCTGCTGGTTGCCTACGTCGATGACGCCTGGCGGCTGGTTGGCGTTGACCCGAGCCCGCGGGGCGTGCTGCGCCGGCTGCTGCCGGGAACGCTACGTCGGAGCGAGACACTCCCTCCAGCCACGTACCTGGACTGGAGCACGATCCAACCGTTCGTCGGCCACGTGCCGGAATCAGGCCTGATCATGCCGTTGCGGGCCCTCGCGCGCTTGCACCCGGCGCAGATCGCCGATTTGATCGAGCGGGCCTCGCACGAGCAGGGCGAGGAGATCATCAGCGCGATGCGTGCCGATCCCGAGCTGACTGCCGACGTTTTCGAGGAACTCGAACCAGAGGAGCAGGTGGAGTTCCTCGAATCACGATCGGACGCCGACGCGGCAGCGGTGCTGGCCAGAATGGCACCCGACGACGCGGTCGACTTGCTTGGCGAACTCGACCAGGACCGTCGCGCGCCGGTGTTGGACCTGGTCCCCCAGCCCCAGGCGCGCAAGCTGCGCACGCTACTTCAGTACCACCCATCTACGGCGGGCGGCATGATGAGTCCCGATTACATCTCCGTCGTTCGTGGGACCATCCTGGCGGATTGCCTGGAGCGGATCCGCACCGACGACAAGCCACCGGTCGCCTTGCAGAGCACGGTCTTCGTAACCGAGCAGGATGGCGGTTTCGTCGGGGCCCTGAGCGTTGTGGACCTTCTGCGCGGGGACGCCTCGCAGCCGATCGACGAGCTCGAAACGCTCGTGAAGACGAGCGTGCAGGTCACGGCCGACCTGCCCGATGTCGCCCTGCTGATGACGGACTTCAACCTGATGGCGGTCGCAGTCACTGACAACAACGGTAAGTTGGTCGGAGCGATCTCGGTGGACGATCTCCTCGAGGTCCTGGTACCTGAGGAGTGGCGGCGACGCGCGGAAGCAGGTTCAGATGTCTGACAACCAGGCACCGCCGGGAGGCGCCGCGCCGAGCAGGCAGTTCAACGCGCCAGCGACCAACCCGTCAGAGTCATCCGCCACAAATCGCCCGATCGGTGCTGCGGTGACCGGCGACGTCCAGGTGCCGGCTGGCCAGGGGCCGTCCAAACCGGCGCTGGACGGGGCACTGTCACAGCCCAACATGGACGCGGCCGAGGCGCCTGTCGGCGAGCAGCAGGCAGCTTCGGCGGTGCTCGACGAGGCACACGTAGGAGACATCAGTGGCGCGTTCGGCACGATCCGACTTGCAGATCGGGAGGCGCGTCGCACGTGGAAAGCACGGCTGCTGACGTTCCTGGCGATCATGGGACCCGGACTGATCGTCATGGTCGGCGACAACGACGCTGGCGGCGTCTCCACGTACGCTCAGGCTGGCCAGAACTATGGCTATTCACTCTTGTGGACCCTGCTGCTGCTGATCCCGGTCCTCATCGTCAACCAGGAGATGGTGGTGCGCCTGGGAGCCGTCACGGGGGTTGGCCATGCCCGCCTGATCAACGAGCGGTTCGGGCGCTTCTGGGGCTTCTTCTCGGTTGGTGATCTGTTCATCCTGAATTTCTTGACCATCGTCACCGAGTTCATTGGGATTAGCCTGGGCGCAACGTATTTCGGACTCAGCCCGTACATCGCGGTTCCGGTGGCGGCGGTGCTCTTGATCGGGATTACCGCGACGGGTAATTTTCAGCGCTGGGAGCGCGCTATGTTCGTGTTCCTGGTGGCCAGCCTGCTGATCGTACCGCTCGCCTGGCTCAGCCACCCGGATGGTGGCGCGGTGGTCCGCGGCATGTTTGTCCCGGGCATCGACGGCGGGCTCTCCTCCGACGCGATCCTGCTGATTATTGCCATTGTCGGCACCACGGTGGCCCCCTGGCAGCTGTTCTTTCAGCAGTCGAACGTCATAGACAAGCGCATCACGCCACGCTGGATGCCGTATGAACGCGCCGACACGGTCGTGGGTGCATTCGTCGTGATCGTCGGCGCCGCGGCCATCATGATGGCGACCGCCGCTGCGTTTGTCGGCACCAGTGACTTCGGAGCTTTCAGTGACGCTCTGGGAACCGCGAATGGGCTCGCTACTCAGATCGGCCCCGCCGTTGGGGCGATCTTTGCACTGCTCCTGATTGACGCTTCGATCATCGGCGCCTCCGCCGTGACCCTGGCAACTTCCTACGCCTTCGGCGACGTATTCGGCCTCCGACACTCGCTGCACCGCAGCTTCAAGGACGCCAAAGTCTTCTACGGGAGCTACACGGCACTCGTCGCGGTCGCCGCGGCCATTGTGTTAATTCCCAACGCACCGCTGGGCCTGATTACCACCGCGGTGCAGGCGCTGGCCGGCGTACTGCTGCCGAGTGCGACGGTGTTTCTGATTCTGTTGTGCAACGACCGGGATGTGCTTGGACCGTGGGTCAACTCGACCTGGCTGAACGTCCTGGCGACCGTCATCGTCGCGATCCTGCTGGAGCTGTCACTGGTGCTCGTGGTGACGACCCTCATCCCGTCAATCGACGTCGCGAGTCTCGTCGTTTGGCTCTCAGTCTGTCTGGTACTGGGGCTGGCGGTCGGCGGGGCGTGGCTGTGGCATAACCGAGGCCGAGACGATCACCGGATCAAGATGTCAGCTCACGATCGCGAGAACTGGCGGATGCCGCCGTTAGCCTTACTGAGCCGTCCAACGTGGTCCCCGGGGCGCAAACTCGCGATCCTGGCCCTGCGTGGATATCTGGTGGTTGCCGTCGTTCTCCTGGTCGTCAAGGCGGTGCAACTCGCGATCGGCGCGTGACGCTGTACGGCGGACACGCGGCGCGCCCACCAACGGTTCAACTTCCATCGTCATGGTTATCCATCCCGAACTTCGGAACATGTCGCCGTGTGCCTGCGCATGCGAAGTACGGCCGCGATCCTCAGCACGCTCCAGCACGAGCAGAATAGGTGCAGCCCAGTATCCACCACAACGCTTCGCAATGACCTCGGGCTACACTTTCTCTAGAAATTCTTCACGAGCTCGCTCCTGAAACGGATGCGGCGGAATGGTTACCCTTTTACTGATTGCACGTGGGGTGACCAACGTCGGTTCGCTTTCGTCGAAAATGATGACAGGCCACATGCGCTCACTCCTCGCGCTACGGGCACGGCAGGTGGTGCAATCGCCGACCGAGCGGACGCTGGAGGCGGACGTGCATGAGCCTCGGCAACGGGTTGTGGCCGCCCAAACACACGGATGACCATCAGGACGCCGCTTTCGATGGGGCCCGGCTCGCGCCGCTACGCGGTCGCAGTCGCCTGTTCACTCGTAACGCTGTGGGTGTATCCTTGCTCGCGAATCCACTCGGAGGCGACGACAGTCTTCCTGGACTGCACTTCCTGGGTGCCGTGGTACTGAGCGGCGGGTACGGCGGGCTCGGCCCGGCATTGCTCACAACGGTCGTTGGAACTGGGTCTGGACTACTCCTTCGAGATTCCGCCCCTTGATCTGCGACGTTTCCAGTTCGGGCCAGTCGCGATCTCCTGTCATTTCGGTTGGTGTCGTGCCTGTTGACCTTCGCGCATACGGCGCATCGTTCGCTTCGCTGGCTCGTGCCCCAGCACAGTCCCTCCGGCGCTGCAGTACGCACTGCACCACGACCCATGCGGCGATACCGACCAAAAGCACGACACCCGTTTGCTTGATGAGCGTGGCGACGTCCCCGAGCGCGCCAGCGATCAGCAGCCAGGGCCGCGCGTGGCGCTCCGCATACATGGCCGCCGCGCCCTCACGAATGGATGAACTCAAACCGATGTGACCTGGCCGTCGGGTCGCGACGCCAGGCGGATGAATCGACAGCGAAACGCGTCCGCGGCTCGGTCTGGCAGCCGAGGCGCCGTCCCTCCAACTTGCGTCCTGGTGCACCGTGGTCGTGGCTCCGGACTTTCATTTGGTCTACACGCCAACCGCTCATCCTCGACCCCGGCGCCACTGTGATAGGCCTACCATCCAGCTGTGAGACGGAACCGGTGGCTCATCATTGGCCTGGGTGTAGTTGCCGCGGTGGTCGTCGCCGCCGCGCTATATTCGATCGCGGCGCCACATGTGAGAGCGCGACTTCATCCGGGGTGGTTCGAAGGGCCACATCTCACGCTCCAACCCGCGGTGATCGGTCTGAAACAGCCGACCTACGTGGCGGTACCCCGGACAGCAGCCACCACCGCCTGGGATGACCGTGTCTCCGTCGCTACTTCGCCGGTCCGACGGCATGGGCAGCAAGCTCGCCTACTTCAATCGATCTGCGCGGCGCCGAGCGGCCAGCAACTGTTGCGCCAGGGATGTGGTTATCACCTGGCGCGGCGCATCGATGCGCTGACCAACAACGGCAACCAGTGGAACGGGAGCAGGAGCGCGACTAACCGGCCGCGTGCGCGCTGCCGGTCGTTTGTCCACGTACCCGAGGCGTCGCCGCACACTAGCATAGCCGTTGCGTATTTCGAACGCTGAGAGCCGCAGCCGGCGAACGCCGATGTCCGCGACCAGGATCCCAACCGCCAGCCCCAGGAAGTAAGGCCAGACGGGGCGCGGCGCGCCGGCCGCCGGCAGGTCGTGCGTCAAAGCGTCATCGACGGTCGTGATGCTTCGACCACCAGTATCGGACGCGAGCGTGTCAAGCAGCGTAGTGTTGGTATCCAGGTCACGATACTCCGGAGAATACGGCACCACGAATCCGCTCGACTGCGTCGACTGCGTGCCGTCCGATTCATTCTCGGTGACCTGCAACGTGTACACACCTTCCGAAGGTGCTGGAAGGCTGGCCTGATACTCGCCTGGGGCTGTCTGGGGAAGGGCAATCTGCTGTGACGTGCCGTCAGGCTCCACCACCGACGCCGACGTCGGCAGGAAATTGACATACTGGCGGTCGGCGCTGCCCTCCGCATCGGTCACCGCGTTCAGCGTGAGCGTGGCCTGATTGGCAGTTTGACTTACCGACACCTGCCGATTCGGGTCCTCCGGCGGTCGGATCGTGCGTTTGACGACGTGCGCCCAGAACGACTCGAACACCCCGTTGGCGTTCTGGAGCCACGGCGCGGACCATGTGTTGGAGACGTCCGACGTCCAGACTATCACCGTCCCCAGACCATCCTGCCACTCCGCAAGCAGCGGGTCGGCGGACGGCGCCGCGAGGACAACCGTGCTCTGCGGCCGCGGCGTGGTGGCCACGTAGCCGCGCAACACGGGCAGGCTTTGCGGCCCCGCTCCATCCAGATTGGCCAGGACTGGATTGGAGCTCACCTCCACTGGCTGTGTATCCTGCTCAACAATCGCCGCTCGCTGGAGCTGCTGCGTCTCCTTCAGCACCAGTTGTGGCAGGTTGAACGGATCACTGCCGTCGTAGTACGCGCCACCGCCCATCTGCGCGATCTGCTGCAACAACTGCGTGTCCGCCTGGTCGCCAATGCCAATTGTGCTGATGCTAACGTTCGCCGCCGTCGCCTGCCGCACGGCGCTCGCATAGTCGCCGCCGGGGTTTTCGCCGTCCGTGATCAGAATGACGTGTTTGCTCCTGGCGTCCACCTGCGCCAGTGCCTGGTCGCCCATGACGACGGCGTTGGCGTCGGTATCGTCACCACCACCAGGCGCCATCTGGTCCACGGCGGCAGTGATCGCATCCATGTTGGCGGCCGGCGTCGGCTGAATCGCCCAGGTCGAGCGGTCCTGCAGTGAGATCACACCGATCTCATCACTGGGTCCCAACGCCTGGGCCGCGGCCAGCGCGGCCTGCTTGGCCAGGTCCATGATCGTCGTGCCGCCGACGTCCTGACCCATCGACCCTGACGTATCTATCGCGAGTACCAGGCCAACGCTGGCCTGGACCGACGCTCCGCGCAGGTCGGACGTCACGGGCAGCAAGTCCTCCAGAGGCGTGCGCGCATATCCGCCTGGACCAAACGCCTGGTCGCCGCCGGTGACGACCAGGCCACCACCATGCGACTGCACGTAGTTCTTCAGCGCATCCATGCCGCTGCTGGTGAACTGATCGGCCGGCACATTCGCGAGCACGACGCTGGCGTAGTCGTTGAGCGTATCCGCCTGAAACGGCCCCTGCTGCGCACTCGAAACGTCCACCTGCAGTCCCGCTGCCTTCAACGCATCCACCAGGTAGGACCCTGCTCCTGAAGCTCCTTCGACCACCAGTACACGCGGAGGGCCGTCCACGATCACGTAGGCGCCGCCTGTCTTGTTCTCAGGTCGGGGATCCGCGTCCGTCTCCATGAGCAATTTGAGCACGTGCGCGCCCTGCCGCAGACCATCCACCGGCAGAATGAAGCGGTTTTCGCCCTGAGCAAGCTGCACATCTTGCGCGTCAATCAACTGATCGTCGGCGAGGAGCGAGAGGCCGGCTGGCATCGCCTGTGTGGCCCGCACCTGGACGGTGGCGGTAAAACTGTCGCCCTGGTTCAGGTGTGTCGGCGCATCGAGCGCTTCCACCAGCGCCTGGGGGCCGCTGTCAGCCGTCAACGCAATGGTGTCCAACTGGACGCCGGCGATATGCGCAAGTGCCGCCGCTTGTTCGGCCTGACCAGAGTTCGCATTGCCATCCGAGATCAGAACCATGCGTCGCACCGCATCTGGCGGCAGGACTCCCAGACCGAGCTGGATGGCGCTGGCGATGTCGGTGCGCGCGGGCTGGAGTGTGCTGTCGTTCGAGTAAACTGGTGGAGTCGTGTCAGTGGACAGCGGTCGCTCCACCGCCGCGGTGCCGGCGAATCCGACAACCGCGATCTGATCATCCGGACCCTTGTGCGCGAGCGCCTGGGCAACCAGATCCTCCTCTTGCGCGCGTTCCGCCGGCGTCATGCTGTCGGAACGATCAAGCAACAGCACCACGCTCAAAGTATGGGCGTTCAGTCGAAGCATTGGCCCGCTGAGGGCCGTCACGAGCAGGCTCAGCGTCAGCAAGCGGAGGACCAGCGCCGCGTGCCGCCGAAAGCTCGGCAAGTACACATGACTCGACCGCCAGACGACCACGACCAGCGCGCAGCTCGGCACCAGCAACGCGAGAAAGTACGGCTGGTCAAAGCTGATCCCCACGGTGGACTACTCGACGCTGGCAGTATCACCGCGCGGC
This sequence comes from uncultured Chloroflexia bacterium, assembly GCA_963776625.1. Taxonomy (GTDB): domain Bacteria; phylum Chloroflexota; class UBA6077; order UBA6077; family CF-72; genus CF-72. The sequence goes on along the minus strand of CAVZNP010000015.1, from coordinate 311,200 downwards.
GCGATACGTGTCCCGATTGACGTTCCGTGCCGGCGCCGATTCTTACGGAATCCCTGAGACACGAAGCGGTTTGCGCTCATGAGTTCACGGCGCGCTCACTGAGCGTTTGGCAGTTTTCTTTTGAAGTTCTTTAGCCACTTGGAGTCGAGTTTCACGAAACCTCTTACTCACGCGACGTTGATCCCGTCTGTTCGTTTCACTGGCGATGGCCCAGGCTGGCTGATCGACAAGCCGACCGTGCGGCTTTACCGGTCTTTGGCTCACATTGACCAGAGACCATCGCGCGATGGACGTCCCAGGCCGCCAGACACTGCAGCACGCCCTGACGCGCGTACTCATCCTCGACCCGAGCGACTTGATGTGGTCCCCGTGGGAGCGTCGACCGCAATCGCCGGCGCGCCTGAGTCCTGGTCTTCTTCGTCCGCACTGAGCACGTACTCGTCAGCCCATGGCAGTGGCGCGGCCAGCTGCAAGCGTACAGTTCAAGCACTGGTCCACCCAACTTCAGAACACGCGGCTCGCGGAGGAAGATCCAGCAGTGGTGGCGCCAGGCTCGCAAGGCGTCGAGCAGCAACCAGCGCCGGCCGCTGCTGCGTGAAGGAGTCGGCGTGGCGAGAACACTTCGTAGAACTATTGGCTTCGAGCTGTTGCAGGCCAATCGGTGCTTGACCGCGAGTGGTCCGCCGGCTATTGGCAAAACCCGCCTGGCTCTGGAGGTCGCGAGCAGTTTGCGTGAGAGCCACAGAGACAGTATTGCCCCTGACCGAGCTGGTGCCAGTCGCGGAGCCGGGACCCGTGGAGCGCGCGGCCGCGGCGGCACTCGGCGTGCAGGAGGGCGTGGGCGGGCACCCGCCTTCGGAGGCCATCGTCGAACAGGTGGGCGACGGCGCGGTACTGCGGGTGCTGGGCAACCGTGGGTGAGATAATCTTGCACGGCGATGCGAGTGCGACAACCCCCAGAATCCGTGCGCTTATAGCGTCCACACGTGCTGCGTCGCGCATTCAGGTTACTCAGTTCGCCCGCGTGCGTCGACGGCTCCACTGGGGCCGTCCACGTGGGAGGACGAAAAGCCACACCCCAGCATCAATGGCTAGCGCAAGCGCGGCGCTGCCCAGAATATCCGTGGGGTGATGCAATCCAGCGGCGATCCGGGCGGCACCGACAACCAACGCCCAGGCGAAGAGCGGCCAGCCAACCCGTGGCTGAACCCATAGAAGTGGACCAATAAGCGCCGTTCCAGTCAGCATATGATCGCTTGGAAATGACGAATCGGCAACATGCGCGATCAGGGGTGTGAAGCCGAGTTCTACAAATGGCCGGGGCCTGCCCAGCGTGCGCTCGAGCACAAGTCCCAGGCAGAAAGCAATCAGCGCCGCGATGCACCCAGCGACCACCGCCTGTCGCGCGGTGCTCCTGGAATCCGAGTTGATCCAGACGACGACGAGCGCGACAGGCAATACAAAGATCCCGTATTGCGCAACGAGCACGACCGAGGCAGTCACTGGTCGATGTGATTCCGTCCACGTGTGCAATAGCGTGACGAGCGATGCGTCCATCATTGAACCGCCTTTCGATCGCTAATGGCCTTCGCGGAATACGGCGCATTGCTTCGCTTCGCTCGCTCGCGCCGCGGCACAGTCCCTTCGGGGGTCAAAGGGGCTGGCCGCCCCTTTGAAATTCCCGCGTTCAGCGGCGACATCCCGCCATGGCCCAACCGGGGGCTAGCCGCAGGCTAAATCGCAAAGCCCTGTAAGTGCAGCCTTGCGTAATCGCAAACGCCCACGTGTTCTCCCATTGCACGTGACGCAAGTCGTTGGGGATTCAGATGAGGCTGAGTGTCCACGGTCAACTGCACTCGGAGGCAAAGATCAGACCCGCGGTTATCCGCTGAACTGCCCTCCGTCGTCGCCCGCCACCGGGCGTCACTACCTGCACACCGTCAGACCGCACCATACCACAACCCAGAGTAACAGGTGTAGCAACCTTACAGGTGTGTCTTAACGATCGCGGAGAACTCATTTCACATTGGCATGGGCACATAACCCACGGCCCGGCGACGACGTTCAGTCGCCCTGGATGGTCGCGCGCGCGGGAAAGCCCTGCGCCTCCTCAACAATCGCCCGTACCGCGAGACTTGACCGTGGGCTTCGATGTGTACGACCTGCGTGCTCGCGCCGCGGCCGTGCACGCCGAAGCAGACGGCCAGTTCGCGAGTTCGCGAGTTCGGTCCGTGCTGCAGGCTGCATTCCAGGCGCGCCAAGATCGGTTCGCCGAACGCGGCCGAAATCGTGCAGCGCGGCGACTGTTTCGTTGCACCACATGCAAGCATGCGCCAGAACCTCGGCGCCAGGATGGTCAGTTGTCCAGGAACTGCGATTCGCCCCAGCCGAACGCGGACATTCTTTCCGCGTGCGCCCATGACAAGTTGCTTGCAGGTAGTCCAAACCTCGAGTCAGTTGACTTTCTGGCGCACAGCCTTACGCAAAGTCGCAGCTGCTTCGGTCCACGATTCGCCATGGCCAGACGACAACGGAGTGACACCTCGAGCCAAGTCCCGGGCAGAGGTACGTCAACAGTTGAGGGACAGCAGCTACCGCGAGCCTCTTATTGCGGCGCCGCGGCGCACGACTCGGCCCGCGCTCTGCACTCCGGCCGGCATGCTGGACCTGAATTGCGCAGCCCTTCGCGCATTGCTCTCGAGGCCAGTGCGCGCGCTCAGCATCGTTGTCTTCGGCCTACTGAGCCTGCATGCGGGCGCGCCAAACGCGCTGGCCGACGAATGGATCGTCGACGATACCAGCGCGACGGTGCATCTCAACGGCTCGTGGCAACGCAGCACCACCACCCCGGGTTTCTACGGCGCTGACTATCTCGTACACGCACCGGGCAAAGGCCCCGCACTCGTCCGTTGGCCATTTCCGGCGAGCGGCACGCCCGGGCGGTACCGGGTGGAGGTCCGCTTCACCAGCGGTCCGAACCGCGCCGCCGCGGCGCCGTATCACGTTGATGCCAGCGACGCATCCGCTGACGTGTCCGTCAACCAGCAGGTTGGCGGCGGCGCGTGGCACAGTCTGGGCACATTCACGTTCGCGCCGCGTCGAGGCGAGCAGGTGAGCCTGTCGGGTGAAGCGGACGGCGTGGTGGTTGCCGACGCCGTGGCGTGGGTTGGGCCGCTCGGTACGGACGCCTCAGACGATCTCGCCGACCCCGCTCGAAACTCAGGCGGTGGGCGGATGGGTTCTCAGCGTGTGGACTCCCAACACGGACTCGGCGACCCACTCAACTCGGTCTCGTCACTGCAACCCCAGCCCGATTGACCGTGCCAGTCGATCTCGACGCCGCTCCAGGACCATCTGCCGCCCTACCGGTAGCAGGCTATCGCCCAGAGCTCTTTCAGAAGGCCAGGGTTCTCGGACAAACTGCAATACGCCCCGGCACTACGCCGCGCCTGACCTGAATTCCGTGGAAACGACGGTGAAACGCGGTTTGGTACGGTGGGTTGACGATGCCTGACGACGTCACCGCTTCAGCTCAGACAACGTCAACGCCCGTTGAAGCCATTGATCCTGCGAGGGTTGCTGACGCGCTGGCTGCCGCGCCTGATCCGACGATCCTCGAGCTCGTAGCGGGTGCCTTTGAGGCACTCGGGGATCCGACGCGGCTGCGCATCCTGTACGCACTCGCGGTACAGCCGCTGTGTGTGCGCGACGTTGCCCTGGTAGTGGGCGTCTCTGAGTCGGCCGTCTCGCATCAGTTGCGGTTGCTGCGCGATCGCCGCCTGGTCAAGCCGCGCCGCGAGGGCAACCTGGTGTACTACACGGTTGACGACCACCACCTTGCAGCGTTGTTTCGCGAGGCGGAGTATCACGCCGACCACATCCGCAGCGCGTTACCTGACCACCCGTACACCTAGCGCACAGTTTTCGGCGGCTCAGCAGACAAGATTCCTCGCGCGCTGAGATCTGTTGCGCTACGATCTGAACAAATGCTCAGATCGTCAGCTGCAGCGCGGAGGCGCGCGTGTGCACGTTCAAGGTTGAGCGCACCGTTCAGGTGTGTGACGTGGCGATCGGTCATGTGCGCTAGGCCGTGGAGGAGTCCTTTGGTGACCTGGTGCGCTGCACGGCCTTGGAGAGCGGCGGACGCTGGTACACGCCGAATCGGGTGCCGACGCCGAAGCTTTTGGCGAGCGTGCCCGCGCGGCGATTGCAGCTGCGCAGACGGCCAGCCAATGACCACATTGGCCGAGGCTCCCGAAGCAGTAGCTGAGTCAACCGGGGCGCATCAGGAGGACCAATCGCATGGCTTGACCTGGATCGAGGCAGCCCGGATTGGCTTCGTCGCTCTGGCCGCAGTCGCTGTTGGGTTCGGCGTCTGGGAGCCATTCCCACAGGTGAGCGTGATTGGGGTGCTCGGCCTCCTGATCGGCGGCTGGCCGATTTTCAGGGAAGCCGCCGAGAACATCGTCGCCAGACGCATGACGATGGAGCTCTCGATGAGCATCGCCATCGTCGCCGCGGCCGCCATCTCCGAATTCTTCACCGCGCTGATCATTACGTTGTTCGTCCTGGTCGCCGAAGTCCTGGAAGACATGACCGTGGCACGGGGACGGGGAGCCATCCGCGATCTCCTGGACTACCTGCCGCGGACGGTCGCGGTCCGCCGCGACGGACAGATTCGCGAGGTGGCCGCCGAAGAACTGACGATCAGCGACATCGTCATCGTGAACCCGGGCGGGCGCATCGCGGTCGATGGCGAAGTCATTGCCGGTCATTCGTTTGTCGATCAGTCCCCAGTCAACGGAGAATCGATGCCCGCTGAGAAGTGGGCCGGGTCCGCGGTGTTTGCTGGCACGATCAACCAGTCCGGTGCGCTCGAGATCCGAACGGAGCGCATTGGCCGCGACACCAGCTACGGAAAAATCATCGAGCTGGTCGAAGGAGCCGAACGGTCGCGCGCTCCGGTGCAGCGCCTGGCGGATCAAATGGCCGGTTATCTGGTCTATTTCACGCTCGGGGCGGCTCGGCAGTCTACGCGGCGCCGGTTTGGCCCAGCCGCGGTACGTGGTCGTCGAAGGGCCCGAATCTGCGGCCACCGCGGCCAGACTGCTGCATGATGCCGGTCGCAGCGTTCGAATTGTCGATTTTCAATTGTCGAAGTGAACTACCTCGCCCCAGCGCGGGGAGAATGCGTGGCTGTCTATAAGAAAAGCGATCCACAGTCAGGGCCCATCCCAACCCCTGAACCTGGTCCAGTGCGGCCGTTGGCGGCGCGTTCGAGCGGGCGATCATTGAGTCAGACGGGCGATCGCTGGACGACCATGGTGCGGCGCTCCATGAGAACCGAATCTGTTTGCCGTGGATAGGCGGCCTGGTCGGGCGCGGTCGGGGCCGTCGACGAGCACGCCGATTTTCATGCGAATGTCAGGACGACCGCCACCGGGCACAGCGCTTTGTCAGGAGCCAGCAGACAGTCTTCCGCCATGCACACCTCCACTTTGTCTCGGCTCCGCCCGGTTCTGGTTGGTAGCCTGGCTCTCGTCGCCGTTGCCTCCGCCTCGGTCACATACGCTGCGCCCGTTGAACAGGCCCCGCTGACGTCCGATGGGAGCGTGCGCATCGACTCCTTCGCGTTCACGCCCGCCGAAATATCGGTTCCCGTTGGAGCGACCCTGACGTGGTCCAACGTCCAGGGCGGGGTTCCGCACACATCCAGCTCGGTCGACAGTGTTTGGGACTCCGGCATTCTCTCGACGAACGATTCGTTCAGTTTCACGTTCAACCAGGTCGGCGATTTCGCCTATCAGTGTGATATTCATCCGAGCATGCATGGCATCGTCCACGTGGTGAGTGACGCGGAGACACAGGATGGAAGCGACACGACTTCGGACACAACCGCACTGACGGCAGTCCCGCAGGCACCGGCGGCGCCGTCGGTCACGCAGAGTGCCACCGCGTCGACGACTCCGCAGCCGACACCTGCGGCCACAACCCTGCCGACTCCAACGCCGACCGTTGTCGCGCCAACCGTCTTGCCGACAGTCGCGCCCACCAGGTCCAACACCTACTGAGTCGCAATCTCTCGGCCGCGCCGCCCGGTCCCAGAGCTCAAGGCCGGGCAGGCTCGCTGCTGCTGCGCCCGCTCGCGGCGCGATCGGCGTTCTGCTCGGCGGAGGTGTGGGCGTTTTGCCGATGCCACTTGTTGCTGGCCTGGCCGCGGTGCTGCCGCGGAACGCGATTGTGCCGACCTTCGGCGTGTCCATGGGCATTGGCGTCGTCTTCGAGTTCTATCCGGCACGCATCGCCGCACGGCTGTACCCGATCGGCCACTCGTCTTCGCCAGGTCGGCTTCGAGTTGCTCCAGCTCGGTTGAGGCCGCCTCCATCGCGTTCACATCCTTCAATTGCTGCTCGATCCCGTCCAGTCGCTTTTGAAGGCTCGCGTCCCTGGCCAACACATCGGAGTACGCGCCTCGCATGCTGCTCAGTCGTGCACGAGCTTTCCCACGCGCATCGAGCAACGGCCCCAGGCGATCGACGTCAGGCACCTGAGCCAGCAGACGAACCAGCTCGGCTGCGCCATCCGACTTCTGGATAAGGGGTTCGAGCTTGCTGGCGTTGGGCACCGTGGCGCGCAACCGCTCCTATGCCGCAGCAACCTCTGGACTATCGCCCACGAGACTGCGCAGCCGAGCCGCCTTGACATCCTCACCCAGCAGGTCAGCCCCGGCTGCCAACAACGTGACCGTTGCTTCCACCAACGTGTCGGCAGCTTTCGATCTTCTCGGCATCGACGTCTGCCCGGGTCTGTGAACGACGCGCTCCACGTGTGCCTGCCAACCCGGCCGAATTCGCGCCCCACTCTGGCAGTCTGCCTCTGGATGTCAATCGCGCGTCATTCGTTGAGAGGCGGCGTCAAGCAAGGCTTTCAGCGTGGTGACAACTGGCCGACCGCGCGAGTGGCGGCGCAGTCTCGATACGGTTAGCCGGGTGATTCGGAGGTGCCGTCCATCACGCTGGGGTTGCCCGATGGTCGACGACTACCCCCAGGTCCTTGCCGCCAGACGAAAAGCTCGGCCAGCAACCCCAACATTAAGAATGACTTAGAAATCCTCGACGGTGGTTGCGGGCGCCCCGTTCAATGCGCGGCGGGATTGGCTTAATCAGGGGAGGGGATCCACAGTGGTAGGACACACTCATCGATTCAAGTTGCTTACTGGCCTCGGAATGGCGGCATGTTTGATGCTGACCACGTTCGTGCCGAGCTACGCTCAGCAAGGCCAATCGGGCTCGCAAGCGGGCGGTACCGTCTCGAACCGCAACACCCTCGGGGTCGCTGCCACCCGCGCCGTTGCTCACATCGTGGTCCGCGGGGCCCAACTCCGTGGGAAGCAGCACGTACATCGGTCGTGTCGAGACGCCGCGCGTCGGACAGATCGTCAATACCGGCAACGGTCTGCTGGTCTCAGGCTGGGTCGCCGATACCACCGCTCAGGGATGGGCGGGTATCGACGGCGTCGAAGTCTGGTCTGGCGATAAGGCCAGTGGCGGCACCAAGCTGGGCACTGGCTCAGTTGCGCTGCCACGTCCAGATATCGCTGACATCATCGGTGGCAACTTCTTGAACTCTGGGTTCAGCATGGTTGTCCCGACGAGCGCGTGGGCGAACCTGCCGGCGGGTAACGTCGACCTGCGGCTGTACGTCCACACACCCAACAAGGGGTGGTGGTATCGCGAGTCGCATGTGACCTCGGTTCAGCCGCCGGTGCTGCCGTATCCGAATGACCCGGTGGTGACCATTGCCAAGCCACAGAACGGGATGAACTTCACCCAGAAGCAGGTCGCGAACCGCGCCGTGTTCAGCGGCATGGCTCTCGACCGCAACCCACTGAGCTCGGTTCAGAACTCGCTGTCGATCCTGCCGCCAGGCATTGGTCAGAGCTTGGCCCTCAACGGGTGCCCAGGCTGCCTTGGCGGGACGAACTACATCTACACGCAGTTCCGTGGCGCTGGGATCAATACCATCAGTGCGTATCTCGATCAATTGCCCAAGCCAGGTGACAACACCACTCCCGGCTACTGGGGCGGTATCCCAAGCGCCTCTCCCACGCAGGGCGTGGTCATCCTGGCCAACAACGCTGGCTTCTTGAACCGCAGCGGCAAGCCGCAGGGCTCCATCATTCAGGACGGCTTCGGCACCGACTTCCGCTTTGGCGGTTGGGTGCTCACCCTCAACCTCGCCACGATCGCGCCAGGGCCACACACGATGTATGTGACTGCCTACTCGGCCGTGACGGGCAAGCAGAGCACGGCGAGCGCAACGTTCAACGTCATCGGTTTCGATGGCGATCCTAACCAGAAGATCCAACCCTAAATTCACCTTCTCGGTGGTTGGCCAGGCGGTACCTGAGGCGCCGTCTGGCCGGCTAACCGGTGAACGAATCGATCAGGCGGCCGGCTACGTGCGTTCTTCCAGGCAGGATGCCTGCCTCGTCGCCTGCAGCGACACAGGCAGGTTGCAGGTTTCATTGACATTGGCGACGAGCGGGCGCGTCGTTAGGCTGCGCATTGATGTCGATCAACTTGCCACGAGATGCCGAATCGGACGCACAATGTCGACTGAGGCCGGGACCTCGTCGATTTGCAGGTAAGCAGAGCATGGCCCAAGTCCACTTCAACATCGTTCCTCTCGCTGGATCCAACCAGAAACCTTCAGCCCTGAGCTCAGTGCCAGGGTAACGCGTGACGGAGCTGCGCGCGGTCGGTGCGTGCGGTTGCACAAGTGGTCTCTCCCGCGGGAGCCAGTCCCTCCTTGTGCAGCCACCACCGTGCCCCCCGAACGACCGACTGCACGCAGCTCCTCGCCTCCCCACTGCCTTCGACGAGCCATTGCGCACTGTCGATCGCATTGTCGCATATACTGTATAGTCACATTCACCTGGTAGAGAGCAGGAGCTTCGGTCAACTGGTGCCATCGGCACACAGACGAGAGGTTTGCACCATCCGGGCGGCGTCGTCCAGCGAGCGTGGATGTTGATCAACTTGCCGCGAAGCGTCGCGACCTGGCCCGCGAGCTTCAGTCGAAAGACACTCTCGCACTCTGGCGTTACGTCTGGTGCTTCGTTTCGACATCGGAAGCGCGAAGCCGATAGCCGATGCCCGCCTCGGTAATGAGCCGCTGAGGTCGGCGCGGCTCGCTTTCGATCTTGCGTCGAATCTGATTGATCAGTGTCCGCAAGTAATCGATCGCATCTATGTACTGGGCACCGAGGGCAGTCGTCAGCAGGTAACGGTGCGTCAGAGCGCGCTCGGGATTTGCCACGAGTACACGCAGCAACTCGTATTCCGCGGTGGTGAGGTGAATGTCATGACCATCCAGCGTGACGTGCCGCGCAATCTGATCCACGACGATGCCACCCGCCTGGATCACCACAGCATCTGCCTGGCGTGTGTGAGCCCGGCGCATCGCGCTCCGGATACGGGCGAGCAACTCCTCGACGCTGAACGGCTTGGTCACATAGTCGTCGGCGCCTGCATCCAGAGCCGCGATCTTCCACGGCTCGTCCATGACCGCCGAGAGAACCACGATTTCCACGTGACTTACAGCGCGCAGTCGTCGGCTGACCTCCACGCCGTCAAGTCCGGGCATCAACAAATCCAGCAGCACAACATCAGGCCGCTCAGCGGCCACCGCCAGAAGCGCGGCCGGTCCATCAGCGGCTGTTCGGACGCGATATCCCTGGTCGACCAGGATGTTGCTCAAGATTTGTCGGACTCGAGGTTCGTCGTCGACTACAAGAATGTGTCCGGGGTCAGTTGTCATGCTGCGCGGCCCGACGCGAGCACCTGGGGCACTATCAGCACAAAGCGCGCGCCTCCGTGGTCCCCTTGTTCCGCCCAGAGTTGACCTCCGTGGGCCTGGATAGCGGCGCGTGCGACAGCCAGTCCCAGCCCCGCGCCCTGACCACCCTCAACGAGCCGTTCGTACTTCGCAAAGATACGCTCTCGATCGCCCGCGGGAATGCCGGGGCCAGCGTCGCTAATTGCGATCGTCAGATCGGCCCCTTGAAGTTTTCCTTCTATCCAGAAGGGCGAACCGGCGGGAGTGTGCGCCGCGATGTTCTCCAGTATGGCGGTGAGGGCCTGGTCCAGCAGCCCGGCGTCGAGCTCTACCAGGGGCAGTGTCTCGTCAATCGCAAGCGTGATCGGTCGATCCCCGAGTTGAGAAAGGCAGCGATCGACAGCCGTCCAAACAACCTCGCCAACGTCGTTCCACTGACTTCGAAGTGGCGGAGCGTTTTCCAGCTTGCTCAAGGCCAGCGCATCATTGACGAACCGCACGAGTCGATTGGCTTCGGCCGCGATGTCGGTCAACAGACTTCGACGCTCGTCCGCCGCGAGTGGTCGTGCGTCGTCACGCAGCGTGAACAGCGACATCTGTATGGTCGTCAACGGCGTGCGGAGCGTATGCGAGACGGTCGCGATCAGATCATCTCGCGCTTGAACCGCGACCTCGGCACGGTCGCGCTCGGCTTCGAGCCGACGCGCAATTAGCCGCAGGCGGTAGTGAAGCACGCCGACCAACACCGCCATAACGAAGAATGCAACAATATCGACAGCGGTCCGAGCACTTGATATCTGCAGCGCGTGTGGAGGCTTTTCGAAGAAGTAGTCGATAGCAAGACCGCCCGTCAGCGTTGCAAGCAACGCCGGCCACAAGCCACCCTGCCAGGCACTCAGTCCGACGACACCGAGAAACAGCACGTCCGGCACGCTGTCATCCGGATCGAGGGGTTGCGTGGCGACTGCCACGACGAGCGCTGTGACCGATCCGACGACGGCGACCACGTACGGCTGGAGGACCGCCAGCGGTCGGACGCGACGACGCCCGAGCGGCGCGTCCGCCGTCACCGTATTGACCCGATTCGCGAAGGACGGCTTCACATCACCGTCGATGCTAGTAAGCAATCTTCCCCCAGTCCAGCCGAATCCAAGCTAAGAGGTCATTTCAGTGAGCGCACTCAGCGTGGTTGAGAAAGCGCTAGCAGACGAGAGCACAGGCGGGGTGCAGGAAGGCCAGCACCGAAGCGGCGTGTCGATCGAAGCGCACCGCGAGCTTACGGCTCGACTGAACGTGCCGACCTTTTCGCGCTCGACGCGAAGCGGGGCCATCATCACGTCGCGACGATTTGCGCGAATGTCGTGCAGCAGCCTCAGACTCGAACGGCAGATTAGCCTGATCGAGTTCGATACTCCTTCCCACCGAGCAAGCATTGTCAGCGCCCGGTCGAGATGATGTTCGTGCACGCAGATACTCAGGCAGTTCTTATCTGAGGAACCCGGCCGCGCTCCTCATTGACGCCTACCACTGGTCGCCGGGTAACGAGTCGCACCCCGGGCCCGGCGATGCCTTCAGCAGCGATTCCCCTGGCCGGCAGACGTGACGAACTCCGTGCGCTCTGGGATCAGTTCCAGCGAGCACAGGGACACCGTGGCGGTGTTGCGCTCGTACCGGCGAGTCCGGGATCGGCAAGACACGCCTGCTGGAAGAGCGATCGCCGAGCTCGCCTTCCAGGCGGGGGCCGTGGTCTTGCGAGGCGGGGCTTCGGAGGCTGACGGGATGCCGTCGTACCTACCGTTCCTCGAAGCGCTCGGGGCCTACATCCGCGTCGCTTCTCAGGAGACCCTTCAGGCCGAGGCGGCTTTGCTCGCCCCCATGCTGGCGACGAACCTGCTAGAGCCCGCGGAGCGTCTGGGCGATGTTCCGGTGGGTCGCGCATTGCCAGCGGAGCAGGCCCGACTCAGGCTCTTTGCTCTGAGAGCGAATGCACACCGCAACCGACGACACAGCCATTTGCGCCCGGCCGACACGAAGGCACTGCCATAACCATTCAGATCGACCTTCGCCCGTTCGTTCGCTCGCGCGCCCTCGGCCAATCCGTTGCTCATTCTGATCGGGCCGCCTGGCGAGGTCTTCATCGCCACGCCGAAACTCAACAATGATCAACTGGCCGACGTGGCGACGCAAACGCTTGAATCCGCGGGGTGTGTCGGCTGCGCAGGAGCGAGATGCTGGCGGCAGCGACGAACACGATCCAGACGATGAAGCCCACGAGGCCGAGGGCTAGCCAAGCACCACCATTGGTGACAGCGACCGTGAAGACAGCTGCAGTGAGCAAACAAACAGCTCCCGGCAGCGCGGCCACCGGGATCCAGCGGGGGACGATACGGATCGACGCTGCGGCCGTGCTGAGTCCGATGAGCGCGACCGCGATGGCAGCAGGTCCAAACCATACGCGGCCGCGTGCAGCGTCCACATCGCCTGAACGGCGGCTGGGGAACTAGCCAACTGCTCCGCTTTCGAAGTCAACGCCAGCCCGCCACGGGCTGGCGTTGGGGCGCGTGGGCAGTAGGATCCGTCGTCGGGGTCCTCTTCGGGCTTATCGACTTCCTCCAGCACAAGGGGTCCGGCGAATCCGAGTCCGCGAAGGTCCTTGACATCGCTATGCCTGTGCTCACGGCGCCTCTTGGCGTTCTTCAGCTTGGGCTGTACGTCGGCGAGTTTGTCGATCAGGGCGAGCACGATGTGGCACACGGCGTGGACTTCGCCCTCAGTATTGGTGGAACGATCCCAGGCATCCTCCATCCGTTGGCGTCGTTCGGCCCATCGCGAAGCTTGTCCTGGCCGGAGTCGAGGTCTTCTTTGGACTGGAAGTTGGCGGCATAGCCATCGCTCTGGCAGCTGGCGCAGACGAGTCTCCCCCGGACGCGGCTCTGCGCCTGACACCCGCCACGCTAGCGTAGTGGTTCAGAGGGCGGTCGGTTTCACAAACAGACTGCCCTCTCGGCCGGCGGTGTGCAGTCCGTACACATCCGTTGTCTATCGTCGGTGGCCGCCCCGCACACACGTCGTTATGAGGACTTTGTGATGACCGTGCCGCACCCGTTACATCCGGCGCCTCATCGGCGGCACCCTGTTCTCGGCTATGAACGGGATCGCACGGCTCTGGCGGTCCAGTATCTGATTGGAGGTTTGTTGGTTATGACGAAACCGCGCGCCGACCCTGTGTGTGCGTTGAGAATGACGACGACGGCACTGCTGACACTGCTAAACAATGTGCGACCGGAGGAGTTGACCGAAGAGGACCGCGCGAAACTGCACGATTGCACCCGGGCACTCAACGCGCTGTTGAGGTTGGCGCGGAGCTGCTGACGTGGTGGTCGGCTGAAGGGTTCATCCACGGCGACCAGTGGTCGGAGCATACAAAGATAGGAAACGGAAGCTCCGCCGCCGACTCAGTTCAACGCAATCGAGACCAGTCCTTTTTCACTCTCCGCGGAGCGCGGCGGTGGCCACTATGACCCTGGCCGATCAGTGACGTATGCCCGGCCAGTCGAATCGAGATTTCGGGCGATCTGTCATCGCGCCAGGCGCCAAAGAGTCGTCAGTGGATTCTGGCAAGGCGCCGCACATCGTTGGCCCCAAGTGGGCGCAGCTCTTCAGGATTCTCACGCACGCCGTCGCGTCGTCGGGCTCGGCGCGTACGCCTGACACCGCCAGGTCGCGTACGAGGTGTCCTGCACGTCCTGTTCGACACCATCGTTGCTGAGGCACGCAGAGACGCAGGCAATCCGTCGCAGACGGGTCGGTGTATGAAGGAATGGACCCTGGCGGGTCACATTCAACAAATATGGAGCACGTGGTTTGTGTCAAACTCACCCGTTCTTCCTCCCAGGCTAGCCACGGCCGCCGGAATTGGGTTGCTGGCCGTCATTGGCGCGGTTCATCTCCTGTACGCCAACGGTTACTATCTCTTTGTCGCGTATGTCGGGGCGCTCTTCTACGCCACTGTTGCCGGCGTGGTGGTTGTTGCAGTTGGACTTGTGCGTGGCGCCCGTGTGTGGGGTTGGACCCTCGGCGTGGTGCTTGCGGCCGCGGCTCTGATCGCATATGTCGCTAGTCGCACCGTTGGGCTGCCTATGTTTCCGGTTTTGCCCTGGCAGGACCCCTTCGGTTTGGCGTCAATGGCCGCGGAAGCCCTGTTTATCATCCTCGGCGTGATCGTGCTCCGCACCCCAACACACTCCGTGGACGATGACCACGGAGCACTGCTCGCGGAGATCCGTCGGAAACGCAGGCGGGAAGCCTCGCAGCCACGCGTGCTGCTCCCCAGTGAGGACCGGCCAGCTGATTGATATCGCGGCCCGAGCGGGAGACGTAGCGACAACAGAGGTCCCGGCGTCCCGGTTAGGGCCAACCTCGCTCCCACGAAGGTCCGCAATCCCCGCCGGTTGAGATAAGCGGGGTCGGCCAGATCGTCCCGCGTCAGTCCCGTATTGGTCTGGCACGAGCGAAGTAGCGCATCAAACTCTAACCTCCGCCCCGCGATGCAGCGATAGGCCCGGCAGCCATGCAGGATGCCGATGAGCCGATTGGCAAGCGCCTGGTGCCATTTCGGCCCGAACTGGTCCCGATCCTCGAAGGTCATGGCCATCTCACGCTCGACGACGGACCCCAATCGACTGCCCGTATGCCTCAGCGGCAGCAACCCGCGCCGCGCAGAGTGGCACTCCGATCCTCCCGAGTGCCCAACGTGATCCCCGTGCCGAACTGACGCTGATCACTCGGCAGCGACGATCAATGGCCATCATCCTGTCCACACCGTCGTCAATGAGCGCCGCCGAACTCTGCCATCCCAACCTCACCAAAACTCGCCGCCAACACCATGCCGATGCCGTGTCCAGCCGCGCGCGTGCGGGCAGGTGGGAAACTCGTCGATCGCAGGCTGGGCCTGCCTGCCGCGCTGATCTGGGGCCCATTCGACGCGGCACACATTGGCATCCTGAACATCCTGCTGGTGAAGCAGCTCCGTCAATGACGCCCGCGCCTCGGTCGTCAACTCCGACCCGGTAAATTTTTTCAGGCAACGACCTGGGCAACCCAGGCATCGATGCGACTCCCAACAGCGCGGAGCTCGCGCTGGCCCCGCTCAACTTCGCTTCCGTAACCAACAATGGGCTCGTTCAGGATGGCGACTTTACCGGAATCAGCCACCACCACCGTTGGTTGCCTGGTGCTCTGGCCGAGTGTGTCGGGGCGCACGCCACCGAGGTGCACAACTAGGCCGCGGGAGCCACAATAGGTGAGCATTGCACGCTTCGGGAGGTGATATGCGCGACAAGTCACCGCAACTCACGCGTCGCGCGTTGCTGGGAGCAACCGTAGGCGCCGGACCCCTGCTGCTGACGGCGTGTAGCCAGTTGACGCCCACCCCCGCCGCGCCGGGCGGCGGCGCTCACGTATCAGGTGTGGCCAGTTCGACTGTGGTTCCGACGTATCAGGCGGCCGCGAACCGGCCCACGCCCGACTTCGCGAGCGCTGGACCGCTCTACGAGGACGGCTACAACAACTACCCGTCCAATCCGGTGCGGAGTGTAATGCAGACGCCCGGTTCAGGCGGAGCCGTGACGGCTTTCGTGCAACCACTGCAGGCGCCACCCACACCGCTCGACCAGAATCCCGCCTGGCAGGAAGTCAATCGGCAATTAGGGGCGCAGTTCAACTTCAACATGGTGCCGGTCGCCGACTTTCGGGCCAAGCTCACCACACTCATGGCTGGGACAGACCTGCCTGATCTGATCAACGTGTTCCGCGGGATCAACGGTATTGCGAATCTCCCGCCGTTTCTGAGCGCTCAGTGTGTCGACCTGAACCCGTACCTCGCCGGTGATGCCTGTAAGGACTACCCCAATCTTGCCGCGATTCCGACCTTTGCCTGGCGCGACTCCGGGTCGGTGATCGACGGCCATATCTATATGATCCCAGTGGAGCGCTACGCCCCCGGAACGTTGATGCTGAAGAACGCCAGCATGTATGACGCCGAGATAGGCCTGAACTATGTTCCGCAAGACGCCGACGACTTCAAACGCGTGCTCCAGCAACTGAATCGACCCTCCGAAAATCGCTACGCGACGGGTGCCTATCAAGGCGTGGCGTTCAATATCGACTACTATGCGGTCGCTTTCGGCGCGCCAAACAACTGGAAGGTCGACAGCGAGGGCAAATTCACCAGAAGCTTCGAAACCGCCGAGTACAGAGCGGCCGCCGCCTATGCGCGCGACCTCGTTGCCCTCGACGTGTATCACCCCAACACGCTTAGCAACGCAAGTATCAAGCAAGGCGAGACTGACTTTGTAGCGAGCAAACTGGCGATCTTCATCTCCTCGTTTGGCAACCCCTGGAATGACGTCTGGCGTCAGGCCCGTTCGCTTAGCCAACCGTTTGACATCCTCTTCGTTCCGCCGTTTCCTGCAGTCAGTGGCGGCAAAACGGCGCACATCTTCAATCTTGGCTTCCAGTCAGCGACCGCGCTGAAGAAGGCTCCAGCAGACCGTATCAGGGAGTTGCTGCGCATCCTGGATTATCTAGCGGCCCCGTTTGGCAGCCAGGAAGATCTGCTGTTGACCGCCGGAATCCCGGGGACCGATTACTCGCTGGACCCCAACGGCAATCCGGTTCTTACCGACCGGGGGAACGCAGATGCCGATCAGGTTCCGTGGAAATATGTCATGCAGCGGCCGCAGGTCATGTACTTGCCGGATATTCCAAACTATGCGAAAACCCTGTACGACGTGGAGCACACGCTCATTCCAATTGGACTGGAGGATCCGTCACTCGGCCTGTATTCGCCAACGGCAAGTGCAAAGGGCGTTACCGCCGACCTGACATGGTATGAGAACCTGGCAGACATCATTGCTGGCCGACGGCCGATGGGTGATTACGACGGGTTGGTCGCAGATTGGCAAAACGCGGCAGGCAATCAGGTGCGGACAGAGCTGATGCAGGCCTACTCGGCCAATCAGACATAACTCAGCAGGGCCGTACTCGTGCATGCTTCAAGTTCTCCCCGGAAGAACACCTTCACGATCCCGACCGTTTCTGTCAGCCTGCCGACCCGAGTCGAATCCTGGAGGTGACGGCCAAGGCAGCCGTCAGTGCCGGAGATAGCGTGAGCTGTCGGTCGAAGTGGTCGTCGACGACGAGCGTGCGGTAGCGAGGTCCTGAAGCCTGCGAGCGAGGTCTTGCCACGCCGATCGCGATGCGAGCGCCGCCTGGAGTCCGAAATAAGGCCGGCGTGTGGCCTCCGCGGCCACGGTCCGCCGCACGGCTAGAGGACCGTCCAGCCAGCATTGCGGAGACGCCTCGCTGACGCAAGAGGACGTCCGGCGACTGAAGGGCATCACCGTCAACGCGCTGCGAGCGCCGACGCACGCGCTAACGCAGGTGGCCGCTACCCGGCGATCCTGCCTTGACGGTCCTCTAGCCTGGTAGCTCGCGAGGAAGCGACGCGCCGTGTCGATGGTCTCCCTGGCCTGAGCGTCCGCCGACGCTGGACCCCGCGGAGGTGGCGACCGCTCTACGCTCAGAGCAGTGTCCGACGGTAGCATATTGGGCACCGCACCCTGTCCAGGTCCACAGTGCGCGACCTGGCGGCCGCTCGAGCAGGCGACTTCCCCGGGTCCACTCCTCCCAGCCAGGCATGTGGTGGATGACGACGACGGGTGGCGCAAGGCGAGTCGCTGAAGGTAACGGTTGTCATCACGGCTGGGATGGGTCCGGAGCCCCGTTGTAAGTGGCCGTTGGCAAGGGAATGGGGAGGATCTCTGCCGGTCGCACCGGAGTCAGGCCGGTGACTCGGAAAAGATCCTGAGCATCGAGTGTCTCGTGCTCCAGCAGTGCCTCAGCCAGGGCCTCCAGCTCCTTGCGGTGCTGGGAAAGGAGCTGCACCGCCTGTGCGTAAGACTCGTCCAGGACTCGGCGTATCTCGGCGTCAACCAGTCGGGCGGTGTCCTCGCTGTACGTGTGCCACGGGCTGCTTGTGGGGACGCCTTCCGCTTGACCAGGTTGCCCGTCCCCGCGCTGGGCGAGGGTGATCGGTCCGAGTTGATCACTCATGCCCCACCGGGTCACCATTTGTCGGGCGATGCTCGTCGCTTGCTGCATGTCGCTCTCGGCTCCGGTCGTGCGGGTCCCGTACACCACTTCTTCCGCGGCGCGGCCGCCCATGGCGCCGATGACGCGGCCGCGCAAATACGCCTCGTCGTAATTGTGCCGGTCATCCTCGGGCTGCTGATATGTCACTCCGAGTGCCTGGCCGTGAGGCTGGATGGTCACCCGGCCGACTGGATCGGCGCCTGGCAGGAGTAGCCCCAGAATCGCGTGGCCGCCCTCGTGGAACGCCACACGCTCGCGCTCCTCCCCACTGAGCATGATCGGTCTGGCCGGACCGAGCGCTATCGTTTCGAGCGCATCCGCGAAGTCTTTCTGGTGGACGGCGTCTTCCCCGCGCTGGGCTGCGAGCAGCGCCGACTCGTTGACCAGATTGCGCAGGTCCGCTCCGACCAGGCCTGGCGTGGACGATGCGACCTGCGTCAGGCTGACATCGGCCGCCAGCGGCACGTTTCGAGTGTGCACCTTGAGAATGGCCTCGCGGCCGCGCTTGTCTGGCGGTTGCACCACGACGCGGCGATCGAAGCGGCCGGGACGCAGAAGGGCCTGATCCAGCACGTCGGGGCGGTTCGTGGCTGCAATGACAATGACGGTGTCGGTGGGACTGAAGCCATCCATCTCAGTCAGGATCTGGTTGAGCGTTTGCTCTTGCTCGGAATCGGCCCCGAAGCCGACCTGACCGCCGCGTGCTCGGCCAATCGCATCGAGTTCGTCAATGAAGACAATCGAGGGAGCAGCCTCGCGGGCCTGCTTGAAGAGGTCGCGCACCCGGCTCGGCACCCACCCCAACGATGACCTCGATGAATTCGCTCGCGCTCATGCTGAAAAATGGCACGTCCGCCTCGCCGGCGACCGCGCGCGCCAGCAAGGTCTTGCCTGTACCAGGCTGTCCGATCAGCAAGACTCCCTTGGGCACGGTTCCACCGAGACGCGTGTACTTCGTCGGCTCTTTGAGGAAATCGACGATCTGTACGAGCTCGCCCTTGGCTTCGTCGATGCCTGCGACGTCGTTGAAGGTAATGCGGTGACCAGCAGCCTGGGTCGCGTCGTAACGCTTTGCCTGGCTACGCCCGAGGCCAAATACGCCCCCACCACTGAGTTGGTTACCCGCGCGTCTGGACAGCCAGAGGAACCCGCCGATCAGCAGGATCGTGGGGCCAAAGCTGAAGAGCAGATTGAGCCACGCCGGTGTCGTCTGGTCGAGCGACGTGGCATTCACCACAACGCCCTGTTGCTCGAGCTGGGGCAGAAGCGTTGGATCCGAGAACGTTGGCTGGACGGTCGCGAACAGCGTCACCGATGTGGCCTGTGACGACCCCGAAGGCGTGTAGTCGACCGCCTGAGTAAATCGACCCTGGATGGTATCTCCACTCGCGGTGATCTCCGCGACGTTGGCCGCCTGAACCTGCTGGGTGAAAAGCGTGTAGGGGATGCTGACGCGTGGCGTTGAAGTGGGCGGCAAAAAGGCGTTTGCGACGACGAAGTTGATCGCGAGGAGCACCACCGCGTAAATCACCCAGCGCCAGAGCGATGGGTTCCGCCACCAGGGCGGCGGCGGCGGCGCTGCTGGTGGCCCGGGCGCGGCGCCCGGGGACCGCGGGGTCATTGCGGACATGACTCCCTATTATGGGGAGCGCCGGCCGCGTTCCGCTGGCTGCGCAGCGGCGTTGCCGTGCCGAGGCTGGCCTGAGCACCGCGTACCTCTGGCGGGAGGGTGCCCTTACCGGTGTTGACGTAGTCGTTTGATGCCGTGGCACCGGCCCGCCGCTCTCCGTTGCAGGCGTAGGTGACGTTGCTGGCGGCCGTGAACTTCGAGCCCCAGTCGAGCATGATCGAGCCGCGGCGAAACAGCGCCCGACCGAGGTTGCGCGCGCCGACGTCGGCGCGGGCGCGTGTGCTGAATTCCTCGGCGAGTCGGACACGCTCGGACTGATGAGGGGACAACGCTCCGCCGGTCGAAAGCACGTCAGCGAGCGCGCGATATCCGCGTGGACCTGTCACGCGCCCCGTTGGACGACCTTGCAGTGTGGCCAGGAGCGGCCCGGTCGCGGTCTCCCAGAGCCTCTCCGTGGCGTCAATGCCGCAGCCGTGGCGCCCGATCCACGAGGTTCTCGCAAGCCAACCGTGCCGCCCACAGTCACAGCCGGCCCCGTGCCAACGTCGCGCTGCGGGTGTAGCCTCGACACCATGGCAGTTCAGACGCCACACGTCTCTGGTCGATCCGCCGATAAGCTCAGCCCAGCCGAGCAGCGGGCTTTTTATACCGAGCAAGGCTATCTGGTTTTTCCGGAGTTGCTCGATGCCGCGGAGCTCGCACAATTGCGGTCAGCGCTTGCAAGCGTTCTGATTGGTGCGGACGGCCTTACGGAGCCAAATGACACGTTTTCGATCACACGCACCGATGACGGTGGCTTTTCCGTTCGTCGAATTTTCGATCCCATCGTTCACCATGAGGCCTTCCGCGATCTGGTGGTGAATCCGAAGATTCTCGATGTCGTGGAGAATCTGATCGGCCCCAATATCCAACTCCACCACACGAAGCTGAATCTCAAGCCACCCAGCAGTCGCGAAGCGCGCTTCGAGTGGCACCAGGACTACCCCTTCTTCCCGCATACCAACTTCGACCTCCTGGCAGTCATGATTTACCTGGACGACGCCACAGAGGACAACGGCTGTCTGACGATCGTTCCCGGCAGCCACAATTGGGGCCCGCGCAACCATCTCTTCGCTAAAGACGGCGCGTTTTCGTCACGGCTCGAAGATGAGAGTACGGTCGAAGATCCGGCGCACTGGCTGAAAGTGCCGGTCCCGCCGGCGGAATGGAGCTTCACCATTGCAACATGCTGCACAGCTCGACAGCTAACCGGGGTACGAAGCCGCGCAGTGCGATGGTCATCCAGTACCGTGCAGCGGACAATGTTGCGTTGGGTGGCAACATGGGACACGCCGGGTTTGGAATGCAGGTTCGCGGCGTTAATCCCTACACCGTGCGTATGATGGGCGGGACATTCAGACTGCCAGGCAAGATCCACGATCCGCTCCAGCGCGACGGTTAGAAGCCCACGATCGCACTGGTCATCGATAGCAAGGTTGGGCTGTGTAACAAGTACATTAGATCGCTGCAATCGGGGGGACGCGTGCGCGCGAATTCCGTGCTGACACAACTCCGACACGCAGGACGTACCCTCGGGAGCTTCGCCAGCCTCGATTCCGAACGTTGTCGAGTTGCTCGGTCACACCGGGCTGGAGCACACTGGACCTGACGTCGCCGAGATTGTGCATCTCCTGCGTCCGAGCAGGAGATGGCCACGAGGTGCGGCCGCCAGATTCCACATCTGAGCCAGGACCTCACCTTGTGGAATTGTGATAATCTCCGACGCTGGCTGGTCGTAAGGGATGATCCGGAGTGCCGTCGCCTCATTGAGCACCTCCACGTTTGTGCCGGCGACTTCTTGCGCTGAGCTCAGCTCACACTCACGTTGACAGGCTGCGCGGTTTCCAGTAGCGTCCGCACCACTTTTCGATTCTTTCCTTTGTCCATGTCTCCAGGAGTGCATGCCCATGCGACGCGGTCCCCTAGTTCGGTCTCAGCTTTCCTGCCAGGTTGCCGCGCTTGTCGCGGTCAGCCTCTCCCTTCTGGGCGCGGCATGCACGCCCGCCTCTGGCGGCGCATCCGCGGCCATCTCCGCCCCGACAACAGCGAGCACTTCGGCGCCCGCGGCGGCAGCGGCAACGCCGGCCACAGGGACAGCCGCGGCAGCGCCGACGACCGCCGCCTCCAAGCCGGCGACGTCCGCCCTGCCCCAGGCGCGCGTCACAGTCAGCACCAAGGTCATCGCGCTCGACCCGAGTTCGGTGGTCGACGCGGCCTCGTCACAGGCCATCAACCTCACCGCCGGATTGCTCTATCGGCTCGACGCCAACGCCAATGCCGTTCCAGACCTGGCGCAGAACGCGTCAACGTCGCAGGACGGTAAGACCATCACCGTCACGCTCAAGCCGAATCTCGTGTATTCAGACGGCACGCCGGTCAAAGCGGACGATGCAGTCGCCGCCTGGCAGCGGACATCGGCGCCCAACGCACCGAACGCGGCGAACATTGCGCCGATCGCTAACGTGAGCGCGCCAGACGACACGACCATCGTATTCACCCTGTCGGCGCCATGGCCGGAGTTTAGCTTCCAGATGGCCGACCGCTACCTGGCCATGCATCCGCGCTCGAAAGTGGAGTCGGATCCCAACTACTTCAATCACCCGGTCAGTGCCGGGCCGTACGTGGTCTCGAGCTGGAACCCCGGTGATACAAGCATGACGCTCGACGAGAATCCGAAGTACGTCAACGGGCCAATGGCCATCAAGGAGATCGAATTCGCCGATGTAGATGACGTCAACTCGCGTGTCCTGCAGATTCAGGCCAATCAGACGCAGTGGGCGTACGATCTGCCACTGGCTTCGAAGTCGACGCTTGGATCCGACGTCAAGGCCGAAGTTGATCCTATCGGGGGCGTCTACCACTTGCAGTTCAACGTCAAGCAGGATGGCCCCCTGTCCGACCCGAAGGTGCGCCAGGCGGTGTCGATGGCGATTGACCGCGACGCAGTCAACCAGAAGGCGTTTTTCGGCGCTTCTAAACCAGTAACCAGCTGGCAGTACGATTGCGGGGACCTGTGCTCGGCGTCCATCTTGCCGAACGGTGGCAAGCCGGATGTGGCCGGCGCCAAACAGCTTCTGGCGGGGACATCCGCCGCGAACGGATTTTCATTCACCATCGAGGTCGGCGGCACTCGGCCAGGCTGGAAGGAGGCGGCGCAGGTCATCGCCGAGAACCTCCAGGCGATTGGCGCTACCGTGACCGTCAATCCCGTTGAGGATGCGGTGTGGATCAAGGATTCCGGAAGCGGCAACTTCCAGACGATTTTTACGGGGTTGACCGGTACGCCGCAGCAGATGTTGCAGAACTACCTTGGCACCAAGGGTGTAGTCACCGCGTGGACGCGGTACACCAATCCGCAGGTCGACGATCTGATTGCTCAGGCGTCGTCGGAGACGGACGCTGCCAAACGAAAGGATCTGTTCACACAGATTCAGGCCATGGCGCTGCCCGATATGCCCGAGGCGCCGATCAGCGAACGCGCCGTGCTGGTCGCTTCTCGGCTGCCGAATAGTGAGGTGGAGCTGATCAAGAACAGCTATTTGATTCACGTCAAGACGCTCGCGGAGGAGTGAGCTTTTCCCAGTGGGGGACCCCGGCTCGATGACGCGTTCGGGTATGTTTGCCGCGCGGTTGGTAACCTTGAAGCGTCGATGGGTCGCACCGGCAAGCTTCCGTGCCAGGGAGTGTGGTGGCCACACACCTGGGCTGGCTGCGGGACTGGAAGTTTTGCCGGACGCTGATTTGTGGTGGAAAACGGCGTGGCGGTCAAACTTCTAGACGCTGACTCGTCGTTCAGCCAGTCCGCGTTGGCGGTAACGGCCTGGAGGGTGGTGACCAGTCGGCCCGTGCGGTTATTCGTGCGGGCGCTGCTCATCGCTTTCGGGATGATGTGTATCGCCTTCGCGCTGGTGCGTATGCTGCCGGGAGATCCTGTCCAGATTCTCCTTGGCGAGAATGCGACCCAGGAGTCGGTCAACCAGATGCGTGAGCTGCTCGGGCTCAACGGCAGCTTGCCAGAGCAGTTTCTCCGCTATCTGGGCCAACTGGCCCACGGCAACCTTGGTACGTCGATTGTCACCCGCGCGCCAGTGAGCGACCTCGTCGCACGGACTCTACCCGTGACGGCGCAGCTGGTGATCACGACAGTCATTATGGCCACCGCCCTCAGCGTTCCACTCGGCACCGCCGCGGCGATTTATCGTCGGACCCACTTCGACTACGTCTTTCGTATCAGCACCTCGGTCATGGTCGCCACGCCGATCTTTTTCTCCGGCATGCTGGCGCTGTTACTGTTCGCGCTCCATCTCGGACTCGCACCGGTCGCGGGCTTCGACCCGAGGTTCCCGGACAACCTGGCTCACCTCTGGCTGCCAGCCCTGGTCATGTGCATCGCCCTGGTGCCGGTCCTGGCCCGCGTCATCCAGACCTCCATCAGTGAGACGCTCGATCAGGAGTTCGTCGAGACGGCCGTCGTGCGCGGCCTGCAAGCTCGCGTGCGCATCTGGCGCTACCTGCTCCGCCCGTCGCTGGCGCCGACCATTGGACTGCTCGGATTCATCACCGGCCAGCTGCTCGCGGCGGCCGTCCTCGCCGAGCTGGTCTTCGACATTCCAGGGATCGGGCGAGCCCTGGTCCAAGCCGTACTCGGCCGCGACTATACGGTGGTGCAGGGGATCGTTTTCGTGCTTGGCTTCATCGTCGTCATCGTCAGCTTTTTCTCAGACCTGATCAGCGGCTGGATCGATCCGCGCACCATCACCTCGTGAGCACGCTCGGCCGGTGGCTCCGCGGACTCACTGCCGCAGCCCGCTGTGGCCTTGTGCTGCTGGTCGCCATTGTGCTGCTTGGCACGCTGGTACCCGCTCTCAGTCCGTACGACCCGCGCCTCGGCGGGAACAGCTCACCGCTGGACGCCCCCAGCCGGACGCATTTCTTCGGCACCGACGACCTGGGTCGCGACGTCTTCACGCGCACCTTCGCCGCGGCGCAGGCCGACCTGGCTCTGGCACTGGTGGGCGTTGCCATCCCGCTGGTGGTGGGAACGCTGATCGGCGCCATCATCGGCACGACGCGGCTCTCGATCGTGTCTGGACTCTGGATGATCGTCGTGGAATCCATCAACGCCTTCCCGTTCATCGTGATCGTGCTCGCGGTCGTGGCAGTCGTGGGAGCCGGCGCCGTCGGCGTAGTGGTGGCGCTGTCGGTAACCAACTGGGCTCGTTACGCAAAGCTTGCCCGCGGTCGATCGCAGGTGATCCGCGGTGCTGACTTCATCTCGGCCACGCAGGTGTTGGGCTATTCCCGCACACGTGTCCTCCTGCGGCACATTCTGCCGAACGTCTACGCCGAGAGCATCGCGTACGGACTCAGCGACTTTGTCCTGGTGATCCTGGTCATCGCTGGGCTCTCGTATCTCGGAGCCGGCCGAAGCCGCCGGCGCCCGAGTGGGGCGCGATGATGAGCGACGGACGGCTGTTCATCACTACCGCCTGGTGGATTCCCGTCTTCCCCGGACTGCTGCTTTCTCTGACCGCTGTCGGCGTGGCGTTGCTCGCAGACGGACTCGAACGCCGCGGTCAAACCGCGTGAGCCTGCTGCAGGTCCAGGACCTGTCGGTCGCCTTCCGCCAGCCGGACGGACGGCTGATGCCGGTGATCGATTCGGTGAACCTGAGCGTTGACAGCGACGAGTCCGTGGGCGTGGTAGGCGAGTCCGCTCGGGCAAGACAATGCTGTGCCGCAGCCTCATCGGCACCCTGAAGCGGCACGCCGCCGTCGTTACCGGCGGACATATCCTGCTGGACGGTGACGACCTGGCCGGAGCGGACGAACGTGCATGGCGCAAGGTCCGCGGTCGCGTCGTTGGCTACGTGCCACAGAGCTCGCTCGCCAGCCTCAATCCCGTGCTGACCATCCAGACCCAGCTGATAGAAGCCGCCTCAGCGGTCCGCGCAATCTCGCGCACAGAAGGCCGCCTGGAGGCCTTGCGACTGCTAGAGCTGGTGCGCATCCCGCGCGCGGAACAGGTGTTGGGGCAGCGGGCGCACGAGCTGTCAGGGGGCATGCGCCAGCGCGTGGTGATTGCCACGGCGCTGGCACAGCGTCCGCGGCTACTGGTCGCCGACGAGCCGACCACGGCACTCGACGTGACCGTCGAGCACCAGATCCTGCGGCTGATTGAGGACCTGCGCTCAGAGTTCGGAATGGCGCTGATCCTTGTTTCGCACGACCTGGCCGTTATCGACGAAGTGTGCGACCGCGTGGTGGTGATGTACGCGGGGGCTTCGGTGGAAAGCGGATCGTGCGCGCGCCTGGCACGCGCGCAACGCCATCCGTACAGCCATGCGCTGCGCGTCTCGCGGGTTGACGCATCGGAGCCCGGTGAGCCTCTCGAAACGATCGGTGGCGAAACGCCTTCGGTCGGTGACTGGCCGCCGGGATGCCGGTTCTGGCCGCGCTGCACCTTTGCTGACGACGCCTGCCGGGCCGGTCCGCAGCCGCGGCTTGTTGAACTGGACAACCAGTGGACGGCCTGTATCCGCGCGGAGGCGATTGGCCCGTTGCATGCCCGATAGCGCTGACGCGCGTTCATCAGTGCTGGAAGGTCGGCACCTTTCGGTGACGTTTGGGCGTGGTCCAGGCGCGGTCAGGGCGGTCAACGACGTGTCAGTGTGGGCGGATCCGAACGAAGCAGTTGGCATTGTCGGCGAAAGTGGCAGCGGCAAAACAACGCTGGCGCGTGTGCTGGTTGGATTGGAAAAGCCTTCCGCCGGGCAGGTAATGCTGGACGGGCGAAGTGTGGCTCGAGCCGGCGGTCGCGACGCGTACACCCGCGAGGACCGAGGCAAGGTCCAGATGGTCTTTCAGGATCCCTACAGTGCCCTGAACCCACGCATGCGGGCCTGGGAAGGCGTGTCCGAAGCGATCCAGGTGTGGCAGAAGGTCGCTGGGCGTCAGGCTCGCGAGCGCGCGTTCGAGCTCCTGCATCAGGTGGGTATTACTGAGGAGCAAGCGCTGCGGTTTCCCGGCTCACTCTCCGGTGGCCAGCGGCAGCGCGTGTCGATCGCTCGCGCCCTGGCACCACAGCCACGCGTCCTGGTCGCCGACGAGCCGACGTCGGCGATCGACCAGTCAGCCCAGGCGCACCTGCTCAACTTGCTGCGTGAGATCAAGGCCGAGCGCGGGTTGACGATCGTGTTCATTTCCCACAACCTGGCCCTGGTGCGTTACCTCACGACGCGTATGTACGTCATGCAGAATGGTCAGGTGGTCGAGACGGGCGCAACCAGCGAAATCTTCCGCCGGCCACAACACGCGTACACCAGCCTGCTGCTGGAGTCGATGCCGGGAAGGCGAGCTCCCCGTGTACCCCGCGCGGTGTCGGTGTGATGCCAGACAAACACGCGTTGACCGTGCTCGGACCGATCGACCCCGAGGCCCTGGGCTGGGTGCTGCCGCACGAACACCTCACCGTGGACAATCGCGTGCACGTCGATCCGCGCGACGAGCGGGCGGCGGACGAGAAGGTCACTGTCTCCAATCTGGAGTACGTGCGCACCTGGCCGAGGGGTCTGGCCGACAACATCATCCTGGACGACGACGAGGCCACCCTGTCCGACCTGCACGCCTATGTCGCGGTTGGCGGCCGCAGCATCATCGAACTGACGCCCATCGCCATGGGGCGCGACCTGGAGCGACTCCAGTGGTTTTCGCGCGCAAGTAGCGTGAACGTGATCGGGTCCACGGCATACTACGTGTATCGCGGTCACAAAGGACATGTGGCGGACCGTACGGCGGCCGATATTGCCGACGAGTTCGTGCGCGACCTGACGCTGGGTCCAGTGCGCTGCGGTGCAATCGGCGAGATAGGCGTCTCGGCAGAGCCCTTCGCGGATGAGCTCAAGGTGGTGCAGGCCGCTCTGGATGCGCAGGCCGCCACCGGAGCACCTATCTTTATCCACGTCACGACCATTCGACCGGTGCCGGAGCTTCTGGATTTCTTGCAAGCGAGCGGCCGACCGTTGGATCGCGTCGTGCTGTGTCACATGGACTACGACCTCCGCGACCTGGCGCCGCATCGACGTGCGCTGAGCATGGGTCTTACGGTTGAACTGGACCTCTTCGGCTATCCGGCGTGGACGAACGCCAACTTCCTGCACATGCCGACAGACGCGCAACGCGCAGAAACCGTGCTGCAACTGGCCAGCGAGGGGTGGAGCGAGCAATTGTTGATGAGCCATGACGTGTGCCAGAAGATGCAGCTCACGTCGCGCGGCGGTTTTGGCTATGCCCACCTGCTCAAGCGCGTGGTGCCACTGCTCCGCACGCTGGGGGCCACGGAGGAGCTGCTAGGGCAGATAGGCGTGGCGACGCCGGCGCGTTTGCTGTGCTGGGCGTGAAGCTTGACACGTGCCGAGAGACGGCTACCATACGCTGCATTGTTGATAATTCACAATCGTTGAACCCGGCGCGGCGGCGCATGCTGGGCGCCGAGGTCACGCGTGCCCTCCGCCAGGCCATCCTCACCGGTCGCTATCGGTCGGGCGATCACGTCACTGAAGCGGAGATCGCTCAGCAGATGCGCGTGAGCCACGGACCCGTCCGCGAAGCCCTGCGTGAGCTCGAATCGGAGGACCTGGTTGTGATCGAGCCCCACCGCGGCGCGTTCGTCAAATCGTTCTCCGCCGACGACATTCGTGACGTCTGCCAGTTCCGAGCAGCGATCGAGACGGCCGCGGTCAACCTGGCCTTGCCAGCGTTAACCGAGTCTGATTTCGGCTTTCTGGAGAGCCTCATCCAACAAATGCGCCAGGCCGGCCAGGATGCCGAGCTGGATGTGTTGATCGAGCTCGACATGGAGTTCCACCGCTGGCTGTGCGAGCGATCGGGCAACCGGCGGATGTACGAGGCGTGGCTGCGGCTCATTTCACCCATCCGCCTGTTCCTGTCCATAGCCGTGCCGAGCTATCTGAGCCCACAAGAGACGGCTGAAAGCCATGCACCTATTGTCGCGGCACTCCGGGCAGGCGATGCCGCCGCGGCGACGCGCCACATGGAATGCAGCCTCGAGGCGCTTGCCGAGCGCATCGCCGTGGGACTCGGGAAGTAACTGATGGTGCGTCTGCTACGTCGGCTCCTGTCGGCACTCGCGGCTGCCTTCGCGCTCAGCGTGCTGGTGTTCGTTCTGATACGCCTGATTCCTGGCGACGCCATCACCCTGTGGGTCGGTGAGGAAGGCTCCATGCCGCCGCAGGTCCAGGACACGCTGCGGCGCATGTTCGGCTTGAGCGATCCCATCTATCAGCAGTACCTGCGCTGGTTGCTCGATGTGCTGCACGGCGACTTTGGCTTTTCGTTCCGCTCGCGTCTGCCTGTCGCGCCGGCGCTGCTCGCCGCGCTGCCCTACACGCTCGAACTCGCGATTGGCGCCACGCTCCTCTCGACGTTCGTCGCCGTACCGCTCGGCCTCCTGTCGGCACTTCGACGCAACTCCTGGTTGGACCTCTCCGCGCGTCTCCTCGCCCTGATCGGGCTATCGATGCCGACCTTCTGGATCGGCGTGCTGCTGATCCTGCTCAGCAGCACGGTATTTCACTGGCTGCCCAGCCTGTCCTACACGGACACTTTCCAGGACCCGCTCCAGAACGTCCAGCAGATGTTCTTGCCCGCGCTGACGCTGGCGCTGCCACTTATGGCAGTCATTACGCGTATGACTCGTTCGGCTGTTCTGGAGGTGCTCGGTCAGGACTTCGTGCGGACGGCGCGGGCCAAGGGCATCGCCCAGCGCCCGGTGCTGCTGCGTCACGCGCTGCCAAACGCCGCGATTCCGCTGGTGACCGTACTGGGCATCCAGCTCGGTCAGCTGCTCGGTGGCGCCGTCATTGTCGAGCAGATCTTCGGTATACCCGGACTCGGAACGGTCCTGATTTCGGCGATCACCCAGCGCGACTATCCAGTCGTCCAGGGCGTCATCCTGGTGACCGGCCTGGCGTTCATTGTTGTCCAACTGCTTGTGGACATCAGTTATGACTACCTGGACCCGCGGGTGCTGCACGCGTGAACGCAGTCTCGCCAGCGCTCCAACCGACCCCAACCCTGCCGCGGGTTGACGCCTCATCGATGTCGGGCCGAACCCCACCGGGAAACGTCCTCCTCCAGGTCGTTCACCTCATGCGGCGCAATCTTCTCGGGGCGATCGGCGCCGGGATTGTGGTGGTACTCATTCTGATCGCGCTCGCGGCCCCCTGGCTGAGTCCGTTCGATCCGAACAGTCAGGTTGGAACCCGTCTCACGCCGCCGGCACCACCGCATCTGCTGGGTCTGGACCAACTGGGACGCGACGAGCTGAGCCGGCTGATCTACGGCACACGCACTGCGCTCATTGTCAGCGCGTCCTCGGTGGGAATCGCCCTGCTGATCGGCGGCGGGCTCGGACTGCTATCGGGGTTCTATCGCGGTTGGCTGGACGCGGTGGCCATGCGGCTAATGGATGTGTTGTTCACCTTGCCCTCGATCATTCTGGCGATCGCGCTGGCTGGGATTCTGGGCGCCACGCTGCAGAACGTGGTGCTGGCCATCGCGATCGTGACGGCACCGAGCCTGGCCCGCATTGCACGCGCGCCCACGCTCGTCGTCCGCGAGATGGACTTCGTGCTCGGCGCGCGGGCCTGCGGCGCCGGGGACCTGCGCATCCTGCTACGCTACGTTTTGCCGAACGTGCTGGCGCCGGTCGTCGTGCAGACGACAGTCTGTGTGGCGAGTGCGATTATCATCGAAGCCAGTCTCGGATTTCTCGGTCTGGGCGTCCCACCGCCGGCGGTGAGCTGGGGCAACATGCTCGGCACCGGTCGACAGTTTCTGGAACTGGCGAACGGCCTGACGATTTTCCCTGGGGTGGCAATCATGGTCACCGTGCTGGGCTTCAATTTCGCGGGGGACGGACTCCGCGACATTCTCGATCCGCGTTTGCGGTCGAGTACGTGAAAAGAGGGGGTTGCCTTGTGACTGTCAGCCGACGCGCATTCCTGGTCAGATCGCTCACGGGAGCTGGCGCAGCGCTGGGATTGGCCGCGTGCCAGTCCGCCGCGCCGGCCACGCCACCTACCGCACCTACTGCACCCGCCGCTCCGGTGACCGCCGTTCCGAAGCCGACTGTCGCTCCCGCGGCTGCAGGCGCGCCTGCAGCCGCAGCGACGAGCGCCCCAGCGGCGGCCACTGCACCGACGACTGCCAGTGCACCTGCTCCCGCGCCCACGACCGCCGCCGCTGCAATCAAGCGTGGCGGAACCCTCAACTGGGCTGAGATCGCCGACCCCATCAGTTTCGATCCCCATACGCGCAGCAATGCTTCCGCGAGCAACCTCCAGCGGCTGATCTACGAATCGTTCACGCGTATGGACCCGCACACGATGGACACGCAGCCGGCGCTGGCGACCGCTTGGCAGTACACGTCGCCAACAGAGCTCGTGTTCACGCTGCGCCGTGGAGTAACCTTCCACAACGGGCAGCCCTTTTCGGCGGAAGACGCGAAGTGGAATGTGGATCGGATGATCGATCCGGCCACCGCCAATCCGTTCGCATCGTGGTATGCGGCCATTGCCAGCACGAGTGTGGTGGACAACAACACGATCAAGTTGACGCTCAAGAACCCGGACCCCGTGCTGCCCGAGAAGTTCTCGGCGATGCGCGTCTCCGGGTTCGCGCCCGCGGGGTCCGATCCGACGGCTCTGGCCAGCCAGGCGGTTGGCACCGGGCCCTTCAAACTGGCCAACTGGACTCAGAATGACCAGGCCGTCCTCCAGCGCAATGGCAGCTACTGGGACTCGAGTTTCCCGTACCTCGACAGCCTGGTGGTGAAGGTTGTGATGGATGAGGACACGCGTATCGCGGGGCTGCGCGCTGGTCAACTCGACTGGGGGCTCGTTTCGGCGGATGGTGCCAAACGACTTCAGAGCACGCCGACGCTCAAGGCCATCTCTGGTCCGCAAGCTGTCTTCACCGTGTTGAAATACAACCAGCGCTTCCAGCCCTTCGCGGACACCCGCGTTCGCCAGGCACTGGACATGGCGATTGACCGCAATCTGGTCCTGAGCAATGCCCTCGGCGGAGCCGGTGCGCTCACCGGGCCGATACCCTACGGCTGGGCAGACTACGGTATCCCCCCAGACCAGCTGCCGTTCAAACTCGACGTCGATGGCGCCAAGAGCTTGTTGGCATCCGCCGGGTTTGGCAGCGGCTTCCAGGTGGACTGTGTCACGTTGCCGGAGGGCAACTCCTCGAATTTCTATCCGACGATCGCAACGGTCGCCGACGGTTGGAAACAGATCGGTGTCGAGGTCAACCTGCAGCCCATGGAGCTTGCCGCCTGGCTGGACAAAAACAATCGGAATGACTTCGACCTGATCGTCAGCAACCGGGGTTTCCGGGGCGATCCCATCGATATCCTGATGCCCGCGTTCCACAGCGGTGGCGTCGACAATCAGGGCTACGC
Organism: uncultured Chloroflexia bacterium; assembly: GCA_963776625.1. Classification (GTDB taxonomy): domain Bacteria; phylum Chloroflexota; class UBA6077; order UBA6077; family CF-72; genus CF-72. Next base: position 279,048 of record CAVZNP010000015.1, on the reverse strand, counting down.
CAACCCGCAGGTAGACGCCTGGCTGGATCAGGCGACGTCCGAAACAGACCGAACCAAGCGTCGAGACCTGTATCTACAGGTACAGAAGCAGGTCATGGCCGACGCGGTCTGGTCGTTCCTCTGGGTGCCCGTGGAGACGGATGCGATGCAGACGTACGTTCAAGGCTACGATCACGTTGCCTTTGACGGGTTCAGAGATCTTATGGCGGCTACGTGGATCGACAAGGGCTGACGCTCCACATCGGCGTACCCGTGGAGGACGCACTCCTGGATCGAGTCCGGGGGCTTGTGCCGGGCGCCCGGATCACGTACCAGCCGTACACGCCGTACGAGGCGGCGCGCGACCAGGCCACCTGCCTGGCGGAGGCCGAAGTCCTGCTGGGCTATCACGTGGCGTTCGAATTGGAGCAGGCGCCGCGGTTGAGGTGGCTGCACCTGGCATCCGATGGCGTGGATCATCTACGCGGGACGCCGATCATGTCCAGCGCGGTGCAGATCACCAATACCCGCGTGTTTGGCGCACCGATAGCGGAGTACGTGTTCGCCTCCGCGCTGGCGTTCTTTCGGGACTTCCCGCGCATACGGCAGCGGTTCCAGGTCGAGCGCGCCTACCCCAGCAACCAGTGGGCTGAGTATTGTGGCGAAGAGCTTGGCGGAAAAACGATGGCGATTCTTGGCTACGGAGAGATTGGCCAAGCACTCGCCAGGCGCGCGCTCGCGTTCGACATGCGAGTTGTAGCCGTCCGTCGCTCGACAGCGAGTGTAGAGCACCACGACGGCGTTTCTGTCTACCCGCCCGCAGCGTTGCAAGCGGTCGCGGCGGAGGGCGACGTGGTGGTGGTGTGTTTGCCCCTGACGGATGAAACCGAAGGGCTGATCGACGCGAACATCCTTCAGGGTATGAAGCGCACCGCCTACCTGGTTGCCGTGGGACGGGGTGGTGTCGTCGACGAGCCGGCGCTGGTGCGGGCGCTGCGCGAGGGCTGGATTGCAGGCGCCGGCCTGGACGTGTACGCGCACAACCCGCTGCCAACCGATAGCCCATTCTTCGACCTCCCCAATGTGATCATGACTCCACATATGTCGGGCATTACCCGCAACTTTCCACCTCGGCTGGAATGGCTCTTCTGCGAAAACCTGCGTCGCTATCTGGCGGACGAGCCGCTCCTGAACGTCGTCGACAAGCGCAAGGGGTACTGAAGATGAATGCAACTGGACTCTACGCGGGCGCGGGCAGGGCATCGATCACGCCACCGCTCGGCATCAAGACGGTGGGCTTCAGCTCACGCGAGGGCGTGGTTGAGCGCATCGAAAGTGAGCTCACCGCGACCGCAGTGGTCTTCTCCGCGGGCAGCGCCAAGATCGCCATTGTGGCGCTGGACCTGGCCATCGCACCACTGCCGGTCGTGATGGACTGGCGTCAGAAGGTGGCGAACGCGATCGGGACAGTTCCTGCCAACGTCATGATCAACTTGAGCCACACGCACAGCGGGCCACCCCTGCCAGGTGTGCCACCCGAGTTCGCCTTTCAATCCGAGATGATCGACCGCTACTACGATGTGCTCGTTGGGCGCATCGTCGACTCCGCGGTAGCAGCCGATGCCCGCCTCGAGCCGGCGCGGATTGCACATGGAGAAGGACTCAGTCTGATCGGCATCAATCGCCGCGAGATGGGCGCGGATGGCTACATTTTCCTAGGTGAAGATCCGAACAAGCCGATCGACCCGGTGGTCGGCGTGGTTCGCGTGGACGATCTTGAAGGCCGGCCAATTGCGACGATGTTCAGCTACGGCTGTCACACCGTGGTTGTCGGCCCGAATTCCAGAGTCGCCTCGCCGGACTTCCCTGGCGCCTCGCGAACTGCGATCGAACAGGCGCTCGGCGGACTGAGCCTGTACTTGCAAGGTGGCGGCGGCGACATCATGCCCGTCGGCGGCATGGGTTGGGAGGAAGACTGCCGCGACAGCAAGGACCGCGTGGGAATGGCGCTGGCTGGTGAAGTGATCAAAGTCGCTGCCGGCCTGCGGACGAACGTGCGCAAGGGCGAGCGAACCTGGCTCCCGTCGCTGCTTGGACCGGGCATGACGCTCACGCCCTGGATCCCAGTTGAAGGCCACGCGGTCGAGCATTTCGATGCGGTGTCCGAAACCATCACACTCGATCTGATCCCATTCCCCAGCCTGGCGGAGGCCGAGCGTCTGCGAGCGGAGCGAGAGCGCGACCTGGAGGAGGCCGAGGCTTCTGGTCAGGAACGCCGTGTGACGGTCGGCAACCGCTTCGTGGCCTGGAGCAAACGGCTGGTGCAGGCGGTTGCAGACGGCGAGCCCCCGAAAGCCGACTTTGAAGTGCAGGCGCTACGGATCGGCGACGTAGCGTTCGTTTCACTCAGCGCCGAAGTCTTTTCGCAAACGACGGTCGAACTTCGCGAGCGATCCCCCTTCGAGCACACGCTGGCCCTCGGTTACACCAATGGTGTGCTGTCGTACCTGCCACGTGCGCAGGATTACCCTGCCGGTGGCTGGCGCGTTGACGATCGATACAAGATTCCCGGACCTGGTGTTTCAGGCATATCTCCTCCCGACAGGCTTGCAGCCCGACTCCGAGCAACGCGCCATTAATGCCGCGCTAGATCTGCTGGAAGGCTTGCGCCAACCGGCTGAGGCGCTCGCTGGATCGCGATCATGACAACCGCGCAGCGAGACGCGGTTACACGACAGTTCGTCGAACAGCGCCAGCGGGCGTTGACGCTGTATCAACGCGCGAACCGGGCGATGGCTGGTGGCGTAGGCCACGACATGCGCTACAACGATGTTGCGCCGACGTACGTCACGCATGCGCGCGGCTCGCGCAAGTGGGACGTCGACGGCAACGAGTACATCGACTATGGCATGGGCAACGCCGCGTTGCTGCTCGGCCATGCTCACCCCGCGGTCATCGAAGCCGTTCAGCAGGCTGTGCCGAATGGGCTCCACTTCGGCAACGATCACCCGGAGATGCTCGAGTGGGCGGAGTTGATCCAAACGTTGATCCCGTCCGCCGAACGCGTCCGGTTTACGAACTCTGGCTCGGAAGGTGCCACGCTGGCACTCCGGCTAGCGCGCGCTTTCTCGGGCCGCGAAAAGGTGCTGCGTCTGGAGGGCCACTTCAGCGGCTGGCACGATGCCGTGGGAAAGGGCGCCGCGCCACCCTTCGATCGGGCCGCATCACTGGGCATTCCAGTTGGCACGCTGGAGACCATCATCGTCGTTCCGGCCGACCTGGGCGCCATCGAGCGGACGCTGGTGGAGAACCCCGACGTCGGCGCGCTGATGCTGGAGCCGTCCGGCGCGTCGTGGGGCACCGTGCCTCTGACGCACGAGTTCAATCGTTCGTTGCGCGAGGTTACGGCGAAGCACGGCGTTCTGTTGATATATGACGAGGTGATCACGGGTTTCCGCTACAGCTCCGGTGGATATCAAGGCTTGATCGGGGTTGTGCCGGACCTGACAGTTCTGGGCAAAGTGGTGACTGGCGGCTTGCCAGGTGCGGTCGTGGCAGGGCGAGCGGACATCATGGACCTGTTTGCGTTCACGGGTGACCCACGGCACGACCGCTATCAGCGAGTCACCCACCAGGGCACGTTCAACGCCAACCCGCTGACCGTGGCGGCCGGCATTGCCACCCTGCGCATCGCCGCGGACGGAACGCCGCAAGCGCGCGCGGATTCCCTCGCTGAGCAGCTCCGACAGGGAATGAACGAGGTTCTGGCGCGGCGCCAGGTGGCTGGTTACGCATACGGCGATTCCTCGGTGTGGCACCTGTACGTGCAAGCGTACCCGGGCACGCGCGCACGTAGCCTCGATCAGGTGTGGACCACGGATGCCACGACGCTCAAGACTATTCCGGGCCCGGTTGTCACCGCCTTCCAGCGACATCTGCAAGTGCGCGGAGTCGATCTCCTGTCGTATACAGGCGGTGTCACCTCCGCCGCGCACACAGAGAGTGACATTCAGCGCACCATCGACGTTTTCGACGACGCCATGCGAGTGATGGTCGACGAGCAGCTCGTGGCCACGCTGGTTTGACCGCGATCAGGAGGAAACTTACACGATGACACGCTATTTTCGAGACTCCGACGCGTCACTGGAGCCGCTTGCGCACAAGACTGTCGCGATTCTCGGCTTCGGTAATCAGGGTCATTCGCAGGCGCTGAACCTGCGTGACAGCGGTGTCCAGGTGATCGTCGGCAACACGGACGATGAGTACGCGGTGCGTGCGCGGTCGAGCGGTTTCCCCACGTTCTCCATCAGGGAAGCCTCCGAGCGAGCGCACGTACTCCTCTGCCTGATAGCTGATGAGATCACACCGGCGATTTACGCGGCTGAGATCCAACCGGGCCTCAGCAGCGGCAAGACTGTTTGTTTTGCTTCGGGGTACTGCATCCGCTACGAGCAAATCACTTTTCCCGCCGACGTCAACGTGGTCATGGTGGCGCCGCGCATCATGGGCGACCTGGTACGCGAGACTTTTGTGTCCGGCCGCGGGTTTCTGTCATTCCTGGACGTCCATCAGGACGCAGACGGCCAGGCCTGGCCGATGTGTCTGGCCCTGGCCAAAGGCATCGGGACGCTCAAACGCTACGCGATTCAGGCATCGCCCAAGGATGAGACGGAGAGCGACCTCTTCACCGAGCAGACGCTGGTCCCGGCCATCGTCGCCGCGGTCGCCACCGCCGTCGAAGTGCTGGTGGAAGCCGGCTATCCCAAAGCCGAGGCGCTGCTCGAGCTTTACCTCTCAGGCGAAATGGGCGACATCATGCACGAGGCAGCGAAGAAGGGTCTGGTGGGCCAGACGGCACTGCATTCACCCACCAGCCGTTATGGCACGGTCAGTCGTCTGGATCGATTCAAGACGCCGGAGCTTCGCCGCATCATGGAAGAGGTACTGGTCGGCATTCAGAACGGCAGCTTCGCCCGTGAGTGGGCTGCCGATCAAGAACACGGCTATCCCGCGTTCCAGGCATACCAGCAACAGCTCGCGGATTCCGAGTTCGCACGCGCCGAGCGTGACGTCCTGACCGAGCTCCATTCTTGAACGACCTGAAATCCTCGAGCAAGGAAGATCTCTCGGGCCGCGTGGCACTGGTGACCGGTGCGACCAGCGATATCGGCGCGGCTACGGCGCTCGCGCTCGCGCGGCGGGGCGCGGACCTGGTGCTCCACGGACATACCAACCTCGATCGCCTCACGGCGCTACGCGAGGAGGTGGAAGCGCTTGGCCGGCGCGCTAACGTCATTCAGGCCGACCTCACGGAGTATGCTGAGGCCCGCCGGTTGGCCAGTGAGGCGTTGGCCATCGCGCCCATCGACATTCTGATCAACAATGCCGGCAACATTCTCAAACGAGTGCACTGGACTGAGCTCGAGCCTCCTCATCTGGACCGCGTCTTCGGGCTGAATTATCGAGCGCCACTTTTTCTCACGCAGTCCCTCAGTCCGAGCATGATCGCGCGCCGACGGGGTGTCGTCATCAACATTTTATCGACCGCCTATGTCAGTGGTGGAACCGATACCGTGTACGCCTACTCTTCCGCCAAAGGCGCGCTGTGGACGCTCACCCATGCGCTCGCCAACTCACTGGCGCCGCAGGGGGTGCGCGTACTGGCGGTGTGCCCGGGCACGGTCGACACCGGCTTCCAGCGCGAGCCGGTTAACCGTGCCCTGTGGGAGGGCTGGGTCGACAATATTCCACTGAAGCGCATCGGCCAACCGGATGAGATCGGTGAGGTCGTGGCGTTCATGGCGACGGACGCCGCCAGCTTCGTCGTGGGCGACACGATTCACGTCAACGGCGGAATCTTTATGTCGTGACGATCGTGGTCACGAATGCCGACGTCGAGCCCGGCCTCAGTATTGCGCGTGCTCTCGAACAATCTGGCGCGCGTGTTTCACGGGTGCTGGAGCCGAACGTCGAGGCTCTCGTGAACGTCTATCGACTGGATCGGTGCCTGTGTGCCCCGATTGAAGACCTGCCGTTCGAATCGTTCGCCGAAACCATCGAGACGCTCGTGAGCGAGCTGTTCTTCGCTAGCCAATCGGCGGCGGCTCAGATGCTCGCGGAGGGCCACGGCGGGGTCATCGTCAACGTCACCTCCGTTGCCGGCGTGGTCGCGCTGCCTGGAATGGCGGCGTTCTGTTCGGCCATGGCGGCTGTCAACGCACTGACGAAGGTGCTTGCCGTAGAGTGGGCGCCTCACGGCGTACGCGTCGCCGCTGTCGCGGCAGGCCTCTCACCAGAGCTCACTACCGCGCTGCGGGAACAGCGCGGCTCCGCGCGTCGGCAAGCCGACAGCATGCTGCTTGAGCCCTCGGCGATTGCCGAAGTCATACGCTTCGTGCTCAGCGATGCGGCGCACGCTGTCGCCGGCGTCCCGGTCTATGCTGACGGGGGTTGGCTCTCTGACGGTTACTGGCTTGCGTTTCCATGACACTGCCACTCGACGGGAAGTGCGCCGTCGTCACCGGCGCTGGTCGAGGTCTGGGCCGGGCGTACGCGCAAGCCCTGTCGGAGCGAGGCGCGCGCGTCTGCGTCGCCGAGATCGACGCGGAGACGGGTCGGCGTACAGCCGGATTGCTTACTGGCGCGCGCTTCTTCCAACTCGATGTTGGTGACGCCGCGCAGGTCCAACGTTGTGCCGACTTCGTGGTCCAGGAGTTCGGACGGGTGGACATACTGGTGAACAACGCAGGCAACCCCGGACTCTATCCATCACTCGAGATCACGCGCGACCAGTGGGCAGCGGTCCTGCGTGTTAATCTGCTCTCAACGTTCGTCTGTGCCCAGGTGTTTGGTCGGCTGATGATCGCGCGGGGCGCTGGCGGCACGATTGTGAACGTGTCATCGATTGCCGCTCAGTCCACGTTTCCCATGCGCACGAGCTACGCCGCGGCGAAGGCGGGTATTAGCATGCTGACAAAGTGCCTGGCGGTCGAGTGGGCGCCCTTCGGCGTGCGTGTGAACGCCGTTGCCCCGGGCATGACCAGAACCGAACGCGGCGCCGATCTGAAAGAGACCGGTCTGTTCGATGATGACGCGATTGCGGCGCGCATTCCGCTGCGGCGCCAGGCCGAGCCGGCCGAGATCGCCAACGTCGTGGCTTTGCTTGCCTCCCCCGAATCCAGCTATGTCACCGGTCAGACGTGGTACGTGGACGGCGGTTGGACCGCTCGCGGATCTCTCTAGTCCGGCGGCAGTACAGGTAAGACCAGTCGCGACGGGTACTCCTCGGAGTGGAGGACGGTCTGGTCGGCTATCTGCATCCGCGTTGCGTGGGCGATGGGCTCACCCGTGTTGAGGTTGCGGTCGAATCGGGGAAAACTGCTGCTGCTGACGTCCAGGCGAACGCGGTGGCCAGCCAGGAAGGTGTGGCTGGCGATCCCCATATCCACAGTGATGGCGTACGCATCTCCTGGCGTCATCAGGGTCGGGCGCTCCCACGAATCGCGGTAGCGCAGGCGCAGAATCCCCTCGCACAGGTTCATCGCGCGGCCGTCGAGTCCCACGTCGACCAGACGGGCAGTGAAGTCGGTGTCAGGGGCGCTGGATGCAACGTAGAAGCGGGCCTCGACAGGCCCAACGACGCGCAGGGCCCGCTCCAGAGAGTCGCTTGTATAGACCAGCACGTCCGCGCGCATTTCGAGATTGCGCTGGTCGAACGCTCCAGCCGGCAAAAATTCCGACGGGCTGGAGTGATTACCGCCGACGGTCGGCACGGGGTGCGCCGGATCGTAGCGAAAGCGATCTGGTGGTTCAGCCCGAGGCGGTTCCCATCCAAGAGCACCATCGCCCAGGAGGGTGTTCGCGCGGCCCTCCGAGTGCAAAAACATCTGGGTGAACTGTGTGCCGACCAGAGGCCACTGGCCATCGGTGATCCAGTTGTTTGCGCCGGTCACGAAGATCCGCACGGGTGCTTCATCACCCACGCCGGTGTCCAATCCTTTGAGAAAGAAGTCGAACCAGCGCAGTTCTTCGGCGGCACGCTCGACGATAGCTTCGGCGCCGAAGTCGACCTCGCCAGCCTGACTCCCGCCGAGCGGCGCATGCGTCCAGGGGCCGATCAGCAACTTCTGGTGTGTACGGGTCTGCTCGCTCCGACCGCGCGCCCGCATGTTTTGAAAGTTGATGGTGGCCGCGCCAGCGTAGGCGTCGTACAGGCCGCCGATGTTGTAGATGGGCACATCGATGTCCTGGTAGCGCTCGTGATTGCTGATTGCCCGCCAGTAGTCGTCGTACGCCTCGTGCTCTAGCCAGTCGCGATAGAAGTCGATCGTGCGGCCAGTGAAGCGATCCGCCTCGATGAGCGGCAGCGTGCGATACATGGCCTGCAGGTCGTACATCTGCAGGTTCTGCATGACCCGCCCGGAATTCTGGACGGCCCACCACATGTTCAGGCAGAGTTGAAATGCGCCGCCGACATAGTTGTCCTGAAACCAGAAGTCGGACGGCGTGACCCAGGGGACCATCGCCTTGAGATAGCGACTCCGCTGGGGTGCTGGCAACCACTGGGTGAGTCCACCGTAGCTGCCGCCCGTTGTTCCTATCTGACCATCGCACCAGGGCTGGCTCCCAATCCATTCCTGGGTGTCGAAGCCGTCATTGGCTTCGGCGTGCCACGCGTACCATTTCCCGTCGGAGTCGTGGCGACCGCGGCAGTCAACGGAGACGAAGACGTAGCCGCGGCGTGCGTACCAGAGCGCCTGTTCTACGTAGCGCGGGTGGCCGTTGTCGTACGGCGTGCGAAGTAAAATCGCCGGTCCGCGCCACACACCGGAAGGCCGGTACACATCAGCAGACAGCAGGACTCCGTCGCGCATTGGAACCTTCAGGTCCATGTCGAACATGACGCCATGGACGGGCTGCGAGACGCGTTCGGTCATCGGCGCAGCTATCCGTGGGTTGCCACGGAGTATCCATGCAACGACGTGATCGGCCGTCCGTCGGCAAAGCGACCCGGGCTGAAGAGGCTCAGATCGACCAGTTCCGTACGCCCGTCCACAATCTGTTGGGCAATCAACTCACCAGTAATTGGACTGAGCTTGAAGCCGTGGCCGCTGAAACCAGCCGCCACATGCAGCCCTCCGATCCCGGGGACGGGACCAAGCACCGGCTGGAGGTCCGGCGTGCAATCGTAGACGCCGGTGTAACCACGACGGAGGCTGGCGTGCTCCTCGCCTGGGAATCGATCGCAGAAACGACTCACGAGCAGAGCCTCATCGGCTGGCGCGGGTGAGCGGTCGACCTCCACCGCCTCGTCGACTGGTCCGGCCAGTGGCGAGCTGGCGCCAACCAGGGTGAGGTTTGCGCCCTCGGGACGGTAGTATGCGCCAGTTACGCGGTCGGAGATGGTCGGATGTGGTGTCCCGAATCCAGGCGAACGTTGCACGATCGCGATCGTGTGGCGGATTGGCTGGAGCGGCAGGTCAAAGCCGAGCGTCGCCAGGAGCTCACGCGACCGGTAGCCAGCGGCGATGACCACCGTTCGCGTGTCGATCCATCCAGAGCTGGTCTCGACGCGCTCGACTCCGCGTGACCCGACGCTAAGCCCACGCGCGATCACCCCAATGCGTTGGTCTACACCAAGCCTCTGCCCGGCCTGCGCGAAACTCGATGCAGCCAGGACCGGATCCGCATCAGCCGGATTGCGGCTCCCACGCAATCGCGCCGATACCGGTAGGTGCCATTCTGGGTTCGAGCAGCAAGAGTTCGTTCAGGCTCAGAACGCGTGCGTCGATGCCGAGTCCACACTGCATCGCCACATTCGCTGCCACAGCCTCAGCGTCTTCGGGTCCGAGTAGAACCAGCAGGCCGGCGGGGTGAAAGCCGGCCTCGCCGCCGACAACCTCGCTAAAGTGCTCGAAGACGCGCAGCGCCGCGAGCGACATCTTCGCCAGCGCAGGATGGGTGTAATGTGTGCGAACAACAGCGCTCGATCGGCCAGTGGCGCCAGCCGCGATCGCCGTTTGTTCCAGGAGGACGATCCGACCGGCGGCGCGCGATGCGAGGTGCCAGGCGATGCTGGCTCCGCTACACCCTGCGCCGATAACAACGACGTCGGCGACGTCAGCCACCGATTGTGACCACCGTCTCTTCGCCCACCAGAGGCCTCGGGTCCTTGCCAATCGCCCGGCGCAGGCGTGCATATTCGTCCGCCGGTGGCCGCTCGAAGAACCCGCGCCGGCTAACGGCGGGCATGCCCGCTTTCACCAGGTCGACCCACATCTCAGCGTGCTTGAAACCGGCCAGCATGCCATCGATGATGGGTGCCCCCGCGGCTTTCAGAGCATCGCCTCCGTCGTGTGTGAGCACCGAGCCGGCCAGCGTGCAGCCCGGGATCAACGCCTCAGCACCGTCCGTCTCGACGCACAGGCGGGCCGTCTCGACGACACGCTCGACAACTCTGGACGCTGTGGTCCGATCCGGGTACAGATCATTGGCGTCGATGTCGAATGAACGGACGGAGGCGAGCTTGCCACTCAGACCGTAGATGTCCAGCAGCATCTTCTGGATCTGACCGTTCTGGTAGTCCACCACCAGGAGCGAGAAAGTGCGGCCCATCTGGTAGGCCAGCAGCGCCGCGGACTCCAGCGTGGCGGTCACCGGAATGGACAACAGCTGGCGGCATTCGTACAGACCAACATCGAGTTGACACGACAGGAACACCGCGTTATACCCGTCTCGTTCGGCTTGCAGCGCGCGTTCGATCGTAGCATTGATGCATTCGTGGCGGAAGTACAACCACTGATTGTTCTTCAACGGATAGACGTTGCCGACGTTGACAATTTCGAAATCGGTGTCGGGTCGAGCGACACGCTCCAGATTGTCTCTGCCGAAAACCTCCGTACCACCGAACGGATTGATCACCAGAATACGCATTTGCCCGTCTCCTCGTCAGTCTGACACTTTCGGCGTGCCGTAGACGTCATGCGCTCGTTCTGGAGAAACCAGGCCGGCCAGAACGTCGCGTTCGACCAGCCCTGGATCGCGCGTGCGTGGATCGCCCCACCCCCCACCCCCCGGGGTGATGGTCAGCAGCCGATCACCCTGCTCCAACCAGGTCGTCACTTTGCTCGGCAGTTCGCGTCTTACGCCTTTCGCATCGCTCACCACGCAGAGAGAGCCTGAGGCGGCCTGTCCGCCAAAGACGCCCCAGGGCAAGACAGTCTTCCGATCCGAGCTGAGTGTCAGCCGCGTGTAGCTGCCCAGCACTTCGAGCTCACGCAGCAGTCCGCTTCCACCTCGAAAACGACCAGCGCCTTCGGAGTCTGGGACGAGTCCATAGCGGACCACACGCAGCGGATAGGCGGCCTCGATTGCCTCCACTGGTGCGTTGCGTGTGTTGGTCATGTGGTTCTGGACGGCGTTCATGCCATCGCGATCGTGCATCGCGCCCTGGCCCCCACCATAGGTCTCGATGTAGTTGTAGTAGCTACCGTCCCGCGGATCGAAACCGCCGACGTTCAACAGGTTCATCGTTCCGGAACACGCGGCAAGCACGCGTTCAGGTATTGCCAGGATCAGCGCTTTGAGAAGCGTATCGACAATGCGCTGCGTTGTGATGATGTTCGCGTTGCACACCGCGGCCGGGAACTGCGCCTCCAGGAGGGTGCCCGGCCTTGTAATGATATCGACGGGCCGATACGCGCCAGCGTTCGGAGGCAAGTCCGGATCGACGATACATTTCAGCGCGTAGTACACGCATGCGGCGACCGATGGCCAACGGCAGTTGAGCGGGCCGGCTGTCTGAGAATCGCTGGAGGAGAAGTCCGCGGTCACGTGGCCGTCGCCTACCGTGAGCGTGACTCGCAACGCCAGGTGGTGCTCATGGATGCCATCGCCCTCCATGACGTCCTCAGCGGAATACACTCCGCTTGGAATCTTGCGCAGGCCTGCTCGCATGCGGCGTTCGGAGTAATCGAGCATGGCACGGAAGTGCGCCTGGAGCGATTCGGCCCCGTATTTGTGGGCAAGCTCACGCACCCGCCGCTCGGCGATGTTGTTGGCGGCGAGTTGCGCCAGGAGGTCGCCCCGGTTGTCCTGGGGCGTCCGAAGATTCTGGTTGATAAACGTCAGCAGGTGCTCATCCAGCTCACCCCGCCGCTGAATCTTGAGCGGCGTGATCTGCAAGCCTTCTTGAAAGATCTCGGTCACCCCGAACGGCATGCTGCCGGGAGCGAAACCACCGACATCGACGCGATGGGCCTGGCTCGCCGCCAGCGCAAACAACACCCCGTCGACAAAGATCGGACCGATGATGCACACGTCATTGAGGTGACCGGGACCCGCGGGGTACGGCGTGTTGAGAATCAGCGCGTCGCCGGGTTCGAGTGTCTCGGGTGGAAACGCCTCCAGCGCGGTCTGCAGGGCGGAGTGCATCGTGCCAAGATGAAGAGGAGTCCCGCCCCACTCACTCATGGCGACGACTTCGCCACGCAACGTATAGAGCGCGCAGGAACAGTCGCGGCGGTCCTTGATGTTGGTGGAGTACGACGCGTGGACCAGTCCCGCGGTCATCTCGTCCGCGATCGAATACAGCGCGTTGCGCATAACCTCGAGCGTGATGGGGTCCGTCATCAGGCTGTCACCCGAAGAATGAAATTGCGAAACCTATCTACTCGACCACGATCACCAGACGACAACACCGCTGTAGAGTCTACCTGCTCAATGATGGCTGGCCCATCGATGTTCATACCTGGCTGCAGCGCGGTCCGGTCGTACACGTCCGCCTGCAACCAGCGTCCGTTGGTGTAGAGGGCGCGCTGACCGCCGGGCAGCGCCGCCTGGGCTTCTACCGCGCTTGCCTGGGCCATATCGAGGCCCGGCTTTGGCAGTAGGGCGACGGCGCTCACCTGGGCGTTGACGAGGACAACCGTCTCGGAACGCATTGCATAGCCATACTGCTGAGCGTGTGCCGCGTGAAACGCATCGCGAATCCGCTCCAGTGCCGCCGCGTCCAGTGTGCCGCTCGGAACCGGGACCTCCAACTCGAAACCCTGACGTACATAGCGCACCTCCGCGCTACGGCTCATACTGACCTGCTCATCGAGTACGCCGTCTCGATGCATCTGTTCGGCGGCGCGGCGTTCAAGCGTTGCGTAAAACTCCTGCAGCTGTGCGGCCTCGGCATCTTCAAGAGTGCAGAGATGGGTTCCACCGAAATCGTAGCGGAGGTCCGCCAGCAACAATCCAAGCGCCGAGGTGACGCCCGGCGCGATTGGCACCAGCACTTCTGGTGCGCCGAAATCCCGCGCCAGATCTGCGGCGTGCACCGGTCCGCCACCGCCAAATGCCACGAGCGTGAAGTCGCGCGGATCGTAACCCTTCTCAACGGACACCGCGCGCATGCCACGGACCATGGTCGCGTTGATCACCCGCAGCACGCCTTCGGCCGCAGCTTCGACGCTGAGCCCCAGTGGCCTGGCAATCGTGTCGGTGATCGCCCGACGGGCCGCCTCCAGGTCCAGGTGGATCTCACCACCAAGAAAGAAATCGGGGTTCAGGCGGCCGAGCACAAGGTTGGCGTCGGTGACGGTTGGCTCCGTGCCGCCGCGACCATAGCATGCCGGGCCCGGATCGGCGCCAGCGCTTTTGGGACCGGCTCGGAGCGCGCCGCCGCCGTCAATCCACGCGATCGAGCCGCCCCCCGCTCCAAGCGTGTGGAGGTCCAGCATGGGTACTTTGAGTGGCAGCTCCGCGATCTCGCTCTCGCGGGTGTAGCGTATCCGACCCTCGTGCGCCAGGCAGATGTCGAAACTGGTTCCACCCATATCCACGGTCATCGCGTTGAGAAATCCTGCCTGGCGAGCTAGCCAGACAGCTCCGAGCGCACCAGCGGCCGGACCGGAGAGAATCGTCCGCACGCTCTGCTCACCGGCCGACCGGGCGGTCATCAGGCCCCCGTTCGACTGCATGATGTGGATCCCGCCGTTAATCCGCAATTCGAGTGCGCGCTGTTCGAGAGCATCGACATAGCGGCGCACGATGGGCATCACATACGCATTGGCAACGGTGGTGCTCATTCGCTCGTATTCCTTGAACTCGGGGAGGATCTCGGAGGAGAGCGAGACTTCCGCCTCGGGAAACACGTCGTGGAGGAGTTGCAGCAAGCGCCGTTCGTGGCTGGGGTTGGCGTACGCGTGCAGCAGGCAGACCGCCACCGCGGACGCTCCGGCTGCTTTCGCAGCCTGGATGGCTGCTACGGCTCGCGCCTCGTCCAGTTGAACGTAGACCTCGCCGTTGTGCAGGACACGCTCGCGAATCTCGAAGCACCGCTCGCGCGGCACGAGTGGCTCCGACCGCTGAGCGAACCAGTCGTACAACTTCGGGCGGTCCTGTCGACCGATCTGCAGCACGTCGCGGAAGCCTTCGGTCACCAGTAGGGCGCAAACGGCGCCGTGGCGCTCGAGCAGCGCGTTGGTGGCAACCGTGGTGCCATGCGCCAGGAAGCTGACCGCGCCAGGATCGACGTGCATCTGACGAGCGATCTTGTCGACACCGGTGGCGACGCCGACGGCTTGATTGGTAGCGGTGGACGGCGTTTTGGTGAATTCCAGGTTGTTCGTGGCCGGATCGAAGAGCACCAGGTCGGTGAACGTGCCGCCGACGTCCACCCCCAAACGTAGGCTCATGCGCTCGGGCACGGTACGCACGTGGCTGTTCGTTTGTCAAGCGCCCGAGCGCGAATCCTCTCCGTCCCAAGATGCAGCGCACCGAGCGCCGACAGCCAGCGGGGGATGGCCCCGCTTTCAGTTGCCATCTACGACGCAACCGTCGCTGCGTGGGATGCCAAATACGCCTGCAGTCGAGTGCACCCTGGCGACGTCGACTCTACGCTCCGACCGGGTGCTGCCCAAGCCCGCTAGCCCGTCGTAACCCTCGGAACATGCCGTCGTGGTAGGCGGCCGCATCGAGCTTTCTCGCCTACCGGTTTCCCGATGAAAGCGATACGTTCACCGCCGCCGCGGAGCAGTCTCGACTGCTCGTCACGACTGCTGGCGGGTCCCGCGTTTCCGAGCGACGTCAAGACTGGCCAGGCGCTCGGTCAAGCTGTGGCAGAAAAAGTGATCACGGGACTCCAGACCCCGGCACAGCACCGACCGGTCCAATCGCGGGCACGTGGAGAACGTGGAAAACGTGGGTCCTCGACTCCCGGAGCCAGTTCCTCGTTGCAGTTTCGCAATCTCCAACGAAGACACTACGTGCCGCCCTGGCTTCCACGACACCCCACCGCTCAACCTCCCGCAACATCGGGCGCTCCCAGATGTCCGTGGCGCACTTCAAGCCGCCACTCTTCGCCTGGCGCTAGCGACTCGCGATGAGGCTATCCGCGCTCGCACTCGTCGCGGTAAACGCGTCGTAGCGCTGCGCGGCTGCTTCGACAACGAGGTCCACGTCCTCGTGCAGCAGCAGCCGTTGGACAGCCAGCTCCTGCGCCACGGCCCGAACCCGTGCCAGGTAGTCGTTTCGATCGCGGTAGCGCTCGGCGATCGAGGGCCTCGGATCGGCGTCACGCTCACGTTCGGCTGGCGACGACGCGAACTGCAGTGTCGAGCCGGCCATGGGGATCAGTTGCTCGGGCCCGCCTGTCGTGGCGTGACGCGTGTTCCAACCGGTGGACGTGGCAACAGGTACGGCGATGTCCGGCAGACGGACCCCCGCCACCTCGTTGCCGTCGCTGTCGACCGCGGCGACAAACGTTGGATAAAGTTCGCCGGTCACTGCCGGAAAGCGACCAATGCCGCGCTCGGCGTCAGGACCGAGGTCAAGTCGTCGCATCCGTGCAAGATGGATGGGATCGGCGACCTGCGCCCGAGGCAGCCCTCGAAACGTCTCGAGCGCGGTTGCCGGGCTGACCGCGGTGCCGTCGGCAAGACGAGGAAAACTGCTTGGCGGCGGTTCGACGTCATCGGTGACCCAGCGCTCGAGGTTTACCAACGCTGACCGAACGAGCGGTGAGTAGTCGACCGCGTTGAACGGGTGTGCTCCGTGCGTCCCTTCGTTCGGCTCGGTGTCGACCAGCGGCAGAACACCCGGCCCATGTTGCGTGCCCGCCAGATGGTAGACGCGCACCTCGGCTGGCGGTTCGATGTCCCGTTTCCCTTCGAGATCGGTGTGGACGAGCGAACCGTCGCCTCGCCAGTACTCGGCCGACGTGTTCGTGGCAATCACACGCGGTACACCGCCGAAGATTCGCTGACGTGCCAGGAGCCCGTCACGCCGCGCGGTGAGCGGATCGGTTTGCTCGTCGTAGCCGAACGGCATGAGGTGGCCGAAGCTCGGCGTGGACTGCACGGACGGCTGGGCGTAGCGGTGGTTGAATTCACCCCGGCGAGCGCCCGCGACGTGCTGCAACATGCCGTCGAAGACCGTTTGCCCCATCTCGTCGACGTTGAGACCCAGGTAGAGATAGTGTCGCAAGAAGCGACCGCTCTGCGACACGCCGAAGGCGAACGTGCGCGTAATGCGGCCAGCGCAGGGGTTGTCGGTCGCCGATGACGAGCGCAGGTAGCTGACGAAGTCGCGTGTTGCCAGCAGGCCGGCGCCCACCACCGGGCAGCGCCGCGTGCGGTACACGACCTCGTATATACGGCCGGGTACAAAGCCGTCGGCCAGCCAGACGTGGGTGTCATCCCCGAAGCGCCAGCGGTCGCGCGGGATCGTCGTACGAGGACCATCAGGCCAGTCGCGAACCGTCAGGGCTGCCTCGGAATCGTCGACGTTCGCTACGGGATACGCTTGGTGGACTCGATTGGCCAGCAGGCGATCGTTCGTTTGCTGGTTGGGCTGGAACTCCACGGCGACCTGTCCGAGCAGAGGTGCACCCGTGTCGTCGAGGGCGGTCGGGGCGTCGAGTCCGAACAGGCCAGGTGCGCGGATGACGTCCCACTGCCAGCCACACCAGGCGACGGTCAAGCCGCGACGGAACACGAAGCCGTCGCCTGGATCGATGTCCTCGCTGCCAGCGAGGTCGGTACCCCGGTTCAACTGACGGGGCAGGACGCGCCGCCCCCGATTGGCGACAAGGTAGAGCAAGTTCCGACTGCCGCGCCCGGGATCGCTGGGCTGGAGGATGCAGAAGTCGGCCGTGAAGTGCACCAGGCCGTGCTGGTCCCGAGCCGCGCGGTCGAGGTCAACAATACCGGCGTTGGCAGGGTCTTCTGGATTGACCGCGAAGTGGACCAGGCCGTCGATACGCTCGTAGGCACCTGCTGGGCCGAAGGCCTGGCCAGCCGCGTACGGCTGACGTGCGTGGATTGCTAGCCGGGTGACTGTCACACGGCTGATCGTACTGCTCGGCCTCGCGGATTCAGGAGTCGGATCTGGATTCTGTGACCTCCCTCCGGAAGCACGTCTACTGTGTTAGCAACGTGTCCGGGGCGGTGCGGCACCGACTCCTGAATCCGGGAGCGAGCAAGCTGCGCGGAGAGTGCGCTGGCGTGACTCGTCCGGGCGATCCGGATCAGTTCTGGGGAGCCGTGGAGCTCCTGTACCTCTTCGGCTGGATCAGCAGCATCGTCGCCCTCCTTCACCTGAATGCAACGCGCCGAAGCATCGGCGGCAGGCTGATCCTCGGCATTCAGCTCGTCGCGCTGACGTTGGCGGCCGCGGAGTCGGCGATGATCGCCGGACTGTGAGGTGACGCTCTCACCGTGACCCGACCAGCGACCCTGGGTCGCCATTCGTGGGCGTGGTGGCCGCCCGCTCGTCGGCGTGAATCGGGCCGGCTTCAACGCCGCCGCCGGCGTTCTTGAAGAGCTGGTACAGGATGATCGCGCCGAACGTGCCCAGCCCGATCCCGCCAAGCTCGAAGTCGCCGATGCGCACCGTGTAGTCTGCCGCGCCGATAATCACAACCACGCCCGCGACGAAGAGGTTCACGCCGCGCGTAAAATCGACGCGATTGTCGACCCAGATGCGAGCGCCGGTGATCGCGATCAAACCGAACAACACCGTCACCACCCCGCCGATGACGCCGGTCGGGATCGAGCCGACGAGTGCGCCGAACTTGGGGCACAGCCCGAGCAGGATGGCCACCAACGCCGCGATGACGAAGATGAGCGTGGAGTACACCCGCGTTATCGCCATCACCCCGATATTCTCGGCGTAGGTCGTCACGCCGGTGCCTCCGCCGAGGCTGGACACGATGGTCGCCACGCCATCGCCGATGAAGGCGCGCCCGAGCCACGGGCTCAGCTTGCGATTGGACATCGCCTCAACCGCCTTGACGTGCCCCGTGTTCTCGGCGACCAGGATGATGGCCACCGGCACGATCACCGAGACGGCGTTCAGGTCGAACTGCGGGTGGACGAAAGCTGGGAGCCCGAACCATGGCGCGGTTGTCACCCTGGACAGGTCAACGCCCTGCACGGCGACGCTGCCGTAAGTCCGACCGGCGGCGGAGGTGCCGCCGAGGATCAGTGCAACCACGTAGCCGACCCCGGCGCCGAGCAAGATTGCCAGCCGCGCGACCATACCCCGCGTGAGCAAGCCGATGCACAGTGTGCTGAGCAGCGTCACCGTCGCCAGCAAGACGCTGTCCTGCGCGAGCCCTCGCGCGACCGGCGCCAGGTTCAGACCGATGATCATGACGACGGAGCCGGTGACCAGCGGCGGCATCAACGCATCGATCCAGCCCGAGCCGGATACGTGGACGATCACGCCGATGAGCGCGTACACCACGCCGGCGGCGAGGATCCCGCCCAGCGCCAGCGGGATATTGGCCGTATTCAAAGTGCCCGCCGCTGGCGAGCCGATCACCGCCGCCACGGGGCCAACGAACGAGAAGCTGGAACCCAGGTAGCTCGGGATGCGCCCCGACACGACGAAGAAGAACAGCAGGGTGCCGATCCCAGAGAAGAAGATCACCAGGTTGGGGTCGAAACCCATCACGAGTGGGACGACCACGGTCGAGCCAAACATCGCCAGCACGTGCTGGAGCCCCATGGCGACCGTCGGCCCCCAGGGCAAGCGCTCATCTGGGGCGATCAGCCCGCTCCGCTTCTCGCGCCAGGTGATCATCGCCACGGCATCTCGACTTTCCCCAACGAGCTGAGGAGGGCCGGGGATGGCTGGACAAGCACTTCCTTGAGCAACTCCTCGAATGCCTCGGCGGCCGCCACGAGGTTTTCCTGCCAGAGCGTGTGGGCGTCGTGGTTCGCGCCGTCGGTGATGTACTTCACGCAGGCGAACGGGACGGACTCCGCCTGGCAGACCTTCGCCAGCGCATAAGCCTCCATGTCGATGATGTCGCAGGGAATCGGTGGCGGGCCCTGCAAGAAGGAGTCGCCCGAGCCGCAGATGCCATGCGGCAACTGAGTGAAACACCTGGGGAAGCTGAGCATGGACGGGACTCTTTCAAAGGGTGTTACGCCATGCGCAAAGCCGAGCCCGGTCATGTCCATGTCCCGTTGCACGAAGCGATCGGCGGCGACAAGCGAGCGGGTCGAGAAGGTACGGCTGCCTGCCGAACCCAGGTTGATCACCGACGAGACGGTGCACCCCCGCGCGGAGTGCAACCGGCTTGTGAGGGCGTACGCGGCGTTGACCTTTCCAAGCCCTGTGTACAGCACCTCGCAGCCTAGCTTCTCTAGACGCCCCTGGGCTTCGCTTTCGAGCGCCATGACAACAAGCGGGTGGCTCATCTGTTCGACTCCATGGGAGGAATTGAGGCCCAGTCCGCCAGCGACGATCCACCACTCAGGTTTCCACATCGTGCTAGCGCACTGGCGCCTCGAAAACGGAAGAGCGGTCCGTAATTTAGCTCGGGTCTGGGCGCGGATCGGCTGCTACGGGCCAATCGCTCCGCCATCGGCGCCTGGCGCCTGAACATCCGGGCTGCCATCCGCATCCTGGTCGCTGGGAGCGGCCCCAGTGGAGGCGTCGACCGCGTCACTGTCCTGCGAGTCGAGCGTCGTGTTGCCCTTGTGCTCCTTTAACTTGATCAGCCCCTCGACACCCCTGCCCACCCCCGGCACATACCCTCCGTCGGTGGACGCGGGATCCGCCTGGGCGATGGTGGCCACGCTCAGGAGCGGAACGATGAGGACGACGCTGAGCATAGCCAGCCGTCGGCGCTGCGCTGAGTCATGAATACCCAGAAGGCGATGAATGCCGCGTGCCAGCAGAGTGGGGCGGACAATGGCGCGAATGCCGCGCGTCGGTGAATTGGACCAGTTCATTGAAACGACTCCTGTTGCCGTGGTGATCGAGGTCCATGCCAGACTGCAGCAAGCCGGCGCCGTCGCACAGCCACACATCCCCCACACGTCCCCCACACTCAGTCACTTTCGGCTCGATAGGTGCGATGGATGACGCACGGTTATCGTCACCGTCGCCGTCGCCGCGATCGCGGTTCCAGTGGAGGGTCTCGCGCTTGCGCGATAGAACTGGCAGGGACCACCGTGCGTGTCCTCGACGTGGAGCAGTTGGGCAACGTCTTGATTCCACGCCCGCTCGCACGCGGACGCCAACATCTTCACGAGATTCGCCGTCAACACGCTGGCATGTTCGTCACGGCCCCTCCTGCTGGCAGCTCAGTCAGCGAGCCGAGCCCGATGACCTGCATGAAGCGGTCAGTGGTGGCCAGGAATGCCCGGTCGCCCGCTTGCAGCGCCACATCGGGCTGCGCCGCGCGGCGGGGCCCGATGTGGGCGTGCTGCTGGTCGCGCCGCGGGCCGGGCCGGCGACCCTCTGGTGGCCGCGGCGGCCGCCGAGCGCGTTCGCTGGCGGCGTCGTCTCAGATGCGGGTGCCGAGCGGCGGCTCGAAGCGCCCGATGTGGCCGCCATCACTCCGCACGTCGAGCAGGCCAGCGCCGTGGCCCGCCTGACCGAGGGCGCGCTGATCGGCACGGCCAACCAGGCTCAGGGCTCGGAACGCGCAGCGGTGGCCGTCGTCCACCCGCTGGCTCGACACGAGCACCGTCCACCCCCAGTTTGTTCCCGACAAGATCGTGGACCGGTTCAGCACAAAATTGTTGTGGCGTTCCCGTCAATTCGGGTGATCCCGGGTGTCGCGTCACTGCTTATTGTGGCTTGTATGACGGAGGAGTTAGCTCACGGAGCTGGCCAGCAAGGAGTGTTTGGGAATGTGCTGGCCACACGCGGTACGCGCGCCACGCCTGAGGCGCCGTTCGTCATCGAGCATCGCGAAGCCCTGATCTACATGTTGTGCCTGGCCTCCGAGCTTGAACACGCCATCATGTGTCAGTACCTGTATGCCGCGTTCTCTATGAAGCAGTCGCTGGACGAGGGGCTGACGGCGGCGCAGCTCCATTCGGTCGATCGCTGGCGACAGTCGGTTGCGCACGTAGCCAGCCAGGAGATGCTGCACCTGGCGCTCGTCCAGAACCTGCTCACCAGCGTCGGCGCCGCGCCGCATCTGAGCCGCCCAAACTTGCCACCGCCACCAGGTCGCTACCCGCCGACGGTGTCGCTCACGTTGCTGCCGTTCGGCGAACGCGCGCTGCGCCACTTCATGTTTCTGGAGCGCCCGGAGGGAATGGCCCTTGCTGATCCGCTGCTGCAGAACACCCTGGAGCGTGCGGTTCCAGCGGTCGAGCTCGGCGAAATCGTCCCGCAGCTCCAGGATTTCGCGACAATCGGCCACCTGTACCGCTCCATCGAGGACGGGCTCCGCCACCTTAGCGAGCTCTACGGAGAGAAGCGGCTCTTCTGCGGGCCTCCGCGTGCGCAGGCACGTACGGAACACTTCGGCTGGTCCGAACTGGTGACGACGCACGACAGCGCCTCCGCGCAGCGAGCGATCGACACCATCATTGAGCAGGGCGAGGGGCCGCGCGGCGATTGGCAATCCGCGCACTTTGGACAGTTCGTCAAGATCCTGGATGAGTATCTGGCGCTCCGCGACGCAGACCCGACGTTCGAACCAGCGCGCCCGGTGCTACCGGCGAACGTGCGTTGTCACGAGCGCTCCACCGCGGTTCCGCTGATCACCGATCCGACGGCGGTCCGCTGCACGGACCTGTTCAACGTCAGTTACGAACTGCTGCTGCTGGTGCTTCAGCGGTACTTTGCGCATACGAGCGAGACCGACGCGCAACTCAAAGTGCTCGCCGACGTCGCACTCGGGCTCATGTTCGAGGTCATCAAACCGCTGGGACAGCTGGTCACTCGGTTGCCGGTGGGCCAGCAGCACGCGGACCGCACAGCCGGTCCGAGCTTCGAGCTGTTCTATGAGAGCGACTACGTCCTGCCCCACCAGCACGCGGCGTGGCTGGTGCTGGAGGAGCGCCTGCGCGACGCGGCGGCATTTTGCAAGCGGATTGCAGTCCAACGTGGTGAGCTGGATGAGGTCCTCGCACCTGTAGGGGCGAGCCTGGATAACTTCGCCGAGTCACTCGCGTCTGGCCGCGCAGGCATCACGCCCTGAGCCACGTCGCCGGGATGTCGACGAGTCGGCTCGAGGCCTTCAGCGACGGCGTTTTTGCCATTGCCGCGACCCTCCTGGTGCTCGAGCTCCGCGTGCCACCTGTCGGCAGCGGCGCATTGTTCGCGCTGCTCGCCGCGCAGTGGCCGGCGTACGCTGGCTACGTGGTGAGCTTCCTCACCATCGGCATCATCTGGGTCAACCACCACGCGATGTTCGCACTTGTGCGGCACGTGGACCGGACCCTGCTGTTCCTCAACCTCCTTCTGCTGATGGTCATTGCAGCCATCCCGTTCCCGACGGCCGTGGTCGGCCAGTGGATCACCGATCCTCAAGACGCACCGGTTGCGGCGGCGTTCCTGGGCGTCGTGTTTCTGATCATGGGCCTCGCGTTCGCCGCCATCTGGTTGTATGCCGTGGGACACCACGAGCTGGCGCTGGAGGGGATTCAGCCAGCGCTCGCGCGGTCGGCCATCCCACGTTTTACGATCGGGAATCTGGTGTACCTGTTGGGCATCGGATTGGCGTTTGTCAGTCCGCTGCTGAGCCTGCTCCTGTACGCGCTGGTCGCCGTCTATTACGTGTTCCCGACGTTGCCACGTGCAGGCCGAGCTCAGGAATGATTACCGGTGAATTCGCTCGAACGCCGCACGCGCTTCAACCTGGGATCGCCCTGCGCAGCGGCAGGGTCACGCTTCAGCAACGTGTTTCATCCGTTGGCCCGGTTCGACGTCCGAACATCATGCAGCACCCCGCCACCGCAACTACGGCGCGAATCGAGGCTGAGCTGCGCCGCGCGGCGGTCGGATAGCGGCGGGCGCGACTGACACCGCGTTGAAACCGACGTGCGCTAGGCTGCCCGTGCGGTGACCGCCGAACGCGCCTCAATCTCACGTGACTCCTCGGCAGCCGTCCGATCCACGGCCGAACGGCTGCCGAGCGTCCCGACGCCGGCCCCTCGGCACGTCAATTGCCCAGCTCCAGCGCACCATGGGCAATCGCGCTGTGGACGTCTCCTGAACAACAACTATCCGGCCCTCGGCACGTCAATGGCCCAGCTCCAGCGCACCGTGGGCAACCGCGCTGTGGGGCGTTTTCTGAACCATCCGGCCATCCAGCGCGTCTACACCTACAGAGGCGACAGGATCAGCGGCGAGAAACAGTCGCGGCGGACGGCGGAGCAGATCTACGATACGCTCAGTGAACAGGGCCGCCGTAAGCGCGTGACTCGTGAGGAGTTCGTGGACGCGGTCGCCGGTCTGGGCGAGGATACGCTGAACCACGGCGAGCTCACTGACGACTACTTCACGGGACTGCTCACCAACGGTCGGATCAACGAACAGTTCACCCTGACGCGAGACCAGCGGCGGCTCGTCACCTCAACCAATCGAGATGCCAACTATCCGCCGCAGCGCTCGGTGTTTTACTCGACGCTGCAAGGCCACACGGGCGCCAAACACGACTTCTCGTACGCCAACCTGCGCGACATGGTAGGGAACTTCCTGACCAAATACCAGCCAGATGAGCGGGAGTTCGACGACGCAATCAAAAAAGGCGTCGAGAAGTTCCAGACCGGCGGCCTGACGCTCGCCACCGAGGGCGGGTACGCCGCCGACTTGCAGCTCCTGGTGCAGCACCTTCTGCATTATCAGAACTTCAACCTGGGACAGCTCAAACGGGACACGGACACCAACCGGCGCGAAAACGCCTTCCGTGCAAATGAGATAGAGAAATCCGAGTGGATGCTCTCGCAGAGCCCGTATCAACATCGTGAGCTGCTCGTACCGCGACAGCCTGACGCGCAGTCGTTTCTGGGGAACTCGACGTCGATGGCTTTCGGGGCGCTAATCGACCTCAACCGGCCACTAGCCCACTCGATTATGGGCGGCGAAACCTACAAAGCCGTGTTCCTGCTCGCGCGCGAGCTCTACAAGACAGCGTTCGAAAAGGCCCAGGCGGCGAGCGAGTCGCAGACAACCACCACGACGGGCGTTGGCGACGCGGGCAGCGAACAGGCGCGCCGCTTCCGTCAGCAGCGCCAGTTTTACAACTCGACGCTGTTCAACATCGTCGGCGGGATGCGCGTCTCGGCGACGACTTCCGCGGACGTGAAAGATGTCGTCGAGGAAAACGACACCAACGTGGAACCCGGGCCCAACGACTCTGATGCCGAGATGGACCCGACCGATGCCGATCAGGTCACCGACACCAAGGCGGCGGCGCCAAGCGCGGAGCGGCGCGGAAAGACCTTCCTGACCGACACGCTGAAGGTGCCGTTCAACGAAGACGAGGGATCCTTCGACGAAGCCTCGGACTTCGAGTCCGAAGCGGAGTTGTCGAGCGACGACGAGCTCTATGACCCGGAGGAGAACATCTTCGACGCCGCCGCCAAGCGAAAACGTGCGCTCAATTCACTCGGATTGCTGACGAAGATTTCCAGTCAAAAGGCGATCATCGACGAGCCCAGCGAGGAAACGAAGGTCAAATTCAGGCGCGTGCGAAGGCGCATTAATCGGCAGACTTCCAAGCTCACCGATCGCTACAAAGAGCGGTACACGCACATCACGTCCGAGCTCAACTACCTGAACTCCAAGAAGAAACTGCTCGCCGGCCACATGAAGACCATCGAACGTGAACTCGGCGTGTTGACCTTCTTCGACGACGAGGACGCTTCAGTGACGGGCATGAGCAAACGGCTGCGCTCGCTCGAGGACGACGAAACCGACATCCCGAATCTCGAGTCGTTGATGGAGTTCAACAAGTCCACCAAGGGAATGGATGCGCGGAAACGGGAGTACAAAGACCAGCTGCTGGCGCTGCGTGTAAAGCTCCGGGAGCGCAAGAAGAGCCGGAAAGCGATCGAACGGCGCATCGCTAGCCTGGAGGCGGCCAAACGCCGCGCCAGGCGGCTCGACAAACGGGTCGACACGTTCTACGGCAAGCAGACGATGCGCGCACTGATCAAGAAACGGGAACGCCCGGACTGGCGGACGAGCGACCATCCCCGGGTGTTCGGCAACCTCGGCGAACAGTCGATGGCGAACTATATCTTCACCGAAGGCGACGAGGACGAGACGGAGGTGCAAGAGCCAGCCACGAAGAAGCGGCGTAAATAACGCCGCCCTCCACGGGTACCCGTCAGGCTCGACGCTATCGCCGAGCGTAGTAGGCTGAGCAGGTGCCCCTGGACGACGACCTGACCGTCAACCGCGCCGCCTGGACGGCGTCGAACGCAGCCTACACCGACGCCCAGGCCAGCTCCGCCTGGCGGCAGCCAGGCATGGACTGGGGTGTCTGGAAGGTCCCCGAGTTCCAGGTCCACGCGCTGCCCGAGGATCTGCGGGGCCTGGACGTCGTCGAGCTCGGCTGCGGCACCGCCTATATCTGCGCATGGTTAGCGCGCCGCGGCGCCCGCCCGGTGGGCGTCGACCCCACGCCAGCGCAGCTCGCCACCGCCCGCCGCTGCCAGGCAGAGCTCGGCCTCGAGTTCCCGCTCGTTGACGCGCCCGCCGAACGCGTGCCGCTGCCCGACGAGAGCTTCGACCTCGCAATCTCCGAGTACGGCGCGTCCATATGGGCGGACCCCGCCGCGTGGATCCCCGAGGCCGCCCGCCTGCTCAGGCGCGGCGGCCGATTGGTCTTTCTGCGCAACACCACCCTGTCCGTGCTGTGCAGCCCGGACGAGGGCAAGGTGCAATCCACCCTGCAGCGCCCGCAGCATCGGCTGGGCAGGATTGCATGGCCCGACGGCAGTGGTGTGGAGTTTCACCCGCCCACCGGCGAGCTGCTGCGACGTCTGCGAGATGCAGGCTTCGAGGTGCTCGACCTGATCGAGCTGTACGCGCCCAAAGACGCGGTCGACCACCCCTTCTACGACTACGTGCCGGCGGCGTGGGCGAAGCAGTGGCCGGCAGAGGAAATCTGGGTCTGCCGCAAAGCTCAATGACGTGCTGACCGCTCGATCCAGGGGCCCGGACGGCGGCGCAGGCTGGATGACCCCGGCCAGATCCTTGCCTTGAACGAGCTGTCCGTGTGCCAGAGCCGATTGCCCAAACCGTTCATCCGCCGCCGATCGTCCAGCCCAAGCAGGCGGTTCTGCTCGTCGAGATTCGAGTCGATACACAAAGCCACCCTGGAGCTGACCCTCGTGCGCAAGGGGGATGGAAGATCGTTCCGACGCCCACCACGAAGACCGCATCGCACAGGCGCACCGCGCTGGTCTCACGGTCGAGCTCCACGTCGACGCCGCGCAATTGGCGCAGTGCCTGGCGTACGCCGAGCGCATGGCCGAAGCGCAGTCCATCCTGCACCGCTTGTTGCAGGCACGCACCATCGGCGCGCCAGATGACGAGACACCCCTGCTAATTCTGGTGGCGCTGGTTGAAACCGCGGTCATCCTGGACGCTGCGACCGCTACGCAGCGGCTGGTCGGACCACTCGAAATGGTGTGCAGCAGTTCCAAGGCGTCCCGATATGGAGGAAGACAACCCCTTTCTCGGTTTGCAGCTGAGGGACGGACTCCTCCAGGAAGTCTATGTGCGCGTGGGTTTGACCGATTATGACGAGGTCAAGGGGCCGGGCCCTGCCGGCAAGAGCTTCACGCAGCTGCCGTAGCCGGTGGCGAAGCTTATCGCGAGCGAGCTCAGCCAACACATCGGGATCGCGCTCCGCGCCCAGCAGCGCGGCGAACATCGCGACACGTGGGGCGGCCCGCTAAAGAGTTGGCGTGTTGATTACGTGCTTGCCCCAATGCGACGGATCGTCGGTGGCCGTACGTTGGGGGGACTGGCAACTGCGAAGTCTGGAGACGCACCAAATGATGATCCGTTTTGAGAGCCGCGTGTTCTTGCCATCGTGGTAGCAGAAACTAGTATAGGAACGTTATCACGGCTCACGGCTCAGCCTAGCATTCGCGTCCGACACGTCCGGCTTACTCTCGGACGAGTTCCCAAGCAGATCGACGTCAGGCAAGTGCTTCCCTCAAGACGGGTGCGCCACAGCACGCGCGTGTCCATGAAGCGCGCGAGGTCGATTGTTGCCGGACTGATTGGCGCGCTGGCCCTGCTCTGTGTTACTCAGATAGCGCAGGCGCAGGCTATCGCTCCAGCGCCCAGTACGAGCGCCCCGGCTCCGTCGCTGCGCGTCGCGGTAAAGCCCGTGGCGCCCTTCGTCATGCAGGACGGCAACGCATGGAGCGGGTTCAGTATCGACCTGTGGCGCCTGATCGCCCTGCGCCGCGGCTGGACCTATACCTTGATCGGCGTGGACACTGTCGATCAACAGATCGACGCCGTCCAGTCGCATGCCGCGGACGCGGGCATTGCTGCCATCAGCGTGACAGCTGAGCGGGAGCAGATCGTCGATTTCTCCTATCCATATTTCACCTCTGGTCTGCAAGTCCTTGTCGCCGTCGATCAGCCGTCCTTCTTCGACTCCCTGCTGAGCTTCGTTTCGCCCGACCTCCTGAAGCTCGTTGGCATCGGGCTCGTCGTGCTGATAGTCGTCGCGCACGGAGTGTGGCTACTGGAACGCCACCTGGACGACGACTTTCCCCGCGCGTACCTGCCCGGGCTGGGCGAAGCCCTGTGGTGGGCTGCTGTTACGCTGACAACCGTCGGCTACGGCGATCGCACGCCCAAACGACGGTCGGCTCGGCTCGTCGCGTTTGTATGGATGTTCATGGGCATCTTCTTGCTCGCAAACTTCACCGCGGCGATCACCACGCGGGCTACGGTTCGCGAGCTGCACGGCAGCATCGGCGGTGTGGCCGACCTGCCAGGCAAACGTATTGCGACCGTCCAGGGCAGCACCGCGGATCAGTACCTGAGCGCGCAGGGTGTCGGCCACCGCAACGTACAGCGCATCGAAGACGCCTATCCCCTGCTGGAGCAGGGAGATGTCCAGGCAATCCTGTACGACGCACCGGTGCTCCGGCGCTATGCGAACACCGAGGGAGCCGGGCGCGTTCAGGTGGTGGGCCAGGTGGTGCACCCGGAGCAGTACGCGATCGTGCTGCCGACCGACAGTCCATATCGACGGCCGATCGACGAGTCGCTGCTTGAGTTGATGGACGACGGGAGCTATGCGAGCCTGTACGCGCGCTGGTTCGGCTCGGCGCCGAGTTGAACATGATTCACCACGGTCGGGCTATTGGGCGTGCCGTCTTGCCCGGCGGCAACTCCCTTCCTGGAACTCAGGTCAACTCGGCTAGAACATGGTGAACCATTCGATCCAACGGCGGTCGGCTACGGCGATCGCGGCGTCTCGGACCCCGTCGTCTATGCCTGCTGGGCGGTCGCCCGCTGCACTGCGTAGCGTGAGCCAGGTTTTGCCGGCAGGATCGCGCCGATCAGCCACAGAAATGGCAAGAAGATGCCGACGATGCCCAGCAATGTATGACCCTTCTGGAACGTGAGCAGCCAGGAGTCGAGCTTGAGTGTCGTTAAACGTACGGTCCGGCTTGGGCCGCGTATCGTGGTCGCCCCAATTCACCGAATGATTTCCGACGCTGGCGTTGGGGCTGAGACGCCATCCGAGTCGTAAGTTACCCCAGACGGTAGCGCGTACATCGGTGGAACTACCAATAGGCGTGGATTCCACCGACGACGGCACCTTGGTGAAGCCGAGGACGCGGCGGCCATCGCACGCGGCGCCAGACGAAAGGAAGTGATCAGTGGGTGTCCGCCCTGACCACAGCGGGCCCACGCACGACATTCGCTCTGTTTTGTGGCGTGAGCGTCGCCTGGAGCGGATCGGCTGCCGAAACGTGTCGGACCCCAGCGATACCAGTCGCTCGCCTGGCGCAACCCATTCTCCAGTTTGCCAAAACTGTCAACGCGCTCTCGCTCGATACTCATACCAGGGCTCCTGGCTTTTCAGACGTGGCCACCGCCGCTGTAACGGACGGAGTGTCGATGTAACGCGAACCAGTCCTTCCCAGGAGTACGCCAAAAAGCCCTTGCAAGATGAACATCAGCTGACCTTCAGCCCGTCCGAGGTACAGCACGTGGATGAATGCCCAGCCCGCCTTGCCCAACAGCCCACCGACCTTCAGTTTGTCTTTCTCCATGATCGCGTACGTCACCGAGACGGTGGCCATGTTGCCCTTGTCAAAGTAGGTAAACGGCGCCGGTGGTGGTTGGTGCAATACGCGCGCCCGGATCGTGTGCGCCGCGTGTTTCCCACTCTGGAGTGCCACCTGGGCGACGCCCGGCAGGACCTTGCTGTCGTTTTCAATGTGCGCGGTATCGCCGACAACGAAGACCTCGGGATAGCCGGCCACCGTGAGGTCCGGCCCAACGACGACCCGACCTGGGCGGTCGGTTTCTACTCCGAGCCAGTGGCCGGCTGGCGATGCTGCGACACCCGCGGTCCACAACACGGTGCGGGTCTGGACGCGTTCTCCGGCGATGACCACGCCTTCGGCATCCACATGTTCGACTGCCTGCCCGATCCGGACGTCCACGCCAAGTGCACGGAGTTTCTTGACCGCGCCGGCCGAGAGGTTTTCCGAAAAGGTTGCAAGGGCTCGAGGACCAGCTTCGACGAGGATGATGCGCGCCTGTCGGGGGTCGATGTGGCGGTATTCTTTCGGCACCCGACGAAAGTGCTCGGCAAGCTCGCCCGCCAGTTCGCAGCCGGTGGGTCCCGCGCCCACGAGCACGAACGTCAGCAATTGCTCGCGTAGCTTCGGGTCATCGACCCGATCGGCCAACTCCAGGGCGCCGATAATGCGCCGCCGCAAATACTCGGCGTCCGCCAGTGTCTTCATGCTGGGTGCAAACTGTGCCCACTCGTCGTGTCCAAAATAGCTACCGTGCACACCCGTGGCCAGCACCAGGTAGTCGTAGGTCAGCGTGTCCGCGCCGCCGTCCAGCTCGACGATATGGCGATCCTTGTCGACGCCAGTCACCTCGGCCATCCGCACGTCGACGTTTTTCTGGCCGCGGAACAACGATCGAATCGGCGACGTGATCGTGCCTGGCTCGAGCATGCCAGTCGCCACCTGATAGAGCAGCGGCTGGAAGAGGTGATAGTTCGTCTTGTCAAGCAGCGTGACGCGGACCGGAACATTCTTCAGTCCCTTGGCGGCGGCGACGCCGCCGAACCCTCCGCCCACCACGACAACATGGGGTGTGCCAGTCGCGTTGGCAACCGATCGATTCTCGCTCATGCGTATCTCCAACGGGTTCACTTCAAGTCGACTTTGCTGGTCGAGGTGGAACACGAAAAGTAGTGATGGCAGGACGAGCAGCAGCGCGGCAATCACGACGACGACCAGCCACTGCAACGTCGTGGGTGCGCCCGCACCAGCCGAGATCGTGAGAGACTCCGGCAACAGATACGGATACTGGGCCACGCCCCAACCCCAGATCATGCTCGCCACCGCCAGAGCCCCGAGCACACGGGTTGCTCGCCGCGCGCCCTTGCGCAGGATCGCCAGCGCGGCAACGCCCGTGACGCCTGAAATGAGCAGCAGTGGCCACCCCCGCTGCGCCAGCGCATCGAACAGGAACGCGTCGTCGGCGTGCAGGATAAAAATCCCGACCAGCGCAATCAGACCCGCGATGACGGCCGCCAGGATGGCGCGGCCGCGAAAATACTCCTCGAGGTCCGGGTCCACCATGCGATGCGCGTCGGTCACCAGGAATACCGCTGCCAGATACGCCGCCGCGGCCACCGCGAGCAGACCGATCGTGATGGATGTCGGATTGAGCCAGCTGCTGATGACATTGCCCGCCGCGTTGCCGACCGGCACCCGCCCCGAGGCGATGCCGCCAATCACGGTGCCGAAGAAGAACGGCGTCAGCACCGACGCAATTGCGAACACACCCCCAAGGAAACGCTGACGCGACAGTTGCTCTGCCTCGTGGCGAAACGCGAACCCCGCCCCCCGCAGGACGATGCCCAGCAAGGCCAGGCTGAGCGGGATGGCCAGCGTGGTCATGACCGAGCCAAAGGCTGGAGGAAAGGCGGTCCAGAACACCACCAGGCAGAAGACCAACCACACGTGGTTGACCTCCCACACCGGGCCAACCGCTCGGTTGATCAACGCGCGCGGCTGTGCCCCCTCCCGCGTGCCACCGGCGACCAGGTCCCAGAACCCGGCGCCGAAATCGGCGCCACCCAGCACGGCATACGCCGTCACCGCCAGCAGCAAGACAGCGGCGACAAGGTTGGCAAGGTTCACACCTTTTCACCCTCCCTGCTTTCCTCGGTCACCGCGACGGGCAGCATCATCACCGGCGGTGGCACCCCAATCGGCCCGTACGGTCCACTCGGGACCTGGTTGTCTCCGGCGGCCCAGCGGCGCGACATCGTCCGCAGTGTCAGCACCGTCGCCACGCCCATGATCACGTAGATGACGATCACGATGACCAGCATCGGACGCGCGATGCCGGCCTCGGTCACCGCGTCCGCCGTGCGCAGGATGTTGTAGACGATCCAGGGCTGCCGGCCGACCTCGGTGACCACCCAGCCGCACTCGACACAGAACACGGCGAGCAGTCCTGCTAGCCCCGCGAATCGATAGAACCACTTCGTGCCCGGCAATCGCCGCCGGAAGATCCAGTACAGCAGATACCACGCCGCGAGCAGCGCGAGGCCGGTCCCACCGAAGACCATGCCGTCCCAGGCCCAGTGCACGACGTTGGCCGGCGGCTGGTTTTCGAGCGGCACGCCGCTGAGCCCCTGGACAACCGTCGACGTGCTGAAGCCCGACAGGTAGGATGCCAGGCCGGGAATAGGCAGGCCCCCTTCGATGACGCCGGTATCCTGGTTCAGACGACCGAGGATGATTTCGGGCTGATCGGGACCCGTGTTCCACACGATCTCGATCGCGGCGAACTTGACCGGCATCTCCTGGAACACCGTTCGCGCCACGGTGTCGCCGATCATCATCTGCAGTGGCGCGACGATGGCCGCCACGGTGAACGGAATCGCAAACGCCAGTCGCTGATAGCGGCCCCAGTTCCCTCGCAACTGTGCGACGGCGAAAACGCCCGCAATGAGAAAGCCCGCGGTCATGTAGGCCGCGGCCAGCATGTGTGGGAACTCGTAAAGCATCGCTTGATTGAAAATAGCGGCGAGGGGATCCACGTTCGTCGGACGACCGTCGGCGCCGAGGGTGAAGCCGGCCGGCGCGTTCATCCAGCCGTTGGCCGAGATGATCGAAAACACCCCACCCAGCGCCACGACGGGCAGCACCACGCCTGACCAGAAGTGCGCCCACGGCGACAGGTGCTTCCAGCCATAGATGTAAATGGTGACGAAGATCGCCTCGAGGAAGAAGAAGATCCCTTCCATGCTGATGGGCAGACCGAAAACGTCGCCGAAGACACCCGTGAGACCAGGCCACAGCAAACCCATCTCGAAGGAGAGCACCGTCCCCGAGACCGCACCTACAGCGAACAGCACGGCCATAATGTGCGACCAGCGTTGAGCCAGCGTCAATGCGACGGGGTCGTTGCGCTTGAGGCCGATGAAGTTTGCGATCAGCACGATGAGCGGAAAAGCGACGCCGAGGGGCACAAGAATGATGTGCGACCCCAGAGTGAAGGCCATGAGCGTGCGCGCCGCGAGCACCTCACCTGGATCAGCGGTCATGTCTCCAGACTAGAGACTGACCTGCGCGGCGGCATTGGGGTCCTTCCCTATAACCGGCATCCCCGACATTCCTTTAGGTCGCTCTTGCCGGGTTTGTCTTGAATGCGGCACGAGACGTCTGGCCGACAAGCCCGTTTTCAGCCCGAGTCGCAGTCACGGCAAACGAACAACGCATAGAAGGTCGACCACGTCCCCGAGGTCGATCCATACGTACTTCCCCGGATGCCTGCTTGGTAGTCGCACCGATGTTGCCCTGCGTCCACCCGCCTAGTGTGGGGTCACTCCTTCATCAACCCACGGGGGTCGCATATGGTGACGCAAGAACTGGCTACGCCGCCCCAGACCGCGGTTCAACCTCGCAGCGCGAGCCCAGACGCATCCGCCGACGTGCTGATCATTTTTGGGATAACCGGCGACCTTGCGAGGGTCATGACGTTCCACTCGCTGTACCGTCTCGAGAAGCGCAACCTGCTCAAGTGCCCAATCCTCGGCGTCGCCGTCAACGATTGGACGGTCGATCAGTTGCGCAATCACGCCCGGAAGTGCATCATCGCCACTGGCGAACAACTGGACTCCGCGGTATTCGACCGCTTCGCTGCCAGGCTCTCCTACCTCGCTGGCGACTTCACCGATGCCGCGACCTACCAGCGCCTGGCTGGCGCAATACACGGCGCCGCATCACCGTTGTTCTATCTGGAGATCCCGCCGTTCCTGTTCGCCACGGTGGTGAAGAATCTGCGCCAGGCAGGCCTGACCGAGTCCGCGAAAGTCGTCGTCGAAAAGCCGTTCGGGCACGACCAGGCATCAGCACGCGCGTTGGCCGACGAGCTCCACGAGTATCTCGACGAGTCGCAAATTCTGCGGATCGACCACTATCTCGGCAAGATGGGCCTCGAGGAGATCCTGTACTTGCGCTTCGCGAATACCATGCTCGAGCCGATCTGGAATCGCAATTTCGTCGACAACGTGCAGATCACGATGGCCGAGGACTTTGGCGTCGAAGACCGTGGCCACT
This sequence comes from uncultured Chloroflexia bacterium, assembly GCA_963776625.1. Classification (GTDB taxonomy): domain Bacteria; phylum Chloroflexota; class UBA6077; order UBA6077; family CF-72; genus CF-72. The sequence goes on along the minus strand of CAVZNP010000015.1, from coordinate 245,008 downwards.
TTTACGACCCGGTCGGCGCGCTGCGCGACGTGTTCGTCAATCACCTGCTGCAGGTGGTCGCCGCAACGGCCATGGAAGCTCCGGCGGGCGGCGACCCCGACACACTCCAGGACTATCAACTGGCGGTGTGGAAATCCGTCCAGACGGCAACCCCGGCCAACTACGTCCGAGGTCAGTACGATAGTTATCGAACCATCGACGGCGTGGCGCCTGACTCATCCACGGAGACCTACGCCGCCCTGCGGCTTGACATCGAAAACTGGCGCTGGTCGGGGGTTCCGTTTTTCATTCGTGGGGGCAAGCGGCTGCCCGATACGCAGACTGAGGTGCGACTGGTCTTCAAACAATCGCCGCGGCTGGGATTTGGGCTCAGAACCACACACGACCCGGACCAGTTCGTGATCAAACTCGACCCCTCAACCGGGGTCCAGCTGACGATGAACGCGCGCCGCGCGGAGAGTATTCAGCCAGAGCCTGTCATGCTCAACATGGAGTTCGCGCAGCAGGGGGGCGAGGGCGCCACACCGTATGAGGTGCTGTTGCACGCCGCCATGGAAGGTCGCCGGTCTGCGATTCACACGCCAGGATGGCGTTGAGGAGCAATGGCGCATTATGCAGCCGCTGCTGGATGCGCCACCGACGGTACATCCGTACGCGCCTGGTTCGTGGGGGCCTCAGGCTGCCGACGAACTGGTGCAGGCCAACGGCGGCTGGCGCGGCCCCTGGGTCGCTCAGTAAGCAGCGAGCTCTGAGCACTTCGTCAGGATCGACCCATGAGCGATGCAGCCGATACTCACGTGCATCACCAGTCGCTGCGTCGCGCCGCGTACCTGTCCGCCGGTGCTCGGCGCGTTGTACTCGATTCTATTTCTCCTCTCTTACTGGCTGGTATCCAGTCAGCCAGGCCCGCGCGCCTCCGACGCGGAGCTCGCCGCCTTCTACGCGAGTGCTGCCCCGCGGCGGCTGGTGCTGGTCGGCCTGTACTTGATGCCATTCGCCGGTATCGCGTTCGTGTGGTTCATCGTCGCACTGCGCATGTGGATCAGCGCCAGTAGTCGACGCGAGGATATTCTGCTGTCAAACATCCAGTTCGTCAGCGGAATTCTGTTTGTGGGACTCTTCTTCGCAGGTGGCGCAGCGGCCGCCGCATCCGCGGCTGGGGTCGAGTTCGCATCTGCGCCGTTTGACGCCGTTGTCGCCCGCCAACTTCCCGCTCTCGGCAATGCGCTCGTGTTCGTGTTTGCGATGCGCATGGCGGCCATGTTTGTTTTTGCGACGTCGACCATCGGCCGCACAACCGGCGTGCTGCCCCGCTGGTTCGTGTTTGTCGGTTTCGCGGTCGGACTGTTTCTGCTGCTGAGCGCGACATTCAGTCAGATCCTCGTCGTGGTTTTTCCGCTCTGGATTCTCGTGTTGTGCGCGCTCTTGATCTTGCGCGCGCGGCGTATCCCCGTGGATGCGGTCTTGCCGTCCCCACAAATCCCTCTTGCTGTGAACACCCTGATTGCTACCGTGCTCTTGACGGCCGTCGGACCGGCCACCACCAGTGTGGCCCACGCTGACACTGCCTGGAAACCCGGGCCAGGCGCCAGTGGCGCCAACACGTACGCCGGCGTGATCGACATACCCTCACACGCTGCGCAGATCAACACCTTCGGCGCGCTCCAGGTCTCCGGATGGTTTGTGGACCGGACCGCGCAAGGCTGGGCCGGCGTCGACGATGTCGAGGTCTTCCTGGGACTGATGAACGACGGGGGCGTCCCCCTGGCGCATGCGCTCTTTGCACTTCCGCGACCCGATGTCGGCACCGCCCTCGGCAACCCCTACTGGTCGTTGTCTGGCTGGAGCGCCCAGGTGCCCGTCACCTTGCTCGTGAGTGGCAGCAACACGCTGACCGTCTACGTACATGCACCAGACAAGGGATGGTGGTTTCAGCAAGTGAGCGTCGAGGCGCCAACTGCTCCTCCTCGCGCTCCTCCTCGTCCCGCGGCGACGCTCGGCTTCGACGCGTCGTTCCCCGATTGCGGCAAGCCGCTCAGCGTCACCGCACTGGGATTCGCGATCGTCGGCGTGAACGGCGGCCGAGCCTTCACACCGAACCCGTGCGTTGCCCGGGAGTACGCCTGGGCGCTGGGCGGCACCTCGCCCACACAGGCGCACCTGGCCTTCTACATGAATACCGGCAACCCTGGCCCGGGTGTGACTCCCCACTGGCCGGCGTCCGGCGCTGGTCTGCCGCGGGCGTGCGACGGCTCCGCAAGTAATGCGTGTGCCTTCGACTACGGTTGGCTGACCGCCCAGGATGCGGTGGCCCGCGCGCGAACCGTTGCCGGTGGGCTGGCCACCCAGGTGCCGTGGTGGCTCGACGTGGAGGTCGAAAACAGCTGGTCGGACGATACGCTCAACAACAGCGCCGACTTGCAAGGCATGCTTGCGGGTTTGCAGGACCAGGACGTGGGCTGGATCGGCATTTACGCGCTGAGCAGCGGCTGGGATCGGATCATCGGCAGCGGCGAGGCGAACGCGCCGTTCGTGGACATTCCCAACTGGCGGCCTGGGGCGCATTCGGCCGCGGAAACGGCGATGTGGTGCACACGAACGGTCACCGGCGGCCCGGTGAAGTTTGCCCAGTACCCGCAGGCGGGCATGGACACCAACCAGCCGTGCTACTGACGCCAGTCCGCTCAGCGGACCGATGCTAGCTGGCCTGACTTCCCGTTGACGGGGAATGTGGAGTCAGGACGCCATACAACAGCTGTTGGGCTTGTTCGGTGACGGGACATCGACGCCGCCCAGGGGAATCCATACTCGCGTCGAAAGTCTTGCTGGAGAGAGGAGACCCGCCGCGCGTGACAAACCAGGACGCAACCGACATTCGTAGCCAAAGGTGGCGAGAGACGACGCAGGTCGAGGATCTCAGCGACTCCGCGAGCACGACAAGCGTCCGTCGCAACGAACAAGCGGCTGTCTCTTGTTTGTCTGCCGAGTTGCGTTCGCTGCCGCGGTTCGCGTCTTGAGGTCAGCGTTGCTGAGGTCCGAATACAGTGGATCTACACAAAGACTGGCCTCGACATGCCTGTCGAGCGTTGGCGGCGTGTTGCAAAGGTCTGCCTGTATCCACCCTTCAGAGAAGAATGCTTTTGACCTCGAGACGTTACGGCCTCAAACGTCACCCTCGGCCCTTCGAGGCACGCACTATCAGCAATTCCACCTACGGTGGAGCCCTCCGACGGGTTTTTCAACGGCCTGTTAGACCAGTCTGTATCGGGTGTGGTGCGGCCGGGTAGACAACCTCGCCGGCCTTCGCCAACAACTCCACATTGCTCATCCTGTCGAGGTCGGCGCCTGGCGTCACGGAGATCAGCGAGTGGTCGACCAGGCGCGTGACGCCGTCGAGAACCTCAATGCTGTCCGACGCGCACGCGCATTGGGCCGCCGACAGAGAGAAGCTTCCGCCGAAAACCGTCAGGCGGTCAAAATTCACCCTGCTTGACACGGGTGCTTTCTACGGCATGGGCCACGATGAACTGCTGATTCGGGAAGCGTTACGCGGGGGTGCACGTGAGCAGGTTGTGCTCAGTGTCAAGTTCGGGGCGATGCGGGACCCGTCCGGAGTCCCGGTCGACAACGACGCCCGCCCGGCTGCCGTCAAGAACTTCCTGGCCTACAGCCTGCGCCGCCTTGCACCACCGAATACATCGACATCTACCGTCCGCCGCGGCTCGATCCCAGAGTGCCGATCGAGGAGACGGTCGGCGCCGTCGCCGAAATGGTCCAGGCCGGCTACGCACGCCAGATCGGTCTGTCCGAGGTCGGCGCGGAGACGATTCGGCGGGGCAGTGCCGTGCATCCGATCTGCGACGTCCAACTCGAATACTCGGTGATCTCGCGCGGCATCGAGGACGAGATCCTACCCGGCTGCCGCTAGGTCGGTACCAGCGTGACGGCGTACGTTGTGCTCTCGCACGGGCTGCTCGGCGGGCAGCAGTCGCGCGGGCAGCAGTGGGCACCCGGCGACTTCCGAGCGCTGAGCCCACGCGTCAGTGGCGACAACCTCGAGCACAACCTGACACTGGTCGAGGCGTTGCGCGCGATCGCCGAGGCCAAAGTGGTGTCGTTGGCGCACATCGTGATCGGTTGAGTGCTCTCGCGGGGCGACGACATCTTGCCCGTGATCGGGATGCGGCGGCGCGACCGCCTGGCCGACTCGCTGGGCGCGCTCGACACCAATTGCCGGAGGAACTGGATCCGGCACACGAAAGTGGCTGGACGGTAGCACTCGCTGTCGAGACTGGGGAATTCCTAGATGCCACGGTGCACGGGCCGACCCGAAGCTTTGATCGAGGGCGGGGGCCCTCATGACAAACACACACCTACCAGCTCGGCCGCCATAGGGAGTACTGCCAATGACCTTCACACTGACGGTGAACGGACAGAATCACATTGTCGATGTCGCGGCCGACACGCCGCTGTTGTACATCCTCCGAAATGACCTGCAACTCAACGGGCCGAAGTTTGGGTGCGGACTGTCCCAGTGTGGAGCATGTACCGTTCATCTCGGCGATCAGGCGATCCGCTCATGCGTGACACTCGTTTCGAACGTAGGTGACGAGCCAATCACCACGCTCGAGGGCCTGGGTCAGCCCAACGCTCTCCACCCGCTCCAGCAGGCTTTCATCGACGAGCAGGCGGCGCAGTGCGCCTACTGCACGAATGGGATGATCATGTCCGCCGCGGCGCTCTTGAAACAGAATCCGCAGCCGAGCGACGACGACATCACGCAGGCGCTCGAGGGCAATCTCTGCCGCTGCGGCAGCCATGTGCGCATCGTGCGGGCCGTGCAGCGCGCGGCAGCGGTGGCACAATGATGACCGCGACGAGGCGCGCGTTTCTGGTCCGCTCGGGCTCGATCGTGATCGGCTTCGCGTTGCTCGGGGGCAAGTCGGGGCGCGCTCTCGCCCAGAGCCCGGGCCAGCGTATGAGTCAGGCAGAAAGAGCAAGCCAGGCGACAGGCCCCGGTCAGACTACCGCCGACGCGACGCAGCTTGATTCGTGGCTTTCGATCGACGGGAACGGGGATGTGACGATCTTCAGCGGTAAGGTTGAGCTCGGCACCGGGGTGCGGACAGCGCTCGGGCAGATCGCGGCCGAGGAGCTGGAGCTTCCATTCGAACGGATTGCCCTGATCGAGGGAGACACCGCACGGACGCCCGACGAGGGCTATACCGCTGGCAGCCAGACCATTCAGGTAGGCGGTGTGAATGTGCGCAAGGCGGCAGCGACCGCACGTCAAGCGCTCATCAACCTTGCCGCGACGCAACTCGACGTTCCGAGCGATCAGCTCAGCCTGGCGGACGGGGTCATTTCCTCCATTGCCGACCCCGGTCGGACGGTGAGCTACGCGGATCTGGTCGGTGATCAACACTTCGCGCTCCCAATCGATGACAACGTGGTGACGAAGGAGCCGAGTCTGTACACGGTCGTCGGGCAGTCCGTTCAGCGGGTGGATCTGCCACCAAAAGTGACAGGCGGTGTCGCCTACGTCCAGGATCTTCGCTTGCCAGGTATGCTGCACGCTCGGGTGATCCACCCGAGTGGCGTTAACGCGCGCCTGGCACAAGTGGACGAGAGCTCGATCACCGGTCGCCGGGTGTGCTGAAGATCGTCCGCAACGGTTCGTTCCTGGCGGTCGTCGCAGAACGCGAAGAACAGGCTATCAAAGCCGCGAGTCAGCTACAGGTAACCTGGGATCCGGGTGCAGCCCTGCCGAGCGACGATACGCTGAGCGACTACCTGCTCGCGCAGCAAACGCAGGACAAGATCCTGACCAGTACCGGCGACCCAGACGAAGCGCTCCGGAGCAACGCCAGGGTCCTGCAGGCGACCTACACGCAGCCGTATCAGTTGCATGCCTCTATTGGCCCGTCGTGCGCAGTCGCCGATGTAACCGATGGTCAGTACAGGATCTACTCCAGCACGCAGGGCGTCTACCAACTGCGGGGCGCGATTACACAGTTGCTCAACACCGGGTCTGACCATGTCCGCGTCGTATACATGGAAAGCGCTGGCTGCTATGGGGACAGTGGCGCCGATCATGCCGCCGGCGAAGCGGCGCTGCTTGCCCAGGCGATGGGACGCCCGGTCCGCGTGCAGTGGATGCGACAGGACGAGCATGCCTGGGAGCCGAAGGGTCCCGCGATGGTCATGCAGGTGCGCGCCGCGCTGGATGGTACGGGCATGGTCGCGGGCTGGGATTACCAGGTGTGGACGCCGACACACACGACGCGGAGCGGTGGTCAGGCAGGCAACCTGTTGCCAGGCCGGTTGGTCAACCCACCGGCTCCCGTCGCGACCAACCCTAACTTCGGCGGGGATGTGAATGCCATGACGAACTACGCCCTTGGTGCGAACCGCCTAACGGCTCACTGGCTGCCGCTGAGCGCCTCGCCACTGCGGCCGTCGGCGCTGCGCAGCCTGGGCGCGCTGGCCAATACCTTCGCCAATGAGTCGTTCGTGGATGAGCTCGCGGCCTCCGCGGGAGCCGATCCGCTCGAGTTCCGGCTACGACACCTCAACGATCCGCGGGCCGCGGCGGTCTTGCAGGCCGCTGCTGACCAGTTCGGCTGGCAGCCCCGCACGGCACCGAGCCAATCTGGGAGTGGGCAGGGACTCGCATTTGCTCGCTACGTCAACGCCCTGACCTATGTGGCGACGATGGTCGATCTCAGCGTCGATCCGCAGAGCGGGCAGGTGACGCTAGGGCGCGTGGTGGTTGCGCACGACTGCGGCCTGATTGTCAATCCGGATGGTCTCAAGAATCAGATCGAGGGGAACGTGATCCAGTCCGCGAGCCGGGCGATCCTCGAGCAGGTGAGTTTCGACACCTCGAAGATCACCAGCGTCGACTGGCAGACGTACCCGATCTTCCGCTTCGACGCGGTACCGAAGATCGACGTCGTGCTGGTTAATCATCCCGACCAGCCCGCCTGGGGCGCCGGTGAATGTGCCAGCTTGACCACGGGGGCAGCGATCGCCAACGCCATTTTCTGGGCGACTGGCGCCCGGCTGCGCGATGTACCCCTGACCCCCGCACGCGTGCTGTCGGCATTGGCGCAGGCGGGCTGAGGCATGCTTGAAGCCAGCCCATCACCTGACGAAGTGATCCCCTGCATTGATCTCGCGGCGGCGATGCGGGCTGGGGCGGGAGAAGGTCGCCGACTAGCCGCGAATGCAGCGGATCCTTCGCGTCGCGCTCGCCGCCTCGGTCAACCGTGGCAACCGGGAAGCGACTCCATCTGGATTGGTGAGCGCTCATTCCCGACTGACTGACGGCGCGTCGCCGCAGTCAGAACGCTGCAAGTCGTCGCGCCGCATTGTCGGCAGAGCCCCAGGCGTTGGCGGCATCGGACGACCCTCCTGCGCCTGATTCTCGGTGGAGGAACTTCGGACACTTACCGGGTGGATGTCGAAAACGATGTCGCCTGACTAGTTTCGACCTGCGCGCCGCGGTTAACGACGCCGACTGAGATGTCCAGCTTGATTTCGACCGCTAGCGCGCCAGACGCACGATCCTTCCAGCGGTTGACGTCCGGCAAAGCTGGTCGAGGTTGCTGACCGACGGTCGCGTCAGCCGCGACATGACACGCCCAGGTAGAAGTCGAGATCGCTGGTGCCCTGCATGGCAGTCGCTCCAGTAGCGCTGCCAGGAGTCAGGACCGCGGCCAGTCGAGCACCTTGCGGAGGGTACCGCCGAGGATCCACTCTTTCTCGGTCGTTGTCAATTGGTCAGTGTCCAGCAAGTAGTACAGACACTGGGCCCAGGAGTTGCCGTTCCGGTCCCGCGCGACGGTGTAGTCGCTGGCCCACAGGATGCGCTCGACGCTGAAAGCGTTGATGGCTTTGCGCAGCAGCGGCAGCACGTCCCGGTAGGGATACTCTTCGGCTGAGAGCAGTCCTGGCGCATGGGACCACTTCAACGCCACGTTCGGGTACTGAGCCAACTCGCACACACGCTCCAGTTGCGCCACGCGGTCGGGCAGCAACGGTGTCACGGACGTCGCCACCGTCGGCGGAAGCTCGCCGATGCGGATGGGCGCGATGCCAACTCCGCAATGGTCCACGATGAACTGCAGCTTTGGAAACTTGCGGATGTACGGCTCCAGCAACGACGCTCGCCCGGGCACCCACGCGAACACCGGCACCCGGTGTCGTTCGGCCGCGGCGAACAACGGCTCAAAGTCGCCACGCTCCAGACTGGCCACTTCGTCCGTTTGAGGCACGGGCACGATCCGCATGGATCGCGCGCCTCGACGGCCTGCGACCTCAGCGGCCAGGCGATCTACGTCAGGGTCCCTGTAGTCTATCCGAACGTGGTAGGTGAAGCGCTCGGGATGCAGTTGGACTGCGCGCTCGGAGAAGGGATAGTCGGTCCGAACAGCGCCATTCGGAAGCAGCTGACCTTGAGGCTGCATATTCGCAGCGAAGCCGCGCGCCTCGCCGATGAGCACGTAATCGATACCCACCGCGTCCATAGCCTGGATGCCGGTCGCGATGACGGCATCGGTCGGCGCGGTCTGCCAGTCGGGCACGAGTTGGTTCAGGTGCACTTGGGCGTCGATGATCTCGATGGTGCTACTCACCTTGCTGGCCTCCGGTATCGAGGGTGGTGATCAGTGGCGCTGGGCCGAAGTCTAGATCGCGGTGGTGAGAGTGGCCGTGGGTTGACCCCAGTATTCGCAAATCGCGTCACGCGATGGACACCAGGTCCGCCAGGTCCCCTGCATTCCAAATGCGGGGGCGGCCGACTGTCAGGACGATGCTTTCTGATGCCCCCGCATCACACTCGTAGTATGACGTTGACTGCCATGTGTAAGTCCGCTGGAGAGTTTGACCCGGTTGGCATACGGCAGGCGTGAATCGATGAACATCTGACAATAGACATGGACGTCCGCGACCCTGTGGGTGCGCGAAATTACTTCTTCTTCGGACCCTTGTTGGCCATCGGTGGCTTGGACGCGGTCTTGCTGGTCTTGTTGCCACCCTTTTTGGACATCTCAAGCTCCTCTCGTGTCGGCTATGTCGTTTTGCCATTCGTCGGTCTTTGGGACGTTTCAGGTGACTCTTGTTGCACAGCCGCCTCGGCGCGGTCGGCCGCGGCTGTAGCGTCGGTCTGTCCGACGATGGCGTCGATGACACCGTACTCCCTGGCTTCGTGGGCGCTCATCCAGTAGTCGCGGTTGATGTCGTGCGCGACCCGCTCGACGGGCTGGCCCGTGTCCGCGGCCATCATCTCCTGGAGACGGGCGTTGATGCGGATGATTTCGCGGGCCTGCACTTCGATATCCGCGGCGGTACCCTGAAAACCCGCCGAAGCCTGGTGGATCAAAATGCGCGAATTGGGCAATGCCGAGCGCTTGCCCTTGGCCCCTCCGCCGAGCAGCACGGCGCCCATGCTGGCGGCCATGCCGATGCACGTGGTGGCCACCTGCGGCTGAATCAGGTGCATTGTGTCGTAGATCGCCAGGCCGGCGTCGATGTGGCCGCCCGGGCTGTTGATGTACATCTGGATCTCGCGCTCGGGATCCTCCTGTGCCAGGTACAGGAGCTGCGCCACGATTAGATTGGCGACGACGTCGTCGATGGGCGTGCCGAGGAACACAATGCGGTTCTTGAGGAGCAGCGAAAAGATGTCGTAGCCGCGCTCGCCGCGGCTGGTCTGTTCCACGACCATTGGGACGGAATAGGACAATGGTCGGGGCGTTCGAACACTGGATGTCGGTCGTTCAGACATGTCTGGCTCTCCTGGTGGGCGCCGGGCGCGAATCGCTGACTAGCGTGGCGCCATGCGTCGCGCCTGTCAAGGCACACTCCGCTGGCGACAGGCGGCTTATGGAGCTGGCTGTCAGTGCGGCGCGGCGTAGACAGATCGACGCAGTCGGCGCAGATATCACGGCTCAGTTGATCGGCATGCAGGTTGCGGCTCAGCCAGAAACCGATCCGGACACCCGCCTGCGCCGAAGATGCCGCGAGCGCGTACGCGACGAGTGTACCGTCAGGGCGAGGGCTACTGGTGACTCTGGGAGGTCGGCAATGCGCAGCATACCGTTGCGGCAAGGCGGCAGACTGGTGGCTGTCGTTGCCTGCCTCGTGACTACCGTGGCAGTAGCACATCCGCGCAGCACAAACGCCCAATCGGCGACGGGCCAATGGGGAGGCGCGCAGGTGTGGTCGCAGTGCTCCGCGGGAGGCGCTGTGGCGGACGCGAGCGGCGTGCGAGGTCTGTTCGTGGCCGGAGCGAACCAGGGTGGCGTCCCATCGGGGCTGCGTTCGATAGTTTGGGTCGCGGACTGCTTGTCTGGGCCACCACGTGAGCTACGTGGTGGCCCAGGGTGGTCGCCGTGCCCAACGCGGCGAGGCTATGATCCGCCGCTTGAGTCGGCCGAGCTGGTGCTGCGACGGCCGTTCCCGTGGGCGCCGGCAGGGGCACCAGTCTGGCCCGCGTCGCTGTGGGCGACCGGCCGCCTCGGGCTGACCGGCCACGGCACAGGGTTCACCCGACTGGATGGCCCACCACGCGCCGCTGGTCGAGTGGCACGGTCACACCGTCCCGCGGCGCCCGCTTGCCTGAGCGGAGCAGTCCAAACCGGCCCGACTGCACCTGTAGTTTGACAGGGACGCACCGGCGGGTGTCGGAGACAACTGGGCAGGCGATCGCTGGCGCGGTTCAGAATTCCGCCGCCCACCATCGCTACCATGTCCAGCACGGTGATCGAACGTATGCTTGCCGAGCCCGACCCGTCGGTACGCGCACACTGGTTTGACGAGCTTGGTCGACGCAACGCCGACACGCGCCCGGGCGTGGGTCTGATCGACGGTATCCCCGACCTGCTCTGGCGACGCGTGCCCGCCGGCAGCTTCTGGATGGGCGGCGACCCACTCGCTCTCGGCGCGTGGCCTGGCCGTCAGGTCGACCTGGGCGCCGACTGCTGGCTCGCCGCCTACCCGGTGACGGTCCGCCAGTTCCAGGCTTTCATCGACGCCGGTGGCTATACGGAGCGCTTTCGCGACTGCTGGCCGTCGATCGGCTGGCGATGGAAGCAGCGCTACAACATCGGCGCCGGGCTGACGGCGCCGCTCGACTGGGACTCGCCATTCAAGCCGGAGCGCATCAGCAATCACCCGGTAGCGGTCGACTGGTACGAAGCGGCCGCGTTTGCTGGGTGGCTGGAGGGCCTGCGCCGCGCTGGAGCGCTGACGCTACCACATGGTATTCCCCAACACTACGTGATCCGCCTCTCGGACGAAGCCGAACGGGAGTGGGCGGCGCGCTATCCGGACTCGCGTCTCTTCCCGTGGGGCGACACGTTTGTCGAAGGCGCCGCCAACATCGACGAAGCTGACTACTACGAGCGGGTCGGGGTGCATTACCTCGCACGCGTGACCCCCGTGGGAATCTACCCGCTCGGTCGACAGTCGGCGCTCGACCTGTACGACTTGAGCGGAAACCTGAGCGAGTGGTGCCTCACGGTGTGGGACGAAGGCCGCTACACGGCTGACAACGATCCGGAGTCCGTCTTCCATCGAGTGGTGCGCGGCGGCCATTACCACAACCGCCTCCAGTTCGCCCGCACCACCTCGCGCACGTGGGGCGACCCGGACCCCGACGATCAGTACGATCCGAACCACGGATTCCGCCTGGCAATCGGTCCGCCTTTCAGTGCCAGCGCTTGACCTACACCGGCCAGCTCATACGCCGGGTGCGACAGTGTCAAAGGCCACGTGTGTCCCCAGTGGTGGCCAGCGAAGTCCCCGCCCCAGGGAGGATCGTCTGAGTGTCTCCTTTCTCCCGGGTCAGTTGCCCGGGTTAGTGACGTAGCGGCGCGGCGTAGGCGTCCAAACCGTGAGCGTGCAGCGCTTCGGGGACGCTGCGTCCGTCGAGTACGCTGCGGACGCCGTCGATGCCAAGACCCCAGCATCGGCCGTCGCCGTAGTCGTTGACCAGCTGCTGGAGCTGGCGCAGCTGATGCGCTCACGCTGGATGGTGCTGGAGTTCGCCTCGCTCCCAGCGCGCCCAGGTATTGGGTGTGACCCCGACGGGTGGGCCACTCGGCCGCGGTCCGCACGGACTGAGTTCGCAGTGGCGGGCCAAATAGAACCGTCCACCGAAATCGACGTGTCCCTCACACAAAAACGGCACCATGATCTGCAGGCCTTCTCTTCGAACCGACCGACGCGCCCGCGGCCAGGACCCGCCGAACTTGCTGACCACGCCCCTTCTTGCCCGCGCGACTGTCGCCCAGTACGAGTCGGGCAACCTCCGCCGCAGAGCACCTCCGCCAGCCAGAGATGGCGCCCCGCCCGAGATCTTCCGGGTCGGACCCTCAGGAGCAACGAATGAGATCGACTCGTCATGAGTATTGGATCTCGTTCGCGCCGAAATGGGCGGCAAGGGCCGCGGCCAGACTGAGGAGGCAGAATACGAACCACACGTTCGCCTCTGCCCAGCGTTGGACGCGCAAGCCAACACAGTCCCATCTGCGCCACGCAAAGTACAGGTCGAGGGAAGCAATCAGGAGAAAGAACAGCGTGACAAATGCGATAACCGCGAGAATACCGTTGTGGAATGTACCCTCAGTCTCAGCGACATCCACCGAGTGTGTGGGCAACTGTTGAGCAGCCGCCACGGTATTTGGATTTGCGTATAACGCATCCGATAGGAATGCGTAGCCCACGACCACAATTACCGCGACTGAGATGACCGTCAGCAGTGTCGCAAACACGAAATGCCGAGTCGTGGGCTCCACGACTGGGGCGTTCTCGACGTCATCAGGAATTCGGGTTGGTGGCCTGAGCGGCCACAACCAGTGACCGGCGAGAAACCCCGTTAGACCAAAGATTGCGTACGTCGCGATGCCAAAGCCCGCGGAACTGCTTTTGTCATAGAAGATTGCGCAGCGCACGTAATAGGTGATTGGCTCCAGTTGATGGAAGGTACCGATCGGAATGCCCTGGTCCAATGATGCCTGGACACCGATCCCCTCGTAGACCATCGCAAACATCACGGCGGCGAGGAGCACCATGACCGTGAGTATCCCGACAATACCGGCTATTCGCTCGGCGCCACTGTCTTCGGGAATCGTGTGCATTCTCGGGCCCACGCTGCGACCCACCACAACACATCCGACAGACCAGGCAAGCAACAGATAATCTGGCAGCAACCTGTGGCCAGGGTTTTCCTGACAAGCGAGATTCGCGACGTCCGATGTGCGCCAGAACAGGTACGCTCCGGCAACTCCGACGCCTACCACGAGTCCGGCGAGAGCAGATAGCTGCAGCGGACGCGGCCAGGATTTCGCACCTGACGCAGTGGCGCGGCCTGTTGGAGATAGACCAGGTGCGACGGTCATGAAAAGATGGTCTTTCCGATATTGATGCCGATGGACAAAGCCAACAACCCGAGTGCTAGCGTGAGGGCGGTAGATCGCGCGACCGGGGTTTGCGTGTTTGGAGTCACGTCCAGAACGTCAATCAATCCTGCCGATCGCAACCACAGGTTCACAGCAGCGAACAAGAACCCAATTCCCGCTACCGCTGCTATTGCGAATGACCCGATGGCGTTTGCCGACCAGCCAGGTGATAAGTGAAAGGCGTCGCGCAGCACTGTCGGCACCAATGGTGCGCCAAGCACTGCCGCGACAACTGCCAGACTGACGAACCACTTGAATGGCATGCCGCGTTGATTCCAATCACGAATGCGGTGCTCGAGTCCCGTCATCCAGTCACCCCAATGTGCATGATCGCGCCCAAACATACCACCACTCGAGCTCGGCGCACGACGGGAGCGGCACCGTATCTTCGGCCTGGCTTCCGACCAGAAACCAACTGGCCGAAGCGAGCCCTTGCGAGCGAGCCTTTGCAGCGCTCCGTCCAAAGCGCGGCCACGATACTGGCTGTGCGAGGGCCCCAGTCGAAGCCAGCAAGGATAGCCGGCTCGACATGCAGCGCGCCATCGCGAGCGCGCCACCCGTCTGGGATGAAACGCCATGCGGACGCCGCTCCGCGTGTCGTGCGCTGCGCGCCGATCCGCTCTGCGAGCGCCTGGGCGGGCTTATTCAGATCAGGTTGATGAAAGTCTGCTTCTCTCCACTCTTCAGAGTTCTTCACCTGCCTAGCCGACACGAAATCTGACCACGAGTGCGTTTTCAGAGCGGAAGATCCTTTTGAACCTCGACGCGTTGTGGGCTCAAACGTCGTGGGCCGCTCTCTGCGGCACGCGGGTTCGACAATTCCACCTACGGTTGACCCCTTTGAGGCGTTTTTCATCAGCCTGCTTAGGGTCGCGAGTTCCTGCATCACAACCCGTTTCAATAGACGCGCGGCTACGCCATAGGCGAATGCGTTGCTCGCGTGTTTAGCTCGCAACTTCACGGCACTCGCAGAAGCTCGCGGGCGTTCGACTAGCTTCCCTCGTGTCGCTTGATCTCGACAACCAGGGCATGGATGCGTGCCCTGGGACGGCGTTGTCACGCCGGGCACGCGGGAAACACCCTTCCCAGTCCCGCGGCCGCGTATCAAGGACTCTGACAACCCGCGTCCACCCCGCGCGAAATCCGGCGGCCACGTCGGCGCGCGGATTGACGCCATCCATCGCTCGAGTTCGCGATCCACCGTCGCAGGCGATCCATGATGTGGTGGCACACTCGCTCGCAGTGACGATGCCGCATCTGACTGGCGCACGCCAGATCCAGCAGCGTGATCCGCGGCGCGCCGAAAAAGCCCTTGCCCAGGCGGAGCGGCTCGGCCGCCAGCGCCTGGCGGAAGTACGTCGAACGGTGGGCCTTTCTGCAAACCCAGGATTCGTCGCGTATGTCTAACGCACCGCCGCCGAACGTGGGCGGGGTGCTTGTCGATGTTGGCGACTGAGACGGCGCAGCCGATGCCAGCAAATCTCCCATTGGGACCACGACCAATCAGCTCACCACTGCTTCGGCTGCGGCCGACTGAGCGGGCCCTTGTCGCGTCACAAATGGCCCCGAAATGCAAGGAATCGTTGCCGGACCACGGATAGCGCGGCGAGCGGGGTCCGCCGCGGGAGTCTGGCGAGGGCTGCCGGGTTGTAAGGTGCCTGCGTGACCGACCTCGACCTCCGCCTGGTGCGGTACTTCGTAGCCGCGGCGGAGGAGTTGCACTTCGGCCGCGCCGCGCAGCGACTGTTTATCTCGCAGCAAACGCTATCCGCACAGATCGCAAAGCTCGAGAATGATCTCGGAGTGGTGTTCTTCATTCGTTCGGGTCGCCAGGTGCAGCTCACGCGCGCCGGCCAGCAGTTTCTTGACGAGGGAAGGTCGCTCCTGGAGCAGGCCGAGCGGTCCATCTCGCTCGTACAAGGCGCTGGGGAGACCGTGCGCCTCGCCAGCATCAACGATCAGATCGATACCGTATCGCGGATCCTGCAAGCTTGCCGCCGCCGCGTGCCTGAGCTTCAACTGGAGTGCATCCTTGCGCCAGTCAGCGAGCAAGTCCGGCTTGTGCGCTCGGGCGAACTGGACCTTGCGCTCGGCCGGGCATTCAGACTCCCCGCTGGTCTGAGCAGCGAGGTTTTTCGGCTCGATCGAGCGCACGTCGTCGTGCCGCGCGGGCATCCGCTGGGCGCGTCCGCCGAACCGCTAGCTTGGCGGGCTCTAAATGATATGCGTATACAGGTGCCCTCGACGGATACGCGCCACAGCTGACCAGTTACCTTGACAGCCTGAAGGCGGATCGCGGCTTGTTCTTTACGATCGCTCCGACAGGCTCGACGTCGCTAAAGATATCGCTCGGCCAGGTTCAGCGTGAAGGTATCGTCCAGTTGGGATTCGACTCGTTTCAGGTCAATGAGGGCAGCACTGCAGATCGCCTCATGATCGAACCCACGGCAGTGTACGCATGGTCAGCCATCTTTCTCTCAGGTAGTCCCAATCCAGGCCTGGCCAGACTGCTGAAGGTGATCGGCGAGGTTAGCCAGGAGCTCCACTGGATGCACCCACCGGTGTCAGCTGACGTGTGGCTGCCCGCGGACGACACCTCCTCGACGTTGCCGGACGAAATTCTTACTGCGCTGCGCGGGAACAATGTGCAACCCCATGATCGTGGCTGACCGTCAACAGCTAACGACTGTGAGTCCACCAATCTAAACTGTTGGACCCTGGCAAGCTCAGGTGCTGAGACTGGTGGCGTGTCGACAAGGGTTTCGAGTTGTCGAGCAGTCCACCAAAGGAGGGAATGTGCACTGTGAAATTCCCAGAACTACCGCGACGGCCAAGCATGTCCACTGATGCCGCGGCACGTGGCATCTCCGCGGCCGTGGCCGAATCGAACAATATGTCGGTTCCCGTGACGATCGTTGTGCTTGATGAATCCGGCGCACTCAAAAGAGTTCAGGCGCATGGATGGTGCACCTCTTGTCAGCATCCAGACGGCTATCAACAAGGCTTACTCGGCCGCGGCGATTGGCATGCCGACCGATGACTTTTACAGTGCGATTCAGGCGGACGCCGCAGCGATTGCGTCATTCGCGCCGCGGCCTGGATTGGCTCTGATTGCCCGGCGGAATCCCGATCATCGTTGACGGGGCAGTTGCGGGCAGCATCGGCGTTGCTGGGGCGCTCACCGGCGCGGAGGATAGAAGAATCGCCGAAGCGGCGGCGCGCAGTGTTGTCGCGTGAGAACCCGATGACCACCTCCATCCGCTCGGGCTGGCTCGTCAACGGCTCAGGCAGGAAACAGACGCAGCGCCAGCGGATCGTCACCTCTGGGGGCCGGCGTAGTGCAGCGACCCTTCTTGGGGAGCCCCGTGTCCTCGATGACAACGACACCGGCCGGATCCGCCATCGGCCTGGCGAGCAGGCGGCGGTAGGCCCGCAGCACGGGCTGTTGCTCCCAACCGCTGTCGCTCATCTGCGACAGATGAAGTGCCGCAACGCCTTCATGCTGTTGCCGTGCCGACCTGGGAACATCCACTGCTGGTCAAGGACTGGATGCTTTTGCGCTCGCCGTCCAGCGGCAGTCCGTGCACGTACATACAAGCCACACGCCCACCCTACAGATAGGCCGGACTGCTTCGGCAGTCCACTTGACATCATGGAGCCACCACACTTCAATGCGACAAGGTACTGCTAGCGCTGTCAATCAAACAACGACCGATTTCAAAGAATACGATGTTTATCCCGAGTGCAGCGAAGGATTTGCAATCTCTGTGTCGACACGGGAAGCGGATTCTTCGGCTTCGCCTCGGCGCTAAAACACGTGAAGACTTCGTAGCTAGTCTACCAGGTTCTTACGGCACAGAACGTTAGTAACATCGTGCAACAAGATCAGCTTCTGCTCGATACGCTGGAATGCTCTGATTAACCTCGTTTGGGGCACTTGCAATCATGACCGAAACAACTTCCGCTGGCCAGGGCGCACTCGCTCAGGTCATCGCAACTCGAGGCGGTCAGGCCTCACCGGAAGCAGCGTTTGTCATCGAGCACCGCGAGGCGCTGATCTACATGCTGTGTGAAGCGGCGGAACTCGAACATGCCATCATGTGTCAATACCTCTACGCCGCTTTCAGCCTGAAGCAGAGTATCGACGAGGGCCTTACCGCTGAAGAGTTCGAGTCCGTCGATCGATGGCGAAAGACCGTCTCCCACATTGCCACGCAGGAGATGCTGCACCTGGCCCTCGTGCAAAACCTGCTCACCGCGGTCGGCGCTTCACCCCATCTGAGCCGGCCAAACCTGCCGCAGCCGGCGGGACACTATCCGCCGGGTGTCGTCCTGACGCTTCTGCCGTTCGGGGAGTCAGCACTGCGACACTTCATGTTCCTGGAGCGCCCGGAAGGCATGGACCTGGCCGATGCTCCGGGCCTGGCGGCTATCGAGCGCGCCGCGCCAGCCATGGAGGAGGGCGAGATCGTCCCTCAGCTACAGGATTTCGCTACGGTTGGACACCTCTACCGCTCCATCGAGGAAGGCATCAGGCACCTCTGTTCCAAGTACGGTCAAGCGTGGTTGTTCGTCGGTCCCCCAGCAGGCCAGGCCACCGAAAAGCACTTCGGGTGGTCGCAGCTTGTACAGGTGACCGACGCAGAGTCCGCGCAGCTCGCAATCGACACCATCCTCGAGCAGGGCGAAGGTCCGAGAGGGCACTGGCGGAACGCGCATTTCGGTACATTCGTCGACATCCTCGATGAATACCAGCAACTGAAGAGCGCCAATCCGGACTTCGAGCCGGCGCGACCAGTCCTGCCGGCCAAGGTGCGTCCGGCTGAGAGACTCCGCAACGACCCTCATCAGCAATCGTTTCACCGCCCGCTGCACTGACCTGTTCAATGTCAGCTACGAGATCCTCCTGCAGACACTCGCGCGCTATTTCGCCCACACGGAAGAAACGGAAGGTCAGCTCGCAATCCTGGCCCAGGTCACGCTGGATCTGATGTTCAGCGTCCTCAAACCTCTAGGGCAACTCATCACGTTATTACCTGTAGGCGATGATGCGCCGGGTCGGTCTCCCGGCCCCAGTTTCGAACTGTTCTACGAAAGTGACTATCTGTTGCCGCACCGCGCCGCCGCCTGGGCACTCATCGAGGAGCGCTTGCGCGAGGCCGCCGCCTTCGCGGACCGCTTGAAGAGCGAAGGGCCGCCCGACGTCGCGACCCGGCTGCTGCCGATCGGCTCCGCCCTGCTGGGGCTCGGACACACGCTGGCGACCGGCCGCGCTGCATGGGGCGGGACCAGTTACGCTGGCGAGGTCACGGTGGCGCACCGCCGCCGCGACGCCGAAAAAGCTCGCACCGACGCTGAAGTTTCCGCGCGCATCGCCGACCTGGTTGCAGCAGTCCGCAGCGCGCTGCACATGGAACTTTCGCGGGCGCTACGGGCGCTGCTGATAGCGAGCTCGCCTGTGGCAAATGCCGACGACCAGGCGGTGCGCGTTTGGAAGCGCGCTGTGCTTGCCGAGTCGGATGGTGGTTTCGATCGGGCGGTCGATCTTGCGGATTTGCTGGTCGGTGTGGCCGGCGACAACGTCATCGATGGACCTGATTTTTCGGAACCGCGTACTGACGACCTGGATGCGGCCTATGAAGAGATCAGACGCTGCCTGCTCCTGGTCCCGTCAGAAGCGCTGCTTATTGACCCGCATCCGTCGCCGACATTTGCGTCTGAAGAGCGCCGCCAGCACCTGCCCGGGGTAGTCGACCAGGCATCCGCGCTGGCGCTCTTAGACGAGCTGACGAAGTCCAGGCCGAGCGACCCCCTCGAAACCTCCAGCGCTCCGACAGCGCTGCCAGCACACGCTGATGCACGGGCAAGCTCCTCGATCGCCGGGCTCTTCACACAGACGTACGGTGCGTTACTGGCCGTGCTCGGCCGCGGAGTGAGCGCCGAGGCGGACCTCGTCGCGGCTCGTCACCGCTTGCGCGATATCAGTACTCGCCTGCGTGCGCGTGTCTTGCGGCCGCTCGCCGAGGCGCTCTGCCTGTTGACCGACGACCCGGCGGGCACGCTGCAAACAGCGCGCCAGGCCGATTCAAGTGGACAGTGGAGCACCCTCGAGGATCGGCTGCGTGGCCTGGCGCTCGCCGCTACGCGTACCCGTGCTGACTTGCCTGTCCCACCAGAACTGCTGGAGGCAACTCCCGGACTGCAGGAGGTCGCCTTATCCTACGCGGCCGCAAGTGACGCGGAGAGGACGGACCTGGCCGACCAGCTGCGTGCCCTCGAGAGTCCCTTGCCGCGTTCGATACAGCTCGAGCGCAACGGCCCCTATCTGCTGACCAACGTCGACCAACTCGTCGACGGATTGGGAGATTCGATGCCCACCCGGCCGCAAATGGCGCTGTGCCGCTGCGGCCAGTCCGCCTCCAAGCCGTGGTGCGATGGCAGTCACGCCCTGGCCGACTTCCGCGACTCCAAGGACCCCAACCGCGTTACTGACCGGCGCGACACGTACGCGGGTTTGTCCGTCACCGTCTTCGACAATCGCGGGATCTGCCAGCACTCCGGGTATTGCACCGACCGTATCCCGCTGGCATTCCGAGTGGGCAAGGACCCGTTTGTGGCTCCGAGCGGGGCTCGTATGGACGAGATCATCCGCGCCGTGCGCAGTTGTCCTTCAGGCGCGTTGAGCTTCGCCGTAGACGGCATTGAGGGCCGCGAGGCAGTCGATTGGCACAACCAGCGCGCGGCGGCCGTCAGCCTGACCAATGATGGACCGTACCGGGTCACGGGTCGGATTCCGCTGATTGACGCAGTGGGCGCCCAGGTGGGTCGTAACCAGGGTGCTTCTCTGGAGCATTACGCCCTGTGCCGCTGCGGTCATTCGCAGAACAAGCCGTTTTGTAGCGGTATGCACTGGTATATCCAGTTCCACGATCCAATCACCGACCCAGCTCACCGACCGACACTGTACGAGTGGTGCGGGGGGATGCCAGCACTCACGCGGATGAGCCGACTCTTCTTCGAGCGATACGTCTCGGAAGATCCGCTCCTGGCTCCGCTGTTTGCTGAGGCTCCGCCGGACCATCCCGAAAGGGTAGCCGCTTGGCTCGGCGAAGTTCTGGGTGGCCCGCAGCGCTACCGCGACGAGCACCGGGATCACAGCCAGTTCCTCAGTAGTCACGCCAATCGATCTTTGTCCGAGCAACAGCGCGCCCGCTGGGTCACCTTGCTGTGCCGGGCGGTGGACGCGGCGGGTCTTCCCTCGGACCCCGAGTTCCGGTCAGCGTTCACTTCCTATATCGAGTGGCAGTCGCGGCAGGTGGTTGAGCACTCCCAGCCCAGTGCAGCGCCTGCGACGGACATCTCCACTCCGAGCTGGGACTGGAGTCCGGCCGGCGCTCCACAGCCACCGACGCAGAAGCCCGCTGAAGAGGCCGCCGTGGTGGCGCCCACTGCTGACGGGTCGGTGACCTTCGCCGCGCACATCAAGCCGCTCTTTCGCGAGCGTGATCGCCAGTCCATGGCCTTCGCGTTCGACCTGTGGTCGTACGAAGCGGTGAAGACCCACGCACAAGCGATCGTTGGCCGCCTTCGGGATGGAACGATGCCCTGTGATGGCGCATGGCCGGAGGAACAGACGGTTCTGTTCCAGCGCTGGATAGACAACGGCACGCTGCCCTGAGCAGCGCGAGCAGCCGCGAGGTTCTCGCGGCTGCGCTCTCTGTCTAGCCGGCGTCTACCGCGGCGGGTGCCTCCGCTGGATGCGCCCACTGCGCGCGCCAGTCTGTCGCCAGAGGAACTGGCAACTAACCGTGCAGCACGGGTTCGTCGTATCGAGCGGGCGCAGTGAGTCCAGCCCGGCTTCAGCGTTGGGAACGCCTGCTGATCAGCTCAGCCAGACAGTCTCGTAGCGGGGCGCCAGCGTCAAACGCCAGTCGAGGCCGTTCACCTTCGTGCGGCCCACAAACAGCTGCAGCAGCGGCGCGGGCAGAATCACGAAGGATTCATCGAGAATCAGGTCATTCAGTTGTGAGTAGAGCTGCTGACGCTTGCTGGGATCTGGCTCCGTGGCGGCACCCGTGACCAGCTGCGTGTACTGGTCGCTCATGAACGCCTCGTTATTGCCCGTGTACCTGAACCACACGCTCAGCGATGCGAGCGAGCTGGGCTCCAGTTGAACGAAGCCGACGTTCGACGCTGCCAGTCCGGTGTAATTCAGCGCGTTGGTGGTCTGGTTGAACACCGCCGACTCGAGCGGCTTCAAGTTCAGCGAGACGCCGATGGTCGCGAGGTCCGCCTGATAGATCTGCGCGAGGCTCGCGATCTCAGGCGAGACATTCGAGTACAGGAAATCGAATTGCAGGTTCGAGACGCCGGCTTGCTGCAGCAGCGCCTTCGCCTTGTCAAGGTTGAAGCTGTACGTGTTGTTCTTGTCTGCTTCGTAGGCCGGCGAACCCGACGGCCAGGGAAGATTGATCGGTTGCACGAGCCCCTGCATCACCTGACTCGCGATGCGCTGACGATTCATCGCGTAGTTGAGCGCTTGGCGAACCAGTTTGTTGTCGAGCGGAGCAACCGACGTATTCATGGCGATGACGAAATCTGAGGCCGCAATGGGATCGACGTTGACCTGGTAGCTGGAGTCCTGCTTCAGGCGCACCGTATCCTGGATCAACGGATTAAACACACCGTCGACGGCATTGCCTTCGAGCTGCGCGACCATGCTCTGTGGGTCCTTGAACAGGTGCACGACCACCTGATCGAGGTACGGCATGCCAGTCTGCCAGTAGTTCTTGTTCCTGGCAAAGGTCGCGTGATCGCCCTGAACCCATTCGACGAAGGTGAACGGGCCAGTACCAACGGCCGTTTGTGGGACCGTCGTTCCCTGCACGGTGTCCGGGTCAATGATGTTCAGGTACTCGAGGAAATCGAAGACGGCTGGTCTCGGCTGGTCCGATACGAGAATCACCGTATTCGGGTCGGGCGTCTGGATGTCCGAGAACCAGTTGCTCATGTACAGCAGCTGTGAGGTCCCGACTTTCGGATCACGCACGCGCATCATGTTGAACTTGACGTCGTCGCTGGTGAGCATGCGCCCGCCATGGAACTGCACACCGTTGCGCAGATTGAGCTTCAGCTGCTTCTGATCGGTACTGAGCTCCCAGCTTTGCGCAAGACTCGGTTGGGGCTGGCGTTGCTGATCGTAGCGGGTCAGTGAGTCGAAGACCATGAACATCGTGAGGTCGTTCTGAGGTGAGATCAGATGCCCGTCGAGGCTGGTGATCTCCCCGTTCATCCCTACGTTCAGCGTCCCACCAGATTTGGGTTGTTGGCCAGCAGCCTGCGAGGCTGCTGCTGCGGAGGTCGGCGCCGCGCCCGAGGTCGATGGGGCGGAAGATGACGCCGGTGTCGGAGTCGCGGCCGGGCTTGACGCTCCAGGCGCGCAGGCAGCCGCCAGGGTCACTGCGGCGCCCGTAAGTACGAGTCGCATCGCCGACCGACGGCTGATGGCATGAGGCTGCACGTCACTACCCATCGCTACTCTCTCTCCCCATTTGATTCACACTCGCCACCAGGCTTCTGCCGCGACAAGTGGTAGTAGATGCGTTCATTGTCTTCGTCCGATCCGACGCGGCCGTTCGCCCGTAATTCTTCAAGGTGCGCGATCGTTTCGCCGAGCGCCATGCGTTGCTGGAACGGTGGAAGCTCGCTCAAACGCAATTCGCGGCGGGTCCACGGCAGACGCTCGGCCACCATCGCGGCGCTCTGCGGGCCGCCGACGAGAGCGTCGAGCGCCGCTGCTTCGCGGCGATCGTGGTGTTCGAGGATTTCGCCAACGCGCCTTTTCAGCCCGCGGAATGGTTCGCCATGAGCAGGTAACACCTGATCAACATCAAGATCCGCGACCTTCCGAAGCGACCTCAGAAACGTACCGAGAGGATTGCCGAGGTTTGGCCGCATGTAATTGACGCTGGGTGTTATCGGATCGAGCACGTGGTCGCCAGTAAGAATCAGGTCTCGCTCCGGGTCGTGCAGGCAGATATGTCCTGCCGTATGACCAGGAGTCCAGACGACCCGGAGTTCGTGACGGCCAACAGGGATGCATGCGTTGTCTTCGAGCTCCACATCGGGTGCAACAATTGTGTAACGCTCAAAGGCATCCAGCGCCCGCTCGGTATCGTCCTGACTGGTACCCGCCAGGCCGTGGTAGCGCAGCCATTCGCCCGAAACCTGCGACGATTGCACCGGATCGCTCTGAACCGTACGCACGTGGAGCCAGTCCAGGCGATGCATCAGCAGGCGCAGCTTGCCCAGCTCCACCAGCGTGCCTGCCAGACCGTAGTGGTCCGGATGGAAGTGGGAAACGATCAGCGTCCGAACGTCGTTCAGACTCACGCCGATCGCGCGCAGCTCCGCTTGCAGGGTTTCCAGCACGTCGGCGGCTTTCCAACCGCAGTCCACGAGCGTGTAGCGGTTATCGCCACGCAGCAGATACGCGTTGATATGACGCAGCCGATTGCCAGTGAGTGGGAGCCGAAACTGATGAATTCCCGGTACGACGTCCGTCATGCAGGTGCCGGCGCCCTTCGCGTTGTGCTACAGCACGCCACTGGCATGCAGCGTTTCGAGCTCCTCCGTGCTGACACCGAGCAGGCCACCGATGATGTCGTCGGTACTCTCGCCAAGCAGCGGCGACGGCCGGATTTCGACGTGCGATGCAGACATCTGGACCGGATCACCCGGCAGGACCACTTTGCCTCGCTGGGGGTGGTCGATCTCGGCGACCACGCCGCGCCGGCGCAAGTCCGCGTCCGCGGCGATATCGTCCAGTGACATGATCGCGCTGGTCGGAACGTCGTGCTTGCCGAGAATCTGCATGGCTTCGAACTTGGTGTGCCTCGATGTCCAGTCAGTCACCAGTGCATTCACTTCGTCCTGGTGGTCGTAGCGGGCGCGAGGCGTGGCGTAGCGCTCGTCGCCGATCAGATCTTGGCGGCCTATCGCGCGCAGCAGGCCCTCCCAATCGCGGCTGCCCGCCCAGCGCGAGGTGAACACGTACACGTAGTCGTTCGGTCCGCCACCCTTGCAGGGGTAGAAGCCGTGCGGCGCGGTCGTCCATCCGGCGCCAGGCTTGGGGGGCGGCTGAAGCGCCAGTCGCGGCTGCCAGGCCTGCCGCAGAAAACTGATGACGACGTCCTGCATGGCCACTTCGATGCGCTGACCTTCGCCAGTGCGATCGCGCTGGTACAGCGCGGCCAGGATGGCCATCACGCAGTGATAGGCGGCGACCGTGTCCGCGCTGCCCCCGGAGCGCTGTTCGGGTCGGGTCATTTCCCCGGTTGCAGCCATCGCGCCGCCGGAGGCCATGCCGATCGGATCGAAGGCCGGCACATGCGCGTTGGGCCCGTCGGACGCGAAGCCCTTGATCTGTGCGTACACGATGCGAGGGTTGATGCCGCGCACGGTGGGGTAGTCGAGACCGAGGCGCTCGATGACACCCGGACCGTAGTTCTCGATGAACACATCGGACTTCTCGATCAGGCGGCGAACCAGGGCGCGCCCCTGGGGCTGTTTGACGTCGATCGTGACCGACTTCTTGTTCATATTGAGAATCAGAAAGCTGTGTGAGTCCATGCCCGGGGGGTCGCCGGGAAATCGGCGAGCCTGCTCGCCGACCTTCGGACGCTCAACCTTGACGACGGTGGCTCCAAACCAGGCGAGGTGCTCCGTCGCGGTTGGGCCGGATTGAAACTGGGTGAAGTCGAGGACCACGACCCCGTCGAGCGCAGCGCTCATGCAGCAGGACCTCCCGGCTGGACGACTGGCATGCACCATACTTTCCGAGGCGGCTCAGACCGCAGGCCCTTGGAAAATTTGTATGCATGCATGTAAGATTGACCTATTGTGCAGCATCCAGCAGCGTCGTGCCAAGCTCGAACCGACGGGCCGGGCAGGTGACTCACGTGGCTCAGCGCGCCGACCTCACCCACGTCACCGCACAGCTCGCCGATTGGGTGGCGAGCCTGCGCTACACAGACCTACCTGCCGCCTCGGTCCAGACTGCTACTGACTGCATCCTCGACTCGATCGGGGCCGCCGCGGTCGGGGCCTCGCTGCCCATCGCCGCCAGGCTCCACGCGCTCCTGGACTGCGAGGGAGCGGGCACGCCCAGCGCGACCGTCATCGGCCGCGCAGAACGTGCAAGCTCTATGTGGGCCGCCTTCGTGAACGGCTGCCTCATGCATGCCGAAGACTGGGACGACACTCCTCACACGAGCTACTACCTTGCAGCCTTGCTCGCGACGGCCGAGGAGCTCAATACATCGGGCGAGGACCTCATCGTCGCCTGGGTGGCAGCCTATGAGGTCTGGACGCACCTGATCCCTGCACTGGCTATGGATCGCCAGCACAACCCGACGAGCGTTGTCGGTCCAATGGTCGCGGCACTCGGCGCCGGTCGCTTACATGGCTTTACGACGGGCCAGCTCCAGACCGCGCTTGCCCTTGGCGCCGCATCCAGCAGCGGTCTGCGTGCGAATTTCGGCACGCTCGCCAAACCCTTCGACGCCGGCAACTCGGCGCGAGGTGGCGTTCAGGCCGCGAGACTGACTGCGCTTGGTTGGACCGCGGAAGCCGAGATCCTCGAGGGTCTCGACGGGGTGCGCTACCGGGGCGTGTTCGACACGTTCGGTGGACCGCGCAAGGATGTGTCACGTGTGCTGGATGGTCTCGGCGTGGTCTTCAGGAGCGCCATGCGGCCGGCCGACGGCTTCGGCGGTGGAGCGCTCGACCCCGCGACGTGGCCGCCTCGCTGGGTCGCCGCGGCCGCGCGGTCGACACAGGTCGCCCAGGGTACTCCGGAGGGTCGCGGAGCCCCAACCGTCAAAGCCTGGCCAGCGTGTTTCGGCCACAACTCCACGCTCACCGCCTTGTTCTCGATCTTCGATGAGCCAGGCTTCGAGCGTGGTGACGTCGAGTCAATAGAAGTGTTTCGCGCGACCGATCCTACGGATTCAGCCACTTTCCGCACCGATCCCAAAACCGGTTTGGAAGGCAAATTCTCGGTCCCCTTTATCCTCGCCGCCGGATGGCTCGACGGTACGATCAGCGTCGATACGTTTCGCGAAGACAACTTCCAGCGCATCTACGACAGTGGCGTGCTGCAACGCGTCCATGTCACGGTAGATCGAGGACTTTCCGATCGAGGAGATCCAGGTCGCGTCAGCGTGAATCTGAAAAATGGCACATCGCGCAGTTTTCCGCTCGGACGCGGCCTGGCACTGCAGAGGGATGGAGTCGTGGCAAAGTTCGTCGCAAATGCAGCGCCGCTCCTGGGTCGGGAGCAGGCGTCGGCAGTAGCGCAGCGCATTACCAACCTCGATCGGGAACCCTCCGCTCGAGACATTATGCGTGCCTTCACCGTCGACGCTCGTCCCCGCTGGGACCTGACCGACGGCCAGGACGAGCCATGACCTCCGCGTCGAAACGGGTCGAAGCACCGCGCGGCCTGGCCTCGACCCGCGAGCTGAATGCGTACCAGCGGAACTGGTTCGGTCAGCTTCAGGAGCGCGCGCGAGACGGAGAACCGATTGGCGTTGCCTCCGCGGCTTCAACTCAGGAATTATTCCAGGTCTTCGGGATTCCGTACGTCATCAGCACCTGGTGGGCGGCAGTGGTGAGCTCGCGTCGCAAAGCCGGAGATTACGCGCGGTTACTGACCTCGCGCGGATACCCGGCCGACGGCCACACGAGCCCGATGCTCGGGAGTGCGTTCGTGTCTGATGCAGACGAGCCACCGTGGGGCGGTCTGCCGAAGCCTTCGTTCATCGTCGAAACCGTCAATGGCGATGCCTCGCGCAAAATCCACGAGCTGTACGCGCGGGAATTCGGTGCGGCTTGTTTTTTGCTGGAGCGCAGCGTCGGGACAGGCCTGGAACCCTATCCGGACTGGTGGGAGCGCAGCGCCCATGATTGGGAGGCGTTGCTTACCCCGCAACGGATCGATCTCCAGCAAGCGGAGATGGAGGGCATCGTCCACGCGCTGGAAAATCGATTGGGGCGACCGTTCGGGTTGACTCGCCTGAAGCGTGTCATGGATCTCAGCAACGAGCAGCTCGAGCTGTATGGTGCCGCCCGAGACCTGATTGCCCGAACGGTTCCGTCCCCAGTGAGCGTCGTCGATACCATGGTGGTGGCCACCATTCCGCGCTGGCACTGGGGCACCGAATGGGCGCGCGACGCCGTGCGCGCCTTCTACGACGAGATCACCGAGCGCGCCGCGCAGGGTGTCGGCGCGGTTCAGAACGAGCGCGTTCGGCTGATGTGGATTGGGCCCGGACTCTGGTCGAACCTGGCGTTCTACCAGTACTTCGAGGAGCGGTTCGGGGCCGCATTCATCTGGTCGATGTACCTCGCGGAGTCCGAGGTGTACCTGCGCTACTACGACGACAGCGACCCGCTGCGCGCGCTCGCCGCGCGTTGGGTGGCTAACAACGAACTGTTTCACGCGCCGCCCTGGTCGGCGGCCTGGCACGTCAAGGAGGCGCGACTCCACCAGGTCGACGGTGTCGTCATTCGCGACCCGAGCGAGCATTGGAGTGCCGTCGCTCTCGAGCGCGCGGGCATCCCGGTTATCGAGCTACCGAATGCGCAGGACACCGAACGCGTGCAACAGGATGTGGCGGACTTCATCGAGGCGCGCGTCGTCCCGGTGGCGCGCGAGCGATTGGCAAGACGATGAGTGCCTCCGATGGCGATGCCGTGTCCGAGATGCGAGCGAGCTGTACGCGGATCCGCACGCCCTCGCGCGGAAGGCGAAGGCGGCCGGCGCACGCATCTGCGGCTATATCGGTGCAGACGTCCCTGTCGAGCTCATTGCCGCGGCGGGGCTGGTCCCCATCCGGCTTCGCGGCGATGCAGCAGCCCCGCCGCTATCCGGGGACCGCTATGGACACCTCGCCGAACCGGTGACGCGCTCCTTGCTCGAGCGTCTGGTCAACGGCACCTACGGCTATCTCGATGCGCTGATCATCGATCACAGCCTCGAGGCCCACGTCAACTTGTTCTTCAACCTCCGCCAGATACGACTCATGCGCCCCGAGGTGAGGCTGCCCGAGCTGCACTTCCTGGACGTGCTGCACTTGCCGCATCTCACCACCGCCCGCTACAACCGCGATCGCATCCGCGACCTGCTCGCAGCAATCGAACGCTGGGGCGGTCATTCCGTCGATGACGCGTCGGTCGGGCGAGAGTTGACCCATAGCAATTCCCAGCGCCGTCGTCTGACGGAGGTAGCCAGCCTTCGAACGTCCGCACCACCATCTGTCAGCGGCGTCGACGCCCTGTCCGTGATCGGCTGCGCCATGCTGCTCCCGCGCGACGACTATGACCTGCTCCTCAGTCGCGCGCTGAAGGAGTTAGCCGGCGCCCCAGCTATATCCGGTCGCCGAGTGTTCGTCACGGGAAGCGCGCACGACGCGACAGACGTCTATCAGGTCATCGAACAAGAGGGATGTGTGATTGTGGGGGAAGACCACGATTGGGGCGACCGGTACTACGCGGACGGGGTCGACGAGAACGCCTTTTGGCTGGACGCGGTCGCGGATCGCGCGGCGTTCGGCGCGCCCGCGCCCGCCAAATACGGACTGGCCGAACGAGTCCGTTTCGTCGGTGATCGAGTACGAGAGACTGGAGCTGAAGTGCTGTTGTCAATCAATCGCGTCCGAGACGACGCTGCCCGCTGGGAATTTCCGGATCTCCAGGCAGCGTTGGTTACGCAAGGCATCGTATGCGCGTCGGTTGACGAGGTGCCGTACGACACCACTGCAGCAGCCATCGTCGTAGATCGCTTGCGCGCTGTGACAGGGACTCCTGCATGAAGCTCCGTCGATCGCTCCTCATGACGCCTGGTCACGACCCGCGGCTTGCCGCCAAAGCCGCCGCGTCCGAGGCAGACATGGTCTGGCTCGAGCTCGAAGATGGTGTTCCAGAATCAGAAAAAGCCGCGGCTCGTCTGCAGATAGTTCGTAGCTTTCACGAGCTCGACTGGTCCGGCAAAACCCGGGCCGTGCGTCTGAACGCCCTCGAAACCGGCATGGCAGAGGACGACGTGCGTGCGGTCGTCAGTGCCCAACCCGACGCCGTCGTGCTGTCGAAAACGCAAGACGCCGACGACGTGACGGCGATCGCTCGGGTGCTCGACGCGCTCGGGGCGCAGGCGGCAGGAGTCCGCATCTGGGCGATGGTCGAAACCGCGCGGGCAGTGCTGCGCGTAGAGCAGATCGCGACTGCTGACGCACGAGTCGAAGCGCTGATTCTCGGTGCCGGCGCACTCTATCCGGATATCGGCGTCACCACAGTCCCCCCCGCGAACGTCTGGTCCGGGGCCACGTTCGGCTCGGGCACGGCCCTGGAGTCGACGCTGTACGCACGCGGCCGGGTTGTCTACACCGCGCGCGCGTTGGGACTCGTACCCATCGAAGGTTCCACGGGATCGAGCGATGGCCAGTCGTCGGTCGAGGACGAGGTGTACCTTAGCGCACTCTATTCCTTTCGCATGGGCTTCGAGGGCAAACTGTGCAGTCGCCCGCAGAACGTGCCGGCCGTGCACCGCGCGTGGGAACCACCCGCCGAGGACGTCGCCTGGGCTCGCAAGGTCCAAGCGGCTTTTGAGCGTCCCGGTGGCTTCAAAACCATTGACGGCCGAGTGACACTGGGCGGACCTGCGATCGAACGCGCAGCACTCATCCTCCAGCGTGCCAACGCGTTAGGTTTGACTCTTCCCGAGGTGACTGCTTGAAAGCCGCATTGCTGTTCGGACCCCACGATGTCCGCGTGACCGAGGTCCCCAATCCCGTTGCCGGACCTCGTGAGGTCATCGTCAAGACGTCTTTTTGCGGTGTTTGCGGCACAGACCTCCACGCTTGGGAAGGCTGGCAGCGCGGCACGAGCACGGCGCCCACTTCAGCTCCGCGCAACCTGGGACACGAGATCTCAGGGGTGGTCGCGGAGATCGGTCCCGGGGTGAGTCGCGTGCAAGTTGGCGACAGGGTCACCGTCAACCCGTACATCTTCTGCGGTGAATGCTTCTACTGCTTGAATGACTACACGACGCATTGCACCAATCGCCGCGTCTACACGCATGGTTGGGCGGAGTATGTGCTTTCACACGAGAGTGGAACGTACCGCGTGCCTGAGGGCGTTTCGCTCGAAGTTGCGTCGCAGGCCGAACCGCTCGGAGCTTGCCTGCACGCGGTCGACATCGCCCAGGTGAGATCTGGTTCCGTCGCATTGGTCCTCGGTGCTGGGCCGATGGGCATGATGGTGCACGCGTTGCTCCGTCACTCGGGCGCTGCTCGTACGATCGTGTCCGAGCCCTCGGCGCACCGCCGCGCGATCGCGCAACAGATGGGTGCTGACGTCGTCGTGGATCCCACGACCCAGGACCTGGTCGAAGTCGTCCGTGCCGAAACGGGCGGGGTCGGCGTGAGTCTTGCGGTGGATGCTGTCACGCGTCACTTCACCCTCAGGCAGGCCTTCGATGCCACCCATCGCGGCGGAACGATCGTGATGCTCGGCCAGGCACCGGCCGAGGACCAGTTTCCGTTCACGCCAATCGAACTCAAGACGAAAGGCCTGACCTTCAAGGGCGCCAGCAGCCGCGGCCACACCTTCGACCGAGCGCTGCGCTGGCTCGAGCGCATCGACTTTGGCACGCTTATCGACGGCTGCAGACCAATGCACGAGCTCAACGACGTCTTCACCGCGATGAAGGACGGTCGTGTGGGTAAGGTGCTGGTTACACCATGAACCGAGCGGCGACCAGCATGCCTCGCACTGCTCCGGAAAAAACGGTTAGCATTTGGCAACCGGATGGCAACTCGAACGGCAAATTCAGGCGCAAAGCAACCCCGCATGCAGCCCGTAAGTGAGTCGGCCGCGCTGGATTCGGCCACAGGGCATTCTGGCAGCAACGGCAGCGCGAATCCCGCACGCGGGACTGCAGAGTCGGTCCACGGCCGCAGCAGCTCGTCGCGCAATCCGCAGAACACGGTGATCCACGAACGGTCTGGTTCGGAGCGGTTCGCGGGCCTGAGTCACGCGTTCGCGGTGGAATCCGGTGGCTCACTCCAGGATCGTGTGTTTCGAGCGCTGCGCGGTGCCATCCTCGCCGGTGAGTTGCCGGCTGGCGAGAAGATTACTGAACAGGATGTGGCCGCGGCTCTGCAAGTGAGTCGAACACCTCTTCGGGAGGCGTTCCGGCGCCTCGAAGCGGAGGGCCTTGTCAGCCCGTCGCCGAGCCGCGGCGTCGTAGTCCGCGGCATGACGTGGCAGGACTTCGAGGACATCTACGAGATTCGCGCCGCACTTGAACCAGTAGCAACCCGTCGCACGGCCACGCGGGTGACTCCCGAGCTCATCGAAGAACTCAAGGGACATCTGGAGCTCGCCGAATTCTTCCTGACGAAAGGCCGCTACAGCGACGTGGAGCACGAAAACGCGCTCTTCCATCGAGCAATTTACCGCGCGTGTGGAAACGTCCGCTTGCGGGATACACTCGCGGAGCTAAGCGACTATGTCCACCGGTCGCCGCTGTACCAGCGCCACGGTCCTGGCAGTTCACTCGGGCTGATTGAGGAACACCAGCGCATCTTCGATGCGCTCGCCACCGGAGACGTCAAGGGTGCCGAGCGTGCGGCCCGCGACCATTCAGCCGGCAACCGGCGGCGCGTCGTGGAAGAGCCGAGTCACAGCGACCAGCACGCTGCCGACTGAGTTTCGCAACCCAGGACCGACGTGCGCCGCTCCGCGCTGAGGCCGTCCCAATGTGAGCGTTCGAACATCCCGCGCGGTTTAGCGGCTATCCGACGAACTGCAGCCCGTGCAACTGCTCGACGTCAGATCGAATTATCTTCGCGTGCACACGTCAGTCAACGGCGGCACCACCAGGACGGCAGAGCGATACGCGGCGGATCTGGGTGCCCGTGCGTCTGCGTGCGTCGCCCTCCTCTACACCGAGTCTTCGTTTGTTCGTCAGGATGGCAAGGCGCCGCGGTTTCAACTCGGAGTCCACGAGGACGCCATGATTCCTGGTCTGCGCGTCCTCGCGCATGCCGCGCACGCGCAGGGTGCTCTTTTGGGTGTCGAGTTGAACCACGCGGGGGCGCAACGCCAGTCCCGCGGTTTCAGGAGTCCCTGCATCGCACCCTCTCCAGTGACTGATGCGGGTCATGCCGCGCCGCACGAAGTCACGCTCGAGGGAGATTCGTGGTGTCGTCGCCGCGTTTGCGGCAGCGGCCCGGCTCACCGAATAGCATTCTCATGCCATGCTTGTATAGCCGTGCAACGCTAGCCCTGACACAGCAACCGCGCAACTCGGCGTTACGACAAGAACGACCAGACCGGCAACGAGACCTCCCCACGAAGTGAGGGAGGACTGATAAAAAAGGCGTAATCCGATGCCAGACAACCTGAACCCCGCTCCTGCGACTCCGACGGAAATCGCGCCAGAAGAGCATTTCCTGACCATCAATGGTCGTCGGCACCATTACCTCGAATGGGGCGATGCGGCCAATCCGGTGCTCGTATTGCTGCATGGCGGCAATAGCTCGGCCCGGGGCTCCTGGACGCGGGCCGCACCAGCGTTCGCTGACCGGTACCGCATCATCGCGCCAGACCACCGTGGTCACGGTGAAACAGATTGGGACCCGGACGCTGAGTACACCGTAGCGAACTACGTCGCCGATTTCGAACAGGTGACTGACCTGCTCAGGTTGGGGCGGTTCGATCTGGTGGGACATTCTCTCGGGGGGATCATCTCCCTCACGTACGCAGCGACGCATCCGGAGATGGTGCGACGGCTGGTGCTGGTTGACTCCGGGCCTCGTGATCTCGGATCAGCGTCCGCGGCAAGGATTCCTGCAGCAGACCGGCCCTTGACGTTCAAGACTCGAGAGGACGCGCACGCGTTTGCCCGAGCAACCTTCCCCGAGGCGGCTCGCGATCGCCCGCTTGACCACGTGTTTGTGCAGCGGGCGGATGGCGCCTGGACCTGGCGCACCGACGTAGCTGGACTCAATCGTGCACGACTGGCGGAGGATCCAGCAAGTGCGAACGGTTATTGGCCCGAGTTCGCGGCGCTGCGCTGCCCAGTGCTCGTGCTGCGTGGCGGAAAATCGCAGGTGCTCACCGATGCGGCCGTGGCACGCATGGAAACCACGAACCAGAAGGTGCGTGTCGTCACGTACAGTGAGGCGCACCATTGGGTGCATGATGACGAGCCCGAACGCTTCGCGCGCGACGTCAACGCCTTTCTCGCTGACGTTGTCTAGGCCCGCCCTTCCCCAAAGCCGAGATCGGCCGTGACCTGGGGACGCGGCCGAAAAGCCTGAGATAGACCTCGAAACCGCGTGCCGCGTCCCTAGCGCAAACTGTGTGCAGAAGTTCGACCGACTGCGACGTGAGCCGAAACGGGCTTGTCGGCCGAACTTCAGACTAGGGGGTCGATGACTCCGACGCCAGTGCCGTCCGGCGCGTAACCGCGTAACCCAGCGGGGACCTGCTTAGCGATACGCACTTCACCGTCGAGGGGACGCTGATCCAGGCCGCAGCCAGGCTCAAGAGCTTCTGCCCCAAGGACGAGCCGCCCTCGAACGAGCCACCCTCGAACGAGCCACCCTCGAACGAGCCACCCTACAATCATGGCAACCCGACCGCCAACTTCCGCGGCGAGCGGCACTCGAACGCAACCCACCAGAGCACGACAGATACCGAAGCGCGTTCCCTACGAGTAGCCAAGTCCGCATTGACCGCGCTGACAAAAAACGGTCGGCGGTCGTCACACCGAGCGTGAGATGGCCTGCTCGACAAGAACGGGCGCAACTTGCCGCGACGACTCGCCGCGGTGGCCTCTCTCTATCAAGGTGCACAGTGGACGAACGTCCCTGTCCCACGGGCAGCCAGCGCCAGCGCGGAAACGAAGCTCGGCTAGCGACCAAAGCGCGGCGCGCCGACTGATGACAAACTGTGGTCGCGTTGTGAGTCAGAATCGGTGACGGGTGTGACTGAAGGTGCCCTTTCCGAACGCGAGGACCTTAGTCGGCTTGACTGAGAACACGAGCGCTTCGCCTACCGCGTGGCGAAAGCGACCATTGCTGATCTGATACTTCCATCGTCCGTCCCACCTGGTAGCCCAAGCCGCGGCGAGACGCTTGAGGGTGATTTCGTCGGTGACCTGGACGGCATCGCCCTCGACCACCACGTCCAGCCCAGCGTCCCACTGGTTGCACCCGGTCGTGAGGATCACGTGCGAGTTGTGCCGCAGGTTTATGGCCTTCTGCTCACCCGGACCCGTGGAGAAATGGATCGCTCCGTCAAGCCACACGGCAACCAGCGGGGTCACGTGAGGACGGCCGTCGGCGCGGACGGTGCAGATCCAGAATAACTCGGCGGCCTCGATCGCACGGCGAGTCTGTTCCCACTCCGATGCGGTCGCGTCTGGCTCGCTGAAGCGCGTATCGATCTCGGTGATTGGTACGTTCATTGTCGTTCTCCAGTTGTCGGCCTGTACGGGAAAGTCTCGGCGATACGATCGATCGCCTCCGCGTGTCCCCTCAGCCCTGGGGCGGGGTTGTGGACTCCCTGGCGACGGAGGACGGCCAGCGGGTGTTCGAGTCAGGCCGGCGAACGAGAATGGCGGCTTTGAGACACGCGGCATGAGCAATTTCAACCTGCAGTCGAGCCCTGCCGTCGTTGGTGGAGCTTCCAGCTTTTTCATCACCCCGGCAGACGCCTCAGATGCTGGCGACGGCTCAGCCCGCGGTCGTCGGCACCCGCAGCGCCTGGCGGATGCGCTCGGCGACCTCCTCTGCCCGCTGAGGATCTTCGTACAGCTTCGCGTTGACGTGCAGCGCTGATGAGCGATGCGCGGGTGGCACGTCCTTCCCGCGCGGGACCAACACGACGTGCACGTGGGGCACGTTCTCACCAAACATCAAGCTGTACACCCGCTCTGGCTCGAGCACGCTGTTGATGGCCGAGGCGGCAGCGGAGAGTGCGGGGCCCATTGACGTGAGCTCCGCCTGGGACATGTCCGTCAAGCCAGCCGCGTGGCGGCGCAGGTAGACGACGACCCAGCCGGGCACGCGCGTGGCGATGTGTGGGCCGATGCGCCAGTGCTCGGTCTCGGTATACCAGCCACCCGGCGGTACCGAGTCGACGAACTCGCAAATCTTGCACGCTGGTGTCTGCACGAGTGATTCCTCCCTGGGCTAGCCTGGAGTAAGTGGTCTTCGCTTCTCTTCGGCAGCGCTCCCGAATCTGTTTCGGCAGGTGGTCGGTTGCCCTCCTCCATGGCACGCGCTGCCGGGCTAGTGGGCCTGCAAAGCCGCCATTGACTCCTGGACCGTCGGATCGTCCCAGGTGCCCAGCACCTGCCAATGCTCGCCAGGCTCCAGAATCTTCTCGACGGCTCGGATGTTGCGGAGGTCGTGACCTTCCACACCGGCAAGAGCAGGAGGCTGCTGGCCCTGAGCTAATCCCTTGGCTGCGTCGATGAGGATGCGCCGCATACGGATGATTGGCACATCCGTGGTGCCGAGGCGCTCGTTCGTCCGATCGAAGATGGCGCCCATCGACTCCGTGACCATCAGGTCCTGGCTCACAAAATCGTCGATGCCGCTGTAACTGACCGTCCTCTGCTTCTCGCGGTCGATCAGATAGTCGTTTTCGGCCGTGAGGCTGCGAGCGATCGTACCGCGCCCAGCTCCACCGAACACGCCGTACGGCCAATTCGGATCGGAAGCGTAGCCCTGGCCGCCAAGGCCCCGCGGGTTGACCACCGGCTGCATGGCGATGAAATAGCGAAAGCAGTGTTCGTCGTCGATCGGCACGAAGAGGCCCTGATTGACGCCGAAGGGAATTGACGCGACACAGGTCCCCCAGGGAACGATGAACGCGTTCACCCGGACGTGCTTGTGCCCGTTGGGCGTGGTGCGAACGGCGGCGTAGCGGTACCCGTACCACTCGTCCACCAGCTCGAAACGGGGCGCGCGGTCGTGCCGCCAGAACTTCATCGACATCAGGTTCGACGGGTAGCCAGGCTTGTCCGTGCCATCTTCCGGGATGTCCGTAATGGCAAAGTACTGGTGCAGATAGGAGATGTGGGCCGAATCGAGATTGCCCTCCATCGACTGAGCCCAGTTGCAGGTGGACAGCTGCTTGCCGACTCGCCACTGGTCTTGCAGCAGTGACTCCGAGCCGAAGTCTCGGAAGGGAGTCATGGTCGATTGGGGACCCATGTAGGTCCACACGATCCCACCCGACTCGTGCGTGGGGTAAGCGACGGCCTTGACCCTGGTCTTGAAGTCCGACTCGAGCCGGCTCATTTGGCATGTCGACACACTGGCCGGTGATGTCGAACTTCCAGCCGTGATAGACGCAGCGCAGACCGCTCTCCTCGTTGCGCCCGAAGAACAGCGACGCGCCGCGGTGGGGGCAGTGGTTCTGGATCAAGCCCACCTTGCCGTTGCTATCGCGGAAGGCGATGAGATTCTCGCCCAGCAGCCGCACTCGGATGGGATCGCTGTCGGACCCCGGCAACTCCGAGGACAGGCAGGCTGGCGTCCAGTAGCGCCGCAGCAGGTTGCCCATGAGGGTACCGGGGCCGACTTTTGTGAGAGTCTCGTTGTCTTCCTGGCTTAGCATGGCTGGTCAACTCCTATGGCTTCTGTTGGCCGCCACGAGCAAGCTTCCCTTGGCTAAAGTCGTGCAACCAACGTCGGTAATCTCAGCTTACGGTACCCGCGAGATTCGGAGCCACGAGGCGGCAGCGACGACGAGGACAACGCCTCCGAGCCCGGTGAGCAATTCGAGCCCTTGCGCGCGCCGATGCGATATGTCGTCGCGCGTGTCGAACACGATCGCGATCGCTGGCTGCACGTGTGTTTCCAGGACCAGGTCGCGAAGCGAGAAGAAATTCAGGAACAGCATCGTGCCAAAGACAGTCAGTACGACGCCAATCACAACCAGCGATTGGGCTAGCCTCTGTCCCATCACGTTGCCAGTCTACGAGTCAGGTCGCCGACTGATAGCTGCGCGTCGCTCTTGTCGGAGTCGCGGGTTTTTCGCCGCGCGAGCGATCTGAGTGGCGCGGATCTTGGGGCTGGAGTGGTACCGCTCGCGAGCTCGCCCGGTTTCGACACACGCGACAGCAGCCCTACGCGCCGAAAGTGCACGCCTTGATAAACGAACGCATTCCGCGAGTGGCTTCAACAGCCCACAGTCGATGCAGGTCCTCGGACCACTTCGCGGCCAGGGTTTCGGACCCCGTTTCCCACCAGTGCCATCGTACGCGATGATTGTCCAGTGCAGGACATCGACGTCGCTTCAAGTCGGGAGCCGCTCGTTCAGCGACTCGGAATCGCCAATAGCGTGCTTCTGACGTTCCGCGGCCTGCGCAATGCGAACGTACGAGACCGTGACGCGCGGGTCACCCTCACGCTGCCAGGACCTCAAGCCGCGCGTCTCTGGAAGCTCCTGGGCGAGCAGCTCACCGACGCTGAGAAGCGTGGCGAGGGGTGACCCATTCAAAGCCATCGAAGCCACCTGCAGCCGGGTTTTTCAATCAGGGTCGTCGTCGACAGCGACCCTGACGGTCCCCCATTCTCAAGCGCGGTGTCGGGAGACGGCACGGACATAGTCCCTGGTGCTGTGTCCGACACCAGTTTCCGATCCTTTGGCCGCGGCAGTGCAACCCTGACACGCTCCTGGCGCCAGCCGCCAGGACGATGACGGGCGGCGACGGCATCACCGCCCAACGGTTGCCGCACGCCCCTCTGCGCGCGCGTTCTCCGGCTGGTGATGTGATCTGGTCGGGCGATGCCGATCGCGTCGCTGTGGCGCCCGGCTTTGCAGTCCTGGTCGTTACAATTGGCCCGACGCTTTTTGACGATCCCGCAGAATTGTCAAGGTGCCCGCCGAGCAAACTCAGAGCCCCCGCGCAAGTGCGAACGACGGACTCCCTCGAGCTCGAAATGTCCGACCGGGACGCACGCGGCCTCCCTGCGACTAGCCTCCGGATGCTGCGCGTTCAGCTGTGCCACAACGTGGTCACGCTCCATCGGCGGTTGCTGTCCGACACGCCGAGGCCGAGTGGGCGCCATCACGTGTCCGACAAGTCGCGCAGCTCAAGATAAGATGCCCCGCATGCTCGCTAGACTTCGTTCCCGGCGCGCTTTGCAAATAGGCCCCCTCCTGCTGACTCTTGGCCTGGCCCTGGCCGTCGCCCCGGGCTCCAGCAGTGCCCAGCCCGTCTCGCCGCCAATTCAGCTGCCGTCCGCGGCCTGCGCCACCAGCCAGGTGTCGGCGAACTACGTGAGCGGCGAGGGCGCCGCCGGCACGCTCGAGGCGACCCTGCAACTGGTCAACACCAGCGCCACGCCATGCACGCTGGACGGGTATGTGACCGTGCTCCTGCTCGACGCCAGCAGCATGCCGTTACCAACCAACGATGTACCCGGCGGCGGTGTCGCCGGCAACTTCGCGGGCCCGAGCACGTTCGTGCTCGTCCCCGGCGCCGCGTCCGGCTTCGCCATCTTCTGGCACGACGTTCCCTCCGGTGGTGAAACGTCCTGCCCAACCGCCGCGGCGGTGCAGGTCACACCACCCAACACTATGAGCTCCGAGCTCGTGGCAGGCATCGACGGTGGCATCGCGCCGTGTGAGGCGGGCACGGTCGACGTCGAAGCGTTGCAACCCCCCGGCACACCAATCCCGTAGGTGTACAGACCCGCGCATGCCCCGCGCGCGTGTGAGGTGGCGCGTGGGCTCGAGACTGCAGTGATCGTGGTCGACTTCAGGTGCCGAAGAGCACGGCGCGACGCCGAATCTCGGGGCAAAGCTCCGCGAGGTCCGCGTGCCAGGAAAGCAGGCGCCGAGGGTGCAAAGCGCCGACGTTCGGGCGTCAGAATCGTCAGGAAGCGTTGAAGGTCGAGAGTACCTGTTCCATTGCGTCTGTCGGCACCGTCACTGCGCCGGCGAACGGATGGTTCACCTGGACTACGACAAACAGTGTGCCGGCAATGACAAAAGTGAGCGCCGCGACCATTGCCGCGTGCGCCCACGCGTTCTCGATCCCGAAGAAGTACGTGAACCCGATCGTCACGAGGGCGCCGCAGACCAGCAGGACCCACAACATGGGGTGGACACCAGCGCCTGCCTCGAACAACCGCAGATGCCGCTGCGTGATCAGGCTCTCGTACTGGGTCATCAGGTGGTCCAGCAGCACTTGCTGCGACGTCGACGCGACTGGCAGTCCTGCCACCGCGGCGCCAAGCTGATCCGCCAACTCTTCGGCCCGTGGGCTGGACTTGCCGCTGGCCAACAGCGGCCACTCTTCGTTGATGATGGTTTCAACGTATTGCTTGTCGATTCCCTGGACGTCCGAGCGGTAGGGATCCGGGAACTGGTTAGCGATGTGATAGATGTTGTAGGCGTTGGTGGCCTCCAATTCGACGACAGAGTTCGCCGTGTCGAATTGTTCCCAGACGATGATCGTGACGTACGCCAGCAAGATCGCGTACATGATGCCCACGACGGCGTAAATGAAGCCAGCAACATCGTTGTGAGCGTGTCTGACGTGAACGGCGATTCTCCGGTGGACCGCGACAAAGCCGAGCACGGCGATCAGCACCATGCCGCCGATAATCAGCAACGCCTGGAGTGCCGTTACGAGATTGCTTTGCATTTCGCCACCGGTTGTACATCACCACGATCGCGTGACTTGGTAAATCGCGCGATCCCTCAGACGTCGCCCAACTCCCGCATGCATCCGCTCGGACTCGCAGCATCTGATAGGTAGCGCCAGATGTCAGGAAATTCGGGTGCTCGTGGGCGACGCTGTGCTTCAGGACGAGAAGAGACGCTCGGAGCATAGAGTCAACGTCCTCATCCAAGCGCTTGAGCGTTCCACGTCCGAGCCATCTATCGTTTGCAGAAGGAAGTTCTGGGATACCGGTATCACCGCGTGCCGGTGGAACTCCACGACGGTTTGCTGGACCGAGACTTTGCCGACGGGTCCCTGCTCGAATTCGATTGTTCGGAACAACAGGTTCACGAGCCACAACGTCCAGGTGAGCTTCTTACGAATAGCCCACTCGCCGGAGTGAGCGTCTCTCTCAACTGGCGAGCGTGCCCGCGCGGCGACTGCGACTCGGGCTAAAAACGGGCTTGTCGGCCAGACTTCCTCCTGACCGGTGGCTGGCCGATTTTTCAGCGAAGCCGCCGAGAACATCGTCGCCGGGCGCATGACGATGGAGCTCTCCATGCGCTTTTGCCATCGTCGCCGCGGCCGCTATCTCCGAATTGTTCACCGCGCCGATTATTACGGTTTCCGCGCTGGTCGCCGAAGTCCTGAAGACTTGACTGTCGCGCGCGGCGCGGAGCGATCCGCGATCTCCTGGAGTATCTGCCCCGCACGGCCGCGGTCCACCGTGATGGACAGATTCGGGAGGTGGCCGCGGAAGAACTGACGATCAGCGACATCGTCATTGTGAATCCCCGCGGCGCATCGCAGTCGACGGCGAAGTCATTCACCGGTCACTCGTTCGTCGATCATCAGTCAACGGTTAGCGGAGAATCGATGCCCACTGAGAAGTGGGCCGGCAGCGCGGTGTTTGCTGGCACGATCAACCAGTTCGGTGCGTCTGGCGGATCGCATGGCCGGTTATCGCGTCCATTTTATGCTCGTGCACCTCCGAAACCTGTCGCACGCGCGCGGACGTGCTGGGTCGGGTAGCCGGCCTGAGGGCCGCAGGCGTTGAGACAGCGCTCCTCGAGGTTCAGCCTGGGCTCAGTCGATGCTGGTCGGCTTCAAGTTGGCACCGCCGGAGGGCGGGGGTGCGCGGCGCAAACCCACCGCGTCTCCGGTGATGACGGCGCGTGGCGGCTGCATCGCCGACATCCGCGGCTATCCAAGCCTCGCCGGGGCTGCCGAACACGCGGGCGTGGCTGTCGTTCTGGACCGACGACGTCGAAGCCGTCTACAGCACCTGCCAACGCGATGGTCTGGCCGTGCTACGACCGCCGGAAGACGAGACCTGGGGCGTTCGGCAGATGCAGGTGCAGCCTCTGGATGGGCTGGTATTTCCGCATCAGACGGGCGGTCCACCGGTACTCACGTCGGCTTCGCGACGCAGGAGGCCGCCGCGGGCCGCCGCCGCCGCCAGGCGCGCCGCGTCCCTTGCCGTCGTTGCATCGATCGGCTCGGCGGTAATCAACAGGCGCAGGTAGATCGGCGCAATCAGCGTCTTGATGACCCGGTCTGGATCCGTGTCGGCGGGTACCTCG
Source organism: uncultured Chloroflexia bacterium (assembly GCA_963776625.1). GTDB lineage: Bacteria > Chloroflexota > UBA6077 > UBA6077 > CF-72 > CF-72. The sequence continues at coordinate 203,201 of CAVZNP010000015.1, read as the reverse complement.
CCTCGCGCGACCGCACGCGTCACGACCGGCTCGGCACGCCGCAGTCGATCTTCGAAGAAGCGCTGTTTGATCGCGGCGATCTCTGGAACCCGACCGCCAGCGACCATCGTCGCGATGATGGCGCTGCCGCTCGAACTGTTGAGCCACGTGATGATCGAGGCGGCATGCTCGCAAAGGTCGGTTTCCAGGCTGCCGGTGTTTGGCATGCGTACTTCACGAGCGACGTCATCGGTGAGCGCATCCACCACGAGCGCTTCGCGATCCTGCCAGCGACGGTAGACCGTGGTCTTGTGGACACCAGCGCGCTCGGCGACGCGCTCAACGCTGAGTTCGGCATAACCGACGGCCGTGAGTTCGGCGAGCGTCGCGGCCAGCACGGCGGCACGCACCTTCGGACCGCGCCCGATGGGCCGCGGCCGGCCATCAGCGTTTATCGCAACATTAGGTTGCGATGCAGCGAAGGAGTGGCTATATTGGCCGTATCGCAACAATGTGTTGCAATGATAGAGGAGGGCGCGTGACCCATACCATCGCCAATGCCGATCAGGCCCGAGCCTGGAATGGCTACGAGGGGCGCCACTGGGCCGAGCACCAGGACCGCTGGGACATCGTCAACAGCGGCGCCAACGAGCACCTCTTCGCCGCGGCGGCCATCGCCGGGGATGACCGCGTCCTCGACATTGGCTGCGGCAATGGGCTGTCCAGTCGCCTGGCTGCGCGTGCCGCGACCCACGGCGACGTCCTGGGCATCGACCTGTCGCAACCGATGCTCGAACGCGCGAGCACGACGGCCGCCCTCGAAGGCCTCACCAATGTGCGCTACGAGCACGCCGATGCGCAGGTCTATCCCTTTGAGCCGGCCAGCTTCGATGTGGCTATCAGCCGTTTCGGAGTGATGTTCTTCGCCGATCCGCTGGCAGCCTTCGCCAACATCCGCCGCGCATTGCGCTCGGATGCTGGCCGACTCGCCTTCGTGAGTATGGGAGGGTTGCGCAACAACGAGCTGCGGACGCTGTTCACCGCCCTCGCGCCCTATCTGCCCGCGGCACCCACGGTTTCAGACGATGCCGGACCGTTTTCGCTGTCCAATCCGAGCCGCATTCGCGAGCTCCTGACACTCGCCGGGTTCCGTGACGTGAGCACCGCGGCGATCGAGCTGAGCATGCGCTTCGGTGAAGATGCCGCGGATGCGGCCCGGTTCCTGATCAGCTCCGGCCCCGTTCATTTTGCGCTCGAGCACGTCGACGATACCGTCTTGCCACAGGCAGTAGACGCGGTGACGGCTGCATTGCAACCATTCGAGACATCAGACGGAGTGCGCTTGCGGAGCAGCCACTGGCTGGTCCGCGCCAGCGCCGGCCGATAGCTCGTTGCTCCGGCCGATAGCTCGTTGCTAGCCAGCGAACCGCCGTCCGCTGCGGATGCGCGCACGATAGCAGGTCGGCAATGCTATTCCTTAGGCGCCCGAAAAACGTCCCACCTCGTTCGGCCGCCCAGCCGGAGTTGGCCTACCTGAGTCAGTTCGTCGATCTACTCGCTGATGATCGCGGCGACCTCACCACTTCTGCCGCGGCCTGCACGTGCCGCTGCGATCAGCGCATTCCTGTCGATCATCACCGCGGCGTATGAAACCGACATCTGAGCCTCGCACCGCCAACTCGCGATCGTGAAGCGGTGTGGGAAACGAGCCATCAAATTGATGCAAGCGCCTCGCCGCGTTTCGAAGTAGGCCTGCACGCGCCGGCGCATCGACTCGACGTCCACGCCTGGCACCACCCCGTCGTCCACGACCGTTCGACCTTCGATGATGATCGTCGGGACCTGCGCACCGCCCGCGTTGCGATCGACGGGCCTTCTTCGAAACGCAAGCTGCCGGGTCGCGTTCCTACCGGTTCATGGTGATGCGCCAAATAGTCCGAGTCAGCGGTTGGGAGGGGCGAGGACCCCATCTCGCCATGCCAGGGGCGCCGCGCACGCGACCCGCCACGAGAGCTGATGGAGGTCCGTCGTCCACGATGACTCGCAGGTCCACATCGCGTGCAGCCCAGGCATTCCAGGAAGTTCCCTGTCAACCGCTTGTGCCTTAGCGTGGTCATTTCCACGCGGATGACCAGCGTGCGAATATTTTCGCGACACCGCCGATATGTTGTCGCGCTGACCACGCGAGCGGAACATTTGTCCAAGACGCACGGCCCGGTACTGGCGATGCTTGAGGTCATGTCCGATATGACGACAGGAGCCAGCCTGCTGGCAGAGCACACCTCCGGCGATCCGCACAGCGTTGACCGGTTCGTTCGAGTTGACGATGGTGACATGCACGTCGTGGAGAACGGCAGGCCAGACGCGCCCGCCCTCCTGCTACTGAGCAATGCCGCGGCCCCCACCGCCATCTGGGACCCGGTGGTCCCGTTGCTGGCGAGCACGCACCACGTGATTCGTGTCGATCTGCTCGGCGACAACATCTCGGCGAGTTCCCCTGGCGGGTACAGCGTCCCTGCCTGGGCCCGTCGGCTCGGCGCCGTGCTGGACAGACTCGGCGTGAGGCGGGTTACGGTGGTAGGGCATTCCTCCGGCTGTATGCTGGCGACCTCACTGGCCGAGCAACGACCCGACGCCGTGGTGGCCCTGGCGCTCATCGATATGGGCCCCAACCTGGACGCCAAACTCCCTGAAAGCTTGCTCTTCCGCCTGCTACTGGCCCCACTCACCGGTCGGCTGCTCTGGCGACTGCGAACTGAGAATTCCATCCGGAAGGCCGCACGATCCGGAACGGCCCGTCCAGTGGACATCCCCGCTGCCTTTGTCGAGCATGCGCAGAAGTTGACGCTCCGGGACTTCACGGGCGCGATGCGCGCTTCGACAGACTACCTGGCGCAGCGGAGCCTTCCGGACCGGCTGGTCCCGCTCGGCCTACCGCTGTTGGTCATCTTCGGGGCCGAGGACGGGCGGTGGCGTGCCTCGTCGGCTGTGGGCTACCGCATCGTGCCTGGCGCGCGCATCGAGTTGCTGCCGGGCGTGGGACACACTCCGATGATGGAAGCCCCACAAATGACCGGCAAACTGCTGCTCGACTTTGCTACGGTCCACGCCGAGCACCCAACGCAACGATGCCCCTCCGTCGCGGGCGTCGAGCATGCGAACTGACGGTGCCGATGCCGTCGCGGGCTCGCGGATTCTAAGCGAGGGACCAGGTGTGAGCATCGTCTCGTGTGGGGATGTGTCCTGGGAATGGCAGCCTCGGTGCCACCACTCGATATACTCTCTGGAGAGGAACCGTGCGTTCTGTCGAGCGAGTTCGTGCCGCGGTACCTGCATGGGATATCGCGGTCCCGTCACGGCCGTTGCGGCTGCCTGGGGTCAGTATGGCAGGGTTCAGCGATCGAGCTACGGACCTCGTCGACGTTGCGCTGGTCCCGCACCCGGCTGTCACGCTGCTCTTCGACCTCGGCGACGAACCACTCGTTGTCGTCGATGGCAGTGGTCAGCAGTTGCGTGATTGCATCGTCGCGGGACTCGCGCCCGGCGCCGCTCGAGGGCGCGGCGGCCGCAGTTTCGAGTGCCTGCAGGTGCGACTATCACCGGCCGTCGCGCTCGCGGTCCTGGGCGCCTCGTGGCAGTCGGGCGGGACGCTGGTTGCCCTCGACGACCTCTGGGGCCGCGACGCCGAGCGAACCCAGGAGCGACTGCGCGCTGCAGGGTCGTGGGAGGACCGGTTCACGATCGCGGAGGCGGTTCTGATTCAGCGATGCGACGCCGGTCGAGCGGTCGACCCCGAAGTCGCCTGCGCCTGGCGTCAGTTGGTGGTGAGCCGCGGTCGGGTGCGGGTCGAGCGCCTGGCGGCTGAGGTCGGATGGAGCCGCAAGCGTCTCTGGTCGCGGTTCGGTTCCCAGATCGGTCTCACTCCCAAGCGCGCCGCCCAGCTCATCCGTTTCGACCGGGCGGCTCACCGTCTCGCCGCGGGTCGTAGCCCGGCCACCGTCGCGGCGGAGAGCGGCTATGTCGACCAGTCCCACCTTCATCGAGACGTCATGGCCTTCACCGGGGTGACGCCCGCGGCCGTTGCGGTCGCCCCCTTTCTCGCGGTTGACGATGTCGCGTGGGCTCCCCCGAAGCACGTATCTGGGATGTGACTGCGCCCGCGAGGGCTGCCGCCAATGCTCGTGGCGCTCACAACGCGAGCAAGGCCGTGCTCGACACCGCAGGCTGGCAGGCAGACAAGCGGGGTGGTGACCAGGGCGCTGGCGTTCGGGAGGACCGCGGCCGCCAGGATCGCATGTTGTGAGGCCAGGCGAGCATCCGGCGGGAACATTCGTCCAAGACGCGACCGTGAACACGGAGCGAGACTCTTCACCTATCGCACTACCAGAAAGGACAGCCCGTGATTCACGATCCGATTGACCCGCGGTACGTCGACCTCCGCGGTCATCGCGGCGACTACGGTCTCGATGCACCGTTAACTGGCTTGCTGCCACCTATCGCAGGCGGCCTTTCCCTGGCGGCTCTGTCCGCGTACCACCATCGGCAGCGCCGCGGGGCATTGGCAAACGTCGAGCTCGTGAGCAGCGTGCCATTGCTGCTCACTGCCGCGGTGTACCTGCACGCCACCCGCAGAGGCAAGTTCCACATCTGGGCCAAACTTCTGGAGGACCTGCAGCTTCGCGGCGACGAGCGCGGCCTGGACATGGGCTGCGGACGAGGCGCGGTGATGGCCATGCTGGCCAGGCTGCTCCCACGTGGCGCCGTCGTTGGCCTCGACTTGTGGCGCACGGAAGATCAGTCCGGCAACAACCTCGAGATGACTCGGCGCAATCTCATCGCCGAAGGTGTGGCCGAGCGCTGCGAACTCAAGACTGGCGACATGCTGGCGATGCCCTTCGGGGACAACACTTTCGATCTGGTTGTGAGCAGCCTGGCGATTCACAACATCGACGAACGTGAAGTGCGCAACCATACTCGCCGGTTGCAAGCAGTGTCAGAGGCCGCCCGCGTCCTGAAGCCCGGCGGCCGGCTGCTGATTACCGATCTGCTGTGGACGCGCCGCTACGCCGAGCATCTGCGCCAGCTGGGTATGCAACATGTCGAGCAACGCGCGCTGGGCTGGCGCTTCTGGTACGCACCGTTCCTGGGCGCAGACCTGGTCGCGGCCATGAAACCACACGGTTTGTGACGTGCAAATCCGAGCACCCCGCCTTCTTCGCGGCCCGGCGGAATAGCCCAAGTGCGTTTGGCATGCAGGCGCCCATCGGGGATCCGCAAACCGGAGTGAGCTCGGGCCCTGCGATGGAGTCAGTCAGGTCACACACGCGGAGCAAGAGCTTGCTGCTCCGCGCGTGTGCCGACGCGCTTCCACAGCGAGGGCAAGATTCGCAATCGGGTCTCGGAGGTCCTGGGAAAAGCGTGGCGTGCGCACACGGTCGAGGCGATCCAGATCGCGAGGGGCAACGGCGGGCCGTGAAGGTATGCGAGCACGACGACCGTAGCCATCGTGTGTCGATCCAGACGACAGTGTCCGTTCGACGCTCACGCTTTGGAATCCGGCCTTCTCCGCATTGCTCAGGCCGCGCGCGGCCCAGGCCACGCCACCGAAGCGGCCGTTGAGCCTGAGAATGACCGACGTCTCGAGACGCGTTGGCCGGCCGTGGCGCGTGACGGTACTGTCCAATCCAGGACGTACGGCACTAACGCTCTAACGCCCGCTGGGGTATGCGTGCAGACCATATTGGGTCCGTCAGGGGGTCACGCCCAGAACTCGTCGACTCCGTACGCGTCCACCGAAGTTACCCAGCATTCAGCGGCGCGGCCGTCGCGCACATGGAACACCTGGCAATAGTTGCCGTTGCCGACCGACCTTCCGTCGCGTTGCCCGCTGAAGGCGGCCAGAACGACGACGTGGTTATCGGTAGCCAACACGTCATGGATTTCGGTTCCGAACGTACCGTTGGTGAGCTCGAAGAGCTTCTGAAAATACCCGAGGACGGCATCGATCCCTTCGTAGTCGCCGGCAATCTGGCTCCGCCCGCCCTGATGCCAGCGAATGTCGGCGGTAAAGGAATCGGAACGTATGGTGTCCATGTCTCCACGTCGGAACGCGTCGTATGCACGCAGATCGCGTCGGCATCGCTGCTGGCAGACATCGTGATCTCTCCCCTTCCGTCGCTGCACCGCACACTGGTCGTTGTCCCTGGGTCGGACGGCATGCGCGACACACCCATTTCACCACAACCTGAGCGGCGCGAACCGTGTTGGGGCGTCGCCGTGCCGAGTTCGTACGGGCGACCATCCGACTCGGGCCTTTACGAGATCCTCGTCGGGCTCACCGCCGAGCCCGGAGCGAGACCAATCAACGCAAAGCTGGTGTCAGGCTGGTTTGCCAGGCGGGATCAATCGCAGCGCCACGGTTGTAGGTCAGCAGGCTGTGCGGGAGGTACAGGCAAGCTTCGTGGGTGAGGTACACCTTGCGATCCACGCCCGCGACCCCGGTGTTGACGCATCGCCGACTACCCGCGCGACACAATGGTTGCGTGTCCGAGAGCGTGCGATCGGGTCAAGGGCGGATCGAGCTGCGCCAGTCGACAGCGAACCTGCTGCAGTTGCCGATCCTCATCGCCGCCGTGCTGCTTGTTGTTGTAGTCAGCCAGGTGCTGCATGGATCCCCCAGCCCGACCGTCTACCCCGTGTGCGCTGTCGCGGCAGTCCTGGACGTTGTTTTCGCCAGATACGTGCTGCGCAACCTCAGAGCGAACTTGTTTATCACGATGGACGACATCACCTTCACGAAGGGGCAGGCGTCGAACGACAAGGCGGCGGCACCTCAACGTGTCATCCGCCGCGTGGAGGGCAGCACCCTCAGCTTTCGCGTGGCCGCCAATGGCCCGGTCGGCGGCGACTACACGGGTTACGCGCTCAAGTTGCGCGACAACGCGACGGGTCACGAGGTGTACGCTGGCGCCTTCGGTCGACGGAAGGTCCAGCAGGCCTGCGAGTCCCAAGGGTGGTCGTTCAACCCGGTCGGGGACTCGCGGCGTCCGCCTGGGAAAATGGCTGACCCGGAGCCGGCGGAAAAACCGCGGGCGGCGCCGCCTGAAACGCTGATGGGCCTGCGCGATCGCGCCATCCTGAGCTGCTTATCGGGTGCGGGCTCCGCCGTGCCGAGCTCGCTCATCTGACCGATCGAGCACCTGCAGCAGCTCGGAGATCTGGGTGATCGTCGAGATTGTTGGCAAGGAGCGTCGCGTGCGCACTGCGGCGGTGCCGGTGCGGCTTGTTCACTCTGATCGCTGGTCGGATCGGGTTTTCAGGGTTCCTCGTCGCTGGTTGGCGGTGTGCCCAACAGCGCTTCCAGTCGATAAACGTGTACTCGGCCCGAGCCACGCTGAGCAGCTGGAAATCCCTGTCGGCGGCGATGAGCCGGTCGCCAGCCGCAAAGTATGGTCCGGGTGGACTTGATCGTCCATTTCGTCGTGGATGCGCAGCAGCTTGCCCGCCAACAGGTCCGCGACGTCAGGTTTGGAGACGCTGCGGACTATGATCGCGTCGATTCCGTCGAGATGCTGAAATTCTCAAGTCTGATCGATCCTCTCCGCGCGTGGACGAAGAACGTGTTTCAAGACATTACAAGAGCAACTCCAGCGCGTTCAGCACGGAAGTGTCCTGGGTGGTGCTATGCAAGCTGAGCGTTCGGGCCAGACGAAACAGCGCGCCGCGGTGACTCCGGTAGAACCGCCACATTAGCGCCAGATAGTTGTCGCCGGTGCAGGCGGCGATGGATCCGCAACTGGCGAGCAGCTCGCGGACATCGCCGTGTCGCGTCACGGCTTGCTGGATCAACTTGCCTACCTGAGCGTTCGGCAGATTGCGATCCAGTACCCCCAGCGTGTCGACGAAGGCATTCTGTCAAGTCCGGCGTCAGCAACGTCTGGCAGCCGCCCGAGGGGCTGACTCTGGACGACGTCCTCGCTGTTATCGGCGCGGCAGAGAACGAGCGGGATCGCCTCTTGCTACGGGTCCTCTGGGCGACCGGTGCGCGTATCAGTGAGGTGCTCAGTCTTCGGCCGATGGATGTTCGGCGTGTCAGTCTGGTCCTGCCGAACCTCAAGAACCCGAGCACGGCGACCAAGCATGTGTTTCTGCCGGCCGGACAGATGGACTTGCCAGGCGCGGTCTTGCTCTGGGGAAAGGAGCAACACATCGCAGAGACCGCCCCTCTCTTTTCGCGCAAGCGTGGAGCTACTGGGGGGCGGCGCGCGATCAGTCGCCAGCAGGCCTGGAGGTCGTGCGTCATGCATCAGAGCGAGCCAACATCCGTGTGCTTGCCATGCGCTCGTCGAGCTACGGCCAAGCGGGCGACCCGGCGCCGGTGCAACCGCATCTCCTCCGGCAAGCGCGCGTCCGTCACATCGTGCGCACACCGAAGAGTTTACCGATGGCCCAGCAGCAAGCTGGTTGGAGTCGATTGCAAATGGCCGATCTCACTGTCAGCGACGATGCAGTACGAGCGGCGATGACAGCAATTACGGAGTGATGCAGGGCGGCCACCCACACACCCAGCATGCACACCAACCGGAGTTGCTGGTGTCGGTACTGACGATCTTCTTTCGTTGTTCGTGCCATTTCCGACCCAGTCCAATCTACCCGAGCGAGTCTCGGGATGATCGGTTGGCCACTCGGTCGAGGGCAGGTTCGGATGCCATCGCAGCAGACCGCATCAACGCGCTCCGGCCTTGCACGTCAAGAGAGCACCGGTCCCGGCTTCGGCCTGATGCTTTCAGACCGACTCGAGCAATCCAGAACGCCTACTCCACCACCCGATGGCTCCTTCCACACTTCCGCGGACCTGCGTGCACTGGTCGCGTATGCCGCGGAGCGCTTCGTCATCATCGTCCCGAGATCGGCACACCTGGGTACGCGTCCGCGCTGCTTCAGATGCACCCGAGTTGAGCACTGGCCGCAACGGTGTCGAGTTTGGGCTCCCACCCGGTCACCAGCACCACACGGTCTGGCTCGACCCGGAGCTTTCAGCCACCTTCGCGTTGATCGAGACGGCGCTGCCTGGCGTTGCCGAGGTCTTCCGGAGCGCGTACATCCACGTCGGCGGTGACGAGCCCCACGGGATTCCCCACGACCTCTACGCGTCGTATGTCGATCGCGTGCGCCGCGACAGCCGCTCGCTGGGCATACACCCGCTGGGTTGGCAGGAGTCGGGCCGTGCAGGACTGGGTACTGCTGACCGGGGTCGCCCACAAGGCGTGGGGCGCACCAAAAAGTCACAACTTGGAGCGATAACCGCGATCGGCTCGCTCGGCATGAGCGACTGTGGGGGCATAGGACGACCTCACCTACTTCCGCACCTGTACTGTGCACTGGGTCTAGCGCCAGGGCAGACCCATAACATTTCTCCTTCGCTGGTGACATCTCGCCTACCAAGACTCGACTGATCGAGGGCTCGTCCTCGGGCCACAAGACGGGCTGCTTCGCCGCTATTTCCTAGTTTCGGCCGTATGTCGGCATAACCCGAAGTCGACCGTTTCAGGAGAATGGGGTTCTGGTCAAGGGCAACTCGGTCATTCCCACGTACGGTTCGACCTGGACCGCCACATGCAGCAACCCATTCCCGCACACTCCACCTTGGACACCAACACCAGGCCCGATTCTGGCTTCAAGGCGTCATCATCAGGCTCGTGGAGCCAGCCGAAGGTGCTCATCAAAGTGACACTCGGTGAGTTCGATGTCAACCTGGACACCCTGCTGAGCGGTCTGAGCGGCCCCTCGCCTGCACTGAAATGGACCTACAGCGGGAGTGTGAGTCCACAGTAGCTCCATCGCGAGTGCCAGTTTCGGACACGTAGACGGTGAGCATGCGTAGTTGGGCAGCAGCACCGCCGCCCCGGCCGACGGCCGGGCGGCGGTCGACCGGCCCGGTATCCGCACTGTCCTTGCGGGCGGCGCGGGACTGGATGCCGCGCTACTGATGGCGGTTCTCGCCCCTAGCCGATGCCGAACCACGCATGGGCTAGGGACACGAGGACGACGACGACCAGAATGCCGATGAGGAAGATGACGATGGCGCGCAGCCAACTCTTGAGAGAGTTGTCGTCTCCCGGCGCGGCCATTCGGAGGCGGAAGCGATTCGGATCGTGGTCGTCAGGCATCCGCGTGCTCCTTCAGGGAAGACCTGGCAGGGTCAAGCATGAGCATGCCTGACCCTGGTGATTGGTGATCGCTGGTGGACGATCCAAGGAAGATGGTGCGGGTCATCAGTGACGAAACCCTCCGCGACCACTATCTCACTGGCCATAGCGGATGGTTGTCCAATCGGCAACGCCTCAGCACACAGCACGGGGATGTTTGCGGATGACGTCTGTCCAGCGCGGCACGCGTGCATTCACAACGGTCCACAGTGGCCGCGGATGACGTCTGTCCAGCGCGGCACGCGTGCATTCACAACGGTCCACAGTGGCTGCGGATGACGCCTGTCCCGCACGGCACGCGTGCATTCACAACGGTCCACAGTGGCCGCGGATGACGCCTGTCCAGCACGGCACGCGTGCATTCACAACGGTCCACAGCGGCCGCGGATCAATCGAGCGTATAGCGCCGATGGGTTCCGCTCCCCGTTTCGTTCGGAGTACGGCCAGCTGTTCTGCACGAACACGACAACCCGCTGGCCACGACGAGCCCCTCGGGCTCGCACGCTCATCCTGTTCTTGCCCATATCCTTGGCGATCCTGCGTATTGTCCGATCCCCGGCGTGAGTCGTGGCGGATGATGAGCGCGGTGTCTGCAGACCATTCGCCTGGAAGGGAGCTCGAACCCAGAGCGTGGTTACGAGCCAGAGCTTTCTGAGATGGCGAGCACCAACGCGCCATCCGAGCGTTGAACTCCAGGGAGTCCTTCCGTCCGCCCGCAAGGTCACCTGAAGCAATCCTTGCTCACTGGGGGGCTCGGCGGTCACCGTGCATGGTGGTTGAGCCCGATGGTCTGACTGGGCCGGGTAGCCAAAGGATCTGCAAATTGGTGCAGCAGCGGCCCGTTTCGGTGCAGCAACGCGTGCAGCAGCCCGGATGCAAAACCCTGCGCTTTGGCGCGTCTCGGCGCACGGCTGAACTCGAAAGTGAACTCAGAATGCACATCGGTGTACCCTGTGCAGGCAGGGGTGCGGAAGGGGGGAATCTGTCACAGAGGCTGTCAGGCGGCGCAAGAGGGTGCCTGTCGAACCTGCGACGTGGCCCTTGCCGCTGGCTTTTCTGCCCCGACATGCCACCGCCTGCCGCCAGGTTGCTACAGAAATTGCTACAGAAACACGCCAATCGAAACCATGGCGGACGTTCCAGCACGCGAACGGGGCACGTCACACAGACGCCCATGCAAGCCTGATTACCGGGAGCCATACCCGCAACCGTTTTGAAAACAGTATTCCAACTGTTTTCCTACACGTTGCAGCGCTCGGGGATGTGCTGCTCAAGGTCGACTGTCCCGCATGCCGAATTCGAAATGTCGACCCCTTGCCTGCCAGCAAAGTGGTCCCGCTTATTTTCGCTGCGCCACCGGCCCTTTGCATCTCACCGGCAGCACGCGTACTCCACGCGTTGTGCCGGTTTGCCACGCTTTTTGCCCGGCTTGGTGGTCAATCCGGTGGTCAAACATTTGTTCTAGCTCTCGTACGACCCTCTGGTCGCCACACGCTCCGGCCAACTGCTGACTGGCTACTTCCGTGTCATCGAACGCCGTCCTGCACACCTGAGCCCATACGCGGACCTCCCTCATTGCGCCCCCTGTCTGGACGCGACGACTTGAGCTTACGGCTACAAAGCCGGCATTCTCGTCAGTCGCCAAATTGGCAGCCCATCGCTTGACTTCACCCCACAAACGCGATGGCCGCCAGTGTTAGCAGCACTGACGGCCTTGACGAGTTGTGTGCGGGAGTCGCCCGCGGCGCAAAAAGGAAGGTGTCCCTGATTGTGCCGCAGACGGCCCCCCGCCGCAAGAGGGAGTACGTGTGCTCAGTTTCGAGTTTAACCGTGCACTCAAACAGCCGTCGGCTGCGGCCTCAAGGGGTCACGCCCATGAGTGACAAAGTTCAGGGTTGGGTCTGGGACCTCGAGCTGCCGCCAGCCCGCAAGCTGGTGCTGTTGTGGCTAGCCGGCCGCGCCACGGACAACGGCGTGGCCTTCCCCGGCGAGCGCGAGATCCGCCAGCGGACCGGGCTGTGCGAACGCATGGTCCGCTATCACTTGCAGTCGCTGGCGGCCGATCGCGACGACGACGGGCAGCTAAAACAACCATTGCTCGTCCGCGTCGAGCGGCGACTGTCCAGTCAACGCAATGCGAGCAACGTCTACATTCTCGCCGTGCCGTGGCAACAAGCCGATGCGATCCGGCGCGACCTGGACGAGCTGCAGCATGTCACGAAGGCATCGATCGATCACACCCTGTTCCAGCTTCTGGGGGCAACCGCTTGCCCCCAGCAGAGTGGGAGTGGGGGCAATCCACTGCCCCCGATGGGGGAAGCCGGTTGCCCCGAGGTGGGGGCAGCCGGTTGCAGGGAGGAATCGTCACAAAGGAATAGTCACCGGAATACACCCCCCGTACCCCCTTCGGGTGGGCAGCAGCATGGGGAGCGTGTGTTACCCGCGAACGAGTCCCCGGACCCAGACTCGGCTCAAGATGAACCAGCACGGAAACTCGCCGAGGCGTTTTACCGCGGCATCGGCGCCGACGCATCCGCTGTCACTCCGAGCCTGCGCAAACGTGATCTCGTCATCGCTTGCCAGCTCGTCTCGGTGGGCGCATCACCAACGGAAGCCGAGACCTACGCCCGAGAAATGAGCGCCGTCACCGGCCGCATCGCGCCTATCGATCTGCGCAGCTTCGAGCGCGAACGACTTAGCTGGCAAGCACAACGTCGGGGTGCCGAACGCGACCGGCGCCACCTTGTCGATCGGACCGGCCAACCACCGTCCTGGCAGCCAGAGCGACCTACGGGTGAGACTGCCGACGACCCGAGCGTTACCCTCAATACCGCTCCCCAGAGCGCAGTTCGACGCGGTCCGACAGCCACAGACGGCGAACGCCTGGCACAGGCCCTTCGGTTGAGATTGCTGCGAGGGCGGTGCTAATGATCGACGCCGCCACATCGTCGGTCGAGACGGATTCCGTTGCGGCGATCGACTCGGCTGAGGACCAGGACATGTCGACTCCTCCGCACAGCCGCCAGGCGGAAGAAGCCGTACTCGGCTCCGTGCTGAAGAGCGGCGCGGCGATCGCCGATGTCATGCCATTCCTGAAGCCTCACCACTTCTACGACTCGCGCAACCGCCACGTGTACGCAGCGATGGCCGCCTTGTTCGAGCGTGCGACGCCAATCGACTATCACACCATCGCCGAGGAGCTCACGCGCCAGGGCACCTACGATGCCTCAGGCGGGCTGCTGTATCTATCTGAGGTGAACCTGGGTACCCCGTCAGCGGCGTACATCGAGTACTACGCGCGTATCGTGCTCGAGCACGCCGTCAGGCGGCGCTACATTGAGGCCGCACAGCAGGTTGCCGAGTTAGCCTGGGAGAGGCGACGAGACCTAGATACCGTCAGGCATCGCGCTGAAGCGCTTGTGCTCGCCGCGGCCAGCGACTCATTCGACCGTCGCGCAGCACTGCCGCCCGCTCAGTGGACCGAGCACTTGATCGACTATCTGGGACGCACACGCTCGGGCGGGCTCGCAGGGATCTCAACCGGGCTTCGCGACCTCGATACCATGACACTCGGTCTATCGCCTGGCCTGTACCTCGTGGCAGCAGCGACCGGCACCGGTAAGACGGCCCTGGCCGGACAGATCGCCTTGCACGTCGGAGAGCATCACGGGCCGGTTGTGTTTGTGAGCATGGAACTCAGCGATGTCGACCTGGCGGTGCGCATGGTATCGGTGATTACGAACGTCCCCAAGGAGCGATTGGTAACAGGCACACTGACTGACGAGGAATCGGATGTAGTGCTCCGGGCAGTTGAGCGGCTTTCCCGTTCGCAGTTACACATCGTGTTTGGCTCCGGCTACACTTCGAGCGACGTACGCGCGTACGCATTGCAGGTGCAAGCGACCGAGGGCACACCACCGTCCCTCATCGTGGTCGACTACGTCCAACTCCTCAAGGATCAGGAAGGTGATGGACGTATCCGCGAGCGCAACGTCAGTGCCGCTGCTCGCGGATTGAAGGACGTCTCTGGCGAGCTCGGAATACCGGTCCTAGCACTGGTGCAGCTCAATCGCAACCGCGCTATCCGGACCGACAAGCGACCACAGCTTGCGGACCTGCGCGAGTCCGGCGATCTGGAGAACACCGCGGACTCCGTGATCGGCCTCTATCGAGATGAGATTGATCACCCGAACAGCCCGGACCGTGGGTTGGCGGAACTGAGCGTGCTGAAGAAACGCCAGTTAGGTGAGGAAGTCGGCACCGTTCGAAGCCTGGTCTGGGTGGGCGAGAGCTATCGGAACTTTGCGCTCGAGCGTCGATAGCTCGCGACGACCACTCATCGGCGCCCTGGCCGGCCTAGCCTTCGTCGAGGCCGGCGCCATCGAGATCCTCGCCTGCCCTCTTACCGGCCGCCGCGTCACCCGGCTCAAGGGCGCCTCCGCCCGGCCCTCCGGGCGACCCGCCACCCGCATCGCCCGGCTGATCGACCCGGCCACCCCTGGACTGTCCGCGGCACTGACCGAGTTGCACCGGTTTAGCAATGTGGCACGCATTCAACTGCACGGGTTATCCACCGACGAGGTCCAGCAGAGGTCCATCAATTGTTGGCAGAAACCAGCCAGCAGACAATTCCGCAGCCATTTGCCGAATTGGTGCGGCGTCAGACGGAGGGTAACCCCCTGTTCGTCCGCGAGACACTCCGCTTCGTGATCGACACGGGACTGGTCGAGCGGCGCGACGGTGCCTTGCGCCGGGTGGGCGACCAGAGTCTGGCCGGTCGGATACCTGAAGGGCTACGCGACGCGGTCGGCAAGCGTCTGTCTCGGCTGAGCGAGAGCACGAATCGAGTCCTTGGCGTCGCGTCGGTCATCGGACTGGGGTTCCAGTTGGCCGTCCTGCGTCAGGTGACTACTGGCTCGGATGAGGAACTCGAAGCTGCACTGGAGGAGGCCTCGACAGCGGCAATCATCGAAGAACGCTCTGTGGTTGGGACCATGATTACCTATCGCTTCAGCCACGCGTTCTTTCGTCAGACGCTCTACGACGAGATCCTCGCGCCACGGCGGATCCGACTGCATCAGCAGGTGGCGCGTGCGTTGGAGGATGTTCATCGGCGGCGGGACGAGCACGCGGCGGAATTGGCGGAGCATTACGCGTTCTCCAACGACCAGTTGGACGTGGTGAAGGCCGTCCACTACGGCGAGGTGGCTGCCGGTCAAGCAACGGCGGTGTTTGCCTACGGCGAGGCAGCACGCTACCTGGACCGGGCACTGATCGTACTGGATGTGGCGGACCAGGACGATCACGCCAAGCGGTGCGATCTGTTGCTGACTCTGGGCGAAGCGCTGTCTCCCGGCGGTGAGTACGAGCGCGTGATTACGTATGTCGCTCCCGAGGCCTTGAAGCTGGCCGAGGCATTGGGTGACCGGAGCCGTGCCTTTCACGCCTGTCGTCTTGCGGTGGACTGCCTTCTCGCAAGAGGCGGAGGGATTGGCCTGCGGGAGGAGTACGTTACGTGGGCTGAGCGAGCCGCTCAGTACGCGGCGCCGGAGAGTATCGAACGCTGTTATGCCGACCTCGCCCTGGCGACCACTCGCTACCTACGGGGTCAGTTTGTGCAAGCTCGAGCACTGCGATTGGAAGCGCTGACCCTTGCGCGCCGCCTGGGTGATGCCGATGCGATGTTCAGCGCCGCGTACCACCATCTGGCACAGCCTGACGGTCCGGGGCACTGGGACGAGCGGGTACGTCTGGCGGAGGAATGCGCTGGCTGGCCGCGCCATGGCGTGCGCAATCACATGCTGGGTCTGGTGTTGTTCTATTGCGGACAGGTTCACCTGTTGGACGGTGAACGGGACCACGCAGAGGAACTCTGTCCAGAAGTGCGGGAGTTCGCCGAGAGAACACGGGTGGCGGCCCCTGATTGGTTCCTGACCGCCGCCAGCGCCGTCCTGGCCATCCTCGACGGGCACCTGGAGGATGCCCCGGCCCTCCTCAGGCGACGCTCTGGACACGGAGATGTGTCCGATGCCCGCGACTTCGCTCGACTCTCTGGGGGCCTGCTTCGGACCGTCCTGTACCTCGGGCGGGCCGACATATGGCACAGTGAGTTTGACGAACAGGCGAGGCGGCAAACTGTTGCTGGACTTCGGCGACCATCGCCGTTCGCCATCCGTCTGTGCGCCGCGCGTGCACGGTGTCTGGCGCAACTCGGGCGGCTGGACGAAGCACGGACAGTGGTGAGACCCCTGCTGAGCGAGGTCGACGCTGGCATCGACGACGAGACCCCCTTTGGGCCACTCGCTCTGCTCCTCGAGGCTGCCGTGACTGTCGAAGAGCGAGGTGCCGTCCAGGCTCTAGCGGCACGACTCGCATGCGTAGCGCACCTTTGCGGGGAGGCAACCGTCCTCACGCTGGTCGCACGCCACCTGGGGGACGCCGCGGCCTTGCTAGGAGACCGGATGGCTGCGCGTGCATTCTATTTGCAAGCTCTGGAGTCGGCGGGCAGGCTCCGATTCCGTCCCGAACTTGCCCTGACGCATCTGCGGCTAGCCGAACTGCTATCAGAGGACGTGGACGACGCCGCTCGGTCGGAGGCGCTGGAGCATCTTGATGTCGCCATCCCCGAACTCCAGGAGATGCACATGCAACCGGCGTTCGAACGTGCGCGGCTCTGCGCAACGATCAAGAAGCGTCTCCGGAACAGCTGTCCGCTCGCGCGACGGGGGTCGAAACGCTCACCGCTCGCGAGCGAGAGATTGCGAGTCTGATGGCAGACGGACTGAGCAATCACGAAATCGCGCATCAGTTGGTGATCACCGAAGGAACCGTGGAAGTCCACGTCAAGCACATCTTGAGCAAACTGGGCTTCCGATCGCGCACCCAGGTGGCGGGCTGGTCCAGTCGTCATCACGACAAATCGCTCGTGGACGGGGTACGTAACAGGCATCCCGTCCAGGATCGCGCACGTGTGAGCCGAGTCGCCTCAAGGTCATCATGCCGCTCACAGGCGCGCGGCCCTTTACCGAGTCGATCGCGTCACTACAATGCGGCCCAGAAGCGCGTGTCCCCGGACGCAAGTTCAGCCGATATCGAGCGGACGAGCCAGGAATGGTTCGACGACAACCAGTCGCACCGACGGTCATCGTTCGTCGGCCGCGACGTGGAACTGCGCCGGCTCATATCTGCCTTCGAGGCGGCGGGGAAGAGCCAAGGCGCGCTGTTCATGCTGGTCGGCGAGCCCGGCATCGGCAAGACCGCGCTCTGCGAGCAGCTCGCCAGCTTCGTGGGCGCACGGGGTGGACTCGCGCTGGTTGGCTACTGCTACCCAGTGGGCTCCGTTGGCGTCCCGTATCAGCCATTTGTCGAAGCGTTTGAGACATTGGCCCGCTTGCGCGATCCCAAGGCACTCCGCGCGGATTTGGGCTCGAATGCCGGCGAGGTCGCTCGCATGGTGCCGGCTCTGAGAAACGTGCTCCAGGGTGAGCTCACCGCACCCGAGAACCCGGAGGAGGATCGGCTGCGCCTGCTCAGCGGGGTACTCGAGTGCCTGCGGCATATTGGTGCCGCGCATCCGCTCCTGCTGGTGCTGGAGGACCTGCATGACGCTGATCGCGGCACCCTGGATCTCCTCGTGTACCTCGCACGCCACCTGGTTGGCACGCCGGTACTGATGGTCGGCACGTACCGCGACGTGGAAGTCGATCGCGCGCATCCATTGGCAGCTTCGCTCGCTGAGCTGCGCCGCGTGAGCCAGTTCGAGCGCATGCATCTGGCCGAGCTGTCGGTGAACGACGTGCAGCAACTCCTGGCGTCCCGTAGCCAGCAAGCCATCCCGCGCGCGCTGGCCGAAGCGGTGCACCGCCGAAGTGGAGGCAACGCCCTGTTCACTCACGAGCTGCTGCGCTTTCTGGTAAGCGAAGGGCTGGTGGAACGGCGCGGCGGAGCCTTGCGTCGGGTAGGTGAGGTCAGCCTGGCGGGCCAGATGCCGGAAGGTCTGCGGGATGTGGTCGGCAAACGACTGTCTCGCCTAAGTCCAGCGACCAATCAGGTGCTGAGTGTCGCGTCGGTCATCGGCCGCGAGTTCTCGCTCGAGGTACTGCGCCGCGTGCAAGCGCGACCCGACGACGAACTGGAGAGCGCGCTGGCAGAGGCGCTGGACGCGGCGATGCTGGAGGAACGCTCGGCTGGGGCCGCGACGATCACGTACCGGTTCACGCACGCCTTCTTCCAGCAGACGCTGTACGACGAGATTCTGGCACCGCGTCGCTTGCGACTGCACCAGCAGGTAGCTCGCGCCCTGGAAGAGGTGCACGCTCGGCATCTGGAGGAGCACGCCGCGGAGTTGGCAGAACAGTACGCGTTTTCGTCGGACGCTGCGAACCTGGCCAAGGCGGTGTCATACGGAGAGCTGGCTGCAAGACGAGCGACCGAAGTATTTGCGTATGGAGAAGCGGTGCGACAGCTGGAGCGAGCACTGGCGGTGCAGGAGCTCGTCGACCCGGACGACCTGGCGAAACGCTGTGACCTGTTGCTCGCCTTGGGTGACGCGCTGCTTGCCTCGGGTGAGACCGACCGTGCAATTGCGCACGCTGCCCCTCATGCACTCGCCCTTGCCGACTCACTCAACGACCGGAGCCGTGCGTTTCGGTCCTGTCGTCTGACGCTGGACTGTCTGCTCGCGCACGGCGCAGGCAACAATGCCGTCCGACCCGAGTTCCTGACGTGGGCAGAGCGGGCGCAACAGTATGCCGATCCTGAGAGCGTCGAACGCGTTGACGCCGATCTGGCACTGGCGTCGGCCTGGACGCAGCGGGGAAGATATCACGAGGCCCGTGCCTTGCAGCGGGAGTCGCTGGCACTGGCCCGGCAACTCGACGCGCCTGAGGTGTTGTTCAGGTCCGCGGATTCCCTGGTGGGGCTTGGTGCTCCACAGGACTGGCAGGAGCGGGTGAGGCTGGCCGATGAGTGTGCTGCCTGGCCGCGCCAGGGGGTAAGCGGTCAAACCCTGGCTCAGGCGCTCTGGCATTGCGGACGTGTTCAACTCGAACAAGGCGAGCGGGAGCGAGCGGAGGACCTCTGGAGACAGGTGGTGGAGTTGGCGGATCGAACCCAAATGGTGACGAGCAGCCTCTTCGTGGTCCAGCAGGATGCGATCCTGGCGATTGTCGACGGACACCTGGAGGACGCCGTGGAGCTGATCAGGCGTTTCGTCGAGCTTGCGGACAAGGCAGGCGCACGCGTCCGCGGAAGGCAGGGTGGCGCGCGGATGCTGGCTGCACCGGCACTGTACCTGGGGCAGCCAGAAATCTATCTGTCCGCGTTCGAGCAGCCTGCCGAGATGGTGCCTACGGTTGTGCTATCGCCTGTTTTCCTTCTGTCGAACGCGGCGCGCGGCATCTGTCTGGCTCAACTCGGGCGCATAGACGAAGCCGGAACACTCCTCGGCCCACTGTTGGACGATTTCGAGAGTGATCCCAGGGAGAGGACGATGAGTAGCCTCGTCCTCCTGCTACGGGCCGCCGTCCTCCTCGAAAACCACCCGCGCCCGCGCCCTGTCTGCTCGACTCGCGCGGGTGGCCCATCTGATCGTTGCCCAAGGCACTCCCGTGATGCTTGTTGCACGCCATCTGGGAGACGCCGCGAAGCTGGTCGGAGACGCGAGGTCTGCGCGGGCGTACTACGGACAGGCTCTGGAGGTTGCTCGCAGGATCCGCTTCCGTCCCGAGGTTGCCCTGGCTCACCTTGGGCTGGCAGAGCTCATGCTGGAAGATGGCGACCAGTCGGAGGCGTTGGAGCATCTTGACCTGGCGATTCCCGAGTTGCGCGACATGAAAATGCAACCGGCTCTGGAACGCGGACTCACTCTTCTGGAGCAGATCGGGCATCGGACCGCGGCTCTGCCATCTGATGCGGCCGCTTCACACGCTTTGACCGGGCGCAGCGAGACGTCGCCCGTTGTTGGCCGCCGGACAAAGCAATCGTGAGATCGCGGACGCACTTGTGATCACGGAAGGAACCGTTGAGGTGCACGTCAAGCACATCCTGAGCAAGCTGGGCCTGCGGTCGCGTGCGCAGGTCGCGGCGTGGGCCGCGGACGAACGGGCTTGAAGATCAGCGGCCATGGAGCATCGCCGTCGGCGGCTACCTACAATGTATCGAGTCCTCAGGGAGTCGGTCGTGGTATCGGGCGACAAGCGCGCGTTGGCAAAAACGAAGGCGTACGGTCCCCCGCGCCGGACATGACATACGGATGTACGCCACATGTAGTGGGAACGCTTACGCTCTAGATTGACCCGGGCGGGCCGACGTTTTCGAGCCAGTGGCGCACGGTTGCTCCCAACTCGGCAGTGCGGCCCGTGTAGAAGTGGTCGGCGCCATCGATAGCGGCGAACGTCACGTGCGGCAACTCGTCGTGGAGCGAAGGGCCGCGGGCCGCGAGCGTTTGGAAAGTCACAATGTGTTCGAGCCACCCCTGTGTGAGCAGTAGCGCGAGCTAGTTCGGGTGTTAGTTCTCCGGGGGCGCGCCCATCCTCGGACATTGAGGAGCCGCATGCCTTGCCACGTGCACCGCGCGCACTGCCGCCGCTACCGCCAGACTGTCCGCCCGAGTTGGTGGCGTGTTTTGTGTGGACGGGGATCACGCACAAGAATGAAGGTCGTTACGGTTGGATGTGGGATCCCGCGATCCGCAGGATGGACAGCGTGCACAGGATCGTCCGGCGGCGCGTGTTCGGGTCGATTCCGAAGGGACCGAACGGACGCACGCTGGAGGTCGACGAGCTCTGCGACATCAGCCTGTGTGTGCGGCCGGACCATCTCGACCTCAAGACGCGCCGCCCCTTGAACGTCCCCCGCCGAGTGCGACCGGAGTGGCTGCGCGAACTGGCCCAAGCAAGTCGACGCTGAGCTGTCGTCTCCGTGCCGAGGGGCCCGCTGGTGCAGATACAAGCGGAGTCAGCTCCGCGGCGCTCCGCCGCCTGGGCGCGATCGTAGTAGGCCACGGGGCGGATCATACGCAGGCTCGGCCAGCGGCGAGACGTCCAGGTCCTCGACGTGGCCGTCGCTCGCCTCGACACGAATCAGGAAAGGGTTCGACGTCGGTTCGTGATGCGGCTGTAGAGATCTGGCGCTGTCAGTCGACCGCGCGCTCGCGGTACAGAGCGTTGAGCTCGCACCGGAACAAGGCGGCAGTTATCCTTCGGCGCGCACTCGAGCCGTCCGCGTCTGCATGTGGCCAATCCCGGTCACAGACCCGTGCTTCCTCTAAAGAGTACTCATGACCCTCAGACCTCAAGCCGCCATGTTGTGCAACGTGCCTGTATCCATCGATCCTTTCGCGCTGCTGGCGTCGGACGCGGAGACCTCGGCGCGGTGGTCGCGGAATTCTGGGGCTCGCGGCGCCGCTGCCTGACGGGCCCGACGAGGACATGTTCAACGTGCGCCAGAACGACAGCAGCTCCGTTCTGTTCGTCAGCGAGCTCGTGAGGAAGGAGCCGCGGCAATGTTCTATACGTGCAAGAGTTCCAGTCCAACGCGACGGCAACCTGCGGCACGGTTTGCCGAGACGAGACGGCAGGTTCATAGCCGACAGGGACACATTACTGAATGTCCTGCCAGGGCGTGCTGGCCCCAGTAGTGTTGGTATGGGCGGAGCGTGCCGAAGATGTTGCCTCGCGTAGGGACTGCGTACCGGTGTGCCAAGCCCTGATCATAAGGGAGGCCGGATCATGACCCGGCAGCCCATTTTGCTCCTCGAGAATGACGTGTGGATCAAGGACATGCTCTGTGAACTCTTCGAAAAGAAGAGCTGAATGTCACGCTGTGTGGCTCCTTCGCCGAACTCGAGGCCGGCGTCGCGCAGCATCCGCAGGCAGTGGTCGTCTCTGACTCGTGGGAGTATCGTGACTACCTGACCCTCAGCCCGCAGCATCGGGCAGAGATCGTGGCCCTGGCCAAGGCAACTGAGATTGTCCTCACCACCGGTCGCGAGTGGGCGAAGGACGTCCGTCGGGGCGAATTAGAGAGCGTCACCATCATCGGCAAGCCGTATAACCTGAATGAACTGATGGCAGCGATTCACGCTGCGCTCGAGAGAGTGGCGATTCACGCTCGTGACAACGCCACCGAACAGGCCGCGGGACGTGGGGCAGTGCTCGTGTCACCCACACGCTCGCCATCTTGGCTTAGCGGCGACATGGCGCAAGTCTAAGCCGGAACGTGTCCTATCCGCCCCCAAACCGGGAAGCGCGTACTGTAGCGCGCGGTGCCGTCCCAGTCGCGGGTTTCCGTCCAGCTCCTTCGTGAGCTGTACGCGGCGCGACCCCAGTCCAGTGCCCGTCGATCCGGTTTCACATCACAACGAATACAAAGGCTGCGTGCGACGCGGTGGGCAATTGTGGCGAGTCATCGTTACGAACGCTGCGCATCAATCCTGCCGACGCTAGGTGCGGATGTCTCTGAATGGGTCCAAACTCGGACCCACATCGCAGTCGGGCCGCCGGCTCGGCAACGCTGAAGCCGACCCTGGGTTGTGCATCGTGACTCCTGTCATGACGTCATCTCATGACACCGGCTGAGGCTGCGCGTAGGCTTGTCCTCGATGCGACCTTCAAGGAGCTCACTCCCGTGGCTCAGCGACCACATGGCTCGCGCACTGGCGGCAATGTCTCCGCCCTTGCGAAAAAGGGACGTCTTTCAGGCCGCAGACGAACTGACCGCCAACACCGAAACCACTCGGGTAATTCGCCACCTGCTCCCACGCGGTGCTGACCTGATGCAGGTGCGCAAGGTTGTTGAGGCTCTGCGTGCGCGGCGTGACATTGCGGCATGAGAACCACCCCGTCGGTCCGTAATGGGTGCTGAGCCCAGCGACGTGATGCGCTACGCGCACCTGCGAAGCTAGGACCCTGCCACCGTGACCTCCGACTTGCGGCGGGCGCAATCAGCTAGAGTCAGAGGAGTCGGCGTGTGATAGTTGAAGACAGTTCCAAACTGGCGTCGGAGCCAAGGGCGTCCGCATGCCGAGCATCCCGCACGAGGCGCCAACCGCCGGCACCGGCTCGCTGAAGGCGGCACTTGACCGCGAACACCATCCACTCAAAGACACTCCTGATAGAGCTCGAGCCCCGGTCTGGTGACCGCGGCCGACAGATCGCCCGTGACCTCGCCAGCATCCGCGCACCTGCCTTCCCCCTGTTTGCCGTCTCCGCGAGTGGGTCGGGTCATCGACCAGCGACAACCACGGCGTCGCCATTGCGGGCGAGGGCAAGGGCAAGTGCAGGCGCGCTGCCGATGCCCCTCCCGCCACCGGTGACTATCGTGACCTTGAGGGTCAGTCTCCTTCGTTCAGATGCTGGTTTTCCACCAGCCACTTTGCAAAGCCGAGACGCTCGAGATCGTGCACCGTGGTCAGTGACTTGAGCGGCGGCCGCGGCACTGGAATCGGCTCCCCCCGCTGCACGTGATCGATGATGTACCGAATCCGTAGCTCCTCGAGCTGTTCCTGCGCTTCCATCGGCGTATCGGCTTCGCTCACGCAGCCAATCTCGGGATACGCGGCGAAGCGACGCCACGTCCCGTCTGGCCCGGCTGCGGAATACGCGACCAGGCGGTATGGAATCGCGAGATAGTCTTCCAGTTTCATAGAGGTCCGTTCAACGCCGGATCTAGCTGCGGGTGCTCGATAAACGCCTGGCGTAATTCGTGCGTCGCTTCGACCCAGTCTGCATCCGGGGCAGGAATACCCCGCCCGAGCGCACGCGGTACGCGGTCGGGTCATCGACCCCGGGCGGGGTCACGCCGTCACGCATGTGCGCCGTCACCGCCGCGATGAGCCGCCGCCGCACGCGAATCACCATTCCGTCCGTTGTTCCGAGGTGCTCTTGCGAACGGTCATAAATCGGGCCCATGCCGCCAGTCATCGCCGCATCCTGCATGGCAATGCCGCTGATGCCGGTGAAACCCGTACCCCCGCTGTTCTGGCGCTGCGTCGCGCGATCGATGCGGAAGTCGTTCGACCCCTCCTGCTCTGGTCGAAGGCGGCCAAACCAGTCCGTCGTGTTGGGCTGCATCGGGACTCGGAGCGGGTCGCCTGGCTCGGCGCGTTCCGACCGACGGTCATCGAGAAGGTCAGCGTGTGGTAGTCGTCCATCGGCACGCGCGCATTGCCGCCCTTCTTCGTGCCGAGTACGCCGGGCGGGGTGAACGTATAGAACGGGAAGCACCACTGCGCGACGCGCCAGTACACCTGGTCCTCACCGGCCAAGCGCCGCGCGCCGTACGCCGCGCCGGCCTCCGTGTCGATGATCTCGAAGTGCGCCGTCTTTTCGCGAAGCTGCCAGTCGGAGAAGCTCCCTGGAATCTGATCCTCGGCTTTCAGTCCGCCGTAATGCAGGAACCCGACGTGGGTCGTGTCGATGTCGCCCTCGAGGATCTGCAGCCAGTTGCTCTGCAACTGCGTCGCGCGACCAGCTGACCGGAGTTCGCCTGCATGTTGCCTTCGAGATCGGGCATGGGCGGCGGCTCTGTGCGTGGTCCGAGGTACGCCCACACGATACCGCCACGCTCGTGTGTTGGATACGCCACGGCCCTGATTTTGGATTTGAAGTTGCTCTCGGCCGGCTCGTTCGGCATGTCGACGCAGCGCCGTCGATGTCGAACTTCCAGCCGTGGTAGACGCAGCGCAGGCCGCCTTCCTCGTTGCGGCCGAAGAAGAGCGAGGCGCCGCGGTGCGGGCAGTGGTTGGCATCAGGCCGACCTTGCCGTCGGTGTCGCGGAAGGCGATCAACTGCTCGCCGAGCAGCATCACCCGCACGGGGTCGGAGTCGGGCTCGGGCAGTTCGGACGAGAGCATCGCGGGGATCCAGTACTCCCGCATCAGGCTCCCCATCGGCGTGCCGGGGCCGACGCGGCAAATGAGCTCGTTTTCTTCGAGCTTCAACATGGACGTCTCCTCGTTTCTACGCCTTCGCCGCGGCCATCGATTCCATGGATCCTTTGCGCACCGCGTCTCCTACTTCGCGTTGCCACGCTTTCACCAGCTTTGCAGCATTCATTGACCTGGCGACGGCCGAGAATGATGCCCTTTCCCGCAGGCAGTCGTCGAGAAAAAGCCATCGGCCGGATCGTCGAGGCCGATGCGCATAAGTATCTGCTGAGCGTCATAGCTGGCCTTCGCGAATTCAGGCAGATCGGCCTGGTAGTTCACGTAGGGGCGCCAGAGGATGTATTTCCACGGGCGCGTACTGGGCGCGGCTGATGCCTTCGGGTGTGGGCACCGGATCGTTCCCATTGTCGAGGGAATTTCGTGGTCTTTCAGACATATGTTTGCAGCACGTCTTCGTGAAAGCCGAGCGGCGCGGCCACGAAATTCACGATCCGCAGCAATTCCTTGATGCTCTCCGGACTGAAAGCGGTTCAACTCACTCGAGTCCAAGACATGGTTGATGCACCTTGGCGTCTGGCATGCTGGGCGATTCGATGCGAGGCCCGCCGCTTGGCAAGATCTTCAAGACATTCCCGGTTTCCCTCTGTGCTCGCACTTCAGCCCACCAGTGCGTGCGATGTCGACCGCTGCACGAAGCGCCTGTGCGATGAGATGACCAGTCGCGCCGTGATCGGGTGTGTTCAGTGTTCCGCTTGATGGTCGAGCTCCAACAACGCCGCACCGCAACCGACACCTGCGGTACGTCGAAATGGACGGCTACCTACGGGCCTGGATATCCGCGACTCTCCTGCGTTCACGCCCGTCCATCGTGGAGCCGCAATCCGCGCGGCGTCATGAGTTTTGATCACATCGCCCCGCCCTCAACAATCGCCTCGCCGATTGGCGTCTGCGGCACCCGTCCACTCGCAGCGCACTGTCGGTGATGTTCGCTACTGTAACCTCACCGAAGGCAATCCCACGGATCTATGGCTGCGTTTCGAGTAAGGATTTTCCCACATTAGCGCAGGCCTGCAGCCGACACGTTCCATCGCACGGCGCCGCGCGTGCTGCCTTTTGCGGACGATCAGTACAGGTCGGCCTCGACCAGAGCCCCGCCCGCGGTTCGTCACCATGCCCTTGCCCTGAGGGGTGGCGGCCTATCGAAACTCATGAACTCATGAGCGCCTGAGAGCTGTTGTCAGCGAGCCGAGCGTGGGTGAGAGTTACACTGACGGCGTGATCTCCCGAGGCTCATGACTCTCCCGCACGCGGCACACTCTCAGGCGACACACTGGCCGCCCCGCGGCCCAGCCAGGGTGCTCGTGGTACTCGACCGGCCCGTGCTCGGCGAGATCATCAAATTGACGCTCAACCACGGCGTGTACACCACTCGCGTAGTTGCGGCGGCGACCGAAGTCGAGACCATCCTCACAGAGTGGCAGCCGCACCTGGCGCTCCTGGACATGGATCTCGACGGTGCCCAGATCATGGCGTTGCTCGGAGCCAAAGCCGTGGGCGGGACGCGCCTGCCCGTGATCGGTCTGACGCGTCGTGGCGATCTCAAGACCAAGCTCGCCGCTTTCGAGATGGGTGTGGACGACATCCTGACAGTGCCATTTGCCCCTGAAGAGTTGCTGGCGCGTGTCATCGCGCTCGTGCGTCGTGCTTACAGCGATGCGGTGACCTTTACCCCGGTCATCAAGCTGGGTGAACTCGAGATCGACATCCTCAATCGCACCGTGCACGCGGGAACCTCAGAGCTGCACCTGACGTCACTCGAGCAAAGCCTGCTGTACCTCTGGCTGCCAATGCTGGTCGCGTGGTCACCCGCGAGGAGATCCTGGACACGCTGTGGGGCGTGGACTACGTGGCCGAGAGCAACGTGGTGGACCGCCAGATTCGCAATCTGCGAGCGCGCCTCCAGAACGACTGGCGCCAGCCGCGCTTCATCGCCACGGTGCCTGGCCGGGGCTATCGGTTCATGCCGACCTTCACCGATAGCGGAGCGGCAGTTCAGGCGTCCTAACAGGGTGTTGATCTGGGCATCCGCGAGACACGTGGGGGTGTTGAAGGTGCGCGACGGCGGAAATAACGGGCCCTTCAAGCAGATGCGCCGAGTCGGGTGGCCTGCCAAGATGGCGGCCGGTTCCCCATCAGACGGCGGGGGTACTCAGGCCGGCGTCGGCGAGGCCACCATCCGCGCCAGACGGACCAGGTTGTAGGCGGCACCGACGAGATACACGACGAAGTCGACCTTCTCCAGACCGCGGTACCGCGTTTTGCGCAAGCCACCGATGGTTTTCAGCCACCCAAAGATTTCCTCAACTTTCATGCGGATCCGCTGGCTGATGGCATACCCCGCCGGCAACCCGCCAGATGTCGTCATTGCGCTCTACCGCGATGAACTGGCCCACCCGGACACCGATGACCGCGGGATGCTCGAGCTCATCGTGCTGAAGAACCGCCACAGTGGTCAGCGCCCGCCGTTCACCGCCAAGGCCGTCTGGCATGAAGGTCGATACTGGAGTGGGATCGCAATGGGGCGGTTGGCAGGCGCTGTCGCCCGGTACCGCAAAGCATTACTTCGACCAGGTCGCCCGAGCGTAGCGAAAGGTGATTTTTCCGAGTTGCGCCAAGAACGGCACGACGGCACTCAGGTGCGCGACGCCGACAACCGAGCCCCAAGGAGTCGATCGACCGCTACACGGCGCAGCTCGCCGAGGGCGCCTTGTTCCCGCCCATCGTCGTCTAGGCTGACCCAGCACCTGACCAGCGCTTCTTCCTGATCGACGGCAATTCACGCGTCTCCGCGCTCGGCCGCCTCAATCGCAAGACGTTCCCCGCCTACGTTGTGCTCGCACGTGACTTCGTCACCTGCCAGGAAATCGGCATCTACCTCAACCAGCGGAACGGCTTGAGCCTGCAAAAGGAGGAGGCCCTACGCTCGGCCAAGGCGGCTCTCGGCCGCGGCACCGCGCCCAGCCGCGTGGCGCGCATCAGCGGTCTGCCGCAGGCGACTGTCAGGCGTATGGTTGGCGAGAACATGTTCGAGGAGCGCGCCCGCCAGCTTCGCCTCGAGGGTCCCGTCGCGCACCTCTCACAAGCAGCCAAGGCGCATATCGCGCGGAATCTGAAAGACGATGCCGTCTTCAAATCCGTCGCTGAGTTGGCCGATGACTCGGGCATGACCGCGTCAACCGACCTTAGGTCCCTGATTCGCGAGGTATCAAACGCCCCCATCCGAGGCCGAACGGCTTAAATTGGTGGCGACCGAACGGGAGCGGCGAGCGGCACAGCACGAGATGCTTCCAGTTGCGGATCCAGGGCATCAACTGGATGCCGAGGATGTACGGCAGCCCGAAGATCGCGGCGCTCTTTATCGTCAACAACCCGTTTCGCGTCCCCACCCTCGACGCTGTCGACTATCCGAACCACAACTCCAGCCCCTGCCTTCGCGGCTGCACCGGCGCACCCGACCCGCCTCCGGCTTCATCGTGCGCGTCGCCAACGAGGCCCAGCAGAGTGCCAAGCCATCGCCACGCGGCTGAGCAGTACTTGAGTGTTTTGCATCGTAGCGTGACGGTATCGCGATGCAATACACCATCCGCGATGGCGGCTCGCCGTTTGCGCGCGACATTGTGATCGAGGATCAGGGTGGGCAAATGGCGTATCGAGTTCACGGGCCCGTTGTCCGCCTGCGCGACGAGTTGCGCCTCGACGATTCCCATGGTGTCGAGCAGGCATGGATCAAGGACCCGGTCTCAGCGACGGAACGAAGTACGAGATCTGGCGAGGCGGCGCGCGCTACGCCGACGTCAATAGGCTGGTCGATGGCGATCTTCTTCGCCGGCTTCGACCTCAGCGTTGTTAGCGGCGAGAGCCTTCCCGTTCGTGGCGACATCTTGGGCCGCAACTTCACGATCATGTCGCAAGGCCAACTGGCCGCGCGCGTGCAACGGCACCGCGGAGACGCGCTCGAAGTCAGAGTCGAGCACCAGGACGAAGTCCTCCTGCTCGCGGGCGTGATCGCCATCAGCGCCATGATCGACGTCTGGACCCGCGCCCGAGCTCACCGCGGCTGAGCCAGGATGCAACGGCTGGGTGCACTGCACCCAACCCGGCGACGCCCGGCAGGGCCGTGTGAGCCTACGGTGTGGGACAGTCTGTCGGGCAGAGGCAGCGTGTCGGTGATCGGACAGCCGCCACCCTGAACTCCGTCAGCAGTGGCTGGGTGCCGGAGGCATCCGAACCGGGAAACCCAGCTTGAACAGTTGCCCGATCTTATCCCCGATTCTCGGGTCCGACGCGACACGCGGCACGTTCAGCTTCGAAGCGTGCCTTTTCGACCATGTGCTCGCTCAGACTATATCTGCGCCAACACCTCATAGACGTACCCGTCATCCAGGTCCTGGTCGGGGCTGTTGAGGAGGACCAGCTCGCGGACGCCCGGTAGCGCCTGCTCAGTGTTCGAGCCGACTGCCGCGACCGATGACGGTGACGTCGATGGACTTCGGCGGCGTAACGCTGCAGGGCAC
This sequence comes from uncultured Chloroflexia bacterium, assembly GCA_963776625.1. GTDB lineage: Bacteria > Chloroflexota > UBA6077 > UBA6077 > CF-72 > CF-72. The sequence continues at coordinate 173,553 of CAVZNP010000015.1, read as the reverse complement.
CGCCCCCAGCCAGGATCAGGCCGCCCCCAGCCAGGATCAGGCCGAGCCACGATCGCCAGCATGCGAAGCGAAGACTGGGTGATCATCTGAGATGCCCCTGGATACAGTCGAAGATGGCCGCAGTGTGTGTGAAGGGTGTGGATCGGCCAGCGTGGCGAGTACGGAGCCGCGCCGTCGAGAAGTACGGATTCGCTCGCGTCATCGGGCGCAAGCGTTGTCCATGGAGTTTCGTGAGCCATCTGACCCTCGTGGCCACTGATGATCTCCGCGATCTCAGCGGCCCGCTAAGGAACTCAGCAGCTGTGGCAAAGCCTTTGGCTAATCGGGCTCGTATGCGTGGAATGGTCGCATCCTTAGCGCCATCTCCCTCCATCACGCTCAGTTGTCGGACAATCTGCGACAACTAGCGCGTCAAAAAACCGCGCCACTTACCGAGTGAGGTGACAATTTCGCGCGCGATATAGGGGCCTTCCGAACGCGTGATAATTATGGTATCCAGCATTCGGGATTACTGAACCTTTGGTGCCGGAGGATCAGTCTTTGGTTAGGCAGTACGACGATCTAGGCGATCACATTCTCGCCGTCGCCCCATCCCGCGGATGGGATCCGTACAGACAGCCATTTCGACCATCAGATCTCGGCATTGTTGCGTCCGACTATGGGTCGTTTTTGGATTGGTGTCCCGACGAGCAGCACGGCGGGTCCGTTTCAGGCAGGCGCGATCGTCGTGTCTGCTTGCGTGTCAAGACTCGAGACGGCACAGGTAGCCCAGTCACATACCTCTTGTTGCCCAAAAACCAATGGCTACGCCCTTGATGTATCCGATTGCGCAGTACACGGCCGTGCCGATTGGCGCAATGCCACACCAGGCCTCGAGCGATGAGCACCTGGTCGCCCTCTGGCTGCACGGACGATCGCCACACACGCAGCGCGCTTACCGCGCCGACGTCGCCCGTTTCCTAGCGTTCGTCGCCGTGTCGCTGTCCGCAGTCACGCTCGGCGATGTCCAGGCATTCTCCGACTCGCTTGCCAGCCTGGCACCCAGCTCCAGGACGCGGACGCTGGCCGCGGTCAAGTCGCAACCGCGACTTGAACAACCGTGCCGACAAGCACCCATCGCTGACCGATCTGCGCGACAGCGGTGACCTGGAGAACACGGCGGATTCGGTGCTGGGTCTCTACCGCTGAAATGCATCACCCCGACACGGACGATAAGCGGTTGGCCGAGATCGTGGTGCTCAAGAAGCGCCAGCTCGGCGAGGACGTCGGCTCGGTGCGCCGTCTGGTCTGGATGGGCGAGTACTACGCTGACTTCGATTGGCGGAACTCTAGCCGGAGCCGGGCGACGGACCATGACTGTCAGCGCCCCAGCTCTCTAACCACCACAGTTCAGGATGGTATGGCCGCCGAGATGAGCGCAGTTCATGACGGCCTCCACCGGAGCTCTCAGGCTGAGTCCCTCGGCCATGCTTCGTTGCATACGATCGGGTAGCGGGCAGGCGCGACAGCCTTATGGCTACGCCTTCTGTCCGCCCCATCCCGCCGGACATGGAGCTTTCCTCAATCCGGCCAGAGGCAAAGGTGCGTCGCCATCAACGGTGGTATTCCCAGGCGATCCCGAGCCCAGAAACAGAGTCCCTGTCACCCTGGCAACGTTCACGTTCTTGGTTGGCCACCGCCTTCGTTCAGCACGTGAGGAACTGATGGTTTCCGGCGGCCATTCCTGTCCTCCTTGCGGATCACCTTCATCCAGAGGCCTTGGCTCTTTCAGGGTTCGTCACGCCTGGCGTCATCGCTTACTCCGTCCGACGCTGCCAGCCGCGGGCGTTGGAGATCCTTCGTCCTCCGTTACTCGACCCGTGGGAACTACCTGTAGGCAGTATTGAGCAGGCGAGCGTGGCCTTTTACTGGCGACGTAGCTTCTACTGGCGACGTAGAAGGCGCAGCACCTGTCAAGCATTGCGAGGACCAAGCATGGTGCTTGGTCCTGTCCAATGCCGGGCGCCCTCGCCCCAACCCTGCCGCGCAGCGGGTGGCTCGGCCTCGACTACAAATGGCTCGTCCTGATCGCGATGCTGCCGGGTTTCACGGTCTTCCTTCTCGACGTGACGATCGTCAACGTCGCTCTGGCCCGCCTGGGGTCCGTGTTCGAGGTCAATTACGCCGCGGTTCAGTGGGTGATCACCGGCTACTCGCTGGCCAGCGGCGTGGCCACGCCGCTGGCCAGCTTCATGGAGCAGCGCTTCACGATGGAGCGCGTCTGGGTCACCGCCCTGACGGTCTTCACCGCGGCGTCCATTCTGTGCGGGCACTGACGACGCATCCCTTGAAGGCGGGCGGGCGCTGTTCCCGTCGCCAATTGCTCTCAGCACCAACTCGACCTCCACGGTGTCGGTAAACAGCAACAACCGGTACGCGGTCACGCCGAGCGGCCTGGCGACAGTCGTCGGCTGGGGCCACTTGTGGCGGGTGGTCAGTTTCCGTTTGATTCGGCCTCAGGACGTGCCGTCGAGCGGCACGGATGGGGCTGACCGATCTGACGCGGCGCGTGCCGCTACTACTCGAAACCGTCTATACGGTCGAGAACCGCGAGCTCGCTCACGTCGTCGTAATTGCGTCCACTCTCTTCGTGACAGGCTGAGCGGCGTGAACGTGCGCGTAAGTGTGCAGGCCACCAGCCACGGCAACGACGTGCACATTGACCGGGACGCCCGCACGGCGCCCATCGGTGCCGGCGTACGCTGGGATGCCATACTCCAGCATGCGGCGGTCGATTTGGCCCCGGTGTTGCCGTACGTCGTGGAGGAACGTTCGGTTCCGATCAGCTGTTTGCTGCCATTCAGATTGCGGTTGCGCGGCTGAACGACGCGTTCCGCGCTCCTGGGCAACCGCGAGGTCGAAAGAGATGATCGAATCTCATGACACACAGCAGCGGATGTCGCATATTGTGGGTAACTCAGACACTACGAAGCCCGAGCAGCCAGCTGTGGTTCGCTCCTGCCTTCGGGTGGAGTCGATTGCGAAACCGGCTGAGTCGCCGTGGCGATGCACGACCGCGCTTTCTTGCCGCGCTGAACCCGCTCAGAGCGTCATCAGGGGACGGGCGCGCATATGCGCCCTGTCGCGCAAGACAAGGACCACCCGATGTTCAACTTCCTTCATCGTTCCGCGCCGCGGTACCCAACCATCCGTCAGACGCTTGTTAACGCCGGGGTGCTGTCCTCAGCTGCCGCGGACGCACTCACCATACTCGAAAGACATGGATCATACTCAGGGCGTGGTGTGAACTTCTTCCGAGCTTTCAATCCGACCGATGCGACCGCGGGCGCCATTCAAGTCCGAACTTACGGGGACCTTGACGCGCACCAGGAGCTGGTCCTGGGCTCCGGCCACATTGAGAGCAACGGCATGGTGATGCTCAATGGCCAACCTGAGCCGAATCGCGCTGTTCCGACTCGGGAACTGGCAGACCGCGCCGCCCACACCGACGACCAGCGCTTCGTATTCCCGGATGCTGAGGTCGCGAGATCTTGAGGGGTGGGGCTGTCCGAACCAGCCGCGGCTTGGCTGCAGGCCCAGTCTACGGGCAATGAGCGTCACGTCGTCATGACTGGCCGCGCCACTAATCCGGATAGAAACCCATGAACGACCCCATAAAGGCAAACGGGCGCGGGTCGACAGGATTCCATCTGGGATTGTTCGGACTCGGCACCAGCGGCAGTGACGGGCAGTCAACCGCCGCACTGCAGCGCTTTATCGACGAGGTTGGCCTGTACAGCGAACGCGCAGGCCTGCCGCTTCTGGCAGGCCGCATCCTTGGCTGGCTGCTTGTCGCCGATCCAGCCCTGCAGGCGCTGCCGACTGTTGCAGCCGGTCTGGGAACAACCACGGGCATAATTCGTTTGGCCGCCCAACCCCTCATCCACCTGGGTATCGTCGAGATGGTGAATCCGCCTGGTGACGAGAACGAGTACTTCCGCCTGACTATGGCGGGTTGGTCGCGCATGGTGGCACACCAATTGTCTGAGGTGGCAGCATTCGGAGCACTGGCGGAGCATGGACTCGCGCTTCTCGGGGACGCCGCCCCAGAGCGACGCGAGCGCCTCCTTCACGTCCGGGACCTGTACGCTTCATTGGAGCGGGCTCTTCCAGAGCTTTTAGCGCGCTGGGAGCACGAGCAGGCACGACCTGAAGGCATGTCCGCATCACGTTCAAACGGTTGAGGGGACTGCCACCAGCGTCAGGATCCGCCAGCGAACTCAGGGCCAGTCAAGGGCCGGGCCGCCCGTGGCCCCGGTATCGTCGGCCGAGCCACGAGCGTCGGTGGCAGTCGCACGGCAATCTCGAGAGTGTGGAAACTGGCATTGGAGAACGTGGGCGACCATGGATACGTTGACGCCTTCACATCGAGACCTGCCCGGTCGAGCCGCGATTCGGTCGGACAAACGGGTGCTACTGACCGGCGCATCCGGTTTTGTCGGTCGACGCCTGGCACCCGTCCTCGAGGCGGTCGGCTGGCAACTGCGCTGTGTGAGTCGGAATGCTGCCGATATGCAGCGTCAGTGGCCACAGCGGCAGTGGCTGCAAGCTGATCTGACTCAGGCGGACGATCTCGAACGGGCGCTGACTGGCTGCCGAGTAGCCTACTATCTCGTGCACAGCCTGGGTCAGAGTTCGCATGGGCTGTTCGTGCGGGAGCAGGCGGCAGCCGAGATGTTCGCCGCCGCCGCCGAGCGCGCCGGCGTCGAGCGGATCGTGTACCTTGGCGCAATCGCACCGCAGGGATCCCCGTCGGAACACCTTCGCAGCCGCCTCGAGGTCGGCCGCGTGTTGCGCGCCGGTCGCGTGTCGACACTGGAGTTGCGCGCGTCGATCATCGTCGGCTTCGGGAGTGCCTCGTGGCGCATCGTCCGCGACCTGGCCGCCCGCCTGCCAGGGATGGTCTTGCCACGCTGGCTGAGGAGCCAATCCGAGCCGGTCGGAATTGACGATGTGATCATCGCGTTGGCCACCGGCGCACGGCTACCGCTCGGCGGCAGCGCGTCGTTCGATCTGCCGGGCCCGGAGATCATGAGCTATCGAGAGGTCCTGGTGCGCACTGCACGCCTCTTTGGTCATCGGCGATTGCGCGTGGTCGATGTGCCGGTGCTCAGTCCAAAGCTCTCGTCGCAGTGGATCCGGCTGATTACAACGGCCGACTGGGCTGTCGCACGCGAACTCGTCCTCGGGCTCACGCACGACCTGATTGCGCGTAGTGACGAGTACTGGCAACTCACCGCGCATCCCCCGCTGCTGAGATTCGATGAGGCGGCGCGTAGCGCGCTCGACGAGGAAGCGCGCAAGAGACACATGGCCACAGGTGTCCGAACGCTGGAAGCGGTCGTCGATCTGGTTGCGGGAGGATCTCCGGCATGGGCGACGTAGCAGCGGGGGCGTCGAATTCTCGAGAGACAACCAACGGGCCGATGTACTACCGCTCTATCCAGGGCGTCACACTACCCGACGCGCGCGGCGCTCTCGAATCCTGGGGACAACCCGAGAGCCTGGCCAGGATGATGCGCTCGTACTTCACCGTCGCCGAGAACTGCGCCGCAAGAATGGTGCGCGTTCGGTGGACGGGGAGAAGCCGGCCGACGATCTTCCTGGCCTGGCCGTCGGTGGTGATGATTGGCATGAACGAGGCCACGTTCGAATCGGGTGTCGATCGACGGGCGATCCATGTGGCCGTCACAGGAGGACTGCTGGTGATGCCTGGAGCTCAGCCGCACCTGGTGATCGCACTCGAGCGCCGTCCGGAGGGCGTGCATGCGAGCGTTGACCTGCTCGATTATCAGCCGCGGTGGGGAGATTCGGCCGTCGTGCGCTGCGTATACAGGTATACGCAGGTGCCGGTGCACGTCGTGGTGGGCCGTCTCTACCTGCGCCAGCTTCGCCAGGAGTGGGGCAGTTGAGGGCCGCGACCAGCATCCACAGTAGTCTTAGCCCCTGGTGGCGTTGAATTGAGCAGGAGGCAAAGTAGCTATGACATCCCAATCTCAGCGCGCTACAGGCGGACCTCATGTGGCTCGCTCGCTGGCGCCGAGTGACGCGGAGGTCGAAGCCTGGGCGGCTCGCGAACGCGAGCGACGTCAGCGGTGGCTGAGCGGTCCGACGCCGGAGCAGGCCGCGGTCGCGTTTAGTCGCGAGCGTGAACGTGTCGAAGCAGAACTCGGGCACGCGCACAGTAGGCGTGGTTCCGACTTCGACGCCGCATGGCTGGTGCAGCGCTCGCTGCGTTCGGCGCAACTCGCTGCCGAGGGGGCCATGAATCTGCTGCTGCACGTGTCGTTGAAAGACGTTCGCAAGCGTTTGGTGCAGGCCGGATTGGACTGGGAACAGGAGTTGTTTCAAGACCCTCGAAGCGGTGGCCGCGCGCACCCGTCGCCACGATTGCACGGCGGTTGAGGTCCATCCGCAACCGTCGCGACCCCTGTCCCCCAGTGGATCCAAGGGCCACCGTCCGTTGGCCAGTGAGCGACCCTACCCATCGGCCGCCGTGCCGCCGGTCCGCGCCAGGCACCGGCACATGCCAGCGGGGATGTCCAACGACACCCAGGACGGACCGTCCACCGGACGTATAGTCCCACAGGCCACCATCGTGGCAGGCTAGCGGGACGCAGTCATGAAGTCCTGTCACCCCCTCCGCGGGGTAATTTACCCACCGTCCGGGTCTCGGTGCGCGTCCTCGTCCGCCGGTACCGCGAACTGATGCAAGACGCCGTCGGTGAAAACCTGCTCGCGAACCTGGCAGTACAGCCGGTATTGAACGGCGTGAGCGTCCGGCGGGACCATGCCCCCATGCCGGAGCCACCGCCCGAGCCCTGGTGAACATCGTCCGCCCACACGCGCAGCGCGGGGTCCGCAAACTGCCCCGTCTGTTTGAGGGCGACGCTACCGGCGTGGATCAGCTGACCAGCCGCATCGAACAGATGGATGTCAGCCCACGTGTCTGCCGTCTCGGCGAGTCCCCTGCAAGGGCGCGCACGGTGAGCAGCGTGCGCACACTTGTCCCCCGTCCAGCCTCTTCCTTGGTAGCCGTGTCCTTCACCACCCGGATCTTGTCGAGGTCAATCAGCGTTTCGGCACGGGCAGCAACCGATCGCTTCGGGTCGGCCAGGCCGTCCCCGGAGACATCGAAAGTGTAGTTCTGTCCATAGCGACTATCCCAGGCGCTCGTCCCCGCCGGCCCGCGCCGCTCAAACCACAGCTCCAAAGGGGTCGTCCCCATCGGGACCTGCACCTCTAACATCGCCGGCCGCGGTGATCCACCTGCACCAGTCACCGGGCCCACAGACTCCAACACACTTTGGGTGTGGGTCTGGCCGACCGGCTGGAAGCGTACGTGGCACAGAATCTCCGTGCTCGCAGTCGGTGGGTTGCCACCCGGCGTCAGCCGCGCCGGATCGTACTCCACTCCACCACCAGCAGCCCGCCTGGCCGTATGCTACCGTGCCGGGAAACGCCCAAACTCCCCCTGGCTGTGCCTGAAACGGAGGGTTGCGTTGGCCCGAAGGGGCGCAGTGTCATTGTCGATGCTTCTGCTTGCCTGCATGGCTTCTCCTGCGTAGTCTCGCTTGGCTATCCATGTGTCGGCGGGCGATCCGGCAACACCGTTTCGGACGAGAGCCTTAGACTAGAGGACCGTCCAGCCAGCATTGCAGAGCCGACGCACGCGCTAAGGCAAGTGCCCGCTACCCGGCGATCCTGTCATGACGGTCCTCTAACCGTCTCTCCGCCTCGAGGAACGCAGCTTTGTTTGGCGTTACTTCACGGCTCGAGGGAACTGTTCGTTCGATGGTCGCCTGGCCGGCGGCGCCCGCTCCTGAGCCACGAAACTCGGTTGCTCGGACTTTCCACTGGACAAAGTCGCTCACCGTCAGCACCCCGCCGTTGAGGAGGATGGGTTGTGGCCCAGTTCACCCGCGCTAACTCTCATCCTGGTGTGGGTTCCCCATCGCCGCAAGCGCCAGCGGCCACAGCTGGTGCACACATCAGTCCGGCCCCGCGGCGAGCGGCAGGCGCACGACGAACGTGCTTCCCTCGCCTTCCTCACTCTCCACCGAGATGGCACCGCCGTAGAGCTCCACCAATTCGCGCGCACTTGCCAGTCCCAGGCCAGTTCCTGCGAAGCGCCCGACCACGTTTGACCCCGATGGAACCGGTCGAAAATATGGGCAAGTCGCCCTGAGAGATACCCACGCCTTCGTCGCGCACGGTGCGCAGGGCGCATTTGCCGTGTGGACCGTCCGCTTCCTTCAGCGTCACGCACCGGCCCACGTTCGGACTGTATTTGACGGCGTTGGTGAGAAGGTTGGCGAGGACGCGATGCGCGTGGTTCTCCTCAACGGCTATGACCACACTCAGCGCCTCGGCCTCGAACACAAACTGGTGAAGGTCGTAGACGAGTTGCTATTCGACGACCGCACGTCACGTGAGTGCGACCAGCTCACTCCTGGCCATCAACGGCACTGCTGGGCGAACTGATCGACCGAGTGATGCGTCAAGCAGGTTTTGAGTCATCCCCTGCATCCGCGCCGCGGCGTACGAGGTGTACGCCAACCGAGTCGCCAGTCGGTCTGGATCCAGCATCTCACTACGATCCAGTTGGCACTGCAGGAGCTGGATCTGTGCCTGGATGACGGTCAACGGCTGCTGCAAGTCGTGGCAGATCGAGGCGAGCAACCTCTGTTGTCGTGCCATGCCGGCGGCTTGCTCGCGAGCCAACCTGCGCCCGCCCTCTCGCTCCGGTTGCGGACTTTGGGTAGCCACCCGCCAACGGCGCCATCGTCAGGCTGGAATGGGAGCCGGGGCCGCATGGTGGAATACTACGCCTCATCGGGCCACCCGGCGTCGAGCACCTAGCCCCTCTTGGCAGACCCGGCGTCACTCTGGGCTCAGCAGGCGGTCCCGGCCCGGTGGCGTGAGCATCGAATCTCGCTGCTCATGACGGGCTCTGTGGAGTGTGAGGGGCTATCCGTCGATCAGCTGGCTGCCAAACGATGGCGCTGCTTCGAGATCCTCGTCCCACAGGTTGCTCGGCGGGATCCTGATCCCGCAGTACTTCTCGCCCGTCTCACCCGCGGAGAGGTTAGCTGAGCAAGAAGGACCTGGCCGCCTTCCAAAGTGAACTGGCCCCAGCCGTCGTCTCCCGTGACAGGACTTCATGACAGTCCGGCCTCATGCTGCCAGGCTCCACGAGGACGCTCATGACGACCCTGTCGAGAGCCGTCCCAGACCTATGAAGCGAGGTGAGCGTCGCCATGCCTGATGAAAGTATCGTCGCGGTTTACGAGACGATGTAATAGGCGGAAGTAGCAGTGCACAAGCGGGATCACGGCCAGTATCCAATCAAGCAGGTTTCGATTGTGGCGCAGAAGCTGGAGACGGAGAAGGACCTGCACGGCTTCATCACGACCGGGGACATAGCCGTAACAGGTGCTGGAGTCGGGGCCTGGGTCGGCGGCCTGTTCGGTCTGTTGATTGGTGGGGCCTTCCTGGTTGTGCCAGGCTTCGGGCCACTGGTCGTCGTCGGGTCGTTGGCGGCAGTCTTGCTCGGCACTCTGGAAGGTGCTGCTGTAGGCGCCATGGGCGACGGAGTGCTCAGTGCACTTGCCGGCGGGGGCGTCTCGAAACAGCACCTCAGCAAGTCTGAAGACCACGTGAAAGGTGGTCGATACTTGCTGGTCGCTCACGGCAGCGTCGGAGACATCGAGCGTGCTCACACAATTCTGGGCGCCACATCGACCGTCGAACTGACGACACACGCGGTGGCGTTAGCAGCGTAAGTGCCGATGGATCGGCCGGTGCGAACGCCAACCTCAGGGTCGCCCGTGTGTCGCGCCGACTCCGTGCTACGTCAGACTCACTCCGCCGAGGGGGGCGGTAGGCTGGAGATGCTCGCCCACTCGCTGCCTGAAAGCGTGGACGCCGAGGCAGCACGCGGTGTCACGTCGAAGCTACGGGCGGCTGTCGCGGCATCAGGTCCGGGTCGGAAGCTGCAGCGAGGCATGCTTCGACCAGTGCTCCTGGCCACGGGGGCGGCGGTGGGTGTAGCCCGACTCGACTCTGGCATTTTCCGACCCGCCCACAAGGGACAGGGCGTCGCTGGGACCCCTGTCGGTGTCGGTAGCAACCACGTGTGGTCCGGGGTGCCCGCGCCAACGAGCGGCTCGTGTCACACAACTCCGCCTATCTAATCTCGGTGCATCCAGGGAGACCACATCTTGCAACCCATGACCCTCAGTCCGGAACTGCTCCACAACATGGATGCGTACTGGCGCGCCGCCAACTATCTGTCGGTAGGCCAGATTTACCTGTACGACAATCCCTTACTTCGCGAACCGCTCAAGCTGTCGCATGTGAAGCCCCTGGTGGTCGGGCATTGGGGCACGACCCCAGGTCAGAACTTCATCTACGTCCACCTGAACCGGGTCATCAAGAAATACGACCTGGACATGTTCTACATCGCTGGGCCCGGACATGGTGGGCCGGCGCTGGTAGCCAGTACCTACCTCGAAGGTACGTATAGCGAGATTTATCCAGATATCAGCCAGGACGAAGCCGGCCTCAAGAAGCTCTTCAAGCAGTTCTCGTTTCCTGGCGGGATTTCCAGCCACGTCGCGCCGACGACACCAGGATCGATCCATGAAGGTGGCGAACTGGGATACTCGCTCAGCCACGCGTTCGGGGCCGTGTTCGACAATCCTGATTTGATCGTCGCCTGCGTCATCGGCGACGGCGAAGCGGAGACCGGCCCACTGGCAACGGCATGGCAGTCCAACAAGTTGCTCAACCCGATGACCGACGGAGCCGTGCTGCCGATCCTGCACCTCAATGGGTACAAGATCAGTAATCCGACCGTCCTGGCGCGCATCGAGCATGACGAGCTGGAGCAATTTCTCCGCGGCTGTGGTTGGACCCCCTACTTTGTGGAGGGTGACGATCCGGAAGAGATGCATGAACTCATGGCCAGTACCCTGGATACGGCCATCGAGGACATTCGCCAGTTCCAGAACAACGCGCGGAACAACGACGACCCTATTCGGCCGCGTTGGCCGTTGATTGTCCTCAAATCACCAAAGGGCTGGACGGGACCAAAGGTCGTCGATGGACTACAGGTCGAGGGCACGTTCAGATCGCACCAGGTGCCGCTCGTGGTGGACTCCGAGCACCCCGAGCACGTCAAACAACTCGAAGGCTGGATGAGGAGCTATAACGCCGAAGAGTTGTTCGACGACAATGGCCGGCTCAGAGCTGAGTTGGCTGATCTGGCGCCCAGGGGCGACAGACGCATGGGTGCGAATCCACACACCAACGGCGGGATGTTGCTGCGCGACCTGCGCATGCCAGATTTTCATGATCACGCGGTAGAGGTGCCTGCACCAGGTGCCGTCGACCGCCAGGATACGCTCGTGCTGGGCGAGTTCTTGCGCGATGTGGTCAAGCTGAATCAGCGTAATTTCCGCATCTTCGGTCCGGACGAGACACTTTCGAATCTTCTGGGCGCGGTCTTTGAAGTCACCGAGCGTCAGTGGGACGCCGAGAAGGTGGCGAACGATGAGTTCCTCGCGCCCGCCGGCCGCGTGCTTGACTCGATGCTCAGCGAGCACCAGTGCGAGGGTTGGTTGGAAGGCTATCTGCTGACCGGCCGCCACGGCCTCTTTAACAGCTATGAGGCCTTCATTCGCATCGTCGACTCGATGTTCAGCCAGCACGCCAAGTGGCTGAAGGTAACGTCGGAGTTACCCTGGCGACGGAAGATCGCCTCGCTGAATTATCTGCTAGCGTCGCACGTCTGGCAGCAGGATCACAACGGCTTCACGCATCAGGATCCTGGGTTCCTCGATCACGTGGTCAGCAAGAAAGCCGACATTGTGCGCGTGTACCTACCGCCGGACGCCAATTGTCTGCTTTCGGTCTTTGATCACTGCCTGCGCAGCCGTCACTACGTCAACGTGGTCGTGGCGGGCAAGCACGCCCTGCCGCAATGGTTGACCATGGACGCCGCGGTGGTGCATTGCACCGAAGGCATTGGCATCTGGCAATGGGCAAGCAACGACCAGGATGCCGAACCGGACGTGGTGATGGCGTGTTGCGGCGACACGCCCACACTGGAGGTCCTGGCCGCGGTGTCCATTCTTCGGCAACATCTGCCCGATCTGAAGATACGGGTCATCAATGTTGTCGATCTGATGAAGCTACAGTCCAGCAGCGAGCACCCGCACGGGCTGAGCGACACAGACTACGATTCGCTGTTTACCAAAGACAAGCACATCATCTTTGCCTTCCATGGGTATCCATGGCTAGTCCACCGACTGACGTACCGCCGGACCAACCGCAACCTCCACGTGCGGGGCTACAAGGAAGAGGGCACGATTACAACAGCCTTCGATATGCGAGTCCAGAACGACCTGGACCGCTTCCACCTCGTCCAAGACGTCGTGGATCGCCTGCCGGAGTTGGGTTCCAAAGGCGCCTACCTGAAGCAGATGGTTCAGGACAAGCTCATCCAGCACAAGCTATATATCGATATGCACGGACAGGACTTGCCAGAGATTCGCAATTGGAAATGGACCCAGCCGAGACCTGGTAATGGTGTTCCGAGCTCATTCGATCTGGCACACACGACACGGGCGACCGGCACATGAATTGGAAGCCGAGGGCGACCAGTCGCTGCAGGCCGCCGTGCTCCCCGTCGGCTCTTTCTTTCTCCTTAGTGCCCAGGGATTGATTGTCGAGCAGCGACCGTACTGAGATACGGCGACGTGTGGGCCAAACAAATCGGAATCGACCTCAGGTGGTTCGCGCCATCTGAGGACCGTTGCTGGCGGACGCGCGGACTAGCAGTTTGAACTATCGACTGAACGTGCGACAAGCTCAATCAAAGTGGTTGATGACCCGGAGTGTAACGTGACGGAACAGACGAAGAATGCCGCCGAACTCGGTGACGCGTTCACGGAGGCGATGACTCACGAAGGTATCGCAGCCATGATGAATCTCTGGGCTCCGGACGGCGAGTGGGAAATTATGGCCACGGGTGAGACGTTCGAGGGGCTCGATCAAATCAGTCAACTGGCCACGCGGTCGGTGGCCGCGCGCAGGGATGGGGCTCCTGCCGTTTAACGTTTTCGCTAACAGCGGCGGTACGAAACTGATCTGGGAGTACGTGCATAAGGGAGTGGTTACCCAGCGGTGGCCGTCATCATCGACTCAGAAGCCAACTCCGGGCACGGAATTCGAGTTGTCAATCATCCTGATGTGCGAAATCCGCCAGGGTAAGCTTGTCAAGACCAGGGAGTACTTCGACCTGCTGACCTTCACGGAGGCCGGCACCCGGCATCGGCTCTACTCGTAGGATTGACGTATCAACGGGCAACGCGTGGGGCCATCGCGATACTGACGTCGTCGGCCTCGCGCTGAGCACAACATGAATTTGCTCGTGTTCCGAAACCGGGCGATCCTGGATCGTGCGTCCCGCCTGTGGCCATTGTCCCGGTCAAAATCAGAGACGGTCGACGCTGACCTGTACCGAGGCGGCCAGTCCTTGCTGTCGGCTCTGGCACTCCGTGGTCGCAGACATCGACCGCGCAACCCCCCGAGGCCGGCTGTCACTCCGACTCGTCAAGCTAGCGCTACGATTCGCGAGCGGAAGGGAACGCGCATGAGAGTCCTCGTCTTTGGCGCCGGCGTACTGGGAAGCCTGTATGCCGCCAGGCTGCGCGAGAGCGGCCATGCGGTGGTGGTCCTCGCGCGCGGGCAGCGTGCTGCCGACATACGCAGCCACGGTATTGTCCTGGAGAACGCGACCACGGGTACGCAGACAACAACGGCAGTCGAAGTCGTCGAGCGCGTGAGTCCCGCCGATACCTACGACCTCATCATGGTTCTGGTTCGCAAAGATCAGCTCGCCAGCGTCTTGCCCGTCGTTGGCGCTAGCCAGGCCACACGTAGCGTGCTATTCATGGTCAACAATGCGCTTGGACCCGATGAGCTGGTACAGGCAGTCGGCTCACGGCGCGCGTTCTTCGGACTGGCTGGTGCGGGCGGAGCGCGCGTGGGCAACGTGGTCCGCTACCACGTATTGCCTGGCTGGCAGCAGCCGACCACCCTCGGCGAGCTGGACGGGCGACGGACCCTGCGCGTGGAGCAGATCAGTCGTGCTCTACACAAGGCTGGATTCCCCGTGGCGATCAGCGACAACATCGACGCCTGGCTCAAGACCCACGTGATGTGGACCTGCCCATTGTCGCATGCGCTGTACAGCGTGGGTGGCAGCAACTACAGCCTGGCGCACAATCGCAACGCACTCTTGCTCTGGGTGCGCGCCGTACGGGAGGGCTACCGCACGCTGCAGACGCTGGGTGTGGCCGTCACGCCTCTCAGCCTGCGAGTGTTCGAGGCGATGCCCGAACGTATTCTGGTGCCTATCCTGGGCCGACTGCTCGACACGCCGACTGCGGAGCTCGTGATTGCGCGGCACGCGAACGCTGCACGGACGGAATACCTCCAGCTTGGCAACGAGTTCCTGGCCCTTGCGCGGATAGCCGGCGTACCTACTCCGGCCTTTGACCGGCTGCGGCCGTACATCGACCCAGCCATCCCACCGATCCGCGTACCGAGCCCCCGGGCCGCACAAGGTCCGAGCATTACCTGACCAGGTACGCTAGTGCCTGCAGCCTCGAGCGCGTACTGGCGTGGGGCTGATGAGTGCTGCGACCTGGAGGATGGCAGTTGCCTTCATCGGCGCCCACATCCCTGGTGGTCACCGGACCTCGTCCTTCAGCATGGACTTGGCGAGTGACTTCTTCGCGATATCTGCCAATCCGCTCGCGATCACTTCAACGGTACTGAAGCGGTAGTGGCAGCGCAAGGCACTCACGGTGCCTGCGTGTCCACTCTCTGGCTGGTGCGGTAGAAGCGGCTGTTGAAGACTCTGGTTGGCTCGCCGCACATCAGGCAATTGATCATCTGGCCACCGGTTGTGCTGCGCTGCGCGCTTCTCCTTTTGTTTTGCCTTTTCCGCTTCGACACGGTCACGGATGGCCGCCCACCCGCCGGCGGAGTGATCGGCACGGTCCAGTTCTTCAGCCAACCCCTTGAGGTATGGCTTGTCGTATGGACCGCACTCGCAGGGCGCCAGGTAGGGCAGGACAGTCACCAGCTCGTGATCCTTGGTGCAGCGTCTACTGAGCATCCCTGTAGAAGGATGCTGGGCCTGGGGACAGTGTCGTGGTCGGCTGTGCCTGAAACGAGCCCGGGACAAAGAACGCATAAACAGCGCGCGCGCTGTCGCGACTCACGGCACGCCTGATGGCAAGTTCACCGCAAATCATGGGTGTCTGGCACCGTACGAAGCGTTATCACCGGCGCGACGCTGCACCCAAGCGTGCATGCGTCCGCGGGATGACGAAACTTCATGACAGACTCAGGCGCGAACACCACAATACAAGGCTGGATGATGGCGAGGTGGTCCAAAAGCCAACGAGGGGTGCAACTTTTCGAGCCGTCGACGCGTCTCTCAAAGTGACACCACGCGGGGCGAGGAGTACACCACCAACCACATCGGACAGGCTCTGATGGAAACCTTTTTTCTCGCCTGTTTCGCGTTCGGACTCCTGTTCACGCTGCTTTCCTTCGTGCTCGGCTCGGTCCACATCGGCGGACACTTTGGCCACCACCTGGGTCACGCCCACGTCGCGCACGGGGAGGCGCACGGCGACCAGATGCCGCTCCTCAACGCCTCGTCGCTCGTCGGCGGACTCACCTGGTTTGGCGCTGCCGGCTTCCTGCTGACCAGACTCGGCGATTGGGCCCTCCCGGTCGCGATTGTCGGGGCCCTGGCTGTCGGCGCCCTGGGCTGGTACCTGGTCGCTCGCTTTCTGGGCCTGGTGCTCAAGGGCGAGGTCGAAATGGACCCCGACGACTATCGACTCGAAGGCACCGTAGGCCAGGTCAGCGTCGGCATCCCGGCCGGCGGAACAGGCGAAATCATGTTTGAACAAGCGGGCTTACGGCGAAGCGAAGCTGCGCGCGCCAACGTCAAGGGCCACCCAATCGCGCGCGGCACGGAAGTTGTCATCACCAACTACACAGATGGCTTTGCCACCGTGCAACCCTGGGGTGAGTTCCTGGCGGAGCGGGATTCATTGACCGCTCCCCTGGGCAAGGAAGAGGCTTAAGAGACTACGCATGGACATCCTTCTCGGTGCCGTGATCTTCGCGGCAGTCGTCGCGGTGCTAGTGAGCATGTGGATCATCGGCAATCTGTTCCGGCGGGTCGGTCCGAACCGGGCGCTGATCGTCTACGGTTGGGGCGGCACGCATATCGTGACCGGCGGCGGCAAGGTCGTCTGGCCACTGTTCCAGAGCTTTCAGGAGCTGTCGCTGGAGCTGATGTCCTTCGATGTCGCGCCCGAACAGCAGCTGTACACGTCGCAGGGCGTCGCGGTGGCGGTCGAAGCCGTGTCGCAGATCAAAGTCAAGTCAGATCCGCTCAGCATTCGGACCGCCTCAGAGCAGTTTCTGACCAAGCCACCCCAGGAACGCGAAGCATTGCTGCGGCTGGTCATGGAAGGTCACCTGCGCGGCATCGTCGGCTTGCTGAAGGTCGAAGAGATCGTCAAGGAGCCTGAGATCGTCGCCGGCCGCGTGCGTGACAGCGTCTCCGATGATGTGACCAAGATGGGCCTCGAGGTGGTGTCCTTCACCATCAAAAAGGTCATCGACGAAAACGACTACATCAACAACATGGGCCGTCCAGACATTGCGCGCGTCAAGCGCGAGGCGGACATCGCCCAGGCCGAAGCCGAGCGTGACACGGCCATCCGCCGCGCGATGGCGATGCGCGAAGCGGCCGTCGCCCAGGCGCAAGCTGACCAGGAGCGTGTGATCGCGCAGACGTCCTCGGAGACCAGACAGGCGGAAGCCACTCGCGACCTCGAGGTGAAAAAGGCCGAGTACGAGGTCGCCGTGCGCACGCAGCGAGCCACCGCCGAGAAGGCGTACGACATCGCCTCTAACCAGGCGCAGCAGAAGGTCATCTCCGAGCAGGTCAAGATTGACCAGGTCCAACGCCAGGAGCAAATTCGCGTCCAGGAACTGGAGGTCCAGCGACGCGTGCTCGAGCTCGAAGCGACCGTCACCAAGCCGGCTGACGCCGAGCGACAGCGCATCCAGATGATGGCCGAAGCGCAGCGCACCAAGCTGGCCACCGAGGCGGCAGGCCAGGCCGAGGCGACGCGCCTGCAAGGTACCGCCGAGGCAGAGATCGTCCGCGCCAAGGGCCAGGCAGAAGCCGACGCCATGCACCAGCGCGCCGAGGCGTACCAGGAGTACAGCCAGGCGGCTGTTCTCGACAAGCTGATCACCGGGATGCCCGAGGTGGTGCGCGCGCTGTCGCAGTCACTCGCCAGCGTGGACAAAATCACCATCGTCTCGACCGGCGATGGTCACAACGCGGGTGTCTCACAATTGACGGGTGAAGTCGCCAAGATGGTGGCGCAGGTGCCCGAGTTATTCGAGACACTCACCGGGCAGAAGGTCTCGGACCTGATGGGGCGGCTGCGCGCGCTGGACGTCCCGGCGACTGCCGCGACTCATGACAACGGCACACCGACACCAGCCCCAACTTCGACGAACGGGAAAGACTAACGCCACGCAGGTGATCGACTGACCACCCCCACGGTCTCGGGCTCGAGAGGCACGCTTCTCAAGCCCGCGGCCGAGGGTCTCGAGACCCAACGCCACTACTCCGCGGCGATCACGGCGATCGTCGCGGGGTTTTTGTTCGCCTCGGGCGCCGCGGGATTGGTGTACCAGGTCGCGTGGGTCCGCCTCCTGGGGCTCGCCTTCGGCGTGCGTGCAACTATGCGTGCTTTTTCTAGCGTGTCGACTCAACCGCCCGGGATTGTGATAGACCGTCACGACACTGCGGCATGCGGGCGGCAGCGCATTAGAAACGTCTGACAGCAAGCGTTCTGAGACGCTGCTGCGCTTTCTGGTGAGCGAACGTCTGGTGGAGCGCCGCGACGGAATGTTGCGTCGGCTGGGTGAAGCGAATCTCGCCGGTGCCCGAAGGTCTGCGCGATGTGGTCGGCAAGCGGCTGTCCTCGTTGAGCTCCACTGCTAATCAAATCCTGAGAACGGCCTCGGTCATCGGACGTGAGTTCCATCTGGACGTCCTGCGCCAGGTGCTCGGCTGCTCAGAGGAAGAGCTCGAGGCAGCGTTCGAGGAGTCCTCTGCGGCAGGCATCATCGAAGAACGCTCGGTGGTCGGGACGACGATTACCTATCGCTTCAGTCACGCCTTTTTTCAGCGACGCTGTACGACGAGATCCTGGCCACGCAGGATAGGGCTGCATCAGCAGGCGGCGCGCGTGCTGGACGAGGTCCATGTGCGCCCGCTGGACGAGCACGCAGCGGAGCTGGCCGAACGCTACGCGTTTTCGTCCGACGCGGCGGACCTGGCGAAATCAGTTCACTACGCGCAGCTGGCTGCCAGACTCGCCAGCGACGTGTTTGCCCACGGCGAAGCTGCGTGCTCATCACGCACTCATGTCGGTATAAAAGTGCGGCGGCCCGTGCATCCCGTGCGCCCGCCTTCCCCTGTGGGCGAGCTCCACGTATACGCGTGTTGTCGATTGTGCCAGACCAATCGGGCGCTCAACGTGGCCGTCGAGCTGTAACTGTCGCAGCAGATCCCCATGATCTCGCCGCTAGTGAGGTCGCTGCTGTTATGTAGGTCAGCTGGAGGCATTTGGACGGTTCCATTCGGACTATTCCCTGTTGACATGTTGGCGTCGCATCCCGGGGTGACGGCTACTTCGCACCTCATGCTCGATTGTAAAGAGTGGCGGTCCCGTGTCAGGGTCAACGATGTCGCGGAAGCGGAACTCATGATTGTGAATGCCGCTGGTCACGAGCCCGCGCTGCTCCAGAAAGTGATACGGCCGCGAGAACTTCGCGACGTAAATCGCGACATGATGACCGTCGTAGTCGGGGACCGTGGCGCTCTCGCGAAAGATCAGGCTCTGGTGAAGCCCAACAGCGACCCGCACGCCGATCCCATCATGCCCCTCATCCAGACTGACCGGTGCATCGAAAGCCTCCGCGTAGAATCGCTGAATCTTCTGAGCGCAGCCTACGGGCACGCAGAACTTCCACGTACGGAATCCCCAGTTTCATGGCCCCGTACGCACCAGGCGCATAGGCTCGATATCTATTCCACCAGGGGCTGCAAATGTCCACATAGTCACCCCGGTCTGCCCAGCCAAAGCTCGTGCCATTCATTTGGGCCTGGATGCTGCCGAGACGGTCCTTCAAAGCAGCCAGATCTGGCAGAACCAACCCGGTGTGTCCGCGCAGTACCTGGGCCTCCCCAGTCGGCAGATGGAATTGCTGGTCCCCCACATTGACGTGCATGCCGCTGACTCCCACGGCCGAGTACGGGTCTCGTGTGAAGCCAAGCCCAACAACGTAGAAGAGGGTTGCCAGGAGTTGATCCGGCACACGAATGTTGACGTGCTCGAGCATTACGACGTTTCCCACGTCTTCGGCGACAGCGGTGTCATTCACGTCCTGTGTCATTTGCGAATCTGCTCCTCATGGCCCGCATGGCATACCAGTCTAATCTTGGACCTTCCCACAGTATATGACGGGATATACGATGTCCTCAGGCTCGAACGAGGGTCGGGGTTCAGGTGCTCATGAACGACAACACGATACCCACGCCACGACCATCTTCCCTCGCACCTCTCATTAGAGGTGCGGCTTGGCTGCAGGTACAGCCTACGCAGCTGAGGCAGAAGCGTAGACAGGAGAGTCGGGCAATGCACCGAATCCCCTGCCCGGCTGTCACACCCTACTTCACGGGAATCGAGCAACAGCCAAATACTGCGCTAACACCTCTGAAAATCACGGACAGGCACGTTGCATGCGGTTGAGACACACGCTCAGGATTAGTGTGCGCCGGGTGCGGCAGAGCGTCCGGCTGGCTGGGTATCCGGGGTCGAGGTGCGGGTCACGCTGAAGCTTGATCCATCGGCGCCGACAGCGGAGGTGGTTGCCAGCGTCTGGTGATTGCCGCCGTCGAGGGCAATGGCCTGGGCGCCAGCCTGGGATAGGCTGACGGTCTGGCCATTTTGACTGGCTGAGGCCCCTGTGAACTTGACCGTGCCGAAATCGTCGATCGGCAGGACGCCGCCACGGCCGCTGCTCGGCGCTTCCTCGATCCACTCCGCCGACGAATTCGATGAGGTGTATTGCGCCGTGTCCTGGTAGTTCTGGCCCGTTGTATTGTTGATCAATGCGACCTGCCAGTTACCCGCACTTGGCTCCGTTAGTGAGACGCTGATCGAATCGCCAGCACGAATGACCAGCGGCACCGGGCGGGAGGTCTGCGGCAGAGCTTCGACCCAGGCCGAATACTTCGTTTGACTGGCGCCGCTCGTCTGCTCCTGAGTACCGGCCTGGATGAGGTCATGACCCTTGATCCCACCAATGCCTAGCCAGGTGGCATCGAGTCCAGCGGCGCTCGATGCGGCAAACTGCGGGACGGTCCACGTTCCGCTGACGGCGGTATAGGTCCCTGCGCTTGACGCGTAGCCCGCCCAGTTCTGTGACAAGGCTGTCGGGTCAGCAGGGATCCCGCTCGCGCCACTCGGAGCGGTCGGCGCCGCCGTCGACCGAGGTGCCGGCCCGGACACGGTTCGCTGCACCGGATTCGGGCTGGCGGTGGGGTTGGTGTCTGACGCGATCGTCCAGATTCCGTCCTGTTGAACCAGCGTGTAGTCGTTTTCGTCACGTGATTCTTGCGTGCTGCTATCGCTATTGACGGTGCTCCAGGTCTCATAGGTCGTGACGGTGGCATTCGCGCCGTTGATTTTGATCGGGCCCCACTCGAGGGTATCAAGCGCGATGCTGGTCACCCCGGCGTTCAGCAAGTCCTGGTTCGTTTGTTGTAGCTCTTGAAGGTGGACGGCGGTTGCGCTG
Organism: uncultured Chloroflexia bacterium; assembly: GCA_963776625.1. Lineage (GTDB taxonomy): Bacteria > Chloroflexota > UBA6077 > UBA6077 > CF-72 > CF-72. Next base: position 152,526 of record CAVZNP010000015.1, on the reverse strand, counting down.
TCGGCCATGGCCGACGGGTCCCGAGCGGCGATGGCCTGCACCTGCTCGGCGTTGCCGCGCTGGATGACCGCCTCGAGCTCAGCATCCTGATTGGACGCCTCGAAGGGCAGCCAGCCGGATCGAATTGCGACCACACTCATGATTGCAACCGCCAGCACAGGGATGGAAGTCACGCCGACCGTCAGACGGGCAATACCTCTTTGGTGGCGACGCGGCCCGGCAGACGACGGACTTGGCTCGGGGGACGTAGAAGCATCCGGGGGAGAAGCTAGCGTCGACACAGAAGAGTCATCCTCACTGGCACGCGATGAGCTCGTGCACATGGATTGTGGTGGGCCACTTTGAAGAGGTCATGTCTTCATGGCAGTTTGCTGGCTCTTTTGACAGCGACGATGTTCGAGGTGTCGCCACGCGCAAGCCTGACCCCTGGTTGTGCCGACCTCAATGGTGCGTTTGGCTTGATCTGTCAGCTTGCCCGCGCTGCGATACGAAGCAGGTGCCAGTCGAGCGGGTGAGGGTGATAGGAGCATGCGTGCAAGCAGCGCCATCATTGTGGAAGGAAGAAGAGCGCCGGTTCGAAGTCGCGATCGTCGCATACGCGGCACGGCGTTCAGGCGCGAGCTGAGACACTGTCGCCCGTACTGCAAATCACCGATTCCACCAGGTGGACCAACTGTCAGTATTGCGCGGTCCAGACACGTTGTCCCCAGCGCCATTTCTCAACGCTTCGGTGAGGCCGGCGTCGTGGGGCCGCCAATGCGATTCTGAGTAGGGTCTATGGCTGAGACACGCGCTTCCGCTACTGTCTGGACATCGGGTCCACCTGCCGGCCGAGCGAGCGCCGCACGAACTGCGATCATCAAATGGCCCAGGTCAAAGGGTTTCTCAACGATCTCCACGGATCCCAGCTCGCCTTTACGAATGTGCCGAGCCCACGGTCGACCGGTGATGAGCACGACCGCGGCCGTGCTGGCGAGTGCGACAATTTCTGCTCGGTGGTTCGACCTCAGGCTCCGATAGTCCCCGCTCGCCCACGAGTCCGAGACAACCGCAGCTCGCGGGTAGTCCTTGACGCCGGCTTGAAGTTCGGCGAGCGAGCCGCAGACTGTGACATCAAGACCTTCATCCTCAAACACGTCGCACAGAAGGCTTTCGAGAATGCCGTCATTCTCGAGGAGTAAGACACGTTGCCGGTTCATGGCCGGCCTCCCTGGGACCAGGCGTACGTGTGGCAGTGTGTTGCCTCCCAGCACATCCCTGGCCTGGTCCGATGTCCACAACGCTACTGGGACCGACACCCGTGCGGCATGACATTCCGTCACACCCCTAACAAGACAAGTCGTGAACGCAGCGAGGAGGCGAAAACCTGTCAACGTGACCAGCTGAGCGGGAAGCCAGGGGTTTGCGGATGGTGTCTGGCTCTGCCCTGGTTCGACACGAGGAGCACCCGTAAGGATCCTCGCGCTGGCCAGTGCGTGGTCTGGGCGCCGTGTCGCTCGAAGCCGAACGACTGTTCGGTAGCTGACATTGTTCCGTAGCCTACAGTGAGGCAGGATGTGTACCAGTGCACCGACCGTGCATGCTCATGTTCGATGGACGCGTTCTCGAAAGCACTCGACGGCTTGTGGCTGCTCGGGCTGTGGAGTGATTCGAGGGTGTGTTCGACGGTGTGCCCGGCGACGGAAACGGCCGACGTTCGGTGGCAGCGGTTCTGGTGTTTCGAAGTCCGGCCAGCCGGCCAGGTTGAGCAATTCGAGCGTAAGCTCCAGCTCGTCGTCGAGCGTCAGACGCTAGACGGCGTGTGCGATCGCCGGGTGCAGAGCAACCACGCTCTGCATGTCCTTCAATCGACTCCAGGCGATCGAGGCGACGGCATCCGCAAATTGCTGCGAGCCTTACCGACTGTCCCGCCTGCGCGCGAGCTCGGTGAGTAGGACTCCGATCCAGACCTCAGACGATCAAGCGCATCGCGCGGAAGCAGCGAGCTTCCCAGTCCCGCAGCCTGGGGGCGACGAAGCGCGCCAGACGAGCCCACCCGGCCCGAAAGCCGTCGCCAACCCACGCAAGGAGTCTGGATCGCTCTGGGCAACCTGGCCGAGGGTCTCTCCAACGTGCGGACCGAACATCAGCACCAGATGACCAACGTCACCCGTCGCCTGAATGCGCCTCAAGACATCCAGGCCCTGCAGGCTGGTCGGCCGCGCGGGGACTGCACCGGTGGGCTGTTGCACCCGGTAATACCGCTCGCCACGGCGGGCGGCGGCATTGTCGGTACGTTGCTTTGCCTGGCCGCCTTGCGGCTTGAGTGAGGCTGGATCCCCGATCGGCTGCAAATCCGTTGCATGTACGATGAGTTCCGCCGATTGCTCAGCGTCCGGCGATGGCTGGTCTTGTGTCGATGGTCGACTGCTCAGTTCTCCATTTGTGGCCGGCGTGCTCTCCAGCCGTGGACTTGCAGGAGTCGGAGAAAAGTCCGGTGGCACTGCCGAGGTCTGAGGAACCCGTGCCCGTGGCGTAGCGTCCACACCAGGCGAACGTTCGACCAGGACCCGTCGCAGACGCATGCTCTCGGCGTGTGCGTTGAGGAACGCCGTCTGGTGCTCGACGACCGTTCCCAGCATCGCTTGTATATCGGCCGTGATCCGTGACCACGACCGTTCTGCGAGGAGTTCAAGCGTGGCGCGGTGCACGCTCGTCCGGACGCGGGCGCTGCCTCTCCTCCAGGGCGTCTTGCAGAGTATCGGTCACGTGCTGTGGGTACCGGTGATGCTCGAGCGAGCCTCCTGCCGGTGGTTTCGAGGTGTGGTGGCACGGCAGCCTGGCCAGCTCAGTTCGTCGGAGAGCGGCACCGACTTTGCTGGAGAGAGCGAAGTTATTCGCATTTGTCGTGCGCTGTCGGTAAAATCCGAGGCTTCCCGTGTCGTGGGAGGTATACCCAAGGCGGCGGGTATTCCGTTGCGGGGCCCAGTCAGGAGAACACGCATGGCGATGTCAATAACCGAAGGTGGACAGGCGACCCTTGACGCATTCGCAAGAATGCGGGATGCGTCCTTGCCGCTCGAGGACAGATTCGACGTCAACTTCACCGACCATGATCCCGCCGAGGGGCAGCCCGCGGGCCCAGAAGGGCTCGCCTGGTACTGGGCGCAGTTCGGTACAGCGTTCACCGACATCGAACGCGAAGTGATTGAAACAATCGCTACGCCCACACAGCTCATCACCATCATGAATCTTTCGGGCACGCACACGGGCGAGTTTCTCGGTCACGCACCAACCGGCCGACGCTTCACCGTGCGAAACGTACAGGTGCTTGGGTTTCGCGACGGCAAGGCCTCAGATCGGTGGGGGTCGACTGACGAGTTGGGCATACTGCAGCAGCTTGGTCTGATATGACACCGAACGGCCGTCGCCATGGTGCGCCATGCCGGAGGGGGAAAGAGTAAGAGTCGTCCTTCTGATCCAACTTCCTCCAGACCAGAAGACCGGAGCAGCAGTGCGAGTCGACGTGGATCAGTGGATGAATCAGACTGTTCAGGAAACGCGTGTTGATATCAGTGACGAGCACGGATCCGCCTTCTTCCACCTGCTCCGCCGTCCACGTCGGGATGGACGCACTGCCTGCTCCGACCTCGAGGCCGTCCATCCGCGTGTAATTCCGGTTCGTTGCAGGTGGCGCTTCGTCGTGTCGTCGTAGACGGCCGCGAGCCCGGCCATCCGCAGCTGGGCTTCGTCTCGGGTGTTATCCAGCGCGTATTTTTCCGCGACGCCGTCTTCTGTATGTGTCACCAGCGTTCTCCTGTTTGCTGATCACTCGTCAACGAGGCGGACCGAGTCACCTGTGGCCCAGAGTCGACCCGGACGAGCCGGCCGTGGCCAGGCGGCATTCGGGCACACTGCGAACGTAAGCGCCGACGATTCTTGAGCTCGGCCGTCGTTGACCGTCACCGAGTCCACGTAAGTGCCCGAACTCAGCACCATGCCCTCGATGGCCGCGATCGTTTCGCTGCCGGCGGCGATGGGATCGACCGTGGTGGTTGCCCGCCGCACGCCGTCGATGCTGAGCGAAACTACTGCAGTATCCGTCGTCGCGGCCGTGCCAGCGTTCTTCACGTGCACCATGAAGGTTGTCGACTCTCCCGCCGAACACAACGACGTTAACCCACGCGCGTCCTTCCGTCCAATCGTCTCGAGTCCAGTGACTGTCAGATCGGGGCGAATCCGCCAAATGCCCGTTGGGGGTCCCCGCGCGGTATCGCTCAGGTGCGATATTCCATGTGGCCGGCGTCCCGGCCACGGTCGAATCGGATCGCGCAGAGCTCGGCGCAAAGGGAACTCGGCGGGAGCGCAACGGTTGCGCCGCGCGCGCCGCATTCCGCAAAGGACGCTCGCCAATCCCAGGAGTTCATGCGAGGTGAACTGCCACTCAGTCAAAGTGACACTCCTGGGGCACGACAAAGCAGATAACCGCGCGCAGCGTCCGATCTGGTTGCAACACCGCGTTTGCTGGCCGCCCCCAGGCACCCGCGGCGCATCGCCCAGCCGGTCGCGAGGAGCTGCATTGCCCCTTTCGCAACTGGCTGCGCCAGACTACGAGCCGTCGTCGCCCTGCCCAGGTTCAGGACATTCTGCCAGCCGGCCCCCGACGCACCCGCCGCCACGGTTTCAATCGGGACGAACGGAGGAGCCTTGCTGGGCGCGTCGATGCAATCGGCCGCCAGGTTCGCCAGCCATCTGCTGTGAGCGCAGGAAGCCGCCGGCGCTCGGTGTACCCCGACACATCCGGTCAAAACCTGGACAGATGCGGGCTGGTCTAGAATCGACGAGGAGCAACTGTCTGGAAGAAACTACGCTGACGTATCGGGTCATGGCAATTCGCGACGCCAGTTCACGACGGAGGTCCGTCAATGGATAGAAAACGCTCAACTCACCCGGCAGCGCCCGCAGGCTCGCCCCGCCGGGTCAGCCGGCGAACTGCACTCTGGCTGCTTATGTCTACTACGGGCGGCGCGTGGTGTGCGGCGTGCAGCGCGAGCGTTCAGCCGTCTCCAACATTGAGCGCGCCAACGCTCGCAGCGCCGCGCCAACGGTCACAGTCACGGCATCCGTCTCAGCAACCGGGGCTTCGACTCCGACGCCCGTCTCCGAACTCACGACTCCAGCGCTCGCCCCGCAATCGGGACAGCCCAAACCCGGCGGCACACTCCGCATTGGCATGGTGGGCGACATCCCGACGCTCGACGGGCACAACCCGTCCGCGGCATCGATCGACACGGTGTGGGGTGTTTACGATCGGCTCACCGCGTACGATCTCAATAGACAGCCTCAGCCGCAGCTGGCTGACAGTTGGGATTTGAGTAGTGACCTTCGCCAGCTGAAACTCAATTTGCGCGAAGGAGTCATGTTCCATAGCGGTCGCGAGTTCACCAGTGACGACGTCAAATACAACCTGCTCCGTGTCCGTGATCCACAGGTGCAGGTTCCGACACTCAAAACGCAAAGTAGCTGGTTCTCAGGAATTGACACTCCAGACAAGTACACGGTCGTGTTGAGCTCCGATGTACCCCGGCCGCTTGCCTTCGACATGTTCGAGTACTTCAACATCCTGGATAAGGACACAATGGAGGGACCGGATGCCAAATCGACCGCGATCGGCACCGGCCCGTTCAAGTTTGTCGAGTGGGTCCAAGGTGACCATCTTACGTTTGCAGGTAACGCCGGGTACTGGCAGTCCGGTAAGCCATACCTGAACCAGTTAATAGTCCAGGTGGCGAAAGACCCGCAGGCAATGGCGGTGCAGTTCGAGTCGGGCGCACTGGATGTGGTCAAGACGCCCGCACTACTCGATCTGCAGCGCTACTCTGCTGACCCGCAGTATCGGGCGATCCTGCACCCCGGCAGCGGCAACTTCTACCTGTTCGGCAATAACCTGGCAGTGCCACCACTCGACAACAAGCAGGTCCGTCAAGCGCTGAACTACGCCATAGACCGTGATCGTTTCGCTAGCGCAGTGATGCTTGGCTTCGGAGATGCGAGAGTGTTGCCGTGGCCTGCGTTTTCTCCAGCATACGACGCGTCGAAATCTCATGCGTACGCCTTTGACCTCGACAAGGCCAAAAGCTTGCTCGACGTATCGGGCATTTCGAGCGCGCAATTCGACATTGAAATTCAGAATTCGTTTCCAGAGCTCATCACGTTCGCGCAGATTTACCAGTCGGATCTGCTCAAACTTGGAATTAGCCTGAACGTGCGCGCACTTGATGGAGCGACGTGGGCGGACGATGCCGTCAATCGGCGCTATCACGGCCAGTATCTGGCATACACCGGTTTTGTGCAGCTTGAGCCTGCCTCGGCGTTGGCCAACAGTCGGGGCATGGACCCTATTGCGAACATCGAAGGCTATCAGGATCCAGAGTATCAGCAACTCGCGGCGATGGCCGCCTCAGAGCCAGACGCCGACAAGCGCAAACAGGCATACGCCAGAATCAACGACATCCTGCTTGACCAGTCGTTCATCATGCCGCTTGGCGGTGTTCCCGTTCGCCTGGCGAGTCGAGCGAACGTACAGGGTGTGCGGCCCTTACTACATGATACGTTTGCCTATGACGGCGTGTGGTTGCAGTAGCTTTGCCCAACTGGCAAGGTGCCTTCGCCCGGGCAGAAGCCGCGGTGACGGAACGGAAGACTGAACTCGCGACTCGCAGGCGGATCAGCAGCTGAACGACTCAGCGGTTCGAACGTGCTGATCGTTCCGTACCGACCGCCAATCTATACGGCCAAGCAGCTCACTATGCTGGACGTGCTGTCGCGTGGCCGCCTGACCGTCGGCGTTGGCGTAGGCTGGATGGAAGAGGAATTCGAGTTGCTTGATGCGCCCCCGTTCGCGGAGAGTGGCGCGGTCACCGATGAGTATCTACGTCTGTTCAAAGCGTTGTGGACAGAAGATCAGCCAACGTTCAGGGGCAAGTACTGTCAGGTGGCGGACATCCGCTTTCTGCCGAAACCGGTGCAGAAGCCGCATCCGCCGCTGTGGGTTGGTGGACACACCACGGCAGGACTGCGTCGAGCGGCCGAGCTTGGCGACGCCTGCTTGCCGCTGGGTACGTTCCCGCCGGTTATCTTCCCACCGAACGAACTGAAGCCGAAGATCGAACGTCTGCGCGAAATGACACGCCTGGCGGGGCGACCAGAAGACGCCGTGAAGGTGTGTCTGGCAGGCTTCGTGAAGTTCGACGACTCGTCCGGCCGGAGCGCCTGCCGCTGAAAGGACGCCCCGAGCAGATCGCCGAGAATATCCGTCAGTACCAGGCGCTCGGGATCAACGACTTCATCATTTATCCAATTCCCAGGGAGCCGCCAACGGGCACCCTGGATGGCGAAGTCCGGTAGGAGTTCTCCATCTGCTTCACTGCCCGAATCGCGTCCAGCTCACCGTCGGCGGCACGGAATCGACCGAAGTCCGGTTCGTAAAGGCGAGTGAGCTCGAGCAATTGTCGATAGGGAATTCCACGCGCATTCGGATTCAGCACTTCCTCGAGCGGAGTACGGTGCCCTACTTCGCCTGATACGTGCTGCGCTCGACGGAGCCTCTTGCGGTGACGCTCGATGCCTGCCGGCGGTACTGCTCATCCACTGCTGACCGCAGGAGCCAATGGTCGCATGCGATCTTCTGTGGATCGAGTTCGCTTGTCGGTCGCCGGAGGTCAGCGCTTGGCGATTGCTTCGCGGACGGCGGGCACGACTTCGTGTGCCCAGAGGTTCAGTGTCGTGTCGCTGATGCTTTCGCCAGGAGGGAGCAAGTAGATGAAAGCGGCGGCGCCGTGTTCAAGCACGGCGAAAGTCAGTTCCTCTACCCACTGCGTCACTCCGCCCCCGATCCAGCGGCCCTCGTCGTCGCGGGTCTCTGGAAGCGGGATCCCGGGTAATGCGGCCCTGACACGTTGTAGATGGTGTCGACATCAGCAGGGTTTCTCCCTACCGAAGACAGCCGCTTCGTCGACGATGGGCCGTGACTCGGCAACCCGCGTGCTGCGCCAGTCGGCGAGGTGTCCTGGTATCCATCCGTCCGCGTGTCGGCCGGTTACTGCCAGCGCCTTCGGGCCGAGCGCTCCGATCCAGATCGGTGGCGTTGGCGCGGCCGCGGGTGTCAGCCCGGTGACGTGGTAGAACTCGCCGTCGAACGTGACCGGATCGCCGCCGCCGGAGAGCGCTCTCACGACGCATGATCGCCTCTTCCAGCGCTCGTATTCGGGCTGCGGGCGACAGGCGGGGGACACCGAGGGCGACGATTTCCTCCTCACATCCCGCCCGCACCGATTCCGAGAACGACACGACCGCGAGAGATCGTCGACAGTCCCGTGACGGTCCGGGCGAGTACGGGAGCGGGACGGCTGAGCAGGTTTGTCATGATCACCGCTCCGGTGACGTTGCTGGTTGCGCCCAGAACGAACCCCAGCGCGGCGTAGGCGTCGACGCGCTCGGCGAAGTAGGGATGGTCGCCGACGCTGACGATGTCGAGACCCGCGTCGTCGGCCAGGCGGGCGTGCCCGAGCATCTCGCTCACTTGGTGACGCCGGTCTCCAGCCCGAGGCCGAAGAGGACTTTGTGGTTGGGGCTCACCACGCGAACATCGTACGTGACGAACGCGTTCTTGTCAAGTACAGTCCAGTCCGCCATGTCTCTCGCCGACGGTCCGCCACCGATGAACCCCTCGGTCCGTCATCGCTCGACTCGTGATCGCCCCGCAAAGGCACCGCTCAGCGAGGATGCGGTCGTCGACGCGGCCCTGGCGATCCTGAAGTCGGACGGTCTGGAGGCAGTCACGATGCGCCGGGTCGCAGCCGCCCTGGACACGGGAGCTACCTCGCTCTACGTCTACGTTTCCGGCCGCGAGGGCCTGCTCCAGGCGATGCTGGATCGCGTCACCGCCACAATCGAGCTCGAACCCCCGGACCCTTCACGTTGGCGTGCTCAGCTGCACTCACTGCTTCAGCGCACTGCACCAAGCACTGGTCGCTCATCCTGGGATCGCGGCGATGACGCTGGCCGATCCACCTACGACCGAAGCGGTTCTGCGTCTGACTGAGAACCTGCTGGGAATCCTGCTCGCCGGCGGGCTTGACCCCCAAGACGCCGCTTGGGCGTGCGACATCTTCGTGATGTTGGTGACCGGCGCCGCCCGTGAGGACGATGTGCGGCGCCCTCGCGGCCGCAGCGACGACGGCGACCGCCGCGAGCAGGTCGACGAGCTCTACAAAACCTTCGCCGGCCTACGCGCCCGACCGGTTCCCTCTGCTCGCCGCCCACGCCGCGCAGATGGTCGCCGGCGATGGCGACGAGCGGTTTCGCTTCGCCATCGACGTGGTTATCGACGGCGTGGTCGCCAGAGCAGCCCGACAGTAACCCGTGCCTCCCGGGTAGAGAGCTCGCCCACGAGCTGAAAGACGGGTGGGATGCCGCCGACGCGAGGCTCGACAACGCCGGGATCCAGCGAAGCACCTCGCGCAGCGGGCCTTGCCCATCGTATGGACAGGTACATCGCGGCCAAAGCAACGCTGCAGCAAGTCATTGTGCACGGGCCGGACACACAACAACACGATGGAAGCGACATGAGGAGTTCACCGAGATCGGCGACCTCCTCCGCAAAGATCCCGCTCCAGGCGCGGTTCGCTTCGAACGTTACGCAAGTTGTGGATCAGCTGAGCCGCCTCCGGCGAGACCGAGAGTGTTTGTCTTAGCGTCGAAACCCCGGGCTCAGGGCCTGGGCACCATGCGGACTGACGTGTCATCGCGTGACGTGCTGCTTGCGGTATGCGGCATCGGAAAGATCACGGTGGCCGGTAGCGACACTGACGAAGGACGGTGGAGACGGCTCATCACTGTCACGCTGGACGGCTTACACCGAGGACCTGAGCCGTCCGCGCGACGCCGCGCGGACGGCCCGGATGCACGCATCGTAATTGGGGAGACGAGCCGAGCACAGGTGACACCGAGCCGACACGGAGGGCGTAATGGAGATTTCCGGTGCGGCTCGCTCACCGGTTCTCGCTCGTTGCTGCTGTCACTCCAAAGTAGGTGTAAACCTCTTGTGGCCACCATCCTCGGCTCAGGTGCTTGAAAGTTCAAAGAGCCGTAACGTCAACGTCGATCACGCGGACGGCGAAGTTACCAATGTGGGTGGCGAGCCAGTCGGTCTCGACCGGTAGCTCGGCCAGCATTTGTCAAGGTCATCGTTGTCGCCTGTTGTGCGCTGCTCACCAGCGCGGTTCTTCGCCGAGAATCCCCAGGGTCGTCTTGCCAACCAGCTCGTGCACGAGCGCGCTGTTGGCCGGGTGGAAGCCGCCGCAGCGCACGTCGCGATACAGCCGCTCGAGCTCGTTGCTTTTGAACATGCCGTTGCCGCCAGAGACGTCCATCGCGACATCGACTATCCGCTTGGCACCTTCGACACAGTGGTACTTGGCCGACACCAGCTTCGCCGGCCACAGTCCACCATGCTGCACGCCGTTGGACCAGTCTTCGGCCACCTGCTCGACATGGGCGATCATGCCGTCCAGCGTCAGCGACATCTCGGCGACGGCGTGCTGCAGCATCGGGTGGTAGGCGAGCGCCCGGCCGCCGAGCCCGATGGACGTGCGCTTTTTCAGGTTCGCGACCGCCAGGTCAATTGCGCGCTGAGCGATGCCGACGTAGATGTTGGCAAAGGTCGGCTCAGCCCAGGCAAAGATGGCGAGGACGAACAGGTCAGCACCCGCCAGTCCCGCCGGCACCACGCGGCAGATGTACCTGTCTGGCACGAAGGCGCCTTCGAGGATCGTGTCGTCGGAACGTGTCGCGCGCATACCGAGGACGTCCCAGGTCGGCACGATGCGATAGCCATCGCTGTCGCGCGGCAAAAACGCGTGGACGATCTTCGGCTGCTCCGGGTCAGAGCTATCCATCCCATGCATCCCAAAGCGGGTCCACACGGGAGTCAGGCTGCCAAACATCTTGTGGCCATAGAAGCGGTAGCCGCCCTCGACCCGCTCGGCGCGGGTGGTCGAGAGCATGACGGGAAAGTCGTTGCCGCCTTCACCATGTCCCGCCGCGAAGATCTCGCCGTTGGCTGCCTCCTCGAGCATCCACTTGCACGAGCTGTCGCCCATGCGCAGCAGGTCAGCAGCCAACCCGGTCCAGTACAGGTGCATGTTGGTCGCCAGAGCGGTGGCTGGCGCACGATACGCCAGCCGACGCTGTTCCTGGCACAACTGGGCCAGGTTCAGCCCCTGGCCGCCAAGTTCAGTTGGCACGCCCAACTCGAGATAGCCGGCGAGCCGCAAGTCCTCGAAGTCTTCGGAGAAGAAGCGGTTTTCGCGGTCATAGCTTGGCGCGCGTTCGCCGAACGTCTGGAGCTGCGCGTCGCTGAGCACGCGGTGGTCGGAAAGGACGCTGGCCATCTGTCGAACCCCCTCGGAATGAGATGGGCCCACTGTCCACCTCGAGAGGCGTTCTCGGCATCGGATGAATCACCCACCCGCACACAATCAGGAGAACTACCTATCCCAACTGGCACGTGCAACCAGTACGCCGAGCAAAATCGGACCGATCCGAATCAAAAAACGCGCCTCGAAGCCAACGCGAGGGGCCGAAGCATCATTTGAGAATTGTAGGAACCCACCACAAGCTCACACATGCACCACACAAGATGTGGAATACCCGTAAGTGGCCGTGTCGCTACTAGACGTGCGCGGTAGCATTAGCCCCAATACAGCTCTCCAGCGACGAGATCAGCCGCCTCTCGGTCGAGGAGCGGCTTGAGCTGATCGGCCAGCTCTAGGAAGAGTCTTCCGGCGGGTGGCGGCTGTGGAGTAGCGTACTACGAGCAACTCGGACGGAATCAGGAGGCCAGGGATGCTCGGCAAGCGCTCGGCGCAGCAGGGGATGTTCGAAGCCGATACGTTCTGTACGGCGAGTTTGTCGGGCGGCGGACCTTCTATGGCGACCCGGCCAGCCAGCGCTATGAGTTGTTCGGAGATGCTGATTTCGCGACGTTGTACTGCGAGAACAACGGACTACCGAGTGTGCCGCCGAGCCTGCTGGCGACGGCTTTGGTGTTGCAAACCTATGAGGCGTGTCTGACGACGAGGCTACACGTCGAGCCGCGTTTGATCTGCAGTGGAAAGTCGCCCTGGGTGTTGAAGTGAACGTGCGACCCTTTGCGAAGAGCACGCTACAAGAGTTTCGCGCCCAACTCATCGTGCATGAGAAGACGCGGGCCATCTTCCAGCGGAGTCTGGAGGTGGCCAAGCGACGTGGCGTGTGGAAGAAGGGACAGGCGCCACAGGAGCGGCAGCACATCAAGCTGGCACTGGATACGACGTATATCCTGGCCGGGGTGCGGTCAAAGACACCTATAACATGCTGGCGGACGGCATCGTGCAGGTACTGCGCGCCCTGGCGAAGCTCGGCCGTACGACCTGCTGGAACTTGCCGAAGAAGTGCGGTGCACGCGCTACGTCAGTGGCTCGAGTCTCAAAGGCCAGGCGGAGGTGTACTGTACCGACCCGAAGGCGCGTCAGCGTTTCCTGGCCGAGATCGTGGCTGATGCCGAACAACTGCTGTAGTTGGTGCGCGGAACGCGCGCTGATCTGGTGCCAGACAGTGACGAGCACAAAGAACTCGTCACCGCAGCCGAGGTGCTGGCGCGGATTCTGGCCCAGTACATCGAGCGTGACTACAACAGCCCGCACCTGAAGCGTGGCGTAGCGCCCTATCGCCTGATCTCTGTGCACTACCCCGAGATGCTGCACTCGCGCAAGAGCAGCAGCCATCGCTTCAACTCGCACAAGACGCAAGTGGCTGTCTATGCCGACTCGCAGTCGATTACCGCCGTGGAGGTGTTGCCGAGCAATGCCCCGGATGTCGAACAGGCGCTGGCAGTGGTCGAGGCCAGCGAAGCGGCGACGAGCAGCCAGGTGGTGGAGGTGCTGAGCTACTGTGCGTATGTGCTGGTGAGACGCGCGCCTAGTTCGCCTAAGCTGTACGCACGCTGATCGCCAAAGTGCCGTACCTGCAGAATCAGCGGTACTTCGCCAAGACCGAGTTTCAGATCGATCTGGAGGCTGTGACCTGCACGTGTCCGAATCACTCCGAGACTACTCACTTCCGGCGCGAAGGTGGCGGTGGCACGTTCGTGTTTCACGCCGAGACCTGTGCGGCGTGTCCGTTGCGAAGCCAGTGCACGCGCAGCCAGAGCGCACTCACTGTACAGGTCCACCCGCAAGAAGCCTTGCTCCAGCAAGCCCGCTACCTGCAAAAGACTCCGGCGTTTGCTGAGGTTCCACGCGCCGCCAGGTGGTCTAGCACCGCATCGCGCGCCTCGTCCAGCTGCACATTCGTCAGGCGCGCTATATTGGCTTGCCAAGACGCTGTTTCAGGTATGCCTCGCAGCCGCGTCGCCAATCTGACCTTGCTGGCAGCCACCTCAACCACCTTTCTGCACCGCTGAAACGTCATCTGCAAGTCGCTGATGCTTCTAGCGCTCATCCTGATCTTCAAGAGGCTGCTTTCAGCATTCAATCCAACATCCACTATTTGTCATCCTGTTCACCCACCCATCCTCCACCGACTCGCTGCCATCCTCGGAGTTACCCCTTCCTCCCTCTTTCTGACAGCCTCGAGCACGAGCCGCTACCCCTCAGCAGCGCCCAGCAGCTCGAGCTCGATCGACGGCTGGCTAGCCTCGACGGCGATCGCGCCTCGGGGCTGAGCTGGGAGCAGGTTCGCGCCGACCTCGAGCGACGTTGCCCCTGAGAATCGTCTTCACTGCTGCCGCCCGTGGCGACGTCGTCGAAGCCCAGGATTGGTTTGCCGAACGCTCTGGGGAACTCGGCCGGCGCTTTCGACGGGCGCTGGACCGTGCGATGTTCGGCGTCGCGCAGAACCCGCCGGGCTTCCGGTCGTGTCGCGGGACCGCGTCAGGCGCGGGATGTTGCTCGACCGGTTTCCGTACGCCTTGTATTTCACGATCGAAGATGAGGTGTGACCGTCATCGCCTGTTTTCACGCCAGTCGGGACCCACGGCGTTGGCAGGAACGCGCCTGATGGGCTCCTCGTTCGGATCGCTGTTGTCAGAGCGGATGTCGCTCGAAGCGTGACCCACGTACGGCGACCACCGTCCTCAGTTCACCAGCGGCGCGACACGTGAAACGGCAGAGCTGGCGGAGCACTTCATCGCCGAAACCATCCGCAAGCACAACCACAACCTTCGTCACTCAGGCTGAGTAGCGCAAAAGGTCGGTCGCAAGGTCGTCCGCTGAGTTTTCGAGCACCGCGGTATGACTTGCCAAAATGTTCCAGACCCGTGGCGCGAACGCATAGTCCTTGCGGACGGCGTTCGACACACCCAGCCACTGCGTCTCCGTCGCGTCGACGCCGCCCAGAGAACCAACGAGGCCAGTCGCCAGGGTACTGCACAACCCCGCGTTGTAGACGCAATCGCTGTGATTGCCCCATACCTCAACCTGTGTCTGAGCAGCCTGAAGCTTGGCTTGCCTGGCGGTGTTGTCGGCCGACGTGCGACTCCAATTGGTGTACAATTGGACCAGGTTGTCCGAAATGGGACCTTGCGCACAGAATCCCGCCGTGACACATACGTTGAGCTCGGATGCGGGCGCGCCTCCAAGTGGACTGTCAACGGTGGTGACATCCACCACAGAAGAAAGAGGCTGATCGCTGAGCGCCTGGAACGCGATGAGTCCGCCAAGGCTGTGGCCGAGCACGGCGATGCGCGCATTCGGACACGCGGCTTGAAGTGCTTGCAGTGTGTCGAGCAGAACGCGCTTGCTGATGCTGATATCCTGCGCGGTATCCGCCGCGCCATACGGAGCCGGCGTCGTGTCGCAGTTCTGGATGTTCGAGCCCGTATAACTGAACTGCACGAATGAGACATTCGGATCGCGCTCGAGCAGGGCATCTTGCACGGCTGTAAAGACCACGCTCGCAGTTGACAGGTCGCTGCCATAGCCAGCTACGAACATGACGATCACGGGTTGCCCACTGGTCGATTGCGCGGACCCACAGGTGACCGGCCCACCGCTCGCCTGAGCGTACGCCGCGGCTTGCGAGGACGTATCCCACGGGCCGGCATAACCGGCGCGCTGCAGTTCAGCAGTCAGTTCTGCCGTGGTTCGGGGACCGTTGGCTGTCTGACATGTCTGAACCTCCTGCGCCTGCACATCCGCGGCACCGGGTGCGGCAATGCCGAGCACCAGCACGACGCACAGACTCTGAAGTGCAATTACTGAGAGCGTGAAGGGGTTTCGATGGAGCCGTAGGAAGGCGCGCATGACCCAAACCAGCCTAGCATGAGTGGCGCTCACGAGACGGGATGGGGGATTAGCGAAGTCCGAGTCTCAAAAGTTTCCCCAGCCGTTTCGGCGCCACTCTCTGAACATCTGAGGTGTGGGCAACCAGAACGGGTCGATCACCGGTAATCCCAGAATCGACGGCTTGACCAGACCGTACTGGTTCAGATTCGACGCAACTTTGCTGAGCGACACCGTGGGCTGATAGGTGTAGTCGAGTCGACCCTTACCGATAATCTACCTTACGAAAGCAGCCAGCTGTTCCGGCGCCCGCGTGATGGCATGCACGTCCGGGTGCGAGCGGCTCCGTTGGCGGGCCGCCTGTTCAGATGCAAAGAAGCTGTTGTAATCGCACCAGCCAAGCACGTCCTTCCGGTATGTCCCGGACGGGGTGGCCTAGAAACACGCGCAACGTACATGGGGAATAGTCCAGCAGGACGCCGTCGCGAGCCACCACCTCCACCGGTGCTCTGGTTTGTCGGCAGATAGAGCGCACGATCACGAGGTGGCCGGGAAACATCGGCGACATGGCGCAGCTCTCGGCAGCGCACTCTGCGTACTACTTCTGCTGCCCGTGGACCGAGACGGGGTAGTGGTTCTTGAACGTGGCGAACGGACGCGCGTACATGATTTCACCGACGGGTGGCTGAGGTTCCTCCAGCGATTCGTCGTGTGGCCAGCATGGGATGTGTCCTGCATAGCCACGCACAGTGCCGCCTCTAGCTCCTTGATGCTCTGAGAGAACTCGTCCACGGATAGCGAGAGCTCCTGGCGAATCTCGGCAATCGCAGGCGCGGTACCGTCGCGTAGCACCTGACTCATGAATCGCTGTCGGATCCACCTGGAGTTTTCGGACAAGTTTGCCATCAGACCGCTAAGAATGTACCAATCGGCCTGACTTCGCCGGGGTGCGCAGCGACCACCACCTACCTCCAGGCACGTCAGTCTGAGCGACCCTCTGCGGCTATGCAGATAACAGGCCATGCTGGCTGGCCCAGACCGCGACCTGGGCGCGTGAGCGTAGATCAAGCTTGGTCAGGATGTGCTCCACGTGCGAGCGCACGGTGCCCGGACTGAGCGCGAGCTCGGCAGCGATCGTTTATTAGTGAACCCCCCGCGCCAGGAGGATCGCCACCTCCTGCTCCCGCGGGCTGAGCGCCGCGGGTAGTGCGCCGACGGCCTGCGGCTGGACAGAGAGCACCTCGGCCAGGCTGACCGCCTGATCCGACGTCGACGCCTGGCCATCGTCCCTGGCACGCTGGTACGCGTTCGGGCCCAGCGTACGACGGGCGTGGGCCAGCCAGGCATCAACATACCGTCGCTCGCTCGGCCACAGCACCGCCCCGAGGGCCTGGCGCTGAGCAGCGGTAGCGCCCGCCAGTCGCACCGCCGCATCAGCCTGATTTCGCTGCTGGGCATCGTCACCCACCTCACGTTCGTCGAGTAGCGCTGGATCGACGCCGGCATGCATGGCGAACCCACGACCAGACCGGCCGAGGAGGAGTTTTCCCCTCCTCCTGGCCCCGAGCTCGGCGTCGCGCAAGCCGTCGCCGCCTACCGTTCACGGGCAGCTGCGACCGACACCTTTCGTGCGGGCCGCTCCGTCGCTTGCGGGGCCCTGTCTTCGGGGTCATGACCGCGATCTGCGCTGGGTGCTGCTGCACCTGATCAACGAGACCGGGCGGCACGCCGGTCACGCCGACGCCACTCGCGAGCTGCTCGACGGGACCACCGGCCAGTGATCGCCGCCGCCCAATCGCTGACCGCGCTTGCCCGCCCCTGTAGGGGTTTTTCCAGGACTGGCCCCTCGGCCGCCGACGCGCTGAATCGCGATCGTCACCAATCGCCTGCACTCGGACGTCTCGCGCCGCGGGTACCGAAGTGCCCTGCGCCAGTTCCTGGCCCGGCACGTCGCCCAAGGAGGAGGCGCACGCAGTCGCGTCCTCGTCCAGCGCTACCGCGTCGTGCTCGAGGGGAGAAAACTCGCGCCGTCGACCATCAACCAGCACCTGAGCGCCATCCGCGCCCTGGCCGACGAGTGCGCCGAGTCTGACTTGCTCGACCAGCCCTCCGCAGCCGCTATCGGGGGATTGAAGGGCGTGCCCATCCGCGGCGTGCGCCTGGGGAAATGGCTCAGCTCACGCGTGAGCAGGCCGAGGAACTTCTGTCAACACCGCCGAACACCCTCATGGGGTTCAGAGATCGCGCCATGCTGGGCTGCGCATCGGTTGCGCCTGCGCCGCGACGAGCTGACGAATCTCACGTTTGCGCATCTGCAACAGCGCGAGGGGCGCTGGGTGATCATCGACATCGTCGGCGAGGGCCGCCGCGTACGGACCGTGCCGGTGCCGGGCTGGGCCAAGGCGCTCATCCACGACTGGGCTCGCTCAGCGGGTTTGACGTCAGGCGTGGTCTTGCGGCGATTTCGGAAGGGCGGCTGGCTGGTGTACGAAACGAATGCTGAGGGAATTTCACAAGCGAGGGGGACGTCTGCGGACGCCATCGCCGACGTGGTGACGAGCTACGCGCGTTAGCTTGGTCGGGAGCTGGCGCCACACGACCTCCGCCGCACCTTCGCCAAGCTCGTACGCTCCGGCCAGGCGCCGCTCGAGCAGATCCAGCTCGCCCTCGGGCACCAGTCCATCCAGACCACCCAGCGCTATCTGGCTGATGCTGCCTGTGATCGGCTGGGCATACGACTCGAACGCTAACCAAGCGTGACGAAGCTGGACACGCGCTGGTGGTGCGTAACGGTATTGGCGAGCCGCGGAAGGTGACCACGGCGGCCGGCGAGCTGGAGATCCAGGCTCCAGTGTCGACGATCGGCGTGAAGGGTAGGCGCCACTCTCTCACTGGGCCGCAGCGTCACTTTACCGGATTGCGCAAAACTACACCGGTCAGCCTCGCGGCCGCGGCGTATTGCTCGCGCGCACGCGTACGGGCTACATTAGGTTTCCTCGGATCAGCCGCGATATATGCGCACATCGATTTGGGACCGACAACGAGGAGCGAGTAAGTCAGGAACTTCATTGACGTTGACACGCATCGCTGGGAACCCACCAGACCTGGTCCTATATGGAACCCAACGAGCGCGCGCACAAGCCCCTCGCGGTGATCACCGCGGGCATCGATTCGCGACAATCCTACTGGATTGTGGCGATACGCGGGTCATTCGCTTCCCGTCGTATATCCCGGACTCTCAGGAGGACATGGGCTGGTGCGCCAAGAATCTGGCCGACGTTCCACCGCGGCTACACTACATGGACAAGCTCGGCGTTGAGAACAGGTCACCTATCCCACGTTCTGGCTCGGCGCGATCATTCAACACACTGAGGTGGAAGCCGCGATCGCCAGGAGCTACGACCCTGGATGGCGGACATCTACACCGAAAGCAAGTGCCGCCTGCATTGGGCGGTCGTGCCTCCGCTGACCAATGTCGATCTCACCCTCGAACAGATGGAGTTTGGTCGGACGCACGGCGCCATGTCCGTCTTCTTTCGAGCGCTCGAAAACTTCCGCAGCCCCAGCGACCCCCACTTTGACCCGATCTACGCCAAAGCCCACGAATTGAACATGGCGGTGTGCTTCGACGTGGGCGATAGCGAGCCAAGGTTCAGGGCCTTGGCCGACCACATGGGCTTTTACATCACCGCGCCACTCCAGGCCGCCTGCTTCGAGCTGATCGCCAGTAATGTGCACACCCGCTTTCCGAAGTTGCAGTTCGGCATCCTCGAGGGTGGGGCCGGGTGGCTGCCCACAGTCATCGCCCAGCCGCGCGCGCCGCGCGGCCGATGACCAGCATGAAGATCCATCGCAGCCCGACGCAGTGGGTGGATGTGCACGTCCTCGAACAGAAGAACATCAAGGTGGTCTGCATGGAGGACGAGGACCTCAACTACCTCGAGGAATGTGTCGGCTCCAGGAACATCGTGTTCGACACCGATTTCGGGCATACGGACATCGACTCGGGGATCGACGGTTACCGTATGCTCGTGGAACGCGCGGACCTGGCTGGCACGCTCGCCAAGCTGATCACCGATGACAATGCGCGGGCACTGTACGTCCTGGCGCGCGCTACACAGCCCTGAGCTCAGGTTGATTCAAAAGGAGTGTGGGATGGCCGAAGCTGGAGCATTGACCGACCGAGATCGGCTGGACATCATGGACTTGCTCGCGCGTTACGCGCAGTGCCTGGACCTGGGCGATCTCGACGGCTACGTCGCGAATTTCGCCCCGGATGGCGTCTTGTTCGAGCAGCACCACGGTCGTGAAGCGATTCGTCAGTTCGTGGGCGGGCTGCTGGAGCGCCGCAAGACCGCGACCGATATGCGCCTGCATTTCACCGGTTTTCCGGTCATCGCGGGCGATGGTCTGAACGCCACCGCGCAGTCCTACATCGTCTGGATCGTCACGGGCGATTCAGCCTCGCCAGTGGTGGGCGCTGGGCGCCAGGCCGACACCCTGGTCAAAATTGATGGGCGCTGGTTGTTCAAGACGCGGGTGCTAACCAGACTCGCGAACTACGTCGCAGCGCCGGCCTGATCGCACGGGAGCGCGATGCTCGACCGGCTGCTCCACCACTCGGTCGTCGTCGTGGCCTCCGGCGAATCCTGGCGCCTCAAACAAGCACGCGCCCGAGCATCCACGCGGCCCCAGCTCTTCCACCCGGGGACTCAACTCGACTTCACACAAGGAGGACCAACCCTAACCGTAGCCCTCTCACGCGGGGTGGGGACATTGGTTGGCCACCGGCGGGAAAAACTGGCTCTGGTGCGAATTTAGTGCAGTCTCTACGGGCGGCTGTCGAGACCGGTCGAAGACCAACTCGGTCGGGGCGAACAGGACAACGCGTCCACCAGCATACTGCGCAAAGTGGTGGTGCGGTTGATCGACGAGGACACGTCCACTGGGAGTCCTCAGGCACCGCGCGCAGCAACTGCTTGAATAATCGGTGAGGATCGGGCGCTCATCGACGCAAGCGGGGGGCGTCCATTAGCCGACGGTGCCCGCTCGCCGATGCACGAGCCGCCACGTTTTTCACGTGCACGGCACCGCGCCGCACAACATCGATGACCGGCATTAGTGAACCTCGTGGTTCTCCTACATGGCCGCGTCGCCAACACCATGCATGTCGGCGAGCTCGCGGATGGCCTCGGCGAGAAGCCGGGGTTGTTCGATGGTGGTGAGATGGCCGCCCGGGAACATGCGGATGTCGACGCCGAACGGCGCGAGCCGCTCTCGCGCGGCGACAATCTGACGGGGTTCGAACGTGTCCTCCTCGCTGCCTGCTATGTGGAAGGCAACGCTGTCGTGGAGTTCGCGTACGAGCGCCGCGAGATCCCACCGCGCGGCATTGCGGCGATGCTCGTCAACGAACCCAGCACCGCTGTGAAGGAAGATGGCGCCGTTGCGGCGGGACATCGCATCTCGGAGTTCTGCGATCTCGTCCTCCGAGGCCTGATAGGACCTCGAGAAGAGCCCCGCGTTGCGCAGCGTGTTGTCGAACACTCGCGGCGCGCGCTGGGCCAACCGCATATACAGGCCGCCAAGTGGAGTCTTCAGCATCGGCGTGGTAGACCACGGGTGCGAATGCGCATCCGCGAACAATCCGCCGTTGACGATGAAGACCGCGTCGATCGTGGTGCCCGTAGCGTCCGCGGTCTCCTGCTGGCGGCGTAGCAGTTCGAGCAGCACCAATGACGAATAGTCGAACGTCACGACCATGGTGCTGCGGATGCCGTGCGCCCGCCACTCCGCCTGAACGAGGTCGGCGCGCTCGATGGTGGAGTAGCGGTACCGCGCCGGCTTGTCGGAGTCGCCCTGGCCCAAGTACTCGACGTACAGGCGGGGGGTGGCGGCGGAACCGAGGTGCTGGTCGGCCTGGGCGTAGCCGTAGGAACCGTCGGGATACCCCGGCAACATGGTCAGCCAGCGGGTGTCGGCGCTCGCTGGCTGCGGGCGCGACGACCTTCTCGAAGACCTGCAGGTGTCTTGCGGAGTCATATGGGCGGCGGACGCCTGAGGCAAACCAGCCGCGCGCGCTCACACGCTGGTCCTGCTCGGTGTGCGTTGGCTGCTTCAAGATGGTGGCCATTGGACGGTCTCCCTTGCCGTGCCTGAGAGAATGTGAACACCGTCCACTATACGTGTTGTGTACACTGTCCACTATAATTTTGGACAATGCGCGCCAGCGATCGGTCTCCACGCCGCGGCCCTCGCCCGCGCGGCACGGTGCACGCGGCACTGTCGAGGCTGGCGTCGAACTCGCCCGCTCGGGCGGTACGGATGCGCTCGTGCTCTGCGAGGTGGCGCGTATGGTCGGCGTCGTGCCCAATGCGGCCTACCGCCACTTCCTCGACCGCGACGCGCTGCTGGCCGCGGTCCGCGACACAGTGATCCGACGGCTCGCGCAGTGCATGGCTGACGCGACGCGCGGCGTCCGCGGGCGACGCGCGACTCCGACAGGTGCGCAACGCCGCCTGGGGCCGTGGGACAGGCCTATCTCGAGTTCGCCCGCACCGATCTGGGCCTCTTCGACACAGCCCTCGCCTCGCTGGAACGCCGGCTAAAAGCCTCCCCCAACGACGGCCACTTCCATTCGACCTGCTCAACGCGGCGCTCGACGAACTGGTCGAAGCAGGGATCCTGGAGCCCGCCCGCCGCCAGACTGTCGCGTATCCGACTCGGGCGACAGTTCACGGCCTCGCCATCTTGTTCCGCAGCCCGCTGAGCAACCTGGCAGACCGCGACAAGAGTCGCCTCGAAGCGCAGACGCTGGCCTTTATCGGGGCCTCATTGAGCGGCACCGCTGGCGCGTAGCCCCACGTCGTGAGGGCGCCAGCATGGCCTCACGCCATGGTTTCGTCCCCGACGGCGGCATCGTACGACGATGATTGTGAGCTGCAAGACATCGACGTCGCATCGAGTGGTGAGCCTCTCGTCCAGCGGCTCGGTATCGCCAATAGCGTGCTCCCGACATTCCGCGGGCTACGCAACGCAAACGTTCGAGTGCGCGACACGCGGGTCACCCTGACGCTGCCAGGTCCTCAAGCTGCCCATCTCTCGCGCCTCCTTGGCGACCAGCTCACCCAAGCCGAGAAGAGTGGTGGCACCGATTCGAGATAGTGCTCTCGTCGCATGCGGACCTGCCCACGGCGTAGAACTTTTAGCGGCAATTGGTGGGTTCAATCGCTTTCACGCTCGGGTCCTCGTATCTCGACGGGGTCGAGCAGCGCGGTTGTCGAGCGCCAGCTGAATTGGTGCATCCAGGGCCAAGACCCGGCCTCTGCCATGTGGCAGAGAGGCGGCCAACGTGTTGCGATGTAGTCAGTTCAACCTCGTCGGGCCGGTCACGACTGACGTCTGCCCATTACACCGGATGGTGCATGAAACCGTAGGGATCGGATTGCCGAGTAAGCTGATGCCTCCAGGCAAAGGGGTCGGACGGTAGGTGCATCGGCATAGGGATCGGAATGGGCCAGGCCATGAGTCGTCCCGAGCCGCTCGAGGCCTTGATTGCTGAGGCGCGAAGGGCCGACCGGGACGGCTTTTCCACGGCGTGATTCGTCAACATCTGCGCTGGACGCCACGACAGCCGCGGTCGTATGCGGCGGAGTGACTTCCCGCATCGAGTTGGGCACCAGGGTGGTGCCGATCTACTCACGTCATCCGTACTTCATGGCCCAGCAAGCGCTGACGACGCAGGCGGCCGTGGGAGGTCGCTTTGTTCTCGGGATCGGGCTCTCGCATCAGCGCATCGCCGAGCGGATGTTCGGTGGCTCGTACGCGCAACCAGTCAGCTATGTGCGCGAGTACCTCGCTGTGCTTGGAGGGATCGGACTTCCACCGACCACCGGATGAACCAGTTGTAATCAGGAACCTTACTTCTGACCCCTCTCGTCCCCTGCTGTCACCATCAGTTTGGAGAGAACGGGTCGCACCACCAAGTGCAAAGTAGCCGGCTGGACGGAGCGTTGAATGACCCCCGGTTATAGCGAGTTGCGCGTCGCCGAAGCAACTGGGAATAGATCTCCAGTGAGCACTTCATGAGACAACAAAAGGCTCTTGTGGCGCAACCGTGGGTCCAGGTTGATCTCGATCTGAGTTCAAATTCGGCGGGCCGGAAGCAGCGTCTGGACAATCAACACCTCGACCGCGCTGACATCGAGGCCACGCTGCTCCGCGGCGTCAATAACGGACGCGTGGAACCGCTCAATACTAAGATCCGGTTGATCGCGCTCGCCGCGCTTTTGGATTCCGCTCCGCCCAGGCGCTGATCGCCCTCTCCGAGCTTACCCTCGGTGGTCTCTGCCCACCCCTGCCCGGCCGACAACGCCCCTGACTGGACCCACGGATATGACGGAAGACCCAGCAAACAGTCGTGGAAAGTCTCTCGGTGCCAGAACTGGCATCACGGAGGTAGGCTGGGCGCGGTCCAGCGCGCCTCCAGATCACTCAGATAGGTCGCCCGGCGCAGGCGGAATCGTCGCATTTTGGTCTGGCGCGCTTTTGCAGGTCCGCGACGCCACTCAGCGCTCGCAGCACGATCCAGTTGGTAAACGTGGGGCTGCGGTAGGTGAAATAGCCATCCGTAACCGGGCGTCGTAACCAGGCGGTAAGTACAGGAACTTCCTACCCTGGCCGTGGTCTGGCCCAGCGATGCCCATATCAGCCACGTAGCGGAACCAGAAGTCGTCGAGCACACACAGGGAGGCGGGTGGCGCCTCAACCACCGTGGGCCCCCACGCTTTGAGGTCCTGCATCGTCGTGCCGTACGCCGTTTCGGTGTTCGCGTTCAGGAACAGCCCCCGCGAGTTCGCCCGAGGATCGCTGTAGAGCCGATCGTGTGCGAGGAAACGATACCTACCGAGCGCAGCCCAAGACGGAAGGCCACGAGGCGACGAGGACCGACCGGGCAGGAGAACCTGTGGCTCTTCGGACGACGCCCCCCGGCAGGCAGTTCAGGAAGACATCGACGCCGCGCCG
Source organism: uncultured Chloroflexia bacterium (assembly GCA_963776625.1). Lineage (GTDB taxonomy): Bacteria > Chloroflexota > UBA6077 > UBA6077 > CF-72 > CF-72. Next base: position 128,200 of record CAVZNP010000015.1, on the reverse strand, counting down.
CAGGTCACGACCGTCGTAGACAGCGAGACCGTAGCAAGTAGGGGCACGCCACCGAACAACTGCAGCGTCCCGAACGGCGATTCGACGCTGTCCGGCGACGCGAGTGACGCGATGGCAGGTCGGCCTCAGGACTGCTCAGCGCATGCTCATACGGCTGGCCACGCAAAGAGGCAGAACCCCTACACCGACTCGTAGGGAAATGAGTGAAAGGAAGTTGACGCCACCTCGAGCCGTACCCCCGTGTGCGTCGACGATCTGACGCGCGAGAAAGAGGCCGATGCCGAGGCCAGCTGAGTTCGGGGACCGCGCGAAACGATCGAACAAACGTGGCAACACCTGAGACTCAATGCCGGGTCCAAGGTCGGCGACGCTGATCACGATCGACGGGGCGGTGCCATCGAACGCATCCTGCAGCATGCGCACGCGCACCGCTGTGCTGCTCAAGGCGTGCTGCACGGCGTTGGCCAGCAGATTTTCGAGCGCCTGGCGCACGCGTGAGGGGGCAACGACAGCCGGCGCCTATTCGCAATCTCATTCAGTTCGCCCGATCAGCTTGTGCGTGGATGCCCGTTACGATGTCGACCCTACTCTAGAACACGAGAGGCCAACGAGAGGACACTGCTAGGATTTCGCGTGGTGTTCGACGGTCACCGAGCCAAACAATCAGGGCCGGGCTGGACCACCTCGCCAAATGCGGCCGTGAGCCCGGCAGCCGCTCCGCGTACGAAGTCCTCACCCCCGCCGCCGACGGAAGTAGAGACTGGCTCGTTTCTGGAGGCCACCATGCGGCCCGTCGACCAGGTTCGGCGCGGGGATCGGGCTGAGGGCAATATGCCAAGCGACGTCAGTAGCTTCGTCGGGCGCGAAGAAGAGTTGAGGCGTCTCCGCCAGTCGCTCGCCGAGTCACGACTGGTCACTCTGGTCGGACCGAGTGGGGTCGGCAAGACGCGCCTGGCCCTTCGCCTCGCGGCAGACCTGGGCGATGCTTTTGTGGACGGCACCTGGCTGGTCGACTTGAGTCCCATCATCGACCCAGCCCTCGTTCCCCAGCTGGTTGGCGATACGCTCGGGGTCCGGCAGCCGTCGAATACATCATGGACGCAGGCGCTGACGGCAGCACTCCGGTCTCAAAGGCCGCTCATCGTGCTCGACAACTGCGAGCACCTGACCAACGCGTGTGGCGCACTGGTCGACGGGCTCCTTCGCGCGTGCCCAGGCCTGCGGGTGGTCACGACGAGCCTGCAACCACTCGCCGTGGCCGGAGAGGCCACGTGGCGAGTTCCGCCGCTCTCACTACCTTCAGATGTCGCATGCGAGCTCGAGGAATTACGTCGCAGTGACGCGGTGCGACTCTTTGTTGCACGAGTGCGCGCCCACCTGACAGAGTTCACACTCGACGAACAGAATGCTCGAGTCGTTGCGGAGATCTGCCAGCGGCTGGACGGGCTTCCCCTGGCGCTCGAGCTGGTTGCGGCGCGGGTGGAGAGTCTTGGGCTGACCGAGGTCGCCTCCAGGCTAAAGGATCGGTTCCGGCTCGCCGTTGGCGGCAGCAGCACCGCGCCAACTCGACAGCAGACGCTACAGTCGGCGCTAGAGTGGACCACCGGCCTGCTCGATGATCGTGAGCGTGTGCTGCTGCGGCGGCTCGGAGTATTCGTGGGTAGCTGGTCCCTGGCAGCCGCTGAGTCAGTGTGCACTGGCGACGGGCCGGCCGACAACGACCTTGCGGACGTGTTGGAAGGGCTTGTCACCAGGTCACTGGTCATCGCCGAGCAGCTGAACCTGAGCGTCCGCTACCGGCTGCTCGAAACAGTGCGCGCGTATGCCCTGGCCCAACTCGAAGCTGCAGGCGAAACGGAGGCGCTGCGCCGTCAGCACGCCGCTTTCCTCCTGCAACTAGCGGAGGAGACTGAGCCGCTTTCCATTGGCGGGCTCGACGCCGCGCTGCTGGAACACGACCAAGACAACATGCGTGCTGCGCTCGAATGGGCGCTCGAGCATGAGGCCGTCGAGGTCGGATTACGCCTGGCATCAGCCCTTCATCCTCTGTGGGTGTACAGCGGCCACTACGTCGAGGGCCGAAGCTGGCTCGAGCGATTCCTGGCCTTGCCGGACGCGGCGACCGCCACGGCCGCGCGAGCCAGGGCACTGCTGTGCGAGGGGCAACTGCTGATCCAGGGGGGCGACTTTCCTGGTGCCGAGACACGTGGCGTGGCCGCGCTCGAGGAATACGAGGCGACTGATGACACGCGGGGTATCGGGTTCGCGCTGCAGGTGCTGGGCAATGTGGCCATGCAGCGTGGCCATCTCGCCCAGGGGGTCGACTTGCACAACAGGGCCGTCGACAATCTGCGCGAGGCAAACAGTCCGGGTGCGGTCCTCAGCCTGGCTCACCTCGCGCTGGCCGCCTGCGAGCTGGGCGATACCCGGGGTGCTCGTGTATCGATCGCTGAGTTCGAGGCCATCGGTCGGGTTCGCAATGATCCGTATGCGGTGGCCACCGGTGTGTACGTACGCGGGCTGATCGCTGCCGCCGAAGGTGATGCCGCGGGGGCCGGCAGTCTTTTCGAGGAGTCGCTGGCGCGCGCCCGGGCGATGGGATACCAGCAAGGAATTGTCGTGGTCCTGACAAGCCTGGGCCACACACGGCTCGATCAGTGGCAACAAGAGGCGGGGCTGGTGGCCTTCGGCGAGGCCATGGCATTGGCGCGTGCCTCCGGTGAGCGTCATCGTGTGCTCCGCGCCCTTGAGGGTGTTGCTCGCGGTCTCGCGTGCGGCGATCCCGACGCGGCAGTGCGGCTGGTGGGCGCGACAGATGGCCAGCGTCGGGCCATGGGGGCGCTCCAGTATCCGAGTGAGCGCCGCGATCTCGATCGCTGGCTCGCTGAAGCTCGCGACGCGCTAGGCTCGAACGCCTACCAGCGTGCCTGGGACAATGGCCGCGCTTCGACATTGGAGCAGGCAGTCGAACTGGCTCAGGCGCTCATACGGTCGCGACCCGCAGCGACGCGGGAGACTTTGCTCAGCCGGCGAGAGCTGGAAGTGGCGGCTCTGCTTGTCCGAGGCCTGACGAACAAGCAGATCGCGTCTGAACTCGTGGTGAGTCCAGCGACCGTTCGCTCGCACGTAGAACACATCCTGGCCAAGCTCGACCTGACCTCTCGCGCTCAGGTCGCGGTCTGGGCCAGTCGTCAGGGCCTCGTCCCGGAGACGACTACCCCGCGATCAGGGTTGGCGCCCTGAGCATCAAGAACCGCATCGAGGATGTGGGCTCCATGACCACATCCGGATTGCTCCCTCCTCTGCTACAGCTCTGCCTTTGGGACCAAGCAGAGGTGGGACTCTCCGCGTCGGAATGCCCGGCGACATCGTCGCAAACGGGGTGCTGTGATCGCAGAAGGCAGCGGTCAATTGAGCGGGCCCGAGATCGCGCGGGCCGGTGTCCGGGATATCGCGTGGGACCGTTTCGGCACGTTCGGATACCAGGACATCTGGCTCGCCTAACTGATCCGCCGCGGCCACAGGCCACGACGCGGGAGCCGGCGAACACAGTCGGAGGTCGTCTGCGACCGACGAGTATCACTGGCACGGCGCGTCAAGTGAGGTTCGTCTCGCGGGTGTGGTGGCCAGCGCAAGAATCTGGCCAGTGTTGTGCGTTCCTGCCTAGCGGGTTGCCTCAACCCGTTCAGGCGGAAGGGTGCTCGACGTCTTCTGCCGGGTTGCCTGGACCATTGCCGAGATCAGTGGGGTCAGGATTATCGCCCTGGAAGTTCCGTCTATGTCGCGGTTCACTCCATGAGACTCTGGGATGCCGTTGTCCACTGCAATGGACACCACCCGTGGCGTGCGCGGTGGCACCTGTCGACGTAGTTTCAAGCAGGTCGGGGCCGTCGCGCGCAAGCTTCAACCATTTGTCAAACATGATCTGAGCCCTCACCCTCGATGCCGTCCGCCTTTTCGGCATGTTCCAACGCCGCGAGCGCGACAGCCGGTGGGATGCGCTCGTGCACCACAATCCGCCCCCTGGCGGCCAGAACTGCCTCTTCGAGCAAGGTTGTCCATGCGTGCTCAACAACCATCAGCGCGGCTGAGCAGCCCGGCGTCACGCGTCCAGCAATCTTCGCAATGTCTCGAACCGAGAGCAGTCCACGCGTCTCGTCGACCACGTCATAAGCAAGCAGCTCCTGCTCGTCCAATTCCGCGAGCTCATATCTGGTGACGTTGCCCGACGAGCCCTTGTGGATAAAGGTGATGTCGATGATGCGAAGGGTTCCACTATCAACTGCAGAGGTCAGGGCAAGCATGATCTCGCCCTTCAAGCGATCGCCAGGGCATTCGACGACCAGGACCTCGAGGGGACCCATGCCTGGCGCCCCGGTTCCCTATGTCCACCCGCACAGGTGAGGGCCGCTGGCCCCGATTGAGCCATCGGCGTACGCCAGATCCAGCGTCGGCCACGCCACCATTCGACGATAGGACGGAGGGTGACCATGAGCATCCGGAGGATTACGTATCTGGCGGGCGCCTTCCGGTGAAAACGCGGACCTTCACCTGAAAGTGCCCAGACAACCTGACTCGTCCGCGAAGACCCCGCGCCGAGCGAGACGTTCACCCGCCCCCCGTATCCGCGGTCCGGGGAAGCACGTACTGGCAAACCCTTCGGGTCTTGCCTGAGCGAACGGGACCTCTGGGGGCGGGTGGTGGTCTCGAATCCTGCAACGACAGAAGTGACTTCAGGGAGTGCACGGATGCGCACTCCGGATGCCGTCCGTACGCTTGCCGCAGCCTGGCGACGCGCTCGAAGACGGGATCAGGTGCGACGGCCTCTGTCAGCAGAGGGGAAAGAGGTTGGGGAATGGCTCACACGCAGGAAGTTCCAGATGGTCGAGCGCAAGCGCGCGGCAAGACTACCGCGCCGCGCATTGACGATCATGGGCTGATCGGTGACCTGGATCTGAGACAAGTGCTACAGCTGACAACAGACCGCCCGCCACGCTGCGGGCTACGCTGGGTCGGGCAGTCTGTTGTTGTTGGCGCAGGTCCGAAAGGCGGAGCAGGGGCGGTCGACGTGGGACGCACACCTCGCTGACGAATGCCCGAAGCATCAGCCACATCCCTGCACCAACTGCCAGCCTCCGTCGACGTTATCGCCATGGTCGTCGCCGCCCTGTTCGGGGCACACGGCGCGCGCCACAGGCGCATCCCGCTCTTCGGGGTTCTGTTGGCCGGCATGGTGGCGGGACTCGGCGGCGGCATGGTGCGGGATGTGCTCCTTGGTCTCGAGCCCGCCGCCATCACCGACTGGTACTACATCCCCGTCGTGCTGCTCGCCGCCATTGTCGGGGGCTCCATCGCGTACCGCGTCAGCCTCGAGCCCCTACCGTTCGTCGGCGCGCAGGCCATCGCCATCGGGTTGCTGATCGGCATCGGTGTCCAGAAAGCGCTCGCGTACAGCGCTCCAGTTCCCGCGGCCATACTACTCGGCATCATCACCGCGACCTTCGGGGGAGCGATGGACGACGCGCTGATGGGCCGACGCGCCACCATCATGCGCGAAGGCCCGTGGCTGCTGTCGGTTATCGCCGTGGGCTCCGTGATCTTCTGGCTGTTCACCAGCTACGTCGGCTTCTACCCGGCGGTGGTCGTCACCGTGGTCGTGGTAGCCACGCTGCGCGTGCTGAGCGTCAGCCGCGGGTGGAGCAGCCCCGTCTTTCCTGGCGACGACCTCCGCTCGGACAGCGGCTGAACGCGATCGGCTGCCAGATCCAGTCAGGTCCCTCCGATCATCCGGGCATTTTCGCTGCTGTGGCCAGGCGCGGGAAGAAGTGACCGCTGATCTCCCTGAGCACGCCGACGATCATCCGCGGGGGAAGTTCCGCTTTCCCATCGCTGACTTCGGGCGGCAATTCCACGCCCATCTCTCTCGCGGTGGCCACGATCGCGGGTACGATGCCCTCGCCCAGGCGGCTCAGGGCTTTGCCCACCACCTCCGGGTCCAGTGTCCAGTCCGGCACGGGCCGTGCTGTCATCGTCGCCCAGGTACTCGGGTCACGCGGTGTGGCCAGCGAAAAGACGTGCTCGAACGTGCGAGCCGCGGCGTCGCGCTGTGTGAACGGCTCACCCAGTCCCCAGCTCTTCCGTAGCGTCGCGATCAAGGAGGTGTGACGGTGCTCCTCGTTGTAGACCGAGCCCGATTCAACCCACGGCGACACGATGATCGCCGGCACCCGGTACCCCGAGCGATCGAACGTGAAGCCCAGCTCGCCGGCGGGCGCGGACGGGTCCGGCGGCGGCACCGGGCCGGGCGGGACATGGTCGTAGGTGCCACCCGGCTCGTCCCACCCGATCAACAGCGGCGTGTTCCAGACGTTGGCGCCGGTTTCGGAGGTGGCGGACGTGTACGCGTTGTACACCCGCTGGAGGAAGGCCTCGCCCGCCAGCATCGAGGACGGGCTGTCGACGGCGAGGTCCACCTGGTCCGAAAACGAGCGGCCCATCGCCGGGTGGTAGTCGCCGTGGCCGGACAGCATGTTCGGCTCGATGAGCGAAAAGTCCGGCAGCGTGCCCGCCGCGGCGTCCTTCTCGAACTCGGCGAAGGGCACGAAATGGGTGGCCAGCCGCTCCTTCAGCCGCGGATAGTGAATCACCCCCGTGAACGACAGCGGCATCGGCTCCATGACGTAGACCTTCCACGTCCTGCCGTGAGCCTCGAGCCGCTCGAAGAGCGTCTCGGCGTCGTTGGCAGAGAACCACTTTTTCATCGGGCTGTTCACGACCAGGCCTGACGAGGTGGCCGCCGTCCAGAACGAGCGGTTCATGAAGGTCTGCGACGGCACCTCGCAGAACCAGTGGTCGAAGACCCCGAAGTCGCGGGCAATGCCGTTGAGCACCGGCAGCTGCTCGGGGGTGTAGCCCGTCATGATGTGGGCATACTCGTCGTACGTCGGCTGGCGACCGATCTCGCCAGTAAAGGTCGAGATGTAGTCGGTGACGAAGCCACCCATCGTCGGTACAGCTCCAGCTGGCGGCGCATTCCAGGGTGCCGTTACCGCCTCACCGAGCTTGAAGCGGTTGTCGTCGTCGAGCGTGTTATACAGCTGGGTATTGGTGTGGTAGTACTCCTCGCCCGAGTCCGGGTTGGGCGAATCCATGTCGGTCGCGACGGTGTACGGCACCACCTTCCGCTCCGCGCCATGCTCCGCCCACGCGGGAATGGGGTTGCTCAGATTCTTGCCGACGATACCGTCGAAGTTCTTGCCGTCCGCGGGCCCATACAGATGCCCCAGCACATTGTCCAGGGAACGGTTCTCGAACAGCACCACCACGATGTGATCAAGAGCGCGGGACCTATCCGGTGCTGGCATCAGCCATATCTCCTTACTCTACCGACTGCGATTTTGGGGCCGGTTCTAGACGCCTGCGGCATTCACACCCCTCCGTCATCCGTACGCGTTCGAGGGCAGTGAGCAAATCCCCTTCGGGTCTCGAGCGAACCCTCGGTGCGAAAGTCTTTGCCACGTCTCTGATCGAGGAGCGGTGCCAGGGCACTCGGTGAAGTCGAAACGAAGGAAACGGGCACCAGTCGCATGCTGAACCGGTCTCCGAACACGATGCCGGTCTATCCCAAGCGTATGAACGCGCGGTGGAGTATGCATCGGTGTACTCCCTGATCCGGCGTCTGTCGTCATGCGATCCGAAACGCACGTCTTGCCTGGGCTAACCCGAGGAATTACATGTACGAGGTTCCCCGGACGATGATCACGGCGCGATGATGCGGTGTGGACGTCCGAGGTGGCGCACCGTACACACGCGTGTCCGCAATTTGTGCTTCCGATGTCCGAAGTGTCCCGCCTTCGCGAGCAGCTTTCCGAACAGGGCCGTGAGGACGCCGCGGACATCGTGATCTGATCGCGCGACAGGGTGCCACTCCTCCACCGGTTTGGTTCACACGTGGTGACCACCATCACCGCGGCGCTGGCGGCATAGCGCTCCAGAGCCGCAACTCTCGTGACCTTGGCAGTTCTCCACCCCAAGGGAGGGTGCGGCCGGCTCGACGAGCTGCTGGCGACCGGGCGCTGAGCTCGCGTTCCGTGGCTGCTCTGTTCGGATTTGAGGACCTTACGCCCAGGAAAGTGGCGGCGTGCTTCGCTCGGGCAACCCGCGTTTGGCTGCGACAGCCACCAACGTCGAGGCAGGGCCAGCGTGCGCATCGTGCGCTCGAGCCTCGAACGATGGTTGCTGGTCGGCGGTGACGCCAGACGCCTGCTCAGTCCGCGTAACTACTTTCTATCTACCTTCTCCGCTCACGCGGCCTGTGGCATGGACTGGCAGCCGGCACCAACTGGGTCTTTCGCGATGAGAGCGGACACATGGGGTTTCGCCTATGCGGTGATTGACACCGTGCGGCAGCAGGCGCCAGAGCTGTTCGATGCACAGCTCGAGCGCGACGTGACGCAGATGATCGAGGAAGCCGTCGAGCGTGAGCGCGCCTTCGGCGCACGCAATGCGTTTGCCTTCATGGAGCTGCAGGACGTGGCCGAGCTCGCGAACTTCTTCGAGCGGCGCGTGTCGGCCTATCAAGTCGGCGTCAGCGCAGACATCGTCTTCGGCGAGGACTTCGAACCAGGCGGCCGGGGGCCCGGCTGCTAGGCTGGTCAGCGAACAAACCCACACGCGAGTTCGAGATGGCCAGGGGAAGCCGGTGAGAGACCTGCACTGTACCGCAACGGTACATGGCGTCTGCGCCAACAAGTCCGAATGCCTGCCTCTCAACCGAGCCGTCGTCCTTCGAGCCAAGGGATCAGGCCAGCGCTGAGGTAAGGGTAAGCCACCTCGTCCGCGTCCAGGATCGAAGGATCAACTTCGAAACGGAGCACATGCAACCCCCTCTCGCCCTGCGCGTCCGACTTTTCTGATCCTCGCACAGCCTCAGATTCGTCGCGCCCAGGGAGGCTCTCGAGTTGGGGAGGGCCGGCAGCGTGAGTGGCGCGGGTTCTCAGGCAGGTCGTGCCCACGCTGTTCCTGCTGTCGCTCGCGGCATTCGCGCTGACCACCGCGGCGCGCGGCGACCCGGCGCTGATCGCCCTGCAGCAAGACGGCCAGGATCCCACGCCGGCGCTGCTGGCGGAGTACCGCGCTAAGCTCGGCCTCGACGATCCGCTCCCCGTGCGCTACGTGCACTGGCTCAGTGGCGTGGTGCACGGCGACCTGGGATGCTCGCTGCTGACCAATCGGCCCGTAGCCCAGATGCTCGGCGAACGTATTGGTCCGACGCTGCCTGCTAGCCCGCACGGCGCTGATCTTCTCGTCGTTGATCGGGCTGGTACTCGGGGTAGTCCTCGCCAGCTTCCGTGGCTCACACGCTGAAAGCACCGCTCGCAGTGGCCTGACGATGGCGGCGTCCGTACCGGCCTTCTGGCTGGCAATCACCCTGATCGTGGTCTGCGGAGAGCGGCTGCGCATCCTGCCGGTCGCGGGGTACGGCGCCTGGCAGCGGCTCCTGCTGCCGGGCCTTGCACTCAGCATCGGGCCGATCGCCGCGCCGGCGCGGCTGACGCGCGGGATGGTGCTGGAGTTTGGTCGCGAAGACTACGTGCGCACCGCGCGCCAAAGGCCCGACGGGCAGCGTCATCGCCCGACGGCACGTGCTCCGCAACACGGCCGCGCCACGCGGGGCGCTCACCGGTGTACGACTCGACCACTTTCCAGGTGGTGATCATCGTCGAGTCGATCTTCGCCTGGCCGGGCATGGGCCCGGTCTTGCTGGCGGCCATTTCCGGACGCGATCTGCCAGTGATCTGTGGCTATGTGCTCATGACCGGCCTGCTGGTCATTGGCGCGCACGTCCTCAGCGACGCGGTCGCCGTCGTTTTCAACCCACGATTGGCCCGCCAGCCCTGATGCGCGACTGGCTCCGGCCCGGCCTGCGGATCGTCTTCGTCGTGGCGGCAGTTGTCGGTCCGTTCCTGAGTCCGGCGGATCCGGACGCGGTCGATCTCGGCGAAGCACTGCGACCGCCAACCGCCAATCACCCCCTCGGCACCGACCGGCTCGGACGCGACGTCCTTGCTCGCATCACCTTTGGCGGTCGAGCCGGGCTACTCATTGGGCATCTCGGCCATGGTGCTCTCGGCCGGGTTGGCAGTGATGGTCGGCGGCGGCGCCGGATTCGTCGGCGGCATGCCGGACGAGGGCGTGGCGATGCTGCTGGATGCGTTCCTGACCCTACCCGGTCTGCTGGTCAGGCTCGCGTTGCTCGGTGTACTGGGCACTGGCGCCATCACACTGGTGGTGGCGCTGGTCGGCGTCTCCTGGGCGACCGACGCACGAGTGCTGCGTACAACGGTCGCTAGTCAGCGGCAGCGCGGCTATGTACAGGCTGCTGAAGCCATCGGTGCTAGCCTGCTCCACATCCTGATGCGTCACGTGGTGCCAAACACGGCCTCGGTCACACTCATCCTGGCCAGCTTGGCATTAAGCGAGATCCTGCTGGTGGTCTCAGGACTGAGTTTTCTGGGCCTCGGCGCACAGCCGCCGACGGCCGACTGAGGCACGGTGCTCGCCGACGGACGGTCCGTCCTCTCCCAGGCACCGTGGCTCATGCTGGCGCCTGGCATTGCATCGTGGTGTTCAGCACGCTGGCGGCGTTGACCGGCGACGCGCTGCGCGACCTGGCCGACACGGCGAGTCGAGCGTGAAGGGACGCGCATCCACCTGGGACTGACCGGCTGGCAACGAGAAACGCTCGATGGCGATCCGCGTGCGTACCTGGACCTGTTTGAACACGCGGACGCGCTCGGCTTCGATTCAATCTGGTTCAACGAGTAGCACTTCCAGCGCGAGGGGTTGCCGTATCCATCGGCGATCGCACTGGCCGCGAGCGTCATCGCGCGGACCGAGCGCATGCGCACTGGTCTGTCGGTGGTGCTCCTGACAATCCACCACCCGCGGGTGCTGCTGTTGGCCGAAGAGTTCGCGCAGCTGGATCGGCAGACCGGCGGCCGGCTGGATGTCGGCGTCGGCCGCAGCTCGCCCCAACTTCGCTGAGCTCGCCGACGCCGACGGACGACCAGTGCACCCGCGGCACCAACAAGTGCGACAGCGGCTCTCCCGCCAAACAAAGGGGCCTCTCCGGGCAACATCCGCCCCGCGACGGGCCGCGGGACAGGCACGGGCGTGGGCTCTGGAATCGCAACGTATGACGCTGCCTGCAGATCCGAGGGCTCGACTTCGGTGCTGAGGGCGCGGGCGTCGGCTCGGGGTCACTCGATCGTCGACAGCGACACGGCGCCACTGCTTTCAGCACCTGGTTCGGCTGGACGGCAGTTGGGTCCGGTGCAGCTGGCTCGGGCGGAGCAAGCTCGGCTTCGGGAGTCGGATCGTCCTCCGGGTCAACTCCTGTGCCTTGCGCGTCGGATTCACCATCCGCCGGGAATCGAAGTCGAAGCCCCGGCCAGATCAGATTGGGATTGCTCAGAACGAAGATCCCGTCGTCCAGGCTCGCAGTGCCGACATTGAGGTCGAAGATCTCCTGATACCGGTCGGCATCACCAAGGACATCAGCAGAGATCCCACGCAGCGTGTCGCCATGTTTCACCACCGTGCCCGACACTCGGGCACGGTCCGTCGTTCGCAGCATTGGGCGTCCTCTCTGCGCCGGAGATCTCTGTGCACGCGTCAATCGATCAGTTATCGTCAGCGCCGACGTCTGGTACATCCCCAGTGGGTCCCGCACCGACGATCGCCTGAGAGTCCGTCGTTGAGGCATCGGCGATCGTTACTGACACACGTTGTCGAACACCACCGTGGCCACTCCCTTACGCGGTCAGATGCAAGAGCCGCGCGACCGTGCCGCCCATGATTTCGCGGGTTACGCCTTTGTCCAAACCCGTGCGGGCGACCCAGTCCACCCGCGGGTAGAGGTCGGTCCCGCTATTGTCGTCTGTGCCGAACACCAGTCGTTCGGGACCAATGACCTCACACGCGCAGCGCAACGCTGGCTCAATGCAAAGCGCAGTGTCGTAATACAGCTGCCGCAACAGCGATAGGTCCACGCGGCTCCGCATGATACCGAAATGGTCTGACATGCCGCCGCCGAGGTGCGGAACGATGATCCGCACGTTTGGAAAGCGTTGGGTCAATCCCGACAGAACGATGCGCAAAGCGGCGAGCGCCTCCTCGAATGGCGCGCCTACCAGAACGTGGAGGTCGAAATCGTCCAGCAACGGCTCTACGTACCGATGGACGGGGTGGAGTAGTACGACGGTGTGGCGTCGATCGAGCTCCGCCCAGAATGGATGGAACCGCTCGTCTTCTGGTGAGTAGTCGCCGATCGAGCAGCCGAACGTGAGACCCTGCATGTGCAGCGTATCCAGGCACCGTTCGGCCTCGCGCAGCGCGGCGTCGACGTCAGGTAACGGCACAGCGCCGAAGGCGCCGAACCGTCCACCACCATGCTGGACGGCCTCGGCCATTGCGTCGTTGCCGACTCGGGCTGCGGTGGCCGCGTCGGGCACCCGGGGAAGGTATTTCACGGGATTTCCCAATGATAGGATCTGCAGATCGAGTCCAGCGGCGGCAACGCTCTCCGCTCGGTCGCTCGGCGATGCGGGGCTGAAGCCACCGACCGGTTCGAGTTCGGTCCCGGTCATTTTGCTGAGGCAGGCGAAGTACTCCGGCGGATAGTAGTGCGCGTGGACATCGATGTTCATAGCCATTTCTCATCGTCGTGAAGTTCCTGCGTCGGGCCAGGAGTCATCCAATGGCCGGGCAAGAAGTACGCGGGAATCGTTGCGTATCCGGTCTGGCGTAGCTGGTAACCCGCATTGCGCAATGCTGGCGTCTGGTCGACCGATACCTCAATGGTCTCCTCGCGTATACCGAGAGGTATGAGCGCGGAAGACGCGATTCGGCGGCTCATTCTCCAGTATACGCAGGCTCACGACATCTACGACACCGAGTTTTGCACCGAAAACTATCCAGCAGCTACCAGAGTTCGTCGCTCGCCAGGGCGGCGCCGTCCGCCAGCGCCTTCAGTTTCGCCCATTGCACGGACGGATGAACGCGTATTGAGTCCCAGAACTGAGAAAACCCGCAATCGGTGCCGGCGATCACGTTCTCCTTTCCAACGAGGCTTGCGAAATTCTTGATCCGCCACGCCACAAGCTCAGGATGCTCGACCACATTGGTCTGATGTGAGATCAGGCCAGGAATCAAGATCTTTCCGTCCGGCAGCTTGACGTCCTTCCACAGCATCCATTCGTGCTCATGTCGCGGGTTGCCTGCTTCGACGGAATACGCCTGGGCCTTGATGCGCAGCATGTGGTGCACGAAGGCACTGAGCGGAGCATCCTGAGTGTGAGGTGTATTCATGCTGCCCCAACAATGGTGATAGCGGACCTGTTCCTCAGGAATCCCCTGGAGCGCGTGATTGATGATCTCGACATTCTCATCCGCATCGTGGCCCGACACCTGCGCGGATCGGCTCCCGCTGCCAGTCGCGAGCGCAGCCAGGTCGAGTTGGACGATCAAGCCTGCGTCGGAAATCGCTCGGTACTCCTCGCGGAGCGCGTCCGCGACGGAGTACAGGTAGGCCTCTCGGCTCGGGTAGAACTTGTCGATATCCTGGTCGATCCGTCGGCGAGTGGGTAGATCGGCGGGTAGGAAGGCGTCCGCGAAGTTGAGTCCTGACATCGCCTGTTTGAGCCGGTCGATGTCGCGCTTGATGGCCGCCTGACCTTTGTACGTAACCGGCCCGACCACGCGAAGCCGCTCGTAGTTGCCGGGTCGGTTCGAGACCTCCGAGATATTCACCTCGGGCGGCATCCACAAATAGCGGTAGTGGCTGTAGTACTGCTCGAAGAAACCCGGGAAGACTTTCCGCTCAGCGACATTGAAGGTGCCAAACGGATCATCACCTTCTGGCTCGGGCAAGGGCTCGAGACCACTCAAGCGCTCGCTCATGTACGCCTCGAAACCCTGGCGGCCGAATTCGCCATCGCTCGGGATGTCAATGCCGACTTCGGCCTGTTTGCGCACCACCTCGTTGATGCCCTGCTCGACATCGCGTGCGAACCTGTCCTTGTCGTATGACCGCTTGAGGACGCGCGCCTTCATGCCTTCCAGGATGCCCGGTGGCCGGACCAGACTGCCGACATGAGTCGTCAGGATTCGGTCGGTGCTGCGCTTCACTGAGTGGGTCCGCGCTTGATCACATCCGCGTGTCCATCCAGCATCTTTACGATCTTGCGTTCCTGGAAGAACCACTGACCGTCCAGCTTTACACAAGTGTCTTGATACTCCGCCACCTGCGACACGTAGCACGGCCCTTCGTGGACGTCGACCATCTCCTGTACGTACGAGCGCACGGTGGCACGATTCCCATCGCCGCCCGTGATCAGTGGTGAGGCAAGGAAGTGACGAATCGTCGCGTTCCACCTGTCCATCGATGCCTGGATGTCGGCCTGGATTTCGGCTCGGCCATGCTGTGTTTTGGCACCATTGTTGGTGACCCGGACCGCGTCCGGCGCGAACAGTGCCGCGTAGCCGGCCGCGTCTTTGGTGTCAAGCGTGCGGCCGTAGCGCACTATCAGCTCCATGATGTCCAGCCGATCTTCAACGCTGAGCTTGGTCAGAACACTCATCTTTCCTACTTCTCCTTCGAGGCGAATCGCCAGGCTCGATCTTCGCGGACCAGCCGATCGTGGGCGCAGCCCACGTGCAGCACAAACCAAGGCTCGTCGTTAAGTTTCTCGAGCACCGGCAGTCTGAGCTGGTCCGCGGAATCACCGTCGACGGCGATGATCGTGTTTAGCCAACATGTAGCGTATTGCGATCGGCAGGTTCGTGTGCCAATTGCTGCTCCATGAACTGCTTGATCATTTGCCGACCGACATGCTCTTTGCCGCGCGCGCAAAAGACTCCGTTGGCGCGAATTGCTCGCTCCAGCCTGTCGCGTGCGGATAGTCGGTCGAGGGTCGATGCGGCGGTCCAGGAACAGCCAGGTCGACCCACCGCGGACCAGTTGATCGACTTTCGCAGCGGACACGGCGAAAGGCAGCGCCACCTGAATTGTGATGATTGATGTTGCCCACGGTCCATTGGCGCATCGGATTGGTCGGCCCCGAGACGACCACGATGTCGGTGTGGGACTGGGCTGTGTCCCCCGTTGATCCCGATCACCGGGTTGGCGCAAAAGTGGAGCGTGTCGCAGTCTGGGCTGTTTTCGTTGATCCCATCCACGAACGCTTGATCGCCCCCGCCGAACATACGTTCCCGATCGGTCCGTCACCGCTCCGTTCTCGGTCCACAGTTGGGGCCAGGCGGTCGAATCCTTCTCGTCATTGGACCGCGAATAAAGCGCTAGCGTGCGTCGGCGGATCTCATCGACGTCGCTCACGGAGGCGGATTGTAGCGCGATGGCTTCGGTCCGAACGCGGATAGCATGCAGTCGAACAGAAGGCATGACTGACGAGCAGCAGATTCGCCGGCTTCTGGCGAACTGGGCGCAAGCGTATGACGACCGCGACGTGGCACGCTGGACCGCGCTCTTCGCCGAGAACGGACGGTTTCCGTCGACAGGCCTGAGCGCAATCACGTCGGCCGCGCAGAGATCAGGCAGTACATCGACATGAGCATCGCGAAGTCACCCGCGGATCGGCGCACGAAACACGTGTGTGCGAACCCGGTGATTCGCTTTACAGGCCCCCGACACGGCCGAGGTCGACGTCGACTTTGTTGTCTACTCAGCTCGCGGCACTGATCCCTGGGCGGTAACCAGTGTTGGCCGCTACCTGAACAAGCGTCCGCCAGAACGAGGAGCGGTACTTCCTGGACAACTTCGTCACGCATCCTGATCAGGGAGCGTTGCGAAACGTAGCGCGCAACGTCGCCGTCGTCTAGCGTCCGTGGATGCTCGGCGATCGAGTCCGACGTCATGCCATGGCCGAGTGCGGCCGGCCTGGATATCTTCGCGAGCCTCGGCTACCGCGGCACGCTCTTCGTCCGTCTCCTCCTCGTCGTCCTCGGGCGCGTTCAGAAACGCCAGCTGGAACGGGTCCGTCACTTCACCCCGAGCATGCGCCGCTTCGACCTCTTGCCACGAGGTCTGTCGGGGCACAGCGAGCTCACCTACCGCGGCCTCGCGCCTTGCGATGCGGGCGCCACTCCTGGCATCCAGGCAAACTCATGAAGCCGGTCGGCGAGCGCCTCTAGATCAGCCGCCAGCTTGCGGATCCGTGCCGACTTCTGGCGGCGTTCATCTTCTGTCAGGTCGGCGTAAGACATCTCACAGGCGTGATAGGGGTGAGCATCATCCTCGATGGTTCGCTTTGTGAAAGCCAGCAACTCTCGCCGTACGTCGATTATCTCGGGCGACAGTTGATCGACGAGGTGGTGAAGTTCGTCGCGGCTGACAGGTGAGGTCATGGCACGATTCCATTGCCGTCTAGCAGCATAGTGGGAACTTGGGCGCGTCCACAGAGGACAAAGCGGATCGAACAGATCATCGGGCGACGGCTCTCACGCCGCGACTTCGCGCTGCAGACGAGCGTCGGCCTTCTCGGCAACGCTCAGCTCCCAGGTAGTCTGCCGGCTCGCCAGCCACAGCTCGCGGCGTCGTTTGCGGATCTGCAGGCGCAGGCTGTTCACGCGCGGGCTGACCCAGCTCATGTGATCGCCGTTCGTACATCGGCGATGTTCACGCGCGTTGGCCGCCCGCGCAGGTCAGGTCCTCGGTATGGCACCAGTGGTCAACCTCGTAGCGCTACACGGAGGGTTTCGGGCGGATGTGCGTAATTCCGGAAGCTGAAAGCTGCAGCGAGTGTTCGGTTTCTGGCTGTCACCGTTCAGAGTCTGGCAACTTCCGAAAGATGCGTTTCGGTCGTCCTCGACTCCGTCGTCCGCCGTTCCACTCCCGTCGCTGGGGTACCATGGCGCGGTGACCAGACGGGGCGACAGGCTGGACACACGTGTGATGCGAACCCTGGAGAGTTCGATCTGACATGTGAACGGCTGGCCTCGCGATTCGTCCACTCTCAGGGCTGTTCGGGGAATGGAAGCCAATGCAAGACAGGCGACATGAGCGATCTCGTTTATGCAGCAGCAGTACCGGCGTCAGTCGGCGCGCCGCTTTGGGACTGATAGTGTCTGGCGGCAGCATGGCGATCCTGGCCGCCTGCGGCGTGTCACCCACGCCGCCTCCGACCAGCGCCCCCACCTCGGCCACGCCGCCGACATCGGCCGCCCAGCCGACCAGCGCCCCCGCGGCGACCACGGCGCCGGCATCGGCTACCAATGCGGCGGCCACGACGGGTGGCACGCTGAATGTCACACTGGCCGATCTGGGCACCGAGAACAACGACGTTATCCTCGCCGCCGTCAATAACCCCTTCTACCTGATCTACGAGCCGTTGTTGCGGCCTGACGAGCAGGGCAACACCGTGCCCTGGCTGGCGTCGAGCTACGAGATGAGCCCGGACGGCAAGTTGTGGACCTTCAACCTCCGCAAGGACGTTCGCTGGGTCAATGGCGACGAGTTCACATCCGACGACGTCCAGTTCACCATCGAACGTTTCATCTCCGACGCTTCGAAGAGCCCGTGGTCACCCCTGCATCGCCAGACCGTCGACCACATCGAGCTGCCTGACAAATATACGGTCAAGGTATTCGCCAAGGACCCGCCCTACATCTTCTATCCGGACGCCATTTTGGGCACCTCGATGATTCCCAAAAACTACTTCAACAAGGTTGGCGCGGACACCTTCGCCAAGCAGCCGATCGGCACTGGTCCGTGGCACTTGACCAAGTTCACGCCCGGCGTCAGCGCCGAGTTTGAAGCATTCAAAGATTACTGGGGCACCAAACCCGCCTGGGACAACTTGGTCCTGTTGCAGGTACCGGAAGAGTCAACCAGGATCGCCATGCTCAAACGAGGCGAGGCGGACATCATCGGCGTGTCCAGCGACAACGCCGTCAATCTCCGCGATTCCGGCTTCCAGCTGCGCCAGACCAAGGCGTCGACCATCCCAGGTCTGTTCCTGCCTGGCTACTGGCTGAAGCCAGGCCCAACGTCCGACCAGAGCGTGCGCGAGGCCATGGACATCGCGATCAATCGCCAGGAGATCGTCGACTCCTTCTTCAAAGGCTTCGGCCAGCCCGCCGCCGGCAACATCGAATTGACCGAACTGCGCTGGGGATTCGACCCGATCTGGTACAGCATCAAGTACGAGCCTGACCGGGCCAAGCAGCTGCTGAAGGACGCCGGCTATCCGGGCAAGTTCCAAGACCCGACGGTCCACATCTTCTCGGTCACGCAAAGCTCGGCTGGCTGGGAGCCCGACCTGCTGCAGGTGGTCTCCGGCTATTGGGAGGCCGTTGGCATAAAGACGGAGCTGGTGCCCATGGACTTCACCGCCATGCGCAGCGCCTGGTTGGCCAAGGATCCCAACATCATGGGTGGCGTGGCGCCCTGGATGGGCATCGGGGCGGGGTCAGCGGGTGACGATATCCCAGCACAACAGAACCACATGACCTCCAAAGGCGTCAACGTCGGCGGGAATGATCCGCAACTGGACCAGGACTTCTTCGCGATGACAGCCGAGCTCGATGCCAATAAGCGGCTGGCACTGTGGCACAAAGTCCAGCAAGAAGCCTTCGCACTGCACTCGGTCCTCGGCTTGGCCCGCATCTTCGACCAGTACGTCGTGAACGACAAGATTGGCGACTGGACGGGGATGACCTATTTAGCCAACGGATTTCTGATAGGTTTAGCCGGCGTGCAGCACAGATAACTACGCTACAGGAGAGCGGCGGATACCACCCTGGCAGCGCGTGAAGTATCCGCTGCTAGTCGCAGTCAGCCCGCTAACCAGCGCCTTCAATTTCGCCCATTGCACCGATGGGCGGACGCGGAATAGGAGCCAGTACTAAGCAAACCCGCAATCGGTTTGCGATCACATTCTCTTTGCCGACTACCGAAATTCTTTCATTTGCCAGGCCACCAGTTCGGGATGCTCCACCACGTTGGGCTGATGGGAGATAAGGCCTGGATCAAGATCTCCCCATCTCGAGAGTGGACAAAAGTAGGGGAGGGTGGGCGCTGCGATACGATGTCCGCCGTGTTGGCGGGATGCCTGAGCCTCCATGAACCCCGTGCCCGTGGTGTACCAGCTGCGCGTCGTCCTGCGCGGCGTCAGCCCGCCGATTTGGCGCCTCCTCGTTCGCAGCGACAGCACGGTCGCCGACTTGCACCGAACGCTACAGGTCGCATTTGGTTGGAGCGACGAGCATCTGCATCGCTTCGTCATCCACGGGCGCTTGTACGGGCGGCAGCCTCTTCGACTCGCGCCGTGTCGGCTGGCCCATCTCTGCCTGCATCTCCGAGAGCGCTTTCTCTACGAGTGCGACTTCATCGATGACTGGCACCACGACATCCGCTGGGCTGACGGCACTACCCGGTGTGCATTGGCGGCCGACGGGCGGCACCATGCGAGGCCTGGGGTGGGCCGTGGGCGTTCCCCGAGCTCAAGCACAGCGCTACTCGACCGTGACCGTCGCCCACCCGCATGCTTGACCGTCGCTCACCGCATGCTCGAGCTGGTCTCGCCAGTGATCGCCGATGGCCATGACGACGTTGACGATGTCGATCGAGGCTCGAAAGGTCGAAGACGTCCCGGATCGTTTACCAGCTTGTCGCAACTGCGCTTTGTCGGGCAGTTCATCACGGGAGTTCAGCCGCTTACGGCCCCTGCGCGATCCAAGGTGCACGCGGACCCGGTCGAATGGCGTAAAGACGCAGCGACCCTGGAGAGGCGGGAAGAGGCGGGGAGAGGCGGCTGGCTGCCAGCAGGCCCGCCGGGCGGCCGAGCTTTATCAACAGCCGTGATGCTGGACCGGCGTGCGAACTTCGCCAGGTCACAGCACAGGTGCTGTCGGAGCGCAGCGCCTGCCTGGCATGACATGGCTTTGATGACGTCGAGCCGTGTTGGCAGCAAAGGCACCGTGCGCGCCCTGCCCACGAACACCTTGGCCGGCGTCAACGGACACAAGCGCCCGTCATGAACTGGCCGACGTAGCCAGTTGCAGGTGTATTTTCGGACGGAAATCGCCGCGCTAAAATCCGACGCTGTGAGCCACGTCGACGTGTTCCGGCGCACGCTGGTGTGGTACTCGCGGCTCAACGACGAGAAAGGATCGACCCTCTGGTCGCAGCCACGTATTGAGAACGGTCCCGTCACCGCCGAAGTGGTAACCTGCGTCGGTCGCCGGCAATCAGGCGGCTCGACCACGTGATCAACGACCGGCAACGGCGCGTGCCGATGCTGCACGTGAGTCCACCCAGGATCGGCTCATTCGCGAGGACGGAGCCCGGTGATTGTCTCCAAGGAGGAAGAGTGAATATGAGCGTGCTGACGAAGCTGAGCGTTGAAGATCGCCTGGACATCATGGAACTGCTCGTACGCTATGGGCGCACACTTGACGCCAAGGATGCGGCTGGCTATGCGGGGTTGTTCGCGCCCGACGCGGTGCGGGTGGGTGGTGCCAGGACGCAGCACGGCCGAGCGGAGATCCAGGCTGATATCCAGCAAACGATGGACAACTGGAAGGTGACGATTCGTCATTTCCTCGGGCCAGCCGTGATCGAGGGCGGCGATGGCAACCGTTGCACGGTGCGGTCGTACGTGCAAGAGATGGTGGATGTTCCCGAGGGGCCGTGCTACGTGTCGCAGCTGGCGGAATATCAAGACATTTGCGTCAAGCTGGAGGGGCAGTGGTACTTCCAGGAGCGCAAGATCGTCAAAATGCTCGATGGCCATGCGGATGTGATAAGACGCGGTCCGACGCGGTGAAGCGCACCACCGACCGCGTGCTGCCCACTCATGTGGGCAGCATAGTCCGACGACCGGCCATCCTCGAAGGCATGAAGGCGCGCGTCCTCAAACGTCCGTAGGACCAGGCGCTGGTGGATGGAGCGGCGTTGGCCAGCGCCGAAGTCTGGTAAACCCGAGTGGATTAGAAGAGCGGATATTTCACGCGCCGCTCCTGGATCAACCAGCGACCATTGTCGTGCACCAGGCGATCGTAGTACCGCCCATGGCCGAGTGCTTGAAAGGAGCGCTCGCCCGCTTGCTCATACTCGCTCACTTCAGTCTCTGCTGTGGCGGTGTCTCCATCCGCGCGCACCACCGACGTGGTGCAGAAGTGGACCACGCGTCGCTCTGGATCCCTGGCCCAGATCGCTTCGATGGTGTCCTTGATCGCCGAACGGCCAGAGACTTCGCCGGTGGATAGGACGAACTTCCCGTCTGGAGCGAAGAGCTTACTCCAGTTCTCGGAGTCACGGTCGTCGAGAAAATGCGCATACAAGGCCAGCGTCTTGTTGATCTCACCAATGCCCGGCAACGGCGCAGCGCTGGCCATTTCGGCGCTTCGGCTGGTGATCACTAGCCGCGGCTGGATCTCCCAGCGCGAGAACAGCCAGCCAGAGTTGGCGCGGACCAGGTCCGCGGTATAGCGATTGAGTTGGGTGTTCTGCCACGGCGCGTCGCCCCTGCGCCCGTGGAAAAGCATGTCAGCATCGAGCTTTGCCGTGTCGCCGTCGAGCGAGATGACGACATTCCCAGACAGATGGCACGTCTCCTGATCTCCTTGACGAGTGTTGATGTCTCGCATGAACGCCCGAATGGCGTTGCGTCCGTGCCACTCCTGGCCGCTGCGTGCGACGACGACTGCATCTGGCGCATAGAGCAGCGTCCACGCTTCTTCGTCTTTGTAGTCGTTGTACCTGGAGTACAGGGCAAGCGTTAGTCGGATTTCCTCTTCATCGCGCATCATTGTTGTCTCCCTGTGACTTAGGGTCGCACGTAGCGCTTTTCAGCGACCACTGATCACCGTGTCGCACGAGGCGATCGAAATGACGAAAAACGACGATTGACGATGCCCATTGTTGATTGCTCCTCGCCAACACGCTCGCTGATCGAGACGTCGATCAGGGGCTTTTCGGCATCGTCACCAACCACGGTGATCACCGTATTGCCGAACAGGTGTTTGCTATCCCGGTTGGGGGCATGCGATTGTCGAAACGGTCGCCGATGAAATTGCGTATCGCTTTTCTGCCCGTATGTGTGCCGGCTTCGGACATGAACTGCCGGTGCACGTCCACCCGCTCCATCCTCGTTGGGCCCCTAAAGTCGCTATGCCCCGTCAGGTTATCACGCCAGCCGCAGGTGGTGACATGGTGACGCAGCGCGTCGCTGAGCGCTTCGTGTCGTAACTCATCTTTTGCGTTCACACAACCGCCCCTTTCAGAGCCTCGTCGATGCGGGCCGTCCCGAAAAGCAATCCTCGGTAAGTTTCGTCCTGAACAATTTTTGCTCGACTACATAATCGACGGTCGGAGTCGGCCGTCTGTGCAAGAACTGGACACCGATGCGGAGCGCCTCCGTACGCCACACCGTGTTTGCCAACGCTGTTGGCATGATGGCGCCATGATGGACGAAGAGCTGCCTTTGGGTGACAGCAGCGGTGCATCCTGGTTCACTGGCTTTGAGGCTACCCTACTCACACGGCACGTGAGGATCTCGGTTGACAGTTGTGCGATTTCGGTCCGAAACTCGCGTTTCAAAGCCGGCTCGCCGGTGTAGGGAGCGAGTCACGCCTCGTGGCTCAATCGTAATCGGGCGTGCCCTACGGTGCGGGCGCACGATAACGTGGTGTACGTGACTCTCGATGCGATTCGATCCGCAAGGCGCCGCCGCCGCCGCCGACACGCCGACATGCAAGGCCCGACATCGAGTGGCTCCGACGAGGCCATGCACGATTCTTTTGGAGGAGTGTTCGCTGATGCGCCCTCGACCATTCCGCTTCGGTCTGAATGTTCGAGGTGTACGTGACGCGGCAGAGTAGGCACGCTGCGTCCGCCGCACCGAGGACCTCGGGCATTCGGTGTTGACCGTCTCAGACCACTTTGGCTCGCCGCTGGCGCCCATACCGGCTTTGCCGGCCGCAGCGGCGCAGACATCGACGATCCACTTGGGAGCCTCGGTCCTGAACCACGACCTGCGCCACCCGTCGATGCTGGCTGAAGACGTTGCCAGCCTCGACGTCCTGTCGGGCGGACAGGCGGAGCTCGGGTTGGGGGCCGGCTGGCTCCGAACCGAGTACGAAGCCGCCGGTCTTCCCTACGATCACGCCCGCCGGCGATGAAACAAAGCCTGTCTCAATTGAACCATTTTATTCTGGACCAATCGTTCATGATTATGTTTGCGTCGAACCCCCCGCGCAGGACTGCAGTCAACGGTCTACGGCATGGAGACGCTCATGCACGAAGCATTCTCATTCACCAACGCCTGGCTAAAGCCAGCGTAGACTGCAACGAGCGATGCGGGATAGAGCAAGATGCTGAAAAAGTCTGCTTCTTTTCAGGAGAAGAATGTGTTGCGACTCGAGACGTTACGACCTCGCACGTCAGCGAAAAGTTTGGCCGATAACCGGGTTGCAGCCCGAGACGCAGTCGGCCGAACGTGTTCTGGCAGTTTGCCCAGAAGCGCGGCAAGCGGTTTCGAGGTGCGTTCGCCACGTTGGGCCACGCTCCGCGTGCCCTCTGAGGCATGCAGCAGCCGCAATTCCACGTGGGGGCATGTGGGATCGGCGCGCCCAACGGTGCAGCGGGCGAAATTGCAGGCTGTGAGGTAGGCGCGCATGAACGATGTAGATGTCGTGATCGTTGGCGGTGGCAGCGCAGCACTCGCCGCCGCGGTGTGCGCTGGGCAGCAGGGGGCCCAGCGGGTAGTTATGCTGGAAAAAGCGCCCGAGGGGGAATCAGGGGGCAATGCCCGGTTCTCCACCACAATGTTTCGCTTTGCGCACCGCGGCCTGGACGAGCTGCGGGAGTTTCTGCCTGATATCGACGCCGCCGAGTTCGGCCGGATGCGTCTGTCACCGTATAGTGTCGACGACTATTTCCGCGACCTGGTCACCGTCACACGCGGTCGAGTGAACCGCGAGCTGGCAAACACTCTGGCATCAGAATCCAACGCGGCGCTACGCTGGATGGTGGCGGAAGGGGTCCGGTGGGAAGCCACCGGCATGTCTCGAGAAGAGAATGGCCTGGTGTACTTCGATGATCCCGGGTACGTGCTGTCGCCTGTCGGAGGCGGCCCGGGCTTGCTGCGACACTGGAGTGAAGCCGCGTTGCGGATGGGCGTCGAGATTCGCTATTCCTCCCAGGTCGTCGGCTTGCTCGGAAACGACCGGGCGGTCGAAGGGGTCCGCGTTGCCGGCGCGGATGAAGATTACGAGATTCGGGCCAGGGTGGTCATGCTCTGCAGTGGCGGTTTTCAGGCCAACCCCATGCTGCGCGCGCGGTACCTCGGCTACAACGCCGACCTGATGCGCATCCAGGGTAGTGCATACGATACCGGGGAAGTGCTGATGGCTGCCCTGGAGCTGGGCGCCTCACCGGCCGGGCAATGGAGCGGGGCGGACGCCGGATCGGTCGATGGCACGATCCCAGAGGTCGAGCAGGCTCACAAGCCCAACCGGCGTGGGTACGAGCTTGGCATCACCGTGAATGTCGATGCGCAGCGCTTCTTTGACGAAGCCATGGGGGAAACCGAGGCGCACGATACTCCGTGGATCATCCTTTCGCAACCGGGAGGTGTGGTCTACCAGATCATCGACGGCCAGGCAACCGCGGCATTGCCATCAGAGTATGAGCGAGGCGCACGGCCCGTCACGGCCTGTAGCCTCAAGTCGCTGGCGGCCAAGCTTGGTCTCGACGGCGAAGCATTGCAACGGACCGTCGAGCAATTCAACACCGCGGTCCGTGACGATGTGGAGTACGATCCTACTCGGCCGGATGGTAAGTCCACGCGCGGACTGACGCCGCCCAAGTCACACTGGGCGCGGCGAATCGAACAACCGCCCTTCATGGGCATTCCAGTGATGGCCGCTATCACCTTTACGTTTGGTGGCCTGGAGGTTACACGCGACGCGCAAGTAATCAATCAACGCGGACGGGCGATACGTGGCCTGTACGCCTCGGGCGATATCGTCGGCCTGTACTATCACCATCATCACCTCTCTGCCAGCGGACAGATGCGCAACGTGGTGTTCGAGCCGGCTTGCCATGAAGCACGCCCTCGCGGGTTGAAAGCCCGGCAACGAGCATCCTCCGCTTCAGCTCCTCTCTCGAGGCGATAACTCTGTTTCGGTCCGAAAACGGGCAAGCCCGTGTCAAGTCTGGTTCGTTGGGCCCAGGCCGCCCGCCGGCCGTCGGGCCAACGATTTTGCTTCGGCGATTGTCGGGAATCGCGTCGGTAGTCGGATGCGCGGAGCCTGTGCTAACTGACGCAGGATTTGCCCGCGCGTCTACCGGTCGGCGGCGTCGCCGTGATGAACGCGTCGGCGACCTCCAGGCCTTCGAGCGCCGTCTTGAGCGTGTCGATATCGCCATGGACTCGTTGCTGACCCGTGTAGGAGAGGGGACCAACAACCCGAAAGCACTTGCCAGTCCCCGGGCCGATTTGGGATCTCCTGGATCGAGACATCCGGGTGCATCCACAAATAGCGAAAGTGCGACTCGTACTGCCGAAAGAAGTCCGGGAAGGCCGCCCGCTCCGCGGCGTCGCCACCTCCCCAGGCCTTTTCATCCGGGTCGGCCGGCCTCGGCTCCAACCCGCCAAGGCGATGATTCACGTACGCCGCAAAAGCCCTGACGGGCGAACTCGCCATCATTCGGGATGTCGCTACCGATCTCGACTTGCTTGCGAACGACGTCGACGATCCCTGGCGGATATCGGCTGTCAATTTGGCTTCATCGTACGGTGTGCCAAGCATGGGCGCCTTCATGCCCTGCATGATCTCCGGAGTCCGGATCAGGCTGCCCACGTGGGTGGTGAATATGCATCGTTGCTGCGCTGCATCTCATCCTCGCTGCTTCTTATCGGTGCTGCACGCCGGTCAGGCCGAGTGTGAACCCACCATTCAAATAGTCCAGACCCGTCCAATCGCCGATCCTGTCGCTCACGGCGTACTGATCGTAGACACGTGCCATGCCAACAACAGAGTGAAGCGCGAAGGCCTCCTGCTGCACCGTCTGCCACAACGCGAGCCGCTGGGCGGGATCGAGTTGGGTGATCATCGTGAGGAAGTTCTTGTCCAGTTCGGGATCGTTCCCGCCGACGTTGACCCCTGTCGACGTCATGTGATTCTGTTCGGCTGCCATCGTGGTATCTGAGGAGTTGCCGACCCAGGGCACCACGCTGCCCATGATCTTGGGATCCTTGGCGATCCAGCCGCTACGCATGGTCGAGAAGTCGATCGGGTCAATTTCCATGTTGAGGCCGACCGCTTGCCAGTACGCGGAGAGGACCTGCACCAGGTCGGGCTCCCAGCCGAAAGCGCCCTGGGTCGTGGAAAAAATATGCACCACGGGATCCGCGAATTTTCCCGGGTATCCGGCGTCCGCAAGCAACTGCTTCGCGCGCTGAGTGTCGTACGGTACGCTGTACCAGATCTGATCGAATCCCCACATGCTGTCGGTCAAACCAATTTCGCCAGCACCGGGTTTGCCAAAGCCTTTGAAGAAGGAATCGACGATCTCCTGGCGATTGATGGCGACATCCAGCGCCTCCCGCACGCGTGCATCAGAGGTCGGTCCAGACGTCATCCAGTAGCCAGGCAGGAAGTAGGCGGGAATCGTGGCGTATCCGCACTGCCGGAGCTGATAACCGGCGTCTCGCAAGGCGACCGCCTGGTCGGTCGACACGCCGATGATGTCCGCCTCCCCACGCTTGAGCAGCGCTACCCGCGTTGATTCTTCAGGCTCCTGCAACAGCGTAAGCCCGTCCCACACGGGCTTGTTGGTGCCCCAGTACGCTTTGTTCGCCGCGAGATCGGCGCTTGCGGATGGCGTGAACTTTGTCAAGGTCCACGGTCCGGTTCCCATGGGCTGCTGCGAAAACGTGTCGAGCCCTACTTTCTCGAAGTAGTTCTTGGGATGCATTAACGTGCCTGTAAGCGCGTCCCCGTAGAAGACGTAAACGTCCTTTGCGTAGATGTTGACCGTATACTGGTCTGGGGTTTCGATGTGATCCACTGTCTGGCGGTGCGATGGCGACCACGGGCTTTTCGCGTCGGACGACATGTAACGCTCGAGGCTGAACTTCACGTCCGCCGAGGTGAAGTCGTCGCCGTCGGTCCATTTGACATCCTGCCGAAGGTTGAACGTCCACAGCTTGCCGTCGGGGCTCATTGACCAGCTTTGCGCCAGCCAGGGGATCAGGTTGCCCTGTCGGTCATACTCGAGCAACGGCTCGTAGATCAGCGAAGTGGGTGTCGCGGCCACTGCGCCGATCACGTCCATAACCTGGGTCCCGAGGTCGGCATACGTGACGCGCAGCGTGGCGGTTGTTGACGACCCAGTCGGCGCTGCCTGCAACGTCGTCGCGGTGTTGACCGTGCCGGTGGTTGGGTTGGATGACGTCGCGGTGGCCTGAGGCGCGGGCGGCGCCGCACACGCTGCGAGAACTCCCCAGCTACCCCCCAGCAACAGGAGTCGCAACGCTCCGCGGCGAGTCATTCCCCGAATTCGCGCTGACGTCATAGGAGATCCCTCCGCCCTCTAGTCCACCAACTCCTCTGCCCAACGGCAACACCGATTCTATCAACCTGCGATGCTCGTGTCCGATCGCCAAACGCCTGCCGAGTCAGCCTTCGGTCCGCAACGGGGACGTGCTTTGCCTCGGCAGAATTTCTAGACAATCGGCAGCGGCGCCGGGTCCAGCTTGTATTGCTCGTCGAGGAACTGACGCAGGCCGCTGTCGCGGCCGGCGTTGGGTCCCAGCAACTCCAGATGCACGCTGCCCATGGGAAGACGCAGATGCGCGGACCCATTCGGGTCGAGCGCGGTGATGATGTCGGACGCGTTGCTGCCTGGTCGTAGCTGAACGATCGCCTGGCGTGTATCGTCGACTGTGGCGCCGAGGATCTCGGCGCCTTCGGCCACCGCGGCCTCGACGGCGGCTCGCATATCCGGGCACCAGAAGCCGACATGCTGGACGCCTTCGCCATGTTCCTCGAGAAAATCGCTGAAGTGTGACCGGCCATGCATGATCTGTAACAACTCGATCGTCTGACCCGCTGCTCTCCCGTAGGCGACTCTGAACAGCGACTCGGTCATATGCGGCTGCCAGCTGGGCGGCTTGAAGTGGAACTCCGTTCGACGCCACCGCGGCACACCGAGCATGCGGCCGTACAGAGCGGCCGCCGCATCGACATCGTATACGACCAGGCCCATGTGGAAGGCTTGCAGTCCAGGCATGCTCATGCGTCACCTCGTCTCAGGTTGAATGGTGAACTCGGCCGATGAAGATTGCCGATGTGTACGTACACGTGACGTTTTCGGACCGAAATCAGGACAGGGCGCGTCGCGTCGAGAGGGCAGGTCAGCGCCGCGAAGAGCCACCGATCGCCGTGGCGCACGAGCGTAGCGTGGTGGCGTGTCAAGGTGGCCAGCGCCCAGGATCCCTCCCTCGCGCAGGCGAAGACCATCACGTCGCTGACGGACGTTGCCCACTCGCCGTCGAGCTCGATGACCGAGTTGTCTGTCGGCCTGTTTCTTGACTTGAGAAGTAGCCCTCGATGAACACTCTGATGGCGGGTCGACCGCCGTACTCGGCTCCTCCCGCTGTCAAACGCGCGTCGTCGACGAACAGCGAAACGTAGCGCGCGACGTCGTCATCGTCGAGTGTCTGTGGATGATCCGCGATCGTGCGCCGGATCTCGTCTAAATCCTTCATGCCGCTGCCCAAATGCTAATCCAGCTGGTGCTGTGAGAGTACGTCAGCTGGATGCGCTTGGCAGCGGCTGGCCAGCGTGGTAGCGTGGCGCCATCCGCGGATGTCGCGGGATGGCGCACCACAGAGGGCTGACATGCAACGCAGTACTGATAGGATCCTGACGACCCACGTCGGTAGTCTGATTCGCACCCCCGAGATCATGCTCGGCTTGAAGGCTCGCATGCTCAATCAGCCGTACGACCAGGAGCGATTGGCAGCAGACATCAAGCGTGGCATCGCGGACGTCGTGCGGAAACAGGTTGAAGTCGGTATCGACATTCCCAATGACGGCGAGCTCGGTCGTCACGGCTTCTCCGTCTATGTCAACCAGCGGCTGGCCGGCCTGGAGCCGCGGCTGCTGGATCCGGGCGAGAACGTATGGTCAGACGGCGGAGACCGGGCGAAATTTCCTGGATTTTTCGAACAGTACAATAGCCATTTCCGCCATCTGTGGATGTTGCCCGAGGTCTCCATCGACGATTTGCCGAATCTTCCCGGCAACTACGAGAGGTTCCGCGTCGTTAGTCCGATCACGTACAAAGGTCAGGCCGCGGTCCAGCAGGACATCGACAATCTCAGGTCAGCCTTGCGTGACCAGACAGTCGCTGACGCGTTTCTGACCGCCACCCCGCCGACCGGTAGACGAAATGATGCCGATGTACTCAGGTTCTACCCAAATTACGACGCGTACATGTATGCGGTCGCGGACGCGCTTCACGAGGAGTACAAGGCTATCGTCGATGCGGGCTTCATTCTTCAGTTAGACCTCGCGGCCACCAGTGCCCAGGGCGTAGCCGCGATCGACGAGCGGGTAGAAGTGCTCAACTACGCGCTGCGTGATATCCCCGAAGATCGCGTGCGTTACCACCACTGCTGGGGCAGCATGAACCATCCACATACCGCTGACGTGCCGCTCAAGGACATCGTCCATCAGATGCTGAAAATCAACGCACAGGCCTACTCCATCGAGGCGGCCAATCCCAGGCACGAGCACGAGTGGATGGTGTGGAAGGATGTGAAGCTGCCTGAGGGTAAGATCCTGATCCCAGGCTTGATCTCGCATCAAACGAATGTGGTCGAGCATCCCGAACTCGTCGCCTGGCGCATCCAGAACTTTGCGTCGGTCGTCGGCAAGGAAAATGTGATCGCCGGAGCGGATTGCGGCTTTTCGCAGCACTGGGACGCAATTCGTGTGCACCCTACCGTTCAGTGGGCCAAGTTGCAGGCCCTCGCAGAAGGCGCCGCGCTGGCCAGCAACGAATTGTGGGGTCGACGAGTTTCCTCCAAGCGAGCGACGCCTGCCGCTGCCCTGTGACTTTCCAGGCATCAAGACGCGCCAAAGCGATCAAGGTTGCGAGGAGCCAAGAATCCTTTGATACGCAGCACTGAAAGAATTCTCACGACGCACGTCGGAAGTCTTGTGCGGCCGGTCGAAGTCATGCGCTTCGCGAAGTCCAAAGATGCGCGCGAACCCTATGACCAGCAAGCGGTCGCAACGCTTCTCGACACCACGGTCGGAGAGGTCGTGCGCGAACAGGCGACAGTCGGGATCGACATCGTCAATGACGGCGAGTTCCCCAGAACCTCGTACGCCAACTATGTGCGCGATCGCCTGGGGGGCTTCGAGATGCGAAAGCCTGGCGGGGACATCATCGCGACGCTCGACCAGGTGCAAAGCGGCAATCTTGTAGCAGGTTTCGTTCGAGCGCGTGCCAGGTTCGCTGACTTCCATGAGATGTGGACTCCGATCGAGCGGAGCGTCTGGGTGCCAGCCGAACTGAAGGACAGCGCAGCACGAGGGGCGCCCACCGAAGTGCCGGTCTGCACCAGCCCGGTCCGCTACACCGGGCTGGAAGAGCTGACGCGGGATCTGAATCGCCTCAAATCTGCGTTGTCTCGCGTCGATGTGAAGGGGGCGTTCGTGACCGCCGCGTCACCTTCCATTGCCACATATCACTTTTGGAACAACGTCTACTACCCGACCCAGGACGAGTATGTCTTCGCCATGGCGGAAGCCCTCAACGTCGAATACAAAGCCATCACCGATGCTGGCTTCGACCTCCAGATCGACGCTCCCGACCTCTGCCACATGTACGACCCGGCCTATCTGGATGAGTACATGCGCTGGCTCTCGGTTCGAATCGAGGCCATCAATATCGCGCTCAAGGGGGTGCCGGAGGACAAGGCGCGTCTTCACGTCTGCTGGGGGAGTGGCAACGCTCCCCACATCTACGACGTACCGCTCAGGTTGATTGTCGATCACGTATTCAAGGTGAGGACTCAGGGCTATTCCCTGGAGGGCGCAAACGACCGGCACGCGCACGAAGTGCTGCTGTGGGAGGATGTCAAGCTGCCAGAGGGAAAGATCCTCTTACCCGGCGTCGTCGGGCACGTGAGCAACATCGTCGAGCACTCCGAGCTCGTCGCCTGGCGCATCAAGCTCTATGCCGAGAGGGTCGGCAAAGAAAATGTCATCGCCTCCGCCGACTGCGGCTACTCGCAAGGGTGGGACCACCCACGGGTCCACCCTCAAGTCCAGTGGGCAAAGTTGGAAGCGCTCGCGGAAGGTGCTCGGTTGGCCTCGCGACAGCTGTGGCGCGCATGAGACAAAAGGCCAGGACCGTCGGAGTGGGAGTGGGAGTGGGAGTGAGAGTGAGAGTGAGAGTGGGAGAAAGCCGTGTTACGCAGCACTGAGCGAATTCTCACCAGCCATGTCGGCAGCCTTCTGCGGCCGGTGGAAGTCATGCAGTACATCAAGGCCAAAGATGCGCGCGAACCGTTTGATGCGCAGGCCTTCTCAGCCGTACTCGACACAGCAGTCGATGAGGTTGTGCGTGAGCAGGCCAGGGTCGGTATCGACATTGTCAACGATGGAGAGTTCAGCCGCACCTCGTTTGCCTACTACGTGCGCGATCGTTTCACCGGCTACGAAATGATGAAGCCGGGCGGAAAGATTATCGCAACCCTCGACCAAATCAGGCACGGCAATCTCAGTCCAGGCTCGTATCGAGCTCGCGCGAAGTTCGGCGACTTCTACGACATGTGGGCTCCGGTTGAGCGAAACCTGTGGATGCCCCCTGAGGTGCAGAGCAACCGGTCGCTCATACCGACTGAAGTCGCGGTGTGCACCGGTGCGATCCACTACAACGCGAAGGATGAGCTGACTCAGGATCTGAATAGGCTCAGGGCAGCCACGTCTCGGGTTGCTGTGGAAGGTGCGTTTGTTACCGCTGGGTCACCTTCTGTGGCTGTGTACGTCCTGTCCAACAACCTCTACTACCCCACCGAAGAAGAGTACCTCTTCGCTGTTGCCGACGCCCTCAACGTCGAATACAAAGCGATCACCGATGCCGGCTTCGACCTGCAGATCGATGCTCCCGAGTTGTGCCATCTCTACGACCCGGCATACCTGGATGAGTACATGCGGTGGCTGTCAGTGCGCATCGAGGCGATCAACCACGCCCTCAAGGGCGTACCGCAGGAGAAGGTCCGTCTGCATATCTGCTGGGGAAGCGGCAACCAACCCCACATCAATGACGTGCCCCTGAAAGTGATCATCGATCAGGTACTCAAGGTAAATGCGCAGGGGTATTCGTTCGAAGGCGCGAACGATCGGCATATGCACGAAGTCCTGATGTGGGATGACGTCAAGCTTCCAGAGGGAAAGATCCTGATGCCTGGTGTGGTGGGGCATGTCAGCAACATCGTCGAGCACCCGGAGCTTGTCGCCTGGCGCATCAGGCTGTACGCGGAACGGGTCGGCAAAGAAAACGTGATCGCGGGCACCGACTGCGGATACTCGCAAGGGTGGGACCTTCGACGGGCGCACCCACAGATCCAGTGGGCAAAGCTCGAAGCACTGGCAGACGGGGCGCAGTTGGCCTCGCGGCAGTTGTGGGGCGCATAAGAGCACGGCCGAACACTCGCACTCAGCGTTGGAAGTCCCGGCCTGCCGACTGCGACCTGGGTTGGAACAGGCTTGTCCGCCACACCTCCGGCGCAGAAAGGCGCACGGGTGTTTGGTGACCAAACACCCTACTGGAGCAGCCCGGCTCCCGCGGCGAGCGCATCGCGCACCGCGGAGACGTGGCGACGCATGCAGACTTCGGCTGCCTCCCGATCGCGCGCAGTCAATGCCGCGACAATCTCCAGGTGCTCGGTCACCGAGCGTTGCTTGCGGTCCGCGAGCAGCATCGTGCGGTATTCGTAGCGCAGGAGTGCGTGATTCAGCGAGGTGAGCATCTGCTCGAGCCGCGGCTCGCGCGCTGCCTCCACGACCAGGGTGTGCAAGCGACCACAGAGAGCCGAGTACTCAAGGAGCGCATCGGGGTCTTCCATGGAGCGCATCTTGTCGCCGATCGCGGCCAACTCAGCCAGCTCGTCGTCGGTCGCGTACTCGGCCGCGAAGGCCGCGGCGACGCCTTCCAACGCCTCGCGGATATGCATGATGCGGAGCGCCTCTGGAATGCTGACGGATCGAACGGTGGCGCCGCGGTTCGGCTGCGCGACCACGAGACCGTCGTGCGCCAGGCGTAGAAGGATGAGCCCCACCGTCTGGC
This sequence comes from uncultured Chloroflexia bacterium, assembly GCA_963776625.1. GTDB lineage: Bacteria > Chloroflexota > UBA6077 > UBA6077 > CF-72 > CF-72. The sequence continues at coordinate 94,803 of CAVZNP010000015.1, read as the reverse complement.
GGCTGACCCCGAGCTCCTGGGCGAGCTCGACCTCGACAAGGCGCTGATTTGGGCCGTACAGACCGGCCAGGAGTCGATCCTTGAGCGTGCGATACGCATGTTCGCGCCGACCCGATTCGACGTTGGAGGTCTCAGGCTCTTCGGACATCAGTTCGCCAGAAAGAATACGACGGACACATTGCCAGTCAATCTGAGATTGGATTGACCAGCATTCCTGGTTGACAGCGCGCCGGCGGCCGCGGACAATGGGAGCTATACCAAATGGCTGGCCGAATCGAGCAGCCGCTGTCTACGCCGGCGCTGGAGGATCTGGCCGAAGAGGGCGCCCTGCAACTCCTGGATCGACTTGCTTCACCGGTCCGCGACGCGGCTCGGTTGATTCCTGTTGACAGCATCACGCCTAATCCAGCGACACCGCGTCGCCACTTCAATGAAGCTGCTCTCGAGAGTCTCGCTCTGTCCATCCGGCATTGGGGGCAGTTGCAGCCTGTTATCGTGCGTTGTGCAACCGATCACTACGAGCTTGTTTGTGGCGAACGCCGTTGGCTGGCTCACAAGCGAGCCGGCCTGGCGACGATCTGGGCGGTCGAACGTCGAGCGACCGACGCTCAAAGCCTCGCACTGGCGCTGGTCGAGAATTTGCAGCGCGTTGGGCTGTCCCACGTCGAAAAGGTGGCCGCGCTCGACCAGCTCGCGGAGCTCAGTGATGCAGATGGGCTGCGCAATGTGGCGCGCCAGTTGTGCATGACGCCGGGTTGGCTATCCAGCCAGCTCGCGGTTCGCCGGGATCCGGTCATTTTTCCGGCGCTGGATGCGGGGCGCATCGGCTTTGGACAGGCCGCGGAGTTGATGCGCGGTCCTGCGCCTGCGCGCACCGAGCTGCTTCAACGCGTGGTGAACGAGCCGGGCCACGTGGCAACCGCCACGATTAGAAAGTGGGTGGCAGATGCGCGCGCTGCCGCCGCGACTTCCCCTCGGCCAGCGCCGGACTCAAACTATGAGGCGGTCGCTGAGCAGGTCAGCCAGCTACAACCGCCACGCACGGCAGCCGAGCTTGCGGCAGTGCGGCGCATTTCTGCCTGCGCTCAGCAATTGCTTGCCAAGTCGGCATGTCACGAGCAGGAGCTGCATGCGTGCGGCGGGAGCGTAATCCGTAAATCTGTCTCGACAGAAGTCAAGTGTCTGATGTGCGGCGAGCATGCCGGCGAAATCGAGGAGCAGCTCACGTTTAAAGCGCGCAACCGCGGGTCCATTCGTCACGTAGGCAACCGCCTCCAGTGCGGCAGGTGCGGGGGCGCACTCGCGCGCGAGGCTCGGACCGAACGGTTCAGATACTGAGATTGACACGATCTCGGTGTCGTGCGTCGGACCCATGTGGCGCTCTCTGAAACGACACCCAATACGACGAGCGCACGCCTGGTGAAGTCCCGCGCTCGGCCGAGCTCGCCGCGCAGCACAACTCGGCCTTCCTGAACACGTATCGTCTCAAGTGGCGAACGCGTTCAACGGTGCGCTTGCCAAGCAGATGATGCCGGTGCGCATGGTGAGAAACAACGTGATGGTGATGGTGAGCCGCCAACCTCGATCTTCGCGGACTAACCGATCACCGGTGCGGCTCACGCGCAGCACTGACCAGGGTTGTTCGCCGACTGACTCCAGAGTCAAACAATCTCCGGTCACCTGCGCGCTGTCAGCATCCTGTGTGATCGCCGCGTTCGCGCCAAAGTGCGCCGTGTGGTAATCGGTCGGCTTGTTGGCGTACTCGCGCTCCACGTGCTGCTTGATCGCGGGTCTACCCGTGTGATCGCCGTTTGCCGTGTGGAACGTTCCATTCAGCGCGAATTGCTCGCCCCAGCCGGTGAAGTCTTTGTTGTCCAGCAACTGCGCGTAGAGCGCGAGCGTCCGCAGGATCGCGTCGTGGTCATCGGCTGGCGGACCGAGCTGCAGTTCGGCCAGCGAAGAGTGGATCAGTGGTCGGCGATCGATCCGACGCTCCTCAAAGAGCCACTGTGAACCGCTGCGAACGAGCCGGTGCGTGTAGTGGTTGACCTGGCCCAGTACCCATGGCCCCACCGGATTGGTTGAGCGCGCGACGGCCAGGATATCGGTGTGGGCGCGGGCCGTATCACCGTCAAGGCTGATGAGAGGATTAGCGCAAAAATGAAGTGTGTCTCGATGGGGGTTATTTTCGTAGAGACCGTCAAGGAACCGCTTGATCGCGGCGTGACCGACATACGTCCCCGATCTGTCTGTGATGGCGCCGTTCTCCGTCCAGAGTTGTGACCAACAGGTCGAATCCTTCTCATCGTTGAACCGCGAATACAGCGCCAGCGTGCGGCGGATGTCGTCGACCTCGCTCACGCCGAGCATTGTAGAGCAGGCCGATGCCTTGTGATTTCGGTCCGAAAACCGCCGCGCACACGATCGCGGGCAAAGCGCATAATGAGCGCCGGGAGGAAAGGATGACTGACGAGCAGCAAATTCGGCTTCTTCTCGCGCGCTGGGCGCAAGCTTACGATGACCGAGATGCGGCAGGATGGACCGCGCTTTTCACCGAGAACGGCCGTTTTGCGGTTGATGCACCAGCGCGTAGTCACGTTGGGCGCGAGGAGATCCGGAAGTACATCGACACAGCCTTCGCGGCGTCGCCTGAAGATCGTCGAACGAAGCACATGTGTGCGAACGCGGTCATCCGTTACACGGGCGCGGGCGCGGACAGTGCCGATGTGGACGTTGACTTCGTTGTCTACTCGACTCGAGATGGCCAACCGTGGGGCGTGACCAGCGTTGGTCGGTACCGCAACAAGCTGGTCCGTCAGAACGGCGAATGGTATTTCCTGGAGAACATGGTCACCCACCCTAGATAAGGTGCCCGATCATTGGTCGGACTGCGCCTCGATGAACTCGAGGCGTCGATCCTCGGCCGCCCAGCTGGGCTTCGGGCCGTCGTAGTTACCGAAATGTTGATGGTCAACGGGGTGGGCGGCACATCGGTCCACTACCACGCCTGGTCTTTGCGCTATTCGCACTGGCAGTTCCAGGCGCACGCGGGCCCTCGAGCGTTACGGGCCAGCGGCTATTCCAGCTGAATCGACGCTGGCTGACTGGCCTCTCTCCTACGCCGATCTCGAACGTTCTACGATCGCGCCGAGTACGCCCTCGGCGTGTCCGGTCGAGCCGGTAACCTGCTCGGAGCGCCACAACCGGGTGGCAACTTCTTCGAGGAACCCCGCGCGCAGTTTCCAATGCCGCCAGTCGGCCCCACGGGTTGGACAACGATGATGGAGGACGCCGCACGCGGACTTGGGTGGCACCCCTACCGGCCGCGGCTTCGGTCAATTCGCAGCCCTATGACGACCGCCCCGCGTGCACCTACTGCGGTTTCTGTGCCTCCAACGGCTGCCATAACGGCGCGAAAGGCGCGACTCACGTAACGGTGATTCCCAAGGCAGAAGCGTCGGGTCGACTGCGCATCGAGACATCTGCTCGAGTGACGCGCATCGATGTCGGCGAAGATGGTCTGGCTTCCGGTGTCACCTACGTGAAGGACGATCGCGAACATACGCAGAAGGCGCGCGTCGTGCTCCTGTCCGCTCTCGTTTATGAGAATTCGCGGTTACTGCTCCTCTCAGGTTCGAACAGGTTCCCCGATGGGCTCTCGAACAATCACGGCCAGGTCGGCAAGCACTATATGGCGCACGTCGGCGTACGACGCCATGGCGTATTCCCAGACCGACGCCTGAACCGGCTGAACGGTGCATCGGGCGGGCAGGGAACGTGTCTCGATGATTGGAGTGCAGCGCCAGCGTGAGCGTGATCTGATCTTCGTCGTCCATGGGGGCGCTCCCTCCTGGTCGGTGCCATCAAGCACCGTTTCAATCCAAAATTGATCCGTACCGTCCGCCACGTGGCCCGCACGCACGATATATGATCGCCCGTAAGGAAGCCACAACTGCTGGGGAGATTGGACGTATGCCAATGCGGGACGCTTTCGATCACACACTGGCAGGGAGTCGAGGCAGACTGCGAATCGAGCTGGGCTGACACGACGCGCGGCGCTTCGCTTGCTCGGGCTTGGGGTTGCGGGGACAGGCCTCGCCGCCGCCTGTGGCCAGGCAGTTCAAACTCCCGGCCCAACGGCGGCTGCCAACGTTGTACCGACTGCAAACGCCGCGCCCGCGGCGACGGCTGCACCGAGCAGCTCTGGCCAAACCACGGGCGGCACGCTCACCGTAACTCTCGGCGACCTGGGCGCTGAGAGCATGGACGTCATTATTCCTCAAGTCAATAACTTCATTATCCTCATCTACGAGCCCCTGTTGCGTTACGACCCGCAAGGGAACCTCATCCCATGGCTTGCGGAAAGCTATTCGATGAGCCCGGATGGCAAGCTCTGGACGTTCAACCTGCGCAAAGATGTGAAATGGACCAACGGCGACGACTTCACTGCCGATGACGTCCAGTTCACGTTTGAACGCTACATCTCGGATCAATCGACGAGTCCGTGGTCGCCACTGCACCGCCAGACCGTTGACCACATCGAGACGCCCGGACAAGTACACCGTGCTTGTGTACGCGAAAGACCCCCCGTACATCTTCTATCCGGACGCCGTACAGGGAACCCTGATCATTCACAAGGACTACTTTGACAACGTCGGATTCGACACGTTCAACAAGGCCCCGGTTGGGACCGGCCCGTGGAAGTTGACTAACTTCACTGCCAGTGTGAGCGCAGAGTTCCAGGCCAATACGAACTACTGGGGCGACAAACCTGTCTGGGATAAGTTGATGCTCCTGCAGGTGCCCGAAGAGTCGACCCGGATCGCGATGCTCAAGCGCGGCGAGGCAGACATCGTCGGCGTCTCGAACGACAACGCCATCACACTCCGTGATCAGAATGGCTTCCAATTAAGACAAACAAAAGCCTCAACCATCCCTGGCCTCTTCTTGCCCGGCTACTGGCTGCAACCTGGCCCGACCTCGGATGAGCGTGTGCGTGAGGCAATGGACCTCGCGATCAATCGGCAGGAGATCGTCGACAACTTCTTCAGGGGCTTTGGCCAACCCGGTGCGGGCAACATCAGTTTGACTGAGCTGCACTGGGGATTCGATCCGATCTGGTACAGCATCCAGTACGATCCCGCCAAAGCAAAACAACTGCTGCAAGATGCCGGCTACCCCACCACATTCTCAGATCCGGTGATCCGTATCGTGTCGACTGTGCAGAGTTCCGCTACCTGGGAACCCGACCTTCTGCAGGTCATCTCCGGGTATTGGCAAGCCATTGGCATCCAGACACAGCTACACCGGAAGACTTCACCGCCTTCAGAAGCGCCTGGCTGGCCAAGGACGCGAAGATCATGGGTGGCGTCGCTCCCTGGATGGGCATTGGTAGTGGCTCGGCGGCCAATAGTATTCCGGCGCAGCAAAATCACATGACCTCCAAGGGCGTCAACATCAGTGGCAACGATCCTCAATTGGACAAAGACTTCTTCGCGATGATTGCCGAGCTAGACGCCACTAAACGGCTGGCACTGTGGCATACCGTTCAGCAGGAGGCATTCAACCTGCATTCAGTCCTGGGGATAGCGCGCGTCTTCGACCAGTTTGCCGTATCCGACAAGGTCGGCGACTGGAGCGGACTTGACTGGCAGAGCGGAGGCGCCAACGCCATGGTGTTGGGTTTGACTGGCGTCCAGCACCGATAACGAGCAGCCGTGGCCGGGACAAGGGTCCTCCCGGCGGTCCCTCCGGGGGTCAAAGGGGCTCGTCGCCCCTTTGAAATCCCCGCGTTCAGCGGCGAGACCTCGTCACCTCCCAACCGGAGGCCAGCCGCAGGCTAAATCGCGAAGCTCTGTAGAACGCGGTGCTCTGGTCGACGCCGCCCATCCACATGAAATACGTGTCGTCGAGATGCTGGCGGACAGCGCCCAGCCAGACCTCGGAATGGCCGGCTCGCAGGCGTCCGATGTACACCTCGCTCAACTGAAGGAGTTTGTCCTTTTGCTCCGGACTGAGCTCCGTCGTCCGTATTCTTTCATTCGGTACCCGCGCATTGTTCGCGAAAGGCCGCGGCATGAATACGCCCATCGGAGCCAGGGCCGCGTCCGGACGGCAGCAGGTCAGCAGACGGGTCAGGGGGTCGCCTTCTCGCGCTGGCTCGCGCCAAGCGACCGCATGAAGTCCAGCGCCTGACTCTGGTCGGGCCCGAGCATCGCGGTGCCGGGTACCTGCCCGTCTCCGCCGTCACCGGCTCCGAGCCGATAAACATCGGCGTGATCACTATTTGATCGCCCATGATGAAACAGTTGACGTTCAAATGATGACCATCGATCTGCCAATCCCGCGCATCGCGATCGGATGGCTGCCCGAACATGCTGACGAAGTAGACCTGCTCACCGAAGGCTTCCCAATCGTTGGCGAGCACGCCAATGGTGTGATTCAGGCGCATGATGTCCCGTGCGGTGCGAAAGCCCCTCTCGCTGCAAGTCTGCTCGAGGAGGCGCAAAGCGGCCGCGCGTTGGGTCACGTTGAGGTCGTCCAGCATCAGGCCGTGCCGCATCAGGAACGCGTGGATATTCCACGAGCGTCGCCACGCGTCGGAGTCTATGTCGAAGCTTACCCGCGTCTGCTGAACGGCGTCGAGCGTATCCAGGAATTCGAGCGCTGCTCGACGGATCGGCTCAGTGGAGATCCCGATAGACTTCAGCGGGTACAGGCCTGGAATGACGTTGCCATCGCTGGTGACGCCAGTGAACGGCTCGCTAACGAGTCGCTCCGCCGTGTCGTGCATTTGGCGGAAGTGGTCGTCAGGGGCGAACCTCCTGGCGGAGACGAGGTTGAGCTTCCGCATCTCCAGGCCGTCGTACGCAGTTACCGTCCCCTCCTGTCAATACAGTACAGGAGGGGACAGGGCTGACAAAGTCAGTTCCGGTCCGAAAGCGACCCTTGCCGAGGGCAGAATCGGCCCTGCCGATCATCAGCTTGAAGCAACCCACGCACCCGCCTAGACTGGAGTCAACAGCGGACCGCTCCACGACGATGGACACGAACGCGCCTAGTGGTTTATTGCCGCGGGCGTTCCGGCTGCTAACGGAGAAGCATGTGAAACGCAGCACCGATCGTATCCTCACGACTCACGTCGGCAGCCTGGTGCGCACACCGGCGATCCTGGAAGGCATGAAGGCTAGCGTCCTGAACCGTCCCTACGATCAGGCGAAACTCGCGAGGGATATTCGCGAAGGAATCTTCGAGGTCGTTCGCAAACAAGCTGAAGTGGGCATCGACATCCCGAGTCACGGTGAGCTAGGCCGGCTCGGGTTCCGGGGATACATCAGCGAGCGCCTCGGCGGCTTGGAAGTCAGAGAGCCGACTCAGGACGAGGAGCGGGATCCGTTTCGAGATCTGAGCGCAGCGGAGCGGCCATTCTTCCCAGGGTTCTTCGAGCAGTATTACAGCCACTACCGCTACCTCTGGATGCCGCCAGAAGTGAGCATTTCCGAGGTGCCCAACCGACCCGGCACCTACGAGCGCTGCCGTGTCGTCGGACCAATCATGTACAAGGGTCAGGCAATCATCAAGAACGAGATCGGCAATCTCACCGAGGCCATGCACGGCTTTGAATTTTCCGATGCCTTCATCCCTGCCGATTTGCCGACCACGCGCGCGGGCGACGACAACATCCTGGACTTCTACCCGTCCATCGAGGCGTATCTGTACGCGGTGGCGGACGCCATGCGCGAGGAGTACAGGGCCATCACCGACGCCGGCTTGATCGTCCAACTAGACCTGGCGGCCCTCGCCCTGGGACGAGGATCAGCACGCACCGGAGGACAGAACCCCTCGGACGAGGACCATCAGCACGCAATCGACCGCGGCATTGAGATCATTAACCATGCCCTGCAGGGTATTCCCGAGGAACGGGTGCGTTATCACCACTGCTGGGGCAGCGGAAATTCACCGCACACGCAAGATCCGCCGCTCCGCACATTTGTGCACAGCATGTTGCGCATTCATGCCCAAGCGTATTCGGTTGAAGCGGCGAATCCGCGCCACGAGCACGAGTGGATGCTCTGGCAGGATGTGAAGTTGCCTGACGGCAAAATTCTCATCCCGGGGGTGATTTCACATCAGACGAATGTGGTCGAGCATCCAGAACTGGTCGCCTGGCGGATCGAGAACTTCGCGAGCGTCGTCGGCAGGGAGAACGTGATCGCCGGGACGGACTGCGGCTTCTCGCAGTTCTGGGACTCCATTCGCGTCCATCCCAGTGTCCAGTGGGCCAAGCTCCAGGCGCTGGCCGACGGCGCCGCGCTGGCCAGTCACAGCCTCTGGGCGCGTGATGAGGTGGCCGCTACGAGCAAGGTTGCTTCTGTCTGATCAGCCATTCAGTGCCAATCTCATCCGCGGCAGCCCTGAGCGCGCTCACTACCCTGGTCTCCGTGACATCCCTCTGAACGCATTCGTCACTAGTGGGTCATGCGCTACGAGATGGTGCTGGAGGAACGCAGCGGAGCCAGCGAGGTCACGCCGTTTGGCGCGGAGGCAACGCTCCATCCGCTTGCCGTCCCACACGAACGGAGTTGGGTTGGCGTTCCAGCCTGCCACAGTGTCCTCCAACCAGGTGATGATCTCCGCAGCGCTCACCCTCGACGCTCGGCACGAGCATCTTGACATTACCTGAATAGGCGCAACAAACTTTCGGGGACAGTGCGCGCTTTCGACCATCTTCTCAGTCGAGAGTGGGCTAGAGCGGGGGATTGAATGAATCGCAGTACCGATCGGATCCTGACTACGCACGTTGGCAGCCTGGTGCGAACTCGCGAGATCGTCGAGGGAATGAAGGCGAAGACCATCGGCGCGCCATACGCCGACGATAAACTCGCAGATGACGTCCGGTCCGGGGTCGTCGATGTGGTCCGCAAGCAGGTTGGTATTGGCATTGACGTACCCAGCGACGGGGAGTACGGTCGTTCGGGTTTTCGAGGCTATATCAACTCGCGGCTGAGCGGCCTGGAGCATCGGCCCTACGACCCGGGCGAGGACGGGTGGTTCTCCGTCCCCGCGGAGGAACTCGAGCAGTTCCCTGACTTTTTCACCCAGTACGTCAGCCACTACCGCACTCTGTGGATGTATCCCGAGGTGTCGCTGGAGGGCGTCCCGAACGTGCGCGGCACGGATCCATTCCGTGTGACGGGTCCGATCAGTTACGCTGGCCAGTCGGTCATCCACCGGGAGATCGACAATTTCCGGCATGCGCTCGAGGGCCTGGACGTGGTCGAAGCGTTTATTCCGGCGGATGTGCCAGTCGCTCGGCGCGGCGACCACGACGTGCTCAACTACTATGCTAGCGTAAGCGCTTACCTGTACGCCGTGGCTGACGCGCTGAGCGAGGAATATCGCGCCGTCGTCGACGCAGGGTTTTTACTGCAGGTCGATCTAGCGCCGTTGAAGCCCGAACGCCGAGGCATGCTGATCGACAAGCCCGACATGACCACCGAGGAACTAAACCGTGGCATCGAACAAGGCATCGAGATCATCAACCATGCCCTTCGGGACATACCCGAGGACCGTATCCGCTACCACCAGTGCTGGGGGAGCAACAACAACCCGCACACCTCTGATGTACCATTGCGCAGCTTCGTCCAGCACATCCTCAAGATCAAGGCTCAGGCCTATTCGATCGAGGCGGCCAATCCGCGCCACGAGCACGAGTGGATGCTATGGAAGGACGTCAAACTGCCAGACGGCAAGATTCTCATTCCGGGCGTCATCTCGCATCAGACCAACGTGGTCGAACATCCGGAGCTTGTGGCCTGGCGCATCAAGAACTTCGCTAGCCTGGTCGGGAAGGAGAACGTGATCGCAGGAACCGACTGTGGCTTCTCGCAGTTCTGGGACCACATGCGCGTGCATCCCAGCGTGCAGTGGGCCAAGCTGCAATCCCTTGTGGAAGGCGCAAGACTGGCCAGCAACGATCTCTGGGGACACTAAGAGTTCCCAGAGGCGCAGGTATTAGCCGGCGGACCGCCTTGCGATACAGGCATCGGGTGGTGTGCTGGCTTTATTGACCGGGTGTGGTTCAGGCTTTTCGGCCTGCGCCAACTGGTCCGGTGGAGCAAGGTCCAGCTCCGACCGGCTCGACCACGTCCGCTGTCTCCATACCGTCGAACGGTACTGCCAGCACGTCGAAAGCGGGTGGCACTTTGAACGTTGTACTCGGTGACCTCGGTACGGACAGCTTCGACGTCATAGTGCCGGTAATTAATCACCCATCCTATCTTATCTTCGAGCCATTGTTACGTTACGACCAGCAGGGCAACATCATGCCCAGGTTGCCGAGAGTTGGTCCATGAGCCCGGATGGCAAGCTCTGGACCTTCAACCTGCACAAAGACGTGAAATGGGGCAATGGCGAGGACTTCACCCCTGACGACGTCAAATTCACGATAGAACGTTAGGTGGCGGACAACACGACGCCCTGGTCGCCGCTGCACCCGCAGACCGTTGACCACATCGAAACACCGGACATGTACACCGTGAAGGTGTACGCCAAAGACCCGCCGTACGTGTTCTATTCGGATGCCATAGCCGGGACCTGGATAGTTCCCAAGAAATATTTCGAGCAGGTTGGACTTGACGCCTTCAAGAGGCAACCCGTCGGATCCGGGCCGTGGCAACTGAGCAAGTTCACATCGGGTGCCAGTGCCGAGCTTGAGGCGAACGAGCATTACTGGGGCACCATACCCCGCGTGGGACAAACTGGTCCTTTTGCAGGCGCAAGAGCAGTCGACCGGAATCGCGATGCTCGAGTGCAATGAGATAGACATTACCGGTGTCTCCGACTTCGACAACGCAGTCAGCCTACGTAACGCCCATGCGATACTCCTCGCGCATGGCGTCCGCCACCGCATACAGATACGCCTCGGTGGATGGATAGGACTCGAGGATGTTCTGGTCGCCCATGCGTGTCGTGGGCAGGTCGACGGGAATGAACGCATCGGCGAACTGGAATGCCTGCATCGCTTCCCGCAGCGTGTCGATCTCCCGCTTGATGGCGGTGTGACCCTCGTACGTCACGGGTCCGATGAGGCGGCAACGCTCGTAATTGCCGGGTCGGTTGGGCACCTCGGAAATGTCCACTTCTGGCGGCATCCCGAGATACCGATAGTGCGTCGAGTACTGCTCATAGAACTCGGGGAAGGCCGCTCGATCAGCGTTGGCGCTGTCCCGCCAGGAGTCCTCACCCGCATTCGGCTCCCTGACGCATGGCGTACGGAACGGCAGAGCTCCGAAGTCCTCGCGAGCCCGATTGGAGCATGCGTCGCGCCTGCGCAGGATATATGATCCCGGTGTGGAGTACCTGGCGGGCTTGGTCGCGGGTTCAGCGCCGTCGAATCTCTAAGGGAGTTCATGGGACGGTTCTCGCTGACTCGCAGCATCCAATCTGTTCTGACGATTTTGGTGATCTCCTGGTCGTCTTCGTGATGGCCCGTGCGACAGGAGACCCGGTTGCGTTGCTGGCGTCCGATCAGGCGACGACTCAAGACATTGCGCAGCAACTCGGCCTCAATCAAACCCTGCCCATTCAGTACTGGGTGTTCTTCAGTCTTCAGGAGTGCCGTACGCGGCAATCTCGGCAAATCGCTCGCCGACAAAGGCGACGTCGCTCAACTGATCGTCGAGCGACTCCCGCTGGTGCCGAGCACGGTCATAGGCGTGACCATGGGAGTCGCGGCCGCGGTCGCGACACCTGGATCGACAAATCCATGCGGGTGCTGCCCACCTCGGTCGCGAGTTCTGGGGGAGTGCCTGCTCGCGAGCGACAGGGTCAGCGCAGCGGCGTCAGGCGAGCCTCTGACCGTGTGAGTTGAGTATCGACCAGTGACGCGCATGCAACGCGATCTCGGCACACCTGGGGGGAATCCATGGGCCACTACTTGCTGACCCGCAGTATTCAGTCGGTCGTGACCATCCTGGTTATCTCCGTGGTGGTCTTTGTGATGGCGCGGGCGACAGGCGACCCGGTCACGCTGCTGGCCTCCAGCCAGGCCACAGCCCAGGACATTGCGCTCTTGAGACAGCAGCTCGGCCTCGATCAGCCGCTGCCCATTCAGTACTGGGTCTTCATCACCAACGCGCTCCACGGCAATCTCGGCAAATCCCTCGCCGACAAAGGTGACGTCGCGCAACTCATCGGCGAGCGACTGCCGAATTCAGCCGCGATCGGCGTGCCTGCACTGGTCCTGAGCACGGTGATCGGCGTGGCGATGGGCGTCGCGGCCGCGGTCAAGCGCGATACGTGGGTCGACAAATCCATGCGGGTCGTGGCCGTGCTGGGTCAGTCCATGCCCGCCTTCTGGGTATCCATCATGGCGATCTTCATCTTCTCCGTGGTGCTGCGCGTGCTGCCCACCTCGGGCATGGGGTCGCCCGACCACTACATTCTGCCGATTGCCGTGCTGACCTTTTTTGCCCTGCCGATGCGCATGCGGCTGATGCGCTCGTCGCTGCTGGAAATCATGGGCACGGAGTACGTCAAGCAGGCGCGCGCCAAGGGACTGTCCGAACGCGCGGTGATCTGGCGGCACGCCGTGCGGAATGCGCTGTCTCCACAACTGACGTCCTTCGGCCTGACGCTAGCCTTTGCAATCACCGGGGCGGTGCTCGTGGAGACGGTGTTCTCGTGGCCCGGGCTCGGCCAGCTCGCCTACCAGGCGATGCTCGCGCGCGACTACCCCCTCATCCAGGGGACGGTGCTGCTGGTCGCCGTCCTCGTGGTCGGGGCGAATTTCCTGGTCGACGTGCTGTACGCGTACATCGACCCACGCATCAAGTACTAGCGGACTGGACAGAGGGGATAGACATGGCCGAACCGGTCGCTTTCAGGGCAGTCAGCCATTACGGAGTGACTGGGCGTGGCTTTGCCGGCAGGCAGGGCGTCTGGTACCAGCTGAGTAAAGCCTGGGTCACTGCCCGCAAGATCCCGATCGTGCCGGCGGCCATCATCGGGCTGTTCGTCTTGTTCGCGCTGTTTGCCGCGCAGCTCTCGCCATACGATCCGACCCAGATTGCTCTGCCGCAGAAGCTCAAGCCCCCGTTGTTCTTCGAGGGGGGGAGTACCGCCCATCTGCTCGGCACGGACACGCTGGGTCGAGACGTACTGAGTCGGCTGATCTGGGGCTCGCGCGTATCGTTGAGCGTCGTAGCAGCCGTGGTGGTACTTTCGAGCATCGCGGGATTGATGCTCGGCCTGGCCGCCGGGTATGTCGGCGGACGGACGGATTCCTTTTTGATGCGCGTCGCGGACGGGAGTATGGCGTTTCCCGGGATTCTCATCGCGCTGCTGTTCGCCGTCAGCCTCGGGCCAGGCGTCGGGACCGTCATCCTTGCGCTGTCTGTGCTGAGCTGGGCCAGCTACGCGCGCATCGTCAGGGGCGAAGTCCTGCACTTGCGCCAACTGGAGTTCGTCGTCGGCGCGCGGGTGATCGGCTGCTCGGCGGGCCGGGTCATGCTGAAGCATCTGTTCCCGAACCTGGTCGACATCTGGGTGGTGATGATCACGCTGCAGGTCGGGCTGGTCGTCCTCTCGGAGGCAGCGCTGGGGTTCCTGGGAGCGGGCGTGCCGCCGCCGACTCCATCGTGGGGCTCACTGGTCTCAGACGGCCGCAATTACGTGGATACGGCGTGGTGGATCTCGTTCTTTCCGGGTCTGGCTATTGGGCTGCTGGTGCTGTCGGTGAATTACCTGGGCGACTGGCTGCGAGATCGGATGGACCCGCGGCTGAGGCACAAATAAGGCGACTGGTGCTGGTAGACTGCAGTCCGGACGCGGCCATCAATTTGTCACGGGAGAGCGTACATGAGCGCCGAAGATGGAATCCGTCGCGCGATTTTGCAGTACACCGAGGCTCACGACACCTATGACACTGAAGGACTGGTCGCCGTGTGGGCCGAAGACGGGGTGTTCGTGACGCCCAATGGTGAGTACCGAGGGCATGCCAGCATTCGGGAGTTTCATGAAGGCCGGCGCGCGCGGGCGGTGCCCGATGTCCAGAATCGGCTGATGGCGGCTGATCCTCTGATCACGATGAACGGCTCGACCGCGGAGGCGCTCACGTCGGTCATCGGTCTGCGGCGGACCAAGGACGAACCCTGGGCGGTGACCTTCTTTGCTCAGTGGGCGGACCGATTCGTCGAGCGCGGTGACAGGTGGCTCTTTGCGGAGAGGCGCGTGATCTACCCCTGAGCAGCGCGCGTCGCTGTGAGTCGTTGACAGACCCGCCGGAGACGGGGACCCGACTCAGGCAGTTTCGGTCCGAAAATCATCAGTCCCCGGATGGGAACCAGTGAAGAGGACGATTCACCTGGCCGGATTATCTGTGCCACGGGTTGGCCGAGGCCGAGGTACAGGATCCCGCCGTCGCCTGCACGGAGGCGATACATGAGCGGACGTAGCGTGTCATCGAACGGACGGCCGCGCACCTCGCCGCCCCACCGTGTTTCTAGCAGAACCTCCACATCGCGCGAACATTCGATGACGTAGAGCTCGTCGTCAACCTCGAACGGTTGGAGCCCGTCAAGCAGCGGATCCGTTGGCCGACTGATTGAGACGCCGAATTGGCCGTACGGTGGGTGCGCAAGGAAGCGGCTGCCCACGATATCCGCGAACTCCGCACTCTCAACGCCGGCATTGGTCCCGTGTAGAGCGAACCAGCGTCCGCCACGCTCCAGAAACCGGCGCAAAGCCTGGCATTCAGCAACGCTCACCTGCACGCCGGCGGTGTAGGTGATCAGCAGGTCCGCGGCGTCCAGACGGCCGGTGTCCGCATAGTCCTGCCGACGTCAGTCCAGATCCCGCCGGCAGCGTACAGCGCTTCGACCAATCGAACGCGAGCGAAATCACAGTCGTGATTACGGTCGGGGCTGTGGCAGACAAGGTAGGCGACGAGCGGCGCAGCGGACATCGCGGCAAAGTATACTCGCCAGGCGCGGCCTCTTTCGGACCGAAAACGCCGCGAACTCGGGGGTCTCACATGGCGATAAGAGGGATATGGCTCGTCCTGGCTGGTTTGCTGGTTGCCTGCGCGCAACCCGTGCCTGCGCCAACTCAGCCGCCGGCATCCGCCGCGACATCCGCCAGGTCCGCGCCAACCGCCGCCGCCACGCCGACAGCTGCCGCCGCAACCTCGGCGCCCGCGCCGACCACGGTTGCCACCCAGGCCGCTGGCGATACGCTCACCGTTACCGTCTCCGACCTCGGGACCGACATCTCGGACGTGATCCTTCCCGTCCCCAACGTCTTCACACCGCTCATTTATGAGCCGTTGCTACGGTATGACGAACAAGGAAACCTCGTTGGTTGGCTCGCCGAAAGCTACTCGATGAGCCCGGACGGTAAGCTCTGGACCTTCAATCTGCGCAAGGACGTCAAGTGGAGCAACGGGGACGAATTCACCTCAGACGACGTCAAATTCAATATCGATCGCTATATCTCCGACGATTCGCCGAGTGCCTGGTCGCCCCTCCACCGGCAAACTGTCGACCATGTCGAAACGCCCGACAAGTACACGGTCAAGGTCTACGCCAAAGACCCACCATACATGTTTTACCCGGACGCAATACAGGGAAGTCTCCTGATTCCCAAGAATTACTTCGAAAAGGTCGGATTCGACAGCTTCAGTAAGCAACCCGTGGGTACGGGACCATGGGTGCTATCTGAATTCAAGCCGGGTGATCGCGCCGTGCTCACGGCCAACAAGGACTATTGGGGGACCAAACCGGCCTGGGACAAGTTGGTGATACTTCAGGTGCCTGAGGAGTCGACCAGGATCGCCCTGCTCAAACGCGGCGAGGCGGACATCGTCGGCATTTCCAACGACAACGCGATCAAGCTTCGGGACGAGGATGGTTACCAACTGCGACAGACGAAAGCCTCAACTGTTCCCAGCTTGTTCTTGACTGGCTACTACCTGCAGCCTGGACCGACATCGGATGAACGAGTTCGCGAGGCGATGGATCTGGCGATCAATCGTCAGGAGATAGTTGATTCCTTCTTCAGTGGCTTCGGCAAACCGGGAGCAGGAGTGACGAGTCTGACGGAGCTTCACTGGGGATTCGATCCGATCTGGTACAGCATCCAGTACGATCCGTCGCGAGCAAGACAACTCCTGCAGGAAGCCGGCTATCCTGGCAAGTTCCAGGATCCCGTGGTGCGCATCTTTTCGGTCGTGCAGGGTTCCGCCGGCTGGGAGCCTGACCTGTTGCAGGTGGTTTCGGGGTACTGGGAGGCAGTCGGCATCCAGACGCAGATTGTGCCGATGGACTTTACAGCGATGCGAAGCGCATGGGTCGGCAAAGACCCCAAGATCATGGGTGGCGTCGCGCCGTGGATGGGCATCGGCAGTGGCTCAGCGGCCAACAACATCCCGGCCATGCAAAACCATATGACGTCGAAAGGCGTGAGCATCAGCGCGAACGATCCGCAACTTGATGCTGACTTCTCGGCCATGACAGCGGAGCTCGATCTCAACAAGCGACTGGCCCTGTGGCACACCGTCCAGCAGGAGGCGTTTGCACTCCACTCGGTCCTGGGCCTTGCGCGCGTCTACGACCAGTACGCCGTCAGTGACAGAGTGGGCGACTGGACCGGGATTGACTACCAGAGTGGGGGTAACAGCGCCTTCATCCTGGGACTCACCGGCGTCCAGCACCGATGAAAATCGCACGGGGCTTGCCTTGAAGCGTAGCGTGGACCGCATCCTCACCACACACGTCGGTAGTCTGGTCCGCACGCCGGTGATCATCGAGGGTATGAAGGCGCGCGTGCTCAACCGGCCCTACGACCCGGGGCAGTTTGAGGCGGACATTCATTCGGGTGTGATGGAGGTTGTTCGCAAGCAAGCTGAAGTCGGGATCGATATCCCCAGCGACGGGGAATATGGGCGGCCCGGGTTTGAAGCCTATATCAACGAGCGTCTGGGCGGGCTCGAGGTGCGCGAGCCGCATCCAGACGAGGACCCCTGGGACGCGCTCATTACGCCCGAGCGAGCGCAATTCGCTGATTTCTACGAACGCATCTACAGTGTGTATCGCTACCTCTGGATGTATCCGGAAGTTGACATTTCAGAAGTGCCAAATCGCCCCGGTAACTACCAGCGCTGCAGAGTGGTTGGCCCCATCCGCTACACGGGTCAGACGACCATCCAGCGCGAGATCGGTACCCTCAAGGAAGCCATGCGCGGCCTCAATTTTGCCGAGGCGTTCATGCCCGCCGACCTGCCGGGAACACGCGTTGGCGACGAAAATATCCTCGACTTCTACCCCAGCATGAGGTCGTATCTGTACGCGGTCGCCGACGCCTTGCGGGAGGAGTACCGAGCCATTACCGACGCCGGTTTGATCTTGCAGCTGGACCTCGCTGCGCTGGCTCCGGGCGGCGCTGGGCGTTAGCGGAGGGGTCGGATGTTTCTGACGAGGCGGCGGAACGAGCGGCCGATGAGGGCGTAGAAATCATCAATCACGCGCTGCACGACATTCCCGAGGAGAAGGTGCGCTATCACCACTGCTGGGGAAGCGGCAACCAGCCGCATATGCATGATCCTCCGCTACGGACGTTCGTGCATCGCATGCTGCGTATCCATGCCCAGGCATACTCGGTCGAAGCTGGCAATCCGCGCCATGAGCACGAGTGGATGGTCTGGCGGGACGTCAAATTGCCCGAGGGCAAGATCCTGATTCCGGGTCTGATCTCGCACCAGACTAATGTGGTGGAGCACCCGGATCTGATCGCCTGGCGCATCAAGCTGTTCGCCGATCTGGTTGGGAAGGAGAACGTGATTGCCGGGACAGATTGCGGCTTCTCGCAGTTCTGGGATTCGATTCGGGTGCATCCTTCGGTGCAGTGGGCCAAACTGAAAGCGTTGGTGGATGGCGCGACACTCGCAAGCGCTGAGTTATGGAAACGCTGATCGCGTGAGGGCTTTCCACCGCGTTGGGAAAGGGGAACTAGAGCCATGGAACGCCGACAATCACCCGTGACCGGAAGGATGCGCCGGCGAGCTGCGCTGCGACTACTGACCGGGGGCGGCGTCTTGGCCTTGCTCTCCGCATGCGGCGCACCAGCATCGCCGCCCGCGACCGCCGCGGGCCCCGCTGCCCAGCCGCCCACGAGCGCGCCAGTCGCGACCACGGCGCCGCCCGCCGCGACGACCAGTGCGCCACCCACAGGAACGCCGAGGACGGGCGGCACGCTCAACGTCACGCTGGGCGACCTGGGATCGGAAAACAACGACGTCATCGTGGCCGCCATCAACAACGTCGTCCCGCTCATCTGCGAACCACTGCTGAGCCCGATCCCCAGGGCAACATCCTTCCGTGGCTGGCCGAACGTTTCATGATGAGCCCGGATGGCAAGCTGTGGACCTTCGACATCCGCAAGAATGTCAACTGGACCACCGGCGACGACTTCACCGCCGAGGATGCGAAGTTCAGCATCGAGCGCTACATCTCGGACGACGCGAAAAGCCCGTGGGCCCCGGGCAATCGCCAGACCGTCGATCACATAGAGACGCCCGACATGTACACCGTGCTGGTGTACGCGAAGGACCCGCCGTACCTTTTCTATCCAGATTCCTGTACCGGCACCTGGATGATTTCCAAGAATTACTTCGATAAGGTCGGACAGGACACCTTATAAAACAGCCCCTCGGCACCGGGCCCTGGCAGCTGACTGCGTACACCCCGGCGTCAGCGCGGAGCTGCAGCCAAATCCAGGCTACTGGGGCACCAAACCCGTCTGGGACAGCTGGTCTTGCTCAATACGCCCGAGGAGTCGACCAGAGTTGCGCAGCTCAAGCGCGGTGAGGCAGATATCGTCGGCGATCTCCAACGACCGAATGCGGTTACCCTGCGCGATGCGGGCTACCAGCTCCGGCAGACCAAGGCCTCAACCATTCCTGGCCTTTTCCTGGCCGGCTACTGGCTGACGCCTGGTCCGACGTCCGATGGGCGCCTGCGCCAGGCGATGGACCTCGCGATCAATCGCCAGGAGATCGTCGACTCATTCTTCAGAGGCTTCGGCCAACCTGCGGCGGGGAATATCAGTTTGACCGAGCTTCACTGGGGGTTCGATCCAATCTGGTACAGCATCACGTACGACGTGGCCCAGGCAAAGCAACTGCTGAGCGACGCTGGCTACCCTGGCAAATTCGCAGATCCAGTGGTCCGCATTTTCTCTACGGTACAGGCGTCTGCGGGCTGGGAACCCGACCTGCTGCAGGTGATCTCCGGGTATTGGGAGGCCGTCGGCATCCAGACGCAGTTGGTGCCAGATGGACTTCACTGCGTTCAGAAGTGCCTGGATAGCGAAGGACCCGCAGATCATGGGAGGCGTCGCGCCGTGGATGGGCATTGGCTGGCGGCACGGCGGCCAACAGTATTCCGGTGCAACAAAACCACATGACCTCGAAAGGCGTCAACGTCAGCGGCAATGATCCGCAACTGGACAAAGACTTCGCTGCGATGATTGCTGAGCTCGACGCCAGCAAGCGGCTGGCACTGTGGCACACAGTCCAGCAAGAGGCGTTCGCACTGCATTCAGTTCTGGGTGTGGCCCGCGTGTATCGACCAGTATGTTGTCAGCGATAAAGTCGGCGACTGGACTGGCCTGACCTATTTGAATTATCCAAGTGCATCGATTATGGCGCTGACTGGTATTCAACACCGATAAGGAGCCGGCGATAGATGAGCGAAGAAGTGCAGATGACTGCTGAGGATCGTTTCGCGGTCATGGAGCTGATCCTGGCGTACGGACGTGCGCTGGACAGCAGGGATGCGGCCGCGTACGCGGCGGTCTTTGCCCCAGACGGTATCCGCGTGACCGGGAATGGTCAGCGAATTCAACGCGGCCGCGCCGAGATCCAGGCGGCAGTCGAGGGCTCCTTCAAAACCTGGAAGGCCAGCGTGCGGCATCTCGCCACGCCGTCGTACATCGAGGGGAACGGCACGCGCTGTGCAGTTCGGACCTATGGCCAGGCGTGTGTCCAACACGCCGACGGGCCAATTCAGATCGCGGCGGTGGACGAGTACCAGGATGTCTGCGTCAAGCTGGAGGGACGCTGGTACTTCCAGGAGCGCCGTATCACCACGCTGCTCGAAGATCCCAGCGATCCGCTGAGAAAGGGCTAAGTGCGGTTACCCCACAACTGCCGCGAGGCCAGTCGCGCGCCGTCCGCCAACGCTTGAAGCTTCGCCCATTGAACCTCAGGGTGTACGCGCCGAAGGTCCCAATCCTGCGAGAACCCGCAGTCGGTGCTCGCGATGACGTTCTCCTTGCCAACCCGCTCGGCGTACAGTCTGATGCGCCAGGCGACGAGTTCGGGGTGCTCGACAATGTTGCTGACGTGTCCGACGACGCCGGGTAAGAGGATCTTGCCGTCGGGTAGTTTGACATCGTCCCACATCAGCACGTCGTGCGCGTGACGGTCGTTGGCGCCTTCGAGCGAATAGCCCTGCGTTTTTACCTGCAAAATCTGATCGATGATCAACCTGAGCGGCACGTCGGTGACATGCGGCGCATTGCGACTCCCCCAGCAGATGTGCAGGCGGGCCTGGTCTTCTGGCACTCCTTGCAGCGCGTGGTTTATTGCTTCGATGCGCAGGGCGAGCCAGTTGCGGTACTCATCCGCATGCGCCGGGTCGTACAGATGGCAGAGCTCGGGTGAGTCGATTTGCAGGTCGAAGCCGGCGGCTGTAATCGCCTTGTATTCGACATTCAGGGCCTCTGCCAAAGCGAAGAGGTACTCCTCCTCGGTAGCATAGTAGTCATTATCGGGGAAATGGTACGCGGCAAGCGACGGTGAGGAAGCCGTGACGAAGGCGGACTTTGCACCGCTCCGAGACATCGCCGCTTTGAGCCGATCCAGATCCCGCATGAGCTCGTGCTCGCCGCAATAGCGGATTGGGCCCGTACACACCGGAACTCCTGGCATAGCGCCCGACGCGGAAGCGCTTTGCAGTTCCGCCGGGCAGCCACATGGTCCGTTCGATGCGATCCCAATTTCGATAGAAGTCAGGGAAATCGGGGCGTTCTCGCTGCGACGTCGGCTTGAGATTCCCGACGCGAATGTAGGCGTAGCGCGGTAGCGGGTAGTCGACGGGCTGCCTCAATTCGAATCCCGCGAGCCGATCGCGGACGTAGAACGCGTACGACGATCTGCTGAACTCGCCATCGTTGACGATGTCGATGCCGGTCGCGGCTTGCTGAGACACGACCTCAGTGATGGTCTCGTCGAGGAGCGTGGCGTACGCCGCTTCGTCGTAGGCTTCTGGCGCATTCCTGGCTCCCTGGAACTGCATGACCTTCACGGGCCGAACGAGACTTCCGACGTGGCTCGTCAGAATTCTGTTGGTGCTGCGTAACAAAGCTTCCTCCCGCGTCCCACATTCAGGGCCACGCGCACAGATTGTCAGTGTGGAGAGGATGATAAGCTAGCGACCGAAACATCGCCTGATCTGGAGTCGTCGAACCAGTGAGCAAGATTGATGCGGAGCAGGCGTTATGCGCCTCGCGTCTTTGGAAGGCCGTCAGCAGCGTCTGCAGCGTGAGGGTTTGGCCCAGAGTGGCAGTGTGCGCATGACTGGCAATGCTGCGCCACTCGTCATCGAACCGAAGCACTTAAGCGAGGTCTCGTGGGCACGCCGCGCGGATGTCCTCGTCGTTGGCTCAGGCGCGGCCGGAGGCCTGGCGGCGCTTGCAGCGGCGCGCGCAGGTGCCACCGCGATCGTCCTCGAAAAAGGCGCACAGCCTGGCGGCATCACCGGCCGCGGCGGCGCTTTCTGGATTCCCAACAACCGCTTGCTGCGAACGATGGGGCATCCGGACGACAAGCAGCGCATGCTTGCGTACATGGCGCGTGAGAGCTGGCCCGACCAGTTTGCACCGCATTCGCCGTATCTTGGATTGCCGGAGCTAGCGCACCGGAAGATCGAAACGTTCTATGACACCGCCAGTGACATGCTGGACACACTGATCGACGACGAGCGAGCCTTCGAGGTTGCTTTCTCAGAAACGTGGGCGGGTGAGATCGCGCCAGATTGGCGCGCGCGACTGCCCGACGAGCGCGATCAGTGGGGCCACGGACTCCGCGTGGCCGACCACGACAGTCTCGTCTCGGCCGTGTTGGATGCGTTGGCGAAGCGCAACGTACCTGTCTTGCTCGAGCACCGCGTTCGGCGGCTAATCCAGCTGCCGGACAAAACCGTGATCGGGCTTGAAGTCACAACCCCGTGGGGTACGCGTCGCATGCTTGCCCGGCGCGGCGTTGTCTTTGGATCCGGGGCTTTACGCGCAACCCGGATCTGCAGCAACGGCTGCTCGTTGCTCCGCTGGCGGGCGCCCGCGGCGGCGTACCCGAGAACGAGGGCGATTTCATTACGATTGCCCTGGCCAGCGGCATTCAGTTGGCAGCTACCGACCGTGTGTACGGTGGGCTTATTCCGTTTGAGCTGACCGTCTACGGCGGAGCAGAACACTCGCGCGCAGCGGCCATCGCCCAAGAAGACTGGGGCACCAGCGCCGGTGACAGCATGATCCAGGTCAATCGACTCGGCCAGCGCGTCGTGAACGAAAAGATCAATGGTGACTGTCACGTCGAGCATCAGGCGCGTGACCCGCGGACCGCCGACCGACCGAACCGTCTCACGTTCCAAATCCATGACCAGCGGACAGCAGACCTGTTTCCTCACACGGCGGAAGCGCCGCACATCCTCCGAGCCGAATCCATGGCTGAGCTCGCTGACGGCCTGCGCCGGCGACTCCGCGCTGTACGCGACTACACCGACGAGTTAACGTTGGATGACTCGTTCGAATCTGGGCTGGCCACGAGCATCCAACGTTTCAACAGATTTGCGCGGAACGGAGCAGACGAGGACTTCGGGCGTGGCACATCGGCAATGGACCGCAACAACCACTACGGTGCGCATTGGAGGTTGCATCTGGCGCGGTGCACACAGGCCGGGCGCACGCAGGCCGAGTGTCTAACCGAGTTCCGGGAACGTGTCATCCCGTCGCTGAACAATCCTTATCCCGATCCAACCATGCACCCGATTGGGGAACACGGGCCGTACTACGGGATCATCATCGGGCCCAACCCCGTCGACACCGCTGGTGGTCCGGAGGTCGACGAAATTGGGCGGGTACAGGCGCTTGACGGCGGCGTCATCCCCCGTCTGTTTGGTGCGGGCAGCTGCGTCAACGGGCCAAGCAACGGCGGCTACTGGGGCGGCGGAATGGCCATCGGTCTGGCAATGGCTACCGGTTGGTTGGCCGGGCAAGCGGCCGTTCAGGCAACGCCGCTATCGGTCGAAGCCGCGTTTGGGTCCGACTAAAAAAGCTGTCTCGGCGAGTGCTCATTGGTCAGTGTCCTTGCAGAAATAGTTGGAGTCGCGCGTACTGGCGGTTCTATTCGGCGAGGAACCTCCGCGGGCGGTTGCGGCCCACGTTGCGGCCCGTGTTGGCCGGCGCGCCCGGATCCACTCCGCCCACGCGCAGCTTCAGACGTGCGGGGCTGCCAGGATCGAGCGCACTGACCAGCACACGGTGAAGTCTTACAGTCCGGCCATAGCAGTGGCTACGGCCCGAGTTTGACGGGGCGATTCTCGCTGAACAGCCAGCTATCCCCGCTGCGGACAAAGCGATCGTAGTAGCGGCCGATCTGCGAGATTTCCCAGGTGCCAACGCCCACACGTCGGTAGACGACGTAGTCCGTTGCGGCATCAGCGGTATCGCCGGAAATGCTGATCACCGAATTGCCGCACAGGTGCTTCGTTTGCAGATCTCTCGGTTGGGATGCCGTGTGACTGTCGATAGTCTGAAAGATCGCGTTCCGGCCGATCACTGCACCGGACGAGGGATAGTACTTCGCGTGTTCGGCAAACAGCTCACTCTTGCCCCTGGAGTCGCCATCGTCTGTCCGTTGCACATAGATCGCTTGCAACTTTCTAATCTGTTCTTCGTCAGTCATCCATCTGCTCCATCTTTCTGAGCGTCAACGTGGAAAGGCACGTATCATCGCCGCCGGCTGAACACCGCGTTGAGGCATCCGGCGACTCGCCGCGAGGTGACGATGATGATAGTACAGACCCAGGATGTAACCCGAGGGGTAGAAGCCGCGGATGGGCTCACCTCGCTGGTTCATCACTTGTGTGTGGCGATTTACCCCGAGCCCGCGGTCACCGGATACGCGCTGGACGGGGACTCGTCGACGCGCCGAGTCCAGTATTATGTCGGCGGTGTACTGCCTCGGGTGGACTTGCCGTCCGGTCGCGTCGGGTCATACGCGATGTCATCACGCACAGGGGCGTTGAACTCGTCAACGGGTCTTTCCACCAAGGCGGGATCCAGGCGCAAATTCTCTGCCAGGGACCTCGGACAGACATGGTCTGCCTGATCGTGGGCGAGTGCTGATCCCGGGCGACGCTGTGAGCAGGGCAATGCGCCCTCCCCTGGCAACATGCTGAACCTGACGCTGCTGTTCATGTAGGCAACGAACGCACCGCCGAGGCGTACACGGCGGCGGCTCGCGGCCACCGGCGTTCAGCTCGAGGGCATCGTGCCAACCCACCGAAAGTGCATGTCATCGCAGGAGTTGCGATCTCGTCAGAAATCATCCTGCCGCGACGTTGATCGGCTTGGCGACGCTTGGGGCGGGGCATCGCAATGGGCCTCGGCTCGACTGTTGCGTTCGCCGCATATCGACGCCGATCGACGGTGCCATATGCGAGGTCAGCGACGATCCTGAGGGTCCTGGCCGAGCCGCCCACCGAGGGGCGTGGTCGTCCTCGGCGCGCCACAGGCGCCATCACGCTCGTGACCTTGCACGACCGGAGCGTCTATCCGTCCGGGGCACCCGTCCCGCTGCTCGCCACTCGGGGCTGCAGATGAACGTAAGCGATCAGGGAGCGGGTACCGGCTCGGGCGACGGCGCGGGGATATGGCCCGAAATGTGCTGCGCAATATCGGCCTGGTCCCACGTCGGCATGCCACCGGGCTGCGCCGCGGCCCGCCCTTGGGCGGCCGGCTCGTCGGCGTCGGGGATCCATTCCTTAAAGCTCCACTTCTCGCCGGTGGTGACGACCGCCATTCGCCATCTGCCGTACGCATTCATCCTGACGATGACATCTTCGACCGGAGCTGGAAGGTGGCCAGACAGGTGTTTGGCGATTTCCGACTCATCCCATTGCAGCAGTCCGCCCACCTGAGCAGCCGCCTGCGATTCAGCCGACTTCTCGCCGTCTACTGCTATCCACTGCTTGAAGGTCCACCGCTCGCCGGTGCTCACAATTGCTAAACGCCAGCGCCCATAGGCGTTGATCTTGACGATCATGTCCTCGACGGGCGCAGGCAGGTGCCCGGCAATATTCCTGGCGTCGACGGTATCGATGCCGCGCGGCTGCGCGTTACCCATGGCTTCGACCGTAGGCCGCGCCTCAGTCGAAACCCATTGCTTGAACTGCACCTGCTTGCCGGGCACGACCACCGCCAGTCGCGCACCGCCATACGCATCGATGCGCACGACCCGCTGATCCTTTTCCAGGTTCACGTACTTGTTCTTCTTGAACCTGATCATGTCTTCCTTCAGCAGCTCGCTCACCGTCGTGTCGTAGTTGTCGACGCTGATCTTGACCCAGGCGGCGATCGCTTCTGGAGACTCGGGGTTAGTCAACGTGTCCTTGGCCTCGTCGACTTGCTTCTGGCCCGCCGCGGTCGGATGCGGGACGAAGTCCCACACAAGCTGTGCCACCTTCGCGGCGTCGACCTTCTGCTGGCCGACAGCATCCTGCACATTCTTGCGGGATTGCGCCACCGCCTCACGCACGATGCGCAGCGTTTCGGGGCTGGCGCTCAGCGTCTTATCTCCGGCAAGTGGCCACGTGTCTCCTTTGGCATTCTGGACCATGACTCCGCCGCGATGTCCGGGCAAGACGTCAGTATTCAATCTGTCGTGGACCGCTTTTGCGAAGGCGCTATAAAACTTGTCGTGTTTCCAGTACTCGATGCGTGCGATCACATGTCCGAGTGAATCGGCTGACATCGGCGCCCAGTGACTGGTCGCACCGGGGTTCGCCTCGAACTCTTTCAGTCTTGCACCGGTCGGATTTTCGAGAATGCCTTTGGCCACCTGCGTCCCGAATTTCAGCGGGTCGTTGACTTTGAGTCTGACCTCCGCTTTGTGCATCACGTCGGCTTTGTTGATGAGATGACCAGCGGAGAAGGCATCGGTCAGAAAGTGGTCACCAAATGCGTTGGTCACCATGGCGTCGTCGAGTTTGTTCTGCATCGCCAGGTCGAGCGCTTGTTTGTGATAGGTGAACCACTGGGCTTTGTTGTCGGAGTCGCCCTGGTGAAAGCCACCCGAATCGCTCGAGGCCGCGAAGTGCCCCTCGTTTTTGGAGGCGAGATCGAGGTAGCGGTCGCCAGCGGCGTCGATCCAGTCTTGTTCGCTGACGCTGCCGATGCCTTTATCACGTTCTCGGCGTACCAGGGTGAGCAGCGCCTCGAGTTGTGTTTTGGAGCACTTGCGGAAGGCGTCACGGTCCTGGAAGAGGTCGCCCATGGCGATGATCTCGCCGTAGGTCATGTCGACCTCGTTGACCGTGTATTTCTTGTCGGCTTCGCCCTCCTTGGCTCCGAACTGGGCGTGTTCGCCGGGCTCGTAACGCTGCACCCACCCGAGCCTGGCCGCGAATCGTTGAATGCGGCGCACCCGCTCGAGGAAGCGGCGCGTCGCCTGGTTACCGGCCGCGGCCTGAAGTCGCAGCACGTGGATGGGTCCGGGCTCGGCTCTAGCCGATTCAGCGATCGGCGCCGAAGGCAGCACGCTGCTGCGTTGCGCGCGGCGCACCGTCTCGGCTCGGCCTGACCGTATGTCCCCCATCCGTGTACCGCGCGCCAGTATGTCACAGACTTGCCAAAAGTCCAGCGATCCACACGGCGACGCGCTCGATTCGCAGGTCGTGTCGGCGATTCGCAGGGGTGGTTAGCCCATACTCGCCGCCGGTGCGTCGGGTACCTGGTGCAAACCTCCCCACACGAGGCGGGCCGTGTCGAGCAAGGCCATCGCTTCCGTGTCACGCACGTCTATGGGTTCGTCCCCATGCCGCGGTCGCCTGCGCGCAGAAGACACGTAAGGCTCGGCCGCGCTCCTAGCGTCCAGCCGGAGTCGTTCTGCGTGACGCCGTTGGGAACTACTACGCATCCCAGGCCAGGCCCTTGCGCGATTCCGGGGAGCGTCTGCGTGGCGCGGCGTCGGAGCCAACCGGGTGAGCGTGCGAGAAACTCGTGCATGCCGCCCACGTGCAGAGGAACGGGCCGCGCAGGCTGATTTACGCGTCCAGCACCGGTGCGCGATGGTGGCGATCGACGTACACCGACCGTCGGCTATCGGGTCGTCGCAGGGTCGAGAGCGTTAGCTGCCAGCGCCCGCTCCAGGCCACGCTCTCGCCGGCGCTCGACGATGATCGTCGGATAGCGCTCGTTTGGCGAGCAGGCGCGCGCGTCCGGCGCTCAGCCCACGGCCAGCCACGCGTAGCGAAGGCCGATCGCCAGGATCAGCACGCCAAGTAATCGTCGGATGATCGTTTCGGGGAGGTGAGGCTGCAGCCATGCACCTACGTAGCCGCCAAGGAGTCCTCCGACTCCCAGAGCCAGTCCCACTCCCCAGTCAGGCGTCACGGCTCCCGACTCCTGCATCGCCAGGATCACGAACGTGATGACACCGGCGATGGACGTCACAAACGTCGAGGCCAGCGTGGCTGGCGCGACTTCGCTCGGCGAGCGTCCCGAGCCAACCAGAATGGGGGCAAGAATCGATCCGCCGCCGATGCCGTAGATGCCGCCGACGCATCCCACGCCGGCCGCGAGTATCCCGAGCGCCACGGGATGAAGCTGCGCGGTGCCCTTCCGAGCATTCCGCGGTGTCCCGCGACGGCTGACCAGGATCCATGCACCCAGCGGGATGAGCACGACCGCGATTACAACGTCAAAAGCGTGAGGGCTTGGAAGGAATTCGACCCGCACGATGGCGCCGGCAACGACGCCCGGAATCGTTCCAGCGAGGAGGATACGCGTGAGCGACCCACCCGTTTGTTGCTGGCGCCAGTAGCGATACAACGCGCCGGGCGTGGCGACGATGTTGTAGAGCAGATTGGTTGGAGTGACCGCAGGACTTGGCGTACCGAGGACGCTCACCTGGAATGGCAGCAAGAGGACCGCCCCCGATACGCCAACCGGGCTGGACAGTGTGGCGATCACGAACGCCGCGGCAAGCGCGACGACGTAGAGCCACGGCCCGCTCAGCATGAAGCCTGGAGATCGTGAGTGGCGCCGCCGTGGAGTCGAACCTCGGATCGCTGCCGACGGCGTATTCGCTCACCCGCGTGGTGGATCGGCTCGGCGGTGTGCCGCTGCTTGGCAGCGCAACTCCGCGCCGGCGTTCTGACGCGCTGGGTGGGCGCCGCGCTTGTCCTCGCGACCCTGGCGCGGCTGGTAGTTTCGCTTCTGCTGCCTATGAAGTTCATCCGGTTGGCCGCGCACGCCGCTACGATCGTGATTATCGCCCTGGGAAAGGACCGCAGGCCATGACGACAACCAACACCATCAACTCCGCGGGTGCCCACCTGCACTACGAGGTCCGCGGCTCCGGGCCGGTAGTGCTGCTCGTGGGATCCCCGATGGGTGCCGCGCCGTTCGCGTCACTCGCCGATGCGCTCGCCAGCGACCATACGGTGATCACGCAGGACCCCCGTGGCATCTCGAGCAGTCGCCTCGATGACCCCGACGAGGAGACGAGCGTCGAACAGCGGGCCGATGACGTTGCCGCGATCCTGGACGCGCAGCGAGTTGAATCCGCCGACATCTTTGGCAGCAGCGGCGGGGCCGTCACTGGCCTCGCGCTGGTGACACGGCACGCCGGCCGGGTGCGCATCCTCGTGGCGCACGAACCGCCACTGCTGGTGCTGCTGCCCGACGCCGCGGAGCGTCGGGCCGAGGTGGACGACATCGTCGCTACCTTCCGCCGCGAGGGTCAGGCGGCGGCATTTGCGAAGTTCATGTCGCATATCGGCATGCCTGCGGAGGAGCAACCCACGGTGCCACCAGGTCGCGCATTGGACCAGGCGACCGCGGACGGTGCGCGGTTCCTCGGTCACGACATTACTGCCACCACCCGCTTCGTGCCCGATACCGCCGCGCTGGCGGCGACGACCACACGCGTGGTCGTTGGCGTCGGCGCCAGCTCTGGCGCCCAACTGGCGCACCGCACGGGCCTCGCTCTGGCGGAGCGACTGCGGACAGAGGCGATTGAATTCCCGGGCGGCCATGGCGGCTTCATCGAGGCACCCCAGGAGTTCGCCGATGCGCTGCGGAAGGTGTTGGGCAACTGACCACGCTCGCAACAGGCACGGTCCAAGCGTGCAGGCCTGCAGGCCTTCCCCGAAAGCCGCGTGAGCATGCAGCGTATACCGTCGAGATCGATGAGTCCCATAAGGGCCGTGTGACAGCGACACACAACCGACGGAGTCAGTTGCGGGCCTCAGGTATGACCGCATTCGCGCAACCGAAATAGCGCGTGTACCTCTCGACCAGCGGCGTCGAAATCGGTCGCCCAGCGCGCCCCAAGCCAACGCAGCATGTCGAGCATACCCGCGGAGCGGCTGTACTCGGGACGAGTCCGGCGATGCACACGCCAGGCGAAATTCGCCGAGCACCCAACCGCAACCCCGGCGGGCTGGAGTGCACGTCGGGCGTGGTCCGCATCTGCCCGGCGATCGCGTGAGCCGCCTCTAGTTGAACCCCTCCCGGCCGCCGTTGGCGGCCTTGCCAGTGGCATCGTCACAGGCGTCGGCGTACCCTAGACTAGGGACGCGGCCGAAAAGCCTGAGATGGACCTCGAAACCGCGTGCCGCGTCCCTAGCGCAAACTGTGTGCAGAAGTTCGGCCGCCTGCGATTTGAGCCGAAACGGGGCTTGTCGGCCGAACTTCTAGACAATGGGCGTTTCGCGGGTCCAGGCCCGCCCCTCGGAGTTCAGCAGCAACCGCGCGACCCTACTTCCAGTCATGCTGACCTATCTAGCCACTCCGGATCATCCAGCGAGATGACAGGCGAACGGCCCACTGATGTGAAGCGGGCCCCGCGGGCTGGTCAGATCGGCATCGATGTGGCCGAGAACGCCGTGCGTGCTGGCACTGCCGTCGTCCAGCGCGACCTGGGTATCGATATTGTCGAGCGTCACCGTGCCGCTGGTAGCGGCCCAGTTCACGAGTGGGTCAGTCTGCGTCGGGTCGTAGCCGAGGATTGTGAGCTGCGCGTGGCCGTCCGAGGCTTTCGCCGGATGGTCGCCCACCGTCCCCAGGACATTAATGGTGATGATCTGGCCGGAGACCGGATCTGTGAGTTGCCCATTGAAGACGTTCTGCGAGTCGAAGTAGCAGGCATTGGCGTCGCTGTTGGTCATCTCGACTGCCTGCCCACCACTCAGGACCAGGTCGGTCTGTGGCGCGTCAGCCCGGACAACACCAGTCGTCGACAGTAACGCGAGTGTGGCCGCAAAGATCAGTGAACGCATAGCAGATTAATGCGGAAAACAGCGTACCCTGCGCGCATCAGCTCTGTCGCATGGGGCTCCTGGCGTGGCGCACGGGGGAACCACGGCTGCCGCGCTTCGCCAGTCAGGCTGCACCGCGCCTGAAACCCGGTGGGCGCCGCGTGCTGCCACGCGGCGAACGTGGCACCACTGGACCTGGATCGAACGGAGACGTTCGGTCCGGGCAACTCCTCGGCGTCAAAGGCGTTGGCGAAGCAGGTTCGTTGGCAGTCCGGTGTCGATCGCGAACGCCGTCGTGGACGCCTTGCGTCCCGTGGGTGTGTGCAATGTGTCGCTGCTGACCACGAGTGACCGGGTGTGGTCCCCGCTGCGCAGCGCGCAGTGACATCAGCGCGAGTAACCAACGTTGGGCTGCGCGCGTGGCAACACGTGGCGTTCGCCTCGCCGCACTGGCAGTCAGTAGCCACACTGAGCATCCGTTAGCGGATGTCAACTTCACGGCCGTGCTTGCCCTCTCACGCGGCGAGGTGCGCGTCGAACCAGCGGATCATCTCGCCGAGATAATCGGGAGGGTCGACCGCACCCGGAAACTCGGGGCCGTGCGCCCCGCCAGGGATGCGTAGCAGCTTCACGGGAACTCCCGCTGCGCGCAGCGCCGCTTCCATTCGCTCGGAATTGCTGAAGGGCACCACCGGATCAGCATCGCCGTGCATCAGCAGAAAGGGTGGCGAATCGGCTGAAACATGGAACAGTGGCGACGCTTCCCGATAGAGCCGGTACTCGAGCGTGCCTTCCTGCGCACCGCGCGGCAACCGCATGCCCAGGAAATCAACGACGGAGCCGCTCTGCACACCGTCGGTCGAGGGCATGAGATCCAACGGCGCCGCTCGAGCAACCACGCACTGCACTCCGGCACTCTCGCGGTTAACTGGGTCAGGATCGGCGACGTCACCAGCGCCCTTGACGACGCCCAGCGTGCTCACAAGGTGGGCGCCTGACGATCCGCCGCAAGCCCCGATCCGCGCAGGATTGATCTCGAATTGCGCGGCGTAAAAACGTACGTAACGTACGGCACGCTGCGCGTCGAGGACTGCCGCGGGGTACTTGAACAGTGATGCCTGGCGATGATTCAAGGCGAAGACCGTGTAGCCGGCCTCGAGCAACGGCTCGGTGTACATCGCGACCTGAGCGGAATCCTTCAGACTCTGGGCGTCGTAACCGAGACTGGAATGCCAGCCGCTGCCGGCGATGTACACGATGCCGAACCCGTTGGCTCGAGACGGCCGATAGACGTCCAGTAGCAAGGCGAGCCCGCACTGCATGCCATAGATCACGTTGGTTTGAGTAGCAGCTACAGCCACCAGCCTATCTCCTTTGCGGCGCGCGGTTGTCCGCGCAACGAGGGTCGCATGTGCCTCTGGAGCGCAGAGTGCAGGTGAGATCTTACGCTCCGGAGTGTCAGTGACTCCGTGAAGACAGCACTCGGCCCGGTGGGCGCTCGGGAGACCCCCCATCGGCATGGAGAACCTGTTTCGAGCCATGGTCAACGGACTTTGCAGTCCTCGATTTCGACTGTTGCCGTGACGAAACGCCTTCAACGGAGCGCTTCGAGCGAGGCGACCGACGCACTATCGTTACTACCTGGTGGGCAACAAAGAAGGCCGCCTCGACAAGCGCGAGGCGGCCTTCCTGGGGTGGGACGACGTGTGTGGTTCGCTAGTTGAGAACCAGTGCTGGCGGGGCGGCGGGCCGCACACTGCGCGACGGTGCCGGCGTCGCTGACGCGGACGTCCGCGCTACGCTGAAGCTCGATCCGTCACTGCTGATCGCGGATGGCACGGCCAGTGCCTGACCACTCCCGTTCACCATCGTGATCGGTTGCGCACCTGATTGCGCCAGGGTGACGGTCTGGCCATTCTGGGTAGCCGTCGCCTGACTGAACGTCACCGAGCTAAAGTTGTCCAGCGGCAGCAGTCCGCCGTTGCCTACCGGGGCTTCCTCGACCCATTCCGCGGACGACTCGGTGGAAGTGTAGTTGACTGTGGTCTGGTACGACTTGCCGGTGGTATTGTTGTTGAAGTCAATCTGCCAGACACCACTGCCAGGCGCCGACTCGGTGATGGAGACGGTCACGGAGTCGCCAGGGGCAACCGCAAGTGGAACCTGCCGCGAAGCCTGTGGCAACGTTTCAATCCACGTCTGGTACTCGGACTGATTGGTACTCGAGGCGACGTCCTGCGTACCCGCCTGAATCAGGTCATGGCTGTTGACGCCGCCGATGCCTACCCAGGTCGCGCCAACACCTGGCGCGCCGTTGGCCGATGGCTGGGGGACGGTCCACGTACCGCTGACGCTGGTGTACTGACCTTGTGTCGCGGCATAGCCCGACCAGTTCTGGGAGGTGCTGTGGTTGGAGGTGATAGGGGACTGCGGGTTGGGCTGCTCGCGGCCGGGCGCCGGCGAACGGGGCGAGATGCGAGGTCCGGGCTGCTGGCCTGAGGGCTGCTGGCCTGAGGGCTGCTGGCCTGAGGGCTGCTGCAGCGCCGAAGGTTGCCCGGCGGGCGCGCTCGCCGTGGGCTGCTGGTCGTCCTGGATCAGCCACTTGCCGTCCTGCTGGACCAGTGCGTAGTTGTTGGTGTCGGTCGACTGCGTCGTCGTCCCGTCGCTGAACGTGGTTGTCCACGTTTCGTTGGTGGTCGCGGTCGCGGTCGTGCCGTTCACATTGATCGGACCCCAGGTAAGGTTCGTCAGCCGAATGCTGGTCACGCCCTGGTTCAGCATGTCCTGGTTGACCTGGACCAGTTGCTGGTAGTGCGCCGCGGTCGCGGTATCGCTCATCGCCGAGGGATCCTGGGCGGCAATCGCCTGGGCCTGCTCGTCATTGGCCGTCTGGACGACCTTCTGCACGGCGGCGGATTGCGGATCCCGCGCTTGTGCGAGCGCGGCGAGTGGCCCGGAGCTGGTCAGACTGGTGAAGGTTGACAACAGCTGATGGCCGGGCGTGGCGGGAGGCGCTAGCTCGATGCCCGCGCCGACGAGGACCAGGGTCAGGCCCGCGGCGGCGAGCAGATCGCGTCCACGGTGGGACGACCGCTTGTGCGATGGCGGCTGCGTCGGTGCAGGCGGCGGTGTGGTGGGTGGCACTGTATACGGGGTAGTAGTCGCGGATGCAGGCGCGTCGTACGCTTGCGGTTCGTCGTAGTTGATGCTCATCAGGATCTCGGCCTTCCCCATCAGTGTCGGAGAGCCACCTGAGAGACGCCTGTGAGGACCCTTGGAATTTTCCAAGGTTGCGAGGACCAGCCGCCCGCTCGACGAGTGCGATGTCGGCACCAGGAAGACATGGAACGGCGAGCTGTCTGACACCGAGCAGTTCGAGCTCGATCCGCCCTCCGCCACGGCGATGTGTACATTGGGCGTGCAACAAGCACGCCGCGCCGATCTCGGTGCCGAACAGGAACAGGCCACCGTTACACCTCGCCGCCTGCAGGTCGGGCACTTACTGACCCTCGCGGAATACGGCGCATTGCTTCGCTTCGCTCGCTCGCGCCGCGGCGCAGTCCTCTGCGGGTCAAAGGGGCTGGCCGCCCCTTTGGAAATCCCCGCGTTCAGCGGCCAGACCTCGTCACCTCCGAACTGGAGGCTCGCCGCAGGCTAAATCGCGAAGCGCTGTAAACGACTGCCTGGGTATACGCCGCTGGTGCGGGATGGGCTCGTCGCAACCACGATGGTCGGCATGTCGATCTGGCCGATGCTCGTGACGAGCATCGGCCAGCGCGCGGCCTGTTACGCGAGGGGTCAGCCTTCCAGCCAGGCATTCGTGAAGTACCAGGCGCCATACTGATTCGGCTCCACCCCGTGGACTTTCGCGGTGCCCACCAGGATCTGCGGATTCGTGGCAATGGGCATCGCCCATGACTGGTCCAGGATGTAGTCATTCATCATGCCGTAGAGCGTCTTCTGTTTGTCCTGGTCGGCCTCCGTCGCGATCTGGCTGAACATGTCCTGCCATTGCTGCGGGTTCCAGTCCGTGTTGTTAGGGTTTGGCCGCCAGGTTGGACCATTCAGGTTGCTGATCGGCAGCAGCTGCGCCTGGACGTCGCCTGTCGCGTACATCGCGTTGTAATTGTGCCCCAGCACTGCTGCCGCCCACGCCGCCGGCTCGTAGGTCTGGATGTTGAGGGTTACCCCAATCTGAGCCAGCGCCGCCTGGTAGATCTCCAGGAAGCCCAGCGTGTCGAGCGGGCTGGACGCGTACACGATGACGTTCGTATTGATGGCGGAGGCGCCAGCTTGCTGCAGCAGCGATTTGGCCCTGTCCAGATCGAACGTGTAGACGCTGTTCTTGTTGGTGTCATACGCCGGCGAGGACGGGCTCCACTGCAAATCGATCGGTTGCGCGAAGTCGAGAAACACCTCGTGGGCCAGCCTCTGGCGGTCGATCGCCCAGTTGAGGGCCTGGCGGACGAGTTTGTTGTCGAAGGGCTGAAGCGACGTGAGAAACGCGATCTCGTAGAACGTCCCGGGGCTGGGATGCAGGAAGACCTGATAGGTCGGATCGGTCTTGAGCCGCGCCACGTCACGAATGGCATTCGTGCGCAGCAAATCGATCTGGCCGCCCTCCAGGGCCACGAGGCCCGGTTGATCTCCCGCGCGAATGCTGGAGATGATGCTGTCCAGATAGGGCTTGCCGCTCTGCCAGTAGTTGGGATTCCTGGCGATGGTGACGTGGTCACCAGGGGCCCACTCGACGAATTTGAATGGTCCGGTGCCGGACGCCTTCGTCTTGGCGTCCGGACCTTCGACGATCTGCTGATCGACCATGTTGAACTGCTGGAAAAAGTCGAACATGGCCGGCCGCGACTGGTCCGACTTCAGCAGGACGGTGTACTTGTCCGGTGTGTCAATCGTCGTGAACCACTTGGACTGCGCCGAGAAGTCGCCGTACCCCGCCGCCGGATCTTGCACGCGGATGAAGTTCCATTTGACATCATCGCTGGTGAAGTCACGCCCCGTGTGCCAGGCGACGCCCTGGCGCAGATGCAGTTGAATCTGCGTCAGGTCTGGGGTCACGTCCCAGCTTTCGGCAAGCATCGGCAGCGCCTTGCCTTTGTCGTCGTACGTGACTAGCCGGTCGTACGTCAGCC
Organism: uncultured Chloroflexia bacterium; assembly: GCA_963776625.1. Classification (GTDB taxonomy): domain Bacteria; phylum Chloroflexota; class UBA6077; order UBA6077; family CF-72; genus CF-72. The sequence goes on along the minus strand of CAVZNP010000015.1, from coordinate 59,054 downwards.
AGATGCTTTCATACGAGCCACGGACGATGCCGTCGATGCTGGCGATGTCGCTCGGTTCACCAATTCGGAGTGTGCCGCCCGACCTGGGTTGTTGCGCGGCCGCCTGTGTCGCCTGCGGCGCCACCACGGCCGCGGGCGGCGTTGCTGGCGCGGGGGCGCTCGTAGGCGCAGACCTCTGAGCGGCGGCAGCCGTTGTGATGGGCGTCGGCGCCGTTGTTGGGCCGCTGGCAGCCGGCAGCGTCTGGCTGGCCGGACCCGCACGCCGCGGCCACCAACGCCGCGCCACCGGAGGCAAAGATGGCGAGCGCGGCTCGCCGGCTCAGGATGCGATTGGTCTCGTGTGCCCACCCAGGTCGATCACCCATCTGAGTCCGATTCACCGTATGGCTCATTGGGACGAAACCCTCCCCTCGTGATCAATTGACTCGACCCCGTGCTACGCTGGCGGGAGCCGTACTTCTCCCCAGCCACCTGGATTGAGGTGGTTCCTTCGGAGATGTGTGCAAGCAAGCGGCGATCTCCTCCCCAGGAGTTCGCCTCCGTGTCGATTGAATACTTTCCCCGACAGCCTACTCCAACCCCGGGCTAGTGGCCAGGACTTGTCCCAGCAGGGGCTGGAAGGTTCCCGCCATGCAGGCGAGCAGGTTACTGCCTACGGGCCCCGCATGCGCGCGTCGAAGAGTCCACCGTTGCGATCGACGTAGTGGAAGACGATCGAGCACGTCGGCTCGGCCAGAAACGCCGCGCGGGATGCTCTCGACCGCAACACGCCGCCGACGTAGTTGACGCCAAGATCAACCGAAGTGTGGTCACGCTCGGCGGTGTACCGCACCAAGCTTTCCGAGGTGTGGATATCGAGATTGTCGACCACGAAGTGCCGGTGCGCGGTGGTAGGTCACTTGCCACCGCAATTGCGGGGTTGTGTCTGGTCCCGGCGCTGCGCGGATGTCATCCCCTAATGGGAGATCGATGCGGGTTTCTTCTGAAATGCCAGCGGGCGCAAAGTGCGTCCTCCAGCTGGAGTCATGCTGCGTGACGGCGCTGGCACCTCCTACGCAATCCCAGGCCAGGCCCTTGCGCGATTCCGGGTATCGACCGATCATCGCCTCAGTCTGGAAGACTTTCTCAACGGCGACGGGCCGATCGCCCAGCGGGGCTTCACCGTTGGACGACGCGCCACGCCGCTGACGCCACGCGCCGCGCGACGAACTCTGGCTGATCCTCACCTGACCTGCATCTGGCACCGACGTCTGGCAGGTCGCCACGAGTGGTGGTAGTATCGCCGCCCCATCGGGGTGCGAACTTCATGCGCTCAACTCCACCGCAGAGTTTCGGCACCCTGCTTCGTCGCTTTCGTATGACAGCCGGCCTGTCGCAGGAGCAGCTCGCTCAGCGGGCCGGCTTGAGCGCGCGGGGCATCAGTGATCTCGAGCGTGAGCTCCGACGCGCGCCGCGCCGGATAACCGTCGAGCAACTGGGCGAAGCGCTCGGCCTCAACTCCCAGGACGCCGCGCGCCTCGCCGAGGCCGCGGCCCCAGCGCGCCACCACCCGAGCGACACGCACGTGGGTCCGCGGCCGTTCAGATTGCCGGCGTTCGTCACCAGTTTCATCGGGCGTGAGCACGCCGTGTCGGAACTCGGCAAACTCGTACAGGACAACCGATTGGTGACCGTCAGTGGTCCGCCCGGCATCGGCAAAACCCGCCTGGCACTGCAGCTTGCGAGCACCTTGCGTGAAACCCACACGGATGGAGTGGTCCTGGCCGAGCTAGCGCCAGTCGCGGAGCCGGGGCTCGTGGAGCACGTGGCCGCGGCGGCGCTCGGGGTGCAGGAGCGGCGTGGGCACCCACCGTCGGAGGCCATCGCCGAACAAGTGGCCGACCGCGCGGTGCTGCTGGTGCTGGACAACTGTGAGCACCTGATTGAAGCAAGTGCCCAGATGGTCGCCTTCTTGTTGGCCCACTGCGCGGGGTTGCGTATCCTGACGACCAGTCGACAATCGCTGGGCATCATCGGCGAAACGACCTACCGTCTCGCGCCACTCGTTCTGCCGACTGAACGGGACGATCTCTCCCAGATGACGGGGCGCGAAGCGGTGCGTCTGTTGGTTGACCGTGCCCGTGCCGTGCAGCCCGGCTTCGAGGTAACCCTATCGAATGCCGCCGCGGTCGCGCGCCTGTGCCGAAATCTGGACGGCATTCCGCTGGCCATCGAACTGGCCGCCGCATGGGTCCGCGTTCTGGGCATCGACCAGATCGCCGCGCGGCTGGAGGACCGTTTCGGTCTGTTGACCAGTGGCAATCGGGCGGCGCCGGAACGCCATCAGACCTTACGGAATGCCGTCGAGTGGAGCTACGAGCTGCTGACGGAACCGGAAAGAAAACTTTTCAATCGGCTGTCGGTCTTCGCGGGCGGATGGACGCTGGAGGCCGCCGAGGCGGTGGTTTCGGATGAAGGCCCTGACGTACGTGAACCGCGTCCCGACGGCAGCGAGATCGAGCCTGCAGCGGTGCTCGGTGTGTTGGCCACGCTCGTCGACAAGTCGCTCGTGCTCTTCGAGGACGACCCCATGGCCAGTCGGTACCGCATGCTCGAGACACTGCGCGCGTACGCCGCTGAACGGCTCGCGGCATCTGGAGAGGAACAGGGCTTACGTGAGCGGCACCGGCTGTGGTGCATGCATCTGGCGGAACGCGGGGAGCGCGAGATCTGGCGCGTGGACCAGGTGGCGTGGGTGCGCCGGTTGGCACGCGACCAGGACAATATCCGCGCCGCGCTGCGCTGGACCCTCAGCGGTGCTCTCGACGCGGACCCGGGTCTGCGTATTGGCGCGGCACTCGGTCGCTTCTGGGACACGCGGGGCGATTTCCGTGAAGGCATCGGCTGGCTCCAGGATTTGTTGTCGCTGTCGATCGTGCGGTCGCGGACACCCAGTTGGGGCCGTGCCATGACCGCGCTCGGCTACCTCACAGCCGTTCTGGGCGACAGCGAACACGCGGTACGTATCCTGGACGAAAGCCTCAGCTACTGGCGTGAGCTTGACGAGCCGCGTGGGCTGGCGGTCGCGTTGTTCGTCCGTGGCATTGCGGTTGGCTTGCCGCGATTCGAGCCCGCGTCTCTGCGTTTCTTCGAACAAAGTCTCGCGCTGTCGCGAATAGGCGGTCCGCGGTGGGCGACGTACTTCTCGCTGCTCAGCCTGGGAGAAGCGGCCCGAGCCCTTGGCGAGCACGCCCGTGCCCAGGCTCTCCTCGACGAGAGTCTCTCGCTCGTGCAGCTCGAAGGCGAGCGTCAGGGAGCTTTCTTCACGCTGAACAGCCTGGCTTTACTGGCTCTGGCGCAGGGCGTCTTCGCACGCGCTGAGTCACTTGGGCTGCAGGCGTTGACCGCTGCCGTCGAGCTCGACAATCGGCACGGGACCGTCATCGCGCTTGACACGCTGGCAAGCGTAGCGGCGGCGACCGGGCGGGCAGGCCGCGCCACGCGCCTGTTCGGCGCGACGGATGCGGCACGGGCAATCATGGGCGACTTCTCCTACGCCACCGTGCGCCGCGACCGTGAGCGGGGCATGCGCGCCGCCCAAGCTGGACTGGGGGATGTTGCATTCGAGCAGGAATGGACCGCTGGCGGACGCTTGAGCCTCGAGGAAGCGGCCGCTGAGGCGCGATTGGTCGAGCTGGCATCGCCCAGTCCAGTGTTGGCGACCGCCGGCCGCCACACAGGTCTCGACCGGCGCGAGATGGAGGTCTTGCGTCTGGTCGCGGAGGGCGTGTCCAACCATGAGATTGCGGAGCGCCTGATCATCGCCGAGGCGACTGTCAAGCGTCACCTGGACAACATCTTCACCAAACTTGGCGTCGCGTCCCGCACCGCCGCGGCTACAGCCGCGCTGCGGTCCGGCCTGATCTGAATACCAATCGGCATTCCGCTTTTCACCCGCGAGAGTCACTCTGCTTCGGCGGTCAGACACCGCGCGCGAGCGTCCGTTGCCTGGAGGAAAACCATTGGCGAGCTTGTCGATTCCTCGACCACGCTCTGGAGTCTGGGGACGCAGTCGAGCCGCCGACTTTCGTGGCACGAGGCGACACTGCCAATAGCCTCGTGGCGGTCAGGTTGTGCACGACGGGTGCGGAGGCGCCAGGCCCACGTCGATGCGTAAGCGCATCGAGGCGTCGAGCTGTGTCTTCCAGGAGCGCGGCCGAAAAGCTCGCAATTCACCTCGAAACCGCCTGCCTCGCTCGTCACCGTCCTGAGCAGGCCAAACAGGGACCCAACGCTGGTGCCGAAGCGCGGCATTGCAGCCACCCGACAACCCAGGGACGCGCCCGATACTCGGTTACCTGGCGATCCAGCCGCCGTCGACTGGCAACGCCACGCCAGTGAGAAATGACGCTGCCTCCGAACTCAGCCACACCACCGCCTCCGCAATCTCCTCCGGCTGACCAAGTCGACCAATCGGTTCAGCCGCCAGCAGCTGGCGATGACGCTCGGGCGAACGGGCCGCGACACGCTGCACCATCGGCGTATCAATCGCGCCTGGACAAACGGCGTTGATGCGAATGCCTCGTGTTGCGTACTCCAGCGCCGCCGCTTTCGTTAGCCCGACAACCCCGTGCTTGGAGGCCACGTAGGCGCCATTCCCAGCCCCGACGAGTCCGAGAACCGAGGCGGTGTTGACAATTGACCCGCTGCCCTGATTGAGCATCTGGGCGATCTCGACCTGCATGCACTGCCACACGCCTTTGAGGTTGATGCCGATGAGCTTGTCCCACGTCTCTTCTGGATACGTGTGGAATTGCGTCCCGGGTGGAGCGCCGCCCTCGATCCCCGCATTGTTGTGCGCGCAATGCAGGCCTCCGAATGTGTCCACGGCCGTCTTCACGAGTCGTTCCACTTCGGCACGCTGAGAAACGTCGGTCGAGACGAAGATCGCTTCCCCACCTGCAGCCTCGATGAGGTCGACTGTCTCGCGGCCGAGATCGTCGACCACGTCAGCTACCACCACCCTGGCACCGTTGTGCGCAAAGGCCAGGGCGGTGCTTCGGCCGATCCCTGAGGCGGCGCCGGTGACCAGCGCGACACGCCCGTCCAGCATCCCAGTCATGGGTCCTCCCACGTTGAAACCACGACCAGCATACGCCTGCCTCGCGTGGCTGGCACTCGCGCGGATGACTCAAGCGGGGTCAGACCCCGGCCGCAGCGCCAGGAAGCGTGCGAACTCCAGCCAGGCGATGCCCAACGCGAGCGGCACGAGGAAAAGTTCGATGGCGATGGGTGAACCGAAGGCAAACCCAGCGCTGACGGTCGGCAGGCTCCCACCCTCAATCAGGTAGATGCCCGCCGACAGCGCGCCCACGGTCAGGGCGGCGACTGCACTGACGAGCGCCAGCAGTGGCTCATACGCGTGTTCGGCGCCGAGTGGATTCGACAGCCGTCTGCGGAGAACTTCCAGCGCCGTTACCAGCAGGATCACGCCGGCAGCGAGCTCGGTCCACCGGATGAGCTCGGCCACCAGTTGCGCATTCGGCACAACAAGCGTCTGGATGATGCCTTGCAGCGGGCCGTGGCTGGCGCCGGGCATGGTCGACACGAAGCCGCGGAACTGTGGGGTGAAGTCCGGATCGACGACTTTGCTGAGTCCGGCGAGGATGAACTCGGCTCCCAGTAGGGCCTGGATGAGCGCGCCGGAGGCGAGGGCCGCGTTGCCGCTGCGCGGCAAACGGCTGGCTGTGAGCGTACGAGGAGACATCGTGGTGCACTTCCATCAAGCTGTGTACGAAGTTTCGGTTACATCCGAAACTAGTTGTACACGAAGCGTGGCGGGCTCGACGGCTTTTTTACGCGAACGTGGGAGCGCGTCCGCGCCACGCAACGGCTGGGTCCCGCAAAAACCCCCCGTACTCGGCGGCGAGGCACGTGGGCGCGTCGGGACATCGGCGCCGAACACGTTGCGCTGCAAGACCCCAGCGGAGGAGTCGCGCTCCTCCGCGTGGCGCTTGACGCTCACAATGACGCGTTTGGTGTCCCGGGTCGGATGATCGGTTCTCCATCAGCAACAGACGACGTGCTCGATCCTGTACATGGCTGCTCGCTCGTATTCGCCCTGGCGCGCCAAAGATAGGTAATTCGTACGATACCCAATCGCACAGTTGGTCGGAAACTGGGCGTCCGCGACGGAGCACCGGGCTGCTCCAGCAGCACGACTCGACACACGCACACTCAATTCCGCACGGCGCAATTCGCCCGAGGGGACCACACTTGAGAACAACTCCACCGAAAACGTCTCGCGCCGCGGCATTGTCCAGAAAACTCAACCACGGTGTAGCCCAAAAGTCCACGCGCACACGTTCCTCTGGGAGGCGATCATGGAGATTCTGGCAGCCTACGATTTGACGCACAGCTATCGGATGCGGCCGCGTTGGTCGGCTGCGCGCCGCACACGGTCGTCCGCTACGTGCGGGCGCGCGACGCGGGCGAGCTGAAGACCACCGCCGTCGCAGCGCAATCAGCTCATCGACCCGTTTCGCGACAAGGATCGAGGAGTGGGTTGACGCCAGCCACGGCCGCGTCCGCGCCGATGTGGCCCAGCGCAAGCTGGAGGCGATGGGCTTACGCCGGCTCCGAGCGCACGACACGGCGGCGGTGGCCGAGGCCAAAGCGGCGTATCGAGCTGGCCACCGACGGCGGTTTCGGCCGTGGCTACCCGAGCCAGGCCTGTGGTTTCAGTGGGACTACGGCGACGGCCCGCTCGTCGACGGGCGCAAGACGTGGTTGTGGTGCGCCTGGCTGGCCTGGAGCCGCTTCCGCGTGGTGTTGCCGATTCGGGACAAGACGCTGCCGACGGTGATCGCCTGCATCGACGCGCACGCTGCGCCGATTTGGCGGCGTCCCGACGTACGGCTTGAGCGACAACGAGAAGACGCTGTCGGTGGACCACATCGCGCGCATTGCGGTGCGCCACCCGACGATGGTGGAGGTCGGCCGTTACTACGGCCTGACGTTGGCCAGCTGTGTGCCGGCGGACCCGCAGTCGAAGGGTGGATCGGAGGCAACCGTGCGCATCGCGTCCGCCGACCTGGTGCCGACCGACGCCAACCTGTTGCCCGACTACTCGAGCTTCGTCGAGTATCGCGCGTGCCGTGCGATGCGTTCTGTGAGCGGGTCAATGCTCGCGCCGCACCGCGTCACGCGGTGCCCGCCGATCGAACGGCTGGCGCAAGAACGCGAGCGGCTCCACCCGCTGCCAGCCGAGCCGTACACGGCGTGCCTTCGGCGTCACGCGAGAGGTGGGCAAGATTGAGCCGTCGATCAACTTCGACGGTGGCGAGTACTCGGTCCCGGATGACTACGTCGGCCAGACGGTGTGGGTGCGTCAGCAGGACGACGAGATCGTGATCGTCCACGTCGGTCGCGACGGCGCACACGAGATCGCGCGTTGGGAACCGACGGTGCCTGGGCAGCCGCGTCACGATCCAGCTCACTTCGGACCACCGCCGGAAGGTCCGCTGCACCGCACGCCGACGCGCGAAGACGCCAGACGAGGCAGCGTTCCTGGCGATCGGACCAGGTGCTCAGCAGTGGCTGATCAGTGCGGCCGCGGTCGGCACGGCGCGCATCCGCACCAAGATGATCGCCGCCGTCGCGCTGGCCAAGATCTTTGGGCCAGGTCCAGTCGATCGCGCGTTGGCGACCGCGGCCGAACTGGGTCGCTTTGCCGACGAGGACCTCGCCCAACTGATGCGCCACCAGGCCACCGCACGCCCCGGCGAGGTCCTGCCGCCTTGGACGAATCGCGGACCTTGCAAACGGGCACCTCAGCCTGGACAGGGTTCGGCTCATGAGCGGCCCGACGCCGCCACCGCTGCCAGATGAACTGGAGTTGCTGTTGCGTCGCATGCACTTGCCCTACATGCGGCGCATGGCGCCGGAGGTCTTGGCTACCGCCAGGGCGCAGCGCTGGGATCCAGCCGAAGTGCTCAAGGTGCTCCTCGGCGAGGAGGTCTCTGGCCGCGAGCGCTCGGCGCTGGCCACCCGGCGTGCACGAGCGGCCTTCCCGACCGGCAAGACCTTTCATCACCTGGGACCCGAGTCTCTCTTCGATTCCCTCGCCGACCCAGAGTGCGCTGCGCACGCTCGAGTGGATCGGCCGCCACGAGAATCTGGTGGTCTGTGGCCCATCGGGCACCGGCAAAACCTTCTTTCTCGAAGGGCTCGGTCAACTCGCCGTCGAGGCCGGACTCAAGGTGGCCTGGTTCAGCCTCGAGGAACTCGGTGTGCTGGTGCGTCGCCATCGTGCCGACGACTCGGTCACCAAGGCCGTCCAAGCCATTCTCACTGCGCGGCTGGTCGTGGTCGACGATATCGGCCTGCTACCCGTCAGCCCGGATGCCGCTGAGGGGTTCTTTCGTTTGGTGGATGCCGCGTACGAGAAACGCTCGGTAGCGGTCAGCTCGAATGTACATCCGGCGGCCTTCGACGAGCTGATACACCCGGACGCGTATGCCGAATTGGAACTGCCGTCAACGCTCCGTAGCGAACAGTCTGTAGGAAGAACGGGAAGTCAACCATGACAGCCAATAGCACTATCGTATTGGGGACCGAACACCGGATCGGCGAGCACCTGGCCGCAAACTATGCAGACGAACACCAGGTGCGCAAGCTTTCGCAGCACTACCGGCGCGAAGGGTACGTAAAGCTCAGAGGACTGGTTCCCGCCGACCTGTTCGACGACGTGAGCGCTGAGGTACGGCGTCTGCTCGGCGCGTATGAAAAACGCATCGACATTCACCTCAAAGAAACAGGCGACTCGCCACGATACATGAGTACGATCAGCCAGCAGGTGATCGCCGCGGAAGGCGAGCTCATCCCGGCTATCTACGAGTCGCAGGAGTTGCTTGCATTTCTCTCACGGCTCGCTGCCCAGCCGGTCGATGACCTGCCCGTGGGAGGAGGAAAAGTACATCGCCATCCGCCAGCACAAGAAAGGCGATACCCATGGCTGGCATTGGGGTGACTTCAGCTTTACGCTCATCTGGATCATCGAGGCTCCGGATGCGAGGTTCGGGGGCCAGTTGCAGTGTGTGCCGCATACGGACTGGAACAAGAGAGATCCGCGTGTCGATGAGTACCTGATCAACAATCCAATCAGGACGTACAGCCACGACACCGGCGACATCTATCTTCTCCGTTCTGACACCACCTTGCATCGGACGATTCCGCTGAACGCGGACCGGACCCGAATCATTCTCAACACGTGCTGGGCGAGTATCGCCGATCAATCGAAGCTGCCCACGCACGAAACGATGCACGCGATGTTCGACTAACGCCGATGACTAGCAGATGCGAGCCGGGCTTGCAGCTACCGCCGACTAGCTTTCCCTTACCGTGCCCGGGCATTACGGCGATGGTTCCTTGTTACAACGAGGTTCAGTCGATAGACCGAGCCTATTGGGAAATCCGCGCGGAGTTGACTCGCTACGACAACGTCGAGATCCTGTTCGTTGACGACGGCAGCACCGACGGCACGCTCGACCGGATCAAAGTCTTCGCGGCCAACGATCTGCTGGTGAAGTACGTCTCGTTCACGCGCAACTTCGGCCTGGAGGCAGCCTTTTCTGCTGGATTCACGTATGCGTCCAAGCCCTGGACCGTTCAGTTCGACGCCGATTTGCAGTCCCCTCCAGAGGAGCTCCACCGTCTGATCGACAAAGCGCTCGAAGGATACGATGCGGTCTTTGCCATTCGCGACCGGTCGGCGAGATCCCTGGTACCGCCGACTTGGATCGGGCGCTCACCAGGCAATCGCCACTCGCATGTTGGGGATCGAGCTGCCTACCGGTGCGTCCGTATTTCGCATTGTGCGCACATCGGTCGCACAGAAGGTGGTTGAGCATCGAGTGTCGACACCCTATTTCATCGCGACCGTGCCGCTGCTCGGCGCACGCTACACCACGCTACGCACGAAGCACCGAGCGCGGCAGGCGGGCCGGACGAAATGGACGCTCCCGCAACTCTTTGGACACGCCGTCGAGTTGTTCGTGGGGTTTTCGTTCCGACCGCTCACGGTGATGTTCGGGATAGCGGCGCTGACCGCCATGGCCGGGCTGGTCGCGGTCAGCCTTGCGCTTGCAGGCGTCGCCGGCTCGCTCAGCGTGGCCATGGCTGGCCTCGCGACTGGCCTGGTCACGCTGGCCCTGCTCGCGCTCGTCGCTCGCTACCTCATTCGAGTGCTGCGCGTGCAAGCGCTGGGCGTACCGAGATATCAGATCCGCGAGTGCAACATCCCCGTTCGCGTGGAGGACGCGCTGTATGGAGTCGAAATGCGCGCGCGGAACACGCTGGTCCGAGAGCAAGTCGGATGACCCGATGCAACCTTATCGTCCTGGGCGGCGGAGAAGATCAGGTCCCCGCGTACCGAGAGGCGCGTCGTCTCGGATTCCGGGTGATTGGCGTCGATCAGCGACCGGACTGCCTGGGAGCCCAGGAAGCAGATCTGTTTCTGTGCGAAACCACCCGAGACGCGCCCGCTATCGCCCGGGCTCTCGGACCGATTCATGTTGCGGGTGTGATCTCCCCTGGAAGCGATGCCGCCCAGGAGTCCGTGGCGCAGCTCAGTCGGATCTATGGAACTGGACACCAACCCTCTCCATCCTCACTGCGCTGCACGGTCGACAAAGGCGCCTTTCGTACAGTCCTGGACCTGGTCGGCCTACCCAGTTGCCGATACGCGCAGCATGAGGACACCGCCGAGCTGGTAAAGCGAGCAAATGCGCTGTCCTATCCGCTGGTGGTCAAGCCCGCCGACTCGTCGGGCAGCAAAGGACTCAGCGTTGTCAACAGTGTGGCAGGACTCGAGGCCGCTATCGATCACGCTCGCAGCTTCTCGTTCACCGGTCAGGTCATTGCGGAGGAGTTGCTCTACGGCCGACACGGTTCGGTCGAAGGGTTTTTCTGCGATGGACGGCTCGAATTCATGGCGGTCACCGAGCGTTGCCTCACCGAGCCGCCGTACTTCATCAGCCTGGCTCACCTGGTCCCGGCAAGCTTCGGCGCAGAGGTGACGGATGTCCTCCGCCAGATGGTCACCACTGTCTGCGAACACCTCGAGCACCGGCACGGCCCCATCAACCTGGACTTTGTGGTTGCGCCGAATGGCAACGTCCATCTCATCGAAATGGGTGCCCGTCTCGGCGGCAACGGTTTGCCACTGCTGGCCCTGCATGCGTTCGGGATCAACACCGTCGAGGCGGCACTGTGTGTCGTGACTGGGCAGCCGTTCGAGATCCGGCCGACCCGAGAGCGCCTCGCGATGCTGCAGATCATCACCGCGCAGGTCGCGGGTGTGCTGCTGGACGTGCGCGGCCTCGAGGCGGCCTGTCGCATCAAGGGAGTAGTCGACCTGCAATTCTTCAAACAACCCGGGGATGCCGTGAAGCCGTATACACAAGCCGCCCATAAGTTGGGATACCTCCTCGTTGTCGGCGACGACCGCGCCGGCTTGATCAGAACGCGGGATGCAGCCATGCGCGCGCTGGAACTGACAATTGGGACACCCGGGTTCGAGGCAGTCCAATGAACCGGCTCCGAGACCGGAGTGACCTCCGGTTCGCGGTGCTGGCACTCGTCACGGCGGCCGCCGTGTGGTTCGTGCTTCCGCACGATCGCGAAGTCAAGTCGCTCCCCATTCTCCTGCTGAAATTGGTTCCATTTGTCCTCGCGACCGAGGCAATTTCACGACTCGACGTCAGCCCTGAGATGCGAACTCGGTGGGCCTCCGTGCTGGTGCCGGTGACATTTCTCGTCTACTTCGTGTACTTCGTTCCGGAAATATTCATCTACGCTGACGACAGCTCCCCCGACTCCTTTTACGGGCTGTACTACAGCATCCTTACACTGACGCCGCTGATCATCCTGTCGTTGGCGGTGGCGTTTCGTGTGGGGGGTGGTTCATCCAGCACGGTTCGCCGTCTTGCCTACGGCATGCTGCTCCTGATGTTGTCGGGTCTCGAGGACCTTGCCTTCTTGACGCTGGGCGGACACTTGTCGCCCCCGCCCGAAGAATGGACGTGGGCGTCGCACATGACCGTGTTCATCGGCCACCCGCCGACCACCAGCCAGGCGCTCGTATTCATTGCGGTCCACGTGTTGTTGTCACTACTGGTTTTGTTTGCACCGCAACGTTGGTGGGGCCAGCTAAGCAGCTCCTCCTGGTCTCGGCTGCGTCAGCGCGGAGTAGCGTGATGTTGGCGCGCGAAATCGCCTATATCCCACTGGCCCTCATCCGCCAGTACGGCAGCTATCACGCGCTGCGCCAATTTCAACTCCGCGAGCTCAATCGCATATTGGCGTACGCGGCGGCGCATGTCGCCCACTACCGTACTGACCCGCGTTATGCGATCGGTCCCATGCGCGGTTTTGAGGACTTCGAACGACTACCCCTCCTCGATAAGCAGGTGCTGCGGTCGACACCGCTCGCCCAGTTTCTGGCGGACGGCGTGAAGGAAAGCGATTGCGTGGCATTCCGGACCAGCGGTACGAACCGGGCAGCGCGTGCGCATCCTCCACGATCGACGCAGCCATGACTACCACTCCGCCGCATTGGTCCGACGCTTTCTGGCCACGCACCGCTACCTTCCTACAGATCGGCTCAGCCACATCCGACCCTTCACGCCGCCAGCCCGCGCCTTCGAGCGATTCAAGCTGTTCCGTCGGCATGTGCTGCTCTCGAATCGCCCCATGTCGGAGCTGAAGCGAGAACTCCTGGCCAATCGACCCAAGGTGCTGGTCGGATACCCGGTGCACCTGCGCACGCTGCTGCGCCAGATGACTGCTGATGAGCTTGCGAGCTTACGCCGCACGCTGCGCATTGTGATGACCGAGTCCGAGCTGTTGCTTCCCGAGCAGCGCGCGCTGCTCGCGAACGGGTTCGGGGTTCCCGTCTTCGACGAATACTCGGCCTTCGAGGTCCTCGGCATAGCATACGACTGCGTTCACGGACGCGCGCATCTTGCCGAGGACCGCGTCTTCGTAGAGATCACCGACGAGCGCGGCACACCGCTCCCCGCGGGTGAGGAGGGTCAGGTCGTGGTCACGGCCTTCGGCGAACGGGCGGCTCCGCTCATTCGATACCGGCTGGGCGATATCGGCAAGATCGATCCCGACCGCTGCCGGTGTGGGCGGAGGTTTCGCACGCTCACGCTCACCAGAGGGCGGAGCAATGACGTGATTGCGCTTCCTGACGGAAGGCGGATCTTCGCGGACACCTTCCTGTCTCTGGCCGCCTTTCATCCCGGTATCAGCGAGTGCTTCGTCAGCCAGGACAGGATCGGTACTGTCCACCTCTTTGTGGTTCCCGCGGCGGACGCCGCGCCCGACCTCCACGCGAGCGTGCGCACATGGGTCTTCGAGGCGGCTGGAGGCGAGTTTGCGCTCGACGTGGCGCACGCTGACCGAGTTGAGCTCACGGCCGGAGGAAAAGCGAAGTTTGTGACCTCGGACTATGTGAGTGACGTGAGATGAACGAGATCCTACGACGGTTTACGGGACTCGCACCGGATCGCGTTGCCGCCCTGTTTGGCGCCCGTGCCACGTGGCGCGCAGCCATGCTCATCGCGAATCTGGTGCTGCTCGGAGTGTGGGGCCAACCCGCGTACGCGGGCTTCGCGGCAGAGATGGGTGCGGTCGCGTTCTTGGGCCCTCTCAGCTCGATGGGGGTCGAGAAGTCGGCACTCAAGTGGATCCCGCGGGCCCGAGGTGGTGTTGCGGGCATGCTCGGCGTGTACCTGGTGATGACCGCGGTGCTGGTCGTCGGTGCAGCGGCCGCGTTGATCGCGACCAGCGTCCTGCGTGACGAGCTCAACCCGCAAGTGGCACTCGCGGGCAGTCTCGCGATCGCAGCCGGTGCCAATTACGTCTTAGTGGGTCTGTACCGTGCCACCGACGTTCCGGTCGCCGATGCCCTCAATTTTGCGGTGCTAGCCGTCGCCGTGACGGGTGCCACCGCCGCGGTGGCGCTCCTGGGAGCGTCGCCAATCGGGTTTCTGGTACTCCTTCTCGGCACCACCGTCAGCCTCGACCTCGTGCTCATTGTCCGATTGCGACTGGACTTTTCGCGCCTACGCGACCGGAGTCTCGTGCGGCGCGTTGTGGGCACGGCCGCGCTCATGGCCATCCCCGATGTGGTTGGAGGGATCGCCGTGAGCCTGCTCTTCGTGGTACTCGGTGTCGCCGGACTCAGCGCCGAGAGTTCTGGACTGTACCTTGCGTTCGTTGCATCGGGCCTGCTCCTCAATGGATTCGCCTATCTCCTGCGTATCTGTCAGCCCAGGGTCTCGCGTGCATTCGAACGACACGACGCCGCTGATCTTGTGCTGCGTTTGCGCGCATGGCTGGTGCCGCTGGTGTGGGGTGGTGCGGCCTACGTCGTGCTGGCACTGGTCCTGTCCACGACATTGCTGCCATCACACGGGGACGTGGCGGTGCTCGCATTCTATGTTGCTTGCGTCCCGGTCATTTTCGGCGTCGCGACCGTCAACTACGTCCTCGAAAACGCGTCGTCGGCTGCACTCCGGGCGACTGTGTTGGGGGCGCTGGCCGGGCTTGCAGCGGTGGCATCGCTTGCCTGGGTCCTGGTGCCGTATGCGGGCGCACTGGGAGCCGTGACTGCGCTCGTCAGCGGTGAGCTCGTTCATGCCACATTCGTACTGAGATGGCTCATAGCTCAGCCACACGACGCACCGCTCGGCTCACAAGCATGAACGCACTTGTCTCGCCGCCCCACGCGCACGGTAGCGCGGAGCTGTCGGATCCGGTGCGCGGAGCGATCGTCGCCGTGTGTCTGTCCGTTGCCAGCGTGGCCGTCGTCCTGGTGGTGGTGCTGTCCCAGGGACTCGCGAGCAGCTCGCCCGCGGGCACCGGGCCCACCGTGGCGTCCAGCATCGGCTCCCCCGCTCAAGCGATGTGGCGGTTGTTCTGCGCGGTTGCCGTCATCGGCGTGCTGGCTGGTGCGTGCGGTCGGCTCACTCGCCGGCTGGGGCTGTCATCGGTCACAGGCGAGATCCTTGCTGGCCTGTTGATCGGACCATCCGCGCTGGGTCGCATCGCCCCAGACTGGTCGGCGGCGATTCTGCCACCCGACTTCGCGCCTGATCTCAATTTGATTGCCCAGATGGCGTTGGTCCTGTTCATGTTCGCGGTGGGACGCGAGTTTGACCTGTCCGTGCTGAAGCGGCACCCGTACCTGGTCGGAGCCGCTGGCCAGGCGATGATGGTTGTTCCGTTCGCGCTCGGTGTCCTTGCGGCCATTCCCTTCTACGGCGTCATGGCAGGGCCACAAGCAGCATTCTTGCCACTTGTCGTCTTCATCGGAACCGCCGTGAGCGTCAGTGCGTTCCCGGTACTGGCTCGGATCGTCGAAGAGTCCGGGATTGCGGACACGTTCCTCGGGACACTGGCACTGGTCTGTGCGGCGGTAGCGGATGTCCTGGTGTGGTGCGCGTTGGCGGTTGTGATCACGCTGACCCGCGCGAATGCAACAGTGCGTGCCGAATGGGCATTGGCATTGTCCGCCCTGATGGTGGTGGCGCTTTTTCTGGTGGTCAAGCCAGTGCTGCAACGTACCGTGAACCGATTTGAACACCGAAGGTTCTCGCCTGCCGCGCGTCTCGCGGCGCTGGTCGGGCTCGTGTTCGCCTTGTCTGCCGCCACCGACGCAATCGGTGTCCACGCGATCTTCGGCGGTGTCCTCGCGGGCCTGGTGTTTCCGCGCAATGCTCGATGGTGGGGCGACACGCCCGGACAGCTCGACAGCGTGAATCGTGCTCTCCTCCTGCCAATGTTCTTTGCTTCGGTGGGCATGCAGGTCGACGTGTGGAACGCTCTGCGGCAACCGGCGATCGTCGCTGCTGGTGGGGTTTTGCTGATCGTTGCCATAGGTGGCAAGTTCGTGGGTGCGTTCCTGATCGCACGCGCGGGCGGTCTGTCAACGCGCCTGTCACTGGGCCTCGGAGCCCTGACGAACACGCGGGGAATCACCGAAATCGTGGTACTCAGCACGGGATTGTCGCTGGGTGTCATCAATACTGAGGCATTTACGGTCCTGGTGGGGATGGGTTTGGCCACAACGGTCATGGCCGCTCCAGCTCTGCGGATGTTGGGCCTTGTAGCAGCGACGCCCAACCCATCTAGCCTCACCTTGGGTAACGCGGCTCGGACGAGGCGCGCCAGTCAGGAGAATGCACCGGCATGAAACCCACTTCGCTCGTAACCGGCGGGGCCGGCTTCATTGGATCTCACATCGCCGCGGAACTGAGCCGTATGGGCCACACGGTGGTCGTCGTGGACGACCTTTCCGGGGGAGCCGCAGATAACGTTCCTGGTGAAGCAGTGCTTGTCCAGCGCGATATCGACGATGTGGCTGCAATTGAGGCGCTCTTCGCCCAGTGGCAGTTCGACTACGTCTTCCATACGGCGGCGTACGCTGCTGAAGGCCTCAGCTACTTCATCAAACGCTTCAACTACACCAACAATCTCCTTGGAAGTGTCAATCTCATCAATGCGTCGGTCAACGCCGGCACCGTGAAGGCATTCGTCTTCACGTCGTCAATCGCGGTGTACGGACGGGGACAGGTTCCCATGAAGGAGACTCAGACTCCCGCTCCTCAGGATCCATACGGGATTGCCAAATACGCGGTCGAGATGGATCTCCACGTGAGTCGCGAGCTGTTCGGTCTGCCGTTCATTATCTTCAGGCCCCACAATGTCTACGGGGAACGCCAGAACATCGGCGATCGCTACCGCAACGTGATTGGCATTTTCATGAACCAGGCGCTGAGAGGAGAGCCATTCACGGTCTTCGGCGATGGTGAGCAAATGCGCGCTTTCAGCTATATCGACGACGTGGCGTTGCCTATCGCGCGATCGATCTACAATCCCGCGGCCTTCAACGAGACGTTCAACATTGGGGGCGACCACCCGTACTCGGTGAGCGAGCTTGCGCGCCAAGTGGCAAGTGCGATGGGCGTAGAGTTGCGAATCAACTACCTGCCGGCCCGACACGAAGTGGTCGCGGCCTACTCATCCCACGAGAAGGTGCGCACCCTGTTGGACCTGAAAGCGGACTCGGTCCCACTGTGCGACGGGCTACGCCGCATGGCCAGGTGGGCACGCGAGCTCGGTCCTCAGTCTCCGACACGGTTCGGTGCTATCGAGGTCGCGAAGAACATGCCTCCAACATGGCAAGAACGGATGACACACCCGCCAAGCGCGGTTGACGACCGTCTGGCGCGCGATCCCTTTGGGTTCCGGGTGACTGGCGACGGCCGCGTACTGATCTCACGCGGCGGTCGCGTGGTCATTACCGTAGCCGGCGCTCACGCCGAACAACTCCGTGCACGCTTGCGCGTGGCCGCGGGCGAAGCGGAGCGCCAGCAACTACTCGCGCGAGCCACTGGAAACTACCGGCGCGGCAACGAGCGTCGCCCCGGGGCGCGTGGATGATTCCCGCGCCATCAATCGCGAACAGGCTGCAACGGCGGCGTGTCTGGCGACTCCCGCGCAAGACAGCGATGTTCCCACCCGGCCTCTTCGCGCAAAACCGCGGTCACTCGCATTGGGCGTACGACTACGCGCACCGGCTCATGGATCGAGTCGCTGCTGATCGCTCCATTTTGATTCAGACGAGCATGTCACCTACTGGCACCTTCCATTGCGGCAACTTCCGAGACACCGCGACCGCCTACCTTGTGCATCGTGCTCTTGGTCTTCTCGGGCGTCGCTCGACGATACTCCTGAGCTTCGACGACTTCGATCCACAGCGCACCGCACAGGCTACGCGCGATCACGAGCTTGCGCCGTACGGCGGGCGTCCGCTCGCGGCGAACCAGGCGCGCTCGACGGTCATCTGCCGACGCTACATCGCTGAACTCAAGGCGGTCGGTATCTGTCCAGATAAGGCCGACATCGACGGACGGACCACATCCGTCGCCGAATGGCAGACGCATTACCAGTGTGAGCGCTATCTCGGCGGCACGTACCGTCGCTTGCAGAGACGTTTTCTCACCAGCGCCAAGCGGCTTGCCCGGATACTCGGCGTGGGGCACGCGGAGAATCTGTTTGCGGTGTATTGCGAGCAATGTGGGCGCAACACCACCAGAATCTTGCATCTGGATCCAGAGCGCCTGCGCTACGTGTGTAGATCTTGCGGCGCGCTGACTACGACCCAGCGACTTGACGTTGTGAAGCCTTCCTGGGCACTGGACTGGGTCCTGCGCGTAACCCATGAAGGAATCGACTGCGAGCCCGCCGGACCGGACCACTGCACTGACGGCAGCACCATGATCCGTACGCAGCGGATCTACGACTCGTTTTTGAGGACACCACAGCCTGTCATCGTGCCTTACGGCCTGGTTCGCCAGGGGGCGGAGCGGGCCAAAATCTCAGGCTCTCGGGGCGGCGGCCTTACCCTATCCGACCTGCTGGCGGTGATGCCGCGGTCGATGGTGCTGTGGTTGTACGCTCGTACGAACTGTCTGTCTGACTTTCGCCTCAGTCTCGGCAGAGCAGCGTTGTTTCGGTACTACGACGAATACGACGCGTTCAGTGTGGCCGCGGCCGCGGGCGAGCGACGAGCCGCGGCGCTCCACGCGCTCATTACTGACATACCACCGGTTGTTGGCCTGCCACGGTTTCGGACGTTGCTTGGAGATCTGCACTCAGCATGCTACGACGTCGACGCGGTCGTTGCCGCGAGGGGCTCAAGCCCCGCGGTAGCTGAGCGTGCGATCCACGCGCGCACCTGGCTGCGGCTGCACGGCCGCGGAGATTGTTGGATCACGCGCACGGCGAGCGCCTCGTTCCAACCTGTACTCATCAACGGCGAACTGCCACAACGTTGGACGCGCGCGCGGTATCGGGCGCTGACACGGGCACTCTTCGACACCGACTCGGGACCTCCGCTGCGGCGGCTTCGTGAAGTCTTCGGGACGGAGTCAATTCTCACCGCATTGCGCATGCACGAGCCAGGCGGAGCACGTCCACTGCGCGATCGGGTACTGGCAAATCTCGGCCAACCCACGAACTCATGAGAGCGGAGATTATCGATCCGACATGCGATGCGATTCCTCCCGAATGGGAGCTCTTTCGCGTCGAGCACAAGGTTTCCGCCGCGTGGAAGGCCGATGTTCTTACGCCGCTGGCCTGGTGCTCACAACGCACGGTCCTGCTTGGGATCGTCTACGACAGACTCCGGCCGCTGGGTCTGTGTATGGGCGAACTCGGATCGTTCTTTCCCAAAGCGGAGCGCTACGCCACGCCAGGACGACTTCCACGTATTGGCTGGTTCAACTGCCGTCTACTGCTTGGTTTCACCGAAGGCTTCGCATTTCCGCCTGAACTCCCGATCCGCGACAGAGCCGTCGCGTTGCGCGCTTTTGAGTCAGCGTTGCGGCGCCGAGTTGGGTTGGGCTACCGCGGTATCCTGTACTGGCAGATCACAGACAACACCATGCCGGTCGTGGGCGGCACGTTGCGAGCGCGACTACCCACCGCACCGAATACGGTGCTCATCAATCGGTGGGGTTCAATGGGCGACTACCTATCGTCCTTGCCGAAGCATCGGCGGCGGGCCTTTGCGCGCTTGCACGACGAGACCGCGGCCGAGGTTGAGGTGCTGACCGCAGTCCCGAGGATCGACTCCAAGCAGGCAAGCAATCTCGCCCACTTCACCAAGTTGAAACACGTTCGCGGTCACAAGGGCGTGGCTCCGATTCCCGAAGCCTATTTCGAGCGACTGAATGACTCGGAAGGAGTGACGTACTTCGGGCACCGCGTCGGGTCGCGTCTGCTCGCTTTCGACCTCGCGTTTTGCGACGCTCATCGACTCACGACGACCGTCAACGGAACGCTGGATATGCGTGACGGTGGGCAGCGGCACCTGTACTTTGATGTATATCTGACCGAAATCCAACACATGGTGCAGCAGGGCCTGGAGTCGATTGAGTTTGGCAAAGGCATGCTCGATTTGAAGCTGCGTTTTGGCAGCGAGCCGATTCCCCAATATCTCGTCGCGGCGCCGTGTTGACACGGTTCGGGTGGCACGCGCAGCCGCAATCGTTCTCTGAGACGTGGTACGAAGCGGCCTACCGTCGGCGAATCGACCTCGCCTTTGCAACCGTTCCGTACTATCGCGAGATCTGGGCGGTTGCCTGCGAGCGCCGCACTGTTCCCCCGCCGTTGCGCGCCATTGCGGTCGACGATTCGCTGCAACGCCTGTACCCGATCGGAGCCCCGCCGCGACATGACTTCCCGCCTGGGACGGGTGAGCCTGGCGCCCTGTTCGATGCGTTGCGCATGACTGGCACGCTACCGGCCGGTTGGCATGTATTCGAAATCCGTGAATCGCTGCTGGATTGGACGCAACTCGCCCCCGGCGTCGACTACACGGCTTTGCTGGCGCAGTGCGCCACTGCTCAGCCTGAGGCGCGCTCCCATGGTGAAAACCGATTCCGTGCGGCGTCACAGCGCGTTCTTGTCGGGAGCACCGCGCAGTTGACCGAATACGCTGCTGTGTGGGGCCCAAAACGCGGCACGCGTGCCTATGTCCGTGGCGATTGGAGATTGGATCTAGCGACCGACGTGCCGGCGTGTGGGCTACTGCTCCACGACCGTCACCTGGGGTATTCTGGCGCCCGGACGCAAAGCTGCGGATTCCTGCACGTCAACTGGAAGCGGTATTACGTTCGCCAGGGCAACGACAGTCCGCTCTTCACGGCTTTACAGGGGAATCGTCCAATGCTCGTCGAATTCGCGCCGCCCGGCGCGCACGCGTTCAGCGTGAACCGGTGTCGCGTCCACGGCACGCCGGTCCTCCTGCCGCGTCAACCGGCATAGCCTTCCTCAGACCGAGCTCCAGTCGCGCGAATCACCTTGATCTGGTGACGCCGCCTCACCTGGCTGGCGACAAGCCTCATAACGGCCCGCCTCCCGCGACACGAGTTTGAGTAGCGGATTGCTGTCGGGCGAATGCCAACGAAAAGGGAGATCCTCCGTGAGCATCGAACAGCGAGAGAGACTCGACGCCATCCTGCGCCAGTCAGCCTTCCCCTCCGTTCGCGACGTCAACGAGCAGCGGCGACAACTCCGGGAGCTGCTATCGGCGCAGCCGCTGCCCGCCGAGGTGAGCGTGACCGCGGCCACGCTGGGCGGTGTGCGAACCGCCGAGATCACCGTCGACGGCGTCGAACCTCGCCATATGGTCCTGTACTTCCACGGCGGCGTGTACGTGATGGGGGATGCCTTCCTCGCCGCTGACCTGGCCTCGCAGGTCGGCCGGCGGACGCGCGCCAGGGTCATCTCCGTCGACTACCGGCTCGCCCCCGAGCACCCGTATCCGGCAGCGGTCGACGACGCTCTGGCGGCCTACGCAGCCCTGCTCCGCAAGGGGACGGCCGCAGCGGACATCGCCTTCGCGGGCGAGTCCGCTGGCGGTGGGCTGGCCATCGCCACCCTGGTCAACGCCCGCGATCAGGGGCTGCCCCTACCTGCCGCGGCCTTCGTCATGTCACCGTATGCCGACCTCACCCTCGCCGGGGCGACCATGGAAACCAAGCGCGCGGCCGACCCACTGCTCAGCCCAGAAGCACTCCGCGCGCGAGTCGCCGACTATACGTCGGGGCAAGATGCCGCTCTCGGCCTCATCAGCCCCATATTCGCCGATCTGTCCGGCCTGCCGCCCCTGATCATCCAGGTCGGCACGCACGAGGTTCTCCTCGACGACGCCATACGCCTCGCCCGGCAAGCTGCCACCGCGGATGTCGAGGTCACCCTCGACATCACCCCGGGGGTGCCGCACGTCTTCCAGGCCTATTACCCGATCCTCGACGAAGCGGCCGAGGCACTGGACAGAGCCGGACAACTCTTGTCGGCGCATCTCGCCAGCGCAAAACGCATCACCGCCTGACGCAAGGCATACCAGGAATCGTGAACGAAAGGAGTTCGACATGAGCGACTGGAACGCGCACACCATCGCGGAGTTCCGAGCCAACGAAGGCAGGGTTGGCGGGATCTTCGAGGGCGCCCCAATGGTCCTGGTGCACCACCGCGGCCGCAAAAGCGGGCGGGAGTACGTCACCCCGACGCAGTACCTCCCGCACGAGACCGACGCGGACATCGGCTACGTCTTCGCAACCAAAGGTGGAGTACCCACCAACCCGGACTGGTACTACAACCTGACCGCCGACGCTGATGGCAGTGTCGAACGCGGAACCGAAACCTACAAGGTGACTGTCCGCGAATTGACCGGCGCTGAACGCGACCGTATCTACGCCGAGCAAGCGCGGCGCTACCCAGGCTTTGCCGAGTACGAACGCCAGACTGCTGGAATCCGCACCATTCCCGTGCTCGAGCTCAAGCGCGCGTAGCCCACATCCCTTGCACGACCGCCGACTGTGGCCTGGTCATCGGCGCCGCTGAAGCCCGGTTGGCGGGGCGATCCCGCCGGCGATCGCCGCTAAGGGAAGCCGACGTGGCGCGCGAATCACTGTGATCTGGCGATGACGTCTCACCCGGCTGGCGCTGAGCGTGGACTCCATGGCGAAACCTCGTACAGCCGCGAGGGCACGTGTCCCAAGACGCGCCGGAGATAGTCCACGGACATCACCAACCTCCCGCGCCGAAGACCTGCCCGACGGCCCGCCGATCCCCGTTCAGTCCTCGGGCGGGCCAATGGTGCCACGTCGCGCTAGTTGCGAGCTCAATCGAGCAGTTGCCGTATTCGTCGAAATGGAGATGGGAAATGACAACCCAGACGACAACCAACGCCGAAGCAATCGTCCGGCGCGCCTATCACACGGCCGAGGGCAGCGTGCTGGACGTGCAGGGATTCATGGATCTGTTCGCCGAAGATGGCGTGATCAACCTGGGCCACGCTGGCCAGGAATTTACTGGCGGCCAGGCGGGTGGAGTCTCCCAGGAGACGTATCGGGGCGAGCAACTGGGCCAACTTGTGCTCAACCTCGGCAAGCTCTATCCCGATGTGCATCGTGACCTGCACCGAGTCAACGTACTTGGCGACATGGTCGCCGTCGAGCTCACGATTCGGGGCACCTTCTCCGGGCCCCTGGAGACGCCTTCCGGCACGATCCAGCCCAACGGAGCCAGGGTGGCTATCCCGTGCGCCGACTTCTGGTACGTACGCGACGGGAAGATCGAGAGGTTCGACTGCTATGTCATGGTGAGCACCATGCTCGCCCAGATTGGCGCAAGCTGACGCTCGTCACCTCGGCCGCGCATGGCGAGACCGGTCCGGACGCGAGCGAAGCCAGGCGGCGGCTCCGACGCGCGGCTCTCACCGGACCCTGGAGATTCTCCGATCCCTGTGAGTTGGCGAGAGCTGAGAGTGAGACGGCGACGAACAGCCCACCGGGTCAGCGCCCCCGCGCGGCGAATCACCAGAATGCAGTGACGACAGCTCACCCGATTCGTACCGACCGCGAGATTGTCGAGAACTCGCAGGGCCGCAAGGGAGGTGCCCCATAACTCCAGGGACGGATACACCCCTCAATCAGCACCACCACAAGCCGTGGAGACTCCAGAAACGTCGGAGTCTGGACTTACGAAACGCCCTTGACTCCATCCGAAGCTACCAGAAATGTGGAGGAACACGCATGCCAAAAGCCGTCCGCTTCGATCAGTACGGCGGAATCGACGTCTTGCAGGTTGTGGAGGTCGAACGTCCTACCCCGCTGCAGGGTACGGTGCTGGTGCAGGTAAAGGCGGCTGGCATCAATCCCAGTGAAGCTGGGATTCGGGAGGGATTCCTGCACAGTATCTGGCCCACGACGTTTCCCTCCGGCGAAGGCACGGATTTCGCGGGCATCGTCGCTGAGCCTGGCGCCGGGGTATCGCAATTCGCCGTCGGCGACGAGGTGATTGGCTACACGGCGGTGTTCCCCGACAATCGCGCCAGCCACGCGGAATATGTCGTGGTGCCGGCGGAGAACCTGACGCGCCGTCCCGCCAACGTCTCATGGGAAGCCGCGGGTACCCTCTATGTGACGGGCACCACCGCCACTGCCGCGATCCGCGCCGTGGGGCTGAAAGCGGGGGATACGCTGGTCGTCTCGAATGCCGCTGGGGGTGTCGGCTCGCTGGTGGTGCAGTTAGCCGTAGCCGCGGGCGCCAGGGTCATCGGGCTGTCGAGCCCCGCGCATCATCCGTGGCTCAAGCTGCGGGGTGTCATCCCCGTCGCGTATGGCGACGGTGTGGCGGAGCGCATCCGTGCTGTGGCGGGCGGACCTGTCGACGCCTTCGTCGACACGTATGGGGCGGACTACGTAGAGCTGGCGCTCGCGCTCGGCGTTCGACCGGAGCGCATCGATACCATCGCCAACTTTGACGCTCCCGCAAAGTATGGGGTGAAGGCCGAGGGCGGCAGCGCCATCGACAGCGAACGCGAACGCGTCCGCGTCTTGGCGGAGCTTGCCAATGCCATCAGCGAGGGCAACGTAGTGGTCCCCATCGCGCACGTCTATGCGCTGGCTGATGTTCAGGCGGCGTATGAGGAACTGGCACACGGCCACACCCTCGGCAAGATCGTGCTCGTGCCCTGAAAGCCAAGGGTTATAACGAGAGCAATGAGCAGTAGCCTGCCCATTGCTCTGTGCATCGTCTACCTTGTTGACGGCGAAAGGTTGACGGCGAAAGGCCACCCCGGCCGTTGGCCCCCCGGTGCGCGGGTTACGCTGACCGTCTGGCTGGCGTGTAGATCCCCGGGCCGTCTGGCGATTCGCCAACCGGGGTGATCAGTGGCGAGCAACTGCACAGGGCAACGGGAATCGCTTCGGAAGCCTGCTGAACGGCGCGAGCGGGCGGGCCGGATGCGGCGGGGGTTGCGGCGCCCGCGTCCCCGAAGTCCGCCAGTCGGCGCCGAGCCGGCAGCAGGACAATCGCGAGGATGAAGCCGAGGCCGAGCAGCCCCGCCGATACGCCGAAGGCGGTCGTGTAGCCGTGGGTGGCCGCGATCGCCTGGGCGAGAGGGCCGGCATCGTGCCCGATCAGGTACGTGGCCGTGGCGCTGAGCGCAATCGTGCTGAGCGCGGCCGTCCCGATCGACCCGCCGACCTGCTGCATCGTGTTGACCAAGGCGGAGGCCACGCCGGAATCCTCGCCGGCGACGCCAGCCGTGGCGGTGTTGATGACCTGAGCGAAGATCAGACCGAGGCCCAGGCCCAGGATGAGCAGGGCAGGCAGCACGCCGCTGAGGTAGCTGGAGGTCACGGTGACCTGGGTCAGGAGAGCCAGACCGCCGGCACCCAGCAGCATGCCGGCCGCGATCAGGACGCGCGGTCCCAGGCCATTGATGCTGGACAGGTTCGAGCTGATCAGGATGCAGCCGGTCATCGGCAGGAACAGCAGCCCTGTCGTCAGCGGGCTGTACCCCTTGACCACCTGCAAGTAGAAGGTCAGGAACAGGAAGGTGCCGAAGATCGCCAGTCCGGAGATGCCGATAGCGACATAGGAGCCCCCGCGCGCGCGGTCAACGATCACCCGCAGCGGCAGTAGCGGGTGACTGACACGCCGCTCAGCGACGACGAACCCGGCGAGCAGTACCACGCCACCGACCAGCGAGCCGAGGGTCAGCGCGGACGTCCACCCGGCAGTCTCGGCCTGAGAGAAGCCGAACACGATCGCGAACAGCCCGGCGCACGCCAGCACGGCGCCGGGCCAGTCCATTCGCGGCCGGCTGTCCGGCCGGCCGCCGCGGATATAGGCCAGAGCGCCGGCCACGGCGATTGTGGCAAACATCAGGTTGACATACAGGCACCAGCGCCACGAGAGGTACTCGGTCAGCACTCCGCCAAGGACCAGCCCGATGGCGCCGCCGCCGGCCGCGACCGAACCGTAGACGCCAAAGGCCCTCCCCCGTTCGCGCGGGTCGTTGAATGTGCTCACCAGTGTGCCCAGGGCAGCCGGCGCGAGGACAGCGCCGAACGCCCCCTGCAGCGCTCGAGCGGTGACCAGGGCGATGAAAGAGCTGGCGGCGCCGCCGATCGCCGAGGCGATGGCAAATCCAACCAGGCCGGCAATGAGCACCGCCTTGCGGCTGAACATGTCACCCAACCGTCCGCCGACCAGCAGCAGGCTGCCGAACGCCAGCGCATACGCCGTCACCACCCACTGCCGGTCGCTGTCCGAGAAGCCCAGCGCCTGCTGGGCAGACGGCAGCGCAATGTTCACGATCGTCGCATCCAGCACCAGCATCAGCTGGGCGACCGCTACGACGACGAGGACCAGCCAGCGCCGGTCCAGAGTGGCAGGAGACGTTGTTACTGATGACATCACATCCATATTCCGCTTGGCAGAGCCCGCATCGGCCTGACCAGGCCGGCCAACGCGGACGCCTGGTGCCGCTCAAACAACCAATTCTTGCTCGCAGCCAGGTGAAACGCCATCACCAATTCCTGGTGATTCGCGCGGCGAACGCCACTGCAGTGCGCTGGTCTGAACCCGAGAAGCTGTGACGCCAACCACGGAACCGCCGACGTATAGCTGGACCGCGTCCATGAGGGCATGCTGGTGCTCGACCAACGCATTGCCCAGAAATGCTGCTCACCCGCGTCGAAGCTCGACGAGCTCCAGGTTGAGCGCCTCGATCTGGGCCAGGACGCCGTACAGGGCAGAGCGATCCAGCACGCCACTGAGCAACGTGTCCCCGCCCATGAGTTGGGCAACCATTGACGGAAAGGCGGACAGCGCCGTTGGGCCAAGATGCCCAGAGATCCGGAGCGAGTAGACATACGCCGCCTGGCCCACAGCCCGATCATCACTACTCGCCGGGTGAGGGCGCATCACCAGGATCAGGTGAAGCGTGAGTCATGTGTCATGAGAGGAGATCAGCTCCGCTTGGCAGAGTCCGCATCCGCCTGAGCCAGGCCAGCCGACGCGGACGCCGTCACCAGTTCCTGGGCATTCGCGCCGAAGCCACGCTCGTGCGCGCGGTGGAGAGGAGCCGCAGCTCTCGTGCGCGCCTGACGGCGGAGGACCGATCGCTCGCACCGAGCTTGGAATAAATATTGCGGATGTGGGAGTTGACCGTGTTGATCGAAACGTAGAGCTCGCGCGCGATCTCGG
The DNA here is from genome assembly GCA_963776625.1 of uncultured Chloroflexia bacterium. Classification (GTDB taxonomy): domain Bacteria; phylum Chloroflexota; class UBA6077; order UBA6077; family CF-72; genus CF-72. The sequence goes on along the minus strand of CAVZNP010000015.1, from coordinate 31,931 downwards.
GCCGCGTCAGATTTGTCGGCAGATAGCGCAGTACGCGCAGCTCGCTTGGGCTCAGCTCTTCCGGTGGCAACAGGGGCTCTTCGTCAGCGCTCGGCTCGGGTGCGCCTCGCAGCATGTCGGCGATGTCGGCGAGAAGGGCGCGGTGAGCCGTTTCGCGACGCGAGAGCACGTCGAGCAACTCCCCGGTCCCGATCACTGCAAACGGGAAGATGAGCCGGTCTGGCTCGGCGGCCGCGAGCGCCGCCTCGGCGGAGACAGCGGCGGCGTTTCGATCGCCCAGGTCCAGGTGCGCGATACCAGCGACCAGATGCGCCTCGACGAGCGCGAACGGCGGGAGGCCGACCGGGAGTCGCGTGTCCCGCACGTCCTGGAGTAGATCCAACGCCGTGCTGGGGTCTCCCTCCGTGATGCAGATCACTGCACGCGCGGTGCGGATGCCGCCCACCAGCTCGTCATCGGTGGAGCATGAGGTGAGCGTCGCGCGCGCCTCGTCGGGCATCCCGAGGCGAGCTTGCGTAGCCGCGAGCCATGCGGCAATCGGAAGTCCGAGCGCGTGTGCACCCGTGAGGAGCGACTGCGCCCGTACGCCCGCCGCGAACTCCCGCAGCGCAAATGGATGCTGCCCGCGAGCGGCGTGCAGCATACCCGTTGAAACGTGCAAAAGCACGGCGGCGGCCGGGTCAATATGGGGCTGGGCGACTTCCCAGGCGCGGCGCAGCCAGCGCTCTGCTTCCTCGAACTCACCCATCCAGACCGCGATGCCACCCACCGCCCCAAGTGCGGGTGCGAGAATCGGACGATCTTCCCAGCCATAGCGCTCGGCCAGGGCGACCGCCTGACGGGCGCGCTCGCGTGCGGTCGCCAGCGAGACCGTCTTTGACGCGAAACCCTGATGGGCGCGACACGCGAGCTCCAGATACGGTCGGCCGATCGTCCGCGCGAGCGCGGCGCCCTCGGAGAGGTGACGCTCTGCGTCGTCGAATCGCCCGGACCAGGTCTCGACGATCCCCAGATTCATCAGCGCGACTCCCCGCAACTCACTGCCAATGACGATCTGGTCGCTCGATTCGTCTGCCGTCGAGGCGTCGAGCAGGTTCACCTGCTCCATGACTTCGGTGAACTGACCACTGCGGCGTGCCAACGCCAACCGCAACGATGCGATTGCCAGCGCGAGGCGACGGCGACGGGCGGGCGGGGCGCTCTGGACGTGGGACTCGGCCAGCGCTAGCTGAGCAGCGGCTTCCTCCAACCGGCCCTGTGCGAGCTCAACCGCCGCGCGAGCCACCGCCAGCTCAGGATGATCGACTGACGCCCCCGCCGGAAAAGACTGCAGCAGCGCGGCGATCGTGCCCTCCTGCCCGTCCAGCGTCAAACTGAACAAGTGGTCTGCGAGCAGCGGCGCCGCGTCCGTCCAGTCGCCAGCGGCGAGCAGGTGTCGCACGGCCTCCACGACTTCGCCGTGGTCCGCAAACCACCGGGCGGCCCGGCGATGAAGGTCAGGAACCTCAGCCGCCAACCTTCGGCGGAGCTCCAGGCGCAGGAAATCCGCCAGGAGATGGTGGTAACGAAACCAGGTGCGCTGGGCGTCCAGCGACACGACGAACGCGTTGGCCTCCTCCAGCTCCAGCAGCGTCCGCTCCGAGCCCGCACCGCCGGACAGCAGGTCGGCAAATTCCCCATTTAGCCGGTCGACAATCGACGTTCGCAGCAGCATGCTCTGCACCTCGCTCGGCTGGCGCTCGAGCATCTCGGCCATCAGGTATTCCCCGATCGCCCGGTCACTGCCGAAAAACCCGGCCACAAAACGTTCGGGATCCGCGTGACTGGTCAGCGAGATCACCGCCAGGCGCAGGCCAGCCGCCCAACCTTCGGTGCGCTCGTACAACGCGGCCATGCCGCCCTCGGACAAGCTGATTCCGGACCGAGCCAGTAGCTCGCGCGCCTCGCGCTCGGTAAACCGCAGATCGGCGGCCCGAATCTCGGCGATTTCGTCGGCGAGCCGCAACTGGTGCAGCCTGATCGGAGGATCCCGACGAGACGACAGCACCACCCGCGCGGAGCTCGGCAGAACCGCCAGCAAACGCTTGAGCTCTGCCAGCGCCTCGGCCGATCTCAACTCGTGGAGATCGTCGACGACCAGCACGACGGGTTCGAGCAGCTCGGCCAACTCCGAACGGACCATGTCGACCAGCTGGTCGGCGTCAACCCCAGCTAACGCCGCGGGTTTCAGCTCAGGATCGACCGACGCTGACGAGCGGCGGAGCGCAGCCAGGACGGCAGACCAGAATCGCTGCGCATCCTGCTCGCCACGGTCGACGGACACGAACGCGACGCGACGAACGTCGGTGGAGCGGTCGGCCCAGGCGCGCAGCAGCGAGGTCTTGCCACTTCCCGCCGGCGCCGAGATGACGGTGATCTGCCTGGTCACGGCGCGATCCAGCGCCTGGAGGAGCGCTTCCCGGTCCACCAGGCCCCGGGTGACCGGAACGTCGCGTGAGATCGGCTGCTCCAGGTGCCATTCGCGCCGCGTCGTCGTCGAGCTCGTCATACTGCCCCCCGGTTGCGTCCCTTCGGTGAGGGTAGTACCTCGGCCATGGCTGCTCTGCTCTTTTCCGGGATGGCTCTCTCGTCGCGAGCCGAGGCCTGGCTTCCCGCGGCCGCCAGCCCCTGCAACTCGGCGTGGCAAGCCCAGTCTGAAAAAGGCTTCTGACGCGCTCGCCGAAGCAACTGCTGGCGTGCGCGCCACGTCTGGTCGCGGGCGCTGGCCATCGACCTGAATAGCGCCTGGCATGTCCACCATCCCGCGAACACGACCTTGCCAAACGGCCGATCATCAGGCAGATGACGCAAGGCCTCGCCCGCCTCGCGGAGGGGGATAGACCCGCTCGACGATCGGCTTAGCTGATCCATCCGTCCACGATCGGCGAGATGATGTCCCGCCACGCGGCAGTACGCGTCAGTTGCCGCTACGTTGCGGTTCCGACAGTGTCGGACAGAGTCGGTCCTCGAGAACTCTCGTCGTCTCCGCCGCCTTCGACATGCTGCGTCACGGCGCGAACTGGGTAGCGCACCCGGAGTTGATCGCCGAATTGACCTGCAACTATGCTCGTTTGATGGGCCGTGAAAATGTGATGATCGGCAACGATCGCAAGCTGGCTCGCGGGAGGTCGATTTGAAGGTGGCGTGGAAAAAGCTCGAGGCCCTGAGTCAGGGCGTGCGCCTCGCAACGCAACGACTCTGGGGCGACTGACCGATGCAAGCAATCATCGTTGGCGGCGGTATCGGCGGGCTTGCCACCGCCATCGCATTGAGAAAAGTCGGCATCGAGATCCTCGTGCTCGAGCAGGCGCGTGCCTTCACCGCGATTGGTGCCGGCCTCGGACTTCAGCCGAACGCGACGAAGGCGCTCACCTACATCGGAGCCGACGCGTACTGGCGTGAAACGGCTTCGGTCATCCTGCGCGGCCGACAACACGGTCTCGAAGACGGCGAAGTGATCTCCTCGTCCTCGCTCCAACCGCAGTACGACAAGTACGGCGAGTACTACCGCTGCGGACATCGAGCGGACCTGCTCGAGAGCCTGATGCGCTGTCTTCCGCCAGAGTGCGTCCGCGCCCGAAGCCGCGTGGTAAAGCTCGAGGAGACCGACCACGACGCCGCGGTGGAGCTCGACACTGGCGAAGTGATCCGCGCCGATCTCGTGATTGGTGCCGATGGGCTAAATTCGCGTGTGCGGACGCTGTTGTTCGGCGAGCAAGAGTCGCGCTTCACCGGCACGGTCGTTTGGCGCGGTCTGATGCCGCGCGCCCGTGTGCGCGAAGAGTACTCCGAGCACATCCTGTCGTGGCTCGGTCCGCGTCGTCACGTCCTGGTCTATCCGCTGCGACACGCGGCGCATCCTCACAGTGTGTTTTCATTGAGTGCGTTCATTCCGATGGAAGAAGTGCGTCGCGAAGATTGGACGGCTTCGGGCGAAATCGAGGACCTCCGCAAGGCGTTGCAGGGCGCGTGTCCGGCCATCCACGAGCAACTCGACGTCATCGACAACGTGCTCATCACCGGGATCTACTTCCGCGACCCCCTCGAGCAATGGGGGACCAACCGTGTGGTGCTGCTTGGAGACGCCGCGCACCCGGCGCCGCCGAGCGCTGGACAGGGAGCTGGTATGGCTCTCGAAGATGCTGTCATGCTCTCCGTGTGTCTCGAGCGCCATGGTCCCGCCGACACGAGCGCGGCGCTTCAGGAGTACATCTATCGGCGCCGGCGGCGCACGACGCGCATGCTCGAATCGTCTCGGGTGAACCTGCGGAACAGCCAGACGAGCGACCCGACTCAGGTCCGGGCGCGTAATGGCTACTACCGCGGGTTACGCCGCTTGAACCCTGTTGCGGCTCCGATGGCCGAATGGCTGATGGGTCACGATCCCGTTCGAGCTGCGCAGCAAACGGCAGCAGAGTTCGAGGCGGCGCAGATGCCGCCCGCCAATCCCATGCGACGGCCAGAGGCGCAACGCGCCTATACGCTGTGGGAGCACGCGCTGAGTCTGGAGGATCGATCGAGGGGCTGGCCCGGTGAACGGGATGGCTATGAGCAGTTCCTCCGGCGCGAATTTCCCGCTCGAGCGAGCCTGCCAAACGAGGAGATCGACTGCAACGGAGTCCGGGCAGCTCGGTCCGGGGCATTCAACGCCTCGCGCCAGACACCGATCGTGCTCCATCTCCATGGCGGTGGCTACGTGATGGGATCTGCTGAAACGTCATTGGAGCTTGCCGGGCGGCTCGCTTCGGCCATTGGCGGCTGGACGCTCACCCCCGCCTACCGACTGGCTCCGGAGGAGCCGTTTCCCGCGGCGCTCGACGACGTCGTGGCGTGCTACCGGTGGCTCGTTGCCAACTTCCCAGACGCGCCAGTCTTCGTCTTCGGCGAATGCGCCGGTGGGGGACTCGCCCTCGCTCTGTCGGTTCTGCTCGGCCGCTTGGGCGAGCGCCAGCCCGACGCACTCCACGTGGTGTCGCCGTTTGTCGACCTGACGGTGCGCGCGGCAACGCTCAACACCGAGACCAAGCGCGACCCATGGTTCAACCGAGTCACGGTGACGCAGCTAGCCTGCGTGCTACGTCCAGGATACCGACCTGGCCGATTCGCTCCTGTCTCCAATCGATGCCGACTTGCACGACCTCCCTCCGCTGCTGATCCACGCCGCGACAGACGAGGTGCTATTCCCAGGCGCGCGCACGCTGTTCGAGCGGGCGGTGAGCGCCGGTGTACGTACCGAGTTCCACCCCGTTGAAGACAGCGTGCATTCGTTCATCCTTTTTCCGTTCCTTCCCGAAGCCGACAACGCGCTGGAGTCATTCGCAACCTTTGCACGCCAGTCATTGGAGGCTACGCGTACAAGGGTGTCGTGAACGGACACTCGGATCACCACCGTCAGCGTCACCGGGTCGGATAGCCACATTCGAGAACACGAGCCACGCGCCCAGATGATCGAAGTTCATGACGAATCGGTCGAGGCCGCTCAGACTCATGGCTGAGCCCGTCCCAGGGCATTTGGGAGCATTCGACCGGGCGTTCTCGCGTATCGCTCGGCACATCGCGAGACGCCTGGTTCGCGCGCGGGACGACCGGACACGGTTCGTCGCCCGGTACGGGCTCGACGCCTCCTCAGCTCGAGGAGACACGCCGTGATATCGGATTTTGAAGGTCTGCCAGCGTGCAGTCTCAGGCTCGTCGGGAACGATGTCCACCCCGCGACGATGTCCACGCGGAGCCACCCGAGGAGCATTCCACAAGCGTGGTGTCGAACGCCGCGGCACCGATGAGTGAGCGCGCGCTGCACATCGTGTTCGGCTCCGGACAGGTCGGCAATGCCCTCGCCGCGCACCTGGCACGGATGGGGCTTGCCGTGCGGTCCGTGTCACGGCATCGACCAGCGACGCTCGCCGACGGAGTTGACTGGCAAGCAGCCGATGTCGCAGATCCGGCAGCCGCTGCTGAGGCCGCCTCAGGCGCTTCCGTCGTGTACCAGTGTCTCAATGCGCCGTACGCCCGCTGGCCACAAGAGTTTCCGCCATTGCAGCGGTCGGTATTGACCGCCGCGGAACAGACGCATGCACTCCTGGTGACCCTCGAGAACGTCTACGGCTACGGCCCGAGTGGCGGCAAGCCACTGACCGAAGACCTGCCGCTGGCGGCGACGACGAAGAAAGGCCGTGCGCGCGCAGCGATGACGCAGGAGCTTCAAGCGGCCGCCGCGGCTGGCAGAATCCAGATTGCAATCGGACGTGCGTCGGACTTCTTCGGTGCTGGCGTGACTGGTTCGACGCTCGGCGAGCGGGTTTTTGCTAACGCGCTGGCTGGCCGGCAGGTCGACTTCATCGGCAATCCTGAGATGCCGCACACGTATAGCTACGTTCCCGACATTGCCGCTGGCCTGGTCACTCTCGGCACCGACGCGCGGGCCGTTGGCCAGGTGTGGCACCTGCCCGGCCCACAGACCGTCACCACGCGGGCACTCCTGGATCTCCTCGCTGGGGTGGTCGGACATCCCGTCAAGATCCGAACGACGCCCAAGCTCGTGCTGCGGGCATTCGGACTGGTCAATCCGCTGATCCGAGAGCTGGCTGAGATGGAGTACGAGTTCGAGGAGCCCTTCGTGCTCGACACCTCCAAATACGAGGCCACCTTCGGACGCGCGGGCACTCCGCTGCTCGCCGCGATCACAGAGACGGTCGCCTGGTACCGAGGCCAAGCCGCGCAGGCCCCGTCATCGGTGCCCTCAGCCGTATCGACGAGACCGCGATGACGGCAGCGCCAGATGGCGTTGAGCTGAAACCAACCGAGGCGTGGTCGAGACGTGTCCGACGTGTCGGTGGACTTATTCAGGTGGCGTTTGCTGCTTTCTGGCTGGTGCGCGGCAGTCTCAACATCGCTGGCGACGTTGGGATTGTGCTGGCTGTTGTCCTGGGTGTCATCGCCGTGGCCGTCGCCGGCTATGGCCTGCGCGTCACCGCGGGCGCCGCGCCCATGCCAGCCGGTCCCGAAGCCAAACGCATCGAGCGAGACGTCACCGTCGCGACCATCGTTCAGCTAATCGCGTCCTTCGTCGCTCCCGCTGTCGTCATCGCTGCCGGCTATAGCGACTGGGTACTGCCGTCGATCGCCATCACCATCGGACCGTTGCTGTTGTGGCTGGACCACCTCGTGGACATTCCGCGATACCGTCGCGTGGGCTGGGCGTTGACCATTGGGCCCGTCATCCTCATGACGACTCTGTCGGGCACCACCCTCGCGGCCACCACGGGGCTTGCGGCCGGTGCGTTGCTGCTCGGCACCGCGGCCGCCGGGTTCCGCGATCTCGCAACGATCCGAACCTCAGCGCCCGCAAAAAACCATCCGCTTCAGCACGCTAGCCTCACATCCGTCGAAGAGATCGGCTGCGACGCAGCACGATTTCGACCGTTCTTCAACCCGGCGACCGGCGAGCGTATCCAGTACACGGCCGTCGCAGAGGACAATGATGGCCGGTTCGTCCGCTTCGACTGGCGGAGTGTGCCTGCAGGAGTGATTACCGAGCACATCCATCCGCACCAGGAGGAGCGCTTCACCATCACTGCCGGCGAAGCACGTTTCACGCTCAATGGCCAGGTACACCTGGCGCGAGCTGGACAGACCGTGGTGGTACCCGCCGGGGTACCTCACTCGGAGGGAAACAGCGGATCTACCGATATCGAGGGCATGGTCGAGCTCCACCCCGCGCTGCACACGAAGGAGTGGCACGAAGCCCTGGCAGGTCTGGTCGCCGATGGCAACACTGACGCTCGAGGCGCACCCAGGAATCCGCTTCAGCTCGGTGCCACCTTCTGGCACTTCCGCCATGAGAGCCGAGTGACCTCACCGCCAATCTGGGTCCAGAACCTCATGCTCCCGCCACTCTGGGTGCTGGCCAGAGCCGTCGGCGTACGCTCCTACTACGACCGCTGGGACACCCGCATCCAGGAGCGCAGCCGAGAAAGCCCGTAATCCACCTCGAAACCGCCTGCCGCGCTCCAAGTGCAAACTGTTACGAAAGTCTGACCGACTGCGACTCGAGCTGAAAACGGGCTTGTCGGCCAGACTCCTAGCCGCTCGTTCGATCGAGCAGCTGGAGGTCGAGATCGTACTCCGCGGCGACCTCCGGCACCGCGGCGACGACACCACAGGAACCGCCACAGCACGGATCGCTTACCCGTCTGTACCGGCGCATTTCGTCGATCCCGCGCTCGAGGTCTTCGTTCAAATGCCCGATGCTGAACGGGGTAGAGGATTTTCACGACGGATCCCGGTGCTACTCGTCATCGACGTACTGTTCGTGCTGGGCGCGGTGCCGTTTCTGATCGGCCGTCGCCGACGGTCTTTCCGACGTTGAACTGCGGCAATTGTGTGCCAGTCAGGTGCTGATTGAAAGAAGACGTTACATACGGGGCGGACTCCGGCCGTTTGTTCGATGTGCGAGTCGAGCGGTGGCCCGATCGGCTGCCCGGACCGGACGCCCGCTCGCTCAGCTGGCGCCGTCCAGGAACGCCGCCACCTGCCGGTTGAACTCGTCCGCCGACTGGTAGTACTCGTTGTGAGCGTTGCCGTCGAGCACTTCCAGTTTGGACCCAGCGAGGAGCTCGTGCAGATACTCGGCCGACGCCAGGGCCGCGTCCAGACCGCCGACGATGGCCAGCAAGGGGGACGCAATTGCTTTCACCAGCGGTACCAACTCGGCTGGATCGCGCGACGGCCGCGTCGCGGTTGCTTGACGTGGATGGCGCTGTGCCTCCAATCGCGTGCCGGTCGACCGCAGCTGCGCGTAGCGGGCCATCTCACGGCCATGCTCGTGAACCCAATCCTCGGTGAACGTGCCTGCCGACGGCGGCAGGAAAGCCGCAGATTCTGGCAGGGGCTCACTCGCTCTTGGCACGCCCGAACCAGACCGAGGCACGCCGGAACCAGAGACCACCAGAGCCAGGGCAGATGATGGGTGGCGGCACGCCCAGCGCAGCACGGTCGAGCCACCCATCGAATGGCCGCACAGGATCGGCCGCTCGATACCGAGCGTCGCCAGCACCACCTCCAACTCGTCCACTCGGTCAGGCTCCGGCTCGTTCCGCGGCGAGTTGCCGGAGTGACCGTGGTTGATTGAGTCGTACGCAATAACCCGATAACGCTCCCTGAAGAAGTCGATCTGCTGATGCCAGTTCAGACCGCTCGAGCCGTTGCCATGCAGGAACAGCAGCGGCTGCCCGCTGCCGAAGTCCAGGTAGTGAATGTCGGTGCCGCGAATATCCAGCCATGCCATGGTGGCCATGATAAGCTCCGCGCGTATCAATTCCTGGTTGTACCGCGGGGGGCAATGCCGAATGCTCCACCACATTGGTAGCGTGACGCTGCCAATCCAGCCGCCGGAAAACGCTCTGTCTGCCGAAGCAGGACAGTGGGCTGCCGTTATCAGTCGTCCAGAGCGCCGTGCAGTCGGGCGCCTCTTCGCGCCGCTGCAGCTAGCCGCGCACGTGCATTCTCGCTCGGTGGTTCTGATGTTGGTTCCACTGGTCAGGGCTGAAGCTGCGGCCCCGGCGCTGATGCAGTGGGCAGCGTTTCGTATTCGGAGGCGAACAGGTAACTGGCCGCCAGGCTGCGGTACGGCCGCCAGCGCTCCGCCACGCTCTCCATTTCCTGTTGCGTTGGCATGTGGTCGAAGCCGTACAGGCGTTTGACCGCGCGACGCAAGGCCAGGTCGCCGGGCAGGAACACGTCCGGTCGGTCAAGCGCCACAAGCAGGAAACCATGCGCGGTCCATGGCCCGATGCCCGGTACCTCCGTCAGCAGTGCCTCGACCTCGTCATCTGGCAAGAGCGCCAGCTTCTGGTCACTCAGGCGTCCGTCGACGAAGCGTTCGGCGAGCGCCCGCAAGGTAACGCCCTTGCGGGTCGACATGCCACTCGCGCGCAAGACCTGCGGATCCGCGGCGAGCAGCTCCGCCGCGGAGGGCAGGTGTCCGCCGAAGCGCTGCTCCAGCCGCGACATGATGGTTCGCGTGGCGCTGACGGAAAGCTGCTGGCCAATGACCTGAAAGATCAGTGTGCCGAAGGCGTCCAGGCGCGGAAGCTCCTCCAGAAACGCCCGCGGCCGGAAATCCGGGCGCTCGTCGATCACCCTTGCCAGAATCGGGTCCGCTTGCCGAAGGAACTCGCGTGCCGTTGGATCGGCGATGGAAGCCGCCACGTCCGTTGTCATTCCTGCTGAAGGCGCTCGGTGAGCACGATTTGAAAGATGTCCGCCATGGTCTCCTGGCGAGCCCAGTCCCGATGAAGCTCGCACGCCAACGATACCCAGCTGATCGGCTGTGCGCCAGCCTGAAGGACGCGTTCCAGGCCGGCGCGATGCGCTTCGAACGACGCGGGATTGTCCTGGAGCAGCTCGGCGAGCTCGGGAACGGTGTATCCCTGGCCGGCAGCGACATTGACGGTTGAATGCACGATCGGCAGCTTGAACGCCCGGGCGGTCTTGACGGTCGACACCACATTCTTGAGGAGCAGGCCCGTATCCATCGAGCGGATATCGGAGAATTGCGAAGGCTGGTAGGCGGCCAGCAGGAGCGTCGAGTTCTGGGGTGTGATGAGATGGTCGGGCAACGGGTCGCGAATGGTTGGAGCGCTGGACATGCGAGTGGTCTCCTTTCGCTTTCAGGGATGCATGCAGGACGCGAAGCCGCCGTCAAAGACGGATCGACTCCATGATCCGGACCCAGATCGGGCTCTGGTCCGCCGAGTTAAAGGGCTAAGGAGAAGTCATGTCCGCAATCGCTGTCGGCTCTGGTTGCAGCGGTGGCCCTTCGATCGCGCAGAACCGTCTCTGAGGGAGCGCGCCCGTGGAAGGACGCGGATCGCGAATCAACCACGCAGCGATAAGGCTGCTCGCCACCAACAACACGGCGCTGACGAACAAGGCAATGCGGAACCCGGCCGCGAAGGCAAGCGGGTCCTGGTAGTCGTCGCCCGAAATCCCTGCAATCAGCGGCAGAACCGCTACGGCCAGCACCCCGGCGGTGCGAGCTACGGCATTGTTCATTCCCGAGGCGACGCCGGCATGTTCCGCGGGGACCGCGCCAAGGACCGCTATGGTGAGCGGGGCAACCAGAAGCGCGATACCGAACCCGAAGACTGTCACGGCAGGCAGGACGTCGGCCACATAGGACGCATTCGGCCCAATCCGCAGGAGCAGCAGCACCCCGCAGGCGGCAATCAGCGGCCCCAGCGACATCGGCAGGCGCGGCCCGGTTCGGGTTGCCAGGTCGCCGACGGGGGAGGACAGCACCAGCATGATGCCGGTTATGGGCAGAAGCGCCGTCCCAGCCATGACGGGTGAGAATCCCGCCACGACCTGCAGGTCGATGGCCAACAGAAAGAACAGGCCGCTGAGCGCCGCGTAGAGCGCAAACGTGACGATATTCGCAGCGTTGAATTGCCGATACTGCAACATGCTGGATGGAATCATCGCGTTGGGGCTGCGGCGCTCGTTGACGACAAACGCTGCCAGGAATGCTATCCCAACGAGCAGCGTTATGAACGTGGTGATCGAAGCTCCTCCGCTCGTGCCAATCAGCGCGTAGATCACTCCGGCCATGCCAAGAGCGCCCAGAGCGGCGCCGGAGAGATCCAGATGGGCGGGGGCGTGCGGATCCCGCGATTCGGGCACGTGTCTTCCGGCAATGGCGACGATGATCGCCGCGACGGGAACGTTGATCAGAAACACCCATCGCCAGCCGGGTCCCTGGACCAGATACCCGCCGAGGAAAGGCCCGATCGCAGTCGCGGCACCGCCGAAGGCTGACCAGGCACCGATGGCTTTGCCGCGTCCTTGCTCGGTAAACGAAGCCTGGATCATCGCCAGGCTGCCAGGCGTGAGCAACGCCGCGCCGATTCCCTGGAAAGCACGCGCGGCCACGAGTGTCTCGGTCGATGGGGCAAGTGCGCAAATCGTCGACGCACCGGCGAACCAGACCGTACCAACGGTGAACACCCGACGACGGCCGAAACGGTCACCAAGTGCGCCACCTACCAGAATGAATGACGCTAGCGTGAGCGTGTAGCCGGTAATCACCCACTGGAGCCCTTCAAAGCTCGCCTGCAGATCACGGCCTATTGCGGGCAGCGCAACATTGACGACCGTCGCATCCAGCGAGGCCATGGCAGAACCGAGGACGGCCGCCGCGAGAACCCACCTGCCCGAAGGGCTGGCAAGGGTCAGTTGCAGCTCAGGCTCGATGCTACCCGAGGAGATCATGCAACTGAAATGGGGCCAAACCGGCCCGTCTCGAGCCGTGGCGAGAGACCCACACCCTTGCCGATCGCACGGACCTGTGCCCGTCAGTTCGCCAGGGTACCGTCGAAATCGATGGTCAGGTGCGTACCATCGCAAAAGGGCTTGTTGCTGGAATGTCCACACCGGCACATTGCAAACTGCGCGGGATGCGGAATTTCACGGCCGTCAGGTGCTGTGAGGTGGACTGGTCCGGAGACCAGGTACGGGCCGTTCTCACTCGGGGTAATGGTCACGTCGTCCATACGATTCAGCAAGTCCTTTCGAATTAGAAGATGCGCGTTGTCCGGGACATCGGTAAGCGCCGGATGCGCGTGCCGGACAGGGCAAAAATGGCGTTGGCCAGCGCCGGGGCCAGAGTTGGAACACTGACCTCGCCGACACCCGTCGGCGGCTCGGCGGAGTCGATCAAATGGATTTCGATCTGGGGTGTCGATTGCATCCGCGTTACCAGATACCGATCGAAGCTCTGGGTCACGATATCGCCACCGTCTCCCAGGACGACCTCGCCCCAGGCAGCCGCGCCGAGTCCCCACAGCAGTCCGCCTTCAACCTGCGCACGGACAAGATCCGGATCGAGGACGATGCCGCAGTCCAGCACGAAGACGATGCGCTCGACATGAATGCGCTGCCGGTCATCTCGTGACACCTCGATGACCTGGGCGCTATGGCTGAGATAGTTGGTGCACGCGACGCCCCGTGCGCGACCCGCTGCTAGTGGCGATCCCCACCCGGCATGCTCCGCGGCAAGCTCGAGTGCGCGCAGCGTGCGCGGATCGTTCCCGAGAAGTTCGCGGCGAAGGTCCACGGGGTCGCGCCTAGCAGCGACCGCCAGCTCGTCGAGAGCGGACTCGCGCGCGAACTCGGTGTGCGAGTTACCAACGGAGCGCCAGACCATGATTGGAACTCCGGCGTCGACGTTGGTCGATTCGAGCTTGAAATTCTCGAACGTGTAGGGGTGGTCGACCGCGCCCGTGGTGGTCATGAAATCGACGCCGTCTTTGAACAGGACATCGCCAACGAATGGCAAGTTGGGCGAGGTCGGTTGCGCGGCGAGCTGCTGATGGAACGCCGTCAGCCGCCCACCGGCATCGGCTCCGGCGCGCACGCGGTGCACGGCCATGGCGCGATAGCGACCGCTCTTGAATTCCTCCTCTCTCGATGACTGCACCTTGACGGGGTATCGCCAGTGGAGTGCTTTCGCGATCTGCACTGCTTCGGTTGTCGGATCGTTCACCGAGCTGCTGCGCAGGCCGAACGAGCCTCCCGCGTCAGTGACGTGGACGAGCACACGCTCGCCCTCGACCCCACCCGCCTTCGAGGCCGCCATCCGCGTGTACGTGGGCGACTCCGTGGCGGTCCATACCTCCAGGACTCCGTCGTCGCGCATGCGGCACACGGCGTTGTTTGGCTCCATCGGCGCGTGGGCGAGATACGGCAGCTCATAGACGACATCGATGGTGTGCGTCGCCTGGGAAAAACCGTGGTCAACGTCGCCGTCGGCTCGGGCGACGATCGCCCGCTCACCGGATTCCACAAGCCGCCGGTGCTCGAGCAGCAGCTCCTCGGAGCTGCGGCGCTCGGCGTGTGTGTCGTCCCACGTGACCTGGAGCGCCTGAAGTCCTCGCTGGGCATCGGCGAAGGTCTCGGCGACGACGGCAACGCCCTCCTCGATTGGGATCACTGCCCTGACACCCGGCTCCGCGAGGGCCGCACGGTCGTCGACCGACGCCACCTTACCGCCAAAGCGTGGTGGGTGCAGTACGATCGCCGTGAGCACATCCGGCAGGCTGACGTCGATCGTGAATTGCGTCGTGCCGAGGATCTTCCCGACGGCGTCCACCCGGAGGACTTCCTGGCGCCCGATCGTTCTGTACGCACCGGGAGCCTTTGGCTGCACGCCGTCCGGAACAGGCATCGTTTCAGCCATCGCGGCAAGGTCGCCAAACGTCGCGCGCATTCCGCTGGGATGCGTCACGACGCTGGAGTCGATTGCGATCTCAGTGGGCGGCACGCCCCAGCTCTCGGCCACGGCGGCCACCAGGCGTGCACGCGCCTGCGCCGCTATCTGACGGTAGCGGAGCCAGAACGCTCGGGTAGAGGTGGATGCTCCAGTGATCTGGAACCCTCCGGCCAGCGGATTCCCGTAGACGTCTCCCTGCGGCGTGGCTCCGTTTGCGGCATTGACCACCTGAATGGAGTCGAAGTCGGCGTCAAGTTCTTCCGCGACGATGGTCGCGAGACCCGTGTGAACACCCTGACCCATCTCGATCTGACTCGAGAACACGAGCACGCGTCCGTCTGGGCTGACGCGGATGAACGGTTTGACAGGGTCCGCCAATTCTTCACCGGTGAGTGGCTCAGTCACCGGCGCAGTCGGCGCGGCAAGGCTGGCTGGCCGCGCGCCAGATGCCAGTGACTCCGCGGCCGCGCGGATCGCGCCCCTGATGCGCGGATACGTGCCGCAGCGGCACAGGTTTCCGTTCATCCATGTGGCGATCTGAGCTGCATCCGGAGAGGGATTCGACTCCAGCAGGGAGATCGCGGCGAGGGTTTGACCGGGCTGGCAGTAGCCACACTGGACAACGTTGCCGCGATACCAAGCGTCGCGGACCGCGTCGACGACTGGCCCGGAGGCGCCTTCGACCGTGACCACCGTTTTGCCAACGGCTCGCTCGGCCGGAGTCTGGCAGGATCGTGTGTTACGTCCGTCAATCAGGACCGTGCAGGCAGCGCAATAGCCGATCCCACAGCCAAACTTCGTGCCGTGCAGTCCCAGCACGTCCCGCAAGACCCAGAGAAGCGGCGTCTTCGCGTGGCGGTCGCCGACCTCGATTTCTGCGCCGTTAATCGTTAGTTGCATGTTGACTCTGGTTTACGAGTGGATGCGCATGCCGCGGCCCTGGTCATTGACCGCAGGGCGAGGCGACGAGCGTGGAACCGGCGCGTTGTCGCGCAGATCTGAAATCGTCGATGTCATGCGTTGTGTCCTTTCCGAGATCAGGCGACCGGGGCCGCCGCGACGGCGGCACGTGCCTCGTCAACATCGAGCACTGCACCATTGAGCCGACCCTGGCTGAGGTCGCCATCGGGGCCCTCGATCCGGGCCACGTCTTTCAGGCCGCCCGCACGCACCGCGTCGAACCCTGCGGCCGAAACGAGCCGCTCCACATTGGCGGCCGCCTGGGCGTCGTCAGTCGCGTAAAAGAGCACCGCCCGCCGCGGCGATCTGTTGGCGCTCGCCGCGAGCGACTGCGCGCCGAGGGAGCCAAACGCCTTTACATAGTGCGCCTCGGGTGGCAGCAAGCTCGCGACGACTGAGCCCGACGATTGGCCTTCGGGCAGCGAGCGCATCAGTGCGCCGTTGTCGCCGAGCTTGATCGGGTTCGTTGGATCGACGACGATTTTGCCCTTCAACAACTCGACGTTGTCGGTGACTGATAAAAGCTCGGTCACCGCGCCGAGCCAGAGCGCGAACACGACCGTGTCGCTTGCTTCGATCGCCTGGCTTACCGACGCGGAACCCGCCAGTGGACCGAGCTCCTGTGCCAGCGCGGCCGAGTGAGCGGCGTCCCGCGCGGCGACAACAACGTCCTCGCCACCCTCGACCAGATGCCGCGCGAGCGCGCTTCCGAGATTGCCAACTCCAATAATTGCCGTCGTCATGCTTTTCTCCGACTTCGACTTCGACTTCGACTTCGACTTCGACTCCAACTCCCGTTGATGAGCACGTCGACCGCCAGGTCGACACGTTGGCCGGGACCGCGAGACGCAGTTGCCTCTTTCGGGTCAATCTGGGTGACTCGGCGCGCTCGAATACCGTTCGCGTGATAAACGGCGATAGCGGTGGCGGCGGACCGGTCCTGGGCATACGTGGTCATGGCCGGGCCTCCTCGGGCGTTTCCAGCAAGTCGAGCAACGTGCGGACGATCAGGTTGCGCGCGAGCGGGACCTTGAACGCGTTGCCCGGGAACGGCCGTGCGTCGGCCAGTTCGGTCTCGGCCGCGCGCAGGAAGGCGTCCTCCGTGGCCGGCGGCGCCCCGCAACGTCGACTCGGCTTTCCAGGCCCGCCAGGGCTTGAGCGCGACGCCGCCGAGCGCGATCCGCGCGTCTCGCACGACGCCGTCGGCTACATCCAGGGCCGCCGCCACGGAGACGAGCGCAAAGGCCGAAGACACGCGGTCGCGCACCGTGCGGTAGGACGAGCGCGCGGCGAGATCCAGTGGCGGCAGGTCGACAGCCGTGATCTGTTCGCCATGCACGAGCACGGTGTCCCGTTCGGGCTCGTCGCCGGGGAGGCGGTGGAAGTCTGCCAGCGGAATCGTCCGCTCTCCCGCGGGTCCGAGGGTGCGGACCAGCGCGTCGAGCGCAACCAGCGCCACGGCCAGATCGGACGGATGCGTGGCGACACACGCCGGCGAGGTGCCGAGGATCGCCAGGTCGCGGTGGTGGCCCTCCGGCGCTGGGCAGCCCGACCCGCGCTCGCGCTTGTTGCAGGGTCTGGTGATGTCCCGGAAGTAGGCGCAGCGGGTGCGCTGCAGCAAATCGCCCCCGATTGTTACGACACTGCCTGGCTGGCCGGAGGCGCCCGCGAGCAGGGCCTCTGCCAGGACGGGGTAGCGTGCACAGATCGTCGGATCGGCAGCGAGGTCGGCGTTGCGGACCAACGCGCCGATGCGCACGCCCCCGTCCGGCAGCGGGTCGATCTGGTCAGGTTGGCTTACCCCGAGCGTGAGGTGGTCGAGGAAGTTGGTCCTACCGGCGAGGAATGCGTTCGCGGGCGTCAGGGAAAGCAGCGCGACGACGCGGCGCGCGTCGCTCGTGGGCTCGTAGCCGAAGGGATTCATCGGGGTGTGTCCACAAGCTCACGATCACCGCGTCGCGGTTCATGGGCCTGAGCTTGCGCCACTCGACCTGACTCCCGAGTCGTCTCAACGGCCACGCTGCGAGTCTTCCTCGCTCGCGGCCCCTCCACCAGCGACATGCCCCGACAACACCTGGACATCGCGCATACAATGCGCGGCGGCCAGGACACGGCCCGCCATGGCGAATACGACAAAAACGGTGACGCAGGAACCGGCGCCGTTCGGCGCGCTGCTCCTGCGCTTGCGGGCGGCCGCCGGACTCACGCAGGAGGAGCTGGCGTCGCGAGCCGGCCTCAGTCCTGCCGCGATCACGGCATTGGAATCCGGCAAGCGGCGCACGCCGCGCTTCACGACGGTCGAACTGCTTGCCACCGCGCTCGGGCTCGATGCGCAGCAGCGGCGTGAGCTCGTAGCGGAAGCGCGCAGAATGGCGAGTGGCGCCGCCCGTGACCCACGCCGCGTATCCCCGTGGTCGGTCGCCGAGCCGACGCCGCTAGTAGGCCGAGTGCACGAGCTGGACTTGATTGTCCATTCACTCGCCGCGGGGGACACTCGGTTGCTGACGCTCGTTGGCCCGGCCGGCGTGGGCAAGACGCGCCTGGCGTTTGCCGCGGCCGCTCGCCTCGCCGAAGGCACCCTGGGAGACAGCAGCCGCTTCCCCGACGGCGTCACGCTGGTTGACCTCACGCCCGTGCGCGACCCCGACCTGGTGCCCGGTGCGATCGCGCGAGCGCTCGGCCTGCTAGACGTCGGCGGCCGCGCCGCGCTCGAGCGCGTGACGGAGGTGCTGGCGGAGCGGCGGCAGGTGGTCGTGCTGGACAACGTCGAGCAAGTGCTGCCGGCCGCCGCCCTCCTGGTCGCCGACCTGTTGACGGCGTCCCCACAGCTGGCTCTGCTGGTGACTAGCCGGGTGCCGCTGCGATTGCGCTGGGAGCAGACGTTGCGCGTTGCCCCGCTGCCAGTCCCCGACTCCTCAGCGCCGCTGCCGACGCTGGACGCGCTGCTGGCCATTCCATCCGTGGCTCTCTTCGTCGGCCGGGCGCGGGCGCGACGGGCCGACTTCGTCCTCAAGGAGCAGCAGGCGCCGCTGTTGGCCGAGCTCGTCACGCAGCTAGATGGGCTGCCGTTGGCGCTGGAGCTGGCAGCAGCGCGGCTCGATGTGCTGCCGCTGCCGACGCTGGTGCGCCTGCTGACCGACCGACTACAGCTGCTGGCCAGCCAGGCACCGGACCTGCCCGAGCGGCAGCGCAGCCTCGAGGCGGCGATCGGCTGGAGCTATGACATCCTGTCTGAGCCGGAGAAGCGGCTCTTCCGCTGCCTCGGGGTCTTCGCGGGCCAGGTGAGCCTCGACGCCATCAGCGCGGTCGTCCGCGCGGCGGATCCAGCAGCAATTGAGGATGCGCAGACGCTGCCACACTTGCTCTCGCTCGCCGAAAACAGCTTGCTCCTGCCTCTGCCAGCGCGGACCGCTGACGGGACCAACGAGGTCACGACGCTGGAAGAGGATGACGAGGACCCGGAGCCGGTCTTCGCGCTGCTGGAGACGGTGCGTGAGTACGCCCAGGAGCGGCTGGACGCGGCGGGTGAGCTGGCGGCAGCCCGTCGCGCCCACGCCCACTACTATCTGGAGTTGGCTGAGCGCGCCGCCCCCGCGCTGCGCGGCCGAGATCAGCGCGCCTGGCACCTGCAACTGGAGCGCGAGCACGACAACCTCCGGGCGGCGCTACGCCGGGTGCTCGATCAAGACGGACCCGACGGTGTCGAGGCGCCAGTAGAGCGGGAGGCGGGGTTGCGACTTTCCGGTGCTCTGGGCTACTTCTGGTACGTGCGAGGCTACCATTCCGAAGGGCGTCGCTGGCTGGAGGAGGCACTGGCTCGCCCGCGGGAACGTGGCGGAGCGGGGCTGGACTCGGGCGCGCGGACACGCGCGCTGATCGCGGCGGGTCCTCTCCTCATGGTCCAGGCGGAGTATGCCCGGTCGCGTTTCGTGCTGAAGGAGGCGCTCGCGCTGGCCGAGCAGTGGCAGGATCGCGCCGCTATCGCGGAGGCCACCACGTACCTCGGACATGCCACGGTGGCGGCCGGGGGTGGCGACGAAGGGAGGCGCCTGCTACAGGAGGCAGTGCGCCATTGGGACGCCCTGGGCGATCCCCACGGTCTTGGCGAGAGCCTCTTCTATCTCGGCTATGCCGCGGATGTCATGGGGGACGTGCCGGTCGCCGCCGCGCACTACACGGCCGCTCTGGATCGGCTGGCCGATGCGGGCAACGCACAGCACGCGGGGTTCGTCCACAGCTACTTCAGCGTCCTGGAGTGGCGTCGGGGAAACCTGTCGAGCGCCGTGGCGCACATTCGCGCGCTGCTGCAGACCACGGTCAGCCTGCGAGATCGGTGGCTCTTGAGCTTCGCCGCCCAGGCAACGGTGGTCCTCGTGGGGACACGCCCCCAGTCCGCCGCGTGGGCGCGCCTCCTGGGGGCAGCGGACGCCCTGGGCCAGGCGACCGGCGGTGCGACGTTCGGTTGGGAGCATTTGCCTGGAGCGGAGCACGTGGTCAGGCTGCGGGAGCAGTTGCGGCGGGAGACGGAGTTGAGTGCAGCGTATCGAGAGGGACTGACGCTGTCCTTTGTCAAAGTGGCCGCACTGGCCCTGACGCTGCTCGGCGAAATCGCGCGCGCTCCCGACGGCCCCAAGACCGGGCAAGAGCCCAGGCCGAACTGATCACCCGTAACCGGCCCAGATCGACGATCGCGCAACTAACTCATGACCTTCGCGGAATACAGATCGACCCCGTCCGGGCGGGGCGTCGCAGGCCTGGCTCAGCTTCGACATGTGCATCCGTGCGAGGGATAGAATCTGGTCCGCCTGACGGCTAAGGGCTCGGCACTAATAACTCTTCATTCTGATAGCAGCCTGGGCCGTGGGAGGAGGGAGTAGTTCCAGTCCCCATGAAACGCATCCCGGCGGAGGTGGATGACGGCGAGCTCATCGTCCGACACCTTTCGTCCGGCGAGATAGCGATTGGTGTCGAGCTTACTTGTGACCCGCAGCCCGGTCTGGGTCGTTGTTGCGCCGATCAGGTTGACCACCACTTCATGACTGATGAGCGGTTTGCCACGCCAGTTCTGAGTAATGGCCGAGAACAGACGGTGTTCAATTTTGTTCCACTTGCTGGTACCAGGCGGAAAGTGACACACCGCGATTTCCAGACCGGTTTCATCCGCCAGTTTCTGCAACTCTAGCTTCCACAGTCGGAGTCGATAGCCATTGCTGCCGCCCGCATCGGCCGTGATCAGCAACCGAGTCGCGTCGGGGTACACCGGCTGGCCCATGCTCCACCACCAGCGTCGGATGCTCTCCACTGCAAAGGCCGCCGTATCGTGATCGATCCCCACGCTGACCCACGCCTCGTTCTGGGTCAGATCGTAGACCCCATACGGACTCACGCGGCCGAGTTCAAGGATAAGGAAGTCGTGCACCAGAACCTGCTCCGGCTCGCCTGCGGGACGCAACTCGCGGCCAGCGTTCTTGAACGGACCGATCAACTCCTTCTTCTTCGTGTCGACGGAAATGCTCGGCTCTCCCGTCCACAGTTGCTGCTGGACCGCCGCATTCAAGTGTTCAAACTGTGCGTTACG
The DNA here is from genome assembly GCA_963776625.1 of uncultured Chloroflexia bacterium. Lineage (GTDB taxonomy): Bacteria > Chloroflexota > UBA6077 > UBA6077 > CF-72 > CF-72. The sequence continues at coordinate 11,085 of CAVZNP010000015.1, read as the reverse complement.
GTCCGGATGGTCGGTGCCCTCCAGCGTCTTCTGATTCGCTTGCAAGCTGTAGCCCATCACGTGGAGCAGCTCAGCCACCACGCGATGGCTGGTCTGGTGGCCCTGCGCCTTGAGCTCCGCGGCCAGTTTGCGCACACTCTTGAGTGTCCACCGCAGCGGTGACTCCGGGTCTCCCCGACTGGTGGGCTCCACCAGCCTTTCCAGATCCTCGCGCAACATGGGGTCCAGCACCACGGCAGACTTGCGACCTCCACCAGGTCGGCGAACACGACCCTTCACCGCCCGCAGTTCCGGCCGCTGGAGTTCACGAATTCCCTGTTGAATGGTCGTTCGCGACACACCCGTCGCCCGTGACACCGCGATCTGTCCCCCACGCCCGATCGCCAAGGACTCGGTCGCTACGAACAGCCTCCGTACCCGCTCGTCCACCGCTCCACCCAGCATCTCGTAGCGACGCCGAATTCCAGCTTCATCCACCACCACCACTCTTCAATTATACAAGCTCTGCACTGGTTATTGCGCTGACGTGCTAAGCAGACGGCGGAGGCATCTCAAGGAAGCGTTTTCGCGTAGTCGTCGAGATCACTCAGTCGGATCCGTGTTGTTCGGACCCCGACGCGAACGGATTGAACGTCACCAGAGGTGACAAGTCGCCGCATTGATGACGGACTGATCGACAGGAACTCCGCCGCCTCCCTGATCGTCAAGAAATCACCCTCGATGTCATCGGACACGGGCACCATTTGGTGAGCTGCACTGCCGCCAAGCTCTCGCCCGGAAGCAGCACGAGGCTTTGGCCCTTTCGCAGGGCGTTGTCGATCTTCTCGCAGCAGGCGTCGGAGCTCCGATATCAACCAGTGAACCTGGCCGGGAATGGATTCGGGGTCGGGGTTGCATTGACCCACGCCCCAAGCCTTTTCGAGCTCGGCCAGTCTGTCGATGGATAGCACGGTTCGCGTCCAGACTATAGTGCGCGCCTTCCCCGCTGCGTCGGGTCCGGGTTAGCAATCAGGCCCCTGATCCGCTCGCTCGCCGCGCGCGAGCAGCGCGCCCATGCGTTCGGCGGCGCTGACCGCAAGTCCAGCGTCGTCGAACCCGGGCGGCGATCTGTCAATGCCCATTTGCGTGTTTATGGCTTTTCAGTTGGCAGCGGACGCGGGCTCCTCCTTCACTGCCTCAACTTCGATTTCGATTTTCGCCTGATCACCGACCAGAAAGCCACCGGCCTCCAGCGCCATATTCCAGTTCAGATTGAAGTCTTTGCGATTGATCTCGGTTTCGATGGTGAAGCCTGCAACCGAACGTCCGAGGAGATCCGTGCCGAGGCCGTTGAACATGACATCGAGCGTGACCTCGCGCGTCTGACCGCGGATGGTGAGATCACCAGTAACTTTGAAGTGCTCGCGCGAGCCCGCGACGCGACGACTCTCGAAGGTCATCGTCGGATGGTTCGCGACATCGAAGAAGTCCGCCGATTGCAGGTGCTCGTCGCGCTGCGGATCGCCGGTAATCAGCGTGGTCACGTCGATCTCCGCTTTGACCGATGAGTACTTGGGGTCCTCAGCGGCGTCGACGATGGTGCCGGAGACACCGGTGAAGCGACCTCTCACCTTCGAGAGCATCATATGGCGAACGCTGAATTCTGCCAGGCTGTGGCGTGGGTCGATGTGCCACACCGACCAGGTCTGGACAGTGGGCGGAGGTGTTGATTCGGCAGCGGTAGACATGGGTGTTCCCTGGTTCGCGGCGCCCGGCCGGGCGCCGCGCTACTTTGCTGGTTGCAACCGCAACCAACTTAGCAGTAGACTCATTGCACTTGCAACCATTTATGGAAGGCCGAACCGACGTCGCCGCGCTCCTCGATCGTCTCGTTGCCGAGGCGATCCCGAATGAGCATGGGGTGGGCGCCTGGCAGTCGCTCATCCGCGCGCACGCGACCCTCATGCGCTTGCTCGCCATGGATCTCGTCGACGAAATCGGGCTTACGCTGGGCGATTTCGATGTCCTGGCTCAACTTGGGCAGGCCGGCGGCGAGATGCGCATGAGCGAACTCGCGGCCCAGGCGTACAGCTCGCGCTCGGGCATGACGCGCCGCATCGATCGGCTTGGCGATGAAGGCCTGGTAACTCGCGCCAATAGCGAGGCAGACGGGCGTGGCGTCGTCGTGGCACTGACTGAACCTGGCGTGCGGCGCCTCGCCGAGGCGGCGCCGATCCATCTACGCCAGGTGAACGAGCTGTTCGTTGCAAGGCTTTCCGATGCGGAGCTTTCGACGCTGGCCAGCGCACTCGACAAGGTGGCCGTCGATTGCACGTTCGGATAGACAGGCTTACCGCCACGAAAGGACTGCTTCATGACCACTGCTGAAGAGCCTCGCGACAACAGTAACGAACCACGTCCGCTCGGAGAACTGCGACCCGACGACCGCGGGCAGGACCAGGTCCGCGAAGATCTCGAAGAAAGCATCGGCCGCGGCGAACCGAGGCCGCTGACCCGCGAAGAACGGGAGGCCGCGGAACACGATCCGGGCCCATCGAAAACGGTGTACGCGCCAGCCTCCGAACGCGTATCGAAGCCGCCCCTGCCAGCCGACGCCAAGCTGATCAACCACGGCAGTGAGGACACCGGTGAGCGCACATAGGCTGGCGGAACAGATTACGTCTGACGACCACGCGCAGGGTGACGCTGACGCCGTCGTCACGCTGGTGCAGTACGGCGATTACGAATGCCCGTATACGCGACTGTCTCGCCATAGCGTGCATGCGCTGCAGCGGGAGTTTCCTGACAACCTCCGCTTTGTCTTTCGCCATTTTCCGCTGGAGGAAATCCACCCACACGCTCGGGCGGCCGCGATGGCGGCCGAAGCCGCCGGTGCACAGACGGACTTCTGGAGGATGCATGAGTATCTGTTCGAGCACCAGAAAGCACTCGAGCACGCTGACCTGCACACCTACGCCACCGAGCTGGGACTGGACCTTTCCCGATTTGAGCGCGACCGCTCATCACCGGAGAGCGCGGGACGCATCGAACGCGATATCGCCAGTGGCAAGCGCAGTGGAGTCGAAGGTACGCCGACGTTTTATGTGAATGGCGTCCGACACGAGGGCAATTACGACCTGGAGAGCCTGCGTGCGGCGATCGTCGCGAGCGCGACACTGCCCCCTCGGGATAACTCAAGGTGAGCCAATAGGCCTGGTGATGCTGCCGTGGCTATTGCAGTGCGCCGCCGACCTGCAGAAGGTAACCGATGGTGGTGGTGGCAATAGTGGACTGGACCTGATTGCCATACACGAACGCGCAGGCTTGCACGCGTTCGTCGACACCCGGCCGCTGGTGGCTTTCCGCGACGAGCGCCGCTCCCGTCCCGCACGCGACAAGCGGCTATCGACCAGAACCCCGCGCCGCAGGAACGCGAACAGCCTGCTTGGCCCAGCCCCAACATTCCTGTCATGACGTGCAAGTAGGAACGGCAGTCTTGCGAGCGGCTACAGCCCAGCCAGTCGCTGAGCGGGGCTTACGCGCGAAGTTGTTTGACCTGCGGAACCGAGGAATACTTGCGCGCGTGTTGCAGCAGGAGGGGTCGGGATAGCCGCATCGGCCACCCGTTCCACCATTGCATAGTCGCCGGGGTGCACGGTCGGCGACTGCGATGGCATCGTCCAGCAGGCGCGCTTAGCGTTGGGTGCTCCACGACGATCTGGTCGGGGGTGGAGCCCTGTCGGCGCGGTGGAGACGGATCGACGCGGCTCAGCGCGTGGCCTGCGCCTCATTCCGGAACATCCCGGATCATAAGCGCCGAGTTGAACATTCCAATCGGACGGTTAACCTCGCCGGCAGCGTTTCAGCACTGCTCTGTGGCAGTGCACACTCGGGTTTGACGTGTCGCGATCTCGACCATCGGGTACCGACTCGACGCGGTAGTTTGGAACCGGGAGTACGCGCTGAAGCGCCTGTGCAACGTCGATGAACTGACGGCCGAGTGGACGTTGGAGCCGAACGCTCAATCCCAGCTGGCCAATAAGACTGGCGCGACTCGCCTCGGATTCGCAGCGTGGCCGCCTTTTTCCACCACGAGGGCGTGACCACCCTGTCCGCCCGCGACGCGCGCGACTTTGCACTTCCTGAAAGGAATGCTGGGAGTGGGTCTACTTCGCCGGACTCGCGACCACGGCCGCGGCGATGAAGGCCAGAGTCTGCGCCTCGAGGCGTGTCTTGTCCTCAGCGGGCAGCGAGCACAACGGTCCTCGGAACAGGACCGCGAGTCCGTGGACAGTCGCCCACGTCGGATAGTCGACGGTCGGGCGTCGGCTGGGTGCCAGGAGGCCCGCCTCGACGAGGCCGTCGAGGGCGGCCCTGAGGTGGTCGAATGGCCTGCGCTCGTCGTCGGATGAAGCCGGCGAGTGGTGCTCGGTCGCCGCGAAAGCCGTGTCGAACAGGCCCGGCTCGGTACGGGCGAAGTCGAGGTAGGCCTGACCCACGGCCCGCAGCCGCCGCCGGGCGGCGGTTTGTGATCGACGGCCCCCGGGCACCTGGCGCATCCCGTCGGCCATACGCTGGGCGAGCTGCGCGACCGCGGCGTCGCGCACGGCGGCAAGCAGCGCGTCACGGTCGGCGAAGTGGCGGTAGGCGGCGTTGGGAACGACGCCCACGATGCGCGTCACTTCCCGGAGTACGACCGCGTCCGGTCCGCCCGAGCGCGCCAGCTCGACGCCAGCCCTGATCAGCGCGGCGCGGACCGCACCGCGCGGCCGCGCGCGCCGAGCGCGCGGCCCATCGACAGTCGCTGCGTTACCCTTCGGCACTACCTGGATCTTAGTGGACGATGTCCACGCGCGTCGCTAGCGTGGGCGTTGTACAAAGGCGTCGAACGAGCTGGCGACATCCGCCGAGTGGAAAGATCTGATCGAACCCTGGATGCGACCACGCCACGGACCCGAGGCGGAGCCATCTGAGACTGAGGGCGCACCAACCTACCCCGCACCTAACTCTCCCCCGAGCCCGAAGAAACGAAAGCTGTGCAGCGTCCACCATAGCGGCCATACGTGGACGATGTCCACTTTTACGGTTTCAGCTGCCGCGATCTGCGCGGGACCAATCGCAAGCTCGGTATTGCGGCCCTGGCCATCCTCGACGCGGCCGGCGTGGCACTCGACCGCTGGCAGATCTCAGCGACGACTGGACTGGAGCCAGGTAGTACACCGTCGGCCCGGAATTGGATGGGTTTCGGCGAACTCCAATCCCTGCGCGGCGGCACCGGTTTATCGAGTCAGCGATGCCAACCCTCAAGCATTTCACGCCCACTTTGCTTATCCTGTCGCTGCTGATTTCGACGCTCCCGCCGCTGTCAGCTGCCGCCACTCCGGATGACGCCTATGGCGTTGGCTTCGGTGCTGACGAACTGCTGCCGCAGACGCCGCGCGCGCTGGAGCTTGCTCGTCAGGCCGGCGTCGACTGGGTCCGCCTGGGCCTGTACTGGCAGGACGTCGAGCCGAACCCTGGACAATTCGACTTCCAGGCTGACGACGCACTCATCGCGAGCACACGCACGAATCACCTGAACGTCCTGGCCATCCTGGCATACTCCACCGACTGGAGCACCAGCGCACCGGCCGATGCAGCCGGCAACCTGACCCACTTTCCACCTCGGGACTATGCCCAATGGGCGAATTACGTGGCTGCCGTCGTGACGCGCTACAAGGCTGACGTCCACTACTGGGAAGTGTGGAACGAACCTGACTTGACGGAGTACTGGAATGGGAGCCCCGCGCAATACGCGGCGCTGCTGGCGGTCACGTCGTCCACCATCAGGCAGATCGACCCAACGGCGACCGTCGTTCTCGGCGGACTGGCATTTCAGGATTGGCCCGGGCATCCCGCGACGGCCTTTTTGACCGGGATCCTGCAGGACGCAGAGTATCCAGCGGCCGGAAACTTTGACATCGCGGCTTTCCACTACTACCTGCCTCCGAACGAGGCGCCTCAACAGGTCGCGGAGTTCAAGGATGCGCTGACGCGATTCGGTATCGGCGACCGACCCATCTGGGTCACGGAGGCGGGTTTACCAACCTGGGCTATGGTCTCCAGTGGCAACCCTGGGACTGGCTTCGCAGCGCAGGCACACTGGCTCGATAGCACGCTGCCGTCGCTGGTGGACCTGGGCGCCAGTCGCGTCTTCTGGTTCCAGCTGGACGAAAATCCGTATGCACCGAGCGGTTTTGGTTTGCTCGGACCGGACCTCAGCCCACGCCCAGCCTACGAAGCGCTGCAGAGTCTGGTGGCGACAAGTCAGCTACCTGCATGACTTGTGCGTTACTGGTGGGCCAATCCGGAACCGTCCTGACGGCGTACTCAACGGTGTTATGCCTGCCCGACACCGACTCTTCAGTCTCATCGCCCCGGCCCTGCTCGTGGCTGGCGTGGCGTGCACGATGACGACACCTGCCGTCGCACCTGCATCGAATGCCGTCGCGCCCGCGGCTTCGACCGACTCCACCGCCAGCCCGGCGCTGCCGAGCGCGGATGACCTGACGTTTGGTGAGGCCGCCGGCAACGTGTTGATCGGCCTCACGGTGCGTCCCGCCCAGCCCGGGCCAAATACGCTGCTGGTGTACGTGGCGCCGCTGGCGGGCCCGTCGGCCGCCGCGGACGTGCCGCTGACGCTCACCCTCGATGGCCAGAACGTCGACCTCGAGAGTTGCTCGCGCACCTGCCGTACGGCCGATGTAAACCTCGTCGGCGGAGAGCACGTGGACGTTGTCGCCGGGGGCGCCGGTGGCGGTAGCGCCGGCTTCAATCTTCCGCCGCTGCCCGCGGTGGACGGAACGGCGCTCTTGCAGCAGGTGCAGGACCGCATGCACCAGCTCAACACGTACCGCGTCGCCGAAACGCTGGGACCCGCCACGCCGCTCCTGCAAGCCAGCTATGCCTTCCAGGCTCCGGACCGCATGCAGCTCACCCCGTCCAAGGGGGAGTCAACCGTGTGGGTCGGACCGACGCGCTATACCCGCGAACCCGAGTCGGACACCTGGCAGTCCGACAATTTCGGCACCAGCCTCTCCGTGCCCAGCTTCATCTGGGATGTCCCGAAGTCCGGTGGCGCCTACGCCGGTCCACACATCGTGGGCAGCGAGACGGTGGATGGCGTCCAAACGCAGTTGCTCAGCTTCTTCCTGGACCTGTCGCAGACACCCGCGTGGTTCCGATTGTCGGTCGATGGCACTGGGCTGGTCCATCGTGCGTCCATGCGTGCTCAGGGGCACTTCATGGACCACGTCTATAGCGACTTCGACGCGCCAATCTCGATCGAGGCGCCGGTGTAATCGGCGCGTCCGGCGGATTGCAATCGCGGGTGAGCCGGCCACCCAATCCACCGGCACGCGCAGCGTGTGTTTGTCGGGAGAAAGGAGCGGACCTCCGCTATGCAGAACTCTCCAGGCCTCCAATCGCTGCGTTGGTCGTGCTCGAAGGACGGCAGCCCAACCGACGGTCGTTATCGGCTCGACCGCCGACGCGACGGCATCCCCTGGTAGAGTCGGCGACCGACCACGCTCGGGACGTCCCACGCTCAGCGAAGAGCAATCCAACCTCGCGAGGCTGGTGTATTCACACAAGGACTCCGACGAGCCTCATCTGAAGAAAGGACGTACCTCATGGATCTGTTCAGCCGCGTGCGCCAGCGCCCACACTGGCGCCGTCTTGTCGTTATCAGTGCAATCGGCTTGCTCCCGGTGGTCGCGGCCGCGGCGTGCGCGCCTTCGAGCTCCGTCGCCGTGACAACTGGGTTGCCCACCCCGGTGCCCCCGTCGGGTGTGGCGACGCTCGCGCCGCCCAAGCCCCTGGTTACCGCCGACCCGAACGCGCCAGGTGGTCCACAACTGACCGTCGAGAACTTCAACTTTACTCCCGCCGATATTTCCATTCCCGTGGGCACGACGGTTACCTGGACGAACAACGACGACGTCGAGCACACGGTCACCGCATCCGACAACTCGTTCGGCTCCAAGGCCCTCGAGAGTGGCGACAATTTCTCGTACACGTTCACCCAACCGGGCACCTACACATACTTCTGCTCGATCCACCCGTTCATGACGGGTCGGGTCACTGTCCAGTAAGGAGGCCAGCGTGAACCGCAAGCACGATCGCGACTCTATCCCGAATCCGCTCGACAGCGCGCCAGAAGCGGCTGGCCACTCCGACGGTGTGGACCGCCGCGGCTTTCTCAAGTGCATGGCCTGGGCGGGCACGGGCGTCGTCTGGACGCTGGCCGGGGGCGTGCTGTCCTCATGCGCGCTGCCGCTGCCGCAGGCCGCTAGTCAGGGAACGGGGGATTTCTCCTTCGTCCAGGTCAGCGACAGCCATATCGGGTTTAAGGCCATCCCTAATATGGACGTGACCGGAACCTTTCAAAAGGCCATCAACGACATCGGGGCTCTCAAGACGCGCCCGTCCTTCATCCTCCACACCGGAGACGTGAGCCATCTCTCCGCACCGGATCAGTACGACACGGTCGACCAGATCGTGAAAGCCTCGAAGATCAGCCAGGCGTACTACGTCCCCGGCGAGCACGACACGTTTGTCGACAACGGCCAGGCGTATCTGAGTCGCTTCGGCACCGGCACGGCCGGGCAATGGTTGGCGGAGCTTCGACTACAACGGCGTGCACTTCGTTGGCCTGATCAACGTGTGGAACCTGAAGTCTGGCGGGTTTGGGGTGCTCGGCCAGGATCAGCTGGACTGGCTGCACAACGACGTCGCGCCGCTCAGCGCCAGCACGCCCATCGTCGTGTACGCGCACGTTCCACTGTGGGCGCTGTATCCGACCTGGGGCTGGGGCACCACGGACGCGGAACAGGCCCTGACCGAGCTGCGCCGCTTCGGATCAGTGACCGTCCTCAATGGGCACGTACACCAGGTGCTGCAGAAGATCGAGGGCAACGTCACCTTCCACACGGCCGCCGGCACCGCCTACCCGCAGCCCGCGCCCGGCACCGCGCCGGCGCCAGGTCCGCTGCTGGTCGTGTCCGATCAGCTGATGTCGACGCTGGGCATCCGCGAGGTGGCCTTCATTCAGAAGGCGGGGGCTCCGGTGATTGTCGACAGCCAACTCTCCTAGGTCAGAGTCAACCTGTGTCTGATGGACGCGAATGACAGCTGATGCTCGGGTCAGCCGGCGTTGCGCCAACTTGCTCCGATCTCGGCGGCCGCGGCTACCTCGCCAAAGCACTTGTCGATCGTCTCAAACGTGGCGCTCACGATCTCCGCGGACGGTCCGCCCGTCAGGTCGCGACCGACGACAACGTAATAGTCCAGAAAATACGCGTGGCGCGCGGTGGCATCGACGCAACAGTGCGTCGCAACTCCGATCACGATCACCGTTTTCACACCCGCGCCGCGCAGGAGCATGTCCAGCTCAGTCTCGAAGAACGCGTCAAAGCGGTGCTTGGTAATGACCGTCTCGCCCTCACCGGGTTCCAGCCCGGATAGAATTCGAAGCCTTTGGTCCCGGGTTGGCACTAGGAACCCAGTCCATGCCGTTCCAATCGCTCCCACATGGGCTCGCTCATCCAGGCCGGGCTGTAGTCGGCACGGATGTGGACAATGCGCATGCCCGTACTCCTTGCGATCTCCAGAAACGCGCGGACCCGTTCAGCAAGCCGCGGCATGTCGTCGACGGATTGACCGAGCTGGTTCGAGAACAGCTCAGGTAGCATGAAATCGTTCTGCATGTCGACCACGAGCACCGCTGTGTGCTCGGGTCGGACCTTAGCGGCGAGTCCCCGCAGCATCGTGCGGGAGGGGAGGGACGGCTCCACGCAGGGAGGAGTTCTGCGCATTGATGGCCAACCGCTTTCCGTATGGAGAATGAAGTGGGCGCCGCGACAGCAGGCCGTCGGGGCGGAGGACAACGACCACGATCAGGATCAATCCCAGAAGCCAGTAACGATCGGCCTCCGAGAAGAGAGATCAGGAACCGCCCTTGCGGACCGAACCGCAGCAGCTCCTGCAAGAACCACATTACCAAGGTGCCGACCACGGCACCCCATGGACTCGCAACACCGCCGACAATGAGAAAGATGAAAAACAGTGGCTCGGCGCTGAAGGCAAGATTGGCAGGCTCGATCAAGCCATTGTTGTGCGCCAGGAGCGCGCCGCCGAACCAGCCGAGACCAGCCAGTGCGCCACCGATGCCGAACCCGGCCGCCCGTGCCCGTTCGACAGAAATTCCTAAGGAGCGCGCGACGGTCTCGTCCTTACCAACCGCCAGCATCGCGTAGCCGAGCTGACTCCGGCTGATCACGACGGTTACCCCGAGGCCGACTGCAAGGGCGGCAGCCGCCGAGACGAGAGTGGTCTCGAGCGGAATACCGGTGCAGCCCTGAGATCCACCCAGAGGCGCCACGTTCTCGGCAATCAGCGACAGGCTCTGGCCAAGCGCAACGGTCACGATGCCCAGCAGCAAGCCGGAAGTGCGTCGCAGCATAACGGCAACCACCACACCCAAAGCGCCGGCCACGAGTGCGCCGGCGCTCAGTGCCACCAGGAAGGGAAGGTGATACTGCACGGAAACGACACCGGACGCGTAGCCGCCGACCCCCATGAGCGCCGCGTGCATGACCGAGAACTGACCGCTCGAAATCGTCACCTGAAGGCCAAGCGTCACGAGGCTGTAGATGCACGCGACCACCAGGACCGATTCGACGTATCCTCGCACGCTTCAACCGATCCGCCGAGTCCGTCCGAACAACCCGTTCGGGCGCACCATCAAGACCAGGACCATGGCCAGGAGCCCGACGACGTTCTGCCACTGCGAGCCGCCGTAACCAACCGCCACCGCTTCGACCATGCCCAGCATGAGTCCGATCGACAGGGCCCCCTCAACACTGCCAATTCCAGCAACGACTGCAACGGCGAACATTTTGCGCGAAACAGTATCAGCGACAAATGGGTCGATACTCAGCGTGGTATTGGACACGAACAGTCGGCCGAGTCCGGCCATCGCCGCGGCAAGCAAGATCGCAACGAGTCCTACGCCGCGCGTGTGGATCGCCAACAAGAGAGCCAGGGCTGGGTTTTCGGCTACGGCCC
>CAVZNP010000014.1:0-392562 GCA_963776625.1 uncultured Chloroflexia bacterium | reverse complement strand
CTCACGGGGGCGTGCTGTCCTCATGCGCGCTGCCGCTGCCGCAGGCCGCTAGTCAGGGAACGGGGGATTTCTCCTTCGTCCAGGTCAGCGACAGCCATATCGGGTTTAAGGCCATCCCTAATATGGACGTGACCGGAACCTTTCAAAAGGCCATCAACGACATCGGGGCTCTCAAGACGCGCCCGTCCTTCATCCTCCACCCCGGAGACGTGAGCCATCTCTCCGCACCGATCAGTACGACACGGTCAACCAGATCGTGAAAGCCTCGAAGATCAGCCAGGCGTACTACGTCCCCGGCGAGCACGACACGTTTGTCGACAACGGCCAGGCGTATCTGAGTCGCTTCGGCACCGGCACGGCCGGCAATGGTTGGCGGAGCTTCGACTACAACGGCGTGCACTTCGTTGGCCTGATCAACGTGTGGAACCTGAAGTCTGGCGGGTTTGGGGTGCTCGGCCAGGATCAGCTGGACTGGCTGCACAACGACGTCGCGCCGCTCAGCGCCAGCACGCCCATCGTCGTGTACGCGCACGTTCCACTGTGGGCGCTGTATCCGACCTGGGGCTGGGGCACCACGGACGCGGAACAGGCCCTGACCGAGCTGCGCCGCTTCGGATCAGTGACCGTCCTCAATGGGCACGTACACCAGGTGCTGCAGAAGATCGAGGGCAACGTCACCTTCCACACGGCCACCGGCACCGCCTACCCGCAGCCCGCGCCCGGCACCGCGCCGGCGCCAGGTCCGCTGCTGGTCGTGTCCGATCAGCTGATGTCGACGCTGGGCATCCGCGAGGTGGCCTTCATTCAGAAGGCGGGGGCTCCGGTGATTGTCGACAGCCAACTCTCCTAGGTTGGGTCGAGCTGTGTCTGATGGACGCGAATGACAGCTGATGCTCGGGTCAGCCGGCGTTGCGCCAACTTGCTCCGATCTCGGCGGCCGCGGCTACCTCGCCAAAGCACTTGTCGATCGTCTCAAACGTGGCGCTCACGATCTCCGCGGACGGTCCGCCCGTCAGGTCGCGACCGACGACAACGTAATAGTCCAGAAAATACGCGTGGCGCGCGGTGGCATCGACGCAACAGTGCGTCGCAACTCCGATCACGATCACCGTTTTCACACCCGCGCCGCGCAGGAGCATGTCCAGCTCAGTCTCGAAGAACGCGTCAAAGCGGTGCTTGGTAATGACCGTCTCGCCCTCACCGGGTTCCAGCCCGGCATAGAATTCGAAGCCTTTGGTCCCGGGTTTGCACTAGGAACCCAGTCCATGCCGTTCCAATCGCTCCCACATGGGCTCGCTCATCCAGCCGGGCTGTGTCGGCACGGATGTGGACAATGCGCATGCCCGTACTCCTTGCGATCTCCAGAAACGCGCGGACCCGTTCAGCAAGCCGCGGCATGTCGTCGACGGATTGACCGAGCTGGTTCGAGAACAGCTCAGGTAGCATGAAATCGTTCTGCATGTCGACCACGAGCACCGCTGTGTGCTCGGGTCGGACCTTAGCGGCGAGTCCCCGCAGCATCGTGCGGGAGGGGAGGGACGGCTCCGCGCAGGGAGGAGTTCTGCGCATTGATGGCCAACCGCTTTCCGTATGGAGAATGAAGTGGGCGCCGCGACAGCAGGCCGTCGGGGCGGAGGACAACGACCACGATCAGGATCAATCCCAGAAGCCAGTAACGATCGGCCTCCGAGAAGAGAGATCAGGAACCGCCCTTGCGGACCGAACCGCAGCAGCTCCTGCAAGAACCACATTACCAAGGTGCCGACCACGGCATCCCATGGACTCGCAACACCGCCGACAATGAGAAAGATGAAAAACAGTGGCTCGGCGCTGAAGGCAAGATTGGCAGGCTCGATCAAGCCATTGTTGTGCGCCAGGAGCGCGCCGCCGAGACCAGCCGAGACCAGCCAGTGCGCCACCGATGCCGAACCCGTCCGCCCGTGCCCGTTCGACAGAAATTCCTAAGGAGCGCGCGACGGTCTCGTCCTTACCAACCGCCAGCATCGCGTAGCCGAGCTGACCCGGCTGATCACGACGGTTACCCCGAGGCCGACTGCAAGGGCGGCAGCCGCCGAGACGAGAGTGGTCTCAAGCGGAATACCGGTGCAGCCCTGAGATCCACCCAGAGGCGCCACGTTCTCGGCAATCAGCGACAGGCTCTGGCCAAGCGCAACGGTCACGATGCCCAGCAGCAAGCCGGAAGTGCGTCGCAGCATAACGGCAACCACCACGCCCAAAGCGCCGGCCACGAGTGCGCCGGCGCTCAGTGCCACCAGGAAGGGAAGGTGATACTGCACGGAAACGACACCGGACGCGTAGCCGCCGACCCCCATGAGCGCCGCGTGCATGACCGAGAACTGACCGCTCGAAATCGTCACCTGAAGGCCAAGCGTCACGAGGCTGTAGATGCACGCGACCACCAGGACCGATTCGACGTATCCTCGCACGCTTCAACCGATCCGCTGAGTCCGTCCGAACAACCCGTTCGGGCGCACCATCAAGACCAGGACCATGGCCAGGAGCCCGACGACGTTCTGCCACTGCGAGCCGCCGTAACCAACCGCCACCGCTTCGACCATGCCCAGCATGAGTCCGATCGACAGGGCCCCCTCAACACTGCCAATTCCAGCAACGACTGCAACGGCGAACATTTTGCGCGAAACAGTATCAGCGACAAATGGGTCGATACTCAGCGTGGTATTGGACACGAACAGTCCGCCGAGTCCGGCCATCGCCGCGGCAAGCAAGATCGCAACGAGTCGTACGCGTCGCGTGTCGATCGCCAACAAGAGAGCCAGGGCTGGGTTTTCGGCTACGGCCCGCGTGGATTGTCCGAGCGCTGAGCGCCGAAGCCACAGTGAGAGGCCGCCGCACATCAGCAACGTGACCGCGAGCAGGACCATCTGCGCCGATGAGAATCGGATTCCTGCCACCTCGAGCGCCTGACCCGGGAAAAGCGCCGGGACGCTCCGCGTCTGAAAGTGGACGACTTTGGCGGTGAAATTCTCGAGGACGAAGGAGACACCAAGCGTGGCCGTAAACAACGCCAGTGGGCGCGACGGATGGATGCGGTCGAGCACACCAAAAAACATGACCGCGCCAAGCACGCACGCGGCCAGTACCCCTGCAATGACGCCCAGACCGAGTCCGAGACCCGCGTCGGTACTGACCCACAGATACGTGAAGACCGCGATCATGTACAGGTCGGCATGCGCGACATTCATGATTCCCATGACACCGAAGACCAGCGTGAAACCGGTCGCAACCAGTACGTACAGGCACCCGACACCGAGTCCGTCGACAAGATACTGGACGAACGTGATCACCTCCGCACTCCGCTGTCGGCGCGCGCGAGTCCCTCGGCGGGAGCGCCAGCCAGTCGGCCGAGATACGCCAGGCGGACACGCGAGTCATCGCGCAGCTCGGCGGCGGGTGCGCTCGCGCTGATGATCCCCCGCTCCAACAGATAAGCGGTGCTCGCCAGGTCAAGGGCCAGGCGGGTGTCTTGCTCGACCAGCAAGACAGCGACCCCGGCCCGCACAAAGGCATCGCGAAGGATCGAGAACAGGTCCCGAATCGCCAGGGGTGCCAAACCCATACTCGGCTCGTCAATCAGTAGAACAGATGGTGACATGAGTAGCGCCCGGGCCATGGCGAGCATTTGTCGCTCGCCTCCTTGAGAGATACTCCGCCCTGCGATCGGCGCGTTCGCGGAGTACCGGAAACACGCGGACGACATCCTCCAGGTCGATTGAGCCGGCGACGCGGCGCCCCTGGACGCCGACTATGTGCGCGAGGTGTACGCCGTCCGCAGCGCGCTCGAGAGTCTGGCCGTCGAGGTCATCGCCTCCGCGCTGACCGAGGCCGACCTGCACGAGTTGGAGCGCTCCTGCAGGTCCTTCGCCATCCGACGTGCAGCGTGCCGGCGCCGCCTTGACAGGTCCACGGTAGAGCGTATTGTGTGCAGGCTCATTATCTCAGGGGAGGTGGCACACGGGTGTTTGCTCGCGTCAGTCGGGTCAGCGCGTCATCTGACGAGCTCGATCAGAACGTCGACTTCTTCGTCCAAAAACTCGTGCCGCAGATCAAGGACTTGCCCGGATTCGTCGGCGCGGGCGCCCTGGGCGATCGTGCCTCAGGCCGCGGGGCGGCCATCACCTACTGGGCGGATGCCGCGTCGATGCGCGCCACCGAGCCCGCCGCAAGCGCCAGCCGCGAACAGACGGCTCAGCTCGGCGTCACCACACTGGACGTCCAGCGGTACGAGCTGGTGATCGTCGAGCGGGTCATGCCGGCGGCGGCGAACGTGTTCGTGCGCAGCAACGAGCTGGACGCGGCCCTCGACAAGCTCGAGGCGTCGATCACGTTCGTACGCGACCAGGTGGTGCCGAATATCCGAGCGCAGAGAGGCTTCCGAGCGGCGCTGATGGGGGTGGATCGTCAGAGCGGCCACTGCCTGGTGAGCTCGATCTGGGAGACTGTCGCCGACCTGGAGGCCAGCGAGGCTGCCGTTCGCGACCAACGGCGCGAGGCCGGCAGGATCGCCGGCGCCAGCAACGTGCGCACCGAGCAGTATGAAGTGATGTATCTGGAGATGAAGCAACCGGTCACGGCTGGTTGAGTTCGAGGACGGGGGGTGACCGGCGGAAGTCCCACCCCCCGGCACTCGCAGCACTGAGCGTGAGCCGCCCGACTCACTCAGAGCAAGATACGTGTTGCTTGTCCCCTCCGCGAGCAGTCGCGGCGAACGAGGGGTGCCACCTTATCGCCCGGCATCGTTGCCGTCGACATTCCAACACGTCGGACGAACGTCTCACCTATACTTGCACTCCCGATCGGTCCGCCAGGGCACATGGAGCCGCTATGCATGGGTGGTGCGGCGCTCCAGGTCGGACCGTCGGGAGTTGAAGGAGGGCACTCAACGTGCACCACGCGTATTCGACTTCATCGCGGTAGTTTCGTGTTTTCGTTGGGCCGCTTGTTGTTGCACTCGCCGTAGTGTTGGTCCCGACGGCCGCTCATGCGGCGAGCGCCCAGACGTGGCACGTCGCCGCTGGCGCCCAGAGTTCCGACGAGGCGATTCAGGGCAACGTGTTTCTGAGCAACAGCATCTCTGTAAACGTGGGCGATACCGTCGACTGGACCATCAAATCGGGTGAGCCACATACGATCACGTTCCTGTTTGGCGCGCCCTTCGACTCGGTCCCGTTTTTCCGCCCCAGGGACAGGGACGGCAAGTCAGACGATTACCTCAGCCGCGACCAGTCAAACCCCCGTCAACACCGGTCTGCTCGACAAGGGGGCTAGCTTTAGCGCGACCTTCTCCGCGCCGGGGGTGTATCCATACGTCTGCCTGCTACACCCCGGGCATGGACGGGACGGTCACCGTCAGGGGCGCCAACACCCCTTACCCGCACCAGCAGGCATTCTATGACCAGCAGAGCACGCGAGAGTCCCTGACGATCCTGGGACAGGGTCTGGATCTTTTTGGCACTGGGCTCGCGACCGCGCTCCGCGGCAGGCCGACGCAGGTCACAGCCGGCACTGGCGCCCCCTTGCCCGCGAGTTTCGAGGGCAACGTCTGGGTCGCGCGATTCGAACCAGGCCTGCGGGTCGTCCACAAGGGCGAGACCGTGACGTGGACCAATCTTGACCCCGCCACGCCGCACACCATCACGATTGGGCCCGATCCCGCGAATCCTTTCGCACCGACTGGGGGCCCTACGATAACAACCGCCCCGGGCGCCACGACGGTGAATTCGTTGATCGGCAACCCGACGTTGTTCGGCCCAGGTGGGCATACCTCGTTCGCGCTCACATTCGATCATGCCGGCGCGTACAGCTATTTCTGCGCCTTGCACGACGAACTGGGCATGAAGGGAACCATCGTCGTACTCCCCTGACGTGCGTCATGCTGGGTGCAGGCGTGTTCGGACCCGGAGAAACACGGCTAACCGCGCCGCCAACGTCAAGTGGCCCCAGGGGTCGAACCATGCGCTGTGTCACACCGGCGCCACGCTGGCCGCTACACACGCGATCTGCGCGCCGTGCAGGACATGCTCGGCCAGTACGCGGGTGACCGGGGTCAAGCGGCTGTGGATGACTGGGGTGAAGACGCGTTCTCCTGGAGTCGAGTGAGAAGCCCGTCGACGATGCGCGGCCGTCGGATCTGACCCTTGGCCGCAGCGTCGTCGCGTTGGCATTCGAGTGTCGGCAGGAACTCGATGGTGGTCTGGAACAGTGTGTAGGACTCGCAGATGGTTTCGAAGTGGCAGTCCAGGCCGACCGGCCGCTGACGTGGAAACCGCGGTCAACCAGCAGGCCGCGATGCGGAGGGACCTCTGTCGCGACGTGAATGCACGCCCGCGATTGATATTTCAGGATGTTTTCAGCCTACGCCCGACTGGGTGCAGTGCCCTGCCAGTTGCGCTACCCCACGCTGGTGCCTGGAGTCACTACCAGCACTTCAACGCGGAGCAATCACCATGGCCACTTCCAGTCCTTCCAATGCCATTGCAACTCATGTGTACACGCTGGGCACGAACCGCGCCGAACAGGACCGCTTGCAGCGGCAGTCTATCGATTTGCGAGCTCACAGCGCGACGCTGCTCGATCACGTCGACGTCCAGCCGGGCCAACACGCGCTCGACCTGGGCTGCGGGCCGGCCGGCATCACCGATCTCCTCGCCGAGCGCGTCGGACCAGCGGGTCACGTCGTCGGCGTCGACATCGACACTGACCACGTCGCTCTGGCCCGCGCTTTCGTGGCGCAGCACAGGTTGGGCAATGTCGAGATTCTCCAGGCCGACGCCCGCCACACGGGTCTACCTGACCTTGCCTTCGACGTTGTCCACGCGCGCTACCTGCTGGTCAATATCCCCCGGCCTGTCGAGGTGCTGGAGGAGATGGTGCGTTTGACCCGGCCCGGCGGCTGGGTTGTTGCGGCCGAGGTCGACATTACGCCGCTTGTGTGCCACCCCCCGCACCCAGCGTGGGACGAGCAAGCCAGGATGCTCCTGACCGTGTTCGAACAGGACGGCGCGGATGCGCACATCGGTCGAAAACTCTGGCACCTGTTCGTCCAGGCCGGACTGACAGAGGTCGGCGTCGAACTGCGTGCCGATACGTACCCGGTCGGGCACCCTCGGCGGACGCTGCGTCCCGGATCTGATTCGAAGTCTCCGACCGAAGATCCTGGCGCGCGGGTTGCGCACCGCCGAGCAGTTCGATGCGCTGGACCGTGCCGTTCGCGCGCACCTGGACGATCCTGAGACGCTGACGGTGCCATATCTGCATTTCCAGGCGTGGGGCCGTAAACCGGCCTGACCCGTACGTGGCGAGAATCATTGGCGGAACCGGCTGGTCGACGTTGGTGAACGCGGGAAAGGATCTTTTGCAGCGGTCCCCGAACCAGCGGTCGAACGGCAGGTTGAGGCCGGTCTATGAGCTGGCCTTTGTGCTCGCGCGACGAGCCGCAGGCCCTGGCGCACGTTGACGCGTCAGCCACAGGCCCACCACGCCGAGCAGCCCCAGCACCCCGACGACGATGCCTACCAGCGCCAGCGTTCGGGCGCTCTGTGCGTCGGCCTGCGCTGCGCTCACCGCCTGACTTTGCTGAGCGGCATCGGTTGGCGTGAGTGGGAACTCGTCTGCTGCTTCGGCCTGGACGCTGTCGATCTTGCCGTCCGCGGTATCGAACGTCTCGTTCACCGCGTCGTCATTGATGGTGCCCATGAAGGTCCATATGTAGTCGCCTTCACGGGTTGGAATGAAGTCGGCCACGTAGTAGCCAGGTTGGCCGAACACGGCCGTCAACGGGAATACCTTCATTGCGGCACCCTGTCGAACCTGAACCTTCAGCGTCTTCTCCGCGCCCTCGACGGGTACGGGTGGGTCGCTGCCGCCCTCGGAGATGCGGATCGAGGCAGAGTTCTTGAGCCCGACAAACGTCGGCTCAATGTCCCAGCCAACCACAACGTCGTATTTGCCGTTCGCGATCGTGCGCCGCTCGTGAGCGAAGGCGGTCGCTGGCAGTGCAAAAAGCGCGAGCAGCAGGAGGCCCGAAGCGACTGCGAGGCCTCGTCGCGGGAGTGTCTTTACGCGCACACGTCTACCTTCCGGTTTCCGGTGAGTTGCTTGCTTCTGGGTGTCTTTCAGAACGAGCATGCCGCCGGCACGACCGTTCGCACCGCGACAGGCGATGGAGCCTGTCGAACGGCGCGTCCGGCGGTGCCAGCGGCCCGCACGTGTTCGCCTACATGCGATTGGGGTTAGTGGGCAAGCCCAAATCCTCTGGGCAGTACACACAACGCCGGATCGACAGTGCAGGAATCCGCAAGAGCCGACTCGAGGCCCTCACCAATTGCCAGTGAATAATTCAGACCCGAATTGTCGATCTTGCCTTTGAACAGGTCGCGGATCGCCTGGCGTTTGCAGTAGGTGTCGGCCCGCACGTCATTGATGCCGGGCGTCTTCAGCCCATTGTCGACACATGCGGGGGCGGCGACGGTTGTCGGTGTTCCGCTGGCCGCCGTCGACGGTGACGGTGACGGTGACGGCTGAGGTTGGCTTGCCGATTGCGCAGGCTGAGGTGGACTGGCCGTCGGGGCGGGTGTGGGGGCCACTGGAGCCACCGCTGCCTGGGTTGCGGGCGGCGCGGCTTCGATGAAGACGAAGGTGCCGTCATTCGGGTCCCCGTCGTCTCCGGAAACGTTGTGCCAGACCACGACGTACGTGCCTGGGCCAGCATCACGCAGCGGCACGCTGGCGTTGTGGCGATTCTCCAGGTCGAACGTCGCCGGGGCCGTCGTCACGTTCGAGCCGTCAGGGCCCGTGACTGTGATCTGCTCGTCCGAGAGCTCCTGGGTATAGGTGATCTGGAGTATGCCGGGGACAGCCGAAACCGTGGAGTTTGCACCGGGTGTCGAGCCGGCATACTGGGCGTGCGCCAGAGCTACGCTGGTGGTACCAGCGACGATGCACGTCAGCGTGAGTACCGTTGAAATCGCCAGGCGCAAGCGCCGCGACATCAGTGACATTTTCGCAGGAACCTCCTGTGAAGTGCATTGCAGATGAATCGAGTTACCATGCCCCACCTCACGCTCAGAAGTGGGGGCCTTGAACGGCCGCCGAGACAACCCTTGGCGTGCCAGAGGCGCCATCCACACTGAAGTCAAAGCCGCCCTGCGCGTCATCGACCACATTGGTGCGCCTGACGATCACGTCAGCGTGCCAGTCGCCCGGGATGGCCACCTCGTTGTTGGCCAGCGCCCAACCACCGTCACCCGTAGGCGTGGTGTCGAGCAGGTCTTCCCCGAGGTCGGGTCGTGAGAGCCGTATGCGGATGCGCTCGACTCCGGTCGTTTTGTCCAGGTCGACGCGCAACAGGCTCCCACCATCCGGGGCAGATGTGACGGTCAACGTCGCCAGCATGTCGGCGGCCGCTGACTGTGCCTGGGACGAGCCATCGATGATGCCGATGGGTCCGCCATTGACGACGAACGTGTAGAAGCCTTCGGCGGTGTGCCCGTCGTCGGCCGACAAGCTCGTCCAGTTCACGGTATACGGTCCGGCCGCGAGGTCGGTCATCGGATGAATGGACGCTTGTTTGTCGCCAGTAGACGGGTCAGCCGCGGTCAGCACCGGAGTGTCGGTCGAGTCCAGCAGGACCATCGACGAGCCACTCGCTGTAATCGGGCCGTCATAGTTGATGCCGATCTGCGCTGGCTGCGCGTCGAGGCGCGCATTGGCTGCTGGGTTTGTGGTTTGTGGATAGGAGTGCGCTGAGGCACTGCCAGCTGAGCCTGCAATCGTGAGCAAGACGGCGACGATGCCCACAGCCAGCCGGTGTGGCATGTGGCGCATCGGTACCGCCTGGCGGATGCCAAGTGGCATGTTGAAACCGTGCCTTTCTCAGCGCTGGGTACAACCCAGCGCGGTAGACGCGAGAAGCCAGTCCCATGCGTGAGACTTGAGATCCTCGCCCGGACTGGAGCGTGGATCGGCTGGGGTGGGAGGCTAGCCCGTGGCGTCAGGCGGCGGGTCTGGTGGCGCGTCGAGGAATTCGTGCGGCATGATTTCGTTCGGCGCGGCGGCTGGTCCGTCAGCCACTGTCGGCAAGACCAGCAACCACGCGGGTAGGTTCGGGTAGATGGCAACGCCGAGACCCGCGGCTTCGCCGCCAGCGCCGGCCCCCAGCGCGGGCCCCGCCGCGCGGCGCGTCTCCGCGGGCGCTGGTGCAGCGGCCGCGTCAGCTTCAGCGTGGCTCTCGATGTGCCCGTCGATCATGTGCAGGTGCGGCAGGACGGGATGCAACAGCTCGTCCTGGTGGACGCCTTCACCGGTGCCAATCGGTGTCGTCACCATCAGTAACCAGGCAAGCATGAACGCCAGATGCGTCCCAGGTAGCCGTCGCACGACAGACGGCCCCCACGATAGGCCATGTTGACCGCCGCAACAAGCCGCCTCGGCGATCGTCGTCGGTCGTGTGAGCACGCCGTGCGTCGCCTCGGGGAACAAACTCTACCTGTCGAACATCGGGGGTGTGGTCAGATGGATCGTCCTGGGCAGTCCCCATGCAACCTTTATCTGGCCCGCGTTTGCCGCTTTAAATGGGACCAACCTCCCGCGGGCTTCGGACATGCTGCAACCGCCTGCCAGGCACCCGTCCGCGCGGGACCTGACGCGGTTGAAGTAGCTCACGACACTGGTGCCGGCCGTCGCGGCCGCGTGTACGACTCCGTCCGTCACCGCAGACACGAGGGGAACGTGTGGCGAGCACACGCGGTCAGTTCGGGGGGGGTCTTAGAATCAAGCGCATGCGCTTGATTCTGGTGCTATCGGGATGGTGCTATCGGGATTCCCCACCTCGGTTCGGGTGACCTGATGTCGAGGCTGGTGAGTCGACGCAATATCGCCATCCGGATCGTGATCGGGGTCGCCACCGTCGTCGCCTGCGGGTTGTGGCCCATGCCGGCCGGCGCGACCCTGGTCCCCAGCCCCGACGGCGGCACGGTCTTTGACACGGTCAACAACGTCAGTTGGCTCGCCAACGCCGATCTGGCAGCCACCAACCAGTTCACCCTTCCCGTCTGTGACGGTTCCGATTCGCAACCGTGCGTCAACCCGAGCGGCTCGATGAGCTACCAGGCTGCGACCGCATGGGTGAACGCGATGAACACTGCCGCCTATCTGGGCCACACCAACTGGCAACTCCCGACTACCCCATCGACCGATGGCCGCTGCCCGTTTACCGGGCCACATGGCGAATCCTTCGGATTCAACTGCACGGCGAGCGCGATGGGTTCGCTCTACTACAACACATGGGGCCTGAAGGCGCCCAATACCGCCGTTCCCATTCCAAACAATACGGCCGGACCATTCACCAACTTCCAACCCTATCTGTACTGGTCACAAACGGCCAATGCCCAAGTCGGCGTCGGCTATAACACCTTTTCTTTCAACACCGGGTTCCAGGGCAGCAATACCAAACCGAATTACCTGTACGTGCTGCCCATGCTTCAGGGCCAGATACCAGGAACACCGCCCGCCACGGACAGCGGGCTGGAAGTCAATCCTGACGGGCAGACCGTGTATGACCCGGTGACGAACGTCACCTGGCTGGCGCAAGCCGATGTCGCAGCCACCAACACCTTTGGTCTGCCGGCCTGCATCGATCCGGCCAGGCCGAAGCTCTGCGTCAATCAAGACGGCGCGATGAACTGGGATTCCGCCAACCAGTTCATCACCAATATGAATGCCTACAACAGCACTGGCTACCTCGATGAGACAACCTGGGAATTACCCCCGATGGATTCGAGTTGTTCTGCCTATAACTGCGCCGGGCCGGGCAACCCACTGGGGGAATTGTTTTATGGTCAGTTGGGCTTGGGTCTGGGCACCCCCGTGGTCACGCTGCCCGAGACGGCTGTCGGTCCGTTTACAAACATCCAGCCCTATCTCTATTGGTCCTGCGAAGGAGCCACGATTCAGGCCGCGTGCCAACCCAACGGTCCAGCCCCCGGCTTCGAGTGGAGCTTCTCCTTTGGCAATGGATTTTTGGGCACCGACATCCTGAGGAACGATCTGTATGTCACGGCCTACTATGTCGGTCGCGCCACATCCGGGTCCGGTCCGGGGTAGCAACCACGCGGTTGACCATGTGTGCTATGGAAGCCCGACCGAGAAGAGGTGGTTGAGGTTGGACGGATGGGAACATAGGACGGAGAGCGCGGCTGAATCCGAGGACGGAAAACGCGGAAACTCGCTGCTGAGCGTCAGCATGGCTGCCAGAAGGACAGGCGACTGCGACGATGGCGGCGGCCTCATTGCCGAGCCATGGCAACCCGTAGACGCTCCTCGGGTGTAATGAGATGGTCCACATCGTCGGCGGCCGCGTCGATGTCAAGCTGGACCCACCGCACCCGGCCAGTGAAGGCACTGTCGCGCGGACCATAGTCATCGCTCACCGGGGTCGCGCTGTCTGCGCCGATGTCGGTGGTTTCGTCAACCGAAAACATCATCGGCTCAGTCGCTTCGACGCGGCCTCCGCCAACCCTGGTCCCGTCGACATACAGCGTGACCGTGCCGCCCTTACCGAGGCCGCCGCCATCGTAGGCAAACTGCGCCCGCACCTGGTGCTCGCCAGACGGAATGGCCGAGCTGCCTTCGACCTTGAAGCGCTGTAGCCCGAACAGGTTGTAACAGTAGACCGGCTTGCTGTTCTTGACGTACAGGCTCCAGCCGCCGAAGGCGCCACCTTGCGCAATGATCACGCCGCTGGCGCCAGGATCGGGTACCACCACCTGCGCCGTCACCGCGTGCGACTTGTTCTTGAGGACGATGACCGAGTTCTCGGTCAGTCGACCCATGCCACGGAAGAGTAGCTGTGAGTTGCCACGTACCAGTTGGGGGCGACCGGCCAGATCGGCATTGAAGCGTTCGACACGCCGATCGTCCAGGGGCAGCACGTTGTACTTGACGGCCTCGATCAGGAACAGCCGCTGCAGCTCCTGCAGCTTCGCCGGTTGCTCCTTCGCCAGATCGTGGCATTTTCCGAACTGCGCCGTGGAGTAGCCATTGAGGCGCAAGACGTCGGCGAGGGGCGCCGCGGTGTTCGGACGGACCGAGCTGTAGCCGGGCGCGGAGGTCGCGATTTCGGTGATACCGCCCATGCCCACCGCGTGATGATTGCGGCCCGTGAGCGGCGCCTGGCGAGAGGGCGAGCACAAGGCGGTCGTATGGAAGCGGGTGTACTTCAGCCCGCCGCCAGCCGCTCGGCGGTCGGCATGCTGACCGGCCCGCCGAAGGCGCTCGACGCCCCGAACCCGACGTCGTCGAGCAGCACGATCAGCACGTTGGGTGCGCCCTCCGGTGGTCGCAACTGCCAATGGGCGGGAATGAGGTCTCCGGATCCTTTGCGTCATAGGTGGTCAGGCCCACGCGGACCTGACTGGGCATAGGCAGGACTACTCGTTGACGGGTGTTCGATTCGTGAGCCACTTTGTCTTCCCTCGCTGTTGTTGTCTTCCCTCGCTGGTTGGGCTCGCACGCGCCTGGTACTTCGACGATGCGGCGCAGGTATGCCCATTCAGGTCGCGACAGGCATACGCCAGCGTGTCGTGCAGTTCCTCGAATGTTCCGCGTTACGAGCGCTTGACCGGTGGGTCCACGTCGTCGTAGACCCGCGCCGCGGCCAGCAGCCCATCCGGACTGCGCTCGAATACCGCGAGTCCCGCCTGAGGTGGCATCTCGTCATGACCCCAACGGACGCAGTTGTACTCCAGGGCGCATCGAAGTCCGTCGTCCGTCATGCCGCAGTCCTGGAGACTGATGCCCCCGCCGGCGCTGAAGCAGGTGCTGAAGTACGCGCGAAGCTCACTCGAGCCGCGATGCACAAAGGGCTCCCCGATGGACTCGCGGACGTATCCATTCGACGCGAAGGTGCTCACGACAGCTTCGGTGTCACCGGCATCGAGCGCGGCCTGGAAGCGCCCGACGATGCCGCTGGGCTGCTCCGGCGCGGGCTCGAGGATGGACGGCCGGAAGTGGCGCAATCCGTCGAACACCCATCGGCTGAAGTAGGAGCGGAACACAACCGACCGCTCGTCGGGGAATTCGGCGACCACGGCCACCGGCCACAACACGTCTCGCTCGTCATAGTGCATGTGCGCCAGCAGCTCCACGACCGCTCGACCGTCGACGACGGTGGCGGCCACCGTCTCCGTACCCGCGAGATGCCCGGCCAGCACGGATCGACTTTGCCGCACGAACTGCCGCAACTCCTCGTGGCCTCGGACCTCGCCGGCGCGGGGATCGTAGACCACCACCTCACCCGGCCAGACCGTCTCCAGATCTTCGGTGTCACCGTGGTTCAGTGCGGTGAAGTATTGCTTGACCGGATCAGCGTGACCCGCGGCACGCGTTTGAATGCGCGCCAGCTCGGCGGCGTTGGAGAAGTCCGGGATCCAGGGCATCTCAGCGCCCGACGCCGGCACGTCCGCCGCACACTGGGGCGGCGGTCCAATCGACCAGTTCCGGTTCGCGCAAGCTGGAAACGGGAGTAGTTGCGCTGGTCATATTCCTCCTATGGGTGATGCAGGCGACCGATGCCCGCGGGCATCCCGCGTCGTCAGGTCGCGGGCGGCGACCGGCTTGCGCGTCAGGTTCAATTCACCCATCAATGCGCTGTTGCCTTGTTCGAGGCGATCGCGATTACGGGCGGCCAGGATGATGTCGGCACCCTCGGCTCGGGCGCGCCGTGCTGTCTCCAGCCCGATGCCGGAACTGCCGCCGATCACCATGACCGTGTGTCCGACCAACCCCGACTCACGCGACACTGAAGCTGGAGTCCTCGTGCTGGTCATGCTCAATCCGATGCCTGGTGCCGCCAACACATCTCCGGGTCACCCGCGGTGCTTGTAAAGACAAATCCCATCGCCGTTTTCTCTAACCTAACCTGACATGCTTGCCATTTGTGCGTCCATTGGTCCGGCCGGCCGCGACATGCCGGCGATCTCCATGCGCAGTGCCTTCACCGCCGCGTCGTAGATCCCCGAGAAGCTCGGGAACGGCTGGATCGTGTCGCCCAGCACTTCGAGCGGAACGTGTGCACGGATGGCGAGCGTCGCCTGCTGCAGCCACTCGCCGGCTTCTGGCCCGAGCGCATAGGCGCCGGTGAGCCGCTGGCCGTCGCTGAGCAAGGTCAGGAATCCGTTGGATTCGGCATAGGCGTGGGTGTAGGTGGCGGTCTTCGGCACCTCCGAGACGCGTGTGGTGGCGCTGTACTCCGCCTCGAGCGCGCCCACCGCCCCAGCCTGCGGATCGGTATAGGTGACGCGTGGAACCGCTTCGTAGTTCGCCGGACGCACATCGCCGGCGATGTTCGCCGCGACGATGTCGCCCTCGTATTCGCCAACGTGAGTGAGCGGCCAGATGCCATTGACGTCGCCAATTGCCCAGAGGCGCTCACCGGCGCGCAGGTGCGCGTCGACCGGAATCCCACGCGGGTTGGCCTCGACGCCCACCGTTTCGAGGCCGATCCCCTCGACGCGCGGGCGCCGACCCGTCGCCACCAGCAGCCGGTCGCCCCGCAGCTCTGGAGCGCCATCGAACTGGAGGACAAACTCGTCACCCTCCCGCCGCACGGCGGACGCGTGTATTCCCAGCCTCAACTCGATCCCGTCGCGCCGCAGGGCCTCGCTGAGCGCCTTGCCCAGGGGTGCAGGCTCGCGTGGAACTACGCGGTCAGCGCCCTCGACGATTACGGCCTCACCGCCAAGGCGCCGCACGACCTGCGCAAGCTCGACGCCCGCGGAGCCACCACCCAGCACGAGCAGGCGGCGCGGCACAGCCTTCATGCTCGTCGCCTCGCGGGTACCCCACACACCCTCCAGGTCACGCAGGCCCAGGATCGGCGGCACGATCGGCTCCGAGCCGGTCGCCACAACGACGTGCTCCGCGGTGTGGCGCACGCCCTCAACTTCGACCACACCGGTGCCGGCCAGCCGGCCCGTGCCTCGCAGCAGCGCGATGCCTCGCTGGGCGAGCCAGCGCTCCTGGCCGGCATCGGAGTAGTTCGACACCATGAAGTCCCGCCAGGCCAGCGCCGCCTGGATGTCGACCTGCGCGGTCGCGCCCGCATCGCGCGCGGCCTGCACCGCCTCGCCCGGGCGCAGCAGCGACTTCGACGGTATGCACGCCCAGTACGAACACTCGCCGCCAACCAGCTCCCGCTCGACGATGGCCACGCGCAACCCGCGCGCGGCAATCGCCGCGGCACAGTGCTCGCCCGGCGCGCCGCCGCCGAGCACGATCACGTCGTAGTCGCTCACCTGGGCAGGTCCGTCCCGGCCTGCTCGGCCACCATGTACGCCGCGTACCAGTCGGGCCAATCCGGGTCCGCCGCGCCGATGCGCTTTTCGTGCTCGCCATGAGCGGCCGAGGCGCGCCGCATCGCGCCAGCCAGGTCGCTCGCGGAGCCAAACGACGTCGTGGCAGGGTCGACGCGCCCGGGCAAGCGCGTGGTGACCTGCTGGAACAGCCAGCTGTTGCCGTCTGGATCGCTCAGCGTGGCGTAGGAGCGGTAGCTGCTCCCCGCGGGATCCAGGCCGCTGGCGCGGCCGTCCGCGCCGAGGTGATAGACCTCGCCCACCTGGATGCCGGCGGCAGCCAGCTTTTCGAGCGTGGCCCCGAGATCAGACACGACCAGGAACAGCCCTTGAGCCGACCCCGGCGCGGCCGAGGTGCGGTTCGGTCCGAACTGAACCGAGCACCCCGAGCCCGGCGGCGTGAATTGGACCACGCCGGGCGGGGTGACGTCCTGTCTCCATCCGAGGCGCCTGTAAAACTGCGTGGCGCGCTCGACATCTGAGACGGGGAGGGTGACCACCTCCAACTTCATGTCAATTCCCGCGACACTCGCCGTCCCGGCGCGTTGCTCGGTCGTACTCATTGCGACTTTCCTTCCTCGTGTCGGGGTGAGTGTCGCGCTTTCACCCGCCGCCGCGCACGAGCGCCCACCCGCGGCAGGCTCGAAGCTCGGTTGACAAGCCGGTCTTCGGTCGAGTCGCAGTTGTAGCCGGCGGCGCGCTCCCCGCGGCCATCACTCACCACTGCGACCTGCAGGTCGATTCTCACCAGCGGCGAGGCTACTTGCGAGTCAATCAAGGGGATATCCAGCGGTCGACTCGAAGTAGGGACCGGTAACACGACGACTCTCGTGCGGTCGAAAACGGGATGTCGGCTATGTTTCAGCTGTGACGGGACAGCAGATCGAGGCCCTGCACGATTTCTATGCGGTCGTGGCGACCTCGGGCGCGTCGCATGGTTCGCGAGCGATTGGCTCGTCGCGGTGCCGGTTGTGCACTTCCTCTTCACGTTCACGGCCCTCGGGAGCGCCTGGGGCCTGCTCAGCGGGTTGGCGGCAATCGAGATCAGTAAGGGCGACGCGAGCGCGCCGTCCACCGCCGCGCCACCGGAGTCCTTCTACGGCCGCTGGTTCCGCTCGTACGGTGACTGGGGCGCGTCCGACCCGAACGCCTGGCGGGTCGCGGCTGAGTTGTTCACATCGTGCGCAATTGGGCCAGACGTACTCGGGATCGATTGCCGCTGCCGAGCGGCGAATGCCAGCGCCGCGGAAGGAAACAGCAACCACGGAGAGGACACCGGCCCCCACCAGCGCGGCAGCATTTTCGGGAAGCATGGTGCCACTCGCGAGCCCGATTTCGGTAAGCGCCACGAGCAGTGGCAGTGTCGTAGCGGTGATAAAGACCAGTTGGACACGCTCCAGCACGTGCGCCAGATCATGCGGTCCGTACGTAAGCTGCCATTGGCTCGACGACAGGTCGGCTGGTCGCGCCGGGCAGATGGCGCACTTGACTGTCAGTGACGATGAGGCACGCCATCTGATGCAGCAAGTTCCTGCATGAGATACTGACGGCTCAGGAGACAGCCCGATGAACGCACCCAATGACAACACCGCTCCGAAGAGTCTGCGTAGGTGGTGGGCATCTCCACGGCGACCCGGATGGCAACGTTTGATCAACCCATGGGAGTACCGCCACCTCCGCGCCTTCGGGATCACGCGTGTTGCTGGTGGCAGCGTCGCGACGGCCGCGGGCGTCGTGTGCCTCGCGTACGGCGTCTACGGGTGGGCCGCCTTCTTCCTGGCAATTGGGGCGCTGAATCTCGCGGGTGGCTACTGGTACATCACGATCGCTCGCTCCTCGCCGCTCGGAGCATGAGCCCGCGGTCGGTAGTTGCTTGAGGTTGGCGAGTGCTGCGCTCAGCACGCCGACGCGCGGGGCGGCCCTCGGCGGGTTCCTCCACCCGCACCCGCACTTCGACCAGTTGCATGCCGCCGACCCGGCTACAGGCTGAAGATCTCAAACCCGAGGATGGCGTACCGCATGAACACCCCGCCCAGCGGCTTCGCGAATGGCCCGTTGCCGCCCAGCACCGCGATGGTGAAGCGGGTGCCGGCTTGCACCTTGCGCCCCAACTCGACCCGCTGCGGACGGTTCCAGCCGGTCACCGCACCGGTCGTGAGATTACATTCCCCGTTGACCCAGACCTCGCCGTAGTCGTCGACGGTGGTCTCGAAGTACAGCGTGGCGCCGTCGATCGGCACGCCGTCAATCGCCTCCGGCACCTCGATGGTCGTGCGCCACCACGCCCAGCACGCCCCGCGCGAGAGGACGTCGCCGATGTTGTCGCAGACCTCCCACGACGAATCGTCGAAGTCGGCCAGGCGGCACGGGCTCCCTTCGATCTCGGCGACCCAGCCCTGGTTGGCCTGGCCAGGGATAAAGCCGACGGCGCGTCGCCACGTCGCCTTGACACATTCACGTTGAGCGGGATCGTTGAGGTCCAAATTGATGCGGCGCACGCGCAGCTCCCTTACCAGATGTCTCGTGTATGGTGGTGTACCAGACCCACGTTACTGACATTGCCGACAGCTTGTCGCACTTTCTGGACACACTGCCGTGGAAGGGGAACGTGGTGCTTGTGTTGCCGTTCGTTGTTGCCTTGGTCACGCTGATGGTCCCGTAACCAGGCGCCGGACTCACGGCGTAGTAGTAACAGTAGTCGCTCTTGACGCCACTCGGAGATGAACACCGTTTCGACGTCGTCAGCGTTCAAGTTGTCGTAATCGCAGCGCAGCGCACCCCAGGTCGTACAGGTTGCCGAAGTTGTTCTGATCGAGTGGATTGGTGGTGGTCCCGCCCATCACCCAGAGGTTGTGTTCTGCGCCAGGGTAAGCTCCTGTGAGCCAACGCAGCGTCACCAAACCAGCCGGCTGGGCGCCGTTCGTCGCCTGGGTCGTGAGGGTTTGTAGTGGCTGCATGATCGTGCTGAGATTGTTGACCTTGTTCGTGTTTTGATCGCTTTGACCGATCTCGAACGTCTCAGACGCTTGAATTGCCGTCGACACCGGAGAAACGGATTGAGTTCGGGTTGTACTGCGCCTCAGTCGTCGGATAGATCCCTTCCTTGGGT
The DNA here is from genome assembly GCA_963776625.1 of uncultured Chloroflexia bacterium. Classification (GTDB taxonomy): domain Bacteria; phylum Chloroflexota; class UBA6077; order UBA6077; family CF-72; genus CF-72. The sequence goes on along the minus strand of CAVZNP010000014.1, from coordinate 373,065 downwards.
GTACTGTGAGCTGATGCCCAGTTGCGCGAGATGCTCTTGCAGGTTGTTGCAGCGCGTTGTTGGCCAGAGCTCGGTGACCTTTCTCACTCGCGGCGACGCTGAGCACACATCGCTGCACGGTCCGCCCGAGCATTCTCGATCCGCGCGCGCGGTGACGCGTTCCATGCATGCCGTCCGCGCAGTTTCAGCCCTCCCGGCCGCGTCAAAACCAGCGCGGTCCCACCAGAAAGGAACAGCGCCGATGACGCTCGTGACAGCGACCTAGATGTCCGTCTCCGTGGACGGCTTCTATGCGGGACCGAATATGACGACACTCCCGATGTCACCCATATCCGTTACCGGGTGATCGGCTTCACGCATGGCGGGTTCTGGACAACCGCGTCTGGCGCAAGCCACTTTTTCAGCCCGTCTCAGCCTGAGGTCCGCGCGGTGTCCGGCCAAGCGCCACACTGCTCAGGTGAAGCGGGGATGACAGGCAACTTGATCCAGGACGGGCGATGGGCGTCACGCTACTCCTCCTCCTCCTCCTGATGTGGACGATTCAGCACACGCGCTCTGGCGCGTGCCAGAGCGGAAGCAGCCGGTGTCCACACGGTCTAGCTGAATAGGGCGCAATAGGCCGGTTCCCGCCAAACTGGCTCGTCGGTTTTGGGCGCAGTCGCGCTTACGGCTCGATACCCCACGCCAGTGTGCCATCCACATATGCCGTCATACGCGCATTCGGCACGTTCGGCGAGCTAACGGCGCTGGCAAGGTACGAGTAGTCGTTCCCTTCGGTGTAGTTGGACCAATCGATCTTGTTGATGCGCGTCTGCACGTCGCCGGTGGTTCCCCCAGCGCTGAGAGTCCCGGCGCCGGTCAGGAAGCTGAGCTGCAGGTAGTGGTCTGCCCCCGAACGTGGAGAGCTCATGGCGACAATCGACGCTTGCACGTTGTTGCAGCCAACCTGTGCCCAGAAGCAGGTCCAGATCTCCGACTGGGCGCCCTCCCTGGTGTACCAGTACCGCACGGTGACGTGGCTCAAGGCGATGTCGCCGACCCCGTTGTCGCGGACTTCGAAGTACGGAAAGATGCCGTTGTCGTTCGGATCGCTGTCGGCGTGCCGGAAGTCGACCTCAAGCGCGCTCGTCCCGCCGCCTGACATTGGTGTCGACGTTCGTGTCGGAGTCGATGTTGGCGTGGGAGTAGCCGAAGCGCCAGCCGCCATCGTGGGCGTGAGCGTCGGTGACGATGTCGATGTGGGGCTGGAGACCAGTGTGGGTGAGCCAGTGGGCAGGACCGTCGGTGTCGGCGTGCTGGTGCTCGTGGGCGTGACGGAGACGCCTGGCGTGGGACCGGGCCCACTTCCGGTGGCGAGTGCGAGCAAGTGATCGTGGTAGCCCTGACCGAACGTCTGGGTGGGCGAGCCACTGTAGTCGGCGATGAGCGCGGGTCCGCTGGTGCAGCTCCATGTGTCCCAGGTCCACGCCAGGTAACTCTGCTGATGTCGATCGAGCCAGCCCATCAAGCTGTCGATGAACCCATGCCCGCAGTCGTTTTCGCCAATTTCGCCGGCTACGAGCGGGACTTGCTCCGCAACTTTTCCTGCCGTTGCGTCCCAGCACGACGCGCTCACGCACGCGTTGAAATTGTAGACATGCCACGACGCGGCGAGGTTGCCCGCCGGATCGGTCGGCCGATAGGCCAGCCAGCTGCCGAGCGCATTGGAGTATTGCACGCCACCGAGCATGATCACGTTCTGCGCGCCGGTGCCGCGCACGCTATTGACGAGTTCTTGCATGCCTGCTGCCGTGTACGCGACGCCCGCGCAGCTGCCGCCATCGCGCCAACACATCCAGGCCGCGGCGGTGTCCTGGTTGGAATCGGGAAAGGGTTCGTTGAACAGGTCGAACACCACGTTTGGCGCGTTGGCGTAGCTTGCAGCGACTTGCTGCCAGAACGTCAGCGAGTGGTCGCGGTCGGGCATCGGCTGGAGCCCGGTCGCTTGCTGTGTGCCGGGCGCCGACCAGTGCAGATCAAGGATCGCGACGAGTCCGGCCGACGTCACCAGGTTCACGTAGGCTTTGATCGCGTTCTGGTAGTTCGCTCCACTGTACGCCGCCGGCGCGCCATTGATGCCCAGCCAGCAGGTCTCGTTCAGTGGAATGCGAACGGCGTTGATCTTCCACGTCTGCATGGCTCCTAGCGAGGCGGCGTCAGTTGGCCCGTCGAAGAAGCCTCGGCCCTGGATGCAGGCGTACTCGGCGCCCGACCGATTGACCCCGCGCAGGACCAACGGCTGGTTCGTCGCATCGAGCAGACGGTCGCCCTGGACGTGCAGGCCGCCGGTCTGCCTCGACCGGCGTTGCGAAAGCGCCGCCGAGCACCTGTGCGACGGTGACAACGAGAACGCAAAGCCACGCGGCCGCGATCGTTCGTCGCCGCGCGCGAGAGTTCGAGGCTCGCGCGGAACGAGCTGCATAAAGCACGCCGGTCGGCCGACGGGGCATCTGCCGCAGCATGCGGGCGCGCCGCGGGCTCGGGTTCAGGCCCCCGCATCGTTCTGGACGGACTTCTGCCGGCCCGGCGCATGCACGTCAAGAGCGCTTTCTCGGACGTCGAAATCGTTGACTGAGGCGGGAGTTCACGTGGCCACACTGTATGGCCGAATCCACTGGCGATCCAGCGGTCGCGGGGTCGGAGACCCACGGGAAACCGGTCGCGAGTCCAGAAACGACTGAGATCATCGAGGCCGAAGCCTCAGAAGCGCCCGAACTTCGTCGGCACGGTGGACACCGACCATCCCCTTTTCCACACAATTCTGTTCCGCAACTACTCAAGAGGCCAGGTCGGTGTGCCTGCGCGGCGCCGATCGCGGATTCAAGAATTGGCCGTCAGTGCGGATGCGACCGCGCGCTCCTACGACATGCCCCGTCCCGCATTCCAGGCTTCGCCAAACACGGACGGATCAGACAGGCTCGCACCTGGGCCGACGCCGCCTCACGACCTGCGCGTTCCGCCGCCTCCGCCGATCACCTGCCCCCTGCACGTCGGGAATCGACGTTGCTCGTCGGAACGTACGCAACCTCGCTTCGGATGCGTGGGGAAGCTGCAACTTCCCGGGCATCTGGCTTGGAGGTTGACGACGCGCGCGCGAGCCGGTCGTTGCACGAACTCAGGTCTATCAGCGCCTGGAATATCGGCTGAGGGGGAGACCGAGGACTCGGAGGCTGGCGACGGGAAGTCGTCGGCGTGACGCCAGGTGCGGCGACCTGCACGCCGCGCACCGCTGGCCGACCGTGTGCGAGCTTTATTCCGACGCTACGCGGTGGCACGCTGGGTCGTCGTTTCGGACTCAGTGGTGCTACGCCAGAAGTCCGAGGCCTCGCAGGCTCTCAGCCGTGTCCACGATCGTCTTGTCGGCGGGACGCGGTCGTCAGCCCAGCACGTGCTTGGCACGGTCGTTGTGGATGACCAGGTCGGGCAGATCATCTCCGGGTGCTTCCTGGGTTGGGACCCGCTCGGCCGTCGGGCCAAGGCGGTCGCGCAGGACCTGGGCGAGCGGCAGGTAGGTGATCGTCGGTCAGTCGGCGAGCGCGAGGAAGCGTTTGCCGGCCGCCTCTGGCGCGGCCATCGCCCGGATGTGGAGGTCAGCCACGTCGCGCACGTCGGCGACGCCGAAGCGCTGGCGTGGCACGATGGTCAGCGTCCCGTCCAGCATTGCCTTGATGAGCTGCAGCGAGGAACGGATCTCGGTTGTCAAGGTTGGCCCGAGGATGAACGTCTGCTTGATCACGACCCGAGCGACAGAGCTCTCATGGTGGAGCGGGCGGCAGCACTGGTCTCACGCGTACTCACGGAGCGTGGCCTCGAGCAGCGGCCGGACATCCCGAGCGACGGTGCCGCTTTCGTCGGGTCGACTCAGAAACTCGAGCAGGTTGATCAGGTCAACCAGGCGTGCCAGGCGGCGCCAGTCGTTCGGCAAATCGCCGCCGGCTTCAACGTAGCCCTCGATGAAGCCCGATTCGTATTCGGGCAGGTAGCGAGCACTGTAGCGCAGGAAATTCCCGATGTCATTCAAGGGTGCCGCTGCGAAGGCGAATTCCCAGTCGAGTACGGCTGCGACCTCCGAGGCGGCGACCAGCAGGTTCCACGGCTTGTAATCCGAATGTGAAAGACACGGACCCCCCGACGACATCGCTTCTTCCAGTGTCTCGTTGTCGTCTACAAATCGGCGCAGCCGCTCCGACAACACATCGCCGAGGTTCTTAAGAAGCCCGTCCTGCTCCAGCATCGTCCGCAGCATGGTGTGCCAGCGATACTCCGGTGCCAAGGCTTCCCGTACATCGAGCTGCTCATCCAGAAACCCGGCGCTGGGGAAGCGGACCTGGTGAATATGTGCCAGTGCGCTGCCGGCGGAGCGTGTGATTTCATGCGTGGCCGCGGCTGATGAGGTGGCGAGCGCGAGATCCATGCGCTCACCCTCGACGAAGGACATCAGGGTCCAGGGTGGCTCAGCCAGCGGCGAAGCCTGCAGGATGCGAGGGACCGGCACGCTGTCCTTAACGAGTTCGAGCAATCGCTGTTCACGCAGGCACGCGGATGGATCAGCGGTGTACATGCGCAAAACCAGGGCGGCCGATTGGCCCGCGACTTCAAGGCGATAGTTACTGTTGCGGCGGCCGCCGCTGAATGGTTGGACCTGGAGGACGGTCTGGCCGATGAGCGTTGACGCATCGGCCGGCGGAAGCTCGATCAGGTCACGGTAGCGGCCCCATGCCTGCTCGACGGCCATACGTTCAGTCGCTCGACCACACAAGGTCAGCACCAATCACAACTGAACCGGTCTTCGAGCAGCATGCCTCGCGGCAGGTGGCGGCGCTGGCGCCGGGGTCAGCAGCGGTACCAGCTCGTCGAAGTTGATTGGCCCCAGGCCTGGCTCGACCGAGAAGCCTGGGCAGTTGATAACTCGCGAGATATCTGCCACCAGCGTAGCACCCAGCGGCCGCCGCTTAACCTGAAATCGGCACCAGGTTGCCAGTTCGGCGGCGTGCCGCGGGAACAGGTACGCCAGCCGATCGACAACCAGATCCTGTCGCACCGACGGGTCGCTGACCAGCAGCGCGGCCAGCGCGTCTGTGGCCCTGGTGACCACGCGTCTGGTCGCCGCGGTGACCGGAATCGACCGCGCGAACTCCGCCCGGTCGGCCGGCGACAGTTCAAGCCCGGCCAGGAGAATCGCCGCGCGGTCCACGGGCGTCGCCAGTTGTCCCGTTTGATCAAGCAACAGGTGCGGCGTCGACGGATACCAGCCGGCTAAATGTCCGTTACGCCAGAAGGCGAACCCGGAGTTGGCGTCCGCGGCTGAAAGGAACACGGCTACAACGATCTCCTCGCCCACGGCGCCCCCGAGCTTGCGCACGCAGTCCCGACGCAGCGACTCCATCTCGCCTGCTGCAACCTTGAATGGCTGCGCGAGTTCGGGTCGTGATGGATACTTCGCCCAGAAACCGCTAACCGGGGGGCACTCGACTCGCACTCTTCCGCGTCCGTCGGCGACCTCGAGGTCCAGCCCGTTCGCTCTGATAGCCACGAGGCGACCACGGCGCCAGGCGGGAATGAGCAACTGAGCAGCCCCACGCGCGATGGTCGCCCACTCCAGCAAGTCCGGGTGGTCAGGCAAGTGCTCCGGGAAGTACCCCGAAACGACCTCGGAATCGGTGAACGCCGGCTCGCTGCGCGGACCCCGGGCGAGCGTCGCGTGCACATCCCAGGCGTCAAAGTCTGAACGCACGCGCGGATGGCGTGTAACCAACTCGGCGAGCCACCGCACGTCCGCCACTGAGAGTCCCTGGATACCGGCGTGAACGCTGCCGATGATGTCTTCGGGGTCCAGGTCTTCGCCGAGCGAGCGGTCGAGCACCGGGTGGTGACACAGGAGGCGGACCGCAAGCGGCAAGAACACGCCAGGATTGGCGAACGCTGGCGCCCGGCGCGTCAGGAACGCTTGTAGCGCCTTGACGTACAGGTAGCCGACCAGATATTGAGCGTCGGCCGGGTCCCCACGCCGCAGGAACATCAGCTCGAGCAACCCGTGGCGGGTCGTCGCGTAGGCGGGGTCGACCCCGCTCATGTCGGTTCGCCCGTCGCGCGTGAACGCGGCCGCATCGCGCCACGTGCGCAGGAAGGCTGCCCACCTCACATAGGAATGGACCGTACGCGATGCCACCGCCTCGACGAGCAGAGGGAGCGGCGAGGCGATCTCTCGGTCCGCTTCCTGGAACTCGTAGTCGAGCTGCGCGTACGTCGCGAGCCCTTCGAGCCACGGCGCGTAGGCAGCCAGCAGCCTGAGCACCCGGCTGGGCGCCACCACCGGCGCGGTGCGGTCGTCTAACCAGCGCGGGAGCACTTCAGCGGCGCCGCGCCCGAGCAACCAGCCCAGACGACTGTGGCGTGCGCACCAGAGGTGCGTAATCTCGTGCAGCGCGGCCGACATGGCATCGTGGCCGAGGAAGTCCCAGAAGGGAGTTACGCGCATCGTAGGATCTTCGGCCAGCGGGTCGGGTGTGATCAACGCGCCGAACGGATTCCACGTCCACGCCCTGGCGGCTCCCGCGCGCAGGTCCACCCGACGGCCTCAGCCAGACTACGCGACTGCCAAAAACTCGTCGTTCTTGGTAACCCAGCCACCCGCCGGGTCGTACAGGATGACCCCGAGCCGGTTCAGGTCACGCAAGATCTGGTCGAGCGTCATCGTGTGGAGGTGCCCAGCCACTTTTGCCTCCAGGTCACGCCGCGCTACCGTCGGCTCGTGGGTCATGGCACCAGACCAGAGTGCGATCACGACAGCCGAGTGCTCCTCACTCAGGGTGATGTCTTCAGCGCGCACCACGGCGTACACGGCACCGAGCGCAAGCACGACCGAGGCCAGCGGCGCGGCGGGGAACGTCGTTGCCGCGCCGACAGCCTGCGGCAAGGCCTCGAGCAGGAGTTGGCGCCAGTTGATGAGGTAATTGCGCGGGGTACGCGACACGACGCGCGGCAACGCGCCTGGTTCATTCCCGGAGACGAGTGCTTTGAGGTCGCTCAAATCCGCGGAGTCAGATGGGATGATGTGGCGGGCGAATGCGGCTGTCTGCTGAGGGCTCAGCTGATAGCCGGAGGCGACCTCCGGAGTTCGTTCGCCAGTCATCAGTCCGCGCCCTCCAGCGATGGACGCATCCTATCAGACGCGCCCATGGGAACGCCTCGCCGCCGAGTAGGCGCCCAAACGCTGTTTTTCCCGATACCTGGCTCACCGGCGCTGAGCATTCGCGACCCAGCACAAGGCGAGGTCCTGGCCGAACTGGTCGAGGCGTGTACCGGCCAGCAGCTTCAGCCTCCACTCACCCGATCCGCCAAAGCATGGCCTCAGCCAGAGCAGGAGCTCGAGCGGCGTCACCCGATTCACTGCCTCATCTGGGAGTTGCTGAAATCGGTCAAACAAAATGGACGCGGCGCGATCGACGATTTCAATGCACGTCGTGCACGGGCGCCTACGACCCGAGGCGTGCCGTCGTGCCGTCATCGCAGACACACACTGACGACGATTTCGATCCTGACGACGATTTCGACGGTTCGCCCCTCGAGCGAACGAGGGCGATACCCTACCCCTATGGAGCTGCGGCAGGTGCGCTACTTCTTGAGTGTTGCCAAGCACCGCAGCTTCACCAAGGCCGCGGCTGAGCTCTTCGTCGTTCAGCCTGCCCTGTCGCAGCAGATCAAACGACTCGAGCGCGAGCTCGGCGTCGAACTCATCGACCGCCGTGGCGGACAGGTGACGCTGACACTGGCGGGAATCACTTTCAAGCGCCGCGCTGAGGTGATCCTTGCCGACGTCAACATCGCCCTGTCGGAGATGCGTGGGTTCTCAGAAGCCACGACCGGGCGTGTGGCATTCGGGGCAATGTACACCCTCAACGGCGGAGCCGTCGACTTTCCTGAACTCTTCTCCGGCGGTTCAGCGCAAAATACCCCGCGATACAGCTTCGTTTCCGCGAAGGAAATACCGAGGAGCTCGTCGGACTGCTGCGCAACGGCGAACTCGACCTCGCTCTGCTTGACCTCATCTTTGTGAATGACCCATCCGACCTTACCACCGAGCTTATCACCGATGAGGAACTGGTCGCGCTGGTCGGACCAGCACACCGCCTGGCTAAGACCGGCGTGTGTCGCCTCGAAGACCTGACTGACGAGCGGTTCATCCGGTTGGGCTCCGCGTCCCATCCGCGCGGACTGAAGCTCGTGCGGCTGGCCGAAGCGGCGGGCTTCACCCCGCAGTTCGCGTTCCTGGCGGGAAGCGTCGATATCGCCAGGTCGCTGGTGTCGAGAGGACTGGGTGTGAACGTGACGCGCGCCTGGGCGGGTGAAGGCCCCGGACCGGCGGTGGTGTCAGTCAGACTCGACGGTGGGCCGCTACGCTGTCAGGTGGTCCTGGCACAGATAAAAGACACCTACCGATCGCCATCGGTTTGCGCTTTTATCGCGTACGCGTGGGATGCGCTGCACTTTCGCGACTCGGTCATGGATCGAACGCTGCCAGACTGCGACTCGAGCTGAAAACGGGCTTGTCGGCCAGACTTCCAGGATCTCGCCGATAAGGACGTCCACGCGCGGCCGCCGGGCCGGTGAAGCAGCGAGAGTATTTCAGGCCGCATGCGTGAGTAGGCGCAATCGCGCCAGCATGCGGCTGCCATACGCGAGTCGCATCACGGGAAGTGATAGGCCGATTGCGCCCAGGTCTTGGACCGCGGGTACCTGGCTGTGCCATATCAGGTGCAACATGTTCGCGGATACCGCTCCAACGACCGGTCCCAGCGTCGGGGCAGGTGCCCTCACGGGCGTACGCGTGCTCGACTTGAGTCACCAGCTTGCCGGGCCGTACAGCACGATGATTCTGGCTGACCTCGGCGCCGATGTTGTCAAGGTCGAACAGCCTGGCGGCGGTGACTACAGCCGACGCGGCGCGGGGTACGGTCGACAGGTCGACGGTGTCCGCGGCTACTTCGCCAGCATCAATCGCGGCAAGCGCAGCATCGTTCTCGATCTGAAGAATCCTGCCGGGCAAACAAACAGCGCTGGAGCTTGCGGATCAGGCGGATGTCTTCGTGGAAAACATGAGCGCGGGTGCCATAGAGCGACTGGGTCTGGGCTATGCCACGATTTCCGCCCGTAATCCGCGGATCGTGTATGCCTCATGTTCCGCGTTCGGTCAGATGGGCAAATACGCCGGACGCAAGGGCATCGACCCCATCATCCAGGCGATTTCGGGCGCCATGAGCATCAACGGTGATCCAGACGGACCACCAATGCGTGTCGGGTTTTCTATTTCGACATCGGGGCAGGCATGTGGATGGCGATGGGCATCCTCTCGGCACTCGTCGAACGCGAACGCAGCGGCGCAGGACAGTACCTCGACATTTCGATGCTCGATTGTCAACTTGCATTCCTCGAAAACGCGATTATGCGCTACCTCTGGGATGACGAGGTTCCGCAGCGTCTCGGCAACCGACATCCGATCGTCCCCGCGGCCGGAGGGTTCAAGACGAAAGACAGCTACATCGTGATCGGCGCCCTCACCGAGCGCAACTGGGACCGCATGTGCGAGGGTCTGGATGTCCCCGAGTGGCTCACCGATCCGCGCTTCAATTCGGCCGACCTACGGTTCAAGAACCGGATCTTACTGGAGCAGGAGTTGGCGAAGCTCCTCGTCACGCACGAGACGCAGTACTGGATCGATCGACTGGAGCCGCTCGGTGCGCTGGTGGCAAGGGTGAACTCAATTCCCGAAGCACTGCAGGATCCGGCGGTGCACGATCGAGGCATCATCCAGGAAGTACCGGCAGCATCCCGTCTATGGCGGTCGGTGTCTGTTTACCGGTGACTATGGGTATCTGGACGCTGAGGAGTCGTGCAGAACAAGGGAACCCCGATGCCGCTGGTTGGCTCACCGCTCCGACTCTCGCGCACGCCATCGCGCATCCGCTCTGGTGCACCGTCGCTCGGACAGCACGCGAGTGAGGTGCTGCGGGAATGGCTCAACTCCGACGAAGGCGCGTATTCCCGCCTGGAGGCGAGGGCGCGTTCAGCAATCATGCATAGCGAACAGCCTCCCCAGTCGCTGGGCGTCCTGGTCTCCGGCGCAGGCACAGCGCTCCTGGTAGCCTGCGCCCCCCTGGCGCCGACGGCATCGACGAGCCCTGCACCGACTCCAGCCAAAGCTCAGCCGAAAGCAGGTGGGACGCTCAACGCCGTCCAGGTCAGCGACCCGAGTTCGGCCGATGGACACGTGAGCTCCGCCTTTGACTCGTTCTGGCAGGTCTACGACCGCCTGACCTACTACGCGGATTCGAGCCTGGAACCGCAACCGATGCTGGCCGAGAGTTGGGACATCAGCTCCGACGGCAAACAGATCAAACTGAACCTGCGTCAGGGGGTTGCCTTCCACTCTGGCCGTGACTTTACGAGTGAGGACGTCAAGTACAACTTGCTGCGCGTGCGGGATCCGAAGGTCGGCGCGAGCGCCATCGCGACACTCAGCAACTGGTTCAGCGACATCCAGACGCCCGACAATTACACGGTCCTTCTCGGATCCGAGAGTCCGCGTCCCGCGGCATTCGACGTCTTCGAGTATCTGAACATCGTCGATAGCCAGACAATGGAGGGCCCGGATGCAAAAACGAAGGCCATCGGCACCGGCCCGTTCACGTTTGTCGAGTGGCAGCCAGGACTGCTGATTCGATTCGCGAAGAACCCAAACTACTGGCAGTCAGGGACGCCGTTGCTCGACGAGTTTGTCGTGAATATCGCTCGCGACCCACAGGCGATGGTGGTCCAACTGGAATCGGGAGCAATGGACGCGGCAGATCGCGTGCCACTATCCGACGTGGTCCGCCTCCAGAAGGATCCGAAGTATCAGGCGATCGTGAATCAGAACGGCCCAGTCTACCTGGTTGGCGTCAACACGACGATCAAGCCGCTGGACAACAAGCTCGTGCGGCAGGCGTTGAACTACACCATCGACCGCGACCGCTTCACACAAACGATCTTGCAGGGCATCGTCGATCCACGTGAGCTGCCGTGGCCGCGGCAGTCGCCGGTGTTCGAAGCCTCAAAGGACACGACATTCGCTTTTGATCTCGACAACGCGAAGTCGCTGCTCGCCCAGGCCGGCGTGTCCGGCCTCACGCTGGACTTGATCTGGGTCAGCACCTATGCCGATATCCAGTCATTCGCGGAGATGTACCAGGCCGATCTGGCGAACATCGGCGTGGCGAGCAACCTGAAGCCGCTCGAACCAGGTGTGTGGCAGACACAGTCGCGCGGACTGCAGTACGGGTTGAATCTGACCTTCACGGGCCCGGCGGCCTTGCAGCCAGTCAGTCTCGCGTCATCGGCGGTGTTTTCACCGGACCTGAGCACCACTGGCTTCAAGGACGAGCAGTACTCCACGCTGGTCGCCGAAGTGGGGGCAGAAGAAGATCCGACAAAGCGAAAGGTCCTCTATTCGCAGCTCAACGATCTCCTGCTCGATCAGTCGTTTGCCATGCCGCTGTGTGCAAACCCCACGAACATCGTCGTCAACTCGCGCGTCCAGAATGTGGTCTACACGATGCACGAAGCAGTGGACTATTCGCACGCCTGGATGAGTTGACTCGAGGCGCGGTAGCTTCTCAGCGATCGACCGCGGCACAGCATGTCCGGGAGAGTGGGATCGACATATTGACCTGACCTGCGCCGCGCTAGAGTGGGCACTGGCGTACGAGCATGGGGAGCTGGGGCTGCGATTCGCGACGCGCGCGTTTCCGCTTGGATCCAGACTCTGATCGTCACCTGGAAATTGGCTGCGGCCGAGCTGCTGTGACTCCTGCCTTCGGGAGCAACACACGATCCGCGCGGCTTCGTTTGGCATCCAAGATTGTATGTACGAGTGCCGTTCGAGATACCAGGCAACACTCTCAGCCATTCTCAAAGCCGGCCTCGAGAACGTCTCGGAGTACGCCGGGCGCTGCTCATCTACCAGGTCAGCGGATCCTGCCACGTCCCGACAAGGTTATTCCGCAATACGTGGTTTCACGGATGCTCAAGTGGTGCTGGAGGTTCACGCTGAGATCGGACGCCAACGACAAGGCAACTGGCCAGGAACGAACTCACTTCGATCATGAAGTGCACACGTTCCTTGGCTCAATGCGTAGCCGCCGGCGTCAACGAAAGGAGTCTGTCATGGACGATCCCGAAGAAGAACGGCGTCGTGAGGAAGAAAGGCGTCGTGAAGAAGAGCGGCGTCGCGAAGAAGAGCGCCATCGGGAAGAAGAGCGCCATCGGGAGGAAGAGCGGCGTCGCGACGTGGTCTGAACGGCCACCGTCGCTCAACCGGGCCGGCGAGGCGAGCGCCAGCGGAAAGGCTAGCGCCCTCGCTGGCGCTGACTCGCCCTCCGCACTCGTGGCCCCCCTTCTGCTTGCTCGGCCCGAACGCCTGGCATCAACTCAGGAATGAGGCACTAACCCATGATCCTCCGCATCATCGTGTTCTTGATCGCCTTCAACGTGCTGCTGAACTTGCTCGAGTTCGGCCGCGTCTTTCTGTGGTGGTAAAGCTCTTTCCAGACATACCACGCCACCGCCGCTCAGGCACGGCCAGCGCGCCTGTCGCACGATGAGCTGCTGCGGAGAAAGCCGAGATCCTGGGGCTGTGGCGGGCAGAACGAAACCGTACTTACCGCTCGAGGCGGCGATTGGGTCCCTTTCCGATTCGTCGGCCCGAACGCCCGTCATCAACTCAGGAGTGAGGTACTGACCCATGATCCTGCGTATCATCGTGTTTTTGATCGCCTTCAACGTGCTGATGAACTTGCTCGAAACCGGCCGCCTGTTCCGGTGGTGGTGAAGTCCCTTCTCGCGATGCCGACATTGCGCCAGCGCAGGCGCGCCAACGACGCGCCGACGGGCTGTTCGAAACTCAAGCCTGGATCCTGCCGGAGGTGGAGACCCCCACCAATGAGGTAACGATTTCCGAGGCTTGCACACCCGTTCTTCGGCCAGCACCCGCCAAGGCTTTTTCGGGAGAGGCCGGTCGGCGCGATCATGTAGTGTCAAACGGCCGGGCGCGTTCAAGCGCTGCTCGAGAAAAAGAGATCGATCGAGCTGCCAACTGAGTCCAGTCTGGACAAAGCGACGGCTGCCTGTTGCTCTTGACGCGATCCAACACGCACCGGGCTCATGGCCCGGCACTCCAGAGAGAGGGACGATATGGCATCAACAACCAACCCCATGGTCGGGCCGATTCAGCTAGTAGTGATCGGCTTCCCACCCGAAGCGCAGTTCCGTGGCGAGATTATGCGCGCGTACAGCGACCTCCGCGGCCACGGCGTAATTCGCGTGATCGATGCGCTGTTCGTCCGCAAGGACGCCCAGGGCAGGATCAGCGCCTCAGTTCGTGAAAGTGACTTGACGCTCCACGAGCGCGAGTCCCTCGGCGCCGTTGTCGGCGGCATGCTCGGCTTGATGGCTGGCGGCGACCAGGAGAGTGAGGCGCTTGGCGCGACACTGGCGGCCCAGGCCATCGCCGACAACGCCTTCGGTTTCGGGATCGGCGACCTGCAGAATGTCAAGGAGCAGATTCCGGCGAGCAGTGCGGCACTGCTGCTGCTTATCGAGCACCAGTGGGCACTCGAACTGAAAGGCGCGGTGCGCGGCGCCGGCGGTGTTCCGATCGTCCAGGGCTTCCTGACGCCAGAGGCACTGCTCATGGTCGGCGCCGAGTTGCGGGCCGTGGTCGAGGCCGAAAACACCATCGCGCAGGCCGAGGCGTTGCAGGCCAGGGCGGTATTGAGCACCCTGGCGGTAGTCGAAGCGGCCGAAGAAATCCAGCAAGCCGCCGTTGCTGAAACTGCACGCGTGCTGATCGCGGCCGGCCTGATCGAGGAGGCGGCTGCGCAGGACGTCATCGAGGCACTTGTGGCCGCTGATCTCATCAAGCAGGAGGCGTTAGGCGCGGCCAATGTAGCTTTTGAACAGGGGAACTCGGAAGTGACCGCGGACAAAGCCGCCCAAAACGGTCACTGATGGCCAGCTAGCGGCGCCAAAGGGCGCCGTCGGGGCGCAGCCTGTTTCCTCCGACCCCGAGCTGTCAGACAGCAGGCGAGGCCTCCGTCGAGCGCGGTTATCGCAGCCAGATGCGGGTGATGCTTGAACTCGTGGGCGTAGCGTAATCCCGGGGCCGTAACGCTTCGAAGCCGAGCAGCCTCCTCAGCGTCGAGGAGCGAAATTGAACGCGATTCCTACTTGACAGGCCGTGCATCTGGCCTCATCCTGTGCGGGCTCGTCAGCAGCGGGCAGGCACGGATGACGCGGTAAGGCCCACGCTCCTGACGGCGTCGCGCAGGTGATGGGCACCACGTTCGCCGGCATCGTTCGGACGCTGAACGTTCTGAACGATGCCGACAGTAGAACCTGGGGGGATCCAGTCGCCGATGCTCGTTGCGTACAAACGGCAGCCATTCTCGGTTCGAACCGAGAAAAGGAGACAGTATCGATGACCTCGACGACGGTTCCCGTGGACCTCGACCATGACGACGCCGCCTTCCGCTCGCGGACCCCGTACCCACTGGTGCCGACGAACCTGAAAGGCGCATACGTGACGCCGGCACCGCCGGACAGTTTTGACCCGAACACCGCCAGCCAGACCGACTTGATCAAGTACGGGCTGATGTGGCGCAAGCCGACTGCTAGCGACCCACCGGGATTGCGCGCGGCATGGAGCAGATTCTTCGCACGCAAGTGGCTATCCAGGGACCGCATCGTGCCTGAACTCCATCCACAATTGGGGGTGACGCACAACCGCCGTGGCCGCGCGTTGACCCAGCAGGCGGACGCGACATACACCGGCGAGGTCTGGTCGGGCGCCGGCACGAAGACCGGCAAGTGGACGACAGTCATTGGCTACTGGAACATCCCGACGGTCAGCCAGCCACCGGAACCGCAAGGCACAGAGGGTGGATGGAACTCCTCGTCCTGGCTGGGCCTGGATGGCTTCTTTTACTCGAACGATGTCCTCCAGGCCGGAATCCAGCAAAAGGTTGTCTGGTTCGCGCCTCTGGGTCTTGCCCTGCCCGTCTACGTGGCCTGGTACGAGTGGTTCGCTCCGCCGCAGGCGAACTCGCCGAGCTACATTTACCAGACGAACATCGCCAACTTCTCCGTCTTCCCGGGTGACCAGGTTTATTGTTCAGTCCAGTACAACGGTACCACCAGCGGCATCATCAGCTTCGCGAATGAGAGAACCGGGCAGCACTTCTCGATCACGCTCGCGCCGCCGCCAGGCGCCAACTTCGACGGGCAGTCGTGCGAATGGATCATGGAAGCACCGGACGGAGGAGAGCCGACGTCGTCGCTGCCGCGCTTCACGCCGGTGACCTTCACGTCGGCAGTTGCCTGCGGACCGAACAATACCAGTACCAATCCGCAGACGGGCGACATTTTGAATATCGAGACGGCAAGCGGCAAGATCTTGACGTCGACCACGGTGGGGTCGGACACGGTAACGGTGACGTTCGTCGGGTAGTCAAGACTTCGTGTACAACCGCATCATGTTCGGCAACATGCTCCCGATCCCGGTGATGGTCAATACGTGCTACGACGAGCGCGGCGAAGCGATTCGCCGCGCGGTCGAGGTGTGGCGGAGGCAGACGCGTCTGGCCAGCGTTGGGTCGGGTGGTCGGACGCACGTCTTGATCCGCGCGGACCTCGGCCGGCGCGCGCTGGGCGACATAGTCGCCCACGACACTCATACGCCGAAGACATTGCCGCACACGCTGATGAATACGGCGAACTCGGAGATGGCCGCCGCGTCCGGCCTCGGCAACTGACGTGGTGGCCAACGTTCACGCGCCATTCGCCGAAGCGGAGTATCGCGTCGAGGGTCCACTCAAGGTCACCGGCCGCGCGAACTACGCCGCGGACGCGAAGCAACCAGGCATGCTCTGGGCAGCGTACGTGCGCAGCCCACAGCCGCACGCGCTCATCCGCTCGATCGACACCGCCGCTGCCAGAGCGCTACCAGGCGTGCACGCGGTACTCACTGCCGACGATCTTCCGCCAACGGCGCGTTTCGGCCGTCGGCTCCAGGACTATCCGGTGCTGTGCCGCGATCGGGTGCGATTTATCGGGGATCGCGTCGCGGCGGTCGCCGCCGAAACGCGCGAGCTTGCCGAAGCCGCCGCGGCGCTGGTCAACGTCGAGTACGAGGAACTGCCGGCCATCCTTCGACCAGAAGATGCGCTCGCTGATGGCGCGCCCGTGCTGCATCCGGATGCAGACCAGTACACCTTTCTCGCCGAGCGTGGTCCTCGCCCTCGATTCCGGCATCCGAACATCCAGGGCTATGACCTGGTAACTCACGGTGCCGACGACGAGCGCGAGCGCGCCTTTCGCAACGCGTATCGCGTGTTTGAACACAGTTTTCAGACGCCGCGGTTGCACCAGGGGTACATCGAGCCACACGCCTGTCTGGTGTGGATCGACAACGACGGCACCGTGAGGATCGTCTCCACCAATAAGTCACCGTTTCACTTGCGAGATCAGCTCGCGTCGACCGTTCAATTGGAAGAGCACCAGGTGGTGGTGCACAGCGAATACATTGGCGGCGACTTCGGTGGTAAGGGCCTCTCGTTCGACGAGTACACGTGTTACTTCCTGGCCAGGGCGACCGGTCGGCCCGTCAAAGCTGTCATGACCTACGTCGACGAGCTCGGTGCGGCCAACCCGCGCCATGCCAGCCGTATCCGTCTGCGCACGGCGGTCGACGAACAAGGGCACTTTCTTGCCCATGAATCCACGGCGCTGATCGACGGTGGCGCCTACGCGGCGGGGAAAGTTGTTCCGTCGCTCATCGTGCCGGCGCACATGACGCTAGCCGCCTACCACGTGCCGCTTGCGCGCCTCGAGCTGACATGCGTCTACACCAACCTGGTGCCGTGCGGCCACAACCGCGCGCCCGGCGACCTTCAGGCGTCGTTCGCCGGAGAAAGCCACGTCGACATGATTGCCCGTGAGCTCGGCATCGACCCGTTGGAGCTCCGACTGCGCAACGCGGTGCGCGCTGGCCTGCCCAACCCCGCGGGGCACGCGTTTCACGAGCCGCGCGGCGTCGAGGTGCTCGAGACGTTGCGGCGGGAGGCGCACTGGGAGGAGCCGCTGCCGCCCGGTCGTGGGCGGGGCGTCGCCTTTGGCCAGCGTCACGTGGGCACAGGTCGAACAACCGTCGTGACCCGCCTGCTGCCTGATGGCCGCGTCCAGGTCCTGACTGGTTCGCCCGAGCAAGGCACCGGGACCTATACCGTTATCCAGCGCGTGGCGGCACAATCCCTGTCGGTTGAGGCGGCACATATTGTGGTCACGCATGTGGATACGCCGGACGCCGAGCCCGACGCGGGTGTCGGCGGTAGCCGAGCAGCGAATGTGTACGGCAACGCGACCTTCGAAAGTGCGACGGCTTTGAAAGCGCGACTGGAAGAGCTCGCCTCAGAAATCCTCGGCTGGCCCGCCGGAGAAGTGCGCGTCGATGCGGACGCCTTTCGCGACGCAAGTGGTCAGTCGGTGAGCTTTCTCGACGTCACTCGACGGATTGCGCAAGGTGCGCCCGTGGAAACGACCGGCAGCTATGCCAGTCCGCAGCACGCTGAGGTCTCGAGTGAGAACTTTTGCGCATACGCCATCGAAGTGGAGCTCGATCGTGAGACCGGCGCGGTGCGGGTATGCGACGCGGTCTTCGTTGCGGACGTTGGCACGATCTTCAACCCTGTCGCGCACCAGGGTCAGCTCCAGGGCGGTTTTATGTACGGATTGGGATCGGCACTGACGGAGGAGCTGCTGATCCAGGACGGTCGCGTAACGACGCTGTCGCTGGGCGAGTACAAGTTGCCCGCGGTCGCCGACACGCCCCCGCTGCGCGTGGTGCTCCTGCCAGCCCAGGATGGTCCGGGCGAGCTGGGCGGCAAGTCTGCCCGGCGAGCTGACCAACACGACGGTTCCGCCCGCAATCGCGAACGCCGTCGCCGCCGCCGGCGCCCGCGTGACGGAGCTGCCGATCACAGCGGAGCGGGTCCTCGCGAAACTAGCGCGGCAACGGGCAGCCCTCCTTGCACACTCCCCAGCCTCGAGCGCAACCGCTGCTCCGTGATTCAATCACGAGGCTCGCCATTCCATCAGTGAGCGTGGGCAACACTGTCACCGCCCGCGCGAGACGCCGACTCATCCTCCCCGAAATCAGTCTCGAAGTCTGGAGGAGGAAGCACGCGTGTAAAGTACTCCACCCCGATGAGATCCCTGAAAATACGCTCGGGCAGCATATCCGGGCGCAGTGGGAATTGACTCCGGTAGGCGGCCAGCGCACTCAGTTTGGCGTGCAGGAAGTCGCCACTTTCGATCATGGTCGTCACGCCGCCGACACCCTCAATGGCAGATCCGGAGCCACCTGTCGTGACCAGGCGAGCGCCCGCGCCACGACCTTCGAAGAGGCTTGGTTGCCTGGGCGAGAACACCAGACACGTGACTGCCTCAGCGGCGACGACATGCGCGTTCCGCGGTTTAGCCGCGGCGATGCCCTGTTCGCCGAAGAATTGACCGGGCACCAGACGTACGACGTGTTGTCGCTCACCGGCCTGGTTTTCGCGTATCACGTCGGCCTGCCCGGAAAGGAGCAGGTACAGCGAGGTCGCTGGTTCGCCTTGCTCCACAATGGGGAAGCCGGCTGGAAACCACCTTACCGCGTAGTGATCCTCGACCGAGTGCAACGCCGTGGCTTCTTCGGCCAGGAGCAACAGCGCGTAGGCAAATTCAGGATCGCCTCTGAAATCGGGCCCCTCCGCGACGAGCCATTCGACGAGCCGATCCTGAAGCAACATTCGTCGCGCCGGAAACGCGGCGTGATACAGCTGGGGTGGCGCGAACGCTTCGAGACCATCGCCAGGGTGTGCTGCTCCGTGTGCCGCGTCCTGCAGTTGCATGCATGCCGCCGTCGTTGCTTCTGAGATTGCGATATGGTCCGGGTGGCCGTACGCGCCATCCAGACCGAATGTGAACACGATATCTGGATGGAAGGAGCGGATAACCTGCTCGATGCGCTCCTCCAGTTCTGCGCGATCGACTTCCGTCAGCGCTCCATCCGCGTACTCCCAGCACTCGACGTGCGCGACCCCGAGTCGCTGACACGCCAGGCGGAGCTCGCCTTCTCTGACGCGTGCCAGTGTCGATCGCGTGGCGAGCGCTACCGAGTGTATCTGTCCGGCCTGGCCGTGCGTCGCGCTGACAACCATGATTTCGGAGCCGGTCGACGCATACCTGGCGAACGTTCCACCGGTGCAGAATATTTCGTCGTCAGGATGGGCAAAGACACCCAGAAGTCGCGGCCGTCCCGAGCGCCTGGCCGTGCGAGGTGTGCTTGTCATGCCAGTCATACGTGGAAGTAGGTATCGTAGGCTGGTTGCCAACCGGCGGGAGCGTATTCACCGGTTGCGGTGTCCAGTTCGTAAACGTCGGCGAGCTTGCCATCGAGGATCGCGCGCAGCGCCGCGAACAGGTACTCCAGGTCGGCGGGGGAGTTGTGCAGGCCGATGCTGGCGCGCACCGCGCCCGGCAGTTTGTAGCGGACGTGCGCGATGATCTGCCTCTGAAAGTCGGCGGCCTGGTCGTCCGAGATGCGCAACAGGTGCGACATGCCGGGATGTGCACAAAAGCATCCCGCCCGAAGCCCGATTGCCCATTCATAGCTGAGCACGGCCGCGACAAGGTTGTCGGGCAAGCCGTCGATCGTAAATGCCAGCACGCCCACGCGGCGGGACGGATCCAGGGGCCCAAGCACATGCACGCCCGGCAGGGCAGCGAATTGCTCGAGCGCATACTGCGTCAGGGCTTCTTCGTGGTAGCTGATGTTATCCATGCCGAGTTCCAGGAGGCGGCGTATCGAGGCGGCAAGGGCGACGACCCCGACGACGTTCGGTGAGCCGGCTTCTTCTCGTTCGGGAATGCCCGCCCAGATCACGCGATCGAGCGTGACCAGGTCGACGATGCCGCCACCAAGCTGATCAGGCGTGTCCGAGAACGCTTCGCGCGGGGCGACCAGTACGCCTACACCGTACGGCGCGTAGAGTTTGTGGCTCGAGAAAGCCAGGAAATCCAGCACGTCGTCTTCCCCGCCGCCGCGCATCTGTACCCGCCGATGTGGAACCAACTGCGCTCCGTCGACGAAGATCTGCGCGCCGTAGCGGTGCGCCAGACGTGCGAGCTCGTGCAGCGGCGGGGCATACCCGGTGACGTTATAGGCCCCTGCCACAGCCACGAGTCGCGGGCGGTCTGTGGGTGCGTTTCGCAGCTGCCTTTCGAGATCCTCCTGGTCCAGACACCCGTCCTGGTCGACCTGGATGAAGCGCAGCTCGCTGGCGTACACACGCCACGGCAGCATATTGGCGTGGTGCTCCATGATGGTCGTGAAGACAATGGGTCGCTCGTCGGCGAGGTCGCGTGCCATTTTGTTAATGGCTTCGGTGGTGTGTCTGGTGAACACGACCACGTGTCGGTCGGGGTCAGCCCCGACAAAGTCCGCGACCGCGCGGCGCGCCGATTCGAGGACATGCGTACTCAGCTGACTTTTGAATCCACTGCCGCGATGCACGCTGGAATACCAGTCCGCAAATCGGTGAACGGCATCACGCACCACGATCAATGGAGGGGTGCTCGCGGCGTTGTCCAGGTTGACATACCGGCGCGGCTTGCCATCGAGCGTGGGTACATAGACGTCTCGGCCTGCAATCTCCTCCGGCCAGCCGGGTGGTAGCCCGCCAAGCTTGCTATGGTGTTCGTTCGCGGCGATCATGACCGGCGTCGGACTCCCTACTTCCAACGCATCTTACACCGATTCCTGACATGGAGGGCGGCGCGGAACTGTCGCCACAACACGCGCGACAGGCAGATGTCGACCGTTCAACGGCGGACAATCCAGCTGGACGTCGCCATGCAGGGGCGATGCGGAGGAGGCGAGGCAACTTACCTACTGGTAGGTAGGTTGGTTGGTTGGTTAGTCAGTAAGTTATCGAGCGGCAGCACTATGACCCTTCGGGCATCAGCCGACACGGTGTGGGAGCGAGCGAGCGAGCCGCCAGCTCTACACTCGCGTGTGTGTGGCGTCGCGAATCTCCGGCACAGCCGCAAAGCCGAACCGCCTCAGCGTTCGCCGGGCTTCAGCGGTGAACCGCTCGCGCTCGGGCAGCGTCCAGTCGCCAAACATTGCGGAGCCCTGACGGCCGAAACTGCGCTGCACGCCATTTTCGGATGCAACCGCGTCGGGGCGGGAGTTGAAGCCGATCGCGCGCAGACCCGCGTAGAGCTCGTCCGGTTCGCTGCCTTCGAGAGACAGAACGACGACCTCGAACGCGACCAGGGGCATTTTTCGCGAGAGGCACACCGCGACGCCCGGCAGAAGCTCCGAGGTCGACAGTTTCTGGTTGGCAGCAGGTGACATGCGACACGCATCCCTTCGGTTGGCACGCCCTGCCTCTCAGACGTTTTCTATGGGCTTGCCGTTCGACTGTGCTGGGAACCATAACAGGCGGATCCCCGCTTCTCGAATATAGCCGACGAGTGTTAACCATGCGGGGACCCGGTCGCCGTGTCGAGAACACGCTGCCAGCGTCTCGAGTCTCACGCTAGATTTCCGTGGCTGGCGTCCTTCACGCCAGCCACGCGTCGGTAAAAGTGAAGAAATCGTTCCGACGGTGGCCTATCCCGTTCACATTCGTCGTGGTCAGCGCCCGAATGATATTCGACGCGTACATCAGGTCGAAGCACTGGTCGAGGAGCACGTCGTTAATCTGCGAGTAGAGTTGTTTTCGTTTCGCGGGGTCCACTTCCATGGCGGCGGACGACACCAACGTGGTGTAGGTATCGTCGTGAAAGTCGGCATTGTTGACCCGGTAGTTCAGGCTCGCGTCGGCACTGAGTGGCGTGACAGGTTCGAAGTTCGCCCAGTTGTCACCAGAAAGGTACGCCTGAAACTGATGAGCGTTCATCCGCGCCAGCATCGGGCCGATGTCCATCTGATTGACGGTCATGGTCACCCCGATTGATGCCAGGTCCCCCTGCAGAATCTCCAACACGGGCTGATAGATCGCGTTGGTATTGGTCGCGAGCATTTCAAACGAGGTGCCGACCAGACCGGCGTCTGTGAACAGCGATTTCGCCTTGTCCAGGTCGTGATTGTAGGTCGTGTTCTTCTCAGGCTCATAGGCCGGCGAGCCAGGCGGCCAGGGCAGATCGTACGCCGTGCCGACACCCTGCAGCACGGTGTTGACGATGCGTTGACGATCGATGGCGTGATTCAGGGCCTGGCGCGCTCGCTGGTCGTTGAACGGAGGGATGTTCGGATTGGGCTGGACGATCAGGAACGCGCCTGGATTCGGGAGCACAATCGCGTTGAACCGCGGGTCGGCTTTCAACCGGTTGAAGTCGACGATACCCGGATTCAGATTGAATTCGTCGGCGCCTGACTCGAATTGCAGCGACTGCGCGGTGGTGTCGTTGGCGATGTGGAGTTGGATCGCGTCGAGGTAGGGACGACCCGACTGCCAGTAGTTCGCATACTTTGCGTAGGTGACGTGATCGCCCGGCACCCACTCGGCCAAACTGAAGGCGCCGGTACCTACCCCCGTGCTTTTGACGTTGGGTCCTTCAAGCGTATCGCGGTCGCCGATGTTGAAGACCAGGAGAAAATCAAAAATGCTGACCCAGGGTTGCTGGGCGGTGATGGTGACGTGGTACTTGTCGTCGGCTTGCCAGGTTGTCCCCGGCGGCACGAAGCCCGGAATGATGCCCGCGGTATTCGCCTTCGGGTCGCTCAGGCGATTCAGATTGTAGATGACGTCATCCGCGGTGAAATCGCGACCGGTGTGAAACGTCACACCCTGGCGCAGCGCCAGCTGCATCGTCTTCTGGTCCGGACTCTGATCCCAGCTCTCGGCCAGCATCGGAATCGGCTGGAGGTTGTCGTCGTAGCCGGTCAGGGTTTCGTAGATAATCCAGATGCCGAGTCCGTTGCCTGGCGAGTGATAGTGGGGATCGATCGGGGCGATATCACCGGTCCTGACGGCGCGCAGCGTTCCTCCAGCTCGGGGCTGTCCGGGTGGTGTGGGTTGGTTGGCTGACGTCGACGCCGCAACCGTGGCGTTCGCGTTTGCTGGTGTGGGGGCGTTGGTGGAAGGAGGCGATGTCGCCACGTTCGTGGGAGCACTGACGGGTGCTGTGGGAGCGCAGGCCGCAAGCAGCAGGGCACCGCCCCCCGTGTATATCAGTGCGAGCAGATCGCGCCGACGAGTTCGCGGTTGCGCGAACACAGCTGATTTCTGGAGCATGGAGTGCCACCCCCTGAGGCGATGCGTAGTAGCACCGCCACCGCCAGGGTATGGCCACGGCGCGGGTTCGTCAACGCAGGGCCACACGCACGGATATTGAACATTACGTTGCGCTCGGCGCGACCGTGCCCCTGTGCTGCCGGAGCACAACGCGGACTCCGCTGTGTTCGGCCGCGGCCACGTACGACTCGCACAACCGCACGGTGGTCGCGAAGGCGCTCTGGTACGTACCCGAGTCCAGGCGCGCCCGGTCGAACCCGCGACTGCCTTGCCCCAGCGAGGCTGGCAAGATTGACGGCTCGGGCGATATCCGCTGACAGCACGGAGTCGGGCTCGCAAGCTAAACCTGTGATGCGGAGTTCGTGGCTCGCGCACACGTCTCGGAGACTGTTGATTGACGCGGCGACCCGCGGATCGTCAGGGCCGGAATCGACCTGCAGCAGCATGCCCGCGTAGCCGGCCGCGCGAACCAGGGGTGCGGATTCGGTGGGAGTGAGGTCCGTCAAGCTCCGGGTACAGACGGCAAATCGCCAGGGTCCACCAGCCATGCGTCGAAGCCCCTGCAGAGCCGCGTGCTTCTGAACGGCGCGCTGGGTGAGCCCGTGCAAGACATCGCGTCGGGCGCGGTCGATTCGGTCGGCCGGCTCGCGGCCAGACGCGCAGCCAGTCCCTCGAGGGCCTCACGCGGCACGTACAGGTCGACGACGTCATCGACACCGGGTTCGGAGGCGACGACCAGGCGGCTGCCCTGCTTGACAGGGTCGTAGACCATCTCAGGGTGCGACCGCCGTTGCGCGACTGTCCGCCCGGCGCCTGGACACTGCCCGTGGACGGCGAGGTCGAGCGGGTTGGGTGATCGGCGCGGACCTCTCCAGACTGTAGACATCTGTACACTGCCGTGTACAATCCGCCGCGATGGTCGGCCTTCCGAGCAGCTCTGCTGGCGGCGCACGTGTAGCTGACGTCGGGTCCATCCGCTACGGACGCGGTATCGGTCAGGACGTCTGAAGTCATGCCCATGCCCGCTCGAATCTGGCCCGACTCACGATCGGCCCGACGCTCGACTGGAGGACGGTTGTGAAGCGCAGCACAGACAGGATTTTGACCACCCACGCCGGTAGTCTGATACGGACACGCGAGATCATCGAGGGGATGAAAGCTCGTCTCATCGGCCGCCCGTACGACCACGGACAACTCGCTGCCGACATCCAGACCGGGATCCTCGACGTGGTCCGCAAACAGGTTGAAGTCGGGATCGACATTCCCAACGACGGCGAATTCGGCCGGCGCGGATTCACGAGTTATGTCCACGAACGCCTCGGTGGACTCGAGCCGCGACCACCCGAGCCAGGCGAGAGGATGTTCGGTCCAGGTGGAGAGCGTGCGCTCTTCCCTGAGTTCTCAGAGCAATACGATCGTCAGTTCCGCTTCCTCTGGATGTACCCGGACGTCTCAATGGAGGAGGTCAAGGACACGCCGGCCAACGGCGAGTGGTTCCGGCTCACGACTCCGATCTCGTACGTGGGCCAGACGTCAGTGCGGCACGACATCGCCACACTCGAACAGGCGATCGACGGATTGGACGTGGCGGATGCGTTCATCACGGCCGTCACGCCAAACACCCATCGCTACGACACGGGCATCGAGGAGTTTTATCCGAACAAAGCGGCGTACCTCTACGCGGTCGCGGACGCAATGCACGAGGAGTATCGAACCATCGCGGACTCGGGTTTCGTGCTGCAACTGGACTTCGCCGCGCTCAACCCGCAAGGGCTCATCGATCGGACGCATGCGACCCAGGACGAGGTCCGCATGGCACGCGACCTGGCGATCGACGTGGTCAACCACGCGCTGCGCGGCATCCCAGAGGAGCGGGTGCGCTACCACCACTGCTGGGGCGGCAACAACCGACCCCACACCACCGATACGCCGGCCCGCGACATTATCCCCCAGCTTCTCAGGATCAACGCTGGCGCTTACGGGCTGGAGGCGGCCAACCCGCGCCATGAGCATGAGTGGATGGTCTGGGAAGACGTCAAACTGCCAGACGGCAAGATCTTGATCCCGGGGGTCATCTCTCAGTCCACGAACGTTGTGGAGCATCCAGAACTGGTGGCCTGGCGCATCGAAAACTTCGCCGGAGTCGTGGGCAAGGAGAACGTGATCGCCGGCGTCGACTGTGGCTTTTCACAGTACTGGGATCAGATCCGCGTCCATCCGAGCGTTCAGTGGGCGAAGCTCCGAGCGCTCGCTGACGGAGCGGCGCTCGCCAGCAAGAAGCTCTGGGGCAAGTAAAGGGGCAGCAAGTGAAACGCAGCACCGATCGCATCTTGACCACACACAGCGGTAGTCTGGTACGCACCCGCGAGATCATCGAAGGCATGAAGGCACGCACCGCGGGTCGGGCGTACGACGAGGCGGTGCTCGCCGGTGACGTCCGCCTTGGCGTGCAGGATGTCGTGCGGCGGCAGGTCGCGGCAGGCATCGACATTCCGAACGATGGCGAGTACGCCCGGCGCGGCTTCATGGGCTACATCAACGAGCGGCTGGGTGGCCTGCAGGCGCGCGCGCCGGAGCCCGAGGAAATGGTGCTGGTTCCAGGTCGCGAGCGCGATCGGTTTGCCGAGTTCTCGGAGCTTTACGACAAGTATTTCCGCGTGATCAACATGTATCCCGAAATCTCGATGGACGAGGTGCGCGACATGCCATCCATCGTCGAGCGCTTCCGTCTGACCGGACCTATCACGTATACCGGGTACGAGGCGGTTCAGAGCGATATCGCCAACTTGAAAGCCGCGCTGAACGGTTTGAGTGTTGCCGACGTGTTCATCACCTCGGTCACGCCAAACTTCCGAAAGGGCGACCGCGACGTCGAGCAGTACTACGCGACCACCTCCGCGTACCTCTACGCCTTCGCCGACGCGATGCACGCAGAATACAAGGCAATCACCGACGCGGGCTTCATCTTGCAACTCGACCGTGCGTCGGTCAGCGCGGATGGCGCCGTCGAATCCATCGAGGAGGGTGTCGAGGTTTTGAATCACGCCCTTCAGGGCATACCCGAAGATCAGGTCCGCTATCACCATTGCTGGGGTAGCAACAACCGTCCCCACACCGAGGACGTGCCTGTGCGCGACGTCATTCCGCAGATGCTGAAGATCCACGCCCAGGCGTACGGTGTTGAAGCGGCCAACCCGCGCCACGAGCACGAGTGGATGGTGTGGAAGGATCTCAAGCTGCCAGAAGGGAAAATCCTGATTCCCGGCTTCATCTCGCAATCAACCAACGTGGTCGAGCACCCGGAACTGATCGCGTGGCGGATTGAGAACTTCGCGAGCGTGGTAGGCAAGGAGAACATCCTCGCCGGAGTGGACTGCGGCTTCTCGCAGTACTGGGACCAGATCCGCTGTCACCCGAGCATCCAGTGGGCCAAGCTGGAGGCGCTAGCCGAGGGCGCCTCGCTGGCGAGCAAGGCGCTCTGGAAACAGTAAACGTGACCTGCCGCACGATGTGGCAAGAGAATTCAGCCTGCGCGGTGCGGCGGCCGCTCGCGGGACCACGCGTGTCTGAGTCGCAGGTCAGTCGGACGGTGCCGCATGACAGGGCTCCGGCGGGCTCACGGCGGTTCCGCTCGACGCTGACGCGGTCTGGCCCGGAAAGCCGTTCAACTGGATCTACCATTGAAGCGGAGCGGTTACGCCGCGAGAGTCAGGGGTGCTGATCCGGGCGCGAACCGCGTCCTGTCCCTCAGCTGACGGGCGCCGACGAGATCTTCGCGCACGCGCGCCTGGCAGGCCGTCGAAAACCCGTCGAAGGGCTCCACCGTAGCTGGAATCGCTGACAGTGCGTGCCTCGAAGGGCGGAGGCTGCCAGGCTTCAACTAGCAAACGCGTAGCGGCTGGAGGGCGCCCAAGCAGATCCTGACCGTATGGGTCGATCGCTTGTGCGCGTGCGCACCAGGGCTGCCGCCGTGCTCGTCAGTATTCGATCCCTGGTGCGCTTCGCGTCTCCTCCGCGTTGCGGCTACTTCATCGCGTCGGCGTACGCCTGTTGATACTCCTGTCGGATCTGATCGCCACCGCCGCTGCGCCAGGCCTGGAGCACCTGGTCGAAATCGCTCAATGGGCTGCTTCCGGTAACAATCGGACCGAGACTATCCGAGAAGGTCTGTGTCAGTCCCCCACCTTTGTTCCCGTCGGTACTCGAGTAAAGGCCAAGGCTCGGATCCGGAATCAGGTCGGGCAGCATGTTTTGTGAATCGGCGTACGCCACCTTTGCAAACTCAGGGTCAGCTGGGTAGAACAACACTGGCGGACGCCACGCCAGGTACTGCCACATCACGTTCGTATCCGCCTTACCTTTGTCCGTCTTTTGCGGGTTCCCCTGCGCATCGAAGGTGAAATCCACGTCCTTAACGCCGTACTCGAGCAGGAGCGACTCCTGGCTTCCGAACGGAGCCGCGCTGTAGTTGAGGATCCGCAGCAATTCCTTCACACGATCTGGCGACGACTTCTTGACAGCGGTCATGCCGATCAAGCCGGAGAACTGGTGCCAGATCGGCTTGCCTCCATCCGCGCTGAACGGTGCGACATTGCGCAGCTTGATCGGCGGGTTCAGCTTGAGCGCCGCGTCCCAGAACTCTACGGCGTACGAGGCCCAGCCAGTGGAGATGACGCCGATCTGGCCGCCTTCGAACGCGGTCTTCAAGATGGTGCTGTTGAGCGTGACGGGATTCGGGTAGAACACGCCCGCGGCGTAGAGGTCGCGCACGTAGCCAAGGGCGGCTTTGAACTGTTCTGTTTCAAAATCTTTGGTGAAATGGCCGGGAGAATCCACCGACCAGTTGTTCGGCGCCCCAAACATTGCCAGCTGCGGACAATCGCCACGGCCGTTGACCAGCCCGTATGTCGGCGCACCCGCCCCGATGCCCCATTGGTTGGCCTGCGGGTTTGTCATCTCCTTCAGAATTCGTGTGAAGTCGTCGGCGCTCTTGGGCGCGGTGGCGCCGATCGTGTCTAACCACGTCTGATTGACGTACCAGACGTAGTTCCAGGGCGGACGCACCACCGGCACTCCGTAGATGCCTCCGTCGAAAACGGTGGGAATCCACGAGGCTGTCGGGAACGCGGCCAGGTTCGGATAGTCCTTGATCGCGTCGCCGGCGACGAACGGCGTCAGGTCGGTATAAGCGCTCTGTAAAAACCTCGGCAGGTCATTGGTCGTGGGTCCGAACGCGTTGAAGTAGAACAGGTCCGGCACGTCCCCGCCCGCCATCGTGGTGGCCACGGTGTTGGCGTACGAATCGGCGGCACCATCTGCATCTTGATGTTGGCGTTCATGGCCTTGTTGATGGCTTGCCAGGCGGGATTCTGATCGACTGAAGGTGGTGGCGCAAACGGCAGCGACGTCAACGCCGTGACGTCTCCGCCCGAGCCCGGCGTCTGGGTCACGCTCTGGACCAGCGTCTGCGGATAGGTGAAGTAGCCGGCTTGCAATCCTTGTGGTGTCGGCGGCAGGTCAGGCGTGGCGCCCTGGATCGGCACGTACGTCGGCAGCTTCAGCCTGGCGGCCGACGCCGGTGTTGACGCGGCCGCGACCGAGGTTGACGCCGCCGCGACGGTCGGCGTGACTGGCGGGACTGCCGCTGGCACCCCGGTGGGCGCGACAGGCGCCGACGTGGGCGCCCCGCCTGAAGGCGCCGGCGCGGCACATGCCTCTAGCGCGATGGAAAGACCGAATGTACTCGCGCCCGCCAGTCGCAGGAACGAACGGCGATCGACACCGCGAGCACCCTTGACGTACTTCATCCACATTCCCCATCTTTCTACTGCGGGTCACTCTGTGCCCCAATGCTGTCGCCAATCGTTTCAACGACCTTGCCGGGCGACGGATGTCGACCCAGCCTGCTGCCGGAAAAACACCCGGCGCGTTTCCTCTACTGACATCCAAGAGATTGTTGATCCACGGAATGAACGTCACTTGTTGTATCTCGGCAGGCTCTTCCCTGGACAGCCCGGCAAGCGCTCGCAGTCGCTGCCGCCAGACTGCCGCCAGACTGGCGCGCCGCGTGTGATGGTGGTGGTGTGCCCCGCGGTTGCTGACGGGCAGCACGGTTCGAGAGCATCGGGCTACTCCGCGCCCCACCCGTGCTCCGTGTGCCTACGAGGCGTGGCTTGGCGCCAACACGCAGTACCGCCTCGTCGTTGTGTGTCCGGTGACGCCGACGTATGCTTGGTAGGCTAGCTGTGGAGATTGTCGACGCGCAGGTCCACCTCAATCGCATTGGCGCCGGATGGGAGTCCGCTCAGCCTCAGGACGTGATCGAGCGTGCCATTGTAGCGATGGACGCCGTCGGTATCGACGCGGTGCTGATCGGCGAATATCCGCTCGGGCCGGGCGTGTGGCACACGCTCCCTAATGGCGCGCGCCGCCGCGACTATCCGTTCTCGGAGTTAGCGGTGACGCTGTATCCGGAACGGTTCGCCTACCACGTCGGCGTCGATCGCCGCGACCCCGAGATCGACCAGCAGATGGCCGCGGTACGTTCCAAGCCCAACGCGCTGTGTATTCGCGTGGTGCCGCTGCCGGCTACCGGAGAAATCGAACAGTTCGCGGCGGGCGCCTACGAGCCGATCTGGGCGGCCGCGGAGAAATACGAGGTGCCGATGTTTGTGGGCGTCCCGGGCAACATCGACAAGCTCGTCCCGTATCTCGAGAACTTCCCACGCGCGCAGGTCATCATGGACCACACCGCCACGCTGTACGCTGGCGAGACGCCGCCTGTCGCGGACCCTGCCGCCCGTTTCGCGGAGTTCGACCACGTCATCTCGCTGGCGCGCTTTCCGAACCTGGCGCTCAAGTGGTGCCACGCTCCGGATCGCATTTCGGCGCAGACCTACCCGTTCAACGACCTGGCGCCGTACGCGCGGCGGTTAATCGACGCGTTCGGAGCGGAGCGGGTGATGTGGGCCAGTGACTACACACAAGTCCGCCACCACCACTCGTGGGCGCAGGCGTTGCACCACATGCTGGAGTGGCACATTCTCTCGGAGCGCGAAACAGAATGGATCTTTGGCGGGACCATCAGGTCGGTCCTCCGCTGGCCGCGTCCGTCTTCAGCGCTTCACTGATACGGCGACCTGATCGCCAGTCGTCCTTAGTGACGACTGAGGTCGAGAGACAGAGCGTACCGTGCGGGAGTCGTGTCAGGGCAGTTACACCGAATCGTCCGCATTCGGCCGTGGGGTCGAGACATCCGCGGATTGGGCGGGCTCATGTACCTGCGGGTCACGCGTTTTACCTCCTCGACGCCGCGCGAGGCCGGCGGGTAATCCACTGTCACCTCGCGGATAGCACGCCGACCCGCAGTGCCCGACGCCGCATACGCTGCTGAGCGTGACCCGACCACAAACGTCCAGCGAGGTGGTGGCTGTAATCGAACGCTACGTCGACGATGCCCACCGCCGCGTCCTGCGCAGTACGACGGATCCCGAGCGCGGGCTACCCCGCTTCAAGAAGAAAGCCGAACAGGCGATGGACGAGCGGGTACTGCGCGTGCTGCTGGAACTCCTGCGCGAGGTGCACCCCGAGGTCCTCGACGTCGAGCGTTTGCAAGCTGCCAGCTACGAGCGCATCGACGGGGCTGCACTGGCGATCCAGGAAACGCGGCTCAGACGCCGGCTGCAGGGAATCCCCGAGGTCGCGCCGTCGAGCCTGCCGCAGTGAGCGGAGCAATAGGTTGCGGCGGCGGCGCGGACTCACACTGAGCTGTCTCCGCTTCGCGGCTGGCCGTCCACGAGCGATCTTCATCCTGCGCGGCGGGTGGCGAGCCGTGGCGGATGGTCGCGATCTGGAGGTCATCGACGTCGTGGCTGTTCACGGCCGCCGCCCCGCGGGGTTCGAGAAACGATCGCCTGTCGGTCGTCAACGGTTCCCTGCGGGGTCAAAGGGACTGGCCGCCCCTTTTGAAATCCCCGCGTTCCGCGGCGCGACTTCGTCACTTCTAACCGGAGGCTAGAAGTCTGGCCGCAGGCTAAATCGCGAAGCTCTGTATATCCCCTCCCACGCGGCTAAGCCGATGACCCCGTCAGCGCGAAGCATCGCGCGGCACGAAAGGCCTCGCACCAACGTTTAGTAGGGGATACCAGCCCGCATACGGCTGGGTGACTGGGGGAGTCTGGCGCGTGGCGGATGAAGAATCGACAGGAACGGATGGGCAGGTGATCGCGACTCGCGAACGGCTGAGCCAGGCGACCGCGCAGTTCGCTCCACTGATGGCCGCGCACGCGGACGAACTGGAGCGGGAGCGACGGATGCCGACGGAGCTCGTAGCCGCGTGGCGCGACGCTGGAATCACGAGCTTGTGGCTACCCGCGGAGCTTGACGGTGCAGAAACTGCGCCAGAGGACGTCTTCGAGCTGGTGGAGTCAATCGCCGCGCTCGACGGAGCTGTCGGCTGGAACCTGCTCATCGCTATCAGCAGCGGCCTCTTCGGCGCCTACCTGCCCGAACCGGCCGCGCGGACGATCTGGAGCACAGAGCGCGCCGCGACGTTCGTATCGGGCAGCTTTGCGCCGATGGGTCGTGCCGTTGTCGTCGACGGCGGTTATCGCGTGTCTGGCCGGTGGCCCTTCGCCAGTGGCATCCAGTATGCCGATTGGGTGTGCGCAAACTGCGTCGTCATCGACGGCGAACGCCCCCGAACACACGCCGACGGCACGCCGCGGATGAGCCTGATGTTCCTGCCCATCGCCGGCGCGACAGTGCTCGACACCTGGCACACGGGCGGCATGCGCGGGACAGGCAGCCATCATTTCACCGCGCAAGACGTGTTTGTGCCAGGAGGATTCGAGTTCGACGTACTGAACGACCGCGGCCGGGTGGGACGGCCGCTGTACCGGCTGACGTTCCTCACCTGGTTCGGGCCAGGCGTGGCCATGCTGATGCTCGGCATTGCACGCCACGCGATCGACGCACTGGTGGCGTTGGCGAGCGACAAAGTGCCGGCGGCGTCGAGGGCGCTGTTGAAGGAGCGCCCGCTCGCCCAGTTGCAGATCGCGCAGGCCGAGGCACTCGTCGGCTCAGCCCGCGCGTACCTCATGGAGCGAATACGCGAGGCGTGGGCGAGTTTCGTGGCCGGTGGTGAACCGAGTGAGCTCCAGAGAACACGGTTGAGCCTGTCGGCGCTGCACGCGGCTGACAGCGCGGTACAAGCGGTGGAGCTGATGTACAAGGCCGCGGGCGGCAGCGCCATCTACAGCAGCTCTGTTCTGGACCGTTGCATGCGCGACGTCCACGTTGCCGCCCAACATATCTCGGTCAGCGGACAGCACTATCAGGCCATCGGCCAGACGCTACTCGGCGCGGGTGACCGCCAACGCACTTCTGGTGGCTGACTCGCTGTTCCCGGTAGAGCAGTGGAGCGTTGGCGGTGGACGTTGCCCGGTCGGCGTCCGGGGGATTTCCTCGTGCGTGAGATGGCGCGTTCGACCTCGGCGCGCACGACGGCTGACCTGTGTATGCTGCTCTGACCGGGACCAATCTCCCGCGGGCTTCGGACGCGATGCAACCACCTCCCAGGAACCCGTCCGCGCGGGACCTGACGCGCTTGAAATGGCTCACCACACTGGTGCCGGCCGTCGCCGCCTACGTGTACGAGTCCGTCCGCCACGGACTGCTGGACCGCTTCATTCCGACGCCCTACGGCAACCTGTTCGCCGGGCTGCTGGTCCTGTGCGTCTCATTTGCGTTCTCGCAGGTTGTCTTCGGTCATATCGAGCGCCTGCAGCGAAGCGCGCTGGCGCAAGAGCGCGAGGCGGCCGGCCTACGCGGCCGCGTCGCCGAACGAGAGCGCCTGGGCCGCGAGCTGCATGATGGCCTGGCGCAGATCCTGGCGTCACTGCTCGTCGATCTCGACGCCATCCAGCACCTGCTGCAGTCGGGTCGCGAGGCCGACGCAGTGGGCGAAGTCGAGCGCATGCGGGCCCAAACCGCCAGCCTGTACGACGATGTCCGCGACGTCGTTAGCGACCTGCGGACACCGGTGGCCGAGCATGGCATCGGGGCCGCGCTCGAGGAGCAGGCGCTCGCATTCGAGGAGCGACATGGCATCACCGTCCACCTCCAGACTGACGACCTCGAACCTCTGCCAACCAGCGTCGCGTGGCAGCTGTTTCGCATTGTCCAGCAGGCGCTGGCCAACATTCGCCAGCACTCTGGCGCAAGCAATGTCTGGATCACCCTCACGTCCACCGGCGAGGAGCTGGAATTGACCGTCGCCGATGACGGCCGAGGCTTCGATCCGGCTGCGCCACCCGAGCCAGGGAGCATCGGCCTGGCCAGTATGCGCGAGCGCACCCGTGAACTCGGCGGCAGTTTTCGCGTGGAGCCGCGTCAGGGCGGCGGCACGTGCGTCCGCGTCGTTTTGCCCGCTGTCCGCGCGCACGCGCCACACTGAACTGGCATGCCTCCGTTGCGCATCGTTCTGGTCGACGACCACCTGCTCTTCCGTGAGGGGCTGGCCCGCCTGCTGTCCTACTACGACGATTTCACGGTCGTTGGCGAAGCGGCGGAGTGCCTCGAAGCGTGCAAGATGGTCAGCGAACAGCACCCGGATCTGGTGCTCATGGATATCGAGCTCCCAGGCGAAGGCGATGGTGTGAGCGCCACTCGCCAGATCACGGTCGAACATCCAGACGTCAGGGTCGTGATCCTGACCGCCTACGACGAGACGGCTCGCCTGCTGGAGGCGATCAAGGCTGGCGCTCAGGGCTACCTGGTGAAAAACATTCGCTCAGCCGAACTGGTGGATCAGTTGCGTGGCCTGGTGCGCGGCGAAGCAGCGATCTCGCGGCGCATGGCCACGCGTCTGCTCGAAGAATTTCGGCGCGGTCCCGACGTCTCGTCAACTGAGGGGGCCGAACTGACGACGCGCGAGCTGGAAGTGCTGACGTTGCTCTCGGAGCGGTTGTCGAACAAGGAGATCGCCGAGCGGCTGGTTTTGAGCGAACACACGGTCAAGAACCACGTCAAAAACATCCTGGGCAAGCTGCATTTGCGCAATCGCCGGTACGCGGCGGCCTATGGCGTCGCGCGTGGACTGGTGCGACCCACGCCGGGCGATCCGTCCGAACCGAACCGACCATTGCGGTCCTGAAGCCCGTAGTCGACGCTGCACGTCGTTCGTTTCGTTTGAAGTGATCTCCAGGAAATCTGGTATATCCCTTTTGGAACCTTCGAGGCCCTCCGTCTCAGGTACTGTCACGACCTTAACTGGATCGATACGACGCCGTACACCTTGCCCCGAACGCCGGTGGTATATGCGTCGTGGCCGAGCGGATAGCGCCTGGGCTGCGGTCCGATCCGGTTCCAGTTGAGATTCCACCCTTCATTGGAGTTGCGACCGCTGCGCGGCATCGGCGGCACGTGGCTTCCAGTCGGCACTGCCACTGGTTCGGACGCGTTCCTCGCGCGCGAGCTGGTATTTCGTGTCTCAACCGGGGCCGCGACCGGCGTTCGGGAGCACCACGCCAGTGGCGCCGATTAGCGACCGCGCGGTTTCGATCCGATGCCGGTTCCGACGCCAGCGGCTGGTGGTGCGCAGACGGTGTCGTCAACCTCGAGTTCGAGAAAATCTGAGAAGTTCGCCAGCGCACCGATTGCCCGCGCGGGAGCCGGGAGCGCGCGGCGGCGGTCGTCGTGGTACAGCCGTGGCCGTCTCAAGCGCACGCTGTGGCCGCGCGTGATGAGCGTGCAACCGCCTTCGGCGAGGACGTTGCGGACCCAGTCCGCGTCGCGGCCGTAGGTCAGCGCGATGACGTAGCCGCGCGTTCGACGGAAGACGTTGACCGGGGTACGGTACGGGCGGTGTGTCTTCCGACCGACGTGCACGACCACCCCAAAACCTGGCAGGTACGGCGCGAGCGGGCCGAGGACACGGTTGGTGAAGGAGCGATTCAAGCGAGCGACGGCGCGTGGCAACGGCATAATTCAGCACCTGTTGTATTTGCTTCATCGACTACCCTAGCGCTGGCCACCCGAAAAGTCAACGCCTGTGGTATTCTCGGCCGGGATGCCCAGGACCGGACGACGCCGCGGGCCGACAACCACACGCGCTGTGATTCTCGAGGTCGCCGCGCGTCGCTTCGCCGAGGCCGGCTACGACGCCACCTCGCTGCGTGCCATTGCCTCCGAGGCCGGGGTGGACCCCGCCGTCGTGGTGCATTTCTTCGGTTCCAAGCAGGGCCTGTTCCAGGCGGCGGTGGGCTGGCCGTTTGATCCATCCGACGTCCTCGCCGACGTCACCGGGCAGGGGGCGGAACCGCTGGCCGCCGGGCTGGCGCGTACCTTTCTCGGTTTCTGGGAGGATCCGACGACGCGTGCCTCGCTGCTGGCGGTCCTCCGCTCGGCGATGACGCATGCGGAGTCGGCGGCGCTGTTGCGCGAATTCGCATCGCGACGCTTGTTCAATCAGATCAGCGGCGCGCTCGAGACCCCGGACGCGGAACTCCAGGTGAACCTCGCGGCCGCGCAGTTGATTGGCATCGCGCTGTTGCGCTACGTGGTGCGAGTCGAGCCAATCGCGTCGGCGTCGGTGAACGACCTGGTGGATAGCTGCGCTGCCGCGCTCGCGACTTATCTGGGGTAGTGACGGGCTTGCGTAGCGGCTACCGCACGGGTCCGTCATCCAGCAGCTGTTCCGGCGGGAGGCCACGGATCCTTCGCTGGCTCAGGACGACACGCGCGCTCGAGAAGGACAGAAGCGCACGAGACGAGACCCTACGGGTCGGCGCCGGGTCGCGTCGGCGGGTTGAGCAGCGGCTGCCACACTCGCATCAAGCCCCAGATGATGACGGTCAGACCGGCACCCGCGAGAAAGTAGCGCGCGACCGTACCCGTAGCTAGCGCGTAGCCAGGGTTCGACGCGAAGACCTGGCGCGCAAGGAGGTCGATCACCAGCCAGGCGACGACGAGGAGGATCGAGCTGGCAATGAGTCGCCAGAGAATCTTCCAGGCTATTCCTCTCTCGCACGTCCTCCACATGCTGTGACAACGAATATCGCTTCTGCGCTGGAAAAGCAAGTTGTGCGTGCGCGACGACGGTTGCAATGACCGAAACGAAGCGGGGTACCGCCTGGCTGACCTCCGAGCGCTAGCTCGATCTCCGCACTATCGAGCGCGAAACCTCGCGTGCCACGGTTGCTTTCAACGCTCAGGCGGGGTTTGCGAGTGAGGTCTTCGGCAACACAGGCTCGCGTACGGTTTGGCGACTGTGCTTGGCAGGCTAGCCAACTGCCCATCGCGGAGGTCTGCCACCGTTCTCGAGCGTGCGCGTGTCATGCTGAGCTTGCGAGGGATCCGCGGTTACCGCGCTGAAACGCAGCGTCGGAAGACAGCCCTCATGTGCAGAAACATGGGGGCTACCTCCCTGGTTTCGACGCCGGTCAAGGTCGACACTGGCGCCGACGCAGCCAAGCAACCTGGTTGCGTCGAGACCCTCCATTGACACGAGGACACTCATCATGCGCCTTCGACATTCTGCCGCCACACTTGGCGCCGTTGCCCTGGCTGCCAGCCTGTTCGCCTCCACCGACCGGCGCCGTCGCCGCCGAAGGTCTGGACCACGACGACCACTTCAGCTTTCAGAAGGTCGCCGACCCGGCGGACGTCACCTTCACGCAACTGCTCGGCATCAACGACCACCGCGTCATCGCCGGCTATCACACCAACACCCCCGGCAACAAAGGCTTCACGCTCGAGCTGCCCAGCAGCTTTACGGACGAAAACTTCCCGCAGTCTGCCCAGACGCAGGTCGTCGGCATCAACAACCAGAACACGACCGTCGGTTTCTACATCGATCAGCAAGGCACCAACCACGGCTTTCTCAAACCCAACAACAAGAATGCCGTCACAGTCGACCTGCCAGGCACCACCTTCAACCAGTTGCTCGGCGTCAACAACAAGGAGCAGGCGGCGGGTTACTACCAGGATGCCGCTGGACTCCAGCATGGCTACATCCACGAAAAGGACGGCTCGTTCCTGGTGCTCAACATCCCCATGCCCAGCGACCAGGCCACCGGTATCAACGATCAGGGCGACGTGGTGGGCTTCATGCAGAGCTCGCCGACGGCCACCACCTCTGAGGGCTTCTTGCTCCACAATGGCGAGCTGAAGAAGATCGACTACCCGAAGTCCACCTTCACGCAGGCGCTTGGCATCAACAACCAGGGTGACATCGTGGGCGACTACACCGACGCCAACGGGACGATGCACGGCTTCGAGTACCACAATGGTGACTACCTGTCGATCGACGCGCCGGGGGCGAGCTCAACGACGGTCAATGGCATCAACAACGAGGGACTGATCGTCGGTTTCTTCCAGGACCCGAATCAGAATAACAATACGATCGGTCTGGTGGGCGAGCCGCGATCCTAGCAGCGTGTTGAAAAAGGTCTGCTTTTATCCACTCTTCAGAGAAGAAGGTTTTGTACCTCGAGAGGTTACAGCTTCAAACGTCAGCCTTCGCCCCTCGAGGCACGCACTGTCAGCAATTCCACCTACGGTGGAGCCCTTCGACGGGTTTTTCAACGGCCTGCTAGACGGAGCGCGGCCGAAAAGCCCGTAGTCCACCTCGAAACCGCCTGCCGCGCTCATGGCGCAAACTGTCACAGAAGTCTGGCCGACCGCGACTCGGGCTGAAAACGGGCTTGTCGGCCAGACTTCTAGCTCGTCAACTGCTGGTGCTGGCTGGCGCGGTTGAATTGACCGTGCTCGCTCGCGCCGGCG
The DNA here is from genome assembly GCA_963776625.1 of uncultured Chloroflexia bacterium. Lineage (GTDB taxonomy): Bacteria > Chloroflexota > UBA6077 > UBA6077 > CF-72 > CF-72. The sequence goes on along the minus strand of CAVZNP010000014.1, from coordinate 334,864 downwards.
GACTGGCTATCTGTCCGACACACGATCGCTCAACGGTGACTCGCAATGGGTCCCCCGCGGCGATTTTGTCGCGATCGACGGAGAGGTGAGAGCGCCTATTTCAGGGGACGCGGCGCCAGAGGGGCGGTCCCTGAAGCGTGGAGCGGTTCGAGTACCGCTCGCATCAGGACCCTCAAAAGCACGTTAGTGCGGCGCTGGGGGGAGGCCCAAAGCGCGTGCTGACGGATCGGCAATCTCCGACGACAGACCGAGGTCGCGGGGGCGCGCAACAGTTAGGATAACGTCGATGCGCGCGGCCCAGACCTCGCCCGGATCGGTGAAGTGCAACGGCTACGATTGTTGGTAACAACCTTCTCGGCCAGGTCGCACCCTGATCGAGAGCAACGCACCGGGGACAGACGATATGACCGTTAGTGATCCAGCAGTGTCCAGTGTCGCGTCGCAGGCCAGTCCGTACAGCGTCGAGGAGACGCTCGCACGACTCGAGCGGGTGATCGGCGACCGAGGTCTGAAGTTGTTCGCCCGCTTCGACCATAGTGACGAGGCCGCCCGTGTCGACTTGCAGATGCAGCCGGCGCATGTGCTGGTTTTTGGCAGTCCGAAGGCTGGCACACCGCTTATGCAAGCCTCGCCCCTGGTTGCCCTGGAGCTTCCACTCAAGATACTCGTATGGCAAGACGGAAACAGCCAGGTCTGGATTTCCTACGTCAAACCTGCCTCGCTTGCCGAACGCTACCGAATCCCAGCGGAGCTCACGAAGGCGCTCGCCGGTGTGGAAGGAGTCATTGAGGCTGCACTCCATGGAGGCCAGCCGGCGTAACGGATCGATGGGCGCGCCAGGGGCTCTGTGCCCTCGGGCTCTGTGCCCGGCAACGTCAATCACCGGGCGGAGACACGTTCCCGATTTCGCGAGTCCTTAACATTCGGGGGCCGGCGGCGGGTGCTATGTTGCGTATGTGCCCCGGCTCGTCGCTGAGCACCTCGACCGGCTCCGCGGGATGAGACCCTGGAGTGAGGCCCCGCCACGCTGGAGTCCGTCGTGACGTGAAGCTCGCCGTCTCAGGTGTTGGCTTCCTGCTCGTCAGCCTGTTGCTGGCGACACCAGCCGCGGCGGCGCCGCCGGGTGCTTCGGCAACGGCGACAGCCCACGCGCTCGCCGAGCTGGCAAACTGTCGGGCACAGCACCGGCCCGACTGCCCGACCGACACCCCGACTCCGGCGCTGACCGCCACACCCAGGCTCACCGAACTCCCCTCGCCGACCGACACACCCGCGCCGGCCTCGACCCACACTCCGGCGTCGACACCCAGCGACCCGCCGCTGCCGGTACCGAACACAGACCAGGCAACCCCCGCCTACGTCCGTCCGACGCCGCGTGATCCCAGTGGGACGTGGCTCGAGCTAGCCGTGCCGCAGGGACGCTGGGCGGTGCTGTACGACACGTCGTTGTGCGCCGCGCCCGTGCCCTGGACGAACGTCTGGCTCGCGGTAGACGAGCAGAGTAACCGACCGATCACCGTCGATCGGGACGACGGAGGCATGTGCGCTGTCGCGGCGTGGAGCTGGAGCAGTGACGTGCCGTGCGCCGTGGACGGACAGGGCACGTGTGACGTCGAGATGGACGGCGCCTACTGGGATGCCATCGCGCAGGCCGAGCCGGCCGCGACGGACACACCGGTGCCGGTGCCGATTGACACGCAGGCTCCACCGTCCCCGGCGCCGAGCGCGACACCCGGCGCACAGGCACCTCGAGCGGGCATCGCACAGGCGCCGCGCGCGCCGCTGCCGTCGGCGCGGGTGGTCTACGTGGAGGTGACGCCGCCGCCGACGGAGGTGCCGTCGTCGCCGGAGACGGCGGCGCTGCGCATGCCTACGGTCACGCCGGCTCCAGCGGCGGCAGCGTCACCGACTGGGGCTGCGACGGAGACGGAGACACCCACCACGGTGCCGACCGTGCCGAGCGCGGTGGTGGGTGTCATCAGCACGCCAGCGGCTACGGCCACCTCGGAGGCGGCGGCTTCGGTCGCTGCTGAGGCCTCGACTGCCGGTGGCCCGGCAGCGATTCCTGCGCCGCCCGCGGACCGCTCGCCGTATCTGGTGGTGGCCATGGTGGCGCTGATCATTGGGGCGTTCTGGGTGCTGATCGGAAGAAAGGCCGGTCGGCCGGGCTGAGTTGTGGAGGTCGCGGCGTGGGATGGGACCGTCATCGCCGTGACCGTTTTTCGGCATCGGCGTGTGATGACAGGCGGGAGAGCCACTGCATGCAGCTCATGTTCGTATTCTGGAGAGTTTCGCAGCCTGTCGCGGTGTGTTGGCAAGTTCTTGAGGCGCCGTCGCCGGATGCGTCGGCGAGAAGCCGCCTTTCCGTCAGTCTGGCGGCGCGGGGCGGGGCGGCTTTTTCGCCCGGCTGGGCGCCACGCGTGGCGGCTCGCCTGGCATCTTCGGATACACCGGCGGCCAGGCGGCATCAGGGAGTCCCGCCGCGGTGTCGCGCTCGTGCATCGCCAGCAGCGGCTCGAGCGACTGCGGCGACATCTCCGCCCACGGGTCGCCAGCGGCGCGTAGCCGCTGCGGCACGGTCACGATGGTCAGCACGTCCGGCTGGATGCGGTCCAACTCGTCCCACGCAAACGGCGTCGACACCTGCGCGCCTGGACGGGCGCGTACCGACCAGGCGCCGAAAATCGTCTTGTGCGGCGCGTTCTGGTTGTAGTCGATAAACACGCGCTGGCCGCGCTCCTCCTTCCACCAGGCCGAGGTCATCAGCTCCGGCCGGCGTCGCTCCAGCTCGCGAGCGACCGCCACCGCCGAACTGCGCACCTCGTAGGAGGTCCAGCGTGGCTGGAGCCGAAGATAGATGTGGATCCCCCGATTTCCAGTGGTCTTCGGCATCGCGCTCAGGCCATGCTCGTCAAACAGCTTGCGGACCTCCCGCGCCGCCTCCTGGAGCATGGCAAAGGTCACACCCGGTGTGGGGTCGAGATCGATACGCAGCTCGTCCGCGTGCTCCTGGTCGTCCGCGTGCGACGGCCAGACGTGGAACCCGATGCAGCCGAGGTTAACCGCCCAGATCACGTGGGCCAGGTCGGCCGCGACCAGCGCGTCGGAAGTGGTGCCATTCGGCGTGCTCACGAGCGCCGTCTGCAACCAGTCTGGCCGCGACTCCGGGACACGCTTCTGGAAGAAGGATGGACCGCCCGCTCCGTTCGGATAGCGCTGGAGGAGCACCGGGCGGCCCTGCATTGCGCGCATGAGCGGCGCCTGGACGAGCGGGTCCAGGTAGTAGCGTACGAGGTCGAGCTTCGTCTCGCCCCGCTCGGGAAAGAAGACCTTGCTGGGGCTGGTGACCGCAATCTCGCGCCCGGCCGCCTCGACCAGGACCGTGCCTTCAGCCATTATGGCGTCACCATACCGCTAGGCCGTGTCCGCGTGCGGGACGCGGGCCACGCTGCGCGGCTGGCGCAGCAGGTTTGGACCGAGTATCGGGCCGCACGGCGTTTCATGCCTCTACCTCCACGTGTTCTCGGCCATGGCGAGCGGGAGCGACGCTCCCGCCCTGGCTTCAACGTGCGCGGTCGCTCAGGACCTGACGCAGTTTCGCGGCGAAGGCGTCCGGATCGCCGCGCTGGCCGTACTCGCCACCGAGGAACCCACCATGGTTGCTCGGAAAGATCACGGGCGTCGTTCCCAGCCGCTCGGCCACCGCGTAGGCTCCGCGATTGGCTGGCTCGCCCGCTGACTCCGCGCCCGCGGCGATGACGACGCGCGTCGAAGCGTGCCGGAGCGCTTGGATGTCGGGAGCGTAGGCCGTGCACGCGACCATGTTCTGTGCCAACAGCGGATCGTTGCGCGAGCCGTCGTCGGCCGCCGGCAGACCGAACATCGCCGGATCGGGTGCAGGCTGGTCGACCCAATCGGACGGCAGCGGCCCGCGATGTTGCACCAGCACGATGAACTTCGCCATGCCAGCGCCAAAGCCGGAGCGCAGGTACGTCGCGTGGATGTCGCGCGCCGCGGCGAGCGCGGCCGCGCGGTCGGGCAGCAGTGCAAGGAGCGGCGGCTCGTGGGCGACCAGGGTGCTCACCTGCTCTGGATGGCGTTCCACGAGGGCCAGCGCATTCACTGCTCCACCGCTGCTGGCGAACAGGTCCACCGGACCGGCGTCCAGCGCCCGCAGAAGCTGATGCAGATCCTCCGCGTGCTGCTCGGGGGTCGAGGGACTGGCAGGATCGGTTTTCTGACTTCGCTCGGTGCCACGCGGGTCGTAGGTCACGACGGTGCGGTCCGTGAAGTGGCTGCTGAGCGTGGCGAATCCGGCGGCGCCCATGGGCGAACCGATCAACAGCAGGGCGGGCTGGCTGGTGGCGCTCTTCGGGCGAATGTCATAGACGAGCGTGGCGTCGGGGACGCTCAAGGTACGCGTGGTGAGCTGGGCCGTTGTCATCATCGCGGATGGCCTCCTCTTACAGGTTTCCCGGTGGTTCGTGCGGGGTAGGTGGGCTGACCGGGCGACGTGCCCGGTCGCTGCTAGCGCGGGAACGCGGCCGGCTGGAAGTTTCGGCGGCGTTCCTGCGCCGATCTGTCAGTTCCGGGCGACGGCGTCCTCGGCGAGGAGCGCGTCGATCTGCCCGACGGCTTGAGTCAGCCCCTCCTGCATGCCCATTGACAGGATGCGCTCCATGGCCTCGCTGCTCTGAAACACGCTCTCGATCGACATACGCGTGCGCCCGTGGCCGAGGTCCTCGATTCGGACGCGCATGGCCGTGATCAGCGACTGATCGGGATTCGGCGTGCCGTCGCCATTGGCGAACCCGTCGCGGAAGACGAGCCGATGCGGGGCCTCGGCCTCGACGACCTCCCAGTAGCCGTGCGGCCGATCACCCTCGGGCCCGGTCATGTAGTACTCGACGCGGCTGCCGGGAGCCAGGTCGTGACGTGTGAAGGTCGCGGGATAGGTGGGTGGGCCCCACCAGCGCTCGAGCTGGCGCGGATCGGCCCACAACTGCCACACGCGCTCGGGCGACGCGGAGAACTCGGCCTCCAGGGTCATGGTCCGCGTATGCGGATCCTTACGGACGGCGGTAACGGTCATCGGTGTGTCTCCTTGGTCTCCTTGGTCTCCTGCGTCTCATCGAGAAGCTCGCTCATGCGGTCGATCCGGCCGCGCCAGAGCTCCTCGTACTGGTCGAGCAAGCGGCGCACGGCGCGCAAGCGCTCGAGATTGGTGCGGACGACCTTGCGGCGGCCGATGCGCTCCTTGGTGACGAGGCCGGCGCGTTCGAGCACGGCGACGTGCTTCTGGACCGCCGCGAAGCTCATCGGGTAATGGCTGGCCAGCTCGACGACGCCCTCGTCGGCGTTGATCGCGCGGCGGACGATGTCGCGGCGCGTGTGATCGGCGAGGGCGCCGAACATGCGGTCGAAGTCGGGCGGAGCGATCTGCACTGATACAACCATATGGTTGTATCAGCGCGGTTGTCAAGGTGCTCGTCGGGCGACACGCGCCCGCGCGCCGGGCGCCGCGTATGCTGAGAGGGAGGATTCACTACCCCGTGAGCACGACACCCAGTAACTTCGACCGGGAGATCGACGCCGCGATCCGCGCCGCGCAACGCGCGGCGGGCTTCGACTTTCTGGGAGCGTTGACGCGGCTGTGCTTGCTGCCGGCGCTGGGGTCTGTCAACGAGACGGACAACGTGCCGGCTTACGTGCGCGACCCCAGCGCGGCACCGCCACGCGAGGCGTGGTACACGGATGCGGCGCAGGTCTTCGACAACCTGTACTTCGTCGGCGGCAAGGTGCACTCGGCGTGGGCACTCAGCACCAGCGCGGGCTACATCCTGCTCGACACCATCTACCCGTACAACTCGGAAGAGCTGATTGTCGGTGGCATGCGGCGCCTGGGGCTCGACCCGAACGACATCAAGTACGTGGTCATCTCACACGCGCATGGCGACCACATCGGCGGCGCGGAGATGCTGCAGCAGCGCGGCGCGCGAATCGTGATGGACCCGGTCGACTGGGACCTGCTCAGCCGCTATCCGAACCGTTATGTGTCGATGTCGCCGCGGCGGGACATCGACGCGCACGACGGCATGCCGCTCACCCTGGGCGATACCACGGTCACGTTGTGGCGGACGCCGGGCCACACGCCAGGCACACTCTCGTTCACGTTTAGCGTGTTCGACCGTGGGCGGCCGCTGGCGGTGGTGTACTCCGGTGGCACCGCGCTGAACTTTCCGTGCAGTACGCCCGATCCCGGCATTCGGAACCTGGAGATTTACATTCGCTCCCAGCGGCACATTGCCGCGCAAGCGGCAGCGACGCAGGCGACGGTGCTGCTGTCAAACCACTCGGAGTTCGATAACGCGGTGAGCAAGGTGAAGATGCTCGCCGGTCGGGGCGATGGGCCGCACCCGTTCGAGATTGGGGCAGAGCTGGTGCAGCGCTACTTCGAGGTGACGCGGAACGGGGCGCGCGCGGCACAGATCGGGCTGGAGCGCCAGGCCGCGGCGGGCTGATCGCGGCGCACCGACACCGCGCACCCATTTGTGAGCGTAGCGTCCGTTAGCGCCCAGCGCCGAGTCCTAGCAACTCCGCTGCTGTACGCTCGAGGATCTGGCGCTCCGCTTCTGGAGGCAGCCCGGCATCCAGCACGTAGTCGACGTTCTGTTTGATGGAGCCGATGTACGGGAAGTCGGTGCCGAGCATCAATCGCTCCGGACCGAGAGCTTCGCAGGCGCACCGCAGCGCCGGAGCGTAGCCGTTTGCGGTGTCGTAGTACAGCTTGCGCAGCAAGTCCGCCTTTCCACGTCGCGCGATGCGCGGATAGATCACTGGCAGGGTGCCCCCGAAGTGCGGGACGATGATGCGCAGCGCCGGGTTGCGGTCCACCAGACCCGACAGCAACAGCCGCAGTGCCGCGAGCGTATCCTCGAAGCACGCGCCCGCCATGCGCGCGAGCTCGTAGTCGCGGATATGCGCATCGGTTGCGCGGAAGACCGGGTGGAGGAAGACGACGGCGTTGCGGCGGTTCAATTCGGTCCAGAACGGCTCGAAGGCAGCGTCGTCCAGCGTGCGCTCGCCCACCGAGCAGCCGAGCGCGATGCCCAGCATATTCAGCTCGTCCAGACAGCGGCCTGCCTCCGCGATGGCAGCCTCGACATGTGGCAGCGGCACGCTGCCGAAGGCCGCCAGTCGTCCCTGATGCTCGCGCGCAATAGCGGCGTACGCGTCGTTGCCAAGGCGGGCAGCCGCCACCGCGTCCTGCTCCTTGCTCAGGTATGGCACGTTACTGCCCAGCGACAGCACCTGCAATTGCACACCCGATTCGTCGAGCATGCCAATGCGCTCATCGATGGTGCCCTGCTGCTGAATGGCTGGATCCTGGCCAGTGGCACCGGTCGCCCGCGAAAGCAGACTGACGTACTCAGGCGGCAGGTAGTGACCATGAACGTCTATGCGCATGGCGCGACCGTATCACGCGGCGACCCATACGACACTCCAGCGTCGCATGGGTCGCAGGGCTAGGCGCCAGAGAGAACGGACATGGTGCCTGCCTCGGAACGCACGTAGCGGCGCGCGCCCTCAGAAGGCGTAGAAGGCGCGCGGGTTGTCGTACGTCAGTTTGCGGACGAACTCGGCGGTGATCTCCCCACGCTCCACGCGGGCTTGCAGCGCGCCAACGAAGTCCAGCTCCGTGGCGTGATCGTGGTGAACGAAGTCGGATCCCATCAGCAGGTTGTCTTCGCCGGTCTGTTCGATGATCAGAGGCAGGTCCTCGTCCACGAAGCAGGACACGTAGATGTTGTTGCGGGCGAGCACGTCGTTGGGCACAACGTAGGTCGTCGAACCCGCGACCGACGACGTCGCGCCAGCACCCTGCGGGCTCTTGGCCAGGATGCGGCGCATGTAGTAGAGGGCGTAGGGCACCCACGACGCGGTTACTTCGATGAAGCCCCAGCGCAGTTTCGGGAATTTCGCAGGTACCTGAAAGGTAATCAGCGACGTGAAGGCGCTCACGTGCGACAGGTGGAACTTGTGGTGCGTGATGTGCGCCAGCCGCTCGAGCGGCATCGTTCCGGTATAGCCACTGCCAACGTGGAAGCACATCGGCATATCCAGGCGCTCGGCTTCCTCGTACACCGGATAGAAATACGACTCGGCCGGCCAGTAGCCGGCTTCTTCGTCGCCCTTCTTCAGCACGCCGCACGCGCCGTGGTCCCTGGCGAAATGGAGCTCTTCGATGGTGGCATCGAGGTCGTGCAGCGGCGGCACAGCGACCCAACGCAGCCGTCCGCCGGACTTGCCGCAGCGATCGGCCATCCACCGGTTGTAGCTGCGCGCCAGGGCCACCTCCGCCATCGACGAGCCGACCGCCTTATTGAAGAACGTGGGGTAAATCACCTGTACGTCGACGCCCATGTCGTCCATCGCCCGCAGGCGGGCGTCGACGTCCAGCAATTCACCCATCGTTTTCCAGACGTCACCCTCCGTCTGGATCCTTCGGCTGAATTGCTGTCCGCCGACCAGCCAGTAGCCGCGCGGCGAGCCGCCGTTCCTCGAGGGTATTTCGCCCTTGACCGGAGCGAACTGCTGCTCGGACTGCTGCAAGTAGGCGAACGTGTCGTCACATTCGGTGATGTGTGTATCTGCGTCGATGACCGGGATGCTTCTTCTCTCGACTCTCCGTGACCACTTCTACAACCAGGCCGCGGCCGTGTCAAACGCGGGGTGGGATACGATACGCGGCACGTTCGCGAATCGGGGTGCTGAGATGGGTGGTGCGCTGGAAAGCGTCCGAGTGATCGATTTCGGCCAGTACATCGCTGGGCCGCTGGCCGCGGTCATGCTGGCCGATCAGGGCGCCGACGTGATTCACGTCGATCCACCCGGCGGGCCACGATGGAAGTCGCCAGCAGAGGCGTTCTACAACCGCGGCAAGCGCCGCATCGTGCTGGACCTCAAGCAAGCCGATGACCTGCTGACGGCGCAAGGTCTGATCCGTGGGGCCGACGTCGTTATCGAGAACTTCCGGCCAGGCGTCATGCATCGGCTCGGCCTGGGACCCGAAGACATGCTGCGCGGCGACCCGAGATTGATCTACTGCTCTCTCCCGGGTTTCGCTTCGGACGACCCGCGCGCGCAGATGGCGGCCTGGGAAGGCGTGGTGTCCGCCGCGGCCGACATCTACCACCCGCTGCGCGAAATCTTTGGCCCGACCGACACCGGCGCCGATCGCCGAACCCTGGCGCGGCCCGCGTTCACGCCGATCCCGCTCGCTTCGAATTTCGCGGGCTTCCACGCGGCGACCAGCATCGTGATGGCGCTGATCGCCAGGCAGCGCAGCGGCCGCGGCCAGTCCATTCAGGTGCCGCTGTTCGACGCGCTGTTCGAGCTGTTCGGCGTCCAGGGGATCTCGGTCAATGGCGTGTATCCGTCGCAATCGTCCAGCCCGTACGGCGGCGGGCGCTACCAGTGCGCCGATGGGCGCTGGGTGCAATTCTCGACTACCAATCCGCCATTCTGGCTGCGGTTCGCCGAAAGCGCGGGCCTTGGAGACTGGGCGGCGGACGGTCTGCTCGACATCGACCGACTGGAGACAGAACCCGAACTGAGAAAAGAGCTGCGGGAGCGGCTGACCGCGCTGTTCCGCACCCGTCCTGCCGTGGAGTGGGAGAACATCGCCCAGTCGGGCACGCCCATGTCGATGATTCGTTCCGCGGCGGAGTGGATCCAGACGGAGCATGCGCGTAGCTGGGAGACTGTCGTGCAGGTAGACGATCCGCAGCTGGGGCCGACGTGGATGCCCGGGCTCCACGTGCACCTGACCGACAGCCCCGGCGCTGCCCGGCCACGTCATCTGCCAGATGCAGATCGCGCGGACGTCCTCGCCGGTCTGAATGGGACTGGTGGGCATCCCGCCGCGGCCGTCGCGGGGTCTGACGGGATTCTGCCACTCGAGGGAATCTCGATTCTGGACCTCACGCAGGTCGTCGCCGGACCGTGCGCGGGCCGCATCCTGGTGGAATACGGCGCCGACGTCATCAAGATCAGCAATCCGCGCGCGCGTGACGTACCCGCTGAGTTTTCCACCTCCGGCATGACGGCCGATCCGGGTAATCAGCAGCACGAGCATCTGAATCGCGGGAAGCACACGCTGCGACTCGATCTGCAGTTGGAGGACGGACTCCGAGTCTTCTGGAAGCTTGTGGAGCAGGCCGACGTCGTGATGCAGAATTTCCCGTTGGGGACTGCCGAACGCTACGGCATCGGCTACGAGCAGGTCCGCAGCCGCAAGCCAGACGCCGTCTACTTCTCGCTGAGCGCCTTCGGTTATACGGGACCCTGGGGCACATTCCGGGGCTACGAGGGCAACGCCCAGGCAGTTACCGGATTGATGGAGCGTTTTGGTGGCGACGGACCGCCGCTCTCCCAGCCCTTCCTGCTCGACGACTACGGGACGGGCGTGCGCGGGGCGTTCGCGGTTGCGCTCGGAGTCTTCCACAAATTGCGGACCGGTCGTGGTCAACACATCCAGACCGCGCTGGTGGAGACCGCCAGCTATCACCAGGCAGCCTTCCTGCTGGACTACGCCGGCAAGGTCTGGGACGAACCCCGCGGGCAGGACGTCCTCGGATTCGGGCCGCTGCAACGCCTGTACTGCGCGAGTGACGGCTGGTTCTTTCTGGGTGCTCGTCAAGAGAGGCTGGCTGAGCTGTGCCGGGCTGTCGGACTGCACGCCATCCCCACGGTCGAAGGCGGCGTGCTGGAGCGTGCCCTCGAAGACGCACTGGCGAAGCAGCCGGTGGCGTTCTGGGTGGAGCGGCTGCCATTGGTAGGCGCCGGGGCTCAAGGCCTGGGCAACGTCAGGCAGTTGATGCTTGACCCATGGGCGCGCGCCCATGCTCTGAGCGTCACCCAGAGCATCGAAGGGGTTGGGGACGTGACGATGCCAGGTCCGGCGCCGCGGATGTCACGGACGCCGCTGCGAGTCGGACAGCCGGTGCGTCCGCCCGGTGCTGACGCGCCCATGCTGCTCGGCCGAATTGGCATGGCCGACTCGCTCGAGGCACTGGTTGCCAGCGGCGCGATTCGACTGCCCGAGCTGGCCAGCGTGCCCGGCTCGACGATCTACGCGGAGTCGGATGCTTCGCCTTGGGAGCCAGCGACTTCGATCAGCCGCTGAAACACTTCGTACGGCTGCGCACCCACCATCACATAGCGGCCCGCGACGTAAGAGGGCACGCCTGTGATGCCAACGCTGCGCGCATAGTCGAATTGCTCCAGGACACGGTCCCGGTAACGACCTTCGTCCAGCGCGGCGCGCAGGTCCTGGCTGGCGATGCCAGACGCGTCGGCGAGGCCGCACAGCACGTCCGTCGAGCCGATGTTCAGAGTGTCGACAAAATAAGCCCGATAGACGGCGCGGCGGAATGCGTCACCGTCGGCGTGCTCGTCCGCCCAGAGCGCGGCCTCGTGGGCCGGCGTCGAGTTGTACCAGTGGGTGCGCGGCGCATGCGGCAGGCCTTCCGCGTCGGCAGCTTGCTCGAACTGGGAGGGTGCGCCGGGGACGCGGCCCGGCCGCCAGGGCACCTGCTGGCCTTCCAGGGGAATACCCGGATGGAGCTCGAACGCGCAGTGCTCGATCTCCAGCTCATATTCCCGGCGCAATTTGTCGACCCGAGCCTGGCCGACGTAGCACCACGGTCAAATAAAGTCGCTGAAGACCAGCAGGCGAATTGCCATGTGCCTCGAGTGTAGATCAACCGAGCGAGCCTGCGAAGGATCCGTGGCTTTGTGCGCCAAACCGCGACGCTGGATGACAGACCAGTTCCAGCTTGTACAGCGTACTGATCTGAACTAACCCGCCGCACGACGTGTTCATCCTGGACTGGTGGCGTCCTCGCCATGACCAACTTCTGAGTCTGGCGGCGACGGTGCTCAGTAGCGGTCCCAGTGGACCAGCTGTTCGAGTGGTTTTCGGCCAGGTGGGTTCGGGGTGGCGCGCAGATGCTCGGCGGGGTAGCCGAGCGAGACCGTCTCGCGCAGCAGCAGTTGGTCGGGGATGCCGAGCAGGCGCTTGGCGGCGGTCGACGCTGCCCAGGTGTCGCCCGGGCCGGTGAAGTGCCCAACCGCGGCGCCCACGCCGTGCGCGGCGGCGGCAAGCAGGATCCGTTCGGCGAGGCGACCTTCATCGTACGCGTCCAGGTCGGGGACTTCGGGATGGATGACGACGGCGAGGCCGAGCGCCGCGCTCGCCAGGTGTGGCGCATTGGCCCCTTCGATGGCGGCCAGGCGGCCCAGCACATCGCGATCGCGCACGACGACAAACTCCCATGGCTGACGGTTGCCGGCGCTCCCAGACCAGCGTGCCACCTCGAGAATGTCGTGGACAACGGGCTCGGGCAGTGGATCCGGACGTAGCTGGCGCACTGCGCGCAGTCCGCGCAGGAAGGCAATGCGCGCCGCCGCCGTGTCGGAGACGTCAGGACCTGTCATTCTCAGTTTCAGTACTCCCGCAGGCGTGAGTATAGACACCTGCGGGAGTGTTCGGTCACACCGAACGATCGTTTCGAACCGCGGGCTTGACGCCGCGCGCGCCAGCGCGTCACAGTGAGCCGCTCAGGAGGAGGAGCAACATCATGCACACGCGGCGCGTGTTCCTGCGGCTGACCGTCACGCTCGCGGCAGCCAGCGCGAGCCAGTTTCTCCTGGAAGCTTGCAGCGTGGCGCCCGCGCCACCCGCGCCGACGCCAGCCTCGACGTCGATTTCGGCCGCGACGTCGAGCGCGCCCGCCGCCGTTGCGGCCACGACGCCCCAACCCGCGGCGGCCGGCAGCAGCAGCGTCGCGCTACCCACGTTCGTGCCCATTGCCGCGGTCAAGGCCGACCTGCCAGGCACACAGACGCTCCCGGACGGCTACCTCAGTTACCCCAAATCGACGTTCAAATCCGTTTCCGACACGCCCGGCGCGGGCAGCGACATCACGTGGATGACCTATACGATCGTGCCGAACGCTGCCGTGGGCGACAACGCGGCATGGCAGGAGGTCAACAAGCAGGTTGGCGCCAACCTGGTGATGCAGGTCACCCCGTTCGCCGACTACGCTACGCACCTGCAGACAGTCCTCGCCGGTGGCGACCTGCCCGACGTTGTCTACCTGAGCGCGCTTCAGCCAGATCAGGCGCGCCTCCTAGCCTCGAAATTCGCCGACCTGACGCCCTACCTCAGTGGAGACGCTGTCAAGGACTACCCCAATCTGGCGAACTTGCCGACGATTTCGTGGAAGAGCACGCTGTTCAACAACGCCATTTACGCCGTTCCGACAGCATACATGCGCTTTTTCTGGATGCTGTGGGCGCACCAGGACATGCTGGATGGCATCGGGGCACAGCTGCCCGCCACCGCCGACGACTTCAAGCGCGTCCTGATGCAGCTGAACCGTCCGCAAGATGGCGTGTGGGGGATTGCCAGCCACGTCAACAACTCGTTCGACGTGTGGAGCTCCTCTGGCGGGATGTACGCGGCAATGTTCGGCGCGCCGAACCAGTGGGCGCAGGCCGGCGGCAAATTCACCGCGACCTTTGAAACCGACCAGTTCAAGGCGGCGGTTGGCTATGCGCGCGACCTGTACGCCGCCGGCGTCTATTCACCCGACAGCTTGACGTACAACATCCTCCAGAAGCGCACCAATTTCACCGCCGGCAAGTTCGCTTTCGAATTCGACGGCATGACCATCAACCTGTGGAACGACACCAGGAAGCTGAATGCCGCCAGCAAGCTCCGGCAGCCAGTCCCGCCGGCGGGTGATGGCAGCCCGGGCCACTACTGGTATGGCAACGGCACATTCGGCATCACGGCCATCAAGAAAGCCAGTCCGGAGCGTATCAAAGAAATCCTGCGCGTCATGAACTATCTCGCGGCACCCATTGGCAGTGAGGAGTACCTGCTGCTGCACTACGGCGTCAAAGGCGTTGACTACGATTTCGATGCCAACGGCAACCCGACGCTGACGGCGAAAGGTCAGGCCGACGTGATGCCCTGGGGCGCCGGCACCGTGACCGTGCCGAACCCGCCGCAGATACTTTTCGATCCGGATGACCCGCAATTCGCCCAGGTCATTCAGGGCGATCAGAAAGCCATGGACGCGGTCGGCGTGTCGGACCCCTCGATCGGACTGTACTCAAACACCAGCACCGCCAAAACAGGCGTGCTGAGTCAGGCGGTCACCGACGGTCTCACGGAGGTTGTCAAGGGTGCGCAACCACTGAGCGCGCTCGATCAACTGGTGTCGGACTGGCGAAAGAACGGCGGCGATCAGATCCGGGCGGAGTATGAGCAGGCGTTTGCCGCGGCAAACAGCTGAGGCACGAGGACGATTGGACTGGACGTCGGCGGCATGGAACTGCGGCAACTCGAATATTTCCTGGCAGTCGTCCGCCACGGCAGCGTGCGGCACGCGGCCGACGCACTCGACGTCAGTCCCGGCAACACCTCTGAGCAGATCAAGTCGCTCGAACGCGAGCTGGGAGTCCGACTCTTCGATCGTGGGCCGCGTTTTCTGGTGGACTTCATGAACCGCCACCCGTATGTGGACCTGCGCTTGATCGAGCGCGGAGCAACGTGTTGTTGAAGCTGCTGGCGAGTGGCGAGGTGCACGCGGCGTGCGTGCTGCTGCCCGGTGAAGGCGACCAGTTACCGCCCGGGTTATCCGCCCACCGCCTGATCCTCGCACCGCTAGCCGTTGTGGTGGCTCCCCAGCAACCGCTCGCACGCCAGTCGAGCGTGTGCCTCGAGCAGCTCGCCTCCGAACGACTCGTCGTCACTTCGCCGGAAGAGACGCCTCGACTGCTCGTCGACGAGGCCTTCCGCGCGCGCGGACTCGAACCGGAGGTGTGCTTCGAGGCCAACGATCCGATCACGCTAATTCAGCTGGCCGCCAGCGGCGTGGGCGTCGGAATCACCGGCATCGGTATCGGCCGCATGCACGCCGACAAAGTCGTGACCGGAACCGGTCACGACACCTTCCTCCGCTTTGTCATCGCCTGGTGGCGAGACAGAACGAATCAGTCCGGGGCGGATCCCATTGCAGGAAATGAAAGGAATCACTAGATGCAGCGCAGCGCCGACCGAATTCTCACGACGCACGCGGGCAGTCTGCCGCGCCCAGCGGAGCTGGATGACGCGTTCGAACGACGAATGACGGACGAAGTCAGCTATGCCAGCCTGCTCGAGCGGGCGGTGGCCGACGTTGTCAGGAAGCAGCTAGAGGCCGGCGTCGACGTCGTCAACGACGGCGAGTTCGGCAAGTCCAGCTGGACCGGTTATGTGACCGAACGTCTGGGGGGATTCGAGTCGCGCCCGATGCCGGCCAACGCGCGGGGTTTGCGCGACAAAGACCGACAGGACTTCGCGGAGTATTACGACCAGGCGACTCGCGCCGGTACGCTGTGGTACCTGCCGGACGGACGGCTCCGCACGCCGACGGCGCCGGTCCAATGGGTGTGCACCGCGGCGGTGACGTACACGGGCCAGGCAGCGCTCCAGCGCGACATCGCTAACACGCTGCACGCCCTGGAGACTGTCCGGGCGGCTGAAGCCTTCCTGCCCGTGGCAGCGCCGGCCAGCGTCGAGGCCGGACGCAGCAACGCGCACTACGCCTCAGAGGAAGAATTCGTCTACGCGTTGGCCGAGGCGCTGCGCGTCGAGTACGAGACCATCGTCAACGCGGGACTGCTGGTGCAAATCGACGACGCCTTCATTCCCTACAACTACGATCGTTTCCTGGTGCAGGGCAAGTCCATGGCCGAGTATCTGCAACATTGCGAGCTGCGGATCGAGGCGCTGAATCACGCGTTACGGAATGTGCCCGAAGAACGAGTCCGCTACCACATCTGCTGGGGCAGCTGGCACGGCCCGCACGCGTCCGACGTTCCCTTCAAAGACATCGTGCACCTCGTGCTGCGCGTCAAGGCGCAGGCCTACCTCTTCGAAGCCGCCAACGCGCGACACGAGCACGAATATCACATCTGGGAGACGACGCGGCTGCCCGACGGCAAGATCCTGATACCCGGTGTCGTCAGTCACGCCACCAACGTGCTCGAACACCCGGAGCTGGTGGCCGAGCGGATCAATCGTTTCGCGCAACGAGTCGGCAAGGAGAACGTGATGGGTGGCACGGACTGTGGACTGGGAGGTCGCGTGCATCCACAGCTGGTGTGGGCCAAACTCCGGGTGCTCGCTGAAGGCGCGGCGCTGGCCAGCCAGGCGAGCGGCTCGCTGACGAGGGTGTGACGGGTTCCGGGCGGGCGAAGCTACCAGAGTGCCTGGGAGGCGAGGCGCGCGCCCTCCACCAGACTACGCAGCTTGGCCCATGCGATCTCGGGCTCCACGTTGGAGAGCGTCGCAAGCGACCCGAGCCCGCAGTCGGTGCTGGCGACGATGTTCTCACGGCCCACGACCTGCGCATAGCGGATGAGCCGGTCGGCAATGGCCCGCGGGTGCTCGACGTAGTTGGTCTTCGAGTCGATCATTCCCGGAATCAGGATGACGTCGTCCGGCAGCCGCGTCTTTTCCCAGACGTGCCATTCGTGTTCGTGGCGCGGATTCCACGCCTCGACGCTGATGCTACCCACGTGAGCCTGGAGGATCAGATCGACCACCAGCTCAAGTGGCGTATCGAGATGGTGCGGTCCCGGCAGATTGCCCCAGCACACGTGCAGACTCACCCGGTCGCGCGGGAGCCCGCGCACCGATCGATTCAGCGCCTCGACGCACAAGGCGACGTGGGCGCGAAAGTCGGGGAGCCTGCCGTCGAAGCGCGGTCCATTCAGGCCTGTCACCAACCCGGGCTCATCTAGCTGCACGATGAAGCCAGCCTCAATGATGGCTGCGTACTCCACGCGCATCGCGTCAGCCACCGCAAACAGATACGCCTCCTCCGACGGGTAGTAGCGGTTGGCGTGCGTGGCAACCGTGCCTGGAGCGACGGCGGGCAGGAAGGCATCCTCGACCTGCACGTCAGCGAGCGCGGCGCGGAGATGCGCGAGATCCCTGGCGAGCGGCGCGGGATTGGCGTAGGTCACGGGCGCCACACATGCCAGCACCGCTCGCGGGCGGTCCAGACCGGCGCTGGCATACGTTCGACTGGCGAGGTCGCGATACTCGCCCAGTCCGCCGAATGCCCAGCTTCCGCGGCTGGCGAAGGGTCGGTTCTCGATGGGTGCGAATCCGCCAAGGCGGTCGAACATGTACCAGAGCCACGCGTATTTGCTCATCTCGCCGTCGGAGACCACGTCAATGCCGCTATCCGCCTGGGCGCGGACCGCGTTCTTGACGGCCTGATTCACCGTGATTTCGAAGACACGCTCGTCCACCACCTCGCCGCGATCTTTCGCCAGCAACAGCTCTCGCAGCTCCGGCGGGCGCGGCAGGCTGCCGGTGTGGGTGGTCAGGATGCGATCGACGCTGCGCTGCATGTGGTTGTCCCCCTCAGAGCTGGCCGAGGCCGCCGTCCACGAACACCTCGGATCCGGTCATGTAGCGGGTGAGGCATCGCTGGCGAGAAACAGCGCCGGTGCGGCCGCGTCGGCCGGTCTGCCCCAGCGCCGTACCGGAACGTGCGCCTCGCGAGGCCATGCGCGCATTGTCTCACAGATCTGCCCTGCCTCTGAGCTATGCTGCCCAACGCTATGAGCAAGTCGCGCCTCGAAGCATTCAGCGATGGCGTCATCGCGATTTTGATCACCATCATGGTGCTCGATCTGCGCTCGCCAACCGGCTCCGATCTGCCGACGCTGCTGGCCGTGCTGCCCGGTATCGCGACCTACCTCCTCAGCTTCGTCTTTGTGGGCATCTACTGGAACAATCACCACCACCTGCTGCACGCCACGCAGCAGATCAACGGCGCCGTCCTGTGGGCCAATCTGCATTTGCTTTTCTGGCTGTCGCTGGTACCTTTTGCCACGCGCTGGATGAGCGAAACGGACTTCGCCACGCTGCCGACCGCGCTGTACGGCTGCGTGCTGCTGCTGTCCGCGATTGCCTTCACGATTCTCGTGCGAACCATCCTCGCGTGCCAGCCACCGGATTCCGTGCTGGCGCATGCGATCGGGCGCGACCGCAAGGGCACCATTTCGCTGGTGCTGTACGCGGTCGCCATCCCGCTCACGCTGGTCAACGAGCTGATCTCGATCGCCCTCTTCGCCCTGGTCTCGCTCATCTGGCTGGTGCCGGACCGACGTATCGAGGCGCGTATGAACCGTGCCAGGGCCGGGACTGCGCGCGACTAGGCCACTGCCCGGTGGGCAGCAGGGTATTCTCTCCAGAGAAGTTCAGCGTACGTTTCTCCAATCCCTACCCCGAGAGGTCACCTGAAGATGCCACCACTGTTCGGTTACCACATGCCCAGCTTTAGCTTTGCGGAGGTACCACCCGCCGGGCTGTTCAAGCACGTCGTCACGCTGGCGCAGGCCGCTGAAGCGGCCGGATTCGACATCGTCACCGTGATGGACCACTTCTATCAGATTCGCGGCGTCGGGCCCGAGACGGAGCCGATGCTCGAGGCGTACACGACGCTGGCCGCGCTGGCGGCCAGCACCAGTCACATTCAACTGGCGACGCTGGTCACCGGCGTCACGTACCGCAATCCGGCGCTGCTCGCCAAAACCGTGACCAACATCGACGTGATTTCTGGCGGCCGCGCCATCCTGGGTATCGGCGCGGCATGGAACGCGGACGAGCACGCTGGCTACGGGTTCGCGTTCCCGCCGGTGCGCGAGCGAATGGACCGTCTCGATGAAGCGCTGACCATCACTCGGCTGATGTTTACCGAAGAGCGGCCGAGTTTCGAGGGACGTTATTACCGCATCGATCGCGCCCTCAATTCACCGCGGCCGATCCAGGCGGGCGGACCGAGGATCATGGTTGGCGGCGGCGGTGAGCGGCGCACGCTGCGACTCGCGGCACAGCACGCGGATATGACCCACTGGTTCGTTGGCTCGCTCGACGAGTTCAAGCACAAGTGCGAGGTTCTGGATCAGCATTGCGAGATGGTCGGACGCGACCCGACCAGCATCGTGCGCACCGTTGGGGCGCCGGTGGAGCTGACCATCGATCCCGCCGAAGCGCGGCCGGCTGGGACCGACTCGCGTGGGCGACCGGCCGAGATTGCGCTGCCCGAGCGGGCCGCGGAGGTGCTCAGCGAATACATGCAGGCGGGGGCGCAGGGGTTTGTCTTCCGCAACCCGAACCTGACGACCCCGGAGCTGCTGATGGCGGCGGGTGAGGTGAAGCGACTGCTCGGCTGAGGCGCGCTGCGGCGGCCAGGGACGCAGCATGCGGTTTCGAGGTCCATCTCAGGCTTTTCGGCCGCGTCCCTGGCGCAAACTGTGTGCAGAAGTGCGGCCGACTGAGTCGTGAGCCGAAACGAGGCTTGTCGGCCGAACTTCTAGCTGCCGTCGACGACGATGACGCCGGACATTCCATCTCCACCTGGACCACCGTGGTACTGGCAGAAGTAGGGATACGTCCCGGGCGTGTCGAACTCCATCGTGTACTGGTCGCCGGTGGCGACGTCTCCAGAGTCGAAAGACCCGTCATCGGCGGTGACCGTGTGCGTGTCGCTATTCGGATTGTTCCAGATGACCGTCTGACCGGGCGCAATGTGGACCTCGGTACGGTCGAAAGTCTCGCTGTTCATATTGATGGTGTTGCCCGCGCCCTGCGCCAATGCCGGGCGCCGGGCACGAACAGCCACGCGACCAGCGCGAAGGCAGCCAGGCCGCCACGACCGAGACGACTTGTTTTCATCTGGCGATTCTACGGCGATTTCATCGTTGCGCAGGAACCGCATGTTCCAGCAGGACGTCTTCGACGATGTCCGCGCCCCAGCCCGGCCCCTTCGGCACAACGATGGATCCGTTCTCGATCCGCGGCGGGTGCGTGATGAGCTGCGTTTTCCACGGTACGTCGTCGATGTCGATTTCCATAATGCGAATGTTCGGCAGAGCCGCGCACAGGTGGACCGCGTGCAGGTCGGCGAGGTGACTGTAGTAATTGTGTGGCGCCACCGTCAGCTCGTAAGCGTCCGCCATCTGGCCGATGATGTGTGACTGACCAAACCCGTTCCACGGCACGTCGATGATCGCGGTATCCACGGTCTGCAGCTCCAGGAACGGGCGGTACTGGCGCGTGCTGACCAGGCTCTCACACGACGCCAGACGCTGCGGAATCGACTGCTTGATCTGCAGCAGCGCGCGTGGGTCCCAGGTGTCGCATTCGATCCACTGCATGTTGAACCGCTGCAGCCGGCGCCCAATCTCCACGACGCCGGCTGGACGGAAGTTGTAGTTGAGGTCCAGGGCGATCTGGGCGTCGGCGCCGATGCCCTGGCTGAAGGCGTCGATGAGCGTTTCGATCTGACCCAGTACGTCGGACGTCACGACGCCGTCGGTGCCGTAGAAGCCGCGATCGAAGCCCGGAAAGTACGTGCGCGCCGGTTCGCCCGGAATCACGATGTTGGTCTTCAACGCGCGGAAGCCACGCTGGATGACTTCCTGTCCCAGCGCGACGACATCGTCGTAGGTACGCAGCGGCGGGAGGCCGAGCTGCTCACCGTAGCGGGCGCGCGTCGTGCCGCAGTGCGACCAGTACAGCTGGACTCTGTCGCGCATGGGACCGCCGAAGAGCTCGTACACGGGCACGCCGAGTGCTTTGGCCTTGATGTCCCACAGGGCCAGCTCGACGCCGGCGATCGCCTTGTGGGACGTGCCGCCGAGGTTCTGGCGGAAGCTGCGCAGCATGTCCCAGTACAGGCGCTGGACCGCGCGCGGGTCCTCGCCGATGAGCAGCGGCTCCAGGTCGCGCACGGAACCGGCGACGCCGTGGGGGTTGCGGCTATCGCTGCATTCGCCCCAACCGACAAGGCCTTCGTCCGTCTCGACTTTGACGAATGTCCACGGGCGCCAGCCGGCGTCGCACAGAAACGCCTGAACTCGACTGATTCGCATGGCTTTGTCGGGGATGGTACCAACGCCTCAGATGTCGGCCACCGAGCCATCCGAGTAAAACGCGGGATCGTAGTCGCCCGGCGCGTAGGGGTGCGCGGCGACGACCTCGTCGTTCAGCTCGATCCCCAGCCCGGGCCGAGTCGGAAGCTCGGCCCAGCCGTGCTCGATGCTCAGTCCGAAGCGCTGGACGGGGTCCCGAAGCGCCTGCTGCGCCATCTCGAGAATCAGGAAGTTCGGGATCGACGCCGCCAGGTGGACCGAGGCCATCGTCGCCACCGGCCCGTTGGGATTGTGCGGGGCGATGCGGATGTACGCTGACTCGGCCATCGCCGCGATCTTGCGCACCTCGGTAAACCCACCCGCGTGGCAGATATCCGGTTGCGCCACGTCCACAAGCCCCTGTTGCAGTACGGGCCGGTAGTCCCACTTGCTGAACAGCCGCTCGCCCGTCGCCAGCCGGAGCGGCAGATGCGCCGCGGCCACTCTGGCCAACGCATCGGGCGTGTCCGGCGGCACCGGCTCTTCGAAAAACAACAAGCCGAATGGCGCCAACGCGCGTCCCAGCTCAATCGCGTCGCCGGGCGGCAGCTGGCCGTGGTTGTCGAGCATCAGGTCGACATCGTCGCCAATCGCACGCCGCACAGCTTCCACTCGCGCGAGCGTGACGCGCAGCAGCGCACGCTCGTCGGCAACTGCCGCGGCACGCGGCACGCCCATTTTCAACGCGGTAAAGCCCAGCGCGGCCAGCTCCTGGGCATGCTCGGCAGCTTCCTGGGGACTGGTGCCGCGGATGTGCGTGTACAGTCGAACCCGTTGGCGCGTCGGTCCGCCGAGCAGATCGTAGACCGGCACACCCAGCCGCTTACCCTTGAGATCCCACAACGCCTGGTCGATCCCAGAGATCGCCGACCCAAGGACCACGCCGCCGCGCCAGAACCCGTGGCGGTGCATGCGCTGCCAGTGGTGCTCGATCAGATTCGCGTCCTCGCCGATCAGCAGCCGCGACAGCTCGTCCACGGCAGCCGCCACCGCGCGTTCACGCCACTCGAGCGAGGCTTCGCCAATGCCGACCAGACCTTCGTCCGTTTCGACCTCCACGAAATGCCAGTTCTGGCGCTCGACGCGCATCAGACGGTTGCGAATTGCGGCGATCTTCATGCGTGCTCCACGCCGCCAATCGTAGTGGGTCATATCCTTGGCCTGTCGATGTCGAGAGGCAACCCAACGTGACCAACTTGATTCGCAACTACGATCAGAGCATCGCGACCTCGCCGGCGCAGCTCGTGGTGCCCGAAACTGTCGAGGACATCCAGGCCGTTCTGCGCGACCCCGCGACGTACCCGAGCCCGGTGCGTGCCAAGGGCAGCTACCACTCCCTGACACCCTGTGTTTCGTCGGACGGCACGATAGTCGATATGTCGCGGATGACTCGCATACTCGACATTGACACCACCAACAACCTGTTGACAGCCGAGGCTGGAGTCCAGATTATCGAAGCTGCGCGCGCTCTGCGCGCGCTCGACCGGCAGCTCATGACCAACGTCGAGATTGGCAACATGACGCTGGGGTCCGCGGCGTGCTGCCACAGCAAGGACGCGCTGGATGGCATCGAGTTCGGGCAGGTGAGCTCGTATGTCACCCGCATCAAATGGGTGACGCCCGACGGCGCGCTGGCCGAAGCTTCGGAGGCCGACAGCCCGGATGTGCTGCGTCTGGTCCGCTCCAGCTACGGACTGTGCGGCATCGTCTACGAGGTCACGCTCAGGATCAAACCGGTCGAGGTCCTGCATTTCACCTACGTGCCACGTCCGGTTGACGAGCTGACGCAGGTGGAGGTCGACGAGTTTCTCGACACGTCGGAGGGACTCATCTGCTGGACCGTGGGGCGAACCTGCGTCTTTCAACGCCGCCAGCGAATTGACAAGCCAGGACCACTCGAGGGCGTCGAGGCGACCGCGCGGCGCGAGCTGTGGAGTCACGGCGTCGCGCACGCGGGACGCGTCATCGACGAATTCATCAACAACCCTGAGCTGCATCAGCAGGCGCACGCGCTGGAGTTCGACGCGATCAACTTCCTGTATTCGACGCTGGGCGTCGCCGACGGCATCCGCCTGTATGCTCCCGACAAGATCATCGACTACAGTCAAACGCCACCGGACAGCAGGTACGCGTTCACGTTCTGGGCCTTTCCACGTTCGGAATGGCTGACCAACCTGCGCGGCTATCTGGACTTTGCGGACGACTATTTCACGAGAACCGGCTTCCGCTGCAACCTGCCGCTGGGTGCCTACCACATTCGTCGCGACACCAGCTCGATCCTGTCGTACACGCACGACGGCGCAGTCTTCTCGATCGACCCCATTCACGCCAGCAGCAACGACGCCGAGTGGCACGCGTTTCTGCGCGAGTTCAATGCGTTCGCGGCGGCACGCAACGGCGTGCCGTTACTCAATCAGAGTCCGTTTGTCACCCGCCGGCAGGTGGAAGCTGCCTACGGCGACAGGTGGCTGGAGTTCGCCCGCTGGGTGCGCACGATGGACCCCGCGCGGCGTATGGTCAACCCGTTCTTTGCCGAGCTTCTGCCGCAAGCCGACCGAACGGCGGCGCCGGCAGCGTGATGCCCGTCAGCCCAATACGCCGCACCCAGCGCCGCGCCGACAACACCAGCCTCGGCGCGGCGGTTCTTAGCGTGCGGCAAGCTGCTCACGCGCGGCGCGCGCTGTACGGATCCAGCGCGTCGCGCAGGCCGTCCCCGACGAAATTGATCGACATGATCGTGGCGAAGATCATCAAGCCCGGGAAGATCGCCAGCCACGGCGCCTGATACATCTCGCCCTGCGCATTCTGAAGCATGTTGCCCCACGTCGGCACCGGCGGCTGCACCCCATAGCCCAGATAGCTCAGCGTGGACTCCAACAGAATCGCACCCGCCACACCCAGTGTCGCCGCCACGATGATCGGGCCCATCGCATTCGGCAGGATGTGCCGCGCGATCAGTCGGCGATCGCCGGCGCCGAGAGCCCTGGCCGCCTCGACAAACTCGCGTTCCCGCAGCGACAGGAACGACGCGCGCACCAGTCGCGCAACGTGCATCCACGCCGTGAGCCCGATCAGCAGCACGATCAATCCCACGCTGGTACCGAACAGGCCACCCACCAGCAACAGCACGAGCAAACGTGGAATGCACAACATGAAATCCGTGAAGCGCATGATCAGGTTGTCGGCTACCCCGCCGTAATAGCCGGCGACTGACCCCAGCGTTGCGCCGGCCAGCACCGCGACGCACGTCGCCAGAATGCCGACCGCCAGACTGAACGTGCCGCCGTACATCAAGCGACTCAGCTCGTCCCGACCGAGCTGATCGGTGCCCATCGGGTGCGCCAGGCTGGGCGGGTCGCGCAGCACCTCCACATTCGGGTCATTCGGCGGATACGGCGCCAACCAGCTCGCGAACCCACACCCGATTGCCAGCACGATCAGCACCGCGAGGCCCACGCACGCCGCCCGGTGTCGACGGAAGCGCTGCGCACCCCTCACGTGTAACGGATGCGCGGGTCGAGATACACATACGCGAGATCCGCCAGAAAGTTGCCCACGATCACGAGCACGGCTGAAACCGTCAGAATCGCCATCAGCACCGGGTAGTCCAGGCGAGCCAATGACTCCAGGTACAGTCGGCCCATGCCTGGCCAGGCAAAGATCGTCTCGGTCACCACGGCACCGGTAAATAGCTCGGGCAGATCCAGCGCGATCAGCGTCACGAGCGGGATCAAGGCATTGCGGAACGCGTGGCGCATGATGACCAGGTTCTCTCCGAGACCCTTGGCCCGCGCGGTGCGCACGAAGTCGCGACCAATGACTTCCAGCATCGACGTGCGCAGGTAGCGCGTGTAGCCGCCGGCGAAGACCAGTGCCAGCACGCACGCCGGCATGATCAGGTGCTTGAGGCGGTCGATCGGGTCGAAGTCGATCCCGACGGTGGCGATGCCGCTGGTCGGCAGCCAGCGCAGCTGGACCGAAAAGATCAGGATGAACAGTAACCCGAACCAGAAGACCGGCATGGACAGACCGATGAACGCCACACCCGTCGCGACGTAGTCAAACACGGAATACTGGCGCACCGCCGCCAGCACGCCGATCGGCACGGCGATGATCAGCATCAGCATGTAGGCGGTGCCCATCAACAACAGCGTCGCGGGCAGCCGCTGCCAGATCCGGTCGATCACGCGCTCGTTGGTCACCAGTGAGTCGCCCCAATCACCCCGAACCAGACTGCCGACCCAGCGCACGTACTGCACGGGAATTGGATCGTCCAGTCCGAGCTGCTGGCGCAGGCGCGCGACGTCGGCACGGCTGACGTCGGCGCTCTCGCGATAAATCGACAGCGGTCCGCCCGGCGCGTTTTTCAGCAAAAGAAAGGACAGAACCGTGACGCCGACCAGCAGCACCGCGCTGTGCAGCAGGCGTCGAAACAGATGGCCTGTCAGTTCGCCAGACTCCACTCCTGGATGTTCCAGGTCAGCCAGCGGAACGGATGGCTGCGCGCGCCCTGTACTCGCTGACTCACCGCCTCAACGTTGGCGCGGTTGTAGAGGTAGATGACGGGGAGGTCCTGGGCGACCTGGCGCATCACGTTGCCGTACAACGTCTTGCGCTGGCTCTGGTCAAGGGTGCGGTCGGCCGCGTCGAGCCACTGGTCAACCTGGGGATTCCGATAGCGCGACGCATTGTCGCCTTCGCCGTCGTTGCCTTCGTCCGGGATCTGACTCGAGTGGAAGGCCGGCGAGAGCGTGCCGCTGGGATCGATACCAGGCGTGAAGCCGTAGTAGGCGATGTCGAAATTGCCGCGCTGCACCAGGCCGTTGTCGGCCCACTCGCCGACGAGGACCGCGGCCGGCGCGTTCTTGATCTCCAGGTCCACGCCGATGGACTTCCACCCCGCCTGGATGAGCTGCTCGACGTTTTCGCGCAGCGTGTTGCCGCTCGTACTCGCGATCGTCAAATGGAGTTTCTGGCCGTCCTTCTCGCGGATGCCGTCGGAGCCGATGCGCCAGCCGGCATCGTCGAGTAACTGTTTCGCGGCGTCAGGGTCGAACGTTGTCGGCGCGATGTTCGGCGCCGCCCAGCCGACGGGATAGTCGGAGGAGGCGACCTGCGTCTTGCCGTCGAGTACTTTGTCCACCAGTTGCTGCTTGTCGATGCCCATCTGGAGCGCCTGGCGGACACGCACGTCGCCAAGGATCGGGTGCGGTTGCAGCCCGTCCGCGTCACCGGGCTGACCCAGGTTCAGATACAGCCGATCAGACGTGAGGCCGGCGATCGCGTAGGACTTCCAGCCAGGGATCTGGTCGACCTGAACCGCGTCGTCCTCGGTCAGGTCGACCGCGACGTCGGTCTCATCCGCGCGCACCTCAGCAAGCTGGGTGTTCTTGTCTGGCACGATACGGAAGACCACCTGATTGATCTTCGGGACGGCCTTGAAATAGTACGGGTTGGCTTCGAGCTGAATGTAATTGGCCGCCTGCCAGTCGGTCACGCGGTACGGACCGGTGCCAAACGGCTTGCGGTTGAAGTCAGCCTTGTTGATGTCTGGCAGTGAGTCCAGCGCATGCTTGGGTAAGATGCCGATCGGGTAGCTGAAGAGTCCGGCATAGGCCGCATACGGCTCCTTCATTTTGAGCTCCACCGTATACGGGTCCTTCACCGTGAGAGAATCGATTTTAGCGTACACCGATTTACCAGAGATCGTGTTGGCCGGATTCATGATCGTGTCGTAGGTGAACTTCACGTCGTCGGCGGTGAAGGGCTCGCCGTCTGCCCATTTGACGCCCTGACGCAGCTTATAGGTGATCGTCAATCCATCGGGTGAGACGTCACCGTTCTGCACCGTGGGTACTTCTGCGGCGAGGTCGCCCTCATAGTCACCCTGTTCGTTGACGACAACCAGTCCGTTGAAGATGGCCTGCGTCACGGTGAAGGTAGCCCGCAGGCCGGAGTAGAACGGATTGAGCGTATCTGGCTCCTGATTGAGCGTGATTCGCAGCGGCTGACCGGTCGGTGCGGTGGTTGCGGTGACAGCGTTCGACTGCGGTGCCGCGGGCGTGGACTGCGCTCCAGCAGCGGCCAGGGTGGGCGCGGGATTCGCGCCAGCGTCCGCGGCAGCAGCCTGGGCGGTCGCCACCGGCGCGGCGGGCGTCGTCGGACCACACGCGGTAGCCATGAACAGCAAGACGGACACCGCGCTCCAGATGAGACGTCCAGGCATGTGAAGATCCCTTCAGATTTGCCTGAACGTTACACTCATATCCGCCGCTCGTGCGGCGCCACGCGACGCAGTCGACTTTCGTGACGCTCCCGTGACGACTATGTATCGAGCTGCACCGTGGCGTACGGATTCGCGTAGGTATTGTCGCGCGCGAGCAGCGCCAGTCCCGTCCACGCGGTAGACGCCACGTGGAGCCAGTTGAAATACTTCCAGCCAAGTCCCGGCCCAGTGTCCGCCTCCGGCGCCGGCGTCGCGACCAGCCCCAGCCCATCGGTATTTGAAGCACTCTTCTGCTGGTTGGTCAGACTCTCAAAGTACGTCGCCGCTCGATCGCGAAACGTGCCACCCTGCAGGTGGAGCGCCATCGCCGCGCCAGCGGTGACCTCGTTCTGCACACCAGTCCCGGCGACCGCGAATTTGAAACCGGCGAATTGGCCAGTCGTGGTAGTGCAGTTGTCCAGCATGTACTGCAAACTCGCAGCGTTGCCGTCAGGATTGACGTTGGCGAGCGCGGTCCAGGACTGGGTGTCGGTGGGCACCACGCTGGCATTCAACGTCTGATCGTTGCCTGTGCCAGTGACGTAGTACCCAGCGGCATGCCGACAGGCCATGACCAGCGTTCTGGCGCGGCTGGCGGCGTCCAGCCACGCCGCGTCCTGCGAGAGCGTGTGCAGGTTCTGGAAGAACGCATACGCGTCCACGTTGTGTTCGACCGAGCGCCACAGACGCCTCCCGCCCCAGGCGTCCTCCCCGCCACTGAAGCCCCGCCACGCGTCGCTCACCGTGCAGTTGGTACGAATCCAACTGCCGATCACCTGGGCGGTGTAGAGATACCGATACTGGCGTGTCTTTGCGTACAGTCGCGTCAGCGCGATGCCGGCCCAGCACATGTTGCCAATGTCGCGCGTCCCGCCGTCGGGATAGAAGACGGATGTCGCGTAGTTGTCGTCACTGTCGACCACGGCGGTCGCCTTCGTGGCAGCGACGATCCGACCTCCCCCCAGTGGATCGTGCTCGAGGGCAGCGCACAACCCGTCGGCCAGGTCCGTTGCACGCTGGATGTGGCCGCGCAGCGTGAAGTAGATTGCCGCGACCGACGTGTCGTAGGTGTCGGCGCGGTAGAACATGTTGCCTTTGTCACCGAACTTCACGACACCGGGCAGGCGATACGTCTGCGCGTAGCGCGCGCCACTGATGGTGAACTGGTCCATTTGCTGGCCGAGACACAGATCGATGCGCTCCAGCTGCGGGGTCACGTCGGCGACGGGTGCCACGCGCTGCACGGGGAAGGCCTGCACGGCCATACGGTCCTTCGGCTTGCGCTCGCCACTCTGGCCCGGCCAATCCACGAACTGCATGAAGTCGGCGGTTGTCTTCGTCAGGTGCTCGTCCCACCACGTGTAAACCTCTTGCTTGGCCTGTTCGCCGTACGCCGCGACCATGCTTTGCGCTTTCTGTTGCATCGCGTAGTAATTCGGGTCCACGGCGTTGGCGAGTACCCAATCCGTGGTGAGGCCGTTCAGGAACTCGCTTTGATAGTTGTACGAGTTGTTCTGCCAGTACCTGAGGTCGTCATATGCCCGAAAACGGACCTTCTTTTCCGCGGGCCTGGTGGGCAATTGGCGCGTATCGACATCCTGCTGTTGGATGACGCCTCGACCCTCGGCAATCTGACCCAGGCGATACCACAGGAACCGATCGCGGATGCGACCGGCCAGGTCGGAGTAACGGATCGCGGCCTGGTTCAGCGCCAGCTGGTGTTCGTAACGGTCCGGATGCATTTTGACCTGGTCGATCAGGACGGCGATATTCATGATCGCCACGATCTGCAGAGGGTCGGTCAGCAGGCAGAGATAGCGGTCGGGCACGGCCTCCACCTCCGCGACGGTTGCGTCAGCGAGTGTTAACAGGTAGGCGAGCCGAATCCGCCGCTCGTCGAAATCGACCACGTTGGCGAAGCCGCGGAAGGCGTCGGCCAGGCCGGTGATGCGTGTCTTGACGCGGTCGAACGTCGCCTGACCGACCGCGGCTTCGATCTCCTTTTCGATCATCTTCTGGATGCGGTCCTGGAACTGCTTGAAGATGTCGGTGTCGGGCTTCGGGAAAAGCCAACCGTCGAGGAACTTTGGAAAAATCAGCTGGTCGATGATGAGCTGGAGAACGCCACCAATCGGACCTGGGGCCTCGCTCGCCGCCGCCGAGAGCAGGCCATGAACGATGTCGCGGGGACTGAGGCTGGCCGTCGTCGAAGTCATGCGCACTTCCTTGTGGACAGGGTCAGGCGACCCACATCACCGCGCGGGGGTGAGGGCTCGATGATAGCTGTCACTTCGCATCGAGCGCTCGAGGTCATGCACAATTGGACGCACCAGCCGAGGGGGACAGGGCCATGGAAGCACTCACCGATGCCTCGCATGTCTACGCGGTCGAACGTCGCGACTCTGGGCGCGACTGCGTGCCTCTGGCGCCGCCGACGCAGAGCTGAGCGTGGCACGCATCAAGTGGGTCGAGGATCCGGAGGCGACTGGCGCTGTAGCCGAGGCGTTCGAGCGGATCCGCGCGACGTCGCAGAGTGGCGGTGTCGCGGACATCATGCGCACCATGAGCCTCCGGCCGGACTTCATGCTGGCCATCCACGACGCCTCGCGGCTGCACTTCCGCGATGGTGCGCTGACGCGACCGCAGCACGAGATGATCGCCTCCTACGTGGCGGCGCTCAATCGCTGTCACTATTGACTGAGCGCCCACGCGGCGTTCCTGCAGTTGCAGGGAGATCAGTTCGCGCCAGCGGCTCAGGCGATCCGCGACGGTGTGCCCCTCGCGCAGGTGCCGGTCACGAGCGCGGAGCGACAGTTACTGGAGTTTGTCGGCACTCTGACGCGGCATGCGTATCGCATCACCGACGATCAGGTCGACGGTTTGCGGCAGGCCGGCTGGAGCGACGAGCAGATCGCCGAGGCGGTCTACGACGGCGCCCTGTTCAATCTGTTCGTGCGACTTGCCGACGCGTTCGACATCCATCCGCTGGCCGATCAGGATGCCGGCGGGCGACCCGTTGTCCTCGACCAACCATGAACAGCCTGTTCAACGACAACAAGCTCAAACTCGGCGTCTTCGCCGCCAACGTCAGCCACGGTGGTACCGCCACGACCGCCGAGGGCACGCTCGAGATGACCTGGCCGAACACGCTGGCAGTTGCGCTTGCCGCTGACCGGGCTGGCTTCGAGGCGCTGGTGCCGGTTGCACGCTGGAAAGGCTTCGGCGGCCCGACCAATTTCAACGGCAGCGCATTCGAGACGTACACGTGGGCCGCCGGTCTGGCCGCGGCAACCCATCAGATCAGCCTGTTTTCGACCTCGCACGTGCTGACCACCCACCCGATCGTCGCCGCCAAGCAATCCGCTACGATCGACCACATCTCCGGCGGCCGCTTTGCCCTCAACGTCGTGTGCGGGTGGTATCAAGACGAATTCGACATGTTCGGCCTGTCGCTCCGCGACCATGACGGTCTCTACGACTACGCCGCGGAGTGGTTACAGATCGTGCGCAGCTTGTGGACCGAGCAGCGAGCATGGAGCTTCGACGGGCAGTTCTTCCACATCCAGGGCGGATTCAGTGAACCAAAGCCACTCCAGTCGAGCGTGCCCGTCATGAACGCGGGCGCCTCGCCGGTCGGGGCGCGCTTCGCCGCGCGTCACGCCGATATGGTGTTCACGGGTCTGAGCGCGCACGACGAGGCGTCCGGGCAGGCGCGCATTGCCGAGATTCGACGACTGGCGCGTGAGGACTTCGGACGCGAACTCCAGGTGTGGACGTCGTGCGCCATCGTGTGTCGCCCGACCGAGCGCGAAGCCCAGGAGTTCGCACGTTACTACATCGTCGAGCGAGGCGACTGGGAAGCCGTGGCGACGATCAGCCGGCACCGCTACCCCGCTCGACCACCACAACCAGGCGAGCCGTTGCGCAGTCCCGGCTGGGGCAGTTACCTGGTCGTCGGCACACCCGAGCAGGTGACCGACAGCATGCTGCGTCTCTCAGCGCTTGGTCTGGATGGCGCCGTCCTGAGCTGGGTGAACTATCAAGACGAGCTTGGCGTCTGGGCCACGGACGTGTTGCCCTTGCTCGAACAGGCGGGACTGCGCAAACCATGCGCACCGCGGGCGCCGGCGGACACACTGGATGCGGGGCTGGTCAGTCGCGTGGGCTGACCGTCAGACCATCGATCAGGGTGCGCACGACGGATTTCACAAAGCGTTCGTCGGCCGCCGGCGGATCCTGTTCCCCAAGAAAGCGGCGCATCAGCGCTCGACCCAGGCACGAGCCGAGCAGCAAGGAGGACACCGCGTCGGGGTCGACGCGCGAGCTGACGCGGCCGAGGCGCTGCTCGGCACGTACGTACGTCGCGAGCTGTTCGAAGGAGCGGTGCGGGCCGAGGTTTTTGCTGCGCATCTTCGCCTGGTGCTTGGCGAGTAACTCCGGCTCGGCGAACAGGGAGACGGCGATGGGCAGCGTCTGATCGTAGAAGGGGAGTGCCAGGCGGACGATGTCCTCGAGATTGGCGCGCACGCTACGCTGGCCGGCCCGCCCGGGCAGGTCTTGGAGCGCGGCGACCAGCTCCGGCAGACGCTCGCCGATCACGCACAGGAACAAGTCGGCCTTGTCGGCGAAGTGACGGTACAGGGCGGCCTCGGACAGACCTGCCGCCGTCGCGATCTCTTTGGTCGTGGTGTGACCAAGGCCGATGTCGCGGATGAGCAAAGCAGCGGCATCCAGGATGTGGTCGCGGGTCGTCACGTTCTTCCCTGGCATGTGAGTGAGCACTCACTCACATAGTGTACCTCACCGCGTGGCGGCTCGAATCCTGGTGACTCCTTGTCTCCCGTTGCCCGCGTGAGGCCGCGGGTGGATACACTCCGCGCTGATGGCCGCTCGGAACGGGACGCGACGCATCCTGACGACGCATACGGGGAGCCTGGCGCGGCCGGCTGAGCTGCGCGAGCTGCTATTTGCTCGGGACCGCGGCGAGGTCGTCGAGCAGGGTAGCTTGGAGGCGCTGGTCCGGCAGGCGGTCGCCGAGTGCGTTGGCGAGCAGGTTGGGGTGGGACTGGACATCGTCAATGACGGTGAAATGAGCAAGATCAGCTTCGCCAACTACGTCCGCCAGCGGATCGGCGGGTTTGCGGAAGGGGGTGAGCCGCTGCCGGTCAGCATTGACGCCCGAGAGTTCCCAGGCTGGGCAACCCGCTGGACGGGCGCGGGCATCCTGCGCTTCGCGTGCACGGCCCCGGTCGTCTGGACAGACTTCTCGGCGGTCGAGGCGGACCTGAGGAACCTCAAAGAGGCGACCACGGGAACACACATGGTGGACGTGTTTCTCACGGCGGTCTCGCCGGGGACGCTCGCGAACTTCTTCCCAAATCACTTCTACGCCACCCGGGAAGCGTACCTCGAGGCGCTGGCAGCCGTGATGCGGCGCGAATATCAGGCGATTGTGCAGGCGGGTTTCGTCTTGCAGCTCGACTGTCCGGATCTGGCACTGCACGACATCTGGTTTCCGGATCTGTCGGAGGCGGAATTCCGCACGATCGTGGCGCAGAATGTCGCGGCGCTCAATCAAGCCATCGAGGGTCTACCCATCGAGCGTGTGCGCATGCACGTGTGCTGGGGAGCCGGCGAGCGGCCGTTTGTCCGCGCCGTGCCGCTGGACGGGATTGTGGACCTGCTGCTGGCGGCGCGTGTCGGGGCGCTGTCCATCGTCGGCGCCAACGGACGCCACGAGCACGAATGGCGCGTCTGGCAACAAGTGAAGCTCCCGGAGACGATGCAACTGATTCCGGGCGTGATCGACAGCACTACCAACATCATCGAGCACCCGGACGTCGTCGCCGAGCGGCTGCTGCGTTACGCCAGCGTGGTCGGTAAGGAACGCGTGATCGCCGGGGTGGACTGCGGCTTTGCCACCGGCGCTGGCAGCACGCAGGTTGACGCGCGGGTGGCATGGGCCAAACTGCGCTCACTGGTGGAAGGCGCCAGGCTCGCGTCGCAGCAACTCTGGCCCAACTGAAACGTTCCCTGACTTCCTGCTGGAGCACGAACATACATAACGCTGTCGATTTCGGGCCATCCTGTTTGTCTAGAGTGTGAAAGGAGAAACAGGACCGATGAAAACGTATCTACTCAGTGTGCTCACGCCGACGGATGGGACCCCGCCACCGCCTGAGGCGCTTGCGGCGATCGGCCGCAATATCGAAGGGTTTCACCAGGAGCTGAAGGCCGCCGGCGCGTGGGTCTTCGCGGGTGGCCTCGATTCACCCGGCTCCGCCACCGTGTTGCGCCTGAAGGGTGAGGAGCAACTGATGACGGATGGGCCGTTCGCCGAGGGCAAGGAGTACGTCGGCGGGTTCTGCATCGTGAAAGCGGACGACCTGGATGGGGCGCTGGAGTGGGCGCGCAGGTGTGCGCGGGCCACGACGCTGCCGATCGAGGTGCGGCCGTTCCACTGGGCGTCCGAAGCGTAGTTTTCCCCAGAGGGGCCTCCCCCTCGAGGGCTGAAATCGCCTTTGAACGTGTGCCTCAACCGGGCAAACGCCAGCGTCTCCGTGCGGCGCCCTCGAGCAGGGCGCCGACCTCGCGCAGGTCGCGTCCGTGGCGGATGCCCAGCTCGATGCCAGCCCCGAGCGCGGTGGTGAGCACCAGCGCACCCAATGAGATCGTGACGATCGAGGTCTTTTTGTTTTCGGCAACGTCGTGCAGCAGCTGGCGCAGCCACGGACGAGCGTTGACGGCTTCGTCCAGCTCGTCGAGTTTGTCGTGGAGGTTGCTTTCGCGAATGACGGCGTCGTGGGAGTCGCGCAGCTCCGGTTTCAGACCAGGAATCGGAATCACGGATTGCACGAACTGATGGCTGATCACGTTGTTGCTCCGACGCTCGCAGGTTCAGCGCGGGACGTGTGGACGGCCACCTCGCTGGTCTTTGACGACGTCATTGAAACGTCCTGGCGTCGACGTTTGGGGCAGCGAACCTGCGACGCCAGGGGCGCTACACTGCCCAGGACGTGAAATTTGGAATGCAGCTTCACCAGGAGCGCGGCGCCGACGCGGTCCTCGATGAAGCCCGCCTTGCCGACGCGCAGGGTTTCGACTCGGTCTGGTTGTTCGACCACCTGATGGGCTTTCGACCTGGCATGGAGCATGCCGAGGACGAGCCCCTCGAAACCTTCACGCTGATGACCGCGGTCGGCGCCGTCACGCGCCATACGCGCCTGGCATTCGCCACCCTGAACCTGAGTTTTCGACGCCCGGCGGTGCTGGCCAAAATGCTCACCACGCTGGACCAGATCACGCACGGTCGCGTCATCTGCTCCATTGGCGCGGGCTGGTTCGAAGACGAGTGTCGCGCGTATGACATTCCCTTTGTTGCCGATCATGATGAGCGCGTGACCCGTGAGCGGGAAATAGCGCTGCTCTTCAAACAGCTCTGGACGCATCCGGCTCCTGAACGCACGACCTTCGAAGGAACGTACGTCCAGGTATACGAGCTGCCGTTCAATCCGGCACCGTTCCAACGTCCGCACCCGCCGATCTGGATTGGCGGCGACTCCGAGGCGACACTGGGCCTGGTGCGCGAGCTGAGCGATGGCTGGGTCATGCTGCGCAGTGGTACGCGGGAGACGCTGTCCGCGATCCTCTCAGCGCCGGACTGGCCCAGCCGACCAATGACGATTGTGCGCAACGCAACGATCTTCGTCGGAACCACACACGACGCAGCGGTGGAGGATGCAACGCGCGTGTACGAATCCGGTCGTGGCGGACCAGCGCCATCGCTGGAGGCGTATCTCCAGAACGCGATTCTCGGCACGCCCGGGGAGTGCCTCACGCGTATCGCGGAGCTGGAATCGTGGGGCGTCAACTACCTGCGCGTCGGATTCCCGTCTGTGGAGCACCAGGCGCACTTCGCCGAACACCTGTTGCCGCTCGTCAACCCGGACCAGGCGCTTCAGGTCACGGCACCTCGATGAGATAGAGCGGCGTACCGTCGGGATCAGCGAAATTGATGATGCGGTCGCGACCGGCGTCGGGGGGCGGGTCCGCAAGGACGACGCCTCGCTGGCGCAGCTCCGCGATTGTCGCCGCCAGGTTCTGAACACCGAACCCCAGAGACATTCGGACGTCCGGGGAGGCGGCGGGCGGCGTCTCGCGCGCGGGGTGGAGCCCGATGGTCAACCCGGGCGCTTCGATCTGGGCCCACTCGTTGCCCGCGCGGAAGCCGAGCGGGAGGCCGAGCGCCTGCGTATAGAACTGGATAGATCGCTCCATGTCGGCAACCATGACGGTTACGTTGCACTGCTGGAACATGGTCAAGCTCACCTCGCCGACAGTGTAGTGCGCGGGTGAGTGACCAGCCTCACAGGCCTGCAACGCGACTGAAGCGCCGTTCGGATCTGACGAACATCTGATTGGCGCCGAAACGATGGGCAGTTTCAAGATAGGTTTCAACCTGGTTGCATTCAGCTGAATGCAACTTTGAAGGCAGCGCGTTCGGATGCCGACCGGATATGATCGCGCGGCGGGACCGGGACAACCCGCGACGGCCTTGCCGTTTGTCCAGTCCTGAAGGAGGACTCATGGCTTATCAGCACGCAGCGCCAATGCCCGTCAGTCGACGTCGGCTCTTGGCGCTCATGCTGTCGGCGACGGGCGCATCGCTGCTCGCCGCATGCTCACCTGCAGCCAACCCATCCGGCGCAGCGAACTCGTCCGCCGCGCCCCAGTCGGCTGGGCAGGCGACGACCGCGCCCGCGGTGGTCGGCACGGCACCAGCAGGTGCTGGTGCCAACGCGCCGACACCGGCCGCGGCGGCTGCGCAAGGTGGCGACACTCCCAAGCGCGGCGGCTCGCTGCGCTGGGGTCAGGTTGGTGACATCGTCACCACCGACGCGGTGTTGTCGTCGCCCGCTTCCAACGAGACGACCGGTGAAGTGTGCGACGAGTTGATCGCGTACTCTGACGATCTGAAACCGCAACCGCGCCTCGCCGAAAGCTGGGATGTCAGCACGGATCAGACCACGGTCAAGCTCAACTTGCGCAAAGGCGTGACCTTCCACTCTGGTCGGGAGTTCACCAGCGACGACGTCGAATACAACATTCTGCGTGTGCGGGATCCAAAGAACCCGTTCGCGTCGGTGGTCGCACCCGGCAGCGCGTGGTGGACCAACATCCAGAAACCCGACAAGAACACTATCATCCTGACGTCCGACAAGCCGCGTCCCGGCGTTTGGGACTGGATGACCTTTCTGCGCATTCAGGACAAGGACGTCGTCGACGGGCCTAACGCCAGTAGCATGGTTGGCGGCACCGGTCCCTTCAAATGGGTCGAGTGGGCGCCCGGCGATCACATTCAAGAGGTCCGCAACGAGAATTACTGGGACTCTCCCAAACCCTACGTCGACGAGTACCGCATCAGCATTTTTCGCGATCAGCAAAGCATGATCGCGGCGCTCGAGGGTGGCACACTCGATGTCGCGGCGCTCGCGCCCATTCCGGACGCGGTGCGCTTGAAGAGCGACCCCAAGTACCAGGTGTACAGCAATCACGAAGTCGGTCAGTTCTTCTATTTGACGGTCAACACCAATGTCGCG
Organism: uncultured Chloroflexia bacterium; assembly: GCA_963776625.1. Lineage (GTDB taxonomy): Bacteria > Chloroflexota > UBA6077 > UBA6077 > CF-72 > CF-72. The sequence goes on along the minus strand of CAVZNP010000014.1, from coordinate 297,949 downwards.
CCGACCGACAACAAGCTGATCCGTCAAGCAATCGGCTACGCGGTGAACCGCAAACGCTTCACCGACACGATCATGCAGGGTTTCACCGGCGATCCCAAAGACTTGCCGTGGACATCCAGCTCGCCCGCTTACGAGCCCGACAAGAACAACTTCTACACGTACGATCTGGACAAGGCGAAGTCGCTGGTGCAGCAATCCGGGGTAAGCAACCCCGAGTTCGACATCAACTGGGCGACAGCGGGCTTTTCGGGCGAGTATCAAGCGCTGGCAACCATCATCCAATCGGACCTCGAAACGATTGGCATCAAAACCAACCTCAAGCCCCTGGACCCGTCGACGTTTACCAATCAGGGCCTGGGTGACAAACCGACGTTCAATGGCATGCGACTGAGCGCTGGCGCGTATGGCCAGTTGTACGAGGCCGCATCGGAGTTTGCCCTCAGCCGCACCATGGGCTACGCGTCAAACGGCGCGGGCTTTTACGACGACAACTTCAAAACCATGGCCACGACGGCGGCCACCGAGCCTGATCCAGCCAAACGCAAGCAGTTGTATTCGCAAATCAACGACTTCTTGCTCGACGCGGCGTACGTGCATGTCATCAGTGCGTACTCCAACATCATGGCGATGGGCGGCAATGTGCGGGGGCTGCGTTTCGAGCCCAGCACGTTTGTCACCATCCGGGAGATGTGGTTAGCCTGATTCTCAGCGCGGAGTATCCCCGCCCGCGGCTCCAGATGCACTTCGGCGCCGCGCTGCCGTAGACGAGCGCGGCATGCCGCGCCTGGTACTCGGTGGCTTCGCCTGCTGCCTCCAGGCGCTCCAGTGCATACTGGCGGACCGGCTCGAGGAGTCGGTAGCGCGCCACGAGATCGCGTGTGTCGACGAGCACCATCGACTTGTCGACCAACTGGGCGAGCAGCTCCAGCACCTCGTCGCGGGCGATGCCGGGGCCCGCGCACACCTCCTCCGCTGTCTCCAGGGTCCAGCCGCCGGCCAACACCGACAGTCGGCGCAACAAGATCTGCTCGCGTTCGCCGAGCAAGTCGTGGCTCCAGTCGATGGTCGCGCGAATGGTCCGATGACGCGCCGCTCCGCCACGGCTGGCACCGCCGAGGACATGCACGTCGTGCTCGAGGATGTCGGAGAGCTGCTCGACAGTCACGACGCGAGTGCGAGCCGCGGCAAGCTCGATGGCGAGTGGGATGCCGTCCACGGCGACGCACACCCTGGCAATGGCGGCGGCGCTGTCGTCGGTCAGGTCGACGCTGGGATTGACCGCGCGGGCGCGCTCGACGAACAGCTTGACGGCCGCGAGCTCGTGCAGCTGATCCGTGGACAGGCGCACGTTGGGATCCGGCAACTGGAGCGGTCGCAGCAACCAGATAATTTCGCCAGTGATGGCGAGTGGTTCGCGACTTGTCGCCAGAATGTGCAACCGCGGACACGTTCGCAGCAGGCTGCTCAGGAGCTCCGCGCACGCGCCAACCAGGTGTTCGCAGTTGTCGAAGACCAGCAGCATCTGCTTGTGCCGCAGATACTCTTTCAGGGCCTCCACACGGTCGCCTGGTTGGGCCGCCGGCAATCCCACGACACTGGCGACGGCGTCCGCGACCCGCGAAGGCTCGGTAAGCTCAGCCAGCTCGACGAGCCAGGCGCCGTCGGCGTAACTGGCCGCGTGGAGCCGCGCCAGCTCGCGAGCGAGGCGTGTTTTGCCCACCCCGCCGGCTCCAACCAGCGTCAACAGCGGGGCGGTTGCCAGCATCACACCGATCTCGCGCATCTCTGCTTCGCGGCCGACGAAGCTGTTCAACGACCGCGGCAGATTGTGTCGCGGGACACCCTCCGAGCGATCGACGCCCGTCCCGGGTGGTGTGGCGAGCAGGCGCGGGCCAATCCGACGGCGGCGGAGAACCAGCGTCTCGAACTCCACCCGTTCGGCGCCCGTGAGCCCAAGCGCCTGGACAAGCTGCGCCACCGTATCACGTCGCGGGGTGGCACCTTCACCGCGCTCCAGTCCGCTGATACTGCGCGGACTGATGCCGGCCCGTTCGGCCAATTCCTCCTGGGTCATTCCGGCGGCGCGCCGGTAGTTGCGCAAGACTTCGCCGAACCGCTCTGGCTCTGGCGACGTGGAGGTTTCGTTGAGTTCAGGACACGCTGCAAGCATGGTCAGCACCTCTGGGAGGTCTCCAGACTAAACATGACCTGCCAACCGCGCAGGTAGGGAAGTGCACCATGCGGTGCACTATTCGAAGTCAGTTTGCAGGCGATCCGCGGCCGAAGCCGTGTTCGAGTGCCCACACGGCGATCTGGGCCCGATTGTTGAAATCCAGCTTGCCCAGAATGCGCTGCACGTAGTTCTCGACCGTGCCTTCGGTCAGCACGAGCGCTTCGGCGATCTGACGATTCGTCTGACCCCGAGCTACCAGTGACACGACGTCCCGTTCGCGGCGCGTCAGCCCATCCGGTGGCGGGGTGCGCGGGACGTCACCCGACGTTAGTTGCTGTTGAGCCAGGCGTGTCATGCTCTCCTCGACCGCGCGGTCGAACGACATCGACGGCATCGGCGGCGCGGATCCACGTGAAGGCGAAGCCAAAGCCGAAGCCGGGGGCAGACGTGGCGGAGCCGACGCGCCCATCTCGGCAATCGTGGCCGCGGCAACCGCTTGCATCCTGGCGGCCCACTCCGCGTCACCCTCGGCCGAGGCGAGCGCCGCCACCGCGATCACGGCGTAGGCCGACCGACGACGATTGCCCATGCGGTGCGCCAGGCTGAGCGCTTCGAGCAGATGGCCACGCGCGGCCTCCAGGTCGCCCCTCCGGATCTGGACTTTGCCCAGATTGTTCAGCGCCATTGCCAGCCAGTGCCCCTGTCCGAGGTCGCGCCAGATCGTAATGGCTTCCTGGAACATCCGGGCCGCCTGCTCCAGATCATCCTGCGCTTCATACGTGTTGCCCAGGTTGTCCATGAACTCGGCCACGCGGTGCTGGTCCCCGGCGTCGATCGCCAGCGCCAGCCCACGCTCGAAGATGGCGCGTGCCTGAGCGGGCCGTCCTTCCAGATGCTCGAGGAATCCCAGGTGACTGAGCAGCCTCGCCAGTGCGACACGATCGTCCGTCGTGCTCAGGATGGCGTGGCTCTCCTCGAGGGCGACTCGTGCTTCGGTGAAGCGCGCTTCGATGAACAACTGTCGGCCCAGGCTGTCGAGCAGCCCGGCCAGCGCGCGACGATCGTCGAGCTCGCGTGCCAGTGCCACGCCTCGTTGCAGAAGCGCCCGACAGGTCGCGTAGTCGCCCAACTTTTCGGCGATCAGTGCCGCGCCGTGCAGCGCGCGGGCGAGGACCGGGCCAGACTGGGCTTGATCGAGCAAGGGCAGGATTGATTCGAGGCGCTCACGCGCGTGCGAGGCATCCTCGCGAGCGAGCCAGAACGGCCACAGTGCCGCCGCCAGCCGCAAGCTGGTCTCCCGATCACTCTGCGCGGCGGCCCAGCGCTCAAGCGCGAGCAAATTCGCGCGCTCGCGTTCCAGTCGCGCAAACCACGACTGCTGCTCCGGGCCCACAAGGTGTCGGGCGCCGTGCTCGACCAGCTCAACGTAGTAGGCCGCGTGCCGAGCGCGCACGGGCGCGGCTTCCACGCTCAGCTCGAGCTGCTCGCGCGCATATTCGCGGATCGTTTCAAGCAGCCGCAGGCGCGGCTCACCGTCGGGTTGCTCTTCGCGCCACGCCAGGCTCTTGTCCACCAGTGAGGCGACCACGTCCAGTCCGTCGACGAGGCCGAACACGCCAACTGCCTCCGCGGCCTCCACGCTGCACCCGTCGACAAACACTGACAACCGTCGCAGCAGTGCTTGCTCGTCGGTGCTGAGCAGGTCATAGCTCCACGAGATCGCGTTGATCAGGGTCTGCTGACGCGGTGGCAGGTCACGCGCCTGATCCGCCAGCAACCGCAGCGCCGATTCTCGGCCCGGTTCAGCCTGGCCGACATTCGGCAGGCGGCGGAGCAGTGCGCGCGGCGGGAAGAGCTTGATGCGCGCCGCGGCGAGCTCGATCGCCAGTGGCAGCCCGTCGAGCCGCGCGCAGATCTCGGCCACGGCCGCGGCGTCAGCGTCGCCGAGCACAAAGTCCGGGGCGACTGCCTGAGCACGTTCGATGAACAACTGACCGGCGGGCGAGGCCGCGACTCGTTCAGCGGCCACGACTCGCTCGGCGCCCAACGCGGGTAGCTCCAGCGGTGGTACCGGCAGCTCGTGTTCCCAGCGCAGGTGCAGTGGCGCACGGCTGGTTGCTACTACCTTCAGACCGGGACAGGCAGCCAGCAATCGACCGACGACCTCGGCCGCGTCAAGGACCTGCTCGAAGTTGTCGAGGATGAGCAACAGTGACCGGTCGCGCAGGAACTCTTCGACGACGTCGGCCACGACGTGGCGGTCAACGTCGCGCAAGCCGAGCCCGCGCGCGATCGCCGCAATCACCAGGTCCGCATCAGTGATGGGCGCCAGATCGATGAAGCTGACGCCGTCGTCGAACTGGTCGGCAACCTCGGCTGCCAGCGCAAGAGCCACGCGCGTCTTCCCGACGCCGGGCGGACCGGTGAGCGTCAGTAGCCGGACGTCCGGACGCAGGAGTCGCTGGCGGGCCGCGGACAGCTCCCGTTCGCGGCCAATAATGGCTTTGGGCTGGAGCGGCACATCGAAACGCGGCGCGGGTGGCGACCCGAGGCGAAGGGCAGGCGACTCGAGGCGAAGGGCCTGCGCGTGCCTGCTCGGCTCAGACGCGGGCGGCGCGAGCGCACGCAGCCGTATACCGCGAGTTCTGCGTCGTGAAAATCCTGGCTGGGTATCCTCGGCCACGCCGACAGGCCGAGGGGCATGGTACACGACGTTCAGTCGGCGAAGCGGAGCTTTTCATGACCAGTCGGTGAAGAATCCGGCTGCGACCGCGCGACGGTAGACCTTCAGCCGGCGCTGCTCGGCGTCGGTGAAGGTCGAATCGAGCTGAGTGGTTTGCGCTTCTATCGAGACGACCGGCGAAACGTCCGGTACGTGCCAGTGGTAGCGGCATTTCAAACAGAAATTGCCACCGGATCCCATGTTCAGTGTGAGCGCGCGGCCACAGCTCGGGCAGGCGAGTTGTTGGATCATTGGCGTACTCTGCACCGGGGTGGTGGTGCAGACCAGGCATTTCCCGCATCTCCGGGACGCAGGAACGACTTTGCGTCTGCATGCCTGCAACAATAGCCACGGCCATGCCAACAGTTAACTCGGTGCTCGGACCCCTCGAGGTGGCGAACCTCGGGTTCACGCTCACGCATGAGCACGTCTATACCGCCTCCGCTGGCATCCTCCAGACGTATCCGGAGCTTTTCGGGAATTTTGACGACCTGACCCAGCAGACCGTCGCCACGCTGACCGAGGCGCGCGACGGCGGCGTGCAAACGCTGGTTGAGCTGTCGACGCTGGATCTTGGACGCGACGTGCGCTTTTTTGCCGAGATGTCACGGCGGACCGGCGTCAACATCATTGCCGCCACTGGCATCTGGCGCGATATTCCACGCGCTCTGTGGAACCGCGACGCGGATCAGATCGCGGGGCTGTTCGTGCGCGAGATCGAGGTCGGCATCGAAGGGACCGGCATCAAAGCCGGCGTCATCAAAGTCGCGAACGACCGCGAGGGTGTGACGCGTGAGGCGGAGATCGTTCTGCGTGCCGCGGCGCGGGCGGCGATGCGTAGCGGTGTCCGCATATCGACACACACCTACGCACCAGGGCGCGTGGGTGAGCAGCAGGTTGCCATTTTCGAGTCGGAGGGACTCGATCTGAACCGGGTCTACATCGGGCACAGCAACGATTCGACGGACCTGGACTATCTGCTGGGGCTGGTCAAGAAGGGCGTCTGGTTAGGGATGGACCGTCACCAGACATCGGCTCCAGTTGGTCCGGACGCCGAAGGTCGGGCGCAGACGCTGGCAGCGCTGATCAAAGAGGGTGTTGGGGACCGGCTGATGGTCTCGCATGATTGGTCGGTGCTGGGGGTGAGCCGGACTTCGGACCCCCGCGCGAGTCGGGTCCACAATCCAGATGGCTGGCTGTACGCCAAGCGCAAGCTGTTCCCGAGGTTGCTGGAGCTGGGAGTGACGCCGGCGCAAGTGGAGGCGTTGAACGTCGACAATCCGAGACGCTTCCTGGGCGGATAGGCTCGCTCGGGCGCGCAACGGCTCGATCGTCGACGCTCGATGCGAGCCACGGGTCTGAGTGGGACGACTGTCAGGCGCACGCGGACCCCCGTGTAAGCTACGCGGTCAGATGAGCACCGCCACCATCGACTGGGACGCAGTTCGCGACGAGGCGACGGACGCCCTGTGCCACTACGTTCGCATCGATAGCTCGCACCCCGTGGGTCGCACGGTGGACACCGCCGCGTTTCTGAGCGAACGCCTCGCCGCCGACGGCATCTCCTCGAGGATCTACGCCAGCCCCGAGCCAGGCAAGGTCAATCTCGTCGCGCGCCTTCACGCGGCCAAGCTGGTTGGCAAGCCGCTGCTGCTCAGCCACCACATGGACGTCGTGCAGGCCGTGGCCGCCGATTGGCGGTTCGACCCGTACTCGGGTGAGGTTGCCGACGGCTACGTTTTCGGTCGCGGCAGCCTCGACGACAAGGGCATGGGTGTGATGGAACTCATGACCATGCTGCTGCTCAAGCGGCGCAACGTGGAGCTCACGCGCGACGTGATCATGCTGGCGACCTGCGACGAGGAGATTGGCAGCCCGATGGGCGCGCGCTGGATGATCGACAACCACTTCGCGGATCTGGATCCCGCCTATGTGCTCGATGAAGGTGGCACGGGCATGCGTGGCTTCTTTCATGCGGGCGACACATTCGAGATCTCGGTCAGCGAGAAGCGCATGGTGCGCATCCGTCTGGTGGCCCACGCCGAGCCAGGCCACGCCTCGATGCCATGGCGCGAGGCGGCGACCCACCGTCTGGTGCGCGCCGCGCACACCCTCCTGGAGCAGCCACCCGAGGATCGCGATACGCCGGCGGTTGCGGAGATGATCAGTCGCCTGGGCGGCGAGTCGGCCCGCCGCGAGATTGCCTCACAGCGCGCCAGCATGCCCGTGCTGCACGACACGATCAGCCTGACGATGCTGAGCGGCGGCTACAAGATCAACGTCATCCCTGAACGCGCGGAGATGAGCTTCGACTGCCGGCTGTTGCCCGACACGGATGAGCACGCGTTCGTCTCGAACGTGGAGCAACTGATCAGCGATCCCGGGGTGTCAGTTGAAGTCATTGATTGGCCAGATACCGCCGCGGTCACCGCGCCGTGGGATGGGGGCCTGTTCGAGGCGCTGCAAGCGGCGTGCAAGGCGTTTCAACCGGGCGCGATCGTGACGCCCTCTATCTGCGTCGGTGGCACCGACGCGCGACATTTCCGCGAGCGCGGTATCCCGTCGTATGGGCTGGTGCCGGGCATGTTCACCGCCGCGGACCTGGAAGGCTTCCATGGCCTGGACGAGCGGATGTCCATTGCCAACGTGCTGCTCGGCACGCAGATCATCCACGACACCACGCTGCGCATGGCGGCGGGCTGAAGATCTACGGCTGCGCGCCCCTCGTCCGCGCCCCTGCGAACTCTGTAAACGGCGCGACCTGCGTCATGAGCTGATCGATGCGCTGCTCCGCCTGCGTCTTGCGCTCGGTGGCCTCGTCGGCGGTCAGCCGACCGTCGGTGACGCCCGCGTCGAACTGCGCGTCGCTGACGGATTTCATGGCCGTCGCAACCGCGTTCGGATCGGCGCCATGTGCCTGCGCCACCTGCGCCAGACTCGCGGTTGCGAGCTCCGTGCGGAGCTGGTCTATGGGAATGCCGATCGTCTGCGCCGCGACGTTCAGCTGACCGCCGGGTCCGCCGGCCCCCGCTGGGCCACCCGCGCCATTTGCAGACCCGCGTCCGGCGAACCCGAACCCGTAGGCGGCACGTCCCTGTGCTGGATCCCCGAAGGTTGGCTGCGGCGGGGCGAGCCCGATCTGGCGGGCGACGTTGACGATCGCCACCTGATATCCACTTGGGGATCGGGCCACAAGTGCCTGCTGCACGACGACGATGGCCGCCACGAAGAGGCCGACGATAACCACGAAACTTCCGATTGCCAGAAAAGACCCGGTGCGGGGTTGTGCGACAGCGCTCATCGTTGGGACCAGTGTGTGGGCCTCGAGTATTAAGAAGGAAGCAAGCCTCCCGCAACGAAGTGCTAAACGGCTCGCGGCCGCCACGCGCGGCGGGCGGCTACACTGACCGCCGCATGCCCGCGCTGCCGGCTGGCACCGTCACCTTCCTGTTCACCGACATCGAGGGCAGCACGCGCATGCTGCAGGCGCACCCGGTGCAGATGGGCAACGCTCTGGCCCGTCACCACGAGCTGCTGCGCCAGGCGGTTGAATCGCATGGCGGCATCGTGTTCGAAACGCTGGGCGACGGCGTCTACGCCTCGTTCGCGCGCGCCAGCGACGGGGTGCGCGCCGCGCTGGCCGGACAGCAGCTCGTGCAAGCCGAGGACTGGGGCGAGGTCGGCTCGATCCGCGTTCGCATGGGCCTGCATACGGGTGACGTCGAGGTGCGCGGCGAGCACTATTTCGGAGCTGCCCTGTTCCGCTGTTCGCGATTGATGGCGATCGGCCACGGCGGCCAGGTGCTACTGTCCCGCGCCACGCGCGACCTGGTCGGCGACGCGCTACCGCCGGGAGCCGCGATTCGCTCACTTGGCATGCACCGCCTGAAGGACCTCGCCGAGCCCGCCGAGGTGTTCCAGTTGATGCACCCGAGCTTGCCTGGCACCTTCCCGCCGCTCAGGTCGCTCGACGCATTGGCCAACAACCTGCCCGTCAACACGACGCGCTTCATCGGCCGCGAGCGTGAGGTAGCCGCCGTCCGCGAGCGCGTGGTCGCCGAGCGGCTGGTGACGCTGACGGGCACCGGAGGCGCAGGCAAGACGCGGCTGGCGCTCCAGGTTGCCGCCGACCTGGTCGACCGCTTTTCGGACGGCGTCTGGCTGGTCGAGTACGGCCCGGTCGCCGATGCATCGATGGTCGCCCAGACGAGCGCCGCGGTTCTGTCGGTGCGCGAAGAGCCTGGGCGCGAGCCGCTGGCCACGCTGGTCGATCACCTGCGGGCCCGGGAGTTGCTCCTGCTCATGGACTCGTGCGAGCACGTGGTGGCGGCGTGCGCCGAGCTGGCGAACACACTGCTGCGCGCCGCGCCACGCCTGCACATCCTGGCGACCAGTCGCGAGGTACTCGGTATCAGCGGCGAAACGACCTGGCGCGTGCCCTCGCTGTCCCTGCCACCGAAGCCGCCGCCACCACCACCCACCGAAACGCTCGACCAGTACGAAGCCATCGGCCTGTTTGTCGAGCGGGCACGCGCCGCCAACACGACTTTCCACATTACGCCGCAGAATGCGGGCGCGGTGCTCGAGGTGTGCACGCGGCTGGACGGCATTCCGCTTGCGATCGAGCTCGCGGCGGCACGCGTGCGCATGCTCTCCGTCGAGCAGATCGCCGCTCGCCTGGACGATCGCTTCCGATTGTTAACGGGCGGCAGCCGCGCGGCGCTGCCGCGCCAGCAAACCCTGCGCGCGCTGGTAGGCTGGAGCCACGCCCTGCTGCAGGACACCGAGCGCGTCCTGTTCCGACGCCTGAGCGTGTTTTCGGGCGGCTGGACACTCGACGCGGCTGAGGCCGTCTGTGCTGGTGAGGGGCTCGATGCCTACGACGTGCTGGACCTGACGATTCAGCTCGTGGACAAATCGCTCATCATCGCCGACGAGCAGGATGGCCAGGAGCGCTATCGCATGCTGGAGACGATTCGCGAGTACGCCCGCGAGTGTCTCACGGAGGCCAACGAGGCCGACAGGGTGCGCGGCCTGCACCTCGAGTATTTTCTCGGCCTGGCCGAGCGCTCACTACCGGCCGACTATGACCCGGCGGTTCTGGCCATCCTCGCCCGCGAGCAAGACAACGTGCGGGCGGCCCTGCGGCGCGCCATCGACAGCGGCGACACCGACCGCGCCCTGCGCCTGGCGGGTGGGCTGTGGGACTACTGGTCCGTGCGCGGCTATTACACCGAGGGGCGGGCGTGGCTGACTGAAATCCTGGCGATGCCCGAGGTCAAGACCACGATCAGCGAGGCGCGCGCGCGGGCGCTCCAGACGGCAGGCCATCTTGCCAACTGCCAGGCGGACTACGTGCACGCGTCAGCGGTGCTGGCCCAGAGCCGCGAAGTGGCCGAGGCGCTGGGCGACGACAGGACGATCGCCGCCTCGCTGCATCTGCTCGGCAACACGGCCAGCGGACGGGGTGAGCTCACGCGCGCGAGCGACTACTATGCGCACGCCCGTCAGCTGAATCGACGCGCCGGCAGCCGCGGCGCGGAGATTTTGAACTTGCTGCAGATGGCGGATGTCGCGCTCGAGCTCGACGACATCGACCAGGCCAGGTCGCTGGGGCTGGAGACGGTCGGCGCCAGTCGCGAGCGCGGCCAACGCTGGGGAATCGCGCGCGGCACCTACGTCCTCGGGCGGGTGGCCCTGGCCGACCACGACCTGGCAGGTGCCCAGCGGCTGCTGGAGCAGAGCCTCGAGATCCAGGTTGCACTCCCGGATCAGCAGGGTCGGATACGCTCTCTCTCGGCGCTGGCGCGGGTGGCGCGGTCGATGGGCGACACGGAAACAGCGCGGCAACGCTACGCCGAAAGCCTGCGCGTAGCACGCGAGTCGTTCCAGCTCCTCGAAATTGCTCGCGGACTCGAAGGCATGGCTCAGCTCGACGCCGCGACGGATTTCGAGCGGGCGCTACGGCTGGTCGGCGCGGCCGGGGCCCTGCGCAAGCTGATCGGGGCGGAGCCACATGCCGAAGAGCTGCGGCGCCAGAACGCGTGGCTGCAGCCGATCTACGCGGCGCGTGGTGAAAAGTCCTGCGCGGAGGCACGCGCCGCCGGACGAGCCCTATCGGTCGAGCAGGCGATTGAGGTCGCGCTGGCGTGGCCGTCGCCGTAGATTGCCCAAAAGTAACCTCACGCGTTCGAACATGGAACGATTCGGCCAAAAGTCAACCATTGTGTGGTTGCCATCTACGCGTGTCCGCGAGAAGATGATCGAGCCCCGATCGAGCATCGGGTGAAGAGGAACGTGGCGCGCACCCCGAACGCGCTTCTGCATACCGGTTTCGTACGCACTGGGGGACGCTGGCTGCTGGTTGTGTGCCTGCTCGTGGGCCTGGCCGCAGCCAGCGTTTCGCCGGCGTCTGTCGGCGCGCCCCTGTCGGTGAGCAGCGCGTTCGCTCAGGCCGCCAGCGGCGCCACGTTGAGCGTGCTCACGCCGCCCGTCGAAGTATCCAGCGGCGGCGGCACGTTTGCGACGGCGACTGACGGGATGACGCTGAGCCCGGGCGACCAGGTACGCACGACGGGCGGCGGAGTGGCTCTGCTGACGTTCTTCGACGGCAGCGAGACCCAGCTGACCCCGGACTCGCAAGTGTCCATCCAGCAAGCCACATCGTCCAGCGGTGGCGCGCAGATCGGCGTTTCGCAGATCCTCGGAACGACGGTCGACCGCGTAGAGCGATTGACGAGCAATCCCACCAATTTCTCGACGGATACCCCCGCGGCAACCGCCGTGGTGCGCGGCACGCGCTACGCGCTAACGGTCAAGTGCTACGCGGCGCCTCCGCCCCCATCGCCGGCTCCGCGTCTGCTGACATTTCCAAGACGCCTGGCGGGCAATTCTGACCTGCTGACCGCGGAAGTGGTCTACGACGACAACAGCATGTTGTGGGAGACGCGAGCCTGGCAGGACCCGGCGACCGGCCAGTCGTTCGATACCCATCAGTACATTGGCACCGCGTATCCGGAGATTGCCGACCAGGTCTACCAGGAGACGGACGGTGCGTACTGGCTGAAACGCACCTGGCAGGACCCGGCGACTGGCGCGACGTGGGATACCTACGAGAACGTGGGTGTGCCGGTCGGCGACCAGATGGCGTCGAGCCTGCCGCAGGTGTCGGCCATTCCACGCGTCGGCCAGTCGGAGGCACAGACCCAGGCGGGTTGTCACCCGCTCACGTCGGTCGTCTTGCTCGAAGGACGTGTCGAGCTGCAGCCCAAAACGGGTGGCCTGCAAGTATTCGACGTGACGCCCGGTCTGGCAGGCGCCGCCTCCGACAGCGCGACCGCGGACTCGCCGCTCACGCAGCAGGCGCTGCAAGCCTTCGATCAGGCCACGAGCAATCTGCGCGACGTGGCCGCGGCACGCACCGCTGGCCAGCTCAGCGACCAGGTTGCCGACGAATTCGCCAACGCCATCGTCCCGTCGGCGCCGCGCGGCCCAGGCGGTCCGGGGGCAGGCGGTTTACTGAATGGACTGGCGATTCGCAGCGCCACCGCCGACAGTGGCCTGCAGGCCGTTGCGGTGGCGCCTGTGGTTGCCGTCGCCCAGGCGAGTCCGGCAGCCGCTGGGACGGCCGGTCCCGTCCCGCCGCCACCACCGCCGCCGGCGCAGGGCCCGGCGATCGCCGCTGCGCCGCCTCCGCCCGCCAACTCGAACCGGAGCTCGTCGTCTTCTTCTTCGTCGTCGTCGTCGTCGTCCTCGAGTCAAAGTCTGCCGCCGGGCACGGTGGGACCTGACGGTGGCACCGTTTCCCTACCGGACGGCAGCGTACGGGTCGTGTTTCCAGTGGGTGCGGTAAGCCAACCGACAGCCATCCAGATTCAACCCACCACCGCGCCCGCGCCGCCCGGGGATCAGCAAGTCGTCGGAACACCAGTGAACCTGACCGCGACAGATGCCAATGGATCCGTTCTGAACTTCACGCCAGACGTGCAGATCACGATGACCTACAGCGGACCACCGCCTGATGGCATCTACTTCTTCAACACGAGCAGCAACAGCTGGCAGCGGTTGACGGATTCGAGCGTGGATACGGCCAATCACACCGTAACCGCCACGTCGAGCCACTTCACGGTGTTCGCCATGCTGTCGACGCCCGAGACCCCGACTCCGACCGCAACGCCGACCGGCACGCCAGCTCCCACGGCGACGGCAACGTCCATCCCGACTGAGACGCCCACCCCGGCCAGTACGCCGACGGCGTCGCCAACGATCACGCCGACGAGCCCCGATACGCCAACAGCGACGGCGACAGCGACGTTGACCCCCACGCTGACCAGCACGCCGACGGCAACGTCGACGCCAACCGTCATCCCCACCGCGACCGCGACCGCGACGAACACGCCGACGGTAACCCCCACTCCTAGCGCAACGCCGACGGCCACCCGCACCCCCACGCGCTCGCCGACGCCTACCGCGACGGCCACGCGGACGCCCAGGGACTATCATGACCACGACTGGGACCATCCCCCCGGTTGAGCCGCCCGATGCTGCGCCGCAATCTGGTCATCCTGAGCATCGCGGTGGTTGTGGCTGTCGTGTGCGGCTGGCTCCAGCTGCAAGAGTCGCAGGCCCTGTATCCCGGTGGGCCGCTCCATGCGGCCGAGTCCGTTGCCCAGGACGCGGTGCTGCGCACGCGGAATCCGGATCGGTACGGTAGCAGCGTCGGCCGCGATCCGCGCAGCGTGATCACGCTGGTCAGCATCGACGAGCGCAGCCTCGCGCAGCTCGGACTGTTCCGCGATTGGCCGCGCAGCTACTACGCGCAGGTGATCGATCAGCTCATGACCGCCCCGCCACGCGTGATCGCCCTGGACGTGGGGTTCTTCGAGCCGGCCCCGGACGACGCCCAGTTGTCCGCGGCCATCGACCGCGCGCGGTCGGCGCGCCCAGCTACCTCCGTCGTCCTGGCGGCCGTTGGCGGTGGCGACGCCGCGCGCGGAGCGGACAACACCGTCAGCTTCGGGAGCGGACTCGAGCCAGACGCGACGCTGTCCAGCGATCCTGATGTGGGCGCCACCGACGTCCTGCCCGACGACCGTGGCATTGTGCGCACGATGCCGCTGCTCTTCGACCTGGGTGACACCCAGCGCCCCAGCCTCGGACTGATGGCGGCCGCCCGCTACCTGCGCCGACCGACCTACGTCGACGGCCGTCCCGACCCGAACACCTTTGTGCTCGCCGGCCGACAGATTCCGGTCGACGCCGCCAGCGCGGTGCGCATCAATTATTTCGGTCCGCCGTCCGATCCAGGTGCACCCAACTCCACGTTCAAGACCGTGTCTTTCGTCGACGTGCTGCGGGGACAGGCAGACCCCGCGACGTGGCGGGACGGGATCGCCTTCATCGGGCTGATCGGCGCCGCGGGGTTCGCCGACGACTACTGGACCCCGGTCAGCGACCAGGGCCACAAGATGGCCGGCGTTGAGATCCACGCCAATGTGGCTGCGACGCTGCTCTCGACCCAGTTCTTGCGCGACGCGCCGCTGCCACTCGACCTGGCGTTCATCCTGCTGCTGGCGATCCTGGTCGCCCTCATCACCACGAACCTGGGCCCGATCACGGCCGCGGTTACGACGGTCGCCGTACTGGCAGCGTGGGTGCTGGGCAATCTCGTGGTCCTCGACCAGGCTGGGGTCCAGGTCGCCCTGGCAACGCCTATCCTGGCCGGAGGGCTCACCTTCGTCGGCGGCACCGCCTACCGCGTGGGCATCGAACAGCGTCAGGCGCGTGCGCTCCAGGCGGCACTCGCCTCGGTCATCCCGCCGAGCGTGGCTCAGGAGATCGGCCGCAATCCACAGCGGGTCCGACTCGGCGGCGAACGTCGCACCATCAGCGTGGTGTTCACCGACCTCAAAGGTTTCACCTCCTTCTCCGAGACGCTCGAGCCCGAGATCCTGAGTCGCGTCATGACCGAGTACCTCGACGCGATGACCAGCGTCGTCTTCCGGTATGGCGGCACGCTCGACAAATTCATCGGCGACGCGGTCATGGCCTTCTGGAACGCGCCGCTCGACGACACGGACCACGCCTGGCACGCGTGTCAGGCGGCTATCGAAATGCAAGCGTCGCTCAGCCGCCTCAGCGACAAATGGGAGGCGGAGGGCCTGGCCCGGCAACAGATGCGGATCGGCATCGATACCGGACCGGCCAGTGTCGGCAACATGGGCAGCACCCAGCGCTTTGCCTACACGGCAGTCGGGGACACCGTAAACCTGGCGGCTCGCCTCGAGCCGCTGAACAACGAATACGGCACGCGCATCTGCATCTCGCAGGCAACCTTCGACGCCACCCAGGGCCACGAGCTGCTTCTGGTCCGTCACCTGGACCTGGTCACCGTCAAAGGCAAGCAGTCAGCCGTGCCGGTGCTCGAGCTGCTGGGCTATGCGGATGACACCAGACTGGCTGCGCGGTACACGCCGGTGCTGGAGGCCTTCAATCGGGCGATGGTGCTGTATCACGCCCAGCAGTTCAGCGCCGCGGCAGATCTCTTTGGCGACGCGGCACGGGCCGGCGGCGACGAGGTCGACCTGCCGAGCGTGATGTACATCGAGCGCTGCCGTGAGCTGTCACTCGCGCCGCCGGGGGCGGACTGGGACCGTGTGTACGTGATGAAACACAAGTAGACTCGCAGAGCTTGACGCTGGCCGCTGAGCGGGTCCAGCGTCCGCAGCCGCGCGACGACAAGACGAATACCTTCAGAGGAGAGTGGCTACGTGATCAAGGTCCTGGCGGGCGCCATCAAACACCCCGTCAACCGCACGCAGGCGGAGTTCCACGCGTACTGGCAACAGCGCCACGGTCCGTTGTTTGCCAGAACGCCAGAGCTGCGCAAGTACGTCCAGCACCACGCCTTGCCAGAGTCGTACACGGGCATGCCGCGTTCCACGCTGCACGGCGCGTCGATGTTCTGGTTCGACGATCTCGACGCGCTGCGCACTCCGCCGCAGTCACCTCGGTTGAGCCACGCCATTCGACCGCAGGACCAGGTCCTGTACGAGTGGTACGTCGCTTCGTCGCGCTACGGCGCGCCCGACACTCTGACGGTGCGCGAGACCGTGCTGGCGGACGACCGACAGCTCTTCGACCGCACGCCGGACTGGCCACTGGACGCCAAGCGCACCAGCATCGTCGCTCGCGAGCGCGTCATCGTCGACGGACCTGCCACGCCGAACATGGTCAAAGTGATCTGGGCGTTTTCGCGCAAGCCGGGCCTGACCCTGGACGAGTTCCAGGAGCACTGGCACGACGTTCACGGCCAGCTCGGCGCAAAACTGCCGGGCATCCGGCGTTACGTGCAGAACCACGCGTTGCCCGAGGTCTACGCCAACCGCCCCATGACGCACGACGGCTTCTCGGAAACCTGGTGGGACGACCTGGAGTCGGTTCGCCAGTCGCGAAACTCACCGGAGTGGCAGGCCCTGAGCGCGGACGCCCAGACGCTGTTTACGTATCCCATGGCGGTCGTCGTCGCGCGCGAGACGGTCATCAAGGACACGCTGTCGAGCGAGCCCTGATCACAATCATCTCGGCGGGGTGGTACGAAGACGTCTACGCCAGAACCCCCAAAGGCTGGCGCTTCAAATCGCGCGTGCATCCCGTCGAACGCCGCCGCCATAGGCCCCAGTGATCGGTGTGGCGCGGACGCTGCCGAACGATCCGGCGACCCACCAAGAGGTCCCCTCCGGGGAAGAGAACCCCTCCGGGGAAGAGAACCCCTCCGGGGAAGAGAACCCCTCCCGGGGAAGGGGGTCCCCTCTGGGGAAAAACGCTTCTGCTTAGCTGAGTTAGCTGAAGGCTCCCGTCAAGGCAGCGGCGCCGATGCCAACCGCGCCAAGGATCAGCCCGACGACGAACACCACGACGAGGTAGGCGATGACGCCGACCACGATCACCGCGATCGTATTGCCACTGTCCAGGTCCAACGCCTCGCGCACGGCGATGAAGCCGGTGATGATGCGCCAGATCGCCACAACCAGGCCGATGATCCCGCCGAGTACCGGGATGAATCGCAGCACGTTCAGCACGCCAGGCGAGTAGGCGAAACCCAGCGTGCGCAGCAGCTCGCCGTACGTGGCCGTACCATGGAACATCCTGGTGCCGACGAAGAACATGACGTACGACCACACGGCCCAGCCCACAAGCTCGAGCACCACGGCGCCGATAAGGCCGCCCACGATGAGGCCCGGCCGACCAGTGAAGGCCGCCCCGAGCGCAGCCCCAATGCCGCTGGCAACGGCGGACAGAACGACCACCGTTAACGCCTGGTTGTTCGCGCTAACGTCGGCCTCGACTTCGTTATAGAGAGCGACGTCCAGACGAGCAGCGCGAATCATCCGATCTGTCAGGCTGGGCTGTGCGACGAGTTGTCCCATGAGGGTCCCTCCCTTGTTACGTGGCGCCGGCTGATCGACTCAAACTTCTACGACAACCATACGACGTTTGTGACGCGAAGAGGAGGCCGGCATCGCCAACACCGCATCACACTCGCTGTATCCGACGCGCATGCCCGTCCGGAAGTTGCGCCGAAAGGTGCGTCGGAAGTTGCGGACGTACACTGCCCGGCGATGCCCACCATGGACTTCGAGGTCTACCTCAACACCAACGCGCCCACCGCGGAGCGGACGACGGCCTTTGCCGAGCTGCTGGCCAACGAGGACGCGGCAGGCATCGAATACGTCGTCGTGATGCCTATGCCGACCCCCAAACCGTCCAACGCGGCCCTGTACGAGACAGCCCACGCCGAGCGACGCGCCATCCTGTGTTGTCAGGTCAACCCCAACGATGGGCCAGCGGCCTTTGACGAGATCCGCCGCTCCGCAACGGAATGGGGCATGCGCGTGCTGAAGATCATGCCCGCCATCTACCACGTGCACCTGACCGGCTCGGTCGCCACGGCCATGATGCAGCTCGCGCGCGAGCTTGGTCTGGTGGTCAACATCCATTCGGGGAGCGAGATCAGTCATCCGCTGGCGATCGGCGCACTGGCGCGCCGCTTCCCAGACGTGCCGGTGCTGATGGACCACATGGGCTACCGCGAGTGGGTCGGCGACGCGATCGAGGTCGCTCGTGATACCCCGAACGTGTATCTGGGCACGACGATCGCGGCGTTCGAGCCGACGATGGTCGCGCGGGCGGTCGGTGCGCTGGGTCCGGAACGCGTCGTATACGGATCCAACTGGCCGAACCTGTATTCGGACCTGGCCGTTCAGGCGCTCAGACGGTACGGCTTCGGCGCGCGCGCCGAGGAGCTGATCCTGGGCGGCAATCTGGCACGGGTTCTGGGACTCGACTAGTGGCGACCTGGGACGATGTGCGCCGCATCGCCCTGGCACTGCCCGAGACCGACGAGCAGACCTCGCACGGCAACGCCACGTGGCGGGTCAAGGAAAAAGGCTTCGTGTGGGAGCGGCCGCTACGCCGCGGCGACCTGGAAGCGCTGGGCGCGGCGGCACCGAGCGAGCCGTGCTGGGCGTGCGCGTGGAGCACCTGGTGGCGAAAGAAGCGCTGCTGCATGCCGAACCAGACGTGGTGTTCACCACGCCGCACTTCAATGGCTATCCCGCGGTCCTTGTGCAGCTCGGTGTGATCGACGTGCCGCGTCTCGAGGAGCTCATCGAAGAGGCGTGGCTGGCGCGCGCGCCGACGAAACTTGCCAGAACCTATTTCGCGGCGCGAGGCTAGCGCGGCGAGAGCCTCCGATGAGATGCGTCGCTCGGCGCCGATGCTCGTCACCCGCCCTCACGGGTAGCTCAGGCGAGCACAGGTAAAATCGGCGACAAGCAAGGGAGCCGACTCAGTTCATGCACGAGTACCTGGGGCATCTGGCAGAAGAGTACCGGGCGGGCCGCGTCAGGCGGCGCACCTTTATTCGGTGGGCAGCCACGCTCGGACTGTCCGCGCCCGCGATCAGCGCGATCCTGGCCGCGTGTTCGCCCACCGCACCCGCCGTCCCCACGCTGGCGCCTGCTTCGGCGCCCACGTCCGCCTCAGTGGCGCCGGCTGGGGCGGCGCCGACCAGCGCGCCCGCCGCGCAGCCTCGCCGCGGCGGCACCATCCGTGTCACCGGTTCCCCCGCCGTCGAGATCAATCCCCACAAGCTGACCTCCAGCGGCGGCATCATCACCGTTTTCCCCGTCCTCAACTTCCTGACCCACGTCAGCGCCGATGGCGTGCCACAACCCGAGCTGGCCACCTCCTGGACACCCTCCGCCGACATCAAGACCTGGACTTTCCAGCTGCGCCAGGGCGTCAAATTCCACGACGGAAGCCCTTTCGGCGCCGACGACGTGGTGGCCACCTACAAGCGGCTGACCGACAAGACCTCCGGATCGACGGCCGCCAGCACGCTCAACTTCCTACCCATGGACGGCATCGAGAAAGTCAACGACGCGACAGTGGCATTCCACCTGTCTCGTCCGCAGGCCGACTTTCCGTTCTTCACGTACATCTACCAAGCTGGCATCCTGCCCGCCAACTGGTCGGGCGATTTCGCCAGTAGCCCCATCGGCACCGGCCCGTTCAAGATGACCAACTACACGCCGGGCCAGGGCTCCACCTACGTTCGCAACGAGGACTACTGGGAAAGCGGACTGCCCTATCTGGACGGGATCGAGATCAAGATCTGGCAGGACCCCTCCGGCGAATTGACGGCGCTGCAGAGCGGCGCGTCGGACCTGATGGCTCTCACGCCGTACGACGCACTCGACGACATTCGCAAGAACCCCAACCTCCAGGTGCAGAGCAGTCGATCTGCTTCCTACGACGCAATGCACATGCGCGTGGACACGCCACCATTCGACAACCCGAAGGTGCGTCAGGCGCTCGCCCTGTCGCTCAATCGGCAGGATGTGCTCGATATCGTCCTCGGTCCAGACGGTGGTGACCTGGCCAGCGATCAACCCGTGGCGCCCATCCTGCGCGATCACGTCGACATCGCCATGAAGATGCAGGACCTCAACATGGCCAAACAATTGCTGTCCGACGCGGGCCATCCGAACGGCTTCGAGTTCGATCTGCCAACGCACTCCGGCGCCGAATGGCTCAAGAACTGGGCGCTGACCCTGCAGCAGGCCTTTGCCCCGCTCGGCGTCAAAGCCAACCTGGTGGTGGAGACGTCGCAGGTCTACTACGCGCACTGGACCACCGTGACGACCGGCGTCACCGAGTGGGCCAGTCGCTCGACGGCGAGCGAGATCCTGAACTCCGCCTATCGCACGGGTGTGAACTGGAATTCGGCGCACTGGAGCAACACCACGTTCGACAGCACCCTCGACCAGCTGGACGCGACCGTCGATTTGCAGAAGCGCAAGGAGCTGATGCTGACGCTGGAGAAGGCTCTGTCGGACGAAGTGCCCGCCATCATCACTTACGCGCGGACGTCGCCCCGAGGCATGAGCGCGCGCGTGCAGGGCATGCCTCAAGACCCGAATCGCTACCTGGACCTGCGCAACGTCTATCTGACGGCCTGAAAAGAGAAAAAGACACTGCGACGCTTTCTTGCGCAACGCATCGCGCTGGTCCTATTCACGCTGTGGCTCGTCTCGCTCGGCGTCTTTGTCGTCTCCGAGCTGCTGCCCGGCGACGTCGCGGTCTTCATCCTCGGCCAACAAGCGACGCCCGACACGCTGGCCGCCCTGCGCGCGCAGCTCGGCCTGAATGTGCCCGCGCCGCAGCGCTACATTACCTGGCTCATCGGTTTCCTGCACGGTGACTGGGGCCGCTCACTGGCCCTGCAGGTACCCGTTTCCGATCTGGTGCTGTCCCGCGCGGCGAACTCCCTGGTCCTGGCCGGTCTCGCGCTGGTCATCACCGTGCCGCTGTCGATCGGGTTCGGCCTGCTCGCGGCGCTTCGCCAGGGACGCCTTACGGACCGCCTCATCAGTCTGGTCGGCATCTCAGGTCTGGCGATTTCCGGAATTCGTGAGCGGCGTCCTGCTCATCCTGTTGTTCAGCCTGACGCTGCACGTCGCGCCCGCGTCGGCGCAGATCCCGGTCGGCGCCAGTCCGCTGTCGGTGCTCCCAGCGCTGATACTGCCAGCGCTCACCCTGGCGCTGACGCTGTTTGCCTATATCTCGCGTCACACGCGGGCCTCAGCCGTGGAGGTCCTGGGCAGCGACTACGTGCGCGCCGCGGTGCTGAAGGGACTGCCGATGCCGTCTGTCATCACGCGCCACGTCATGCGCAACGCGCTGCTCCCGACGGTCACGGTCATTGGCGCGCAGATCGGCTGGCTGGTCGGCGGCCTGGTCGTGGTCGAGCACCTGTTCGGCTACCCGGGCCTGGGCGACCTGCTGTTGTTCGCCGCGCTCAACAAGGACATTCCGCTGCTCGAAGCCTGCGTCATGGTTGTAGCGTTTGTGTACATGCTGGCCAATCTCGGCGCAGAGGTGTTGTTCGGCGTCCTGAATCCGCGGATCCGATATGCCTAGCGGTGTCGCCGTTCCCGACACGCTGGCGCCCGTCGGCGAGGGCACGCTCGACCTCAGCACCATCCATCCGTCCGGCTTCGCCACACTGGCGCGGCGTGTGCGCCGCTCGCCGACCGCGATGCTCGGCCTGGTCATTCTGGTGTTCTGGATCGTGTGCGCGATCGCCTGGCCGGTGCTGGCGCCCTATGACCCGAACCAGTTCCACGTCAACGCGCGACTGCAGCCGCCGTCGGCTCAGTTCTACTTCGGCACGGACCAGTTCGGTCGCGACGTCTTCAGTCGCGTCCTGGCTGGAAGCCGCGACATTCTGATCGTCGCGCCCCTGGCAACGCTTGTCGGCGTCGTGTTCGGCACGATCCTCGGACTGGTTGCCGGCTACTACCGCGGCATCGTCGGAGAGGGCGTGCTGCGGGTCATGGATGCGATCATGGCTTTCCCGGTCGTCACGCTGACCCTGCTAGTGGTAGCGATGCTGGGCCCGTCCGTCGTGAATGTCATCCTGGTCATCGGACTGGTGTTCACACCGCGTGTCGCCCGCGTCGTCTACGCGTCCGTCCTGTCAGTACGCGATCTGAATTACGTCGCCGCCGCCCGCCTGCGCGGTGAATCCAGCCAGTACATTTTGTTTGGCGAGATCCTCCCGACAATCACAGCCCCAATCGTCGTCGAGGGCACGGTGCGGATCGGGTACGCGGTCTTCGCCAGCGCGACGCTGAGCTTTCTGGGACTCGGCATTCCACCGCCCGCGGCTGACTGGGGCTTGCAGATTGCCGACGCACGCACCTTCATCCAGTCGGCTCCGTGGACGGTGTTGTTTCCGGCACTGGCAATCGCGTCGCTGGTGATTGGCGTCAACCTCGTGTCCGACGGACTGCAGGAGGGTGCCGCGCGCGCGTGAGCTCCAGCCCGAAGCAACCGCTGCTGGACGTGGCGGACCTCTCCGTCGCATACAGCGGCCAGGCAGCGGTCCACGAACTCTCGTTTCACATCAACGCCGGTGAAGCCTACGGGTTGGTGGGTGAGTCCGGCAGCGGCAAAAGCACCGTCGCCATGGCCCTCGTGCGCTACCTGGCACGCGGCGGTCAGGTGACTGACGGGCGGATCATGTTCGACGGCCAGGACGTGATGGCCCTCGACGACGCCGCTCTGCGCGCATTTCGCGGACAACGCGTGGCGGTCGTCTATCAGAACCCGGCCGCCGCCCTGGATCCCTCGATGCTTGTCGGCGACCAGGTTGCCGAAGTGTTCTCCGCGCACGCGCCGGTTGCCGGCGCTGAGGCGCGTCGCCGAGCCATCGAGATGTTGCGCCAGGTGCGACTGGCAGATGCCGAGAGTGTCTACCACCGCTACCCACACCAGCTGAGTGGCGGTATGCAGCAGCGCGTGGTGATTGCCATCGCGCTCGCCGCCCGACCCGACCTGCTGGTCCTGGATGAGCCTACCACCGGCCTGGATGCAACCGTGGAAGCGGCCATCCTCGGCTTGCTGGCCGACCTGCGCCGCGAGTTGGGTGTCACGGTGCTGCTGATCAGCCACAATCTGGCCGTGGTCGCGGAGGTATGCGACCGCGTGGGGGTGCTGTACGCCGGTCGACTGGTAGAGCAGGGACCGGTCGCGCAGGTGTTCGCCGCGCCCGCGCATCCGTATACGCGCGGCCTGCTGTCGAGCCTGCCACAGCCGGATTCACACAGGGGCGCGCAGCCACTGCAGCCCATCGGTGGCCAACCTCACTCGGCCGCCATTCGCCTGCCCGGTTGCGCGTTCGCGCCGCGGTGTGCCCTGGCTCGACCGGCGTGCACCGCCGCCGAGCCCGAGCTTTTGCCGGTGACCGATCGGCCGGACGAGCCGCTGCTACTACTGGGACGAGGTCTTCACCCTTATTCCGGCCACGCATCCCGCGGCCGCGCACCTTGCGTATGCGGTCCCGACCGATCCTACACTTCGCCCGCTCGATCGCGTCGCCCCGATGCCACGCGCGGAACCGCTCCTTGTGACCACCGACGTCCGCAAAACCTTCAGGGTCGAGGGTGGCAAGGTCGTGGCAGTCGACGGCGTGAGTCTGGCCATCGACGCCGGGCTGACGGTCGGCCTGGTCGGCGAATCCGGCAGCGGCAAGTCCACCCTGGCACGCGTCATCGCCGGCCTCGAGCCTCTGGACAGCGGCCAGCTCACGTGGCACGGCGCCGATCTCCCCCGATCCGTTGGCAAGCGCTCCAACGCCGTCCTGCGCGAGATCCAGATGGTCTTTCAGGATCCGGACTCCACGCTGAATCCACGCCATACCGTGCGCACTCTGCTGGAACGATCTATCAAGCGACTCACGAATTTGAGTCCCGCCGCGCGGCGTAGCCGGGCGGCGGAGCTGCTCGCAGCAGTGGACCTCGAGCCTCGCTATCTCGCTGCCTTGCCGTCGGAGCTCAGCGGTGGCCAACGGCAGCGAGTTGCTATCGCGCGCGCGTTTCCCAGGCGCTCCGGCCCTGGTCCTGTGTGATGAGCCGACCTCCGCGCTGGATGCCTCGGTGCAGGCCACCATTTTGAACCTGCTGGATCGACTCCAGCAGGAGCAGCGCACCGCCTATCTGTTCATCTCGCATGACATCGGCGTGGTGCGTTATCTGTCCGACGTCGTGGGCGTACTGTACCTCGGTCAGCTCATGCAACTGGGCCCCACCGCCACGGTCTTCGCCCCACCGCTACATCCATATACCGAGGTGCTGCTGGCGTCGGTCCCACGCCGGGACCGTCAGCACCGAGATCCGCCAGCCACACTTGTCGCCAATACCCGCCCGACGCGAGGCTGTCCTTTCCAGCTGCGCTGTCCGCGCAAGCCCGGCGCCATTTGCGAAACTGATGCTCCCCCCTGGCGCGAAACACCTGACGGAGGTGGACTGCTGTGTCACATCCCGCTGGACGAGCTCACATCGGCCCAGACCCCGCGATGAGCGGCGCGTCCGGCCTGCTTCGTGGAGTTCGCGTGATCGACTTCGGTCAGTACATTGCCGGTCCACTGGCGGCGATGCTGCTGGCGGACCAGGGAGCGGAGGTCGTCCACGTCGATCCTCCGGGTGGCCCGCGCTGGAAGACAGCCGCCAATGACACCTGGAACCGCGGCAAGCAGCCCATCGTGCTCGACCTCCACACCGATGCTGACCTTGCGACCGCGCGCCAGTTGATCGCTTCCGCCGACGTCGTGATCGAGAACTTTCGACCGGGTGTCATGGAGCGGCTGGGGCTCGGCTCCACGGCCATGCTGGCCGACCACCCGCGACTCGTGTTTTGCTCGCTGCCTGGATTCGCGGCCGACGATTCGCGCGCAAGCGTGCAAGCCTGGGAGGGCGTCGTCGCCGCGGCAACCGACACCTATCGTGTGCCAGCCCGTGCCGCGCGACCGGTGTTCACCCCGGTAGCCATCGCCTCTCACTTCGCCGCTATCGTCGCCGGGGTGGCCATTGTCATGGCCCTGATCGCCCGCCAGCGGGACGGGTTGGGCCAGCGCATCGAGGTGCCCCTGTTCGATGCCATGTTCGCGGCCATCGGCGCGCACGGATTGTTCGTCGACGGTGCGCCTGGCGGAGGACGACCAGACGACTATTGGACCGGCGTGTTCCACTGTGCCGACGAGCGCTGGATCCAGGTCAGTGCCGCGACGCCGCGCTTTCGAAGTCGCCTGGCTGCCGCGCTGCGTTTGCCCGACTGGGAGGCGGATGGCTTCTTCGACGTCGATCGTCTGGCGACCAGTCCGTCCTTGCGCGCCGAGCTGTCGCGCCGCCAGGAGCAGTTGTTCGCCACGCGCAGCGCACAGGCGTGGGAGGATTTCGGAGGCAGCATCGGCGTGCCGATCATCATGTGCCGCTCGACCTCCGAATGGAGCGAGACCCCGCATGCGCACGCCGCTGGCATCGTCCTGAATGACGGGCGTTCGGTCCAACCGGGTCCAGCGGTGCGCGCCTATCGGTGGCCCGATGGGTCTGGAATGACAACACCAGAGGCGCCGGCCGACCTCCACACCCAGAGCGACTCACACCGTCCAGCGCTCGACGGCGTCAGCGTGTTGGATTTGACCCAGGTCCTCGCCGGCCCCACCGCGGGCCGCACCCTCGCCGAATTCGGCGCCGACGTCATCAAAATCAACAACCCCAACGAAGAAGGCGCGGGCATCCACTTCAGCCGGCATCGCTATCACACGGACGTCAATCGTGGAAAACGCTCCCTGCTGCTCGACCTGAAGCAGCCGGAGGGGCACACCATCCTGTCGGAGCTGATCGACCGGTCGGACGTCATCCTCCAGAACTTCCGCCCCGATGCCGCCGAGCGCCTCGGCCTCACCTACGACGTCATTCGTCAGCGGCGCCCGGACGCCGTGTATGTCTCCGTTAGCGCCTACGGCAGCCCCGGCCCGTGGTCCGGCTGGCCCGGCTACGAGGTCCAGGCGCAGGCCGCCAGCGGCCTCCGTTTCGCGGGACGCGAACGTCCAAGCGGACAACCATTCGCCGTCAACGACTACGGCACGGGCCTGCTGGCCGCCTTCGCCGCCGCGGTCGGCCTGTTCGCACGCGGCCGAACCGGGCGCGGGCAGCACGCTGAAGCGGCGCTCGCGTACACCGCGACCATCCTTCAGTCGTCGTCGTCACTACGTGATACGCACACGCTCAGCCTCGGCTGGAGCCCACTCCAGCGGCTATATACGGCGAGCGATGGGTGGTTCTTTCTGGGCGCAACACCGGAGGCGCTGTCGCGCTTCACCCCGGATACCTCCGAGCCCGCCCTGGAAAACCTCTTCCGATCGGCTCCGGTTGGCGTGTGGATCGACCAGCTCACACGCGCGGGGATCGGCGCCCAGCGGCTGGTTGCCATCGACGAGCTGATGCACGACCGTTGGGTCACGCAGCACGGACTGAGCATCACGCGTGTGCACGACACGGGTGAACGCATCACCACGGTTGGACCCGTGGCGCGATTGAGTCGAACCCCCGTCCGCGCGGGTCGCCCGACACCAACCCCGGGCGCCGACGCGCTGGACGTCCTGGCCGACCTCCACCGCGAGCAGCAGCTCGACCAGTTGCTGGCTCAGGGTGTGATTGGCATCGAGACCCCCAGGCTGGAGAGCACCTCGTCCGCCGCGCGCTCCCCAGCGAACAGGGCGCCGTGAACCGTGGCCTGGCGGCCCGCCAGCTCGGTCGCCTCGCCCGCGAAAAACAACGTGCCGTCCTCCGGACGCGCCAGCTCCGCCTGGGCCGCCATGCCGCCCACTCGCACGTAGCTGTAGGCGCCGCACGCCAACGGGTCCGCGGCCCAGTCATGGCTCGCCCAACCGCGCACCTGGTCGTCGACGACTGATCGTCGCACACTCAGCACGCGAGCGAGCGACTCCAGCGCACGGTCCGCGCGTTGATCGAGGCTCAGATTGGCGAAAGCATCCGCCGGCGGTCCTCCACTCCACGCCACCAGAAGTGGAGCGATCAGCGGGTAACCGGTCCACCACCCGCGCACCGGTTCATCCGCTGCGACCAGAAAACCCAGCTCAGCGTCATCCGGCAGGTGTTCCGCCCAGAATCGCTCTTTGAAGGCAAATACAATTTTGACCACGTGGCCCATCATCAGTCCTGTCAGCGCCAGGTCTTTTTCCGGCAACGACGGGGTGAAGCGCACCGACCCCGACTGGAGCACGCCCAGCGGAAGCGCCACGACCAGCCGCCCCGCGCCGAAGACTCGACCTGACCCGGTGTTGACGGTCACCCGCCCGGTGGTCCACTCGACGTCGGTGACCTCCGTTCCCAGCTCAACGCTTCCCGTCGCAATCCGTGCCAGGAGCGTCCGAGGGACGGCGTCATAGCCGGTCACCAGGCGGAAGGTTCGGTCGCCATCGAGTCGAGCTTCTGCCGTGCGCTCGCGGAGTAAAGACCGCATGCTGACGAGCGAGGGATCCGCCGCGTCATACGATTCGACCCACGCGCGCACCAGCTTCGCGGTTGCCGCGCGCGATTCCTCCAGATGGAGCCCCTCGAGCATGGCGTCGAAACTCTGATCCTCGATCGATTGGCTCGTCCCGACTCGAGAGAACAGCTCGGTCGCCCGCGCCGCGAACGGTTCGCCAGGCCCGAGCCGACCGTCGGCTGAGACCTGCCAGCGCGAACCGCCGAGCTCGATCACCGGTTCGCCTGCCGCGCGGGCCAACGCGATGAGCGGCGCGATACGGCCCTGGATGAACTCGGCGCCCAGGTCGATTGGCACCGGCCACTCCTCAGCATTCCGCAACGTGTGGACGCGCCCACCGATGCGGTCGCGCGCTTCCAGCACGCGCACGCTTTGCCCGGCCGCGCTCAGGCGCGCGGCCGCCGCCAGGCCTGACACGCCCGCGCCAAGCACGAGAACCTGGCTGTCAATTGACGAGGGCACGCTGGCGTTCGTCGATGAAGCGCTGGAACCCGGGCTCGAACGTGGGCGCCACGCGCTGCCAGTACCGCACGATGTACACCTTGGGCAAAAACGCATCCGCGGTAGCAACCCACGCCGACCAGTCGTCGTCACTCATCGAACCTTCGAGACTATGCTGCATGTACGCCTCTTCCAGCACCCCGAGAAACATGTTGGCGATGTGGAACCGACCGTCCTGCTCCTCACCGGTTGCCGACTCGTCGCTCAGGCGCGGGAAGAGACTCGGGTCCTGAATGCAAATCGCGCTGATACGGTCGAGCCGCTCCTGCAAGGTTGCCCGGTTAGCGCCCTTCAACGTCGCACGCGTCTCGCGAACGAGTGCCCGCGTCGTCCAGGCATAGTAGGCGGTGACCAGCACCAGGACGATCGTAGAGATTCCGACGACGCTGCCGGAGTGTAGATCGAGCCAGTCGAGCACCGTGTCCTCCTCGTCCCGAGAGTGTGTCGATAGTATGGCGCGTCACTCTACGGAGAGGTGGTGATGCACCGCCAGCGCGACGGCCTCCGTCCGCGTCGCAACGCCGAGCTTGCCGAGAATGTTGCTCACGTGGAAATCGACGGTCGACGGGCTGATGATCAACCGCTCGGCGATGATGCGATTGCTGAGTCCCTGCGTCAGCAGCCCCAGCACTTCACGTTCGCGTGCGCTCAAATCGCGTCCAGGACGCGCGCATTGTGCATGGCCAGCGCGGCGCGGTTCGCCAGCGTCGCCAGCAGCCGTTGCTCGGCCTCGGTAAACACGTGCACGCGACGCATGCCCACGCTGAACGTGCCGAAAACATCCTCGCCAATCGTGACGCACGTCATCAGCAGCGCGCGTACATCCTCACGCCCGAGCTCACGCCCGAGCGCATCCTGCATCGCGGCCGGAAAACGTGGATCGCGTGAGGCATCCTCCGTCACCAGCGTCGGGTTGCTCCACCAGAGATCGCGAATTGCCGGATCGTGGTTGAGCTCGCGCCTTCTTCGACGTAGTCCGCGCTGATGTTGCGTGTCACCAGCGGCAGCGCATTCCCGGGCTCGTCCGGATCGGGGCTCCACCACCCGGCCCCGTCCACGTGCAACAAATCCACCGCGGCGACAACCAGTGCGTTGAGCACATCCTGGCGCCTCGCCGAAGCGTATCCAGGCGCGACGTACCAGCGTCTGGCAGAGGTCAAGCGCCGCTACGATCCGACCAACCTGTTCCGCTTGAACCAGAACATCCATTTAAGCGTTCATTCGCGGGCCGTTAACCCGGCTCGCGTGCGCGTTAACCTCGTGCATGTCAGACTTCCGAGATGCGGATCCACGCGTGAACGTCCTCACCCCCGATCGGGTGCTGCCCGTCGCCGGTACGTACAACTTCCGTGACCTGGGCGGGTATCCCACGGTGCATGGCCGGCGCATGCGCTGGCGGACGATCTACCGCTCTGATGCCTTGCATCGGGTCACGCCGTCCGCGCAGGCATCGCTGGTCAGCCTCGGGGTACGAACGATCGTGGATCTGCGCTTTCCGGCCGAGTGCGCCTCAGCCCCGTGTGTCTTTCAAGACAGCGGCACGATTGCTTATCGCAGCATGCCGCTGTTCGAAGACCCGCGGCGAGGCAACGGCAAGGTGCCCGAGCTGGACGCGATCTACCGCATGATCGTCGACACCCGCCAGCCGCAGCTCGTGGGCGTGCTGGAGACGCTGGCCGCTCCAGATGCGCTGCCAGCCATCGTGAATTGCACCGCGGGTAAGGA
Organism: uncultured Chloroflexia bacterium; assembly: GCA_963776625.1. Lineage (GTDB taxonomy): Bacteria > Chloroflexota > UBA6077 > UBA6077 > CF-72 > CF-72. The sequence continues at coordinate 268,409 of CAVZNP010000014.1, read as the reverse complement.
CCGCACCGGCATCGTCGTGGCGATGCTCCTCAGCCTGCTCGGGGTGCCAGGCGAGACAATCGCCGAGGACTTCGCCGCGAGCGGTCCACTGCTGGCCGATTCTGACCTGGGCGATTCGGTCCGCGCGCGCATCGCCGAACGCGGCGGGGTACCCGGCGAGTGCTGGCCCGCTGCTCGCCTCACCCCGGAGTGCATGCACCGCCTGCTGGCGTACGTCGAAGCGGGCTATGGCGGCGCCGAAGCGCTCACCACGCAGGCCGGCTTGAGCAGCGAGCGCATCGAAACGCTGCGCGAGCTCCTTCTGGAAGACTGACGCTACACGCGCGGCACGAGCGCGCGGATGGCGGCCAGGTCCGCCTCGGGCAGGTCCGCGTCGCTGTGGCTGCCGCGGGTTAGCAGGGCATCGTCGTAGCCGATGTCGGCCAGGCGTTGCAGGCGTTCGGCGGCTTCCTCGGGACCGCACTCCAGCGTGAAACGCGCGTCGGGGTCGAATGGAGTGCTCGGCTGGTGGAGGTCGACCGTGATCGTGCTGACCAGCGCGCGTGTGCCGCCGGCGTCGCGATAGCGCTCGATACCTTCCTTCATCTGGTTGAAGCTGGTGAAGTACCCGGAAGCGATCCAGCCGTCGTAGTCGCGCGCGGCGCGTCGCACCCACAGACCGCTGTGCCAGCTGCCGATCAGAATCGGCGGTCCGTTGCCCGTGTCGGTCCACGGGGCGAGGTACGCGTCGCCAACTTTCTCGCCGCGGCAGATGCGGCGAATGGTGGGCAGGGACTCAGCCAGGATCTTGAACCGGTCGTCGTATCACACGCCGACGGCGTCGAAGTCCGCACGGGTCGAGCCACTACCGAGTCCAGCGGAGAAGCGTCCGGCGCACAGCGCCTGCATGCTGAGCAAGCGCTGCGCCAGCTCGACCGGATGGCGGAGCGGCACCTGCAGAATGGTCGTGCCAAGCTCGATGCGCTCGGTCGAGGCCGCGGCGGCCGTCAACCACACCAGGGTATCCGGCACCGGCCAGGTTGACACGACCCACCGAATCGCCGACCCAGATCCCGTCGAAGCCAATGCGCTCGATGAGACTGGCGCGCTGCATGATCTGCGTGATGGTCGGCGCTCGACCGTCGGATTGTCGGCTTGGCAGGCTAATCCCTAGACGCACGCTCGTTCCTCGCTTCTCGTGCGGTGAAAATGTGTTCCGCCCACATTGAATGTCTTTTCGGCCACATTAACCGTCTGGCTGATGATCGCGACCTTTCCGTCGAGGACTCCCATCACACGGTGGGCGGTGAGGGTCACTTGTCCATCCAGGCCGAATTGAACAGAAACGCGCCGTGCTGGCTCAGGCCGATGTCCTTGACGTAGGACTTCGTCAGCATGCGCGCCGGCCCGGACGAGATCGAGTTGACGAAGGCTTCGTCCAGGAGCAGGTCGTTCACCTGATCGTAAATCGCCTTGCGCTTGGCGCTATCCGGCTCCGATGACGCCGCGTTGAATAACTGGACGTACTCGGGACTGGTGAAGCCGGTATTGCTGTTGCCAGACGGATCCAGGTGGCGGCTATTGGCCATGCGCGTCACCGGCTCCATGGCCGCGTACGCAATCCCGCCGATGTACGCGCCGGTGTACTTGTGATTGTTGATCTGATCCAGATAGGTCGCCGTGTCATACGGCTTGATCGTGAGCGTGATACCCAGTTGCGCCAGACTGGACTGATACAACTGCGCCAGACTGTCGGTCTCCTGGGTGCCGGTCGTCGTGACCAGGTCGAAGGCCAGATTCGACAGTCCACTCTGCGCCAGCAGCGACTTCGCCTTGTCCAGGTCATACGCGTTGGCGCTGTTCTTGACGGGGTCGTACGCGAGCGAGTTGCTCTCCCAGGGCAACGCCTCGGGCGTGCCCGTGCCCGAATAAATGGTGGACACAATACGGCTGCGATCGAGGGCATAACTCAGCGCCTGGCGCACCAGCTTGTTGTCGGTGGGCGGCATGGTGGTGTTGACGCCGATGACGTTGGTATTACTCGGGACCGTCCACTGCGTGTAGCCCGAGTCGTTTGCCAGGCGCGCGAAATCGGGCAGCGGTGGCACATCCGCGATGTCCAGGCTGCCCGACTCGAGCTGGAGCATCATCGCCTGACCATCCTTCTCGATCACGATGCGCACTTCGTCGAGATAGGGCAGGCCCGACTGCCAGTAGTTCGGGTTGCGCGTGAACAGCATGTGGTCGCCCTGGGCCCACTCGACGAACTTGAACGGGCCGGTGCCGACCAGCGTCTGCATCGCGTCCGCGGTCTCACTGTCGACGATGTCGAAGTACTCGAAGAAGTCGAAGGTGGCCGGCCGCGGCTGCTCTGAGCCGAGGATAGCGGTGTATTTGTCGGGCGTCTGGACGTCCGTAAACCACTTGCTCTGGAGAATCAGCGCCCCAGCGGCGACCTTCGGGTCCTGGACGTGCATGAGATTCCACTTCACGTCGTCGCTGGTGAACTCGCGGCCGGAGTGGAACTGGACCCCCTGGCGCAGGTTGAGTTTGAGCTGTTTGAAGTCGCTGCTGAATTCCCAGCTTTCGGCGAGCATCGGCTGGGGCTTGAGGTTGGCGTCGTAGGTCGTAAGACGGTCATACGGCATCCACGTGGCGTCGACGGTGGTGACCAACTGGCCATCCAGCCGCGCGGCATCGCCGATCTGGCCAACACGCAGCGACCCGCCGCGCTTGGGCTGTGCGCTCGAGGTGGCCGCCGGCGCGGAGGTCGGTTGCGACACACTCACCGTTGCTCCAACTGGAGCAGCGGTTGGCGCTGCACCGGACGCGGCGGTGGCACCGACCGCGGTGGCCGCTGGCGCCGCCGCCGCTGGTGCGGACGTGGGCGAAGACGCCACCGGTGCAGTTGGCCCGCACGCTGCCAGCACTCCGGCCGCGGCGCCGAGTCCGAGCATGCGCAGCGCCACGCGACGCGTAAGACCGTTTTCCATGGAAACCTCCCCTATTCGGTGGCCGCGCGTGCCCTGGCCAGGCGATCCTGAACTGCGCGCGTGAACGTCCCTGTGTCGTTTGCGATCGCCAGCCATTTGAAGCCTTGCTGGAATCGAGCAGCCACGTCGTCGCCATAGGCGGTCGTCGCCGCCGGCACGCCGCGGGCAACGCACGCGGCCAGCGCTGTGTCGACCAGCGACTGTGCCTGTTGTCGATTGCCGAGCGTCTGGGTCAGATCGCCCTGACCGATGAACGCGGCGTCGACGCCGTCCAGCGCCAGGATGTTGTCGATGTCCTCAACGGCCTCCGGGTCTTCGATCATCGGGCAGCGAACGACGCCAGAGTCACCGCCGCGGCGATACTCGTCAGGACCGTCGATGCCCCAGCGTGTGGCGCGCCCGCCGCCGCCAGCCCCGCGCCGGCCCTTCGGCGGAAAGACCATGTCACCGATCAACTGTTTGGCCACTTTGAAGGGCGAGCAGTGCGGCACCAGAACGCCCGAGGCGCCCGCGTCCATGAACATGTTCGCGGTCGCGGTTTCGTGGCCACGCAGGCGCACCAGCGCGGCCATGTCGGACCGCTCGGCGACGGTGATCATGCTATAGACGACGTCGGTGCTGAGCGGCGCGTGCTCCATGTCGATAATGATGAAATCGCAGCCCGCGCTGGCGAGGATCTCGGTGGTTTCCAGCGTCGGGAACTTCACGAACATGCCAATCAAGCGCGATGCGGGGTCGTGCAACTTCTCTCGGAAATGCGAACCCATCAGATGGTCCCCCCGGGGGTCAAAGGAGCTGCGCCCCTGTGACGTCCCCGCTCAATGCACGGCAGGGCGGCGGTCAGAACGTTCTGTCGCATGTGTGTTGCCATGGCTCCTACCCCCAGAGTTCCTTGCTCGCCAGTGCGGCGCCCTCGGCCAGCGTGCGCAGTTTGGCCCACTGGACTTCGGGATGCACGCGGATCATGTTCCACCCTTGCGAAAAGCCGCAGTCCGTTCCAGCGATCACGTTTTCTTTGCCGACCACGCTGGCGTAGTTCTTGATCCGCCACGCCACCAGCTCGGGATGCTCCACCACATTCGTCTGGTGCGAGACGATGCCCGGAATCAGAATCTTGCCCTCGGGCAGCTTGACGTCCTTCCAGACCATCCACTCGTGCTCGTGGCGTGGATTGGCGGCCTCGATCGAGTACGCCTGGGCGTTGATCCTCAGAATCAGGTCGACGATCTCCTTCAACGGAATGTCGGTCGTGTGCGGCGTGTTCATGCTGCCCCAGCACAGGTGGTAGCGGACGCGGTCCTCGGGAATGCCGCGCAGCGCGTGGTTGTAGGCCTCCACCTGCAGCTCTGAGGCGCGCCGCAGCTCCTCCCAGCTGGGAGCCGCCTTGCCTGGCAGCACCTGGTTCCGCGCTGGCAGTCCCAGATCAAGCTGGACGACGTACCCCGCATCGACGATCGCCTTGTACTCTTCATGCATCGCGTCGGCGACGGCGTAGAGATATTCCTGCTCGCTGGAATACACGTGCGACGGATCGGCGTCGTTGCGAGACGGCGTGGCCGACGGCACGAAGGCCTCCACGAACGGCAAGCCATCCAGGGCGCTCTTGAAATTGTCCAGGTCACGTTGGAGCAGCGCCTGGCCTTTGTAGTGGATGGGGCCAACCACGTTCGCGCGCTCGGTTCCGCCGCTGCGAATGGCCGCGTCCACCAGGTCGCGTGGGACAGACGGCGGCATCCAGATGGTGCGGTACATGGCGTTGTACTGCGCCATGAAGTTCGGAAATTCCTCATTGAGCAGCGGGTAGTTCATTGGACCGGGCGTGGCCGGCCGTTCGACAGGCCTGGACTCGAGCCCGTCCAGACGTTCGGTCACGTACCCGGCGAAACTCGGCTTGGAGTATTCACCGTCACTGGGTATATCGATACCCACCTCGGCCTGCTTGCGGACCACGTCCTTGACGCCTTCGCGGACCTGCTCCTGGAAAGCCGCCTCGTCGTACGGCTGGTGGCTGACTTTGGCCAGGATCGACTCCAGAATCTCGGGCGGCCGCGTCAGGCTGCCAACATGCGTGGTCAGAATGCGTTCAGAGCTGCGCTTCACACCGCACCTCGCGGAACTGGAATGCCCGGGATGTTCAAACGGATTCGATGCAAGGTGGTCGGACCAGTGAAATACAGCATCTGCCAGTCATCGTCGCCCCAGTTGAGGTTAACGGCGCGTTGCAGAATCGTGCCGAGATGCTCGCCCTGTGGGCTGATGACCCAGATGCCACCCGGTCCGGTGCAGTAGACATTGCCTTCGACGTCGCACTTCATGCCGTCGGGGCCGCCGGGGCGATCGTCGCCTCGCATGTCGCAAAATAACCGCTCGCTGCCCAGGTCAACCATGCCATTGCCTTCGACGTCATATGCGCGGATGAGCTTGCGGTGTCGATTACTGTCGTTGACGTACAGGATCTTCTCGTCGGGCGAGAAACATAACCCATTCGGATTGACGAAGTCGCGCACGATCATGTTGATTTCCTTGAGATCGGGCGAGACGCGGTAGACGCCCGCGATGTCCAGCTCGGGCGTGTGCTCGGGTGGAGTCAAAGGCGGTCGTGGTGGCGGATCACTGAAGTAGACGCTCCCGTCCGACTTGACGACGACGTCGTTGGGACGGTTGAGCTTCAAGCCGCGGTAGCGATCGGCGATGACCGTTACAGAACCGTCCGCCTCGAGGCGGTCGACGCAGCGGCTGAAGTGGTGGCAGGCAACGAGACGCCCCTGTTGATCGCGCGTCTGGCCGTTGGCGTTCGCGGTGCCTTCTTTATCGATCGAAATGCCCTGGCCGGGCTGCCACTTCATGCGCCGGCTGGCGTGGATGTCGCTGAAGAGCAGGTACCCGCCCTCCCGCCACCACACGGGCCCTTCGGCTGGCCCGTGTGGTCCGCCGAATCCACTACCCAGCTCTTCCGCGTCCTGCTGAGACGTGACGATGCGCTTCATGGCCTCAGAGAGGAACTCAATCGGCATTCGCCAACTGTATTCCGCTTCGTACGATGATCGCGCGGCGGAGCGCGGCACGGGATGACAAGCGGCTTGTCTGCGAACTTCGGGTACCGTGTGAGGCGACCGTTACATGCCTGGAGCTGGTGCCGGCGCCGAAGGCCGCGCGGCGACGACTCGACCCGCTTACGCGTACGTCCTGCGGGCGCTGCGTGAAGCGCGCGGCGTGACTCAGGAGGGCTGGGCGACCATTTTGAACTACAGCGTCGCGACCGTGCGACGCTGGGAGACCGGCACGGCCGTACCACCGGCCGAAGCTGAGGCCGGGCTGGTACAGCAGTGCCAGCAGCATGGACTGTTTCGCACCTACGACGTCGGCCCGCTGCGCGGTCTGAGTCTGACCTCCGAGCTGTTGCGCACGATGCTGGCTGAGGCGCGCCTGCGAGCGGGAGAACGAGGGCGCGCTTCGCCGCAACACGGCGTGTCCCAACCATCCGTCGTCCCGGTGGACAGCCCTCCGCCCGCGGCAGGTGGCCGGGGCGCGATCCCAGCGGCTGGCGTTGGCGGCGGCTTGCCGATGATCCTCAGCAGCTTCGTCGGTCGGGCGGGAGAGATCAGCAGCGTGCGGCACCTGGTCAGCTCTACGCGGCTGGTCACGCTTACTGGGCCAGGTGGCGTTGGCAAGACACGCCTGGCACTCGAGGTCGCGCACGCGCTCGTCGACGACTTCGGTAGTGACATCAGCTGGATCGACCTCGCGCCAGTCATCGATCCTGACCTGTTGCACTCGACCGTTGCCCAGGCGTTGGGACTTCGCGGCGCTGAGGCTCCGCTGGCAGCCTTGCACGCCGCGCTGCAGGACCGCCGCGCGCTGCTGGTCCTCGACAACTTCGAGCAGGTGCTGCCGGGGGCGCCGCGCGTTCTCGAGCTGCTGTCCGCCTGCCCGGGCGTCCACGCGCTGGTCACCAGTCGCGCGGCGCTGCACTTGCGCGGTGAGCAGGTCTTTCCCGTTCCGCCCCTCAGCCTGCCGGACCTTCGCGACGAACTCGACACCGAGACACTGGCGCACTCGGAAGCGGTGAGTCTGTTCGTGAAGCGCGCCCAGGAAGTGCGGCCCAGATTCGCGCTCGGCCCAGCCAACGCGGCGACCATCGTCGACATCTGCCAGCGGCTCGATGGTCTACCGCTGGCGCTCGAGCTGGCAGCCGCCCGCCTGCAGATGCTCACGCCCGAGTCGCTGCTCGGGCGGCTCGATCAGCACCTGACGCTCCTGGTCGGCGGCGCACTGGATCTGCCGGTCCGCCAGCAAACGCTGCGCGCAACGCTCGACTGGAGCTACGAGCTGCTCACCGCGCAGGAGCGACTGCTGATGCGCGTGCTCGCGGTCTTTGCCGGTGGTTGCACCCTGGATGCCATCGAGTTCGTGCGTGGCGCTGACCGCGAGCACTTCCACGCCGTCGTCGAGCAGCTCGGCCGGCTGGTGTCGCACTCGCTGGTCGTCCTCGACGACGGCGCCGACGAGCCGCGCTACCGATTGCTGGAAACGGTGCGCCAGTACGCGCTCGAGAAGCTCGACGAGTCCGGCGAAGCCGAGGCCTCGCGTACCGCCCACCTGGACTGGTGTCTGTACCTGGTCGAAACAGCGGAGCCGCTCCTGGACGGTCCACGGCAAGGTGAATGGATGGCGCGACTCGATCGCGAGCACGACAACGTCCGCGCTGCCTTGCGATGGGGCCTCGAACGTGGACTCCACGCGCGCGTGCTGCGACTGGGGGCTGCCTTCTGGCGCTTCTGGTGGACACGCGCGTCTTTTCCCGAGGGCCAGCGCTGGCTCGAGGAGCTCCTGACGTTCGAAGACGCGGCCGATCCCGACGTGCGGGTCAGGTTGCTCGAGGGCGCCGGCTGGATGGCGGACGTCCTGGGCGACCTGCCGCGCGCCGAGCAACGCTTCGAGCGCGCACTCGAGCTTCGGCGCGCCGCCGGCGATCCGCGCGCCATTGCGACCACGCTCGGTTGGCTGTCCTTTGTGGCGGCCGCGAGCGGTGATCTCGAGCGCGCCATTCATCTTGCGGAGGAGGCCGCCGACGTGGCGCGCGGCCAGGGCGACCAGCGCACCCTCGCGCAGGCACTGACGCGCCTGGGAACGCACCTGACCATGAATGGCGACGCCGAGCGCGGGGCGCCGCTCCTGGAGGAAGCGACGCAGCTCGCGCGCCAGGCCGGCGACCTGTTCACCGCGGCCGCGGCGCTCGACAGTCTGGGTATGGCCGAGCGGCAGCGTGGCAACCTCGCTCGCTCGGTGGCCCTGCTGCGCGAAGACCTGCAGCTGGTGGATGAGATTGGCTATGGGGTCACCGCCGCGGAAGTCCGCTGCCAGCTCGCGGACTCCCTGGCACGCACCGGGCACATCGAGCAGGCTCGCAAACTCTGTCTGGAGAGCGTCCGCATGGCGCACGCGGTCGGCGACGCGCGCCGCATCGCCAACGCCTTGCGCGTCGCGGCGGCAATCGAAATCACCCAGGCGTACTTTGGCCGCGCCGTGACGCTGTGCAGCGCCGCGGAGAACCTGCTGGCCAGCAAAGGCATCCGCTGGATGCCCGTGGAGCGCGCGGAGCTCGAGGCGAGCCTCGCGATTGCCCAGACCGAGCTCGCCGCGCCAGCCTATGAGTTGTCGCTCGCGTTTGGCAGGGCACTCGACACTGATCAGGCCGTCAGGCTGGCCGCAAGCTGCCTGGACGCCAGCGTGGCCCAGAGTGCAGACGTTTCGACCCCGGTTTCGACCCCGTATGATGGATCGGGTCCGCACCGGGCTCGCCAAGCAGAAGGAGAAGCGCAAGCGTGTCACTCGATGACGCCAGAAGGCTCGTGTTCCGTGTAGCTAGCGACCCCGCGCTCATGCGCCGGTTCACCGCCATCTCAGAACGAGCAGAGAAAGACCCGACCGCGTGCGCGGAGCTCGCCAGGCTGATTACTGAACTCAACCCACGCACGTCGATCGCCGAGGTCCAGGAAGTGCGCGCCGAGATCGACAAGATCGAAGCTGACGAGCTCCGAACGGCCCACCCGGCCCTGGAGCACGACGCGGTTGCCGATCAGGCCAGGCAGCAGGGCGTCGGCACCATCCAGTGGCTGCGTCGCACGGCTGTAGCGGTCGCCAACTACTGCAGCGCCTGAACCCGGGCACCAAAACCTTCACCCGCGGCACGCACCGCGTTCGGGAGCCCGCGGCAACGCTGGCCGCCGTAGGGCCACTGTTTGGACGCGCTGGCATCACCCGATTGGCGAACATCACCGGCCTGGATCGCATCGGCATCCCGGTGGTCGTCGGCGCACGACCCAACGCGCGCGTGCTCGCGCAGTCGGCCGGCAAGGGCATCACGCTGGAGCTCGCCACCGTCTCAGCAGCGATGGAAGGGATCGAGCTGTTCCACGCCGAGGTCGCCCAGCCCGCGTTCACCACCGGCGCGTATGCCGATCTCGCGAAGCGGTACGCCATGCTGCCGCTGGGTCAACTGCCGCTCAGCCGCCACTCCATCTTCTCGCCGACGCAAATCGAGTCGTGGACGTTCGGATCGGACCTGATGCACGCTCAGCCGGTCGGCGTGCCGCTCGACTGCGTGGTGCTACCCATGCGCAGTGCGCGTCCGTTCAGCTTGTTTTCGTTTCAGACGACCTCGAACGGGCTGGCCTCCGGGAACGAATACGTCGAGGCGCTGGCGGTCGGCTTGCTCGAAGTTATCGAGCGCGACGCCGTCGAGGCATGGCGGGGTGCAGCCGCCTGGTTCGGCGTACCAGTGCCGCGCGTCTGCCTCCGCGGCGTCGGCCACTTTCCGCTCGTACAAGAGCTGCTGGACAGGTTTCAGCGTGCCGGGCTGCGCGTACTGGTCTACGACTGCACCGTCGACACGCGGGTCCCCGTCTTCCTGGCGCTGCTCTACGAAACAACCGAGCGGCACGTCGGCCTGGCAGAAGGCAGCGGCGCCCACCTCGATCCCGAGCTAGCCCTGGTTCGGGCCCTGACCGAGGCTGCGCAGGCGCGCGGCGTCGCAATCGCCGGCGCGCGCGACGATCGATTCGCTCGGGACGTCGCACGGGTGCGGCTGACGGACGGCCGGCGTCACCTTGCCGAGCTGGAGTCTCAGCCGTGCAGCGTCGATCTGCGTGAGCGAGCGTCGGACGCCGCCGCGAGCTTCCGGCAGGACGTCGAGCTGTTGCTCGAGCGGCTCGGCGGCATCGGCGTTGACCGGACCATCGTCGTCGATCTGACGCTGCCCGAGTTCCGCGACGTTGTCTCGGTGGTGCGCGTGATCGTGCCGGGACTCGATGGACCTGGTGTTGTCCGCGCCCAGCCCTCGCCGCGAGCCGCCATGGCGGCGGGCTTGTCCGGGCGATGAACGTCGTCGTCTTCGTCGGGCCGTCCGTACCGCCGTCGATCGCCCGCGCCCTGCTGCCGTCCGCGACGTACCTACCCCCCGCCCGCCAGGCTGACCTGGTCAGCGCCGTCGAGGTCTACCGGCCCGACGTCATTGGCGTCATCGACGGCGCGTTCGGCCAGGCGTCCTCGGTCTGGCACAAGGAGATCCTGTTTGCGCTCGAACGCGGCGTGCGCGTCTTCGGCGCAGCGAGCATGGGCGCGCTGCGCGCTGTCGAGCTGGGCCCCTTCGGGATGATCGGCGTCGGCGAGATTTACCGGTTGTTTGCATCGGCTGAGCTCGCGGACGACGACGAGGTAGCGGTCGCCCACGCCTCGGCGGCCGACGACTATCGCCCGCTCAGCCTGGCGATGGTCAACCTGCGCGCCAGCCTGTCCCTTGCGCGCGCGATGCACGTCGTCTCCGACGCCGACGAGCAGCTATTCATCGCGACCGCGAAATCCCTGTACTTCGCGGACCGCACCCTGGCGGCTATCTTCGCCCGAGCCGCCGCCCAGGGCCTGCCCACGGCGAGCGCGCGACGACTCGGCGCATTCCTCGACCAGCGATACGTCGACCTGAAGCGTCGCGATGCCGAGCACCTCCTCCGCTTGATTCGTGACCTGCCGCCCGCCGCGCGCCTGCCGCCGACGTTCGTCTTCGAACGGTCGCTGAGCTTCGAGACGCTGTACGACAACGACCGCCGCGTGCGCCACGCCGATGGGGACGTGCCGCTGAGCGAGGTCGCCACGCGTGCCGCGTTGCATCTCGAAGATTTCGACGCCATCAACGCTGCCGCCTTGAACCGCGCTCTGGTGCAGATCCTCGCGGACCACCTCGACGTGATGCCGACCGAGGCGGACATCGACGCCGAGGTCGCCCGGTTGCGTTCCGGCCGTGGTCTCGCCACCGACGCCGCACTGGAGGAGTGGCTGCGCTCGAACGGGCTGAGTCGTGAAACGTTCGCGGCACTGATGCGCGAGCTGGCGACCTGTCGTCGACTCCACCGCTGGTTGATCGAGCGCGATCGTGGCGCCCACCACGCGCGCTGGATCCTGGACGAGCTGCGTTTGCGCGGCGCGTACCCCGGCACCGTCGAGGCCGCCGCACAACAGGCGAGCTTGCTGGCGGCCTGGAACCTCGAGACCGGCCAGGAGATGCTACCGGACGACGTCGATCTCGCGGCGCTTGCCGCCGATCATCGCCGGGCGACCGGCTGGCGGCTCGACGTGCCGCTCGACGTGTGGGCCGAAGAGGCGGGTTTCGAGACCGCGCAGGACCTGGCGCTGGCGCTGGCCCGCGCGGCTGGGGCGCGCGAGCGGCTGCGGGCCGCGGCGCGGGCTCTGTCCGGCGACAGAGGCGTCACGCCAGAAGATCGGCCAGGCGCGGATTCCGCCGCAAACGCATCAGCAGATTGCGCTTGATGCGATAGACGTCATCCACGGTATCGAACAGGCCCGGGCGAGCCGCGTAGATCTCCGCCGGCCGCATGCCCTGCACCCACGACATGTGGGCGATGATCGGCTCCTGGTCGCCCTGGGCTTCGCCGAGCACGATCTGCCAGACCATCTTGCTGGACAGCCGCCCGATGACCTGGGCCGCGACGTCCGGCTGGTTGTCGCTGGCCTCGAAGGCATCGTCGAGAGAGATTGACGCGGCGCGCGCGCTGCGCGCCTCGTCCAGCAGGACGCTGTGCGCGCACATCTTGAGGTACGCGAGGATCGCCGCGAGCCGCTCGAAGATCTGCAGCCGGTCCGCCTTGATGGCATACCAGAAACGCTGGAACACGCGCATGATCCAGTAGTCGTCGTCGGGCTCGGCGCGGTCGGCCCAGGCCGGATGCCGTCGCAGGCAGGCCAGCACGTGCGGACGGTACAGGCTGATGAGCAGGTCCCAGGCGAGCGGGTCGTCGCCGCTGGCGGCTCGGCGAAAGAGCTCGACGGCGAACGAGTCATCAGCCGCCTCGCCGTTGCGGTAGCGCACAGCCTCGGTGCGGATGTTGTCGGCGAGCGCCTCCAGTGGCAGAGCTCGCGGATCCAGAATCTCAGGTGGGGCGGCGAGGAGCGTTGGCATGCGCACAGGATCGTTCGGTGCCGCGCGCAGAACCGCTCAAAAACCGATCAGGAACCGATCACCTTCGCACTCCGGGGTCGCGTCCACATGGAACATTTGTTCTGTTCATGCAAATGGGGCGCGGCGGGACGCGCGGCGACCACTCAGGAAACGAAGGCCAGCTCCGAGAACAGCATGCGCAGCTGCCGGCGTTCCGAGACGCGCAGCTCCGTCAGCGTTAACCCGCGCAGCTCCGACCGAAGCTCCTGGATACGCCGCACGAGTGCTGGCCGCCGCTCAGTCGCGGACTCGGTTGATCCGAGTCGCGCCGCGCGCGCCGCCTCGCGAACGCGCGCGAGGTCCCACTTTCCGCGCACAATCTTGCGCAGCAGCTCGGGGCGCAGCCCGGCAGGAACACTCAGCAGCTCCTCCGCCGCCGAGACGGACAGGCTGTTGGACAGCACGGCGGGGCCAATCGTCGGGTCGTCGAACACGCGTAACCGTTTGGACACAAAGGCCTGGGAGCGGCTGATGGCGGCTGCCACCTGGCGCGTGGTCCAACCATGCTCGCGGACGAGCACCTCGAGCGCAGCGGATTCTTCGCGCGGACTCAGGTCCTGTCGCTGCAGGTTGTCGACGACCGTCAGCAGGTAGGCTTCCGCATCGGTCGCCTGGCGCACGATCGCGGGTATCGTCTCCCAGCCAAGCGAGCGCGCGGCCTCGACGCGCCGGTGGCCGGCGAGCAACACATAGCCGTCCTCGACGGGGCGCACGACCACAGGCTGCAGGAGGCCGTAGGTCTGCATCGAAGCCGCGAGCTCCGGCACGTCGCGCAACCGTCGTCGGGGGTTGCGCTGATTGCCCTTGACGCGGGCCAGCGGCAGCGCCTGGATCCCGCTCGCGCCGTGTGAGCCACCTGCGTCCTGCCGCGTGCCCGACCCTGAGCGACGGGCCGACCTGGGTGACGCCGGCGGCCGCTGGACTGCGCTGCGCATCGCGGCCATTCTCGCGCGCGCCGGCGGCCCGATCGCCACAAAACACCTTACGAAAGGCTAAGAGTGCTCCTCCCTTACGCCAAGTCCTGCGACACTGTGTCTCGCGTCCGCGACAAGCCGTGATTCGGTCCGAATCAAGCCCGGCGGCTCAAGGGCTGAACAGTCTGGGTCGTGTTGGTGAATGGAATGACGTTGCAGGACGCCCGGGAGGTCGACGTCTTGCGGGTCACCACCGAATGGGCGGTCACGAACGGGGTGGGCGGCCTGGCGACTACGGGGCCGGCTTGATCGAGATCACCCACCCGCCGAAGCGGAGCTGCTCGGGATTGCCGGACTGCGCCAGACCGTAAGCAACCGACTATCCACGCACGAGTCTACATGACATCATCGCGGATCACAACGCGCGCAGCGTTCACATGCGCGTGGTTCCAGCGTGGCGTTGCACGCGGGAGGTGCCGGGGGTCGGCGAGCTGTGTCACGCATCCCCCCTCCACAAGGTACGCGCCCGGTCGATTTGTCGGCCGTTGTCCAGGTTCGGAGTGCGCAACCGGCGGACGCCTGGCGTCTGGGACGTTGAGGCAGGCACTGTCGATCCCGTCGGGAAGTGAGGTGGGTTTACCCAGGGCGAAGCGGAGCAGGGTCGATCGCGTAGCCACGCGCAGCGGGTCTGCCCGTAGCCACGCGTAGCGGGTCAGCCCGAGACGACGCGCAGCGGAGCCAGCCCGTTGCCACGCGTAGCGGGTCTGCCCGAGACGACGCGCAGCGGAGCCAGCCCGTTGCGCGGCGCGGGTCTACCTCATGGCGCGAGGCGCCGCGGCCCCCGTGACACGCTCTTGACTGGTCATGCCCGCGGGGTCCAACTCCGTATCCTCCTGGGTCCCCTCTGGGGAAATATGTTGCCTGGCTCCCCCTCTCCAGGGAACGAGCGGAATGCGAGCTAGCGCCGCACCGGTCACCGCGCGAATCGATACTTGATCAATACAAAAATGTCCGTACATTCAACCAGGACATATACGACGCGATATACGATGTGCTCGCTATGGCCACCGCAGTTCACCAGTCCCGCTCCGCCCAGATCCACCAGCACCTCGCTCACCCCGTTGTGGACGCCGACGCGCACTGGCTCGAGTCCGTGCCCGTCTTCTACGATTACGTGAAGTCCGTCGGCGGTCAGCGCATGCTCGACGAGCTCGAGGCGCGCGCCCACGCCGGCGACCGCTGGTTCCTGGCCAGCCCCGAGCAACGCGTCAGTCAGCGCATCACGCGTCCCAACTACTGGTTCGGCCCCGGCCCCACCATCGACCGCGCCACGTCAATGATCCCGAAGCTACTCAACGAGCGCCTGCCCGACTTTGGCATCGACTTCGCCATCGTGTATCCAACCATCGGCCTGGGCGGGTTCCAGGGCTACCCCGACGATCTGCGCCGCTGCTGCATCCGCGCCTACAACATCATGGCCGCCGACATGTTCAAGACCTACGCACAACGCCTCACGCCCGCCGGCATCATTCCCACCCTGACCCCCCAGGAAGGCATCGAGGAGGCTGAGTTCATCGTCAATCAGCTCGGCCTGAAAGTCGGCATGCTCCACGGCGTCATCCAGCGCCCGCTGCCCGCCGACGCAGCCTGGCAGCCCGAGCCCTACCGACGCCGCCACTACTACGATCCGCTCGGTCTCGACAGCCCGTACGACTACGACCCGCTGTGGGCCAAGCTGGTGGAGCTCAAGCTCGCGTACACCAGCCACAGCGGCACCATGGGCGACACCACGACGCGCTCGTCGCCGAGCAGCGTGATCTACAGTCGCGTCGGGCACTTCGCCCAGGCGCACCACATGGCGGCCAAGGGCCTGCTGCTGGGCGGGGTGCTGTACCGCTTCCCGGAGCTCTCGTTTGCGTTCCTGGAAGCCGGCGTCGCGTGGGCCGTCAACCTGTGTCTCGACCTGGTGTCGATCTTCGACAAGTTCGGTCGCGCGGGTCTGGAGCGCGACTTGAAGCCGACCAACGTCGACGCGGACTACCTGCGCCGGCTGTTCGACGAATACGCAACGGATCCCCAGTTTCAGGGACACGTCGAGCGCATCTTCGCCGAGCACCACCTGTTCCCGAATGCGCCGTACCACACACCTGAGCAATTAGTGGAGCGCGGCAACGACTGGGACGAGTTCGCCGCGGCGCACGCCAAGACCGCCGAGGAGGTCCGAAGACAATTCACCGACAATCTGTACTTCGGCTGCGAGTCGGATGATCCAACGCTGGCCTGGGCCTTCGACAATCGCATGGCAGGCGCCCGTCTGAAAACGCTGTTCAGCTCCGACATCTCGCACTTCGACGTGCGCGACATGACCGAGGTCCTCGAGGAAGCCTGGGAATCGGTCGAGCACGGCCTGATCACTGAGTCCGACTTCCGCGAGCTGACGTTCAGCAATGTGGTGCGCATGCACGGACGCATGAATCCGGAATTTTTCAAGGGTACCGTCGTCGAGGAGGCGACGTCGCGAGAGCTGGCGGCGCAGGCATGAGGTGCGCGCAGCCTGGAGCAGGTGCAGCGACGAGACGCACGTTTCGTCGCGCAGAGCGCCAGCGTGCGTCAGGGAAGGCGCGTTGATGGACTACCGGCGACTGGGTCGGACGGGACTCAAAGTCTCGCCGATCTGTCTGGGAACGATGACGTTTGGCGTCCAGTGCGACGAGCCACAGTCGCGCGCCATCCTGGATCGCGCCGCGGACCGTGGCGTGACGTTCATCGATACCGCCGACGGGTATCCACTGCTCGGCAACCTGGAAACCGTGGGGATGACGGAGGAGATCCTGGGTCGCTGGCTGTCAGGCAAGCGCCAGCAGTTCATCGTCGCGACGAAGTGCTTCGCGGCCATGGGCCCCCACCCATGGGACCGCGGCACCAGCCGCCGCCACATTCTCGATGCCGTCGACAACTCGCTGCGGCGCCTCCAGACCGACTGGATCGACCTGTATCAGCTTCACAACTATGACGCCGAGGTGCCCCTCGACGAGACGCTCGAGGCCATGGACGCGGTGGTCAGGGCCGGCAAGGTGCGCTATATCGGCTGCTCCAACTGGCCCGCGTGGCGCCTCGCGCGGGCGATCGGGCGCAGCGAGACGCGCGACTGGGCACGCCTGGACAGCGTGCAGCCGCGCTACAGCCTGCTCTTTCGACAGTGGGAGCGCGATGTGTTCCCGCTGTGCCTGGAGGAAGGCGTCGGCATCATCTGCTTCAGTCCACTCGCGGGCGGGCTGTTGACCGGCAAGTATCGCGCCGACCGGCCACCGGCGGCCGACACGCGGTTCGGACTCCACGAGTTTTCCAATCGGATGTACTGGCACGCTGAGGAGTTTGCATCGCTCGAGAAACTGTCGGCGATCGCCGCGGAGCTGGGCATCGAGCTGGCGACGCTGGCGATCGCGTGGACGCTGCAGCAGCCGGCGATCACCGCGCCGATCATCGGCGCGAGTAAGCCGGAGCAGCTGGAGGCGTCGCTCGCCGCGCTGGAGGTGACGCTTTCTCCCGAGGTGTTAGCACGCGTCGACGAAGCGACGAGTGTGCACCGCAGGGGCGACGCGGTGATCTGAACCGGCGTGGCCGCGGCCTGCACTGGCGTGGGGTCATGCAGTCCTCGCGCAACGCGTTTTGGCAGGATCCGCCGGATGAGGCGCCAGCGAGAGCCGTCAGGCTGGCGCCCTCGGAGGCGGATCTTCTCAAATCGTATGTACACACTGAGAAGGTGGGTAGCAGGACCGCTCTCGCTTTGACAACACGCTGTCTACACACCAGCAGGTACGTGGCTGCGCCTCGCGACTCCATCCGAGAGCTTCGCGATTGACAGGATCCGCGGTACGACTCGCCAGCCGACGGGGCTCGACGGCGCTCCTCACACGGTGCGCGGCCTCAGAGCAGGTCCCCGACCGCTTCCTCCACGAGGTCCATCCGCTCCATCCCGGTAAAGTAATACGCCCCCTGAATGATCGTGTTGACGATGTAATTGTGCGTCAGCCCCCACGCCGTGGCCAGCGCTACCGCTTCGCGCAAGCCACCCTTGTTCCCAATCACCGTGTTATGCCGCAGCATGAAGTACGGCATCATCTGCTTCGGCAGCGCACCCCGGAAGCAGCCTTCCCAGCGCGCGCGTGTCGCCTTCAGCGACCGCGGATCATGCTTGGCCATGAAGCTCACCCCGGGCGGCACCCAGCCAATGGTGCGCTCGTACCACTCCTCCAGGTTGCGCTTGTCCTGCGCGGTGAACTCTCTGGTTGATGTGTCGAGTCCACAGTAGAACGCCGCCATGTCCGGCGCCCAACCGTCGGGCCAGACGGCCGGCTCCGGCCCGTCGATATAGTCGCCGAGGATGATGCCGAGCGCCTGATAGCAGCACTCCAGGCCGCGCATCCCGCCGCTCAACTGCGCCTGCATGATGCCCTCGAGCAACTGCGCCTTCGTAACGCCGCGGCGCTGCAGCCCGCGCGTGCAATTTTCGATCCCAGGCAGAAACGCCTGGTTGATGTAGGTGTGCAGATTGGCGAACGACGACGCTGAGATGATCGGATCCACGCCCTGGCTGTGCCAGGCGTCGAGGACGCGCATGTGGAGCTTGGCGAAGTCTGGCCGCGTGTGAAGCCACATGGCGTTGGCGCGCATCTCGTACTGGGGCCCAGGGTCAAGGGGGCCACGCCCGCGGCGCGTGCGGTTGAGGAACGCGTCAATCTCGTCGTCTGAGGTGTCGTCGAGATTGTCGACGTTGAGACCATTACGGATTCCGTAGATCTCGTTCACTGCCGTCATGATGCGGGACATCCTTTCTGCTTATGGCGTGCGATTGCACGTAGGCTGCTGATCAGGTTCACCCGTGTACGGACGCGACCCGCGTCAACGGCGGAGGCGCCGAAACAACTGCGTTACGCCCCGCCCTCGCCTCAAATTCAAGAAGATCGTATACGATTCGCGGAATGGACATCGTTGACGCGCAAGTGCACCTGAACCGACTGGGCAGCGACTGGGAGCACACCCAGGATGACCTGATCGTGGACTACGCCGTCGTGACGATGGACGCGCTCGGCCTGTCCGCGATTCTGATCGATGAGTGGGCCGGCTTCGACAATCCCGTGACCAAACGCGGCCATCTGCCCGGCCACTTCCTGCCCAATGGCGCCGTGCGCGGCGAACATCCGTTCTCGGAAACCGCCATGCGGCTGCATCCCGATCGGTTCGCGTACATCGCCAGGATCGATCCGATCGATCCCGATCTGGAAGAGCTGATGGCCAACGTGCGCAAGCATCCCGGCGCGCTCTGCTTGCGGATCGTGCCCATCCCCGAAGCCGGCGAGCTTGACCTCTACGAGCGCGGCGGCTTCGACGCGATGTTCGCCTCAGCCGAGAAGCACCAGGTGCCCATCTTCGCCTGGTTCCCCGGCCGCTCGCACCTGCTGATCCCAACCCTGGAAAAATTCCCGAATCTGCAGCTCATCCTGGATCACTGCGGCGTCTCGAGGTCCGAGCCCAACGTGGCCAACCAGCTCGACCAGGTGTTTGCGCTGAGCAAGTACCCGAACCTGGCCCTCAAGTGGTGCCACGCGCCCAGTCAGATGTCCCAGGAAGCGTATCCCTTCCGCGACGTGATTCCGCACCTGCGCCGCGCCATCGACGCCTTCGGTCCACAGCGGGTCATGTGGGCGAGCGACCACACGCAGAGCAAGTCGCATCACAGCTGGGCGCAGGCCCTGTACTACGTACTGGACTCAGACCGTCTGAGCGACGACGAAAAGGCATGGATTCTTGGCCGGTCCGTGCGCACGATCTTGCGCTGGCCACAACCAGATGAGGGGGAAGCTCATGCACAGGCGGGGCACCGTTGACCTTTTGAGCCGCCGCGCGGCACTACAGTTGTTTCTCGCTGGAACCGGAGTGAGCGTGCTGGCCGCGTGCGGCGTCAGCTCCGCTCTGCCGCAGACGGCTCCAACGAGCGCTGCCGCGCCTCCGGCCGCGGCGCCAACCACCGCCAAACCCGCAGCCACGACCGCCGCCGCTGCCCAGACCTCGGCGCCCACAGCCGCCGCGGCTCAGCCGACGGTCGCGGTCAGTACGCCGGCGGCGGCCGCCGCGGCTGCCGGGCAGCCAAAGTCGGGTGGCACCCTGCGCGTCGGCGTCCCGACGGACATCGTCACGCTCGATCCGGTCGTCCGCGGCGGCGCACCATACGAGAGCACCTGGCTCACGTTCGATCGTCTGATCACTTACGACGACAAACTCAAGCCCCTCCCGATGTTGGCCGAGAGCTGGGACGTCTCGCCCGACTACATGCAGGTCCAACTCAACCTGCGTAAGGGTGTCACCTGGCACACGGGTCGCGAATTCACCAGTGACGACGTCAAGTGGAACTTCATTCGCGTCCAGGATCCGAAGGCCGGCTACGGCGACTTCGCGGCGCAGAGCGCGTGGTTCACCACCATTGACACGCCTGACAAGTACACCGTCGTCCTGAAGTCCGACCAGTCACGACCCTCTATGTTCGACTTCTTCCAGCAGTTCAACATGGGCGACCGCGCGGTTCTGGAGGGTCCGGACGCCAAGACCACCTCGTCGGGCACCGGCCCGTACACCTTCGTGGAATGGGTCCAGGGCGACCACATCACCATCGCCAAAAACAAGAATTACTGGGATGCGGGCAAACCGCTACTCGACAGCATCGTCGTCCGCATTTTCGCTGGCGATCAGCCCGGCACGCTGGCGATGGAGGGCGGCACGCTGGATGTCCTGCGCAGCGGCGCCATCCCCGACGTGGCACGCTTCAAGGCCGACTCGTCTTACAACGTTGTGGTGCATCCCAGCTCGGGCACCTTCTATGAGCTCGCGTTTCTGACGTCGGTCCCTCCCTTCGACAACAAGGTCGTGCGCCAGGCCTTCAACTGGGCCATCGACCGGGAGCGGTTGGCCAGTCAGGTATTCCAGGGCTTCGCCCAGCCGCTCGACCTGCAGTGGAGTCCAAGCTCACCGGCGTACGATGCCGACAAGAACAAGGCCTACACGTTCGATCTCGACAAAGCAAAATCGCTGCTGGACCAGGCCGGCGTCTCGGGCTTGTCGACGGACGTCATCACTACGGCGGCCAGTCCGTTGAATTCGCTTGGCTTCCTGCAGATTTACCAGGCGGACCTGGCAAAAATTGGCGTCACCTTGAACATCAAGGGCTACGATCCGGCGACCTGGGCGGGCAACGTGCTCGGCCACACGTACGACGCCATGTATGCCACCGGCGACGTCGTGTCGAATCTGCTGCCGATCAACAACCTGAACGGTCCGACGTGGCGGCCGAGTCCGAACAATACGGATTGGAACACGCCCGAGTGGCAGGACTTCGTGCAAAAAGTGGCCACCGAGCCGGACCCGGCCAAACAGAAGACGCTGTATGCCGCGATGAACGACTACATCCTGGACCAGTCATGGGCCATGCCGATCGCCACGAACCCGCAGATTCTGGTGACGAGGACCAACGTGAAGGGGCTCACCATCAATCAATACGGCGCCTGGTACTTCACCACCGCATGGATTGATTCATAAGCTAAATTTGCTTTGATAGCGCGTGGGTGGATATGGCTGTTTTGGCACGGCTTCGCCAGAGGGGCAGCGGGTAGTGTTCTACGCAGTTTTTGGGACGGCTTCGCCGGAGGGCTGCGTGTGGGTGTATGCGCAGTTTTTGGGACGGCTTCGCCGGAGGGGCTACGTGTGAGTGGATGCGGCTGTTTTGGCACGGCTTCGCCAGAGCTTCGTGCTTGGGTGTATGCGCAGTTTTTGGGACGGCTTCGCCGGAGGGGCAGCGGGTTGTGTTCTACGGAGTTTTTGGGACGGCTTCGCCGGAGGGGCTCCGCCCCTCTACCCCGCGTTTGAGCGAGGCACGTTAGGGTCGCGCAGGGTACGTTCCAGCGTGACGCTGGGAAGCTCCGCTCCCCGGGCCCCACGGCTGCCGCTAAGCGAGCAAGCTCTCGACCGCCAGAACCGTTCCAGCGTGGATGCCAGTGTTCTCCACGTGTGCAAACCGTCTGCAAACCGTCTCCTGCGACCGCGTGTGGGTAGTCCAGACGTGTGCATGTAGCGGCAGCCCGTGGGGCCCGGGGAGCGGAGCTTCCCAGCGTCACGCTGGAACGTACCCTGCGCGACCCTAACGTGCCTCGCTCAAACGCGGGGTAGAGGGGCGGAGCCCCTCCGGCGAAGCCGTCCCAAAAACTCCGTAGAACACAACCCGCTGCCCCTCCGCGAAGCCGTCCCAAAAAACTGCGCATACACCCAAGCACGAAGCTCTGGCGAAGCCGTGCCAAAAACAGCCGCATCCACCCACGCGCGAATCAATGGCTTAGCCGTGCCAAAACACCGCTCTATCCAGAGCGAACTAGTCTCGCCACTCGAGGCGGCGTTCGGTGAACAGCCAGGCACCATCCGGCTGGCGCGCTAGCTTGTCGTAGTACCGCCCGATCCGCACCGTGATCGGCCCGTCGCCAACCCGATCGTACATCGTCAGATCGCTGGTGGACTCCGCGGTGTCCCCCTGAATCTCGATGATGGAGTTCGTCACGCCGTGCTGGCGCTTCAGGTCCGGCTGCAGGGCCAGCTCGCCACGCAGAATCATCTCCAGAATCGCCGCCCGCCCCTGCAGCCGACCGAATACGCCATCCGGCGTGAAGGTCTCGGTCCAGGCCTGGAACTGGCGACTGTCCAGACACTGACAGAAGCGGGCAATCGTATTGCGAATGGCGTCTTCGTCCGTCATGTGGCCCCCATCTTACTTCGCTTGTCGACGCACGAAGTCGATGGTCAGCTCCGCCTGGCGGATTGCCTCGGGCCGCGCAGGTTCCTGCAGCAGAAACCCGTGGCCGAGCCCCTCGAACTCGTGGAACTCCACGCTGCCACCGGCCGCCGTGTAGCGCCGCACGAACGTCCGCGTCCAGTCGACCGGCACATTCTGATCGGCCGTGCCCTGCGACAGGAACAGCGGCGGCAGCGCTACGTTCTCGCCGCGCTCGAGCATCAAGCTGGGGTTGCCTTCCACGTCGTCACCCGGCTGGGACCAGTACAGCGTGTGACGCGCGAGCATGTCCTCGCGGCCCTCCGCCTGGGCCTTCAAGAACCTGGCGTGCGGATCGATGACCGCCGCGTCGGCGACGACAAAGTCGAGTGCCGCCGAGACGTCGGCGCCGGGCAGCGGCACCGCCGCGTATCGCGGATCGTGCGGCCGCATCGCGGCGAGGACAACCACGTGCCCGCCACTTGAACCACCAAAGGCACCGACCTTTGCGCCCTCGGCCACGCCGAAGGTCGACAACTGCGACTTCAGCCAGCGAATCGCCAGGTTGACGTCCACCAGCGAGGTGGGATACGGGTTACCCGGCGGCTGACGAAAGTCGACCGACGCGATCAGCACGCCCTGCGCGGCCAGCGCCTGATCGATGGCCTGGTGCTGTGTCCGGTTGCCCGCGACCCACGCGCCACCATGCACGTCGACCATGGCCACAAACGGCGTGGTGTCGAGCGGACGGTAGACGCGCGCCAGCAGTGGCTCGCCCGCGTGGCGGGTGTACTCGATGTCTTCGACGCTGACGGTATGCGGCTGCGGCAACGGAATGAGCGGCGCCAGGGTGGCGACTTGCATACACGACATCGTATATGATCGCGCCGATGGCAATGGACACGGGGAACCTGGAGATCACCACGCGCGACGAGATCAACGCCGAGCTCCTACGCCTGCTCGACAATCGCCAGGCGCTGTACGACCTGAGCTCCGAGCTGATCATGCTCGACTACCGGCCAGAGTTTGCCAAACTCCACCGCCGCGGCTCACGCTCGCTCGGCTCGGGGCTCAAGGGCGCGTCTCTGCTCGACTCGCTCGGCCACCTGTTCGTCTACATCCACATGGCGTGGGAGACGGGCATTCTCAATACGGTGCACTCCTGCCGACGCCAGGGCGTCACGCGCGACCAGCTGCTGGATGTGTTCATGGCCGGTCAGGTGACCGGTGGTCCGCGCGGCGCGGAGAACATTTACCGCGCCGTGTGGATGATGCTGCGCGACTATCGGGACCGCGCGGAACCGGCCGAATTCCCGGACGGCTGGGCGGCGGACGACGCGGCCTTCCGCTGCGGCCTGGACCTCTCGACACCCGAGCTGACCGATGCTGACTTGCGGGCCATCACCGATTGGTACGAGCGGACGATCGGGTATGTGCCGGAGTCGGTGCGGTTTTCGGCGGAGTATCACCCGCGGTTCTTGAAGAACTACCGCGCCAAGTGGGAAGGCGCCTTCCGCGGCGGCCTGCCCAAGCAGATGCTGCCGTATATGACGCTGCGCTATTGCACGATCAATGGCTTCCGCGAGGGGATTCGCGAGAACGCGCTGCTGGGCAAGGCGTGGGGCATGCAGCGCGAATACGTGGTTCACGCGGTGGCGTCGTCGGCCTACTACATGAATGGGCTGCCAGCCGTGTCAGTCGCCGCGGAGGCGCTCAAAGACGTCCTCCAGACCTGGACCTGACGGGTAGGGCCCGAGACGTGCTGGCGTCTCACGTTTCGAGCCGCACCGATCCACGCCGGTTTCAGGCGAGATAGGTCCCGGTGAAGTCGAGTCCCCCGTTGTGGAGCAGATAGCCCGTGCCCTGCACATTCGACCGCATCAGGATCGTATACGGGTACGTCGCAATTGCGACGGTGAACGACTGATCCAGAATGTAGTCGTTCAACCGCCCGTACAGGTCCTTCTGCTTCGCGGGGTCCACCTCGGACAGCGAGGAATTGACGAGGTCGGTCCACATCTGGTCGACGAAATTCGAGTGATTGTTGTCCAGACGCCAGCCAGGTGACAGCTGGAACAGCGTGCTCGGCGCCAGCTGAGCAATCTGGTCCGTGCCTGCCCACAGGCCGGTGTAGTCCGGCTTCTTGTTGATCAGCGTGTCAACCCACACCGCCGGCTCGACGTTCTGAATGTTGAGCTTGACCCCAATCTGCGCCAGGCTGTCCTGGTAAATCTGGGAGAAGGCCAGCACCTGGGGTGCGCCGATGCCGTTGACGAGGATGCCAGTCTCCAGGCCCGTCACGCCTGCCTGGCTGAGCAGCGACTTGGCCTTGTCCAGGTCGTACGTGTACATGCCATTTTTGGCGTCATCGAAGGCGGGCGAGGTGGTGCTCCACGGCAGATCGATGGGCGTTGCGGTACCGCGCATGATCGTGTCGGTGAACCGCTTGCGGTCCATCGCGTAATTGAGGGCCTGGCGCACGCGCTTGTCGTCGAGGGGCGGGTGCTTGCAATTGAAGCCAACTTCAAAGAACGTACCGGACGCCGGGTGGATGATGGCCTGGTACGTCGGATCGGCCTTGAGTCGGACGAAGTCGTCAACAGAGGGAATCTTGACGACATCCAGGCCGTTGGACTCCAGCTGCAGGTCCATGCTTTGCTGGTCGCGAACGTAGCTGATGATCTGGTCCAGATAGGGTCGACCACTCTGCCAGTAGTTGTTGTTCTTGGCCACGGTGAAGTGGTCGCCGTTCTGCCACTCGACGAAGGTGAACGGTCCAGTGCCCACGATCTTGGACTGGGCATCCGGGCCTTCGACGTTGTCCTTGTCGACGATATTGAACAGCTCGATCGCGTCGAAGAACGTCGGCCGCGAGGCGTCGGCGGTGAGCTGGACCGTGTATTTGTCGGGCGTATCAACCGAGGAGAACCAGTTGCTGAAGCCCGCGAGAATGCCCGAGCCAACGCTAGGATTGCGCAGGCGCAGGATCGTGTACTTCACGTCGTCGCTGGTCATCTCGCGACCGGAGTGGAACTGCACGCCCTGGCGCAGATTCAGTTTGAACGACTTGTAGTCGCTGCTGATGTCCCAACTTTCCGCCAGCATCGGCTGCGGCGTGCGATTCTGGTCGTAGGTCGTGAGGCGATCGAACACCAGCCACGACGTCTCGCTGCCGCCGCCCGCGATGCTGTTGCCGTCGATACTGACCGGGTTAGCGGTCTGCGCGAAGCGCAGCGTCCCGCCGGCCTTGGGCTGAGCAGTCGCGGGCTGCGGTGTGGCCGCGGTGGCGGGCTGCGGAGTGGCGGCCCCTGCCGCGGCTCCTGCCGGTGCCGCGGCTTGCGTGGGCGCCGCCGCGGGCACAGCCGACGTACAGGCGGCCAACAGGGCCGCCCCGGAACCAAAAGAAAGAATGCTGAGTGCCTGACGGCGGGACAGCCGGGTAGCCATGGGTCTCCCCCCAACGCCGATTCATATACGATTAGCTATAGAACCGCCGCGGATGCTACCCGAGGGGGGCGCGGCGAGCAAGCCTGGGAGGCGGTTTCAAGGCAGTTGCAACCGCGCACCGCCTCCCAGGAGCGCGGCCGAAACCCAGCACCGCACCTCGAAACCGCTTTGCGCGCTCCTGCGGGCAACCTGTCACCGAAGTCGTCTACGCGTCCGCGGGCGTGCCCAGTCGACGCTCGGCGAACTGCCAGCCACTGCCGTCTGGCTTACGCACGACATGGTCGAAATATCGGCCCAGCGCGATGACCATCCACGGCGCGCCTTCCGGCTCGCTCGCAAGCATCGCGTAGTCGCTGGTCACTCGACCCTGCGCACCGTCCAGCTCGATGAGCAGGTTGGTATTGACGTGCTTGGTGCGTCGCTGGGGGCGATCCTTCAGCAGCTGGTCCATATACGCCTTCGTTTCTGAAGGCCCGCGGTGTTCCTTGCCGCCAAGTGCCCAGATACCGTCCGCGGTGAAGAGCTCGCTCCACTCGGGATAGCGGCGATCGTCCATGAAATCGCAGTACTGCGCCAGGAGGCGGCGCACTTGACTCACGTCATTGACCGCGTCGCTCATCGCGCTGCCGCCGTGCTATCGACTCGCTCGGCGGCGCGCCGCGCGCCTTCGGCCATGGATCGAAACTTGGCCCACACCACGCTGGGCGCTACGTTGCTCACGCCCGCAAACGTACCAAACCCGCAGTCGCTGCTGGCCATGACACGCTCGGCGCCGACCACGCTGGCGTAGTTCAACAGGCGTTCGGCGACGAGATCCGGGTGTTCGACGAAGTTGTTGGTGGAGTCGATGACACCTGGCACCACATAGCGGCCCTCAGGGAGCGGCGTGTCTTCGAACACGCGCCACTCGTGCGCGTGGCGCGGATTGCAGGCTTCGACTGACAGGCCCGCGGCATTGGCGCGCAGCACGATGTCGATGATGTCTTTGAGGTCCACGTCGTGGTTGTGCGGTCCTTCGTAGTTGCCCCAGCAGATGTGGACCCGCACACGCTCGGGCGGCAGGCCCTGCAGCGCGTGGTTGAGGGCCTCGACGTTGGTTGCCGCGAACGTGCGGAACTCCTCCAGGCTCGGATACCGCGCGCCGACCATGGCCAGATCCGGGCAATCGACCTGGAGTGTGATGCCCGCGTCCACGATGGCGCGGTACTCCGCGCGCATGGCCTCGGCGACGGCGCCCACGTAGTTCGCGTGGTTGTGGTAGTGCTGGTCTGGAATGAACACCGAGACGACGCCCGGCGACGCTGCGCTCATGAACAGGTTGTCCGCGCCGGCGGCGGCGCCCGCCTGTTTGAGTCGGGCGATGTCGTCCTGGACCGCCTGGGAGTCTTTGAGTTTGATGTCGCCGGTGCAGACGGCCGAATACGCGTAGCGGATGGCGGACGACACTGGCCGCCGGTAGTCCTGCAGATCGGGGAACTCCTGGACGTCGAAGGGCGGGCGCGTGGCCGGCGCCTCGGCGAGATCGAAACCAGTCAGGCGTCCGGTGACGTAAGTCGAATAGCCGATTTTGCCCATCTCGCCATCGTTGACGACGTCGACGCCAGCGTCGACCTGCTGCCGGACCACGGCGCGCACCGCCTCGCTGACGCGCGAGTCGAGCTCAGGAGTGGGCTTGCCGTCCTCGCGGCTCTGCAGCAGCGGCGTGAGATCGGAGGGCCGAGGCAAGCTGCCGGTGTGCGTCGTCAGAAACGTCTTCTTCGGCATGTGATCTTCAGAATACCGCTCGTCCTCGTATGCCGTTCCGGGCAGGGGAGCACGCAGCGCCGACACCGTGCTGCGGGCCACGGTCATGCCCAAGGCGCTGTCTTGGCCGCCGTCGTCGCCCGCCTACGATCAGGCCGCCGCCAGCAGCTACGGGTTCGACCTGGACAAGGCGAAGTCGATGCTGACGCAGGCCGGCGTTGCCACACCGCTCGACCTGGACATGCTGCCCTTCCCGGGCATCCCCGAGCTGACCGACCTGGCGACGATCTATCAGTCCGATCTGGCCAAGATCGGCGTCAACATCAACCTGTTGAAAGTCGACGTCGCGACGTGGTTGGATCAGGCCAACAATCGGAAGTACAAAGGGTTCAATACGGTCCTCGACACGTTCACGCAAATTTCGCCGTTCACGTTCTTCACCCAGGGCAAGCGTGTCAATCCCAACGACAACAGCTCCGGGTTCAAGGACGACACCTACTCGAGCCTGATCGATCAGGCCGGCTCGGAGCCGGACGCGCCAAGCGCCAGAGCATCTACATGCAGCTGAACCAGATCCTTGTAGACGAATCATGCATGTTCCCGGTCGCCGCGGCGCCGGCGCGCTATCTCGCGACGTCGAACATTCAAGGGATTGGCCACACCCTCCATGAAGGCTTCACCTTCACGGACGCGTGGATTCAGGGATGAGTCTGACACATGTTCTCCTTCAGAGCGTCACCTTCATGGACGCATGGACCCCGGGATGAGTCTGCGGCACTTTGACACGCTGATTGTGGGCGCCGGCAGCGCTGGCGCGGTTCTGGCGGCACGCCTTTCAGAAGACCGCGAACGGTCCGTGGGACTGATCGAGGCTGGACCGGATTACACCCACGTGGATCAGCTTCCACCACGTGTGCGCGGCTTCGACCTCGGACTGCGCATGTACGCTGGTCCGCGCCTCGCCTCCCACGAGTGGGCGTATACGGCCCGCGCGACGGCTAGCTCGCTGGACATGCCGGTCCCGCGCGGGCGGGTGATCGGTGGCAGCTCGTCGATCAACGGCACGGTGTTCCTGCGCGCGCTGCGTCAGGACCTGGACAACTGGGCCGCGGCCGGCAACCTGGACTGGACGTTCGAGCGCTGCCTGCCGTACTTCTGCAAGCTGGAGACGGATTGCGACTACGCCGACAACGATCTGCACGGGGCGGCCGGCCCTATCTCGGTGTCGCGCGCGGCCCAGGACGACTGGCTGCCGCCCAGCCGTGCATTTTTCACCGCGTGTACCGACCTCGGCCATGCCCACTGCCCCGACATGAACCTGCCGGACGCGCGCGGGGTTGGACCAATTCCGTCCAACTTCCACGACGGCGTGCGCCAGAGCTCGGCCATTGGCTACCTGATGCCTATTCGTCCGCGCGCCAACCTCCAGGTCCTGTGCGACACGGTCATTTCCCGCGTGTGCGTGACCGGCGGACGGGCAAACGGCGTGGAGATTGTCTCGGGGGACCAGCGAGATCTGATCACCGCGGATGAAATTATTCTCTCGGCCGGCGCCGTCGCCTCGCCGCATCTGCTGATGCTCTCGGGCATTGGCCCGGCGGATCAGCTCAGCGCGGTGGGGATTACCCCGGTCGTGGACTTGCCGGGCGTTGGGCAGCACCTGCTCGACCATCCATTTGTGATGACCGTCTGGGATACGAACGCGGCGGTCGAGAGTTTCCCGCCGCCGGGCACGCCCTGGCAGCTCCAGCTGCGCACGACGGCGCCGAGCTCCGATGTGCGCGACGACGGGTGGCTGACCATGCTGATTTCCACCGGTCGAAGCGGCGACAACGGCTTCGGGTTCACCGTCCCGAGCAGCTTGATGTACGAAAAAAGCCACGGTGCGCTGCGCCTGGTGAGCGCGGACCCGTCCGTGCCGCCGTCGATTGACTTCAACTACCTCGCGGAGGAATCGGACCTGGTTCGGCTGCGCGAGCTGTTTGGTCTGGCGCTGGAGCTCGGTCGGCATCGCGCGTTCGACGGGCTGCGCACCGCACTGCGCTACCCCTCCACGGATGATCTTGCGGACGTTGACGCCTGGATGGCCCGCACCATCAGCACGGGGCACCACGCGTCGTGCACGTGCCGCATGGGTCCATCGCGTGACCCGCTGGCGGTAGTAGACCAGCAGGGTGGCGTCTACGGCGTCGAGGGACTCCGCGTGATCGACGCGTCGATCTTCCCCGACTGCCCGAGCGTGAATCTGAACGCGTCCGTGCTCATGCTCGCGGAGAAGCTCGCGGATACGTTGCGAGGACGTTCAGCCCAGGGCTAGCTTTTCAACGTTTGAGCCAATTCGCGTGTCCGGGTCAAGGGAGCCCGCGCACGTGTGTGCCATTCACGCATCCGGGTCGGGGGAGCCTGCGGCCCCCCGCCGCCAGTCGCTGCTCCGCTCGCAGGCTCACTGCGCGCTCCTTCCCGCGGCGACCCCCCGCACAGGATTGGTAAGGTTTGAGCCGTTCACGCCTCCGGGTCGGGGGAGCCTGCGGCCCCCCGCCGCCAGTCGCTGCTCCGCTCGCAGGCTCGCTGCGCGCTCCTTCCCGCGGCGACCCCCCGCGTACGTGCTGGGCCGCACCTCGGCGGTGTCGCACGCCGACACGCGTGGGCCACACACCGTGTCGATCGGACGTGGTTGAAGGCCATCACGTTTGGGCCGAACCCCATTGGTGTTTGGGCCGAACCCCATTGGTTGCAACCGCGTGTTGATCCTCGAGACGTGATGGCGCCGACGTTCTGCGGACAACGTGTCGAACTGTCACACCGCTCGATGCAACACGCTAGGTGCCTCACCGCGTGTTGACCGTCGGGACGTGTCGGCAGACACGCTCAGCGAACCACGCGTCGAGCTGTCAAACGCGTCCAATCACCACGGTGTGTGGACCACGCGAGCGAGCGCGCGACCCCGCAGAGGTGCGGTCAGCACGTACGCGGGGGGTCGCCGCGGGAAGGAGCGCGCAGCGAGCCTGCGAGCGGAGCAGCGACTGGCGGCGGGGGGCCGCAGGCTCCCCGACCCGGAGGCGTGCATGGCTCAAACGTGCGCAGGTTCCCCCGACCCAATGGGCGGGTACGCTAATCCGACACGAGCTGGTTCAGGCGGACCTGCGCATCGACAATCTCGATGCGGTCAGTCATAGAACTCGTAGTGACCAATGCTGGGGCGGTACATGCCCGAGTGGACGATGCGTCGCGCACTGGCCGCATCTGGAAATTCCTTGTCCGTACCACGCCAGCCACGGGTGATCTCCTGGAACTCGCGGTACGCGGCGACCAGATCCGGACGGTCGGAGTAGTACAGGATGACGCACAGATCGCGTTCCCGCGGATCGCTCGAAATCAACTTGGCCGCGGCGCTGAAGACGCCGGTCTCCAGAATCATCGGCATGTGCACGGTTTCGTGCCACTGCGCAAAGGCGTCGCGATTGTCGGACTTCGCCAGCTCGACCACCACGAGCATCAGACCGCTGGTCTGCGGTGCGAACGTCGCGGCTTCCGCCGAGAGCTGCAAGCCAGGTCGTGCCTGCATGGAAATCGGAACCAGCCGACTTCCCCACGTGCGGTGGATGTAGCGCATCGGCTGCATGCGGCCGACGATTTCCAGCCGCCGGCCGAGCACGCTGAAGTCGGCCTGCATCTCCTCGGGCGTGCCGCTGCTCCAGTACATGTTGACGTATTCGCCGCCTTGGTGCTCGAGCGTGCTTGACGGCCGCAGCTGCATCAGGTCCGGCGGGGCCACCCAGCGCTGCGAGATGTAGACGTCTGGCATCGTTCCGACCACTTCGGGTTTGTGATCCTGGTCGTGCCACATGCAAACCTCACGATGGTGCCCGGGTTCGAAGTGATACAGCGTGAGTGACGTGCTTCTGGCTTTCATCAGTAGGGAGCACCCTCGGCAAAAATCGCGCGCGGGTTGTCGCGCGTCATCTGATCGATGTCTCGTTGTGAGACGCCCGCCTCCAGGAGCTGCGGAACAACCGTCGTCGGGATGTAGTCGAAGCGCCCGTTGGGGTGTGACGCGTCGTACCCGTCGACCGGGAACACGCTGATCCCGGAGGTGTCATGCGACAGCAGCAGTTGGCTCGCATAGCCTTCGCGACACAGCTGAGCGACGATGCGCAGACGCTGCTGGTGGTCGGGTCGGCCCGCTCGTGCGGCCGCGGCAGGGTCCGCGACATTGTCAGCGCCAAAGCGATCGATGCCGAGATAGCTGCCGCGATCGAGGAGCCGTCGCAAATAGTCGTAGTCCTCGGTCTCGCTGTGACCGATGATGACGCGGCGCAGATCGACGCCCTCCTCGGCCAGCACGCGTTGCTGGTCGAGGCCGCATCGTTCGGATGCCTCGGTGTGCGTGGTGATGGGCACGCCGGTCTGGCGGTGCGCCCGCGCGGCGGCACGGAACACTTTGTCCTGGGCCGGCGTCAAGCTGGTCGCGTTGGAGGTGATCTTGATGATGCCGGCTTTGATGGCGCTGCCGTGGATGCCCTCGGTGATTTCCTTGACGAAGAACGTCTCACACAGCTCCAGCGGCTGGTACTGAAAAATCAGCGGCACGTTCCACAGGCCGGTGCACACGACGACCGGCAGCCCGGCAGCGGTCGCTACGTCCTGAACGAACTGAACGTCGCGGCCGAAATCGATGGTGGTGACGTCGACGAAGGTGGTGACGCCCGCGTTTCTGGCGGCCGTGAGGCGTCGAATGCAGCGTTCGCGAGCAGCCGCATGATCGAACGACGAGGGCCAGACGGCACGCACCTCGGGGGAACAGATCATCACGTGCTCGTGCGGTAGGACGAAGCCAAGGCTGTCGACGTCCAATGGGCCGGCCGTGGTGCTGACACTGTTCATGAGTCGTTCGTTCAGTGCTGGGGACAATCCTAGACGATCGCCGCGGGCTGCTCAACGACGCACACCGCGAGACGCGGCGACGCGGGCCCAACGAGACGCACAACGCGACCGCGCAAGCGGCCGCCCCGCCCCCGCGATCCTATATGATCCATGCACCATCCCACCGCGCGGTGGGCACGAGCAGGACGGCAGGAGGTTCCCAGAATGGCGAGCACTTTGGGCGGGGTGATTGGCATGGTCGTTACCCCCATGCATGCCGACGACGAGTACAGCCTCAACGAAGACGCGCTGCGACGCCAGGTGGACTGGTGCTTCGACCAGGGGGCGACCGGCATCAACGCCACCCCCAGCATCGGTGAGTTCCCCCACCTGTCGACGGCCGAGCGCGTGCGGTGCATGGAGGTCACCCTCGAACAGGTCCGCCAGCACGGTGGCACCGCGCTCGCGACATCCTCGGGCGTGACCACGCTCCAGACGCTCGAGTTGACCCGCATTGCCGCCGACCTGGGCTACGACTACGCCGTCGTCATTGCGCCGTACTACTGGAAGCTCGGCGAGGTCGAGGTCAAGCGCCACTTCTTCGACGTGGCCGACAAGGGTGGGCTGCCGGTCGTCATCTATCACAATCCGGCGTTGAGCAAGTTCCATCTGCGGCCGAAGTTCGTCGGCGAGCTAGCCAAGCATCCGAACATCGTGGCGATCAAAGAGGTCGAAACCGACCTGCAGCACCTGGAGGCACTCATCGAGGAGATCGAGGGCCGCATCGTCTATCTGCAGACGTTCCGCGCGTACCTGACGGGACGCATGCTCGGCTCGGCGGGCGGAACCATTAACGTCTTTGCCATTCCGGCGTGTGTCGAGATCGATCGTCTGCTGGCCGCTGGCGACTACGCACAGGCCGAGCTGGTCCAGCGACGGCTGAATCTGGTGTTTCCGCGCGGCGGCGAAGCGGCGCTGGGCGCGCTGGGGATGACCAAGGTGTGCGCCTCGGTGACAACGGGCATCGAGATGGGGCCCGCGCGGCCGCCGTACTTGGCGCCCGACGACGCCGAGGAACGCTTGACGAAGCTCATGCCACTGCTCAACGAAGTCGTGCCCGCGATGCAGGGCAACGCCGTCAAAGTTGCCTGACGCTTCACACGCTGTGCCCCTGGGGGGCGTCATCCCGAGTCAGTCGGTCCCTCGACGCGTTGGCGCGCGAGCGGTAGCGTAGGGCTGACGTAACGACGATGGCGAAGTTCGTGGGCGCGGCGCTCTGCACGCACATCCCGCGGTTGTTCATCCTCGACCCGGCGGCCCGCAAGGCCTACATGGGCGAGGACGTCACCACCATGTACTCGGCGATGGAGCAGCTCTACACCGACAAAATCGCCCACCTCGACGTCGACACGTTCATCGTCGTCGACACCCACTGGTTCAGCACGATCGACTACATCCTGAACGCCAACGCGCGGCTGTCCGGCAGCTACACCTCCGAGGAGCTGCCGGACATGATCCACGACTACGCCTATGACTACCGTGGCGACGCCGAGCTGGCCGACTGGATCGCCGAAGTCGGCGCCAAACGTGACGTGCGCGTCAATGCGTGCCACTACTCGACGCTGCCGATCCACTATCCGAGTTTGACCACCATGCGCTACCTGAATCCTGAGGGCACGGCGCGCGTGCTGTCCGTGTCGGTGTGTCAGACGGCGGAGGTCCACAACGACCTGGCCTTTGGGCAGACGATTGGCGAGGCGGTCGAGAGCCTGCCAGGCGCGCGGCGCGTGGTGTTCCTCGCGGCGGGCGGGATGTCGCACAAGTTCAACGCGTACGACGTGATCCTGCCCAAAGCCGGCGCGGACCCGGCCAACATCACGCTGGCCGGCAACCGGCAGTGGGATGAACGCATCCTGGAGCTGTTGTTACACGGTCGACACAGCGAGGTGCTGGCGCTCTCGGACGAGTACCGCCGCAGCGCATCGCCCGAAGGGCGCTGGGCGCATTATCTGAATCTGGCTGGCGCCCTCGGGGCAGAGGCGTTCACCGCGGAGGGCCGACTGTTCGGGAGTTACGAATCAGCGCTTGGCACGGGTCAGGCGAATGTCTGGTTCGATCTCGAGAAGTAGCAGCAGAGCGCGAGCGAGCTGATCACGAGTTTTTTTAAAGTCGAAAGCTGCGGCTTTCTCCCCAGGGCGCGCTCGGGTTGGTCACGAGTTTTTAAGTCGAAAGCTGCGGCTTTCTCCCCAGGGCTCCGCGCCCTGGACCCCGCGTCCCAGAGCCCTACTCTCGGTGGCCGCCAGCCGCATCCGCCCTCCCGAACGTCTCGTTCTGGACGACGCCTCGGGAGGACACGCAGAGGACATCTGTGGAGGACACCTCGCGCAATGACACCCTGGAGACACCTCAGGCGATGCCACCCAGGGGCACCTCGATCCTCGAGACGCTGAGGGACACCTCGGGTGGAACATCTCGCGGAGGCATACCCCTGTTGGATTACACGCGTGTTGACAGTGCGTGCGCTCCAGCCAGCGGATGCGCCTGGCGGCCACCGAGAGTAGGGCTCTGGGACGCGGGGTCCAGGGCGCGGAGCCCTGGGGAGAAAGCCGCAGCTTTCGACTTAAAAACTCGTGACCAACCCGAGCGCGCCCTGGGGAGAAAGCCGCAGCTTTCGACTTTAGAATGCAACTCCGTTTCCCAAGCCGTGCGGCGATCATATAGGATTCGGCATATGGCTGATCCCAACGCGAGGGTGCGCGCCGTTCTCGAAGAGCTCGTCGCTGAAGGACCCGAGATTGGGCTGCAGGTGGCGGCCTATCTGGATGGCAAACTCGTCGTCGATACCTGGGCCGGACTCGCCGACCCCGCGACCAAGCGGGCCGTCGACGGCGACACCCTGTTCATGCTCTCGTCCACGACCAAGGGCATCACCGCGACGTGTGCCCACGTCCTGGCCGACAAGGGCAAACTGGACTACGACAAGCCCGTCGCTTACTACTGGCCGGAGTTCGGCGCTCACGGCAAAGACAAGGTCACGGTGCGCGACGTCCTCGCGCAACGCAGCGGTGTCCCGCAGACGCCCGTCGGGTATACGCCCGAATGGCTGTCCGACTGGGACCGCATGTGCCGCGGCATTGCCGACCTGACCCCGATGTTCGAACCGAGCATCCGCACCGCCTACGCGTCGCTCACGTACGGCCACATGGTCGGCGAGGTGATCCGGCGGATTGACGGTCGGCCCATCGGACAGTTCCTGCAGGAGGAAGTCGCGCGGCCGCTCGGCGGCATCGACGTCTACCTCGGCGTGCCCGACGAGGCATTGCCACGCGTGGCGGTCCTGACCGATGCGCCCCCCGCGCCGCCCGAGTACGACGCGCGCATGGTCGGCGAGCCGGCCGGCTCGCAGGTGGCGAAGTGGTTCAACCAGCGCGCCATCCAGCAGTCGGCCATTCCGGGATCAGGCGGCATCATGAGCGCCCGCGGCCTGGCCCGCCATTACGCCATGCTCGCAAATGGCGGGGAACTGGACGGAGTCCGCATACTCTCGCCCGAGCGCATCGCCATGGCAACCGAGATCCAGAGTTTCGAGTGGGACGAGGTCTACCACGTCCGCGTGCGACGCGCCCTCGGCTACCGCCGCGCGCAGGACTGCGGCCCACTGGCGGGACCGTCCGCCTTTGGCCACGTCGGGGGTGGCGGATCCTACGGGTACGCCGATCCCGAGCACACGTTCGCGATTGGCTTCGCCAAGAACTACTTCAGTTACAACACCGGCGGAGGCGGGCCGCCCCAGCGGCGCGTGGGTCTGGCGGTGGCCGAAGCGGTCAAATCGGCGCTCACCGACGCGTGAAGGGCACCCGATGAAAACACGCGCCGCGGTGTACGTCGAAGTCGGCAAGCCGATGGTCATCGACGAAGTCGAGCTCCCCGACCCGAGCCCAAACCAGCTCCTGGTCAAGCTGTTTGCCAGCGGCATCTGCCACACGCAGTTGCACACGCTGCACAGCCCTGACGCGAAAGTGCCGACGCTGCTCGGACACGAGGCGACGGCCGTCGTCGTCAGCGCTGGCAAGGGCGTGGCCGGCATTCGCGAGGGTGACCACGTGATGCTGAGCTTCATGCCGCGTCACCTGCCGGGCGGGGTGCGTCCGGAACTGCCGACGGTCCAGCTGCACGGCCAGGAAATGCGCGTGTCGGGTGCGTCGGCAACCTGGTCCGAAGAGGTCGTGGTCGACCAGGCCTACGTTGTGCCGATGGACAACACGGTCGCCACCGACGTGACGGCGATCATCGGCTGCGCGGTGACGACGGGCTGCGGCGCGGTAATCAATACTGCGAAAGTACGGCCGGGCGACTCGGTGGTCGTCTTCGGGGCTGGCGGCGTGGGATTGTGCGCCATTCAGGCTGCGGCGAATGTGAGCGCGGGCCCGATCATCGCCGTGGACGTGACCGACGAGAAACTCGAGTTCGCCCGAGGTTTTGGCGCCACGCACGGCGTCAACGGTCGCGAAGGCAACGCCGTCGAACGGATTCGAGAGATCACCAACGGTGGCGCGGACTTCGCATTCGACGCGATTGGCCGACCCGAGACCATCGCGCAGTTGCTGCCGTCGGTGCGGCCCGCCATACCGGGTTGGAAGCCCGAAGGTGGCACAGCGGTCCAGGTTGGCATTCCTCGGCATCAGGTGAGCGTTGGCGTACTGGGCGAGCTTCTGCCCGGGGGCAAGGTGTACCGCGGCACCTACGGCGGGTCGCCCAATCCAGAGCGCGACTATCCGATGTACGTGCGCTGGTTTCAGTCCGGACGGCTGCCGTTGGAGCGCCTGGTCAGCCGCCGCTTCAAGCTCGAGCAGATCAACGAGGCCTGCGAGGCACTCGAACGAGGAGAAATCCTGGGTCGCGCCATCGTGGAGATGGCTTAACACGCATACACCCGCGGGGGAGTTGGAGAAAGCATGAATCGACGAACTGTGGTCAAACTGATGGTGGGCGGAGCCGGCGTCTCTGTCCTTGCCGCGTGTGGCGTCGCGCCACAGGCGCCGGCTGCCCCGACGGCCGCGCCCGCGGCGGCGGCGCCCGCCGCCACCGGCGGCGCCGCGCCAACGTCAGCGCCGACCAGCGCTGCCGCGGCCCAACCCACGGCCACCACCGTCGTCGTCTCTCCGGCAAACACGTCGGTCCCGACCACCCCGCAGCCGAAGACCGGCGGCACGTTGCGTCAGGCGTACTTCCCCGGTGATCCCGTCAGCCTCGACCCGATGTTGAAAGTCCAGAACGACGTGGTGTGGGTCGGCGTCTTCGAGCGCCTGACGGCGTATGACGCCAACCTCAAGCCCCAGCCGATGCTCGCCGAAAGCTGGGACATGAGCTCCGACGCGCGCTCGTTCAAAGTCAACCTGCGCCAGGGCGTGCAGTTCCACTCCGGTCGCGAGATGACCAGCGACGACGTTGCCTACAGTTTGCAGCGCGCCGCGAATCCCAAGGTCGCCGCTGCCCAGTACACGGGCATGGCGTCCTGGTTCAGCGGCGTCGAGACGCCGGACAAGTACACCGCGATCTTCCACTCGGACCAGCCGCGACCCACGATTTTCGACCTGCTCGAATTCCTCAACATCTGCGATAAGGACACGCTCGAGGGTCCCGACGCCAAGAGCACCGCCAACGGCACCGGGCCGTTCAAGTTCGTCGAGTGGGTGCCAGGTGACCACCTCACGCTAGCCAAGAATCCGAACTACTGGCAGTCGGGCAAGCCGTATCTCGACGGGATCCAGATGCCGATCCTGCGCGATCAGCAGGCGATGGTGACGCAACTCGAGGCGGGTGCCCTGGATATCGCGCGGCCGCCGAGCCTCACCGACTACAACCGGTTGAAGAACGATCCGAATTACCTGGCCTCGCAGGATCCGCTCACCGGCGCCGCACTACGAAGCCGGCTTCAACCTGACGATCCCGCCGTGGGACAACAAGCTGTTGCGCCAGGCGATGACGTACGCGGCCGACAAGCAGCGATTCGTGGATACGATCCTGGGTGGGATTGGCGCCGCGGAATCTCTGCCCTGGCTGCCAGCTTCCCGGCCTACGACGCCTCGAAAATGAACTACTACACGTTCGATCTGGACAAGGCCAAGTCGCTTCTGGACCAGTCCGGCGTCACGAATCTCGAGTTCGACTTCATGGCCAATCCGGTGAACAACGAAACCAATGGCTTCGCGCAGATCTACCAGGCGGACCTGGCGTCCATCGGCGTAAAGATGAACATCCAGCAGTACGACGGCGCGACGTGGATCGACCAGGTGAACAACCGTAAGTTCAACGGCATCTACTTTGCATCGGGGACGTACTTCAACCTGTCGCCGAGCACGGCCTTCACCAATGGGAAGGCGTTCAATCCTGATCTGAACAATTCAGCGTTCAAGAGCGACGAGTACGTACAACTGATTACCACCGGTGCGACGGAGACGGACCCCGACAAACTGAAAACGGCGTACTCGCAGTTGAATGACCTGGTCCTGGATCAAGACTTCGTGTTCCTGATCACGGTGTCGCCGCCACTGCTGCTGGCGAAGTCCAATGTGCAGGGCATCCAGTGGACGGCGCACGAGTCGCCGTGGTACAGCGATGTCTGGCTAGCCTGACGTTTCGTTCCGGTAACGCATCCGGGTCGAGGGAGCACACACGTACTCCCTCGACCCGGAGCTGCTCTAAAAAGAACGAGCGTTACGCGTCCATGTAGGCGTTGGTCCACAGGAACCCCTGGTGCAGGGTGGGCTCCAGCCCGTGAAATTTGCTCGTGGCGATCCACCACACGGGGTTATTCGACACCGCGTAGGTGAAGGACTGATCAAGGACGTAATCGTTGATATCCGAATACAGCTGCTTCTGTTTGGCGGGGTCCGTCTCCACGTTGGCCTGCGCGACGAGGTCCGCCCACTGGGGGTCCTGGAAGCCGTCGTTATTCGGATACACGCGCCAGCCAGGTGAGACGGCGAACAGTGAGCCCGGGTGCAGATTCGAGTAGTTGTCGCCCGACGACCACATGCCGGTGTACTTCACATTGTTGGCCTGATCCAGCCACGTGGCCGCGTCTACCAGCTTGGGGTTCATCTTGACCCCGATCGACGCCAGGTCCGCCTGGTACACCTGCAGGAACGTCTCCTGCTGCGGGTACGAACCCTTGATAATGATGTTGTCGATCTCGACGTTGCTGGCGCCCGCCTGCTGGAGCAGCGACTTCGCCTTGTCCAGGTCGAACGCGAAGGCCTTGTTCTTCGTGTCGTCGAACGCGGGCGAGCTTGGCCCCCAGGGCAGGGCACCCACGGTCACATTGCCTTTGTAGATGTCGATCAGCCGCTGGCGGTTCAAGGCATAGTTGAGCGCCTGACGCACCAGCTTGTTGTCCAGGGGCGGCTTGCTGCAGTCGAGGCCGTACTCGAAGAACGTGCCCGGATTCGGGTGGAGCACCTTGGTGTACTGCGGGTCCTGCTCCAGTCGAGCCGTGTCGTCGACGAGCGGATTGCGAATCAACTGGAGCGCGCCAGCTTCCAGCTGAACAGTGGCCGCTTGAATGTCGCGCACGTTGGCCTGGAGTCCATCCAGATACGGTTTACCGTCCTGCCAGTAGTTCGGATTGCGGTCGAAAGACAGGTGGTCGCCCTGAACCCACTCTTTGAACACGAATGGTCCGGTGCCGACCGCCTTCGTCTGCTTCGGGCCCGCGTCGATGTCGATGGTCGCCTGGTCGAGCATGTTCAGGTTCTCGAACAGGTCGAACATCGCTGGTCGCGGACTGTCAGAGGTAAGCACGACCGTGTATTTGTCGGGCGTGTCGATGCCCGTGAACCAGTTGCTCTGATTGGCGTACTGACCGGAGGCATCGTCGGGTCGGCGCGCGCGCAGCAGGTTCCATTTGACGTCGTCGCTGGTGAACTCTCTGCCCGGTATGAAAGGTGACGCCCTTGCGAAGGTTGATCTGGATCTTTGTGTAGTCCGGAGCGAGGTCCCAGCTTTCCGCGAGCATGGGTTGGGGCTGGAGTTGCTCGTCATACTGGGTCAGACGATCGAAGGCAAGCCACAGGCTGTCCGATCGCGCCCGGGGTGCGCACGTGACCGTCGATCGAGCTGAGGTCAGCCTGAATGGAGTACTGGACGACACCGCCGCGGCGAGGTTGTGTAGCGGTGGTCGCCGCGGGCGCTGGCGTTGAAGCCGACGCGACGGCCGCGGTGGGCTGGGGCTGCGCGGTGGCAGCGGCAGCGGTGGTTGGCCGCGGAGGGTTGGCGCCGCGCCGCCAGTGGTGGGCGCCGCCTGGGGCGCAGTAGTTGGTGCCGACACCGACGGCGCCGTGCTGCAGGCTGCGAGCAGCGCGGCGCCAGCCGACAGGCCCAGGAGCCGGAGGGCCGACCGTCGAGAAGTGCGGGACTCACCTTTGAGCAACATTGGCGGTTATCATATATGATCGCGAATTATGAAGACGAAGGCTGCGGTGTACGTCGAGTATGGCAAACCGATGGTCATCGACGACGTCGACCTGCCCGATCCAGGTCCCTCGCAGGTTGAAGTCAAACTGTTCGCCAGCGGGATGTGCCACTCGCAGCTCCACCAGTTAGGACGCTCCAATTCGCCCGTGCCGATGATTCTGGGCCACGAAGCGACCGGTGTTGTGACAAAAGTTGGTCGCGACGTCACCTACGTGCGCGAGGGCGATCACGTGATGATGGGCATTGTCCAGCGCAACATCCTCGACCCGGTGCCGCCGGTCGTGGCTAACGTGACCCACCGTGGCAACCACGTTACATTTGGCGGCCCGGCCTACATTGGCATGTACACCTGGTGCGAGGACACGGTGGTCGACCAGCAGATGCTGGTCAAACTCGACAAATCGGTCGCGACCGACGTGACGTCGATCGTCGGCTGCGCGGTCCTGGCGGGCGCGGGCGCGGCGCTCAACTCGGCGCAGGTGCGCGCCGGACAATCCGTCGCCGTGTTCGGCGGGGGCGGCGTCGGCCTGTCATGTGTGCAGGCGTGCGCCAATTCGGGTGCCTCGCCGATCATCGTGGTCGATCTGACCGACGAAAAGCTGGAGTTCGCCAGACAATTCGGCGCGACCATCGGGGTCAATGCCTCGCGTGACGATCCGGTTGCAAAGATCCGCGAGATCATGGGCGGCACGCCGCTGAGCGGCGTCGACTTCGCCTTTGACGCCATTGGCGTGGCCAAGACCACCGAGCAAGCGCTGCAGGCAGCGCGCGGCCGCCAGATCTGGGAACGTGAAGGCGGCACCGCCGTGATCATCGGCGTGCCGCACGGAGCGCCGGCGATGCCCGACGTGAGCCTGATCGCGTTTGGGAAGGTGATGCGCGGGGCGCCAGGTGGCATCGGGTGGCCAGAGCGCGACTATCCGCGCTACGTACAGTGGTTCACCGAGGGTAAATTCCCGCTGGACCAGCTGGTCAGCAAGAGGTTTACGCTGGAGGGTGTGAACGAGGCCTGCACCGCGCTCAGCAACGGCCAGATCGCGGGTCGGGCGATCATCGAGTATCCGGGGGCACACTGACCATGACCGAGCCAAACGGATCCGGACCTGACGCACCTCTCAAGGACGTGCGTGTCCTGGACCTGACGCATTTTGTGGCCGGACCAGCGGCCACCATGGCGCTGGCCTTCATGGGCGCCGAAGTCATCAAGGTCGAGCGGCCGGAGACCGAGTCCAGCATGCCGCCGCTCAACCGCCTGATCGTCAATCCCAACAAGAAGTCCATCACGCTGGACCTGAAGAGCAAGGCCGGCATCGACACGGTACTCGCGTTGGCGCGCAAGTGCGACGTCTTCGTCGAGAACTTCAGTCCTGGCGTCATCGATCGACTCGGGCTTACGTACGAGGTGGTCTCGGGCGTCAATCCGCGCATCATCTATGCGCAGGTGAAGGGCTACGCGAGCGACTCGCCGTACGCCAACTTTCCGGCCTTCGAGCCGGCCGTCCAGGCGTACGGGGGCTCATCGAGCTTCACTGGCGAGCCGGACGGTCCGCCCATCAAGCCCGGGCCGGACATCGGCGACAACGGTACCGGACTGATGACCGCGATGGGCATCCTCGCCGCGTTGTACCAGCGCCAGCGCACGGGACGCGGCCAGCGCATCGAGGT
Source organism: uncultured Chloroflexia bacterium (assembly GCA_963776625.1). Taxonomy (GTDB): domain Bacteria; phylum Chloroflexota; class UBA6077; order UBA6077; family CF-72; genus CF-72. The sequence continues at coordinate 226,010 of CAVZNP010000014.1, read as the reverse complement.
GGCGATGACCGACCACATCTCGACGTTCATGCGCATCCACTATGGACATCCGATCGAGCAGGGCGTACCCACGCCGCGACCCGGCAACTGGGTGCCGTTCACGCGCAAGATTGCGCCGGCTGAGGCTTACCCGTGCAAGCCGTTCGGACCCAATGACTGGGTGTTCATGCACCTGAGCTCCAACGAGCAGTGGTACCGGCTATTGGATGTCGTCGGGCGGGCGGAGTTACGAGACGACCCACGTTTTGCCACGCCCGTGATTCGCGGGGCGCACCGCGAGGAGACCAACCAGGTGGTCATCGACTGGCTCAAGGACAAGACAAAGATCGAAGCAATGGAGATCCTGTGCGGTGCCGGGGTGCCGGTGGGCGCGGTGCGCGACACGCTCGAAGTGCTGAACGATCCAGACCTGCGGCGGCGGGGCATTTTCGTGACCGTCGACGACCCCGACCGCGGCTCGGTGACGATTCCCGGTTGGCCGATCCAGATGTCGGACGCATATGTGCCCGTACGCGCCGCGCCGCGGCCAGGCGAGCACAATCAAGAGATCCTCGGCGGGCTCCTTGGCCTCTCAGGTGAGGAGATCGCGGAGCTCACACAAGCACCAGCCGTGACGTAGAGTAACGTTACTTCTTGTCGGGCTCGAACTGAGGGAGCGTGATCTCGTCGGTGAGTGGCTCGAACAGGACTCTGACCGGCATGTCTACGCGGACGTCCTCTTCGGCACAGTTGCGCAGGTTCGTCAAGATCCTCGGGCCCTCGTCGAGCTGAATCAGCGCCGAGATGTACGGGACTCTGTCCTTCATCGCCACGTGCGTGGCGTGATAGACGACGGTGTAGGTGTAGACGCGCCCGCGGCCGCTCGCGGGCACCCACGCAACCGCGTCGGAATGACAGGAAGGGCAGCGTGGCAATGGGGGATGCCACAACGTCGAGCACACGGTGCAGCGCTGGAGCAGCAGCTCGCCGCGGCGAGCGCCCTCCCAGTACGGCTCCGTCAGGGCCGTAATAGCTGGAATGAGCTTCATCGGCCCAGCAGCATGGCGCTGCCAAAGGATGCGCCGCACAGCGCCACCGACGCGTCGCGCACCTGATTACGCGCGGTCCCGCGCATCTGGCGGACCGCCTCGGTAATGGTGCTCATGCCGTGGATGTAGCCCTCCGAGAGGAACCCGCCGTGCGTATTGACAGGCACCGGCGCGTCGAGGCCGGTGCCGTGCTCGATCACGTGCTTCCAGGCCCAGCCCACCGGCGCAAGTCCGTAGGTCTCGAGGCTCTTGAGCGGCATGAACGACGTGGCGTCGTACAACTCGGCGACGTCCACGTCCCGCGGCGAGACGCGCGCTTCGCCATACAAGCGTTCGACGGCCGCCGCGGAGAACCACTCCATCAGGTCCGCGCCGTAGAGCCCCATCGGCTCCTTGTACGACGCCAGGTGCTGCGTCACCGACAGCACGTAGACCGGGTCGGGACGCAAGGCGCGGGCGCGATCGGCCGATACCAGCACCAGCGCACAGGCGCCGTCGTTCTCCAGACACATGTCGAAGAGGCGAATCGGCTTGCTGATCCAGCGCGCGTGCTCGTAGTCGTCCCACGTGAGCGGCCGCCCGTAGAAGACCGCCCCAGGGTTGTTGTTCGCAAACTCGCGCTGCTGGATCGCAATCGTCCCGAGCGCGCGGGTCAGGTCCGCGTCGCTCAGCCCGTTGTCGTAGGCATAGCGGCGTGCCCACAAACCGAAGATGTGCGCCGGCGACATCTGGCCGTACGGCCACTGGAAGGAACGGTTCTCACCGTCCTCGGGCACGACCACGTCCTGCTGTCCCTCGACGAGCGGCAGACGCTGGTCTGCCCGACCGAAGCGCACGCCGGCGCTCTGATTGAGCGCCCGCCACAGCAATACGACCGACGCCTGACCCGACGCGATGGCCGCGACCGCGTGGTTGACCACCGCCGACGTAGCCTCACCGCCAAGCGGTGCCTCGGTGTAGTAGCGCAGTTCACGGATGCCCAGCGAGCGCTGCATCATCGGGATGCTGACGTATTCGGTCGGCAACGCATAACGCACCAGCCCGTCGATCTCCGACGGATCGATGCCGGCGTCGGCGACGGCCGCCAGACTGGCATCCAGGGCCAGGTCCCAGGCGGTGCGCTGTCCGTTTCGAACGAACGGAGTCTGACCGACGCCGACGATGGCGACCTGGCGGTGGATCAAACCGCGCGCCGACTCAGAACGCGTTGACTCGGCGGGGATCGAACGCTTCGCGCAGCGCGTCGGCCAGGTAATTCAGGCCGAGCAAGAGCATAGCCAGCACGATGCCTGGCCCGATGGCCATCCACGGGTCGACCCGCAGATACGCGCGGCTGCCGTTGAGCATCGCGCCCCAGGACGGTTCAGGCGGCTGGGTGCCCAGGCCGAGGAAGGCCAGGCTGGCTTCGGCCAGGACGGAAAAACCCATGAGCAGCGCCAGGTTGACGATCATCGGCGAGACCGCGTTCGGCAACACGTGGATGAACATGACCCGCCCACTGCTAGCGCCAGACGCGCGCGCCGACAGCACATAATCGCGATGTCGCTCCTTGAGGACGAGCGAGCGGGCCACACGACCGAAACTGGGTATCACCGCGATGGCGATGGCCACGGCAACCTGGTACTTGCCAGGCCCGAGGGCGGCGATGACGACGAAGCCCAGCAGGATGGCCGGGAACGCGAACAGCGCATCGAACATACGCATGATCACCGCGTTGACCCACCCGCCGACGTAGCCCGCGGTCAGCCCCGAGACGATGCCCAGCCCGCCACCGATCACCATCACCATCAGGGCAACCACCAGTGATGGCCGCGCCCCGTAAATGATGCGGCTGAACAGGTCACGTCCAAGCTCATCCGTCCCCAACCAGAACTGGGCGCTGGGACCGAGGAGCTCTTTGCCCTGATGCTGCACGATGGGATCGTATGGCGAGACGAGCGGCGCAAAAATGGCGCAAAACAGCAGAACGCCCAGGATGATCAGGCCGAACTTGCCCAGCGGGTTGCGCCAGGTGCGGACGAACGCTGCATTGAGCGGATGCGGCGACTTCTTAATCCGCTGCGGTTGCGCAACGAGCGGCGGACTGGCGACAAGGTCGGTAGCAGATCTGACGGCCATGGCTTAGCTATCCCCCAGCCGAATGCGTGGATCAAGTAACGCGTAGCTCAGGTCCACCAGCAGGTTGATGATGATGAACAGCATGACCAGCAAAAGCAAGCCGCCCTGAACGACGGCATAGTCGCGGTTGGAAATTCCGTCGAGCATCAGACCACCGACGCCCGGCCACGAGAACACTGACTCGATAATCACCGTGCCGCCCAGCAGCGTGGCGAACTGTACGCCCAGGATGGTGATGACTGGCAGCAGCGCATTGCGCAGCGCGTGGCCATAAATCACGGCTGTGTTGCTCAGGCCTTTGGCGCGCGCGGTGCGCACGTAGTCGTCGAAGAAGACTTCCAGCAAGTTGAACTTCAGGAAACGTGACAGACCCGCGGCGAGGGCCAGGCCAAGCGTCGTCGCCGGCAGGATCAGCGACTTGATCGAGCCGCCGATGTCGTTGCCGTCCGCGACGCGGCCTCCGGGCGGAAGCCAGCGCAGGATGAGCGAGAACAAAATGATGGCCAGAATGCCAGCCCAGAAGTTCGGGATGGCCAGACACAGGCTCTGAGCCGTCGAAACGGCCCACTCGGTCTTGCCGCGAACGTGGACCGCGCTCAAGATCCCAAGCGGCAGCGCGATGATCATCGAGAGCGCCATCGCGGCAACGGTGAGCTCGATGGTGGCCGGCGCACGCGCTTGCAGCAGCTTGGAGATCGGCTGTCCGCTGAGCGTCGACTTTCCGAGATCTCCCTGGAGGACGTGCCCCATCCACACGAGATACTGGACCAGGAGTGGCTGATCGAGGCCCATATCGTGACGAATGGCGGCGAGCGCCTCAGGTGTGGCGTTCGGCCCCGCGAGAACAGCCGCGGCGTCACCTGGGATCAGGTGGATCACCATGAAGACCAGGAAGGTCGAAAAGAAGATCACCGGAATCGCCTGAAGGAGGCGCTGGACGACGTATCTACCCAAGGCTCAAACGCCTCCGCGTCTGACTATCAAATGCTGCATGCGCTACTTGTTCGTATACGATCCGCTATACGCAACGCCACCGGATGCTACCCCTTGCCGGCACGGGTCGCAAGTTGTTCTAAGCCAACCTGACGAACTGATCCCAGCGCTCGCCGGAAGCACGTACAACCCCTGCCACGTCGTCCTGAAGGATATACCGCTCGGCCGCTAATGTCTCGGCTGCGCGACCTATTTTGGCTAAAAAGTCGTCGCGATTCGGGTAGCGAGCGTGGATCACGTCGGGTGAAAACGGGATCGTCGACCCCGTCGCCCTCAGCAGCAGTCCCGCGCCGCCGATGGCCGGATCGCGCTGGTTCCACCCGGTGTAACTGCCCAACGGCACGCTCACGTCAGGATGACGCAGGCCGGCAACCTCGTTGCCATCAGCATCGGTTGCCGACCGCAAGTCGGCCCCGAGCGTCCCATCGTCGAAGCGCGGATACGCACTTGGCGGTGGCTCGGCCGTGCCGGCAATCCAGGCCGTCAGGTTGTCGACCGCGGCTCGGACAAAGGGCTTGTAGTCGATCGTGTTCGGGGGATTGACGCCCCGTCCGGCCGGCACGTCGCCGGTGCCGATGGGCAGCGCCGAGGGGGCGTGCTGCGTGCTGGCGCACAGGTAGATGCGGACGTTCTCCGGCACCTCGACGTCGACTCTGCCGTCAGCGGTGAGGTGGCTCAGCGCGGCGGAGTAGTGGATGAAAGCCGAGCTGGCGCAGTATTCGGACGAGGTGTTCAGGTGAATCACGCGCGGCACTCTGCCGCGCTCAAAGGCACGCCGCAACAAACCGTCAGACTCGCCGGTCGACGGGTCGATCTGGACCGCGTCGGTAAACGGGAACAGCGGGGGTGTTGGGTCCTGGGACGACGGCTGGCCGAAGCGGCGGTTGGCGTCAGTCGTCCGCGCGCCGGCGGCCACGGCGAGGATGCCATCGAACGCCAGGCGCCCTTCTTCCTCCTCACACAACCCGAGGTGCACCAGCTGCCGCAGGAACCGGCCGGTCTGGGAGGCGCCCAGGGCAATGGCGAACGTCAGTCCGTCGGTCTGCCGCACATGCGAGACGAGGTCACGCAGCGCGAGGAACCCGACACCCGTCACAAGTGCGCCAACGGCGGTATAGGTGACCGTGTAGGTCTTGCCCGGGACGAACCCATCCGCGTAACGCACCTGCAACGCGCCAGGCACGAACGACCAGCGGTCCCGCGCGATCTCGCGTCCAGGAGCGCCAGGCTTGTCGCTCTCGACGAGGGTTCCCGTCGACACGTCCGCCGGCGCGTACGTCGAATCCAGCGCGATCGTGTCCGTGGGCGCGTCGATGGTTCTCATCGTGCTGACTTCGCCCACCAGCCGCTGACCGTCCTGCATCGCTTCGGGCGCGGTCAAACCGAATCGCCCGCCGCCACGCGGCACGTCGTGTTGCCAGCCGCATGTGACCACCGTGAAGCCACGCTGCAACAGGAAGCCCTCGGTGATGCCGGTGCTGGGGCCCATGGGGCCGGGCTCGAGCATGCGCGTGAAGATCGACGTGCCTCGATTCACCACATCCAGGAACAGCCCGCGGTTGCCCCTGCCAGGTGTTGCCGGTCGCAAGATGCGCACGTCGGCGGTAAAGCGCACGTTGCCCTCGGCGTCTCGGGGCGCCAGCGGCAGGTCGACGATGACGCTGTTGAGTGACTGCTCAGGCTTGACGGCGAACTCAGCTTCGCCGACCAGCTCTTCGTAGGCACCCGCCTCGCCGAACGGTCGCCCGTCCTGGAGCGGCCGCGCTGTCAGATTCAAACGCGCAACAGTCATCAGTTCCAGAGCTCGCGCGTCGCCCGACGCGCGCCTTCCACCAGCGATGCAAGTTTCGCCCAGACGATGCTGGGGTGGACGCGCACGGTGCGCGTGCCCTGCGAGAAGCCGCAGTCCGAGCTGGCGATCACGTTTTCGCGTCCAACGATTCTGGCGTAGCGCAGAATGCGCATCTTGACCACGTCGGGGTGCTCGACGACCGGCGTTCGATGGGTGATCACACCAGGCAGGAGCAGCTTGCCCTCCGGGCAGCTTGACGTCCTCCCAGACCTCGAACTCGTGTTCGTGCCGAGGGTTGGCAGCCTCGATCGAGTAGGCCTCGGCGTGGGCCTTGAGAATCGTCGTGACGATCGTCCGCAGCGGCACGTCCGACGTGTGCGGCCCGTGCCAGCTGCCCCAACACAGGTGGTAGCGCACTTTCTCGGGCGGAATGCCCTCGAGCGCGTAGTTGAGCGCCTCAATCCGCGACTCGGCCCAGCGCAGGTAGTTGTCTTCACCGTCGATCGACAGCAGGTCGTGCAGGTTGGCCAGGATCGCGTCGTCGACCTGGAGCAGAAACCCAGCGTTGACGATCGCCTGATATTCCTGCTTCAGCACGTCGGCGACGGCCTGCACGTAGGCCGCGTCGCTCGGGTAGTACAGATTCTGGTCGTCGAGGGCGATGCTGCCGGGCGCGATGACCGGCATGAACGCTTCCAACGGCCCCCGAAGCGGGTCCTCGACCTGCACGCCTTTCAAGGCCGCTTTGAAGTTGGCGATGTCGCGCTGGATCTGGGTGTCGTCGTATTCGATTGGGCCAGTGCACGCCCAGCGCGTGCGAGGCTTGAACAGTTCGGGCCGACTCTCCTGATAGAAGTCGGCGAACGTCTCCAGGTCGCGACCAATGTAGCCCCACTTCGGCGGGTCCACCGGGCGACCCTCGAAGCCGGTAACGCGCTCCATGATGTACGCCTGCCAGTTCGACTTTCCGAACTCGCCATCGCTGATGACGTCGACGCCCAGCTCAGCCTGCTTGTGGACGACCTCGGCGATGGACTCGCGCAGGATGGCCTGCCACGTCGCGTCGTCGACGGTGGCTGGCTCGCCGGGGCGTGGCGTCGCGTCCAGAAATGCCTGCGGACGTGGCAAGCTGCCGACGTGAGTGGTCAGCATACGCTCGGTGCTGTGCTTCACGCCGGCTCCGCCTGGGGCAGGCTCGTGGAGTCCGAAACCTCTTCGAAAAAGATCGAGACCCGCATGCCGCCATGCACGGCTTCGACGGGACAGTGCTTGATGTTCGTCACGATGCGCGGACCTTCGTCGAGCTCTACCACCGCGACAACATACGGCACCTGGTCCTGAAACGCGGGATGGGTCGGGTGGTAGACCACGGTATACGTATAGACGCTGCCCTGACCGCTCGAGGCGCACCACTCGACGTCGCTCGAGTAGCAGGTCGGACAGATTGGCATCGGCGGATGCCAGCGCGTGTCGCACTGGCGGCAGCGCTGGAACAGCACCTTGCCTTCGCGCGCGCCATCCCAGTAGGGCTGGGTGAGCTCGGTAGCCGCCGGCAGAATTTTCATCGACCGAACAGCACCGCGCTGCCGAACGGCGCGCACACCGCGGCAAGCTCCGCGTCTTTGACCTGGTTGGCAGCGGTGCCGCGCAACTGGCGCACCGCTTCGGTGATGCCATTCATCCCGTGGATATACGCCTCCGAAAGGTGACCCCCGTGCGTGTTGACGGGCAGCCGACTGTCCAATCCGGTGCCGTGCTCGATGAGGTGCTTCCACGCCTGACCGCGTGGCACGAAGCCCCACGTTTCGAGGCTCTTGAGCGCCATGAAGGACGTGGCGTCGTACAGCTCGGCCACGTCGATGTCGCTGGGTTGAATGCGAGCCTGGGCGTAGAGCCGCTCGCACGCTTCGGGCACCACGAACTCGGTCAGATCGCGCTTGTACGTCGCGATGGGCTCCGACAGCGGCGACAACGATTGGGTGGCGCTGAGCACATACACCGGATCGGCGCGCAGCTGTTTGGCGCGGTCGGCGTCGACCAGGACGACCGCGCAGGCGCCGTCGTTTTCGATGCACAGGTCGAACAACCGCAGGGGCCAGTTGATCACGCGCGCGTTGTGGTAGTCGTCCCAGGTCAGCGGCCGGCCTTTCATGATGGCCGCCGGATTGGTGTGCGCGTACTGGCGCTGCTGCACGGCAAACGTGCCCATGGCACGCTCCCAGTCTGGGTCAGAGATCGCGTTTTCGTACTTGTAGCGACTCGCCCAGAGCGCGAAGACCTGGCCCGGTGAGAGCAGGCCATACGGCGCGCTGAACTCGCCGCCAGGGGTGCGGTCGCCGCTGGCGTAGACCTCCTCGTCGCTGCCATAGCGCGAGTCGGCTCGACCCATGCGGCCGCTGGTGCTCTGGCTGAGCGAGCGATAGACCACCACCACCGAGGCCTGCCCGGCCGCGATAGCCGCCGCGGCGTGCGAGATGACCGCGCCGGTCGCCTCGCCGCCGTAGGGGGCGTTGCACAGCCAGCGGACTTCGGGGATGTCCAATGCGCGGATGAGCAGGCCTTGATTGACGAGCTCGTTGGGCGCGTCGTAGCGCACGAGTCCGTCAATTTCTCTGGCCTCGACACCTGCGTCGGCGAGAGCCTGCAGGACGGCCTGCAGGCACAGCTCCCACGCGGATAGTGGCGATTTCCGGGCGAACTCGGACTGGCCGATTCCAACGATTGCCGACTTACGGTACACGGACGTCAGGGCCTTTCACGACCGGTGGGGGTGTTACGGGACAATGCAGCTCCGCACGACGGGGATGGTCTTGCCGTCCCACTCCGAGCTGGCGAAAGCCTGATCGATGTCCGCGAGCTTGAACTTGTGCGAGATCACCTTCTTGATCGGCAGCGCCGCGCGATTGGTGCTGATGAAGTCCAGCATGCGTGGCACCGACGCGGGTCGGTACATGGACGAGAACATCATCCGCTTGTCGCCCCCCAGCAGGCGTGGCTCGAACGTCGTAGGCCGCCCCGGAACGATGTTGCCAATCTCGACGAAGGCGCCCTGCGCGCCCAGCATGCGCAGCCCTTCGGGCACCAGCTCGCCATAACCGGCCAGCTCCATCACCACGTTGGCGCCACGCCCGTGCGTCACGTCCATCACGTACTGGACGCGCTGTTCGACGGACGCCAGCTCGTGGATGTCGATCGTGGCCGAAGCCCCCAGCTCGCGCGCCAGCGCCAATCGCGCCGGCTGCGCGTCGATGGCGATGACTTCGCGTGCACCCAGGCCCCGCGCGAAGGCCGTCGCGTACAGCCCGAGTCCGCCGGCGCCCATGACCACCACGTTGTTGCCCTGGCGCATACCGGCGGACTCGAGCCCCTGAAACACCGTGCCCATCGCGCAGTTGAGCGCCACCACCTCGTCGTCGTCCAGCTCGTCCGGGATTTTGAAAATCGGATGGCCGGCCGGGAAATAGAAGAAGTCGCCCATCGTGCCGAAGAAGTGCGGCGGCTCCGCGCCACTCATGCGGTAGGCCACCTGGCGTTTGATGCACAGCTGCAGGTCGCCCTGCAAGCACATCTTGCAGCGGCGACAGGTGAAGATCGGGAACCAGGTCACCCGCTCACCCACGCGCAACGGGCTGCCGAGCGAATCGGTGTCAACACCCTCACCCAGCGCATGCACCGTCGCCAGACCCTCGTGGCCGAGCGGACGGCCACCCGGCGCGGGCTCGCCCAGCTCACCGCGCCAGATGTGCAGGTCAGAGCCGCACAAACCAGCTTCGGTAATCCGCAAAATGACCTCACCCGGCGCTGGCTCCGGCACCGGATATTCGCGCACTTCGATGGTCTTGGGACCCGTGTAGACAGCTGTACGGCCGTCCATCAGTCGTTCGTCCTTTCCGACAGGCTTCCACTTGAAGTTGGAGTTGGAGTTGGAGTTGGAGTTGGAGTTGAAGTTGAAGTTGGAGTTGAAGTTGAAGGAGATGGAGCACCGCCGAGAACCGCCTCGGTAATGCTCCACATCTTGTCGATTTCCGACATCTCCGCGTCATCAGAGATGTGCTGCACAGCCGCTCGCTGCGAGGTTGACAACTGGGACATCAGGTTCCCTTCGGCCGTCGGACGCTCCGGCGCGGCAAGCGCGAAGCCCGACCCGTCGATGCGACGGATCGCGCGGGGGGTCAGCTGCTTTACCGAGCGCTGACCCGCCAGTTTCATGTTGATGACCAGTTCTTCACGCAACAGTTGCAGCACCGCTTGCACGCCGTCGGCGCCGCCCACGGCCAGACCCCACAGCGCCGTCCTGCCAAATGACACCAGCGTCGCGCCCAGCGCCAGCGCTTTGAGAGCATCGGTGCCACGCCGAAAGCCGCTGTCGATAATCAGTGGCACGCGGCCGTTGACGACGTCGGCGATTTCCGCGAGCGCGTCGATCGTCGCGCGGCCGTCGTCGAGCTGGCGGCCACCGTGGTTCGACACCCAGATGAAGTCCACGCCATGGTCGAGGGCGATCGACGCATCTTGCGCCGTCATAATGCCCTTGAGCCCGAACGGCAGCGGAATCTGCTCTTTGACCCAGTCCACGTCGTCCCACGTCAGCGACGATTGCGTTTCGGGCAGCGGAGCCGCCGCGCGGCGCACCGGGATGTTGAGCACGATGTCGCGCTCGCGGCGGCTGTAGGCGGCCGTGTCGACCGTCAGGCAGAACGCCGTATAGCCCGCCGCGTGGACGGTCTTGAGTTTCTCCGACACCCAATCCCGGTCGCCGAGCCAGTACAACTGGAAGATCAGCGGACCACTCGCGGCAGCCGCGACGTTGTCGAGACCCGGCGCTCCACCCGCCACCACCGAGAGCCCACCGTCACGCGTCGCACCACGCGCCATCTCGACGTCACCCTCGGGATGAAAGCGGTACATGCCGCCCATCGGCGACACAATGATGGGCGTCGGTAGCGTGAGATCCAGGAACGACGTGGTGGTGTCAACCGTCTTGACATCCATCAGCACGCGCTGCTCGATCGCCAGATGCTGCAGCGCGCGACGATTCCGATCCAGCGTCGCCTCGGATGCGGCGCCACCAGAAGCGAAGGCCAGTGCGTCGGGGAGCAGGATCTCCCTGGCGCGCGCCTCGAACATTGGCAGCGTGCGGAACTGCTCGAGCATCGGCGCGCTCACGTGGTGCTCGAGGGTGGCACGACAACCGGCTGCGAGCCGGGAAAGCGACCCGCGAGGCGATGCAGCCGGCGCGACTGGAAGTACCAGCGGCCGTCGAGTTTGACGCACTCGTCGAAGTATTCGGCCGCCGAGGACACGGGCGGTTCGGAGCCCATATTGACCCACAGGAGATACGAGTGAACGGTCGCATGATCGCCAGCGCCGTCGATAGTCGGCTGGCCAGCGAAGTGGCGGTACGCCACCTCTCCATTGGGTAGCGGCCCGGCGCGGCCCTCGCGCATGAGCCCGGCCACGAACTCGCGGATCTGCTCGCGCCCCTTCTGACGCTCGAACAGCACCGCGTCGGGAGCAAAGTTGTTCACATAGCCGTCGAGATCGCCCGAGTCGAGCGTATGCGTATAGCGGGCGATGAGATCCATGATGTCGAGCCGATCATCGGCACTCAGTCGGTTACCTTCTGCCACGGTCAATCCGTCCTTTGTGAGAACGCTCTGCAGCGTACGGCTGACGACCGGATCCGCATCATGGACCTCCTTGCACAATGCGCGCGACGTCTGGCGCGCACACTCGCCACCAGAATATCCCGGCGACGAGCATGCAGGGTGCCTTCTGGGGAAACCGTGTGACCGTGCCCGGCTCAGCCATGCGACGCGCCAACGCGGTGAGAGGGGCCCCTGTGATGGAGGGGCCCCTCGGGGACAACACTAACTGGCGGCGACCGCCTGGCGCTCGCCGGCGACACCGTCGACCGGGTCATCGTGCAGCCCGAACACCTTCATCGCGTTGCCCGCGAGCAGCGCGCGCTTGACGTTCGGCTCCAGCCCCTGCGTCAAATCCGACAGCACCTGCTGCGTGCTGCCAAACAGGGTGATCTCGTGCGGATAGTCGATGGAGAACATCGCGCCGCGCGCGACCAGATCGCTGCCGAGCCGCGCCTGGCGGAAGCCCTCGACGTCGTCGAGCCCGGTGACCCAGACGTTGCGCCCGATGTACTCGCTCGGCTTGCGCTGCATCGGCCAGTCCACCCAGTAGCTGTGCTGGCGCACCACCTGGTCCATGATCTCGGTCCAGAAGCCGAGCCAGCCCCAGTCCACCTCGGCGTGGACGAACTTGAGCGTCGGAAAGCGTTCGAAGAGGCCGGTGTAGATCATCTCGGTCAAAGGCTGGATCGCCGCGAAATAGCCCATGACGATGTTGACGCTGCCAACCCAGTTCTTCTTGAGACCTTCGGGCAAGGGTGGGTCCGGCGGCCGCGTGCCACCGAAGCGCAGGTGAACCGACGCGACGGCATTCGCGCCACTGATCAGCTCCCAGAGCGGGTCCCAGTGTGGTGCGTAGATCGGCGGGTCCATCGCATACGGGAGGAAGATCGCTTTGGCGCCCTTCTTCAGCACGCGATCCAGCTCGGCGACCGTGACCTCGAGCGGATGTTCCCACGGGATCATGCACATGCCGATCAGCCGGCGCGGGTCGACCGAGACGAAGTCTTCGAGCAGCCAGTCGTTGAAGGCCTTGAGACACTCCAGTCCGACGTCGCGATCCTTGAGACCGGTGTACGCGCGGTACACCATCTGGGGATAGACCACCGCGGCATCGATGCCGTCCGCGGCCATGTCCTTGATGTGCGCGGCACCATCGTAATTGCCGGGCACCAGCTCTTCCCAGAGCAGGCCACGTGGCGCGATGCGAATGCGCGCGCCCGGATTGACCGCGCCCAGGCCCCAGGGCAGGCCAACGGTGCTTTCGGGAATCGAGCCGTCGAGACTCCAGCCGTCGCCGCCGTCCTTGCCCCGCACCAGGCGCGGCGCCTGGTCGCGATAACGCGCCGGCAGCCGATCAATGAACAGGTTTGGCGGCTCGAGGATGTGATTGTCCGCGGAAATTACTCGGTACTGCATAGGACCTGACCTCTTTCTGGCGAGAAACCGCTGGCGTACTTCAAGGCGTGCCACCCCAGACCGTAAAGGGTCTCAGGTGGGAAAGCTCCTTTCGATGCTTGCGTAGACGTCGCGGGCAACCTCCCATCCGGATTGCGCGTCGATGTAGTTTTTCACGAAGGCCATGGCGAAGTGCCGCTCGGGATCGGCATACCCGAACATGGCGGCGCCGACGTGACCGAATGCACGCGGTCCGGCGCCCGGACCGGTGTCATCTCCAAGTCGGTAGCCGAGGCCTCGCTTGACCCGCACGTGCCACAGCTCGTCCATTTCGTCGGTCTGCAGCGCGGTCGCGATCGCGATACGCGCAGGCGGCAGCACGCGGTCCAGGAGCGCATAGTGGCGCGCCAGGGAGCGAGCGTTGGTGATCAGTCCGCTCGAGGGGATGCACGCCTGACGCACCTCGGGCCGGTTGAACTCGTTGTCCGGTACGCGCGTCGCGACGCGATCGAGCTCCGAGGCAGGCACCCCGAAAAACAGCGAGTCCACCCCCTGCGGCGCGGAGACTTCTTCCTGAAGGAAGCGCGGCAACGGCCGACCGTCAACGCGGCGGACGATTTCGCCGACGATGTAGCCGAACGTGTAGTTGTGATACGCCGTGCGCGTGCCCGGCTCGAATAGCAGCGGCAGGTCGGCAATGCCGGCGCACATGCGATCCCAGTCGATCATCATGGCCGTGTCGAAACCCGCGGGCGGGTTGGGCACTCCCGCCTTGTGGGACAGCACATGGCGGACGGTGACGTGGGTTTTGCCGTTGGCGCCAAACTCGGGCCAGTAGGCGCACACCGGCGTCTCGTAGTCGAGTTTTCCGCGCTCGGCGAGGAGGTGAACACAGCTTGCGGCGGGGCCTTTGCCGGTGGACGAAGCGGTGAACAGCGTCTGCCCATCGATGGGCTGGGTATGCTCGGGATCGGCATAGCCGGCCCAGGCGTCGACGATGGGTTCGCCGTTGAGGTAGGCGGCCACCTGGAGGCCGATTTCGGGTCCGTTACCGACGAACCCGTCCAGCACCTGCTGAACCTGGTTGGGGGTCTGGGGCATGCTGGTCAGGTCGTGCGCCAGTCCTTGATCGCGGTGAACATCGACATCTGTTTGCGCACCTTCTTACTTTTGCAGTGCGGGCAACGGGGAGGCTTGCGATTCAATTTTTCGCGATCGCTCATCGGCCGCGAAACTTCGAAGTCCTGTCCGCAAGCCTCACAGACGTACGCGTAGGTCGCCACAGCCGGTTCTCCCCATACTCAGTTCGTTCGCCAGAGGGATATAGTGCATCATATATGAATCGCGGCGCTGGGCGAAAGCCCCGCGCTGGCGGGCAAGCCGCGGCGGCGTAGAGCCTCGTGTCTTCTCCTCTAGCCCCGACAGGTCGCGTCGCCCTGAGGAGCGCGTCTTACGCCGCGTTTGGCTCGCTGGACCCTGAGATGCGACTCTGCCTGGCCATCGCCCACTGCTCAAACTGCCGCACCGCGGCCAGCAAGAAGTGCAACTTGTGCTCGCGCGCGTACGCCTCCACGGCATCGAACGCCGCGTGCTCCTCGAGCAGCCGGATCAGGTTCAGGTGCTCGGCAATCGAGTCCGCACCACGCTGTGGCACGCTTGGGAAGAGCGTGCCACGCATCGCGTCGAGCTGCGCCTGCGTCTCCGAGATGCGCTCGACGAGCACTGGATTCGGGCACCGCGCATAGATCACGCTGTGAAACGCTCGATTGCTGTCGCTGAAGCGCAGCAGATCGAACTGCTCCATGGCGTGCTGCATCGCCGCGGCATGCTGCCCGAGTAGCACCACGTCGTCCGGTCGCAAGTGCGGCGCGGCGAGCGCGGTGGCGTAACCCTCCAGCACCGCCAGCACCTCCATGGTCGCCTGCCACTGCTCGAGGCCAATATTGGCAACCTCGGGTCCCGAGTTGTGCCGATACGTGATCCAGCCTTCCGCCTGCAGTCGGCGAATGGCTTCGCGAATCGGAACCTGACTCATGTTGAGGTCACGCGCCAGGGCGTCGATGACCAGACGCTGGCCAGGCTGGTACACGGCGGCTTCGATGCGTTCGCGTATCAACCGATACGCCAACTCGTGCTTGTTGGTCGGCGCGTCGTCGTTCGGGCGGACCGCGGGAGTGCCGCTCACGCCGGCCTTGGCCGCGCGCGCGCCACGTGCGCTGCGACGATCAACCGCGGCTGCCACAGTGGGTGACTCATCGCGCGCGCCCCGACGGCGGTTGACGCCCGCACCTCGTGTGTGGTCTGGGCGCCTCTGCGCTGTGGGCATGTGGATAGGTCAAAGCATACCCTATCGCGGTGCGAGCCGCGACTCAGCCATCGATCCACACGTCACGGTACCACCACGCGCCGAAGTAGTTGTTCGTGGCGTGCACCGCCGCCCGCGTCATGTTGGTCGGCGGACGCCAGGTCAACGGAAGCACGAACGACTCGTCCAGCATCAGGTCGTTGGTCTGTTTGTAGAGCATTGCCAGCTTGTTCGGATCGCTCTCGGTCGTGAGCGCGGTGCCCAGTTGTTCGTACTCCGGGCTGTCGAAGCCGGAGTTGTTGTTGCCGATCTGCCAGACCTTGCTGGTCGTCAACTCCGTTCCGACCGACGAGGCGATGGCAGCCGGCGAGTAGTACGCGCCGTGATACTTGCGGTTGTTGACGTTGTCGAGCCAGGCCGCGAGGTCCATGTTGACGATGTTCATGGTGATCCCGAGCGTCGCCAGGTCCGCCTGGTAGATCTGGGACAGCGGCGTGCTCTCGGCTGAGCTGATGAGCACCATGTCCATCGAGAACGGACCGACGCCCGCCTGCTGTAGCAACGACTTTGCCTTGTCGAGATCGAACGCATAGAAGTTTTCGCGCGCGTCATCGTGCATCGGCGTCCCGCGGTACCACTCCAGTGAAATCGGCGCCGACGTGTCCTGAAAGTAGCCTTCGACCCACCGCTTGCGGTTGATGGCGTAGTTCAGCGCCTGGCGCACCATCTTGTTATCAAGCGGCGCCCACGTCGTATTGAGCCCAAAGCAGTACATGCCCGTGGGCACATCGTTCACCACCGTGGCGTACTTTGGGTCCTTGCGCAGCCGCAGGAAGTCGACGAGGTTCATGATCTCGTAGACGTCGACCTGACCGGCTTCGAACTGGCCGACCGAACCCTGTGGATCCTTGAGGATCAGGGTGCGGACCCCGTCGATATAGGGGCGGCCAGTCATCCAGAAATTCGGGTTCTTCTCGGTTGAAAAATGATCGCCCTGCGCCCACTCGATGAACTTGAACGGGCCGGTACCGTTGGCTTTGGTTTTGGCGTCCGGCCCCTCCATGATGTTCTTGTCGAGCATGTTCAGGCGCTCGAAGAAATCAAAGACGAGCGGCCGCGGCTGATCCGAATTCAGGACGATGGTGTACTTGTCCGGCGTGTCGAACGACGTGAACTGATTGCTCTGGTTGACAAACGCGCCGGCGCCCACCGATGGATCGCGTACGCGGAGAAAATTGTATTTGACGTCGTCGCTGGTGAATTCGCGGCCGTCGTGGTACGTGACACCCTGGCGCAGGTTCAGCTTGATCGACTTGTAGTCGTCGCTGATGTCCCAGCTTTCGGCCAGCATTGGCTGCGGCTTCAGGCTCAGGTCGTACTCCGTCAGGCGGTCGTAGATGAGCCAGGTCGTATCGAAGCGGCCAGCGGCATACAGGTGACCGTCCAGACTGGCTGGGTCCGCGGAAATGGCGACACGCAGCGTGCCGCCGGACTTTGGCACGCCGGTCGCGGCCGCCTGGGCCGTCGCGGCGGGCTGTGTGGCCGCCGCCGCGGGCACCGAAGTTGCGGCCGATGTCGCTCCTGAAGTCACGGCCGCGGCCGGTGCGGCGGGCGGCGTGGTGGCGGCTGGCTGCGGCGCCGCGACCGATGCACTGGTTGGCGCGGCGCTGGGCACCGACGGTCCGCATGCCGCGGCGACCGTCACGCCGCCGACCGCCGCCAGCATCCTCAACGCCGAACGACGACTGATGACTGACCCAACCCTTTCGCGCGAATCGAATGCCATTGACACTGCTCCCCTGTTCGTAGCGCGCCGAGTTTAGTAGCCCGCCGAGTAATCCACCAGATTCAGAAGTGGTTGGCCAGCCTGGTAGCGCCGCAGATTGTCCAGAAACATCGACACGTAGCGCTGCTGCGAGCGCGGGCTGCGGCCCGCCGAATGCCCGCTGATCAATACCTGCGGGGTACGCCACAGCGGATGCTCGGCTGGCAGGGGTTCCGGATCGGTTACATCCAGATACGCCCCGCGCGGTCGCCCCGCCGCCAGCGACTCTGCCAGCGCATCGTGGTCGATCAACCCTCCGCGCGAAACATTGACCACCCACGCCGTCGGGCGCATGCGCGCGAATTCCGCCGCCCCGAGCATGTGGTGCGTGTCGGGTGTCAGCGCCGCGGTGACCAACACGTAGTCGAACTCGTCGAGGCGCGGGCGCCACTCGTCAGGTCCGATGATGTCGGGTTCTTCCGAGGGCGTCCGTCGCACGCCGGTGACCTTGACCCCGAAGGCGCGCAGCCGTTCGGCGGCACCTCGTCCGATTTCGCCATAGCCAAGCACCAGGGCGCGCGCGCCCTCCAGTTCGTCCGCCGGCGGGCGCCCCTTGGGCCACTCGTGGCGCTCGGCGGCCGCCACGAAGAAAGGAAAGCTTTTGGCCGCGCTGAGCACGCACAGCACGATGTACTCCGCGATGGGCGGCGCGTTCACGCCGGCGCCGTTGGTCAGCGTCAAGCCACGCTCGGTGAGCAGGTCGATCGGGTAGTGGTCCACGCCGGCAGCGTGCGTTGAGATCCAGCGGGCACTGGTGGCGGACTGGATGGCGAAGCGAATCTCGGCGGCGTCGATGAAGCCGATGACCAGCACGTCGGCATCGCGGGCAGCGGCAGCGACGTCCGTGATGTCGCGATACCACGCGGCGTCCACCGTCTCGGGCAGGTGACCGTCGAGCGTGCGACGGAACTGTTCAGGGATGGCGATCTTCACGTGCGGCCTCAGTGTACGCGATCATATATGATGGCGCACTATGACGCAGCCGGCCGTCCACTACGGTGTCCAACGCGGTTTGAACCTCGACGACCTGGAGCACACGACCCAGGAAGAGAAGGACATCTTCTACAACTACGCCCGCAATAACCACGTGCCGCTGTACCTGCAGACGTCGCATACGGTGTGGCTCGAAAACCGCCCCGACATGATGAAGCTGCACCATCGGCTGTTGCCGGAGTTCCGCCGCGACCTGCCCGAGGCGGTGTTCATGATGTCGGTTGGCCAGCTGCATACCTACATCGGGCTGGACTGGGAGATTGGCATCACCAACGAGTTCAAGGTCATGCAGGACCAGGGCATCACCAGAGCCCAGCTCATGGAGATCGTGATGTCGGCCCAGGTGTACGCGGGCGTGCGCGGCCTGGAAGCCGTCTATCGCGCCACGTGGCCGTTCATCAAGGACTTCCAGGACCGGCCGGTTTCCAAGTCGCCATTCCCTGCCGACTGGGACTACGACCTCTCGTTCTTCAAGGCCGGTCTGGACCTGTCGACACGCGAGCTCACCGAGACGGACAGGTCGCGCCTGGAGGAGTGGTACCTGAACAACGGCGGCGAGGTGCCGAAGTGGGTCACCTTCATGGCCAAGTACCGCCCGCAGTTTCTGAAAGCCTATCGCTTGCGCTGGGAAGGTATCTTCCGCGGCGCCCTCCCCCGACAGTGCATGCCGTGGCTGATGATCTATCACAACGTGGCCAACGGTTACGCCGACGGCCTGCGCGACGCCGTGCTGCTGGGCAAAGCGTGGGGCCTCAGCCGAGACTGGCTGGTGCTGGGCATCGTGGCGTGCGCCTACTATTACACCGGCTTCGAGGGCCTCAACATGGTGGAGGCTGCCGTCGGCGACGTGTTGTAGAAGTCAGAACTCAGAAGTCAGAAGTCAGAGCAGGTCGTCCACGGCCTCATACGCGGCATACAGGCCTTCGAAACCGGTGAAGTACATGGCCGTGCCAGTGATGCCCTGGACGATCCACTCCGAAGTCACGCCCCACGCCTTGCCGAGCAGCGCGGCCTCGCGCAGGCCTTCCCGCGAACCCGTGATGGTATGGTGACGCAGCATCAAATACGGCGCGACCTGTTTCGGAAGTGTCTTCAATGTCACTTCCCATTTCGCGCGATTCACTTTCACAAACTGCGGATTGTGCTTCAGCCCGAACGTGATGGAAGTCGGCACATAGCCAATCGTCCGCTCGTACCAACCGTTCAATGCCGCAAGATCCGCGGGTGTCATCTCGCGTGTGGAGAAATCCAAGCCGGCCTTGAAGGCGTCCGGGTCGGCCGCCCAGCCCTCCGGGAACTCCACGGCCACCGGTGGCTCGCCGAAGACCGGCAGCAAGTCGCCAACGGCGCGGTACACGTGACCCAGGCCGCGCATCCCAGCGTAGAGCTGCGAGAACATCACCAGCTCCATCAACTGCGAGAGCGGCATGCCGTTGCGCCGCAGGGTGATGAACTCATTCAAAATGCCGGTTTCCCAGCCGTACATCATGTAGCTGTGAATGTTCTGCATGCTCAGCGTGATGATGTTGACGTGCGACGGCCGCCCGAAGAGGTCCGAACCCCAGCGATGGAGCTTGGCAAAATCCGGTGCGTAGTCCAGCATCAGGCTGTTGGCGTACATCTCGTACAGCGGCCCGCGCCAGCTCCACACGCGGGCCAGATTCGCGTTGACCTCGTCCGGCGAAATCTCTTCCAGATTCGACAGGTCCAGCCCTTCGCTGACGCCAACCGTCTTTTGTTCTTCCAAGAAAGTCACTTCTCCCAGTTGGTCAGAATGTCGTTGAGGGCATCGTACGCCGCGTACATGCCGCGCAAGCCGGTAAAGTACTGAACCGTCTGGGTGACGCCGCGCACAATCCAGTCAGGCGTCAGGCCCCAGGCTTTGCCAAGCAGCGCCGCTTCGCGCAGCGCATCGCGATCGCTGTTCAACGTCGCGTCCCGCAGCATCAGGTACGGAGCCACCTGTTTGGGCAAGGTCTTGATCGCGCGCTCCCACATGGCGCGGTGCACCTTCAACAGCATCGGGTCCCACTGCATGCCGAACTTCACCGAATTTGGAACGTAGCCGATCGTCCGCTCGTACCAGGCGGTCAGATTGGCGCGGTCCTGGTCCGTGAAATCGGTAGTCGACAGGTCCAGTCCGGAGCGGAAACCCTCAGGATCAGCCTCCCAACCTGGTGGGAATTCAGGATGTCCGTGCCCATCCTGGTAGTCCGGTAGCACGTCGCCAACCGCGTGATACACGTGTCCCATGCCGCGCATGCCCGCTACCAATCGACCGAACATGACGACCTCCATCATTTGCGATCGGGTAAAGCCCAGCCGACGCAGCACGCGGAACTGGTTCCGGATACCGGTCTCCCAGCCGTACACCATGTAGCTGTGCAACTGCTGGATGGAGTTGGGCGTCGCGAACGCAGGATCGTAGGTGTCCGGCTGCGACGGCATGGTGCGGAAGAGTTCCGCCGCCCACCAGTGGAGCTTGGCGAAATCCGGCGCGTAGTCGAGCATCAAGCTCATCGCGTACTGGTCGTAGAGCGGTCCGCGGCCCGTCCAACGTGTGGTCAGGTACGCGTCGATCTCCTGCTGCGTCGTCTCTTCAATATTGGTCAGGTCGAGCCCTCGACCGTTGAGATCCTGGACGGATCGCGGCATCACTTCTCCTCGCAAATCGTATGGGGTATCGTAACAGCCGACTTATGACTACGGCGCTTGACGGCATTCGAGTCATCGACTTCGGCCAGTACATCGCTGGACCATTGGCGGCGGTGATGCTCGCCGACAACGGCGCCGAAGTCATCCACATCGATCCGCCCGGTGGTCCTCGCTGGCGGCATCCTGCCGACGCCTTTTACAACCGCGGCAAACACCGCATTGGCCTGAATCTCAAAGACGACGCCGACCGCTCGATTGCGACGCGCCTTGTCGAGTCCGCGGACGTGATCATTGAGAATTTCAGGCCAGGTGTGATGCGCCGTCTCGGCCTGGACTTCGACGACCTGAGCACGCGACTGCCCAGGCTCATCGCCTGTTCGATCCCTGGCTTCGCCTCGGACGACCCGCGCCGCGAAATCGCCGCCTGGGAGGGCGTGGTCGGCGCGGCGACCGACACGTATGCCCGCGTGGACCAGATCACCACCCCCGCCGACGACGACGATGCGTCGCGTCCGGTGTACACCGCGCTGCCGCTGGCCTCCAATTTCGCCGCCTTTCATGCCGCCACCGCCATTGTCATGGCGCTCATCGCCCGCGAACGCGACGGCAGCGGACAACGTATTGAAGTGCCGATGTTCGACGCGATGTTCGAGCTGATTGGCGCGAACGGCGTCTCCGTCGGCGGCGACTATCGCATGCCGCGCTCCGGAGGCACGCGCACCTTCGTGTGTTCTGACGGACGGCGCATTCTGTGCAACGCCGCCAGCACGCCGCGCTTCAAACGCTGGTTCGCCGAAGCCGCGGGCACCGATACGCCATCGCCGGAGCTGTTTCTCACGCGCACCGCGCTAGCGTGGGAGTCCGCGATCAATGCCGCGGGCCCGCCGACCGCGATGGTGCGGACCGCTTCCGAATGGTTGGCGAACGAGCATGCCCGAACGCGGCGCACCGTCATCCAGCTCGAAGATCCGGAGTTCGGTGCGACGTCGATGCCCGGTGTCCAGGTCCACCTGTCCGAGAGCCCCGGGGTGATCCAGCCGCGCCACCTGCCCAACGCGGACCGCGCCTCGATTGTCGGCGGGCTCGACTCGCGCCAGGCTTCGGCGCCCGCGGTGAACGGCAGCAGTGTCCCGTCCCGCCCCGTCCCGTCCGACGCGGGACCGCTGGACGGTGTCCGCGTCCTGGACCTCACCCAGGTCGTCGCCGGACCGTGCACCGGCCGCATTCTGGTTGAATACGGCGCCGACGTCATCAAAATCAACGGTGCGCATCCCGCGTCGCTGACCACCGCGTTTTCGCTCAGCGGACGCCCCGTGGACACCGGCAATCAGCAACACGAGCACCTGAATCGCGGCAAGCGCACGCTGTTGCTGGACCTGCACGCGCCCGAAAGCCACGTGGTGATGCACGCCCTGCTCGGCAATACCGACGTCGTGATGCAGAACTTCGCGTTCGGCCAGGCAGAGCGCTATGGCATCAGTTACGACCAGGTCCGCGAGGCGTGGCCCGGGCTGGTGTACTTCTCGCTGAGCGCCTATGGCTACGGCGGACCCATGCAGGGCTATCGCGGCTTCGAGCCCAACGCGCAGGCCGCGGTCGGCCTGATGGATCGTTTCGGCGGGGACGGACCACCGCTTGGCCAGCCGTATCTGCTGGACGACTATGGCACCGGCATTCGCGGCGCGTTCGCCATCGGCCTGGGCGTCTACCACCGGATGAAGACCGGTCGTGGGCAACACATCACCCTCTCGCTGGTGGAAACGGCGACCTATCACTCGGCGGCCTTTCTAGTCGACTACCCGGGCGCGGCGCACGACGAACCGCGTGGCACCCAGGCGCGCGGCACAGGTCCGCTCCAGCGGCTGTACCGCGCCAGTGACGCGTGGTTCTTCCTGGGGTCCGACTCCGCCGACCGGCTGCGCCGCGTCGCCGAATTGTCGGATCTGGCGGACCTCGACGCGACGTCGCTGGAGTCCGCTCTCGAGACGCGCCTGGCGTCCAAGACAGTCGCCGAATGGACGCCCAGCCTGCTGGCAGCCGGCATCGGCGCGCATCGCGTGGAGCAACTTGAAGCGCTGATGCAGGACGCCTGGGCGCGCGAGCATGGGCTGAGTGTGGTCCAGAACATCGAAGGCGTCGGCGAGATGACCATGCCGGGCGTCGCGGCGCGCCTGTCGCGGACGCCGCTGCGCGTGGGTGCCCCGGTTCGCCCGCCTGGCGCGGATGCGCCGCAGATTCTGGCCTCGGTCGGACTCGGTGAGCGTCTCGACGCGCTGCTCGATGCTGGCGTGATCGCCATCACGGGGCGCTGAGTGCGCGCAGCTTGGCCCCACCGTGTTGACACGGGGTGTTAGTTGACCCTCGATTGTATATGATGCAGAATCGGCGCGACGTACAGTGCGTAGCAGGGTCCACCTCCACACATGAGCAGCGCCGAATTGCCCCCGCTCGCCGGCCTGGCTAGCGGCGGTGCGCGTCAGAGCCTGGTCGACATCGCGTACATGGCCCTCCGCGACGCGATCACCTCGGGCTCGCTGCTGCCCGGGACGCGGTTGCGCGAGGCGGCGCTGGCGCGGCATTTCTCGATCTCCACAACACCTGTCCGTGAGGCGCTGCGGCGGCTGGATCGCGAGGGCTTGGTGCGCCTCTCGCCCAATCGCGGCGCGGTGGTCGCCGAGTTCGACCTGCGCGAGATCCTGGACCTGTTCGAGATTCGCGAAGTGCTGGAGTGTCGCGCCGTGCGACGCGCAGCGATCCAGCACCAGCGGGACCTGAATCATGCCAAGTCGCTGCTGGCCGCGGAAGCCCGGCAGGTCGCGCGGCACGATCGGGTCGAATGGAACCGGCTCGAGGTCGCTTTTCATCGTGCGATCAATGACCTCAGCGGCAACTTTGAGCTCGCCGAGCTAGCCGAACGGGTGCACCGCAGCGTGCAGGGGCTGTGCGTGCGTTGCCTGCGCGAGCCGCTGTACGGACCGGACCGCCTGCGCCTGATGCAGTCGCAACATCAGGCGATTGTGGACGCGGTCCGCGCCGGCGACGCGGACGCCGCCGAAAGCTGCACGCGCGAGCATATTCAGCACGTGCGCGATTCGGTCGCCGAGGCGCTGCGCAGCGAAGGCTAACTCGGACTCGCGCCGGAACCCCAGCGCGGCGTGGACGTCGCCCCACCGTCAACCACCAGCATCGTGCCCGTGACATACGACGACTCGTCTGAAGCCAGATAGAGCACCGCATGGGCAATGTCCTCGGGCGTGCCCGTGCGCGTCAGCAGCGTGTTGTCCAGGATTCCGTTGATCCACACCGGGTCCTCATGACGATCCTCGTTCGCCGCCGTCGCAATCGACCCGGGTGCTACGCAGTTCGCCCGAATCCCCTGCTTGCCAAAATCAATCGCCAGCGACTTGGTGAAGCTGACGATCGCGCCTTTGGCTGCCACGTACGCCGGACTCGAGCGACTGCCCAACACCGCCACGGCCGAGGCCATGTTGACAATCGAGCCGCCACCCGAGGCGAGCATCTGCGGAATCGCGTAGCGGCTCATCAAAAACATGCTTTTGACGCACACGGCCAACGTGCGATCCCAGTCCGCTTCGTCAAGCTCCAGGACGGTGCGTCGGGCGCGCGCCCAGTAGGCGTTGTTGTGCAACACGTGCAGCGCGCCAAAGCGTTCGACGGCGACGTCCACCAGATGCGCACAATCGGCGGCGAGTGACACGTCCGTACGAACGAACAATGCCGGCCCGCCGTCGCGTTCGATGTCGGCCACCGTGCGCCGCCCACCGGTCTCGTCGATATCCCCGATACACACCGCCGCGCCCTCGGCCGCCATCAACCTGGCGGAAGCGCGTCCGATGCCGGACGCGCCGCCAGTGACAATAGCCACCTTGCCCTTCAGGCGGTCTACCACGCGGTCGTGAAGACGATTATGCGGGTCGGAAGCGCGGCAGCGCGGCTCCGCTCGACGTCGGATGGAATACCACCTGGACCGCCTGGCCAACCGAGATGGACTCCGGGTCGCAATCGACGATGTTGGTCAGCACCCGCGGGCCCTCTTCGAGTTCCACATACGCGAGCACGTAGGCCAGATCCCGATAGTCCCCCTGTCCGCGACGATTGATGGTGAAGCTGTAGACGGTGCCCTTCCCGCTGGCCTCGATCCAGCTGATGTCGAAGCTGCTGCATTCCGGGCAGAACAGCTTCGGGTACCAGATGATCACGTCGCATTCGTTGCAGCGCGGCAGCAGCAGTTTGCCCTCGGCGGTGGCGTCCCAGAAGGTCTTGGTCTCGACGTTCGTCTGGGGTGCGGGCGCCGGAAGGGTCTTGGGAGCGGTGTCGGTCACGAATCCTCCTGCCCGAGAATCAGGGTTGCGCTTCCCATGCGGGAGCCAATCGAGCCGCCCGTGCCATGCGCCAGGCCAATGTCACAGTTGGGCACCTGCAGCTCCGGGGCGGCTTCTCCACGCAGCTGGCGGACCGTTTCGAGGATCTTGGTCATCCCACCGCGGTTGGCGGGATGGTTGTTGCACAGGCCGCCGCCGTCGGTGTTCCACGGCAGCTTGCCATTCGGCGACAGCAGCGCGCCATCGGACACGAACTGGCCGCCCTTGCCCTTCTCGCAAAAACCCAGGTCTTCGATCTGCAGCAGCACGGTGATCGTGAACGAGTCGTAGATCGAGGCGTACTTGATATCCGCCGGCGTCACGCCGGCCTCTTCGAACGCGCGTGGTCCAGACCAGCGCGCGCCGGTGTAGGTCAGGTCGATGCGGCCATTGTTGGTGTGCTTGGGGGACTCGCCGTGGCCCAGAATCTTGACCTTGCGTCGCGGCAGGTCGCGCGCGATCTCGGGCGAGACCAGGACGACGGCGCCACCGCCATCGGTGATGACGCACGAATCGAGACGATGCAGTGGGTCGGCGACCAGCGGTGAGTTGACCACCTCTTCGATGCTGACGACCTTCTTGAGGAAGGCGTTGGGGTTGTACTGGGCGTGCTTCGAAGCCGCGACCTTGATCTCGGCCAGTTGCTCGCTGGTGGTGCCGAATTCGTACATGTGGCGTCGCGCCGCCAGGGCGTACCACGCGACGGTCACTGGCCCATAGGGCGCTTCGAACCCGAGCTCGGGGGCTTCCGAGTAGCGGGTAGGTCCGCCGCGGCCTTTACCCGCCAGCGACACCAGCGCCACTTTGCACTTGCCTTCGGCAATGGCCGAGGCCGCGTGTCCGACGTGACACAGGTACGACGAGCCGCCTGACTCGGTCGAATCCATGTACGACAACTTCAAGCCGAGGTATTCGGCCATGGACACCACGCCCATGCCGAGGCCCATGGCGTCCGAGAAGAAGCCGTCGACGTCTTGCAGGGACAGTCCCGCGTCCTTGAGCGCGCCGACGGCAATGTCGGCGTGGATCTGCGGGATCGTCTTGTCGGGGATCTGGCGTTCGGGGTGCTCGTACGCACCGACGATGAATGCCTTGCCGCGTATGCTCATGCGTCCCTCAAAATATCATCCACCGCCTCGAACGCGGCGTTGAGTGCTTCGAACCCGGTGTAGTACGCCGGTCGCCACGAAGCCATGCACCAGCCACTCGCGGGTGATGCCCCAGGCTCTGCCCAGCAGCACCGCCTCGCGCAGCGCCGCGTGGTTGCCAGTCAACATGTGCTGGCGAATCATGACGTACGGCGCGGTCTGCTTCGGCAGCTTTTGAAAGATGATCTCCCAGCGCGCACGGTGCCACTTGTAGAACTCGGGATGGTAGGCCAGCGCGAATTTGACCGAGTCCGGGACGTAGCCGAGCGTGTTTTCGAACCAGCGCGTGATCGCCACGTGGTCCGCATCGGTCAGGGCTCGCACCGACAGGTCCAGGCCGGCTTTGAATGCCTCCGGGTCCGCGCCCCAACCCTCTGGCAGCGGCACCTCACCCGGACCGTCCTGCCAGTCCGGCAGGTGCCTGCCTACCGCGTTGTAGACCAGCTGCAGGCCGCGGATGCCAGCCTGGAGCTGAGCAAACATGACGAGCTCCATCAACTGCGCCTTGCTCAGTCCACGCGACTGCAAGTGCCGGAACTCGTTGTAAATACCCGTCTCCCAGCCGTACAGGATGTACATGGGCAGGTGCTGGAAGCTGGTGATGGTCAACTGAACGGGGTTGCTGGTTTCGGTGTGCGTCTCCTCCAGCCGGGTGCGGAACGAGCGCAGACCCTCGTAGAAAAAGCGCGCGTAGTCCGGTCGATAGTCGAACATGATGCTGTCGGCCGTCGACTGATACATCAGGCCCCAGCCGCGATCGACGTTCAGCCCGTGCTCCCGACGCGACTCGAGGAAGGCCTGCGTCGCCTCGGCGCTGAAGTCGGGGACGTCGGCGATGTCCGGGGCGTTGAACGTTCGCAGCGTCACGCCTTGTCCCAGTTCTCGAAGACGTCGTTCACCGCGGCGTGCGCGAAGTACATGCCCTCGAACCCGGTGTAGACGGCGCTCGCAACCAGGCCGTGCATCGTCCACTCGCGCGTGACGCCCCAGGCCTTACCCAGCAGGACCGCCTCGCGCAGCGCGTCCTTGTTGCCGCTCAGCATGTGCTGGCGCAGCATGACATACGGCGCCGTTTGCTTGGGCAGCTTCTGAAAAATGATCTCCCAGCGCGCGCGGTGCCACTTGTAGAACTCGGGGTGATACGTCATCGAGAACTTCACCGAATTGGGGACGTACCCGATGGTGCCCTCGTACCAGCTCGTAATGTGTTGTCGATCCTGCGCGGTCAGCTCGCGAGTGGACAGATCCAGTCCAGCTTTGAAGGCATCCGGATCGGGCGCCCAGCCTTTCGGGAATGGCGCCGGCTCCGGATTGTCGCGCAGGTCCACGAGCAGACGCGAGACGCTGTTGTAGACCAGCTGCAGACCGCGCATGCCAGCTTGCAGCTGCGCGAACATGACCAGCTCCATGAGCTGAGCTCTGGTCAGCCCCCGGAAGTTGAGGTGTCGGAACTCGTTGTAAATCCCGGTTTCCCACCCCTGGAGGATGTACATCGGCAGGTGCTGGAGGCTTTCGGCAATGAGCTCGACGGCGTCGGACTCTTCTTCACCGGTTTCACGCAGCCGATTCCGCAGCGACGGGATCGTGGCGTAGAACGCCTTGGCGTAGTCCGGGCGGTGCTCCAGCATGATCAAATCGGCGGTGAGCTGGTAAAAGTGCCCCCGCCAGCGACCGCGGCGTACGTCTGCCTCGACGCGACGCTGGAACATGGCGTCGAGCTCTTCGCGCTCCGCTTCGGTAAGTGGTTCGGTACCGGAGAAGTCCGGATGATTGAAAAACGGGCCTGTCGGCTGGTCTACTTGCATCGCGCACATTTCTGCAAACGCTGCGCGCCGCCCGCGTCGACCTTGAACATGGATCTCAGACCCGGCCGTCCAGGCTGGCGCGCGTCACATTGTCCTTTTCGGTCACCTGGGCGATGACGAAGTCGAACGTGCCCTGCTTGGCACCAGTGGCGGCGTCTTCGATTTGGATTTCGAGTTCCGGCAGGAACCAGCGGTCGCGCAGTCGGCCCTCGTCGTCTGACAGAAACAGCTGGGTCGTCAGCGGGCGACTGTCACCCTGCACCTTCACGTGGATGTGCTTGGCCTGGCGCGGCTCGTAGCACGCCGGCTCGATCATCTCCATTCGATAGCGACCGTCGGTGTCGGTGACCGTGTAGCCGTGCAGGTTGTAGCCAATCATGTCGTAGTTGCCCTCGTCGTCTGACATCCAGAAGTTGACGACGGCATTCGGGATGGGCTTGCCATCGGGATTGAGGACGCGTCCGCTGAGCATCAACACCTCGCCGGTCGTGCCGGGCTCGATGAGCGACTCTCGGCACGGTGCGCCGAGTCGAAAATACGGCCCCTCGATCTGGGATGGCGTGAGCGGCAACTGGTCGCTCGCGGGCTGGGCAGAGGTGGCGTCGCTGACGGTCATGCGGTAGGTACTCCTTCGCGGTGTCTTAACAGAGGTTGCGCGGCGCAGGGCCGCAGATCAAGCCGGGCCGTTGTCGATCGCCTGATTGCATGCACCGATCAGCGGACACATGCGTTCATATACGATACCTGATATTGTTCCTGCCGCGTGACGGCTGAGACTCCTGGGGAACGTCCCCTTTTCCTCGCGGCGACCACGCTGCCCGTCGCGGATCCGCTGGCCTTCGTAGACACCGCCGCGCAAGCCGGCTTCACGGGCGTTGGCCTGCGCCTGTACCAGCCCTCGGGCGCGCCCGCCCCCTTCGCCACCGACCCCGCGCAGATACGAGCGGTCAAGACCGCGCTGGCCGCGACCGGCCTCAGCGTGCTCGACGTCTTCAGCTGCTACCTGCGCCCGGAAGTCGACTTCGACGGCCTCCGCGCGGCGCTGGCCTGCGGCGCCGAACTCGGCGCCCGCTATGCGCTGGCGATCTGTGCCGACACGGAGTGGCCACGCCTGGCCGACAACCTGGGTCGCCTGTGTATGCTCGCCGCCGAGTACGGCATCACTCCCGCGCTGGAGGCCCCGCTGCAGGACCGCATCATTCCCACGGTCGAGCGCACGCTGGCGCTGGTCGATGCCGCCGGCGGCACGCCCGTGGTGTGTCTCGACACGTACCAGTTGTTCCGTACGGGCGAGTCGGCCGGCGTGGTCAAGGAGCAGCCAGCACGTTTTCCGTATGTCCAGTTGGCTGACGGCCACGCCACGCCGGTCGCCACCCGCCTGGCAGGCGAGGGCTCAGTCCCGTTGCGGGAGCTCGTCGCCGCGCTGCCCGAGTCGCTGCCGCTCAGCCTGGAGTGCGTCCCGCCCAACGACGAGGCGTGGGCGCCTCTGGAGTGGTCGACGTCGGTGCTGAACGCGGCCCGCCACGTCCTGGCCTGACCACCTCACGTCGAATCGCCCTCCGCAAGTGTGTTGCGGAGGGCGACGTTTGACCGTCGAGACGGGCTACCTATGCGCTGAGCCCCGCCAGGTCCTCCAGCGAAACCTCCACCTCCGCCGCTACGACGTTGGCGCGTACCTGCTCCACCGACATCGCCCCCACGAGCACCGACGCGACAACCGGTTGCGCCAGCAAGCCGCCCAGCGCCACTTCCAACAGTGACAGGCCTCGCTCCTTCCCAAACGCCTCGAGCTGCTCAATTCGCTCGAAGTTGGCGTCCGTGAGCGCATTTGCTCGTCCCGCGAGACGCGTGCCCTCAGGCGCCGGCTGCCCCCGCTGGTACTTCCCGGTCAGCAGCCCGTTCGCCACCGTCGAATACGGAATCAAGCCCACCCCGTAGCGTTCGCACGCCGCGACGATGTCCTCCTCGACCGACCGATCCAGCAAGTTGTACAGATTCTGCGCCGCCACAAGGCGCGACACGCCCCGCCAGCGCGCGGTCCACTCCGCCTCGACCAGTTGCCACGCGCGCATGTTGCACGCGCCAACGTAGAGCACCTTGCCCTCGCGCACCAGGTCCTGCAGGGCCAGCAGCGTCTCCTCGATCGGCGTCGTCGGGTCCACATGGTGCAGGTAGTACAGGTCGAGGTAGTCCGTCTGCAGCCGCCGCAAGCTGTTTTCGACTTCACGCCGAATGTTGCGTCGCGAGCCAGGCGCAATGTCCGGGTCGTGAATCCGGAAGCCGAACTTGGTGGCCAGCACCACCTTCTGCCGCATGCCTTTCAGCGCATGCCCCAGCATCATCTCGGATCCATCCGGGCCACCATAGGCCGGCGCGGTATCCACAAATGTTATCCCGGCATCCAGCGCGGCGTGCACCACCGTCGTCGTCTGCTCCTGGTTGCAGCGCGTACCAAAGTTGTTCCCGCCCAGGCCAATGACGGACACCGTCAGCCCGCAGCTGCCAAGTTGTCTGAAGCGCAAGCCCCGACCTTACTCCATCCAGGTAGAGGTGAGCGTCAAGCCACCGCCCGAGCGATCGCGCACGATCCCGTGCACCTGGCTGGTCGACAGCGAGACCTGCAACAGCGAACACAGCGGCATGGTGAAGCAGTTGTCGAGGATGATGTCGTTGATCCTTGAATACAACTGCTGGCGTTTCGTAGCGTCCGTTTCGCCAGCCGCCGCCTGGACGGTCTGCGTGTAGTCCGGATCGCTGAAGTTCGTGAAGGTGTTGGCGATACCGAAGGCGCCGGTCTGGAGCCCGGAGGTCGCGTCCTGCGCTCCGAATCCGCCCGGGTGCCCAACGGCCAGACCCTGGTAGGACGCTTTCACCGCGGCGTCAGTCCACGTTGCATTGTCCAGCGGCTGCAGCGTGGCATTCACGCCAATCTTGGCCAGGTCAGCTTGATAGATCTGCGCCATGGTCGAAAACTCGGTGACCTCGCCCACCGTCGCGTAGGTGATCACCGTCTCGAAGCCTGGCACGCCGGCCGACGCGAGCAACGACTTCGCCTTGTCGAGATCGAACGAATACGCGCTGTTCTTGCTGGCTTCATACGCCGGGGAGTACGTCGGCCAGGGCAGGTTCATCGGCGGACCCACCAGGCCGCCGAGGGCCGTGTCGATGAAGCGCTGGCGGTCGATGGCGTAGTTGAGCGCCTGACGCACGAGCTTGTTGTCCAGGGGCGGCACGGCGACGTTCATCCAGATCGCGTAGTGCGATCCGACGTCGTAGATGGCCTGCATCTGGTACTTCGGATCCTTGCTCAGGCGAATGGCCTCGCTCGCCAGCGGATAATTCACGAAGTCCGACGCACCAGCCTCCAGTGACGCGATCATGGCCTGGCCGTCGCGCGAGAAGAGCACGTTGTAGCCGTCCAGATACGGCAGTCCGGACTGCCAGTAGTTCTTGTTCTTCGTGAGCGTCACGCTCTCACCCGGCGTCCAGTCCACCATCGCGAAGGGCCCGGTACCGTTGGCTTTGCTCTTGTTGTCCGGACCTTCCAGGGTGTCCTTGTCGCCAACGCGCAACTGGGTCAGCAGATCGAACACGCTCAGCCGTGTCTGGTCGGACGCGAAGACAGCGGTGTATTTGTCCGGCGTCTCCGCCATCCAGCCTTTGGTCAGTCCCACGAGACTCAGTGGCGAGGTCTTGGACGGATCCGTCGCGCGTTCGAGGGTGTATTTGACGTCGTCACTGGTGAACTCGCGACCGTTATGAAAAGGCACACCCTTGCGCAGATTGAGTTTGATCGACTTGTAGTCGCTGGCCAGATCCCAGCTTTCCACCAGCGCGGCCACCGGCTGGAGGTTGGTGTCGTAGGTCAGCAAGCGGTCGTAAATGTCCTGCGTGCCTTCGGTACCGGAGAACGTCGGCCAGATGCTGGTCAACGGCGACGCGAGCCCGTAGTGCAGCGTTCCACCCGATTTCGGCTGCGGCGTGGGTGTGCCGCCAGCGGCGGCTGGCGCGCTCGTAGCACCCGCGGCCGGCACCACCGGATTGGGCGTGGTGACAACCGCGGCCGTCGGCGCCTGCGCCGCCGCCTGCGGGTTGGCGGCCGCCGTCGGCGGATTGGGAGCAGTTGTCGGGGGATTGGGCGCGACTGTCGGACCCGATGCAGCCGGTGTCGGTCCGCACGCCGCGAGAAGTCCCGCGCCAGCGCCTCCCACCAGCAATCCGAGCACCGCGCGACGGCTCACCGCTCTATCCATGCAGCGCAACCTCCATTTCCCGCGAGAGAAACGCGTGGTTGTACCGCAACATCGCCATCTCTTCGCGACTCTCCCCGACGTCGGACATGACTATCCAACCCTGATATCCAATCTCGTCCAGCGCCCCGAACAGGTGGCGGAGATCGACGAGCCCATCGTCCAGCGGCGCCCATTCGCGGTGCCAGGCATCGACCATCAGCCCATGCGCGTAGCGGATGTTTTTGAGGTGCACGTGCGCCACGTAGCTGCCCAGGATGCCCAGCCCAACCCGAAAGTCTTCGAAGCCCTCGACGAACATGTTGCCCGGGTCGTAGATGCACCCGATGTAGCGCGGGTCGTAGCGCGACAGCAAGCGATACAGCGAGCTGGCGCTGGCCGTGACGGTGCCCCAGTGCTGGTGGAGAACCACTTTCACGTCGGGGTGGCGCTCCGCTTCACGTACGTACGCGTCGCAAATACGCACGGCTGAGTCGAAGGCATCCGCATACGAGGCGCCCTCGAGCGTGCTGCCCGCCTGTATGCGGATGAACGGCGCCCCAGCGATTTCACCTAGCTGGAAGGCGCCTGGCGCGCCCTCCGCTCGATTGAACTGGCCACCCAGTCCGAGGCCCGAGATGCGCAACCCGGCCGCCTCGGACAGCACGCGCGCGTGCTTGACCGCCTCCGGCGTGGCCTCGACAAACCCCAGGTCGTTGCGGTGCAGGCGGGTCGGCTGCCGACTGATCTCAGGCGGATGGAAGTGCACGCTCCACTCGATGCCGCTGTATCCCGCTTCACGCACCGCGACGACGGCTTGCTGCGGGGCCATGTGCGGAATCGAGATGGTGTAGGCCGACAGAGGCCAGCGGGTGGTCATCGCGCGTGTCCGACGCCGCTCGGCGTCTGCGCGTCGCGCACGGGTCGGTCCGCCAGGTCAGCGTGATCGTCCAGCGGTCGCGACGGGTTGTGCGAGCCGATACCCTCGTAATCGTCGAACGCTTGCTGCAGCATGCGGCGGTCAGCCTGCAGGAGCGCCGTGACGGAGGCACCGGGCGCGCGATCCGCCACAGTAATCCAGCCGCGATAGTGCGCGCGGCGCAACGCGCGCGCCAGACGCTGCAGGTCCAGCAGCCCGTCGCTCAACGGCGACCACTCCCATTCCCAAAGCCGGCCGCCGGCCGACGGGAAGTGGCGCGTGTTGGCCACATGCACGTCGGCAACGTAGCTGCCCAGAATCTCGAGCCCGATGCGATACTCCTCGTGGCCCTCGATGGTCAAGCTGCCCGCGTCGTAGATGCAGCCGACCTCGCGCGGGTCGAAGCGCTCGAGCACGCGGTACACCTGCGACGCGCTGGCCGTCACCGTCCCCCAGCGCTGATGCAGCAGCGTGCGTAAGCCACGTTTCCTGGCGGCCTGACTGTAGGCTTCGCACGTGCGCAGCGTGGCCTCATATGCCGATTGGTAGGTCTGTCTGGCCATGGACGAGCCACACACGCGCACGCTGCTGGCGTTGACGGATTCGGCGAGCTGCGCGGCGCGCTCGGGGTCCACCAGATTCTGATCGTCTGGTGCGAATCCGACACACGTCACGCTGACGCCGCTCAGGTCCGGCAGGGTCTGGACGTCGGGCTCGAGCTCGCAATAGATACCGGTATACCCACTGCGTGTGAGCAGCTCGACCGCGTCGCGGGGAGGCATGCCGTGCAGCATGCTTGCGTGCACGGCCAGCGGCCACGGCGAGGGTGCTGCTGCGTCACGACCGTCCATCAGGTGGCTCAGGGGCGTTAGAGTATGCTGCTGTATACGATAGCGTCAAACCTGGATTCAATCGTTCAACGCCCGATTCACGAGGTCCTCGCCGCTGCCAAGCGGGGTGGAGCCACCCTTGCCGTCCTCGGCCACCAGTGAGTACCGCGCTGCGTATGCGCGCCCATGTGCCTGGTGCGCGAGTCGGATGGTCTCGAGCGCCTCGCGCTCGGAATGAAACGCGGCTGCAACGCCGCCGCCCTGGGTCAGGATGACATACATCACACGCTGCACGGTACTCTGCGCGCGGGGCGGGCTGGTCCCCTCGACGCCGCGCGCACTCAGCGGCGTGACGTCTCCTCCTAATGGTGGCAGCCCCGCACGGTTGGGACGTGTCGATGCCCACGTGCGCGAGTCCGCCTATCGCTACCGACGATCACCTGATTGCGCGAGGCATCTTGCCACGCCTGCCTCCCCAACCCGCCCGCCACTTCAGCCCAGGCGCACCACCTCCGCACACGAGGACCCTCACCCGTGACTCGATCCCAACTATTTCGATCCCAACCATGTTGAAAGTCCACAGCGGCTCCGCCGTGATGTTCCACTACCTCCCAGGCCAGCACCACCACGTGGCGGAGTGGCACAACGAGATCCACCGCCCCGAAATCCAGGGCGCCGTCCCCCACGTCTTCTACTCCCAGGACTTCGTCGCCCCGCCCGTCTATGTCGCCGCCCGCGAACACGCCGACCTGCCGATGTCCGGCGGCGAGTACCTGTCCCTCTACTGGAGCGAAGGCCCCCTGGACCAGCTCGGCGAGGACAGTCGCAAGGCCTCCCAGGACCGCCGCAACGCCGGCAGTTACCATCCCTTCCAGGACGTCGTCTGGGCCGCTCGCCTGCGCGCCACTGGCGCCCACCCGCGCGACAACCTCGGCTACGACGTGAACGCCGCGCCGTTGACCCCCAACTCCGGTTTGCTTCTGGTCGTCGAGCGCCTGATCGTCGCGCAGCGCGCCGAGGACTACACACGCTGGCAATCTCAGGTCCACGTCCCACACGTCCTGGCCCTCGGTCCGTTCTCGGCCTGCTTCGAATTCGTCCAGGACGCGCAGGACGCGCGAGGTAGCCAGCTCCTCCAGTTCTGGTTCGTCGACAAGTCCGACCCGCTGGAAGCACTGGAGCAGTTCCGCCGCACGTCCGCCAGCGAAGACATGACCGCGTTGCGCAGCCGCGTCTTCTGCGGCGCGTATCAGCCGGTAATCACCGGCCAGTACGACATCTACACCTAAGAGCAGCCCCCATGATCGACGCACGAACGCCCCAGCCACAGTCAATCCGCTTCACACGTCGCTATGTCCTGCGCGCGGCCGCGCTCGGCGGCGTCGGCGTGTCACTCGCCCTCAGCGCCTGCGCTCCACGGCTGCCGGGTCTGCCCGGCGCCAGCAGCGCCGGCAGCAGCAACACGCCCCAGCCGGGCGGCAAGCTCCAGTTGCCCAGCTACGTACCACCCACGCAAGGCGTCGCGCCAGATTTCGCGGGCAATGCTGACGGCCTGGAGCCCGGCTACACCAACTTCCCGAAACAACTGTTCAAATCCGTTCAGCAAACCCCGGCCAACGGCGGCGACACCACGTCCATCCTCTTTGCCGGGAGTCCGGCAACACCGGTCGAGTCCAACCCGGCCTGGCAACAACTGAACGCCGCGCTCGGCACAAACCTGAAGATCAACCAGGTGCTGCAGGCCGACTACGCGGCGCGCTGGGGCGCCATCACCGCTGGTGGGGACCTGCCCGACCTGATGTTCATCTCGATCGTACCCGCGCTGCCCAACGTGCCGGCCTTCCTGAAACAGGCGTGTGCGGACCTGACGCCCTACCTCAGCGGCGACGCTGTCAAAAACTACCCGAACCTTGCCAACATCGCCGCGAATCCGTGGAAGGTCGTCATCCAGAACGGGGCGTTGTATGGCGTGCCCTTGCCGCGCACGCGCAGCGGCTGGCCGATGTTCGTCAACCAGTCCCGCCTCGACGAGATCGGCGCATTAGCACCCGCCAACTCCGACGACTTCACGCAGCTGTGCAAAGCGCTGACCAGTCCGCAGGACGGTCGTTGGGCCATGGGTGTCACCGACGACAACACCACCGGTCCATACAACATGCTCTTTTTCCAGGGCATGTTCCGCGCGCCAAACAACTGGCGCGTTGACCCCAGGGGTAAGTGGATCAAAGACATCGAGACCGACGAGTTCAAGGCCGCCCTCGAGTACAACCGCAACCTGGTGGCGGCCGGCTACGTCTCGCCCGACGTCAAGCCCAACCTGGCGCTCAACGACGACCTGATGGGCGGCACCAAAATCGCGATGCGCGGCAACTCGTGGAACGGGTACACGTTGTGGGTCAATACGGTGCCCACCATCAAGTGGCGGATCCTGCGTCCCTTCGGGTTTGACGGTGGCCAGGCGGCGAATATGCTTGGTCCAGGCAACTTCGGCTTCACCGCAATCAAGAACAACTCGCCGGAACGCATTCAGGAATTGCTGCGCATCATCGACTATTTCGCCGCACCCTTCGGCAGCGAAGAGTATGTGCTGGTGCGCTACGGCGCCAAAGACATCGACTACAAACTGGATGCCAACGGCGTGCCAGTCCAGACCGATCAGGGGAAGACCGACCTGAATGTGTCGTGGATGTATATCGGCGCACCGCCGCCCGTGCTGTTTTCTGCGGTCCAGCCGGACTTCGCCCGCTGGGCGCACGAGGAAGAACAAGCGCTGCTGGCCGCGGGCGTGGCAGATCCGTCCATTGGCCTGTATTCGGATACGTACCAGGCGCACGGGGTCACGCTGGATCAGATGATCTTCGACCGTGTCCTGGGCGTCGCCGCCGGGCACGCGCCGATGAGCGACCTCGACCAGCTGGTCAAGGACTGGCGCGCGCAGGGCGGCGACAAGATTCGCGACGAGTTCCAGCAGGCAGCCGAGGCCGCCCAGAGCTGAGGCTCATTTTCGCCCTTTCGCGCGGCGGGCTGACCCTCCGGTGGCGCGTAATGAGCGTGGTCGCCGGCGGGGTGGCGCCAAGCTCGGAC
Organism: uncultured Chloroflexia bacterium; assembly: GCA_963776625.1. Taxonomy (GTDB): domain Bacteria; phylum Chloroflexota; class UBA6077; order UBA6077; family CF-72; genus CF-72. Next base: position 188,861 of record CAVZNP010000014.1, on the reverse strand, counting down.
ACCCTGTCCCGCGTCGTCGAATCTGGGTCATCCGGCGGTGGACCTGGACGCGTTCACGGCGAGCGGGTCCCCTCTGGGGAAAGGACGCTCAGCGCCCGGCGACCGCCGCGGACGGATTCTCCACATTGATCGGCGCTCCATCCAGAAACGCCTCGATCACTCGCACCGTCTCCGGCACGATGCGCGAGTAACCTTCATCCGTCGGCCAGCCGCAGTGCGCCAGCAGCAAGGTGTTGTCCGTATGCCGCAGCGGATGGTCCGCCGGCAGCGGCTCCGCATCGTACACGTCCAGCGCCGCGCCGAGAATGCGGTGCTGCCGCAGCACCTCCACCAGCGCCGCCTCCTCGACAATCGGCCCGCGCGACGTATTGATCAGCACCGCGTCCGGCTTCATCCGCGCCAGCAGGCGCGCATTCACCAGCCCGCGCGTCGTCGGCGTGGACTTCAGGTGAATCGAGATCACGTCGGCTTCCGAGAACAGGTCGTCGAGCGAGCGGAACTCCACACCAGCCACCGCCGCGCGCTCGGGCGTCAGCGTCAGCCCGGCGGCCACCACCCGCATTCCGAGGAACTTCCCGACCCTGGCCAGATCGCCTCCCAGCCGACCGAGTCCCACAATCCCGAGCGTCTTGCCGTGCAGGACCCGCCCGATTGGCCCCGGCCATTCACCGGCGTGCATGGCGCGGTCCTGCACGTCGAAACCCCGCATGACCGAGATCATCATGCCCAGCGCCATCTCGGTCATCGACGGGTTGCCCGGCGCCGGCGGCGGCAAGCTGTCGCCCAGCGCGCCGCCGGTGTAGCAGACGAGCACGCCGCGACCCATCGCCACGTCCTTGTCAATTGACGGGTTCTCGCTCCCGCCGACCGACACGATGAGCTTCAGATTGGGCATCTGCTGCAGCACGCTGGCGTCGTAGCGCGTGCGCTCGCGCAAGGCGACCACGATGTCCGCGTCACGCACCGCGTCCAGCAGATTGTCGGGCCGAACCCGAAAGATGTTGACGTTGACGTCCGCTCGCTGGCGAAGCCGCGCGATCTCGGGCGCCGCTTCGAACGCTCGATTCCAATCGTCAGGAAACACGACCTGCATCACCATCCCATGGTACGCACAACACCCCCGGTGTTCGTCAGACGAGGCCAGCCAACGGGGCGCGACGAAAGGCGCCTGCGCACGTCTGCTCCAGCTCGAGCTGCGATCCGCCGCGGTGATCGCGTGCCTGCCCAGGCCGACCAGGCGGAGCAGGCGAGCAGGGCGAGCAGGCGGAGCAGGCGAGCAGGCGGAGCAGGCGAGCAAGCGGAGCAGGGCGAGCAGAGCGGGAGCAGGCGGAGCAGGGCGAGCAGGCGGAGCAGGCGGAGCAGGCCGAGCAGGCGGAGCAGGCCGAGCAGGCGGAGCAGGCGAGCAGGCGGAGGCGAGCAGGCGGAGCAGGGCGAGCAGGCGGAGCAGGCCGAGCAGGCGGAGCAGGCCGAGCAGGCCGAGCAGGGCGAGCAGACAGGCGGTGCTGACGCTCGAAACGCTGGAGTCTGCGTCAGCGCTACGCGGACGAAGCGGCGAGGCGACTACGGCCACCAGCGGCACAACCTCGCGAGCGAAGCGCTCCAGCGAGGCCATGCAACTCGCCGCCTCGCGTCCGGGCAGATACAGGATGAAGTCGTTGATGCCCATCGCCTGGTACTCGCGAATGTCTTCCGCGATCTGTTCCGCGTTTCCTTTGAGCGGCAAGCGCTCAGGTCCGGCTGAGCCCTCGAAGCGGACCATGCCACCCAGGCATACGCCGACGGCGTCTTCCGCTCGTCCCGCCTGTCGCGTCAGCTCGCGCAAACGAGCGATCATCGGCCGCAGCTCGTCCGGCCTGAAAACAACTGGCGGAAACGCTCCGAGCGGCAGCCACGGGTCGCCCAGCGTTGCCGCGCACCGCAGCGCGGGCGGCGTGTGTCCGCCAACCCAGATCGAAGGGTGAGGCTTCTGCACCGGTTTGGGCAGAACGCCAATCTCGGAGACGCTGCAATACTCGCCGCTAAAGGTGGGATGCTCTTCGGTCCAAGCGTCTTGAACATGCGAAGATATTCGTCCGTAACCGCCCCGCGCTCCGCGTAGGGTGGAGCGCCGACCGCTTCGAACTGCTCCTCCATCCAGCCCACGCCGACGCCCAGGAGCGCGGCCAAAAAGCCCGTAGTCCACCTCGAAACCGGCTGCCGCGCTCCTGGCGCAAACTGTCACAGCAGTCTGGCCGACTGCGACTCGGGCTGAAAACGGGCTTGTCGGCCAGACTTCTAGGGACGCGGCCCGCGGTTTCGAGGTCCATCTCAGGCTTTTGGCCGCGTCCCTAGCGCAAACTGTGTGCAGAAGTTCGGCCGACTGCGACTTGAGCCGAAACGGGGCTTGTCGGCCGAACTTCCAGGACGAGCCGCCCCACCGGACAGCACGTCGAGCATGGTGAGCAGTTTTGCCGTGAGCAGCGGCGGTCGGTACGCGACGATCAACACGTGGGGCCCAGACGAATGCGCTGCGTGCGACAGAAACTGGCTGGCCCAGTATTCCTCGATGAAGTACCCGAGTGGGATGATGCGATGCCGCGGGTCCTGGGTGTTGGTGGCGTGCACGATGATGGGCAGCCGCATGGCCTGGCACTTCTCGTACAGGGGAAACCAGTACGATTCACGCATCGCCGGCGTGGTGCGCCGTCCAGCGGGATCCGGACTGACATACACCGCCATGAACCCGTGCTCGGAGACGCAGCGGTCTACCACGTCCAGACCGTTGCCCGGGTCTGGCGCCTCGCTGATCATCGGCACCTGGGCCGCCCCGACAGAGCGACGTGGAAACAGTTCCATTTGCTTGTGAATGGTGTCGTTCACGTGCTGCGTCCAGGTGGGAATCAGGTGCGGCTCGATGAAGCTCATCCAGGGCGTCGGACCCGGACCCAGCAATTACAGGTCGATGCTGGTGCATGTACCGCACGTAGGGCTCCATCGCCTCGCGGAAATCGTCGTCGGTCAGTCCCGCTTGCCGACTCGCGCCGCCGCGGCATTGACGCCGAGCATGCGCGCGAAAACCGCATCCGAGGCCGCCGTCGCCCGCGGATGGGCGTGCACGTCGAGGACCTTGACCTCGTGATACATCAGCTACGCCCTCGCCTGCTGCAACTCGGTGCGCATCCGATCGCCAGGGTTGGATCCCAGTGGCTCGCGCGCAAAGCGTACTCGCCGAGCGGTCGCAGAATCTCGCCGGGGGAGCCCACCTGCTGCCTCTGACCCCCGTACCTACAGGCCCGCGCGGCAGTGAATTCGACGGGTCTCGATGTCCTGCACCGACCGGCAACAGGAGTCCACATTTCCGGGTTGGGCGCGTCGAACATGGCGAGCCGCGGCACCAGGGTGATGCGCGTCAACCCAGACGGCTTCTACACATCGCCAATGATGCCGCACTGGCTGCTCAACGCCCGGGTTGATCACGAACCACGTTTTACGCCTTCGCCAGTTGTCCGCTCAGCGCAAAGACTGGTGAGTCCCCGGCCATGTCTCCACAGCGAGTGTCATCTGAGGCACGAAGGACCCGTCTCTGGTTCACGGCCGCGGAGTTACGGATCCCTCCCCGGCACCGCAAGAGGACATCTCGTGCAAACCCGGGCGATGACGAACTGACGCGATGCCCGACAATCCGGACGCCTCTTGCACGCCGCCACTGGTGTCCCACTGGCTGGCTGGCGCCCCGGTTGGTCAGGCTCCCATCCACCCCGCTTGTCCGCTCAGCCCGCCGTAGCCGCCACCGCGCCCGTACGCACCTCCGCGAACGACATCTCGCGCAAATCCGGGGGCGAGGACGAACTGAGGCGATGCCCGACCATCCGGATGCCTCTTGCAGCCGCCACTGGTGTCCCACTGCCCGGCTGGCTGGCCCCGGTTGGTCAGGCTCCCATGCACCCCGCTTGTCCGCTCAGCCCGCCGTGGCCGCCACCGCGCCCGTGGGCACCTCCGCGAACGACATCTCGTGCAAATCCGGGGCGATGACCAGCTGCGGCTCCGTCCGCGCCTGCACGTACTCCACGCTGACACCTGGCGCGAGCTCGCGCAAGATGAATTTTCCGTCGGCTACGTCGATGTACGCCAAATCCGTCACGACCTTGGTGACGCAGCGCGGCGCGGTCAGCGGATAGGTGCACTCGTTGAGCAGCTTCTTGTCGCCTTCGCGCGTGGTGTGATCCATGATGACGATGAGCTCCGGCACGTTGGTGCACAGATCCATCGCGCCGCCCATGCCGCCGGCAGCCATGTGTGGCGCCCACCAGTTGGCGAGGTCGCCGTTGCTCGAGACCTGCAGTCCGCCGAGGATCACCACGTCGAGGTGACCGCCGCGCGCCATGGTGAACGCGCCGAAGCTGTCGAAGACCGCGCCGCCTGGCAGCACCGTCACCGCCTGCCCCTGCGCGTTGAAATACTGCCACTTGTACTCGTCTTCGGACGGCTGAGGTCCGTAGCCCAGGATGCCATTCTCCGCGTGGAGCATCACGCCCGACTCGGTGGTGATGTAGTTGGCAACCTTGGTGGGAATGCCCATGCCCAGATTGACGTACTGCCCGGGCTTGAGCAGCAGCGAGGCGCGGATCGCCATCTGGTCCTGCGTCAGGCCGAACTCCTTGGTATTGGCGACGACGCGCCGCTGCCGGCGCTGGCGCTCCTCAGAGTCCGACTGCTCGTCGCGGCTCCTATCGTGGAGCACCAGTCGGTCGACGTAGATGCCCGGAATCTTGACGTCCTCGGGCGCGATCGAGCCGGCCGGCACGATCTCGTCGACTTCCGCGATCGTGACCTTGCTGGCCGCGGCCATGGACGGATGGAAGTTCAGCGTGGAGCCGATGCCCGTCAGATTGCCCTGCTCGTCGGCCTTTTCCGCGCGAATCAAGCCGAAGTCGGGTCGAAGCGCCGTCTCGAGGATGTAGTCGCGACCGTCAATCGTGCGTCGCTCCTTGTTGTTGGCGACGACCGTGTGCGCACCGACCGGCGAGAAGAACGCGGCGATGCCGCCCGCGCCGGCGCGCAGACGCTCGGTGAAGATGCCCTGCGGGGAGGGCTCGAACTCGAGTTCGCCGCTGCGAATCTGCTCCTCGCTGGCCGCGGCGCGCCGGTACACCGAGCCGCCGAAGGCACCGATGAACTTCTTGACCTGACGATTTTCGGCCAGCGGCTGATGCGGAAAGCCATTTGAGACGATGGTCAGGTTGCGAGCGTTCGACTGATCGGACAGGGCCGTCAACAAGTCGACGGGCCGATTGCGGACGGGTCCAAAACCGCCGACGCAGACCATGGCGCCGTCGAAGACATCGCGCAGTGCGTCCTCCGCGGACAGAACGTTGTGTGTGTGCATTGCAGGCATCCCCCTGGCGTGGTGTGAGCGAGCGTGTGGCGAGCTATGCGCCGGCAGCCCAAGGTTATGCCGCCAGGCGCCAGACGCGCACCACAGCACGAGGCGGCTGGCCGCGCCACCTGAGGCTTAGGCCGCGGCGCCCGCGCGGGTACCGCCGAGCCCGCGTCTCGCGGAGCCGGCCTGTACGGCGTCGGCAACGGTCCAGACCGCCGAGGCCCACACACCGCGTCGGCAAGCGTCCAGGCCGCCGAGCAGACCCACACCGCGTCGTCCCCGGCCCCGTTGCCGTCGCTCCGTCGGTCGCGCAAGCACGCTTGTCCGCCAGGCTCTGCCGAGATGTCGAGGTGCGATGCGGCCCCGCGGGTGTGGCCCCGGCCCCGCGCGCCGCGGCGGGGCCATGCCTCTCAACTCGTCCGCCGGCGTGACGCCTCGACCGTCCTCGTGCGACGCCCCAATACACTCCGCAGCGTCTCAACCGCCACCGCGTGACGCTTCCCTACCTCCGCGTGACTCTTGCGCATCTCCACGTGACGCTCGAGCGCCGTGACGCCTCCCATCACGGCGCGAGACGCTTTTTTCGTTCCCGTGTGACGCCTTTTGGTCTCCACGTGACGCCCCAATCCACGCCGCAGCGACTTCTCACCTTCCGTCGTGACGCTTTTCCACCGCCGTGACACCGAACGGCCCTCACCGCGCGGCGTGACCCGCGCGGCGCCCGCGCCGTGACGCCTCCCTGACCACGCGAGACACCTTTTCGTCTCGCGTGACGCTTTTCGACGCCGGGTGACGCCCCAATCCACGCCACGGCGTCTCGCGTTCGGGCTTGCCGCGCCACTTTCCCCTGGCGCGTGCGCCTTTCACCGCGTGACGCTTTGTCCGCGCCCGCGCGCCGTGACGCCTCCCTTACTGCGCGAGACGCTCTCTCGTCTCCGTGTGACGCCTTTTGATCTGCAGGTGACGCCCTGATCGGCGCTGCGGCGTCTCACGATCCCGCGTGACGCTTTCCACCTCCTTGACGGCACACGACCCTCACCGCGTGACGCCTGGCCTCGCCCGAGCGCCGTGACCCTCCCCGACCACGCGAGGTGCCCCTTTGAGGTCTCCGTGTGACGTTTGGACAGCGCCCGCGTGACGCTTTTCAGCCTCGGCGTGACGCTTTCAACGCCGCACGTGACGCTTTCCGAGCGCCATGTGACGCCTCAGCCCGCCACTTTCGGCCACCGCGGCACGCGCCGGGTCCTGCCACCCAGCATGAGTTCCCTGTCCGCCGCGAAATCTCCGCTGTGTCCCGCGGATAGCTCATCGAGTCACTGTAAAAGTGCCACTGCTCGCGCGGCGCCAGGCCGCCCACTGGCACCCACCGCGGCCGTGTGAAGTCGCTGCCCCACATCGGCCGCTCAAGGCCCAAGCGCGCTGATCATCTGGTGCAGATACGGCCACACGTCATGATGCGGGTAGGGCTCGCGCAAGAGCACCGGCGCCCCCGCTGAATTTGACGTGCACGTTCGGAAACTGCGCCAGCGAGAGCAGCCCCGGGCAACCGATCCCACGGCTCGTCCCGCGGCGGCGACACCGGCGACTGGCTCACGCCGAGGTGGTCGATGATCATCGTCAGCCCACGGTGCGCCCGCGCAACCGACGCCATTACCTCCGCGTGCCCCTGCGTCGAAAAGAAGAGCGGCAGGTTGTGCTTCTCGGCCGCCACGTAGAGCCGCTCGAACTTGCCCTCGCCAAATTCAGGCCGCGGCGTCGCGTCGCGCGCGTTGCCAACCAGGTCGCGGCCGGCCAGCATGCCAGGCCGCTGATTGAAGGTGGCCAGCTGCTCGTCGAAGTACGTCGGCGTCGTCGGCGTTGTAGTCAAAGGAAAGGGCGCCGCCAAACCGATCGGGATAGCGCGCCACGCAAGCGTCCGTGTACGCCTGCGGAGCGAAGACAGGGCCACGTCCACGCCGACGCAGGCCAGGCCTTCGCGCGCGCGGCCTCAAATTACACGTTCACCAACAGGCTGACCTCTTCGCTCAGGCTGGCGTCCACCGGCCTGAGCGGCCGAGGCTCATGCATGTGGGCGGATATGATCTCCATTCGCTTTGTCCACTTCAGACAAGCGTGGCGATCGTACCCGTGAATGTGTCGGCGGCCCGCCTCGACCAGACTGATCCGCGCCTGTCCGGAAGTCCGTCATTCCCCGCACCGGGCTTGCCCGGCACGCCCCCTGACTATCCCCGAGAAGTACGGGCGGGCGCGGCCCGACGCTTGCGCCAGCTCGGAGACGCCCTCCATTACCAGCCGCTGCAACGCCCCAGGATCCGGCGCCACGACCGCACGCAGCACCACGTCGGGCGCAGCCAACGCCACGCTCGCAAGTGTGCGTTGCTGCACGCGCGACCACGCCCAGGACCGTATAGCGAGCGTACCATGCCAGCGCTCGTGCATCGTCCGGGCAGGTAGAGCACGAGCGCAAGACACGCCCGACAGGCCCGACTAACTCGCCTTCCGGAATAACTCGTAACGTTCGGCGAGAAACTCGCGATTGGGACGGAACTCCTCACGCCGCGGCACGATCAGGCGAGCCCCGTCAAATCCTTGAAGTCCATGGATAAGCATGGGCCCGTCGGCCTCGCGCAGAACGTCCTGGCGGACCTCCACAATGAGATTGGGACGCACACCCAGCAACTGGCGGTCAAACGCGGCGTGATGCAGCGTGCACAACGCGAGACCATTCGAGACCAGCGGTTCTCCGCGCGGGTCTCGATCCGGCAGAATGTGCGCGGCGTCAAGCAGTTCGCGGTGCCGAAGTCTGCAAATACCACAGGTCTCGCGATATGCAAGCAGAACACGCTCGCGAAATGCCTGTTGGTGAAGTCGCCGCTGAACCAGCGTGGTCACGTAACGGCGCCGCGCTTCCTCACCTGGTGCAACAGGGGTTCCGTCCATATGAGCGAACGCTCGATCTTCGGCGACCACCGTGAACGTGAGGTGTACGGGATCGTCGCCAACGACGAACACTGGCCAAATCGCTTCGTAGCGGCCCGGCACGATCCCGAAGAAGTAAACGAGCGGAGTATTCCGCATCATCGCGAGTCGCAATCCCACGTTGTCCCGGTGCATCGGATCCGTACCACGGTACCGGTATGCAAGCACGCCACTCTGCGCGAGCTGGTCGTCATAGCTCGAGGGTTTCCGTGTGCTGGGCGGAGCGGTCGTAATACTGAGTGGGACATCCGCTGACAACGCGGGTTTGAAGATTCCTTGCGGCGACAGCAGCGGGACGCGTTGCCCGTCGAAGACGAACCCTCGCTGCAAGAGTTCACGGGGGAATTCGGTGGTCCCGTGTCGCTCCGTCTGTTGACTCAAGAACGCAAAGGCTTCCAAGCGCAGCCGTGCGTCCAAGTCAAGAGATTCCCCCGACACCGCGCTGTTAGCGTATCCCTTCGCCGTTGCTCGTCAAGCCTCCCAGGGCGGAGCTCAATGCTCCGCGCCAAATCCGGAAGCGTCAAGAAGCATGAAATCGAAGCGGCTGGCGTTGGCGGGAACGAGATTAACCGTCTCCAATGTCAAACCGGTACATGCGTTGAAGGCCCCTGCCGCGATTGACACTTGATCGGGCTCTCGCGTTCTGCGTGTGACTGCCGCATAGCGCGACCCGATTCTGTACACCAAGTCGAGATGCTCCTCGACGAGGATGCCATCCAATTCGGCCAGGAGTGAGACGTTGCGGCGGACGTCGGTCGCGTTGGGTGGGACTGGCAGGTTGGGTAGGGGCTGGTGGTCATCGGCGGCGGTGGACCACCAGCCAAGGGCGGCGGGCGGACTTGACGCGGAGGCCAGTCGCGCTGCGCGGGCCGCGAGCCAGGTGCGCTCTGACTCCAGCGACTCGGACGTTTCGGACGAGCTTTCCTGCGCTGGTACGTGGTCAGTTGGTTCGAGCGGCGCGTACGCGGGCACGTCCAGCGGCGGACAGAGGTCGGGCGGAGCTTCGGCCAGATTGCGTTCGATCGTCGCGGCGGCGGACGATTCTGAGAAACGCCCGCGGAACAGGCTCAGCACCAGGTGATCGCGAGCGCGGGTCGTCGCCACGTACAGCAGGCGTACCGATTCGGCGCTGGCCATCGCTTTTTCGCGCGCTTGCGCCTCCGCGAAGTCGGGCGTGTACCACGCCTGGCCCACGCGACAGGCCAGGCGACGGGTGCGCCGATCCGCGATCAGCTCCACGCTGCCGAAGCTGCCCCCACGGCTCGGGCTGCCCAGTCCCCCGAGCAGGACGATCGGGTACTCCAGGCCTTTGGCGCCGTGGATGGTCTGGATGTGGATGGCATCTTCGTCGGGCTCCGTGGAGCCGGACTCCGGGTCGCGCACGTCGGCGCGCTGGAGGCCCTCGATCCAGTCCAGGAACGTCCGCAGCGTATGGTGGCCGGTGCTGGTGAAGGCGCGCGCACGCGAGACCACATAGCGCAGGCGGCGCCAGGCTTCGCGCGGGCGCGCCTCGCCGAGGGCCGACGCTACCAGCAGACGGTCGGCGATGAACGCCTCGATCAGGGCCGGCGGCCAGAGCAGCAGGCGGCGGTGGTGGAACCCCGCGAGGCTGGTCAACGCGTCGCGTACTGGACCCTCCGGGCCGTCACCCGGTTGTTCGTGATTGAGTTGTCCGCCGTGTTCGACCCAGAACAGGAGGTCCACGTCTGAGCAGGCGTACGCGGGTGAGCGGAGGGCGGCGACGAGCGCCACCTGGTCGGAGGGATCTTCGATGGCGCGCAGGCAGGCGAGCAGGTCGCGGACCTCCTGGGTGGCCAGCACGAGTTTGCCGGCCTCCACGCGGTACGGGACGCCGAGGTCCTCCAGGGCGCGCTCCAGGCGGCGGAGGTGGGTGCGCGCAGGCAGGAGGATGCAGATGTCGCGGTAGCTCGCTCGGCGCAGGGGCCGCGCTCGAGGGCGCTCCGCGGCTGCCGCGCCGGCGCCAGGAGGCTCTACTGGTGCGCTCGCAACGTGGTGAACGTAAGGGCGCAGCGCAAACTCCGCGGGGTCCACCAGACGCGCGGTGGCGCCAGGCTCAGGGGGCGCTGCCGGGTTGCACGGGTCAGGGCGCAATGCAGTGTCACTGGGGTCAAGCCGCGCGACAACGACGGGAGGGTCCGCAGGCACGCGCCGGCTCGCCGAACTCACGGCGCGCAGGGTCGTCGTAGGGGTCGGGCCGCAGCGAAGTGTCGCGCGTGTCGGGACGCGTCGGAATGGCGGAAGGGTCCGGAGACACCGCAGTCTCGGCGGGCTCGGGGCGCTCGGGGGCATCGCGAGGGTCAGGTCGCAACGTAGTGTCGCCAGTGTCAAGCGGCGCGACGACCAGGGAAGGGTCCGAAGACACCGCCGGTTCGCCGAGCTCACGACGCTCCGGGGCATCGCGAGGGTCAGGTCGCAACGTAGTGTCGCCAGTGTCGGGACACGTCGGAATGGCGGAAGGGGCCCGGAGGCGTCGCCGTGTCGCCAGGCTCAGGGCGCGACGTGGTGTCTGGGAACGCGGGCGGTGTCCCAAGCTCGACGGGCCTCTCAGGACGGCTCGCCAGCGTCGGCGCGGAAAGAGGAGGGTGGGGCGCCGGCACAGTGTCCGCAGGCTCGCTGCTCTCTGTCTCTGTATCACCCACCAGCCAACCCTCCGCTACGGCGGTTCTGGCAAGCGCGGCGAACGCGCGCGCTTCGGCTTCGGCCGCCTCGGCCACACTGCCTTCCAGCAGGCCGCCTATGCGGCGGACACCGCCTCGCGTATCGGCAGGCGGGCGCCAGTCGGCTGCCAGCGGAGCGTAGGCTGGCTGGAGCCCGTCTCGCGCTCGCATGTGCCGATCGAAGTGGTGGTTCACCCACTCCAGAATCGGACTCACCGACCGAAAGTTCTGGCTCAGCTGCGCGCGGTGCGCGCTGAAGCGCGCCAGCAGGTCGTCGTAGACTGAAATGTCGGCGCCCCGGAAACGGTAGATGCTCTGCTTGGGATCGCCTACCACGAACAGCTTGCCCGGGACCAGCGACACATCACGCCAGTCCGACGCAAGCGCCCGCCCGTCGCGTTCGTCGGCACACAGGTAGCAAGCGATTTCCGCCTGGAGCGGGTCGGTATCCTGGAATTCGTCGATGAACACGCGCTGGAAGCGCGACTGCGCCGCGTGGCGGACCCGCGGCGTATCCCGCAGCAGGTCTCGTGCCCAGGTGAGCAAATCGTGAAAGGTCGCCACACCCTGCGTCCGCCGCTCGACGACGCCGGGACGCACGAAATCGCGCAGATTGTTCAGCACGTCGGCGAGCAGTGCCGTTCGGTGGGCCTCCAGCCTCGCCGAGATCCGCTCGTTGACCGCCTGCAACGTCGCACTGACGACGAGTCCGGCGTTGCGCCCGTCGAGCGCATCACGCCAGCGGTCCGGATAGACGTCTACCAACGACGGAAGCTTGCCGACGCCGAGCAGGGCAGACAGCGCTTCGTCCTCCGTGCCGGTCGGCGAGCAGCTGGCGGGCGCTGGAGCGCGCGCCAAGCACGACGCGCACCAGTGGATCGTCGGTACCGTCGAGCGCATAGGGCATGCAGCGCTGGAGCTGGGTGAGTCGCGTGCCAGCAAAGGCGGCGGCGCGCCCAGCGGACGGCGGTGGCGGAGCTTCCCAGCTGGTCTCAGGTCCGAGCAGATCGTGCACGTCCTCGAGCGCCGCGGCGAGCGAGCGCAGGCTCTCCTGCCCGAGACCCAGGAGCAGTGCCCGCTTGACCGCCGCGCGCAAGGGCTCGTGGAGCGCGTCTTGCCAGAACCACGTCCTGAAGCGCGCGTCGAACAGCAGGGCTTGCTGAATTTCGTCGAGCGTGGCGAAGCCCTGTGGGAGTCCAGCTTCGATGGGGAACGTGCGCAGCAGCTCGCCCGCGAACGCGTGAATCGTCGAGATGGAGGCCTGGTCGACGTCCTGCGCGGCGGCACGGCAGCGCGCTCTCTCGTCAGTAGACCGCCCGGTGTCGAGAGCGGCCTGTTCCAGACCCGTGCGCACGCGATCGCGCAGCTCCGCGGCGGCGGCCTCGGTGAAGGTGACCGCGGCCAGACGGTCGATGGTGCTACGGCCCGCGGCGACGACATGCACAATCCGCTGGGTCAGCACGCTCGTCTTGCCGGTGCCCGCTCCAGCTTCGACGAAGAATGTGCTCTCCAGGTCGGTGATCACGCGCTGTCGCGACGAGGCGTCCGCGGTCACTGGCGCGGCTCCAGCGGCAGAACGGGAAGCGCCGGAGCCTTGCGACTCCAGGCCTCGTCCCGCGTGGTCGAACACACCCGGTCGTAGTCGCAGAAGCGACAGTTCTGGAAATAACCGCGCGTCCACGCGCCGGGCATTGGCAGGAACACGCCAGAGCGGATGCCGTCAGCAGCGTGGCGGACGACCTCCACCAAGCGTGCGTCGGTCCATTCGTCGACGGCGATCTGACGTCGCTCGAAGCGGCCCTTGCTCGAGACGAACCGATACTCGGCGCGGACCTCGGCCTCAGTCAGAGGCGCGCTGACATTCGCGCGCGCGGCGCGGCCGTACAGCGCCAGCTGCAGGTGTCGACCGGGAGCGACCGGATCAGACTCCAGTCCGTCGTATCCCCACGTACCGCCAGTTTTGTAGTCGATGACGAGCACACGGTCCGACGAGATGTCGACGCGATCGATCGCGCCGCGGAAACGCACAATGCTGCCGTCGCCGAGGTCCAGCTCCACGGGCGCCCAGGTTTCGGGATCGCGCGAGTCGCCAAAGGTGCGCTCGAACAGGCTGGGCGTACCGGGAGCGTCCGCTTCGCTGCGCCAGGCCTCCTCACGCTCCAGCTCCAGGTGGAGGTCGTGGACCAACGCGGCGCGGGCATTCTCCCAGGCCAACGCGTGACCGGTGCGACCCTGTACCTGGAGGTCCAGCAACAAGGTTTGCGCGATGTCCTCCAGGCGCGCGTGATCGGCCGCGGTGAATAGATGCTCCGGAGAGGAACGCCCGGCTTCGAAGCGCTCGCGAAAGAATTGTTCCAGCACCGCGTGCACGAGTGTGCCCCGGTCGAGCGGGTTGATGGTCCATTCCTCTTCAGGACGCTCCGTGGCCTCGACACGCAGGACGTTGACCATGAAGTACTGATCGGGCACCCCGCCCAGCGCTGCAGCGAGGTCGCCGACGAGGCACCGGGCTCGGCGTCGAACGGAGCGCGGATGGTGCGAGACTCCGCGGCGAGCGCCGCCAGGTTGCCGTCGAAAGCCGTGAACCGGCGTGAGCGGCGCTCGGCGGCCGCGTGCAGCGCGCGGCCCAGCGGGAGGTCCGCGCGCGCCGGGCTCAGCGCGGTCTCAGACAGTGGCTGGCCGCGACCGAGCGCCTCGACCACCTGGCGCAAGCGTCGGTCCGCAACGTGCATCGGCGTGGTGCCGCGCTGCGCCGCGTCGTACGCCGACGCAATATATTCGAGCCAACGGCGACCCGCCCCGAACAGGCGCTGGACATCGGACGCCGACAGCAACGCGACGCCCTCGAGTCTCGCAACCTGCTCCAGGAGCCAGCGCGAGGGAAAGCTTGCCCGTGCACCGCCGTCGCTGCGCGCGTAACTAAGGTGGAGGGAACCACTCGTCGCGGTGGCTGTCATCGTGGCGAGAAAGCCAGCGCGTTCGATGGCGCGCTGGCGTTGGCGTCGACCGAGCGCATCGAGCTGGTCGGCAGTGCCTGCCATCAGTGGATCCGGCGGCATACGCGCCGGGAGCAGCCCCTCAGCCAGACCCAGGAGGTAGGTCCGATCGAAGCACGCGCCAACACTCGAGCCGAGCGGACCGACCAGGACGCCGACGCCGGCCTGGCCCTCCTCCAGACGGCGCGCGTCCAGGGCGGCCGCGAGCGCCTCGCGAAAGGTCCCAATGGTTGTGGTTGGCTCCAGCTCGCTGGCGCCCAGCAGACTGTCGAGGGCGGCATCCAGCGCTTCCGCGGCGCGACTCTCGGCCGCGGGCCACGTGGGATCGTCGCGCACGTAGCTGCTTCGGAGTCGACGCGCAAACTCCACCAATGACTGCCATGTGCTCGGCTCCGGCGGGGGTTGGGTATCGTGCTGCAGCCGTCGGACAGCCTCCACGATTGCGCGTGCGTAGTCGATGTCATGCGCTGGAGCCGGGGCGTCGGCGTCATCGTGCGCGAAGGCTTCGGCGTGCCAGTCCGCCTGTTGCTGGCGTTCGAGCTCCAGCGTCTCGATCAGTCGCTCGACACGCGCGATCCACTGGTCGCTCCCCTGCAACACTTGAGCGCGCCGTGAGAGCCGATCCCACGCGCTCAGCGGGACAACTGGCAACGCAGCGTCCACCGCCACCGAGTCCAGACTGGTCGGACGCGCGCCCAGCCAGTCGAGGACGGCTTCGCGGGCAAACGCACGCTCGGGTAAGCTGAGCAACCCCAGCAGCGATTGCGCCGCCAGGCCGTGACTGGCGGGACGACCCAGCGCACTGTGCCACGCCACGCCAGAGGCGTCGAGCGTCTCGCGGACAAGCGTCGCGTATGGCTCATCGGCCGTGAAGAGCATCTGAATACGCCACAAAGGAACTCCATCCTCGACGTCGGCGAGGACGCGTCGGACGATCGTGCGCACTTCCTCCTCCGGATCTGGAGCACTCAACACGATCGTGTTCGGCGAGGTCGGCGCCGCATCGACAGCCAGGTACGGAACGGCTCCCAAGGCAGGAGCTAACACGGCGACAGACTCCGCGACGTAGGCATCGACGGATGGGTCGTCCAGATGCGGCAGGCCGAGCCGGATTGGCATGTGCACGGCGAGCGCGGCCAGAAACGCAGTATCGGCCGGGTCCAGGCGGGTCGGGAGGTAGACGACGAGCGCACCGATGTCGGCCGCCCAGCGCGGCCGCGCGGGCGTTCCTGACCAGCTCAGCCGTCAGGCGGAGCTGGCGGGGAACGTCCGGGAAAAGCCGCGGTGAGTGTCGCGAATGTCGCGTGTGTGGCTCGCGCGGCCGCGCCCACG
This sequence comes from uncultured Chloroflexia bacterium, assembly GCA_963776625.1. Classification (GTDB taxonomy): domain Bacteria; phylum Chloroflexota; class UBA6077; order UBA6077; family CF-72; genus CF-72. Next base: position 173,517 of record CAVZNP010000014.1, on the reverse strand, counting down.
CCGGTGAGCTCCGCCAGACCGCTCAGAAACGAGTCGGGATCGTCGAGGTGAGCCAGGTCGCGAAAGAGCACCGCAAAGGAATTCTGGAGTGTCGGGTTCTTGACGAGCGGCTGCAGGCCGCCTCCGGCGAAGGCGCGCAGCGCCACGCGGATCGCCGCGGCTTCGAGGGGGCCCGTCAGCGGATGGTCGAACGCCTGGCTGCCATTCGCACGCGCGATGCGCTCCGCGAGGGGGCGCAGCTGCACGCTGAACGAGACGTTGGCAACACCGATGCGCGCCACCTCGCGGCGAAGCACCGACGATAGATACGGGCTTGGCGTGACGATTGTCACCGACTGCAGCGGGTCGTCGCGTTTGAGGAAGCGCAGCGTCGTCGCCAGCCAGTCGAGCGACGCCTGGCCCGGACGAAGCAGGGCAATCTGATGCGGCAGCGGTTGCGTCGCCATCAGTCGAGCGCTGCCGCGTACTGGATACCACCCAGCAAATGCTGGAGGAACAGCTCCTCCGAGTAACTCTCGATGGTATGGCCACCGGCGGTATACCAGGCGCGCCCCCCGTCGTACGCGTGGTACCAGCTCCAGGGGTGGTCAGCGCCCATCTGACCGCCGGAGTAGCTGGATTCATCCAGTGTGATCAGCACGTGGATTCCCGGCGTGTCGCGCGGATTGGTGCGAAAGTCGTACCACTCGTCGGTGCGCGACCACGCGGTCGGCAGGCCAACTGTCGATGGGTGGGTAGCGTCTTCGACGTGCAGCACGGCTGGCTGGATGTCCGGATGATCGGCGAAGTACGCGCCCACTAACCCGCCGTACCACGGCCAGTCGTAGCCGCTGTCGCTGGCGGAGTGGACCCCCACGTAGCCATTGCCGGCTTCAATGTAGCGCTGAAACGCGCCGCGCTGTGCGTCGTCGAGGATGTTGCCCGTGGTGGACAAGAACACGACGGCGCGATAGGCGGCGAGAGTCGCGTCGGTGAAGGCGCGCGGGTCTTCGGTGGCGTCGACACTGAAACCGTTGTGTGCACCGAGGGACGTGACGGCGTGGATGCCTGCTGGAATCGAATCGTGGCGGAAGCCGGCGGTCTCGCTGAAGACCAGGATGCGGGGTTCGTTGGCGTCGGCGGTGACAGGCGTCGACCGCAGCAGGCCAAGAGCGAGGAGCAGGCCGAGAGCGAGGACCAGGAGCGCGACGCCAATCTCACGCCGACGGCGCAGCGTCCGCGGCAGTCTGGACCAGTCGCGCGCGCTCGGCGGTGTCATGCCAGCCAGGAGCGCGGCCGAAAAGCTGGAAATCCCCCGCGAAACCGGTTGCTGTGCAAGGGGGCGCAGGACAACAAGGTACCGGCATGGCCTGGCCTCATGGCAAACGACCTGTGACAAGACGTTAACAAAATTTGCTCGCCTGGCCGCGGACGCGGGCCCCGTTTGAGTGCGATCCAGTATCGCGCGGCAGTGACCCGGTATGCTCCGTGCGACACGCCCGGGCGGGCATAACTGATGGTGACTATGGCGCAGCCACGGATCCTGGTGGTCGACGACGATACGAGCATTCGCAGTTTTGTCGAGATGGCGCTCGACAGCGTTGGGTACGCGGTCTCAACCGCCGGCAACGGCGCGCAGGCGCTCGAAGTGACGGATCAGGTGCAGCCTGACCTGATCCTGCTGGACATGCGCATGCCGGTGATGGACGGCTGGACGTTCGCGCGGACGTATCGGCAGCAGGCAGGACCGCATGCGCCGATCGTGGTGATCACCGCGGCGACGGACGCCGGGCAGCGCGCGGCGGAGATTGAAGCCGACGGGTATCTGGGGAAGCCATTCGACCTCGACGAGCTGCTGGGGCTCGTGTCGCGATATACGACCCGGCTGCAGGAGTAGCACTGCCTGGGAGCTGGGCATGTCCCCGGATGCAGGGACGACGACGCAGCAGGGGGGCTAAAAGTAGGTGTGGCTAAAAGTAGGTAATGATCCCGCCCGCGGCGGTCACGCTCCACACCCTCGATTTGCCGTCCTCGGAATTGGTCCCGACTCCCTGAATCGTGAACGTCACACTAAAGGTCTTGGTCACGTGGCCCTCGGCCTGAACCTGGCCGCCTGGCTGTGGAACGAGCTTCGGCAGAATATTCTGGTTGTAGATCGCTGCCAGCGTCGTGTCGACCGGCACCCGCCAGTTCGGAAATAGATGCGCCGTGAGCAAGTTCTGGGCGATTTGCCCCGACAGGGTGCCTTGTGAGTCGAGCCCGATGCTGATCTGTGAATCGCCGAACACATCCAGGTGCAGGTTCTCGAGTTTGAGCGGCGGGATCAGCTTGAGCGTGCGCGTGACCTGCATCTGATACGGCGCCTGCTGCGGCCCAGCGAGCGTGGTGCCGCTCTGGGCCGAGGCCTGGTTGGGCGGCGGGTCGTCATCGCGCTGCACGCGCCACCCCGCGCTCGTGCTCGTGCCCGTGCGCGTTCCCGTTTCCGCTCTGCCAGAGCCTGACAACGGACCCGCCAGCGACAGGTCGTGCTTGGCCATCGCCGTATCCGGATTGCTCGGCGGCACGTTGTAGTCGCCGGGACCATAGTCTGTGGTCAGCGGCAGGGACACCGCGTCGGGCAGCGGCAGCGACACGGGCGCTTCGCCGGCCACGTCCTGCAAGCCGCCATCACTTTGCGGTGCGGGCTGAGCATCAGGACTCGGGGCGGGATCGTCGTCGCGCTGCAGCAAGCCAAGCCCGCGCAGGCCACCCGCCATCTGCACTGGGCTGGCGCGGCGAAGCAGAACGTTCACCGCGCTGTTGCCGGCGGTGCGCTGCAGGTAGTCGAGCATGCCGTCGGCCGTGTCCGTTCGTGATTCGAACGTCGACTCTGACGGCTCGTGGGCCCGCCTGCGAGCCGGCGACTCCCGCTCGGAACCTGCCTGCGTCCGGAAAGACGATGGGTGCATCGCGTGGGAATAGACCATCTCACCAATGACCAGTTCGGTCAAGGGGCAACAAGTCGGTCAGGGCCAAGGAATTCCCAAGGTGCGGCGAGGAGACTGACCTCATCAAGCTTTTGAACTGCCAGCGAAACGTCCGACGGCAAGGAGGGTCGCCCATGTACACCTTGGAACATCCCAGAAGGGAACACAGCGTGTCGGTCGTGCTGCCGGCCTACAACGAGGAGGCGCTCATCGAGCGCACCGTGCAGCACGTCGCCGAAGTCCTGAGACTGCTGGTCGACGACTTTGAGATCGTGGTCGTCAACGACGGCTCTCGTGATCGAACGCGAGAGATCCTCGTCCGATTGATGGCGACCGAGCCCGAGCTGCACCTGCGCACGATCAGTCACACGCGCAACCAGGGGTACGGCGCGGCGCTGGCGAGCGGCTTCGACGCGGCGCACGCGGAGCTGATCCTGATGCTCGACGCCGACGGACAGTTCGACGTCGCCGAGGTCGTCCACCTGCTGGCGGCGCTGGACGACGAGACAGACCTGGCGATCGGCTTTCGCGCCCAGCGCGCCGACCCGCCGATGCGACTCTTGAACGCCTGGGGCTGGAAGCAGCTGGTCAATGGGCTGTTCGGCTACACCGCGCGTGACATCGACTGTGCGTTCAAACTCTTCCGCCGCACGGTGTGGCAGAGCATGCATGTGGAGTCGCACGGGGCGACCTTCAGCGCCGAGTTTTTGATCAAGGCACGTCGACTCGGCTTTCGCATCGCGGAAGTGCCAGTCAGTCATTTTCCGCGCACCGCCGGCTCGCCGACGGGCGCGAATCCGCGAGTAATCGCGCGCGCGTTCGTGGAACTGTTCCGGCTGCGGATGCGGACGGCGCGCGAAGCAGATGCGACGGCAGCAGTGCAAGGAACAGTCGCGGAGCGGGCGGCCTGACGTGACGGCTGCTGACGTGACGATCTCCAGCGAGAAAAAGCACCTCCTCGCGGAGGTCGCCCGGCCGCGCAACGTGATTCCCGTCCTCGTGGCGATTGGCGGACTCGTGTTGGCCGCGCACGGTTTGCCCGGCATCTCCCTGTCAGCCATCTGGGCGGAGGTCACCGACGCCAATCCGCTTCTCCTGATCCTCGCGGTCGGCGTGTTTTACCTGAGCTTTCCAGTGCGAGCCCTGCGCTGGCGCACGCTCCTGCAAAATGCCGGACTACGACGCATCCCGCCGCTCAACCACCTGACACGCATGCTGGTCCTCGGCTCATTCGCCAACAGCGTCAGCGTTGCGCAGTTGGGCGACGTGTATCGCGGGTACCTCCTGAAACAGGAATCCCAGGCATCACTCCCGATGACGCTCGGCACTATCCTGGCCGAGCGACTCGTCGACCTGGTGACGCTCGTCGGGCTGTTGTCGCTCGCGGCGCTCACCGTGTATCGCGGACGACTCCCACAACAAGGCACCGACGCGCTGCTGGCCGGCTTCGGCTTGTCGGTCTTCGGACTCCTGACACTGATAGCGTTACCCAGGATGCGTCGGCTGGTCGAGCGGATCCTGCCCGATCGCTGGCACGCGACATACGCCCGCTTCGAGCACGGCGCGGTGCAATCGCTGCAGCGCGTGCCGCTGCTGGTGACGTATTCCACGCTGGCGTGGCTCATCGAAGGCGCCACATTGCTGCTGCTGGCAGCTGCCATTGGAGTGGACCTGTCGATCAGCGGCGCGCTCGTGGCTGGGCTGGTGGCATCCTTGCTGAGCGTCGAGCCCGTCACGCCCGGAGGACTTGGCGTGACGGAACCCGGCATCGTGCTGGTGCTGACAAGTCTGGGTGTGGCGGCCGCTGGAGCCAGCGCCATCGCGCTGCTCAATCGACTCGTGAACTACCTGAGCCTGGCAGTCGCCGGCGGACTGATGTACCTGTGGCGAAGCGTCTCAGTGGCCAGGGCCGTGGCGAGCTGACGTGGCAGTTATCGACATCCCGCACTCAGGCGCGCGGGACGACACCCGCCCGACGGATCGCGCTGAAGTGGGTCGGTGGGCGCGCCGGCGCAGCCTGTCCTGGCGCGAGGCTGGCCCGCTCACCCTCATTCTGGGACTGAGCGCCGGCCTGAACCTCGTGGCACTCAACCAGGAGGGTTTCGGCAATACGTACTACGCGGCCGCGGTGTGGAGCATGCTCCAGAACTGGCACGCGTTCCTCTTTGCCTCGTTCGACGCGGGCGGCTTCGTGACCGTTGACAAGCCGCCGCTCGGACTGTGGGTGCAGGTGCTGAGCGCCCGCCTGCTCGGATTCAACGGCGTGGCCATCCTGCTTCCGCAAGCGCTGGCTGGCGTCGCGAGCGTCGCGCTCGTGTACCTGCTGGTGCGACGCGTCTTTGGAGCCGCGGCGGCATGCGTGGCGGCGCTCGTCCTGGCCGTCACACCCATCAGCGTGGTGACGGACCGCAATAACACCATGGACTCCGTCCTCGTGCTGACGCTACTGCTGGCCGTCTTCGCGGTCAGCCTGGCCGCCGAGCGAGGGTCGGTTGGCTGGCTCTTGATCGGCGCCGTCCTGGTTGGAATTGGCTTCAACGTCAAGATGCTCCAGGCGTATCCGGTGGTGCCAGGTCTGGGATTGGCGTACCTGGTGTGCGCGCCGGTGAAGTGGCCGCGGCGTCTGGCAGACCTCACGCTGGCACTGGTCGTACTGATCGGCGTGTCGCTGTCATGGTCCGTATTTGTGGACCTGACTCCCGCGAACTTGCGGCCATACGTCGGCTCGAGTGGCAGCAATTCGGCACTCAGTCTGGCACTTGGCTACAACGGGCTCAGCCGCATCACCCTGGCGATTGCCCAGCACGTTCCGGCGCTCAGTTTTCTCGGGACAAATATTGATTTGCAAGTCGCGCCGATCATGGCTCCTGGCATCGGCAATCCGGGGCTACTGCGATTGCTGGCACCCACACTCGCCGGGCAGGCGAGCTGGCTGCTGGTTTTTGCGTTCGTCGGCCTCGTCGCGGCCGCTGTTCGGCTCGTACCTCGGCGCGGGGCAGTTGACGAGCCGCACCGCGGCGGTGCGCGACGCCAGCAGGCGGTGGCTCTGACCGCGTGGGGCGGCTGGCTACTGGTCTGGTCCGCAGTCTTCAGCTTCGCGCGCTTTTACCACGTGTACTACCTGATCATGCTCGGACCCGCCGTGGCGGCATCGACTGGAATCGGACTCGTCAGCCTGTGGCAGATGTATCGCGACCCGCAAAATGGTCTGGCCCGCTGGCTGCTGCCAGCGGCTCTGCTGGTGTCGCTGTGGGTGGAGCTGGGCGTGGTGTCGATCGCACCAACGGTGCGGGGTTGGCTGACGCCGGTGCTGGTTGGTGGCACACTGCTGGCCATCGCGGCGCTGCTGCTGGAGTACGCGCTGGATGTCCGACACGTGCACATTGCGCGCGGCGCGGTCGCGCTTGGCATGGCAGCTCTGCTGGTTGCGCCGCTGGCGTGGTCGGTCATCTCGGTACAGAACGGCAGTGGTGGCGGCTGGCTGGTCGAGGCGGGGCCGAACCTGGGCGGCGGGTTCGGAGGTCCGGGTGGTGGACGAGGCGGACCGCCGGCGGGGCAGGCGTTCGGCGGCCGCGGAGCAGCCCCAACGCGCGGCAATCCTGGCAATGCCGGTGGCGGGCCTGGTGGCGCGCCGTTTGGGGGCGGAGCTGCGTTTGGCTTCGGGGGCGGCGGCAATGGCGCCATGACCTTTGCTGGTACTGACTGGAACCACCTGGACCCGGCGCTGGTGAGCTATCTCGAAGTCAACCAGGGCAGCGCCGACTATCTGGTTGCCACCACCACCTCCAGCTACGCGAGCCTGTTCATTCTCGACAGTGGTCAGCCGGCAATGGCGCTTGGCGGCTACCAGGGGTGGGACCGCATCCTCACACCCGGCCAGCTCGCCCAGCAGGTTGGCGACGGGGTGGTGCGCTTCTTCTACCTCGCACAGCAGCGCGGTGGCAGCAATCGCCAGGCGACCGATTCTAGCCTGGACGGCACCAGCGACGTGGTTGATTGGGTCGAGACGAACTGCAGCGTCGTCCAGAACGGCGGATGGCAATCAGACCGGCGGACTGCAGCTGTACGACTGTCAGGCGTGAGCCACTCCCGGGCACGAAGTCGGGCGCGGTAACCTGGCAACGAGAGAGGAGCGTAGCGATGCCAACAATCGAGCGTGCCGGAGCGACGATCTACTACGAGGACCACGGCGACCCTGCTCTACCAGCGCTGTTCCTGCTGGCACCTGGCGGCCTGAACTCGACTGTCGACTTCTGGGCGCGGATGCCTATCAATCCACTGGAAGCGTTCGCCGGCGAGTACCGGATCATCGGCATGGACCAACGCAATGCCGGTGTCCGATCGCACGGACCGCTGGAGAGCCCCGACGCGTGGCGGATGTACGCGGAGGATCAGCTGGCGGTCCTCGACCACCTCGGCGTCGACAAGACGCTCGTCATCGGCAGCTGCATCGGGTCGTCGTTTATCTTTGAGCTGCTGAAGCTTGCGCCCGAGCGCATTGTCGCCGGCATTCCGATGCAGCCGATCGGTCACGATGAGAGCAACGACGGCGCCTTCGGACCGGACATGTGGCGGCCATGGGGCCAGAATCTGATTGACAACGGCGCATCGTTCAGCATGGACGACGTCGACGCTTTCGGCCATGGACTGTTCGACTCCGGATTCGTTTTCACCGCAACACCCGACGAGCTGAAGTCGTTTCAGACGCCGTTGCTGCTGATGTACGGCAACGATCGTGCGCACCCGCGCGGCGTCTCGGTGGAAGTCGGCAAACTGCTGCCGACGGTGGAGATTATCGAGGACTGGAAAACCGAAGCGGTTGTTCCACACGTCGTCGAGCAGATGCGCGCTTTCCTGCGGGCGAATCGATTGGTGAGTGCGCGATGACGGCCGACACGCCTCGGGCGCCGGTGTCCCAGGAGGCAGCGACGGCGGACAAGACCGACGCGATCGGGACGAAGAAGCCGGATGAGGCAGAGCGGCCAACACAGCACGACGAGCTGCTGTGCACAATCTGCCACATGCCGTCCTGCTGGCGGTAGCCGCGCGGGCGAGGGACTTACACCTCGCCCAGGACGGCCTTGCGGTGGAGGGCGCTGACGATCTCATCGACCGCCGCCGAGGTCCAGATGCGCCAGAACGGTGAATCGACCAGCGCCGCGAATTCTCGGTCGGAGCGAGCGCGCGTCTGATCCGGCGCTTCGCCCGGGCGCGGTGCGCGAATGTGGGCCACGACCACGCGGTCCTTGTCGTACATCGCCGCGTACTCGGTGAAGTGGTACAGATACTCCAGGTCCCGGGTATAGAAGGCACACACCGGAATCGACTGATACGTCTGCCCATCTTTGTGGTTGAGGAACTGCGCCATGAGGTCCGCATTGCTGTCGGGCGCCTCCGCCAGGCTGGGCACGTTGGAGGCGGAGAACTTTTGCCCGTCGCGATTGAAGATGCGCAGCTCCATGCCCGTTTCGGCGGCGATGCGGGCGAACGTTGGCACATCGCGTCGACAGTCGGACGACCAGTCTTCGGAAATCACCAGCATCCTGGCCGGCCCGTTCGGCTGGGCCACAAGCCACTTCAGCGCGGCTACCTGGTCTTCCGTCAGCCGTGAGTTCTGAAAGGCCTGGCGAAAAAAGGCGCTGCGATCGGTTCTCGGCCCGCCGCTGCCTTCACGCTGCAGATTTTCCGGCGTGGCCAAATACGTGAGGTACTCATCGAAGGTCATGCCCTTCGCGTAGCGTTCGGACGAGATAGCTGACGGAATCGGCCTGCACTCCTTTTCGCGGTGGCTTGAGTCTACAATGGCTCACCGCCATGCAGTACGTACGCTCGGTGGACTTTTCAGCCTTTCCTGCCGGCGCTTTTCACAGCCAGCGGCTGGCGGACGCGAGCACGGGGCTGGACAGCTGCCTGTGCCTGTCAACGCGCGTGCCACCCGGGACGGGCACGACCACGGGACTCCACATCCACCCCAGCGATCAGCTGTACTACGTGCTGACGGGCATCATGCACGCGCGCGTGGCTGAGCAGACCTACGTCGTCGAGCCCGGCAACCTGGTGATCATCCCGGCGGGAACGCCGCACTGGAACTGGAACGAGGGCACCGAGGATGAGCTGCACTTCGAGCTGATCGTCCCGACGCCACCCGCGGGGACTCCACTCGTGACGCAGGTGGCGGACAACGCGAGCGCCGCTGCCTCGCACGTGGCCGGAGCGGGGTCCACGTTCGAGGTCGTGCGGCAACTGGATGAGGCGCGCTTCGACCCCGACAAGTTCTCGCAGGTGGTGCTGGCGGACCGTGCGACAGGTCTGAACAGCGTGAGTCTGGGTGTCTTCCGCGTGCCAGCCGGATCGCAAGGACCGACGTTGCACATGCACCGCTTCGATCAGATCTACTACCTGATCAGCGGGACCATGGAGCTGGAGCTTGGCTTCGAGCGCTACACGGTCGGACCCCACACTCTGGTGACGATTCCGGCGGGGATGCCGCATCGCAACTGGAATGCGTCATCCACCGAGCCGGAGTATCACATCAACCTGCGGGTGCCGGAGCCGGCGAGCGGCGACAACGCGTGGGACGTGCCGGTCACGCTCGGCGCGGCGTGGGGACCGGCCTGAGACAAAACCTCAGGCGGGCGTGCTGGAGATGATCGAGTCCAGGCGGACGGCGCGACCCGCGGCATCCGAGCGTTCGATCGCTTCGATCAGCGCGTGGCGCGTCACCGCGTGGTCGAAGTCGGGCGTGTACGCCTGGCCCTGGCTGGCGCTCGCGGCGTACCGTACGTAGGCCTGCGCAACGTTGAACGGCGAGCCGTTCGGCGTGTCGTCGGGCACCAGACGGAAGCGGCGGGGCGGGTCCATCGGCTCGAGCGGATCTTTGCCGCGCGATCCAACAATCTTCGTGTTGCCCTGATTCAGAGAGCCGGCCGTCAGCACCAGCGTGCCTTCGCGGCCGAAAATCTCGAAGCGGGTGCCGCTGGGATTGGCCGGCACGGTCGTCACCAGGAATGCCACCTGCCCGCCAGTGACCAGACGACCCGAGACGCTGATCCAGTCGGGCGAGTCGACGGTGAAGGTCTCGCCCGTCTCGGGGTTGTGCCACTCCTTGAGGTTGACCGCCAGTCGCGCCGAGACTTCCTCGAACTCGCCCAGCACGAAGCACAGCCCGTCGATGGCGTGCCCAGCGGCGATGGTCAGCGTATTGGCGCCGTTGCGGCGGTCACCCTGCCAGATGCGACCGGCGCCACGTTCCGTAACGGCCTGGCTCGTCGAGACGAAGTTGACCGCGAGCACCTCACCGATGAAGCCATCGCGGATGAGCTCGCGGACGTACAGCAAACTGGGATCGCTCTCGCCCTGCAGGCCGACCGCGGTGCGCAGCGAGCTGGCGGAGGCCAGTTTGGCCATCTCCTGGGCCTCGACGAGGTTGGCGCCCAGCGGCCACTCGCAGAAGACGTTCTTGCCGGCTTCCAGTGCCTGCATGACCAGCGCGTGGTGGCCGGGGACGCGGACACAGACCACCACCAGGTCGATGTCTGGATTGGCGAGCATGGCTTCGAAGTTGTCGAAGGCGAGCTCGGCGCCGAACTCCGCGGCGGAGGCCGTGGCCGTATCGGCGTGCGCGGTGCAGACCGCTTTGAGCTCGTAATCGGGCAGCGCGTGGAGCGCGGGCACGTGCGCATTGGCGCCCCAGCCACTACCACCCTTGGTCACGGTAGCGCCGACAATGCCGACCCTGATCTTGCCTGGCATACGACCAGAGTACACACCTCACGGAGTGGACCGTCACGCCCGGTGCGGGCGCGTGAGCGTCGGCTCAGGCGGCGCGCGGCGCGGCCTCTTGCGCGCGCGCCGCTGCCTCGCGCGGACTGTGCGCTGGGCGCAGCGCGGACGCGAGCGCCGCCACCAGCGTGATCCCGAACGACACCAGAAACGCGTGGTGCAGCCCCTGCTCGAAGGCGCGCTGCGCTTCCGGCATGTCCGCCATGCCGCCGCCATACAGAAACACGCGGAACATGATCTCCTGGGGAATCTGGCTCAGGACGAGTGGGAAGGCAATGGCGATGCTGAGCATCTGCCCCGTGTTGGCCACCATCGTGTTGATGCCCGAGGCGGTCCCGCGCTGGCGGGGCGGCACCGTGCTCATCAGCGCATTGACATTCGGCGACGTGAACAGTCCCGAGCCGCCCCCCATCAGCACCATGTACACGGCGAGGACCCAGTAGGGCGTTTCGGTCACCACCGTGCTCAGGCCGAACAGGCCCACGGCCGACACGAGCAGCCCGGCCGTCGCCAGCGTGCGCGACCCGTAGTGATCCGACAGGTACCCGCTCAGCGGACCGACCAGCAGGAACGCGGCGCCGAACGGGGTCATCATCAGACCCGCGTGCAGGGGGTCCTGCCCGTACGGACCCTGCAAGAAGAAGATCAGCACAAAGAGCACCGCGCCGCGCGCCAGGCCGTTCAGCCCACCCGCGAGTGCCGCGAACCCGAACAGCCGGTCGCTAAACAGGCTCAGGTCCAGCATCGGCTCGGATGAACGCAACTCGACGACCACGAACGCGACCAGTCCGATGAGGGCGACCACGAACATACTCTTGACGACCGACATTGGCAGCATCGGAAAGGCCACCAGCGACAGGGCCATCAGCAAGCTGCCCAGCCCGATGACGAAGGTCAGGCTGCCAAGCCAGTCGAAGTGCTGGTGAGCCGGCAGGCGCACTGGCTCGCGCAGACGCCACATGCCCCAGATCGTGCCGAAGATGCCGATTGGCACGTTGATCAAGAACACCCAGCGCCAGGAGATGGCCGTCAACAGACCACCTACCACCGGACCCAGCAGAAAGCCGGCCGCGCCCGCCACCTGGTTCACGCCAAGACCGAGGCCGACGCGGCCGTGCCGAAAGGCGTCCGCCACGATCGCGGTGCTGTTGGTAATCAGCAGCGCGCCGCCCACGCCCTGCACCACCCGGTAGGCGACCAGGTCCCAACCGTGGGCATCCGGCTGAGCCAGGCCGGCCAGCAGCGAGCCGAGCGTGAAGATGGCGAAGCCGGCCACGTACAGGCGCTTGCGGCCCCAGATGTCGGCGAGGCGTCCCACCACCGGGACCAGCGCCGTGGTAATCAGCAAGTACCCGAGCAGCACCCACATGATGGTCAGGAAGGTGGCATTCAGGCCGGTCAGGACATCCGGCAGGGCGATGATCAGCGACGAGCCCTGCAGCGCCGCCAGCAGCGCACCGACGGTGGTCACGGACAGCGCGACCCACTCGTAGCCGGGCTCCTGCACGGGTTCCTCGGGACGCAGTACCTGGACGGCGTCGTCGGGGGTCGGTTCCGTGGGCGGGATGGCGGAGTTGGAGGAAATCGCAGATTGAGCCATGCTGAGGGATGAGCCTCCGGTTGAAAAGTCAGGTGAGCGCGGACGCGCGGATGGTGGTGCGGAGCGCATCGACGCGCTCCAGGCGGGCGCGCTCTTCGTCGAGAAGGCCCTGTACTGCGGAAAGCTTGCGTTCGAGAAGCTCGACGCGCCGGCGCAAGACGGGCTCGACACGGTTGAGCACGTCGACGCGAACGGCTGGGTCGGTGGTGGCGTGGTACTGCTCGCTGAGCGAGCGGCGCTCAGCTTCGGTCTCCAGGAAGGTGTGGATGTCCCCGAGGCCGAGGCCCACGACGTCCTTGAGCTGCCTGATGAGCGTCAGGCGTTCGATGTCTTCGTCGTCGTAGCGCCGGTTGCTACCGCTGACGTGGGCAGCGGGCTTGAGCAGCCCGACCTCTTCGTAGTAGCGGATGGTGCGCGGGGTGAGCCCGGTCGCCTCAGCGGCTTCTCCGATACGGCGAAGACGCGGGGCAACGAGCTGAGCCACACGCAGGGTATAGCAGATTTCTTACGTTCACGGAAAATACCGGGTGCGACCTTGCGTTTTCGACCCCGTCAGTCGCCGCGGAGCGCGGGCAAGACCTCTCTACCGAAAAGCTCGATACACCGAACCGTGTCTTTGTGGCTCATGTAGCCGTCCTGTGCCCACAGGCACATGTGGCCGATGCCGAGCGTGTCGCGCACGTAGCGCAGCTTCTCGATTACCTGGTCCGGCGTGCCGAGCACCACCTGGTAGTTGTCCTGAGCTTCTTGATACGCCTGGCTGTCAAACGGCTTCGAGACCGCGCGCAGGCGGCGGATGCCGGCGAAGTCGATCGAGGCGTAGCCTGGCGGCGCCATCCACTCGCGCGGCTGCTTGTTCAGCGCGCCGTTCTGCCAGAAGAAGTTGTGGCCTTCCTCCTGGGCTTTCTCTTCGGTATCGGCGACGAACACGCGGATCAGGTATCCAATGTGCTCGGGTCCCATCTGGTAGCCGCATTCGGTGGCAGTGTCGCGATACAGACCGATGAGCTCGCGAGTCTGCTCCATCGACGAGCCGAGCACCACGTACGGATAGCGGTGCTGCGCCGCCCAGATGACCGTCTCGGGACTGGCGGTACCGGGCACCATGATCGGCGGGTGTGGCTTCTGCAGCGGCAGCACCCACGGGTTCACGACGCGATACTCGAAGTGCTTGCCTTCCCAGCGGAACGGACCGGGCCGCGTCCAGGCTGCAATGATCAGGTCGTGCGCCTCCTCGAACCGTTCGCGGTTGTAGGCGGGATTCACGTTGTTGGCCAGGCTCTCCACGCCTCCACCGCGGACCACGCCCGAGATCAGCCGACCGCGCGAAATGCAGTCGATCATCGCCAGCTCTTCTGAGAGCCGCAGCGGATTGTCGACCACCGGCAGCGGAGCGCCGAGCATGAGGATCTTGACGTTCTTCGTGATTTTGGCGAGCACCGCGCCCGTGATGGTGATGGAGGCCTGCATGCAGAACGGAGCGGTGTGGTGCTCGTTGATCATGATGCCGTCGAAGCCGGCTTCGTCGGCGACCTGGTATTCGTCGTGGTAGCGGTTGTAGAGGTCGCTGGCGGCCTGCGGATCGAACAGCTCGTTGGGCAGTGTCAACCGCAGCGCGGGATGCTCCGCTTGAATCGCCGGATCGTAGGCGGTGTAGGGCTGTTCGCTGAAGTAGTAATAGTTGGTTTGTGTTGACGCGGCCGGCGTTGACATCAGCTCACTCCAGAATTCAGGACGACAGGAAGGGGTGCAGAACTTCGGCCAGACGCTCGGGTTGGTCGAGATGCGCAAAATGCCCGCAGGTGTCGAGGGTGCGCAGCGTTGCGCCCGGGATGGCGCGCTGGTACTGCTGGCCACACTCGACCGGGACAATCGCGTCGTCCTCGCCCCAGACCACCAGCGTGGGCGTCGTAATTTTGCCGAGCATGCCGGGCAGCGATGGATTGTGCATATACGGTTTGAAGCACATGCGCATCGACATGGTTCGACCGGCTTCGCGGGTGCCACCGAAATCCTGAATCGGCGCGTCGGCGTAGATGCGCTGGTATTCGGCAGCGTCGGCACCACGCAGAAAGCCGCGTTCGATCACCTGGCGCCACGGCGTCACGAAGATGTCGAAGATTTCACCCTGCTCGGGACGCAGTCCCGCGGCATCGACCAGCACCAGATGCCGCAAGCGGCTGGAGTCCATGACGGCCATCTCCGCGGCGATCCAGCCACCGAGGCCGATCCCAACCAGGTCCACCCCATCGAGCCCGGCTTGCTGCAAGTACCAGTGATAGAAGATAGCCTGGTGCGGGACGGAGTTTACCCAATCGGGAGCGGGCGTCTGTCCGTACCCGGGGTGAGAGGGAGCGTGCACCTTCGCGTATTCGGCGAGCGCGGAGTGGAACGTCAGCCAACCCTCGTGGCCTTCGATGCCATGCAGAACCAGACACGGCGTTCCCGTACCGCCTTTAAGCACGTATAACTGCGTCTGCCCGACGCCGACCTGTTCGGTGGTGTACTCAACGCTTGTCGTCATGCGGCCGCACTCGATTGTGCACGATGAAAGCGCGGCATCACTTCCCGGGCAAACAGACGCATCGAACGGCGCACGTTGTCGGGCGACAGACCTCCGAAATTCATCCAGCACACCATCTCACCCACTCCCACCTGGTCCAGGTCGGCGATCTTGCGAGCAACAGTATCGGGCGAGCCGATCACCAGCGCCGACTGGAGCAGGTCTTCCCAGGTCTGCGACCGCAAGCGGCCGAGCATTGCGTTGGCACCATCGTAGACGGACTGGTGCAGGCCGTGGAGACTCTCAGCCGAGAGCGAACGAATGAACGCGTCGCGGTACCACATCTCGGGATCGTGCGCCTCGGCCTGCGCCTCGGCATCCGTGGGAGCCACGTACACGTGCTTGGTGACGACCCAGCGTCCAAGCAATTCGCCGATCTGCGACTGACCGAAGCCGTTGTCGCGCAACCCCTGCACGTACGCGTCGCGGTTTCTGACCGTCTGGGGCAGCGGCGTGCCGAGTCCCGAACTGAGCATGGCGTACCCGCGGCTGGCGGTCCAGGCGATGGTCTCGGGACTGGTGACGGCAAGGGCCAGCGGCGGGTGTGGACGCTGGAGTGGCTTGGGATAGACGGGCACGTTGTGAATCTGCCAGAAGGTGCCGTCGAAGTCGACGCGCTCCTGTGTCCATGCCTGGAGCAGGACGTCCACGCCCTCCTGCAGGCGTTCGCGGCTCTGCTGCTGCGGCACACCGTGGCCGTAAAACTCCATTGGACGGTTGCCGCGCCCGAGGCCAACGATCAGGCGCCCCCCGCTCAAAATATCGAGGGTCGCGGTCTCTTCGGCCAGACGCAGGGGATGATGGAAAGGAATCACGTAGACGGCGGTGCCGAGGCGGATGCGCTCGGTGCGCGCGGCGACGGTGGCCAGTAGCGCGGTCGGCGCGGAGGACAGGCCGTAGTCGGCGTAGTGATGCTCGGTGAGCCAGACCGAGTCGAAGCCGAGGTCCTCGGAGAGGACCATCTGGTCGACTTCGTCACGCAGGATGTCGGCGTCGGTTCTGTCCGGGGGTGCCTGAAGGAAGAAGTAGGTTCCGAAGCGCACGAGGCTTTCATCGTACCCCGCCCTACCCCGCTCGCCCCTGTCAGGGACCACTCGTGCGGCGGTCCGGAATCAGGCGGTTCGAGATGATACGATCGGGTTGAGTGGCATGAAGATCGTGGTGTTCGGGGATCAGGGGCGCGTTGGCGCCCTGGCGGGCGATCGGGTCCTCGACCTGGCGCGCAGCAACCCCGCGCTGCCGGCCGGGTTGCGACAGTTCATCGAGGCCGGCCAGCAGGCACTGGAGGACGCTCAGCGGGCCATCGACTCGATCGACCGCGCACCCGACGGCGCCGTCATAGCGCTGAAAGACGCGCACCTGCGAGCGCCATGGCCGGAGCGGCGCATCGCCTGCGTCGGCGGCAATTTCGCGGATCACCTGCGCGGCATGGAGCGCGGTGAGTCGAAGACCATCGAGCAGGTTACCGAACAGGCCCGCGCCGCTGGTCAGTGGGGTTTCTGGAAAGTACCCGCCTTCGTCAGCGGACCGGAGGATGCCGTCGCCTATCCCAGGCGCACGGAATACTTCGATTACGAGGGCGAAGTCGCGCTGATCATCGGCAGACGCGGCAGGGACATCCCCGCCGAGCGGCTGGACGACTACGTGTGGGGCATCACGCTGTTCGACGACCTCAGCATTCGCGATGGCATGGGCAGTCCGCGTCCCATGAGCTACAACCTGGCCAAGAACTTCGACGGCTCGACGTGCATGGGACCGTGCATCGTCGTCAGCGAGGTCTCGCCGTCTGCCGTCGATGTGGAGACGCAGGTGAATGGCGAAGTCCGTCAGCGCTTCAACACGCGTGACATGGTGTTTTCGTACGCGGAAGTGCTGGAGTACCTGTCGCGGGACTTCACGTTCGTGCCGGGTGATGTGATTGCCGGCGGGACCGCGGCTGGCACGGCCGCGGACAAAACCGTGCGCAACGCGGACGGGTCCCGGCCAAAGGACCTGTTTCTCAAAGTGGGCGATCTGGTGACGGTGTCATCGCCGCAGGTCGGGGCGCTCGGCAACCGCATCGTTGCTGGCTGATGGCGGGCGCCTACGAACGCTTCCGTGAGATCTGCCTGAGTCTGCCGGAGACAACCGAAGTTTTTGTCGAGACGTGGGGGCATCCCACGTTTCGCGTCGGACCCAACGCGAAGATGTTTGCGTCGTGCTCCGCGCCGGACGCTGAGCGAGCGGTGCTCGGCATGAAAGTCGAGAAGGCACATCAAGCCGCGCTGGTGGCTACCGACCAGCGTTTCTCCGTGGCGGCGTACGTCGGGCGACACGGGTGGATCAACGTCGACGCCGGTGGCGCGCTGGACTGGGACGAGGTGCGCGAGCTGGTGGTCGAGAGCTACGTGCTGAATGCGCCGAAGCGACTTGCACGGGCGATCGCCGAGGCTCCGCCCCCGTGAAACCACGTGGGTCGCTGCGCATTGGCGTCGATATCGGCGGGACCTTTACCGACTCGGCTAGTGGTTGTCTTTGACGATGACGACGTGTCGGTCAAACTCGCCAAAGCGCTGTCGACCCCCGACGATCTCGCCCGCGGCGTCCGCCAGGCATTGGCACGCTCGGGCGGAGAACTGGAGCGCGCACAGTCGCTGATCCACGGCTCGACGGTCGTCATCAACGCGATCATCGAGCGCACCGGCGCGAAGACCGCGCTACTCACCACGCGCGGATTCCGCGACGTCTATGAGATGGGCCGCATCAACCGGCCAGAGTCATTCAATCCACGCTTCAGAAAACATCGTCCGCTCGTCGCGCGCGAAAACATCTTCGAGATTCCCGAACGCATCCTGGCTGACGGCAGCGTACGCCTGCCACTCGACGACGAAGCCGTGCGCGCGGTCGCGCGCGTCCTCCAGGACGAGAACTTCGCGTCCATTGCCATCTTGTTTTTGCACTCGTATCGCTCACCAGAACACGAGTTGCGCGCGCGCGAGGTCTTGCTGGAGGCGTGCCCAGCGTGGTTCGTCTCCACCAGCCACGAGCTGTCGCGCGAATATCGCGAGTACGAGCGCACCTCGACCGTCGCGGCGAACGCGTATGTCGGACCGATCGTCAGCGCGTACCTGAACGAGCTCGAGCGCAATCTGCACGCCGACGGCTTCACTGGCGACGTGCTGATCATGCAGTCCAACGGTGGGCTGTCCGA
Organism: uncultured Chloroflexia bacterium; assembly: GCA_963776625.1. Taxonomy (GTDB): domain Bacteria; phylum Chloroflexota; class UBA6077; order UBA6077; family CF-72; genus CF-72. Next base: position 155,437 of record CAVZNP010000014.1, on the reverse strand, counting down.
CGTCGCGTTGGCCAGACGGCAGTGCATTCAGATGCTGGAGTCCGGTCCAGCGGGTGGTGTCGTCGGGACGATGGTGTTGTGTGAAGCGCTGAGCATCGAACATGCCATCGCCTTCGATATGGGCGGCACCACCGCCAAAGCATGCGTGGTAATGCGCGGTGAGCCGAGCCTGTCGCCGGACTACTTCATCGGCGGCTACAACGAGGGGCTTGCAATTCGGGTACCCGTGCTGGACATCGTGGAGGTTGGCACCGGCGGAGGAAGCATCGCCTGGCTGGACGAGGGCACCGCGCTGCACGTGGGTCCGCGCAGCGCGGGCGCTGATCCGGGCCCGGCAGCTTACGGGCGCGGAGGCAGGTCGCCTTCAAATGCCTGACCAGTCCGCTGCTGCTGCCGATCAACCACGGGTCCTTCCGCCCGGTGAACATCGTGCTGCCGCCGGGCCGCGTCATCAGCGCGACCAAGCCTGCCGCCGCGCGCTGGTGGATGACCATTCCGATGACCGTCGTCGATACGGTCTTCAAAGCGCTGGCCACCGCCTGCCCCGAGCGCGTGATCGCCGGCCACCACGCCAGCCTGGGCGGCGGCGGCCCGTACGCGTATATCGATCCGGCGACCGGCAACACGTATCTACCCGATGGCGGCGCGATCGGTCTGGCGGGCGGCGGCTGGGGCGCAACCTCAGACCACGACGGCGTGAACGCGACGGTGTGTCTCAACGACGGCGACACGCACAACACGCCGGTCGAGGCCAGCGAAGCCAAAAGTCCCAAGTTCCGAGGCGGTCTCGGCGTACGCGTCAACATCGAGCTGCTGCTGGCCGGTATGTACCAGTCGCAAATCGAACGGTCCCAGTGTCCACCCTGGGGACTGCACGACGGTCAGGCGGGCCTGGCGAATCGGATCGAACTCGACCGTCGCGATGGAACCGTGCAGACTTTTCCCACGGCTAAGGCCAATCCGACGCGACTCGAGGCCGGCGACCGGTGCATCACCGAGATGGGTGGCGGCGGCGGCTTCTGGTCACCCCTGGAGCGCGACCCGCGCCACGTGCTGGCCGACGTGCGCTCCGGGTATGTCTCAATCGGGGCGGCGGAACGTGATTACGGAGTCGTCATCCGCCAGACCGGCGGACATGGGCGCACGTTCCAGATCGACGATGAACGGACGGTTGCCCTGCGCGCGCAGCGTGGCGGCGTCCAGGTTCCGACGGAAGCGGCGCAGCGCTAGCCGCGGCACGACGACGCCCACTAACCAGGCGACGACCCCGGCGGCAAGAGCCGCGGGCCCGCCGAGCAGCCAACCGCCCGCGGCCAGGACGACCAGCAGCGCGCCGACAATCACCAGTTCCGAGACGTGCAGACGCCGCGCCAGGCGCGGCACGGCCAACACGTTGAAAGCGGCCACGGCGACGATCACCGAGGCCAACATCGCCAGCCAGAAGAAGGCCGCGACCAGCAGCCCGACCACTACCAGGGCGGCAAGGATCGCCAGCGTCGCCCGCCACCCCGAGAGAACCGTCACACCAGGTAGTTTGCCTGGTGAACCTGAGAATTGGCTGTAATTAGCCCCACGGTCCAAGGTACGGCTCACCCAGGTAGGTGTCAGCGCGCGCGTCGACGGTGACCGGCCACGCGTCGATGCGCTCGGCGCCTGGCGCGGACACAGTCGTGACGGGCTGCGGAGCCTGCTGCATGTAGTAGTAGAGCTGCACGGCATGCCCATCCGGGTCGACGGCCAGACAGCTATAGTCGATGCCAGGCGACAGCTCTGGCGGCAGGTCGCGCACCTGAACCCCTCGTTCGCGCAGGAAACCGACCGCATCACGCAGCTGGCGATAATTGGCCAGTTGCAGGCCAAACGACATCAGGGTCGTATGTGGGCTCAGCCCGAGGCTCTCGCGCAGGGCCATCGGGTAGAGCGCCAGTGAGTGGTGCTCCGTGTTGACACGCAGAAACGCGCATTCGTGGCCGTTCCAGTTCACCGTCTGCGTGTGGGTCAGCCCCAGCACCGACTCGTAGAACGCGCGCGAGCGCTGCACGTCGTCGACAAAGATGCGCACCGGACCAATGCGCACGACTTTGAACGGCCGCGCGAGGAGAATGCCGTCCACATCGTAGGTGCGCGGATTCTTTTCCACGGGGCGGAATCCCGACTCGAGGTTGACGCCCGCGCCCAGTGCCGCGTCGACCTCGTCGAACTCGGACATCTGTGGCAGAGGCGGTCGCTCGCGGAAGCCGCGGTTGTACATCGAGCGCGGCTTGGAGTAGCCGGTCCAGCCGACCTGCTCGATGCCGTAGTACAGCTCGTTGGTGTGGCCATCGGGGTCGAGGGGATAGGTGTGCCAGTTGGAACCGGGTGTGTCTCGCCCCGAGCGGCGTACGTCGATGCCCTGCTCTTCGAAGAAGCGGCTGCCGGCGACGACCTCGGTCAGGCTACCGACCTGCCAGGTGATCTGATTGATCGTGATGCGGTCGGGTTCGCCAGGTGCAAACGCCTGGAAGACCTTGCGTGGAAACAGTACGAACGCGTGGTGATCAGTGCCGTGGCGCGTGAAGTAGCCGGTTGTCGCCGCACCGGAGCCCAGTGCCGCGCGCTGGTCGTCGGTGAGCCGCGCCCCGAAGTCGATCTCGTCGGAGATGACGAAGCCCAGCAGGTCGCTGTAAAAGTGAATGCCGTCTTCGATGTGATCGACGTTGACGCCGAAGTGACCGAGGCGCCGAATGCGGAACGGCCGATCGAGCAGCACGCCGCCGACGTCGAAACGGGCGCGTGCGCGAGATGCGGGCGGTCGGTCGACGTTGACAACCATGGCTCACCTCCGAGCTGTGGGCTTCAGGATAACTCGGGGGCGCGCTCCTGGTCCGCTTCACGCCGCACCGGCACGCACTTCAAGCGCATCTCGGGTCGGACAGGCACCTCGCTTTTGCGACGGCTCGGGCGGGGAATGTGAATATGGCTAGGCGACTCGTCGTCGCGTATTCGCGCATCCATCCCCACCCTTAACCGCCGTGGGGCCTGACGAATTCCGAAAAAGGTGTCGTAACGTACGGCTATGCGACGCGTAGCAGAGGGCGTATACGCCGAGATCTACTTCTGGGGCTGCAACCCGGGCTTCATCAGCTCCAGTGACGGCGTCTTCATGGTCGACACTCCGCAGCAGCCCATCGACGCGCTGCGCTGGCGCGAGCGTTTGCAGGAGCATGGACCACTCCGCCACCTGGTCAACACCGAGCCGCACCCAGACCATATCCGCGGCAACGCGTACTTTCCGGGCGTGGAGGTCATCGGCCAGGAGCGCATGGTGGCGCGCTACACGGACGCGATCCCGATGATGACCGGCGCTTCGACGCTGGAGACGATCAAGGCGGCCGATCCGGACAGCGTGTGGCTCTTCAACCATCCGGACTATCCGCCGAATCCTCCGACTCGCACGTTCTCCAGTTCGCTGGACGTGACGCTCGGCGCGCTGGACATTCACCTGCTGCACCACCCCGGGCACACCCCACCGCAAACCTCGGTCTACGTGCCCGCGCGCGGCGTGGTGTTCACGGGTGACAACGTTTTTTACAAATGCAAGACGTTCGTGCAAGAAGCGGATCCCTGGGAGTGGCTCGACGCATTGCGGGCCATCGCTTCCCTGGATGTGGAAAGCATTGTTCCAGGCCACGGCGAGCCATGCGACAAGCGCTACCTGGTTGAGCAAGCGCAGATCATCGAGAACTGGGTTGGCGTGGTCGAGGGCTACGTGCGACGGGGGCTGAGCGAGGATGAGGCGGTCGCCGAGCCACTCGACGTCGTGCGCGTCGTGGACCCGTACCCCATAGGCCAGCGCCTGTTTCCGATGAGCGAGGCGCTCAACGAACGCAATATCCGGAATGTCTACAAGCGCGTCGTGGCGCGGCATGGGGTGGCGAGCAGGGGCTGAGCGTCCAGACGTGCGCTGGCGCGCGTCCGGGCGTCCAAGCGTCCTGGCGTCCTGGCGTCCTGGCGTGGCTCAGCGGCCCGGTGGGAACGACCCCCACTGGTCGGGCACCATGGGGCGGATGGGCGGCACGTAATCGTCGTTGGTGATCTGCTCCACCTCGCACGTGTACTCCATCACGTTGCCCTCGGGATCGAAGTAGTAGGAGAACAGATTGTTCCCCGCGAGGTGCCGCCCCGGGCCCCACATGCGCTTGACGCCATGCTCGCCCAGGAAGAACACCCCGCGCATCAGTTCGTTCCAGTCGCGCACCTCGAAGGCCGCGTGGTTCAGACCCACGTGCCCGCCGGGATTGCTCGCAAACGCGATCGAGTGATGGTTGGCGTTGCAGCGCCAGAAGGTCATGAAGTTCGGCAGCGTGTCTGAGAGCTTGAAGCCGAGCAGGCCACCGTAGAACTGCTCCAGGGCAGGCCGATTCGCCGTGCCCAGCACCACGTGGTTCAGCAGCGTGGGCTTGACGTCGCGCACGCCATACGCGTCGCGCACGCGATCCACCCCCGCCACGAGCTCGACGATGTTGCCATCGGGATCTTTGAAGCGGATGGCCCTGGCAATGCCAGGCTCGAGGTCCTGCGTCGGCGGGGTCACGATCTCGTGGCCGAGCGAGGACAGCACGTCGGCGGCGCGCTCGAGGTCGTCCGGGTAGTCAACCTCGAAGGCGAAATGATCGAGTCCGGCGGGTTCCGTCCCAGCGTGAAGCGTGAGCACGTGATGATCGGGCCCATCGGCGCGCAAGAAGACCTCCTGGCTGGCTTCGTCGATCGGCTCGAGTCCCCAACGGGCCGTGTAAAACTCCGCTTGCTTGCCCAGATCGTTCGCGCGCAAGCCGACGTGTGAGAGCCGCGCGACTTTGATTCCCGTGCTCGAACTGGCCATGATACCTAGCGTACCGTAGGGGATGCGCGATCAGTCACCCTGACAAAGTCCTCTTTCCGGACGACGGGATCACCAAGGGCGACGTCGCCGCGTACTACGCCGCCATCGCGCCCCAGATGCTGACGCACCTGCGCGGTCGACCCGTCACCATGGAACGCTTCCCCAACGGCATCGGCGCAGGCGGCTTCCTCCAGAAGGACGTCTCGAAGGGCTTCCCAGAATGGCTCGAGCGAGTCGAGGCGCCCAAGCGCGGCGGCGTCGTCCACTATCCAGTCGTCGACGACGCCCGCTCGCTCGAATGGCTGGCCAACCAGAATTGCATCACTCCGCACGTCTGGGCTTCGCGCGTGCCCACGCTGTACCAGCCCGACGTGTGCGTGTTCGATCTGGATCCGACCGAGGAAGAGGATCTCGACACCCTGCGCGGTGCGACGCTGCTGGTCCGCGACGTGCTCGCGGAGCTCGGGCTGCCCAGCTGGGTGAAGACCTCGGGCTCGAAGGGCTTTCACATCGTCGTGCCGCTGGATGGCTCACTGGGCTTTGAGGAGGTGGCCAGCTTTGCCCTGGGCGTCGGGAAAGTGCTGGTCGCCCGCGACCCGCGGCATCTGACCCTCGAGTTCAGCAAGGCCGAACGCGGCGGGCGCATCTACGTGGACGTGGGCCGCAACGGCTACAGCGCGACGTTCGCCGCCGCGTACGCGCTGCGGGCACGCGCTGGCGCGCCGGTCTCGGCGCCCTGCACCTGGGAGGAGGTCGAGAGCGGCCAGGTTGGACCCCGCACGTTCTCGCTGCGGACGATGCCCGCGCGGGTCGAGGCCCTGGGCGACCTGTGGGCAGACGTGCCGAAGCGACGTCGCTCACTGCGGCGCGCAATCGCCAGTCTCGGTACGAAGTCGTAAGCCCACGGCACTTTGAAGTGCCTGGGGATTATGTCGATACTCGGACGATGCACCCTTACCATTTCACCTCCACGGATCAAGCCGACAACGTGGCCGACTTCCTGCGGTTGTGCAGGTCCAACCGCGCCGTGGCGCGCGAGCATCTCGCCGCTGGCTGGTTCGAGCCGTGGCTCCGCGACCAGGGACGGACGGACCTGGCGACACGCGCGGCGAAGGTACGCACCAACACAGATGGGCTCGAGCAGTTCTTGAAGACGGCGCGGCCGACGCCGCGCCGCGCTGCAAGCGCGGCCTGAGCCCTCGCCCTCGCGCCGCGCCGTACTGACGCAAGACAGAGCGGTGGTGCGCGGCGATTGTGCGTGGCCTACATACACGCCCGCGCCTGAACCTGGATTTGTGCGATGTGTCGGCGTCTTGGCTCAGAAAACTGGGCGAGGTGCCCAACGACGCGGGCGATTGTTGTCGCCTACGCTCCCTCGCCATGGACGTAGTTGGGACGTGGCGCACCCTGCGCAACAACGCGCAGAACCCCGTAATGCGCCGCAACATCGCCTGGTTGATGACCGGCAAGTTCCTCGGCCTCGCCGCCGTCGTGGGTGTCATCACCTGGTTCCTGCCGACCATTGCGAGCGCGCAGACGGCCGACGCCGTCGATCCAATGCTCACCATCAACGCCGTCAACACGGCGTGGACCCTGGTCGCCGCCTTCCTGGTTTTCGGCATGCAGGTTGGCTTCGTCATGCTCGAGTCCGGCTTCGCCCGCGAACGCGAGTCCGTCAACATCCTGGTTGAAGGCATTGCCGATACGTGCATCTGCGGCATCCTCTTCTGGGCCATCGGCTTCGCCTTCATGTTCGAAGACGGCACGCCCTTCATCGGGACGCACGGCTTCTTCCTGCAGGGTCTGCCCGATACGTACGGCAGCACCGGCGTTCCGCTGCTGGCCTTCTGGGTCTTCCAGTTTGCCTTCGCCGACACCGCTTCGACAATCACCTCGGGGGCAATGGTTGGCCGCTGCGGCTTCATCGGCGACCTGCTCTACAGCGTGGGTGTCACGGGCTTCATCTATCCAATCATTGGCCACTGGGCCTGGGGCCCCGACGGCTGGCTGGCGGCCAACAGCTTCCACGATTTCGCTGGCTCGACCGTTGTGCACACAATCGGCGGCACGATCTCCCTGGCTGGCGCCATCGCACTCGGTCCGCGTCTTGGGCGTGTCTTCAAGCGCGACGGTGGTGGGCCGATGCCTCCGCACAACATCATCTTCGGTGCTGTCGGTGGTCTGATCCTGTGGTTCGGCTGGTACGGCTTCAATCCAGGCAGCACGCTCTCGGCTCTGGACGCGGGCGGCATCGGTCGCGTGGCGTTCAACACCACGCTGGCCGCGTGTTCCGCGGGTCTCGCCGCGCTGTTCATCTCGTACTTCCGTGGCGGCAAGTGGGACCTCGGCGTCACGACCAACGGCTTCCTGGCAGGCCTCGTGGCGATCACCTGCCCGTGCTACTGGGTCGATCCGATCGGCGCGTTCTTCATTGGCATCATCGGCACCGTAGCCATGGTGGTGGCAACTGACATCCTGGAGTACGTCCGCATCGACGATCCGATCGGCGCCGTGCCAGTCCACATGGCCGCGGGCATGTTCGGCACCATCTCACTCGGCCTGTTCGCCGCGGGCAAGTACGGTGCCTCCACCGCGACCGGCGCGGACACGTCTTCGGTCGTGACCGGCCTGTTCTACGGCGGTGGATTCGATCAACTGTGGATCCAGTTCTACGGCACGGTGGTCGTCGCGATTGCGGTCTTCGCCGTCTCGATGCTGCTCATGTACGCCGTCAAGGCAACCGGCACCCTGCGCGTCTCGAAGGAAGGCGAACTCGAAGGGCTCGACGTACACGAGCACGGTGCGCCAGCCTATCCCGAGTTCGTTACCGTGCGCGGTCAGGCCATGATGAGCGGCGCGCCGACCAATGGCGTCGAGGGCTCCATGCCTGGCAGCGGCGTCGCGGCAGCGGCTTCGTAGTCGGGTCGGGACGCAACGACACCGGGTGGCAACACTCAACGAGGTCCTGCGCGGTGCCCCGCTCGACAGCGTGGTACTGGCGGGCGCCGCGGGCCTCGGACGGGAGGTTCGACGACTCCAGCGGTTGGAGTCGTCGGCGGACCTCATCGGGTCCGTCGGCCCGGGCGATCTGATCGTCTACGGCGGCTTCGCGACAAACATCGAACTCACCGATCACGCTCTGGCGGCGCTGCTCGGCAGCGGAGCGGCGGGCGTCCTCACCGACGTCGTGCCGGGCGCGAGCGTGATCCGCGCCGCCGAGACATCCTCTACCCCTCTCATCTCCACGCGCGGGACCCTTGAGCTCGGGCAGGCCCTGCACGAGCTCAGGCTCAGTTTCGATCTGCTGGCCTCGGTTCTGCCACTCCAGCAGCAGCACATCGAACGCGACGTCCTCGACCTCGCGTGCTCGGGAGCGACACCGGTGATGGTGCTGGAGCGAATGGTCGAAAAAACAGGCAAGACCGGGTTCCTGCAAGGCGCCAACACGGCCATCGAGCACGTTCAGCCCGCGGCGCAGCAGGACCTGCCGCCCGGCCTGATCCAGCGCGCCATTCGCGAGGGCGAACTCGCCGCTCGGCGCTGGATGCAGGAAGCAGCCGACCCAGTCGTCGCCAACGTGCAGTACCTCGAGCAGCCGAGCCTCGGCCTGGTCAGGCTTGTCGCGCCAATCTGGGTCAACGGTCGCCTGGAGGCGGCCATCTCCCTGCTCGCTCGGCCGGCCGAGCTCAGCGCACGCGACCGATTTGCCCTGGTGGCCGCGGCCCGCGCGATGGCGCAGACCTCGACACCGAACCGTGTCGACGTGCCACTGGCATTTCCGCACCGACGCCGCGCCCTGGCGGCCATGGTGCTGCGCGCGCCGGGGGTTGGCCTCGAGGCGCTCGTGGATGCCATCCGCCGCGTGGTCGACCTCAGCCGCGGCGCGGTCAACGTTGGTCACGACGACGTGCGCGCCTGGTTGCCTTACGAATCGGTGGACCAGTGGAACAGCAGCGTCGACCGTTGGCATTTGGAGCTCACGAATGACCTCGGTCCATTGACGATCGGGCACGCGATGAGCCGCCGCGGGACCGACGCGAGCACCTCACAGCGATCGGTGGTGCAGGCGGCGGAGGCCGCCCTCGTGGGCGAGCGGCTGTTTGGGCCAGGGCAGGTGACGAGCTACGCGGATGCGCAGCTGGCCAAGTTTTTGCTGAGCCAGCATGGCGCCGCGGAGCTGCGGGCGCTGTACGAACGGGCAGTCGGCAAGCTGGCGGTCGAGGACCTGCGGCAGGACAGTCAGCTGGTGGCCACGCTCGAGGCATATTGCGAGACGTTCATGACGCGCCGCACGGCGGAGCGGCTGGGCGTGCATCGCAACACGGTGCTGTACCGCTTGAAGCGGATCGAAGAGATCACGTCGGCGGATCTGGAGGATGGGCCGACGCGACTGCTGTTTCAGTACGGCCTGTTGGCGGGGCGCATGGTGCGCAAAGCCACCGCCGCGTAGGGCATTACGCCGGTCGACAGGATCTACCTCGGCCGCCCGCCGCTACGGTGTCACCGCGGCACGCGTGATCAACGCCTCCGCGGGATCGCGGCCCACCCATTCAGCTTGCTGAAATGCTTCCTGGATGCTTTCGAGAGGAAACGTGTGCGAAATGATGCGGTCCCACGGCAGATACCCTCGGCTGCGCTTCACGAAATCCAGCGCTCGCGGCAGGATCCGCGTGTCGTACTGCAAGAAGCCAATCAGCCGCAGCCCACGCCGACACGCCTGATCCGGATCGAACGGGAACGCAAATCCGGACACGATCGATCCGATCTCCAGATACGTCCCGCCGTTGGTCAGCATCTCCAGGCCCTCGGCCACCACGCCTTTGACGCCAGCGACGTCCGCCGCGTGCGTCACCCCCTGGCCGTTCGTCAGCTCGCGTACGGCGGCCACGCGGTCGGCGGGCGTCGGACAGTCGCGAATGTCAATGGTGTGGTCGGCGCCGAACTCGCGGGCGAGTTTCAGTCTGCCCGGGATGCCATCGACGGCAATGATCAACCCGGCACCCATGTCGCTGGCCGCGGCGATCATGTTCAGACCAAGTCCACCGGCGCCCTGGACAACCAGGCTGTCACCCTGCCGGAAGCCACCGCTGTCCAGACCCTGGATGACCTGTGCCAGTGCACAGTTGATGGGCGCCGCGACAGAGTCTGTGATCTCGTCCGGGATCTTCACGCACACGTGACCGGGCAAGAGGTAGTAGTACTCCGAGAACCCGGCGTTGAAATACGGCGGCTGTCCTGGCACCCCGTTGCCCGGACGGCGCTTGTTGGGACAGCACTCTGGCATGCCGCGCAGACACGCCAGGCAGCGGCCGCACGGGAAGAAATAGTTGTAGATGATGCGATCGCCTTCACGGAGCGGCTGACCGGTCGAATCGGTCGAAACGCCCGCGCCCAGCGCCATCACGCGCCCGGCCATCTCGTGGCCGAGCGCCCGTCCCCCTTCGGGAATGGGCGTCTCGCCGCGCCAGATGTGCAGATCGCTGCCACACACGTTGGCGTAGCTGATCTGGACCAGGATCGCACCGGGTTCCGGATCAGGCAGCGGATAGCGTTGAAATTCCCAGGGCCCACGGCTCTGGCGCAAAACGGCAATCTGACCGTCCATCGGATCGCATCTTACTCACGCGGGCGGCATCGGATGCGCATCGGGACGTCTTCGCGCGTGCGCAGCGTGACGACAGGCCAGGGCTGCACCGGTTGCGACGGATCGGCTAGCTCCAGCTCGAAGCGCTGCGCGACGCTGGCGAGCACCAACACGGCTTCGAGCTGCGCGAAGCTACTGCCGATGCACACGCGCTGGCCGCCGCCAAACGGCAGGTACGCGTAGCGTGGCAAACGCTCGGCCAGTCCGTCGTCCCAGCGTTCGGGACGAAATTCCTCTGGCGCGGCGTAGAAGCGCGGGTCGCGATGAATAGCCCAGGGCACAATCAGGACCGTGGTGCCCCTGGCCACGCGCTGCCCGCCGATCTGGGTGTCGCGCAAACTCTCGCGACCGATGGCCCAGGCCGTCGGGTACAGTCGCAGCGTCTCGGCAATAACGGTGCTGGTGCAGGTCAAGCGCGGGACGTCGGCCGCCGATGGCGGGCGCTGCTGAAGGAGGGTGTCGATCTCGGTCCGCAGGCGGCACGCCACCGCCGGATGGTGGGCCAGCAGCACCCAGGCCCAGGTTAGCGCCAGGGCGGTTGTATCGTGGCCGGCCAGCAGCAAGGTCATGACCTCGTCCCTGAGCTGGTGGTCGTCCATGCCATGACCCGTTTCGTCACGCGCGGCGAGGAGCATGCCGAGCAGATCGTCACCCGGGTCGCCACTGGCGCGCCGCTCGGCGACGATGCGATACACGAGCTGCTCCAGATCGCGCCGCGCGGCGCGATAGCGAACGTTGCCCGGCGTCGGCACGCTGTCGGGCAACAGAATCAGCAAGCTGTACAGCCGCGAGCGGAAGTGGTCGTTCAGCGCGGGACTCGAGCGACGAATGCGCGCCAGGTCTTCGCCAACTTCGCTGCCGAACAGGGTCCGGGCCACGATGCGCAGCGTAATTTCGATCATCTCCTCGTTGATGGCGCGGACTTCGCCGTCGCGCCAGCCGTCGATGACCTCGTGTGTCGAGCGGACCATCGTTTCGCCCATCTGGGCCACGCGCTCACGGTGAAAGGCCGGCTGCATCAGGCGCCGCTGCCGCAGCCAGAAGTCGCCTTCGCTCAGCAGCAAGCCGTTGCCGAGCAGCGTGTCCAGGCGCCGGGTCGAAAAGCTCTTGCGGTAGTCATGGTTGCGCGTGACCAGCACTTCTTCGACCAGATCAGGGTGGCCGACGACGACGGTCGGCGTGAGGCCCAGGCGGATGTGGACGAGGTCGCCGTAGTCGCGCGTGCAGCGGGTGAGCAGGCCGAGGGCGTCGCGACTCAGCTCGGGCAGGAGGCCAAGCACGCCCCCCCGTGGCGCGGCATCGTAGATCGCCACGCTGCTCATCCGATTCGAGCATAACCTCACGCGCGGGTTGCCTTCAGGCCATCCAGCTTCCCGCGGGTGGCACAATGCCAGCCATGGCCATTGCGACACGCAGCGAACTCGTCATCGATGCCGAACCAGAGGACGTGAACATGTCTTCGGCGCGGCTCCGCAATGTCACGAACCTGGTGCAGGGTTACATCGACGATCAGCGCCTGCCGGGTGGGCTGAGCCTTGTCGCACGCGGCGGCAAGATCGTGCACCTCGAAACCTACGGCAGCATGGACGTCGAGCGCCACAAGCCGCTGCAGCTCGACACGATCTTTCGCTTCTACTCGATGACGAAGCCCATCGCCAGTGTCGGCCTGATGATGCTCTACGAAGAGGGCCGCTTCCAGCTCGAGGACCCCGTCTCGCGCTTCATCCCCGAGTTCAAGAACCTGAAGGTCCTCGCTGGCGGCACCGCCGACAACCCCCAGGTGCGCGAGCCCGCCCGCGAGATGTCGATTCGCGACCTGCTGATGCACATGTCGGGGCTGGTCGCGCGCGACACCAGCTCACCGGTCGGCGAGCTCTATCGCCGCGCAGGCCTGAAGGGCGGCGACTCTGATTTTGTCCTCGCGGACCTGCCGCGACGGCTGGCCGGGATTCCGTTACAGGTGGACCCCGGTACGCAGTGGATCTACGGCATTTCCACCGACCTCGTCGGCCTGCTGTGCGAAATCATCAGCGGCCAGCCGCTCGACCGGTTCCTGCAGGAACGGATCCTCGGCCCGCTTGGCATGGAAGACACCGCCTTCAGCGTGCCCGACTCCAAACTCGATCGGTTCGCTGCTCTGTACGCGCCGGTTCCTGGCGGCACTCCGCAGTACCGCAACGTCGACGACCCGCAGCTCAGTGGCTATCGCGCGCGAACCTACTTCTCGGGTGCCGGCGGCATCGTCTCCACCGCGGCCGACTATTACCGCTTCTGCAGCATGCTGCTCAATGGTGGCGAGCTCAACGGCGTGCGCATTCTCGGGCCTCGCACCCTGAAGTTGATGACCCTCAATCATCTGCCCGCTGGCAAGGACCTCGCCACGGTTGGCCAGCTCGCCGGCGAGACTTCACGCGAAGGAATCGGTTTCGGGCTCGGGTTTGCGATGCTCCTGGACCCGGCCGTGGCGCAGATCACCGGAACACCGGGTGAGTATTACTGGGGCGGCGCGGCGTCCACCGCGTTCTTCGTCAATCCCGCGGAAGAGCTGGTGATGCTGTTTCTGACGCAGCTACGGCCGTCGTCGACGTACCCGATCCGTCGCGAGCTGCGCAGCACGATTTATGCGGCGCTCACCGACTAGCGCATGAGCGTGCACCTGTTTGACGAGGCGAACGGCGCGGAGGTGGGCGTGCTCACCGACGCGCAGTTCCAGTTCTTGCAGGAGCACCTGGTGTCTGAGGGTGTCGAGGATACTGACTACTACGTGAATCGCGACACGCTGGACGCCTGGGAGGAAGAAGGGGGAGACGCGGGCGTCGTGGCGCTGTTGCGGAACGCGCTTGGGGGTCGGGTGGATATGGATATTCGCTGGGAGATTGTGGAGTAGGCGGCTCCGGCCGACGGCCTTGTCGCCGACGACCCTTCGCTCTCAGGCTTTTCGGCCGCGTCCCTAGCGCATGACGGCATCGACGATGCGCGGGTGCGCGTGACCGTGAATCAACGACGTGTAGTTGTTGACGAAGTCGACGACTATTGACGACTATTAAGGTAAGGGGGGAGGTGACTCGGCCACCAGCCCGAAGTCCAGCGGAGCAGCCGAATCCTGTGTGACATCAGCCTGAGCCACCCCGCGGCTGGACCAGACCTCAGACTCCGCGACTCGCCGCGACTCGAGCTGACCACCGCCTTTGTACGCCGAACTTCGACTAGCCTGCTCTAAACTTCCGGCTGATGGCTGAGATTGTCGCGGCGCTCGGCGTTCCACACGGGCCGGCGCTCCCAGGCGAAGTCGCCCGCCAGGGCACCGCGCATCCCGCGGCGCAACTGTTCGGGCAGGTCAAAGCCCACCTGGATGCCGTGGATCCGGATGTCCTCGTCGTGTTCGACTCCGATCATCTCAACACGTTTTTCCTGGACAACCTGCCACTGCTCAGCGTGGGCGTCGCCGAGCGGACCAGCGGACCCAACGACGGCACGCCGGCGATGCCGCACTACGAGGTCCCGGTCCACGAAGGCCTCGCCAGCGCGATTCGGACCCACGGGCTCAACCGTGAATTCGACCTGGGCGTCACGCAGGAATTCGAAGTCGATCATTCGATCCTGGTGCCGCTTCACTTTCTGACGCCGTCGATGCACGTGCCGATCGTGCCGATTTTCATCGGAGGCATCGTGCCGCCGCTGCCGCTGGCCAGGCGCTGCTTTGCGCTGGGCCAGATGGTGCGCGAAGCAGTCGCTGCCTGGCCAGAACCCTTGCGTGTCGCGATCCTGGCAAGTGGCAGTCTGTCGCTGGACATTGGCGGCCCGCTGGCGCCAGCAGGCCAGATGGCGGGCGTCGCGGATCCGGCCTGGGTGGACGAAATCCTCGACTACCTGAAGCACGCGCGACACGCTGACCTGCTGAACGCGGCAACGGCCGACCGGCTGGCGCGCGCTGGCAATATCGGTGGTGAACTGCTCAACTGGATCGCGCTCCTCGGTGCGCTCGGGCCGCGGCAGCCGGTCTTCGTCGAAAAGCTGATGGCGCACGGCGACGGTTTCGCCGCGTGGCGCTGGGATTGAGGTCCAGATGAGCGTCTACGGTGTGCACAAATTGCTCAAGCGGATTCAACGCGACGCCAGTTTCCGCGACGAGCTGGCAACCAACCCGACGATGGCGCTGGGCGCGTTCTCGCTCTCCGAGGAGGAGCGAGCTGCACTGATGTCAGGGGAGGTTGGGGCGCTGAACCGCATGGGGGTGCACGGGTACCTGCTGAACACGCTGGCGCGCTATCGCGTGTTCGACATCACGCCGGAGCGCTACATGGAGCGCATTCGCGCGAGCTAGTCCGCTCTTCCCCAGAGGAGACCCGCGAGGAGGAAGAGAAAGATCGAGTTGAGCCGGGCGAACCTGGGCATCCCAGACGCTTTGTCCGTGGGGTCATGGGATATTGCGGCACGCACTGTCAGACGCGTTTCTCACCGGGTGCACGAGGCCGCGCGTATCGGCCGGAATTCAAGTGGCATGCTCGCCACGCTTGACAGAAAGTAACGTCTCTTCGCGTGATCGGCGGGGCGGCATCCAGTTCTCTCTGGGTCCCCTCTGGGGAAAGGTCCTGACCTGCTGAACGCGCTGCGCTGGCTTCGCGCGGAGCGCCGCCGCCGCTTCTGGCTGCTTCCCCGCAAGTTCAAGGTGGCGACGTTCGACGTCGAGTACCAGCCTGCCTACCTCGCGCGCGTCTACCGGCCGCTGGGAGTGCGCGCCTTCGCCGCGACACTCGACGTCCATGGCGGCAACTGGACCTCTGGCGATCGCCTGCAGCAGGAGCAGCTAGATCGCGGGCTGGCAGCCAACGGCGTGCTGGTGGCCGCGATCGACTACCGCCTTGCTCCACCCGACGCCTACCCGGCGTCAGTGCATGACGTCCAGGCTGCCGCCCGCTGGCTCAGAGCCCACGCGACGGACCTCGGCGCCGCGGCAGGCGCAGCTGTGGGCGCCCTGGGCAGCTCCGCCGGCGGTCACCTGGTGCTCCTCACCGCGTTACGCGAGCCCGGAAGTTTCGACTTCGTCGCGGCCGACGCGCCCATCACTGAGACCTCGGCCTATGCGGAACGCCACCCCTACTGGCCGACGTGGGAGGCCACGGTCGACGGCAGTCCGCTCCACGCCCTCGAGCAGTCGACTGCCGCGAACTTGCCACCGATCTTGATCACGCACGGGACCCGCGACACGGCGGTCCCGGTGGATGGGTCGCGTGCGTTCGTGACGCGCTACCGCGCCGCCGGCGGCAGCGCGAAGCTCATCGAGTTCGAGGGCCTCGACCACGCGTTCATCCTCACCCATCCACGCCAGCGCGCGTCACGCGGCATGGCCCAGGCCCTCCTCGCGTTTATCGAACTTCACAGTCGCTGGTAGACCAGGCGCCAGATGGTGTCGTGCTTCTCCCAGGTCGGCGGCCCAGACGACAACGGCGCGCGTGTGGAACGGCGCTCGTTGCGCTGAGCGGTAGCCGTCGCGTCGGCTTCATAGATGGCGCAGAAGCGCGGACCGCCGGGCTCTGGATGCGCGAACTCACGCTGCAACTCGAAGCGGGTGCCGCGCGCGTAACCGCCGTACGCCATCACCTCCGGCACGTGCGTCCCGGTGTAGAAGGCGTCGAACTCGGCCAGGCCCGCCGCGTCCGTATCCGGCGGGACATTCATGCCCACCATGAAAATGGATTCCGGTAGCTGCGTCGTACTGCCGCATGTCGCGAGCTGACGCCACAACATGCGCCAGACGGTGCTGGTGTACTTTCGGCTGTCCGGCCAGGTCGAATAGCTGGGCCGGTTTTCCGCGGGGCCGTCATTGCGCTGGGCATACGTCGCCGCCGCGGCCTCGTTTTCCAGCTCGTAGACGGCGAGCCAGCGCGGGCCCGCGTGCACACCACCGCGCGGATCCGGATCAAGCAGCTCGTAGCGTGCTGTGCCCACGAAGCCGGGGTTGGCCGCGACAACCTCGCGAGCATGCACGCGCGAGTAGAAGTCGCTCAGCTCCTCCTTCTCCGCCGCGGAGATCGCCGGATCGAGGTCCATCCCGACCCAGTACATGAACGGTTGTGAGAACGGTGGTGCTTCCATAGGTCCTTTCTACGTCGCGGCCGCGAAGGCGTCCAGGTACTCTTTGCGAACCTGGTCACCACCCGCCGCGCGCCAGTCGGTGACGATCTGATCGTAGTCGGACATCGGCCGTCGACCGACCACCACGTCCACCGCTGCCTGCCGGAACGTCATCTCCGCGAGCGTGCCTTTGGTGTACGCCGTCGGCGAGTAGTAACCGAGCGTCGGATCCAGCACCCCAGCGTTGACCTGAATCTGTTCGGCATCGAACGACGCTCTGGCATAGCCCGGCAGATCCGCCTGATACTGCACGTACGGGTGCTGTGAGATATATCGCCAGGGCACATAGCCGGCATTGGACACACCCGCCTTCGTCGGCTGCGGCTGACTATTGGCATCCAGCGTGTAGTCCTGATCCTGAAGGCCATACGACAGCAGCAAGTCTTCCTGCGTCCCGAATGGCGCGGCCAGGAAGTCCGCGATGCGCAGCAGCTCCTTGATGCGGTCCGGCGAGGCCTTCTTCATCACGTTCGTGGAGATGAACCCACCCGTCAGAAACGCGAGCGGCGGGTCGCCTGACTGTGCACGGAAGGGCTTGATGAAGCCGAAGTGGCGCGGAGGATTCAGTTGCATGCCCTGGCGCCAGAAATCGTTCCAGGAGTTGCCGAAGCCCTCGATGTTGGTGACGAATTTGCCCGGTACAAATCCGTCGACACGAGAGTTGCTCAGCTGCAAACTATCCGGGTACCACAGCCCGGCCGACCATGTGTCACGCATCCAGCCGATGGTCTGCTTGAACTCCTCTGTTTCCAGCTCTTTGGTGAGTGTCCCGGAGGAGTCGAGGCGCCAGTTGTTGGGAGCCCCGAACATCGCGGAGTAGCCGTACATGCCGAAATAGCGCGGCGAGCCTGGCGCGGCGCCCATCGCCCACGTACTGCCCTGCGGATTGTTGATCGTGCGCAGAATCCGATTCCAGTCGTCGAGGTCCCGCGGCGTGTAGTCCGCGCCGATCGCCTTGTCGTAGACGTCGCTGTTCTTGTAGTTGCCGAGCAACGGCAGATAGCGATGGATCGGCCACTGGTACAGCTTGCCCTCGATGATGCACTGGGAATTGGTCCACGCGTAGGACGGAATCGCGGCGAGATTCGGATAGTCCTTCGCCGCATCACCCGACAGGTACGGCGTCAGGTCAGCACACTGGGCTTTGAAAAACTCCGGCAGGTTCGGCGCGGCGCCGATGCCGTTGTAGATGTGCATGATGTCCGGCAGGTCGTTGCCGGCCATGATCGTCCCGATCTTGACCGCGTAGTCGGCACCGGTGACCAGGCTCATCTGCACGTTGGCGTTGAGCTGCTTGTTGATTTCCTTCCAGGTCGGGTTCTGATCGTACGGGGTTGGTTGCGGATAGTAGGCAACCATGAACACGTTGACGGTGCTGCCGGCGCCAGGCGCGGCGTTGGTCCACGACTTCGGTGGGTTCCTGGGGAACGTGTCGTAGCCATCAGTAATGCGCGGATCGGCACTGTGATAGTCGGGTTGTGTGAGCTGCGTAGGCGGGATATAGGTCGGCAGGGCCGCCTCCGCCTTGCTTCTGGCCGGCGTGCCCGACGTCGCCGCCCCAGCCGAGGCCGAGGCCCCACCTGGCGCCGAGGCCCCACCTGGCGCGGCGCACGCCTCCAGAAGCAACGGCAACGCCGCACTGCCGAGCAGAACCCCCCCACCGGCCATCCGAACCAAACCACGGCGACTGATCATTGCGCCAAACCCCCTGCGCGTTGTCCCGGTCGAGACTATCATTCCCCCGGTGCGCTCGCGGGCTGAACAGAATCGCCCGCCGGGGTTGCGCTCGTTGCCGGCGTTGCGATAGCTGCCGTCGCTCGGAGTCCCGACGCGCCTGACCGAGTAAGGTGAAGGGCGTATGTCGGACCAGGCCAACGTGCGTGCGCTCGCGGAAGCGCAACTCGAGCGTCTCGATTCGGACCTGCGCGTGTTGTCGCCCGTCGGCATTGAGCGCGCCGCCTGGGGCTGGGACCGCCACGAGAACCAGCCTCCGGACGAGTTCCTCACCGCCGAGCGCACGGCGGTCCACGCCGTCGAAACGGCAGGCGAAGCGGAAGCCTGGGAGGCGTGGCGCCGCCGGCTGTTCGAAGAGGTGGAGCAGGGCGGGCCTCGTCGACCGGCGCTCGTCGCCTGGCGTGCCGAGCATCAGACGCACTCGGAGCATGTCCACAAGGCGGAGCGCGCCGCCTTCGGAGCGGCACTGGGTCTGTTCGCCCAGTCGCACATCTCGCACGCCACCTACGTGAAGCTGGTCAGCGCTATGGCGGAGGCGCTGCCGTGGCTGCTGCCCGAACGACCGCCCGCGCCGGGCCTTTCCTGAGCGGAGGGAGCGCATGAAGATCACGTCGATTAGCACCGAGGAATTCCGCTGGCCGCGGCGTGTGCCGATTCGCAACGGCAAGCACACCTACACGCACTCGGGGTTGGGCGTCGTACGCATCGAAACCGACGAAAACGTGACCGGCATTGGCCTGGGCGGCACCGGGCTGGTCGGCCAGGCGACGATCGAGATGCTCAAGCACCAGTTGATCGGCGAAGACCCGATCGACGTCGAGCGGCTGTGGCACCTGATGTGGGTACCCAAAATCATGGGCCGGCGTGGTCTGACCACGCGTGCGATCAGCGCCATCGACATTGGTCTCTGGGACCTGCGTGCCAAGGTCGCGGGTTTGCCACTGTACAAGCTGTTGGGCGGCTTCCGGAATCGCATGCCGACGTACATCGCCGGCGGCTACTACGAGGAAGGCAAAGGCCTGCCCGAGCTGCAGCGGGAGATGGAGACGAACGTCAACCTGGGCGCGCGGGCGATCAAAATGAAGGTCGGCGGGGTGCCGATGCGCGAAGACGTCGCGCGCGTCAAGGCGGTGCGCGAGGCGATCGGTCCCGACATCAAGCTGCTGGTCGACGCGAACTGCGCCTATCGCGCCTACGAGGCGATTCAGTTTGCCGAGCGGATCGAGGACTTCGACATCTTCTGGTTCGAGGAGCCGGTGGCGCCCGACGACTATGAGGGCATGCGTCGTCTCGCGGACAAGACCTCGATTCCGATCGCCACCGGTGAAAACGAGTACACCCGCTACGGTTTCCGGGACCTGATCGAACACCAGTCGGCGTCCATTCTGAATGCGGATGCCAACGTGTGCGGCGGCGTGACCGAATGGATGAAGGTCGCCGCGCTCGCGCAGGCACACGACCTCGACATCGCTCCGCATGGCTCGCAGGATGTCCACATTCACCTGGTCTCGGCCATCTCGAACGGGCTCATTCTCGAGTTTTATCGGGATTCCTTTGATCCGATGTGGGGCAAGATCTACCAGCACACGCTGCGGGTGAATGCCGACGGCACCGTGAGCCCGCCCGAGGTGCCAGGCCTCGGCGCCGACCCCAACTACGCCGCGCTGGAAGAGCACCGCGTCGTGAAAGAGCGCATCGCCGAGCCCGTCTAGCGCTGAGAGAGCACCTCTTCGCGTCGCCAGGTTCGCGCGGCCACACTGATGAGCACGATGTCCAGGAGCAACGTGCCACCTACGGCCACGATCAACCCGGCGTCGCCCCACGTGTCGAGGCGGAACGCCAGCGCGAACAGGCCCGCCCAGAGTGGAATCAGCAGGATGCCCGCCACCTGCTGGGCCGCGTTGTAGGTTCGCACGCGCGACGACACCAGCGTCCCAACGCTAGCCGCCAGGCAGGTCACCGTCGGCACCAGCAGCACCATCGCCACCGACAGGCTAACGGGCAGGGCCGCGAATGACGCTGGACCGAGCACGACCGCCAGACCCCCCACGTAGATGATCACGGCGATCGACGAGTACACCAGCGGCGGCAGGATCGAGCCCAGCACCTTGCCGGCGAAAATCGCCAGATTGCTGGCGGGTGAGGCCAGCAATGGCGTCAGCACCCCACGCTCGCGCTCGCCGGCGAACTGGCCAGCGGCAATGCCGACGGCGCCGACAGCGGGCATCAAGCCGATGACCAGCAAATAGAACGGCAGCTGGCTGGCGAGGAACGCGGGGTCGAGCGTCGAAAGTGGTCTGATCACCAGCAGGACCAGTGCCACGGGTGCGACCAGGGCGAACAGGATGTTCATCAGGCGGGTGAGCCGATCGCTGAGTGATTCGACTGCCGCGCGCCGCGCGATCAACCACAGCGCCGCCGCGTTTCCGGGGGCTCGAGCGGAGAGTACCTCGGCCTCCCGCGCCACGGTCCCTCCATCCGTGGCCGCGCGAGGCTCGGAGCGGATCGCGGCGGTCCCGTTGAGCTTCGGCGCCAGAGGCGTGGTCTCGCCGGTGACCGCGGCGGCGTACACGTCCTCGAGCGTGCGCGTGGCGCACGTCACCGACACGATCCGCCCCCCGTCGGCGATCAGGTCGGCCACGACGGTCGGATTGGCCACGGACGGCTCGGTGGTCACGAATTCCACGAGCCCTTCCGGCGCCGATGCCGGAAATGGCGGCGCAAGCGTCACCCGTACGTGCGTCTCCGGCGAGGCACGCTGCCGCAGCGCCCCGGGCGCGTCGAGCGCCAGGATGTGCCCGGACTGCATGATCGCCACCTGATCGGCCAGGCGCTCCGCCTCGTCCAGGTCATGGGTGCACAGCACAATGCTGCGCCGCGCATGTTTCATGCTGAGAATCAGCTCTCGCACGGCTCGCGCGGCCAGCGGGTCGAGCCCGGCCGTCGGCTCGTCGAGGAACAGCACCGCTGGCTCGTGCAGCAGTGCGCGCGCAAGCGCGACCTTCTGCTGCATGCCACGCGAAAAGGTCACCATGCGGTCGCCGCGCCGCGTCTCCAGACCGAACATGTCGAGCAAGCTCTCGATGCGACTGCCACGCGTGGCCGCGTCGAGCCCGTACAGATGGCCGAAAAAGTCGAGGTACGTCCGAGGCGACATTTGCTCGTACAAGCCGGGCACGTCCGTTACCAGGCCAATCCGCGCGCGCACGCCTGCCGGATCGACGGCCACGTCGTGCCCGGCGACCGACGCGGAGCCAGCGCTCGGCGCGAGCAATCCGCACAACATGCGCACCGTTGTCGTCTTGCCGGCTCCGTTCGGACCGAGCAGTGCCAGAAGCGTGCCGTCGGCAACGTCCAGCGACACGTCGTCGACAGCACAGCGCGAACCGAATCGCCGCGCGAGGCCGCGTGCGCGAATCATCTACATCGAAGTTCGGCCGGCTGCGACGTGAGCCGGGACCGGCTTGTCGGCCGAACTTCTGTTAAGAGCTCTAGCTATGCACACGGCCGGGCGGCACCTCCAGTCACGGCACGTTTTCGGCTGTGTTCATAGCTTCGCGCAAACGCTCCTCGTCGACCTTGATTTCGAGCTGGGCACGCTCCTCCTGGAGCAGCATGGCCACCCGCGAGTCGCGAGCGGCCCAGCCGCGATTCATGGCCTCCGTAAGCTCGTCGAGCGCGAGGTGAGCCATCCGCATCGGAACGTTGTGCTCGCGCCCGACCTGCGTTGCCAGACTCACGTCTTTGTGCGCCAGCCGCAGCGCGAACGCGGGCGGATCGAAGTTTGCGGAGAGGAAGTGGTCAGGTAGACGATCGAACGTGCGTTGGCGGCCGACCGCACCCTGGCGCACGGCCTGAAACAGCGCCAGCGGCTCGACGCCGGCCTTGACACCCATCGTGAATGCTTCGGCGAGCGCGCACTGAATCATGTAGCCGGTGCAGTTATGCACCAGCTTGGCCACCGATCCGGCGCCGATGGGACCGACGTACATCACCTGATCGCCGATGGCATTCAGCACCGCCGCGTGCTGGTTGAAGACGTCTTGATCGCCACCGACCCAGATCGCCAGCTTGCCCGAGCGCGCGCCCGCTGGTCCGCCGCTGACCGGCGCGTCCAGCACGTGGACCCCGCGCTCCAGGAACGTCGCGTGTAGCTGGCGAACGAGCGTCGGGGAGTTGGTGCTCAGGTCGAAGTAGACCTTGCCAGGCGCCATGCCGCGGAGCAAGCCCCTGTCGCCCAACGCCACGGCTTCGACGTCTGGTGGTGTTGGCAATGAGGTGAACACAACGTCCGCGGCTTCGGCAACCTGTGTGGGGGAATCGCCCCACTCCGCGCCCGCGGCGAGATGCGGCGAAGCCGCCTCCTCGCGGATGTCGTTGACGACCAGCGCGTAGCCGGCCTTTTGCAGATTGCTCGCCATGCCGGCGCCCATCGTCCCGAGGCCAATGAATCCAACCTTCACGTTGCTGATGCTACGCCCGAGGCATCGAGGACGCGGGCGAACGCGCGGAGATAGCTCGCATCACCCGAGCGCTCACGCAGCAGCCAGTACTCGGCGCCCCAGAAGAGGTAGGCAGACAGGTCGGATGTCCAGCGCATGCACGCGTTGTAGGCGCGCAGCATTTGCTCGGGGCTGCAGCTATACATGACGCCGCCGCGTGGATCGGGCGGCGTCACGACCGTTTCCCACGGCTCGGCCTGGCCCTCGGAGATCATTACGCTGCGACCCCTCGCTGTGGCACGCTTGAAAACCTCGGCGCGCAGGCGGCGTTGGGTGGGCCGCTCACCACCGTCCAGGTAGACCGTCAGCGGCCCGATGCTGACGAGCCCATGGCGCGGGTACACGTCGAGCCCGACGATGTCGGCGTTGTCCACGGCGAAGGCCAGCGAATCACCCTGGTCCCGCGTCCGCCACCACTGCTGGGCCGCGACGGGGATGGACATAGGCAAAAACCCGTTCAACAGGATCGGTCGACCTCCCGAATCCGCGTTCCTGACAGCGGCAATCTCCGCGTTCACGAAGTCGGCGGCTAGGCGCCACGAATGCTCGAGCCCGAGCGGGTCAACAGATTCATGCTCAATCTGCCAGGCGACGATGCAACCGCGCTGCCGATAGCGCTCCACCAGGCGGACGAGGTGTTCGAGCGCGGGCTGCAGCAGCCACGCGTGGTCGTCGGCGTGCACGAGCACGCCCTCGCGGATTGGCTCGGGCAGACGGTGCGGTGGCACGAAAAACTCCGGGTAGCCGAACGTCTTTACCGCCCCGAGACCAAGCACGACCTGCTTTCCCGCGCGTTCGGCGGCGTCGATCAGTGCGTCCAGCTCGTCGGTCACGAACTGGCCTGGCGCCGGCTCCAGACGGTTCCAATACGCGCCGAGTCGCACTAGCTGAAACGGGTAAGCCAGCAAACGGCCAAGGGCGGCCCGCGGCTCGAGGCCCGCGGCGTCGACCTGCGGCAAGCGAAAGCTGATGCCGAGCAGTGTCTGCCCACGGGGCTCGATCGGCAGTGTCTGCCAGCCATCGGACGCGGCGCGGACCGGGCGCGAGATGCGCGCTTCAGACAGAAGCGGCAGGGCGAGCGCTGCCGCAACGAGCGCGGCGGCCAGACGCCTGCTCACACGCCGAAGAGGGGGCGCAGCCAGGCGAGTGGGGTCAGCACGGCCGTCACCAGACGGGTGGGCACATACGGGATCCCGAGCTCGCGCTGGAAGTCAAACGGCATGAGCGCCATACTGACGACCTTCGACCACCAGAGCGTACGCGCGGTCGAGCGCTCGACGCTCGTCGCCAGCAGCTCCTCCATGCGCAGGGCGGGACGCACCTCCACGCGCAACCGGGCGACGTCTGGGCCAGGGTTCCCAAACCAGTGCGCGGTTCCGGCGGGCACGCCGACACTCATGCCAGGCTGGGCCACGAACAGCTCCCGCCCGACACGAAACCGCACGCGGCCGGCCTGCACGCTGAAACGCTCCTCCTGCCGCGGATGCGAGTGACGCGCCGGGACGTGGGCGCCAGGCTGCAGGATCAGGTCGAACGCCAGCAGTTGGCCGTCGGTGTCGGCGCCGCTCTGGCAGATGACAATCCGCTCGCCGCTGCGGGGATTGTCGATCACGCGCTGCATGGTTACCGAGAGGTTAGACGGCCGACAAGCACCACGGGTTGCGCGCCGTCCGCGAGCCTCACCCGCAGGTTGCGTTGCGCGTGTACACGCCCCAGTTCGACGGCAACTGCCCGCCCGCGCGCTGGTAGCAATTCTGAATGAGCTGCTGCAGCGGCGGATAGTCGCTGAGCTGCAACCCGGGCTCACTAGCTCGCGGATCAACCACGATCACCGACGGCGGCTTCGCCCGCAGATCAGCCATCACCTCCTCGCGGCTCTCGACGACTCGCGGCGACGACGTGTTGGTGAACTCGGCAATGACAAATCGCGTCGCTGGCTCACGGTTCGAGAGCGCGTAGACCTGCCCGGCGTTGCCCCACACGAACAGCGGTCCAGGCGGCGCAACATCTCGCAGGTAGGCGGCAACGACCTCCGGGTCCGCCGGCGTGCCCCGCGGGCCGCGTTCGTAGAGCGCCCGGCGCACCTCCGTGAGTTGAAACCCCGACGTCAAGAGGAAGATCGAGCCGAAGATGCCCACCAGCGCCAGGCGCCCGGCCACAGGTCGACCCAGGCCAAGCCCGTCGCGGCCGGCGTCGTCCCACACTCGACCGATACCCAGAGCCGCCAGCAACGCCAGCGCCGCGACCACCTGCGCAAACTCGCGGAAGCCAGCGATCGCCACCAGACTGAACAGCCCCCACACCAGCAGCAGGCGTTGGTTCGCGCGTGCGGGCCCGAGCCACAGCGCCAGGCCACCCAGCGCGGCGCCAACGAACAGCAGCCCGCCAGCGTCGGCAACGACCCGGTCGATGCGCGTCGCGGGGGACGTCAGACCCGCTGGCGTCTGCCAGTAGCCGTCCACGAAACGCTCAACGTTGTAGATCCACGGCTGGTCCACGAACCCGCCCAGTGCGCCAATCGCCGCGAAGTACACGACCACCGGGGCCAGCACGACCACGACCCCGAGTGCAAGCCCGAACATTACCCGTCCGGCTGCCGCCTCGCGACGGAACACACCTGGCAGCGCGTACGCCACCAATGCCGCCAGCGTGACCAGCGCTGGCTGTTTGACCAGCACGCCGAGCATCGCCGCAGCGCCGGCTAGCACGGCCCAGCCAAATCGACCGTCTGGCAGCGCCCGCACGTAGGCGTACACCGCGAGTGTGCAGGGGACCAGCGTCAGCTTGCTCGGCGTGCTGCCCTCCATACTGATCATCGACTCGTTGGCGAACCACACCACCAGCAGGGCGGCGAACACGCCGACGAGTGGCCTCAGCTCGAGGCGGCGGGCAATCGCGTAGACCAACCCCGCGGCGATGCACGTCAGCGCCAGATCGAACGCATGCGCGAGCAAGCTGATGCACGGCTGCGGGGCCACGAGCGTGCCCCAGGCGCCGACGCAGGTCCGCGTCCAGTCAGTTCCCGCGAGCGCCTCGACCAGAACCCAGTAATAGTGGGTCAGCGGCGGGTGGATGTCGTAGAAGGCGACGTAGGGCTGCTCGCCGTGCAGCATCATCCGCGCGTAGGTGGCGAACATGCCCGTGTCCGAGCCGATGGGCAGGACGGTCTCAGGAAACTTGGCGAAGGCGCCAACGGCGACGACGGCCAGGATGCTCAGGATGGCGGCGACCCGACGGTCACGGATCAGCCCGAACACGCCAGCGCGTGGCTCGGGCTGGACCTCGACCGGCCTGGCCGCGAGCGCAGTCGCTCGCCACGCGTTGCCGGCACTCACCGCCCGCCATGATCCGGGAGGGGACCTCTTCAGCGCAAGGTTTTTGGCGTCTCGAGCGCATGACGACCTGGCGGGCCATGTGGCCCACCGAGCCATTCTCCGCGAGGCCAGACGCGGGGATCGTCCGCGGACAATCAGTGACCGCCGCGGACGCCCACGAGCGCTTAGCTCTGGGTGACGCTGAAGCTCGCCCCGTCCGACCCCAGGCTGGACGGCTTGGCCGTCTGGCGGCTCGCCCGCGCCACCATGGTGATGGGCTTGGCGCCAGCGTCGGCGATGTCCACAGTCTGCCCGTTATTGACGGTCGAGCCCTGGCTGAAGTTGATCGTGCCGAAGTTATCCAGCGGAATCTGCCGACCGCGCGCCGCGCTGGGCGCCTCCTCGATCCACTCGGCCGAGGACATTGACGACTGGTAATTCTCGGTGACCTGGTAGGTCTGCCCGGTGGTGTTGTTGGTGAACGACACCTGCCATTCGTTCTGGGCCTGAGGCGACTGGTTGATCGCGATGCTGACGGAGTCGCCAGGATTGACCGTGAGCGGCACCGGGTGCGATGCCTGGGGCAGGGTCTCGACCCACGCCTGGTACTGCGTCGTCCCGTTACCCGAGACGGTCTGCTGCGTACCCGCCTGAATCAGGTCGCGCGTGTTGACGCCGCCGATACCAACCCAGGTGGCGTCCGCGCCGGCGGGGGAGTCGGGAGCGAACTGCGGGACGCTCCAGGTGCCATTGACGGCGGTGTAGGTGCCGCCGGTGGCGGCATAGCCTGACCAGTTGGACGAAACATCCTGACTTGGCACACGGGGCTGGGGAATGGCGCCGGGGCTTCCAGTGCCGGGGTTGCCGCTGCCCGGGTTGCCGCTGCCGGGGTTGCCGGTGCCGCGCCCGCCGGGGAAGCCGCTGCCCTGGCCCTGGCCCTGGCCACCACCCTGACCGCGTCGACCGCTCGGAGAGCCGCTGCCCTGGCCCTGACCTTGACCCTGACCCTGGCCCTGACCCTGGCCACCGGGGCCGCTGCTGGCGACGTCGTCATCCGGATGATCGTCGGCCGAGACGACCCAGTTGCCGTTCTGCTGTACCAGCGTGTACACGTTGCGATCGCGCGACTGCTCGGTCGTTCCATCCGAGTACGTCGTCGTCCACGTTTCGAACGCCGTCGCCGTGGCCGTGCTGCCGTTGACGCTGATATCACCCCAGTCGATGCCGAGCAGCTTGATGTCGGTCACCCCGTTCGACTGCAGGTCTTGATTGGCCGACACCTGCGACTGGTAGAAGTCGGAGGTCGACGTGTCCTGCATGACGGTCGGATCGTTGCTTTCGAACGCCTGCGCCTGCTCGTTGTCACCCTGTTGGACGACCTGCTCGATCGCCTGCTGGGTCGGATCGGTTGGCGTGGGCGCTGCTGTTGGCGCCGCCTGCGCCGTCGTATCGCCGTTGGGCGCGGCGATGGGGCCGGTGCGCGGCCCGGTAGTCACCGTTGGCAGGCTGACCCCCAATGGCGTGTGTGGGAATGTGGTGATGGCCCAGCGATCGGCGCCAACGCCGACCAGAACGCCGAAGAGTGCGACACCCGCGACGGTGGCGGCGATGCCCGCGCCGCGCTGGCCGCGCTTCCGCGCCGGCTGGGCTGTCGGCCGAGGTGTCTCAGGCCATTGAGACTGGTTGTCGGGAAGCATGTGTGCGAAGACCTCGAGTTCTCGGTCGCGCACCGTTCATGGGGCGCGACCGTACTTCTAAAGTCTCGCGCACGCGTGTTAACTGAGCCGCAATTCACGGTTAGACGCGTGATAAGGGTGAAAGTCCTCATCAAAGTCGAGGGATTAAACGTTCGCCGGCGATATGCAGTCCGCGACAGGAAGCTTTACATTTCACTGAACAACCCAGTCGAACCAGGAGAGAACGCAGATTCCTCGTCCACCATTCATCGCGCGACCACCGACGCCAACCGGGCCGCGAACGAACCACCAGATTCGAGCCGCGCAGGTTCGACTTCTGGATGCCGATGGCCAGCAGGTTGGCGTCATGTCACTCGAGGACGCAATTCGACGCGCCGAAGAGGTCGGTCTGGATCTGATCGAAGTCGCCGCGGCGGCAGATCCACCCGTGTGTCGTATTGCCGATCTCGGCAAATTCAAGTTCGAACAGGACAAGCGCGCGCGGGACTCGAAGAAGAACCAGCACGTGTCGGAGGTCAAGGAGGTGCGGCTGCGGCCGCGGACGGATGACCACGACCTGCAGGTCCGCGTTCGCGCGGCGCGGCGATTCCTCGAGGAGGGTCATAAAGTCAAAGTCGAGGTGCGCTTCCGCGGGAGGGAAGCCACACACCCAGAGGTTGCTCGCGAGCAGATTTCGCGCATCGCGGCGGGTGTTGCCGACATCGCGATCGTCGAGCGGTCACCATCGCTCGAGGGGCGCTCCATGTTCGCCATCCTGGCGCGTGGGCGAAGCAAGACCGACGAGGCTGCACCGGTCGCCAACCGTGCCTCGGCACCGGTCGCGCCGGCAGCAGCCACACGTACAGCAGCGGCCAGGACCACGGCTCCGCCAGCGGCCAGCGCTGCATCAGCCAACGGTTCCAACGGTTCGAACGGTTCCGCGCCGGGGCCTGCCCCCAGACCTGCACCAGCGAGCCGACCGGCCGCACCAGCCAATCCGTCGCCGGCCACGCCACCCGCTGCAGGCAGCAACGGCGAGCGCCAGACCCCCGGCGTAGGCCTACCGCTCAGATAGCAGCCTTGCCGCTCGGACAGCGTCACGCGATTCGCGCGGCGGGGTGTTCCGAAAACGGCGGGACCCACCGGGACATCCTCCCGATGGGTCCCCTCGGGCAAGTGCCCGTTTCCTGCTTACGTGATGGCCTGGTGGCGTTCTGGCGTTCTTACTTCTTGCCGTTACTCGAGGAGCTCGCGGCGCCCTCCGTCGCGGCGACCTGGACCTGGGCTTCGGCACGGTCGGCAGCCGCGGTTGCCTCGGTCTGACCGACGATCATGTCGATGACGCCGTAGTGCATCGCTTCCGACGCGCTCATCCAGTAATCGCGGTTGATGTCCCCGGCGATGCGTTCGACTGACTGACCGGTATCCGCGGCCATCATCTCCTGCAGGCGCGCATTCATGCGAATGATCTCGCGAGCCTGGACTTCGATGTCCGCGGCCGTGCCCTGGAAACCAGCTGAGGTCTGGTGGATCAGGATGCGCGAGTTTGGCAGTGCCGAGCGCTTGCCCTTGGCGCCGCCGCCCAGGAGCACGGCGCCCATACTCGCCGCCATACCGATACACGTGGTCGCAACCTGGGGTTGGATCAGGTGCATCGTGTCGTAGATCGCCAGGCCGGCGTCCACCTGGCCGCCTGGGCTATTGATGTACATCTGGATCTCGCGATCCGGATCTTCCTGTGCCAGGTACAGCAGCTGGGCCACGATCAGATTGGCGACCACGTCGTCAATCGGCGTCCCCAGAAAGACAATACGGTTCTTGAGCAGCAGCGAGAAGATGTCGTAGCCGCGTTCACCGCGGCTCGTCTGCTCGACAACCATCGGCACGGAATAATTTGTGAGGCGCATGGCAATCGTCCGTCCTTATCTGAAGAACATTCCCTTGATTGCGGGTACCACGAGGATAAGGGCGAGGCCACTGAAGAGGATCAGGATTAAGAGGACTATCGGCACTCACCCGCCAGAGTACCAGCCGCCGGCCCGGCCCGCTGCGGCTCGTGTATCCGCCGAGTATCGATTCGTTGCGGAAGACCTCACAAAAGGTCAAGTTGCGAGGTGTCGAACCGTAACTACGGACTCGTCGCGTTTTCAGGGCGCGACTGCGCAGAGGCACGCACTGTCCACCCTGTAGCGCGGCCGAGCGGGTCTCCCCCGTCCAGCGGCGGAGCCTATCAACGCCGCGCGTGACTCCCCGGTTGCTAAGCTGGCCAGGTTGGAGACGCCTCCTTCAGCGGCAGCGCAGGTAGCCCTGCTCGACGAGCTGCGCCAGCGCCTCGAGCCAATCCTGCTCCGCGAGTCTCTGCCACGCGAATTCGGCTTGAAGCCTGGTCTGCGGCTGCGCCGTGCCTACGGTCGCTGCACGTTCGGCCCCGGCCAGACCCCGCCCTCGATTGCGATTCGCTGCACCGCCGACGGCGACCGCACCCGCTGGCGACGCGAGGGCGCCATCATGGGCACGCTGCTGCACGAGCTGGCGCATCTCCGCTATCGCTCCCACGGGCCGCGCTTCTGGGCGCTGCATCGTCGCTTGGTCGATCGCGCCGTGGCCGCGGGCGTCTACGACCCGACGGATCGCGACCCCGCCGAACGCGGGCGAGGCGATGAAAAGCTGGCCGCGTCGGCGGCGTGGCCAGTCGCGATGGCGGCGCGCGCGAAGCGACTCGAGAAGCGTCGTCAGCGAAGCGCCGCCGCCGCTCAGGTTTCGCTTTAGCGGCGCTTACCGCGTTTACGCGAGCGCGTGCGCGAGCGGGCGAGGGCGTAAATGCCGAAACCGCCGAGGCCGCTGGCCATCAGAGTGAGCGAGTCGAGCTCAGGCGTTGCGGCGGGCTGGAAGCCGAGGAGCGAGTCGGTCGTCAGAGACGGCGGGTCGAGGTTGAGCGCGGGAGCGCCACTGTCTTTCGACGCGTCACCGGTTGGCGGAGGCGCGTTGTTGCTTGCCGGGCCACTGCCCGTGGACGGACCGCTGGTCCCAGCTGGGTTTCCCGTATTGACAGGACCCGCGCTGTTCGTTGGAGCGTCACCGTCCGTGGGGCCACTGCCCGTCGGCGGCACGCCGTTATCGGTGGGGCCACTCGCCGTCGTGGACGGTCCGCCCGTCTGGGGCTGCGTGCCGGGGTCGACAGGACCCGCGTTACTGCTCGGAGCGCCGCCGCCGCCCGTGGGGCCGTTGCCCGCGGAGCCACCACTCGGCGTCTCCCCAGCCGCGTAGCCAAACGCAAACGTCGTCGCCCCAGGCAGCATCGCCACCACCGAGGCCCCCTCCGCGCCAAAGCCACTCGTCGCATCCAGCACACTCGTCCCCGCCCCGAAGTACAGGCGAAACTCCTCCGAGCCGCCGGGCGCGATCGTCTGCAGCGGCACGGCATACTGCTGCGTCGGCGTGAGCCACGTCACCCCGCGCGCGTACGTGGCCTGCACCGCGCTCGTGCCGAGGTTCTCAACGGTGACCACCACCTCGTACAGGTTCGGCGCCACCAACGACGGATGAAAATCCTGCGTCATCCGCAGCCGCGTGCCACCTGCCGCATCCGTGGCGAGCACACTCGACGTCGCGCTCGTTGGCGTAATCGTGAAGGACTCGACCGACTCGCTGAGCATGGTCGAGCCCACCGACAGACTGGCGTCGCACGCGCACGCCGCGGGCAGACCATCCGTGCCCGTCGCCGCGAATTTGACTCCGAGTCCGCCCTGCGCCAATCCACCATCCGAACTCACGCCCATCGCCAGAACACCGTTGCCGATCGCTGCAGTGCTGGGTAGACCCTCCGCCGACGCGGCGGTCGCCGCGAGCAACGCAAGGCTAATCCCAGCCAGCACGGGCCAGGGCGTGGTTCGCATATAGGGGGATGCCTCCAATTTCAGTCGGGCGCCAGGGTTGGGACTCTGGACTCGTCCACGGTTAAAGCCGACCGACGTTGAGGCGGTGTTGAACGAACAGTTACACAACCGTTGAGCAGAGAAGGCTAACGCCCGTTCAAGCGCTGCATCACCGGCGCCACAGTCTCGGCGTCGCTGCTGCTGACTTCGAGATAGGCAAAGCCCCAGCGTGCGCGCGAGACCTCGAGTTGCTCAACGATCTCCTCGACGCTGCCGATGGCAATGTACGGCGACTCGAGGACGTCGTCCTCTGTCAGCTGTTCGACGTTGGCATGGCGCTGTGGCGTGCTAGCCCAATCGTGCAGCAACTGGCGAGCCGTCGCGCGACGATCGTCGGTGAGGCGTAGCTCGCGCACGGTCATATTCAGCTCGATCTGATCGAACCGCTCGCCGGCCGCCTCCTGAATGCAGCGCAGCTTGCGCTCGAGCGCGGGGAGCGCGATGTTCGACATATCCACGCGGCCGTCCGCGCTGGCGCGCGTCGAGACGCTGATGATGTCGGCCAGGCGGGCGGCGATCGCCAGGATGCGCGGCGAGCCGCCGCCAACCAGGATGGGCGGCGCGACCGTGTGCCTCGGCATCGGCACGTAACCCTCGAGCGTGAAGAACTTGCCCTGATACGAAAAGGGCGCCGTGGCGCACAGCAGCCCCTTGACGACCTCGAGGTACTCCTCGAAGCGGGCGACACGCACCCCGGCGCTGTCGTACGGCAGCCCCGTCTGAGCGTATTCACGCTTGTTCCAGCCGGCGCCGATGCCCAGCTCGAGCCGACCGTCAGTCAGGAGTTGAACGGTCGCCGCCTCTTGCGCCAGGACCGCCGGCGGGCGGAAGTCCTGGCATAGCACGTACGTCGCCAGCTTCAAGACCGGCGAGGTGACCGCGGCCGCGGCCATGAGCGCCGGGAAAGTCGACAGGCGCCCGAGGTGGTCGGGCACCATCAAACACGAGTAGCCGCTCGCCTCGGCGGACCGCGCCAGGTCTAGCCACCTGTCAGGTTCGTTGACCCGCGCGGCCTGCAGACCGAAGCGAAACGGCCTCACTTGATGCGCGCGAACTTCTGCAGGCGGGCGCCTTCGAGCACCTCCGCGACGTACAGATCGCCAACGGAGTCCGTCCAGATACCGTGCGGGCCCCAGAACTTGCCGGGGTCGTGGCTGCGCTCGCTGCCAAAGCGACCGATCACGTTGCCTTCGAGGTCCACGATGCTGACGCGGTCCTCGAGCTCAGCCACGTACATGACCCCGTCCGCGCCCACGTAGAGCTTGGTCGGTCGCTCGAAGCCGGTCCACATGCCGATGTACTCGGCGTCGGGCGTATAGATCTGGATGCGGTTGTTCTCGCGATCGGCCACGTAGACCTTGCCCTGGTGCTCCCAGACCGAGTGCACGGTGTGGAAAAAGCCGGGCTGGTCTTTGGTGTCCCGCAGGTCGCGCGCATTGCCGGGCTCGCCCCAGGACTTCAGCAACGTGCCGTCAGCGGCGTATTTGTGGACGCGACTGTTGCGGTAGCCATCCGAGACGTAGATCTCGCCCGAGGGCGCCACGCTCACATCGGTGGGATGGTGAAATGGCCCCGCCGCGTGCTTGACGCCAGTCAGGACCGGCATCCCGCCACCTGAGGCCAGCGGCCCGGCTGGCTCGCGCACGTCATGCTCGTAGCCGGTGTCCGAGTGCTTGTGGCGATTGCCAAGTGTCAGGCGATGACGACCGGTCTTCTCGAACTTGAGGACAACCTGCGGATCGCGATCGACGAAGTACAGGGTGTCGTCAGGGGTGATGCACATGCCGTGGGCGTCTTCGAAGATGCCATCGCCCCAGGCGTCGATCAGCTTGCCAGACTTGTCGAAGACGAGGTACGGGTGCGCGGCGCGGGTGAAGGCGTGGACGTTGTCCTTGGAATCGACGGCCACGGCGCCGACCTGGCCCCAGACCCAGCCCGAAGGCAGCTGGCCCCAGTCGCGGACGAGCTCGTACTTGCGGTCGCCGGCTTCGACCACGATCTTGTCAGTGATGAATGCCATCTCGCTCTAGTGACCTCCCGCGTGAATCATGTGGTGCATGTCCGTCCTCGGGACAACAAATGAGGAATCGCGTCCTGGCCATCGAGACGTTGTCCTCCACAACGTCTCGATCGACCGTGCTCGCGCTACGTCGTCGCGGCGGGAGCGGCGGCTTGCATCCGCACGCCGCCGCGCGGGGTGTTGCCGCTGACCCGATCCAGGTCGATGATCAGCGCGGCGCCGATCCTGCCCGGATCGTGCTTCTGCTCCACCTCGGGCGCCAGCTCGAAGACCCGCTCGCGAACCTCCGCATCGGTCTCGAAGTGCGCCCGGCCCTCGAACGTCAGGTTCGTGCGCGCCGGCGGGTCGCGATACATCAGCGCCATCCGTGGGTTCTTGCGCAACGCGTTGGCCATCCCGCCGTTGGCGTGGCGGACCCAGATGCTCAGCTGCGTGTCGCTGTACACCTGGACGCTGCCGCGCAGCGACAGGTTCGGCGCGCCGTTCTCGTCCGTGTAAGCCACGATCATTGGCGTGTTGTTGGCCAGTGCGCCGTTGACGATGGCCTTGGCGAACGCGGGCAGCGTGTCCGTCCCCGCGCCGCCAGCGCCGCCCTTGTTGACCTGCTCGACACGCACGATCTGATCCTGGTCGTTGAACCAGAACTTCAGCGTGCTCGAGGCGATCAGGCCGCCCGGTTCGGCAGACACTTCAACGGTGCCATCCGTATTCACCGTCGGGTTCGACCACGGCGCGCCGCGATAGACACCGGTCATGACCCCGATGCCCGTGATCATGTTGAGCACCTGGTCGTAGCCAACGAACTCTTCGGGGCCATTGCCCCACATGTGCGCGCCGACCGTGTTCAGCACGACATCCGGGGCAAGGTGCTGCGCCGCGGTCGCGGTTGCCGACGCTTCGCCGGTCCGCAGCGCTTTCAAATACGCTTCCACAGCTCGTACGCGAGCGTTCATGCGGGCTCAGGTCCCCTTTCCTTTCAGTTAAGACATCCAGATATTGCGATCGTTGGTCGCCGTACACAGGAAGTACTTCAGGTCCATCACTTTCGGGTTCAGGATGTCGATATCCGGATAGGGCGTGATGATCATCACGAAGCTCTGATCCAGCAGATAATCGTTGATCTGGCTGTAGAGCTGCTGCCGCTTGCCGGGATCCGGCTCGGTGGCGACACCCGAGGCGAGCTGCGTCCACTGATCGTCATAGAACCCCGAGCCGTTGCTGGCATAGCCAAACGTGCGGCTCAGCGCAAACTCGGACCCCGCTTCGCGCAACTGGCAGAACGCACCCGCGCTCAGGCGCATGCCGTTGAACGGTGGATTGTTGCCCAGCCCCTGCTGGGTGAACGTCGGCGGGTCGACAGGCTTGAGATTGGTCGTGATGCCGAGCGTGGCCAGGTCGCTCTGGATGATGGTCGCAAGTTGCTGGTACTCGGAGGCGTACCCCGCGGTCGACCAGGCGATGTCGAACGTCGCATTGGTCACCCCCGACTGTGTGATCAGTGACTTCGCCTTGTCCAGGTCGAAGGCGTACGCCTTGTTCTTTTCGGCATCGAACGCGGGCGACGACTTCGCCCAGGGCAGACGCACGCGGCTCGCCCGTAAAGCCCTTCATGACCGTATCAGTGAAGCGCTGGCGGTCGATGGCGTAGCTCAGGCCCTGGCGAAACAGCTTGTTGTCGGTCGGCGGCATGCCGCAGTTGACTGCCGCGTAAAAGAACTGCCCAATGTCGTGCGTCGCGTACGTCTTGAAGTTTGAGTCGTTGCGCAGCCGGTCGGCGTCCGGAATCGACACGAGGTCAGCCACGTCCAGGGTGCCCGCTTCGAGGGCCTGCACCATGGCCTGCGCGTCGCGATAGATCCCGATCTGGACGCCATCCAGGTAGGGGTGGCCACTCTCCCAGTAGTTCGGATTCTTGGTCAGCGTGATGTGGTCGCCCGGTGCCCACTCGACCCACTTGAAGGCGCCGGTGCCCACGACCTTGCTGGTCGCATCTGGACCTTCCATGGTGTCCTTGTCGAGGATGCGCAGGTACTGCAGGAAATCAAAGACGCCAGGTCGGGGTTTGTCCGACTTGAGCACAATGGTGTACTTGTCCGGCTTTTCCCAGGCTGGTCCACCACGCGCTGCCAACGGCGACAACCGCGGCGAAGGCGTTCTTCGGGTCACGGGCACGCAGCAGGTTGTATTCGACGTCGTCGCTGGTCAGCTCCCGACCGGTGTGGAACTCCACGCCCTTGCGCAGATTCAGCTTGATCTGGGTGTTGTCGGTGCTCTGCTCCCAGCTTTCGGCCAGACGCGGCATGATCGACAGGTCGTCGTCGTACTCGATCAGCATTTCATTCACCTGACCGAGCGTGTTATTGGAAACGGGCGACCACAGGATGGCGTCGGTTGTGACCAGATCGCCAACCTGTCCCCAGCGTAGAATTCCGCCGGTCTTCACCGCTGGATTCGGCGTCATGGTGGGAGCCGGTGCGACGCCAGTCGCACCGGCGGGCGTGGCCGCGGCGACCGGGGCAATGGTGGGTGCGGCCGCGGCGACCGGGGCAATGGTCGGTGCGGCAGCCGGCGCCTGCGGGGGCGAGGTTGCCGCGGGTGCAGCCGGCGGCGTGGCGCCTGACCCGCATGCGGCGAGCAAGCCGGCGCCCGTGGCTGAAAGCAGCAGCGCCAGCGCCGAGCGCCGGCTCAGAGCCGGCGGCTGTCGGCGACTGGTAGTACGGTCAAGTTCAAACATCGTTCTCACATTCCCCGAAACACACGAAAGGTGGCCCGTCCCGAGGCCCTCGGTCAATCCGCAGCTTCCGATCAAGCGATCGCTTGCGCCGAAACCAGTGGCTGCGCCTGGCTGCGCGCGCCCCACTCGGTAAGCCACACCGAAGCGAAGTCAAGAAAAATCGACATTGCCCGTGTATGCGGACCGCGCTCGGACCAGGCCAGGGCCATCGAATACCGCATCTGGACACCGTCAACGGGAACCGCGACCACCCGATGGGTGTTGCGGCGCGCAATATTTTCACCGGTGATGCCGATCGCGATGCCTTCGGCTGCCAGACCGATCAGCGTCA
Organism: uncultured Chloroflexia bacterium; assembly: GCA_963776625.1. Classification (GTDB taxonomy): domain Bacteria; phylum Chloroflexota; class UBA6077; order UBA6077; family CF-72; genus CF-72. Next base: position 118,551 of record CAVZNP010000014.1, on the reverse strand, counting down.
TCGGATCATCGGCTTCAAAACTCACCTGGGGCTGCAGACCATGCGCTTGAAACGCGCGGTCGACCACGCGGCGCGGGGCTTCTTCGGGCGAGGTGAGGATGAGTCGTTCTTCGGCGACCTCCTCGAGGCTGATCGATGGCCGCTTCGCAAAACGGTGATGCGGCGCAACCACCACGACCAGTTCTCGCGAGTAGACCTGCCGCGTCGAAATGTACTGGGGGACATCCGGCTGCTCGGTCGGGACCAGGATGCACGCCACGTGCACCTCGCCAGCTTCCAACAGCTTGACCAGCACTCCGCTGACGCGTTCGACCAGCGTGAGCTCCAGGTGCGGGTGCTGGCGCATGAAAGCGGCGAGAAAGCCGGGCAGCCAGAACGGGCCGTTGCCGGTCATTGTGCCAACGATGAGCTGCCCACGGTCAAGGTGGGCGAACTCCAGCATTTCCTCGTGTGCGGCTTTCACTTCCTCGAGGATGCGATCCGCGCGTGCCAGCAGCGTTTTGCCGGCTTCGGTCAACGTCAGGTTGCGCCCGCCACGCTCGAAGAGTCGTACGCCAAGCTCTTGCTCGAGCAGCTTGATCTGTTCGGAGAGCGTAGCCTGCGACATGTCCAGCTCCTCGGCGGCGCGTCGGAAGCCGCTGGCGCGAGCGATTTGCCGCAGGTACTGTAGCTGGCGGAGCTCCATCTCAGACGTGAAGGCGTCGCGGGTCCAGAGTGTCGCGGGGCGCGTCGGTCAGCACCACCATTGCGGGTGCCAGACCCCTGCCACGCGCGGTGATGACGCCCAGTCGCAGCGCGATCATGAGCGTCACCGCCTCAACAGTGATGGCCAGTCCAATCGTGGCCGGCGGAGCATCCGAACCCGCTATCCACGCTGCCGGGAGACCCGGCAACAGGTGCAACAGCAGGAACGCGCCCACGACAGCCAGCAACAGAACTGTCACCGCGTGGACGCACCGGCGCACGACGAGTGGGATCATGCTTCCTCAGGCAGCCATCCCCACGGATAGGGACCCCAGTCAGGGGAGAACAGCTCGCCAGCACGAATCGTTTGCACTGGCACGAGCGCTTTGTCACCGGTGAACGGCTGGTTGAGCGTGTCGGTGAACTTCCACTTCCCTTCGACGACGTCGAAGATCGACACGTCCGCCTCGCGACCCACGGCTATGGCGCCCGCCTGGTCGGCCAGGCCAATGCCTTTGGCCGCGTTGACCGTGGTCCAGCGAACGACGTCCGACAGGCTGTAGCCGATCGACATGAACTTGGCCATGCTGTCCAGCAGGCCCACGCCGCGCAGCCGACCCCCACCCGTGAGATCGCTGCTCGTCGTGTCCGGAGCCATCCCGAGCTCGGCTTGCCGGCGCGCGACCTCGATGCCGAAGTTGCCACGCCCGAGCGCCGAGTCGATCACCACCCCACTCGCGCGCGCTTCTTCAACTTCGGGGACAACCGACTGGGCCGCCTCACGCGCATTCATGACACCACCCGGATTTGGCGTACACAGGTGCGTAAGAATATCGCCCGCGGTCAAAGTCTTCAGTAAAAAGCGGGTCAGGTCGCTGGCGCGCGTCCGGTCGGGGTGGCGTCCGTCACCGATGTGCACCATCAGTGGCAAGCCATGCTCGACGGCGATCTCCTTCGCCAGCTTCACCACGTCCTCGCCTCGCTCCTGAACCACCGGGCCGACCATCCGCAGCTTGAAGCCGCTGATCAGGCCGGGATTGGCCTGCACGCAGGAGGCGATGGTCTTGCGGTCGATGTCCTCCATCACCATGACGTCAGCGGCGGCCGGTGTGGTGTGGGCATACGTGCCCACGTTGACAAAGCAGATGACGTGCGTCCGGGCGTTGGGAATCAGGTGCGTCCCGAACACGCCGACGTTGGCGATGCCAACCGAGCCCGCGTCGAGCACCGTGGTCACGCCCGCTTGGACGCCACCGACGTCCGGGTCGACACAACCCATACCCACACCAGCCGTGGTCGCCCCATAGCCAACGTGGGTGTGAATGTCGAGCAGGCCTGGCACGACATACCGGCTGTCACCCTTGACCTGAACGACCCGCGCGGCTTCGCTGGCAGGGATGTCAGCCTGGACCGCGGCGATCTTGCCGTCGGTGATGCCGATGTCGAGGTGACCATCGAGTCCCTGACCGGGATCCAGGACGTGACCACCTTTGATCAGGAGGTCATATGGCATGCGTAGCTACCTCTTCTCTCGTCCGCGCGCGGCGAACAATTCTTGACTTGCCAGGCGAGCGCCCTCAACCATGGCTTCGAGCTTGGCCCAGGTAATTTCGGCGTGTCCATTGCGCGTACCCAGGCCACAGTCGGTTCCCGCGATCACGTTTTCGACACCGACCAGACGCGCATAGTTGATGAGCCGGTCCGCGATCAGGCGCGGGTGCTCGATGATATCCGTCGCATGGCCTGCGACGCCGGGCATGATGATCTTGCCAGGCGGCAGCTTCAGCGTCTCGAAGACGCGCCACTCCCACTCATGGCGAGGGTTCGACGCTTCGAACGCGTAGCACTGCACCTTCGCCGCGAGCACGACGTCCATGAAGTCGCCAAGTGGAGCGTCGTTTTTGTGCGGACGGTGGCCGCTACCCCAGCAAAAGTGGAGCCGAGCCTGTTCCTCGGGTATGCCGCGCAGCGCACGATTGATCGCTTCCACGCGCAACGCGGTGTAATCGCGATACTCGGATCGCGTCATCTCAGGAAAGAACTGCCACGCACGGGCAAGCTCGGGCTCGTCGATCTGGACGATGAACCCCGCGTCGACGATGGCCTGATATTCGTCATGCAGCGCGTCGGCGCACGCAAAGAGGAAAGCTTGCTGATCCGGGTAGTACTCGTTGATCGGTCCGGCGCTATAGGTGCCCGGCCCGAGTGAAGCGATGAACCCCTCAACCTGCGGGTGCTTGTCCAGCGCCGCCTTGAGGGTCGCGCAATCCTGCTGGATAGCGGCCTGCCCGACATACGTAATCGGGCCGCTCACCACCTGCACCATGCGGCCCGGCGGATTCGGAGCCCAACCGCCGCCATCCGGCGTCCGAAGAAATGAGCCCGTCACCGACGAATTGTTTTTGTGCGTCTCATGAAAGCCTGGGAATTCCTGCTGGTCACGCGCCCCGGTGCGGCTGCCCTGCCAGGCGCTGCCTAGTTGCCGCGGCTCGCGCTCGCGCACCTCGATGCCGCGCATCCGCTCGCGAATGTAGCCGCCAAAGCCACTGCGTTTGACGTACTCACCGTCGTTGACCTGGTCCAGACCGACGCGCACCTGGTGGTCGACCACCTCGGCCACCGCGCTGGGCAGCCGCGCGGTATACGCTTCGCCGTCCAGGGCTTCGAGGTCCGCCGGCCGCGGCAGGTTGCCGGTATGTGAAACAAGGATGTGCTCGCTGCTGCGCTTCACCGGCTACCAGCCTCGCTTCTTGTCAACCAGATTCATCAGCGACTCGCCGCGCACAAAGCGGCCGACGTTTTCGGACAGGATCGACCACACGAGGTCGGTCGTCAGCTGAGAGGTGGCGGACGCGTGCGGCGTCACGACCAGATTGGGGGCTGTCCACAACGGGTCGCCGACTGGCAGCGGCTCGGTGCCTGTCACGTCCAGGCCGGCGCCAGCCAGATGGCCTTCTTCGAGCGCATCCACCAGCGCCGCCTCGTTGACAATCGCCCCGCGCGACATCTGCATGACGTACGAACCGCGCTTCAAGTTGCGGATCTGTTCGGCCTTGACCATATCGCGGCTGGTGGGCGTCATCGGCGCCGAGATTACCAGCACATCCACTTCGCGGCACAGGTCGTTCAACCTGTCCAGCGGCCAGACGTCCTCGACCCCTTCGCCAGGCGGCACCGGCTCGGCGTCGACGGCCAGCACGCGCATCTCGAAACCCGTGGCGCGTCGGGCAATGGCCCGCCCGATGTTGCCGAAGCCGATGATGCCCATGGTGCGACCCTTCAGACCGCTCATGGCCAGGTCGCCGCGGCCCCACTGGTGCTCGCGCTGGTGCTGCTCGAAGCCTCGCAGGGCACGCGTGTGGAGCAGTAAGAAGGCGAAGGTGTGCTCGGCGATCGTCGCGGCGTGCGCGCCGCGCATGTTGGTGACGATCACCTCGCTATCCTGGAGACCCGGCACCCGCCACATCCACTCGACACCTGCGCTCGGCGACTGAACCCAACGCAACTGCTTCGCGTTCTGGAACTCGTCGCCGGTCAGCATGCCGTAGACGGCATCCACATCGCCGATCAGTGCCGCCGTTGCCTCGCCCCCCTGGGGGACGATGAACTGCACGCCGTGCTCCCGCTCGATTTTGGCCAGACGATCGGGATCCCGCTGAAAGGGGCTCGTGACCAGCATTTTCATCACCGGCCATTGTTCTCCGCGCGCCCCGTTCTTCGCCAGCGCCGCGACCGTTTTCTCCCGAGGGGACCCCTCTGGGGTAACCGTCTCAGGCGCTGGCGGCGGGCGTCGGCGCCTGGTACGCGCGGCGCGCGTAGCGCCAGATGCCAATACCGATCGCCACCACGGCGCTGGCCAGCGCGATGACCTGCGCCTCTTGCAAACCCCAGATGATGACCGTCTCCTGGCGATAGAACGTCAGACCAAAGCGGATGATCGCGTAGCCGACGGCCGCGACCAGAAAGGTCATGCCCGGGCGCTCACGCAGCCAATCGCGCAGCAGCCACAGGATGCCGAGCAGCACGAGCTCGGCGACGATCTCATAAATCGGATACGCGTACGTCGGCACGCCTTTCAGGTCGGCCGGCAGCAGATCGTTCTGATTGGTGTAGCGGATCGCCAGACAGAACGGGCAGCCCGTCGCGTCACTTCCCCACGCGTCGCCGTTGGACAGGCAGCCTAGGCGGCCGATCGCCTGACCGACGAGCATCGCGGGCGCCGCGATGTCGAGCAGCGGCCATGGATCCAGGTGGCTCCGCCAGGCAGCAATGCCACCGCCAATGATGCCGCCGATGAACGCGCCGTACACCGCGATGCCACCTTCCCAGACCATCGGGATCAACAGCGGGTTGGCAAGGTAGAACTCGAGGTGATCCGCAACATGGAACAGGCGGGCACCGATGATGCCGCCGACAACCCCCCAACCGGCGATGCCGTACACCGTGTCCTGCGGGATGCCCCGCTGCACACCCAGATACCCCGCAAACCAGATGGCCACCGCCACGGCGATAGCGGTGAAAATGCCGTGCAAGCCCAGCTGGAACGGACCCAGCTGGGCGATGATCGGGTCGAAGGAAAAAGTCCAGGTGATCACGGTCTCACCGCGAGTAACTCTACTGAACGATAAGCGTACCCGTCATGAACGGATGAATCGAGCAATGAAAGGTGTACGTCCCGGGCGTTGACGGCGCGGTCAGCGCGTACGAGGCGCCGGGCTGGATGGCGCCCGAGTCCCACGCGGAGCTCGTGGTCGTGTGGGCGACGGAGTCATTGTTGGTGAACGTCACCGACTGACCGGCGCTGACGGTCACGCTCTTCGGTGCAAACGCGAAGCTGGCGATGCTGAAACTGGCAGCCGCCTGGTCGCCAGACGCCTGGGCGCTGCCCGAGGCCGCGACGCTGGCCGTCGTCGACAGGGGCGCCGCGGACGGGGTCGCCGCGCTGCCTATGTCCGTGCCGGGCATGCTCGCCGCCGGCGGGTTGGCCGCCCCCGGCTGGACCACGATCTTGCGGGGCGCGTTGCCCACCGGCACCGTCGCCGACACCGAGCGATCGCCCACGTTGATCACCGACACGTCGTTCGAGTTCTCGTTGGTGACATATGCCCACTGGCCGTCGGTGGTCATGCCAATCCAGTGCGGCATGGTGCCAACTTTGATCGAACCCGTTCCGGTCCACGTCGCCGGGTCGAACAGGTCAACCGTGCCAGGGCCCTGCGCGACGACCATGCCCAGCTTGCCGTCCGGGGTAAACAACGGATGGTGCGGCGAGGCGCCTACCGGAATCTGCGTGTCCAGCTGCAGCGTGCCCAGATCGAGAATCTGCAGTGCGTCGACGCCCGCCAGCGTGTACGCCAGATACTCACCGTCGGGACTGACGTTCAGTGCGCGGGGCGCGTGATCCAGCGGCACGGAGCCGGTCTCCGTTCCAGTCGCAATGTCGATGACCGCGAGTTGCTGCGCGCCGTCTTGCTGGCCGCCGGCGTAGGCGGTCTTGCCATCGGGCGTGATGGCGATGTTGTGCGGCTGTGGCACCGGTGCTTGCCAGACTACCTGGTTCGAGTGCGTGTCGATGGCTTCCACCTCGTTGGTGCCGAAGCCAGCGACAAGGACGCGGCTGCCGTCCGGGGTGATGGCCAGGCCGTGCGGTGTCGTGCCGACCTGGATCGTGTTGGTGACGCTGTCGGTTGACGTGTCGATAACGGACACGACCGAGTCGCCGTCGCTGCTGGCGTAGACCCAGCGTCCGTCAGGGGTGACGACCAGACCGTGCGGGCCGGTGGGAATCGGGATGGTCTTCATCACCTTGTTGCTGCTGGTGTCGAAGACGGCGACGGCGTTGTCACCGAACAGGCCGATGTAGGCCTTCGGCGCGGCGACGGCCGCCTGGGCTGGCGCGGCCGCGCCCAGCAGTGAGGTAGCCATGAGGCCAAGACCAACGACAAATCGAGACGGGTTCACAGTGTGCGAGCCTCCTCTGGAGGGATGGATGTCGCACACGGATAAACCGGTCTCAACGGGGCGGATTGCCGGCGTCAGGCGTGTGGGACCGCGGCGCGGACGCCGTCATGCCCACCTGCTGCTCGCTTACCTCCCACAGTCTTCGCGCCGCGTCAGCATCGCGTGCCGCCGCCGACGGCTGCACTTCGCGACGATCCGTACAGTACGCGCCGCTCATCGCACTCACCTCTGGCGAGTCCGCCAGCCACACCAGCGTCTCCGCGCCTTGCTCCGGGCTGCGCGCCGCCAGCCGCGACACGAACATCACCATGCGTATCAGCCGGCCGTTGTTGTGATTGAACCCGCTGCCCACAAACCCCGGATGGAAGCAGTTGGCCGTCACCCCCGTGCCCTCCAGCCGCCGCGCGAGCTCGCGCGTGAACAGCACATTGGCCAGCTTCGTCTCGCCGTAACGGCTCAAGCCCATCCCGCCGTACGACCGTTCAGCCTGCAGATCGTCAAATGGAATCGCCGCACGATAGTGCGCCCCGGAGGCGGTGGTAATCACGCGAGCCGGCGCACTGGCGATCAGCCGCTCCAGCAGCAGGCTCGTCAGCAGAAACGGCGCCAGGTGATTGACCGCCCACGTCAGCTCGATCCCGTCAACCGACGGCCGTCGCGTGCTGAACATCGCGCCCGCGTTGTTGACCAGCACATCCACGCGCGGATAGCGCGACACGATGTCCTCCGCCAATCGGCGCACCTCTGCCTGTGCAGCGAGATCGGCGATCAGCACGTCTACTGGCTGCGCGATGCTGGCCGCCGCCTCGCTCGCTCGCGCCGGCGAACGGCCAACGATCGTCAGGTCGGCCCCGAGCGCGGCGAGCTGCCGCGCCGCGGCCAGCCCGATGCCGCCCGTACCCCCCGTTAGCACCACCCGTTTGCCGCGGACACCCGTCCACTCCTGAGGGCTCATATCTATCGGGGGGAACTCTACCTCCGAGATCGCCCTGTCCTGTATCATCGGAGTACCTGTGAGGCGCGCCTCCCGTTCGTCCAAACGCGGGGCACCTCTGAGCTGGCGGGTGCTGATTTACCGCGTGCCCACTGAGCCAGCCAGCAAACGCGTCGGCGTCTGGCGTGATCTGAAACGTCTGGGCGCGCTGTATTTGCAGCAGTGCGTCTGCATCTTCCCGGACATCGCCGGCGTGCGTGAGGACGTCGACCAGGTAGCAGCCAAGATTCCAGCCCTCGGTGGGGAGACCTTCCTGCTGGAGATCCCCAAACTGCAGCCACAAGACGAGGCGCGCATCATCGAGTCATTCCGTGCGCAACGCGCCCGCGAGTACGCGGAGATCGTCGAGGAGTGTGAGACCAAGTTCGTCAAAGAGGTTGAGTTCGAGCACTTTCGGCAGAACTACACCTTTGAAGAGGCAGAGGAGATCGACCAGGACCTCGAAAAGATCCGCCGCTGGTTTGACCGTGTCCGCGATCGCGATTGGTTCAATGCCGACCGCCGCGACGAAGTCGAAGCCTGGCTGGCGCGCTGCCAGGGTCTGCTCGACGATTTCGAAGAAGAGGTCTATCGCCGCCAGGGCGCGGGAAACACGCCGGAACGCCAGGAAGTCTGAGCGGTGAACGCGCCCGCAAGTCGCCCCGAATTCGACACGACCTGGCTGGCCCGTCACCTCGACCAGGAGCGCCGCCAGGCGAGCGTGCTCGGTGAAATCCGTGAAGCAATCTTTGGCGCACAGGACGGGCTGACGAGCGTCCTGGCGATTGTCAGCACCGTTGGTGGCGCGACCGGGCAGCCGTTCGCGGTGCTGGTCGCCGGCTGCGCGGCGATGGTCGCGGGCATCTTCAGCATGGCTGCCGGTGAATACATGTCGAGCAAGAGCCAGCGCGAGATCTTCGAGGCGCAGATCGCCTCCGAGGCGGTCGAGGTGGAGGAGCGCCCTGGCGAAGCGGAGGCCGAGGTCGCCTACATGCTGCAGCGTGAAGGCCTGGGGCCCGACGCCGCGCGACGCGTCGCGCGCGACCTCGCCACCAGCAAGCAGGTGCTGCTCAAGACGATGGTGGAAAAAGAGCTCGGTCTCACCGTCGACGATGGCAACGTCCTGCGCGGTGCGCTGGTCATGGGCGCGGCTTACGGACTTGGGGGCCTCGTGCCACTGCTGCCATATCTGTTCTTGAGTGTGCAGACCGCGGTCTATGTCTCGGTCGGTCTGGCGGCCGTGACCCTGTTCTGCATGGGCGCGGTCAAGAGTCGGTGGACAGGCCGCGGCTGGTTCGTCAGCGGTCTGGAGATCTTTCTGCTCGGAACTGTTGCCGGCATCGCGGGCTACTTCTTTGGCAGGCTGCTGCCCGCCGTGCTGGGGGTGGCAGGGCTTTCCGGATAGGCGCGTCGGCCGGCCGCGTACAGGTTCACCAGCAGCAGCGTCATCAGCAGCACAAACAGCAGCGGACCAGCCGCGTTGCGGATCATCTGGTTCTGCAACTGGCCACCCAGTACGGACACCGCGCCCGCCGCGGCAAAGGCCGCCAGCGTGCCGAGGGCAATCTGGCCATCCTCGACCAGCAGCCCAGAGACCTGCTCCCAGGCTTCGTTCATGTCGAGGCGCTTTCCGTGACGCGCCGGCTGGCCATTGCCGCCAGCACGCGCACGCCCACGTAGCTGGTCAGCAGCACGCCGACCAGGATGACTGGCAGCAGCGCATCACCACCTGGCCATTCGACCAGCAGGCCTTCGGAACCCCAGAAAATGCCGAAGGTCGTCAGCATCGCGCCGACGACGAACTTCATGAAGTTCTCGGGCACAAATGAGAGCGGCTTGTGCAGCAGGGCGCCAGCCACAACCACTACTACGAAGGCAGCGAGCGCGCCCGCGATAGCGGCCTGCAGCGCCGACCCGCCCGCGGCGCCCAGCGCAATCACGATGAACGCGACCTCGAGACCCTCGATCAAGACCGCCTTGTACGAGAACCAGAAGCCCACGTTGTCCCAGGTTCCCCGCGGCTGGTCCAACGTCTGGCCACGCAGCTCGGCAACTTCGCGCTGGTAGATGTGGTCTTCGTCGTGCTCGGCGATGACCCCGGCGAAGCGCAGGATGGCTTTGCGTAGCCAACGCATGCCGAACAGCAGCAGCAGGATGCCAATCAGAATGTGGAAGCTCTGCGTGACCTGGTCCTGGTACACGATCAGCGGCGCGCCGAAGACGACGACGATCACGCTCAGACTCAGGAGCGCGCCGAGGACGCCCCACAGTGGCGAACGCCAGCCCCGCGTGTTGCCCACGGCCAGAACGATGGTGAAGGCTTCGACCCACTCGACGACGGAAGCGAGGAACGCGGGCAAGGCTGTAACAGCCAATGCTGCGAACGTCACATCTGGCTCCGAAGTTGCACCCGTATGAATGTAACGTCTGTACATGACGAGGTCAATGACGCTGCTGCTGCAGCAGCAGCTCGCGGGCCCCGCGCTGCCGCTATAGTTTCGAACCGTGGTGCAGGAGCCCCAACCGCCCGCGCCGGACTGGGAGTCCCTCGGTGTTGCCGGCGCCCTCCTGGCCCGCTATCAGCAGGACCAGCAAGCCCTCCTCGATCAGCTCGCCACGTTCCTCGAAACAACCCTGCCCAACCAGACCAGTGTCAAGCGCACGCACGGCGTCCTGGGCCCCAGGCGCGCCACCGGGCTGAGCCTCGAACTCGCCGGTCAGCGCTACTCCCTGGCGCAAGCCCAGCACGCGCAGCTCGAGGCCAGCCGAACACGCGTCGTCCGCGGCGTGGCCGTCCGCACCGAGCAGCTGACCGTGGAGGACTGGCTCTCCCAGCTCGGCGCGACCCTGGCAGGTGAACTCGAGCGCACTGACACGGGTCGCGCGGCCCTGGACCGGCTCCTGCACGGCTGATAGATACACGGTTCACCAACACGGAGGGAGCAAGCGCAATGGCCTATCAACCCGGTTCGAGTGCCGGCCTGCCGGCAGGTGCAACCCAGCGCCTGCGCGGGATGCGCGGCGAAGGCCCCAGACCCCGCTTTTTCACCAGCGATCTGTCGGTGGATGAGTTTTTGCTCGTCCGCCGCGCCGGCTTCCTGCCGCTCGGTCTGGTGATGGGCTCGTGCATTTACCACACGGGTTTCCAGTGGCAGAACTGGAACTCCAGCCAGGAGCTCACCGTACTGACGCAGGCCATGTATGGCGCCCGTGAGCTGGCCATGACCCGCATGGAGGAGGAGGCGGATCTGCTGGGCGCCGACGGCATCGTTGGCGTGCGTCTGGAGTTCAAAAACTACGGCATCGACGAGAACGTCCTCGAGTTCCAGGCGATTGGCACCGCGGTGCTGCACGAATCAGGTGAGCACTACCGCACGCACGACAATCGGCCGTTCACCTCCGACCTGAATGGCCAGGACTTCTGGAAGCTGGTGGAGCTGGGCTATCGTCCCGTCACGCTGGCAATGGGCGCGTGTGTCTATCACATCCGCCACATGGGCGTGATGCAGTCGCTCAAGACGATGGGACGCAACACCGAGCTGACGATTTACTCCGAGGCCACGTACACCGCCCGCGAGCTGGCGCTGGAGCGCATGCAAGCCGAAGCCGAGGAGCGAGGCGGCACGGGCATCGTCGGCGTGCGCGTCGAGGAAAGCACGTGGGGCTGGGGGAACAACGCCATCGAATTTTTCGCGGTTGGTACGGCGGTCGCGGAGCACAGGGATACGTCCGCGCAGCTGCCCAACACGGTCATGTCGGTGGGACTCAACAGCTAGAAGAACTCAGAAGTCAGAACTCAGAACTCAGAAGTCAGAAGTCGCTTAGCCCCACACCCGCCGGGCGGTCTCCACCACCAGCTCCAGCTTGCGCCGCTGCTCGTCCCACGTGAGCGGATTGCCTACAAGCGTGGAGGCAAAGCCGCACTGCGGGCTGAGCGCCAGCTCCTCGAGCGGCACGTAACGCGACGCCTCGTCGATCCGCCGCAGCAGCTCATCCTGCGACTCCAGCACCGGCGACTTCGTCGTTACCAGCCCCAGCACCACTATCTTGCCGCGCGGCATGAACCGCAGCGGTTCAAAGCCGCCCGCCCGTTCACTGTCATACTCGAGCAAGAACCGATCCACGTCGAGTCCGCCAAAGACCTGCTCGGCGATGCGCTCGTAGCCACCCGCGGTATGCCACTGTCCCATTGGTCCGTTGCCGCGACACAGGTGCATGCCGACCGTGACCTGAGACCGATCCAGTCGTGCCAGCGACGCGTTGTCGGCAGCAATGTCGTCGCCCAGCGCAACCTCCGCCTCGACGCCGAGCGAACGCCATTCCGCCCGCCGATCGTCCGAGATGTAGTCCGGATAGTGGGGGTTGTCCAGCTGCAGGTAGGGCACCCCTTCGGCAGCCAGCGCCGCGAGCTCGTCGCCGATAATTCGCGCGGCGTCCTGGAGCACGTCGGCACGGCTGGCGTACACCTTGTCGGTCACGCCAGGCTTGTAGCCGCGCGTCACGACATACGTCGCCGCGGGCATGGTCATTTTGAAGGGTCCTGAGGCATGCTCCTTCAAAAAGGCCGACTCATGCGCCGTCAACCGCCGCCGTTGCGAGAGCTTTTCACCGATGACCCGACTGACGATGCCAGCTGGCGGCGCCTCGGCTGTCACGCTGCCACCTGACGGGGAGTGCCAGCTCAGCACGACTGGCGGTGTGCCGGGTACGTAGCCCGCGACCGCCTCCTGGAAATCGCTCGCCCAGCCACCCCGGCGAAACTCGCCATCGGACAGCACGTCGATGCCAACCTGCTTTTCCATCTCGAGCACGCGCAGGATCTCGCGGTCCTCGACGTCGCGCAGTTGCTCGAGCGTCAGGCTGCCTTGCTGGTGCGCCGCGCGGGCATGTTTGAGCTCATCAGACCGCAGAAAGCTGCCGACCTGATCGGCACGGTAGGTGTTGGATGAACCTGGCATTGCGCTAGATCCTACCCCTGGTATGGCATGCCCTCCAGCGGGGCGCCGTGGCTGTGGGTTTCGTTAGCCCTGGGGCCGCGGGGAATAATCTGGCACGCTGGCTCATTGGGTACAGTGTCGAATCAGCATCCAGGCCCGTCCGGGCCGCTACGGGAGGAACGCCAATGGCTGTGGCCGCAGCGCCAGTGAAGGAAAATCTGCGCGAGGGTCCGCACCGTGTGGAGGTCGAGCCAACCCCGCGACGCGTGCGCGTGGTCTTCAATGGCCAGACCATCGCGGACAGCAAGCACGCGGTGCTGCTGCGCGAGAGCAACCTTTTGCCGGTCTACTACTTCCCACCCGAGGACGTGCGCGCCGAATTCCTCGAGCCCACCGATCAGCACACACGCTGCCCCTACAAGGGCGAGGCGTCGTACTGGACCATCCGCGTCGGCGACCGCGTCTCCGAAAACTCGATGTGGGGTTATCTGGATCCGCTCGCCGGGCAGAGAAGACATCCGCGGCTACCGCGCCTTCTACTGGAACCGTATGGACCACTGGTACGAAGAGGACGAGGAAGTGTTCAAGCATCCCCGCGATCCGTACCACCGCGTGGACGTGCTGCAGAGCGCGCGCCAGGTTCGCGTCGAGGTTGGCGGCCAGACCGTCGCCGCGTCCAGCCAGCCGCGTCTGCTGTTCGAGACCGGGCTGCCGACCCGCTACTACCTGCCGATCGAAGACGTCCACATGGACCTCCTCGAGCCGACCGAGACGTTGTCCGTGTGCCCCTACAAAGGCACCGCTTCCTACTGGCGACTGAAGGGCGATCCCTCCGGCCGCGACGTGGCGTGGTCCTATCTGGACCCGATCGCTGAGTGCCCGAAGATCCGTGGCTTGATCGCGTTCTTCAATGAGCGGGTTGACGGCCTGTACGTCGACGGCGAGCAGCAGGACAAGCCAAAGACGGCCTGGGCCTGATCACAGACGCGCGCGCCTTCCTCTTCGATGTCGACGGCACTCTGGTGCTGTCCGACGATCCCAACACCGGCGTCGGCGGTGCACGTGCACTGACCGGCGCCGACGCGCTTCTAGGCCTGCTGCGCACGCGCGGCACGCCGTACGCGTGTTTCACCAACGGAACCGGGCAAACGCCCGGCGCGATCGCAGCCAAGCTCCGCGCGCTGGGTCTCGACGTGCGTGATGCCGAGATGTTGACGCCCGCGAGCGTGGCTGCCCGGTACCTGGTTACTGCATTCCCGGGGGCGCCTGTGCTGGCCTTCGGCACCGACGGTGTGCTGGAACCGCTTGTTTCGGCGGGAGTACCGCTGGCGTCTCTGGAGGATGCCGCCGACGCGCGCGCAGTGCTGATTGGCGCCGACCCGGAGTTCACCTACGCGAAGCTGACGGCGGCGTGTCGGGCGGTGTGGGCGGGCGCACCCATGCTGGTCACGTCAATGGCCGCGTATTTTGCCTCCAGCAGCGGGCGACTGCCGAGCACCTCCGGGGCGATCGCCGCCGGGATTCGTCACGTGACGGGCGTCGAGCCCACGGTGGTGGGCAAGCCGTCACCGCTGGTCATTGACATGGCCGCCCGCGCGCTGGGGTGCGACGCCCGGCAGATGGCGGTGGTGGGTGACGATTTGCGTCTGGAGGTTCGTATGGCTCGCGAGGCGGGCGCCACGAGCGTGCTGGTTCTCACGGGCACGTCCACCGCGTCGGACGTCGCGGCGACACCGCCCGAGCAGCGTCCCGACGTGGTGGTGAATGTGGTCGGCGACCTTCTCCACCACCTGAGCTGAGCCGTCGCTCTCCGCCGCAAGGGGGCCGACGCCGGGATACGTAGCTCAGATCAGCGACTTACCCTGACAGCCGTCCACCGGAATGCACGCCCCGGTAATGAGGCTGGCTCGCTCCGAGCACAGGAAGGCGACCACCTCACCAACCTCTTCGGCGCGCCCGAAGCGCCCCAGCGGCATGTCCTGCGCCACAAACCTCGCCATTGCCTCAGGATCGGACTGCTGCCGCTGCCACCAGCTTCCGCCGGGAAACGAAATCGAGCCAGGCGCCACAGTCAGTACCCGCACGTTGTCTGGCGCGAGTTCGCGCGCAAGAGACTTCGACAGACTCAGTTGCGCGGACTTGAAGACCTGATACGACGTCGGCCCACCCATTTCGCGGCCGTAGATCGACGAGATCATGACGATCACGCCCCAGCGCCGCTCGCGCATGCGCGGCGCAACCAGCCGCGTCAGTCGCAGCGACGGCCACAAGGAGCCGTTGAGCGCCGAACTCCAGTCCGCCTCCGGTGAGTTGATACCGGCGCGTGCGCCGCTGCTGGCGTTGTTGACCAGGATGTCCACCTGTCCAAATGCAGACTCGGCGCGCTCAACCAGCTCCAGACAGCCGCCTTCCGTGCTGACATCGGCCGCCACCGCTTCAACCGTCGCCCCCTGACCGCGCAAGTCAGCCACTGCCTCCTCCAGACTGGCGGCGGTACGCCCATTCAGCACGACACGTGCCCCCTCCGCCGCAAGCGCCGTGGCGCTTGCC
Source organism: uncultured Chloroflexia bacterium (assembly GCA_963776625.1). GTDB lineage: Bacteria > Chloroflexota > UBA6077 > UBA6077 > CF-72 > CF-72. The sequence goes on along the minus strand of CAVZNP010000014.1, from coordinate 103,446 downwards.
CTGCCCAATCCGCGGCTCGAGCCGGTCACGATTGCGACTTTGTCACGTAGCCCAAGGTCCATGCGGCCAGGATATGCAAGCGCGGACGTTCAGGCGGTCGACGGTGGACGCAGCACAATCTGATTGCTGATAGCCACTTCGGATGCAACCGCGCGGGCGATGGACTCGGTGCGATCGCGGTCCGATGCGGTGAGGGCTTCCCCTTGCAGCGTGAGCGTGCCGCCCTCGAAAAACACGCTGAGCCTGTCCACCCCCAGGTCGTCGCCAAGTAATGCCTGCTCCACACGCGTGGCAAGCTGCTGGCGCGCCAGGTCGTCGTGTTCGGCCCGGTCGCGCACCAGCGACTCCGTGTAGTGCGTGAGCATGTCCAGCGCGGCCCTTGAGTCGGCGCGACCGGTGTTGATCACCAGGTCCCACTGGTGAGGGTCCAACCAGTCGACGCCAAACAGATAGCGCAGATAGGCCGAGGATTCGCGATCCTGCTCGTCGATCAAGGTCCGCGCCCGCGCGGCATCCTCGACGCCTTCGTCCCGCAGACGCGCCAGACGGTCCACCATCGGCGCAACGACGAACACGCGAACCACGCTGCGCAGGTCGTTCAGAAACAGGCCCGCACCGTGGCCGACGATCACCACGTCGTCGGCCAGCGCGAGCTCGGTGATCACCGCCCTGAGTGCGGCGACGTACGCCTCCCGTTCACCGGTCAAGTGCTCCCCGAGATGCTCCCACAGCGACAGCGAGCGGCCTTCGCTTTCACCGGTCTGCGGTTCCCGATTGACACCACTTCGTGCAGTCACCGCGGCGGTCAGCTCGTCGCGACCGACGTAGCGGTAGCCCAGACGCTCCGCGAGCAACCGCGCCAGATCCTGCGTACCACTGTGGGCCTCGCGCGAGAACGTGACGACCGCCACTAGCGACGGCCACCGTGTGGGATGCCGTCGACGAGCCCGTACGCCAGCGCCTCCGGCGCGCTCAACCAGCGCCTGGCGAGCAGGTCCTCCGACAGCCGCTCTGGCGTTTGTGAGCAATGCCGCAAGAGTGCCGAACGCCAGCGCGCGGTCATCCGCCGGGCTTCCTCGGCGTGCACCTCCGGGTTGTCGACGCGCGCTGATCCCAGACCGACCTCGTCATCCGCGAGTTGCACGCGAGCGTGCGGCAAGGCGAACCGACTTCCGGCCGAACCGCCGGCCAGAATCAACACCGCCGCGCCGCTCGCCGCACCCGTAACCGTGGTCGACACTCGCGCGGAAAGACTCTGCATCAGGTCGTACACCGACAGCGCCGCGGTCAACGAGCCGCCGGGACTGTCCACAAACACGTCAAGCGACTGGTCCGGCGACAGCTGCGTGGCGAGCACGAGCTGCGCAATCGCCGCGTTGGCAAGTGCGTCGTCGAGTCGCCCGCGCACGAAGATCATCCTCCGGTTTTCCACAGTCGCATCACCCGAGTTACAACATCCTGACTCCTAAGATTAGGGCAAGGAGGGACGGTCCATGTTGAGCCGACAGGAAAACGAGCTGGTGACTCGAACGGGTCCGGGCACACCGATGGGCGAGGTCATGCGTCGCTACTGGATGCCCATCCTGCTGGAACGCGAAGTCGCCGAGCCTGACGGAGAGCCTGTGCGCGTGCGCATCCTCGGCGAGCGACTCGTCGCATTCCGCGACACGAAAGGTCGAATCGGTCTGCTGGACGAATTTTGCCCGCACCGACGTGTGTCGCTGTGGCTCGGCCGGAACGAGGCGTGCGGGCTGCGCTGCATCTACCACGGCTGGAAATTCGACGTGGACGGCGACTGTGTCGACCAGATGAACGAGCCCGGCGACAACAACTTCGCGGACAAAGTCCACATCAAGCACTACCCAACGCTCGAGCTGGGTGGCATCGTCTGGGCTTACCTCGGTCCGCAAGGCAAAACGCCACCCGCGCCCAGCTTCGAATTCACGCGTGTCGCTGCCTCCCACCGCCACGTCTCCAGAGTGGTCGAAGAGTGCAACTGGCTGCAGGCCCTGGAGGGCGGCATCGACACGTCGCACGCGCCGATCCTGCACCGCGCACTCACCGCAAGCAGTCGGCGACCCGGCATTGACCCGCGCAGTCCGTTCGTGCGGGGAGGTGCTCCAACACTCGAAGTGGACCTGACCGACTACGGCTACCGCTACGCGGGTGTGCGTAAGTTGCCCGAAGGTGGCAGCTACGTGCGCGGCTACCACTACGTCATGCCCTTCACCCAGCTGCGACCCGCGTCACTGTTTGGATCGGTGCTGATCGACACACCCAGCGACGCGGGACCAGGCCACTTCTGGGTGCCGATGGACGATCAGACCTGCATGGTCTGGAACTTCATGTACAGCCTGGACAACGCACTGAACGATGAACAGCGCCGCGAGTACGGCAACGGCAATGGCCCGGACCACGTCGACCAGACGACGTTCGAGTCGATTCGCAACATCCGCAACAACTGGGGTATCGACCGCCAGGTTCAGCGGAGCGAGACCTTTTCGGGCATCGAGGGTGTCAACACCCAGGATCGCGCCGTGCAGGAGAGCATGGGCGCCATCGTCGACCGCAGCGAGGAGTACCTCGGTCCGGCCGACAAGGCGATCATCACCATGCGCCGCCTGTTGCTGCAGGCCATTCGAACCGTAGAGGAAGGTGGTGAACCGCCAGCCGCGGACACCAGCTACTACCAGTTGCGAGCGGTGGAGCGCATTGTCCGTGACGGAGTGGACTGGCGCGACGAGATGCTACCCGCGATGTACCCGAATGCCGCTTGGGTGCGCGAGTTGACCTCCGTTAGCTAAGAATTGGCTGAGAATGGGCTGATCTTGACATATGTCGCGACAAAGGCGTCGCTCCTCCGTTACTATGACAACGCCCGAAAATGATGCCCTCCGTTATCCCGGCACGCCTGCAGTTTCAGTGCGGCCACGCAGCGCTGGTGACGCTGCCACGAGTCAAAGGTGAGACCGCCACGCAGCGCAATGACCGTGTGGCACGGGAAAAAACAGCCGCGTTGGCACGCCAGTGCGACTTTTGTGCACCGTCTGTTGCGGTGGTGGAGCCACAGCTCACGGTGATGAACGGCAATCACGTCGAGATTGCCCTGAGTGACGTGGTCGAACCGACCCCGGTCGCGGATCTGGCCGTGGTGGTGACCTACGAGTCCGAGCCAACATTGGAGATTGCAGTGACCCCGTCTGAGGTGGACACGGAGTCGGCTCCCATCCCCGTAGAGCCCGTGGCACCGGACATCGTCGAGATCGAGCCGGAGTCAGCCGAGCCCGAGGTGCCCAACGAGGTGATCGTCGAGGCGATCATCGCCTCCCACATGGAGATTGAGGTCGAGCAAGAAGAGGAGGACGAGGACGAGCAGCGGCAGGAGGCTCCCGTCGCACCCGCGTCGAAACCGGCGCGCGCGCGGCGTGCTCGCCGACAACCCAGGCGTGCGCCTGCTCCTGTTTCGACACCTGCTCCAACGCCTGCTCCTGTTTCGACGCCTGCGCCTGCGCCTGCTCCTGCTCCAACGCCTGCGCGCGCGGCGCGGACCCGCCGCGCGCCTGCACGACGCACCACGCCCACACGTGCTCCGGCCGTCAGCGTGCAGCGCTTCGCCGTCGAATACCAGGTGGAGCGCGTCATCCGCGCGACGAGCATCCACGACGTGCTGCGTCAGGTGGCGGCCATGGGCGCCGCCGACGTGCTGGCGATCACACGCGAGGACTGACGCACCCCGTCTTACGCCTTCGCGGCGAAGCGAACCGACGCGGCAGGTGGGGCTGGCTCAGCTCCACCTCCACGTTCGAGCCCACGACTGGCTCCGCCCGCATTCATCGCCTTCACATTCTCCTGGATGACGGGCGAGAGCGAAGCGTACCTGCCAACTGGGTCCCCTCCTGGCTCTAGACTGCCTGTCCATGGGTGCGCGCTTTACCGAGCTGGTCATCGACTGCCAAGAGCCGAACCGCGTCGCGGAGTTCTGGGCCACCGTCCTCGGCTACGACGTCATCGACGACGTGGAGGACAACGAATTCTGCCTCCCGCGGCGACGTGTGGAGCCGCTGTCCTGATCGAGGCCAATCCACTGCCTGCTCGCGTGCCACTGAAAAACCGCGCCACCCCATTGGGCGAAATCGTCGCAGTGCCCGGACGCGGCACGCTCATGGGCAACCGCGGCATCCTCCACGATGCTGAGCGGAGAGTCGTGCGCGATTGGCAAGTGCGCCGCTGGATCGCCTGCCGCCTGGAGTTTCGCGGCCGTCACCGTTCGGTGATGACCCCCGGCAGCTACACGGAGCTGTTCTTCCTGGACGAGGCCGCCGCACTGGCGGACGGACACCGTCCGTGCGCGGAATGTCGGCACGCCGACTACCAGGCGTTTCAGACAGCCTGGCACACCGTCTACTCGGACCAGAGCTCGTCCGCCGACGCGATGGACCGCGTGCTCCACGCCGAGCGCCGCGTCCGTCCATTTCTCAAACGGACCCATTTTGCGCGCATCGACGCTTTGCCGGATGGCAGCTACGTGCTGCTGGACGACCGACCGTGGTTGGTGCTGGGCAACGCGGTGTGGTCGTGGTCGCCGGACCGGTATGTCGAACGCTCCTCCCGTCCACTGGATACCGACATCACCCTCCTGACGCCTCCGTCGATTGTCAGGGTGCTGCGCGCGGGCTACCGCCCCCGCCTGCACCCGTCATGTCAATAAAATCGCTTGTCTCCGGCACGCTGGAGTGTTTTGTGCTATTGTCGGAAGTGGACACCCGTCAGTTGCGCTGGAGAACAACACCCGCTGGGCGAGAATCGGGCGTTGACCGCGACGCAGGTCGCGGCCTTGACCTCCACCGGTATGCACCCTGTGTCCGCATGCTGACCTTTCCGACTGACGGAGAACTAGGAGTGTGGTGATGACGGAGACGGAGACAGCGGAGCCCCGCAGCGGGGCTGAAGGGGCAACAGGTTCGCGCCGCAAGTTGACTGAGGAGCAGGAGCGGGAAGTTACGCGGCTGTACGCCGAGACCGAGACCCCGGTATCGGAAATCAGCAAGCGATTCGGGATTGGCGAGTCGTCGGTCTACCGCGTCGCACAGCGACATGGCGCGTCGCTGCGCGGACGGACGTCCACCGGTGCTGCGAGCAGCAGTGGCGCGGCGCCAGGTGGAACGGGCACTGGACGACGTGGTCGTCGGCCCGGCAGTCGGACTGCCGCCGCCGGAAGTGGCACCGCCGCGGCGTCGACTGCGACCGGCACCGGACGGCGTGGGCGACGCCCGGGCAGTGGCGCCGGTGCCGCCAGCACCGCCGCTGCACCAGCAAACGGTCGTCGCCGACGTGGAGCGGCCGCTACGACTGGCGCTGCCACCACCGCGACGGGCACGGGCCGCGGTCGCCGCGGCGGAGCTCGCACCGCCACCACCGGAGCGCGACGCGGTCGGCGCCCCGGCTCCGCCGCCAGTACCGCGGCCGCATCCTCCACTGGAGCGCGCAGCTGGCGCGTGAGCTTCACAGCAACGCGCGTGTTCAATGCCGCGTCGATGGCCGACGCCATCCGCCAGGCGGAGGCGGCCGGAGCCACCGAGATCGTCGGCATCACCCGGAACGACTAACCCGTTCCTCGAGCGTCGTTGAAGACGGACGCGGGGCCCGCGCGGCCCCACGTCTACGCCCGTGCCCGAGCACCTGCACAGCTTCGCGTCATTCACTACCGCGCGCAGCGGTTCCGCGTAGCGGCCGACGGTTCTAGCGGTTGCAGCCCCGAGCCAGGGCCACCGTCGCTTGGCCGCGGGCAACTTCGCGAACCTCAGTAAGATGGTGAATGCATGAAAGTCGTCAGCACCAACGATCTTCCGCGCCAGCCGGCGGTCAGCCCACTGTTCACCGGCGAGGTCTTCCGTCAAGTGATCGTCGACCCGGCAGAGTCGAAGAGCTTCAACTTCAGTGTGGTCAACTTCAGCGCCGGGTCGCGCAACAAGTTTCACCAGCACACGTCCGATCAGATTCTCATCGTGACCGAGGGCACCGGTATCGTGGCCACCGATTCGGAGGAGCGGACCGTGACCGTGGGCGACGTCATCTTGATCCCGGCCGGTGAGAACCACTGGCATGGCGCCCCGGGCTCAACGCCCATGAGCCACATCACGGTCCAGACCAAGGACTCGACCACGAAGCAGAACGAACAGTAGGTGTAGCGCTACGCCCAACTAGTTTCCGCTGGCTGCTCGCATCCAGCCTGGCCACCTACCGGGGCCGGTGCATCGTTCACCGCAGCCCGCGTAGCTGGCCCTGGATGTCGCCAGGAGCGCGGCCCAAAACGCGTCATCCACCTCGAAACCGCTTGACGCGCTCCACCCGCGCACGGACGGGCTGCTGCCCACCTCGCACCTTGCACCTCCCACACATCAGCGCGTGGCCCTCCTTCGACCCGACGTTCGCCACTGACTGCACAACCGTGTGTATTGGCGATCTTGCCAAAGTCCACGTGTGCTCGTCGGCGCGGCGATTGTCGAGCGCGCACGGCCGCTCGCGCATACTTGCGGCCCGCGCGTGCGTACTTGCGGCGGCCTGATGCGCAGGGGCATCACTGCATCGCGCGCGGGCGCCAATCCTATATGATCGGGGCCGATACTCTGGGGAAAAGTGAGTCATGAACCGGATTACGCTCGCACCAACCACACTGCCTGCCACGCCGCCCCTGGAATTCATTCAGGCCGCGGTCAGCGCGGGCTACGACGGTCTCGGATTTCGCCTGCACAAGTCGCCCGCCTATCCCAATTGGGTCGACTGGCTCGGTGACGCCGCCCTCAAGCGCGAAGTCAAGCGCGTGCTTGCCGACTCCGGTCAGGAGATGGTCGAGTCGCTCAGCTACTACTTGCTACCTGAGATGGATTGGCAGGAGTACCGCCCATCCCTCGAATTCGCCGCCGAGCTGGGAGCGACCTACGCGCTGGTCATCGGCCGCGATCCTGAGTGGTCCCACCAGCGCGACGTGTTCGGCCAGTTCTGCGATGTCGCGGCCGAATACGGGCTGGTCGCCGCGATCGAAGCGCCCGTTGGCACGCTGAGTCCCATTGCAAAAGCGTTTCAGGTGATCGAGGAGAGCGGTCGCAAGAACGCCGTCGTGTGCATCGATCCTGGCGCTTTGATGCGCGCCGGAGATACTTCCGCGATGCTGAACGGCCGCGACCCCGCGCTGACGCCTTACTCGCAGATCAACGACATCAAGCGCGAAGGCGGCGGTCGTGTTCGACCGGGTGACGGCGACGCGGATGTCGACGCCCTGCTCAATGCCCTGCCCGCGGACATCCCGCTCAGTCTTGAATGGCCGGCACCCAATGACTCGAATTACACCGCCGAAGCATGGGCACGTACCGCGATCGAAGGCACCCGTCGATTCCTGAACGACTACTACGCGCAGCGCGGGAACGCCTGACGACCAAATTCTCCCGGGGAGCATCTCTCACACATGGCGATCAACGAACTGACCTTCAGCCGCCGCAGGCTCATGCTGACTGCCGCCGGCGGCGCCGCACTCCCGCTGTTAGCGGCGTGCGGTGCCGCTGCGCCCGCCGCGCCGACTGCCCCACCCAGCGGCACCGCGGGCGCAGCCGCCAAACCCGCGAGCGCGCTGCCAAGCTTCATCGCGAACACCACCGGGCCGAAGCCCGACTTTCCCGCCGCGGGACCTCAATACGAGGACGGCTTCATCAACTATCCGACGAATCCTGCCAAGGCTCTGCCAGCGACACCGCCAGGCACAGGCAGCAAAGTGCTGTGCTATACGAACAACAGCGCGCCCGCGCCACCGACGCCCATCGACCAGAACCAGGCCTGGCAGGAAACGAACAAGGAACTGAACGCTGACGTCCAGTTCACGATCATCGCGCAGTCGGACTACCTCACCAAACTGGCGACCGTCATGGCGGGCAATGACCTGCCTGACATCATGCTGATCCCCGGTGCCACCCCCAGCGGGGCTGCCCAGGTGCAAAATCTGACCCAGTTCCTCCAGGCCAAGGCCGCGGACCTGACGCCCTACCTAGGTGGCGACGCAGCCAAGGACTATCCCAACCTGGCGGCCATCCCGACCTACGCGTGGGTCAATTCCGGGTGCGTGCGAAATGGCAAGCTCTACATGCTGCCGATCGAGCGTTACTACCCCGGCAGCATGCTGCTCAAGAACTCGGCCGTGTACGACGCCGCCGTCGGCAAAGACTACGTCCCGAAAAACTCCGACGACTTCAAGCGCGTCCTCCAGCAACTGAACCGCCCGAACGACAACCAGTGGGCCATCGGTTCCTACCAGAACCAGATGTACTACATCTACTACTTCGCGGCCATGTTTGGCGCCCCCAACAACTGGTCGCTCGATGCCAACGGCAAGCTGACCCGCGATATCGAGACCCAGCAATACAAAGATGCAATGGCTTACACGCGTGACCTGGTCGCCTCCGGTCTCTTCCATCCCGATGCGCTGACCATCGCGGACAGCACGCGCGCGCGGGACGCCTTCATCGGCTCCAAGTTCGTGCTCGACGTCGAAACGTTCGGCAACGCCTGGCAGGACGCCTGGACGCGCGGACCGAAACTGACTCCACCGGTCACCCCACAGGCAGTACTGCCGTTTGCAGCCCACGATGGTGGACAGGCCCAGCACTACCTCGGCAAGGGCTACTTCGGAACGACCGCCTTCAACAACGGCTCACCGGATCGCATCAAGGAGATCCTGCGCATCTCCAACTGGCTCGCGGCACCCTTCGGCAGCGCTGAAGACCTGCTGCTCACCGTTGGCGTCAAAGATGTCGACTACACACTCGGCAGCGACGGCAGCGTCACGGTCCTGCCCGCCAGTAACACGGACGCCAACTCGGTCCCCTGGAAGTACATCGTCCAGCGACCGCAGGTCGCGTTCTGGCCAGGCGTGCCGGATTACGCCAAGGCGGCGACTGACTTCGAAAAGGCGGCGATTGCCGCGGGCGTGATCGATCCGACACTAGGCTACTCGTCAGCGACGCTGGACAACAAAGGTGTGCCGCTGTTCCAGACACTCAACGATGGCATCACCGACGTCCTCGCCGGACGCCGGCCACTCAGCGACTTTGACCAGCTCGTAAAAGACTGGCAAAGCAATGGCGGCAACATGATCCGCACTGAGCTGGAACAGTCCATCGCGGCCGCAAAGGGGTGAGTCCCGTCCGGCCATTCCGGTTTGGCGTCAACGCTGTCACGACTTCGCGCGCCGATTGGGAAGAAACGGCGCGCAAGGCCGAGGCGTATGGCTACGCCACGCTGATCGCGCAGGATCACTTTGGCCAGCAGCTCGCGCCAATTCCGTCGCTGGTCGCTGCCGCGGCGGTCACCTCACACCTCCGTCTGGCGACGCTCGTTCTCGATAACGACTTTCGCCACCCGGCACTGCTGGCAAAGGAAGCGGCAACCGTCGATGTGCTGACCGAAGGTCGTTTCGAGCTGGGTCTCGGCGCCGGCTGGCTCCAGGCGGACTACACCAAAACCGGCCTTCCCTTCGATGCACCCGCCCTGCGTCTCGCACGGCTCTCCGAAGCAGTGCAGATCTGCAAGGCACTCCTGAGCAGCACCGAGCCAGTGACATTCCGAGGCGAGCACTACCAGATCGACGGCCTGGAGCCGGCGCCCTGCCCGGTACAGCAACCCCGCCCACCGCTCATGCTGGGCGGCCGTCAACGGCGAATGCTCAGTCTGGCAGCACGCGAAGCGGACATTGTCGGGCTGTCATTGCTGGACCCACGCGGGCCCGGATTACCGCCACCACCCACGTTCGCCCAGAAAGTGGCCTGGGTGCGCGAGGCCGCCGGCGCTCGGTTCGACGACCTCGAACTCCACGTGAACGCGTCACTCATTGACGTCGCCGATCACCCGGCCGAGGCCGAAATCGAGCGCGTCGTCGCCCGCACCGGCCAGACACGCGACCAGGTCCTGGCCTCACCGGGAACACTGGTCGGCAGCGTCGACGCCATCGTCGAAACCTTGCAGGCACGTCGTGACGAATTCGGCGTGAGTTATTACGTGGTTCAGGGGCGCGTGATGGATGTTTTCGCTCGCGTCGTTGCGCGCCTGAGAGAGACGTAGCAAAGGAGCCGAACACCGAATGCGTGCAGCAGTCCTGGACGCGCCCAATCAGCGTTTGCACCTGGAAGAGGTGCCCGTGCCAAAACCGCGGGCCGGTGAAGTCCTCGTCAAAGTCGGAGCGTGCGGCGTGTGTCACACGGACCTGCACGTCATCAAAGGTGAGGTCGCTTTCCCGACTCCGTGCGTGCTGGGCCACGAAATCTCCGGCACTGTCGCCGGAGTTGGGCCAGGGGTGCAGGGCGTCATCGAGGGTTCGCGCGTGGCGTGCGCGTTCATCATGCCGTGTGGGACCTGTCGGTACTGCGTGCAGGGTCGCGACGACCTGTGTGAGACCTTCTTCAGCATGAATCGTCTCAAGGGCACGCTGTACGACGGTGAGACGCGGCTGGCGCGCACCGACGGGACGCCGCTGTGGATGTACTCGATGGGCGGCCTGGCGGACTACGCGGTCGTACCAGCCACCGACGTTTTCCCACTCCCCGACGGGGTGCAGCCGCACGAGGCAGCGATCCTCGGTTGCGCCGTGTTCACCGCTTACGGTGCGGTCCGTCACAGTGCGGACCTGCGCACCGGCGAAAGCGTGGCGGTGATCGCCGTAGGCGGGGTCGGCATGAACCTGGTCCAGGTTGCCCGCGCCTTTGGTGCCTCGCAAGTCATCGCGGTCGACATCGTGGATGAAAAGCTGGAGATGGCCCGTCGACTTGGAGCCACCCACACGGTCAACGGCAGTCGCGACAACGTCGTCGCCAGCGTTCGCGAGCTCACCGGGGGCGCTGGGGTCGACGTCGCGTTTGAGGCGCTGGGTCGCGCTGAGACGTTCATTCAGGCCAGCGAGGTGCTGCGCGACGGCGGTCGCATGGTGGCCATCGGCATTGCGCCCGGTACGACCAGCGCGCCGCTCGAGATCACGCGGCTGGTGCGACGCTCGCAACGCGTGATTGGCTCATACGGCGCACGTACGCGCAGCGATATGCCTCGCGTGCTGGAGCTGGCAGCGCGCGGGGTCTTCCGTCCTGAAGACGTGGTCACGCGTCGCTATCATCTCGAGCAAGTTGACGAGGCGTACACCGCCCTGGCCCGCGGCGAGATCGCCGGCCGCGCCATCATCGAGATGTGACTGCAGAACTCAGAACTCAGAACTCAGCTGACCTCTGACGTCTGACTTCTGCCGTCTCCGTTCAGACCAAAGTCCCATCGACAATGCGCCCTGGGTCGCTACCACGGCCCCGCGCGCAGAGGCAACCTGAGTCCGCCGACCGGGACCGGCGGTTGTCCCACCGCCAGTCTCCGGCCGGCCGCCCGGGGCACACCGGCCTGGCAGCGTTCTTTGGCCCCACGCGGTCAGACACGCGGGGTAGCATCGGCCGCATGTGGAATTCGTTCGACACGGCATCCGCACCAGGCCTCACCGCTGGCCCTACGCAGATCGCTGGCGCCAATGGCGATCAGATTCATGCCTACGTCGCCCGGCCCGATGGTAATGGTCCCTTCCCGGGCGTCGTCGTGATAATGCACATGCCCGGCTGGGACGAGTTCTACCAGGAGTTCACTCGCCGCCTCGCCAATCACGGCTACACCGCCATCTGCCCGGACCTCTACTGCCGCGCCGGTCACGGCACCCCCGACGAAGTGGCAGCCAAGGTCCGCGCCGATGGTGGCATGCCCGACGATCAGGTGGTTGGCGACGCGGCCGGCGCTCTGCAGTGGCTCAAGTCGCAATCGTCCAGCAACGGCCGCGTCGGTATCATCGGCTCGTGCTCCGGTGGCAGGCATGCGTACCTCGCCGCGTGCCGCACGCCCGGCTACTCGGCCATCGTCGATCTGTGGGGCGGCGGTGTCGTCCAGTCGCCAGAACAGCTCACGCCCAAGCAACCGGTGGCGCCGATCGACTACACCAGGGACCTGCAGATCCCTCTTCTGGGCCTCTTCGGCAACGACGACCAGCGTCCATCACCCGACGACGTGAATAAACACGAGGAGGAGCTCAAGAAGCTCGGCAAGAAGTACGAGTTCCATCGCTACGATGGCGCCGGCCATGGCTTCTTCTATTACCAGGCCCCGCTGTACCGGCAGCAGCAAGCCATGGACGGCTGGGCAAAGGTCTTCACCTTCTTCGACGCGAACCTCAAGGTCTAACGGAGCAATCGGACGTCAGAACTCAGAACTCAGATCAGAACTCAGCTGATTTCTGATGACTGAGTTCTGATTTCTCGCTGAACAGCGCCGCCAACTGCTCCAGCCCCTGGACCAGCCTCGGCCCAGGGCGACCAAAATACGCCTCGCTCAAGACCGCCACCCGCCGCTGGCGAAACGCGGGCGTCGCCTGCCAGCCTGGCCGCGCGAGTACACGCTCCACGTTCGGCAGGCGCCGCACCCCGCACCAGCACGCGACCACCACCTCGGGTTCGCGGCGCAGCGCCTCCGCATAACTGACGCGCACCGACTCGACGTCCAGGTCAGCGTAGATGTTCTCGGCGCCCACCAGCTCGAGAAGCTCCGTAATCCACGACCGCCGACCCGCCACGACCGGGTGGGCCGACCACTCCCAGTGCACCCGCGGTGGCCGGGCGCTCGTGACGCGCAACTCCGCCATGCGCGCCTGCATCTGGGCGATCAGGCTCTCGGCGCGTCCCGGTCGTCCCACGAAGCGGCCAATCACTCGCAGGTCGTCCCACACTCCTCCCAGGCCCACCCCGCCCACCGCTACGTACGCCAGTCCCGCCGACTCGAACGCAGGCAGGTTTTCCTCCATGCCCGGTACGTGCAGTGACGCCACCACGAGGTCCGGTCGCAAGCTGACCACGCTCGAGATATCAACGCGCAGATCGCTGCCAACCCTCGGCAGTGCCTGCACGCGCGGCGGATAGTCCGACCAGCGATCCACGCCGACGATGCGCCGCCCCAGCCCAAGCGCGTGCAGGATCTCCGTGTTCGAGGGCGCCACCGAAACGATCCGCTGCGCGTTCGGCAGCGGCCCCTCGAGATTGGTTCGCCAGCCCTCCAGTCGCATGATGACGGTGTTATTGTGCAAATTGTGAGCGAACAACGCGTCCTGGTCGAGCTTGACGTTCCCGTGCCGATGCGTGATGGCGTGACGCTGCGTGCGAATGTCTACCGTCCGCCGGAGGGCCGCTGGCCAGTCCTGCTGACCCGACTGCCGTACGGCAAGGACCTGCCGCTGGGTAGCGCCTTCCTGGACCCCGTCCAGGCCGTGCGACGCGGCTATGCCGTCATCGTCCAGGACACCCGGGGTCGCTTCACGTCTGAGGGCGACTGGACTCCGTTCGAGGCCGAGGCGCTTGACGGCGTCGACACCATCGCCTGGGCGGCCCGGCAACCATTTTCGGATGGTCAGGTGGGCATGTTCGGCGTGTCGTATTTCGGCTTCACGCAGTGGTCAGCCGCCCTGCACCAGCCCCCCGCGCTCAAAACCATCGTGCCCATGGCCACCTGGAGCAACCCCGCAAACGGACTGGTCTTCCGCGGTGGAGCACTCGAGTTGGGTCTACAGGCGCACTGGGGGCTGCAGATGGGCTTCGACACACTGGCGAAGCAGCACCGCGGCAATCTGCCGATGCTCGGTGGAACGATCGTCGCCCTGGCGCGTGAGCTCGATGCGCTCGGACCCGTCGGGTATGCGTCGCTGCCGCTGCGTGATTTTGCTCCATTGCGCCGCCAGCCCGTCCTGCCGCGTTTCTTCGAACAGCTCGACCACCCGCTGGACCCCACCTTCCTGGACCCCGTCACCATCGACGGCAAGCATGCGCAGGTGCAGGTGCCTGCCTTCAATGTCGGCGGCTGGTACGACATTTTCCTGAGCGACACACTCGCGCACTACACCGCCATGCGTCAGTTGGGTCGCCCGACCAGGCTGCTCATCGGGCCCTGGACGCACACCGAGTACGGACAAGCGGTTGGCGACCTGGACTTCGGTTTTGGCTCACAGCTCGGCTTCATCAATCTGCAGTCGGATTTCGGTCGGATGCAGTTGCGCTGGTTCGACCACTGGCTGAAGAACCTCGACACCGGCGTGCTGGCCGAGCCGCCCATTCGCCTGTTTGTCATGGGCGCCAACGTCTGGCGCGACGAAGCGGAGTGGCCGCTGGCACGCGCCATCTCCACCCCCTTCTATTTCCACGCCAACGGTGTGCTGGACTCCGATCCACCAGCCAGCGAACCACCGGACCGTTACGCGTACGATCCGTCAAATCCTGTGCCGACGCACGGTGGCGCGCTGTTGATGGCGCCACAGTTCCAGAACGGCCCGCGCGATCAACGCGCGACCGAGTCCCGGCCAGACGTTCTGACGTACTCGACGCCACCGCTCGAGCACGACGTGGAGGTGACCGGACCGGTGCGCGTCGAATTGTGGGCTTGCTCATCGGCGCCGGACACGGACTTCGTAGCGCGCCTGGTGGACGTCTCTGCCGATGGTCACGCGTACAACCTGACCGATGGCATCATCCGCACGCGCTATCGAGACGGCACGACTTCAGAATCCCTGCTGGAGCCGAACACGCCGTACCGGTTCTCCATCGACCTGTGGGCCACCAGCAACGTCTTCAAAACCGGCCACCGGATCCGCGTGCAGATCACGTCGAGCAATTTCCCGCGATGGGACCGCAACCCGAATACGGGCCACCCCATCGGTGTGGACGGGCCAGCGGACATGCGCACGGCGGACCAGACGATCCTGCACGATGCCGGTCACCCGTCCCACGTCGTCCTGCCGGTAGTTCCCAGAAATAACTGAGGGTTCGCGAAATTGACTGCAGCCAGGCGGGGTGGCCTTGGCTTTGGGGTTGGTACCGCTCAGCCAGCATCACCGAACACCCCGTTTCAGCTTCACGGCTGGTTCCAGACGTACTATGCCCGGTTGTGAGTACACAGCCGGCCCGTCTCTGGGAATCGGCCGAGGCGGCTGAAATCTGGCGGCAGAGCGCGGCACGCCGCGCGCAGACCCTGGCTCTGGCCACCGACCGCCTCCTCGACGCCGCGGCCCTCCGTCCGGGCATGCACCTTCTCGACATCGCGGCCGGCACCGGTGACCAGACCCTGCTTGCCGCCGCTCGCGTCGGCCCGAGCGGGTCCATCCTCGCCACCGACATCTCCGCGCCCATGCTCGCCGCCGCCGAGCAAAACGCCCGCGATGCCGGAGTCTCGAATGTCACCACGCTGGTCTCGGACGCGTCGGCGCTCGAGCTGCCCGAAGCACACTTCGACGCTGCCATTTGCCGCTTTGGCCTGATGTTCGTTCCCGACCTGCAGCAGGCTCTCAGCCGCATTCACCGCGCCATCAAGCCCGGGGCCCACTTCGCCGCGCTGGTGTGGGCCGCCCGCGAGCGCAACCCGTGGATGGGCATCCAGGTTGGCGTGCTGACCGAAATTGGCCATCCGCCCGCGCCAGGCGCCTCGGTCCTGCAGGCGCTGTCACTCAGTGATGCAGGTAAGCTGGCGTGGGACCTGTCCGCGGCCGGCTTTCGCGAGGTACAGACCTCGACGGTCGCGACCCCACGCAGCTACACGTCCGTCGACGAAGCGGTAGACGCCATGCGGTCGACATCGCCAAACCGGAGCGCGCTGATGCAGCAGCTCACGCCTTCTGAGCGCGAGCGCTACGTAGCGGGGCTCCAAACCCACCTGGCCGCCTTCGCGCAACCGGACGGCCACGTCGAGATCCCAGGTGAAGCCATCCTTGCCGTCGGCACCCGCTGAGCGATCGTCAACGCCGCCCCGCGGGTTTCAAGCCGGCCTTGCCCACCCTGACCCGCTGGTTACAGCCGCGGGCGATCCGCCCGTGACACGCGGGCATTCTGGCCCAAAGCCCCGCCCGGCGGTCATACTGCGCCGAGACTGCCCGCATGTCTGACGCCGAACTGAACACGTTCCTCCAACAGTTCACGCGCGCCATGATCGACCCCTCTGCGCCACTGCCGACGCTGTGGCCCAGCGGCACCATGGGCGTCTTTTTGATCTTCGTCACCCAGATCGGCCTCGGCATTCCCAGCGGCGTGCTGCGCGCCCGCGACGCAGGCGTCAGCCCGTTCGTCACCGCCGGTCTGTACGCCGCCTCAGACGTCGTCCTCGCCTTCACCGTCGAGCCTATGCTCATCCTGCTGCGCTGGCTCAGCGCGCGCGTGGTTTTCATCGCCCGCCTGGGCAACACCCTGGCCAAATTCAGCGGCGCCACGGGTTTGAACGACGGCAAGGTGCGCGGCCCGCTCGGCCTGATCTTGTTCAGCTTCGCCGTCGCTCCAGCCCCCGCGCGGGCCGCCTCCGAAGCCGCGGGCCACGGCTTCATCTCCGGCTGGACGCTGGCCATCATCGGCGACATGCTGTACTTCACGTTGATCATGGTCTCGACCCTGTGGGTGGCCAGCATCTTCGGCGACGATCGACTCACGGTCGGCGCGGTGCTTGTCGGCGCGTGGGTCCTGCCGATGCTCTTCCGCCGCATGCGCCGCAAGTCGACGCCAGCGCAGCCCGCCAGGCTGCAGCCCAGGCTCAGCGTCGCCACCGCCTCGCCGGGCGCCACCCTGGACGCCGCTGCAGCCAGCAGCCCTGCCGCGCCACGAACCACCCGCAAGCCAGCGACCACGCACACCGGACGTCGGCGTCGCGCGAGCCGCGGCATGCACCACTAGTCAGGTACGATTCCAGGCACGATGGTCGCCTTCGGCATCCTGTTTGGACTCGGCGTTCTGTGCAGCGGGCTACTCTTTGCGTTCGGCTTGATGGGCGATCAGAAGATCCTCATCGGCGCGGGGCTGCTGCTGTTGGCGTTGTGCGCTATCTTCGGCGTGCAACCCGACTGGCCGTTCAAGCGTCACACCCCCACCGACTGATGCCGTCTGGCGCTGCCGTCGCTCACGACGCGAGAGCACGGCGAGCGCAACCACAGCCAGCATCAGCACGATCGCCAGAACGCTGAGCATGTCTGGACTCCCGCTCGACTGCGGCGGCGGCGACGTGTTGTCCAGATCGAGCCGCTGGATCTGATCCGAGCCCAGCACGTACAGCGACGGCTGCGCCGTGGGGGCCAGTGCGACCTGCTTTGGCGCCATGGCCACGATGGGTGCATCCGGACCGCCGATCTCACCCAGCGACGCGCCCTGCGGCGTGTACACCTCGATGCGTTTGCGGTCGAAGTCGGGCGCAAAGATGCGGCCCATCGGATCGACCGCGATGCCGAAGGCGCCAAAGCCTGTCGACCAGGCATCGGTCGCGTTCATGCTCGCGTCGAAGTGCTCGATCCGCTTGTTCTCCCAGTCCGTGACGAACAGCCCACCGTCCGGCCCGAATGCCAGCATGTAGGGCTGCGTGAAGCCGCCCACGTCCGACCCGGCGTGCCCGATCTGCTTCACGAGTTGGCCTGTCGGAGAGAACTCGAGGATGCGGTTGCGGCCAGTGTCGGCAGCGTACAGGTTGCCCGCCGCGTCAACGGCCAGGCCGTTCAACCCGTACGGGCCGTACTGCTGCAAGCTGAAGGCCGCCTGCAACTGCCCGGTGTTGTCCAGGCGGAAGATGCGAGCCATGCCGCGGTCCAGCACGTAGTAGCTGTCCCCAGCAACCGCGACGCCGGCCGGCTCGACCAGTTGCACGCTGCCGAACTGCGGACCCCATTCGCTGAGCTGCTGGCCCGAGGGATCGAAGCGCAGGACGGAGGCTCGCTTCGAGTCCGAGACGAACAGATTACCGTCGGGCTCGACAGTCAGGTACGCAAGCTCGCCGCCGACGGGCGCGCGTACCAGGGTTGATGCTGCGCGAGCTTTCACGCCTGGCAGCACGGGCTGGTCCGCGCCGGCGCCGGGCAGCGGCAACTGCACGCCCGTCACACCCAGGACGATGACCATCAACGCCAGCAGGGTGAGCAACCCTACCAGTTGCCGGGTGCGCGTCATGTCCTGTTCTGCCTCACCGCATAATACGTCTGGTCGACCGTGCCCCCGCCCGCAACTGCTGAGGGTGTAACCGCTCCATCAGCCACCCTCAAACACTGGCGCTCCTTCGGCGCGGCCGAATGGAGCCATGTCAAGGACGGCGTGATCGGGCTTGTCCTCGGCAGCTTGTTGCCCGTCTGTCTGTTCTACGCCAGCTACCAGACGCTCGGCTTTTCGGCCGCGGTGGTGATCGTCCTGGTCTGGTCCGGGCTGGTCTTCGCCTGGCACTACCACCGTACCCGCTCCGCCGACGTCTTCAGCGCCACAACCTTCGGCTTTGCCTGTGTCAAGGCCGTGGCAGGTCTCGCGTCGCAAAACACGTGGCTCTACCTGGCGTGGCCTTCGCTCGAGAACATGGTCTACGGCATCGCTTTTTTCGGTTCCGCGCTGCTGGGTCGGCCGCTGCTGGCGCTATACGCCGAACGCCTGTACCCGATCGACGCCGAGATCCGCGCGTCGGCGACATTTCGTCGCGCGTTCCTGGTGGTCTCGGCGGTGTGGCTGTGCGGCCACACGCTGCGGGCCGTGCTGCGCCTGTGGCTGCTGAGCCTGCCGCTGCCCCTGTCGGTGTACCTGGTGCTCGACACCGTGGCTGGCTGGCCGATCAACGCCACGCTGGTCGCGTTTACGGCGTGGTACCCGCTGCGCGAGCTGCGCGCGGCCGGCTACATGAACGTCGAGCCCGCGGACCTCTCGACGATGGACGCGGTGGAGCTCGCCGTGGAAGAGTCCGCGCCGACGACAGTCTGACGGATCGACACCCTGTGATGGAGACCCTGTGATGGAGACTCTCGAACGCGAGCTCAAGCTCGTTCCCGCGGACCCAACGCTCCTGGATGCGCTCGAGCACATCGACCGGCTGGGGCCGTTTCAGGTCCGCGGCCGACGTCGCGAGCTGCAGCACAACAGCTTCTTCGATTCGACGTCTGGCAGTCTTGCCGCCGCGCACGTGGGCTTCCGCTGCCGCGGCGTGGTTGGCCAGCCACTCGCCACGTGGACGATCAAGGGCGAGGCGCGGCACCTGGCTGGGGTGGCGACGCGGACCGAAATCGAGCTTCAGCTCGCCGCGGACACGCCGCCCGGGGTGGCGCTCGAAGCGCTGCGAGACGCTGCCCGCGCGCGCGGCGCCGAGGCCCTGGCCGCCGCCGTCGAGGCCGCGCTCGCCAGTGGCCCACCCGAGGCACCCCCGTTTCTCGAGACAGAGACGGACCGTCGCATCGTGGACCTCGAGGAGCCAGCACGCGGCTGGCAGGTAGAGCTGGCGCTGGACCGCGTGCGGCTGATCGGCCACGCGTACCACGAGATTGAGATCGAAGCCGAGCTGAAGCAAGGTGACGAAACCGCGCTGGCCGCCGCCCGCGCCGCGATCGAAGCCGTCGGCCCGGTCGGCGAGTCAATCGGCTCGAAACTCAGCCGCGCCGCCGGCCACCTCGCGCACTGCAACTGTCGGTAACGCGTGGGCCTGTCGGTAACGCGTGGGCCTGTCGGTAACGCGTGGGGTGGATATGGCTGTTTTGGGACGGCTTCGCCGGAGGGGCACGTGTGGTGGCTGCGGCAGTTTTGGGACGGCTTCGCCGGAGGGGCTCCGCCCCTCTACCCCGCGTTTGAGCGAGGCACGTTAGGGTCGCGCAGGGTACGTTCCAGCGTGACGCTGGGAAGCTCCGCTCCCCGGGCCCCACGGGCTGCCGCTAAGTGACACGTCTGACCACCAGAACCGGTCGCAGGAGACGTGTGCACAGCTCCAACCACATGTGGAGAGCGACTGGCATCCACGCTGGACCGGTTTGGCAGTCGAGAGCTTGCTCGCTTAGCGGCAGCCGTGGGGCCCGGGGAGCGGAGCTTCCCAGCGTCACGCTGGAACGTACCCTGCGCGACCCTAACGTGCCTCGCTCAAACGCGGGGTAGAGGGGCGGAGCCCCTCCGGCGAAGCCGTCCCAAAAACTCCGTAGAACACAACCCGCTGCCCCTCCGGCTAAGCCGTCCCAAAAACTGCGCATACACCCAAGCACGAAGCTCTGGCGAAGCCGTGCCAAAAACTGCCATATCCACCCACACGGGGCGCAGCGAATCTGTTTAGGCGTAAAGCTGAGCGAGCCGGGCGGCCTCTTCCTCCAGCTCGCGCGCCAGCGCGAAGCTCCGCCAGCTTGTTTCCACCAGCTCGGGAAAGGCGGAGAATACCGCCTCGCGTCTTGCAGCTTCCGCATCGAACCGCGTGGCCGCCTGCACTTCCCGAGCCGAGAAGCGCAGCGCTTCCAGCAGCAGCCCCAGCTCGCTTTCCTCGAGGCTCACCGTCCCGCCTGGCACGGAACGCCCCACCTTCTGCCCCGCCTTCGCCAGCCGCAGCGCGGTGCGCAGCTCCTCGCGACCACTGGACCGCGCCATCTCCGCCCCGCGCAGCTGCTCGGCGCCGCGCAGCAACTGGAGCTCGCGCTCATCGAAGCGCAGGTGCAAGGAACACCACCCGTGCCCATGCTCGGTCAACCCAGCACCCCCGAGCGACGCTTGCCGCAACCCGGTGCCCTCGAGCGGCAGCCGCGCGTGGACTGGGTCATCGGCGCGAGCGCTGTCCTCCCGACCAGCGTTGCACGAGCGCGTACACGATGCCGCTCAAGCCCGCGAAGACCGTGCCGATAATCAAGTTGCGCGCAAAGCCGACCGCCAGCGCGTCAGGCGGGGGCGTCGGCGGCACCATGAGCGACGCGGCAGTCACCACGATCGCATCGAGCAGCGAGGCGAAAATCCCCGCCACCGCGCCCGCGAACATGATGCTCGTGTCCCGCACGACCAGCACGCCCAGCAAGGCGAACAAGACGTAGTTGAGGATTTCGTCGACGTCGGCAATCGTGGCGATGTCGTCGGCACTGACCGTGCGCTGGATGAGCGCGGTGGCCGCCAGGTCTGTAATGATCACCAGGCCACCAACCAGCAGCCCCAGACGCACCACGCTGAGCGAGGCGGCGCGTGACCAGCGCGGCTTCCGCACGGTGCGGGGCGGCTTGGGTGCGCTATTTCGATCTGGGGACGGCGGCGACTGGGTGCTCGGCGACCGTCCGCCACCCGGCGTCAGAGCCATCGGCCAAGATCATACAGTCGCCCGCGTCTCGAACGAACGCCAGGACAACCCCACTGCCGCGTCACAAGCGTCACATGGGCGAAGTTCTGGGGTACAAGTAACGCTTGATGGTGGACGTGAAAAAACTCAAGCAGCGCGTGTGCGAGGCCGTCGATCGCCGAGCGCCAGAGTTGATCGAGACCGCTGACTGGATCCACGCGCATCCAGAAATTGGCCATCAGGAGGTCGAAGCCTCGAAGCGTCTGGCTGGCATGCTCGAAGGCGCCGGAATCCCGGTCGAGATGGGCACCGCGGGCATGGCGACCGCCTTCAAAGCCGTGCTGGGTGCGCAGGCCGCTGCTCGACCGCGGGTGGCCATCCTCGCCGAGTACGACGCCCTGCCGGGCCTGGGTCACGGCTGCGGCCATAACCTGATCGGCACCTCCGCCATCGGCGCCGGCCTGGCGCTCAAGGAGGTCGTCCCGGACCTGCCGGGCTCGATCTGGGTGCTCGGCACACCCGCCGAAGAGAGCGCCGCGCCGAACTCGGGCGGCAAAGTTCACATGGTCAACGCCGGTGTTTTCAACGACGTTGACGCCGCCATCATGTTCCATCCTGGCACCGAAACGGCGGTGACCCTCGATCGCTCGCTCGCCGCGCGCGGCTTCGAGTTCTACTTCCACGGACGTGCTGCTCACGCTGCTGGCGCGCCAGAAGAAGGCATCAACGCGCTGGATGCGGTCGTGCTCATGTACAACGCCATCAGCGTGCTGCGCCAGCAGGTCCGCTCGGACGTGCGCATCCACGGCATCATCCTGAGCGGCGGCGCGGCGGCCAACATCATTCCCGACTACGCGGCGATCCGCTATCGCACACGGGCAGACGACTCCGAGTACCTCGAAGACATCGTCCAGCGTGTGGTGGCGTGTGCCGAAGGCGCCGCGCGCGCGACGGGCTGCACGCTCGAGTGGAAGGAGTACATGCCTGGCTATGAAAACACCATGCCCAACCAGGTGCTCCTCGAGCTGATAAGCGCCAATTTGCGGTCGATTGGCGTCACGGTGAACAACGAGCGGCGGCGCAGTGGCCGTGGCTCGACGGATTTCGGCAACGTCTCGCGGCGGGTGCCGGGTATCGAAGCGCGCATCGCCATCACCGATGTGATCGAGACGCCGGGCCACTCGGTGGAGTTCCGCGAGGCCGCCGGCTCGGATCAGGGTCGTCAGGCGATGCTGGTGGCCGCCAAGGGCCTGGCGATGACCGCAGTTGACCTGCTGACCAATCCGGACTACCTGAAGAAAGCTCGAGCCGCCTTCGACGACGACCTCCGCGCCGCACGCCCCCAGTAAGGGGCGGACGGTCGTTTAATGACCTTCAGCGACATACCGCGCGTTGCTTCGCGTCGCTCTTACGAATTGGTGACAACGTTCTGTGGCCGCCGCTCGAGGAACGCGATGATGTTGTCGACGGGCATCGCTCGCGAGCGGGCATTCGCCTCGCGCGTCACCGCGCCCAGGTGTGGCGTCAGCACCACGCTGGGCAACTCGAGAAATGGATTGCGTTCGGGCGGCAGCGGCTCCTCGGTGAACACGTCGAGGCCAGCGCCAGCGAGTGCTCCCGCGCGGATCGCCGCCGCCAGCGCGTCGCTGTCCACCAGCGCACCCCTCGCCGTATTGATCAGGTAGGCCGTCGGCCGCATCAGCGCCAGCTCGCGCGCCCCGACGACGCCACGCATCTCGGGTGTATTGCGCAGGTGCACGGACACCACGTCCGCCTGACGGAACACCTCGTCGCGCGCCACCAGATCGACGCCGAGCGCCAGGGCGCGCCGCGGATCAGGCGTGACGCTCCAGGCGATGACGTGCATCCCCAGCCCGCGACCCATCCGCGCCACGCGCCCGCCGATTGCGCCCAGCCCCAGCACGCCCAGGGTCTTCCCCTCGAGCTCCGGACCCTCGACATGCTGCCACGTGCCGGCGCGCACTCGCCCGTCGCTCAATGGAATCGCCCTGACCGTTGCCAGCATCAGGCCGAGGGTGAGCTCGGCAACCGAGGGTGCGCCGACCGCGGGTGTGTTGGTCACGGTTACGCCGCGCCGTTCGGCGGCCACCAGGTCGACGTTGTCCGTCCCCGTTCCAAGGATCGAGATGAGCTTGAGCCTGCTGGCGCGCTGGAGCAGCTCACCGTCGAAGACGGTGTATGCGCGCACGTTGATGGCGACCTCGGCGGTGGCCAGCCGCTCGAAGAGCTCATCCCGATCCGCCGCGCGGCTCGTGTGCAACCTGAGCGTGCCGTACGGAGCCAGACGCTGCAGATCGACCTGGTCGAGGCTGGCGTACGTGGGCGGATAGTCATCCGGTATGACAATGTCCATCGTTGCTGCCGATAGTATGAGCACCCCACATCTGTGCTGGGGACGCAGTTGTAGGCCCCGAGACGTTGTCGCACGGTTGCCGCGCCGTGCGCGGCTGCATCAGCGCGGCAACCGGGGCGCGGCATACCCTGAGCACATGGCTCGCGTTGAGTACCCGAACGTTGACTCGCCTGATGCACAGCAAATGGTCGAGCAAATTCGCAAGGAGCGCGGCGGTCGCTTTCCGCACCTGTTCCACATGCAGCTGTACAACCCGGCCGTCGCAGACGGCTGGCTGCGCCTCGGCACCGCCGTGCGCTACAAGTCCGAGCTCGACGACGCGACGCGCGAGCTAGCCATCTGTCTGGTCGCCCGCACCACCGGCGCCGAGTACGAGTGGCGCGCCCACCGCCGCATCGCCATCGAACTGGGATTGTCAGAGCCCGCGCTCGAGGCGATCCTCGACTGGCGCACCGGCGACTTCAACGCCCGACAGCGCGCGGTGCTGGCTCTGGCTGAGCAGCTCACCAGGAACGTGACGGTCGACGACGCGACGTTCAAAGCCGCGAACGATCAGCTCACCCCGCGCGAGATGGTCGAGCTGGTGACCACAGTCAGCTACTACAACATGGTCGCCCGCTTCCTGGTCGGTTTGCAGATCGACCTGGAGTAAACGCGTGCCGCTAGGTGGCTGAGGCACGCAGCAAACGGCCCGCCTGGGCCTACGGCGTTCCCGCGGCCAGTGCCAAAATGTGTCGAACCCGCGGAGCCTCAGCTCCTGAACCAGAACGTGCTCCTCACACGGCTCATCGCAGCCTGAGCCTGTGACCTGCGGTTTCCGCGGCCAAACATGTCGAACCTTCTCCGCCTCAGCACCCCGGGCCGGCATCTACGGCGGCTCGGCCCGCGACGTCACACCTGCGTACACGCGGCCACGCATCCGCCAGCCGCTCCGCGCGGGGAATTCCGCGCGGAGCGACAGCGATCGCGCGTCGCCTAGGCTTCGGGCGTGCTCGTGTCGCGCTCGGTCAGCAGTTTGGCCTCTTCCTCGAGGCCCAGCTGCTGCAAGTCCTGGTACGTCGAGTACAGAGCCTTCAGCGTGAGCTTGACTCGAAAATCAGACGCGTCGAGTTTCGGCAGGATGTCGCGATGCAGCATCTTGAGCCGCCCGTAGCGGGTCAGACTCAGTTGCTGCAGTGGGCTGTAGGAAGAAAGGCCGTTCATGGAAATGTCTAGCTACACCACCTTAACGCATGACGGCGGCCAATCATTCCCACGAATCATGGGCGGCCAGGAGCGCGGCCGAAAAGCCCGTGGTCCACCTCGAAACCGGCTGCCGCGCTCCCAGCGCAAACTGTCACAGAAGTCTGGCCGATAAGCCCGTTTTTAGCCAGAGTCGCAGTCGGCCAGACTTCTAGAACTGGCCGAGGTAAAACCGCGTCCCCTGGTCGTCCATGCAGTCCGACGTCAGACCGTACGGCTCGCGACTCGGATCCGTCGCCGTGCCGCCCAGAGCGCGCACGCGTTCGACCGCGGCGCCGATATCGTCCACCCGATACATCGGTACGATCGTCGCCCGCGGGTGGCCGCCACTCAGGCCCGACATCGGCGTGATCTCGGCGATGTTCCAGCCGTCCGCGACCCGCCCCGGCGAGAACCGCAGCCCGAGCACGCTGCCGAAAAAGGCTTGCGCGCGCGTGGAATCGCTGACTTCAAACGTCAGGTACGCCACGTCGCCCTGACGCGCGTCGCGCGACCGAGGCGCAGGCATGCTCGACGGCACCTCGTGCAGCGAGAATGGCATGCCCTGATCGTCGGTGCACGCCACGACCAGCCCGTACGACTGCTGCTGTGGGGTGCCCGCCCAGCCGCCGGCCGCGCGCACGCGCTCGATGCCGGCCAGCAGGCTGTCCACGACGAACACGACGAATCCTGTTGGCCCGCCCACGCGCGCGGAGGGCACGCCAAGTTGGGCCAGATAGGCAGTTGACTGGCGCAAGTCCGTCAGCCCGCGTGCGACGGACTGGCCGGTCACCTCGCGATAAGGTCCACTCTCAGGCGTCAGGTGCCAGCCGAACACGTCCGTGTAGAAGCTCGCCGCGCGCTCGACGTCATTGACCCACAGCGCGACGTAGCTGATGTCGCCCTGGCGCAGGCGCTCTGCTGTGGCTGTGTCTGGTGTTTGCAGCGTCATTGGTTGATCTCCTTCGGGGAAAGGGCGCGGGCCACGCGCGCCCGCAGGCGGGCAGTAAACGCGGGGTCCGGATCGATGGGTGTCGGAGCCGTACGGAGCGCCTCGAATGGATCAGGCATCGGCGGTGTCCTCCTGCCCTGCCCCATCTGACGGGGAGCCCGTATATGCGCGACGAAACGCGGCCCGCGCGCGCACGAGCAGCGCTTCGGTGGCGTGGACGGTCCGATCCAGAATCTCGGCAACCTCCGCGACGGGCAGGTCGTCAAGGTAGCGCAGGGTCAGAACCGCGCGATGGTGCGGCGCCAGCAGGTCGAGCGTTTGCCGCGCTCGCAGGCTGTCCAGGTGGACGTCCCACGGGTCCTCGGCCTCGTCCTGACGTTGCGCCGCGAGCGTGCGCAGGCTGCGCTCTTCGCGACCAAGCCGTCGCCAGTGGTCGACGAGCTTGTGGCGCGCGATGCCTAGCAGCCAGGCGGTTGACAGGCTCCGGGGCGGTTCGCGGCCGACGGCGTCCACTGCGGCAAGCATCGTGTCTGCCGTGAGCTCCTCGGCGAGCACGGCGCGGCCGCAGCGGAAAGCGAGCAGGTAGCCGTAGACGTACGGCAAGGCCGCGTCATACAGGGCCAGAAACCGATCCGCGTCGTCGGTTGGCTTCGGTTGCCCGCTCACAGGGAGTTAGTCGCGCGAGCGCCCCAAACTCCAACGGGTACCGCGACATTCGCCGGCGCCGACCGGCCTCGAGCCCAAGCACGTGCCAGCGTCAGGTCGCACACGATGGTCCCCCGAGGGGAAAACCGCGTGTTGACCGCGCGCGCGCCTCCGCGCCCGGCGC
Source organism: uncultured Chloroflexia bacterium (assembly GCA_963776625.1). GTDB lineage: Bacteria > Chloroflexota > UBA6077 > UBA6077 > CF-72 > CF-72. The sequence continues at coordinate 76,974 of CAVZNP010000014.1, read as the reverse complement.
CAACACGCCCTGGCTCAGAACTTGTCGAAGTGTGCGAACTCCGTCATCGGCTTGCGCGCCGCCGCCCCCTGCTTGGGCAGCCCTTTGCGCGCCTCGCGATCCGTGTGGCCGATCGCGACGATCACCGTCGAGCGGCGGTCGTCCGGAATCCCCAGCAGCTTCCTGGCTTCCGAAGGCCCCTCGTTCTTGAGCGTGGCGATCACCGAGCCCAGCCCGCACGCACGAGCGGCCAGCGCCAGGCGCTCCGCCATGCGACCTTCATCCAGAATCGCCTGCTCGCTTGTCGACACCAGCAGCAACGACACCGCCGACGTCCCGCCCGGCCGCGCGCCCCACTCGGCGAACTTCTGCAGCGTGGGTCGGTCGCGCACCACGAGAATCTCCGTCGGCTGGCGGTTGCCACCGGTCGAGGTCCAGCGCCCGACTTCCAGAATCTCGTTCAGCGCGGCGTCGTCGACTGGCTCGGGCGTGTACTCACGAACTGCGCGCAGACCACGCAGGAACTTCAGGCTTGTTTCGTCACTCACGAACTCAAGGTTACTCCGAGGAACTACGCCGAACTACGCCGAACTACGCCGCCACGGCGGTGTAGTCAGCCACCGCCGTCTCGTCCGACCCGGACGGAGCAGACGCCGCGTTGAAGACCCACGTCAGCACGATGGCCACCACGAAGTTCAACGCAACCGCGTAGAGCGCCGCGTAGCCCGGAACCGTCGTCCCACCAATGGGTAGCGGGAAGACCGAGGCGAAGTTCTGCGACACCGCCATCGCCGTACCGGCAATCATGCCCGCCGCCCAGCCAATCAGCAGCGCCCAGCGGTGCAGCCAGCGCGTGTACAGCCCGACAACAACCGTCGGCAGCACCTGAATGATCCACACGCCGCCCAACAACTGCAAATTGATGGCGTACTGCGTCGGCAGAAAGATGATGAAAATCAGCGCGCCGAACTTCACCACGAGCGATGTCAGCTTGGCGATGCTCGCCTCCTGACGGTCACTCACTTGCGGATTGACGTACTCGCGCCAGACATTGCGCGTGAACAGGTTCGCCGCGGCAATTGACATGATCGACGCTGGCACCAGCGCACCGATGGCAATGGCCGCGAAGCCGAACCCCGCGAACCACGACGGGAACATCTCCAGGAACAGGCCCGGCACCACCCACTGCGCGCCGTAGGGCGCCACCGGCTGGATGTTCGCCGCCAGGCCCATGAACCCCAGCAGGGCAATCAGGCCGAGCAGAAAGCTGTACGCCGGCAGCATCGCGGCGTTGCGCTTGATCGAGTGGCGGCTGTTGGAGCTCAGCACACCCGTGATCGAATGCGGATACATGAACAGCGCCAGCGCCGACCCGAACGCCAGGGTGGAGTACGCGACGAACTGGCCTGGCGCGAGCAACACGCCCTGCGCCACACCCTTGGCCTTCAGGGCCGCGTCGGCGGCCGTGAAGATGTTGCCGAAACCGCCCAGCTTGATCGGGATGACCACGATCGCCGCGATCACGGTAATGTAAATGATGACGTCTTTGACCAGCGCGATCATGGCCGGCGCGCGCAGCCCGCTGAAGTACGTGTAGGCGGCCAGAATGACGAAGGCAATGACCAGCGGCCACTCGCCCTGAATACCCATCGCCGCGAGCACCACCTCGATGCCGACGAGTTGGAGCGCGATGTATGGCATCGTCGCCAGGATGCCCGTGAAGGCGACCGCCAGCGCCAGACTGCGACTTGAATAGCGGCCGCGCACGAAGTCCGCGCCGGTGATGTAGTGGTGCCGCCGCGCGACCGACCACATTCGCGGCATCACCACGAACACGAACGGGTAGACGATGATCGTGTACGGCACCGCGAAGAATCCGACCGCCCCCGTGCCAAAGACGGCCGCGGGCACCGCGATGAAGGTGTACGCGGTATACAGGTCGCCGCCGAGCAGGAACCAGGTGACCAGCGTGCCGAAGCGTCGGCCCGCCAGGCCCCACTCGTTGAGCAGATCCAGGTCACCGCGACGCCAGCGCGCCGCCAGGAACCCGAGTACCGTCACCGCGAGGAACAGGATGATGAAGACCGTGAGTGCGACCACGTCCATCAGTGGTAGTCCTTCACCGGCGACCCTCCACCATTGGTTGCCTCCTCCTCAGGCTCGCGCGTCACGAAGTACACCACCGCCGTCAGCACGGCCGAGATCAGGATCCACAGAAACTGGTACCAGTAGAAGAATGGGAACCCGAACAGCACGGGCGTGCCAGACGAGTAAAACGGGACCCACAAAATGGCAACGAAGGGCACGACCAGCAGGAGGTACCACCATCGACGAGAAGAACGGGCTTCTCCAGCCCGATCTGGAAGGCGGGCCATAGCACGCGCATCGTATCTCCGCCGTGTGCCGTGCTCAACGACACGAACGCGCTACGCTAAACAGTCATGCTGAGCCGCAAGGACAATGAGTACGTCACCCATGTCGGTCCGGGTACGCCCATGGGCAATCTCTTCCGCCGCTACTGGCTGCCCGCCTTGTTGTCCGAGGAGCTGCCCGAGCCCGATTGCGCGCCCATCCGAGTGAAATTGCTCGGCGAAGACCTGGTGGCCTTCAGGACCACCAGCGGCCGTCCCGCCGTTCTGGACACCTGGTGCCCCCACCGTAACGCCAACCTGTTCTGGGGCCGCAACGAGGAGGAAGGTCTGCGGTGCGTGTACCACGGCTGGAAGTTCGACGCCGAGGGCAACTGCGTCGACATGCCCAACGAGCCACCCCGCAGCAGATTCGCGGAAAAGATCAAACAGCCCGCGTATCAGGCCGTCGAGAAGGCGGGTGTGATCTGGGTGTACATGGGCCCGCCGGAGCTGCAGCCCCAGATTCCTGAGCTGGAATGGACCCTTGTTCCCGACGAGCACCGCAACGTCTCCAAGCGGATGCAAGCCTGCAACTGGCTCCAGAACCTGGAGGGCGAGGTCGATTCATCCCACGCGAACTTCCTCCATGCGCAGCTTGGGCCCGATCGTCGGCCAATCCGCAACGACGAGCGCGACCACGACCTGCATCCGGTCTTCTCCATTCTGGAAACGGACTACGGCCTGGCGATCTGCGCGCGCCGCGACGCGGGTCCTGACAAGTACTACTGGCGTGTCACGCCGTTCATGCTGCCCGGGTACACGATCATCCCCGGGCGCTATAGCGATGCCTACACCTTTACGGGCGCTGTCCCGTGCGACGACACCAGCATGATTGGCATCACCGTCACCTGGAGCACCGAGCACGCGGTGCCGACGCGGCCGTTCGTCGACGTCGACGCCAATTACTTCCCGCTCCAGAACAAGGCCAACGACTATCTGATTGACCGCGAGGCGCAGAAGACGGTGTCGTTTACCGGCATCAAGAACATTCGCGTGCAGGACATGGCCGTTCAGGAGGACCAGCGTGGTCCGTTGTCGGACCGCACGCGCGAGCACCTGGGCGCATCGGACACCGGCGTGATCGCGACCCGGCGCCGACTGATGCACCAGGCGCAAGCCCTGGCGCGGGGGACGGAGCCGTCACAACCGGTCACACCGGCTGCGTACCGAGTCCACTCGATGGCAGTCGTCGCCGACCGCGCGATCCCCTGGGAGTCGCTGATGCAAGAACATATGCTGGCGCAGACACCACTCGAGGTCTGAGTCGCCCGGCACGCGCACTCCGCGCCATTTGTGAGGCGCGGTGGTGCTGGAGGCCGTCGTGGAAGCCACGCACGCAGTGTCATGCCGCCACGGCGAGGATGTTCACGACGTCCGCGTGAGGAGGCCGTCGTGCAATCTGCGCCGCAGATTGTCACGGCGCCCCGGCCACGGCGGGGATTTTCGCCACCACCGGGGATCTTCCCGCCCGGCGAGCCCCACGTGGGGATTTTCAAGGGGCGCCAGCCCCTTCAACCCTCGGAGAGTCATTACTTGCGGAAGCGAGCGCAGCGAAGCGGCACCGCCGTGTCCTCTCTCGCCTCAGCGGGGATTTTCAAGGGGCGCCAGCCCCTTGAACCCTCGGAGAGTCAACGTTGGCGCCGAGCGCAGCGAAGGCGCGAAACCGCTAGCGCCCCCACAGGCGCTCACTCGCCATCCGCGCGCCTTCCGCACTCGCCGCCAGCTTCGCCCAGGCAATCTCCGGGTGCCCCACCCGCTGCCCCAGCCCGCAGTCCGTGCCGGCGATCACCTGCTCGCGCCCCACGAGCCCCGCGTAGCGCACCAGCCGCTCCGCCACCAGCTCCGGGTCCTCGATCAGATCCGTGGAGTGGCCCACCACCCCTGGCATCAACGAGCGACCCTCCGGGAGCCGGACCGCCTCCCATACCGTCCAGTCATGCTCATGCCGCGGATTGGACGCCTCGATGGAGATGCACTCCGCCTTCACCGACAGAATCAGATCGACGATCTCTCGCAACGGAATGTCATTCTTGTGCGGCCCATGGCTGGAGCCCCAGCACGTGTGGAAGCGAACGCGGTCCTCAGGGATGTCACGCAAACCGTGGTTCAACGCCTCGACGCGCAGCGCGGCATAGCGTCGGTAGTCCGCAATGCTCATCTCCGGGAACATCTGCCAGCCGTCCGGCAGGTCCGGATCGTCAAGCTGAAGGATGATGCCGGAGTCAGTGATGAGCTTGTACTCCTCGTGCATCACGTCGGCGATGGCGAACAGAAACTCTTCGTCTGACGCGTAATAGTCGTTCCATAGCCAGTGCTCGACGGTGCCGGGCGTAATCGCCGGGAGCCACGGCTCGACGTCCAGACCGGCGACTGCCGCCAGCAAGTTGCGGATGTCCTGCTCGGCACCGGCCTTGCCAACGTAGGTGAGCGGCGCAACACAGAAAGCCAACTGCCGCGGCGCCTGGCCCGCCGGCTGCGCCGAGGCACCCCCGAAGGTGCCGCGCACCCCGCCAAAGCCACCCAGCCCCGCGCCAAAGAAGCCAGGAAACTCACGCCGGTCACGGCCGTTGACGTCCCGCGGCGCGGGTCCCTCGCCGACGCCAAAGCTGCGCTCCTCGAGGCCAGACAGCCGCTCCTGAATGTAGCTGGAGAAAGTTCCGCGCTTGGGAATCTCACCGTCGTTGACGACGTCCACGCCGACCTCGACCTGGCGGGCCACGATCTCTTTGACGGCCGCTGGCAGCTGCGCCGCCAGGTGGGCCTGGGCCGCCTCCCCCTGCTGCAAGAGCGCCGCGATCTCGGGCGGTCGCGGCAGCGTCCCAGCGTGCGAGACAATAATGCGGTCTGTGCTTCTTCGCATGGCGGGACTACTCTACAGAGACAGCGAGAGGAGCTGAATCACGTATGTCCATCCAGAAGTTAGGCCACGTGGGGATCTACGCGCAGGATCTGCCGAACATGCGCGACTTCTATACCCGCATCGTCGGTCTGCACATCGCCGACGAGACGTCTAGCGCCGTGTTCATGAGCTCGGACCCCGATCGTGAGCACCACGAGTTCGTGCTGTTTGCCGGTACCCCCGAGCAGAGGACCTGCGTCCAGCAGATCTCGTTCAGTTGCGAGAGCCTGGAGGACATCGTCCAGTACTACCACCGCTTCAAGGACAACAAGGTTCGCTTCCGCAGCGTCACCTCACACGGCAACGCGGTGGGCCTGTACTTCTTCGATCCCGAGGACAACGTCTGCGAGGTGTACTGGACGACGCCGTGGAAAGCCCACCAGCCGTACGGCGTGGCCGTCGACCTGACGCGGAACCTCGATGAGGTCAAGCGCCTGGTCCAGGAGGACGTGGCGGTCTATGCGGAGACCGGTCACCGCGATCCCGCGTCCTTCGAGCGCCAGAAGGAGCAGTTCGAGCGCGAGGGGATCAGGGTCTAAATCAGTCAAACGCGCTCGGCTCGCACGTTTGTTTAAGAAAAATGGGGCGGGCTGGTGAGGCGGATCCCGACTGCCACCGGGCAAGATTTTCAGCGTAGGCGCCTCGAGTTTGGTCCGTGCAGTCTCTTCGCGGCGGGCTTCGGACGCCTCTGCTCGATCCTCAGTGGAAGCGCTCCAAACCCGCCTGATTCTGGCGCTGTCAACGCGGAGACTGGATGACACGCGTTATGTATTGGGAGCGAGCATCGCACCTGCTCGTGTCGACAGCCACGCGTCCGGAGAAACAAAGACCCCGACAGCCCACCGCGAAGAGGCTGCACGGACCAAACTCGAGGCGCCTACGCTGAAAATCTTCCCCGGTAGCGGTCGGGATCCGCCTCAATAGCCCGCCCCACTTTTCTTAAAACAAACGTGCGAGCCCACCGCGAAGAGGCTGCACGCAACTTAAATCTTACTTATCCCCAGACGCGTCGAGCCGTCTCAACCACGAGCTCGAGTTTGCGTTGCTGTTCATCCCACGTCAGCAGGTTGCCAAGGTACGTCGAGGCGAAGCCACACTGCGGCGTCAGCGCCAGGTTCTCGAGCGGCAGGTAGCGCGCCGCCTCGTCGATACGCCTTCGGAGGTCGTCGACCGACTCCAGCGCCGGCTCCTTCGAGCTGACAATGCCGAGCACCACGATCTTCGAGCGCGGCACGAAGCGCAGCGGCTCGAAACCTCCCGCGCGGTCTGTGTCGTACTCCAGCAGAAACCGATCCACCTGAAGTGAACCAAAGGCCTTCTCGGCGATCGGCTCGTACGACCCTTCCGCATGCCACGCGCTGCGATTGTTGCCGCGACACATGTGCATGCCAATGGTCACGTCAGCCGACCGCATCCCGGCCAGCACCTCGTTGTCGATCTCAATCAGTTCGTCCAGGTACTGGTCGGGGTCCTCGCCCGACGCGATCATCTTCGCGCGAATCGTCGTGTCGGCCACGCGCTCCACGTAGTGCAGTGAATCGATCTGCACGTAGGCACACCCGTCCGCCTTCAAGGCGGCGATCTCGTTGCGCAGCATCGGCACCAGATCGCGCGCGAGGTCGAGTCGCCGCGGGTAGACGCCGTCGCTGATACCCGCCCGCCACAACTGGCCGGCCGCCGACAGCGGGCCTGGCATGGTCATCTTCCATGGCCCTGGCGCGTGCGCCTTCAGGAATTCGGCGTCCGTGCCCACCAGCCGCCGCACCTGACGCAGTTTCTCACCCGCCACCATGGCGCCACCGCGGGTCAACGTGGTCATGCTCGAGTTGGCCATCGACGCGTGCGGTCCCTGCCAGTCGCCCAGAAAGCCTGAAATGGGCGAGCCCTCGGTTGGCACCAGACCCTCCACGGCATCCCGCACCACGTTGCTCCAGCCGGACCGACGGTATTCTCCGCCGCTGTAAATCCCGATTCCCGTCTCGCGCTGCATCGCAAGCGCGGTGAGCACCGCGGCGTCCTCCGCGGCGTGCAGCTGATCCTCAGAAAGGCGATTTTCGGCAAAGTCGTCGCGCGCCGCGATCAACTCGGGCGGCCGGAGGAGGCTGCCGACGTGGTCGGCTCGATACGGTTGGGGCATGGCTTCTGTTCCGTATCATATGCGCCCGTGAATCGCCGTCAGTTCATCGAACGGACGAGTCTGGCCGTTGGAGCGCTCGTCGCCCCAGCGTTGCTCGAGGCGTGCGCGCCCGCTGCACCCTCGGGATCGACTGTCCCCGCTCCCAGTGGCACTACCAGCACCGGCTCCAGCGCCAGCCTGATGCCCACGTACGTTCCCTTCCCCAACAAGCCACAGCCCGACTTCCCCTCGTCCGGCGATCCATACATGGACGGCTACAACAACTACCCGAAGGACCCACAGAAATCCATCACCGGCCCGGTCGGCTCGGGGAGCACGATGACGGCGATGACGATTGGCCTGTTCCCGCCACCGTCGCCGTACGAGAGCAACCCTGCCTGGCAGGCAATAAACAAAGAGCTCAACACCGACTTCAAGATGAACATCGTCGCGCCCGGCGACTACGTGGCCAAACTCGCGACGGTCATGGCCGGCTCCGATATGCCGGACCTGCTGTTCTTCTACTACAACCTCCAGACGGCGATCACCGCGGTTGCGGGCGTGCCGCAGTTCGTCGAGGCCCAGGGCGCGGACCTGACGCCCTACCTCGCGGGCGATGCCATCAAGGACTACCCCGCCCTGGCGAGCATCCCGACCCGCGCATGGAAGAACTCCGGGCAGCGTATACGACGGCAAGGTGATCATGGTCCCCAAGCCGCTGTACTCCGAGGGATTCGTGTTCCTCAAGAACGTCACCCAGTGGGACGCTGCGCTCGGCACGGACTACGTGCCGAAAAACGCGGACGACTTCAAGCGCGTCATGCAGACCCTCACCAGGCCGCAGGAGGATCACTACGCCATCGCCGCGGCGGGCGCTTCCTCGAGTGGCGACGCTTTCGGCGTCAAATGGTTCTCACAGCTGTTCGGCGCGCCGAATGAGTGGCGGCTCGGCGCGGACGGCTTGCTGACCCGCGCGTTCGAAACCCCCGAATACAAAGAGACGGTCGGCTACGTGCACGACCTGTACGCGTCCAGTCTGTACCATCCCAATACCGCCCAGATGAGCAGCGGGCCCAACGGCCGCTCGGACTTCGCCGCGGGCAAGTGGACGATCTGGCTGGACGGCTTCGCCACCGCCTGGAGCGATCCGTGGCGGCGCGCGCGGCAGGCGCCCACCCCGTTCGAGGTCCACATGATCCCGCTGTTCGCGGCGCACGATGGCGGCAAACCGGTGCACATGCTCAACGCCGCGCACCTCGGCGCCACGGCCATCAAGAAGGGCTCACCCGACCGCGTCAAAGAGCTGCTGCGCGTGCTGAACTATCTCGCCGCGCCGTTCGGCTCGTCGGAGGACCTGCTGCTGTCGTATGGCGTCGAAGGGCCGGATTACGCGCTCGACCCCAACGGCAATCCGGTGCTCACCGATCGCGGCAATCCAGACGCCAACTATCTGCCGTTCAAGTACGTCGCGCAGCACCAGTCGGTGCTGTATCTGCCTGACATTCCGGACTACACCAGCCAGCTCGTGGAGGCTGAAAAACTACTGCTCCCGCTGGGCATCAACGACCCGACTACCGGCTACGTGTCGCCGACGGCAGTCCGCAACGGGGCGGTGGTCACCCAGACGTTTTATGACGGCGTGCGCGACATCATCGTGGGCCGCCGGCAGTTCAGCGACTACGACCAGCTAGTCAACGACTGGAAGTCCAACGGCGGTGACACGATCCGCAAAGAGTTCCAGGACGCCATCGCGAGCGCAAAAAGTTAGGCTTGCGCTCGCTCGCAATGGGATTTCGAAAGAGGCGGCCAGCCCCTTTGAAACGCGGAGGGAAATTCTGTCGAACTCAGCGCCTCAGGCGCGGCAACCCGCCTGCCGCTTCGAGGTGCTTCTGATCCTCCTCCGACGGCTCCCAGAGCGCCTCGTTCTCATTGCCATCCGGGTCCGTGAACATCACGTTGCACTGCCGGTCGCTGTAGCCCGTGATAGTGGCATGGGCAGCCAGCAAGCGCGCGTGAAATGCCTCCAGATCCTCGAACGAGGCCATCTCCCACGCCATGTGGTACATGCCCACGCGCTCCGCCTGCGGTCCAGGCGCGTCCGGTCCGAGCGCAAACAGGGCTACTTCGTGGGACGCATCCGCGCGAATCCCGAGGAACGCCACCTGGTCGCCACGCCGCGAGCGAAGCGGCAGCCCTACCACGTCGCGGTAAAACTCCACGGCTGTATCCAGATTGCGGACACGCAACGCTACATGCCCCAGCTGCGTTGGAATACCCGCGGCCGTCGTCGACATCAACACCATCCTCCGTCTAACTCGAGAAGTATGCCCGCCCACGCGTGTATTTCTCCGCTCAGCGTGTGGCGGTCGTGAACACCAGCGAGCGGCGGGTGGCCACCAGGTAGCCGAGGAAACTCAGCGTGGTGATGAAAAAGCTCGGCGGGTACGGCAGGTAGAAGCCAATGATCAGTCCGAGCCAGACGCACACCACGCCGATCGCCACGGCCAGCGCAATGGCGTGCGGCGGCCGCGCCGTCAACTGCTGCGCCGTCGCCGCCGGCAGGATCAGCAGCGCGAAGATGAGCAGCACGCCGATGATCTGCACCGCGGTGGCAACTGCGAATCCGAGCAGCACCATGAAGCCGATACCGAGTGCCCGCACCGGCAGCCCCCTGGCCTCGGCAATCTCTGGGTCCAGCGACGCGAACAGCAGCGGCCGGTAAATCAGCCCGACCGCCAGCAGGCTCAGGCACGCGAACGCGACCACCAGCCGCACGTCCGATGGCGAGATCGCCAGGATGTTGCCGAACAGAATGTTGACGGCCTCGCCGGCGAGCCTGGTCGACATGGTCAGGAACAGCGAGCCGAGCGCCAGCGAAAAGGCCAGCGTCGCGCCGATGGCCACGTCGCGGCCGCGCAGCTTGTCTCCGAGCAGGCCCATGAGGATGCCGGCCAGCGTGGTGAACACCAGCATGCCGAGGAACACGTCCTGACCAATGAGTACCGCGCCGGTGGCGCCCGCGAAGCCGCCATGCGAGAGCGCCTCGGTGGCAAACGCCAGGCGTCGCAGAACGACGAAGTAGCCGATGACGCCGGCCATGATCGCCACGGCGGTACCCGCCAGAAAGGCGTTCTGCATGAACCCGTAGGCGAAGACTTCCACGCCTTACGCTGCCACCCCGTGCGCCACCGTCACGCCCCGACGACGAAGCGGTGTCCGTCCGACGTCACGTGGACGTGCACCGGCGTGTCGTACAGCTCGCTGAGCAAGTCCGAGCGCACCACGTCGTCGAGCGTGCCCGCCACCACGTTGCCGTCCAGGATGAACACGATCCCATCCAGCATCTCCAGCAGTGGGTTCAGATCGTGGGCCACCATGATCACGGTCATGCGTCGCTCGACGCGCAGCCGCTCCACGAGGTGCACGATCTCGTGCTGGCTTTTGAGATCGAGGCTGGCCAGCGGCTCGTCCAGCAGCAGCAGTCGCGGGTGCGTCAGCAGCGCCTGGGCAATCTGCAGCCGCTGCTGCTCGCCCCCCGACAGCAGGCCCACGGGCCGGTACGCGTAGGGGGTCGCACCAACGGCCTCGATGGCCTCTTCGACGGTCTGCCGTTGGGCGGCAGTGGCCGGCCCGAACCCCCAGCGATCGCCGACGAGCCCCAGCATCACGAGGTCGAAGCCACGTACCGCCAGGTCCGCGGCCAGGGTGCGACGCTGGGGCACGTAGCCAATGGCCGGATTTCCACGCCCCGGCGGCTTGCCGAGAACGCGCACCTGGCCGCCCGCCAGCGGCACCTGGCCAAGCAGCACGCGCAGCAACGTCGACTTGCCTGTGCCATTCGGGCCGATGAGCCCGACGAACTCGCCCGCTGCGAGCGTCAGGTTGGCGTGCGACCACACGGTGCGCTGCCCGAAAACGACAGCAGCATCGTCGAAGGCCACCACCGGACCAGTCTGGGAGTCCGGCGCGCCATCGGCCGTGTCGCCGCGCGACGAAAGGGGGATACTCAACACTGCATTGCTGGACGAGATATCGTCTCGCCTGGGATGATCGTGGTTTTTGAGACCTTGTGTCAACTAGCGCCGTGGGCGCGGCGCGTCCACGGCGACTTGCGCCGTGCATCTGCGTCTACGCTCGGGCAGCCAAGGTCTACGCTCGGGCAGCCAAAGGGAGAGGAGCGTGTTACCCCCTGGGCGCGGGCGTGGCGGGCGTCGTGGGTCGCGGTGTGATCGTGGCCCCGGCCGGCTGCGGCGCGGGCGTCGCGGCGCGCGTGGCAGCCGCCGTCGCCCCGACCGTCCCCACGACGGTCGGCGTCGCGTTGGCCGGCGGGCGCGTCGGGGTCACCGTCGGCACCGGCGTCATGGTCGGCGTCGGCGTGGGAGGCGCACTCAGCGTCACGATGAGCGGGTCCGAATCCTGCTCATTCTGGAACTCGTCCACGACCCGCAGTCGCATGCGGTAGCGCCCTGGCTGCAGCCCGGTCGTGTTCCACACGCCGAGGAGCGCCTTGTCGACCGCTTGCTTGCGCGTGTCGGTGATCGACGTCCACGTCGTAGGCGCGTCACCCACGCCGACGTCCAGCGTATAGCTGGCGAAGTCATCGATATACGCCGACCCGACGATCTGCAGGGTCTGGCCGACCAAGAGCTGATCGCTGGCCGCCGGCGACGTGATCTGGGCGATCTTTTCGCCCTGATACACGTCGCTGCAATCCTGCGTCGGCGGCGCGGGATAGCCGTGTGCCACGCCCCAGGTACTCACCGTATCCGGCAGGTTCACGAAGACCAGCGTGTCGCGCGCATTGTCGGGAACCAGCGGCGTAGCGAGTTTGCCATTGACCTTGCACACCTGCACGGACTGGTGCCAGGTGTCGGGCTTCGTCGGCATGTTGACGCCCGGCACGAACCAGTCGCGGCGAACACCGTGCAGCGGCAGCGTGTTTTCTCGGCAGCCTTGCGTGGGCAGCATCCCCCCGAGCGCGCACACGTCCGCCTGCTGGACACCTTGCGGCACGCTGAACTGAGTGATCGGCGTGTCGGCCAGCGCGCCGGCCATGAAGTCATGCCAGATCTGGCCCGCGCCCGCCGCGCCCATGACGTCCTTCATTGGGGTGTTGTCCGTATTGCCGACCCACACGCCCGTGACCAGGTCTGGCGTGTAGCCCACCACCCACGAGTCGCGGAACGCGTCCGTGGTGCCCGTCTTGACCGCCGCGGGGCGATTATTGGGCAGCAGCAGCGGGCTGTTGGCGCCGTACGTCGGTTGGCGCGCCTTGTCGTCCGAGAGGATCGAGGTGATCTGGTACACCAGGCGCGGGTCCGCCACCTGGGCACTGCCCGGCTTCGTGTATTCGTAGAGCACTTTGCCGGTCGAGTCGGTCACCTTCAGGATGGACACCGGGTCGAACTGTCGAAAGCCGTCTTCCTTCTGGTCCGGCGGTTTCTCGACGCCGATCTGCTGACCACCGTTGGCGAACACCGAATACGCGTAGGTCAGGTCGAGCAGCTTGACCTCGCCACCGCCCAGCGTCACGGACAGGCCGTAGCGGTCGGGGTCGCGCAGGTCTTCGATGCCAAACTGGTGGGCGGTGGCCAGCATGTCGGGCACGGTTACGAACTGGAGCGCTTCGACCGCCGGGATGTTGCGCGACTGAGCCAGCGCATCCCGCACCGAGATCGGGCCGGGAAACTTGTCGTCGAAATCGTTGGGCTTGTACCCACCGGGAAACGTCGTCGGGATGTCCCACAGCGTGGTCTCAGGGTTCCAGCCTTTGCCAAAGGCGGTGATGTAGGTGAACGGCTTGAGCGTAGACCCCGGCTGGCGGAGCGCCAGCGCGACGTTCACCTGACCGTCAATGCTGGCGTCGTTGAAATTGACTGAGCCGAGCATCGCCAGCACCTCGCCCGTGCTGGGCTGAATGGCAACCAGCGAGGCATTGGTGGCATTGCGCGCCTTGATGTCGGCGATGTGCGCGGCGGCCTTGCTTTCGGCCAGATGCTGCAGGTCGAGGTCCAGGCTGGTCGTGACCTGCAAGCCTTCGCGGTAGAGCGCTTCGGTGCCGAACTGCTGTTCCAGCAACTGGCGCACGTAGGTGACGAAATGCGGGGCTTCCTGCGGACCCGTCTGACTCGCCGGTACCAGGTTGAGCGGCGCCGCGCCGGCCGCCGCGGCCTCCTGCGAGGTGATCGCGCCGGTCTTGACCATCTGGTCGAGGACGTAACTCTGGCGCTCCTTGGCCGCCTGGAGGTTCGTGTACGGGTCGTAGTACGAGGGCGCCTGCGGCAAACCCGCCAGCAGCGACGCCTCGGGCAGGGTCAGCTCCTTCGCCGGTTTCCCGAAGTACGTCTCCGCGGCGGCCTCGATGCCGTACGCCCGATTCCCGTACGGGATCTCGTTCATGTACATCTCGAGGATCTGGTCTTTGGAGTAGCGGCGCGTCAGCTCCATGGCCAGGAAGGCCTCTTTGATCTTGCGCTCGGCGGTTTGCTCCGGGCCGAGGAGCGTGTTTTTGACGAGTTGCTGCGTGATGGTCGACGCGCCGCTCTGAGGTGAGCCGCTGCGCGCCCACTGGTAGGTGGCGCGGATGACAGCGCGGATGTCGAAGCCCGGGTTCTCATAGAAGCTGGCGTCCTCAGCGGCAATGGTCGCCTGTTGCGCCACCTTGGGGATGTCCTGCAGCGTCACCAGCGTGCGACGCCCGCCCTCGGGGTCGTTGATTTCCTGCAGGAGCTTGCCGTTGCGATCGAAAATCCGCGCGGTCTGGAACTCCTGGCGGTTCGCCAGCGTGCCGGGGTCAGGCAGGTCGCGCGCGTAGTACGCGTACAGACCCATGACGCTCGCAAAGGCAAGCGCCCCGAGGAAAACGATGACGGCGAGGAAAGTAACCAGCAGGCGCATGTACAGGACGAACGCTGGGACAGTGATACGCGACGGCGTCGCGGCGTGGCACGCTTCGCATGGATCAAAGTAGCTGCGATCTCAGCCCAGTCCGCTTATCCTCCCCTACCACCAGATGATGTCCACGCGCGCCTACGTTCACCCCACGGCTGAGGTCTCGCCAGACGCGAGCGTCGGCGAGGGCAGCAAAGTCTGGCGCCAGGCGCACATCCGCGAACACGCAAGCGTTGGTGCCGGCTGCGTCATCGGCGCGGGCGTGTACGTCGGCGCGGGCGTGCGGCTCGGACGCAACTGCAAGATCCAGAACAACGCGCTGCTGTACGAGGGAGTCGAACTGGACGACGGCGTGTTCGTCGGCCCGCAGGTGTGCTTCACCAATGACTTTCTGCCGCGCGCCGTCAACCCGGACCTGTCGCTGAAGAGCGCCGACGACTGGCAGGTCGGCATCACGCGGGTACGCGAGGGCGCCTCGGTCGGTGCGCAATCGGTGGTGGTCACCGGCGTGACGATCGGCCGCTGGGCGCTGGTGGGCGCCGGCAGCGTGGTGACGCATGACGTGCCCGACCACGCCCTGGTCTACGGACAACCCGCCCGTCTGCAGGGCTGGGTGTGCTACTGCGGTCGCCGCCTTGCCGTACGCGACACCGAGGGCTGGTGCGCGACGTGCGAGCACACGATCCCTCTGGGGAAAACGTCTTAGCCCGCCGCGGCGAGCGTGCCCCTGTCGCCGCGCAGGTTGCGGACGGTGAGCTCGCAAAACGCCGGGTTGATCTCTACCCCCACCGAGCGCCGCCCCAGGCGACTGGCCGCGATCAGCGTGGTGCCCGAGCCTACGAACGGATCGAGCACCAGATCGTCCGGGTAGCTGTACAGCTTGATGAGCCGCCGCGGCAGTTCCTCAGGAAAAGGGGCCGGGTGGCCAACGCGCCGTGGATTGGCGCCGGCGAACGTCCACATGCCAAGCGTCCACGCCAGGAACTCATCGCGGGTGATGTCACCGCGTCGCCCGTTGCTCGCCGGCCGCCGGAAGCTGCCCTTGTAGAACACCGCGATCATCTCGACCGGCGCGGTGACGAACGGCGCCGAGGGTGACAGCCACGAGCCCCAGGCCGTCCGCCGCGAAATGTTCTGCTCGTTCCAGACGATCGACGTCTGGTAGGTCCAGCCGACTTCCTGAAAAATGCGCAGATAGTCCGCGTAGATGGCGCGCTTGCCGCCCTTGTTGGAGTCCAGCGGGATGTTGATGCACGCGCGGCCGCCGGCGGCGGCGACGCAGTACAGGGTGGCGGCCCAGGTGCGTACCCACTCGAGATAGCTCGCGTACGGCTGATCGTCGGCGTAGATGGTCTGGCCGTAGTCCACGCCCAGGGCGTAGGGCGGCGAGGTGATGATCAGGTTCGCCGCTGGGGCGTCGCTCGACTCGATGAGTCGAGCGCTGTCGCCACGCATGACCCGCGCATAGGGGTCTTCGTGGATGATCTCGGGGATGTCGCCCGTCTGAGGTCGATCGGCGCTGCGATCGAGACCGTCCGGCGGGAGTGGGGTGAGCACGGCGGACATTGTCTCAGTGACGGCCGCGAACATGGATTACGGAGCCGTACAAGGCAGTACATAGCCATCACACGCCGGCACGCGCCCGAGTCGAGCAGTCAGATTTCTACTCCGGCATCAGCCGCAACGCGTGCCGCTGCACTCGCGCAATCGCCGGCCGCGTAAAGGACAGCGGGTGATACGCCACCCGTCGCCACGCGTCCACCTGATCGGCGTAGTGCGGTGACCCCCGATGCCCACTCTGCCCCCCGGAATGCACGCCAGCGTACTGTCCCAATCCCCACAGTCCGCGATGAAGCGATACGCCGAAATCGGACCGCTCACTTTGAACGCCCCGGGCGAGCTGCCGCCCGCGCGCACCGTCTCGAGGTCGCCACCCCACCCGAATGACGGCACGTCAAACACAACGCCGAGCGGCTTGCGCATCGACAGCACGTGCTCCAGTCGCAGCTGGTGCAGCCGCCCCCAGTGCCAGCCCGCAACGTTGGGCCCGAGCTTGCGCACCAGCCAGCCGATCGACGCGTGGAACGCGCGGCTGACCGCGGGATCTTCCGGCGACGTTTCGACGAATGCCACTACGCGCTGCGTCTGCAAAAAGTAGTGCGAATTGACGGGCGCGAGCAGCGGATGCACGCCCACGCCGAGCATGGCCGGCAGCAGCTCCCCGACGAGCCCGGCATACCGCGCGCGGACCAGCTCATTGCGAAACACCTCGTAGATGCTCGCGGCGGCCGAATCGACGCTGATGCGCCCATCCCAGCGCCGCAGCTCCTCGATCGCTTGCCGCTCAACCCGGCCACGCGCCGAAACGTGCTCCACCAGCGCCGCCGCCACCCTGCGGGCGGGCAGGCTGACCTCATCCGCCTGGAGCGCCCCGAAATCGACCGCGGAGTGCCGCTGCTTGCTCTCGAGCACCTGCCGGATGCGCTGGTAGCGCGCCGGGTCGATGAACTCTCGACCGAAGAAATAGCGACTCTTCTTCGCCACGTTGTGATTGGCATTTGCCCACAGCCCGTCGGGCGGATTGAACGCGCACGGCAGGTCGTCGAACGGGATGACGCCGCTCCATTCGTACTGGCCGCTCCAGCCGGGCGACGGCACCAGGCCCTCGCCGCGCTGACGGATTGGCACACTGCCGACCATCTGGTAGCCGATATTGCCCTCGGCGTCCGCGTAGGTCAGGTTCATCGCCGGCGTGCCCCAGCCGCGCGCCGCCGTGCGAAACTCGTCCCACGACGTCGCCCGGTTGATGCCCAGCAACGCGGCCGCCGCGGACGGAGCCTCGAGCACCGTCGACCGCAAGGCGAGGGGGCGGTGCTCGTCGGGAACGCTGCCGGTCGGCGTCAGCAACGGCCCGTGGCGACGCGTGATCAGCACCTCCTCGATCCACGGCCGAGCGCTGCCTTTGACGGCGATTGCCTCGCGCACGAGCGTGCCGCTCTCCCAGTGACCGGCGAATTCGGTTCGCCGCGCATCGCCCGGGTCGAGCCGCTCCACGTACAGATCCGCCGCGTCAGCCATCGAGGCGGTGATGCCCCAGGCGATGTGGCGGTTGTGGCCAATCAGGATCCCTGGCGCGCCCGGAATGCTCCCGCCCACCACGTTCATCTCGCCGCCGGCAGCCAGGTGCGTTTCGTAAAACACGCTGGGAAAGCGCGGGAACATATGCGGATCGTTTGCCAGCAGCGGCTTGCCCGTGCTCGAACGCGACCCCGACACCGCCCACGCGTTGCTGGCCAACGGACCACCCCTCAACTCCAAGGGGGGCAGATCACCAGGTTGCGCAAGCTCGGTCGGGCCCCAATCGGCGAGATGAGGCAGCGCGTCTGAATCCGGCTGCCAGACGTCCGCCTCGAGACTGGCCGCGGCCGCGTAGCCAACTCGGGCGATGAGCCGCGACCGAATCAGCTCGCTTTCCCAGTTCGGCGTCTGGCTATACGCCAGGTAGCGCGCGAAGGCCAGCGAGTCGACGGGCTCCCAGGGCTGTGGCTGAAAACGGGCCAGCACAAACTCGACGGGTAGCTTCTTGGCAGCCACGAGCTCGTCCAGGCAGGCGTTGACCCCAGCGGCATACGCGCGCAACATGTCGCGCACCTCGCTCGAAGCGGTCTCCCACTCGCGCTGCGCGCACCGACGCAGTCCCACGCGTCGCTGGAAGCGGTCGATGTCCAGCCCATCCTTGCCAAACACCTCGGCAAGCCGACCACTGGCGAGTCGCCGTGTCAACTCCATCTGCCACAGGCGGTCCTGCGCGTGGCAGAAGCCCTGTGCGAAGAACGCGTCCGATGACTCGCGAGCACTGATGTGCGGAATACCCCAACGGTCCCGAACGATCTCGACCGGCGCACTGAGCCCTTTGATGCGCAGCTCGCCGTCCAGCGCGGGCAATGGCCGACGCAGTAAATATCCGAACGCGCCAGCCGCGAGCGCGCCGGTCGCCCCGGCAGCGACGCCAACACGGCTCAGTCCAAACGGCACTTACTCGCCGTTGGCGTCGCCAGCGTCTTCTCGGCGGAGCTGCCGGAGAAATTCCTCCAGCTCGTTGACGACCGCCTGCGGGCTTGGCAGCTCAACGCCCGGCCCACCGCCCGCACCGCCGCTGGGTTCTGGCTCGTCTTCTGGCTGACTGGGGCTGCCTTCGCTCATCAGGTTGAGCATGCGCTCGACTTGCTCGCGGAGCTGCGGTTGATCCTGCAGCAGCCGGTCAACCTGGCGTGACAGCGCGCGCCCGGCGCGATCGAGCTCGCGCAACTCGAGCGGCACGCCGCTCATCTCCGAGAAGGTCTGCAGCAACGCATGCGACACGCGCGGGTTGGGCACGCCCTGGATGTAGTTGGGCGCGAAACCGTAGATCGCCAGCGACGGCAGCCCACGCTTCTGCGCTTCGGACAGAAGCACGGTTACGAAGCCCGTCGGCCCGTCGTAGTTCGTGAACGTGACCTTGCGGCTAGCTAGCTGCTCGGCGAGGCGCTCGTCGTTGGACCAGCCCGTCATGCGCACCTGACCACGATGCGAGACGCCGCCGAAGATCGAGCCGATGCACGTCATCGACTGCACACCGAAGTGCTGCATGCCATCGAGCAACAGCGACGCAAACGACTGCCATCGCAAATTCGGTTCTGGGCCGACAAACAACAGGAGGTCGCGTGCATGCTCTTCGATGACCGCGCCGTGAAATTCGCCACGCGGCCAGTGGATCGCACGCTCGCCAGAACCGACGATCGACACCAGCGGCCGCGTATCGGTGAAGGTGAAGAACTCCTCCGAGTCGATTTCGGCCAGCTTGCGGGTCTTCATGTTGCTGATCAGATGACGCACGCCACCTGTGCCACCCGAGCCGGCATCGACCCAACCGCCAAACGCCACCAGCGCGGCCGGTGCACGCAGCACCAGCGCGTCAGCTTCGGGCAGATATCGCAGCGCGGCTGGCTCGGGAGCGTCCTCAGGCACGTCCCAAGTATAGGGACTCGGATTGTGAGTCCCGACAGGAAAAGGACCTCAGGTTGCGACGCCAGTCAGGAAAAAGAGCGTTCGGGCGGCGATTTCGCCCGCCAGGATCAGCGCCGCCACGATGTACAGGAGGCCTGTCGCGGAATCGAGCGAGCGGATGCGCGCGGTGCGCCAGGTCATCAGCAGCGCGCCCAGCGGCACCAGCAAGCCGAAAACGACGCGCACGCCGAGGAACAACCCATCGTCGCCGAGCAACTGCTGGACGCCGGCCCCCTCGGCGCCCGGGCCAAACAACAGGATGGGCAGCAACACCATCTGCGCCACGACCGCCCCGAGACACAGGAACGTGAGTCGAATCAGCGGCTGCACCGCCAGCGTGGGCGAGACCAGATACCAGTGGCCAAGCGACAGCGCGGCGACCGCCGTCCCCAGCGCCAGCCCGCCGGCGAGCACGGCCAGCGGCACGCCAACGCCGTCAAGCTGGGGACTGGTGACGACGAGGGAGGCCGCCCACAGCGTCGCCAACGCCAGCAGCGGCACCAGCGGCCCGAGAATCCTGACCGCGGGGACAACCAGATAGAGGGCGAAAACGGCCGCAAAGACAAAACTGAGAATCCGCTCGGCCTGGAACCACAGCGCTGCCGTGGGGCTCAGGTCGCTGGCGGCTGGCGGGAAACTGCTGCGCAGCCAGATGGCCAGCACCAGACACACCAGCAGGCACGCGCCGGTGAATCGCGTGAAGCCGCGCGGCACCTCGCCACGTAGGTGCACCCAGAACAGGGCGATCGTCCCACCCGCGGCCACCTCCAGCAGCAGGAAGAAGGCCGCTTGTGGAAGAGCGAGCACTCGGCTTCGCGTCTAGCCGGCGCGTTCGGCCTGCCGCAGCTCCTCGGTTTCGTGCGGGCGGGCATAGTCGTCCTCGAGTCGCAGCGTCGTACCGGCCTCGGGCGTGGAGGCTTCGAAAATAGTCGCGTCAGTATCCGCGGCGGCGCACAGCCGGTGCCGCTGGCCGACCGCCACGTGGTAGCCGACGCCGGACTGCATGTCGATATCGTGCAGCTGCCCGTCCGCCCCCTCCAGCACCAGAACGCCGTGCCCGGCGACCAACGTTTGGGTTTCCACCTTGACGTCGTGCACTTGCAGGCTCAGCCGTTTGCCCGCCTTGACGTGGATGAGCTTGAAGGTATACGCCGCCTCGGCGGGCGACAGCAGGATCTCGTAGCCCCAGGGTTTGTCGACACGCCGCGCGTGGGGTTCCAGCGAAAAGCTGGCCACGTTCCCAACGTCAGTCATACGTCACTGTGAAAAGAGTAACCGTTGGTCCAATTCCTCGAGCAATGCACGTGGACTGAACGGCTTGACGATATAACCGTCGGCGCCGACTGCGACTGCCTGGTCCTTATCGGACGCCAGCCCCATCGCGGTCAGCATGACCACGACGATGTGCGCGGTCTCGGGATTGGACTTGAGCTGGCTGCACACCCAGAAGCCATCCCGGTCCGGTAGCGCGACGTCGAGCAGGATCAGGTCAGGCTGCTGTTCGCGAGCTTCGCGCAGCGCCTCCATGGCCGTGCCAACCTCGATCGCGGTGTACCCCGTCGACCTGGCACGGATCGAGGCCTGCACCATGGCGCGTACGGAAGGCTCATCGTCGACGATGAGAATGAGCTTGCGGCGGTCAGGTGCGGAAGTAGGGCTCGAGTCGCTCATACGTCTGATCGAGGCTTTCAGGGAGCACCTTGGTCTCGCCGACCACGGGCATGAAATTGGTATCGCCGTCCCAGCGCGGCACGACGTGCATGTGCAGATGATCCGGCACCCCGGCGCCTGCCGACTTGCCCAGGTTCATACCCAGGTTGAAGCCGTCGGGCGCGTACACCTGCCCCAGGGCGTCCACCGCGCGTTGCGTCACGGCCATCAAGTCTGAAGCTGTTGCGGGCTCCAGTCGAGGAAAGTCGCCGATGTGCTGGTACGGGGCCACCATCAGGTGCCCGCTGTTGTACGGATACAGATTCAGCAGCACGAAGACAGACGCCGCGCGGAACAGCACCAGGTTTTCGCGGTCATGGCCCGTGTCATGCGCGTGATCGCACAGAAAACATCCCGTCGCATGGCCAGCGCTGCCTTCCAGGTAGGCTCGCCGCCACGGCGTCCAGAGCCGCTCCACACTCAGGAGTGTAAGTGGCGCTCGCGGCTACAATACGTGGGCGTTCGCCAATGCACTCTCTCGATAGCCTGCAAAGCCTGACTCCTCTTCAGCGCGCGATCTACGAAACCGACCAGCTCGATCTGAGCCTGCGCGACAGCATCCGGATCGTGACAGCGCGGATGGGCTTTTTCGTGGGCCAGAACAAGTACCTGGACGAACGCGCCAAGATCAACCGCCTGCTCGGCGAAACCCAGTAGCGAGCTCACCGGAATGCAGATCGGCATCGCGGGGTTGCCAGGCGCTGGCAAAACCACCCTGTTCAACGCACTCGCGCATCAGCACGCCAGCATCGGTGGCTACGCCGGCGCCGAGCCCAACCTGGCCGTGGTGAAAGTGCCCGACGAGCGTCTCGACCGTCTGTCAGACCTGTTTCAACCCGTCAAGCACACGCCAGCCGAAGTGCGCTTCGTGGACGTCGCGGGTGTGGCGAAGGGCATGGGCCAGGAGAGCAGCGCCGCCGTGCTCGCCCATCTGCGTACGGTCGACGTGCTGCTGCAGGTCGTCGGGGCGTTCCAGTCCGAGCGAAGTGCGCGCTCCGACTTCGAGGATTTCAGTCTCGAGCTGCAGCTGGCTGACCTGTCGCAGATCGAAAAGCGGGTCGATCGCCTGGAGAAGGAGTTGCGGCTGGGTGCCAAGGGCACGCCCGCGGAGCGCGCCGCGAAGGAACGCGAGATGAGCGTCCTGTCTCGTCTCCAACCCGTTCTCGAAGCCGGTCAGCCGGCCCGCACCGTCGACCTGGACGCTGAGGAGCACAAGGCGATCGCCAGCTTCGGCTTTCTGACGTTGAAGCCGACTCTGGTGGTGATGAACCTGGCCGACGATCAGCTAGGCGCCGACCAGGTTGAGGCGCTGGCGGATGCCACCCGCGAGCTACCGCTGACCGCCGTGCTAGCGCTACCTGGCAAGCTCGAGATGGAGCTCGGCGAGCTGAGCCCCGAGGATGCCGCGGAGTTCATGGAAGCCCTGGGCGTCTCGGGTAGCGAGCTGGGCTCGGTCACCACCGAGGCGTACCGCCTGGCGGAGCTGATCTCGTTCTTCACCGCCGGCGATGACGAGTGTCGCGCCTGGACGATCCGCCGCGGCACGAACGCGCAGGACGCCGCTGGCGAGATTCACTCGGACCTGGCGCGCGGCTTCATCCGCGCGGAAGTGATCCGCTGGGACCGGCTGCTGGAAGCCGGCAGCGAGGCGAATGCCAAAAAGCACGGATGGGTACGCCAGGAGGGAAAGAGCTATACGGTCGCCGACGGCGACGTCCTGCACGTACTCTTCAACGTCTAAACGCTTCAGTCTCGCCGGTCCAGTCGCGGCCCGCGCAGGACCCGACCTGCCACGCGCATCCCTCAAAACAACGCAGCGTAAATCACCTGCGTACGCAGGTGCGTCGACACGATCCGCCGGACGCGGCGCCAGCGAAACCCTGTCGATCCACGAACCGTGCAAGCAGTCCCTGGCCCTGGCCCTCGGGTGCTAAGTAGCTAGCTCGCTAGCTCGCTCCCTCGTCACCCGTCGCCTCCAACGTCGCCCGCGAGCGCCGCGGCCAGCGCAGCCACCTCGGCCGCGGCCATCGAACCGCGTTCAGCTTGCGCGCGCTCATGCCGCTCAGCGTCAGCACGCCCCAGAGCACCCAGCCCGCTCCGAGCAGCACGAGCAACTTGGGCACCTCCGCCCCAGGCCCAGGCCTCGCCTCGAGCGCCGGCTGTTCGCTCGGCTCCATGTTGAGCCCCATCGGCGTCCCTGGCTGCGTCGAGCGGCGAGACGTTCATCGAAGGGTCTTCCTCCCAGCCATCGCCGATCAACGACGTCGGCGCGGACGCAGCCGTCGGCGCAGGAGTAGCAGGCGCCACCGGTGTCAACACCAGCGGCGCGCGCGAGACCGCCCCCGCGTCCGCATCCGCAAGCCGCCGCGTACTGCGCGCCACCACGTCAGCCGACGGCGAACGCGATTGTCGCGGCAGCTCGGGGAACGTCAGTGACTTCTGATCCGGCGACAGGCCCAGCGCCAGCGCGTGGTGCGGAATCGACGAGTTGTCCCACGCGTACTCCAGCTCGACATCGGAGATCTCGAGCCCATAGCCAAGCGTCGTGGCAAAGGCGCCGTCGTTGTAGATGAAGCCGTTGGGTGTCAACCCGGTAATCACAATGTAGTGATCGAAGTCCGAGAGCGAGCTGGTGTGCCCTGGCAGGTTCCGATACTTCACCAACGTGATGACCGGGTGCCCCTGCTGCACGTGCCAGCGCACCGCGTCCGTCGACCAGTTCCGGTAGCCACCCTGGGCACTGTAGAGATCCATGGGCGTCAGACCCGCCTGCGTGGCGATGCGCGAGAGCGTGTCCAGGCTGGTGCCCAGGTCGGTGTCGTAGTTGTCGATCAGGCTGTTCAGATAGTCGCGTACCTGCGACGGCCCGACTTCGAGCCCGAAGCCCGCCAGGACCATGGTTAGCGACGCTGGCCCGCAGTTCACGTACTGGAAGTTGCCACCATCGAGCTGCGAGCGGAACGGCACGCCGAGCCAGATCAAGCCGTCACCCAGGACGCGCCGCTGCACCTGATTCATGACGTCGCGGCCCTCGGCGAAGCGCAACGGCAGCGACGTGACCGACGCCAGGGCAATGATCTGCTCGTCGTCGGAGGCCGCGTCCGGCGCCGAACCGTCCGGCGCCAGGCCGGCTGCTTCGCGGGTAATGAGTCCGAACTGCAGATCGCTGGTGTCTGCCCCGTCGACGACCTCGACGTCCTCCCCCGCGTCGGTGGTTGCGACGTAGTCGTCCGGCAGGCTGAGCGTCACGTGGTACGTACCAGGCGGCAGCCCGTCGAATCGGAACTGACCGGCGGCATCCGAATGGGTCGTGCGGAGCAGGCCACTGGCAAAGGTCAGCACGAGCTCAACGTTGGTCAGGCGCTGCTTGGCGTCGGTGAGCTGGCCATCGGCGTTGTCGTCGAGGAAGGTGACACCGTGAATGCTGCCGATGCCCACCTGCGCGGCGTCCGGCGTCGGCGTGATGGACGACGTCGGGACCGCGGTGACGGTGGCCCCGACGGGTGACCCGACCGGTGACGGGCTGGCGATGGTCACGACACTGGAGAGCGGGTTCGGCGTCGGCGAAGTCGCCACGCTGCTCGCCGTCGCGCTGGCGGCCACGGTAGCGAGCGGACTGCCAACTGGCGACGGTGTGCCTTGCGGAACCAAGGGCAGAGCGCTGGCGGCGGGTGTGACGCCCTGGGCGGCTGGCGCCGCACCCGGAGTGGGCGGCGTCGGCAGCGCACTGGCAGCCTGGGTCGCGAGTGGCGCACTCGGAGCCTGGGTTGCGGTCACTGGCGGCGGGGCCGTCGTGGCCACCACGCTCGGCGGCACCACGCTCGGCGGCGACGTCGGCACGGTGGTCGGTGTGGCCCTGGGCGGCGGCGGGGTCGGGGTCGCGCTCGGCGGCAGCGGCGTCGCCGTTGGGGGCACCCGCGTGGGCGTCGGCGGCACGGGCGTGGGACTGGCGGTCGGCTTGACCGTCGCGGCCGGCGTAGGCGAGGCCGCCAGCGCGACGTCGGGCGCGCCCAGCAGCAGCGCTGCGAGCGCAAGACCGGCCATGAGTGCCCGATTGGCTCGGGCGGCCAGGTTAGCGGAGCGCGCCAACTTCCGTTGGCCGCCCGCTTTCATTCGAGGCGGGGAGGGCAGCAGGCACACTCGCATCAAGCGCAGGTATACGAACGGTAAACGTTGTACCCCCCTGCACGGTGCTGTGGAGTTCGATGCGACCGCCATGCGCCTGGATGATTTCGCTGGCGATGGCCAGTCCCAGACCGCTGCCGCGATTACCTGCGCGGGCTTTGTCGATCTGATAAAAGCGCTCGAAAACGCGCTCAGCCTCTTCTGGCGGGATGTAGCGAGCCCGTGTTGTGAACGGTCAGCGTCGCGGTACGCGCGGGGCGCGCGTTACGCGCACTGCCAGGCGCACGGCTCTCCTCGAGGCCCACCGAAACTGTGACGAAACCAGTTGGCGGCGTGTATTTGAAAGCGTTCTCCACGAGGTTGTCGAGCACCTGCCCGAGGCGATGCGAGTCGCCCAGGATCGCGACGTGCTGGGGTGCGTCCACGCCGAAGGTGATGCCGCGCTCCTGGGCGCGGAACAGGAAGCGCGCTTGCGCGGCAAGCGCCAGTTCGCTCAGATCCACCGGATCGCGCTGCAGCGCCAGATCGCCTGATTCGATGCGGCTCAGATACAGCAGGTCCTCGACGAGTCGGCGCATGCGCTCGGCCTCCTCGCCGATGATGCGTCCCGCCTCACGCGCGCCGTCGGCGCCCGAGAGGGTGCCATCCACCAGCGCTCCGGCAAAGCCGCTGATCGACGTCAGTGGCGTGCGTAGATCGTGGCTCACATTCGCCATGAGGTCGCGCATGGCGCGGTGCGACAAGCGCAACTTCGCGGGCCATGGCTTTGAACGCGCTCGACAATCGGCCCACCTCGTCGTTGGTCTCAGGCAAGGTAAGGTCGGGATCCAGGTTGCCGCGCGCCATCTCCTCGGAGGCGCGCGTGATCTCGGCGATGGGTCGAGTGATGCTCGAGGCCAGCCAGAAGGCGATGACGATCGACACCAGGAGCGCGCTGAGGGCAGCCATGGACAGTCTCGGGAGAATGTCCGTCCAGGCACGGCCGAGCGTCTGGGCTGGTGCCACCACGGCGACGCGCATGCCGCCGAACTGGAGTTGGAGCCGCGGATCGCCAAACCGCGGCGCCACCGTGAAGACTTCCTCGCCGGCGGGCGTGGACACGGGCCCCTGCGCGACATTTGGACGTCTGCCCGGGTCGGGTGGAATCGAGAACGTGCGTCCGGCGAACAGGTTGTTGTCGGTATCGTGCAGCACCGTGCCGCGATCGTCGAGCAGCAGAATGCGTACGCCCGCGTCGCCGGCGGTCATGTCCAGCTGTGCCGAAATTGTGCCTAGCGACTGGCCAGAAGCTGCCCAGCGCACCACCTGGGTGGCGTTATAGGCGGCGATGCTCTCGAGACGGTCTTCCTCGGTCTGGATCTGATATTCGCGGAGCAAATAGGCAAATGTGGCCGAAGCCAGCAGCAGCGAGATGGCGATCACCGCCACGAACGCGGCAATCAGCTTGGCTCGCAGCGACGAAAACGGCGCGAACTTCACCCGCGCGACCCTCCCTACGCACGCCTGCGCCGAGCAGGCGCTGCCTCCCCGGGCTCCGCCTCGACCAGTTTGTAGCCGACGCCCCACACCGTCTGAATGCGTGCGCTGCTGTCGCGCAGCTTCTCGCGCAGCCACGTGACGTGGACATCGACCGTGCGCGAGTCGCCATAGTAGTCGTAGCCCCAGGCCAACTTGAGTAAGCGCTCGCGATCGAAGACCACGCCCGGGTTGCGCGCCAGCGTCGTGAGCAGCTCGAACTCTTTCGGCCGCAGCTCGATCGGACGCTCCCCGATGCTCACTTCGTGCCGCTCCGGGTCGATCCGCAGGTCGCCGACCTGCAGCACCTTCTCGGGCGCCTTGCCCGCCGAGTAGCGGCGCAGCACCGCCTTCACGCGCGCCACCAGCTCACGTGCGTTGAAGGGCTTGGTCATGTAGTCGTCGGCGCCGAGCTCCAGGCCAACAATCTTGTCCACGTCATCGCCGCGCGCGGTGAGCATGATGATCGGCAGGTCGCTCTCCTTGCGCAGTCGCCGACAGACCTCCCAGCCGTCGATCTCCGGCATCATCAGGTCGAGCACGAGGAGGTCGGGCTTGGCCAGGCGCACTTTCTCGAGGGCTTCACGACCGTTGCCAGCCGTTTCCACCGTGAAACCTTCGGCTTGCAGGTACATGCGGGCAAGCTGAAGGATGTTCTTTTCGTCGTCCGCGACGAGCACAGTGGCCATAGTCAGTTGTTCCCCAGAAGGGACCCCACGAGAAGTCTACTCGGACCGAGGCGCATCTATCGGGTTAACCGTTTTGGCCGGTTCATGGCGTCGAGGCGTCACCCCTCCGCGAGCGCACGCGGATCCAGCCCCAGCAGCCGCGCCGCGTTCGTGCACAACAGCTTCTCCTCGAGCGTGCGGCCCAGGCGAAGCTCGAGAATCGACGCCACCGCGTCTTCCCACCGATACGGAATGTTCGGAAAATCGCTCCCGAACACCACCCGGTCCTGGAACTCGAGCACCCGCTGGATCGGCGGCGGCGGGCCCAGCTGGCGGTCGAAGACCATCGCCGTATCCAGAAACACGCCCTCGTACACGCTGCACAGGTCGAAGAAGCTCTCGAACTCGTCCGCGCCGGCGTGCGCCACGATCACCTGCAGCTTCGGAAAACGCCGCATCAGCCGCGCGAAGGCGCGCGCCCCGACGTACTCGCTCGGCTCAGGCCGCCGTCCAGCGTGGATCAGCAGCAGCGCCCGGTGCTCCACGGCGCGCGCGTACAGCGGGTCCAGGCGCGGATCGTCCATACCGAAGCGACCGACTTGCGGATGCAGCTTCGCGCCGCGCAGTCCGAGCCGTCCGAATGCTTCGTCGGCCAGGTCGGGCACCAGCTCGTCGTCGTCCGGATGAAAGGTGCCGAATCCGATGCCCGCGGGCGCGAATGTCGCCTGCACGTTGGCCACCCAGTGATTGAGCGAGCGGCTCATTTCCCCTCGATGTGCATACGGCATGAAGACGAAGCGGCTCGCCCCCGCTTCCAGCAGCTGCGCAACGAGCTCCTGGGTCGGCCCCGAATACCGCGGCTCCCACAGGTGCGCACGAAAATACGCCCGAACGGCACGTAACAGCCGCTCGGGCATCAGGTGGGTATGGACGTCGATGATGGGATGCGCCAGCCGGAGTGGCGCGGTCACCCGTACACAGGCGTCAACCAGTCTCGGTAGCGCGCTTCTTCACCCCGCACGGCGCGGAAATACAGCTCCTGCAACCGACGCGTCAGCGCCCGACCTCGCCGGAGCCCACCTTGCGGTGGTCGATCTCGGCCACGGGCGACACCTGCGCGCCAGTCCCGCACAAAAACAGCTCGTCGCACGTGTACAGCTCGGTGCGATCGATGCTGCGCTCGACAACGTCCAGCCCGAGCTCATCTCGGATGAGGCCGATCAGCAACGTGCGGGTGATGCCTTCGAGAATGTCTTCGGTCACCGATGGCGTCACGAAGACCCCGTCCCGCACCATGAACAGATTCTCAGCCGACCCTTCGCTGACGTGGCCCTCCTGGGTGAGCATGATGGCTTCGTCGAAGCCATGCTCGAGCGCCTCGGACTTGGCCAGCCCCGAGTTGACGTAGGAGCCGGTGATCTTGGCTCGCGCGGGAATGGCCGAGTCGGCCACGCGTCGCCAGCTGCTGGTCATGCAGCGGATGCCGTGCTGGACATCAATGTAGTCGCCGTACGCCGCGGTGAAAATCAGGAAGCTCCGCTTCATGCCGTGCAGCCTGACGCCGATCTCTTCCTCGGACAAAAAGACCAGCGGCCGCACGTACGTGTCCGTGCGCGCCTGATTGCGCCGAAGGATCTCGATGGTCACGTCGACGAGCTCCTGATTCGCATACGGCACGTCCATTCGCAAAATTGAGGCCGAACGCCGCAATCGCGCGTAATGCGCCTCGGCCTGGAGGAGATACAACTGCTCGTGCGCCGCGTTCCAGTAGGCACGAATCCCTTCGAAGCAGCCGGTGCCGTAATGCAAGGCGTGCGTCATCGGCGGCAGGTACGCCTCGTGGTAGCGGAGCATCTCGCCATCCAGAAAGACCCACGAGTCGGCATGGCGCGAGGCGCCCGTACGCGCGCGCGGCGCAACTTGCGTTTCCACGGACTAATGGTATTCGGCAGACGACGCCGAAATCCGTCGCAGGATCGGCAGGCTCACCCGCGGCGCGAGCCGCCAGGCAAACAGGACCGCCAGTGGCCCGACGACAGCCAGATACGCCGTCAGCTGAATGCCGAGCGTTTCCGTGTGCGGGAAGGCCAGGGGCCATAGATAGATGAACACGAAGTACTGCAAAAGTCCGCCCAGGCCCAGCAGCGCCACTTCGAGATGCCGCCTCGGCTCGCCCAGCGCAGCCCCGACACCGAATGGCCAGACCACGTACCACGCTTGAAACCAGGTCGTGAGGAACAGCAGCCCGCCGAGCAGCGTCCAGTACGCTGGCCGCACGCTTTCCGTGTCAGTCTCGGCCGCCGAAGCGAACACGACCGACAGGACGGCGATCACCGCGAACACGGTTAGCGACGCGGTGCGGGCCAGGCTGCCGGCCGTGTCGAGTCCAACGGCGGGCAACAGCCCAAGACGCAGCACCGCGCCTACCGACGCCGTAAACAGGTCAGTGCGTTGGAGCGCGCCGAGGGTCTGCGGGCCAGCCCAGAAGGGTCGGTACATGACCAGCACCAGCGCCAGGCCAAGCAGCCCGCCGGCGATCGCCCTGGCCCGACTGCGCCGCAGCACGCCCACAAACAGCACCGGCCCGATCAGCGCGATCGGCAATTTGATGAGCGCCCCCAGACCGACGCACGCCAGCGCCAGCAGGTCATGGCCCGCGATGAACAACCAGACGCCGACCAGCCCGAACAGCAGCATCAGCCCGTCGTTGTGCGCGTTGCCGACGGTTTCCCACAACAGCAGTGGGTTCCACAGAAAGAGGTAAGCGCTGCACCCTGCGCGACGCGCGCTGCCCGTCAGTCGCGCCGCGATCAGGTAGATGAGCGCCCCACTCCCGAGATGCGCCAGCAGGGCGACCAGCTTGTAGAGCAGCACTTCAGATAGCAAGTCAGTGCCAGAGAGGCTGGCAATGGCGCCGCTGAGCATGGCCCACAACGGCCCGTACTGTGACGGCTCGCCAGGGTAGACGAGGAAGCCGACGATGGCGTCCTGAGGAAAGTCGAGCGGGGTGGCCACGAGCGGGTTGACGTGGTGCAGCGCCAGAAGCTGCCCGTCAGCAATGTAACTGAAGACGTCCGCCGCGGTGGCCGGGTATGCCAGCAGCAGCTCCGCGCCGAAGATGGCCGCGGTGACGAACAGCCAAACCGTTTTGACCCGCCGCTGGCTCGAAGCCAGTGTGCGGTAGCCGAGCGCGTAGAGACCACACAGTGTCAGCACGATGGCCAGGTAGCTCGCCGCCGAGACCCAGGTGTAGCCCGTGACCTGGCCCAGATCGAGCACGGGCGTAAAGAGGTTCGTCGGCAGCAGCGGCACCCACGCAACCCAGACCGCGTACACGACGGCCGTGGCCACCGCCACGGCAACGAACACCATGCGCCGGTAGCGTACCCTCGCGGCCATGGCTGTCCGACGTGCCAGCCGTCGCCCAATGACGGCCGAAGATCTGTACTGCCTTCGCTTCGTGTCCGACCCACAGCTCAGTCCCGACGGTACGAACGTGGCGTACGTGGTCTCCTGGGTCGACACGGACGACCATACCCACTACCGCTCGCAGATCATGCTGGTGCCATTCGACGGCTCGAGTCCGCCGAGAGCGCTCACCAGCGGCCACCATCGCGATGTGGCGCCGCGCTGGTCCCCGGATGGCGGGTCCCTCGCCTTCGTCTCCGACCGCGAAGCCGACCGCTCGCAGCTCTTTGTCCTGTCGCTGGCAGGTGGCGAGCCACGCCAGCTCACGTCGCTCAAACGCGGCGCGGGCGCGCCCGTCTGGTCACCGTCAGGCGACCGCCTGGCGTTCTCCGCCCGCGTCGACATCGACGACATCGCCCGCCAGGAGGGTCAATCGGAGGAGCGGGGCAAAGCTCCACGCGTCAAGATCATCACCCGCGTGCGCCACAAGGCTGACGGCGAAGGCTTCCTCGAAGCCCTGCACCGCCACCTGTTCGTCGTCGATGTCAGGCGTCCAGGCGCGACGCCCAAACAGCTCACCGACGGCGACTTCGACGACGCAGAGCCGGGCTGGTCCCCGGACGGCAGTCTCCTCGCCTTCACGTCGAATCGCGAACGCGATCGGGACCTGAGCCTGCTCAACGACGTCTGGGTCGTGCCCGTCGTGGGCGGCCGCCCGCGACGATTGACCCGACACAAGGGCCAGGTCGCCCACCCCGTTTTTTCGCCGGACAGCACGCGGGTGGCGTACCTCGGCCACGAGCGGGGCTGGGAGTACGGCGTGAACAGCGGACTCCTCGAGTCAGCCATCCAGGCTGGCGAGGTGACGTCGATCTCGCGCGACTTCCCCGACGAGCTCGGCAACGCGGCCAACTCCGACGCGCGCGACCCCGGCGCGCCGTCGCCGCCGCGCTATACGGCCGACGGCCACGGCATTCTCACGCTGGTCTCCCGCTTCGGACGCGTCGAGGTGGTCCGGTTCGACCGCGACAGCGGCCAGTCAGAGCTCATCCTGGGCGGGCCCGAACGCGAGGTCGCGGCATTCAGCACGGCGCCCGACGACCGACTCGTTGGGCTGATCTCGGATCCTACCCATCCGTACGAGGTCTTCGCGCTGGAGCGTGGCGAGGAACGACGGCTGACCCACGAGAACGACGCTCTGCTGGAGACCCTCAGGTTGTCGCCCGCCGAGCCGTTCGACACCACGAGCACCGACGGGGTGAGCGTGCATGGCTGGGTCATCAAGCCCGCTGGGTTCAACGCGCGCAAGCGCTGGCCGCTGATTCTGGAGGTTCACGGTGGCCCGGAAACCATGTACGCGGCCACGTTCATGCACGAATTTCAGGTGCTCGCCGGGCGCGGCTACGCGGTAGTGTTCGCCAACCCGCGTGGCAGCAAAGGCTACGGCGAAGCCTTCACCGCGCGGATTTTCGCCGATTGGGGCAACCAGGACGCGGCCGACTGCATGGCGGCGCTCGACGCCGTCTCAGCCTGGACGTGGGTGGATACCACTCGGCTGGGACTGACCGGCGGCTCGTATGGCGGCTACATGACCACCTGGCTCCTGGGCCATACGGATCGCTTCAAGGCAGCCGTGTCACAGCGCGGCCTGTACAACTTCGTGTCGTTCTATGGCACATCGGATATCGGTCCCTGGTTCGGCGACTACGTCCTGGGCGGGCCGGTCTTCGAGCGCGAGGCGCTGTACCGCGAGCGCTCGCCACTGACGTACGCCGCCCAGATGCGTACGCCGCTGCTGCTCGTGCACAGCGAGAGCGACCTGCGCTGCCCGATCGAGCAGGCCGAACAACTCTTCGTCCGCCTGCGTCGGATGGGCAAAACTGCCGTCGAGATGGTGCGTTTTCCCGAGGAGAGCCACAACCTGAGCCGCTCGGGCCGTCCCGACCGCCGCGTCGAGCGCCTGGAGCGCATCGCCGGTTGGTTCGACGCGCACCTCTGAGCTCGGTCACGGACTGCGTCAAGGGAGCCCGCGGCCCGCAACGCTGACCTACCCGAGTTTGGCCTCGGGGATGAGTGGCTGAAAGAGCTCCACCGGGTTTCCGGAGGGGTCCTCGACCAGCGCCTGGTTGCCGCCGACGCCTTGAATGATGTCGCTCCTGAAGTGCGCGCCGGAAGCCTTCAGCTGGTCAACAGTGGCTTGAAGGTCCTCCACCTGGATCGCGAAGCGGTTCCACCCGCCTGGCTCCGGCCGCCGACCGTCGGCGAGCGTCGAACCGCCCCCAAGCGTGCCACCGCCCGGCTGGCTCAGCACGAGCCGCAGGTCGCCGCGCGCGAGCATCGCAAACATCGGTGACGGATGCATGACCTCGGAAAACCCGAGCCACTGACAGTAAAAAGCCATCGCCTCATCGACGTCATTGACGATGTATCGCACCTGAACTGTTGGCATACGTTCCTCCTCGTTAGCGGGCACGTTCGTGATAACCCGTTCCTGGCTCGAACAACTCGATGGGATTGCCCGACGGGTCCTCGAGGATCACCTGGCGCACGGTGACCCCGCGCGGCACGTCGTCGACGAACCGCACGCCCGCGCGTCGCAGACCGTCAATGACGGTGTCCAGATCCGAAACCTGCAGCAGGATGCGGTTCCATCCGCCTGGCACCGGGATCGTGCCATCCGGCAGCGCGTGGCCACCCTGGTGCGCGCCCGGCACGCTCAGCAGGAGCCGCAGATCCCCTCGATACAGCATCGAGAACACCGGCGATGGCCGCAGCTCCTCCTCGAACCCGAGCTGCTGGCAGTAAAACGCTACGGCTCTGTCAAGGTCGTCGACGAAGTAGCGGATCGTCGGCACCTCATGCCACGACTGTTGGGCTCCGCGGGCGGACAGTCGCCGCAGCAGGCCTTCCGTGAAGTCCGCGCGCGGCTCGATCGGAACGATCGGCAGCCGCAGGCGCTCCAGAGGATCCTGATCGCCCTGGCCGCGGTCAGCGGACATCGCCGCGGTCCTGTTCATAGTGTCGGCGGAGCGCCGAGCGGGAACGTACCAGCAGGGTCTCGGTAGCGTGCACGCTGCGGCCCAGATGCTCCGCGACGCTGGCGACAGGCAGCCCATCCAGATAGCGCAGCGTGAGGGCCGCACGCTGTACGACCGGTAGCTGCGCCAGCGCGGTGTGCGCTGCTTCCGCGTCGAGCCATTCGTCCCAGGGATCGTCAACGTCGGTCGAGCGCTCCTCGGCGGCGGCCAGGCCGCGCTGCTCGCGCTCCAGGCGCCGCCAGTGGTCCACGAGCTTGTGGCGTGCGACACCGATGAGCCAGCCGACACTGGCTTCTGGCAGCGTTCCGTGTCGACTGGCGTCGACGGCGGCGAGGAACGTCTCGGCGGTCAGATCTTCGGCGATCGAGACGCTGCCGCAGCGCGGCAGCAAATAGCCGTAGACGCGGGGGAGCGCTGCGCGATACATCGCCACGACCGCGTCGAGTCCCATGTCTACCGGTTAATCGTCCAGCGGACCGCTTTTCCGAACATCCCGCCGGCGAAGGTGGCCGCGCCGAGCTCGTTTTTCCACGCTGACGTGTGACGCGTTGAGGCGGGCAGGAGCAGAACTTCTCCCCAGAGGGGACCCCAGCAGAAGTAATGCACGCGCTGGCAGCGCATGCCTCAACCTGGCGAAGGCCAACTGGCTGACCCGCTCCGCCTCGCACAGAGTGCACCCACTCCCGTTCCGGGTCGCGCGGAGGTAGACCCGCTCCCGCACCCCGTCGCAGGGAGCAGACCCGTTCTCCCTCCCCTTCGCTCCGCGTGACAGGGCGTGCCTCAGCCTCTCACGTGCTCCACGAACGGATTTAGTGGTGAAACAAGCGCAAGCCCGTACACGCCATCACCATCCCGTATTGATCGCAGGCAGCGACGATCTCCGCCTCGCGTTGGGCCCCGCCCGGCTGCACGATGTACTCCACTCCACTGGCATGCGCGCGATCCACATTGTCCCGGAACGGGATAAAGGCGTCCGACGCCAGCGTCACGCCGCGCACCGCCTCGAGCCACGCACGCCGCTCGTCGGCTGACAACCGCGCGGGCACCTCCGCCTCCGAGGCGAAGCACGCACGCCAGACCCGCTCTTCAGCCTGCGTCAGGTCCGTGCGCAGAAACTGGTCGATGGCATTGTCACGATCGACACGGTCCAGTCCGGCGCGAAACGTCAGCGCCAGCACCCGCGGATGTTGCCGCAGCTGCCACGTGTCGGCCTTGTCGGCAGCCAGCCGTGTGCAGTGAATGCGTGACTGCTGGCCGGCGCCGTTGCCAATGACCTGCCCGTCGGCAACCAGACACACCGAGTTGGACTGCGTGTACTTGATGGTGATGAGCCCAACGAGCATGTCGCGACGCGCCGCGTCTGAGAGGTCCTGCCGCCGCGTGACGATGCGCTGGAGCAAGTCCGCCGACGGCACAACGCTGTTGCGTCGCTGCTCGAAGCTCACGCCGAAGACCTGGCGCATCTCCATCTCGGGCGGCTGGAAGCTCGGATCGACCTGCAGCATCGTGTAGCGTCCGGAGCGCTTGGCTTTGAGCAGCTCGAAGGCGGCGGGCTCGAAGCCCGGAGCAATCACCCCGTCGGACACCTCGCGGCGCAGCAAGCGCGCCGTCGGCAGGTCCACGGGGTCGCTCAGGGCAACCCAGTCGCCATACGAGCAGACGCGGTCCGCCCCGCGCGCGCGGGCAAAAGCGTTGGCCAACGGCGAGAGCTCGTCTCGCTCGCCCACGAAGTACGCGCGCCGCAACGTGTCGCTGAGCGGCAAACCGATGGCTGCGCCAGCGGGCGAGACGTGCTTGAAGGACGCCGCCGCGGGCAGTCCGGTCACGCTGCGCAGCTCGCGCACGAGCTGCCAGGCGTTAAGCGCGTCCAGCAGATTGATGTACCCGGGCGCGCCATTGCGCACCTCGAAGGGCAGCCGTGGCGTGGCCACGACGCGAGCAGGCACCTGGTGCGGATTGACGCCATATCGCAGCACCAGAGCGTCAAAGCCAGTCATCGGCCGTCCACCATGACGAGTTCAGACGCGCAGAAGCCCTCGCCGGGCGCAGCGATCCGCCTAGTGTCGATAGTGCCGCTCGCCCGTAACGATCATCGCAATCCCATGCCGATTCGCCATGCGAATCAGCTCGGGATCTCGACTCGATCCTCCCGGCTGAATGACCGCCGTCACCCCCGCGTCGGCGGCACGCTCCACCGCATCCGGGAACGGGAAAAACCCATCCGACGCCAGCACCGAGCCGGCCGCACGCTCGCCCGCCTTGCGACACGCCAGGTCCACGGCGTCCTGCCGACTCGGCTGCCCCGACCCGAAGCCGACCAGCGCCAGCCCCTTGGCCAGGACCACGCCGTTGGACGTAACGTGCTTGACCGCGCGCCACGCGAAATACAGCGACGTGAGCTCCGCGAGCACCGGCTGGCGCTGCGTCACCACCCGCGGCGTGAAGGACTGTTCGGGCAGCGCGTCGCGGGTCTGCACCAGGAAGCCGCCCAGCACGCGCTTGTAGTCGAACTCGCCTGGCAGCGGACCCGACCCGTTCGGCCCACGCGTACCCATGTCGGCGTGGGTCGCGAACACGCGCAGATCGCTCTTGCGCCGCAGAACGCCCAGCGCGTCGGTCGTGAAGTCCGGCGCGACCAGATCCTCGAAGAACACCGCCCCAATCTCGCGGGCGGCCTCGTCGTCCACCACGCGATTGGCCGCGACCGCGCTGCCAAACGCCGTCTGCGGATCGGTGGCGAGCGCCTTGCGAAACGCGTCAGCCACCGAGTCGCCCAGGCTCAGCCCGCACAGGTTGCCGTGTTTGACAATGGCAACAGCCGTCGACGTGAAGTCGAGCACTGCCTGCCAGGCCAGGTCGACGTCGTAGGTGTTGTTGAACGACGGCGCCTTGCCATGCAGCTGCGTGGCCAACGTCAGACCGGGCGGGCGCGGGCGTGGCGAGGACTCGGCATAAAAGGCCGCCAGCTGATGCGGATTTTCGCCCGAGCGCATATCGGTCACTTTCCGCAAGGCGATGGTGTATTCGTCGGGGAAGATCTCGTCGTGCGGCCGCAGGTACAGCGCAACGTGGGTGTCATACACGGCACAGTGCTGAAAAGCCTTGGCCGCCAGGCGACGGCGAACGTCCGGGGCCACTGCCGCGTCGCGGCGCAAGCCTTCGAGCACACCGTCGTAGTCGCGTGGATCGCAAATCGACAGAACCGAAAGGAAGTTCTTGGCCGCGGCGCGGAGCAGCGTGTGACCGCCGATATCGATGTTTTCCAGGGCGACCGGCAACTGGACCGTCGCATCGCGGGCCACCGACAGGAACGGGTACAGGTTAGAGACCACGATGTCGATCGGCTGCAGCCCGTGCCGCGCCAGCTCGTCCACGTGCACAGGATCGTCACGCAGGGCCAGGATGCCGCCGTGCACGGCCGGATGTAGCGTCTTGACGCGTCCGCCCAGCAACTCCGGGAAACCCGTGATTTCCTGCACGCCGCGGACGTTGACCCCCGCTTCGCGCAGCAAACTTTCAGTGCCGCCGGTCGAAAAAAGCTCGACGCCCAGGGCCTCGAGCCCGCGAGCAAAGTCTACGACGCCCGTTTTGTCGTAAACCGACAGAATCGCGCGCATTCAGGAAGGCATCAGCAGTGAAAATCAGCAGTCAGCCCCGGTGGCTCAGACCATCTGAAGTCTGAGCTCCGAGTTCTGACCTGTCGTGGGATGCTAGCACGCGTGCAACGCGACCCTCGACCCGCACGCGACCCTCGGCATAGGCGCGCACCGCCTCGCACACCAGACGGTGCTCTTGCTCGAGGATCCGCGCGTGCAGCGATGCGGCGTCGTCGTCATCCCGCACGGCGACGCACTGCTGGAGCAGGATTGGTCCACCGTCCAGGTCGTCTGTGACCAGATGCACGGTGCAGCCCGTGACCTTGACGCCGTGCGCCAGCGCTTCTTCCACCGCATGCAGAGTGCGACCAAACGCGGGCAGCAGCGACGGGTGCGTGTTGATCATTCTGCCCGCGTACGCGGCGACGACCTCGGCGGTCAGCACTTCGTCGAAGCCGGCCAGCACCACCAGCTCAGCGCCCACGTCGCGCACGGCCTCGAAGAGTCGGCGCTGACGCTCGGCGCGGCGCGGGTAATCCCGTGGGTCGGCGATGCATACGCGAACACCGGACAATTCGGCTCGAGCGATGGCCGGGGCCCCGGCGCGGTTGCACGCGACCACCGCGATCTCAGCCGGGAACTCGTGTGTGCGCGCCGCGTCGAGCAGCGCCTGCAAGTTCGTGCCGGAGCCCGAAACGAGAACCGCGACCTTCACCGACGGATCGCGACGCGTTCGGGTCCACGCGGAACGACGCGTCCGATTTCGACGGCTCCGGGACAACTGGCGGCCGCGTCCGTCACGAAAATCATGCCGAGGCCCATGTTGAAGACGCGCAGCATTTCGTCCAGCGCGACGCGGCCGAGCCTTTGCAGCACCTCGAAGATGGGCGGGACGCGCCAGTTGCCCCAGTCCAGCTCGACGGACACGCCCTCGGGCAGGACGCGCGGCAGGTTGCCGGGAATGCCTCCGCCCGTGATGTGCGCCAGAGCCTTGATGACGTCCAGCGCGGGCTGCACGGCGGCCAGGTAACTCGGGTGCGGCGCCAGCAGCGCTGCGCCGAGCGGCTGACCCAGTCCGCCCGGGTCGGCGCGCAGGTCGAGGCCCGCGACGATCTGGCGCGCCAGCGAGTAGCCATTCGTGTGCAAGCCGGTTGACGGCAGTCCCCAGACGCGATCGCCCACGCCGACCCTCGAGCCGTCGACGAGCTTTGAGCGCTCGACGACGCCCACCACGGTGCCTACCAGGTCGAAGTGCGTTGGCGCGTACAGCTCGGGCAACTGCGCGGTCTCGCCCCCGAGCAGCGCGCAGGCGTTGTCCCGGCACGCGGCTGCCATGCCGCTCACCAGCGCCTCCATTAGCGCGTGGTCGAGCGCGTGCAGACCGACGTAGTCGAGAAAGAACAATGGCCGCGCGCCCGTGGTGAGGACGTCGTTGACCGACAGATTGACCAGGTCGCGGCCCAGCACGTCGTAGGCGCCGAGCTCGGACGCGAGCAGGAGCTTGGTGCCCACCCCGTCGGTGCTGGCCACCAGCAGGGGCTCGTCGAGCTTCGGCAGTTGAAAGAGTCCCGCGAACGCTCCGAAAGTGCCGAGCACTTCGGGCCCATGCGTCGAGCGGACGTGCCGTGAGATGCGCCGAACGTTCTCCTCGGCAGCGCCAATATCGACGCCCGCGTCCGCATAGGTGCTCACGCGTGTTCGCTGCCGCTCGGCGTCAACGAGTGTTCTCCCCCCCGTCGGCGATTGTCAGTGAGCTCACCCCCTCGCACCCCACGGCGGCGATTGTCAGCGAGCCCACGGTCGCACCCCACGGCGGGGATTTTCAAGGGGCGCAGCCCCTTGAACCCGCGGAGAGACAGTGTGTGTCGCCGAGCGCAGCGATGGCGCGCATCCTCGGGGCGACGCCCTCACACCGCCTCGTACGCGAGCTTCTCCCGCACGCCCTCGATCGCCATCGGATAGCGCCCGTGAAAGCACGCGTTGCACAGGTCATCCTCGGGCAGCCCCACGGCGCGCACCAGCCCATCCAGGCTCAAATACCCCAGCGAGTCCGCGCCAACCAGCTCGCGTATCTCAGCCACCGAGTGCCTATTGGCAATCAGCGTTTCCTCTGGCGCGGTGTCCACCCCCAGGTGACACGCGTAGCGAATCGGCGGCGCGCAGATGCGCAGATGCACTTCCGCCGCCCCAGCCCGCCGCAGCATCGCCACGATCCGCGGTGTAGTCGTCCCACGCACAATGCTGTCGTCGACCAGCGCAATGCGCTGATCGCGCAGCACCTCGGGCAGGGGATTGAACTTCACGTCAACCCCGAACTCGCGCTGCGACTGCTGCGGCTGGATGAACGTCCGCCCGATGTAGCGGTTCTTGACCAACCCTTCGCGGTACGGCAGCCCCGCGGCTCGGGCGAACCCGATCGCGGCCGGCGTTGCCGAGTCGGGCACCGGGCATGACGAAGTCGGCCTCGAGCGGATGCTCACGCGCCAGCTCTTCGCCCATCCGCTCGCGGGTCGCATACACCAACTGCCCGTCGATGAGACTGTCCGGGCGCGCAAAGTAGATGTATTCAAACGAGCACCCCGCTCGCGTGGCGCGCGGCGCGCAGAACTGCTCGGAATGGATGCCGTCCGGCCCGATCGCCAGCAATTCGCCCGGTGCCACCGTGCGAATCAATTGCGCCCCGATGGTGTCGAGCGCGCAGCTCTCGGAGGCAACCGCCCAGCCATTCGACAGTCGACCGAGCACCAGCGGCCGAATGCCCCACGGGTCACGCGCCACGT
This sequence comes from uncultured Chloroflexia bacterium, assembly GCA_963776625.1. GTDB lineage: Bacteria > Chloroflexota > UBA6077 > UBA6077 > CF-72 > CF-72. The sequence goes on along the minus strand of CAVZNP010000014.1, from coordinate 36,792 downwards.
ACGCCCGTTCGCGGGTGAGCATCACCAGGCAGAACGCGCCGCTGAGGCGACCCAGCGCATGCCGCATGCGACTGAGCCAGTCGTCCCCCGGCGCGTTGGCGATCAGATGCGCTACGAGCTCAGAGTCAGTGGACGTGCGGGGTCGGGCGCCCAGTGCCAGAACCTCGTCACGAATCTCGTCGACGTTGACCAGGTTGCCGTTGTGCGCCAGCGCCAGGCTGCCGAGGTCGGAATTCACAACCAGGGGCTGCGCATTCTCCGCCCGACTGCCACCTGTCGTCGAGTACCGCGTGTGACCAATCGCCAGGTTGCCGCCGAGCTTGGCGAGGTCACGCTCGTGAAAGACCTGGCTGACCAGGCCCATGCCCGTGAGGTTGTGCAGGCTCTCACCATCGGCGGTGCAGATGCCCGCGCTCTCCTGGCCGCGATGCTGGAGGGCGTACAGACCAAAGAAGGCCATGCGCGCAGGCTCGACATTTCGGCTCACGATCGCGACGATGCCGCAGGCTTCCTGGGGGCGGTCGCTCACTGCGCGGTCTCCCACGCGCCGCGAAGCTGGGTAAGCGAGACGTCCAGAGCCGTCTCAACGCGGAGGCGATCGCCGCCGCTGCGACCGACAGCATGCGCCTGGAGATGGTGCTCGCCCGCCAGCGCGACCAGCGCGTCAACTGCCGCCACGTCGCAGGTCACCACGGCGCGGCCTTGATCCTCGGAAAACAGCGTCGCCTCCATCGAAGGTCCCTCCAGCTGCAGTATCGCGCCACACTCGCCGAGCAGGGCGCATTCCGCGAGCGCGACAGCCAGGCCGCCGTCGGCCACGTCCTGGGCCGAGTGCACCAACCTGCGACTGGCAAGCTCGCGCAGGAGCGCCCCCAGATGGCGCTCGGACTCGAGATCGAACCGAGGAAACGTCTCGTCGTCGGGACGAAATTCACTCGCGCCCACGCTTGTCGGATCTTCGCCCAGAACGACCACCACGTGGCCAGGCCTGAAGCCAGTGGGCACGACGCGCCGCACGTCGTCGAGCAGCCCGACCATGCCGACGGTCGGCGTCGGCGGGATCGCCTGGCCGGCCGCTTCGTTGTACAGGCTTACGTTCCCGCTCACGATGGGCACGCCCAGGCCGCGGCACGCCTCGGCCAGGCCGGCGACGGCCTCGGTCAGCTGCCAGGCGACCAGCGGCTTCTCGGGGTTCCCGAAATTCAGGCAGTCGGTGACCGCGATGGGCTCGGCGCCGACACAGGCCAGATTGCGGGCCGCTTCGGCGACGGCTTGCGCCGCGCCCCGGCGAGGGTCCAGGCGCACGAAGCGAGGGTTGCAGTCAGTGGTAATGGCCAGGCCCTTGGTGGTGCCCTCGACGCGCACGACGGCGGCGGCGTGGCCAGGCCCGAGGGCGGTATTGCCCTGCACGGTGGAGTCGTACTGGCGGTACGCGAAGCGGCGACTGCGCAGGTTGGGGCTGCCGAGGAGTCGCAGCAGGTCCCCACTGAAATCGTGCTGATCGGAAGAGCGATGTGTTGACCCTTGAATCGCAGCGGACCGCACGCGCTCGCCACCACTGGGTCTCCCCTCGGGTACAACGCCAGGTCCCCCGAGGGGTGACAGCTCGTACGCCGGCACCTCGTCGGTCAGCAGCGCAATCGGCAGATCCGCGACCACCTCACCTCGATCGCGCACACGAATCGCCGCCTCCTCGACCACCTGCCCGATCACCGCCGCGTGCAGCTCCCATCGCGCAAAGTGCGCCTGAATCGCCGACTCGCGCCCCGCCCGCACCAGCAGCAACATGCGCTCCTGCGACTCCGAGAGCATCACCTCGAATGCGCCCAGGCCCGTCTCACGCCGCGGCACCTGCGCAACGTCGAGGTCAACACCCAGACCACCTCGCGCCGCCATCTCGATGGCCGACGACGTCAATCCCGCGGCGCCCAGGTCCTGCATCGCTACCACGTCACCCGTCTCGAGCACCGCCAGGCAGGCTTCGAGTAGCAGCTTCTCGAGAAACGGGTTGCCAACCTGCACCACACCCCGATGCGAGGCTTCGGGATCGTCATTGGAGGCAAACGCGGCGCCCTGCAGGCCATCGCGTCCGGTATCGGCGCCCACCAGCAGCAGCGAGTTGCCAGGTCCACTTGCCCGCGCGCGCATGAGACGATCTTTCGAGACCAGTCCGACGCACATGGCGTTGACGATCGGGTTGCCGGCATAGCCCGGGTCGAAGGTGATCTCACCCCCCACCGTCGGTGTCCCGAAGCAGTTGCCGTAGTGCCCGATGCCGCCCACCACGCCGCCGAGCAAGAACTGCGTTCGCGCCTCCTCGAACGCGCCGAAGCGCAAGGAGTCGAGGATGGCCACCGGGCGGGCGCCCATGGTGAAGATGTCTCTGAGGATGCCGCCCACGCCCGTCGCCGCGCCTTGAAATGGCTCGACCGCGCTCGGATGGTTGTGCGACTCCATCTTGAGCACAACCGCCAGACCGTCGCCGATATCCACCGCGCCAGCGTTTTCGCCCGGCCCCTGCACCACTCGTGGCCCACTCGTCGGCAACTGCCTCAGGAGTTTGCGCGAGTGCTTGTAGCCGCAGTGCTCGCTCCACATCGCGCCGAGCATGCCTAGCTCGACGAGGTTCGGCTCGCGGCCCAGCCGGCTCAGAATCACGTCGTATTCAGCGGGAAGGAGTCCAAAGGCGCGCAGACGCTGCTCGACCGTGGGGTCGGCAGTCACGCTCACGTGAGCGCTGGCTCCCGCAACGCAACCTCGAGGGAGTCGATGACAAACCGTCCGTCAGTGCTCCCGAGCAGTTCGTCCGCCGCGCGCTCGGGATGAGGCATCAGACCAAAAACGTTCCCGCTGGCATTCACGATCCCCGCCACGGCGTCCTGCGACCCATTCGGATTCGCCTCGGGGGTGAGATTGCCGTCACGGTCGCAGTAGCGCAGCACCACGCCCTCGGGCTCAGCAGGCGAGACGTAGTTGCCCTGGCCGTGTGCAATCGGCAGCCTGAGCACCTGGCCGACGTGACACGCCCGCGTAAACGGCGTGTCGCAGCGTTCGACACGACAGTAGACCCACTCCGAACGAAACTCGAGCGATGCATTGCGCAGCATCGCACCGCGTAGCAAGCCAGCCTCGAGGAGCACCTGGAACCCGTTGCAGATGCCCAGCAGCAGTCCGCCCCGGTCGGCGAAGCGCTCGATCCCGGCCATCACCGGCGAAAACCGGGCAATCGCGCCAGCGCGCAGGTGGTCGCCATAGGCGAAGCCGCCCGGCAGCACCACGGCAGCGTAGATGTCGGACGGAAAGGGGTCGGCGTGCCAGATGATCTCCGCCCGGAGGTCGCCGCACGCGGACAGCGCGCGGGCCGTCTCTCGCTCGCAGTTGGTGCCGGGAAACTGCACCACGGCGACTCGGCCCGCCACATGCACAGTGTAGCCGTCTCAGAACCGTTCGACGACGACCTTGGCCTGGCTGAACAACTGCAAGTAGTCTGGGCCGCCGGCTTTGCTGTCCGTGCCACTCATGTCAAAGCCGCCGAACGGCTGGGCGCCGACCATCGCGCCGGTGATCTTGCGATTGAAGTACAGGTTGCCAACGTGAAACTCGGCGCGCGCCTGCTCCAGATGCTGCCGATTGCGCGAGTAGACGCCGCCCGTCAGTCCGTATTCAGTCCCGTTGGCGATGGCCAATGCATGTGCGTAGTCGCGCGCACGCACGAAGGACAGCAGCGGACCGAAGATCTCTTCCTGCGCCAGCCGACCGTCCTCGGGCAGGTCGGCCATCACGGTTGGCTGGATGTACCAGCCTTCGGGCCCCGCCGGCTCGCCGCCGACGACCAGGCGACCCTCACGCTGACCGACTTCCACATACGACAACACCTTGTCGTATTGCGACTGATCGATGACCGCCGCGACCTGACTGGCAGGATCCTCCGCCGGACCAACCCGCAGCGCCTCGGCCTGGCGCGCCACGCGACCCAGCACGTCCTGGTAGACCGGCTCCAGAACGATGGCGCGCGACGCCGCCGAGCACTTCTGCCCCTGGAAGCCGTACGCCGACGTCGTGATGCCCTGAGCCGCCACCTCCAGGTCCGCCGACTCGTCGACGATGATCGCATCCTTGCCACCCATTTCGGCCACCACACGCTTCAACCACCGCTGTCCGGGTTGCACCTGCGCGGCCAGGGCATAAATGTGCGTTCCCACCTCGCGGGACCCGGTAAACGAGATGAAGCGCGTCATCGGATGTGCCACGAGGAAATCGCCGATCTCCGCGCCGCTGCCGGGCAGAAAGTTCAGCACCCCTGGCGGCGTGCCCGCTTCCCTGAACAGCTCCACCATGCGCGCGGCGACGACGGGCGTCAGACTCGCCGGCTTGAGGATGGCCGTGTTACCGGTCACCAGCGCCGCCGCCGTCATGCCACACGTGATCGCCAGGGGGAAGTTCCAGGGCGGGATCACGATGCCCACCCCCAGCGGCAGATATGTCAGCTCGTTGTCCTCGCCAGCCAGGCGCGGCAAGGGGTGCGCACCGCCGAGTCGCACGGCTTCTCGCGCGTAATACTCGAGAAAGTCGATCGCTTCAGCCGTGTCCGCGTCGGCTTCAGGCCAGGTCTTGCCGGCTTCGTAGACCATCGTGGCGCTCAGCACGTGCTTGCGGGCGCGCATCAGCGCGGCCACCTTCAGGATCAGCCGCGATCGTTCCGCTGCCTGCCAGCGCGACCACTCGGGAAACGCGGCCCGCGCGGCGTCCAGCGCGCTTTCCGCCTGCGCTTGACTGGCCCTGGCGACCCTGCCCACGACTTGCGTCTTGTGGCACGGGTTCATGCTGTGCATCCAGGCGCCCGAGGTTATCTGCGCCCCGCCGATGACCAGCGGCCAGTCGCGCGCGAATTCGTCCTGCACGCTGCGCAACGCGGCCTGCATCGCCTGGCGCTGCTCGGGATCCGAGAAATCCGTAAGGGCTTCGTTGACGAACTCGGGAACCATGCGCGAACCCTACCACGTGGTACCCGGCGGCCCGGTACACTGCAGTCAAGACGTACATATGCCGCGCCGACGTAACGCAGAACGACCTGGCGCGCGCCTGGCCCGATCGTATCTGGTGATGCGCGCTGAACAGTGGGCGGACCGCCAACCGAACGATCCGTCACCCAAGCTGCGAGGGACCGTGCGCTTGCCGCGCTTGACCTCAGTCCAGCTGAACTCGCCCGAAGCTCACGCGCAGTACCGCCTGGGCATCCTGGCCCGCCTGGCGACCGGCGGGGCGAAGTGGTTCACGCTGGCACGGAAGCGCGCGACCTGATTTTCCAGTATCCCGTCTCACTCGAAGCGCGGCGTGAGTGCCCCTCGAGGGACGCGCGGACGACCGAGGCCGAGGGCGAAATAGGCAAGGTCGGTGAGCAGCTGAACTGCGGGTGAGCGCTGAACTGCGGGTGAGCGCTGAACTGCGGGTGAGCGTTGAACTGCGGGTGAGCAGCTGAACTGCGCGGCAGGCATGCATCGCCGAGGTACGCGGCCTTCGCGAGACGCAGACCGCGGGCCGCACCTGTCTCGTCTGGAGTGGCCGTCAATAGTTCAGCGCGAAATCGTTAGAACGGCGGCCAGGGCACGTTGCGATACGGATCCAGATCCGGAAAGCACGGGTTCGCCAGCAGCCGATCCCAGCGCTGCAGCAGTGCCTCCCACTCTTGCGCAGCGATCAGCGGCCGCACCTCCCGCTCCACCTCTCGCCAGCGCACCGAGTCCGTCCGCACCTCCCGCAGCGCCTCCAGCAAGTCCGCGGGGAAGCGCTCTCCGCAGTAGTCCCAGATCACCGTGCGCAGCTTGGGCACGTAATGAAACGTGAGCCCATGGTCGATGCCCCAGACGTGGCCGCGCACGTCCAGCAAGCAGTGCCCACCCTTGCGATCCGCATTGTTCGCCAGCAGATCGAACAACGCCATGCGCTGGAGCTCGCAGCGATGACTTTCGCGCAGCCGCTCGTACTGGCCGCTAGCCCCGGCGCGCGGCTCGACATACAGCTGCAGGCTGCCGATCCCATGCGGCCCCTCTTGACGAATGACCGTTGGCGGAATCATGTCCCAGCCCAGGTGGTGCGACAGACGGTACGCGGCCACTTCACGCTTGTAGAGCGTGCCATTCGGGAAGTCCCGCAGTGGAACTTCACCGCGACGTGGCTTGTACACGCCGTAACAGCGTGAACCGTCCTCGCCCACCAGCAGCGCCGCGAACGTGTAGTTCGAGCCCCACGGAATCAGCTCAACGGCCTCCATCGTGCCATGCTCGAGCAGCGCGAACGGATCATCTGGGAACGGCGCTCGCTCGGACATCAGCAGCGAAGGTGCCACGGTTCGGCCAATTGTAGGCCGACCAGACCTTACTCCCCACTAACATCTAGGTTTGTGCGCTCGTTGTCGCGAGTGAACTATGCCTGGTTAAAAGCCTGGGACCATCTCCAGCAAGGGCTCGAGATCACACGTCAGCAGCCCGACCTGTACCTGAAACTCGTGCTGCTCTACTCGGTGCCACCGATCGTGGCCGCATGCCTGGTCCTGTTCGGACCGCGCGACGCGCCCTGGTACCAACCGGCCGTCTCGGTGCTGCCCGTGATCACCATGGTCGTCGCACCCGTGGTCTTGATGCACGCCGTCGACGCCGGGCAGTGGCGGCGAACGCATCAGCGTGCTGGAAGCCACGCGACGCGGCGTGCCGTGGGTGCCGCGCTACGTATGGACAAACGTGCACACCACGGTGCTGTTCTGGGTCCCGGTCGGCACCCTGGTCCTGCTGTGGGAGCGCAGCCCGCTGGGCGCGCTGCTCCCAACCGTGTTCTGGGTCGTCGTCATCGGGCTGGTTGCCCTGCACCAGCACGTGCGTACGGTGCTGGCGCCGTATCTGGCGGTGCACGGCGAGCTGGGCGGGACGCGCGCGGCGCTGACATCGTGGGAGCTGGGCGGCCGCTATTTCTGGCAGTTGCTCGGGACCTTCGTGCTCGGCAGCGGACCGGTGGCGCTGCCGCTCATCCTGGCTTTCGTCGTCATCGAGCGTTTCGGACCTGGCCCCCTGAGTGCAGCGCTCCTGGCCGCCTCGTGGCAGCTGGTGTGGGTCGGCGTCCAGTCGACGCGCGGCCTGTTGATTCCAGCGTTACACACCGCTTACGAAGATGTGTACCCACGCGCGGCGCGTGTTGATTGACACCCCCGCGGGCTACAGTTACCGTCAGTTTTCCACCGCATGACGGTCAGTGGCGGCCGTCCGTTCGTTCCATCCACCGAGGGGAGGACCCTATGGCTGACACTGTGCCGGTCAGCGTGATCGTCAACGGGACTACCTACGCCCGAGACGTCGAGCCGCGAGATTTGCTCGTCTATTTCCTGCGCGAGGAATTGGGCTTGACGGGAACCCACGTCGGCTGCGACACCAGCCAGTGCGGCGCGTGCACCATCCTCGTCGACGAGCGGCCCGTGAAGTCGTGCACGATGTTCGCCGTCCAGGCCGACGGCCGCCGTCTGACCACGGTCGAAGGTCTGGCAGCCGACGGTCAGCTCACTCCACTCCAGGAAGCGTTCTGGAACGAGCACGGACTCCAGTGCGGCTTTTGCACGCCCGGCTTCCTGATGACCGCGACCGCGCTCCTGGGCGCCAACCCGAGCCCCACCGAGGCCGAGATCCGTAAGGGCCTCGAAGGCAATCTGTGCCGCTGCACGGGCTACGCCAACATCGTGCGGGCGGTCCAGGTCGCTAGCGGCACGAAGCCAGCATCAGCGGCCCAGCCAGTCGGCGCGGGCGCCCAGGCCTAGGGGAGGTCCATACAGCTATGGCTATCAGCCAGATGATCGGCGCCCGCATCCACCGCCGTGAGGACCCGCACCTCATCACCGGTGGCGGCCACTACGTAGAGGATCTGATCCGGCCCGGCACCCTGTCGATGGCCGTGGTGCGCAATCCGCACGCACACGCGCGCATTGCCTCAATTCACACGGATGCCGCGCGAGGCATGCCTGGCGTCGTCGCCGTCTATACCGCGGCTGACTTTAAAAAGGTGCTCAGCGGGACACACCCCGCCGCGCCGGCGTTCGTCGCCGAGAAGCACACCGTGCCCGATCGGTTCCCGATGGCTCAGGACGAGGCCGTGTTCCAGGGCGAGCCAGTCGCCGTCGTGATCGCCGACAACCGCAAGCTTGCCAGCGACGCGGCCGCCGCGGTCGAGGTCGACTACGAGCCGCTGCCCGCGGTCATCGACCTGCTCGGGGCGCTCGAGCCCACCAGTCCGAAAACGCACACCACCCTGCCCGACAACCTGGCCTGGGATCTCACCTATTCGGGCGAAGACACCGTCAAGGACGCCTTCGATCAGGCGGACGTCGTCGTCAAAGAGCGCATTTTGCAGCAGCGCCTGGCGCCCGTGCCCATCGAGACACGCGGCGTGATCGCCGACTACAACCGCTTCGACGATCAGCTGACCGTCTGGCTGGCAACCCAGAACCCGCACTTCATCCGTCTGTTCGTCTCCGGCTCGCTTGGCATGCCCGAGACCAGGGTGCGCGTCATCTCACACGACGTCGGCGGCGGCTTCGGCAGCAAGATCAGTCCCTACCCGGAGGACTACCTGGTCGCCGCTTCAGCGCGGCTGCTCGGGCGGCCCGTGCGCTGGATCGAGACGCGCACCGAGAACCTGCAAACCACGACCCACGGACGCGGTCAGCTCTTCGACGTCGAAGTGGCCGCGAAACGCGACGGCACGCTACTGGCGATGAAAGTTACGCAGTACCTCGATGCGGGCGCGTACGTCGGCACCTTCGGCGCCTTCCAGGCAGTCGCGTGTCTGCTGGCCGGTGGGTGCTACAAGTGGCCCGGCGGCATCGCCGCGCGCACCATCGGCGTGCTGACCAACCGTGTGCCGACCGACCCATACCGTGGCGCGGGGCGACCGGAGGCGACGCACAACGTCGAGCGCATCCTCGACAAACTCGCCGACGAGCTGGGCATGGATCCAGGTGAGCTGCGCGCGAAGAACTTCGTCCGCCCCGAAGAGTTCCCCTTCACCAACAACTTCGGCCTGGTCTACGACTCGGGCAATTACCATGGCACGCTCGACAAAGCCAAGCAGATCGTCGGCTACGACGCGCTGCGCCAGGAGCAGGTCAGGGCACGCCAGCAGGGCCGCTATATCGGCATTGGCCTGTCCACGTGGGTCGAAATCTGCGGCTTCGGTCCGAGCGCCGCGACGGCCCCGGCGACGGGCGGCCTGGCCCTGGTCGAATCGGCGCAAATCCGTGTTCACCCAACCGGCACCGCGCAGGTCTACGTAGGCACCCACGCTCACGGCCAGGGCCACGAGACCACCTTCGCCCAGATCGCGGCCGACACGCTTGGCCTGCCCTACGACCAGATCGAAATCCGCCACGGCGACACCGCAGAAGGCCCGGCGTTCGGCTACGGCACGTACGGCAGCCGCAGCCTGGCCGTAGGTGGTATGGCCGTGCATACCTCGGCGAAGACGATCGTCGAGAAAGCGACGAAGATCGCCGCCCACCTGCTCGAAGCTTCGCCCGACGACATCGTCTTCGATCAAGGCCGCTTCCACGTCAAGGGCAACCCAGGTAACGCCAAGACGATGGGCGAAGTCGCCTTCGCGGCCTACGGCGCCAACCTGCCGGCGGGCGTCGACCATGGCCTCGAAGCCACCTCGTACTTCGACCCACCCAATTTCGTGTGGCCCTTCGGCGCCCACATCTGCGTCGTCGAGCTCGACCCGGTCACCGGTAGCGTCGAGATTCAGAAATACGTCGCGGTTGACGATTGCGGCAACATCATCAACCCGCTCGTCGTCGAGGGACAGCTGCACGGGGGTATCGCGCAGGGCATTGCCCAGGCCCTGTTCGAGGAGGTGGTCTATGACCCTGACACCGGCCAGCTGATGACCGGCTCCTTGATCGATTACCTGGTCCCGACCATCAACGAGATCCCCACGCCGATCCTGGATCGGACCATCACCCCCAGTCCGACCAACGAGCTGGGCGTGAAAGGCATTGGCGAGGCCGGCACCATCGCCGCGAGCGCCGCCGTTATCAACGCCATTGTCGACGCGCTGAAACCCTTCGGCATCAAGCACGTCGACATGCCCGCCAGCCCCGATCGACTCTGGGCCCAGATTCAGGCCGCGCAGTCAGCCAACGGAGGCGCCCGATGATCCCCGCCGCATTCGCCTACAAACGCGCGGCTTCGGTTGACGAGGCATCGCGCCTCCTGGGCCAGGGCAGCGATGTCAAGCTGCTGGCCGGCGGGCACAGTCTGATTCCGCTGATGCGTCTGCGCCTGGCCGAGCCCAGCATGCTCGTCGACATTAATGGTCTCGAGGGTGAGCTGGGCTACATTCGGCGCGACAACGGCAATCTGCGCGTCGGCGCGCTGACCCGCCACTACCAGATTCAGCACTCCGACGAGGTCATCCGTTCGCTGCCGCTGCTGGCCGAGATGGCCACAGAAGTCGGCGACGAGCAGGTGCGCACGATGGGCACCATTGGTGGCGTGCTGGCTCACGGCGATCCTGCCGGCGACTACGGCACGCTGGCGCTGATGCTGGACGCCACGATCAGCACCAATCGACGCAGCATTGCCGCACGCGACTTTTTCAAAGGGCTGTTCACGACGGCGCTGGCACCCGACGAGATCCTGGTCGAGGTCAGCTTCCCCGTCGTGAGCGGCCCACATAACTACATAAAGTTCCGCCGTCGGCTGTTCGACTGGGCAATCGTGGCGGCAGGTGCGCAGCGCATGGACGACGGTCAGTGGCGAGTTGGCATTACCAACGCTGGCCCGACGTCGGTGCGCGCGACGGCCGTCGAGCAGGCGCTGGCAGGCGGCGCCTCGCCGGCGGAAGCAGCCAAACAGGCCACGCAAGGGCTCGACCCTACCAGTGACTTGCGCGGCAGCGCAGAATACAAAAAGCACTTGGCGCAGGTTCTGACTCAGAGGGCACTCGAAGGAGCAACGTAACGCCATGCGACCACCTGACAGGTTCACACGCAGAAGTGTTCTGACGCGGGCCGCGATGGGCCTGACGGGTGGCGCGATTGCCTCACTACTCGCGGCGTGTTCGTCGTCGGGGCCATCCATCAGTGCACCCACCACCGCGCCGGCCGCGCCGACCAGCCCGCCGGCAGCCACCAGCCAGGCAGCCGCCGCTGCTCCAACGAGGGCATCGGCCGCGAGTGCAGCTCCGACAACCGCCCCGGGCGTCACCTCCGCGCCGGCCGTTGGCGGCGCGCGAGGCTCGGGCGGGCCTCTCAAGATCCTGATGTGGCAGGGGCCAACCATTCTCAACCCGCACCTGTCGCAGGGGACCAAGGACTTGATCGCCGCGCGCTTCGGTACCGAGCCACTCATGACCGTCAGCCCGGACGGCACGTTGTCGCCGGTCCTGGCCACCGAAGTGCCGAGTAAAGACAACGGTGGCCTCAGCGCGGACGGCACGAGCGTCACCTACAAACTGAAGCCAGGTGTCATGTGGGCCGACGGCCAGCCTTTCACCGCGGATGACGTCGTTTTCACCTATCAGTACGTCACCAACCCGGACACGGCGGCCACGACGTTGGGCAACTACGTCGACCTGGCCTCCGTTGAGGCGGTTGATCCAACGACGGTACGCTTGACCTTCAAGACGCCAACCGGCGGCTGGTACGTGCCGTTTGTCGGCGAGGCAGGTCAGATCCTGCCAAAGCACGCGCTGGCGCAATACGCCGGCGCGAACTCGCGCGACGCGCCATTCAACCTGAAGTCGTTTGGCACCGGCCCATACATGGTGTCGGATTTCAAGCCTGGCGACGTCGTCACGCTGGTGCCCAATCCGAACTACCGCGATCCGAACAAGCCCTTTTTCAGCGAGATCGACATCAAGGGTGGCGGCGATGCGCCGTCGGCCGCGCGCGCGGTCCTGCAAACCGGCGAATACGACTACGCCTGGAACCTGCAGGTCGAAGCTCAGGTCCTGAGTGCCTTGATGCAGGGCGGCAAAGGTGAGCTCGTCACCGGTCCAGGCGGCGGCGTCGAGCAGATCGTCCTCAACCAGGCCGACCCGAATACCGAAATCGACGGTGAGCGCGCCAGCCTGAAGTCCCAGCACCCTTTCCTGACCGATATCAAGGTACGTCAGGCGATGGCCCTGGCCATCGACCGCGACACGCTTGCCAGACAACTGTACGGACCAACCGGCAACGCCTCGGCCAATATTCTGACTACCCCGACCAATCTGGCTTCGAAGAACACCTCGCTCGAGTACAACATCGACAAGGCCAATCAGCTCCTGGATCAGGCCGGCTACACACGCGGCTCCGACGGCATCCGCACGACGCCATCGGGCGTGCGCATGCACGTCGTGTATCAGACGACCATCAACTCGCTCCGGCAGAAGGAACAGGACATCGTCAAAGCCGGCTGGCAACAGATTGGCATTGAGACCGAGCTGAAGTCGGTCGACGCCAGCGTCTTCTTCTCCGCGGATGCAGGCAATCCAGACACCAACAGCCACTTTTATACCGACGTCGAGATGTACACGACGACATTCGGCTCGCCGTTCCCGCTGAACTTTATGAAGCAGTACTACAGCGGGAATCCCGACACGGACATCGCGCAGCAATCGAACAAGTGGGCAGGCCGCAACTATTTACGCTGGATCAACGCCGATTACAACAACGTGTTGGATCAGGTGAAAGCCGAGACCGACGTGCAGAAAGCCCAGCAATTGTGGATCCAGTTGAACGACCTGGCCGTCAACAACTACATCACGATCCCACTGATCGATCGCAACAACGCGGACGGCAAGAGTAAAACGCTCCAGGGCCCGAGTCTGACCCCCTTCGACGACCTGAGCTGGAACGCCGCCGACTGGACGCGCGCAAGCTAAATTCAAACGCGTCTTTTAGTCATATAGAGCTTCGCAATTGAGCCCGCGGCTGCCCCCCGCTTGGGAGGTGAGGAGGTGTCACCGCTGAACGCGGGGCTCTCTCAAAGGGACCCGCGGCGAGCCACCGGTTGGGAGGTGGCGAGGTGTCACCGCTAACGCGGGGATCTCAAAGGGGCCCGCGGCTAGCCCACCGGTTTGGGAGGTGACGAGGTGTCACCGCTGAACGCGGGGCTCTCAAAGGGGCCCGCGGCTAGACCCCCCGCTTGGGAGGTGGCGAGGTGTCACCGCTGAACGCGGGGCTCTCTCAACGGGGCCCGCGGCTAGACCCCCCGCTTGGGAGCTGGCGAGGTGTCACCGCTGAACGCGGGGCTCTCAACGGGGCCCGCGGCTAGCCCCCGGCTGGGAGGTGACGAGGTGTCTCGCCGCTGCACGCGGGGCTCTCAACGGGGCCCGCGGCTAGCCCCCGGTTGGGAGGTGACGAGGTGTCACCGCTGAACGCGGGGCTCTCAATGGGGCCCGCGGCTAGCCCCCGGGTGAGAGGTGGCTAGGTGTCGCCGCTGAACGCGGGCTCTCAAAGGGGCCCACGGCTGGCCCACCGGTTGGGAGGTGGCGAGGTGTGACCGCTGAACGCGGAGATTTCAAAGGGACCCGCGGCTAGCCACCGGTTGGGAGGTGACGAGGTGTCACCGCTGAACGCGGGGATTTCAAAGGGGCGGCCAGCCCCTTTGACCCCCGGAGGGACTTTGCTGTGGCGCGAGCGAGCGAAGCGAAGCAATGCGCCGTATTCCGCGAAGGTCACCAAGCTAACCAACCAGCGCGCACGAACAGCGAACCAGTCGTCAGTACGGCGCGACGGTGACAACCCCTTCGCTGTCCACCGCCCGCATGAGCACCCGCCCCGGGTACTCCTCCCGCAGCTGATTCACATCCGGCGGATTCTGCGCAAACGCGAACAGCACGTCACACTGCGGCAGCTGCGGACAGTTCAGCGCTGCCAGCGCCGTGTTGTACAGCCACCACTCATTCGTCACGACCAGCGAATTCCCCGGCACTCCCACTATCCGCGGCCCCAGCAACGAAGACTGCACGAACCCCAGGTTCACCGACCGCACTCCCGAGACCCCACTCATGTCCGTGCGCCGCTCGAGCTCCGCCGGCGTATAGAACATCACCGTGTTGAGCGTCAGCACCCCGAGCAGCGCCAGCGGCACCAGCCGCGAGGCGGCCAGCCCTGCCAGCACCTGCGCCCCGCGCGCCGCCAGCAGGAGCAGCCACGGCATGGCCTCGAAGTAGTATCGCGGCCCCAGCGCGACGCCGTGATAGAAGTACCCAACGTACGCGATCACAAACGCCAGCACGCCGCCGAGCGCCACGAAGTCCCAGGTGTGCGCACGGCCCACCAGAAACGGCACCAGGATCAGCCCAAACGCGAACAGCGGGGGCCAGCCGAACAGGTCGAACTGGAGCAGCGTGAGCAGCTCATCGGTATTCGCCAGACCCGCTGCCAGCGTGTGGCGCATGTAAAAACCCACGCCGTCCCCGAAGCCAAAGTGGTCGCCTGGATTGAAGATCACGCGCGGCAGCAGCAGTGGACTGCCGGTCTGCAGCCAGTTGTAGGCAAGGTAGAGGGCCACGAACGGCACTCCCAGCGCCACAACCGCCCCCAGCGCTGACCAGCGGCGGCAGGCCAGCAGGCGAACGCCCAGCGGCAGCGCAACCAGCACCGCGGCGACTTCCCGCACCAGAAACGCCACGCCAAACAGGGCGCCACACACCGCGTACCAGCGCCTGGAGCCGGACCGTTCGCCGGCGACGAACGCGGCGATCGCGCAGGCGAGAATGCCACCGGCGATCGGGTGACTCAGATACGAGTCCGCCTGGAACAGGATGAATGGCGAGATCAGCCCCAGTCCGAGCGCCGCCAGACCGCATGCGGGCCCATACAGCCGGCCGGCCGTCCAGGCAGTGGCGCCGATCAACGCGACGCACAACACCGGCCCGACCAGCCACTCCAGTCCGACCAGCTTGCCCAGCGCGTAGAACGCTGGCGCACCTGGCGGATACTGTGAGAACAGTCGCCCCTGCCAGATGACTTCGAACGGCCCTTTGAAGGCTTCGGCGAGGTCGGGCGCCGGCAACGACAGTTGCCCGGAAGCGAATACCCCGGCCTGAAACGTGTACGACACCGCGTCGAGGATGTGGGGGAGCTGGTGTAACTGCTCGGTCGCGACCAGCGCGGCGAGCACGAGCCAGACGGCCAGCGCCAGATCCGGTGCACGCCCGACCCACACCAGTCCCCGTTCTGAGCAGCCCGTCCCGGGCAGCCCGTCGGCCGGCAAGGGCGTCTCATGCGTCCGTTGCAGCGTCGAATCCGAGACGGTGGAGTCCGAGGTCGAATCCGACTTCGAGCGTACAGTCCACCGCCGCGTCCGCCGTCGCGCAGCGGCGAGCAGGAATCCCATGCCGAGCGCCACCAGCACCAGCGCGTAGCTCACCACGGCGCTGCGCCCCAGCAACTGCACCAGCTCAGCGGCAAACGGCGCGGGCTGTTCCGGGAAGAACCAGCGCGGCAGCGACTCGATCCCCTGGCCACGATCCATGACCCAGCGCGCGTTGCGCATGTCGCGACTGAGCTCCAGCCCTTCCCGCTGGTTACCGGTCGCGTTCACCAGCCAGATGCGCGCCACCGCCTCCGGGCGCCGCAGGTCGACGTCGATCCGAAAGTCCGTGGGCAGTGCAGCGTCGGGCGCAACCTGCTGTCCAGTCGTCAGGTCGACGATGGTCAGGTGCTCCCACCGGCTGTAGCTCGACTCGTCGCGCAAGAACGCGTCGAACTGATACAGCGGCGTGTTCAGCAGGTCGGCGATGAGCAGCGAGTTGCGATCGCCGGTCGCCGTGGTGTCGCTACCGTCGATCTGATATTCGCGGTCGACGGGCCCCGGCTGGTCGAGCACCAGCCGCCGCCAGTCGCCGCCCAGCGCCGATGAAACAGCGTGCGTTTCACCGTCGACGTTGACCTGTACCTGGCCCGCTGCCGAGTGGGCCTCCATGCTCACGTGAACGGGAAAGGCCGCCGGCGCTTGCTCGCCAAGCCCCAGCAGGGCGAGTGCAATGAGCCCGGCGACGATCAGTCGCGCAAAAACCGAGCGCTCGGCGAACCAGCCTTCAGGCGCCTTCGGCTGCCCATCTGCTGATGACAGGCTCGCCCCCAGATCGCGAACACCTGACTCCGCGTGGCGAAGCGCTGCGGCCGCGCCCTCGGACTCAGGCTTCGTTCTCAGCCTGGGCGCCAACCTCGACGAACTTGACGCGCGAGGCGCCACACCGCGGGCACTTGCGTGGCAGAACGGTGTCGACGACTTCGAAGTGGCAGGTCAGACACTGCCAGGTCGTTTCCGTCTCCGCCGCGCGCGTGCGCAGGGCACCCGTCTTGTCAGTCATCGGTCTTGTACGGACAGTGTACCGATTACCGATGCATCGGCGGTGGCGCGAAGAACACGTCTTCGATCCGCGTTTCAACCGTCTCGACGTCGATCGCCCCGAGCTCTCGCAAGCGCTCCACCAGCGCACTGACCAGATGTTCGGGTGTCGAGGCCCCAGCCGTGAGCCCCACGCGCTGCGCGCCATCCAGCCAGGCCACGTCGAGCTCGGCCGCCGTCCCGAGCAGGTAGGCTCGCGCGCCCGCCGCTTCGGCTACTTCGCGCAGCCGATTCGAATTCGACGAATTGGGCGAGCCGAGCACCAGCACCACGTCAGCCGCGTGCTGCTCGACGAGCGCGCGCACCGCCTCCTGGCGATTGGTGGTCGCGTAGCACACGTCGCCCGCGTCGGGGCCGACGATGCGGGGAAAGCGCTCTCGCAGTCGCTCGACGATGCCCGCGACATCGTCGACGCTGAGGGTTGTCTGGGTCGAGTACGCCACCTGGCCCGGATCTGCGACCACCGCCGCGTCGGCATCTTCCAGCGTCTGGATCAACCTGACCTGGTCGGGCGCTTCGCCCATGACGCCTTCGACCTCAGGGTGCCCTGCATGTCCGACGAACAGAATCGTGTACCCGCGTCCGGCATAGCGAAGCACCGCCGCGTGCACACGCGACACCAGCGGACAGGTGGCGTCCAGACTCACGAGCTCCCTGGTTGCGGCTTCCTCCCTCACCGACGGCGCCACGCCATGCGCCGAGAACACCGCGGTGGCACCCACCGGAATCTGGCTGGTCTCCTCGACGAAGACCGCGCCCCGCGCTCGCAGGTCCTCCACGACAACCCGGTTGTGGACGATCTCGTGCCGCACAAAGACCGGTCGCGTATCACCCGGCACCCGAGCATCGAGCGCGAGCTCCACGGTTCGAATGGCGCGCTCGACCCCGGCACAGAACCCGCGCGGCGCGGCCAGCACTACCGAAAACGACATCAGCGTTGGCCTAGTCTAACGGTCCAGCGCCTGCCTCCCCAGAGAACCAGCACCGCGGGGTGCCCCGAGCAGACGTGTGAGGTTTGCTGTCGACGCAGCCTGTCGAAGAACTCCGGTACCGAACCCGAGCAGTTCGGCGGAACGGCTGAGATGCCGGTGGGTTCAGTCGCGAGGCAGCGAACCTCGAAGAGACCAGCAATAGGGCCTGCTATTCGGGAACGCACTCGTGGAGAAAATCTCGTCGACAGTGCGTGCCTCAGCAACACGAACGCCGACCCTCGCGCGCTCGAAACGCTTCGGAGGACGTCGTGCGCTGTCTGTTCATCCTGACACGCGTCCTGTAGCGCCGGAACCGCACATCCTTCAGCGGGGTGCCCCACTCCGCGGCACCGTGCGACTTCACGCTGGCCACAGGTCGCCAACCGTGAACCCTTCCGGAAACGGATCCTCGGCATCGACGACGTACTGACCGATCCCCGAAATCCAGGCGCTGCCGGTGATCGTCGGCACTACGGCGGGGTAGTCCCCGACCCGCGTTTCCCCGACCAGGCGACCGGTGAACACCGTCCCGAGGATGCCCTCGTGGCGAAATGGCTGGCCCACCGCCAGCTTGCCGCGGGCGTGCAGCGTCGCCATGCGCGCGCAGGTGCCCGTCCCACATGCGGAGCGGTCCAGGGCGCCCGTCCACGTATCCGGCCGCTCCCAGTCGAACGCGCCGGTGGAGATCACGACCGCGTTCCGCATGTCGGCCGACGCCGCGTGCGCCGGCCCCGAGAGCTGCGCCACGCTGTAGCCCAGCACCTCCGGCTGCCGCGGATGCGCTACCGGCAACTGCTCGCGCGCCGCGGCCTTGAGCATCTCGCCAATGCGCACGATCTCGCGCCCCTCGTCAGGCGTCAGCCGCAAGCCGAACCGCGTCGCGTCGGCGATCACGTAGAACATGCCGCCGTACGCCACGTCGACGGTGACCGTGCCCAGCCTCGGCACTTCCAGGCTAGCGTCGAGTCGCACCACGAAAGCGGGCACGTTCTGAAAGGTCACCGCGCGCACCTTGCCACTGGCGCACTCGGCGGTCACGCGCACCAGGCCAGCCGGCGCCTCGAGCACCAGCTCCGTGACGGGCTCGCGCATGGGCAGCATGCCCGTTTCGAGCAGCACCGTCGCTACGCAGATCGTGTTGCTGCCCGACATCGGTGGGTAGTCGGTCTGCTCCATGATGACGAAGCCCGCGTCAGCCTCGGGCAGGGTGGGCGGCAGGATCAGGTTGCAGCACAACGCCGGATAGCCGCGCGGCTCGCGCAGCATGCGCTTGCGGAGCCCGTCGGCGTGCTGCTCGAGATAGAGGCGCTTTTCGAACATGCTGCGCCCCGGCACATCCAGCACGCCGCCAACAATGACGCGCCCCGGCTCCCCACCGGCATGCGCGTCCACTGCCGTGATCATCCCACTCAGCCGCACGACTGCAGCATAGACGCCTGTTTCGTCGGAACAACGGTCAGCAAGCGCAGCGCTCGCCGGTGACCTTCACCTGCCGCGGCTCGCTACCGAACCGGCACCCCAAGCGGGGATGTTCAAGAGGCCGCAGCCCCCTTGACCCTCGGAGAGTAAAAACACCCGGCAGAGCGACAGCGCTCGCCGATGACCTTCACCTGCCGTGGCTCGCCACTGAACCGGCACCCCAAGCGGGGATTTTCAAGGGGCCGCAGCCCCCTTGAACCCTCGGAGAGTAAAAACCACCCGGCGGAGCGCAGCGATCGCCCGAGACCCTCACGCGTACCCCGGCTGCTCCATCCCCTCGAGCCTCTCCGCCGCCGCCCGCAGGGCCACCGCCAGGGGCTGCGTCCACCCGACGACACTCATGCGCCAGCGCAGCTTCGGCGCCTCTGCCTGCCTGCGCAGCGGACCCGTCTGAAACTGTTGGCGCATGACATCCTGTGCCATCAACGCCGCGATGTAACTCACCATCGGAAAACTCCTCCAGATCGAGAATTCAGGCGCCCGGCGCCGGCCCGGTACTGGCCCTGACCACCAGCCGCGTCGGCAACTCCACGCGCGCGCGCTCGTCAAAAACCGGCGCCAGCAACAGCCGCGCCGCCGCCGCGCCTTTGTCACCGTGCGGCTGATGCACGGTCGTCAGCGGCGGCTGGTCGCGCCCCGCTTCGGGCGTGTCGTCGAAGCCGACCACCGAGAGCTCACCTGGAACGCGAATGCCGCGCTCCGCGCCAGCGCGCAGCACCCCGCGGGCCAACTCGTCACTCATCGCTAGGATCGCCGTCGGCCGCGGGGCCTGGTCCAGCAGCCACGTGGCCAGTCGGTACCCGTCGTTCTCGGGGCTCGCCCCGTCCACCACGTCGACGCCCGACTGCTGGTACGCGGTAACTCCCTCCCAGGCCAGGCCGGCAGCCTCGATTGCCTCGCGGTAGCCGGCCAGCCGCTCGCGCGTCACGAAGTAGCCGGCGTGCTGCTCCCAATCGGGCGCGAGCCGGCCTTCCGCTGAGTCCGGCGCCAGACAGAACGACACGACGCCCAGGCGCCGATGGCCCAGATCGATCAGGTGCTGCGCCGCCTGGCGCGCTCCGCCCCGATCGTCGATGTTCACCGCGGGTACGTCCGGCACGCGCGGCGAGTCGATCAGCACGAACGGCAGACCGCGATCCCGCAGGACCTCGATACGCTCGTCGCCCTCGTAGTCGCAGAAGACGACGAAGCTGTCGACCAGCGCGTGGCGGATGACGTCGAGCGCGCCCGAGCGCCGCGGCGAGCCCGGCACCAGCAGCAGCCCGACGCCGGCCTGCTCGCACTCGCGGGCGATGCCCTGCATGAACAGGATGGCGGCGGGGTCGGTGAACGCGTACGACAGCGCGTCGTCGAAAGCCAGGCCGAGGGTGCCGCTGCGCCCGCGCCGCAGGGTGCTGGCGACGGGATTCGGCCCGGGATAGCCCATGCGCCGCGCGGTTTCGAGCACGCGCTCCCGCAGGGCGGGGCTGAGCTGGTCGGGTCGGTTGTAGGCGTTGGAGACGGTCATCTTGGAAACGCCGAGGGCGCGAGCCAGGGTGGCGAGGGTCACGCGTCGACGGCTCATCTATATCGATATAGACTGTATCGGTATAGCGAGCGGCTGTCAACCCTTTCGCGGCCCGCCGCTTCACGCCCTGCGGCTCGACGCGGTGGCACACTGACCCCGAGGCCATGACCGCCGCTGACCCAGCACCCAAGCCCCTCAGCCTCCTGTGGCCCGGCCTGGCCAACCCTCACCCCCAGCACCGCCCCCGCCTCAGTAACGAAACCTGCCTCGATCTGAATCTGACCAGCGTCGCCGCCGCCCTCGTCGGCTCCGGCGCGCCGCAGGGCCGCCGCTCCGCCCGCGAGGGCTTCGCCCTGTCCGTCTTGCGCGAGCTCACCACCGAGCCCGACGTGATCGCCTACCGCGCCGCCACACTAACCGACCTGCTTGCGCAGCCCGCGCTGCGCACGCGGCTCGCCGAGTTGGTGCCAGAGCTTGAAGAACTGGCCGCCATGCCCGTCGGCGAGCGCTATCGCCCCACCGTCGATCCAGGCCTCGAGCCCGTCGCGCGACGGCTCGCCGACCTGGAGCTCCTGGTCGAGGTGGTGATCCAGCTCGACTGCATCCTGAGCACCGCCAGCGTCACCTCGGCAGGCCTGCGCAGCCTGACCACGGCAATCGGCGACCTGCGCCACTCGCCGACATTCGAATCCCTGGACCGCGAGCTGCCCGAACTGCGCGCGACCATCGCCAGCGTGAAGAGCGTGACGGTCGGCATCAATCTGGGTCCCGACCTGCAGCCGAGCTCGGCGACGATTCTCGGCTTCAGCAGCGAGCCCGTCGAAGGTCGCCGCAGCCTCCTGTGGCGCCTGATGGGCGACAGCGCCGAACAGCGCGGCATCTCGCCCCTCCAGCGCGGCGAGGGCGGCCCACGCGGTCGATCGAACGAGTTGCTGCGCGACTTGCGTCAGTTGCTGGGGCGCATCGTCGAGCCCGTCCGGACCGCGCTGATGCAGTACGACCGGATCACATCGGCCGAGCTGCGCGAGCTGGGCGCCGAGCTCGCCTTCTTGCTCGGCGCGGCTCAGCTGGTGGATACGCTCCGCGAGCGCGGTCTCCCCATGTCCCAGCCCGAATATCTGCCAACCACTGACCGCGAGGCGGAGCTCGTCGACGCGTATGACCTGGGCCTCGCCGTCGCATCCCAACCGCGCAGAGCCGAAGGGCAGCTGCCGGACACGCGGCTGACGCACGAGCAGGCTGTTGGCGCCCACGCGCATAAGCGGTCTCTCGAGGGGACGACGATTGTCACCAACCGCGTGACATTTGACGCCAGACTGGGGCGCGTCTGGGTGCTGACCGGCCCGAACCACGGCGGCAAGACGACCTATACCCGCGCCGTCGGCGTGGCGCAGGCGCTGTTCCAGGCAGGCCTGTACGTGCCTGCGAGCTCAGCGCGGATGAGCCCCGTGGATGCGATCTATACGCACTTTCCCGCTCGCGAAGATGCGCGACCAGGCGAGGGTCGCCTCGACGCCGAAGCAGAGCGCCTGGCTGCCATCTTCCGCGGCGCGACCCGCCACAGCCTGATTCTGCTCAACGAAGCGCTGGCGGGCACCAGTGCTCTGGAGGCGCTCGACCTGGCGCGTGGCGTCGTCCGCGCTCTGCGCCTACTCGGCGCCCGCGCGATCTACGTCACCCACCTGCACGAGCTGGCCGCGCTCGTGGACGAGATCAACGCCACCACCCCCGGCGACGGCACCGTGGCGAGCCTGGTAGCCGTCGCCGGCGAAGGCGGCGGCCTGCCCGCACGGACCTACCGTATCCAGCCAGGTCCACCCAGCGGCACAAGCTTCGCCGCCGAAATCGCCGAGCGCCACGGCATCAGCTTCGAGCAGCTCTCAAAACTGCTCCACGAACGCGATCGCTAGACATTTCGCGCACGTCTGCATCTACGAGTCGAGGGATCTAGCGCATGTTTGAGCCGTGCACGCGTCCGGGTCGAGGGATCCTGCGCACGTTTGAGCCGTTCACGCGTCCGGGTCGGGGGAGCCTGCGGCCCCCCGCCGCCAGTCGCTGCTCCGCTCGCAGGCTCGCTGCGCGCTCCTTCCCGCGGCGACCCCCCGCGTACGTGCTGGGCCGCACCTCCACGCAGTCGAAGCCCTGAAACTCGCGTGTCGCAAACCCTGGTTCTAGCGCGTGTTGACCCTCGAGACGTGATGGCGCCGACGTTCAGCGGACAACGTGTCGAACTGTCACACGGCCCCACGCCACACGATGTGTGCCTCACCGCGTGTTGACTGTCGAGACGTAACCGCGGGACCCTCTCGCCGCACGACGCGTCGAACTATCACGCCGCTCGATGCAAGATCGTAGGCGCCCCACGGCGTGTCGATCCTCGAGCCCTGCCTACCTGCACGCTCAGCTAGCCACATGTCGAGGTCTCACACGGGATCAAACCGACAACGTCTGTGGGCCACGCGTGTCGGCGTGCGACCCCGTAGAGGTGCGGCCCAGCACGTACGCGGGGGGTCGCCGCGGGAAGGAGCGCGCAGCGAGCCTGCGAGCGGAGCAGCGACTGGCGGCGGGAGCAGGCTCCCCGACCCGGACCGTGAACGGCTCAAACGTGCACACAATCCCTCGACCCGGACGCGTGAACGGCTCAAACGTGCACACAATCCCTCGACCCGGACGCGTGAATGACTCAAACGTGCACAGATCCCTCGACCCGGACGCGTGAACGGCTCAAACATGCGCGGGATCCCCCGACCCGGACGCGTGAACGGCTCAAACGTGCGCAGGATCCCTCGACCCGAAGGGGCGGAGCAGAACCAACGCCGGAAGAAACTATCTACAGAACCTTGTCCCAGACCTCCTGTGAAGTCGCCACCTGGAACCCGACGCTCTGGTACAGCCGGAACGGCGCTGGATCGTTCGCGTCTACGCCGAGCGTGATCGACGACGCACCGCGGGCACGCAGGAAGGTGATACCCGCCGAGAGCATGGCTCGGGCGATGCCGCCGCGCCGATAGCCCGGATCAACCGTCAGATTGGAGATCCAGGCCCGCGGGTTGCCGTCGGGATTCTGCTCGGTCGGCTCGTAGACCGCGTGGCACGTCGCGACAATCCGATCCGCGGCGTCGACCGCCAGGAGCATGCCTTCGCGCTGCCCGGCGAGGTCCTCCTGCAGCATCTCATACGGGATCTCGACGAAATTCCAGGTGCCCGCCCAGTTGCGGTTCAGCGCGTCAACCACCGCCTGGTCCTCACCGTTGCGCATCGAGCGCAGGCGCAGCACGTCGGGCAGTTGCCCTGCCCGGCGTGGCCACTTCGGCCGGCAACAGCATGTGCGCCATGGTGCGCACGGGCGCAAAGGCTGCCGCGCGCGCCGCGCTGTGCACCCACGCAGCACGCGACGGAACGAACAGGCGCACCACGCCACCGCCGGCGGCCGCGATCAAGTCGACCGCGCCCGCGACGAGCATGGCCGCGTCGGCCGGCTGGCGGGAAGCGAGGTCGAGGGCAACGCGCGCCGGCATGGCGCCGTCCGGGGCTGGTTCGGCGCGCACCGCGACCAGGCCAACGACGTGCGCCTGCGCTTCCAGGACCCGCGTGTCCGTGGCCCAGCCCGCGACCGACCATCCGCCGCGTGACCAGCTCGCCGGGTCGTCCTCCGCGTACGAGGCCTCCCAGACCGCCTGGACGGCCTCGAGCTCAGCGGCCTGCGCGGGACGCAGCCTGGCCACCCCGGTCTTGTCCGGGGTGTAGGTCAAGCGCCCAACCCGCGCCCGTCCATGGTCAGCAGCGGCTCGGCGATCAGCTCAATCTGGATTCCGTCCGGATCCTTGAAGTAGATCGACGTCGTGACGCCACGATCCGGGCCGAGATAGGTCCTGCCCTGCGCCTCGAGTCGCGCCTTGACGCGCTCGAGATTTTCGGCAGTCGTGGAGATCGCAATGTGCTGCACGCCGCCAAGGGATTCGACACCGGGTTGCAGGCCCAGGCCCGGGAAGTCGAAGAAGGCCAGCAGGTTGTTGTTGCCGATGTCGAAGAACAGGTGCGTCGAGCCCTGGTAGTCGCGGTTCTCCATCAGTTCCACCAGCGGGAAACCCAGCAGCTCCTGATAGAACTGGATGGTCCGCTCGACGTCGCTGCAGATCAGCGCCATGTGGTGCACGCCCCGCGCGGTCGACTGCGGCCGCTCGGCGCGCGGCCGCAGGTACTGCTGGTGCCACTGGTCGCGCTTGACCCTGAATTCCGCGGAACGCCGCTCAGCTTCGGCTTCGGTGGTCGTCATATCGCTCTATATCTTGAATAGCAGGTCGCGCACTTTCTCTGCCAGTTCCAGGTCGCCACTGGCTCGGCCGCCCCGTTTGCGCTGATAGGTGCTCAGCACGAAGTCGTTGGGATCGAAGTCGAACATGGTCTCACAGCCCTCGGTGCTGCCTTCGACGATGTTAACAGTCGTCCCGTCAACGTCGACCGCCCACGAGCCACCGCCCGCGCCCTCGATGTTGATGCCGAACTTGCATTTCAGTCCCGGCCGCTCGGTCCGCGTCGACGGTGTACTGGATGACGATCAGCATAAACGGGATGAGCGTGATGGCCGCGTCGTCCGACAGTGGCTCTTCGCCACCAAGGCCGACTTTGATGTCCCAGGAGTGGATCGAGTAGTCGATGAGCTGGAACGCGGCGTAGAAGCACGTTGGCAGCGGCCCCATGTAGGGGTGCGTCACCAGTTCGCCGGACCATTGCTGTTCGTTGAGCGCGTCGAAGATGTCGAACAGCCTGTCGGAGGCTGTCTTCAGTCGAGCGATGGCCTGCTCTTTCGACAGCGCGCGGAAGGCTTGAGCGTGCTCGTCCAGCCTGGACGCCATGATCGTCAGGCCCAGGGCGGCGGGCGCCTCCTGACCACCGCGCGCCATAGCGAAGCGCTCGAGGTAGCCCTCGGTCACGTCGATCATGTGGCCGCACAGGTCGCGGACCTGCCAGTGCCCGCTCGCGGTCGGGCCTTCCCAGGGCGCCTCGTCGAGCAACTTGTAGAATGTTGCACGTTCGGCCCGGTCGAGATTCAACAGGAACTCTTTGCCCGAAAAGTCCATGACGTTGACGCGCGAACGCGTGGTGTCGGTAGCCACCTCTGACGTCTCCCTTGGCGCCGAATGAGTCCGTTGAGCGTACACCCATGAGCTCGAGGGCGGCGGAAAGGTGGGGGATGCAGACGAGCGCACTCCGGGAGCTTCGTCTACGCCAATCCGCGCACGATTCACTGGGGCGCGGGCACCCTGGTCGACCACCTCGAGGCGGTGCTGAAGCAGGCCCGGCGAAGCCGCGCGTTCGTCATCAGCACCCGCAGCGTCGCGGGTCACGCGGCCCTGGGCGGCCGCCTGCGCGAGATCCTCGGGCCACGCCTGGTTGGCGAGTTCGCCACGGTCAGCCAGCATGCCCCCGCGAAGGCCGTGGCTTCCGCCGCCGACGCCGCGAGAGACGCGCAACCCGACGTGCTGATTTCGTTCGGCGGTGGCAGCCCGATCGACGCCGCGAAGGCGGTGGCGTTCGCGCTGGCCACAGGTCTGGACCTGCGCGATGCGCGGGCGGCGGACAACGCGCGCGCCCTTCGGCCTGAGCCGGATCGACTGTTGCCGCACGTCGCGATCCCGACGACGCTGTCCGCCGCCGAGCTGTCGGGGCTGGCCGGATTTACCACGCAGACAGAGCGCGAGAAGGTCGGGCTGCGTGACGAGGCGCTGATCCCGACCGCCGTCGTGTTCGACGCCGAGCTCTCGCGCTTCACGCCGCTCGACTTGTGGCTATCGACGGGGATCCGTGCCGTCGACCACGCGGTCGAGACCCTGCTGGCTGCTGGTAGCCATCCGCTGCCCGACACGCTGGCGCTGGACGCGCTGCGTCGCTTGCACGCCAGTTTGCTAGTGACGCGCGCCGATCCGCATGACCTCGCCGCCAGAACCGAGAGTCAGCTCGGCGCCTGGTTCTCGTTCACGCTGCCGGGGCCGGCCGCCGCGGGGCTGAGCCACACGCTCGGCAAGCGCATCGGCTCGCGCCACGCGATTCCGCACGGCGTCAGCTCGTGCCTGATCCTACCGCACGTGATGCGCTACCTGGCCAACCGAGACCCGTTGCCGCTGGCACGCGCCGCGATGGCGCTGGGCGTGAACACGGCTGAGATGCCGCCCGAGGTGGCGGCTCGCCGCGCCGCCGACGCGGTCGCCGAGTTGATTCACGCTCTCGGTCTACCCGAGCACCTGGGCGCATTCGCTCTGAGCGAAGCCGACCTGGCGGCCGCCGCTCGCCCGGTTGCCAGCGATCTGTACCCGTTCGAGGACCTGGTCGCCATTTACCACGCAGCGCGCTGAATGCTTCGCGCGAGCCCGTACGCGGCGTGTTCCCCGACATGCAGTAGGAAGCAGGTAGCCTGGCGCCACGTGCTACCCCTGCGCCAGGTGCGAAAAACTCGCCTGGCAGGCACGCGTCAGCATCACACCCCTCAGCCGTCACGCGGTCGTGTGCCGCACGTCGTGTAAAGCAGCACCACAATGTTCGCCTCGCCCTGGAGCTGGATTGTGCCGCTGGTGGGCGCCGTGCTCGTCTTCGTCGGCGTGTTGCTGACCACCCCGCCGGGCTTCGGCGCGATCGGGAATGTGTTCTTCTTCGTCCCGCGCGGACCGAGCTCGGACGCGGCCGCCTACGCCCTTGGCGCGGCCGGCAGTCTGGCGCTGGTGACGCTCGTGGTCCTGGGCCTCGCGTGTTGCGGGCTTGACCTCGCGCTGCGAAAAGCGTTCCGACGGCCGAGCTGACCTGCTAGAGTCCCGCCCGCCATGTCAACACCAACCTCGACACTCGAGATGACGCTGGGACCGCTGACGGCCGCCCAGCGCAGCGACATCATGCAGCACGCCCCGTCGCTGTCAATTGCAGCCCGCCAGTTGTTCCGCCGCCTGCTGATCGTCGGTCAGGACCGCGGTCTGAGCACGGAATTTATCGTCAGAGCCGCCGCGCAAGCCCGCGCCCACTTCGAAGGCTAACTGCCTCCCCGGAGCCCCGCGCTGTCTGTCGTCTGTCATCCTGAGCTTGCAAAGGATTCGCGACTCTGGCTCTGTCCTCGTCAGGATGACACGCGTCACGTAGTGGGAAGGATGTACGCCGCGCTACTTTCCTTCCGCCGCGTCTTCGTCGTCTGAAAGCTTGAGAAACGCCTGCAGCGCGGCCGGCTCGATCTGCAGGAACGTCTCAATTCCACCAAAGAACAGCCGCACGAATTTGAGCAAGTAGGCGAGCCGCTCGGCTTCGCCACCCAGCTCCTGATCGCCCGAGGACTGCGCCACCTGGTGCGCCTCCGCGGCGGCCTCATTCAGTCCGGCAATGACCGGATCGAACTCGCGCTCCTTGCGCACGCGCACCGCGCGACGGAACCACGTCCACGGCTCGGGCTCCGCGAGGTAATGCTGGCGGCGATCGGCCGGCAGGTACATGCGCCGCGCCAGCCCCCAGCCGAGGATGGCGTTCAACTGCACCGAGGCCGAGGCGCGGCTGATGTCGAGTCGCGCGCACACTTCCTCGGCCGTCATCGGCCGGCCCATGAGCAGCAGGAGCCCGTGGATGCGACCGAGCAGCGGCGAGACACCCCAGGCGTTGGCGAGCAGGCCCCATTCATTAATGAAGCGATCTTCGATCTGCCGCCGCATGTCGACCGGCTGCTTTTCAGGCATTCTCGAACAATCCGATTGTATCTGCTCGTGCCGGTCACGACCAGTTTGTTGCGGACGGTTCAAACTTGTTACAGGCAACGCTGGCGCTGTGGCGTCGCCGTCGAAGAACTTCGCCGACGCCTCGCGAAGACCCGTGTTTTCTGTCGCGTCCAACTGAGACAGCGCACCCGGGCACCTCGATGGCGAGGCCGCGCAGCAGCCCCCGCTTCGTCGCGATGCCGCCTGGCACTCCGCTAGACTCAACGTCGTGGCCACCGACCCCGAGCCAGCTCCAGGAGCCCTAGCGCCCCGTCAGAGCACTGCACTTGCTCCTGAAGCCCCCCGCCAGCTCACCGGTGGTGCGGGCCTGTTCGACCATTCCGAGCGTGACGCTGTCAGCTCCCGCGCGGGCGCCATCGTCGGCATCCTTGGGGTGGTCGTCACTGCCGCCATCGCTGTCGTCCTGGTCGTCATGAACCCAGCCTTCGCATCTGGCAAGGCGGGCGGTACCCCCAATCAGATCGGTGCCGCCGCCGCCGCGACGGGTGGCGCGCCCGTCGTCGATCCCGGTAGCCCCGCCGCCGAAGGCCAGATGATCATCGCCAGCGAACCGTGCGTTGGCTGCCATACGATCCCCGGCATCCCTGGCGCTAACGGCACCGTGGGTCCCAACCTTGGCGGCGTCGCCAGTCGTCCCACGATCGCCGGTGGGGCGGTCCCCAACAACGGCCCAGATGATCTCAAGAAGTGGATTTTGAACCCGCCGGCTGACAAGCCAGGCACGCTGATGCCCAATCTTGGGCTGACGGACGACCAGGCCACCAAGATCGTCGCGTACCTCGAACTTCTTAAATAACGCGTAACGATTGCTCCGCGCGAGGTCGCGGGGCAGTAGCCTGGCTAAACAGGGGTCCGGCGCACCCGCGCTACCTGCACCGGAGGACCTCTTGCTGGCGCGCCTGTACAGGTGCGCATAACACACCAGGACTGGAACACGTTGTCAGTACCGGGAGCGCAACCGTCCCCATTCATCGAAGGTCCCGACGATCCGAACGTCGTGGCGCTCGTCAATCGTGTCGTCATCTCGCGCGATGCCACTGCATTCGGCGAGCTGTACGACTTGTTTGTCGAGCGGGTTTATCGGTACCTGTATTTCCGTACTGGCAGCCATCCGGAAGCGGAAGACCTGAGCGAACAGGTTTTCCTCAAAGCCTGGGAGGCGATCGGTCGCTATCGGTGGCAAGGACGGCCTTTCCTGGCATGGCTTTATCGCCTTGCACATAACGCTCATATCGACCATGTTCGCAGCCAGAAACCCACCACCTCCCTCAACAATGACGATCGGCCGCTCGAGCTGCCCAGCTCGACAGCAGCCGTCGAGTTGACGCGTGCGTTGGATGCCGACTTGCTCGCACGTGCCATGGGTGAGCTCACACCCGATCAACAACAGGTCATTGTGATGAAGTTCCTCGAAGGCCTCGACAACGAACAGATAGCTCAGAGCATGGACAAACGCGAGGGCGCCATTCGCGCGCTCCAGATGCGCGCGCTCATGAGCTTGCGGCGCGTCCTCGAGCACCAGGGCGAACACGGCCAGGCCTGAGGACACCGGGTTATGTCTGCGGAGTCAGACTTCCCTCCACCAGAACCTGAGCCCACACGGGCGCTGCTCCTGGCGCAAGCCCTGGAGACGTGCATTCAGGCTGAGCGCAAGCTATCCGGCTCCGCGGACGAGATCATTGCCCGCCGCCCGGCCTGGATGCGCGCCGAATTGCGTCGTCTGGTCGCCCTGGCCTGCGCGCTGGACACCGCGGCGCACAACGCTGGCATTTCGGAAGAGTTCCGTCTCGCGGAGCGGGCGCGTCTCATGCGGCGTATTACGACGCCTGAAAGGTCAACGCACGGCGACACTCCCCACGCGGATCCAGGCGCGGCCGCACCTGGCGCGGGCGCGAGCAGCGCGGGTGCCAGCGTGCCACTCCCGGTCCCGCTCGCAGCCACCATGGACAGCGCCACCCGCGACACGATCCCGTTGCCTATGCCCATGCCCATGCCCATGCCCATGCCCATGCCGCCGAGTCCCACGGTGGATGAGGTCAGGCCCGTTCGTGGACGCAAGCGGCGCTCGAGATGGCTATGGCGTG
The DNA here is from genome assembly GCA_963776625.1 of uncultured Chloroflexia bacterium. GTDB lineage: Bacteria > Chloroflexota > UBA6077 > UBA6077 > CF-72 > CF-72. The sequence goes on along the minus strand of CAVZNP010000014.1, from coordinate 6,624 downwards.
GCGCGGTCGGCGGACTCCTCGCGGCGGTGCTCGCCGCGGTGGCCACCCTGACGGCGTCGGCCAGCTCGCTGCCCGGTCAGCCGCTGTACAGCCTGAAGCAGGCGACCGAAGAGCTCAGTGTGCGGCTGGCGCCCGACGATCAGGCGCGCACGCTGATCCTGCTGCGTCAGGCCAATGCACGCCTGGACGAGACGGCCAGATTGCTGGACCAGGGTCGGACGGATCAGGTCGCGGATACCACCCAGCGTTTCGATGAGACGCTGGACCGCGCGACAACAACTTTCGTCGTCACGATTGCCGACTCGCACAACGCGGCGGCCGCATCGACCGCGGCTGAGCTCGAGACGACCCTGGGCGAGCAGCAGGCGCAGCTTCAGACCATGCTCGCCTCGGCGCCTCCGCCGGCCCGCGTCGGCCTGCGCGAGGCCCTGGTCACAACCGAGCGGAATCGGCTGCTGGTCGCCGATCCGAAGTCCTCTGTCGACGTGGCCGCGGCTCCAACCGAGGTGCCGAGCGCCGTCGGCGAAGATGCGCTGTCACCGGCGTCCGCCGCGCTGGCCGCGGGCCCCGTGGTCCGGACCGACGTGCCATCGCGTGTGGCATCCGCCCCGCCACCGGTCGACCTGCTGGCTCCCCGCCCGGATGTCACACCCTATGTCCCAGACGCACCTATTTCGGCGGACGCTGACCACCACGAGGTGGACTCGCAGCGCGCCATCGAAGCCCGCGCGGCGCAGAGCAACGCCGATACGCCGATGGCGAACCCGCACACGGCAGTTGACACTTCAGCCGGCTCAGTCAATCCGCGGGTCGAGCACTTGCGGATCCCTGCGCTGGCGCCAGCACCGGCAGTCGCCCACGTCGAATCCAACGCCGATGGCCCACCAGCCGACCGCCATGGCAGGGTCGCTCAAGCTGGCGACGGTCAGGACGGCTCGCAAGGTGGCCCGCCGGCGGTCTCTGACGACGCCGTGGCAGACCATGCCGTGACCCCGTCGCCAAACCAGTCCGATACGCGCGGAGCGGTGGTCGCGCAGCCGACGGCGCAGGTCGTCGCGCAACAGCCTCCGGCATCCGGGGGCGGCAATCACGCCGCTGGCGGACCAGCGGACGCGACGCAGTCCGGCAATTCTGGCCCCGGCGGCTGGGGCGGGTCGGGCGGCTCGGGCGGCTCGGGCGCTGGCCCCGGCGACGCGGCATCAGCCGCCGCGCTCCGCGCCACGCGCGACCTGGCGGCCAATCCTCGAGCCGCCGCATCGCCCGCCCCGGTCGTGGCCAATGTGACCGCACCGCCAGCGTCGACCTCCGCGGGGCCAGCGCAGCCCGACGCGCATCGCGACGGCGGCGCGCATAACGGCGGCGGCTCACCCGCGACCTCGAGCGACCCGCACAGCGTCGGTTCGGCGGGCGGCGGCAGCCCGCCGTCCCAGCCGGGCGCGGCGTCGCCGGGCCACGACCATGCCTCGGGCGGCGGCGGAAACCAGGGCAACGGCTCAGGCGGTGGCGGCGGTCGCCACTAACGCGCCAGTTTTCACTGCGAGCTACCTCATCGCTGGCGTTTGGCCCATTCAGGCGGGCACCACCAGAGGCGATCCTTCTTATCGAGAGAGAATTTCGCCTGACAGTGCGCGCCTCAACATCCCAGAGGTGAAACGTCGGCGGGTTTGCACCGCGAACGAGCTAACCCTTCGGACTCACCAGCACTGCTACGCCGCGTGCGCGCCATGCCGCTGCACGCGCGTACCGCTACGCTGCCGAGCGTGACCGTCGGTAGCGCTCAGCCCGCGTGATCGTCCGCACAAAATCTGAAGCTGGCATCGCGCTGCTGGCCAGCGGCAAACACGGACCGTCCGCCTGACACGCGTGCGCGATCAGCGCCACCGGCAGCTCTTCCTCCTCGGCCGCGGTCAGCAGCGGGAGCAAGCGGTCGTCGCCGCTGATCGCCAGTACGTCCGCCGAGCCCTGCCGCACGATGGCCATCCCCTCGCTAATCAGGGCGCTGGTCGTCGGCACGTTGCCCGGCCCAAGCGGAGGGACAAAGACCGGGTCGAGGCCCTCGCTGAAAGCGGTCGTCGCCTCGTCACTGTCATACCAGGCGCCATACGCCCGAGAGATGAACACCGCCCCCAACGCCCGTGAGGCGCGCACGATATCGCCGAGTCGCGGCACCGCTTCCGCATCAACCGCCCGGACGGCGCGCATGAGCACCGGGTAATCGACAAGGAGCGCGACGCGGATCTGTCGATCGAGTGGAGTGATGGGATCAGGATAAATTGTCCGGCAATCTTCCGCCGTTCATTCGCGCGCGTGCTGTCAATTTCAATCCTCGACGGCTTACCCGTTGCCGAGCGTCAGTTGCCGCGGCTCCTCGGAAGCATTCAGGAGGCGCGGCGTCTGCCAAGCACGTCCTGATATACGCGCAACATCGCGTCCGCCTGGATTTCAGGCGTGAACGCCCCGAGCACCCGCCGGCGGCCGGCGACTCCAACCTCGCGAGCATGCGACGGATCGCACAGCAAGCGCTGCACCGCCTCCGCCATCGCCCCCGGCGCCTCGCGCGGCACCAGGTACCCGTCGAGACCGCTGGTGATGATCTCCGGCACCCCACCCCCGTCAATCGCCACGACCGGCTTCTCGCTCGCCATGGCTTCCACGAGCACCAGCCCGAAGGGCTCCTCGTGCGAGGGATGCGCCAGCACGTCAATCGCACCGTAAAAGCACGGCATGTCCGCCTGGGACAGAAAGCCCGGAAAGCTGACGCATTCGGACAGCCCGAGCGCCTCGACACGCCGCATCAGATAGTCCCGATAGTCGCCTGGACCCTCCAGCGCAGTGTCTCCGGGCAAACCAGCCAGGACGAGCCGCGCGTCCGGGAACTGCCTGCGCAACTGGGCGAACGCGTCGATGACCGTATGCTGCGCCTTCCACCGCGTCATGCGCGCCACGCACGCGATCACCGGTACGTCTCGCGGCAGGCCCAGCTGCTGACGCATGCTCGCGCGTCCGGCGGCCGCGACCTCTGGCGTGAACGCTCGCGGGTCGACGGCGTTGAGCACCGCGAAGACCTTGCTGGCCGGGACGCCGGCAAGTCGCGGATAGCTATCAGCCGTGAACTTTGAGACGCCCACGAGCGCGTCCGCCTGATTCAACCGCCAGTTGACCAGCCGTGTGGTATCGCCCGGGTACATGCTCGTGTGCGCGTGAACCAGGCACGCGCACCCGGCGAGCCGCGCCACGTACAGGCCAAACAGCGTCTGGCGCGGCCGCTCGGTGACGTGCACGAGATCAACCTGATTCCGCCGACACCACATCGCCAGCCGGGTGAGGGCCAGGCCGCCCCTTGCATTGGAAACGAGCGCCTGCGCCCGCGCCAGACCGCTGCGAGGCCCGAGCGGCTTGCCCAGATCGAGCGGCAGCACCGTCAGTTCCGGAATCGCCTCGAACGTCTGGCGCGCCGACACACCCGCCAACGACTCCCATACGTTCGTCGCCGCCGAGACGCGCACTGCCGAGCGATCGAGCGCCCGCGCCAGCAGGGCGTGCACGGCGACGTCAGCCCCCAGCCCTTCGGCCGCGTTCAGGAACAGGATGTGTGGTTTAGGCATGCAGCAGATTCGAATCGAAGAAGCTCAGCAGTCGATCCGCGTACATAGTCGCATCAGGGCTCGCCATGTACCCACCGTGCGAGTCGGCGTTCACGACCAACAACGCGTCCGGTCGGCAAGCTGCCGCGGCCATGCGTTCCGCTTCCGTGACGGGTACATCCGGATCCTGCGATCCGTAGACCAGCAGCAGCGGCCGTGAGCGCAACCCGCACACGATGTTCTGAGGCTCGATCTGCGAATAATCCAGGCCACCCAGCAACTGCGCTACCCAGCGCGCGGGCAGTTCGGACAGCGGCCCGTACTTCGAGTACATGAACTGAATCTCGCCACCCATCGACGAGTACGTCGCTTCGACAACGAGCGCGCCGATGCGTGGATCCGTCGTCGTCTCACGCAGCGCGGCGGTGCCGCCGATGGACAGCCCGAGAAGCCCAATCTTGCCCGCGGGCAAGCCCGTGCGCTGCTGCATGAAGTCGACGGCTTTGCCCGCATCCCCACTTTCGAGCAAACCCCAGGTCGCGACGGAGCCCCCGCTGTCGCCGTGCGCGCGGTTGTCGTAGATCAGAACGCCGTAGCCATGCTCAGCGAGGAGTCGGGCTTCCGGGAGCAGCTGCTCCCGGTTCGCGTACAGGCCGTGGATGAGGATCACCACGGCGCCATTGCGGGGCGCGACAAAGTTGCCAACGAGCGTCACGCCATTGACGCCCTGGAATGTCACCGGCTCGGCGTCGGGCAACTCCGTGGTGATGTCGAGCTCGTTGACTGCCAATCGTGGCGGACGCACCAGGGTCACCGCGTGCCAGATCGTCGTGCCGAGAATCGCGACCACCACCAGCACACCCAGGAACGGGATCAACAGCAACAGCCGTCTCGGCCACCTGAGCGCGCCCGATTTGACGGACGACGCCTGAATCATCAACGTGTGCATCGTGCAGTCGCGTATCGAACTGTAGGTGTGCGTGTGCGACCTTCGTGTGCCTGGGCGGTTGAGTTTCGGTTACCAGGCCCGCCGCCACCCACGTGGTAGGATGCACGGCGCCTCGATCTGGCTCCTCGCGCTCATGGCTCTAACCTCGATCCGCACTCGCGCGGCCCGTGTGTTACGTGGTGCCGTGGTGCTCGCCGCACTGCTGCCGACCGCGTGCTCGCCGCTCCTGGCGGTACCGGGCCAACAGCCTGCTACAACCCCGACACAGTCGGCGCAGAGCAACGTTCGCATCGGCAAGGCCGTGCGCGGTGACCTGACCGGCGTCGCCAGCTTCACCGCGCCGATCCAGGCCAAGGGTCAGGTCGCGATCGTCCCGCGCGTGAGTTCGACCCTGGTCAAGCTGGACGTCGACGTCGGCTCGAAAGTGCGCGCCGGCGACACCATCGCCGAGCTCGACCACTCCGATCTTGACGAGCAGGTCCTGGCCGCTCAGGCCGCCCAATCGACCGCCGAAGCCAAGCTTGCCGAGCTCAAAGCCGGCCCCAAACCCGAAGTCGTCGCCGCGGCCCAGGCCAACTACAACGCCGCGGCCGCCCGCGTGAAGTCACTGCAGAACGCGCAGGCCAACGTCGACTCGGCGACCCTCGATCAAAACGTCAAGGACGCGCAGTCTGCGCTCGACGCCGCCCAGGCGGCGATGCAGCCCGACCAGCAGGCGATAGCGTCAGCCGATGCCGCGTCCCAGGCCGCTCAGCAGAAGCTTGCCGACATCCAGGCCGATCCCACCAAATCGAAAGACCAGAATATGGTCAACTCCGCCAAAGCCGACGTCCAGAAAGCCCAGGACGCCGCCACCAGGGCGCGCACGCCAGGCGGCAGCCAGGCCGCGGTCACCCAGGCCCAGAACCAGCTGCTGGCCGCCCAGCAGGCGCAGTTGCTGGCCAGGCTGTCCACGACCGCGTTCGACCTGGATCAGGCCAAATCCCTGCAAGACGTGGCTGACGCGCAGCTCAAGCTCGCCCAGGCGCCCGCATCCGACCAGGAGCAGCAGGCGGCCCAGGCCGCGGTCGAAGAGGCCTTCGCCCAGGCCGAGCTCGCTCGCGCCAAAGTCAAGGACGCGACCATCACTTCCCCCATCAATGGCGTCGTGACTGACATCGGTGCGACGGTCGGCTCGAGTGTTGGCCCCAGCGCGTCGATCATGACGCTCATCCCGCCGGACATGCAGGTCATCGTCAACGCCGACGCGTCCCAGCTAGCGCAGCTTCAGGTCGGCCAGAGCGCCAACCTGAGCGTTGATGCCTTCCCGCGCGATGCGTTCTCGGGCACGGTGAAGTCGATCGCCCCGATCCTGGATCCGCGCACGCGCACCGCTGCCGTCGAGGTTGACATCCCGGATCCGCAGGGCAAGCTCAAGCCTGGCATGTTTACCCAGATGGCCATCAATCTCGGCCAACACCAGGCCACGCTGATGGTTCCCAAGGAAGCCGTGCTCACCATGGGCTCGGTCGATCCCACGGCCCCGCCGCAGCAGGTGGTCTTCACCGTCGCCGACGGGCGAGTCCACAAACAGGTCGTGAGCATCGGTCTGTCGGATGGCAAGAACACCGAGATCCTTCAGGGCGGAGTACAGGAAGGCATGGACGTTGTCCTCAACCCGCGCCCGGATTTTCTGGACGGCGAGCTTATCTCGGCGATGTAGCGCGTCCTCGACGTGGCAGCGCCCGCAACAAGACAGTTACCAGCGCAACAACGAGCTCTCAACGTCTCGTCATTAACGTTGAGCAATCCCACCGGTCAATGGAGATCGGCCCCGCATGGCACGCAGAATCACCTGGAACGGAACCACCGATGAGGCGCTGGCACTGTTGCACGCGCTCCGAACACATTGTGAGTGTCACGTGGAAGACGGCCGCACGGTCGCGCCATGCGGGGCACACGCGATGCTAGCCAACGATCAGCGCGCGATCGACGGTCTACTGTTCATGCGTCGCATGGCCGCCCGCCTGTTGACCGAAGAGTTTGACCTGACGACGCCGCGCGTCGTCGAATCCGTCGCTGTCTGAGCGCGCGGCAAGCAACACTTCGAGC
>CAVZNP010000013.1:0-501982 GCA_963776625.1 uncultured Chloroflexia bacterium | reverse complement strand
CACGGTTAGCACATAATCCGGGGTCGCACCGGACGTCTTCCGGTTCACTGGTAGTCACCCATCCCTTTCACCCGTTGAAAGGCCAGCGGCTGAACATTCTGTTCGAGCGCAAGCGTCCGGAAGGGCTCCTGTACGTGTGCGAGGGCGGGGCCTTAGGCACGATCGGGTTGCCGGCTGCGTGGACCAGCCTGAGCGAACCTTCCGCGGAACGGCCGCTCACAATCGAGATTCTGAGCGAACTTGCGGCGCTGGTGACAGCGCTCAAGAAGTAATCGGGCCATGTCAAGATGCGTTGACGGCGTGGTGGAGGAGATGTAGTCTTGTATCGGATTAGCACACAAGACCATTCAGCCGTGCACACAGACCCGGATTTGAGCAGCCTCTCGGTGCGCCAGTTGCGGTCTCGCAGTCGACGACTGGCGACGTCACTCGCCGACCCTCAAGCCAGCCTCGAGGGCTCGCTCGTTAGCCAGATGCGACGTTGTGGTAAGGAGGGATGCCGATGTGCTCAGGGCGAGCTCCACGGTCCGTACGTCTATCTGTCCATCAGTCGCGGCGCCGAAAGACGTCTGCTGTACGTGCCAGCCGAGCTGGCGGAGGTGGTCCACCACCACGTGTCGTTGACCGAGCAAATCGAATCAACGCTGGCGGCGATTTCGGCCATCAATCTCGAGCTACTTGCTCGTCGGCAGCTGGATTGAAGTCGAATGGGCGCCTCAGCCGACCTGGTGGCGCCACTGGCCAACATGCTGTTTGCGGCGTTGAAGGTCGCCCATGAGCGCATCGAACAAGATCAGAGCGACGCATCTGGAGCGGATGGCGATCATCTATGTCCGCCAGTCGACGCCAGCCCAGGTCCGCGACAACCCGGAATCACGCGCGCGCCAGTATGCGCTGGTCGAGGAGGCCGCTCAACTGGGCTGGCCGTCGTCAAAGATCGAGGTGATCGACGCGGATCTGGGCATCTCAGGTCGCTCGGCGGAGCGACGCAGTGGGTTTCGGGAGGTGGTCAGTCGCGTGTGCCTGGGCGAGGTGGGCGCCATCTTTGGCCTGGAGGTCTCTCGCCTGGCGCGTTCCAACGCCGACTTTGCGCGCTTGTTGGAGCTGGCCCGCCTGACCGACACGTTGGTCATCGATGCCGATGGCATGTACGACCTGCGCGAGTTCAACGATCGGCTGCTGCTCGGCTTGAAAGGCGCCATGTCGGAGGCTGAACTCTATATTCTGGCTGGCCGCTTGCAAGGCGCCAAGCGTGCCGCGGCTGAACGTGGCGAACTCCGTTCTCCCTTACCGGTTGGCTACGTACGCGATGCGGACGGCTGCACCATCATCGACCCCGACCAGGAGGTCAGCGCGGCAGTCGCGGACGTGTTCGCTGCGTTCCAGGCAACCGGCTCCGCGTATGGAGTGGTCGGCGCCTTCGTCAACCGACGGTTTCCACGTCGAGCCTATGGAGGAGCATGGGCTGGTGAGTTGCGCTGGGGTCGGCTGACGCATTCGCGTGCAGTCGGTGTCCTCTCCAACCCGGCGTATGCCGGGACCTATGTCTTTGGACGCTACCGTTCGCGACGGATCGTTAGCCCGGACGGGTCCGTTCGCGACACGACGTATGAACAGCCTCGCTCGGAATGGGCGGTGGTGATCCAGGATCATCATGCGGGGTACATCAGCTGGGAGCAGTACCTGGCCAATCAACAGCGTTTGGCTGCCAATACCACACGCTCCGGTGCTCGTCCGGCCCGAGAGGGATTAGCCCTCTGCCAGGGCATCGTCTATTGCGGCAGTTGTGGCAGAAGCATGTCGACCAACTACCAGGCGAACGGGCGGCCGTTCTACGACTGCGCGAAGAGTCGCGGCGACCATGTCCAGACCAGCGCGTGTCGCTCAGTCGGCGCGCCGACCGTCGACCAGGTCGTCGCTGAGCGACTGCTCCAGGCGCTGGGTCCCGCGGAAGTGACGTTGGCGCTGGCCGCGGCTGACGAGGTGACCGAGCGTCGCCAGCGCTCCACCCGCGCCAGTGAGCTGGCTCTCGAACGGGCTCAGTACGACGCCGACCGCGCCGAGCGAGCGTTGCTGGCCTGCGAACCGGAGAACCGCCTGGTCGCCCGCAGCCTGGAGAGCCGCTGGGAGGCGAAGCTGGCGGGGGTGGCCGACGCCGAAGCTGAGCTGGCTGTCACGAGAGCAGCCGCGCCGGCACTTCCACCCCGAGCTGAGCTGGAGGCACTGGCCACCGATCTGCCCGCATTGTGGGCAGCTTCGTCAACGTCGGCCAAGGATCGCAAGCGACTGATGCGCACGCTGGTGGCTGACGTGACCTTGACGTCGCAAATGGCCGGCGACGAAGTCTGGATTGGCATCCGCTGGCGTTCTGGCGCCAGTGAGCAAATCGTGGCGCGGCGGCCTCCGCCGCAGTACGTGGCGGTACGCACGCCGAGCAAAGCCACCGAATTCATCATTCAACGCGGCCCGACACTCAGCAATCAGGACCTGGTTGACGAACTGAATGCGGCCGGATTCAAGACCGGCATGGGGCGAGCGTTCGATATCGATGCGGTCCAGTGGCTCCGGTACACACACCACGTTCCCTCACCGTCACCCTTTCAGCCAGGCGAACTGAGTGTGAATGAGGTTGCTGCGCAGTTGGACATCAGCACGGGCGCAGTCTACGACTGGATTGAGCGCGGTCATCTACAAGCACGACGAACGACAGCTCGCCGGTTGGGCGTGGCGTTCACGCCGGAGGTTTTGACATCCTGCCGCAAACGTATCGCCGATTCGTGCCACATCAAGAACACAACCCGGAAGGAGTCAGAGGTTCAAGCAGTATGAAGTCATCGTCCCGGCCTTAGGAAGACAAGATCGTCCGAGGTGCGGTGGCCGAGGTGCTGAACGCCATCTACGAGGCCGAGTTCTATGGGTTCAGCTACGGCTTCCGACCAGACCGCAGCCCACATATGGCGCTGGCCAGCCTGGATAAGGCGCTGATGACGCAACGCGTGAACTGGGTGCTCGATCTTGATTTTCGAACTTTCTTTGACTCGCTTGACCACGAGCGGATGGTGCGGATGCTGGAGCACAGAATTGCCGACCGACGGATCATCCGTCTGATCAAGCGATGGCTGAAGGCCGGCGTTCTGGAGAGCGGTGAATGGACAGCGGTTGAAACGGGAAGCCCGCAAGGCTCGGGGATCAGCCCGATCCTCGCCAACGTCTTTCTGCACTACAGCTTGATGCCTGGACACACCAGTGGCGCACCCGGCATGCGCGTGGCCAGATCGTGGTCATTCGCTACGCCGACGATGTGATCGCTGGAGCCCAGGATGAAAGCGATGCGCGGAAGCTGTTGGATGCTCTCAAACAGCGACTGGCCAAAGTTCGGCTTGGCGCTCAATGGGGATAAGACCCGACTGATCGAGTTTGGGCGGTTCGCCGCTCAGCGTCGAGCACAGGCGGGTCTGCGGCGACCAGAGACGTTCAACTTCCTTGGGTTTACCCACTATTGCGGGACAACCCGAACTGGAAAGTTCATGGTCAAGCGGAAAACGCAAGCGACACGGATGGTTCGCAAGCTAAAAGAGTTACGAGCCGAGTTGAGAAGGCGGTGGCACGCGAAAGTGCCCGAGCAACATACCTGGCTGAGCCAGGTCTTGCGCGGGCACTATCAGTACTACGGCGTCATCATCTTCAACGCCCGAGCGCTGAGCCAGTTCTACCAGCTGGTCAAGCGCATGTGGTTCAAGGCCCTGCAGCGGCGCAGCCAGAAATCCGGCATGCACTGGAAGCAGTTCGACCAGTTGCAAACGGTACTTCCGCTCCCGAGACCAATGATCCATCAAGCCTGGCATGGAGCGGCAGGATGACCGCGGGACTTTCCAGAGGAGCCGGGTGCCCTAACCGGGCACGCCCGGATCTGCAGGGGTGAAAGCCAGCAATGGCTGATCTACCTAACAATAGCGCACGTCGTGGTTCTGACCGGGGGGCGGCGAGGCGACTCCCGTCCCTACCGGACTCAGCGGCTCGACGACGACACTGACGAGCAGCCAGATACCGAGTGGCGCCTGGCGCAATTCTGAATCAGGCATCAGAGGGACTGGATCTCCCTGGAAAAAACTGCCGCCAGCGGCGCATAGTAGCGGTCGCGTGGCCGAGGTCAGAGTTAGGGATTCGGGAGTGCCACCTCACGGCGTTGAGTTCGCAGACGAGTTCCGATCAGGACCCGTTCGGATCTCCAGTTGGCTCGCGCATTACGCGGCCAATGCTCGGGGCTGCTCGTCGTCAGCATGCTTTTGACGCCCACCGTGCAAGACGTCGGCGCCGGGACCATCCCGGTGCCTACGATCGCGGCGAGTGCGAGTTGGGCCAGGAGCGTCACGCCTGGGCCACGAAGCCACCACCGAGTGGCGGCAATGCGCCCATCTGCTGAAACACCTGCAGGGTGTTCAGCTCGTCCCAGTGCTCGACGAACATGCCATCCTCGATGCGCCAGATGTCGATGGACCGCATTTCGACTGCGTTGCCACTGGCGGGGATGCCCAAGAAGTCTCCCGTATGCGTCCCGCGGTAGACGAACCGTCCCACGACTCGATCGCCGGCGACGACCAGGTCTTCCATGCTGGTGGTGACGTCAGGCAGCGCCACGAAGAACGCGTGCCAGAACTGACGGTTCGCTTCGCGGCCGTCAGCGACGAACGCGTTGTGGTTGATGTAGTTCTCGGCCACGAATTGATCGACCAGGTCGGGGTCGTGGGTGTTGAGCATCTTGACGAAGGTCTCGGCCAGCTCTTGTGCGTGCGTCGGCATGTCATATGTCCTTCTGGTTAGCACTGCTAACTTAGCAACGCTAACACTTAGAGCTGAGCTAGTCAATAGCAGTGCTTGTGCTGGTAGCCTTGCTATCCTTGGGCCTTGAGCATCGCGGATCGTCGGTTGCGCGAGCGCACTGCCCGACGCCGACTCATCATGACGGCGGCACGGACGCTGGCCGAGCATGAAGGTTGGGATGCGGTCACTACGCGCCGCCTGTCGACGGAGATCGAATATAGCCAGCCGGTGCTGTACAAGCACTTCGCCTCGATGGAGGACATCGTCGAGGCAGTCGCGTTAGAGGGCTTCGGCGAACTAGCTGAGGCGCTGCACGCGGCCCGCGGCGGCGCGGGCGACGACGGGGACGCGCTGATCCGGACCGCACGCGCATTCAGCAAGTTCGCCATCGACAACCCGGCGCTCTACGACGCGATGTTCTCCCGGGCTACGCGACTCCGCTTTGGCGCTGACGACACCCCAGCGCCGCTAAAGGCGGCTTTTGGCGAGCTGCGCGCGGCGGTCGACACCGTGGCCCACGACCGAGACGTCGAGACCTTGACCGAGGTGCTCTGGGCCGGGCTGCACGGCCTGACCACGCTCGGCCGCAGCGACCGGCTACGCCCGGGCCATGACAACGAGCGCATCGAACTCCTTGTCGCTCAGTTCGCCGTTACCGGTGTCAAGCGTCAACTACGGCGACCATCGACTTGACTGGCGCGAGAATGTCACTGCGGACTTGCTTCAGATGAACGAGCCGACGGGAAAGAGTGAAGTCAGCGAGGAGCTCACCATCCGCCGCCCTGCGGCCGCATCGATCGGAACTTGTCGAACTCGCCTCTTGAGCCCCAGAAGCGCCGACACCCACCCTTCGGTACCGGGGGCTACCCTGGGTCGCGGACGCACGTTCAGGCTGCCGGTGCCCGAGCCAGAGAGCAGGTAGCGAAGGACGGGGGTACTCCCGCACATTCGCAACGGCCGCTAGTTGTGCGGGAATACAACTCATTCAGATGAGCCTCGAACGTTGCCGTTCTGCTGATCGAATCCCCGTCGATCGATCAACTGCCTCGGCATTTCGGTCATAGCCCACGCCCCGATCGAAGTCGACACTGGCTCCGTCTCCTAGCGACGCCGCGGAGAGTCGTTTTGCCGATCAGCCGAGTTGTTTTGCTGATCTGCCAGGCAGGGGTCCGGGAGGGGGCTAGCCCCCTGTTTTGCCCTGTCGGTAGAGCTGAGACTGCTTCGCGTCGGACGTTCGAGACGAAATCAACATTCAGTAAAACGGAGTCTCTTCACACATGAATCTCATTCACAATGCACGCGCCGCGCTGGCGGCGGCGGTCCTGGCCGGAGGCGTGCTCGGAGCAAGCGTGGCTCCCACCTTTGCCGATCAGGCGAATCCGCAGCCAACCCAGATTCTGTTCACCTCGGCCTCTGCAACCCAGGACCCGGCCAAAGCCTTCGATACCCCCGGCACGCCACTCAGTTTCTCGGGCGTTGTCTCGCCGAATGCTTCGGGAACCGTGGTCATGTTCGATGCTGGGCCCAATGGGAACAATGCGGCCATCGCCAGCGCCGCGGTGACTGACGGCCAGTTCTCGGTCACCCTTCCCGCGTTCACCCAGATGAGCCTCGGTAGCGGCACACACCTGATGACGGCCGTGTACCTGGGCAACGACGGTCTTGCACCGAGCAGCTCCCCGGTGTTCACGGAAGTGATCCAGGGCCAACACTTTTGAGTTGAGTGACCGGGCGGCTCCAGCGCTGGGACAGAGCCACATTGTGGTGTCTCCCAGACTGGCGCCGCGCGGTCCGAGCGGGTTCGAGGACCCGAACACCTGCTCGCCTCCCTGAGACGAACCCTGGGAGGCGTGGCACATCGGCGGGACGCCCGAGGTGCGGGCGACGGCGACTCAGGCACGGCCCTGGGCGCCTGGCCGCGCCTGCGCGGCGAGCCGCAATGAAGCATTCAGGAGGACCTATATGGTTACCAGACGAGGACTATTGCAAACCGGCGTGCGCGCCGGACTGGGGCTGGGTGTCGCGCTACTCGCGGCCCAGTACGGGAACGGCGTGGACCCTGGGATGGGTCTACGCACCGGCCCGCACGTCATTGCGGCGCAGGCGGCGGGCACGCCCATCCTCCAGTTGTTCTACCGCGGCGCGGACGGCCAACTCTGGACGGTCTGGCAGAAGGCGGACCAAAGCTGGTCCGCCTTTGAGAGCCTCGGGGGCTCCCTCACCACCGACCCCGTCGCAGAGAAGGTGCCGGGCACCGACATTCTCCACGTGTTTTACCGGGGCCCGGACGGTGCCGTGTGGACGCTCTGGCGGACCCCAGACGGAACGTGGTCCAAGCATGTTTCCCTCGGGGGCTTCCTCCCCACCACCCAATACGGGCCCGCGAAGCCAATCGCGATGCAAGTGCCGGGGGCGAACGTCCTGCAACTGTTCTACCGCGGCCAGGACATGGGCCTGTATACGCGCTGGCGCGGTGCAGACGGAACGTGGGCCCCGAAAGAACAGCGACTGTCGCCTTCCCAGGGACAGCCCGGAAGCCAGCTAGGCGGCGACCCCGTCGTCGGTCCGTTCGCCCAGGTGTTCTACGGGGAACCCAGTAACTTCCCGTGTGGGGGTTCTTTTTCGACCCAGCCTCTAACGGCTGGACCAGTCCCGGGCATCCTCGGGGGCCAGGGGGCCTGGAGGCGGGGGCGGCGCCAACGCCAATATCCTCAGGGCGGCGCAGGTGCCGGGCACGAGCGTCACACAGGTGTTCTACAGGGGGCGAGCATCCTCCTGAAGACGCGCTGGTCGACCCCAACGGGCTGGTCCGACGAACAGGGCCTTCCGACGGCGTCGTCGGGTCCGGACGCCGTCGGTCTCGGCGTCGACGGCTACTTCGATAATCTCGCGGTGGCGCAGGTGCCCGGCACGGACCTCCTCCAGGTGTTCGCCCGGGTTCCCGACCAATCAATATGGACGCAGTCTCGGACCCCGGACGGACAATGGCCCCAGGCGTGGCCCATCGCCGGCGTCCGGTACGATCCAAAAGGGACCGGACTGCGTCGGCGCGCCCGTTGCGGCGGCCGACCCGAACGCCAACACCCTTCATGTGTTTTACCGGGGCACGGACAATGCCCTGTGGACGCTCTCTCGGAACGCAGACGAGACCCCAACCGGAATCTGGTCCGATATTGGGCGTGTCGGTGGCAACCTCGCCGGCGACGTCTGTACGGCCGTGGTCCCCGCGTGACGCTGAGGCCCGTAGGCTCGGGCCACGGGTATTGGTCCATGATCACCACAACTATAAGCAACTGTCTTGGCTGTCAATGGGCAGAGGCGCTAACCCCTATTTTGCCAATGCCCGTAGCGCTGTGACTACTTCACGTCGATACAACTTCCATATCCAATGAACGGAGTTTTTCTCACAATGAATCTGCAGATATCTACACTTGCCGTGCAGTTCAAGGCGCACCGCCTGGCGCCGGCAGCGATTGTTGGCGCGGCGCTGCTTGGGGCCACCACCGCAAGCGCGCTGGCCGCGCCGACGACGCCAACGCCACTACCGACGCTGACGGCCGTGGCACCTGTCGCACAAACAGCATTGCCGGCGTGTGTCAGCGTTGTCGGCGGAACGACTGTGGTCGCACTCGTGCCGGATGCCAACGGCCAGCCATCATTGCCATGCACGCCGCAGCCCGGGCAGCAGCTGGTGATCGCCGGTGGCGGCAACACCACTGACGCGCTGACGACGCCGCCAAATACGCAAACTCTCCAGAGTGTCAAGCCGGGCGCTACGGCCACATCGACGCCGACGGCCACCGATGCGCAGCAAGCTGACGATCACCTCGGTACTATGCTCGACCCGCGCGTCGACACCTACGCCAAACGGCAAGCCATTCGCGACAAGTACCGTGGGATGATCAACGAGACCACATTCAACGACGAGTTGGGCGACGGTGTGAGCCTCGATCAGGCGCTGGCTGACGCGATGGCGGAACTGGGCAAGGCCCACTGACGCGACACGGCACTTTGGCAGCCAGTCTGGTGAACTCGCGACACGGCAAGCTAAAAGCCTACGACTGGCACGCCGCGCCCCGGATAGAGCGCATAGCAAACCGGGGGGCACGCCAGTGTTGGCGCATAGCCACGCCAGCGATGTGCGTCTCGATGCGCTGGTGCTCAGCCACGACACCGACGGCGACCTGCTGCTGACCGCTCCAGGCCGCTCCAGGCGATCAACCCGTTGCCTTCACGGCTGGTCGACACTCGAGACGAAATCAACATTTACTGAATGAACGGAGTGGTTTTTTCCAAAAATGAATCTCATTCGACATGCGCGCGTCGCGCTGGCGGCAGCCGTTCTGGCGGGAGGGGTGCTCGGCTCGAGTGTTGCTCCCACCTTCGCCGATTCGACGGCTTTGCAGCCAACCCAGATTGTGTTCACCTCGTCTTCTGCAACCCGGGGGACCCGGCCAAAGCCTTCGCTACCCCCGGCACGCCAATCGGTTTCTATGGCTTTGTCTCGCCGAATGCCGAGGGAACCGTGAAAATGTTTGATTCTGTGTGGGATGGGAGCAACGTCCAGACAGACGCCATTGCCACTGGCCTGGCATATTACGGCAGGTTTGTGGTCGCCATTCCCGCGACGAGACTCGGTACCGGCACACACCTGCTGACCGCCGTGTACCTGGGC
Source organism: uncultured Chloroflexia bacterium (assembly GCA_963776625.1). GTDB lineage: Bacteria > Chloroflexota > UBA6077 > UBA6077 > CF-72 > CF-72. The sequence continues at coordinate 492,486 of CAVZNP010000013.1, read as the reverse complement.
AACGACCGTTTTGCACCAAGCAACTCCCCGGTGTTCACGGAAGTGATCACGAGCCAGCCCGTTACCGATCCGAACCCAAATTTGCAGCCAACTCAGATTGCGTTCACGTCGCCCTCCGCAACCCAGGACCCGGCCATGGCCTTCAATACCGCCGGGACGCAACTCAGTTTCAGGGGCGTTGTCTCGCCGAATGCTTCGGGAGAAGTAATCATGTTCGATGCTGAGCCTGATGGTGGCGACGCAATTCCCATAGCCGTCGTCCCTGTGACTGACGGCCAGTTCTCGGTGACCATTTTCACCAATGGGAACAATGGGATCACCGACACGTTGCCGACGCCGACGAGCCTTGGTAGCGGCACACACCTGCTGACCGCCGTGTACCTGGACTCGGGTAACCACGGTTTTGCACCGAGCAACTCCCCGGTGTTCACGGAAGTGATCCAGGCCCCAGCCTATTGAGTTGAGTGATCGGGCGGCTCCAGCCTGGGACAGAGCCAATTGTGTCTCTCCCAGACTGGCGCCGCGCCGTCCGAAATTTCGACGGATGTGCTCGGACCGGCCAACCGCAGTCGTGGCCGGCGTGCTCCGACGGTCAGGGCTCCCACCAGCCCATCAGATGGAGAGCATTCATGGTATTCGCGTTTCTGATCGGCGTCTGCGGCTGCGGTGCTGCTCCTGGTCACCCTCGCGCCGGCGGTTTCCGCTGCTCCAGCGCTCGGCGCCTCGCCAACGGCTAGCCCAACGCCAACGTAAGTTTTGTCTACCCCGGGTGCAATCGATCCCAATCAAGGACTCAGGTCAGGTACCGTAGGTTGGCGCGGTAAGACGTGCACCGCACGGCCGGGTATGGCTTGGCAAGGTGAGCTTAGCATTACCAGGTGGTGGAGTGAGGATAAGGTTTACGCGGCATGTTGGAGGCCGAGGGCTGCTGAGAGGTGGTCCAGCGCGGTGTCGACCTCGCGTTAGGCAGCGTCAACGGAGTTGAGGCGACCGCACGGGGTGGTGGCGCGCGGCTGAATGATCAGGCTGACGAGTGGGCCGAGCAGGCGCGTCCGCAGCTTGACCAGGAGGACGCCAGGTTTCAGTCCGAGCGGCGTCAGGCGCAACGTCGAGTCTTGCCGATACGTTCGACCAGCCCTTTCGCGCGCAGCTTGCTCAGGTCATAGCGGGCTGGCTGAGTCGATATCCGTCGTCCGCGACGTGATGACGAGCGAGGACGCGGTTGTGCAACTCGCGAGTGGTCCATCGCGGACGAAACCACCTGGATGCAGCAACGTCTCGAGCACACGGATGACCCGGTCGTCATTCAGTTTAGGTCAGGTCCGGCAAGGCAAGGCAGGGTTGGCGGACTAGGTCATTGGGACCGCTGCGGCGCCGAGCTCCACGCCACGCAATGGCGTGCAGGCACTGGAATTTGGCCCAGCCGATCGTCGCTGTTTTACGCTGGCGGGCTCAGAGACGGGCCCCGCGTCGAAGCGGAGCGACGGGTTAGGGAACTCTCAAGACACGCCGGAGTTGCCCAGAGCGCTGAGTGGTCGACCTTGCCAGGTGAAAGGACCGGGTTGCCCTCGAGGCCAGCACCTGCCCTACTCCACAGGATCACGACGTGACGATCAGCGCACAGAAGCCTACATGTCGGGGAAGTTCGGCTAGCCGCGTACGCGCCAAGGCCGGGTCGGGCCCGACCCGCGATGTGCTATCGGACGTGTAACGCGGTGTTGACCACCCGTTCACCTGCGCTCACGGCGAGCAGTACATAGTTGTCAATCGTGAGGCAAGTGACCTGGAGCACGCTCGATACGCCCGTCGCGTTGCCCCAGTGCAGCATCTTCTCGGCGGCCTTGAATGCCATACCTCACCTCGAGGAGCTTGCCGCGCCAGGTCCGTGGACCCTGCTCGCGCCGACCAACGAGAGAGCACGGAGAGGTCATCGGTGAGCCGACGCAGCTGGCCGATTTCCTCGCATGGGACGCCAGGTGCGAGACAAGCTTGAGCGCCGGCAACTTGCACACGGCCGGAACTGACCGACCTACATAAGGCGAATGGGTACCTCCGCCAATCGCGACGAGATCGGCGGAGGCCCACTTTTAATTCAGCTCGCAGCCTCGCGCGCATAAGCGCTCTTGAACAAGCCTACGCGGCGGCGCGGATAACGTCGACCACCATGGCGGGGCCGGAGAGCATGGGCATGTGGCTACTGTTTGACAGATGCGGAGGTCGCAGCCTCTTTCACAGGCGCGGAGGTCGCAGCCTCTTCGATGAGCTCGACTGCTTCCTTCGGATGAGAGATGTAGGCCACATGGCTGGCATTCACTTCGACCGTCTTCGCATTGGCACGCTTCGCCATCATGCGCTCCTGCTCCGGATTGATCGACCGGTCTTTGGTCGCCACCATGTACCACGTGGGCTTGGTCTTCCAGGCAGGAGACGTGATCTTGTGGGTGAACGAGTCGGTGGAGATCGGCACCTGCGACACAGCCATGAACCACGCCTTGTCCTCGGGAACATCCGCTGCGAAGTCCGCTGCAAAATACTCCTGTTCTATCCACCAGTTGCCATTGCTGTCTGGCGTGAACGCCTTGGAGGCTTGCGGTAACGCTTGCTCGATCGCGGCGCAGCTTTCCCCGGTGTCCGGCGCGAATGCAGCGATATAGACAAGCGCCGCAACGTTTGGATGATTGCCCGCCTCGGTGATGATGGACCCTCCATAACTGTGCCCCACCAGAACCACTGGCCCGTCCATGGTGTCGATGGCCGTCTTCGTGTACTTGACGTCCTCGGCGTAGGAGGTCTCCGGGGGCTGCACCACAGACACGTTGTACCCATCATGCTTGAGGGTGACAGCAACAGCTTCCCAGCCGGAGCCATCGGCGAAAGCTCCATGCACCAGGACTACGTTCTTAATGTGCTGCGTCATGACCATTCTCCTTTGGACTTACGATCTTGCTTCTCACTTGCGCCGTGAAGGCCTACTCAAACTCTCGCGTTGCCCGATGGCGCACGTACTTCGTGCTCCTGGCGACCGATTGACGCGGGGCGAGGGCTATGTCATCGATCTCCTCCTTTCGTTCCCTGGTCAGCGTCCAACGGCAGCGCGGACTGCCGCGATCGCCTGAGTAATGGCTGCGCGAGTCGGCAGGCTTTGCGCGATCGGATTGAGCAGCACGAAATCGTGAATTGCCCCGAGATACCGCACGGCCGTCACCGCCACTCCGGCCGCGAGGAGGTTGTGCGCGTATGCTTCGCCCTCGTCGCGTACCACGTCTACTTCCGCTGTGATCACCAGCGCCGGCGGTAGGCCCTGTAGCTGTTCGAGCGGTGTGCGGAGCGGAGCAGCGGTCGGAACAGTCCGCATCGCGAGGTCCGGCGCATAGCTGTTCCAGAACAGCTGCATCGCCTCACGGGTCAACCATGGGCCTTCCGCGAACTGCCTGTAGGACGGCGTCTCAAAATCTGCGTCTGTCACCGGGCAAAACAGGACTTGAAAGCGGATGGGTGGGCCGCCCCGCTCCCTGGTCAGCAAGGTGACCGCGGCGACTATGTTCCCGCCCACCCCGTCGCCCATGAGCGCGAGGCGCGTTGGATCGACCTTGATGGTTTCGCCGTTTTCGGCGACCCACCTGGTGGCGGCGTAGGCCTGCTCGATGGCGACTGGATAGGTGGCCTCAGGCGCGCGCGCATACTCGACAAACACCACGGTCGCCTGCGCGCCGACGGCAATCTCGCGCACCAGCCGGTCGTGAGTATCCCGATCGCCGAGGACCCAACCCCCGCCGTGGAAGTAGACAACCGCGGGGAGCGGGCCCACGGCGCCGCGCGGGCGCACGATGCGCAAGGCAATCTGCCCTGTTGGGCCCGCGCTGATGCTGCAGTCCTCAGTGTCGGCCTCGAAGCGCAAGCCCTGACCCGTCTGCAAGCCCCCCAGCACCGCCCGGGCTTCCTCCGGCGAGAGCGTGTGCAGTGGTGGTCCGCGCTGAGCGGCGAGCTCGTGGACGAAGCGCTCGATGATCGCGTCCAGGCTTGGAACGGGCGTGTGCTCGATTGCGGTTACTGCGTGGTCCATCTCACCCGGCCTCTGTGCTTCACACGCTACGGGCACGGCGGCGCGGCGCCACTACGGCTGACTGCGTACTTGAACCGCGGCTCACTGCGGGACGCTGCGGATTTTGCGCAGCGAGTTGGGCCAGGTTCCCAAACGAGTCAGTTGACTCAAGCGAAGCCAGCACCTTGCCGCTGATGATCGTGGAGGCAGTGAAGTCAGCGCGGTATGCAGGGTCCGCGGCGTCAGGTCCGACCGTTCCAGCTCGAACGAAGGACGATCGAATCGCTTCAGGCCACCAGTTGACTGATGAAGACCAGACAGCTTCGGGACGTCGCGATGTACCGTCAGAACGGGGCCGCTTCTGCTTCTTTGTCCATGACCTCTCGGAGGTGGCGCTATCGAACGTCAAGGGAGACAGCCTCACGTGGCCATGCCGAACAGGTTCGATGAGTTGCGCGATTACGCTTTCGCCGACCGAGCGCTGGCGCTCCGACAGCGTGCTGGCCTCACCCAACCCGAGTTAGCCTCGCTGCTGCGAGTGGGGCTTCGGTCGATTCAGGCGTGGGAGGCCGGCCTCTCGTATCCAGGCGCCGAGCGCCTTCAGCAGTTGATCGCCCTGTATTTGAAGCGCGGCGAGTTCGCGGCCGATCACGAGCAGGAGGAGGCGTGCGCCCTCTGGGAGGCGGCGCGCACACACGCCGCGCGCCGCATCATTCCATTCGATTGGAGTCGCTTCGAGTCGCTCCGGAGCATGCCCACCGTGAGCGCCTCCGTCAGTGGCCCGTGCACGGGAGCGCTGTCGGAACGCCGAGACGATTGGCACGACGTGCCGGACACATGGCGCTTCTCTGGTCGAACCGATGAGTTGCAAATGCTTTCGCGCTGGCTGCTGATATGGAAGGACTTGTCAAGGGGTGGTGCGGCGGCGCGGGTCGTGGCCGGGGTCAGGACGTAGCGACGATGATCACCCTGATATTCGCGGGTCAGCAGAGCTGGTGCCGCATGACAGTGAGCCGTCACCGAAGTGTCCTCACACTAGAGACGTGGGTCGGAACCACATAGCAGGCCAGCGAGGATGTCTCGGCATGCTCTGTCCTCCGACCACGACCGTCGCCGCCGACCAGCGAGTCATGCCGCAGCAGCTACCTCCTCGTCGAGCACGCGGCTGACTGCCCACACGAAGCCGGCCAGTTCACGGGCGACGGCCGTGAGCGCTTTATGCGTCCCGATGCGCGCGCTCAGATTTCGGTACCGGTGGTGGAGCCGTAGCTGAGCTCGCCACGCAAGTTCGACGATCGGCGGTGGCAGCTCGAGTTGGCGTTGCTTGAGCGTGACGCCAACGCGTGGAGCATGGCGTGCGTGATGCGCAGCTTCGCCGAAGACGTGCCGCAACAGGCTGTTGCCCGTTTTGGTGATCGAGCCGCGGTGCTGTTTGCTCGCGCTGGAGCTCTCGGACGGTACGGCACCCACATAGGCCATGAACTGCGGTGCGGTTCGGAAACGATGCAAGTCGCCAGTTTCGGCAACGATGCTGACCGCGCTCAGAAAGCCAATGCCACGGAACGCCTGCAGAGCGCGTATGAGCGCCACCTGATCACTCGACTCTGCACACTGACGCAAGGCGGCCTCCAGGCTTTGATGCGCTCCCCAGCCGCGGTGACTTCCGCCAGGTAGTCGGCGAACACCACGCGATCCGCCACATGCTCCAACTCCACTCTCCGCAACCACTGGAAGTAGCGCTGCGACCAGCTCCGCATACCCACTGGCGGCTGGATCCCCAATCGCAGCAAGAATTTGCTCAAACGGTGTTTGGCGCGGAGTTCGTCGACTTTGGCGTCTGCACGCGCTCGGACCAGATTGTGGAGCGCCTCGTGTTCTCGATCAGGCACCCAGACCGCCGTGAGATCGCCACTGCGCAGCAGCCGAGCAAGCTTGAGCGCGTCCCGTCGATCGGTCTTGACCTTGTCGCCTGGCCGCACTGGAATGAGCGAGGGTGCCACCACCATGCACGCGATGCGCAGCTTGGTGAGCTGCCGATGCAGCGCATACCCCGTCGGCCCAGCTTCATAGGCGACCCGCAGTTCAACGTCCTTGCCACCCAGTTGTCTCATCAACTTGCGGACGGCGTCCGGATCGTTGGCGATCGTGCCGTAACTGCTTGGCGAGCCTTCCTCCTCGGCAATGGCTACCGCGATCGTCGCGCGGTGCACGTCCAGACCGATGTATCGCAAGCGCTGATGAGGCATTATCTTCATTGGGCCGACCTCCACGCACGTAGCTCTACGCGGGACGAGCTTCGTCCGCCCGCGCAACCTACGGTACTGCGTGCGCCGGCCCTTCCATGTTGACTAGAGGACCGCTGCCGACTGATCTGTGTTTTGGGCGGGGGGGGGCAAGACACTTCTGGCCGCGCGGCTTGCGCGCACACTGGCGCCGCAGTTTGACGTCTTCTACTGGCGTAGCTTGCGCAACGCGCCGCCGGTGGAGGAGTGGCTGGCTGAGGGCATCGGGGCACTCTCTGCTCACCGTGCCGTCCCCCCTGACGGGCAAGGAGCGCGCCTTGACGTGCTGCTGCAGTTGCTAAAGGAGCGGCGCGCGCTGCTTGTTCTCGACAACCTGGAGACCATCCTGCAGCCCGGCACTCACGAGGGCCATTACCGCGAGGGTTACGCCGGTTACGGGGAAGTCCTGCGGCGTGTGGGCGAAATGGTGCACGGGAGCTGCCTGATGCTCACCGCGCGCGAAGCGCCGCCTGAGTTGACGTCGCTCGCGCGGGAGCGGGGGCCGGTGAGAATATTGTGGCTGGGTGGCCTGGGACACCAGCCTGCGCGGGCGCCGCTGCAGGACAGAGGGCTGGTAGGAGACGAGGCCGACTGGGCGGCTCTGATCGCACACTACCGCGGGAACCCCATGGCAATGAACGTCGTCGGCGAAACCGTCGCAACGATTTTTAGCGGGAGCATCGCAGCCTTCCTTGCGCAAGGGGCACCGGTCTTCGGGAGCATCCGACAATTGCTGGATCGAGCAGGTAATGCGTCTTTCGTCGCTAGAGAACACCATCGTGACCTGGCTGGCAGTGGAGCGAGAGCCGGTGGAGTTCGGGGACCTTGCTGCCGATCTGCGACCGGGAGTCCCGCGAGGCGAGGTTGTGGAGGCGATGGCCGCCTTACAGCGGCGCTCGCTTCTGGAGCGAGGGTACTACGGCAGCTTCACCCTGCAACCGGTGGTTCTGGAGTACGTCACCGCATGCCTGGTCGAGGCGCTTGCGCAAGAGATCCTGACGGGCGACAAGGTGCGGCTGGTCCGCCAACCGCTGATCAAAGCGCGAGCCCGAGACTTCGTGCGTCGGAGCCAGGAGCGGCTTATCTTACAACCGCTCCTCAAACAATTGGGTAACTTCTTGGGCACCACCGCGTCCGTCGAGAGGCACCTTCTGGCGCTCCTCGAGGGCTGGCGTGGCCGCCCGGACGCGGAACACGGCTACGGGCCAGGGAACGTGGTCAATCTCGTGCGACTACTGCGCGGCGACCTGTCTGGCCTGGATCTCTCGCACCTGGCGATTCGGCAGGCGTACCTGGCGGACGTGGACGCCAAGAACGCCAGCCTCGTTGGCGCCGACTTCGAGGCGACCGTGCTGGCGGACGTATTCGATTTCCCCGGGACGGTCGCCCTTAGCCACGACGGCGCCCTGATCACCGTCGGGACGTCGACCGGTCAGGTATGCCTCTGGCGGTCAGCGGACCGCGCGCCACTGTGGGCAGTGCAGGGCCACACGGGCGGGGTCACCAGCGTGGCGCACTCGACTGACGGACGGATCCTCGCCAGTAGCGGCAGGGACGGATTCGTGCGGCTCCGGGAGGCTGCTACCGGCCTGCCGCTGTCGATCATGGAGGGCCACGGCGCGACAAGCGGCGGTGTGGCGCTTTCCGCTAATGGAATGCTGGTCGCCGGCGGCGGCGCCGACGGGATGGTGCGGCTGTGGGGCGCCGAGTCGGGGAAGCTCCTGGCAACCCTGTCCGGGCACGCCGGCGCCACCGCCGGATACTCCGGGGATGGTCATCTGCTCGCCAGCGGCGGCATGGACGGAGCCGTGCGACTCTGGGACACAAGTTCCGGACGTCAGCTCTCGGCTCTTCTCGGTCACACGGGCAGGGTCTGGGGCGTATCGTTGTCTGCCGACGGGCACGTCGTCGTCAGCGCTGGCGACGATGCAACCGTGCGGCTATGGGACCCCACTACCGGACGACTGCTGGCAATCCTTGAGGGACACGTGGGCGCTGTGTGGCGTGTCGCGATCTCCGCCACTGGCCAGCTGATCGCAAGTGGCGGTTCGGACGGGACGGTGCGGATCTGGAACGCCCGCACAGCGCCCGCACTACAACGCACTACAAGCCCCACTACTGACGGGCTTCTCGGGACACGCCGGCGCAGATTGGGCCGTGGCCATGTCTGCCGATGGGAGGCTTGTCGCCAGCGGCGGCGAGGACGGAACTTCGCGCCTGTGGGACACTGTCACCGGACGGTCAAGGGCGATCCTCCATGGACATACAGGCGCGGTCTGGGGCGTCTGGCTGTCCGCCGATGGCGAGTTGATCGCCAGTGGCGGCACCGACGGTGCGGTACGACTGTGGGACACCAGCACCGGGCGTGCCCGTACCACCCTCGTTGGCCATACTGGTGCCGTGTCGGGGGTAAGCCTGTCCGCCGACGGCAGGCTGGTTGCGAGCGGGAGCTTTGACGGGACGGTGCGGATCTGGGACGCGCAGACCGGGACTTGTGCGTGCGTCCTTCGGGCGGAGCGCCGCTACGAGCAGCTGGATATCTCCGGACTGACTGGGATCTCCAACGCACAGCGACATGCACTCCTGGCGCTTGGCGCAGTTGATCGGACTAATCCGTCTGCAACTGAATAGCACTACGTTACCCGCCGCTCTGGAACGCCAACCCGACTCCGTTCGATGGAACGGCAAACGAAGGGCACGCCGAATCTGCGGAGGGCCAAGAGCCAGACAGCGACCCATACATACCGAAATTGGCCAGGTGGGTATGACCGCAGAGCTGCACGGTCAATCCACTGGTTGCGATGGTTGCTAGATCCATGGCCATGATGGCCATGGATCGCCGCCGCGATAGAAGGCGAATGGCGAGGCCAACATGCGCCCGTAGCGGATGCTCACGAGATCGGGCAGACGGTCGGCGGCCTGCGCCTCGAGGACGCTGATCGGATCGCGCCGGGCCGGTGGGGCAATCCAAGCCGCGTGGGCTTCGCGACGCAGATCCTTGCGGATGGCTCGGCCACGGCTATATCGCTCGTCGACCGTGGCTCGTGTTCCCATTGAGCTCAGAAGATCTACCGTCGCCGGCAGGTGAAGTCGCCGGGGAAGCCGTGCGAGAAGTCGGAGTGACCCGAGGTACTCAGGAACCGGGGAACACAGAAACCCCGGGACCGTCTCCATCGAGAGGCGGCGGGTCGGCGACCCAAAAGGCGCCGATCAGAGGGAAGGGGTCACGTCGGGAGATGGCGAACCGGGTTTGCGAACAGGTGAGTAGGCAAAGAGTGGACTGATGGTTGCTGAGGCAATGACCGAGACGCCCGAGCCGAGGAGACCTGCGCGCGGATCTACGGGAGCCAGGTAGTGCAATCCATACGAGCGCAGAAGGCGCACTCGCTGATCGGCCAGATCTACGATCCACGGAATCTGGCCAGGGCGTGGGAGCGCGTCAAGGCGAACAAAGGCGCAGGCGGCGTAGACGGAATCACGGTGGCCCGATTCAACGAGAAACGGGAGTACTACCTCGGGCTCCTGCATCAGAAGCTCAAGGATGGCAGCTATCGGCCACGACCCGTGCGACGGGTTGAGATCGACAGGCCAGGATCGACGGCCAGGCGCGCATTGGGCATCGTCACGCTTAGCGCATAAGACCGGAGCACACCGGCTGTCTTCGGACTCACTGGTCGTCACCCATCCGTTCCACCCGTTTGCAGCAGCGTCTCGCCACGCCAACTGGCCACGCTGCTGGCCTGCCATGAGCTGCTGAGCGAGCTCGCACAGTCCGGCGGCAGATCGGCCAGTGTGACTGCCTGGGAGCAACCGTAGCAGCGTGCCTACCGGCCTGCACCAGGTCGTGGTCTGCGCCATATCAGTTTGCCCGCCGCCGCGACGCTGGTCTGGTCACTACCCGACGAGGTACGTCGACGGTCCTACCTGCTGCTGCCGGATCTGGGCGGTATCGACCTGCGGGCCTGGCGGCCACGACTGCTTCACCTGGTCCGACTTCAGCAGGCGTATCAGGAGCCTCTGCCAGCACTGGCTATCGTCACCACCACTGAAGCACGTGCGCGAGTTTGGCGGCAAGCTCTGGTTCAGCCGGCGGCTGCGGACTGCGACCGGCCACTCGAGGGCTGGACCATCGCCATCGCAGCCCGCCCGGCCGGTCTGGCCGCCTTGAAACGAGGCGCCATCGACGATCGCCAGCCCCGTAGCCCTCGCCTGGACACGCCGCTCGGCGTCCGCGACGTCGAGGTGCTTGACACGGTCGGCCGCCATCCATTCCTGACCACCGCGCTGCTTGCCACGTTGCTCGGCCAGGACAGGCGCTCCGTGGAACCACGCCTGACCTACCTGCTTGGGCGCAATCTGATGCGAGTCGTGCCGACGGCCGAGCTGGGCCACTTCATTCTCAAGAGTGATCGCACGCTGGAGCTGACCTACAGCGGCCTGCTTGCCGTCGCCGCTTCTCTGGGCCTGCCGCCAGCAACTGCGGAGCGCCTGCACGCGCTCACCGGTGGCGGCCCCGACACGGCGTTCGGGCTGCGCCAGATGCTGCTCACTCACGCGGCACACACCTGCGCCGCCGATCGGGTCATGCTTGGGCCGGCCGCTGTCGCCCGCGGCGACCCACGCGGCGCCTGCCTGCTCGAGTGGCGCAACGCCGCGGCCTGTGCTCACGGCCGCTTACGGCGGACGGGTACGGGCTTCTGCGCGTGGCCGGCCACGAGTGCGGCTTCTTCCTCGAGCTCGATCGCGCCACCATGCGGCCGGCCGAACTGCGCGCCAAGTTCGTCGCCTACCACCGCTTTCGTACCAGCCGGCGTGCAACCGAGCTCTACAGCAGCTTTCCCACCGTGCTGGTCGTCACCACCGGCCCAGGCGCTGAGCACCGGCTGGTTCACGCCGTGCGCGCGGTCGATGCCAGCTTTGCCAGCCCGCTGCCCGTGCTGCTGACCACGACGGCCTGGATCGATGCCCACGCCCGGGGGATGCTCGGGCCAATCTGGCGGCAGCCCTACGCGACAACTCGTCTTGGCTGGCCGCGACTGACGCCCGGGAGGGTGCCTCATGCCCGCTAATCTCACCACTCGAACCCTGTACGACGTCGAAGAGATCAAACGCCGCTACCCACTCGCCGACGTCATGGCCGCCAGTGGGATCCAGCTGCGCCACACGGGCGACCGGTTCTGGGCGCTGTGTCCGTTCCACTCAGAACGGCAGCCAACCTTCATGGTCGCCGGCGACCGTTTCCATTGCTTCGGCGGCTGCCCGCACGACCAGCGCGACGGTGACGTCATCACCTTCGTCATGCGCCGCGAGGGCCTGACCTTCGTCGAGGCCTACGCGCGCCTCACCGTCCAGCCGACGGCAGTGCCGATCCCCACAACGGCGACACTTCGTGCTCTGTCAGTCAGCCGTCAGCGCCGCTGGGACCACCTCACGCTGGAGGAGCAACTTGTGCTCAACGCCACGCTGACCCTCTACCGCGCCGCCTTCTGGCACACGCCGGCAGCGCGGCTACCTGCGCCAGCGCGGCATCCCGGACTGGGTCGCGCGCCAGTGCGGCGTCGGCTATGCCGATGACCGCTCGCTGGAGTCCTACCTGCGCAAGCACACGGGCGTGCGCATCGCCGAAGCGCTCGGTCTGTTGCGACGTCCCGAGTCCAGTGAACGCGGACGCCCGTTGCGTGAGTTTTTCGGCGGTCGCATTGTTGTGCCCGAACTGCGCGGCGGCCAGCCGATCTGGTTGATCGGTCGCCCGCTGTTCGACCGACCCACGCGCGTCAAGTACCTGGCGCTGCCCGGCGAGGGGCCAGTGCTTGGCCTGGAGCGGGCCTCCCGCCGACCCGAAGTGTTCCTGGTCGAGGGCGTGTTCGACTGGTTGACAGCGGTGAGCTGGGGCCTACGCGCGTGCTGTGCCTGTGGTACTGACCTGCCGCCTGCCCGACCGGGATGGCTGGCCCGAGCGCGGACCGTTTTCGGTGTCCTCGACGGCGATCCAGCCGGCCGCGCAGGGGCCGAGCGTTTCGGTCAGATGCTCGGATCCCGATGGCGATCAATCGCTCTACCTGAGGGGTGTGATCTCAACGATCTGGGTCGGCAGGGCGACGGCCGCAAACAGTTCTTGGCCCTGGTCGCCAACGCCAGGCGGGCAGCTCAGCAGGAGAGGCAGGAGCACCGTGATCCGGCAATCCTCGTCGAACCGAGTCTCGATGAACGGCGATGCGCCGAACACACCTGACACCCAGAAGGAGCTCACGACATGTCTATTGCGCTTCACACAATGGCAACTCAGGCAGAACCGCTGTGCACTCTGTCACTGACAGCCCAACAGCGGCGATTACTCGAGGTATGCGTCGCCTGGCATGCGCGCGTCCACGCGGACCCCGAGCAGCGGCAGGAATTCGCCGCGCTCACTGAAGTTCTGCGGGATGAGCGCCGGTCGGGGAAACGGGAGACCTGAAGCTTGCCTACGGGTCCCGAAGGCGGCGTGCCCGTCGCCTAAGAAATGAGCCGCACATGGAGATCCCAGTCAGCGAGTTCGACTACCTGCCCGACCAGTTGCAGTTGGCGCAGCACGAGCTCGAGCAGTTGCAGCCGTTGATTCGCGCATATGTCGAAGCCGCGCATAACAAGACCGGACGCTTCGATGCCGCGGTCAACGCCCGTTCAGTGCCGCGTCCTCTGCGCCTGTCAGAGAGGACAGCCCCGTGACAGCTGAACGGTCGGTCACGATCTCATTGCCGGAGGCTGCCAAACTGCTCGGCATCAGCGAAAGCCTCGCACGCGAACTGGCGCGGAACGGCGAGTTCCCTGGTGCCTTCCGCTTGCGCGGGCGCATCCTGGTTCACCGCCAGGTGTTCATCGAGGAGCTCGAGCGCCTGAGGCGTGGCCAACCGCTAGCGGAGCGTGACCCCGACCGAGTGCTCGCACGTGCCATGGGTGACGCCCATGCGCGCCTCGTCGGGCTCGAGCGCAGGCAGGCGTGGTGGACTTCTCGGAGGAATGTACATCGCGACGTCCCGACATCAAGTTCAGAAACGGCGAGCCTGGCTGGTGCCTGGACATGTCAACAACTACGATTCGTCCCGACATTGGTCCCGACAGTGCGTGGCGGGAAGGGTCGCTGCGAGGCTCTGCCGGCACCATTTCGGGTGCGATTCTGAGTTCGAAATGCCTGCCGGCCGGCTCCCGCGATGGCCACTGGCGAATTTTGCTTACGTTCCTCCAGGCACTTTGTCCGGCGATTGCGAACTCTCAGAAGGGGCCGTTCTTGCGGCCTGTTCGACTACGCGTTCCGCCGGTCGCCACGCCCCAGGCGCCCCAGCCGTTCAGCCGTTTCGCGTCGACCTTCGGCGAGCAACTCGCCGTACTGCTTGGGGCGCGCGCACAGACAGAGTCCGCCGGCGTTGCTTTTCGTCAGCGGTCTCGATAAAGCTATGTTCGATGCACCGCGGCCTCAACCTCGGCGGCGTGGCGGGTGCGCATCTGTTCAACCGCGGCAAGACTTTTGTCGGCCAGCAGTGCGCGCGAAGCTTCGGCGCGTTGTTTGGCTGCCAGCAAGTTGGCCGACGAGCTCTGGAACTGAGGCATGACGTAGCGTGCGATCAGCTCGAACGAGCGATGTGTCGCCAGCGGATTCGCCCATTCGTGGGCCAGCATCAAAAACGCGCCGAAACCGCCTGACTGTTTGAGCAGCCGATCGATCTGCTCGGCGCAGTCATCGACCGTGCCGATGGCGCCGACCCCGGAGGTGTTGACAAACTCGATCATCTCGCGCACGTTGCCGCCGAGTACGACCATCTGCGGGAACGCGGCGACCTCCTGGAAATAGTGGAACCACGCTTCGATGCCAAATTCCACATCCCGATAGGCTTGCTCGCGTGTCTCCGCGACGTGCACGAGCCCGACCAGGCGCCAGCTGGTGCGATCGACGGTCCGACCGAAGGTTCGTGATCGCTCCTCCATGACGTTCCAGTGGAGCGCAAGCGCATCGAAGCCGGCCGCGAGCGTGGCGCCGACCGACAGCAACCCGATGCCGTACTTACCCGCCAGGCGCGGTCCGGACGGTGAGGCGACGGCGGCGACAGCGATGTCGAACAGCGGATCGGAGTACGGCCGCAAGTGCAGTCGCGCGTCACGCAACGTGTAGTTCGGGCCGTCGGCGGTGACCGGCTCCTCTGAGGTCAGCAACCGCATGACCACGTCGAGGCTGTCTTCGAGCGCCGGCCGCGTCTGCTCGGGGTCGAGGCCGATCATGATCGAGTCGGTGGGCAGTGCGCCAGGTCCGACCCCGAACATGATGCGCCCGCGCGTCAGGTGGTCCAGTAGAACGATGCGTTCAACCGCCCAGAGTGGGTTGTGGTACGGCAGCGAGACGACACCGGTGCCGAGCTTGATGTGCCGCGTCCGCTCCGCGGCGGTCGCGATGAAGATTTCGGGGGAGGCGATGAGCTCGGTGCCGGCGGAGTGGTGCTCGCCGATCCACGCCTCGTCGTAACCGAGGCGGTCCATGTGGCAGATGAGCTCGAGATCGCGCTGCAGCGCCAGGGTCGGGTTCTGGGCAGGCGGGTGAAACGGCGCCATGAACGTGCCGAAGCGAAGTCGATTGGACATGCGAGGAGTCCCCCGTGTTGTTCAAATACCCCGGCGACGAGCTTAGCCGGCCTGACGCGCAGGCGCTACGTGGGCGCCTGGCGCGGGCGTCGGCGGGCCAAACTCGATGTGCTTGCTGGGCGCCGGTGGGTTCCAGCCAGGTCAGGTTCGCGGCCGGATGTTGTGATTCACGCGGAACAGGTTGCCGGGATCGTACCTGGTCTTGACGTCAACCAGACGCTCGTAGTTCGGGCCGAAGGCCGCGGTGAGGCGCTGTGGCTCATCACCGCCCAGATGGTTGACGTAGACGCCGCTCGCGTACGGTTCGACCGCATCCCAGAACTGGCGCGTCCACTGCACGTGAACCGCCGTTTCGGCAGGATCCGTCCATTGCGAGATGATGTCGAAGTCCCACTGCTCGCCGCGGAGTCCGAACGGGGTTGCCCGCGGGTCGACCCGGCTGGCGGCCCCATGCAAGTAGAACATCGCGATGACGGTCATTGGGGACAGGATGGTCTCGGCGTGCTCCAGGACGACATCGAGAAAGTCGTCGGGCATCCGCGGGACAAACCCGGATTTCCAGTAGCGGTGCGGACCGTGCATACCCAGGTCGTCGAGGATCTTCTGCCGCTGCACATACGGCATAGGCTGAACGAGGTCGGCAACTGGCGAACCGAATTGCCTGGCAGGTGCAAGAACGCGCTCACCTTCTGAGAGGTCGCCGTTGTAGCCCAGGATCAGGGCGATCACGCGTTGACCATCCGGGGCCGTCATGATCCCGGAGTACGCCTCTGCCTCGTCGGGCAGACCCTGACAGAAGTCGCGGTAGAAACGCAACACGGCGCGCGCTTCGCTGAATGGATGGATGACCAGTCCGCCAAGCACGAGCGGTCCAACTTCATGGAGGTCGAAGCTGAACGAGGTCGCGACGCCGAAATTGCCACCACCGCCGCGCAGCGCCCAGAAGAGGTCCGGGTGCTGCGTCGCGCTGGCGACGACGCTCTTGCCTTCGGCGGTCACCAGGTCGACTGAGAGCAGGTTGTCGCAGGCCAAGCCGTGCTCGCCCATCAGCCAGCCAAGTCCACCGCCGAGCGTGAGACCCGACACGCCCGTGTTCGAAACCGTGCCACCCGTGGTCGCCAGGCCAAAGACCTGCGTCTCGCGGTCCAGGTCGGCCCACAATGAACCCGCCTGGGCCTGCACCGTGCGCGTGGATGGGTCCACGCGGATCCCGCGCATGCGGGTGAGATCGACCACGACGCCGGCATCGCACAAAGCCAGCCCCGCGGCGCTGTGACTTCCGCCGCGAATGGAAATCGGAAGTTCGTGCGTCCGGGCGAAGTTGACGGCCTGGATCACGTCGCTGACTCCGGCGCAACGGGCAATCGCGGCAGGATGCTTGTCGATCATGCCGTTCCAGATCTTGCGTGCGGCGTCATAGTCCGCATCGTCGGGACCGATCACATCGCCGCTCAACTGCGTGCGCAGTTCTGAAAGCAGATCGGACGACTGCGTATCCAAAAGCGTCATGCTCCCGTCTCCCTACACCGAGATACCCCGAACCGGCGCCATCATACCCGTTTGCTGGCGGCCGTCAACCGCGAAGTCGGGCGGCGCGACAGCCCGTGTTCGTACCGCGCGAGCGAGCTGGGAGGCTGGTACGGCGGCCTGGTCACCGCTGGTTGGTTCGAATGGTTTTGGGAGTCCGGCTGCCAAGCACGGTCACGCCTCCAGGCTCCGGTGACCGGCGACCCGAACGTCGGAGCAATCAACAACACCCGTGTTGCACGCCTCCGGGGCATTCGTGACCGCTGCACATTTGAGCTGAGGCGGGGGCCATGAAAGTCCTGCGTGTAACAGACTAGAGACTTCCTGGAAACCATCGCGCGGTAGCGTGGCCCACGCTTCTGCATGAGCGCCGCACATCGCCACACGGGATGGCCATTAAAGGCAGCCAGGTCACTCCCCCGTATGTATGCAACAGACACGCGTCCCTGCTCCGAGCGCGGCACACGCGCGAACGGCGGCCGCGATCGGTGTGGACGCGAGCCCGGCCGCGGCCACTCGTACCCTCCACCGTCGCCTCGGCAATCGGGCGATCGGCCAACTGTTGCAAGCGGCAACGCCGCCTGTCCGCACGAGCGGGGCCACGGGTCTCCTCCAGCGGAGAATCGATCTGGACACTGTGGATCGTCCGAGCTGGGTAGAGGAATCTCAGGTCACCGGCAGACGCCGCTCGGAGGCGCTGAAGCGCGTGGACGTGGCGATCGAGCGCTGGCGTTACGCGCGCGGTGGTCTGCAAGGGACGCTCGACGATCAGCGCGCCGCGCTCGAGGACATCGAGAACGCGATCACGGCCTGGCGGGGTCGATCTGCCGCAGACGCAATCCACCAAACGCCGGCTGCTGTCCAGAGCGCGTATCGAATCGACTGGCATAACCTTCGTGGCCGCCAATTTCGAGACTGAGGACTGGCTCGCCCGGTTGGTCCAGGCCGGTTTCGATTCGAACCAGTCGGCGGTCTTTCTGTGGGAAGGCGTGACGATGTACCTGGACCGCGCGTCGGTCGAAAGCACGCTGCGCAAGATCGCCAGCACGGCGAAGGGCAGCGTGGTGGTGTTCGACTACTTCACCGTCGAGGCGCTCAGAAGCCCCGGGCCGTACTGGCGTTATGGCAGAGCGGCGACGCGTGCCGCTGGCGAACCACTCCGCTTTGGGATCGACAGCACACCGCCCTCGCGCGATCGACTCGACGAGCTGCTGCGGGCGTGTGGGCTCGCCCTGGCCGAACAGCGCACGCTCGGCCAGGAGACGGATAGCAAGCGTGCCTGGGGCGGCTTCGCGGTCGCGACGGTGGCCACCGAAGCGGCAACGTCGCGGTCCTGAGCGTGTCCTCGGCGGCCGTTGCCCGCGCTGACGATGCACCGGCCTACCGCGGTCGCAACATCGCCCGTGGCGCTAGTGCCTCAGCAAGGTAGCCATCGAGCGCCTGGCCGTCTGGTGCATCATGGCCACAGGTGTTGGCTTGCGAGCCTTGCGCCCTCCACCAGGGACGCGAGTTTCGCCCACGCGATCTCCGCGTGCCCCACACGGCCGCCCAGGCCGCAGTCCGTGCCGGCGATCACGTTCTCGCGTCCGACAACTTCGGCAAAGCGCACCAGGCGGTCGGCCACCGTTTGCGGGTGCTCGACGTTGTCGGTGACGTGCGCCACGACGCCCGGCATTAGGCGCTTACGAAGAGAGATCGACAACGGCGTTGTTCATGCGGCGATGCCCAGGTTTTCGAAGAGGGGCTGCAGGGCGAGGCGTACGCTGTCGTAGTGCTGGTCCGTAGGGATTGAAATTGGTGGCTTGGGCGGGAGAGTGGTGGTCTGGACGCCTGCCAGGATGGGCTTGAGGAGCTGATCGCGTAGGACCAACAGAGCGGTGATAGCACGTGCGGCGGGCAGAGAAAGCTGATAGCGGCGTGATCGGCCGAGCTTGACGATGAGGTCTTTGGCGCGGAACTTCTTGAGATCGTAGGCAGCGTGGCGCTGGGTGTACTCCGCTTCGGATTGGCCGGTCATGGAGTGGACCGTGGTTTTGAATTGGGCGACGCCGAAGCCCATGGGTGATGGAGCGAGTGCGAGCAGCGCGCGCAACGCTGCCCGCATGCGGGGGTGGTTGAGATCGATGCCTCCCACGCGGACCTTGCCCACGCGAGATGGCCGCGGCAGTTGGTCTAAGGTTTCATCGCCGATGAACGCGGCGTCGACGCAATCCAGCGTCGTCAAAAAGCGCTCGAGGATGTCGTGCAAACGCGAGACGATGCTCGGAAAGCGGGGCAGCACGCGGCCACAGCCGAGTTGCTTGGTGTTGTGGACGACGACCTCGAAACGGAGGACGTGCTCGCCTTTGGTATACGCCTTCAGCGTCAGTTTGCCGAAATGGAACTTGAACACCGTCAGGTCGTAGGTAGGTGTCTCGAGCACGACTTCCATGCGCGGTCGATGCTTCCAATGCCAGTGCGGACGCCGTTTGGTGCCCAGCAGCGTCCTGACCTGGCGCACGTCCAGTCGGGCTCGGGTCCGGTCGACCATCCGCTGAAAGACTTGCTCCAACTGGCTGCCACGATGGAACAGGAGGTTGCGACTGTATTCGACTTGAAAGACCGAGTAGGCGTAGCCGAAGGCGCTCCGCTGTTGCTCATCAATGTCCAACGCGAAACATAAGCAGGCTGAATAGATCCACCGCTCGCACACCTGGTTCAGCCGCTCTATGGTCCGCTTGTCGGCCAAGGTGTCTGCGATGCGTGCCAGGCGTGCGGCGTCGGCGATGTGAGTAAAGCAATTCCCTTCCTTGGTGAAGTTGAGACCAGCCCTGGTCGCCCGACTGGCGACGTACTCGTGGCCGTTGAGGATGACTTGAGCGCCGAATGGCGGATGACCCGCCATCTTGATCGTGATGTGGCCCCACTCCGGGTCCCAGATGTGGAAGGAATAATGGTTGATATAGGCTTTCTTCTGTTCCAGGTTGCGGACGACGCCCCGGACCGAACGTTTCACGTCCCAAACCGGGGCGATCGCGCGAGCGACAAGAATCAGGAACAGTCCACGCTTGACCGCGTGGCTGGCCAAGTACTCTTCAGCAAGCTGATGTTTCTGCTCGCCTGAGCGGCAGTCGATGACCGGGATCTGGTGCGCCTTGGCGAAGCCGCGTACCCGCCGACTGAAGCGACCAGCCATACGCATCAGATGGGCGTTGTCCAATTCTTCATCGGAGCCGTCCATCAAGCGACGCCACCAGTGGCGGAAGCCGCCCGCCGAGTAGCACAGCGTGTTGTAGGCATTCAGGACGATGCGATCGACACAATCGTAGTCACCATCCAGCAACCCTCGATACCGTTCGGTCAGCTCGTCAGCCATCTCGCAAGGGTAGTCCAGGCCTGCCCCGTCAGGGGCCACTGCTTCTGGGCCGTGTCCCAGAAGCAGGGTAGCATCTTGCCCTCCGGCAATGCGACGTCCCGCCAGACGCGCCACTCGTACTCGTGTCGCGGATTGCCAGCTTCGACACAGTAGCAACCGGCGTTTACGCGGAGAACCAGGTCGGCGATGTCCCGCAACGGAATGTCGTTCACGTGCGGGCCGTGTCCGCTGCCCCAACAAATATGCAGGCGGACCATATCTTCGGGAACGCCGATCAGCGCTCGGTTCAGCGCTTCGATGCGTAGCTCGGCGTACGCACGATAGTCGGCCACACTCCATGAAGGATCCATCTGCCAGCCATCCGGCAGGTCCGGATCGTCCAGTTGGAGGACCACACCGGCGCTTGTGATCGCGCGGTACTCCACGTTGACCACGTCTGCGATCGCGAAGAGCAGGGCCTCCTCGTCGGCGTAGTACTCGTTCCACAGCCAGTGCTCGATGGTGCCCGGCGTGATGGCCGGTAGATAGGGCTCCACGTCGAGCCCGGCGACGGCAGCCTTCAGGTTGCTGGATGTCGCGCTCGAGGCTGGCCTGGCCTACGTACTCGAGTGGCCCCGTGCAGATGCTGTGATAGGGCGCGTTGCCCGCCGTCGCCTGACTGGTCTGGAACCAGCCTGTGCCATGCGCAAAGGCACCGGGGAACGCGCGCCGGTCGCGCGCGGTGACGTCGCGGAGTGACGGGTCCTGCTCCGCCGCGGGAGCGCGCTCCTGAATACCGGAAATGCGGTCCCGGATATAGCGCGAAAACCCTCCGAGTCCGCCCTGCTTGCTGAATTCGCCGTCGTTGACGATGTCGATACCGAGCTCAGCCTGCTGACGGACGACGTCGCGGATGGCATCCGGCAAGCGTTGCTCGAAGGCCTGCGCCGCGGACCGACCCGCGTCGACGAGCGCGGTGAGA
Organism: uncultured Chloroflexia bacterium; assembly: GCA_963776625.1. Taxonomy (GTDB): domain Bacteria; phylum Chloroflexota; class UBA6077; order UBA6077; family CF-72; genus CF-72. The sequence continues at coordinate 471,712 of CAVZNP010000013.1, read as the reverse complement.
TCGTCGGGTCGCGGCAGCGTACCGGCGTGCGAGACGAGAATCCTGTCGGTGCTTCGGCGCATCGGCTTCCCTTCGGTGTACAGGCGTGCACGCCAGTATACTGGGGCAACTCTGCATGTACGGGACGGTGGGTCACCATGCGCACTGAGCGGTCGGCTCTCTCACGGCGAACGATGCTGCGGCTCGTGGTTTCGGTAGGCGGGCTGGGTGTGCTCGCGGCGTGCAGCGCACCCGCCGCGGCTCCGGCGCCGGCCGCGGCATCCAATTCGACGCCCGCGGCGGCGGCGACCACCCCGCCGGCCGTGGCGGCCGCCACCGCGCCGGCCGCCACCGCGCCGGCCGTCTCAACGCCGCCTGCCTCGATCAGCAGCGTCGCCACCACCTCCGCGCCTGCCGCAACGCCCGGTGCAGCACCCGCCGCGGCAAGCGGCGCACCAACGAGCGGCGGCACGCTGCGCTTCGGTCAGGTTGGCGACATCGTCACCCTGGAGCCACACTTCAATCAAAACACGACCTCCGAAAACACGTGGCTGGCCTACGATCGCTTGACGGCCTACGACGCCAACTGGACGCCCCAGCCCATGCTGGCCGAGAGCTGGGACCTCAGCGCTGACGCCAAGCAGATCAAGCTCAACCTGCGCAAGGGCGTCCAGTTTCACAATGGTCGCGAGCTCACCAGCGACGACGTGAGATACACCTTCGAACGCATCCGCGATCCGAAAGTCGGCGTGGGCCAGTACGCGTTGCAGGGTCAGTGGTTCCAGACCGCTGACACCCCCGACAAATACACCGTCGTGCTGACCTCAGATCAGCCCCGTCCACTGGCGTTCGATCTGTTCGAGACACTGAATATCGTCGATCAGCAGACGATCGAGAGCCCTGACGCGGCGACGAAGTCCAATGGCACCGGGCCATTCGCTTTTGTGGAGTGGGCACAGGGCGATCACGCCACGTGGGCCAAAAACAAAAACTACTGGCAGAGCGGTTACCCGTATCTGGACAATGTGGAAACGCACTTCTTCAAGGACGCCACCGCACTGACCTTGCAACTGGAGGCGGGCGCCCTGGATGCGATTCGGTTCCCGTCGAAGGACGACTTCGTCCGTCTGACCGCCGACCCTAGCTTCAAGGGGCTGACGTACCCGTCGAACGTCAGCGCGTACGCGGTTGGCGCCGCGGTCTACACGCCACCGCTCGACAGGAAGGCCGTTCGCCAGGCGCTGAACTACGCCATCGACCGCAAGCGGTTCGTGGACAGCTTTCTGAAAGGCGTCGGCACACCGCTGTCGCTGCCGTGGGACTCGGCATTCCCGATGTACGACGCATCCAAAGCCAACTACTACACGTTCGACCTGGACAAGGCGAAGTCGCTCCTGGCTCAAGAAGGCATCACCGACCTGCATCTGGACATGATTCCTTCTCCCACGTTTCCAGAGGGCAATGACTTCTGCCAGATGTACCAGAACGACCTGGCAAAGGTTGGCGTGACGCTGGACATTATCAGCCTCGACCAGGGGACCTGGTCGGACCAGGTCAACAATCGCAAATATCGCCACCTGTATTTCGCCGCGTCGATTCTCAATCTCTCGCCGGGAACGATTTTCACGGTCAGCCGTCCGATTGGACCCCAGAACAACAACGAGGGTTTCCAGACCGATCAGTACACCCAGCTGGTCAACGACCTGGTGCTGGAGAGCGATCCGCAGAAGCTGAAACAGATCTACTCCCAGTTGAACGACATCCTGCTTGACGAGAGTTTCTTCATGTTCATTGCGCCGAATGCCGTGTTGACGGTTACGAAGGCGAACGTACAGGATGTAACGACCAACATGCATGGCGGCTGGCAACTGACGGACGCGTATCTCGGCAGCTAGAGGTCTGGCCGATAAGCCCGTTTTCAGCCCGAGTCGCTCTCGGCCAGACTTCTGTGACAGTTTGCGCCAGGAGCTCAGAGCTTTGAGCAGTCGTTCAGTCAAAGGTGAGAACGGTGCGTGCGACCTCGCCGGCGGTCATCGCCCGGAACGCGTCGTTGACATCGGCGAGCGGGCGCCTGGTGGTGATCAACTCGTCCAACCGCAGCCGGCCCTGCCGATAGAGCTCCAGTAAGATCGGGATGTCGGTGCGGAACTGGTTCGAACCCATCCGCGAGGTTTGCACGCGGCACTCGGGCCGGATCGCCATCCAGGGAAACTCGAGCCTGGCATCTGGTGGCAGCACCCCGACGATCGTCGCCGTGCCGCGGATCGCCAGCGATTCAATCGCCTGACGCACGAGGTCTGGCACACCGACTGCTTCGAACGCGTGATCCACGCCCGCACCCGTCGTGAGGCCGCGGACAGTCTGAACCACGTCGTGCGTCGTCGAATTGACGGTGTGCGTCGCGCCCACATCTCGCGCGATCTGAAGCTTTGCGTCGAACTGGTCGACAGCGATGACCTGCCGTGCGCCGGCAATGCGGGCACCCTGGATGATCGACAGGCCAACGCCGCCGCAGCCGATGACCGCGACGGTCTGGCCAGCCCGAACCGGCGCCGTCCGCAGCGCGGCCCCCACACCGGTGAGGACGCCGCAACCGACTAGCGCAGCGCGGTCGAGTGGAATGTCGGGGTCGATTCTGACCAGCGAGTTCTCGTGCAAAAGCATCCGTTCGGCAAAGCTCGCGATGCCGGCCCCCTGGATCACCGGCGTGCCATCTTGCGAGAGGCGCGGTAAGGCCGACGTGCCGCGCACGGTGCTGCCGCTCGTACACAGGTTGGGGTGCCCGCTCAGGCACTGCTCGCATGTGCCGCAGAAGCCAGACAGACACGCCACGACGTGATCGCCGGGCTGCACGTAGACGACGTCGTCACCAACGGCTTCGACGACCCCGGCACCCTCGTGGCCGAGCACACACGGTTCCCCGAGCGGGTAGCGGCCGTCCCCGTTCACGTGGTGGAGGTCGCTGTGGCACACCCCCGTGGCGGCGGTGCGTACCAGCACCTCGCGCCGCGCCGGCGCGTCGATGTCAACGCGCTCGATCGTCAACGGTTGGTGCGGCCGGCGGAAGATAGCAGCCTGCATAGCCATAGCTTCGGCACGTTACCAGGCTCGTCGTCGTGTGCCAGATTCGACGCTGATAGGGCTGGGGGAATCCTCGGTGGCGAAGGTCCGTTGTCCTGCACTGTCGGCGCAGTTTCGAAGGCGACAGGAGGAGGCTGCAACACACGTCGCGGGCGTGGGTACACTGATCGGGTGAATCAGCGGGTGAGCATCGTCACGGGCGCGGCCCGCGGGATTGGCGCGGCAATTGCCGAGCGCCTGGCCAGTGACGGACACGCGGTGTGCGTCGCGGACATCGACGCCGAGGCCGCCGCGCAGCAGGTCCAGCGGCTCTCGGCGAGCGGTGGCGAGGCGATGTGGTGCCAGACCGATGTCAGCCTGTCTGCCAGCGCGCGAGCCATGGTCGACGCCACGCTCGGTCGCTTCGGACGGATTGACGCGCTGGTCAACAACGCGGGCGTCACCGGTCCTGCCGCGCCGCTTGCCGACTATCCGGATGATGCCTGGCGGCGCGTGCTGTCGGTCGACCTGGACGGAGTCTTCAATTGCTGCAAAGCCGTCCTGCCGCACATGCAGAGCCAGCGGCGGGGTTGGATCGTGAACGTGGCGTCGATTGCCGGCAAAGAAGGCAACCCGAACATGTGCGCCTACTCCGCTGCCAAGGCCGCGGTAATCGGACTGACGAAATCACTCGGCAAGGAGCTCGCCACCAGCGGAGTGCTGGTCAACTGTGTGACGCCAGCGGTCATCGAGACGGACCTGCTGCGGGAGTTGACACCCGAAGCGGTGCAGTACATGGTGGAGCGCGTGCCGATGCGTCGTCCCGGCAACGTGGAGGAGGTCGCGGCATTGGTAGCGTGGCTGACGTCCGACGCCTGCTCGTTCAGCACCGGCGCCGTCTTCGACATCTCCGGTGGGCGCGCGACGTATTAGCGGTATTAGCGCGTATCGAACCAAACGAGAGCGCTGCTGGGCCCCTCGGGTGTTAGCGAGCTTCAGCTAGTTCGGAGCGTCGCCGGAGAATCGGCATGCGCGCGTCGAACAGTCCATCCGGCAGACCCTGCAGGAAGGCGAGCGCCTCGCTCAGCGGTACGACGTCGGCGTACTTCTGCTGCATGTCAAACAAATTGATGGCGTGCGAGGCCTGCCCCCGATCGAAGGTGCACTCCTCGACCACCGACATCCGGTAGTTGTAGGAGAAGCCATCGATTACCGTGGCGCGCACGCAGCCCCCGGTGGTGGCGCCACAGGCAATGATGGAGTCCGCCTGCAGATCGACCAGATACGGCGTCAGCAGCGTGCCGAAAAAGACGCTGGGTTTGCTCTTGGGGATGACGATGTCCTGGGGCCGCGGTTCGATGGGTGGAATAATGGTGTTGCCGTTGTCGCGGTGGACCGTGAAGTCTTCTTTTCCTCGCGAGTTCTTGTCCAGCCAGCGGCCACGATCGAAGCCGTCATCGCGTGGGTCGACACCGGTGCTGAAGATCACCGGAATCCCCTTCGCACGTGCCGCGTCCGTCAGTCGGGCTATGTGTGCGGCGGCGCGCCAGCCTGCCTCACCGCAACTGTTGCGCCAGCGCTTGACGGAGTCCTCAATCGGCTCCGGTCGATCGCCAACGAAGTTGTAATTCACGTCGATGACCAGCACAACCGGTCGCTCGCCAAAGCCGGCGCGCGCGCCGTAGCCTGCTCCGCCAAAGACCTGGCGGTCGCGATCGGTGAGGAACTGGTCCCAGATCGGCATGGCGCGGATCAGACCCCGAACGCGGCCACGGCAGAACCGGTGTGCCACTCCGGCACCGCCGCGTAGGCCAGCACCTCGGCGCGTGCGTCGTCTACGACGCCGGCGACCAGCAGCCAGTTGCGGATCTCCTGCGCCCCGTTGCCGGCGGTTTCCTCCAGGCGGTCGTTCGACCACTCACCCACGAACTCCGCCGTTTTACCGTCGACCAACGTCTGGAGGAAGTCGGCATCAAATCTATCGTTGACGGGCCCCGTCGCGGGCAAGACCAGCGGGTAGTCCTGTTCGTGTGCGAGGCGGGTGCCGGCCGGCTGCAGCATGAACGACCGCCGCCGCTCGTCGCCCACCCAGTGCGACAGGCCGCCGGTCCCGATCACGACAAGGCGCTCCGAGCCAGATGAATTTCGGATGGCTCGACCGATCGCCTGGCCGACGGCTCGGCTGCGGCGCAGGGTCGGCATTGGTCGCATGCGACAGTTCTGGACGATCGGCACGATGGGAATGTCCAGATCCGGGGTGGTGAGCATCAGGGGCGTGACAAACGAATGGTCGATCGAGACGTCTTCCGAGTAGCCCAGGTCGATCCCTTCCTCGATGCAGCCCTCCAGGAGGGCCTGTGCCACGGCCTGGTTGATGGCCACCTCACACGGGTCAAGACCGGCGTCGCCTATGCCTGTGGCGCGGGGTCCGACGCCGATCACGAACTGCGGCTGGTGCGTCAATGGATAGACGCGGCCGTGGTCGGTTGCCACGATGATCAGCGCGTCGGGCGCGAGGTCCGCAATGCGTTCGCGCATCGTGGCGAAGCCCGCGTACACGGCGTCGCGCTTGGCGGGACTGGCCTGATTGAAGTGGGTGATCAGGAATCCCGCGTGCGAGCAGGCGAACGCCCCGACGAGTTGCATGCAGTGTTGCATATACTAGCCAAACCTCATGGCGGCGCGGGTTCCACTCGGCTTTCCCCAAGGGGCAACCAGCGTCAGGTTTTGCCCTCGGGGGAAGCCAGCTACGCGGACCCTGGCTAGCCCCGCGGCGGCTCGAGGGCAGCGCGCGTGATTGACGACGACGTCACGGTTCAGCCTCTGCCGCTGTCGGCCCAACAGTCAGAGTGGCTGGAGCGCGCCTGGGCCCGGATTGATCCGGCGGCGCTCGCCCAACTCGACGCCGACCTCGTCAGTATCCCGAGCCCGACGGGGGAGGAGCGGCGCGTTTCCGAGTTCATCGTCAGCCACCTCCGCGACGCCAACCTGGAGGCGACGTACCAGGCCATCGATGCTGACCAGGGCAACGCCGTGGGCCGGGCTGCGAGGCTCGGGCGACGGCGCCGACTTGCTCCTGTATGCCCCCATCGACACCGCCTTTACCGGCGAAGAGGCGGAGGATCTCCCGTGGTTGGGCAGCTCCATCCGCACCGACCTCCAGACCAATGGCCATCTCGAGGGTGACTACGTCATCGGTCAGGGCGCGGAGAACCCCAAGGCGTACGCGACCTGCGTCATCGCCGCCGCGGAAGCCGTGCGCCGCGCCGAGATCCCGCTCGAGGGCTCGTTGCTGGTGGGACTCGGCGCGGGTGGCATGCCGACCAACCGTCGCCCGGGCCGTACGCGCGCGAACGCCGGACAGGGCAGCGGCTGCTCGTTCATGCTCGAACAGGGGGTGCGGGGTGATTTCGCCATCATCGCCAAACCTGGCTACGCCGTGTCGTGGGAAGAGGTCGGCCTGTGCTGGTTCAAAGTCGCGATCAGGGGCACGCTGAACTACACCGGCATCCGACACATCGTGCCGTACACCAATCCCATTGTCGAAGCGACCAAAGTCATTCAGGGTCTCGAGGAGTGGTTTCCGCGCTACTCCGCGCGACACGCCGACGGCCTGGTCGCCCCGCAGGGCTCCGTTGGTGCGATTGAAGGCGGCTGGACCTATAAACCGTCGTTCGTGCCTGCCGTCGTGCATCTGTACGTCGACGTGCGTATCAGCCCGCGTACCACGCCGATGGAATTGAAGCGCGAGTTTGCCGCGGCGCTGGCCGAAATCCGCGCTGGGCACCCGGGCCTGGACGTCGACTTCGAGATGATCCTGTCCATTCCGGGCACGCGAACCGAACCAGACAACTGGATCGTCCAGTCCCTCATGCGCGCCTGGGAGCAGCGCGAGGCCCAGCCGCACCGGCCCATTCGGGCAACCAGCGGTGCCACCGATGCCGCGATCCTGCGCGGGCGGGGCATTCCCACCGCGCGCCTGGGATTGCCGCGAACTCCGCCGCCACCGCAGTATCCTGGCTTCTCTATGGGAGCGGCCAGCCCGATCGCGATGCAGCGCTTGACCGAGTGTCTGGTCTACGCGATCGTGGACACGTGTACGCGTGAGCGCTCGGAGGTCGGCCTGGGGTGACGCTCTCGGAGATGTCGCCGCGCGGCGCCGCGTCGCTCGGCCGAGAGCGCTGGGACACGTGGCCAACCTACGACGCGGCTGTCCTTGGCTTCCGCGACTACTGGTATCCCGTGGCGTGGTCCGGCGAACTGCAGCGCGGCGGCAAACCGCTCGCCCTGACGCTGCTGGGCGAGCGCGTCATGTTCCTCCGCGATCGCGACGGAGAGGTGCACGCCCTGGCTGACCGTTGTCCGCATCGCGGCGTGCCGCTTTCGCTCGGCAAGCAGGAAGTCGCTGGCACGTGGAGCTGCATGTATCACGGGTGGACCTACGACCTGTGTAGTGGTGCCATGGTGGCGTGCCTCACGGACGGGCCGGACTCGCCACTGGTCGGCAAGGTGCGCGTGCCCACATATCCGGTGGTCGACCGTCTCGGTCTGATCTGGGTCTTTATGGGCGCCACGGAACGAGGCATTCCTCCGGTCGAGGCGGACATGCCCGGCGAATGGCTAAACGGCGCCATCACCCTGGCCGGACGGATCACCGAGCGCGCCGGCAATTGGCGCTACGCGGCCGAAAATGGTTTCGACGAGGGTCACGCCAAGTATCTTCATCGGAATTCGGCGTGGACCTTCTTTCGCAAACTACCGGCGTACAACCGTGCCAGCGTCGCGCCGAGTCCGGATGGACAGTGGATCACCCGGATTCCCAGCAACGTCGCGATGGTGGCGGACTACCCGGTGGTTGGCCAGTGGCCCCGCAACAAGTGGTGGAAACGCGGTGGGCGCGGACCGACAACTTCCATCCGCCTGCCGGGTTTGCTGCGCGTCGACTATGGCGAGTGGGCGCACTACGAGTGGTACGTGCCGACCGAGGCCGGTCGGCATCGCTACGTCCAGGTCGCGGCCCGCCAGGTGGGCGGTCTGGACGGGGCGCGCTTTTCGCTCGAGTACCGCCTGTATACGCGCTGGGTCTTCCACGGGCTGTTCAACGACCAGGATGCGGCGATGGTCGAGACGATGCAGATTCCGCCGGAGCGGCTGTACCGACCCGATGTGTCGATTATCGCGTGGCGCAAACTGTGCGAGCAGCCACGCGCGGCGGGCGATGTGGGCGGTGGCGCCGTGTTCGCCGAGACGGTCGGCGAACACGAGGTGGACACCGCCGCGTCAGCATAACTCCGCACACCGAGTACCGATGTGGAGGACTCGCTAGTGCGTGAGAAAGTCCAGCACCAGCCGGTTGAATTCGTCGCGATGCTCCACCTGCGCCCAGTGTCCGCAGCGATTGAAGATGTGCATGCGCCCCTTCGGAAATCTGCGCGTCAGTAGCAGGCCGACGTCCAGGGCGCCCATGCGGTCATCCATACCCCACACCACCAGTGCGGGGCACTGCACCAGGTGCAATTGCGCCGATAGGTCTTCGTTGCGCGGTGGCGTGGAAGCCATGATGCGCATCACGTCCGGATCCAGGCTCGCCTCGTAGCGCTCCCGCACGGCTTCCTCGGTAATCAGAGACTGGTCGTACACGATGACTTCCATCAGCCGCCGCATCTTGTCCATCGACGGTCCGTCGCCGCGGTAATAGCCGGCGATATGTTTGATGCCTTCGAGCGGAGTCGGTGTGAAGAGACTCTGGCTCACCGGCGCGCTGCCGATCACCACAAGTTTGCTAACACGCTCCGGTGCGTCGATGGCCAGTTTGATCGCCGCCTGGCCACCCATCGAGTTGCCGACGAAATGCGCCGACTCGAGTCCCAGCTCATCCATGAACGCGGCGAGCGCGCGGGCGGTAAAGGTCAGCCTTCCTTCGTCGATGACCAGTTTCTCCGACTTGCCGAACTGCGGCATGTCCACGAGCAGCGCCCGAAACCTTTCGGCGAACGCTGGCAAATTGCCCTCGAAGTTGCTCCAGCTGGAGGCGCCAGGTCCCGCGCCGTGGAGCATGATGACCGGCTCGCCGCTGCCGACGTCGTTGTAGTACAGCTTGACGCTGCCCGCCTGGATGTAGTGGCCCGAGGCCGCCTCGTCGAGGACGACGGGTGGGTGTGAAGTCTCGACCATGCTGACCGTCCATCCTACCCCGTGGGCTACCCTGTCACCGAACGTGAATCGCATCGAGTGTCTGGAGGCCTTCGCGGCGGTCCGCGGCGACGCGGCGGTCATCGTCGGGCCGGGCTTCGCCGGGCACGAGCTGGCGGCTGTCCAACACTCCGACCTGACCCTCTACAACATGGACATGGGCTACGCGGCGTCGATGTGCCTGGGACTGGCTCTGGCGCTGCAGCCGTCAGGCCGCCGCGTCGTGGCAATCGAGGGTGACGGTTCGATGCTCATGGCGCTGCCCACGCTCACGACCATGAGTCGCTATCCGGCGCGCAATCTCGCGGTGGTGGCCTTCGACAACACCGTGTATCTCACCACTGGGCGTGGAGCCGTTGGTTCGGCGACCGGGTCGGCTGGTGCGGACCTGGCGGGACTTGCGCGCGCCGCGGGCAACGCCTTGCGCGTGGAGGACGTGACGACCGTGGAGGCATTCCGATCCGTAATCGCGCGGGCGATGACGGTCGACGGTCCGTGGGTGATCGTTGCCCACGTTGACACGTCGGATCGCCAGGATCCACGCGCGCGGCAGCACTTCGACACGGACATACCCGACCAGGCGGCCCTCTTCCGTCGCGCGCTGCGCGCGTCCTACTGAGCGAGGCGGGCTCCCGCGCGAGACGCTAGCAGCAGTCTGGCCGACAGCCCGTTTTTTTAGCCCGAGTCGCAGTCGGCCGCGCTCCTAGTAGACGCTGCGCGCGATGTGGCGCGGCACGAACAGGCCCACCGGGGTGCGCTGGCCGCGGACCGTGATCAGCGCTTCGCGCACGAGCGTCTCGATGCTCGTTGGCTCGGTCACCGTGAAGTGCGGGATGCCGAGTCCCGTCAGGGTCGCCTGGCCGACCATCCGCGTGGCGGCGTGATAGTCGAACTGGCCGCCAATGCCGCTCGCGTGGCCGACCAGCAACAGTAGCGCCGTGCGCTGCACGAGGCCACGCGCCAGGATCAACCCCGAGAGGCCCAGACCGGAGCCCTCCATCAAAGCGACGGGTGTCTTGCCGCCAAGGGCGGCGCCCATGCCGATGGCGATGCCCTCGTCCTCGCGCGCGCAGACGACGGCCTGGACGTCTGGATCGGCTTCCAGCAGCGCTTCGACCGGGTCCAGAATGCTGTCCGGCAGGTAGACGGCGAAGTCGACGCCGCCCGCGCGCAGACCACGGTAGAACGCCCGCGCGTTGTCCAGGTTGTAGCCGCCAGGGGCCGCCCCGCTCGAGCTCACCGCTGCTCCACAGATTCCACGGTGCGCAGCGCTCGATAGACCCGCTCCGCGGTGATCGGCAGCACGTCGATGCGCACCCCCACGGCCGCGTACACCGCGTTGGCGATGGCCGGCGGCACCAGTGGATTGGTCAGCTCGCCCACGGCTTTGGCCCCGTACGGGCCATCGCCGGGCGCGTCCGTGATCAGGTCTATCTCGCACGCGGGCACGTCCAGTGCGCACGGCAGCTTGTACTCGCCCAGGCTGGCGGTCGCGACGCGGCCGTCCTCACCCAGGCCGAGATCCTCCATCAGCGCCGATCCGAGGCTCTGGATCAACCCGCCCCGCAGTTGGCCCTGGAGGCCTCGAGGGTTGATGACGGTGCCGACGTCGAAAACACCCGTCAGCTTGCGGACATGGACGGCGCCCGTGTCGCGATCGACGTGGACCTCGGCGACGAGCGCGGCAAAGCTGGGCGCCTCTGAGAGGCTCGGACTCACGAACGCGCCCGTTTCGACCAGTGGCGCACCCGGCGGGATGGCGCGCGCCGCCAGGTCCGTCAGCGTCAACGCCGCGCCAGAACTCGCATCGCGCGGTCCGTCGTCCGTGAGCTCAACCCCGTCGGGTGGACAACCCAGGTACTCCGCCGCCAGCCCGCACAGTTTTTCTCGCAGTCGAGCGGCGGCTTGCTGTGCGGCCAGACCGCCCACGAACGTCACGCGGCTCGCGCTGCTACCGCTGTCCCATGGCGCGCTGTCCGTGCCACCCACCACCAGGTGCACGCGCGAGGCATCCAGGCGCAACTCCGTGGCGACGACCTGGACCAGCATCGTGTGCGCCCCTGAACCCTGGTCGTTGACTCCTGTGTACAGCGTCACGTGTCCGTCCGAGTCCACCTCGACACGCGCATGCGAGGCTCCCAGACCTCCAGCGCAGTGGCTCACGGCCACGCCGCGTCCTGTGTCGGGCTCACTCGGCCGCCGATCCCAGCCAGAGAGCTCGCGGACTCGCGCCAGGCACTCGCGCAGGCGCACCGAGCGCCATGCCTCGCCGAGCGGTCCTGGCTCGCCATCGGCCACCGCGCATCTCTGGCGAAACGACAGCGGGTCCGCGCCGACTAACTCCGCCAGGCGGTCCATATCGGCCTCGACGGCAAACGTCGCCTGCAGTTCGCCTGGGGCGCGCATATGACCGCCGGGCACGTGGTTGGTGTAGACGACGCTGCTCTCCCAGCGCGCGCGTGTGGTGGCGTACGGCCCGACCGACCAGAAGCGACCCGCCAGGTTGCCACCCGGTATCGGCTTGTAGCCGGCGTACGCGCCGCCGTCGAAGACGGCCCTGACGTGACGGGCGACGATGCGGCCATCCCGACTGAGCCCACTGCGAACCGTGATCCGCGAGGCGTGGCGCGGGTTGGCCGCCGTCAGCTCCTCGACGCCACTCAACGCCATCTGCACCGCTCGCCCACCGCTGGCCCGCGACAGCAGCGCCGCGAGCGGCACCTCCATTGCCGAGCCTTTGCCGCCGAAGTCGCCACCCACGTACGTCGGTTCCACGATTACCCGCTGGGGTTCGAGGCCAAAGACGCGCGCCAGCTCATCGCGCAGCAGAAAAGGCGCCTTGTTCGAGGCCCACACGTGGAGCACGCCGTCGGCGCCCCAGGCCACCAAACACGTGTGCGGCTCGAGGTAGCCCTGGTGCTGCATCGGCGTGTGGTAGTGGTGCTCGAGGATCAGATCGGAAGCCGCGAAACCCTCGTCGACGTCGCCCTTGTCGAGGCGCTCGTACGCCGACACGTTCGGATGCGGTCGCTGGCGTTGTCCGGCGCCGTGATACTCGGCGAAGCGCGGATGCAGAACAGCCGCATCCGCCAATACGGCCGCGGCTGGTGCGAAGACTGCCCCCGCGAGCTCTTCGTACTCGACCTCGATGGCGGCTAGCGCCGCGGCCAGGCTCGCGGGCGAGTCGGCAGCTACGGCCGCGACATGATCGCCCACATAGCGGACAATCTCACGACACAGCACAGGGACGTCGGAGAAGGTGCGTCCGGCCAGTAGCTCGCCGGGCAGGTCGGCACCGGTCAGGACGGCGTGCACGCCTGGTAGCGCGCAGGCAGCACGGACGTCCACCCCGGCAATGCGCGCGTAGGGCAGCGGGCTGCGCAGGACGCCGCCCCACAGCCAGTCTCGAGGATGAACGTCGGCCGCGTAGGTCGTCGCGCCCGTGACTTTGGCACGTCCGTCGCGACGGTGGACCGAGGCGCCGATCACACCGCGGTCATCACGCCGACCGCGCGCATGTCGCGCACCGACGCAATCCGTCGCGCCGCGAGCGCCTGCAGCAGCTCGCGCTTCAGATCACCCGCCACGCCCCAGCCGCGGTAAATGAACGCCGAATACACCTCGACGCACGCCGCCCCAGCTTCCAGCATACGCAGCGCCTGCCCACCCGTGAACACGCCACCCGCCGCGCGCACCACGAGCCGCTGCCCGGCGTAGCCAACCACGTCCTGCACGATGCGCAGCGAGCCATCGAAGACGTCTCGACCCGCCAGCGACCCGCGCCCCATACCGAGCCTCGGTTCGACGACCGGTCGCGTGCCGCTCAGGCTTACGCCAGTCATACCCACCCGCAGGCAGACGTCGAGCATGCGAAAGATCCTCTCGCGGTTGACGTCGGAGTAGTGGGGTGGCAGCTTGATGAGCAGCGGCTTGCGGATGCGTTGGGCCAGGCCCTCGGACAGAGCCGAAAAGATCTTCAGCTCCTCGAGACGTTCAGTCTCGGTGGTGTTGGGGCACACCAGCCCGATCTCGACAGCGGCGACGTACGGTTCGACGGCCGCGGCCGCATCGACCAGCTCTTCGCTCGTAAAACCGGCCACGCTGGCGATGATGGGCGGCCAGCTTGCGGGGCGAGGCCGGCTGAGAGCCTGCAACGCTTCCCCCAGTCCCCGATTCGGTAAGCCCATCGAGTTGGCCATCGACCAGCGTTCGGGGTAGCGCACCAGCCGCGGAAACGGGTTGCCAGCCCGCGGCTCGCGCGTGATGGAGCCGACGACGAGGTACCCAAAGCCGAGCTGGGCCAGGCTCGGCAGCATCTCGGCGTTCTTGTCGAAGCCAGGCGCCAGTCCGAAGGGATTGGTGAGCGACAGATCGCCCAGACGCGTGCTCAAGCGCGGGCTCTCGCGCCGAGCTGACGCACCGAGCACGGCCCACAGCGGCGGTGCGGCGCGCAGCGAAAGTCGGGCCAGGTCATGGGCTCGATCCGCGCTCAGGCGGAACAGCAGCGGACGCACCAGCGACTCGTAGAGGCGGGCCAAGCGTTTAGATTATGAGGGGTCGGTCTACAATTGCGCGCGCCGAACCGCTGGGCGATGTGACCTCTGGGCCTCGGCAGGGAGTATGCAGCGTGGAACACAATGCGCCTCGACGAATGCTCACTCGACGACAGCTCGTTCTGGGAGGCGCACTGGCGTTGAGCTCGGCCGCGGCCCTGCTAGCCGCGTGTCAGGCACCGGGCGCGGGGACAACCGCGCCCGGTGTGACCCAGGCCCCGCCAGCGAACGCCTCAACGCAGGCTGCGCCCGCCGCGGCAGCCCCGACCCAGGCGCAAGGCGCCGCGCCAACGCAGGTGGCCTCTGTGACGGCAACGCAGGCGCCGGCTGGCGCGGCTCCAACGCAAGCGGCTCCAGCGCAAGCGGACACGTCGCCCGGCGTGCGTGGCGGAACGCTCACGATTGCGCTCAGCGCCGAGCCGGTGGATACCGATCCGGCGAATACGGGTGGCACTCCATCCATGGCTGCCGAGCTCTTGATGTACAACGGCCTCGTCAACCTGGCTCCCGATCAGCAGATCCATCCCGATCTGGCTGAGAGCTGGACGGTGGCGGACGACACCTGGACTTTCAAACTGCGCCAGGGCGTGAAGTTCCACGACGGCACTCCGTTCAACGCCGCGGCTGTCAAATATACATTCGACCGCTACCTGGTCAATGCGGAAAAGGTCCGCCGCGCCGGCGATTGGATGCCCTATCTGAACAGCGTCGCTGCCGTCGACGATGCGACCGTGCAGTTCAAGACGAAGGGCATCGACGCGTTCTTCCTCAACCGGCTGGCGGGCGAGGTGGGCATTGTGAGTCCCACCCAGCACCAGAAGCTCGGCAAGGACTACCTCAAAAACCCGGTTGGCACCGGCCCCTTCAAGTTCAAGGAGTGGGTGCCAGGCGTCAACATCACCGTCGTCCGCAACGACGATTTCTATGGCGACAAGGCGTACCTGGACCAGGTCATCATGCGGCCAATCTCCGAAGACACCACTCGCGCGCTGGCGCTGCAGACCGGTGAGGTCCAACTCGCGACGCCGATCATTCCCGAGCTGATCAGTCAGTTCCAGAACGACTCCAGCACCAACATCGTCAGCCGTGCAACCACGCTGAATTTGATGTTCGGCATGAATAACACCAAAAGCCCGTTTGACAACGTCACCGTGCGCCAGGCGCTCAACTACGCTATCGATCGCGACGCGATTGTCAAAAACGTCTATTCGGGTCTGGCGCAGGCGATGCAGGGTGCCGTTCCGCAGGCAGCGCTCAACTACGCGCCCGTAACCGGCTACACCTACGATCCAGACAAGGCCAAACAGATGCTGGCGGACGCCGGGTTCGGCGGCGGTTTCACCGCTTCGCTGACGGGTACGAAGGGCCGCTACTTCAAAGATTTCGAACTGATGCAGGCGATCCAGCAGTATCTGAAGGCGGTCAACGTGACTACGAATATCAATATCGTCGAGTGGGCTCGGTATCTGGAGCTGGTCCGACAACCACCCGATCAGACGCCAATGGAAATGTGGCTCGACGGTTGGAACGGTGGCACCGCGGCGAGCCTGTTCCAGCAACGCTGGAACTGCAATGCGTTCGCGCCCAACGGTCAGAACGTCCACGGCTTTTGCGACTCGGCCATCGACCAGCTTGTGAGCCAGGCGGGTACCACACTGGACGACACCAGGCGCCAGGACCTGCTGACCCAGGCGCAACAGATGATTTCCGAGGACGCGCCCAGCATCTGGGGTGTGGCCAGCACGGAAACCACGGGCTACCTCAAGAAGCTGCACAACCCACTGATCTTCCCCAGCGAACTGGTGACCGTCGACGAACACACCTGGTTGGAGGCCTAGTCGCGCGTGATTGTTCTGAGAGCGGCGAATTTGATTGACGGGACCGGGACACCCGGCATCGGTCCGGCAGAAGTCCACGTCGACGGGGTCAACATCGTGTACGCGGGTGCCGCGCGCGAGGCGCCACCAGTTGCGACCAACGGCACGCACCAGGTGATCGACCTCGGCAAGCGGACGCTGCTGCCGGGACTGATCGATTGCCACGCGCACCCCGTGTCCTACGCGGAGAACAGTGCCGTGGCGTGGGCCGACGAGTCGCGCGTCCTGTTCGCCACCGAGGCCATGCGCCGCGCGCTGCTCTCGGGCGTGACGACGATTCGCAACACGGGTTCGCCGCGTAACACGGCGTACGCACTCAAAGCGGCCGTCGACGCCGGAGTGGTCGCTGGCCCGCGCCTGGTCATCGCCGGCGCGGTGGTGTGCTCGACGGGTGGTCACGGCTGGTCAGGCGGTGGCGAGGCGGATGGTCCAGACGCGGTGCGGCGTGAGGTCCGCGACCGCTTCAAAAACGGCGCAACCTTCATCAAGCTCACGGCCACCGGCGGTGGAACCGTTGGCACGGTGCGGCACCGGGCGACGTTCACCGTCGAAGAGCTTGCCTCCGCGGCCAGGGAAGCTGTCCAGCACGACAGCTACGCGACCGCCCACGTGCACGGCACCGAGGGCATCGTCCGCTGTCTGGACGCTGGCGTGCAGATGCTGGAGCATGCGACGTTCGTCCTCGAGGACAATCGCGAATACTTTGACGCGGACCTCGCCGCGCGTATCCGCGACCAGAACGTGCCAGTCGTCCCGACGGTACAGGTGTATGGTCGCTGGGTCGAGACAGGTCCCGGTCGCCTCGACGGGCTCACCGCGGACGACGTCGACGCGTGGCAGGAGCGCTACTCGAAACTGACATGCCTGGTGCCGCCTTTTCCGCGCATCGACAGGATTCCGCGCGCTGAGCTGAAGCTCTGGGTGCACCGCTTCGACAGCTTCAACCGGCGAGTCGAGCTGGTAGGTGAGCTGTATCGCGCGGGCGTGGTACTGCTCATGGGCTCGGACGGTGGCGGGCGGCCCGGACCCATCGACGACCTGGGGCACGGCATCCAGTTGCACGTCAAAGCTGGCGTACCGGTGTTGGAGGCCATCGCCTCGGCGACAGGCCTGGCGGCGCGGTGGATTCGGGTCGACGACGTCACGGGCAGTCTCGTAGCCGGCAAGGAGGCGGACGTCGTCGCCATCGACGGCGACCCCGTCGAGGATGTCACCGCGCTGTCAAGGGTGGATTTTGTCATGCGCCGCGGCACGACCTACAAGGCTCCGCCGTCGGCCGTGCGAACGCCAGAGTCCGAGTTTCTGGCGGCCGCTGGCACACGTTCGCGGTGACGTTTTAGCGAGCACGTGGAGCGGTGTTAGCCTACGCCCTCCGCAGGATCCTCTACCTTGTGCCCGTGGTGTTGGGCGTCTCGATTGTGTCCTTCGCCCTGCTGCGGTTCATTCCCGGCGATCCCGCGGTCGTCCTGGCGGGGGTCGGCGCCACTCAGGCCGACCTGGACGGCATCCGCCAGGAATATGGGCTCGACCAGCCGTTGCCCGTCCAGTACGTGACGTACGTGACGCACGCGCTTCACGGCGACCTGGGCATCTCCATCCGCACGCGCGACCCGGTCGCGCAGACGCTCTTCAGCCGGCTCCAACTGACCTTGCAACTGACACTGGTCAGCATAGTGTTGGCAACCGTGCTCGGCATCTTCGCAGGGGTCGTGGCCGCCACCCACCACAATTCGTGGCTGGACACCGGCATCATGGTGACGTCCCTGGCAGGCATCTCGCTGCCAGGCTTCTGGCTGGGCCTGCTGTTGCTCGTGGTCTTCGCGGGCTGGCTCCACTGGTTGCCCGCGGGCGGCAGCGGCACACCTCAGCACCTGATCCTGCCCGCGATCGTGCTGGGCACCTCGGGCGCGGCGGTGATCGCGCGCATGACGCGCGCGTCCATCTTGGATGTCATTCGCCAGGATTACTTGCGCACGCTGCGAGCCAACGGCGTCTCGGAGCAGGTCATCATCTACAAGCACGCGTTGCGCAACGCGCTGAATCCCGTCATCACGATCGTGGGGCTCGAATTCGGATTTCTCCTGGGCGGAGCGGTCATCGTCGAGTCGGTCTTTGCGTTGCCGGGCGTCGGCATGCTCATGGTCAATGCCATCTTCAATCGGGACTATCCGGTGGTCCAGGGCGGCATGCTGGTAATTGCCATCCTGTTCGTGCTGGTCAACCTGTTCACGGACTTGCTGTACGGGTTGGTGAACCCGCGGATCAGGTATTGACCATGGCCGATGCAGGTGGCAGTTCCGCGGCAGCGCTCACGAGCGACACACCTCTCGCGGCGACGGTCGCACTCGTCCCGCGCAGCTCGAGCGACACGACGTGGCGGCGCTTCCGACGCAATCCTGGCGCGCTCATCGGCCTCGTGATTGTCAGCGTGTATGTGGGCATGGCGCTGTTCGCCAATGTGCTCGCGCCGTACGATCCGCTCGACGGGCAACTGGCTCTCAAACTCCAGCCCCCGTCGGCTGCCCACTGGCTCGGCACCGACGAGCTCGGACGCGATCTCTTGAGCCGCCTCCTGTATGGAGCGCGAAGTTCGCTGGAGATCCAGGTCGCCGCTGTCGCGTTCGCGCTTCTGGTAGGCGTCGCCTGGGGATTGATCTCGGGCTATTTCGGTGGGCCGCTCGACGAAGTCAGCATGCGCGTCGCCGACGTGTTACTGGCCTTTCCGAGCATTCTGCTGGCTATCAGCATCGTGGCCATCCTGGGCAACGGCCTGATCAGCATCATGCTGGCGGTCGGCGCCGTCGCGGTTCCGCAGTTCGCCCGACTGGTGCGTGGGGTCGTGCTGGGAATTCGCGAAACGGAGTACGTCGACGCCGCGCGCGCCATCGGCGAATCTCACTTCTCGATCCTGTGGCGCTACATCCTGCCCAACACGACGGCGCCGATCATCGTCCAGACAACCCTGCGCATGGCGACCGTGCTGCTGGTTGCCGCGGGACTGAACTTCCTGGGTCTGGGGGTTGTGCCCCCGACCCCGGAGTGGGGCGCGATGCTCTCCAACGCCCGCGAGTACATGTTCCAGTCGATTCACGTCACGTTGATCCCGGGACTGGCGATCACCCTGGTCGTCATCGGCTTCAACCTGGTAGGCGATGGCCTGCGCGATGCCCTGGATCCGCGCATGCGCACGTGACGGCATCTGAACCGTTGCTGAAGATCAGTGATCTGGTGGTCGAGTTCGTCTCTGACGGCCGCGTGAATCGTGCGGTGGATGGCATCGACCTCGACATCTGGCCCGGCGAGACGGTCGGACTGGTGGGCGAAACCGGTTGCGGCAAGTCGGTCACCGCGCTGTCGATCCTCGGGTTGATTGCGCCACCGGGCAGGATCAGCGGCGGTGACATCTGCTTCGAAGGCCAGGAGCTGCTGAGCCTGGGAGCCGACCAGTTGCGCCGGCTGCGTGGCGAGGGCATCTCCATGGTGTTCCAGGAGCCGATGACCTCACTGGACCCGTCGTTCACCATCGGCAGCCAGATGAACGAGGTTCTGGCCGCCCATCGCGCGGTGCGGGGCTCTGGGGCGCGGGCCGAGGCGCGCCGCATGCTCGAACTGGTGCGCATGCCCCACGCCGCCCGGGTTCTGTCGCAGTATTCGTTCGAGCTGAGCGGCGGGATGCGCCAGCGCGTAATGATCGCGATGGCGCTCCTGTGCCAGCCCCGGCTGCTCATCGCCGACGAGCCGACCACCGCGCTCGACGTCACGGTCCAGGCGCAGATCCTGGCCCTGCTGGACGACTTGCGGCGGGAGACGGGCACGGCCATCCTGCTCATCACCCACGACCTGGGCATCGTGGCCGAGAACTGCGACCGCGTGTACGTCATGTACGCCGGGCGCGTTGCGGAGAGTGCCGCGGTGGAAGCCCTGTTCGAAGAACAGCTCCACCCGTATACGCGCGGCTTGATGGGCGCGATCCCGGACCTGACGGTCAAATCGGCGCGCCTGGTGGACATCCCGGGCGACGTGGCCCGCGCCGACACGGGCCTACCGGGCTGCCGCTTCGCGCCACGGTGTCCACACGCAATGCGCGTGTGTACTGAGGAACAACCCCCAATGCGCGAGGTGCGCGCAGGACGCCAGGTGGCGTGTTTTCTTCACTCGTGACCAGCATGCCCCTCGTGACCGACACGCCCCTCCTGGAGGCGCGCGGCGTCACCCGACAGTTTTCGATTCGCGATGGCTTCTTTCACCATCGCCACCTGCGCGCCGTCGACGGTGTCGACCTGGAGATCACGCAGGGACAGACGCTCGGTATCGTCGGCGAGTCCGGTTGCGGGAAATCGACCCTGGCACGCTTGCTTCTGGGCTTGCTGCAACCGACCGCCGGCGACGTTCGCTACCTGGGCGCCGAGTTGTCGAAGCAGGGCCCCGCGTTGCGGCGGGACCTGCAAGTCATCTTTCAGGACCCCTACAGCTCGCTGAACCCGCGCATGACCGCCGGTGAGATCGTCGAGCGGCCACTGATCGTCCACAACCTTGGCAATCGTGCTGAACGGCAGCGTCGCGTGAGCGAGCTGTTCAACTGGGTCGGCCTGCCCGCTGAATCCGCCTCGCGCTACGCGCACGAGTTTTCCGGCGGCCAGCGGCAGCGCATTGCCGTGGCACGTGCGATTGCCAGCCGGCCTCGCGTCGTTATCGCGGATGAGCCGACATCGGCGCTGGATGTCTCAGTCCAGGCCAAAGTGCTGAACCTGCTGAAAGACTTGCAGTCGACGCTGGGACTGACGTACGTGTTTATCTCACACGACATGCGCGTCGTACGCCACATGTGTGACCGGCTGGCGGTCATGTACCTGGGGCGGATTGTCGAATACGGACCGACCGAAGACGTCTTCGCCAATCCGCGGCACCCCTATACGCGTGCCCTGCTTGGCGCGGTACCGCGGATGGAGGCGCGCCGTGGCCGCGAGCGCAGGCGCGTCGCACTCGAAGGCGAGCCGCCCAGCCCGCTGGACCCGCCGCCAGGTTGCCACTTTCATCCGCGTTGCCCGTGGGCGATCGACGATTGTCGCGCTCGGTCCCCAGGGCTTCGCCTCCTGTCGCCCTTGCACCTGAGCGCATGTCACCTTGCGGAGGAGTTGTGAATGACGGACGTTGCCTACGAAACGAGCGCGCTGGTCGTCGTGGATATGCAGTATGGCGACGCGCACCGCGACTGGGGGCTGCTCAAAGACAAGCGCGCGGCGGGCCTGCTAGACGACGTCGAGCGCTACGCGGGTCGACTCGATGCACTCGTGATTCCGAATATTCAGCGGTTGCTGGCCGCCTTCCGCGCCAACGCCGGCGAGGTGATCTACGTCCGCATCGAGTCGCTGACCGAGGATGGCCGCGACCGCGGACCAGAGCATCGCGCGAAGGACATCCACTTCCCACCCGGCTCGCAGGAGGGCAAGATTCTGGCCGAGATCGCCCCCCTCGGCGACGAGCTGCTGCTGTCCAAGACGTGCGGCAGCGCCTTCCGCGGCACGAACATCGAGTACCTGCTGCACAACCTGCAGCGCTCGTGCGTGTTCGTGGTCGGCGTGGTGACCGGGTCCTGTGTCCAGGCCACCGCGTCGGACGCGGTGTTGCGGGGTTTCACGACGACCGTGATCGAAGACGCCACCGCGACGTGGAACGCCGACATGCAGCGCATCGCGATTGGGACCCTGCGCGAGCGCGGGGCGGAAATTTCGTCCACCGATGCTGTGCTGACGCGGCTGGCTCAGGTGAAGCGCACGCTCACACTGCCCAGCCCCGTGTAGCTCGCCTCAAAGACGTCGCCCGCGTGAGCGAAGACCGAAGCGCACATCGCCCCTGGCAGCACCACCTCGCCGGCTTTCAACGACTCGCCGAACGCCGCCAGGGCATTCGCCAACCAGGCAACCGCCTCCGCCGGGTGACCGAGGACTGCCGCGCCTGCGCCTGCGCCCGCCTGCTCGCCATTGCGCCGCAGCGTCACCTGCACCGCGGCCAGGTCCAGGCCGCGGTCAAAGGGCGTGGCTGGCCCAACGACCGCGCGGGCCGACGAGCCATTGTCGGCGATGGTGTCCTGCAACTTGATCTTCCAGTCGGCGATGCGGCTGTCGACGATTTCCAGCGCTGGGGCCACGGCTCGCGTCGCATCCAGAACGTCGGCTGCTGACAGTCCAGGTCCGCGCAGGTCCTGCGCCAGGTAGAAGGCGATCTCGGGCTCGACCCGCGGCAGGATCAGCGCATCGCGTGGGATCGATCCCGCGTCCGGCACCAGCATGTGATTCAGCAGGAAGCCAAAGTCAGGTTCGTTCACGCCCAACTGCTCCTGCATGGCCCTCGCGGTCAGACCAACCTTGCGGCCGACCAGGCTCAACCCGGCGTCTGTCGCCAGCTTTCGGCGCAGCCACGCCGCCTGGATCGCGTACGCGTCCTGGATGGTCAATCCGTGGAGCGTGTCGGTGAGCGGGGGAATGGCCGCCCGGTTTCGCTCGG
This sequence comes from uncultured Chloroflexia bacterium, assembly GCA_963776625.1. Classification (GTDB taxonomy): domain Bacteria; phylum Chloroflexota; class UBA6077; order UBA6077; family CF-72; genus CF-72. The sequence continues at coordinate 449,547 of CAVZNP010000013.1, read as the reverse complement.
CGACGTCGAGGACGCCAGCAGTGGCCGCGTGGTCGATGGGAGTCGCCGTTTCGTGCATCACCAGCAGCCTACGGCGTCACGGGCGACCCCAACAACTGTGCGCGCTGGCATAATGGGCGGCGATGCCCGTCAAGGATCTCCGCGAATGGATCGAGCGCATCGACGCCATCGGTGAGCTGACGCGGGTCGACGGGGCCAACCCGACCAGCGATATCGGTGGCCTCACCGACATGTTCCAGTGGGACATGGGTAACCCTGCCCTGTTGTTCGATCGTATCGCGGGCTTCCCGGGCGGCTTTCGCGTCCTGTCGAATGTGCTGACCTCGCTCAAGCGCGTGGCCCTGAGCCTCGACCTGCCCATCGACAGTACGCCCACGCAACTGGTGAAGGCCTGGCGCGACAAACTCGATCACATGCAGCCGCGGCCCGTCCAGGACGTCGGCAATGGTCCCGTGCTGACCAACCAGATGCACGATGCGGATGTCGATGTGACGAAGTTCCCTGCGCCTGTGTGGCACGCCGGAGACGGCGGCGCGTACATCGGCACGGGCGACATCGTCATTATGCGCGACCCTGACAGCGGCTGGATCAACGCGGGCACATACCGCGTGCAGGTCCACGACGAGCGCACGCTTGGCCTGTACATCTCCTCCGGCAAGCACGGGCGTTTGATCCGCGACAAGTACTGGCAGCGCGGGGAGGCCTGTCCCGTCGCGGTGTCGGTAGGGCACGACCCCCTGCTGCTGCTGCTCGGCGGCCTGGAGGTCGACTATGGCACCAACGAGTACGACGTCGCCGGTGGAGTCCGCAACGCGGCGCTCGAGGTTGTCAGGGGCGCCGGTACCGGGCTGCCGATCCCGGCCAGTGCGGAGATCGTGTTCGAGGGTGAGATTCCTCCCGACGAGCTGCACGAGGAGGGCCCGTTCGGGGAATGGGCTGGCTATTACGCAAGCGGACGCAAGCCGGAGCCGATCATCAACGTGCAGACCGTGCTGCACCGCGACGATCCGATCGTGCTCGGCTGCATTCCTGGCAAGCCGCCCAACGACAACACGTTCTTCCGCAGTCCTCTGCGCTCGGCGCTCATCTGGAATGAGCTGGAGCGCGCCGGGGTGCCGGGCATCGTGGGCGTGTGGTCGCACGAGGCGGGCGGCGGTCGCCTGATGAACATCGTCGTCGATCCGCCAGATGTACCCCGGCCACGCCAAGACAGGTCGGCGCGGCGACCGCCAGTTGCCACGCGGGTGCGTACGCCAACCGCTGGGTCATCGTGGTCGATGACGATATCGACCCGACCGACACCAACGAGGTGCTCTGGGCCCTGTGCACGCGCACCGACGTCATGGAGGATGTCGACGTGCTGCAGCGCTGCTGGAGCACCGGTCTGGATCCGATGGCCTATGGCGGCAAGTCGGGCGGCTTCTACAACAACCGCATGATCATCGACGCCTGCCGGCCGTACGACCGGCTGAGGACGTTTCCGGCACTGGCACGGGTCGACTCCAACGAAGCGGCGGGCCTGCGCGCGCGCTGGGGCGGCCTGTTCGCGGCCGATGGCAAGGTACGCCGCGACGTGCGTCAGGCGGGCTTACACAAAAATGGCGTCGTCGCCGACCCGATGCCCGTCCAGCACTGAGTGGCGAATCAGCTGAGCATCCTGCAACCACGCTCGATCGACGAAGCCACCCGGCTCCTGGCCGACCTGGGCGATGATGCGCGCGTCGTGGCAGGTGCGACGGCCATCACGCTCCTGCTGCGTCAGCGGCTGATCGCGCCGCGTTGGCTGGTCAGTCTCGGCGCGATCGAGGGACTGGCCTCCATCGAGTGTGTCGGCGGTTGGCTGCAGCTTGGCGCCCTGGTCCGCCACCGCGACGTGGAGATGCATCCACTGGTCCAGCAGCGCTGGCGGGTGCTGGCCGAAGCATTCGGGAGTGTCGCCAACGTTCGCATTCGCAATGCCGCCACGGTTGGTGGGGTCCTCGCCGAAGCGGACTACGCCTCGGACCCACCGTCGGTCTTCGTCGCCCTCGACGCCGAAATTAGCGTGACGGGACCGCTGGGCGAGCGGGTCATCCCGGCGCGTGAGTTCTTTCAAGGCTTCTACGAGACCGCGCTCGCGTCGGACGAGATTGTCACCGGCGTGCGCGTCCCTTCCGCGCCGCTCGGCGCCGCGTACGAGAAATACAAGAGCCGCTCGTCCGAAGACCGACCGTGTGTGGGTGTGGCGGCGGTTGTCCAGCTCGCGGACGATCGTTCGACGTGTCAGGACCTGCGCGTGGTGGTCGGCGCCGCCAGCGAAAAGCCTGAGCGACTCTCAGATGCGGAGGCGATCGCTCACGGGCAGCGCTTGACCGACGAGCTTGTCGCCACGGTAGCGGATGCGTATGCCGCGCACGTCGATACCCTCTCGGACCTGCGCGGCTCCGCGTGGTACCGCACCGAGATGATCCGGGTGTGGGTTCGCCGTGCAGTGCTGCACGCGTTCGAGCGAGCACTCGCCGCGTGAGTACCAACGGCTATCTGCCGACACCCGGTCAGGGTCTGATTGGCTGGGGCGGCATGCTCGACGCACGCGAACGTGTCTCGGGCCTGCTCCACTTCACCAGTGAGCTCCAGTTGCCCGGGCTGTTGCAGGGGCGGCTGCTGCGTAGTTTGTGGCCACATGCTCGCATCTTGCACATCGACGTGTCGCGCGCCAGACAGGTGCCCGGCGTGGTGGCGGTTGTCACTGGCCAGGATGTGCTGGCGCAGTCTGGCATCCAGCCCACGTACGGCCCAATCTTGCGCGATCAACCCCTGCTGGCCATGGACAAAGTCCGCTTCGTCGGCGACCCGGTGGTCGCCGTAGCGGCCGAGGATCTGGACGCGGCGCAGGAAGCGCTGGACCTCGTGGACGTGGAGTACGAAGAGCTCCCCGCGGTCTTCGACACGACCTCAGCACTGACCTCCGATGCGCCCGTGCTTCACGGCCAAGCGGTCCGCGGCGGTCCGACGCCGGCGGACGTCATCCTGCATCGCGACGACTCCAGCCACCCCAACGTCTGCAACTACTTCAAACTGCGCCATGGTGACGTCGACGCCGGCTTTCGCGCGGCGGATTTCGTGTTCGAGGATCAGTTCACCAGCCCGGCCATCGAGCACGTGCCGCTCGAAACGCACGCGTGCGTCGCCAGCATGGACGGTGACTCCCTCACGGTGTGGGCCACCACCCAGACACCACACAATCTCCGCGCGCAGCTCGCCGAAGTCTTCGGCCTGCCGCTGTCGCGGGTACGGGTCATCGTTCCACGGCTCGGCGGTGCCTTCGGTGCCAAGTGCTACACCAAGATCGAACCGGTGACGGCGTTTCTCGCGCGCGTGACGCGGCGGCCGGTACGCCTCGTGCTGACCCGCGAGGAGCAGGCGATCACACTGACCAAGCACGCGGTTACGATCCAGATGAAGACTGGTGTCCGCCGCGACGGATCGCTGGTTGCCCGTCAGTCGACCTGCCATTTCAATACAGGCGCGTACGCGGACATTGGTCCGCGCTTGATCAAGAATGGTGGATACGGTACGGCCGGGCCCTACCACATTCCCCACGTCTGGGTGGATTCCTACGCGGTGTATACCAACCTGCCGCCCGCGGGAGCGTTTCGCGGGTACGGGGCGCCGCAGGGCGCGTGGGCGTACGAATCACAGATGGACATGATCGCCGAACGTCTGAGCCTGGATCCTGTGGAGCTGCGTTGTCGGAACCTGCTGAGAGATGGACAGCAATTCGCCACCAGCGAAACGGTGCACGACGTCCACTTTACCGACTTGCTGACTCGGGCAGTCCACGCCATCGGCTGGGACCCGTCTTCTCCGCCGCTGCGCGATGGCACGACGGTGCGCGCGTTCGGCGCGGCGTGCGCCATGAAGGGGGCCGTCACGCCGTCGACCTCTACAGCGAGTGTCAAACTCAACGACGACGGCTCACTCGACATTCTGACGTCCTCTGTCGAGATGGGTCAGGGCCTCCAGACGGCCATGGCGATCATCGCGGCGCGACGTATGGGTGTGCCACTGGAGCGCATCCATGTCTCAGAGGTTGATACGCAGCTGACGCCCTACGATCAGCAGACCAGCTCCAGCCGGTCGACCCACGCCATGGGCGCAGCCGTGGCCCTGGCGCTGGATGACGTGCGCAACCAGCTCCTGGACCTCGGCGCGGACCTGCTCGAAACGGATCGCGTAGACCTGGAGGTCGCCGACGGGCAGGTCCGCGTCAAAGGCGCGGCCGGGCGAGCGCTGAGTCTGGCCCAGGTGGTGCGTGCCACTCGGCGCGGCAACCTTCTGGGGTCCGGCACGTTTCAGGTTGATGGCGGATTGGATCCGGACACGGGACAAGGCGTCGCCACGGTCCACTGGCACCAGGCCGCTGGCGCCGCCGAGGTCGAAGTGGATCTGGAGACAGGCCAGGTCCACGTACTGCGCTACGAAGGCGCGGTATACGCCGGCCAGGTCATCAATCCGGTTCAGGCGGAGCTGCAGACGGAGGGCAGCATCACCTTTGGCGTCGGCCAGGCGTTGTTCGAAGAAATGGTGTACGACGCGGGTCAACTGCAGAACGGCAATCTGGGCGAGTACATGCTGCCCAGTATCAAAGACCTGCCGACGATTGGCGTGACGCTCGTGGAGCACGACCCCAGCCGCGCCGACGAGATGGGTGACGTGCACGGGCTGGGTGAGACGTCCCTGCCACCAGTCGCGCCCGCGGTAGGCAATGCCGTGTACCGCGCCACGGGCGTGCGCATTCGCGATCTGCCGATCACGCCCGAGAAAATTCTCCGCGGCCTGCGGGAGCTGGAAGGTCGACGCCCATGACGTCCGAACCAGACAACGACGACGACGACCTGGTGCGTCTGGACCTCGAGGTCAATGGTCGCACGCGGCGTGTCATGGTCAGGTCTCAACACACGCTCCTCCAGGTCCTGCGGGACGACCTCCACGTGGCAGGCGTCCGCGAGGCATGCGGCGTCGGCATGTGCGGGGCATGCACGGTCCTCGTCGACGGCCGCCCGGTCAGCTCCTGCCTCCTGCTCGCCCCTCTGGCGGCGGGCAAACACCTGGTCACCATCGAATCGGACGACACCAACTTGAAACGCATTCAGGACGCCTACGTCGACCACACCGCCTTCCAGTGCTCCTTCTGCACACCGGGCTTCGTCCTGATGACGTACGCCCTGCTCGCCGAGAATCCGACGCCCACGTCAGAACAGGTACGCGACTATCTCGCCGGGAACCTGTGCCGCTGCGGCAGCTACGTCAAAATCGAAGCCGCGGTGCTGGACGCCGCGCACCGCCTGAGCAGCGCGTGACGCACGACCTCCGCTCATTCCTCGATCTCGCCGCGTCGCACGGACACCTGGTCCGCCTGACCCAGCCGGTCGACGCGGCCACCGAGGCAGGCGCGCTCCTCTACGAGCTGGAGCGCCACGCGAAGGTCGGTCTATTCGAGCACATCCGCGACAAAGACGCCCGCCTGGTCGGCAACCTCCTGGGCCGTCGAGACCTCCTCGCCCTGGCGATGGGTGTCGAGGCGCGGGATTTTCCACAAGCCTTTGCGGACCGACTCCAGCAGCGCATACCACCACAACTGATCGAGGATTCCGCACCCGTCCAGGAGGTTGTCCTTCAAGGCGACGCCGCCGACCTCACGCGGTTGCCGCTGGTCGTCCACGCTACCCGCGACGCCGGCGCCTATGTCACCGCCGGCATCGTCCTGACCCACGACCCGCGCACCGGCCGCCGCAACGTGTCGATCAACCGCATGCAGTTGAAAGGTCCGCGCAAGATGGGCATCCGCATGATGCCCCCGCAACAGCTGGGCATCATCCAGTCGCACGCCGAAGCGGATTCCCAACCGCTGCCGATCGCCGTCGCCATCGGCAACCACCCGCTGGATCTGCTGGCCGCCGCCACGACACTGGCGTTTGGCGACGACGAGCTGGAACTCGCCGGCGCATTGCGCGGTGAGCCGGTGCCGATGGCGCGAGGCGTTTCCGTCGGCCTGGACGTGCCGGCTCGTGCCGAGCTGGTCCTCGAAGGCTACGTGGAGCCGGGTGTGCGCGAACCGGAAGGACCCTTCGGTGACTTCCTCCAGTTTTACGTGCCCATCATGGACAACCACGTCTTTCGCGTCACCGCGGTGACCCACCGCACGGACCCTATTTTGCAGGCCATCCACGCCGGCAGCCGCGAGGACGTCAATCTTCTGGGCATCAGTCGCGAAGCCCAGGTGACGGCCGCTGCGCGCACGGTTGGAGCGCGCGTGTGCGGCGTGCGCCTGCTGCCAACCATTCTTGGATGCGCCATCTCGATCGAGCAGAAATACCAGGGCGAGGCCAGGAACGTCGGCATGGCGGCGCTGGGCGTGTACCGCTGGCTGAAGTACTGCATCGTCGTCGACCACGACGTCAACGTTGACGACTTGGAGGATGTGTGGTGGGCAGTTACCACGCGCAGCAATCCAGCCGATGCGATCACGGTGATCGACCGAAGCGGCGGCTTCCCACGCGATCCGTTCGGCGTCCACGCGTCAAAAGCACTGATCGACGCGACGATTCCACTGAACGAGTGGACCGAGTTCGAACGGAAGGTCCCGCCTGGCGCCGCGACCGTCCGTCTGGAGGATTTTCTGTAGATGCTGGACTTAATCGTCCGCAACGGAACGCTCGTCTCCCCACGATCGACGTACTCGGTGGACCTCGCTATCGAAGGCGGGCGATTCGTCGAGATCGCCTCGCCCGGCGGCCTTGAGTCCCGGCAGGCGAACGAGGAGTACGACGCCGCGGGCCAGTACGTCCTGCCTGGCGTGATCGACGGTCACGTCCACTTCCGCGAGCCCGGTCTCGAGTACAAGGAGGACTGGGCCAGCGGGTCGCGCGCCGCCGTCATGGGCGGCGTGACTACCGTCCTGGAGATGCCCAACACGCTGCCTACGACCAGCACCGCCGAATACGTGCGGCAGAAACGCCAGCTGGCGGAGTCAAAGGCGTACTGCGACTTCGGGCTGTTCGGTCTGGTCGCCCAGGACAACGTCGAACACATCCTGCCGATGGCGGAGGCGGGTGTCGTCGGCTACAAGTGCTATCTCGGCGAAACGACTGGCAACATCCCACCTCCAGACGACGGCATGCTGCTGGATGCCATGCGCGCGGTGACATCCACCGGCCTGCGCATTGGCTTCCACGCCGAGAACAACGCCATCATGCAGCACCACATCCGCCAACTGAAGGCCGCTGGGCGGCACGACCCCCTGGCCCACCTCGATGCGAGACCGGTGGTCGCCGAACTGGAGGCGATCCAGCGCGTGGCGCTGTTCGCGCGTTCGACAGCCACGCCGATTCATATTTTCCATCTGTCCTCGCGTCAGGGCCTCGCTACGATCGACGAGTGGCGCCAGAAAGGCGTCGACGTCACGTGCGAAACGGGCCCGCACTACTGCTTTCTGACATCGGAATTCATGCAGACGCTTGGCTCGCTCCTGCGGATGAACCCACCGGTGCGCGAGCCCGGGCACGCCGACGCGCTCCTGCGCGGCCTGGCGGAGGGCCGCATCGACGCCATCGCCACCGACCACTCGCCGCACACCCTGCAGGAGAAGTTGAACGAGGACATCTGGCAAGCGACCTCGGGCTTCGCCGGCGTCGAGACGAGCGTGCGCTTGTTTCTCACATACGCCGTGAACGTCGGACGCATGCGCTTGCAGGACTACGTGCGCGTCGCGTCAGAGGGACCCGCGCGCGCGTGGAGCCTCTACCCGCGCAAAGGCGCGATCGAAGTTGGCTCGGATGCCGACCTGACGATCGTCGACCTCCAGCGTAGCGGCGTGATCGAAGCGGCACGCATGCACGGCAAGAACAATCACAACCCGTTCGAGGGCCGGCGGACCACGGCCGAGCCCGTGGCCACCATCGTGCGCGGCCAGGTCGTGATGCGCGACGGCGAGCTCGTCGGCGAGCCGCGGGGGCGCATGGTCCACAGCCCAGCCTGATGGCGTTGCATACAACCTCACGGTGCCGTAGGGTCACCACTGATGCCGTCCGCCTCGCGCAGCGGTGAGCGCGTCTACCGGAGCCTGCGCGAGCAGATTCTGACCGGCATCCTGGCGCCGGACTCACGCCTGGTGGAGCTCCACCTCGCACAGCACTTTGCCGTGAGCCGTACGCCAGTGCGCGAAGCGTTGAAGCGACTGATCGCCGAGGGCCTGGTGGTCTCCGACGCCACGCGGGGCATGATTGTCCGCGATGTGGACCCCGCGGAGGTGGAGGACATCTACGTCGTCCGCGAATCACTCGACGGCCTGGCCGCCCGCCTGGCTTCAAGGCACGCGTCGCCGCACGATCTCACCCGGTCCGCATCTGCTGAACGAGTTGATGCGCGACAGCGCCGAGACGCAGCGCTGGGAAGCGGTCGTCCAGATCAATATCAAGTTCCACGAGGTGCTGTACGCGGCCGCGGGCAACGAGCGCCTGGCGACGATCGGGCGGTCGTTGCAGGATGCCGTCGGTCGCTACTCGCCGCGAGCGCTGTCGGATCCCTCGCGTGTGGCCGCGGTACTGCGCGAGCACGAAGACATCGTCCAGGCGCTCGAAGCGCGCGATCCCGACGCTTCCGAGTCAGCCGCCAGGCGCCATCTGACCGCCGCGCGGCACAACTTCACGCTGTTGTTTGCGCGGGAGCCATGAGTTTCACCGGCGCCACGATTTCCTCCGCAATCCGCTGGAGGTAGTCGATCCGCTCCGCGGGTGACCGCGGCAGCGAGTAGATCGTGAAGCCAATGCCGTTGAGGCCGTACGCGTCGCGTGCCCGCAAGATCGTTTCGACGCAGTCGCTCGCCGAGCCATGGATGGTCCACTCATCCAGCGCAATCGAGGTGTCGAGTTGGAGGGGCACCATCGTCTCCTCCTGCATGTGCCAGGTGGAGTACATGTTGAAGGTCTTTTCGAGGTACTGCCGCGCGCGCGCGGCCGCGTCTTCCTTCGAGCTACCCAGCATCAGGCTGCGCGAGGCGCCCAACATGCCTGGTGGCTTGCTTTCGGCCGCGCGTTCCGTGCGATACACGTCCGCCAGGCCAGCCACATCTTTCCACGCCACCTGCGGACCCACGAACACGCCATCGCCAAATCTGGCGGCGCGCACCACCGCGGCCTTGCTCTGGGCACCGAACTCGATCGGCGGATGCGGCTTCTGAAACGGCGTGAAGCCCATTCGCCCGCGGTCCACGCGGGTGTAGCGCCCGTCGAACGACACCTCCTCGCCCGACCACAGCCGTTTCATGAGCTGGATGGATTCCGTCAGCTTCGGTCCGCGATCGCGCCGCGTGAGCCCGGCCGCGGCCAGCTCCTGCTCGCGGTAGCCGACGGCGACGCCAACCACGAGTCGACCGTGGCACAGGTGATCAAGCGTCGCGACCTGCTCCGCGACTTCCACCGGGTTCAGAAGGGGCACCAGCAACACCGACGTCTTGAGCTGCATGGAGCCGGTCGACCGGCGCGATGCGCGCCAGGAATGGGAACGGCTGCGGCCAGATTGTCGGGTGCGACAGCCAGTGCTGGCCCATAGAGACCCAATCGAAGCCCAAGTCGGCCGCGGCGGCAATGACTTCGATGGCCTCGTCCAGGATCTGCGTCGGGCCGCGGTCCGTCGGGCTCCAGAACGGCGTCAGGTGAAAGCCGATGCGCATGTATACAACGTCCATGCTAGGCCAGTGCCCGAGAGACGGTCAACGACCGTACAAAACGCTGTGCCAGCAGTCTGGCCGACAAGCCCCTTTTCAGCCCGAGTCGTAGTCGGCCAGACTGCTGACAGTTTGCGCCGAGGAGCGCGGCAGCCGGGTTTCGAGGTAGTTTGTCGGCGTTTCGGCCGCTCTCCTCGGTGCTTGCGCCACTCCAAGGGCCGGTATACAGTAGCGCTTCCGCCCGTGCCTGACGCGCTCGAGGTTCGCGACCTCACCAAGCTCTTTTTCCGTCAGACACCTCGCGGCTGGGGCGGGTTCCTCGTGCTCGACCATGTCAGTTTCCGGGTGGCTAGTGGCGAGTTTGTTTCGGTCCTCGGACCCAGTGGCTGCGGCAAGACCACGCTCGCACGCATTCTGGTTGGCATCGAGCCTCTCGACCAGGGCGAGATCCTGATCGACGGACACGCCCCAGGCCCGCCTGGCCAGGACCGTTGCCTCGTGTTTCAAAACTACGGTCTGTTTCCCTGGCGCACGGTCGCGCAGAACGTCGAGCTCGGCCTCGAGCTGCGCGGGGTCCGCGCTCAACGTCGACGCGAGGAGGCGCAGAAGTACATCGAGCTGGTTGGTCTGGCCGGCTTCGAGAAATACTTTCCCCACCAGATCTCGGGTGGCATGCAACAACGCGCCGGTCTGGCGCGGGCTCTGTCGACGCAGCCCCGCTTGCTGCTGATGGACGAGCCATTCGGCGCAGTCGACGCGCAGATGCGCACCGTGCTGCAGGATCAGCTGCTGCGCGTCTGCGAGGTGACTGGCGCGACGGTGCTGTTCGTCACGCACAGTGTCGAGGAAGCTATCTACCTCTCGGATCGCATCGTGATCTTCAGCGCTCGCCCCGGCCGTGTCGTCGAGGACGTGGCGGTGGGTCTGCCGAAGCCGCGCTACGCATCGGACGTGCGTTCCGACGTATCGTTCGGCGAGGCACGCAAACGCGTCACCCAGATACTGGCGGAAAGGACGGACTACTACCGTGCAGGCGACACAACCCCGAGTACCCGAGTCCTCCACACCGACTGAGCACGACGGGTTGATCTACGGCTTGCGCCCGCCGCGGCAAGCCGGCTTTCGTCCTGGCGATCACCCGCGCATCGTCGGTGCCATCGCCGTGGTGCTGTTCGTGATCGTCTGGCAGATCTACGGCGCGTCGATCAATCCCATCTTTCTCAGCACTCCGACGGCCGTGGCGAGCGCGTTCGTCGAGCTGGTGCAGAGTGGGGAGCTGCAGGCGGCCATTCTCAAGAGTCTGCAGGCGCTGGCGCTCGGCTTCGGCCTGGCCGTTGTCGCCGGGATTACTCTCGGCGCACTCATGGGCCGCTACCGGACCGTCAACGCGATCTTCGAGCCGTTTGTCACACTTCTGTACGCCACTCCGATCGTTGCACTCATTCCGCTGATCATGCTCTGGTTTGGCCTCAACCTGACGGCCAAAGTCGTGATCATTTTTGAGAGCTGTTTCTTCCCGATTGTCATCAACACCCAGGCTGGCGTCCGCAACGTCAGCCGATCGATGGTCGACGTGGGCCGCGCGTACGGTGCGACGGATCGACAGGTGATGATGAAGATCGTCCTGCCGAGCGCGGTGCCCTTTGTCATGGCCGGCATTCGGCTGGCGGTGGGTCGCGGCGTGGTCGGTATGGTCGTGGCCGAGTTCTTCACGACGCTGAGCGGACTCGGTTCACTGATCATCGTGTACCAGAACTCGTTCGCGACCGCGAAACTCTTCGTGCCAGTCATCACCATCGCCGTGATGGGTCTGTCGCTGACGGCGCTCGCGCGATTCCTGGAGCAACGCATGGCGCCCTGGAAAGAGTCGGAACGTGCCGACTGATCGTGTTGTGCAATCGGCCACTTGTGGCGGATGGGAGATGGAGACAACGTGAAGATTCGCTTGTGTAGTTTGCTCATGTGCGCTCTGGTCGCCGCGACCGCGTGTTCACCTGCCGCCCCGACGGCGCCCACAACCGCGCCAGCGGTGCCGACCAAACCCGCCGCACCCGCGGCGCCCGCGTCTCCGGTGGCGGTTGCCTCGGCGGTGGCATCACCGGCCGCGGCCGCGGCGGCATCTGCCTCGCCTGCCGCTTCGCCCGCGGCTTCACCCGCTGCGTCGCCGGCAGCCTCACCCGCGGCGTCGCCGGTCGCCTCGCCGGCCGCGGCCGCGCCGATCGCCACAGCCGCGGCGGCACCCAGCGGACCCCTGACCACCGTGCACTACGGGCTGCCAACCGCCACCGTGGCGATTTCGACCGTGGGCATTTACTTCGCCATTGACAACGGCTTCATGGCGGAGCAGGGTCTGCAGGTCGAGGTCACGCCCTACCCCGCGGATCCCACCAACATGCGCGCGCTCCTCAGCCGCGACGCGGACATTATCGAGACCGGCAGCAGCACCGCCTATCTGGCGCAGGCCAGCGGGGCGCCCATCAAGATCATCAATTCGCCGGTCGACAAACCGACCGATTCCATTGTTGTGACAAAAGACATCACCACCCTGTCGGATCTGGTGGGCAAGACGTTTGCCATCTCGCAGCCCGGCGATAGCTCCCAGGTCCAGGCACAGATCCTGGCGCGCCAGAATGGCCTCGATCCGAACTCCATCAACTTCGTGTCGATTGGTGGACCACCGGACCGCGCGACGGCGCTGATCGCCGGCCGCGCCCAGGGCGCCTCCCTCACCATTCTCACCCTGCAGCCGGTGCTGGATGCTATCGACCAAGGCGACCTCCACGTGCTCATGACCATGGCCCAGGCGTTTCCGGACCTTCCGTTGGCCTACGACGTGACGCGCGACGACCTGATTCAGAACAATCCCGATATGCTGACGCGCTTCACCACCGCCGAGATGAAGGGCTACCGCTGGGCGCAGCAGAACCCTGACGCGGCGGCGACTATCGCCGAGAAATACATTCCGGGCGTGTCGCATGACCTGATGGTGCGCGGCATGCAAGGTTTGATTGCCCTGAACGCCTGGGGCCTCGACGGCGGCGTCAATGCCGACAACACCACGCGCACGCAGAACCTGCTAGTCCAGACGGGCGCCTTGAAAAGCACGGTAGATCCCAAGGACATTCTGAACACGCAGTTCATCGACGCCGCGAACAAAACGCTGGGCCCCGCCGCCCAGTAGTTCCGGGAGGCGGCCGCCGCGCTGCCCCGGCAGGGTCCCAGGCGCGCGGCAGGGGTTCCAAGGGGGCGCAGCCGCCTTGACCCTCGGAGAGACAAATTTGTGGCGGAGCGCAGCGATCGCCCGTTCCGTTCCGCCTAGCTCAAGCTCGCGTAGCGCTCGAAAATCGTCGCCGCCAGCTTGATGCCCTTGACAAACGCTTCCTCGGTCACGAACTCGTCGGTCGCGTGGCCGCGAAACCCTGGCGGGCCGACGCCCGTCTGCACCCCGGGAATACCGAGCCACGTGCCCAGCCAGGCACCCTGCCGCCCCGCGTACTCCTCCGTGGGTTTGACCATCGGCTCGCCGTACAACGCGCGCGCACCCTCGATTGCCGCACGCACGATCGAAGCGTCGGGCTGCGTCTTGGCCGTCTCGACCGTTGCCAGCACCTGAATCTCCACGTCTGAGAACCCACTCGCGTCCAGGTGCGCGCGCAGCTGCGACAACACGAGCTCCGGCGTCTGACTCGGAACGATGCGGAATTCCAGCTTGGCGCTGGCCCGATTTGGAATCACCGCCTTCGGCCCCTCGCCACTGTAGCCCGACGTGATGCCGCAAATGGCCAGCCCCGGCTGGAACAGCAGCCGCTCCACCGCCGCGAGTCCCGAAACCCCGGTCAAGAACCCGGGTAGTCCGGCCTCACGCAGCTGGCGCTCGTCGTTCCACGGCATCGCCGCCATCAAACGCCGATCCTCGTCGGTCGGCGGCACCAGGTCATCGTAGAAACCGGGCAACTGGATCCGCTCGTCAGGCGTTTTGATCGAGGCCAGCGCCCATGCCAGGCGCCACGCGGGGTTCGTGTAGAGTCGCGCACCCGCCGAATGCAGCTCTTTCGAAGCCCCCGTCAGCTCGAGCTCGACGTAGAGCATGCCGCTGGTGCCCAGTCCGATTTTCGGCACCCCGGACGCGTCGATGCCACCGTCAAACGACAGCGCCGCGTCCGCCGCGAGCCGCGCGGAGTACTGATCCATGAACAGCGGCAGATTGGTGCTGCCGCGCTCCTCTTCTCCATCGAGGATCAGTTTCAAGCCAATCGGCAGCGTGCCGCGCGAACGCGCGAAACTCTCGGCGCCTTTGATCAGCGACAAGACGTTGGCCTTGGCATCGGTAGCGCCTCGACCGAAGATGCGTCCGTCGACGCGCGTGGCGCTGAATGGCGGGTAGGTCCAGTCGGCGACAGGCTCCGGTGAGATCACGTCGTAGTGGCTGTACAGTAGCAAGGTCTTGCTGCCGGGCGGGCCCGGGCGCTGCAGGAACACGACCGGTGCGAGGTCGTCCACGGTGGCAACTTCGCCAGACCAGCCAGCCGCTTCGGCAAGTGCGACGATTTTCGGCGCGGCCACCCGCAGCTCGTCCAGGTGACCGGTCTGGCTGGGTTGTTTGATCAGGTCACAGAGTTCGTCAACGAACTGCGCGGCATGCGCATCGACGAAGTCGTAGACCGGCTGGAGTTCGCTTGACGTTCCAGTTGCCAAAGGGTCCTCCCACACAGGATCGCTGTCTTCAAAGCGAGAGCCTTGAGCGTACCACTACGCTCGCCCGCGGCATCGCGCCTTCGACCTGCTGCCCGCGGGCGAGCAAGCGCTTGCCGGGTGCCCAGAACGCGAGGATACACTCTGGATGCGGCGTGCGCCGCGGGCCGGGTGGAGGAGCGAAGCAGCCAGCATGAAGCGCATCATTGTCGGGGTGACGGGTGCCACCGGGACCGTTTACGGCCTCCGGCTGCTGCAGGTGTTGCGGAGCGTGCCGGACGTCGAAACGCACGTGGTCCTGACCCCTGCCGCCTGGCGCACGCTGACGCTCGAGACAGACTACCGCTCCGAGGATGTCGAAGCGATCGCGGACAGGATGTACCGGTCCAACGATATTGCCGCCGCGATTTCCTCCGGTTCCTTCCGTGCGGCAGCCATGATCGTGGCTCCGTGTTCGATCAAAACTGTCTCCGGCATCGCCACGTCATACTCCGATAACCTCCTGCTGCGCGCCGCCGACGTCACGTTGAAGGAGCGGCGCCCGCTCGTGCTGCTGGTGCGCGAGACCCCACTCCACCTGGGACACTTGCGGCTGCTCACCCAGGTCACCGAAATCGGTGCGGTCGTCATGCCACCCGTGCCTGCCTTTTACCATCGACCAACCACGCTGGATGAGGTCATCGATCAGACGGTCAACCGCGCGCTGGACCTGCTCGGCATCGAGCTCGGCCAGGATCTGTTTCCGCGCTGGCAAGGTCCTCCGACGGGCGGACGACCCGATGCTCGCTGAATGTCATGTCCTGAGGCGATACCCGCGACCAGGTTTACTGGCCAGATTGGCAGCACCGAAAACGAAAACGGAAACCGCGGCACGGCCCAGGTAACATCGCGCGCATGGCGCGCTCGCTGGGCTTCGCCCTGCCGCCTGGCATCGCGGAGCTGCTGGACGGTACGGATCTGGCCGCGCGACAGGGGCTCACCTTGCTCCTTGTCACTGCAGAGCCTGAAGGCTGGCCGCACGTGGCGATGCTGAGTGTCGGCGAAATTGTCGCCCTCGACCCGCGCGTGTTGCGCATCGCCTTGTGGCTCGACAGTACGACCGCGCGCAACTTGACTCGCACCGAGCGCGCGCTACTGACGTTGGTCGCCGACGGCAGCGGTTACAACGTCCGAGTGCGGGCGCAGCGTGGCGCGGATCTGGATTTCGGCGCCGAGGGCAAGCTGGCATCCTTTGTGCTGCGGGTCGACGAGGTGCTGGAGGACGTGGCCGAATATGCGACGTTGACGTCGGGCGTGAGGTTTCGCCTGCACCAACCGGA
Source organism: uncultured Chloroflexia bacterium (assembly GCA_963776625.1). Lineage (GTDB taxonomy): Bacteria > Chloroflexota > UBA6077 > UBA6077 > CF-72 > CF-72. Next base: position 433,830 of record CAVZNP010000013.1, on the reverse strand, counting down.
CATGGTGCTGCCGCGCTGGCGGCGCACCGTTGACGCGCTGCGCGCGGCGCCATGATGCACCGCTGGGGGATGGTGACGCGGGGACGCCGCGGCCACCACCCGGTTCCATCAGGATGCTGATGTCCCGACTGCCTTGAAGATTCTGCGAGGGGGAACTGGCAACATGAGACGGCACACGACGATCCCGGCTTCGGAGGACCAAAAAGTGGTACCAGCGCCAGGCGTGCCTCGCATGCCTCGGCGGGCGGCCTTACAGTTGATCGCCCTGGGGTCGGCCGCCACCGTTCTCGTGGCGTGTGGCGTCGCGAGCACGCCGAGTACGTCTACTCCCGTGCCATCGATCCCCGCTGCGGCTTCCACTTCGGCAACGTCGTCAGCTGCTACGAGCGCGCCGTCTGCGAACCAGCCGAAGAACGGAGGAACTCTGCGGATTGGCATCCTTGCAGATGTGGCCAACGTCGACGGACATTCACGCGGGGGTGGATCGGCAGAAAGCTTCTGGATGATCTTCGATCGGCTGATCAAGCTCGACGAGAAACTGATGCCGCAACCCATGCTGGCCGAGAGTCTGGACCTCAGCAATGACTACACGCAGGTCAAGTTCAACCTGCGCAAAGACGTCCAGTGGCATTCCGGTCGCGAATTTACGAGCGACGACGTCAAATGGAACCTGCTGCGTGTGCGCGACCCGAAGGTCGGTGGCGGCAACTTCACCAACCAGAGCAATTGGTTCACGACGATCGACACGCCCGACAAGTACACGGCCGTGCTCGCGTCAGACGCCTCGCGGCCGGCAATGTTCGACCTGTTCGAAAATCTGAATATGGTTGACCGTGATTTCATCGACGGTCCCGACAAGTCGAAGGCCGGTGGAACGGGGCCATTCGCCTTGCAGGAGTGGGTGCAGGGTGACCATCTCACCTTCGTAAAGAACGCGAACTACTGGCAGAGCGGGAGACCATACCTCGACAGCGTGATTTCGAGTGTCAGGAACGAACAAACCGCCACGACACAACTCGAGGCCGGCGCGTTGGACACGTTCAGAATCTCCCAGCCAACCGAGATGAATCGGTTGAAAGCCGACTCAAAATTCCAGTTGTTCGATCACCCCTATCCAGGTACAGACTACGAGTTCATCGTCAATACCACGGTTCCGCCATTTGATAACAAGCTCGTGCGGCAGGCACTCAACTATGCCATGGACAGGAAGCGCCTGGTCGAGCAGATCTATTTGAACACTAACAAGGCCCAGGCCTTGCCGTGGAGTCCCACGTCGCCGGCCTACGACGACGCGAAGAACAATAGCTACGCGTTCGATCTGGACAAGGCGCGATCCTTGCTCAACGCTGCGAACGTTTCCAGCGCGACCACTGACCTGATTTTCATCTCGGGCGTAACGCCACTCATGGAAACGTTCATGCAGATCTACCAGGCGGACCTTGCTCAGATTGGCGTCACCATGAGAATCGTACCCATGGAGGCGGCGGCCTGGCTGGATCAAATCTTCGGACGCAAGTACAGCGCGATGATGTCCAGCGGCGACAATTCGATGAACCTCTCGCCCGGAACGCCCCTCAACGCCGGGCCGTCGTGGAAGCAGATGCCCAACACGTCTGGCTTTGACGACCCCATCTGGACGGGGATGCTGGCCTCAGTCGCGAGCGAGACTGATCCAACCAAGCAGAAAGCACTCTACTCGCAGATCAACGACTTCATTCTCGACCAGTGCTGGGACATGCCAGCGTGTTCGATTCCGTACACGCTGGTAGCCAGCGCGCACGTGCATGACATTCTTCCGTCCATGCACGCGACGTTCATGTTCACCGACACCTGGCTCGACAGTTGAGGCGCCGCCGAACGAGTCCTGACTCAAGTGTAGAAGTCGTATTGCCCTGGAATAATCGGTCGATACATGCCCTCGAAGATGCTGCGACCCACTGCTGAGGACTCCGGACAGTTGCTCGTCAGTCGTTCACACGTCTCGAGGTACGTGCGAAACTGCTGCAACGGATCCGGATCGTCCAGATAGTAGAGGTGGATGAAGTATTTGTCGCGGGCTCCAGGATCGAATCCAGTCGCAATCGCTGTCGATCTGGGTGCGTTCGGGTCCTGGGCCACGGGCATGAACCGAAAGCACGCGTTGAAAAGCTCAGTCGTCAGCAGCTCAGGCAATCCAACGCTGTCGTGCCATCGGGCATACGCTTCGCGGCGGCTGGCATCCAGGATCTCGACGATGCTAACGACGCAAGCCGTGTTGCCCGGCGCCAGCGGTACGGCATCCACCGATAAATTGAACCCAGGCCTGATCGTCGCGCTGGTAACCCAGGTTGAGCCTCCGAACGACTTCCTCAAGTACCGGAGCGGAACTTCTCGACCGTTGTAGTTGAGCCTGTTGCTCAGCGAGCCGACGTCCGCGTTCCAGCGCTCGGGCGTGTCTTCGCTCAGGTACATGTAGAAGTATTCGCCGCCGTTGTAGGGCAGGTCGGTCGGCGGCCTGGCAGCGACATAGTCAGGCGGGGCGACCCAGCGCATCGAGAAATACGTCGAAGGTGTATTGGCGTGGATCTCTGGACGATGGTCGAAATCGTGCCACTGGTTGAACTCCAGGTGGTGGCCAGCCTCGACGTGGCACGTCGAAAGCCTGGCCGACTTCGCCCTCATGGTGCGCCTCTGGCCTCGAGCACTGCGTGGCCCTCCGTCTTCATCTCTTGCTCTGCCGCTCGGAATGGGTTTGCGTATCCTGGCATTGTCAAGTGTTCAGCACCCGCTTGCGAAGCTCAATCTTATAGGCCGAAGGAGTACCGCGTGAGGGCGAGTCGATGGGGAACGCGAAATGGACTGAACCGCGACGACCTGGAGACGACACAATCGGAGGTGGATGCGTATCTGGGAGCAATGCGCCGCAACCTCGTTCCCACGTATGGCATGACTTCGTACAGTGTCTGGCTCGAGAACCGGCCAGACGTGTGCAAACTGCACCTTCGAGCGCTGCCTGTATTTCGTCGGAATCTGCCTCAGGCAGTATTCATGATGTCGATCGGACAGTTGCACCGTACATCGAGCTGGACTGGGAAGTTGGCATTACCAACGAGTTCAAGGTGCTTCAGCAGCAGGGTCTCAGCAAGGCGCAGCTCATGGAGATTGTCATGGCCGCACAGGACGCATTCAAAGCCGGCCTGGACCCATCCACCGACGAGTTGACCGAGCAGACCGCCGCGCGCTCGATGACTGGTACATGAACAACGGTGGGGAAATACCGAAGTGGGTCACCTTCATGGGTCGCGAGCATCCAGACGTCTTGAAAGCGTATCGTCTGCGCTGGGAGGGGTCATTCCGCGGCGCCCTCCCGAAGCAAGTCATGCCCTTTGTGATGATCTACCAGAGCGTCGCGAACGGATACAGAGATCGGCTCCGTAGCGCTCCTCTCCTCGCGCGGGTCTGGGGGGTCACTCGTGACTGGATCATGCTCGCGCTTACGCCAAACGCGGCGGCAAGTGCTGGCTCGGAAGGCAACTTCCCGCCGGGCGCGCGCTCGCCAATCTCGATCTGGTGACGAAGCACGCTCTCGATGCTGGACCAGTGTGGTACACGCTTCCGGTCCACTTGCAACAAGTCTAGTTGTTTGTACAATTCGCCCCACGTCGAGTCAATACGATCGGACAAGCGGGCAAGCGGAGGTAGCCTGATGCGCGCATTTGAGTCACCTCGCAGGCCAATGCCGAACACCTACCGCCGCCGAAAAGCCCTTGGCTTGATTCTGAAGGGCGCGGGCGTCACTCTCCTGGCCGCTTGCGCTCCGGCTCAAACGACACCTACCCCTGTGTCGCCCGCCGCTACTCCGCCGCCCCAGACTCCCGCGCTGCAGGTGACTGCCGCGACGTCCGTCACGCCGCCGTCCCTCGCCGCGGCGGCGACCAACGTAGGGCGTCAACCAAAGGCGGGCGGTACCCTCCGGCTCGGCGTCCCGTCAGACATCGGCTCTCTCGACGGCTATCTCGCGACCGTGATTTCGTTTGACACGACCTGGCTGGTATGGGATCGCCTCACCGCGTACGACCTGAACCTCAAGCCCCAGCCGATGCTCGCCGAAAGCTGGGACGTCAGCGGCGACGACAAGAGCGTGAAACTCAATTTGCGGCGCGGTGTGCAGTTTCACAATGGGCGAGAGTTGACCAGCGACGATGTGAAATACAACCTCGTCCGCATCCAGGATCCGAAGGTGAGCGGCGGCCAGTTCGCGGAGCAGGGAAAATGGTTCACCACCATCGACACTCCCGATAAATACTCCATCGTCCTGGGCTCCGAAACGCCGCGACCGAGTGTGTTCGACTTCTTCGAGTATTTCAATATCCTCGACAAAGACAGTACAGAGGGCCCGAATGCCAGGACTAGCGCCGTTGGCACCGGTCCGTTCTCGTTCGTCGAGTGGGCGCAGGGCGATCACATCGCATTTGCCAAAAATCAGAACTACTGGCAAACCGGGCGTCCTTATTTCGACGGCGTACGCGCACTCGTCTTTCACGACCAGACATCGATGGTTTCACAGTTGGAAGCCGGGGCGCTCGACATTGCCAAATCGCCCACGTACCAGGACTTCGTCAGGCTCAAGGCGAATCCCGCATATGCCGGGGTTATGCATCCGGCTGACGGCACCGTCTTTCTGACGGGCGTCAATGTGCTGAACTCCCCGATAGACAACAAGAAAGTTCGCCAGGCGCTGAACTATGCGTTTGATCGAAAGCGCTTTGTCGATAGCGTGCTGCTCGGCGTGGGCCAGCCTGAGTCGCTGCCGTGGCTCACAAGTTCGATTGCGTATGACCCTGCCAAACAGAACTTCTACACGTTCGACCTCGACAAGGCGAAGTCCTTGCTGAGTGATGCCGGCGTCTCGGAGTTTGAGATGGACTTCATCATGCGTACGTCCAACGAGAGCAGCGCGCTGGCCGAGATGTATCAAGCCGATCTGGCCAAAATCGGTGTCAAACTGAACATCAAGGTCCTTGAACCCGCCGCCTGGCTGGACCTGGTGAACAACCACAACTACAACGGCATGTATATCGCTGCGGGCACGTACTCGCAGTTGAACCCGAGCTATTTCTTCAGCGGCAGAGCCGGAGGGGCGCGAGCCGATAATAACTCAGGATTCAAAGACGATGCGTACAACGCGCTCGTTGCCTCCGCCTCAGCGGAGCCGGACCTCGACAAGCAGAAGCAGCTCTGGGCGCAAGTGAACGATATGTTCCTCGACGAGTCCTTCTCGATGGTGCTGTCGCCGCAGCCACCCATTCTGCTCACACGCGCCGCGGTTCAGGACATTGGCTTCACGCTGCACACGGCATTTTCGTTCACCGACGCCTGGATTGAGCGTTAGCGTCGCTATCTTCGGGCAGGTTGAACTGGAGCCAGAAGCAATGCCGCTAGAAATATATCGAGGATGCTCAGGGGTGCAGCGCTCGGATGCGCACGAGGTCCGCTTCGGTGGTGCTCGTGAACGTCTGGTTCCGGCAACGGAGTAAGACGTCGTCGAAGCCGAGGTCCTGCACGCGCATCAGTCGATCGCGAGCTTCCCCTGGAGCACACTCGAGCGTGAACGGCCGCTCGTCTGGATCCAATCTGCCGGCTGGCCCAGCGAGATCCACGTTGATCGAGGCGAGGAGCGCCCGCCTCCCACCCGCGGCACGGTAGCGTTGGATTCCGCGCGCCAGGTCGTTGAGGCTGCGTGAGCTCGATGCGAGCCAGCCGTCAAACTGCTGTGCTGCCCGATGCACCCACTGCTCGTTCAGCCAGACGCCGACCAGGATCGGCGGACCGCCCACGGAGTCGGGCCACGGACGCAGATTCGCGGCACCCACCTGTTCGCCGTTCAGAAGACCGCGCATGAGCGGGAGGGCTTCCTCGAGCGTCTTGAAGCGACGTGCAAAGTTCACGCCAACCATGTCGAAGTCCGACTGGGTGGACCCGGTGCCCAGGCCAGCTCGAAACCGCCCGTTGGTGAGCGCATGCATGGTGTTGAGTCGATGTGCCAGTTCCACCGGATAGCGGAGGGGCACCTGCAGCACAGCCGTACCAAGTTCGAGCCGCTGGGTGGCAGCCGAGGCTGCCAACAGCCAGAGCAAGGGATCCGGCCAGCGGAGACCAGGCCGGCCGAGCGTATCGCCGAGCCAGATACCGTCGAAGCCGACCTGCTCGGTGAGCCGTGCGCGCTGCATCACGTCCTGGACCGCTGGAGCGCCGCCGTTGGCCCGTTGGAACGGGAGGTCGAAGCCTACACGCATGCGCGGTCGTCTACGTGTATATACATTCGCGCGTTGGGCGTCAACCGGGGCCGCCCGAAACGGCGGAGGTGTCGGCTCGTCCAGCATGGCGCTCGCGTGTCGCATCTCGGCCGCTTTGTCCCGAAAGCGTCACAACTGACCTGTCAGTCAGTCTCAGAGTCGGCGCGATCGCCGTCTTCACGGAGTGTGCGGCCCAACGCGACGTGATCCACTGGCGTAAAGCCACGCCGTTCCAGGTGCGCCGGTGAGAACGCTTAACATAAACCGACGGCTGGTAAGACCCCACCTTTCCTAAAACCTATAGACAAGCCCGATCCGCGATCCTTCCTGGAGGCTTCCGTTCAGCGATGCGCACCGGTTTCAGTACCACGGCCACAAGGCGCCTCGAGGCGTTTGCAACGCCTCGGGTCTGGCGTCCGCTTGCTGCCCACTGCGATGACGCGTCTTGACTCGTCCCAGAACGTTCGGGAACGCGAGCCGTAAATCGTGACGCTCGGCGCGACGGACTCCAACATCACAGCCGACCCTGACGCCCCAGCCAACCCGACCCGCGCCAACGACGGCGTCCCGAGCGCGCGCGTGAAGCGAGCCTTCGCAACAGCGTGGCCCACGTATCGCTGGTACGTGCTCGCCGCCATCGGCGTCATGCTGCTCACCATTTTCCTGCGGCTCTGGCGACTGGATCTCGTCGTCTTCAGGGACGACCAGGCCACACTGCTGCGTCAGGCGGAAGACATCGTCCGCCTGGGCCGCTTCCCGCTCGCGGGCATGACCAGCTCCATCGGCATCCCGCTCTCTCCGAGCTTCGAGTACCTCCTCGCGCCAATCGTAGCGGCGAGTCGAGATCCGCGGGTGGCCACCGGCGCAATTGGACTGGCCAATGCCGCGGGCGTTGCGGGCACGCTGCTCCTTGGCTGGCGATGGTTTTCGCCGCTGGCCGGCGTTGTCGCCGGGCTGGTGTTTGCCACCAATCCGTGGGCCGTGTTTTACGCGCGGAAGGTGTGGAGCAACGATGTCGTCGCGCCGATGGCGGTCTTGTTGCTGTTCTGCCTTGATAGCGCCGTCGTTGGTGGGCAGGTCGCCTGGGCCGTTGTGGCGTTTCCAGTGTTCGCCCTCGGCGTCGAATTCCACCCCTCATTTGCCTTGCTTGCGCCGCTCATGCTGGTGTTCGGCGTGGTCCTGATCAGGCGTGGTCATGTGATGCACGTCGCGCTCGGACTCGGGCTCGCGGCGCTCACCACGGTGCCTTACCTGGTCTACACCGTCCAGACGCAGGGCAGCTATCTGGTCGCGCTGGCGCCGAACGGCGTTCAGCCGCCACAGATTGATGGCACGGGCCCTGGCGAAGTGATGGGCCTGATCGGTGGCTGGCACAACTGGAGCATCGAGGGCCTGGACAGCAATGCGTTGCTGCCGTTGCGTCTCGCAGTCGTGCCGGGGGCCATCGAAACGCTGTTGCTCGCGCTCGGCGTCGCCGCCGCGGTGATGCTCGTGTTTTCGCGACGGGGGCAGCGTGACCTTCGCCTGCGCGCGGCTGGCCTGCTGTTGTGGGTGGTGCTGCCGATGCTGTCGACGATCTGGCACTCGATACCGCTCTATGACTATTACTTCCTCTTCGTTCTCCCAGCCGGTGCCCTGTTGATTGGCCTCGGCATCCATACGCTGGGCCAGCTTGCTCTCTCCCGACGCGCTGTCCGGCTGCTGGTTGGCGCTGCGCTCGCGGCCACGATCGGCGTGGCAGCGATTCAAAGCGTGATCGTCCTGCGTCAGTTGGGATACGTGACGAATGCCTACGTCGTCACTTATGGCCCACCCCTCGAAGCGGCTGAGCAAACGACGCGAGAGCTGATCGACCAGGTGAACCGCAGTGGCGCTCGAGAGCTGTCCGTCGAGATCGACGACGTCAACGATGTGGCGATCGGCTACCTCGCGCGCCCGTATGTCCCCGAGGTCCAGGTTGTCGCCAGAAGAAGAGGACCGTGGGACGTCGACTTCGACCTGCCAAATCAGTCGGGCAGGGTGCCGTACGCACTCACGGCCGCGCCGCAGCTCACTGCGCCGCAGGCGCTCGACGTGTCGTATGCCGACGGTGTCAAGGCCGTGTCGGAAGCCACGACGCGGGTCGTGACCCCTGGCGAAAGCGTCGGCCTGGCCCTGACCTGGACCGTCGACCACCACGCGCCCGAACCATTGACGAGTCGTCTGGTGTGGGAGCTATCGCTGTACGACCCTTCGGGCCACGAGTTCAGGCGCATAGCGGGTTTACCGCACGATTGGGCGCCACTCGCTGACGGTGAGGTGGTCGTGTCCTGGATTACGGTAGCCACGCCCCCTGAAGCCGCTGAAGGCGTGTACCAGGTGCACGTGGATCGCCTGGACCCCCTGACCCGAAAGGCTGTACCGTCCGTCGGCTCGGGTCCGGAGTGGAGCGCGGGAACGGTGGAAGTCCGCCGGAAGTGAGCGGTGTTCCGCGGCAAGCGGGCGACGGCGATCACGGTTGCCTGCCAAACACCCTGCTGAGACTGCTGGGCCGCGCCCTTGACAAGGAGCCGCCTGGCAGACCACGATAGCCGCGCCGATTCGACGCTCGGAGGATATGGCGATGAGGGATGGGGAGCTCACCAGGCGTGGAGCGTTGAGGCTGATGGCCGCCAGCGCGGCGGGGATCGTGGTTGCAGCGTGCGGCCCGAGCCAGTCCGTGGCCCCCGCCAGCACGACGCCGACCGTGCCGTCGCAGAGCGCGACTCGCGCATCGAGCGCCGCCTCGACACCCGCGGGTAGTGCAGCCTCGGTCGGCACCGTCTCGGCGGTCGCGTCGGCCCAGCCGGCGGTCACGCCGAAGACTGGTGGCACGCTGAAGCAGGGCTATTTCATGGACATCGTCAACCTGGACCCGCAATACAAAGTCGGCAGCGACGTGACCTGGATTGGCGTTTACGATCGGATCACGGCCTATGACAGCCAGCTCAAGCCGCAGCCAATGCTGGCCGAGAGCTGGGATACGGACGACTTCACGAGCATCAAGCTCAATCTCCGCCAGGGCGTCATGTTCCATTCGGGCCGCGAGATGACCAGCGACGACGTCAAGTACACGCTGTTGCGTACTGCCGATCCCAGCGTCGCGGCCGCGCAGTACACGGGCATGGCCCAGTGGTTCCCTACCATCGACACGCCCGACAAATACACCGTGATCCTGCATTCAGACCAGCCACGCCCGACCGTGTTCGATTTGCTGGAGTTCATCCAGGTGGGCGATAAGACTACCCTGGAGGGTCCGGACGCCAAGACTAAAGCCGTGGGGACCGGCCCGTTCGCGCTGGCCGAGTGGGTGCCGGGCGACCATGCGACCCTGACCAGGAACCCGAGCTACTGGCAGTCCGGTAAACCTTACCTGGATAGCATCCAGATTCCAGTCTTCCGCGACCAGACCGCCATGGTGACCGCCCTCGAGGCTGGTCAGATCCAGATTGCCCGACCCCCGGCCCTGACCGACCTGGTGCGCCTCAAGCAAGACAGCAACTACGTGGTCAGCATCAACCCGCAGACCGGCGGTTACAACGTGACCGGTCTGAACCTGACGACGCCCCCATTTGACAACAAGCTGCTGCGCCAGGCGCTCAATTACGCAATCGACCGCGTGCGTTACGCCGACACGATCGCTGGCGGGTTAGTGCAGGCTGGCCCGCTGCCGTGGCCGTCGTACTCGCCAGCCTATGAGCCGGCCAAGCTGAACGCCTACGCCTTCGACCTGGACAAGGCCAAGTCGCTGCTGCAGCAGTCCGGAGTGAGCGTTCCGGAGTTCGACTACGTCGTGACGGCGGGCTCGGAGGCCGACGGGTTTGGCCAGATCTACCAGGCCGACCTGGCAAAGATCGGGCTCAAGATGAACCTGAAAGACATGGACAGCGCTACCTGGGTGGACCAGGTCAACCACCGCAAGTGGTTTGGCGTGTACTGGGCGCCCATCACGTACGCACATTTGTCGCCCAGCACGGCCCTGATCAATGGCAAAGCGTTCAACCCTCAACTCAACAACTCTGGCTTCACCAGCGACCAGTATGTGCAACTCCTGAACGATGCAGCGAAGGAAGTGGATGTGACGAAGCTGCACGCCCTGTACTCGCAGATGAACGACCTCCTGCTCGACGAAGCGTTTGTGGCCTTTGTGGCGCCCACGACGAGTTCGAGCTACATCGCCAGTACCGGTGTCAAGGGCATCGCCTGGACGGCCCACGAATCGCCCTGGTATACGGAAACGTGGCTGGCCTAACAGGGCGTTGAAAAGACTCGTGCCCCGACGCCTATCAGGCAGTTCAAAAACCGGTCGAAGGGCTCCACCGTAGGTGGAGCTGCTGACAGTGCGTACCTCGAAGGGCGAAGGCTGACGTTCGAGCCTGTACGTCTCGAGGTACAAAACCTTCGTCTCTGAAGAGTGGATAAAAGCAGACCTTTTTCAACACGCTGCTAAACTAAGCGTCCCCGACAGAACGGAGGCGTCTACGTGATGCGATGCTCACGCACATGTTTGCGCAAGCGGTGAGCGGTGACCTGCTGAAACTCGTCGAGATCCAGGGTGTATCTTTCGCCGCAACTGGCACACCGCACATGCTGATGGCGGATCAGTAGGGGACAGCTTTGCACGGTCAGATGTGGGACAAATGCGTAGTTGAGACCGACGCCCGCGAGGTAGTCATACGCGTCAATCATTGCCAGAACTCCACCAGGAACGGTCGTCGTTTGGACCCCGCTGTGCACCGCTGAACGTCACCCGCCCGACAAGTCGCCGGTGAGCGCCTGCGGAGGACCTTCCACCGCTTGCGCGGTATCGACGATCTCGGAGTCGGGGGCTGGCACCTGTGGGAAAGACTCCTCAGCAGCGGATGTCTCACATCGAGGGCAGGTGGCGTCGATCAAACAGTGACCATCCGGATCCCCGCCAGCAGCCAGCAGGACTTGCCCCTGCTGGCAGTGTGCACTCGCGAGCAGCGGGTCAACGCACTCGACCATATGCCACGCCATGGTGCGGGCCGCGATGCGCGATGGATCGAGCTTTCCAGTTGACTGGACGATCACGCGCCAGTGCAATCGCGCACCGCCCCGCGTCTGAAACCTGCTCATTGCGCTGCTCGGCTGCGGGAGGTCGGTCTCACCGCGATTCGGCCCGCGGCGCCGAATGTCGTCTCGGAGGGCGCACAGGGCTGACTCCCCGGTGTGACAGCGTGCGGGGACTTCATCAGCTTCCCCTGATCCTTGCCTCTGGTTCGTTCACCCACGCGACTCATTCGTTGACCCCTCTCACCAGGCGGAACTCGCGGACCTGCCAGGTCTGCCTCAGCGTCGACTGGCGCAGCAGCCTCATTCGAGTGCACACACCCTGAAGCGCCGTCAGATCGACCTGTCCGAAAAGCGAGGGCGTGGAATCGTGTTGTCCAGCTCGAGAAGAGTATGACACATACCGTGAGGCGGCAGAGGCTACCGGGAAGGTCTGCTGGCGCCTGCCCGTGAGGCTGACGACCTGCCGAAAGGCTGACCGCGACAGCGGAGAGCAGAACGATTACGCTGAACGCGTTGGTGAGATGATTGACAAAGAACTGCTGGTCTTTTCGGCACGCTGAAGCCTTTGCGTGAGACTCGACCTGTGATGACGCGTGAACCCGAGGCATTCTGTCTCAGGACGCGCGACGAGCTGGCTGCCGAGCAAGGGAGCGACGGATGGGTGCGAGGCGCGCGAGCCCTCTGCGCGTTCTATGCGGGTGTCGACGCTACACGCTTTGAGACAATTCTTGCGAGGCTGGCCACGGGCAGGGCGGGTTCGGCGATTGCCGAAGGCGCGCGCTGGCTGCTGGTCCGCTGGCGCCTGAGCAGGTGAGCCGTCGCGTATCACGCCGCACGCGACCGCTCGCTGGCAGTCCCGTATACTGAAGACGGTTCTCACCCGGGGAGACCGGCGCCTTCGCAGAAGGCAAGTCCACACGGTCACGTTCGGCGAGCAGTCGGGCTACGGGGAGGTTGGCGGCGCGGTTGTGCGTGCATGCATGGCCGATCGGAGTTCGCGGGCGCACCGGGTGAGAGATGAAGTCGATTTTCCGCAAACAGCGACGATGAACAGCTCGTGTTCTCGACCGCATCAGCTGAGCGACGCGAGGAGAAGTTCATGTCATCGCACATTCAACGCGAGTCCGACGACGTTGGAATAGCACCAGTCCGGTGGCTGACGGCTGCACAGCCGGCTGCCGCGAACCGAAACGACGCAACCAGCTGGTATCAACGCGCACTGACCGCTGATGCGGCGAGCGCGGGAAAGCATGTCATCCGGCTCGCCGCGCGCAACCTGTCAGCCAGCGAGCGCGCGGCAACCGACGCCCTCACACCTGCACCTCTGCTGGAGACGGACACAGCCACGCTCGCATCGAAGCGCGACGATTCTCCAGCGCCGACCTGGTCCGTCATGGCTCTCTCTGGTCAGCAGGTGGTCGCACACGCCAGCATCCGGTGCCGCGTTATTCAGGTAGGGAATGTGCGCGTCCCGGTCGGAGGAATGAGCGGTGTCATGACCCTGCCAGAGTGGCGTGGCCGCGGCAGGGCGCGAGCGGTTGTCGACAGCGCGGCCGCGTTCGTCGGTATCTGGTTGTGGGCGCCGTTTGCGGTAGTCATGTGCCCAACGGATGACGCACGTGGCTTTTATGCGAAAAGTGGCTGGCACCGCGCAAGTGCCCCAGTGTGGTACGAGCGTGCGGACGGGGAACGCAAGCCGACGAATCGTGTGGCGATGATCCTGCCATGTCAGGGAGAAGCCGAGTGGCCCGACGGTCCGATTGACCTGTGCGGTGCTGCCTGGTGAGTTCAGTCCGCCGCGAACTGGACTCGAGGACTCGCAAATCAACGTCGGTTGCTAGCATGATGTTAGTATGTTGATGGCGAGATGTTGAGAGGAGTATAGTACTCCGCTAGAATCGGTCGATTGCGTTCGCATCCGGTCTGGCGTGGCAGCGCCGCGCATCGGATGCGTCGAGCTGGTCCAGAGGAGGACTTTGATGGGTGATCGAGCCAAAGGCAAAGACAAGGGCAAAGCGAAAAAGAAGCCCAAAGCGGTGAAACCCGGGCTGCGGCCACACGAGCAGGCGCGCCAGGTTTCGGATGTGCTGAAGCGAGACGCGTGACTGGGCGCCCAGAACGCCGACACCACCGCACCGTGTCGGCGGTCTCGTCAGGCCGGGCGTGCGACACATCGACCCACTCGCGGAGGTAGCTATGACCCAGACAATCACAGAAGCGGCGGCGGACGCGCAGCACGCTGACATTCAGATCACGCTGAATTGGCCGCAAGCCGTCCGCTTGCGCATGACACTCCCGTGGCTGCTGCATGCGCTCGAGGAGCGACCCACAACACCAGCACGCCACCGCGAGCGTCGCCGAATCGCGCATGAGGCGCTGGAAGACTTGCTGACGACGTTGTCGAGTCAACTGGAGCACGCGGAAGCAGATCACCCCACGCAATGACGATCAGTGCGCCGACGTGCGAACGCTGTGGACGGACCCTGCCAGTCAGTCAACGCTGTGGCTGCTGTCCGCGGTGCGGCGGGCCGAAGTCGTCCAGTGCGTTGCAGTGTTTCACCTGCGCCTGGCCCGGTCGTGTTCCGAAAGGCACGACTCGCCACGACCTGTTGGATGCGCAGCCGCCCGCGGCGGCTCGGCGAAAGGTCACTTTTCGCGTGTACTGCTTTGCTTGTGGTCGAGCCAGCGAAGTCGAAGTTGTCCGCCGGCGGATGGACCGCTGCGGTGTGTGCGGAGGCACCATGCTGGTCGAACCGGGCGATACCACGTGACGTCTGGTTGAGCGAGCGAGCAAACGATCAGCGATTCTCAACGTCCTGAGGTCTGAGCTCGCGATGTTTTTCGTGTCGATCAGCCTCGGCGACTTCGTCGGGACTGGCCAGCTCGCCAGGTAGGACACCCAGCGCCTCTGCTAGCGCGCGAACGGTGCGTGTTGTCGGAGCGGTGCGTCCACTTTCGAGACGCGTGATCGTCAACGGATGCAGTCGCGAGCGTCTCGCAAGCTCCGCCTGCGACAAGAAACGCTGGAGGCGGATGTGCCGCAGCGTCTCGCTGAATGTCATCTGGACCTCACCCAAATCACGTGGCTGGTGTGCCTGCGGTGGTACAGGGATGCTGGTTCGTTGTCGTGTAAACGATAGCATGATGTTAGCGGCACGGGTGACGGCTCATCTGCGCACGGCCGAGTCGATTGTGCGCCCGTGGCCCGGGGGCAGGTCAGGCATGCGTGTGGTGCTGAACAACAGACCTGACGCTCTCGTCAGTCTGACCAGGTCAGGGTTGCCTCTTCGAGCACGACGCGCGCCTCATGCAGGGCCACCGCTGCATCGTTCAGGCGGCGCAGTGTGTTCTCGCTCACGCGGCGAGTGCCTTGTTGCTCGAGCTCCTGGATGAGATCCCGGAGCCCGTTGTCGAGGTCCTCGATCTTCATCGACATCTGCTGGGTGAGGTCGTATGGCGTGATCCCGTCCGACATGGCAGTCGCATTAGCGTAGCGGATGGGGTTGGCGCTGCACATCGGACGACGGGCAACTTCGAACGCGACTCGAGCTCACTGCAGCTGACCTCCGACTTGGTAGATACCAGCCGCTCCTGACGAGAAGGTCTGCACGGTCAGGCGTGTATACTGCCGCGAGTGTGCCCCCTGACGCTGCCTTGATCTGTCGTGATTGTGGCGCGCTGTTCGCGTTTTCTGAGGACGAGCGTCAGGCTTTCGCAGTTGTAGGGCATGTCCACGCGCCCAGCCGATGTGGCGCGTGCCGTGAAGCTCGCAAAACGCGCCAGGCCGAGAGCGGGAGACGCACGGCTCCGCCCGGATTCCGCGAGCTGGGCAAGGTAAGGGTGACTGTAGCCTGCAGCGCGTGTGGGGAGTCGGCAAAGGTGCCATTCGCGCCGCGACCGGATCAGCCGGTGTATTGCACTGCGTGCTTCCAGCGGCGCCGCGCGTCCGAGCCGTAACGTTTTTGCCTGCCATGCACCCGGGTCTCGTCCACGGGCTGAGCAGAAACAAAATCGGCACGCTCGGCGTGCCGTGCTTCCCGGAGTGGACCTCGGGTCTCTCAGTTCTCCCCCGATTGGGAGCGTATTCAAAAAGGTGTGTCGAGGCACGCACTGTCAGCAATTCCACCTACGGTGGAGCCCTTCGACGGCCTGCTAGAAGTCTGGTCGACAAGGCCGTTTTCGGCCTGAGTCGCAGTCGGCCACTCTTGTGTGACAGTTTGCGCCAGGAACGCGGCAGGCGGTTTCGAGGCGGATTACAGGCTTTTCGGCCGCCCTTGCGCGTCGATGCCAGTTTCATTCCGATGCCTGCGACGCCTGCCGCCGCGCCATGGGCTCCATGCCAGGTTGGCGAAGCCCACGGCAATGTGCCCCGAGAAACCGGTTTGCAGCGCTGACCAATGACTGCAAGGAAACCGCGATGCGGGTACACTGTGCGAGACTGGCGTTTACGCATCGCTGACTTGCGCTCTTCGACCGCACGTTGACAGGCCCACGTATCTGACCGCTCGGCATGCCAGACCGCCGGGTTTTCCGTCTCACCTGAAGGGAGCCGTCACGATGTCGGCCGACACCACCTTAACCTGCCGCGAATGCGGTCAGGCGTTCACGTTTACCAGTGGCGAACAGGACTTCTACGCCAGCCGCGGCTTTTCTGAACCGTCGCGCTGCGCGGATTGCCGCGCTGCCCGCAAGTCGCAGCGCGACGGGGGATCGTCCTCGTACAGCGGAGGCTATAGCTCGGACGGACGTGCCCAGCGCGAGATGTTCAGTGCGACCTGTTCGAGTTGTGGCAAAGAAGCGCAGGTCCCGTTTCAACCCAGTGGCGACAAGCCTGTCTATTGCTCAGAGTGCTTCCAGCAACGTGGCGGCAGTAGCCGCGGCGGATACGGCGGCGGGTCACGCGGTCGGGATCGGTACTGAGTAGCTGATGCACGTCGAACCACGCGATGGCGAGTCCTTCGACCAGATGCTGCGGCGCTTCAAGACGGGGATCGACAAATCCGGCATTCTGCGTGAGTACAAACGCAAGCGCTATTTCAAGACCAACAGCGAGCTGCAACGCGATAAGGCCAAAGCCGCCGCGCGCCGCCGCACGCGCCGGCCCAAAGTAGCTCGCGTCGGGCGGCCGCAACGCTGAAACGACGGCGGTCCCGTCAATGACGGGAGCTTTGACGCGCGTCGGTCCCGAACAGGTCAGCCCCCCTCGGGCGCTCGTCGATCCCCACGGCGATCGGCCGGTGCGGAGCGAATACGCGGAGCTGAAACGTCTTGTCCAGGCCAACGGACTATTGAATCCCCGGCCCGCGTACTATCTCACCAGGATCGGCGTGAACGTGGGCTTGCTGGGCCTCGGCCTGTTCGGCCTGCGACTCGCCGCTTCGAGCCCGGGATGGTGGCTGGCGGCCGCCCTGTGCCTGTCGTTTGTCTTCGTCCAGATCGCGTTGCTCGGACACGACATGGTGCATTTGCAATTTCTCCGCGCCGGTCGCGTGAACACCGCATTGGGGCTGGTACTGGGCAATCTGCTGCTGGGGGTGAGCCGGGCGTGGTGGAAAGACAACCACGAGGCGCATCACGCGCATCCAAATGACATTGCCCACGACCCGAATGTGAACATCCTGTTGCTGGCATCCTCCACCGAGCAGGCGCTTTACAGGCCCCGCTGGGTACAGTGGATCCTCCGACATCAGGTAGCTCTGCTCGTGCCGATCTTCTGTCTCGAATTCTTCAGCATGCATCACCAGAGCGCTGAGTACGCCCTCCGCCGCGACCGGGCTGTACGCGGGCGGAGCTGCCGCTGTTGATTGCCCACTACCTGCTCTACGGCACACTCCTGGTTCTAGCGCTCGGACCGGGTGGAGCAGTCATCTTCGCGTTGGTCCACCATGCGTTGACTGGCCTGTACCTGGCGACGATTTTTGCGCCTAACCACAAAGGCATGCCGCTGGCGCCCGAGTCCCCCGCCGCAAGTGATTTCCTGCGTGCGCAGGTGCTCACGGCGCGCAACATTCACAGTAACTGGTTCATCGACCTGGTGTATGGCGGCCTCAATCATCAGATCGAACACCATCTGTTTCCGACTATGCCCCGCACCAACCTGCGCCGCGCCCGTTCCGTGGTTCGGGCGTATTGTGCGTCACACGGCGTTGCCTACCACGAGACGAGCTGGCTCGACTCGTGGCGTGAGATCGTTGGCAACTTCACGAGGGTCAGCCGCGCGTTGACCGACGGGCGTACGGTGTCGGGGCGCAGCCAACTGACGCCTGGCGTCGACCTGGATGCCTCTCGCGTGCGTCGCATGCCGCGGGCATTTGAGTAAGGAGGGGCAGAGGGGTGTCTGATCGCGCGGTTCGGTACGGCGTCATCGTCCTGGACTCAGCTCCCGTGGTGCTCAGGGCGCGCGGCACACCCGTGTTCTTCTCGTCACCTGAGGAAACCATCGAATATGCGCGCCTGCATGACATCACGCGATGGATGGTGTTCGGCGATCCGGACGGCTGGTGGCCACTCTACACGCAGGAAGGGCCGGTCAACCCGGCCCCCGAACCCAAACGGCGCGTAGATATCACGTTGCGCCGGTAGCTACTTCACCCGATTCGCGTCACTTCCAGAATGTCGGTTGCGCCGAGCGCTTCGGCCTGGCGCAGCACCTCGCGCACATTCTCAGCGTTGAACAGTCGCTGTCCGTGGAAAAGGATGCGGAATTCGCGCTTCGCATCGGACGTGGCCGCGGCACGGATCTCCTGATGGCGAGGTCGCGCCGAAGCTGGCGTTGCCACATGGCGCACCGCGGCGCGGCGTGGTCGGCGTCCACTAGCAGTTGGCAACGCGACGATGGTCGCCGTTTGGCGATCAGGCCGACTGGTGCGCCCACGCAGTGCAATACCTTGCTTCTGCAGCACGCGATACAGCGAGGATTCTCCGATTCCGAATTGCTCGCGAATTTCGGCCGACGACGCGCTCGTCTCACTGTAGAGTCGTGCAATCTCGCGTTGCTGATCCCGATTGAGTCGTCGCCGCGTACCGCCGCTGGCACTACCATTCGTTCGCCGTTCGACAATGGTCAACTGCGTTTTTCCTTCTCATCAACCTCAGTTGATGCACACCAACTTCGCCACATTCAGGATAACCGATGCGGCCAATCTCCGAAGTGTCGCGAGACTTTCGCGGACGCAGTTGCGTCGAATTGTCGCGAGCGCGCTTACCCTACTTTTTCTTGGGGCCCTTATTGACCATCGGTGGTTTGGGACTGGATTTGGTTGTTTTGTTGCCGCCCCGCTTGGACATAGCTCACCTCTCGGAAATCTGCGGCTCCTGAATCAGGTCGAACCGCGGGTTGGCTGGCCACAGCTCGAAGCACGCCACGACGCACACGCAGCCTCACACGGTCCCCTACCCCCAATGTGCGATGAGCTGGCATAGCGGACGGTCCCTTCGAGAACAACAACTCGACGCCTGGTCAGGCCGAGCGAAGAGTACGGGGCTCCGTCAGAACGTCGTGTGCGAACCGATGGCGCGGACTACGCTGGACCAGTTCTAGCAGTATGCCACATCTCGTGGTGCGGCGAACGAGGTCGAGCAGGTGGTCCGAGGCGCACCTATCGCATCGGCACGAGGTCGTCTTTGGCTGGGCTGCGAGCCTCGCCGTCGCACGTCGCCGCGGTGGCTCCGAAAACCGCGCCGGGCGACCCAACGTACCCGTACACTACAGGCAGTTCTCGGTTGGAGAGACCGGCGCCTTCGCAGAAGGCAATCATGTCAGGTCGCGCTGCTCGCGGGCGGCACCTGCTGCATACTCTTCGGGAACCCAATACTCGTTGAGTGTCGCTGGAGACGCCGCCCGCGACCGCAGGAAGGGCACGTCCGTCCATGGTCGATGATAACTGGCAGACTCCGCCACAGTCTGCGACGACAGAGCTTGCCACGTTCGGTCGGCGCTCACGTCGGCGGCCGCTCGACGATGTCGACGAGCCATCGGCGGAAGAGCGTGCGGTCATGCGACAGGCGGCACGTGTGCGCTTTCGTACGTACTGCATTGCCTGTGGACGCTCTACTGAAAGTGCCTCGGCGCCGGCGCGGTTGTCGCGCTGCAGCCACTGTGAGGGAACGATGCTCGTGGAGCCGGTCAGCAGTTGAAGTCGGCGCTCGCGTCCGCTCGGTCCACCGCGGGGTAGCCCGGTGAGTACCGTCGACGCCGCCGGCTCGAACCCTCGCTGTCGGGTTTGCGGCAAGACGATTATCTGGCGAGGCCTGTGCTACACGTGTGCGACAGGCTTGCCGCGTGTATTGACTCCCGATACGAGACTGCACGTTACTCCGCCACAGCCCGATCCGCAGACGCCGCACCAGCCAGGTGCCCTGGAGTAGCCCTATGCCACGTCACTACATCGATGAAGATTCCGATCGGGACGCGCTATTTGCGAGTCGCAACCTGGTGAGCGTGGAGTTCGCGGCCGATCAGCTAAAAGTGTCTCCGCATATGCTTGGCAAAACCGCAAGCCGCAGCCAGGGTCCGTTCCTCATGTGGGTTTTCGGCAGTCCAGGTCAGGTCATGCGTAAATACCGCGAGCTGTACATCGACATGGGGCCATCGCCCGGTCCTGATCTTCCGCAGGCCTGGCAGAGTCAGTCCCCTGGGGAGCTGCTCGGCGAAGCGCGCCAGACGCCACGCTGAAGCCAGCCGACTCGAGCGCGCCTCCTGCCGCGCCATCGCCATCGCCACTGCCCCGCCATCGTCACGCGGACCGCGCAGGTTGCGCCGGAATCATCCCGCCGCGGACGTCGTTGGCGTATAGTGCATCTGGACTGGTCGCAGTCGTTCCGTTTTGTTGTCCACTAGCGCGCTGACGGAGCCCTTAGTTTCCGCACCGATCGGGATGCCAGTTCCCGACCGGTTTTCCTTGAAGGGAGCCGTCTACCTGTGTCGGCCGATACCATCATCACCTGCCGCGATTGCGGCCAGGCATTTACCTTTACCAGCGGCGAGCAGGACTTTTACGCCAGCCGCGGATTCAGTGAACCCAGCCGTTGCGCCGACTGTCGCGCGGCGCGCAAGGCACAGCGCGACGGCGGCGGATCGTCGTACGACAGCTACGGCTCGGGCAGTTCATATGGCGGTGGACGCGGCCGCGAGATGTTCAGCGTCACCTGCTCCGCTTGCGGGCAGGAGGCGCAGGTGCCCTTTCAACCCAGTGGCGACAAACCCGTCTATTGCAGCAGTTGCTTTCAGCAGCGTGGCGGCGCAAACCGATCCGGCGGTTACAGCCAGAGGCGGACTCGCTACTGAGCGGCTGAGCCGGTGACCCGGCGCGTCGGCGGGCGATCGTCCGCCGACGGCGTTTCTCTTACGGTTCTGACGCCGGGTTCTGGAGTGTTCGCCAGCGCAACGTGAATCCGCCGGCTGAACCGGACGGTTCGGTGAAATCCAGTACTCGGCGGGCGAGTCTGTTGGACAATCGCCCTTCGACGATCAGGACGGGCATGTTGTCGCGACGGATGATCGAGTCGCCGGAGTGCGGCACGTCGATCGTCATGGCCAGGCCTCCGGCTTCATTGAGACGCAGCCGCACCCCTTGCATGGGACGGGCCATGTGGTTGCTCAAAAGTCGACGGAGCTCGGAGCTGGCCGTTTCGGTTATCTGGACCAATGGGGGTTCCTCCGCAACCTGCAGGGTGGATTCGAACGTTCGCCCGGCGTACCGCGTTCGTCAGACCAGCGCACCGATGGCGCGGCTCACGTTGCGAAAGTGCCCGATAATCGCCCGCCATGAGCCGACGACATCTGTTTCGCAATACGGAATCCCGCGCGCTTCACAGAACGCACGGACGATTGGCACGGCATGGTGCAGGTTGTTGCGAGCCATCGTCGGAAACAGATGATGCTCGATCTGATAGTTGAGACCGCCATACACAAGATCGATGACAGGGTTGCCGCGGATATTGCGCGCACTGATCACCTGCTCGCGTAAAAAGCCGGCCGGGGCGGAGCCATGAGTCAGCGGCATGCCCTTGTGGTTTGGGGCGAAGATGCTGGCCATGTACACACCCGTCAGCAAATGATGCACAAACGCGAACGCGATCGCCGCGTCGATCCCCAGCACCGCTACCAGCACGCCAGCGTACAGCGCGAAATGCGCCGCGAGGAGCCAGAGCTCGACGCGTCCCGAGCCAGTGCGGCGGTCGAGCGCAAAGGCGATGCTTTGCTGATGCATGCTGAAGAATTCGAGACTGAAAATAGGTATCAGCAGCGCGGTCTGGTGGCGGATGATCCACTGCACCCAGCGCGGTCTGGTCAGCGCCTGCTCCGGTGTGCACGCCAAAAACAAGATATCGATGTTCGGGTCGCTGACCATGTCGTTTGGATGGGCATGATGGGCGCTGTGATTGGCATTCCACCAGCCGCGGCTGACGCCGACCAGCAGGTTCCCGAGGATCAGGCCGATCACGGTATTCAAACGACCGGCGCGAGCGAACTGCAGATGCACGATGTCGTGCGCGAGCAGCGCGATCTGGACGAAGACGAATGACAGGAACACAACGTCAGCCCACCACCACCATGCGTTGGTCGCTGCCAGACGCAGACCCAGCAAGCCGAGGATGAGCAACATGGCGTTGAGCGCCAGTTTGCTCGAAAAATAGCGGCGTTGCGGGCGCATCAGGCCGGCCGATTCGACCTGATGTTTGAGTCCGGCGTAGTCACTAGCGGGGACCTCGCGCGTTCGCGGGGGCTCAACCAGCGACGGGTGGAAGGTCAGCCCGCGTCCTCAGCCAGAGCGAGCGCCGCTTGCGCATCAGCGGCGCGTTGTGCATTGCGATTGGCTCTGGCGAGCGCTTCGGCCGTGCCCTCCTGCACCGCCTGGGCGGCGCTCTCGTCTGAGACGCGCAGCAGATCGACGATCAGCCAGCGCAAGGCGAGCGGATCCATCAACGCCAGACGCTGATACGTCCCGAACTGTGTGCTGCTGTCCCAGGACACCTGGCGGGCGACGACGGGCCGCTTCGTCTGGCTCATGCGTCTAACCTCGCGTCCAGCCCACGCCTGAGCCGTTTCGTCGCGGCGCGCATCAGGCGTTCGACTCGGCCGCGCGTCGGCGACGAAAGCAGTCCGAACAATACACGGCGTGACCTGCCCGCGCGGCAAATGGCACCACTGCTGGCGCCCCGCAGCTGCTGCACACCACGGTGGTGCGTATCTGTTTCAACTCGCGGAACGCCGGCGGCACCTGACGAGCGCCACTCTCTGTTTGTCGGATCTTGCGCGCGTCGCGGCATGTCGGACACCGGCTGGGTGCGTGAAAGTGCCCCTGAGCGGCAAACGCCGCGCGGTCCTCCTCCGAGAAGGTGAATGCATTGGTGCAGTCCCTGCAGATCAACACGACGTCACGCTCAGACACGCTTCAGCCCGTCCATGCCTGAGGGATCCGCGTGTCGCTGTCGAGCTTCGCCGAGCAGCTCCTCGGGTGAACGGGCATGCCAGGCATGCGGCATATCCGGACCCGGCGCGGGTCCCAGATCCACGTACATCTCGCGATACTTGCGCATCAGCTGGCCTCGGCCGCCAAATATCCACATCAAGAGCGGACCCTGGCTCCGGCTGGCCGCTTTTTCCAGGACGTGTTGGCTCACCTTTAACTGTTCCGCGGCAAACTCGACACTGACCAGATTACGATGGGCGAAGAGCGCATCGCGATCAGACTCGGTGTCAATGTAATGGCGCGGCATCCCGCTCTGGTGAGTCGTTGCGCGGCGCACGCGTGTCTGGCCGACCCGAGATAGGCTCGGCGCCGACCAGCGCCTCCGGCACCATCTGGCGCGGCAAGCCCGTGGCACACGTATAGCACAGCCCCGGCCAGATAATGTGTTTGCCGCACTTGCGGCAGCGAATGGCCGACGTGCTGGGCTCAGACTTGCTCACGGAGCGCTCCCCGCCGCTGACGTTTTCGGTGGCGACACGAATGCCGTTATCGCCCAACGTCAGCAACCCGCGGGCAGCCCGACAGCCGTCTCAACCATCGACACCCTCTCACTGCGATCATAGTCAGGTTCCCTTCCTTCCGTTGATCGCGGGCGGCGTCTCCAGCGACAACTCAATGCCAATCGAGCTCTTGCAGAGTTATGCAGCAGGTGCCGACTGCACGCCGGGAGGATCCTGATGTCGTTGAGTTGCCTTCTGCGAAGGCGCCGATCTCTGCTGACGAGAACTTGACAACAGTATACAGGTTCGGCCCACCTCGAACGTGACCTGGGTACCTCGAGACACGACCTGCCGCCGCGTAGTTCGGCCGAGCAGCCGCGGTACCGGCATGCCGCGCGGCATGCTGCGTGGCCACCCCCTCGGCGAACCCGCCGGGCTGAGAGCTGGCCTTGGCGAATGCTTCCGTCGCGGTCGCCGATGTGCGATACTGCAGCATCTGGTGCAGAGTGCCTCGCGGCTTCGGTTTGGATAGGACGTTCTGACGCAGGCCGTTGATTTGTTCTCGGCCGGCGAGTTGTCGAGCGTCACTGCTTTGGAGGGGAACCCGCATCGCCGCGCGATGCCAAGCGCTCGTGTGCATGGTTCAGTCCATGTCAGTCCTGAAGGCTACCGCGAGCGGCAGCATCCCGAAGACACGCAAGCACCACTAACGGAGGGACACCGTCATACCCCGTCGACCATTTGACAATCGTCCGCCAGTGCCGACTGGTCCGCGCTCCAATCGCCAGATCCGTGCCCCGCAAGTGCGCATCATCGACGAGGACGGACAGCAGATTGGTGTGCTGCCCATTGACGAGGCGCTCCGACGCGCCGAAGACGCCGGATTGGATCTGATTGAAGTGGCGGCAGCGGCGGACCCGCCGGTGTGTCGTATCGCGGACCTGGGCAAGTTCAGGTTCGAACAGGACAAGCGTGCGCGCGACGCCCGCAAGAACCAGCACGTCTCGGAGGTCAAGGAGGTCCGCTTGCGACCGCGGACCGATGAGCACGACTTGCAGGTACGGGTTCGGGCCGCGCGGCGATTTCTCGAAGAGGGCCACAAGGTGAAGGTGGAGGTGCGCTTTCGCGGGCGCGAAGCCACGCACCCGGAAGTCGCTCGAACGCAGATCGCGTCAATCGCCGCGGGCGTGGCGGACATCGCCACGGTGGAACGGCCGCCTTCGCTTGAAGGCCGCACGATGTTCGCGATCCTGGCCCGCGGGCGCGCAGCGACCTGAAGTCGAATCGCTGAGACCTGAAGTCGAATCTCAGCGCGCGGTCACACAGCGCGCGTCAAGTCGTGACCTGCTCAACGAGCATGGTGCCGCTGCAGTGCTCGCAGCGTGAGGTTCGAGGTGGGGGTGCCGCCGCTTCGGTGGCGCGCCCACACGCGATGCAATAGATCCGAAAGCGAATTCGCGCTGCCCTGCGTTCCGCGGCCCGCGCTTCCGCCAACGGCTCGTCGAGCAGTTCGAAGGGCGTTCGCCGCGACTTGCGAGATTGCGCCTCGTTGTCATCCGTCGCCGGCTCGACCATCATGCGCCACGTTTTGTCGACCATGGGACGATGCTGCCCTTCCAGGGTCGCGGGCGGCGTCTCCAGCGACAACTCAACGCGTATCATGTTCCCGGAGAGTCTGCAGCGGTGCCACCAGCGAGGCGGCAGATCCTGGTGAGCGTGCTTGCCTCCTGCGAAGGCGCCGGTCTCTCCTGACGGGGAACTCAGTGGAGTATAGGCGCTCGCTGGATCACGCGCGACATTTGCTCTATCGCGCGTTAAACCTCTGTGGTGCGAGTTTCACACGCGCAGCAGGCTGCTGAAAAACTCTGACCCAACTTCAACCGACCATGTCCGCGGCGCGTAACCTGATCACCCGTACAGCTAGCAGGGTGAAGAGTCTGCTTTTATCCACTCTTCAGACAAGGGATTCCTGACACCTCGAGACGTTGCAGCCTCGAACGTGAACTCGCGCCCTCTGAGGCACGCATGGTCGAAACCTCCTCCTACGGTGGAGCCCTTGACCTGTTTTTTCAGCGGCTTGCCAGGCCGGGCGCGGATCACGTCGCCTGAAAGATGTGCTCGAGCGCTGCCGCGTCCAGACTTTCCCGATCGAGCAGCTCGCGTGCCAGACGCTCGAGGAGCGAGCGATGCTCGCGCAGGATCGCGACCGCGAGCGCGTAGGCCTCGTCCAGCAAGCGGCGAATTTCCTCGTCGATCATTTCGCCGACGTGCTCGGAGTAGTCGCGCTGTTCACCCAGATCGCGGCCGAGAAAAATCATCTGTTGCTTGCGGCCGAACGCGACAGGTCCGAGGCGCTCGCTCATGCCGAATTCGGTGACCATGCGGCGCACGGTCCGCGTGGCACGTTCAATGTCATCGCCCCCGTCGGTGCTCGCCTCGCCGTAAATGATGGTCTCCGCGGCATGGCCACCCAGCGCGGCGGTGACGGCATCCCGAAACTGACCGCGGGTCATGTACAGCCGATCCTCGGTTGGCAAATAGCGCGTGTACCCGGTGCGCAGCCCGCGCGGAATGATCGTGATCTTGTGCACCGGGTCGTGTCGCAGCAGGAAACGACTCACCACCGCGTGCCCGCTCTCGTGATACGCCGTGATCTCCCTCTCACGATCGGACATCACGTGACTCCGTCGCTCGGGTCCTGCGCTCACGCGATCGATGGCTTCTTCAATTTCGGCCATGGCGATGCTCTTCTTGTCGCGTCGAGCGGCCAGGATGGCTGCCTCGTTCAGGACATTGGCCAGGTCGGCGCCCGAGAAGCCGGGGGTCTGTTTGGCGACCGTCGCGACCACGACGTTCTGCTCGAGTGGCTTGCCCCGAGCGTGGACGGTCAAAATCGCCTGGCGACCGCGTACGTCTGGTGCTGGCACGACGACGACGCGGTCGAAACGACCCGGCCTCAGCAACGCCGGGTCAAGCACATCCGGTCGGTTCGTCGCAGCGATAACGATGACGCCGGCATGATCTGCAAATCCGTCCATCTCAACCAGGATTTGATTGAGTGTTTGCTCGCGTTCATCGTTCGCATTTCCCAACCCGGCTCCGCGTTGACGACCGACCGCGTCAATTTCGTCGACGAAGACGATGCACGGAGCACATTTCTTGGCTTTATCGAAGAGATCCCGCACACGACTAGCGCCTACACCCACGAACATTTCCACGAACTCGGACCCCGAGATACTGAGAAATGGCACGCCGGCTTCGCCCGCTACAGCACGCGCCAGCAGCGTTTTTCCGGTTCCTGGCGACCCGACCAGCAGCACGCCGCGTGGAATTCGCGCACCGAGTTCGGTGAATTTCGCGGGTTCCTTCAAGAATTCGACGATTTCGTACAACTCCTGGACCGGCTCGTCGACGCCCGCGACATCCTCAAAGCTGATCTGCGCCAGGGCGCGGTCGGCCACGCGCGCCTGGCTCTGGCCGAATGATTGCAGCGGGTTGCCACCCCGCTTCGCGAGGCGACGCATCACCACCAGCGCGATGCCGACAAACACGAGCAGTGGCAAAATGCCCGCCGCCGCGCCGATCCAGAATGGCGGCGGGTCGGCCACCGTGTACGTGATCTGCGAGAGGTCGTCCGGGGTGGCGCCCAGGTTTGCAAGTACCTTGAGCACCGATTCTCCGCGCTGGGTCGTGAAGGTGACGGTCTGACCAGACTGGTCCGTGGCCGTACCCTGGTCATCACTAACGCGAATCGCGGTGATCTCGTGATTCCTGACGCGCTGCGCAAGGGCCGTCAGCGATATGGTGTCTGGCGCGCGGGTGTGATCCACACCGAAATACTCGATGCACACGCCTATCAGCACGAGCGCTCCTACCGCGAGCAGGGCGCGGCGCACACGCGAGTCGGCGAGGCTCAGGCGTGGGGGTTTCATGGGCACCGGCCAGTCAGTCGCATATGCGCGCACCTCCCGTGTCGCGCTCGGCGGACTGCGCGACGACTCGACTGGGGCTCCATGGGAATGAGCAGTCCGCACCAGCCCCAGGCTGGGCCCGCTCTCACGCTTGCTTTCGGCAGAGGCAACGGTCCTTCGTGCGAAGGAAACTGACGTGAGTGTACCCGATCGATATCTGCCGGATGGCTGAAGTCGCGCACGCGCGCGATGCCACTCAAAGGTAAGGTCTCGCGTGCGTGCTGCGACGGGCCAGTTCTCGCAATGTCGTGAGCCACCGCGGAATCACGTGCGCCACGCCGAGCTCGCGTGCGAGCGCTTGCCAGGGAGAGGACGGAAGACAACTGCTTCCGTGTCCGCGCGTGCAATCGAGCTACGCGATCACGTCGAGTTCTGCGCGGAAGGCTCCGAAAAGCCGGAGTGGCTCCTGGAGCGCGGCAAGCGGTTGCGAAGCAGATTCGAGACGTTCGGCCGCGTTCTCAGGCGGACGGCTCGTCGGCAGGTCGCAGCTGGCTGGAGAGAGCACTTGAGAGACTTTCGAGCGCTGTCCGCGCCTTCCGCCGTCGCTCCTGCTGGCGTGTCGTCGCGTCGGGTCGGTCTGCGAGAGCTTGCATGAGCCAGGGCAGAACGACCTGCAGCCGCTGGGCCTCTGGCCAGGTTAGCGTGATCTGCACCTGCGCTGGCGGCGCGTCACCCAGTGTCTCAGGCAAACTCATCAGGACCATTCCAGGCGCCAGGCCGGCACCCATCTCGATCCGTCAGGTCGATGTACCCCCATCAGGAGTCTCGCTTCAGCACGTCTGACACCTGACGTGCTTGCTCGTGGGGCCGTCGTCCCGGTTTGGCGGTCTTCGGAGACTTTTTGAGTTTACCCTTGTCTCTACCTTTGGCTCGATCGCCCATGCACGGACCTCCTCAGGAAAGTCGAATCGGGTGCACGCGACCACAAAGCCCGGCCGTTTCTCGACTGAGTTTCAGGTGAACCCGTGTGGACTATACACGCCGGACTGGAGCGTCCGCAACGTTGCGGACGCCAGGCGTACTCCGCTCGCCGCGGCGTTCTTGGCGGGGACAGTCGTCCGTTGTCGATCTGCATATTCAACCGGGGGATTCCGATAGTCCTGTCGGCTGAACGCGGCCGGGCCTGTCTGCCTCCCAGATTGCGGAACCCATTGTGGAGGCAAGCGCGTTGCCAGCGAGTCGGGAGTCTCGCGTACTGTCATTTGGCCGACGACGGGAAACTGGAGATTGGCGCGTTTTGCCAGGAGCTCAGCCGCCCAACCAGGTGTACGCGCATCCCCCGACTGGCTACGGATCAGCGTGGAGCGGAGCTCCGGTGGTACGCGGCGGTGCACGGCTCACAAATGCACTCCGGCGCCGTCGGCTCCACGTCAGCATACGTTTCAGAGAGGGGTGTCCCCTGCCGAGGCTGCCCGCACAGTGAGCGAGCTCGTGGCCCCAATTCACCACCCGGGATCAGGTGCCAGGCTTCCCCGAAGCGGTCGCGTCGAAAGGTGATGTGCGGCGGCAGACTGGTCATAGCGGCGAATTCCTTCCCTCAGTCTGGCTCCCCTTCAGGAGCCCGTCGGTTGCGTCTCTGTTCGTGCATCGCCCGGCGGGCCAGAAGCCGACGGCTCAGCGCACGCCGCTCATGCCCCGGAGCTCGACCTGCGAGTGCAGCAATTATCTCGAGCGCGTCGCCGCTGGGGATGTCTACACCGCGCGCACACCCGCCGCACACCGTCAGCAGGCCGTCCCGCGTGCGCTGCACGCGCGGGCGTCGCACGTGGCACGCATCGCAGCGCGCACCAGCAGGTCGCAGTCGCCGCGCGCCGCTGGGTGCGCAGGCCTCGGACGAGGTTGGGGTGTCTTGCTCCGAAGCGACAATGCGTTGATAGAGCCCCAGGTAGTCATCCACCATCCGCTCGGCCGAAAAACTGCGCTCCACGTGCAGCCGCGCCGCGTGTCGATCCAGCTCGCCGAGTCGACCGACGGCCGACACGACCCCCTCGATATCGCCCGGCGCAACCAGAAATCCGTTACGCCCGCTGTCGATCAACTCGGGCATCGATCCGCGCTGAAACGCAATTACGGGCGTGCCCGTCGCCATCGCCTCCACCACCGACAGACCAAAGGGCTCGTCGAACCGAACCAGGTGCAGCAAGGCCAGGGCACCGCCGAGCAACGCGTCGCGCTCGGCTGGACCCACAGACCCAACGTACTGGATTTGCTTGCCGTCCAGAAATGGCTCGACTGCCGACCGAAAGTAGTCGGCATCCTGGACGATGCCGGCCAGGACGAGTGTGTGCCCGGTGCGTCGAGCCACCTCGATCGCTTCGCGGGCGCCCTTATCAGCATGGATGCGCCCGAAAAACAAGAGGTATTCGCCCGGATCCGCACGGAACGTGAACTCGTCCAGTGGAATGCCGTGGTGAATGGTAGCGGCGTAGTCGAGATCGACGCGTCGATCAGCGGCGCTGATCGCGACCAGATAGCTGGTGGAGTTATAGGCGCGATAGACCGGCACGATCCGTTCGGACGAAAACCCGTGTATCGTTGAGACGACGGGAGTCGCGACCAATCGGCTGTAGGTGAGCGGAAGAAAGTCAAAGTGATTGTGGAGAATATCGAACGCACCTTCCGCGGCCTGTTCGAACGCGTTGCCGACGTGCAAGGCTTCGTAGACCTTGGCGTCGAGAGAGGGATCCTCCGCATAGCCTCGGGGTGCAACGGCTGCCAGACGTGCCCGCGTAATCGAATCGGCCGTCGCAAAGAGCGTCACGTCAACGCCGCGTGCCACGAGTCCCTCTGTCAGAATGGAGACTACCCGCTCCCAGGGTCCGTAGTGTCGAGGCGGAACCCGCCAGGCGACCGGCGCCAGCATACCCACACGCAAGCGCTCAGGCATGCGAACAGACGTCACCGGTGCGCGCGCGGGTAGCTCGATGAGCATTCATCGTGGACCAAGTCTGTGCGCTTCGCAGTCGGCTGTCATGACTTTTGGTCATGTACAGAGTGGACGCAGCCTCACCCCAGCAGCGCCAGTGCACCTTCGACATTCGACTCCGCGCCGGAGTTTCGGCTGACCACGCCATGGTCGATGCCGTCGAACACCAGACCGCGCTGTGCATCGTAGACGGCTTGCCCCGCGCTATTGCGTCCGGTAAACCACTCTCGACCGAGCGCTGCTGCCGCGGCATAACGTTGATCTGAGGTCGCTAAGGCCACGCTTCCCAGGCCGGCGACCGTACAACTCACGTCGAACGGCAACACGCGCGCGAAGTCGAAGCCCGAATCGACCGCTGGCATCAGCACGGCTTCGGCGCTTGCGCGTGCGCACTCCACCAGGTCCGGTTGATCAAACACGTGTCCGGTCTCGGCCAGAGCGGCTTCTTGCAAGTGGCCCCACAAATGGATTGGGTGCACCCCAGCGGCGTCGAGGAGACGCGACGCGCTCCGGTTGTCGGCGATTTCGCGGGACCAGGTGATGGCCCGGTCGGCGGAGTCGGACGCTCCGGTCGCGCGCCAGTGTTCCAGTACCGCCAGCACGCTCACGGCGCGCACGTCCAGATACGGAATTGCAGCGTCGAGCCACGGCAGCGCTTGCTTGAAGCGTTCCTCCGCTTCATCCGCCCCGCCCGGCGCGATGCCACATGCCAGGGCGTGCAACGCTCGCGCTTGCCACGGCGAGCCGCCCGCGTAGGACGTGTCACCATGTCGATTGGGTCGGCCGCTCCAATCCAGAATAAAATTGCAGAACCGGCCATCCTCGTCCTGCATGTGCTCCAGAAAGCGCAACAGGCACGTGGCCGCCGCGCGCGCGGCAGGTACCGCGTGCTTTCGCCAGAGCCGGGTATACAGGACGACTGCCCGCGCGGCATCGTCGACACAGGCGACGCCTTCGAAGCCCCGTTCGCGCGCTGCACGCGGCTGAGGCTGGACTTGTCCTTCGCGGTCGGTCGGCTCGGCATACACGGCGATGGCGCAGGCTGAAGGACCGCCAGACTGCAGCGGTCGGGTCAGACGCGAAAGTTGACCCGAGACAATCGGCGTCACATCACGGGTGCGCGCGCCAGCAACCAACGCTCAACTCCATCCGCCTCCGAGCTGCCAGCCGCTGACGGAAGCGCCGCGGCCGCGCGCAGGACGTCCAGCGTGCGCTCCCCGACGCGTGGCCAGGCTGTCTCCCGTCCATAGGCGTACGCCGCCCGTTCGAGCCGATACTTCAACGCGGGGTCACCGAGGATCCGCAGCGTGGCATCCGCAAGTGCTGACGAACTCCGGAACGGGACGAGGATTCCCCGTTCGTCCGTCAACACCTCGGTTGCGTGCGGATACGGTGTTGAGACAATGGCTTTTCCCGCCCCCAGCGCATAGGCCAACGTGCCACTCGTGATCTGTTGTGGGTCGAGATACGGCGTGATATACACGTCGCTGGCGAGCAGGTATTCGACGATTTGCGCCTGGCTGAGATACTCGTCGACGAACTCGACGTGCTGCTGGAGTCCGCGCTCCTTGACGAGCTGCCAGAGCTGTCGACGGTACGCTTCACCCTCACGTCGCACAAGATCCGGATGGGTCTTGCCGACGATGAGGTACAGGGCTGACGCGTCGTGCTCGCGGATGACCTGCATGGCCTCGATCATGTATTCCAGGCCCTTGCGGGGATCCACCAGCCCGAAGGTCGTGAGGATCGTGCGATCGCTCAGGTCGAGCTGCTCCTTCATACGCACGCGACCGTGTGGATGCACCGGCGGTACACCGTGGGGTACCACACAGATCTGATCCTTGGCCACGCCATAGTCCTGCATGAGCAGTGACCTGGCGCGCTCCGCCATGACGACAACCTGGCTGCTGCGTTCGACGATCCTGTCCACCGCGGCGCGAATGGACGGGGACGGGTCGGGCAATACGGAGTGCAGCGTGGTAACCAGTGGCTTGGTCAGCGCCTCGAGGAAAGGTGACAGGTGGTCCTCAAAGGGATCGCCCCACGTGCCGTAGAGGCCAAATTCGTGCTGCAGACACACCACGTCGATGGCCGCCGCATTCAGGTGCTCGGCCGCGGCGCGGTAACTGTCGGGATCACCCTGTCGGATCCGCCAGCGGACCTCAGGCCCATACGGATGAATGGAGGTTGCCTCGTTGATGGCCGCCCACTGGATGAGTCCCGACGGGTCAGCCGCGTGCAGAGCACGCGCGAGGTCACGTGAAAACGTGGCAATGCCACACTGTCGCGGTGGACAGGTCGCAACAAATGCGACGGACAGGCTTCGGGACAGGGCTAGATTTGGGTGATCAGGCATGCGATTCCTCCGGAGCGGGTTGGGTACGCAGCCAATCCAGGACCTCGCCAATCTGCGCGGTCGCGAGCGCCACGCATGTGTCGGCCGCTCCGTAGTACACGCGCAATTCGCCGGACTCACTGTCGAGTATGGCGCCGCACGGGAACACGACGTTGGGGATGTCACCTGTAGTTTCGTAGCTCGCGGAGGGACCAAGTACCCACTCGTCTCCGCGTCGCAGCACACGGCGCGGGTCATCCAGGTCGAGCAACGCCAGTCCAACGCGATACAGACCACCGGCCGGCGTGGTCCGCACGCCGTGGTACATGATGAGCCATCCTTCGGCGGTCTCGATCGGCTGCGGCGATAGACCGATCTTGCCCGCGTCCCACCAGGCTCCGTCGCGAGCTTCCAGCAGAACCGTGTGATCGCCCCAGTTGTGCAGGTCTGGCGAGAACGAGAGCCACATGTTGGCTTTTGCGCCGCCAGTGTGCGGCACCGGGCGATGGATCAGTGCCCAGCGTCCACCGAATTGCCGCGGGAAAAAGGCCGCGTCTTTATCTTCGGGCGACATGATGGGACCGTGACGCTCGAACGTCCGAAAATCCTCGGTCATGGCCAGGGCAATCAAAGGCCCAGCGCGTGAATAGGCCGTGTACGTGACCGCGAAACTGCCCAGACTCTCGAGTCGCACGATGCGCGCGTCTTCCACGCCCCACAACTCCTCCGGGTACTCGTGCGGTTGAGCACGGAACGTGGGCTGGGCGTCGATGCGCCAGTCGGTGACACCATCGGTGCTACGTGCAGCCGTCAAATGGGAGATGCCGCGGCGATCCTCCACACGGACCAGGAGCAACGTTTCGCCCGAGGGGAGTCGGGCAGCGCCGGGTTGAATACCGTGTGCGCCGCGTACGGCCAGTCGGCCGCGCTCAGCAGTGGATTGCTCGGGTGGCGCTCGAACAGCTCCCGAGCGTGCGCGTTCCCGAACGCGCCAGCAATCAAAGAGTGCTCGATTCGTTCGCTCCCGGGAAGACCAGATGTTCATCGTCTGCATGCTCCACTCGCGCGGCCGGCACGCGACTCGGGGCCGCTCCCGGCGTGGCCATCGGCGGCGTCCGTTCGGCCAGGT
The DNA here is from genome assembly GCA_963776625.1 of uncultured Chloroflexia bacterium. Taxonomy (GTDB): domain Bacteria; phylum Chloroflexota; class UBA6077; order UBA6077; family CF-72; genus CF-72. The sequence goes on along the minus strand of CAVZNP010000013.1, from coordinate 400,225 downwards.
ACACGACACCATGCTGGTCGATGTGGCCGGAGGCGACGATCAGTCCGGGGTATCCGTCCAGGTCTCGGAACTTCCGAACCGTGACGTTGTCGTGCTCTGCCAGGCGGGGATCAAAAGCACGGAAATACTGAACCGCCCGACCGGCGTAGCCGCCCGAGTCTGTCAGCACGCGCAGCGAGCCCACACTTGCGCCCGACGGTCCGCCTTGTTGCAAGAGTGCCAACTGCAACGCCGGCGAAGGTTTACGCGATCCATCACTACGCAGGAAGTCGAACATGACGAGTCCCGCCTTTCTGTCGCGCAGGAGGACCGTCGCGTCGAGCTGCGTAACGCTCTCAGACCCGAAGGGACGAGAAGCACATCCTAGCATACGTATGCTGGACGAGATTCCAGCGGAACTGGCCCAAGCCGCGAGCCACGGCCTGGGCGCAACTTAAACTCGCTCGGCCCAGCGTTACCGATAGCGGTAACTCACGCGACCACGCGTGAGGTCGTACGGACTCATCTCTACCCGCACTCGGTCTCCGAGTAAAATCCTGATCCGGAAGCGGCGCATTTTGCCACCCGTGTAGGCAAGTAGCTCATGCCCGTTGTCCAGACGAACGGTGAATTGCGAGTTGCGCATGGTGTCGACCACCGTTCCGTCCATCTCGAGCGCGTCACCCTTGGGCATCAGTTCTCATCTCCCATGCTCGCCTCAGCGCCGCCGCGCGTGGCGCGCGGCGTGCCATGAGGTTGGCGGCGCAACTGCATGTCGACGCCGCGGCTGGCAACTCAGCACTCAGTAGCGGCTCCGGCTGTAACCACCGGATCGGTTTCCTCCGCCGCGCTGCTGGAAGCAGCTCGAGCAGTACACCGGCTTGTCTCCGCTGGGCTGGAACGGCACCTGGGCCTCCTGGCCGCAGCCTGAGCACGTGGCGCTGAACATCTCGCGCTGCGAGCGGCCGCCACCGTACGACGAGCCGCCGTAGCTACCGTACGACGACTGCCCGCCATCGCGCTGCGCCTTGCGCGCCGCACGACAATCGGTGCAGCGGCTTGGTTCGCTGAAGCCGCGGCTGGCGTAGAAATCCTGCTCGCCGCTCGTGAATGTAAACGTTTGACCGCAGTCGCGGCAGGTAATAACGGTATCAGCCGACATCGATTGACGGCTCCCTTCAAAACATCTTGGAAAGCCGTTCGGCCAACTGGTAACCCGAACGGTAAGGAAACAACAAAGGGCTCCGTCAATGCGTGATTCGACAACAAAACGGAACGACTGCGACCAGCCTTCCAGCACTATACACCAACCTTGCCGAGATCGTTTGCAGGCTCGGCGATCAAGTCAAGCCCGCGGGCTGTGCCGCGTCGGCGTCCCCGCGGCCCTGGACACACGGGGTTAACCGCGTATGCTTCTGGCGAGGGGGTTTGCGAGGGACATGAACGATGACCTGTTGCCAGAAATCAAGGTACTCCTGGCTGACGTAACGGTTCGCCTGGATCGAGCAGTCCCCTGGGTAGAGGTCAGGCGAGTGATGACGCGCCGGCTGCAGGCGGCGGCGCACGCCGAAGCCAACGATCCGCTGGCACACGCAGCTGTCAGCGCGCTGTGCCGCCGCCTGGCGTCCGCGAGCGATCCCGCCCGTGGACAGGTCGCTCCCGCATGCGCTGACGCGTACCGAACTGAGGCGGGCGGTGACGAACTTGCCGCGACCATGCGCGCGTGGCGACAGCGGCACGCCGAACGGCTGCCGTCGGCCTCGCCGCGCATGAATCGGCCTCGCCGCGCATGAAAAGGAACGCGCACGGGTACCCATTCCCTGATCCCATTGCAGGTTGACGTTTTTGCCACCGTGGCCAGGCGCGGCCCGAGCGCTTCCCGGGGCGGGTGTTGTGTTGTATTCGTGTTTGAATTGTCCTGCGACACGTTTTCGCTCGCCTGCGCCGCGTATACTCGCGACAGCCTGTAGACGTGGGGAACGGCGCCTTCGCAGAAAGGCAGGCAGATGACGAGCGGCCAGCGTTGCGTTGGCCATCGGTGCGGTCTGTGTACTCCCCAGTGAGTTCGATGCTTCAGTTGTCGCAGGAGACGCCGACCGCGACCTGTGGGAGAGGCCGCCCATGGTCACGGCGCGTAGCAATTCGGCGACGACTGGTTGTGCGTGGGCATCGACGAGGGATGGGGCGCACCGACCATTCCGCATGACGGCGAAATGCCGTGGAAGGGTCGCGACACCGCGACGAACAGCAGGTTGACGTCATGATCAAGATCGAACGGACCTTTACGGTCGCGTCGCCGGTAAAAGAAGTCTTCGCGTACCTGAGCGCCGTCGAACGCGGTCCGAGCTACACCGCGGGTCAGCGCGAGGCGCATATCACATCCACTGGACCGATGTGTGTGGGGACGACCTTCGCCGTTGCCGGCAAGTTCCCCCGCCGTGGCGCCAGGTGCGAAGTCATCGACTACGAAGTTGATCGTCGGCTCGCCTGGCAGACGATGTCCGGCGCCAGGGCAACCACGAACTGGGACGTCCAGCCGTTTGGCGCTGGCACGCGGGTCACGTTCCTGTACACGCGCCAGCCCAGTAGCCATGCTTGGCTCCACCTCCCGGAGTGGCTACAGCAGGAGCGCGCCAGCGAGCGTGCCGATCGGGACCTCTGGACACTGAAGGAACTCCTGGCGCCGAGCAAAAGAAAAGCGAAGGCCTGGAGCTATCCAGCGCCCACAGTGCCAGGCCCGCGCTAGAAGACCGGGCCGAAAAGCCCGTAGTCCACCTCGAAACCGGCCGCCGCGCTCCTCGCGCAAACTGTGTGCAGAAGTTCGGCCGACTGCGACTTGAGCCGAAACGGGCCGACTGGCCGACTGCGACTCGGGCTGAAAACGGGCTTGTCGGTCAGACTTCCAGGGGGGCCGACATCAGGGTGATGACGTATGCTGCCCACCCTGGCAGCAACCCGGCAGCCGAGGTGCGAAACCTTCGAGCATCGCGGCTCCATCGACAGGAATAGGGTTCTCCCCGATGCCCGTGCGCTCGGCTCGGCCTAGCCTGCTTTCACGAGGAGCGGTGATGTCGGCAGCAACAGCCGACAGCACCCAGCCGAGAACACATGTCGCATGCAGCGGAAGGAGCAGAGCATATGATGAGGGGTAGACGCGAGGAACGCCGCGAGGAGCGTCGTGGCGGCGGTGAGGGACCCGCAGCCCAGCATTACCAGATGCGTCAGAAGATGGTCTCGATTGGCGACGACTACTGGATCGAGAATGACCGCCGCGAGCGGGTCTTCAAAGTGGATGGCAAGGCGCTCCGCATCCGTCAGACCCTGATTTTCGAGGACCGCGACGGCCGCGAGCAGGTCAAGATCCAGGAGCGCATGTTGCGGGTCAAAGACAGCATGGAAGTCGAGGACCCCTTCTGGTCGGCGGGTGGCGATGGTCAAGAAAGCGCTCATCACACCAATCCGAGAGCGCTGGACGGTCAACGTCGCGGATGGACCAGATCTCGAAGTGCAGGGGAACATTCTGGACCACGAGTACACCATCGGCGAAGGTCGTGACAAGGTCGCGGAGGTATCGAAGAAGTGGTTCCGCGTCGCCGATACCTACGGCGTACAGATTGAGCACGGCCAGAACGACGTCCTGATTCTGGCCGTAGCGGTTTGCATCGACGAGATGGCGCATCCCGAACGCTGACGCGTGTAACCGGGCGCGAGGCGGGCGCGCCGTCAGACCTTCAGCAGCGGAAAGAAGCGCAGCGCATTGCGACTGAAAATATCTAACTTTTGTTCGGCGCTGAGAAAGTCGAAGCTGTCGATGACTGGCACCAGATCGTCGGACTTGCGACCATTGGCGCGCACGGTGATTCCGCCAGCGCCGGGCGCTTCGGTCCCGAACAGGATGCGGTGCGCGCCGTGCTGCTTGATGCCCGTGGCCAGGAAGTCGATGTCATACACGCAGGTGTCGTAAAACAGATTGTCCGGCAACGGCATGCGGCCGTAGGTGTGGATGACGTCTTCGGCAGCGAAGCGATTGAGCGCGCCTCCGCAATGGCTGACGAAGACCTTCAAGTTCGGGAAGGTCTTGAAGACGTCGCTGTGTTCCAGGGCGAGACCAGCCAGGAACTCGCTCATCGCGTTGTTGATCTGGTAGTGGTGCGGGATGCCTTTGAGCGCCGGATTGCGCCAGATCGACGCGTGGATCATCAATGTGGCACCCAGCTCCTCCGCCCTCGCGTAGAGCGGATACCAGTATTCGTACTGCATGCCAGGCGCGGTGTGGTCCGCGCCGGGGTCCGGGTTGATCATGACGCCGACGAAGCCCAGATCCTTGATGCAGTACTCCAGCTCGGTCAGGCAGTTGGTGGTGTCGAGCTGCGCGTTCTGCGGCAACTGCCCAACGCCGATGAAGCGGTCGGGGCGCAAGCGGACCTTCTGCGCTATGGCGTCGTTGACGGTTCGGCACCAGATCTGCTGGACTTCGGGAGTCTCCCAGTGCCACATGTGCACCGGATGATTCGAGATCAGCTGAATGTCGATGTTGCGCTCGTCCATGGCCTGCAGGTGTCGGCCGGATGGGCCCCTCGAAGCTCTCGTCGCTCATCACCAGCCGACCGCTGCCGTCGCCGGAGCGCCACACCCAGGTGTCGGGCTGGCGGAGGTTGATGAGCGACATGGAAAACTGATTCAGCTCTGGTGGCGCGGAGAAGTGGCCGTGAACGTCGATGACCTTCTGGCCGTTGTACATGCCGTCTACCGACCTCCAGCGCTCGGCACCGAGCTCGCGTCCAGAATCGCGTTCAGCCGCGGATAGACGCGGCGGGTGTTGTCTTCGAAGATCCGCTCGCGGTCCGCGTCGGACAACTGCACGTGGTCGACATACGCGCGCGTGTCGTCGAAAAAGCGCCCGGTCCTCGGATCCGTGCCGCGGACCGCGCCCAGCATCTCCGACGCGAACAACAGATTTTCGTGCCGAATCACGTCAAATAGCAGGTCAATCCCCCGCTGGTGATAGACGCATGTGTCGAAGAAGATGTTGTTGAGCAGCAGATCGTCGAGCTCCGGCAGGCCAAGATCGAACGCCATGCCGCGATAGCGACCCCAGTGATACGGCACGGCGCCGCCTCCGTGTGGCAGCACGAAGCGCAGCGTGGGGAAGTCCTTGAACAACTGTGCCTCGAGCAGACACTGCATGAAGACGCTCGTATCTCCGTTCAGGTAGTGAGCGCCCGTGTCTTGAAAATTGGGATTGCAGCTCGCGCTGACGTGGATCATGGCGGGCACGTCCAGTTCGACCAGCTTCTCGTAGAGCGGATACCAGTAGCGGTCGGTCATTGGTGGATCCGTCCAGTACCCGCCTGATGGATCCGGATTCAGGTTGCAGCCGACGAACTGGAACTCGTTCACGCAGCGCTCGAGCTCGGCCACGCATGTCGCGGGCGAGACACCTGGCGATTGCGGCAGTTGACACACGCCAATGAACGCACCCGGGAACAGCTGGCAGACGCGGTGGATCAGCTCGTTGCAGGTCTCGGTCCAGTAGCGACTCACCAGCTCGCCGCCGAGGTGGTGGCCCATGCCGCGCGCCGCGGGCGAGAACAGTGTCACGTCGATGCCGCGCCCGCGCTGTACCCGCAGCTGGCCCCGCTCGATGGTGTCGCGGATCTGATCATCGGAAATCGACAACTGGCCTTTGGTCGGGTGCGCGAGGAAGCCGACCTGAATGCCGCGGTAGGCCTGGAGCTCGGGCGGGGCGGTGGTGTAATGACCGTGGGCATCGATAATCATGGTTGGTCCCTTCGACCCCAGAGTTGGCGGCTGGCAATCGCCGCGCCTTCCGCGAGCGCCGCAAGCTTCGCCCACTGCACGGTCGGGTGGACTCGAATCGAGTCCCAGAACTGCGAAAAGCCGCAGTCGCCACCCGCGATGACGTTTTCTTTGCCGAGCACGCTCGCGAAGTTACTGATGCGCCAGGCAACGAGTTCCGGGTGCTCGACCACGCTCGTCTGGTGCGAGATGACGCCCGGTACCAGGATTTTGCCATCCGGCAGTTTGAGATCGCGCCAGATCATCCACTCGTGCTCGTGGCGTGGATTGGCGCCCTCGATGACGTACGCTTGCGCCTTGATTTTCAACAGCATCGGCACCACGTCGCGCAAGGGTACGTCCTGCGTGTGCGGACTGGCCATACTGCCCGAGCAGTGGTGGTAGCGGATCCGATCCTCGGGAATGTCGCGCAGCGCGTGGTTGAGCACCTCGATGCCCAGCTCGATGGCCCGCCGCACGTCTTCGTCCGAGGGGTGGCGGTTTTCGAGCAGCAGTAACTGCGTTCGTGGATTGAGCGCCCCGAAGTCGACCTGGAGGATGAAGCCGGCGTTGACGATCGCCGTGTACTCCGCGTGAATCGCGTCGGCCACCGCGTACAGATAGGCTTCCAGGCTGGGATAGAACTTCAGGACGTCGCGGTCGTTGTGGCGAGCAACCGGTGTCCCCGCGGTGACGAACGCATCCGCCACCGGCTTGCCTGTCAGCGCTGCCTTGAGATTGTCAATGTCGCTCTGGACAGCGGCCTGCCCCGTGTAGGTGATGGGCCCGGTGACACGAAATCGCTCGTGATTGCCCATCAGATTGGGCACATCGTCGAGCGACACCTCGGGCAGCATCCACAGATAGCGGTAGTGCTTGTCGTACTGGGCGAAGAACTCCGGAAACTTCTGGCGCTCCGGGTGGTGCCCGAAGACGACTTCGCCTTCTTCGAGGCCGCGTGGCTCGAGTCCGCCGAGCCGATCGTTCACATAGGTGGTATAGCCGGGCCGGCTGAACTCCCCGTCATTCGGAATGTCGATGCCAAGTTCAACCTGCCTGGCCACGACTTCCGCGACGCCGCTGCGCACCGCCTCGGCAAACTCGTTCTGATCGTAGGGTTGCTTGAGCTCGCGTGCCTTCAGACCTTCGATAATGGCACGCGTGCGCACCAGGCTGCCTACATGAGTTGTCAATATTCTCTCAGAGCTGCGCTGCATGCGGCCTTTCTCGAACTTTACTCATCGTGGCGGGTTAGTGGATCCACGTGTCCGTGTACAGCCAGCCGTTGTGCATGTTCGGTATGGCAGCCAGGTTGACTCGGAGGTGGTCCACGACAGCGAGAAGTGCGGTTCGAGGCTGGTGATGTCGGTGGCGACGCCGACGCGCAGTGTGCCGCCACTCACCGGCGTCTGTGTGCCGGACGCCGCGCCTGTTGGTGAGGCCGCTGGTGCCAACGTGGCAGCAGCCTGCGCCAGCGGCGTGCTGCGAGCGACCGTCGGACCAGTGGCGGTGCTGCTCGCGTTCACGGTTCCAGCCCCGGTGACGGCTGCCGCGGGTGGACTCTGGGGCTGGGACGGGCTGGTGCATGCCGCCAGCAACGCAGCCGCGCCGGTGATCAGAAAGCCGAGCGCCGCGCGTCGCGTGACGGGCGGGACGACGCGCTCACGCTGTTTTCTGACCCTGGCGTCCATTGACTGCACCTCGTGTGTGCCCCGTCTTGGTGCGGGTTTGTCACTGACACATGGCCAGTGCGCGTGGGTCGAACAGGTCATCAACTGCGAAGCGGGTCGGAATGAGCCGCTGTGTATACGCGAACTCGACCGCCATGTCCAGCGCTGGTCGCATGGCTTCGACTCCGAACGGCAACGGGTCGCCACCGCGCACCAGGACTTCGGCCTGCATCCGCTCATCCGGCGTCTCTCCGCCGGTGTCGCGGAGCGCTGCCAGGTAGCGGTCCTTGCCTTCGGTCAACGCCGCGAACAAGTTTCCGATCAGTCGGGCGTGCGAGTCTATTACCGTCTGACTGACCATCAGCACGTGATTGATGGGCACCACGCGCGTGCGCTCGAACCACGCGAGCTCCAACGTGCGGGCATTGCTGAACAAGGGCTGAACGGTGCCAGCCGACGTCGGAATCCGTCCTAGAATCGCGGCATCGACGATCCCCTCGCGCAGGATCTCCTCCAGATCCACCGCGCGCGGATCACGCGTGACGTTGGGTGGATCCTGGTAACCCGGCACGTGCGAGGCTTCGGATGTGATCCACTGGATGTCGTCGGGTTCAACGCCGTACTCTGTTTGGAGGATGCCGCGCACCCACAGACCAGTGGTCTGTGAATACGCCCGCACGCCAACGCGGCGCCCATTGAGCTCGCGCGGCGAGGTGACGCCCGCGGACGCACGCACGGCTATGGAGTTGTGGTGAAAGCGGCCGAGCATCGTCACCGGCAACAATCGCGGGAATTGACCGGCCGCGAGCGACTGCAGATAGGCGCCCACCGCCATTTCCGAGACGTCGTAGGCCTCGTGCTCCAGCATGGCGTCGAACCCGTCCCAGACAGGCACGATCTCGATGAAGTCGAAGTTCAGCCCCCGACGGGCGAATCCACCGAGCTTGAGATCGCGAGTGTGGCCGTACGTGGCCATCAGCGCTCGGAACGTTTCAGGTGTCGCGGGTGGCTGCTGCAAACATCGACTCGATAGGAACAATTTCGGGGATTACGCGTTGTTCGGCGGCGTACTGCACCAGCGCCTCGAGGCTCGCGCGGTTCGCACGAATGCCGTATGGCAACGGATCGCTGCCGACGATCGATTCCAGGTCCAGCCAGCGTTCGTCGTCGGCGTTGCGTGGTCCGTTCGCATGGAGCTCGTGTAGATAGCCGTCGCGCGCCTGGCTGAAGGCCGTGTACAGCGCCATCGGCAGCGCTGGATTGGCGGCGAGCACCTCATTTTTGACCACCAGCAATCCGTGGATTGGCGAGATGCCCGTGCGCCGAAACCAGGCGATGTCGGCGGCTCGCGCGTCTGCAAACACGGGCAACGTGTCGATAGTGGGCCCGGCCGGCGCGGTCCAGTCGGCGCGCGGGGGACCTGCCCGACCGGCGCCGGCGTTGCCCTTGAAGGTGGCGACGATGCTGCCGTCGGCCAGCAACTGGGCGAGAGACGCGCCGGGCGGAGCGCTGATGACGTTGGGCGGGGGTCGGAATTCCTCGACGTGCTCTTCGTCGTCGGTGACCCACGTAACGTTAGAGATATCCACGCCGTACTCGTGCTGCAGGATGCCGCGGGTCCACACCCCGGTTGTGACGGTGTAGGCACGCACGCCGACGCGCTGCCCCACGAGCTGGCGAGGATCCGTGATCGGTCGGTCGGCACGGTGGACCAGTGCATCGTGGTGGAAGATGCGGGTCAGAAAAACGGGTAGCGCGGTGAAGGCTTTGCCGTACGATCTGGCGACCAGATAGGTGGTGGCGGCCATCTCGCAGATGTCGAAGGCGAGCTCGCGGACCATACGACGGTAGGCGGCGATGATGGGCGAGACGGGTTGCGGGTCGAGGGTGAAGCCGTTCGGCTGGATGCTGCCGTCGAGCAGCGCGCGGGTGTGTCCGAAACGGTCGACGGCCAGGGTAAACATGTCGGCGGATGACCGTATCCCGTATTACGGTCTGACGTCAATCACGACGAGGGCGTCCGATTCGCGACGCACGTCTGGGTGGCGTACACACGCGGCTCGCAGAGGGGAGCCCAGGCCCTCGCGCCAACACCGTGCGTGGCGTGAATCGCTTACCCGCGCAGCGTGCCAGCAGGCACGTCTCTGGCTGCTGCCAGCGAGGCCAGCACGGCCGCGCCTGCTTTGCGCACGTGTTCGGCCGCGGCCTGCTGGGCGCCGTCGACGTCGCCGGCGTCAATAGCGTGCACCATCTGGCGCAGCTCGGCCAGCGCTTCGTTGCTGCGACCCGGGGCCTGCAGCGAGAAGCCGCGCAGCATCTGGGCACTGTTGTGCAGGGTGCGCAGCGTGGCGACAATCACCGCGTTCGCACACCCCTCGCACAGGACGTTGTAGAAGCCGTCCTTGGCGCGCAGCTCGTCTAGCAGCCGCCCGTCGGCGTAGGCGTGTTCGACGCGCTTGAGCGCGGCCTCCAGCCGCTTCTTCTGCCGCAAGGTGGCCCGCTCGGCGAAATAGCGCGCGGCCATGGACTCCACTTTTTCTCGAATGTCGAACAGGGCGCGTGCGTCATCGGCGCTGACGGTCGAGACCACCGGCCCGCGATTCGGCAGCAGCTCGATGAGCCCATCCGCCTCCAGATGCCGCAGCGCCTCGCGAATGACCGTACGGCTGACGCCGAACCGATCGCACAGCTCACGCTCCACCAGCCGCTGCCCAGGCTGGTAGTGAAAGGACAGGATCGACTCGCGCAGCAAGCCGATGACCTGCATGCGCATCGGCGCCGCCACGACGTGCACTCGGTCCGAGGCGTGGCCAGCCAGGGCGCCCGTCCGGGCGCTGGTAGCCGTCGGAATAGCAGTTGGTCGGGCCACGTAAAAGCTGACTGGATACTAGCGCACGACCCCGCTAAGTCAAAGACTTGCGCTCGCCGCAGCGCCTGGCTGGCGAGGCGGCCCACTGCACGCTCGCGTGCACAGCTCAGTTGGGGATAGGTCGCGCGGCAACCGCGGCGGGGAGGTGGCATAATACCGCGGCGCCACTGACCTGTCCGCAAATGTACGCGCTGTGCGGGTCGAGCGCCTTGGGCACTCAATCCAAATTTACGGCGCCGCGTTTGGCATTCCGTCTAACGAACCCGCTTGATGCCCGGTGGGAAACCGGACGGGATCCATCGGGCTGGCGTCTCCAGTCTCCAGTCTCCAGCTTCCACTTCCACGCGCACCGGGCTACGGCTCACCATCAGAGGCTTCTCGAGGAATTCTGTCGCAGAACTCTGTCGCAGCATCGGCCGACTCCGCATTTCAGTGCGCGACTCCCTCCGGCGCGCGAAGCGTGTCAAGTCGATCTCTGGTAAATCCTTGGCGGCACCGCGATCGCGCCAGGGGATCGTGCCGCTGCGAGCACCTGAGTGCGAGCACCTGAGGCGATCCGAGCTTCCCAGGCGTGCCGTCGGCCTCGCCCGACCGCGACCCAGCTGTTCGCCTTCGGCCGTACGCACACCTTGCCGGGCCGCCCCCGTCGACGGTTGATCACCCCCAGCAACGCCACGCAGTGTGGTCAGCGACGAGATGTGATATGCTCGAAATCGGCAGCACTCGACGAGTTGTAGACGCCTAGTCTTGCCGGTCCGATGGTGGATGCTAACCCGGTAAACCTGGTCTCATTTACGGCGATGCGGCGTGAAACGGGGGACGATCCGACATCGTGGCCGAGCTCGTCGAGTCGTACCTCACGCATGCGTCGCGCCTTGCGGCCGGTAGCCTTGACGGCGTGATGGAGATGCCAATCGGCGCTCGGAGCCACGTGGACTTGCTGGCCCAGACGATTCGGCCCGACGGGCTTCGGGGGATGACCTCTGAGCTCACCATACCCGGGACCAGCGCCGGCCAGACCCTGCTGGTACCGAGTGGGCGCTGAGCGATGGCCACGATCGTCGTCGCTGACGATGACCCCATCAGTCAGCGGATGCTGGGCGTGATCCTCGGCCGGCTCGGCCATACCGTGGTGGCGGCCATGAACGGTCAGGAGGCGCTCGACCGGTTGACCTCTGCCGGTGCGGACATGTTGATCCTCGACCTGGCCATGCCCGTCATGGACGGCTTGACCGCTTTGCGCACGCTACGCGCCGATGCGCGTTTTGCGGAGCTACCGGTTGTCATGTTGACGGCGAGTGGATTGGAGCGTGACGAACGCGCCGCGCGCGCCGAGGGCGCAACTGAGTTCCTGACCAAGCCGTTCCGCTCGCAGGAGCTGGTTGAGAAGGTGGACTACTTTCTTGGTGGGCCCGCCAGCATAACAAAGGAAAGTGTGGAAGACACATGAGCATCGACCAGGCACATACGCGGGAACCCGGGCCGACTGGTGTTGGTGACAACGCTCCTTCGGGGCTTCCCGACAAGGCGCATTCCGAGACCCAACTCGAGCGTCCCAGCGTTGCGCGCATGTATGACTACTATCTGGGCGGGGGACACAACTTCGCGGTAGATCGTGAAGCGGCCGAAAAGGTGATCGCTGTCTTCCCGGATATGCCACTCGTGATGCAGGCCAATCGCGGCTTCTTGCGTCGAGCAGTGACCTTCATGATCGATCAGGGGATCGACCAGTTCCTGGATATCGGCTCTGGCATTCCGACGGCTGGCAACGTTCATGAAGTGGCACAGCGCGCGAATCCGGAGGCGCGCATCGTCTACGTCGACAGCGATTCGGTCGCCGTGACGTACAGTGAGGCGCTGCTGAGTGATAATCCACGCGCAGCCGTCATCAGAGCCGATGCGCGCAACACCGACGTCGTCCTGAACCATCCGCACGTCCGTCGATTACTCGATTTCGGCCGACCGCTGGGTGTGTTGATCGTCGCGCTGCTCCATTTCATTCCCGACGATAACGAGGCTCAGCAATTGATCGCTGCGCTGCGCGATGCTATGCCTGTCGGGAGTTATATGGCGCTGACGCATGGAACCACCGAGGGCATCTCCGCGGAAGCAAGAGCCCAGATCGAGCGTCAATATCAGGGCGCTACCAGTCCATTCCGCTACCGATCTCGGAGCGAAATTATCCCGTTCTTCAAAGGGCTGTCGATTGTCGAGCCGGGCATCGTGTTCTCGCCCCTCTGGCGCCCGGAGACGTCCAGCGATCTGTTCCTCGACCATCCTGAGCGTTCGATTGCGTACGCTGGTGTCGGCCGAAAAGACTGAGTCCGCCACGCGTCCGCCCGAGCTGCTGCATTTGCAGCAGGTACTCGAGCAGCGCCAGGGGCACCTTGCCGAGCGGTGGCAGGTGGCCGTCGCACAGACCGCCTACGTTGGACAGAGCGCCCTCGAACTGCAGAAACGCTTCAGCAGTCTGGCGCAGCAGGCCCTGTCAGCTCTGCTCAATCAACCACTCGACCACGCGCAGGCGAGCAACATCGGATCCGCGCTCGTTGAGCTGGGCTACGCGTCTCCAGAAACCTTGCGGCGTACGATCACGGTCCTGTCTGAAGAGCTGGGCGCCAACCTGCGGCCGCGTGACGCAGCAACGTTGTGGCCGCGGCTGACGGCCCTCGTCGGCGCCATTGCCGCTGGTTTCTCGAGCAAAGCGCGCGTCGCCCTCCAGACAGAGCAGGAGGCCATCCTTCGAGCCCTCCTGAGCGACCGCCAGAAAGCGCAAGCAAATCTGGAACGCCAGGCAGCACTGCTGGATCTCGCCGAGAACGCCATTGTGGTGCGCGACGTGGTGACAGATGAAGTGATCTTCTGGAACCGGGGCGCGGAGTCGATGTACGGCTGGGACCGTGACGAAATGCTCGGTGAATCCGCGATCAGTATGCTGCGGACGGTATTTCCGGAGCCGCTTCCCGATATCCAGGCGCTGCTGGAGCGTGACGGACACTGGAATGGGGAGCTGATCCATACCCGGCGCGACGGCGAAACCCTGATCGTCGACAGCCGCTGGGCCTTGCAGCGAAACGACGAGAATCAGCCCGTCGCGGTGCTCGAGATCAGCACGGACATTACTGCGCGCAAGGCAATGGAAGAAGCGCTGAAGGAGCGGGAAGCGAGCGCGGAACTCGCCCAGCGCATTGCCCACCTCGGCAACTTCGATTGGATCTTTGCCACCAACGAGGTGCACTGGTCCAAAGAGATGTTTCGGCTGCTCGGATACCAAACGGGAACGGTCGTCCCGAGTATCGAGGCCTTCGTCGCCTCCGTCCATCCAGAGGATCGCGCACGGGTGGGCGAGGTTGTCGCGGCCGCATATGACGGCACGTCCACATCCTTTGAATATCGCACTTCAGCGCTCGACGGTGAGGAGCGGATGCTGTACGCCATGACCGAGGTGGATGTCGACCCCGCCACCGGCCAGGGGTTACGCATTTTCGGCACGGCGCTCGACGTGACCGAGCGCCGCCGAGCCGAGCGTGCCTTGCAGGAGGAAGTTGCCGAACGCCGCCGCGCCGAAGAAGCGCTTGCCGCCAACGAGGAGCGACTCCGCACCCTGGTTGCCAACGCACCCGTCGTCTTGTTCGCGCTCGACGAAGAAGGTCGCTTCACTCTGTGCGAAGGCAGCGCGCTCGGAGCGCTAGGGCTCGGGCCCGGTCTACTGGTCGGAGAGTCCGCCTTTGACGTGTACCGTGACGTGCCGGAGGTGGCTGCTGACATACGGACTGCCCTCGAGGGGCGAGCCTTTGTCGAGGCGCGCGAGATCAATGGCGAGTGGTTCGAGATGCACTATCAGCCGGTGAGAGCTGTCGATGGAAACCTTGCCGGCGTGATCGGCGTTGCCACGGATATCACCGAGCGCAAGCAGTTCGAGGTGGCTCTGGAGCAAGCTCGCGACGCCGCGCTGGACGCCGCGCGGGCCAAGTCCGCCTTCCTGGCGAATATGAGTCATGAGATACGCACGCCGATGAACGCGGTGATCGGCATGGCGGGTCTTCTGCTCGACACACACCTGGATGCTGAGCAGCAGGAATTCGCGGAGATCATCCGCCACAGCGGCGATGCGCTGCTCGCAATCATCAACGACATCCTCGATTTCTCGAAAATCGAGGCGGGCATGCTCGAGCTCGAGATGCAGCCATTCGATCTGCGCGATTGTGCTGAGGCGGTGCTCGACCTGCTGGCCCCGCAAGCCACGGCGAAGGCGCTCGACCTCGCTTACTCCATGGCGCCGACCACGCCGACTGTCGTCGTTGGCGATGTTGGTAGGCTGCGCCAGATACTCCTCAATTTGCTCGGAAATGCTGTCAAGTTCACCGAACGTGGCGAGGTCGTTCTGGCGATCGACTCGCGGGAGTTGGACAACGATCGCTGCACGTTGCATATTGCAGTCCGCGACACAGGCATCGGCATACCGACGGACGTGGTGCACCGCTTGTTTCAACCGTTCAGTCAGGTCGACGCCTCGATGACGCGCCGCTACGGGGGCACCGGGTTGGGCCTGGCGATCAGCCGGCGGCTGGCCGAGTTGATGGGGGGTGCGCTGTCCGTCGATAGCGAAGTCGGGCGTGGGTCGACGTTCCATCTCGAGCTCACGGTCCAGATCGGCACGCCCAGCCCGCGTCGCATCGATCTGAATCGCGAACAAGCTCCGCTCCGCGGACTGCGGGTGCTGGTGGTGGACGACAATAATGCAAATCGGCTGATTGCCGTCCGACAGGTTGAGGCGTGGGGGATGCTCCCCCGCGATACCGCGTCCCCGTTTCAGGCATTGTCCTGGATCGAAGGTGGTGTGGCATTCGATGTCGCATTGCTCGATGTGCGCATGCCCGAGATGGACGGAGTCACGCTCGCTTCGCGAATTCGGGAGCTGCGCAGCCCAGAGACTCTTGCGCTGGTACTTCTCTCGTCGATCGGTCAGCGCGAGCCCGCGGTTGCCCAGCTTGGACGAACGGCGTACGTCACCAAACCGTTGAAACCGGCCCAACTTCTGGCGACGCTCACCGAGCTGTGGGGGCATGCGCCAGCGAAAGCGGACCAGCCAGTCAGCCCAAGAGTTGCCTACGATCCGCTCATGGCCGAGCGCTTGCCCTACCGAATCCTTTTGGCAGAAG
Source organism: uncultured Chloroflexia bacterium (assembly GCA_963776625.1). Lineage (GTDB taxonomy): Bacteria > Chloroflexota > UBA6077 > UBA6077 > CF-72 > CF-72. The sequence goes on along the minus strand of CAVZNP010000013.1, from coordinate 384,746 downwards.
ACAACCCGGTCAATCAGAAACTGGCAGCGCGTCTCCTCAGTCAGCTCGGTTATCGAGTGGATGTGGTGGGCGATGGGGAAGAGGTGCTGCAATCCCTGGCCCGACAACGCTACGACCTGGTGCTGATGGATGTGCAGATGCCGCAGCTGGATGGGCTGGAGACGACACGCCGCATCCGACAAGAAGGGTCAGCGTCGCAACAACCATGGATCGTGGCCATGACGGCGCGAGCGATGGCCGGCGACCGCGAAGAATGCCTGGCCGCGGGTATGAACGACTACATCAGCAAGCCGATTCACATGGCGGACCTTGTCGCGATGTTGAGGAGCGTACCCTCGGCTCATGCGCCGAAGAGCGCATGAGGAGCTGTCCGCGGCGTCGCGCAGGGCGAGGACCTTGCCAACTACCGGCCGCAGGCTCGTTTCGTTCGGGCTGGCCAATTACTCCCGCTACCGGTTCCACAACTCCCGCGACGCAAGCTCTGCCCCTTCACTGAGCGCTTTGAGCTTGGCCCAGCCAATCTGCATATGCACGCGCGCGCCCATTCCGCAGTCCGTTCCGGCGATCACATTTTCTTTGCCGACCACCTCCGCGTAGCGCGTGATTCTGTCGGCCACCACTTCGGGGTGCTCGACCACGTTGGTGGCGTGGCTGACGACGCCAGGAATCAGGATCTTGCCGTCCGGCAGCTTCACGTCGCGCCACACTTTCCACTCGTGCTCATGGCGTGGATTTGCCGCCTCCACCGAATACGCTTGCGCGTGGATCTTCAGCATCAGGTCCACGACGTACTTCAGGGGCAGGTCGTGGGTATGTGGTCCGTGCCAGCTGCCCCAGCAGATGTGATAGCGTACACGATCCTCAGGGATGCCCTTGAGCGCGTGGTTTTGCGCCTCCACGCGCAGCTCGGCGAACTTGCGGTAGTCCTCGATAGATGGCGATGGCACGATCATGTCGTAGGTGTCGGGGAGTCCCGGGTCGTCGAGCTGGAGGATGAAGCCGCTGTCGACGATGGCGCGGTACTCCGGCCGCATGGCCTCGGCGATCGCAAACAGGAAGTCTTCGTCGGTTTTGTAGTACTCGTTCCAGAGGCCGTGCTCGATCCAGCCCGGGGCGAGCGCGCACATGAACTGCTCGGTGGAGTCCACGCCCTCGAGCTCGTCCGTGAAGAGCTGAATATCGCTCTTGACTTCGCCCTCCCCTTTGAACGACAGCGGCCCCACGCAGACCAGACGCTCCGGGCTCGCGTTGCGAAAGTTGCCCAGCGACGCATAGAACTCAGCGAATTCGATGCGCTCGTTGGTGCGCTGGGACATCATGGCTGGACCGTCGCCACTCGGTACCTTGCGCTCGATGCCGTTCATCCGCGGCCCGAAGTAGGTGACGCCGCCAATTTTGCCGATTTCGCCGTCGCTGATGACGTCGATTCCCGCGGCCACCTGTTTCTCGACGACTTCGTGGATGCCTTCTCTGATGGCGGGCACCAGGTCGTCACGATTGGGCTGAGCTCCCGCCGACGGCGTGATCTGTCCGAGGTTGTTCGACGACAGCAGCCGCCCGGCATGCGTGGTCAGAATGCGGTCGTTACTGCGCAGCATCCCCAGAACCGTATCCCGCCCGGGCATGCCAGGTCCAGCAGCCCAGCAGCCCAGCAGCCCCGCAGCCCCGCTGCCGTCGTTCGACGTGGACAACGACGGCAGCACGTCCAGCCAAGCGGCGGGTGGCCGTCAGACCGCGCTGCGGCGCGCCATCACAAAGTGAGCGATGACCAGGATGATCGCCGCGATCAGCGCCAGATGGATGATGTTTCCCAGCGCGAAAAAGAAAAACCCGCCACCCCAGATAATGATGCAAAGCACAGCGAGCAAAAGCAGGATGGGCATTAGGAGACTCCCTTACAAGTTCACAGTGTGGGCTGTCGTCACGTGGGACAATAGCGAGTACCAAGAAGGCGTTCAAGGACGTGATGCTGTCCTCGGCAGAGCTGTCCTGACTCCTCTCATGCGAGTCACGGTACAACGGTTGGTTTGTCCGCACATCCGAGATTGCACGTAAGAGTTCGGCTGCGAGGCAAATTAATCGTTGCTGTCGACGTGGGCGCACACAAGGGCCATGCGCAACCTGCCGTCAATTTTACTGCGTTAGCACGAATGTGCTACGCGGTCAGTCGGCATGCCGCCGGATTCTGCGAGTGGCATGCGGTGGCCTACGCCAAGGTGGTCGCAGTCAGCGGCTATTTGCTCAGCAGCCACGCGGCGGGCATGCTGCCGCCAGCTAGCGAATACCCAGTGGTGGTACCAGTTTTCCCTTGCGACCGACCGTGGCCAGACCGGCACGATCTGGAGAACCAACTCGCCACCGGTGCGGTGATCGCGGTGCCATCGCCAGCAAATTCTCAGGCAAATACGAGCACCGGGACCTCACGGGCGGCATCGGCCACAACCTCCCACAGGAAGCCCCACAGGCGTTTGCTCAGGCGGTCGTCGACGTCGACGGGTTTGCCCCTGACATCTTCAGTGCAGCAGAATGTGTCGTGGAGGCGCGACGAGGGTCGTCGCGCTTCCGCTTATGCGACAGTGCGCTACGGTGCTGCAGCCTGACGTCTATGGCGTCCGCGTCGGAACGGGAGGCGTCAGATTGCCGACGCTCACTGGCACCGCCACCGTGCCGAGTCGTCCCGCACTGGACTGCGCCGTCACGAAAAGTGCGTGCTGGCCGCCGGCCGCTGAAGACGGAATCTGAACCGTCAGTTGGAAGCCAGAGTTCGTGAACTGGTCACCGAAGGTCGCGCCGCGCGCGGAGGACCCGCCGAGGCCCTTAGCGCCGCTCGGCGTGTTGCTGTCTGAAGTGAGCTCACCCACGATGGCGCCACCCTGGTCAGGGTCGTCGAGAAAAACCTGGATGGCACTGATGCCGGACCCCTGGTTCGAGTTCGGGTCGAAGGCGAAACCGCCGATCACGTATCCACCCACTGGCAGCAGATCGCCCGGAGACGGGTTTTCGACCTCCAGGCGAATGCAGCGTTGTGCGGGCGTCTGCTGTGGCTCGGCGTTGGAAGTCTGGCTCGGTGACACTACGAAATTTTGCTGGAAGGCAGACGCTCCACCCTGAATTCCGAAAAACTCGGTGACGTCCAGACTCCCGATGCGCGCCGTGCTCACGGCACAGTTCTGCCCTGGCGACGTGCCGTTCGCCCCAGCAGCGCCAGGGTTCGTTTGCGCGCCGACTGAAGCTCCACCCAGCGTCAGTCCGGCGAGCCCGGCGAGCACGGCGGCGGCCGCGAGACCGACCGACCATCGAAATCGTGCCTGGTTCTCAGAGAACATGCGAGCGCACTCCCTGCTGAGAGCCTACCAAAGCAGCGCAAGGCGTTCCTGATTCCACCCGATGTGCGCAGGGGACACTGCGTCCGGTCGCGACCCGCGTGCTGATGCCCTATTACTGGTTCGACAGGCGTTCAGCGAGTCCGCTGTAGCGTCGTGCAATGCGGTTATTGCCGACGGCTACCTCGAGCGCACTCTTGAAAATCCGACCCGACACCTTGTGTTCGAGGCCGCCGCTCACGATCAGGACCGCGCGCTGGCGGGCGCGTGTCAGTGCGGTGTACAGCAGATTGCGCTGGAGCATCAGGTAGTGGCTCTGGCTGACGACAACTACCACGTTGGGCCACTCCGAACCCTGGGCGCGATGGCTGGTGATCGCGTACGCCAACTGGAGCTGTGACCAGTCGTCGCGCTCGTACTCCACCAGTCGCTCACCGACGGCGTCGTCCATGCGCAATGTCAGCTGGCGCGGACCGACGTCCGCAATCTGACCCGTCTCGCCGTTGAAGCAATCCGTCTGGTAGTTGTTCTTGCCGACGATGATCCGGTCGCCCAGACGGAAGATCGTCTCCGTCGACAACGGCACTTCAGGTTTGCCGGGCGCCGGCGGATTGAGGCGCGCTTGCAGCGCGGCATTCAGCGCGGCGACGCCCACCGCTGAGGTGTGCTGCGGGGAGATGACCTGCGCGCCGAGACGGACGGCGCTTTCCACCACAAGTTTCTGGGCATGCAGGCCACCGTCTTCCGTCGGCGATTTCGCTCTCAAGATATACAGGTCGCCGGCGGCCGTCGAACCCGCGACGGGCATGTCGCCACGATTGATAGCGTGGGCGCCCTCGACGATGGGCGAGCCCTCGCCCTGGCGCTTGATGACCGTCAGCAGCGTGACGGGGATCCGCTCACAGGCGATCAGGTCGCGCAGGACGGATCCCGGTCCGACACTCGCTAACTGATCCTTGTCGCCGACAAAGATCAGTCGCGTGCGCGGTCCGATCGAGCGCAGCAGCCAGGCCAGCAACGCCAGATCGACCATCGAGGCTTCGTCAACGATGATCGCCTCCGCCGGCAGGTAGACCTCCTCGGATGCGCCGGACCGCGACCGTCGACGCGATCGGCGTTGTTCCTGCTCCTTCTGTCGCTCGAGGCTGAACAGCTGGCGGTGGATGGTGTACGCATCGCGCTGGGTGGCCTCGGCCAGGCGCTTGGCCGCTTTGCCTGTCGGCGACAGGAGCATGTAGGGCACGCCGCGTTGCTCGAGCAGCTCGACCAGGATGCGGATGCTGGTCGTCTTGCCAACCCCCGGGCCGCCACTGATGATCGACACCTGCCGTGTCAGTGCGGTGACGATGCCTCGACGCTGGTCAGTCTCCAGGGTGAGCTGGTTGTTCTGCTCGGCGTGGCGCACGACATGTTCGAGTTCGTCGGGCTCGAACAGCGGACAATCAACCGACAACAAGTTGGTCAGGCGCTCGGCGGCCAGGCATTCGGCGTCATACAGCTCGCGGCTGTAGAGACGGGCGTCGTCGGTGCCCAGGTCGCCCGAGGGCCCGGCTTCAATGGCGGCATCGTCGCTCGCGCCGAAGGTCGGTATGTACTCGCGCAACGCGGCGACCAGGCTCGGGTCTGGCTCCCGCCGCCCGGTCGTCGCCCGGCGTTCGTCCAACTGCCGCGCGGTGCGATCCACGAGCTCGGCCAGTGGCAGATACACATGGCCTTCGGTGCGCGCGACCTGGTCCAGAACGTACCTGAACGCGGCGTGCAGGCGAAACGGCGAGGTGGGTCCGATGCCGAGCATGACCCGCAGGCTGTCGGCGGTCAGAAAACCGATGCCGTGGATCTCGTCGGCCAGACGGTACGGGTTTTCGCGCACGAGCCGGGCAGCATCGTCGCCATACGCCTCGCGCACACGGCGCGCGTCGGCTTTACCCAGGCCAATGTGGCGGAGCCAGGAATCGACATTGGCGATGCTGGCTACGGCCGAGAACGACGTGTGGATGGCCTGCGCTCGGACAGGGGTGATGCCCTTGATGGCGCAAAGCTCCTCGGGGTGCTCGCGGATGACCTGGAAGACGCGCTGGCCGAAGCGCTCCACGGCCTCGGCAGCGCGCACGGGTCCCAGGTGCGTGGTGTAGGCGACCAGGAAGGCGACCACGCCGCGACGGTCCAGGTGATCGATGAGCTCCAGGGTTCTGACCTGCACCTGCCAGCCGTAGCGAGCATGTTGCGTCCAGGTTCCACCCGCGCGCACGACCGCGCGCAAGCCGATCTCGGCGGGCAGATAGCCGAGCGCACGCACGCGGGTGCTGGCCGAATCCTCGATCGAGAAGATGGCGAAGCCGCGCTCGTCGCGAAAATGCACCGCGGCCAGTGTGCCGCGCACGTCGGCGGGCGCGCCTTCGAGCATCGTCTGCAGAGGCAGCGTCTCAGCACCAGTCCAGGAGCGGCTTCGAGCGGGCGCCGACGGGCTGATCACCACCAGTGCAAGGATGCTGGCTCGTGCCGAGACTGTCCAGCGGGAGGCTCGTCTACCTCAATCTGAAGTTCGACCGGCTCGACCACCGCCTGCGATCAGCACCACAAGGTGCGTCGCTGCCGGTGGCGAGCCCGGCCCAACTGTTCAGGGCTTCCGGCCTCAGCGGTCCTTTCGCTTACGCAAGCCAGGTGTTACGGATCGTCCAATCCGTCTGCGTCTCGTAGTACAGGCCGTTGACATTCGACTTCATCACCACGATGTCTGGGTACCGCGTCGTGGGGAGATCGAAGGCCGCGTCCAGGATGAAGTCGTTCATTTGTGGGTACAGCGCCTTGCGCTTCGCCGGGTCTGGCTCCGTTTGCACCTGGGTGGTCAACTGCTTCCAGTTGTCGTCATAAAACCCGGAGGCGTTGCTGGTCGGACCATAGGTTCGGCTGACGGCCATCTCGGAGCCGGCCTCGTACAGTTGCGCGAAGGCCCCCGCACTGAGCCGCATGCCCTGGAACCCGGGCGGGTCGCCTGTGCCGCCCTGCGTGAACACGGCCCCGTCTTGCGGCATGAGGTTGACCGTGACACCGATAGATTGCAGATCCGACTGGATGATTTGGGCCCACGCGGCGTATTCCGCCGAGTACCCGGCCTGGTCGCGTAGCCCAGGTCGAAGGTCAGGTTTGCGACGCCAGCCTGGGCGAGCAGGGATTTGGCCTTGTCGAGGTCGAACGTGTAGTGGCTGTTCTTTGCGTCGTCGAAGGCCGGCGAGGCCGTCGTCCAGGGCAGGCTGATGGGCGGTCCGGTGAAGCCCTTGAACACCGTGTCGGTTACGCGCTGCTTATCGATGGCATAGCCCACGGCCTGACGCACCAGCTTGTTGTCGAAGGGTGGCTTGGAACAGTTGAAGTAGGCGTGGAAGAACTGCCCAATCATGTTCGTGTAGTAGACGGTGTAGGTGTTGTCACCCTGCAGCCGCGTCGCGTCCGGGATCGCTGCCAGGTCCACGACCTGGATCGCGCCTGCTTCCAGCCCACTGATCATTGCCTGCTGGTCGCGGAAAATGTTCGTCCGAAAGTTGTCGATATAGGGAACGCCGGTTTGCCAGTAGTTGGGGTTCTTGACCCACGAGATGTGGTCCCCCGACACCCACTCGACGAACTTGTAGGGCCCCGTCCCGTTCAGATTCTGTTTGTCACCCGCCTCATTGGCCTCGATGGATTTGGGATCGAGAATGCGCATGTACTGCAGGAAGTCGAACACGCCTGGACGCGGCAGTTCCGAGGTCAGGACGATGGTGTACTTGTCCGGAGTATCGATGGTCGTCCACCACGAGCTACCCACCGCCGCGGTCTGCGCGAAGGTGTTTCGCTTTGGGTCGCGCACGCGCAGCATGTTGTATTTCACGTCGTCACTGGTGAACTCGCGTCCGTCGTGGAACAGCACACCCTTGCGCAAGTTGAGTTTGATCTGTTTGTTATCGCTGCTCAGGTCCCAGCTTTCCGCCAGGCGCGGCTGGATCTCGAGGTGGTCGCCGTAGTTGATGAGCTCGTCGTACACCTGGCCGATGCCGTTGTTGGTAATCGGCGAGTACGACGCTCCGTCCGTCGTGACGAGGTCGCCTACCTGGCCAGTGATGATCGAGCCCCCGTACTTGGGCGTGCCTGCCTTGGCGGCCGCTGCTCCGGGATTGCCAGCGTCCAGGTCGGCGATCGCGCCTGCCGCCGACGGGCTCGCCGAGGCAGAAACCCCAGGTGAGGGCGAGGCTGAGACTGCAGGTGAAGCGGACGTCGTCACCGACGCTGGCGTTGTCGCGGCAGATGCCGGCGCGGACGATGGCGCGGGTGGTGGCGGCGCGGACTGTGGTGGCGCGGCTGGTGCCGTCGACCCGCTGCATGCCGCGAGCAGGCTGGCACCCGCGCCCATGACGAGGACTTTGAGAGCCGCACGCCGCCTGAGATATTGCATCGAAAACCCCTCCTTGAACGCTGCCCCCTGCGTCGCAGGCCGCGATTCTACACCCTGCGCCGTCACGGCCTCGTTCGTAATCTGCCGCGCGGCCCAGCAGTTGCGCCTTTGATACGGCTGGTTGCCGAGCGTCGGTCTGGCCCAGCGGGTAGTCGGACCGACGCCGTCGCGGCCATCCATTACAACGTGGTTACAGCTGCGAAATGGTATCGGGCGACGCGAATCCGATGCGAATCCACGAGCGCGAATGGGAAGCTATTGACCATCGACAAGGCGCTTACTTCGCACGATGGCTCATTCAGTTGGGAAGGAACATTCTTTACTCATCCACACGTCACCATCTGGCCGTGCGCCTGGCAGCAGCCGCGACCAGATTTCTGGGCAGCCACCAGTGACTCCACGACGTGCGGCCTCCGAAGATCGTTTGTCGTACATGGCTTTCTGTTACGTCGGCGAGAGTGACGCCCAAGCGTAGCGCATCGCGGAAAAGATCCGCTGGTTCATTACCGTCAGTCGCAAGCAAGGGGCGCAAATTCGAGCGGTTCCTTCCCGGCCAGGTGAGTCCGGAGCTCGCCGCCAGCGCCTGGCGCGGCGGAAGAAGCCGAGCGCCACGCGACGTGCGTGCCGAGAACCTGATCGCGAACGGGCAACTCTTCGCCGCCAACCCGGACACGGTCGTAAAGCACATCAAACACTGCCACGAGACCACAGGGGAGTCGGCCGACTGATCATGATGACATCGCCAGGGCTTTGTCACCCACGCCGAAGCCGAGAAGAGCTTCAGGCTCGCGGCACTCGCGGCAAAGGAAGTGCTGCCGCAACGCGCAGAGCTGGAACCAACGGGCGAGTTGGAACGTGTCATGGGTGGCCGCTAACGACCTGGAGACAGTACATGTCGGCCGCGGCGTACCGATGCTGCTGCTGCATGGGCCGACGCCGGTTACAGCGGACCTCCCCTGGCTGCATCGCATCCGTGTACCAACGCTGATGTTGTGGCGTGCTTCGGACCGCATCGTGTCGCCGGAGTATGGGCTACAGTGCGTTGATTCCCGGGGCGCGATTCGAGATCATTGCTGAGGCCGGACACCACCCGGAGCTGGAGCAACCAGCGGTGATGGCGTCGAGGATAACCTCGTTTCTCCTGGAGTCTGGGTCGTGATCTTGGTCGTGCGGACGCGACGTCAGGGTCGTGCCCAGTGAGGTGAGGGTCGTTCACTCTCGGCAGCACCCGGCGTCTCAAGAGCGGGACCTGTTCTGCATGGGCGCCGAAGAACTGACGCAGCGTCTGCGCGAGGCTGGTCGCGTGATCGTCGCCCTCCACGACGGCTGGTACCCTGACAAGCAGGGCGGCAGCGTAGCGGTCTGGGGTAGCGGACGTGACTGGGAGGTCCGCTCGTCGCCTTTTACTTTTAAAGGTTACCGACCGGGGCTAACGGTTGTGTGTCGCCCTAGCCGACTCAGCGCCTGCAGCGGCCGCAAGAATGTGTACATTGGCCGAGGGAGGTCAGCATGCAGACCGGCAGCGTGGTTGATGTCACGAATTCCCCATCGTTCGGGCGGGCGACTACCCGCCGCGGGTTTATCCAGGGCGTGATGGGTTCTAGCGTCGTGGTCCTGGTCGCGGCATGCTCCGCGCCGGCGCTGGCGCCTGCACCCAACCCAACGCCGGCCCCGACCCAGGTTCAGCCAGCCACGGCCACGGTCGCAGCACCCGCGGTTACCTCAGCCACCTCGGCGACCGCGGCGACCAGTCCCACAGCGGCGCCCGCGCTGGGCAGCAGCGCCGCCGCCGCGCCAACCGCGACCGGCAGCAAGGTGCTGCCAACCTTTTACGGGTCTCAGGCCGTCAAGCCCGACCTCCCGCCGCCCCTGACCGGCGTTGACGCCGGCTACCTGAGCTACCCCCGCAACCCGCCCGCTTCGGTAACTGACACGCCCGGGCAGGGTTCGGTTGTCAGCATGCTGACGTTTCAGTACACCCCGCCGGTGGCAGCGCTCGACCAGAACGCGGCCTTGCAGGAATTGAACAAACGCCTGGGCGCGGAAGTGCATCTGGAACTCGCGCCCATCGCCGATTACCCGCAGCGCCTGCAGACACTCATGGCGGGCAACGACCTCCCGGACACGATCTACTTCAGCGCGCCCTCGACAACGCCTGGGCTGGCTCAGTTTCTCAAGACGAAATGCGCGGACCTCACGCCCTACCTCGCGGGCGACGCGGACAAGGACTATCCGAATCTGGCCGCGTTTCCCACCGACGCGTGGAAGGCGGGCGTATACGGCAGCAGTCTGTACGGTGTTCCCATCGTGTACAGCACGCTGTACCGAGTCTTCTGGGCGCACCAGGAGCTGCTTGACCAGGCTGGTGTCGGCATGCCCACCGGGACGGACGACTTCAAGCGGATTTTGCTGGCGGTTACGAATGCGCAGGCAGGACAGTGGGGCATCGGCGTGGATCCCGATGTCGGTCTCGGGGTAACCACCTGGCTCGAGGGCATGTGGTTCGGTGCCCCGAACAACTGGAGCCTGGATGCCAGTGGCAAGCTTGTCAAGGACCGTGAAACAGATGCCTACAAGGCAGCGGTGGCCTACACACGCGACCTGTACGCGGCCGGCGTCTTCCATCCAAATGACGTCACCGGCAACAACGCCCAGGGGAAGACTGACTTCGCGGGTCGCAAAGTCGTCTTCCGCTGGGATGGCGCCGCTTCTGCTGTCCAGTTCTGGGACCAGAGCGCGACCGCCGACCCGCCCGGCAAGCTGCGCATAACGCCGCCCTTCACTGCCGCCGGGGCCACGGCAACCTTTCCCCTGGGGCTCAGCTCTGGTGGTTTCAGCGCGCTCAAGCAGGCCAGCCCGGATCGGATTCGCGAGGTGCTGCGCGTCATGAACTATCTGGCAGCGCCGTTCGGTACGCAGGAGCACCTTCTGATCAACTACGGCTTGCCCGACGTCGACCACACCCTGGACGCGAGCGGCAACCCGATGCTGACTGACAAGGGGAAAGCGGAAATTACGCCGTCGTGGTCATTCGTGGTGCGGCCCACACCGGTGCTGTTCGATCCCACCTCGGCCGATTTCGCCAGAGTGCTTCAGGCCGATCAGGTGCCCAATATCCAGGCTGGGCTGGCCGACCCGACGCTCGGCCTGTACTCGGAGACCCTCGCATTGAAAGGGGCTACGGCCGAGCAACCGTTCCTGGATGGTGTGACGGATGTGGTGCTCGGACGCCGGCCCATGACGGACTTCGACCAGCTGGTGAAAGACTGGCAAAACGCGGGCGGCGAGCAGATTCGCTCCGAGCTGCAACAGTCGCTCGCGGCGAGCGCCACGTGATCGCGTCGGGGCGGCACACGTTGCGTAGCTCAACTGGCTCGAGCTAGAAGTCTGGCCGACAAGCCCGTTTCCAGCCCGAGTCGCAGTCGGCCGAACAGCCCGTAGTCCACCTCGAAACCGCCAGCCGCGCTCCTGGCCGGGCAACGGCTCGAGCGGCGTCGCCTGGCAGCGGCCTGCAGCCGCCACGCCTGCCATGTGGGGTTATCTGGGGTTCGGAGCGCGAGCTTCCCACCTCTGTGACGCACTTCACTGTCAATCGCCGAGGGATATGTCAGGCTCCTGTCGAGGGTCGCAACACACCTCGATTACTGGTTTGCGCCCGTCAACAAAAGCAGCTTTCCACTGCCACATCGATGACGTCTACAAGTCTGCCATCTATGTGAACGAAGTCCGACGGAATACTTTTAGCAAAACCCGTCGAATCATTTAAGAAAATACCGCAACGCCATGGTCGGCCGGTGCGTGTAGTAGGTGTTCCAAGTGCACGATGGACACCAGACCACACCAACTTGTTGAGGATTACGACCATGCGAACCAAAGTACTCGCTCTGCTCCTTGCTTGCGCCGCCCTGCTCGCTTTCGCGGTTCCGACTTTCGCCTGGCAGAGTCGTCTGGAGGGGAACCCGGGTGTCACCGATGCCTCGGCCCTCGGCTACTACCTCTGGCACGACGACGATGGGCTCCACGTGCGAACCCACGGCCCCGGCGCCGAGCACGTCTTTGCCGCTCGATTCCACACCGATGGCGTCATCACCAACCTCAGCCCCGTTCGCCTCGAACCTGGCGACCAGAACTACCTCGAAAACGGCGGCCACGATCTGGTGATCTACTACCACACCTACGACGGAATCGACGGTGTCAACTTTGACATCGACGGCGGCACCGTCCTGACGGGCCAGGCTGACCTCGACTCGACGCCCATCAGCACCTCCAATATCTTCCTTGGCGCGTCCCAGGAAAACCCGCTGTTCAATCCCTTCACACTGCCCAGGTAAGTCTGAGGCAACCACCAGATGCCATCCCTGGCGATGGCATCTGGTTCGCCGTTCGTTGATCTGGGCCGGCCGGCCGAACTTCTCTAGTGGAGATTCCCAACGGCGCGCGCAACGACGCCGCCAAAGATGACCAGCGACAGGCTGGCCTGGAGCATCATCAGCACCTTCGCGCGGCGCGCCATCACCAGCGTGTCGGTCGGACCGAACGTGCTGCTGCTGGTGAAAGCCAGAAACAGATAGTCGATCAATTGTGGCGACCAGTCCAGATCCTTCTCTCCGCTCAGCGCGGCCTGTTGCTGCGGCGGAAAGGCGAAGTCGGTACTTGGAGGAAAGCCTGTCAGCAGGCGACGGACAGGTCCGCCACCGTCGACCTCCCAGTACCACAGGGCAAAGTTCAGGATGTTGCTCACCCACAAAAGCAGCGCGCCGCGCAGCAGCTCGAGCGCCGAGAGATCAGCGACTGACGGAGAGACCAGCAGGAAGATGGCGCTCACCGCGACGGCCAGTGTCACCAGCACGAGCATCGAGATGGCGACGATTCGTTGCAACCGGTGCAGCCCTCGCCAGCGCAGCACGTAGATGAGCGGCAGGACGACCACCAACAGCACCAACAGCAGCCAGGGCGGCCCAAGCGTCAGACGCTCCGAAATAAGGGAGTACGTCAGGCCGACGACCAGGAGGGCAAGGGCTGACGGCCACCACAAGACGCCCTCTACCGCCTCGTCGAGTTCCTGCCGCGTGTGCGGTCCATGCGCCTTCACGTGCGAGCCGTGCGAGCTACGCAGCCTGAGCGTCGATGCCGCGGCGGGTGTTCTGCATGGCCGAGAGCGTCCATGCATACAGGATGCCTGATCACCCCCGTGTGGAACGTGGCGAGCCGACACGGTGGCTGCCGCGCTCTTGGCGCCGGGCGACAGTGACCGGCGCATCCGACGCCCGAGACAGAACCGGCCGAGGACGAAAACGCCTTCCCTGCTGCTGCCCAGCGGTACTCGGTACGCTAGTAGCCAGCAAAGGAGCACACCAATGGCTCGTCCGATCGTGGTCTTCAACTGCGCTCGCAACTACCCGACGGGGTCCCTCGAGCACGACATGCCGCGTCTGTTGGATGCCTGTGAGGTGCGACTGACCGAGGCCAGGGACGGCCCAGATCTGGCCAGCGCCCTCGCCGACGCGCAGGTCCTCGTGGCCCGCAGAGACTACGTCGGCCGCAAAACACTGGAGCTTGCGCAGGGCCTGCGCGGCGTGGTCACGCCCGGCGTGGGTGTCGAGAAAGTCGACGTCGCCGTCGCCACGGAGCTCGGCATCGCGGTTGCCAACTCACCGGGCAACTCGATCACGATGTCCGAAGCCACGCTGCTGCTGATGCTGTCGGTGGCCAAGCAGTTGCCGCAGTGGATTGAAAAGGCCCGCTCGAGCACCGAGCCGACACTCAGCATGCGCGGCATGGAGCTGCACGGCAAAACGATCGGCATCGTCGGGCTCGGCCGAATTGGTCGCCTGGTGGCCGGCCTGGCGCGTGCCTTTGGCATGCACGTGCTCGCGTACGACCCATACGTGTCGTCCAGCGACCTGGCCGAGCTGACCACGCTCGAGCGTGTCTTGAGCGAAGCGGACTTCGTTTCGCTGCACCCGGTGCTGACGCCCAAGACGTTTCACCTGATCAACGCCGAGCGCCTGGCGCAGATGAAGCCGACGGCGTACCTGATCAACACATCGCGAGGTGGCGTGATCGACGAGTCGGCGCTGATCGAGTCGCTGCGCAACCAGCAGATCGCTGGCGCGGGGCTGGACGTATTCGAGACCGAGCCCCCCGAACTCGATAATCCGCTGTTGAAGATGGACAACGTGATTGGTACCCCGCACGGCCTCGGGCACGCGGACGAGTCGCTGCTGCGCTGCGCTGGCATGACCGAGGAAAACGTGCTGGCGCTGGTCGACGGCCGGCTGCCTCCGTACCTCGTCAATCCGAAGGTACAGTGGCGAGTGCTGCAGACGGCCTGATCCGCCGAAGGACGCGAGCAGCCGGCTCACGCGCCGGCCTCGCCGACGGTGGGAGTTCAGCGCTGGCTCGGGGCTGGGGCTGGGGCTGAGTCGGCAAAACAGCTGCACCAGCTCCGGCGGCTGCCGATGGCCAGGTTGTCGGCGCTTGACGGCGATCCAGGAGGCAGGCAGATCGTCACCTATCACGGCCGCAAGCCCTGGGAGAACCAGGCGGCCTGAAGATCGCGCACGCGCTCACCCGGCGGTGACGCAGCCTGCTGATGCTCGCACCGAGTCCGTGCACGCCTGAGACCTGTGCGGGTACCTTCGAACTATGCCTGACGTGATGGATTGGGACAGTGCCTACCGGCAGGAACGTGGCTTCGACGGCCCGCCGCCTTGGAACATCGGTGAACCGCAACCCGAACTTGTCGAACTGATCAAGCAGGGCAAAGTGCGAAGCGACGTGCTGGACGCCGGCTGCGGATACGCCGAACTCTCGCTGGCGCTTGCCGCCGACGGGTACACGGTGCTTGGTGTGGACATTACGCCGACTGCCATCGCCGCGGCAACAAGGGCGGCCGCGGAGCGCGGACTGACCAATGCCAGCTTCGTCCAGGCCGACATCACCACGTTCCACGGATACGACGGCCGCTTCATGACCGTGATTGACAGCACGCTGTTCCATTCGCTGCCAGTTGAAGCTCGCGACGACTACCTGCGCGCAGTACATGCGGCGGCAGCCAGCGGTGCGTCCTACTTCGTGCTGGTATTCGCCCGCGGTGCGTTCCCCGCGGGTCTCGAAAACAAGCCGAACGAAGTGGACGAAGACGAATTGCGCGCCGCGGTGTCCAATTACTGGGAGATCGACGACGTTCGGCCGGGCAGCGATCCATGCGAATGTCCCGCAGCGGGCTGGCTTGCCAGGACAGGCCTTCGAGCGCGACGAGAAGAACCGCGTGAAGTTCCCAGCCTTCCTGCTGAGCGCCCACAAGGCCGCTTGACGTCGCGCGCCCCTCAACAAACAGAGCCGCCACGGCGGCTTGCGAGGAGCGCGGCCGAAAAGCCCGTAGTCCACCTCGAAACCGGCTGCCGCGCTCCTGGCGCAAACTGTCACAGAAGTCTGGCCGCCTGCGACTCAGGCTGAAGACGGGCTTGTCGGCCGAACTTCTAGGCCAAACTGTCACAGAAGTCTGCCGACTGCGATTCGGGCTGAAAACGGGCTTGTCGGCCAGACTTCTAGACCGCGGGTACCGGGTAGGCGGCGGCGGAGAATGCCAGGCCGTTGTATCAGCTCAGCGGACCCCACTCGGGAACGGACTGCTGCAGTGACGAGCAGATCGCAACCGCGGCGGCGCACCCCGCGGCGAAATGAACGCGAGTAGTATTCATGATTCGTGCTAACGCGCTGTTGACGCGAGGTTGCGGAACTGGTAATGATCCGCCCACGTCGCGTGACGACTCCGATGACATGACGTCGGCGACCACGCAGACGTATGGTGCAAGTGATGGCGTATGTCAGCGGCTCTTCGCGAGGGTGGCCGCGACGTGCAGCTCGGTCACAGCAGAGCTTGGAAAGAGAGCTGGGGAGTGTATGAAGGCAGCGTTGTTCACCGGCGCAACCTATATCGGGCCGTCTGTGCGCGGGAAATGGCCCGTCCCCGTGAACGTGTATTCCAGCGACGCGGCACAGGACTCGATGAACTGGGCGCTCGAACAGTTCAGTATCGCGGATGAGCTCGGTTTCGACTGGGTGACTGTCGCCGAACACCATTTCTCGCCCTTTTCGCTCACGCCGAACCCGATGGTCATGGCAGGTGCGCTGAGCCAGCGGATCAAGCGCGCCAGGATTGCGCTGCTCGGACCGAATATTCCCATCCAGAATCCGGTCCGTGTCGCCGAAGAATTCGCGATGCTCGACAATCTGACCGGGGGCCGGATCGTCGCCGGCATGCTGCGCGGCACCTCCAACGAGTACGTGACATACAACATCAACCCCGCGGAGTCGCGCGAGCGCTTCGACGAAGCGCTGCAGATCATCCGTCGGGCGTGGACCGAGCCGCAGCCCTTTGGCTGGTGGGGCCGCCACTTCGAATTCCGTTCGATCTCGATCTGGCCGCGACCGGTACAGCAGCCGCATCCGCCCATCTATATGTCCGGGTCAAGCCCGGAGTCAGCGGAGCTCGCGGCGCGCAATCGTATCGGCCTGGGTTTCGCCGTCACCTCAGTGCCGTTGGCGAGCCAATCCGCCAGGTTGTATCGACAGATCGCAAGTGAGACGGGCTGGACTCCGTCCGCGGACGACATCATCTACCGCGTCGGCATCCATGTCGCCGAGACCGACCAGCAGGCATTCGACGAGTTGCAGAGCGGTGGTCCCGAAAGTAACACCGGCCTCACTCGTGCCAACCCGGTGATCGACGACGCCGTCGCCGCCACGGGCTACTACGGTCGCGATCAGGCGCAGCAGCGTGGCCGCGTGGGTCGCAACCGCGGCGCGGAGTTTGCCGAGCGGCTCGAGAATGGCCAGCAACTGGCCGGCAGCCCGGAGACGGTTCTGAAGCAGATCTGCAACGTGCAGCGCGAGCTGGGAGCCGGCGTCCTGGACCTGATCTTCCGCGGACCAGACCGTGACAGCACCCGGCGCTCCATCGAGCTGTTTGCCGACAAGGTCCTCCCTCGCGTGCACGAGCTCGATCTGGCTGCGAGCACACAGAGCAACTGACGAGACGTCGGGCTATCGACGCGACTCTTCAAGACGGGGACTGCACCCTTGTGCCACGCGCGATCGCGTGCCCTGTATCGTGCTCCTATGGAGCGGCGACTCGTCTCGAGCAACACGCCCTGGGAGGCGCTGGCGGGATTCTCGCGCGCGGTCCGCGTCGGCAACAGCATCTGGGTGGCGGGTACGACGGCCAGCGACGAGCGCGGCGCGCTGCACGGCGGCGACAGTGCCTACGCGCAGACGCGGTACATCCTGGACAAAATCGAGCGCGCCCTGCGTGAGGCTGGCGCGTCTCTGGCTGACGTGGTTCGGACGCGTGTGTACATCACCAGAATGGACGACTGGCAAGAGGTCGCCCGCGCGCACGGTGAAGTCTTTGGGCAGATTCGACCGGCGAACACGCTGATTCAGGTGGCTGGCCTGGTCGATGGCCGCCTCGTCGAGATCGAGGCCGACGGCCTCGTCGCGTAGGTGCGGTTCAGCGTCCGTTTCAACAACGACCTGCCGGTGGAGATGTACCCGGAGCTCGCGCAGCGCGCCGAGCAGGCCGGCTTCGATGCGTTCTGGGTCAGCGACGACCTGTTCCTGCGCAGCGTCTGGATTGTTCTCGCCGCCGCCGCTCGAACCACCAGCCGTATTCAACTGGGGACGTGCATCGTCAACCCCTACACACAGCACCCAGCGGAAATCGCCATGGCCGCGGCGACGCTCGACGAGCTCAGTCGTGGCCGCGCGCTGCTCGGCATCTCCAGCGGTGCTGACGATTTCCTCGGTTGGGTCGGCATTCGCGCCGAACACCCGGTCACGGCGATCTCCGAGACCATCGGTGCGCTGCGGCGACTGTTCGACGGCCATCGCCTGCATCCCGCGGGTGGGTTCATCGGCGCATGGACCAGCGAGGCGTATCTTCGCTTTGCGACGCGACGCATCCCGATTTACGTCGGCGCGATGAGCCCGCGCATGCTTGCCCTCATCGGTTCCGACGCCGACGGCGGGCTACCGCTGCTGTTCCCGCCAGAAGGCTTCGCCGAGGCGCTCGGCTATATTCGCCACGGAGCGGCGACCGCGGCACGCGACGTTTCCGAGGTCGACGTGGCAGCGTGCATCTGGTGCTCTGTGTCAGCCGACCGCCGCGCCGCGGAACGTGCCTTACGCGAAAAGGTCGCCTACTACGGCCACGCGCTCAGCGCACGCATCCTCGAGCATCTGGGCGTGGCGCGCGCGGAGTTTGAGCCCATCCAGCGGGCCATGATGGTGGATCGGGACCCGGAACGCGCCATGGCGATGGTAACGCCGAAGATGCTGCGCATCGGCGTCGTCGGCACCGCGGAGGATCTCATCCCGAGGCTCGAAGGCCTGGTCGCGCTCGGCGCGCGACACCTGAGCTTTGGGCCACCGCTCGGGCCAGATCCCTTCGAAGCGATCGACGTGCTCGGTCGCCAGGTGCTGCCGCGTTTCGCCGAACGCTGAAGGGCCATCGCTCGTTCGCGGGCGAAACCCTCAGACAGTTGGCGTTCAGAAGGGTCCCAAGCGTCAGCGCCGCGGGCTTCGCCGCAGGGCGTCCAGCTCGCGTTTGGATTTCGTGCACACGCCACCGCGGGCCGCGCAGCGCTAGCCACGCGGCTCGACGTCTGCCTACCATACGCGCGGCGCCGTGGCGACCGAGTTTGGACGAGTGCAGGAGATCACATGCTAGAGCAAGACTGGTCCGCGAACAGGCGAGCTGCAGTGAACCGCCGCGCGTTTCTAACGCGCATGGCGTGGTTGGCCGCCGTCGCGGCAGGCGGTCTGGCCGCGGCATGCGCCGCACCATCGGTCTCAGCACCGTCCACGTCCGCCCCGACCGCCGCGCCCCCCGCCGCCACGGCCCCGACAGGCGCGAGTGCCCAGGCCGCGCCGCCAACGTCGGCGCCTGCCGCCGCCGCGACAAGCGCCCCAGCTTCGTCCGCGGCGACCGTGGCCCCGGCAGTTGCCAACGCCCCGACGGGCACCCTCACCGTCGCGCAGGGGGCTGACATCACCACGACCGACCCGTTCCAGATCCAGGCCATCCGCGGCATGCACACGTCCATCTACGACCAGCTGCTGGTGCGCGACGCAAGTTTCAAGATCGCGCCCTGGCTGGCGACATCCTGGGAAAATCCTGACGATCACACCTGGGTGTTTCATCTTCGGCAGGGGGTCAGCTTCCACAACGGCGAGCCGTTCAATGCCGCGAGCGTGTTGTGGTCGTTCCAGCGCTTCGTCGCGCCCGACGAGAAAAACATCTACGCGAGCATGCTCAGCCCCGTCGCACAGGTCGACGCGCTGGACGACTACACGGTCAAGGTGACCACCCAGGACCCTTTCCCGGCGTTGCTGGAGAACCTTGCGTACGGCGTCTTCATGGGGCCAGCGCAGGCTATGCAGTCGCAGGGCGACGATTTCTTCAAGAACCCGATCGGCACCGGTCCGTTCAGATTTGTGTCCTGGTCGCCGGGGGAGAAGATGGTGGTCGAAGCGGCAGGCAGCCACTTCGGCGGAGATCCGCAGATCAAGACCATCGTCTGGCAACCAGTGACGGAAGACACGACGCGCGTCGTCGAGCTGCGCACGGGGCAGGCCGACCTGATTACCAGCATGTCGCCGGGCCAGATCTCGCAAGTCGACGGACAGCCGGGTATGTCTGTCGTCAAGCTTCCGAGCCAGAGCTTCATGGTGCTCATCATGAATGCATCGAAGCCTCCGTTCAGCGACCAGCGCGTGCGTCAGGCCATGAATTACGCGGTCGACAAGCAGGCCATCATCACCAGCTTGCTCGGCGGCAATGGGACGATCCTGCCTGCTCCGGCGGGACCGGCGCACGAAGGCTACGACCCCAACCTCGGCGTCATGTACAACTACGATCCGGACAAGGCCAAACAGCTCCTGTCGGATGCTGGTTACGCCAACGGGTTCAGCTTCACGCTCGATACGCCCGACGGGCGTTACCTCCAGGACAAAGCCGTCGCCCAGGCAGTCGCCGGCATGCTTGCCAAGGTCGGGGTGCAGGTCCAGGTCAATCCGTGGGAGTGGGGCGCGTTCGTCAAACTCTTGCAGGACAAGACCAGCGACATGCTGCTCATTCAGCAAGGCGGCTCGACCACCGACAATCTGTTCCCCGCGAGTTTCAGCTCCAAAATCAAGGGCTTGACCTGGCAGGGCTACACCAACGATCAGGCGGACGCGTTGGTCGACCAGGCCCGCACCACCGTCGATTCCACGGCTCGCAACAAGATCTACGGTGACTTCATTCGTCTGATCCAGCAGGATGCGCCGTGGGTGTACCTCTACTATCAGACCAATATCACCGGGATACGCGATCGTGTGAAGGGCTTCGTGCCGCGACCGGACAACGAAGTCGCGGTGCAGCCAATGTCCGTGACGGACTGAGCGCCGATCGACTCGGTGCTCGCGGAGGTTCACACCTGATGCCAGCGGATTTGCGCGCTGGCGTTGAGCCATATGTGATGTGCGCGGGCGTGCTTACCGCTGCCTCGGCCGGTCCAACCCGTCCAACTCGTCCACCGATCCTCTTTTTGCATGGTGGCGGCCACACGGGCGCCTGTTACCGGACGACGCCCGACGGCCGCCAGGGTTGGGCGGACTACGTGGCACAACGCGGTTGGGCGGCGATCGTCGCCGATTGGCCGGGACATGGCCGCTCCGGGGCCGTGCCGGACTTCGGCAGCATGTCCGGCGCGCGGGTGGTCGACGCGGCTCGGGCGCTGCTCGAACACATCGGACCGGCGGTGCTGGTGACGCACAGCATGTCGGGAGCCATGGGCTGGAAACTCGCCGAGCAGGTGGCGGATCTGATCGTGGCGCTGGTTGCCGTAGCGCCGAGCCCGCCCGGCAACATTCAGCCGTGGTGGTCGTGGCCAGCGTATCCGGAGAACCAGCCGATTCACTTCACACGCGACGAGGTTCGCCACTTCACCGCCTCCCCGCGCTTCCCGACCGAAGCCTTCGACGTCTACTTCGCTTCGCTGGTTCCGGAAAGCGCACGTGTGTACAACGAGCGGCTCAACGTGCGCGGACAGCAGTTGCGCGTTGATCGCCCCGACATCGTCCGCTCGGTGCCCATTCTGGTCGTCTCCGCCGACGTCGATCCGAACCATCCGGACGGTGCTGATTCCCGAATCGCGGACTTCGTGGGCGGCGAACATCTGGTGCTGACCGAGCACGGCCTCGGCGGCCACGGTCACCTGATGATGCTGGAGCGCGGCAATCTCGAGATCGCCGGGTTGATCCTCGATTGGCTCGAGCGACGCCTGTGAGACACGCAAGCAGGCGGCGCGTTGGCATGCAACGCAGCACGCTCCCCGGGCACTCTTAGAATCGGCCTGGACCCACCGCCGATGCTCGCCTACGTTGTGAATCGTCTCGCCCAGTCCGCGATCGTGCTGCTGCTGCTCAGCGTGGTCGCCTTCGCGCTGGTGTTATTGTCGGGTGATCCTGTCACCGTGATGCTGCCCGTGCACGCCACCGAGCAGGACCGCCTCACGCTCGAACACGAATTCGGCCTGGATCAGCCAGTCGACGTTCAGTACCTCACGTTTCTCGGCGACGTGGTACACGGTGACCTGGGACGTTCCATCAAATTCGACCAGCCGGTCTTGCCGCTCATCATTTCGAAGCTACCGCTCACGATCATCCTGGCAGTCACCGCGTGCACGCTTGCGGTCGTGGTCGGGATTCCGCTCGGGATTCTCACCGGTGTCCGTCCACATGGCGCGTGTGACGTGCTCGGCTCGGTGTTCGCGCTGGCCTTTATCTCGGTGCCCAGCTTCTGGCTGGGATTGATCCTCATCCTGTTCGTGGGCGACTACTTGCGGCTCCTGCCAGTCGGCGGCACCGGCGACGTCCAGCATCTGATTCTGCCGGCGGTCACCCTCGCCCTGCCGAGCATCGGTCTGATCACACGGCTCACGCGCAGCAGTGTGCTCGGCGAGATGGGCCAGCCGTACGTCACGACCGCGCGTGCCAAGGGTCTGGCCGCTGGCCACATTGAATACCGACATGTCCTGCGCAATGCGATGATCCCAACGGTCACCGTGGTGGCGTTGCAGTTCGGGGCCTTGCTGGCGGGCTCAGTCATCGTCGAGACGGTCTTTGCCTGGCCTGGGGCTGGTTGGCTGCTCATGCAAGGCGTGTTCGCGCGCGACGTCCCGCTAGTTCGAGCGATGGTGCTGATCATCGGCGCGGCGTTCTTGCTCATCAACCTGGGTGTCGATCTGTCCTATCGCTACCTGGATCCGCGGATACGCCTGTGACAACGCTCCTGCTTGCCAGTGGACTGATTGACTGCACGGGTAGCCCGCGGCTCGCCGGTGCGGGGATCGTGGTCGACGGTGAGTCCATCGTCGACGTTGGACCTGCCGACGAAGTGCGCTCGCGTCTGCGGGGCGCCCACGCGACCGTGAATTTCGAGGGTGCGACGCTGTTGCCTGGACTGTGGGACTGCCACGTACACCTTGGCAGCCTGGTGCCGCCCTGGGAGTCGCGCGCGGCAAGCGAGACCGAGGCGGAGTACGCGTATCGCTGCGTCCGCAAAGCTCAGGACAACCTCTTTGCGGGCATCACGTCGCTGCGGACGGCCGGTGACCGTTTCGACGCGGACCTGCGTCTCAAGAAGGCGATCGACGCCGGAACGCTGCTGGGTCCCCGCTTGTTCGCGAGCGGCGATAGCTCGTGGAGCCGTGGAGCGGCGGGCGAAGACGAATACCGTCGGCGGGCGCGGGCGCTGTTGTGGAAGGGAGCCGACCACATCAAGCTGTTCGCCTCGGGCGCCATTGCGGCTCCGGTGGCAGAGAGCATCACGCACACGATCTGTACGCCGACAGAGCTGCGCGCGGCAATCGAGGAAGCGCATCGCTGGGGTCGGCACGCCTGCGTGCATGCGATTGGCGACGAGGCCGTCTGCATGGCCGCGGAGGCTGGAGCCGACTCGATCGAACACGGGTTCGTCCTGGGCCAGGCGGGCATCGATGCAATGGCCCGCCATCAGGTTGTGTATTCACCGCAGCTCACCGTGACGGCCGCCTGGAACGAGACGTTCATGCGCGCTGCTGGGGTGTTTCCTGACTGGCTGATCGACAACGCCATCGAGGCCGGGCGCGTCCACCACGCCGCGTTCAGGCAGGCAGCAGCTGCTGGACTGACGCTCATTACCGGCGTGGACAATCTGCCGCGCCCCGCATTCAGCGCCGGCATCGAGACGCATGCCCGGCAAGCCCGCCCTGGTGGCCGAGATTGGCTTCATGGCGGCCAATGGACTGAGTCCAATGCAGGCGCTGCAAGCCGCAACGCGCAATGCCGCGCAGGTGAACCGTGTCGGTGCCAGGCTTGGCACCCTCGAACCTGGCAAACTGGCCGACATCATCGCGGTCGGCGGCGACCCATTGCAGGATCTGTCTGTACTGGCCGACGTTCGGCTGGTCATGAAGGGCGGCACGCTCGTGCGGAGATCCCCGGCGGCGAGCGCATGAATGCCGCCCGTCGCTTGCCAATGACCGCCGTCGAGGTGCCTCGCGCGACAGAACGTGCGCACGCGCGTCCAGACCTCGCGGGTGCTGTGCGTGCGCTGCGTGTCAAACGTGCGCGCCGCTTCCCGCCCACGGTGCTGATCGGTGGGGCGATGACCGCCGTGGTCGTCTGCGCGGCGATCTTTGCGCCGCTTCTGGCCCCACACGCCTATGACGATCAGGACCTCGCCCGCACCCTCTTGCCGCCCTTCTGGCTGCCTGGTGCCAACCCCGCGTACCCGCTCGGTACAGACTTTCTGGGCCGGGACCTGCTGAGCCGATTGGTGTATGGCGCGCGCACCTCGCTCGCGGTCGGCGCTCTGGCCGTCCTGCTGGCAGGTGCCGTCGGGGTCACGCTCGGCCTGGTGGCCGGCTACTTCGGCCGCCTCGTCGACAGCGTGACGATGCGTCTGGTCGATCTGCAGCTGGCGCTGCCGCCGATCGTACTGGCAATCGCCATCCTGACCGTGGTCCAGCCGAGTCTGCTCACCATCGCCATCGTCCTGGGGCTGCTGGGGTGGGTCCAGTATGCAAGGGTTATGCGGGCTCAAACACTGTCACTGCGGGAGCGTGAATTCGTGCTCGCGGCGCGCGTCCTGGGTGCGGACAGTCCGCGCATTCTGCGAAGACACGTCCTGCCGAATGCGCTGGGGCCGATTCTGGTGATCGCCACGGTCAACGTGTCGACGATGATCCTGGCGGAGGCATCCCTGAGTTTTCTGGGTGTTGGCGTGCGGCCGCCAACTCCCGCCTGGGGCTCGATGCTCAGCGAGTCGCGCGACGTGTTCCACCTGGCCTGGTGGACCGCCGTCTTCCCTGGCCTGGCCATCGTCTGGACCGTGTTCGCCATCAACCTGCTGGGCGATGCCTGGCACAATCCTCGCTGATGGCGACACCTGTCTCCGTGGAACGACCGAAAGACACATTCCTTGAAGTAAACGGGCTGCGACTGCGCGCTCTCGACTGGCGCACGGGCGACAAACCGCCGGTGCTGATGTTGCATGGTCTGGCCGTGTTTGCGCATGCCTGGGATCACAACGCGGCGGCACTGAGCGACGCGCTCGACATTGTCGCTCTCGACCAGCGCGGCCATGGTGACAGCGACCGTGGACCCTGCGAAGGCTACCGAACGGAGACCTACGCGTCGGATATCGTCAGCGTCTGCGACGCGCTCGGCTGGAGCCGATGTTCCCTGGTCGGCCAATCCATGGGCGGTCACAACTCGATGTACACCGCGGCGACGCACCCCGAGCGCGTCGAGCGGCTGGTGATCTCGGATATGGAGCCGACCATGCGGCTCGACCTGATCGCGTATATGCGCGATGCCGACAGCCTTCCGGAATACGCCAACCTCGAAGAAGTCATCGCCGACGCGCACGCCCGCAATCCGCGGCCCGATCCGCTCCTGGAGCGGCAGCGCGCCGAACATACGGTTCGACGGTTGCCCAGCGGGCGACTCACCCCGATGTATGACCTGCAGGCGCCAAAGTGCTGGCAAGCGCTTGACCTGTGGCCGTACCTTGCGCGGATCGCGTGTCCCACGCTGCTGGTGCGCGGTGCCGAGAGTCCGGTTCTGCGACCTGACGTCGCTCGAGAAATGGTCGCGGCAATTCCGAACTGTGAGTTCGTCGAGATTCCTGGGGCGGGGCACTCTATCGGCCTCGATAATCCGGCTGCCTTTGACGCCGCGCTCCGCGAGTTTCTGACGTAGGCGCGGCCCGCTGCGTTTCGCGGCTCGGCGCGCTTCAGTACGAAATCCAGCCGGGTGTGCCGCCCGACACTGAGATGGCTTCGCCGTTGACAGCTACCCCTTTCGGAGACGCGAGGAAGGCCACGACGAAACCGATTTCGCTGGCGTCGATCGTTCGCCGCAACAGATTGGCGTCACCCAGACGGCGCTGCTCCGCGGCTTCAAAGCTGATGCCTTCGCGATCCGCGAGCTCGCGGACCTGGGCCAGGGATCGCTCGGTTCGGACGGCGAACGGATGCACGACGTTGACGGTGATGCCGGACGGCCCGAGTTGCTCGGCGACGTTGCGGCTCATGGCGACGACCGCGGCGTTGCGAACGCTGCTCACGATTCCGACGGGCTGGCGCGCGGCCATGCCGACCACGTTGATGATGCGGCCCCAACCCTGGCGCTGCATGTAGGGAGCAACCTCTCGGATGAAGCGCGCGTAGCCGAGCACTTTCACATTCAGGTCTGGAAAGAAGGCCGCATCCGTCAGATCCGGCAGTCGGGCAGGGTTGCCGCCCGGCCGAGCAGCGGAGTTCACCAGGATGTCAATGTGACCGAAGGTCTGGGCAACACGGGCAACCGTCTCCTTCACCTGGGCATCCACGCCGGTATCGGTCGGCACGCTTATGACGTTTCGCTGCGTGGCCAGGCGGATGTCGGCGGCGGCTTGCTCCAGCGCGTCGCTCGCGCGAGCGACCAGCGCAACGTCGACACCTTCGCCGGCCAGGACACGCGCGATGGCTTTGCCGATGCCGCGGCTCGCTCCAGTGACGATGGCCGTTTTCCGATCAAGCTCGAGGTCCATCAGGTTTGCCGCGAGTGCCGCAACTTGAGCGGTGACCGTGGCGTCAACCAGGGTACCGCCGCGGACTTCGATGGTGCCCGTCTTCGTCCTGGCGGGGCCTGGCCGTGTCAGGGCGCCCGTCCGGGTGCACGGATATGGCCAGCGGCCGCGGCAACCCGTCGGGCTATGCTCCACTGAACGAAGGAGTGTGCAATGGCCAGTCAACAGCGACGCGTCATCGTGATTGGCTCAGGCGCGGCAGGGTTGTCCGCGGCGCTGTGTGCCGCGGGCTCGGGCGCGTCGGTCACCGTGCTCGAGGCAGCGCATCGTCTTGGCGGCACCACGGCTTTTTCGGGCGGTGGTGTGTGGGTGCCCGCCAACCGCTGGGGCGCGGCCGAGGGCATCTCGGATACCGCTGAGGAGGGCATCCGCTACCTGCACAGCATCGGCCAGGGTGATAGCGACCCGATCATCGCGGAAACATTCTGTCGGCGGGGTGCGGGGGTGATCGAGCGCATCGAAGCCATGACACCCACGCGCTGGAATACCATCCGGGGTTACCCCGACTACTATGCGCACCACGACGGTGGCAAACGCTTCGGTCGGACGCTGGAAATCGACAGTTGTCCCCTCGGCCGCGAAATACTGGACCAGGTCAGGCCAGATCCGTTCGACGGCGGCATCACCAGTCGAGCTGAAGCTGCCGCGGGTCTGGATCAACAGGAACTGAATCGCCGCCGCAACGCGGGTCTCGAAGCCCGTGGTCGAGGCCTGATTGGCGGTCTTCTGGTTGGGCTGCAAGACAAGGGTGTGGACATTCGCACGAGCGTTCGCGTCGGCGGGCTAGAGACGCGCGGCGACGCGGTAGTCGGCGTGCGCGCCGGTGGCCAGGAGCTCAGCGGCAATGTCATTGTCGCCACCGGCGGCTTCGAGCGCGATCCAGGACTGGTCAAGAGCTTTCTTGCTGCCCCGCTCACCGCGCCGGCAAGTGCACCCACCCACGTAGGCGACGGCTTACGCATGGGCATGTCGGTTGGGGCGGCCCTGGGTAATATGGGCGAAGCGTGGTGGTCGCCCGCGATGGGTCTTCCGGGCGAGACGATCGATGGGGTGCAGCTGTACCACCAGTTGATGACCGAGCCTGCCTTTCCGGGCGGAATCGTCGTTGACAGCCGTGGGCGCCGCTTCGTCGACGAGACGCTGAACAAGAGCGAAATCGGTCGCACCATGCGCGAGTTCGATCCGAGCGCGTATGCATTCCCGCGTTTGCCGAGCTACCTGATTTTCGACGCCGGGCGCCGTCACAGCCGCAAGATCGGACCTCTCGGACCGCACGACCCGGATCCCGACTGGCTGAGCAGGGCGCAGACGATCGACGCTCTGGCTCCACTACTGGGCCTTCCCGTTGCCGCGCTGTGCGAGACTGTCGAGCGCTACAACGCGCACGCCGCGCGCGGTTTCGACGCGGACTTTGGACGAGGCTCGAACTTCTTTTCTGCGTTCCAGACGGGCGAACCCGACGTGACCCGACAGCTTCGACCGCTGAACGAGCCGCCGTTTTACGGCGTGCGCATGTCGCTTGGTTGCCTGGGAACCAAGGGCGGGCTGCGCATTGACTCGAACGCCCGCGTGCAGCGCTCTGACGGCAGCGGGCCGATCCCTGGCCTGTATGCCGCCGGCAACGCCTCGGCCAATCCGTTCGGGTATGGCTACCCGGGCGGCGGCGGGACCATCGGGCCAGCGCTGGTCTTCGGCTGGCTCGCCGGCGAGCACGCGGCGGCCACCTGAGAGCAGGAATCGCGTGGCCGCGGATTGGATGGCGGCTGGCCGCGATTATGCGCTGGCCGCGGATTGGATGGCGGCTGGCCGGTTTCACGAGCTGATCGATGGAACTGATTCCACCCAACGCGTCCCACGCGCACAGCTTGGCGCAGAGGTGTGCGGAGTCGACGTCGATTTTGCACGTTCCACCCGAGCGTCTGGGAGGAACATGCGCACCCTGCCGCTGCCCTCAGGGGGCAGACGCGTCGAGTTGACACACGTTCATCGAGCGACTCATAGTGGTCGCGCCCGAGCACCACTCCCGCGAGGGGTGGCCGAATTGCGCGGGTAAGGGAGCGCGCCGATGAGTCAGAGTGCAGATGTTCAGACGATCCCGAACCGGCATCGCGACGTGAGCGTCTTCAGCCATCCGCGGGTCAGCCGGCGCGTAATGCTGATGCGTCTGGCATCGACAGGTGGCGTTGCGCTTCTGGCTGCATGCGCCTCCCCGAGTACGCCCACCGCTGGACCAGTTTCCACACCTGCGCCGCCGCCGGTGACTGCTGCATCGGCGCCGACCAGTGCCTCCGGCAATTCTCCAGCCAGTGGAGCCACGGCCAGCGCTCCAACCCAGGTGACGTTGCAGCCCCGCGCGGGGGGTACCTTACGACACGCCATCCCCGCCGACGTGACGAACCTCGAACCGTCGACGTTCACGCCCAGCGCGATGGAGACGACCTGGCTCGTCTTCGACCGCCTCACGATCTACGACCTGAACCTCAAGCCGCAACCCATGCTGGCCGAAAGCTGGGACCTCAATAGTGACTACACGCAGTTCAAGCTGAACTTGCGCAAGGGCGTGCAGTTCCACACCGGTCGTGAGTTGACCAGCGACGACATCAAGTACAGCCTCCTGCGCGTGCGCGATCCCAAAGTCACCACCGGCGCCCTGGCCGCCGTCAGCAATTGGTTCAACGCGATCGAAACGCCCGACAAATATACGGTGATGTTGACCTCGGACACCTCTCGGCCGGCGTTCTTCGATGGTCTGGAAATCCTGAATATCGTCGATCAGGTGACCGCGCAGGGTCCCGACGCGCAGTCGAAAATCGTTGGCACAGGCCCCTTTATGTTCGTCGAATGGGCGCAGGGAGATCACCTCAGCCTGGCAAAGAACACCAGCTACTGGCAGAGCGGCCGGCCGTACCTCGATGGCGTGGTGACGAACGTCCGCAATCAGTCGAGCATGGCGCTTCAACTGGAGGGAGGCAACCTGGACCTGGTGCGCACGCCCGCCGTGGACGACTTCGTCCGCCTGAAAGGCGACACCAGATTCCAGGGCCTCACGCATCCCAATCCGGGCACGATCCTGGAGATCGGCATGAACGCCGGTCACCCACCCTTCGACGACAAACGGGTGCGGCAGGCGATGAACTACGCCATGAATCGCGCGCGCTTTGCCGATACCGCTTTCAAGGGCACGGCGCAGCCACTGAGTCTGCCCTGGATGCCGAGTGCGCCGGCCTACGATGCCGCCCGGAGCACGTACTTCTCGTACGATCTTGACAAGGCCCAGTCGCTGCTGACAGACGCTGGCGTTTCCGGCTTTGCAACCGACATCATCATCAGCAACGCCCAGCCGGCGCTGAGCCTGTTTTCGCAGATCCTCCAAACGGATCTGGCCAGCATCGGCATCACCATGAATATCACAAATGTGGACCAGGCAGTCTGGGGGGACCTGCTTGTCAACAAGCGTGCGGAGTACACCGGCTTCTGGGGTGGCAACGACAGCCTGACGAACGAGCATCCCGCGGGTATCTTCACTTCTCCAGGCTGGCGGACGGTGAACAATCACTCCAACTTCCAGAGTGACGACTGGAACCAGATCGTTGCGACCGTTTCATCCGAGACCGACCCCACCAAACAGAAAGCCGCGTTCGCGTCGATGAACGACTTTTTGCTCGACCAGTGTTTCACCCTGGCCGCGACGACCAATCCCATTACGTTTGTGGCCACACAGCGGCTACACGATGTTGGCTACCTGATGCATCTCGGCGCACTGTCGTTTACCGACGCTTGGCTCGATTCCTGACAGACCCTGCGTGGTGAAAGAGGCACTGAACAACGATGGCGGATCAGCTACTTGGAAAGGTTGCGGTTGTTACCGGGGGTGGCGGCGGAATCGGCAAGCAGGCGGCTCTGGCCCTGGCCGCCGAAGGTGCCAGGTTGCTCATCAATGATGTCGGCCGCGATGTCGAGGGCAGGCATTTGGCAGACCTGGCTGTTCGCGAGGTGACGACGTTGGGCGGCCACGCCGTCGCCAACTACGAGAGCGTGGCCAGCATGCAAGGCGGGCAGAACATCGCGGCGATGGCCGAGGAGAGTTTCGACCGTCTGGACATCCTGGTCAACTGCGCGGGCAACTTCACGTACCGCGTGCTTGTCGAGATGACCGAGGACGATTGGGACTCGCAGGTGGATGTGCACCTGAAGGGCCATTTCAGTTGTATCCGTGCTGCCGCGCCACTGATGATCAAGCAGGGCGGCGGCCAGATCATCAACGTCTCGTCGCGGGCCGCGTTTGGTGATCCGGCTGGTGGTCTGGCGTACGCCGCGGCCAAAGCCGGCATCATGGGGGCGACCGTACAGGTGTCTCGGGAATTGAGGGAGCACGGCATCGCGGTCAACTGCATTGTCCCGAGTGCAGACACGCGCTTGTTTCCCAAAAGCGAGACACGCCGCGGTGCGGATGTCCCGTACTCGGCGTCGGTGGACGCGGCGTGCGTCGCCCCGCTCGTCGTGTACCTGGCGACACAACCCGCAACATCGGTGACGGGTCGCTTCTTCTACGCCTGCGGTGGAGATATTGGTGTGTATCACCATCCGCTTCGGGTGCGTACATCCGCGCGAACGCAGGGTACGTGGACCATCGACGAACTCGAACACGTGGTGCCCTCACTGCTGGTGGTGAGGGACTGATGGGCTCGCGACTGTCCGGCCGGACGGCAATCGTCACTGGCGGAGGTGGCGGCATTGGCAAAGCAGCGGCACTCGCTCTGGCGGCAGAAGGCGCGGACCTGGTCATCAATGACGTCGGCCGCGACGCACAGGGCGGCCGCCTGGCCGACGCCGCGGTGCAGGAGATAGAACTCCTGGGCGCGCGAGCCGTGGCGAGTGATGCCAGCGTTACCGCGCTGTGGGGTGGCTACCAGATCGTCGAAACCGCGGTGGTGGCCTTTGGCCACGTGGACATCCTCGTCGCCTGCGCCGGCAACTATAAGGAGCGCATGCTCGTCGATATGACCGAGGATGACTGGGACTCGCAGATCGACGTGAATCTCAAGGGACACTTCACGTGTGTGCGAGCGGCGGTGCCTGAGATGATCAAGCGACAAAGCGGTCGAATCATCACGGTTGCATCCAGGGCTGCCTTCGGTAACCCGCGCGGCGGGTTCGCGTATGCCGCGGCGAAAGCGGGCATCATGGGTGCGACAGCGCAAATGGCACGTGAGCTGCAAGCGTACGGGATAACCGCGAACTGTCTGCTTCCCAGTGCCAACACGACGCTCTTTCCTAAAACGGAACAGCGCGCGGGAAGTCCGATTCCCAACGCGGGATCACTGGATCCGGCGTGCGTCGCGCCGGTGATCTCGTATCTGTGCACGGACGCGGCCCGCGATATCACGGGGCAGTTCATCTATGCATCGGGCAGCGATATCATGATCCACCACTACCCGCTGGATATGCAGACGATCCTTCACAAGCCAGGGCGGTGGACGGCTCAGGAGTTGGCGGAGGCTATTCCGCCGCTGCTGGCATTCAAGGGTTAGCGGGCCGCGCGTATCTACGCGAGGAGCGCGGTCGAACAGCCCGCAATCCACCTCGAAACCACCTGCCGCGCTCCGCGCAAGCTGCTGAAAAAACAGGTCAAGGGCTCCACCGCAGGTAGAAGTATCGACAGTGCGTGCCTCAGAGGGCGCGAGCTCACGCTCGAGGCCGTAACCTCACGCGCTCAACGGCGGGACCGCTCCGCTTACCATCATCCCAGCATGAAGGTAGGCCTTGGTATCGCTCCGCAGAACTACCCCGACTGGGACCGCTACGCCGACGACGATTGGACCTCTGGGCCGCGCGTAGCGGACGCGGAGATCATCAGCGACTCGCTCGCCCTCGCCCGTATGGCCGACGCCATTGGCCTGGACTCGGTCTGGACCGTGGAGCACCACTTCACGCCGTACATCATGGTGCCCAATCCGATTCAACTGATGTCCTGGGTCGCTGGCGCGACCTCGCACGTGGACGTCGGCACGATGGTGACCGTGCTGCCCTGGCACCACCCGCTCCGCCTGGCCGAGGAAGTGGCGATGCTCGACATCTTGCTTGGCGACCGGCAGTTGCACCTGGGCATGGGCCGCGGAGCCTCGCCCACCGAGTTCGACGCATTCGGCGTCCAGCGCGAGACGACACGCAGCCGTTTTGCCGAATCGCTGGAAGTGCTCAAACTGGCTCTGAGCGAGGAGCGCTTCTCGTTCAGGGGCGAACACTACACCATTCCGGATGTGACCACGCGTCCGCGTCCGCGGTCGTCGAGGCGCCTGTTGGACCACATGCTGATGGCCTGGGGGAGCGCCGAAAGCTTGCCCGTCGCCGCCCACGCCGGCCTCAAGCCGCTCTTCATTCCACAGCGTGGATGGGGCGACTACGCCACCGAGATGCGCCAGTTCAATACGATGCGTGCCGAGCATGGTTGGGGTCCAGCTAACGCTACCGCGGCGGTGTGGGTGTACTGCGCGCCCACGCGCGCTGAAGCCGAGACGCAGGGAGGCCAGTACATCACCGAATACGCCGATTCGAGTCGGCGGCATTACCTGCTCGACAAGCCGGAGGCGTTCCGCGGCGTCAAGGGATACGAACGGTACGCTGACCGCGCCGCGGCTCTTGCCCGCTCGGTCTCCGATGGCCTCGATCCGCGCAAGGCGGCGCTCAGCACGATGACCTCGATCTATGTCATCGGCACGCCGGACGACGTCCTGGACCAACTCGACGGAATCTGCCGTTCGCTGGCCGTCGAGCACCTGATCCTGGTCTGTCAGTTCGGTACCATGCCGCGCGCGCAAGCCGAGCAAAGTCTGCGACTCACCGTCGAAGAGGTTGTGCCGACGCTGCGCAGGCTCGATCTGGCACCGCTGCCCGTAGCCGGCTCCGTCTGAGGCGTGTACCACGTCTCAGACAGACGAGCGCGTAGTACGGTACCTGCGATGACCAGCTTCGGTGG
The DNA here is from genome assembly GCA_963776625.1 of uncultured Chloroflexia bacterium. Classification (GTDB taxonomy): domain Bacteria; phylum Chloroflexota; class UBA6077; order UBA6077; family CF-72; genus CF-72. The sequence continues at coordinate 351,852 of CAVZNP010000013.1, read as the reverse complement.
GCTCGGCGGACTCGGAGTCTCGCATGGCCTCGACCTGACCGATCTCGATCACACGACACCTGAAGAAATCAACGCGCATTTGATGGATGCATGGTCAGCGCGTCAGCCGCTGTACACCATGTACGCCACCAGCCTGATGACGGACTACGCACCGAAGTTCGCCAAGTTGAGCCGGTGGGGCTCCGATCTCTTCGCCGCGGATCCCGCCAACGTCCTAATGCTGGCGGTGCAAAACATGTACAGCTACATGATGCAGGGGTGGGAAACAGGCATTCGCAATACGTTCCACACGCTCCACCGCAATGGCCTCACCACCCAGCAGATCATGGAGATCGTCATGTTCTCGCAGTTGTACGCGGGCATGCGGGGTCTGGGGCACGTCTACCACGCCGGTGGCGACCTACTGCCCGTAATGGGTCCGCCACAACGCTCGCCGGCGTTTCCTGACGGCTGGGCAGCCGATCCCGCGGCGTTCCAGGCCGGCCTCGACCTGTCGACGCGCGAGATGACGCCTCAGGACGTCGAGAATTTGACCGCCTGGTACGAGCGCACGATCGGATTTCTGCCCAACTCCATTGCGTACGGGCTGACGCTCAACCCGCAGTTCATCAAGATCAATCGCGCCAAGTGGGAATCGGCCATCGTCACGCTACCAAAGCAGGTGGCACCGTATCTGCTGCTCCGACACCACACCACGCTCGGATGCGCGGAGGGCCTGCGCGAGGCCGTCCTCCTGGCCCAGGCGTGGGGCATGACCGGGGAATGGATTATGCGCGGAATCGTTGGCACGGTCATGTACTTCACCGGTACCGAGGGGCTGTACACCGTGTACAACGCCCTGCACGATTTGCCGGACCTCTTCTAACGCCTCTTCCCTCAGGCGGTTGAAAAACGCGTCGAAGGGCTCCACCGTAGGTGGAATTGCTGACCATGCTGGCACTCGAGGGGTTAGCGGGCTGCCCGATAACCCTTGAAAACGCGTCGAAGGGCTCCATCGTAGGTGGAATTGCTGACAGTGCGTGCCTCGAAGGGCGGAGGCTGACGTTTGAGGCCGTAACGTCTCGAGGTCCAAAAACATGCTTTTATCCACTCTGAAGTGGTGGGTAAAAGCAGAACTTTTCAACACGCTGCTAGCGCGTCCCCACCCGCGCAGGCGCCGCGATCTGATAGATTCGGGCCGATGATCGACCAGTCACGAGATCCCGCCACCGTCCATCCCGCGCCTGCAGGCGGGGCAACTCTCATGACTCGCCGGCGAGCGTTCCTGCTGCTGGGAGCCAGTGCTCAGGCTGTCTTTCTGGCCGCGTGCGCTGGGAGCGCTGAACCGTCTTCTCCGACGGCGCCCCCCACGACGGCGCCACCCGCGGCAGCGCCGCCGGCGACCGTCACCGTCTCGGCAGCCGCGCCGACCGGGGCAGCCATCGGCGCCGCGGCGCCCACCAACTCCACCGCGCAGCCGAAGAGCGGCGGCACTTTTCGCACGACGCTGGTGACCGACATCAGCAGCCTCGACGCTCACGCGGGCAGCACGCCGTCGTATCAATCCATCTACCTGGCCTTTGACCATTTGACGGCGTACGACGATCAGCTCGTGCCGCAACCCATGCTCGCCGAGAGCTGGGACGTCAGTGACGACCTCAAGCAAATCAAGCTCAACCTGCGCAAGAGCGTCCAGTATCACACCGGCCGCGAATTCACCAGCGATGACGTCAAGTGGAACATCATGCGCGTCCGCGATCCGAAGAACGCCTCCGTCAGCTTCGTCAACCAGAGCAAGTGGTTCACCACGATCGACACGCCCGACAAGTACACCGTCGTGCTCGGGTCAGACCAGCCTCGCCCCGCGGCGTTCGACTTCTTCGAGTTCATCAATATGGCTGACAGCGTGACGGTCGAGGGTCCGGACTCCGCAACGAAAGCAGTCGGTACCGGGCCGTTCGTCTTCAAGGAATGGGCGCAGGGCGACCACATCACCATGACCAGAAACCAGAACTACTGGCTGTCGGGACGGCCATACCTGGACGAGGTCGATGTGCTGATCATCAAGGACCCGCAGGCCCAGATGGCTCAGCTCGAGGCCGGCGCGGTCGACCTGGTGCTGAGTCCGTCGCTGCGTGACTTTGCTCGCATGCGCGCTGACAGTGATTACGTTGGTCTGCTGCATCCCTACGCTGGCACGTTTTACATGCAGGGTGTCAACGTGCTGAACTCGCCGTTCGACAACAAAACGGTGCGCCAGGCGTTGAGTTACGCTATCGACCGCCAGCACATCGCCGACACGGTGCTGTTGGGGACGGGCCAGCCCACGTCCATGCCGTGGCTGTCGAACTCGGCTGCCTACGAGGCCAGCAAAGATCAGTTTTTCAGCTTCGATCTGGACAAGGCCAAGTCACTGCTGAACCAGGCGGGGGTGTCCGAGCTGACATGCGAGATCATTCCCTTGCCAAGCAACCCCGAGCTGGTGGACATGGCCCAGATCTATCAGGCTGACCTGGCCAAAATCGGCATCACCCTCAACATCACGCAAGTTGACGCCGCGTCATGGTTCGACATGGCCAACAACCGTAAATTCAACGGCTTCTACTCGACGCTCAACGGCCTGGCTCAGCTGGAGCCGATCACGTTGCTGCTCGGCGGTCGGGTCTACGACCCGAACAGTAACAACTCTGGCTTCCACGACGACACGTACGCGTCGCTGCTGAATCAGGCGGCGGCCGAGCCCGACAAGACCAGGCGCAAAGCGCTGTACTCGCAGATCAACGACATTCTGCTGGACCAGGCATGGGCCATGCCCATTGCCACCGGCCAGCCGCGTGTCCTGACGCGGGCCACCGTGCACGGCATTGGCTATACGTTGTGGAGCTCGTTTTCCTATACCAACGCCTGGCTGGCGTGAAGCGAGCGGACAGCGCCGAGGCGTGAAGGAGCGCGGCATACTCAAGCCCGTGCCCAACCCCACCGCCGCCACGCGTCAAACGTTCGAGCGCTGGCTGACCACCCTGGTCAACATCCCCAGTGTGTCCGTCGATCCGGACCGCGTCGGTGACGTCCGTCGCTGCGCCGAAGCCGCCGTCAGCCTCTTCGAGGACGTCGGCGCCATCCACGCTGGCCTCGTCGAAACCGGGGGTCATCCGTTGGTCCATGCCCGCCTCACGCAGTCGCCGGGGCGCCCAACTGTCACTGTCTACAACCACCTCGACGTCCAGCCGGCCGACGGCGACGCCTGGCTCACCGACCCCTTCACGCTGACCGTCGACGGCGATCGCTATCGCGGCCGCGGCAGCACTGACGATAAGGGACCTGCCCTCGCCGCCCTCCTCGGCGCCCTCGCCGCCCGCGACGCCGACGTCCCTATCAACATCTCGTTCCTCTGGGAGCTGGAGGAGGAGATCGGCAGCCCCAACTTCGAGCACGCCATCACCGCGCACCGCGCCGACCTGGCCACCGACTCCGTGGTTGTCTCCGACACGATCTGGGTCACGCGCGGTAAGCCGAGCAGCCCCGCTGGTCTGCGCGGCATGCAGCCGTTTCGCCTGACGCTGACCACAGCCGCCACCGACCTGCACTCAGGTGTCACCGGTGGCGTGGTCCGCAATCCCCTGACCGAGCTCATGCAAGTCGTGGCCACCTGCGTCGACGGTCGCACGGGTGAGGTGCTGATCCCGGGCTTCTACAACGAGGTGGAGCCTCTGACGCCAGAGGAGGAGCACGCCTTTGTCACCTCTGGCTTCGATGTCGACACCTTCCGCCGCGACCATCACGTCCAGAGCCTGCGACTCACCGACCCGCTGGAGGTAATGCGCGCACTGTGGGCTCGGCCAACCTTCGAGGTCCACGGCGTGGTGGGCGGCTACACCGGTCCGGGCGTCAAATCCGCGATTCCGCCGTCGGCCGAGGTCAAGCTGTCCTGTCGCCTGGTCCCGAACATGACCTGCGCGGCGACCATGCAACGCATCACGTCGTTTATCGGCGAGCGCTTTCGGGACGTCGAGGTGCACGCGTTGCCCGGCCTCGATCCGTACCGGGGCCGCACCACTGGTCCGCTGGCGGACGCGGTGCGCGACGCCTACCGTGTTGCCTTTGGTAGCGAGGCCGTGTTCACGCGCGAAGGTGGCTCGATCGGCGCGGTGCCCACGATGGAGCAGGTACTCGGCGCCCCGGTGGTGTTTCTCGGGTTGTCACTGCCGGAGCACGGCTACCACGCGCCCAATGAATTCTTCGATTGGGAGCAGGCCGCGGGCGGTATCACCGCCTTCACGCACTATTTCGGTCGGCTCGCCGCGGGCTGAGATGCCTGCACGGGCCGCGTAGAGCGAGGCTCGCGACAAGTAGAGCGAATACTGAACCTGCGCTCGGCAATGCCGTACAGTCCCGACGGATTTTGCATGCGCGTCCTCCTCGGCTCGACACCGCTGCGCGTCAGCGTGCTCCTGGTGGCCATCGTGATTCCCGCGCTTGTGCTGTGGGCATTTCTTCAGACGGCGGCCAATGTTGTACCCAGCCTGCCGCCGCTGGACTCGCCGGCTCCGCCGGTGAGCCTGGCGTTGCTGTACGGGGGTGACGCGAGTCTGGCTCAGCAGCGCGGCATGGTGGTCGTCATGAATTTCTGGGCCACGGAGTGCATTGCATGCCAGGACGAGATGCCAGGGCTGCAGCAGGTTGCCGATGATCTCCAGGGCAAGCCCTTCAGCCTGTTCGAAGTGGACGTCGAGGAGGACGCCGCCACGGTCGACCCCTTCCGCCAGCAGCTCGGGCTGCGGATGCCCATCCTGCTCGACGCGCAAGCGGATGTCGCGCAGCGTTACGGAGCGAGCACGCTGCCCTCGACCTTCCTCATCGACCAGGAGGGCATCCTTCGGCAGGAGCATCTCGGCCCGTTGAACGTGGGTGATGCGCAGACGCAGTGGAGCACGGCGTGGCTGGAGCAACAGGTGCGCGCGCTCCTGGCTTCCGGCTGACGGACGTCACGTACGTCACGGACGTCACGTACGTTCAGGGGGGAAGCCTTCAGCTCAGAGCCCCGCAACCTTCTGGTAGCTCAGTCCAGCCGCGCAGTGTCGTCGCGCGGGCGGCTTCGGCCGCAGGGTCGCATGTCACACACGCGCGCGGCTCTCCTGTAGCATCAAACCAGATACCACAGGCCGGCTGGAAAGGAGGTGACGAGTGGCCCACCATCGTCGCGACGTGCGCGCGCGCCAGACCTGAGCCGCTGAGTTCGGGCGTGCTGTCAGCATGCCAGGACCCAGACAGCTGCCAGCGGCGGCCGTTCGTCCCTTGCCGCGCCACGCGCTCCGCCAGGTCGCGGGCTAGCAGTTCGGCCGACAAGCCCCGTTTCGGCTCAAGTCGCAGTCGGCCGAACTTCTGCACACAGTGTGCAGGCGAAGTCGCGTCGGTTGTGGTTGACAGCGCAACTCGTGGAGAGTTAATTTATTAGTTGAGTCGACTACTAAAGCATCCAACACTCCCGGGGATGCGTCTGCTGCTTGCTGAGAGCTGCTCCGCGTTCAGAGTCCTCCACACCCACACCCACGATCAGTTTCAGGAGATATGAGATGGCTGAAGGTAAAGTTCATCTGGAGATCCAGTACTGCGTTCCTTGCGGATTCTTCTGGCAGGCCGCCGGCGTTGCCGAGCAGGTTGTTGCCGGGCGCAATCGCGAGATTGGCGTCACGCTCACTCCCGCCGGGCAGGGGCGTTTTACGGTGCTCCTCGATGGAGAGTTGATCTACGACCGCACATCTCCGCCCAATGGCGAGATCAAGGACCCGGTTGGTGATGTGCGCGGTTCCGTCTCGGTAGCTGAGTTCATCCGCACCAAGGTTCTTACGAAATTGCAGGCAATCGACGCGCAACAACCGGTCGCGGTAGGCGCGGGCCACTAACGCCACTAACCGGGTAGACCTCTCCTGCAACGCGCGCGCTTTGCAGGAGAGGCGCAGTTCTTCGCGCGCTGCCTACAGAGCTTTGCGATTTAGCCTGCGGCTAGCCCCTGGGTTGGGCGGTGGAAAGGTATCGAGGTGTCGCCGCTGAACGCGGGGATTTCAAAGGGGCGGCCAGCCCCTTTGGCCCCCGGAGGGACTGTGCTGCGGCGCGAGCAAGCGAAGCGAAGCAATGCGCCGTATTCCGCGAAGGTCAAATAAGCGCCACGCTCCCGCCGTCCGCGGCTCCCGGAGGATGAGCACTGAGCCTCCGCGTGAGCTGCGGTCAGCTCCGCTCGAGCTCCGCAACGAACACCGGCGCATCTTCGACGCGCTTGCCGCGCGCGCGCCGAAAGCCGCCGAGCGTACGGCTCGCGAGAACATGCCCGTGGCAACCGTCATCGCGTCGTGGAGGAGCCGAGCCAGGCTGTTCAGCGGACCGCCGACTGACCGCTCGGACTGCCGGAGTGGCATTCGGTCCTGTACTCTCGGACCATCCTGAGGGAGCGACGTGACGGAAAGTAGTGCATCCGATCGACAACTGACCGACGACGAACTCGCGGCGATGTTCGAGCGCTGCTCGAACGCTGGTCGCTGGGGGCCTGACGACGAGCGCGGCACGCTCAACTACATCACGCCCGAGAAGCGGTGCGCGGCGGCGGGGCTGGTTCGCAGGGGCGAGGTCGTTTCCGTTGGCCACGACCTGTCCACGCAACAGACGAAGACCAATCCGCGTCCGCTGAGCCACATCATGATGTATACGCCCGGCGGCAGTTCGTCGGGCGACTGGTTCTCGATCGCATCGCATGGCATGACTGTCACGCATATGGACGCACTGGCGCATTTCTCGTGGCAGGACCGGTTGTACAACGGGCGCACGGCCACCGGGAGCTTCACACCGCGCGGCGTGACGTGGGGCTCCGTACGTGCGCAGCGAGATGGCATCTTCACCCGGGGTGTTCTGCTCGACGTTGCGGCCGCGCGCAGGGTGCAGTGGCTGGAGCACCACGCGTATGTGACGGTAGCGGATTTCGAAGCCGCCGAGCGTCGACAACATGTGCGCGTCGAGTCGGGTGACGCCATTTTCGTCCGAACCGGCTTTGCGGTGCTCGAGTCAGCTCGCGGTGAGCAGGACACGTACCCGCGCGCGGGGCTACACGCCACGTGCGCCGAGTGGATGCACCAGCGCGAAGTGGCAGTCTACGGCGGCGACTGTATCGAGAAACTGCCGTACCCGAGTCCGACGATGTCATCACCCGTGCACGTCCTGGCTCTGGTGGCGATGGGCATGCCGATCCTGGACTGGCCCGCGCTGGAGGAACTCGCGCAAACCTGTGAGCGCCTGGACCGTTGGGAGTTTTTGCTGACGACGGCCCCCCTTCGCTTGCCCGGCGGGACCGCCTCGCCAGTTAACCCGATCTGCGTGTTTTGAAAAGACACGTCGGCGCCTGACCGCTCACGGCGAACTCGCGAAAGCTCGTCGTTGGCGAGGAGTGTGTGTATCCGTGCGAGCGTGTGCGTGACCAGTTAGGCCCATTTGACCTGCGCTCCCGAAGTGGCTACCGTCTCGACCGTGGGTCAGAACATCAGTCGGCGCGGCTTCCTTCGCGCCATGGGGGGTAGCGCGGTTGTCGGCGCGGCGCTGCCTCTGCTGGCGGCTTGCTCACCGGCGGCACCGTCGAGCTCGCAGACCGCAGCAGCTCCCACCAGCGCCGGGCTTGCCAACGCGACGCAAGCCGCAACCAACGTTGCACCCGCCGCGGGCGTACCCGCGCCGACCAGCGGGGCGAGCGCCTCAGGTGGCTACCCGACGTTTCTTGCGACGACGGGTGGCCCGCAACCGGACTATCCGTCGACCGGACCCGCTTACGAGAACGGGTTTTCGGTATACCCGACAAACCCGGTCAAGGCCCTGCCCGCCACGCCGCCAGGCAGTGGCAGCCACGTACTGATGTACGTCAATAACAGCGCCCCTGCGCCGCCCACGACGAAGGACCAGAACCCGGCGTGGCAGGAGGTCGACAAGGAACTCAACGCCGACTTCGACTTCACGATCATCGCTCAGGCCGACTACAACGTGAAGCTGGCGACTGTCATGGCGGGCAACGACTATCCGGATATCATGATGATTCCTGGCGCGACGCCGACCGGAGCTGCGCAAATCCAGGGGTTGACGCAATTCCTGGAGAAGGAGTGCGCGGACCTGACGCCGTACCTCGGCGGCGATGCGGCGAAGGACTACCCCAACCTCGCCGCGATTCCGACCTATGCCTGGAAGAATGCAGCCTGCGCCCGGGATGGCAAGCTCTACATGGTTCCCATCGAGCGCTACTACCCCGGCAGCATGCTGTTGAAGAACTCCGAGGTGTACGACAAGGTCGTCGGTCAGGATTACGTGCCAACGAGCGCGGACGACTTCAAGAAGGTGCTCCAGGAGCTCAATAATCCGAACGCGAACCAGTGGGCGATTGGCTCGTACACCGACCAGATGTACTACATCTATTTCTATCTGGCGATGTTCGGAGCTCCGAACAACTGGGCGATGGATGCCAGTGGCAAACTGACCAAAGACATCGAGACACCTGAGTACAAAGAGGCGCTTGCGTACGTCCGCGATCTCATCACTTCTGGCCTCTACCACCCGGACTCTCTGACGATCGCCGACAGCGTGACCGCGCGAAACGACTTCATTGGCTCCAAATTTGTGCTCGATGTGGAGACGTTCGGCAACGCCTGGCAAGATGGCTGGACCCGCGGTCCGAAGCTGGATCCGCCGGTCACGCCGCTGGCGGTCGTGCCCTTCCCTGCAACCCAGGGTGGCCAGGCACACCACTACCTCGGGCGGGGTTATCTGACGACGACCGCGCTGAAGAACGGCTCGCCAGACCGAATCAAAGAGCTCGTCGGCATCATGAACTGGCTGGCGGCACCGTTCGGAAGCGCCGAGGACCTGCTCCTGACGATCGGTGTCAAGGACACGGACTACATCGTTGGCAGCGACGGCAGCATCTCGGTCACCGACAAGAGCAACACGGATGCGAATTCCGTGCCGTGGAAATACATCGTGCAGCGGCCACAGGTGGCGTTCTGGCCAGGCGTGCCTGGGTATGCCAAAGCGGCGACGGACTTCGAAAAAGTAGCGATTCCTGCCGGTGTGGCGGATCCGACGCTCGGCTATTCCTCCACGACGCTGGATGCCAAGGGCGCGCCGTTGGCGCGTGCACTGACCGACGGTATTACTGACGTGCTCGCCGGGCGTCGACCCATGAGCGACTTCGATCAAATCGTGTCGGATTGGCAGAACAACGGCGGCAACCAGGTGCGGACGGAACTGGAGCGGGCGATCTCGGGGACGGGATAGCCCGCCCTCCCACCCTCGAAGGCGGCAATCATCGACTGCTGGTCCTGGTAAACGGTCGCTACCAGCGCGTCGACGTACGGCCGCCCGGCCTGCCAGTAGTTGTTGTTCTTCGCGAACCTGATCTGCGTGCCCGGCTGCCAATCCACAAACGTGAATGGACCCGTGCCGATCGACAAGGTCTTGGCGTCGGGCGACTCCATCGCCTCACGATCGACCATGTTGAACATCTCGAAGAAGTCGAACATATCGACGCGCGGCTGGTCGGAGGTCAGCACCGCCGTGTATTTGTCGGGTAGATCGATCGACGTCCACCAGTTGCTCTGGTCCACGAATGCGCCAATGCCGATTTCGGATCCCGCACGCGGAGCAGGTTGTACTTCACGTCGTCGCTGGTGAACTCGCGCCCCGAATGGAATTGAACGCCTTTTCGGAGGTGGAACGTGATTTGCCTCTGATCCTGACTCACGTCCCAACTCTCAGCCAGCATGGGCTGGGGCTGGAGTTTCTCATCGTAGGCCGTCAATGGATCGTAGACCTGCCACGACGTCTCGAAGATGTAGGCCCCGGACGGATTGTGTCCGTCGAGCGAAGTGATGTCGTTGACGATGCCCATTCGCAGCGTGCCGCCGGCTTTGGGCGCTGCCCGAACGGCAGTCGTCTCGGCGGTGGGCACGAGCGTGGCACCCGCCGCCGCTGCCGCCGGAGCTGAGGTGGCGGTGGCGGTGGCGAGGGTCGGCGTGGGTGCCGGGGAGGTCGGATTCGTCGGAGCGGCCGGCGCCACGCTGGCGCCGCACGCGGCCGCCACGGCGCTGCCCAATCCACTCGCGACGACGAGCAACGCTCGCCGCCGACTCAGGGTGACTGACACGCTCCAGAGCACGTCGGCAGCCCGAATCGCCTCTCTCACCGGTCGCCGCGGGCCTCGCTGTCCTCTGGCGGCGGCACTCCCGCGGCCTCGCGAGCGCAGATGCAGTGCACGCTGTGTTGCGAGAGGCGATTCTCTCGAGCCTTCTGCAGCCGGGGGAACGCTTGGCAGAGGAGTCGCTAGCGGCGCAGTTTGGCGTGAGTCGTACACCGGTCCATGAGGCACTTGCGCGGCTGGAAGCTGAACACGTCGCCACGCGCCTGAGCCGCCGGGGCCTGGTCGTCAGTAGCGTGACAGAAGAACAGATCCTGGAGGTCTACGCCATTCGAGCTGTGCTCGACGGGCTGGCGGCCCGTCTGGCCGCGAGCAACGCCCAGCCGTCAGACCTGGCGGCGCTGCGCGGGCTCCACGAGCAGTTGGCTGACCTCGTCGGTCGCAACGACGCCAGTGGCATCGTGCGCGCGAACATGGATTTGCACGAGGCGCTGTGCCGAGCGGCTCACAGCGAAATGTTGCTCCACTTCACGCACGAGATCCACTCCTGGGTGCGTCGATTCGGCGAGACGACCTACCCGGGGCGCGGCGAAGAAATGCTGGACGAGCACGCGGCCATTCTGGCGGCCATCGAGGCACGCAATCCGCGGATGGCCGAAAAACGCGCGCGCGATCACATGGAGAATAATCGACGCGTGCGGTTGCTGCTGCTCCAACGAAGCGCCGCCTCCTGACAGTCAGTTGCGGCGACTGCCTCGCGCCGTCTGGCACTCGCTGTCTCCTGGTCCGCGACGCCGCGGCCGCGAATGGGTCCGCCGGCGAGGTGATCGTCGATGCGGAGCGACGGATCGCGACACGCTACGGGCTCGGTCCGGGCGGCGGCACATGCGTCGTCCGACCCGACGGATATCTGGGGCTGATTGCGGACCATGCCTCAGGTCTCGAGCGCGATTTCGCCGTCCTGAGCGGTCGGGTGCGACTCGACCGCGCTGTTGTCGTCGTCGACGTCGTGCGCTGACATCATCGAGATTCGCTCCGCGTTGGACCGGCACCGGGCCGCTCCCGCGTCCGGCGATCCGCTTCGGTGATCGTCTCGATGCTGTGGCCGGCGCCTTTGCGGACCACCCAGTCAGCGCGATCGCGGGCGTGGACGATGTGCTGGCGCAGGTTTGGCAGGTTGATCTTCCGCCACACCTGGACGGCGAAGGCTTGCGTCTGCGCCTCGTCCATGTGCCGGAATCGCGCGTAGAAGGAGCCGGGGTCGGTCTCGGCGGCACGCCAGAACCCGATGAATCGCTCGGTGAACCAGGTCTCGAGCAGGTCCTCGTCGGCGTCGAGATAGACAAGCGCGTCGAAGCCGAGTGCCGCGGCGATCCTGCAGCCCGAGGCCTTCGACGATCAGGAAGTCTGGCGGTGCGATGCGCCGCGACAGCGCGGGGTCGATGTCGTAGGTGATGTGGCTGTAGCCAGGGAACTCGGCCGGGCCGTCGCGCACGGCGGCCAGCGTGCGCCGTAGCGCGTCGACGTCGTAGCTCTCGGGGAAACCCTTCCTCTGGCTCAGACCGCGTGCCTCCAGCGTGGCGTTGTCCAGCAGGAAGCCGTCCGTGCCAACGATTTCGACCAATGGCGCCTCTGGCCAACTGCGCATGACGACCTGCACTGCCGCGGCCAGGGTGCTCTTGCCAACCGCCACCGCGCCGGTGATCCCAACGATGAACGGTGCGCGTGCGCCCCTGCGCGCGCGCATGACCTCAGCGATATCGACGACAGTCAGCATGGTGTGCCATTGTGCGGCGCCCGATCAGTATGCACCGCCGAAGGCGCCGGTCATCCTCCAGGACGCAGCCATGCGTTCAGTCGACGTTCAGTTGCCCGTCGTCCGCAATGGCCGGTAGAACCAGACGAAACGTTGCGCCTTCTCCGGGCGCGGTTCGCAAGACCACGCTGCCACCGTGCGCCGCTATCAGTGATTGCACGATCGCCAGACCCAGTCCCGCTCCACCACCACATGCTCGGTTGCGCGAACGCTCGACACGGTAAAAGCGTTCGAACACGCGGCCTGCCTGTTCGGCCGTCAGACCTGGACCCTGGTCCCCGACTTCCAGAACGGCGTGCTCACCGACCGTACCCACGCCAATCCGTACCGCCGACCCAGCCGGCGTGTGGGCGATCACGTTGCCGACCAGGTTGCTCACCACGCGCCGGAGGCCCGCCTCGTCACCGTATACCGGCGCGCTGCCAGGTGAGCCACCTTCGGGGCCGCTGAGACGGATCGGCCGCGACGGATCCAGCGCATGCAGGTCGTGGTAGGCGTCGGCGGCCAGAATGCGCAGGTCCATCAGTCCGAGCTGCAGCGGCGCGTCCCCGTCGTGCTCTTCGAGTTGGGTGAGCAAGAGCAAATCCTCGGCCAGGCGCACCAGGCGCTCGGCCTCGCTCTCGATGCGAGCCATCGTGCGATCGACATCAGCGGACTCAGCCAACCCGCCCATGCGATACAGCTCGGTAAAGCCCTTGATGCCGAAGAGCGGCGTCCTCAGCTCGTGGCTCACGTCGGCGAGAAAGCGGCGCATGCGCGCCTCGGACTCGGCGCGTGCCGCGAACCCTTGTTCGATCTCGAGCAGCATGCCATTGAGCGCCATTGCCAGACGACCGACTTCGGTGTTGGGCGACGCCGGGCGCGGCACGCGCCTCGTCAGGTCGCCTCCGGCGATGGCGACTGCCGTGCGCTCCATCTGACGCAAGGGGGCCAGGCCCGCGCCGATGGCGAACCACCCGCCACCTGCCAGGAGGATGAGCAGCAGGCCTTCGGTGAACAAGCACACCAGCTCGATACGGTGGACGGTGGCGTTGACCTCGTCGAGCGACGCGGCGACCACCACGCTGCTTCCCGCCGGCGGCGCAGTGTCGAGCCGGCGGCGCCGCGGACAGCCGCGGCAGAGCCACAACGCGCCAGGACGTCGTACCGGCGCTGCCGCCCGCATCGAACGGCTGTTTCGCCAGTGCGCCGACTTCGGCCGTGGTGAGGCTTTGCGCAAACACGGGCGACGCGGGCGCGTCATTTGAGGGGCTGAGCACGCTGTCGACGCTGCCGTCGGCATTCAGGTAGGCGATGTAGACCTCGCCCAGCAGGCCCACCCGCGGGGTGATCAACTGGGTCCGCGTAGTCGACCCCGATGCGGTGCCCGGCACCCGTCGGGCGAGAACCGTGGCGATGGCTTCCAACTGTCGATCGAGACGTTCGAGTTGATAGCTTCGGAGCGCGTTCACCAGGACGACGCTCGTGACGGTTAGCCCGAGCGCCAGGAGCGCTACTGTCAGCAGCAGCAGCCGCGCTCGCAGCGACAGGCGCGCCCACAAGTTCGAGCCATCAGAGTCGCGGGTGCGGACGATGCCGGCGTCCACGGAGCAGCGCACCTCGACCTGCGTGCCCGTGTTGGCGCTCGAGACTTCTTCGCGCGGAGGGGCGATCACCGACGTGGGCCGCGTAGCACGAAGCCGACGCCGTGAACGGTGTGGATCAGCTTGGGGTCGCCGACGTCGACCTTGCGTCGCAGGTAGCTCACGTAGCTGTCCACGATGCTCGGGTCGCCGTCAAAGTCGTAGTGCCAGACGTGCTCGAGGATCTGGGACTTGGAGAGTACCCGTCCGGCATTGACCAGCATGTAGTGCAGCAGCTTGAACTCGGTCGGCGAGAGATCGCACCGGCCGACCGGCGCGCCGCACCTCGTGGCCATCCGGGTCCAGCTCCAGATCGGCGACCGTGAGTGAGCCGTCCGTCGAACCGGTCGTGCGGCGGAGGATGGCTCGGATACGCGCGATCAGCTCCTCCAGATTGAATGGCTTGGTGACGTAGTCATCGCCGCCCAGCATCAAGCCTTTGACTTTGTCTTCGGTGCTGCCGCGCGCGGTGAGGAACAGCACTGGCATGTGTCCGCCGCGACCTCCGCTCAGCGGCAGCGCCTTCTCGCGCAGGCGGCGAAGCACGTCGAAACCGTCGATGTCCGGCAGCATCACGTCTAGCAGGACGAGATCCGGTGAATCGCTGTCAGCGGCAGCCAGCGCCTCGGCCCCGCTGGCCGCGGAGGTCACCGCGAACCCGGCGAAGCGCAGCGTCGCCGCCAGCAATTCGGCCAGGGTCGGCTCGTCGTCCACCACGAGCAGCCGCTGCCGCGTCGGTGCGGTGGCGTCCGTCATCAGCCCCAAGCGTAGGGCGGGCACCTTGAAATTTCCGTAGAGTCCCTGTGAATTTTCTGGGAACCGGCGTCTACTGCCGCAGCGCTATTCGCACCACCAGCAGCGGACTCCGAGCCGGCTGACTTGCGAGCTCCCAGAAGACCCTCAAACCATCCCAGGATTCTTGCGCGCGCCATTTCCATACTCCTCCACAGGCCACACACCCAAGCGTGGCCGAACGAGGAGTTCAATGCGATGAGGACGATTCCCTTGAAGAGGACCGCGGCGGCGGTCGCGGGTGCCGTGGTGCTGGTAGGCGCCGGAATCGGCGTGGTCAACGCTCAGCAAGCGCCAGCGCCGAATACGCCGACGACCGGCCAGAATGCACGCTCCCAGTTCCCGGCAGCGCTAGCCCACCGTTTGAACATCAGCACGGCGCAACTGCAGCAGGCCCTCGCCGGGGCGCGTCAGGACCTCGGTCTGCCAGCCACGCCGCCAAACGGCGGGGCAGGCGGGGTCGGTTTCTTCGGACGCCGCCCGGCGATGCACCTGCGCGGCGCGCTCATGCCGGTCGCCACGCTGTTCGGTGAGACACCCCAGCAGTTGCGGGCCGAGTTGCCCGGCAATTCCCTGGCCGACCTCGCTGCCAAGCATAACCACACCGCCAATGACGTGGACAGTGCGCTGACGAACGCCGCCAGCCAGCGGATCGACCAGGCCGTTTCGGCTGGTCACCTGACGTCCGACCGCGCCAACCAGCTCAAGTCGAACCTCAGTCAGCGGATCAACCGCATCGTCAACTTCAAGTTCCCCACCACCTTTGGTCAGGGGCAGCATCACCCGAATCAGCCGGGCGCCAGCACGCCCTGATCGCGCAGCACGAGCCGTCGGCCACGCTCGGCGGCGGACTCTGACAGCCTCCAGTTATCGTTGGCGCTTCGGCGTGATCCTTCAGGACATTCGGACCCGCGGCGACGTGAGGTGAGGTTAGCCTCAGCTGCTCGCCGCGGGGGTTGGCCCCTTCACTTCGACCACTTCGGTCTCGATGAAGAACTTGACTTCTTGACCCACCACCAGACGGTTGTCGGCGAGCATGTCGAACTCCATGCCGAAGTCGTGGCGGTTGATCTCACCTTCGGCGCTGAACGCGATGCGGTGCCCCATGCGCTCGTCGTTGATTTCACCGTACCGCTGCATCGAGAAAGTCACCGGTTTGGTGATGCTTTTGATGGTCAGATCACCCGTCAGCGTGTAGCGGTCCGCGCCCGCTGATTCGATGCGCGTGCTCTTGAAGGTGACTGTCGGATATTTTTCCAGTTCGAGGAAGTACGAGCCTCGCAGATCGTTGTCGCGCTGAGGGTTGTTGGTGGCAAGGCTCGCCACGTCGATGGTGACCTCGAGCCGCGAGGACTGTGGGTCGTTCGGCTCGATATCGCCGGTGGCCGTGACGTCGCGGAAGTTGCCGCGAACGGTCATCATGCCGAAATGCTTGACTGCGAACTCAACCTGCGTATGCATCGGATCGATTTGCCAGGGCATGTGAAGCACCTTCCCGTGATGGTTCGTCGTGCTCGCGGCGGCGGTTTCGCGCCGTTGTTAGCATACGGAGTCGCTGGTTCCGTTTCAACATTTATACTTGCGCCCGATGCGGGCTGACGCCGTGCGCAACCGAACCACGCTACTCCAGGCGGCGCGGCTGGTCTTTCAGCGCGACGGCCTCTCAGCCCAGATGGATGTGGTCGCGGACACGGCGGGTCTCGGGGTGGGCACGCTTTATCGGCACTTCCCCACGAAAGAGGCACTGCTGGCAGTCCTCGTCGAGGAGCACCTTGGTCGACTCATCGCGGGCGCCGAGGCCGCCTCCGAGGCCGCGGACGCCTGGCAGGCGGTCACCCGGCTGGTGTGGGCGTTCGCCTCGTTCGAGGCGGAGGACCGCGGCATGTTGGACATCCTGAGCCAGTCAGCAGCACAAGCTGAAGGTGCGCGAGCCGCCATAACTGCGCTCATGGACCGCCTCGAGGCAGTTGTTGCTCGCGCGCAGTCCGCGGGGAAGATGCGGAGCGACGTCTCGGCACAGGATGTGCTGGTGGCGGTGTGCGGCGTCGGCAAGATGACGGCGCTGGCGTCGGAGGACGATGCGCAGCGCTGGAAGCGGCTGATCGACGTTTTCCTTGACGGGTTGCAAGCGCCGGCGCGGCTATGGGGTGAGTCCACCCCATAGCCGCGCCGGCGAAGCCGTACATCAGTCAGGCTGCACGGATCTCTGAGCGCAGCGCATGCAGCGCGGCCTGCGTTCGGCTGTGGACACCCAGTTTGTCCAGGATCGACCTGACATGCGACTTCACCGTCGTCTCGGCAATCCGCAGTGATCGCGCGA
Source organism: uncultured Chloroflexia bacterium (assembly GCA_963776625.1). Lineage (GTDB taxonomy): Bacteria > Chloroflexota > UBA6077 > UBA6077 > CF-72 > CF-72. The sequence goes on along the minus strand of CAVZNP010000013.1, from coordinate 335,164 downwards.
TTTCCTTGTTCGTTCGGCCGATGCCGATCTCGCCCAGTACTTCTCGCTCCCGATCGGTCAACGGGGTTGCGCTGGTGGGCGATCGCAGTTCCTGGACGACTCGCGCGGTGGCTCGCGGTGAAAGCTGAACTCGCCCGATGGCGGCTGAGCGAATTGTCTGAATCAAGTCTTCGATGTCGGCAGTTTTCGAGACATAGCCGATCGCTCCCGCCCGAACTGCACGGACGATCGCGACGCCATCGTCGCTGACACTGGTGAGCATGACGACCTGGGTCTCGGCAAGTTCTGAGCGGATCCTGTGAATCACGGCCACTCCGTCCGCGTCCGGGAGCAGCCAATCGGCCACGACGACATCAGGCCGGAGCGTGCGCGCGAGGCGAATCGCGTCCAGTCCGCTGCCCGCTTCGCCGACAACGTTGAAGTCCGGCTCCTTTTCCAGCAGCGCGTGCAGCCCGGCGCGGACAACGGCGTGGTCATCAACCAGAAGAACACGGATCGTCATGCGGCTTCCTCTCGTGGTATGCGGAGTGGATGTGGCTTATCCAGCCACTTCGAAGATCAGTTCGAGTTCGACCGGTACGCCAAGCGGGAGGCTCGCGACGCCATGCACCAGCCGTGATGGGCTTTTGTCCTTTCCGAAAATGTCCTCGAATAGCGCCGAGGCGGCATCCGCAATCGCGAATTGATCTTGAACGCCACCCGATGTAGCGATTGAGACGCCAAGTCGCACAACGCGGGTGACTTTGTCGATCGATCCCAACTGACGACGTGCCACCGCTAGCGCGTTCAACGCCGCAAGCCGGGCCGCCCTGCGTCCCGCCTCCACGTCCAACTCAACGCCAATGCGGCCGATGAACCTGGCGCCCTGGTCTTCGACCGGCAGCATCCCGCTGAGAAACAGGAGGCTCCCCGTCAGCACCGCCGCCACGTACGCGCCTTCGGGATCTGGCAGAGACGGCAGTTTGATGCCAAGTTCTTTGAGTCGCTGTTCGGCGCCCACTACCCCTCAGCATTGCGACGCGTCGAGGCTGCCGCTTGCCACCACTCTGCCATCCGCACTCAGCGCAACGGCATTGACCGACCCCGTGTGCCCCTCCAGGGTTGCCAGAGCCCCGGCGCGATCCGCGTCCCACACACGCACTAGGCCATCGGCGCCCCCGCTGGCGAACATCCTGCCACTAGCGCTGAGCGCCACCCCGCGTACGCCGCCGGCGTGGGCATCGACCACCTTCAGTTGCTGGGCGGTCGTTGTATCCCAGATACGCAGGGTGCCGTCGCTGCCACCACTTGTAAGAAGTCGCCCGTCCGCGCTCAGCGCCACGGCCCTGACCCCGCTAGTGTGTCCGTGGAGTACTGCAAGCGGTCGCCCGACGTCGGCCTCCCACAACCGGATCGTGCCGTCGTAACCAGCGCTGGCGATGAGACGGCCATCGTCGCTGAGCGCCACCGAGTACACGTCGCCCTCATGGCCCGCGAAGGTGGCCACGAGCCTGCGGTCCATCACCCGCCAGCGGCAGACCTCACCACTGGCGGTCCCCGCGACGAGATACGCGCCGTCGGCGCTCAGCGCCAGGCATGTCGTGTAATTGAACGCGTCACCCAGCACCGTCTCGAGCAGGTGAACTCGCGCCAGGCTCGCATCCTGGGCCTCGATGTTGTGCAGATAGGCCTGGCGTATCGCCAGGCCCGACAGGTCCACGGCTTTCAGGTCGCCGCGGAGCATGCCCAGGACATTGACGAGATTGCCTGGACCGTAGCCCTGCTCCTGGATGGATCGGTCACGCTGCTCGTCAAGCAATGACAGAACGCGCTTTTCGACCGCCGATGGGCTTCCGTAGGTAGTCAGCAGCCGGCTGATGATCGGGCCAACGATCAAGCGCTCCTGGCTGCGTCGCACGTAATCCTTGGCCGTCGCCTCGAGCAACGGTTGTTGGATCAAGATGAGCGCGTCGCCGGTCTCCAGTTCTCGAGCGACGTCCTCGATGAGGTGTTCCGTCGCGTATTCGAGCACAACGGGATGCAGGCCCCAGCGCGATGTTCCAACCGCATGCTCCGAGAGTGACCGTCGTCGAAGACCCTCGAGCGCCGCAAGCGCGGCGGCACGACCGACGCGGGGAGCAAGCTCTGCTGCAAGCTCGGGCACGCCGATTGGCTCCCGCTTCACCGCCATGCGGCGCAGCAGGTCCTGCTCATCATCGGAGATGCGCTCGATCTGTCCCGCGACGAGATCCCGCACACCGCCGACCAGCAGGTCGGGCGGGCTAGCGAATTCGACGTAATCGGAGATCGACCCGTCGAACGTCTCTCGAATGGTTTCTCCAACCACCTTCAACGCAAGACCGTTTCCCTCGTAGCGCTGGATCAGCGCCTGCCAGACAGCGTCGTTGCCGCGCAGCTGTTTGTCGCGCAGGAGCGCTCGGCCGTCGTCGACATCGAGGCCGGTCAGCTCGACGGCTCGCACGGGACCGCTCGCCCCTCGGAGCATCGCGAACTCCGACGGCTCCTCACGGCTGGTGATGATCACGCAGCTCTGGTGCGGCGCTTCAGCAAGCTGGCGAAACAGTGCGCCGTACGGCTCGTATCCGGCGCGGTAGCCGCCGACGCGGCCACCTGGCGCAAGAATCGTTTCGACGTTATCCAGCACCAGCAGGCAGCGGGTGTCGCGGAGCAGCTCCACCAAACGTCGCATCACTCCAGGTTCAGACCCCGAGGTGGGCGCATCGCCCGGTGCAAGGAATCCCAGAACGTCCGCGAACCATTCGGCTGGTGTCGGCGCGTCCCGCAGGCTCCGCCAGAACACGCGGTCAAAGGACGCGGCGACCTCGCGCGCGACACGCGTTGCCAGCAGTGATTTCCCGATTCCGCCGATGCCGAACAATGCGATAACCCGAACGTGCTCCTCGAGGAGCCACTCGCGAAGCATCGCCTGTTCGGACGTCCGGCCGACGAAGTCGCTGACGTCAGGCGCCTCGCCCCATGAGGCTCGGTGGCCATCGACCCGTGGCGCGGCTGGAAGGCTGTACCGCTCGCCGGCAATTTGTTCGAACCAGGCCGCATCGAAGGGCGTCCGAAATCTGGGCGAATCCCTTACGGCGGCTGCCCACACGTGGGCGGCCTCCTCGGCCTCGCGGCCCGTGGTGAAGCCGTCAGCCAGCAATGTCGCGGCAATGAGCGCTTTCAGGCTCGCGACGCCGGGATAGTTCGCACCAGCTTCCCAGCCCTGGATCGAGCTGACGTTGACGCCGATCCGCGTTGCCAACTCGCGTTGTGTCATGCCAATCCGGCCGCGAAGCCTGAGGATCAGACCGCGGAAGGTTTCGCCTTCGGCACTCATGCCTGCCGAGCGCAGTGTAACGGTCGTCGAGGTGAGTTGGCGGCAAAACGTGGAACGACATGGAACGTTTCCGACTCAGGAGACCCGAGGAAACCGAGGACACGGCGACCACCAGAGCTGACACTCAGTCCAGATGCCACGGCGTGCGAATCTCAGAATCCTCATCGCCCATCCCGAGCCGATCGTCCGCTACGGGTTGCGCAGCCTGATCGAAGACGAACCCGACTTTCAGCTGGTCGGCGAAGCCGAAGATGGAGCGGAGGCATTGCGCATTGCTCGACAATTTCATCCCGACCTGGCGCTGATCGGGGCGATCCCCTTGATCTGTTACGCCGCTCTGAACACCGCGGTGATGGTGTTAGCTGTCGACAACGAGGAAGCCGCGGCACTCGCCGCAATCCGAGCCGGGGCAGCGGCGTATCTGTTCAGAGACGCTCAGGTCGACGACGTGCTGCGTGCCATTCGAAGCGTCGCCGCTGGCCAGACCGTGCTGCCCCGTTCGGTCGTGCGGATGGTGCATGACAACTGTTTCGAACAACTGTCGGATCGTGAAATCGGGGTCGTGCAGCTGATAAGCCGCGGCCTGTCCAACAAGCAGCTCGCTTGCGAATTGGGCATCACGTTGTCGACCGTCAAGTCGCACGTGAGCGCGATTCTGGCCAAACTCGGACTTTCGTCGCGAACGCAACTGGCGCTGTACGCTGCTCGATCGGGACGAGCTACGCTGGACTACCCGCTTGATCGCTTGACCCAAAGCGTGCCTCCAGGACGCGTCGGTTGAGCGCCGGTTGACGGGTACCCGGGCTGGCGCCATAGTAGCCAGCGATGCTCTCGACGCGCTTCACGGAACTGATTGGCTGCACGGTGCCCATACAGCAGGCCGCGATGGGTGGTATCGCCACACCGGAGCTCGCAGCCGCGGTTTCAGAGGCCGGTGGGTTGGGCATGCTTGGCACCACGCGCAGCGGAATCACGCCGGAGACGCTCAGCGGCTTGATCGCCGATACCCAGGCGCTGACGACGCGTCAATTCGGCGTCAACTTCATTGCCTCACCCGCCCAGCTCGCGGTTCTGGATTCGACCTGCATCGACATCGCGGCCACATCGGCGCGAGTGGTCGAATTTTTCTTTGGCGAGCCAGACCGCGACCTCGTGGCGCGGGTGCACGCTGGTGGAGCGCTGGTCCGGCAAGTCGGCTCGCGTGACGGAGCCATAGTCGCTCAGGCGAGCGGTTGCGATCTCATTGTCGTGCAAGGCATTGAAGCTGGCGGCTTTATTCGCGGCACCATCGGACTCCACGCGCTGCTTGACGAGGTGCTGTCCGACGTTGACGTTCCGGTGCTGGCGGCCGGTGGAATTGGGTCCGGGCGGGCGATGGCAGGCGCGCTGGCTTCAGGGGCTGACGGTGTCCGCGTCGGCACGCGCTTCGCGGCGAGCGAGGAGTCCGGCGCCCACCCGGAGTACGTACGCGCGTTGATTGGTGCGCAGCCCGAGGACACCGTGGCTGCCGAAGCGTTTGCTTCCGCAACCGTCTCTGGTCGGCAACGCGTCCTGCGCTCGTGTCTGGAAGCCGCTCAGACGTTTGACGGCGACATCGTCGGTCACATTGGCTCGCTTGACGGTACCCGCGCGCCGGTGGCGTGTTTCGGTGCCGTCGCGGTCGATCGCAGCGCGACAGGCACCATTGAAGCGATGTCACTGTTCGCCGGCGAATCCGTGGGGGCCGTGCGCGACGTGCAGTTTGCGCGCGACATTATCATCGAGCTTGCGGCAGAGGCTGAGCGACTGCTGCGCCGCTGACCGACTTTACTTGTCGGTGAAGCGGCCGCCTGGTCACGCGTGCTGCCTTGCTGTCGCGCGCGCACATACGCGGCGTACCAGTCCCACCAGTTGTGCGGTGCATGCGACTTTTCATACGGGTCGTGCTGTTCCGAGGTTTCATGCAATAACTCCGCCAGTGCGGGAATGTCCATGACCAGATCCTCAGTCAGCGACCCGGTAGGCGCTGTGTGATCTCCTGCAGCATCCAGCTGTTGCCATCCGGGTCAGCGAATGCTGCGAACGAGGCATACGAGCGGCCCTGTGGATCCGCGCCTGTTACACGGTCGGTCGTCCCGGCGTGGTGGAAGACGCCGCCTTTATCGTGGAATACCTCACTGACGTCTACGCCACGAGCGACCAGGTCCGCACGCGCCGCGCCAATGTCCGATACAACCAGGATCAGGCTATCGGCCGAACCGGGGGCGGCAGTGGTGAGGCCTTTCCCGAAAATGATTGAGGCTGTCGAGCTGGTGGGCGTGAGCTGAATCACTCGAAAGCTGTCATCCGTTGTGAAATCGGCGTCCAGGCGCCAGCCCAGCTTCTGGTAAAACTGCTTGGCGCGGTCCACGTCTGCGACGGGCAAAACGACGACTTCGAGTCGCATGTCCACGCCGCCCGCGGAGTCGGCGGTCGACTCGCCTGGCCGTGCCTCGCTGCTGGTCATAGTGCACTCCGTTCAGGTGATTTGCCTTAGCTTCGCGCATCGGGCCGCTGGGCGCATCGGTCCTTCTTGTGAACGGTGGGTCCTTCAGAAGGACGGTATCGAGACACCCTTCAGAAGGGTGAGGATGTTTCGCTACCAACGGTCGTGCGTCCGTCGACGACGCCAGCCAGGCTGAATGCTTGGCACGCAGCGTATCGGAGTTCGTCATCGTCGTGCCGCGGTCTTTGCCGGTGCCGCCGAACCACGAGCGCGCCGATTTACTATCCTGCTCTCGACTCGTAAAGGCGGACATCCACGATGCGTTCTGATATCACGCCCGGTGGCGTTTTTCCCGACTACGCGCTTCCCGATCACAACGAAACGGTTCGCACGCTGAGCGAGCTCCAGGGCCGCGATCCACTGGTGCTGATGCTCTCACGCGGACGTTACTGTCCGAAGGAAATTCAGCAGCACATGCAGTTGGCGGCATTCCAGTCACAGGTAGCCGTTGCCTACACCCAGATGGTCACGATCTCGACCGACGATCATCACACCTTGCAGGAGTTTCGCTTATCGGTCGGCGCCCATTGGACCTTCCTGTCAGATCCCGGGCGGATCATCCAGAAGGACCTCGACATCCAGGAGTACACCGACCCCGAGCATGACCCGATGATCCCGCACACGCTCGTCCTCAAGCCTGGACTCGTCATCCACAGCATCTACAACGGGTACTGGTACTGGGGCCGTCCGTCCGTGAACGACCTCTGGCATGACCTGCGCGCGGCGACGAGCGAGATCCGCCCGGATTGGGACCTGGGGAGACCCGGACTGCGCGAGGCGTGGGACGCGGGTGACTACTCGCATTTTCACGGGTGGGACCGGCGGCCGCCGGAGCGCACGTCGCAGCCCGAGGGAGCACGCGGATAGCTACTGGCGCTTGCGCGCTCGGCACCAGGGCCACGCGGGTGCGCCAGCCCCTGGGGAAAGGCGGCCCGCGCTTCGAGTTGCTCAGCTTGCGCAGCGAGTCAGGGCAAGCGGCCCAGGACCGTCTGTGCCTCGGACTGCAGTGCACCGCTGCTTGGTGCAGGATTTCCCAGAACGACATCGCTGAAGGCGACGAACGCGGTGTCCTTGAGTAGATACAGGGCGCTGCCGTTGATCGTCTGCCCCGAGAGGGTCCCGCTTCCCTGAGCGATCGCCGCGCGATCGGCCCCCTCGAGTCCCGAAAGATCAGTGGCGTTGAGATTAACGCTCACGCCCGGCGGCAAGCCGCTCTGGATCTCGTCCTGCACCTCGGACTGCTCCTGCGACCACTCCGCCTGTGCGGTCGCCGCATCGGGAGCTTGTCCGACCAGGACCACAAAGACATTGGTCGTTGTGCCCCGTACACGCACACTCTGCCACCGCCCGCCGTGGTGTCTTCGGCACCCGTCACGTACGGGACTCCCGCCAGGGCTGAGGCCTCATCGCTGGTCACCACCTGACATGGGTCAAGCGACGTCGACACGACGGGCTGATCGGAACCACTCGAGCCACTGTCCGAGTCGCTCTGCGACACGCGGACTGGTGCCGAGCTAGCACTGACACTGGCTGGCGCTCCCAACGCAAGGACGATCCGACAGCACCCCAGCCAGCGCCGCCGGCAACGCACAGCGCCCCGCTCGGCTCCGCCCACGAGCAGTCCAGCTGGCTGTGGAAGCTTTGGCGTTGATCGGCCGGCAGCGGTCGCCACAGCTCTCAGTGGTGAACGCAGTTTGTCTCGCGAGCATCATCAGCCAGCATGCCCCGCACCGATATCAGCGATTCGAGACTCCCAGTTCCTGCCGCAGCAGGTCGGCCCCCTTCACCGCCGCTCGCAGCTTCGCTTTCGCCGCCGGACGCGAATATGCGAAGAGCCCGCAATCGCTGGTCAGATGGATTCGCTCGGGCGCGACGTAGTGCATGGCCTTGCGGATGCCGGTTGCTACCTCCTCGGGCGTCTCGATCAGGTAGTTCTTGTTGCTGATGACGCCGAGTCCCAGGTCCACGTCGAAGCCAGGTGTGGCAAACAGTTTCAACTCTGCATCGGGATAGTCCGTCTGGGCGAATGACCAGTCGAACGAGTCAACCTGCAGATCCTTGACATAGGGGAACATTGCCTCGTAGGGCGCCATGCCGATGGGCGCTGGCGTCCCTCCGTGACAGCAATGCCAGATTTTGTACGCGTCGATACCGTCGAACACACGATTGAGCATCTCCACATCAAAGGCCCACTCGTCCTGTGGCGCGGTAAAGATCAGGTCATCCAGTTCGACGATCCTGGCGCCGGCCCTGACCGCTTCGGCCATCTCGGCATGAAAGAGGTCGGCCAGATCGCGCAGCAGGGCTTTCCGGTCGTGATAGTGCTCGTCGACGACCGCTACCGCCGACAGCTCCACCGGGCCCATGGCGAAGAATGCCTTTACAGGCTTGTTTGAGCTCGCCGCCCGCTGCGCGAGAGTCCAATTCACCGCGTGATGCATCGTACTCTCGCGCACTGGAGCGGCGACGACGACCTGCGTCTCGGCAATCGAACCGAAGACTTCCATCCAACCTGCGTCCTGGCCGATCTGCCGCATGGCGGTGTTGGGCGCTACGCGCGTTACGGTGCCCGTGAGACGCTGGGTGTTGTACAGCCCGAATGAACCAATGAATCCTTGATGCTTGTCGTACCAGAGGTGTGGGTCGGCCAGCACGTCCAGGCCGACCTCTTCCTGGTCACCGATCTGCGCGCGCAAGGCGTCTTTGTACGCTTCAGCGAACTCTTCGTCTTGCAGCGCATCCACGATATCCCGACTCCGCAAGTTGTACGCGTACCAGGCAGGACGTGGATAGGAGCCAACAAACGAGGCCGGAAACAGTCGACCGGCGATGTCACTCATGTGTCGCCGAGGCATCAGGGGCTCCTTTCTGGGGAACCTGGCCCCAGGAAATACGGCGTTTCGAGCAGCTCCACCAGGGTCTGCAGGAACGCCGCGGCCGGCGCGCCGTCGACCAGACGGTGGTCGTGGGTAAGACTCAGCGTGAGCATGTGGCGCAGCGCGATTCCGCCCCGATAGGCGGCTGGCTTCTCGATGATCCGCCCCACGCCCAGAATCGCCGCCTCCGGAGGATTGATGATCGGCGTAAAGCCATCGATCCCGAATCGTCCAAGGTTGGTGAGCGAGAAGGTGCCGCCGGTCACCTGTGCGGGCGTGAGCCGCCCAGCCCGAGCTCGCTCGGCGAGCGATTTCGTCTCGGCTGCAATCGACGCCAGCGTCTTCTGGTGCGCGTCGCGAATGACGGGCAGGATGAGTCCGTCCTCCAGCGCCACCGCGAGACCGATGTGGACGCTGTGATGCACCAGCACCTGGTCCCCCTGCAGCGTGGCATTCACGTGTGGGTGCACAACGAGGGCGCGCGCAACCGCGTGCACAATCAAATCCGTCACCGTGAGCGGAAAGTCGCGCTGCAGGCGTTCGCGCAGTCTGACCAGCTCGGTCGCGTCGAGCTCGGTGAAAAGCGTGAGCTGTGCCATCGTCTGCAGGCTTGCCTGCATGTTGCGCGCGATGGCGCGGCGCATCGGGCTCAGCGGCTGTGGCGCCGGTTGCCCGCCCGGCCTTGCCCGGCTCGGCCGCGCTGCCCGGGGGTGGCGGAGTAGCTGACGACGCTCGCTCCGCATATGCGCGGACGTCCGCCTCGTCGATACGCCCGCCTGGACCTGAGCCGCTGATCTCCTCCAGATCCAGACCGAGGTCCCTGGCCAGCTTGCGCGCCACCGGCGTCACCGGCACGCGTCGCTCGCCCGCCGGCGGGGACGGGGTTGGGGGCGACGCTGGCTGTGGCTGGCGAGCCCCCTCCTCGAGCACCGCCAGCGGCGTGCGCACCGCCACTGTGTCACCCTCCGGCACCAGCACGCGCTGCAGCACGCCCGCCACCGGCGCCGTCACCGCCTGGGTCGTCTTCGCCGCTTCGATCTCGACCAGGTCCTCGTCGGCCTTTACAAAATCACCTTCTCGTTTCAGCCAGCGGACGACCGTTCCCTCTTGCATCCCCATGCCCCATTGGGGCAAACGCACTTCAATACTCATGTCGCGTCAAGATGACCGCCCCGCCTATTCCCCAGAACCTATTCCAGGGTGCGTCGCACGGCCTGAACGATTTTCTCGGTGCTCGGGTACACCTGAGATTCGAGCGCCGGACTGTACGGCACGTGCGAGGCTGCCGTCGTCACGCGCTGGATCGGTGCCTTCAGACTCCAGAAGCCGTCCTCTGCGACCGTCGCCGCGATCTCACTGGCGGCGCTGCACGTGCGATGCGCGGGGTCGGTTACCACCAACCGGCCTGTTTTCTCGACGGAGCGCAAAATCGTGCCGATGTCGAGGGGTACCAGCGTACGCGGGTCGACGACTTCCACCGATACGCCGCCAGCCTCCAGCTCGGTGGCCGCCGCGAGTGCCAGCGGCACCGTCCCGGCGATCGCCACCAGCGTCACGTCGCTGCCCGAGCGTTTAACGTCTGCCTGTCCGAGTGGCACGAGGAAATCACCGTCGTCGTTGTCGGGCACCGGCCCTTTGCTTGCCCACAGCGTGCCGTCCTCGAAAGACAGGACCGGATCGTCGTCTCGCACCGCGCTCTTGAGGAGTCCTTTCATGTCCGCTGGCGTCGAAGGTGCGATGATTTTGAATCCGGGCATGTTCATGAATATGGGGTGCGGCCGATCGGAGTGCTGCGCCGCGTTGTTGCCACCGTAAAACATGGATGCGCGGATGACGAGCGGCACGCGCGCCTGACCCCCGTACATGTAGGTCGCTTTGGACACGATGCTGACCAGCTGGTCCATGGCCACGTACAGGAAACTGGCGATCGTCACGTCCACAATCGGGCGGGCTCCGACCATGGCCGCGCCGGCGGCGGCGCCGATGAATCCGTTCTCGGACAACGGAGTATTGCGGACACGCTTGGCGCCGAACCGCTCCAGGAATCCGGCGGTGGTCCCAAAGAACGAAGCTTCGATGTCTTCACCGATGATGAACACACGCTCGTCGCGTTCCATTTCCTCATGCTGTGCTTCGTAGACAGCCTGGAGGTAGGTGATATCGCGCATAGCTCGCTGGTCCTTACCCAACCACCGGACTTGGGGCAACCGGTGTGGAAAACATGCCTCGAAATGCTTCGTCGGGCTCGGGATAGGGGCTTTCGCGGGCAAACCGCAGCGCATCCTGCACTGCCTGACGCTCTTCGGCGTCAAGTCTGTCGAGGTCTGCCCCACCCAACACACCCTGTTCGATCAATCGGGTTCTGAAGTTCGGCACCGGGTCGCGTTTGCGCCAGGCCTCGACTTCATCCGCCGAGCGGTACGGAATGTCGCCTCCGAAACCCTCCGCATGCTCGCGGTAGCGGTACGTCTTCGCTTCGATCAGTGATGGTCCATTGCCGGCGCGGGCGCGTTCGACCGCCTGTTGGACGGCCTCGTACATAGCGATTGGGTCCTGACCGTCGATCGCCGCCCCGGGTATGTCGTACGCACGAGCGCGATCCGCGATGTCTTTGACGGCGACGGAGCGTGTGGCCGGCATGGTGACGGCGTACCCATTGTTTTCACACACAAACACGGCTGGCAGGTCCCACACAGCGGCCAGGTTGAGCGCCTCGTGAAATGCGCCCTCGTTGGAGGCGCCGTCCCCGAAAAAACACAGCGCGACACGATCCTGGCCAAGCACCTGCGCACCCAGCGCCGCACCGGCGGCGACCGGTAAACCAGAGCCGACGATGCTGGTTTCGCCCACGCTGCCAACGCTAAAGTCCGCCAGGTGCATCGAGCCACCCTTGCCGTGGTTGACGCCGGTGCTTTTGCCAAGCAGCTCCGCAACCAGACGCTTCAGGTCGGCACCCTTGCCGATGGGATGCCCGTGCGAGCGGTGCGTCCCGACCATGTAGTCGTCGATGCGCAAGGCCATGCATGCGCCGACGACGGTGGCCTCCTCTCCGATCGACGTGTGCGCGGCACCGGGCATCTCGCCGCGCGCCACGAGGTCCACGACCTGTTCCTCGAAGAATCGGATGCGGACCATTCTGCGATACATCTCGACCAATTGCTCCTGTGACAGTTCCACGATTCCTCCCAGCGTTCAGTCCATGATGCTCAGCCCACGAGGTGGTGCCGATCTCCGGGGACGTTCGGTCTGCTCCGGGGACGGCCGAACAGCCCCTGCGTCACCGCCAGACGCAGGGCGGCAGCCACGTCGACGACGCGCGGACCCCGATCGCTCAGGCGTACCTGGACGTGCTCGCCGGCAAGGAGGGGGATCTCACGTTCTCCGTCGAGCGCCAGCACGCCGATGGTGGCATCGACGTCGACGACGTCGCCAACCCGCACGCGTCGATGCGCGGCGACGTCGACCGGCGCCAGCAGCCCGGGCGCGAGTGGCGCCGCGACGTGCTCGCCGCCCGAGCCAAACCACAGCGCCAGACCCTCCCGCGCTGCGAGCTTCACGTCAGGCAGAAAGCCACCGATGGCCGACAGACCGATGACGTCCGACCGGGCGTGTGTGCTCACCACCTGGACAATCGCTCGCGGGTCCCAGATTGCCCGCGCACCGGTGAATCGGTCGGTGCACACGGCCACGTCGACCAGCGCCAGGTCAACCATCTGGCCGTTGCGCAAGACCTCCAGGCACAGGCTCGGACGCGTCACGGCTGTCACGTCCACGGCGCCGCTGACAACGGCGCCAGCGGCGAGTCCGGCAAGGGTGCCCTCGATGAACTGCGGGAAGACGTTGTTCGTGCCTGTCGAGATCGCTACCAGCGGGACCACGCCACAGCCTTTGGCCACGGCACGGTTGGTCCCGTCGCCACCCAGGGTGACGATGCAGCCCGCCGACCGCGTGCGCAGCAGGGCGGCGGCATGCGTCGAGTCTGGATCGGCGCCGGAAATCTCGAGGTCGAGGGGCTGCACCAACGACGCTTCGTTGCAATGGTGCAGAGCACGCGGCACGATGCCGAACTGGTCGGGCATGTACTGCACCTGGTGCTGGCCGGTGCCCGCAACGCCGACCAGAACACGCCGGACGATGCTGACTTTCTCGTGATTGTCAAAGGTCGAGGCGTGCGCGGCCAGCCGACGGATGTCCTTGCCGGCGGCGGGATTGGCGATGATGCCGACCAGCCCCACCCCCGAAGCGTAGCCGTCTCCACGCGTATGTCAAGATCATTTCCGACGCTTTCGAGCCTCGATCTGGCTGAATCACGCGCTATATGATCGTTTCGATCACGAAAACTGCGCGTATGGACGACGTCGATCGGGCGATTGCCGAGTTGCTGGGCGTTGACGGCCGCATGTCCAGTGCCGTGCTGGCGCGTCGCCTCGGCCAGCCCGAACCGACCATTCGCCGCCGGGTGCAGCGGCTGCTCGCGGCCGGCGCCATTCGCGTCGTGGCGGTGGTCGACCCGGCGCTGACGCCTGATCGGGTCGACGCGCTGATCGGCCTGAAGGTGGACCTCAGCGAGGTGAATCACGCTTCCGCCGAGCTGGCCAAGCGCCCCGAGCTACGCTACGTCGGCGTTTCGACGGGCGAGTTCGACATCCTGGTCGAGGGCGTCTTTGCCTCGCAGCAAGCGCTGCACCTCTTCCTCACCGACTGTATCGGCGCGCTCGCGGGCGTGCGCGATAGTCGCACCTTCGTCATTCTGCACACGGTCAAATACGGCGCGCGATGAGACGGCCTCAACGCTGGAGACGGGTCCAGGACTCCGGGACTCGGCATGTAGCCGGCGGCTGGCCCCCGGTTGCGACGTGGCGAGGTCGCGCCGCTGAAGCCGGGGATTTCAAAGCGATGGCCAGCTCCTCCAACCCCCGGAGGGTCAGCCCCCGCGGGGACTGCGCCGCGGACGAGCGAGCAAAGCGAAGCAATGCGCCTTGTTCCGCGGAGGTCACTATCCTATTGCTGCGCGACCAGCTCCGAAGGCAGTGAGCTGGTCGACGGGGTCAGGGGCGACGGCCGCAACACCAGGAAGGCAATCAAGCTCAGTCCGGCTGCCGCCAGCCCGCCGAGAGTCAGGGCAACATGCAGGCCGAAGGCCGTACCGAAGACGCCCAGGGTGAGCCCGCACACGGCTTGCATCCCCAGTTGCGTCATGATGAAGGCGCCTATGAGCGGGCCCCGCAGATCGCGCGGCGACTGCAGTTGAACCAGGGTTTGCGCGATCGCCCCGAAGGCGAGGCGCGACACGCCGCACACGAACAGCAGTACCAGGGCCAGCGTGAAGCTCTGCGTAAACGCAAATCCGGAGGTGCTCAGCGCCCAGATGAGGGCGAAGACCACCGCGGCGCGCTCGTCGATACGCACGAAGTGAGTGATTTCGAGCAGGAACCCGCCCAGCACGGACCCGGCACCCATGGCCATCAACAGCGCGGAGTACGTAAAGCCAGGGTCGCCCCGCGACAGGTCGGCGGCGAAGTCCGGCATTTGCGGTTGGAAGTTACCGATAAACGCGGCCGTCACGCCGGCCACGACCGTCATGAGAAGAATGACTCGGTTGCTGCTGCCGCGCGCCAGAGCGTGCCAGGCCGCGCGCAGGCTGGTCCCGCGCATCTCGTGCGTCGGCCGATGCTCCAGATGCACACGGTGGACGATGATGCTCAGCGGCAGGTAGATCAGCGCGTTGAGCATGATGCCCAGCGTCGGGCCCGCCAGGAACAGCAGTGCCCCGCCCACGGCCGGCCCGAACAGAATGCCGATATTCCGACCGGTGGCATTCAGCCGCACGGCGCTCGGCAGATGCTGCGGTCCGACGATGTCGTGTAAGGCGAGCTGTTCAGCCGGGGTCCACATCGCGCCAGCCAGCCCGTGCAGGACGAGCAGGAGCATGGCTTCCCAGATCTGCAACTGGTTGGTCAGGAACAGCACACCCCATGACAGCGACACCAGCATGAACAACGCCTGAGAGACCTGAATCACCCGGCGGCTGTCGTGGCGGTCGGCCAGCGCCCCGAAGTACACCGAAAAGAGAAGAAATGGCACCCAGTGACTGACCACGGCGAACCCGGCCAGGAGCGGTGACTGGAACTTCTCCCACAGCACCCAGTAGGTGATAACGTGCTCAATGTTGTCGGCCATCATCGACAGCGTTGCGCCACTGACGTAGGCGCGGAAATCCCCATGTTTCAGGGCGGCGAAGGCGAGTTGGGGTGTGTTGACCGGGATCGGCGTCAAGCCGGGCTTGTCGCGCGTGTCGACCACCGGTTCAGACCCGCCTGGTGTCGGGCAGGGTGCAATCGACATCGAGCGACGCGACGTGTTTGGCCGCCAGCGTGCACTTGCTGCCCGGGGCCAGGTCGCGCGAGATCCGAAGGGTAGTCGAGGTGCCCATAGTCCGCCGCCAACCGTACCATCCGCGGGTCCTCGAGCGTCCGAGGACCGCGTTCGCCGAGGCCCAGCGCGGTACGTGCGATTCCAGTGGCGTGGCCAGATCAATCCAGGCACGTACTGCGCCGACACGTACCCCAGCGGCACGCGTATCGGCCACATCCGCGCGTCAACGGCTGGGTAGTGCGGGACGGGGGCTCGAGGAGCCTGCCGTGACCCGCGCGTTGCAAGGGCGGCGGATCCTTCGCGCGCAAGCTCAGGATGACCGGCCGGCCGGCGCCTTACTGCGTTGTGCCGCCCGGCGGGGCCGCCCGGCCGCCCGGGCCGCCCGGACCACCTGGTCCCCCGGGCCCGCCGGGGCCACCCGGTTGCCCGCTGGTCTCCTGGTAGTGCAGCCCCAGCCAGTCCATCCCGTAGTCATTGGTCGGATCGCGCGTGATGGCGTGCACGTGTCCGCCCTGACTCGTCAGGGGTTCCTGTACGTCGTACTCGATCAGCACACGCGGGCCGTGCACACGAAAGTAAAAGCGCGCCGACAGGTCCGGTGCCGGCCCCTGCCAGGCGAAGTGCACGTCACCCCACGTCTGCTGGATGAGCGCGAGTTGAGCCTCGGCGGCGTCGAAGTCCGCGTTGCGAACGAACTCCTGCACCAGCACCCACAGCAACCGCTGCTGCTGGTCGGCGAGCTGGCCCGCGGCAATGCCCTGATACGTGGTGAGGCTTGCCTGTCGCCCGGGCCCCGCGATCACATCGCCTGGGGCGCTGCTGCCAAGGATTGCCATACTCTGCTGGTCGGAAGATAGCGACGCGAGAAGCTCGCTCGCGCGGCCGGCATCCTGGGGCAGCGCCTGCCAGCCGGCCTCCAGGCCGCCTGGCACCTGATATGGCTGCGCGCCGGTGAACATCGGCGTAAAAGCGGCGCGGTCACCAGAAATCGTGAACATGGCGCTCATATGGTGTCCCGTCAACATCCACGCCCAGTTTGGATCCTCCGGTGAACCAAACACCGTGGTGTAATAGTTCGCTGATCCGAACAACTGATTGCCACCTTGGAGGTTATGCAGGACCTGATCGGCATGGATTGCGCCGGTCATCTTCAGATAGCCCTGGCTGCTGGTCGAGGCGCGCAAAAGGTCGTGCAGCAGCACGCGCTGGCTCTCGCTCAGGTCGCCGAGCGCCACGCCGGGCCGAGGTGACGCGCCTGCCGGAAAGTTGCTCCACTGGGTGCGGGCAGCATTACTGAGATCAGCATAGTGCACGCTGCCAAGCTGATCGGCGCCCAGACCGTTCAGGAAAGTACGCGCGGCCGCGGCCATCTGGCGGCTGCTGAGTGATGTGGCGGGGACATCGCCGCCGGTCCATGGCCCGGTCTGAGCCGACGCTACTGGTGGGGCAGAGTCGGATAGATGCGAGACACCCAGGCTCATCGCGGCGAGGCCGGCTGCGCCGGCCGCGCTGGCACCGAGCAGGCGACGCCGGTTGGTGGTTCGTCGGGGCGGTTGAGAAAACACGGGATACCTCCAATGAGAAGCTCTGTGAAGTCGTGACCGGTTGTCACGCGGTCATGCGTATGGATGACTGCCTGGATTCGGCAGCCGCCGCGGCGCACCACGCCGCGGCGCGTCGGTTACACGCGCAGATCTATGGGCCGCGCGCGAGAGTCGCTGGAATTCCGACGGTTTCCACGCAGAACAATCTGCTTGCGTTGACGACCCAGCGCCAATTCAAGCCGAGATGGAGTGCCGCCAGGACCAGTACCGCGTCGGCGGGCCAGCGTGTGCAGTTGATGCCAGAAACCGAAGATCGCAGTGAGACGGCGACCCGTCGAGAGACCGAGCGCAGGTAGCACGTTCTGGGAGATCAAGATGCCAGAGACGAACACCAGAACGCCGCCATGAACAGGGCCCAGTTCAGCACATAGTTCACTCGAACGCGCGGCGTCAGCCACTCGTGAATGAGCAAGCCGGTCAGGTTCACCGACATGAGCGCCAGGAACGAGACGGCCAGGATGATGTCGACAACGAGACCGGGGACGAATTCCCCAGATGCGACCAGCAGATGGGGCGGATCGAAGTGGGGTAGCCATCAGTATGCGGTCCCTTTCTCAACAAAGTCAGTCGCGCTGCGAGGCGGCCCGCTCCGCTCCCGCAGCGTAACGTGCCTGAACACTACGTGGATGCCTGGGAGTACCCTGAGATGCTCGATATGGGTGGGTGGGGAGTCGCCGTTCGGTACGCCGGCTGCGCGCCAGCCGGTGCCTACTGGCGCTGCACTCCGCCAGCCAACGCGTCTCGCATGCGGGCGCCCTGACGGTCGCGGCGCCCTGACGGTCGCGGCGCTCCGACGGTCGCGGCGCTCCGACGGTCGCGGCGCTCTGACGGTCGCAAGGCGCTGATCCAGGCGCTCGGCGCCAAGCGGAACGGTGTGGTGCGTTTTCGGCGCGGCCGAAGTAGCCGCAGCGTCAGCGCGGCGGCGGCCGTTAGCGCGGCAACGTCGCCACGTAGGGCAGTTCCTATCGCACTCCGCTCTGGAGTGAAGGCGCATTGCGTCCAGTCAAGAGTCCCTGGCCAGCACGCTGCAAACATGAATTCAGTTCGTTTTCCTGGGATTCGCTGGAGTGCATGACCACCGACCTGGGGTCGACCTCCGCGGATGGTGTCACAATAGTCAGCGATTCTTGGAACAACCTGGGAGCGTTTGCGTGTGCCCCTGGCTGCCAGCGTAAGCTGATCGTGCGCGCGGAGGAGATGCACACATGCCAAGTTTTGCCACTGACATTCGCCCGTTGTTTCGCGACAAGGACATCGAGGAGATGCGCTTTGCCTTCGATCTGAGCGCCTATGACGACGTCAAGGACAATGCGGCCGGCATCTATGACCGTCTCATGGATGGCTCGATGCCGTGCGACGGGCAATGGCCAGCGGAGCACATCGCGTTGTTCCGAAGCTGGATCGACGAGGGTTACGCCGCCTGAGGCGGCCCCGTGGGTCGCACGCGAGCCCCATGCGGACGCCGTAGCGCGTCCGCTGTGCCTGTCGCTAGCTGAAGCCCGTCGATCGCGAGCGACAGGTGCCGCGGGCCGCGCAATGTGGGATTCTGCCGGTACGGTGGCGGATCTTCCAGCAGCCGCTTCGGATCGGGGAAGCGCGACGACACGCCGTAGCCGCTCCTAGAAGTTCGGCCAGACTTCCAGGGCTCCCTGGGAGCCCTAGCCGTGTTGCACGCCGGTGAGACCCAGGATGAAGGCGCTCGCGCCCCAGCTCTGGTCGTCCAGACCAGTCCAGTCGCCCACTCTGGCGCTGACCGCATACTGGTCGAAGATGCGGGCGACGCCCAACACCGAATGCAGATTGAACGCCTCCTGCTGGACCGTATGCCATTCCGCGAGCCGCGTGTTGGGGTCAAGCTCGGCAATCATCGCAAAGAAGTCCTTGTCCAACTGCGGATCATTCGCGCTGACGTTGACTCCTTTCGACGTCATGTGATTCTGCTGAGCGGGAATACTGTTGGCTGCCGAGCCGCTGCCAATACCCATCCACGGGGCCACACCGCCCATGATCTTCGGGTCCTTCGCAAGCCAGGCACTCCTGAACGCGGTGAAGTCCATTTCGATCAACTGTGTCTGGATACCCACCGCCTGCCAGTAGCCGGAGATCACCTGCAAGAGGTCGGGCTCCCAGCCCGCTGTACCCTGGGTGACGGAGAAGATATTGACGACCGGATTCGAAAAGTTTCCCGGGATAACCAGCTTGCTGCAAGAGCTGTTGAGCCTGGCTCGGATCGTAGGTGATGCTGTACCAGATCGGATCGAAGCCCCAGTGCAGGTCCGTCAAGCTGATATTGCCTGCCGCGGGTTGGCCGAACCCTTTGAAGAACGAATCGACCACCTCCTGGCGATTGATCGCAAGATCCATCGCATAGCGCACGCGCTGATCGGACGTGGGGCCGGGTTGCAGCCAGTAGCCTGCCAGAAACAGACCTGGAATAGTTGACGCCTTCGTTTGTCTGAGCTGGTAGCCATTCGAATCTCGCAGCGTGACCGCGTTGTCGTTGGAGATACCCACGATATCCGCCTCGCCGCGCTTGAGCATCGCAATCCTGGTTGACTCCTCGGGTGTCTCCAACAGCGCCAGTTCATCCCAGACCGGTTTGGTGCCCCAATACTTTTGATTGGGCACCAGGTTGGCGCCGACGCCACCGCTGAACGACGACAACTGCCAGGGCCCGGTCCCGATGGGCTGCTTCGTGAACGTGTCTTCTCCAACCTGGTTGAAGTAGTTCTGAGGAATAATGGCGGTTCCCTCGACGGCGTCGGCATAGAACACATACGGGGGATCCTTGGCGTACACCTGCACGGTGTACGGATCCGGCGTGTCGATGTGGTCGACCGTCTGGCGGTGGAGTGGGGACCAGGGACTTTGTGATTCGTCAGAGATGAAGCGCTGGAAGCTGAACTTGACATCGTTCGATGTAAAGGGGTCCCCATTGCTCCAGGTCACGTCGTTCCGCAGGTTGAAGGTCCACAGTTTTCCGTCGGGGCTCATCGAGTAGCTCTGCGCGAGCCACGGCATCAGGTTCCCCTGGGGGTCGTACCGCAGCAGAGGCTCATAGATGAGAGGAACGACGTTATTGACCTGGGGAATGATCACGTCCATGCTTTCCGCTCCCAGGTCAGGAATGGTGACGGTCAGTGTGCCACCGCTTGTCTGACCAGGAGTGCTGCCAACCGCTGGCGCCACCGACGTCGCGCCCGGGGTTGTTCCCGCCGCGGTAGTGGTCGTGGTGGCCGCGCCCGCTGGCGCGGTGACCGTGGCAGCCGCAGGCCCGCTGCTGGTCGTAGGAGCCGTTTGACCGCAGGCCACGCCGAAGAGCCCTGAAGCCGCGGCCCCCAGACCAATCATGCGAAGTGCGGCGCGCCGCGTCAGTCCGGCCAGTCCAATCGCCCTGTCCATGAACGTTCTCCCCCACGTGGATTGCGAAATGAAAGCATTAGAGGTACGTGCCAATCACGGCAACGCCGTCTACATGACATGGCGGCTGACGAACGACGATCCCAAACTCGTGCTCAGTGGTCGCTAGTACGCGGATGTGCCGCACGCGTCAAGTCCCCTTAAAATGGGGATCATCGCCCGCAAACATGAAGGCACGATGAAATGCCGTCGTGCGCCGGCTGGGCCCTTGTCTCCAGCGCGGAGGTTATCAGTCTCGCGTTGCGGTTGTCGGGTACTGGCGCCAGGAGCGCGGCAGGCGGTTTCGAGGTGGATTGCGGTTTTTTCGGCCGCGCTCCTGGCGCAAAACCGTCACAGCAGTCTGGCCGACAAGCCCGTTTTTCAGCCCGAGCCGCAGTCGGCCAGACTTCCAGGGCCTCAGGAACAAGGTGGCGCGGAGCCTACCACCGATGTCGCAGAGGGCGTCGTCGACGTGGATAGTCCACTGCCGAGACACGTCGAGATCGCTGCAGCGCCACCCGAGTACGTCGTTGTGCCGTCGATGGTGACGCTCGTCGTGCCGTCGCTGTAGTTGGAAAACGTCGACGCTCCGCTCTGGGTGCTCAGTCCGACGATGCCGTCTGAGCTCAGCGTCTGGGTGAGACCTGGAGTCTGAGTCGTCAGGGTTGTCGTCCCGTCTGAGCACTCGGTCGTGATCGCGGATGGCGACGACTGAGACGTGCACGTTTGCGCCGCGGCGGGCGTGGCGACAGCGACAGTCGCCAGGAGTGCCAGGCCGAGCGCGCACAGAGCGTATGCGTGACGAGCAAAATGAAAGTTCATGTCGGTTTCCTTGGCGCACGGAACGGACTGATCGGTGCTGCAGGCAAGCCAACCCACCTCGCGCACGGCAACGTGGACCCCTGTTGGTGAAGTCCGCGTCCGGGAGGCAGGCGCAGTGCCTGGTAGGTCAGAGGTTGAGCACTTCGACTTGTCGATGCCACGGCTGCGTCTTTGATCAAGGTATACGGCCTGGCCGCGCCACCCTCGTTGAATTGCCGCGTCTGCTACGCCGGGGCGGGGTGTCGCGGCGACGTGCGCCGAGGCAGTGTCTCTCGAATGCATTTACAAAGCTTCGCGATCTAGCCCACGGCTAGCCCCCCGGTGGGAGGTGGCGAGTTCGCGCCGCTGAACGCGGGGATTTCACAGGGGCTTTGAGTTGAGTT
Organism: uncultured Chloroflexia bacterium; assembly: GCA_963776625.1. Taxonomy (GTDB): domain Bacteria; phylum Chloroflexota; class UBA6077; order UBA6077; family CF-72; genus CF-72. The sequence continues at coordinate 313,847 of CAVZNP010000013.1, read as the reverse complement.
GAGTTGAGTTGAGTTGAGTTGAGTTGAGAAAACCCCGTTGACCCCGGAGGGACTGCGGCGCGAGCGAGCAACCGAGGCAATGCGCCTCACTGGATGGTGAAGAAATGGACGGCGTACGACTCCTGCCCGGTAATCCGCGATCGGGCATACACGTACAGGCTGACACTGCCCCACTGAAAGAGAGTTGGTGCGAAGTTGAGTGACCAGGCCGTTCCGTTGATGGTTGCATCGCCCAGTGGCGTGCTGCGAGGCTCGCCGCGTGGTCCGCCGAGATAGACCTCCACACGGTCGATACCGTCGCCCGTCGCTCGCGTCGCCGCGGGGTCGATCGCGGAACCGGAAATGGTGTACGACGTCGTGCTGACCGGCACGATTTCATCCGCCCTTGGTCTGTCGATGGACACATTGGGCGACCCCGCCGTCAGCGTTGTGGTCGAGGTGTTTACCGACAGAGGAAAGCTGGTGTACCACCAGCCTTTGGCTGGCGTGTGAGCGTAGATCAACAGCACGTAGGTACCGGTTGGCAGCGTCGTGCTATTCAGTTGGGCAACGAAGCCAGACGTTTCCCACGCCGGGTTGGCTGTCGCCTGCGCGACATCCGGCCGGTCGAGGCCGAGCGCCGCCGTCGCTAGCAAGGTGCCACCATCGTCCATCAAACCGTTGTAGACCTGCACCTGGTCAAAGCCTGCCCAACCTTGCGCGGTGGAGTCGCCCATCCAGCCAGAAATCTGAAATGGCGTGCCGCCCGTCACCATGCCCGACGCCGGCTGCTCGATGTAGGCGACGTAGGTATTGTCACCGGAAGCCTGGGGTCCCGGCTGGAACACGGCCGACTCCGGCTGAGCCAGCACGGGTGTGGCCACAAAGGGCCCCGAGGCCAGCAACACGAGCGCGCAACACAGCGCCTGCACGCTGAGTGTTGCCCGCCAGAGGCCGGCCGCACGCGCGATCCACACCAGACCCGGCGTCACGTGTGCCGCCACCCAATGTCGTGCACCATAAGGACCCTCGCAGCCGCGGCGCAGCCGAGCCAAACCCGTGGCGAAATACGTTCGCAGGCAGCCCCGAGCGGGGGCCCACCGGCCAGAGACAACGCGGCAATCACTCATCGACGATTTTGTGCATTGTGCCGTCTGGACACGGGCGAAGGCCAAGATGTTGGCAGCCGTCCGACTGCGACTGGGCTGAAAACGGGCCTGTCGGCCAGACTTCTAGGATGTCGCGCTGGAGGGCCGTTGTCCCTCGTGCGCCGTGTCTGCCGCGCGCAGGCTCGCCAGCAACGCCACGACGATCAGCACCTCGATGGCTTTCGAGACGTAACCCTCGTCCGGGACAAGGCCGGGCGGGTTGGGTGCGTGATAGCTGATGAACCACACGCCCAGGGCGCCCAACTCCCAGAGCGCCAGTGCCGCGCAAACGATCCACACTGGAATACCAAGCCAGCGCGGTCCCACGAGCAGCGCCACAACCAGCAGCACGGCGACCACCGTGTACAACAGGAATTGCTCGTGAAGGGCCGATCCAAACGGATTGCCGTCGGGTAGAAGGCTACGGCGCAAATGGATGCCCGCGTCCACTAACGTCAACACGGCGGCCAGCAGTATCCACGCCCTGCGACTCACGGTGAACTCCTCGACACGTCTAGCGCTTGCAAAGTGGAGACATCCATGGGTGCGAGTCTAGGCGCATCCTGTCGCCGGCGCCGGAAAATAGGCGGCCGTGCTGGGTCGGGTACAGGCGGTGGAGTCGGCCGTCAACGAGGTCGCCGGTCGCTGCTCACCGCCTCGAGCCCGGCTGAACCGCCACCCGAGCATTGTTCTCAGGCCGTTCCTCTTCTCAGGTCCCTCCAAGGTAACTAACCTACGCTCGCGAGCATGCTTGGAGCTCTGGCACGACCACACGCTGGCATACGTCGAGCCGCGCTTTCCACACCGTTGGTCTGGGAGAGGCTCGCGGCAGTGGCTATCGTGGCGTTGTCGGCGGGGCTCGAGCTGAATCATCTCAATCAGCTCGGCTACGGCAATGCGTTCTATGCAGCCGCCGTGCTGAGCATGACCCAGAACCTGCACGCGTTCCTCTTCAACTCGTTCGATCCGGCCGGTTTCGTCACCATCGACAAGCCGCCGCTGGGATTCTGGGTGCAGGTGCTGAGCGCCAAAGTGCTCGGATTCTCTGGCTTCAGCATCCTTCTTCCCGGAAGCGCTGGCGACGGTCAGGCTCCGTAGCCCTGGTCTACGTGTTGGTGCGACGCGCATTTGGCCCGCTCGCAGGACTCCTCGCTGGCCTGATGCTCGCGCTCACACCCGTGACGATGACGACAGGCCGCAACAACACCATCGATTCCCTGCTGGTGTTCACCCTGTTGCTCGCCACCTGGACGGCGGTGCGCGCTACCGAGCGCGGCTCATTGACATGGCTCCTGGCAACTGGCGTGCTAGTTGGTCTCGGGTTCGAGATCAAGATGATGGAGGCGTACCTGGTTGTCCCCGCGCTCGGGCTGCTGTACCTGGTTGCCGCGCCGCGACGGCGCCTGACGCGCGTGAGTCATCTTGCGCTCGCGGCGGGCGTACTGCTGCTGGTGTCGTTCGCCTGGCCGGTGGCGGTCGACCTCACGCCAGCCAATCAGCGGCCCTGGGTCGACTCAACCCAGAACGATTCTGAAGTAAACCTTGCTCTTGGTTACAACGGGTTCTCGCGGCTGCTGGGGCAAAATCGTTCGATAGGCGAGTTTGTAAGCGGGCTGGCGCCATTCCAGAGCAATGCCGCCGGCAATGCCAAGGGCTTTCGCGGTGGCCAGTTCGGCGCCGGTCGGACCCGGACCGCTGCGCCTGTTCAGTCAACAACTGGGTGCCCAGGCGACCTGGCTGGCGCCACTCGCGGTGCTCGGCCTCGTGGTAGGCGGTTGGGGAGTATGGCGTCGCCGCCGCCGCCTCAGCTCCAGCCGCAAGGCGCAGGCGACGATTGTCTGGGGCACCTGGCTGCTGACGACCTTCGCATTCTTCAGCATTGCCGCGCGCTTCCAGGCCTACTACCTGGTCACCTTTGCACCACCCATGGTCTCGATGGCGGCCATCGGCGTGGTGGAGGGTTGGCGGGTATTCCGACGTCAGGGCTGGGGTGGCTGGCTGCTGCCCGTGTCATTGGTCTCGACCGCGCTGGTGGAAGCACACATTCTGAGCGGGGGACCGGCATGGGCCCAGTTCATCACTCCGGCGCTGGTCGCCACTGCGCTCGCCGCCACGGTGGTTTTGCTGGGCTGGCGGCTCGCAGCGCGTTTCGGCCCGCTCGGCGTTCGCCGTCCAGCGCGGTTGCTGGCAGAAGCTGGCCTGACCGTCGCGGTCCTGATGCTGCTGGTGGGGCCGGGCGCATGGGGCGTCGCATCGGCTTCAACCGGCGGCCGTCCGCCGGGCGGACAACCCGCGACGCAGGCAACATTCGGTTTTCCAGGCGCCCCAGTTGCTGCCCGTGGCGGAGCGGATCCGCGGGCGGCGGGTCGTGCGCCGGAGTTGGGTGCTGCCAGCGCAGCGGGCGTGGCCGGGCGGACGCCCGGCGCTGCCAACGCAACGGGCGCCGCCGGTGGCGCTGGCCGATTCGCGGGCGGCGGCGCTGCGCAGCAGCAAAGTGGGCTGCTGAACTATCTGGAACAACAACGCGGGGATGACACGTACCTGGCGGCGACGCAAACCTCCATGGCGGCTGCTCCGCTCATCGTGGCGAGCGGTGAGCCCGTGATGTCCGTTGGCGGCTTCATGGGCAGCGACCCGATTCTGGGTGCGGCGCAGTTTGCGCAATTGGTACAGACCGGCGTTGTCCGCTTCTATCTGGCTGGTGGTGGCGGCTTTGGTGGTCAGCGTGGGACAGGCTCGCAAATTGCCTCCTGGGTGCAGGCAAACTGCGCGACAGTTCCCGCGGCGGTGTATGGCGACGGGAGCGCGAACGCGCAGACAAGGCTCTACGATTGCAGCCCGTCGACGGGTGGCAACCCGTCGGCCTAGCATCGTCGATCTGAGGCTTTTGCACTGAGAAGTAGCCAGGTGGTGGCGATAAACTCCCTTGCGCTCGTCGCCTGCCGCCTGTCGCCAGCCGCGTGGGCTGTGCTCTTCTGTCCAACTCCAGGTGTGGCGTGACGTCAGCCCTCAATCCTCACGATCCCGCGCGAGCCGTCGACCGTGATCGTCTGTCCATCCTTGATCAGGGACGTACCCGTCATCGTGCCGACGACACACGGGATGCGATTCTCGCGCGCGACGATGGCGCAGTGCGACAGGATGCCGCCCGTATCGGCGACCACGGCGGAGGCGGTGCTGAACAGCGGTGTCCACGGCGGCAATGTCATCTCGCACACCAACACGTCGCCGGCCTCTAGCTTCGACGCCTCCGCCAGCGAGCGCACGACTTTCGCCTTTGCCGTTACGGTGCCTGGCGAGGCGGCTACGCCATTGATCACGCGTGGGTCCGCGTTAGGCTCCACGGGCAGACCGAAGAAGCGCACGATGACGTCGACGACGGGGTCATCGCTGGGCGGCGGCGGTGGGCCAATGAATGGCGGCGGCACGACCCTGGCGAAGCGCTCCAGGTCTGCTTTGCGCTGGGCGGCCACGTCCTTCTTGTCGACGCCGTTCATGGCGTCGACGATGTCCGCGCGCCCGAGATGGAAGATGTCCTCGGTGTTGGCCAGCGTGCCTCTGGCGACGCAGCGGCGGCCGAGTTCCAGTGCCGGGTAGCGCATGGAGATGTCGCCCACCTGGTCTATCCAGTGGTTGTGGTCCTCAATGATCGGCGTGAAGCAACTGATCGACGCGTAGGTCGTATTGAACTTTTGCAGCCTGGCAGCGTCGTTGCCGATTCTGGCGCGCGCGTCCGCCAGCAGCGCCTCGCGGCGCTTGATCGCCGACTGCAGCTGCGAGTCAGGACCGCGATCGTCCTCAATGGCCAGGTAGCCCTGGATGGCGTTGATCGCGATGTTCGGGTCCTCGCGCCAGGCCGGGTGCGTCAGCTCGTAGACACTGTCGGCGCGCCAGCCGAACTCGTCCAGGTAGGCGTTCAGCCCGCGCATGAACGCACGGCCTGTCTGGCTGGTGCTGAGCTGCGACACCAGGTTTTCGGGATTCGATGCCTCGAAGATGCGCTGCAGCTCCGCGTCGGCGCGCACCTCACGGCTGAGGGTCCACAGCCCACGCGCTGACCTGGTCGCCATGGTCTCGAAACCCTGCAGCGCCTCGTACCCCAGCTTTTCGTCATCTGCGCCGGTGACCTCCTTGTAGAGGTCGGCGAACTGTCCTGCCGCGAAGAAGGCGTACAGCAGCAGCCCGTGGATGTACCAGCGGTCTTTGACCTCCTCGTACATCTCATCCCAGGTGCGGAGCAGGTCGGCGTCGCTCATGGCGCCGTAGTTCTGGCGGATGCGCATGCTCACGGTCTGGATGACGTTGGGCAGCCACTCCTTCTCCCAGCGCTCACCGAGCACCGGCAGGAGCGCGTCCACGTTCTGCCGATAGCGCTCCGCGCGCGCCCGCGGGTCTTCGCCGCCCAGGTCCAGCGGCACGCCGCTCAGGTAGTTGTAGCCGTTGATCGGCCGAGTGACGGCGCTGAGGCCCGACCCCAGCTCAGCGATCGCCTTGCTGAACCCCCAGCCCGTAGAGGCATGGAGCAGCTCGTGCTCCAGTATCGTCAGCGGCCGCGGGCAGTGTAGCTGGTCCCACTGCCAGAAGCCCTCCAGGTCCGCAGGGATCGGGAAGTCTGTTGTTGTTGTTGCCATCTGCCCTCCTCAGTTACTTTGCCGTCAGGTACATACAGAAGATGGGCCGCATGCTACTTCCACGAGCGCTGCGCGTCGCGGCGCAAGCCACGTACGGGTGGCGTACGGGAGGTTGAGGCACGCGGTGTCCATCCCGTAGGGAGTGTGCGTGGGTCCACGCCGGAGCGCGGCGGGGCGGGGTCATCGCGTAGGGAGCGGAGCGGGTCAACCGTGTAGCCTGGCGAAGTGGAGCGCGTCTACCCCGTCGCGCCGGAGAGGAGCGGGCCCACCCCGTGGCGACGTGCACAGCGGGTCAGACGAAACTTTCTCTCTCTGACGAGAGGGATCGATCGTGTCGAACACTGCTGCCCGCGGCTGCAGGCCATGCGACGACCCGCCTCGCCGACGTAGGATCTCCCGCAGGGGCTTGTGCCAGCACTCGCTTCGGACGCCACTGGCTGGCGGCACTACTGGAAGGAGCAGCAATGACCGACGAGGAGCAGATCCGCAACCTGCACGCGATGTATGCGCAGCGGACCGATGACGGCGATGCCAGGGGCAAGAGTGAATTGTTCGCCGACGACGCGCGCTACTATCCGTCCTCTGGCGAAGTCGTCGGGCGTGCGGCGATCTACGACGCTGTTGCCGCCAGTCTCGCCAGTCGAGCCAACGACGTGCTCAGCAAGCACATGTGCGGTAATGCGGTGATTACGATCAGCGGAGACACCGCTGAAGCCGTAACCGACTATGTCGTGTATCGGCGACAGGGCGCGAACCCGTGGGAGGTCGCCCAGATCGGCAGGTATCACGACAAGTTCGTGCGGCGTGGCGGCCGATGGCTGTTCAGCGAGAACCGCCCGGTGCGCCTCGACCCGTAGGGGCCCGCGTCGTCGGCACTTTCGGACCGAAACGCACGCACAGATCCAAAATCGGGAAGGGTGTATGCCAAACCTGGCGTGCGCGGGTTCGCTGGGCGTCGTGACCGCCGATGAGAACGACGGACCATGCCCGGGCAGCAATTCAAGCCGTACACTCCATCGGCTCGCGTGCCCACAGGTCCTGGCTTGCCAGTGCTGCGCCTCGCACGAGCGACTCCTCGACAAACAACCGGGTCAATCCGTCGGCGTCCTGATCGGCATCGCATTCGGCCCAGCGTGCTTGCAGTTCGCGAATCTGGTCCTCGTCGGTCATACATATCCGCCTTGTGGTGACAGCATGGTGGTGGCTCGTGCAGCGAGCCGTCGGTTCGAGACGAACGATCTGCGTCGGCTGGCTTGCCAGCGCCAGCGTGACGCGCGGCCGTGCGCGGCAATAGCGTCAATGGACTGACTATGATGACCGCGGTCCGGAGGTTTGGAAGACGATGAGTGACGAAGACGGGATCCGACGCACCCTCGCCCGATATGCGCTCGCGCATGACGCACTCGACCTGGAGGGCTATCTTGCCCTGTTCACCCAGGAGGGGCGGTATGTCTCTCGCGGAGTGGTGCACGAAGGGCGTGACGCGCTCAGAAGCTTCATTGGGGGCATCTATGCGAAGCGGGCACCGGAGCACCGTATGCAACATCTGTACGCGAACTCGGTGATCGAGGTGCGTGGTGACACTGCTCACGCGACGAGTGACTTCATCGCCTACGAGCGCGCGGCCGAGGGCGCGGCGTGGCAGGTCAATATGCTCGGTCAGTGTGCGGATCGGTTGGTCAAGCAGGACGGAGTGTGGTTGTTCACGGAGCGCCGCCCAGCTTCAAATGGCCGCTCGTCATTGCGGGAGAATTGCGATCGCGAAGCCAATGACCGTCCACAGACCAGAAAGCCGCCCGCCTTTCTGGTAGGCGAACGGGACCAGTGAATTGGTCAGCATGCACAGCACGCCGCCCGCGGCCAGGGCTGCCATGCGGTTGCCGGTGCCACCCAGAGCGCCAACCGCGAAGCCGATGGCGGCGGCCACTCCGCAGGCCAGCACGACGGTGCCCCACATCAGTGTCAGGCGGGTCCGGCTCCAGCCCGCGGCGGCGAGCTCCGCGGAAGGTGCCAGGGCTTGTGGAATATTGGAAACGATGACCGCGCCCAGAAACGCGGCGCTGATGCCCGCGCCGGTCGCGAGCGAGACACCAAAGATGAGTGACTCCGGCACTCCGTCGACGGCGGCGCCCAGGACGATGCCGAGGGCGCCGCCCTCCGCACCGCTCGGACCAATCTGTCGATCGACGGCGTAGTCGCCGGCGATGAAGACGCCGGCGCCAAGCAACATCCAGATCGTCACGCCGGCGCCACCCAGGTCGCGGGCCTGCTGCACGAGGTCGAACGCGACAGCGCTGACGAGCGCGCCGGCGCCGAATGCGGCGAGCCAGCCGACAATGCGGTTGGGAAGGGTGAACCAGGTAGCGAACAGACCGCTCAGCACCAGCGAGATCTGGGCCACAACCCCGAGAACAAACGCGGCGAGGATGGAGGGAGGCACGGTCCGTGACGCACTCAGCGCAGGGATGCTCGCATGTGGTCGGAGACGATGCTACTCCGCCAACTGCCTTGCGGCGGTGGGACGCGCAGGCGGCCGAGCCGTCGAGGCTGTCATCGCAAATCACGCGCGGCCACCTCAGGCGGCGTCGACTCGGAAGCCAACGTCTCGCCACGCTTCGCCAGGCGGAACTTAGAGACGGCTCAGGCCGGCGAGCCAGGCGGCGCGCGGTGGACGGGTGCGGTGCCCGACGCGTGCCGCGCTCGAGATCGGAGATGCTGGCGCCTCGGTCAGTTGCGCCACAGGTCCTGGCTGGCGAGGGCAGCGCCATCCACGAGTGACTTCAGCTTGGCCCATTGCACCGTCGGATGGACGCGCATCGAGTCCCAGAACTGCGAGAATCCGCAGTCGACGCCGGCGATCACATTCTCCTTGCCAACCACGCTCGCGAAGTTCTTGATGCGCCATGCAACCAGCTCAGGATGCTCGACCACGTTGGTTTGATGTGAGATGACGCCCGGAACGAGAATTTTTCCGTCGGGCAGCTTCACATCCTGCCAGACCATCCACTCATGCTCGTGCCGCGGATTGGCCGCTTCGATCACGTACGCCTGGGCGTTGATCTTCAACATCATCGGCAGAAGCTCGCGCAGCGGCGTGTCCTGGGTGTGGGGGCTATTCATACTCCCCCAACAATGGTGGTATCGCACCCGGTCCTCTGGAATGCCGCGCAGCGCGTGGTTGAGGACCTCGACTCGCTGCTCGGCCTCTTGCTGTCCAAGGATGGCGCCGGCGGGTGATGTTCGCGAAGGCGCGCGGCGGGGGTTCAGCGCGGCAAGGTCCAGTTGAACGAGGAAACCAGCGTCGGTAATGGCCTTGTATTCGTCATGCAACGCGTCGGCCACCGCGTACAGGTAGGCTTCCTGGCTTGGATAAAACTCGAGCAGGTTCTCGTCGTCAATGCGGGACGTCGGAACCTCGGCCGGCATGAACACGTCCGCGAAGGGCAGACCGCTCACGGCGGTCTTGAGCGTTTCCAGCTCGCGAGCGATGGCGTCCTCGCCGGCGTAACTCACTTCGCCGACGACACGATACCGCTGGTAATTGCCGGGAACATTCGGCAGGTCTTCGAGATGCACTTCCGATGGCATCCACAAAAAGCGATAGCGCTGGTAATACTGCTCGAAGAATTCCGGGAAGACGCGGCGTTCACCCCCGCCGCCATATTGCCACGCGTTTTCATCCGTGTGGTACTCGCGCAGAACCACGCCACGCAAGCGCTCGTTGACGTATCCCCGAAAGCCGTGCCGCCCGAACTCGCCGTTGCTCGGGACGTCGATGCCGATGTCTGCTTGTTGGCGGACCACCTCGATAATGCTCTGGCGCACGTCTGCTTCGAACTGCGCCTCGTCGATCGGCCGTTCGAGCGTCTTCGCTTTCATCCACAGAAGGATGTTCAGCGGTCGAACCAGGCTGCCAACGTGCGTGGTAAGGATCCGGTCTGTGCTGCGGTTCAACGTCATCCTCCCAGGAGTTGAGTGAAGCACGCGCCGTCAGACTGAGACGCGTGTGACAAGCAGCCAGTGTATCTCTTGAGTTCGCGAGCATCACAGACCCGCGATAGGCCACTGACACTTATTGGAGGATGCCTGGGTCTGTTCTGCTGGCGTCCAATGCGAGACCCTTCGCCGCGAGAAACTCCGCTCGGACGCTGGTTGTGGCTCGCGTCAGGAGTTGTGGAATGGAGGCGGGCGCCTGGTCCTCGTCGTGTACCTGCACCGAGAACGCCGACGTGGCGGCTGGGTACCGCGCGGCGAGTACGTGTGAGGCCAGTGCCGCGATATTCGCTGCGTTTGCCGCGCTGCTAGCCCCAATCACCAGTTGTGCGGGCACCTGGGCGCCCACCAGCCGGACCTTACCGGTCTGGAGCGGCACGAACACACTCTGACTGAAACTTGCCAGGTCGGGATTGGACGGCGTTGCCAGAACGCCGATGACCGTGAGTGAGACATTCCGCACGCGCAGCGACTTGCCAGTGGCCGCTGCCGCGTTCCCGAAGGCGGTTTGCGCGACCTGCTGACCAATCACGGCAACGGGATTGGCGCGGAGATCATCCGCGGGCGTAAACAAGGTGCCGCTGCTCGTTTGCAGACCATAGACGCTGAAAAATGTCGAGTCGACGGACTGGATATTCAGCGGGGCTGAGTTGCCCGTGGCGAACAGCGATACTGGCACGAGGCCGCGGCTGATGATCGCCCCCGGCAGTGCCTGGGTCAACGCATCGATGTCGGCTGGATCGAGCGCTGCTGCTTGTTGCGACGTGACGGTGACAATTGCCGGACCACGGTTGCTGCCGGGCGCAAGCTCGCTGGCTACGGCCGGTGCGAGCAACAAGGTGTAGCCGAGGCCGACGCTGACCACCACCGCCAACACCTGCAGCCCTGCATGCTTGAAGCGCTCGAGTCCGGACCACTGGCCAGTACCAGTTGCCTTCCGCTCGCGGTTCGACGGCCGCGGTACAAAGGTCGACACGGCTTTATGCCAGGCACAGTGCCAGTCGTCGTGTCCAGGCCGTCACGCCGCATCCGGCACAAACGCGGTCGTGGCCACCGTCTGGGCATGCAGGGGCGACGTCGCGGCCTCAGTTGCGAGGTCTGAGGGCAGATTCTGGCCGGTCAGGATCTCCTCCATGTATTCGCCGAGCGGCAGCGGTTGTGTGGTTCCCGACGTGGCGTCGTAAAACAGGATGCCGTTCTGGAAGCGCTGATACACGAAGTTGGGGTTATGTGGGTCGGCGACCGCGGATGATGTCGGCAATCCCCAGACGGCCGTCCCACCCGTCGCATCGTACTCTGCCTGGAACTGCGTGCCGATCTCAGCTTGCAGGAACACCTGTAGGCGGGCGTCGTAGTCTGGCTGGTCCGGCGTGGGCGCGACAAATGCGATCGAGGGATCGGCAGACGGTACTGTCAAACCGTCGAAGTTTGCGTATGGCAACAGGCCTTCGCCGGTCAGTTGCATCGGCTGCACCGAGCCATCGGCCTGTAATGCGAGTGCCCCGTTCTGGAACAGTTGCACGGGCTGACCGAAGAGCGTGAACTCTTGCGAGATCGGCGCGCCGAAGGTGTCGGCGCCGCCGTACTGGGCGTAGTAGGCGGCGGTGGCGTCATCGGTTATCGTAAAGCTGGGAGCCTCTTGTGCATTGGCCAGCCCGGGAATGGCAAACGCGAGGACCAGCCCGGCGGCAGCGACGATGCAGCGGCGTGCGCCGCGAAAAGCGAACACTGGAAGTCGCATGGAACAGTCCTTCTCCTGGTGCCACGCAACGATGTTCGGTCCGTCCGAGTGCCGCGCAGCGAGTTGCATGCCCACAATGTGGGCGACCTGGCTTGGAAATGCCTTAAAGCCCACGGGATTCGCGGCGCGGCGTTCGGCGTTGGCTGGCGGCGAGGGTGCGGGGATGCTGAGATGCTGAAGCGACCAGGCGCAAGCGACGCTTAGCCGCGCGATCTCAGTAGCGGCGACGCGGTGAAGTCGCGGCCAGGACCGCGACGCCGAAGCCGAAGCCGCCGATTTCGCCAATGATCACGAACGGCCACGGCGAAAGGCCGGTCATCAGCCAGTACAGAACGCCACGACCACGCCGAGCAGGCTGGTGGCCATCAGCGCCTGCAGCGTGTCTTCGATCAGCGGACTCACGGGACGTCACCGCCAGGGGACCACAGTGTACTGTGCTGCGCCCCACAACTCGCGTCTCGCGTTGCTCTACTGGATTTGCAGGACCTTGCCATCCTGGCCGACGTAGACCACGTACCCGACACTCTGGGTGTTCGCGTCAACGGCGAAGTACACCAGCGTGTTCCCCGTAGTGCCCTGGTAGGTGCCCAACCGCGTGATGCGCATGACATTCGGCACGCTCAGCGAAGCCAGTTTTTGCGCGAAGGTGGTTTCACTCATGCCTTGCTGCACCGCGGGAGCCAGGCATTGATAGGCCTGATGCGTGCTGGCGGATGCGGAATTCTCGATCGCGGCCATCACCGTGTTGGCGCAGTCAGACGCCCCAGCGACGGCAGTGGTGCTGCTGGGTCCCGGCTGGGAGAGAGCGCTGGCGGCATTCGATGGTTCGAGGATCACGACATAGCCAATCGCGGCGCCGATGACGATCGCTGCCAGCAGCAGACTCGCGCGTTGCCGCCACATGCCGTGCCCAGCCCGGACCGCGATTCGGCGGAGTAGATCCGAGGTAGTCGTCCTGGTGTCCATCATGCTTGTGTCCTGACCTGTGTTTCTCACAGGCTGGAACACCAAGCTGAGAACGCGCTTGGCCCGCGGGGTCTGGTGGTTAGTGCCAAGCACCACGCTACTTTCTCGCCGTGGTCACCTGGCATCGACCATACTCATAGATCGCCTTCCAGCATCCGTTTCTTCTCCTGCTGCTGCCCCCGAGTCTTGCGGTGGTGTACGCGATCTGGAGGTCCAGCCACGTGTACTTGCCGCGGGTGCGGCGCTACGCGGCGCTCGGTCTGCGGCTGACGGTCATTTCGCTGCTGATCGTCGCTCTGGCAGGTCCGCTGGTGCAGTTGAGCGCGAAGTCGCTGGCGGTCGCCGTACTGCTGGATCGCTCCGACAGCATTCCTCCCGCGGCGCAGGTCGCGGAGGAACAGTGGCTCGCCTCGGCGCTGGCCAATAAGGCGCCTGACGACCAGATCGCGGTCATCACGTTTGCGGGCGACGCACGGGTGGAACGGCCGCTATCCACGGATTCCACGCCGCCTGTCCTGGCGGACGCTCAGGATTTGCACCCGACCAGTACCGACCTGGCGGCCGCGATTCGGACAGGCCTTGCCGCGCTGCCGCCGGGCATGGCGCGCCGCCTGGTCCTGCTCTCGGACGGTCAGCAGAACCAGGAGGACGCTGACGAGGCCGCGGCCCTTGCGTCGGCCGCGGGCGTGCAACTGCTGACGGTGCCGTTGACCACACAGACGGGTCCGGAGGCGCTCGTCGAAAGCCTTGACGCACCTGCCAGCGTCCGTCAAGGAGACGCCTTCAATGTAACGGCGCAAATTCGCTCAACTGACCCGACGGGTGCCACGCTCCATTTGCTGGTCGACGGTGATCTCGCGGCGACCCAGCAAGTGAGCCTGCAGCCAGGCACGAACCGCTTCGTCATGCCGGTGCAGCCGCTGGCGACGGGACATCACGTCTTTCAGCTGCAGCTCGAAGCTAACGCCGACACGCTCGCCGAAAACAACTCGGGCGGGGCCTACGTCGTAGTGAACGGGCCGGCCAGCGTGCTGCTGGTCGAGACGTCGCCGGATGACGGCAAGTTCCTGGCTGACGCGCTTCGCGCGCAGGGCATGCAGGTCGATGAAAGGGACCCACAATCCGCCCCGCTCGACACCCAGGACCTGCGCTCGTACGCCGCCGTCGTGCTCGCCAACGTGCCCGTGAGTGCGCTGGCGCAGGAGCAGATGACGGCGCTGCAGAACTACGTGCAGAGTTTCGGTGGTGGCCTGCTGGTTACCGGCGGTGACCAGTCGTTTGGCCCTGGTGGCTACGCGCGCACGCCGCTCGAGGACATGTTGCCCGTCGACATGAGTCTGCACGGGCAGTCGCTGACGGCCAGCACGGCGCTGGTGCTGGTCATCGACAACTCCGGCTCGATGGGCGAATCGGTCGCGGGTTCCAACAAGATGGACCTTGCCAAGCAGGCTGCGCTCGCGGCCGCCCAGTCGCTCGGACCCTACGACCAGATCGGTATCCTGGCCTTTGAGGACAAGCCGCGCTGGGCCATTCAGCCAAGCTCCGCGGCGGACCTGACGCCCGTCGAACAGGCGATTAACTCGATGCAACCCGGCGGCGGCACCGAGATCTATCCGGCGCTCCAGGCGGCGTACCAGGGCTTGTTGCCAGTCAGCGCCAAGGTCAAACACATCGTACTGCTGACCGACGGTGAAGCACCCACTGGCCCGTACGACCAGTTGACGCAGCAGATGAAAGACGCTGGCATGACGCTCAGTACGATCTCGATTGGGTCGGATGCCGACGTCAACTTGCTGCAGCAGCTCGCGCAGATGGGCAACGGTGGCTACTACGATGGCAACGATCCCTTCAACCTTCCGCAGCTTGTGCTCAAGGACACCCAGCAGGTCCAGCGTGCCGCCATTGTCGAACAGGACACGCAGCTCTCGGCGGCCTCGAGCTCTCCGGCGCTGCAGGGCATCGACGTCTCGGGCTTGCCGGCGCTGCGAGGCTATGTGGCCACAACTGCCAAACCCCAAACCACGGTGGACCTGGTCTCGAATCAGTTCGACCCGGTTCTGAGCGAGTGGCAATACGGTCTGGGGCGGGTGATCGCCTGGACTTCGGACGTGAGCAACCGCTGGTCGTCGAATTGGCTGGATTGGCAGGACTTCGGTCGGTTCTGGTCGCAGGTGGTCGAGCGTGCGGCACGGCCGCCGGACGATCCGGATCGGCAAGTCAACGTCTCGCTGCAGGGCAGCCAGGCGCAGATCACGCTCGAGGCCGAGACGTCGTCCGATGACCCGCAGCAGCGCCAGTATCTGAACTTTCTTGCGACCACGGCGACGCTTGTCGGTCCGAATGGCGCGCCGCAGCAGTTGAATCTGCCGCAGGTTGCGCCGGGCCGCTATCAGACGACGGTGCCCGTCGAAGACAATGGCGTGTATGAGCTCGATGTGCAGCAGACGGATCCGTCGACGGGCGCGATCGCCCAGCAGTCGAGCGGCTTCGTGGTGCCGTACTCGCCCGAATACCAGGCAGCCGGCACCAACACGGATTTCATGACCTCGCTGGCGCAGGCCACCGGCGGTCATGTGATCCAGACAGCGGACCAGGCGCTGGTGCATGACTTGCCGTCGGTCGGCGAGCCGCAGCCCTTGTGGCCCTACCTCCTGATGGCCGCGGCGGTGCTCATGGTCTTCGACGTGGGCGTCAGGCGGGTGCGGTTCGACGGCCGCGTGGTACGCAGTAGCTACGCGGCGCTGCGCGATCGGATCGGTCAGGTCGAGGCGCCTGGTCCGGTGCGTGGTGGTGTACGGCGGCCCGTGCGTGTGGCGCCAGTAACAAGCCTGCAGGGAACCTCGCGCGCGCACAATCCGGTGGGGGCCGCCGGCGCGACGGGCGAGCGCGGTTCTCGTCTGCTGGCCGCGCGCCAGCGCGCTCGCCGCTGAGCACCCCCGGGAATGCGCGGGCTTTCGCTTGCACGTCCGATGTGTCGTAGACTATTCTCAGACATATCGTAGATATATCTAACTTCTTTCGGGAGGGTGGCGTGCATCACGAAGATCGCCGCATCCACAATCGCGCATTCGCCCGCTGGGGCTCACGTCGTCGAGGCGGCTCTGACGCGGGCTACTTCGAGAGCGCCGAGGCGCTCGAATCCGTTCGCCCGCCGCGCGACCGGCACCGCCGCAGGCGTCCCCTGGATCAGGGTGACCTGCGGTATGTGTTATTGCATCTGCTCGCCGAGCGACCGCGCCACGGGTACGACCTCATCAAAGGTGTCGAGGACTTGACCGGGGGTGCCTACGCGCCCAGTCCGGGCGTGGTCTATCCGACGCTGACGCTGTTCGAGGAGCTCGGCTTTGCCCGAGTCGTCGAACCAGGTCAACCCAGAAAGCTGTACGAGTTGACGCCTGAGGGCCTCACAGAGCTCGATGCGCACGCGCAAGACGTCCAGCGCTTGCTTGCTCAACTGGGTCGTCTCAATCAGTCGGACGAAGCGCTGGACGCGGACGTCCTCCGCGCCAGCCAGAACGTCTCGCGGGCGCTGTTCCTTCGACCCGGCCGCAAGCGATGGACCGCGGAGCAGGCCGAGCAAGTTGCGCGGATTCTTGACCGCGCGGCGGCCGAGATCGAGCAAATTATCTAGCTAGTTCTCGGTGCAAAATCTCAGATCGACCTGAGCGCTCAGCTGGCAGGTGAAGGTTTCGACAGTCGGTGCCCTCCGTGACGGACGCCAACTCGGACGTTCGACCGGGCCGCCAGACGTCTTCGAGGCTGCCCGAGCGACGACAGTCGTGCCTTAGAGACGCTCGACTGATTCGACCCGCCCCTTGCGTTTGTGCCCCCAACGCTGTGCACCCTCGAGGGTCCGCGTGGCAAGCGCGCGCGAACCTGCCCCGAGACAGTCCACGCGAGCGTGGTGTACAAGGACGCCTGGGAATATGGCTACCTTCATTCTGTTGTCCAGCCTCACGGACGAAGGCTCCCAAACGCTCAGAGACGAACCGGAGCGCATTCGCGAGGTCAACGTAGAACTGGGCCGCATGGGTGTGCGGGTTGTGAGCCAGTGGGCCGTGCTGGGGGCGTATGACTTTGTCAACGTCGTCGAGGCTGCAGATAACCTGACGATCGCGCGCGTGTCGGCCGAGCTTTCTGCACGGGGCAGTGTTCGTATCACCACCCTGCCCGCCATTCCCATCGACGAGTTCATCCAGGGCCTGCGCGCGGGCCGCACCGCGTGACGCTCTCGTCGCGAGACGTCGTGCTGCTGCTCGGCGCGCCGGGAGCGGGCAAAGGCACACAGGCGCGTTTTCTCGCGGGCGCGCTGGGTGTGCCACACGTGGCCAGCGGCGACCTGCTGCGCGAGCACCGACGCCTGGGCACCCCGCTTGGACTCGCCGCTCAGAGTTTCATGCAACGTGGTGATCTGGTTCCCGACGAACTGGTGGTCGACATGATCGTCGAGCGACTTGACCGTCCCGATGCTGAGCGGGGCGTGTTGCTGGATGGGTTCCCGCGTACCCGCGAGCAAGCCGCGGCGCTCGACGAACGGCTGGCGACGCTCGATGCCACCATTCGGGCCGCGCTGTATCTCGACGTGCCGCAACCTGCCCTCATCGAACGTCTGGCCGGGCGCTGGATGTGCACGAGCTGCCAGTCGACGTACCACGAGCGGTTCGCGCCGCCCGTCACGGATGGTCTGTGCGATGCTTGCGGCGGTGCGTTGTACCAGCGGGACGACGACCGACGAGAAGTGATCGAAACTCGCGTTTCCGTCTATCTGCGCGACACGCTGCCGGTCATCGAGCGCTATGCACAGCGCGGCGTCTTGCATACGGCGGATGGAAGTCAGGAGGTCGAGGCGGTGCGCGCGCAGCTGTGCATGGGTCTGGGCGGGCTGGTCAAAGGCCGCCGACGGCGTCGTTGGCACATGTTCGTTGCCCACGCTGGCGCTATGGATGAGGGCATCACGGGTCGAACCCTGTGTGGCAAGATCGTGCATGGAAAAGGGAGCGAACAACTGGGCACCCTGGCGGCTTTTGACGAGAGTCCGTGTCACACCTGCCGCCACGCGCTGCGGCCGCATCGGTCCCTAACAGCGGTCTGACCCTGAAGTGCGAGCAGGCCGCTGAACAGGTCTGCCGCTATCCGCGCTCAGTGAAGATTTGTGCGGTTCCGCAGTCAGTTACAGGGCTCTAGCCGCCGGTAGGGTTACCTGTCCGCCGAGGTGTTGGTGAAGGTGGTCGGCGAGCGCACAGCTGTCCTGTTCGGCTCCGGCGATGTAGCTCGAGCGCCTGGTCCTGAGCAAGTTTTGACCGAGCACGTACATGCCGGGCGCGTCGCGCACGATTCCGCCGTGATGGCGGATTCGGCCCTTGCGGTCCAGCACCGGGACGTCGAGCCAGGCATAGTCGGGGCGATAGCCGGTCGCCCACACGATCGTCCCGATGCCCTCGTGGCGCAGGTCAAGCTCGACAGTGGGAGCGGAAGGCACGCTGGTCGGTTCGAATCGGTGCGGAGCCTCGACCGCGTCGGTGTCCTTGCCGTCTGCCCAGTCGTCGAACCGCTGCAGCAGGCGGTTCATCTTGAGATCGGCAAGCCGACACGTGTTCGCAAGGCCGCCTGAGAACTGGGCAAGGCCATCCTGTATCGAGCCGAGCCGACCCACGACCCTGACACCGAGCTGGGCAAGGGTGTTGATGTCGATCGAACGATGCTCGGGGCTGCCGATCAGCTGGGGTGATGGCACGTGACGGGCTCGAACCAGATCGTCGACCTCGTCGTGGCGCTCGTCGAGCACGCCCGCCGTGTGCATCCACCAGAAGATGTCGCGGCCCCGGTAGGTCCTGGGCAGTCTCACGTGCTCGCCGACCGACATCGTCACGGGGCGTCCCGAGCGGTGGATCTCGTCGGCGAGCTGGATGCCGGTCGCCGAGGCGCCGACGACGAGCACGCCCCGCTTGTCGAGGCAGTCGGGCGATCGATACGTCATCGGCGTGACCACGTCGATGGAGCTCGGTACCGCGGCGCCGATTGAAGGGACGTTGGCGATGTTCGCGGCGCCACTGGCAATGACGAGCGTCGCGCAGTCCCACACTTCACGGTCGGTGGTCACCTGGAAGCCGCTGGGGGAGGCCGCCACGCGCGTGACCGTCGTTCGGGTCTGGACTGGCGCGTTGATCGCCGCCGCGTAGGAGTCGATGAACGCCACGACCTCGGGCACGGCCATGAATCCGTCGGGGTCGTCGCCGTCGTAGCGCATCCCGGGGAGGTGGCTGTGCCAGTTCGGGGTAAGCAAACGCAGCGAATCCCAGCGCTCGTTGCGCCAGGAGTTCGCTACGTCTCCGCGCTCCAGCACGACGTGCTCGATCGAGCGCTCGGTGAGCCGGCGACTCATAGCGAGTCCGGAGTGGCCTGCCCCGATGACGACGGTCGTGGTGTGCATCACTCGCCAGGCGCCCCAGTCAGCCCACGCTGACGGAGACGTTGGTGGGGTTGGTGATGATGTCGAAGACGGCGGAGCGCTTCTGCGACTGGGCTACGAGTGCCTCGATCTCATCGGCAGAGGCGTCGGCGTCGATGTCGAAGTGCACGTTGATAGCACTGAACCCGTTGCGGACCTCAGGATCGCCTCCGAGGATGCCGAGGACGTTCATCTTGCCCTCGAGCGTCGAGGTGACCGACCTGAGCTGGATTTGTCGGTTCTGAGCTACCGCGGCAACGCCGGCGGTCAGACACCCTGCCAGGGCAGCCAGGACATGCTCAACCGGTGTTGCTCCTCGGTCCTCGGATGCAAAGCACTCGGGGTGATCCATGTCAGCGGTGAACACCTGCTTGTGAACGTGCTCCTGACCGAGGCCTGAGAAGCCCTCGACGGTCGACCGGCTGAACGTGCCGTTCACCCAGGAGCAACTGGCGCGCCAGGTGAAGTCGGCGCCTTCGGGAGCCTCACTCAGCGCGTCACGCGCGGCCAACAATGCCTCGGTGTTGACGCCATTGTCGACGGGGTTTGCAGTCGTGGTCATTGAAGGGCTTTCCTTTCGTGTCGTGCCCTATTGTGCGGCACCGAGCGCGGTCGTTGGAACGGATGCATCGGCGTTTTCGGCCGCGCTCCTGGCGCAAACTGTCACAGAAGTCTGACCGACTGCGACTCGGGCTGAAAACGGGCTTGTCGGCCAGACTTCTAGGACCCTGATTTCTGCCAGGCCGGCGCCTTGAACCAGACCTCGTTCATCGTCTTGGCGTCAGGCAACACCACGTTGTGCGTGACGGCCAGCAAATCCTGGGGACGCCACAGGTACACGTGCACCGCGTCGTCGGAGACGATTTGCTGCACCTCGTCGTAGAGCTTCTTCTCGTCGTCGCGGTTGGTCGCGGTCCGCGCCTGCATGAAAAGCTGATCGACGCGGTCGTTCTGATAGCCCGTGGCGTCGGTTGGACGCGGGCTGAGGAAGTGATTCGCCAGATCCGCGCGCGGATCCACAATGAAGTTGAACCACCCGGTCACAGCGGCTTGATACGAGCCGACCTTCTGGCGACTGAGCCAGGTCGCGAATTCGAGCTGCTGAATATCGATGGCGATCCCCACGTTCTTGAGAAATGGCTGCAAGGCGAGCGCCATCTGCTGGGTTTGCGGATAGGTGAGCACCTCGAATTCCATGCGCTGGCCGTCTTTGCTGCGAACCCCATCCGAACCCATGCTCCAGCCGGCGTCGTCCAGGAGCTTTCCGGCGGCGGCGGTGTCGAAGTCGAACTTCGTAATGTTGGGGTTATAGGTCCACGACAGGGGAGAGGCGATCCCATAGCTCGGTTCAGCACGACCGCGATAGATCGCGTCGACGACGGCCTGGCGGTCGATGGCATGCGACATCGCCTGACGGACGTGTGCGTCGCTGAAGAGTGGGTTGGTGAGATCGAACGCCAGGAACCAACCCGCGGCACCTGAGAGCTGCCTGGTTTGAAAGGTTGGATCGGATGTGAACGAGTCGAAGACGTCGGGGCTGATGTTGTTCATGAAGTCAAGGCCGCCCGAGTGGAGCTCAGCCAGCGCCGACGCGGGATCCGGAATCACGCGCGCCACGATTGTGTCGAGTTGCGGCCTGCCAGCAAAGTAATTCGCAAATGCTTTGAACGTGACGGATTCGGCGCTCTTCCACTCGGACACCATGAAGGGACCGGTGTAAATGGGGCTGCGCGCGAACGTCGACTTGGCGGCGTCCGCGGGCGAAACATCCTTGAGGAGGTGCTGCGGCAGCAACTTGCTGGTGGTCGTCGTTGCCAGAAACTGCGCCGACGGTTCGGTGAGTGTGAATTCGACGGTCGTGTCGTTGTTGATCTTGAGTCCAGTGATTTCGGGAGCCTGCCCCTGTTTGTAGGCTGAGGCGCCGTCAATGATGGCGTACAGCGGACTGAGCGGCCCGGGCCAGGTCGGGTTCGCGTAGTACTCGAAGCTGAATTTGACGTCCTGGGCGCTGAACGGTTGGCCGTCGTGCCAGGTGACTCCCTGTCGCAGCGTGAAGGTGTAGACCTTGCCGTCGGGGGACACGCTCCACGACTCCGCGAGTTCCTTATCAACATCCATGTCTGGCTGCGTGAGCTTCGTCAACCCGTTGGCAATGTACGCGAAGATATTGCCGGAGAGTGCGGAACGGGACACGTTGAAGAACAGCGAGTCCGGATCAGACCCAAACCAGGCGACCGCCTGACCGCCCTGGGCGGGTGCGCTGGTAGCCGCCGCGGGCGCTTGCGGAGTCTGCGCGGCCGGCGCGGCCGGCGGGGTGGCAGCGGCCGGCGGGGTAGCAGCGGATGGCAGCTGCGTGGCCGCGGATGCGGACACCGGCGCCGCGGTCGACGCGGCGGGCGGGGTCGGGGTCGGACCACACGCCGCCGCGAGCCCCAGCAGCGCACCACTTCCGAAGACCAGCTTCAAGACGTCACGGCGGATCATGGTCGGGCCGATCCCACTGCCGCGGGCGCAAACGCGCGCTCGAGCATGTTCAGGATTTCGCGCCAGGAGTCTTCTCGCGCGGCAGCGTAGCCGCGCGGAGTCCCGCCAAACGCGTTCAGTCCGCCCGTCAACGCGTGGCGCGCGGCGACAACCGTGCACGGGTTGTACGGCGTGCCGATCATGTGTCCGGCGCCTTCGTAGTGCAGATGCCTGTACGGATGCGGAAACTGGTGGTCTTCCAGGCGCCGGCGCGCAAGGTCCGCGAGCCGCGTGGACGGCCACATTGCGTCGTCCCTTCCCGATATGAGCAGCAACGGACCGTTGATTCGCTCAACGGCGATCTCCACCCGCGCCACGGCCTCACTGTCCTCCATATTGCGCACAAAGTACGGCGTCAAACGCACGGCTTCACCCTCCGCTGGTGGCGCGGGTGGTGGCGAAAGCTTTGAGACGTCCGGCTGAAGAAATGGAATCGGCTGACCGCGGTAGGTCCACGCGGCTTGCGCACCGCGCACTCCGTCCCGACCGATCCCACCGAAAACGATGCCACTCGGCACATAGGCGACGACGGCTTTGATTGCCGGAAACATCGAACCCAGGAGCAGGACGAGCTCGCCCCCTCGCGACGTGCCGGAGACTCCGATGCGGTTGCCGTCGAGACGTTCCTGGCGCCGGATCCAGTCAAACGCGGTCTCGAAGTATTCCAGCGGGATTCCGATCAGATCCTGCGGCAGCGACTCCATGTTGAAGTACGCCAGAGCCAGCCCAGCATAGCCGTGGGAGGCATACAGGGCGGCCGCGCTTTCGGAGAGTCCGCCGCCCGATCCGCTGAGTGTGACGATGACCGGGTGCGGCCCAGTCCCGGGCGGCACAAACAGGGTGCCTACCAGGCCGTCCTCGCGGACCACGGTGCGCCCGACACCGTCTGCCACGAGCAGTCGCTCGACGTGTTGCGAGGCGTGGGCGCCTTCGCTGTCGATGGTGAACTCGATCTCGACGGGTGTGGGTTGGCGCCTGGTGAAGGCGCTCAACCTGGGTTCGTCAGGTGGCAGCGCCATGGACCAGATCAGGCCCATCGGCGCTACTCCGTCATAGCTACCTGCCACGGGTGCCTGGCCTGCGACGTCGACCGAGCCGTGGCTGTCAGCTACAAACTCAGCGTGGGATCGCCAGGCGCGACGGTCATCGTCGAACTGCTGCGCGGCGAGGCGAACGTGCTGGCCAGGGCGCAGCCCAGACATCTCGATGCGCAGCGGCTCGTCAACCAGACTGCGTTGTGGCGTGACCTGCAGCTGCATGTTTCCCTCCTGGATCTCCTTCACGTTCGCCCTGCCTTGCGTACTGCCATTGCGTACTGCCCGCCAGGGTATCGCTTCGCGTGGTGGGCGGTTGGCCTGGGGTCGTCGCCTATACTCAGCCGCGTGCAGCGCGCATCGAAGGGGACCTCGGCTCCACGGTGACTGACGTCGAGGACGGTTTGGTATGAAGGGACGCGCGTTTCCGGGGAATGACGTTCCCGGAGCGCACGGCCGGGGCCGTCGCCATCGAGCATGTCACGCTGGTGCCAATGGACAGCAACCGCCTGGTCCGGGATCAGACGGTAGTTTTCGAAGACGGCACGATCCGCCGCATCGGCGCGTCATCCAGCGTGTATCTGGACAATGTTCGGGCGATTGACGGGCGAGGCCGCTACCTCGTGCCTGGACTGGCTGACATGCACGTCCACTACTGGGATCCAACCGAATTCGGTCTGTTCCTGGCAAATGGAGTCACGCGCGTCCGCAACATGTGGGGCGCTCCGATGCACCTGGCGCTACGCCAGCGACTGGATCAGGGCCTCCTGCCAGGCCCGCACGTCACCACGACCAGTCCGCTGATCGACGGGCCCGGCGATAACGGGCAGACGATCTGGCCTGGATCGCCACTGCTGACGCGGCGCGAGGACGCGGAGGACCTGGTGCGCACGTTCGCCGAGCGCGGCTACCAGCAGATCAAAGCGTATCAATGGCTGCGCCTCGACACGCTGCGCGCCCTGTGCGAGTCCGCTCGACGCTACGGACTGCGAGTTACCGGCCACTGTCCAGATGGCGCGACCTTCGAAGACGCCATCGACGCGGGCATGACCTGCTTCGAGCACCTGACGGGCATCGCCAGTGGCCACCTGGACGACGGCTCCTCACTGCCCGTCGTGCGCGACCGATCGGGCCGTCGCGGCGGTCCGGCGACACTCCGCCACGTGGCTGAACACCTGGACCTCGAAGCCATTCGTCGGTTGGCCGGGCGCCTGGCCGAACAGCAGATCTGGAACTGTCCGACCACCGTCGTCTGGCACTCGGGCGCCCAGGCGCCGCGGGCCGCCATGGCTGACCCGCGGCTGCGGTATGTCCCCGAACCGCAGGTACGCGCGTGGAACCCGGCCAACGACTTTCGGTCACGCGATCGCGCCGGCTCGGAGGAAGAGTGGCTGGCAGCGCAGCACGCTCGCAACGATGCCTACTTGCGCGTTGTGGGAATACTGTACGCGGCAGGTGCGCCACTCCTGCTGGGGACGGACACGCCGAATCCGTTTGTCGTCCAGGGGTTCTCGATTCACCGCGAACTGGCGAGTCTGGTCGAAGCGGGTTTGAGTCCGTACGCGGCGCTGCGCACAGGTACGAGCGAGGCCGCCCGTTTTCTGGGTGAATCCGCAATCTGGGGCACGATCGAGGTTGGCAAACGAGCAGACCTGCTCCTCGTGGACGCCAATCCACTCGACGACGTCGGCGCCGTTCGTTCGCCACGATCCGTGTTTGTCAATAGCTTCGAGTTCTCCAGGTCGGATCTGGATGCCCTGCTGGAGCAGCGGGCAGCCCTGGTGCGCGAGCCATCACTGGCGTCCACGGTGTTTCCTGAGCTGTCCGCGCTGGGCGGAACGCTGGTGGAACGCACCGCGGGCGCGCTGAGCGGTCGGGTCGGCTTTCGCCATCAGCGACTGGAGGATGGAGGGTGGCTGGTGGAGGAGCGCCAGGCCAGCACCTACGCTGGGAACACACTGCGGACCGTTCGGCTCTGGCTTGGCGCCCGGTTTGCCGTCGAGCGCGCCGAGTACGAGCTGGAAACGGCGCTCGGCGTCGAGAGCGGTGCAGTCGCGCGGGGCAGTGACGGGTATCGCCTGCAGGTAACGGAGCTGGACGGGCACGTCGCGAGCGGATCCATTCCGGAGACGGAGCTCGTTCCCAGCGAGCGGATGGCAGCAAGCGTACTCCCGAAACTTCTGACGGACGAACCACCGCGGACAAGGACGCTGCTCGGTCTGAATGTGGAGGGAGGTGTGGCGCGCGTTGCGCCGATGGAGATCTCGCCACTCGAATCTGACGCGTGGCAGGTGCGCGTGCAGCGACCAGGCCAGACGACGCGGCAAACGTATCAGTTCGATGCGGACGGTGGCTTCGTCGGTATGGAGGAGATGACCTGGCGTGGGGCTGCGTGCCCTGCGTCCGGAAGAGCTCGACGAACCAGCGAGAGCCGACTGACGGGCGGGCGGTGGCATTTTTCCGAGCGTGGCGGCCCTGGTCAGCTTCTCGTCGACGTGAAGGCGTGTGGTCTGATCTGAACCGCCTGGACATCTTCGTGCGGCGCGGCATGCCATCGGTGCAAAGCGACTTGCCTCACGTCTCGGGCGGCGACATCGCGGGCGTGGTTGCGAGCGTAGGGATCGAGTGGTACCTCTCGCGGCGACAAGGTGATCGTCACTCCGTAACGGCCTGCTCACGCGCGGGGATATGGTTGCGCGGAATTCGTCGGGGCTGGTAGCGTCGGCGCTGTCTTACGTCATCACCAGAGAGGGTTGGATCGTGTCCAGTGCGTTGATCGCGTTCAGTCTTACTCGACGACGCTTGCTGGGCGCGCTGACCGCGTCCGCGGGTGTCGCCACGCTCCTGCAGGCGTGTTCGGCGGCATCCACACCGACCCAACCCACGAGTGCTGTGCCCGCCGCGCAGGCGACATCCGCGTCGACGGCGTCAGCCGCGCAGGCGACGTCCGCCACGCCCGCATCCGCGGCACAGGCCGCGCCGCCGCCGCAAGCCTCCGCTCCGGCAGCCAGCGGCCAGGCGGTGGTCCACTCGCTGACCGAGCCTGACACGTTGTTGTCGATTGCCTCGCGCACATTGCTGGCGGGCCAGTACTTCAGTTTCATCGCCAACGGCCTGACCCGCCTCCGCCAACCGGATATGGACGTCGACAAGGATCTGGCCGACTCCTGGATGGTGGCGCCCGATGGCAAGACGATCACGTTCGCGCTCCACCCGGGCGTCAAATGGCACGACGGTCAGCCCTTCACCGCGCAAGACGTGAAGTTCACCTATGAGCTGTGGGCCCATCCCGACTATCCGGGGCCGCTGCCGCCAAACCTCGCCCTCATCGACGGCGCCCAGGCGTACAAGGCCAGGCAAGCCACCGAGATCAGCGGCATCAAGATTCTCGGCGACAACAGTGTTCAGTTTTCCCTGACACAGCCGTCGGCGCTCTTTCTGGCAACGACTGCCTCCATGAAACTCCTCCCCCAGCATGTGCTCAAGGATGTTGCGCCTGCTGACGTTCAAAAAGACCCGTTCGCTCGTCAACCGGTGTACACCGCCCATACATGGTGCAGGAGTGGAAGGCTGGCGAGGGTATCACTTTCAAAGCTTTCCCAGACTCGTTTGCTGGACCGCCCAAGCTCGACACGATCGTCATCCGCACCATACCGGATCGCGCGACGGAAGTAGCCGCGCTGCAGACCGGTGACGTGCAGGTCGGGTTCGTGTCGCCGGACCAGTTCAACACGTTCAACTCGGATGCGTCGTACGCAACGCAGCAATTGGCGGGTGCCACCGGGTGGTACCTCCAGTTCGACCTCACCAACCCCTTGTTTTCGGATGTGCGCGTCAGGCAGGCGATGTCGCACGCCATCGATCGCGACACGCTGACTCAGGCGCTGTTCAGCGGCCTGGCCGAACCCAACTACAGCCTGTCCTCGCCGTTGTCGTGGATCTACAACCCGAATGTCCCGAGGTTCACGTACGACGTCGATCAGGCGAAGTCGCTGCTGGACGACGCGGGCTGGGTACCGGGTGCGGATGGTATCCGCGCCAAAGACGGACAGCGACTGGACTTCAAGGTCAACGTGACGGCCACCACCCAGGACTGGGCGATTGCCTTGCAGCCATTCCTGAAAAATGTCGGCATCAACATCCAACCCGACACGCTGGAATTCGGGACGTGGATCCAGCGTCTCCAGGTGGGTATGTACGAGGCGGCCTTTGGTGGTTGGGGCAACTTTCTCATCGATCCGCGCGCGGACTTGCAGCAGCAATTCGAGAGTCCGCGGCCGGTGGATGGTAGCGGCTACAAGGACCAGCAGGTCGACGACCTGTTTCAACAGGCTCGCGCCGCGCTCGATCGGACCCAGGAGAAGCAGATCTACGATCAGATCCAGATGCTGGCAGAAAACGCCGCCGTCTACGTCTACCTCTGGCGCGTGCGCGACCTGCTGGTGGTGCGCAAACCGTTGACAGTCCCCGCCATCAAAATTCAGAACGAGCTGTTCTCGACCAGTCCAACCTGGAGTACGACGAGTTGACCCGCAGCACACTCGTTCGCGCCGGGCTCTTGATCGATGGGTGTGGTGGCCCACCCCTGCCGCACGCGAGCATCCTGATTCAAGACGAATGCATCGTGTCGGTCGGTCCGTCGTCGGCGTTCGGGACTCCAGAGGATGCCCAGGTCCTCGACGCAACCGACCTGGTGGTCATGCCAGGCCTGATCGACGCACACGTGCATCTCATGCACGCCTCGGAATACACCGCGCCGATGTATCTCGCAGCCGGCATTACCACGGTGCGGGATACGGGCGGTCGCCTCGACGCGGTCGTGACGTGGCGCGCCGAGCAGATCGCGGGCACGCGCAAGGGTCCGCGACTGATGTTTTGCGGACCGATCATCGACCTCGCTCCAGCGGTCCACCCCGGTGTCACGGCTATCGTCGATTCGCTGGAGTCGGCGCAGACCACGGTGGACGAGATCGCCGCCGCCGGCGCCTGGGGCATCAAAATTTACGCACAGATCCCGCCCGCTTTGACGGCGGCGATCATCACCCGCGCTCGTGAGCACGAGCTGCCGTCTATTGGCGACCTGAGCGCCACGCGCGCGTCCGAGGCGATCGCTGCAGGCATCTATGGACTCGAACACGCTTCGGTCGCGTACCAGGACCTGGTGCCAGTCGAGCGGCAGGTGGGCTTCGACTACTTCCACACCCACGGCGCGGCAGTCTGGCGACGCGAGTGGAATCGTGGCATGGCCGAAGCGGATGCCACGGGACCGCTAGGTCAGGCGCTTGCGCGCCAGTTCGCTGACAACGGCGTCTTCCTGGACCCGACGCTGGTGGTCATGGAATGCATGTCGTGCATGAATGACCCGCGGGTCACCGAGGCGCCCGGTGTCGCGCACATGCCTGAGAGCATTCGCGCCGGTTGGGAGGCTCGCGCGGCCGGTCGGCGCGACAACTGGCAGCCGCGGGATTACTCGGATGCGCGCAGCGCCTTCGACACGGGCCTGGCATTCGCGGCAGAAGTCCACCGAGCCGGAGGACAGCTACTAGTCGGATCAGATGCTCCCAATCCTTTCGTGGTGCCCGGCGCGTCGCTGCACCGCGAGCTGGAGCTCCTGATCGAAGCTGGCCTCTCGCCGTCGGAAGCGTTGGTGGGCGTTACGCGTGGTAATGCCGAGGCGCTGGGCATCAGCGACGACCTGGGCACGGTCGAGCCGGGGCAAGCTGGCGGACCTGGTAGTCCTCGAACGCAATCCTCTGGAAAACATCTCGCACAGTCGCGAGGTGCGGTTGGTCATGCAAGGCGGCCGGATCGTGGCGGGCACGCCTGGCGCCGCGGTCGGGTGACGATGCACCTGTGCACTCTTTGCACTGGCAACGCGCGTGTCGGGCGGAGGCCTCTGACAGCGTGTTGAAACATCAGCGTCCTCCCTTCGAGGCGCGCGCTGTCAGCAATGCCACTTGCGTTGGGACCCTTCGACGGGTTTTTCAACGGCCAGTGACAGTTTGCTCCGGGAGCGCGGCGTGACTCGCTACATCGTGCGTCGCGTGCTGCTCATGATCCCGCTGCTGTTCGGGATCTCGCTGCTGTCGTTCGCCATCATTCATCTGGCGCCTGGCGATCCGGCGCGCTTGCTGGCGGATCCCTCGATGGTGACAGCAGACCAGCTCGAGTCGGCACGCGAGGAACTTGGTTTGAACGACCCACTCCCGGTGCAGTACGTCAAAACCATGAAAGCGCTGGTGACCGGTGAGCTCCGTTCCTACAAGACGCGCCAGACCGTCGTCGAGATGATCGGCGAACGGCTGCCAACGACGCTCACGATTGGTGGGCTGGCGCTGGTGATCGCGGTACCCCTGGGGATCACGATTGGTGTCGTCCAATCCCTCAAGCCCTACAGCAAGCTGGACGACCTTGGAACCATCATCTCGCTGTTTGGCTTCTCCATCCCGACGTTCTGGCTGGCGCTCATGCTGATCATGGTCTTTTCCGTCAGCCTGCACTGGTTGCCGGCGACCGGCATACGCCCTGGCCGGCTCTGACAGTTGGAATCCGCTGGAAATGTTGCCCTACCTGGTGCTTCCGACCATCGTGCTCTCCAGCGCACTGATTGCCAGTATCGCTCGCTATACGCGCTCTTCGATGCTCGAGTCGCTCGCGCAGGACTACATCCGAACCGCGCGCGCCAAGGGTCTGTCGGAGCAGCTCGTGCTGCTGCGCCACGCGTTGCGGAATTCGCTGTTACCGGTGATCACGCTGGTCGGGTTCTTCGTGCCGTTCGTCGTTGGTGGCGCGGTGGTCATCGAAAGTATCTTTGCGTTGCCGGGTGTCGGTCGCCTGGTGCTGGATTCCGTATTCGTCCGCGACTACCCGGTCATTCTGAGTGTGAATCTGATGAGCGCTACGCTCGTCCTGATCGCCAACCTCCTGGCCGACATCGGGTACGCCGCGGCCGATCCGCGTATTCGGCTGGGATAGTCGGCGCATGGCGATCGCTGCTGCTGACGCACCCGCCGCCCTCCGTCCGATCTCGGCCGTGCGCATGGCGCCGGCGAAGTGGTGGCAACGCTTCATGCGGAACCCGCGTGTGGTTGTCGGGCTGGTCATCATCGGCAGCCTGTACCTCATTGCGCTGCTGGCGCCGCTCATCGCCCCGCAGGACCCGAATGCGCAGGTGCTCCTCGATCGCCTCAAGCCACCCAGCCCGCAACACTGGCTTGGCACCGATCAGCTCGGTCGCGACATGTTGAGTCGCGCGATGTGGGCAGCCCGCGTGTCGCTGGGCGTAAGTCTGGTCGCGACGTGTATCACGCTGCTGGTGGGCACGTCGGTTGGACTGGCGTCGGGCTACTTCGGGGGCTGGCTGGACCAGTTGTTGATGCGGATGACCGACGTCTTCCTGGCGTTCCCCGTGTTCATCTTGCTCATCACCGTGGTGGCCATTTATGGCGCCAGCGTCTGGCTGCTGATCCTGTTTCTGGGTCTGGTGGCGTGGCCAGAAGCGGCGCGGCTGGTGCGCGCGGAAGTGCTGTCGCTCGCGCAGCGCGAGTTTTCACTCGCCGCGCGGGTTGTCGGCGCCGGCAACATACGCATTATGCTGCGGCACATCCTACCCAACGTGGTGCCAGTGCTGGTGGTCTCCGCGACGCTCCGCGTGGCCGTCGTTATTCTCGTCGAAGCCGGCCTGAGCTACTTCGGTCTCGGCGTCCCGCCGCCGGCCCCCAGTTGGGGCAACATGGTTGCGGACGGAAAGCTGCTGATGAACAGCGCGTGGTGGATCACGACCTTTCCGGGCGCACTGGTGGTGCTCTCAGTCCTCGGATACAACCTGCTTGGAGACGGCCTTCGGGACGTGCTGGATCCGCGGCGCCTGTGACTACTGGGCGAGGAGTTCGGCCGAACTTCGCCGTTTTGCAGCCCAGGCTGCGCTGCTAGGGTTGGTGCGCGCGCCCTCGGGCTCGCAGCTCTGCCGCGTCGTAGACCTTGCCACCTTTGAGCACCTGGCGCACGCGCCGCGCATTACGAATGTCGACCCGGGGATCAGCCTCCAGGACAGTGATGTCAGCCAGCTTGCCGGACTCCAGCGTCCCGAAGTTGTCTGACTGACCAAGCGCGTCCGCCGCTGTCAGCGTGGCTGCCTGCAGCGCCGCCAGCGGGCTGAGTCCTGAGTCGACCAGCAGGACCAGCTCATTCTGCAGGCCCAGCCCGGGCAACTGCTTGCCGAGGCCAAAGCAGTCCGTACCTGCCAGCAGCCGCACACCCGCGTCGTTCAGCATGCCAACCAGCCGCTGACGCTTGCGGAATCCTTCCCGCGCCACGTCGAGATTGACGTGCGAGACATCGAAGATGGCGGGTCGCTCGCCACCGCCAAGCGCCGCCTGAACGTCTGTCGGCACATCCGCGTTCGCGGGATTCTCGGTGTCAGTCCGGTAGCCGTCGAGGCTCAGCGCCGAGTCCACCAGCAAGGTGGGGTCCACAAAGACGCGGGAGTCCGCCAACAAGCGCACCAGTCGCTCCATCGGCTCAGACTCCAGCTCGAAACGCTCCCACAAAAGCGTCTCGCGTCTGGCAACCGGGAGTGGGTCGATACGCTCTGCCTCGTCGGGCGACAGCAATTCGCGACCCGTAATCCGGATGTGCTCGAGGCAGTCCATCCCCATCTGGACGGCGCGGGTCATGGTGATCGTGCGGGGCACATGCCCCGTGACACGCAGACCGAGTGTGTGCGCGGTGTCGAGCACCACGCGCAGACTCGCTTCAGGGACCCAGTTGTACACTTTGATGAAGTCGACACCCTGACTGGCCAGAAACTCGACCGCGGCACGCGCGCGTTCTGGAGTTTCGATCATGATCGACATCGGCGGCCAGACTGGCGTCGCCCCATCCAGCAACGGCCCCGAGAAAAATAGGCGCGGACCGAGCTTCGTTCCGTCGTTGATGCCTTCACGCAGTTGGCGCAGCAGGGTGAGATTGCCGCCAGTATCTCGCACCGTGGTCACGCCGTAAGCCAGGTACAGATGGTGGATCTTCTCTTTCAGCGCGTTGTGCTCGCCGGTGGTGTGCGCATGCATCTCCACCAGGCCGGGTATCAGCCAGGTGCCGTCGGCGTCGATCAGCGTGGCAGCGGACGGCACCTCGAGACTCTGGCCGACGCCGACGATACGCTCGTCCTCGATCAGCACGGTGCAGTCCGACAGGCCTGTGCCATCGCGGACGTTGATCAGAGTGCCACCCTGGAGCGCCAGAACCTTGCTCATGCCACGCCTACCAGATGCGTAGCCAGGCACGCGCACCAGCCAGGATTGGCGCTCAAATCGCGGACTTGCAGACGTACTGCCATGCGACCCTCGTCTTCACGTTGATCGAAGTTGATTGAAATCGATCGAAGTTGATTAGAATTGTGCGCCCACGCTGATCAGTCGATGAGCCGTGGCAAGACTTCACGCGTGACACGCTCGAGTTGGCCGAACTGGTCCCAGCCCGTCATGCGCAGCGTGACTTCGTCGAAACCCATCTCCCTGTACACGCGCAGGTGCTCGACGCATTCGTCGGGCGATCCCGTAGCGGTCCAACCGGCGACGAAATCGCGCGGGTAGTCCATCGTGTAGTAGGTGTCCAGGAAGCGCTTGGACTCGTCGATCGCTGCCTCGCGGTCTTCGTTGACGTTGATGTTGTGGTACAGGTGGGTCTCGATTGTGGATGGGTCACGGCCGGCTTCCACAGCTAACCGTTTGAGCTCCTGCATCCGCCAGCCAAGGTCGGCCGGATCGTGCAGCGAGGTTTCCCAGCCGTCGGCGTGGTTGACCACGCGCATCAGCGTGCGGCGAATCTGCTCCTGATTACCGGGCGGCGGGTTGTTGGCGATCCAGATCGGCGGCCGCGGACGCGCCGCGGGCTTGGGATCGACGGAAATTCCCTCGCAGCGGTAGTGCTTGCCCTCGTAGGTCACATTGTCCTGGGTCCACAGCAGTTTGACGAGCTCGATCCACTCGAGCATGCGTTGGACGCGGTCGCGACTCTGCAGGCCGTAGAGCTCGCCTTCGATGCGGCCGCCTTCCTGGGGGATGATGCCGGTACACACCACCAGGACAGTGCGACCGGCGGCGAGCAAGTCCAGGCTGGCCCACTGGTAGGCGAGCAGCACGGGGTCGCGCAGCGGAAAGCTGGCCATGCACGCGGGTCCGAGTCGAACGCGTTTGGTCCGCGCGGCGACGCCGGACAGGAGCGTGATGGACTCCATGCGCGGCTTGCCGAGGAGCGAGTCGCCGACCCAGACGGACTGGAACAGCTCGGATTCGTCGGCGGCCTGTGCCATCTGCAGCATCTCGTCTGGCGTCGTCACCCCGAACAGGACGCCGCGGTTGGGTAAAGTGAGTCCAAAGCGCATCACAGTTCTCCAGGTTCAGTCTCGTCTAGAGGACCGTCATGGCAGGTTCGCCGGGTTGAGGCATGGCTCCACACGTTACTGGAACCAGCTACCACCTCTGCAATGCTGGCTGGACGGTCCTCTAGCCGGCCGTTGAAAAGCCCGTCGAAGGGCTCCACCGTAGGTGGAATTGCTGACAGGGCGTGCCTCGAAGGGCGGAGGCTGACGTTCAACACGCTGCTAGCAGGGTAGCGGCCCGGCCGATCTGGCTGGCCCACCGGCGGCACACTCGACCATACACTGGAGCGATGGAGCGGTTGCGACGCCCTGGTCCCGAAGAATCGCCGATAAGCTCCGCGGCCCGCACACCGCCGCTGCGCGTGACGCTGACGCAACGCCAGATCTGGACCATCTTTGCTGGACTCATGCTCGGTTCGTTCCTGGGTTCGCTCGACCAGACCGTCGTCGCTACGGCTCTGCCGACCATCGTGCGCGACCTCGGTACCGCCAGCCAGCTCTCCTGGGTCGTAACTGGCTACTTGCTGGCATCGACGGTGGCCACCGGACTGTGGGGCAAGCTGAGCGACCTGTACGGACGCAAACCCGCGTATCTGACGTGCACCGCGATCTTCCTGCTCGGATCAGCCCTGTCCGGGTTGTCGCAATCGATGCTCCAGTTAATTCTCTTTCGCGCGCTGCAGGGGATCGGTGGGGGTGGTCTGATTGTGTTGGCGCAGACCATCATCGGCGACATCGTCTCGCCGCGCGACCGTGGCAAATACCAGGGTATCTTCGGCGCGGTATTCGGCGTCTCGAGCGTTGTCGGACCGTTTGTGGGCGGCTTCCTCGTCGACAACTACTCCTGGCGCTGGGTGTTCTACGTCAATCTGCCGGTTGGTCTCCTCTCACTGCTCGTCACGGCATTCGCGTTGCCGGTGACTTCGGAAATACGCCGCGCGCGTGTGGATTGGCTCGGCGCGGGTTTGCTCGCGTTGGCAACCACCGCCCTGGTCCTGCTGACGAGTCTCGGCGGCAGCGTGTTCCCATGGAGTTCGCCAGAGATCATCGGCTTCGGGGTGCTGACCGTGCTCGCCACCATTGCGTTTGTGATGGTCGAGCAGCGGGCTGATGAACCGATTTTGACTCCCAGACTCTTCAAGAATTCGGTTTTCGTCGTCTCGGCGGCGCTGAGCTTCGTCATCGGCGCCATTACGCTCGGCACGCTGAGCTATTTACCCAGCTTCCTCCAGAACGTCAAAAGCGCGTCTGCAACGCAATCCGGTCTGGACATGTTGCCGCTGATGATTGGCCTGCTCCTGACCTCAATGGCCAGCGGACAGATCGTCAGCCGAACTGGTCGCTACAAGGCGCTGCCGGTGCTGAGCTTTGCGGTGACGAGCGTCGGGTTATTCTTGATGGCGGAGATGGGGGTCGAAACCTCGATCTCGGTGATCGCCGGTTACCTGTTTGTTTTCGGCTTCGGCCTCGGCCTGGGTATGCAGGTGCTGACAGTGGCCGTCCAGAATGTGGTCGGAGTTCGCGACCTGGGCGCGGCGACTTCCGGTGTGAGTTTCTTCCGATCGATCGGGAGCGTGATCGGCGTAGCCGCGTTCGGTGCCGTCTACGCGGGCACCCTGGAAGCCGAGCTGGGCACGGGCACCAGTATGCCGCAGGCATACGCCGATGCCCTCCACAGCGTGTTCGTCGGCGTTTTGCCCTTTGCCCTGGTGGCGTTCGTGCTGAGCTGGTTCCTGAGGGAGGTGCCGCTGCGCTCCACCAGTGCCGAGGTGGATTCGGGAGAGACCCTTGGCGTCCCGCTCTCGCGGAGTTCGGAACAAGAACTCGCGCGCGCGCTAACTCGCCTGGTGAGTCGCGAACGCCCGATCGAGACGTACGCGCGTCTGGCCAGGCGGGCCGAAGTTCCGCTGTCGCCGGGCGCCGCCTGGTTGATCGCGCGGATCGGGTCCATGACACCCGACGAGCGCGCCGAGGAATATCACCACTTGCCTGGTGGCATGCGCACAGACGTTCTCCACTGGCGGGACGAGCTGCTTGCCGCCGGGTATCTGGAGTCGGTCGGCCCGGCCACGCTCTCGTCAGGTGGGCTGGAGGCCGCGCGCCGGCTCGCGGACGCGCGTCGCGCCGCCCTGGGTGAGCTTACCGCCGATTGGCCGCCCGATGAGCAGGCGACACTCGCGCGCTTGCTCGACCGTCTGGCCGACGCGCTGCAAGGACGTGAGCCAGAAGACCAGATCAAACCACTGACGGCGGCCGCGTAGGCTAAAGCGCTGAGACGAGCGCCAGCACTACTATCAGCCCCTCGAGGCTTGCTACCACCACGCGCGCTCGAGGGCGCGGTCGGCGCCGTTGGTTCGGTCGAGCGCGTCGAGAGCCGCCATGTCCTCATTTGAGAGGGCGAAGTCGAAAATCTGCGCGTTTTCCTCGATGCGTTCGCGGTGTGTCGACTTGGGGATCACGACGAGCCCGCGCTGCAGACACCAGCGCAGCAGCACTTGCGCTGGTGTACGCCCGATCGCTGTCGCGATGTCCTGCACCTTCCGGTTCGACACGTGGCGGCCGGTGCCCAGCGGGCTGTACGCCTCGGCGACGACGTTCCGTTGGCGCGCTCCTTCGAGCAACACGCGGCGGTACTCGAATGGACTGAACTGCACCTGATCCACGACCGGCGGCACGGACGCCGCGGCCAGTAGCTGATCTAGCTCGCGCAGACCGAAGTTGGACACGCCAATCGAGTGCGCGTAGCCGAGTTCGCGGGCGCGCTCCATTCCAGGCCACGCGCGCGTCGCGCCACCTTGCGGCCAGTGAACGAGGTACAGATCGACATAATCCGTGCCGAGTCGCTGCAGGCTGCGTTCAGCCTCGGCGGCCGGATCCTTGCGCGACGGATTGAACTTGGTGGTGATGAACACCTGATCGCGCGGGAGGCCGCTCTCACGCAGCGCCCGGCCAACGCTCTCCTCGTTGCCATAGGCCTGTGCCGTGTCAATGTGTCGGTAGCCGAGCTCCAGCGCCCAGCTGACGGCGTTGACAGTTGTCGGCCCATTGGGGACCTGCCACACGCCGAGGCCGAGCAGCGGAATCTGGTTGCCGTCTGCAAGTGCTCGCGTGCGCGCATCGTCTGGGGCGGGGTTGGAAGTCGTTGACATTGCTTGAATTAAATGAGATGTGCCTTTGAAAACAGCGCGCGGCTCAGAAGCCGTGCATTTTGTGCGCGGACGTCTTGTCCAGTGCGCAGGCCCTTGACAAGACCTGTCAGCTTCCCAGGCATGACGCGCGTCATCCTCGCGTGGCCGGCGCACCGGCTCGCAACAGGCGGCGCAGATGCGCTTCTAACAGAGCTGCCGCCTCGGCATTGGATACCGCCGGGTCGACGCGCAGCGGTTCGCCGATCGTGATTCGCACTGGGCCCGGGCGCGGCCAGGTCCGACCCTTCGGCAGGATCGCGTGCAGGCCGTCCACGGCGATAGGCACGACCGGGACACGCAGCTCGCGAGCCAGCAGACCGATGCCGCTCTTGAACGGCTGCAACTGACCGCTCGGCGAGCGCGTGCCTTCCGGGAACACGAGCAGGCTGTAGCCGTCGTCGACCAGGTCGCCGCAGTGCGCCAGGCTCGCCGCCACGGCGCCCTCACGATGAAACGGAAAGGCTCCGAGCGCGATGGATGCCGCCACTGAGCGTGGCGCGCCGCGAAAGAAGTAATCCGCCGCGGCGGCGACGGCCGTCCGATCGCGGCGTGACCGGCTGAGCAGCGCCAGCACGCTCGGCGCGTCGAGGTGGCTCGTGTGGTTGGCGATCAGCAGCACCGGCTCCGTCAGTCCGTCGAGGCGACGTCTGCCGGACACCACGCTCGGGCGACACACGAGGCCGAGCAGCGGAAACATTACCAGCGCCTGCAGCGCAGATCGCAGTTGAGCGACAGGGCTCTGGCGTGGCCAGCCCGGCAGCGGCGCGCTTGCCTCGGCCGACCCCCCGCGTTCCAGGGCGGCCACCAGCTCTCGAATCGTTCGCAACGAGGCCATTTCCTCGTCCGACAGCGCCCGACCGAACTCCTCTTCCAGCATGACCGCCAGCTCAACGCGCGTGAGCGAATCCAGTCCGAGGTCGAGGATCAGGTCGGCGTCCGGACGTACGTCGGCAATTGAGCGGTGCGCCGCGCTGGCCACCAGTCGCAAAACGCGCGTTTCCAGTGAGTCGGCGAGCGGCTCCTGGCTCATCGACGGCAGGCTGGCCGTCTGGGTGACTCCCGTCTGGCTGACACCCATCTGGGTGACTACCGTGAGAACCTCCGCGCGTTTGACCTTCAGTGAGGGCGTGCGCGGAAAGTCGGGCCCCGGCCAGATCGTCACCCCGCTGACACGCTGCTGCGGTGCAAGGCGAGCGTTGACCAGCCGCACCGCGGCCGTCGCGGCCTGCGCGTCGCGGCCGGGAATGACCACGGCGTGCACTTCCTCCCCACCCTCGGGCCGCGGCTTGCCCAGGACCACGCAGTCGCGGATCGCAGGCTGGCGTTTGAGCTGCTCTTCGACGTCTTGAGGAAAGACATTGCGCCCGTCTGGCAGGACGATCATCTCCTTCTTGCGCCCGAGAAGCTGCAGCTCGCCGTGTGCTCCGAATCGGCCGAGGTCGCCTGTCAGATACCAGCCGTGCTCGAAGGCCGCCGCGGTAGCCGCCGCGTCGCGCCAGTAGCCAGGCGTGACATTGGGCCCGCGCACCTGCACCTCACCGTCCGCGCCAATCCGCACATCGACGCCCTTGACCGGCCAGCCGACCGCGCCCGGCATGCGCCGGTGCAGCCGATTGCTGGTGACAATCGGCGCGCACTCGGTCGCCCCGTAGCCCTGGATGACGCGCACGCCCAGGCGCTCCCACGTGCGCCACACCTCCGGATTGAGCGCGGCACCGCCGCACAGCACCAGGCGAAGTCGACCGCCAAGACGACGGTGGACGGGCGCGAACAGCGCCGCACGCACGCCGATGGGCAGCCGCTCCGCAAGGTCGAGCAGCGCTTGCCAGCGACGTTGCTTGCCCGAGCGCTCGACTTCGCGCTCGATGCCGGCGAGCAGCAAACGCAGGATCTCGGGCACACAGACGAGCAATCCGACGCGATGCCGCTGCAGAGCCGCCTGCACGGCGCTCGAGCGCAGGGTGTGGCTGTAATAGATCGTCGCTCCGGCGGCTAGTGCCGCAAAGAGACCGGCGGTCTGCTCGAGCATGTGCGACAGCGGCAGCAGAGAGAGCAGTCGCTCGCCGGCCGCGATCGGCATGGCATCGAGGGCCGCCTCGACGTTGGCCAGGATGTTGGCGTGCGTCAGGACCACTCCCTTCGGCGTGCCGGTCGTGCCGGAGGTGAAGACCAGCTCCGCAATCTCGCTGCGCGCTTGAGCCGCGTCATCACGCCCGCTGACGGACAGCGCCGCCTCGCCGCCAGAGGCTCGCGCCAGTTCGGACACCCGCAGACTGGGAAGGTCACCGAGGGCTTCGCCAGCAACGTCCGTCAGCAGCAGGCGCGGCTCGCTGCGCTCTCGCAGACGGACGACGATGTCAGCGGGCGTGCGCAGGTCAAGGGGAACCAGCACCCCTCCCGCGAGCCAGACCCCGAACATGCTGATCGCGAGCTCGGGCGAGTTGGGCGCCAGCACCAGGACGCGATCGCCCGGCTCGAAGTCCCACGCTGGCGAGCCGGCGTGCTGCCACTCGCGCGGCGCGCGTAAGCGCGTGGTAGCTCCACACTTCGGTTCGCAGCCCGCGGCGAATCGCCAGCGCGGGGCGTGGTCCGAAACGTCGCTCGGCAGTGAACAGCAGGTCCGGGCAAATGGCGCATCAGGTGAAGGCTCGCACCAGGTAATACGAGAGCGGGGCGACCACGATGAGGCTGTCGATCCGATCGAGCAAGCCACCGAAGCCAGGCAGCCACGTGCCGGCGTCCTTGGTGCCGAACTCGCGCTTGAGCAGTGACTCGATGAGGTCGCCCCACACGCAGCCGACCGCGACCACGAGCGGCAGCGCCAGCGCCACCGCGCTCGGCAGATTCGCGGGCAGGGCGAAATGCATGATGCCGACCCCGACGTACGCGCCCACCACGTTGCCGGCCGTACCTTCCCAGGTCTTGTTGGGGCTGATCAACGGCGACACGCGATGCCGACCGAGTGCTTTGCCCACCGTAAAGGCGCCGACGTCCGAGAGAGCAATCGCCAGCCCCAGCGCCAGCAGAAGGCCGGGCCCGCCTGCCAGCCACACGTCGATCAACAGAAGGTGGCCGAGCAGCAGCGGCAGGTACGCAAAACCGAGGGCGGCCAGGGCGAGCCAGCGCATCCCGCCGTGCACGTCCTGCGTCAGCAGCGGCTGCAGCGTGGCGGCAATCAACAACAGGGGCAGAACCCCGAAGAACGCTGCAGGCTGCCAGACGGCCAGCGGACCCATCAGAACCGACGCGCCCAGCAGGACACCTCGATAGAGCGCCGGCAATCCGACGAGCTGCGCATACTCGCGCACCGCCTGCACGACCAGCCCTGTAAGCAGCAGCAGCAGGATCAGGGATCCGCTCAGCACAGCCAGCGAGTACAGCGCCGCGATGCATGCCCACACCGCCCAGCGCTGAAAGAGCACGCTGCGGTGCAACTGGCGCAGGTTGTGGCGTTCGGCCATCACCAGTCCGAGTAGGCCAACCGCGAGCACCACCAATAGCACGCTCAGCGTTGGTGCGAAGAGTGGACTAGCCAGCGGATTGGAGATCACGATGCGTATCTCGCGCGCGTTGCACGATAGTTGGCGCGAGGCCAACCAGGACGACGAGCAGGCAACCGTTGTAGGCCCATGCGAGTGGCACGAACAACCCGAGGGCGGCGGCGATCCCCAGCACGATCATCCGGTCGGCCTTGCCCATCGGGCCGGCATACTGCCGACGCCCGCCGGCTGCCCTGGACAGAATGGCCAGGTAGCTCACCAGCAGCATCGCCACCACCGTGCAGGCTCCGAGAAGGTGCAGCGACGGACTGGCCAGGGCGAGCCCGCCAAAGAGCGCTACGTCCGCGAGTCGGTCGCAAAACTCGTTCAGAACTTCACCCCAGGGTCGAGCCAGACCCGTCTCCTTGGCGACCAGCCCGTCGAGTGCGTTGAGGGCCGTGCGCACGAGGACGATCGGTGGGATGGTCGCCAGGAGCCACATGGCCGTGGGCGCGACGTACACTGCTGCGCCACCGACGACCGACAGTCCGAGCGCTGCAAACGTCAGCCAATCCGGGTGCACGTGTCGCTCGACCAGCCAGTGCTGGATCCCACCTAACGAGCGTTGAAATGCCGGCTTTATCTGGTAGATGCCCGCCATCAGTGCACCCCCTTGCAGTGGTGTTTGGTTGGGCGATGGCCGAGGCCGTGGTCTGGCCGATCATGCCCGAGGCGGTCCTCGTGCCATTGTCGGTGGCCCGCCCTCAACGCTGGTGGCAGCTTGCCGGTGTTGCCCTGCTGGGTTCGACCAGCGGCGCCGCGCTGAGTTATGCGGTCGGCGCCGGCGGTCGCGCGGAGGGCCTGCTCGACCATCTGCCGCTGGTGAGGCAGGCAATGGTCAGCGCGGCGCGTACGTGGCTCATTGACGAAGGCGCGGCAGGTGTGCGGCATCAGCCCCTCTCCGGCCTGCCGATCAAGGTGTTCGCGCTTGTTGCCGCCTCTAGCGGCGTGTCGCTGCCAGCGTTTCTCAGTTGGGCGGCAGCCGCACGCGGAGCACGCTTCTTCGTGGTATGCGCGGGCGCGGCGCTCGTCGGCCGTGCGCTGCGCGACGGCGTCAAACGGTGGCCGAAGCTGCTCCTGGTCGCATGGTGCGCGGCGTTCGCCATCGGGCTGCGGCGAACGGTCTTGCGTTGGGAGCGGCGCGACACAGCGCCACCATAGGCGACGTAGAGTGCCGAATCGCTGCCAGAAACTGCCGTGTGCTGATACAGCGGCAGCTACGCGATGCCCTGGGCCGGCATCTGGGCGACTTTCAATGGCAGCGAGCCGACAGGTTCGTCGTCGACTTCCAGGTGGAAGTGAATGGTCATCGCCCGGTCGACGGACAGACCGCTGAGTTCGGCGCAGATGTTGATGGCCGACTCGTCACCGGGGCGATGGCCGGGCGGCTTGCCCAGTTCGAACGGGGTGGTGATCAACGGATCGCTCGGCCCGACGGCATTGCGGTCGGGGTCCAGCGCCCTGATCCGTACCGTGTGCGGCTCGCCCAGCATGTGCCACGGAACTGACAGGCGCACGACCAGAAACAGGGCACGCAATGGTCCAGGGAGCTGCGCCAGGAACAGCTGATTGATCCCCGCGCCGTTCATGTAGATCTTGCCGTCAGGCGGCACCGTGGCATGGTCACACAGGGTGAAGATGCGCACGGCGATCCGATCCTGAGCGTCGTCAATCAGCACGAGCGTGCCGAGTGTACGCTGTCATCGCCGTGATCGATCGATGGGCGACCTTTGACTGTTACGGCACCCTCATCGACTGGCACGCCGGGATCCGGGGCGTCGTGCATTCCCTGTGGCCCGAAGCAGACGCCGCGCGGATGCTGCGTCGCCATCAGACAATCGAGCCGATGGTCCAGGAAGGGCGTTCGCTCAGCTATCGTGAGGTGGGTGCGCGTACGCTGCGGGCGATGGCAGCCGTCGAGGATCTGCCGCTTGCGTCCGAAGACAGCTACGCGTTCGCTGACTCGCTTCCGACGTGGCCAGTTTTTCCAGAAGTTCCCGCCGCGTTACGGATGCTGCGTGACCAGGGCTGGCGGCTGGCGATCCTGTCGAACACGGACCCTGACCTGCTCGCCGCGTCCCTGGTCCAGATCGGCGTTCCGATTGACGTGCGCATCACCGCCGCCGAAGCCGGCTCCTACAAGCCTGCACACGGGCACTGGCAGCGCTTTTTCGAATCCAGCGGCGCGGATCGAGCCGCGCACGCCCATGTGGGTGCGAGCTCTTTCCACGATCTCGCCCCCGCCCGCGAGCTGGGTCTGACCGCCGTCTGGATCAACCGTCTCGATGAGCGCAGCGACGTTCCGCGTGCCGCCGAGTTGACCAACCTCGCCCTCTTGCCGGAGACGCTCGAGCGTCTGGTCCCGGCGCCAGGGTCGTAGCGGCTTCGTGATATGCATCTGCCGGCACACGCTCTATGGTGGAGGTAGAGACACACTCTCCCCCAGCCGACGCGGCGGTGCACGTTAGCCTCCCTCCCCTGACCTGCCCGCCGCGTTTGGCATTCTCAGACCAGCGCGATCGCGGCGCCACTCAGCGTCGCCAGCAAGTTGACCGTGTCGTTGGTCATCCACGCGAAGCCGCCGCGCAACCGCGTTGGAGCATTGCAGGGCGCATGCAGTGCGTCTTCGGTTGGCACCTGGCACCGCGGACACCAGTACGCGGCCTGGAGCGTCGCCCCCAGCAGCGAATCGACCAGGGCTCCGCCGAGCCCGCCGGCAAGCGCGCGCCGCACGCTTGACCAGCCGCCACCCAGCAGCGCGTGGCCCAGTCCGACGACCAGCGCGCCACCCACGGAGGCGCCCAGGCCCTGCAGCGTCACGCCGCCCGAGGTGCCAGCCGGCACGCGCTCGAGCGTGGTGATGCGGCGTGGCGGCGCGGTTGCCAGCAGGCCAAGCTCTGTCGCCCAGGTGTCGGCGCTGGCAGCAGCCAGCGCGCCGACCATGCCGCGCGGCTGACCCGCCACGACGCACAGAGTCGCGACGCCCCCGTTGGCCAGCACCTGCCAGGCGTCGCGTTGCGATCCCTTGGACTGGGCCAGCGGCAGCGCGCGCTTGCGTGCGTCGCCAACGCGCGACAGCGCGCTCGAGCTACCGAAAAAGCTCAGCAGGGCACCGGCCGCGGGTAGTCCGCCCAGAGCAAAGGTCAGGCACCCGACGCCGGCGGCGGCAACCGCGCCATCGAGCGTCAGTGTCCGGCGTGAGTACGCCAGCGCGGCGATCGCCACGCCGAGCGCGCCGCCCACCGCCCAGCGGCGGACGGGCGGGACGCCCGTCCGATCATCGATCTCCACCGACGCGCGGCCCACGCGCGGCTGGCTCACGCGGGGCCGGGCTCGTCGGCGTCCCAGCGTGG
This sequence comes from uncultured Chloroflexia bacterium, assembly GCA_963776625.1. Classification (GTDB taxonomy): domain Bacteria; phylum Chloroflexota; class UBA6077; order UBA6077; family CF-72; genus CF-72. The sequence continues at coordinate 270,923 of CAVZNP010000013.1, read as the reverse complement.
CAAGTGTCCGCTCGAGGCCACGTCGAGGAGTGTCTGGCGTCCGCGCTCAGCCGCCTCGGCCAGATCGGCATGCTCGTGCAACAAGACGTCGAACTCGTCCTGATCCAGCACGACGAACCCACCATCCGGCCGCGCCCACACGTCGAGCGCCAGGTCGACATACTGCAGCTCACCGGCGCTGTCGGTCAGCTTGGCCGGCAAGCCAACGTTGGCGTACCAGCCTTTCAGCGTGCCGTCCGGCGCGCTGATCTGGAAGACGTTGTAGCAGCGATCCCAGTAATAAAACTCGACGAAGATGTCGCCGCGGCGAAACGTGGCGAAGTCGCGTTCGACCAGGTCGACGTTGAACTCGGCGCGCAGCACGATTCCAGCGTCGTCACACCGCAGGACGATGCCGTCCCACGCGTAGTCGAGCGCTCCGCCCGGTTTCAGCTTGCGAACATGAACAGGGCTACCAGGGGCCAACACGTGCCAGTGATCCTACCCATCTGAGCAGTATTTGAGGGCACGCCGTCTGCTAACTAGACAGTAAGCGAACCACTCGCATACGCCGCATGGTGACCCCGAGAAGTTCGAACGACAAGCCGGTGTTCCGCCCGAGACGCACTCGGCGGAATTCTGCTCCCGAGCGAGTTGTCCTGCTGTTGGCCCTGCTGGTGCCGCTTGGACTCCTGGTGGTGATGCTGGCGCAGATGCCGACTCCTGGCGCGAGTCCGCCGTCGTCGGAGGTGGACACCGATTCGAGTGATCCGTTGATCGCCAGCCGTCCCGCGCCGTCGAACCCGGCCCCGCCGCCGACGCTGGCGCCGGGGCCAACGGCCACGCCACCGCCGACACCCACCTCCGCGGCCTCGCCGACGCCGAGCACCGGCCGCACCTATACGGTCAGGTCAGGCGACCAGCTCAAAGACATCGCGGCCGCGTATCACCTGACGATCGGCCAGATCAGCAGTGCGAACAATATTCCCAATGCGGACAGCCTGAAAGTGGGCCAGGTGCTCAAAATTCCGAACAGCTAGCACGAGACGCACGCGGGTTGGCATGATCCGTGGTCACTGGTCAGTGCTCGGGTTCCCGCGGGGACAACAGCTTGCGCGCAGGGCATCCGAGCAGATGGTCATTGACGAGCCCCGCTGCCTGCATGAAGGCGTAGCAGATGGTCGGCCCTACGAACCCGAAGCCGCGCTTCCGCAGCACCTTGCTCATCGCTTCGCTCTCCGCGGTCGCCGCCGGGCAACTCCGCCATGCTGGTGAACCGATGATCGATCGGTCGCCCGTCCACGAATGACCACACCAGCGTGTCGAGCGTGCCGCCCGAGCGCTGCAGCTCGACCACCAGCCGCGCATTCGTGCGCGTCGCCTGGATCTTCTGTCGGTTGCGAATGATGCCGGTGTCGGCCATCAGCCGCTCGAGGTCGTCATCGCCCAGGCCCGCCACGCGCTCGATCTCGAAATTGGCGAACGCGGTGCGATACCCGTCTCGCCGTCTGAGGATGGTGCTCCAGCTCAAGCCCGCCTGAGCGCCTTCGAGGGTGAGCAGCTCGAACAGCGCACGCTCGTCGTGCAGCGGCACGCCCCACTCTCGATCGTGGTACTCGCGCATAGCCGGATCGCTGTCGGCCCACGCGCAGCGTCCGGACTCACTCATCGGCTTCGGGCTCAGGGTGAGCACTGGACCGCTCGTCGATCAGCGCCTCGAAGCCGGCCTCGTCGAGAATGGGCGTACCGACCTTCTTCGCCCTGTCCAGCTTGGAGCCCGCGTCCTCGCCGGTCGACGAGATAGCTGGTCTTCTTCGACACCGAGTCACCGACCGCGCCGCCCAGATCCTTGATGCGCTGCTCGATCTGCGTCCGCGAGTGGCGCTCGAGGCGGCCCGTGACCACGATCGTCAATCCAGCGAGCGGCCCGCCGCGGGTGACGGCCTCTTCGGTCATGTTGACGCCGAAGCCGACCAGCTTGTCCACGATGTGCAGGTTGTCCTCGTCGTGGAGCCAGGCGTGCACACCCTCGCCGATTTTCGGACCGACGCCCTCGACGCCGACAATCTCGTCCAACTGCGCCTGGCGCAGTGCCTGCATGGTGCCGAAGGCTCGCGCCAGCAGCTCGGCCGTTTGATACCCGACGTACCGAATCCCCAGCGCGTACAGCACGCGGGTCAGCGGCCGCTGCTTGCTGGCTTCGATGTTGTCCAGAATGTTCTGGGCGCTCTTGTCGCCAACGCGCTCGAGGCCGACCAACTGCTCTCTGGTGAGGCGGTACAGGTCGCTCGGGTCATAGACCAGCTCGTTTTCGACAACCAGTGACCACGCGAGTTTTTCGCCCACCGACTCGATGTCCATCGCGCCACGGCTCACGAAGTGTTTCAACAGCTCGAACCGCTGCGCGACGCACCTGGCGAAACCTCCCGTACAGCGCGCCATCGCTTCGCCTTCAGGGCGAATGACGGGCGACCCGCAGCGAGGGCACGTCTTGGGTAGCTCGTACGGCACGGCATCCGGCGGTTGCTTGCTCAGAATCGGCCCGATGACCTGCGGGATCACTTCGCCTGCGCGGTGGACGAGCACCGTGTCGCCCACACGTATGTCTTTACGTCGAATGTCGTCTTCGTTGTGCAGCGTCGCCTGCGAGATGGTCACCCCGCCGACCTGAACTGGTTCGAGGACGGCAAACGGGTTGAGGCTGCCGGTGCGGCCGACGTTCACCTCAATCGCACGGAGCACGGTCGTCGCCTGGACGGGAGGGAACTTGAAGGCGATGGCCCAGCGCGGCTCGCGGCCCACGGCGCCGAGCTCGCTCTGGACGTCGAGATCGTTGACTTTGACGACGACACCGTCGATTTCGTAGGCCAGCGATTCGCGCCGATGCTCCCAACCAGCGCACGCGTCGACAACCTCGTCGATCGTCTCGACCCGTGCGTTGTTCGGGTTGGTGCGGAAGCCCCAGCTGGCGAAGGACTCGAGCATTTCCCACTGAGTGCGCGGCTGCCAGCCGTCCGCCTCCCCGAGCGCGTAGATGAACACGTCCAGCGGCCGCCGCGCGGTAATGCGCGAGTCGAGTTGACGCACCGATCCCGCGGCGCAGTTGCGCGGATTGGCAAACAGCGGCTGCCCGGCGGCGGCGCGCTCGTCGTTGATCTTCTGGAACGCGGCGCGCGACAGGTACACCTCGCCGCGCACTTCCAGATACGTCGGGGGAGGCAGCCCGGGGCCGAGCATGAGGGGCACGCTGCGGACCGTGCGCAGGTTGGCCGTGATGTCCTCGCCTTGCGAGCCGTCGCCACGCGTCGCTCCGATGGTGAAGCGGCCCTGCTCGTAGCGCAGCATGATTGCCAGGCCGTCGATCTTGGGCTCGATGGTGAAGTCGCGTACCTCGCGACCCAGCAGGCGGCTGATGCGCTCGTGCCACGCGCGCAGCGCGTCTGCCGTGAAGGCATTCGCGAGGCTGAGCATGGGGACGCGGTGTTGCACGACTGCGAATTGCGCCGCGGGGCCAGCGCCCACGCGCTGCGTGGGTGAATCGGGCGACTGGAGCTCGGGATGCTCGGACTCGAGTGCCCGCAGCTCTTCCATGAGACGGTCGTATTCGGCATCCGCCATCTCGGGGGCATCGAGTACGTAGTACAGATGGTTGGCGCGATTGATCGCCTCGACGAGTTGCTTGTACCGCTCCGTCAGCTCAGCCCATTCGCCGACGGGAGCGCCGCTCAGCGTCACGTGAGTAGTCTAGAAGTTCGGCTGGCGCCTAAAAACGTGTAATGTGATGTGCCGTGAGTCGTCCTGAGAGTCAGCCTGCCGCCTCGTCCGAATCACTTGGCGATCTGCGCGCGCAAATTGACGCGCTCGACGGCAAGCTTGCCCAGCTGCTGCAGGATCGCGCGGAGCTGTCGCTGCGCGTTGGCCAGACCAAGAACGGCGGCCAGCTGGCGCCAATTTTCGTCCCGAATCGTGAAGCCGAGGTGCTGGCGCACGTCCAATCGGTGCGGGGTCCGCTGGACGAGCACGCGTTGGCGACGATTTATCGCGAGATCCTGTCCACGTCGCGTGCGCTGCAGCGGCCGACGCGCGTGGCGCACCTGGGCCCGATGGCCACTTTTGGCCACCAGGCGGCGATCGAGCGCTTCGGCAGCGCGGCCGAGCTCGAGCCGTGCCAGACCCACAGTGAAGTGTTTTCGAACGTCGAGAAAGGCGCAGCCGACTACGGCCTGGTCGCCTTCGAGAACTCGACAGAAGGTCCGGTGAACGAGGTACTGGACCGCCTGGTGGATACGTCGCTCCAGATCTGCGCGGAGGTGAGCTTGCCCATTGCGCACGCGCTGGTCTCGCGGGCGACGTCGTTGGCGACGATCAAGCGCGTGCTGTGCCACCCGCAGACGGCGGGTCAGACGCGACTGTGGGTAGCCGAACACCTGCCGGGCGTGGCGGTGCTGCCGGCCGACGAGCAACGGCAAAGCCGCCGAGCTGGCCGCGCAGGACACGACGGGTAGCGTGGGCGCGATTGGGCCGCGCATCGCGGGCGAGGTCTACAACCTGAACGTGCTGGCGGACAACATCCAGGACATCGCGGGCAACGTGACACGGTTTCTGGTGATCGCGCGCACGGCCAGCGAGGCGGCAACAGGTCGGGACAAGACCGCGGTGGTGTTTTCGATTCGCGATCGGATTGGTGCGCTGCGCGACCTGGCGGATGCGTTTGCTCACAGCGAGGTGAACCTGTCGAGCATTCAGTCGCGGCCGTCGAAGCGCCGTGCGTGGGACTACGTGTTTTTTGTGGAGTTGGACGGGCACGTCTCGGAGGTGCGCGTGCGGCAGGCGCTGCGCAAAGCCGAGGAGCACACGGTATTTTTGAAGGTACTCGGCTCCTGGCCGGTGCCGTCGGAATAAGCCGCGCCGACGCTGGCCACCTGCGCCGTGAGACGCTTTTTGTGACGCGCAGCTGACGCTTTTTTGCGTCCGTGTGACGCTTGTTCGTCTGCGCGTGACGCTTCCCGAGACGCCCTCCCCCGCAAGCTGGCGGGTGTGGACACTCTCACACCTGTCATCAAGGGGCTCGCCGCCGCGGCGGGTGCTGTCCGAAGACGCGCTGGCCGACGTCTGGGAGCTGCGTACCTACGCGGGCCAGTATCTGGTGGACTGTTGTGGCCGCCACCTGCGGGTGGTGTTTCCGGGCAGGCGCTGGGGCGGGCCGGGCCCGGATTTCGTCGGGGCGGTACTGGCCGATACGTCCGGCACGCTGATCCGTGGCGACGTCGAAGTGCACGTGCGGGCGAGCAGCTGGGCCGCCCACCGCCATGCGCGGGACCCGGCGTATGCCGGCGTGGTGCTGCACGTGGTCCAGGTGGCGGATGTGCTGGCCCTGGATGGTCGGGGCCAGCACGTGCCCACGGTGCAGCTCGAGCCGCGACCGGGCTCGGCCGGGTCTGGCACGGCCGGCTGGCCGCCGCCGCGGCCGGTGCGCGTGCCGTGCGTGCGCGAGGCGGCGTCGGTGCTGCGGATCGTCGAGGCGGCCGGACGCGAGCGCTTCCAGGCGCGCGTGGCGCGCTTCGAGGGCGACCTGCACGCCGTCGAAGCGGACCAGGTGGTGTGGCGCGGCGTGTGTGAAGCGCTCGGGTTCGGGCGCAACACGCGGCCGTTCGGGCAGCTCGCGGACGCGGTGCCCTGGCCGCAGGCGGCAGCCGTCGTGGTCGACCGCGGGCCGGTCGGTCTGGCGGGGCTGCTGCTGGGCACGGCCGGGTTGCTGGCGGAAGCGACGCTGCCCGAGGCCCACGCCTGGCGGGCGTTGCAGCGCGGTCTGGGCCTGCGCCCGGCGCTGCAGCGCTCGAGCTGGGACCGCGCTCAGGTACGCGCTGCCAACGCTCCCGAGCAGCGCTGCCGTGGCCTGGCCGAGGTGGCCGCGCGCTGGTCCGGCGGGCCAGCCGAGCAGGTCCTGACGCGCGTGGCCGAGGCCAGCCGGCTGCGCTGGCCGAAGCTGTGGCAGGAGACGCGCGCGGCGCCGTGGATCGGTCGCGGTCGGGCGCAGGTCATCGCCATCAACGTGTTGCTGCCGTTTGCGGCAGCCAGCGGGCTGGCTGAGGCCGAGGCGTTGTTCGCGCGTTTGCCGGGCGAGCCGAGCAATCGCGTGGTGCGCTACATGGCGGCCCAGTTAGGTGGGCCCGGCATCCGTTTCAGGGGCGCCTGCCATCAGCAAGGCTTGCTGCACCTGTTCAAGTTCACGTGTGCCGCTCGAGTCTGCGAACACTGCCCGGCGCGCGGGGCGCGCCCGGCAGGTCGCAACAAGCCCGAGGGATGACTCGTCTAAGTGTTAGACGAAGTGAACTCGCTCACCCTGGTCGGTCGGCGACAGGCTGCCGCCGCATCGGCCACACACCACGCGCGCACCCAGAATTCGAGCGCTGTTGGCGGTACGCGGTCGAAGCAGCGTCCCGCCTTCAAGTGTGGCAACCGCTTCGCCGCACAACATACAGGACAATTCGACCCACTTCGTGCGGCGAATGCGCGCACCACGCTCGATCAGCTTCGTCGACATTTCCGAGACCGTAGACCTTCTGAGCTGGGGCTGGCAGTCAGGCATCTCCCCTACTGCTCACCCGGACCTTGGTACCGGGTCAAAAACTCCCCGTGCTGGAATAGTTACTTGCGCCTGCATGTTCTACACAGTGCCGAAAGGACCTTCCGCACTTCCATGACTTCTCCTGAGCAAGCCAACACCTGGATGAAACCCCAGCGGCGCACGTTCTTCGTGGCCGATCTGAAGTGCTACATGTGCGGCAGCGTGTCAGGGTCCATCGAGAGCGAACAGTCTCTGACGGGCGCCACCCCCTCCGGGAGCCCCGTGTATCTGCGCCAAACCGGCCGCGACCAGGCCGTCCAGATTGCTGACTGGCGCCGGTCTGCGCTGCGACCGTTGCGGCGGACCACTGTTCCTCGATGAATCGGATGTCATCACGCGCCGCTATGAGGAGTACAACTGGCTCGATGAGCGACCTCGGCGAGGTCGACCCCCCAAGCGATTGATCGAAGAGCGCCGCCGCGAACGCGAGCTCCTCGAATCTCAAGCTGCCTGATCCCGGCCAAACATGCCTGTTGCTGCCCGGGCGCACCGCGCCCGGGCAGTTGCGTTTCAGGGGTGGCCGTTGCGCTGCCCTGCCAGCGCCTCCGATAACAGCGATCTCACAAAAAAGCCGAGATTCGCCGGCCGCTCCGCCAGCCGGCGTACCAGGTACGGGTACCACTCTTCGCCGTACGGTAAGTAGACCCGCACACGGTAGCCAGACTCGACGAGACGCAGCTGCAGATCGCGCCGCACGCCAAAGAGCATCTCGAAATCGAATTCCTCCGGCGCGATCTTCTCCGACCGCACGATTTCCAGCGCCCGCCTGATCAGCCGCTCGTCGTGCGTCGCGATCGCGGGATGGTTGCCGTGCGGTCAGCAGCCGCTCCATGAGGCGCGCGTAGTTCGCGTCCACCGTCAGCCTTGTCCGCGTACGCAACCCTGGCCGGTTCCAGGTACGCACCTTTGCACAATCGCACCGGCACGCCCAGCTCAATAGCGCGCTCCACGTCCCCCGCGGTGCGGTACAGATACGCCTGCAGCACGATGCCCACGTTGCGAAAGCCCGCGCTCCACAGCTCGCTCGTGCACGTCCAGCGTCCGCTGCGTGTAGGTCGACGACTCCATGTCGATGCGCACGAACGTGTTGAGTGCTCGGGCCCGCTCCAGAATCTGGCGCAGGTGCGAGACGCACAGCTCGCGCGACAGGTCGAGACCCAGCTGCGTCAGCTTGAGCGAGATGTTGCCTTCGACCTGTTCAGCGGCGATGGTCTCGAGCGCCTCGATGTAGGCAGCCACCGCCCGTTGCGCGGCGGCGGGATTGGTCACGCTCTCGCCCAGGTGGTCGAGGCTGACGAGCAAACGCTGGGTATTGAGCGCCTGCGCGACGACGATCCCGTCGGCAAGCTCTTCGCCAGCCACGTAGCGCTGCGTTAGTCCGCGCAGCAAGTCGTGACGCATAACCAGGCGGTACACCGGCCGCCTGTTTGCCAGGTACAGCAGCGTGCCTTTGAGCAAGGCTTTCGCTCAGGTTGTACGTCTTCGCCGGGCCAGCTTGCCAGCGATAGCGAACGTGAGCAGCACGCAGACCAGACACGCGAGGCTGATGCCCAGACCGATTTTCACGCTGCTAGGCTCGAATCGCAGGTCCACATCATGCTCGCCGGCCGGCACTGGCACGACTCTGAACAGCACGTCGCCGCGCAGGACCGAGGCCGGTTGGCCATCGACCGTCGCCGTCCAGCCCGGGTAGTACGTGTCGCTCAGCACCAGCCAGGCATCACCGTCGGCCGACGTGTGCACCCGAACGTCATTTGGTCCATACGTCACAATCTGCGCCGTGCCGTGCCCGCCACGCTCGCCGGCCACGCCCGTCGACTGGGTGGTGGTGTCGTCGGCGAGGATGACCTCCTGGTCGGGCTGGAATGGCTCGTGAATCATCTGGCTCAGCGCGCTGCCCAGGCTGGGCGCGACGACGGCGGTGGGCACCAGAAACGCGCGGGGAAACGCCGCCGTGTTCTGGAGCACGCGGATGTCGCTATCCGCGTATACCTGGCGGTACTTGGTGTCGGTCTTACCGAACAGTTGGCTGAGCGAGCCGTCGCTGCCAACCGCCGCGCCCCCGTACAGCACGAACTCGCCACTGGGTGGCACGGCTCGTACCGTGAGCGTGGACGCATCCACCGCCGAATCGAGGCTGACATCCGCGTAGGACAGGCTGCGCGTCGTGGGTTGAGGGCCGCCCGGCTCGGTCGTGGTGCCAGCGACCTCCACGCTCTGATGCTGGACCGAGGACTGCACCGTGGGCAGGTTCCAGGCCCAGTCCATCGTGTCGCGGCCGGCCTGCAGCTCGGCCCTGGCGACCACGTGGTTGGCCGAGTCGCGTAGTTCGATCTCGGCCACCGGCGCGCCCTGCGGCACCTGCACGCCGCCGACCAGGGCGGTTACGAACCGCAGCTCGCCGATCGGTGACTGACCCGTCAATCTGAAGGTCTGCTGTGCGAGCGCGCTGCCAGCCGGCGAATGCAAGAGTGCCTGCTGCGGCAGGTACGCCACCCCGTTGGAGCTCGAGAGCGTGCCGTAGTGCGCCGGATCGAGCAGATAGCGCACGTCCCACAGGTCGAGCAGCGCATCGTCCGCGTACAGCACCCGCCCGAGGTAGTCCCGATGCCAGACAAACTGCAGCGAGCTGTAACCGTTGGCCTCCTCGAGGCTGCCGACCGCGGCGAGCCGGTCGGGTGCGACCTGATTCAGCGCCGGCGAGGCCAGCACGCGGTTCGGAGCGCCGTCGATGCTGGGAAGTTGTTCGATGGCGTGCACCGCGGCCGGCTCGGCAGAGATGGTGGCAAGCGCTTCGCGAGGGTGGATCGCCCACCCGAAGGCCAGCAGATCGACGGCGGTCAGCGTCAAAAAGACACTTGGCCAGCCCCGCCATGCCCGGATCCCGCGCCAGGGTGAGAGCTGCCATAGCCAGACGGCGGCGACGATGACTGCCAGCCCCAGCAACCCGAGCAGGACGCGCGGGTTCACAAAGCTGGTCGACCACGAGAGGCCTGCGAAGACGTCGTCGCTCGAAAGGGAATAGGTATCGCGCGGCTGGGACAGATAGAAGGCAGCAATCGCGTCGCGGGCCGACTGCGGCCAGATCAGCACTCCGCTGTGCACCATCCCGAGCAGCAGCGTCAACGCCAGGGTGGCGCACCCCAGCCCGATCAGGACTCGGCGCAAGCGACGGGCTGATGTCGATTCGGTTCCCTCGTCACGCCGCGTCATCAGCCAGGCCAGTCCATAGCCCGCGAGCATGGCGGCGGCCAGCATGACGATGAACGTGAAGCGGCCGGGCGCTCGCAGCCCGGATAGCCCCGGCAGCAGCCACAGCAGGTAGTGGAGATTGATCGGGCTGTACTGGCCCAGCGAGAGGACGAGGCCGACCGCGCCGAACAGCGCCCAGCCGACGATCTCGCGGCGACGCACGCAGGTCAGGGCGATCACCACCAGCACCAGTGGCGCCAGCCCGACATAGATATAGGACTCCCAGTGGGTCCACAGCCCCCACTGCAGGTTGCCCTCGCCGCGGAAGAAGTACGGGAACACCAGCTGCAACAGGCCGTACGGCGTGACCGAGTACGCCGCGGCCTGGTCGTACGGAATGCCGTTGCCGCGCGCCGAGAAGCTGGCGAGCTCGACCAGCGGAATGAGCTGCACCGCCGCCAGGCCCAGCCCGAACAGGACCACCGGTACGCACACGCTGGCAACGGCCAGGAGGCGAGTGACCCACCGCGGCCATGTGCCGCGAGCCAGGTCGCCAGCCGCCACGCTCGCCCCCAGCGGTCCAACGACCCAGCGGAAGGCACCATAGCCGGCAAGGATCAGCAGCTCGATGGCCAGCACCTGCGAGTGCAGGCTCAGTCCGGCAAGGCCCAGGCAGATCGCGGCGAGTGCGGTCCAGCGCAAGCGAGCTGGCCAGACGTCGGCCTGCAGACCCTTTTCGATACACGCCAGGATGAGCGGCAGCCAGCTGGCCGTGCGCACGATGTTCTCGTGATGGATCTGCGCCTGGAGAAAGTTGCCGAGCGCGAAGACCAGGCCTGCCAGAACGGCGCTCGGGTACGGCAAGCGCCACGTTCGCGCCAGCACGAACATCCCGGCGCCGGCCAGCGTCAGGTGCAGCACGCGGAGAGCGATGAACGCACGCTCGGGGGGCAGCGTCAGCAGCGCCAGCAGGGCTGGCGGATAGGCGAGGCCGATTTCACCGTCGGCGAAGATCGGGTAACCGCCGAAGAACTGCGGTGTCCACAGGGGAAACACTCCGCTGCGTAGCTGCTGGCCGACCCAGCTCATCAGCGGGAAATAGAAGACGCTGGTGTCGCGCTCGTAGGGGACGACGTTACTCAGCAGTCCGTCGGCGGCCGACAAACTGATGATGACCAGCAGCCCCGCTAGCCATAGCCATGCCTCGCCCGTAGCCCTGGGCCACCACGTGCTTGGCGTGTCTGTCAGCGTGCGGGGTGACTGCTCGGTCTGTGCGGAATTCTGCACTTCGAGCGCTACGTGCACGGAGCCGCCGAAATTGTAGGCTTCAGGGCGATGACCGACACGCCTGGCGCCGCGACGCCGACCGACATCGAGATGGATACGAGCGGTCGACGCATGCGCTTTGTCTGGGCGGACGGTCGGCGCAGCGACTACGACTGGGAATATTTGCGCTGGCGCTGCCCGTGCGCGGCATGCTCAGGTGAAGGCGAGTTCGCGGGCGAGCTGCAAGCGCGCACCGAGCTGCGGCCAGACGAGACGGAGATGGTGGATCTGGAGCTGGTGGGTCGCTACGCGGTCAAGCCGACGTGGAGTAACGGACATGACACGGGCATCTTCACGTTTCGCAATCTGCGCGCCTTGGCGGAGCAGGATGGCCTGCTGCGCGACGCCTGACGCGCGCGGCAGCCTCCTCGTCGAGTCGAACCCCGTGATCTTCTTCTACGAATTCGTTTTCATCGTCATGGCCATCCTCGCCGTTCTCATCGGCGAGCTCTGGAGCCGCCTTGCGGCGTTCATCTTCCTCGCCGCGTGGTTCGCCTTCATCCTGATCGGCTACGCCAGCTTCGGCGCGCGCCTGACCGTCTCGGGCAGCTCGATGTCCGACGAGGAGCGCCGCTGGTTCACCGACGCGCGCGACGGACTGCGCCACCTGCGCTTGCTCTTCGGTCTGGCGGCCCTCGCCGCGCTGGTCTGGCGCATCGTCGCCGGCTAGCTCACCCCGACCGCCGACCGCAGCAGCGCCTCGACCTCGGCTAGCGCCGGCATCGACGGTTGGGCGCCGTGGCGCGTCGTGGCCAGACTGCCCGCGGCACACCCCCACCGCAGCGCTGAGGCAACCCCGGCCGCGAACCAGCGGCCCACGACGAAGCCAGCCACGAACGCATCACCAGCGCCCACGCTGTCGACAACCCGCACCGCGAACGCGGGCTGCCGCACCACCTGGTCGCCAGCGACAGCCAGTGCGCCGCCCGCGCCGAGTGTCACCACGACGATTTGCTCGGCGAACGCCCGCGGCAAGCTCGCGCTGCCCGCCTCGGCTGCTGCCGCCACGCTGGTGCCGACCAGGCTGGCGAGTTCCGTCTCGTTGCAGATCACCACGTCGCACAACGCGAGCAGCGAGCGCGGCACGGATTGCGCCGGGGCAGCGTTCAGCACCGTGCGGACGCCGGCACCGCGTGCCAGCCGAAAAGCCTCTTCGATCGATGCAAGTGGGACTTCGAGTGCCGCGACGACGACGTCCGCCGACGCGATGGCCCGCCGCGGCAGGTCGCCCGGGAGAAGCTCCTCGTTGGCGCCGGGCGACACGGCAATGGCATTTTCCCCGTGCTCGTCGACGAAGATCAGCGCGGTGCCCGAGGGACGACCGCGGGCGCGGACCCAACGCGTCGAGACGCCCGCGTCGCGCAGGCCGCGGCTCAGCTCGCGGCCGAAGCTATCCCGCCCCACGCGGCCAACCATGGTCACCGCGGCGCCGAGGCGGGCTGCCGCGACCGCCTGGTTGCTGCCCTTGCCACCAGGCGCGCGCAGCAGGTCGCCGCCAGTCAGTGTCTCACCTGGTCGCGGCAGACGCGGCACGCGGACGATCTGGTCCATGTTCAGCGCCCCGATGAAGACGGCGCGAAACGGCGGCATCGGCGTCGATGCTAGCCTCACGGCAGGGACATGCCGGCGCTCTCGATTGTGTCGGTGCCGGGCGTGCGCGTCGGGCACTGGACGGACCTTCAGGCGGCAACAGGTTGCACGGTGCTGTTGTGCGAGGCCACGGTCTCTGCCGGCGTCGACGTGCGCGGTGCCGCGCCGGCCACGCGCGAAACGGATTTGTTGCGCCCCGGCAGCCTGGTCGGTCGCGCTCACGCCATTCTGCTGACGGGTGGGTCTGCGTTTGGGCTCAACGCGGCAACAGGGGTCATGCGCTTTCTGGAGGAGCGCGGTGTGGGCGTGCAGATGCGTTCGGGTGTGGTGCCGATTGTCTCGGCCGCGGCGCTCTTCGATCTGGGCCTCGGTCGCGCCGACGTTCGGCCGGACGCCGACGCCGGCTACGCGGCTTGCCTGGCGGCCAGCAGCGGAGAGATCGCCGAAGGCACGGTAGGTGCCGGCACCGGGGCGACGGTTGCCAAGGCCCGCGGACGCGACGGTGCGTTCAAAGGCGGTATCGGGACCGCGGCGCGCGAGCTGACAGACGGTATCGTCGTCGGCGCCCTCGTGGCCGTCAACGCGGTGGGTGGCGTCTACGACCCGTCCAGCGGGCGCGGCGTCGCCGTGCCGCGTGCGGGGCCGGCGACAGGCCCGTTCTCCCCCTTCGCGGGCGAGAACACCACGATCGGCGTGATCGCTACCAACGCGCCTCTGGACTCAGCAGGCATCAATCGGCTGGCGACCCTCGGCCACGACGGGTTGGCGTTGGCGATCCGCCCAGCGCACACCCTGTACGACGGCGACACGCTGTTCGCGGTGTCCGTGCCGACGCCGACGGGAGCGTCTCCGGAAGTGGATCCGGTTGCCCTGGGCCAGGCCACGGCCGACGTCGTCGCCGAGGCGATCGTGCGCGGCGTGCGCGCCGCGACCGCGCTCCACGGCGTGCCCGCGGCCGGCTGGTGACGCTCACGCGAGACGAGCAGGCCGCGGTCGACCAGGTCGAGCAGTTGAGCGACGAGATGGTCGCCTTCACCAGGGCACTCGTACGCATCCCGACCGTCAATCCGCCCGGTGAGCACTACGCGGAGTGCGCGCAGCTCGTCGCTGCCAGACTCGAGGACCTCGGCTACGCCGTCCAGACCCTGGCCGCCGAGGGTATGCCCGAGCACACCCGCGAGCATCCGCGTCTCAACGTGATTGGCCGGCTCGGCGACGGCCGTCCAGCGGTGCTGCATTTCAGCGGCCACTACGATGTGGTCCCGCCCGAGTCGGGGTGGACGGTGCCGCCGTTTTCGGCCGCGCTGCGCGAGGGTCGGATTTATGGCCGCGGAACGTGTGATCAGAAAGCGGGGATCGCGGCTTCGATCTATGCCGTGGAAGCCGTGCGACGCGCCGGGCATTCGGCTGCGCGGTGGCATCGAGCAGAGCGCGACTGCCGACGAGGAGAGCGGCGGCTTCGCCGGCGTCGCCTGGTTATGCGACCGCGCGCACATCAGTCCCGCGCGGCAGCGCTACGTGGTCATCACCGAGCCGCTCGACCCCGAGCGGGTGTGCGTCGGCCACCGCGGCGTGTACTGGTTCGAGCTGACGACGCTCGGGCGCGTTGGACACGGCAGCATGCCCGGCCTGGCGGTCAATGCTGCCGAGCAGATGGCGCGTGTCATCCAGGTCTTCGAGTCCGAGCTCAAGCCGCTGCTGGCGACGCGGGAGTCACAGGCTCCGGTCGAGCCGCCGGCCGCGCGGCGTCCAAGCTTGAATCTGAATGCTATTCACGCCGGGCAAACGTTTGACGGCTGGCAGACGCCCACCGTGCCGGATCGCTGCACGGCGATGTTCGACCGACGCTTCATCCACGAGGAGCGATTCGAGGACGTGCGCGCTGAGATCGTCGGACTGCTCGACCGGCTTGCCGTGGCCTACGAGCTGAAGGACGTGATGCGCGTCGATCCGCTGCTGGGCGACGCGCGGGGCGCGCTGGCGCAGGCGACCGCGGGCGCGATTCGTGACGTGCTGCGCGTAGAGCCCAGCGTGATCAGCAGCCCAGGCACGTACGACCAGAAGCACGTGGTGCGTCGGGCGGGCATCGACGAGTGCATCGCGTATGGCCCAGGGCGATTGGTGCTGGCGCATCAGCCGGACGAGTACGTGGCCGTGGCCGATCTGCTGGCCGCCGCCAAAGTCATGGCGGTGCTGACGGTACGGCTGGCGGCCGCGGCACCCTAGGGGACCCGTCGGGGATGCTGAGCACGCACTGTCAACTCGCATTCCTCGAGTGGGGTCCCCGTGTGGAAACTGGCTTCTGCCCAAGTGTGACTTCTGCGTAGAATGCGGCTTCAGCCAGGCGGGCGCGTCGCGTGGAAAGCGCCACCCGCAAGGTGCGCCTTTGCGTGGACACCGTCTGCCGCCAAATGGGCCAGGCGTGGAACTCGGCTGCTGCCCAAGTGTGACTTCTGCGTAGAATGCGGCTTCAGCCAGGTGGGCGCGTCGCGTGGAAAGCGCCACCCGCAAGGTGCGCCCTTGCGTGGACACCGTCTGCCGCCAAATGGGCCTGGCGTGGAACCGGCTGCTGCCAGTGGGCCCCCGCGTGGAAAGCGGCCTCAGCCTGGGTCCCCTTTGGGGAAAAACGTCTGATTTCGCCCGCCTCAACATCCCAGACGCGCGCCCCCGCCGCTGCTCTCGGGCCGCGACCGCGTGCTTCTGCAGGGCGCTGGAAGACGGAGCGGCGCGTAACGGTTGTAGACTGTGACACCCCGGACTCCCGTCACGATGGCTACCGCGACAAATCCCGTCACACCTCCCGTACCCGCACCCGGCGCGCGAAGCCCGCAGACGCTCTTCGACGACGTCGGCAAGTACCTCTCGCCGCCGGACGTCGAGGCCATCAAGCGCGCCTACACGTTTGCCGCTGAGGCACATGCGCCGCAGGTTCGCGAGTCCGGCGAGCCGTATATCAACCATCCGCTGGCGGTAGCCGAGACCCTCGCCAGCATCCACATGGACACCGCCACGATCATCGCGGCGCTGTGCCACGACGTCTCCGAGGACTGCGACGTGCCGATGAGCGAGCTCGAAAGCCGCTTCGGCCGCGAGGTGGCCCGACTGGTCGACGGCGTGACCAAGCTCGACAAGATGCAGTTCCTGCACGTCGACGGCGACGGTGAGCTGTCCAAGATGAACGGGCAGGACCTGTGGGCCGAGAACATGCGCAAGATGTTCCTGGCCATGGCCGAGGACATCCGCGTGGTCCTCATCAAACTGGCCGATCGGCTCCACAACATGCGCACGCTGCAATTTCGTCCGCCAGACAAGCGGCGGCGGGTCGCGCAGGAGACGATGGACATCTACGCGCCACTGGCCAACCGCCTCGGCATCTGGGAGCTCAAGTGGCAGCTCGAAGATCTGTCCTTCCGTTATCTCGAGCCTGAGAAGTACCACGAGATCGCTGACAAGGTCGCCAGTCGGCGCGTGGCGCGCGAGAAGTACATCGAGCGCGTCATCGAAGTGCTGCGCGAAGAGCTCGACACGCACGCCATTCAGGCCGACCTGTCGGGGCGCCCGAAGCACATCTACAGCATCTATCGCAAGATGCAGCGGCGCGGGGTTGACGTCGACCAGATTTACGACCTGCTCGCGGTGCGTGTGCTGGTGGACACCATCCCTGATTGCTACTCGGCACTGGGCGTGATTCATTCGATCTGGCGGCCGCTGCCCGGTCAGTTCGACGACTACATCGCGAGTCCCAAAGAGAGCCTGTATCAGTCGCTGCACACGACGGTGCTGGCCGTCGACGCCAAGCCGCTCGAAATTCAGATCCGCACCCACGAGATGCATCAGGTCGCCGAATACGGCGTCGCCGCGCACTGGCGCTACAAGGAGGGCCTGCGTCAAGACCAGAAGTTCGACGCCAAGGTCGCCTGGCTGCGGCAGTTGATGGACTGGCAGAAGGACGTCGCGGGTGGCGCGCAGGAGTTTGTCGACTCGCTCAAGACCGACATCTTCCAGGACCAGGTCTACGTCTTCACCCCCAAGGGCGAGATCAAGGAGCTACCCAGCGGGGCCACGCCGCTGGACTTTGCCTACCGCATCCATACCGACGTGGGTCACAAGTGCATCGGGGCCAAGGTCAACGGTCGCCTGGTGGCGCTGGACACCAAGCTGCGCAACGGCGACATCGTCGAGATCATCACCGCCAAGGGCTCGCGCGGGCCTTCGCGTGATTGGCTGAATCCCAATCTCGGCTTCGTGCAGACTGCCCACGCGCGGGAAAAGATCCGTCAATGGTTCCGACGCCAGCAGCGCGAGGAGAACATCGGCCGCGGGCGCGAGATGGTGGAAAAGGCGCTCAAGCGCCTGAACGTAGACGGCGTCAAGCTGGACGGCCTCGCCGACGACTTCAAGTACGACAAGGTCGACGACTTCCTGGCCGCGGTCGGCTATGGCGACATCAATCCCGACGAGATCGGTCGTCACGTCCTGTCCGGCGCGGAGGAGCAGCGTAAGGACAACAACAGCACGGCTATTCCGCAGTTCGCCCGCGCGGCAATGCCCATGGGTGGCCTGCGGGTGCTCGGTGTGGGTGACCTGCTCACGCGCGTGTGTCGCTCGTGCAATCCCGTACCGGGCGACAACATCATCGGCTACATCACCCGCGGTCGCGGCGTGACCGTGCACCGTGTCGACTGCTCGTCGGTGCTGAACGAGGACGAGAAGGACCGCCTGGTCTCGGTTGACTGGAGCGAATCAGATCAGCACGTCTTCCCCGTGACCGTGCGCATCGAGGCGTGGGACCGTGAGGGGCTGGTGCGCGACGTCACCGCCATTCTGGCTGACGAGAAGATCAACATCATCGCGCTGAGCGCGGTGGTGCACAAAGACCAGACTGCCACGGTGTGGGCGACAGTCGAGGTGCCGCGCCTGGATCGCCTCAGCCGCATCATGAGCCGCCTGGAGAGTATCCGCGACGTGTTCAACGTCGTCCGCGAAGTGGGCACGCCACAGCAGCAGCAGGCGCACACCGCGCGCGGCTGAGGACTCGAAGCCGGTTCTCCAGAGGCGAGCTACGTAGGGCCGTAGCGTCCGCAGGGTCCGCGCCGGGCGGGGACGCGAGGGCGCCAGACCCGCTGGGTCCCCTCTGGGGAATGGTTTCGCTACTCGCCGATCAGCGAGATGCCCGAGACGCGCGCGTCGTAGGAGTGCCCCTGGCCCATGACGGCGAACTCCAGCAGGCGATTTGGCACGTTGTTCGGATCGGTATCCATCAGGTCAACCCGATACAACTTCCACTCGCCCTGCGGCCAGGGCACGGCCGTGTTCGGCGGGATCGGTCGATTCTCAGGGTTCGCGTAGTAGAAGCCGATCGCCCACGGGTTGAACGAGCCACTTACGGGGCCCTCGTACTTCAGGCGGAACATCATCGGGTACTCGGTCCCAAAGGAGCCGCCACCCGACAGGTCGGCGTAGTCGACGCGCACCCAGGCTTGCAGCCAGAGGTGGCGGTAGCCCGAAACGTCGGTATCCAGCTGCTGGACGAGGCCTGTCTCGCCGTGCTCCTGCTTGACGGACTGGCGGACCACGCGCAGAGCCGTGCCGGTGTCCTCCGGCCCGGGCACCCACGAGCGCGTGCCGTTCACGTCGAGCGCGCTGTTGGGCACATCCAGCGCCTGCCAGCCCTGGTCGTGCTGAACGAAGTCCGTGTTGGCGAGCAGGTCGGTCGGCAGGTCCATGACCGCCGACATCTGGCCCTTCGGGTCTATCTCGATGCGGTGGTTGTCGTTCACGGAGACCGTGTTGCTCGCCACCGCGCCGCCCACCGACGGCGCCACCCGCGCCTCACCCGTGTAGACCAGCACGCGCGTCGTGTCGCCATCCAGCCAGACCGTGTAATCACCGTGACTGCCGAGATGCACCAGGGCGCCCGGTACCTGCACGTCGACCGCGTCGCCCGTGGCGTACTGGATCGGGCCACTGTCCTGGGTCAGCAGCACCGAGTGCTGGTTGATAAAGCGTCCGACTTCCATCCGCGTCAGCTCGAGGGTGGAGCCACCCAGTAGCTTGAGCTGCGTGTCGTCGAACAACTGCAGGTCGGCGGACGTCGCCGTGTTACGGTCCAGCCACAGCACGGTACCGACGCCGAGGTCGGAGCGTGCGCCGAGCAGCGTCTTTTCGTCGCTGCCCCGCAGGCTGTAGGCGACCTGACCGCGACTCGACATCACGCTGGCCGATTGATCGACCTGCGCGCTGGTCACGTAGTCGAGCGAGAACTTGAACGCGGCGAACATGAGCGCACAAAAAGTGGCGAATGCCAACCAGATGAGCAGCCACGCGCGACGTTCGGCCCGCACCGCGGCCGGTGCGCGTGCTGTCGCGACAGCACGTCCCGCTGATGGATTTTGTAACGCTCCAGCCGAGCCTGCCGCGGATTCGCTCGTGGTCACGGACTGGAACGCCTGCAGTGCATCTTGTCAAGCAGTGTAAAGGACCGATCCGCGCAGATCCTGAAGCACGCGATTCAGTAGCGTCAAGTTGTGGACGCTCGCCAGGCGGTACGCGAGTGGCTCGCGTGCTTGAAACAGGCTTGCGAGCACACCCAGCGGCCAGTCCCGGCACGTCGAGCAGAGGCAGCCCTCGAGGATCGCCCCGCGGCGGTTGAGCAGCGCCCGCTTCGCGAGATCGAGTCGGTTTCCGAAGGTGTCCGACCACACCGCGCCGTTGCGCGCCAGGCGCGTCGGCAGCACGCAATCGAACAGATCGACCCCCAGTCGGGCGTAGGTGCTCACGTCCAGCGGGTGGCCGACGCCCATCAGGTAGCGCGGCTTGGCGGCCGGCAAGCCGGCAATGGTCGCCTCGAGAAGTTCGAATGTCACGGCTTTGGGCTCGCCCACGCTCAGCCCGCCGATCGCAAAGCCGGGCGGCTCGTCGGCCGCCGCGGCGCGCGCCGCCTGGCGCCGCAGATCGGCAAACATGCCACCCTGGATCAGCGCGAACAGCGCCTGGTGTTCGCGAGTCGCCACGCGCGTGGCGCGCTGCCACCACGCTCGCGTCCGGTCAAGGGCAATCTCGGTCTCCAGACGAGTTGCCGAGGCGGCGACGCACTCGTCGAGCGGCATGATCAGGTCCGCGCCGAGGCGCGCCTGCATGTCGACCACGCATTCGGGCGTCAGGCGTATCTCGCGACCATCGACGTGTGATTTAAACGTGATGCCGGTTTCGCTGATTTCGCGCAGCCCGCCCAGCGAGAGGACCTGGAATCCGCCACTGTCGGTGAGCATCGGGCCGTCCCAGCGCATCAGCGCGTGCAGGCCGCCCAGCCGCTCGACCGTCTCGACGCCGGGCTGCAGCGCCAGGTGGTACGTGTTCGAGAGCACGACGCCGGCGCCAGTTGCGCGGACGTCGGCGGGCGTCAGTGCTTTGACGGTGCCGAGCGTGCCGACGGGCATGAATGACGGCGTCGGCACGCTCCCATGCGCTGTGTGCAACAGTCCGGCCCGCAGCCCCGAGTGTGGGTCGGTGGCCACGACCTCGAACCGCACGCCAGTAGAGTAGGGCGTTGCTCGATGCAGCTCTCCGACTTTGACTACGTCCTCCCCGAGGAACGCATCGCGCAGGTTCCGCTCGAGCCGCGCGACGCGGCCCGCCTGTTGGTGCTCGACCGTGCGAGCGACACACAGACGCACCGGCACGTGCGCGACCTGCCGGACCTTTTGCGACCCGGCGACGTGCTGGTGGCCAATCGCTCGCGCGTACTGCCGGCGCGGGTCAGGGGTCGGCTGAAGGGTGGCGGGCACGCCGAGCTCCTGCTGCTGCGCAGGTTGGCGCCGGCGCGGTGGCAAGCGCTGTGCCGTCCGGCGCGCCGGCTGCGTCCGGGTGACGAGGTGCGCGTGCAGGACGGTCTCACGCTCACCATTGACGAGGCCGGGCCCGAAGGCCTGCGCGAGATCCATGTGACGACGGACCTGCCAGATGCAGACGCCGCGCTGCTCGCGGCTGGCTCCACCCCGCTGCCGCCGTACATACGCGGCTGGTCCGGCGACCCAGAGCGGTATCAGACGGTCTTCGCCGACGCCGCCGGATCAGCTGCCGCGCCGACCGCGGGGCTGCACCTCACCCACGAACTACTCGAGCGACTCAGCGCGCGCGGCGTCGAGTTCGCGACCGTCGTGCTGCACGTTGGACTGGACACGTTCCGCCCCGTTTCCGCGGCCGATCCGCGTGCGCACCACATCCACCGCGAGTGGTGCGTCGTGCCGCCTGACACGCGCGAGAGTGTCGCTCGCGCGCGTCAGCGTGGCGGCCGCGTGGTGGCGGTTGGCACCACGGTCGTGCGCACGCTCGAGACGTGGGCCGCGACCGGGCAGGCGGAAGGATGGACCGATCTGTTTATTCTTCCTGGCCACCACTTCGCCGCGGTCGATGCGCTCGTCACCAACTTTCACCTGCCGCAATCAACACTGTTGATGCTTGTCAGCGCTTTTGCGGGTCGAGAACGCGTTCTGGCAGCCTATGCGCAGGCCATTCGCGACGACTACCGCTTCTACAGCTTTGGCGATGCGATGCTCATCATCTAGCAGCGTGTTGAAAAGTTCTGCTTTTATCCACCACTTCAGAGTTTTTCAACGGCTTGCTGGTGCGATTGGCGCGGCCTATCCGCCGAGCGGCTTGCCGCACGTCGGGCAGGCGGCCACCGCGGGCAGCGGCGGTGCCTCCTCAAACGCGTCCGAACCGCCACACCGCTGGCAGCCACTCGGCGGGCGGCGTCCGCGCACGAGATTGCCGCAGCGCCTGCACTGCCACCGATAGGCAAGCTCGCGCACCATGTCCGCGCGGCTGATCAAGCCCACGAGCCTCGATTCGGCTGTCACCGGTACACGCTTGAGTCGTTGCGTGACGAGAATCGCCCGTACGCGATCCAGCGTTGCGTTCGACGGCACCGTCACCACGTCGCGCGTCATCAGCTCGCCCACCGTGGTGCCGGATCGCGCAATCAAGTCGTACTCGCTGACGATGCCGACAATTCGGCCGTCGTCACCCACGACTGGCGCCCCACTGATGCGGTGCTCTGAAAGCATCTGCGCCGCCTCGTGCACGGACGTCTCGGGCCGCAGCGTAAGCGGATCAGGTGTCATGATGTCGGCAGCCGTGACCGGCAGCGAACGCTCGTCGAGCTCCTCGATGCGCTCGAGGAGTTGCACGAGCTCGTTGTCATCCAGAACGACCCCGAGCGTGGCCAGCGCGCCAGTCGGCGCGGTCAGGACCCAGGCCCGCAGCGTCGGCTCGCGACGCAGGCGTTCGAGCAGTCCCGTAATGTGCTCACTGGAAAGAAAACCTTCGTCTGCTTCGGACCCGGACACCACTGTCATCGTGCCCCCCTACATCTCAAGTTATCCTACATCGCTCTTGAATCCACCAGCCTTTCGGTCGACCGACGCGCGACTCGGCGACGAATACGACAACATGCTGGCCTGCATCCGCTGCGGGGCCTGCCTCACCTCGTGCCCGACCTACGTGCTGTCGCTGCACGAAGCCGAGGGTCCGCGTGGCAGGATCGGCATGGCGCGTGCAGTGGCCGAGGGCCAGCTCGCGGTGACGCCCGATCTGCTCGCGCACGAGATGAACTGCCTGGTGTGCGACGCGTGTTCGGCAGTGTGCCCCGCCGGGGTGCACATGGATCCTCTGCAAGTTGTGTTCCGCACGGCGGTCGCCGAGGAACGTCGTCTGGGGTGGGTCGCTCGCGTCGTGCGGAGCGTCGTCTTCGGCTGGCTGTTCATGGACATGGCTCGGTTCCGCGCGTTCGCGCGAGCGACGTGGCTGTATCAGCGCAGCGGCGTGCGCTGGCTGGTGCGCAACCTCGGCATCCTGCGTCTGCTCGGGCTGGCTGACACCGAGCGGCTCTTGCCTGAGCTGCCGAGGACGTTCGTGACGCCGCACGGCGAAACGTACCGACCCCTTCGCCCGACGGTGGCCGAAGCGAGCTCCTCCACGCCGGTTGCTTTTTTCGCAGGTTGCGTGATGTCCACCGCGCTGGCAGATGTCGACCGCGCGACGATCCGTGTCCTTCAGCGCGGAGGCTGCAGCGTCAGCAATCCGCGTGGCCAGGGTTGCTGCGGCGCCTTGCACGCGCATGGGGGCGACTTACCTCGCGCGCTGGAGCTGGCCAGACGCAACATTCAAGCGTTTGAAACTACCGAAGGACCGATCGTCATCAACTCTGCCGGATGCGGCGCCATGCTGAAGGACTACGCCCACCACTTGCGGCACGACCCGGACTGGGCGGAGCGCGCCAGGAACTTCTCCGACCGGGTGCGCGACCTCAGCCAGGTGCTGACGCCGTCGGACTTGCCGACGCACCGCACCACCAGTGAGCGAGTCGTCTATCAGGACGCGTGCCACCTGCTGCACGCGCAGCGCATCAGTCGCCAGCCGCGCGATCTGCTCAAAGCGATCCCGGGCGTCGAGCTGGTCGAGATCGCCGAGGCCAGCCTGTGCTGCGGCAGCGCGGGCATCTACAACGTGACAAACCCGGTCGAGTCAAAGCAGCTGCAGGAGCGCAAAGTCGACAACGCTTTGAATGCGGCGCCTGATCTGATCGTGACTGGCAACCCCGGCTGCCTGCTGCAGCTCCGCAGCGGGCTCGCCGCGCGCGACAGCCGCGTGCTCGTCAAGCATCTCGCCGAAGTGCTCGACGAGGCCACCACACCATGAGCCTTGTCGAGGATCTGCGCGGGCTGGTCAGAGACAGCCGCGTCCTGGACTCGACGGCTGAGCTGCACACGTATGCCTACGACGCGTCATTTCTGACGCAGCTCGCGCCGCGATCGCCGGACGCGGTGATCATCGCCGGGTCGACCAGCGACGTCAGCGCGGTCATGCGCTACGCGAACGCGCACGGTATTGCCGTCACGCCGCGGGGCGCCGCCAGCGGGCAGGCAGCCGGCGCGGTCGCCCTCGAGGGGGGCATCGTGCTGGCGCTGAACGCGATGAATCGCATTCTCGAAATTGACGTCGCCAACATGCAGGCGTTTTGTGAGCCGGGGGTGGTCCACGCCAATTTGAACGCGGCGCTGGCCCGCCACAACCTGATCTTTCCGCCCGACCCGGGTTCGAGCCGCATGGCGACTGTCGGCGGCATGGCCTCGACCAATGCCCACGGCATGCGCGCGGTCAAGTACGGCCCGACCTCCGCCTGGGTGCTGGGTCTGGAGGTCGTACTCCCGGACGGGCAGATCATTGAGACCGGGTCGGTCGGCTCACGCGCCAAGCAGTCCTCCGCGGGTCTGGAGCTGACCAAGCTCATCGTCGGCGCCGAGGGCACCCTCGGCGTTGTCACGCGCCTGCGGCTCAAACTGATGGCCATCCCGCCGGCGCGCGCCATCGTCCTGGGGCTTTTTGACGCGCTCGAAAACGCCGGCGAGGCGGTCCAGGCAGTCTTCGCCGCCGGCGTGAGCCCGTCGGCGATCGAAATCCTGGACGAGCGCTGCATCCAGGCCGTGAACCTCTTTCGGCCAGCGATGGCTCTCGAGCAGGTCGAGGCGCTGGTGTTGTTCGAGGTCGACGGCAACGTGCCCGGCGTGCGCTGGGACGCCGAGCGCGTGTGCGAGGTGATCGGTCCGCTGGCGCGCAAGGCGGAGTGGTCGGATGAGGCTGCCCGCATCAACGCGCTGTGGGAGGCCCGCTCACTGGTCGGCGCGGCGGTGGGCACCCTGCGGCCGGGGTCCAACCGCGCCTACTGCGGCGAGGACATCTGTGTGCCGGTGGCGCGTATCCCCGAGACCTTGCGGGCCATTCAGGACATCAGCGCGCGACACCGCATCCCGATCGCCACGTACGGCCACATTGGCGGCGGCGGGCTGCATCCTGGCCACCTGATCGACGGTCGCGATCCCGATGAGATCCAGCGTGTGCTGCTGGTGGCCGACGACATCCACCAACTGGCCTTGAAGATGGGCGGCACCACCACGGGCGAGCACGGCGTGGGCAGCGCCCGCGCGCCGTACATGGCCCAGGAGCACGGCCCGGCGCTGGAGGTGATGCGGCGGATCAAGGCGGCCCTGGACCCGAACGGCATCATGAATCCTGGCGTGATCTTTGACGCGCCCGAATTGCCGTTCGAGCTGCCGTTGCGCGGTCCCGTGGGTGAACCGGTTGGCGCTACGGTCGATCCGGGTTAGCTGCGTGCGTTCGGCGACGACAGGCGCCGCCCGTACACTCGGAAGCATCTAGACTTCAGGCGATGGTCACGACCGGGCAAGTCGACGGGCAAGCCGAGTTTGTCCCCAGCACTGAGGACCTGCTGTACGAGCGCCAGGGGCCCATCGCGTTCCTGACCTTCAACCGCCCCAGGGCGCGCAACGCGCTGACCTGGGCGATGTACGAGGGGCTATCCGCCTGCTGCGAACACGTCGACGCAGACGACCGCGTCAAGGTCCTGGTGCTGCGCGGTGCCGGCGACAGGGCCTTCGTCGCCGGCACCGATATCTCGCAGTTCCGCGCTTTCTCGACCCGCCAGGACGCGCTGAACTACGAGCGCAACAACAACACCTACGCCTCGCGGCTGGAGAGCGTGACCAAGCCGACCATCGCCATGATTCGTGGCGCCTGTACGGGCGGCGGCGCGGTGTTTGCGCTGTGCTGCGATCTGCGGTTGGCAACCCCTGACGTGCGTTTCGGCGTGCCGATAGCTTCGACGCTGGGCAACACGCTCTCGATGCAGAACTTTGCCAGGCTGGTGTCGCTGATCGGGCCGGCGCGCACCAAGGAGCTGATCTTTACAGCGCGCCTCATCGGCGCCGACGAAGGCAAAGCGCTGGGCGTCTTCAACGAGATCGTCGAGCCCGAGCGTCTCGAAGCGCGCACGCTGGAGTTGGCGCAGCAGATCGCGAGCAACGCGCCCCTGACGATTCGCTCCGCCAAGCTGGCCGTGCAGCGGGTGGTCGAGACTCTGCGGCTGGAGGAGAGCGAAGAACTGGTGCTGATGTGCTACCTGTCCGACGATTTTCGTGAGGGCGTCAACGCGTTCCTCGAGAAGCGCAGGCCCGAGTGGAAGGGGCGCTAGCGGGAATCGCGGCGGACGCCTACGTGGCGCCCGGCGCGAGGCTGAGCGGCGACGTGCGCATGGCCTCCGAGGCCAGCGTCTTTCCCGGGGCGGTCCTCAACGGCGACGCCGCGTGCGTGGACATCGGACCGCAGGCGAATGTTCAGGACAACTGCATCGTCGAAGCAACGCCGGGCCATCCGGTCAGCATTGGCGAGCGCGTCACGCTTGGACACAACGCGCGGGTCTACGGCGCGAGCGTTGACGCGCGGGCGATGATCGCCATTGGCGCGACAGTGCTGTCCGGCGCGCACGTCGGGCGACATGCCATCGTCGCGGCAAACGCGGTCGTTCCCGAAGGCATGCAGGTGCCCCCACGCACGCTGGTCATCGGTCAGGGACGCCTGCTGCGCGAGGTGAGCGAGGCGGAGATTCGACGCATCGAGAGCGGCGCCACCGGATACGCGCGGCTGAGCCGCGAGTACCGGTTGGGCAAGCCGTCGCCGACGAGCACTGTCTGACGAGCACTGTCTGACGTCGGCTCGACGGAGCTAGCGTCTCGGGCTGGACGGGTGTTGCACGAGCGCCTCGGCGATCATGCGCAGCGTCGCCTGGCGCTCCTCCTCGGTCGTGTCCCGCTCGCGGCGGCCCGGCGTCCCGCTGATGTAGCTGTTGTCGGGAAACTCGACGCCCTCGGAGACCAGCGCATCGGCGGCCACGATACTACCGGCGCCGACCTTCGAGGTGCTCAACACCAGCCCGCCGTCCTCGACGCGCGTCCCGTCGCCCAGCGTCGTCGCATGCACCACCGCGTCGTCGCCGACCCACACGTTTGCGCCGATCCGCGTGGAGGTGTGCTGCTCGACATGCACGGACGCCCGACGTCCGATGCGAAAGCGGCTGCCGATGACGACCTGGTTCTGGTCGCCGCGCACGACGGCGCTCGATTCGAGTCGGGCGGGTCCCTCCACGTGGACTTTGCCGACGAGGAACGCGTCCTCGGCGAGCGAGACGTCCGGGCCGACCTCAGGAACATGCTCCAGATAGGGCAGAATGGGCATAGTTAGTGAACTAACAGTAGCGGAGGTGCACGATCGCGATGGCAACCACCAACGAGCCCGCCCCCGGGATGCTCTCAGCCCTGCTCCAGGAAGACCGCCGCTACCCGCCGTCTGACGAGTTCAAGGCGCAGGCCAACTGGAACGACCCGACGATTTA
Source organism: uncultured Chloroflexia bacterium (assembly GCA_963776625.1). Lineage (GTDB taxonomy): Bacteria > Chloroflexota > UBA6077 > UBA6077 > CF-72 > CF-72. Next base: position 243,960 of record CAVZNP010000013.1, on the reverse strand, counting down.
CGCGCGCGCCGAGGCCGATCCCGAGGCATTCTGGGCCGAGCAAGCCCAGGCAATCGACTGGTTCAAGCCGTGGGAGCGCGTGCTCGAGTGGAATGTGCCGAACGCCAGGTGGTTCGTCGGCGCTGAAGTCAACGCCAGTTACAACTGCGTGGACCGTCATCTTGAGGGCTGGCGTCGCAACAAAGCCGCCATCATCTTCGAGGGCGAGCCAGGCGACAGTCGCGTGCTGACCTATCGCGACCTGTATCGAGAGGTCAATCGCTGCGCGGCGGCGCTCAAGCGGCTCGGCGTGAAGAAAGGCGACCGCGTCGCCATCTACCTCGGCATGGTGCCTGAGTTGGCCATCGCGATGCTGGCCTGCGCGCGCCTCGGCGCACCGCACACGGTCATCTTCGCCGGCTTCAGCGCCGACAGCATCTCCGATCGCGTCAACGACTGTGGCGCCACCTTTGCAATCACCGCCGATGGCGGCTGGCGGCGCGGCAACAAAATCCCGCTCAAAGACACGATGGACCGCGCGATGGAGTCGTGTCCCACGGTGAAGACAGTGCTCGTCATCAACCGCACCGACGACGCGCGCAGCGTGCCGATGAAGGAAGGCCGCGATGTGTGGTGGCACCGGGCGATGGCCGAGTCCGGCGCAGCGCTCGTCGAGCCCGAGCGGCTCGACGCCGAGCACCCGCTGTACATCCTGTACACATCGGGAACTACTGGTAAGCCGAAGGGCATGCTGCACACCACGGGTGGCTACCTGGTGGGTACGGCGTGCTCGCACAAGTACGTCTTCGATCTCAAGGAAGAGGACGTGTACTGGTGCACGGCCGACGTCGGGTGGGTGACCGGCCACTCCTACATCGTCTACGGGCCGCTGGCCAACGGCGCTACCTGTGTGATGTACGAAGGCTCGCCGGACTATCCCGACAAGGACCGCTTCTGGGACATCGTCGAGAAGTACGGGGTGACGATTCTCTACACCGCGCCGACCGCGATCCGCACGTTCATGCGCTGGGGCAAGGAGTTCCCGGCGAGGCACGACCTGTCCAGCCTGCGCGTCCTCGGCTCGGTGGGCGAGCCCATCAATCCCGAGGCGTGGGTCTGGTACCGCGAGGTCATCGGTGGCGATCGCTGCCCGGTCGTGGACACGTGGTGGATGACCGAGACCGGCCAGATTCTGATCACGCCCTTGCCGGGCATCACCGTGCTCAAGCCGGGCTCGGCGACGTTCCCGTTCCCGGCGGTCAAGGCCGACGTGCTGGACGAAAATGGCAACAGCGTGCCGCTGGGCAGCGGTGGCTACCTGGTCCTGCAGCGGCCGTGGCCGGCGATGGCGCGCACGATCTGGGGCGACTCCGAGCGCTACAAGACGCAGTACTGGAGTCGCTTCCCGGGCAGCTACTTTGCGGGTGACGGCGCCAAGCGAGATGACCAGGGCTACTACTGGCTACTGGGGCGCGTCGACGACGTGCTGAACGTGGCTGGCCACCGCATCGGCACGATGGAGGTCGAATCAGCCCTGGTGTCGCACCCGGCGGTGGCTGAGGCCGCGGTGATCGGCATCTCGCATGACATCAAGGGGCAGGGCATTGCCGCGTTTGCCACCTTGCGGGGTGGCTACGAGGGCGGACCTGAGATGGTCGAGACGCTGCGCAACCACGTCGGAGACAAGATTGGCGCGATTGCCAAGCCGGACAAGATCTTCTTCACGGTGGAGCTGCCGAAGACGCGGAGTGCCAAGATCATGCGCCGTCTGCTGCGCGACATCGCCGAGGGCAAAGTGCTGGGCGACACGACGACGCTGGCGGACCCGACGGTGCTGGCGTCGATCAAAGAGCAGTACGAGGGAAGCGAATAATTTAGATTCCCCCCTGGAGGGACGCACCTTAGGGCCGCACCCATTCCGGGTGCGGTCCCCCTGGGGAAGGCGACGCGAGCTCAGGACGGCGGCGGCGTCTCCCCTGGCGTGGTTCCCGTCAGGGCTGGTGTCTCCGTCGCGGCGGCGGCCGTCTGCGCCGCCTGCGCGGCCTCCAACTGCGCCACCCTGGCCTGCGACTGCTTCAGCTGATTCGACACCGAGTGGTGCCTCCAGCGCATCGACACCTCGCGGGCAGCGCCCAGCAGCAGCATGACCACGGCGCCAAACGCCGCCGAGATCAGCACCAGCACCGAGACGGCTACCGCCTGCGCCCGCACGGTCAGAAACTGCACATCCACCGCGGTGGTGTTCTGCACCGCGAAGATCGCAATCAGGATCGAGAAGACGAGTGCCAGAAGAACGATGACTTGCGACACGATCCTGCGTCCTCAGCCCTTGGGTATGAGCGAGCTAGCCCACCGCCTCCGCGGGCGGGCCCGGAGTACGACGTGCCGCGGCACGATCCCGCGGTAGCTCCTGTGTTTGTCGCTCGTGCGGCGGCCGCGGGTCGTGGATGCCGCACAGAATGCGGCCATTCACCAGGTGCCGAGACGGCTGGTCAACTTTACGATTACATTCTTCACAACGCGCCATATCGTGGCCTCGCTCCCGGGCCTGAGCCCTCAGCTAGTAGCAGTTAGCAAATAGTGTCCGGTATGGGTCCCCATGCCGACCGCGTGTTAGTCTAACGTAGGTCAGTTCAGGTCACCCGAACCAGCAGTGAATGGCTAAGAGCTAACCGCGAACCGCCTCATGCGCCTCGTGCACAAAGCTGCTTTGCCGGCGGCGACTCGCTCAGGTCCTCGTCCGCGCGTAGCGTTCGCCGTCGGTGTTGGCGTCCTGACCGCGCTACTGCTCACCGTAGTCCTCAGCGTTGACCTGCTCCCGCGGGTGTACGACGTCAAGGAGGGTGACGTCGCGGCAGTCGCGATCAAAGCGCCCCGCGCGGTGACCTACATCAGCCAGATCCGCACCCGCCAGGCGCGTGACGCCGCCGCCGCCCAGGTGCCGCCAGTCGTCGAGTTGAATCGCGACGTGATCGCCCAGCAGACGCGTGGCCTGGCCGACCTGATCCAGGCCATCAACGTCGTGCGGGGTGACGCCACGAAAAGTGATCCAGACGTCAAGCAGCAAGCCGTGGCCCAACTGGTGTCTCCACCACTCAGCGATACCGCCGCGCGCGCGCTCGCCACGCTCGACGACTATCACTGGTCCACCATCGCCAACGAGGCCCAACGCGTCCTGCAGGACATCATGAAGGACCGCATTCCCGACAGCAATGTCGACGAAGTCCGCAACGACGTCCCCTTGCGCGTGTCGCCGTTCTTTTCGGATGCCGACCGCGCCGTGGTCGTCGAGCTGGTCCAGCGCTTCGTGATGGCGAACCAGGTGATGAACACCGACGCGACGGCCCAGGCCCAGCAGGACGCGCGCGAGGCGGTGGCACCGGTCGAGCAAACCTACGCGCGCGGGCAAACCGTCGTTCGCGACGGCCAGGTGGTCGGTCCGCTGGAGATCGAAGCCCTCGAAGCGCTGGGTCTGCGCAACCCCGAGGTGGACTGGCAGGGCGTGGCGGCGGCCGCGCTGCTCTCGTTCACCCTGATGGGCGTCCTGGCCGCGTTCATCTGGAACTTCGACCGGCCACTGCTGTACCGCGATCGTCGCGTAGTCCTGCTGGGTGGCTTGATCGTGATCGCGACGGTTGCCGCGCGCATGGTCATTCCCGGGCACCCGCTCTGGGCGTACATCTTTCCGCTGCCAGCCGTGAGCATGCTGGTGGCCATCCTGCTGGACGCCCAGCTCGGCCTGGCCGTCGGCATCATGCTGTCGATTCTGCTGGCCTGGATCGCCGGTGCGAGCCTCGAGATCGGCGTGATCGCCCTGGTCGGCACCATGGTTGGCGCGCTGGCGGTGTGGCGCAAGGAGCGCCTGATCGCCTACTTCGTGGCGGGCGGCGCCGTGGCGCTGGCCATGCTTGCCGCCTACGGGGCGTTTTTCCTGGCTGGCAGGTCCGACGACCTCGGCATGCTCTCCATCGTCGGCTTCGAGCTGGTGGTCAACGGGATTCTGTCGTCACTGCTGGCGGTGGGGAGCTTCGCGGTTCTCGGGCGTATGTTCGGCATCCTGACCACCGTGCAACTGCTCGAGCTGGCCAATCCAACCCAGCCGCTGCTGCGTCGGATGTTGATGGAAGCGCCCGGGACCTATCACCACAGCATCATGGTCGGCAATCTCGCCGAGCGCGCCGCGGAAGTCATCGGCGCGGATTCGCTGCTCGTGCGCGTCGCCGCCTACTACCACGACATCGGCAAGCTCGAACGTCCGTGGGCGTTCATCGAAAACCAGGCCGATACCAATTCCAACGTGCACGACACGTTGGATCCGCAGGCGTCAGCGCAGGTGATCGCCGCCCACGTAACCGACGGCGTGAAGCTCGCCGAGAAGTACGGGCTGCCGCCGCGCATCCGCGAGATGATTCCCCAGCACCACGGGACGCGCACGATCAGCTTCTTCTACGAGAAGGCCGCCGAGCGAACGACCGAGACCGTGGACGCCGCGCTGTTCACCTACCCCGGCCCGCGGCCGCAAAGCCGTGAAGCCGCCATTCTCATGCTCTCCGACAGTACCGAGGCGGCCGCGCGTGCTGCTCGCGATCATTCGCGTGAGGCAATCGAACAGCTCGTCGAGCGCATCATCCACCAGCGGCTCGAGGAAGGTCAGTTCGACGACTGCAATCTCACACTACGCGATCTCACGCGCATCAAGCAGTCGTTCGTCACCCTGCTGACGGGGATCTACCATCCACGTATTCCGTACCCCAGCGGCGAGATCCGCCAGGGCCCTTCACAGCCTCACATCGCAGCCTCGGCTTGATCGTCGACTTCTCGGTAGAGGACGGAGTGGCCGCGACCTGGGACGAGGCGCGCATCAGTGCGCTGATCGCCTCGATCGTCGGGCGCGAGCTTGGTCGGCGTCGACGAACTGGTCATCAGCGTCCACCTGGTTGGCGACGCCACCATCCAGCAGCTCAATGCGGAGCACCGCCGGTTGGACTCGGTGACTGACGTGTTGTCGTTCCCGCTGTTCGAGCCAGGCTTCGTGCTGCCCGAGGGCGAGCCCGTCAACCTGGGCGACGTCGTGATCTCCTATCCGAGGGCGGCCGCGCAGGCCGAGGAGTACGGCCACGCCGTCGAGCGCGAGGTCGCCTATCTGGTCGCCCACGGCGTGTTGCACATCCTCGGGTACGACCACGAGCAAGAGTCCGAGCGGTCGCGTATGCGCGAGAAAGAAGAGGAGGCGCTGCAGCCACTTGGCTTCACCCGCTAGCCAGTCCGTGGTCGCGCAGGCTCCGCGGTGGCGGCGCGTCTTGCGCTCGTTTGGCTATGCCCTCGAGGGCGTCTCGGTGATGCTGCGGACGCAGCCGAACTTCCTGGTGCACCTCACGGCGGCTGTCGTCGTGATCGTGCTGGGGTTGGTCGTTGGGCTGAGCCCGATCGAGATGGCGCTGATTGTGCTGACGGTTGGCCTGGTGCTGATCCTGGAGTGTGTCAACACCGCGCTGGAGTCGGTGTGTGACCTGGTCTCACCGGGCTACCACCAGCTGGTGAAGCGCGCCAAGGACGTCTCCGCCGCCGCGGTGCTCATCGGCGCCGCCGCCGCGGTGGCCATCGCCGCGCTGCTCTTCGCGCCGCACGTGCTGGCGCTCGTGCGGCGGTGATCGAGAACTCAGACGGGGGTCCCCTCCGGGGGCGGGGAAAAACACCTCGCTCTCAGCCGTGCCACTTCCAGACAACCGTCCCCCAGCTCGGCCGGCGCCGAAGCCGCTCATCACCACCGTCGAGCCAGACTGCACCAGGCCCGCTTCCACTGCCTCGCACAGCGCGACCGGAATGCTCGCCGCTGACGTGTTGCCGTAGCGCTCGACATTCGAAAATACCGCCGAGTCGTCAACTTTCAACCGTTTCACGGCATGATCGATGATGCGCGTATTGGCCTGGTGTGGGATGAGCACATCCATGTCGTCGGTGGTGAGTTCGGCCGCCTCGAGCGCCTGGACAACCGAGTCAGGCAGCACCCGCGTGGCGAAGCGGAACACGTCTCGGCCCTGCATCTTGACATAATGTCCACGCTCGGCGACGGTGTCGGCGGACGTCGGTTGGCGGCTACCGCCGCCGGTACGTACAGGCTGCACGCTCCAGCGCCATCGCTGCCGAGCACGAACGACAGCAACCCGCCCGGTGTGTCGGTGGGCTGCAACAGCACCGCCCCCGCGCCATCGCCGAACAGCACGCAGGTGGAGCGATCCTGCCAGTCCAGGATGCGCGTGAAGACCTCGGCGCCGATCACGAGCACGTTGCGATAAGCACGCGTGGCGATGAACTGGCTGCCCGTCGCCAGGCCGTAGATGAACCCGCTGCACACGGCGTTCAGATCGACCGCGGCGGCGCGCGGGGCGCCGAGGGCATGCTGCACCAGCGACGCCGTAGCCGGCATGTTGGCGTAGTCCGGCGTGCAGGTGGCGACGATGACCATGTCCAGGTCTTCGGGCGGGGTGTTGGCGCGAGCAAGCGCGACGCGGGCTGCGTTCACTGCCAGCGAGCACGTGGTTTCCTCGGGGGCGGCGATGCGTCGCTCGCCGATGCCCGTGCGGGCGCGAATCCACTCGTCGGACGTGTCGACCAGCTCCGCGAGTTCTGCATTGCGCATGATCCGCGCCGGCAGGTACTTGCCCCAGCCGCTGATCCGAACGTAGGACTGGCTACGCAAAACGACTCACTACCAGCGCCGTGTTGTGGCCGCCGAAGCCGAGCGAATTGGAGAGCGCCACGTCGATGCGCCGTGCGCGCGCAACGTTGGGAATGTAGTCGAGGTCGCAGTCCGGATCGAGGTTCTCGTAGTTGATGGTTGGGGGCAGACAACCCTCCAGGATGCTCTTGATGCAGATGATCGCCTCGACGGCGCCGCTGGCGCCGATGAGGTGGCCAGTCATGCTCTTGGTCGACGAGACCGGTGGTACGTGCTCACCAAAAACCGATTTGATCGCCTGAGACTCGGTGCGGTCATTGTGCGGCGTCGAGGTGCCGTGCGCATTGATATACCCGATGTCGGTCACTTCCAGGCCGGCGCGTTGAATAGCACGTCGCATGGCGCGCGCGGCGCCTTCGCCGCCCTCGCTGGGCGCCGTGATGTGGTACGCGTCGGCGGTTGCCGCGTAGCCGATGATCTCGGCGTAAATATGCGCGTCCCGACGCGTCGCGTGCTCGAGGCTCTCCAGGACCAGCACACCGGCGGCCTCGGCCAGGACGAAGCCGTCGCGCTCCGCGTCGAATGGCCGGCTCGCGCGTGCGGGCTCGTCGTTGCGGCGCGAGAGCGCATGCATCGAGTCGAAGGCGGCGAGCCCGATGCGGCTCACCGGCGCCTCGGCGGCGCCGACCAGCACGACGTCCGCGTCCCCGCGCTTGATCAGCTCGGTCCCTTCGCCGATGGCATGCCCCGCCGTGGCGCACGCGCTGGCGACGCCGAAGTTGGGGCCCTTGGCCCCGGTCTGGATGGCGATCATGCCGGCCAGCATGTCGGGCAGCATCATGGGCACTACGAACGGTCCCACGCGGCCTGGTCCACGCGTGTGCAGGGTGATCGCCGCATCGACGATGGTGCTGATCCCGCCGATGCCACTGCCAACCAGCACCGCGATCTGCTCGGCGTTGTCGGGTCCGACCTTGAGCTCGGCGTCGCGTACGGCTTCCTGCGCGGCGACGAGGCCGAGCTGCAGGAAGCGGTCCATGCGGCGTGCTTCTTTCTTGTCGAGAAACTGGGTCGGGTCGAAGCCCTTCACCTGACCGGCGATGCGGACGTCGAGGTCGTCACGTTCGAAGCCCTCGACGGGGGCGACGCCCGAACGCCCGTGGATGATGTTGTCCCAGGTTGTGGGCACGTCGAGCCCGACCGGCGTCAGCGCACCCATGCCTGTAACCACAACGCGACCAGATTGCATCTTGTCGCGGCAGTATAGCGCTGGTAAATCCTGTATCATTCGCCCGCCCCGCGTTAGCACTCCAGTACGGAGAGTGCTAATGGCGCAGATCCGCGCGCGACTATTGTGACCCAGCTGACCCCCCGCCGAGAGCGCATCCTTCGACACGTCGTTCAGGAATACGTCGCCCTGGCGCAACCGGTGCCTTCGGATCTGATCGCCCGCAAATACGAGGCTGACCTGTCGCCGGCAACCGTCCGCAACGAGCTAGCCGCGCTGGAGGAGGCCGGCCTGATTGCCCAGCCGCATACCTCGGCGGGCCGCGTGCCAACCGACCGCGGCTACCGTCACTTTGTCGAGCTGCTCATGCAGGAGGAGCGCGAGCTGGCGCCGTCCGAGCGACGCACGCTGCGCCAGCAGTTCAACCAGCTCGCCGCCCTGGGCGCGGACTCGACGCACCTGGCGCCCTCACTGCTGGCCAGAACGCTGCGCAGCGCCGCGGTGGCGACCCGCGCGGTGTCGTCGCATGCGCGCGTGCGACGCATCGAGCTGGTGCCGCTCGAAGACGACCTCGTGCTGGTCACGCTGCTGATGCAGTCGGGCGGCGTGCGCCAGGTCGTCCACCGCGCCGATGCCGTCCTCGAACGCAGCGACCTGACGCGGCTGAGCAACGAGCTGTCGGAGAAGCTGGCCGACAGGACGGCGGGTCAGGCGCGGCGCGTGCTTCGAGGCCTGAGTGACGCGGCGCGCCCGTTTGCGACCGCGGCAATCCGTCTGCTGCAGCAGGCGCAGGATCAGACCCTGGCGGCCGTGACGCTGGAAGGGCTGGCCCAGCTGCTGTCGCAGCCCGAGTTCGCTCAGAGTGAGAAGCTGCGTCCCATCATCGAGGTGCTCGAGCAGCAGCCGCTGCTGGCCAGGTTCCTGGCTGAATCTCTGGCCAGCCCCGGGGTTCAGGTGATCATCGGCGCCGAGAACCGCCTGGAGCAGATGCGCGACGCCGCGCTGGTGCTCACGCGCTACGGCACCGAAGAAGACGCCTGGGGCGTCCTGGGCGTGCTGGGCCCGACGCGCCTGCCCTACTGGCGAGCGGTCCCGATGGTTCGCTTCGTCGCCGAGCTCATGGAGATGATGGACAAAGACAAGTCCTCCTCGTGACGCTCGTGCTCGGAACGTTGTTTTCCCAAAAGTGGTTTTCCCAAAAAAGAAGCATTGTGGGCACGAGCGCATAGGTTAAGCTTCACTTCCAGGCTCGACCCTCACCATGCCCACCCGATCGACGACCAAACGTGACTATTACGAAGTCCTGGGCGTAGCCCGGACCGCCTCTGACGACGACATCAAAAAGGCCTACCGCCGCCTCGCGCTGCAGTACCACCCCGACCGCAACCAGGCGCCTGAGGCCACCGAGCGTTTCAAGGAGGCCACCGAGGCCTACCAGGTCCTCTCTGACGCCGAGAAGCGCAGCATGTATGACCGCTACGGCCACGCCGCCTTCGAGCGCGCCGGCACTGGCACGGTCGACTTCAGCAACTTCGTGGGCCTGTCGATCGAGGACCTGTTCGAGTCGTTCTTCGGCAACGCCGGCGGGCGAGGCGCTCGCCAACGCGTGCAGCGTGGCCAGGACCTGCGCTACGACATGCACCTCACGCTCGAGGAAGCCGTCTTCGGCACCAGCAAAGAAATCAGCCTCACCAAAAATACGACCTGCAAGAAGTGCGACGGCAGCGGCATGGAGCCGGGCACGCAGCCGACCCGCTGCACGCGCTGCGAAGGCAGCGGCGAGATCCGCCGCGTCCAGCAGTCGATCTTTGGCCAGTTCGTGAACGTGACGCTGTGCGATCGCTGCAATGGTGAGGGCCAGATCATTGCCGACCCTTGCACCGACTGTCAGGGTCGCGGCTTGCTGCGTAACAAAGTGAACGTCGTGGTCGAAGTGCCGCAGGGCGCCGACGAGGGTATTCAACTGCGTCTGACGGGCCAGGGCGAGCCGGGGCCGCGCGGCGGCGTCGCCGGGCACCTGTACGTGGTGCTGCACGTCCAGCCGCATCGCTTTTTCAAGCGACAGGGCAACGACCTGCTCCTGGAGATGCCGATCAACGTGGCGCAGGCCGCGCTGGGCGACGAGTTCGCCGTGCCCACGCTGGACAACAAGGAGATCGGACTCAAGGTGCCCGCCGGTACGCAGAGTGGCCGCATCATCCGCGTCCGCGGCGAGGGTGTGCCCTTCTTGCGCGAGCACGGCCGTGGCGATCTGCAAGTGCACATCAAGGTGCGCACCCCGACGGACCTGAACGACGAGCAAAAAAAGCTATTGCGTCAGCTCGGCGGAACCTTCGGCACGGCGCAGAACACGCCGAGTGAAAACAAGAGCTTCTTCGAGAAAGTCAAAGACGTCTTCAGCGGCGGCTAGAAGTCTGGCCGACAAGCCGGTTTTCAGCCCGAGTCGCAGGCGGCCAGAGTTCTGTGACAGTTTGGCCTAGAAGTTCGGCCGACAAGCCCGTTTTCAGCCTGAGTCGCCGTCGGCCAGACTTCTGTGACAGTTTGCGCTAGGAGCGCGGCAGCCGGTTTCGAGGTGGACTACGGGCCTTTCGGCGGCGCGGCGTGCGCGTCGATGTTCTGATCAACGGGTTCTAAACCTCGAGGACAACTTGCGACGCACGAGGCCTACTTATGGTCTGCCTCCATGCAACAGGTCACCCTCGCCGCCAGTCGGAACGTGGCATTCGCCGTTGTCGACGACGTCGCCACGCACATCTGGAAGCAGCTGCTGGATGGAGCCAGCGAATTGGAGCTGGTGGACGGTCTGGTGGCGGAATATGACGTCGAAGCGGAGCGCGCGCGGACTGACCTGACGGCATTCCTCCAACGCTTGAACCAATTGGGATTGCTGCAGACGGACGACACGTGCGCCCGGCGCTGAGCGCCCTACACGTGCAGCGCTTGCCCGAGGCGGCGCTGCTGGCGGCGCGCGCGTGGGTCGCGTTGGCGCAGGTGGACGTCCACCTGCGGCGAGTTGGATTTCAGGCGAGTCTGGCGGCGGCTTGCAGCGGCGCGACAGCCTCTGATGGGGCTGCCGACCCGCGGCAACAGGCAGCGTGTGTCGCGCGGGCGCGACGTTACGCCGCGGCCATCGAGCGAGCGGCTCGCTGCTATCCCCGCCGCGCCGACTGCCTCCAGCAATCGCTGGTGCTCCACCAGTGGATGCAGCGCGAGGGTGTCCCGACCACGCTGCAACTGGGCGTGCTGCGCGGCCACAATGGCAGCAGCGCGTTTCGCGCCCACGCGTGGGTCGAGCTGAATGGTCGGGTCTTGAACGATCGCGCCGCCGCCGTGCGGGTGTTCGCGCGACTGATGGCCCCGGAGCTGCCCAATTATCTGCTTGGAGCCGGCCGGTGAGCCTCACAGCGTCCCGACCGAGCTGGTCGTACACCATGTACGGCCTCGCGGTCCGCATGGCCTGAGGACACTCCGCCGGCAAGCCTCACGGTGGTGCGGGTCCGTCACACTGGTGGGCCGGCGTTAGACTCGTGACCGATGGATCACCTGTCGGCGGCTGGGCAGGTGGAGGCGGGTGGCGCACGCGAATCGCACGGCGACGACGGCGACGGCGACGGCGACGTTTTCAAAGCGCTCGCGGATCCCAGTCGACGGCTCTTGCTGGACAGCTTGTTCGACGCCGACGGGCAAACGCTCGGCGAGCTGGCCGCCCAGTTACCCGGCATGACGCGCTTCGGGGTGATGAAACACCTGCGCATTCTCGAAGCCGCCAGGCTCATCGCCACGCGCAAGGTCGGCCGCGAGAAATTGCACTACCTGAATCCGGTGCCGATTCGGCTCATGCACGACCGCTGGATCGGTAAGTACGCCGAGCCCTGGGTTCGAGCCCTGGCGGACCTGAAGGTGCAGCTCGAGGGCCCGGGCCCCGAGCCACGCCCCCGACACGTGTTTCAGGTCTACATTCGCACCACGCCTGAACGGCTGTGGCAGGCGGTCACCGACCCCGACTTCACCGTGCGCTTCTTGCATCGGACGCGGGTCGAGTCGAGCTGGCGGGCGGGCGAGCCCATTCGCTATTGGGTCGATGCTGAGGTCGTCGTTGCCGGAACCGTGCTCGATGCCGATCCCCCGCGACGGCTTGTGACCACCTGGTCCTTCCGCCGCGCCGCCGCGCTGCGCGACGATGCCCCGTCACGCGTGACGTGGGACGTCGAGCCACTCGGCGACACCTGCTGCCTGACGTTGGTGCACGATCAGTTTGTGGCGCACACGCCGACGTTCACGCGGGTCGGCTCCGGCTGGCCGCTGGTGCTCAGCAGCTTGAAGAGCCTGATCGAGACCGGCACGGGCCTGGAGCTGACATCGCGCGAGTGAATCCGGACACGTTAGCCTTCGAGCGGTAGATCGATGCAGAGTCTGTGGAACGACGCCGAGGCGGCCGCGTTTGAGGGCCCGCTCGCCCAACGGGTGTATACGTCGCGCTTGTTGGGGCGCGACCACTCGCTGGTGCTGCACGGCGGGGGCAACACGTCCGTCAAGATCCGGCAGCGCGACCTCTTTGGCGACGAGCAGGACATCCTGTATGTGAAGGGCAGCGGCTGGGACCTGGAGACCATCGAGCCGCCGGGCTTCGCCCCTGTCCGTCTGGAGCGCGTGCTGCGCCTGGCAACGCTCGCGCAGTTGTCGGATATGCAGATGGTGCAGGAGCTGCGGGCGGCGATGGTCGACCCGTCGGCGCCCACGCCGTCGGTCGAAACGATTCTGCACGCGCTGTTGCCGTTTCCGTTCGTGGACCACACCCACGCCGACGCGCTGCTGGCGATTACGAATACGGACGACGGTGCGCGGCGGGTGCGCGAGATTTTTGGGGACTCGGTGGTCGTGGTGCCGTACGTGATGCCGGGCTTCGACCTGGCGCGCGTGGTCGCCGAGCAGTTCCCGAAGGAGGCGACCCCGAACACGGTCGGACTGGTGCTGCTCAACCACGGTTTCTTCTCGTTTGGTCAGACCGCGCGCGAAGCTTATGGGCGGATGATCGACCTGGTCTCGCGGGCGGAGGCGTACCTCGCGGCGCAGGGCGCCTGGGACCTCGCGTTGCCCGAGCCAGGGTCGGCAACGATCGAGCGCGCGGACATCGTCGACTTGCGTCGACAGGTTTCGGACGCTGCCGGCGCCCCGATGATCCTGGCGACACACAGTGGGGCAAGGGAGCTCGCGTTTGCGCAACGGTCCGACGTCGTGTCCATCTCGCAGCAGGGACCCGTGACGCCGGACCATGTGATCCGCACCAAGCGCGTGGCGCAGATTGGCCGTGACGTGGCTCGGTACGCGCGGGACTACACGGCATACTTCGATGAGCATGCGCGTGCCGCGAAGCAGCCCCTGAAGATGCTGGACCCCGCGCCGCGGGTCATCCTCGACGCTGAGGCAGGCGTGGTCACAATCGGTCGCAGCGCACAGGACGCCTCTATCGCCTTCGACGTCTATGCACAGACGATCGACGTCGTCTTGCGCGCGACGGCACTGGGCGGTTACCGAGCTCTGCCGGCTGCCGATATTTTCGCCGTCGAGTACTGGGACCTCGAGCAGGCCAAGCTGCGCCGAGGTGGCAGCGCCCCCGTGTTCGCGGGCGAGATTGCGCTCGTGACGGGGGCGGCTTCAGGGATCGGGAAGGCGTCCGCGGAGGCGCTCCTGCGTCGCGGCGCGGCTGTCGTCGGGTTGGACATCAGTCCGCGTATCGGCGAGGCCTTCGGCAAGCGGTCGGATTTCCTCGGGCTGGAATGTGACGTCAGTGCCCCTTCGGCGATCGATCGAGCGCTGGACGCGGCAGTCTCGACGTACGGCGGGCTGGACATGCTGGTGTTGAACGCTGGGATTTTCCCGTCGTCGGCGCGCATCGACGGGCAGCGGCTGGACGACTGGCGTCGAGTCATGGCAGTCAACCTCGACGCGAATCTGGTGCTGCTCGGCGCGGCCTACCCGCTGTTGCAGTGCGCGCCGAAGTACGGCCGGGTGGTGGTCATCGGCTCCAAAAACGTTCCCGCCCCCGGGCCAGGCGCGGCCGCCTACTCGGCCTCCAAAGCGGCGGTCAACCAGCTGGCGCGCGTGGCGGCACTGGAGTGGGGCGGAGACGGCATCCGCGTGAACATCGTGCACCCGAACGCGGTGTTCGACACCGGCATCTGGACTGAGGATGTGCTGCGCAGCCGCGCGGCCAGCTACGGGCTGAGCGTGGACGAGTATCGCCGCAACAACGTCCTGCAGGTCGAGGTCACCAGCCGCGATGTCGCGGAGATGGTGGCCGAGATGTGCGGGCCCGTCTTTTCGCGCACGACGGCGGCCCAGGTGCCCGTCGATGGCGGCAATGAACGCGTCATCTGATCTCCCCCGAGGAGACCACCGCGTGGTGACGGGCAACGCGGCGCTCGACGACGAGGCGGTACGCGGCTGGTTCGTCGGCCACTTCATCTCGCCCGAACGCGGCCTGCGATCGACCTCGCACGTCGAGGTCAAGTGGGGCGCGCACACGCTCGGCGAGGCGCGGCCGGAATGGGGCTCGAGCCCGGTCGCGACCACGCTGAGCGTGCTGGTGCGCGGCTGCATCCGCATCGTCTTCGACGATGGACGCGAGGCGCTCCTCGACGAACCCGGCGACTATGCGCTCTGGCCGCCGGACGTCGCGCACCGCTGGTCGATCGAAGAGGACGACACGGTTGTGCTGACGGTGCGTTGGCCATCGGTGCCATGACCGACGATCAGTGGCTCGAGCTCACCACGACCGTCGAGCCCGAGGCGGTTGAGTCCGTATCCGCGGCCTTCGCGGAGTACGGCCAGGGGGTCACCATCGAGCAAGCAGTGGAGTCCTCGCGCGACGGCGACATCGTCAACCTGCCCGCCGACGCGCCTGTCACGGTGCGGACGTATCTGCCACTTGCAGATCCCAGCGTGGACGCCAGGCGCGCGGAGCTCGAGAAAGCGGTCTGGGCCCTGGGAAAACTGCGGCAGGTGGGCCCGCTCCAGGTGCGCACCCTGCGCGAGGCCGACTGGGCCAACGCCTGGAAGGAGCACTTCTTCGTGCATCGCGTCGGCGAGCGAACGGTGATCGTTCCGAGCTGGCGCGAGTCGGAATACACCCCCCAACCAGGTGATGTGGTGCTGCTGCTCGATCCGGGCATGGCCTTCGGAACAGGTTTGCACCCGACGACGCGCTTGTGCCTGAGCGCCGTCGAACAGTTGGTCAGGCCAGGCATGCGCGTGCTGGACGTCGGCGCGGGTTCTGGCATCCTGTCGATTGCCGCCGCGCGGCTCGGCGCGGTTGACGTCTCAGCCGTCGAGATCGAAGCGGTGGCGGCGAGTGTCTGCCAGGAAAACGTCAATCGCAATCACGTGGGGGACATCGTCGACGTGCGGGCTGGCACGCTCGAGCCCGAGCCAGCCCAGGAGGAGCGCGTCGATCTGATCCTCGCCAACATCACCATCGCGACGCTGCTCCAGCTTCGCCCGCTGTTCCCGGCCTACCTTCGGCCGGGCGGGCGTGCGGTGCTCTCGGGCGTGCTAGCCGAGCGGGCGGACGAGCTGATCGAGGCATTCCGCGCCGCGGGCTGGGAACACGAGCGCACCGATCAGGAACAAGACTGGGTGGCGGTGTCCGTACGGCGTCGATGACGCACCGTTTCTGGGTCGCGGCCGATCAGCTCGACGGCGAGCAGGTGCGCTTCACCGACGAGCAGGCGCACCAGCTGCGCAGCGTCCTCCGCCTGCGTGCTGGAGCGGAGGTACGCGTTTTCGATGGGCTCAGCCAGATCGATCGGGTGGTGGAACTGACGGGCGTTGCCAGTGGGCGGGTCGTCGGCGAGACGGCGCACGTGCCCGAGCCGCGCACGCGATTGAGCGTGTACCCGGCTCTGCTGCGGCGCGACAAGTTCGAGGTCGTGCTCCAGAAGCTGACCGAAGTCGGCGTGGCGTGCATCACGCCGGTCGTCACCGCGAGGTCGCTGGTGCGGGAGGCACCGGACGAGCGTCGCTACGCGCGCTGGCAAGCCATCCTGCGCGAGGCGGCCGAGCAGTGTGGGCGCGGCGTCGTGCCACGGTTGCAGCCGCCTCAGCCGCTGGCGGCCGCCCTTCAGCGCGGCGACGCTCCCCCGCTTGTGGCGTATGAGGGCGAGCACCAGTGCACCTTGCGCGATGCGCTCGCTGACCGTCCGACGGACGTGGGGTTGTTCGTTGGGCCCGAGGGCGGGTATACGAACGCGGAGATTGACTGCGCGCGGCGTGCCGGCGGGCTGACCGTGACGCTCGGACCGCGCGTGCTGCGCGCGGAGACCGCGGCGCTGGTCGCCAGTGCTCTGGTGCTCTACGAACTGGGCGATCTATCGTGGCCGGGGAACGGTGAGGGCCCATGACGACCGATCCTGATTGCCTGTTCTGCAAGATCGTCGGCGGGCAGATTCCGGCGACGATCGTTCATCGCGGGGAGCGGGTCACCGGCTTCCGCGACATCAATCCGCAGATGCCGACGCACGTACTGCTCGTGCCGAACGAGCACGTGGCGGGTACGGAGGCGCTCGAGCCCGGCCACGATACGCTCGTGGGCGAAGTCGTGCGCGCGGCGCGCGAGGTGGCGCGGCAGGAGGGCCTGAGCGAGCGGGGCTACCGGCTGGTGATCAACACCGGGCCCGATGCGCAGAACTCGGTGGCGCATCTGCACGTACACCTGCTGGGTGGCCGCGCGATGGGTTGGCCCCCAGGCTAAGTTTCAAATGCTCGCAAGGAGACTTTCGACTGCCAAACGAAACTCCTGTCGGTATGATCTTTGGCATATGGATCTCTTCGAGTACCAGGGCAAGCAGTACTTCGCCCGCTTCGGTATTCCCGTGTCGCCGGGTGGGGTCGCCGACACGGTCGACCAGGCGGTTACCGAGGCTGAGCGGGTGGGGTATCCAGTGGTCGTCAAAGCCCAGGTGCAGGTCGGGGGCCGCGGCAAGGCCGGCGGTATCAAGCTCGCCCGATCCGCCGACGAGGTCCGTGAGCACGCCACCAACATCCTCGGCATGGACATCCGCGGCCACACCGTGCGTCGGCTGTGGATCGAGCGCGCATCCGACATCTCGCAGGAGTATTACGCCTCGTTCACGCTCGATCGTGGCGCGCGCCTGCACCTCGGGATGGTCTCGGCGCGTGGCGGCATCGAGATCGAGCAGGTGGCCGCCGAAGATCCGGACGCCATCGCGCGGCTGCACATCAACCCCGTGCAAGGCCTGACCGAAGTGGACGCGCGCTCGCTGGTGGAGCACGCGAAGCTGGACCCGAAAGCGCACGCCGGCGCGGTCGATATCCTCATGAAGCTGTACCGCTGTTTCGTCGAAGGTGATGCCGACCTCGTCGAGATCAATCCGCTGATCCTGACACCCGACGGCCGCGTACACGCGCTCGACGCCAAGGTCAGTCTCGACAACAACGCCGAGTTTCGACATCCCGAGTGGGCCGAGTACCGCGCGACCGAAGTGCTCGACGAACGCGAACAACTTGCGCGCAGCAAAGGCCTGCAATATATCGGCCTGACCGGAAGCGTCGGGATCATCGCCAATGGGGCCGGCCTGGCGATGAGCACGCTGGATGTCGTCAATCAGGCCGGCGGCTCGCCAGCCAACTTCCTCGATATCGGCGGCGGCGCGGACGCACACGTGATGGCTAATGCCCTCGAAGTGATCAATACCGATCCAAATGTACGCTCGATTCTGATCAATATCTTCGGCGGTATTACCCGTGGGGAAGAAGTGGCCAATGGCATCGTGCAGGCCCTCGAACACGTCGAGATCAAAGCCCCTATCGTGATTCGTATCGACGGCACGAATGCCGAGGAGGGGCGCGCGATTCTGCAGTCGCATCGGTCGGATCAACTCATTTCGCAGCCGACGATGCTCGACGCGGCCGCCAAGGCGGTCGAGCTGGCCAATCTGGCCGAGGCACGTCGATGAGTATCTTCGTCGACGACACCACCCGCGTGGTCTACCAGGGCCTGACCGGCTCGGCGGGGCGTTTTTACGGCCTTCGCAATCGCGAGTACGGCACGCGGGTGGTGGCGGGAACCAACCCGCGTCGCGCGGGGACGGACGTCGAGGGCATCCCGGTGTTCGGCACGGTCAGGGAGGCCGTTGAGAAGACGGGCGCGACAGCTTCGTGTGTGTTCGTGCCTGCGCCGGGCGTCGAGAGCGCGGTCGTGGAGTCGGCCGAAGCGGGAATCACCTTCATCGCGGTGATTACCGAAGGTGTGCCAGCTCAGGATGAGGCGCGCTTCTACAACCGTCTCGTGCAGGACTTTCCCAACGTGCGTCTGCTTGGGCCCAACTGCCCCGGCATCATCACGCCGGGCAAGTGCAACATCGGCATTACTGCCGGCGAGATCGCCACGCCCGGTGGGCCGGTCGGGATCGTCAGCCGCTCCGGCACGCTCACGTATCAGGCTCTCTACGAGCTGACCCAGAAGGGCATCGGCGTCACGACCTGCGTGGGCATTGGTGGCGACCCCGTCCCGGGCACGACCTTCATCGACTGCCTGGAGCGCTTCGAGGCCGATCCCGACACCCGCGCCGTCATGCTCATCGGCGAGATCGGTGGTGCCGAGGAGGAGAAAGCGGCGGCGTTTATCGGCGAGCACATGTCCAAGCCGGTGGTGGCCTACGTCGCCGGCGCGACGGCCCCGCCAGGCAAGAAGATGGGTCACGCAGGCGCCATCATCTCGGGCTCGCAAGGCACGGCTACAGCCAAGATGGAGGCGTTGGCCAGAGCCGGCGTGCGGGTGGCAAAAAACCCGACCGAAGCTGGCGAGCTGATGACCGGGGTCGTACGCTCCCTGCCGCGCTGACCGCGTGAGCACGCCGCTCGAAGCGGAGCTTCGCCAGCAGATCGCCGAGCAGGGACCCATCTCGTTCCACGCGGTGATGCAGGCCGCGCTGTATGACCCGCGGTACGGCTACTACACGCGTCTGCGCGGCTTCGGGGCCGACGGCGACTTTGTCACCAGTCCCGAGCGCCACCCGGCGTTCGGCTGGTTGCTCGGTCGCCAGGCACTGGAGGTGTGGGAAACGCTCGAGCGACCGCGGCCATTTCGGATTCTGGAGCTCGGCGCCGGCAGTGGTGCGCTCGCCCAACCGCTGCTCGGCCTGCTGCGCACTTCAGGCGTGGACGAGATCGTCTATACCGTCGACGAGGTCAGCCCTGCTCTTCGCGAGATACAGCGGCGGCGGTTGACGGATCCGGCCGTTCGCTGGGAGGGTGTCGACGAGCCAGCGAACTTCATCCTGGCAAACGAGGTTGCCGACGCGCTGCCGGTTCACCGCGCCGTCATGCGCAATGGCCACCTGCTCGAAATGCTGGTCACCGTCGACGATGCGGGCGCCCTGACGTGGACCGTCGCGGACCAACCGCACGCCGAGCTCGACGCGTACTTTCAGGCGCTGCACGTCCTGCCCACTGAGGGTGAGGTTATGGATATCTGCCTCGATCTGGACGCGTGGGTGCGCCGCATCTCGCAACGACTCGAGCGTGGCATGGCGCTCGTCATCGATTACACCGCCTCACCACCGCGTGACAGCTTGCTCACGTACTACCGCCACACGCTTGGCAGCGACCCGTTCGTGCGCCTTGGCGAGCAGGACATTTCGGCGCGCGTCGATCTGCGCACGCTGGTACGGCTAGGCATCGCGCAGGGGCTGAAGGCTGGGGCGGTTGCTCAGCGCGGGCTGCTCTACAACCTTGGATTTCCGCAGGTGCAGACGCGCCTGACGGGCATGACAGACCGTGAGGCGCTCGGCCACCTGGTGGACATGAACGCTGCGGGGGGCCAGATTGTGGGCGTCTTTCTGTTGCGGGGCATGCCCGAGGGCTACAGCCCGGCCGGGGCGGTCGGGCGCGAGTGGTCGGAGCCTGCAGCGGTGCCGTCGCTGCCGCCCGACCGCGACGAGGCCGACTTTCTCAGTCAGTGGCAGGAGGCGTTCGGGCCGCCGGATGGCGAGCGGGGGTAACATATCGCCCCGCTGTGACTATGGACTTCGTCACCAACGAAGAGATCATTCAGGAAGCGCGGCGGCGCTGCGCCCAGGGCGCCTGGGATTACCTGGTGGGTGGCTCCGAGTCGGAAACGACGCTGCGACGGAATCGCCAGGCTTTCGACAAGATCGCGTTCAGACCCCGCGTGCTCGTCGACGTCACCGATGTCGACACGTCCACCCAACTGCTGGGCCAGAAGCTGCGCATCCCGGCCATCTTCGCGCCTATCGGCTCACTGCAGGTCTTCGATCCCGCCGGTGCCGTGGCCGCCACGCAGGCGGCGAGCGAGTTCGGGATCGTGCACGCGGTCAGCTCGGCAACCCTGCCGGCGCTCGAGGAGACCGCCGCCGCGACGCCGACCCCGAAGATCTTCCAGCTATACGTGCACGGCGACGACGAGTGGACCTCAGACATGATCCGGCGCATCAAGAGCTCCGGCTACGTGGCTCTGGCCCTGACAGTCGACGTCGCCCACTACAGCCGGCGCGAGCGTCCGATGCTCAGCCGCTACCAGCCGCCCACGCGACGGCTGACGTCGACTCCCCAGCGCCAGTGGCTGGCCGGACTGACCTGGGAAAAGATGGACCAGATCAAGGCAGAGGCCGGTCTGCCGTTCATGCTCAAGGGCGTCCAGACAGCCGAAGACGCGGAGATCGCCGTTGAGCACGGCGTCGACTACATCTGGGTCTCCAACCACGGTGGCCGACAGATCGACCACGGTCTGGGCAGCATGGATACCTTGCCCGAGATCGTCCAGGCGGTGCGTGGGCGTGCGCGGATCATCCTCGATGGCGGGGTGCAGCGTGGCAGCGATATCCTGAAGGCGGTTGCTCTTGGCGCTGACGTCGTGGCGCTGGGCCGGCTGCAGGGTGGAGCCTGGCGGCGGCCGGCACGGCCGGCGCGGTGCGCATGCTCGAAATCCTCGAGGACGAGCTGACGTGCGCCATGGGCCTGAGCGGCCTGCAGAGCATCGCACAGGTGACGTCCAAGTACGTGTGCCACGCGGATCCAGTAACCCCGCCGCACGAGATGAGCAGTTGGGTGAATATGGTGAACCCACGGATCCTCTGATCGGTGGGCCAGTACCTCACGTGGCTCGCCGTGCAGCCGCGGCCACCGCGGACCGGGGTGTCCTACGTCGCCGTGCGCGTGGGCGTGTACTTGCTCGGCCTCGTGCTCATGGTGCTGGTCTATGGCACCAAGCAGCGCGGGTTGCTCATCGCCCCGCCGATCGCCCTCATCGGCGCGGCGGGCACCTGGTATCTGCTGGGCGACACGCCGCTCGACGCGCGCCGGCGTCTCGTCAACGCGCTGGTAGCCGGCCTGCTCCTGGGTGAGATGACCTGGGCGGTCGGCTACTGGGACGTCGCCGCGCTGGTAGGCGGGGCTGGCCTGTGGTTGGCCTTCTACGTGCTCTCGGGGGTGATCGAGCACGGCGCATCGCAGAGTCTGGACCGACGCATCGCGGCGGAGTATGCGCTCGTTGCGCTCACCGGCAGCGTGGTGATCCTGGCGGTCGCGCGCCCCTGGAGCGCGTGACCGCGAGCTGCAACGCGCCGGGACCGCGCGGCGCGTTGGACGGCCTGCGCGTCCTGGACATGAGCCGCGTGCTGGCCGGACCGTTCTGCTGCATGATGCTCGGCGACCACGGCGCCGACGTCGTCAAGATCGAACCGCCCGCTGGTGACGAAACGCGCACGTGGGGACCGCCGTACGTCGACGGCGAGAGCACGTACTACCTGGGCATCAACCGCAACAAGCGCTCGCTGGCGCTGGACCTGGCCTCAGACGCGGGCCGCGATATCGCGTGTCGGCTCGTCGCTGGCTCGGACGTGGTGGTCGAAAACTTCCGAGCGGGCACGATGGAGCGCTTCGGTCTTGGCTACACGACGCTTTCGCGGCTCAACCCGCGCTTGATCTACGTGTCCATCTCGGGCTTCGGGCGCAGCGGGCCGTACGCCAACGTTGCCGGCTACGACGGCGCCGTGCAGGCGTTCGGCGGCTTCATGAGCATCAACGGAGAGGCCGGCGGCGAGCCGCTCAAAGCGGGTATCGCGGTGGCCGATCTGGCAACCGGTCTGTTCGCGAGTCAGGCGGTGCTGCTGGCGCTCCACGCGCGGCAGCAGACCGGGCTTGGGCAGCAGGTGGAGGTCTCGCTGCTCGAGTCGCTACTGGCGCTGCTCCACCCGCATTCGAGCAGCTATTTGAATGCTGGGCTGGTGGGCAAGCCGCACGGCAACAGCCATCCGATGATTGCGCCGTACGACCTGATCCAGACGGCGGATCGGCCGGTGTTTTTGCCCGGTGGCAATGATGGGCAGGTGCGACGGCTGGCCCAGGTGCTTGGCCGGCCCGAGCTCGCCGACGATCCGCGGTTCAGAACCAACGCGGATCGTGTGGCGCATCGGGAGGAGCTGCTGGAGATTTTGCGGGCGGAGTTCCGCAAGTGGCCGTCGATGGAGCTCTGCCGTCGCCTATGGGACGTGGCGGTGCCCGTGGGTCCGGTGAACTCGGTGGACGAGGTGTACGCCGATCCGCAGGTGCTGGCGCGGGAGATGCTGCAGTCGATCCCGCACCCCGGCCTGGCCGCCGGGGTGGTACGCCTCGCTGGCATTCCCGTCAAGTTGTCGGCGACGCCGCCGAGCGCCCGTCGGCATCCGCCGCGACTCGGGGAGCACACGCGGGAGATCCTGGGCGAACTGGGCTACAGCACGGAGGAGATCGAGCGTCTGATCGGCGCGGGAGTCGCGCGCAGCCTCGAGGCGTAGCTTTGCGCGATACTCCGTGACACCGGTGGGTGCGCGGACGTTCGCGGGGTCAACACGCGTGGCTTTCAGGGGGAGGCAACAACGAGCGCTCTGACATGGACCTCCGCCTGATCCTCCAGCTCGGCGTCTTTGGCCTCACAGACGGCGCCGTCGTCGCCCTCAACGCCGCCGGCTTCACGCTCGCCTATGCCGTCTCGCGTCAGATCAATCTCGCCCATGGCAGCGTCTTTGCCCTCACCACGGTGGTCGTCGCCAGCCTGGCCTCGGCCATGGGCGTCACCTCCGCCTCGCCGCTGTCCAATCGCGTCCTCGCCCTGATCCTGCTGTGCCTGGCCGGGGCCTGCACCGGCGCGTTGCTGAACGCGGGCGTCGAGCGCATTGCCTTCCGCCCGTTTCGAGGCGTGCGTGACCCGCTCGGACCCCTCATCGCCTCCGTGGCCCTCTCGTTCATCCTGCTGCAAGTCGCGATCTGGTGGCACGCGGCGTACTACGTCGCCCCGCCGAACGTGCACCAGGGCGTCGGCGTGCCCCTGCTGTCGATGCCCGACCTGATCCCGTCGATTGACTTCGGGGTGGGCGGGGTGTCCGTCACGCTCAAAGACCTCATTGTGCTGGCCATCTCGACGCTGGCAGCGCTCGGCGGCTCGACGCTCCTGACGCGCAGCCGCGCCGGACGCCTGTTGCGGGCGGTGCAGCAGGATCCGGAAATGACGTCGCTGTGCGGCGGCAACCCCGCCACTGGCCAGTTGCTCGCGTTCGCCGCGGCCGGCGCGCTGGCCGGCTTCGGCGCCGCCATCTTCGCCGCCTACTTCGGCGCGGCCAATGCCCAGTTCGGTCTGCGCAGCGGGCTGTCCGCGATGACCGCCGCGGTGCTCGGCGGAGTCGGCAACCTCGGCGGCGCACTCGCCGGCGGCATGCTGATTGGCGTGTTCTCCTCGTTCAGCGACTACCTGCTCGACGCTGCATGGACGCCGCTGCTGGTGCTCGGCGCTGCTGATCCTGCTGTTGGCCTTCCGTCCACACGGCTTGCTCGGCGGCAGTCAGTTCGCGGCGATTCCGGAGTCCTCTGACAACACCGCGGGCGGCGTCAGCTTTGCGCCAAGGCCGCCGGCCAACGCGCGCTGGCTCATGGGCGCGCTCCTGGTGTTTGCCGTCCTGTTCCCCTGGCTCGACCAGATGGCCGGCTGGTACCGCGTGTCGGCGGCCGCCAACTCCGTGTTACTCATCATTCTCGCGGTGGGCCTGTCCATCGTGGTCGGGTTCGCCGGCCTGCTTGATCTGGGGTATGCCGCGTTCTTCGCGATCGGCGGCTACACCGCCGCGCTGCTGACTAGCTCGGGAAGCCAGTTGGCGCTCATGCTGCCGGAAGCGTTACGGAGCCCGTGGTTGGCGCTGCCCGTCGCGGGCCTCGTGGCGGCCGGCTTCGGACTGATCTTTGGCGTGCCCACGATCCGTACCCGCGGCGAATACCTGGCAATTGTCACGCTCGCTTTCGGCGAGATTGTGCCGGGCGTGATCGTGCACCTGCCGGATTGGACGGGTGGCAACCGCGGCATGAGTGGGGTGCCCATCGTGCAGGTGGGGCCGTGGCCTCCAGGCTCGGCGATTGGCGCCTACTTTGTCGCGCTGGTGCTGCTGGTGCTCATCACGTTCAGCGCGGGGCGACTGGCGGCCTCACGTATCGGGCGGTCCTGGGCGGCCGTCCGCGAAGACGACACCGCCGCCGCGGCCGTCGGCGTCAACCCGCCGCTGGCCAAGCTGCTGGCGTTCGCCATTGGCGCGGGCTGCGCGGGCATGGCCGGGTCGTTGTTCGCGGGCCTCTTTGGCCACGTTGAGCCGGATCAATTCGACTTCACCATTTCGCTCATGGCGCTGGCGGCGGTGGTGATTGGCGGGCGCTGGGGCGTGGCTGGTGCGGTGCTCGGGGGATTGACGGTCGCGGCGTACCAGTACGTGCTCGTGGACTGGCTCAGCGGCGCGGTGCGTCTGGTCGGGATGGCAGTCAATCGAGCCGGCGCTGATGTCCGCGGATCTGAGGATGCACAACTTTGCGGTCTTTGGCGTCGCGCTGTTGCTGGCGACGCTGCCGCGCGCCAGACGTCAGAATGCGGAACGCAGCAGTCAGACGGCGCGGCCTGGTTGGCTGCGACTCGCGCTCAAAACGCCCGCGCCACCCTCTGACGTCTGAGTTCTGACTCTGACGTCTGACTTCTGACTTCTGACGTCTGAGTTCTGACTCCAGACGTCTATTCGATACCCAGATACGCCTTTTGCACCTGCTCGTTCTTCTGCAAGGCGCTGGCCTGATCTTCGAGCACGATGCGCCCCGTTTCGAGCACGTACCCGCGGTTCGCCACGTTGAGCGCCATCGCGCGTTCTGCTCGACCAGCAGGATCAGCCACGCCGGCCTGATTGATGCGCCACGATCGTGTCGAAGATCGTCTCGACCAGGACCGGCGCCAGACCCATGGTCGGCTCGTCCAGCAGCAGCAGCCTGGGCTGCCATCAGCGCGCGGCCCATCGCCAGCATCTGCTGCTCGCCACCGGACAGCGTGCCGCCCTTCTGCTTGCAGGCGCTCGCGCAGGCGCGGGAACAGTCGTAGCACGCGCTCCAGGTCGGCCTTTTTAGCCGCATCGCCGTCCGCCGTGCGAACGCGCCCATCTCCAGGTTCTCCTGGACGGTCATCCGCGGGAAGATGCGGCGGCCCTCGGGGACTGCACGACGCCCAGCGACGACGATCTGGTGGGCCGGCTTCGCGGTCGATGCGCTCGCCGTTCGAGCCGCGACTTCGCCCCTGGCGGGTGGATGATGCCCGAGATCGTCCGCAGCGTCGTGGACTTGCCGGCGCCGTTCGCGCCGATCAGCGTGACGATCTCGCCCTGGCGGACCGTCGAGCGAGATGCCCTTGAGGGCCTGGATCGCCCGTAGAACGTGTGGACGTTGCGAGGTCGAGCGCCAGCGCGGTCCCGTCAGCGTCGCATGGCGCGGTGGGGGTCTGGGAGGTCGTCATACGTAGCTCGCGCCTTCAGCCTGGTGCCACGCTGGCTTCGGCGCGCCCTGCCCAGGTACGCCTCGATCACCTTCGGGTTGCGCTGGATCTCCTGCGGGCGTGCCCTCGGCGATCTTCTCGCCGTAGTCGAGCACCGACGATGCGGTCCGCAGATGCCCATGACGACCTTCATGTCGTGCTCGATGAGCAGCACCGTCATGCCGCGTCGCGCGATCTTGCGATCGAGCGCCTCAGCTCGGCGTTCTCCTGCGGGTTCATGCCGGCCGCCGGCTCGTCCAGCAGCAGCAGCTTGGGCTCGGTCGCCAGCGCGCGCGCGATCTCGAGCCGGCGCTGCTCGCCGTACGGCAGGTTGCTCGCGCCAGTCTCGTTCGCTTGCCAGCCAGGCCGACGAAGCGCAGGCAGCTCGAGGGCGCGCTCGTCGACCGCGTTCGCTCCTCGCGCTTGAACGCGGGCGTGCGGAGCACGGCGTGCAGAGGCGGTCGCCTTCAGCCGGCTGTGCCTGCCGACCATGACGTTCTCGAGCGCGGTCATGTTCGCGAACAGCCGGATGTTCTGGAACGTGCGGGCGATGCCCAGCCTGCAGATGATGTGCGGCTTGCGTCCGCCGATGCGCTTGCCCGTCGAAGGTCGAGCCTGCCGCTCGGTCGGCTTGTAGATGCCGGTCAGAGGTTGAAGAACGTCGTCTTGCCGGCGCCGTTGGGGCCGATCAGCGCGACGATCTCGCCCTCTTCGTCGATGCTGAAGTCGACGGCGTTGACGGCGATCAAGCCCGCCGAAGCGCTTGGTGACTTGCTCAGCGACGAGCAGGTCGGCCATCAGGCTCTGACCCCGCCCACCGTGCGCTCGCCGAGACGCTCTTCGCCAAGCTGATCGTCTTCCTCGGGCGCCTCGTCCGGTGGAACTCGACCGCGCGCTGGCGGTTGGGGAACATGCCTTCGGGCGCGCGTCAGCATCAGGACGACCAGTGCCACGCCGAAGATGCCGTATTTGTACTGGCTCAGGTCGATAGACGTCAGCAGATTGCTGGCATGATCGGAACGTTGATCGAGCTGCCCAATCGATGCAGCCAGTTGGTGGCGTCGAGGTCAGCATGCGGTCGTAAAAGCCGAGTACAACGCCACCGAAGATCACCCCGGATGTTGCCGATGCCGCCGAGAATGACCATCGCACAACACGATAATCGACGTCGAAAAGTCGAACTGGAATCGGGCTCGATCACCTGAATCATGCTGGCCCACAGAGCGCCCGAAAAACCCGCGAAGGAAGCGCCCAGGGCGAAGGCGAGCAGCTTCGTCTGGACCAGGTCGATGCCCATGGCCGACGCGGCCAGCTCGTCTTCTCGCATGGCCATCCAGGCGCGGCCAATGCGCGAATTGGCCAGCCGATAGATGGCAAAGACCGAGATGGCGCCGACGACGAGAATCAGGTAGTACCAGGCGGTCTGGTCCGAGTTGTAGAGCTCTTTCGGGGCGACCTGGCCAGCGGCGATGACGGGGACCACCGGGCGACCGATGGCGATCATGCCCTTCGATCCGCGCGTGAACTGGTCCAGATTCAAAAAGACGCGGGGCACGATCTCGCCGAACGCCAGCGTGACGATGGCGAGATAGTCGCCGCGCAGCCGCAAGGTCGGCGCACCGAGAATGATCCCGAAGACGGCGGCGACCACGAACGCCAGCAGCATCGCGACGTAGAAGTTGACCTGGATGATGCCCGCGAGCGGGCTGACCGGCGAGGTGAAAAAGGCGGCTGTATAGCCGCCGATGGCGAAAAAGGCGACGTACCCCAGATCCAGTAGGCCGGCGAACCCGACCACGATGTTCAGCCCGAGGGCCAACAGCGTGTAGATCAGGATGGCTGGGAAGGCGCCCATCTTGCCCCAACCGAACGTGTGATCGAGCAGCGGGTACGTGGCCAGGACGATCAGAAAGGTGACCAGGAACGCGTTGCGAAATATGGTGCCGGGCGAGCGTTGGCCGCGCGTCGCCCGGCTCGATTGGGTGGCTGTTTGCGCCGTGGCAGCCATCGTGGTGCTACGCCCGTTCGGTCGTTTCTTCGCCGAGCAGGCCGCGCGGCTTGAAGATCAGGATCACCACGAGCAGTGTGAAGACAACGGCCTCCGTCCACTTGGGATCGATGATCCGGTCCGAGATGGCGGCGATGACGCCGATGAGCATACCCCCGATAAAGGCTCCCTGGATGTTGCCGATGCCACCCATCACCGCGGCCGTGAAGGCGTACAGGCCCGCGCGAAAACCCTGAAAGAACCAGGCCGAGTTGTTATACAGGCCATAAATCGAGCCCGGCAGACCCGGCCAGAGCGCCGCCGAGCAGGAAGGTCAGGGCAATGGTCAGGTTGATGTCGATGCCCATCATCGACGCCGCCTGGCGATCCTGGGCCGTCGCGCGCATGGCCTTGCCCAGCCGCGTGCGCTGAACGAACATCTGCAGGGCAATCATCAGCGGCACGGCGAGCACCAGCACGAACAGGTCCTTGAGGCGGAACTGCACGAGTGTGTTGACGCCAAGGACGTCGTGCAGAATGTCGACCGGCGGCAGCAGGTTCGGGAAGTTGACGGGCGACGCGCCCTTCCACACCAGACCGATGTTGACCAGGATGAAGGACACGCCAATCGCGGAGATCAGCGGCGCAAGGCGAGGCGCGTTCCGCAGGCGGCGATAAGCAACGCGCTCGATGACCACGTTGAGCACGGCGCACACCGCGGTCGAGGCGAACAGGCACAGCACCAGCAGACCGGCGATCTGGAGTGGCTGAAGCTGGAAGGCTTGACGGGCGCCGAGCATCGGCGGGATGACGGTCAGGACTGTCAGCGACACCATGGTGCCGATCATGAACACGTCGCCATGGGCGAAGTTGATCAGCTCGATGATGCCGTACACGAGCGTATAGCCGAGCGCGACCAGGCTGATGATCGCTCCGTTGGTGATGCCAATCAGCAACGTCTGAATGACTTCTTCGTACCACTGCATCGTCGCCTGGCAGTTCGCCTCCGACTTCTGTTGGCGCCCAATACTAACTGAACTACCTGAACGTGAAAGGAGGTTGACCACCGCAGGGGCGACCAACCTCCTCGCAAACCGTGTTCGAACTCAAACGTTCAGATCACTGCGGCGCCGTGAGCACCACCGAGTTGGCGTCGTCGAAGGCGCCGTTCTTGATCTGTCGGCCGCTCATGGCTGTCAGCGTCGTGTCACCCGTATCGCTGAAACTCCACTGCCCGAGCACGCCGTCGAAGTTCTTGGTGTTCATGATCGCGTCGCGAACCGCGCCGCGGCACGTATCCGAGTTGTGCACCGAGCACGACCCGGCGGCGGTCTGAATGGCCTGCAGCACCACCTTGGCTGACTCGTACGCGTAGGCCGCGTACGCCTCGGGCTCGGCATTGAACTGCTGCTTGTAGCTCGTGTACCACTGTGCGCCCTTGCCCGTCAGTTTGCTCGGCGGGACGCCACCAAAGGTAATGTACGAGCCTTCGGCCGCTGGCCCAGCAGCGTCGATGAACGCCTGCTCGTAAATGCCATCAGGCCCCATCAGGCGGACATTTGGTCCGAGCGTGTCGCGCAGGTCCTGCCACAGCTTGCCCGCGTTGTTCGGGGTGATGATGCCCGCGAAGACAACGTCAGCGCCCGCGGCACGAATCTTCTGCGCCAGGGCGCGGTAGTCCGACGCCTGCGGGTCGATGCCCTCTGGTCCACCAACGACCTGCAGGCCGATCTGCTGCGCGGTTTGCTGGTAGAAGACGGCGATGCCGTGGCCGTACAGCTGCGTGTCATCCAGGACGTACGCCTTGGTGGCGCCCAGTTGCTTGGACCAGTTGGCGGCGACGGCGCCCTGGATCTCGTCGGTCGGAATGACGCGCGCGTAGTTGCGCTTGCAGCCGTTCGGGTAATAGACGTCAGGCTCGTTGGCGGCGACGCCCTCGACCTTCTTGGTCAGACCGGGGTAGGTGTTCGCCGGCGAGACCATGCCCATGTTCGCGGCGCACAGGATCGGCACCGAGACTTCGGCGGCGCCCGAGTTGAACGTACCGATGTACGCCACGACGTCGGGGTCGGCGATGGCCTGATTGGCATTGGAGGCTTCCTGCGCGGCATCCCACTGGCCCTTGGCGGCCGTCGCGTCGTCCATGTCCTGGTAGACGATCGTCGCGTTGCCGACCTTGTTGCCGGCTTCGTTCAGGGCCATCTTGATGGCGTTGGCCATCGTGTCGGTCTGACCCTTGTTGGCGCCGGTGCGCGGCAGGCTGGAGACGATCTTGATCGTGCCGCTCAGCGCGGCGACGTTGCCAGCAGGTGCGCCAGCGGCCACGGGGCTGGGTGAAGCCACGGCCGAGGCGGCTGGGGACGCGGCCGGGCTGGCGGCGGGCGAAGCCGCGGGGCTGGCAGCGACGGCTGCCGAGGCCGAAGCCGAGGGCGACGCGGCAGTCGCCGGGGAGGCCGCGGGCGCCACTGGCGAGGCCGCCGCGGGTGCGGAGGTCGGCGGCGCCGGCGCGGCGGTTGGCGCCGCGGGCGTCGAACTGCACGCGGCGACCAACAGAGTCGCGGTGACGGATAACAACGACAAACGCGTGAGCGCGAGCGGAGCTCCACGCATAGTCTCAGTCCCTCCTTGGACAGGCGTAGGTTTCTCCAGACGACAGGCCAGCGCCCTGGCGCATGGCCTCCAACATCAGGAGACGGTACCGGGTCGGGAAAGGTTCCTGCGACCCGACTGCCGGTGTCAAACGGTTTGAGGCTGAATCGACGTTGTTACAGTGCCCAACAATTCCGTTGCAGCGGGCCCGGGTGAGCGCTAGACTGAGCGGTCCCACGGCCTGGTACCGAATTTGCGTACAGGTCGTTCTGCCCGAACCCCTGCGCAAGGTGGAGTATGGCTACCTTTCCCACTGAGGACAGACTGCGCCAGAAGCGCAGCAAGTCCGAACAAGCAATCTCCCTGGCGATGAAGAATCGCTGGGATGAGGCGGCCCAGATCAACCGAGAAATCCTCGAAGTCTTTCCCAATGAAGTCGATGCCTACAACCGGCTCGGCAAGGCTCTGACAGAGCTCGGCCACTATGCCGACGCTCGCGACGCGTATGCCCAGGCGGTCAAGCTCGACCCGTTGAACGGCATCGCCACCAAGAATCTGCAGCGCCTCGGCAAACTGGCTGCCGAGGGGTCCGCCGTGCCGGCGCCGTCGCCCGTCGATCCACGTCTGTTCATCGAGGAGAGTGGCAAGACAACCCTCACCCAGCTCACGGACGTACGCCGAACCGAAGCGGCGAACAAGCTCAGCGCCGGCGACCATCTACAACTGGCACGCCACGGCAACCAGGTGGTTGTCACGGACCAGGCCGGTACCGAGATCGGCCGTATCGAGCCCAAGCTCGAGCGTGACCTGATTCGTCTGCTCGATCTCGGCAATGAGTACTCGGTGTTTGTCACCGCGGCCAACGAACAACTGGTCCACGTCATCATTCGTGAGAGCCACCGCGCCGCCGCGATGGGAAGTCGGCCATCGTTCAGGCCGACGGCCGCGCAGGAAGTGCGCGCCTATACGCGCGAAGGCGCACCACGCTACGAGCTCGAAGAGGAAGACGACGAAGACGAAGAGCTCGGCGACGACGACGACGATGAAGTCGAAGTGGCGCCCGCCGACCTGGAGGTTGGCGTGGAGGAAACGCCGCTCGAAGCGCTCGCCGCCGAGGAGGACTCAGAGGAGTCCGCTTAGCTTTTCCGTACCACGCGGCCGGGGAGCGCACCCGTGTGCTCTCCGTCTCGCAGGACGTGCTCGCCGTTGACGAACACGTGCAGCACGCCCGTGGCGTACTGGTGCGGTTGCTCGAACGTGGCGTGGTCCTGGATGGTTGCCGGGTCGAAGACCACGACGTCGGCCCAGTAGCCCGGCTTCAGCAGGCCGCGTCGCACCAGACCCAGATTGCTCGCGGGCAGTGCTGACAGGCGGTGTACTGCCTCGGAGAGCGGCACAACCCGCTCGTCGCGAACGTACTTTGCCAGCAGTCGGGCGAAGCTGCCATACGCCCGCGGATGGGTGCTGCTGTTGAGGAACAACCCCGAGGGGGCCAGCGACCTGGCGTCCGAGCAGAAGCTCATCCACGGCAGGCCGACCGCCCTGCGCACGTTGTCTTCGGACATTGTGAAGAACACGCACTGAACGCGACTGTCGTCTTCGACGACGAGGTCCATGATCGTGTCCTCGACGGACGTGCCCCGCTCGGTGGCGACCTCGGCGACCGTTTTGCCGGTCAGTCCGCGCAGGTCGGGATTGCGAAAACCAACGAGCAGAATCTTCTCGGCGCTCAGGAACTCGTTGTCGCCGCGAGCGCTCGCGGTCGAAAGCTCCTGACGCAGCCTCGCGCGCGCCGACGAATCGCGCAAGCGGCTCACCCAGGCGCGGTGACCGCCCTCTTGCACCCACCCGGGCATGGTCGCGTCCAGCCCGGTCGATGACGCCGAGTAGGTGTACATGTTGGCGGTCACGCGCAGCCCCTGGTCACGCGCGGCTTCGACGCGCTCGATGGCCGCGTCCAGCTTGGACCAGTTGGCACGGCCAGACGCTTTGAAGTGCCAGATCTCGGCTGCCGCGCCTGAGCGTCGCGCGATCTCCAGCAGCTCGTCGATGGCCTCGAGCAGCAGGTTGCCTTCGTTGCGCAGGTGCGAGATGTACATCCCGCCAGACTGGCCGACGACTTCTGAGAGCGCCGCCAGCTCATCCGTGCGCGCGAACTGCGCGGGCGCGTAGATCAGCGACGACCCGAGCCCCAGCGCCCCATCTTGCATGGCTTCGCGTAGCAGCCCGCGCATCGTGTCGAGCTCGGCTGCGGTTGGCGGACGGTTGGCGTGGCCGACCTCGTGAATGCGCAGCGTCGTGGCGCCGACGAAGGACGCCACGTTGCAAGCAATGCCGCGCTGGGTAAGCGCCCGTAGGCCTTCGTCGAGCGTGCGCCAGCTCACGTCGTAGCGAATGTCGCCCTGCCGCTCGCGCAGGTTGCGCTGCATGTCGGCGCTGAGGGGTCCGAGCGACGTGCCTTCGCCGAAGACTTCGAGCGTGACTCCCTGGCGGATATCGCTCTGCGAGCGACCGTCGGCGACCAGCGACTCCTGAGCCCAGCTGAGCATGTTGACGAAGCCCGGCGCCACGGCATGCCCCGCGGCGTCAATCTCCACAGTCGCTCGCGCGTCTTGAAGCCGTCCGCCGAAGCCCGCAATGGAGTCGCCGACGATGGCCAGATCGCCGACAACGGGCGCTCCGCCGGACCCGTCGTACAGCGTGCCGCCGCGGATCAGGACGTCGTATTCAGCTGGCACCGTCAGACCGCCCCCTGGACGCTCAGCGCACGGCTGCTGAGTGCGTCCCGAGGAACTCGCGATGGTGCGCTTCCCAGAGCCGTGGCAAATCTTCTTCGCCGGTGACCACCTCGAGCGGCGCTTGACGGAACCACTCGGGATGCGCTGGCAGGTCTGGCTCACGGCCGTTCTGGAGCTCGGTCGCCAGCTGCATCAGATGTCGGCGCATCTGGATGATGGCGGTATCCGCGGCGCCCAGATGCTCCTGCGTCCGATCGTAGATCTCGCCCATGGACTCGGTGACCGCGGCATCCTGCACACGGTTGGTCGGCAGCCCGGTGTAGTTGACGGAGCGCTGCATGTCTCGGTCGATCAGATAGTCGTTGCTCAGATTGCGCACCATCTGCCAGGAATCGGGCTGGAGGCCCAGGTCAGCCGCTGGCGGACGACCGTAAAACAGCAGCTGGTATGGATCGCGGCTGGAGAGATCCAGCGGCGGCGACGGGGTGTCGTCCAGCTTGGGACGGATCATGAACCACCAGCTGGACTCGTCGTCGCGCGGGATCACGAAGAAGCAGCCGCCCAGCCGCGGCCCAGGGATCGCGGTGAAGGTCGGGAAGGCAAAGGTGGTCAGACGCCAGTGGAATCGGCCGTCTTCGAGTGCCTGGCGTTTGGCGCCGTACACGAAGCCGAACGGCGTCTGGAGCACGATCAGCTTCATCGGCGCCGAGTTCGACAACCGCGTGTTGATGGGTCGATCGAAAGCGCGATGCAAGAAGTTGATATGCGAGGTATCGAGGTTGCCTTCGAGACCTTGCGTGAAGTTGGACGCCTGGACCCACTTTGCGATCGGCGTTTCCTCGGCTCTGGGCTGGAGACACCAGGGATACTCGGGCAAGGCTGGCTGCCGATCCGGCGGTCCCATGTACACCCAGATCAAGCCGCCGTGCTCGCGGGCTGGGTACGCGGTCGCCTTGACCTTGTGCTTGAAGTCGGACTCGGCGGGCTCATTGGGCATGTCGACGCAATTGCCGTCGACGTCGAACTTCCAGCCGTGGTACACGCAGCGCAAGCCGGCTTCTTCGTTGCGGCCAAAGAACAGACTGGCTCCGCGATGCGGGCAATTGTTCTGGATGGTGCCGATCGCGCCGTTGGTGTCGCGGAACGCGATCAGATCCTCGCCGAGCAAGCGCAGGCGGACGGGGTCGCTGTCTGCGCGGGGCAATTCGGAAGGGAGCATGGCCGGTAGCCAGAATCGACGGAACAACTCGCCCATCGGGGTCCCGGGGCCGGTCCGCGTGAGCAGCTCGTTTTCTTCCTTGCTCAACATAGCGATGAAAGGGTACCGCTCTTGCTGAAGACACTCGCCGATGAAGACGCGCGGTACAGTCTTGTTCGACGGTGGCTGAAGCTCCAGGTCCAACCTTCAATCTCGAGTCTCTGCAGGCCGAGTACGACAACATGCTGCGCTGCATTCGCTGCGCGGCATGTCTGACCTCCTGCCCGACCTACGTGGTCACACACAAAGAGGAAGAAGGCCCGCGCGGGCGCATCGCGATCATGCGCGCCATTGTCGAGGGCCAGCTCGAGGTTACCCCTGACGCGGTCACCCATCTCGACAACTGCCTGCTGTGCGAAGCGTGCACGAACGTGTGTCCCAGCGGCGTCGAGATGGAGCGGATGGGCATTGCGTTTCGCGACATGCTGACCGAGGGCCAGACGGGCGAGCAGCCGCTGCCGGCGCGGCTGGCGTTTGGCTGGTTGTTTGGCGATCTCGCGCACTTCCGGCTGCTGGCGCGCCTGATGTGGATGTACCAGCGCTCGGGCGCCCAGTGGCTGGCGCGCAACCTCGGGATTCTCAAATTATTGCGGATGGACAAGTCCGAGGCGCTGCTGCCGCGCGTGCCCAGTCACTTCGTGACGCCGAAAGGCCAGACCGTCGGCGAGGGGCCCACGGCAAAAGTCTTCGCGGGCTGCATCATGAGCACCGCGTTCGCGCCGACCACCGAGGCGACCGCGCGCGTGGTCGCCGCATTTGGGTCGTGCGCCGAGATGACGGCCGGTCAGGTGTGCTGCGGCGCGCTGCAGGCTCATTCGGGGGCGGTCGAGCGCGCCCGCGAGCTGGCGCGCCAGAACCTGGAGGCGTTTGGTGACGGTGATGAGCCGATCATCGTCAACGCGGCGGGCTGCGGTGCGATGCTGAAGCACTACGCGGTGCTGTTGCCCGAGGACCCGCGGGCCAGGCGCTTCGTTGATCGGGTGAAGGACGTCAGCGAGTTTCTGGCGGGCAAGACGCCGCTGCGGCCGCCGCATGAGCTCGAGCTGACGCTGGCCATCCAGGACCCGTGCCACCTGCTGCATGCGCAGCGCATCTCGGCGCAGCCACGCCAGCTCTTGCGGGCCATTCCCGGGGTCAAGACGGTCGAGATTGCCGAGCGCGACGTGTGCTGCGGCAGTGCCGGGATCTACAACGTCACTCACCCGGGGACCGCGGCGGAGCTGCAGCAGCGCAAGTGCGCCAACATCATGGCGACGGGTTGCGACGCGGTGGTGACTGGCAACCCCGGCTGCTTCGTGCAGATCCAGGCGGGGCTGCCAAAGAGCATTCAGGTACGCCACATTGTGGACGTGCTCGACGAAGCGTATTCAAAGCCGGTCGCAGAGCGGAAGGCCAGAGCGGAAGGCCAGAGCTAGGTCGAGTGGACGCCACACTCGTTCGGGAGCTGCGCGACACCGTGGACGCGGGCTACGTCCACGATCAGCCCAGCGAGATCATTTCGTACTCCTACGACGGCACGTTCCAGCAGCGCCGCCCCGATCTCGCCATTAGCCCGGCCTCGACCGAGGAAGTCGCGCGCATCGTCAAGATCGCCGCCCGCGAAAAGATCCCCATCATCGCCCGCGGCGCGAGCAGCGGCCTGGCTGGCGGAACGATCCCCGAGGCCGGCGGCATCATCCTGAACCTCGCGCGCATGGACCGCATTGTCGAGATCGACACCGCCAATGTGTGCGTGGTCGCCCAGGCTGGCGTGGTGACGCTGCAGCTCCAGCAAGCGGTCGAGAAGGCCGGTCTCTTCTATCCTCCAGATCCGGCCAGCTCGCGCCAGTCGACGATTGGCGGCAACGTGGCGACCAACGCCGGCGGCCCGCGCTGCTTGAAGTACGGCGTGACGCGCGACTACGTGATCGGCCTGACCGTCGTGCTGGCCAGCGGCGAAGTTTTGCGACTGGGCGGCAAGATCACCAAGAACGCGACGGGCTACCAGTTGATGCAGATCATCGTTGGCTCGGAAGGCACGCTCGGTATCGTCACTGAGGTCATCCTCAAGCTCGCGCCGCTGCCTCGCGCGCGCGTGACGGCCGTCGCCAGCTTTCCCCGCCTCACGGCCGCCAGCCAGGCCGTCTCGCGCATCATGGCCAGTGGCATCCTGCCGGCCACGCTGGAGCTCATGGACGGCACCACGATCAACGTGGTGGAGGACTTTCTCAACGCCGGCCTGCCACGTCAGGCCGAAGCGCTGCTCTTGCTGGAGCAAGATGGCGGCGATGACGCGGTGGCACGCGCCGACGTCGAGCGCATGGCCGACATCTGCCGTTCGCTGGGCGCCACGGACGTGACCATCGCGGCGTCTGCGTCGGAGCGCGAGCAGTTGTGGGCGGCGCGCAGAGCCGTGTCACCCGCCCTCGGGCGCCTGCGGCCGAACAAGCTTGGCGAAGACATCGTGGTGCCCAAGACGGCCATTCCCGAGATGATCGAAGCCGTACGCGAGATCGCGAGTCGCTATGCATTACCCATTCCGGTGTTCGGCCACGCGGGAGACGGCAACCTGCATCCGAACATCCTGTTCGACCTGCGGGATCCGTCCGAGGTGCAGCGCGTCGAGCACGCCGCGCGCGACATTTTCCGCGCCGCGATTCGGTTGGGCGGCACGCTCAGTGGCGAGCACGGCATCGGCACGCTCAAGCGTGAGTTTCTCGAGGAGGCGCAGGGACCGCTCGCGGTCGGACTGTCGCGTGCGATCAAGCGAGCGTTCGATCCCGACGGGCTGCTCAATCCGGGTAAGGTGTTTCCCACCGGGCGGGGTATTGACGGCTTCCTGGCGGACTTGCCGACCCTCGCGGGTGCCACACCCGGGTGATGCTGACAGGGAGACCCGCGTGAGCGCTAACACGGAACGGCCTGGGCGGTTGGCTGGCAAAGTTGCGATTGTGACCGGCGGGGGCTCGCGCGGACCCGGCATCGGCAACGGCCGCGCCACCGCGATCCTGTTCGCGCGCGAGGGCGCACGCGTCGTGCTGGTCGATCGTGTCGCCGAATGGGCCGAGCAGACCCTGGGCATGATCGCCGACGAGCACGGCGAATCGATCGTCGTCGAAGCCGACGTCACGCGCGCCGAGGACTGTCAGCGCGTCGTCGACGCAGCTGTCAGGCGATACGGCCGCATCGACATCCTCCACAACAACGTCGGCATCGGCGGCTCGGGGAGCGTCGTGGACATCGACGAAGAGCTGTGGGACCGCGTCCTGCAGGTCAACGTCAAGAGCATGATGCTGATGTCGCGGCACGTCATTCCGGTGATGGCCGCCAGCGGCGGTGGCTCGATTACCAATGTGTCGTCGATCTCGTCGATCCGACCCCGCGGACTGACGCCGTATACGACCTCGAAAGGCGCGGTGAACGCGCTGACCATCGCCATGGCGGTCGATCACGCGCCGCAGGGCATCCGCGTCAACGCGATCCTGCCCGGCCCGGTCTACACGCCGATGGTGGCCACCTCGGGGATGACCGAAGAGCAGCGAGCGATGCGGGCGCGCGCGTCGCCGCTGGGGACGGAAGGGACGGCGTGGGACATCGGCTGGGCGGCGGTCTATCTCGCCAGCCCTGAAGCGCGCTGGGTCACCGGCCAACTGCTGTGCGTCGACGGAGGCGTGACGCTGATGAGCCCATCCCGAGGAGTAGGCGACGAGCCGCAACGTTAGTATCCTCCTCGAGGGAGGGCGTGAAATGTGAGCGCGGCGCTCGGGGGAATCCGCGTCCTGGACCTTAGCCGCGGCATCGCCGGACCGCTCGCGGCAATGCTTCTGGCTGATTTTGGTGCCGATGTCGTCAAAGCCGAGCCGCCTGAGGGCGACCCGGCACGGTCGCTGCCTGGTTTTGCCGTCTGGAACCGCAACAAGCGGGGGATCGTCATCGGACCGGGATCGCACCAGCTCGACACCTGGCTGGCTGGCGCCGACGTGTGTGTGACCAGCGAGCTTGATCCGGCGCTGGATCCAGACACCCTGGCGGCGCGCTTTCCGCATCTGGTGGTGTTGCACACGCCGCCCTACGCACCGGGGTTCACGCCGTGGGCCGGCGGCGCGGAATCGCATGCACTCCTGGCCGCCGTGGCCGGGCCAGCGCGACGTCAGTCATCCTTCAACGGCGGACCTATCGAGCTGGTCTACCCCTTCCCGCTCTACGTCCAGGGTCACTGGGGAGCCGCGGCCACCGTTGCGGCGTTGCTCGAGCGTCAGCGTTCCGGGTTCGGTCAGGCGGTGACCGTTTCGGGTCTGCACGGCGTGATGGTCAGTTGTGCCGGGACCTTCATCGTGGTGCCGAGTCAGGCAGCGCTGCCCACCAACGTGGGGCCGGGTGGGCGTCACCCGTGCTACACGACCTATCAGTGCCAGGACAACGAGTGGCTCTTCCTCGCCGCGCTGACGCCCAAATTCCAGGTGAACGCCTTCAAGGTTCTGGGTGTCGGCGATATCTTCGCCGACGAGCGCATCCGTGGCGTGCCGGCGCGCATCCTGCTGCCCGAGAATCGTGGCTGGGTCCGCCAGCTCCTGGCTGACGCGTTTCGCAGCCGACCCCGCGATGCCTGGCTCGAACGGCTGGAGGTGGGCGACTGCCCGGCCGGACCGCTTGGCGAGCGTGACGCGTGGCTGGATCATCCGCAGCTCCAGGCGAATGCACTGCGCGTCGAAGTGGACGATCTGTCCCGCGGGCACGTGACCATGGCGGGCGTGCCACTGGTCATGACGGAAACCCCGGGCAGCGTGCGAACGCCGGCGCCAACGTTGGGCCAGCACAACCAGACGGCTGTAGCCTGGCCGGCCTGCGAGCCGCCAGATGGAACGCCGCCGCCGTCGCGCAATGGACCGCTGGCGGGCTACCGAGTCCTGGACCTCGGGACGATCCTGGCTGGGCCCTACGCTGGCGCGCTGCTCGCCGAGCTCGGGGCGGATGTCATCAAGGTCGAGGCCCCCGCCGGCGACGCGTTCCGCGAGACGGGGTTCGTCTACAACCGCGGTCAACGCGGTCTGGCGGTCAATCTCGCGTCGCCCGAAGCACGCGAGGCGTTTTATGCCGTCGTGCGTACGGCCGACGCGGTCCTCGACAATTCGCGCCTGGGCGTCCTGGAACGACTCGGCATTGACTACCCGAGCTTGAAGCAGATTCGCCCCGATATCGTCACGCTGTCTGTTAATGGCTTCGGCGAAAAGGGGGCGTTGGCCATCAAGCCCGGCTTCGACCCGGTCTTGCAGGCGATGAGCGGCATGATGACCGCCCAGGGAGGCGAGTGCGATCCGGTGCTGTTCACGATTCCCGTGAATGACATCACTGCCGCGACGGTGGCCGTGCTGGGCATCTGTCTCGGCCTGTTGCATCGCGAGCGGGCCGGAATCGGACAGCGCGTCTGGACCTCACTGCTTGGCTGCTCGGCGGAGATGCAGAACGGCGAGCTGGTGCGCTTCGAGGGTCGGGGCGCGCCCGTCCAGGGCGGCTGCGATTTCGCGGGTCCCTCGGCGCTCGACCATTTTTATGCGACGCGCGATGGATGGCTGCGGCTGCAGGCGCCGAGCGTGGACGCGCTCCAGCGTGCCGGGATCCTGGCCGCGTCGATCTCGGACCAGTCGTCGGACCTCGACCTCGACCTGTGCGCAGCCATCGCGGCGCCCCTGAGCACCCTCACGCTGGCGGATGCCCTCGCGTGTTTGACGTCGGCCGGCGTGCCGGCCGTCGCCGCGCGCGTGCCCGGCGACCTGCCCGCTGATCCCGACCTGCGCGCTCTCGACATGTTCGCCGCGCAGCACATGCAGGACGGCACGCCGTTCTACGTGACCAACCGCTACGCACGGTTCGGCCGCACCCAGGAGCAGCGGGTCTTTACGGCTCCGGGTATTGGCGAGCACAGTCGCGAGGTGCTGGCCGAGGCGGGTGTCCCCACGGCGCAGATCGACGCGCTGATCGACGCGGGCGCCGTCAAGCAGGGGCAGCCGTTCCAGGTCGTAGCGATCCAGAACTACCGCTGACCGTCCCACGTGTGATACTCGGGCGGT
Organism: uncultured Chloroflexia bacterium; assembly: GCA_963776625.1. Classification (GTDB taxonomy): domain Bacteria; phylum Chloroflexota; class UBA6077; order UBA6077; family CF-72; genus CF-72. Next base: position 203,613 of record CAVZNP010000013.1, on the reverse strand, counting down.
GAGCCATTCCGTGCCACCACGCTGGCGATCCTGGCTGCTCGGCTATTGCGGCGCTCTGGCCGCGGTAACGCTGGTCAGCCTGTTCATTGGTCTGGTGCTGGGCCAGGTAAGTCTGGCCAACAGCTCGATGCTGTACCTGCTCGCGGTGATGGCCAGCGCCGTCGCCTTCGGGCGGGGACCGGCGATCTTCGCGTCCGTTGGCGCCTTTTTCATTTTCGACTGGTTCTTCGTCAAACCCCAGCACCAGTTGACGGTGACTGACCCTGGGGAGTGGGTCTCGCTGCTGTTTTTCCTGCTGACCGCGACAGTGACAGGTCAACTGGCAGCCGGCCAGCGTGCGCGCGCCCGTGAGGCGCAGCAGCGCGAACGCGAGGCCGTTGTCCTGTACGACGTCGTGCGCCTGCTGGGTGAAGGCAGCTCCGAGCCGGTGCTGCGGGGCGTGGCGGAGCGCCTGCGCGACGCACTTCAGGTCAAGGGCGTGGGCATCGAGCTGTTGCAGTCAGCAGACGTCACGACCTGGGTGTCGGCTGGCGATCCGGACGTGCTCGCCGGGTTGCGCGGCAGTCGCACGACGGCGAGGGTCATGCAGCAGGGCTCGCCACCGTCGGCCAACGATCACGCCATTCCGGGGCGCTGGGTCCGCCTCGTCGGCCCAACGCGCTCGGCCGCGCCGCAGGAGGACGTTCATCTCGTGCCGGTACGCGTGAGCGGCCGGCGCGTCGGCGCCCTGCTGCTGGTCGGAACCTCCGACTATTTTGACGCCTCTGACGATCGGTTGGTGTCGGCGGCGGCGGCGCAGATTGGCCAGGCACAGGAACGCGCACGTCTGCATCAGGAGGCCACGGACGCCGAGATCCTGCGACGCACGGATGAGCTGCGTGCAGCACTGCTCAACGCGGTCTCCCACGATCTGCGCACGCCACTGGCCACCATCATGGCCTCCGCCGGGAGCTTGCGGCAGCAAGACGTCGCCTGGACGGACCAGGAACGTCAGGATTTTGCGCAGGCGATCGAAGAAGAGGCGGCGCACCTGAACCACCTGGTCGGCAACCTGCTCGATCTGTCGCGCATCGAAGGCGGCAGTCTGCAGCCGCACCAGAGCTGGCAGGAGCTGGAAACAGTCATTGACGACGTCGTCGACCGTCTGAAGCCAGTCATTCGGCGTCACCAATTGCGCATTGACGTTGCACCCGGATTGCCACCGATGTGGTTCGATCCGGTGGAGATCGGTGAGGTGCTGTACAACCTGGTGGAGAACGCCGCGAAATACGCTCCGCCCGACACGGAGATCGGGATTGTCGTGCGCAGAGATGCCTCCGAGGTGACAGTGGCCGTCGAAGATCGTGGGCCCGGCATTCCACCCGCGGCTGCTCCCCATTTGTTCGAGCCGTTTTACCGGGTGAGAGACACTACTCCACGTCCGCAAGGCCTGGGCCTCGGGCTGGCAATCGTCAAAGGCCTGGTCGAGGCGCACGCCGGGCGCGTCTGGGCTGAGAATCGAACCGGCGGCGGTGCGCGCTTCACGTTCACCCTGCCGCTGAGCGAGGTGCCCGCGGACATGGCTCCCGTTGCGAACGCCTCGCTATGACGCATCCGACTGGCGCGCGGGTGCTGGTCGTGGACGACGAGCCGGGCATCCTGCGCGCGGTACAGACCAATCTCGGGCGCCATGACTTCCGGGTTGAGACGGCAACGACGGGTCGCGAGGCGCTCGAGGTGTACAACCGTCTGCGGCCGGACCTGGTTTTGCTCGATCTTGGCCTGCCCGATATCGACGGCCTGGCGGTGCTGAAGGCCATTCGGGAACGCGCCAGCACGCCGGTGGTGGTCCTCTCTGCACACGAATCCGAGCGTGACAAGGTTGTTGCGCTCGACCTCGGTGCTGACGACTATCTGACCAAGCCGTTCGGTATCAACGAGCTGCTGGCACGCGTTCGCGTGGCGCTGCGGCACGCGGCACGACCCACGGCCGGTACCGATCCGATTGTCCGATTCGGCGATCTGGAGCTGGACATGGAGCGACGGCGGGTGACGGTGGATGGAGCAGACGTCCACCTGACGCCAACCGAGTGGGATTTGCTGAAACTCTTCGTCGCGAACCCCGACAAGGTGCTGACCGACCGCATGATCACCGACGCGGTGTGGGGGTCCAGCTATCCAGCGCAGGCGCACTCGCTGCATGTCTACGTGGCGCGACTGCGCAAGAAGCTCGAAACCAGCGACGGATCGCGGCGGCGCATCCTCACCGAGCCAGGCGTTGGCTACCGACTCGTAACGGACTGATTGATTGATCACGCCGCGTCGTGAAAGATCACCCCTAACGTATGGCGGCGGCCAGCGAGCACCTCGCTCACGCCGTGGCGCATCACGACCCGATAGGCGCCGCGCGAGCCCTGGACTGGCCGCTGGTGGACGGCGAAGATCACCCCGTCGCCGCGTCGCAGCGGCACGACCATTGGGCGGGATTGCATGCGGGGACGCTGCTCGACCAGGACGAACTCTCCGCCATGGAAATCTTCGTCCGGCTCCGCGAGGAGAAACGTGACTTGCAGCGGGAACACGTGCTCGCCGTACAGGTCCTGGTGAAGACAGTTGTAATCTCCGCCAACGTAGCGAAGAAGCAGCGGCGTGGGTTTCGTCTGGCTGGCGGCGTGGCAGCGGGCAATGAATTCCGCGTGCGAGTCGGGAAAGCGCACGTCGAGGCCCATCGTCGCGTACCAGCGATTGGCCACCGGCGCGAGATGCGGATACAGCGCCGTGCGCAGTTGTTCAACAATGGGTGGCAGCGGGTAGCTGAAGTATCGATACTCACCCCGACCGAACCCGTGCCTGGCCATGACGACGTGGCTGCGAAAGGCGCTCTCGTCGTCATACAGGTCTGCGAGGGCGCGTGCGTCGTCGTGGTCGAGGGCTGCTGGCAAGACCGCCCAACCGTGTGTGTCGAGGTGGTCTGAGATAGTGGACCAATCGTAGGTCTTCATGCGATCGCCGGGCTCCGCCAGGGATGTATCTCGCTCGAGATGACACGTACAACACGCCGAACCCGTATGCGGTTGCACCCGGTGTCCCGTGTCCGGAGATGGGACTGGCTGGCAATCAGTCGCGCACCGAAATCACACACTTCAACGCGCGGTCTTTCTTCGTGCTATAGATTTCAAACGCGGCAGGCACCTCGCCCCAGCTGAAGCGGTGCGTGGCCAGATACGACAGATCGAGCCGCCGCGTGGCAACCAGCTCCACGCTCAACGCGACCCAGCTGTTGCGTTCCCCTGCCTGGGCGCTGTTGGTCACGATAATATTTGGCAGCTTGCTGTAGACACTGTCCCACTGGAGTGCGAACGTGTCTTCGAGATGCGGCACTCCGAAAATGGCGACCGTGCCCTGCCTGCGCAGCACGTCGAAGACCTGCTGATACGTCTCGCTCAGGCCGCATGCCTCGACAGACACGTCAGCCATGGCTCCGTCGGTAATGTCACTGACCCGCTGTCGCACATCTTCGGTCGAGGCGTCAATCGTGTGCGTTGCCCCGATCCGGCTGGCGGCCTCCAGACGATACTGGTGGACGTCGGTGACGATCACCTGGCGGGCGCCGTGGCGAACCATCAGGTCCGTGAAACACAGCCCGATGGGACCCGCGCCGACCACGACGACGCGCTTGCCGAGCACGCTGCCGATGCGGTGGACGGCGTACATGACCGTGCCCATCGGCTGGCACAGCACCCACAGCGCCGGGTCGATGTCTGCGTCCGGCAGCGGCACCAGCAGCTCGGCGGGCAAAACCGCGCTCTCGACCAGGCCGCCGGTCTGGATCAGCGCGATGACGCGCTGGCCCGGCTTGAATTGGGGAACGGTGCTGACCTCGACGGTTCCAACACACTCGTGGCATGGCCGACCGACTGCCATGGGATACATGACGTCGGGCATCGTGCGATCGTAGAACTTGAGATCGCTGCCGCACACGGCCAGGTAATCCATGCGCACGAGCACCTGTCCGCTGGTAGGGGAGGGCACGGGCACGTCGACGAACTTCAACATTTGAGGCGCGACGAGCTGGACGGCTTTCACGCTCCGAGTGTAGGCGGGCCCCACGCGTTGCACCAACTACCGCTCCCTAGCCCCCGCTCCCTAGCCCCGCTCCCTAGCCCCCGCGCACGGAACGTCGCAGGCCCGTAACATGGCGTGGGCGGCTGGCAGTAGGCCGCTCAGGTTGTGTTTGAGGAGAATTGCGTCTATGCCCAGGTTGACTGTCGATGGCCGCACGGTAGATGTGACTGAGGGCCAGCGTCTGGTACTGGCTATCGAGTCGCAGGGGGTTCCGATCGGTCATCGATGTGGCGGGTTTGCCCGCTGCACCACCTGCCGAGTGGAATTTCAGGCGGGCGAGCCGGACACGATGACCAAAGCTGAGTACGCGATCCTGTCCACGCGCGAGCTCCTGGGACAAGTCCGTCTGTCGTGCCAGATCGTGTGCGATCACGATATGAGCGTCACCCCGGTGATGACCAGAGACAATCAGCCCGCATGGGATTCCACCGGGCCAGCACCCGAGGTAACCGTCACCCCGGAAGCGGAGTGGTTTCCGAAGTCGGAGGTGGCGAACCAGGCGAGCAGCTAGCGATTGGAGGATGGCCAGTGTTCCAGCAAGCACGCCTGGGTCTCGAGGATGCGGAGCGCGCCCGCGACGCCATTCTGGCTGCCTTGACCCCGTCGGACAGTCCGGCGGCACTGGCCATTGTCGACGAGCACGGCGTGCCGATTCTGCTGTTGCGCCAGGACGGCGCGCCAACGCGTATGCTCAGCCGGGCGCGCGCCAAGGCCTACACCGCGGCCGCTCTCGGGCTGGACACGGTGACTTTTCGCGATGCGCACGTCAAGGCGCGGCAACGCACACTGGATGATTGGGGCGATCCGCAGTTAACCACGCTGCAAGGTGGGCTCGCGATTCGACACAACGGGAACGTGCTGGGTGGCATCGCCATGAGCGGCAACTCCACCGCACGCGACGAAGCACTCGCAGGGATTGGTCTGCACGCCCTGGCGCTCAGCCGCGTCATCGGGGTAAGGGTGTCGTGCTAACACTCCTGTCCATGGGTCTGGCTGAGGCGCGTCTCGGCGTGGAGGCCGCGCTCGCCTCCGCTCGCGCAAGCGACGGCCCCCTGGCGGTCTCGGTGGTGGACAGCGGCGGCGCCGTCGTCTACCAGGTCCGCCAGGATGGCGCTGGTCCCCTTGACGTGCGCAATGCGGAGCGCAAAGCCATGACCGCCGCGTACATCGGCCGCGATACATCGATGTGGCGAATGCAGATTCGCCACGACGGCCGAAGTGTGGCCGACTGGGCCAATCCACAGTTGACCACCCTCCACGGCGGCTGGACATTGCGGCGTGACGGCCAGGTGGTGGGCGGTCTGGGTGTCAGCGGCTCCGGCGACGAAGACCGTGACGAGCAGCTCGCGCTGAAAGGCGCCGAAGCGCTGGCCCAGCTGGCGGTCGACGCATGGCGCGCACGAGGCCACGCGTGACCGCGCGACGCGGATACAGTCTCCCCGGCCTCGCCGGGAACGATGCGGTCGCCCCGGACCTGGTTCAGGTCGGAAACCTGTTCTTCACCTCCGGCATTCGTGGCGTCAACGTGCGGACTGGAGAGCTTCCGTCAGATCCCCGCGCCCAGTTCGCGCACGCGTGGCGCAACCTGGCTGCTCTGGTCGAAGGGGCCGGGCTCTCCACGCACAACATCGGTCTCGTCACCAATTTTCTGGATTCTCAGGACTATCGGGCCCACATCAATCCGGGCTGGCTGGAGCTCTTCCCCGAGAAGGCGAACCGCCCCGCGCGCAAGACCACTGCCTACCCGCTGCCCGATGGTGTTGCCGTCGAACTGCAGGCTTTCGGCGTCGTCAATCAGCGCCGCGCGTGCGTGGAGGTCAACGGACTCACCCACCGCGATCCGCTGCCCAACGCCGTGCGCATGGGCGACTACGTGTTTACGTCGGTCATCGTCCCGCAGGACCTGTCGACGTCCGAACCGGTGGTCGGCGAACCTGCGCAGACCGACCAGTGCTTCAACAATATGCGGCTCGTTTTCGAAGAAGCCGGCGGGAGGGTTGACGACGTCGTGCTCCAGTGGGTCTACCTGAATGACTTTGCGTATCAGCCGTACATGGTGGACGTCTATCTGGAGGCGTGGCCCGTGGGGCGCTACCAGGCGGCGCGCAAGACATTTCGCTATCCGATGGGCGGTCAGATCCAGATACAGTGCATTGGTCGCATCGGCGGTCAGCGGAGCAATCATGAGATTCCGGGCCACGGGCACCACGATCCGATTCCGATGGGAGCGCGTATTGGCGACCTGTATGCATCGTCGGGCGTTTCAGGTGTGGACCCGTCGAGCGCCGACAGGCTGGAGCCGGTTGAGGGCAGCGCGGGCCAGGCACACTTTGGCCTGGCCAATATTCGCGCGCTGGCCGAACGGGGTGGGCTCTCGACGAACGATATTGGGCACCTGACGGTACTGGTGCAGGACTATGCCGACCTGCCCGCGATCGACGCGGAGTGGCTGGCGATGTTTCCCGACCCGAGCAATCGACCCGCGCGACAGGTGATGCAACTGGGCCTGCAGCGCCGTGCGCGAGCGCAGTTCCACATGCTCGCGGTCGACTCCAGCATGTAACAGCCCCTGGTCGTCGGCGGCGCTACACTGGCGCAGTGCAGCAGTTCACGCGACGGGAGTTCAGGCGACGGGAGGTGCTCGGCCTCGTGTCCGCCGCGGTCGGCGTGTCGGTGGCTGCCGCGTGTTCGAGCGTCCCGCCGTCACCTGCGCCGGCCGCGACGCTCGCCGCACCCGAGACGCCGCCTGCGTCAACCCAGGCAACGCCTGGACCTACCCAGGCGACGGCCCTGCCGACCCCGCAGGCGAGCGCCCAGGCCAAACGCGGCGGCACCCTGCGCGCGGCTATCGTCGGAGACCTCACCTCCATCGACGGGCAGCAGAGCCTGCCTGGAGTGACCAGCACCGTCGGCAATGCCTACGAAACGCTCACACGCTACGACGCTAATCTGCAGCCGCAGGGCTTACTCGCCGATAGCTGGGATCTGAGTAGTGACGGCAAGCAGATCAAGGTCAACGTGCGCAAAGGTGTCCAGTATCAGGACGGCCGCGAGTTGACCAGTGACGACGTCAGTTACAGCCTGATGCGGGTGCGCAACCCGCAGCTCGCGGCCGTGGCAGGGCAGCTCGCAGGGCAGAGCGCGTGGTGGACCAGCGTCGAGACGCCGGACAAATACACGCTCGTCCTCAGTTCCGATGTCCCCCGCCCAGGCGTTTTCGACTTCTTCCAGTACCTCACCATCGTCGACAAAAACCTCATGGACGGTCCGGACGCAAAAACCAGAGCCAACGGCACCGGGCCGTTCTCCTTTGTGGAGTGGGTGCCTGGCGATCACGTGACGATGACGCGCAATCCGACGTACTGGAACTCGAGCCAGCCGCTGCTCGACAGCCTCCAGACCCGCATCTTTCGAGACGCGCAGGCGATGGTGGCCGGTCTGGAGGCCGGCGCGCTCGACGAGGTGGACTCGCCGTCGCTGCTGGACCTGGCGCGCTTGACGCAGGACCCGAAGTACCGCGCGCTCGTCGTCGCGGCAAGCGGTCTCTTCGTGTGCATGGTCGCCAACACCACGGTGACGCCAACAGACAACAAGCAGTTCCGGCAGGCGATCAATTACGCGATCAACCGCCAGCGCTTCGTGGATACCGCGTTCCGCGGTCTCATCACCGACACGCAGGATCTGCCATTCCCGCCGCAGGCGCCGGCGTCCGACGCGGCGCGCAACAAGCACTACACCTTCGATCTCGACAAGGCTCGCTCACTGGTGCAGGCCTCCGGCGTGAGCTCGACTGATCTCGAGATCGTCTATTCCAATACGACCTACGGTGACATCAACCAGGTGTTTGCGCAGATCCTGCAGGCCGACCTGGCGACCATCGGTGTCAATCTGACGCTTCGGCCGGTCGATTTCGCGACGCAGTTCGATACTGGCACCAAGCGCTCATACCATGGGCTGTTGCTCAGCGCCGGCTCCAGCGCAAACCTGGCGGAGGCGAGCTCATTTCTGACGCGCAGCCGGTTCTATAGCCCGGATGCGAAAACGAGCTTCACCGGTCTCGACAGCCAGATGTATACGCAGCTTATTGGCCAGGCGGCCACGGAGCCGGATGCCAGCAAGCGCAGGGACCTGTATCAGCAGATCAACGACGTCATACTGGACGAGTCCGCGTCGATGGCGATCTCGCTGTATCCGTCCACGTCGCTGATTACCGCCAATGTGCAGGGGCTGGACTATGACTCGCGGCCATCGCTGACCTACGCGACGGCCTGGCTCAGCTAGCGGGGCACACCCCGCGTGGACAGCGTGAGCCGGCGCCCGCTGAGGCGGATCCTGTCAACACGTGGGTGTGCGGGGTAGCCCCGCTCCCGCTGCGCTACGGGCTAAATCCTGCTTCACTCCCCTCCGTGGGAGCCCCGCTCCGCTACGCGCCGGGGTAGACCCGCTTCGCTGCGCGCCGGGGTAGACCTGCTCCGCTGCGCGCCGGGGTAGACCCGCTCCGCTGCGCGCCGGGGTAGACCCGCTCCGCTGCGCGCCGGGGTAGACCTGCTCCGCTGCGCGCCGGGGTAGACCCGCTCCGCTGCGCGCCAGGGTAGACCCGCTCCGCTGCGCGCCGGGGTAGACCCGCTCCGCTAGCGCTCCGCTCGCGCCGGGTGGACCCGCTCCGCTGCGCGCCGGGGTAGACCCGCTCCGCTAGGCGCCGGGGTAGACCCGCTCCGCTGCGCGCCGGGGTGGACCCGCTCTACTCCCCTCGCGGGGTCGACAGTGCGTGCCTCAACCTTTGAGACGCCTGATGAAGGGTTTACGCGCGCGGAGCGGCGAGCCACACGTTCGTCCACACGAAGCCCTCGTGCATCGTATAGCCGACCCCCTGCACATTCCCCTCGAGCAGCATTCGGGGCGATGCCGAGGCAATCGCCACCGCGAACGCTTCGTCCAGCAGCAAATCATTCATCTGCATGTAAATCTGTTTCTGCTTCGCAGGATCCGTCTCGGTGGCCATCGCCGCGGCGAGCTGACTGTAGGCATCACTGGCGAACCCCTCGTTGTTCATATCCGGATTGAAGCCCTGCGTAGACAGAATGGTGATGCCCGGCGCGAGGTCCGCCCGCGCGCTGGTAATCGCAAACATGCCTGGATACGTGCGGTTGTTGATCGCGTCAAAAAACGCCGCGCTCTCCACTTGCCTGATCGTCAGTGTCACGCCGAGCGTGGCCAGGTCCGCCTGATAGATCTGTCCAAAACTCGACAGCTCCGGAAAGTTCGGCGAAATGAGATACTCCATCGAGAACGCCCCGGCGCCCGCCTGCGCCAGGAGTGACCGGGCGCGGTCCAGATCGAAGCCAAAGTAATTGGCCTTGTCCGCCTCGTACGCAGGCGACCCTGGAATCCACGGCAAGGTGATGGGCTGGCTCAGTCCCAGCAAGATGGAGTCAGCAAAGCGCTGGCGGTCCATAGCGAAGTTCAGCGCCTGACGCACGAGCTTGTTGTCGAGCGGAGGCGTGGCAACGTTCCAGCCGGCGGTGTAGTAGCGGCCGGTGAGTGGATTGGTGACGACCTGGTACTGCGGGTCGTTCTTGAGTCGTCCAGCATCTTGCAGCGGGGGGTTGAGCGCCATATCGAGTGCGCCAGCCTCGAACTGCGCTACCATCGTCTGGGCGTCGGGCAGGACCTTGTACTCGATCGCGTCGAGATACGGCCGCCCGCTCTGCCAGTAGTGCGGGTTTTTCACCAGACTGATGTGGTCGCCCTGGGCCCATTCCTTCAGAATGAACGGACCCGTGCCGACTGCCTGACTCTTGGCATCCGGACCTTCAGCCGTCATCTGATCGATGATGTTGAAGGTCTCGAGATTGTCAAAGACGAGTGGCCGCGGCACGTCCGAGGTCAGTACCACCGTGTACTTATCGGGCGTGTCGATCGTCCACCAGTTGCTGAAGGAAACCCACCCGCCCCCGCCGATCTTGGGATCGCGGACGCGGAGGAAGTTGTACTTGATGTCGTCGCTGGTCAGCTCGCGCCCGGTTGAAAACTGGACGCCCTGACGCATATGGAAAACAACCTGTTTGTAGTCGGGCGAGACGTCCCAGCTTTCGGCGAGCATCGGCTGAGGCTCGAGCTTGTCGTTCATGGCGATGAGCCGGTCGAAGGCGACCCACAACGCGTCGTAGGAGCTGGGGGCGTTGTAGTGCGGGTCGACATTTGGCAGATCGGTCTGCAGTGCCGCCCGAAGCATGCCCCCGGACCTGGGCTGGCCCTGGGCAAGTGTCGCGGCAGGCGTGGCGCCAGGCTGGACCACGACTTGCGTCGCCGCCACGGGCGCCTGCGTCGCCGCCACGGGCGCTTGCGTGGCCGATGCCGGGGCAGTGCTCGCCGCGCCGGCCGCGGTCGGAGGAGCTGACCGCGGCGCGGTCACAGTGCCACACGCCGCGAGAAGTCCGGCGGAAACCGTCCCGAGCGTCAGGCCGATCGCGCCGCGTCGATTCACTCGTGAGCTTCTTCCAGGCGGTATTTCCCAGGTTCGGACGGACCGCTGTACAACGACTCAGGCATGTGGATCTCCGCGCCGATCGAACGCAAACGTTCGGCGTAATAGCGACGCACGAACGGGTCTTCCTGGTGGTAGTGAATCGTCACGCCACCTTCGTCGATGCCGTAGATGTTCCAGGCCCGCACTTCCTCACCGTCGTGGCCCATGGCGCCGCCGCTGGCTGTTGGACCACCCCAGTAGTTGATGAGACGCACGGGTTCCTGACTCACGTTGAAGTGCTGATGGAACCAGCTGCCGCCGCCGGGCGCCGCGGCGACCAGGCCGCCCGCCACGTACTCCTGGATTTCGACCTGGTCAGCTTTGCCATCCTGCCACGGTCGAGGTCCGGCCTCGATCGGCCAGTTGAAGGTGTAGCCGCTGCCCTTCAGGCACACGATCACCGCGCCTGACTGATGATAGTGCGCCTTGGAGTACCGTCCGCTGGGGTACTCGGCGATAAATCCGCCCGTGCCCGCGGTGGCCGGGTAGCCGTGGAAGTACGGCTGGATCCGTCGCGCGCCAGGCGCTCGCTGGTTGTCGAGCGGCAGCTCGCAATTGACGATGTCCGGGAACAGATTGCTGCGCACCGCCGCGCGACCGCGCACGGTCTCAGCCTCGACGTCCGTGCGAGCCTTGAAGAAGTCCGCTGAGGAATCAAAGCGCTCGCGGAAGTCGAACGGGTTGTCGAAGACGAAGCTGCGACTGTTGAAGATGTTCATGATGGGCGGCGCGTTGTTGGCCGCCAGCACCAGCGCCGGGCTCGTGGTGGCGTTGACCAGACGATGCCACGTGTTGATGGGCACCATGAACAGCGACCCCGCCTGCCACTCGAAGACGCTCGGCCTGGTCTCGCCTTCGCGCCAGACCTCGGTGCTGCCACGCCCCTCGATGACCAGAAAGAACTCGTCGTACATGTGCCGCTCGGCGTGCAGCGCGCCCGCGGCGGGTACCTCCACGACGTACATACCTTTTTGACTCTCGATGCCGCGCAAGTGCAGGAAGCAGCCGCGCCCGCCCAACCGCTGCCACGGGCCCAGATTGAGCTCGCGTGTGTCGTAGACGCCAATGCCACGGAAGATCGGAATGCCTTCCTCTTCCATGTACAGCTCGTAGGGACTCTTGACGCGCTTGTACGAGAGGTACCCCGCGGCCTCGCCGTCGCTGCCTGGCTCACGGAATTCGAGCTTTGCCACCGAGGTAGACTACAACTACTTACGCGACACCCCGCATGATGACGCAGCACACCAGTGTAGGCATGTCGGCGCGCCGTATCGAAGGCGCCCTCAAGGTTACGGGCGCCGCGTGCTTCGGCGCCGACGCGTCGGCGCCAGACCTGCTGTGGTGCCGCTTTGTGCGCAGTCCGTTGGCGCATGCCCGCATCCGAGCCATCGACACCACGCGCGCGCAGGCGCTGGATGGCGTGCGCGCGGTCATGACCGCGCGGGATCTCCCGGATCGCCGCTGGGGTCGACGCCTCCAGGACGTGCCCGTACTGGCGCAGGATCGCGTGCGGTTCATTGGCGAAAAAGTCGCCGCGGTGGCCGCCGACGACGCCGAGACCGCCGAACGCGCGGCGGCGCTGGTGGACGTCGACTATGAAGAGCTTCCCGCCGTCTTCGACGCCGAAACCGCGTTGCGGGGCGACGTGCTGCTGCACGCCGCCGATGCCGGCTATCAGGATGCCCCCGCGTCGTGGGGTCGTCAGCCCAACGTGCAATCCTGGGTGACGCTCACGCATGGCGACGTCGAACGCGGATTTGCCGAGGCTGACCGCGTCATCGAGCACGTCTTTCGAACGCAGCCGGTGCACCAGGGCTACATCGAGCCGCACGCGTATTTTGTGCGTGCCGACGCCAGCGGTCAGGTGCAGTTGTCCGTGCCGAACAAGATGCCAATGCGTTCGCGCGAGCTATTGGCACAGCTCATGGACCTGCCCGAGGAGTCGATCGATTTCCACCCCAGCTACATTGGCGGCGACTTCGGCGGCAAAGGCTCCCTGATGGACCTGCCCGCGGTGGTCTACCTGGCTCGGCGGACGCGTCGACCGGTCAAGTACGTGATGACGTACGCCGAGGAGCTGGCGGCCACCAATCCGCGCCATTCGGGCGTCATCCGCATCAAGTCCGGCGTGCGGGCCGACGGTCGCCTGGTTGCCCGACAGGCCACGGTGTTGTGGGATGCTGGGGCGTACGGCGGCTTCAAGCCGAGTCCTACGGTGAGCGTCGGCGGCCACCAGTTGGTCGGCAGCTACCACATCCCCAACTACCAGATCGACGTCGTGTGTGCCTATACCAACTCGGTGCCACGCGGGCATGCGCGCGCACCCGGCTCGCCGCAGTGCTACTTCGCGTCGGAGTCGCACATGGACATGCTGGCGCACGAGTTGGGCATGGATCCGGTGGAGTTCCGCTTGAAGAACGCCGAGCGGTCGAACTCGCGGCAGGAAGAAGTCGTCCAGCGCGCGTTGCAAGCCTCGGGCTGGCGGCACCGACGCGAGAAGAACCACGGTCGCGGGATCTCTCTCGGCAACCATGGCGTGGGGACCGGAATGGCCACGATCCGTTTGACGCTCGAGCGCTCAGGCCGCGTGCTGCTGCAGACCGGCTTGCCCGACACGGGCACCGGCGCGTTGACGGTCCTTCAACAGGTTGTCGCTGAAACGCTCGGTATCTCGGTGGACCTGGTGGACGTTCAAACGCTGGGAACTCTCGAAGCGCCACCGGACAGCGGCGCGGGCGCCAGCCGCGTGACGCATGTCGCGGGTAGAGCCGCGCTTGGGGCCGCCGAAGCGCTTCAGGACGAAATGGCACACGGCACGACGACCTTTGAGCATGTGAACGAACCCATCGTGGTCGAGTATGCGTATGAGTCGCAGCGCGGCAGCACCGACGCCACCGGCTACATTGCGCAGGTTGCCGACGTAGAGGTCGATCCGGAGACCGGCCAGGTCACCGTGGAGCGATTGACGACGTCACATGAAGTGGGCACCATCGTCAATCCGCTGCTGCACCAGGGGCAAATCGAAGGCGGCATCATCCAGGGCTTCGGACTGGCCGTCATGGAGGACCTCGCGCTGCAGGAGGGGCGGGTGACTGCTTCGCATCTGGGCGAGCTCAAGCTGCCGTCGATCGCGGATATTCCCGAGTTGTCGACTGAGCTGGTGGGCTCGACAGACGGGCCCGGGCCGTTCGCCGCCAAGGCGATCGGCGAGTCATCCAACATCCTTACCGCGGCGGCGATCGCGAACGCGGTCTACGACGCCTGCGGTGTGCGGATTACCGATCTACCAATTACCGCGGAAAAGGTGTTCGACGCGCTCAGTTCAACGCAGGCGCCATTGCCCCCGGTTGCGCCGTAATCCAGTCGTTGGCCGCTGTGACCCAGTCGCTGCTTTTGTCGAGAATAAACCCGGTCGCTCGGACCCGGTAGCTCTCGGGACTGTCCACGCCGACAGGCGCCGCGCCTCGGGCGTGATCGTCAGCAGCCTGAAGCCACAAGCGGCGGACGCGGATGACCGCGCTGTCGCTGCTGCCCAGGTGTTCAGCCCATCGGTCCGGGATCGGCCCCATGCTTTCCTGCACGGCCGCGTCCTGCCCGGAGATGCCCGGCACACCAGAGAAGCGGCGCGTGCGTTGCACCCCACGATCCAGCAGGTAGTCATTGCCGCGATTGGCCACCGGCCGCCAGGCTCCGCCCGCTTGCGTCGTCGCCGGCAGCCTCGCCGACGGAGGCAGATGCACCCCGCCCCGAACACGCGGGTGATCGCCCTGCTCATCCTCGGACAGTGGACGGAGCGGGTTCCAGGAGCAACACCAGGCCATGGTGGTGACGTCGTCCATAGGCACCCAGGCGAATCCGCCTCCGCTCGGCTGCATGTCCTGCCCACCACTGTTAAAGGCGTTGTAGAACGGCATCAGGAAGTGGGTGATGCTCCAGAAGTCGTGCGCATCGTCGGCAACCCGTCGCGCGCCGATGCGCAGCCCGTACCCGGTTTCGAGCAGTGAGAAGCGCGGGTGTTTGTCCAGTCGATACCGGTCGCGCGGCGAAGCCGTCGTCAAATCCACATGGAGTGGCGCATGCAGGAAGCCGGAGTGGCTGGGGTCGATGCCGCCTTCTACTGCCTGGGCCCAGTTACACTCCTGTACCCGTTTGGTGATGTAGCGCTGCTCGTCCGGGACGAGGTTCCACTCGATCTGCGGCAAGGCCGGTGGTGCGGCGCGCCGGCCCATGTATGCCCAGACAACCCCCGCGCGCTCCCACGTGGCGTAGGCAACGGTGGTGACTCTCGACCGAAAGTCGGACTCGGCCGGCTCACTGGGCATATCCACACACTGCCCGAACGCATCGAACTTCCAGCCGTGATACACGCACCTCAGGCCCATCTCCTCGTTGCGACCGTAGAACAGCGACGCGCCACGATGAGGACAGTGATTGCCAAGCAAGCCCACCTGGCCGGAGGTATCCCGAAAAGCGATCAGGTCTTCGCCGAGCAGTTTGACGCGCAGCGGATCGCCGTCGGGAGCGACCTCGTCGGACAGGAGCGCGGGCAGCCAGTACTCGCGGAGCGCGTTTCCCATGGGCGTGCCTGGCCCAACGCGGGACAGGCGCTCGTTCTGTTCAGCAGTTAGCACGAGATGGTAACCACCTATCCTACCTCTGACCTCGCGTCCCGCGATGCGGCCGCATGTCTCGCTGTTTCGTTCTTGACGCTGGGGTCGGCGTACCCCAGCATGCTCAGAGCCAAACAGTTCGCAAAAATGGGGGGTGGAGCGTGGCGGATTTCCAACACAGCCACCAGGTCAGCAGACGTGCGTTTCTCACTGTTTTCGGCGCCAGTCACCGGCGCCATAGTCCTGGCTGCTTGTGGCCAGGCGGCCGCGCCCAGCGTGCCGACGACCGCGCCCGCGCCTGCGCCGACTGTCGCTTCCGCAAGCAAGCCGGCCGCCACGGCGCCGGCCGCGTCCACAGTGGCAACCACCGCACCGGCCGCCGCCGCACAGCCGACGGCCGGCGGGACTGCCCAGCCAAAGTCAGGTGGGTCGCTGCAGGCGGCCAAGCTGGGCGACGTCGCCAATCTGGACGGGCACTACTGGTCGCCCAACGGCGGGCTCCACGTCTGGCTGTCGTATGACACGTTGGCGAGGTACGACCAGAATCTCAAACCTCAGCCACAACTGGCCGAGAGCTGGGACGTCAGCCCCGATGGCAAGCAGGTGACGGTCAACCTGCGCAAGGGGGTCATGTTCCACAGCGGCCGGGAGTTCACCTCCGACGATGTTGTCTGGAACTTGCAGCGCGCACTCGACCCCAAGGTCACCGTTGGCATCCTGGGTGGCTTCTTCGGTCAGGATCCGACGTTCTCTGCCTCCGACAAATACACCGTGCTGTTGCAGACCTCGCAGCCGTGGCCAACCGTCTTCGACATGTTCCACGTGGTGAACATGCTGGACAAGGAAAACACCGACGTTGCCAGCAATACCCAGAGCAAGGCCGTGGGCACCGGTCCGTTTGTCTTCCAGGAATGGAAGCAAGGCGAGTCGATGCGGTTCACCAAGAACCCCAACTACTGGCAGTCTGGCACGCCCTACCTGGACGAGATCATCGTCAACGTGCGCAAAGATGCGCAGAGCATGGTGGCCGACCTCGAGGCTGGATCTCTGCACATGGCCTTCCAACCGACGCTGCAGGACTATCTCCGCCTCAAGTCAGACTCTAGTTACACTTCGCAGCTGTTGACGCCCGCTGCTGGTATGTATCAGATCCAGCCGAACGTAACGTACAAGCCGCTGGACGACAAACGCGTTCGGCAGGCGCTCAACTACGCAATCGACCGCAAGCGCATCGCCGACACAGTCCTCATGGGCCTGGTGGGCCCCGAAGACCTGCCGTGGCCAACCAACTCGCCGGCCTACGAAGACGCGAAAAACAGCATGTACGCCTTTGACCTCGATAAGGCGAAATCACTGCTCGCGGACGCCGGCGTGAGCAATCTGACACTCGATTTCGCGTACGCGCCGACGCTTCCCGAATATGGCACGATCGCCGAGATTTACCAGGGCGACCTGGCGAAAATCGGTGTCACGATGAACGTGAAGATGATGGACATCGCCGCGCTCTTCGATGCGATTCACAGTCAGAAGTACAACGGCGTCTACACGCTCAACGACTCCTGGGCCGCAATGGAGCCGGTCAGCATGCTTGCGGCGGGCGCCAGTCTGAACCCGCGCATCAACAACGCGGGCTTCCATGACGATCAATACACCGCGCTGGTCGACTCCGCACGGGCTGAGCCTGACGCTGCCAAGCGCAAGATGATCTATTCGCAAATCAACGACTACATCCTCGATCAGTCGTTCGGGTTGCCAGTGGCGCCGAGTACCAGTCGCGTTATTACCAAGTCCAACGTGCAGGGACTCGAGTTCCGCTACAACGACGTGATGTACCTCGGCAACACGTCGATGACCTAGTCGACCGGCAAGCGCAGCGTGAAGGTACTGCCGACACCCTCCTGGCTGTCGACCAGTACCTGACCGCCGTGCAGCTCCGCCAGGTGCAGCACTGTCGCGAGTCCCAGCCCTTCGCCGTCGATGTGCTGCACATTGGTGCCCCGCCGATAGCGATCGAATACGTGCGGGAGGTCGCCCGACGGGATGCCGAGGCCAGTGTCCTGGACGCGCACCTCTGCCCACGCGCCGCCACCGCCTTCTGGGGCGGTCCGCGTGACAGAGACGATCACGCGGCTGCCAGCCGGGCTGTACTTCACGGCGTTGGCGAGCAGATTGCGCAGCATCCGCGCGAGTCGCGCGGGGTCCGCGTCGACGAAGACCACCTCGGCTGCCTCGCAGCGCACGCCGACCGGGCCGGGCGGCAGCGCGGCCACGACCCGTCTGACCTGCTCGCTCAGGTCGAGGTGCTCGCGCTGCAACAGCAGCGGCACCCCGGATGTCGCCCGGGTGAGATCGTGGAGTTCGTCGATCAGCGCGATTGCCTCGGCTGTTTGCCCGGCAATGCTCGCCAGCTCGGACTGCGCGTCGGCCGGCTCCAGCTTGCCGAGCAGCGTGCGACGCCGCAAGACCTGCACCTGCCATGCCAGGCTGGCCAGCGGGCCTTTCAAATCGTGCGCCAGCGTGCGCAGGAACAGATCACGCGTCTCCAGCGCTTCCTCGGCTTCAGTGCGAGCGCGCTGTTCGGAGCGGTGCAACTGTACGCGCTGCAGGGCGACCGCGCACTGGCCGGCGATCGTCACCAGGAACATGCGATCCGCAAGGTCGAACGCCTGCGCATCCTCGAAGGCGAGCGCCAGCACACCGAGGACCTGAGGGCCACTCGCCAGCGGCAGGATGGCTCGACCCCCGGGGAATCCGCGCTCGATCCACTGTGACTGTCCCGAGCACGCGACCTGAGTGACAGGCACCTCGGCCGCCAGCGGATAGCAGGGATCGACGTCTGCAAGTGCGTCAAGCTGCCCGAACCGAGCGAGCTCTTCGAGGTGCTGTCCGTCCGACGTGCGCAGCATGAGCAAGCCTGTGCAAGCATGCACGGCTGGCAGCGCTTGTTCGAGGACGATCGTGGCAATTCGGACCTGTGATGGCGCCGAGGCCAACGCCGCGGTGATCGCCTGGAGCGTGCGCTCGCTCAACTCCAGGCGCTCGAGGCGCTGCTTTTCCAGGACCAGGCGTTCGTGACGGCTGAGGGTCAGCCAGGCAACCAGCGTGAGCAGCAGAGCCACCGTCAGGCTGGCGCCCTGAAACAGTCGCAATTCGCTCATGTTGTCGCCCAGCCAGCCTTCCTGGGGTGCGCCGTACAGGCGCCAGGCGCCCTCGGGCAGTGGCACGGCGATCGATTCCGAGTCAGCGCTGGCGAGGGGCGCCTTGCCGAAAAACACGGTGCCGCTGTTGTCCGCCAGGGCGGTCTGCAGCTTCGATTGCGGATCGTCGGCGACCAGTCCGGCTTCGGACAGGATCGGCGGAACGTCCAGCGCCATGGTCACGAAGCCCCACAGGCTCCCTCGCGCAAACACCGCCTGTGTCGCGACCAGTCCGAGGCCGCCTTGCGCAAGCTCGCGCGGCGTGCCCAATGCGACGCGGTGTGTGGCGAGGGTGCGGGCGACGCTGTCGCGCGTTTCCTGGACAGGATGTGTATACAGGTTGCGATACGCCTCGGGAACGTCGTTGTCGGCCGCCGGGTACTCATAGCGCTGCTGGCCATCGGGGAACAGTGCGAAGTTGCGGATGCCACGCGAACCCTTGCTCGTGAGCAGGCTCGCGGCAAAGGGCTCGAAGCTCGCGTCCATGGCGGTCTGGGACGGCTGACTCTGGACCAGACCGACCATGCCGTCGAGCAAGGCAAAGCGCTCGCCAATGGCTGTCTGCAGCGCGGCCGAGCGGGAGCTCAGTTGGACGGCGACGTCAGCGTGTTTGCTGGCCGTGAGTTGGCGCGCAAACCAGATGCCGCCCAGCCACCAGGCGATGAGCAGCACGCCTCCCAGGATGACCGCCACCCACCGGGAAGGCGCGCCTTCTCCGTGGGTAGTGGCGCTGCCCCACATCGGTCGGATTGTGTCAACGCCACGTACTGTTTCGCAATGTATGACGGTCAAACGCCGAATGTACCAGAGCTTGGCCCCGCCAGGCCGCGGGCCTCAAGCGGCGACTGGCGCGGAGGTTACCGATCCCGTCGGGACGTCCGTGGTCGGCGGCTGGAGCCCGCCGCTCGGATCGACGACCGCCGGCCCGCGGCTGCGCGGCGCCAGCACCAGCGTGCCCAGCCCGAAGGCCACCGCCACGATGTTCAGGATCGGCCCGAGATACGGCAGCAGGCTCGCAAACGTGAGGACGATCATCCCGATGCCGAAGACCACCAGCAGGGGTACGCCCGGTCGACTGACGCGACGGCTGAGCCAGCTACCCAGGGACAGTCCAGAAACGCTGAGGCTCAGGATCAGCAGGACCGGGTACAGCGCGAGAAGGATGACTCCCAACCACCACAGACCAACGGGGAGCCCGATGGCGAACAGCAGGATTCCAATCAGCGGCAGGATGAGCGCGACGGCCACGCCGATGCCCATGCGCCCCCACGGGGGCGTTTCGGTTGCGACCGTCAGCGCTCTGGGCATCGCGGGAATCAGCAACACCAGCAGGATGGCGAGCAGCGAAAAGCCGATCAGGCGCCGCAGCCAGTTGTAGAGAAAGTCCTGCACGTCGGTACCCGACCCCGAGGGCTCGGCCTGCGCCAGCTTGATCGGGCTCATCAGCAGTACCTGCTGCGCGGTACTGGTGGCGCTGGGTGGCGCGGAACAGGCCGCGGGATTCGCGCTGGCGTCCTGAAAAGCGACGCGTACATTGGTGGTGCTCGTACCGCTCAAGCCAAAAGCCACCCCCGCCCCGCACAGGGCCAGGTTGTACGAGAGTTGGCCGTTGGTCGCGCTGGCCGTTCCGACGAACTGGCCAGGGATGTTCACCTGAATCTGGCCGTCGACGCCGGGATCGCGCAGCATGGCCTGGACGGAGACGGAGCCCGGCTGGAGCGTGACCTGCCCATTGATCGCTCCAGGTTGGAGGTCGATCATGCCGCCAAAGGGACCTCGCGCCGTAGTGCCCTGGTCCTGGGCGGCAGGAGACTGCGTGCTTGCCGCGAGGGCCGAAGCGGGCAGTGCGGCGAGCGCCAGCGCCAGCAGCGCCAGTTTCCAGAGCGATCGTGGACGGCGGAGAGTCACGCTAGAAGGGTCGATGGTTACCGCCTCAGGCGTTGCTCAGAATCACGCGTGCGTGGCACAAACGAAAACGGGCCCAGCCAACTGGCCTCGTGGCCCGTCAGGCTGATGCCCGTCTCTCGCGGGTGACGACGTTGACCTTCGATCCTCAGGCGGGAGTCGTGGGCGCCTCGGTTTCTTCGCCGAACGCTTCACGCAGCTTGTCTTCCTGTTCTTTGGACAGGTTCGACTGGATGAGTTCCATGTGGCTGCGCTGATCCTTGAACTCGTCCTGGATCCTGTCCGTGACGGCATTCGCCGTGTACAGGAACAGGCACGAGGTGCCGGGGGTGACTTTGTCACGCACCTGCTTGATGAAGTTGTCGTCGATGCCGACGTCGGTCATCGAGCCCATGAGCGCACCCATGCCCGCGCCGATCGCCAGGCCAATCAGAGGAATGAAGAAGATCAGCCCGAACAGCATGCCCCAGAACGCGCCACCCAGCGCGCCGGCCGCCGCGGTGTTGTGCATCTGCTCCGTCTTGGGCTTCTTTGCCCCGTTCGGCCAGGTCACCACCGCGCCGTCCATCAGGGTGATCAGCTGCTCGCGCTGCAGACGCTCCAGGGTTGTCAGCGCGTTGCGTGCGCCTTCAGCCGTATCGAACTTCCAAGCCGTCAATGTGGCCATTGATCCTCCAACCCGGGCTGGCACGTCCAGTCCAGGTGTCTGTCCTTTGCGAGTGAGGGCTGGCCCGCACTCGTCAACCGATGTCCAGAACTGTCGCGGACGCGCATCCGCGAGCCTCGTCGCGTCTTCTCCTTCCGCTACTCAGAATGCGCGATGACCTCCGTCGCTCACTTTTAACAGGTCAGCTTGGTGCGCTCAGCGCTCAGCAGCGGCTCGAGTGCGCACATTCTCGAAGCAGCTCCTCGTCCGCGTGACTGCGCTCGCGGCCGCGACAGGGGTGAGCAAGCGCTGAGCAGCGGCGTTCCTAGCGTCAAGCCAGATGGCTGAGCCACCCGCCGCGCCCGACCGCGCCAGTACCACGCAGGCTCCCGAACACGCTCCGCCGGATGATGACATGCTCTGGGTGCCGGGTGGTCTCTTCACGATGGGCTCGGATGCGCATTACCCGGAAGAGGCGCCAGCGCACCTGGCGCACGTCGATGGCTTCTGGATGGACCGCTACGCCGTCACCAACGATCAGTTTCGACGCTTCGTCGATGCCACCGGCTACGTGACCGCCGCGGAACGGCGGCCAAGCAAAGCCGATTATCCCGACGCGCGGCCCGAGCAGTTGATGCCCGCCTCGGCCGTGTTCCGCAGCCCCGGCCGACGCGTTGACCTGCGCGAACCATACAACTGGTGGATCTACGTCAAAGGCGCGCAGTGGCGTCATCCGCGGGGACCCGGCAGCTCGATTCGGAAATTGGGCGCGCATCCCGTGGTCCAGGTGGCCTGGGAGGACGTGCAGGCGTACGCCAGCTGGGTGGGCAAGGCCCTGCCGACCGAAGCAGAGTGGGAGTTCGCCGCGCGGGGCGGGCTTGAGGGCGCCGAATTCGCCTGGGGCGCCGAGTTCACGCCCGACGGCAGGTTCATGGCCAACACCTGGCAAGGTGAGTTCCCGCTCGACAACCAGCTGCTCGACGGATTCGAGTGGACGGCGCCGGTCGGGTCATTCCCTGCCAACGGCTACGGGTTGTACGAGATGACCGGCAACGTCTGGGAATGGACGACCGACTGGTACGGCGCCCAGCACGAGAGTGGCGCGGATCATCCTTGCTGCGCGCCGGTCAATCCTTCGGGCGCGGCCGTTGACGGAAGTTACGATCCGGCGTTTCCCGACGTGCGCGTCCCACGCAGAGTCATCAAGGGCGGCTCGTATCTCTGCGCACTGAACTATTGTCGACGCTATCGACCGGCCGCGCGCAGTCCGCAGCAGGTCGACACGCCGACGTGCCACCTGGGATTCCGCTGTATCGTCCGCCCGCCGCGCTAGAAGTCTGGCCGACAAGCCCGTTTTCAGCGACTCGGGCTGAAAACGAGTCGCAGTCGGGCTTTCGGCCGCGCTAGTCGGCCTGGTCAGGTGCGGGGATGCGGCGGTAGACCAGCCGCCAGGTACTCTCGCGCCGCTCCCATCCCTCGCGCGCGCCCATTGCGTCGGCGGCGTAGATGGCGCAGAAGCGTGGACAGCCTGGGTCAGGGTGTGCAAACGCCTGGTAGAGCTCGAGATACGTCGAGAACGCGTTCGAGTTCGACCCATCGTCAGCCTCAGGCGCGTCACTGTCGTTGGTCCCGACCATGAAGACGGCGTCAGGCACTTGACCGTCCGCACCGTTCAGCCGCAGTTGCCGCCACAGCATGCGCCACACGGTTTTGGCTTTGCGGCGCGCAGGCGGCCACGGCGAATACTTACGGCGATGCAACCAGGGGCGCTCGTTGTCTTTGATGTACTGGAGGGCCGCGGCTTCATCTTGCGCCTCGTAGACCGCCAGCCAGCGTGGGCCGCGGTGCTCTCCGCCGCGCGGATCGGGATCGAGCAGCTCGTAGCGATTGACGCTGACGAAGCCGGGGTGCGCGGCAAGCACCTCGTGGACGTGCGTGGTGCTGTAAAAGTGGTTGAAGTCGGCCAGCGCCTCGGGCGTAGTGCGCGGGTCGGTGTCCATACCGACCCAGTACATGAACGGATGCGCGAAGACCTGCAACGCCGAGATTGTCTCGCGGCGGGCGAGCCGGCGACAAGGTGGCGCGAGCATGCTTTCCGACCAACCAGTCCATCTGCCGCCAGGCATCCTGCGATCTTCGCGGGCCACGCCTTCGGCTCCACCGGCGCCATCCGCCGCGCAGCGCGCGGATCGTGCCCTTTCCCCGACCTTCAGTGTCGCTCGCCGAACGGACAATGAGTTGATCCTTTTTGACGAGGCGGCAGCCGAGAGCTGGATCGTCTATCCGCCACGCTCCGCCTACGAATTTCTGAGCGCACGACGCCGCTCGGCGGCGACCACGATCGTCGAATACCACCCGTGGACCGCCGACGTGGCGCCAGTTGACCACCCGCTCGATGCGCGCGATGGCTGTCTCGCGCATGGCCTGCAGTGCCGGGCGCAGCTCGCCATCGCGGCCGCCGTGCGCCTGGGCTACGACCCGTTCACCTGAGCCGCCCGCCGCGCTACGCTGGGCGCATGATCGCCGAGCAAGTCTCGATCGCCGAGCAGGTTGGGTTGTCGACTGCGCGTCTGCAGCGCATCGATGCATTGATGCAGCACTTCATCAACCGAGGGGTGATCTCGGGGGGCGTCACGCTCGTGGCCCGACGTGGCCGCGTTGCTCACCTGCAGGCGCATGGTCTGGCGGAGATCGAGTCCGCCCGCCAGATGCAAACAGATGCGCTGTTCCGTCTGGCGTCTATGACCAAGCCCGTGATCGCCGTGGCGATTCTGGTGCTCGCCGAAGAGGGCAAGCTGCTGATCACCGATCCGGTATCGAATTTCCTGCCGACGTTCAAGGCCCAGCACGTGGCCGTCCCTAATGGCGCGCCTGCCAATTGGGCGATCACCGACCTGAAAGCGGGCGGGTTTCATCTGGAGCCAGCCAGTCGCGAGATCACCATCAAGGACTTGCTGACGCATACCTCCGGGATGGGCAGCGCGACCGCCGGCGTGTCTTTCGAGCAGACGGCCGCCGTCCTGGGAACATTTCGCCCCGGTGACTGCCTGGGTGACGTCATTCCGAGGATGGGGCCAGTGCCACTGAGCTTTCAGCCCGGCGCGATCTGGGAGTACTCGCCTCTCTTCGGCTTTGACACGCTGGCGCACATCGTGGAACTTGTGTCGGGGTCGAGCATCGACCGTTTTCTCCAGGAGCGGATTTTCCAGCCGCTCGGGATGCGCGACACCGCTTTCAGCGTCCCGGCGGACAAACTGTCACGCCTGGCAGTCGTCTACAACCGCACCCCGTCCGGCCTCCGAGCAGCGCAATCCGCGTGGTTCATCGATCTGCAAACGACTCCTGAGAACCGCTACTACTCTGGCGGCGGGGGCCTGGCCGGCACGGCGGAAGACTACGGCCGTTTCGGCATGATGCTGGCCAATGGCGGCCAGCTTGACGGTGAGCGCGTGCTCAGTCGTCGGACTGTTGCGCTGATGGCAACCAACCACATTGGGACACTTCCGCTGGACCGGGCTTTCGGTGACATGCGCGGCTACCGGTTCGGACTCGGCGTACGCGTCGTCGATGATTCAGGTGAGGCGAGTACACCCGCCTCGCGCGGCACCTTTGGCTGGGCAGGCGCGTTCGGTACCAACAGCTGGATCGACCCCGTCGAGCAGATGGTGGGACTGCTGCTGATTCAACGCCTGCTCCCGGGTCCGAATGAGGTGGACACGGAGCTCCGCTCTGTGTTCCCTCGCTACCAGATGACGGCCTATCAGGCGCTAGACGACTGACGTCCGCCTGCTTCAGACCTCCCGCTGTTCGTGATCGGCCTTATAGGCCATCCCTTGCATGTTGGCGCGCTGCTCCCAGGCGCCGACGAACTGGCGCGCCAGGTCAGCATCAATGCGCAAGGGAAACTCTGGCAGCGCTGTCAGCGTGATGCTCGCGAGCCGCTGATCCACGATGTCGATGACGCAGTACTTCTCACCTTGCGCCGTCAATTCGAAGCGCTCGAGCGCGGCGCCGAGACCTACTTCAGGCATGCTGCACGAGAAGCGCAGAACGCGTGCCGCCGCTCGACAACAAGATGGTGCGCCAGGCGCTGTTTTACGCCGTCGATCGGAAGCGGTTCGTCGATACGCTGTCGCTCGAGTTCGGCACGCCGCAGGCAAAACCGTGGCCGTCATTTTCGCCGGCCTACGAAGCGGACAAGGCCAACCAGTACGCCTTCGATCTGGATAAGGCGCGCTCCGTGCTCAACGCCGCGGGTGTGACCGGCATCGAGCTTGACCACTACGACGCGGTCGACGTGCGCTGCGTGTGGCTCGGCTGAGCCGACGACAAACGGGCGTGGCCTGCTCGAACGGTATAGCATGCCCGGCGATGCTCGCACGCGAGCAGTGGGAGCGGCGATGACGATGACGATGAAGGAAACGTTCACCACGGTCAATGGCCTGCGACTGCGATACCTCGAGTGGGGTGCGCCATCCGCGCCCGCCATTCTGCTGTTGCACGGTTTCAGCAGCACGGCGCTCGCGTGGCGGAATGTCGGTGAGGCATTGGCCGAGCGATATCACGTTGTGGCCCTTGACCAGCGTGGGCACGGCGCCAGTGAGTGGGACGCACAGGGTCGCTACACGATTGACGACTTCGTGGCCGACGCGCGCGCGGTCAGTCAGGAGCTGCATCTCGCGCCGTTCGTGCTGATCGGGCACTCGATGGGCGGCTCGATCGCCTACACGTATGCCGCCGTCCACCCCGAAGACGTCAGCCGCCTGATCATCGAGGATTCCGCGCCCAGACCAGCGGACGATCCCCGCCCGCCGATGCAGCCCATGCAAGCGCCGGTGTTTGCCTCGCGCAAGGAGGTCGCTGCCAGCGTGCGCGAGGCGAATCCCCACATGGCGCAGGATGCGCTCGAGCAGCGCGTCGACGTCTACTACGTCCAGCGCCCAGACGGAACGTGGGGTTTCCGCGCCGACGTCGCGGGCGTGCGCGGCGCGCTGGCCCGCCAGCCGGGCTACGAAAAGCTGTGGCAGCACGTGCGCAACATCGCCTGCCCGACGCTGGTGATCCGCGCCGGTCAGGAGCCGCCGGGTATTTCGGCGAAGACGGTCGACTTGCTGAAAGAAGCCAATCCGCGCATCGAGGTGGTGACCGTGCCGGACGCCGGCCACAACATCCACTTCGCGCACTTCGGCGAGTTCATGCCCCTGCTGGAGCAATTCCTCGCGGCACCCGCGGCGGTGGCGTAGCACGATCCGCGTATGGGTTGCAGCGGCACGCTCTATCCACTCCGCAGGGAGCGGGAGCGTGTCCACCCGTAGGGTGAGCGCAGCCGGTCCACCCGCGGAGGAGCGGAGCGGGTCCACCCCGTAGGGGCGTGGAGCGTATCCACCCCGTAAGGGCGCGGGGCGGGTCTACTCCGTAGTTGAGCGGTCGGGTTCACCCGTAGGGGCGCGGAGCGAGTGCACCTGGAGGGGCGCGGGGCGGGTCCACCCCATAGGCGAGCGGAGCGGGTTCACGCGGAGGGGTGCGGGGCGAGTGCACCTGGAGGGGTGCAGGGCGGGTTTACTTCGTAGGTGAGCGGAGCGAATGCACCGGGGAGGGGCGCAGGGCGGGTTCACCCGGAAAGGTGCGGGGCGAGTGAGCCGGAGGGGCGCTGGGCGGGTCTACCCCGTAGGGGCGCGGGCCCCGTGCACATTCCCCCTGGGTCCCCTCTGGGGAAAAGTGTCTACAACTCGTGCATGCGCGGCAAAACCCGCGTGCCGAATAGGTCCAGCGCTCGCAGCATGGCATCCCGGTCGAGGTCGGGGAAATTCAGATCGAGGATGCCCGGCTGCAGCGCACCCTGCACGCGCTCAATTTGCTTCAACACGCTGTCCGGCGAGCCAACCAGCAGTTGGCCATTGTCGATGCGCGCCTGCACATCGCTTCCGGCGGCGGCCCGAACGGGAGCGCGCCCGGCGCCATAGCTCGACTGCCGCAGCGCCTGGCCCACGCTCGCCGTCGGCTGGCCCACGATAAAAGCCTCCGGATCCAGCGTGTCGTACGCCTCGGCGTCAGTGTTGCCAATGTGAATCGAGATCCGGTACAGGATCTGCTCAGATGTTGGACTCCAGCCAGCCGCCTCCGCCCCTCGTCGGTACAGACACACCGACTCCAGAGCTTTCGCGAGCGTGGTTGCCGCGAAGCCGACCCCGACCCGCATCCGCGCCGCGAGCGCCGCCGCGTCCGGACTCGAGCCAGACATGTAAATTGGCGGGTGCGGACGTTGTAGAGGTCGCGGCCACAGCGAAATCGTGCGGTACTCGTAGTACCGCCCCATCCAGCCAAACGGGTGCGGTTCCGTCCACGCGTGAACAATCAATGCCAGGGCTTCCTCAAAGCGATCGCGCGACTCGCCGACGTTGACGCCGTACGTCAGATATTCCGTTGGGATACCCCGCAGCAGACCCGCAACGATTCGTCCGCCGGTCAAGTTGTCCAGCATCGCGAATTCCTCGGCGACGCGCACGGGGTTCAGAATGGGGATATCGGCGCCCAGCACCGCGATTTGCGCGCGTTTGACCCGCTGGCTCAAGGCGCCAGCCATGACCAGCGGATTGGGCGTCAAGCAGATCGGCGCGTAGTGGTGTTCGGCCACCGTCACCCAGTCGAAACCCAGCTGATCCGCGGCCTCGAAGGCGTCCAGTGCCAGATCGATCGAAGCCTGGCCAATCTCCGGCTCGTACGCCGCCGGGGACGCCGGCCACCCACGCCGTTCGGCCTGACCCACGTACGGCACGCGCGTGTAGAAGGTGGCTTTCATTGGCGGGCTATCACGCCTGGTCGACCGCCCCCCACACGGCGTTGGCCACCTCCAGAACCACGTCCAGCTTCCGCCACTGCTCGTCGGCACCGGGCAGGTCGGGATAGTCCGCGGGATTGAAGCCACCGTGCCGAAAGCCGCACTGCGGACTGACCGCCAGTTGTTCAAGTGGTAGGAAACGACTCGCCTCGTCGATGCGTCGTCGGACCTCGTCGACGCTCTCCACACGCCTGGACTTGGTCGTCACCACGCCGAGCACGACGACTCTGTCTTTCGGCACGAAGCGCAACGGCGAGAAATCGCCCTCGCGCTGCTCGTCGTCGTACTCCAGCAGTAAACGCTGGTACCGCAGTCCATTGAAGAGTTGCTCGGCGATACCGTCATAGGAACCGGAGCGCGGAACCCCGGCAGCGTTGTTACCGCGACACACGTGCATGCCAAAGGTGACGTCGTCGAAGCCTTCAATGAGCGCGTTGTCCATATCGATGGCATGTTGCAGTGCTTCAACCGGGTCAATACCCTGGCTGCGCAGTCGCGCCACGGCCTGCGGGTCGATGAAACGGAAGGCGTAGCTCGGTCCGTCGATCTGGATATACCGGCAGCCCGCTGCGACCAGCCCCGCGATCATCGCGCGCGAGATGTTCAGCACGTCCCGTTCAAAGCTCTGCATGTCCGCGTACACGTCCTTCGACGCCGCCAGGTCGATGCCACCCCGCAGATGGTCGATGTTGACGAGGGCTATCTTCACCGGGCGGCCGGCGGACCGCGCCGCGAACTGGTACTCCTCGAGCGGAGCATTGTTGACCAGCTCCAGTCGCTGCCGCGCCGGTTTGGGGCCGCTGGTCCGCGCCTGAAAGAGCTGCTCGCCCCACTCCCAGCCGCGCACCTCGCGGAAACTGTCCATATAGCCAGTCCGACGCAGTTCGCCATCGGTGACGAACGGCAGTCCGTGGCGCTCCTGTTCGGCGATCACCTCGGGGATCGACGCGTCTTGCGCGCGCTGCAGCTCGGCGGCGTCAATCTGGCCGGCTCTGTTGCGCTCGAAGGCTGCCTGCAGTCGACCCGGTCGCATCAAGCTGCCGGTGTGATCCGCGCGAAGGAGGGAGAAATTCATCCGAGCCACATCTCCGTATAGGTGAGTCTGTTGGACCGGTCGATACGCAGCGCGTGGACCTTGTTGCTTGCAATCGAGATGTTGGGATACAGCGAAATGGGCATGACAAACGATTGGTCCAGAACGATGTCATTCAATTGGCTGTAGATCGCCTTGCGCTTCGAGGCGTCGGGCTCGGTCGCCGCCTGGCCCACCAGTTGAGTCCATGTTGGATCGTTGAAACTGCCCTGCTCCGTCCAGGTGGGCCCTCCGATGGTGAACGTCGCGCTCGGCTCACTGACGTTGGCATACGCACCAGCGCTCAGAATGACGCCGTTGTAGGTCGTTTTGGACGTCAGCGCGCTGAAGGTGGGATTGTCAGCCGGCTTGATGGTCGCCGTCACGCCGATCTGGGCCAGGTCCGCCTGATAGATCTGCGCCAGCTGCGCATATTCACTGGCGTAGCCCGCGGTCGCGTAGTTGATGTCGATCGACGGCTGGCTGAGGCCCGACGCGGCCAGCAGCGATCGGGCCTTATCGAGGTCAAACGCATACACGTTGGCTTTGTCGGCCTCGAAGGCAGCCGAGGACGATGGGTACGGCAGGTCCTGAGGTGCACCGACGATGCCCTGCAGGACGGTGTTCGCCCAGCGCTCGCGATCGATGGCGTAGTTCAAGGCCTGACGGAAGACTTTGTTGTCGGTGGGCGCCATAACGAGGTTGGCCGCGATGAAGAACCACGAGCCGCCCTGGTCGAAAAACAAGACGTTGAAATTCGGATTCGATTTGAGTCGAGTCGCGTCCGCCACCGGTGGCAAGTGCGCAATGTCGACGGCGCCTGCCTCGAGCGCGACGATCATAGCCTGCGCATCGTGCATCACCTGGTTGAACAGGCCATCGATATACGGGCGGCCCGTCATCCAGTAGTTCGGATTCTTCGTGAACGATAGGTGGTCGCCTGGCATCCACTCGACGAACATCAGGGGCCCGGTGCCATTCATTTTCGTACTGGCATCCGCTCCTTCCATTGTTTGCTGGTCAAGGATGTTGAAGTAGTGGAAGAAGTCGAACAGACCCGGACGGGGCGCGTCGGATTGCAGCACGACGGTGTATTTGTCTGGTGTCTGGATGTCCGTCCACCACGCGCTCTGATAACTCAGGCTGCCGACGATGGCCGCAAGGTTCGGGTCGCGCACACGCAGGAGGTTCCAGTGCACGTCGTCACTGGTGAACTCGCGTCCGTTGTGGAACTGCACACCCTGGCGCAGGTTCAGCTTGATGCGTTTGAAATCGGGATCGACGTCCCAGCTCTCGGCGAGCGCAGCCTGAAGCTGCAGATCGTAATCGAAGTAGACCAGGCGGTCGTACACGTTCCAGGTGGTGCTGTTCTGCAGTGGCGAGGCCTGATGTCCATCCAGACGGGGAATGTCGCCAACGTCCGCGGTGCGCACGGTGCCCCCGGAGCGCGGTGGTGTCGCGTCCGTGGGCGAAGCCTGCGTTGCAAGGGCGCGTGGCGTGCCCGACGCTCCGCCGGAGGTGCTCGCGGTGGCGCTGGTCGTTGCCGCGCCGGTTGCTGTACTCGGAGCGACGGCCGCGGGCGTCGCTCGAGGAGCAGGCACGGCCGTCGCCAGCGCGGATGTCTGTGCCTCGGTCGGCGCTCCGGTCGGACCACAGGCAACCGCGAGCGCACCGCCCGCGGCGGAGGTGAGAAGGACCAGAGCCGCTCTTCGCGTCAGGACTCGCGGTAACACGCGGCCGATTGTATACGGCAGTATTTTCTCACCACCCCAGCTGCCGTTTGGCCTCGTCAATGGGCAGCGCGCTCCAGCGCACCGCGGAAGCGGTGGTTACGAAGGTCCGCGGCAGCATCCGCTCCAGATACAGCCGACCTGCGAGGTGATCGACTTCATGCTGAACGATCCGCGCATACCACCCACTGGCTTCGCGCTCGACAGGCTGGCCGAGATGGTCGAGAGCGCGAACCCGCACGTGGTGCGCCCGCGGCACGATGGCCCGATACCCGTTGACGCTCAGGCAGCCCTCGAAAAACTCGGCCACCTCGCCATCCACCACCTCGACGACCGCGTTGACCAGGACGTGGGGTGGTACGGGGACGCGCTCCTGCATGCGGAACAATTCCTGATCGTGCTGAGTCTGGGCATGCGCCGGATCGGCGATCACCACGATCTGCAGCCCGATGCCGACCTGGGGTGCCGCGAGGCCGACGCCCGTACCCGCCAGCGTCGCGAGCATGAGCTCGATCAGCCGCTGAACGCCCGGCGACTCGAGCTCGGCGGCTTGGACGGCACGCGCAGGACGATGCAGCACCTCCGCGCCCGCTTGCTCGATGCTCAAGCGCAAGCGGCCGTCAGCGGTGTCCATCAAGCCCGAGAAGGATACCCGGTCCCCTCTTCGGCGAGCCCGCCGAATTGAGTAGAGTTCACAACACATCTTGAACGCGACAGGCGCGCCACACGTGGGAGTGGCGCAAGGCGAGGCCCTCCCCCTGCGGCGCACCGCGACGACGCGGCCGCTCACCGCCTGGCTCAGCCCCATCTTCGCTGTCTTTCTGCTCGCCGCGGTGCTGCGCTTCTGGCAGCTCGGCAGTATGCCAATCCTGTATTTCGACTCAGGCGCCTATCTCGGCGAAGGTCGCTTCCTGGCCAGCGCCGCGGCGCGCGCCAGCGACGCGGTCGTCCACCCCGCGTCGGACGCCCCCGGCAACCCGATCAACCGAGCCGTGCAGGCCGTGCAGGTCGGTACCGACGGGCATCCGCCCGATCTCGCCAAGCCCGGCCAGGCGATCCTGCTCGCCGTGGCGATGCTCCTGCTGGGGCCGACCACCCTGGCGGCCGGGCTCATTCCGGCGCTCGCGGGCCTCGGCACCGTAGTCGTCACCTGGGCGATTGGCAGCCTCGGCTGGCATCGTCGGGTTGGCATCATCGCCGCGTTCCTGCTGGCAGTTTCAGCCGAACACCTGGTGTATTCGCGCGAACCGCTGGTCGAGTCAACTGGCCTGTTCTTCGCGACACTCGCGGGCTTCGTCTACCTGCGGCGTCTCGTCCAACCGGCGTGCTTCGATCGGCTCCGTACGCTGCTGCTCGTCGGCGTTCTGCTCGGCGTTGCGTTTGCCTGCAATAACCGCCTGCTGTATTTGCCACCGTTCATCGGCGTCTTCGAACTGGTTGTCGCGTCGCGCGACCGTGCGGGTCGAAGCTGGCGGTCCACTGTCGTGCGGCTGATTGCGCTCGGATTCGGCGTGGTGCTGCCCCTGGCGATCCTCGAAGGCGCCTTTCTCACCGCCCAGGCGATCAGTGTGCTCTCAGGCGCCACACCGGGCTTCCTGGACTACGTGCATCAGTTTGTCAACTTCATGCGCATGAACCCCGCCACCCGCGCCCGACTCGATCAGTGGCCTACGTTTTTTGCCGACCTCGGACTGATGGACGGTCTCCCCCTGCTGGGCCTGTTCGCGGTCGGCGCGTGCGTCCTGGTGGTGCGTCGCTCGTGGGCACGCGCCGACGTGTTTCTGGTCGCGTCGCTGTTTGTCCCGGTCGTGCTGTTCAGCGTGTACTCGTCGGGTGAGGTGCGCATGCGCAACTTTTCCGTGGCGCTGCCCTGGGCCATGCTGCTTGCCGCCCTCGGGTTGAACTGGGTCGCGGAGCGGACGCGCTACCCGGGCAGAGTGGTCGCCGCCGCGCTGTGCGTGCTCGGTCTATTTGTCCTGCCGCGTGATGTCGAAATCATTACGGCCCCCAGCGCGATGCCAGACTTGCTCGCCACCCTCGCTCGGGACGGCATTCAGCGTGTGGCCTCAACCGACGGCCCGGTGCTGAGCTACTACCTCGGCGAGGACCGCACCAATGCGCGCCTGCGGCCCGCTTTCATCAACACCGAGGACGATCTGCGCCAGATCGCGGTCGACTATCCTTACGTCGCGGTCGACATGCAGGGCTACTGGACGCCGGGACCGGTGACCGAGCGCGCTGCCCAGGTGACGCCTGTGTTTCAGGCAGCCAACGGTGCCAACATCCTGTTCTTAGCCGACCTGCTCGAGCGCCACGGGGTCGCCTGGGGCGACTGGTCGGCCATTCTCGACGAGTGGAGCGCAAACCGCACCCCCGCGACGCAGCTTCGGCTGTATCGCTCGGCTGACCTCGCCGCGCACTGAACGGCCCAGCCGCGGGTTCCTTGCGCTCAGGCGTGGTCGACGAAGACAGGCTCCTGCGCGAACCGTGGCTCGCCCAGGCAACTGGCGATCTCGGCGCGAAACGCCTCCATCACCGCGTCCTTGTGCAGCAAGAACTGCGACGGACGAAACGCCCACGCCCAGTTGTTCTTGCCGAGGTATTGCTCGCGTCTTCTTGCTGCCGCCGCGTCTTCACTGTAGACACGTGCGTCATACCGCCGCAGGTGCGCCGCCAGCAGGGTGCGGAATGGCCACAGGAAGACTGGCAGATCCATGGTCACATCCACGCTGCGGTGTACGCCGCCATCCGCACGCTGCGTGAACGTGGTGTGCGTGTTGATCGGGAAGGGCTTGTCCGAGGCCATCCTGAATTCGCTCGGTGGCACATACTCGCGCAGGTGGTGCTGCTTGAACGTGATGCCGAAGTATTTGCTGTGCTGGATGATGCGCGACGTCGTCGGCCCATCCTCCAGGATCTCGTAGTGGCTGTAGTTCCGCGCGTGGAGCCACGCGTAGTGTTCGCAATCGAGATAAGCGGTGACCGCGGTCAGAAGGTCGTAGTCAAAGTCGTCGTCGACCAGCCTGAACGCGTATCTCATGCTCGTAAGATACCGTCCTCGATGACGTATGGCAGAAGGTGCAGTTTGAACCTCGCTTGAGCGGGACGATACTGTGCGTAGGTGGTCTTCAGTCGCTGCTGAATGAACTGTTCGTTCGGGTTCTCGAGGAACTCGCCAGTGTGCGTATCGTACTTGTATCCATGCCAGGGGCAGCGCAGCGCGCACCCGTCCTCTTCGAGCCGGCCCTCACTGAGTGGACCGCCGATGTGTGGACAGATCTCTGAAGCGAGCACGAGTTGATCCGCCGCCCAGAACAGGATCACTGGTCGACCACCAAGATCGAACCGATAGATCCGCCCGCGTCGAACGCCGCTGATCGGAACCTCGAGAGTTGCTGTGTCGTGGGCCACAGGGTCGCCCTGAAGGATACTCATTCCATTGCCAGTGTTTGCCGGTGACAGCGTACGCAGGCACGCGGCCGACCGCGACTCCGCGTCGACAGATCGAGACACGACTGAGACGTGCGGCATCCCAGGACCGACGCACGCACACAATCTGGCATGCTGATGACGGGAGATCGAACAGTGCGGACATCGGCCGGCGAACGCTGGCGCCTGATGCAGGATGCAGCGCGAGGCCAGGCACTCCGCCTGGGCGACTCGGGCTGGGACGCCGCTGGCGATCCGTACGCCGGGCGCGTGGACAGTTTTCGCGCCGGACAGCGCACCGACCACAACCTCGTTGACTGCATCGCCTCGGCGGTCGGCGCAGATGCCAGCGTGCTCGAAGTCGGCGCGGGCGCAGGTCGACTGTGCATTCCCCTGGCGCGCGCCGTGCGCGACGTGGTGGCGCTCGAACCGAGCGCGCCGATGGCCGCCGCCCTCGAGGCCGACGCCCGCGAGCAGGGCGTGAGCAACGTGCGGGTCGTGCGCGGCGGCTGGCAGGACGTTGCCGAACGCATGGCCGACGCGGCCTTTGCGGCCCACGTCGTGTATTCGCTGGCGGATATCGAAGCCTTCGTCGAGCGGCTGGAGCAGCTGGCGCAGCGCTGGTGCGGTCTGGTCGTCTTCGCCGAGCCGCCGCAATCGCGCTTGTTCAGCTTCTGGGAAGCGGTCTTCGGTGAACGCCGCCTGCCGAATCCCGCCTTGCCGCAAGTCCTTGACGTGCTCTGGTCGCTCGGCATCTACCCGGACGTGAAGATGCTCCAGGTACCGATCTGGCCGCTCGGACCGCGAGCGCGAGCCCAGACGGGATTGCGGCGCCGCCTGCACGTGCTGCCGGGGTCGGTTGCCGATGCGCGTCTGGACGCGGCGATCACACAGCTGCTGGTGGACTGGGGCGACGGGGTGCTCGGCCCAAGCGACCGGCGCCCGCTCGAGGTTGGCCTGGTCAGCTGGCGTCCGCGGGCCGCGTGACGGCACCGACCATCGCGATCGTCGGCGGCGGAGGAAGCGGCACGCTCGCGGCCGTGCACCTGTTGCGCTGCGCCCGACGGCCAGCCCGCGTCGTCGTCGCCGATCGCCAATCGCCGATCAGCCGAGGCGTGGCTTTTTCGACCACCGAACCGGTGCGCCTTTTGAACGTGCGCGCCGGCAACATGAGCGCGCTGCCTGAGTCGAGGTGCGGTCCGACACGGTCGTCGGTACAGCGTGTGGCGTCCCCATAGCCGCGCGTCTCGGCGCGACGCAGCGGGTACCGCTCGGCGCTGGCCACGTCCTGAGCCGTTACCTGCAGCCGAGCCAACGCCTCGCGCGCGCGCACAGTCCGCGCACAGTCCGCGCACAGTCGTAGAAGAAACTCGTGCGGCAAGTCCTCGATTGAGAGCAGGCTCAAAGTCAGACGCGCATCGTGCAGGACGCGCGCGAGGGGCAGCACGCGGCGCAGGATGGGCACGCTCGGCGGCGACAGGCTGGTGTGCACGCTATTCTCTTGCGAGAATCCATGATTCGCCCTGCCTGCCTGCGCGGCCGCTGAGCCGGCCGCGGGCTGCTCGCTGCCGCGGGGCTACTCGCCGCCCATGTCCATCGGTGGCAGGTGCTCGATTTGCAGGAGCGCCAGTAGCTCGCCGGTATCCTCCAGACCCTCCAACCGGTCGCACAGGTCGATCGCCCGGTTCTGGGTCGCTTCCGTCCAGAAGCGTTGCGTCATTTTGCGGAACTTGGAGAGCACGTCGTCGCGCGTCACCGGCTCGTCGCTGTTGGGTGTGCGCAGGCGTCCGAGGGTCTCGTGCACCGTACCATCGCGCATCGTGATCTTGACGGGCGTGCCCTCATAGCTGTTTTCGTCCATGCTCGAGTCGTGCAGGATGTGCACGCGCGAAATCATGTCCAGCACATGCGGTGAGCTGATCTTGCCAGCGGTGAACTGATCGACGAACACGTCGTTTTCCAGCAACATGAGCGACGAGACGTAGTACAGGTTGAGCTGAGCCGACGTAATCGTCGTGGGCGTGTACGCCCACCCGACATTCTGATACGCGGCTTTGCCCAGGCGAATCTCCACTGACTGGACCTCGTCTGGGGGAATGTCATGTTCTTTGCGCAGGCTGCGAATGCCTTCGAGCGTGGCGTGGTTGGGCACCCGACACGCCCACATCTTGAAGTTCACCCCGCGCGATTGCCAGTCGATGCCCAGTCCTCGGGTGAGTTGGCTCAGATCGTAGGCAGGTGGCCGTTGATTGCCGGTGTGCGCCGCCGGAAACCCGCCGTACTCCGCTTCGAACACATTGGGCGCGTTGGTGTACCCATTGGCGGCGAGCAGCGCGCCAAAAACGCCCGCGCGCGCCGCCTGGCCTGCAAGCATGCGTTTGCCCATGCCGCCGTGGTGTGTGAACATCAGGCTCGCCGCTTGCTGACCGGCATGCCCGAATGTGTCGACGCACTGGTCGGCTGTGAGTCCCAGCGTTTTCGCTGAGGCCCCTGCCGAGGCAAAGGTGCCCATGAGCCCAGGCCCGTGGAAGCCCATGCCCGTGTGTGGAATGCTGCCCACGCACTGGCCAACCCGCGAGGCTACCTCGATACCCGCCGTCGTCGCCGTAATGATGTCCTTGCCGGACGCGCCTGCGCGATGCTGCGCGAGCGGCAGGATCGAGGTGAGCGTCACCGAGCCGTTGTGGCCGCCGGCGCCGACGTCGTCGATCTCGAAGCCGTGGACCGCCGTACCGTTGACCAGCGCGGCGGTTGGTGGCGAGAAGCACAACTGGGTGCCCCACACCGAAGCGTCACCTGGTCCCTCCATGTCCTGGACGGTCGCGCGCATGCGGATCGACCACGGCATCCCGGCGCCCAGCAGTCCGGCGCCGATGGTGTCCAGCACCAGCAGCTTCATCCGCTCCACGACGTCTGGTGGGATGTCCTTGAAGCTGAGGTCGGCGACGAATTCGCTCAGGCCGCGCGTGTAGGTCGCTTGCATCAGCGACCACTCAGCGCGGAGGTCCTCGCCGAGACGAGTTCAGCCAGTCGTGCCATGTCCGGAACCTCCTCCAGGTCGGCGACAACCGCGAGGATGTCGGCGATGTGCGATGCGTCGAGCACCTGGCCAGCGTAGCGCGTGAACTTCTCGCGCATGTCATCCCAGGTGAACGGGTTGCGCGGCGAGCCCTTGTACGGGCCGGTGGCCAGCGTGTAGCTCTGGCCGTCCAGTTCGATGATCACCTCCGGATTGGCGAGGTCGCCTTCGGCGCTGATCAGCTCGACGCGCTCGGCCAGACCTCAAATCACCGGATCGCTGACCGCCGCGTCGTCGTAGTTCAGCGGATTGGATAGATCGCGCAGCGCCGCCACCGCCAGCGTAAACGGCAGACTGTACTGGCCACCCATAACCGTCATCGGGTCACGCACGGAGTGGCGGCCCTCCATCATCGTCTCGCGGCCTCTGACGGCCAGCCGGCTGCAGCCGGCTGGCGGTGGGATCGATGGGATGCGCGCGTTTGAACTCCTGGATCGCGTGCACCACCGCCTGTTGTGTGGCGTGCAGCGCATACGACTTGTGCGACGGGGGTTGGACGAACCACGTGGATCCCAGCCCACGCGTCAGTTCGGCCAGGTCGGCGCCCGGCAAGGAAAACGCGTTGTAGTAGCCGAAACGACCCTCGAGAATGTGCGACGGACCGCTGAGTCCGGTGTCCGCCAGCAAGGCGCTTTCCATACCAAGCTGCGCCGCGCGGCCGAGGTGCATCCGCTTGGTGTCATTGCCTTCCCAGGCGAACTCGACCAGCCCGCACGCGTGCGATCCGGCGATGCCCATCGCGTCGATCAGCGTGCTCTCGGCGTAGCCGTACAGCTTGCCGACGGCCAGCGCGGCGCCGAACGGACCTTGCGTGCCAGGATTGTGAAAGCCGCGCTCCGACTCGAGTCCAAGCGCGGTGCGTGACATGCGAACCTGAATTTCAGCGCCAAGCACGAGCGAGGTCAAAAATGGCCGGGCAGCCAGGTGATCGCGTTCGCACACCGCCAGCAACGCCGGCAGCACCGTGCCACTGGCGTGGGTTCCCGTGAGCGGCTCGCATTCGAATGAGCCAATGGCCGTGCCATTGATGAGCGCCGCGCGCGACACGTCGATCTTCCACGGCTGGTTGAAAACCGACGCTTCGGGTGTTCCGCCCAGCGACTGGACGACCCCGGTGAGCTTGCGTGTCCACGGCTGCATCGAGCCGATGAACCCGGCGGCGACTGTATCGAGGACAAAGATCTTGAACTCGTCGATGATGGCGGGCGGAATGTCGGCGTAGTGTGTCTGGTGGACAAACTGGGCGAGCTGCCTGGTTTCGTTCACGGTGAGTGACATACCCCCCACATGGTCAGATGGGCGTGGTGCGCCCGGCGCGGATTGCGTCGGCGATGGCTTGCCAGGTGCGCGAGGTCGCGTCGACCAGCGTGTAATGCGCGCTCGCGCGGAGGTCGTCCGCTGAGTGAGCGTCGCTGTCGGCAACCAGCGCTACGCGGGCGCCGTTCAAGTCGAAGTCGCCGTACTGCGCATTGAACCGCTCGATGGCGTCCACGTCGGTCCTGGACCGCAAATGCGCAAAGAACGGATGTGGCAGGACGCTGATCGCGCCCACCTCGCGGATCCGGACGATGCTTTCCGACAGTGGCTGCCAGGCTTCGACGACGTCCTCCAGGCCAACCGCCACGAGGTGCACCCGCTCCTGCGTGGTCAGCTCCATGCCTGGAACAACGACGAGCGGCAGTCCGTGGCGCACGGCATACTCGCGCGCCAGCAAACCGGGCCGCAGATCGTTGTGATCGGACACGGTGATGCACTCCAGTCCGACCTCGACTGCCGCCTCGAGGTGACGCGCAATCAAGTCCTCGGAGTTGGGCCCGAAGGTTCCTTCACCGATGGAGTGTGTGTGGAAGTCGGCTCGAATCTGGATCACGCGGTTCAGAAGGTCTGATACCGCAACGGGACGTTGTCCGTCACATGCTCGGCTGCCAGCTCCCGCAACTCGTCGTCAGTTTGCCCGAGCAGCTCGCGTAGCACCACGTCGGTATCCTCGCCCAGACACGGCGCGGCCTTGTGAATCGTCGGCGGCGTTTCCGAGAGGTGGTACGGCGCCACGCGGAGCGTCTGCTTGCCGGCGCGTGCATGCTCTACCTGCTGGTAATAGCCGCGCGTACGGAGCTGCGGATCCTGCAACATTTCCGCGCCGGTCAGCACTGCACCCGCGCGGATGCTTGCGCGCTGCAGAACGTGCATGGCCTCGCGCTTGGAGTGGCGAGTTGTCCAGCGTTCCATCTCCGTACGGAGCTCGTCCGGGTGGCGCTGACGCGCGGCTTCCGTTTCGAAGCGTGGGTCCGCGCCGAGCTCCGGCCGACCGATGCTGACGCACAGTCGTTGCCACTCCTGGTCGGATGCGATGCTGATCGCCAGCCAGGCATCCTCGCCCAGGCAGCGGTAGCAGTCGTTGGGCGCCAGACCCGGTCGACTGTTGCCGACGCGGCGCGGGGCCCCGTGCCCGGCGGTATAGCCCAGCACCTGCTCGCCGATCAACGTCGTCACCAGCGCGCGCTGCGACACGTCGACAAAACACCCGCGGCCAGTCCGATTGCGAAGCCGGATCGCGGCCATCAGCAGCCCCGCGCTGAAGGTCGAGGCCACCTGATCGGGGTAGTTGATTTCCTCGCTCGACCAGTAGGGTCGCGGTGCGTCGGCATAGCCGGTGATGCTCATCAGTCCCGATAGCGCGTCCAGGGTCGCACCGTACGATCCGTAGTTCGCCTCCGGGCCGCTGGACCCCTGGCTGCCAATCGAGATCATCGAGATCGACGGATTCACCGCCGATACCTCGGCATAGCCGACGCCGAGACGATCCATGACACCATGTCGATAATTTTCGACGAGCCCGTCGCTGATACTGACCAGCCGCATCGCCAGCTCGTGACCGCGCGGGTGCTTGAGGTCCAGGCAGATGCCGCGCTTATTGCGGTTGACCATGTTGAAAGTATGCGTGCGATTCCAGGGATCAGGATTGACCTTCTCGGCGTCGTGCGCAGGGGCGTTGGTCTGCCAGGCGCGAAAGGTGTCCGGTCGACTGGCGGACTCCACCTTGACGACGTCCGCGCCGAGGTCGGCCAGCATCTGCGACGCGTTGGCGCCCGCCGTGATCGTGCCGAAGTCGGCGATGCGAATTCCAGTGAGCGCCTCGACCACGACTTCAGGCTCCCTGCTGCTTCTGCAGGACGTTGGCGCCCTGGCCGGGGTTGGGTTGGCCGGCCAGGAAACGCTGGACGGCCGCGTTGCCACTCGAGGCTCCGCTGCCATCTGCCCGGCGGATCTGGGTCCCGATGTAGCCGCCGTAGACCAACGCCTCCGACCACGGCATCAAGTCCAGGTCGCGGTAGCCCTTCTTGGCCCAGTCCAGCGCAACCGCGTCGAACTGCGCGACGTGCCGCGCCAGTTTCTCGGCCTCGTCGAGCAGCTGGTCGTGCGGCACCACGGAATTGACGATCCCCCAGCGTTCGGCGGTGACCGCGTCCACGCGTCGCGACGTCAGAATCATGTACGCGGCGTGCTTGGGCAGGACCCGCCGGATCGTGGCGGGACCCGCCAGACCGGGAAACGTGTTGAAGCTCATCTCGGGCATCCCGAACTCCGCGCGCTCCGAGGCAATCGCCAGCTCGCAGTTGTTGACAAGCGTCAGACCGCCACCCAGCGCGTAGCCATTCACGGCCGCGATGCACACCGCCGGATGTTCCTTCAGCACCTCATTGGTCTCGAACCAGCTATTGCTGCCATAGGCGTACGTGCGCTGTACTGGCCGGCCCTGCCCCTCGGACAGATCGACGCCCGAACAGAACGCGACGCCGGCGCCGGTCAGGATCAGCACTTTGCAGTCCTCGCGGCTGTCCGCCAGCGCCGCCCGAAATTCCGACTGCGCCGCGCTGCTCATAGCATTGCGCTTGTCTGGACGGTTGAACGTGATGATGCCGATGCCGCCCTCTCGCTTTTCCAGAAGGATCAGCTCGCCGTAGCCCGCACTGGTTAGCGTGGCCATGTTTCACTCCTCTCTCGCGTCCGCTGTGCTTCGTCCAGGTTGTCAGTGTGCTCCCCCAGGAGGGGCGCCCGCCGCGCTGGCGGCGTGTAGCCGCTGATGTGATAAGCGGCGCCCGGGTACGTCACTGGCCCCGTCGCCGGGTGATCGACGGTCTCCCAGAAGTCCTGTGCGGCGTACTGCTCGGATGCGAGCAGGTCTGGCACCTCAGCCACCATACCGGCCGGGATTCTCAGCGCCTGCGCCGCGTGGTAAATCTCGTGTTTGGTACGCTGCGCGAACCAATCGCTGAGCAGCGCCCGCAGTTCGTCGGCGTGTGCCACGCGGCCCGCGCGCGTGCTGAAGCGCTCGTCGTCGAGCCCTTTCACGCCGGTCAGCTCGCGCACCTGCGGCCAGTTGGGATCGGTGTACAGCAATCCGAACCAGCCATCGCGCGTGGGCAGGACCAGATTGTGGGAGTGATCCCCCACCCGGCGTCGAACCGAACCGGTCGCCTCGAAGTTGGCCGCGCTTTTCCACTCCATGAATGCAATCGACTCCAGCGCCGACACGTCGACCAGTTGTCCGCGGCCGGACTGGTCGCGATACAGCAGCGCCGCGGCGCTGCCCGTGAACGCGCAAATCCCGGTGGCGTACTGGGCCTGGTACCCCCCGAGCGACAGGGGCTCGCGCTCGGGTGAGCCAACCAGATTCAGCAGTCCGCCGAGCGCCATCACTACCAGGTCGCTCGCGGCCAGGTCCCGATAGGGTCCCGTCAGTCCAAACGGAGTAATCGACGTCACGATCGCATGGTTGGCCTCGATAAGCCCCTGGTGCGAGATGCCAAGCGTCTGCAGGCGGTCGAGGCCGAGACCGTCGATGACAACGTCACCCCGCTGCAGCAGCTGCCGCAGGCGCTGCTGGTCGGCCTGGGAGTCCAGATCGAGGGCGACGCTCAACTTGTTACGACACAAATGCAAATACGCCGCGCTAACCGCAT
Source organism: uncultured Chloroflexia bacterium (assembly GCA_963776625.1). Lineage (GTDB taxonomy): Bacteria > Chloroflexota > UBA6077 > UBA6077 > CF-72 > CF-72. The sequence continues at coordinate 161,510 of CAVZNP010000013.1, read as the reverse complement.
GCCCCGCCGCATCCACGCCGATGAGCGGCGGAAAGCCGTACAGGCCACGTCCGCTCGAATCGTCCACGCGGATGACCGTGGCGCCCAGGTCCGCCAGCTGCTTGCCGACGTAGGCGGGTGCGATTGTTTCGCCAAGTTCGATGACGGTGATGTCGTCGTATGGCGCGCGCGCTTCCTCCACGCGCTAGGCCGCGGTGAACACCGGGATTGACTGCTGGTCGTTGCGCTCCTGCCAGACCACCTTGACTGGCATGTCGAATCGCAGGTCCTCCTTGTTGACGCCGACGAGCGTCGAGACAAACGAGGGTCCTTCCTCGAGGTTGACCTGGACTAACAGGTAGGGGACCTCCGTATCGAATGCCCAGCCGTAGCGCTGGTGCATCCAGATCCACGACCAGACGGTGCCCCGTCCCGAGACGGCTTTCCAGTCGATGTCGGTGGATAAGCACCGCGGACACGAATTGGATGGCGGGAACCAGATGTGGTCACAGCGTGTGCAGTGGTCCAGGCGCAGTTCGCCCACCTTGCTGCCTTCCCAGAAGCCCTGGTTGACTTTGAAAATGGGCGGGATGGGCTTTGGGCGTGTCGGTGTGTGCGTGACGGTCACGGCCGCTCCTCCTGTTGTCAGCGATGCAGAATCGTCGCGGTCGTAATCGGCGAAGCGCAGTTGTACTGCACGACATCCGCGTGGGGAACCTGACGAGCACCAGCTTCGCCGCGTACCTGGCGGACCGCTTCGCAGATGAGCGCGTGTCCCTGCATATAGCTTTCGGACGTGTGTCCGCCACACGTGTTCACCGGCAGTTGTCCGCCGAGTTCGATGCGCCCATCTCGGACCCACGCGTGCGCCTTGCCGCGTTCGCAGAAGCCGAAACCCTCCAGCGCAAAAAGAATCGTGGGCGTGAAATTGTCGTAGATTTCGGCGACTTTCACTTCGCTCGGGGTCACGTCGGCTTCTTTGTACAGGCGTCGACTGATGTCCTGGCACGCCTCCCACCAGAAGTCCTGAACGTGGTAGTTGTGATTCAAGTTCGAAGCAGCGTACGTTGCCCCGATATACGCCGGCGGATGCTTCAGAGTTTTGGCCTTTTCGGCGGTGGTCACGATGAAGGACACACCGCCGTCGTTGATGATGCAGTAGTCGAACAGCCGGAGTGGCTCGGCGATGAAGCGCGCTTGCATGTATTCGTCGTAGCTGATGGGTTTCTGGAACACTGCGTTCGAGTTCAACGCGCCGTTCTTGCGATTGTTGATGGCCACCGCTGCCAGGCCATCTTCGGGTGCGTTGTACTCGTGCTGATAGCGGTGCCACATCATGGCCGCCGCGGCGCCCGGCGAGGTGAAGCCGTACATCGCTTCGTACGGAGCGGTGTCGTCGGGGCTGGGTGTGCGCGAGCCTTCCCCGCCATAGCGCGCTCCGACCGAGCGGCCATTGTTGCCGTAGACGACCGCCACGGTCTCCGCCTGACCCGTGGCCACGGCCATCGTGGCGTACTGGAGCGCCACGCCGGCCATGCGTCCACCGCCCTCCAGCACGTTGACCAGGCGTAGTTGTGGCAGGCCCAGCATTTCGGAGAATCGCGTATAGCCAGGAATGCGCACGACGATCAGGCCGTCGACGTCTTTTTTGGCCAGGCCCGCATCGTCGAGCGCGTTGCGGAGCGCTTCCATGCCGAGGTCGTAGGCACTGCGTTCGGGATCGAGGTCGCGATAGACGGCGCCGAAGTTGGTGGTGCCGATGCCGACGATGGCGGCCTTGTCGCGAATGGGGGTTGGGGCAGTGGGTGTGGCGCCGTTCATGCTCATGCGGAACCTCCCCGGGGGTATGCAAACCGCCCGCTCGTTGCTTATACTGCAACCGCGTTGCTTATCGTAGCCTAGGATCGCCGGCATGGGCACGTCAACTGGCGCGGATTCGAACAACGGCTCGAACACTGGCTCCAAGCACGGCGCGCACCACGCGTCGAGCACTGGCTACACCTCGGTCAGACGCGCCCTGCGGCTGCTGTTGGCCTTCGATCGCCATCACAGCCGCCGCTCGGTCAGCGAGCTCGCCAGTGCCACGGGCCTCCACAAGAGCATCGTGACACGCCTGATGGCGACCCTGGCTCAGGACGGTTTCGTTGTCCAGGAGCCGGCCACCCGCCGCTACATGATCGGGCCGATGCTGTTCTCGGTGGGCTCGGTTTACGAGCCCGCGGCCATCTACCGCGAAGTGGCGGAACCGGTGCTCAACGAGCTGGCCTTGCGCTGTCGCTACACCTGCGCCTTCGGCGTGCCCGTCGGCGCCGAAGTGATCATGGTTGCCGTCGCCGAGCCACCGCCCGCCAATGGCATCCGCGTGTCGATGGTCGTCGGCAGTCGCCGCCCGATGTACATCGGTTCCACCGGCAAAGTCATTCTGTCGGGTTTGTCCGACGAGCGGGTGCGCGCGGTGCTCGGCGACGGCGCGCTGCCAGCCTGGACGCCGAAGACGCCACCGACCGTGGGCCTGCTCCTGAGCGAGCTCGCGGAGATTCGGCGCCGCGGCTACGCCACCAATCGCGAGGAGTCTGTGGTTGGCAGTGGCGGTGTCGCCGCGCCGGTCATCGATCGGAGCGGAGCGGTGACTGGCGGATTGTGTATCACGTTCCCCGTGCAGTTTGTCTCGGAGCAGGAGATGCACGGGCTGGCCGTCCACGTCGTGGACGCCGCGCAGCGCATCTCGCGTCAGCTGGGCGGTGCTACGCTCTCGGTTCCGTGAGTCCGGGCGATCTTTAGCCGGCCTTCGCTGCATGAGGCGACGTAGCGCTGCACCAGCGCCCGTGTCGCGGGTCCGCCCAGGTCGCCGGCTTCGATGCGTTCCACCAGGCCCGGACACGCCTGCGTCAGTAGCTCGATGCCGTCGGCAAACCGTTGGGCCAGACCAGCAAACCGCTCTCCACCGAGCGTCGCGCCGGTCGCCAGCACGCCGACGACCCCAGAGCGGGTGGCCGCCGCGGCGGGCTTGATGGCCGGCTCCATGCCCACGAACGGGACGCGCGGGTGCGCGCGGCGCAGCCCGTCGATGGCGGCGACGTGGCCGTGTTACACGCGACCACGATCGCGCGGGCACCCTGGCCCAGTAGAAAGGCCGTAATGGCCTCGCCGCGTCGGCGAATCTCCGCGTACGACTTGTCACCGTAGGGGCAATGTCCCGAATCAGCGACGTACACCAGATCCGCGTTCGGCAAGCGCGCCCGAATCTCGCGCAGAACGGACAACCCGCCTACCCCAGAATCGAACACCCCAACAGGACCCATGCCGACCCTCGTGGGCCTCCCAGAGTGTACCCAACGGGTCTGAAAACAGAACATTTGTGCTACACTCGGTCAGTGTTGCCATGAAGTCGCTTCGACTCGACCGTCCTTCTGCAACCCCGACGTCTAGCGGCGGCGAGGCGGTGCTCAGCGCCTCGGAGGTCGCCGAATACACCTTCTGCCCGCAGGCCTGGTACCTGCGTCGCCACCAGGTCGCGCCATCGCCTGAAGCCCAGCGGCGCCTCCAGCGCGGCAGCGCCACGCATCGCGAGATCGGCCGAACCACCGACCGCATGCGCCTGGTCAAAACCCTGCGCCAGATTCTGCTGCTCGCGATCACACTGGTCGCTGTGTTGCTGATCGCGCAGCTCGCGGGGCTCGTCGCCCGATGACGACGTTGTTCTGGATAGCCCTGACGTCGCTGGCCCTGGCTGTGCTGGCGTACATCGTGCTCGGCCGCTGGGGCCGCGCCCAGCGCTCGAGGCTCGGCCTGGCCGAAGGCACGCTCGTCGCCGCCGACGACAGTCGCCTTCGCTCGCCCACGCTGCGGTCCGCGCGCCTTGGCCTGATCGGCCGCCCCGACCACGTGCTGCGCTCAGGCCGTTATCTGATCCCCGTCGAGCAGAAACCACGCGCGCAGCGCATCCAGCCTTCGCATGTGATGCAGGTCGCTGCACAGTGTCTGCTGGTGCAGGAGGTGTACGGCGTCCGCCCGCCGCACGGCATCCTGGTCCTGGCGGATGGCTGGGAGCGCGTCGAGTTCACGCCTGAGCTCGAGCGGCGCCTGCGCTCGACGATGGCCGAGATGCGCCAGTGGCTTCGCGCGGACGTCGAGCCTGGCCCACGCTGGGTCAGCGCAAAATGTGCCAGGTGCGCCTTTTCGCACGCGTGCTGGCATGCAACGAACTAGACGGGGGGGAAGATCTCGAGATGCGACCAGTCCCGCTAGCTGGCCACCGGCTGGCCTTTGCGCAGTGCCACCACGCCGCCGCGCGAGACGTGGAAGCGCGTCCGATCTCGACGCAGGTCAACCCCGATCTGGGTGCCGACCGGCACCGAGACGTTCTTGTCGATGATCGTGTTGCGAATGATGGCGCCCCGCCCAACTTCGACGTTGTCCATGAGGACCGAGCCCTCGACCGTGGCGCCGGTATGCACGAAGACGCCTGGCGACAGCACCGAGCGTCGCACCGTGGCCCCCGACACGATGACGCCCGCGCTGATGAGCGAATCAACCGCCATGCCCCGCCGTCCATCTTCGTCGAAGACAAACTTGGCCGGCGGGAGCTGTGGCAGGAATGTGTAGATCGGCCAGGCCGAGTTGTACAGATTGAAGATCGGTTCGGGCGCGACGAGGTCCATGTTGGCCTCGTAGTACACGTCGAGATCGCCGACGTCGCGCCAGTAGCCGCGGTCGCGCGCAGTCGCCCCGGGCACGTCGTTGGTGCTGAAGTCATACACGGTCGCGTCGCCGCGCTCGACCAGCGCCGGCACGATGCTGCCCCCGATGTCGTGCACCGAGTCCTCGCGCTCCGAGTCGGTCGTGACCGCCTCAACCAGCGCGCTCGTGTCGAAGACGTACACGCCCATCGAGGCGTACGCCTGGTCAGGCGCGTCGGGCAGCGGCCGCGGCGTCTGGGGCTTCTCGCGGAAGGCGAGCACACGTCCATCGGCGTCCGACTCGATGATGCCGAACGACGGCGCCTGCTCGATCGGCACGCGGATGCCCGCCAGCGTCAACCCGGCACGCGAGCGCACGTGGTGGTCGACCATCTGACGCAGATCCATGCGGTAGATGTGGTCGGCGCCCAGCACGCAGATGTGCGTCGGGACGCTCGTCGTAGATGAGGTTGAGGTTCTGGTAGATGGCATCCGCCGAGCCCAGGAACCACCGCGGGCCAACGCGCATCTGGGCCGGCACCGTCGCGACGTAGTTGCCCAGCAGCGAGGACATCCTCCACATCTGGGCAATGTGACGATCCAGACTGTGGCTCTTGTACTGGGTCAACACGACGACTTTGAAGATGCCCGCGTTGGCGAGGTTCGACAACGCGAAGTCGATCAGGCGATAGGTGCCGCCAAAAGGCACCGCTGGCTTGGCGCGGTCGGCGGTAAGCGGCATCAGGCGCTTGCCCTCACCTCCGGCCAGCACCATGCCCATGACGTGCTGCGTTCCGCGCGGCAGCTCCATGCTCGTGAGCAGTAGCTTAGCCCCCCGTCGGCCTGTCACAAATGGGCGTCAGGACACGCCGCCCACCCCGCGGCCGGGCTCGGCCTGGCATATGTCTCGCCCCCTGCTCATCAGTTTGGGTTACACTCGCCGGGACTGGTATTTTGCGTTGTCCGCTTGCGTCCTTCGACCGCACGTTGACTGGCCCACCGTATCTGATCCCTCGGCTTGCCAGTCCGCCGAGTTTTTCTGCTTTACCTGAAGGGAGCCGTCACAATGTCGGCCGATATCGTTCTCACCTGCCGCGACTGCGGCCAGGATTTCACGTTCACCAGTGGCGAGCAGGACTTCTACGCCAGCCGCGGCTTCTCCGAGCCTTCTCGGTGCGCGGATTGTCGTGCCGCGCGGAAGGCCCAGCGTGACGGCGGCTCGTACGACAGCTACGGCTCCTCGTCCTCCTATGGTGGTGGTGGCGGCGGCGGCGGCGGCGGGTATAGCTCGCGGGGACGCGGCCAGCGCGAGATGTTCAGTGCCACGTGCTCTAGCTGCGGCAAGGAAGCCCAGGTGCCATTCCAACCCAGCGGTGACAAGCCCGTGTACTGCTCGGATTGTTTCCAGCAGCGCGGCGGCCGCACGGGCGGCGGCAGGAGCCGATACTGAGTGCCGCGCCGACAGCAGCGCCGACCTGTCTCGCGGAAGGGCGCCCCAAAGTCGCCACGCGAAGACACGGGTGTTCTTGACGCAAACGCGCGCCGCGTGCTGGCAGCGAACGGCGGGGACGCACGGCGCCTGGAGGCGCTCGTCCGCGATCTCGAGCAGCTGCGCGACGAAGCCGACCGTATGGCGTTCGCTGAGCCGTCGCCTGATGCGCTGCGTGAATATCGACGCGCCAGTCGCGAGCTAGCCGAAGCGCAGCGGGCCTTCGCTCTGGCCACAGCACCCTGACCTCTTCCTGAGGTTCCTTCTGAGGTTCCTTGCCCGAGTCCTCTCCAGGGGCGGAGGACTCGGCAAGCCAACCCAAACCGGTCTTGACAGGGGCTCGATACTGAAGCGCGAACCCCGCGCTCACGTAAGCTCACCTGTAGGAAGCCGTCTATGCCGTCTCGAGCCGATGCACTCAAGACCCTCCCGCTGTTCAGTGGCTTGAGCCGCAAGGATCGCGAGCTCATTGCGAGCTTGATGGACGAGCTACGTTTCGCGCCTGGCTCGACGCTGATTTACGAAGGCCAGAGTAACCACTCCTTCTTCATCCTGGCCGACGGCGAAGTGGACGTGGATATCGCGAGCGAACCACGGCGGAGGTTGCGCCGCGGCGATTTCTTCGGTGAGATCAGCATGCAGCATCGGATTCCAGCCACGGCGACCGTGGTGGCCAAGACGCCTGTTGACGTCTTTGTGATGAGCCATGAGCAGTTCGGCGCGCTCAGTGTCTCGACGGATGTGGTCGCACGTCTCCAGGCAGCCATCAATGACCGACTGGTCAGTGACCGACTGGTGGATGACCGTCGCACCGCGACCGGCGGGCATCCGTAGCTCCGGCCGGTGGACCGAGTGGATCCGTTCTCCTTCGGTTAACCTTGCGTTTGCAATTGCGACGAATAGCGGGCCCGAAACGTTAACGGATTGCGCAAATCCGGATTGCCCGCTTTCAGTGTGCTTTCCTACCTCGCATGCAGCGTCAGCTGCGCGAAATGGCAAGGGAGTGCATGGAGATGTTTGGTACCAGATCGCGGTGGACGTATTTGAGAGGCGTTGTCGTGGGGGTGACGCTCACCGCGTGGGCGGCGGCTCCGGCACTGGCCAGCGGCCCAATCACGTACGGCCAGACCGCCAGCGGCAAAGTGACCATTGCTGGATCGTCGGCCCTGCAGCCACTGGTTGACGAGGCATCCAAGAACTATCAGGCAGCCAACCCGAATGTGCAGATCACCGTCTCGGCAGGCGGCTCCGGCGCCGGGCGCTCCGGTGCCTGCCAGGGTAGCGTGGACATCGGCATGAGTGACGTCCCGCTGACCGACCAGGAGATCAGCACGCTCAATTGCGCGGAGGCGGTGCAGACGGCGGTCGCCATCGAGGCGTTCGCGGTCACGGCGAACCCGAAAGGCGCCGGTAGTCTGCAGGGATTGACCCGCGAACAGATGCAAGGCCTGTTCACCGGCCAGATCACGAACTGGTCGCAAGTCGGCGGCGACGATCAGCAGGTTGTGCTCATTAATCGTCTCAAGGGCTCCGGAACGCGTCAGCAAATGGCGAACTATTTGTTTCGCGGCGACGATACACAATTCGCGGTGGGCGCCTCGGAGGAGGATGACAGTCAGACGGTGGTCAATACGGTAGGTTCGACTCCGGGTGCAATTTCGTATCTCGGCCTGGCATTTCTCGACAGCCCGCAGCTCGTCACCGTTGGCATCCAGCAAGCGGACGGCAGCGTGCTGATGCCAACGAAAGACACGGTTTCGAGCGGCGTCTGGCCCATCGGCGGGCCGGGCCTGGCGATCACCAGAGGTCAGGGCAACGAGGTTGCGAACGGGTTCATCACGTACATGCTCAGCCCGCAGTTCGAGTCAGACCCGATCTGGGACGCACTCGGCTTCGTGGTTCCGTCCAACCCGTCAATCGGCACTCCGACGGGACAGTAGTCAGCTCAGACTGACCTCAGGCGCCGATCGACTCACGCAGCGTGCGTTCGGTGTCAGGCTCAGAGATGGGACGGATTACGGGCAGGTTCGCGCCGGCGGCTCGAAAGCGCTGGATGAACGCGCGCACGTCGTCTTTGCTCCCAACCTTGCCCATGGCATCGGACAGCCGGTCGGAGACGGCCTGGGACGGATCGCCGCCACGTGAGCGCAGGGCGTCCATCTCGGCGACCTCCGCTTTGAATCCGGCATTCAAATACTCGCGACGATAGAACGGCTGGCTGCCGGACCTCGCTATTCCCGTGCGCAGTTGGGCCTCGGCCTTTTCGACGTCGTCGGTGATCGCCACGGGTATCGGCGCGATGATGTCGAACCCGTCGAGTGACTTGCCGACCCTGGCTCGCCCGGCCGCGATGCGCGGCACCACGACGTGTCGCACGTAATTGTCGGAGGCCATCCACAGCACGACACCGTCGGCAATCTCGCCCGACAGCTCCATGAGCGGTGGATTCAACGCGGCGAGGACGATCTTGACCTCGCGTGGTCGCGGCAGTGGATAGCTCCACTCCACGTTCCAGAATTCGCCGCGATGGCTGACTTTGCCGCTCGTAAAGATCTGGCGCAAGATGTCGATGTACGCGCGCGTGGCGGCCACCGCATCGCCCATCACGTAGCCAAGCTGGGTTTCCATGCTGTTGCGGTGACCGGTGCCGATGCCCAGCACGAAGCGACCAGCGGACACCTCGTCGAGCGACAGGGCCTGCCGCGCCATCACCGTTGGATGTCGGGGATAGAACGTGACGATGCTGGTGCCCAGCGTGATCTGCGCCGTGGCGCCAGCGAAGGCGGTGAGCACTACGAAGGCATCCCTGCCGATGCCATCCGTGACCCACGCGCTTTCGTAGCCGAGCTCATCGGCCAGTTGGACGTTGTCGAGTGCCGCCTGGAAGTCGTTGCCGAGGGTGATGACCGTACCTAGCCGTTCCACGCGCTCATTATTGCTCGCCGACCTTGCCTCCTCATTGGCGCTACCATCTGTGTCATATGACAGGTCCACAGATAGGCGTACTGGAGCAACGCGCCCCCGCCGCGCCAACGCTACGGCGACCGCTGCACGAGGGCTTTCCCGTCAAGGATGCCGAGGTCTCGCTGAAGTTTTACACCGAGGTCCTGGGGCTGAAGGTCCTGCCGCGCCCGAATATCGGCCCCGGCTACTGGGTCGGGTCGGAAGACAAGCGCGTCGAATTCCACATCATTCAGACAGATTCGCAGTACATCCCCGGCCCGGACGCGATTCCGGCCGCCCAGGCGCGGCACACGGCCTGGATGGTCGATAGCCTCGAAGGGCTCCGCCAGCACCTGGATCGCCTTGGGGTCGGATACCGCGAGCAAAAGGGACGCGTTGGAGCCGACCAGGTCTTTATCGTCGACCCGGATGGCCATACCTGGGAGTTCCAGGAGCCCTCAGCGCTCTACCCGGACTAAGCGTTTAGCGTGATGCCGCGCGCGCCGGCCAGACCGGCGCGTGCGTGCCAAGCGGCACCGGCGGGCGCTCCCAGAATACGGGAGTCTCGGACAATTCGACGCATGGCGTCAGGTACCGCAGCTTGCCCCACGCGGTGTCCGCCTCCACGGTCATCGCGTCGACGTCCTCCCCCGCACCGATAGCCGCGGCGGGGTCGCACGTCGGACCCAGCCGCTGAAACCACATGCCCGTCTGACACAGCGAGACGCGCACATGGTAGCTGCCACCGTCGCGCGCGCGTCGACCAAGCGCCACCAGCGTACCCAGCGCCGCTAGATAGCCGGTGGTATAGTCGCACGCCGCGACTGGCATGCGTTGAGGTCGATCCGGCGTGCCCTGGCTGGCGGCCAGTCCGGTGACGGTCTGTGCCAGTTGCTCCCGAGCCGGGTCGACCCGCCCACGGACCGGTGTGGCCGTAGCAATTGATCGACACGTAAATGATGCCTGGGCGTGCAGCCGCCAGTTGCTTGGGACCGAACCCCCGCCGCTCCAGCGCACCCGCTCGGAAACCCTGCGCGAAGACATCGGCCTCGCTCACCAGCGACCGCAGCCGATCGCGCTGGTCGTCGACGTCGAGGTCCAGGTACGCCGAAAGCTTGCCCTGGTTGGTGTCCATGATCCACACCTGCGAGGTTGGAAGCGTGGGGGCGGTGATGTGGAGCACGTCGGCGCCGTATTGCGCCAGGGTGCGCGCGTGCGTCGGACCGGCCAGGATGCGCGTGAGGTCCAGCACGCGGATGCCGGACAGTGGACGATTGCCAGCCGGCAGTGGCTCGGGATCCGAGTCGCCGATCCTGGTAATTTCGACACGGGGCGCGTTGGCAAGTGTCTGGCCCTGCGGATGCGCCGCCCACTCCGTCGCCGTTCGCGCCATCGCGCCGCACTGTCGGTTCGCCGCGAGCGCATCCTCCAGTTCTTGCGCGTCACGTCGGCCAACGGCGGCGGCGATTTCGTCGCGATCGCGCGAGCAGCCCAGTACCGCCATGGTCCCAGCCGCGAGGTGTGGGAAGTTGCCGTGGAGATGGATCCAGCGACCGTCGCGACACTGATAGAAGTCGACCAGCGGATTGCCGTCGGCCCACGACGGCGGCGTCGGTCCACCATTCAGGCGCATCACCAGGGTGGCGCGCAGCGAAAGCCCGGCTTTGCGCACGTCCACGCGCACGTCCTGGGTTCGGCCAGTCTTGAGTGCCCACAAGTCTGAGGCGGCGACGCCGCCGGCGGCCAGCGCCGCGGCCGCGGCCTCACTTACCGGGAAGCGGTTGGCCAGGATCGGGTCCTGGCCATCGAGTGTCGCCTGCTGGGTTGGCGAGACCGCCAGGCCGACCTCATCGAGAAGATCCTCGACGCGTGGATCGATCATGCAGGGCGCATTCTATGTTTCTGCATGGTCAGCATCAGTCGGCGACGAGGATTGCCAGCTGAGTCTCCCACCGGCTTGCATCAGGCTCTGCGCTGGGGTCGGTAAGGTACGTCTCCAGCCGAGCCCGCCACACCCCGCTGGCGTCCATCTGCCACTGCAGACGCTGCTGTTGGCCCCACTGCAGCAACTGCACGGTTGCGTCGCGCAAGCCGTCGTAGTGTCCAGTGTGGAGCAGCGTCGCGTAGCGCCCGGCCGGAAGGTTCCCGGCTGCACCCGCGTGTCTCCGTCGGAAGCGGCTGAGAGTGGAATGCAGAATTCAATATCCATGGCGCCGTCGGGAGCGATCGTCAGGTAGCGGAAGATCGGTGCACCTGCCTGCTGCTGCAGACCATGCTGACCAATCCATGCCCAGAGCTCTCCCAGGGTACGATCGATGACCGTCGGGAAGTCATGCATCTCAACGCTGATGCGAATTCCGACATACGCCCGCGCGGCGCGTGTCTCGATGCGCGGTTCGTTGATCATAGAGGCATTATCGCGACGCACGCTCCAGAACGCTCGAGCACGAACGTCCAACCCGACGGCGCGTCCTGCGTGCGACGTTCTGGACGGGCTGCTGCTGGCAGGGTCGGCCCACGCGCGGTGGTTGGGCCGACCCGCGACGCCCGGGCTACGCGTCCGGCGACTCTGGCAGGTTGTAGAGGCTCATCGCCGTCCCCGCGAGGATCGCATGCTTCACGGTCGGATCCAGACCGTCGGACAGTTCGTTCAGAATCTTCTGTGTCTGGCCGAACAACGTGATCTCATGCGGATAGTCGATGGAAAACATCGCCGCCCTGGCCACCACCGGATTGCCGATGCACGCCTGGCGGAAGCCTTCCACGTCGTCCAGACCAGTGACGAACACGTTCCGCCCGATGTATTCGCTCGGCTTGCGCTGCATCGGCCAGTCCGCCCAGTACCCGTGCTGGCGCACCACCTGGTCCATGATCTCCGCCCAGAACGGCACCCAGCCCCAGTCCACTTCCGCGTGCACGAACTTCAGGGTCGGGAAGCGTTCGAACAGACCCGTGTAAATCAGATCGGTGAGGGGCGGGATCGCGCAGAAATACCCGGCCGCCGTGCTGGCCGTGGACAGCCACGACGCCTTGAAGCCTGGCGGCAGGGCTGGGCCTGGCGCACGCGTGCCTCCAAAGCGCAGGTGCATCGACGCCACGGCCGATGCGTCGCTGATCAGTTGCCACATCGGGTCCCAGTGCGGGTGCCAGATTGGCGGATCCATGGTGTACGGCAGGAACACTGCGCGAGCGCCCTTCTTGAGGACGCGCTCGAGCTCCGCGGTCACGACCTCGATGGGGTGTTCCCACGGCACCATGCACATGCCGATCAATCGGTTGGTGTCCGCCGCGCAGAAGTCATCCAGCAGCCAGTCGTTGAAGGCCTTGAGGCATTCCAGGCCAAGGTCGCGGTCTTTGAGCCCGGTGTACGCGCGATAGACCATCTGCGGGTAGACGACCGCGGCATCGATGCCATCGGCCATCATGTCTTTGATGTGCGCCGCGCCGTCGTAGTTGCCTGGCCGCACCTCTTCCCAGCGCAGGCCACGCGGCGCGATCCGAATGCGTTCGCCGGGATTGACGGATCCCAGGCCACCGCCCAGGCTGATCGTGCTCTCCGGAATCGAGCCGTCCAGACTCCACCCATCGCCGCCGTCTTTGCCGCGCACGATGCGCGGGGCCTGGTCCTTGTAGCGGGCCGGCACGCGGTCTACGAACAGGTTGGGCGGTTCGAGGAGATGGTTGTCGGCAGAAATGACACGGTACGTCACGTCGCACTCCTTCTCACCTTGGCGTCTGCGAGGGTGTTGAGCTCGGGTCGCGCCCGTCACGGCGCGGGTCCCGGGTCCAAGTTCAGGGTAGCGCACGTTCGACCTCGCGCCGACATAGACTCGCAGGTGTGTTAGTCATCGGCACGACCGAGGGGGTGTTCCTCGCGGCGGCGGGCGAGTCGCCGCGGGCGAGTGATCTGTCGTCACGCGACGTCAAGGTGTTGCGTCAGGTCAACGGCCATGTCCTGGCCGGGACCAATGACGGCGTGTATGGCTCAGCCGACGGCGGGCTCGGCTGGCAACGCGTCGGACTCGAAGGCCGCGAAGTTCTGGAAGTCATGCCCGCGCCGCGCGATCCGCGGACCGTGTACGCCGGCATCGTGCCGGCCGCCGTGTTTCGCAGTCGCGACGGGGGCGCGACGTGGACAGAGGTCGATTCCTTCACACAGGGCTTCGACGGCGATACGATCGGCCTGCCTGCCATCGCCGGCTGGCCGGTTGGCGCCCGCGCGCACTCAATCGTGGTCGACGCCAACGACCCCGAGCGCTGCCTGGTTGGCATCGAGGTCGGCGGCGTGGTGAGCAACATTCACCAGAACCAGGGCAGCACCTGGAAGACAACGCTGCCCGGCGGCGTGCCGGACGTTCACTACCTGGTGGCCGATCCTGAGCGACCTGAGCGTGTGTACTGCTCGACTGGCTTCGGCCGCATTGGCAAGTTGGCCCAGATGCCCGACAAAGAGCGCATCGCGGGGATGTTCGCCTCGGACGACGGCGGCCAGTCGTGGCGCTACATCTGGGAGGGGATGCTGCACCGCTACACGCGGCCGCTGTGCATCGATCCTCGCCCACCGCACGCGCTGACGGTCGGCACGGCGCCAAGTGCGCAGCCGTACATCAAGTACCGCATGGACGGCGGCGCTCACGGCCAAGTCTACCAGAGCACTGACGGCGGAGCCGCCTGGCGCCCACTCGGCGACGCGCCGCACTCGCCGTCGGTCGCCGCGATTCTGTGCGTGACGAGCGCGCCAGATGCCGCGGGCAACGTGCTGGTCGGGACTGACCTCGGCGAGGTGTGGCACGTCAACAGCGCCGACACCCGCTGGACGCTGCTGGCCGACGGCCTGGCGCCCGTCCAATCCGTTCTCAGCATTGTCTGATGCCGCGCGCCGCCAGAATCTATGACGGCTCGACTCAGGAATAGTATGGCATTTCCGCGTGTTGACAAAGGAAATGCCAATCAAGTTTCCATCTGCCCAGACACAGTTGGGCATCGTCAAACACCTGCGCGATCTGGCGCGGGAAGCCTGGTATCCCGAGGAAGTCGGCGACACGAGGCTCCTCAAGCTGGACCGCGAACGCGCCCGCATCCAGGCGCACGCTCTCCGCGCCGACGAGGCGTACACCGAATTCGCGACTCTGCCGCGGGTCGCCTGAGCCCACCAGCCCGCTGACGACCGGCCGCTGTGCCGGGCTCAGCTGACGGTGCGGGCCGCGCAGCCGCGGCACAGGCCGTACACGTCAAAGCGCTGGCCATCCGGCGCGAAGCCGGCCGCGCGCGCCAGGTCGCGCAGCATCGTGTCCAGGTGCTCTGGCACGAGTTCCACGTCTTCGATTTGCCCGCAGCCGCGGCACACCAGGTTGGCGTGCGGCGTCATGTTGGCGTCGTAGCGCAGCGCGCTGGAAAATGGCAGCTCGGAGACGAGCCCGCGTTCGGTCATGGTGCGCAGCGTGTTGTAGACCGTCGCCAGGCCGATCGTCGGAAACTGGCGTCGGACGGACTCGTACACCTCGGCCACCGTCGGGTGACTGCGCGAGAACACCTCGCGCAGGATGGCCAGGCGCTGCGGTGTGGAGCGCAGCCCGGACTGCCGCAGGACGTTTAGCTCCGCGGGTCTGTCCATAAAGCAACTGCCGCGTGCCCGGCGCTGGAGGATCCTCCAGCGCGGTCCGCGGGCACCTGGTCGGAACCGATGCGCCATGAGGCGCCCACGACGGGCGCCTCCGTAGGATCAGGCAAGGTCGAAGCGATCGAGATTCATCACCTTGTTCCACGCGGTGACGAAGTCACCCACGAACGACTCTTGCGCGTCCTCGGCCGCGTAGACTTCCGCGAGCGCGCGGAGCTGAGAATCCGAGCCAAAGACCAGGTCGACCCGACTCGCCTTCCATTTTACCTCGCCTGTCGCGCGGTCATGACCCTCGAAGCTATCCTCCAGACGGCCTGGGTTGGAGAACGCGAACGCGGATTCGGAGGACGTCTGCCACTCGGTTCCCATGTCGAGCAGGTTGACAAAGAAGTCGTTCGTCAACGCCTCGGGCCGCGTGGTGAGCACGCCGCGATCGGACTGTCCGACATTGGCGTTCAGGACGCGCATACCCCCGATCAAGACCGTCATTTCCGGGGCGGTCAGCGTCAGGAACTCTGCCTTGTCCACCAGCGCTTGCTCCGCCGGCTTTTCGTAGCCACTGCCACCCCGGAAGTAATTGCGGAATCCGTCGGCGGTAGGCTCCAGCACGGCAAACGCCTCCACGTCGGTTTGTGCTTGCACCGCGTCCGTGCGGCCCGGGCTGAACGGCACCTGCACGCTGCGACCGGCGTTCCTGGCCGCCTGCTCGACCGCCGCGCACCCACCCAACACGATCAGGTCCGCTAGCGATACCTTCTTGCCACCGCTCTGCGCGTCGTTGAACTCGGATTGAATCTGCTCCAGTTTTGGCAGCACCTCCGCGACGCCAGCCGCCTTGTTGACGTCCCAATCCTTCTGCGGCGCGAGGCGAATGCGTGCACCGTTGGCGCCACCGCGCTTGTCGGTGCCACGGAACGTTGACGCCGACGCCCACGCCGTCGACACGAGTTGGGAGACGGACAGACCTGACGCCAGGATCCTGGCCTTGAGGTCGGCGATGTCCTGCGCCCCGATCAGCTCGTGATCGACCTCAGGCACGGGGTCCTGCCATAACTGTGGCTCCGCGGCCACCAGCGCGCCCAGATAGCGCGAGCGAGGGCCCATGTCGCGGTGGGTGAGCTTGTACCACGCGCGCGCGAAGGCATCCGCAAACTCGTCAGGGTGCTCGTAGAAGCGCTTCGCAATTGGTGCATACACCGGGTCCATCCGCAGCGAGAGGTCCGTGGTGAGCATCATCGGCGCGTGCCGCTTCGACGGATCGTACGCATCTGGCACGGCAGTGGCCGCGGCTGGATCCTTCGGCGTCCATTGGGCTGCCCCGCCTGGACCTGTCACCTGCTCCCACTCGTAGCGGTGCAGGTTCTCCCAGAAGTTGTTGTCCCATTTCGCCGGGTTGGTGGTCCAGGCGCCCTCCAGCCCGCTGGTGATCGCATCGCCGCCTTTGCCGGTGCCAAAGGTGTTCTTCCAGCCCAGGCCTTGCTCGTCCATGCCGGTGCCCTCGGGCTCAGGCCCGACGTGCTGGGCCGCCGGAGCAGCGCCGTGCGCCTTACCGAAGGTATGCCCGCCTGCGATCAGCGCAACCGTCTCCTCGTCATTCATGGCCATGCGACGGAACGTTTCGCGGATGTCAATGGCCGCCGCAAGCGGATCCGGGTTGCCGTTGGGCCCCTCGGGATTCACGTAGATCAGGCCCATCTGCACCGCGCCGAGCGGCTCCTGCAGGTCACGCTTGCCGCTGTAGCGCTGGTCTCCGAGCCACGTGTTCTCAGGCCCCCAGTTTGTGTCGTCGGGCTCCCAGACGTCCTCACGTCCACCACCGAAGCCAAACGTCTTGAAGCCCATCGACTCGAGGGCGCAGTTGCCGGCCAGGACCATCAGGTCGGCCCACGAGAGCTTTCGCCCGTACTTTTGCTTGATCGGCCAGAGCAGCCGCCGCGCCTTGTCGAGGCTCGCGTTGTCGGGCCAACTGTTCAGGGGGGCGAACCGCTGCTGACCGGAGCCCGCCCCGCCGCGGCCGTCGTGAATGCGGTAGGTGCCTGCGCTGTGCCACGCCATGCGGATGAAGAGCGGTCCGTAGTGGCCGTAGTCGGCTGGCCACCAGTCTTGCGAGGTGGTCATCACCTGCTCGATGTCCTTCTTCAGGGCATCCAGGTCAACCGTCTCGAACTCCGCCGCGTAGTTGAAATCCCGGCCCATGGGATCAGACTGGGGGGAATTCCGACGGAGAGCCTTCAGGCTGAGCTGATTCGGCCACCAATCCTGGTTCGAATTCGGCATGTCGTGCGTCCTTCCGGCGATGTGCTTGAATACGCGCGGCCCGGGTCAAGACGAGCCTAGTTGAGGATGATTCTTATCTAAGTGCTTTGTCAAGGTACTCGGGACTGGCGCGCGGCTGGCGCACTCACGTGTCGCGAGAGCTGTGACCTCTAGAAACGATCCCAGGGCCAGGGACTGCCGGCGTAGCGTTGGATGCCCGGTCCGCTGGGTGGCGGCATCTCCCCGAGCAAGCCTGGGCCAACGCGCAGCAGTCGAATCGGGAAGAGCCGCGCGAAGGGATCGCTGCTCTGCGCCGCGCGTGGTCTGTCCCATAGACAGGTAACCGCGCCGCCGATGGTCGCCGCATCGAGCGTCAGCGTCGAACACGCGCGCGGCCAGGGCCCGGCCAGCACGTCGCGCATGGCTTGCGAGACGGCTGGATCGTCAAACAGCAAGCGCACGCCTGCTCGCGCGAGTGCGAGGGAAATCCAGCCCGGCCCTCCAGATGCATCCACCGCGCGGATATCGATGCCCAGGCCGCCTGTCGGACGCCGCTGACTGCCTGGCCATGCCGCAACGAAACCCACTGGGCCGCCGTCTGGTGCGTACGCGCTGGCGACCGCGGAGGCGTCCGCCGGGCGTTCGGCGCGTACGGCGAACCAGCACCAGGACCTCAACGCGGGACCTCCCAGTCGGGGCGGATGGCACGCGTGATCGCGCGGAAGTCCTGGCGCAGCTCCTCGGCGGTAGGGCGGCCCCAGAACCAGTAGCCGTTGTACGCGTGATGCACGCTCAGGTCTGGATAGAGCGAAAAGACCGCGGGAGCGTACGGCCGATGCAGCGTGTCGGTGGTTTCCAGCAAATCCAGGCGCGTAACGTACTCGCGCTGAGAGTCGGACAGAAACGTCCATCTGGCTTCGAGCCCCGCGCGGAACGCGGCCTCCACATCCGGCGCATCAGTGCTCACGGACACGAATCGCGTATACCCTACCTCCGCTTCAGCCTGCAGGTGGACAAGGATGCGGAAGAAAGCCTGCTCTTTCGGGCACCAGTAGCCGCGATAGAACTGCAAGAGGAGGGGATCGCCCCCGGCGAGCTCCGAGAGTCGCCGTGTGTTGCCGTAGTGATCCGGCAGCTCCAGGTCTGGAAACCGTTCGCCAGGTTTCGGCCGGCTCGGAAGCGGAAGCACGGGCGCGCGTGGCGGCTCGGCATGGGGCGCTGACATGACGTCAATGATGCCGAGACAGGCGCACACTCGCGCGCACAAGGTGCCCTCTGGGGCGGTACCGTACGGTCATATACGATTGTGCCGAGGAGAAGCCGATGGTTCAGCTAGTTGAGCGACACATCATTCACGCGGGGGAGCGTGAGTACGAGCTGGTGCCAAACTGGGGCCAGCTGCCCTCGGGCTGGCGCTGGGGCCAGTGTGCCGGCGTGGCGATCGATTCCGAGGACAACGTCCACGTCTACACACGTACCGACCACCCCTACATGGTTTTCGATAAGACAGGCAAGTTCATCGACTCGTGGGGCGAAAACGACTTCGGGATGGCCCACAGCCTGTGGATCAACCCGGACGACTCCCTCTACGTTCTGAGTCACAAGGATCACTGGATCCGCAAGTTCGACAAGAACCGCAAGCCGCTCATGGAGCTCGGCAAGAAGGGTGTGGCCTCGGATACCAACTACACCAAGGAGCAGCGGGCGCCTGGTTCGCCGTGGCTCTCGGGTGCTGGCATGCCGACGTACAACGGCGTCGGTAAGAGCGCCGGGCCCTTCAACGAGCCGACGAGCATCGCTCAGCAGCCGGACAACGGCTTCATCTTCCTGTCCGACGGGTACAAGAACGCCCGCGTGCACAAGTTCAGCCCGGACGGCCAACTCGTCAAGTCGTGGGGTGAGCCGGGCAACGCCCAGGAAAACCGCAACACCAAGAACAACCCGAATCATTTCCACACCCCGCACGGCATCGGCGTCCACGGCGACCGTGTCTTCGTGTGCGATCGCGAGCACAACCGCATCCAGGTGTTCGCGCAGGACGGCGACTTCGTCGAGATCTGGACGATGATGGAACGCCCGACCGACATGCACATCAGCAAGGACGGCATCGTCTACATCTCCGAGCTCGAGGACCACGTCAGCATTCGTGACGTGCAGGGGAACGAGATTGGACGGTTCGGCAGCGAGCGCAGCAACGAGCCCGGCAAGTTCTGGGGGCCGCACAGCATCTGGGTCGACTCTGAGGACAACCTGTACGTCGGCGAAGTGCTGGAAGGCCAGCGCGTCCAGAAGTTCGCTCGCCTCAAGTAGGCGACGCTTTGCCCCGGCTGGTCTCGGCTTCAGGGCCGGGCCAGCTGAGGTCACCGCCCCATCGCGATCGGTCTGTGCAGTGAAAAGGGGCAACCATGAACGGACAGCCTCCTACCTCAGGTCGGGACCAGTCGTGGAGCCGCCGCGTCTTTCTGTGGCGCGCGGGCGGCACCGTTTTAGGAGCAGCCGGCCTCTCGGCGCTCGCTCTCGCGTGCGGGCCGGCGGCGGCGCCGCCCGCCAGTAGCTCACCCACCTTGGCGCCGCCAGCGCCAACTACCGCACCCGTCGCGACGCTGGCGCCTGTCCAGCCCGCCGCCACAACGGCCCCCGCTGCTGGCACGAGTGCCGCGGCCGCCTCGACCAGCGCGCCAGCCGCTGCTGCCACGAGCGCCAGCGGTGCGCCGGGCGGCACGCTTCGCTACGCCAATGCCGACTTTTCCAACGAATCGATGGACCCGATCATCATCGCCTCCCAGTGGGGCTGGACCCTGTACGACTCGCTGCTGACCTTCGATGCACAAGGCAACGTCGTCGGCGATGTGGCCGAAGCGTACGACCTCAGTCCAGATGGTCTGACGTGGACCTTCAACATTCGCAAGGACATCACGTTCCACAATGGTGACCCGCTCACGGCCGCCGACGTGGTGTTTTCGCTGCAGCACTTCGGTTCTCAAGAGTCGACCAACCCGTGGTCGCCGTACATTCTCAAAAACAACGCCTCGATCACGGCCGCGGACGACTACACGGTCATCTACACGGCCCAGAAGCCTGAGTGGCCGCTGAAGATCCCGTTTTGTGAGACCATGGTCCTGCCCAAGAACTACTTCACGAGCGTTGGGCAGGATGGCTTCCGCGCGAAACCCGTTGGCTCGGGGCCGTACAAGTTCGCGGGCTACGTGCCCAAGACGAGCATGGACTTCGACGCCAATCCAGATTACTGGGGTCCCGTCAAACCGCAGTGGGCGCACATTACCGAGACGCTCGTGCCCGAAGAGTCGACGCGGGTGGCTCAGCTGGAGCGCGGTGACGTCGACATCATCGGCAACCTGTCGTTCGACCGGCTGACGGAGCTCAAGGGAAATGGCTACGCCCTCCAGGAGGTGGGGCTCCCGACCCTGGCCAACATCAGCTTTCCCGGTACGTGGCTGACGCAGGGTCCGACCTCGGACATCCGCGTGCGCCAGGCAATGTCGTACGCCATCAACCGCCAGGAAATCGCCGATACCTTCTACAGAGGTCTGGGCAAGCCAGGGGGCTTCTGGTTCTTCAGCGAGCAGACCTGGGGCTGGGATGACAGCTTCAAGCCCGACGCGTTTGATCTCGACAAAGCCAAGCAGTTGCTCTCCGATGCGGGCTACCCGGGCAAGTTCAATCCGCAGACGGTCACCCTGTATACCAATGCGCTCGGCGCGGACCTGATGCAAGTCCTCCAGGGTTACTGGGAGGCGGTTGGCATCAACGTCGATATCCAGACCGTGGACACGCCGGTCTACAACAGCGTCTGGGCGACGCGCCCGAAGACCGCTAGCGACAAGAGCGCCGGGGTGATCTGGCCGTGGATCAACACCAGCTTCTTCAACAACGTCTACCACTCGGCCAACATGTGGACGTCGACGGGCGTGAATGGCACGGGCAACGACCCGCGGGCCGATCAGATGTACCAGGCCGCGGTGACCGAGCTAGACGACAGTAAAGCAAAGGACCTCTGGCGCCAGCTGATGCACTACGGCTACGACACCATGTGGGTGAACCTGGAGTTGATCGAGGTGCCAACCTACTTTGTCGTTGGCCACAACGTGGGGGCGTTCACGAACCGCACGTGGCTGAACATCTGGGACAGCTACGTCGGCATTCAGCACGCGGCGTGATCGGCGCTCACGCGACGCGCCGCGAGCGAACCAGGTGCTGCCTGGCGTCTAGCTGCGGAGCTTCGCGATTTAGCCTGCGGCCAGCCCCCGGTTGGGAGGTGGCGAGGTCTCTCCGCTGAAACGCGGGGATTTCAAAGGGGCGGCCAGCCCCTTTGACCCCCGGAGGGACTTGTCTGCGGCGCGAGCGAGCGAAGCGAAGCAATGTGCCGTATTCCGCGAAGGCCATCAGGTGGCTGGCGCCAGGAACTCGCCGGCCACCCAGCCGGAGGTGCCGTTCGCTGCGGTTACCGGCAACCACGCGTGACCCGCTTGCTCAACCGATTCGCCCGTGACCCGCAAACGCGCGCCATCCTGGAGCAACAGCAGCCGCGCGGTTGACGCCGGCGCCGGGCGCAGCACCAGTCCAAGTCCGTTCGTGTGCTGGACGACCATCCAGCGCTCCGCGCCGGGCGTGGGAGTCGGCAGCTCCGCGATGGCGAACGGCGTGGCTGTCGCCAGGGCCCGCGCCTCAACGGGCGCTGCCAGCTCGCCCGCGTGCCCGCCCCGACCGAAGCTGTAAAAGCCGGTCTCGCCGGCAACGAAGACCAGCAATGCCGAGGCACCCAGCAGCGCGATCCAGCGCCGCGGGAACAGCCTGGGCGGGCGCGGCCACCCGCGTGGCAGCCTCCCGATCGAGAGCCGCACGCTCGAGAGTCGCGTGCGCACGATGCGCAGCCGCCTGATCGGCCCCTGGAGGTCGAGTGCCGGCCATCCCCCTCGCGTGGCCGTCGATCTCCGCCTTGGTCCTGAGGCGGCCAGGGGCTCCAGCGGCGGCGGCAACGGCTCCAGCGCCGGGAGATCCAGTACCGGTGCCGTCGTTTGCGGTGCGTGTGCGGCAGGCAGGCGTAACCACGCCTCGCCGCGCGGCGTCACGTGAAGCGCGCCGATCGCGTCCGCGGCCACGATGCCATGCCGCAGCAGCGCCCGCCGCGGACGCCCAATGTGCACCTCTTCGACGCCAAGGAGGGTCGCCAGCGCGGCCGGTTGCTCGATACCCGCCGCGACCAGCCGCGCAAGAATCTCTTCCAGCTCGCCCGTCGCTTGAACTCCCTCAGACATCGGCCAGCCTCGCGCGCAGCACTGCGCTGGGCATGACCTCGCCATCCGTGCGCAGGTGCTCGACGAGACCGCGCATGAACCTGGCAAACGCTTCGCGCCGCTGACCACCCCCGCTGGAGCCAGTGCTGGAGCCAGTGCGGGAGCCAGTGGCCGCGCTCAGCGTGCTGTAGTCGCCCACGATCACCAGCTGCGCGCGGGCGCGCGACAGCGTCACGTTCAGCCGATTGAGGTCAGCGAGGAATCCGACCGCGCCCTCGGCGTTGGAGCGCGTGAGCGAGACGACCACCACGTCCCGTTCCTGACCCTGGAAGCTGTCGACCGTCGCCACGTTGTCGATCAGCCACGGGTCACGCGGCGACAGACCGCGCGCCCTGGCGAGCATCTGACGGATAGCCCCAACCTGCGCGGCGTACGGCGCGATCACGCCGAGCGAAAGCTGCGCAGGTAGCGCTGCGCCGAGCAGGCCCGTCAGCTCCGCCTCGCAGCGATTGACAAAGCCCTGCGCGAGGGCGGTCTCGGTCCGCCGCGGATCGTCGGACGTATCCACGAACACGACTGCCGCGGCAAAGAGGCCGCACACGGGTGGCATGTGGCGTTTCGAGGGCGCGCTTGCGAGCTCGCCGTCGTAAAAGGCCGTGCCGAGAAAATCGGCGATCGTCGCCGGCATTCTGAACTGCATGTCCAGCCGCGCGCGGTGAGAGGTCGGCACTCGCTCCCACAGGTATTCGAAGACGCTCGTCTCGAGCCACTCCGGGTCGATGCCGCTGGCTGCACAGCGCTGACGCAGGTCTGCGTCAAGATACGGCGGGAGCTGTCGGTGGTCGCCAACCAGAATGACCGTGCGCGACCGACTCAGCGGCACGACCAGGTCCATCAGATGCGCCTGGCTCGCCTCGTCGATAACCGCTACGTCGAAGTCCAGGTCCGCGACGCGAGCTCCGTCGCGGCCGGAGTCCACCCCGATCGCCGTCGCGGCGACGATATCCGTGTTCGTGACAACGCAGCGTGCCAGTCCCTGCGGCTGATCGACCAGCATCCACCAGGCCTGGAGCGCCGGAATCGCGAGCTCGAGCTGCGCCTGGGCCCGTCGCACGTCGGCGAGGCTGGCGCGGACCGCGTCGGCGTCGACGAGAGAAATCGTCGGAGCCGCGATGCCAGCTGGCACGGGCGCAAGCTGCGGGAAATTTGTCGTCAGGCGCTGCAGTTCAGCCCGAAGGTCCGCGACGTGTGTGCGGAGCTGAACGAAGTCCGCCCGGTCGAGCAGCGCGCGCTGGCGTTGACCGAGCTGGTCAGCGGACTTGCGGTAGCGCGCCTCGCGATCCGCCGCCGCGAAGGTCTGCGTGAACCAGGCACCGAGTGGGCTGCTCGACGCCGCGGCACGCTCGTCCGCCATGCGTGCGCGTAAATCCTGGTGCGCGTCGGCCAGCCAGGCGTCGATGTCCGCGAGCCGATCGGCAACCATCGCATCGCCGGCGGCAATGGCCGCGTGCAGGTATTCCAGTCTCGCCAGCGCGGTGCTGATTTCGGCCAGCGCGTGCTGGAGCGCATCGACGCACGCTTGCACCGGCGGCTGATGCGCTGGGATGTCCGTCTCCGCCTGACGTACGACCTCTGTCAGGAGCCGCGCCTGGCCAGCGCCGGTGACTTTGCTCGACTGACCGAGACGCAGCACCTGCAGCTCGAGGCCCTCGAGCCGATCGAGGGCATTGTCAATCGCGCGATGACCCCTGGACGACAGCAGTATGCGCGCTCCACGCTCGTACGCCAGATACCGCAGGAGTTCCGCGATGACCGTGGTTTTGCCTGTTCCGGGCGGTCCCTGGACGAGAAAGACGTCCGCTGCCGCGGTGGCGCCGACCAGCGCGCGGCCCTGCCCTTCGGTGAGCGGTGGGTCCCGCTCAGGCTCCCAGAGCTGCCCGCGGCTCCCAACGCTGGCCAGTGGCGCGGGCTCAGCTCCCGTCAGCACCGGTCCAACCCAGCGCAGGGTGTGCCGCTCGCGCACCACGCGCTCGATGGCCCGCAGCCGGATCGTGCGCTGGTTGTCGTCGACACGCAAACGCAGCAGTCCGCTCTGGGGCAGCGGCGTCTGACGTGCGCCGGTGAGCTCGACGACCACGCCGTCGGTGTCGACGGTCACGACACTGCCGAACGCGGCCGTGCCGCTACCCCCTGGCCCCACGACTTCGACGCCGTCTCCCACCGCGAAGCCCTCGCCACTGCCCGCGCCACTGCCTGCGCCACTGCCGTCGCCGCGCAAGACCACGCTGCGGCCATGCAGGGGCGTCGCGCTCGTATAGACGAGCGGCGCGACATTCGCCGCGCGCTCGACTTGCAGCGCGTACTCCTGTTCGACGATGTCGCGGAGTGCCTTGAGCGTCTGAACGAGCTGCCGCTCGTCGACGTCGCTAGCGAGGTCGGTTCCGATACGCCTGTTGTATGAGGCCGGCTACCGCCTCAGGCCCGCCGTCGAATCTCACGGTCATATCGGTGTAGAGTCGGCGGCGCCACGAACTTACCCGGCCGCGGCGGCAGTCTCCCCAGCGAGCCAGCCGAAGACGATGGCCGGACCCACCGTGGCGCCGCCACTCGGATACGCCATGCCGAAAGGATTCGCTGCCGCGTTGCCAGCCGCGTACAGCCCGGGAATGGATCCGGAGCCGTCAGCGCGTTGAACGCGCGCGTGGCGGTCGATCTTGAGTCCGCCTTTGGTGCCGAGGCAGCCAACCTGGACCTCGATCGCGTAGAACGGCGCCTCCGTCAGTGGCCGCAACTGCTCGCGCGCGCTGGCGAAATTGACGCTGTACGTGTCCCACGCGTAGGAGCCGCGGCCGAAATCCGCGTCGAAGCCACGCGCCGCGTGGCCGTTGTAGCGCTCGATGGTCTCGCGCAACGCGCTGGGCAGCAACGTGATCCGGCCTGCCAGATCCTCGATGCTCGACCCGCGCGCCAACCAGTCAGGATCGTGATCGGGGTCGCCCAGAGGACCGATGGCGTATCTGGCGCGCCGGTCGGCGTCGAAAACAAACCAGCTCGGCACCCGCGGAAAGGTGTACGCGGCGGGATCGAACTCATGCATCGAGCGCCCGAAATCGTTGTAGTTCGCCGCCTCATTCGCGTAGCGCCGCCCACGCCTGTCGACGATGATGCCGCCGGGTTGCGCGCGGTCGCCGAACAGCAGGCGGTAGAACGGCTCGCCGTCGACCCGCTCGCCCGGCACCGAGAAGGCGGGCGCCCACCACGCCTCGCTCATGTTGCCAAGCTCGGCGCCGGCGGCCATGCCCAGGCGCAGACCATCGCCCTGGTTGGTGGGCGGACTGCCCGGCGCAGTCATGGGCCCGCGCAGGAAGGCGCGCACCAGCGCGGGGTCGCGTTCGAAGCCGCCCGTAGCGATGATGACCTGACCTTCGAACCTCTGTCCGTCGCCCTCCGCGCCCGTGACCGCGCCGTCCCTGGTGACCAGCCGCGTGGCGCGCACGCCGGTGTGAATCCTGGCGCCCAGCCGCTCGGCCGTCTGGCACATCGCGGCGCAGACGCCCACGCCCTTGGCGATGGTGCCTTCGCGCTCACGCCGCGCGACCTCAGTCGCGTCGATGCCCGCTTCGATCTCACGCCGACTCGCGGCCAGCGTCCCATACGGGTTGGGGCGCATGCGGGCGACCATGTCCGGCCCGACGGTCACGGAGTCGATTTCGAGCGAGCGACCACCCTGAACCCGGCCCCGGGCAGTTCCGCGTGATAATCGGGGAAGCCCCGGATGGTGTTCCACCGCAAGGGCGTGTGCTTCTCGACGTCGGCCAGGACACGCACGCCCTGCCGGACGTAGCGCTCGGCCAGGTCGCGATCGCTGTCGCCGAGTCCCACATTGCGCAGATACAGCAGCGCGTCGTCGACGCTATCGGGACTGCCTTCGGCAGACGCGTACGGATTGGCCGGGATCCAGATGCCGCCTCCGCCCCACGCTGTCGTACCGCCCAGCTGTGCCGCCCGCTCGAGCAACGTGACGGATGCACCCTGGGTGGCGGCAGCGACGGCGGCCGCGACACCCGAAGCACCAGAACCGATAACGACGACCTGCCTTGGCATGTCTGCAACGATACCGAACACGGTCGTACAGGAGAGGGGCCTGCCCCACTATCGAGCAGGAATCGTCACGCGGATACTGGCGGCACCTTCACGGCGCGTCTCGGGACGGTGTGCCAACGTGCTGCGGGATCTCGATCGTAAAACACGCGCCGCCGAGTGAGCTGTCTTCGACGAACAACGTGCCGTGCTGCGCTTCGACGGCCGCGCGCGCGATGGTCAGCCCCAGGCCCACGCCGGAGCCCGCGTGATCCAGGCGTTCATACTTTTCGAAGACCCGCGCCCGGTCCAGGCTCGGAATCCCTGGCCCAGCATCACTCACCCGCAGCCACAGTGCGCCGCGCTCCACCGAGCCGTCCAGCGCGAGCGGACTGCCAGCCGGAGTATGGACCGCGACATTGTCGATCAGAACGGTGAGCGCCTGGTCCAGCAGCGCCGCGTCGACCCACACCTGCGGGAGATCTTCGCGCACGTTGAACCTCACCTGCCGTGGTCCGAGCGATGCCAGCAGGCGATCCAGAGCAGCCGAGGTGACTTCACACGCGGTAACCCAGTCCCAGTGCGGGCACAAGCCGTTCTCCAGGCGACGCAGCGCCAGCGCACTGGTCACCAGATGCACCAGTCGGTCCGACTCGGTCTCAATGTTCGACAGGAGGCGCTCGCGCTGTTCGTCGGAGAGCTTGACCTCCGCGTCGCGTAACGAATACACCGAGGTCTTGATCGCCGTTAGCGGAGTCCGCAGATCGTGCGACACGGCAGCGATCAACTCGTCGCGGGCCAACACCGCCGCTTCAGCCCTGTCACGCTCCAATCGCAGTCGCTGATTGGAGCTCCGCAGCCGCGCGTTCAAGGACCCGAGCAGGACCGAGGTCAGCAGGAATGCCAACCAGAACATCGGCGTCCGCGCGCTCGTCACCTGCAGCTGGAATGGAGGCGACTCGTAGAAATAGTCCAATGCCAGCGCACCCAGACAGGCAGTCAGCAGCGCTGGGCCAAGTCCTCCGTACCAGCCACTGAGCCCGACCGCTCCCAGAAACAGCAACCCTGGAATACTGTCGTCACCGCCGACGGCGCCGATCAACAGCGCGAGGCCAAGTGCAGTGGCAGACACCACCAGGGCGAGCCCATACACGAGGATTCCGCCGCGACCGAGTCGCCTCCATGCGGTCATGACTTCGGCTATGCTCCAGCGGCAACCGTAGTCCCGAGCCACCACCCAGTCCAGCCATTCGTATGAAATCCGCAGTCGAAAGCGCGCCCACGTGACCCGCAGCCAGGCGCAACATGGCATCCTCGCCGTCGACGATGAACCGCACGTACTCGAGGCGCTCGCAACCATTCTCGAGGCCCGCGGATATCGAGTGCGGACCGCCTCGAATGGGACGGCGGCGCTGGAGGCGATCAGTGCGGAACGACCGGATCTCGTCCTGCTGGATCTGGCGATGCCCGACATCGACGGGGTAGACGTGTGCCGCCGTGTGCGGGCTTTCAGTCGGGTGCCCATACTCGTGCTCTCGGCGCTCGCCGACGAGCCGCGCAAGGTAAACGCCCTGGACGCGGGCGCTGACGACTATGTCACCAAGCCATTCGGTGTCGAAGAGCTGCTGGCGCGCGTCCGTGCTGCCGTGCGACGCGGCGAGACGCAGCGGGACGATGCTGCCGTCATTCGCGTCAGTGGGCTCGAACTCGATCAGATCGCGCGCACCGTGCGCGTGGACGGCGGCGAGGTGCACCTGACGCCCACGCAGTACGAGCTGCTGCGCTTCCTGGCTAACAACCCCGATCGCGTCCTGACCCAGCGGACGATCCTCGTCAGCGTTTTCGGACCCACGTACGATGATGCCGTCGACAATCTCCGCACGTTCATCGCCCAGCTACGCAGCAAGATCGAACGCGATCCGGCCCGACCCCAACGTATCGTGACCGAGCCGGGCCTGGGCTATCGGTTCCGGACTGTGCCGGAAATCTAACAGCCACCTCCGACCGTGCACGCGCGAGCCCAGTCCCCTTGACAAGGGGACTCATACTAACGCGGCAACCGTAATCACAGAATTTACAGATTGAAGGACGAAGGACGGCAACATGGCACTCAGCGCAGACGCACTGAAGACGCTGCCTCTGTTCGCGGATTTGAGCGGCAAGGATCGCGAGTTTATCGCCAGCTACATGGACGAGGTCAGCTTTACTCAGGGGTCGGCGCTGATTACTCAGGGCGCCCGCAATGACAGCTTCTTCGTCCTGGCCGACGGAGAAGCCGACGTCAATATCTCGGGACGACTGAGACAGACGCTGCGGCCGGGCACCTTCTTCGGTGAGATCAGCATGCAGCGCGGCGTACCAGCCACGGCCACCGTGCTGGCGCGGACACCCGTGCGGGCGTACGTGATGAATCAGGAGCAGTTTGGCGCGTTGAGCAAGTCACCAGACGTGCTCTCGCGACTGCAAGCCGCCATCGGCGACCGACTCGCGCACGATCGCCTCGTGGCGAGCTGGCACCAGTAGGCCGTACGCGCTCGCGCCCTGCGCGCGAGCTTGCGCAGGCCTCTGGCTCACGCGGCGGTGCGCCGACCGCTCAGACTCTCGCGGTCAGCGTTTCAGGCGTTACGTTGTCCTTTTCGGTGTATTGCGCGATGACGAAGTCAAAGATGCCTTGTTTTCCGCCCGCGGGCGCGTCGGACACCTGAACCTCGAGCTCAGGCAGATAGTGCCGGTCCTTGACGCGATTCGTATCGTTCGAGAAATAGAGCTGGGTGGTGAGCGGTCGCCCAACCCCCTGAACCTTGACATGCACGTGCTGCGCCTGGCGTGGCTCGTAGCAGGCTGGAACGATCATCTCCATGCGATAGTCGCCCGCGGCACCG
The DNA here is from genome assembly GCA_963776625.1 of uncultured Chloroflexia bacterium. Taxonomy (GTDB): domain Bacteria; phylum Chloroflexota; class UBA6077; order UBA6077; family CF-72; genus CF-72. The sequence continues at coordinate 132,327 of CAVZNP010000013.1, read as the reverse complement.
GTAACGGTGTATCCCTGCAGCCGGTAGCCCTGGCCGTCGTAGTTGCCCTGGTCGTCGGACATCCAGAATTGAAGCAGCGCCTTTGGAATTGTCTTGCCTTCGGGCGTGAGCACGCGACCCGACAACATCAACCGTTCGCCGGTGATGCCCGGCTCGATGAGCGATTCGCGTCGAGGGGCGCCGATGCGAAAGAACGGTCCTTCGATCTGAGCAGGCGTGAGGGATAGCTGCGTCCCCGAGCTGGAGACGCTGTCAGTCGTATCTGTAGTGGCCATAGGAGCGAGGTCCTTTCGAGCGGTTTCGAACTCTACCGACATCTCTATTGTGAGCCGACCCACCGCCCGCACCGCAATCCCGTGCGCGACCAGTTCGATCGTCGTCGGCTACGTTCACCGTATCTCCCGGTGAGCGAGACGCTGTCCCAGAAGGCGGGTAGATCACATTCCAGCAGGCGGCGAAGTGGCCGAGCGCGCCCACCCTGATGAGCGGCGGCTCCTCCTCGCGGCATCGGTCGAATGCCAGCGGGCAGCGCGGTGCGAAGCGGCAGCCAGGCGGCAGATTCAGCAGTGCCGGCGGCTGCCCCTCGATCGAGACCAGGCGCTCGACCTTGCGGTCGAGGCGTGGCACGGAGTTGGCGAGGCCGACGGTGTACGGATGCTGTGGGTTGTCGAACACCTCGCGCACGCTGGCCGTCTCGACAATTTTGCCCGCGTACATGACCGCCACGCGGTCGCACATGCGTGCAACGACGCCGAAATCGTGGCTGACGAAGATGATCGCGACGTTGGTCTCACGCTGCACGTCTTTCAGCAAGGCCAGATACTGTGCCTGAATCGTCGCATCCAGGGCCGTCGTCGGCTCATCGGCGATGATCAGCTCGGGCAAGCATGCGATGGCGATACCGCCGGCTACACGCTGACGCATGCCACCACTCATCTCATGCGGGTAACTGCGCAATCGGTCCCGCGGCGCGGGGATACGCAGCAGGCGTAACGCCTCGACGGCTTTGTCCCACAATGTCCTGCCGGACAACTGCTGATGCTGGCGGAGCGGCTCCGCGACCTGCTCACCGACGCTGTATACCGGATTGAGGGATGCCGTCGGGTCCTGCAGGATCATCGATACCTTGCGACCGCGATAGTCGCGCATGTCGCGATCGCTCAGCTGGAGCAGGTCCACACCGCCGAACAGGATCTTGCCCGTGACGATTCGGCCACCGGTGGGCACCAGACGCAAAAGCGAGAGACCGGCGATTGTTTTGCCCGAGCCGGACTCGCCCACGATGCCCAGCGTCTCTCCTGGTGCAATGGAGAAACTCACTCCATCGACCGCTTTGACCACCCCACGCCGCGTGTAGAAGTACGTGCGAAGGTCTTCGACCTGCAGGAGCGGCTCGCGCCAGGGCACCTGTGGCATGAACACCTGCTCACGCGCGAACAGATAGCCTGCTCACGCGACGATCATAACAGCCGGGCGCGCGGCGCACGCTACCCTGAATCCAGACCGCGGTACGCGGTCGTGCTGCTGAATGAGGGACGGATGGGATGAGAAGGAGTGAGGGCCGAATTCTGACGAGTCACACTGGCAGGCTCTTCAAACCGGGCTCCGGCTGGAACGCGGCGGGAGCGTCCGCGCCGCCCTTGCCAGCCGAACAGCTCCAGGAGGAGGTCAATGCCATGGTGCAGGCTCAACTGGATATCGGCATGGACGTGGTATCGAACGGACAGGTGGCTGGTGCTGGTTCGTACAACGTGTATCAGGTGATCGACGGGTTCGAGACGAAGCCCGTCGAGCTCGCTGAGGGCGAATCGTTCATCAGCCCGAAGGCCATTCGCTGGCTCCCACGGGACATGCAGCGATACCCGGACTTCTACGCCGACATGTATGAGCGCAGGGGCACCCCGCCGAGCAGATTTCGGACGCGCCTGTGCGTCACCGGTCCGCTGAAGCTCAAAACCCTGGAGCCCTTGAAGCGCGACCTCCAGGTGTTCAAGGACGCCATGCAGACGACTGGCGCGCCCGAAGGATTCTTCTGCATCACCGCCCCGGCCTGGACCGAAGAGTTCTTGTGGAACGAGTACTACGCGTCAGACGATGAGATGGTCGTCGCACTTTCTGAGCAGATGGCGCCGCTGTACAGGACGGTCACGGACGCGGGTGTGCTGCTGCAGATCGACGATCCGGCCATCAGCCACGACTGGGAGGAAGTGCGGCGGCCACAGATGAGCCTGGCGGAATACGAGCGGTTCATGATGCTGCGCATCGAGGCGCTCAACGCGGCACTCGCGGGCATTCCCGAGGAGATGATCCGCTACCACGTGTGCTGGGGTAGCTGGCCGGGCATGCACACGGAAGACCTGCCGCTGAGGGACATTGTCAAGATGATCCTCGAGGTCAGGGCGCAGGCGTACTCGATCGAGGCAGCCAAGACGACGCACCTGCACGAGTGGAAGGTCTGGCGCGACGTGGCGAAGCTGCCGGAGGGCAAGATCCTGATGCCGGGCGTTGTCGACCACACGACCAACGTGGTCGAGCATCCCGAGGTGATCGCGGATCGGATCATCACCTTTGCCAACGTGGTCGGCAAAGAGAACGTGATCGCGGCGACCGACTGCGGGATGCGCGGCCATGCGGACGCCAACTGGGCCAAGTACCGCAACATCGTCAAAGGCGCCGAGCTGGCGAGCCAGCAGTTGTGGTCATGAACTCAGCACCCGCGGGTCGAGCGGAGCGTTAGCGCGTGCAGCGCGCCAGCGCGCGCGCCAGCGCGCGGCTGGTGAGTGCCTGGCCAACGTGCAGCCGATACGCGCGGCTGGCGTGCTGATCGTCATCCGGGTCCAGGTCGGCCATGGCCGCCGCGGCGGCGCGGGCGAATGCCTCAGGCGTTGGTCGCTCCCCCAGCAGCGCCGATTCACCGCGCGGCGCGCGCACTGGCCTGGCCCCCATGGACGTATACGCCAGCCGCGCGGTGCCGATGCGTCCTTCGATGTCCAGTTGCAGGACGGCAGCCACGCCCACCATTGCGAAGTCGCCTCGCCGTCGGGCTACCTCCTCGAATGCCCATCCGGCGTCGCCCGGGAAAGGCGGTAACCGGACCTCCGTAAGTAGCTCGTCGGAGCGCAGGCTGGTGGTGAACGGCCCCAGGAAGAAATCCTGGATGGGAAGAAGTCGCTCTCCGCCGCCGCTGCGCGCCACCAGCGTCGCATTCAGGGCCAGCGCGACAGTACACAGCTCTGCCGCCGGGTCCGCGTGCGCGAGACTGCCACCCAGCGTGCCGCGGTTGCGGATGGGAGCATGAGCCACCCAAGGCAACGCGTCCGCTACCAGCGGCGCCAGCCGGGCGACGAGCGGCGAGTGTTCCAGGGTGCTCTGGCGTGTCATCGCGCCAATTGCCAGTCCGCCGTCCAGCGTGCGAATGTATTGCAGCTCCGGCAGACGATTCAGGTCGACCAGTACGCCCGGTCGTGCCAGTCGAAAATTCATGAGTGGGACGAGGCTCTGGCCACCTGCGAGGACTTTGACTTCGCGATCGGTCACTGCCAGGAGTGCGAGTACCTGTTCCAGGCTGCTGGCCAGTTGCAGCTCGAACGGAGCGGGCTTCACTCACCCGCCTTCGATGACGTTCGGCGTTCGATGACGGATCTGGCAGCCTGGAGGATCTGCTCGTATCCCGTGCAGCGACACAAATTCCCGGACAGGGCTTCGATCACGGCTTCGTCGCTGGGCCGCACGCTTTTGTTGAGGAGGTCCGTCAGCGTGATCAACACACCCGGGGTGCAGTAGCCGCACTGGAGCGCGTGGTACTCGCAAAACGCTTCCTGTAATGGGCTGAGGCCGTCGCTCGTCTCCAGACCTTCGACCGTCGTAATGCGCGAGCCGTCCACCTGGAGCGCGAAGATCAAACATGAACGGACCACGTCGCCATCGAGGATGACGTTGCAGCAGCCGCACACTCCGTGCTCACAGCCGACGTGCGTTCCGTGGAGGTGGAGGTCCTCGCGCAAGCAGTCGAGAAGGCTGCGACGCGGTTCGACCGTCGCCTTGACCGGTGCGCCATTGACGGTCAGCCTGATCACGCGGAGGTCCGCCACAGGCGCAGTATACTCCGGGCCACGATGGCACTGGCGGAATCCGGGCAGACGTTCAGGTATATCGGTCAACCCATGCCCGTCATCGAGGACCGCCGGTTTGTGCGCGGTCGCGGCCGCTACATCAATGATCTGGAGCTAGCGGGCATGCTCCACGTGGCGGTGGTGCCTGCGCCGGTGGCACACGCCCGCCTTATCTCCGTTGACGTGTCTCGTGCGTTACAGCATCCGGACGTGGTCGCAGCTTTTACTGGCGCCGAAATTCAGCACTGGATGGACCCGATTCCACAGGAGTTCATGGATCTTCCAATGGTGCGCTGGTATCCGCTTGCGATCGACAAGATCCGCGTCGCGGGCGAATGGCTGGCCGCCGTCGTGGCGACCAGCCGCGCAGCCGCGGAAGATGCCGCCGAGAGCGTCGAGTATGAGTACGCGACCTTGCCGCCCGTTGTCGATCCGGCACTAGCGCTGTTGCCGGACGCGCCAGTGCTCCACGAAGGCCTGGGGACCAATCTCGCCGCGCACCAGACGCAGACCTTCGGTGACGTCGATGGTGCGTTCGCCGGGGCCGACCGGGTGTTCGAATATCGCTACCGATGGCACCGCCATTCGGGCGTACCGCTGGAAACGTTCGGCTGTGTCGCGTCGACCCGGCCGGACGGCTCACTCGACATCTGGGCGTCTCAGCAAAACCCCGGCATCCAGCAGGAGATGATGAATAACCTGCATCTTCCGTCGGCGCGAGTCCACATGGACGTTGACATCGGCGGCTCGTACGGCTCCAAGCGCGGGAAGAAACAGATGTACATCGCCGCCGTGGCGTCGTTGATGACGCAGCGCCCCGTCAAGTTCATGGAGGACCGGGTCGAGAACCTCGTCTCCGGCGACAATCATGGCTCGGACCGGATTTATTTCACGCGCGTCGCCGTCGGCAACGACGGGCTCCTGCAGGCTCTCGACGTGCACGTGATCGAAGACGTGGGCGCCTACGGAGGCCGGGTGACCATCCGCAAGCCGGTCACGGCTCTCAACGGACCATATCGCATACCGCACATTCGATATGGCGGGGATCTGGTATTCACCTGCAAGACGAATCAGGTGCCATTTCGCGGCAACGGCCAGGCGCCGCACAACTTCATGCTCGAACGCACCATGGATCTGGTGGCACGCGATCTGGGCATCGATCCTGTCGAGTTTCGACTGAAGAACTACATCCGCAGCGACGAGTTCCCGTATCAGACGCCCAGCGGCAGTGTGTACGACTCCGGCAATTATGAAGGCGCGATGGAGCGGCTGCTGAACGAGTCTGACTACGTGGCCTTGCGTGAAGCGCGGGCGAAGGCGCGCGATGAAGGGCGGCTTGTGGGCATTGGCATCGCGGGTTGCCTGGAGCCCAGCGGCACACCCAGCGGTGGGCCCGAAGGCGCGCGCATGGAGGTCGACCAGCGTGGCCGCGTCGTCGCGACCATCGGCTTCCAATCCGCTGGCCAGAGTCACGAGACGATGGTCAGCCAGATCGTCTGCGACGAATTGGGAGTGGATCCCGGCGAGGTGGTCGTGCAGCGGCAGAGCGGCATGGGTGGCATCGTCGGCGGGGCCACGACCGGTTCGCGCATGACGCTCATGCTCAGCGGGGCACTCCACCTCGCGGCGGGCAAGGTCCGCGCGAAGTTGCGTCGCCTGGCGGCGCACGTGTTCGAAATCGACGAATCCGACATCGTCGTCGAGGGCCGCCGCTATGCGGTGGCGGGCGATCCGGGTCGCGCACGGGATCTCCGCGAGCTCGCCGCGCTGGCCTATCCGCGGCGCGAAGCGGGCGAGGCACTGCCCGACGACATGGAGCCCGGCATCGTCGAGCACGCGGTGTTCGCTGGCCCGAAACTGGATGCAGGTCAGGAGTATTTTCCCAGCTACGCGTTCGACTTCCATCTGGTGATGGTCGAGATCGACCCGGCCACCTACCAGATCAGCTTCAAACGCTATGTTGTCGTGCACGACTGTGGCACGGTGATCAACCCGCTGGTTGTCGACGGGTTTGTGTTCGGGGGTATCGGTCACGGCGTTGGTGGTGCGCTCTACGAGCACTTCGCCTACGATCAGAACGGCATGCTCACGACTGCCAGTTTCATGGACTATCTGATGCCTACCGCCTCCGAGATGCCGCATGTGGAGCTCCACATGATGCAGACGCCGTCGCCGGTACATCCGTTCGGCGCCAAGGGCACAGCCGAGGGCTCGTACATGACTGCTCCAGCGGCGATCGCCAGCGCAGTGGAGGATGCGCTGGCGCAGTTCGACGTGAGGATGACCGAGGTCCCCATCACCCCTGTGCTGCTCCACGACCTCCTCCGCTCGCAAACCGGGTCCAGCTAGAGGACCGTCATGGCAGGTTCGCCGGGTTGAGGCATGGTTCCGCACGTTACTGGAACGAGCTACCACCTCTGCAATGCTAGCTGGACCGTCCTCTAACCTCTAACAGGCCGTTGAAAAACCCGCCGAAGGGCTCCACCGTAGGTGGAATTGCTGACAGTGCGTGCCTCGAAGGGCGAAGGCTGACGTTTGAGGCTGTAACGTCTCGAGGTACAAACCTTCTTCTCTGAAGAGAAGCAGACCTTTTTCAACACGCTGCTAGAGGACCCGTCATGGCAGATCGCCGGTAGCGGGCACCTGCGTTAGCGCGTGCGTCGGCTCTGCAATGCTGGCTGGACGCCTCAGTTCACGCCGGCGCATCGCGCCAGCGCTTACGCGTCTCTAGCAAGCTGCCGAAAAAACAGGTCAAGGGCTCCACCGTAGGTGGAAGTATCGACGGTGCGTGCCTCAGAGGGCGCGAGCTCACGTTCGAGGCTGCAAGGTCTCGAGGTCTCAGGAATCCCTTGTCTGAAGAGTGGATAAAAGCAGACTTTTTCATCACCCCGCCAGTGTCTCTACAGGGGTATCGCTTCTGAAACGTCCGCCAGCATGGGATCCGCACGGGTCGACGATCTCCCTGAACGCGCATCAGACGCCGATCGGCGCGGCGCAGCGCGGTGATCAGTCCTTCGTTCAGAGCCGCGAGGAATTTCAGCGCCGTGGGCGAGCGCGTGTCGAAGAGCCGGGCGCAGGGCTCTTCGACCATCTCCAGGAGCACGCCGGCGTGTCGCATCGAGCAGGTGGCGGAGCGCGGCTGCCCGTCGATCAGGCTGACCTGGCCGAAAATGCTGCCCGGACCCAGGCTCGCGAGCCGACGCCGCTGGCCACCCGTGCCGGTGCTGACGTCGACTGTCCCGCTCATCACGAGGAAGCAGCTGCCACCGGGGCTTCCTTCCGAAAACAGGAGCGTACCCGCGGCCACGTCCCACTTCCGCATCAGGGACACGAGACCGGCGAGCTCGTCCAGGGTGAAGCCACGAAAACCGGCGAATCGCCGCAGGCGGTTGGCGTCATCCTGCGGGGACGGTGGCGTTGGCAGCAATCCAGGCAAAGACCGCGGCGTCCGTGCGGCCAGAGCCCTTACCGTGTCGGCGTGTTGGGCGCGCGGATGATAGGCCAGGATCTCGGCCGTCTGGGTTTCGACGGTCCGCAGCTGGCTCGACAATGACGCCGCGATGCGCCACAGGCTGTCGTGGCCGCGCATGAACAGCGGTTCGTTGTCGAGAAACCGGCGCGGCGAAAAGACGTCTTCAGGCACCCATTCCGGCGTGGTTCCCGTGAGCGACATGATGGCCGCGGCCTGGCCCGCCGCGGTGGTGTAGCTGCCGCCGTAGCCGTTGAAGCCGGCGGCGACGATTACCCCGCGGGAGAGGAAGCCGATCGCGGGCAACTGGTCCGGCGTAAAGCCCATCGGCCCCACCCATTCCGCTGACGGAGGTTGTCCTCGCAGCTCCGGATAAAACTGATCACGAAGTTTGAGCAGATGCGCGTGAACCTGTGGCGAGCGCCGACGCGACGCTGGATTGCGCATCGGCCGGTCGGCCCCACCCCCCATCAGCAGCGGCGCCCGATGATGCAATACGCCACCGCGCGGTTGGTTGAAGAAGGTCGGTCCATATTCGCTGGTCACCACGCGTCCGCGAGCGCGATCCGGAGCGTGTTCCGTGACCATGATCTGACTCTGAAACGGCCGGATGGCGGCGAGCTCCGGCAGCAGCTCACTGGTATAGGCATTCGTCGCGACGACCACGCGCCGTGCGTGGACGCTGCCGCTGTCCGTCGCCACGCGGATGCTGCCGGTGCGTCGGTCACCAGCGCGCGCACTGAGCGGCGGGTATACAGCTTCACTCCCGACCGGATTGCGCTCTGCAACAAGCCGCAGACGTATTTGAAGGGATGATACGTACCGTCGTCGGGAATGAAGCGACCCAGGTAGGCGGTGATGAAGCCGAACTCCTCGCGAATGCGCCGCCGAGACCAGAGCTCGATCCGCTGACCGTGCTGCGCCGCGAGGGTGACCTCTTCGCACAATGCCTGTTCTTCACGTTCCGTGTGGGCCAGGTAGAGCCAGCCGCGCGGGCTGAAGTCACACACGATGCGCTCCTCCCGGACGATGCTCTTGAGGAGCTCGCGGTTGCGCACGGCCATGCCAAAGACCAGTGACGCCTGACGTTCGCTCTGGGCTTGCCGCACCTCCTCGGGGAGCGACGGATAACAGCGGCGCAGGAACGCCAACCGCTCGCGTGCCAGGCCTTCGTAGATGCCGACACAGTTTTCAGGTATCAGCTCGAAGTTCCTCCGTTGCGGCCGCTGGCTTCGCCCGCGGGGTCCCCGCGATCCAGCACCACGACCGACAGGCCGGAGATCGCGCCGCCTCGGACAGGTGGTAGGCACATGCCGCTCCGGTAAGACCCGCCCCGATGATGACGACGTCCGCGGTGGCGGGCAGGTCGGGCGTCGATTGGTAGTTGGCGAGCGGGTGGCCAGCGCGAAACCAGTAGGGCTCTCGGTCCAGTGGCAGACCAATCGGTAGGCTCGAGGCAACGCCAAGTTGCGCCAGCAGGTGCTGAAACTCGGCCGCCGACCGAGGGCTGAACTCGGCGTCCGCCTCCAGCGCTTGCAGTTCGGCACTCAGCTCCGGATCCGCTCTCCCCTGCATTCCCTGGCTGCGTTCGAGCGCGGCGCGTGCGAGACGTCGCACCGCGAAGACGTCGAGCCTGGCCTTGACCGCTGTCGCTGAGATGGATGCAGTGTACGCGTCCATCCGGGCTGAGCGGCTACATGCCGCGCGGATACGGATGGTCGAAGCAGTAGTACACGGTCGGGAATGCCTGGACAAGATCGGCGACGGCGCCTCCGGCCGTCTCCGCTCGACCGCCGTCCGCGGCCTGCACGAGCAGCTCGGCCACGCGATCCATTTCCTCCGCGCCCATGCCCAGACGGGTGAGCTCCTGCACACCGAGTCGAATACCGTTGGTCGGCTGCGTCCGGTTTGCATCGCGCGGCAACGCCATGGCGGTTGCCACGATGTTGGCCGCCTCCCAACGCTCGACAATCTCGTCGGCAGAAACGTCAGTGCCGACGCGCAGGAGTACCTGGTTGGATTGCGTATAGCCGCGCTCGGCCGCGAGCGGCTCAAACCCACGTTGAGCCAGACCAACCGCGAGCGCCTGGGCGTTTGAGATGCACGCGGCGGCGTACGCGCGGCCGAAAGCGGCCATCTCCGCGAACGCGATGCCGAGCGCCATCACGCGGTTGTTTTCGTAGTTGGAAACGAGTCTGGTGCATTCGTCGAAGATGACTGGCCCGAGCGTGTCGGAGCGGGTGATGATCAGGCCGCCGATCGGGCCGAACAAGCTCTTTTGCGTCGAACCGGTCAACAGGTCCGCGCCCTCGTCGAGTGGGTTCTGCCAGGCGCCGCCGGCGATCAAGCCAAGCGGATGCGCGCCGTCATACATCAACTTCGCCCCGTGGGCGTGCGCCGCCGCGCGGAGCGGTGCCAGGTCGTATGGCAGGATGAACATCGCCGTTCCGACCACGACCAGTGTTGGTCTGAATCGCTCGAGTGCCTCGCGGAACTCGGTCAGGTCGACGTCCAGCCGATCCACATCGAACGGCACGTCGATGACCGTGCGTGCCAGGCGCCCGCCCCAACCCTCGCGACGATACGATTGATGTCCCGCGGCGGCCTCGCCGAGCACCATCAGCGTATCGTCGGGCCCCGTCACAGACGCGATCGCCAGGGCATTGGCGATGCTGCCACTCGCAGGTCGATACTCGATGTACCGAGCATCGAAGAGCTGCTGCCCGAGATCCAGGACGATCTGCTCCATCTCGTCGATCAGCCCGCCACCCATATGGTGACGTCGGCCGAGGCCACCTGAAATCCCTTTGTCTGCGAGCCGTCCGGGCAACATGCGCCGCGCCGCGGGACTGAGCACATTGTTTGCCGCATTCAGATTCAGCGTGGTCCGCCCACGCCAGACGTCGTGTTCGGCCGCCAGCTCGGCCAGACGTTCCGCCAGCGCGCGAGCGGTCGCGGCGGCTTGCTCAGTGGCCATCGCTGCGACTCGATGCTGGGGGCGCCCACGCTCCAAAGCTGTCTTCGAGGAGTTGAGCAACGGCCAGGACCTCCAGATCGTGAAATCGACGTCCGATGACCTGCACACCGATTGGCAACCCCTCGTCCGAGGTGCCGCACGGCACCACGGCGGCGGGCACCCGCAGCAGGCTGATGGCGCGGCAGTAGCTCTCGAACGCGGAGCGCGGCGGCGGCGCCTCGACAGCGTCAAACTCTCCCGCGCAGGGCACGAAAGCAGGCACGCTGCCGACCGGGCAACACCAGGATCGGGAAGGTCTGCATAAACGCGGCCAGCTTGGCCCGGATCTGGTCTGCGCGCTCGACCAGCACCCGATATTCGCCGAGGCTCACCGACCGCTCGGCGGCTTGCGCCAGTCCGGCGCGCACCAGTGGCGTTAGCTCGGATTCAGCACTGTGCCGCAACTCGCCTGTGATCCGCGAGTCCGTCAGCATCGCGCAGCGCGTGAAAAACGTCGAGCGCCGCGTCGACTAGCGGCGGTCGCACGCTCGAAACGGACAGACCGCGGGATCTGAGCGCCTGTGCGGCCTCGGTCACCACGGCGCGGATATCCGCCCGCACCGGCGTATCGCCGTCGCCATCGAAGTAGGCGCAGACCAGGTGGCGCGGGTCGACGCCGTCCGCCGGAGTCGGCCTGGCGAAAGGTACGGCGTGGCTGTCGAATTCATCTGGCCCGCTCATCACCTGGAGCAGCAAGGACAGGTCGCGCGTGCTGCGCGCCAGCGGGCCGATGGTCTGGATCCAGCACTGAAACGAGTCGGAGCTGACGACCCACCGGTCGGCAAGCCCACTGTGTGGCAGCACGCCGGTATTGGGAATCAGGCCGGGGACGGGCGCAGCGAGACCACTCCAGTGCAGTGCGCCGGCCAGCGGACCGAACCACCGAAGTCGGTGCCCACGCCGAACGACGTGAGTCCGGCAGCTACGGCGGCGCTCTCGCCGCCACTGGAGCCACCCGGCGTGCGCGACGCCGACCACGGGTTACGTGTTTCGCCAAAAACGCGATTGCCCGTGTGCAGGTTGCCCATGCCGAACTCGGAACAGTTCGACTTGCCGATCAGGATCGCGCCGGCGTGCTGGAGCCGCTGGACCGCCGTAGCGGACCGGCTGGGTACGTACTCCTTCAGCGCGCGACTGCCAGCGGTGGTTCGCACGCCCGCCGTTGCGATGAGGTCTTTCACGCTGAACGGGATGCCTTCAAGCGGCCGGGGTGCGCCGCGGGCGATGCGCTCATCAGCCTGGGCAGCCTCCGCAAGGGCTGCCTCCGCGCGCAGCGTCACCAGCGCGTTGAGCTCGGGATTGCGGCGCCCGATCTCCGTCAGTATCGCTCGAAGCAGCTCGGTTGCGGAGACGTCATGCACCTGCAGTTGGGCAAGTTGGTGGGTCACGGATGCGCGCAGCAGCGCGCCGCTCGCGTCTGTCATGCGGGCGGTCAACTCCGCCACGCGACGGCACGCACCGGTGATCGACTCGAGCCCGGCACGGCCAGGGGCAAGGCAGAAAACTGCACGCGCTCGCCGACGATGGCGCCCAGGTTGGTCAGCCCCTCGACGATGTAGACGTTGGCGGCGAGGCAGATTCGGTGCGCCGGCCACGGATCCAGCACTTCAGGCCGGTAACACTGGTCCACCACGACGCGCTGGTACACGTGCTCGAAGCCGGTCGGCTCGACGCCGACCGAGCGCACGTGGTGGTCCACCAGCCAGCGCGCGCCATCTTCGGTGACGAAGGTCTGGTCTGTCACATAGCGATCCAGCGTCCCGGGCTGTTCGTCGCTGTGGATGAGCACGATGTCGCCGGCGCGTACGCCCGGGTCGAGCCACGTCGAAGTCCGCCCCGGTCAAGCCCCGCCCGCGCGCGAACCGGCAATCGAGAACGACCGCTTCGCCGATCAGGCGTCCCAGATCCATTTGATCCACCGACGCCGCATCGCGGACCACGTGAATCGGCGCGTCGACGTGCGTGCCCCAGTGATCGCCAAGCTGCCACTGGCACTGGGAGCCGTTGTCGCCCTTGCCCCAATCGCGTTGCCAGGTGACCACCACATCCGTGGTCGCCCAGCCTTCGTTGACACGGCGTCCTCCCAGTTCGATGAGCGTCTGGTGGGTCATGGGGCGAGTCAGATCGAACAGCTGCATCAGCGTGAACCCTGCATCAGGCGCACGGCGCTCGCAAGGCGAGTGCCCGCGCCGGGTTCTTTTGCAGGATCGTGTTGACGGCCGCCCGGGGTACTCCGATGTCGAGCAACATCGGCACAATGTGGTTCAGGATGTGGGCGTAGCCCCACCCGCCGTACGCCCGCAGGTCAGTCTTGAAACACACGTCCTGCGCGAACAGCAACTGGTCGCCGAATCCCGCCTCGACGAGTTCCTTGACGTAACGGACCCGCCACGCGTCCTGGCCCATGACGAAGTTCCAGCCCCATTCTTCGCGATAGTATTCGCGTCCCCAGGCGTCATACTCGACGAACACGCCGCGGCGAGCCGCGGCCATGCTGTACTCCAGGTCCTGGATCTGGTCGATATGACCGATGATCATGCGGTCATACGGCAAGTGTTCATCCGCCAGCACGTCGATAGCTGTCTGGGCGCCGAGCGGCGGGATGGGGTCCAGATGCACGAGGACCGCTGCCCCGGTCTTGCGCGCGGCGCGCGCCGCCGCGCGCAGCACCTTCTCTTCATCCAGCGTGATAGGGCCGACCTTGGCGCGGCTGGAGCCTTTCTGCATGCCGGTCACGCCGATTTCGCCAATGACGCCACACCGAACCTCGTTCCAGCCGACACCGACGACGATGTCGTTGACCATGATCTCCGCGAGGTCGTCAATCGTGGCGTCCTTGACGTACGCTGGATGCGCCTTCTCGACGTAAAACCCGGTGCCCATGACGATGCTCAAGCCGGTTGCCCGCGAGATCCGCTGGAGCGCGAGTGGGTCGCGGCCCATCCCGATGCACGTCGCGTCGACCAGGCTGTTGCCACCCGCGCGAAAGTAGTGCTGCAGCTCGCCTATGGACAGATCTTCGTCATTGAGAATCAGGTTGTCGCGCGTGACGTTCATCTGGCGCCGGCGCAGCTCGCCGAGCATGGACATCTCGATGGGTTTGTCGGCGTCGCGTCGACGCGACAGTTCCTCGGACTCCTGGAACCAGTGGCGACCGTCGATCAAACAGTGCTCGTGCGTCATCGTCACGCCCAGGTCGCGCGCGGGTCGCGGTCCGAGCACGGTTATGACCACGTCTTCGTTTTCCATATCGAGCGCGTCACCTCCACTGCCTGAAATCATCGAGTGCCTCGTACGTGTCAGGTTCGACTCCGCGGGTCGAGCCAGTCCCGCAAGCCGTCGCCGAGCAAGCTGAGCCCAAGCACGACCAGCAGAATAGCTAGCCCGGGGAACGTTGCGACCGCCGGCGCGACGGCCAGCGTGTCGCGGCCCTCGGCCATCATCAGACCCCACTCCGCGAGCGGCGCCTGTACGCCCAGCCCCAGAAACGACAGGCCAGCACCAAAGATGATGACCGTTCCAACTTCCACGCTGGCGAAGACGATCAAGGGCGAGATCAGATTGAAGCCAACGTGGCGCGACAGAATGCGCAGGTCCGACGCTCCCAGCACGCGCGCGGCCTGAACGAACTCTTCCTCGCGCAGCGTGAGCGCCGGAGCACGCACGATGCGCGCCACCGTCGGGATCTCGACAATGGTGATGGCCAGAATCGTGTTGCCCAGCCCCGGCCCCAACGCGGCGACGATAGCAATCGCCAGCAAGAACGTGGGGAAGGCGAACAACACGTCAACCACACGCATGATCGTATGGTCCGCCCACCCCCCGTAATACGCGGCCAGCAGGCCCAGAAGTCCGCCTACCATGAGTGAGAACGCCACGGGCGCGGCGCCCAGCAGCAGCGTGCGACGTCCACCGTCCAGGATGCGCGTCAGCAGGTCGCGGCCCACCTGGTCGGTCCCCAGGATGTGCCCGGGGCTGCCTGGCGGCAGAAGCCGCTGCGTCGGGGACATGGCAATCGCGTCATACGGCGAAAAGATGGGGCCGATCAGAATCAGCCCCACGATCAGCAGGACCAATCCTCCGCCAACCAGGGTCGACCGCGAGCGGCGCAAACGCTCGAATCGCGCCCGCGGCGCCGCCGCCACGGCCGCCGGGCTTCAGCGGGCCAAGCTGCGATGTGGCGGAAGCGGAATGTGCTGCCACCACCACTAGCGGTAGCGAATCCGCGGGTCGACCACCGCATACAGCAGGTCGACGCCCAGGTTCACCAGCACGAAAATCATGGCGATGAGCAGCACAGCTCCCTGGATGAACGCGTAGTCTCGCGAGCCAATCGCGCGATACAACTGGAGTCCAACACCCGGCCAGTTGAAGACGGTCTCCGTGATGGCCGCGCCACCCAGCAGGTAGCCGAAACGGATGCCTATCACGGTGAGGACCGGCAGGAGTGCCAGTTTCACCGCGTGCCGCTCGACCACCAGGCGCTCCATCAAACCCTTGGCACGCGCGGTGCGCAGGTGATCGAGCTGCAAGATGTCGAGCATGCTGGAGCGCATCATGCGGGCGATGAGCGCGGTCGCGGGCAAGCCGAGTGTCAGCGTCGGCAGGATCAGGTGCCAGACCACATCCCCGTACGCCACCCGGATTCAAGACGTCGTTCATGCCGCCAGTCGGCAGCCAGCGCAGCGTCGAGGCGAAGACGATGATAAGCATCAGTCCCGTCCAGAAGGGCGGCATGCAGTTCGCCAGGAGCGTCAACGTCATAATGCCGTGGTCCACCGGCGAACGCCGTTTGAGCGCCGAGAGGATGCCCGCCGGAATGGCGATCAACACCGCCAGTCCGAGACTCGACAGCGCCAGAATCAACGTGTTGCGGAAACGGTCGAGCACCAGCGGCGCCACGGGCACGTTCAGCTGGCTCGAGCGGCCCAGGTCGCCTTGCAGCGCGTGGGACAGCCACAGCACGTACTGCACCGGAATCGGCTGGTCGAGTCCCAACGACTTGCGAACGAGGTCCAGTTCCGCGGGCGTGGCCTGCGGCCCGGCGATCATCGACGCGGGATCACCGGGTGTCAGGCGCAGGAGCACGAAGACGAGCACCGAAATGCCCAGCAACACAGGCACCGTCGCGGCGACGCGTCCGATGATGTAGCTGGCGAGCACGTGCCGGCGGGCTCAGGCCTTGAACGCGGCGTTTCGTAGCGTGAAGATCGTCGAGTTCGCGCTGGTCCAGTTGAGCTTGCTCGTGGCCACGCGAGCTTCGATCGGGTGATACAGGAACAACCACGCGGCATCCTCGGTGACCATGCGGTTCAGGTCCTGGTACTTTTTCAGGCGCTGCGCGCGATCGGCCGTGTTGCCCGCGTCCGCGATGGCAGCATCGACCGCCGGATTGCTGTAAAAACCGAAGTTCACGCCGTTGGGCGGCCCAAACGAGCTGGTAAAAAATCGATCGAAGTTAAAGGCGGGGTCCGCGATCCAGCTCCAGCCGATCGCGGCCACGCCGGGCGTGGTGCCGGACTTGTTGGCGTTGGCGAGAATTGTCGGGAAGTCGAAAAGCTCGACATCCACATTGACGCCGATTTTGGACAGATTGTCTTTCACGAACAGCGCGACGTCGTCCATCCCTTGCGCCTTCGCCGTTTGAATTTTGAAGGACAGCCCACTGCCAACACCGGCTTCCTGCAAGAGCGACTTTGCCTTGTCGGGATCGTAGCTGTACATCTGAAATGACGGATCGTAGCCGGCCATACCAGGTCCGAAGACGCTCGTCGACGGCTTGGCCAGGCCCTTCATGATCGCGTTGGCATACGTGTCGCGATCAATTGCGTAGTTCATCGCCTGACGAACTCGCTTGTCGTTGAATGGAGGTTCCGTGACGTTGAAGTTCCAGGCGTAGGTCTGCGGGATATTTGCAAGTTTGATGGTCAGATCGCTGTGCGACTTGAGGCTATCCAGAAGATCGGGTGTCACCCCGGAGATCAACTGGACCTCGCCCGCGGTAAGCGCGCTCACCGCGGCCGTGATCTCTGAGATGGGCCGCACGACGACCTGTTCGAGCGGCGGAGCGCCGCCCCAGAAGCTGTCATTCCTGGCTAGCACCAGCTTCACGCCCTGATCCTGCTCCACGAACTTGAAGGGTCCAGTGCCCGAGGCGTGCGCCGGGTAGTTGTCGTTGCCGTTGGCCTGGATGACGGTTGGACTCGCCATCGAACCGTAGCTGAGTGCCAGCGCATCGGTGAAGCTGGCATACGGCTGGGACAACTGCACGACGAGCGTCATCGGATCCGGCGCACTCGTCGCGCTGACGCGGCCCCAGACGGACTTGCTCGCGCCGGCGCCACGCTCGAAGTAGTACTCGAAGTTTGGTTGGGTGACGCGGTCGATATTGAACTTCGCGGCTGCCGCGTCGAACGGAGTGCCGTCGTGGAAGGCGACGTTGGGACGCAGTTTGAACGTATAGGTCAGCCCGTCGTCCGAGACGGACCAGTCAGTGGCAAGGCTCGGTTTAACCGGGGGCGTGTCAGCCTCGACAGTCAAATCGTAGTCGAGCAGACGGTCGTACACGTCGTTGAGGTAGCGCGAGGTGTCGAGCCCCGGATTGAGCGACGGCTCCAGCGGATTCGGCTCGCTGTTCGAGACGACCACGAGTGTGCCGCCACTTTGTGCTGCCGCGGCCGGCGCGTTGGTTGCGGCCGGCGCAAGCGCAGTGGGGGCTCCAGAAGCCGCCGCGCTGCCGGCCGCGGTGGGCTGGACCGCGGGCGCCGTGGTCGAGGCCGCCGCTGGAGCGGCTGGGGCCGTGGTGGCAGACGCGGGTGCGCTGGGCGCAGCGGCCGATTGGCAGGCAACCGCCAGGGCCTCGACGGCGATGAGTCCACCGGCGGACAGTGTCAGGAACCGTCGACGGCTCAGCATGGATCGGACGGTTGAGCGTGCGAGTTCAAGGGAGCGGGTCATGCAGCGCACCTCAGACAGAGTGGTGACAGTCGCTGGTGGCGGAACGGGGTGCCACCCGTCGCCCGCGCGCGCCCCGAAACTGCCATTGCTCGACAGATTATATAGATTCTATTTTCCGCGCGTTTTGGGCAGATTGCCTGGCGTGAGGCGCGCGGTGTCAGGCACTTTCACCGGATTGCGGCGGGACGTCGCGGGCCGGGAGCGTTGGCCGACAGCTCGCGCAGGTGCGCCACCACGATCCTGCCAGCCGAGGCGATGTGCTCGCGCGTGAGCGCGCTCGCCTCCGAGAACCGCCCGTCTTCCAGTGCCGCGAAGATGCCGGCGTGCTGGCTGAGCGAGACCCCGACGCGCTCGGGGTCGAGTTTGAAGGTGTCTTCGACGTGCAGCGCCCGCAGGTGTTCGATCATGTCGTGGAGCCGGCCCGGGCCAGCCGCCCCGTAGATCAGAAAGTGAAAGCGATGGTCGAGGACCTTCACGCGCTCGAGGCGCGTCTGCTGAGCCGCGCGACGCATGGCGGCCAGCACCCCGGCCAGCTCGTCCAGATCAGCCTGACTCAGACGCGGCCCACCCAGCTCGACGGCGAGCGGCTCGAGCTGCCCGCGAATGAGGTAGACCTGTTCGGCGTCGGGGGCATCGAGCTCCACGACGCGCATCCCGCGGTTGGGCAGATAGCGCAGCACCCCCTGTGCAACCAGCGCGATCAGCGCCTCGCGCACCGGCGTCGGGCTGACCCCCAGCCGCTCGGCGAGCTCGTGCTGCAGCAGCCGCTCGCCTGGCAGGATCTCACCCCGGGCAATCGCCTGGCGGATCAGGCGCTGCACGCTGTCACTTTTGGTCAGGTACGCCGACGAGGCCAGGCCGTCGCTGTCGCCGCCTGGCGACGGTTTTGCCGAGTCCGAACGCCCGTTGCGGCCGTGGGCAGCGTGCATATACAAACTATACGTCCGGGGTGTTGGCCTGGTGCCGAGTCCCGGAAGTCCTCGGCCGTGTCTCCTCGCCTGTGTCTCCTGGAAGTCTGGCCGACAAGCCCGTTTTCAGCCCGAGTCGCAGTCGGCCAGACTTCTGTGATGGTTTGGCCTGAGAGCGCGGCAGGCGGTTTCGAGGCGGATTACAGGTTTCTCGGCCGCGCTTTTAGGCGGCGCCCACAGACGCCGTGGGCCGTCTGCTGCCCGTGGCCGCAAACTGAGGCCGCACCTCGTCGAGGAACAGTTGGAAGGACCGCGCCGAGTGTTCCAGAAAGGGCGCATCCCAGATGAACATGGCCATCATCTGCTCGATACCCGTCGCCTCGTACTCGCGGATGCGCTCGATGACCGTAGCCGGACTGCCGTAGATGACGCTGTTGTGCATGATCGTCTCGACGGATCTGCCAACGCCGAAGTGGTTCTCCACCGGCTGCGCGGCCGCGGCGGCGGCGTCTTCCTGCGCGGTTTCGATGACCAGCCGCTCGATCGGGCCCCGCACATCCCGCTCGGCCTCGGCATCCGTCTCCGCGACATAGATGCGCTTGAGGAAGCCCGTCCAGCGCTGACAGTCCGCCAGGGCCTCCGGCGCCAGATCGGCGTGCTCGAGCGTGTCCCAGTACACCTGGACCGTCTTTTGCACGTCGCCGGCGTGCAGGTTCGCGAACAGAACCGGCCAGCCGTGGTCGGCGGCGCGGATGAGTTTGGCTGGCGTCGCCGTCGCATGGGCCAGCAGTGGATGGCCGGCGCGATACGGCGCCGGTGTGACAGGCTGACTGATGACGCCGTGCTCCGCTGAGGTTTGAAAGGTATAGGGGGCATCACCCGGTCTGAAAGTCCCAGATACGGAGGAGAACCTCGAGCGTTGCATCGAACAGCGGGGCGCGCGTGGCGGGATCACGTCCAAAGGCGAGGAACTCGCCTGGCACCAGGCCAGTGCCAACGCCGATGACCGTGCGACCGCGCGTGAGCTGATCCAGCAGGTTACACGACTCGACGAAGCGGACTGGCTGATGCACGGCGATATTCGCGACGCTCAGCCCGACATACGCCTGCTGGAACTGTGGAGCCAGATAGCTTCCGAACAGCAGGGAGTTCTGGAAGGGATTGTGCGTGCTCATGTGGTGCTCGGTGAGAAACACGGCGTCGAAGCCGTGTTCGTCCGCCTGGAGCGCCTGGTCGGTAATGGCCTGCAGCAGCGGCCGCTGGTCGTCAGTCGTCCGCGAGCGCGGGCTCATGTACGCGGAAAATCGCATCGAGTGAACAATCCCTTCCCTGGTCTCCTGTCCCGAGGCCCAGCGGTGGCGGGGCCGCGGGTGGCCTCAGGAGAGCGTACATGACGCGGTTGGCACTCGGCTGGCAGCCGAGTGCCAACCACCGCCTCAGCACCCGCTGCGGTCTCACGGCCGCAGCGGGGTGCCGTCATTCCTGGCGGTACTCCGCGGTTCTCGTCAGTCGGCGTACCTTGAACACCCACCGACCATCCTCTTTCGCCAGCGTGTCGTCATATCGCGCCCCGGCCCGACCGGGCAAGCAGAGGCTCCGGTGGTTACCCACAGCAAATACGAGTACGCCGTCGCGGAGTCCCCAGCGCCGTCGATCGCCGCGGGGCTCATGAAGTGCAGCCGCGTGCCCGGCTCGGTCTTCTTCCGCTCGATCACCTGGCCAACATACTCGCGGATCGCCGCGTGGCCTCGGTGTCGCTCGAACAGTACGGCGTCCGAGGCGAACAGACTGACGTACCCGTCGAGATCACCGGTGTCCAGGTGTTTGACGTAGTGGGCGAGGAGATTCTGAATTTCCGATCGATCCTCAGCCGTCAACTTGCTGCTATCTGTCATGTGCTGCACCTCCTCGAGTCATGCGTGCGGTGTCTGGCGTGACGAGCCAGGGTAACGCACCTGACCGCATTTTCGCCGGTTACGCCTTTCCTGCTTCGACGACCGCGCGGACCACATCCGTCGGGCCGCCCTTCCACTCGGCTTGCGTGAATGCTTCCGCAATGGCCCCCAGCTCGAAATGATGAGAAATGACGCGTTGCACGGGCACCGTCTTGCGCAGCTCGAGCAAGAATTCGAGAAGCCGCGGTACGAGCACCGGCGGAAACATGCTCGAGCCGATCAGGCGCTTGCGCCGCAGCAGCGTGCGCGGCTCGATCGCAGCCGTGCGGCCGGGTACGATGTTGCCGATCTCCAGGAACGTCCCGCCGGCAGCCAGCATGTCGATGCCTTCCTGGACGAGATCGCCGGAGCCCACCAGTTCGAGGACCACGTCCGCGCCGCGGCCGGAAGTCAGGTCCATGACGTGGTCGACGCGCTGTCGCGGCGTGGTCAGCGCATTGATGTCGATCGTCGCGCTGGCGCCAAGCTCGCGTGCCAGCCCCAGGCGTGCCCGCTGACCGTCGATGCTGATGACCTGGCTGGCGCCCAGACCACGCGCGAAGCTGGCGGCGTACAGTCCGAGCCCGCCGGCTCCCAGCACCACCACGCGCTGGCCCTGGTGGACGTCCGCGGCGAGCAGCCCCTGAAAGACCGTGCCCATCGCGCAATTGAGCGACGCAACCTCTTCGTCGGCGAGCGCGTCTGGAATCTTGAACACCGGATGGCGTGGAGGCAAATAGTAATAGTCGGAAAATGTCCCGAGAAAATACGGCGGCTCGCCGCCGCTGGGCGGAACAATGATTTGCGATCCACGCACAGGTCGTGTTCGCCGGCCAGACAGAACCGACAGCGGTAGCAGCAGTACAGCGAATACCAGGTAATACGGTCGCCTTCGGCCAGCGGCTGACCGTCGAAATCGCGCTCGACACCATGTCCCAACGCGTGGATCGTGCCGAACCCTTCGTGCCCGAGCGGTCGGCCAGTAGGCGGCGTGCCGCCCAGATCGCCGCGCCAGATGTGCAGGTCCGACCCGCACAACCCCGCCTGCCGCATGCGCACAACGATCGCGCCGTCCTCCGGCTCGGGAACGTCGTACTCGCTCTGGCTCAACGTCCGCGGCTGCCCAGTGTAGACGGTGACGCGTCCCCTCATCTCAATTCTCCAACCAGGCGTTCAAATAGGTAAACGCTTCGTGCAGCGTGTACCCAACGTCGTGCAACTTTGACCGTGCCGCAAAACGCGGCGCCGCCGAGGCGATAGGCATTGCCCACGATTGATCCAGGACCAGGTCGTTCAGTTGCGAGTACAGCTGTTTGCGCTTGGCCGCGTCCGGCTCGACCTCGGCGGCGCGTATAAGCTGCGTATATTGGTCATTCGTATAGCCGGAATTGTTCATGACAGGGTCGAAGGGTCGCGACTGGATGAATTCGGTGATGGGTTCCATCTGTGCCAGGGTATTCGCGGTGACGTACAGCGAGTTGTATTTGCGATTGACAATCTGATCCAGCCACGCGGCAAGCTCCAGCTTCTGAATGTTGAGCGTGATGCCCAGCGTGGCCAGATCGGCCTGATACATCTCGCAGAAATCTACGGCTAGCTCTGGATAGTCCGTGAATGGCAGGATGTCGACGGAAATGTCGCCGACGTTGGCCTGCGCGAGAAGCGCTTTTGCTCTGTCAAGGTCGAAAGGATAGGCGTTTTGTTTAGCGGCTTCGTACGCGGGTGAGCCCGGGTTCCACGGCAGCGCTCGAGGTTCATATGCCCCCCCGGACACGGTATCCGTCCAGCGCTTGCGATCCATCGCGTAGTTGAGTGCCTGGCGGACCTCCTTCTGGTCCCAGGGTGAATTGCCGACATTCACGCCAAGCAGAAAGTGCTGACCACTATACGGATGCACGAACGTCAGATAGTTGGGATCAGTCTTGAGTCGCGCGAAGTCGAGTAGCGGCGGCGTCTTCATGATGTCGAGGTTGCCGGATTCCAGGAATGCCAGCTGGGCCTGGACATCGGTGATGACCTTGACGTTGACCCCGTCCAGGTAAGGACGTCCCGACTCCCAGTAGTTCCTGTTCCCGGAGAAGTTGATGTGATCCCCCGGCACCCATTCGTCGAACGTGAACGGCCCGGTGCCAACCGCCGTACTTCTGGCGTTGGGCCCCTCGAGTGTCTCTCGATCCGCAATGTTGAGATATTCCAGCCAGTCAAAGACCGCCGGCCGTGGCTGGTCTGACTTGAGGATCACCGTGTATTTGTCCGGGGTCTCGAAGTCGGTGAACCAGCTTGCCTGGGCTTTCAGGCTGACGACGACGGTCTGGCCGCCGGCCTGGGGGTCTCGAACGCGCAGCATGTTCCACTTGACGTCGTCGCTGGTCAGCTCGCGGCCGTTGTGGAACTGGACCCCCTTGCGAAGGTTGAGCTTGATGGACGTGAAGTCGCCCGTCTCCCAGCTCTCGGCCAGTGCCGGCTGCGGCTGGAGCTGGTTGTCGTAGGCGGTCAAGCGGTCGTACACCAGCCACAAGGTCTCGAACGCGTTCGGCGGCGAGATGTGTGGCTCCAGGCTAGCGAGGTCCGAGGTGATCGCAGCGCGGAGCGTACCGCCGGTTCGTGGTTGCGCAAGTGGCGTGTTGGCGGGCTGCACCGCGGCCAGCGGCGTCGGCGTCATCGGGGCAGCCGTCGGCTGGCCTGCGGTTGGCTGGGCTGTTGCTGGCTGTTGCAGGCTGGGCTGTTGCAGGCTGGACTGTTGCCGGCGCCTGGGTGGCGGCCGCGGCGGGCGCGGGATTCTGTGCGGAAGAGGAGCTGCACGCGGAGAGGATGCCCGTCGCGCCCACGAGCGCGGCAAAGCGCAAGGCGGCCCGCCGGCTCAGCGAGGCGGCGAGCAGACCGTCGGTCTCGAGCCTGTCGCCGAAACGCATCACGGTGCTCTGTCCTCGAGTGCCTGTTTCACCGCGGCCATTACCTCGTCGCCGGGGGTGGGCGTGCCGCGGGGGGTTGACGCGGAGGAGTTTCTCAGGAACGCCACGGCCAGTTCACGGTCTGGGTCGGCGTAGGCGAACATCCCATTGCCCAGATGACCGAAAGCGGACGGCCCTGCGCCTGGGCCCGTGTCGTCGGCCAGGCGGTATCCCATCGAGCGCTTGATTGCCACGTGGTACAGCTCGTCGACTTCGTCGGTCTGCAGTTCGGCGGCGATGCGCACGCGCTCCGGGCTGAGCAGGCGAACCCCGTCGAGCGTACCGCCCGCTGCGAGCGCCGCGTAGTGGCGCGCCAGCGACCGCGCGTTGGTGATGCCTCCGCTAGACGGAATTGCCGCCTGGCGCACGTCATCCCGATTGAACGTCGCCGCGGTGACCGTCGGCGGCGGGGCGTCAGTCCGTCGAGCAGTGGGTGCGCTCTCGCCGATCGTCGCCACGCGCCCGAGCTCGGCGCGCGGCACGCCGAAATACAGCGAAGCCGCGCCGAGGGGCCGCCCAATCTCGTCCTGGAGGAAATTGCCGATCGACCTGCCATCCACGCGTCGGATGATCTCGCCAACAATGAAGCCGAAATTGACAGCTTGATATGCGGTTCGCGAGCCGGGCTCGAATTCGGGCTCGAGGTTGGCGATGCCCGTGCACATGGCGTCCCAATCGACCAGCATCTCCACACCGTAGCCCGGCGGCGTGTGTGGAATGCCGGAACGGTGGGCCAGCACGTGGCGTACGGTGATGCCCTGTTTGCCGTGCGCGCCAAACTCTGGCCAGTAGTCTGCCACCGGCGTGTCGTAGCGCACCAGGTCGCGATCCGCGAGCATGTGCAGACACGTCGCCGCGACGCCTTTGCCGCACGACGACATGTTGAACAGCGTGTCCGCGTCGACACGGCGCTGGCTGGCCTCGTCGGCAACGCCTGCCCACGCGTCGACGAACAGCTCACCCGCGCGGTACACGGTGACCTGCAGGCCCAGCTCTGATCCCCGTGCCACGAGATTGTCAAGCACGGTCTGAATGTGGTGGTTCGGATCCATCGACTCAGGCACCTCCCAGTCTCGGGGTCTCGTCGGGAGCCCCAGGCCATTGTGACGGCCGACGGCTACACGCTGCAGGACTCCGCCGCGCGCCGCTACCCTGCGCTCCGCACGTCAATGCACCTCGTCAGGCATCGCGACGCGAACGGGACATATTTCGTCCGGCCGGCGTATCGGCCCGAGGACCACCGCGTCGATCGCAACGCGATGCGGGCTCTCGAGAGCTGGCGCAAAGACCGGTATTCGCCCGAGGCACTGATCGAACTCCACGATGGCCCGTTCGCAGGCTGGACCGAGCTGGCGCGGTTCGGTAACGAAGACGGATCCGAGCAACTGAGCAGTGACCTTGTCCTCGATTCGGATGCGCTGGAGTGCTTCCTCGCACGTGGCGCTCCGCTCGACGGCGATGAAGTCCGGGTTCATCATGCCACCGGCGGTGCCCGGCTGATATTGCAAGAGGGCCCGCGGTTTGCGAGCCTGTGGCTGCGTAACGCGGTCCAGCACCGGCGCTCGTGCTCCCCGGTCGAGCTCGCCGAGCAAGTCGACAGCATCGTCCGGCGCCATTGGTCTGGATTCACCCTCACTCCGTCGCACGGCACAAAAAAACCCCACCAGGTTGGATGGACCGTGGTGGGGGTGCCAGACGCGTCTCGAGTCAACTACGTTGCGCGGTACGTTTCCTCGGTGGTCACGTCGGGCACACGCAAGTGTATGTTCCTGCTCCGAGGTTCAAAGCTCATCCGAGCGCGGACATAGCACGTAGACATCGGGCCCGAGAATATACAAATGTATAGCGCTGGCTGGTCGTAGCATCGCATGGATGGGGCGCGGTTTGATAGTCAACGTGAAGAACAGCCTGCGCCGCCGGGTATGGCGCCTGGCCCTGCTCGCGGCCTTGCTCGGCTGCGTCTTTGTGGTTGATACCCTGACTGACCGGGAGATCGCCGTAGCGGTTTTCTACGTGGCGGTTATCCTCGTCGGCATCGAGCTGGTGTCGCCACGTGGTGTGGCCGTGCTCGCGTGTGTCTGCGTGGCGCTGACGATCTTGAGCCTGGCGCTGACCAGCCATGGCGCGCGTGACGCTGGGCTGGCGAATGCCGTCATCAGCGTCTCGGCGATTGCGATCACCACCTATCTCGGGCTGCGGCTGGTCGCCGCGGTCGAGGCGGTGCACGAGTCACGCGCGCAGCTTGCGCGCGTTGCGCGCCTGACCAGCCTCGGTGAGTTGACCGCCTCGATTGCCCACGAAGTGAACCAGCCTCTGACCGCCATCGTCACGAGTGGCCAGGCATGTTTGCGTTGGATGGATCAGGAGCCCCCCAATGTCGAGCGTGCGCGCCTGTCGGTCGATCGCATCATCACTGACGCTAATCGTGCCAGCGATGTGGTGACACGCGTCCGTCGGCTGGCCAGTGGCGGCGCTCCGCACAAACAGCGGCTCAGTATCAACGCGCCGATTCTCGAAGCGATCAACCTCGCTCGAAGTGAGCTGGAGCGTCAAGCTATTGTCCTCCAGCTGGATCTCGCTCCGGATGCACCAAGCGTCGATGTGGACCCCATTCAGATTCAGCAAGTAATCGCGAACCTTGTTCTCAACTCGATCGAAGCTCTCCATGAGGTCGAGGTGAGCCGCCGCGAGTTGTCCGTTTCGTCGTGCGCGGAGGCAGATAACGTGGTGGTCGCCGTCGCGGATTCAGGTGTCGGGGTCTCACCTGATGCACAGGAGCGTCTGTTCGATGCATTCTGGAGCACCAAAGAGGATGGTGTCGGCATCGGTCTGACGATCAGTCGCACGATTATCGAGGCGCATGGCGGTCGTATCTGGGTAACTCCACGCGCACACGGCGCCATGCTGCAGTTCAGCCTGCCGCGCGACCAGGGACAACCCGCGTGAACAACCCTTCGGCGAGCACCAGCACGGCATCGCCGACGGTATTCGTGGTCGACGACGACCCGTCGGTGCGCGCCGCGTTGGAGGACCTGCTCGCCTCGGCCGGTCTGCGGGCGGAGTCATTCGGGTCGGCTGAAGAGTTCGCGGCCAGCATCTCGGTCACCCCGGCCGGGTGGGGCTGCGTGCTGCTCGACATTCGGATGCCGGGTTTGAATGGCCTGGATTTTCAACGCCAGATGCTCGGGCTGGGTTGTCACCTCCCGGTGATCATTGTCACCGGTCATGGCGACGTGCCACTTGCGGTGCGTGCGATGAAACAAGGCGCCAGCGACTTTCTGCCCAAGCCCTTTCGCGACCAGGATCTGCTTCAGGCTGTTGAGCGCGCCATCGAACAGGATCGCGCGTCTCGCCAGCACGAGGCGGTCGTTGCTGAGCTGCGCGCGCGCTGGCTGAGTCTGACTCCGGGCGAGCGCGACGTGCTGGACGGTGTTGTACGCGGATTGCTCAGCAAGCAGATCGCTCGCGAACTGCACGTGACCGACATCACCGTGCGCGTGCGACGTGGCCGCGTCATGCGCAAGATGCAGGCGAATTCGGTCGCGGACCTGGTCAGATTCGCGGAGCACCTTGCTATCTAGTCCGCCACGCTCGGCATACCGCGTGCCGCGCTTGACACCCCGGCATCACGAAGCGTCTCATCAACATGAGCTTCGATCTGGAGTCACGCGGCCACGCCATGCGTACCATCACCCTCGAAGAGCACTACGCGACCCGCGCCTTGCTCGATGCGCCCGCCGACAACTCCCTCTACGATCTCAGGGCCTTCCCACCCCTCGTCGAGCAGTTGTGTGACCTCGGCAGCGGACGGATCGCACAGATGGATGCCGCCGGTATCGATGTGCAGGTGCTGTCTCTCACCGCCCCCGGCGTCGAACAGCTCGATGTCGCCGACGCGGTCGCCATCGCCCGCGAGGCGAATGACCTGGTCGCGGCCGCCGTGCGGACCTATCCGGCCCGCTTGGCTGGTTTCGCGGCGCTACCCACGGCCGAGCCAGAAACCGCGGCCGACGAACTGGAGCGCACGGTGCGCGGCTACGCCTTCAAAGGCGGCCTGATCAACGGGCATACCCGCGGTCGCTACCTCGACGATCGTTTCTTCTGGCCGATCCTCGAACGCGCCGAAGCACTGGGGGTCCCGCTGTATCTGCATCCCACTCCGCCTCCTCACCAGGTGGTCGAAGCAGCCTACGCTGGGTTGCCGCCGCGAATCACCGCGCTGCTCGCCACCGGTGGCTGGGGCTGGCACATTGAGACCGCCTTCCACGTGCTCCGCCTGATTGTCGGCGGTGTTTTCGACCGCTTTCCCGGCTTGCAATTGATCATCGGCCACCTGGGTGAAACCCTGCCGTTCATGCTGCCCAGACTTGACATTGGTCTGGCGATGCAGGCGACCGGACTCGACCGACCGGTCAGCGCGTATCTGCGCGAGAATGTCCACTACACGTTCAGTGGCTTCAACTGGCTGCCCGCGTTTCTGGACCTCTTGCTCCAGGTCGGCGTCGAGCGGATCATGTTCTCGGCGGACTACCCGTACGGGTCGATGGTTCAAGCGCAGAGGTTTCTGGAACAACTGCCGCTCAGCCCGGCGGATAAAGAACGCATTGCACACGCGAACGCCGAATCCCTGCTGCGCATGTAACGCCACGTAGGAAGAGGGTCGCGCTTCACGCGCTCCTGTCTGCCACCACCGTCATCAAGTTCCGCACGCTGTCCAGGTCCTCCAGGTGTTCGAGGATGTGCTGAACGCGACTGACCCTCGGGGAGTCGAGCACACGCCCCGCGCAGGCGCTGAACTTCTCCAGACGTTCCGCGCGACTCATCGGGTTGGCGAGAGAGCCGCGGTAGCTGCTGCAGCGTGCCTCGACCACGCGCCCATTGCGCAACCGTGCACGTACGCCAACCCAGAGTTGCAGCATGTCGGTGGGGATGCTGGCGTCGGGAATCAGCCGGATCTTCTCGAGTGCCTGCTCGATCCGCGGCGAGAAGCGTTTCGCGTCGGTGAACGAGTCGATGCCGACATTCCCGTCGGCCAGAGCGACCGCCGCGCAGTACTCCCAGCTGAATTTGCCGTCCAGTCCGCTGTTCGGGCGCGGACGCGACAGCGCGGCTTGCATCGCCGGTACTTCCACCTCGAGGACCTCGATCTCCTCGAGTTCCAGGTTGTGCTGCTCGCGCAGGTTCAAAACGGCGTCGATCAACCACTGCAGATAGATTTCGGCCGGATACCGCTTGATATTGAAGCCCGGGTCAACAAGACGAAACCGCGTCCCCAGGTCAGCCGTCAGCGCGTCCCAGTCGAATTCGCCGCCAAAGAGCGTGTCCACATACCCCTGCGGCGCCTCGAGGATGCTGTGGTTGCTCGTGAAGCCCGCCCGTGCGAGCAACGCGGCTTCGAGCCCCACCCGCCCCGCGTTGCCAGGGTGGGTCGCCTTCACCATCGTGCCGTTGTTCGCGAACAGACCGCCTGTGCGCGAGGCCGCGATGCCGAAGGTGGTGCGCACCTCGTCCGCTGCCAGCCGTAGCACGCTGGCGCTGGATGCAGCCGACCCGAGTGGCCCGAATACTCCCGGTGGATGAAAGGGGTGCGCCTGATGGTGGGGTCCGGCGGAGCGCAGGCGCGCCTGGATCTCCCAGCCGACGGTATAGGCGGTGATGACGTCGCGGCCCGTCGCGCCACTGGTTTCACCCAGCGCCAGGGCGGGCGGCAGAATGGCCGAGGTTCCATGCGCGGCAGGGTAGCCCTGCACTTCGAAATCCAGGCAGTGCAAGGCGACGCCATTGGCAAACGCGGCCTGCGGCGGATTGGTCATGAAGCCCTGGCCCACCACCGAGCACGCCGCCGTCCCGCCCATCTGGCGCACGTAGCCCGCAACCAGTTGTGCAACCGGCTGTGAAGAGCCCGCGAGCAGATTGCCGACACCGTCCAGGATGGCAATCCTGGCCGCGGCAACGACGTCGGTCGGCAGATCTTCATATCGCGTGGCAGACACGAAGTCCGCCAGCGCCGCCGTCGCTCCGCTCGCGTCGCCCGGGCTCACACCGGGACCCGCGTCGCGGCGACCGACCTCGACTCCAGCGCCGTGCGAGCGGCATGTGTGCCGGCGATCCGTCCCCACGTCGCCCCGGACATCATGCCCGAACCCGAAGCGTAGTTGCCGTGGAACAGGCCGCCAACCATCTCTCCAGCAGCATACAAACCGGGCAGCGGGCGGCCGGCGACGTGCTGCACCTGGCCGGTGCGTGGCTCGATCTTCAGGCCGCCAAAAGTGAAGGTGATGCCGCAGCGCACCGCGTAGCCCTCGAACGGGGGCTCGTCGATCGTCATCGCGAAATTGCTCTTCGGCAGCGGCAGACCGACCGTACTCACGTTGTCGCGGTGGAATGGATTGGGATCAGCCGGTCGATCCGTCGGTACCGTGGCATTGAAGGTCCTCACCGTGTCCGCCAATCGGTGTGGATCGATCTCCAGCGCGTCGGCGAGCTGCTCCAGACTGGCCGCGGTGCTCCCGGTCGCGCGGTCATAGGCCGTGGGATACAGGCCCGATTTCCGAATCTTGGCATCCATGATCTGGAACGCAATGCCGCCTGGCTGCGCCAGAATCGAGCGGCCCATCTTGGCATACGTCAACGCACGGATGTCGTCGGCTTCGTCCACAAACCGCTCACCGCCCGAGTTGACCATGATCGAGTAGGGGTACATGTAGCGGTTCCATTCGCTGCCACTGCCACTGACCATGGAGCTCGGCATGCTGTGCGCGGGCCGATCGAGGTCCTGGGGCGAGGCGTGGCAGGTCGTCCAGCTGCCGTACGGCAGCGCGCCGATCGTCAGTGCCATGCGCAACCCATCCCCGGTATTGAACGGCACGCCGCGCATAGAGACAGTGTCCCAGCGAGGTCCCAGATACCGCGCGCGCATTTCGGCGTTCCCTTCGAAACCGCCGCAGGCCAGCACCACCGACGTGCCATACAGGCTGACAAAACCATCTGGCGTCAGGGCGCGCACCCCGATCACGTGCGCGCGCTGGTCCTGCAGCAGCTCCGTCGCGCTTGTCTCGTAGTGAATGACGCCGCCATCGCGCTCGACGTACGCGAAATTGCGCTCTTGCAGCCCGTACCCGCCGCCGTTCATGGCCACGATGTTTCCCGTGGTGCGGTTGGCGAACGAAGGTACCCAGTCGTGGCCCTTGCCGGCGAGCCAGCGTACAGTCTTGTAGGACTCGCTGACGTGGATCTGGAGCATCTGTTGGTCCGCCTGGTTGTCCGTTACGCGCATCATCTCGTCCCACAACTCGGCTTCGGTGCGGTGCGGCAGTTCGTCGGCGATGCGGGCCAGGTCGTGCGGGCTGGGATCGCGCATCAGCGCGGCCAGCTCGTCGACCGAGTTGTAGGCGAAGCGCATGTGGCCGGTGAGCGTGCTGTTGCCGCCACGTTCCAGGCGAGGCGCTTTTTCCAGAATTCCGACGCGCGCACCCTGCTCGAGAGCTGCCAGGGCGGCCGCCAGGGCAGCGCTGCCAGCGCCTACGACCAGAACGTCGTAGTGCAGCTCGTCGGGCGCCGTCGACCCTGCGTTACCAACCAAAGGGACTCGGCTCCCAGCGAAAGCCGCCACGGCGCGGAACGACGGGGAACGGTTCTCGAGGCGTTGGACGGCCGGGATAGCGTTGGTCGTCTGGTCGAGGCTCCGGCGCACTGCTCGCGGACTGTCCGGTGCGGGCGACGCTGAAGCTTGCTCCGTCAGCACCGAGGCTGGAGGGAGTCGCAATTGCCTGCCCGTTCGCGCCCACCATCGTGATGCCCTGACCATTGGCCTGGGCGATGGTCTGCGACTGCCCGTTGTCGACGGTCGATGCGCCGCTGAACGCAACAGAGCCGAAGTTGTCGAGGGTGATTTCCTGCCGCCCGTCATCGGGCGCCTCGACGATCCACTCAGCCGAAGACAAGGACGACGTATACGGCACCGTGGTCTGGTAGCTCTGCCCTGTGCTCGCGTCTCGGAGTGTCAGCTGCCAGCTGCCCGCGCTCTGCTGGACCACGGACACGTTCATGGAGTCGCCGGCGTTGGGCGTCACCGACACGGGCTGAGAGGCGCCCGGCAGCATCTCGATCCACGCCTGGCGATTGACCTGCCCGCCCTGCACAACGTCCTGCGTGCCTGCCTGGATGAGGTCCTGGCTGGTGACACCTCCGATGCCAACCCAGACGGCGTCGCTGCTCATCCCCTCGCCTGGAGCGACCGTGGGCACCGTCCAACTGCCGCTGACGGACGTAAAGCTGCCGCTCGTCGCCGCGTAGCCCGCCCAGTTGCGCGAGGTCGCCTGTCCGGCGCCAGAGTTGGGCGCGAACCAGGCGCCGGCCGAAGTCGACGCCGAACCCGAAGCGATCACCAGGGGTAAGGCCGAGGCTGTGGCCAGGACGAGTAGCCTTGTTGACCGACCAAGCGCGCTCATGGCTGCAACTCCCTCGTAGTCGTGTGGTGGACAGATGCTTCTACGCTCACTCTTAGTGCGCAGACATTAGGGTGGCGTTGTCGAGCTCCTAAATGCTGCTTAAAGCGTATCCGTGCTCACAGGATCCTGATGGGATGCGCTTTCCTTATTACGCCCCGCTCGTTGCCCAGCGGTGACGCGGCTTCGCGTGTCTCCGTGGCGCGCCTGAACCAGGGGTAGATAGATGTCGTCCACGATTTCAAGCAGGACCCCGTCCGCAACGGGCGCCTGCGAGATAAACAGCTCGTGGCGCAGCAGGTCCACGGGCAGGGTCGCGACCCGCGCGCTGACGCCGGCGCTCGCGATTTCGCCGCGGTCGGCCGCGCGACTCAGAAGGACCCGCATCACCTCGAGGCCCACGCTCAGCACCTCGGGCCGCAGGTAGGCCAGCAGTTCTGCGTCACGCACGTAGTCGGCCAACAAGCCGAGGATGACGGCCGGTCCGAGTTCTTCCAGGCGGCACGCGATGCGTCGCAGCAACGCCAGGACATCACCTCTGAGCGTGGCCGTGTCGGGTGGCTCTCCCGACAGCACGGGCCCGCGCTGCCGCATGGCCGCCAGAATGGCTGCTGGAGGGTCTGCCGATGTACCTGGTCGAAGCGGACCGCGACCTGCTGCTCTCGCGGATCGGAGAGCTCTCCAGCGCGGCGAGCCGCCTGGCGCTCGAGCCCGCTGGCTGGACGGTCCCGCACGACCTGGCGCCGACGGTTGCGCTCGGACAGGCCCCGGGCTCGGTCCTCGAGCAGATCGTCGCGGCGGGCGAGACCGCCGTTGTCGATCCCTCGGTGGCTGATCCGGCAGCGTGGCTGGCGCGCCACGGCTGGCGTGCACGCCTCGTCCCTGGCGCCGAGCAGTTCATCGCGTGCGGCAGACCCGTTCCGCCCCTGCTGATCATCTACGTCGGTACCTGGCCACCGCCGAGCGCAGCTCAATCGAGCCGTGAACGCCGGATCCGCGGGACCGGCCCGTGGACTCCATGCGATATGCTGCAACCTCGAACGAAGGTTCGCGGGTATCTGATTGGCCGAGCTCATGACGCACTTCAGCGAGCGCCACTTCCGCTACTACCTGAGTGTGGTGAGCCGGGATCCAACAGACTGGCGAACCATTGAGGCGGAGCTGTCGCAGATCCGCGTTGCCTGGGAGTGGGCCAGCACGCAGCCCGGGCACGACGTGCAGGTGCTGGAACTGCTCTGGGCTATGCAGCCGTTCATCGAGCATCGCACCGCGCTCGACGAGCAACTGCGCTGGTACGCGCGTGCGCTCCATTCGGCGGAGGTGGTGGATCTGCGCGAGGATCAAGCGCGGCTCCAGCATCACATCGGCCAGGTGTGCCGAAACGCGGGTGATCTGGGCGCCGCGCTCGCGTCATACAACGCCGCCCTGGCCACCTGGAGTGAGCTCGGTGCCCAAGCCTCGGTAGCGGTGACCCTCAACAACATCGGACTGGTGCTCCAGGATCGCGGCGAGCCGGACGCGGCCATGACCTGCTACGCGCGGGCAGTGTCAATCTATCGCGCGGTTGGCAACCGAACCGAAGAGTCAACCACGCTGCACAACATGGGAACGCTGTACCTCGACATGGGCGAGTTCGATCAGGCGCAGCAAACGTACGAGAGCGCGCTTGCCATCGCCCGCGCGGAGCGGGACCTGCCCGGCGAAGCAACCACGCTGTACCAGTTGTGCGTGCTCAATCACGATCGGGGTGACTTTGAGGCAGCCGTGCGAGGTCTGAACACGGTGCTGACTTCCGTCCGCGAGTCGGGCGATCTGCGCGGCGAAGCCATGGCCGAGTCGCTGCTCGGCGACGCCTACGATGGTCTGGAGGCCTGGGAGCGTGCAGCCGCTTCCCACGCAAGGGCGGTGGCGATCTGGCGAGCGCTCGGCGAACGCGCAAAGGAAGCCCGCGCGCTGCTCGATGTCTGCTGGTCGTGCTACCTGCAGGGCGACCTGGTGCAGGCAGTGCAACGGATCGACGAGGTGGCGGCGCTGAAGGCTGCACTTTGGCGAGTTCACGGACGACGATCAGGAGCTCTACGACGATATTCGCGCCAGATTGCGCGCCGCGACTCCAGCACGCAACGGACGGACTGACTGACTAGCTAGCGCTCGAACAGGTACGAGAACCGGCCGCGCGGTTGCCTGGCGCTTCGCGCGACGCACGTGCACAATAGCCGCGATGTTGCCGAGCCTCGAGGAGTCCCAGAATGTCTGTTGAACCCGGTGTCTTCCGCGACCCTGAGTTCCGCCGCGACCCGTATCGGGCCTACGCTCGGATGCGCGCCGCGTCACCAGTCTCGAAGATCAACACCGCCACGGGCAATGAGGTCTACGCGGTCTCGCGCTTCGTCGATGTTGAAGCGGGCCTCAAAGATCCTCGACTCGTCAAGGACATTCGCAACGCGCGCCCTGAGCTGCGCGATGCCCCCGTGGAGGTCGCAGGTGGCGCCAACATGCTGCGCTCCGACCCTCCGGAGCACACGCGCCTGCGCGCACTGGCGCATCAAGCCTTCACGCCGAAGCTCGTGACGACGATGCGGGACCACATCCAGACAATCGCTGAGCGCCTCGTGGACGCGGTGGAGCCGGCCGGCCGGATGGATCTGATCGCGGACTTCGCATTTCTCCTGCCAGTTACCGTGATCTGCGAGCTGCTGGGCGTTCCCGCCGCCGACGGTCCCAAATTCCGACAGTGGTCCAGCGCATTGATCGCCTCCGGGGCTCTGGGAGGTGAAGCAGTGCCGCGCATCCCAGAGGTGCAGATGCTGGTCACGTATATGGTCGATCTGATCAAAGTGCGTCGCGAGCGAGCAAACCCCGGCGATGACCTGATTGGCGAGCTGATTCAGGCGTCGGACGGTGCACAGCAGCTCAGTGAGCGCGAGCTCGTATCGACCTGCTTGCTGCTGCTCATTGCCGGGCACGAGACGACGGTGAACCTGATTGGTAACGGCATGCTCGCGCTCCTGCTCAACCCGCACCAATTTCGACAGCTCCAGGAGGCGCCACAGCTGATCAGGCCGGCGGTCGAAGAATTGCTGCGCCTTGTCAACCCGGTGCAGGCGGTCACGCGCTTCGCGGCCGAGGACATCGAGATTGGCGGCATGCCGATCCCGCGCGGCAGCCGTCTGGTGCTCCTGGTGGCAGCGGCGAATCACGATCCTGCGTTTGTCGATGGCGCCGATGAGCTGGATGTGTCACGGCCAGTCAGGCAGCACGTCGCCTTTGGCCAGGGAATTCACTACTGTCTGGGTGCCCCACTCGCTCGGCTCGAGGGAGAAATTGCGTTCTCCACGCTGTTGCGGCGCCTACCAGACATCCGCTTGGCAACCGACCCCGAGCAGCTCGAGTGGCGGCCGAGCGTGGCGCTGCGCGGCCTCGTGGCACTACCGGTGGAGTTCTGATGCTCTAAGCTCAGGGGCAGCACACCCTTGACGACAGGAGAACGCGGCGGTGGCAGTCAAGTTCACCTGGTTCAACCTCATGCCCTGGCCGTATCTGCCGGACGACTTCCGGCAGACGTACCGATCCGTATGGGTCGACATCCCCAGCCGACTCTACGATCCGGTCCGCGGCCACGCCCTGTACCACGAGTACATGGACCAGCTCGAGTACGCCGACAGCCTCGGCTTCGACGGCATCGGCGTCAACGAGCACCACCAGAACGGCTATGGCCTGATGCCGTCACCCAACATCATCGCCGCTACGCTGGCGCGTCGGACCTCGCGCGCCGCCCTCTGCGTCATCGGCAACTCGATCGCGCTGTACAACCCGCCGATCCGCGTCGCCGAAGAGTTCGCCATGCTGGACGTGATCTCCGGTGGACGCCTGGTCGCTGGCTTCCCGGTCGGCACGCCCATGGACACCAACTTCTGTTACGGCCAGATTCCGGCGCTGACCCGCGACAAGTACATCGAAGCGCACCAGCTGATCATGCGGGCCTGGGCCGAAGATGAACCGTTTGCCTTCGACGGGAAGTACACCCAGCTGCGCTAGGTGAATTGCTGGCCCAAGCCGATTCAGAAGCCCCATCCGCCGATCTACATTCCTGGCGGTGGCTCGATCGAGACCTTCGACTTCTGCCTCGACTACGACTACAACTATTCGTACCTGTCGTTCAACGGGTACCTGTCTGCGCGCGGCCTGATGGACCAGTACTGGGAGCGGATCGCCGCGCGCGGCAAAGACGAATCGCCACATCGGGCGGCCTTCGCCCAGATCATCTGCCGTGGCCGACACCGACGCCGAGGCGGAGCGGCTGTACAGACGACCACATCCTGTACTTCTACAACCGCTGCCTGCACGTCGCGCCGGCGTTCCTGGATCCGCCAGGTTACCGGACGGTCGACACCATCAAGGCGTCGTCGCTCAGTCGTCTGCAGCGGCAGAGTCAGCGCCCGCGTCGCGGATGTGACCTGGCAGATGCTGGTGGACGGCGGCATGGTCATCGCTGGCAGCCCGGAGACGGTGCGCCAGCGGATGGAAGAGCTGATCAAAACGCTGCGCGTCGGCCACGTGTTCTGTTTGCTGCACACGGGCGATCAACCGGATGACAAGACGCGGCACAACACCGGCTGTTCGCCGAGGAAGTGATGCCGAAACTTCGCCACCTCTGGCCGGAGTGGGAGCACGACGAGCGCTGGTGGATCCACCCGCTCGACGAGTCCGCGCGGTCCGTCCCCGCGTTACAGTCACAGACGCCCCCGCCTGAGATGGTCGCTGTACCCGGAGGCGGCGACGGGTGAACGCCAGCTTCGTCCCTACCGCGCGCGGCGCGCGCGTGCGCGTCTTTGAATCTGGTCGGACTGACGGCGCTCCGCTGGTTTTTCTCCACGGTGTCGTAGGCCTACCAGATGACTGGCGCTTGCTGGACCTCCTCGCCGAACGCTTCCACGTCTATGCCCCGGAGCTGCCGGGCTATGGCGAGTCCAGCGGTGAGCATTTGCTGGAGGACATGCTCGACTTTGCGCTCCACGGATGGGACGTCCTCGACGGCCTCGGCGTTCAGCAGCCGATCCTGATCGGCCACTCGCTTGGGGGGATGATCGCCGCCGAGATGGCATGTCTGGCCCCGTCAGCTGTCAACAGCCTGGTGCTCGTCGACGCGTTTGGTCTGTGGCTGGAGAAACAGCCTGTGCCCGACGTGTTTGCGCTACGGCCATTCGAGTTCGGGGACCTGTTGTTCCACGATCAGGAGCGCGCGCAGGCGCTCCTGGCGGGCGCGACCGACGTGGCTGATGGAGACAGTCTGCGCCAATTTCTGGTGGACAACGCCCGACAGTTGGGGACGGCAGGCAAGATCCTGTTCCCTATTCCAAACCGCCGGGTCGCCAAACGCCTGTACCGGCTCAGCACGCCGACGCTCGTGGCCTGGGGGGCGGCGGACCAGCTGATGCCGCCCGTGTACGCCCAACACTGGCAGACGCTCCTGCCGCGCGCGGAGAGTGTCTGCATTGACGATGCCGGGCATATGCTGCCGTACGAGCAACCGCGGCTCCTGGCGGACGCAATACTGGCGTTTGTCGTGCGCTGACATCACGGGCCTGCACGAAAGGCTTCCCGTAGACGTCCACGGTTCACGCCAGTCCGTCACCCGCGCCGCAGTTGTCGAAACTGCGCGGTAACCGTCGCGTGCGCCAGCGTACCCCCCGAGACCTCAATGGTCGCTGCCTGCACGTAACGCGATTCATCCGATGCCAGGAACACAACGACGTTGGCCACGTCCTCGGGCTCGCCCAGGCGCGGCGTGTGCTGATTCTGGAACCAGACGTCGGCGCGCTCGGCGACGTGCTGCTCGGGCCGCGTAAATACGAAGCCCGCGACGAGCGTGTTGCAGCGCACGCCCGCCTTGCCGTGCATGGTGGCGACAAAGCGGGTCAAACTCAGCAGCGCGGCCTTGGAAACCGCGTAGGCCACATTCTGGTCGCCGGCGCCAAGCGCGACCGTGGAAGCCATGTTGATGATCGATCCTCCGCCCTGCTGGATCATGTGCGGAATGGCGTAGCGGCAGCACAACATGTGGCCCAGAAGGTTGGTCTCGATGGCGCCGGTCCAGCCCTCGATGGTGGAGGTGGTGAAGTCGCGATCGCCCGCGTACAGCCGAAAGGCGTTGTTGTGCAGCACGTCGATGCGGCCGTACGTCCGCATGGTGCGCTCCATCAAGTGTTGCACCTGATCGGGCTTGCCAATATCCGTCTCCACGGCGAGTGCGCTGCCGCCTCCGGCAAGCACTTCGTCAGCGACGCGCGTGCCGCCCTCCGCGTTGATGTCGGCGATGACGACGGTGGCGCCCTCTTCGGCCATGCGCCGGGCGGTGGCCCGTCCGATGCCGGCGGCGCCGCCGGTGATAATCGCGATCTTGTTGTCCAGTCGGCCCACGTCCGCCTCCTGCCCGGCACGCCCGCGCCGGGCGCCGGTTCTGGTGCATCTGGCGCAATGGTAAAGGCAGTGCTCAGCCCGGAAGCGAGCGCGGAAGCCCAAACCAGGCAAGCACGCTGTTCTCGAAGCGCGTCATGGCGCTGATGCGGTCGCCAGCAAGCGTCAGCACTAGCAGGCCGGCGCCATGCAAGATACCGCTTGTCGGGTCGCGAAGGTACGTCCCGAACGCGGGCTGACCATTGGCTCGCGTCGGCACGAGCCGGTAGCGCCGGTGAGGCAGGACGCTGGCCCAGAAGCGAGCCACGGCATCGCGGCCGACGTACTCGAGGGGAACTGGCGGCATGGACAGCGACGCGTCGTCCGTGAGCAGCGCGACCAGCGCTTCGACGCGCCCGGACTCATACGCCTGAACGAAGCGTGCACCAAGGGCCTGTTCCGCGGGCGAGTTGGGCGCTGGTGGAGGCGGCTGCTCGCCGGCTGCCGGAGGCGACGCTGCAGGCGACGCTGCAGGCTGGCCCGCGCTCGTTTGAGCGCGCTGGTGACCGATTCGCTGGTCGTCTCGAGCAGGTTTGCAACTTCATGCGCGTGGTAGCCGAGCACGTCGCGCAGGATGAGCACCGCTCGCTGGCGTGCGGGCAGGATCTGCAGCGCGGTCACGAAAGCCAGCGACATCGCTTCGGTCTGTTCGTAGCGGGCTTCGGGGTCCAACGGCGTGCCGAGCCCACCCGCGAGCAGGGCGTCGGGAAATGGCTCCAGCCAGACGATCTGGCCGAGGCGGCTCGGCTCGGGCGGTTCAATCTCAGGCGCGCTCCACGCCACGGCTGGCCGCCGTTTTGCCGAGCGCAGCACGTCGAGGCAGCGGTTCGTCGCGATCTTGAACAGCCAGGTGCGGATCGAGGCGCGACCTTCGTAGCTTCCCAGGCCTTGCCAGGCCGCTAGCAGCGTGTCCTGCAGGGCGTCCTCGGCATCCTGAAGGGAGCCGAGCATGCGATAGCAGTGCATCTGGAGCTCGCGATTGTGTGGCTCGGTCAGTGCTCGGAACGCGTCGCCGTCCCCGGCCCGCGCCCTGCTGATCAGCTCGTAATCAGCTTGTTTGTCGAGCGTCCAATCCCGCTGCATGGTCGTCGCTCAGTATCGACGCCGGCCGCGTCGAGAAGTGGGCGGTCGAAACGCGCCCACTTTCTCGCCGGCGCGGCGTCTGCATGTTCGACGGCTCGGACGATCCGTGCCGTGAGACTCCCATGCTCGGAGGCTGTAATGCCATCGTCGAACCTCAGCACTTCCACCGCGCTGGTGACGGGCGCGAGCCGCGGCTTCGGTCGCGCCACCGCCGTAGCCCTGCACCGCGCCGGCGCCAACGTGGTAGCCGTTGCGCGCAACGTCCCCCAGTTGGAGCAGTTGCAAGCACAGCTCGGTGACTCGCTTACCATCGTGGGCGCGGATGCGGCCGATCCCGTCGTTGCCGGGTCGCTCATCGAGCAGTACCGGCCGACGACGCTCGTGCTCAACGCGGGTGCCGCCCCGCTGTTGCGCCCAATCCATCAGCAGACGTGGCAAACCTTCAGTCGCATCTGGGACGTGGATGTGCAGCATGCTTTTCACTGGATCCGTGAGGCACTGCTTTTGCCGCTTGCGCCCGGGAGCACGGTGATCGCCATGTCCAGCGGCGCCGCCGTGATGGGCTCGCCACTCAGCGGAGGCTACGCTGGTGCCAAAGCGGCGATCCGCTTCATGACGGGGTATGCCGCCGACGAGTCGCGGCGCGCGGATCTCGACATTCGCTTCATCTCGGTCCTGCCCAGGCTGACCGCCGCCACCGACCTGGGGGCGCCGGCGGTCAGAGCGTATGCCAGACGGAGTGGTGTCTCTGTCGATGAGTATCTCGAGCAGCAAGGCCCTGTGCTCAAACCAGAAGATGTCGGCAGGCGGATCACGGAGCTGGCATCATCGCACGAGCACGCCCCCGGCGCGTACCTGCTGACCGCGGAGGGCCTGAGCTTGATCCGCTAAGTCCTGCAAGTCTCGCCGTGGGCGGCTCCCGGCCGATCACGTGGCGTATCTCGCCTGGCTCATTCGCCCGCGTCGGCAGGTCGACGCAGCGTCTTCGCGCGGCCGTGGCGAACCTTCTCGGCCAGCCGTCGCTCGCGACTGGCGCGACTCGGCCGAGTCGGACGCCGCGGCGCGGGCGGCGTCATGGCCGCTTCGATCAGCGCCGCGAGCCTGCCGATTGCGATCTCCCGATTGCGACTGAGTGAGCGCTCGTCCTGGACGACGATGCGCAGCGGGCGCGCATCGAGCTCCAGCGCGGCGGCCAATGTGCTGGCTGTCTCGGGGTCCAACCCACTCAGACTGTCACGCGTCAGGCTGAGCTCCGCGCGCGTCGAGGCCTTGTCGCGGTGCTGCCCACCGGGCCCGCTGGACCGGCTGGCGGTCCAGTCCGCGGCTCGGATCAGATGCTCCAGGATCTCGCGGTACTCCATGTGCATCAGCCGCGGTTCCAACCTTCAAATGCAGCCGAAGTCAAAACAGACGCCCACGCCAGTACCACCGCTCCAATCGTAAGCTGTCCGGCCAGCGACACGAGACGAACCGAGCATGGCCCGTCTGGATGGGAATGGCAAAATCGCTTCCCCGTGAAACGTTGCTCGAACACCGCGACATGGTTCTTCAGACCGGGGCCCGAGAAGACGTATGCGCAGTGACGAGGTCGGCCCGTCCGAGCCATTGGATGGCGCGTCCCACGCGGTGGGCGCGCCGACGAGACGCCGTCGCCCGCATGGGTACGGGCTTGTGCTTCTCACCATCGTGCTCGCCATTGTGATCGCTTCCATCGGCGAGCAGAATCTGGTGACGCAGTCCGTGTGGCTCCTCCTGATCGGCGCCTCGCTCCTCCTGGCGCTGCGCACCGCGGAGGTTCATCCCGGACTCGGCGCCTGGCAGCGGTGCTCGTCGTCGTTGCCCTGGCGGTTGGTCTGCTCTCGAGCTTGCCAGCGGTGACCTTTGTGCCAGCCAGCCTGGTTCTCGTGATCGGCGCCGTCTTGATCGCCGCGACGTCGGTTATTCTCGCCGAACGGTTGGTTCAGAACCCCGAGGTGACGCGCCAGACGATCATCGGTGCGCTGTGCGGTGTATCTGCTGATCGGCTTGTTTTTCTCGTTTGTCTTTTCCACGATTGCCCTGGTCACGGGCACGCCGTTTTTCGTCTCCAGACCGGAGGCAGGCACATCGGACTACGTGTACTTCAGCTTCATCACGCTGTCCACGGTGGGCTATGGCGACCTGGTCGCGCGCACCAACCTGGGACGCATGTTTTCCGCCACTGAAGGGCTGACCGGCCAG
The DNA here is from genome assembly GCA_963776625.1 of uncultured Chloroflexia bacterium. Taxonomy (GTDB): domain Bacteria; phylum Chloroflexota; class UBA6077; order UBA6077; family CF-72; genus CF-72. The sequence goes on along the minus strand of CAVZNP010000013.1, from coordinate 90,774 downwards.
CTCTATCTGGTGACGGTGGTTGCGTTGCTCGTCAGCAACCTCAACCGTCGCGGGCCCAGCGCGCAAGAGTGACGTTTGAGACCGCTGTCCGTCGGCGCCGCGCCGCGCCAACCTTCTACTCCACCCGCGGGGAGGGCAAACTGAGTCCTGTGAAGCGCAGTAGCCACCGTATCCTCACCACCCACGTCGGCAGCCTCGTACGCACCCAGGGCATCCTGGAAGCCACCCTCGCCAGAGTCAGCGGCGAGCCCGTCGACGATGATGCCTTCGCCCAGCTCGTCCGCGATGGGGTCAGGGAAGTTGTCCGCAAGCAGGCCGAGGTCGGCATCGACATCCCCAGCGACGGTGAGTACTCGAAGACGAGCTTCTCGGGCTACGTGGCTGAGCGCCTCGCGGGTCTGAGCCGCGTGCTGGCGCAGCGCCCGGCAGGGTCCTCACCGCTCAACTACCCGATCCTCAACGAGGAGTTCCCCAACTTCATGGCGCAGTACAGCACGATGTACCGCACCATGTGGATGCCGCCTGCCATCCCGCGAGACAGAATCAACAACGCGATCCAGGCCGAACGCAACGTGCGGACTGTCGTGGCTGGCCCGATCAGCTATCAGGGTCAGGCGCTGGTCCAGCGCGATCTGGAAAACTTCAAAGCTGCTCTTGACGGGCTGCCCTTTGAAGAAGCGTTCGTGCCGGCCGCGACGCCGGCCAGAAACGACGCGGACCCTGGCCACGTCTACCCAAACGAACAGGCGTACCTGTATGCGCTGGCGGACGCCATGCACGAGGAATACCAGGCGATTGTCGACGCCGGCTTCGTGGTCCAGCTCGACCTCGGCATCCCGGCTCGCAACCAGGTCTTGCCGGGCATGCAAAGGCCCAGTTGGGAGGAGCTGCGGCGGGCATCCGAGATGGAGGTCGAGGCCTACAATCACGCCTTGCGAGGGATTCCCCAGGACAGGGTTCGATACCACCTGTGCTGGGGGAGTATGAACACGCCGCACACGAGCGACATTCCGCTCAGGGAAATCGTCGACCTGATCCTGAAAATCAACGCGCAGGCGTATTCCATCGAGGCCGCGAACCCACGTCACGAACACGAGTGGATGGTCTGGCAGGACGTCAAGCTGCCGGAGGGCAAGATCCTGATCCCTGGCATCGTCAGTCACCAGACCAATGTCGTGGAGCATCCGGAGCTGGTGGCGTGGCGGATCAAGAACTACGCCAGCGTCGTCGGCCGCGAAAATGTCATCGCCGGTACGGACTGTGGTTTCTCCCAGAACTGGAACATGATTCGTGTCCATCCCGAGGTCCAGTGGGCCAAGCTGAAAGCGCTCGCCGATGGAGCGGCGCTCGCCAGCAAGGACTTGTGGTCGTAGTTGTCGGAAGACCCGTCTCGACGGCCAGATCAACACAAGTACACGGCGCGGCGGTTGAGTTGACCCGAGCGAACGTGGGCCCAGGCTGAGCTAGCCGTGTCCGTACCTGGGGGCTGCGAGCGCACGGCGATGTCAGCGGCTCATGTGTGTCCGCCGCTCATATTCTTCGCGATCCGGCCATCCTTCATGATCACCAGAAAGTTCCGCGCCGGATCTTCGAGCAGTTGGATGTTCGCCAGCGGGTCGCCGTCGACCAGCAGGAGATCGGCCAGCGCGCCCTCCTCCACCACGCCCAGTTTGCCTGGATACGGATTGCGCGGACCGGACAGCCCCAGCAAACGTGCATTGTCGGCTGTCGCCATCCTGAGCACCTCGGCAGGCTCAAACCAGCGCACCATCTTCGCCAGCTGGGCCCCCTGGCGCAGGGACAGCTGCGCGTCGAACAACGTGTCGGTGCCCCAGGCCAGCGGAACGCCGTGTTTTTTGGCCAGAGCGTACGCGCGGTCAGTGCCCTCGATCATGGTGAGGAGCTTGGCTCGATTTGCGGGGTCCGGCAGCCGAGGGGCGTCCTGGTCATCGAGGAAGGGCTGCAAACACCACCAGATGCCCTTGTCGGCCATGAGCTCAACCGTTGGCTCGTCTACGAGGTGGCCGTGTTCGATGCAGCGCACGCCAGCCGTGATGGCCTGCCTGATAGCGCGTGGCGTGTACGCGTGGACCAGCACGTACGTGCCCCAGTTCTCTGCCACCTCGACCGCGGCCCGCACTTCGTCGAGCGTGTACTGGGTGACGTCGAGCGGATCGTAGTTCGAGGCGACGCCACCGCCGGCCATGACCTTGATCTGACTGGCGCCGAGCATGAGCTGCTCGCGCGCGGCGCGCGTGACCTCGGGCACGCCATCGGCGATCGCCGAGCCACCCAGGAGCTCGCCATGGCTGAGATGGCCGGCGACGCCACGCGGGACCTCGTGGGGCAGCCGGAAGTCTCCGTGGCCACCGGTCTGGGAGATGAAGGCGCCCGAAGGATAGATGCGCGGCCCCGGACCACGCCCTCATCGATGGCACGTTTGAGACCGAACGTCGGCCCGCCAGCGTCACGCACGCTGGTAAACCCGCGCAGCAGGGTGGCCGTGGCATTGCGACCGGCGACCAGGTGCAGGTACCCAGGGTCGGCGGTCATCACGACCATCACTGGCAACGTGGTGAAGGCCGCGTGCCAGTGCGCGTCGACGAGGCCGGGCATCAGTACCCGTCCGCCACCGTCGATGACGCTGGCCTGCTCCCCATCAGTCGCCGTGGCCGTCGAAGCCGTCGAGATGCGCTCGATGGTCGTGCCGCGCACGACGACGTCGGACGGGGCCGAGAGACGAGAACTTGTGCCATCGAAGACGCGCACGCCGCGAAACAGCGTCGTCGCCACCTGTGACGAATCGCTCATAGACTTCTACCTGGCCTTCATCTGTGTCCGCGCCCCAGATGTCCGGGTGTTACAGGACGTCCGCGAGGACCTCCTCGGCCATGTCCATCCGCTCGGGACCGCAGAAGTAATACGCCCCCTGGATGATGGTGTTGACAATGATGGCATTGCTCAAGCCCCAGGCTTTGGCCAGCAGCGCCGCCTCCTTGAGACCGCCAGGGTTGCCGCTGACGATGTTGTGCCGCAGGGAGAGGTACGGCATCATCTGCTTCGGCAGGGCGCCACGGAAAACACCTTCCCACTTCGCCCGCCAGGACTTCAGCGTCACCGGCTCGTACTTGGCCAGGAAGCGAACGCGCGGCGGCTGCCAGCCCAGGGTGCGCTCGTACCACGCCTCGATGTTCTCGAGGTCCTGCTGCGTCAGCTCGATCGTGGACTTGTCGAGACCGCAGTAGAAGGCATCCATGTCAGGCGCCCAGCCTGCCGGCCAGTCCGGGTTGATCTCGCGCTCCACGTAGTCTCCGAGGATGATGCCGATGGCGCGCGAGACCAGCTCCAGGCCGCGGATGCCAGCGCTCATCTGCGCGTGCATGACGACTTCCATCACCTGGTTCCGCGTAAAACCACGCATCTGCAGACCGCGCATGCAGTTCTCGATGCCAATCTCCCAGCCCTGGTTGATATACGTGTGCATGTTCGCTGACGACGACGCGGTCAGGATCCCCGCGTTGATGTCCAGCGAGCGCCACCCGGCGAGCACGCGCATGTGCAGCTTGCAGCACTCAGGACGGGTGTATAGCCACAGGCTGTTGGCGGTCATGTCGTAGCGCGGTCCCGGATCGAGCGGGCCGCGAATGATCCGCTGGCCATAGACAGACTCGTGCCCCCCGACGCGCGACGAGGTCAGGAAGGCATTGATCTCGTCGTCGGTGGTGACGTCGAGGTTGTCCACATCGAGCCCGTTGCGGATTCCATAGATCTCAGGCATGCAGCAGGTCCTCTTTCAGTCGCGGCCAGACCGCGCTGGTTGTGATGGAACCACGGTACCTGATCGATCGGAGGTTCTACCGCCTGACTGGCCGGCTCGGAGGTTGCCGCACGCCCAGGTAGGTGTCGGCGCGACGTTTCGCCGCCAACAACCGCTGAGCCGGTATCACCGGTTGCACCGGAGCCTCGACCTGGAGCCGCATGCCCTTCGCTACGGAATCTCGCGGACAGGATGGCGACCTGCGCGCTTGCAACACGCCGTGTCGTCAAGTGTGGCGGCGGGACGAAGGTCCCTGCTGCTTGTGCGCTCGCATCCCAGCTCCAGCGCCCCGGAGCACGACGTCTGGTCAACCCCGAGAAACCGCGCAGCCGCCGCAGCCCCACATCGACCACGAACAGCAGCGCCACACCCGCCAGAAGCCATGACGAGATCGGTTGAGGAGTGCTTTCCGATGGGAGGTTGTGTTCGAAAGCGCCGGCGGCTGAGTCAAGAACGCGGCCGCCCGTCTGGGCGGCCAGTGCCGCCAGGAGTCCGTCGTTGGTCCCCAGGTCGCGAAACTCTGGTGAGTAGGGGACCACGAAGCCGCTCGACTGCGTTTCGGAGCTGCCATCGGGATTTGTCTCGGTCACGTCCACGCCGTAGACGCCGGTCGCTCCGGCCGGCGCGGTCCCCTGATATTCGCCGGGGGCCGTCTGGGGGAGTGGTACCTGTTGGCTGGATCCGTCCGGGTCGACGACCGTTGCCGTGGCCGGTAACAAGTTGACGTACGTCGGTTGTCCGCTATCGGTGCCGCTTTGCGCGTCGAGCGTGATCTGCGCATGATCGCCCTGGAGCGCGACCGTCACCTGGCGGTCCGGATCGTCGGCGGGGCGCAGCGTGCGCTTGACGACCTGCGACCAGAATTGCTCGAACCCCGACCAGGTCAACCAGTTCGCCGACCAGAGATTTGTGACGTCCGACGTCCAGGCCATGACTCGCCCCAGGCCAAGCTGCCATTCGACGAGCAGCGGATCTCCCGTCGGGGCGGCCAGCAGCACCGTGCTCTCTGGCCTTGGCGTGGTGGCAACATAGCCGCGCAAGGCGGGCGCCTGGCTCAGGTCGATCGTCCCGAGACTCGGATCGGAGCTCACCGGTACGGGCTGGACATCCTGTTCGACGATGGCGCTCCGTTCGACCTGTTGGGTTTCCTTGACCACGAGCTGCGGCAGATTCCACAAGTCGTTGCCCTCGTAGTAGCTGCCCTGCCCCAGTTTCGCGACGTCCTGCAGCAGCGGCGTGTTGATCTGGGCGCCGAATCCGATCGTGCTGACCGTAATACCCGCCGCGGCCATCTGCTGCGCAACGGCTTGATAGTTGCCGGCGGGCGTCTCACCATCCGTGAGGAGGATGACGTGCCTGGCATGCGCGGTGTTGCCAGACAGCCCGTCATACGCGAGTCGCAGCACGTTCTCGACGGAGTCGTCACCACCACTGGCGCCCATCGGTGCGATGGCCTGACTCAGCGTGTCCAGATCCGTCACATTGGTCGGCTGCACAACCCAGAACGAGGTCGGCGCCTGGAAGGCAATCACGCCAATCTGATCGCCCGGACCAAGCGATTGCGCAGCCGCTATCGCGGCCTGCTTCGCCGCATCCATGATCGCGACTCCGCCGATGCTCTGGTCCATCGACCCGGAGGTGTCAATGGCCAGCACGAGTGCCGTGCTCGGCGCCTGCGTCGAACCATGCAGGTCCATCCGAACGGGCAGCATGCTTTCGAGTGGCGTGCGCGCGTAGCCGCCTGGCGCGTACGCGTTGTCGCCGCCCGTGACGACCAACCCGCCACCCTGCTGTTGCACATACTGCTGGAGGGTCTGCAGCGCATCGGGCGCCAACGCATCCGCCGGAACGTTCACCAGCACAACACTCGCGTAGCTCGACAGTTGGTCAGCCTGAAGTGGCGCCGACCGCGCGTTCGCCACGTCAACCGTCATATCCGCCGCCCGGAGTGCCTGAGCCAGATACTGGCCATCACCGTCGGTGCCCTCGACGATCAGAACGCGCGGCGGACCCGCGACGACCACGTAGGCACCGGCGGTCTTATTTTGAGGCTGAGCGTCGGCGGAAGCCTCCAACTGGACCTGGAGCACGTGATGTCCTGCCGTGAGTGGATCGACGTTCATGACAAACCGCGCGCTGCCTGGCTCGAGCTGGACCTGCTGCGTCGCCTTCAGATCACCGTCGACCTGCAGGTAGAGGGTTGCCGCCATTTCCGCTGTGGAACGCACCTGGGCCGCAACGGTAAAAGCATCGCCCTGTCGCACACGCGCGGGCGCATCGAGAGCCTCGACCAGTGCCTGCGTGGTGCCGTCCTGCTCCAGCGGCACCACATCCAGTTGTACGCCAGCGGCCGCCGCCAACGCGGTGGCTTGTGTGGCCTGCTCGGAGTTTTCATTCCCATCGGACAGTAGCACCAGGCGGCGCGCTGCATCGGGAGGCAGGCTGGCGAGGCCAAGCCGGATGGCAGCGGCGATATCCGTGCTCGACGTGTTGAGAGTGTCATCGGAGGGGAGCACCGGTTGTGTCGAATCCGTCGAATCCGTGGAAAGCGGCCGGTCGAGCGACGCGTCGCCGGCGAAAGTAATGAGCGCCAGTTGGTCAGATGGAGACTTTTGCGCAAGTGCCTGCTGGAACCAGGCGTCTTCGGTGGCGCGTTGCGCGGGCGAGATGCTGTCCGAATGATCGAGCAGCACCGCCACGTCGAGATTGCCGGCGGGCAGTTGTACCCTGGGGACCGCCAGAGCGCACACCAGCAGGCTGACAGCCAGCAAGCGCACGACGAGGAGTGACCAGCGTCGGAAGGCAGGCAGATAGGCGCGACTCGAGCGCCACAGGATGATGACGAAGGCGAGCGTGATTGGCGCCAGCGCCAGAGCCAGGGGTCGTTCGAATGACAACTGCATGCGCCGGCTGCCCGTTCAGCTCACGAGGTCCCGCCGCCCACCACCGCCGGCGACGAAGCATTGGCCAGGAAGATGCGTGGCGGCGCACTGCCGTCCAGTGGCACGGTCCAGATGTCTGTCTGTTCTGTCGACGGGTCCTGGACGTCGTACAGGATGTTGTTGTTGTCCAGCCACTCGACCTGGTCGTCGACACTGCGCGTCTCGTCGCCCGCCCAGGTTTCGGTGAATGTCGCGAGATCGACGACCGCGAGTCGCCACGCGATCGGGTTGTCGCTTATGCGCTTCTTGAAGACCAGACGGGTGTTGTCGGGCGACAAAGACGGGCACTCCGCGTTCTCTCGAAGAACTTCCGCGGAACCGGATACGGTTCCGCGGACCAGATACGTCGTTCCACTGGTGCTCAACGTCGCGTAGAACGTGTCGCTGTCATTCGCAAAGGTCACGCCCCAGTAGTTGAAGTCCACTGACTGAAATGGTCGACCGTTGAAGAAGGCTGAGAAATTCTCCAGATCGTCCATCACCACGCCATTCCGCGTGTCGATCAGGCTGGTGCGTGTCGAGAAGCCGCTCGAGTTATACGAGTCACCCGCCACGAACACGGTCGTGGCGCCAAGCGTGCCGTCGGGCGACAACCGCACGCGACTGGGCATGCCTTGCTCAGGGTAGGTGTGCGTCATATCGAAGCTCGGGTCGAAGCTGTAGGTGCCATTGTCCGCGGCTCCCAGTCCATTCGGCCCGAGGCACAAACCCTGATCCGCCGCGAAATACACGCGCTGGCAAGACAGACCGGTAACGTAGCGGGGTCCGTCCACCGCATCGAGCGGCACGACCGCCACGTGTTGCGAGCTCCCATCCACAAAGACCAGATGTGGCTGGCTCACAGTTGCCGCCAGGCTCGTCGATGAAGCAACGTCGACTGGAGCCTGTCGGGTCGCCGCCGAGCGCGACGCCGCCACGGCGGCATACGCGATCGCTCCGATCACGCACAGACTGCACACCACCGCGAATATCCAGCGGCGACTCGGGGCAAAGCGAGGCGGACGCTGCTTGGCGTCAGGCGGGTTCATTGACGCCGACCAGCGCACCCTCGTACCGCGGGCGGATAAGACACCAGATGCTGAACGCGAGTGCCAGCAGCAGACCGACTGCAAAGAGCCTGGCAGCGGCGTCCGGCCCCCACGCAGTCCAGGCTGCGCCAAACAGCAGCGACGCGAAGAGACCGGCGAGACCGGTCGCGGTGGTGAGCACCGCCAGTCCACTGGTCCGTAATTCAGGCGCCAGCAGCTCGCTGGCAAATGCCATCAGTACCCCATCCGTGGCCGCGTAGTAGGCGCCGAAGCACGCCAGGCACGCGAACAGCCCGACCGCACCGACGGAAGGCAACAGGAGCGACGCGTTCACGAGCAGGAGCAGCACATAGCCGCTGAGAAAGACAACGCGCCGCCCGACACGGTCGGCCAGACGTCCGACTGGTACCGCCAGGACGAGGTAGCTCAGCGACGTCAGAACGTACAGCAGCGGAATGAATGCCGCCTGGAACGTCAACCGTCGTTGGAGCTCCAGGTACAGAAACCCGTCGCTGATTGTGGCCAGCGCCAGCGCGCTGCCGGCGACGACAAGTCTCCGAAACGTCCGCGCCTCCAGCAGACGGAACGCACTGGACCACGAGACAGGCTGCCTGTGCCGCACGATCGTGGTGGACGTGCGGTTTTCGACGAACAGGGCCAGGATGCTGAATCCGATGAGCGCCATACAGAAGCTGACCACGAAGACGACGTCAAAGGCGTTTGTCAACCGGCTCAGAATGAGGAACGCCAGCAGCGGCCCGAGCAGCGCACCCAGCGTGTCCAGCGTGCGGTGGACCCCAAACGCGGCGCCCAGCCGATCGGGTGGGCTATTCAAAGAAATCAGCGCGTCGCGCGGTGCGGTGCGGATGCCCTTACCGGTGCGATCGATGAGAATGACGGCTGCGATCGCGGTCCAGCTTCCACCCACCGCCAGCATCGCGGGCCTGGTGATCGCCGACAGCAGATATCCAAAGCCGGCGACCTCTTTGTAACGACGCCAGCGATCGGCGGCATAGCCTCCGAACACGCGGACGAGCGCGGAGGCGCCCTGGTACACGCCGTCTATCAGGCCGTACTGGATCGGGCTGAGGCGAAGGTAGAAGACCAGATACAGCGGCAGGATCGTGCTGATCATCTCTGACGAGATGTCGGTGAAGAGGCTGGTGAAGCCGAGACGCACGACCGTCGGGCTGACATCGCTGCCGACGAGGTGTCGAGGCGCCAGGCGCACGGATTGCGGCACTCCGTGGAGCCCCTGGCGAAGCGGGGTGTACATGCAGTCTGGACCTCAGGGGTTCAACTGATGCTCGATTCCAACCAGATCGGCCAGTGAACTCGCGGAGTGCTCGGGTGAGTGCTCGGGAGAGTGATGGATGCGAGCACGGGTGTTCCATTGTCGGCACTCCCCGTCGTGCGAGGCACGCAAAAATGGCTATACCTTCGTATATGCGCGCGAGGTGCCAAGCCACGCTAAGCGACGCTGAAAGACGCCTCGACCGTCCCGCGACCGTCTGGCGAGGGGATCGCGCCGTCTGGCGCGCCCCCGTGCGTGTACGTGATCAGGCCGTCACGGTGCGGGAAAAGCGGTGACGGACCCCTCGACACGCACCGCCACGACACTTCCGACTTCAGGCGTCGCGTAGCCCGGCGTTACACCCGTGACGACGATCGATTCGCGAGCGTCGTCGACCACCAGCATCACCAGCGCCGCCTGGCCGAAAAAGCGCGTTTCTGACACGCGCGCCCGGACCTCGCCATTCGTCGCGTTCTCGCAGACAATCTGCTCTGGACGAATCAGCACCAGGCCTGGGCCCGCGCCGACGCGACCCGCATTGCGCAGCGGAAGTCTCCCCAGGGCGCAGTCAGCCCACGCCGTGTCGATCGCGGCGCGCAGCAGGTTGGCCTCACCGACAAAGCCTGCGACCGCCGGATCCGCGGGTTCCCAGTAGAGCGTTGTCGGATCGGCGCGCTGAACCAGCGTCCCGCCACGCATCACGGCCACCTCATCCGCCATGAAAAACGCCTCGGCCTGATCGTGGGTCACCAGCAGTGTCGTGGCCCCGAATGCCGACAGCGCACGCTTGACGTCCGTTCGCAGACTGGCCCGCAGACCGGTGTCGAGGCCCGAGAATGGCTCGTCCAGGAGGACCAGGTCAGGCGCCGGTGCGAGTGCTCGCGCGAGGGCAACCCGCTGTTGCTGCCCACCCGAAAGCTCGTGCGGTTTGCGATCGCCCAAACGTGGCATGCCCACGAGTGCGAGCATTTCCTGCACCCGACCGCTCTGGCGTGCGGCGCGCGAGAGGCCAAAGCCCACGTTGTTGGCCACGCTCAGATGCGGAAACAATGCACCTTCCTGCGGCACGTAGCCGACGCGGCGTTTCTCGGGAGGCACGTACGTCGTGGGACTGGCCACCAGCCGGTTCTCGAGTCGAATTTCTCCAGCGTCAGGCCGTTCGAAGCCGGCAATCAACCGCAGCAACGTCGTCTTGCCGCAGCCTGAAGCGCCGAGGATCGCGGTCGTACTGCCTGCCTCGACCTCGAGCGCCAGGTGGCGGAGCACCGTTTGGCCGGGAAAACTCTTGTCCAGGTGGGCGACCTGCAGTTGCTTCACGTCGTCGCCAACGGGGCCAGCGAGCCCAGTTGACGCGTGAGGATGAACGTCGGAACCGCGGACATCGCAACCAGCAGCGCGGCGTACGGCGCGGCCGCGCCGTACGCGAGGGAGTCCGTATTGGACCAGACTTGCATCGCCAGGGTCTGGGTGCCGATGGGCGCCAGCAGCAGCGTCGCGGTGAGCTCGGTCACGGTAGACAGGAACACCAGCGCCGCGGCCGCCCCCAGGCCCGGGAGGATGAGCGGAATCGTCACGCGCCACAACGCCTGAATCGGCGCACACCCCAGCGAGCGGGCCACCTCCTCGAGGCTGGCCGACGCTTGCGCGACCGATGCGCGCACGGCCACCAGGGCGAGTGGCAGGAACATCACGCCATAGGCAATGAGCAGCAGAACGGTTGTCTGATAGAGCGGCCGTGCGAAATGGACTGTGGTCACCACAAACGCGAGCGCGATGCTGATCCCCGGCAGCACCTGGCTGATGTACGTGCTCCTGTCCGCGAGGGTGCCCAGCCGACTGCTGAAGCGCACGGCGAGCAGCGCAACCGGCAGTGCGCACGCGGTAGTGCCAATCGCCGCCGCGGCGCCGAGCGCCAGTGAAGTCAGCACAGCTTGCACCAGCGCCCGCGTGACCAGCCCCGTCGACGAACCCGTCAGCAGCCAGTACGCCAGCGTGGCGAGCGGCACAACCAGCGACACGGCCACGAATAGCGTCAGCGCCAGCACCACCGGCACGGTCGCACGGCCCAGGTTCTGAAGTGGAGGTCGGCGCGCCACACCCTTGCCCACCCGCGACGCGGCGGACTGCCCGCGCAGCCGCAGTTCCAGGATCAGCAGCCCGACGCACATCGCGGCCAGAACGCTTGTCAGCAGCGCTGCCGAAGCTCCATCAAAGCTGAGCTGATACTGGGTGTAAATCTCGGTGGTAAACGTCGAGAAGCGCAGCAGCGAGAAGGCGCCGAACTCGGAGAGCACGTTCAGAGCGACGAGCAGGCAGCCGCCCAGCAGCGCCGGTCGGGCCTGCGGCAGCGTCACTCGCGCGAAGGTGCGCAGCGGACCGTAGCCCTGGGCGCGGGACACCTCTTCCAGCGCCGGGTCCATGCCGCGCAGCATTGCGGCGACCGGCAGATACACCAGCGGACAATAGGCGAGCGTGACGATGAAGGCAGCACCCCAGAATCCCTGCACCACCGGTGTCAGCGAAACCCAGCAGTAACTGCTGACGAACGCCGGCACGGTTATGGGCAGGACCGCCAGCACCGCCCAGGTGTGGCGGCCCGGGAGATTGGTCCGTTCCGTACACCAGGCCAGCGTCATGCCCAGCACGGCCGCGAGACCTGTCGCCGTGACCGTCAGCCGCACGGTGTTGCCCAGCAGATCGGCCACCCGCGGGCGGAGCAGCAGCGCATCCGCCTGTTGCCATCCGGTTGCGAAGGTGCGGACTACGACGAAGCCAGCCGGCAGCAAGGCGATGAGCACGATGATCGTCGACAGGACGATCAACGGCCACGGCGTATGCGCGCGCAGCCAGGGTTGCCGCATGCGCCCCTGGTCCGCGCGGCTCGCAGGGCCGCTCGCCGCGTCCATGCTGTCTGGCGCCAACGCGCGCGGCGCGTCGAGCCGAACGGACGAAACCTGCGTGCGGGTGGCTCCCTAGAGCAGCCCGACCTGCTGAAGCAGCTGGACGGCCATCGAATCGTCACCCAGATCGGCGATCGTCAGATCGGGAGGGTTGAGGTCGCCGAATGGCTTTAGCGTTGGGTCAGCTGCGACACCGCTCCCGAGCGGGTACTCGAAATCGTTGTTCGTCGCAATGATCTGCTGACCCGCGGGGCTTACCAGAAACTGGAGGAAGGCCTGGGCCTCCGCGGGATGCTGGCTCGAAGCCAGGACGCCCGCTGGGGAGACGTCCACGAGCGCGCCCGGATCGCCCTGACCAAAGTAGTACAGGGCCGACTTCATGTTGTCCTGCCCGGTCTGGCTGCCTGGCGGAACCAGTAATAGTTGTTGATGATGCCCGCGGCGATCTGCCCGTTGTCCACCGCATTCAGAATAGCGGTGTTGCCGTTGTAGGTCTGGGCCGCATTCGCTTTGAGTCCCGTCAACCACTGGCGCGCCGCATCCTCGCCTTCAAGCTTGATGACGGCCGTGACCACCGGCTGGAAGTCGTTTTCCGAGGGCGCAATGCCGATCCGTCCCTGCCACACCGGATCCGCGAGATCCAGAATGCTCACGGGCAACTGGTCAGTGGGGACGAGCGAGGGGTTGTAGACCAGGACCGTCGCCCGCGCGTCGACCGCTACCCAGTCACCCTCTGGCGAGTTGTACTGAGCGGGTACGGCGGCCAGTGTTTGCGGATCGACGGGCGCCAGCAGGTGTTTTTCGTCCAGCACCATCAATTCTGGCGAATTCTCGGTGAAGACCAGGTCGGCGGGCGAGGCGGAGCCCTCCTCGATAATCTGGTTGGTGAGCCCCGAGCCTTCGCCGGAGCGGACGTTGACCTGAATCCCCGTGCTCTGGGTGAACGCCGCGACGAGGGCGTTGGTGGTCGCGGCATGCTGTCCGTTGTACAGCGTGAGCGTGACGCCGGTATTCAGTCTGGGCGTAGGTGTGGGGCCCGCCGCTCCGGGCTCGCCTTGCGCCAGGGAGGTGGCGGGGACCCCGGTACTCAGCCCGGGCAAACAGCGCAAGAGTCGAAGTCACCAGCACCCGTGGCCAGCATCCGCGCAGAAACCAGGACAACGGCAGAAACCTCCATGGCGCGCCAATCTTTGAAGCGTCTAAGAACGTATCTTACGCTAGGCTAACGACGCAAGTAACCTCCGAGTCACATCGCGGCTGAACAGCGACGACCCCGCGCCCAGGCGGCTTGAATTTCGCTAGAGAGCGCTCGCAGCGCTCGCGTCAGGCCGAGCCGTTCACGCGCCGCGCTGCGCGACCGCCTGCGCCAGCGCGAAGACGGTCGCCAGATAAGGCCGATCACCAGGACCGCGAGGAGCCGACGGTTCGCTCGGGCGCGGACGGGGTCGCGTGGATCCGCAAGCTCCCGCGTGCGCGTGACAGTCGGCTGGGGGGCCAGGCGCGTCCGCCGTTGCCTTGCCTTCCGATGCGCCACGCGCGTGATTTTGCCTTAACCGCTCGCCATCCCGGGTACAGGGCGAGGGACGCCGCGCAGAGAGCTGCCCCGCCCGGGCAGGTCTCAACTCTTAGCTCGCGCCGCAGATCAAAGCAGTCGTACACCCCGGCTCTGAACTGCCGGAGCGTGTTCACTGTAGCCGGGTCGATCACGCCAGAGCCTACCGGGCAAAACCGGCCCGCGTCCCGGAATCAGGCCTTACCTAGCCTCCGGGCTTAAACCGTAGGCTTAGCAGGCTGTTGAAAACCCGTCGTAGGGCTCCACCGCGGGTGGAATCACTGACCGTGCGTGCCTCGAAGGAGCGGAGGCTGACGTTTGAGGCCGTAACGTCTCGAAGAGTGGATACAAGCAGACCGTGTTCAACACGCTGCTAACGCTCAGGGACGGAGTTGTAGCGGCCAGCCCGGCGATGCTGGTAGCTCGGCGAGTCAGCGATGCGTCCGAGAAACTCGATCATCAATTGCGCGGCGAGCAAAGACGTATTGTCCGAGGCCACGTCGACCATCGGATTGACCTCCACCAGGTCGAAGCCGATGACGTCCGCGTTGCGCGCCAGGCCAAACAGCATCTGACGCAGCTCGTCGTAGTTGAACCCACCAATCTCGGCTGATGCGCATCCCGGTACAAACGGCATGTCCAGCGCGTCGATGTCGATACTGACATACGTCGGCCCTGACCCCACACGCTGCAGAAAACCGGCCAGACCGAGCCGACGGCACTGCTCGACGGTGAGCACGTCGTTGCCATCCGCGCGCGAATCATCAATGTCTGCTTCCGCGTTGCGCAGGCTCCGAATACCGACCTGGATAATTCGACGCACGTGGGGCATAGCCGCGATGTGGCGCATCGGCTGCGTGTTGGCGAATTGAATGCCATGCACGAACGGTGAGTAGTCGATGTGCGCGTCGAAGTGCACGACCTGCAGCGGCTCCGTGTAGGCGCGAACAACCGGGAACGACACGGCGTGATCCCCGCCGATGACGACGGGTAAGGCCGCGTGCTCGAGTATTTCGCGCACGGCGCGTGTCGCGTTCGCGAAAGTCCCTTCGGGGTTGGTGTACAGCACGTCGACGTCGCCGCAATCGATCAGGCGCTGCTCGCGCAGCTCGCGCTCCAGGTAGCGCTTGCCCTCGTCGAGGTCGAAGTACCCACTCGGGCGACCGGACCCGGTCGAGGCAAAACGCATGGCCATCTCGCGAATGCGGCGCGGAGCCAACCGCGAGCCGGGTTTCCACGTCGTGCCCTCGTCGAAAGGGATTCCCAGGATGGCAATGTCGGCATCCAGGTTGGCCAGGTCTGAACACACCGGCGCACGCAGAAACGTCGCGATGCCGCTGAATGGGAGATTGAAGCGCGTCTCACCTTCAAAGGTCACGGGCTGACTCTGCTGGGTGCGCTCGTTTGCGGTGGCTCACTCGGTACTTCACTCGGTGGTTCGCTCGATGGTACCGCCTGCCTGCTCGGAAGCGGCATTTCGAACCATAAAAGCTCTTGCTCATCTCGCGTCGAGCGAGCGGCCTCAAAGAAGCCGAACGCCGAGTACAGGCCCATCGCCGCCACGCGGTCATGCGTGGCATTGACAATGATGCTGTCATACGCCTGTGCTTCACCCCAGGCGAGCAGCGTCTCCATGAGCACGCGTCCGATGCCCTGACGCTGACGGTCGGGCGAAACGCGGAAATTGACGAGCATCGCGACCTTGCGGTTGTCAACGAGATCCCGGGGCGTGTCGTCATCTGGCGGGCGCAGCGCGACCGTGCCAACGACCTGCGTGTCGTCCTCGGCATCCACCGCCACCCAGAACGCGAGTCGACTCTGAAGCGTGGTGCTGAGGTCCACGGATCGCCGGCGCCGTGGGCGCACGGCGCCAGATGCCGTCATGCTGGCCTCGTCAAGTGCCTGCACGCGGTCGTCGTCTGAGTCGCGGTATGCGCGCACCGTAATCATGCCGTTCCTCCGTATGGTGGCTCCCTGCAACGTACCCGTCCCCAGCCTGGAAAGAATTGGGCAAAATTTCCATAGGATTCTTGTTAACTTTGTGCTGACTGCCGAAGAGTCGGAACCCGTGCGTCCCTAGCATGGGCAGCATGAACCCAGGTGCGGCGGGCGCTTCCCAGCCCCGACTGTCCAGGCGCGCGTTTCTGGTGCTGATGGGTGGCACGGCCGGTGCCAGCATCGCCCTGGCTGCTTGTAGCAGCCCATCGCCGGCCGCCCCGCCCACCGCCGCGACCGTGGCGTCTGCCCTGCCCGCCGGCGCGACTACAGCCAGCAACAGCACCAACCCCCGCTGGCCGCTGCCGACCGGCAACATCTCGATTTCGATCTGGCACGGAACGGACCAGACCATGATGGACCTGTACTCCAGTGTCCTCATACCGAACTACCAGAAGCTGCACCCCAACATCACCATTCAGGACAACGCGGTCGCGGACGTGGACAACAAGCTCCTGGTCGCGGTCGCGAGCGGCACCGCACCAGACATTTTTCACACAAACAGCGTCAACCTCCAGAACTACATGGAAAAGGGCGTGCTCGATCCGATGCCGCCCCAGGCGTGGGGCTACGACACCCAGGACGACCTGATACAGAAGGCATTCCTGCCAGGCTCAACCGCGGGCATGAGCTATCAGGGGAAGGTCTACGGTGCTGCCACCCAGTACAACGCCCAGGACCTCTTCATCAATACGAAGATGTTCAGCGACGCTGGGCTCGACCCGGTCAAGGACGCGCCCAGGACCTGGGACGATGTCGCCCGCATCAACCAGCTCGTCACGAAAAAGGACTCGAGCGGCCGCTACCTGCAAAAAGGCTTCGACTGGTCGATGACCACGGACCAGGCGTTCTCGGGACCGCTACAGTTGCTCATCTTTCAGGCCGGCGGCGAGGTTCTCAACGACGATGGAACGCCCGCCTTCAACTCCGACGCCGGCGTGGCGGCTATGAAGGCGCTCAAGAACGTCGCGGTGGACCCGCGCACGTCGAGTGCGACCCAGAAATCGCCCATGCAGGACTTCGCGGATCAGCAGATCGCCATGAAGCTCACGGCCGCCAACACCGGACCTTTTATCGAAGCAATCAACCCGGCGATGAAGGGCAACTACTCGGTGCAGCTCCAACCCCAGCTGGACCCGGACAAGCCGGTGTCGACGGTGACGTTCTTCGCGATGGTCGTCAATGCGAGGTCATCACCGGACGCCAGACAGGTCGCCTGGGATTTCGAGCACTGGGTCCTGACCCAACCCGCGCTCTGGTTGACAGCTACGGGCCAACTCCAGAACCAGGCCGATTGGTACAAGACCGATGAAGCCCATCAGATCATGCCGTATATCGACGTCGCATTTCAGGACATGGCGTACGGTCGGCCTGCCGCCATCACCACGCATGGCGCCGAGTTGGGCGTCGCGCTGTCAAAGGCTGGCGAACGCTACCTCTTTCAAGATATGGATCCGAAGACCAGTCTCGACCAGGCCGCCGACGAGTTCCGTCGCGCGCTCACCAGCTAGTGGCCCGTACTCCGCGACGATGCGCCCGCTGCGCGCCCACTCGCCGGGTGTCCGCGTGGTCGACTTCACCTGGTGGCGTGCGGGCCCGTGGGCCACGCGCATTCTGGCAGCCCTCGGCGCAACCGTCATTCGCGTGGAGTGGCCGGAGTATCCGCTGGCGTACTATCGCGACCGCGTGACGTGGGGTCGTCAGCCCATCCAGATGTCACCCCGGGTCTGAATAACAACGCCCTGTTTTCAGAGGGGACCGTCGACAAGCTGAGCGTCACCGTCAATCTGCGCTCCCCCAGAGGTCTCGATCTGGTAAAGCGACTGGTTGGCATCTCGGACCTGGTGATCGAGAACTTCAGCGCCGGAATGCTGGCTCGGCGCGGACTGAGCTACGAGACACTGCAATCGCTCAAGTCGGACATCGTGTATGTCTCGATGGCCGGTCTGGGACAGACAGGCCGCTATCACGAGTACAAGACGTTTGGTCCAGTGGTCCAGGCGTTGTCCGGGCTGACGCAGCTGAACGGATTGCCTGACATCGAGCCGGCTCTATGGCGCTGGGCATACATGGACGACACCGGTGGCATGTACGGTGCGTTGTGTGCATTGGCGGCGCTGCACCACCGCAATCTGACCGGTGTCGGCCAGCACGTCGACCTCGCGCAGGTCTCAGCTGGCATGCCGCTCACCGGCGCGGCATGGCTGGACTACACGGTCAATGGCCGCTCGAGTCGACGCGACGGTTTCCCCGCGGGCAATCGCACCGTTCAGCCTGGCACGCCCCCCGCGAACAACTACCGCGGCCCGACCACGGCGCCGCACAACAGCTACCGTACCGCCCCGCGCGGCGTCGACCAGTATCCATGGTGCGTTATCGCGTGCTACGGAGAGGCGCAGTGGAACCGACTGGTGCACGTCATGGGCTGTCCGGCGTGGACCGATGATCCGAAGTTCGGCACGCTGCTCGGCCGCTTGACCCATCAGATCGAGCTGGACCAGTTGATCGAGCAGTGGACGTTGACGCTCGGCAAATATGAAGTACTGCAGGTATGCCAGGCGGCCGGCGTGCCTGCGATGCCCGTGCAGGATGCTCGGGACCGGGTGGTAAACGATGTCCAGCTCCAGGCCCGAGGCTGGCTCCAGGAGCTGCCCCATCCGGAGATTGGTCCGCTGCGCTATCAGTGTTTGCCGTTCGTCGGCTCGGCGATGGACCTGGCCCCGCGTACTGCTGGACCGCTAGCGGGTCAACACAATGTCGATATCCTGTGTGACTTGCTCGGCGAGTCGCGGGACTCGCTTCGAGAAGGTTACACCGACGGCACCTTCTGGCCCAAGAGTCTGCCGCTCGAAGCCTACCTGGAGGAGCAGATCAGCGACGCTCACCTTGGGGACGTCGTACCCGAAGCAGGATCCACCACCATCGACGCCGCAAGACCAACGGCGCCCGATGCGGGATCCGCGTCGCTTCCGAGTTCGGCGATTTACGCCGGTCTCCGCGTTATCGAGCTGGGTGGGGTACGCGGTCAGTGGGTTGGGAAACTGCTCGCCGACCTGGGCGCCGACGTGATCAAAGTGGAGCCGCGCGGGGGCTGCGAGGAGCGTTTCGTCGGACCGTTCTACCATGACGATCCGCATCCAGATCGCAGCCTCTCATTCTGGCACCACAACACCAGTAAACGCGGTGTGACCCTCGATCTGACCCTCGCGGAGGGCCGCGACATCCTTCGACGGCTGGCCGGCAGCGCCGACGTGCTGATCGACGGATTCTCACCTGGTTATCTCGCTGCGCAAGGTCTGGATCACGCGGACTTGCTGCGACGCAACAAGCGTTTGATCGTCTGCGCTATCACGGATTTCGGCCTGACCGGCCCGTGGCGAGATTACGTTGTCTCAGACATCGGACACCTCGCCGCCGGCGGCCAGATGGCGGCCTGCGGGTATGACGCGCAGGTTGCCGCGGACGCACCGCCCATCGCCCTGGGCGGTGGGCAATCCTGGTACATCGGCGGCCACTACGCGATGATTGCCATCGGAGCCGCGATCTGCCAGCGCGACACCACCGGGCAGGGACAGTGCCTGGATGTCTCCATCCACGAGGCGTGCGCCCTGACAACCGAGGGACACATCAATCGGTACATCGCCAACCCTGACGGCTTGCCCAACCAACGCCGCGGCCAGAGCAAGAGTCAATTCAGGTGTAAGGACGGCGTCTACCTGAATTCGCAGTGGAGCTCTGAAATGACACCCGAGCATCTGGCGGTGCTCGCCTACTGGTTGGACGAATACGAGATGGCGGGCGACCTCCTGGACGATCGCTACGCCGATCCAGGCGTTATCGCTGAAAGCACCGCGCACATCGGCGACCTGCTCGAAGCCTTCTTTGCCAGTATCGACAGCGAAGAGGCGTATCAGGGTGCGCAGGCGCGTGGCTTCGCCTTCGGCCCGGTGCGCACCACGCAGGACATCCTCGAGGACGGGCACTGGCAGGATCGCGGCTTTTTCGTATCGCTCCCGCATCCGGAGCTGGGCGAATCGTTCGTGTACCCCGGTGCCTATGCGCTCTTCAGTGCCACTCCGCTGGTCCTGTCGCGGCGTGCTCCAACCCTGGGTGAGCACAACCGCGAGGTCTTTTGCGAGCTCGGCATCTCCGACCTCGAGCTATCAGTTCTGACCGAACCGGCGCAATCTGATCGGGTGGACTTCGCGTGATTGCCAATCCTATCGTGTGGCCAAATGGCGCCCGCTGCGCGTGTTGCCTGACGTTTGACATGGACGCCGACAGCCTCATCCATCATGACTATCCCAATGACGGATTCCGTCGCGTGTCGGCAATTTCCATGTTGCGATATGGGCCCATGGTTGCTGTCCCGCGCATCGTCGAGACATACAAACGCCTCGGCATCCGCCAGACGTTCTTCGTGCCTGCCTGGTGCGTCGAGCAGTATCCGGCGGCCGTCGAGGCGATGCTGGAAGGTGGCAACGAGCTCGCACATCACGGCTATATTCACGAGAATCCCCAGCAACAAACGCGCGCCGACGAGGCCCACTGGCTCGACAAGGGGATCGAGATCATCCGTTCGGTGTCCGGAACGGCACCCCGCGGTTGGCGTGCACCGCTCTACAACTTCAGCGACAATTCGCTGGACCTGCTACTGGAGCGTGGCTTTGTGTACGACGCGTCGCTGATGGGTGATGATCTCCCGTATGTGATCGAGAGCCGTGTGAACGGCCAGCAGTTGATCGAGCTGCCCAGCCACTGGGGCCTGGACGATTGGCCGCAGTACGTGCAGTCGTTCGATCTCGACTACATGATGCCTGTACGGGCGCCGGCCCAGGGCTTCGAAGTGTATGCGCAGGAATTCGAGGCCGCGTATCGCTGGGGATCGCTCTGGGTGCCTGTCATCCACCCATTCGCCAGCGGTCGACTTGCACGCTGGGGCGTGTTCGCGACGTTCCTCGAGAAGGTCCTCCAACGCGGTGACGTGTGGTTCGCACCGATGGAGGAGATCGCCCTGCACGCGCGCAGCGAGATGACACAGGGTCGCTGGATCCCCCAGATCCAGCAACTGCCGCAGTACACGCAGGCCGCCGGTCGCGTACTCAAGGAGCACCTGCCCTGACGTATCAGTTCGAGGACAGGGTCATGCGGGTGACGCACGCACGGCCGTCGACGGCCGCCACCGTGGCTACGCTCGTGCTGGAATTGTGTGAGGTAGCGGCGCTGCTGTCCGAGAGTATCAACCCACTCGCGGCTGTGGTGCTTGACGGCGGCGACGAGTTCTTTCTGGAGTCGACGATGGACCCTGCTTCACTGGATGCCATCGCCGATGCCAACTGGCGAGCGGCCACGGCCGCGATCGCCGGGGTCGACGCACCGACGATCGCGCTGATTCGCGGTCGCGCGTGGGGGCCGGCCTGGGAGCTCGCGTTGGCGTGCGATCTCCGCGTCGCGCGTGACGACGCGCTGCTTGGCAATCCTGAGGTTGCCTGCGGGCGCATGCCACAGGCGGGCGGCACACAGCGCCTGTCGCGGATCGTGGGCATGCCAAAGGCGCTGGACCTGCTCTTGACCGGGCGCCTCCTGAGCGGCCGCGAAGCTCTCGCGTTCGGAGTGGTACATCGGGCTGAAGCGACCGATGCGGGGCTACGGTCCACCGTGGACGGGCTGATCGCGTCTCTGCGGTCCGCGGCGCCAATCGCGCTCGGCTATGCCAAGGAGGCTGTGCGCGGCGCGGAGCTCCCGCTCGCGGATGGACTCCGGCTAGAGGCTGATCTGACGTCGATCTTGCAGACGACGCGCGATCGCACGGAGGGACTCGCCGCATTCCGGGAGAAGCGCTCACCCTCATTCACTGGCGGCTGAGCTCGTGGAATGTGCCGTCGCGCCACACCACCTCACCGTCCGTCATGGTCAGCCAGGTTGGCTCGGGCTCGATCGAGCTGAGCCAATCTGACGAGACGACGGTAAGATCCGCCACTGCGCCTCGGCGCAGCACACCAAGCGCCTCCAGCCCCGCGCATCGCGCGGGCTGAACTGTCATCGCCCGCAGTGCCGCGTGAACGTCCAGCCGCTCCGCAGGACCGAGGCATGTACCATCACGCGTGCCGCGGCTGACGAGGCTGCGCAGCGCAAGCTGTGGTGACGGCGAGACCACCGGGGCGTCGGACCCGACCGCGAACGGGATGCCGTGTGCAATGAACGACTGGGCACGGTGCAGCCAGCCTTGCTCCGATGGGGCATGATCGAGCAGATACTGGTCGCCGCGATCGTAGATCAGGCCGGGCTGACCCACCACACGCAGTTTTGCACGACGCAGGTCTGTCAGATACTCGTCTGGCACGCTAGCGGCGTGCTCAATGCGGTCCAGGCCTCCAACGTCTCCAACGTCTTTGACGCGGGCCCGGTCGAGCGCGTCGAGCGCGACGACGAGCTCGCTCTCAGTCACCGCGTGAATGGCAACACCTCGTCCCTGGTCGTGAACCTCAGCCACCAGTCGAGCGACATGGTCGAACTCGCCGGACACTTCGCTGACCATGATTTTGGCCGGCCCCAGATGAATCCTGCGCTTGCCGTCGCGCGGTGCCGGGATGCTGCGCAGGTGCTCCGCACCCGGAGCACCACCAATCGCACCTGAAGCGCTCGATCGTCCGCGAGCCGCTGAAAGAGCTGCCATCGAGTCGGGTCATTGGTCACCGATGCGTCCTGGACCGTCGTCACGCCCCAGGCAAGCAAGTGTTGGCTCGCGGCGCGTACGTCCTCGGACAGGCCCGTGGCATCGTGCAGCCGGCCCGTACGGCGGGCGTAGGCGCCATCGAAAATTCGCCCGCTCGGATACCCATCTCGCTCGCGCTCGATGCCAGCGTCAGATGACTCGACTCCTGGCACCGCGAGCGCCTCCAGACCGCGCGTGTTGAAGATGGCCAGGTGAAGCGCGCGATGTTCGAGGCGTACGGGTCGATCCGAAACCGCCACGTCCAGATCGTGGCGGTCCGGCAGGCGCCCCCGCACCAGCTTGTCGTCGTAGCGGGCCGCCCTCAGCCAGGCACCAGGTGGCAACTGACCGCTCCAGCGGCGCAATGCCGCGTGCAGCGCCTGGGCTGAATCGATGTGACCGCAATCGAAGCACCCTCGGGCACGTGCGTACTTCAAGAAGTGCAGGTGCGCGTCGTGAAACGCCGGCAGGACGAACCGGCCCCCAACGTCGATGACCTCGGTCCGCCGCCCCCTCAGTGCCTCCAGGTCCGCAAGGTGGCCGACGGCGCGTACGTACTGGCCCGCAACCGCCACAGCCTCCGCAACGGGCTGCGCCGGATCCATGGTGAGGACCTTACCGACGATCAGGTAGTCCGCGGCCGCAGTGTTGTCGCCAGCTGGTGTTCCCATTCCAGAGCCGAGACGAGCGGCAGGCCCACCCCGCTTTTCACCGCCCTCAAGATGCTGTTGACCACTCGGGCGTCCAGTCCGGCCAGCTGCTCAGCCAGCTCCCGCGTCGCGTGTGCGAGCTGTTCGGCGGGCACTGTTCGGGTGAGCAAACCCAGTCGGACACCTTCGTCGGCGTCCACGCGTCGCCCGGTAAGCAGCATGTCGAGCGCATGCGCCTGTCCGATCGTCCTCGGAAGCGTCTGCGTGCCACCCGCCGCGGGGATGAAGCCCAGCTTTACTTCCGGAAACGCCAGTTGCGTCCCTTCGGCCGCGAGGCGAATATCGCAGAACAGCGCCAGTTCTAGACCACTCCCGAATGCGAACCCATGCAGCGCCGCGATCTTCGGAATTTCCAGACCGTCCAGCACGGCCCACACGTCGCGACCGAACCGCACACGTCGAGCGATGCTGGGCGACGGTGCCGACCCGAACTCGCTCAGGTCCGCGCCGGCGCAAAACGCCCGCCCCTCTCCGTTGAGCACCAGCACGCGGACTTCGTCGTCTTCGGCGATTGCCGAAAAGACCTCGAAGAGCTCGTCCCGCATCTGCAGGTTGTAGACATTGAGCACGTGCGGACGGTTGAGCGTGACGCTGGCAATGCCGTCCCCCTTTGCGAAAATGACCGTTTCGAACCCCGTGGGCTCGCCGTGCGACTCTAGCAAGGCTCAATCCGCCGACGGCAGCGCTTTCGGCTGGGCGATTTCCATCGGTTTGCCACAACAGACCAGCTCGCCATCGCTGGGCCTGGTGCACAGCGCCTGCATCCCACACGTTTCACACACGTAGCGCTTGCCAAGCAAAACCGCCATGTGCTTTACCTCCCGGAGCTCATGCTACGCGGGACGCTGCTTGCAATGCTCGCGCGCAGTTCGCTGCGTCGCAGCTTTCCCAGCTCTGTGCGCGGCAGCGCATCGACGAACACGATCTGCCGCGGCGTCTTGTACGTCCCAAGCCGCTGTCGACAATACTCGAGCAAGTCCACCTCCAGTTCAGCCGATGCCGATCGCGACACGACCGCGGCGACGACCACCTCACCCCACTCCTCGTCCGCGCGCCCGAATGCCGCGGCATCCTCAACACATGCATGAGACTCCAGCACGATCTCGATCTCCTCCGGTGCAATGTTCTCACCGCCTCTGATGATCATGTCGGAGGTTCGGCCGGTGAGGAAGATGTAGCCGTCTTCGTCCATCCAGCCCAGGTCACGCGTGTGCAACCATCCAGACTCCAGTGTTGCGGCGGTCGCATCGGGTTGGCCGAAGTAGCCGCGCATGAGCCGATTGCTGGCGATCACAATTTCGCCCACCTGACCAGGAGGTTGCGGCGCTCCATGCTCGTCCACGATCCGAATCGCAACGTCTGCTACCGCACGGCCGATGGACGCCAGCCGTCGGAGTTTCTTTTCATCTTCCTCGGCCTCACCCGTGAAGCGGTGGTCTTCGGGCAGAAGCGTGGTGACGGTCGAAGCGGTCTCCGTCTGACCGAATGCGTTGACGAACTGAACGGTGGGCGGAAACGCGTCGATGGCCCGGCGGATGGTGCGCATCGGCATTGGCGCGGCACCGTACGACAACACTTCGAGACTGGACAGGTCGGATGCGGCAAAGTCTGGATGGTCCAGGATCCGTTTGACCATCGTCGGGACGAGAAAGGCGTGGGTGATCCGCTCCGTTTCTACCAGCCGAAGCCACGCGCCAGGCTCGAATTGGCGCATCGGAACGACACGACGGCCGGTCCAGATGGCCGTGGTGACAGCCGACAGCCCAGCAATGTGGTGCAGTGGTACGGCGACGAGGATGCTGCCTCGATCTTCACCGTCGGCTACTTCAGCGACGTTCGTCGCGTAATTGATCAGGTCCGCGTGCGCCAGCATCACGGCCTTTGCCCGAGCGGTGGTGCCGCTGGTGAAGATCAGCGCGGCGAGCCCGTCATCGTCGACGTCGACGGGGCTCAGGACGGAGTCCAGAACGGCGTGCTCGGCGCGCCGGGCCAGATCAGTGATGGTCACGACCTGGATGTCGAGGTTCGACGCGGCAACCGCTTCGCGTGCCAGGTCCGTGTAGGACTCGCCTGCGAGCACCAGCCGTGGGCTGGTGGTCGCCAGCATCTGGCCGAGTTCCGCGGCGCGCGCTCGGAAATTCAGCGGCACGAAGACGCCGCCCGCCGCGGCGCACGCGTACAGCAGCGCAATCGACGTCACCGCCGTCGTATCCAGAAGCGCGACGCGGTCGCCCGCGACGATGCCTGAACCTTGCAGGTCGGGGGCGAAAGCCGCGGCAGCCGACTGCAGCGCGGCATATGTCAGTGTACGACCGTCGCTGGTAACAATCGGCTGTTGGTCCGCGATCGTCGCTGGAATGGTCAGGAGCTCTGCCAGGTTCATTCCGCATTCTCCGTGGCGTCCCGGTGCAGTATGCTAGTTACCGGCTTTGCCAGGTAAAACAGGCTGAGGAGGTTGAAGCCATCACTGTGGAAGCTCGAAAGCGATACGTGTGTGCCGTGTGCGGCTCCGAAGTGGTGATCATGAAGGCGTCCGACATGACGATCCAATGTCACGACAGGCCCCTGCAACTCAAGCAAGTCCCATCCGCGGCAGCCCCGGCTCCGAGTACCAGCTAAAACGTCGGCGGTGTGTTGACCCACAGCGTCCGGGCCGTCTGGTTGCTGGGGTTCCGCCAGCGATGGGGGATCGTGCTGGCGAAGTACAGGCAGTCACCAGTAGACAGGTGATGTTTACGTTCCCCCAACCAGAGATCCAGCTCGCCCTGGAGGACGAAGACGAATTCCTCGCCCACGTGATCGTAGGCACCTTCGCTGCCACAACCGGGTTCAACCGTCACTAACTGCGGTTCCATTTGCAGCGCGCCGGCGGCGAGCTGTTCGAGACGCACACCGCTCGGACTGGGCAACGTCGGCCGCTCGTTCGCGCGGACCAGCGCCCCCGGACTCTCAGCTTCGACGAAGAGGTCCTGGATCGTCTTGCCATACACTTTGACCAGCGCGTGGAGCGCCGAGATGGAGATTCCACTCACGCCGCGCTCGACGGCGCTGATGAACGACACCGACAGGCCGACTTGCTCGGCTACCTGTGGAAGGGTCAGCCCCGCTCGTCGGCGGGTATTGCGTAGCCGCTCACCCATGCCAGGGCTCATGGAATGCGCCACTTCGGGCGCGGGCACCTCGTCCGGCGAGCGATGCTCTCGCAGGATACGCGCGATCGCGAGCGGGCTGAGCCGCTCCACACGGCGCATGAACTGAATGCGCCGCAGCAGTGACAGGTCCGAGTGCGTGTAGCGGCGGCTTTTGCCCCGCGTGCGCGACGGGGTGATCAGGCCTTGCCGCTCCCACAAGCGTAGCGTCGCCGGGCTGATACCCAGGGCACGCGCGGCGTCGCTCACTCTGTACACAAGCTGCGGCTCGGTGCGATCACGGGACACGGGAGTCGCATATTCTAGCGCGACGCTCATCGCTGACGTACGCCCATGCCGCTATTCCTTGATGCCTGACAATGCCACGCCCTGGATAAAACCGCGTTGAAACACGGCGAACATCACCACGAGGGGAATAAACGCGATCGTCGAGATCGCCATGACCTGGCTGTAGTCGGTATAGTATTGCTGCTGAAACAACTGGATTCCGAGCGGTAGGGTGCGTAAGCTGTCGTCGGTTGTCACCAGGTACGGCCAGACAAACGAGTCCCACGACGAGCGGAACGTCAGTATCGTCAAGGTCAGAACTGCTGGCCAGCTGAGTGGGATAATCAGCGAAAAAAAGGTTCGCAGCTCAGACGCACCGTCGATACGCGCCGCTTCGACGAGCGCGTCCGGGATGTGCTGCATGTACTGTCGCATGAGGAAAATGCCAAATGCCGTCGCCAGCTCGGGCACGATGATCCCCTGGTACGTGTTCAGCCACCCGAGCTGCTTGACTACCAGGAAGGTTGGCACCATGAGCACCTCGATAGGCAACATCAACGTGCTCAGAATGGCAAGGAAGATGACCCGCTGCCCGAAATAGCGGAATTTGGCGAGACTGTACCCCGCGAAAGCTGACAGCAGCACGGTCAGAACCGTGTGCGCCACCGAAATGAAGACCGTGTTGAAGGTGTAGCGCACGAATGCGAAGCGCTGCATCGCTGCCGGATAGTTGTCCCATTTCGGTGGAAACGGTACCCACTGGATGGGGGTGCTCAACGCCTCGCTCAATGGTTTCAGCGAGGTTGACACCATCCAGAAAATCGGCAGAAGCGTGACGAACCCGAGGGCGATGAACAGCGCGTAACCGATCCAGCCAGCGGCCTGCTTGCCCGCGCGCATCCGGTCGCCGGAGTGGAACACCGCGCGCGTGGCCATGTTCAGTGCGCACGTCCGTCGTCTTTGAATAGACGCAGTTGGACCATGGTGAAGACCATCAGCGCCAGCAAAAAGATGATCGAGGCGGCTGTCGCGCGTCCCATCTTGAAGTATTCGAACCCCATCTGATAGATGAACATCGGCAGGACGCGGCTGGCGCCGTCTGGGCCACCATTGGTCAGGATGAGAACGCTGGTGAACACGCGCGAGAGAAACGTGATCGAGATGACCACGACCAGCAACAGTGTCGGTCGGAGCTGCGGCAACGTAATGTGCCAGAAGCGCTGCAGCGCGGACGCGCCGTCGATTGCCGCGGCCTCGTAGTAGTCGCGCGGGATCGTCTGCAGCGCCGTCAGGTAGATGATCATGAAGAACGGGATCGTTGCCCAGTCTGTCGCCAGAATGAACGCCGGGATGACAGCGTGCACGTCATTCAGCCAGTCGATCGACGGAATCCCAAACACGCCGAGACCCTGATTCAGCAATCCGTAGGGTTGCAACAGGAATCGCCACACAATGGCAAACACGACTGCTGGCAAGATGTTCGGCAGGAAGTACAGCGTGCGAACGGCCGATTTCCAGCGAAAATCAAGCGTGAAGATGAGACCCAGGATTAGCGCGATGATCCAGATGGGGATGGCTGCGCCGAAGACGAAGAGCAGCGTTGCCTGAACCGACTGCTGAAAGAGTGGGTCCTGGATGAGCGACACGTAATTGTCGAACCCGACAAAGCGGGGTGGGCTGAGCATGTCCCAGCTCGTGAAGCTGAGCCAGAGCACTTCGAAGGCCGGAACGAACTTGAACGCCACCATCAGGATCAACATGGGCAGCACAAAGACATAGCCCCAGAACTGATGGCGCGTGTTCGCCGAGCGCAGCGCCGTGCGCAGATGCGACCAGGCCTGCTGGCGGGAGGAGGCATCCCGCCGCGCCAGCGGCGATCCGAACACCTGTAGCGTGCTCACCTGACCGACAGGCTAGCCGTACCTGGGTGGGGAGTCGTCAGCCGATGTGCACAGATCCGGCCGCGGCTGGATTAGCAGGGTTGCACAACGGATCTGCCAAGGTTCTTGTGAGATTTTAGCGGCGGCTGGCGAGCTGCCCGGGGGGCGCGAAGTCCAGCTTTGTGCACTTTTTTCGTAAAGCGTTCTTGTTAAGTCTGTGATGTGTGCCCAATGTGGGGTGCCGATCGTCAACCTACTATCGGCTTCGCAGACGGGAATGGTTTCCGCTGTTTGCGCCGCTGAAGACGGGTGATGGCTCGCTGGCCCGGGCGCAGCAGAACGGGCTGAACATCTGCGCGGAACTCGATACGCGGCACTTCCAGTACACCGACCCCGCGACACAGCAGGTCCAGAGTCTCGAAATCGACATGTTCAACCATGTGGCCGACTATCTCGGCATTTCGCAAGTCAACCACGTCGACATCCCATGGGCCTCCGGCATACCCGCGGTCCAGGCGGGCCAGTGCGGCATGTTCGCGGAAGCGCTGGCAATCCGCAGCGACCGCGCGAAAACGCAGGGTGTGACGTACACAACGCCCTACATGCTGATTGACGACGTCATCACGGTGCGCAGCGATTCCGGCATCAACACCATCGACGATTTGCGAGGCAAGACCATCCCGTTAGACGCCGGCACGACCGACGAGTTGACCGCCAGGTCACAAGCTCCGCTCCGCTCCGCTCCTATCCCGTGCACCTGTCTGGTGGTGAGCAACAGCGCGTGGGGTATCGCTCGGGCACTGGCCATGGATCCGGACATTATCCTGTTTGAAGAACCGACTGCGAGGTGAGCCGAAACGGGGCTTGTCGGCCGAACTTCTAGCGAGTGAAAAACAGGGCAAGGGCTCCACTGTAGGTGGAAGTATCGACAGTGCGTGCCTCAGAGGCGCGAGCTCACGTTCGAGGCTGCAAACGTCTCGAGGTGTAAAGAATCCCTTCTCTCAAGACAAGCAGACCCGTCTGTCAACCGATCGTCACCTCTCAGTTGCCCCAGCCGCCTGCACCTCTCGCGCCGCGGGCGTGCCCGCATCACTCTCCTGTTGCGGGCGTCCACCTGGCAGGAAGGCCGCTACCAGCGCCGCGGCGAGTGCCACGCCGACCAGCATTACGTACACGGGTCGTAACGAGCTGGCAAGCAACAGTTGCAGCGCACTGAGGTTCTCGGGCGTCAGCGTTGCGCGTACCGCGCTCGACAACGCGTCATTCGGATCCAGCCCCGCGGTCGCCGCACCTGCCGAGGACGTGAGTCGCGAGGTGAAGATCGCCCCCGCAATCGACACGCCAATCGTTCCGCCGATGTTGCGAGCGAACTGGCTGGCACTCGTGACGACACCGCGGTGCTCCCAGCCGACGGCTGTCTGTGCCGCGAGGATCGTGGACACCGTGTAGAAGCCAAAGCCGAACCCATTGATCGAGGTGATCAGTAGCGCGAACAACAAACTGGAGCCTGGCGACAACGTCAGCAGGAGCGAAAATCCGGTGGCCAACACCAGGCCGCCCAGCACGCCAGGCCCTCGAAACCCGATCCGCAGCAACAAGCGGCCGCCAATCGTCGACGCGATGGGCCAGCCGATCGATTCACCCGCCAGGATGAACCCCGAGATCGTGGGTGTGGCGCCCATGACCCCCTGCAAAAACGGTGGAACAAATGTCTCGTTGCTGTAGAGGGCAAACCCCAGCAGCAACCCGCCAAGCGTGCTGACGCCGATCGCGCGCCGACTGAAGAGCCCCAGCGGCACCAGCGGCTCCGGCGCGCGTCGTTCGCGCCAGACGAAGGCGGGCACCAGGATGAACGCGATGCAATAAAGGGCGGTCGTCAGCGCCTGGCTTCCAGTGCCTTGCAAAGCGACCAGCAAGCTGCCGACCGACGCCGACAGCATGGCGGCGCCGAGGTAATCGATGGAATGTGGCCGTCGCTGAATGTGCTCGTGGAAGAGCGTCGAGATCAGGACCAGCGACAGGACGCAGAGTGGGAAGTTGACATAGAACACCCACCGCCAACTGGCGTACTGGGTGAGGAATCCGCCGATGGCCGGTCCAAGCAGCCCAGAAATGCCCCAGATGGTGCTGAAGAGGCCGGTGATGCGCGCTCGCTCCTCGAGCGGATAGACGTCGCCGAGGATCGTCTGGTTCATCGGCAGCACGCCGCCGGCCCCAAGACCCTGCAAGAAGCGAAACGCGATCAACTGCTCCATCGTCTGGGATTGGCCGCACAGCATCGACCCGACCAGGAATATCGAGATCGACGCCAGGAACACGGGCTTGCGGCCGAACAGGTCGGCCAGCTTGCCGTAGATCGGCACCGTGACGGTGCTGGCGAGCAGGTAGGCGGCAAAGACCCAGGCATACAGCTCGATGCCGCCAATCTGGCCAATGACGGTGGGCATCGCCGTGGTCACCACCGACGCGTCCAGCGAGACGAGAAAGGTGGCGACGAAGAGCGCGACGGTAATCAGGCGGCGGTCACCCACAACGGCCTCAGGGTAATCCTAGAAGTTCGGCCGTCGAGCCGCTTTTTTCGGCACACTACGCAGGCGTCCAGTCAAATGCAGCGATGGCGCGGCGGCGCCGCTCAGGCCCAGATCTGACGCGCCACGTCCACGACGAGTTCGAGCTTCTGCCGCTCCGCATCCATGCCCATGTGCCGCCCATCCCGCGTCCCAGACGGGTGAGCAAGCATGTTCAAGAAGTCGAATACGTCCATGACGCGCTGGCTAGCCCCACAGAATCTGAGACGCGAGTCTCGCGCCCTCAGACATGCTTGCGAGCTTCGCCCAGACGATCTCCTCGTGGCCAACGCGCGACCCGATGCCGCAATCCGTCCCCGTCTGGACGTTCTCCTTGCCCAGCACGCTCGCGAAGTTCACGAGGCGATCGGCCACCACCTGTGGATGCTCGACCAGGTCGGTAGCGTGACTGATGACCCCGGGCATGTAAATGCGGCCTTCGGGAAATTTGACATCCCTCCAGACCTTCCATTCGTGCTCGTGACGGACGTTGGCGGACTCAATCGAAAACGCTGTGGCGTTGATCTTGACCAGGATGTCGGCCACATATTTGAGCTCGATGTCGTGGACGTGCGGGCGGTGGCCGCTGCCCCAGCAACTGTGGAAGCGCACCTGCTCCATGGGAATGCCCTTGAGGGCGTAGTTGATGACCTCGACGTAGCCGTCCAGCAGCTTGCGGTACTCCTCGACCGTGTAGTCCGGGTAGAACATCCAGGCCGTGAGGAAGTTGGGCTCGTCGATCTGGAGGATCAGCCCCGCATCAGTAATGGCCGTGTACTCCTCGCGGATGGCGTCCGCGACGGCCGTCATGTACTCCTCGTTGGACGGGTAGTAGGCATTGGTGGAGCCGCCGCCGAGCCCGATGGGGCCGAGCGCGGCAAGAAAGCCCTCCACATCCTTGCCCTTGATGGACGCATTGAGGCGTGCTGCGTCCTGCCTGATGATGTCCTGTGCCGTGTACTTCACCGGCCCGGTGCAGTAGCGCACAGGGCCGCTGTCAGACCCGCCGCCCATGCGGACCTCGCCGGGTTTGGCGAAGCCGGGGCGGATGGGTCCGCCGGACCCGGACCACCACAATCCAGATGCGTAGGTGCCTGGGAACTCGCGCCGATCGCGCGCGCCCACGCCCGCACGCACCGGGGGGTTGTGGGGATCCACTGGCTTGCGTTCGAACCCGGACACGCGGTCTTCGATGTACCCGCCAAAGCTGCCGCCCTTGACGTACTCGCCGTCGTTGACGCAGTCCACGCCAAGTTCGATCTGCCGATCGACGATCCAATCCGTCGCCTTCGGCAGCGCCGCGTTGTACGCATCGATGTTGCGCTCGCTCAGCAGCCTGTCCACGTCAGGCGGACGCGGCAAGTTCCCGGCGTGGGAGACGCGGATCCTGTCGGTGCTGTAGTTCACTGGCCTGTTCTCCTTGTGTCAGTCGGCGCGATCGAGGGTGCTTGCTAACGTAGCAACTTCACCCAACAGCGTGGGAGATCTCCCGGCGCAAGTTGACGTAACACGGACCAGCCATCCGCGGTCGCGCGTGATCACCGACGCTGGACGTCGGGGTCGACGCGTCAGCGTGCGCGCCGGTTGATGCGCTCCAGGCGGAGCGTATGTACCTCCCGAGCATACTTTCCGTAGCGGAGTGCAGCGGCCTCGCATTCCTCCCGTTTGTCCCCGACAACGGCCCTGGCGCCATAAATTTGCAGTTGCAGACAGTGCAGCGCCTCGTGCTCGATCGTCTCCGCGAGATCTTCCAAACTCTGTCCAGCACGCACCCAGATCTCATGCGGGTTGCCCGCGAACGTGATCCCACGCAGCGCTCGAACATCCTGAAACGTAAGCCAGCCAGGGTTGCGAGACTGGGGCTGGATCACGCGGCGCTCCAGTTCCCGATCGCGCGTGTCCATACGAAACCAGCGGACCCGCGGGGCCGCGTCCATCGCGCTGACGGCTACGGTCCGCCGAAGGACCCACGCGGCGTGCTCGCGCTCGCGCGCGCCGATGCGGTGCGACTCGACCTCCACGTAGCCGTACATCGACGCGTCTCAGACGGCCGTGGCCGTCTCGGTGTTGACCTGGCGATCCCAGGACTCAGTTGTGTGCGGTGTCATCGTTCAGGGCTGCCCGACGGAGCGGGTCCCGTTCGCCAGGGTGCTGCTACGCATTCTGCCGCCGAAACCCGAGTCGGTCGCTCCCGGTAGCGCCTTTGAAACCAACTCGTTACAGGCGTTGATCATCGAGAGCTGCTCCGCCGGCTGGCAGCGCCGTCTGAGGGATTCGTAAGGACTCTCAGGGTCTGGCTGCCGACGCCCGGGCGGACCGGTGCGTCTGGTGGCTGAGCCCGGCGGAGTCGGCGATGTCTCGCAGGCGTGGACGGCTACAATCGCGAGGCCCATCGTTCGTGCGATCCCCACGCCGGTCTAACCAGGAACACCTGTTTATGCTGAACCACAAGAGCCTCCCGCTTCGACGCCACGAGCGCTGTGCCGTTGACCCTCGCTTCCAGGCTTCTGGACGAGGCGCGCCAGCAGACTCAGGCCACCGGAGCTCGTGCATCAGGCGGAGCGGGTCCTGTTGAAACTTTTCGCCAGACGCTGGGACCTGGCGCTCGGCCTGGTTTTGAGCCTGTGCCTGCTCTGGCCCCTCGTCGTCGCCCCGTACTTCGTCCACGACGATGACATTCAGACGATTCGCATTTACGAAATGAACCAGTGCATGGTCGACGGGCAGATACCCTGCAGGTGGGTCCCGGACCTGGGGGGAGGATACGGGTACCCCGAGTTCAACTATTACGCGCCGCTGCCCTACTACGTTGGCGAAGGCTTCTATGCACTTTCGCACAACATCCTGACCGCCGCGAAACTGACGTTCGCCGCGGGTTTCATGCTTGCTTTCTTCTCCGCCTATCTCGCCGCGAGCGCCTTGTGGGGGAGGCTGGGCGGCAGCCTTTCGGCGATCTTTTTCATGTTCGCCCCCTACCACGCTGAGAACCTGTACGGCAGGGGGGCCATGGACGAGCTCTGGGCGATGGCAGCAATTCCGCTCGCGTTCTGGGCGCTCCTTCGGTTAGGTTCCAGGCCAACTCGCTGGAACAGTTTGCTGCTGGGCGCGGCTGTGGCCGTCGTGGTGCTCTGTCACAACCTCTCGGCGGTACTGGTCGTGGCGTTGCTGGGCGTTTTTGCCGTGGTGCGGCTCGCACTGACCAGGCAAGCGACGTATCTCAAGCACCTGGTTGCCGCGGGACTCTGGGCGTTCGCATTTTCGGCGTTTTACGTGGTGCCAGTTCTTCTCGAAAGTCAATACGTTCATCTCGAAACGCTGACCACCCACGAGTCGAGCTACGACGAACACTTTGCCGACCTGCATGCGTTGATGCGTGAGATACCCTGGTGGCTGGGCAACCCGACGACCAACGCGAAGTATCTCGTGGGCAGCGTCCATGTTTTTGCCTGGGCGCTGAGCTTGTGCGCTGCCTTCCTGGTCTGGCGACGGCACCCACAGGTCCGCTCGATCGTGTTCACCTTTTCGGCCATCATGATCGCCTGCATTTACATGATCCACCCCGCTTCCCAGTGGGTCTGGGATCACGGCGGCCCGCTGGCGTATCTGCAGTTTCCCTGGCGCTTCTTGACGCTGGTCAGCTTCGGGACGTCGATTCTTGCGGGCGCAAGCCTGCTGCTCGTCTCCAGTCACAGGGCCCGAGTCGCGCTGTGGTCGGTGCTGGTGTTGCTGGTAGTGGTCATGAATGTTGGCTGGTTTCGGCCCAGAGAATTTCTGGATGTCGACGCGAGCACGGTGCTCACCGGCGCCAACTGGGACAAGCTGAGGATGTACGCCATCTGGGACTTTCTGCCGAAATCCGCCCAGGTAGCACCCCAGGGACCCACGTCGACGGCCGTCGAGCAGCGTTCCGGGCAGAGTGACCTTAGCGACGTCCAGACGGGGTCAGACTGGGTCAAATTCAACGCGGCCAGCGCGGCCGGGGCAACCGTCCAGATCGACAGGTTCGAGTTTCCAACCTGGGAGACCACCGTTGACGGTCAGCCCGTACCTCACGGGTACGATGCCACGACCGGGCTGATCAACGTCTCGGTGCCTCCAGGTGAGCACTCCGTGGAAGCGCATTTGCGCAATACACCGCCTCGCACTGCTGGCAATGCAATTTCCGCGGTGGCCGTCGCGGCGTGCGCGGCCGTGGGTCTGGGAGCTGCACTCCGCAAACGCAGGTCACGCGCCGACCCGCGATATGAGCCTGCTCTGGAGAACGTCGCCGGTGGTGCCGCGAACGTGCCCACGGCTCTGATGCCACCCACGTTGCGCTGAGCGGGATCGGCTATGGTGCCGAGCATGTCTTCTAGCATTGCACTGGTTGAATTTCCCGCTGACGACGTCGAGCGTGCCCGACGCTTCTGGCACGGTGTGCTCGAGTTGTCGCTGGAGGACCGCATCGCCCCCGAAGGCCAGGGCTGGCAGACGCATACCGGGCGCGGCACCGAGTTGGGGCTGCACGTGCGCGGCACCGGCCCCGGAGACCGTGTATCGCTGCCCTACTTCGAGGTCCGAGATATGCAGGGCAGTCTCGAGCAGGTGCGACAACTTGGCGGAAGTATCGTCCACCCGGGCGAGCACATCTCCATCTGTCGCGATTCTGAGGGCAGCCCGTTCGGACTGATGCAACGCGCTGGGAACGCGCGCGCGTGAGCCGACTGTCCAGCCGCGTCCGCATCCGACACCATCGCGGCCGATGACCTCGCCGGCTGGTCGTCAACTCTGCCTGCTGACCATTCACGCGCACCCGGATGACGAGGCTTCCAAGGGCAGCGCCAGTGTGGCGAAGTACGCCGCTGCCGGTGTGCGCACGGTCCTCGTGTCCTGTACGGGCGGCGAGGCGGGCGAGGTGCTGAACAAGGCGATGGATTCACCCGCGGTCGTCGCGAACCTGGCGGCGATGCGTGCCCAGGAGCTGCAGGCCAGCGCGGCCTGCATTGGCTACACGTCCGTGCACCTGCTGGGCTACCACGACTCGGGCATGCCAGGCACCGACTGGAACCAGCGGCCAGACAATTTCCACAATGCCCCAATGGAAGAAGCCGTTGGCAAGCTGGTGGCCATCATCCGCGCCGAGCGGCCGCAGGTCATGGTGACCTACGCCGACGGTCACGCGGGCTACGCTCACCCCGATCATCTGCGCGTCCACGCCATCTCCGTACCGGCATTCGACGCAGCCGGCGACGCGCAGCAGTACCCCGAGCTCGGCGAGCTGTGGCAGCCGCTGAAGCTGTACTACATCAGCGGCGGCATGTCAGCCAGGCGCATGCAGGCGCTCACCCCGCTATACGCGGCGCTGGGCGAGGAAAATCCGCTTGCGCGGTGGCAGGCGAGGCGTCGGGAGCGCGGTGTGGCGGAGATGCCACCGGACACGGTGACCACGCGGATCGACGTGGGCAACTTCCTGGGCGCGCGGCGTGCGGCGCTGCTGGCGCATCGCACCCAGATCGATCCCGAGGGCGCCTGGCTGCGCATTCCCGATGACGCGCTGCGCTCGGCCTTCCCCTGGGACGAGTACGAGCTAGCCCGCTCGCGGGTGGACAACCACGTGCCCGAGGGCGAACTGGAACAGGACCTGTTCGCGGGGGTCTGCTAAAAGTCTGGCCGACAAGCCAGTTTTCAGCCCCAACGCGGGGTCCTTCCGGCGGGACCCCACTGGGGAAAAACAGGTGTCGTGCTTATGCCTCTGCCGCCGCGCTGTAGTACGGCTCGCCCAGCGTCAGCATCAACCTGTTCGCCCAGGCGAAAAAGGCGCCAGCCTGCAGCACGTCAAGGATCTCCAGGTCGCTGAAGCCCGCCTGGCGAGCACGCTCAACCTCCGCTTTCGTCGCGGTCGGCGGCGTGGAGGCGAGCCCGACCGCCAGGTCGACGACGGCCTGCCAGCGCTCGTCGAGGTTGAGCGAAGTACCGGGTGCAACCCCCTGGCGCAGGATGCGCTCGATGTCGTCGACCCGCTTGCTGAGCTGCGCCGAGAGGCGCGCATGCACAGAGGCACAGAAGACGCAGCCGTTCAACCGCGAGGTGGCCGCGGCCGCCAGCTCGCGTTCTGCTCGTGGGGCGCCGCCCGGCGTGTAGAAAATCCCACGGTCGGTCGCGGTGCGCTCGACCAGAACACGCGCGTCGCGCGCAAGCAACCGGAAATACGGCGAGTTGCCACGAATGCCCTCGAGCACGGCTGCCTGCTCGGGCGTCGCGTCCGCGGCGTCGAGCGGCTCGAGCCACGGCGTCCAGGCAAGCTGATCAATCGTAAAGGCGTGCGGGCGGCGCAGTTCCGCGCCTGGGCGGAGGATGACCGCGCGCTCGGCGGGTGATGCTGAGGCGGCACGTGGCCGACCGACGCCACGCGACGTCGCGAGCGGGGGGTCCGCCGGCGGCTGCGCACCCAGCAGCTTCAGCGCCGCGAGCACGCGGACCTGGAAGCTGACAAACGCAACGGTCTGCGACAGCGTGACGATGGCGTCGGTCGAAAGCCCAGCATCGGCAAGGGTCTGCAGGTCGTCAGGGCCGCCGCCGGCTGGTCGGGTGGCGAGCAAATCAGCGTGCCGCAAAATCGCGGTCAGGCGCGGGCTGTCAGCTGGCACGGCGCTGTCGACGCTTTCCGCGGCGTCGGCGACGTGTGGACTCGCGCCAGCGGAAATGAGCCGCTGGCGGTAGTGCGCGCTGGCCGCGGCGGCCTGGTGGCGGGCAGCAACGCGCAGCGCCGCGGCAAAGCGCTCGGTGGCGCTCAGGGCAGCGAAGTCGCCGGCGTCGGCGTCGAGGTTGTCGGAGTCGAAGTTGAAGTCGGAGTCGAAGTTGAAGTTGAAGAGGGCGACGTAGCTGCCCTGAGCATGCGTGCGCGCCTCGGGTCGCTGGGCGCGGAGGGCGTCCAGAGCAGAGCCGGGGTCGATGCCAGCGAGGACATCGATGAGGTCGGTGGGGCCTGCCGTGGTGGTGGTGGCGATGGCCGGCGGCGTGGCGGAGGAACTGGTCGTGGTGGTCATGCTAGCTCAGGGGTGTGGTTGACACCCGCACTCCATAGAATTTAGTCTATTACTCGACTCGTCTACTCGGACATTACGCGCTTGGCGGCGCCCCGTCAAGCCGCGCCCGTCCCGATCCCTTCCAAGCTTCGAGGGTGCCACCGATCCCATGTTCAGACCCACACCGTCGCTCCCCGCTCTCGCGCTCGTGCTCGTGCTCGTCCTGGCCCTGGTTGCCGGCTGCGCCCCAGCGGCCACGTCGCCCGCCGCCGCGCCAACCTCACCCGCGCAGCCCGCGGCCCCCGCGCAGCCTGGCGCTGCCACCCCCGCCACCAACGCTGCGCCCGCAAGCGTCGGGGCAGCCACCACCTCCGGCGAGCCCGTCTACTTCGGCCTCTCGGCGCCGCTCACCGGTCCGTTGGCCGAATACGGCGCCTTCTTCAAGAACGGCTTCGGCCTGGCGCTCGACGAACTCAACGGTTCCGGTGGCATCAACGGTCGCCCCGTGGCGCTCGACTGGGAAGACACACAGTCCGATCCCAAGCAGTCGGTCGCTGTCGCGCAGAAGTTCGTCGACGATCCGCGCATCATTGCCGAACTGGGTGATTTCTCCAGCACCGCGTCGATGGCCGCCTCACCGACGTACGAACGCGCGCAGATGGTGCAGTATGGCTACACCAACTCCTCACCCGACTTCACCAAAGGTGGCGACTACATGTTCGCCCCGGGCGTCTCGCAGGCGACCTCCGAGGTGCTGCAGACCCAGGCGGTCGCCAGCTATGGCAAGCGCATCGCGGTGCTGTATCTGGACACCAGTTGGGGCGACACCACCTTCGGCATCTTCAAAGACACCGCGGAAAAGCTCGGCCTCGAAGTGACCTACAGCGCCGGGTATCTGGACTCCACGACCGACTTTCGTCCGCTGCTGATCAACGCACGCGACTCGCAGCCGGACCTTGTGTACGACATCGGCTACGACAACGACGCCGCGGCGATTCTCAACCAGCGCCTGGACGTCAACATGACCGCGCCGGTCTTCACCGAACAACTCACCGCGACTGGCATCCAGCTAGCCGGCGCGAACGCCGAAGGCGCGCTGACCACCAACACCTGGTTTCCCGGAGTCGCCCGATCCGCGCATCCAGGCCTTCACGACTGCCTTCAAGAACCGGTACGGCATCGAGCCGGGCCAGTTCGACGTGGTCGCGTACGACGCGCTGTACCAGGTGGTGTACGCGGCCAAAAAGGGTGGTCCAACGCGCGAGGGTGTGTACAACGGACTCAAGAACAGCACCGACCTGCCCAGCGTCGAGATCGGACCGTTTGCCTTCGAGTCTGATCGCCGGCCAGCCAACCCGCCCGTACCAGCCATCGTCGTCGTGAAAAACGGCGACCTGGTGCTGGCTGACAAGAGCACGAACTGACCAGGAGCCCGACCGATGTTGGACACGCTCCTGGCCGGACTCGTCCACGGCAACGCGTACGCGTTGGTGGCC
Organism: uncultured Chloroflexia bacterium; assembly: GCA_963776625.1. GTDB lineage: Bacteria > Chloroflexota > UBA6077 > UBA6077 > CF-72 > CF-72. The sequence continues at coordinate 51,458 of CAVZNP010000013.1, read as the reverse complement.
ATCGGACTGTCGCTGATCTTCGGCGTGTCCAATGTGGTGAACTTTGCTCAGGGGTCGATCTTCGCGATCGGCACCATGACTGGCTGGTGGCTGCTCGCGCAGCAGCACTGGCCACTCTGGGCGGCGATCGCGGGCGTCTGCGCGTTCACGGCGGTGCTCGGACTGCTGGTCAATACGCTGGCCGTGCGGCCACTCATGCGCGTGCCACCCATCGCCGCGTTGCTCGCCACCTACGCCATCGCCATCATCCTGGACAACCTGTCGCAAATCGCGTTTGGCACCAATACCCGACAGTTTCCGCAGGTGCTCGACACGCGCAACTTTTCTATCGGCACCTTCCGGTTCGGCACGCTCGACGTGATGATGTTGCTGGTGTGCATCGGCACGATCGTGGTGCTCGGCGCTTTCCTCAAGCTGACGCGCTACGGGCGGGCCATCCGCGCGACCGCGCAGGACTCCGATGCCGCGCTGCAAATGGGCATTCCGGTCGGACGGATCCAGAACATCTCGTTCATGTTGGCTTCGGCGTTGGGTGGACTCGCGGGTGTCCTGGTAGGCATGTACACAAGCAATGTCTCGCCCGCGTCTGGCACGACGGCTGGGCTCTTTGCCTTCACCGCCGCGACGCTCGGCGGTCTCGGTAGTCTGCCGGGCGCCGTGCTGGGCGGTCTGGTGCTCGGGGTGCTCGAGGCCTTTGGCATCTCGTGGTGGGGCGCCGGCGTGGACAACCTGATCACCTTCGGCATCCTGCTGATCGTGCTGTGGGTCCGACCCGGTGGGCTGCTGGGCAGGGCGCCCACCATCACGACCGAGCCGATGACCGGCACGTTTCTCGGTCGTGGACGACCGATCCCGTTGAAACGCTGGCAGGTGGGGATCCTGGTCGGCCTCGCGGTGGTAGTTGTGCCCTTGCTTGCCAATCGCGTACGAGCTCACCATCGCCACCCAGGTGCTGATTTACGCGTTGTTTGCGCTGTCGCTCACGCTCGTCTCTGGCTCGGCGGCGCAGATCTCGCTAGGACAGGTCGGCTCGCTGGCTATCGGCGCCTACACCTCGGCGCTGCTCATCAAGGAGCACGGATGGCCCTTTCTGCTGGCGCTGCCAGCCGCGGGTCTGGTGGCGGCCCTGATCAGCGGCTTGTTGATGTCGCCGACCTGGCGCTTGAAAGGGCACTACGTCTCCATTGCCTCGCTGGGCATTGGTACGGTCACGGTGGCCGCGATCCTGAATCTCGGCTGGCTGACGCACGGCGCGGTGGGCATCCTGTCGATTCCACCGCCGCGCATCGTGACCTACGACGTCACCACGCCGCTCGGCTTCTACGCCCTGGACCTGGCCATTCTGTTGCTCGCCCTGCTGCTGGTCGTGCGTCTCCAGCACTCGTTTCTCGGCAAGATCTGGTCGGCAATCGGGTCTGACGAGATTGCGCTGAGCGCGGCCGGCGTCCGCCCGGGCGATTACAAGGCGCTCGCCTTCGCCGTCGGGTCGTTCATCGCCGGCCTGGCCGGCAGTCTGCTGGCTCACCAGTACAGCTATATCGACCCGACCTTGTTTACTCCCGATCTGTCGATGCTGGCGCTGACGACGATCGTGCTCGGGGCCATGAGCAGTCCATTTGGCGCCATCCTCGGGGCCCTGGTGCTGGTCGGCGCACCGGAAGTTCTGCGGCTCACACAGGACGCACGTCTGCTTAGCTACGGCATCCTGTTGCTGCTGCTGATCCGCTTCCGCCCGCAGGGTATCTGGGCGAGGTCCGCGTGAGCGTCCTCCACGACGCGGGAGTAGGTAGCACATTGGACGTGGGTACGCCGGAATTGGCGCCTGCACCCGTGCTGCGCGTCGCCGAGCTGCGGCGCAGCTTTGGCGCGGTGAAGGCCGTCGACGGCGTCTCCTTCGATGTCCGGCCTGGCCAGGTGGTCAGCATCATCGGTCCCAACGGATCGGGCAAAACCACCACCATCAACCTGCTCACCGGCTTGCTCCAGCTGGATGGTGGCTCCATCGAGCTGGAGGGCCGTCGGATCGAGCGTCTGTCAGCCGAGCAGCGCGCGGAGCGCGGCCTGGCGCGGACGTTTCAAAACGGCCGCGTGTTTGCCAACATGGCGGTGGCCGACAATGTCTTTGTCGGGCTGTACGCCGGATTGCGGCACACGCGGCCGTGGCCGTCACTCCGCCATGTGCCCGGACTGCGCTGGTGCTCGCTGCTCGGCGAGCTTGGCCTGGCGCTGGTCCAACCCAGGTCCGTCTCGCACGAGCTCGCCGGTGTGCGCGCGAGCATCACCACACACTTGCTCCGCTTCGGGGAGCGCCTCTCGCCGCGTGCGGACCATCCGGCCTACTCGCTGTCCTATGCCAACCGGCGCCGTACCGAGATTGCGCGCGCGCTGTCGTCCGCGCCGCGCGTCCTGCTGCTCGACGAGCCGACCGCCGGCATGAATCAGACCGAGACGGCCGAAGTGCTCTCGCAATTGCTGCAGCTGAAAGCCGAAGGTCAGACGATGGTGCTGGTCGAGCACAAGATCGACCTGGTCATGGCCCTATCCGACCGCGTTATCGTCATGGACAACGGCCACGTGATCGCCGACGGACCGCCGGCCACGGTCCGCAACGACAACCGTGTTATCGAGGCGTACCTGGGTCGCCAGCAGCGGCGTGCTCTGGAGCGCGCGATTGAGGTTGGCCCGGATCAGGCTCTGAATGCAGAGGTGAACGCGAACGTGGACGTGGACGTGACTCGACATGGAGGTCCACGCATCGACAGCGGTGCGTCCCGCGGTCCTCGAGCTCCAGCAAGTGCACGTCTACTACGGCGCCGCGCAGGCGCTGCAGCAGGTCTCGTTGCAGGTCGGCGAGTCTGAGATCGTCTCGCTGCTGGGTGGCAACGCGTCTGGCAAGTCCACCACGATGAAGACGGTGCTCGGCTTGTTGAGACCGAAGTCCGGACACGTGCTGCTGGATGGAGAGGTCGTGGATGCTCTTTCAACCGCCGACCGTGTCCGCCGCGGCATCGCCTCGGTTCCGGAGGCGCGGCGTGTCTTTCCGAATATGACGGTCCAAGAGAACCTGTATACAGGTGCGTTTACCCGCGCCAATCGACGCGAGATCAAACTGGACCTGGAGCGTATGTACGCGGCTTTCCCACGCCTGGCGGAGCGGCGGACGCAGCTCGCGGGCTCCTTCAGTGGTGGTGAACAACAGATGCTGGCGTTCGCGCGGGCGCTGATGAGTCGCCCACGCCTCGTGTGCATGGACGAGCCGACCATGGGCCTGTCGCCGGTACTGGTGGACCGCGTGCTGGACATGATTGTGGAGGTCAACGCGCAACTTGGGGTGGCGGTGCTGATCGTCGAGCAGAACGCGGAGCTGGCGCTGTCGATTGCCAACCGTGGCTATGTCTTGCAAACTGGTCGGATCGTCCTCGAAGGTGCAGCCCGGCGGTTACTGGGCAATGAGCTGATCCGCGAGGCCTACCTGGGAAAGAACACCACGGCATGAGTCAACCATCGACGCACAACGGCATTCACCCGAGCGTCACTCCAGAAGGAGCGCAGCGTCACCAGAACCCGTTTCGTCTCGGCGTCTTTACGCGACTCGTCGATCAGGTGGATGCGCCGCTGGTGTACGCTCGCGCGCTGGAGCTGTTCGAGACCGCCGAGCAGCTGGGGTTCGAGACCGCCTGGGTTGCGCAGCACCACGTTCGCAAGGAAGGTGGGCTGCCCGCGCCGCTGGTGTTCCTGAGCGCCGCCGCGGCGCGAACCAGTCGCCTGCGACTGGCAACCGGCATCATCACGCTGCCACTGGAGCAACCCCTGCGGCTGGCGGAGGATGCCGCGGTGCTCTACACGCTCAGTGGCGGCCGTTTTGAACTGGGTTTCGGTACAGGCGGCAACGCGGTGGTGTTCTCGAGCTTCGGTCGCGCAATCGAGCAGCGGCAGGAGGACTACGAGCGGGCATTCGACGCGCTGCGCGGTGCGCTGGCGGGCGAGCCGGTGGCGTCGGATGGTGGCGTGCTCTGGCCGCCCGGCCAGGGACTCCTGCCACATCTCTGGGAGGCGGCCTTCGGGGTGGCCGGCGCGGTCCGCGCCGCGGAGCATGGCAGCGGCTTGCTGCTCGCGCGCACGGCCGTGCGACCCGGCACTGGCGCGGACCGACCGCCACTGGGCGACGTCCAGTGGCCACTCGTGGAAGCCTACCTGGAGCGCTGCGCGGTTCACGGCGTGCGGCCGCGCATCGGGCTGTCGCGTTCGATCTACGTGGCGGAGACGCGCGCCCAGGCGCTGGCAGACGCCGAAATCGGCACGCGTCGCTTCGCGCGCAACCTCGCGGCACGCGAAGGTATCGACCCCAATCTGCCAGTCGCGGAGCTGCTGGCGCGCTCCGATGTGCATATCGGCGCACCGCATGAGGTGGTGGCAAGTCTGTCTGCCGAGCGATTGCTGCCGCTGGCGACCGATCTCATCCTGCAGGTCCATCCGGTTGATCCGCCGCCCGCGCAGACCCTGCAATCGCTGCGGCTGATTGCGACGAAGGTGGCACCCGCGCTCGGTTGGCGGAATATGGCAGACGCACACACGCCCGCCGCCGGCGCTGAAGTACGTGGCTGACGCGGACTGCAGTCAGGCTCGTACGGCGACGAAGCCGTGCGAGCGTTGGGCCTCGCCTCGGATTCGCCCTGCTGCCCCTGGCGGGGCGATCCGAGCGAGGCTGGGCCTGCCGCGTCAGGGGTGCGACGCGCGCCGACAGCCCGGTGCCGCGACGCGGCCTGCCTGAGCCGTGCCAATCGCGTTGAGTGGGTGAGCTTCCGAGTAAACTATTCGTCTAAACCCCATGGGTATGTACGATGTGACCGCCCGCAAGGCACATCAGTGGACGATGGTCGTGCTGATCGCCCTCGGCTTCGTGCTCGGCGCGCCGCTCGGCGCACTGCCGCTGGCTCTCGCCGGCGCGATCATGCTCATTGGTCGCTTCTCGTGGCCGGCCGACCTGGTGCGCCAGTTCGTGTGGCGCGTCGCCGAACCGGCAGGCTGGCTGGTCCGCAGGGACCGCGAGGAGGACCACACCACGCGCCGCAGCGCGCGCATCATGGGCGGCCTGGTCTGGCTGTTGTGTTCCGCCCTGGTCATGCTCGGTGTCCCGACGCTGGCCTGGATCCTGGCCGGCCTGATTGCCCTGATGGTCGCGCTGGATGCCTCGGTCGACTTCTGTGCGCTGTGCTTCGTCGTCGCGCGCCTGGACCGCGTCGGCGTGAAGCTCACCTGACCGCCGCGTGATGCTCGAACGAATCGTGGTTGTGCTGGCGGTGGTCGCCGTCGTCGCGCTGGCCATTGTGGTTACCCGTCGCTGGAATACCCGACGAGTCGTGACCATTCGCCGCCGAGCGCCCAACTGGGGTGTTCTCGGTACCGAGTCAGATGGTCGCCGCACGGTCGTCGTTTTTTCCACGCCGTCATGCGCCGCGTGTCACGCTGCCCAGTCGCCTGCCATTGAGCGCGCTCGAGCGACGCTGCCCGCACTCGATATTCGGCGCATCGACGTCGATGCCGCGCGCGATCCCGATGCTGCGCGAGCGTTCGGGATCCTCACTGTGCCGTCGACGGTGGTCATCGCCGCGCACGGCACGCGCATCCTCGCCGTGAATCAGGGCTTCGCGTCGAGTTCCCGTCTGGTCGAGCAGCTACAAGCCACCTGAGCCGACCGGGTGGAACGCGACGCCGAAAAACGCGGCCACGGAGGGTGTCGCGGGATTCGCCTGGAGACTGGCGAGCGAGCCTCGTTGTGCAATCTGCCCGGCGTCCAGCAGCGCCACGCTGTCGGCAATCTGCTCCGCTTCGCCCCAGTCGTGCGTCACATACAGCATGGTCATCGCCGTGCGCCGCCGCAGCTGTTTGAGCTCCTCGAGCAGTCGCGTGCGCGTCGTCCGATCCAGATTGCTCAGCGGCTCGTCCAGCAGCAGCACCTCCGGGTCAACTGCCAGCGCCCGCGCGATTGCCACGCGCTGTTGCTGCCCACCCGAGAGCTGGTGCGGATAGCGCTGCTCCAGTCCGCTCAGCCCGAACAACTCCAGCAGCTCGCGCACCCGTTCGCGTTGCGCGTTCCGCCCCAGTCCGCGGTACGCCATGCCAAATGCGATGTTGCGTTCGATCGTCAGATGCGGAAACAGTAAGAACTGCTGGTGAATAAGCGCAACGCGTCGCCGCTCCGGTGGAAGCTCCGTGACATCCGCGTCGCCCAACCAGACCCGACCGCGTTCTGGTCGAACGAATCCCGACGCCGTCCGCAAGACAGTGGTCTTGCCCGAGCCGCTGTTGCCGAGCAGCGCCAAACAAGCTCCGTCGGGAACGCTCAACGAAAAATCGTCGAGCACCACCTGCGTACCCAATCGGACCCGCACGCCCTCCAGGCGGAGCGCCCCGCTCACGCTCAGACAGGCAGCGCGGCGCGCGCGTGCGCCCAGGGCAGGCCGCGCCGCAGTGCCGTTTCGCCAACAATCAGCAGTACCAGGGGAACCGCCACCACGACGGTGTCCATCGCACTGGCCAGGCCGATGCCGGCGGTGTCGGCCGCCTGCATCAGCCAGAGCGCAGCCGTCGGATAACGCACCGGCGCCAGAACCAGCGCCAGGTTGGACTCGCCGAAGCTGCGCACGAACACCAGGACGCTGCCCATACCGATGGCGGGCATGAGCATCGGCAGCAGAACGCGTCGCGCGCGGGCGAGCCGGCCCGCGCCCAGACCGGCTGCAACTTCGAGCGAGCGCGTATCGAGGTCGTCCAGCGCCGTCATGAGCACCCGCAACATAAACGGCAGCGAAAGAAGCGCCTCCCCCACCACCAACGGAACCGGCGTACGCGCCAGACCCGGCGCGACGAGTTGGATCAGAACCAGGAGGCTGAGCCCCCACAGAAAACCGGGTACCGCCGCGGGAATCAGCACGACCCCGCGCAAAAGATCCTTGCCAGGCAGCGCGGTAAAGCGCCACGCCAGCGCCAGCGGTAGAGCGCAGACCACGCTCAAGGCGATGCAGGCAAGGCCGATGTTGATGCTCAAGCCGACGGACGTCCAGAAGTCCGGCGTGATCTGCGCATACCACTGGCTCGTCCACGAGGTCGCGATGAGGCCGGCGCCCCACGTGCGCACGAACGAGGCGTACAGCGGCGCCAGCACCAGGACGGCGAGCAACACCATCCAGACAATCTGGTAGCCGCGTGTCCACCACCGCACGGGGCCACGCCGGTGACGCGTTGCGACCCGCCGCGGCCGCGGCTCGCGGTAAGCAAGCCCGTTCACCAGCGCGACGGTGAGCCGATCCAGGAGGAGCAGTGGCGGAGCCAGGGCCACCGCATACGCCAGCGCCAGCGCGGCGGCCCGCGGCACGTCCCCGGCGCCAATGATCAAGCCGTAGACTTCGGCCGGTAGCAGCGACTCGCGGCCACCGCCGATCAACAGCGGGACCGACAGTGAACCGGCGGCGAGGATGAAGGCAAGCGCCGTCGCGGTGCGCAGCGAGCCGAGCATCAGCGGCAGGGTGACCCTCCGAAACGCTTCGGCCGGGTCGCAGCCGAGCAGGCGCGCGGCGTCCTTGAGCTCGCTGATGTCAGGCCGAACCGCGAACAGCGTGTACGCCAGGAGATAGGGCAGCCCAAAGATGACGAAGAACAGCAGCAGACCCTGCAGCGTGAACGCCAAGGGCAGTGGCGGACCGCTCAGATGCAAACTGAGCTGCAGCGAGCGGTTGAGCCAACCCGCGTTGCCGAACACCACCAGGAAGGCCAGGCCCGCCGGGAAGCCATGCAGCAACAGTGGTGCTCGAAGGAGCGGCGTGAAGCGCTCACGCGGATCCAGGCGCCAGGCGAAGATAAAGAGTGCCCCCGCGACCAGCACCAGCACCGCGCTGCCCATGGCGACCACGTAGGTGCGAATGAGTGCGTCCCGCAGGTTGCTGACGGTGACGATCGCCGTCAGGTTCTGGAGCGCGGCCGGGCTGCCAAGCGCGGCCACGGCCAGCGCGCCGAGCAGCGCGACAAAGCCCAGGCCGGCCAGCAGCCACACCAGCCAGCCAATGAGGTCCGCGACACTGGGACGCCAGGTCGCGGCGGCTACTTGATCTGCTGCGTCCATCGATCGAGCCACGCCTGCTGGTACGGCAGGATCGATTCCCAGTCGAAGGGGTAGTCGGCGTCGTAGTTGGGTGGGTATTTGGCCTGGACCTCGGCCGGCACCACGATGTCCGTGCGCGCCGGGCGGAAGTACCGCTCGGCGAGCAACTGCTGCGCGTCGGTCGTCAGCAGGAAATCCACGAAGTCGCGCGCCGCGCTGGCTTCGGGCGCGTACTTCGAGATGGCGACCGAAAGCGCAGAGAGCGGCATGCCGTCTGTCGGAACGACGATGCCAATCGGTGCGTTCTGCAGATACTCGTTGTACATGTTGGCTTCGCTGTAGTGGATCGCCAGCGCGACCTCACCCTTCTGGACGTTGGCCAGCGCCTGGGCGCCGCCCAGGTTGTAGGTGGCGACTTGCGGCTTGAGTTGCTGCAAGTACTCGAAGCCGGGGTCGGGATTTTCGATGGTGCCGCCATTGGCCTTGATAGCGCCGACCAGGAAAATCAGGCCGGATGCCGAGGTCGTCGGATCGTCGTACGAGATTCTGGTCGAGGGGTGCAGCAGCTCGGCATAGCTGGTGGGTGGTTGCGGCATCAGGTCCTGGTTGTAGATGAACGCGGGTGTCCACAGGGCCCACGAGTAAAAGGTGCCCTTGGAGTCGCGGTCCGTGGACCGCAACTTGTCGACGTTGGCGGGTGTGAACGGCTGCAACAGATCGGCGTCGCGGATCGCCGGGCCGAGGGCCTGCCCGAACAGGACGAGGCTGACCTGGGTGTTGGCGCCCTCGGTCTTGAGCTGGGCCAGCGTGCTGCCGCTGCCACCCTGTTGGGGGCCGGTCACGATCTTGACGTTGGGTGACTGTTTGGCGTAGAGCGCCAGCAATTCGGGGAAGTTGGGGTAGTCGGCGGTGAGGCCGGTCTGCACGACTTCAATCGGCTGGCCGCTCACCGCGGGCGCCGTGGTCGCGGCAGGGGCGGCGGGTGCCGTGGGCGCCGCAGGCGGCGCACTGGTCGCTTGCGCCGCGGACGTCGGTGCAGCCGCGGCCGTCGGTGCAGCCGCGGCCGTCGGAGGTGGCGCGGACGTCGGAGGTGGCGCGGACGTCGGAGGTGGCGCGCTGGCGGGCGTGGGCGACCCGCCGGCGCCCGTGCACGCTTCAAGCAGCGATGCCGCGGCCAGTACGCCGACGCTGCCAAGCAGGTATCGACGGCTCACGCGGGGTTTGAGTGCTGGCGAATGCGGATGGCTCACGACAGGCCCCTCAACGTACTTCAGACAATGTGACAACAGCAACCAATAGTCGCACAGCGCGCCAGGCGAGCTCAGTCCGCCGCGCCGCGGCCAAGCGCCGCCGCAATGGGAGCCGGCACAGCCTCGGGCGATCCCAGAATGACGCGCGACGCCGCCGCCAGACCACGCTGCCGAAGCAACGCCTGAGCCTCGTCCGACAACAAGTACGCCACGAACGCCGCGCCCGCCTCGGGATGCGGCGCGTCCGTCAGCACGGTGGCGGTGTAGTACACCAGACCGCCCTTGAGTTCGACACCGTCCGCGGTGGTATAGCGAGCACGTGCGTAGCTGGCTTCGTGCTCGGGATCGCTCAGCGAGACCTCCCCGGGCAATTCCAGGAAGGGCAGGCCGCGCTCACCCAGTGACAGACCGTACGAGATGGTTGCGTCCAGCTCGCCAGTCGTCAGCCCACGCCGCAAGACGTCGACCGACGGAATCTGCGCCGGGTTTCGATCCGAGCCAAGCAGGCGCGCCTTCAGCCCAGGTTGACCGTACGCAAGCTCGGCGAGCTGGCAGCTGAACAGCGTCAAATACCCACCCGGATCGAGGTCGGGATCCGATCGGCCGAAGCGGATGCCAGGCTGGAGCAGCACCTCATACCAGCCCGCGGTTCCTCGCGCTACTCGCTCGAACGCTGCGCGCCAGTGACTCAGGGGGCTATAGGTCAGCACGCGCGAGACACGCGCGAAGGGCACGCACCACGTTGACCAGTTTCCGTGGGGCGGCATGATGAGTTGATTGACCTGGCTCCCGTCGGCTGGCAGGAACACGTCTGGCCGGCGCGCACCTTCGCGGATGGCGCGCGCCAGGGCCACGGCACCGCCCAATCCATCTTCTCCCTGGTAGCGGATGCCCGTCTTGCGCTCGAATGCCGGCCCGATGACCGTGTCCATGAGCTGCGTCAACGAGCCGGCGTACAGAACTGCCACTGTCTCAGCCATAGTCGAGGACTGATTATGTCCGCGCCCGCTCGACGTGGCGCTCGACGTGCTGCTCGACGTGCTGCTCGACGTGGTGTCCTGCTGTTGTCGTGGACGGACAGGCTGTATCGTGTTCGGTATTCTCCGTCGGCCATAGCAATCGACGGATCGACGTGTGAAAGGATCCATCGAATCGTGACTGCCACTGCCTCGGACACATCTGCATTCACCGCCGCGCCGCAGTACATCGATGGCAACTGGCGGCCGGCCAGTGGCACGCCGATCAGCGTGGTGAATCCCACCAACGAAGAGGTGCTCGCCGAACTCCCGACGTCGACGGACAGTGACGTGCGGTCCGCGCTCGAGGCCGCACGGCGTGCCCAGGTCGAATGGAGCCGCTTGCCGATCGTCCAGCGCGGCGACCTCCTGCGCGCCATCGCCGACGTGTTTGCCGAGCATGCGGGCCTGCTCGAGCGCACGCTCGTCCAGGAGGTGGGCAAGCCCGCCGCGCAGGCTGCCGGCGAGGTGGGCTTCGCGCAATTGTTCTTGCGCTACAACGCCGACTGGGATCGACGCCTCGAGGGCGAGATTTTGCCGGGCGATGTCGCGGGCGAAGTCATCCACCTGCTGCGCGTCCCGGTTGGCGTCGTGGCCGCCATCTGCCCGTGGAACTACCCACTGGCAGTCCTGTGTCGGAAGATCGCCCCGGCGCTGCTCACGGGCAACACCGTTGTGATCAAACCGAGCGAGGTCACCCCACTCTCGACGCTGGAAGCGATCCGACTGATCGACCAACACCTCGATGTGCCGCGCGGGGTGATCAACGTGGTGGTTGGTGGGCCAGCTTACCGGTCGCGCCATTGTGGACTCGGAGCTCACCTCGCTGGTGTCATTCACTGGCCATCGAGACACCGGCAAGGCCGTCATGGCGCAAGCGGCACAGCATCTGACGCGCGTGTCCCTCGAGCTGGGTGGTAAGGCGCCCGCCATCGTGTGGAAGGACGCCGACCTGGACGTCGCCATCCCGGCGATTGTCGCGGCGCGCCACACCAACTCAGGTCAGGTGTGCACCTCGGCCGAGCGTGTGCTGGTGCACGAGCAAATCCTGGACACGTTCACCGAACGCTATGTGAGCGCCGTCCGTGGACTCACAGTCGGTGACCCGGCGGGTGCCGTGGACCTCGGTCCGCTGGTAAATGCCAAACAGCACGCGAAAACCAGCGCATCCCTGGCCAACGCGGTTGCCGACGGTGCGGTGGTGGTGACCGGCGGCGGGCGACCCGACGGTGCCGAGTTCGCTCGGGGCTACTGGTTCGAGCCCACGGTCTTGCGCGAGGTGACGCCTGACAACCGCATCATGGTCGAGGAGACTTTTGGTCCGGTCACCCCGATCATCGGCATCGACTCGCTCGAGGAGGCGCTGGAGCTCTCGAATGCCTCGCGCTATGGCCTCTCCGCCTATCTGTTCAGTCGTGACTACGGCACGGTGATGCGCGCGGTAAACGAGCTCCAGTTTGGCGAGATCTATATCAATCGGACCCTTGGCGAGTCCGTGCACGCGCACCACGCGGGCATGAAGGAATCCGGCATTGGCGGCGAGGACGGCAAATGGGGGCTGCTGCGCTATACGCAGATCAAAACCGCGTATCACCACTACGGCTAGCCAGCGAGTGTCCGCGCTCGTTGGTCTGCTCGCGGATGCGCATCAGAAGGGATAACTGGCCACCTCGCGCCGCATCTGCCAGAGTCCTTCACGCCACCAAATGGAATTGTTGCCTCGTCGTTGACGGTCTGATCGTTGATGTGGACGGCGCCGCTCGGAATGCGGTCTGCCAGTTCGAGAGCCTTCATGACGTCACGACTGAGGATGGCCAGTGACAATCCATACTCTGTGCCGGCCGCTAATTCCACTGCCTCATCCAGCGTCTTGAACGCCACAATCGGTGCCACGGGTCCGAGGATTTCTTGCTGGTTTGCGGGCGCACTCAGCGGCACGTCGGTGAGCACCGTCGGCCGCTAGAACAGTCCGTCGAAAGTGCCGCCCGCCGCGAGCCTGGTGCCGGCGTCAATACTGGAGTGGACAACCGAGTCGATGGCGTCGCGCTGGCGGGCGTCGATGATGGGACCAAGCGCCACCTCCTGCGTCGTCGGATCACCCACGGGTAGACGATTTGCGCGTTCGGCAAGTCGCTGTGCGTACTCGTCCGCGATGCGCGCATCGACCAGGTGGCCGCCAGCCGCCACCTGGTCGATGCAGATCTGACCCTGGTGAAAGAAGGAGCCCCACGCGCCGACGGAGGCGGCGTGATCGAGATCATCGACATCGTCGCCGGGCAACACGCTCAGTACGCCGCATGGCAGACCAGCCTCCTCGAAGATGCGTCCCAGCTCGTCGCCCGTCGCGGGCTCAATAACCGCGTAGTCAGCCCCAGAGCCGGCGTGCCAGCCACCCAGCGCGATGTTGCCGTGCCACGGCGTAGGACCCAACAGTCCACCCACTGGCGCCTCGGTGCTCACCGTCATGCGTGATCCCTCGCGGAAGTCTTCTCTGGCGAGACTACCACCCTGCCCCGAGGTCTGCCCGCAAAGCCGCCAGTTCGACAGCGTGAACTCAGGTCGCGCGGACCGGGCCGCCGGTCTGCATCGCGGGGACGCGCTCGGACGGCTGCGTGTTCCGCGCGCCGCGCGGTGCCGAAGAGGCGTCGTCGCGAATACGGGTGGCGAAAAACATCGAGAACAGGCCCATGACCAGCAGCGTGGCGATGGCAAGATGGAAGCCATTCAACCCGGCGGCCGCACGCGCGACCGGCGCCAGACTGTCGGAGCCGGCCAGTTGTGTGGTCAGCACCGTTGCCGCGATAGCGACGCCAAGCGCCGCGGCGACCTGTCGGCCCGTGCTGAACAGCGACGAAGCCCGGCCTGTCTTCTCGCGGGGTACCGCCGAGAAAGCGGCGGTCTGCATGCTCACCATGTTGAAGGCCATGAAGCCGCCGCGCATCAACATCAGGGCACGGATCCACCACAGGTTCGTGGTGAGGCCCACGAACAAGAACAGCATCGCCGTCAGTGTCAGCCCGCCGCTGCTGATGACCAGATTCAAGCGCGGGCCGAGTCGCCAGTAGATGCGACTGGTCACCTGGACCATCAGAATCTGGGCAATTGGCTGCGGGAACGTGGTCAGCCCCGAGTCGAGTGCGTCCAGCCCGAGCGTCTCTTGCAAGAACAGCGGCAGCAGAAAGACCAGCCCGAACGAGGCCGCGAAGAAGCCAAACGCGACCAGGTTGGAGGTGCGGAACATCGGTCGTGCGTACAGCGACAGGTCCAGCAGCGGTGAAGCCACGCGGCGCTCGACAATGACGAGCAGCGCGAAGCACACCAGGCCGAGGCAACCCGTGGCGATCACAATCGGCGTCGTCCAGCCGTATTCGGCGCCCTCAGACAGCGAGTAGAGGATCAACGCCAGCCCGCCGCCCGAGAGCACGAAGCCGAGTGGGTCGAAGCGACCAGCGGATGGTTCTCTGTGCTCGCGCAGGACGATGTACGAAAAGCAGAACGACGCGATCCCGACAGGCACGTTCAGGTAGAAGATCCAGCGCCAGCTGACGTAGGTCACCAGGAAGCCGCCGACGACCGGGCCGAGCATGGGCGCCACCATCGTCGGGATCGAGAGGATCGCGGACGCTCGAGCGCGCTCGGAGGGCGTGAAGGCGCGATACAGCATCGCCGTCCCGACCGGCGTCATCATGCCGCCGCCAACCCCTTGCAGGACGCGGAAGAAGGCCAGCGAGGTAATGCTCCACGCGGCGCCGCACAGCGCCGAACCGATCACGAACGTCGCGGTGGCGAACAGAAACGTACGCCGGGTACCGAACCGATCGCCGATCCAGCCGGACGCCGGGATCCACAGGGCCAAACTGAGCAGATAGCCTGTGACGACCCATTCGAGTTGCGCCGTGCTGGCGTCAAAGTCCGTGCCAAGCACGGGCAGAGCCACATTGACGATCGTGGTGTCCAGAATGTCCATGAACAATCCGAACACGAAGGCGGACGCTACGAGGTATTTGTAGTCGATGCCGGAGAAGATGTTCCTGATGGACTGCATAACAGAGCAAAGCCACTCTTACTTTAGCGGCACCGCGGCTGACGACGTCTGCCGCGGGGGTCCTTGCGCCGCGTCAGCAAGCTGGACCCCGTCCTTGCACGCGTCGCATAAGCTCCGAGCACATGACTGCCACCATCTACTTCGCATCGTCGTCGCTGCCGCGCCTGCGGCCGCTGGAATTCATCGATGTCTGCGCGCGCGCTGGCTTCGCGGGCCTCGGATTGCGCATGCATCCCTCGCCCGCGTACTCCACCATTCCCTATTTCCCGATGCTCGGCGACGCCGCCCAGATCCGTCAGGTCAAGCAGGCCCTGGCCGAGCACCACTTTGAGATGCTGGAAGCGCAGAGCTTCTACATGCTGCCCGACACCGACGTACAGCAGATGGTGCCCTATCTCCAGCTCTCAGCGGAACTAGGCCACACCTATACCCTGGTACAGGGCGACGACCCCGATTGGAACCGCATGTGCGACAACCTCGGCCAGTTCTGCGCCGAATGCCGCAAGGTCGATATGCGCCCGTCGGTCGAGTTCATGCCCGCGCGCACGCTCGCCACCTTGCAGCTCGCGGTCAAGCTGATCGAGGAGGTGGGCGATCCCGACTGCACGATCATGGTCGACCCGCTGCACTGGGCGCGCAGTGGCGGCCAGCCCTCCGACTTCGAGGGCCTCGACCCCAGGCTGTTTCCCTTTCTGCAAATCTCCGATGGCGTGCTGCCCGCGGGCGAGCCGGACCCCGCGCTGCTCGGCAAACCGATGCCGCCTGCGCGCCGCGCGCTGCCGGGCGAGGGCAACCTCCGCCTGCGTGAGCTGATGGCGGTCCTGCCGGAGCATCTGCCAGTGAGCATCGAGGTCCAACCGCCGCCCGACTACGCGATGGAGCCTGTTGCCTGGGCCACACGCGCGCTGGCCACCACGCGCGAGTTCCTCGAGAGCCTGGTAGCGGCATAGTCCCCCGTCCAACCCGCGGGCCTGCGTGCCGCGGGCCTGGGTGTCATCAGAGGGCGGCGTGCTGGGCAGCGCAGCCGAGCGGGGAGTTTCCTCGCGAGCAGCGTTGATGTATATATGGCGCCATGGTGGCCGTCCCTCGTCCAGTTTCCGCACTCGCGACCGACTCCGGTCATACTCACCTCGCGCGAGGGTCGGAACCACGCGTCATGCATCGACGCACAGCCTGCATGCTGCTCTTGTCGGCAGCTGGAGTCTCACTGCTCGCGGCTTGCAGTCCGGCCGCCGCTCCACCGGCGCCGACACAGGCGGCGGCCGCCGCGGCCCCGGCTTCGGCTCCCACCCCGCAACCGACGTCGCCAGCGGCACCGGCGACCGCGGTCGTTTCGACACTCGCTGCACAGGCGCCAACTGCCCAGCCGCACGCCGGCGGAACGCTCACGTCCGGGATGATCGGCGACCTGGGCAGCATCGATGGCCATCAGGTTACGCAGGCAAGCGTGAACGTCTCGTTTCTCGCCTACGACCGTCTGATCGACTATGACGCCCAGCTCACCCCCCAACCATTGCTGGCCGAGTCCTGGGACGTCAGCAACGACCTGACCCAGGTCAAGCTCAACCTTCGCAAGGGCGTGCAGTTCCATTCAGGCCGAGAATTCACCAGCGCTGACGTCGAATACAACCTGATGCGTGTACGCAATCCAGCGCTCGCCGGTATCGTCGGCGGACTTGCTGGGCAAAGCAACTGGTGGACCACGATCGACACCTCCGATCCGTACACCGTCGTGCTGAAATCGGACGTCCCACGGCCGGGTATGTTTGATTTCTTCGAGCTTTTCAATATTGTCGACAAAGACACCGCCGAAGGACCCGATGCCAAGTCGAAAGCGGTGGGCACCGGACCCTTCGTTTTCAATGAGTGGGTCCAGGGCGACCACTTCACCTTCACCCGAAATCCCAACTACTGGCAGAGCGGTCGTCCGTACCTCGACGGCATCACGGTCAAGGTCCTTGCTGACGCACAAACGCAGATCGCTGCGCTCGAAGCCGGTGCCCTCGACCTCGCCGATAGCCCGCCGATCCTCGACGCGAGTCGACTCAAGCAGGATCCGAACTACCGCTATCTCGGGACCTTCGTGGGCGGACAGTATTTCTGCATCTTCATCGATGCAAGCGTGCCGCCATTCGATAACAAGCTGGTGCGCCAGGCGCTGAACTATGCGCTCGACCGCCAGCGATTCGCGAATACCGTCATGCTGGGCCTGGTTGGACCCGGCCAGGATTTGCCATGGCCACCGCAGGCTGGGGCGGCTGAACCGGCCAAGAACAACGTGTACACGTACGACCTCGACAAAGCCCAATCACTGCTGGCGAGTGCCGGGGTCAGCGGTGCCCAGTTTGACATCCTGTACCACAACCTTGCCTACCCGACCGTGTACGCTGACCTGGCCCAGTTCTATCAATCGGACCTGGCGCAGATTGGCCTCACCGCGAATCTGCAGTTGATGGAGTTCGCGACGCTCACTGATACGCTGATCAACAAAAGTTACAATGGGCTCGCGATCGCGGGCGGCGCCTTCGCGCACCTGTCCGACTCCAGCTACATCTTCAACACGGGACGCGCGTCGAATGTCTCGACGACCACCAACTGGAGTCATTACCAGAACGACCAGTTCACGCAGCTCGTGCATGCCGCGAGCATCGAACCGGACACCACGAAGCGCAAGCAGTTGTACTCGCAGATCAACGATATGTATCTCGACGAGGTCTTCAACATGCCGGTCGCGTTGTATCCGGCGATGTCGCTGACGCGCGCCAACGTACACGACGTGAGTTACAACCTGCTCCCCGGGCTGCACTACACGGACGCGTGGCTTGGCTGAGGCCGGCTGGCGCGTCGTCTCGGCACGCGCGCTGGATTTGGTCGATCGCGCGCAGTGGCCGGTGCCCTTCGCATGGCCCTCGCCGGTCAGCGATACTCCGGTGAGATCCAGATGTGAGGAGTACACGTTGTGGCAAATGACGAGGTCGGAGAACAGTTCAGCGATATTCTCAGCGTGACGACGGCTGCCGTCCTGGCTCTGCTCGAGGAGGCGCTCGATCGTCAGGTCGCGGGTGGTGCGGCGCGGGCGAGCCTGTTGCAGAACCTGCATTCGGAGCTCACCGCGGCGAAGGCGCGCCTGGACGGCTGACACCCGCCTCGCCCGACGACGTGCCGGCCACGTGGCAGCGCAACAGCACTACCGTCCACTGCTACCATCGCGTCATCAACCCCGCCGAACTCCGAAGCCCGTCCCTTGACGACGTGACCGCCGCCGGCGACGTGCCTGCCCGCACGCTGGCAACGGCGGGCTGATGGCCGCCACCTGCGCCCGCGCGTACCGCGGGGCTGACGGCTACCAGACGTGCGAGCTGCCACGGGACCACGCCGGGCCGCACGGACCGGCGACCTTCCAGATGAAGTTGCCTGAACGCTGCACGTACGTGCATCCGCGCAACGGCCGCTGCATTCTTCGAGGATCGCATACCAGACACCTTGGCCCCGTTGGTGGCCTGGAACGACTGGAGTCGCTGATCGAACACCAGCGCGACTACCACGCCAGGCATCACGCTGCGGTCAGTGCGTCATGCGAGCGCTGCGCCGACCCGCAGTGCCAGTTCTATGCCCGGAAGGCGCGGGACCTCCGCCCGCCGTACAGCTACGTCGAATACCTCGAGCTGCCGGCCGTGACACCCCAGCGCCGCTGACCGCGTCTCGACCGATACCCCAGGCCGTACAGATCGCGGGCATTGTCGCGCAGGATCTTTGGCTTCAGCTCCGGGTCGACCCTATCCTGGCGCGTGTCGCGGCCGGCCTTAATCGCTTCGTTTGCTCAGGTCCGCCGCGGGGCTACCTAGATCGTTGACCATGCGCTCCACCGAGGAAACGATGGACCCCAGTTGCAGCCAACCGTCGGCGGCCAGCAGCGACCTTGCCTCGCTGGCGCGGGCAATCACGACCTCACGTGACGCGAGGGCGGATCGTACGTCCGTGTCCAGATCGCTCGACCGCTCGACAAACGCCTCGAGGCACACCGCGGCCGCCTGCACGAAATCCGCCATCGGCTTGCCCACGATGCCTCCGTCCAGCCAACTGGGCCGGCCGACAACGACCGCGTCGTCCAATGCGCGTGTCAGCGTGCGGACCTGAATCGCGGTATGTTCGAGAGTGTCAACGGCGTGGCGGTAGCTGTCCAGCTCCGAGCGCTGTCGGGCGCCGAAGACATTCATGCGCAGGCTGTCCTGCGCGTGTTGGAACGCCACGCGTATTTGCTCGAACTGACGCTCCAGTGCACGCGCACGCTCCAGGTGCTGTGCGGCCACCTCGTGCGTCAGGCCGTCCCTCAGGCAGGTCGCGAGATCGAGCAAGTCACGCTTCAATGCGTTGGCGAGCGCTCTGTACGCGGTGACCACTTCGGAAAAGTGCGTCGGTGGGACGAGCAACGCGTTGACTCCCACTCCAATCAGGGCGCCGACAATCGTTTCGACGACGCGGCCGAAACCGTAGTTGAAGCTGGTCACGCCTCCGATGGTCAGCACCAGCAGCGCCGTGGTCATGACCTGAGTCGTGCCGACCGTCGTCAGCCGAAGCAGCCGGCCAATGACCTGCGCCAGCAGGACCAGAGCAGCCACCGTAACGGCGTTCACGCCGACGGCTCCGCCCACGGCCAGGGCGACTGTCACGCCCACGACGGCTCCCGCGGTGCGCTGGAGCGCGCCCGAGATGGACTCGACGATCGTTAGTTGCACGGTCAGCATGGCGGTCAGCGGCGCGAGATATGGGAGCGGCGGGGCACCGGGAATCAGGCCGCCAAGCTTCCAGGCGAGTCCGGCGGCCAGCGCGGCCTTCAGCGCCTGGACACCCGACCCCGAATCTCGCAGGCGCGCCACCGCGCCCACGATCGCACTCCGAGTGTCAGGCATGGTTCGGTGAGGCATGCTACGCCCGTCTGGCCGGGCGAGGGGACCGCCGTGGCAAATCGGTGTCACTTTCGGCCGTGTGACGCTGCCGCTCCACCGGATATCACCAGCGCGCATGCCGTCAACTGGCGGCGACGTTATGATCCGCGTGTTGCACGCGCCGTCTGCATTTCATGACATCGCGCTCGCCCGCCACCTCGTCCGGTCATTGCTCGCGGGCGTTCTGGTTATCGCAGCGGCGCTTGTGGCAGTCACCGTGTGCGTTCGATATACGGCGACACCGCCCGCGCCCACGGTACTCGGAGCCCCCCACTTTGTCGACGAGACAGCTAGCGCGGGCATCGACTTCACGTACACAGGCGGCGTCGACTACGCCGTAGGTGGCGGAGTGGCAGCATTCGACTGCGCGGGGGACGGGAAGCCGTCGCTGTATTTCGCGGGTGGGAGTGGACCGGCGGCGCTCTACCGCAACGACACGCCCGTCGGGGGTCCGCCGCGGTTCACACGCCTCCAGAGCCCCGTCACCGACCTGACTGGCGTGATGGGCGCCTATCCCATCGACATCGAAGGCCATGGGTTGACCGACCTCGTGGTTCTGCGGAATGGCGAGACGGTGTTGCTCCGCGCACTCGGGGACTGCCGGTTCGAACGCGCGAACGAGGACCTGCACTTCGATGGGGCGGGGCCCGCCACGACAGCGTTCAGCGCGACGTGGGAGATGGGTGAGCGCCTCCCGACGATTGCGCTCGGTCGCTATCAGGATCCGTCGAGCAACGATCCACACCACCTTTGCTTCGACAACGTGCTGTTCCGTCCGATCGGGGCGAGGTTTGGCGATCCCCTTCCGCTTCGGCCCAGCTGGTGTGCGCTCTCTATGCTGTTCAGCGACTGGGACCGTTCGGGGCGCATGGATCTCCGCGTGAGCAACGACGAGCACTATTACCTGCCTACCGATGGTCAGGAGCAGTTGTGGCGCATCGTGCCGGGAGAGGCTCCGCACCTGTACACACCACAGGACGGATGGAACACCGTCCAGGTTCAGGGCATGGGCATCGCCAGCTACGATCTGACGGGCAGCGGCTACGCGGACTACTTCCTCACCAGTCAGGCGGCGAACCGCCTTCAGACGTTGACGTCGGGGCCTGAACAGCCGGCATATCGGGATGCTGGTATGACGCGAGGCATCAACGCAGCGCACCCGTTCGCTGGCGATACGGCGCTGCCGTCCACCGCGTGGCACGCGCAGTTCGAGGATGTCAACAACGACGGCTTGATCGACCTCTTCATCTCTAAAGGCAACGTGAGCGACCAGCCCGACTATGCCCGCAGGGATCCGAGTGACCTGCTCCTCGGCCAGCCGGACGGCACGTTCGACGAGGCAGCCGACGCCGCGGGTATCGTCAGCTTCGATCGAGGCCGAGGCGCCGCGCTCGTCGACCTCAGCCTCGACGGGCTCCTCGATATCGTGGAGGTCAACTACGGCGCGCCGGTGCGTCTGTGGCACAACGTCGGGACGGGCACGTCGGCGCAACCAGCCCCACTGGGCAACTGGCTGGAGCTGCGGATCGTGCAGGGTCCGCCGAATGTGGATGCCGTCGGTGCCTGGATTGAGGTACGCACCGGCGAGCGGGTCCAGCGCCGCGAGCTCACGCTCGGCGGCGGCCACGCGAGCGGCCAGCTTGGCTGGATCCATGTCGGGTTGGGGGCGGCGGCGGCGGCCGATGTTCGAGTCGTCTGGCCCGACGGCGAGGTGGGTCCGTGGCTGCATGCCGCGGCCAACACCTTCGACATCTCGCGACGTGGCGCCGATGCCCTCGAGACATGGTCCCCGCCGAGGGCGTGATGTGGCGTTCCGGACGCGGGACGTACCCGCTGATCCTGCCAAATGTGCGCGATCCGCGGCTGCACGTAGCGGCCGTCGTCATCACGGTTCACGTCCTCGGCCAGGTTGGGCTACATTTCGTCGTCAGCGTGTGGCAGATCCTCGCGGCGATCCTCACCTGCGCGGTGCTCGAGATCGCGATCACCTTCCGTCAGAAAAGACTCATCGTCTGGCCGGCAAGCGCGATGCTCACCGGCAGCGGCGTGGGGCTGATCCTGCGCGTCGTCGGCACACCGGCGGATGACCACTGGAGTGTGTTCGCGTTCTGGATATTCGCGGCGGTCGCCGGACTCGGCCTCCTGTCGAAATATGTCGTCAGATATCGCGGCGCACCGCTGTTCAATCCGTCAAACGTCGCGCTCGTGGCAGCTTTCGTGCTGCTCGGGACTTCGCGGGTAGAGCCACTCGACTTCTGGTGGGCGCCACCGAACGCCTGGATGGTCGCGGCCTATGCCGTCATCCTGACCGGCGGTCTGCTCATTACCTGGCGGCTCAGGCTGCTAACCATGGTCGTGAGTTTCTGGGTGACGCTGGCGCTGGGCCTGGGAATGCTCGCGGCTTCAGGCCACTGCATGACGGCCAACTGGGCGTTCGCACCCGTCTGCGGCATCGACTTCTGGCGGGTGATCGTTACGTCACCGGAAGTCTTTATTTTCCTGTTCTTTATGATCACCGACCCCAGGACGGTGCCAACCGGTCGGGTCGGGCGACTCGTGTTCGGGACGCTCGTCGCCCTGGCAGGCACGCTGCTCCTGGCGCCTCAGACCACGGAGTTCTGGGCGAAGGTCGGTCTCCTGTCAGGGCTCACGCTGGTCTGCGTGTCCCGGCCGGTCCTCGACCGTATCCTCCCGGAGCCGAACTCACTCGAGGACGACCCGCGACGCTATCTGCTCACCCTTGGCACGCGCGTGAGTGAGGGCTCGGCTGGATTCGGCGTGGCGCGGCTCGGAGTCGCCGCGATCGGCCTGAGCGCGGTGGCAGCGGGAATCGTCCTGGCCGGCATGCCTGCGCGCGGTCTGTCTCAGATGAGCGCGACGCTGACCGTGGAGGAGGAACTCGGACCGGCGCGGATGGACGCGGCAACGTTCCCGTCGATTTCAGTCGAGAGCGCCGTGACCGATTGGGATCCAACGCTCACAGATTCCACGATGCAGGCGATCGTGCTGACCGCGGCCCAGAATCTGGAGATCGAGGACCAGGCTCTGCTGCATGCGGATTCGAGTCTCCTGGCTCAGGTGGATCACGGCGACAGGCTGGTGGAGATGGAAGACCGCCTGCGTGACGCGGCGGCGAGCGGTACAACGCAAATCGACCACTATCGACCCGACTCCGTCCAGGTCAGCTTGTTGCGGCCCTTCGGCCGACAGGACGGACTCAGCCTTGGCCTCCAGGCGCGCGGTACGCTGACCAGCGAGACCTACGACGCTTCGGCGCGCCTGCAGGCAAGTGTCACGACGCCGTTCTCCACGACCTTCGTCGTACGCCGGGCGACCGGGGCGCGCTGGCTCAATGTCGCGGTCCTGCCCGGGGAAATCTCGGCTCACCGACGCTAATCGATGCGCCCGACTCGCGCCGCGGCGTGGTTAGCCGCGCGCCGCGCCTCAGGTTTTCGCCATCTGGGTCAGAGCCGTGTAGGCGGGTCGAGCGCTCCAGTCGGAGCGGATGATGCCGAAGCCCCACTTCTCGTCGGATTGCTGCACCGCCAGTTGCATGTTCAAGTTCCACATCATCATGCCGGCCACATAGTCCAGCCCGCGCGACATTTGATATGCCTGGACCAGGAAGTTGGCCTGGGTCTGCTCATTGATCGACGAGCAATACTCGTAACCGGCCGGTGGCGCCGTGTTCGAACAGTAGCCGAACTCGGAGAACCAGATCTGCTTGTTGCCCTCACCCTGCTGCACCATCAGGTTGCGGTACTCGCCGATGCGTGTGAACGCGAAGAAGCTGTCGTCATTGTTGAAACCGCCCGACAGACTGCACTGGGGTGTTGCTGGGGTGCAGTTGGGCGGGTTCGAAAAGCCGCTCGGGTGCGCGGCCAGGGCGTCGTAATAGCCCTTCACCTCGCCGTTGTTGAGCGCGTACAGCTGCTGCAGATACGACAGGTCGTCGATAGACTGCCCGGCGATATTGGCGCCCGTGGGACTGGGTGGACCCAGTAGCGCCTGTGCGTTCGGGTCGCCGGCCTTGACTCCCTTGTAGCCAGCTTCCAGAAGCGGCAAATAGTTGTTGGGTGCGACGTTGCCAGCGCCCATCTCGCGTGAGAGGTTTTCCTCGTTCCATAGCTCGTACGCCTGGACTTTGCCGGCGTAGCGGGCAGCCATCGTCTGCATGAACGTTCCAAACTTGGTAGGGTCGGACGGCGTCAAGCCACTGCTGGCACTCCGGTAAAACGGGGGCGCGTCTTCGACACTGAGCATGACCTTCAGTCCGGCCTGGGAACCGGTGCTGACGATGGCATCCAGTTGCGACCAGTCGAACTGTCCGGGTGCGGTTTCCACCGAGTACCACTCGACCTGATGCTTCATCCACGTGAAGCCGGCCTGTTTCACCAGCCCGGCGGTCATGTTCTTGCCGTCCTGACTGAAGTCCCACATCTGGACGTTCATGCCGTAGCCCCAGGTGCTCGCGGCCGCCGGTGCGCTGGCCGCGGGGGTCGGCGTGGCCCCAGGCGAGGCGCCGGCCTGCTCCTGTACGAACGCGTTGGTGAGATCCGAGTTCGGCAAAGCGGCCGGGCGTGCGATCGACATGGGCTGGCCGGGCGCGTACTGCTTGAAGTACTTGGAGCCCGATGCCTCCTGAGCAAGGTCAGCCGGGAGGTTCTGGCCTGTCAGAATTGACTTGAAGTAGTCGGCCAGCAACAGGCCTTGCGTACACCCGCAACCCTGATCGTAGTGCATGATGCCGCGCTGAAAGCGCTGGTAGACAAAGTTGTTGTTGGTGGGATCGTTCGCGGGTTGACTGGTCGGCGCACCCCAGATTTGCAAGTCGAAACCAGGCAGGAGTGCCGGATCGGAATCGGGCGTGTCCTGCGCCGTAACGGTATTGGAGAAGGTGGTGAAGAAATTGACTTGCTGGCCGTTCCACGTATCGGGCGCCTGATTCTGGACGAACGTCAGGATGTCCGCCTCGTAGTTCGGGTCGCTGACCGTCGGTGTCGCCGAGACAACCGTGGGATCGGGCGCAGGAAAGACGCTACCGTTGATACGCGTATAGGGCATCAGGCCTTGATCCAGCAGGTTGAGCGTCTGAACGCCACCGTCTTGCTGCAGCTGCATAACCTCGCGCTGGAAGATCTGTACCTGAAAACCGTCCAGCGTGAACGTACGTGACACCGGGTACCCGAACGTATCCACGCTGCCGCGTGCCTGGAAGAAGCTCCAGAAGGCGTCGTTGTCGATGCGGTAGCCGGTCTGAGAGAAGAATCGGGGATCAGCAGTCTGGCCGTTGGCCGCGCTGGGGACAGCTACAGCGACGAATGCCAGAATGGCGACTAG
This sequence comes from uncultured Chloroflexia bacterium, assembly GCA_963776625.1. Classification (GTDB taxonomy): domain Bacteria; phylum Chloroflexota; class UBA6077; order UBA6077; family CF-72; genus CF-72. The sequence goes on along the minus strand of CAVZNP010000013.1, from coordinate 26,763 downwards.
CAGACGCGCGGGTCGAGTCACGGAGGGATGCAACATAGGCTGTGTGGCCTATGCTGTCGCGCCGTTGACCGAATCTGCAACATTCTCTGTCGCACACCGGCGGCAACGATTCCGAACGTGGGGTTCCGGCTCCCACTACAGAACATTCAGTTCGTGCCCAATGAAACTCTGAGCAATGCGTAACGGGAATCTTGATCGATTTGTGACGGCGATCGCGGAGTTTCGGGTCAGTTCGACGCGGCGCGGCGCGTTTGGCTCGACTCCCGTTCGAGGGGAAACGGGGAACGACACGTCCAGAGGGGTCCCCGACGGGGAAGCACTTCGGCCTCGGCCCGCCGGGACCCCCCTTGGGCAACCTGACTAGCTGGCCGCGGCTATGGCGTCGTTGTACTCACCTTTGATCTTGCTCCCCGCCGCGTCCTGCCAGGCTTTGACCAGGCCGTCGTAGCTGTCCATCGAGTCACGACCCAGGACGATGTTGTTCACACCGTCGGTAAACGCCTGCTCCGCCTGCTTGCCCGCCGAGGAGGCGCCCGTGGGCGAGTAATACCCGAGTGTCACGTCGGCCACGGCGATCTTCGGATCGACCAGCGCCTGCTCGACCTGGTTGACGTGCCCGGCGTAATTCGGAATGCCCGCGTAGTACGTGGCGTACGGCCGATCCGAGATGTACTGCCAGGGCACGTACTGTGAACGCGACTTGCCGTCGGATGTCAACGTCGGGTTTCCATCGGACCCGATGGTGTAGTCAGCTGGCGACAACCCGTAGGTGATCAGCAGATCTTCCTGCGTGCCAAACGGCTTGGCGAGATAGTCGACGATACGCAGCAGCTCCTGGACCCGATCCGGACTGGATTTCTTCATGACGTTGGTGGAGATGTACCCGCCGGTGATGTAGCTCTGCACCTTCGTATTCGCGTCCGAGCTGAACGGCAGGATCAGGTCGAAGTTGGTGGGTGGATCTTGCTGCAAACCACGGAGCCAGAAGTCGTTCCAGGAGTTGCCGAAGCCCTCGACGCAGGTGGCGAACTTCTTGCCCACGAAATTGGCGCGCGCATCGTTGCTGCTGGGCGCGTCCGGCCAGATGAGCCCGCTGGTCCAGAGATCGCGCAAATACGCGACGGCCGCTTTGTACTGGTCAGTCTCACGGTCGCGAATGACCTTGCCTGAGGCATCCATGCCCCAGTTGTTGGGCGCGCCAAACATCATGGCGTAGCCGAGCACCCCCATATTCGCGGCGCCGATTCCGTTGACGACCGCGCCCATGCCCCACGCGCCATTGTTGGGATCGTTCAGTTCCGTAATGATCTTTTTGAAATCGGTGGCGTCGGCGGGCTGGGTGTTCGCTCCGACCTTGGCATTCCACATGTCGGTGTTCTTGAAAAAGAAGGTCAGACCTGGCAGATAGCGGTGGATCGGCCAGCTGTACAGCGCGCCGTCGATCACACAGGCCGAGTTGCTCCAGGCATAGGTGGGAATCGCCGCGAGGTTGGGGTAGTCCTTGACCGCGTCGCCGGCGAGAAACTGCGTCAGGTCCTGGCACTGGGCTTTGATGAACTCGGCGGTGCCGGGTGGCACGAAGGCGCCCGTGAGGCCATTGAACAGGTGGATCATGTCAGGGATATCACCGCCCGCCATGAGGGTCGCCATGCGCAGTTGGTAGTCCGCACCAGCCACCTGTGTCATCTGGAAGTTCGCGTTGAGTGCCTTGTTGACAGCCTGCCAGGTGGGATTGCTGTCGTACGGCGTGGGCGGCGGATAGTAGTCGACCACGAACGCCGTGACGTTGCTACCGCTGCCGGGCGCCGGTTTATTCCACGACGTCGGCGGATTCATCGGGTAGTTGTTCCAGCCGAGAGTCACGCGCGGGTCGTGGGCGTCGAAATCGGGTTTGGCCACCAGATTGGGGGCGATGTAGTTCGGAAGCGCGGCACTCGTCTTCCCCGTGGCTGCCGCGCCGATGACGGTGGGTGTGGTGCCCGCGGCGGGGGCCGTTGTGGCCGCTGCCGCTGCCGTGGGCACCGTGGTGGCCGACGTGGCCGGCGCCGACGTGGCCGGCGCAGATGTGGCCGGCGGACTGGTCGGAGGGCTCGTGGGCTGCCACCGACGTGGCGGGCGCACTGGACGGTGCCGCCGAACTGCTACACGCTGCCAGCAACAGCGCCGCCCCTGTTCCTACAGAAAGCTCGATGAATACGCGCCTGCTCAGGCTCCCCACGCGATTCTGCATGCAGGCTACCTTATGTCCGATGCATTCGGCGTGCAAAATAGTGGGAGGCGACCGCGTCGAGAAGCGCTCCGAACACACAGGGTTCTCGTCTTCATCTCCAGGCGGAGCTAGTAGCCAGAGCTTCGCGATTTAGCCCGCTAATGGAGGTTCGGCCGACAAGCCCCGTTTCGGCTCAAGTCGCTGTCGGCCGAACTTCTGCACACAGTTTGCGCAAAGGACGTGGCACGCGGTTTCGAGGTCCATCTCAGGCTTTTCGGCCGCGGCGCGAGCGAGCGAAGCGAAGCAATGCGCCGTACTCCGCACCCGCGCCGCGTCAGTAGCCGCGCTGGGGCTCCACGCGGTTCAACAGCGGCTCGCCGGCGACGTAGCGACGCAGGTTCTCGGCGAACAACGCAAAAGCGCGCTCCTCGTAACGTGGGCTGATCCCCGATACGTGCGGCGTCACCAGCACATTCGGCGCCTGCCACAACCAGTGGTCGGGAGGTAGCGGCTCCTGACGCGCCACGTCCAGCGCCGCGCCAGCCAGCCAGCCTTCGGCGAGACCCTGTTGCAGCGCCGTCTCGTCGATGGCGCTGCCGCGACCTACGTTGATCAGGAACGCGGAGCGCTTCATTGCTCGCAGCGCCGCCTCGTCGATAAGCCCGTCCGTGGCGGTCGTGGCGGGCAACGCCACAACCACCACATCGCTCTGCGCGAGCATCTGATCTAGCTCGTGCGGCGGATAGAAGCACTCCGGCAGGCTTCCTTGCGGATCGCCCGTCCCGGGGACGATGTAGCCAGCATCGCGGTGGTCATCGCCGCGGTGCAGTGCGAGCACGCGCAGACCGAACGCGTGGGCGATGCGTGCGACCTGTCGACCAATGCTGCCGTAGCCGACGATGCCCAGCGTCTGGCCGTACAGCTCGTCGAAATCCATCACGCTGCGCACCTCATCCTGGCGCGGCCAGAACGCCTGTGACTGCCAGTCCAGCATGCGCGCCACGCGGCGTCGCCAGGCGAGCAGCACGGTAAAGACGTGCTCGGCGATCGGGATGGAGTGGATGCCACTCAGGTTGGTGAGCTGGACGTGGCCGTCAAAATAGGTAGGCTGGCCAAGTGCTGCTTCGGCACCCGCGCTGTTGAGCTGGATCCACCGCAGCTTCGGCGCCTGTTCTCGAGTTGGAAACGCGCGGAAGGTGAACAGGATTTCCACTTCGCGCCACTGCGACGGTGGCACGTCGTCCAGCGTGGCGAACATGGGATGCTGCTCGATACGCATTTCGGGCGCGATCGCGCGCAAACGAGCGAGCCAGACGTCGGTGAAGGTTGAGAGCACCAGGACCAGGCCCGGCGGCCGGCTGACTGTGAGCGGCGGACTCGAGTGACACACTGTCAGGGTACTGGTCAATGCCTTACGCGTTCGGTACCGCCGGAGCCGCAAGGCCGCGTTGAACTGGAAGAGGCCTGGAAGCATCTCACTCAAAGAGAATGAGGAACAAACACATCACCGCGCCGATTGCGCAGAACGCAACCAGGGTCCCTACCACGGTAACCAGCCAGCTCGGTCCGGATGTGATGAACCCGGTGAAGATCATGACCGCCGTGGCAACGAGTGCGCCGGTTCCCAACACCGCGGCGGCACGCGAGAACTGTTTCTTTTTCTCAGGTCTCACGCAATGATCCTGACATGCGCATCGAGGGCGCAGCTGTTGCTTCGTCGAGCCCGAGCATTGCCACCAGCCGCAAGGCGTTGGTCGATGTGGCGAGACCGGGCTGGAGTCGATAGCCAAAGGTCATGACGGGGCCGTGTGGTCCGTCGGTGAGCGTCTCCTGGAAGTGGACCAGCTGGGCGCGCGCGCCGAAATCCGGGCAGGTCCGCCAGCGCGAGGTCGTGGGTTGAGACGGCGCCGATGGCCCGCCGAGCCAGTAAGAAGCGGATCACCTGGCGCACCGCGATCTGGCGCTCGGCCGAGTTGGTGCCCTGCAGGATTTCGTCGAGCAGATAGCACACGGTCCGCTCGTTGTCGGCCCCGCGGGCGACATCGACGACTTGCTTCAGGCGCACGACCTCCGCGAGAAACGTGGAAACGCCCCGTTCCAGCGAGTCCACCACGCGCATACTCGTGCACAGGTCGAGTGGCGGCATGTGAAACGAGCGTGCACACACCGGCCCGCCGGCCTGCGCCAGCACGATGTTCGTTCCGATGGTGCGTAGATACGTGCTCTTGCCCGCCATATTCGAGCCGGTCACGAGCACGAACGTACCCGACGGCCCGAGCGTGATGTCGTTGTCGACACGTGTGCCAGGGGCAAGCAGTGGATGACCGGCTTGCTGGGCTTCCAGCTGGCACGTGGTCGAGTCGATCTCCGGAGTGGCCCAGTCGGGTTGGGCGTGCGCCAACGCCGCCAGCGCAGCGAGGGCTTCGATCTCCCCGAGCGACTCCAGCCACGCGCGCAGGCTGGGACCGACCGTCACCTGCCAGTCTTCGACGGCGGCCAGCACGTGAACATCCCACAGGCAAATGAGCTGAACCACCCAGTACGCCAGGGCGCTGCGCGGGATCACGCACCGCGCGATGCGTTCCAGTGCGTGGACGTGGGCGGCGGCCGAACGCCCGTTGGCGTGCAGCGACTCCAGCAGCACTGCAAGGCGCGGTGCGTCGAAGGTCGCGGTCGAGAGCAGGTCGAAACTGGTCGCGTACTCGCGTAAGGCGGCCTCGTGGGTGCCCAGGCGCGACAGGGTGGCGTACGCGCGCTGGCCGAAGAGCTGCCAGAGGACGACGTTGACGAACAGGAACACCAGCCACACTGGCCAGCTCGCGCGACCGGTCGCCTGGGCCACGCCAAACACGCAGAGCAAGACCGGGCTGATCCGCGCGGCCCACAGCTGTCCTCGGCGCAACCGCGGTGGCTTGGAGTCCGCCCAGCTGAGCAGGGGCTCCGGATCGGGCCGCAGGGTGTCGCGCGGCCCGGCGGAAACCTGCAGCTCCTGGCGCAACTCGAGCTTCGGCGCGAGCTCAGCCATCGCCGCCTGGCGGGCGCGCACGGTATCCGGGGCCGCGGCGTGCAGCAGCCAGCCGCTGAGCGTCGCCTGGCCCATCGACGTGCGGGTGGTGTCGAGCAGTTGGAGAAGCGAGGCGCGGCCGAACAGATCCAGGTCGGCAGCGTACGGGTGCTGCTGAGACGCGGACACCTGGTGCCGAAGCGGGATAGTTTCCCAACGACGCGCGAGCCGTTCGATGCTCTCGGTGTTGACGTCTCGCATGCCGCTCGCGCGGTCTCGCAGCAGGCCAAGCTGCCGGTGGTAGCGCACCAGGCCGACGAAAATCGCGCCAAGCACCAATCCCAGACCGACAGCGGCCGCTACACCCTGGGCGACGCCCCAGATCAAGCAGATGCCTGTCGCTACGAACGCGGCCAGACGGATGTTCGCGAGCCGGTTAAAACGCCTGCCCAGCCTGGTCGCTTCGGCGCTGAAAGCGTCAGCCCGCGCGCGATAGAGGTTCTCGGGTGAATTGTCTTGCTCCGCGGACGCCACACGGCTATTTTGGGTTATTTTGTGCGTTGCTATCTGCGCACGTGATCCCGGGCAATGGCGCGGACCTGTGACGTCAGGCGCGGTCTGATTACCATGGGGTCTCAGGGAGAACGAGCCGATGACCCAGACCGTCGCGACTGCCCAGCCGTTTGACGAGCCAGCCGTGGCCACAACGACCGTGCCCGCGGTGCTCGAGAGCTATGAGGAAGCCATCGAACGTGCGAGAGCCATCGCACCAGCGATCGAACAGCGTGCGGCTCAGACCGAGCAACTGCGGCGGTTGCCGACCGAATCGGTTCGCGAATTGCTCGCCAGCGGTCTGCTGGGATTGCTGACCCCACGGCGCTTCGGCGGCTCCGAGTTGAACCTCGAATCCGTCCTGGACGCGGTCGGTGAGATCGCCGGTGCCTGTGGATCGACGGGTTGGGTCTACATGCTGTGGACCGCGCACATGTGGCTGCTCGCATTGTGGCCCGAGGCGGCCCAGGAGGAATTCTGGAGCAACCCGAACTCACTGGCATCTTCGGTCGTCAACACCACTGGCACGCCTGAGAGAGTGAAGGGCGGATTTCGCTGGTCTGGACGCGGCTTTTTCTCGAGTGGCGTGGATCACTGCAATTGGCTTACCGCCGCACTCAACGTACCGCGCGAGAACGCGCCACCAGAGCGTCTGTGGATGCTCATCCCACGTCAGGATTTCGAGATCGTCGACGACTGGCACACGGTCGGACTGAAAGGCACCGGGAGCAAGACGATCGTCATCAAGGACGCGTTCATTCCCAGCCACCGAACCCTGCGGCAGGTCGACGCCGACGAGGGCACCTCGGACGGCGCCCGCATTCACCACAACCCTCAGTACTGCGTCAGCTCCAGCACCATCTTTGGCATTCCTGTTGCCGCGCCGTCGATCGGGATCGCGCGTGCGTTTGTGCGTGCATACGAGCAGCGCCTGCGCCCGAAGCTCAATATGAGTGACGCCGGACTGGCGATGGACCAGGGGGCCACCATCGTGCGGTACACGACGGCTTCAACACAGGTGGACGCGGCCCGCGCGCTGCTCATGGAAAATGCGCGCCGCTTCTCCCGTACGCGAGCTGACCAGGTCAGCTTCGCCGACCGCACGCGCTGCCGCCGCGACCACGCCTTCGCGGCGCAGATGGCGCGCAAGGCCGTCAACCTGCTGTGGGAGGAGTCAGGCGGCAGCAGCCTGTATGAGACCACTGACTTGCAGCGGCTCTGGCGAGACGCCAATGCCGCGGCCGCGCACCACGGGCTGGGCTGGGACTGGCAGGCGATCACGTGGGGCAAAATTGCGCTGGATCTGACCAGGCCACCTGAGACGGTAGGCGCCGCCGCGCGCGTCACCCCGTCGCCCGACGCGTAGCCGCCTCAGAAGTCTGGCCGACTGCGACTCGGGCTAAAAACGGGCCAGACTTCTGGGCCGTCAGTTGGACGGCCAGACATCAGCGACATACCGATGCTGGGCATCCAGCTCGGCGATTCGGGCATCGGCGGTCGCCGGGTCGACGCCTTGTTTCTCCTGGTAGAGCCCGGCAAATGCTTTGCGCACGTCTGGCGCCATGCGGCTGGCGTCACCGCACACGTAGATCGTGGCGCCGCGCTCGAGCAGCGACCACACCTCGTCGCCGCGCGCCTTGATGGCGTCCTGGACGTACGTTCTGGGCTGCCCCTCCAGACGCGAGAAGGCACACACTACCTGGCCTACACCGGACTGCTCGAGGCCACGCAGCTCGTCTTCGTACAGGTAATCCTGTTCGGGGTTGCGGCAACCAAAGAACAGCAGAGCCGGACCGAGCGTCTGTCCGTTTGCCTGCAACACCGCGCGCTCCTGCAGAAAGCCCCGATATGGCGCCAACCCGGTGCCCGTGCCAACCATGATGATCGGCGTGGCCGGGTCGGCAGGCAGCCGGAACTGGGTGCTCGGATTTTTGATGAAGCCGTCGATTTCTGCTCCAGCGTCTTGCTGCGCCAGGTACCAGGAGCACACGCCACGGTAGTGACCGTGGCCGGAGCGGGCCGGCGCGTCGAGCACGCCAACCGTGACGCTGCACAGGTCCGCATCGACCAGCGGCGACGACGAGATCGAGTAGTAGCGCGGTTTCAGCGGGGGCAGGAACTCCAGGTAGATATTGAAGGGCAACGCGCAGGACGGGTAGTCCTCGAGCAGATCGATCACCGAGATGTGCCGATCCAGAATTTCGGTCCGATACCGCGCTGTACTCTCCGGATCGTCGCCGGCCAGCGCCAGCAGCCGCGTCTGGTCCGGTGGGCACTCCGCGTATTCGGCGAGCACCTGGATCTGCGACCGGCTGGCCACTTCCTGGACGTCAACGTAGCTGCCAAGCAGTGTCGCCACGTGGAGCGGCTGGTCGACCGGTAGGAAACTCTTGCTGGTGCTGTTGTTGACGATCCGCAGCCGCGTACTCGGATCGAGCTTGAAGCGCGCTGCGACACGACTGATCAGCGCGTCGCTGTTGCGAGGCAGCACGCCCAGATAGTCGCCCGTCTGGTAGGTCACTGTGTCGGCAAGTGCCACTTCGATGTGGCGCGTGGAGCGCGGCGACGGGTTCGGCCCGGACTGGTGGTGTAGCTCGCGGTTGACGCGCACTGTGAAGGTACGTGCGGCGTACTCGGCGCCGAACGGGCTGCTGACGGAGCCATCCTGGGCCGCTGCCACCACAACCTCGTAGCGGTGACCGGCGGTGGCTTCCATCCCGTGCACGGGAGCGCCGAGAGCGGTGGCCAGCGCTTGCCACAGCGGTGCATACCAGGCCCGGAACTGGCCGTCGAAGTCGTCGCTGGTGTCGCCCTCGCCGCGGGCGTAGACGCGCTCCGCCCCGTGTGCCGCGAGTTGCTCGTCGATGGTGGTCGGCACCTTCTGATAGGTGGACGCCCACTCGCGACTGCCGCACCCGAAGACGGTGTACTTGACACCCTGCAAGGCATCGGCGGTCAACGACGACCCCGTCGCCCAGTCCAGGAAGCGCGCGGCATTGTCCGGAGGATTGCCGTTGTAGGAAGCCGTAGCGATGACCACTGCCCCGTTCGTCGGCAGTCGCTCGACGTACTCGTCCAACGGCGCGACGGTCGCGTCGAAGCCGCGCGCGGAAGCGTCGGCGGCTACCTGGCGGGCCAGGTCCTCCGTCGAACCGAGGTTGGACCCGAACAGGACGAGCAGTGGCGTGCTCTGTTGCACCATGACGGGGGCCGGCTCCGGTTCAGCCTCGACCTCCGGGGCCGCGATCGCCGGTGAGTCCGCCACCTCCACGCCGTTGCGGTGGGTGCGCGGCCGGACCTGAATGAGAAAATCCTCCGGCTTGACGGTGAGCGTCTCTTTGATCTTGAGCCGATAGCCGCTGAAGTCGATGAACTCGAATCGCTGCAGGAGCATGCCCAGGACCAGCGTGGCTTCCTGCATCGCGAACTGGCGGCCGATGCAGGCGCGCTGGCCGTCGCCGAATGGCTTGTAGACGTTGGCCGGGCGATTGTGCTCGGCTTCCCGCGTGAAGCGGTCCGGATCAAAGGCCTCCGGGCTCGGGCCCCAGGTCCCGAGGTCACGGTGCAGCATCGGCGTCAGGACGAGGATCTCCTGTCCCTTGTCAAGCTGGTACTTGCCGCCGACGACGGTGGTCTCGACCGGATAGCGCGAGAAGCCTGGCGCGGTCGGCCACAGGCGCAGGGTTTCTTTGAGCACCTGCGTGACGTAGTCGAGCTTGCGAACCTGCTCGTACGTCGGCATCGCCGACAGGTCGCTGCCCAGGACGCGGTCGACTTCGTCATAGGCGCGCGCGAGCACAACGGGGTTGTGCAGCAGGTAGTACAGCGCGAACGACAGCAGGCCGCTGGTGGTTTCGTGGCCGGCGACGAGGAAGGTGATGATCTGGTAGCGGATGTTGAGATCGTCGAGCTTCTCGCCCGTTTGCCGGTCTACGCCGCTCAGCATGTAGCCGAGCAGGTCCTTGACCTCCGCGGAATCGGGATCGGCTTTGCGCTCGCGAATCAGTTGGTCCACCAGGCTGTACATCGTTGTCGTGTCTTCCTGGAACTGGCGCCGCCGCCGGACCATCAGCGCGCCCTGCCCTGGCAAGCGAGTCTGACTTTCGCGCTGCTCCTCCAGGCTCCGCACCATCGCCCGGACAAATGGATGCTGATCCTCGCGGTAGAAGGAGTTGAAGCGGTAGCCGAAGCCGCACAGGCCGATCGTGTCGAGCGTGAGCCGCGTCATGTCGTCAGGCACGTCGACGGCCTCGCCGGGATTCTGGCGTTGCCACTTGTCCATCAGCTGGCCCGCGATGTCGACCATCATCGGCATGTAGCCCTTCATCGCCGACTGGCTGAAGTTGGGCAGCAGGATGTTGTGGGCTTTCTGCCAGTTCGGCTCGTATGTCCACGCCGTGAACAGACCGTCGCCAGCGATCGAGGCGCGGCCGCCACGCCGGAGCTGGACGAGCTTGTCAAAGCGCGCGTCGTCGCAGATTTCGTCGACCACCGGCGGACCGAAGGCAACCACGATGGTCCTGCCAGGCATGGTGAGCTGAAAGATGTCGTGCTGGTCGCGGGCCAACTGCATCATCGCCTGAACGGGCGTGTCGCCCAGCAGATCGGGCAGGTTGCCGACGACCGGTCGGCCCGGGGGCTGGGGGATGGCTTCGAGGGTCACGCGGTGGCTCCTTGTGGTGCTCGCAGGTGCGCGCGCTTCTTGACCTGAATCCGAAAGTCGTCTGGCTTGATGGTCAGGGTTTCTTTGATGCGCAGCTCGTACTGGTCGTCGTCGAGCAGCTCGAAACGCTGCAGGATCAGGCCGAGGACGAGCGCCGCCTCCTGCAAGGCAAACTGCCGACCGATGCACGCCCGCTGGCCGTTGCCGAAAGGCTTGTAGGCATTCGCTGGCCGCTGCTGAGCTGCCTCAGGGCTGAAATGGTCGGGGTTGAACTCGCCGGCGTCGGCGCCCCACACGCTCGGATCGCGGTGCAGGGCACCGGTCACGATCGTGGCACCGCGCTCGCCGGTCAGCAGGTACTTGCCGCCGATGACCGCCTCGGCTTCGAGCGGGTGAACGCTGAATGCGGGCGCGGTCGGATACAGGCGCAGCGTTTCGTGCAGGATCTGCAACACGTAGCGCAGCTGGTGGACCTGCGCGTAGGTGGGCGCCACGTCCGGATTCGTCCCAAGCACCTCGTCAACTTCCGCGTACGCGCGACTCAGCGCCTCCGGATGGTGCAGCAACAGGTATAGCGAGAACCCCAGCAGACCGCTCGTCGTTTCATGTCCGGCGATCAGAAACGTGATGATCTGGTAGCGGATGTTGACGTCGTCCAACCCCTCGCCCGTTTGCTTGTCGACGCCGCTCAGCATGCGACCAAGCAGATCGGGCCTGGGCTCCGCGCCGGTGCGCTTCATCTCGGCGCGACGCTCCCTGACGATCCGATCGACCAGCTGGTTCATCGACGCGACGTCGGCGTCGAACTGGCGCCGCTCGCGCACGGCTGCCCGCTCCTGAATGGGTAAGCGGCTGGCGCGCTGCATCGATTCGCTCAAGCAGCGCGTCATCGCCTCGACAAAGGGGTGCGGTCGTTCGCGGTAGAACGAGTTGAAGCGGTAGTCGAAGCCACACAGACCGATGGTGTCGAGGGTCAGGCGGGTCATATCCGGCGTGACGTCGATCGCTTCGCCGCGGTTCAAGCGTTCCCACTTTTTCGCAAGCTGCACGCCGATGTCGAGCATCATGGCGAAGTACTCTCGCATCGCGTCCTGGCTGAAGGCTGGCAGCAGGATGCGGTGGGCCTTCTGCCAGTTGGTCTCTTCCGTGTGGGCGGTAAACAGCCCGTCGCCGGCGAACTCGCGTACTTCCGTCAGGCCTCTGCCGACGAGCTTGTCGAAGCGGCGCATGTCGCACAGCTCGTCGACCAACTCGAAACCCGAGACGAAGACCGCCTCGCGCCCGGCGAAGGAGAGCTTGAAAATGGGCCGATACTCGTTTGCCAGACGCGCGATGTCTTCGAGAGGTGCGCCCCGATCGATGTCGAACAGGTTGCCCACGATGGGCCTGGCAGGCGGCTGGGGAATTGGCTCGAGCTGCGCCGGGGACTCGTGGTCTACCATGCGACACTCCTGGTGGTGCTGAGATAGGCGCGATAGGTCGAAAAGGCATTGGCGACGATGTTGCCGACGGCGAACGTCAGCAGGATCGCCGTGACCAGCGCGGCCGTGGAGGCATCCGGTTCGCTGCGTCCGACGACCTGGCGAATGATGATGCGTGCGGCCCAGATGACGAGCCAGAGCAAGATGCCGATGAGCGTGCTTTGCACGAGCAGGGCGCCCGTTTTCGGATCGACATGTCGCACGTCGGTGAAGGCCACGCGCGCCGCGCCGACGATCAAGCCGATGACCAGCGCGAGTCCGAGCCAGCCCCAGCCAGACAAATCGCTGGGCGGGTTTGCCGCGATGACGATCCCGGTCAGGGTGATGATGAGCAGCGGGATCAGCCACAGGCGTCGAACGGACACGCGCCGCGCTCGGATCTGACCGAGAAGCAAGACGCCGATCAGCAACAGGCCAGCGAGGTCGATGAGTGGGTTCGAGAGGTCGGCGATCTTCATGGCGGAGCTCCAACGAGCGGGGCTGGGGGGCTGAGGCGCACGACGAGTGCGACCAATCTACCCTGCGGCTGGCTGGGCCGCGTCGACGACATCGCCATCATCCTGCACCAGAGGTACCTGCCTGTCCAGCCTGAGGGCCGCTGGGCTCTAGCGCGAACCCGGGACGCGGCACCCGGGGAAATACGTAGACGCCAGGTTCGCGGACGCCCGGCCAGACAAGGTGGGCTCGAACCTCTTTCGAGCCATCTATACGTGAGTACACCAATGCGCGGCTGCGCCCCCGAGCGTAGGCTGAGCGTCGAGGAACCACGCAACCATGAGCACCGAGCGACAACGCGTCAGCGAATTCGGCAAGCTGGAGAACGGGCTTCGTCAGGCGAGCGACTGGTATCTCTGGGGGCCCTACCTCAGCGAACGCCAGTGGGGCACGGTCCGCGAGGACTACAGTGCCAACGGTGAGGCGTGGGACTACTTTCCCCATGATCATGCCCGCTCCCGAGCGTACCGTTGGGGTGAGGACGGCCTGGCCGGATTCTCCGACATTGAGCAACGTCTGTGTCTGGGACTCGCCCTCTGGAATGGCCGTGACCCTATTCTCAAGGAGCGAATCTTCGGCCTGACCGGCGCTCAGGCGAACCACGGGGAGGACGCCAAAGAGTACTGGTGGTACATGGATGCGCTACCCAGCCATGCCTGGAATCGCTGGCGCTACCACTACCCGCAGGCGGCCTTCCCGTACCAGAACCTCATCGACGAAAACACTCGTCGCGGGAAATTCGATCCAGAATATGAGCTGCTCGACAGTGGCGCATTCGACGACGACCGCTACTGGATCGTCGAAGTCGACTACGCCAAGGCCACGCCCCTCGACCTGCTGATGCACGTGCGGATCACCAACGCGGGCCCGGACTCAGAAACGCTGCACGTGCTGCCCAGCGCGTGGTTCCGCAACACCTGGTCGTGGGACGTCGACTCGCCGAAGCCAGTGCTCGAACGTGGCGACGGCTGCTCGGTGCGTGTCAACCACCCGTTTCTAGGCGAGCTGGAGCTGATCGGCGGACCGGCTCCGTCCGGCACCGAGCCGACGCTGTTGTTCTGCGAGAACGAAACCAATGCGCGGCGGCTGTTCGGCGGCGAGTCGACGACTCCGTACCCCAAGGACGGCATCAACGATCACGTCATCGCCGGAGCGCCGACAGTCAACCCGGATCAGCGCGGTACGAAATGCGCCTTCTGGTACCAGGTGGAAGTGGCGGCAGGCAGCACGGTTGAGCTGCGCCTGCGCCTGCGACCGGTGGGCGGCGCGGCGAACGCCGTCGGTGCGGACGCCGTCGGTGCGGACGCCGTCGGTGCTGACGCCGTTGGGGCGGACTTCGAGCGGGTCGTCGCTGCGCGGCACGACGAAGCGGATGAGTTTTACAACGAGCTGACGCCGGCGTCAGCATCTGCCGACGAGGGGCTGGTCATGCGCCAGGCGTTCGCCGGCATGTTGTGGAGCAAGCAGTTCTACTACTACGACGTCAGCCGCTGGCTGGACGGCGATCCGACGCAGCCGCCTCCTCCGGCGTCGCGTTTGAGCGGGCGGAACTCGCGCTGGCGCAGCTTCGACGCCTTCGACATCATGTCGATGCCGGATAAGTGGGAATACCCGTGGTTCGCGGCGTGGGATCTCGCCTTCCACTGTGTCACGCTGGCACACGTTGACCCGGCGTTCGCCAAGTACCAGTTACTCCTGGTGTGCCGCGAGTGGTTCCAGGCGCCCAACGGGGCGCTTGCGGCGTACGAGTGGGACTTCGGTGATGTCAATCCGCCGGTCCAGGCCTGGGCGGCACTCGAAGTCTTTGGCATTGACGGCGCTCGCGACTACGACTTCCTGAGCCGGGTCTTCGATAAATTACTGGTGAACTTCACCTGGTGGGTCAACCGCCTGGACGCGTCGGGGTCGAACCTGTTCGAGGGCGGTTTCCTTGGCCTCGACAACATTGGGCCGCTCGACCGCTCGCATCTGCCCGTCGGCGGCACGCTCCAGCAGTCAGATTCCACCGGCTGGATGGCATACTACGCGCTGGTGATGGGCATCATCGCCGCGACTCTGACGCGCAGCGGGAGACGCCCGGACGTCGACCTGCAGCTCAAGTTTCTCGAGCACTTCGCCGGCATCAGTACCGCACTGGAAAGCCAGGGACTGTGGGATGAAACCGACGGGCTGAACTACGACCGGCTGGTGACGCCCGACGGCGGCGCGATACCCGTCAAGGTCCGTTCGATGGTCGGTATCATTCCGGCGCTGGCCGCCATCGTCGTTGACGAGCAGATGCTGCTGCATTCGCAGTTGATGGGCAAGCAGTTTTCCGGATTCCTCGAGCAGATCGGTTTGCGCGACCCCGAGAACATGGCCCGTCGCGGACTCCTGCGTGGCGAAGCTCCCAATCGTCAACTACTGCTCAGCGTCATCGGCCTCGAACGCTTGGGGCGCATCGCCACCAAGATGTTCGACGAATCGGAGTTCCTCTCGCCGTACGGGCTGCGGGCGATCTCGGCCTACCACCGCGACCACCCGTACGTGCTCGAAGTCGAAGGCATTCGAGCCCAGATCGACTACGAACCGGCGGAGTCGACCACGGGAATGTTCGGGGGAACTCCAACTGGCGCGGACCGATCTGGTTTCCACTCAACTACCTCCTGGTGAGTGTGCTCGAGCGCTATCGCCGCTTCCTCGGCGCCGATTTCACCTTCGAGTATCCGACCGGCTCGGGCAAGCGGCTGTCGCTCGACGATATCATCGTTGACCTGTCTGACCGGTTGATCTCGATCTTTCTGATCGGGCCGGACGGGCGACGTCCGTGTTTCGGTTGGGTCGACCGCCTGCAACACGACCCGAATTGGAAGAACAACCTGGTGTTCAACGAATACTTCCATGGCGACAACGGGGCGGGCTTGGGAGCGTCCCACCAGACCGGCTGGACGGGTCTGGTGGCGGACCTCATCCGCCGTCGCCACGGGGCCGTGCAGCCGCTGGGGTACGTGCTGCGTGCCGCGGACCCGCTCCACGCCTCCGCGCGGCAGAACGGTGCCAGTGCCACCCGCGAGCCCGCAACGGGCGCTGGCGAGGCAGGCTAGGGCTCCCACTAGGGCTCCTTGGGAGCCCTAGTGCTTACCCACCAGTTGACCGCTCTTGGTCTCGATAACCTCGAGCAGTTCGTTCCACGACTGCACGAATGCCGCGGCGCCCTCGGTCTGCAGTTGTCCGGCAAGCTGGCGCACGTCGACGCCGGCTTGCGCGAACCGCGCAAACGTCGCCTCGGCGTCACCCCCATCGGTCGGCATGAGCTCGCCAATCTCGCCGTGATCGGCGAAGTCGATCAGCGTTGGCTCGGGCATGGTATTGATGGTGAACGGTGCCTGGAGCGCCTTGACGTACAGCACGTCCGAAGCGTCAGGGTCCTTGGTGCCGGTGCTGGCCCACAGCAAGCGTTGCGGCCGCGCGCCGGCGTTGGCGAGTCGCCCGTAGCGCGCTGAGCCGATCAGAGCGCGATACGCCTTGTAGGTCTGTCTGGCGACCGCGATGCCGAGAATGTTGTGCAGGTCTGGTGGGGCGAGGCTGGCGACCGCTTTGTCCCAGCGACTGACGAACAACGAGGCGACCGAAGCCACCCCCAGGTTGAGCCCAGCCTCCAGGCGTCGCTCCAGGCCACGCAGGTAGGCCTCGGCGGCGGCCAGGTATTGCTCAGACGAGAAGAGGAGGGTCACGTTTACCGGCACCCCAGCGAAGATGGCCTCTTCGATGGCCGGTACTCCCTCTGGCGTGCCTGGGATTTTAATGAACAGGTTCGGCCGCCCCGCGCGAGCATGCAGATCCTTCGCCGCTGCCAGCGTGCTTGTCGAGTCGTACGCTAGCTTGGGGGAAACTTCGAGGGAGACCCAGCCGTCGATGCCGTTGGTCGCGGCGTGAATGGATGTGAACAGATCTGCCGCCGTGGTGAGGTCCTCCAGCGCGAGATCGAAGAAGAGTTCTTCGCCGGATCGGTCCGCGGCAAGCTTGTCGCGGATGGCGGCGTCGTAGTCGCTGCTCTTGCCAATGGCGTTGTCGAAGATTGTCGGATTCGAGGTCAGCCCCGTAACAGAGAAGTCCTCGATGTAGCGCCGCAGCGTGCCCGAGGTCAGCAGACTCCGGGTAATGTTGTCCAGCCAGAGGCTCTGGCCCAGTTCGTGAAGCTGTTGGGTCGGTTTCATGATTTCACCCGCGTTCGTTCAACATCATCGCTATTCCACGCGTGCCTGCGTGCTGGCGATGCTCAGGCCAGCGCGATTGAACATCACCCCCACGTCGAGGTGCAGCGGTCGCGTCGACACCGATCTATCAGTGTGTCCCGTGCGTACTCGTATCGACAAGATTGAGCTCCCAGGAGGAGGACGCTATGGGACATCCGAACGAGCAGACGCTGCGCAGCCTGTACGCCCTGTTCGCGAAGGGCGAGTACCGCACGTCGCACGTCGTTCAGATGCGGGACGGCAAGATTGCCCTCTGGCTGGCGTGGCCTGGCGACCTTGCGGGTTTTGCCGCGGCCTGGGAGTGAGCGTTCCGCGGCCATTGGCACACAACTGAGCCCGCCGGGCGCCGACGAGGCGCCGGCCGTCAGGATGCCGGCGGGCTCTGCGTGGCGGCCGGCACGCTCCAACCGCTCGGAAATGGCCACTTGTACACCGACGTCCCAATGAAGTCGGGGTTGGACGTCCACAGGTTCTGGTTGAAGCTCAGCACGCTGGCGAAGTCCGCCGAGGTCTGGAGACAATCGCTGGTGCAGGCAGCGCCCTGCGCGTTGTTCATGAGCACCTTGACGCCGGGCAATCAGCGAGGGACCCGTCCCCGCCACGCTTTGCAGATCGCTGACGGCATGGTTGACCTGCAACTGGTACTCGTCTACCGAGCGTACGTACCACATGGGAATGATGGCATCGACGACGGCCGCGTCACTCTCAGTGGTGAAGTACGGGAACGCGCCCTGGTAGAGAGCTATCGGCGCTGTGCTGCTCTGCTGGATGCCCCGGGCTTGCATGAAGGCAGCCCGGTCCTCTGGCGCCATCTTGTCGATCAGCGAATCCGGATCCTGAAGATATGCGGCCAGGGCCAGACCAGAGTTCGTCGATTGCAGGCGCGCCCGGAGGTCCTCGTGAAATTGCTTCCACTTCTCGAACGACGCGGCCAATGGATGGTTGACGGAAGGTTGCGCGAATTCGACGTCGGTGACGATGCATTTGAAAGCAGGCACACCTGGCACCAGGTTTGCATTGAACGTCGCGATGTTGTCCGCCAGGCTGACATCCGGCATCTCGCGCCTGTGGATCAGCACCATTGACAGCGGTGCTGAAGATCGCCGCGCAGGCGCTGATGTTCTGCTCGCCCAGTGCACTCAACAAATACTGGACATCCAGCGTAAAGGGGAGGTTGTTGTTCGAGAGTTTCTCGAGGTCGGTTGGTTGGCCTCGGGTTGCGGCTCTCGACGAAATCTGCACGAACACGGTGTCAACGCCAGCCTGGCCGAGTGACGTCGCGAGTTGGTCGACCGCACTGTGACTCTGCAGCGTTGGGTACTCTTCGCTGTACGACAGGTACATCGCGACGCCACTTTTCGACGCGGCGTCAGGCCACCGACCGGAGGCCGCTTCGGAGGGTCCTGCCTGGAGCGCTCCTCCCAGGACGAGCAGCAGCGCCAGGCATGATCCGAACCGTGGAATCGATCTGGCGCGTGGCATAGGTAGGCGCATCGCTGCGATGAAACATAGCGTGTGGTTGGTGGCTTGTCACCTATCGAGCCACTCCATCCGCGTATTTCTGATGATCCCTGGATACGCCCGCACCTGCGAGGTCGGAGATCAGAGGTGAATCGTGAACGGGTTGTGTTTCGGATTCACGGCCTGGATCCCGAGGAAGATCTGCGTCAGGGCCGCTGGCTGACCATCCAGCTTCAGGTCCACGTGAATATCCGTGGCATCCTTCACCCGGAAGTTGACGCCATCCTCGCCGTCAAAAGTGTGGAAATGAACGACCAGTGTGTGCCCGCCATCAGTCACGTACACGTTGTCGTCGGCTTCGAGCTTGACAACGTTGACATCCTCGAACGTGCCACTGTCGCTGTGCAGCACCCCGTCGAACACGTGCTCCGCGCCGGGGCCGTGCGTTCGCAGATGCCACCCGTCGTCGCTGTGCCAGATGTAATAGCCAGTCGGGCTCGGGGTGGTGATGTTCGGTGCGCCTTCAGCGGCCGATAGCGGCGCGGCTGAAACGCCCGGCACCAGCGCGATCAACAATGCGCCGGTGGCAAACAGAGCGGCGAGCGCTCTGGTCACGTCTTGTTTGTGCATGACAACTCCGTGAGGCCAGTCCTTGGTGGAGGTGGAAGCTGGGGCGGTACCAATCCCTGCTCTTTCCACGGGTCAGACCCACGCCGCGTGTCAGGCAAATCGTTAACGAGCTGACAACGTTTATGCAGGACTGGCGCAACTGAGTCGCGCCATCGCAATCCGCCGCGCGTCGTGCTCGCCAGGCTCAGCCGTGAGCTCCAGATGATCCAGCCATTGCTGTCAGCTCCAGTGGACGCGCGACGAGTCCGACGATACGCAGAAGCGCTCGGGACGCGCGCGCCCGATCAGACACCATGGGCGAGAACGTCGGCAGGTTTTCGCGGATCTCCACCCCAGGATTGTGCCACGACCAGTTCAAAAGTTGAGATTCACCGTGACGTTCTTGCGCTGCGTGAAGCTGTCGAGCATGCCTTCCAGCGAGAACTCGCGACCGATGCCACTTTGCTTGAAGCCGCCATACGAGTGGCCCGGTGACTGGCCGAGCCCCTGATTGACCTGGACCCAGCCGGACTCGATCTGATGGGCAGCGCGCAGCGCTCGCGAACCATCCCGACACCACACGTAGGCGGCCAACCCGTAGTGACTGTCGTTAGCCATACGAATGGCCTCCGCCTCGTCACTCCAGGGGATTGCCACCTGCACCGGCCCGAAGATCTCTTCACGTGCGATGCGCCACACGTGGTCGACGTCGGCAAAGATGGTGGGTTCGACGAAGTAGCCCTCGGCCAGGTCGCCCCCGGCCGCGGGCAGGCCGCCTGTCAACGTGCGAGCGCCCGGTTGCTCCAGGCCGTCCCGAATATAGCCGCACACACGATCGAACTGCTTGCGACTGATAATTGCGCCCATATCCGTCGCCTCGTCGAGGGGATCACCCACCCGCAGTTGCCGCAACTTGCCAACCAGACGGTCGAGAAATTCGTCGAAGATCGACGCGTGCAGGTACAAGCGCGATCCGGCTGTACAGGACTGACCCTGGCGCGTGAAGCGCATCCCGGCGATGACGCCGTCGACGACGCGCTCGTCGTCGCCGCTGTCCGCAAAGACGATCACCGGGCTCTTGCCGCCGAGTTCGAGCGAGACGGGGACGATGCGATCCGCCGCACTGCGCATAATCGACTTGCCGACCTCGGTCGAGCCCGTGAACGACAGTTTGCTCACCAGCGGGTGAACCGCCAGCGCGGCGCCGGCTTCCTCGCCATACCCGGTGAGGACGTTGAGTACGCCGTCGGGCAGATAGCGAGTGCAGATGTCGGCCAGGCGCAGGACGGCGAGCGGTGCGTCCTCGGCGGCCTTGAGCACCAGCGTGTTGCCCGCGGTAATCGACATCGCCATCTTAAGCGTCGAGAGCAAGACGGGCGCGTTCCAGGGCACGATGGCGCCCACGACGCCGATGGGCTCACGTCGCGTGTAGCTGAGCACCTGCTCGCCAAGAGGAATCACCTCACCCTTCAACTCGCTGGCCAGCCCACCGAAGTAGCGCATGATGTCGGCGGCCGAGCGCGCCTCGGGGCGCGCCTGCGGTCGGAGCGCATTGCCAGTCTCGGTCGCGATGAGCCGAGCCATGTCCTCAGCATCGGCATCGAGATCGTCGGCAATGCGCTGCAGGAGTCGGCCGCGGTCGCGCGGCGCAACCAGCTTCCACGTGGTAAACGCCTGCGCGGCCGCGCGCACTGCCTCGTCGACGTCGGCGCTGTCGGCGCGGGGTACCTGGCCGATGATCTTGCCCCGATGCGCGGGATCCTCCACGGGAATGGTCTGGCCACCGCGTGCGTCGACCCACTGACCATTGATCAGCATGCGGTGGAGTGGTGGGTCAGCGTGATGTGAGACCACGCCAGTGGACGTGGTGTGTTCCAGCAAGCTCATTACATAGGATGGTAGTCTCTCAGGGGAACACTAGCGTATCCACCAGGTCCGAGGCATCCTTGCACTCGTCAATGCCGTCGATCGCGGCTCGGATCGCGGTGCGCTGTTCGGGACGCACCACGCCAGCGGCAAGGGTGTCAAACTTCGCATCCACTTCGGACTGCGTGGCCGAATTGCGCACGTGGCCCTTCGGATAGGTGCCGTCGAATGCGAACCTCTGACCAGACCGGGTGGTCACCTGCAACCGATTTACGAGCTCCTCTGGATAGCGACTGGTGAACTCCGCGTTGTGCTCGATCCTGATTCGCTGCATCAGTCCACGCAGGTGCGAGTCGTGGAGGTTCGCATCGCTGAACGAGTTCAGTGTGAGTGACCCGTCACGCAACGCGGTCGCCAGGATGAAGGGCAGGCTGTGGTCCGCCGTCTCGCGGCTGTCCGGCTGCCATTTGGCCGGTTCGGAGCCGATCTCGCTGTAGCACAGCCAGTACGTCTCAATGTCGATTGACGCGATCTGATCCACGCCTACGCGCTCGAGGATTGCCGGCACCAGGTCCAGGAACGCTTGCGAGTGATACTCCGACGGGTGCAGTTTGAGGCTCGTCTGTTCGAGGAGGTAGGTACCAGCCTGAGATGGCAAGCTGAAGTCGAACGGCCCCGTCACTCGCTCCCACAGTCCGTCCTTGCCCTCGAATGGCTCCGGAGGACCGGTCATGCCTAACTGGGCAAGCTGGCTTGCGAAGACTCCTTCACGAATAGCCGCCGCGGTGGCGCAGCCCTTCCACATTGACAGCTCTCCGGCGCGAGTCTGGCGCAGGGGGATATGCGGAACGAGCGCGAGCGACAGGGCGTTGCCCAGCTGTTCGCGGTTCAACCGCAGGAGTTTGCCTGACGCGACAGCACTCGCCAGCCCGAGAAAGGTTCCCTGGTCCCAGCCGCGTGGGCGGAGACTGAGGTTTGCGGCGAGAGCCCCGGCGATTTCGTAGCCCAGCACGATACTCAGCAGCACGTCATCGCCCGGGGCGTGCGCTGCTTCGGCGACCGCCAGAACGGCTGGGATCAGGTCGCTGGGATGCTGAGAACCCGCGACGTAGGTATCGTTGAAATCGAGGTATCTGAGCATGACCGCGTTGGCGAAGGCGGCCACGTCGGGTGCGGTGACGGTGCCGTCGCCAAGGACGCGCGCTCCCGGCTGAGCACTGATCGTTCGCGAGAAGGCGCGCGCGATGCGACTCGGTGGACTGTCGAAACCACCCAGCACACAACCGATGGCGTCGAGCAGATGGCGTTTGGCTTCGCGGATGCAGCCTTCGGTGAGATCCTGAATACGCAGCGAATCGGCATACTCGACGATCTTTTCACTCGAGCGGTCCATGCGTGTATTTGAGCAGCCGCACGTTGCTCAGGTCGAGGACGTGCTGCGCTGGCCCCCGCCATTAGCGCAGCATGTGGCCACGTAGAATTCGTGTGCATGCAAGTTGCCGTAGTCGGTGCCGGCCCGGCTGGGCTCGCGGCTGCGCTGCGCGCGGCCGAACTCGGCGCGCAGACGACGCTCGTCACCCGCGACGCGCTCGGCGGTATGGCCGCGACCGACGGACCCGTGCCGGTGCGCGTCCTGGCCCACGCCGCACGCTTGCTGCGCGAAGCCCGCCAACTCGGTCAGTATGGGATCGAGGTGGCTCAGCCGGAGGTGAATTACCGGCGGCTGCTGGATCGCGTTCGACAGGTGGTCGACGAAATCCAGGTGCACGACCACCTGCGTCCGAACCTCGAGCGTGCCGGTATAGCGATCCTTGACAACGCCGGCACGGTGCGGCTTGTCGATGCCCACACGCTGACCAGTGAGCGTGGGGTCCACCTGCGAGCGGACACCATCATCCTCTGCACGGGCGGCACGAGCCGACGGCTGCCGATTCCGGGCTTCGAGTTGACAGCGACGCACAGCGACGCGTGGAGGCTCACGTCGGTGCCGAGGTCAATACTGGTGGTTGGAGCGGGAGCCACTGGAGCTCAGGTCGCGTCCGTCTTCAACGCGTTTGGCGCAGGGACGCAGTTGTTCGAGGCTGCGCCCCGAATTCTCATGACCGAGGACGAAGACGTGTCGGCCGCGGTCGCCGACGCTTTCCGCGCCTCAGGCATGGTGGTGCGTGAAAACTTCGGTAGCATCGACGGCTTCGAACCGACCGGCCACGGCGTGCGGATGCTGTTCTCTCGGGATGGCCTCAGCGATCAGGCTGAGGCGGAAATCGTGGTAGCCGCCATCGGCTGGCAGGCAGACACGGTTGGCCTCAACCTGCCGGCCGCTGGCGTGGAAACGACCTCGCGCGGGTACGTTGCCGTCGACGCATATCTGCGGACGTCAGTTCCGCATATCTTTGCCGCCGGTGACGTCACGGGGCGCCTGATGCTGGTTGCGCACGCATTCCACGATGGCTACGCGGCCGCCACCAACGCGGTGCGCGGACCGACGCTCACGCTGGACGAACAGACAAGTCCCATTGGCAGCTTCACCGACCCCGAATATGCCCAGGTCGGGCTGACCGAGGCACAAGCGCGCGCCGCACACGACGTCGTGGTGGCAAAGGCACCCTACGCCGACGGCATACGACCCATCATCGACGGGCGGACCCCTGGCTTCTGCAAACTGATCGTGGACCGCCAGACGCACGCCATCCTGGGCTGCCACATCGTGGGTGAACGTGCCGTGGAGCTCTCACAAGTGGCGGCAGTGGCCCTGGCAGCGGGCATGCGTGTGGAAGCGTTCAACCGGATTCCGCTCGCGTTTCCAACGTACACGAATGTGCTTGGGCAGGCGGTCGATCTGGCGGCACGTCAATTGAACGAGTCAGGACTCTGACTGACCGGCGCCGCGCCTGCACCCGTCCGTCAACTCAACGTCGGTTCAGTTCACGGTCCCGTCGCCGTCACCAGCGACCGTCGGCGCGCCAGGCCGCGTGGAGTTGACTGATTCGACGCAGCTCTTCGGCGTCCAGATCAGCATCCGCGGCCGGTACGTTCGCCTCGAGCTGCTGCACCGTGCGCGCGCCTGGCACGACGCAGTGCACCGCTGGGTTGGCCAGCACGAAACGGAGTGCAGCTTGCGCGAGCGTCTGGTCCGAGCGCTCCAGAAATCTGAGCTGATCGACGCGTTCGAGGCGCAACTGGAGTCGATCGCCGCGTGGCCTCCGCCAGTGCTGCTCGGCGGGAATGGCCTCACCCGCCTTGAACTTGCCTGTCAGCAGTCCGCGTGCAAGCGGAGTGCGGGCCATGATACCGACGTTGTGACGCGCCGCCAGCGGCAGCAGTGCATCTTCGGCCGTCGGATTCAGCAAGTCGTACTCGATCTGCAACAGATCCGCGCCGTGTTCGATTGCCCAGATGCCAGAGGCGTGGTCGCTCGTCGAAATGCCGAACCAGCGGATCTTGCCCTGTCGCTTGAGCGTATCGACGGCGGTTGCCCAGTCGTGCGTCTCGAGGATGCTGATGCTGGGACTGTGCAGCATGTACATGTCGATGTAATCGCGGCGGAGCCGCGTCAACTGGCCGTCAATATCCTCCAGGATGGCCGCCGCGGTGAAGTCGCGGTTGGGCTGGGCACCGCTCACGGTGTAGTCGATGGCGTAGCCACCCTTGCTGGCGATCACGGTTGGCCCAGGCCACCGGCTGATGACCTCGCCCAGAATGGCCTCACTGCGGCCCTGGTTGTAGCTGATCGACGTATCGAAAAAATTGACGTCCAACTCGAGCGCACGCTCGACGATGGGCGGCCAGGCAGCCGGGTCAACGCCGTCGTCGCCGAGGCGATTGCTGCCCATCGAGACGGTTGAAACGTTCAGACCCGTCCGACCGAAACTGCGATATCTCATCCAGATTCTGAGGCCATTGTAGAGAACGAGGGTGGTACGGCGAATGGCTGATGACACGCGT
Source organism: uncultured Chloroflexia bacterium (assembly GCA_963776625.1). Classification (GTDB taxonomy): domain Bacteria; phylum Chloroflexota; class UBA6077; order UBA6077; family CF-72; genus CF-72. The sequence goes on along the minus strand of CAVZNP010000013.1, from coordinate 2,243 downwards.
GTGCCCCGGACGGTGTGTGCCGCGCGCGAATCTCGAGGAGGTCCGCGAGCCGAAGCGCCAACTCGACTCGGAACCGTTGATCGCCCCGCGGCCAACCTCCACCGAGCAACTCGGCTATGCGCCGCAAGCGAAAATGCACCGTGTTGGTATGAATGAAGAGGCGCTGTGCCGCACGCCTGGGCGAGTAGTCGCTTGCAATCAGCATCTTGAGCGTCGTGAGGTAGTCGCGATTGTGCGCCGCGTCATACGCACGCGGTGGACCGAGCACCTGCTGAACGAACGCTTCGTGCGCTGATGATGAGTCCATGCCTTCGATCAGGACGCGTTCGATCGCAAGGGTCCTCGAAGCGCACGACCTGATCCAGCAGATCGTGCCATCGCGCGAGCGTGAGCGTGTCTTCAGCCTGACGCAGAGACCGCTCGAGGTCGGTGGGAGACGTGACGGGTGCCCCAAGCGCCACGCTGTAGCGCAGGTCCGCTATCCCAACGGCAAGCGATTCTCGAAGCTGCCGCGTCAGCAGTGCGGTCAGTTCGGTCGCGTCGACCGCCGTCGAGTCCGTCTTGTCGGGCACAACGCACGCGATTTCCGCACCACGCTCTGGGACGACAAGCTCCAGCCGGACCACGCGCCACGGGCCGGTGGTACTGGCCCCCAGACGCTCGAGGAGCCGCATGGCACCAGGTTCGGCGCCATGCGCTGCGCTGTGGCGGAGCGTATCGAGCGCTACGCAAGTGTGGTTGGGCGCGAGAACGTGATCGCGGGGACGGACTGCGGTTTCGCGCAAGGCTGGACGATGCCGCGCACGCATCCGAGTGTGCAATGGGCCAAGCTGCAGGCGCTTGCCGACGGAGCGCGACTGGCGTCCCAGCGACTCTGGGGAGCGCGTACGACGCCGCCCCGCGTCAACGCGTAGCTCAGGCGTGCGGCGGGCAGTGCCCCAACCCCACTCTCGACTGTCTCGGCACCAGGCGCGGCGGGTGTACCAACGGCGGCGAGCGCGAGCGCCAGCCCCACGCTGATGCCCACCGTGCCACCAGCGGCGGCTGCCGGTACGCCGCAGCCAAAAACGGGCACCTTGCGCACGGGCCAGGTCGGCGAGCCGCTCAACCTCGATCCGCCGTTCTTCACTCCACCGTCCGGCGACACGATCGTGCTGGCGTCCGACCTGCCTCGACCTGGACTATTCGACTTCTTTCAGTACCTGACCATCGTCGACAGGAACGCGCTCGAAGCACCGCATGCCGCCAGCAAATTGAATGGCACGGGCCCGTTCGCGTTTGTGGAATGGGCGCAGGGCAACCATATGGCGCTGACCAGAAACAAGAGCTAATGGGACGCTGGCAAGCCAAACCTGGACGGCATCACGATCTCGTTTTTCCGTGATCCGCAAAGCCAGGTGACAGGTCTCGGCGATGGTGAAACAGGTAGAGCCACAGGTGTTTCTGGACGTGCAGATCAAGCGCCGCTACAAAGGCATCATCCTGAGCGCGGGCGCGTACGCTCATCTCCTGGAGGCGAGTTTTCTGTTCAACTCCAGCCGGACGTTCAGCTACGACGGCGACTTCAGCAACACCGGTATCTGGGACGATCGATGGACGCAGTTAGTCCAGGCAGCACCGACGGAACCTGACGCTCGCAAGCGCAAAGTGCTGTATTCGCAGCTCAATGACGCGGTGCTCGACGTGTGTGGGACGACGCCCCTGTCGCGCTACCCGCAAACGGCCCATCCTGCGCGCAAACGTTCACGATCTGACCTGTAACCAGATGCCGCGGTTCACGTTTCCAGGCGCCTGGCTCGCCTGAGGCGTCACGTCCGTTCGCTGGCAGGCGTAGGATGAGATTGTGCAGTTCAGCCAGGAGCTGCGCCCAGGCGTGCTGTGCGGCGAGATCACGCTCTCGTTCCGACTGTGGCGCCGGCCGCAGGTGAAAGAAGGCGGTCGCTACCGCGTCGAGGATGGCCAGATCGAGGTCGACTCCATCGAGCTGGTGCCGTTCTGCTCGATCGATGCGGCAGACCTGCGGCGCTCGGGGGAAGACGACCTCGAATCCCTGCGCGAGCGAGCCGCGCACGCCGGCCCGATTGCTGACGACACCCTCCTGTACCGGATCGAGTTCCACGTCGTGGACGTTTGAGCGGCTAAGGCGGGCACGGTCTGACGTCTTCCCCTCAGGGTCCCCTCTGGGGAATGGCATTTGACAGCGCGTGCCGCAGCATCCCAGACGCCAACCACGGGCACGGTCT
>CAVZNP010000012.1:0-53609 GCA_963776625.1 uncultured Chloroflexia bacterium | reverse complement strand
GCGGCGGTGCTGGACCTGACGACGTAGCACGCTGTTAGTGGCCAGGGAAGCGTGCGCGCCCGGGCAGCAGAGCACGCGCTCGACACGCTCGGGCACTCCTTCGCGCGCCGCGGCGAGCTGACTCGCGTACTGGTCGATCGTCGCGGGGTCCGTCATCGCCCCCAGGTTGATCTCGACGTTCAGCGCGGCGCTCTTCAGCGCCGCTTGCGCCAACAGCGCGCCGACCAGCACATCCGAAATCACGGCCGCGTTGAGCATCGGTGCGGCCTCTTCGGCCACTTCGAAAACCTCGGCGCACATGCGGGCCGCTCTTCGAGCGGCACTTCGGCGGCGGCGCGCAGTGCGGCCTGAATCGCCCGCGAACGAGCGGCCTTTTGTGCGTCGTCCGTCCGCGGCAGCTTGTAGGCCGCGCTGACCCGCTCGAACGCTTCGGTGTCCGCGTCGCCCAGGTGGCCGAGCTGCGAGCGCAGATCCGAGGCACGCTGCTCGATGCGTTGCGCCTGATCCTCGACATCGGCAAGTCGCGGCCGGCCGAGCGTCAGGTTCGCGGTCATCTCGACAAGCGCGGCGCCGAGCGCGCCCACAACCGCCGCCGCCGCACCGCCGCCAGGCGCGGGATCCGACGAGCCAAGCCGCTGCAGAAACTCGCCGAGCGTCAAATCGAGGATGGAGCTGGAGTCCGAATGGTTCAATGCAGTTCCAGCATGGTAAGCGGCACAGAGGACCGAGCGCCGCGGGCGCTGGTCGAGTGCGTCCCCAACTTCAGTGAAGGCACGCGTGCGGATGTCATGGACGCCATCCAATCGGCCGCGGCGGAGGTGGACGGCGCGGGGGTTCTGGACCGCCACGCTGACGCGGTGCACAACCGCATGGTGCTGACCATTGCCGTACTCCGGTTCCAGTGGCTGAATCCGCCTTCCGCGCTGACGCGCGCGCGCGGCGCTGATCGACCTGAACGTCCACCGCGGCGTCCACCCGCGCATCGGCGCGACCGACGTCGTGCCATTCGTGCCGCTCGGGACGACCAGCATGCAGGTGTGCGTCGAGCTCGCGGTGCGGGTCGGCAGACGTATCGCGGCCGAGCTCGATCTGCCGGTCTATCTCGTACGGCGAAGCCGCCCGCAACACTGCACGGCGTCGACTCCCCGACCTGCGCAAGGGCGAATACGAACGCCTCAGAGCCGACATGGCGAACGACCCGTCGCTGACGCCCGACTTCGGTCCGTCCCGCGTCGGGCCGGCCGGGGCGACGGCCGTCGGCGCGCGACGGCCACCTGGTCGCCTACAACGTCACCCTGGCCACGAGCAACCTGGGTCTCGCGCGCACGATCGCGCGCGACATCCGCGAGTCCAATGGCGGGCTGCCGGGCAGTCCAGGCGCGTGGCTTCAAGACGGCCGACCCGAACGTTGTCCAGGTATCGATGAACCTGCTCGACACGCGGCGGACACCGATGTCGCTGGTGTTCGAGCGCATTCGCGAGGCGGCAGCGCAGCGCGGCGTTGAGGTACTCGAAAGCGAGCTCGTCGGGCTGGCGCCGGCGGAAGCCATGGTCGACGTGGCTCGGCAGTCGCTTCAGTTCGGACGCCTGACGGCCGACGCCGTCCTCGAGACGCACCTGCTCGAGCGGGCGCTGGACTAGTCCAACGGCGGTCGCGGTTCGGCAGCCCTGCGCCCGCGTCGACGCGCCGGGCAGTGGGCCAGCCTGGCAGGTATTGGACTTCTGGCGCTTCTGGCGATTGCGCTCGGGGTGCGGCTCTACCTGCTGGTGCGTTCGAGCTGGCTGCTCGAAGGCGACGACGCGCTGTCCGCGCTCATGGCGCTCGGCATCCTGGACGGCGATCGACCGATCATGCTCAAGAACCAGACCTACGCTGCCGCGTGGGAGCCCTATGCGATGGCGCTCAGCTATCTCGTGTTCGGGATCTCGCGCGTCTCCGCGAAGCTGCCGGCGCTGCTCGGTTCACTCGGGCTCGTCGGAACGAGCTGGCTGCTCACGCGGGAGGTTGCCGGTCGGCCGGCAGCCTGGTTCGCGGCAGCGCTGGCAGCCGTTCCGCCGGTGTATGTCCTGGTGCTGTCGCTCAAGCCGTGGGCGCCCTATACCGAAGTCATCCTCCTGGGCTCGCTGTCGTTGCTTTGCTCGATCAGACTTGCCTGGCCGCGAGCCGACCAGCACGATGCGCGCTGGGCCCTCGCGTGTGGCGTCTGCGGCGGACTGGCGCTGTGGATGCACCCGCTAGCCGTCTGGTATCTGACGCCGCGGCCGTCGTGACGCTGCTCGTGCGCGTGCGCGGCGTGCGCTGGCTGGTCGTCGCCGTCGGGGGCACTCTTCGGCTTCGCACTGGGCGCTCTGCCGATCTGGCTCTACAACGCACAGACGCACGGCGCCACGTTTCAGTTCATCCTGGGTGGCAGTCAGGGCCAGACTGCCGATCGCGCGGCGGTCTTCGATGCATGGTGGAACAACGACCTGCCGCGGGGCGCCGGGCTCTGGCATCCGTGGGGTGACAGCCCGCCCGAGCTCGGCTACGTCATGGGCGCCCTGCTGCTGGCTGCGCTGTTCTGGGCCGTAGTTGGCCGCGGCCGAGTGCGCTTCCAACCGCTGGACAGCGTGCTGATCTTCCTGGTGCTGATCCCGATCATCTTCGTGTTGAGCGGCTTTGGCGGCCCAGCCCTGAACCCATATGGCTTCGACGCCACCGGACGCTATACGCCGCCCATCTGGAACGGCCTGGTCGTGGTTCTCGGCGCGGCACTGAGCGCGCTCTGGCGGCGGCGACGCGTGCTGGCGTGTTTCGTCGCCGCGGTGCCTCTTGCGTTGAACCTGGCCAGCGTAGCGACGATCGATCCGCTCGCCGCGTTCCAGTCCCCGTACTGGGCTCACCTGCCCGCCGACAGCAGCGATCTGCTGGCGACGCTGCGCCAGGAGGACGTGACCGCCGTCTGGATGAACCATTGGGCGGGTCAGCCGGTGATGTTCGATGCACGCGCCGCGGGCCAGGACCTGGTCGCCTACGACTGGTACGACGTACAAGCCGGCGGCATCGACCGCTTCCCCGAATACCTGCCGCTCGTCAGTCAGGCGGCGCGGCCCGCGTTTGTGCTCGTGACCAACGAGGCCGACCCCGAGCTCGAGCGACGCCTGCGAGCGCTGGGTGTGACGTTCGACGAACGACGTGTACCACCGTATGTGGTGGTGATTCCGACCTCGCGCAAGGTGGATCCATCCGAGGTCTCCGGCGCACTTGACTATCGTTACTGACCCTTGCGCGGGTGAGTTGCGAACGAGATTGCAGTCGTAGGGGAAATCCCTACTCTCGAACGTCCGTACGACCGTCCCGCGGCGCGTTTCAGGGCGCTAAAGTAAAACCAGTCGCGGCACCGCACCTCCCCCCGGGCGACCGCGAAGCAGATGCGGGTACGGCTACTCCCCTGGCCGTTGCCCGCGCTAGAAAGGCCGGCGCAACCTCCCCCCGCGTCGGCCTTTCCTCGTTAAAGGCGCCTTTGACGAGGAAAGAACCGCAAGTCGCACGCGGCTCGGGGGCATGGTCGGGGCGCGTACACTCGCATCACTCGTAGCCTGTGACCCGGACCTGGTGATTCGCGACGCATGACGCGCATCGTGTACCGGCTCCAGCCGTGGGCCTTCGTGGACCGCCTCGTCGACGAGCTGTGTCCCGCGGGCTTCACCCTGGCGCATATGTCGCGCGACGCTTCGGCGGAGCGGCGCGCCGAGCTCTTGCAGGACGCTGAGTTCCTGATGGGCTCGTGGGTGACCACCACCGTCACCCTGACCGAGGAGGACTACGCCGCGGCGCCCCAGCTCAAGCTGCTGCAGCTCATGAGCGCCGGCTACGAGCACGTCGACCTGATGCTCGCCGCGCGCCACGGGGTGCCGGTGGCTACCTTTGGCGACGCGATGGCCAGCGTCGTCGCGGAACACACGCTGCTGTTGATGCTTGCCGTGTACCGTCGCCTGCTCCAGCTCGATGCGGCCGTGCGGAGTGGCGCGTGGCGTACCAAGGAGCCGGTGCTGCGCGAGCTGCGCGGCAAGCGCGTCGGGCTGGTCGGACTGGGCTATATCGGCCGCGAAGTGGCAGCGCGACTCCAGGCGTTCGGGGCCGAGGTGGTGTACTTCTCGCGCCAGCGCCACGACGCGTCGGGCTTGCTGTTCGTCGGGTTGGATGAGCTGCTGGCCACCAGCGACATCGTGAGTCTGCACGTGGCGCTGGCGCCGTCGACCCGAGGACTGATCGGCGCACGCGAGCTGGGCCTCATGAAGCGCGGCGGTGTGCTGATCAATACGAGTCGGGGCCCGGTGGTGGACCAGGCAGCCCTGCATACGGCGCTGGCCTCGGGTGCGTTGGCGGCGGCTGGCCTGGACGTGCTGGATCCGGAGCCGCCGGCTGCGGACGACCCGCTGCTGCGCCTGCCGAACGTGGTCTTCACGCCCCATAACGGCGGCCAGGCGGAGGAGGTGTGGCCGCGCATCGTGCGTACGTGCTTCGCCAACGTCGAGCGGGTGGCGCGTGGCGAGCCGCCCCAGTTTCTAGCCCGGCCGCTGGACTGACACGGGGCCACCGCCACTCGCCGCGTGGCGAGTGCGGCTCAGGTAATCAACGTGCGGCCGCCGTCGATCGCAATCGTCTGTCCTGTGACGTAGGCCGCTGCCGGCGAGCTCAGGTACACCGCCAGCAGGCCCACCTCGCGCGTCTCCCCGAAGCGTGCAAGCGGAATTGTTTTGGCCGCCTGCTGCTCCCGTTGCTGAAACTCCTCGTCAGAGATCTGTTCGCGGTCGGGGAATGTCCCGGGCGCGATGGCGTTGACACGCACACCGTGCGACGCCCATTCCAGGGCGACGCACTCCGTGAACCGCGTGAGCCCGGCCTTGGCCGCCGCGTACGCGCTCATCATCGGCGCGGGCCTGATCGCCGCGAACGACGACACGTTGATCACCACGCCGTGCCCCTGGGCCAGGAAGTGCGGCCCGAAGACATGGCAGCCCACAAACGCTTGTGTGAGGTTGATATCGACGACCGTATGCCAATCCTGCTCGCTCAACGTCTTTTGCTCCGGCAAGGCCGGGTCGGCGGCCACACCTCCGCGGATGGCATCGCCAATGCAGTTGACCAGAATGTCGAGCCCGCCGAGAGCTCGCAGCGCCTGCTCGGCGACGGCCTGCATCGGCTCGACACGGGTGCCGTCTGCGGCCCAGCCGAACCCACGGCGACCCGTACCCTGGATCGCTTCGGCGACCTTGCGGGCGTTCGTCTCGCCGAGAGCCGTGACACCGACGTCGGCGCCAGCCTCGGCGAGCGCCAGCGCAATCCCTTTGCCAATCCCGCGGCCCGCACCGGTCACCAGAGCCCGCCGGCCGCTCAGATCAAAGTCAGACAACATATGCGTCGTTGGCCAGCTTACCCAGCACCCGCGGGTCCGCGACTGCAACACGCGTTGGCTGAGCCACAAACGCGGTTGCTAGAATCCAGGCGCCCCGGCGGGGTAGCTCAGTGGTAGAGCAGTGGACTCATAAGCCACGTGTCGTCAGTTCGATCCTGACCCCCGCTACCGCTTCTTGACGACCGGCGCGGTTGGTAGGCTACCCAGCGGAACGAGGGCTGAGGTGCAGAACATTGTCGCGCCACTGGTGACCGTGCGCATCGCGCGCACGCATGACTTGCTTGTGTCAACCACGGGTGAGCTGTCGGACGCGGAGCTGAGCTGGCGCGCCGGACCGCGCGCGCCGGCCATCGGCTTCCACGTCTGGCACGTGGCCCGCTGGGCGGATCGCCTGCAAGCCAGGCTGCCGCGAATGCTCGCGACTGGCACGGGCCAGGAGGTGTGGGAAGCCGACAACTTCGCGGAACGCTGGGTGGTCGGAGCGGACCGCCTCGGCTTTGGCGCAACCGGCATGGGCATGGACGAAGATGCCTCAACGCAGATTCCGCTGGCTGGCAAAGACGTGCTGCTCGACTACGGGCGGCGCGTGTTCGCGACCTGCGATGAAGCGCTGGCGCCGCTGAGCGACGTGGACTTCGGCCAGGTCTGCCGCAACCTGATGTACGACCGCGACGAGGACACGAGCGTGGGTCAGCTCGTGCTGATGCACCTCGGCCACGCGGGCCGCCACCTGGGCATGATCGAAGCCCTGCGCGGCGTCATGGGTGACCAGGGCTCAACCAGCGGCTAGCTAATTATCACGGAAGTGTGCCGACTGCGACTCGGGCTGAAAACGGGCTCGTCGGCCAGACTTCTGGCACCCCGCCGGCGTCACACGTGATCGGGGCTCATCCCGCGGCTGGCGCCCCGCCCGGCGCATGGGCCTGAAAGAAGGCCAGCTCCAGCTGCAGCGCCCGCCGGTAGGCGGTGCGCACCGTCTCGACATCCGAGGCGTAGCGCTCGAGGAGCGCCTCGAGCCTCGCCACCAGGGCCTCGAACTCGGGAGCGGCGTAGGTATCGATCCACTCCTGGTATGGCGTGCCAGCCGCGTGGCCGCCCGCGGCGGCAAGCTGTTGACCGAGATAGGCATACAGGCGCATGCACGGCGTCATGGCCGCGCACGTCTCGCCCACGCCGTGCAGACTGGCGGTCGCCAGTAAGAAGTCCGTATAGGCGAGCGTGGCCTCGGCCGGCGCAGCTCGACTGAGGACGACGTGCCAGCGCCGCGCGTATGTTGCATGCAGACCCAGCTCATCGAGGACGCCGCCGATCAGCGCGTAGAAATTCTCCAGCCCGTGACGGTCCGGGCTGTGCGCCAGTGCGAGCGCGTAGGCGCGCGCGAATACCTCGAGGAAATACGCATCCTGGGCCACGTACGCGCGGAAGCACTCCACGGGCAGGCTGCCGTCGGCGAGACCACGCACAAACGGGTCGTCCAGACACGCTCGCGCGAGGTCGGCGTTGGCGGTCCACAGCGCCGCGGCCAGACCCGCGGTCATCGACGCCGTCTACGCCCGGGCGCTCACCGCGCCAGCACCGCGCGCGACGAGCCGACGCGCGTCGCCGCCAGCTCGCAGCGCAGCGCCAGCTCGGCCGCCAGGAAAGCGTGCGCCTGCGGCATCGCCGTCTGGGTGCGGTTGCGCACGTCGTCCAGCAGCAGGCGACCGAATGGCATGTCGACGGCCGAGCAGTCGACGTACTGCGTCGCGTGCTGATCGCTCAGGAAGAGGTGCGCCCTGCCGGGTCGACCTGCCAGATCGACGTTTTTGCGGACTTCGATGAAGCCGTCAGTGCCGAGGATCGTCATGCGCCCGTCGTTGCCGTTCAGACCAGCAGGCGAAAACCAGTCGACGCGGAAATAGCCCGTCATGACGTCGCCCTGGCGGGTACCGCGCACCATGGCGTCGCCAAAGTCTTCGAACTCCGGGTGGTCGGCGTGCCCGAGGTTACCGACCTGTGCGGCCACGACCTCGAATGCGGTCGAGCCGGTGAAGTGCAGGAAATGGTCGGCTTGATGCGAACCGATGTCTGTCAGGATGCCGCCGTAGCGCGCCTTGTCGAAGAACCAGGCTGGTCGCGCGTGCAGCCCCAGTCGGTGCGGACCCAGGCCGACGGTCTGCAGGACTCGACCGATGGCGCCCGCGGCGATCAGCTCAGATGCCTTGACCATGGCCCGACTGCGCAGACGCTCACCAAAGTCGACGTCGTAGATGCGGCCAGTCTCGCGCTGAACCGCGCGCGCTTCCTCGAGGACCTCGGGGCTGGTGAACGCGGGCTTGTCACTCAGGACGTCTTTACCGTGCCGCATCGCCTCAATGCCAATGCTGCCGCGCTCGCTGAAAATCGCGGCACAGGCGATCAACTGAACAGACAGATCTTCGAGCAGCTCCGCCCGCGAGCGCGCGCGTGGCGGGCGGTCGAAGTGAGCGGCGAAGTCTTCGGCGAGGTCGTCCTCCGCGGCGAAGTAGGCCACGAGGTGGCCGCCCGCGTCGAGCAGGATCTGCGTCATTTCGAAGATGTGTGGGTGATTGAGGCCGATCACCGCGAAGCGGACCGGCGGCGCTGGGCTAGCCATCAGTCTTAATTGGTCTCCTTCGGACCATTGTGGAGCGCGGAGGTGAGCCGCGTGCCAACCGGCCGCCTGCAGTCCTGCAGGGCGCGGCGGATCCCGCGAACGCGGCTCAGCTCAGCAGACGCGGCGCCAGCACCGTCTCGTGCGCGCGGCCATCCACGCCTCGCTCGACCAGATACGCCGCCTTGCCCTCCTGCTGCGCCACGGCCTCAGCCATGTGCGTTCCGCGGTACACCAGGCCGACGCCGTCGTCGGTGGCGTACGCCGTCGGCAGGTCGCCGCTGGCAACCAGCTGTTCGAGCAGTGGGCGGCGCTGCGCCTCCGTGTCGTAGTGCACGCCGTTGGCGTAGGGCAGCCAGCTGAGCGCGTCGGTCACCGGCCGCAGGTCGAGCCCGAACGAGTCCGTGGTGCCGCCGACGTGCCAGCACAGCGATCCCGCCGACACGCCGCCGAGGACGACGCCGGCCTCCCAGCACTCGTGCAAGATGCGGTCGAGGCCGTGGGCACGCCACACGGCGAGCAGGTTGACCACGCTGCCGCCGCCTACCCAGATCACGTCCTGGCGGAGCAGATGCTCGCGCACGTCCTCGACGTTCGGCATGGGGAACAGGCTCAGGTGCGACAGACGCACGTCGAGCTCGGCGAGGCCCGTGTAGGCGCGGACAAGGCTGTCGGCAGCATCGCCAGTGGCAGTGGCCAGATAGCACAGGCGCGGCGTGTCACGTGGCTGCGCGAGGTCGAGGGCGAGGCGGTAGATGGCCGCCCCGCGACGGTCGAGCGGCAGCCGCGGGCGCAGCGGGATGCCGATGCTGGTAGCAACGATCGTGGGGATTTCCGCGGGCACGCTGTATTAGACACGGCACATGGTGGCCGGCGCCGGTGCACGACCACCTCCTGCCCGCCTCCACAACCCCAACCCCAGGTCCCCTGTCCGAGGAACGAGGACACGGCCATGTGCCAGTTTCGCAGCCAAACTTAACTAGACTTCTAACCCCTGGTCCCTAAAACTGGACTCGCGGGGCACCAGAGGGCGTGGTCTTGTCCGCACGCTGACCACGACCCGTGGGGACATACGGGAGCAGAGCGTTGTGAAGCGTGCGTTGATCATCGCAGGATGTCTGGTGGGCGTCGCGATCGTCGTCCAGACGGCTGCCTTCGGCGCGGTCAGCGGCTGGACTACCTACCAGCACGATGCCGGGCGCTCCGGGCTGGACACCAGTCAGGCGGCGGTTACCGGCATAACCCCCGTGTGGACGACGGCGCTCGACGGACCCGTCTATGCGCAGCCGCTCGCCTCGGGCACGACCGTCTACGCGGCGACAGAAAACAACACGGTGTACGCCCTGGACAGCACCCAGAGCGGTGCGCCGCTGTGGCACCAGCATCTGGCCGCACCCGCGGCGCTCCACCAGTTGCCTTGCGGCAACATCGACCCGTACGGCGTCACGGGTACGCCCGTCATCGACCCGACGGCCAACGTGCTGTACGTCGTCGCGCTGCAGTCGACACCGACCATTCATCATGAGTTGTACGCGCTGAACCTGGCCAGTAGCGGCAGCGTCCTGTACCACTACCCGATCGACGCGCCAGGCTCCGACCCGACCGTCCAGGGCCAGCGCGGCGCGCTGACTCTGGCCAACAACCGCGTTTACGTGGTGTATTCGGGCCGTGCTGGTGACTGTGGCGCGTATATCGGGCGCGTCGTCGGCGTGAACGCGGGGGATGCCGCGGGCGCGTCACTCATCAGCTACGTGCTGCCGAACACCGCGAAAGGTGGCATCTGGGCCGCGGCGGCGGCCGATCCCAGCGGCAACATGTATATCGCGAGCGGGAACAGCGACGCTGGCGCGACGCCCGACCGTGGCGAGAGCGTGGTGAAGCTGTCTTCAACGCTGCAGGAGCTGGACTTCTTCACCGCGCCCGAGTGGGCCAGCTTGAACGCCGGCGACCTCGACATCGGTTCGATCGGGCCGATGCTGCTGCAAAACGGCTGGATCCTGCAGTCCGGCAAAAACGGAATGGGCTATCTGATCAACTCGGCCAGCATGGGGCACGTCGGCGGCCAGTTGTTCGAGGGACCGATCTGCACCAGCGGTGAACAGGCCGTGGGCTTCGGCGCGTACCTCGCGCCGAACACCGTCTTCATCCCCTGCACGAACTCGCTGCGGGCTGTGCACGTGAACATGAGCGGGCAGGCCAGCTTCACGGTGACCACGCTCAGAACCGGGTACAGCGGTGGACAGGCATCGAGTCCGCCGATCATTGTCGGCGGCGTGCTGTGGAACCTCGATCGCGGCGCGGCCAACGGTAAGCCGCTGCTGTTGGGCTTCAATCCGACGACGGGCCAGCAGCTGTTTTCGGCACCACTGTCGCAGACGCCGAATGCGTTCGCCGCGCCAGCCGCGGGCGCCGGGCTCGTGCTGGTGCCGGAGGGCAGCGCGATAACGGCCTTCGCCTTCAATGCGAGCGCGCTACCGACGGCCACCAGTTCACCGACGCTGGCGCCAGCCGCGACGCTCACACCAACGCGCGTGCCGACGTCGACACCGGTGCCGCCGACATCCGTGCCGCCGACGCCAGCCCCGCCGCGGGCGAGCGGCGGTGGTGGTGGCGGGGGCGGAGGCGGAGGAGGAGGCGGAGGCGGAGGCGGAGGCGGCGGAGGAGGAGGCGGCGGCGGGGGAGGTGGTGGCGGCGGCGGCGGCCGACCCGCGGTCGTCAACGTCGGCCCGTCCGGTGCTGGCGGTGGAGGCGCGCCGGTTTCCGCGCCCCCACCACCGCAGGCCGCTTCCAGCACTGCGCCTGCCACGGCGACGCCAGCCGCCGTCGTTACACCCGCGCCTCAGCCTTCGCCCGAGTCGCAGATCCAGACCGGTACGCCCGTCGCGGTCGGGCCTGTGCCGGTGACCGCGCTGATCGATCCGGCGCTCGGCGGTGCGCTGACCACGGCCGACCAGGTCCTGAGCGTGCAGGTTCCGATCGGCGCGGCTACCGACCTGCTCAACCTGACGCTGAGCGCGGTCGACCCGAGCAGCGCGGCGAATATTTCCATCAACGGACAGATGTTTGAACTCTCGATCGTCGACGGGGCGGGTAATCCGGTCACCAGCTTCCTGCAGCCGCTCGTGCTGGTCGTGGTGCCACCCGTCGGTGCGGATCCGAGCGCGACGACGATCGCGGTGCTCGATCCGACCAGCGGGATGTACCAGGCGCTGCCGACGCAGGTGACCGCGGATGGGCGGGTGACGGCGCTGGTGTCGGCGTTGGCGGCGCCGGTCAGTCCACAGCCGGCGCCACCCACATCCACGGATCTCAACGAGTCGGATCTCGGCGCGCCCTCCTCGGACGGTGTGGCGCCCGCGCCGCCGATCGACGCACCGCCGCCGGCCGCGGATGCCCCACCACCAACGGACGACACCACGCCGCCGCCCGCCGATGATGGGTCCAACCCTTCCGACGCCGCAACACCCTCAGACGGTGCCAACTGAATCGGCTACATCTGCAGCACCGGCCGCACCTCTACCGTGCCTACCGCGGCGCACGGAATGGTCGCGGCCAGGTCGTTCACCTCCTGGTCCGACTGACAATCGAGCACGTAGTAGCCGATCAACTGCTCGGCGCTGGCCGCGGCTGGGCCCGACGACTTTGCGGTCTGCCCGTTGCGGACACGCACCGACGTGGCGGCCGCGCTCGGCCCCAGCGGATCACCTGAGACGAACACACCACGGCTCGAGAAGTTCTCGTAGACCGCGCCGTAGGCGGCGTTCTGCGCATCGAACTCCGGCGTGCCGGGGCGGGGCATCCCAGCTTCGTTGGCGTACAGCAGGACCATGTACTTCGACATTGGCTCGCGGGTCTCCTTTCGTCGGACGCTCTGGCTCCGACACTCAGTACAGACGGCGAATGCCGCGCGGAATCATCGGTCCGTAGCAAGCCGGCGTGAACTAGACTTGGCCGACGACAACATGGCCCTGCCTGTGCAAGACGACGACACGTTCCGCCAGCTCGTCGAGTCGCACCAGCGGTCGCTGCGCGTTCACTGCTACCGCATGCTCGGTTCCCTGCAGGACGCCGAGGACCTGACCCAGGAGACCCTGTTGCGCGCGTGGAAGTCGCTCGACCGGTTCAGCGGGCGGGCGTCCGTGCGATCGTGGCTCTATCGAATCGCGACCAACGCCTGTCTGGACGAGATCGAGCGTCGCGGTCGCCGCATCCTGCCCGTGATGGCTGGCTCTCCCCCGTCGACCACCTTCAGCGCTGCGCCACCCGTGCCAACAGAGACCGTCTGGCTGGATCCGATGCCCGACGCGTGGCTCAACCTGGCGGACGAGTCGCCCGGGCCCGAGGCGCGCTACGAAGTCAAGGAGTCGATCGAGCTGGCGTTTGTGGCCACGCTGCAACTCCTGCCCGGACGACAGCGGGCCATTCTGCTGCTGCGCGACGTGCTCGGGTGGTCCATCCAGGAAATCGCGAGCCTGCTCGACCTGTCCGTAGCCGCCACCAACAGTGCGCTGCAGCGCGCGCGCGCGACGCTTGGCCAGCCCGGCGGCTCGATGCGTTCGCGCATGACGCCCGAGACCGAACGCGCCCTGGTCCAGCAATACATGCGCGCGTGGGAGCGCGCTGACGTGCAGGCCCTGGTCGATCTACTCAAAGACGACGCCCGCATGAGCATGCCGCCGCTGGTCGAGTGGTACCTCGGAGCAGCGGCGATTGCCGAGTTCTTCACCTGGGCGACCAGCCCTGGCGGACCAGGACCGTATCGGTTCGTGGCCACGCGCGCCAACGGTTTCCCGGCATTCGAGATCTACGCCAGCGGCGAGCCGTTCATCCTGCAGGTCGTCGAGGCCGACGCGGACGGAATCGGCGCCATCACCAGCTTCATCAACCCCGCCCTGTTCGTGTACTTCGACGCGGATCGCACCACGACGCCGAGTTAGGATCTGGGCCAGGATGTCAGGACAGCGCTGATGGTTACCAGACAGTTGTTGCGCGACCACGCACCAGCCGAGGCGCCCGCGCATCACGGAGTGACGGCGTGAGGCGACGCCAGTTCATGCGATCCTCGGCGGCCGTGGCGGTGGCAACACTGAGCCTACCCGCCGCCGCGCGCGCACAGACGGCGCTTGCGAGCGGCATGCAGGCGAGCGTGACCATCGACGGCGTGAACCTGCGCGGGGGGCCCGGCACCGATCAACCGGTGGTCGCGACGCTGGCCGCTGGCACAACGGTGGACCTGCTCGAGTCGTCGGCAAGCGGCGACTGGTGGCGGACCGCGACCGACACCGGCGTCGGTTACGTCAGCTCTGGTCTGCTGGCAGCTACCGGGCAGCCGGTGACCAGCGGCGTCTTCGACGTCGACCTGCCCATTCCGTACGCGCGCCAGCTTACCGACATCTGGTGCGATCCTGCGGATCTCGAGATGTGGCTGAGCTACCGACAGGGTCGCGGTACTGGTGGCGGCACGCGCGCGCTGCAGAGCTCGATCTGGGACTGGGAGACCTCGCACAACACGGGCTACAGCGTTGACCAGTGGGACTGCTCGCCGTTCGCGGTCGCCTCGGCAGCCAGCCACTGGATGTCGGACACCGGCTTCGATCACTTCATGTATGACGACGCCCTGAGCGGCTCACGCGTGCTGGCGTGGCTGCTGGCCAATCACACCTATCGCGAGCCGTCGATTGCGCTGATCTGGCGCGGACTGCACTACGTGCTGGTGCGCGGGGTACGCGCAATTGGCGATCCTGGCCAGGATCCGAACGGCGCGCAGTTGCTCGGGTTCTATGTGGCCGATCCAGATCCGGGCGCGTCCTTCTGGCTCGGTCAGGACCGCTTTGTGCCGATCGACCGCTGGCTCAACGAGCTGTTTACACCGGTGAGCTATCAAACGCCGCATACCGGTGTACCGGGCGACCAGTGGCAGAATCGCAGCGTGGCGATTCAGCGCGCGTGGACGTCCGGGGGACCGACCCAGTCGGGCCAGCAAAACGCGGGCATCGCGAGCTACGCGTAGCGAGTTTCCGCAACGAGGTGGACCCATCCCCTGCGCAACGGCGTCGACCCACGCCCTTTCCGACGGGCTAGACCCACCCCCCTCCGCGAATGCCATGGACAGTGCGTGCCTCAACAACTCACGCGCCAACCGTCAGCGGGTACCGCAACCGCAAAACGGCTCGCACGCGGTACACCTCCGGCGTGACCGTCAGGGCAGATAGCGTCTACTCGCGCGCTCCCGCCGACGACCAGGGCGTGCGCGTGCTCATCATGCGCATCTGGCCGCGCGGCGTCCGCAAGGATCGCATTGACGTCTGGATGAAAGATGCGTCGCCGAGCCGCGAGCTGCTTGACGCCTATCACCACGCGGGCCTGCCGTGGGACGCGTTCGAGTCCAGCTACCGGCGCGAGATCCTGGAGGAACGCCCGCACGTGCTCGACGAGCTGCGCACCCTGGAGCGCGAGCACGGCCTGATCACCTTGCTGTGCTTCGAGCGGATTCCGCCCGACGAGCACTGCCACCGCCAGACGCTCATGGCCATGCTCGCCGAAGCCCAGGCCTGATTCGCCGTCACGCCGAACCCGGGCCTGATTCGCCGCCTCGCCGAAGCCCGGATCTGATTCGCCGTCACGCCGAACCCCAGCCCTGACTCGCCATCACGCCGAACCCGGGCCTGATTCGCCGCACGCCTTACCCGGACCTGATTCGCCGCACGCCACGCCGAACCCCACGCCTCGGGCGCCGCGACGCCACGTCGGACTCCTGTCACCGCGACACGTCCGCCAGCAGGGCTCGTGCGTACCCTCGTGCGTACCCTCGTGCGTACCCTCAGGCAGTAAGCACGGCTGCAGCTTGCTCCAGGCCAAGCTCCGCGACCGCCGTCTCGCGCATCTTGAACTTCTGAATCTTGCCCGTCACCGTCATCGGAAACCCGTCGACGAACTTCCAGTAGCGCGGAATCTTGTACGTCGCGATCTTGCCGCGACAGAACGCGATCAGCTCATCCTCCGAAGGCGTGGCGCCCTCGCGCAGCTTGACCCACGCCATGACCTCCTCGCCGTAGCGCACGCTCGGTACGCCAATCACCTGGACGTCGCTGACATCCGCATGCGTGTACAGGAACTCCTCGATCTCGCGCGGATAAATGTTCTCTCCGCCGCGGATGATCATGTCCTTGATCCGACCCACGATATTGACATAGCCCTCGTCGTCGAGCGTTGCCAAGTCGCCCGTGTGCATCCAGCGCGCGGCGTCGATCGCCTCGTCGGTCGCCTCGGGGTTGTTCCAGTAGCCGAGCATAACGCTGTAGCCGCGCGTACAGAGCTCGCCCGTCTGGCCGCGCGGCACGACGGCACCCGAGTCAGCCTCGACAATCTTGATCTCGACGTGCGGATGAATACGCCCCACGGTTGACACGCGCTTATCGAGCGGGTCGTCGGTGCTGCTCTGGGTCGAGACCGGCGCCGTCTCGGTCATGCCATAGCAGATGGTCACCTCGGGCATGTGCATCTGCGACTGGACCTTGCGCATGACTTCCACCGGACACGGCGAACCGGCCATGATGCCGGTCCGCAGCGAAGAGAAATCGAACTCCGCGAAGCGCGGATGATCCAGCTCACCTATAAACATGGTCGGCACCCCGTAGAGCGCTGTGCAGCGTTCGGCCTGCACGGTCTCCATCGCGGCCAGCGGCTCGTAGCTTTCGGCGGGCACCACCATGCACGCCCCATGGGTGGTGCATGCCAGGTTGCCGAGCACCATGCCGAAACAGTGATAGAACGGCACCGGGATACACACGCGATCCCGCTCCGAATAGCGCAGCGCTTCGCCGATGAAGAAGCCGTTGTTCAGGATGTTGTGGTGTGAGAGCGTGGCGCCCTTGGGAAAGCCAGTGGTCCCGGACGTGTACTGAATGTTGATGGCGTCGTCGAACTGCAGGGACGCTTCGAGCGTGCTGAGGGCTTCCCGCGGGACGGTGCTCGCGGCATCCAGGAGCGCCTGCCACTCATCCTCGATCACCAGCGACTGGCGCAGCTCGGGACACTGATCGCGCACCTCACGGAGCATGCCGACGTAGTCGGATGTGCGAAAGGCCTTCGCCAGGACCAGCAGCGAAGTGCCGGATTGCTGGAGCGCGTAGCTCAGCTCGGCAGTCTTGTAGGCCGGGTTGATATTGACCAGAATGGCGCCGATGCGGGCTGTCGCGTATTGCAGCACCACCCATTCGGCGCGATTGGGCGACCAGATCCCGACACGGTCGCCCTTCTGGACCCCGCGGGCGAGGAGTCCACGTGCAGCCAGGGTCGTCTGGTCCCAGAGCTCGGCGTACGTCGCCCGGTAGTTCTGCTGTCGCACGACCAGGGCTTCGGCCGTCGGGACGCGCGCAGCGGTGCGGCGCAGATTTTCGCCGATGGTCTCACCGAGCAGCGCGACCGCGCTGGCCCCGTGAACGTAGGACATGGCTGCCATGGTTTGCTCCTCCCCAGAAGTGCGCTTCCGGTAGCGTGTGCGACGCTTCGACGATTACTTGTAGTCGCGCGGGAACAAGACGTTGGTGAGCTGGCGCGACGCAGGCTCGGCCAGAACCTGGGCGCTCGCGGCGCTCCAGCGGGCGAAGTGCGGCATGGTGCGATGGGCGTCGAGCGCGGCCTGGTCGCGGTAAACCTCGTGAAAAAAGAAGTGGTTGTCGTCGGACTGGTCCTGGTAGACGTCGAAGCGCAGGCAACCGCCGCCCTCATCGCGGACCGAACAGGTGGAATCGTCTTCGGCGGCGGCCAGGAACTGGTCACGGAGCTCAGGCTTCACCTTGAAGGAGACGAAAAGAGCAATCACGTGTGCGAGGATATCGTGCGTCGCTGTCCGCCCAGTAGCCTGAGGGCGTGTACGACGCCGTCGTCGTCGGCGGGGGGCACAACGGCCTCGTCACGGCCGGCTACCTCGCCCGAGCCGGCTGGAAGGTGCTCGTCCTGGAGCGCCGCTCACTGGTGGGTGGCGCCTGCGTCACCGAGGAGCTCTTTCCGGGCTACCGCGTCTCGACCGCTGCCTACCTGGTGAGCCTCATGCAGGAGCGCGTCGTGCGTGACCTCGATCTGCGGCGCTTCGGCTACGACGTGCTGCCCAAGGATCCGGCCTACTTCGCCCCCTACCTGGACGGTCGACACCTGTTCATGTACGCCGATCAGCAGCGAACGTGCGACGCACTCCGCGCGTTCTCCAGAAAAGATGCTGAGCGCTACCCCGCCTACGAGCGCCTCATCGAGCGCATGGCGCAGTTCGTCGAGCCGCTGTTGCTGCAGGCGCCGCCAAACCTGCCACCCCGTTCACCGGCGGACCTACACGCGTTCGCTCACCTCGGATGGGACGTGCTCAGACGTCGCCCGGCCGAGATTGGCCAGCTGGTGCGCATGTTCAGCGGCTCGGTGCGCGAAATTCTGGACGACTGGTTCGAGTCGGACGAGCTGAAATTGGCGCTGGCGACTGACGGCGTGATCGGCACCAACGGCGGGCCGTCGACACCCGGGACGGCGTACGTGCTGCTGCACCACGTCATGGGTGGCGTCGGCGGCGTGCGCGGCCTCTGGGGCTTTGTCAAAGGCGGCATGGGTGCGCTGAGCGAGGCACTGAAACACTCGGCCGAGGCGTACGGCGCCGAGGTATGGACCGACGCGGACGTGGCAAGCATCGACGCGCGGAACGGTCAGGTCGTGGGCGTCACGCTCGCCGATGGTCGCGACGTCGCGGCACGGGTGGTGATCTCGAACGCCGACCCGAAACGGACCTTCCTCACCTTGATCGACAGGCACCAGTTGCCGAGCGAGTTCCTCCAGCAGATCGGGGCATATCGGTGTGAAGGCTGCAGCTTCAAGATCAACCTGGCGCTGGGCGAATTGCCGAACTACTCCGCACTGCCCGGGACACAGCCTGGCCCGCAGCACCGCGGCACGACTCACATCTGCGCAAGTCTGGATGCCCTCGAACACGCGTGGCACGAGGCGAGCATCGGCGCGCCTTCACGCGAGCCACTGTTGGAGATCACCATTCCGACCGTCTACGACCCGTCGCTCGCACCCGAGGGCAAGCACATCATGTCGATCTTCGCCCAATACGCCCCATATCAGTTGCGCAATGGACGTTGGGACGACGCAACCCGCGCCGGATTTGTCGAGCGCGCCATCGGTCTGCTCGAGCGCTACGCGCCCAACATCCGCGGGACGATCGAGCACGTCCACGCCCTCTCACCGTGGGACCTCGAGCAGCAGTACGGATTGACCGGCGGCAACATTTTTCATGGTGATCTGCGACTGGACCAGCTGTTCGCGCTGCGACCGGTGGCCGGGTGGGCACGCTACGCTACACCCATCGCGGGGCTGTACCTGTGCGGGTCGGGCACCCACCCGGGCGGCGGCGTCACCGGTGCCCCCGGACACAACGCGGCGCGCGCGATCTTGCGGAACGCGCGTGCCAGACGGCCTCAGAGACCGTATACGCGGCGCGGCTCGAACGCGTAGATCAATCGCTGATCGTCGACCATTGCCCGCAGGAACTCCTCTTCCGAGCGCTCCACGCCCTCCCACAGCAACGGTCCGCTCGGTCGATTCTGCATGACACGGAACAGACGCACGCTCTGTTGCGGTGCTGCGACCCCTCGAGGATCGTCACGTGTGACTCGATGGTCAGATAGCGGAAGCCACCTCCCTCAAAAACGAACAGCGTCGAGCGGGGATCGCGGCGCAGCAGGCGCGTCCGAACACGGTCGCGCGTGCCGCTACTCCACAGCGTGCCGTCGACCAGGGCAACGCCGACGCGCACCGCGGCCGGAGTGCCATCGGCGCGCAGGGTGATCATGGCCGCCGCGCGATTCTGCTCCAGGAAGGCGCGCTGTTGATCGCTGTATTGCATAGGCATATTCTTGCCCAACAGTTCGTTGGGGAGGTCGGCATGGTCGCCGAAGCGGCACGACGCGCGGAAGCTCGCGATGAGCGCATCATTCGCAGTGGTTTCCCGGACATCCCGATTCCGGAGGTGTCCATTACCGAGTTCGTGCTCGGAGAGGCAGCTCGATTCGGCGACAAACCAGCCTTCATCGACGGCGCCAGTGGTCGCACCCTGACCTACGCACAACTGGTGGACCAGGTACGACGCGTGGCGGCTGGTCTCGCCGCGCACGGGCTGGCCAGAGGCGAAGTGCTCGGCATTTACAGTCCCAACCTGCCCGAGTACGCCGTCGCGTTCCACGCGGTAGCGACGCTTGGCGCGGTCGCGACCACCATCAATCCGCTGTACACGCCGCGCGAGCTGGCCCAGCAACTCAACGACGCGAGCGCCAGCTACCTGCTGACCGTGCCCAGCTTCATTGACCACGCGCGCGAGGCGGTCCGCCTGGCTCCGAGCGTGCGCGAGATCTTCGTCCTGGGTGAGGCCGAGGGGGCCACGCCGTTCGCCAGCCTGCTCGAACACGGCGATCAACCCCCCAGCGTGACGGTCGACCCGAGAAACGACCTGGTCGTATTGCCCTATTCGAGCGGCACGACCGGCTTGCCCAAGGGGGTAATGCTGACCCACTTCAACCTGGTGGCGCAACTCGTTCTGGCCCGCGCAAGGCCGGACATTGTCTTCCCCAACGAGCAGGACACGCTGCTGGCATTCCTGCCCTACTTCCATATTTATGGCATCGCGATGTTTCTGTCGTATGGGCTGAGGGCAGGCACAACCATCGTGAACATGGCGCGCTTTGATCTCGAGCAGTTCCTGGAGCTGGTCCAGCGCTACCAGGTGAGCTATCTGCACCTGGTTCCGCCCATCGTCATCGCCCTCTCGAAGCATCCGCTGGTGGACAGGTACGACCTGTCGAAGGCGAAGTGGGCGCTCTCGGCCGCAGCGCCGCTCGGCGAAGCGGCCGCCGCGGCTTTCACCGAGCGACTCGGGACGCAGCTCATCCAGGCGTACGGTATGACCGAAGTCTCCGGTGCAACCCACGTCGGCTCGTGCCTACCTGGCAAGATCAAGCCCGCGTCCGGTGGCACGCTGCTGCTCAATCTCGAGTGTCTGGTGGTCGACCCGCTGAGCGGCGCGGCCCTCTGGCGCCGTGAAGAAGGCGAGATCTGGGTGCGCGGTCCCGTGGTGATGCAGGGCTACCTGGGCCGACCCGAGGCAACCGCGGCGACCATCGACGCCGAGGGCTGGCTCCATACCGGCGACGTCGGGTACGTGGACGAGGACGGCGACGTATTCATCGTCGACCGCGTCAAGGAGCTGATCAAGTACAAGGGCTTGCAGGTGGCGCCGGCCGAGCTCGAGGCGATTTTGCTCGGGCACCCGGCGGTAGCCGACGCGGCGGTGATTCCCAGCCCGGACGAAGAAGCGGGTGAGGTGCCCAAGGCCTTCGTCGTGCTGAAGGCGCCTGCCACGCCCGAGGACATCATGGCGTTCGTCGCGGAGCGCGTCGCGCCGCACAAGAAGATTCGCCTGCTGGAGACGATCGATGCGATCCCTAAGTCGTCCACGGGCAAGATCCTGCGGCGGGTGCTCATCGAGCAGGAGCGGGCAAAGAGGTCAGCGGGCCCGGGCTAGTTCTGGGTGCAAAGCCATCGACTGGCGCCTGAGATCCTGCGGCACGCGCTGTCAAACGCAATGCCCCTCAGGGTCGGGTCCCCGCAATGCCCCTCAGGGTCCCCTCTGGGGAAGACGTCTTGATCGTGCGTGCCTGAGCCGCCCAAACGTAGATCTGAGGCGTTTGCACGCAAAACTAGCTAGTCTGGCGCACCTGTGGTGTGAGGCTCCGCGAGTGCGTCGCGGCGCCAGCCGGGGTGCCAGATGCGGCCTTCCAGGCGCAACGTGGGGTCAGCTTCGGGCGGGAGCGCCACGAGGTCGTCGACATGCTCGACCATGACCAGGGCCGAGACCGCCGCGTCGAATGCATCTTCCGAGGCGACGGCCAATTGCTGATGGTCGTCGGCTAACGCGGGATACCTGCGCCCGAGCAGCTCCGCCCGCGCCACCGCGCTGGACTTGCGCACCGCGCCGGTCATCAACCGCGGATAGATCTCGATGAGTGTCGGCTCGCCAGCGTCGTTGCAGTACGGCCAGACGCGCGCGCCGGCCGCCTGCAGTTGCTGCAGCAGCGGCATGCCGCGAATCGAGCCAGTACCCACCGCGCCGGCCCCGCCGATTTGAAAAATGGACTTTGGCGCGACGCCGGCCGTGCGCGGCACCGCGAGGTCGGCCCGCCGCAGCGGCGGCTGCGTCTGCGCTGGTCGGCTTCGGCCGGGATGGCCCCAGAACGGAGGTTCGCACGCGGCGAGCCAGGCCTCGCCGTGGCGCGCAACGTACGCCCAGAGCTCGGGCGCGGTGCGCATGCCGAGCTGGGCAATGAACCAGGACGGAAAGGAGAACGCGAAGTCGAAGCCAATGACCAGGTCGGGGCTCGGCAGGCTCGCCAGGTGGTCGGCGATCTGCCGGCGGTCGCGGCCCGCCTCCAGGCGCACCAGCTGACCGGTTTGTACAGCTTCCGCGAGCCAGATGTGCTGACGCGCGTTGCGCGCATCACCCGACCAGTCGATAGCGATCACGCGCACCCTCTGTTAAGTACAAAAGAACCCCTCCGAGCGGGAGAGGGGTTCTTCGTGATGAGCCGATCGCCGTGGTTACGCAGACCCGCGCTCCCGCGAGAGCAGTGCCCCTGCGCGGGTCAGCTCAGGGGTTGCAGACGAAGCCAGAGCTCGTGCTCTGCGGATTGCGGCACAGTGGGCCAAGGCCGGTCTGGGCATCGGGCACGCTGATCATCGCGAGCGGGCCAGCCTTGTGCTCGCCGTTGAACGGGGTGGGCTTGGTGACGTCGAAGCCACACGCCGCGGCGTCGTTCGGGTCGTTGAACCAGAACCCGACGTCGAATGTGTTGGTCGGCGCCAGGTTGGCCTCCGGGTCGAAGCCGAAGATCTGATCGAGCAGGACGGTCTTGATGGTGACGTTCGCATCACCGTTCTGGTCGGCCTGCACGTCGGTCTGGTACCAGGCCATGCCAAAGTTCTTGAAGCTCGGGTCGGCCGAGCCATCAGCCAGCTTGTTGCTGTGCTGAACCGTGAACAGGTCGAAGGCGAGACCAGGCTTGATGTTCTTGAGCTTCAGCTTCAGGGTGTCATTCAGGTCCCCGCGCTCGACGCTGACCTGCGCGGTAGGCGGCTGGCGTGTATCGGTCGGGTTCTGCGCCAGACAGGGCAGCAAGGAGCTGTTGGCGACGACGAGGGGAAACGAGGCTTCTTCGTGGTCGGCAGCGACGGAGCTGGCAGGCAGCAGGGCGGCGGCGCCGAGTGCGAGGCCGATCAGCGCGGCACCACCGCGGCGACCGAGGTGAGGGCGAAAGCTGTCGAAGAACATGTGGGTGGATTCCTTCCCTGGGTGGATCTGAGTGGGTGCGCGGCCGCGATGGATGTATGGTCGCGGTCGGGCACTGCGGATCCGCCGAAGGTGCGCGGGAAGGAACTGAAAATTGGCTGAAAAACTCGCGGCAGGCCTTGACTACTCTGCCGCGGGGCAGTCCAGCACGTATCCGTAGCCTGGCTCGCTCAGGATCCGCTTCGGGCTATCGGGATTCGCCTCCAGCTTGCGCCGTAGATGGCGCACGTAGGCCCACAGATAATCTCGATCGTCGCGATACTCGGGACCCCAGACGGTCGTCAGCAGCTCGGTATGCGAGAGCACCTTGCCCGCGTTCAGGGCCAGTTGCTGCAGCAGCTGAAACTCGGTCGGCGTGAGCTTGACGGTCTCGTCGCGCAGCTGGACCCGCCGACGCACGAAGTCGATCGTCAGCTCGCCGCAGCGAACAACAGCGGGCGCGGCGCTGCCCGCGCCCTGCTGCACGCGTCGCAGCACTGCCTGAATGCGCGCCAACAGCTCGGGTGGCGAAAAGGGCTTGGTCAGGTAGTCGTCGGCGCCGGCCTCGAACCCGCGCAGCTTGTCCACCTGCTCGCCGCGCGCAGTCAACATGACCACCGGCACCAGCGAGAACTCGCGGACGCGTTTGCAAACCTCGAAGCCGTCCAGCTTGGGCAGCATCAGGTCCAGGACGATCAGATCAGGTTGCTCGGCGGCGGCCAGGTCGAGGGCGGCCTCACCGTCGCCGGCGGTCAGCACGCGATAGCCAGCCCGATCCAGGTGCGTCCGCACGAGGCGCTGAATCAGAGGATCATCGTCGGCGATCAGGATACGCTGGCGTTCACTCAAGGTCAGGCTCCAGAGGCTACCCCGCTGCGTTCTGGATTCGCATCCGCGTGCTCGGCCAGCACCGGCAGCGTGAACGAGAACGTGCTGCCTGCCCCAGCACGCTCTCAACGGTGATCTGCCCACCGTGCGCCTCTACCAGGCTCTTGCAGATGAACAAGCCCAACCCAGCACCCTTCACCCCAACACCCGCGCCCTCGACACGATAGAAACGCTCGAAAAGGTGGCTCAGTGCCTCCGGCGGAATGCCATTTCCGCGATCGGACACGCTGACACCGACCTGCCCGTCGGCGGTGGGCCACACGCGCACGCGAATCGGGCCACCCCTGGGCGAATACTTGATCGCATTGTCCACAAGATTTGCCAGCACCTGCTCGACCCGAACAGGGTCTGCATCGGCCAGGGGCAGACCCGGCCGCGTTTCGAGGTGCAGCGTCCAGTTGGTGGCGAGCAGCCGCCGCTGGGCCAGCACGCGCTCAGCCACGCGTTCAACGCGCACGGGCTCTCGTTGCAGCCGCAGCACGCCCGCATCCAGCGTCGCGGCGTCCAACAGATTGTCGACCAGCCCCGACAAACGCGCGGCTGACAGTGCAATGACCTCCAGGAACTCGCGCTGTGTCCGCTCGTCCCACGGGCCGTCCTGGAGCAGCGTTTCGGTATAGCCGCTAATGGCCGTCAGCGGTGAGCGCAGCTCGTGCGAGACCGTGGCGAGCAGCGCCGAGCGCATGCGCTCGGCTTCGGTCTCGCGCGTGACGTCGCGCAGCACGAAGATGCGTCCCAGGATGGGCCGCCTCGCCATGGAACCGCACGGGTGCGGAATACACGCGAAAGCAGCGGTAGGGTTCGGGATGTTCCAGCTGTGCAATCGCCAGATGCTCAGCGTCGCCCAGCCAGCGACGTGCGAGGCTGTCGAATGCGATGTTGCGATTTTCCGTATAGACCAGCGACGCGGCGGCTTCGAGCGTCGGGGCGCCGACGAAGTCGGTCCACACGTGGTTGCTGACGACCGTCTGTCCATCCGGGTCGACCATCAGGATGCCGTCGCCCGTGGAACCGAGCACCGCGTCCAGGACGTCACGCTCTTCGCGCAACTGCTCGGTCATTTCGGCGACCCGCTGGCGCATCTGTTCGAACGCCGTGGCCAGGCTCCCGACCTCGTCACGCGAAGTGACCTGCACGGGCTGGTCGAACGAGCCGCCCGCGATGCGCTTTGAAGCGGCGGTCAACTGCGCCAGGGGCCGCGTGAGCGAACGGGCGAGGAACCAGGCCGCGACCCCGCCGGCAACCAGGACGAGAAGGCTGACCAGCCACAGGCCACGCTGGGCGTCGGCCTGGCCGCGCGCGACGTCGGAGAGTGGCACGTCCAGCGCGACGCTGGCCGCTGGCTCACCCGTTGGTGATGCCAGCATCACGTGACAGGTCGAGGCCAGGCCGTCCGAGGTGGTGCAGCCGTCGGCGATTGGCGCGGGGTCCAGCCGCAACTGGGGCTCGGGAGCGTCGCTGCCCGACAGCCGCGCGAGGAAACGACCGTCCAGCGGATCGGCAAGCATGACCGCGCCGACGATCGGCCCGCTCAGGCCGTCCTGGCGCACAGGCACATAGCCGCGCAGCGCTGGACCAAGCTCGTCGCCAGACTCGACGCCGCTGACCTCCTGACCCGCCAGCGCCTGGCGCAGGCCCGCGAGTTGCCCGAAAGATCGTCGCCGCTCAGGTCGGGAGCATGCCCACGCGAGACGACGTGACCGCTGGCATCGGTGACGGTGACGCTGGTGCCCTGCAGGTTGGCGACCTGACTCGACCAGGTCCGCAGCGGACCAGGATTGTTGCCAAGGAGGGCGGCGATAACGGCGGGATACAGCGAGA
This sequence comes from uncultured Chloroflexia bacterium, assembly GCA_963776625.1. Taxonomy (GTDB): domain Bacteria; phylum Chloroflexota; class UBA6077; order UBA6077; family CF-72; genus CF-72. Next base: position 28,528 of record CAVZNP010000012.1, on the reverse strand, counting down.
TGGCCTCACCCTCGGCGACCAGGGTAGCGCTGCGCTCCTGATACAGCGAGCGCACTTGCTGCGCGCGGGCCACCGCCTGGTTGTTGGCCTCGCGTTGCGCGCCGTCAGCCAGGCGGTTCTGGACGACGAACGTGCCGAGGACGTCGCCGGCCAGAAGCGTCAGCAGGATGGCGAGCAGGATTTTGGTGCGCAGGCGCATGGCGGGGTGTGCCCATCGTCTTCGACGCACCCGGGTGCGTCAAGAGCGCGGGCCCGAAAATGCGAGCCCGCCGCCTGAAAATCCCCTGAACACGCCGTCGCGCACCTCGCGCGTGTCGTCGCTACTCGTCGTCGAACTCGCGCGACTTGAGCCTCCGCAGCCACGTCGGCTCAACCCGCTCGTGGCCGGTCTGTCCGTGGTGTCCGCTGCCACTGCCCGCCGCGACCAGCACCGCCCCACTCGGAACCGGAGCCGACACTGGCGCTGCAACAGCGACGCGTTCGGTCGGCACCGGCTCTGGCGTGCGCACCGGACGGAAGAACACGTTCTGCAGGTCATCCAGCAGCGTGTACAGCGACGGGGTCACAAAGATGGCCAGGAACGTCGAGGTCAGCAGACCGCCGATGACGACCACCGCCATCGGCGCGCGGGACTCCGCGCCTGGCTCGAGCTTCAGCGCCAGCGGCAACATGCCGAAGCTCATCGTCGCCGTCGTCATCAAAATTGGTCTCAGGCGGACGCGCGCCGCCTCCGCCAGCGCCTCGGTACGGCCCATACCGCGTTTGCGCAGCGTATTGGTGAAGTCGACCAGCAAAATGCCCGTCTTGGCCACCAGACCGACCGCCATGATGAGACCGATGATCGAGAAGATGTTCAGCGTGTTGTGGGTCAAGAACAGGCCCCACAGCGCGCCGGCGATGCCCAGCGGCACACCCAGGATCAGCACGATCGGGTAGAACCACGACTCGTACAGCGCCACGAGCAGCATGTACTCGAGCACGACCGACAGAATCAGCGCCTGGCCCAGGGTCGCGAACGAGTTGTTGAGCTGCTGAACGCCGCCGCGAATCGCCCAGCTGTAGCCGGCGGGCAGGCGTCACCTGGTTCATCGCCGCGGTCACGTCGTTGGCGACGTCACCCAGAGAACGACCAGTCGCCGTGCCGGAAATCGTCATCGTGCGGTTGCGGTCGACGCGCTGGATCGAGACGGGACCCGTGCCGTAGCCGATGGTGGCAATCTGACCGAGCGTCACGATACCCGGCGTGGCAGACGTGCCCGAGGTGACCGAGGTCGTGGTCGTGGCAGTCCCGCCGCCGTCGCCCGTGGCGGTGCCCGTGCCGACCGGAATCGCGGCGATGCTCGCCAGGTTCATGCGCTGCGTATCGTTGGCGATGAGCGTGATATCCAGCTGGGTCGCGCCCTCCGGTCGGTAGGCGCTCACGACGGTAGCCGCTCACCGCCGTCCGCAGCGCGGTAGCCACCGCCTGAGAGGTGACGTTCAGCTGCGCCATGCGCGCCCGATCCAGCTGAATGTGGAGCTCCGGATTGCCAGCGTTGCTGGAATTCTGGACGTCGGCCATGCCCGGGATGGTCGACATCGTGGCAATCACCTGATCTGAGATCTGATTCAGCGTGTCGAGATCGGGCCCAGCGATCTGCACGTTCACACTCGCCGTGCCGCCAGCCGCCGAAGCCACCGCCGCCACCGAGCGGGCTCTGGACGTTCACGCTGGTCTGCACGCCCGGAATGCGACGGCCGTACGCCCGAACGTCGTTGATCATGTCGAAGATGCTGCGCGTGCGCTGGTTCTTGGGCACGACCTGCACGTCCATGCTGGACCGCGCGCCACCTCGCCCAAAGCCGCCCGTCGTCTGAACTGACGTGAAGACGTACTGCACTTCGGGCATGCCCTGCAGGTACGCCTCCATCTGACGCGTCGGCGTGTCGATGCCCGACAACGCCGTGCCGGGTGGCGCGCTGAGGTTCACCGAGAAGGTGTTGTCGTCTTCTTGCGGGGCGTACTCGCTGCCGATCAGACCCGCCGGCACCATCGCGAAGCTACCGACTACCAGGACGAGGCACACGATCAGCACAGGCCAGCGAGCTTTGATCGCCCACGGGACGGTGCGGGCGACGCCGTTGCCGAGCATCTCGAAGTGCTCGTCCCACCAGACGCCGAACCGTGACCACGGGCTGGTGCCGACGCGCTCGTTGTGGCGCAGCCAGCGCGACGCCAGCATCGGCGTCAGCGTGAACGAGATCAGCAGCGAGAAGAGCGTCGCGGCGACGACGGTCAGGCCGTACTGACGGAAGAGCTGGCCGAGCACGCCGCTGACGAAGGCGATGGGCGTGTACACGACGACGTCGGCCATGGTGATCGCGATGGCCGCCATACCGATCTCGCCGCGTCCGTTGACGGCCGCGGTGTGCGGGTCCTCGCCCATCTGGAGATGGCGGTGAATGTTCTCGAGGACGACGATGGAGTCGTCGACCAGGATGCCGATCATGAGCGCCAGGGCCATCAGGCTCATGATGTTGAGGCTGAAGCCCAGCGCGTACATGACCAGGAACGTGCTCACCAGGCTGGTCGGGATCGCCAGCAGCACGATGACGGTGTGGCGCCACGCGTGGAGGAACAGCAACATCACGCCGCCGACCAGCAACACCGACAGCAGCAGGTCGTGCTGGATCGCGTCCAGAGACGCGCGGGTGAAGACAGACGTGTCGTTAGTAATGATGACCTGCGAACCGCTCGGGAGCAGGTTCTGCAGGTTGGCGAGCTCCACGCGGACTGAATCAGCAACCTGGAGCGCGTTGGCGTCGGACTGTTTGACGATCTGCAGGCCGACCGCGTCCTGACCGTTCAGCCGTTGGAACTGGGTGACCTGCTTGTAGCCGCGCGCCACCGTGCCAATGTCCTGGAGCGTGATCGGTCCACCCGTCGTTGTCTGGGCGACCACCAGATGGGACAGATCGTCGAGGGTCTGGAACGCGCCGAGCGAGCGGACGTCCAGCTGCGCCTGACCCTGCTGGATCGAACCAATCGGCGCGTCGACGTTGGCATCGGTCAGCGCCGTGTTGATCTGTGCGAGCGTGATGCCGTACGCCGCCAGCTTGGCATAGTCGATCTTGACCTGGATCTCTGTCTCCAGGCCGCCCGAGATGTTGATCTGGGCAACGCCGGGGATGGACTCGAGGTCAGGCACGAACTGGTCGTTGGCGACCTCGAACAGCTGATCCTGCGAGGTACCCGTCAGGGCGACCTCCATGATCGGCTGCTGGCTCGGGTCGGCCTTGTTGACCCGCGGGTCGCCGGCGTCGGAAGGCATTTTGTTGCGGATGGCGTTGACGCGGCGCTCGACTTCCAGCGAGGCCTGCGTCGGATCCGTGCCATCCACGAGCTGGACGAAAACGCTGGAGGTGCCCTCGCTGGAGGTCGAGGAGATGCTGTACACGCCCGACATGCCCGAGACGGCGTTCTCGATTGGCTCGGTGATGAGCTGCTCGACGTCCTGAGCGGTCGCACCCGTGTACGCCATGCTGACGCTCACGAACGGAATGCTGATCGGGGGCAGCCGATCGATCTTGAGGAACGTGTAGCTGACGGCGCCCATGATCACGAGGCCCAACAGACCCATGAGCACCGTCAGCGGGCGGACAACCGCCAGCCGAGTCAAAAACATGGCCCGCGCGCGAAACCCCCTTCAGACTTCGTGCCGTGCGGCTCCCGCATTCTAGGACCGCGTTCCGGATGGGTCAATGAAACTTAGGGAGTTGCAAGGATCTCGACTTTTCGGCGCGCGCTGGCAGACACTTCGCGCACCTTCGTGACGAGTTCCTTATGTGAATTTAAGTCCTCGCTCTTGGCGCGTTAGCGCCCCTTTAACGCTTTTCGCCCATCCTTGATTCCAATGCGCGCGCCACAGAGCTGGACTATGGATCTGAAATGGGACTGACCCGCCTCGCGATACATCGGCCGCTCACGGTCCTGATGGGCATCCTGGCCCTCGTTCTTATGGGAGGTGTCGCGTACACCTATCTCCACGTCGACCGACTGCCGCCGGTCACGATTGGCGTCGTCTCAGTCAGTAGCTCGCTGCCGAACGCCTCGGCCGAAAACGTCGAGCTGCTGGTCACCGAACCCATCGAGAACGCGATTTCAGGCATCTCCGGCGTCGACACGGTGACGTCAAACTCGAGCGAGGGCAGCGCGTCGGTCATCGTGCAGCTGACAGATGGCTACGACCCGACGCAGGCCGATCTCGACATTCAGCAAGCGATGGGGCCGGTCGCGCGCAGGCTCCCCACCAACGCGACTGCACCCGTTGTCCGCAAATTTGACCCGAACGCGTCGCCGATCATGGACATCGCGTTCACAGGCGCTCCGCTCGATCAGCTGTACGACATCGCCACCAACGACATTGCACCCGACCTGGAGTCGGTGCCTGGTGTGGGCCAGGTCAACATCTCAGGCGGCCTGCAGCGCGAGATCGAGGTCCAGGTCGACTACGGCAAGCTCGCCGCGTACGGCGTGTCGATGGCGCAGATCAACACGGCGCTGACCAACGCCAACGTGGCCGTCCCGTCCGGCTCGGTGCCCGAGGGCACGCAGGTCATCAACGTCGTGCCGCAGGGCCTGTTCACCTCGCTTCAGGACATTCAGAACGTCCTCATCAGCGATTCGGCCACCAGCGGGCCGATCACCGTTGGTGACGTCGCCAACGTCGTTCAGACCTACAAGCAGCAGTACAACCTGCAGCGGCTCAACGGTCAGGACGCCGTCGGTATGAGCATCACGCCCAACTCCGACGCAAACACGGTCCAGGTGGCTGACTCGCTGCGCGCCGAGCTCCAGCACCTGCAACAGCTCCTGCCACAGGGCACGACGGTGACCGTCACGAATGACCAGTCGCTGTTCACGCGCGCCTCGCTCGACTCGATTCAGCACGACCTGGCGCTGGCGATCTTGATGGTCGCCGTCGTCATCATGGTCTTCCTCCACGACTGGAAGCACACGATCATCGTGCTGTGCGCCATCCCGACCAGCTTGATCAGCACCTTCCTGGTGATGTACTTGCTGGGCTTCACGCTCAACACGATGAGCATGATGGCGCTGGCCCTGATGATCGGCATTCTGGTCGACGACTCTATCGTCGTCCTCGAGAACATTCACCGTCATCTCCAATTAGGCGAAGGTCCGTGGCAAGCGGCCCTCAATGGCCGCAGCGAGATCGGCATGGCGGCCATCGCTATCACGATGGCCGACATCGTCGTCTACACCCCGATCGCGTTCATGTCGGGCTCCATCGGACAGTTGTTCCGCCAGTACGGTCTGACCGTCGTCGCCGCGACGCTGTTCTCGATGCTGATGTCGTTCACGCTCACGCCAATGCTGGCTTCGCGTTGGTTGGGGCATGGTGGTAAGACGCGCTTCAAGCGACTCAGCGCTCTCGGAGAGCGGTGGGATCGCGGGTTCGTGCGACTGAGCACCTTCTTCTCGAATTCTGTGCCGGTCACGCTGCACGCGCGCTGGCTGGTCTTGTTGCTGAGCGCGGGCGCTGTCGTGGCGGTCGCCATGATGATCCCGCTGCACCTGCTGGGCACCGAGTACGCGCCCGCGGAAGACGACAACGCATTCAGTGTGAACTTGCAGCTCCCGCCTGGCACGTCGCTGTCCGCCACGGACGACGCCGCGCGTCAGATGGAGGGCTTCATCCAGGCTATGCCCGAGGTGCAGTACTACTTCACCTCGGTCAACATCCCTGGTGGCGGTGGCTTCAGCCGCGGCGGCGCCAGCACGGTCAACATCGACGTGCAGACCGTGCCGAAAGACCAGCGCAAGCGCACCGTGTTCGATCTGATCAACGTGCTGCGGGGCGACGCTCGAAAAATCGCCGGGGCAAACTTCAACGGCGGCGTCTCCAGTCCGTTGCCAGGCGGCGGCGGCGGCGGCGCGGGCAGCATCAGCGTCGCGATCAGCGGTCCGGATCTGGACCAGGTGACGGCCCTGTCCACCCAGGCTCAGACTGTCCTCGGGACCATTCCGGGCGTGCAGGACGTGCGCAACACGAACCTGAACACGGTTCCCGAGCTGGACATCACCCTCGATCAGGTGCGCATGGCCCAGCTGGGCATCACCAATCAAGCCGTCGATAACGCACTCGGGTCGGCCATCGGTGGCTCACTGGTGACCGAGTTCCAGCCGCCGGGAACGGAACAGGAAGACATCACGCTGCTGGGCGATCCCAGCAAGCGCTACGACCTGAGCACGATCGGCCAGGTGCCGGTGGGCGTCCCGTCGGCGACGGGCACGACCAGCAGTGGTGGCACGTCCTCGGGTGGCACGAGCACGGGCGGCGGTGGTGGGTCAACCACCAGCAGCGGCGCGCCGGCAGTCGTGACGCTGGGCCAGATCGCCACGCTGAAGCACGGCTCGGGTCCCGTCACCATTCAGCGGTCAACCGCCAGGTGACCGCGTCTCTGACCGCAACACCCAGTCGGCCGACCGCTCGGCGACGTCGCCAGCGACGTCAACACGGCCATGCAGACGGTCGCGTTCCCGCCGGCTATGGCTTCACCCTGCGCGGCCAGGTCCAGGTCTTCAATCAGGCGATCACCGCACTGGCGGCGCCCTGGTGCTGTCGATCGTGCTCGAATACATGCTGCTGGTCGCGCTCTACGAGTCGTGGCTCTTCCCGCTCGTGCGCATGCTGACCGTCCCGCTGGGCATGATCGGCGCATTCCTGCTGCTGTTGGTCACCGGCAACACCATCAATATCTTCTCGATCATCGGCATGATCATGGGCGAGGGTCTCGTCGCCAAGAGCGGCATCCTGCTCGTCGACTACGCCAACACCCTCCGCGAACGCGGCATGGGTCGTACCGAGGCGCTGCAGGAGGCCGTCCGCGTCCGGCTGCGGCCGATCCTGATGACCTCGTGCACGATGATCTTCGGCATGCTGCCGCTGGCGCTCAAGCTCGAGCCAGGCGCGGAGACCCGCGCGCCGATGGCCGTGGTCGTCATCGGCGCACTGCTGTCGTCGACCATTCTGACCCTGGTCGTCGTCCCCTCGCTGTACACCGTCATGGACGACCTGCAGGACAAGTTGTTCAAGCGCGGGCGCAAGACGGCTCCAGCCGGCGTGCCAGAACACGGCGCGGTGCCTGCTACGGAACACGCGCCCGCCATGGAGGCAACTCCTGCTGGCCCGAGCACGGTGCCAGCAGCTTCGGCGGCAAGGTCGGTAGGTGGCCACGACGGCAACGGCGCGACAATCTCGAAGCAAGACGTACCACTCAACATCGCCGATCGCGGCTCGGCGTATGTGGTGCGCGCGGCGTTGCCAGGCGTCAAACAGGAAGACGTCCAGGTGGTCATCCACGGCCACACGCTCACGATTCGCAGTCGCGATGGCGGCGAGGCCAACGGTGATGGCGCGAGCGGAAACGGCGCGGCCGACGACCAGTGGCTCGTCCACGAGCATTCGCCCGCGCACTGGGAACGCTCGCTGAACCTACCCCACGAAGTCGACGAATCGGCGATCAGCGCCGAATACAAGGACGGCATTCTCGAGTTGTTCTTGCCCAAGGCTGAACCTCAGGCCGAACGAAAGATTCCGGTGAGGACTGGAAGCGAGTAAGCGAGCAAGCCCTGAGCCCGAACGCGCTATGCTTCTTTGCGGCTGGGGATACTGGCGGTGGACATCACTTTCTGGGTCATTCAAGCGGTTCTCCTGACGCCAGTCCTCTTTATGGCGGCCTCGGTTGGGATGGAAGACTCCCCCGACCGAGGCCGCGGAGTCATGTCCAGACCACGCACGTCTGCCGACACGGCCAAATCCGCGCCGCAACGCGCGATTGCCACGCCGAGCGTGGTAGCGGCTGCTGTCGCAAGCTTGAGTCAGTTCACCGCCGAGCAGCAGGCCCGCCTGGTGATTTTGCGGTCTTTTGTGCAAGAGGCACGCTCAGGGCGCGGTGCACTGAGCGACGACCTGGCGGCGGCGGCGCCTGAGGTGCCGCCTCGCACGGAGCGGCCGCCGCGCAAGAGCTGGCGACCACGGCTGGGCAGTCAGCAGCTGATGCTGGTTGGCGGCATTCTGCTGACGGGCATTGGAATTGTCGGTGTGGTGCGTACGAACACGGCCATGGACGACCTGCAGCGCACCAACGTCTCGGGGCAGCCGCCGCTGTCGGCCGCCGAGCACTTCCTGCCTGGGGTGATCCTGGATCCCGCCAAGTACCTGTCGGCGGTCAACGCCTCGGGCGGCAGCGGCGGTGGCAGCCACGTGGATGAGCTGTACGCGGTGAGGCAGATGCAAGAGAAGCAGGCGATGGATCGCTGGGAGGCGCTGGTGGGCATTGGGCTCAGCCTTCTGCTGCTCGTCAACGCGCTGCGCGCCGCCGCGGCGAATGAAGACGAGGAAACGTCGGTAGCATTCGACTTTGCGCCGTTCCTCCTGGTCGCGGCGGTGCTGTTCGCCGGGCTGTCGTTCTTCGAGCTGCCGTAAGCGGCTCTGGGGGCTGGGGCGTGTGGCCAAGCCTTGCTAGTTAGAGTTAGTTGGCGGTTGCAAACCCGCCCAGGGGTTGGCGTCTGAGATGCCGCGGCATGCACTCTCCTCTACCCTGCGCGAACTCCTCCTCTGCATAAAAGCTGGCCCCTGGCGCCGAAGACAAGAAGACGCCCCCGGGGCGCTGGGCCCTGGGGGCGTCTGGTGAGTTCGCGCTACGTGGGGAAGGCGTCAGCCGCCCGATGGCGCGGCGGGCGCCGCGGGTTGCTGACCGCCGCCGGAAGTGTCGCCCTGCGCGCCAGACGCCCCGCTCTGGGCCTGGCCGCCGCTCTGCGACGCCGGCGCGCCGCTCTGCGACTGCCCACCACTGGCCGCGCCGCCACTGGCATTCGCGCCGGCCGCGCCACCACTGTTGGCGCCACCGCCACCAGTAGCGTTGGCACCGCCGCCGCCACCGTTAGCGCCCTGGCCACCACCACCTTGCACCACCGAAATCGGCGCGCCGTCGCGCAAACCGTTCTGGCCGATGACCACCACCTGCGCCCCCGGCGTCAGACCGCTGGTGATCTCCACAGACGTGTCATTGGTCATGCCCGTCTGCACCGGCGTGGCGACCGCCTTGCCATTGCTGGCCACGAAGACGATCTGGTTGTTGCCCTGCTGCACGATGGCTTCCTTGGGCACCAGCAGCGCATCTGGCTTCTGCTGGGAAACGATCTCCACCTGGGCGAACATGCCCGGGCAACAGCCGCTGGTCCTGGGTATCGGGCACGATCTTGACGTCAAAGGTGTGCGCCCGCGGATCGCCCGACGGCGCGACCGTCACGACCTTGGCCGGGAAGTTCACGCCCGGGTAGGCCGGCACCGTCAGCGTCACGTCCTGCCCCGGTTGAACCGCGGCCAGGTTGGCCTCCTCAACCGTGACGTGGACTTCAATACCAGTCGAGGCGAGCGACAGGATCGTCGTCGACGGCGTGGCATACGCGCCGGTGGTCAGCGCCCGACTTCCGATCACGCCGTCGAACGGCGCGATCACCACCGTCTGATCCAGGTTCGCCTGCGCCAGCGAGACGCCCGCCTCCGCCTGGGCGACACCTGCTACGGCAGCCTGCATGTCAGCGTCGGTGTAGGCATCCTGTTTGCCGACCAGCTCCTGGTACGTCTGGTCGATGACCGACTGCTGCAGCGCGATGTCCGTATTAGCGCCGGGCACCTGCGCTTTGGTGAGCGCTTGCTGCGCCGCGTTGACGGCATCCTGCGCCTGTTGCACGTCGGTTGACAGCGGTCCCGCGTTCAGGACGTCCAGCTTGGCCTGGTCGCTGACCTGCTTCTGCTGGGCCGCTTCGAGCGAGCTCTGCAGCTGCGCCAGCTGCGCGGCCTCGGTGCCATTGTTGACCGCGTCCAGCTTTGCCTGGTCCGCCTTCATCTTCTGCTGTGCCGAGACGAGCGTGCTCTGCGCTGAGGCTTGCTCCGACTGAAATGTCCCGTTGGTCAGCGAGTCAAGTTTGGCCTGGTCAGACTTGAGCTTTTCCTGCGCCGAGGTGAGCGATGTCTGGGCCGTTGCCTGCTGCGAGACGATCGTGTTCTTCTCAGCAGCCAGACGAGCCTGGTCGGTCTTGAGCTTTTCCTGGGCCGAGACCAGGTTGCTCTGCAGCTGGACCTTGGTCGCCGGCGGGCCACCGTTTTGCAGCTGCGTCAGGGCGGCCTGCGCTGAGGTCAGTTGCTGCTGGGAAGAGGAGACGGCCGAATCGGCCGCGGTCTTGGCCGCGTCGCACTGTGCGCTGCTCAGGGTGGAACCCGAGACATTGAGCGCGCAGGCCCCGGTAGTGCCGCCGCTGCTGCCTCCGTTGGGGGTTGAGGTCGGCTTCACGGGATTGTTCAGAGCGGCTTCAGTCGAGTTCGCCGCGTCGATCGCCGCCTGTGCCGCCGACACGAGCTGTCGCGCCGCTTCAATCTGCGCGTCAGGTGGCGAGTTCGCCTGATCGATCGCGGCCTGCGCCGCGGCCACCAGTGCGAGATCGGCGTTGACATTGCTCTGCAAGTTCTGCTGGTCGGCCGCGGTTGAGCCTGACAGGGCAGTCAGGGCCGCCTGGGCCGACTGGATGTTGGCGTTATCCGTATCGACCGCCGTCTGCGCCGCCTGCAGATCGGACACGTTGGTGCCCCGCAGATTGTCCAGCGCGGACTGCGCCGAAGCTACGGCGGCCTTGTCCGTATCCACCGCGCTCTGGGCCGCCTGGATGTCGGATGCGCTCGATCCGTTGAAGTTGTCGAGCGCTGCCTGTGCAGCGGCGACGGCGGCGACGTCGGCGTCGACCGAACTCTGAGCAGCCTGCCGTGTGTCGTCGGTCGGTCCGTTGAGCAACGCCTGGAGCTTGGCCTTGGCCGCGTCCAGGTTGGCTTGCGCGGTGGTGACGTCCTCGGGGCGACCCTGCTGGAGCTGCACGAGCTTGATCTGCGCCTGCTCGAGCTGCGCGTTGGCCGCCGCGACGTCTTCTGGTCGCGCGCCGGCTTCCACCGTGGCGAGCTTGGCCCGCGCGGCGAGCAGGTTGGCCTGCGCCTGCTGCAACTGCGCCGGCAGCGCGCCCTGATCGATCGTCGCCAGCGTGTCACCGCGGTGCACCACGCTGCCGACATCGACGGGGATATCCGTCACGATGCCCGAGGTTCGCGGCACCACGTTGACCTGTTGGCCGGCCTGGACCGCACCTGAATACCCGAGCACCGTACTGATGGGGCCGATGCTGGCTGGCGTGGTACGCACCACGAGCCCGGCTCCGCCCGGCGGTCCGCCTTGCTGGGCCTGGACTGGCGTCGATGGCGCCAGGGTCGCCACAGCCACCGGGATCGCCGCCCCTAAAGCAAGGACGCCGGCCACGGAAAAGGCGATGGGTTTGTTTGCGGTTAGTCGACGTAGAAGTGACAGCACGGTTGACTACCTCAGCAGGCAAAAAAAAGACGCGCGGGCGAATCCCCGGGTAGGTCCCCGACTGCTTGGGAGTATGCTCGGGAACCCCCTAATTCGGAAATAACGGCTTGTTAAGACGCTGCTAAATGCCGCGACGTGCCGTCGCACGAGCACCTCCCAGGGTAGTTGAATCGCCCCCGACGTGCACGCCGCGTGCCAGTGTGACGGCAGCGTCACCATGCTCGTTGGACTTGGACGCCACAAACACCGATCACCTGAGGCCCCTGGCCAGAAGGAGAATGCCCTTGCTTTTCCGTGTTGTCGCTTGCGCAGCGATCGTCCTGAGCACGCTGTCTCTCGGCGTTAGCAGTGCGGGTGCGCAGACCGCCGATCCCCGTTTTTTCTCACAGACGGGCTTTCGTGTCGACACTGATGCATTCTGGGACTTCTTCCAGAAACGGGGCGCCGTTCGCACGTTTGGGTACCCGGTCTCGCGCCAGTTCAAGCTCGACGGCTTTCCAGTTCAGATCTACCAGCGCGAGGTGATGCAGCAGTGGCCGGACGGCAGCGTGCACACGCTGAACCTGCTCGATTCCGGACTGCTTCCTTATACGCGTATCAACGGCAGCACATTCCCCGCTGCAGATCCAAGCATTATCAGCGCCACGCCGCTGCCTAGCGATCCTGACTATGCGACCAAGATCGTCCAGTTTGTCCAGCAACAAGCGCCGGACATGTTCAACGGTCAGTCCGTCGACTACAACCAGACCTTCACCACTACGGTTACGTCACAGGATTCACCTGACGCACCCGCCTCACTTTTGCCGTTGTTCGACCTGGACATCTGGGGCGCGCCGACCAGCAAACCCGCAATGGACCCCAACAACAACAACTTCATCTATCAGCGATTCCAACGCGGCATCATGCACTACGACCAGAACTGTGGGTGTACGCAAGGTCTGCTGCTCGCCGACTACCTGAAGGCAGTCATGACCGGCCAGAATCTGCCCGGCAGACCTGGCCCAGCAGGTGCAAGGTTCGAAGTACTACCAGCAGTACGCCCCTGGCAAGCCCGGCAGTCTGGCGCGGCCGAACGACCTGCCTGGCAGCGATCTCACCAGCGCCTTTGACCAGGAGCAGCCGCAGGCGGGCGCATCGGCCTCGACGTCGACCTCTGCACCCGCAGCGGGCTCGGGCTCGACGACCGCGTCCGGCAACTTCGCCTACGGCTTCCAGGTCCACATGTGGGACATCAACCAGCAGGCCAAGGGCTTCGTCGTCGGCGACGTGAAACAGGCTGGCTTCAACTGGATCAAGGAGCAGATCAACTGGGACGCCATCGAGAACGCGCCTGGCCAGTACGACTGGAGCGAGCTCGACGCCATCGTCAACGCCGACGTTGGCGCTGGGCTGAACATCATGCTCAGCGTCGAGGAGGCGCCGAGCTTCTATCGCAGCCCGACCAGTGGCCTGATGCCATCCGACCCCAGCAAGTTCCAGCAGGTCATGCAGGTGATGGCCACGCGCTACGCCGGCAAAGTCAAAGCCTACGAGCTGTGGAACGAGGAGAACCTGGCACGCGAGGCGGGCGCCAGCAACATCGACCCCGCCACGTATCTGCCGCTGCTCAAGGCTGGCCACGATGGGACCAAGGCGGGCGACCCGAACGCGCTGACCTTCCTCGGGGCGCTGAGCCCGACCGGCGCCACGACGCCCGGCGTGTCGATGGACGACCTGGCCTACCTGAAGGCGCTGTACGCGCTCAACAACGGCGAGGCCAAAAACTATTTCGACGTGCTGGGCGCGCACCTGAGCGGCTTCTCCAACCCGCCGGACTGCATGCCGTCGACGCCGCAGTGCAGCCTGTCGGGCGGCTGGAACAACGATCCAAGCTTCTTCGCCTTCTACCGCCTGGGTCAGTATCACGACGCCATGACGCAGGCCGGTGATACCGCCAAGAAGATCTGGCTGACGGAATTCGGCTACGACTCGAGCACCACCGCGGTGCCGGGATACGAGTACTCGACCTACGTCTCGGAAGATGCCCAGGCCAAGTACCTGGTGCAGGCATTCGGCATGGCACGCCAGACCGCGTACATCGGCGGCGTCATGGTCTGGAACCTGAACTATCAGGCAGTCGTGCAGGCCAGTGACGAGAAGTGGGGCTTCGGCGTGCTGCGCTCGGACTGGAGCGCACGGCCCGCCTTCACCGCGCTGGCGAGCATGCCAAAGGCCTGAATTAGAATCGGGGCGGCATGGCGTTCACGCTCGACGATCTGGATCGCATTCGGGTTCGGGTCGGCATGGGTACCAAGTCGCTCCGACAGATGAGCGATACACAGTTCACAGCGTGGCTGCGCGGCCTGGGCGCGCGCGGCAATATCGGGGTCATTAAAGTTCGCCGGGCGAGCTGATGATCCCGATCGAAGAGCGCGTGCGGGTCTTGAATGACCTGGAGCGCTCCGGCTTTTACATTCAGAACGTGATGGGTGTGCCTTCAGACGGCGTGGCCATCGACCGCGCGCGGCTGGTGGCGACGCTGGCGCACCTGGACGCGGCGCGCGAGCACCTCGAAGACGTGAGCGCCGCGGTGAGCGAGCTAGGCGAGCTGGATCCCAGGGTGAACATGCGGGCGAGCACGCACGGCGTGATCGAGCTGGTAGAGCTACTGCGCGGCGCGTTTCTCCACGCACTCAACGAGAACCGATAGTTCAGGCTCGGGCTCGTAACGAGATTTTTCAGAAGTCGGCACAAGCCGGTGCCCGCCCTGGGAGAAAGCCGCAGCTTTCGACTTATACAAAAAGACTCGTTACTTGCCCTCGTTCAGTGTGCGATCGATAGACCGGTAGCACTGCCGCAGCTCCTCCTCCAGCTTCCGCCAGTCCGCCTCGGGGTCCGCGGACTCCCCACTGGTGATCAGATCCACCGTGTTGTTGGCGCGCACGCGCCACTCGGCTGACTCTTGCATCCGCTCGGGCGACGCCGAGAACAGGTGCGCGTGCAGCGCGGTCATCGCTTCGATGAACGCCGTTTTGTCCGCGATCCCGATCAGGCGCCGATGCTCGATCCAGTACGCGATCTCCAGCTCTGCCGCGCGCCGTGGCTCGAACTCGAAATCCGACCAGCGCCGCGCCATGCGATAGAAGCGCCGCAAGTGAGGCCGCACGGCCGCCTCGTCGTGATCGACCGGCGCCCACGCCGCGGACGCGCGCGCAATGTGAAACGCGGCCACCGCGGACAGCGGGAACGGGATGTGGAACTGCTCCTGGTTGAGCGCCACCATCAGCCTGATGACGCGCGGCCAGTCGCGGTCGTAGTACGCCCGCCAGCCAGCGGCCTCGAGCTCGGCGATGCGGTCTGCGTGAAGCTCGACGCGAACGGCAGCGGTCACCCGCGCTGGTCGCGCGGCAGCCAGGCGATACCCGACTCGGTCGCCGCGCTGGGCCGATACTCGAGTCCCACCGCTCCGCCGTAACCCAGCGCATCGAGATCGGAAAGAAACTCGGCGATAGGCTGCTGACCCGTGCCGGGCTCGTGTCGTCCGGGCACGTCGGCGATCTGCACATGATCGACCAGGTTGAAGTAGTCGCGGATCAGCGCGCGCGCGTCGCCGCCCACCATGCCAACGTGGTACTGGTCGAACTGCACGCGCACATTGGCGGCGCCGACGGCCCGAACCAGGTCGGCGGCGCGCTCCACGCTGCGGATGTGGTAGCCAGGAAAGTCCGTGGGGTTGATGTTTTCGATCAGCAGCGTGACGCCGGCCGCCGCCGCGCGCGGCGCAGCCCACTGGAAATTGGTCACCAGCGTAGCGTGGGCGGTGTCAGGGCCCACATTCGGCGTCGGAATCCCGGTGAGGACATTCAGCCTGCGGACGCCCAGGCGTTGGGCCGTCTGCAACGCCTCGTCGAGCGTGCGCTGAAACTCGGCGCGAGTGGCTGGGTTGCACGCCAGCCCGCGCTCGCCGGCCTCCCAATCGCCCGGCGCCGGATCGAAAAGCAGCAGGGTCAGCTTCAGGTCGCGCAACAGCTGCTCGACGCGCTCGAGGTCCAGCGTGTGCACGAACAGGATCTCGACGCGCGAGAACCCGGCGGCAGCGGCGGCGCCAAAGCGATCGTAGACGTCCAGCTCGGGCCAGAGCATGGTCAGGTTCGCGGCGTACTTCGGCATCGTCGATCAGTCGTGTTTCGAGACGTCGACGCCAGCCGGCTCTTCCCAGAGCTTGACCAGCGCGGCCATGTCCTCGTCGCCAAACCCGCGCGCCCGGGCTTCGGAGAAGCGCTGCTCCGCCAGGCCCCCCAGCAACAGCGGAATACCGCCGGCGCGGGCTTCGTCGTGGATCAGCCCCAGATCCTTGAGGATCAGACCCACGGGTGTGGCGGGACTGAAATCGCGCGAAATAAAGCGCGGCAGATTGCGGGTCATCATCGTCGAGCCGCCAAATGAAGTACCGATCACGTCCAGCACGACCTGTGGGTCGGCGCCGAAGCGCACGCCGAAGACGGCGGCCTCGGCAATCGCCGAGGTGTGGATCCCCACCAGGAGCTGATTCACCAGCTTGACGACCTGGCCAGCGCCGATGCCGCCACACAGCCGGATGTTCTTGCCAAAGGCCTGGAGCACAGGCAGCGCGCGGTCGAAGACGGCTTGCTCTCCGCCGACCATGACGGTCAGCGTGCCACCCTGAGCGCCGGCTGGACCGCCCGACACCGGGGCGTCGAGGAAGTCAGCCTGTTTGGCTTTCAGCTGCTCGGCGCACTGGCGGTTCAGTCCAGGACTGACCGTGGAATGGTCGATGTAGATCTGGCCAGCACGAGCAACGCCGGTCATCTCGCCGAAGACCAGCTCGACTGATTCGGGTGTCGGCAAAGCCGTCATGATGATGTCGGCGCGCTGGGCCACCTCGCTCGCGGAGCCAGCCGGTGCCGCGCCTTCGGCGGCGAGCGCGTCGATTGCCGCCTTCGAGCGATTGAAGACGTGGACGGTGTGGCCAGCGCCGAGCAGACGCTGGGTCATAGGACGGCCCATCTTGCCAAGGCCGACGAAGCCTACTTGCACGCCGTGTATGGTACGAGGGGATCCCGATGACCATCGGGCTATCTGGGCGCCGGAAGCGTCCTGGGTCGCCCGCCCGCCTGATAGACCTTGCTGGTCAGCGGGTGGCCCACCGCATCAGCGATATACCTCGACGCCGCGATCACCCCATCCAGGCTGACGCCGTGTTCGATGCCCAGGCCATCCAGCAAATACACCAGATCTTCTGTCGCCAGATTGCCCGCCGCGCCCGGCCCCGCAAACGGGCAGCCGCCCAGCCCTCCGGCTGAGCTGTCGAATTTGCTGAGGCCCAGATCCAGACTGGCCAGCACGTTGGCGAGCGCGATCCCGCGCGTGTCGTGAAAATGCATCCCCCAGCGATCGACGGGCGCCAGCGTGAGCAGCTCGTCCATGACGCGCGCAACGTCGGCCGGCGTGGCAACGCCAATCGTGTCTCCCAGCACCACCTCGTCTACGCCGAGCTCGAAGAGCCGCTCGGCGACACCGCGGACCTGGGCAGGCGTGACGCGGCCTTCGTACGGGCAGCCGAACACCACCGAGATATACGCGCGCACATGGACGCCACGCGACGTGGCCTGATCGATGACGGACCGCGCGTCCTCGAGCGATTGTGCAATCGTGCGATTGATGTTGGCCCGACTGAAGCTCTCCGTCGCCGAGACAAACAGGGCCAGGTCCTGGATACCAGCGGCCAGGGCGCGTTCGAGTCCGCGCGAATTGGGAACCAGCGCCACGTAGTGCGTGCCAGGGCGTTTGTCGATGGAGCGAAACACCGTGTCGGCATCGGCCATGCGCGGCACGGCCCGCGGGTGGACGAACGAGGTGACCTCGATCCACGTACAGCCCGCGGCCGAGAGCAGGTCCACGTAGTGGACCTTCGCCTCGGTCGGGATATCAGCGGCCTCGTTTTGCAGGCCGTCGCGCGGACCGACCTCGACGATTCGCACCACGCGCACGAGCATGAACCTACTGTAGCGGCACGGCCTCCGGCGCACCCAGCGTCAGAAGGAGCGTGCCCGCAGCGACCTGGTCGCCTTCGTGGACGTGGATCGCGGCGACGCTCCCGGCGTGCGGCGCCTCGACCACGTGCTCCATCTTCATCGCTTCGAGCACCAGTAGCGGCTGATTGCGCGTTACCTCCTCGCCTACCTGTACGGCGACCTTCACGATGCGCCCTGGCATCGGGGCGGTCAGCGCGCCGCTTTCTCCGCCACCCCGACGGTCGACCCCGACGTCCTCCACTCGCACTGCACGGCGGCGCGCAAGGCGGTACGAGCGGCCGTGCCAGTCGACCACACGAAAGTCCGCGTCTCCTGCAATCGTGACGCTCTCGCCGTCGACGACCAGGCGCCCGTCTGGGACGGAGCGACGTACGTGCAGATGCTGGTCGGCGACCTCGACGAGCACCTGCGTCGACTCGCCCGCGACAGCCGAAACCTGCGCGGCGTGCTCCCGACCCGCGCGCGTCCAGACGGTTGGCTGCGCCACACGTGCCTGGCGCCAGCCGCCGCGAGCATGCCACGGGTCAGCGTTCGCGGCAGCGGCGGGTGAGAGGTGATCGAGCGCGGCGACGGCAGCCACGACGCGCGACGGCACCTCGGCAAGCTGGGCGACCAGCCGCTGCTCGTCGAGAAATCCCGTATGCAGCTCACCCGCCTGAAACGCGGCAGATTCGACAGTCGCCAGCAAAAGATCCACGTTGTGGCGCACGCCCTCGATTCGCAAGCTCCGCAGTGCGTCGGCCAGTTTGCCGCCAGCGGCCGCGCGATCGACGTCATGCGCGATTACCTTCGCCAGAAGCGAGTCGTAGAACGGCGAGACAGGTGTGTTGTCGCGCACCCAGGTGTCGACACGCACTGAGGTGGGATACCGAAAAACTTCGACCGTGCCGCTCGATGGTAGGAAGCCGGCCAGCGGATCCTCGGCGATCACCCGCGCCTCCATCGCGTGACCGTCGAAACGGATGTCGGACTGGGCAAGTCCCAGCGGCTCACCGGCTGCCACGCGTAGTTGAAGCTCGACCAGGTCGAGGCCGGTAACGGCCTCGGTAACCGGGTGCTCGACCTGGAGTCTCGCATTGACTTCGAGAAAAGCGAACGTCCCGTCCGCGTCGAGCAGGAACTCGACCGTCCCGGCGTTGCGGTACTCGGCGGCGCGCGCCAGCCGCAGCGCCGCATCGCCCATTCGCTCGCGGAGCGCCACGTCGACCGCGGGCGACGGCGTCTCCTCGATCAATTTCTGATGCCGACGCTGCACGCTGCACTCGCGCTCCCCCAGGTGGATCAGTCTGCCGTGCGCGTCACCGATAACCTGCACTTCCACGTGTCGTGGGCGGGCGACGTAGCGCTCGAGCAGCACGCGGTCGTCGCCAAAGCTGGCGAGTGCCTCTCGCTGCGCGGCCTCCAGCGCTGACTCGAACTCGGCCGTGGCGGCGACGACGCGCATGCCGCGACCACCACCCCCGTGCGCTGGCTTTGATCATGAGCGGGTAGCCGATGCGGTCGGCATGCGCCGACAGGGTTTGTCGCGTCTGCTCCTGCCCGTGGTAGCCCGGCAGAACCGGGACATCGTGGAGTTCGGCCAGCGCCTTGGCGCGTGCCTTGTCGCCGAGGGCGCGCATCGCGGCTGGGGGCGGTCCGATCCAGACGAGACCCGCGTCGACGACGGCTTGGGCGAAGTCCGCGTTTTCGGACAGGAAACCATAGCCGGGGTGGATCGCCCGCGCGCCGCTCGTGCTGGCCGCATCCAGAAGTCGGGCCTGGTTCAGGTAGCTGTCGGCCGCGAGTGAGCCGCCAATATGCACGGCGGCGTCTGCCTCCAGCACGTGCAGCGAGCGAGCGTCGGCGTCGGAGTAGACCGCCACGGTCGCCAGCCCGAGGCGACGACAGGTGCGCATCACCCGAATTGCAATTTCGCCGCGGTTGGCGACGAGCACGGGACTCAGCGTGTCGATCATCTCGTGTCGGTCACATGCGGAAGACCCCAAAGGGGGTCGCGTGAATTTCGGCGTTCAGCGCCGCGGACAGGCCCAGGCCGAGCACCATGCGCGTATCCACGGGATCGATCACACCATCGTCCCACAGCCGCGCGGTCGAGTAATACGGACTGCCCTCCTCCTCGTACGCGGCGAGCGTCGGCGCCGTAAATGCCTCCCGCTCCACCCGCGTCAGGTCGCGACCCTCGCGCTGCAAGTTGTCCAGCCGCACCTGCAACAACACGCTGGCCGCCTGCTGGCCGCCCATGACGCTGATCCGCCCGTTCGGCCACATCCAGAGCTGCCTGGGACTGAACGCGCGCCCACACATGCCGTAATTGCCGGCGCCGAAGCTGCTACCAATGATCACGGTGAACTTCGGCACCTGTGCATTCGCCACGGCCATCACCATCTTGGCCCCGTCCCGCGCAAGGCCTCGATTCTCGTACTCGCGCCCGACCATAAAGCCCGTAATGTTCTGCAAGAACACCAGCGGTATTTTTCTGGCGCAGCACAATTCGACAAAGTGCGCGCCCTTCAGGCTGCTTTCACTGAAGAGAATGCCGTTGTTAGCAACGATGCCTACCGGGAAGCCCATGATGTGCGCGAAGCCAGTCACGAGCGTCGTGCCATAGCTGGCCTTGAACTCGTCGAGTTCGCTGGCATCGACAATGCGGGCAATCACCTCACGCACGTCGAACTGCTTGCGCAAATCCTCGGGCACGACACCGTACAGCTCGGTGGGGTCGTACCTGGGCTCGCGCGGCTCCAGGACCGTCCACGGCACGTGCCTCGGGGTCGGCACACTGGTCAGGATGCGACGGGCAATGGCGAGTGCGTGCCGATCGTCCTCGGCGAAGTAGTCCGCGACGCCGGAGATGCGTGTGTGGACGTCCGCACCGCCAAGCTCTTCGGCGGCGACGTCCTCACCGGTGGCGGCCTTTACCAGGGGCGGACCGCCGATGAAGATGGTGCCCGTGCCTTTGACAATGATCGTCTGGTCGCTCATGGCGGGCACGTAGGCCCCGCCCGCGGTGGAGGAACCCATGACCACCGCGACCTGAGCAATCCCCCTGGCCGATAGATTGGCCTGGTTGAAAAAAATCCGCCCGAAGTGGTCGCGGTCCGGGAAACACGTCCGCCTGCAGCGGCAGAAAGGCACCGCCGGAATCCACCAGATAGACGCACGGCAGGCGGTTCTGGTCGGCGATCTCCTGCAGGCGCAGGTGCTTTTTGACCGTCATCGGGTAGTACGTGCCACCTTTGACGGTGGCGTCGTTGGCGACGATCGCGACCTGCTTGCCTTCCACCTGGCCGACCCCTGTCACAATGCCTGCCGACGGCGCGTCGTCGTCGTACATACCCGTGGCGGCCAGCGGCGACAGCTCCAGAAACGGGGAGTCTGGATCGATCAGGCAGTCGATGCGGTCGCGCGCAAGCAGCTTGCCACGTGCCTCGTGGCGGCGGACGGCCTCTGCCCCGCCGCCCAGTTTGACCTGAGCCAGGCGCGCGCGCAGATCGGCCACCAGCGCCAGGTTGTGTTCACGGTTTGCCTGAAACTCCGCACTCGACGGGTTGACCCCCGACTCGATCGCACTCACCCGTGACGGATTCTAGAAGTCTGGCCCACAAGCCCGTTTTCAGCCCGAGTCGCAGGCGGCCAGACGTCTGTGACAGTTTGGCCCAGGAGCGCGGCAGGCGGTTTCGAAGTGGATTTACGGGCTTTCAACCGCGCTCCTTGGAGCCTGACTTGATTTATCCTGACTGGGTGGAGACAGACCTCATCGAGGTCGTCGTGGAGATCCCGCGCGGAAGCCGCAACAAGTACGAGTTGGACAAAGAACGCGGGGTTATGACGCTCGATCGAGTGCTGTATTCGTCGGTGCACTATCCGACGGACTATGGCTTCGTGGTTGGCACGTTGGCTCGCGATGGCGATGCGCTGGACGCGCTCGTGGTCATCGACGAGCCGACCTTTCCGGGGTGTCACGTCATCGCGCGGCCTATCGGCGTCCTGGACATGCGGGATGAGAAGGGGCCGGACCAGAAGATCCTGGCGGTGCCCATCGGCGACCCGCACTACAACGAGCTGCACGACATCGGCGATATCGGCCACCACTGGCTGATCGAGATCGAAAACTTTTTTCAGACGTACAAGGCGCTCGAAGCCAAGTGGAGCGACGTGGTCGGCTGGGAGGACGCCGCCGTGGCGCATCGGGTCATTGGCGACGCGCGAGCGTTGTACGCGCGCGGGTTGGAGCGCTCCAGCGAGGGCAGCGAGCTGCCATGAAGCCAGCGTTGTGGCTGTGCGCCTGGTGCGGCGGCGCGGCCGAGGACGAGACGTCGCTGCGCGATCACCAGGAGTGGTGTCTGTCCGACCCGAGGGCGAATACGCAACTGCTCGAGGATGTGGCCCGACGAAATGGCGAGCTGAGTCAAGAGGCGCTGGTGGCCGCTGCGCGCAAGCGGCGGCAGTCGGGGAAGGCCGGGCGCTAGCCGGCGATGGTGCGTCCCAGCGCTGAGAGGATCAGCTCCGCAGCGAGCTTGCCAGTGCGGTTCTCATGGTCCGCAATCGGATTGACCTCGACGACTTCCATGGAGGTCACCGCGCCGGTCGCCGCCAGTACCTCCATCGCCAGGTGCGCCTCTCGATACGTGAGGCCGCCGGGCCACGGCGTGCCCACCCCAGGCGCCTCCAGCGGATCAACCGCGTCGATGTCAAACGAAATGTGCATGCCCCCGACGCCTGAGAGCCGCTCGATCACCTCATCCAGGCAAACTTTGATGCCGCGCTGATCGATCTCGCTCATCGTGAACATGCGCACGCCGAGCTCGCGGATCGTGCGCTGCTCACCCGAATCCAGCGTGCGCGTACCGAACAGCACCACGCGGCGCGGATCCAGCGTGCGCGACGTCCAGCCCAACCGGGCGCCGAGACCCGTGAGGCCGAGCATCGTGGCGACGGGCATGCCGTGCACGTTGCCACTCGGCGTCGTCTCGGGCGTGTTGATGTCTCCGTGGGCATCCACCCACAGCACGCCGACGTCGCCGCGAGCATCGAGCACTCCCGCGACGGTGCCCATGGCAATCGCGTGGTCACCGCCGAGGACCAGCGGAAAGTCGCCGTCACGGGCAATCTCGGCGACGCACGCTCGGACGGCGACGCACGCTTCCTCGATGAGAGCCGCGTAGCGGGCGCGAGGATCGCCGACGTCGCCGCTTTCGGGACCGGGCACGGTGATGTTGTGATGGTCGGTGACGCTCAGGCCCATGGCCAGGAGGTCGCGCTCGAGACCCGCGTAGCGGATGGCGGAGGGGCCCATGTCCACGCCGCGGCGGCCTGCGCCGAGGTCCATTGGCACGCCGACGATGCCTACTCGGCGCATTGCTCGCTTCGCTCGCTCGCGCCGGTGTGGGACTCTCCGAGGGTCAAAGGGGGCTGCGCCCCCTTTGAAATCCCCCGCTGCGCTACCACCGCCGTGGGCGTTTCTGGCGTGGCAATCCCCTGTTGCGCTACCGCCGCCGTGGTCGCATCTGGCGTGGCAATCCCCTGTTGCGCTACCGCCGCCGCCGTGGTCGCATCCCGTGTGGCAATGCGCTGCTGCGCTGCCACCGCCGTGGGCAGCTCTGGCGTGGCAATCCCCTGTTGCGCTACCGCCGCCGTGGTCGCCTCGTGTGGGGCAATCCCCTGTTGCGCTACCGCCGCCGCCGTGGGCAGCTCCCGCGGGGACGCTTCCTCTGCATTCCGCGGCTGGACCGACAGTACCGTGGTCATCTCCCCATGTGCGCGCTTTGCATTGCGTGGGTCACTTTCAAGTCTGACGCTGCGCTCAGCGCTCTGGTGCTTGCTCACCTGCCGCGTAGTTATAGAACCCCCGCCCGGTCTTGCGACCCAGATAACCCGCGGTGACCATCTGACGCAGCAGGGTGGGCGCCGCGAAGCGCGAGTCTTTGAACTCGTCGAACAGGATGTCGGCGATGAACAGCGTCGTATCCAGCCCCACGAAGTCGAGCAGCTTCAACGGGCCCATCGGGTAGCTCGTCCCGAGCATCATCCCCACGTCGATGTCTTCGCGCGTCGCGAACCCCTGCTCGAGCATGCGGATCGCCTCGCACAGGTACGGGATCAATAAGAAATTCACAATGAATCCCGCGCGGTCCTTGCTGACGATGATGCGTTTGCCCAGGCTCTCGCCGAAGCGTCTGGCCGTTTCGAGCGTTGCATCGGAGGTAGTCAGCGTGCGCACGAATTCGATGAGCGGCATGACGGGCACGGGATTCATGAAGTGCATGCCCAGCACCTGGTCGGCGCGGCGAGTCGCGGTGGCCATCTGAATGATCGGAATCGAGGACGTGTTGCTGGCCAGGATGGCGTGTGGCGGACACACGCGATCCAGCTCTTCGAAGGTCCGCCGCTTGATCTCGGGGTTCTCGGTGGCGGCCTCGATGACGAGGTCACATCCGCCGAAATCCTCCAGGGAGGTCGTGCCCGTCAAGCGGGTCAAGGCTGCATCACGCTCGCCGGGGCCGAGCTTGTTGCGCCGCACGGCGGTCTCGAGCGACTGCTCGATCCGCTGGCGGCCACGGGCCAGGAGGTCGTCGTTGATTTCGCGAACGATCGTCGCGTAGCCAGCTCTGGCGCACACCTCGGCAATGCCTGATCCCATCAGCCCACAGCCGACCACTCCGACGCTGCGTAGTTCCACGCGCGTGGAGTGTAAAACGTGCTGACTATGACGGTAGTGGCGGAGACGACAGTGGCAGAGGCGCCACCGACGTCACGCCCCCTACTCGCGCGGCCAGACTGGCGAGCTCTCGCGCTGGCAGGCGCGGGCATGCTCCTGACCTTTGCCGCGCCGCAGCACCGCATGGACCTGCTGGTGATCGGCGTGGTGGCCAGCCTGGTCGGCATGGTGTGGAGTCCCTACGCCGGCCCGGTGCTGATCGGCGCCACGCTGCCTACCTTCTTCTTTACCCGAACGCTTGCCGGTCCGCTGTCAGTCACGCCGCCAGGCCTAGCGCTGATGCTGAGCTGGCTGGCAATTCTCGTGCGACGGCGCCAGCTGCCACTTCGTTTCCCGACAAGCGCGTACGACAAGCCACTGGCCTTGTTCCTGGCAGCGGCACTCCTCTCGCTGCTGGTAACCCAGTACCCGCTGCTCAGCGTGCGCGACATGCGCGCACTGATCCTCGAGCCGGTGCTGTTCTTCTGGTTGCTCCAGTGCCTGCGCGGCAGCGCCAACTTCGCGCTGGCTGGCTTTCTGGCCGGTGCAACGCTGACCGCGCTCGCGGCCGTGGTCCAGGGCCCACTCGGCATCGGCGGCACCCCGGTCGAAGGCGTTCTGCGCGTGCAGGCATGGTATCCGTCGGCCAACCACCTGGCGCTCATGCTCGGCCGCGCCTGGCCGTTTTTGCTCGCTGGCTCGGTCGCCTGGCGTCGCTGGTTGTGGCTTCCAACGGCAGCGGTCGGGCTGGGACTGTTGCTGACGTTCTCGACTGGCGGCTGGCTCGGCACGGTCGCGGCGACGCTGGTCGTGATCGTCGCGCTGGGCTATCGACGCCTGGCGGTATGGCTGGGCGTGGCCGCCACGCTGGTGCTGGTCGTCGTCAGCGGATTGGCAATCGCGGGGACGCTGCCCGAGCGCCTGAACCCACTGCGCCAGACGGGCGGTTTTCGCCTCGACCTGTGGTTGTCCTCGCTGGAAATGGTGCGCGACCATCCGCTGCTCGGCGTAGGTCTCGACAACTTCGTCTACCTCTATCAGCAGTTCTACCTGCGCGAAGGGGCCGCGGCCGAGCCGAGCCTGTCCCACCCGCACAACTGGATCTTCAATTTCTGGCTTTCCCTCGGGCTCCTCGGGCTTGTCGCCTTTGTCTGGCTGCTCGTGCGCTTCTGGCAAAACGCGCGGCGCTCACTGCGCGACCCTGCTCGACGCTGGGTCGTGGCTGGCGCACTGGGCGCAATGGCCGACCTGCTGGTCCACGGTTTCATCGACAACAGCTACTTCCTGGTGGACCTGGCCTGCGTGTTCTGGCTGTCGCTCGCACTGGTCGCCAGTAGAATTGAGCGCACGTGAAAGCCCTTGTCACGGGTGGGGGCGGCTTCATCGGATCCCACCTGTGCCGCCGTCTGCTGGCTGACGGCTGCACCGTCACCTGTATCGACAACTTTGCCTCCGGTTTGCGGCGCAATATCGCAGGCCTCCTGGACGACCCCCGCTTCCGCCTGATCGAACAGGACGTCTCGGCCGAGCCGCTGTCCGACGATCTCAAGGCAGACCGCTATTTTCATCTGGCCAGCCCGGCCAGCCCCAACCCGCACACGCCGCGCAGCTATATGGCGCTGCCGTTGGAAACCGCGTTGGTCAACTCGGTTGGCCTGCGCAATGTGCTCGAGCTCGCGCGCCGCAACGGCGGCCGCGTGTTGTTCGCGTCGACGTCCGAGGTGTACGGCGATCCGCACGAGCACCCGCAACGCGAGGAGTACTGGGGCAATGTCTCGTCGACAGGCCCGCGCAGCTGCTACGACGAGGCCAAACGCTTTGGCGAGGCGCTGTGCATGATCTTCGTGCGCAGCTTCGACGTCGACGTGCGGCTTATTCGCATCTTCAACACCTACGGACCCAACATGGACCCTGAAGACGGCCGCATGCTGCCCAACTTCATCACGCAAGCGCTGCGGAATCAGCCGATCACGATTTACGGCGACGGTCAGTTCACCCGTTCGTTGTGCTTCGTGCAGGACCTGGTTGAAGGCATGCTCGCGGTCGTGGAATCGTCGCGCTCCGAAGCCGCGGGGCGCGTGTACAACGTGGGCAACCCTGAAGAGCACACGATCATCGAGTACGCCAAACTCGTCCTCGAGCTGATTCCGTCAAGTAAATCGCGCATCACGTACATGCCGCCTGTGCCTGACGATCCGAGCCGCCGTCGTCCGGACATCACCCGCGTACGCTCCGAGCTGGGCTGGCAACCTCAGGTGCCGCTGCGCGCGGGGGTCGAGAAAACCATCGAGTACTTCCGCGAGGTGACGGCCGTTTCCTGATGGCCGCCACCTTCGAGCTTCGCGCCGCGCGTGGCGCGCTGCGGTCCGACGGTCTGCGACGCGCGGCGCTGGTGGGTGTATGGATCGCCGTCGTCGTGGCCATCGGCGTGGCAATCGCCCTGCCGGATCAGACCGAGGACTCGCTCCTCGGCGTGGTGGCCGTCGCCGCGACGATTCTCACGTTTATCCAGCCGCTCGTCGGACTGCCGCTGGTGTTGCTAGCCGTGCCGTTTGGAAGTCGGGCTTCCGCCGCCGATCCGACCTCGACCTCGACGGATCCCTCCGTCGGCGCGGCAGAGCTGGTCATCGCGCTGCTGACCGTGGCCTGGCTGGCGCGTGGCGTACGCAGACGAGAGATCAATCTCCAGGCGGGCGCAATTGTCGTCGCGATCCTGGCGATGGTCGCGTTGGCCGGCGTGTCGATCGGGTACGCGGTCGACAAAACCTCGGCCATCAAAGAGACGCTCAAGTGGCTCGAGCTGTTGCTGGCACTGCTGATCGTCGTGGACCTCGTGCGCGAACCGTGGTCAGCGCGCTGGGTCATCGGCGCGATGCTGGTCGCGGGCGCAGCCGAAGCGGCCTATGGCGCGATGCAGTTCTTCACCGACAGTGGGCCCGCCGCCTTTGATCTCCAGGGCGCGTTGCGCGCGTTCGGACATTTCGATCAGCCCAATCCGTTCGCCGGCTACCTGACGACGATCCTGCCGCTTGCCGTGTGCATGGCGCTGTGTCGCGCCAATCCCGTGAAGTTTCGCTGGCTGGCGACCGCGGCGTCGGCGCTGCTGGTCGTCGGCATTGGCCTCAGTCAGTCGCGGGGGGCCTGGCTGGGCGGCGCGGTCGCGGCAATCTGTCTGATGTTGGCGTGGAGCAGCTCCACACGCCGATTGCTGATTCCGTGCGCCCTGGGCGGCGTGCTGCTGCTCGCGCTCGCGGTGTCTGGGGCGCTGCCGTCCGCACTCACGGATCGACTCTCCCAGGCGATCTCGTACTTCGGGGTCTTCGACGTACGTACCGTTGAGGTCACAAGTGACAACTGGGCTGTCGTGGAGCGCATGGCTCACTGGCAGGCTGGTTGGTACATGTTCCTGGATCACCCGTGGTTTGGCGTGGGTGCTGGCAACTATGCCCAGGCCTATCCGGACTACTACGTGAGCAGCTGGATCGAACCGCTCGGGCACGCCCACAATTACTACATCAACATGCTGGCGGAGCTTGGCGTGGTGGGCGGCGGTCTGCTGCTGCTGCTGCTGGGCCTGTGTTATCGGCAGCTGGGCGGGGTACTGGTGCGCTCGGAAGCGCAATCGGGCACGTTCTGGCGCGCCGTGCTGGCGGGTGTCTTTGGCGGGCTGGTGGTGTTCTGCGTGCACAACCTGTTCGACAGCCTGTTCGTGCACAGCGTGAACATTCAGCTCGGCGTGCTGCTGGGGCTCGGACTGGTCGCCACGCAGCGTCTGACAAGCGCAAGAGGCTTACCCCAGAGGGGACCCATCTAAAGGTTTCCCCGGACGGGGTGGGTCACTCAGGGGAACGCGTGAGCCCCCGTCAGGCGAACGCGTGAGTCCCCCGTCAGGCGAACGCGTGAGTCCCCCCCCGGCGAACGCGTGAGTCCCCCTCCGGCGAACGCGTGAGTCCCCCTCCGGCGAATGCGTGAGTCCCCCCTCCGGCGAACGCGTGAGTCCCCCTCCGGCGAACGCGTGAGTCCCCCTCCGGCGAATGCGTGAGTCCCCCTCCGGCGAACGCGTGAGTCCCCCTCCGGCGAACGCGTGAGTCCCCCTCCGGCGAACGCGTGAGTCCCCCGCGAAGGCGTGAGTCCCCCTCCGGGGAACGCGTGAGTCCCCCGCGAAGGCGTGAGTCCGCCTCCGTGGAACGCGTGAGTCCCCCCCGAAGGCGTGAGTCCGGGGAACGCGTGGGTCCCCTCCGGGGAAAACGTGTTCTGCGTTCCGTACACTCAACTCCCAGGAAATGCGGATCGCCATCGACTATTCCGCCGCGGTCAACCAACGCGCGGGCATCGGACGCCTCGTACGCAACCAGGTGCTCGCCCTCGCCGAGGTCGA
>CAVZNP010000011.1:0-139894 GCA_963776625.1 uncultured Chloroflexia bacterium | reverse complement strand
TCCTGGCCGACTACGTATTGCTGTTCGCTGTCGAGAACGGCGCGACATTGTTCCGCGCCAATTTCGGAGTAGTCGAGTCCTGTTACGGCGAATCCCCAGGTTTTGGCGAAATAGGGCAACCACTCCGATCGGGCAGCGCCGATCTCGAGCAACCTCTTGTTTTGCGTCGACATATTCCAGAATGCTTGTTCTTCGTAGAATCGGTGGAATCGGCGGTGCGGTGCATACCACAAACCCCCGCGTAAGGGATCGACGGCACGTGGAAGCGTAGCCGCCAGTCATCCATACCCGGTCCCAGTACTGCGTTCCCGCACGATCGCCTGAGTTGGGTCCCATTTTCGCGTTGCCATCCATTATTGCGCGGACCTGCATATTCGCCTCGAGGTCTGCCGTGTGAAACCGGATTGCATTGCCCGGGACTTAAACGGATGAGGATAAGGCGGCGCTGCTCGCAGCGTGCCTGAGGCTGCGTCCCGCTTCAAACCAGAGCACGCTGAAAGAGACCATGAACACCGCGCTGGTTGCAAGCGCGATGCCCTCCACGCCAAATAGTCGGGCGAACGTGAAGTCAGCCGCGGTGTTTACAGCCAGCATGAAGAGGCCGAGCACTATCAGCACGTGGTTGCGGCCCGTTGCACTGATAAGCCGCACGAAGATTATTCCCGACACGTGAAAGGGTACCTGCAGAACGAACAGCATTTGTATGCGCTGCACGATGGCGGTATCGTCAGCAGAAAACGCTCCCCGTTGAAACAATAATCTCGTAATGGGTTCAGAGAAAATAATCACGAAAGCTGTGACGGTGAGTGCGCCTAAAAAACTTATAACAGCGTAGCGAGTGGCGGCTTCTTAAGGCACTGAAAGTCCTGAACCACTACCAGCCGAGAGATCCGGGAAGACAAATGCGCTCAGTGCGAGACTTCCGATTCCGACGATCGCAAGCGTCACGCGCGTCCCAAAGCTGAGAGATGAAACCGAACCGGTGCCAAGTGTTGATGCAACGCCTTGGTCGATCGCCACACTGCCGGTTGCCAAAATGCCCGCAATCGCCAGCGGTATACATTGACGTACCCACATCGATATCTGCGGCAAATCGCTCGGTCGTGGCCAAGTGGGCCGAATCGAATATCCCAGAGAAAACAGGCCAAAACTCGCCAGAATTAGTTCTAATCGTTTCGGCGTCAAGGTGGCGGGTAAGACTAAGATGGATGGTTGCGGCAAGAACGTCAACGCAAGGAACGTTACAAATGGAGTCACAATTGGGATAATTGCTGCGAGTTTCATGCGGTTGCGTACGTTGAGGATTGGTAGCATTGCCCCGCTGGCTCCTGCCAACACGATCGCTGGAGCCATAAGAATGAGCAATGTCTGGCTCAACTGCCGCGTCTGATCATCGAAGTTTGCAGTAAGTAATGCGAAGATAGGCTGCCTACCGAAAATGAGAGCAATCGTGACAGCCGTCATGGTCATAACATTTAGAGTTACCGTTAAACGGACGAGTCGTCGCGGTGAGATGGTGGACGCGTTATGGCTAGCACGGACAAACACAGGTAGGAATGCGTCGCCTAGGGCTGTCACGAATGAACTTGTGACGAGCAGGAACATGACAAAGGCCTGCAGGTAAGCGTCTAGAGCACTAGAAGTCCCAAAGTGCGCCGCTATTGCAAGTTCTTTAACGGCGCCAACCAGCGCGACCGCAAGTGCAGACGCTCCGACGGCGCTGACGGCGGTAAAGAAGCGACGCTCCGAGCGAAACGCACGAAGGTACCGCCGGGCTAGAACGGATCCGTACAACGCGGTACTCTAACGCCTCGATCGTGCGCACCGGCCGTTGTCGTCGAGTAGACGCTTGCTTTGCGGTGCTTGAGTTGCCATGGGCGATCGGTTAGACATGGTCACCGTGGTGGTCGGCGCAGCTGAACTGGACGTAAGCGTGTTCGGGCGCCTGCGGGTTGAAATGGTCCCGCGGAGTCTGGCGTCAGTATCATCATGCTGATTGGTTGCACGTGAGCGGTGGAGCTGTAATTGGGCAACGGAACGCGTTGCGGGCACAGTGCGATTGACGGTTCAGTGCGACTGGGCGAAAAACTGAGCCGAACGAGGCGTTATTTTACGCGCGCTCTCGTGCAGTGAGTGCTTCTCGACGCGGCCCGGTGCGCGTGCTCTATGTTCTCACGACCTTGGAGGTGGGGGGGGCGGAGCGGTCGCTCCTTGAAGTTCTGCGTAGGGTCAAACGTACCCACGTCGAACCGGTCGTCTGTTCTCTAATTTCAGGCGGGGTATTGCGCGAGGCATACTCCCAACTTGACATTCCCGTGCTCGAGTTAGGCGTTCGGCCCGGGCTTGCTGAATTACGAGGTTTCCAACTGCTACCGCTTCTGCGTCGGTATAGACCCGCGATCGTTCACTCACGTCTCATACTCTCAAATTTGTGGGCTCGAATGGGGGTGCTTTCGGGTGCCAAAGTGATCTGCGAGGAGCGCGGTATCGAGGATGAACGTCCGCGATTCATGACTGCCATGAATCGCTTGTCGATGCGATTGTGTGCGGTGCACGTGGCCAACTCTGAGGCCGTCGCGTCCCGTATGTTTACTCGTGATCGAATTCCCGCAGGTCGTCTGCGCGTGATCTACGGGGGAGTAGACTGCGCCCAATTCATACCAGCCTCCGTGCAGAAGCGACAGTTCGACTTCGTCACCACCACCCGGCTCGAGCACTATAAGGGGATTTTCGATTTGATCGAGGCTATGCGTCTGGTGGTCGAATCTCGGCCTGGAACGACGCTAAGCGTTGTGGGCGATGGGAGCCAGCGTGCCGCGCTTGAGCGTCGTGTTGCAGACGTGGGCCTCGCGCAACATGTGACGTTCTGGGGACAGCAATTGGACGTTGCCCAACGCCTTCGAGAGGCCAAGATATTTGTTCTGAGTTCGCACGAGGAAGGCCTCCCAAATGCGGCAATTGAGGCTATGTCCTGCGCGTTGCCAGTCGTAGCGACTCGCGTTGGTGGTACCCCGGAAGTCGTAATCGACGGCACAACAGGGTTTCTCGCACCACCACGAGATCCAACGGCACTAGCAGCGACGATGTTGCGCTATCTCGGGAACCCAGTGACAGCGGAGGCTCATGGAGTGGCGGGGCGCGCGCGTGCGTTGAGTCATTTCGACATACAGGCCACTGCGAATGCGTACGAAGACCTCTACCAGGAACTCTTCGGCTGAACCATGTGTGGTATAGCCGGCGTCGTTTCGTCTCGATTCGATCCCGAACTGGCTGCGGTTGCTGCGCAAATGAGCGAGCAACTTGTTCACCGCGGTCCCGATGGCCATGGCCTGTATACCTGTCCACCGGCCGTGCCGCCCTAGCTCATCGACGGTTGGCAATCATTGATCTGGAAACTGGCGACCAGCCGATGACCGACCACGCTCAGAATCGCACCATCGTATTCAACGGCGAGATTTACAATTTCCGTGCGCTACGAGAGCAATTCCGCGCTGCTGCATACCCGTTCTCAACGAGATCAGATACTGAGGTCATTCTTGCCGGCCACGCCCTTTGCGGTGATGGGGTAGTGTCCTCATTGCGAGGCATGTTCGCATTCGCATTGTGGGACAGCGCTGGACAGTCTTTGCTCCTTGCTCGGGACCGCTTTGGAAAGAAGCCACTCTTCTACACGCGGCGCGGCGACCGAGTTTACTTCGCGTCGGAGTTAAAGGCGTTACGGGCGGTGTTGCCGGTCGAAGTCGATCGAGTCTCGCTTGCACAGTACCTGGCACTCGGCTATGTACCCGGTAGTCGAACAATCTACCGTGACATTCGTCGTGTACGTCCAGGGCACACGATGCGCTTCGCGGCGAATGGTCAGTTCCATGAGCACCAGTACTGGTCTCTACCGGTCCCCGATGATCGAGACCACAAACACACCACGGTTGACTGGGAGCGTATCGTTGCTAGCCGACTCCAGGAGGCTGTTCGCCTCAGGTTGATTTCGGATGTGCCCGTTGGCGCGTTCTTGTCTGGGGGTCTCGATTCGAGCACCGTAGTGGCACTTAGCTCAAAATACGCCGAAGAGCCCTTTCACACGTTCTCGATTCGGCCCAAAGACGTGTACTCACCGGACGCCGACGCCGCGCAAGAGGTTTCGACGCTACTCGGTACCACGGACCACGAGGAGATCCTGGAGTGTCCACGTCCAGAAGCCCTGCTAGGTCTCATGCGACACTTCGACGAGCCGTTTGCGGATTCGTCACTCATTCCAACGTCCGCGGTAAGCGATGCTGCCCGTCGATGGGTTACCGTGGCCCTGTCCGGAGACGGTGGTGACGAAATGTTTGGTGGCTATGGAATATACCGCGACTATCGTCGGCTCTCCGCGGCGTCCAGTCTGCCGCTAGTTCCGAGTGGTGCCGCAGCCCTTGCCGGGATTTGGCCAGCGTACGCACCGGCCAAGTCCAGCTTGACTCTGATTGCCGCTCACCAGGACCAGTTATACCTGCGGTTGAGCGCACACCTGTGGAATGGTCCGCTGGCGCGCTTGTTTGGCGGTACCCACGACGAGTTGAGGGAAGCCAGCGAAGAACTTGTCAGTCAGTTCAGCGTCCCAATTGGTGATCCGAGTCCTGGTTCTGTCGCCACAGCGCAGTGGATTGACGCCGCGCGCGGTTATCTGGCCGGCGACATTCTCGCAAAGGTGGACATGGCGGCGATGGGGCACAGTCTCGAAGTTCGTGTCCCACTCCTCGACCACGTCCTGGCGGAGGAGCTAGCCGGACTTCCGCGTTCACTACGTATGAGAGCGGGCCGCGGCAAGCTGTTGTTGCGACGGATCGCGCGCCAACACCTTCCGGAACACATTGTCGAACGCAAAAAGATTGGATTCACCGTACCTCTCGCAAGGTGGTTGGATGGCCCTCTGGCTCCACTTGTTGAGGCCTACGTTTTCGATCCGAACAGTCCCCTACGTGAGCACGTTCACCTGGGTCAGGCTCGGCGCTTGGCACTTGACTTGCGGAACCCGCACTACGCTCGCCTTCGTTACAGCCTGCTGAGCCTGGCGGTATGGGCCGAGACGCTAACTCTCCACCCCGGCCAGTTGTTTAGTATCACTGGTTCACACTACAAGCTCGGAGTCGGCCAATATACTCCGGGTCGCGTTCGGCGTGGAGCCCACGAACCGACGAATTGGCTCAGGCGCCTCCGGCGGCGCGGGGGAGTCGGGGAGTTTGCCGGGTAAGCCACACTGTCAGCACCAGCAGCAGTGGCGGGGTCAGGAGTAGACCTGCGTCTCCGATCGCAATCTGCGCACGGAAGATCGTCACGATGTACAGCGGGACGATCACCAGCAGGTACCGCGGGACCAGGGTGAAAGCCACCACGCCGGCGGCTACGAGCACGGTCAGGTCGTAGTCGACCAGGTGGGGGTCGACCAGGACCGCCACTAGCGTGGTCAGGGCGAAGGCGACCGGGAGGTCTGGCGTGGGGCGGCGCCAGACTTGCCACAGCAGGACGAGCAGGGCGGCGCTCACGGCTACGTAGGTCAGCAGCGACAGCGGCGCCAGGCCGGGGAGGAGGGTGTCCAGAAATGACTTGGCCGACGCCATCCGCCAGCCGTTGGCCAGAGCGTTGCCGCCTTCGTGCTCGAGCAGGACGCTGGCCCAGGCTTGCATGCCATCGAGGCCGACCAGCGCGAACGAGATGATGGCCAGTAGCGTCGCCGTGAGTGCGTACGACAGCAACGACTGCCAGCGGCGCGTCATCAGGAAGATCAGCGGGAAGACGAAAAACAGCTGTGGCTTGAACAGGCCGAGCGCCGCCCAGACGCCCAACGCTCGGTCTTGCTTGCGCGCAAAGGCACGGTAGATCAGCGCGTATAGCAGCAGCGAGACGGTCGCGTTTTCGCCGTCGATCAGGCCGAAGTAGACCGGCGCGAAGGCGAAGACGAACACCAGCAAGCCGCGCCAGCGCGGGCTCAGCGCCGGGACCTCGTCCAGCAGCAGCTTGATGGCCACGCCCAGGCACGCCAGACTGACCACACCCCAGGCCACGAAGCCCTGGAGCAGGTCCAGCTTTGCCAGCGGCGCGTAGATCAGCGCGAAGAACGGCGGGTTGCGGTAGGCGTCGTAGAAGCCGGGCACGAGGCCCTGCAGCAGGTGATCCTGGATGCTGACGAACGCGTCGTGGTCGTACAGCAGAGACGCCTGCCCAGTGGCGATCAGCTGGCCGGCGGTGTGGAAGGCGATGTAGTCGCCAGAGACTGGCGTACCGCCGCTGTTCAGCGGCAGGCTGCCCTGCACCAGTACGTCGACGTAGGCCACAACGTAGACGCCGACGAGCACCAGGGCGTAGGCGCGCGCGCGGCGCCACGTCAGCAAGCGGGCCAGGCGCTGGCGCAGGGTGGTGAGCACGCGGGCTCAGGAGCGCCGGCGCGGGCGCGAGGGCACGTGAGCGGGACGTTGGCGTGAGGTTGTCGGCGCGGGCGACGCAGACGCGACCTGCGCGGACGCCGAAGCGGCACACTGGGCGGGCGCCGCAAGACTGGCACCAGACGCGCGGGACTCGGCCGCGGCGTGGGCGGTGCGCGGGACAGACGCTGCTGAGCGGCGACCAGGCGCGCGGGACTCAGGCGCGACATGGGCGGACGTCGTAGCGGCACACCGGGGAGACGCTGCTGAGATGTGACCAGGCGCGGACGACGCAGGCGCGACGAGCGCGGACGCCGAAGCGGCACACTGGGCGGGCGCCGCAAGACTGGCACCAGGCGCGCGGGGCTCGGGCGTGGCGTGGGCGGCGCGCCCGAAAGACGCTGTTGGGGGGTGACCAGGTGCGCGGGACTCAGGGGCGCACTTCACCGTTGGAGTGGGACGCGTGGCGAGGGCCGCGGTGCAGTCATCATGGCGGGCGCACATAAGAAACGTCACCAGGCGAGTCCGTGCGGGCCGTACTTGCACGGGCGCTCAGGGGAACTGAACGGGCGAGCCCGTGACTGATTGCGGCGTCACCCCTTGTGCGTTCACCGACTGGCTGAAGGTGTGCATCAGCAGGATCGCGGCGGGCGCGGTCGTGACGATGCCCAGCGCTGGCAGGACACAGAAGATCAGCACCGGCACCATCTTGATGGGCGCTTTGCGAGCGAGCTCCTCGGCGGCCTGGCGGCGTGTGACACGTGTGTCGCGCGCCAGGGCGCGCAGACTTTCGGCGATGCTGATGCCCATGCGTTCTGCCTGGACGATGTCTTCCGTCAGGCGCTTCAGACCCGGGGCGCCCGTGCGCTCACCCAGGTCGCGAATCGCGTCACTGGTGGGTCGGCCGAGTGCCATCTCCTGCAGCGTGCGGCGCATCTCGGCCGCGAGCGGGCCGTTGGTCTGCTCGACGACCTTGGCCAGCGAGGCGTCCAGGCTCAGGCCGCCTTCCAGGCAGGCCACCATCAGGTCCAGCGAATACGGCAGTGCCCGATCGATGGCGCGCTGGCGCGCGCGGATGCGCCGCTTCAACCACATCGTCGGCAGTTGCCGGCCCCAGATCAGTGCCAGCAGGAGCACCACGATATCGGGTAGCTCCAGACGCCCGTCGCTGATCACATACAGCACCGCGAACGCCGGCAGGCCGATCATGATGATCGTGCGCAGGCCCAGGAACATGGTCGGGTTCATGCGCGAGCCGGCCATTTGCAGGTCCGCCGCGATGGTGCGTCTGGCACGCGAAGGCGCAGCGCGGGCGGCGAATTCGATCACCTGCCGCAGCAGCGGCGTCAGTACCCGATCGCGCAAGCCGACCGTTTCCGCTTCGACGCCGGGTGAGCCCGGCCGGCCCGTGGCATACCGAGCGTAGCGCGCCAGGCGCATGCCGGGTG
This sequence comes from uncultured Chloroflexia bacterium, assembly GCA_963776625.1. Classification (GTDB taxonomy): domain Bacteria; phylum Chloroflexota; class UBA6077; order UBA6077; family CF-72; genus CF-72. The sequence goes on along the minus strand of CAVZNP010000011.1, from coordinate 132,048 downwards.
TCTCGTACGGGGTCGTCAAAACCAGCACCAGCGCGAAGACCGACACGAACGCGGCCAGCATGCACACGGCCAGCAGCACTTCCGACGAGATAACGCTCGACACCGCGGGCATTTACAGATCCACCTGAGCGATCCGATGGTTCAAGAACAGTCCGATGACGACCAGCACCGCGCCAGCGGCGGCGGCCAGACGCCCGATCGGATCCGAGAGCAACGTATCGATGTAATAGCGGCTCGTGAAATACATCACCACCACCGTGAGCATCGGCAGCAGCGCCACGACGTAGCCCGACACACGCGGCGCGGTTGTCAGCACGCGCACGTCGCGCCGCAGACGTTCCCGCTCCCGCAGCATCTGCCCCATCTGGCCCAGGACTTCGACGAGGTTGCCACCCGTGCGTCGCTGGACGGCGACCGCCGTTGCCAGCAGGTGCGCATCCTCGCTGTTGACGCGCATGACCAGCCGGGCCAGCGCTTCCTCCAGGTCCCCACCAAGATTGAGCTCCTGCAGGATCTGGCCGAATTCCTCCGAGCACGGGGGTTGGCCCTCGCGCGCAACCAGGTCGAAGCCGTACTCGAGCCCGTAGCCCGCGCGCAGCGCACCCGTGACGCGATCGAGCGCTTCGGGCAGACCCTGCTCGAAAGCGCCGCGTCGCTGACCGATGCGGTAGCGCAGCCAAAGCAGCGGGACGAAGAAGCCAATGACGGCGCCGCCCATCGCGGCCAGCGGTCCACCCAGCGACTCCCAGCCAGCGACGGCGCCAACCAGGCCCAGAACCGTGGCGGCCACCAGCTGCAAGAACAGAAATTCGCCAGAGCGCAGTGGCAGACCAGCTTGCTGCAGTTGCAGCGCCAGGCCGTCGCCGAGATCCAGACGGGCCAGGACCAGGTCGAGCCAGGGGAAGCGACTGTAGCGGCGTCGGCGCAGCACCGTGATGCTGCGCTGCATCCGACCCTCCCAGGTGGGCAGGGTGTAGGCGGTCAGCCGTTGGGCGACGACGTCCTTTTCGCTCGCGCTGGTCTGGCGGGTGACCACCAGAATCGCCTGGACGACCAGGAGAAAGACCAGCGCCGAGATCAAAGCCGGCTGAACCATCGGTGTGTCTCTCTACGTGCCGCGCGCCCCGTCGGGGCTGACCATCGGCAGGAACCACTCGATCGGCACGTGCTCGCCATATTGCGACAGACGATCCAGGAAATGTGGCCGCAGGCCTGTTGCCTGCAGCTGGCCGAGGATCTTGCCCTGGGCGTCGACACCCCGACCCTGGAACTCGAAGATGTCGTGCATCGAGATGACGCCACCCTGCATCCCGACGATCTCGGTGACGTGTGTCACGCGTCGCGAACCGTCCTGCAGCCGCGACAGGTGAACGAGCAGGTTGATGCCCGAGGCAATCTGCTCGCGAATGGCAGTGACGGGCAGCTCGACAGCCATCAACACCATGTTCTCGATACGCGACAGGGCGTCGCGCGGTGAGTTCGCGTGGATCGTGCTCAGCGAGCCGTCGTGGCCCGTGTTCATGGCCTGCAGCATGTCAAAGGCCTCACCGCCGCGGCACTCGCCGACGATGATGCGATCCGGCCGCATGCGCAGCGCGTTTTTGACCAGGTCACGCTGCACGATCACACCCTTGCCCTCGATGTTGGGCGGGCGGGTCTCGAGGCTAACCCAGTCCTCGTGTTTGATCTGCAGTTCGGCGGGGTCCTCGATGGTGACGATGCGCTCGTGCGACTGGATGTAGCTCGAGAGTAGATTCAGGAGTGTGGTCTTGCCGGTACCCGTGCCGCCCGAGACGAGCAGGTTGGCACGTGCGCGGACGCAGGCGCCCAGAAAGTCGAGCGTGCTGCGCCCCAGCGTTCCCAGCCGCACCAGGTCTTCCGCTGCGAGGAGCTCGCGCGAAAACTTTCGGATGGTCAGCGACGGACCGTGTACCGCCAGCGGCGGAATTACGGCGTTGACGCGCGAGCCGTCGGGCAGGCGGGCGTCGACCATGGGTGACGAGTCATCCAGGCGGCGGCTGACCGGGCGGAGGATCTTGTCGATGATGTTCAGGACGTGGGTGTCGTCGCGGAACGTCGTCTCGGAGCGATGGATGATGCCGTTGCGCTCGAAGTAGACCCGGTTCCAGGCGTTGACCATGACCTCGGTAATGGTCGGGTCGCGCAGCAGTGGCTCGAGGGGGCCGAAGCCGAGCACCTCGTCGGCGATCTCGGACGCCAGGCGCAAGCGGTCGGCGCGACCGACGGTCCCGTCGGCGATGGTGATGGCTTCTTCGGCGGCTTGCTCGACCGCGCGCCGCGCCGGCGAGGTGTAGCTCAGGTCGCCGACCAGTTGCTCCGGGTCCAGCTCGTGAATCAGCTGCTCGTGGACTTTGCCCTTGAGGTCGTTCAGCGCGTCGCTGCGCACGATACGAATCGCGCGCGGGGCAGCATCGGGCGAAGAGGTCGCCGAAGGTGGGGCGAGGATGGGTTCGGCGGCCACTGTGGCGGGCGGTTGCGGCTCGGGCGCAACCGCGGTGCGCGACGACGCGCGCACGCGTTCAAGGAGCGAGGACATCAGGCAGTCACCAGCATGGCACGCCGCCGCCACGGCAACCAGCCGTTTCGCGCGGCGACCGGCGCACCGGTCAGCCGTCGGGCGATCAGGCGGATGTCGCGGCTCAAGCGTGACTTGGGTTGTGAGAGCACTACCGGACTTCCGATGGCACTGCTCTGCATGGCGGCGTAGTCGTTAGCGACTTTCCACGCGATCGGGTGGGCGAGCGCATCCGCGGCCTCCGCTGTGCTCACCCGCGTCTTGGACTCGACGCGGTTGAGGACCAGCTGAAGCTTGCTCGTCTGGAAGTCCATCCCTTGCAGCATGCGGATACAGGCATGCGTGCGACGCAGTGCAGCGATTTCGGGCGTGGTCACCAGCAGGGCCATCTCCGCGGCGTCCATTGCCGCGGCGGTGAGCTCGTTGGTAACCCCCACGGGCGTATCGACCAGCACGAACTGATGCAGCGCGGCCAGTTTGCTGAGCAACGGGCCGATCCTGGTGCTATCGAGGGGATCAGTCTCGTCTGGCACCAGTGGCGCAGGCAGGACGTGCACACCGTGCGGACTGCGCACCAGGAGTTTCTGCAAGCGCTCGAGATCGTCGACGACGCCGTCGGCCAGCGCGTCCATGATGTCCTGCTCAGGATGCATGTCGAGCATGAGCGCCACGTCGCCGAACGGCACGTCCAGGTCGACCAGGGCTACGCTCGCCGAGCTCTCCTGAGCCAGCGCGACGGCGAGGTTGGTTGCCAGGGTGGTTTTGCCGACGCCCCCCTTGACGCCAAAGACGGTGATGATGCTGCCGGTCGGGGCGGCGGGATCGTGGCCCGCGGCGACGACGCGCAGGCGATCCGCGTTGTGCGCCTGCACCAGCGCATCGTGCAGGTCACTCGGCGACGAGTTGCGCATCAGGACGTCGCGTGCGCCGGCCAGGACCGTGCGGCGGAACACCTCCCGATCGAACTGGTTGACCAGCCCGACCACCGTCCACTTCGGGTTACCGCGCGTCAGCGCTTGAATCGTCGTCAGCGAGCGCGTCAGCGGCTCGTCGACGGCGACGATGACGATGGCAGGTTCCAGGGCGTGCGCCCATGTCGACGCCACGGGGCCGAACCCCGCGTCGCCGACGACCTCAAACGTGCCGAAGCTGTTGAGCGAACGCCTCAGGTTCGCGACAGCGTCCGGCTGCGGGTCGACGATGAGGACTTTGAGCGGTTCAGCCACGCTGCTGCGTTACCTCCTCACTGACCCGCTGTCACGATCCAGCCGGCGGCTACCCAGCCCTGGCTCTGATCTGGCAGCTTGACCTGGAACCAATCTGCGTTCTGACCGATGATCTGCAGCTGGGTCCCGTATTTGACCTGCTGGAGCACGCTCGCGGCGATCGAGGGGCTGCTGCGCACGTTGGCGGCGTCCACCGCGACGATCGCCAGGTTCTGTGGCAGCGACGTCACGAGCGTCATGCCCGCGCCCGACTGAACCACGTTGCTGGGCTCGTTGACCAGCGCGGCCCAGAAGTTGGTCGCCTTGAAGTCTTGCGTGACCTTGATGTGGCCGGTGACAGTGGTTGTCGCGCCGGGCGCGAGATCGCCGCCGAGGCCCCAGCGATAGGGCAGGTCGGTTGAGTCCAGGCCCGCCGTGCCGATACCCACGCGCCACTTGCCAGGATCCGAGGCGTACTGCTGCGTGAAGTAGGTCTGGCCCTGGACGTAGGTGAAGCCAGGATCGGGACCCATCGTCTGCAGCGGCTTGTCCGAGGTGTTCTTGACCGTGATGCTCACGTCGATGGTGTCACCCACCTTGGTGTTGGTTGGGGTGATCTCGGTAGCGAGGATCTGGCCCGCGGCGACCTCGATCGGGCTGGCGAGCGTGCTCAAGTCAGCTGGCATGACCGAGGACTGGTTCTGGTCGGCGGGTGGACGCACGATGTAGCGCAGGTGGCCGTAGTCTTCGGCCAGCGCCAGGCGCTCGGCGGCCTCGGGGTCGACGGCAAGTGTCAGCGTCCTGGTCGAGGTGGGCGCCTGGGCCAGGGTCGTGACGGTTGGCTGCGGGATGGCGACGCCCGCGGTCGTGCTGCCTGCCGGCGGCTGTGGCAGCGCCGTCGAGGGCGAGGTGCCCGCGGCGGCGCCTCGCGCGAGCGGCTGAGACGGCGAGGCCTGCGCGTCTACGGCGAGGACCGGCACATTTTGCAGCAGCAACATCGACTGATCTTTGCCAAGGGTGTTCTTGTTGAAGACGCCAATCACGTCCACCGAGTCACCGGGTTGGACGAGGCCGCCGGCGGTGTTGAGCTCGGTAAAGCTGACGGACATGGCGCGCTTGCCGGTGGGGACCAGGTCCGAAAGCGTTTTGGCGTCGGCTGGATTGGTGCTGGTGTTGGCCAGGAAGGACGGCAGGATCTGCTGGCCGGCGACGACCGGTACCAGCAGGGACTTGCCGATGACCTGGTTGACGTCGGTCTCGACGTTTGGCTGCAGCGCATCCGGTGGCACGTTGCGGACTTCAACATTGTCGCCAGTGAGCGCGGCCTGCGCTGATATCGCCTGCTTGGCGACGACGGCTTTGGACTGTGAGGCACTGGCGGCATTCGCGGCGGCATTGGCCTGTTGGAGCGCGGCGGCCTGGGCGGTCTGCTGCACGTTGGCGACGTACAGGTACACGCCGCCGGCGGCCGCGGCGCCGAGGAGAATGGCCAGCAAGATGCGAGGCCCGCGACGCGTCGACTTTGGAACTGTGTTCATAGGACTGCTGTACCTCGCATGGGATTGATTAACTCGGGGGTTGGACGTTGATCAGTCGAGCGGCGAGTCGGGCCCCGGCAAAGGGTGCGGTACCGCCACCGACGAGCTGGCCGCTGGTGTTGTCGCCGAGCCAGCCGAGGGCGGCGGCGGCGCTGGCCGAGATGTTGACGCTGCAGTTCGGGAGTGCCACCTCACACACACCTGGCAGTACACGGGCGAACCAGTGGGGCGCGTTACATGAGAGGGTCACGCTGTATGTACCGATGTTCGGGATATTGAGTCAGCCGTGGTGACACGTGCGACCATCTGGATCGGCGATGCGCCGGAAGGGCCGGGCCCCTGGCACAGCCCAGCGGCGACTCCCCAGTTCGCCTCTGCCGCGGTGAACGCGGCCGCACAGGGACGCGCATCGTTGACAACATTCAACGGCGTGCTGCATTCGGCGGGCGGTGGATGCGCATCCGGGTTGTCTGCCTGACAGCCGGCCGCCTCCCAATCGGGCGTGCTCGGCGATCAGGCATGCTGGCGCGTACCACGCCGCGTTCAAGGCCGCGGCGTCGGCAGCGTTTTGCAGCTGCGTCTGCAGGACGAAATACACGCCCGCGTCCACGACCATTGACAGCGCACCCAACATCGCAGTCATGGCCAGAGCGGCAATGACCAGGGTCTGAGCTGGTTGTCGACGGGAGCGCCTCACAGCGTGTCACCTTCGACGCGTAGAGTTACAGAGCTACTCAACGGGACATAACAGTGTGCGCTCGTGACCTGGCAGGAGCTCGAATTCGTGAAGAACGGCCGCACGAGCGGGGTGATGACCTGCGCGCCCGCGGCCTTGAATGTCACGACGACCGAGTCACCCGGGCAGTTCGGCAGGCCGCAGCTGGGCACTAACGGTGTACTTGGCGTGGATGGCGACGCTGGATGCTGACACGGCGTTCCACTCTGCCACGAGTTGCAGCCCCCGTTCGTACCGCCTGTCGAGAAGCGACTATCCAGTTGGCCAGCAGGGACCGCGGTGCAGCCTGGCGCGCTAGGTCCTGGCGTGCACTGGTTGTAGTAGACGACGCTGACCTGCAGCGCCGACCCCGGGGTTCCCACAGTGCAGCAGTAGCCGCCCGTAAAGTACGGGTCCGCCGCCACGCCTGGAATTGTCAGACTCTGCGCCTGATTGAAGAGGTCAGGGGTAATCCCACCCGGGCACCCTCCAGGTCCAGGCAGACACGAGTACATGCCCACCGACGCGTCTCTGGCCAACTGGCGCGCCCCTGAGGACACCGACAACCAGTCATTCAACAGCAGGCCGAAATCGGCGATCGCGAACATGATCAGCGTGAACAGGATCGCGATGATCCCGAACTCGACGATCGCCTGACCCCGGCGGCGAGATCGCAGCACCACGAGTCCTCAGCTGAGAACGCCTGGAAGGATCATCGACAGGACAACCCCAGAGGCGATTGCCACGGCGTACGGCGCGGTCGCCCCGCTGCGGGCCGGCATCTGACGCCGAACCAGCATGTCCCCCAGGGCGGTCCACAGACGACCATGCATCGCCAGGATGACGACCGACATCAGCCCACCAACGATCGCACCGTAGACGGCCACTGAGACCAGCATGCGCGGGCCAAGCACCGCACCCAGCGCAGCCAGAAGTTTGACGTCGCCGGCGCCCATCACGCCCATCGCGTAGAAGGGAAGCAGCAGGACGAGTCCGAGCGCCGCGCCGGCGATCGCGGCGATTGCGCCCTCGACGCCGTGCAGCCAGGTGTTGAGCAGGACCCCGAGGAGCAGCGTGCCGAACGTGACCCAGTTCGGGATGCGCCGTGACCAAACGTCGGCGACGGCCGCGACACCCGCGGCTGAGACCGCACAGCCCTGCACGAGTTCCATAAACGTGTTGGTGCGCTCGATTCGCTCGCCGGCCTACGTGCCGACGGTGGTGATGTGGCTGGCCAGACCCTGGAACCAGGTGTTGATGCCGTTGCCGAAGATGCCGATGCCGATCAGCACCACGATTGCGATCGTGGCGATCAGCAATCCGTACTCGACGACGTCCTGTCCAGACTCATCCTGAATGAAGCGAGAGAACCGCTGCATGAAACCGCTTCCTTTGATGGCCCAGGGGCCAGGGAATACGCGGGGAAACTAACCGACCAGACGACTGACTCGCGAGTTTTTCACCCTGGCCTCAGGTGCCCACGGTCGTGATGTGCGAAGCCAGACCTTTGAACCAGGTATTGATGCCGTTGCCGAAGACGCCGATGCCGATCAGCACCACGATCGCGATCGTGGCGATCAAGAGGCCGTATTCCACGACGTCCTGACCCGCTTCATCGAGAACAAATCGTCGAACTGCTTCCATCCTTACACCCAACCCCCGAGAGAGAGAATGAGCTTGCCGCTTGAGCGAGCCCTCTCGGGTGCCCGCTCGAACCATAATCTCGCGGCGTTGATTCTCAGCCAAGTCCCACGTCAACCTCTGGTTGAGAAACGGTTGAGGACGCTCGTGTGCCCCAGACAGGCCGTTGAGCCAATACACACCGTGCCACGCGCGCCGCACATATTGGTCGATCAGACCTGCGACGGCAATGCTTTCCGGCAGCGTGTCGCCAGGGACTTAGGGCTGGTCGCCTTTGAGCGGCGCCATCAGCTCGCGCAGGCGATCCGAGTCATACGCGCCTGGGGTAGTTGGCGAGGCGCCGTTGAAGTTCAGTTTCTTCTCGTACTCTTGCCGCGTCAGGCGCTTGAGCTCGCTCATCTGTTCGGCGGCCGCGCGCGCGCCGTCCATCGCCCGCTGGGCGTGTTCGCGCAGGTCGTCGGGCAGCCGCGGATCGGTCACCAGGAACTCCGTGTAGCCAACCGTCAGTGACAGTTTGTTGGCGATGCGGTCCTGCATCGCGCTCGCCGTGAGTCGCGCACCTTCGAGGCGCGCAGCTTCAGATTCGGCGGCCCGCCGTGAGTCCTCGGCTCGAAGATAGAGCGTCACATGGATGACGATGGCCCAGCTGGCCACCAGGATGACGGCTAGCGCCAGACGCACGCTCACCTGTTCGGGCACGTCCTGCCCGCCCTGGAGCGCACCAATCAGCGCCACGCAAGCCACCAGAGCGAACCACGTCAGTCGCTTGACACGGCGCAGCACGTACGCCGTGTTCGTAGACTGAGGCGAGCCTCGCAGTGGCCCACTCAGAATCGATGCCGCTGTCAGAATACGGTCCACCTTCCCCTTTCAGAGGAGGACGCTATTGCCGAAGCCTGCCGCCCGGCCGGTTCCTGCTCTGCTAAGACTGGCCCTGGCTTGCAACGACGTCAAGTCGCTCCACTGCTTCGCCTGAGACACAAAATTCACAGCCGCCACCTCGCTGTTGTCGGTGACTCTAGAAGCATAAGGTTGAGAGGCGGTTGAATGCTGATTGGCCCGCGTGTTGCGCCACGCTGGCGTTACACTTGTGGATCAAATGCAAATTGGCACGATTGGCCTGCTAATCATTGCGCTGCTGGTCATTGTCACCATCCTGTCATCGCTGCGCATCTGCAGTGAGTGGGAGCGCAAAGTCGTGCTGCGCCTCGGGCGCTTTGGTGGCGTGCGCGGCCCGGGCATCTTCTTCCTGTTGCCCTACGTCGAGCAGACGCCCTTCACCATCGACACGCGCGTGGTGACGACGGCCTTTCAAGCCGAGCAAACGCTGACCAAGGACGGCGCGTCCGTCACGGTCGACGCGATCATGTACTGGCGTGTGGTGGATGCCGGCCGCGCCGCGATTCAGGTGGCCAACTATACGCAGGCGGTCATGGGCGCCGCGGCGGGCGGGCTGCGCGACATCATCGGCCGCAACGACCTGTCGACGGTGCTCTCGCAGCGGCGCGAGCTCGACGAGCAGCTCACGCTGATCCTCGACGAGCAGACCGAGCCGTGGGGCGTCAAGGTGCAGTCGGTGCAGCTGCGCGACATCAAAGTCCCGGATAACCTGCAGGACGCCCTGTCGCGCATGGCGCAGGCCGAGCGCGAACGGCAGGCGCGTGTGATCCTGGGCGAGAGTGAGATTCAGGTCGCCCAGCAGTTTGCACAGGCGGGCGAGTTCTACCGCGAACATCCGACCGCGCTGCACCTGCGCGGTATGAATATGTTGTATGAAACGATGCGCACCGGCGTGGCGTCGGTGATCGTCGTGCCGTCGTCGGCGCTCGACACGATGAACCTGGGGATGATTGGCGGTCTGCAGTCGCTCATCGCGCAGAATGCGCCGCCGCCGCAGGACGGGCGGCGCCAGCCGCCGTCGCCGGGCTCCCAACCGACGGTGCAGATGCCTACCCAGCCCTCGAGTCTGCCGCCAACGCAGCCGCCCAGCTTGCCGCCGCTCGCCTGAGCGATCAGGTGGCTTGAGCGCTCAGGCCAGCGTCTGACGCAGCAGCCGCGCGTTGAAGCGCGACAGCTCGCCGACGCGATTCGGCTCGACCCAGGCGACTTCTGAGACCTCCGCGCTCGGTCGAAAGCGGCTCAGCGGGTCGAGAAGGTCGGCGTGCATCAGGACGACCACCGCAAAGCCCGTGCGCTCGATGGCCCGCACGCCGCCGACTTTGATGCGCAGGCCCGTCTCTTCGCGCAGCTCGCGCTCGAGAGCGGTGGGGATGGTCAGGTCTCGGCGCTCGAGCCAACCTCCGGGCAGCGCCCACGGCTCGTCGCGGCTGTACGTGCGATGCACCACCAGGATGCGCCCGGCGTCATCGCGAATCAGCGCCGCGACACCGACAGCAAAGCGAGCGTAGCGCCAGCGCAGGTACAGCGTTTTCAGCGGGAGCGGCAGCTCGCGCCAGATGCGCAGCAGCCACGGCAGCAGACGGACTATGACAATCGCTCAGGGTAGCTGGGGATCGACACTTCTGGGACAGTTTGCGCCCGTACCCAGCCCGAAACCGCCTACCGCGGGTCTGGGGCGCAGCCATCAACGGCGCGGCTCGGGTCCGCGCCAGCCCTCAGGTTCGCGGACTTCATCACCCGGAATCAGGCCGCTGCCGCAGCGTCCGCAGCTCAGGCGACGGCCGTCGTAGCGCACGCTGCCTGCCTGGGTTGGGCGCACCACGCGACGATCCTCGAGGATGCCCGCGACCGCCCCGCACAGCAGGCAGTGCAGCTCCAGACGAACAATCGCTCGACTTCGCGGTGGCGAAGGATCAGACGGCGATGGGCGCACGCGAGGCCAGCATATCCAGGCCCTGGTGACGCCTCAAGAGGGGATATGGGAACGTTAAGCAACCGTGCCTCGACGCGGAAAATGGTCATCTGATTCTCAGCTGGGTTTAATCTGTCCTTGCACCACCGTTAATAGTCACGTCGCACACTTGGGGAGGGGCTCACCACACCAACCATGACACGCTTTTTGCGAGGGATCCTCGTCCTCGGGTTACTCGTCTTCGCCGCGGGCCTGAGTTCATTGCAACCCGTCATGCCGATCGTGAACGCGGACGACCAGGGCGCCGCCGCGGTCCAGCAGGTGATTCAGCAGAGCAACAACGAGCAAGTGCAGGCCATCGCGTCGCACGACTCGTCGGTGATGACCGACACGGCCACGTCTGACCATTATCAGGAGCTTGTGCAGGTCAACCAGGACCTGCTCGACAACGGCGTGATCAGCATCAGCCTGGTGGGGCTGGACTGGGGCGCAGTCGCCGTCAACGGTTCGTCGGCTACCGCCACGGACTACGAAACATGGCGAACCGTCTTCTCCGACGGCAGCATCGATCAGTCGCGCGATCGGAATGACTACACGCTGGTCCTCGACAGCGCGAGTGGGACGTGGAAGATCAGCGGCGACGACCATCCGGACCAGGTTTCGCCTTCACCCCTGCCCGCGGCTGGCACCCCGCCCCAGACCCAGCCGTTCCCCTTCCCCGACGATCAGAACACGTCGCACAACTGGTCGGGCTACGCCGCGACGGGCGGTTCGTACACGCAGGTCAGCGGAACGTGGACGGTGCCTCAATTCAACGCCGACAACTCCGGCGGCATCGACGCGGCGTGGGTCGGCATCGGCGGCGTGCGCAGCCGCGATCTGATTCAGGCTGGCACCCAGCAGACCGTTTCTGGCTCTGGGCGCACGCAATACGAAGCCTGGATCGAGATGCTGCCGCGTGCCTCTCGACCGGTGCCGCTGCAGGTACACGGTGGTGACTCGGTGACGGTGAACATCTCGGAGCAGTCGCCCAACCAGTGGCAGATTCAGTTCACCAACAACACGACGGGGCAGACGTACAACACGATGCAGCAGTACACCTCGTCGCACTCGTCGGCGGAGTGGGTCGAGGAAGCGCCGAGCGGCGGGCGTGGCGGCGGTGTGCTGCCGCTCGATAACTTCGGCTCCATTCAGTTCAGCAACGGCTCGACGACAAACAACGGCCAGTCGGTGTCGATTCAGGCGGCAGGCGCACGAGCGATCACTATGATCGGCGATGGCGACCAGCAGCTTGCCGTTCCGTCGGCGCTCGGCGCGGATGGCGCGAGCTTCACCGTGTCGCGCACGGATGCACCGGTCAACACCGCGGGGCCAGGTCGACGCAGTCCGCGCGGGCTCCCGTTCCCGATCGTGCCACTGCCCGGGGGTGGCGACTGAGACTACCGCGCCAGCGCGGTGCTCAGTCGCTCGCCCTGGAGCCACCCGGCCTCGCCAAAGCCGTTGACAAAGCGGGCTTCGGCGAGGCGCACCACCCAGAAGTGGAAGTCCGCGAGCGCGAGATACGTGCTCGCTTCGGGATGGCGCTCGAGGTAGCGGGCTTGCGCCGCACCAGAGTCTGGATGCATGTCGAGCGATTCAGCCGTGCCGATCAGGGTCACCCGCGTGCCCGCGGCCGGGTCCTCCGCGGCCGTAGCGTCATGAATGAGCAGGCTGGCGCGCGGATCGATTCGCAGATTGCGCGCGTGCTCGGCCAGGTCGCTGAGCAAGAGCACTGGCTCGCCCGCTGGTGTAATGGCGAAGGCGGTCAGCGAGGCGAACGGCCAGCCGTCGCGCCGCGCTGAGAGTGTTGCGAGGACGGCATGCCGCTCGGATTCGAGCAGCGCGCGCAAGCTCGGCGGGGTGCCGCTCACCAGTTAGAGGCTCCCTGCCGGCCGTTCCACCTAACGTTGGGCACGAAGAGGCCCGGGGGACGAAGTGCGGCCGATCAGGTCCGTCGCTTCCCGCTTTGGACTCGGTCGTCTCTCCCGGGGGGTTCCGCGTCCAGGGCAGGTACAGAGAATGAGGCGTGCTGACAAGATCCGCCTCAACTGCCCGCCGCCAGCGCCCGCCGCAGCCGCGCCTTACTTGGGGTCTAGCTTGAGCGCCGCGGAGTTGATGCAGTACCGCAGCCCGCTCGGATTCGGGCCGTCCTCAAACACGTGACCCAGGTGCCCGCCACAGTCGCCGCACATCACTTCGGTGCGCGCCATCCCGTAGCTCGTGTCCGTCTCCGTGTCCACCGCACCCTCGTCAGCCGGAGCCCAGAAGCTCGGCCAACCCGAGCGTGAGTCGAACTTCTCGTCAGAACGGAACAGCACCTTGTCGCAGCCGGCGCAGCGGTACTCGCCCGAATCTTTGGTGTGCTCGTACTCGCCGCTACCCGGCCGCTCGGTGCCCTTTTGCCGAAGGATGTAGTACTGCTCGGGCGTGAGCTCGGATTGCCACTCCGCGTCAGACTTTTCAACTTTGTTTGCCATATGTTGAGATTTTAATGCTCACTCGCGACGGGGTAGCTCATTGGCGCGATCGCGTCGATGCCCGCGGCGTTCCAGCGCCACTGGCCGACCTCTGCCCACGTCCGCGCGCCCGACTCCTGCACCTTTTGCAGCAAATCGGCCTCGTCCAGTGCCACGGCGCGCCGACCCGAGAGCAGCGTCCTGCCGTCGACGATCACGGTGTCGATATCGCTGCCGGAGCCGTACTCGACCAGCGACCGAATCGGGTCATGCACCGCTCCGAAGTGCGCGGCGCGCAGGTCGACCAGGACGATATCCGCTCGCGCGCCGGAGCACAGCCGCCCGAGGTCGTCGCGACCCAGCGCTCGCGCACCACCGAGCGTCGCCGCGTCGAACACATCGCGCGCCCGACCCACGCGGAAGCTGCCCTCCGCGAAACGGCACATCAGCCCTGCCAGCCGCATCTCCGAGATCAGGTCTTGCGGAAAGGTGTCGGTGCCGAGGGCGACGTTGATGCCCAATTGTCGGTAGCGCTCGAGCGACTCGAGCATGACGCCCATCTTGGCGTACTTGTACGGCGCGTGGGCCACCGACGCGCCCGAGTCAGCCAGCAGCCGCAGGTCGTCGACGTACGGGTAGTGCGCCCAGGAATGATGCGCGTGAAACACACAGTGTCCCAGCAGCACGTCGTCGCGCAGAAAACCGATGTCGCTCAGCAGTTGCAGCGACGTGCGCCCGTGCTCGCGCAGCATGCGCTGAAACTCGATCAGATTCATCGCGGCGTGCAGCGAGATACGCAGACCATGCTCGTCGGCCGCCCGCCTGGTTGCCGTCAGCAGGTCAATCGAACAGGTGTCGAGTTGTGCCGGATACAGCAGACATCGCACACGGCCGTTGTGCGCGCCATCGTGCTCGCGGGCGAAGGCCACCGCGCGCTGCAGACCTGCTTCGCCAGAGGCTGGATCGTCGTCCCACTGGATGCGGCCTTTGTCGTCGAAGACGTATGAGTAGGACTTGAAGGCTGGGCCGAGATATACGCGAGCACCGACATCGCCGACGACGCGGACTAACTCCGCACCGTTGCGAGAACCGATATCCAGGATAGTCGTCGCTCCACCGCGGATCGCGGCCCAGATCCCGTACAGCTGCTCCACGTCGGCGCGCGTGCTGGCTCGGCCGTCTGCCGCCCCGCGCCTCGGGACCGAGTACGCGTAGAAGTTGGCCCCGAAGTAGTCGGCCCTGGTCTCGTCCAGAAAAAACGCGTGCGGCGCATTCGTGCCCAGATGCAGATGCGTATTGATGAGGCCAGGCATGATCAGCATGCCGCGCGCGTCAATCGTCTGCTCGACGTGGCCCTCGAAGTGGGGACCCACCTCGAGGATGGTGTCGTCCTCGAAGACGACGGCTCCGTCGCGGAAGAGCAGGTGCGAGCGCCCGTCGAAGCCGACGACCCAGCCGCCCTGGATCAAAGTGCGCATCGTCAGATCACCTCCAGAGCGTCGCGGTCAGGCAGAGCTGGAAACGGGGATGTCGGTGGCGCCTGATACCAGTACGCCACCGAAGACATGTCGCACTGCAGTGGCAGGTACCGACCCTCGCTGCGCCAGCCGAGCGCCTGCAGCGTGACGCGCAACTGCTTCTGGAAGCGAATCGGGTCAGCGATGTGCCAGCGGTACATGCCAAAGCGCATTTGCGATCGATACAGGCCGTCGGGTCGCAGCACCTGGTGCATCCCCAGGAACGGCGTGGAGTACGTGACGTACTGAGCATCGACGTCCCAATCGTAGGCGCCGCCGAAGTAGTCCTCGGTGCCAGTCCCGCAGATCGTCGGGAACTCGGCATCGTCGTCGATGAAGAATTTGATCTCACCCTCGCCCCACCAGCCCGAGCTGGTGACCCCGACCGCGAGGTAGGTACCCACATAGTGGCCCGGACCGCTCAGGCCGTCCACGATGGTGTGCACGCTTTTGTTGGGCAGGGGATTGGTGCGCCGAAACTGCGCATGAAAGTACGCCGCGTCGGGCCCGACGCCACTGAGCGCGTAGTTGATCTGGTAGTAGCAGACGAACGGCTCGGTCCCGCGGTTCTCGAGCGTCAGCCGCGCCTGGCCGCGGAACGGCATCTCCCAGAAGCAGTTCAGTCCGTTGTTGGGGTTGACCGCCACGGGCAGCGAGCTCAGCTGGGCGAATGGGCCCCAGCCCACCCCGAAGAAGTCGCCCAGCGGGCACTCCACGGCTGGCTGCGACTGTGCATCCCAGTAGCAGCGCAGGATGAGATCGCGAGTGAGTCGCGGGCCGGTGAACCACATGCTCTGGATGACGCCGGGGCCCACGATGTTCGCCAGGTCGAATGTCTGCGCTGGCTCGATCACCACCGAGGGTGAGATTTTCCAGCCCCTTCCCAGCTCGCGTGCCGCGTGCGCACCGCTGCCGCTGGTTGCCCGACCACCCTGGCCAGGCGCGCCGGACAGGTTCTCGGGGCTGATCGATCGCGAGCGCGCCTCCGAGACGCGGGCCAGCCCGGTCAGGTCCACCTCAGTACGGCAGCCAGCGCTTGCCTTCGACCAGGCCCCGCAGATATGACAGCTGGCCGACGTGCTGGCTGCAGTCGTTGACCACGCTGATCAGCCGCACGCCAACGGTGACCGGCGGGTCCCAGCGTCGGTCGATGATGCGGTCCATATCTTCGCACGTCAGGCCCTGAAGATAGGCAAGCGAGCGCGCGTGCACCGCCGCGTAGTAGTCGATCAACACTTGTGGGCTTTCAGGTCTGATTTCGGCCACCTCGCGCGGGCCGTAGCCGAAGCCCGTGTCGTTCATGTCGCCCGGTTTGCCGAACTTTTCGTGCCAGTGGTCTTCGATCCACGCCTGTGGGCGGCCCGCCAGCTCGGAGACGTGGTCATCCTCTACGCGCGTCAGATGCCAGGCCAACCAGGCGACCGAATTGGCGTACTCGGCCGGTCGAAAGCCAAGCTGCTCGGCCGTCAAGCCGTCGAGCGCCCGCCGCAGGCTCTCGTCAACTCTGTTGAGCCCGTCGATGATCAGGTCTTTGCAGTCCATGTGTACTGCAACGATAAGCGCCGCGGACGCACCGGCGAACGACGGCCAGACGTCTCTGGTCGTCAGGGCACCGGAGTTGGAGCGATGCGCAGGCTCCGCAACCGCTTGCGGTTTGGAGCTACCTGACATCGCATCCCTGCGTCGTCTGCGGAGAGAGCGATCCAGCTGTCCTGGACCTCGACCACGTCGCCGACAAAGCCCACGACGTGGCTGGCTGGTACCCGCGACCTGCACGGCACGGATCATTGCTGAGATCGAGAAGTGCCGCGTGCTGTGTGCGAACTCACACCGCCGCTCAGCGCGGTCGTGATCGCCAGGAGGAGGTTGGTCGGGGCGACTGGATTCGAACCAGCGAACCTCCTGCACCCCATGCAGGCGCGCTACCAGGCTGCGCCACGCCCCGAACCGTAGGAGTATACCCCAACAGTCGACAGGGAAACCTATCGAACCGCCTGGGCATGCGGCCTGAGGGGTGGGCCAAGACCGCCGATCCGCAAGCAACGCTCGGGGCAGGTGCGTGATGAGGCTCAGTCTTCGGCGGCGTATTCGATCACCAGGACCGGGAGCGCGGGGTCAGCTGATGCGGCCATGCCGACGTCGGTCCAATCGCCGAGCAGGTCGTGGCGGTGGCCTGGGCTGGCGAACAGCTGACGGATCCCCGCGGCGCCTTCGAGGCTCGAGAAGCCTTCGCCCACGCCGTACTGACGGCTGCCCGGCGGGCCGTTGATGGCGGGGCGCAGGGCCATGCCGATGCCCGCGGCTCGGACGTGGTCGAAAACCGTGGAGCCGTCGCCCCAGCAGTGGCAGTACCACTGATGCGCCACCAGGTCCGCCACGTGGTCTTGTGCGATTGCTGCCAGTCGCGGATCGACCGGGAGCGCCGCGAGGCCGTGAGCCGAGCGCAGTTGGTTCAACGCGTCCAGCGCCGCATGGGCGCTGTCGGCGGGCAGGGGGTTGTCGATTGGTGGCCAGACGGGCGGATCTGGCGCGTATGGCACGCCGACAAACATCGGCACGTTGATCACCGCTTCACCCGAGAGGTCGTTGATCTCGATCTGGTAGCGACCAGCGCCCTGGTCGAAGGGAAACGTCGCGGAAAACGTATCGCCAGTGATCGCAACGGGCACGAACTTGACGGAATCATCGGGCATGGCCAGCCAGCCGTCGCCTCTGACGAAGGCGTGTCCGTCCTGGTCGCCGACTCCGCCGCTGACACTCACGCTGGTGGTGTCGGCCGGGACTACTTGCTGCTCGCTCTGCCCGGTATTCGTCACGAACTCCGCGATCAGGGGTGGGATCGTGCCAGGCGTGTACGTGTCAGTCGAGACGGCGAAGAGCGACACGAGCTGATCGGTCAGCACCAGCGTTGTCGGGAGATTGTCGCTACTGCTGCCGAGGTCGCTCCAGCGCACGCCATGCGAGGCGAAACCGGGCACCGCGGCAGCTTCATAGAGGCGCGCGCCGCTGGAGACTGCACCTAGCCATCGGCCGTCGGGACCTGCCTGGACCTGCTCGTCGTTCAGGAAGATCGTCGCGTTCGAGGCTGGCGAGCCATCGGGCAACGTGACGCTGATGGACACCCTGTCCTGCGCGGCGCCACGCGTGAAGCCGACGGAGAGCGCCGCGGCCACGGCGCAGGCTGTCAGTCGCAGGCGTTTCAGCATCGGCCGTCCACCCGCTGCGCAACCGGGCAACCCCTGCGCCAATCTGTTACCCCGCGCCATCTGTCCCTAAGCCTAGCGTGGGTACCGTCTCGACAGCGTCCAGTGCTGCGCACAGTGGCGTTCGCCGTGAAGACTGCGACCTGGCCCCGAGCCTGCTCGCAGCGGGTGGGCAGGGAGGCAAGGGCTACACCAGCGGGGCTAGCCCAGGCTTGCAGCCACTCGGCGGCCGAGGCGTTATGGTGTTGCTGCGATGCAACGTCGAGGGCCGGACCAGGCAGCCACGGTCGGCGGGGTGGTGCTCGTGGGGCTGGGGGTGCTCTTTCTCGTTCAGCAGAGCCTGGGCGTCGACATCGGCCGCTTTGCATGGCCGTTGTTCATTCTGTTGCCGGGTTTTGCGTTGCTAATTGGCTTCGCGGTCGGGCCGCGGTCGGCGGCGGGGCTGGCCATTCCTGGCTGCGTCGTCACCATGATCGGCTTGATTCTGGCGATACAGAACACGTTCGGGTTGTGGCAAACGTGGGCGTATGCCTGGACGCTCATTCCTGCCGCGGTAGGCCTCGGGCTCAGGCTCCAGAGCGAACGGCTTGATCAGCCACGGGCCATGCACGTTGGCACGCGCATGTTCGAGGCATCGCTGCTGGCGTTCGTGGTGCTGTTCGTGTTCTTCGAGCTGATTCTGAACCTGAGCAACTTTACGAGCGGCGTGCTGCGCACGATGGTGGGGCCGGCGGTGCTGATCCTCGCGGGGATTTACTTGCTGGTTCGCCGCCGGCCGAGTGGCGCGCAGGCAAATGGACGGGAAGCGGCGTAGCGGATCGAGGCGCGGGGCCGGCGGAGGGCCTGTTGCATCTGTTCCTGTGAAGGGGCCGTCCGTCTGGGATGTTGAGGCACGCGCTGTCGCACGCGGCTAGGCCTTGCGGCCCACGCGCGGAATTAGCTGCCCAACGCGCGCAGCGGCTCGAAGCGTTTCACCACTTCTTCCAGCGTGGCGATGACCGCGTCGGGGCTTGAGGACAGGTGTCGAAGATGAACGCGCGCGATTGTGACGCCGGCCTCGGCCAGGGCCGGGACCTGCTCCAGCGTGCGCTCCACTGAGCCGCCCACGCTGCCCAGTGCGTCGCAGACGTCCAGGCTCGCGGGGTCGCGGCCGGAGCCTCGAACTGGGCGCGCAGCTCCTCGATGGCGGCCGCCTTTTCGGCCACGCTCATGCGCAGGCCCCCGAACGGCATCCAGCCGTCGCCCAGGTCCACCACGCGGCGGATCTGACGCCGGGTGAACTTGCCTCCGAACCAGACCGGGATGCGCTCGCCTGGGGCGGGTCTCGGCGAGCAGAACATGCCGTCAAAGTTGACGAAGCGCGAGTGAAAGGACGCGGGCGCGCCTGACCACAGCGCGCGGCAGGCGCCGATATTGTCGTCGAGCACCTGGCCCCGCTCGGCGAACGGCACGCCCAGCGCGTCGTACTCGTCTTGTTGCCAGCTCGCGGTGACGCCGAGCACGAAGCGGCCGCGCGACAGCGCGTACAGCGTCGCCACCTGTTTGGCCAGCAGCCCGGCCGGCCACAGCGGGGCGATGATGATCGACGACACCAGACGAATGCGCGAGGTCGCGCCGGCGAGGACAGCCAGCGTGACCAGCGCTTCGGGCTGCGGCTGCTCCAGGTGGTGGAGCTCCCAGCCCTGGCCGGCGTTGAGCGCGTTGAGGCCCATCAGGACGTGCTCTGTCGTGTCGAGGAAGTCGACGCCAAGGTCGTCCGCGGCGTGCGCGACCTCGAGCATGCGGTACTGCTGGTCGGATGCATAGCTGGCGCCTTCAACCGTGACTTCTAGCCTCACGTGGCCATCTTAGAAGTTCGGCCACAGGTCAGCCTGCGAACCGCCAGATCCTACGCATACAGCCCGGCGCGGTCGTTGCGCCGAATCTGGACGATGTCGCGCAGGAACTGGGGCAGGTGCTTGCGCACGTTGTAGGTCGATTCGTCGCGATACGTGGTCCGCACCGGCATCTCCACGATGCGCGCGCCGAGCTTGCGCGCCACGAAGAGCACCTCGATGTCGAACGCGAATGACGAGATGCGCGTGCGCGAGAAAACGGCCCGCGCCAGGTCGTGACGGAACACTTTGAAGCCGCACTGTGTGTCGCGGATGCCCGAGATATCGCGTACCAGCGTGCGGCGCGTTAGCTGGACCAGCCCGCCCGCGGCGATGCGCACCGGTCCTTCGGCCGAGGCATATTCGGACAGATCGCGCTGGCCGGCCACCAGGTCCGCTCCCTCGTCGATCAAATTCAGGGCCACGCCCAGATGTTCGGGAGCGATGTTCAGGTCGGCGTCAACGCAGGCGATTGCCGCGCCCATCGCGGCGAGTACGCCGGCTTTGACGGCGCCGCCCTTGCCGCGGTTGGGCCGCAGCGCGAGCACGCGGGCGCCCGCCTCGGTAGCCACTTCTGACGTCGCGTCGCGACTTCCGTCGTCGACCACGATCACTTCTGACGAAAACGGCTGCGACGACAGATACAGATGCCAGCCTGCTAGCGTCACAGGCAAGCGCCGCGCCTCGTTGTACGCGGGAATCACGACCGACACGTCCATGCAAGGGTGGTTCAAAGTATCATCCGCGGACGTGGCGGTCACTGCGAACTCCCCAGAAGTTCCGCCGACAAGCGGGCTTGCAGCGTGGGTCGCCGCCGCCAGAACGTCGTCTGAGAGTTTGCTCTAGGAAGGCTGCAGGTGCTTTCGAGGGACACGTCGGGGTCTGTGGCCGCTTGCCTGGAGGATGCGCTCGCGGCGAGCATCCCGGCGCTGGCGCGCGAGCCGCGGCCGTTTCAGGTGCTGGACGCCGACGGGCGCGTGAGCGGCTACGACCCCGAACTGTCCGATGCCGAGCTGCTGGCGATGTATCGCTGGATGGTCTTCGGCCGGCAACTGGACGAACGTGGGCTGCAGTTGCAGCGTCAGGGGCGCATCGGCGTGTGGGGCCCGATGGTCGGCCAGGAGGCGGTGCAAGTTGGGCTCGGGCTGGCGCTGCGGCCGGGCGACTGGGTGTTCCCCTCATACCGCGAATGCCTCACGCTGTGCGTGCAGGGGCTCGACCTCATCGACCTGTTCGCGTATTTCCGCGGGTTGTACTGGCCGGGAGATCCGACCCTGAGCGGCGCATTCCCGATTCAGATCGTGATCGGCGATCAGTCGCTCCACGCCGTAGGCGCCGGCATGGGATTCGCCTTCCAGCACCAGCCACACGTCGCGGTCGGCGTGATCGGCGATGGCGCGACGTCCGAGGGCGATTTTCTGGAGGCGCTGAACTTCTCGGGCGTCTTCAACGCGCAGACCGTCTTGCTGGTGCAGAACAACCAGTGGGCGATCAGCATGCCGCGCAGCGGCCAGACGGCCAGCGAGACGCTCGCGCAGAAGGGTCTGGCTCAGGGTGTGACCAGCGTGCTGGTCGACGGCAACGACGCGCTTGCGGTCTACGCCGTCTGCCGCTGGGCCATCGAGCGGGCCAGGCAACGCCAGGGCCCGGCATTGATCGAGGCGCTGACCTACCGGATCGGCGCGCACACCACGGCTGACGATCCGCGCCGCTACCAGCCGCCCGAAGAGATTGCCGAGTGGCGTACACGCGATCCGCTGCCGCGCCTGCGGGCCTTCGTCGAACGCCGAGGACTGTGGGACGCGGATGCAGAGCGCAAGACGATCGCCGAGGCGCTGGCCCGCATCGACGCTGCCGTCGCCGAGGCCGAGGCGCGCCCGCTCCCAACGCTGGACGCGTACATCCAGGCGGCGACGTGAGCGCATGAGCGAGCTGCTCATGGTCGAGGCCATCAATCGTGCCCTGGAACAGGCGCTCGCCGGCAACGAGCGCGTCATCGTCATGGGTCAGGACGTGGGCAAACTCGGCGGCGTCTTCCGCGCGACGGACGGCCTGCAAGCGGAGTTCGGCGCGCAGCGCGTCTTCGATACACCACTCGCCGAGTCGGCGATCGTGGGCACGGCGTTTGGCATGGCGCTCACAGGCGTGATCCCCATCACTGAGATCCAGTTCATGGGGTTCATCTACAAGTGCCTCGATCAACTCGTCGCTCAGGCAGGCCAGATCCGCGCGCGCACCTGGGGTCGCAAGCACGCGCAGCTGGTCGTGCGCACGGCCTACGGGGGTGGCGTGCGCACACCCGAGCACCATTCGGACAGCCTCGAGGCACTGCTGATCGGCAGCCCGGGCGTAAAGCTGGTGGTGCCGAGCACACCGGCGGACGCGGCCGGCTTGCTGCTCGGTGCCATCGAGGACCCTGACCCGGTGGTCATGATGGAGCCGATTCGCCTGTATCGGGCCTCCCGCGAGGCACTGCCGGAGACCCTCGCGCCGATCCGGCTTGGCTCGGCGCGCGTGCGGCGCATGGGAAGTGACCTGACGCTGGTGGCCTGGGGCGCGGTCGTACCCGCGGCCCTGGATGCTGCCCAGCAGATCGCGGCCGAGGGCGTGCAGGTCGAGGTCATCGACCCGCGCACGCTGTCGCCGCTCGATTGGGACACCCTGACCGAGTCCGTGGAAAAGACCGGGCGTCTGGTGGTGGCGCACGAAGCACCGCACACCGGCGGGCCCGGTGGCGAGGTTGTGGCCGGGTTGGTTGAGCGCTGCTTCTACGCGCTGCGCAGCCCGCCGCTGCGCGTGGCCGGCGCCGACGTGGTGTATCCGCCCCAGTTACTCGAGGACGACTATCTGCCCAACGTCGAGCGCATCGCCGCGGCTCTGCGGCGCGCGATGGCCGACTGAGCGACACGTGGCGTTCGAGTTCAAGCTGCCGGACCTGGGCGAGGGCATTCACGAGGCACAGGTGCTGGCGTGGAAGGTCGCGCCCGGGCAGGAGATTGCCGCGTTTGCGCCGCTGTGCGAGGTGGAGTCGGCCAAGGCGGCGGTGGAGCTGACCGCGCCGGTGGCCGGCCGCGTGGTCGAGACCAGGTTTGCCGAGGGTGACGTGGCGCACCTGGGGGACGTGCTCGTGGTCATCGAGACGGCTGACCAGGCGGTCGGGGCAGACCGGGAGTATTTCGGCATCGTAGGTGCGCCACCTGCGCCACCGGTGCCCGCCGCGCCAGCGAATCCGAGCTCGGGCAATCGCGTGCGCGCGGCGCCGTTTGTGCGCAAGCTTGCCCGCGAGC
Source organism: uncultured Chloroflexia bacterium (assembly GCA_963776625.1). Taxonomy (GTDB): domain Bacteria; phylum Chloroflexota; class UBA6077; order UBA6077; family CF-72; genus CF-72. Next base: position 109,225 of record CAVZNP010000011.1, on the reverse strand, counting down.
GGGGCATCGACCTCGAGGAGATCGTGGGCTCGGGGCCCCAGGGGCGGGTGCGCATCGCCGATCTCGACGCCTCAGTGGTGGCAGCTCCCCAGACGCTGGCAACGCCGCTGCTAGCCGACGCGCCCTCGCCGGCGGAAACGACGATTCCGCTGCGAGGTCTGAGGAAGTCCATCGCGGATCACATGCTGGAGGCATGGCGCCACGCGCCGCAGGTCACCTCCATGGAGATCCTCGACGTCACCGAGCTGGTCCACGCGCGCGCGACCCTGCTTGGCTCGCCCGACGCCACGGGTCTGAAACTGACGTACCTGCCGTTTTTCGTCAAAGCCTGCATCGAGGCGCTGCGCGTCGTGCCCGAGGCCAACGCCGTCCTCGACGAGCAGCGGCAGGCCATCCTGCTCAGACCTGACTTTCACATTGGTATCGCGACCGCGGTGCCGGGCGGCCTGGTGGTGCCGGTGGTGCGCAACGCGGATCGGCTGTCGCTGCCCGAGCTGGCCCAGGAGATCGATCGGCGCGTGTCGGCGGCCCGCGAGCGGCGCGCCGCGCCGGTCTGAGCTCACCGGCAGCACCTTCACCATTACCAGCTTTGGGGGCCTACCCGGCGGCGCGTTGTTTGCCACGCCGATCTTGAACTACCCCGAAGTCGCCATTCTTGGTCTGGGACGGATTGACCTTCAACCGCGGGTAGTCGATGCGCAGGTGGTGGCGCGACAGTGCGTGGGCGCGTCGTTCACGTTCGACCATCGAGTGCTGGACGGCGAGGGCGCGGGTCGTTTCATGGCCACGCTGCGACGCTATGTCGAGCAGCCGCTGGAGCTGCTGTTGCACCTGCGATGAACCTGGAGCCTCTGTCAGGCGTTGGCGAGCTCGGCGTGCTGGCGCTGGATCACACCGCCATCGCGGTGCGCTCCATCACGGCGGCGCTGCCACTCTATCGGGACCTTCTGGGAGGTGTGCCGAACGGGTTCGAGCGGTTGAACGCGCGGGGGTTCATGTGGCTCACGCTGCGCTATCCGAACGGAGCACAGGTGGAGCTGCTGGAGCCCGTCGGTGCGTCGGGCTTCCTGCACGCGTTTCTGGAACGCTACGGCGAGGGTGCGCACCACATGACGTTTATGGTCGCAGATGTGCGGCGCGCGGTAGAGCGTGCGCGCGCCGCGGGAGTGCGTATCGTCGACGAGGACTACGGCGACCCGCGCTGGCAGGAGGCGTTCATCTCTCCACGCAGCGCCTTCGGCACGATCGTGCAGCTCGCGCAGACGAGCTTGTCCCCTGCCGAGCGCGAGGCGCACTGGTCGGTCGCCGATCTACCTGAGAGGGACTAGCGAGTTGTCACCGCGAAACTGCCTCCATGCTGGCGTTTGGCCCGGTCAGGCGGGCACGATCAACACATCTCCCCGGGGGGACCCGGGGAGACAGTGCGTGGCGCAGCATCTCAGCCGTCACCATGGGCGCGTTCCGCACGCGAACTAATGTAATCAGGCTGGAGAGGACTAGGCGGGCGAAGGCGCGCGGGCGGCCAGGTGCGCGCCCTCGACCATCGCTTGCAGCTTGGCCCACGCGATGCTTGGCGAGACGTCCCGCGGGCCTACCGACGTACCGAAGCCGCAGTCGGTGCTTGCGATCACGCGGTCCTCACCCACGATGTCCACAAAGTGCTGCAGGCGCTCGGCGACCAGCTCGGGGTGCTCGACATAAGTCGTGCACGAGTCGATCACGCCGGGAATGAGCACCAGGTCCGACGGGATGCCCACGGAGCGGAAGACCTTCCACTCGTGCGCGTGCCGCGGGTTGGCCGCCTCGAACGACAGCCCGCCGACGTTGGCCGCGCAGGCAATTTCGAGGATCGAGGCCAGCGGCACGTCGTGGATGTGCGGCCCGGCGAAGTTGCCCCAGCACAAGTGGAGCCGCACGCGCTCGCGCGGCAGGCCTTCGATCGCCTCGTTCAGGATGCGCACGTGCATGCGCGCCACATCCAGGAAGCCATCGTCCGAGAGGTCGCCGAAGCGCATCTGGCGGCTCATCGCCAGGTCCGGGCAATCCAGCTGCAGCACGAAGCCAGCGTCGACGATGGCACGGTACTCGTCGCGCATTGCCTGCCCAACCGCGCGCAGGTACTCCTCCTCGGACGCGTAGTACGTTGTCGGCATGAACGTGTCGATGACGCCAGGCGAGGCGGCGCTCATGAACACGTCGGCGCGTGGCACGCCTTCGAGCGCCGTGCGCAGATTGTCGATGTCGCGCCGCACTGCGGACGGATCGTGCAGCGTAACTGGCGCGTTGTTGGTCGGGTAGCGGACCAGTGGACGGAAGGGCCTGACCCAGTCCGGAAACTCCGTGTCGGCGAGGTCGCGACGCCGCGGCTCGCCCTCGAAACCGGTCAATCGTTCCTTGACGTAGCCCGAGTATGAGACTTTGCCGTACTCACCGTCGTTAAGGACATCGATGCCGATGTCCGCCTGGCGCCTGACCACCTCGGTGGTCGCACTGGCGATGCGTCCGCGCAGCACGTCCAGGTCCTGCAACTGGCCGGCGTCGTACTGCAGCATCATGTCGGACAGGTCGGTGGGTCGCGGCAAGCTGCCGGTATGCGTGGTCAGAAGTGTCATATTTGCAGAAGCGCACGTATACCGACCGCCACGGCCGCCCCGAGGACCAGCGCCAGGTAGAACAGCAGCAGTGCAACCAGCGCCGGTAGCAGCCCGGGGGCAATGCGTAACCTCAGCAGCAGCAGCCGACGCTCGCGCTCGTCCCTCACACGTGAGATGATACGTCGGTAGCCGACCTGAAACGCTTTTCGTCTGTGTATGACCGGCCAGCGACCTGAGGACGCCACCCGCGCCGCGACGCGCTCGTCGCAGACGCTGTACGACCTCTCGACTGCTGCAGGCCGCGACGTCAATCAGGATCCGTCGGATCTGGTCAGGCTGGTCGCCGAACAGGCTGGCGCGCTGCTCGGGGGCGACGCCGTCGCCGTGTACCTGTGGGACCGCTCCCGTGACCTGCTGCTGCCGATTTACAGCAACGATCCACGCCAGCGGGTGAGTGACCGGCCACTGCATGCCGGCGAAGGCGCGGCCGGCCAGGCCATCGGGCTCCGCCGCACAGTTGTCGTCGACGATTACGCCCGCTTCGCGCAGGCCGTCCCCTGGGGCATCGCGCGCGGGCTGAAGTCGGTCGAAGCGGTGCCGCTCATGCTCGACGACCGACCCATTGGCGCCCTGGTCATCCGCTTTTACAGCCAGCGCCCCGCCACCGGCGCCGATGAAGCGCGCACGCTCGAGCTCCTCGCTGCGCTGGCCGCCCCCGCACTCGAAGCCGCCCGACTGTATGCCAGCTCCCAACTGGAGCGTGAGCACGAGCGCGCGCTGCGCGAGATCACCTCGGTGCTCGCCGAGAATCTCGACGAGCACCACGTGCTCGAGCTCGCGGTCAGTCGCAGCGCGCGCCTGCTGGGCGCGCCCTATGCGCGCGTCTGGCTCGCCGAGCCGACGGGAGAGTTCATCTGCGCCGCGGCCGAAGGCTACACGCGCTCCGATACGTTCGTCCGTCCACTGGCTCACGACAGCATCTCGGGCATGGCCGCCCGCCAGCAGATCCTGAATCTGGGCAACGCCCCGGCGGAAAGCAACTGGTACTTCAATCGCGAGTTTGGCGAGCGCACCGGTCTCGGCGCCTACCTCGGAGCGGGCCTGTGGCGGGCCGGCGAGTCACTCGGCGTCATCGAGGTCATGCGTCAAGTCAGCTATCGGTTCAGCGAAGCCGAGGAACAGCTGCTGGTCAGCCTGGCCAACGCCGTGGCAGTCGCGGTCAGCAATGCGCGGACCCACGCCGCGGCCGAGCGTCTCGCGCGCGAAACCGAGCGGCGGGCCGAGCTGATTGCCGAATCCGAGCGTGTGCTGCGGTCGGTGTACGAAGCGATTGGCTGCGGGGTCCTGGTCATGGACCGCGAGGGGACTGTGGTCACCGCGAACGCCGCCGCGGAGGAGATCCTCGGAATCCCCGCCGCGCGTCTGATCGGCAGACCCCCGGGCCTGATCGACACCCAGCTGCTGGTTGACGGCTCCGTCGAATTCGTGCGCGAACGGCCGGCACCTCGTGTGGCGCGCCAGCGACAGGCCGAACGCAAGCTGGTCTACAGCTTCGTTCACCCAGATCACCGGCGCCGCTGGATTCAACTCGACGTCGTGCCGCTTTTCGGACCGGACGGCGACGTGACGCGCGTCGTCTCGAGCTTTATCGACATGACCGAGCAGAAAGCCTCCGAACAGGCGCTGCGCCGACGCGACCTGATCCTCCAGGCAGTGGCGTTTGCGGCCGAAAACCTGCTGCGGAGTCCCGAATGGGAGCACAGCATCGACGACGTGCTGTCTCAGCTCGGCGCCGCGACGGGGGTCAGTCGCGTCTACATCGTCCCGAACGAGGCGGGTGACGCCGACCTGCGCGTCGCAGGCCACCACGAGTGGACCGCGGACGGCGTCGCGCGCCGCACCGACCTGCCCGGTGCGCGGCTCGTATCTGCGAGGCCTGGGATTGGATCGCTGGGAGCAGGTCCTGCGTGACGGCGGGATCATGCAGGGTGAGCTGCGCAGCTTCCCCTCCGACGAGCAGCAGACGCTTGCCGCGCAGCGTGTCTGCTCCCTGGTGCTGGTCCCGATCTTCGTGGGCGCGAGCTGGTGGGGCTTCGTCGGCTTCGACGATTGCGTCGAAGAGCGCAGCTGGCAGCCGAGCCTGGTTGAAGCGCTCAAAACCGCGGCGGGCACGCTCGGCGCCGCGATCTTGCGTCGACGTGCGGAGGTCGAGCGGCTCCAGCTCGTGCGTGAGCAATCGGCCCGCATGGAAGCCGAGACCGCGCAGCGACGGCTCGCCTATCTTGCCGAAGCGAGCCAGATCCTGGCCGCCTCGCTCGACTTTGAGCCTGGTCTGCAGGGCGTGGCCAATCTCCTCGTGCCTGGCCTGACGGACGCGTGCTTCGTCGATATGCACCAGACGGACGCGTCGATCCGACGCGTTGCTTCAGCGGGTGTCGCCGAGCCGTCCGCCGAGATGAGCCCGCTCGCCCTCGACGCCGTTATTCGCGGTAACCGCTCCTGGTTGACGCCACGAGCACTAACCGTGCCGCTGGTGACGCATGCCGGCGTTGCCGGCGCCATGACCTGGGTGGCATCGGCGACCCGGTCCGCGTTCCAGGCCACCGACCTCGATCTGGCCAGCCACCTCGCGCGGCGCTGCGCGCTCGCCATCGACAATTCCCGCCTGTACCGCGAAGCACGCGCCGCGGTGAGCATCCGTGATGAGTTCCTGTCGGTCGCGGCCCACGAGCTCAAGACGCCGATGACCAGTTTGCGCGGCTACGCGCAGCTGCTGGTGCGTGAATTCGACCGTGGCGGCACGGTCTCCCCGGAGCGCGCGCGGCGCGCCGCCTTCACGATCCAGGTTCAGTCGGACAAACTCGCGCGTCTGGTCGCGCAGCTCCTGGACATCTCGCGCCTGCAGTCCGGCAAGCTCGCGGTCGAGCGCAAGCCGTCCGACCTGAGCATGCTGCTGCGAGAGGTCATCGACACCGCACGCGGTCAGCTCAAGGACCACAGCCTCGAAACGCACCTGCCTGGCGAGCTGTGGGCGTCGATCGACCCGCTGCGCATCGAGCAGGTCGTGACCAACCTGATCGACAACGCCATCAAGTACAGCCCTGAGGGCGGTCCAATTGAAGTCGGACTCTTCTGTGACGAGCGAACGAGCGTGGCGCGGGTCGTCGTGCGCGACCACGGCGTCGGCGTGCCGTCGGAGCACCGCGCGCATATCTTCGATCGCTTCTACCAGGCACACGCGGGTGGCCCGTTGACGAGCATGGCCGGCATGGGCCTGGGGCTGTACATCAGTCGCCAGATCGTCGAGCTTCACGAAGGCACCATCGACGCGGAATTTCCTGACGATGGCGGGACGCGGTTTATCGTCCGGCTGCCACTGGCGGAGCCGCGGGTCGAAAGCATCGCCTGACGGCAAGTCGATCACGCGGGTCCGGCCGTCTGGCGAGATTGTCCCACTTCTGGGCCAGGGCCGGACGGCATGTCACGGCTACGTTCGCGCGGCTCTTACACTTGGTCAGCGTCGAATGACCGTCCGTGACTTGCCACTCGTCGAGCTTGCGCGTCGCTGTCGCGAGGAAACGCTGCGCTTCCTGGGTGGTAGCGATCGCGACGACGCCTTTTGCTTCGAGATCTTTCATCGCGCCGTCGTAGGCCGCGACGATGCCGCCTGGGAGGCGATCGTCACGCAGTACCGTGGCATCGTGCTCGCCTACGTCGGACAGCACACGGCGGCTGCGGCGCTGCGCGAGTCCGAGGACTACTGGATCAACCGCGCCTTCCAGCGCTTCTGGGGCGCGGTAGGACCCGACCGATTCAACCGCTTTCCGGACCTGCCCTCGCTGTTGAAGTACCTGAAAATGTGCGTCCACAGCGTACTGATGGACGAGATGCGTTCGCGGCGCGCGACGACTTCACTCGACGACGTGCCCGAATCCTTGCCGTCACGCACCAGCGCGGAACGCACGGTCGTGGCCAAGCTGTCGGGGCAACAACTGTGGGATGCAATCGGTCGTGAGTTGCAGGACGAGGCCGAGCGCAGGATCGTGCATCTCTCGTTCGCGCGCGATCTGAAGCCGTCGGAGATCGCAGAGCGGTATCCCGATCTGTTCGCGACCGTCGCCGATGTGTATCGCATCAAACGCAACGTCATCGAACGTCTGCGGCGTAGCACCGAGATTCGATCATTTCTAACGCCATGAAGTTCTTGCCCGAAACCTGCGCGAAAGGGCGTTTAGTGTGGTGAACATGGACGCCTCAGGCATCGACCAGATGAGCGACGACGCGTTTGAGCAGCGGCTGCGGCTGTCGCTCTACCGCTTCGATTGCCCTGACGCGCAGACTCTGGGCGAGTACGAGCTTGACATGCTGGACCCCGTCGAACGGACGCGCATCGCGGCCCACGCGGTCGATTGCGCCGACTGCACCGCGGAGCTGAGCGAACTGCGGACGTTCCTGGCCAGGCCCACCAGCGTGTCCGAACCCGTCCTGCAGCGGGCACGCCGCATCCTGGCGACGCTCTTCACGCCACAACCGGGCCTGGCTTACGGCGGCCTGCGCGGTGCGGGCGATCTGTCGACGCGGGTCTATGAGGCTGGTGACGTGACCATCACGCTGGGGCCAGGCTCGACAAGTGGCTCAGTGCTCGGACTGGTCGTGGCCGGCGATACGCCGCCGGCGTCGCTCGAAGCGCACGCCGTACGACTGCTCAACCCGTTGGGTGCGCCCGCGGGCACGCAACTGGACGATCTGGGCAACTTCGAGTTCGCTCACGTTGCGGCGGGGATCTACTCGCTCGAGGTCGATCTGCCGGTCGGCGTGGTGGTGATCGAAGCATTACACGTCGATTAAGGCCGTCACAGGGGTGTCCCAAATCGGGGGGCTCGCTCGTTCCAGTACGTAGTGAGCGCCGTGATGGACCGCCTGAATCGCTACAACTCCGAGTTGAACCTGGTCGTGTGGGCGGCGTTGCTGCTGCTGGCACTGCTCGTCCGCAACCGCTAGTGCGTGTAACGTCCGCGCGCTAGCAGCGTGTTGAAGATCTGTTTTTATCCACGCTTCAGAGAAGCATTCCTTTTGACCTCGAGACGTTACGGCCGCAAACGTCAGCCTCGGCCCTTCGAGGCACGCACTGTCACAGCAATTTCACCTTCGGTGGAGCCCTTCTACGGGTTTTCAACCTACGGGTTTTCAACGGCGCGCTAACGTTTGCTTGCTGGCTCGCCTATGAAGCGGGCGGCGGAGGCGCGGCGCTGTCGCCTTCCCACGCGATCAGACCCTGGGCAGTCAGCGCCCAGTGCCGCCAGCCATCGGTAAACGACACCGTGTTGGTGGCCTTGTCGTAGGCGGCGAGCCCCATCGAGGTCTGCTGCACGGTGTCGCCGGCCGCCGAGGCCACATGCTCGCATTCCACCGGTGTGCCCATCGGATCGCCGACCTGCTGCTTGAGCGCCGCCATCCCGTTCAGGAACGCCGGCTGCTGGCCTGCCGCGCAGTACGGGGCTTGCGCCGCCGTGTAGCCGACATCCGGCGTGCTCGCCGTCGTCTCGTCAACGCCGAGCACCGAGGCCACCGTTTCGATGCCTGACAGGTCCATGCCGACCTGGTGCCCGGCCCAGTACGCCGTCATGACGCCCGCCGCGAGTACGACCAGCAGATACATGAACTCTGCGCTGAGTGGCGTGCGCTTGCGTGTCAATCGGCGTGAATAAGCCATGCTCGGGCGATACCAGCCTGCGCACAAAGCATGCCTGGCAGCATCACAAACGCGCCAGAAAGAAAACTGGGTGTACGGTATGCTCCCTGAGTAAGGGGGCCGCACGACGCGTGCCAGAGGCGCCTCGCCGCGCCGGCGGAATTTTTTTCCGCAGTGGCCGGGTTTGTGCGTTGGAGCCTTAACGCGAAAGAGGAAGAATGGCTGACCCCAACCCTGTCGTGGCGCTTCAGGCTGAGGCGACACTCACAACGCAATCTGGTGCGTTCAAGATCGCGGTCTTCAATGTGGAAGGCGCGCCGGGCGAAGTCGCGGCGCTGACCCGCGGGCCGCTGCACGGCGACGCGATTCCCCTGGTGCGGCTCCACTCCGAGTGCCTCACCGGCGACGTACTTGGTTCGTTGCGCTGTGACTGCGGCCAGCAACTGCACGCTGCCCTCGAGCTGATCGCCGAGGCGCCTTCGGGCGTGTTGCTTTATCTGCCGCAGGAGGGTCGGGGCATCGGTCTGGCCAACAAGATCCGCGCGTACGCGCTGCAGGACCAGGGTCTGGATACCGTCGATGCCAACCTCGCGTTAGGTCTGCCCGTCGATCGGCGCGACTACGCCGCGGCCGCGCACATTCTGCTCAGCCTGGGCTTGCGCCAGGTGCGCCTGCTGACCAACAACCCGGCCAAGAGCGCCGCGCTGGAGAAGCACGGCGTCCAGGTTGTCGAGCGCGTGCCGCTCGAGGTGCCGCCGAATCCGATCAATCTCGACTACCTGCGCACCAAGGCCGATCGCATGGGTCACCTGCTCGCCTTCGAGCACTGAGTCCGTTGGTCGTCACCAGCGCCTGGTTCGCCGGGCCGCGTCAGGTTGAGCTGCGGTCCGAAGCCCAGACGGCGCTCGCGCCAACCGACGTCCGCGTCCAGACCATCGCCTCCGCGATCAGCCACGGCACGGAGATGCTCGTGTTTCGGGGCCAGGTACCCGACGGCATGGAGCTCGATCTGCCAACGCTGCGCGGCTCGTTTGCGTTCCCGATCAAGTATGGCTACGCGAGCGTCGGACGCATCGTCGAGGTTGGCCCACAGGTCGGCGCTCTACGCGTCGGTGAAGTGGTCTTCGTACTTCACCCGCACCAGACCGAGTACGTCGTCCCCGAGACCATGCCGATCCAGTTGCCCGCGGGTCTCCACCCGGAGCTCGGCGTTTTTCTCGCCAACGCTGAGACAGCCACCAACATCGTCCTCGACGCTGCCCCCCGCCTGGGCGAACGCGTGATCGTCTTCGGCCAGGGTGTCGTTGGACTGCTGATCACCCAGCTCCTGAAGAGAACGGGTGTCAGTCAGATCGCCGTCGTCGATCCCATCGAGCCCCGCCGGAACTTGCCCGGCGCGTGGGAGCCGACGTTGCCTACGCGCCCGACGCGGACCTGAGCGGCATGGATTTCGATCTCGCCATAGAGGCCAGCGGCAGTGCCGGGGCACTCGACCAGGCGCTGACGAGCGTCGTGTTCGGCGGCAGCGTGGTGGTGTGCTCCTGGTATGGCACCAAGCCGGTGCCGCTGCTGCTGGGCGGTCCATTCCATCGCCGGCGGCTGCGCATCGTGAGCTCGCAGGTCGGGACCATCGACGCGGCGCTGCAGCCGCGCTGGACCCACGCCCGCCGTCTGGCACTTGTTTGCGAGCTGCTTCCGCAGCTCCAGCTGGAACCGCTCATCAGCCATCGCATGCCGTTCGCACACGCCGCCGAGGCATACCGTCTTGTCGACGAACATCCCGAAGCTACCGTTCAAGTTGTGCTGACCTACGCTGCGCCGGCCACGTCGCGCACGTGAGCGAAGAACATGCCGGCCACGTCGTTCCAGGTTGGCCGCTGCATCGCGCGTTCCCGCGCCGCCGCGCCCAGTTGTTTGCGCAGGCGCGGATCGTCGGCGAGTCGCAGCAGTGCCATAGCCAGGCCGTGCATGTCGCCCGGCTCGACGAGTAGTCCCTCGCGCTCGTGAGTGGCGAGGTACGGCAGATTGCCCGCGCGCCAGCCAACCACCGGCAGCCCCAGCGCCATGGCTTCGCCGTAGACGGTCCCGAACGGCTCCTTCAGGCTCGGAAGGGCAAAGGCGTCCGCGGCCGAATACATGGCCGCGACGTCGGCTACCGACAGGGGACCGTGCACGATCACGCGCTCGCGCAGATCGGCCGCGGCCAGGCGCGCCCAGACGCGTCGCGTGTAGGCGGGCTCGACGGCGGTGCGTCCGACCAGATGCAGGGTGCCTGCCTGGGACTCGAGCGTGGCAAAGGCTTCGAGCAAACTCAAAATCCCTTTGCGCTCCACCCAGTTGCCGACGCACAGAAAACTGGCGCGTCGGCCACGCCGCAGATCGCCCGGCGCAGGTCCGGCGCCTGTCGCCACGTCGCGTCCGGGCGGGACCACGCTGATCCTGTCGGGCGGCTGTCCCTGAGCGCGCAGCTCCTCGGCCAACGAGTCGCTGGCAGCCAGCAAGCGGCGCAAGTGACGGTACGCAAGTCGATCGAGCTGCCGCTGCACGCTCGTCCGCGCGCGTGGAAAATCGATGCCGCCGGGCGGCTGATGCAGCATGCCGAGCATCGGCAGCCTGGGTGCATCGAACGCCAGGCACCATGCGACGATGCTGTCCGTGATGACCGCGTCGGGCTGGCGAGACTCGACCTCGCGAATGACCCGCCGCGCGTCGGCGATGCCCCACGGGAACGGCCGCTCGGGAAACGAGACGAATTCGAGGGTGGCCGCGTGCGCAGGCGCGAGCTGCGCCAGTCGTTGATGAAACAGGTAGCCGCCGGTCAGCTGCGTTGGATCGCCGAGCGTAATCAGGACGGCCCGTAGGGTGCGGGTCATTCACATCGCTCCCACGCCGTTCGGCCGAGGCGGTCTGTTCGGTGGCGGCGAACGGTACCCACTGGAGCTGGCGCGGGCACTTGCCCGCGACGTCGACTGCGAGCTGGTCACGTTTGGCAGGTCAGCACACATCGAAAGAGCATCCAGCGGACTACGCGTCCGCACGCTGCGGGCCGTGACCTGGCTGGGCGGGCATCCCGCGCATCCGCTGGCTCCCGGGCTACCTCTGTTCCTTGCGCGCGCCAGGGCCAATGTTGTCCACACGCATCATATGCGCAGCCTGCCGAGCCGCATGGCCGTCACCGTGGGACGTACTCGAGCGACGCGGGCAGTTGTGACTGACCATGGGCTGCAAGGCTCGTCGTGGGGCGGTCTACTGCCGAGGCTGTTCGATATGTTTCTCACCGTCTCGGCGTACTCGGCGCGTGAGCTGCGCGCTCCGCTGACGCGCACTCGGGTGATCTACGGTGGCGCGGACCCCGAGCGCTTTGCGCCCGACCCGCGCGTGGCGCGGCGTGGGGTGCTGTTCGTAGGTCGTCTGACGCCCCACAAAGGGGTCGATCGGTTGCTGCAGGCGCTGCCCGAGAACGCCTACGCACGTGTCGTCGGCTCGGGTGGCCACGATCCCCAACCGCCGGAACGTGAGTACCCCGACCTCCTGCTTCGACTTGCACGCGACAAAAACGTCGAATTCGTCGGTCCTGTGTCCGACGTGGGGCTGCCGTCGGTCTATCGCGCCGCGCAGGTTCTCGTCCTGCCGTCCGTCGAGGTCACGTGCTACGGCAAGCGCATTGCCGTCTCGGAGTTGCTTGGCCTGGCAATTCTCGAAGCGATGGCTTCGGGGACGCCGATCATTGCCACGCGCGTCGGTGGCGTGCCCGAGATCGTGCGGGACGGCGAGACCGGCTTTCTCGTCCCGCCCGGTGACGTCGCGCAGCTTCGGGATCGGCTCAGCCAGGTGCTCGGCGACCCGGCGTTGGCGCGGCGACTGGGGGACAACGCCCGCCAGGACGTACTCGACCGCTTTACGTGGCGCGCCGTCGCCGGGCGATGCCTCGCGGCATATTCACACGCTGTCGACGCCCAGGTCCGCTAACTGGGCGTTGATCCAATCGCGCGCCGACCAGCGCATCACGCGTTCGAGGAAGCGCGCATGGCGCGTGCGTTGCTCGGCGAGTGGCATGTCGAGCGCATCGGCCATCGCACGCGCCGTGCCCTCGATGTCCAGCGGCGAGATCAACAGCGCACACTCGGCCGCGTCGGCCGAGACACCTGCCGTCTCCGAGACAATCAGCACACCCGGCGACTGGGCGACAACCGCCCACTCTTTGGCCACCAGGTTCATGCCATCCTGCAGTGAATTGACCAGCAGCACGCTGCAGCGCTCCATCGCCGCCAGTGCTTGCTCGCGGTCGTTGGTGTAGTACACGTGAATTGGTGGCGCGCCGCAGTCGTCGAGATAGCGGCTGTTGATGTCCTCGATCGTGCGGTACACGGCGTCGCGATAGGCGCGATACACGCTCAGGTCGGTTCTGGAGGGCACCATGAACGCCAGGAAGCGCACGCGTCCGCGCAGATCGGGGCGCATCTCCAGGAGTCGACCGAACGCCAGAAAACCGACCTGCTGGTTCTTGCTCGGGTCGAGGCGGTCCACGCGAATGATGGTCATCGCTTCACCCCGCTCGGCCGCGAGACGTTTGTGCGCCGCGGCGACCTCCGGGCCGCGCATGGTCCGCTGCAGAGACCGCGGCTCGACACTGGCCGGGTACGCCCGCGCGAACGACCTGCGTCCATCGGGCATCTGGATCGCGCCCGAGTCGCTGTCGATCTGCACGTCGAGGAAGTCGGCACAGCACGCCAGAAAATTGCGGACGTCCATGCGCGTCTGCAGGCCCACGACGTTGGCGCCGAGCATGCCGCGCAGGATGGTCTGGCGCCACGGGTCGGGGATCAGTCGCAGCACGGGCGGGTCGGGGAATGGGATGTGAGTGAAGTGCAGGATCGGCGTGTCTGGATACGGCCCGCGCAGCAAGCCTGGCAGCGGGTAGAGGTGGTAGTCCTGAACGAGAATCGCCTCGGGCCTGCGTCCCGAGCGCGCAACGGCGGTTGCGAGGCGCGCGTTCGCCTCCAGGTAGCGACCCCAGGCCTGGTGCCGCGCGCTGTCGAGGTACTCGAACCCGCCCGCGCCGATGACGTGGTGCTGCAGCATCCACAGCACTTCGTTGCTGATCTGCCCGTAGTACGCGTGATAGGTGTCGGCAGGCACCGGCACGGGAACCACGTGCAGGCGGGGGTCAGTCTGGTCAGCGGCCGTGGTGAACAGACCGTGACGCGCGAGCGTGGCGTCTGGAGGCTCTGAGACGCAGCAAAACCAGGCCACGTTGGAACGTCGCGCCAGCGGCGTCAGCATGCTCACCAGTCCGCCCGTCGCCGTACGGGTCACCCAGGCACCGTCTTGCCAGACAAAATCGTTGGGCCCCCGGTTGGCCACGATGACGATGCCCGTGCGCGAGGATGTCAACGTCTCAAAGGTAATCGATGAGAGTTGGCCAACGGGCCTATGTCGTTAGAATCTCGGTGTGACGGCAACCAGCGACCTCGATGAACGGATCCATGCATTTCCGCGGCGGCGGACGTACCTGCTGCCGGCTCTCCACGAAGTGCAGGCCGCCTACGGCTGGTTGCCGGGCGACGCGCTCGAAATGGTTGGGCTCCATTTGCGCGTGCCGAAGAGCGAGCTGTACGGCATCGCCTCCTCATTTCCCGACTTCAAGCTTGGTGCACCCGAGCCGCTGACAACGCGCGTGTGCACCGGCGCCAGTTGCCGTGTGCTCGGCGGTCCTGAGCACGGAGAGGAGACCGCCGACTGTCTGTTCATCTGCGGAGTCGGCCCGGCGTCCGAGGTGGATGGCGTGCTGATCGGGCGCGGCGGTCGGCGATCCCAGGTCCCCGAGGTCGATGCCGCGATGCTCGTCCAGGACGGCTCGTGCAGTCGCGCGGTCGCCGACACCGCTCGGGCTGGCGGCGTGCACGTCGGCTGCGCGGGCAATTGCTGGCAGGCGCCAGCGGTGAGCCGTGACGCTGGGCGCACGTGGACCTCGACCTCGACCTCGGACCTCGACCTCGGGCGGCGCCGCGTGGTCCAGACCTGGCGAGATTCGACTTCTCAGCGACGTCGGCCGCATTGACCCGTACGCCCCGAAGTCCTACGCAGCGCTCGAGAAGGCGCGGGGCATCGGCAGCGACGCGGTCTGGCAGACCGTCAAGGACGCTGGCCTGCGCGGTCGCGGCGGCGCGTATTTCCCGGTTGGCGCCAAATGGGAAACGGCGCGAAACACCACGGCGGAACGAAAATTCTTGCTAGTCAACGCCGAAGAAGGCGAACCCGGCATCTACAAGGACCGCCACCTGATGGAGGGCGACCCGCATCGCGTCCTCGAGGGCATCCTCGTCGCCGCGCTCGGCATCGGGGCGACGAATGTCGTCATCTTCGTCAACGGTGAAGCCAGACTGTCTCAGGAGCGTCTGCTGGCTGCCCTGGAAACAGCCCGGCGGCTGGGCGTGGTCGATGTGCCTGTCGAAGTCCGACTGGGTGGTGGTGGCTATGTGCTGGGCGAAGAAACCGCGCTCATCAATGCGGTACATGGTCAGCGCGCCGAGCCGCTGGCGCGGCCGCCGTTCCCCGCGGTCTCGGGCCTGCAGGCGAGTCCGACCGTCATCAACAACGCCGAGTCACTGACGAACCTGCCCGACATCATCTTGAAGGGTGTCGAGTGGTTCCGCTCGGTCGGCACCGCGAGCAACCCGGGCACCAAGCTGGTGAATCTGGCGGGCGCCGTGTACCGGCCAGGGCTATATGAGATGCCGTTGGGCACCTCACTCCAGTCCATCATCGACACCTGCGGCGGGGGAGCGACGGGTGAGTTGAGTGCCGTCCTGGTGGGTGGCCCCTCGGGTTCGATCTTGCCAACATCGCTCCTCGACACGCCTTTCGACGTGCAGACCCTCCAGGATGTCGGCGGCATCCTCGGGGCCGGCGGCATCGTCCCGCTCACCACCGCGCAGTGTCCCGTCGCCGCCATCCGTGATCTGGTTGCTTACAACTCGCGGGAATCGTGTGGCAAATGCACACCCTGCCGGGAAGGTACGGTGCGTCTGCTGAACCTGTTCGAGGACGTCCGCCTCGGCCAGGCCCGCCCCGACACCCTCGGCGTGCTCGACGATCTGAACGACGTCCTGGCCTTCGGCTCACTGTGCGGCCTGGGCCAGATGGCGCCCAACCCCGTGCGTGCCTTGCGCCGACATTTCCCCGATCAAATTCAGGAGCACCTCGCCGGCCGCTGCGCCGCGGGCGTGTGTGGTGGAGTTGCCTGATGGCCGTAGCGACCGCTTCCCCTATATCGACTGACCTGCTCAACGTGACCGTCGACGGCCATCAGGTTGCCGTTCCCGCGGGCGCAAGCGCACTCGAGGCGATCAATACCTCCGGCGTGTATGTCCCGCAGCTGTGCAAGGACCCGGACCAGAAGGCGCGTGGCGCGTGTCGAACCTGCCTGGTCCAGATCGACGGCATGCGCGGATTCCCGGCGTCGTGCACCACGCCGTGCACCGATGGCATGCAGATCCACGTCGATTCCCCTGACGCGCAGCGCATCCGGCGTGGGGTGATCGAGCTCACGATGGGCATGCACCCGGACGCGTGTCAGACCAACCGCCAGAACGCGCACAACGACGTCGTGGACGCCGCTCAGGCGCACGGCATCGAGACCCCGCGCTTTGGGCCGCTGCCAGACAGCTCGGTCGACACCAGCAACCCGTTCTTCGTGCTGGACATGCAGCAGTGCATCCTGTGCGCTCGGTGCGTGACCGCCTGCGACGAGGTCCAGCACATCGGCGCGATCTCGCTGCTGGGCCGGGGTAGCTCCATGAAAGTCGGCACATTCGAGGACCAGCCGCTGCGCGAGTCGATCTGCACCTCGTGCGGGTCGTGTTTCGCGGCGTGTCCAACGGGCGCGATCTTCCCCAAGAAGGTTCGGCCCGACGCGGTTCGCAAGGTCGAAACGACGTGTCCCTACTGTGGTGTCGGCTGTGGCATCAAGCTCGACGTCGCCGCCAACGACCAGATCGTCCGCTCTGACGACCAGCCGCCCAACCCCTCGAGCCAGGGCATGCTGTGTGTCAAAGGCCGCTTCGGCTTCGAGTATGTCAACCACCGCGATCGACTCAAGCAGCCGCTGATTCGCCGCGACGGCGTGCTCGAAGAAGCGACCTGGGACGAAGCGCTGAACCTGGTTGCCGACAAGTTCGTCGAGTATCGGGGCTCCTTCGGGGCGCTGGCGTCGGCCAAGGGCACCAACGAAGACGCGTACGTGATGCAGAAATTCGCGCGATCGGTGATGGACACCAACAACATCGATCACTGCACCCGCCTGTGCCACTCGCCGTCGGTGCACGCGATGCTGCAGTCGCTTGGCAGCGGCGCCACCAGCAATTCGTACGTCGACTACGAGAATGCCGGCTGCCTGATGGTGGTTGGCTCGGACAGCTCGTCGAACCACCCGGTGATCACCGTGCGCTTCCGTCGCGCGGTCAAGCGCGGGGCGGTCCTGATCGTGGTCAATCCCAAGTGGACCGAGCTCAACTATTACGCCGACATCTGGCTGCGGCAGAAACCCGGCACCGACGTCGCCCTGTTCAACGGGCTGGCCTATGTGTTGCTGGACGAGAACCTCGCGGACATGGACTTTATCCGCGCCCACACCGAGGGGTTCGACCAGTGGGCCGAAGCCGTTCGTGAGTACCCGCCAGCACTCGTGTCTGAGATCACCGGCGTTCCAGAAGCAGACATCCTCAAGGCGGCACGCGCGTTCGCTCGGCCGCCGTTCAGCGGCTCGTGCATGATCTGGGGCATGGGTGTCAGCCAGCACTCCAACGGCACGGCCAACGCGCACGGCGTGATCAACCTGGCCCTGGCCGCGGGCATGGCGGGCAAGCCTGGCAATGGCATTTCGCCGCTGCGCGGGCAGAACAACGTCCAGGGGGCTGGCGACGCCGGCTGCATTCCCGACAACCTGCCCGGCTATCAGGCGCTGAACGCGGACAACCGCGACAAGTTTCGCCAGGCATGGGGGCATATGACCGATCGGCCAGCCGGGCTCACCGTCACCTCGATGGTCGAGGCCGCCGGGCGCGGCGAGCTCAAGGCGATGTACGTCGTTGGCGAAAACCCGTTCCTCGACGAAGCCAATCTCGCGCACGCCCAGCACGCGATGCGCAACCTGGAGTTTCTGGTCGTCCAGGACATCTTTCTGCAGGAGACCGCGCAGGCAGCGCACGTCGTGTTGCCCGCCTCGTCCTTCGCCGAGAAGGAGGGCACCTTCACCAACAGCGAGCGGCGCGTTCAGCGCGTGCGGCGCGCGCTCGATCCCGTCGGCAACACGCGGCCCGACTGGGACATCACGTCTGAGATCGCGCGGCGAGTGTGCCAGCGGCTGGGATTTGACCCGTCCCAGTTCGCGTATGAGTCGACGGTGGAGATCTTCGACGAGATGGCACGCGTGACGCCCATCATTTCGGGCATTTCGCACGCGCGGCTGGATCGCCAGGGCGGAGTTCAGTGGCCATGTCCGACGCCCGAGCATCCTGGCACACCCAATCTGTACACCGAGGACTTTCCGCGGCCAGGCGGGGTGGCGCGTTTGACGGCCGTTCGCCAGGGGCCAGCCGCCATGGAGCTACCGGACGACGAGTATCCGATCGTGCTGAACACCGGGCGCGTCCTGTACCACTGGCACGGCGGCACGATGACCACGCGCGTGGACGGACTGGTGGACATGGTTCCTGAGGTCCAGGCGACCATCAATCCGGATGACGCGGACACCTACGGGGTGCACGACGGGCAGCCAGTGCGCGTGTCGTCGCGGCGCGGCGAGATCGTCTGCCAGGCGCGGGTCAAAACGGAGGTTGCGCGCGGCGAGCTGTTCATGCCGTTCGTCAGCCTGCAGGGCGCCGCCGCGAACTTCCTGACCAACAACGTGTACGACCCGAACGGGATGCCCGAATACAAAGTCTGCGCGGTGCGTATCTCTCCAGTCTGACGCTCTGGGGAGAATCGTCTCTTACAATTCACGCTTACACCCCGTGTTGCCCTTCTACATCGCGCTCTACGTCGTCGGCATGCTCCTCGGCCTCGGCGCCAAGATCGTCTTCGACGTGCAGCTGCGCCGGCCTGGCTCGCGTGAGCTCATTGGGCTGGTCATGCTGATTTTGCTCCTGTGGGGCGCGATCTCGGTTACCCACACCCCGTTCACCGACGTGCTCCTGCCTATGGTCTGGGCGGGCACGGGCGTCCTTGCTGGTTTCGGCAGCCGCGAGCTGCAAGCGGCCACGAGCGAGTAGCCGCGTGGTAGCCGTCGAACCCGAAATCACCCGAGGCATGCCTGCCGAGCAGCCACGCGCTGCCGCCGTTGAAGCCGCGCAGAGTGTGCGCCCCGAAGACCGCTCGATCCTGGACAACGTGGCCGGCCACCTGCCCCTGTTGGCCGATCTGACCCACGCGGACACGGTGTTGTTCGTGCGCAGCGACAATCAGGTTGTGGTCGTCGCCCAGGCGCGACCGGTGCCCGTCCCGAGCCCGTACACGCTGCCGGTCGAGGTCGGCCGGACGATGACGCGCGACGAAGCGCCCATGGTCTACAGAGTCCTCGTCGACAGCCGCCGCAACCAGGTGGCGACCACGGTCATCCGCGGTGCCCCGGTGCTGCAAGAGGTCTTCGCGATTCGAAACGAGCGCGGCGAGACCGTCGGTGCGCTGCGCAGCGAGATGCTGCTCATCGAGCACGAGCGTCAGCGCAAGCGCCACGCCGTCTTTCGGCGCGCCATCGCGCGCGCCCGCGACCTGATCATCGCCGGGCGGCTGCAAGGTGGCGAAAAGCTCGGCAGACTCGGCGTCCACGATGGGGTGATGGTCATCGACTCCAACGGTCGCATCGAGTATCTGAGCGCGCCCGCCGAACACCTGTATCGGCGCCTGGGCTACGCCGACAACCTGGTCAAGACCCAGCTCCAGGAGCTGGAGACGAACGAGTACATCTGCTTCAAGGCCATGGAGCGCGGCGTGTGCCTGGAGCAGCGCGTCCAGGAGCACGACCTGGTGTGGATCAAGCGTGTCGTGCCGCTGGTATCCAGCGACGACGCGTCACTGCCTCTGCCGTTCATCGGTCGGCGGAGTGTGCCGACCGGCGCCGTCGTGGCGATCGAGGATGTGACCGACGAGCTGCAGAACGAGCAGGAGCTCAAGATCAAGACGGCGATGATCCAGGAGATTCACCACCGGGTGAAGAACAACCTGCAGACCATCGCGGCCCTGCTGCGCTTGCAGGCTCGGCGAACGGACAACGCCGAGGTCGCCGAGCAGCTGCGCGAGAGCGTGGGGCGCATTATCTCGATCGCGGTTGTCCACGAGTTCCTCAGTCACGAGGAAAACAGCGTCATCAATATCCACGAGGTCTCGAACCGCATCCTGGGCGAGGTGCGCAACGGCGTGCTTGATCACAGCCGTCCGATCAACCTGTCGCTCGAGGGGACGCGCAACTTCATGCTGCCCGGCGCAACAAGCCACGTCGTCTGCGCTCATCATCAATGAGCTGGTGCAGAACGCGGTGGAGCACGCCTTCGTTGGATTACCTGGTGGGAGTATCGTTGTCAGATTGGCCGAGCAGGGCGACAGCCTGTGCATCGAGATTGCCGATGATGGACTCGGACTGCCCGAACAGTTTGATCCTGTCCGCCACGGTGGCCTTGGACTGCAGATCGTCCGCAGTCTGGTCCGCGAGGACCTCAAGGGCGAGTTCGAGATCGTGACCAACTCGAATGGGAGGGGCGTGCGCGCGCTGGTGTCGTTCCCCAAGTGGATTGCCAAAGCGGAGTAGCCCGAGTTAGCCAATGTCGGACACGCGCATCCTCCTGGCCGAAGACGAAACCATCACGCGTATGGACCTGCGCGAGATGCTGGAGAACCTCGGCTACATCGTGGTGGGTGAAGCCGGCGACGGGGTTGCCGCCGTCAATATGGTCCGCGCACTCAAGCCGGATCTGGTGCTGATGGATATCAAAATGCCTGGTGTCGATGGCATCAGCGCGGCGGAGACGCTGGCCCAGGAGCACGCCACGCCCGTCCTGCTGCTGACCGCCTACTCCGACAAAGAATTCATCGATCGCGCCGTCGACGCCGGAGTGATGGGCTATCTGGTCAAACCGTTCCTCGAGGCGCAGCTCAAGCCGGCCATCGAGGTTGCCCTGGAGCGCTGGCGCGAGAAGCGTCAGATCGAGCAGGACCTGGCCCAGACGCAGGACACGCTCGAGACGCGCAAGCTGGTGGAACGGGCCAAGGGTGTGCTCATGGACAGCCAGAACCTGAAAGAGGCTGAGGCTTTTCGGCGCATCCAGCGGCTGAGCATGAACTCGCGCAAGAGCATGCGCGAGGTGGCCGAAGCGATTCTGCTGGCGCACGAAGCTGGCCGCTCCCTTGTAGGTCCTCCCCAGTGGGGACTGGGAGCCTCCCTTTGCGGCAGCTAAGCTCGTTGTTTTGCCGAGTTTGAACTCCTCGAAGGTCCTGCCGCGCGAGTTCTACGCTCGTCCTACCCTCGTCGTGGCGCGCGAATTACTGGGGAAGGTCATCGTCCACGACGTTGCTGGTCGCCGCCTCGCGGGTCGCATCGTAGAGACGGAGGCCTATATCGGTCCCGACGACAAAGCCTCCCACGCGCGGGTCGGTAACCGTGGCCGAGCCTCCATCATGTATGGCCCGGCTGGCTTCGCCTACGTGTTTCTCATCTACGGCATGCACAATTGTTTCAACACGGTGACTGAAGGCGAGGGCTTCCCAGGCGCCGTCCTCATTCGTGCCGTCGAGCCGCAGGACCCCGCTCAGCGCGGCGCAGGTCCCGCCCTGGTGTGTCGGGCCCTGGCCATCGACCGCTCGTGCACGGGTCTGGACCTGACGTGCTCAGACCTGCACCTGGTAAGCGCGGCTTCGGTAGGGGATGACGACGTGCGGGTCGGGCCCAGGATTGGCGTTGACTACGCCGCCGAGTGGGCTGCGTGCCCCTGGCGCTTCTGGGTTGCCGATTCACCTCACGTCTCGCGGCGGCGCATAACAGGCACGACCTTTGATCCATCGATGTTAAGATGACGATTGCCTCAAGGTGGCAATGGTGCCAGCGCGACGTTCTACCCATCTTCCCAAAACGTCGGTCGATGGCGTCGCACAATGGCATGTCCGTCGCGCTCGAAGAACGAGCGCCGCGGCCCCTGCCGATCCACGCGCAGCTTGGCCTCTCGCCTGAGCGGCTCCTCGAGATGTTCGAAACCATGCTGTTGGCGCGCGCCGTCGACGAGCGCCAGTGGATCCTGAACCGCCAGGGTCGCCAGGCGTTCCACATCTCGTGCCAGGGTCACGAGGCCTCCGGCGTCGGCAGCGCCTTCGCGCTCGATCGCTAGCGCGACGTGCTGGTGCCTTACTACCGCAGCCTGGCGGCGGTGATCGCCTTTGGCGTGACCCCTCGCGACCTGTTCCTATCGGCCCTGGCCAAGGCCGACGATCCGATGACCGGCGGCCGCCAGATGCCGGCCCACTATGGCCTCGCCAGCGCGCGCATCCTCACCAGTGGTAGCCCGGTGGCGACCCAGATCCCGCATGCCACCGGCGCGGCGCTGGCGAGCAAGATCCGCGGCGATGGTGGGGTGAGCATCGTCTACTTCGGCGATGGCGCCTCCTCGAAAGGTGATTTCCACGAGGGTCTCAACTTCGCCGCCATCCACAAGCTCCCGGCGATCTTCGTGTGTGAGAACAACCACTACGCCATCAGCGTGCCCGCCTCCAAGCAGATGGCGGTCCACAGCGTCGCCGATCGCGCGGTCGGCTACGGCATGTTCGGCGAGTCGGTCAACGGCACAGATCCCCTGGTGGTCTACGGCGCCGTGAAGCAAGCCGCGGACCGCGCTCGGGCTGGCGAAGGCCCCACGCTGATCGAGTCCAACGTGGTGCGACTGACGCCGCACTCCTCGGACGACGACGATCGGCGCTATCGTCCTGAGGCCGACCGTGAGGAGGCTCGCCATCACGATCCGATCAACGTCTTCGGCGAGTACCTGCGCGAGCACGACCTGCTCGACTCCGAGCTCGAAACCGCCATGCGCGCGCGCATCAAGGCCGCGGTTGACGACGCGCTCGAGCAAGCCGAAGCAGCCGCGCCGCCGCAGCCCGAGACAGCTTTCGACCATGTCTACAAAGGCGTGCGTATGCCCAACTTTCGGGAGCCGCCGCGATGACGGTGCTCAGCCTCGTCGAATCCGTGCGCAAGGCGCTCGAAGAGGAGATGGCCGCCGACCCGTCGGTCATCGTCCTCGGCGAGGACGTGGGCGTGCACGGCGGCGTCTTTCGCGCGACGGACGGGCTGATCCAGCAATTCGGCGACAACCGCGTGATCGATACGCCTCTGGCAGAGCTGGGCATCGCCGGCGTTGCCATCGGCGCGGCGATGAACGGTTTGCGACCGGTCGCCGAGATCCAGTTCGCCGACTACATCCATCCCGCGTACGACCAGATCGTCAATGAAGCAGCCAAAATCCGCTATCGCTCGAATGGCACGTTCTCGTGCCCGGTGGTCTTCCGTGCCCCGTTCGGCGCGGGCGTCCACGGTGGTCTGTATCACTCGCAGAGCGTGGAAGCGCTGTTCTTCCACGTGCCGGGTCTGAAGATTGTGGTGCCGAGTACGCCGTACGACTGCAAGGGGCTGCTCAAGAGCTCGATCCGCGACGACGACCCGGTGCTGTTCTTCGAGCATAAGAAGAGCTACCGTCGCTTGCGGGGCGACGTGCCTGATACGGACTATGTGATTCCGCTCGGCAAGGCCGATCTCAAACGTGCGGGCAAGGACCTGAGCATCATCACCTACGGTATCGGTGTCCACCTGGCGCTGGAGGCCAGCGAGCGCTTGGTCGACGAGGGCATCGACGTCGAGATTCTCGACTTGCGAACGCTCCTGCCTCTGGATACGGACGCCATCAAGGAAACAGTCGCCAGAACCAGTAAGGTGCTCATCCTGCACGAGGACAACAAGACCGGCGGAATCGGCGCCGAAGTCGCGGCGTTGATCGCCGAGGAAGCTTTTGAGGAGCTCGACGGACCCATCATGCGTCTGGCCGCCGCCGACACACACATCCCGTACGCGCCATCCCTGGAAGAAGCCATCCTGCCCAACGCCGACGACGTCGTTCAGGCCGTGCGCCGCCTGGCCGAGTACTGAGCGATGCCGACGACGGTGGTCAAGCTTCCGCAGTTGGGCGAGTCGGTGTCCGAGGGAACGATCGGTCGCTGGCTGAAGCAGCCCGGCGACCGCGTCGAACGTGACGAGCCGCTGGTCGAGATTCAGACGGACAAGGTCAATGCCGAGGTCCCCAGCCCCGTGGCGGGCATCCTGCAGCAAATCCTGTTGCCGGAAGGGACGACGGCCGCGGTGAAAACGGACCTGGCGATCATCGGCGACGAGGCGCCCTCACCGCTTGCCCCGGCCCCGCCCTCTCCGGTTGCCCCGGCCCCGCCTCCGCCTGTTGCTCCGCAGGCGCCTGTTGCCCCGCCTCCGCTGCCTCAGGCGTTTACCTACGACTCGACACCCGGCGGTGGCGTGGTTGGCCACCGTGACGACCCGGCGCCCCCAGAGCCGAACGGCACGCCGCCAAAGCGCTTCTATACACCTGTCGTGCTGCGTATGGCCGAGGAGCACAACATCGACCTGTCCACGCTCGAGGGCACTGGTGGCCACGGGCGCGTGACGCGCAGGGACGTCGAGCGCGCGATCGCCGGTGGCTCGGTGGCCCAGCCCCCAGCCGCCCCGCCTGCGCCGAATCTGAGCCTGAGTCTGAGGCCGCCGCGACGACGTTTGCGGCCCCCGGGCCGGGCAGCGTTGTCTCGCCCGAGCCCCAGGTGCCGCCGCGCAGCGCGCCAGCCCCCGTGACTGCCGTGGCCGCCGGCGACCAGGCGCTGCCCTTGACGCCCATGCGCCGCGCCATTGCCGAGCACATGTCGCGCGCCCGCGCCGACATCCCCGACGCCTGGTCGGTCGTCGAGATCGACATGACGCGCCTGTCGAAGCAGCGTGACGCGCTCCAGGCCGACTGGCAGGCCCGCGAAGGATACGAGCTGACCTACCTGCCCTTCTTCGTCAAGGCTGTCCTCGCCGGCCTGCGCGCCGTGCCCGAGTTGAACGCGTCCTGGGCAGGTGACCACGTCACGGTGCATCGCGACTACAACCTGGGCATTGCCGTCTCGGTACAGAACGGCCTGATCGTCCCGGTGCTGCGCGGCGCCGAGCAGCTCAGCGTCGCGGGGGTTGCCCAGGCGTTGCGCGCGCTGATCCTCAAGGCGCGCTCTGGCAGGCTGTCGATCGACGACCTCCAGGGCGGGACCTTCACCGTGAACAACCCGGGCTCGCTCGGTTCGATCATGAGCCAGCCCATCGTGCCTGTCGGTCAGGCTGGCATCGTCACGATGGAGGCCATCGTCAAACGCCCGGTCGTGACCACCGATGACGCCATCGCCGTGCGCAGCATGATGTACAGCTGTCTGGCGTTCGACCACCGCATCCTGGACGGCAGTGGCGCTCTGATGTTCCTGAAGACGCTCAAGCACGAGCTCGAATCCATGGCGTACCCGCTCTACTGATGCCTTCGGACCGTTCCGCTTTCGCGGAAAAGCCCCTCAACACTGACCCGTCAACTCCCGATTGGGCCCCCGGTGAGGAAAACAGTGCCGATCCTGAATTTTGGGGGCGCGTCAGCGTGACTCAGCCGCCCATCGCGATCGAAGCGCGGCCCCCGCGTCGCACCGAGCCACTGTCGCCTGAGACCGCGCCACCCACCATTGGCGCCAAGCCGTCGTGGATCAAGGTCCCGCTCAGCCACGGCCCCCACTTCAAAGGCTTGAAGCGTCTCGTGCGCGACCAGGGCCTGAACACCATTTGCGAGGAAGCCGCCTGCCCCAACATCGGCGAGTGCTGGGGCCAATACCGCACCGCCTCATTTTTGCTCCTCGGCGACACGTGCACCCGCAACTGCGGCTTCTGCGACGTCACCACCGGCCGTCCCGGCGCCGTCGATTGGACCGAGCCTGCTCGCCTTGCCGAAGCCGTCGCCAGGCTGGAGCTCCGCCACGTGGTCATCACCTCTGTCACCCGCGATGACCTGTCGGATGGCGGCGCGGAGATCTTTGCCATGACCATCCGCGCGCTCAAACACCGCGATCCGGGTCTGGGCGTCGAAGTCCTGATCCCGGACTTTCAGGGCAACTGGGACGCGCTGGCTACCGTGATGCACGCCGCTCCGGACATCCTGAACCACAATCTCGAGACAGTGCCGCGCCTGTATTCCCGCGTGCGGCCGAAGGCTATCTATACGCAGTCCCTCGAGCTGCTCAAACGCGCGCGTGCGCTGTCCCCGCGCACGCCGACCAAGTCTGGTCTCATGCTCGGCCTTGGCGAGACCCACGACGAGCTGGTGCGCGTGCTCGAAGACCTGCGCGCACACGACGTTGACGTCGTCACGCTCGGTCAGTATCTGCGCCCGAGTCTGCGTCACCTGCCCGTCGAGCGATTCGTTACCCCCGCTGAGTTCGAGTCCTGGAAGCGTTTCGCGCAAGGGTTGGGATTTCGTCACGTTGAGAGCGGTCCGCTGGTGCGGTCGAGCTATCACGCCCACAGCCAGCTACAATGACCGCACCTTTTGACTACCCCCGAGGCTGACGAGCCTGGCCAGACAGCTCCGATCGAACTGCCGAGCCACCAGCCACCGCCATCCCCGTCGGTTCCATCGCCTTCGCCTGAGCAGCCGCCAGCGGAGCCGAAGGCGCCACTGCCCGCGCACTCCGTGGCGGAGCAGGACGTGAACGTACGCCTGCAAGCGCCGCCGGAGTTCGAGCTGCATGGATCGCTGCAGCCGCAGGCCGTGGCCGTGGACGAGCTCGGTCCTGGGCAGCACGACGTCATGTACGTGCCGCTCGCGGTGAGCATCGGCGACGGGTTCAAGTTCGGGTGTGGGTTCTTTCTCGCCAGCGTCGTAGCCGGCCTGGTGGGCTTTGTGCTGCTGGCCGCGCTGTTCCTGCTGATGGGCGTCCTGGGCCTGAACTTACCGCTGGGCCGCTAGCGGACGCGCGTTCGAGCGGAAGGCGGATCTTGTCAGACGCACGCGCAAACCAAACTGCGTCTTTTTCCGAGGGGTCGACAAGATCCGCGGCACAGCGCGTTCGCTGACCTTGGGAGAACGAACCGTTAGTCTCTGACGCCGACGTTCTTGCGCTCGAGCGAGCAAGGCGGATCTTGTCAGACGCACGGCAGCCACGGAGGTGAAGTTTGTTCGAGAGATCGACAGGATCCGCGGTACAGGCGCGCTCGCTGACCTCCGAAAACGAACCCTTACTCGCCCGAACGCAACTGCGCCACGACGCGCTCGAATAACCCCTCGTAGCCCACCGCTGTATTGATCACCGTATGCGGCCGACGTATAGGCTCTGCTTTCCGCCGCATGTCGAGGTAGACGAACCAGTCCGCGTCGGACACGTCATCCTCATCGGCTCGCTGTTGGCGCCGCAGCATGCGCTCCTGCACCACCGACGGCGGGCACGTCACCCAGATGATCGCCAGCCGCGCCCCACAATTCTCGGCGATGTCGTACACGCGCCGCCGCACCCGCTCCTCGAGGTTCGTCGCGTCGAAAATGACCGACCTGCCCACGACGAGCGCGGAGCGCAGCACCGTATGGCACCAGCCATACACCGCGGCGTGCTCGCCGCCGGTATAGCGCGGCTCGCGGAACAGCTGTTTCCGCACGCGATCTGACTCGACGATCTGCGCATCGAGCTCCACCCCGAGCCGCCGTGCCAGCCGGCTCTTGCCGGTGCCCGGCGGACCAACCATCAAGACCAACAGCGGGCGGGCCACCGTTGGCAGTCTAGAAGGTAGACCGTAACGCGTCGAGCCAAATGAGCATGCCGGCGGGGCAGGCGATAATGGCGGCGATGGCCGGCTTCCGCACCGTCTGGGCGGCCCTCGTCGGCATGTACGAGGACACGCTCGTCCTGGTGGGCGGGAATCTCGCCGCGGTCGCGCTGAACCTTCCCCTGGCTCTGATCGTGCTGCTCGTCGGTCTGCCCTTCGTTTCGACCGGCGAACAACCGAGCACACAGTGGCTCATCGCCGCGATCGCCTGGTTCATCGCCTTTCTCCCGACGCCGGGCAATGTCGCGCTGGCCGGCGTCACACAGGTGGCGGCCGGTTCCGACGTCCCGCGAATGCGCGTGTTCGTCGATACGCTGCATGCCCGCTGGGGTATCGCGTCGCGCTGTGCCGTCGTGAGCGTTGTTGTACTGGTGGCGTTGCTCTGGAACGTGGCGTTCTACTTCAACTTCGGTCCAGGCTGGCCGCTGCTGGTAACGATCGTCTGGCTCTACGCGACGCTGTTCTGGCTGGGCATGCACATCTACCTGGTGCCGCTCCTCGTCCACGTCGCGGAGCCACGTGTGCTCGATCTGTACCGACGCGCCGCGTTTGTGTCGCTCGGCCACGCCGGCTATACGTTCATTTTGCTCGTGTTGCTGCTGCTGATCACCTTCGCGACGGTCGTCTTCCTGCCGATCTATGTCCTGCTGGCGCAGTCGTTCGTCAGCCTCGCCCAGGCCAACGCGCTGCGCGAGATTCGTCGACGCCACGGCGACCTGCCCATTGAGACCGGCGAGGAGGCCAGCCAGCGGTGAGCTCTCCGGGCGCCGACCGCGTGCTGGGGGGTCGGTATCGACTCATTCGCGAGATCGCCCGCGGCGGCATGGCAGCGGTGTGGGAGGCGGAGGACACGCTGCTCGACCGCCGCGTTGCGGTCAAACTGCTGCATTCCCAGTTTGCCGACGAGCCCGAGTTTCTAGAACGCTTTCGTCGCGAGGCGCGCGCCGCGGCGCGGTTGAGCCACCCCAATATCGTGCCGATCTACGACGTCGGCGAAGACACTGACGCCCGCACGCCGTACATCGTCATGGAGCTCGTCGACGGCGGCAATCTGAAGGACCGCATCCGACAGGCCGCACCGCTGCCCGACGCGGAGATCCGCACGATCGGCGCAACGCTGGCTACAACGCTGGACTACGCCCATCGCAAAGGCCTGGTCCACCGCGACGTCAAACCCCAGAACGTGCTGCTCGGTGAAGACGGGCGCCCGCGCTTGACCGATTTCGGCATTGCGCAAGCCATGGCGTCAAGCGGGTTGACGCGCACCGGGGCCGTCATGGGCTCGGTGCACTACATCGCCCCCGAACTGGTCCGAGGGCGGCAGGCGGTGCCCCAGTCTGACATCTACGGCCTCGGCGTCGTGCTATACGAAATGGCCACTGGGCGGGTGCCATTCGAGGGCGAGACCGATCTCGCCATTGCTCTCGCGCACGCGGAACAAACGCCGGTTGCCCCGCGCACGCTCAACCCACGCCTGGCGCCCGATCTCGAGCGAACGATCATGCGCGCGATGGCCAAGTCGCCGGAGCTCCGCTTCGCCAGCGCCGCCGAGTTTGCCGAGGCGCTGCGAGGTGGTGCTGGCGCGGCCAACGGGACCGCTTCGGTCACCCGGCCGGTCGCCGCCTCCGAAGTCACGCGGCGAATGCCGACGCCGACTCAGGCGCTGGCCCAACCGGTGGCGGTGCCGCCGCGTCGCGGCACCAGCACCGGCCAGGCAACCAGCGCCCCACCGCAAGCCCGCCGCACCAATCGGCCGAAACCGGGTCGTGGCGCCGGCAACGGCCTCGTCTGGCTGCTGGTGGCGATGGCGGCCGTGCTGCTGGCGCTGGGGGCAGGCTTTTACGGTCTGGCGACGCTGAGCCGCGAAGGTGTGGTCCCAACCGACCCGACGCCCGCGCCCACGAACCCGCCGACCGCGCAGCCCACGGCGCCGCCCAAACCTGTTGTCGTGCCGACGAATACGGCTGTGGCCCCGACGCCCTCGCCCGCGCCTCAGCCGACCGAGACGCCAGTGCCCGACCCCTCGCCGTCGCCTGTGCCGCCGAGCCCCTCGCCTTTGCCGCCGAGTCCGTCGCCCTCACCCGTACCGCCCTCGCCGATCCCCCGCGTCATCACCGTCCCGCAATTGCGCGGCCAGACGCTGGACCAGGCACAGTCGGCTCTGGCTCAGGCAGGCCTGACGATGACCGTGCGTGGCGTCAACGCCAACGCCGACAAGAACGTCGTCGTCGATCAGACGCCCGCGGCCGGCGCAACGCTGCAGCCAGGTGGCACGGTCGCGTTGCAGGTGGGCACCGGGGCGACGACGATCCCCGACGTGAGCAACCAGCCGCGCGACCTGGCGGTCCAGACGCTGCAGAACGACGGTTTTCGCGTGAGGGAGCGGGACGCGCGCGATCAGCGCACGCCTGCCGGCCTCGCGATCGGGACGAACCCGCAGGCGGGCGTGGTGCTCCAGCGCAACTCCGAGGTCGAGCTTGACGTCAGCACCGGGCGCGGCACTTGACCGTCGGCGTTGTTTCACGCACGCCGGGTCCCGTCTCAAAACCTTCAGCCAGCGAGCGGTCTGTTTCCGAGGAGCCATTGAGTGTAGCCACGCGTTTGACAGGATCCGCCTCACCAGCCCTCGGCAAGCGTTTCGGCACCTGACCGCAAGCGCCTTGATATCGTCATCACCGATGACTCGGCCCTTCCCTCCTGATACCGACGCCCACGGCACGGCGGTCGGCGAGACGCGCCCGGTGCCCTTCGCCACTCGACCCGTCCTCCAGGGCACCCTGGGCATGGTCGCCGCTGGCCACTACCTGGCCGCGGCCATCGGCCTGAGCATCCTCGAAAAAGGTGGCAATGCCGTGGATGCCGGCGTCGCGGCCGGCTTCGCACTCGCGCTGCTCAAACCGCAAAGCGTCGGCATCGGCGGCGAAGTGCCCATCCTCGTCCATCTGGCCCGTCAGCAGCGCAGCGTGGCGATCAACGGCCAGGGCTGGGCGCCCCGCGCGGCGACCATCGACTGGTTTCGTCGGCACGACATCAGCTTGATCCCGTCGGACGGCTTCCTGCCGGCCACCGTCCCCGCTCAGTTCGGTTCGTGGTGCACCGCCCTGTCGCAGTTTGGCACGTGCTCGCTGACTGACGTGCTCGGACCTGCCGTCGATCTCGCCGAAAGTGGATACCCCGTCTACGCGGCTTTGCGCAACGCAATTGCCAGAGTTCGCGACCGGTACGCGGAAGAGTGGCCGACCTCGGCCGCGATCTACCTGAGCAACGGACAGCCGCCCCGCGAAGGCTCGCTGCTGCGTAACCCCGACTGGGCCCGCACGATGAAAGGCGCGATCGACGCCAGCCTGCGTGCTGGCTCGAGCGGTCGCGAAGCCGGCATCGACGCGGCGCTCGACTACTTCTACAGCGGCCCTGTCGCCGAGCAGGCCGTCAAGTTCTCGTCCAACAACGCGTTTGCCGATGACTCCGGGCGCGCGCACGCGGGCCTGTTCACCCTGGACGACTTCGCCGACTACGGTGCTCGCGGCACGTCGGTAGAAGATCCTGTGCGTGTCGAGTACCGAGGCGTCGATGTCCTGAAGTGCGGCCCCTGGAGCCAGGGGCCCGTCTTCCTGCAGCAGCTTCGGCTGCTCGAAGGTTTCGACCTGAGGAAGCTCGGACACAACACGGCTGACTACCTGCACGTCTACCTCGAAGCGGCCAAGCTCGCGTTTGCCGATCGCGAGCGCTACTACGGCGATCCCGAGTTCGTCAGCGTGCCCCTGGGACTGCTGCTGTCCGAGGACTACGCCGCCGAGCGTCGCGAGCTGATCGACCTGCATCACGCCAGCCTCGAGCTCCGGCCCGGCTCGTTTGCCGTGGCCGCGCCGCCAACGTCGCAGCGCTGGCCGGTCGTGACGGGTGACACAACCCACGTCGATGCCGTCGACCGTTGGGGGAACCTCTTTTCGGCGACGCCGAGCGGTGGGTGGATCGGCTCGTCGCCGGTCGTCGAGGGACTCGGTTTTCCGCTCGGCACGCGCGGCCAGATGTTCTACCTGGACGAGCGCCACGCCAACGCGCTGCTGCCGCGCAAGCGGCCGCGGACAACGTTGACGCCGTCCATGGCCCTGCGTCAGGGGGAGCCCTGGCTGGCGTTCGGCACGCCCGGCGGCGATCAGCAGGACCAGTGGACGCTTCAGTTCTTCCTGAACGTGGTCGATTTCGGCATGGAGCTGCAGGAGGCGCTGGACGCGCCGACGGTCCAGAGCACCCACTTTCCCGGATCGTTCTATCCGCACCAGGC
The DNA here is from genome assembly GCA_963776625.1 of uncultured Chloroflexia bacterium. Classification (GTDB taxonomy): domain Bacteria; phylum Chloroflexota; class UBA6077; order UBA6077; family CF-72; genus CF-72. The sequence continues at coordinate 77,732 of CAVZNP010000011.1, read as the reverse complement.
GCGGCCGGGCGGCGTGCAGGTGGAGTCACGCATTGACGCCGGAGTGCGGGATGAGCTCGCGGCGCGCGGGCACAACGTGGGCGTCGATGGTCCGTGGAGCCACGGGCAGGTGACGGCCGTCGCGCGGGAGCAAAACGGCGTGCTGAGTGGCGCGGCGTCCCCGCGCGGCCGCGTGGCGTACGTGATGGGCCGCTAAAGGGTTTCCATTACAGGACGGCGCACGGACACGGCCAGCGAGCGAGCCGCGCCTGGAAGTCTGGCCGACAAGCCAGTTTTTTAGCCCGAGTCGCAGTCGGCCAGACTTCTGTGACAGTTTGCGTCCAGGAGCGCGGCAGCCGGTTTCGAGGTGGACTACGGGTTTTTCGGCCGCGCGCCTACGCGCGCCGACGAAACGCGGGATCGAGCCAATCGCGTAGCGCGTCGCCCAGAAAGTTGAACGCGAAGACCGCCACGAAGATCGCCAACCCTGGCCCAACGCTCCCCCACCAGATCAGATTGGTGATGTATCGCTGGTTGTAGGCGATGTCCTGCCCCCACGAGGGGGTGGGCGCCTGCGCGCCAAGCCCGAGAAACGACAGCACGGCTTCTTGCAGAATGGCGAACGCCGCCGTCAGCGTCATCTGCACGATGATCACATTCGCAATATTCGGCAGCAAATGCTGCAGCGCAACCCGCACTGGTCCCACGCCGATCGCCTTCGCCGCCAACACGAAGTCGCGTTCTCGCAAACTCAGCACCTGGGCGCGCGTCAGCCGTGCATAGATCGGAATCGAGATAACGCCGATCGCGATCATCGCATTCTGAATCTGTGGCCCCAGCGTGGCCGTGATTGAGATCGCGAGCAGCAGTGCCGGAAATGCCAGCAGCGCGTCGATGACTCGCATCAGCAGCAGGTCGACGGTGCCGCCGGCGTAGCCGGCGATCAAGCCGATGCTGACGCCGGTGACCGCGCCGATCGTCACCGAGATAAGCGCCACTGACAGCGAAATGCGCGCTCCGAACATGATGCGCGCCAGCACATCACGCCCTTGATCGTCGGTGCCAAGCCAGTGCGCGGCGCTCGGCGCCTGCAGGCTGTCCGAAATGTCGCCGACGACCGGGTCATACGACGTGAGCAACGGCGCGAAGATCGCCATGAACACCAGGAGCGCCACCAGGCCGCCGCCCACCACCAGGCGCGGGTGGCGCCGAAGAACGCCCACGAACCGATCGCGGCGGAACTGGCCCTCGCTGACAATCGTGGGCGCCGCGCCAATGCGCTCGGTGGCCAGCGTCATGGTGCGCGCCTACCGCCCGCCCGAGTACGAGATGCGCGGATCGAGCCATCCGTACGCGATATCGACTACCAGCGTCGCCAGCATGTACGACATGGCCGACAGCAGCACGACCGCTTGGACGACCGGGTAGTCGCGGCCGAACAGACTGTCCACGACCAGCTTGCCGACGCCCGGCCACGAGAAGATCTGCTCGGTGATGACCGCGCCTTCGATCAGCGCACCCACCTGCAGACCAACGACGGTGATCACGGGAATCAGCGCGTTTTTGAGCGCGTGGCTGACCACCACGCGCTGTTCGTTCATCCCTTTCGCGCGCGCGGTGCGAATGTAGTCCTGTCCAAAGACTTCGAGCAGGCTCGAGCGCACCTGTCGCATGTTGACGGCCAGTGTCGCCGCCGACAGCGTCAGCGCGGGCAGCACGAGGCGCCGCAGGTTCTCCACGGGATTGTCGATCGCGGGCGTGTAGCCGCCGGGTGGGAAGATGCGCAGCACCAGCGAAAACAGCAGGATGAGCATCAGTCCGAGAAAGAAGTTCGGGATCGACACCCCGGCGATTGTCAGACTGGTCGCCAGCAAATCCAGTGCCGAGTTGCGGTGCAGCGCGGACAGGATCCCCACCAGGAGCCCGATGGAAATCGAGAACAGCAGCGCGGTGATGGTCAGTTCGAGCGTCGCGGGCACGCGCTCGAAGATCGCCTCGGTGACTTCCTGGTGGGTTCGGATCGAGCGACCGAGGTCGCCCTGCAGCGCGTGCTGCACCCACGCGAGATACTGCACGGGCAGCGGCTGATCCAGCCCCAGTTGATGCCGCATCTCGTTGAGGATCTCCGGGTCGCGGACGTCGCCTGAGTAGGCGAGCACCGGATCGCCTGGCGCCAGGCGCAGCAGCCCGAAGTTGATGATCGTCACCAGCACGGCGACAGGGATCATCAGCAGCACGCGGCGGACGACGTAGCGGGTCACGTTGCGCGCGTCAGATCAGGCGAATCACGGGTCGAAGCGCGGCGACTACTTGGCGAGCGATGCGACCTGGAAGCGTGGGACCCCATCCGGGTACGGCGCAATGCTCTGCACCTTCGTGCTGGTCAACTGCTGCGCCACAGCAAAGCGGAACCAGACCCGCGCGGGATCGTCCACCACGTAGATCTGCTCGGCCTTGCGCAGCGCCGCCGTGCGTTCGTTCTGATCCGACGACTGGCGTTGCTGATCCAGCAGCATGTCCACGTCGGGGTTGGTATAGCTGCCGTCGTTGTTCGGCCGTCCGGTGTAGTTGAAGTCGTACGTATTGCCGTCCGGGTCGATTCGTCCGCTCCAGCCGACGAACGTCATGCCCTTGAAGACGTGGTCTGCCTGCTGCTTGAGGATCTGCGCGAATTCGAGCTGCGTCAACTGCGCATCGATGCTCGCCTTGCGAAGCTGCGCCTGAATCAGCTGCGCCTGCTGCAAAATCACCGGATCACCTGACGGCACGAGCAGCTCGAACGACAGCGCCCCCTTGCCCACCTGATCTACGAGCGCTTTGGCCCCGTCCGCATCGGCCTTCTCGTACGGCTTGAAATTCGGGTCGAACGAAAAGTGGCCAGGTGCCACCGCGCCGTAGCCGACGACGCCGAGCCCGAAAAATGCCTTGTCGAGCAGTTCCTGACGATCCATCGCCATGTTGACGGCTTTGACGTAGCGGGCCTCGTTGAACACAAAGCCTGGCGCGCGATTGGTCGTCAGGCTGCTGTACGCGTAGGCCGGCAGTTCCATATAGGACAGCGTGGAGTCGGACTTGACGCCGGCCACGTCCTTGCCGGCGATGTTGCTGGCGTACTGGGCGTCGCCTGTCTTGATGTTGGTCAACCGCACGTTGCTGTCCAGCACCGTGTGGAAGATGACCTTGTCGAGCAGTGGCAATTTGCCGCCCGAGCTATCCGTGCCCCACCAGTCCGGGTTCTTTTCGAAGGTGATGTGGTCGTCTTTGACCGCTTCGGTCATGATGAATGGCCCGGTACCCGCCTTGAACGGCTTGCGGGTGAAGTCCTGACCTGCCGATTCGACGACCTGTCGCGACACCATCATCCCGGCACGGTCGACCAGCGTCGCGAGCAGCGGCGAGAAGGGTGTGGACAACGTGAAGGCGACCGTGGTTGGATCGAGCACGTCCACGCTGGCCACGGGCGCCAGCTCGCCTTTGCGCGCTGAGCCGTCGGTCGTGCGATATCGATCAATGTTCCACTTGACGGAATCCGCGTCGAATGGCGAGCCGTCCTGGTACTTGACCCCCTGGCGCAACGTGAAGGTCACCTTCTTGCCGTCAGGCGCCACGTCCCACTTCTCGGCCAGCCACGGAATGATCTTGCCCGACGGATCGACCCGCACCAGCGAGTCGTACATCTGGTATTGCGCGTAGCGGTCGTAGAGGGCCCGAGACAGCAGCGGGTCGAAGTCAATGGGATCCGTTTCGATGGCGAATGTCAGCGTTCCCCCAGCGGCCGCTGGCTTGCTGGCAGCCTGTGCGGGTGCCGCCTGCGTCGCCGCGGCAGGCTGTGGCGCCGACGCTACCGGCGTGCCTGGCGCGTTGGTTGCGTTAGAAGACGTGGAAGACGCCTGGCTGCCGCCACCGCCCCCACACGCGACGATGAGGCCCACCGCCCCAGCACCGAACAAACTCGTCAGGAACTCGCGACGGGTACGCATCGGCCCTTACCTGCCTCCCGGCGTAATTCCCGCGAGCATAGAATTGGACTGACCATTTGTCAAAGATAGGCAAACTGCATCGCCGACGCTCCGGCGTTCTGCTGCACCCGACCTCGCTGCCGAGTCGTTTCGGCGCCGGCGACCTGGGACCGTCGGCGTTCGCTTTTGTCGAGTACCTGGCCGCGGCCCGCCAGACTCTCTGGCAAGTGCTGCCGCTCGGGCCGACCGGCTACGGGGATTCGCCGTATTCGAGCCCGTCTGCCTTCGCGGGCAATGTGCTGCTCATCGCGCTGGACCCGCTCATCGAGCAGGGCCTGCTCGGCGACGAAGACCTGTCCGCCCTGGCCGATCTGCCCGTCGACCACGTCGATTTCGGCAAGCTTGCGCCGCTCAAGCGCAACGCGCTTGAAACAGCCTTCGCGCGCGGGCGCCAGCGGCTTCAGCCCGAGATCGAGGCATTCCGAGCTCACCATACGGAATGGTTGGAAGACTTTGCCCTGTTCGCCGCCTTGAAGGACGAGCTCGAGTCGCCGTGGACCGACTGGGACCCGAATCTGCGCGCGCGCGAGCCCGCGTCGCTGTCGACCGCGCACGAACGACTGAGGGAACGCGTCGAATTTCACACGTTCTGCCAGTACGTCTTCTTCGAGCAGTGGGCCGCGTTGCGCAGGCGCGCGACCGAACTCGGCATCGACATCATCGGCGACATCCCCATCTTCGTCGCGCACGACAGCGCGGACGTCTGGGCGCATCAGCGCCTGTTCAAGCTCAATCCCACCGGTCAGCCGCACGTCGTTGCCGGGGTGCCGCCCGACTACTTCAGCGCTACCGGTCAGCTATGGGGCAACCCGCTCTACGACTGGGACACCATCGCTGACGAGGAGTTTCAGTGGTGGATCGCTCGCTTCCGCCACCTGCTCGAAGAGGTCGATATCGTCCGCATCGATCACTTCCGTGGCTTCGAGGCCGCCTGGGAAGTGCCGTTCGGCGACTCGACCGCGGTCAATGGTCAGTGGGTGCACGGGCCTGGCGCGAGGGTATTCGCGGCGATTGGCGAGGCCATCGGCGGCGGGGCGCCGCCGGTCGTGGCCGAAGACCTGGGGCTCATCACGGACGAAGTCCGCTTGCTGTTGCAGGAGACTGGCTTTCCAGGGATGAAGGTGCTCCAGTTCGCTTTCGGAGGCGGCAGCGACAACCCGTATTTGCCGCACAACTTTCTGGACCCGAACTGCCTGGTGTACACGGGTACCCACGACAACGACACGACGCGCGGCTGGTTCGCAGGCCTGTCGGACGAGGAACGCTCCCACGTGTGCCGCTATCTGGGGACTGACGGTTCGAACATCGCCAGTGACCTGATGCGCCTGGCCCTGGCCTCGACCGCCAGGACGGCAATTGTGCCGCTCCAGGACGTGCTGGAGCTGAGCAGTGAGGCACGCGTCAACACCCCCGGCGCCGCTGACGGCAACTGGACCTGGCGCGTGCAGCCCGATCAGCTTGACGCCGCCCATGCCGAGCGTCTGGCCGAGCTTACCGTGCTGTTCGGCCGCGCCTAGCGGTCTCCACGTTCCCCGGGAATCTCTTGAAGCATGAACGTGTCTGACCGTCGAGACCTCACGAGCCCGCCTCAATCCCCTCGACCGACAGCCGAGACGGACCATATCGCTGGCTACCATTTCAAACATATGTCGCGCGTGCACAGCGGCTTCCACGGCTCCGAGGATCCGCTCTGGTTCAAAGACGCGATTCTCTACGAGCTCCACGTCAAAGCCTTCTTCGACAGCAACGACGACGGCATCGGTGATTTCCGTGGCCTGATCGAAAAGCTCGACTACATTCAGGAGCTCGGCGTCACCGCTATCTGGCTCCTGCCGACGTTTCCGAGCCCGCAGCGGGACGATGGCTATGACATTTCCGACTACGGCAACGTCCAGCCCGCCTACGGCAATCTCGACGATTTCGAAGCGCTCGTTGACGCCGCCCACAGCCGCGGTTTGCGCGTCATCACTGAGCTGGTCCTGAACCACACCTCAGATCAGCACCCGTGGTTCCAGGCGGCTCGCCGCGATCCAGCCAGCAAGTATCGCGACTACTACGTCTGGAGCGACACTGACCAGCGCTACAGCGACGCACGCGTCATCTTTACGGATACCGAGCCGTCCAACTGGACGTGGGACCCCCTCGCCCGCCAGTACTACTGGCACCGTTTCTTCAGTCACCAGCCGGACCTGAACTTCGACAACCCCGCCGTCCAGGACGAGATGATTCAGATCCTGCGCTTCTGGCTCGACAAGGGCGTCGATGGTCTGCGGCTGGACGCGATTCCGTACCTGTTCGAGCGCGAGCAGACCAATTGCGAAAACCTGGCCGAAGGTCACGCCTACCTGCGTCGCGTTCGCGAAGAGATCGACCGACACTACGCGGACCGCATGCTGCTCGCCGAGGCCAACCAGTGGCCGTCAGACGTGCGCCCCTACTTTGGCGACGGTGACGAATGCCACATGGCTTTCCATTTTCCGCTCATGCCGCGCATCTACATGGCCCTGCGGAAAGAGACGCGCACGCCTATCGTCGAGATCCTGGCCCAGACCCCGGAGATTCCGTCCAACGCGCAGTGGGGACTCTTCTTGCGCAACCACGACGAGCTGACGCTGGAGATGGTCACCGAAGACGAGCGCGACTACATGTATACGGAGTACGCGCGCGACCCGCGTATGCGGGTCAACATCGGTATCCGTCGACGGCTGGCGCCCCTGCTCGACAACAGCCGTCGGCGCCAGGAGCTACTCCACAGTCTGTTGTTCAGTATGCCCGGCACGCCGATCCTCTACTACGGCGACGAGATCGGCATGGGCGACAACATCTACCTGGGCGACCGCAATGGCGTCCGCACGCCCATGCAGTGGAATGGCGACCGCAACGCTGGCTTCTCACGCGCCGATCCACAGGCCCTGTATCTGCCGCTGGTCATCGACCCGATCTACCACTATCAGGCGATCAACGTCGAAGCCCAGCGTCGCGGGCCGAGCTCGCTGCTGAACTGGATGCGCCGCCTGATCTCGATTCGCAAGCGCTACCCGGTCTTCGGCCGCGGCGCGATTGAGTTTCTGCATCCTGACAACCAGACCGTCCTCGCCTACCTGCGGTGCAACGAGGACGAGACCATCCTGGTAGTCAACAATCTGTCTCGCTTCGTCCAGCCCGTCGAGCTGGACCTGAGAACCTACGCCGGCTATACCCCGGTCGAGCTGTTCGGCGAAACCGTGTTCCCGAGAATCGGCGAGTCCGCCTACTTCCTGAGTCTCGGACCCCACACGTTCTACTGGTTCCGCCTGACCAGGAACGATTGAGCCGTAACCGACGGCCTGTCCGCGTACTCCCGGGTGCGCAGGGTAGCCACCGCGAGCAGCAGCGTGCAAGCCGCCGCCGACACGCCAACGACGAAATAGGCGGTCAGCTCACCCTGATCTCGAAGCATGTCGCTCGCATACGCCAGCCGACAACGGCGACAAGCGCCGCCGCGGTCAGCGCAGGAACAGCGTGATCAGGCCGCCCAGGCACAGGCCGGGGCCGTAGGGCATCACCGCGTGGCGCGAGCGCTTCGCGATCAGGAGGGCGAGGGCGAGGATGCCACTGGCCACGACACCGTAAACCAGGGCGTTGAGCGCGAGGGTGGCGGCGCCCGCGCCGACCATCGCGGCAATCGTGATATCGCCGCGCGCCATGGGCTCGCCACCGCGGTAGATCAGCCGGCCGAGCAGGTAGAGCACGACGAACAACAGGCCACCCGCCAGGGCGCCGGCGACGCTCGACCACCAGGGGCCGCCGTGGAACTGCCAGCCCAGGGCCAGGCCGATCGCCAGGCCGATGAGTGCCGTGACCGTGTACACGTAGCGCGTGCGCAGGTCCGTCACGGCTACCTGCACGAGCGGCACGGCCAGCAGCCCGCCTTCGAGCCAGCGCACCAGGTTGCCTTCGACCACGAAGGGGATCGCCGCCCAGATGACGGCGAGGGCGCCCTGTACCAGCGGGTCACGTACCAGTGCGCTGCGCCAGCGAACGCTGGGCGCCTCGTCGGCGGGGGTCAGCCAGTCGGTGAGCAACGCGGAGAGCCAGCCGAGGGCGAACCCCGCCAGCGCCCCAGGAACCACGAGCCACACGGCTGGAGCCGTCACGTCGACAGCGTAGCGGGCCAGGGTTGCCAACTCGTTGTGATCGCGCGCGGCCAGCAACTCAAACACGCGCCGAACCCGTCGTGTCTCCGCGTGGGTTCCCATTCCCCGGGCTCCCGTGGGAATCGCTCTGTCTGGGCACGACACTTGCGGTGAGAGGCCGTTGAGGCCGACAGTACAGGCACAAGCTATGGACGTCCTGCTTCTCGGCGCCGCGGCGATCGTACTCCTGGTCCTGACGATCTGGATCGTCTGGCGTCCCGGCTCCAGCGACACCGCGTCCAACACACAGGAGGCAACAGGCATGCTCCCGCAGGGCGATCAATTTGAAGACCAGTACACGAGTGCGACCGCGGACCTCTCGGCGGGCGGCGTCGCGGTCAGCATCGCCAGTGCATCGGAGTCCGAGGCGCCGGTCGCCGAAAGCTCGCCGCCAGTCGACATGCCCGTCGCCCAGACTGCGACAACGCCGCCGTGGCCCGCGGACACGATCCGCACCGAAGGCTCGGCCACCGGCTTCGAGCGCTCTGGCTTTGGGCCTACCGGCGTCGAGCCGATTCATCGCACCGCGGCGGACGACGTCTCGCGCGGCGTTCTCACCATCACGCGCACACGCCTCGGGCTGGGCGCGGCCACACTTCTGACGGTGGCTGGCGCCATCGCCGGCGCGTGGCTCTACGCGCGCATCCAACGCGAGCGCAACAAGCCGCTGAACCGACTACGCCGGCGATTCCGGTAGCGCGCGCGTCTGTCCGCGCGGCCAGCGCTCGCGCAATTGGCCGAGTGAACCGAAAGCCCGCTTCATGGCCGTGCGCAGCGCCTCGGCGCGCTGACCTTCTGCCTGCTCGACGAGGCGTTGGAACTCGCCCATACGACGAAACTTGCGAAAGCGCTCTTCGACCAGTCGTCGCGGGTCGCGCCTGCGCAGGTCGATCAGCGAGCCGACGATCTCCCCGCGCAGCAGCAGCGCCGCGTAGTCCGGGTCCATGTGGGCGCCGTTCTCCGGTTCAGGGACAACCGCGTCGACCACGCCCAGTACCAGGCAGTCGTAGGCGGTGATCTTCAACGCGTCGGCAATGTCCTGCGCGCGCGCAGCGTCGCGGTGGACGATCGCCGCCGCGCCCTCGGGCGCGATGACCGAGTACACCGCGTGCTCCTGCATCAGAATACGGTCGGCCACACCGAGCGCGAGCGCCGGGCCGCTGCCACCCTCGCCAATCACCACGCTCACGATCGGCACGGGCAGGACGCTCATATTGGCAAGGCAGCTCGACAGGGCACCGGCCAGGCCGCGCGCCTCGGACTCGTAGTCGAGATACGCGCCGGGCGTGTCGATAAACGTGACGAGCGGCAGGCGAAGCTCTGCGGCGAGCCGCATGATGCGAGCCGCTTTCCGAAAGCCCTCAGGCTTGAGATGTCCACCGTTGCGCTGCGGGTCGCCGTGGCCGCGCTCCTGGCCGATGGCGCAGACGGTCATCCCGGCCAGGTCGCCAATGCCAGCGATGACCGCTGGATCGTCACCGAAGACGCGGTCGCCCCGGAGCTCGATGAACTGCGGCATCAGTCGCCGGATGTAGTCGGCAGACGTGGGGCGATCGTTGCGACGCGCAAGTTGAACCTCAGGCCACGCCGAAGGTGGCGGCGCGGTTTGCGGTCGATACGCCTCATGGCTCGGACGTGCTTCGGACGGACCGCGCGACTGGAAAAGCTGGAGCAGCGTAGCCAGCACCCCGCGAAGCCTGGCGCGGTCGACGACGCCGTCGACCTGACCGTGCTCCAGCAGAAACTCGGCGGTGTGCGTGCCTGCTGGCGGTTTTTCACCCGTCAATTGTTCGATGACGCGTGGGCCCGCGAACCCGATCAACGCGCCCGGCTCGGCAAAGAGAAAGTCGCCTTGACTGGCGAAGCTGGCGTACACCCCGCCCGTGGTCGGGTTGGTGAGGACGGTGATCGACGGCACACCCGCCTGGTGCAGGCGCATCGCCGTGGCCGCCGTCTTGCCCATCTGCACCAGGCTGAGCATGCCCTCCTGCATGCGCGCGCCGCCGCTGGCGACCACGGCGATGAACGGAATGCGCCGCTCCATCGCCATCTCCATGGCGAGTGCGACTTTCTCGCCGACGACGCTGCCCATGCTGCCGCCCAGGAAGTTGAAGTCGAAGACGGCCAGCACGCACTCACGCCCGTTGATGCGCGCCGTGCCCGTGACGACGGCCTCGTTGAGCCCGGTCTCGCGCCGGGCACGTTCGAGCCGGTCGTGGTACGACACACGGTCGGTAAAGACCAGTGGATCGACCGAGACGAGGGTCGGGTTGCTCGGCCTGAACGAATCAGTATCGGCGAGCAGGTCAATCCGCTCAGCCGCGGTCAACTGAAAGTGGTAGCGGCAACGATCGCACACACGGTACCGCTGCCACGCCGTGCCCTCCGTTGGAGCAGAACAGGCGGGGCAGGTCGAGCGGCTCGTCGTTGAAGTCGCTGATTCCTCTCGGCCCGCCGTTGGCACCGTGTCTTTAACCGCTTCCCTTCGTGCCGAAACGGTCGAGCACCTGATTCTCGACGTAGATCGGCGCGCCGGCCTGGAGCGCCAGGGCGATGGCATCACCCGGGCGGGCCTTGATCACTTTGACATCGCCGCCGCTGCCATCCGAAACGATGATCTGGGCCAGGTACTGCTGCTGCGTGGCGTCGTTGACCAGGACCCGATCGATGCGACCACCCATCTGCTGAATGGTATCGCGAAGAGACCATACGCCTGGGGCTGCTGATCAGGCGGGATCTGCGCCTGGCCACGCTTCTGAGCGATTGCCAGCGCCTCGGTGAGTCCGACAGCCATGGAAATGCGGCGGTTCCCGTTCTTTTCTTTGAGGGTCAGCGTGGCGTTGTTGGCCTGACCCTGCAAGTCACTGACGGTCACTTCGACAGGCTGCGTACCTGCCGCGGCTGCGTCCGTCGGAAGGTTTGTCTGGTTGAGCCATACGTAGTAAGTACCAGCGCTGGCGGCGATCACGAGCACCAGCAGCAACACGATCCGCTGCCTGTACAGTGCGTACAGCAGCCGCTGAAAAACCCGTCCCCAAAGTGCCACGCGTGCTGCCGCCTTTCGCTTTGTTCCGGTTCGCCTGCGGCGAATTGTATTGAATTGGTGGTCCTGTTACCAAAGAACGCACACATGCCTCGACCACCCGAAAGGCCCGACCGGGACGTGGGGGCTGGCGCCACTGCCAGGCTCGACCAGCAAATCCGCGGCCGCATTATGGACCGTCGCGGCGAGGATATCCAGGCCCTCGTCGACCGGGCGCTGGCCACGCGCTCCGCGGATGCCGTCCTCGCGGAGGTTCTGCTGCCTGCCATGCAAGCCGCCGTCGATCGTCACGTCTCGGGAGAGGTGATCCTGCCCGACCTTCTCGAGAGCGCCGAGGTCATGCGCCAGGCGCTGGACCATCTCGGTCCAGCCGCCACCTTCCGCAAGGGTCGCGTCCTGGTTGCCACCCTGACCGGCGACGTGCACCACATTGGCAAGGCACTCCTGGTGAGCGTCCTGTCTGCCTGCGGCTACAGCGTCCGCGACCTGGGCAATCAGGTGCCCATTGAGACGATCGTGGAGGCGACCGTGCGCCTTGGTCCAGACGCCATCGGTCTGTCCGCGCTGCTCGTGTCCACCTCGAAGCAGATGCCTCTCTGTATTCAGCGACTCGACGCGAACGGCGTGCACGTGCCCGTGCTGATCGGCGGCGCGGCGATCAACCGCGCCTTTGGCCGCGCGAGCGGCGTGCTGCCCGACGGACGCGTGTACGCACCGGGCGTGTTCTACTGCAAGGACGTGTTCGAGGGGCTCGCCGCGCTAGACGCGCTGGTCGACCCCGCCCGGCGCGCGCCATTCATCGCCGACACACAGGCCGCGATCCGTGCGGAAGCCGCATCACGCTCCCCGACGCCTGCCTCCGCACCTGGCTCGGCACCTGCCGCCGAACCTGCTGTGCAGGCCCGATCGATCGTGCGGCCTCCGCGTCGTGGCGGCGCGGTTGGTCCCAGTCAGGACATTCCGGTGCCGCATCCCCCCTACTGGGGTGCCCGCCAGGTCGCCGCCGACCTGCGCGACGTCTGGCGCAGCCTGGATCGCAACACGTTGTTCCGTTACCACTGGGGCGGCTATCGCGTCTCCAACGACGAACTTCAGCGGCTGATCCGCGACGTCTTCGAACCCAGATTCGCGGTCCTGTCCGACGACGCGCGACGCGACGGGTGGCTGCAGCCGCTGATCGTGAGCGGATATTTCGCGTGTAACGCGGACGGCGACAGCCTGATCATCTACGCGAGTCCGGACTCGGGCTCGGTCCTCACCCGGTTGGACTTTCCGCGCCAGCCCGACGGCGAGCGGTTATGCCTGGCTGACTATTTTCGGCTGCTCGAATCGGGCCAGCGCGACGTGGTGGCTCTGCAGGCAGTCACGACCGGACCGCGCGCTGGCGAATACATCGAAGAACTGCTGGGCTCGGGCGCGTATGCGCGCATGCAGTACGTGAGTGGCCTCGCGGCGGCTACGGCCGAGGCGCTCGCCGAGTACGCGCATCTGCTCGTTCGCCGCGAGCTCGGGTTGGCTGCGGATCGGGGTCTGCGCTTCAGTTGGGGCTATCCGGCTTGCCCCGACCTCGACGAGCAACGCAAAGTGCTGCCGCTGCTCGACGCGGAGCGACGCATCCGCCTGACGCTCAGCCCGTCCAACACTCTGGACCCCGAGCACAGCACCGCGGCGATCATCCTGCATCATCCTGAGGCAAAGTATTTTGCGGTTCGTGCCGCCGCAGCATGAGTGCGCCGACCAGCACGGCAAATGGGACGTACACCGCGTGGATGCCGTCCTGGACGTCGGGTGAGAGGATGGCACTGCCGGCGATCAGACCGGCCACGCCGACCAGAGCGTGACACGGGCAGACGATGCCTGTCGACAGGACTCCGAGTGCGGCCGCGCGCTGACGTACGCGCAGGAATGCGAGTGCTCCCATCCAGATGCTCGCTGTTATGCTAGCCCGGGTGACGACGACCGACAGCGGGCTGCCCAATGTGGGCGAACCCGCGCCCGACTTCACCTTGCCGTCGACCGAGGACACGGACGTCACCCTGTCCAGCTTCAAGGGCAAGCAAGCCGTGGTGCTGTATTTCTATCCCCGGGACGACACGCCCGGTTGCACCCGAGAGGCCTGCTCGTTCCGCGACCTGCGCACCCTGTTCAACGAGAACGGCGCCGAGATCCTGGGCGTCAGTCCGGACACCGTCAAATCCCACAAGAAGTTTCAACAGAAGTTCCACCTGATGTTCCCACTCCTGGCCGACAACGACCACGCGGTTGCCGAGCAATACGGCGTCTGGCAACAAAAGAAGTTCATGGGCCGCGAATACATGGGTATCGCGCGTACGACCTTCGTTGTCGATAAAAGCGGCACCATCACCGCGGTCTTCCCGAACGTCAAGGTCGAGGGCCACGCCGAGAAGGTCCTCGCGGCGCTGAAGGGCTGAGCAGCCAGCGTGGGCCGCCTGCAGGATCTCGTCAGCGTGATCACGGGAGCCGGCTCGGGCATTGGTCGCGCCAGCGCGCTGGCCTTTGCCGCCGAAGGCGCCCCGGTAGTCGTTGCCGACCTCAACCTGGCCAGCGCTCGGGCCACCTGTCAGGCCATCGCCGAGCGCGGCGGCTCCGCGTCTGCCTTCGAAGTTGACGTCACGGACCCACAGCAGGTCGAGGCGATGCTGCAGCACGCGACCGACACCTTCGGCCGAGTCGACGTGCTCTTCAACAATGCCGGGCTGCCACAGAGCTTCACACCTGTTGAAGAGTCGTCCGACGCACTCTTCGAACGCATCATGGCCGTCAACGTGCGCGGCGTGTTCAACGGCTGCCGCGCCGCCGTTCCGCGCATGAAAGCTCAGGGCGGGGGCGTGATCCTCAACACCGCCAGCACGGCTGGCATTCGTCCGCGACCCGGTCTGGCCATCTACAACGCGTCCAAGGCAGCCGTGATCTCGCTGACCAAAACGCTGGCGCTCGAGGTGGCTCCCCACCACATTCGCGTGGTGTCGATCTGTCCTGTAGCGACCGACACGCCGATGTTGACCGACTTTATGGGCGGCGCCGCTGCCGAGGCCGAGGGCCGCGCACGCTTCGTGGCGACCATCCCGTGGGGCCGCCTGAACCAGCCCGAGGATCTCGCACGTGCGGCCGTCTTTCTCGCCTCGCCCGAAGCCGACATGGTGACGGGCACGGCCTTCGAAGTTGACGGCGGCCGCGATATCTAGATTACTCTTCCCACTTCTTGAAGACCGCGACGCTATTCTGGCCGCCGAAACCGAAGCCGTTGACCAGCGCGGTTCGGATCGCCAACTTGCGCGGCTTCCACGCGACGTAGTCGAGATCACACTCGGGATCCGGCGTGAACTGGTTGATCGTCGGCGGCACGCAGCCTGTTTCCAGCGCCTTGACCGTCGCCACGGCGCTCAACGCACCCGCGGCGCCCAGCAGATGCCCGATCATCGACTTTACAGAACTTACCGGGATGCGATACGCGTGTTCGCCCAGCGCCAGTTTCAGTACGCGCGTCTCGGTCGAGTCGTTGGCCGGCGTGCCGGTGCCGTGTGCGCAGACGTAGTCGATGTCGTCCGGTCGCATCTCGGCGTCGGCGATCGCCTTGCCAATCGCTCGCTTGGCGCTCTCACCTGAGGGCTCCGGCGCGCTCACGTGATACGCGTCGCCGGTGATGCTCCCGCCGCACAGCTCGGCCAGGATGCGCGCCCCGCGTTTCTGGGCGTGCTCGAGCGTTTCGAGTACCAGGACGCCCGCCCCCTCCCCGAACAGGAACCCATCACGGTCCTTGTCGAAGGGGCGCGAGGCCGTCTGAGGATCGTCATTGCGTTTCGAGAGCGCGCCTGTGCGCGCCATCGAGATGAAGGCCAGGGGCAAAATCGCCGATTCTGTACCGCCAACGACGAGGGCATCCGCGTCGCCGCGGCGCAGGAAGTGCAGCCCCTCGAACAGGGAGTACACGCCCGCGGCGCACGCCGCGGTATTCGTCACCACCGGTCCCTTGATGCCATACGCCATCGACACCTGGCACGAGGCCATGTTGGCGATCATGAGTGGCACCATCATCGGGCCGACGCGCTCCCAGCCGCGCGTGACGAGGGTTTCGGTTTCGTCGGCGACCGCGCCGATGCCGCCGCCACCCGTGGCGATGATCGCGCCGACATCCCACGCGTTCGACTCGTCGATTTTCAAGCCCGCGTCCTGGAGCGCCTGGCCGGCCGCGGCGATGGAGAACTGCGAAAAGCGTTCCATCCGCTTGGCGGCCTTGCGATCCATGTAGTTGCCCGCGTCGAAGCCTTTGACTTCAGCCGCGATCTGCACGGGCAGGCCTTCGGGGTCGAACGTCGTGATCCGCCCGGCGCCGGAGACACCCGCAAGCAGGTTGTTCCAGTAGTCCTCGACGGTCAGACCGATCGGACTGATGCAGCCAAGGCCGGTCACGACAACGCGGTGCCCGTACATCAGGGCTCGCCCGCGGTATATGCCCGGAACACGATCGTCGAGTTGTGGCCGCCGAGCCCGAAGGAGTTGCTCAGGGCCGCCGTGCGCGACCACTGACGCGCCTTGTTGGGCACGTAGTCAAGGTCACACTCTGGATCTGGCGTCGCGTAATTGATGGTCGGCGGCAGCCAGCCTGTTTCGACCGACTTGACGCACGCCACGGCTTCCATTGCGCCAGCCGCGCCAAACATGTGTCCGGTCATGCTCTTGGTTGACGACACGGCCAGATGGGCGGCGTGCTCGCCGAAAACCTCCTTGATCGCCGCGGTCTCGAAGCGGTCGTTGTATGGCGTCGACGTCCCGTGGGCATTGATGTAGCCGACCTCGGCCGCATCCATACCGCTATGACGCTGCGCGTCGCGCAGCGCCGCGCGCATGACCTTGGCCGCGCCAGCGCCCTGATCGCGCGGCTGGACCATGTGCCAGGCATCGTTGCCACTGCCGTAGCCGACGACCTCCGCGTACACGCGCGCGCCACGTTGTCGAGCGTGCGCCAGCTCCTCGAGCACCAGGACCGCCGCGCCTTCCGAGATGACAAACCCGTCGCGGTCGGCGTCAAAGGGCCGGCTTGCGCGCTTCGGGTCGTCGTTGCGCAAGGACAGCGCGCGCATGTTGATGAAACCCGCAAAGATGACCGGCAAAATGCTGGCTTCGGTGCCGCCGGCGACGATGACGTCGGCGTCGTCGCGCTGGATCGTTTTGAGCGCTTCGCCCACGGAATGGCTGCCGGTTGCGCACGCGCTGGAAACGGCCATGTTGGGACCTTCGGCGCCGAGCATGATCGCCACCAGACCCGAGGCCGAGTCGGGCAGGAAGTGCGGCAGGAACATGGGCGAGACGCGATTCGGGCCGCGTTCGAGCAGGATCTGCTGCTGGGTCAGCACCTTTTCCACCCCGCCCGCCGCGGTGCCGAAGATGACTCCGACGCGCTCCGCGCACTCAGCCGACATCTCGAGCGCCGCGTCCGCCACGGCCTCCTTCGCGGCGACCAGGGCGAACTTCGAGCTGCGGTCCATATGCCGCAGATCTTTGACCGGGAGGTGGTCCTCTGGTCTGAAGTCTTTGACTTCGCCGCCGATGCGTACATCAAAGCCACTGGCGTCGAACAGGGAGATGGTGTCGATCCCCGAACAGCCCGCCAGCAGGTTGCTCCAGCTCTCGGCAACAGTGTTGCCTACGGGCGTGACGGCACCCAGACCCGTTACCACGACACGGCGGTCAACCATACGCGCCCATTATGGTCGGTAACCGAAGGTCAAAGTGGCTTACTTGCCCGGTCGTCTCTTCGCGGGGTCCGAGCAGCGCGACGACCGCGTCATTCAGGCTGATGGCCTTGACGTCGCCGCTGATGCGACGGATCAGGCGCGACAGGACTTCCCCGGGCCCGATCTCGACGAAGGTGTCGACGCCGTTTTCCACCATGTGGCGCACCGAGCCAACCCACTCGACGGGCGCGACCATCTGCGATGCCAGCTCACCGCGAATGTGCTCGGCGTTGGTGCGTACCTGCCCGGCCAGGTTGGTGACCACGGGCACCTGAGGGTCGCGCAGCGGCGAATGGTCGATGATCTCGGCCAGACGCAGCGCGGCGTGCTGCATGAGCGGCGAGTGCGAGGCGATGCTGATCCGCAGTGGAAAGACCCGTCGCGCGCCGGCCTCTTTGAGCAGTTCGACGGCGCGATCCAGCGCCAGGAGCTCACCCGAGATGACGAACTGCTCGGGCGAATTCGCGTTGGCCACGCTCACGATGCAGCCGGTCTCGGCAGAAGCCCGATCGCAGGCGACCTCGAGCGCGCCGCGGTCCAGGCCGATCACCGCGGCCATGCCCCCCGGCCGATGATCGCCCTGCTCCTTCATCAGTCGACCGCGTTCGCGCACGATGCGCAGCGCATCCGAAAAGTCGAGGGCGCCGGCGGCGACGAGGGCTGTGTATTCCCCCAGACTGTGCCCCGCGACGAACCGCGGCGGCTGCCAGCTGTGGCCGAGCGACTCGAGTCGCTCGCGGATCGCCTCAAGGCAGGCCAGCGAGACGGTCAGAATTGCCGGCTGGGCGTTGATGGTGTCCTCGAGCTCTTCGGCCGGTCCTTCAAAGCACAGCTGCGAGAGCTTGAAGCCAAGGATTTCGTCAGCCTGCTGAAAGACTCGTCGAGCAGCACCTGACTTTTCGTACAACGCCTTACCCATGCCCACGTACTGCGACCCCTGCCCGGGGAAGACATAGGCCGTGTTCTGGGAATCGGGCCCGGTTAGGTCAGCCGTAGCGACACTCACGGTTGCTCCTGATCAAATGAGGGACATCCGAATCACGCGCCCACCCTAGCGCGACGGTGCGTCAGGCAACGCAGTATACGCAATCTCAACATCAGGGTTGAAGCCTTAGGGTTGAAGCCTTGAGGACATGGGGGTATAGAACGAGGCTATGCCGCGACGAGAGGACCCGTCAGAACCATTAACGCCGGGCCAACCCGCGTTGAAGAAGATCGACATCACAATCGCGCGTTTACGGCTGCTGCTTGCGGACGTCTCGGCGCGTGAACGCGGGCTGGAGGACCAGCGACGGGTGTGTCGCGAGCAACAGAACAAACTCGTCACATTCTGCATGTACGGCGACTCGAGCCTTGACAGCGTCCTGGCCATGCTGGGCGATGTGCAGGAGCGCCTGACCCACGTTGAGGCAACCTCACGATCACTGGCGGCCATCCGCAAGCGGGCCGAATTCGAGCTCGAATCATTGCAGCTGACCAAAGGTATCGAAGAAGCCAAGGTGTTGCTGCAACAACTTCAGGCCAGGCAAGCCGCGCCGCTGGATCCCACGGACGCGCTGCAGCCCGCCGAGATTCAAGCCGAAATTGCCCGCCTGCAAGCGCTGATCAACGAGGCGAGCGAGCGCGCCGCGCAGAATATCGAGCGCGCGGCCCGGGAGCGCGCCGCCAGCCGCTCGTAGCGAGTGGCGTCGAGGAAGGCGTCTGGGCGAGCGGTCGCACGCCCCGCGCCTGCTGCAGGCACACGTTACGGGCCGGTAACATGCCCGGCGTTTTACGGGAGATCGCTGGGTCCTGGTCATTCTGCATCTCGAGCACAAACGCAACCGCAACTTCCTGCACATCGCGGCGGGGGCGGTCGTCATCGCAAGTCTCATCCTCGGCGGCCAGATTCAGAAGGTCGGCCGCTTCGACGTCCAACCGAGTGTCTCACTCACCGAACCCCTGGCGCCCATCGTCGCGGACGAGGCGGACCGTGCTGCCCTCCTCCTGCCGGTGCCTGGTACGGGTATCAGTCTGGACGACGCCAGTGGGAGCAACCCCGCCACGCCGAGCGAACCTGACGCGCACATCAACATCCGCACCTACTCGGTTGAAGACGGGGACACGGTGCGCACCATCGCCCAACAGTTTGGGGTGACCAATGAGACGGTCATCTGGGAAAACGACCTCACCGATCCTGACACGCTGCAGATCGGCCAGGAGTTGCGCATCCTGCCGTTCAGCGGTCTGATCCACGAGGTGCACCCGGGCGACACCGTGGCGAGCGTGGCCAACGCGTACGATGCCCTTGTCCAGGACGTCATCTCCGCCAACAGACTGTCCGACCCGTACGTGATCGTCGTGGGCCAGAAGCTTGCCGTTCCTGGTGGGTATCGACCGTTGCCCCAGGACGTCGTGCAGTCACCCGGGGACGAGGACGACGGCGGTCAGGATGCCGCGACCGTCGGAGGAACCGCTCACAGGCTGCCCGTGCTCGGCAACACTCCGCAGGAACAATTCATCTCCTCGATCGCCGAGGCTGCCGTGCGCTCGGCCGACCAGACCGGCGTGCCCGCCAGCGTGACCATCGCCCAGGCCATCCTCGAGAGCTACTGGGGGTCCAGCCGCCTGGCCACCGATGCCAAGAACTACTTCGGCATCAAAGCCCAACCCCAGGGTGGCACGGCTGGCGCGATTTCCTACAACGTGTGGGAGGTGATCGGCGGTCGGAACGTGGTCGAAAACCAGGCGTTCCGCGCGTACAACTCTGTTGCGGATTCCTTCGTCGATCACGGCCTGTTTTTCCTGCAGAATTCGCGCTATTCGGGTGCGATGGCCGTCAAAGACGACGCGCGCCAGTTCGCCGTGGCAATCAATCGCGCGGGCTACGCGACTGATCCCGCCTACGCGAACAAGCTGATCGGTCTGATGGACCGCTACAACCTGTATCGCTACGACGACGTGTAGTACGCTTCGGCTCCCGGAGATGGCTGCGAAAACGAAAACCAAAGGTCACGTCCTGACGCACATCGATCTCACCTGCCCCGCGTGCGGCGAGACGGTGACGGTCGAACATGCTGGCGATGTGACCGTGTGCAAGTCCTGCACCCAGAAGCTCAACAAGGTCGCTCAGCTCGACCAGCTGCTCACGCGATGGTGGGAACCCCGCCGCTGGCGCGCTGACCTGGTCAAGCCCAATGTTCCCTATCTCGTCGAACGCCTGTGGACGGCCAACGGTCAGGGCGAACGACTCTACACGGGTGTCTCGCCCAGATACACCAACTACGACATCTTTCGAAACATGGTGACTCGGCTGATGATCCAGGGCATCGATGAGGGCTGGGCAGATCTGAAGTTCCCGCCCGACCCGCTGGCCGAGGACCCGCAGTATGTGCTGACCATCGTGGACTCCGAGCGGTTCGCCTCGGGCGTCGAGAAGCTCTTCCCCGAAGTTGACTGGGATGAGCCCGTTTCCGTCGCCGTCGCGGACTCCGTCGCACCCGGCAAAGGTTCCAAGAAGTCGAAGAAAAAGAAGTAGTCGACTCCGCTCAGTGACCCGTGGTCCCGCGACATGGGCGACAGTCATCGCGCTCGCCCTGATTAACGTCGGGCTCGCCACGGCGATCGTGGCCGCGATGGGTACCGCCGCAATCGCGCCCATGTGGGTAGGCCTCGGCCTGGTCGTGCTGGGTGTCGTCGCCACGCTGGTGGCGGTCGGCCTGTGGCGTCAATATCTGGTCGCCGTGCGCGAGCGATGATGCCCGCTGACGGCGACCGCCCGGCCCAGATGTCGCGCCCGGCGGCGTACCTGGTGGTGTTCGTTGCCAGCTGCTGCACGCTCATCCTCGAGCTCGTCGCCGGCCGCATCCTCGCGCCGTTCATCGGCGTGTCGCTCTACACGTGGACCAGCATTATCGGCGTAGTTCTGGCGGGCATCTCGCTCGGCAACTACGTGGGTGGCCGCAGCGCGGATCGCTGGCCCGAGCGACGCACGCTGGGCATCCTGCTGCTGGCTGGCGGCCTGGCCAGCCTGGCCATCCTGCCACTGATCAGCATCGCCACCTCGATTCCCACCGGCCAGCTGGTCGATCCCAACAATCGACTGGGCGGCGTGTTGCCGCTCGATCGCGCGGCGCTGCTGATCTTGCGCATCGTGACGATCACCGCGCTGATCTTCTTCCCGCCCAGCCTGATTCTCGGCATGGTCTCGCCGGTCGTCATCAAGTTGACGCTGCGCGACCTGGCGCACACCGGCGGGCTGGTTGGCAAGGTGTACGCGCTCTCGACCCTGGGCAGCATCCTGGGCACGTTTGCCACGGGCTTCGTGCTGGTGCAGGTGTTCGGCACGCGCATGATCGTGCTCGGGGTGGGCATCGTGCTACTGATCATGGCCGCCGTGTTCGGCGACCTGATCCGCATCGGACGCGCGGTAGTCCCGCTGGCCGCTGGCGTGGTGCTCGTGGCGGTGCTCGTGCCGGCTCGCAACGTCCAGGCGTACGACTGTCTGAACGGCGGAGTGAACGTGGACTGCCTGCAGCGGGCGACGAGTGACGGCTGGGACGAGGCCACCCAGAGCGGCTGCCTGCACGAAACGGCCTACTACTGCATCCGCGTGAGCGAGGATGAGTCGACGTATGAGTCAGTCGACGTCTGATCACCAGACAGTCAGAGAGCTGATCCTCGATCACCTGGTGCACAGCTACAACTCGCTGGAAGATCCCAACTATCTCCAGTACGGCTACATCAAGGTGTACGCCGAGATTGCCGACTATCTCGCGCAGCGCGTGCCAGATCAGGCCTTACGCGTGCTGTACATCGGTGGCGGCGGCTACACCCTGGCGCGCCACATTGAAGCCACCTATCCCAACGCTCGGCAGGAGATCATGGAGATCGATCCCGGCGTGACGCAGACCGTCTACGAGCAGTTGGGCGTCGATCCGTCAAAGACCAGCATCATCACCTACAACGTGGATGCCCGCCTGATGGCCAATCAACTGGTCAAGGACGACGCCGGGCAGTACGACCTGATCATCGGCGACGCCTTCAATGATCTGTCGATCCCGTACCACCTGACGACGCGCGAGTTCGACCAGGAGCTCAAGCGCTTGTTGAAGCCCGGCGGCTTCTATCTCGCGCTGGTGATCGACAAGATGGTGGGCGGCGAGTTCATCCCGGCGTACACGGATACCGTGCTGCAGGTATGGCCGGCGGTGCAGGTGCTGGCTGATGGCGACACGTGGTCGAGCAGTGCGCCGAGCACCTACGTGGTGGCCGCCGGCGATGAGGCGGTAACCCCCGCGCGCCTGGCGTTGGTGCGCGGACAGAACGACGACGGCTCCCTTGCGACGACGATCATGCCCGGCGATCAGATGCACGAATGGTTGGATAACGCCCACGCGCCCGTCCTGACGGACGACTACGCACCTGTAGACAATCTGATCGCGCCGATCTTCGCCGAGCGGGGCTTCTAAGGTGGATCCTGCTGCTCGGCTGGCACATCCACGCTCAGGCAGTGCGGCCGGGGTACGAGAAGGTCGGACATACCGGACCCGTCCGCGTCGCCCGTCCGGTGGCCGCGTTCGCCTAACCTGGCAGCCGAGGTCGGCCTGCGTGATAGAATTTCGCGCACGCCGGGCGCCGCTGTGTCCGATGTCGCACGTCCGGATGCAGTGAAAGGATGCCCTCCGTGGCCCAGACCAGGAGCACACAATCCAATAGCGCTCGCACCGGGCCCAACCGTGAGCAAGCCCGTCGGGGCACGACGGTTGGTGCCGGCAGCGGTGGTCGCGGACGTGGCACGGCTGTCACCACGAGTGCGCCCGCGCCTCGACCGATGCCGATGTCGGGTGCCGGTGGTCGCCGCGGCCGAGGCAACCCACTCGACTTTGTCCGCGACGTACGTTCCGAGCTTCGTAAAGTCGCCTGGCCAAGTCAGCGCGAGACGATCAATCTGACCGCCGTGGTTCTGGCGTTTTCGATCGCGGTGGGCATATTCCTGGGCGGGGTCGATTTCGCGTTCCAGGAACTATTTCGTTGGTTGCTCGGGCTCCAGGGCGGCGGAGGTCTCTAGGAACACCAGTGGTCGATCAGATGAGTATGACCGACAGCAGCAACGGCGCTGCCGGTGAAGAAAAAAAGTGGTACGTCATCCATACGTACTCGGGCTACGAGAACAAGGTGAAAACCAATCTCGAACACCGCATCGAGTCGATGGGTGTCCAGGACAAGATCTTCCAGGTGGTCATCCCCACCGAGGAGGAGATCGAGATCAAGGACGGCCAACGACGCACGGTGCAGAAGAAGGTGTACCCGGGCTACGTCATGGTCGAAATGGCCATGGACGATGACGCGTGGTACGTCGTCCGCAACACTCCGGGCGTCACGGGCTTCGTCGGGACGACCACGCGGCCGTCGCCACTGCAGGACGACGAGGTCAAAAAGATCCTCAAGAAGATCGGCCAGGAGCCGCCCAAGGTCAAGGTCAGCTTTACCAAGGGCGAGCGTGTCAAAGTGGTCGATGGTCCGTTCACCGATTTCATCGGTGTCGTGGATGACATCAATCCTGAGAAAGGCAAGGTGCGCGTGCTCGTTTCGTTCTTCGGTCGTGAAACCCCCGTCGAACTCGACTTTCTGCAGGTCCAGCGCATTGTCTGAGTCACGCTCGTTGCGTCGTTCGTCGCGGTGCCCCCGCGGGGTAACACGCTAGTGGCCAAGAAAGTCAGAGCCGTCATCACCCTGCAGTTGCCCGCGGGTAAGGCGACGCCCGCGCCGCCGGTTGGTCCTGCCCTCGGGCAGCACGGCATCAACATGATGGCGTTCCTGAAGGAGTACAACGAGCGCACGGCCACCCAGTCGGGCATGATCATTCCGGCGCTCATCACCATTTTCGAAGACCGCTCGTTCAGCTTCGTCACCAAGACGCCGCCCGCGGCCGACCTCATCAAGAAGGCCGCCAATATCGAAAAGGGCAGCGGCAACGCCGGACGGGTCGTCGCCGGGACGATCCAACGCGACAAGGTCCGTGAAATCGCCGAGATCAAAATGAAGGATTTGAACGCCAACGACATCGAAGCCGCGATGCGCATGATCGAAGGCGCGGCGCGCAGCATGGGCGTGGCGGTGCAAGAGTAACGATGGCCAAGCACGGAAAAAACTACAGGAACGCCGCCGAGAAGGTGGATGCGCTGAAGCAATACACGCCCGACGACGGCGTCAAGCTGATGAAAGACATTGCGTTCACCAAGTTCGACAGCTCCGTCGAGTTGCACATTCGCACGGGCCTGGATCCGAAGCACGCCGACCAGCAGGTTCGCGGCTCCGCCGTGTTGCCAGCGGGCACGGGCCGCACTCAGCGCGTGGTGGCCTTTGCCCAGGGTGACAAGGCTCGGGAAGCGGAAGCAGCGGGCGCGGACATCGTCGGCGCCGAGGAACTGGTGGCCCGCATCCAGGGTGGCTGGACCGATTTCGACGTGGCCGTCGCGACCCCGGACATGATGGGCATGGTCGGTCGGCTTGGCCGCGTGCTCGGCCCGCGCGGGCTGATGCCCAATCCTCGCTCGGGCACCGTGACGCCGGACATCGGGCGCGCCATCCGTGAAATCAAAGGCGGGCGCGTCGAGTTCCGCGTCGACCGCACCGGCGTGATCCACGCGCCCGTGGGCAAGGTGAGCTTCGAAGAGGACAAGATCGTGCAGAACATCGGGGCGCTGGTGGACGCCGTGGTGCGTGCCAAGCCGTCGGGTGCCAAAGGCACCTACCTGAAAACGTTCAACATCGCCTCGACGATGGGCCCGTCCATCGAGCTTGACAACGCCATGACGCTGGCGCTGGCCAGCACCGAATCGTAAACTTCCCCAACTTCGACTTCACCAATTTCATAGCCCGAGACCGCCGGTCGCTCACGCGCTAAGGGCTGATCGCTCAGCCGCCCGCCGAGGCAACGCTCTCCATCAACGTGAGGATGGCTACCCTCGGCCGACGAGACGGTCGAGGGTTTTTTCATCCAACGAAAGGAGCGCCTATGGTCAAAAGTCGCATCCGAGCCAGAGCGGAAAAAGACGACGACGTCGATACGATCGCCGAAAAGCTCGCTCAAGCAGAGATCGCCGTCCTGACGGAGTATCGCGGCCTGAGCGTCACCGACCTGCAGGACCTGCGCGGTCGGCTGCGGCCGCTGGGTGTCGAGTACATCGTTGCCAAGAACACGCTGGCCCGCTTCGCCGCGGAGCGCATCGGTCGCACTGGCATCGTGCCGGACCTGGTTGGACCGACGGCGATCGCCTTCGGTAGCGACCCGGTCGCCACGGCCAAAGCGCTGCAGGACTATACGCGCGTCAACCGTGCGTTCTTGCTCAAGTCCGCCATGCTGGGCGACCGACGCATCGATTCGAAAGAGGTCGAGCAACTGGCGACGCTGCCATCCCCCGAGCAATTGCGCGGGCGGGTCTTCGGTATGGTCGTCAGTCCGCTCCAGAGCACGGTCAGCATTTTGTCTGCGCCACTGGCGGGCCTGGCGCGCCTGCTGGCAGCACGTCGTGAACAGATTGAAGAGAGTGGCGGCGATGCCGCTTCAGGAGAGGCAGAGGCAACTATGGCAACTGTTGATGAGCTAGTCCAAAACCTGGGTGAGTTGAAGGTGCTCGACCTGGCCAACCTGGTCAAGCGCCTCGAGGAAGAGTGGGGCGTGTCGGCGGCGGCGGTGGCCGCGCCGGTGGCGGTGGCCGCGGGCGCCGGCGACGGTGCAGCAGCCGCGGCTCCGGTCGAGGCGCAAACTGAGTTCGACGTCGTCCTGAAGGACTTTGGCGCCAAGAAGATCGAAGTCATCAAGGTGGTGCGCGAACTCACAAATCTCGGCCTGAAGGAAGCCAAGGACCTGGTCGAGGCGGCTCCGAAGTCGGTCCTCGAAGGTGTGGCCAAGGACGCCGCCGACGCGGCGGCGGGCAAGCTTCGCGACGCGGGCGCGACGGTCGACGTCAGCTAGCTTCTTCTAATGCGCGGGCAACTCCCCGGGGGTCTTTTCTCTCCGGGGAGTTATTTTTCGCCCGGCGGGCGACGGCCGAGGTTACCGAACAAACTTCCGGTGAGCATCGACCGCGTGGTCGGCAACGGATTTTCGCTCTCCTCCACCGCCTGCCCCTGCGCTCGCCCGGCGAGCCAGTCCTCGTGCAGCGTGCGCGCCTGCTCGAACGCCAGCTTCAGCTCCGGACCATCCGCGCCGATCATGTCGCGCAGCGCGAGAAGCTCGGTGATGTACAGGTCCAAGCGCCGTGTCATGTTGTCTCGGTTGGTGCGCATGATGTCGTAGAACATCTGCGGGTCGCTGTCGGTCAGGTGGGTCGAGTACGCGAAGCCGCCGGCCGCCAGCGACGCAGTCTCGCGCCAGCTGCGTTCATTGCCCAGATGGCGGATCAGCGCCACCGACATCAGGTACGGCAGGTGGCTGACCGACGCCACCAGCCCGTCGTGCTCGGATGGGTCCAGGAAGTAGGCGGAGGCGCCGAGGGTATCGACCAGCGCCACCGCTTCGTCGATCGCGTCGCGCTCGACGCTCGGTAGCGGCGCCAGGCACCAGACCGCGCCCTGGAAGAGCTTGGCGTCCGCCGCGTCCGGCCCGGTCTCGGTCTTGCCCGCCATCGGATGTCCGCCCACGAACCGCACGCCGTTCGGTAGTACCTCGCCCGCCCAGCGCAGTACCTCGGTTTTGGTACTGCCGGTGTCCATCACCAGTGCCTGAGTTGGCAGCAGCGGCGCCATCTCCTCGAAGAGCGCCTTCATGGCGCCGACCGGCGTGGAGACGATCACCAGTTCGGTGTTCTCGAGCGCGTCGCGCAGTGAACCGCGGCGGTCGATCGCCTTGACGCCCTGCGCGCGCCGCAGACTATCGCCCGAGGCGTCATAGCCGATGACCTGCGTCTGCGGTCGGCTCGCCTTGAGGGCGAGTCCGACGGAGGCCCCGATGAGCCCAGTCCCCAGGATCGCCACGCGGTTATATGGCACCAGCCAGCACCCCCAGAAAGTGGTAAATGATGTTGGCTCCACCCTGCAGGTAGGCGTCCAGGTAGACCTGGGTCATTGGCAGGAACAGGACGAGCAGCAGGATGAAAGGCCCGTATCGCATCAACGGCAGGAGCCCGATTTTGATGGGTCGAGGCGAAAGGCCGAAGAGCACACCGAAGCCGTCGAGGGGCGGCACCGGCAGCAGGTTGAACACGGCGAGAAAGACGTTGATCTGGATCAACTGCGCGATGAAATTGCGGACGTTGGGGTCAGCCGGGATGGCGACGTTGGCGACGATCAGTGTCACCACGGAGGCCGCCAGGATGTTGGAGGTGGGCCCGGCGAGGGACGAAAGCGCCCACCCAAGGTTCGGCTGGCGCATCTCGCCAGGGTTGATGGGCATTGGTCGACCCCAGCCGATGGGCGCGCGGATCAGGATCATGATGGTGCCGACCGGGTCGAGGTGCTTCAGGGGGTTGAGCGTCAGGCGGCCCGCGCGGCGCGGCGTGCCGTCGCCGAACCAGGTGGCGACCAGGCCGTGGCTGAACTCGTGGATGGTGATGGCCGCGAACAGGGCGACCAATCGAGGTCCGACGTCCTGCAAGTAGCCGGTCAGTCCGCCCGAGCCGCCGAGGATGCCTGCCTGATTGAGAAACAGCAGGATGAGCGCGGCGAGGCCCACGTACTGAATGGGGGTGATCTGGGTTCGACGGCGAGGCGCCCCAGGCGGCGGCGGGGCCCCGGAACTATCGATCGCCGTCTGCGCGCACACGGTAGGCCGAATGATAGGGCTTCACCGTCGCGGGCGGGCGCTATCGGGCCATCGCTGCGCTCGGCGCCAGTCTTTATCTCTCCGAGGGTTCAAGGGGCGCAGCCCCCTTGAAAATCCCCGCTGGCCGCTCCGTGCGAGGCGCGGGCCGCTACCAGAGCCGCCGGCCAGCGGCTAGTGCAGCGGGGACTGCATCGGGCGACGCGCGGCAGGACCCCCGAGCAGCGAACCGTGCGCCGCGGGCCCCGCCGCCGCGACCAGCGGGGATTCTATCGGCCGAGGCGCGGCAGGACCGGGCGACCCCCGAGCAGCGAACCGTGCGCCGCGGGACCCGCCGCCGCGAGACCAGCGGGGATGGCATCGGCCGAGGCGCGGCAGGACCGGCGACCCCCGAGCAGCGAACCGTGCGCCATGGGAACCGCCGCCGCGAGACCAGCGGGGATTTCAAAGGGGCGCAGCCCCTTTGACCCTCGGAGAGACCCCCCGTTGCGCGAGCCGAAGGCGATGCGCCGAGACGCAACCGTATACTGCGTAGCCTATGTCGAGCCGAAAACGGGTTGGCGTCGTCGGCGTCTCGGGCTACGGCGGCGGCGAAATCCTCCGCCTGTGTGCGCTCCACCCCAGCGTCCAGGTCGTCTACGCGGCGGGCGAGACCAGCGCTGGCCAGCGCCTGGGCACTCGATTCCCTGGCCTCAGCGGCGCCCTCGCCGACCTCACCATCCAGGCCTTCGATCCGCGCAACCTGCCCGACCTCGACCTGCTCTTCCTGTCCCTGCCCACTGGCGAGTCCCAGAAAGCAGCCGCGGAATTGCCAGAAGACGTGAAAGTCGTCGACGTCGGCGGTGACCACCGCTTCGTCAATGGCTGGACCTACGGCCTCACCGAAATCACCGGCCCGGCCACTATCGCCGAGTCCTCGCGCGTCGCGGACCCCGGCTGCTTCCCCGCCGCCACGCTGTTGGCCCTCGCGCCCCTGGTCTCGAAGGGCATGGTCGAGCCAGGCGGCATCATCGTCGACGCCAAGACCGGCATCAGCGGCGCCGGCCGCGGCGGTGGCTCCACCTTCGGCTATGCCGAGGTCAACGAGGACGTCTCCGCGTACAACCTCTTCAAGCACGCCCACACGCCCGAGATGCGCGAGGCCATCGCCCGCATGTCCGGCGGCCAGTCGGCAAGCGTGGTGTTCACGCCGCACCTGATCCCGATGACGCGCGGCCTGCTCGCCACCTGCTACGCGCGCGGCCGTCTGTCCACCGATCAGGCCCTCAAGGCCGCCAAAGAGTTCTATGCCGAAGCGGCCTTCGTTCGCGTCACGGACCAGTTGCCGCATTCGAAATGGGCGCAGGGCACCAACCTCGCCTTTGTCTCCTACGCGGCCGACCCGGAGTCGCAGACCGTCATTGCCCTGGGCGCGATCGACAACCTGGGCAAAGGCGCCGCCGGCCAGGCTGTCCAGAACATGAACCTGATGCTCGGGCAGGCGGAACAAGCCGGCCTGGAAATGGTGCCGATGCTGCCATGACCCTCTCTGCCTCTGAAACGTTCACGTTGCTCCCCGATGGATCCTCGACCTCGGCGCTCGGCTTCAAGGCTGGCGCACTGGCCGCGGGCATCAAGCCATCGGGTCGTCCCGACCTGGGCATCTGGGCCTCGGAAGCGCCGTGCGTGGCCGCGGGTACCTTCACGCAGAATGCGTTTCCCGCGGGAGCCGTCGTCGTGAGTCGGGAACGCCTCAACGCTGCGCCACGGGCGCAGGCGGTGGTCTTCAACGCGGGCAACGCCAACGCGTGCAACGGCACGCGTGGCATCGACGACGCGCGCACCATGGCGCAGCTCGCCGCGGCGAAACTCGGCATCAGCCCGGACCTGGTGCTGGTCGCCTCGACCGGCATCATCGGCGTGCCCATGCCCATAGAGCGAGTCCGTGAAGGGCTGCAGCGCCTGGAGCTCCAGACGGACGGTGGTCATGCTGCCGCTCAGGCCATCATGACCACAGACACTCGCCAGAAGGAATGCGCCGTCAGTCTGGACATCGGCGGGCATGAGGTGCACATCGGTGCGATGACCAAGGGCGTCGGCATGATCTACCCGAACATGGCGACCATGCTGGCGTTCGTGGGTACCGACGCCACGCTGGACCCTGCTTTTGCACGCGCCGCCTTGAAGCACGCCGTGGACCGCACCTTCAACATGATCACCGTGGACGGCGACACGAGTACCAATGACTCGTGCTTTTTGCTGGCCAATGGCCTCGCTGGCGCACCCAGCCTGACCGCGCAGAGTGCAGATGCCGAGCGCTTCGTCGCTGCCCTCGAGGTGGTGTGCACCGACCTGGCGCGCAAGATGGCGGCCGACGGCGAAGGCGCCAGCAAGCTCCTGCAGGTCGACGTCACCGGTGCGGCGAGCGAGATGGACGCCCGCAAAGTCGCACGCGCGGTCGTCGGCTCTGCGCTGCTCAAAGCCGCGCTGCACGGTGAAGACCCGAACTGGGGTCGCGTGTTCATGGCTGTCGGCAACTCGGGCGCACAGGTGGATCCGCTGCGCGCCGCGCTCTGGATCGGGTCGCTGCAGATCGCGCGCGACGGCGTGGCGACGGACGCTGCCAGAGACGCCGCGCGCGCGGAAATGCACGGCGACGAGGTGACCATGCGGGTCGATCTGGGTCTGGGCAGTGGCAGCGCGCGTGCCTGGGGCTGCGATCTGACCGAGGACTACGTGGTCGAAAACAGTGCTTACTCAACCTGAGGCGCGGGCGGCCGACGACAAGACGTCGGTCCTGCTCGAGGCTCTGCCGTATATCTGCGAATACGTTGGCAAAACCATCGCCGTCAAGGTGGGGGGCTCCGTCGGCGAAGAGGGCACCGTTCTGGACGACGTGGTGTGGCTCAAGCGTCTGGGTATCCATCCCGTGCTGATCCATGGTGGCGGTCCACAGATCTCGCAGCGTCTGGATCGTCTGGGTGTCGAGACGCGCTTTGTCGAAGGACGCCGCTTTACCGACCACCAGACCATGCAAGTTGTGCACGAAGTGCTGATGCGCATCAACGGCGAGTTTGTCTCGTATTTGAATGCGCGCGGCGTGTCCGCCTGGGGCTGCAACGGTCTGGACGGTGAGATCCTGGTCGCGCGGTTGCGCGATGAGCGTCTTGGCCTGGTCGGCGACGTCGATGCGGTCAATCTGCGGCCGATCAGGTCGCTGGTCGAGCAGGGCTACATCGTCATCATTGCGCCGCTCGCGGCCGGCCCCAGCTCGCAGCCCTTGAACGTCAACGCGGACACGGTCGCGGGCGAGGTCGCGCGCGCCCTGCAGGTCGAAAAGCTGGTCCTGTTCACGGACGTGCCCGGCGTGCTGAATGGACAGGGCGAGGTGCTGCCGGAGTTGAACCGCGAGCAGATCGAGAGCATGCTCGCCGACGGCACGATTCGGGGCGGCATGATCCCGAAGATTCAGGCCTGCCTGCGTGCGCTGGAAACAGTGCCGCGGGTGCATGTGCTCGACGGGCGCGTGCCGCACGCGCTCATCCGGGAGCTGTTCACCCGCGAGGGCGTCGGTACCATGCTGACTGGCCCTGGCCCGTCATCTCTGATGACGGGGCAACAACGAGAAGGAGTACTCGCGTCATGACAACCACTTCTGTCCGCCCAGGAGCACGGTCCAGCGCCGATTGGATCGCCGTCGAGCAAGCGACGTTCATGCCGAACCGTCGTCCGCCGATGGTTATCGAGCGCGGCCAGGGCAGCAGGGTGTGGGACGTCGAAGGGCGCGAGTACCTGGACATGATCGCCGGCATCGCGGTCATCTCCATCGGTCACAGTAGCCCGGTCATCCAGCGTGCCCTGGCCGAGCAGTCGGCCAAGCTGATCCACATTTCGAATCTCTGGTACAGCATCCCCCAGCTCGAGCTCGCGCAGCTCTTGATGGACCACTCGCCGTTCGACAAAGTCTTCTTCGTCAACAGCGGCGCCGAGGCCAATGAGGCGGCCCTCAAGCTCGCGCGCAAGTGGGGCAAGCGCAACCGCAATGGTGCCTTCGGCATCATTACCGCCGAGCACGCGTTTCACGGGCGCACGCTCGCCACGGTGACCGCCACTGGCAAAGAGGCGTACACGCGCAGCTTCACGCCGCTGCCTGACGGCTTCGTCCAGATCCCCTTCAACGACATGGATGCGCTGGAGCGAGCCGTCGACGAGACGACCGCGGGTGTCTTCCTCGAGCCGATTCAAGGCGAGGGCGGCGTGCACGTGGCGACGCGGAGCTACCTGCGCGACGTCCATGATTTCTGCCGCGACAAGGGCCTGCTGTTCATCCTGGACGAGGTGCAGACCGGCGTCGGACGGCTTGGCACCCTGTGGGGCTTCGAGCGATGGGGCGTCGAGCCGGACATCATGACCCTGGCCAAGGGCCTGGGTGGCGGCGTGCCGATCGGCGCGGTGCTGGCCAAGGACCCCGCGGCGGTCTTCGAGCCGGGCGACCACGGTTCGACCTTCGGCGGCAATCCGCTGATGTGCGCCGTCGCGTGCGCGGTCGTGAACTACATTCTGGACAACGACGTGCTCGGCAACGTGAACCGCGTTGGGGCCGTCTTGAAGCAAGGCCTGGAGCGCATGGTTGGTTCCGAACCACTGCTCGAGTCAGTGCGCGGCGAGGGCCTGCTGCTGGCGGTCGAGCTGAACGCCGAAAAGGCGCCCGACGTGGTGCGCCTGGGCATCGAAGAGGGCGTGCTGCTGAACGCGACAGGCCCGACGACGATCCGCCTGGCCCCACCGCTCACGCTGAGCGTCGCCGAGGCGGAGGAAGCGCTGGACAAGTTTCGTAAGGCACTTGCGCGGCTGGACGCTTAACCTCGCGTCCGGGTCGGGGGAGCCTGCGGCCCCCCGCACAGGATTAGTTGGGTTGAGTCTTCACGCATCCGGGTCGGGGGAGCCTGCGGCCCCCCGCCGCCAGTCGCTGCTCCGTTCGCAGGCTCACTGCGCGCTCCTTCCCGCGGCGACCCCCCGCGTACGTGCTGGGCCGCACCTCTACGGGGTCGCACGCCGCCTCGGTTGACCCCGAGCACGTTCCGGGTACCAAACTCGGTCGGGTTCCACACGCCCACCCCCCGACCGCCTGACGTCGCGAGGCGGCCCCTCGCAGCGGGATTCGCAAGGTCAGGGGCGCCGATGTCGACGGGCGCGCCCATCGCAGCAGGGAACGCCGTAAGGCGCGACCGTCGAGACGCCCGACCCGCGACGCGAGCCCTCCGTCGGGGATGTCGCAACGACGCCCGTCGCAGGCAGGGGATTTCAAAGGGGGCCGCGGCCCCCTTTGACCCTCGGAGAGACCTTCCTTGTCGCCGAGCGCAGCGATGGCGCGAAATTTACGTCAGCACGCGCACCACGCGGTCATACCCCCCGGCGTCCTGACGTACGCTCACCTCGGCCGACGGGTACAACCGCCTCGCTAGCGCCGCGACCGGCGCCGCCTGTTCTTCTTCGTCCAGCTCCATCGCCATCTCCGCCCCAGGCGCTAACGCGCCACGCGCCTCATGCAGCAGCCGCTCGATGAGCTCCGTGCCGCGCTCGCCGCCGAAGATCGCCACGTGTGGCTCGTAGTCCCGCACGTCCGGCGGCAGTGCGCGCAGGCTCGGCACGTACGGCAGGTTCGCCAGCACCACGTGCAGTGGTCCGCGTAAGCCGCGCAGCAGATCGGCCTGGACTGCCGTGACGCGCGCTTCATACACCGCCGCGTTTTCCCGCGCCAGCGTAAGCGCGTCGCTCGACACGTCCGTGCCCACCACGCGCACCCCGCATTCCGCGGCGACTGAAACGGCGATCGCGCCGCAGCCCGTGCCAACATCCACCACGCGTGGCTCGACGCCGGCCGCCCGCCAGCGGGCAACGCCCGCCAGCCCGAGTTCCACCAGCAGCTCCGTCTCGGGCCGCGGAATCAGCGCCCGCGCGTCAGCGCGGAACATCCGCCCAAAGAATTCGCGCTCGCCGAGCAAGTAGGCGATTGGCTCGCTGGCTTCCCGCCGCGCCACCAGGCCAAGAAATGCCGACTCGGCGTCAGCCGCAACCGTGCGTTCCGGATGCGCCAGCACGTCGACGCGCGTCGCCGCCAGAATATGACCCAGCAGCAGCTCGGCATCCAGCCGACCACTGGGTGAGCCTGAGGCTGTGAGACGTCGCGCGGCGTCCCGCAGAAGCTCCTCCGCGCGAATTAGACGGGCGCCTCCTCCAGCTGTGTGGCATCCGCCTCGGCCAACGCGTCGATCAGCGGATCCAGCTGGCCCTCGAGCACGCGGTCCAGATTGTACAGCGTGAGCCCGATGCGGTGGTCGGTGACGCGGTTCTCCCGAAAGTTGTACGTGCGAATCTTCGAGCCGCGCTCGCCCGAACCCACCTGCGAGCGGCGCGCTGAGCCGACTTCCTCCTGCTGGCGCCGCAGCTCGATCTCGAACAGCCGCGAGCGCAGCACGTCCATGGCGCGCGCCTTGTTCTTCAGCTGCGACCGTTCGTCCTGGCACGTCACGACCAGCCCGGTCGGCAGGTGCGTCAGACGCACGGCAGAGTCCGTCGTGTTGACCCCCTGGCCACCGTGGCCACCGGACCGATACACGTCGACCCTTAGGTCCTCGTCTCGAATCTGCACGTCGACTTCCTCGGCTTTGGGCAGCACGCTCACCGTCGCAGCGGACGTGTGGATGCGTCCCTGTGCCTCGGTTTCGGGCACGCGCTGCACGCGGTGGCCACCACCCTCGTACTTCAGCCGCGAGTACGCGCCGCGCCCGTGCAGCTCGAAGATCACCTCTTTGATGCCGCCCAGGTCCGTCTCGCTGGTATTGAGGACTTCCACCTTCCAGCTTTTGAGCTCGGCGTACTTCATGTACATGCGCATCAGGTCGGCGGCCCACAGGTTCGCCTCCTGACCGCCTTCCGCGCCGCGGATCTCGAGGATGACGTCGCGCGCGTCGTTCGGGTCGCGCGGTCGCAGGAACTCCTGCAAGCTGCCGACAACGTCGTCGATCCGCGGCTCGACCTCGGCCACCTCCTCGCGTGCAAGCGCCTGCATGTCCTCATCGGCGCCGTCGCGCAGCAGGTCCTGGGCCTGCTCGAGCCGCGTCACCAGCTCGCTGTAGCGCGCGAAACGCTCGGCGATCTCGGCGAGCTCGGAGTGCTCGCGGCTCAGGTCCACGGCGCGGCGCGCGTCTTCGAACGTGGCCGGGTCCGAAAGCTCGCGCGCGAGCTCCTCCGACCGCACGCGCACGTCGTCCAGCCGCTTGACCGCGGCGTCACTCAGCAGTGGCACCAGCTTCCCTCAAAACAGAGATCAGGTCATCGTGCGCCACGCGGCGCTGATCGCCGCCGTCACGAAGATTCTTGAGGGTGACCGTCCCACTGGCCAGCTCGTCCTGGCCAAGAATCACCGCGAAATTCGCCCGCGCTCGGTCAGCCGCTCCCAGCTGCTTGCCGAGTTTGCGATCGCCGTACGACAGGTCCGCCGAAATGCCTTGAGCGCGCAGCTCCTCTGCCAGGCGAAACGCAGCCAGTTTGCCACCCTCGGCCTGGTACACGAGAAACACCCGCGGCGCGGAGGCTGGTGCGACGCTCACGTGCTGGTCTTTCAATTCGAGGATGATGCGCTCGACACCACTGGCGAAGCCGACGCCCGGCGTTGGCCGACCCCCGAGCTGCTCGGCAAGGCCGTCGTACCGTCCGCCGCCGCCGATGGTGCTCTGCGCACCGACCACGGGCGGCCAGACCTCCCAGACCGAACGCGTGTAGTAATCGAGACCGCGCACCAGACGTGCGTTGATCGCATACGGGATGCCGGCGCCTTCGATGTACTGAAGCCATGTCTCGAAGTGCACGCGGCACTCGTCGCACAGGTGATCGGCACTCCTGGGTGCACCTTCCAGGACGGCCTGACACTCGGGCCGCTTCTCGTCCAGCAGGCGCAGCGGGTTGGTTTCGAGTCGGCGCTGGCACTCCTCGCACAGCCCGTCGAGATGCTGCCTGAAGTAGTCCGCCAAGCCGGGCGATGTACGCCGGGCGGCACTTGTGGTCGCCAATGCTGTTGACCTGCAGGCTCAGGTCGCGCAGGCCGAGCTCGGCATACAGTCGCCACTGCAGGGCGACGAGCTCCGCGTCGATGGACGGATCCACTTCGCCGATGGCCTCGAAGTCGATCTGGTGGAATTCGCGGAAGCGGCCCTTCTGCGGCTTGTCATACCGGAACGTGTTCAGCAGCATGAACAGCTTGACGGGCTGTGGTCGACTGGCCATGCCGCGCTGCAGGTAGGCGCGCATGATGCCGGCGGTCGCCTCGGGCCGCAGCGTCATGCTGTCGCCGCCCTTGTCGAGAAAGGTGTACATCTCCTTCTCGACGATGTCGGTCGTCGCCCCGACGCCGCGCGCGAACACACCAGTCTCTTCGAACGTAGGCGTTTGGATCTCCGCGTAGTTGGCCAGGCGCCCCTGCCGCCGCATCTGGTTGGCAACCAGCGTCCAGTACGGCTCCTCTTCGGGCAGGATATCTTGGGTTCCGCGCGGGGCTTGGTACACGACCCTGGAATGATAGGGGAGGCCGCCCCGAACGCCGACGCCTATCGGTCACAAGCGGTGCGCACGTCAAAAAACCGTTGACGCCGAGGCCGCCCGCCGTAAGATCGTCACAGATGCGGCACGCGCCGGTTGGCATTCGGTTTGCGTTATTGGGGCGAACAGCAGATGGCGATTGCTGACCGGAACATCGTGGCGAGCGGGCCACGCACGCGGATACGCCCGTTCACGCGTGCCGACGTCGACGCCTGGCAGGCCTGGCCAGACTACGAGGAGCAGTTGCTCGTCGGCACCAGCCCACGTCGGATGTCGCCCGATCAGCGGTCACGCTGGTTCGACGACATCACCCAGCGGCAGCGCCAGCTGCCGTTCGCGGTCGACGCCGATACAGCCGACATGGTGGGTCGCATTTTTCTGCGCCACGTGCGACATGACGAGCACTCAGCGGTGCTGGGTATCGACATGCACCCGGCGTTCGTGGGCCACGGGTACGGCACCGAGAGCCTGGGTGCGTTCCTGCACCACTATTTCGAGGGCATGGGCTTCGAGCGGATGCTGCTGAGCGTCGCGGCCTTCAACGTGCGCGCCAGGCGCTGCTACGAGTCGCTGGGCTTCGTGAGCGTGGGCTCGCACTGGGATGCGCACATCGGTCCCGATGTGACGGCGAAGCCCGAGTTCGCCAGCGTGCGCCACCTGTTCCGCCGCGGCCCACTGGGGTTAGAGAGTCTCTTCTACGACATGCGCCTCGAGAAACAGGACTGGGAGAAGAAGCTTTAAGGGTCGAGTTTTCTTCTTAAGTCGAAAGCTGCGGCTTTCTCCCCAGGGCGGGCACGGGTTCGCAACGAGTTTCTTTGGACGTCGAAAGCTGCGGCTTTCTCCCCAGGGCTCCGCGCCCTGGACCCCGCGTCCCAGAGCCCTACTCTCGGTGGCTGTCACCCGCATCCGCTCTCCTCGAACGTCTCCTCCTGGACGGACACCTTGGGACGGACACCTCGGGCGAAAGCACAAGGGCGGCACACCTGGGGACGGAAGACCTGGGGGAGTCCGCCTCGGGCAGCGAGCTTGGGTGGGGGGACCCCCCTTCTGATCGCGCGCGTGCTGACAGTGCATGCCTCATCGCAAGCGGATGCGGCTGACAGCCACCGAGAGTAGGGCTCTGGGAGGCGGGGTCCAGGGCGCGGAGCCCTGGGGAGAAAGCCGCAGCTTTCGACGTCCAAAGAAACTCGTTGCGAACCCGTGCCCGCTGCCGTTAGCTGAAGTGAATATTTGCGATGGACTGTTGGAGAAAACTGATCACCAGAAACGCCGCGAGCGGCGACAGGTCAAACATTCCGATCCTCGGAATGACCCGTCGGAACGGCGCCAGGATCGGCTCGGTCACATCCCAGACCAGACGGATGATGGGATTGCCCGGATCGACCGGGAACCAGGACAGGATGACGCGCACCAGAATGGCCAACCAGAGCACCTGGAGCAGGATCCCCAGGAACGTGAGCAAATACGGCATGGGATGTGTCTTAGAACCTCGCGCGCCGAGGGCCAAATAACGCGGTGCCAATTCTCACTTCCGTGGCGCCTTCTGCAATAGCTTCACGGAAGTCCTCGCTCATGCCCATCGACAGCACGCCGAAGTGTACCGCCGGGAACGTCTCCGACACCGTTTGTTTCAAGGCGCGCACCGCCGCAAACGCGTCACGCGCGGGCGCGCCCAGCGGCGCCACGGTCATCAGCCCATCGACGCGCAGCGCGGGCACCTCGAGGATCTCGCCAACGACGTCGAGCACGTGAGCAGGCCGCACCCCGGGTCGAACCGGGTCGTCGCCCACATACACCTCGATGAGGACTGCCAAGGCGACGCCGCTACCGCCCGCCAGGGCCCGGCGCGAGAGTGCCTGCGCCAATCTCACAGAATCCACAGAGTCGACCCTATCGAAGAGCTCGAGCGCCGGCCCAGCCTTGTTGGACTGCAGGTGCCCGATCATGTGCCGCACGGGCGGCTCGGCGCCCGCCAGCAGCCCGGGCAGGCGGGGGAACTTGTCGGCGGCTTCCTGCACCCGATTCTCACCCGCGTGCCGCAGCCCGGCGCGGACCAGCTCGGCCAGCATCTCGACAGGTTGGGTTTTCGATACGCCAACCAGGGTGATCTCCGAAGGCTGGCGCCCGGCCCGGACGGCCGCTTCGGCAATCTCGTCCAGGACGCGGCGCAGGTTGCCCGCGAGATCGACGTCCAGATTCAGCACGCGAGTCGGATGAGCGCCGCGAAGCGACCCGCCGGTTGCCCGCCGTTGGCGCGGTGCGAGAAGAAGCGTTCCGATTGGCACTGCGTGCATATGCCAGCGACCTCGATCTGCGATGACGGCACGCCGGCCTCGACGAGCGCCTGCCGATTGGCTTCCCAGAGGTCGAGCCGACGGTCGGCGAACAGCCAGGGTCGGTCGGCAAAGGCGGCGACCACGTCCTCACCGACCTCATAGCAGCACGGACCGATGGCCGGTCCGATGCCGACCAGCAGATCGCGCGGATCCGACCCGAAAGCCTCGCCGAGCGCCTCGACCGCCGTGCTGGCGGCGCGCACGGCGCTGCCGCGCCAGCCCGCGTGGACCGCGCCAATCACGTTGCGCCGCGTGTCGGCGAGCAGTACTGGCGTGCAATCGGCATAGCGCAGCATGAGCGTCCTGTCCGCGGCGCGTGTGATCAAGACGTCGCACTTCGGCCGCGACGCTGTCTCGGCTTCGACCAGGGTGACCGCACGCCCATGCACCTGGTACGCGGTGAACAGGTCATCGTGCCGCGCGCCAACGGCCTCGGCCGCACGACGAAGGTTCTCGTCGACGTTCTCCTCGGGATCGCCGACCGAGTAGCTGACGTTCAATGATTCGCAGCGCCCTTCGCTGACACCGCCGTGCCGAGTAGTGATGGCGTGCAGGACGCCCGGGATGCTGGCGAGGTTCTGGAACTGAAAGACGTCGAGCGTCACGCCACCGCCCCCGCCAGTCGCGCGGCTTCGACCACTGCCGCGGCTTTTGGCGGTAGCTCCAGCATCGGAATGTGCTGGCCCCCCAACCCGCGCGCGCGGCCGAATTCTTGCTTCAGGTACCACTCCGGCACACCCGTCGACACCTGCGACCAGGGCATGATGCCGTTCGGGTCCATGGACCCCAGATAGAAGCTCGGGTCCAGACCGTGCCGCTGGAGGTTGGCCTCGAACTGTTGTAACCGCTGCGTTTCTAACAACACCGGCGTCAGCCGTCGATCGCCGCGGGCCAGAATCGCTTGCACCCGCTGCGAGGCTGGCGCCTCGAAACGCACGTCGATCCCGAGCGGACCGAGCGCCCGCTGGACCAGCTTGATGCGCTGCGTGCTGACCTCGACCGCCTCCATCGGCTCCCACTGGAACGCCGTCTGGGCCTTGGGCACATGCGGCGACAGGTTCACCGTGACGCGCGCATAGTGGTTATGCTCCCGAGCGCGCGAGAGGATCTCCGCCGAGAGCCCGGCAAGCTCGCGCGCGTCGTCGTCGGTCTCGCCGGGTAGTCCGACGATGAAGTACAGCTTGATTTTCGGGATACCCCCGCGCCCGGCAAGCTCGGCGGCCTGCACGATCTGCTCGTGCGTCAGCCGCTTGTTGATCACGTCGCGCATGCGCTGGCTGCCCGCTTCCGGCGCCAGGGTGATCGTCCGCGTCCCGCTGCGGACAAGTGCCTCGACCAGGAAGGGGCTGATGCGGTCGATCCGCAACGAGGACAGCGAGACGTTGGCGCCAGCCGCGAGCATGCGTGCGAGCAGTTGCTCGAGCTGCGGATGGTCCGACGTGGCCGCGGAGATCAGCCCGATGCGTTTTCGCAGCTGCATCCCGTGCTGGATACCGTCCATCAGGTGGTCGACGTGACGGTGGCGCACGGGCAGCGACGTGTAGCCAGCCAGGCAAAAGCGGCAACCGCGGGCGCAGCCGCGCGTCATCTCGATCAGGAACATGTCGCCCAGCTCGATGTCGGGCGACAGGACCGCGGACATCGTCTGGAAGTCGTTGACGTTGCGCGCGTTCAGGCGCGCGACCGGCAGCGCCAGATCGGCCTCTGCCGGGTCAACCGTGGCGACGGTCCCATCCGCGGCGTAACTGACGGCGTACTTCGCGGGAACATAGACGCCTGGGAGTCGCGACAACCTGTCGATCTGCTCCCAGCGATCGCCGCCGCCGAGGAAGACCTCTTGCAGCCCCTCCATGACAGGCTCGACCTCGCCGATGATGACCGCGTCGAGCATCGGCGCGACGGGCTCGGGATTGCCCGACGCGGCTGGTCCGCCGGCGATCACGATGGGGTCCGTCTCGGTTCGATCGACCGCAAGCGGGGGTATGCCTGCTCGACGCAGCACGTCGCCCACGTTGAAGTAGTCAAGCTCGAATGAGAGGCTGAAGGCGACTACGGGGAAGTCGCTCAGCGGACGCTGCGACTCGACCGACAGTGGTTCGCCCGCGGCTTCCAGCCGCGATTCGATGCGGTACTGATCGTCGCCGGTCCAGTCGCCACGCCCCGCCGAGCGGCTGCCGATCAGCACGGGTTCGGCGAAGACGCGTTCGCAGACGAACGACCTGGCTGAGTTGAACAGCGCGTAGACGCTCTGGAAGCCGAGGTTGCACATACCGACGGCGTACGAGTTCGGGTAGCAGAGCGCAATGGGAAGGCGACCGCCCCAGTCCTTGCGGACCGTGCCAGACTCGCGCGCAAGCCGCTTGCGCTGAACCTCGATGTCCTGAGTGCGGATACGCCCCATTTAGAATTCAGACATCAGAAGTCAGAGTTCAGACGCGACAGTCTAACCGACACGGG
This sequence comes from uncultured Chloroflexia bacterium, assembly GCA_963776625.1. GTDB lineage: Bacteria > Chloroflexota > UBA6077 > UBA6077 > CF-72 > CF-72. The sequence goes on along the minus strand of CAVZNP010000011.1, from coordinate 36,646 downwards.
TACTTGCCCCAGCCATTCAAACTTTCTGAATTCTGATGTCTGACTTCTGACGTCTCGGTCAGCGCTTCCGCCCACGCAAGAACGGCGGAATATCCAGATCGTCATCCTGGTCCGGGAACACCGGCTCAGGCAAGCTCGAGCCGATCGTGCCCACGCGGATGGGACCCGTATCCCGTTCCGGCGGCCGGTCGCGATCCCGATCCTCAACCGGTGGCCGCGTCGACGATTGCTGCTCAGGCGGCGGCAGTTGCGCCGGCGACGTACCGTACGACGGACGTCCCAGTCGCCCACGGAAGGCACCCTGCCGCTGCGGCCGCTCGCTCACGTCAAAACCCGTCGCGATGACGGTAATGCGCACTTCGTTTTCCATCATGGGATCGATCACCGCGCCAAAGATGATCGACGCTTCGGGATCCGCCGCCTGAGCCACGACGTCCGCGGCCTCGCTGATCTCACTCAACGCCAGGTCGTTGCCGCCAGTGATGTTCAGCAACACGCCGCGCGCCCCGTCCATGCTGATGTCCAGCAGCGGACTCGAGATCGCCATGCGCGCCGCGTCCTGCGCGCGCGTCTCGCCCGTCCCGCGCCCGATCGCCATCAGCGCGCCGCCCGAGTCGGACATGATCGACTTCACGTCGGCGAAATCCAGGTTGATCAGGCCTGGCTCGGTGATCAGCTCGCTGATGCCCTGAATGCCCTGTCGCAGGACGTCGTCGACTTCCATGAACGCTTGCTCGAGCGTCGTCTTGCGGTCGATGACTTCGAGCAGTCGGTCGTTGGGAATCGTGATCAGCGTGTCGACCCGCTCGCGGAGCTGGATGATGCCTTCCTCGGCATTCTTGGCCCGCTGGCGACCCTCGAAGCTGAAGGGTTTGGTGACCACACCGACGGTCAACGCGCCCAGATCCTTGGAAATCTGGGCAATAACAGGCGCGGCGCCTGTGCCCGTGCCGCCGCCCATACCCGCGGCGATAAACACCATGTCCGCGTCGCGGACCAGATCGGCCAGCTGCTCTGCGCTTTCTTCGGCCGCTTTTTCACCCGCGTTCGGATTTCCGCCCGCGCCGAGACCCCGGGTGAGTTTTTCTCCGATGTGCAGTCGCGTCGGTGCATCACACCGCGACAGAGCTTGCGTGTCCGTATTGACCGCGATGAACTCGACGCCACGCACGCCCGACTGAATCATCCGATTGACCGCGTTGCTGCCACCACCCCCTACGCCCAGGACAACAATGCGCGCAGCGCCTTCGAGGGTTGTATATCCGTTCATGGTCAACACCGATTCCCCCGCATTCTAAGGCACCCGCTAAGGCAGGAAATTGCGTAGCCAGTTTGTCACTGCGCTTCCGATATTGGACAGCGGCAACCCACCCCGACTTGAAGACGGCTCGAATTCCTGATCGAGACCCCATTTCAGTAAGCCAACGCTCGTAGCGTACGCAGGTGTCGAGATCTGATCCGTCAGGCCATAGATGCCCGTCGATGTCCCGATGCGCACCGGCGCGTGAAAAACCTCGGCCGCGAGACGCCGAATTCCCCCCAGCTGTGCCGTTCCCCCGCACAAGACCACCCCCGCGGGCAGATTCCGCAGGCTCGCCTTGTCCAACTGGTCGAGCACGAGCTCAAACGTCTCTTCGAGCCGCGGCTCGATGATCTCACTCACCTGCAGCCGCGACACCGGTCGTCCGTCGCCCGTATCGAACGCCGACACGTCGATGGTCCGATCGTCTTCGAGCAGCTCGGGCAGCGCATATCCGTGGCGAATCTTGATCTCCTCGGCGGCCGCGAAAGGCGTTCGCAGCCCGACGGCCAGGTCGTTGCTCACCTGAAAGCCACCCACGGGCAGCACGCAGGCGAAGATCAGGGCGCCTTCGACGAAAATGCCGACGTCAGTCGTCCCACTGCCGATGTCGATCAGCGTCACCCCAATCTCGCGCTCGGCTTCGGTCAGGACGGCCTCACCCGCGGCGACGGGCTGCAGCACCAGAGAGTCGATGCCGATGCCTGCTCGCTCAACGCAGCGCACCAGGTTGTTGACCGAGGTCATGGCGCCCGAGACGATTGTGGTCTGCACCTCGATGCGGTGACCCACCATGCCGATGGGGTTCTTGATGCCGTCCTGGCCGTCGACCACGTAGTGCCGCGGCAACACGTGGACGATCTCGCGGTCGCTGGGCACCTGGACAACCCGCGCCGCTTCGAGCGCGCGCTGTACGTCGTCCGGCGAGATCTGCCGATCCGGATGGCGGACGGCGACAACCCCCTGGCTCGTCTGGGTGCTGATGTGCGCGCCGGAAATGCCGACGAAGGCGCTCACCATCTTGAAGCCCGACTGCTGCTCGGCTTTGTTCACCGCGCTGACGATCGACTCCACCACTTCCTCGGGACTGACCACCACGCCCTTCCTGAGTCCGCGCGACGGGACGATGCCTGTGCCAATCACCTCGAGATGATCGTCGTCGGACACCTCGGCAATCAGCGCGCACACTTTGGTCGTGCCCACGTCGATTCCGACCACGATACGGTCGCTGCTCATCGGAAATACGGTCGGTCCCCGAAACGAACGTCGATCAGCGCGGCTGTCGCCTTGGTGCTGCTGAGCTGGTCACGGATCGCGCGGAGCTGCGCGACCTGCTGGTCGAGATTGCCGGCCTGATCAAAGCGCGCCGTCCAGCCGTCGGTGGTGGGCACCTCGAGACCCGTGTCGTGGCTCCATTGGAAGCCTGTCGGCTGCACACCCACGCTCGGAAGCAACTGGGCAAGCCGGCTCGACGTGGTCAGCGCACTCGCATCGACATGATCGCCCGGCATCAGTGGCTCGGTATCCGTCTCCGAGACACTGGGCAGGGGCGCAGTCTGAGGGTCGCACGCTTGCCCCGCGCATGCGCGTGTTTGTGCGGTCTCGGCGTCTACGGCCTTCAGAATAACTCCCTGACTGTCGACCAGGTAGGTCTGGTCGCCACTTGTCCAGAAACCTGCGGGTTGGCGCTCGACGATACGGATGTCCACCGTGTCTGGCAGTGCCGCGCTGACGTCGACGTGCTGGACCACCGGCAATTGGCTGAGGCGAGCCGCGACCTCGGCTTGATTGACCCAGAAGATATTTGCGCCCACGATTGAGGTCGCGTCGTCAACCTCGTCGCGGCTGAGCAGTTGATTGCCCTGCACGTGCACGTTGCGAACCTGAAAACGGGACGAGGACGCGAAATCCTGAACCAGCCACGCCGCGCCGATCAGAAGCGCCACGGCGGCGAGGCGCGCGAAGACCCACACGCCGAAACCCGGCGGCAGCCGCGGCTCGCGTGGCGTGGCGGCGCGAATCGCGCGCTGCACCGCCGGAGATTCCGCGGGCACGGCCCGACGCGGCACAACCCGCCGAGTCGCCATCGTCGGCCAGTGCGCGCGCTGGGGCTGGGGCTGGGGCTGGGGCTTGGAAAGCCGCGTTCTAGCCATTCGCCATTGCCAGGTGCCCAGTCAGGGTCGTCCGCTCCTCTTCACTCCACCTTCCGAATAGCTCAATCTCTGCTCGAAGCCACGTGCCGGCCTGCTCGAAGACGGCAGTTTGCGCTCGACGCATCAACGCATACACATCGCCTGCCGAGGCGCGGCCTGGATTGACGATAAAGTTAGCGTGTTGCTCGGAAATCTGTGCACCGCCACAGCGCGCGCCCTTCAGGCCGGCGTCTTCGATGAGCTTGCCCGAATAGGCGCCGGGCGGGTTCGCGAACACGCTGCCGGCACTCAGGATGCGCGGCTGGGTGCGCATGCGCTGCGCATTGAAGGCTTTCACGCGCGCGTCGGCCTCGCCGGCCGGGCAGGGCTGTAACCGCCACTCGACACGCTCGACCGCCACGGCTCCGAGCTCGCGTCGCTTCAAAACGCTGGAACGGTAGGCATACTGGAGCGCTTCGACGCCCAGACGGCTGCGCGTGCCTGACGCATCGACGACCGTGATCGCCAGTACGCTCGAGGCCGTGTCGCCGCCAAAAGCTCCCGCGTTGTTGACGGCCGCGCCACCCACGGTACCGGGGACGTTGGCCGCCCACTCCAGTCCGCCAAGGTCCTGCTTTGCCAGTCGGCGCGCCTGATTGGCCAGGTTCGCGCCCGCTTCGGACACGAGCACGGGTTGACCATCGCGCTCTTCGACGCTCGTTCGTCCGAATACCGGCTTGATCACCAGCCCGTCCACGCCCGCCTCGGCCACCAGCAGATTCGAGCCGCCGCCGATAACCCGCACCGCCACGCCACGCCAGGCAGCCCATTGCAAAGCCTCGGCCATCTCCTGCGCGGATCGGGCCAGCACGAAGAACTCGGCGGGTCCCCCCACCCGCAGTGACGTGTGCGGCGCGAGGCTCACGTCGCGCTCGGGCGTCACTGTCCCAGCGCCTCCAGGAGCTGGCCCGCGAGGAACGTGACATCGCCGGCGCCCATCGTCAAGACGAGGTCACCCTTCTGCGCCCCGTGCGTGATCGCCCGACATGCTGCCGCAAACCCGTCGACGTAGCGCGCGTCCGGGTGGCCGCCGCGTTGAATCGCCATCACCAGATCCTCGGAGGTCACGTCGCGCTCCGCCGTTTCACGTCCGCTGGGCCGATAGATCGGCAGAATGAGCGCGTGGTCCGCCGACCCGAACGCGGCGGCGAAGTCGTCGAACAGGGCCCAGGTGCGATGGGTTGTGTGCGGCTGAAAGACGACCCACACCGCGCCCTCGGCCACCGAGCGGGCCGCGTGCAGCACCGCGCTGACTTCTGTCGGATGATGTCCGTAGTCGTCGACGAGCCAGATGCCCCGCGGCCGTCCGCGCGTCTCGAACCGTCGCCGGGGACCCTTGAAGGCGGCCAGCGATCCCAGCGCGACGCGCAAGCCGACGCCGAAGTAGTCCGCGACCGCGATCGCCGCCGCGACGTTGCGGGCGTTGTGTTCGCCCACCAGTGGCGACTCGATCGGCCAGGTGCGTCCCTGGGCGCGCAGCGTAAATCGCGCCCCGCGCCCGGTAACGGCCGCGAAGTCCTCGAGGCGCCAATCGGCACCCGTGGCAAAGCCGTACGTTTCGCGCCGCGCCTCGCTGTCCAGGGACGCCGCGCATGGCTCGTCGGCGCACACGATCAGTCGCCCGTGCGCTGGCAGACGCTCGACCAGCTCGCCGAATACGTCGCGAATTTCGGCCAGGTCTCGGTAATAGTCCAGGTGATCGGCCTCGATGCTGGTTACGATCGCCACCTCAGGCCAGTAGTTCAGGAAGCGCCGATCGTACTCGTCGGCTTCGACGACCATTGGCCCATCACCTGGCCGCGCGCCGTGGGCATAGTGTGGCGTGTCCGCGCCGATGAGGACCAGCGGATCGACGCCACCCTGTTCGAGAAACCAGGCCACGAGGGCGGTCGTCGTGGTCTTGCCGTGGGTTCCAGCGACGGCCACGCCGCTGCGTCCGCGCATGAGTTCGCCAACGGCTTCAGCCAATTTTTTGTCAGGCAGGCCGCGCCGCCGCGCTTCGAGCACTTCGACGTTGTCTGCCGGCACCGCCGACGAGCGCACCACGTAATCCACGTCCGCGCCGACGTTGCTCGCGGCGTGCGAGTCGAAAATTGTCGCCCCCCTGGCACGCAGATCCGCGACGCTCGCGCCTGACAACACGTCGCTGCCGCTCACCTGCTTGCCCATCTGGGCCAGCAGGCTGGCCAGCGCCGCCATCCCCGAACCGCCAATACCGACGAGGTGGACGCGCTGTGCCTGACGGATGTCCGGTTCAGTAGACACGCCGCAGCCCGCGTGCGCGAACGGGCGCGACCTGGACCGGGACATGTCGCCGCCGCTCAGACCCGCTGACGCGGACCCGCGGCACAGCCTTGCCGCGCGGTTCCGTCGGAGGCAGTGGCGTCGGCTCGTCCACCGGCTCGAGCTCGACTTCAGTCGCCGCGGCTGGCTGTCGGGAGATATTGAGCAGCAGGCCGATCGCGATCAACGAGATGACCGTCGACGAGCCGCCGAACGAGACCAGCGGCAGCGTGACGCCCGTGTACGGCAGCGAGTTGGTGACGACCGCGATGTTGACCAGCGTCTGCACCGTCAGCATGCACGTTAGGCCCGTGGCAAACAGTCGCGCGAACGTATCCGGGCAGCGCCAGGCGATGAGAAAACCCCGCCACGCCAGCACGGCGAACAGAAACAGCACGCCCAGACAGCCGACGAAGCCAAGCTCCTCGCCGATGATCGCGTAGATGGCGTCGGTGTGGGCGTTGGGAATCCAGTAGAACTTCTGGAAGCCGTTGCCGAGGCCGGTGCCGAAGATCCCACCCGAGCCGAGCGCGATCAGGCCCTGCGCGGTGTGCCAGCCGAACCCCTGAATGTCGCTCCAGGGATCGAGGAAGGCGTGCACGCGGTCGAGTTGATACCCGCTCAGGTGCGCCAGCAACGCACTCGCGGCAAGCGCGCCGCCGAGACCGACCAGTGCGATGTGCAGCAGGTTGGCGCCGCCGACGAAGAAGAGGCACGCCGAGATGCCGATGATGATCGACGTGGTGCCAAGATCCGGCTGCACCGCGACCAGGAGTGCGATGATGCCGACGATGATGGCGAACGGCAGCAATCCCTTGCGGAACTGCTTGACGATGGGCCCACGGCGCGCCAGCCAGTCGGCGAGATACAGGGTCATCGCCAGTTTGGCGATCTCGCTGGGCTGAATCTGCACCGGGCCGAGTTTGATCCAGCGCACCGCGCCGTAGCTGCTGGAGCCGATGCCTGGCACCAGGACCAGCACCAGCATGCCGATGCACAGGAACATGATCGGCAGCGACAGACCGCGCCAGCGACGGTAATCGATACGAGCCGCCAGGAACATGCCGACGAGCCCGGCAGCAATCCATATCAGCTGCCGCACGAGAAAGTACGCGTCGTCATTGAACTCGTTGTGCGCCACGACGAAGCTGGCGCTGTAGACCATCAGCGTGCCGAGTACGAGCAGCGCGATGGTGCTGGCCAGCAGCAGATAGTCCGGCCGACGTGCTTCGAGTTTTTCCAGTGGCAGCGGCGTCACGGTTCCAGTGCCTCGACGGCTCGCCGAAAGTCGCGGCCGCGCTCTTCAAAGTCGTGATACATGTCGTAGCTTGTGCCGCCAGGCGAGAGCAGGACCACGTCGCCCCCGCGGGCCACGCGCTCCGCCTGTGCGACCGCCTCGTCCATCGACTCGGCACGGCTGATCGTTGGGAACGCCGCGGAACTGGTCGAGGGTTTGACCGAGGGGTGCGTCGAGTTCACGCTCGTGATCGCCTCCTGCACAAGGTCGCTCATCTCGCCGAGAAGCACCACGTGATGCGCGCGCTGGGCAATGAGCTCGGCCCAGTCTTGCATCGGAAGGTGTTTGTCGCGCCCGCCCGCGATGAGCACCAGCGGCTCGTGATACGCGTGCAGCGCGGCGATGGACCGCTCCGGGGCGGTCGCGATCGAATCATCCACCCACGTCACACCCCGTCGTTCGGCAATGGTCTGCAGGCGATGCGGGACGCCGTGAAAGCCGCGAATGGCGTTCACCATGGCCGGACGCTCGATGCCAGCCGCGTGCGCCGCCGCGACGGCCGCCAGGACGTTGGCCACATTGTGTCGGCCGCGCAGTGGAATCTCCCGGGTGTCGATCACTGGTTCGCCCAGCAACATGACGCGCTGTCGGTCGTCCACCTCGAGGTAGGCGCCGTCCACGGGCCGCGCGAGGCTGAAGTACAGCGTGCGCCCACGCGGCGCGTATCGACGCGACCACTCGTCATCCGCGTTGAGGATTGCCCAGTCCGCGGAAGACTGGTGCGCCAGGATCTGCCCCTTGGCCGCCCAGTACGCCTCCATCGTCGGATGTCGATCGAGGTGATTTGGCGTGACGTTGGTGATCAGCGCGAGATGCGGACTCACCTGCAACGGCTCGAGCTGAAAGCTGGAGAGCTCCATCACGACCCAGTTGCACTCGCTCATCTCGTCGACGTTGCCCAGCAGCGGCCGCCCGATGTTGCCGCCGACGAACACCTCCCGCCCGCCAGCCATGAACATCTCGCCCAGCAAACTCGTGGTGGTACTTTTGCCCGCGCTGCCGGTGATACCCAGGATGGGCGCCGGGCACAGCTCGAAAAACAGCTCAACGAGGCTGCTCAGGCGCACACCGCGTTGCCTGGCCCGCACCAGCAGCTCGTTTTCTGGTGGGACCCCTGGCGACGCATAGACGACGTCGGCGCCGTCGACGTCGTCGAGCTGGTGGCCGCCCAGGTGGTACGTGACGGCCGCTCCAGCGAGCTGCGCAATCGCCTCCGCGAGCGCCTCGCGGGGTCTGATGTCGGTGACCGTGACTTGCGCGCCGTGGCGCGCCAGAAAGCGCGTCAGGTCGACGCCTTCGCGCGCCAGACCGATCACGAGCGCCCGCTGTCCCTGGAGCGGCGCGAGCTGGGTGCGAGCCGCCTCAGACGAGCGCAAGCGCCACCCCCAGTAGGCCGCTCACCATGCTGATGAGCCAGAAGCGCTGCGCGACCTGCGTCTCGCTCCAGCCCATCATCTCGAAGTGGTGGTGCAGCGGCGCCATCCGAAACAGGCGTCGCCCACCCGTCGTCTTGAAGAAGACCACCTGCAGCATCACCGACAGCGCTTCCGCCACGAACACGAAGCCGATGAACAGCAGCAGCAGCACCTGGCCGAGCATCATGGCCACGATGGCCAGCGTCGCGCCCAGCGCCAGCGACCCCGAATCGCCCATGAAGACTTCCGCCGGATGGGCGTTGAACCAGAGGAAGGCCAGCAGTGCACCGGCCACCGTGAAGCAGAACGTGACGAGATAGATCTGGCCGTACTGCGCGGCGATGATGCCGTACGCCGCGTATGCCACCGCGGCGGTGTGGCCTGCCAGCGAGTCGAGTCCGTCGGTGAGGTTGACCGCGTGGGCGGAGCCCATCACCGCGAACATGGACAGCGGGATGACCAGCCAGCCGATCTCGAATGGTGCCTTGACCCCGGGCAGGTAGACGAAGTCGATGCCGAGGCCATTCGGTCGGTCCCACAGCACGAACGAGGCGCCCAGCGCGATCAGGCCCAGCAGGAAGAATTTGGTGCGCGCGCGCATGCCTTCGCCTTTGCGGCCGACCAGGGTCATGCGGTCGTCGTACCAGCCCAGCAGCGTGGTCAGGGCCATGACGCCCATCGGCAGCAGGATGGATCGGCCCGACTCGCGATAGAGCAGCAGGGTCAGGCACACCGTGAGCGCCAGCACGACGATGGTGACCAGCAGCCCGCCCATCGTCGGCGTGCCCGTCTTTTCGATGTGGCTGCTCGGACCCTCGATGCGCACCTTCTTGCCGAGCCCGGCGCGCCGCAGGTACCCGAGGTACGGGTAGCCCAGCACGATCGTGATCAGGAAAGCCATGGCCGCCATGGAGAGTGCCGTCGCCATATGGTCTAGGCGTCACCCTCGGCGCGAATGCCACGCACCACTTCAGCCATACCCATCGCCAGTGAGCCTTTGACCAGCACGTCGTCGTCGGCCGGAGCTGACCGCGCAGCAGGTCGACGATCTCGTCGAGACTGTGAGCTACAACAACCTGATCGTGACGCAGTCCGGCCTCCAGCGCTTCTTCGGCGGTCACCCTCGAACGCGGACCGTATACCATCAGCAGATCCAGCACGGCCGCGGCGCGGATGCCCACGCGTTCGTGGCCGGCCTCCTCTTCGCGACCCGAGTTCGAGCATGTCGCCCAGTACGGCGATTTTGCGCTGGCCGGGCAGTTCGCGCAGCAAATTGAGCGCCGCCAGCACCGACTCGGGCTCGCGTTGTAGCTGTCGTCGACGATGCGCGATCCGTTGACACCCTCGACCACCAGCAGTCGCAGCGTCGGCGACAGCTCGCTGCAACGCCTCGGCTGCCTCCGTCAGCGTCAGGCCTTCTTCGAGCGCCACCGCCGCCGCCGCGAGCGCCGCGTGCACGCTGTGCGCGCCGAGCAGCGGCAGATGGACGTGGCGGCGCTGCCCCGCGTGAAGGAGGTCGAATTCAACCCCGCGCAAGCCGTGGCTCTCGATCTGTTCGGCACGAACCTCCGCATCGCTGCCGACGCCGTAGCGCACCACCCGCGCCGGACGTAGCCGTCGCCATAGAAGCGACGCGCGGATCGTCGCCGTTCAAGACGGCGACTCCGCTGGAGGGTAGCTCCTCGACGAGCTCCTGCTTGGCCTGCTGTATGCGTTCGATGGTACCCAGACGCTCGAGGTGGACGGGCAGCACCGCGGTCACAACACCCATTCGCGGGCGCGCCAGGCGCGCCAGATGCCGAATGTCGCCGACCTGGTACATGGCCATTTCCAACACGGCGATCTCGTGCCTCGGGCTCGCAGTCCGTTCAGCACCGTCAAGGGCAGGCCGATCTCCGAATTCAGATTGCCTTCGGTTTTGAGCACCTGGCGTCGCGAGCTCAGCACGCTGGCGACGACTTCCTTGGTCGTGGTCTTGCCCAGACTGCCCGTGATCCCCACGACTTCCAGATTCGGCTGGCGCTCCAGTGCGTAGCGCGCCATCTGGCCGAGTGCTTCCACGCTCGACGGCACGACGATGACCGGCGGTGCCTTCCGATTCGGAGACGCTGTCAGCCGGCGGCGCGTGCTCGACCATGGCCCCCGCCGCCCCGCCCGCCAGCGCCTCGGCGACGAAGGCGTGCCCATCATGGTGCTGGCCGACGATGGCCACGAACAAGCAGCCATGTTCCACGGCCCGCGAGTCGATGACGACGCGCGAAAACGCGGCCTGCTGCCAATCCCCGCGCAGCTCCCCGCGGGTAGCGAGCAAAACCTCGCCAAGGTTCAACACCGGTGCCGTCCGTGAGCGCATCGACGTCGCCCCCTGCGCCCCCCCAGGCTCACAAAAGACCCGTCCACGCGAGGACCGTCCGAGTCGGGCGCTCCGCGCAGGACTGCACCGGGGAGGTGAACTCGGGGAGCGACTGCTGCGGCGCCACGCGAATTTTCGAATGAAGCGTCCACGCGGGAAAGGACCCCGGCGGCGCCAGGGATTGCCGAGGGGACGACCACTCGAAGAGCGACCAAGGCGGTGGTGCCACAGCGGGGGATTTCAAACGGGGCCACTCGGAGAGCGAGCCCGGCGGTGGTGCCGCAGCGGGGGATTTCAAACGGGGCGACCGCTCGGAGAGCGAGCCCGGCGGTGGTGGCCCAGCAGGGGATTTCAAAGGGGGCGCAGCCCCCTTTGACCCTCGGAGAGTCCCTTTGGGGCGCGAGCCAACGGCGATGCGCCCAGCTACTGCGTCGGCGGCACACGGTAGTACGTCAGCAGCTCCTGCGCGAGGTCTTTGAGCACGGGCGCCGCCACGAGCCCACCGTACAGTTTCTCCGGCCCATCCAATCTGATCAGCACCGCGAACCTCGGCGAGTCCGCGGGAAACAGCGAGACCAGCGATCCAATCGTCAACGCGGTGTTGTAGCCCACATTCGTCGGTGTGTCCGCCGTCCCCGTCTTGACCGCGATCTTGTACCCAGGCACGCGGTCCGGAATCAGCTCCGGCTGCTCGTCCACGGCGACCATCATCTGAATCAGCGTCCGCGCCGTCTGCGGCGAGACTATCTGGCCAGGCACCACCTCCGGCGGCAGGTCCTGCTCGCCATTCGGTCCGCGAATCGCACGCACCAGCCGTGGTCGAACCATCTTCCCATCGTTGGCGAAGACCGAGATTGCCTCCAGCAGCTGCACCGGTGTCACGGCGATGCCCTGGCCGAACGCGTTGGTAGCCCGGTCGACGACCGTCCAGTCCGGGATCCTTGTTGGTGCGCATCGTGCCAGGCACTTCGCCAGGCAGTCGCAGACCCGTCAGCTGTCCCAACCCATAACGCTGCAGGTAGTCGTACTCGAGATCCGGCGACTTTGCCGCGAGCTGGCCGCTCACCCACGTCATACCCACGTTGGACGAGTGGATGAGGATCTGCGTCATGGTGCTGGTGCCATTGCCCAGGCCATTCCAGTTGTGGATGGTCGCGCCGCCGACGGTGGCAATGCCGGTGTCCTCAAAGGTCGTATCTGGCGTGACGATGCCCTGGTCGATGGCCGCGGACATGGTCAGCGGCTTGAGCGTCGAGCCCGGCTCGTACTGGTCGGTGACGATCTTGGACTTGTACAGCCCGGCCTGCTGTGGATCGTAGATCTGATCGGCGGTGAGGCTGTAGGTCGGATTGTTGGCCGCCGCCAGGATGTTGCCGGTTTGCGGCTCCATGATCAGGATGAGCCCGCCGCTGGACTTGCTGTCGATCACCGCCTGGTTGAGCAGACGCTCGGCTTCGCGCTGCACATAGCGGTCGAGGGTCAGGACCAGATCAGAGCCCTGCACCGGCGGGGTCAGCAGCCGCCGACCTGGCGTGATCTCCTGTCCCGCGGTGTCCTTCTGGGTGTCGATGACGCCAGGCGTGCCGGCCAGCTCCTGGTTGTAGCTCAGCTCCAGGCCCGCCAGCCCCGAGAAGTCTTTGCCCACGAAACCCAAAATCTGGGCTGCCAGGCTGCCCTCGGGATACTGCCGAACAGGCTCCTTGTCGAGGTAGACGCCGGGGAGGCTCAGTTGCTGAACCTGTTGGGCAACCGCTGACGGCACCGCGCTCTTGAGCACGACAGGTCGGTCGCTTTTGGGGTCGATGTTGGCGCGCAGCTGGTCGGCTGGCACTTCAAGGACGGGGCTCAGCGCGGCAGCCACCTTGTCAGCCTTGTCGGCGTTGCCCACCAGGTTGCCCAGGACGTACACGCTGTTGTACGGGACGCTGATCGCCAACGGGCTGCCGTTGGTGTCCAGCAGCGCGCCGCGCGTGGGGACGATGGGAATTTCGGCGTCACGCTCCTGCTGGGCCATCTGCTGGTACCAGCTGGAGTCCATCACCTGGAACGTGTACAGCCGCCAGACCAGCACCAGCACGCACCCGCCGAACATCGCGCAGATCAGCGCCAGTCGGACCTGCCCGGCCTGCGGCGTGGCGCGCTTGTGCGGCGCGCCGCGTCGGAACCACCGCCAGGGGGGCGACAGACGCCAGCGGCTCGGTTTCGCTTCCACTTCCCGTTCTACGGGAGCGTTCGCGGGCTCGATGGTTCGCCGCGCGCCGCGACGTGCCGCGGAGCTGCGGGTGCGTTTGAGCAGACTCACCATAAGGGCACCTGGAGGGTCGGGCGACGAGCCTGAGTGTGTGCAGGTCCCCATCGGCCGAACGTCCGCGGACAGTTCGCACCAGGGACGTGGGGAGCGGTTTCGAGGTCCATCTCGGGCATGGGGGGCAGCTCGGCCGCGTCCCTAGTGGGCGACCTTTACGTACGTCAGAGCGGTCGGCTCGGCGCGGACCATGCCAAGTCGCCCGGTTGCTTCAGACTCGATCCACGTGAGCGACTGTCGCTTGGCCAGCTCGAGCTGGAGCTGGTCGTTGCGCAGCTGCCAGTCGTCGCGCTCGGCCTGGAGTCGCTGGATGTCGTAGCCCGTGGTCGCTATGCCGCTGGTCTGCAGCAGGTACACCAGCGCAACCAGGCAGCCCGCGAGAAGGATCGACGGGAGCCACGCCGTGGCCCACAAGCGTCCGAGGATGGGAAGCCGCGCGTCGCGCCACTCGAGCGCCGCCGGCCGCGCCTTGCGACGTGCGCGCCTGGGCGCGGACACCACCTGGGCTGGCGGCGGGGGCGACGAGACGCCGTTGTCTCGCCGCCCGCGGCTCCCTCCCTTGCCGCGCAGCGTGCCGGTCTTCGGTGGCGCGAATCCGCCGACGGTTAGCGCCATGCGCGCTCCGCTACCCGCAGCTTGGCGCTGCGCGCGCGAGGATTGCGCGCGGCTTCGTCGGTCGAGGGCTGCGTGGGTTTGCGCGTCAGCACGCGCACTACGCCCTGGTCCGCCCAGCCGCGGAAGCGCCATTTGACGATGCGGTCCTCGAGCGAGTGGAAACTGATGACGGCCATGCGTCCGCCCGGCCGCAGTAGCTGCACGCCACTGTCGAGCCCGCGCTCGAGCGCGCCGAGCTCATCGTTGACCGCGATGCGCAGTGCCTGAAACGTGCGCGTGGCCGGATTGATGCGGCCGCGTGCCGGTCCCAGCGCGGCGGTTACCGCGGCAACCAGTTCGCCGGTCCGCTGCATCGGTCGACGGCGTGCCACCTCACGCGCAACGCGTCGCGCACGAGGCTCCTCGCCATAGTCGCGCAGCACGCGTTCGAGCTCGGTTTCGCTGAGGGTATTCACCAGGTCGGCGGCGGTGGGCTGGTCGCGCGCGGGGTCGAATCGCATGTCCAGTGGTTCGTCCTGCCGAAAAGAAAAGCCGCGCGCACTGCTGTCGAGCTGCATGGAAGACAGGCCGAGGTCGAAGACGATGGCGCTCACCGGCTCGAGCTCCAGGTCGCCGAGGTCGCCAAAGTTCCGCTGCAGCAGGGTGACGCGGTCGCCGAAGGGCGCGAGGCGCGCCCGCGCCAGCGCGAGAGCGGCGGGATCGGCATCGAGCCCGACGAGCTGGCCATCGGGCGCAGAGCGTTCGAGCAGGCCGGCGGCGTGGCCGCCAGCGCCCAGCGTGCAGTCGAGTGAGCGAAACCCGACGCCGCCAAGGGGCTGCAGCGCGTCGAGCACCACCTCGAGGAGGACGCTCGTGTGCGGCTGTAGCTCTGCTGCGTGGCTGCCTGCGGCTGTGCGCTCGGTCTGCAGCGGCTCTGCGCTCTGCGTGTGGCGGCGGCTCTGCGTGTGGCTGTGGCTGTGCATTTGGCGGTGGCTCTGCGTGGGCCTGTGGCTGTGCGTTTGGCGGTGGGCTTGGCTGCGGCCCTGTGTCCGGGCTTGGCTCTGGCTCTGGCATGGAATGCTGCACTCGGCGTCAGCCGCCATTGGATCCCGCCAGGTGCTCGGCCAGCTCGGCGCTGCCGCGCTCGGCTTCCGAGCGCTCGCGCTGCCATTCGTCGCGCGACCAGACTTCGACGCGATCCGCCAGCCCGACGACGACCACGTCGGTATCGAGCTGCGCGTACTCGCGCAGAAACTGCGGGATGACGACGCGGCCGAGCTTGTCGGGTTGGGCCGGCACAGCACCGGAGAAGAAGTGGCGCTGCAAACGCCGTGCATCGCTCTGCCAGGGATTGAGCGTGCGGACGAGCTCGGCCTGCGTTCGCCAGCTGTCGGTGTCCCAGATGACCAGGCAGCGGTCGAGCCCGCGGGTGATGACCAGCCCATCCTGGAGCGCAGGGCGGAACCGCGCGGGAATCGCGAGGCGACTTTTGTCATCGATCGAGTGGTCAAACTCGCCGAGGAACAGTGTCGGCGGCGCCATGCGTCACCAGGTCCCCACTTCGCTCCACTTTTTACCACGTTCTTCCACTGTAGGCGTCAGGTGGATGCCGGGAGAGGCCGGGGTATTCCAAAGCCGTGACATTCCAGAGGTCCCGCGCCGAGCCCCACCGACGTGTCAATCCAGCCCTTCCCGTGGGTCTGTGCCAGTGACCCGATCCGCCCCGTCCCGTGCCGTCGCCGTCAGCGCCCTCGAACCGTCATCTCGTGGGTCCGCGCCGAGGTAGGACTCGCCCTCTCTGGGGCTTACGCCAGCGTCGGATGCTTCCCGGCGTTGGTGTCCGCCGTGGCAGCCCTCTCGGGGGCCTACTCGACCGACTTGATCCGTCCGTTATGGCTTCGCGCAAGTGTGGGATCCAGCCTCGACTCAGTACACGCGTCTGTACGCGCGCGAAGTGCGAATCGCCCTCCCTTTCGGAGCTGGCGTCTTGACGCTCGCCACCTCAGCGTCCGAAACGCCTGACCCAGGGCCCGCTCGCTGGACACCTCAGCCTCTACCCTTCGCGAGCGCGCGACCTACCCTCGCCTCGCTCACGCACGCACGAGCATTGAGGCGAACAGCGTCGCCATACCCGCCCGAGGGTGACCTCCCCCGTCTATAGCGTGCGTCTTGACGCGCTCTGCGCCCGTGTCTACCCCTGCGCCGCGACCGACGCGTGCCGCGCCGCGAGCACCTCGCCGTACAGCGCCAGATGCTCGTCAGCAATTCGATCCCACCCGTACTGCAGCACCGACTCACGCGCCTGCCTCGCCAGTCGCGCGCGCAGCTCTTCGTCCGTCAGTACCCGCCGCAGGCGCTCCGCGAACAGCTCCGCGTCACGCCAGGGTACCAGCAGCCCCGTCTCCCCATCGTGCACGATCGATCGCAGCCCACCAACGCGCGTCGCCACAACCGGTGTGCCGCACGCCAGCGACTCAACCGCGACCAGT
Source organism: uncultured Chloroflexia bacterium (assembly GCA_963776625.1). Classification (GTDB taxonomy): domain Bacteria; phylum Chloroflexota; class UBA6077; order UBA6077; family CF-72; genus CF-72. The sequence continues at coordinate 20,418 of CAVZNP010000011.1, read as the reverse complement.
CCGAACGACTCGTAGCTCGAGGGCATCACCGACACGTCCGCCGCCGAGTAGTACTTCGGCAGCTCCTCGTGCGCTACGGCGCCCAGAAACCGCGTCCGCTCCGCGACCCCGAGCTTCGCCGCCAGGTGTTGCAGTCGCGTGATCTCGCGCGACTCGGGACTCGTCCCTGGACGTCCGCCGACAATCAGCAACTGCGCATCCAGGTCCGCCAGCCGAGCGAACGCTCGCAGCAGCACCTCGAGGCCCTTCAGGCGCTGGATGCGCCCGACGAACAGCACAATCTTCTGCTGCTGGGCCAGTCCCAGCCTGGCGCGCGCGCTCGCCTTGGGCAGCGGCGTGAACCGTGCGAGGTCGACGCCACCAGGGATCACCACGATGGGTGCCTGTTCGCCGTAGTGTCGAATCATCTGCTGGCGATCGACAGCCGTCAGCGCGACGATGCGGTCCGAGCCAGCCATCGTGCGCCGCTCGATCTCGTAGCGCACGGCCTGCTCGCGCTCGGCCGCGGACTCCGCGACGCGGTTCTTCAACTGTGCCAGCGTGTGGAACGTGCTGACCATGGGCACGCCCCAGCGATCCTTGAACAGGAGGCCCAGTCGCCCCGACAGCCAGTAATGACTGTGGATCAGGTCGTAGCTCGTGCCTCGTCAGCGCCCGGAAGCGCTGAACGCCACACGCGAAGTCGGGCAAATAGTCGAGGATGTCGTACTTGTCGACGTGGCGATGCGGTCCAGCGTCGATGTGGATAACCCTCGCCCCGGGCGCGTATTCGACCACGTCGGGAACGTCCGGCGTTTGCCTGCGCGTGAAGACGTCAAGGCTGACGTCGCGCGCCGCCAGCGCGCGTCCCAGTTCACGTACGTAAACGTTCATGCCGCCCGTTTCCCAGCCACCCAACGGTGCCAGCGGACATGTATGCATGCTGAGAACGGCGATCTTCAGGGACACGCTGCCTGCCATCTCATGCTAAGGCGACGAACGCAACAACCCATGGAAGTCGCGTTGCATTCCCGCTACCGGCCAGCGTGGCCGCGAACGGCGGAGCGTCGCGGGCTGCTGTCGGTGAACTGGTGTCGGTCAATCGGTAAACAAAACGATGCGCCGCCAGCATGGCGGCGCTTCCGAGCTCCCGCCAGGGAGTGCGCCTCAGATCTCAGGCGGCCTTCTTTTCCGCCTTTCGGCATTTCGTGCAGCGAAGTTCTTTGCTTGTCAGTTTCTTGTGGAAGGTCTGGCCACAATTGATGCAGATCTCGCGGCCTTTGTCTTTTCTGCCCATACCTAGATTGTGGCGAGTTGGGCGTCCGCTTGGCAAAAGTGAGATGCAGCCCGGCACGCGACGCCTGTTTTCGCAGATGTGACGCTTTTTCCAGTCCACGTGACGCTTTTTGGTCGCCGCGTGACGCCTGGTGAGACGCCCCATAGCGCAGGCTCGAGGCATGCAGATGCTGCGCTCGCTCCTGGAACAGCTCACCGCCGAGCACGTTGGCTGGTTCGGCGCGGGCCTGAGCCTCGCCGCGGTGGGCGTGCTCGGCTACCAGTTGCTGCTGGCGTCGGTGCTGGGCGGGCTCGGCGGAGCCACTGGGTCGGGCAACGGACTGTGGCCGCCGTCGCTGGCGCTGCCCGGACCGCAGCCTGCGCTGTCGCCGACCGACGCCTTCCCGACGCGCACACCCTTTGCCACTTACACGCCCTATCCCACGCGCACGCCCTATCCCACACGCACGGCGTTCCCAACCCGAACGCCGTTCGCAACGCGCACGCCAAGCCCGACGCCGAGCCTCGAGCCGACGCGGACGCCGCGCCCGACGGCGACGCCTTTTCCGACGCGTCCCCCGTTCCCCACCCCGACCCCGTACCCCACGCGTACACCTGACACTGATGCCCCCGACGCGCTGGCGACCGCTGTGCTGGCCGATCCCGACGCCGTCGTCGGCGCCGTAGCCACCTTCGCCGCGCGCACCAACGCGGCCTTCGACACGCTTGAAGCGACGCCAGGCGCCCGCCGATGACCGTCATCCTCCTGTGCGCCGCCGCGCTGCTTGGCCTGGCTGTTACCGACCTGACACGCCCGCCGTCGCTGGCGCCGTGGCTGCTGGTCGCACTGCTCGGCGGCAGCGCCGCGGTGCTGGTTCGCCGTCAGCGCGCGTGGCGCAACCTTGCGCTGCTCACCTGCGCGCTCAGCCTGGGCGCCGCGCGCGGCGCGCTACCGCGCGTGTCCCCGTGGCCCTCCGCGGACGGCACTGGCCCGCCCGCCGCGGCTGTCGCCACGTTGACGGCCGTGCGCGACGGCGCCCGCGGCGGCATTAGCCGCTACCTGCCGGAGCCCCAGGCCTCGCTGGCGGCGGGGGTGCTGCTCGGCGGCAGCGGCCAACTGGACCCTGCCTTCCGCCGCGACCTCGATCGCTCGGGCCTCGGCCACCTGGTGGTAATCGACGGCTTCAAACAGGTCGTTGTCGCCGCGGCCGTCGGCGGACTCGCCACGCGCTATCTCGGAGCGCGGCTGGCCGTCGCGCCCGTGCTGGCGGCCATCGGCGCCTATGCGCTGGTCTCGGGCGGCCACCCGTCGGCGGTGCGCGCTGCGCTGATGGTCGGCTTGGCCCGCCTGGCCGCGCTCGGTGGTCGGCTGGCCGATCCGCTGACCAGTCTCGGCGTGGCGACCCTCGGCATGGCCCTGATCGAGCCGCGTGTCCTGCTCGACGTCGGCCTGCAGCTCAGTGCCTCGGCCACGCTCGGCATCGTGCTGCTTGGACCCGTCGTGCGCCGCCGGCTGCGCAGGCTGCCCGGCCTCGTCGCTGAGCCGCTCGGGCTGACGCTCGCCGTCACCCTCGGCTGCTTGCCAGTCACCCTCAGTGCGTTCCAGGTCGTCTCGCTGGCCTCGCCACTTGCCCACATCGTGGCCGTGCCGCTGGTGCCCGTGGTGCTGGTGACGGCGGCCCTGCTGGCCATGGTTTCGGGCGTGCCCGCACCGTCCTTCGTCAGCGTGGTGGCCTGGCTGGCGTGGCTGCCCGCCTCGCTCCTGGCGGCCACCATCCACGTCTTTGGCAGCTTGCCCGGCGCCGCCGTCTCCACCGGGCGTCTGCCGCCGCTGGCGGCGCTGCTGCTGGCGGCCACGTTGCTCGGCTGCGGCGTGTGGCACCTGCCCGAGCTCACGCAACGCCGCCGAGCCTGCGCGAGCTGGCTCAAAAACCATCGCGCAACGCTCGCGCCGTACTGGGTGATCGGCTTTGGCGTGGCCGCGCTCGCCGTAGTCGGCCTGACGCGGCCGACAGGCCGCGCATCCGTCAGCCAGCTCGCGCTCAGCCGCGGCCAGGCGGTGTTTGTGCGCGGGCCCACCGGCCGTACGCTGCTTATCGTTCAGGGCAGCGCCGACGCTCAGGGGCTGGTCAATGCCGTCGCCGACCACCTGGCGGTGTGGGAACACAAGCTCGACCAGGTCGTCGTGCTGGACCCGGGCGCCGAACGTGCCCTCGGGCTCACGCTAGCGCGCTATCCCGCCGATCAGCTCACTCGCGCAGGCCCGCCGCTGCGGCTGGACCTCGGCGCGGATCAAAGCGTGACGGTCGCCTCGACGAACGGCCGCCTGTCAGTCTCGGTTGCAGCGTCAGAGGCTAGGTTAGCCCCGACCACTTTTGCAGCCAGACCAGGATCAGCAGATTGAGCATGATCACGAAAAACATGATGACCAGCTCCATTCCCTCGCTGACGACCATCTGACGAGCAACTCCCTCACGCTGTGTGTTTCGGCTTAGAGTGTACTCCGCGTCGTGAGCCCTGGCAGCTATGTGCGCATCTGAGCCAGACGCCGTCCCGTAGCTGGTCCCTCGACGAGCTCGCCCCGAACACCTCGACGCAAGCACCGGCACGCTGGCCCTGGCCGCGGCGCCTGCGTGCCGCCGTGTCACCGCCGTCGACACCTCACCCGCGATGCTCGACGCGCTCCAACAACGGTCTGCGGGGCAACCACCCGCCGACTAGCCAGGCGCGTCGTCGGCCTCAGAAAGCGAGGCCGACGCCCCTCGTTACGGTTGGCGCGCGTTCGCCGCTTCGGCGGCCGCCATCCGGCTCGCAAAGCCGCCGGACGCCATGCCCGAGCCGCTGCCGCCCGAAGCGCCGCTGCCCGAACCACTCGCCGATGCGCTCGCGCTCGACCCCGAGCCACTTCCCGTGGCATGCGCCGGCGGATGCGCGCCGCCCGAGGCCATCCGCGAGCTGCCGTCGAAGTAGGCGCCTTCTTGCACGATCAGCGCCCCGGCGTTGATCTCGCCCGTCACGCGGCCCGTGGGACGGATCTCGACCCGCCCCTCGCAGTAAATCTGGCCGTCGAGCTGGCCCGCGACGGTCACCTGCTGGGCGGTCAGTCGCGCCGTCACACGCGCTTTTTCTTCGACGATGATCGTGCTCTTGCTCTCGATCTCACCCTGGATCGTGCCAAGCAATCGCACCGAGCCTTCGGTTTTGAGCGTCCCCTCAAAGGTGGTGTGCTCACCAATCAGGCTCTCGACTTCGCTGTCGATCGCGCGCGAGCGCGTCGTCGGCACGCCCACGTTGACGTCGTTGGGCGAGCGGAGATTCGCGGCTGCGTTCGCCCCCTGTCCGGCAATGGGCGGTCCCGCGGTCGATCCAATGGTCGGGTCGCTGGTCTCAGGCACGGCGGGTGCGGCTCCAGTCTCGTCACGGTCCTTCGACAGCGCGCCGCGGAACCGTGTCCATTCCTGTTCGTCAGATTTCTTGAACATGGCCTCCTCCGAGGGCAGCCAGTTACCGACGCGCCCCGTCGCAGTATAGGCCTCTCGGTCGCCGCGTGATAGCCGGCTTGCACGAATGTCTGGCAACGCCTGCGCGCGTGCCCCACAATTTCGTCGACACCCATGTCCGTGGCGTCGCCCGATACCCATGCGCTGCTGGCCATCCTCGATCGCCGGGTCACGCTTTTGCGCAAGCAGCGACCTGAGCTAGACGATGCGCTGGTCCTGCAGCAGCAAATTGTCAGCACTCAGTTGAGCTCGCCCCGACCGCCCGAACTCAGCGCATTCGCGCTGCCGCGACAGCAGGTCGCCGCACGTATGCGCGAAGGAGTGCCGCTGCTGCACGGGCAGCCCGCGATCGTCGACGTTCGGTTTGCGGCGGATCTGTTCGGGCGCCTGGTGTCAGCGTTGTCGCCACGCTTCGATGCGCTGGCTGGCGCAATGGCGAGTGGGCAGGTGGATCCCGAGAATTTGTTCGGCGAAGCGTTCGTTCAGCACGCCGACCATCTTGGCCAGATTGCGCAGGCAGCTGGTCTGGACCCCGACCTGTTGTCAGGGGTCGCCCGACTGGCGGTTGCGCCCGTTCTGCGCGCGTACGCGGCGCGGCTCTCGCGCCTGCTGGCGTCCACCGATAGCAGTGGTGCAGACGATCTGGATGGCTCGCACGCCGAAGGCTGGACCCACGGCTATTGCCCGATTTGCGGGAGCTGGCCGCTGCTGGGTGAGCTGCGCGGTGCTGACCTGGTGGCGTGGATGCGTTGCGGCGCGTGCGGCGGCGGCTGGCAGGTGCTGCATGGCGGCTGCCCATTCTGCGGAAACGCCGACGACCAGCAGCTCGGTACGCTGACCATCGACGAGGGGGCGCGGTTTCGCGCGGTCGTTTGCCAGCGGTGCGGAACGTACCTCAAAGTGGGCAATGCCCTGGAGCCACCGCCGACGGAGGTCCTGGCCTTCGACGATGTCGTCAGCCTGCCGCTGGACATCGCCGCCGTGGAGCGTGGCTATCGGCGTCCATCAGGGAGCGGCTACCGTATCGAGTTAGCCGTGCCCGACACTGATTGGATCGAGGAGTTGGCGTGAGTTCGCTGCTCGATGCGACTGAGGTCCTCACGCCGGTCGTGCCGCGTCACTACACGCGCTTTGTCGGCGACGCGCCTGAGACTGTCGTCGCGGGTGTCATCGGTGAGATTCGCTTCACGATCTACGTCGAGGACCGCGAGCTGGTCACCCTGATGTGCTCGCCCTGGCAGCTGCGACCGTTGGTGGTGGGCTTCCTCTATCTGGAAGGCTTGATCGACAGCGTCGACGATCTCGAGATGTTGCGCGTGTGTCTGGAGGATCGTCTGGCGGACGTGCGCCTGGCACACGGCTTTCCCGACGTTCCGCCGCGCAAGATCCTGACCTCGGGCTGCACGGGCGGCGTCAGCTTCGGCAAGTACCTCGACGATATCGAGCAGTTCCGCATCGCCGACGACGCGCATCCGGACACGGTTGCGCCCGCGCAGATGTACCGCCTGCTGCGCGAGCTGTATGACAGCTCGAACCTGTACCGCGAGTCGGGTGGCGTGCATACCTCCGTCTTCGCCGAAGCGGGCAGCGACGCCCCGCGCTACGTCGCCGAGGATATTGGTCGACATAACACGATTGACAAGTTGCAGGGCATGGCCCTGCTTGACGAGGTGCCGACGGCTGGGGGCATCGTCATGGCCTCGGGCCGCATCTCGAGCGAGATGCTCTTCAAAGCGGCGATCATGGGCGTGCCCGTGGTTGGCTCGCGCACGAGCCCGACGAATCTCGCGCTGGGCGTTGCCGAGCGGCTGAATATCACCGTGTGCGGCTATCTGCGCCAGGGCAGCATGAACGTCTACACGCACCCCGAGCGCATCCGCGCGTGAATTCTCCCGGCGGCTACATCTACGTCCTGTACGGCGAGGACGCGTTCGGCCGCGACGAGGCGGTCCAGACTCTCAAGGAGCGCATGCGTGCGCTGGCCGCTGGCGACCACAATCTCTCGGAGCTGGGGCCCGAAACGTCCGTCACAACGCTGCGCTCCTACGCCGACGTCGTGCCGTTCCTGGCAGAGCGGCGCATGGTCATCGTCCGCGGCTTGCTCGGACGTCTGGCTGGTCGCGGAGGCGCGTCGCGCCGCTCGTCGCGTGCGCGCAAGACCACCGAGTCTGCTCCGGACGAGCTGCAGGCGCTGCTGGAGTACCTGCCGGACGTACCGCAGTCGACGTCGCTCGTGTTCGTTGAAGAGAGCCGCCTCAGCACTATCGATGCACTGCAGAAAGCCATTCCCCGCGGGCGTGCCGCGATCCGCGAATACTCTCGCGTCGTCGACGTGCCAGGCTGGGTGCGCAGTCGGGCGAAGATGATCGGCGTCGAGGTCGATGAGAGCGCCGTGCGCGAATTGGCCTCGCTGGGGGGCGGCGATTTGCGTCGGCTGGACAGCGAGCTCCACAAGCTGGGCGACTACGCCGCGGGGCGGACGGTCACGCGCGCCGACGTGCGCGAGATGGTGGTGGGCCGCGACGTCGCGATCTGGACGCTGCTCGACGGACTGGCCGAGCGACGCGCGGACAAGGCCCTGTCGGCGTTGCACGCGCTCTACGACCAGGGTGAGCCGCCTGAAGCGCTGCTCGGCCGCGACATCGCTCCGCACTACCGACGCTTGATGGTGGCGCGCGAGCTCTCCCTGGCGACGCGGGAGGAGCGCGCGAGCGTCGACGTCGCTTCGCTGGGGCTCAATCCGGCGACGCTCGGACGCTGGTCTGACCAGGCATCGGGCTTCGAGCGCTCCGAGCTGGAGCACGCGCTCGAGGTGCTGCTGGAGCTCGATCGCCACATCAAGTTGGGCGAGACAGAGCCCGAGCCTGCGCTGGAAGTTGCCGTGCTGCGCCTGTGCACGCGCCTCACCACAAGCTGAGGACGCCACACGCTATACTCCGCGCTCGTGGCCAATACCAAGTCGGCACAGAAGGCAATGCGTCAGGCAGCGCGCCGCGCACTACGTAACCGCTCGGCTCGCTCGTCAGTACGCACCTACGTCAAGAACGCGACCGACGCCGTGGCGTCGTCGTCGACCGACGCCGCCGACGTGGTGCGCGCGGCTGTGCGCGCGCTCGACAAAGCTGCCCAGAAGGGCATCGTGCACCGCAACGCGGCGGCGCGCCGCAAGTCGCGGCTGATGTCGCGGTTGCATCGGCTGAGTGTCGCCCCGCCGGTGACGGAAACCACGACGGCGCAGGCGAAGACGCCGGCCAGGCGTGCCAGTACGGCCCGCGGTGGCGCTCGACCGGGCGCGCGCCGAACGACCGGCGGCACCGGCAGCCGCGCGCGGCGCACCAGCTAGTCCTCGCGTCAAGGCGTGACCGCCGGCCCTTCACAGAGGGTGCGTGGTCACGCCGGCGTCGCGGCTAGTTGCGTCAGTCCTTCCACTCTGACGTAGCCCACGACGCCGCGAGGGCCCGTCTCGCTCCTTCTCTGAGCTTTGCGGCCACCCCGCCTCTCGACCTAGCGCGTCAGTCCCTTGTCAGAGAAGTCGGTCGCCGCGACGCCTCCAGGGCGCGTCGCACGCCCATTCGGAGCTTGCCGCCGACCGCGCGTCAGTCCCTTGAACAGAGAGTCCGCGGCAGCGACGCTTCCAGCGCATGCGGCGTCGCGCCGTCCAAACGTGAGCGTCCAGCTGCAAAGCATGTTCAGCGAATGCAATCGACAGGACCCGCGGTACATGGGCGCCAGCGTGCCTTGTCTGGCTCGCACGCCAGAACACGTCGATTGAACTGCTGAAACCTGCGCGGGCACGCGGCGTCTCGGGCACGCGGCGTCTCGGGGCCCATCCCTTATTCACTCACCGGCGCCACAAGCGCGGTGTGATACAGTCCCAGAAACCGACCGACTCGTCAGTCGGTTTCTGGAGACGAAGCTTCGTGCCGGTCGAGCAGCTCCGCAGTCAGCAGCGCCACCAGCGCATCCTGGATGCGGCTACCCACGTCTTTTCCACCAAGGGCTATCACGGCACCCTCGTCGACGAGATCGCCGCCGAGGCCGAGACCTCCAAGGGCGGCGTCTACTTTCACTTCCCGAACAAGCAGGCCATCTTCCTGGCCCTGCTCGACCGACTCGCCGACATCCTCCGCGAGCGCGTTGAAGCCGCCGTTGTCCAGCAACCCGATCCGCTCGGTCGCGCCGAGGCCGCGCTGCACGTGGTGCTGGAGACCTTCGGCAGCCACCGTCGGCTCGCGCGCCTGTTCCTGGTCGAGGCCCTCGGCGCCGGGCCCGAATTCAACGCGCGCCTGATGCAGATCCGCGTCGACTTCGCCGACCTCATTCGCGTCCATCTCGACGCGGCGGTCGCCTCGGGCGCGATCCCACCGCTGGATACGGCCACGGCCGCGACCGCCTGGTTTGGCGCGGTCAACGAGGTGGTGACCCACTGGGCGTTGGCCGAGCGGCCTGGCCGTCTCGAAGACGCGTACCCCACCATCCAGAGCCTGTTGCTGCACGGACTGTATGCGGGCTGACCCGACGCACGCCCCCGCGGCGCGCGAACCCCACGAACGCGGCGAACCCCGCCGGGCACACCTGAGCAGTAGCACGCGGCCGACCTCGGACGTCGACCCGATCGCCGCCTTCTGTGCGAGCGATCCCCTGGAGAGTCGTGCCCTCTGGCTGCGGCCTGCCAGCGGCGAGGCACTGGTCGGCCTCGGCAGCGCCACGACGCTGCGTGGCTCGGCCGAGCAGGTCGCGGCGGACTGGCGCGCCCTGGTCGCCGAGGCGCAGATCGAGTCGGTCGCGGAGGTCGGCCCGCGGCTGCTGGGTGGCTTCAGCTTCGACCCGCTGGCCGCCAGTACGCGACTCTGGGACGGCTTCGGCGCGGGCCGGCTCACCCTCCCGGAGCGCCTCATTTGCGTGCAGGCCGGCACGACGCTGCTGACCACCAATCGCGTTGCGGCCACCAGTCGCGTCTCGCCAGTCTGCAGGCCGTTTGCTGCGCCGTCGGCGCCGGAACGCACGGGTCTGGACGCGGAGGACTGGCAGGCGCTGGTCGGCGACGTCGCGAGGACGATCAGACACGGCGGCGGCGACCTGCGGAAAGTGGTGCTCGCGCGCACCGCGCAGGTCCGTCTGAGCGTGACGCTCGAGGCCGTCCTGCGCAGCCTGGCGGCCAACTATCCCACCTGCACGATTTTCGCCTTTGCGACGCCGTCTGCCTGCTTCCTGGGTGCCACCCCCGAACGCCTCGTGGCGGTGCACAACGGCACAGCCACGACGATGGCGCTGGCGGGCACCGCCCCGCGCGGTGAAACGCCGGAACAGGACCGCGCCATCGGTGAGCGCCTCCTGCGTGACCCCAAGGAGCGGACGGAGCACGCCGTCGTCACCGATGCACTGCGTGAGGCGCTGTCGCCCCTGGCGACGCGCGTGGTGGCCGACGCCGAGCCGCACCTTCACGTGCTGCCCAACGTGCAGCACCTGATCACTCCGATTCGCGCTCAGTTGCAAGCGGGTCGCGGCGTGCTGGATCTGGTCAACAATCTGCACCCGACGCCGGCTGTCGGCGGCTACCCGCGCGACCCGGCGCTGAAACTGATCCGCGAGCGTGAGGGCCTGGATCGTGGCTGGTACGCCGCCCCGATTGGCTGGGTGGATGCGCGGGGAGAAGGCGAGTTCGTGGTCGGCTTGCGCTCGGCACTGGTCCGCGGCGAGACGGCTACATTGTTCGCGGGCTGCGGCATCGTCGGCGACTCGGACCCAGCGACCGAGCTCGCCGAATGGGGCTGGAAGCTCAAGCCCATGGCTACGGCGCTGGGAGCGCGGTGACGGTGGCGTTGACCGCGGCTGAGGCCCTGGGCGCGGCTGTCTCGACGCTGCTTGGCGAGCTGGCCGCCGCGGGGGTGCGGCACGTGTGCGCGTGCCCCGGATCACGCTCGACACCGCTGGCCATCGAGCTCGCCCGCCAACCGCGGATCAAGCTGTGGATGCACCTGGACGAGCGCTCGGCGGCCTATTTTGCGCTGGGTCTCGCCCGTACCTTGCGCGAGCCGGTCGGCTTGCTGGCGACCTCGGGCACCGCGGCCGCGAACTTCTTTCCGGCCGTCGCCGAGGCGTTCCTTTCGCGTGTGCCGCTGGTCGTGCTGACCGCCGACCGACCGCACGAGCTGCGCGACAACGGTGCCGCGCAGACTATCGATCAGCTTGGGTTGTACGGCCACCACGTCAAGTGGTTCTTCGATCTCCCTGAGCCCGACGCCTGTCAGCTGCAGACGCAGCTGCGGCATTTGGCCGCGCTAGCCGCTCGCGCGGTGGCCACTGCCAGCGCCGAGCCGGCAGGTCCCGTGCATCTCAACTGGCCCTTTCGCGACCCGCTCGTACCCGCGCCGCGTTTTCCGACGGTGCCGACCGACGCGCGTGTCCACATCCGCGTGGCCAATCCTCGACTGGCGCCAACACCCGAGCTCGTGCAGGACCTGGCCGACTCGCTGCTGGACCAGCCGCGTGGCTTGCTCGTGGTCGGCCCACAGGATGATCCCGGCCTGGCAGGCCCATTGACGCGCCTGGCCGCCCGTCTTGGCTACCCCATCCTGGCGGATGGGCTTTCGGATGTTCGCTCTGGCACGCACGATCACGCGGTCGTGATCGACACGTTCGACGCGTTCTTGCGCGACGCGGCCACTGCTCAGAAGCTCGCGCCCGACGTCGTGGTGCGTATTGGCGCGATTCCAACGTCGAAGCCCCTGCTGCAGTTTCTCGAAGGCCAGACGCGCGCACGGCACATCGTCGTCGATCCAGGCGGCTGGCGTGATCCCGGCAGCCAGGCCACCGATTTGCTGCACGTCGAGGCGGGCCTCCTGTGCGACGCGCTGGCCGACGTCATCGACGGCCTCGACGTCATCGACGGCCTCGAGCATCAGGCTGACCAGCGCTGGGCTGCCGCGTGGCAGGCGACCCAGGTGGCCGCGCGCGCCGCGATCGACGCCCACTTCGCTACCGAGGGTGACCTCTCCGAGGGCAAGCTCTTCGCGCTGCTGAGCAGCTTGCTGCCCGACGGCGCGGTGATCTACGCGGGAAACAGCATGCCCGTGCGTGACCTGGACAGCTTTCTGGCTCAATCCGACACACGGCTGCGGTGCCTTGCCAACCGAGGCGCCAACGGCATCGACGGCGTTGTCTCGAGCGCCCTGGGCGCCAGCGCGGCTGGCGGCGGCCCAGTCGTGCTGGTCATCGGCGACGTCAGCTTCTATCACGACCTCAACGGTCTGCTCGCCGCGCGCAAACACGACCTCGACCTGCTGGTGGTCCTGGTCAACAACGACGGGGGTGGCATCTTTTCGTTTTTGCCGCAAGCCGAGACCGACAGCATCGAAGACAATTTCGAGCTGCTCTTCGGCACCCCGCATGGGCTCAGCTTCCGACCCTTCGTCGAGGGCTACGGCGGGTTTTTCCAGCGCGTCGAGGATTGGGCGGACTTCAGTTCGGCGATTACCCACGGTCTGGCGCGAGGCGGTTTGCAGGTCGTCGAAGTCCCGACGGAGCGACGCCGCAACGTCGAGCAGCATCGCGACGTGTGGCGCGCGGTGGCCGACGCGCTCAGACCCGCCGCGCTGGTCGCGCGGTAGTCTGCAGTGGTGGACCTCTATGTCGAGACCGACGGCGACGGTCCACCGCTGGTCCTGTTGCACGGCTTTACGGGCAGCGCCCGCTCCTGGGACGACGTGTGCCCCTTCCTGGCGGGCGTCGGCCAGCTGATCCGCGTCGACCTCATTGGCCACGGACGCTCGCCGTCGCCGCCGGAGCCAGCTGAATACACGCTGGACGCTGCCACGCGCGACCTGTGTGCTGTCCTGGACAGACTGCGGCTCGACAGGGTGGACCTGCTCGGGTACTCGATGGGCGGCCGTGTTGCTCTGCACTTCGCGGTGCACGCCTCGCACCGCGTGCGGCGACTCATCCTCGAGAGCGCCTCGCCGGGCATCGAGAATGCTGCCGAGCGCGCCCGCCGCGCGCACGCCGACGACGCGCTTGCCGATCGCATCCAGAGGGACGGGCTGCCGGCCTTCGTCGACGAGTGGGAGCGTCAGTCGCTGCTGGTGCCCGCCGCGCACGTGTCGCAGGGCGTGCGTGACCGGCAACACGAGCTGCGGCTGGGCAATACGCCGCTCGGCCTGGCCAACAGCCTGCGCGGCATGGGCACGGGTCAGCAAGCCCCGCTCTGGTCGAAGCTGGCGACGCTCGACATCCCGGTCGACCTGATCGTTGGAGACGACGACGCGCGCTACTGCGCCGTGGCCAGCCGCATGTCCGCGAGCCTGCCGCACGCCGAGTTGACGGTTGTTCCCGCCGCAGGCCACACGGTCCACGTGGACCAGCCGCCGGCCTTTGTCAAGGCTGTACGCTGCGCGTTGTCAAGAAATTGACACGTTGCGCCACACGTTGATATATTGACCCCGAACGCCTGTTCTACAACGATACGCAGTGCGCAGGCAGCGCGGTGAGGGTGAAGAAGATGAGTGTGTCGGCCAGGAAGCTATCGGAGCGCCAGAAGAACATCCTGAAGTACATCGAGGACTACGTCGACGAGCGCGGGTACCCTCCCAGCATCCGCGAGATTGGCGACAAAGTAGGCATCTCGTCGACCTCGGTGGTGGACTACAACCTGCGCGTTCTGGAGCGAGAAGGGCGTATCCGCCGCGATCGCGAGGTCTCGCGCGGGCTGGAGCTGGTCGGTAGCCCGCGTGGCCAACGCCAGCTTCAGCCGCGCTTCGTGCGCATCCCGGTCGTCGGTCGCATCGCGGCAGGTCTGCCCATCGAAGCGATCGAGGATCCCGACGACGCGATCGAGCTCCCGGCGGACTCCGTGCCAGACAACTGCTTCGCCCTGCGGGTGCGTGGCACCTCGATGATCGAGGACCACATCGACGACGGCGACCTGGTGGTCGTGCGCCCGCAGCAGTCGGTCGACAACGGCGACATCGCGGTGGCGATCGTCAACGACGATACGACCGAGAATGGTGGCGCAACCCTCAAGCGCTTCTACCTCGAAGGGGATACGGTTCGCTTGCAGCCGCGCAATCCGGCCATGCAGCCGATTCTCGTGCCGGCCGACCAGGTTGAGGTCCGTGGCAAGGTGGTCAAGCTGCTCCGCGACCTCTGAACTCTAGCTGGCACAATTCGCGGGTAGTGGCTCGATCCCGCAAGGCACAACTTGTCAGTCCCAGACCACGGCGTCTGAGCGTCATCGCCGATCCCAGCAAGTCCGAAGCCGTCCAGCTCAGCGAGCGCATGCAGGGCTGGCTGCGCGAGCGCGACGCCTACGCCGAAGAGCCGTGCGATTCTGACATGCAGGTCGTCCTCGGCGGTGACGGCATGGTGGTGCGCGCCGCGCGCGGCCACTGCGAGATTCCCGTCCTCGGCATCGACTTCGGTCAGCTCGGTTTTCTCGCCCACGTGCCACCCTCGCGCTGGGAGACGCGCCTCAAGCAGGTGCTTCTCGGTCGCTATGACGTCCGCGTCGACTCGACCATTCGCGTCGAGCTGGAGCGCGGCGGCCAACCCCTGTGCTCACTCTGGGCCGTCCAGGACGTGGTGTTCCACGCGTTCGTCGTACCCGGTGGCGGGCAGCAGATGGCGCTGCTCGAGCTGTACATCGACAACAAGTACCTGAACCCGCTGCCTGGCGACGGTCTGATCGTCGCAACCAGTCCGGGCTCCAGCGCGTACAACCTGGCCGCGGGCGGCCCGGTGCTGGCGCCGGGTAGTCAGACCTTCGCGGTGACGCCCATCTGTGCCCATACGCCGATGCGGGCGTCGTTTTCGGTGGCCGAGTCGACGCCGATCACCCTGATCCAGCTCGGTCGCTTTCCGATCAGCGTGTGCGTCGACGGACAGGAATCGTTCGACGAGTTCGCCCCGAACGACGTCGCGCACATCGTCGCCGACCCGCGTCGCTTCCAGCTGGTGACGTTCCCCGATACCAGCTTCTACAGCCGATTTCGGCAGCGATTCAATTACCGGATTCGGCCCGGATACCCGGAGTCAGGCCTGTTTCATCACCACGATGCGCCTCACAACTCGGCGTCGATGGCGTCCACGCAGCGCACCTCGCCCGGCACCGAGCCAGCCGGCACCATCGGGTAGACGGTCTCTTCGACAGGTACGCGCACGTCGACGACTGTCGGCCCAGGATGGAGCGCCGCCTCGCGCAGCGCGCTCTCGAGCTCATCGCGACGGTTGACGGTGGTCGCCCAGCAGCCATGTGCTCGGGCGAGCGCCTCGAAGTTCGGTTGCGGCAGCAGCGAGTGGCTGTAGACGTTGTCGTAAAAGAGCTCCTGCCACTGGCGCACCATGCCCAGGCACTGGTTGTTCACGATCAGCACCTTGACGGGCAGTCTGGAGGCGACCAGGGTCGACAACTCCGAAGCGCTCATCTGAAAGCCGCCGTCGCCCACGACCGCCCAGACGGGTCGGCCCGGCTCCGCGGTCTTGACGCCCATGGCCGCCGGCAAGCCGTAGCCCATCGTTCCGAGCCCACCGCTGGTCAGCAACTGATTCGGTCGCGAGAAGCCGTGGTGCAGCGCGACGAACATCTGGTGCTGACCGATATCCGACACCACGATTGCCGAGCCACCCAGCACGCGTCGCAAGGTGCGCACCACCTCTGGGGTCGTCGGGGGCTCGTCGGCCGGCGCACTGTCAGGGTCGACGAGGCCGCAGCCCTTGTGTGTTTCGGTCCATTCGCGCAGGCGCCGCCACCAGTCGGGCCGCTCGTTGTGCTCGGCGGCAGCGCCCAGTGCGCAGAGCGCTGCACGAGCGTCAGCCAGCACCGGCACATCCGCGCGGACGACTCGACCAAACGACTTGGGATCGACGTCGACGTGCACGATTCGGGCACGCGGTGCAAAGTCTTGAGCTCGGCCGACGACACGATCGTCGAAGCGCATCCCGACGCCGATCACCAGGTCGGCGTGGTGCATGGCCATGTTGGCCTGCACCGTGCCGTGCATCCCGACCATGCCCAGGCACTGGGGGTGCTGGTCCGGGAAGCTGCCGAGACCCAGCAAGGTCATGCCGACGGGCACCCCGCTGGCCTCGGCGAACGCAAGCAACTCAGCGCTAGCGTTGGCCATCGCCACGCCGTGGCCGGCGATCAGGATGGGCCGCTGCGCGGTGCGCAGCAGCGCGCTGGCTTGCTCGAGGGCAAAGTCGGCGGCGCCCGTCAGCGTGGGTTCTGTGCGCGGCGGCGCCAGATTGTCGAGCGCGGCCGCAACCTCGACCTGTGCGAGTTGCACATCTTTGGGAAAGTCGATCAGCACCGGGCCCGGACGTCCCTCGGCAGCCAGCCGGAACGCACGGGCAATGACCTCGGGGATTTCTTCGGGCGTTCGGAGCTGAAAGGCGCCCTTGGTGATCGGGCCCACCATACCCAGCACGTCCACTTCCTGGAACGCCTGAGTGCCGATGGCGGCGCGTGCGACCTGGCCGGTCAGTGCGACGACGGGCACGCAGTCCATGTAAGCCGTGGCGAGCCCTGTCAGAAGATTGGTGGCGCCTGGGCCGCTGGTGGCGACGCACACGCCGACTCTGCCTGTCGTGCGCGCGTAGCCGTCCGCGGCGTGAGCCGCGTTCTGCTCGTGGCGGACCAGCACGTGGTGCAGCGCCGGATAGCGCATGAGCTCGCGATAAAAGGGCAGCGCCGCGCCGCCTGGATACCCGAACAGCGTTGTCACACCCGCCGCGAGCAACGCCTCACACGCGAGCGCGCCACCGGTGATTGTCCGGGTAGAGCTGAATTGCGGGGCGGAAACTTCGTGTGTTGCGACCAGTGTGACCAAGGCTCGTCTCCTTTCGCTCAGGGACGAACCTGCAGCCAGGTCCGCGGTACCACCCTGCTTCCCCGCCAAGGCGGGACGCTCTTTGGTGTGTAGCTCGAGAGTGATCTCCGCCTCGTCCTTCGCACCCGCCTTTCACCTACCGCGGGCTCTCTGGAAGCGTTGGATACGCGGCGGCGCTGTCTCCGTCAACGCCCTCCCATTAATCTATCGGCAGGGTCGCTCGATTGCAACAGTTACCCGTGGACTTTCTGGACGCGCTCGCCGATCAGGACGAGGTCCTGGTCACCTCGCGCGAAGGCGACACCCGCGGCACGGTGCCGACCTGGTTTGTCATCGCGCCGCCTGGCGTCGTGTACCTGTTTACCTTCGGGTTTTCCGAAAAAGCTCGTCGGTTTCGGAGTGACCCATGGGTGCGGCTCTCAACCCGCGGTGCGCCGCGCGCATCGACGGAGGGAGTAGTGCACTTCGTCACGTCCGAAGAGCTGGACGACGCGACCGCCGAGTTGGTCGTCGACCGCTGGAGCATGCAGGGGGCCCCCACGATCGCCGGCCTGCGCCGCACGCTGCGCGATCGCGTGCATGCGTTGCTTCGGGTGGAAGGTCTGCCCACATGAAATCCTCAACTCATTGTGCAGGATGCACAATGAGTTGACCGGTCTTTCGTCACCGGTGCCGTAACTTTGGCCCCGCCACACCTCCTAGTCTGTGCAGTGCGTTCATTCCGGCAAGGAGGGAGTGAGGTAGGTGGCAGTGGAGAGTGGTTCGACGAATAGCACGAGCATGCGTCCCACACTGGGGCTGACTGGCGTCACGGTGAATGCGATGGCGTTGATTGCGCCAGGCGCGTTCCTGTGGATCACGCTGCAGCTTCAGGCGGCGCAAACGGCCCCGGGAGTGGGGAGACAACAGCGTTCGACATGTGGCCTGGCATCGTGTTCGCACTGATCCTGGCGTTCTTTACGGCGCTGTCGTATTCGGAGCTCGCGCGCATCTATCCCGAGGCTGGCTCGGGCTCGTGTTACTACTTCGCCGAAAAGGCATTTGTCGATAAGGAAGAGGTCAAGCATCACCGCTGGGCGCGCATCGCCAAGCTGGTAACGGGTTGGGCAGCCCACCTCTTCTACTGGGTGTACCCGGGCGTGATGGTCTCGTTCATGGCCATCTTGCTGTCGTACATCCTCGGCGAGTTCGGCATCGAAGTCGGTCTCGTGCCGCAGATCTTCATCGCGGTCATCTTCGCCATCGTCGTTGGTTTCATCGCGCTGCGCGGCGTCAACGGCTCGACGATGACCGCCATGATCATCAACATCATTCAGCTGGTCTCGCTGGTCCTGTTCTCGGTGCTGGCCATCTGGTATCGCGTCGCCAACCCCGACAACGCGACCTTCGACTATCCATCGGCGGCAGCGGTCGTGTTGCCCAAGAACCTGCTCAATACCCTGATGCAGGCGACGATCGCCATTCTGATCCTGGTTGGTTTCGAATCGTGCACCGCATTCGGCGCGGAAGCCAAAAACGCGCGGCGCGATGTGCCGAAGGCCGTCATCCTGGCGCTGGTCATTCAGGGGCTGTTCGCCTACCTGATCGAATACTTCGCGGCCAACTTCGCGATTTCCGACAAACTGGTCTACACCCTGCCCGACGGTTCGACCGTCACAGGCATGGCGGCCGCTGGGGCATCCCCCGCGCCAATGGGCGACCTGATCACTTTGATCGGCAATTCGCTGCTGGGTGGGATCGGCTTCGGCCTCTCGATCGTGATCGCCATTACCGTGGCCCTGGCCATTCTCGGCACGACGCTGTCGGCTATGAATACAGGCGTGCGCATCACCTTCGCCATGGCCCAGGACCAGGAGATGCCCGAGCCGCTGTCGCTGCTCCACGGCCGCTACGTCACGCCGCACATGGCTGTCTACGCGATGGTGGTCGTGTCCGCGATCATCGGCGTGATCGGTGTCATCTCGGTCGTGAATCTGACGGGTATCACCCTCGCGTCCAACTTCGGCACGTTCGTGCTGTACGCGCTCACCTGTCTGTGGGCGATCATTGCTTTCGCTGGACGGCCCGACTTCAACTTCTTCAAGCACCTGGTGATCCCGGTGTTGGGGCTGCTGGCGAACATCGTGATGCTGGTGACCATCCTCGGACTGGGCTTCCTGGGTGGTGGCGACAGCCAGACCGAGTCGCTGATCGCGCTTGGCTTCGCAGCGGTGTGGGCCGTCGTCAGCGGCATCTACATCCTGGTGAGCAATCGCCGCACGGGTCGGTCGCTCGTGTCGCAGCCAAAGGCTGCCGCCTGAGCTCGCCGTCTCTTGGCGCTGGAGCTCGAGTCGTGCGGGCTGACCGACGCGGGACCGCATCGCGAAACAAACGAAGACAGCATTGGGTGCTTCGCGCCGGCTGACGCGCTCGCGCTCCAACGCAAGGGCTATCTGTATGTGGTCGCCGATGGACTCGGCGGCCACAACGCCGGTGAGGTGGCCAGCGCGTCCGCGGTCGCCCGCATGGGTGAGGAGTACTTCTCACCTTCCAACCACACCCGCATCGAGCCAGCGTTGCGGCAGGCCGTGCAGGCCGCCAACCTGCGCATCCACGAGCTGGTGCATCAGCATCCCGAGTACCGCTCGATGGAAACCACGCTGTCGGCCGTGGCGATCGCCGGGGCTCAGGCCTACGTCGCCCACATCGGCGACACGCGCATTTACCATTGGCGCGCCGGTAGTCTGACCCAGCTGACCTCCGATCACTCCGAGGCGGCCGAGCTGGTCCGCATGCGCATCCTGAAGCCAGAACGCGTCCGCGACCATCCCGGCAGGAACACGCTCACGCGTACGCTAGGAAGCCGACTGATTCCGCGGCCTGACTATCTGCGTCGCCCGGTCCAGGCCGGCGATCAGTTCGTTTTGTGCACGGACGGCCTGTGGTCGGGAATCGAAGATGCGGAAATCGCCGAGATTGTGGCTGACGCCGCGCCGGCCGCCGCGTGTCGAGAGCTGATTGACCGCGCGCTGACGCGCGACTGCCAGGACAACGTAACGGTCCAGGTGATTCGCATCCACGCACTTGACGACGCCCCGCCGTCGCCGGGTCGCAATGGGTGGCTTTCCAGTATTTTTCAACGAGGCCAGGCATGAGCCAGGCTCACGTGGGGACAATGCGCTACCAGGCGGGCGAAACCGTCAACCAGCGATACGAGATTCTGGAGAGTCTCGGCCATGGTGGCATGAGCGACGCGTACAAGGCGCGCGATCGCCAGACCGGCCACCTCGTCGTCGTGAAGATTCCCTTTAGCAGTCTGATTGGCGACCCGGCCACGTTCAGCCGTTATCAGCGCGAGGTCGAGATCGGCAAGCGTCTGCACCACCCCAATATTCAGCACCTCGTGGACGAAGGTCGTCTCGACGACGGGGTCGCGCCGTACCTCGTGCTCGACTATGTGGACGGCGTGTCGCTGCGCGAGTATCTGTCTGAAAAAGCGCCGTTGCCGGTCGACGAGGCAATCCAGATCGCGGTTCAGCTTGCGGACGCGCTCCAGTACTGCCATGAACAGGGCGTGGTACACCGCGATTTGAAGCCCGAGAACATCCTGATCCAGTCGGACGGCACGGTCAAACTCGTGGATTTTGGCATCGCCCTGCTGCAGGGAGCCCGTCGCCTGACCTTCCGTCGACTGTCCTCGGAAGTCGGTACGCCCGACTACATGGCGCCCGAACAGGTCCAGGGTGACCGCGGCGACGCGCGCACGGACATCTACGCGCTCGGCGTCATGCTGTTCGAGATGTTGACCGGCGATGTGCCCTACAAAGGCGACAGTGCACTGGCGGTGATGAGCCAGCACGTCA
>CAVZNP010000010.1:0-90787 GCA_963776625.1 uncultured Chloroflexia bacterium | reverse complement strand
GGTGTTGACGTCCGCATAGCGACGCATCTGGTACATGCTCTGGCCTACACCGACCATGGCGGCGAGGTGGACCACGCTGTCCACCTCGCGCACCGTGGCTGAACTTCCCCGATCGCGAATGTCGCCAAGCTCAAGACGGTGATGGGCGGCGAGGTACTTCGGTCGCGGGTTCTTTTGCTCTTTCAGGCGTTCGGCGTTGGGCGTACTCTCAAGCGCGCCGTGGACTTGCGCTTCGAGATTATCGAAGAGGATGACCTCGTGGCCGTCCGCCACCAGCGCGTGGCGAGGTCGCCGACGAATCCGGCCCCGCCGGTGATCAGGACGCGTTCACCCACTAGGTCGTGTCCTTGCCCGCGCTGGCAAGGAAGCGTTCGTTCGTCTTTGGGCACACGGTAACCGAGTTTAGTACCGCCCGGTCGATAGCCGCGCAGCTTGCCCTGGCGCAGCCACCGCCGCACCGTTTCCGGTGACGAGCGGAGGCGCTCTGCTGCTTCAGCGGGCTGCTAAGGAGTCGAGCTGTTCAGTCATGGCGTCCGCATCGGCAGTGTCGCCGACACGCGACACCTACGCGCAGACCGGGCCGCCCCTCCGTTCAGTCGCAGCCACGAGCTGCTGCGGCCAGTGCACCACCCGCCGCGCAGCGCCGTGCCTGAGGCGCGACAGGGGCAGAAAAATGCGCCGAGTCGGCAGTCCTGATCGTGTGTTCGTACGCCTCAACCACAGCCGGGGGCTGCCGCTGACCAGCCCAGGCCGAGGCGCATGCTGTCGCCGGACGGACCGAACTGCAGCATCGTCCCACACCCGTGACGGAGAGAATGCCCTCGAGGTTCTCGACGGCGCCCTTCTTTTCGATCATCAGCACCACCACTGAGTCCTCGTAGCGCTTGATCAGCTGGGGCACGCTGCCGATAGGCGCCCAGCCGGCGTCGTTGCCCTGCGTGCCGATGCTGCCCGGGCCGACCGCTCGATCTTGGTCAGCTCGATGATGGTCGGCCACGAGCTTTGAACGCGCGTGCCAAACGTCGGCTTCTCTTCGATGATGAGTGTGCGCAGTCGGTTCTCCCGCATAAGCCACCAGCGTACCCTTCTTCCTCCCCGCCGCCGAGGGCGATGGTGCCCGGGCCCGCGGGGATCGACGAGCCCGCCGGATCGAGGAGTACCATTTCGGCCTGGAGCAACTACCACCGTGACCGCCACCCAGGATCTCAGCACGACCGACCGCGCTCCGGCCACCGCGGGCCGCATGGCCTCGGCCGCGCAGGAGTTTCTCGCCTCGTTGAACGAGCAGCAGCGTACGAAAGCCAGCCTGCCTTTCGGCGATGACCGGCGCTACATCTGGGACTACCGGCCGCTCGAGTCCACGCCGGCGCAACGGGCTGCGACTGATCAACATGAACGATGCGCAGAAGCGCAAGGCACTCGCGCTGCTGGACATCGGCCTGAGCACGCGGGGCGCCGACACGGTGCGTAAGATCATGGATCTCGAAATCCCGCTGCTCGCCAACGAACAGGCGGAGGGGCGCGTCACGCCGTTCGTGCGCCACCCCGAGCAGTACGCGGTGTGCATCATTGGCGATCCGACGCGGCGTCTGCCGTGGGCCTGGCACATTGGCGGCCATCACGTCGCGCTGCACTTCACGGTCATTAACGGTGACCGGATTGCCTCGGCGCCGTTGTTCTTCGGCGCCAATCCCGCTGAGGTGCGGCACGGCCCGACGCAAGGCCAGCGGACCCTCGCGCCCGAAGAGGATCTGGCTCGAGCGCTGGTCCGCGGTCTCTCGCCCGAGCACAAGCGCGTCGCAATCGTCAGTCCAACGGCCTATCCCGACATCCTGACCGACATGTACCGCGTGGCCAACGTCTTTGCCCCGCCGGATGGCCTGGGCTGGTCCTCGATGACCGGCGAGACACGCGCGCGGCTCAGCGAGCTGGTTCGGCAGTACGTGACGCGGACCAACGACGAGTTGAGCGGCGCGTACTGGCCCAAACTCGAGGCCGAGTTCGAGGGCGTGACCTTCGCCTGGGCCGGCGGCGAGGAGCCTGGGCAGGGGCACTACTACACGATCAAAGCGCCGAGCTGGCTGATCGAATACGACAACACCCAGAACGGCGCCAACCACATCCACTCGGTGCTCCGCGACATCCGCGGCGACTGGGGCGATGACGTGATCGCTCAGCACTACGCCGAGGCGCATCGCGAGCTGGCACACGATCATCACTGAGCAGCGCGCCGTTCGGTGACGGGCTACCCCCGCCCCTGATATCGTGCCGGGTGGGGGTACCCAGAATTGCCATGTTGTCAACCGAAGACAATGAGCTCCTCTGTCGCGTCGGACCAGGCACACCCATGGGTGCGTTCATGCGCGAGTACTGGCTGCCGGCCTTCCTGGCCGATCGAGCTGCCAGAACCCGACGGCGGCACCAATGCGCCTGCGCCTCCTCGGCGAGAACCTGATCGCGTTCCGGACCACGGGCGACAAGTTCGGCCTGATCGCCAACAACTGCCCGCACCGCGGCGCGTCGCTGTTCTTCGGCCGCAATGAAGAAGAAGGACTGCGCTGCGTCTACCACGGCTGGAAGTTCGACGTCGACGGCAGCTGCGTCGACATGCCCAACGAGCCGGCCGAGATCGGATTTCAAGGACAAGGTCAAAGCGGTCGCGTATCCGACGCAGGAACGCAACGGCATCGTGTGGGCGTACATGGGCCCGCGCAGACAGCCCACCGCCGCTGCCAGACTGGCTGCCCAATCTCGACCCCGACTGTCAGGCCTGGATGCGACTGCAGGAGTCCAACTGGCTGCAGGCGCTCGAGGGCGATATCGACACGGTGCACGCGTTCTTCCTGCACTCCGGCCACTACACCACCGCGCAGTCTCTGCCGGGCAGCGATGCGTACTACATCGCGCAGCAGCGCTACGGCCGGTTCGTCGCGCAGGATCACGCGGTCGGCGCGAGCTACGCCGCCGTGCGCGATGCCGAGCCGGGGACCGAGTACTGGCGCATGGGCCACTTCCTGTTCCCGTTCTACACGATGAACGCGCCCGGCCTGCTGGGCATCAAAAACCAGTCGCTCGCGTGGGTGCCGCTGGACGACTACAACACCATGGTCTGGACCGTCGGCCGCCAGGCGCCGCTGCCGCCCGAGACCGAGACGATCGGTGGCTTCAAATCCGGGTACGTGCGCCGCGATCCCCTCGGCAAGAACGACCCGTACGGCGGGCGCAACGCGCAGGGCGTGCCAGTTCGCAAATTCGAGTCGAGCACGGACTGGCTGGGTCGCTTCCGACCGATCGCCAACCAGCACAACGACTACCTGATCGACCGCGACCTGCAGCGCTCGATGGGCACCTACTCCGGTGTCCCGCAGATCGCCCAGGACGCCATGGCTCAGGAGAGCATGGGGCCGATCTATGACCGCCGCCAGGAGCGCCTTGGCACCTCCGACGTCATGATCATTCGCACCCGTCGCAAGATGCTCGACGCCGTGCGGGCGTTTGCCAAGGGCACCGAGGCACCAGGCGTCGACCAGCCGGCGCTGTATCGCATGCGCTCGGGTGGCGTCGTCGTCAAAGTCGGTGTCAACGGTCTGGACGCGATGGACGATCTGTTCCACGACCGAGTGCCGCTAGCGGAGTTCCGCGAGCGGTGGGAAGCCGTCGCACACTAGGCGCGCGGCTTCTCGCATGCAGCGCAGTTCCGATCGGATTCTCACCACGCACGCGGGTCGGTTGGCCGAGCGCGGTGAGCAAGCCGACATGCGGCGCGCGACGGTCTCATCCGCCGATCCCGTAGCCGCGACCGGGCTGAACGAGCGCATGGCAGCGCTCGTTCAGCGCCAGATCGCCACTCGCATCGACGTCATCAGCGACGGCGAGCTGGGCAAGTTCGGCGGCTTCGCCTACTACGGGCGGCGGATGAGCGGCATTGCCACTCACGGCATCCCCGCGGGCGAGCCGCTGGTGATGTCACAACGCACCAACGAGCGCCTCGAGTTTGCCGAGTTCTACGCTGACCTGCAGCTGCCGCGCGAGACAGAACGCATGGTGTGCAGCGGCCCGCTGACCTACACCGGTCAGGCGGAGGTGCAGCGCGATATCAGCGTGTTCAAGACCGCGCTGCAGGGCACCAGCTCCACCGAGCAGTTCATGTGCGTGCTCGCTCCTGGCTGGATCGAGCACTCGCTGTGGAACGAGTACTACCCCGACGACGAGGCGTTTCTGTTCGCCATCGCAGACGCCATGAAACACGAGTACCGGGCGATCGTCGACGCGGGGTTCGTGCTGCAGCTGGACGATCCGGGGCTCCCGGATACCTATGACATGATCGTGCCGGCGCCGTCGATCGAGGAGTATCGGCGTTTTGCCGAGATTCGGCTGGATGCCCTCAATCACGCGCTGGAGGGGTTACCCGAGGATCGCGTGCGCTACCACATGTGCTGGGGCAGCTGGCACGGCCCGCACACGCACGATCTGCCGCTCACCTCCGTGGTGGATCTGATGTTGCGCGTTCGCGCGGGTGCGTACTCGGTGGAGGCGGGCAATCCGCGCCACGAGCACGAGTGGAAAGTGTGGCGTGACGTCAAGTTGCCGGAGGGCAAAATCTTGATTCCGGGGGTGGTCAGCCACGCGAGCAATGTGGTCGAACATCCGGAGTTGGTGGCGGAGCGCATCGTCCGCTACGCGGAGCTGGTGGGCCGCGAGAACGTGATCGCTGGTACGGACTGCGGCCTGGGCGGCCGGGTCCACAGCCAGATTGGTTGGGCCAAACTCGACGCGCTGGTCAAAGGCGCGGAGCTGGCGAGCCAGGAGCTCTGGGGCTAGCAGGCCGTTGAAAACAGGGCGCGCTGCCGCCAAGCGCTGTGCCATATGGTCGATGAAACCCGCCGAAGGGCTCCACCGTAGGGGGAATTGCTGACAGTGCGTGCCTCGAAGGGCCGAGGCTGACGTTTGAGGCGCATAACGTCTTGAGGTCAAAAGCATTCTTCTCTGGAGTGGATAAAAAGATAAAAGAGATAAAAAGCAGGCCTTTTTCAACACGCTGCTCGGGGTTCGGCGTCTGAAGTACTGATGCGGGCACGGTCAGTCGCTGGGGTGCGCTAAACCCCCACCGCGGGGAGCCCTTCGCGGGCGACAACCGCGTTGAACTCGGCGACCGGGCCGTCTAACACTGTTCGTAGGCGGGCCAGCTGGCTTTCCAGTTCGCCGCGCAGCAGCTCGTAGACGTCGAGGGCGCCCTGCGTCGGCGGGTCGTCGCTCTCGTCGATCATCGAGCTGAGCGCGTCCAACTTCTCCTTGACGCGGTTCGGCCCGGGCCGAGGTTTCTCGAAGTCCACGTTGATGAGCTCGACCTCCACGCTGCGCAGCTGGTCCTTCGCGGCGCGCGCGGCATCCCGAATGCCCGCATTCGAGCCAGCGCGCTTCTCCCACGCCTCGACCTGCGCCCGAAGCCGACGGATCTGGTTGACAGCCGTGTTCGTCTCCGAGGTCCGCTCGCGAATCGACAGCTTGAGCGCGAACTGGCGCTCAAGCTCCGCCTGCGTGACCGCCAGGCGCGGATCGGGCAGCAGCCGAAACGACTCCGTCAGCACCTGGTCGCCGACCGTCAGGCGAACCTGATAGTCGCCGGGGAGCGCGCGCGGCCCACCGACACCTTCGAGCGCCTCTTCACGCGCGCCGCGGCTGCCGGTCTCAACTTTGACGGGCGTGGCATAGCGGTAGTCCCAGACGAAGCGGTTCATGCCGGCGGCGTTGGGTGCGAACGGTCCGTGCTCTTCCTCGGGAACATCCTCGGCGACCTCCTCCTCGGCGGTCGCCTGCTGGACCTCACCCTCCGCCGAAGCCGTGCGGTCAGCCTCACCCGTGCTGCTCGTCCTGGCCGTGTCGCGTTTGCTCGAGAACGAGCGCACCTCGTTGCCCGCGCCGTCGAGAATCGTCAGCTGAACGGAATCCGCCGTGTCCCGCAGCCAGTAGTGGATGATGACTCCGTTGGGTGGATTCCGGCCGGCGTCCAGAAACTGCTCTTGCATCTCGCCGCTGGCGGTCTCACCGCGGCGGAAGGCGACCGTCACCGGTCCGGACATCTTGTAGTTGGTGTGCGTTCGGGATCTGCCCTGGGCGCGGCCATAGATCCGGAAGCGGACGGTATCTCGTGGTTTGAGGAGGTGCACCGGCTTGATCGCAAGGTCCGACTGGAGCTGATGCAGCGGTGTGATGTCGTCCAGGATCCAGAAAGCCCGACCGTGTGTCGCGGCGATCAGATCGGTGCCTTTGACCGTCAGGTCCCAGATGGGCGTGATGGGCAGGTTCGACTCCAGGCGTTGCCAAGCGAGGCCATCGTCAAATGACACCCAGATGCCACGCTCGGTCCCACAATACAGGAGCCCGCGACGCGCGGGGTCTTCACGGATCACGCGCGTGAACTCGTCCTCCGGCAGGCCGCCGATGATGCGCGTCCACGTCGCTCCGTAGTCGTTGGTCCGATACAGATACGGGTGAAGGTCGTCCGACTTGTAGCACGTGGCCGCGACATACACCGTCGCCGCGTCGCGGGGGGACGGCTCGATCATATTGATCATCGCCCACTCCGGCAGATCCGTCGGTGTGACGTTCTGCCACGTTTGGGCCCCATCGCGCGAGATGTGGAGCAATCCGTCGTCCGAGCCGGCCCAGAAAACGCCCGCCTCGTGGGGTGATTCGCGGAAGGCAAAGATGGTGCAGTAGATTTCGGCGCCGGAGTTGTCGGCGGTAATCGGTCCGCCCGACGGCATGATCTTCGCAGGGTCGTTGCGCGTCAGGTCTGGCGAGATGGTGTCCCAGCTGGAGCCGCCGTCTCTCGAGCGGTGGACCACGTTCGAGCAGACATAGAGCCTATCCGCGTCGTGGGGTGACGTCTCGACCGGGAAAGGTCCATTGAAAACGATACTTCAGCGACTCGGCGCCGGCGCCCATACCAAACACCTCCGGCCAGACCGTGACGTTTCGCTTCTGCCCCGTGTCTGGATTCCAGGCAATCAGTCGCCCGTGACCCGCTCCGGTGCCAATTCCCCCGCCGAAGACCGTATACGGTGGTTTCTTGCTGATGGCGATATAGCCGCTTTCGCCACCGCCTGGCTCGGTGTAGTCCTTCCACGAGATGGCGCCTTCGAAGCTGATGCTCGGCACGCGCATCGCCCAGTTGTCCTGTTGGGAGCCGTACACGAAATACGGCACGTGGTCATCGGCGATGACGTGGTAGAACTGGGCGGTCGGTTGGTTGAGCAGGCTCGACCAGGTCCGCCCGCCGTCGAAGGTTACGGTGGCGCCGCCGTCGTTGCCCTCGATCATCCGGTCGGAGTTGCGCGGGTCGATCCACAAGCCGTGGTTGTCGCCGTGCGGGGTAGGGATGCTTTCGAAGGTTTTGCCGCCGTCGATGGAGCGCCAGCAGTCCAGGTTCAACACCCACACGGTGTTGGCGTTCCGCGGATCGGCGTACGCGTGCATGTAGTACCAGGGGCGGCGGCGCAGGTCGATGTTGTCGCACAGGCGCTCCCACGTGTCGCCGTAGTCGTCGGAGCGGAACATCGCGCCGTCCTCCGCTTCAACGAGTGCCCAGACGCGGCCAGGCTGAGCCGGCGAGGCGGTGACGCCAATCCGGCCCGCGAGTTTCGTGGTCATCCCTGGAGTGCGGGTGATCTCGGTCCAGGTGTCGCCGGCATCCAGGCTGCGCCAGATGCCGGAATCCGGGCCTCCGCTTTCGGCCGCGTGCGGGTAGCGCATGCCCTGCCAGATCGCGGCGTAGAGCACGCGCGGATTGCGGCTGTCGAGCGTCAGGTCGGCAGCCCCGGCGCGTTCACTTTTGTGCAGGACCAGGTCCCACGACTGTCCGCCGTCGGTGGAGCGATAGATGCCACGCTCCGGGTTCGGGCCCCAGGCGTGGCCGAGCGCCGCGACGTACACAACGTCTGGGTTGGTGGGATGGATAACCACGCGGCTGATGTGGCGGGTGGATGCCAGTCCGAGGTTCCGCCAGCTGTGTCCGCCGTCGTCGGAGCGGTAGACTCCGTCACCGTGCGAGACGTTGCTGCGAATGCACGCTTCGCCAGTACCGGCGTACACGACGTTGGGATGTGAGTCTGACACCGCGATCGCACCGACCGCGGCAGTGGTGAAGAATCCGTCCGAGACGTTCCACCAGTGGGAGCCACCGTTCGTCGTCTTGAAGACGCCGCCCGCGCACGCCCCGAAATAGAAGGTACCCGGCTCAGAGGGATGTCCCGCGACGGCGACGCACCGTCCGCCGCGGTGAGGTCCGATGTTGCGCCATTCGAGAGACCTGAACAGACGGTCGTCCATCATCACTCCGTGTGCGCTCCGCTCTGAGCTCAGGTTAGCTGGGTGATTGACAGCGTGTTGCCATCTGGATCCGGGAACCACGCCACTTGCGCGCCGCCCGGCGACCGCCAGATACCGAGCGGGTCCTGCTCCATCCACTCGTAGCGTTTGAAGTCCACGCCGCGGGCGCTCAGCTCACGCGCCGTCGCCGCAATGTCTGAGACAATCCAGCCCAGGACGGTGAAGCCCTGCGGCTGAAGCTCCTCGACGAGCGCCAGACGCAGCATCGTGCCGCCGGCGTCGAAGGTCAGCGCAAACGGGTCTTCGCCGCTCGATGTCAGGCCCAGGACGTCCGCGTAGAACGCGCGAGATCGCTCGCGCTGCGTGATGGCGACGAACGCCATGATCGGGGTGTTGCCCAGCATCTCAGAAGTCTCGCCACTCTTTCAGTCCAGCGAGCCTGGCCTGCTGGTCGATCATCATGGCGCGGAAGAGTCGCCCCGCGTAACTGATGCGGCGCACGCCCAGCTCGCGTAGCCTGGCCAGTGGCGGTCCGCCGCGAAAGCCGGGGATGACGTTCACGGGACCGGGGATCTCCTTCACCAGGGTGACGATGGTTGCTTCGTCTGGCGCGCCGATCGGAAAAATACAGTCGGCGCCCGCGTCGAGGTACAAGCCGGCGCGGCGGATTGCCTCGTCAATCGACGCGGACGGGCTGAGGAAGACGTCCACCCGTGCATTGAGCACGATCTCGACGCCGCGGGCCCGGGCGGCTTCCTTGACGGAACGCAGGCGATATTGCTGTGCCTCGGCGTCCACCAGCGTGTGGCTGCGTGGCTCGGCGCGGTGGTCGGTGTCCTCGAGGTTGCAGCCAACGGCGCCGGCCTCCAGCAGCCTCGCGACGACCTCCTCGGGGCTGAGGCCGTAGCCGGACTCGATGTCGGCGGTCACCGGCACGTCAGGCGCCACGCGCGCGATGCGGCGGATGGCGCTGAACATTTCGTCGGCAGGGGTGTGTTCTCCGTCGGCGTAGCCAAGCGCCGCGGACACGCCGCTGCTGGTGGTGGCGACGGCGGTGAAGCCGGCGTCGACGACGCTGCGGGCGGTAGCGGCGTCCCAGGCGTTGGGTAGCACGAGGGGCTCAGGGGCGTGGTGCAGCGCGCGCAGTTGCTGCGCAAGTTCGGCGAGGCCCGTCATCGTGAAGGAGCGTACCGCGCGTTGTGGCGCCGCGCGTGGTGACGCCCACGCTCAGTAGGGCTGGAAGCGCCCCTGGTGGACGATTTGCACGCTCGGGGCGTAGTCCGGGTCGTGCGCCGCGTTGAACGAGAACGGGCCCAGAGGCGTTGGCAAGGCGTGCGTCTGCTCCAGGGCATCGCGCAGCGCGCGCGTGTCGCTGGCCGTGTGCGCGGCTTTCAGCGCGTTCGCGACGAGATAGACGCCGGTATACGCCTGGGCTGCCACCTGATCGGGGTCGGACCCGTTCCGGCCGCGGTAGCTCCGCACAAACTGCTGGTTGGGAGCGGACGTACCGCGCACCGACCATGCGCTGCCCACAATCAGCCCCTCGGCGGCGTCACCCGCGCTATGCAGGACCGCGTCCGAATTGAATGTGCTGCTCCCGACGATCGGCAGCTTCGTCAGTCCGGCCTGCCGCGCTTGGATCAGAATTTGCGCTGCCGCACTGCTCGGCGCGCTGACGAACAGGGCGTCGGGCTGCGACGCCGCGATCGCCGCAAGCGCCGCGGAAAAATCCGTCTGATCCCGCGCCAGGGTCTGCTCGGCGGAGATGTGTACTCCGGCGTTCTGGAGCTCGGTCTTGAACCCGTGCGAGCCGGAGCGATTCGGGTCGGTGTCGCTGTACAGCAGAGCCGCTGTGTGCAGCCGCATGTGTGCTCCGACGGCACTGACCACCCGTGGCGCCAGCTGACTTTCGCTCAGGTTGTCACGGAAGATGAAATTCCCGATCTGGGTGATTCCGCTGGCGGAGTTGGAAATCGCCACCACCGGGACGGCAGCCTGCTGGGCGATGGGATCCGCTGTCTGGGCCGCGTCTGAGAGTGTCGGACCGAGGATGGCAACGACGTGAGTGTCTTCAATGAAGCGCTGGAAGACCGCCGCGGCCTGTTCACGGTCGGAGCCGTCGTCGGCGACGATGACCTCGAGGCGCGTGGCGCCGAGCATGCCGCTCGCGTTGATCTCGTCCTGGGCGAGCTGGATGCCGCTGCGCTGCGCGGCCCCGAGCATGCGCGCGGTTCCGCTCAGCGATACTGCCGCGCCGACGCGGGCAATGGGACTGCTCGTGACGCTCGGCGGTTGCCGACGATTCGGCGCGCAGCCCACGATCAGGATGCTCACGGCGACAAGCAAACCCGCCAGCGGCGCACCGCGCCACACGCGCTCCATCCCCGTGGAAACTGTATGCAATTGACGGGGCCGTGCCTAGCCAGGAGACGCGGCCGAAAAAGCCCGTAGTCCACCTCGAAACCGGCTGCTTTGCGCTTTGCGCTTTGCGCTAGGGGTTGCCTGCAGCCGCGGCTCAGGCCGCGCGGCTGCGCTCGATGTCGCGCAGCTCAGCCATCGTTCGGTGCAGGTCAGACAGCGTGTCGTTGATCACAAAGAGCAGGATGATCAGCTCGCTGTAGATGCGCGCCACGAGTGGTCCGACGATCAGGAAGCCCAGCGCCGCGCCAATGTTGGACTCGACCAGGTTGACGACGAAGCCGATCACGCAGACCACCAGCGCGACCACGAACAGGATGCGGATGAGGATCGGGATGATCATCCGCCGGAACATCAGGAAGTCGACCCAGGAGTGACCGGTCTGCTCCTGACTCATCTCGAAAAGCTCGAACCGACGGGTGTTGCTGGGCAAGACGCTGCTCGGACCTGGACTGGCGCCGGCGTGAGGCGTGCCACAGTTGGAGCAGAAGTGCGCATCGGCGGGCACCTCGCGACCGCAACGGGCGCAGAATCTCGACTCCGACATGGGTCCCCTTGTGAGTTGGAGCGTACACCTATCAGTAGCGGCGGAAGTGGGCGGCGATCTGCTGCGCGACCGACAGGCGGCCGAGGTCGGACCATTCGGCGCGGCGCACGCCAATGAACTCGCGCGCGCGGGCTTCGCCCAGCGCCGACATCAGCACGTCGTCGAGCTCGAGCGCGTCCAGCGCGTCGCTCAAAGTCGACGGATAGCGCCGAATGCCGCGTTCCTCGCGCTCGCCCTCGGTCAGGTCGTGCGGGTTCGAGGCCAACGGCTCGCCAGGGTCGAGCCTGCGCTCGATGCCGTCGAGGCCCGCGGCCAGGATGGCGCCCAGCGCCAGGTACGGGTTGGCTGACCCGTCGACGGGCTTGATCTCGATGTTCGTGCTGGCCTGCACGCGGCCCTTGAACGGCGAGGCGACGCGCACGGTGGCTTCGCGGTTGTCGGCCCCCCAGCACGTATAGGCTGAGCTCCAGAAGTTCGGCGCGAGCCGCTGGTACGAGTTCACGCTTGGACACGTCGCGCCCAGCATGCCCGGGGTGTGCTGCAGGATGCCCGCCACGAACGATCGGGCCAAACTTGACAGCCCCAGTTGCCCGGCGGGGTCGTACATGACGTTCTGATCGCCATTCCACAGGCTCAGGTGGACGTGGCAGCCGCTGCCGGCCTGGTCCGCAAAGGGCTTCGGCGCAAACGTCGCCACCAGACCGTGCTGCAGCGCGATCGCGCGCACCGTCTCGCGTACGGCGATCTGACGGTCGGCGGCCTCCAGGACCGGCGCGTGCTGGATCGAGAGTTCCTGCTGCGCGGGTCCGAGTTCCGGGTAGTACTGCACCGGCTGCAGGCCTTGCTGATCGAGCGCGTCGATGATCGCGCCGATGACCGTGCCCTGGCGGTCCATGCCGTCCGAGCTGAAGCACAGGCTGTCGTCCGCGGGCACGAACCGACCATCGTCGATCTGGCGTGCCAGGTAGAACTCGTACTCGAAGGCCGCCTCGGCGCGCAGCCCGTGGCGGCCGACGCGGTCGATCATCTCGTGTAAGAACGCACGTGGACACAACTCCCAGGGTTGACCGTCGAGCGTGTACATGTCGCACAGCAGGCGCGCTTCACGCGGCGCATAGGGCAGCAGCGCGAACGTGCGCGGATCCGGCGCGAGCCGAATTTCGCCGACCGGGCCGAGCCGCGTACCGGCAGCCAGATGCTCGGTCAGGGTAAAGGCTTGCATGGCCACCGTCAGGCCAATGCCCGATTCGAGGAAGTCAGCCAGCGCCGACACATGGGCGGCTTTGCCGCGGATCACGTTGGCGTGATCGCAGTACAGGAACCGCACCGTGCGCACGTTGTCGCTATTGACCCGGTCCAGGACGCGTTGCATGTCGAGTCTCAGCACCTTGCGGTATCGTACCCGGCGTGCCTCGGTGTCTTCGGTAAGTCCTTGCCGGAGGTCGCCCGGTAACCGATCGGGTTAATGATGCCAAAATTTTCGGCCGCTCCCCTGGGTCACCGCATGCGCGGGTGGTTGCACCGCGAGCCGAAGGCGGTCGTTCCACGCACGATACTCATCGTGGATGGCAACTCCGCGAGCCGCCAGTCCACCGCGCGCCTGGTCGAATCACTCGGGTACGAGTCGGTCCAGAGCCAGGGCATCGGTGACGCACTGAAACAGCTCGAGGACCAGGACCCGTCTTTCATCCTGCTCGGCTTCGACCTCGACGACGGCAGCGGGCTCGACGCGCTCACACAACTGCGCGAGCACGAGCCGGATCTCACCGTGATCATGCTCTCACCCAATCTGTGGGACACGCGCGCCGCCGAGGCCATGCGCAAGGGTGCTGTTGCCTATCTCGCGCGTCCGTTTGGCGCCGACGACCTGCGCGAGGTGCTTGGCCGGCACTGACGGTGGCCGAACTCGAGAGAGCACTCGCGCGCATCGAGATCGCGCTGCTCGACGGGGACGCGCGGCTGTCGACCGACCTCGGCGACCGGCGTGAGGAAACCACTGCCCGACTGTGGCGAGGTCAGGTGCTGGTCGACTGGGAAGCGGATACGCAAGCTGGTGACTGCCTGCTCCGCGTCGAGCTCCTGCGGCAGCTCGTCAGCCTGCGCGCGCGGACACGCTTTGTGGCTGATGATCTGGAGGTGCAGGCGCCAGGGCGGATGGTCGCGGCGTTGAGCGGCGAGCACGCCGCGCTGGTGCGCCGCCTGGGCGGTGCGCGTCGCATCGAGATGGCGCTCCGCCTGCGCTTCGTCGCGAACACGTACGTCGGCGGCGAGGAGGTCTATTCGCTCGTCGAGCGGGGTCGGCATGTGCCACTGCTCCGACTCACCGCCGACGTGACAGTCAGGACGCCTCGCACAACGTTGCCGCGTACGTCGCCCGCGCCGAGGTGATCGGTCCGTCCAGCCGCGTGTAGCAGCCGGTGAACTTGCCGCCAATGGCAAAGCCGCCCACGCACGCGTAGCGTTCGTTAACGCGGCGAACCTGGCAATCGTGATCGTCAATGACGACGTCCTGGACGGTCGGCGATGCGACGGCACGCTGGACGACGTAGCCGTCTTCCAGCAGCCGCTGCTGCCAGCCGGCGCGATCGAGCGTGCTGCCGAAGACGACCGAATCGCCTTCTCGGCCGTTGACGTGTTTGATCACGCCCTCGGACAGCAACGCGGGCGCGTCGGGATGGCGGGCGAGGACCGTCGGCGGCAAATGTCGCTCAATGGCCGCGGTGTCGTCCGCGGGCAAGTGCGCGCGATTGGCCCAGAGCCAGGCCAGGCAGGCCTTCGATTGGGCCAGGAACCCGCGCAAACCGTTCAGCAACAGCAGACGCCCGTCAATAGCCGCGTCCCAGACGCTTCCGAAGACGGCGTGTCGATAGAGTCGCTCGATCGGATAGAAGCGGTACAGCGCATCGATCGGCTGTCCGCGCAGGGTGATACGGCCTCGCTGCTCGCGCAGGTCGTTCATGTCGCCGACCAGTGCCGCCTGACCCGCGCCCCGCAGCAGCCGCGTCAGCCACACGGCCTGCGACAGGTCCTCCAGCCAGCGGTGCGTCGACACGACCCCTACCACACGCACCGGACGGCGATGCGCGTGGATCCGGTCGAGGAGGGCGCTGGCCAGCCGTTGCGGCAGGTGGGTCTCGATGCGCCGCAGCGCGGGAAAGAGGCGCGCAATGGCGGGTTCGAGCCCGCTGGCCTCGCGGCCGCCGGAGGGCGTGTCGGCGTTGTACTCGATGACCTGCCAGCTGCCACGCAGGTCGAGCAAATAGTCGAAGCGACCGAACAAACTGGCGAGTCCGCCAGGATGCGGTGGTTCCTGGCGGGCCAGCTCGACGGCCGCCCACGGCCAGGCGAGCGCCGACCACCAGTCGGGATCGGCCAGAATGCCGTCCACCGCGCGCGCCAGCAGGCTCGAAAAACGATCGGTCACGTCGCCGAGCTGTTGAACTTCCGCGCGCCGCAGCGCCAGCGCTGTCAGTGAGAGGTAGCGGCGGCCAGCCGCCCATGTGTCGACGTTGAACTGGCGATAGCCTGCCTCCGCGACGCGGTTCCAGGCGCGCGTGTACGCGGCGTAGTCAGTTGTGGGGACGATGCATCTCACCGCTCTGTGGTCGGGGACAGCTTGACAATGCGCTCGATGCCCGCGGCCTGGAGTTGGCGCAAATCAGGCAGGTCGGCGACGGCGAGATCGTAGCGGTTGTCAATGCGCGTGTCAGTCGTCGGGCGGCGGACGGACCTCGACCGCTCACCGTCCAGCACGAAGATCACGTGTGCAGCCGACTCGCACGCGCGCACCCGTTTCGATTCTTCGATGAGCGTCGCGATCAGGTCGTCCGTGGGGAGCACTGCCTCGGGGTGCGGCCAGCGTGGTAGGACGATCACCACGGCGACCGGCCGTCGACGGTTGAGGGCCGCGGCGAGGTGGACGCCGAGGACGGGGTCGAGGTCGATGATCAGGGCGGTCGGGTCAGCGCCGAGGGCGGTCTTGACGATCGAGTCGATCTCCAGGCATGCGTCGAACCGCGTGCCGCTGGTGGACGCGAAGTCGATTGGCATCGTCAGCGCTGGACAGATCGCCCACCCGCGCCAGCGTCCAGCCGCGGCCTGCCAGCGCTGCCAGGCGCGGAGCCTTACGTCCGACACGCCTGCTCGACGTCGAGCAGAATGTCCGCTAGCTCGTCGCGCGCCGCCGCCGGCAGCCACGGCACGAGCCTCCGCCAATGTCGCCGCAGCGCGGCGTCCGCGAGCACGGGCGAGCGCGCGATCAGCGCGTCGAGCCGCTCATCTCGCGCGGCCTGCGCCTCAGCCTGCATCCAGCGCCGCCAGGATCGGGTGGGCGCGGGCCGCCAGCACCGCGGCGGAACGACGGATTTCGGCATCGGGGTGCTCACGCAGCGACGGTGAGATCGAGTCGGCCAGGCGCGCGAGCCGCGCGACGGCGCTCACGACAGCCGGATCGAAGCTCTCAGGCCGACTCGGCTCGTATTCGTGGCCGCGCTCGATCCAGCCGCGCCCCTCCGGGTTGGCCGTCGCGGACCACAAGCGACTAGCTGCTCGACGCGCCGCTGATGCCTTTGCCACCGCTGCTGCTCCCGAAGCCGCCCGAGGAGCTCGAAGACGACGACCCGCGACTGCTCGAGGACGACGCGCCGCCGATGCCCTTGCTGCCAGAGCTCGAGGACGAGCTGCCGGCCGTCCCACGCGTGCCGGCCGAGGTCGACCCGGCACTGCGGCTCGCGGTCGTGGAGCCGGTGCCACCTGCTACCGACGCCGCGCTTTTGCCCGTTGAGGCCGCGCTCACATCGCCGGCGACCGAGGCTGCCTTGGCGGTCGCTGCGCCAGCCGCCACCGACGCGGCGGCCGCCGTTTTGTTCGTGGCCGCCACGCCACCACCCGTGCCTGACGACTGGCCGGACACTGACGAGCGGGCCGCCTGCAGCGCCGTGCTGCGCGAAGCGGCCTGTGATGAAGCAACCGTGGACGGGGTGGAACCGCTCGGCGTTGGCGGCGGCGAGTAGTACGTCGAGTCGCTGGGTCGGCTCGGCGACGCGGGCGGATTGTTGATGATGACCGATGGCCCGCGATAGAAGCCCGAGTTGCTCAGCCACATCCAGATCAGGAAGTCATCCACGAACGACGGCCCGCGATCGCGGACGATGACCTGTTGGGGCGCCTGGGTTGGGCCCGGCGTGCTGGTCGGGCCGGGGGCCTGGGGCGCCGGGGTACCGCTGCCCGCGGCCTGGCTCGTGGCGGCGATGTCCTGGTCGACGCGCTGCAGGCGCGGCTGCAAGAGCGACTGCAGGTCGACGCTGCCGTTCGGTTCGACCTGGGCGCCGTCCACCGCCGCGTCGACCGTATAGAGCGTGGTCGACTGATCGTTGACGTCGGTCTGCTGCTGGCTCATGACCACGTTGCGCAAATTGACGACCTGCCCAGGGTTGTAGGACGACTGCTGGCTCGACGGGACAGCGACGTACACCACGTCTTCCTGGCGCGTGGGCGCGCCCGACTGCAGCAGCGCCTTGTCGATGACGGACAGGACCGGCTTGATCGGGCTCGGCGCGCAGGACCACGCCGTTCAGGTAGGTATGCGCGCCGCCCGCGGCCGCCGCCGCCGCGGCGTTATACGCGGCGTCCAGGACGGTCGTCTGACCCGAAATGGCGCGCGTGGGGGCGAGATACCGCTCGTCCTGAGACCAGCGCTGCTCGAGCTGCGTGGCAGTGCTGGAGACGGACTGCGTACTGTCGCTGGTCTGGCTGGCGGGCTGCAGCGGGTCGAGGAACTGGGACGCACCGTCGCGCGTGCCGACCGTGATCGGCTGCGCGGCCAGACTGTACGTGGCGCCGACGGTGTCCAGGCCGGCGCCCACGCGGTCCACCAGGATCGGACTGTCGCTGCCTGAGGCCTGCAGCACCGCCCAGGGGCTGGCATCGCTGCCCGTGTCCAGCAGGACCATGTCGGTGAAGTTGGCGGGACTGGCCCGCGCTGGCGCGCTAATCGAGGCGGCACTGCCGCTCGACGATGGCAGCGAGTTGATCGCTGTCTGGGTTTCTTCGACTGTGGCGTCGGGCTTGTCACACGCGGCGGCGACGCTGGACAGCGCCACGCACGCGGCCATCGCGAAGCTGACGATCAGTTTGCCGAAGCGGCCGCCGCGGCGCGCCTGGCGGCGCTTACCGGCCAGTTCGAGAGCGAAGACGGCGACCTCGGCGGCGGTCTCCAGATCGGCGTTGGCGCTGGCTCTGAATGGCTCGAGGGCGGACGTGTCCCAGGGCCCGCGCGCAAGGCGCGAGTTGACGCGTTCGGCGACTGCCAGGACGTTGGTGCCCTCAAATGCCACGGGGTCCTAAGCGTGGCATAAGGATCGCGGCGCGGCAAGCGATTTGTGCGACGTTCCCCAGAGGGCTCCCCTCGCGGAATACGGCGCATTGCTTCGCTTCGCTCGCTCGCGCCACGGCACAGTCCCTCCGGGGGTCAAAGGGGCGGCCAGCCCCTTTGACATCCCCGCGTTCAGCGGCGAGACCTCGTCAACCTCCGAACTGGAGGCTCGCCGCAGGCTAAATCGCGCAGCTGTGTTCCGCCTGGGACCCTCTTCTGGGGAAGCTTTGCCTGGGACCCCTCTGGGGAAACGACTCCCTAGCCGTTTTCAAAGATCGACAGCGCGCCGTAGGCCACCGAGATCAGGATCAGCAATCGCGACAGGTCCGTGCCCGTCGGCGAGCGCTCGCGCGCCGTGCTGTTCGGAATTCGCTCCTCCAGACCCACAAACAGGATGGCCAGGGCGAGGCCCGTGAACGCCGTCCAGCGCTCGAGCGCGCGCTTGTCGTTGATGAACGCCGGCGAATGCCGCGGATCGTCAGCCGTGATGAGCGTGACAGTATTCGGCGGCGCCTGCGCGCGCTGGAAGTTGGCCAGGATGCTCGGAATGAAGTGGGCAACCGTGTCGCCCGCCAGCGCAAAACGCTGCGGCCCAGCCTGCTCGATGCGGGTCATGTCAGCATTGATGAGCAACACCTGGACGATGCCGAGCAGGCTCAGCACCGCGCCCACGCCGATGAGGATGCGAATGCGCCTGCTGCGCTCCCGTTTGACGACGGGCGCGTGATAGGTACCGTTAGTGCCGACGGCCATCCCGCGCTAGCCCGACCGGCCTCCGCCGAGCAGCGACATGAGATGCGCTTCGTCCATCGTGAGCGTGCTCCCGTCTCTCGCGGACTGATCGTAGTGCGTTTTCAAGCTGCGCTGGGTGCTAGCGCGGCGACGTCGCGGTGATACCGTGGCGAGATGCTCGCTCAAGCCGAAGCTCTCAACATGCGCCTGGTCGGTCAGACCAATCTCAACGGCCATGGCGACTGCATGCACATCAATCTGAAAGATGGCTTCGCCTTTGTCGCCCATATGGGTGAAAGTCGCGTCGGCACGTCGGTCGTCGACGTCTCAGACCCGAGCCGCCCGCGCGTCGTAACCCAGCTCGAGACGCCGCTCGGCACCCACTCTCACAAAGTGCAGGTGGTGGGCGACGTGCTGCTGGTCAACTACGAGCGCAGCATGTACGAGCCGCACGCCACTAGCTGGCAGGGAGGGCTCGAAGGTTTACGACGTCTCGTCCCCCGCGCAGCCGCGCGAGCTTGCGTTTCTGGCGATGCCGGGCAAGGGCGTTCACCGCATGACGTACTGGGAGCCGCCCTACGCCTACATGAGCGGCAGTGACGCGGGTCTTATCGACCAATTCCTGGTGATCGTCGATCTGTCGCAGCCGGCGCACCCGCGCGAAGTCGGACGCTGGTGGTACCCGGGCCAGAACACGGGCGCCGGTGAGACGCCCACGTGGACACCAACCGAGTCGCACGGTGCCGCGGCTGGCGCCAAACGCGTCGCGCTCCACCATCCGTTGATCCGCGGCAACCGCGCGTACTGCGGCTGGTGGGACGCGGGCCTGGTGATTCTGGATATCTCCGACAAGGCCGCGCCCGTGCTGGTGAGCCAGCTGGACTTTGGCGCGGCCGAGAGCACGGCGACACATACCGCGCTGCCGGTGCCGGGCCGCGAGATTCTCGTTGTCACCGACGAGCAGCTGGCGCAGGACTGCAAGGGGATGCAGACGCGCGTGCGCGTGGTGGACATCGCCGACGAGGTGCACCCGCGCGTCGTCTCTGAGTTCCCGGTGCCTGAAGGGGACTACTGTCTGCGCGGCGGACGGTTCGGACCGCACAACGTCCATGAGATGCGGCCGGGGACGCTCAGCGATTCGAACACGATCTACGTGACGTGGTTCAACGCGGGGCTGCGCGTGATTGACATCTCGGACGCCGCGCGCCCGCGCGAGATTGCGTATTACGTGCCCGAGGCGCCCCCAGGTCGCTCGAGCATTCAGTTCAACGACGTGCTGGTGGGCAGCAACGGCCTGGTGTACGCGACCGATCGATTCAGCGGTGGGCTGTACATCATGGAGCGCACAGGCTATGCCTAACGAACCCGCCCGGTCTTTTCCCAAATCAAAACGTGCGCCTCAGCCTGGGAGCATGAGCTGGATCGCGGCCTCCGCGCGCGCGGGCTCCAGCTTGCCCGCCCGCAGACCAATCAGGCGGATCGGCTTCCGCGTCCACGCTTTGCGAATCAACGCCGCCGCGGCGGCGGCCAGCACCTCCGCCTCGTCCGTGGCGACACCCAGGCGCACCTGCCGTGTGATCGTCTCCCACGTCACGCCGTAGCGCAGCTTGATCGCCACTTCGCCCGCCAGCAAGCCCTCAGCCCGCAGCCGATCCGCCACGTCCACCGCCTGCGACTGCAGCCTGCGCCAGATCTCCGCGCGGTCCGCGGTGTCGCGCGCGAACGTATGCTCCGCCGAGATGCTCTTGTAGGCCCGCTCACCGACGAGCGTCGAGTCATCCTCGCCACGCGAAGCAGCAAACAGGTAGCGCCCGTAGGCCGAGCCGAACTGGTCGACCAGCCACTCCAGCGGGCGCGCCGCCAGCTCGCCAATGGTCTGCACCTCGAAGCCGCGCAGTCTCGCCTCGGACTTCGGCCCGACCCCGATCAGCGCGCGCACGGACAGTGGCGCGAGAAACGCGGCCGCCTGCCCGGGCGTCACGATGCAGACGTGGTCGTCGCGGGTCTTGGCGAACTCGGAGGCCATCTTGGCCACCAGCGGATTCGGCGCAACGCCGAATGACACCGACAGGCCGATCTCGTCGAGCATCGCGCCTGCGCAGCCGCAGCACCGGCTCGCGCAGGAAGCCGTGCTGACGCCAATCCAGCGCCGCCTCGTCGATCGAACGCTGTTCGAGCAGGTCCGTCTCGGTGCGCAGCAGGTCCATCAGCCGACGCGAATACTGGCTGTAGAGCTCGTGCCGCGGCCGCACGAAGACGACCTCGATGCCCTGCTCGCGGGCAGTGCGCGCGGCCAGCGCCGAGCTCATGCCGCTGTTGATACCGATGCCACGCGCGACGCCGTTGGCGGTGGTCACCATCCGCGCGGGGATAGTCGCGCGGATCGACGCTCGACGATGACCGCGCGCGGGTCCGTCGCGAGCCGCGGCGATTCGAGGGCCTCGACCGAGAAGTACATCTTGTCCACATCGCAGTGGAGGAAGACGCAGACGCCGGTCTCGGTCATGGTTACGCATTGTGCGGCATTACCCTGTGGAACCAATGACCCCAGCAGAGTTGCTGCGCAGCCTCGAGTACCGCATGGTCGGGCCTTACCGCGGTGGCCGAGTGGGTGCGGTGGCCGGTGACCCATTCGAACGCCAGGTCTTCTACTTCGGCTCGACGGGTGGCGGCGTCTGGAAAACCTTCGACGG
Organism: uncultured Chloroflexia bacterium; assembly: GCA_963776625.1. GTDB lineage: Bacteria > Chloroflexota > UBA6077 > UBA6077 > CF-72 > CF-72. The sequence goes on along the minus strand of CAVZNP010000010.1, from coordinate 69,693 downwards.
TGGCATCTTCTGGGAAAACATCTCCGACGGCTTCTTCCAGCGTGCCAGCGTCGGCGCGATCGCCGTGGCCGCCGCCGATCCGAATGTGCTGTACGTCGGTATGGGCGAAAGCTGCATCCGTGGCAACGTCTCGCATGGCGACGGCGTCTACCGTTCGACCGACGCGGGCAAGACCTGGTCGCACCTCGGCCTGAGCGACACGCGCCACATTGCCAGGGTGCGTGTCCACCCGAGCGACCCGAATCTCGTCTACGTGGCCGCGCTCGGCCATGCGCACGGACCGAACGAGGAGCGCGGCATCTTCCGCTCACGCGATGGTGGCGCCAGCTGGGAGCGCGTCCTCTTCCGGAGCAACGACGCCGGCGCCAACGACCTGAGCATGGACCCGCTCAATCCGCGCGTGTTGTACGCGTCGTTCTGGGAAGCGCGGCGTGGTCCGTCCAGCCTGAGCAGCGGTGGCCCAGGCAGCGGCCTGTTCAAATCGGTCGACGGCGGCGACTCGTGGACCGAGATCTCACGCAACAAGAGTCTGCCCAGGGGGGTCCTCGGCAAGATCGGCGTGTGCGTCTCGGGCGCGCAGCGCGACCGTGTCTACGCGATCGTGGAAGCCGAGGACGGCGGCGTCTTTCGTTCGGACGACGGCGGGGAGACCTGGGCGCGCGTCAGCGACAGGCGCGAGCTCCGCGAACGGGCGTGGTACTACCACCACATCTTCGTCGACCCGCGCGATGCCGAGACCGTGTGGGTGCTGAACATCGAGACGTGGAAGTCCATCGACGGAGGCCAGACCTTCGCGCAATTCGCCATCCCGCACGGTGACAACCACGACCTGTGGATCGATCCCAACGACTCGCGGCGGATGATCGAAGGCAACGACGGCGGGGCGCTGGTCACGTTCACGGCAGGCGCCAGCTGGTCCTCGATCTACAACCAGCCGACCGCCGAGCTGTACCACGTCACGACTGACAGCCGCACACCGTATCGGCTGCACGGGGCGCAGCAGGACAACACCACCATTTCCGTGCCAAGTCGCTCGCCGTTGTCGGCCATCACGCACGCCGAATACTGGGAGATTGGCGGCGGCGAAAGCGGCTACGTCGCGGTGCGGCCCGATCGGCCTGACATCATTTTCGCTGGCAGCTATCTCGGCTATCTGACCCGCTACAACCACGCGACGGGGCAGGCGCGCGGCATCGACGTCTGGCCTGAGGACATGCTCGGGTCGGGTGCCCGAGACGCGCGCTACCGCTTCCAGTGGACCTTCCCGACGCTCCTGTCCCCGCACGATCCGAACGTCCTGTACGTGACGGGCAACGTCGTGTTCCGTTCGAGCGACGAGGGGGCGAGCTGGCAGGCGATCAGTCCCGATCTGACCCGCAACGACGCCAGCATCTTCGGTCCGTCGGGCGGCCCCATCACCGGTGACAACACGGGCGCCGAGTACTACGGAACCATCTTCGCCTTCGCCGAGTCACCGCGGCAGCCGGGCGTGTTCTGGGCCGGCTCCGACGACGGTCTGGTCCACGTCTCGCGCGACAACGGCGCGTCGTGGCACGACGTCACGCCTGTCGAGCTGCCCGAGTGGAGTTTGCTCAGCATCATCGAGGCGTCGCCGCACGATCCCGCCCGCGCGTACCTGGCCGCCAATCGCTACAAGCTCGACGACTTCGCGCCCTACCTCTTCAAGACGAATGATTTCGGCGCGACGTGGACGCGCATCAGCTCAGGGCTGCCGGAGAACGTCTTCTGCCGCACGATTCGTGAGGACCCGACGCGACGCGGACTGCTGTACGCGGGAACCGAGACCGGCCTGTACGTCTCGTTTGACGACGGCGCCCACTGGACGTCCATCAAAGGCAACTTGCCGGTGGTGCCCGTCCACGACGTGGTGGTGAAAGAGCCAGAAGGGGACCTGGCTATCGCGACACACGGCCGATCGTTCTGGATTCTCGACCACCTGGGGCCCGTGCGCGCGCAGTACGACGACCCGGCGACGGTGCTGCCCAGGCCGCGCCCGGTCATCCGCTACACGACGAACGCTGGCTTTGGGCACAAGCCCGTGCGCGGCAAGAACTACCGCATGCCGGGCGCGGTGATGGTCACCTACAGCCAGAAGGACGACCCTCGGACGGGAGACAAGGTCGACCAGTATCTGGACGCCGGCCGAAACCCGCCGGATGGGGCGATCGTCGACTATTTCCTCGCCGAGGCGCCCGACGGCGAAATTTCGCTGACGTTCTTCGACGCGGAAGGCACCGAAATCCGGAGTTTTTCCAGTCGGGACGTCGAGGCGGCGGCAACCACGGACGAGGAGAAAGCCGCGGCGCGCAAGAACAAGCAGCCGCGGATTCCGAAGGAGGCCGGCCTGAATCGCTGGATCTGGAACCTGCGCTACCCGGATGCGACCAGGATTGACGGGGACGACGTTGCCAACGAGATCGTGGAAGCGGGTATCGCCGGCCGACAGGTCCCGCCTGGCACGTACCGCGTGCGGCTCACCGTCGGCGAGCAGAGTTACGAGCAGGAGTTCGAGGTTGGGCGCGACCCTCGCCTTGAGGTCACCGACGCGGACCTGCGGGCCGAGTTCGAGCTCTTGCTGCGGGTCCATCGGCGGCTGTCCGAAACGCACGCCGCGGTCAATCGGCTGCGCACCGTGCGGCGCCAGGCGGCGGACTGGGCGGCAAGGTCGAAGGGCAACCCACAACTGGAGGGGGTGCAGTGGGCGGCGGCGGCGCTGCTCGAGCGGCTGCTGCCGATTGAGGGTGAGCTGATTCAGTCCAGGGCGGTCTCGCGCGGCGACACGCTGAGTTTGCCTGTCAAGCTCAATGGCAAGCTGGCGTCGCTGCAGGGTCTGATCGCCAGCGGCGACGGGGCGCCGACCGCGGCCGCGCGCGAGGTGTTCGAGGACCTCTCACGTCGAGTGCAAACGCAGTTGGATCAGCTTGGGGAAGTGCTGGCCACTGAAGTAGCCTTCCTGAACCAGGCGATTGACAACGCGGGGCTGCCGCCGGTCGGGGCCTGAGTCACACGATATTTTTCCCCAGAGGGGAGCCCAAGGGGGTTGTTGGCTCCCCGCGCACGACGGTAGATGTCGGTTTTCTGAGGAGCAGGGTTCGTCTGACCCGTTTCGCTCCGCTACGCTACGGCGTCGCCAGTGCGTGCCTCAACCCGTGGGACGCCTGCCGCTACTGACTGACGATCACGCCGCCGCTCTGCGTCTGCACCGTCAGCGTCGCGCCTGGCGCTGGCGCGCCAATCGCCCCGCTCAGCGCGTCGCGACGCGTCACCCCGTTGGCCAGCTGCAGCCCGCCCTGCGGCTCGACGTTGCCCTTCTCCGAGTGCACGTCCAATTGCACCGCCGTGCCCGGCAGCAGCTTCAGGTGCACCGAGCCGCTCGACGACGTGACTTGCGTGGCATCGGCGAACACCGACTCCAGTGAGATCGAGCCGCTGCTGGTCTGCACTTGCTGTACGTGCTGCAACTGCGTGCCGTTGACGGCCCCGCTCGAGGTCTTCGCCTTCAGTCCGCCCACCAGGTTGGTCAGCGTGATGGATCCCGATGACGTCTGCGCACTAACCGGCCCACTGATGTTCGACAGATTCACATTGCCAGAGGTCGTGGTGACGTCCACCGCTGCTGTCATCCCGTCGACCTGCACCTGACCGCTGGTCGACTGCGTGGTCAGCGTGACCCCGGCAGGTACCTCCACCTGGTACTCGACAGAACTCGCGTCGCCAAAGAGCGAGCCACCGCGCCCGGTCGTCGTCGAGCCGAGCGTCCAGCCATTGGCGCTCGGAGTGAGCTGCACGTCTGGTCCCTGACCCCCGATCGCGAAATGTCGATTGGCGACCACGCTGACGGTCGTTCCGTCCCCGCCGTGAACGATGGTCGTGCCGTTGGTGTTGGCGATGGTCAACGTCTGGCCCGCGGCGATGGGCTCGCTCAAATTGAGCGTGGCGGCAAACGGCGCCCCGCCCGAGCCCGGCGCGACACCCGAGCGGGCGAGCGCCCCACCGGCCGCGACACTCGCGGCGGCAGCCAGAATGCCGTAGGCCAGCAGCGCCAGGCCGCCGAGCGTGGCAATCGGCTTGCGCGCCGGCGCCGGAATCGCCTCGCGCAACAGCAGCCACACGCCGAGGAGCACCAGGGCGACCGGCCAGTACGACGTGATCCAGCTCAGTGACGCAAGCGGGCCCAGTGACGCGGCGCCGAGCAGGACCAGTCCGAGGCCGACCAGAATGAAGGCGGGAAACAAGGGCCAGATCGCCGCCGGGCGCAGGCCGATGACGTATACCGCCGCAAAGCCAAGGCCGAGCAAGACGAAGAACAGGCCGCCACTCGAGATGCCATGCGATTGGATGGCGAGGACGTTGAAGTCCTGAACCAGGATGTACACGCCGAGCGCCATCAGAAGGCCGGCTGGCACCGCGTAGCCGTAGCGGCCGGTGGTCAGGCGACCGATGGCGAAGGCAGCCCCCAGCCCGAAGACGACCAGCGCGCCGCGGCCTCGGTCGGGAACGAGCTGGCTGAGAAGAAAGACGACCCCGAGGGTGATCAGCACCAGCGGCATAAAGCTGCGCGACAGGGCTGAGCCGCGGTGCGGGTACGGGTCCGAGTCCAGGGGGCGAGTCATCAGCGTGGGTTAGACGCGGGAGGCGTAAACAGGGTTGCAGTCCCACCCGATGGTCTACACTCGCCCCCCAATGGGCGCTTCGGCCTATCTCGAACTCCTCGACTGGCGCCGGCGCGTGGCCGAGATCTTCGCCGAGGTGCGAGAGCGGCCCGCGGACGGCGCCACACTCGCCTGGTTCCGTGCCGCGAAGGACGACCTGTTCAAGCACCATCCGCAGAGCCCGATCCCGTTGGACGAGCGCGCCAGCTTCGCCGGCTTGCCGTACTGGCCCTTCGACGCCACGGCGCGCGTCGTGGCCTACTTCGTGCCCGACGAAGAGGAGCCGCGAAGCACCGCGGTACCCGCTGAAGTGGCCTTCCACCGTATCGGCACCCTGAACTTCGAGCTGCGTCAGCAACCCATGCAGCTGCCGGCCCTGTGGATCGACGGCTATGCTGGCGGCCTGTTCGTGCCTTTCAAAGACGGTACGAGCGGTCGGCAGACGTATGGCGGCGGGCGCTACTTGCTGGACACGATCAAGAGCGCCGACCTTAATTCGGACCTGCACGACGCCAGCGTGATCCTCGACTTCAACTACGCGTACCACCCCTCCTGCGCCTATGATCCCGTCTGGGTGTGCCCGCTCGCGCCACCCGATAGCCGCCTGCCGGCCGCGATCGAGGCCGGCGAACAATCGCGATGAACCAGGCCACGGTCGAATTTCGGCACGTCAGTAAGCAGTACGGTCCGCAAGGCGCGGCGGTGGTCGACCTGTCGCTGTTGGTCCCCGCGGGCGACATCTGCGTCCTGGTCGGCCCGAGCGGCTGCGGCAAAACCACGAGCTTGAAGATGGTCAATCGTCTGGTGGAGCCGACCAGCGGCCAGGTGCTGATCGACGGGCAGGACGTGATGACCGTCGACCTCACCGAGCTGCGTCGCGGCATCGGCTACGTCATCCAGCAGATCGGCCTGTTTCCTCACCAGACCATTGCCGAGAACGTTGGTACGGTCCCGAAACTGCTCGGTTGGCCGAAAGCGCGCATCAACCAGCGCACCGAGGAGCTGCTCGAGCTGGTGGGACTGGATCCGGCCCGCGTGCGTGACCGGTACCCTTCGCAGCTCTCGGGTGGCGAACGGCAGCGTGTTGGCGTAGCGCGGGCCATGGCAGCCGAGCCGCCGGTCATGCTGATGGACGAGCCGTTCGGCGCGGTCGACCCGATTGTCCGCGAGCGACTGCAGAACGAGTTTTTGCGCCTGCACCGCACGCTCGGCACGACTGTGTTGTTCGTCACGCACGACATCGACGAGGCGATCAAGATGGGCACGCGCGTGGCAGTCATGCAGCAGGGCGGCCACCTGGCGCAATATGCGCCACCCACCGAGCTGCTGGCGCATCCCGCGAGCGACTTCGTCAGTCGATTCGTCGGCACGGACCGCGGCCTGAAGCGCCTGAGCCTGCTCCGTGTGGCTGACGTGCGGCTGGAGCCTGGGGTTGTCGCACACGTCGGCGAGTCGGTCTCCAGCGCTCGACGGCGGGCGCTCGAAGGCGAGGCCAGCTGGGTGCTGCTGCTGGATCAGGCAGAAGCGCCGCTCGGGTGGGTCAAAGCGTCCGAGCTCGGTTCGTCGAATGGGACGTTGAGTGCCGATTTCGTCGATGCTTCGTCCCCGCTGGTGCACCTGGAGACGACGCTGCGGGACGCGTTGGCCATGTTGCTGACGTCGGCGGTCCAGACGGCGGTGGTCGTCGACGAGCGCGGGCAGTTCAGCGGCATGCTGACATTTGATGAGCTGGGGCTGGCGTTTCGGAGCGATCCAGAGCCTGAAGTGGTGGCCGTGCGATGAGACCGGGCGATCCGCCGATCCTGTGGAGCTGGACCTTCAGCCACCTCCCTGACATCGGCAGCCGCATCGAGCAGCACCTCGTGCTGACCGGCATCGCCGTCAGCGTCGGCTTCGTCATCGCTTTCGTCTTGAGCCTGGCCATCCGCCAGCTTCCGGTGCTGTACTCGCCGATCACCTGGGTGACGGGGGTGCTGTACTCCATTCCCAGCCTGGCGCTGTTCGCGCTTTTGATCCCGTTCACGGGTCTGTCCATTGTCACGGCGGAAATCGGCCTGATCAGCTACACGCTGCTGATCCTCGTTCGCAACATCGTCAGCGGCTTCCGCTCGGTACCGCCCGACGTCCGCGAATCCGCCGTTGGCATGGGCTACTCGCAGTGGCAGATGCTGTGGCACATCGAGCTGCCACTGGCGCTGACGGTCATCATCGCCGGCGTGCGCGTGGCGCTGGTCACCACCATCGGCCTGGTCACCGTCACGGGCGTGATCGGCCAGGGTGGCCTGGGCGCCCTGATCCTGCAGGGGATTCAGCAGTTCTTCGCCACGCCGCTGATCATCGGCGCGGTACTGTCGATTGCCCTGGCCGTGGTCCTGGACGGGGTGCTCGTGCTGGTGCAGCGCGCAGTCACGCCCTGGACCCGCGCGGCCCACTGAGGCATGAGCTTCGCGCAGTCCGTCGTTGCGTGGCTGACCGCGCCCGAACACTGGAGCGGCTCCGACGGCATCCCCAATCGCCTCGCCGAGCACGTCCTCCTGTCGGGAGTGACGCTGCTGGCAGCGGTGCTGATCGCGCTGCCCATCGGCGTCTGGGCAGGCCACACCGGTCGGGCCGGCTTTCTGGCGATCAATGTTGCCAACCTGGGTCGTGCGCTGCCGTCCCTGGCGTTGCTGGCGCTCATGCTGCCCGTCGCCCTGTCGTTCAAGCTGGGTCTGGGCTTCTGGCCGACGTTTTTCGCGCTCGTGCCGCTCGGTATTCCGCCCATCATGACCAACAGTTACACGGCCATTCGCGGCGTGGACCCTGACATCGTCGAGGCGGCGCGCGGCATGGGTCTGCGCGAGCGCCAGGTGCTGCGCAGCGTGGAGTTGCCTATTGGCGCGCCGCTGATTCTCGCCGGCATTCGTAACGCGGCGGTGGCCATCGTTGCCACGGCCACGCTGGGAGCGCTCGTTGCCGGCGGCGGACTCGGCCGCTACATCGTTGACGGACTGGCGCGGCAGGACTATCCCCGACTATTCGTTGGCGCGCTGCTGGTCGCCTTGCTGTCGATCGTGGTGGAGCTGACCTTTGGCGGCATCGAACGTCTGACTGTTTCGTCGGGCCTGCGTGAGGCTGATCGCGCCGCGTCGCTCGAGGCCCAGGCACGTCCGGGCTGAACGCCGGGCTGATCGACGCCCTCCGCGCTGAGCTCGCCGCCCGCGGCGATCCGCTGCGTGCCCCGGACATGCAGCGCTACATGAAGTCGGCAATGCCGTACCGCGGCGTGACCACGCCCGTTCTGCGCGAGATCTGTCGTCAGGTGCTCCCCGCCTACCCACTCGAGTCGTCTGCCGACTGGCGCGACACGGTGCTGGAGCTATGGGACATGGCGAGCTATCGCGAAGAACGCTACGCCGCCCTGGAGCTCGTGGGTCATCGACGCTACGCGCGCTTCCGCACGCTGGAGGCGCTGCCACTGTACGTCCAGTTGATCGTGAGTGGCGCCTGGTGGGATCTCGTCGACGGTCTGGCCACGCATCAGGTATCCGACTTGCTGCGCTGCGCCCCGGAGGTCATGCGCGGACAACTGCTGGCCTGGAGCCAGGGCGAAGACGCCTGGCTGCGGCGCACGTCGATCATCTGCCAGGTCGGCTTCAAACATTCGACCGATCAGGCGTTGCTGTACGCCTGCATCGAGCCAAACCTTCACGAACGGGGCTTCTTCCTGCGCAAAGCGATCGGCTGGGCGCTGCGCGAGTATGGCAAAGTCGCGCCCGACGCCGTCGCGGCGTATGTCGCGGCGCATCCCGAGCTGAGCCCGCTCAGCCGTCGCGAAGCGCTGAAGTACGTGGCAGTCAACGAATTGAGCCGCGATTGAGCGGCGGGCCCCTGCTTGCAATTCGCGGCCGCGTCTGATTGAGTGAACTTTAATCCAGGACCGCGTGCCTTCAGCGCGCCGGACGTGGATTGGATTAAACCTCGACACGGCCCGCGATGGGCCGCGAAAGGAGTTGTACCCAATGCGGAGTATCCGCTTGCTTGCCGACCGGGGCGTCTGCGCTGGCGCTCTTGCTGAGCGCTTGCCAGTCGGGTGGCGCGCCAAGCCCGACCACCGCACCTGCCCCGACCGCTGCCGCCAAGCCTGCCGCGGCCAGTCCGGCCGCGAGCCCCGTGGGCGTCGCGAGTCCGGCTGCGAGTCCCGCCGCCAGTCCTGCTGCCGTCGCCGCGGCCAGTCCGGCTGCGAGCCCGGCCAGCTTTGCCAGCCCGTCCGCCAGCCCGGCCGTGGCTGTGCCCAGCCCATCCGCCGCGGCTAGCCCGGTGGCCGGAGCTGCGCCCAGCGGCGCTCGACCAACCATCAAGCTCGGCGCGGCAAATTTCCCCGAGTCCGTGATTCTCGCCGAGCTGTACGGTCAGGTGCTCGAGGCGAACGGCTACACACTCGATCGCTCCAACCTGAACGGCGGCCTGGGCCTTGGGCCGCGCGAGACGACCGCGCCCGCCCTCGCTTCGGGTCAGATCGACCTGATGGGCGAGTACATGGCCTCGTACGAGGCGTTCCAGGCTGGTAAAGCTGGCGTGTCGTCGAAGGCGACGTCGGACCCCGCCACCACGCAGCAGGCGCTCCAGGCATTGCTCACGCCGCAGAACCTCAGCGTGCTGGATTTCTCCTCTGCCATCGATACCAACGGGTTCGTGGTGACCAAGGCCACGGCCGACAAGTACAACCTGAGCAAGCTGAGCGACCTCCAGCACGGTCGCCGGTCAATTGGTCCTGGGCGGACCGCCCGAGTGCCCGCAGCGACCCTTCTGTCTGGAAGGCCTGATGAGCACCTACGGGTTGAACTTCAAGGACTTCAAGGCGCTAGACTCAGGTGGACCGCTCACGGTTGCCGCGCTGGAGAGTGGCGACATCGACGTCGGGCTGCTGTTCACCACGGACGCGAACATCCTGGCCAACAACTACGTGCTGCTCGATGACGACAAGCACCTGCAGTTGGCGGACAACATTGCGCCGGTGATTCGGAATCAGATCCTGCAGGCGGCGCCAGACGCGCGCACGCTGTTGAATTCGGTAAGTTCGAAGTTGACCACGGCGGACCTGACGGCCATGGACAAGTCGGTGACGATTGATCACATGGACGCGCAGGCGGTGGCCAAGGCGTATCTGCAATCGAAACAGCTCATTCACTGATTCGCACGAGGGAGTAGCGGCCTGGGGTCGGGGGACGGAGGAGGTTCGTGCTCGTCCCCCCTTCGGGTCGGGGGAGCGGTGTGTGCTCGTCCGCCCCTTCGGGTCAGGGGAGCCTGCGCACGTTTGGGCCATGCACGCGTCCGGGTCGGGGGAGCCTGCGGCCCCCCACCGCCAGTCGCTGTTCCGCTCGCAGGCTCGCTACACGCTCCTTCCCGCGGCGACCCCCCGCGTACGTGCTGAACCGCACCTCTGTGGGGTCGCCCGCCTCGTCCGCGGGTTGAGCACAGCGCGAAGTACCGACCGGGAGGCACGGACTACCCCACTACCCCACTGCCCAGTACCCATTACCTCACTGCCCAGTACCCAGTACCCATTACCTCACTGCCCAGTACCCAGTACCTCACTGCCCGCCTGGCGAAAGCTGTCGACAGTGCGTGCCGAAGAGGGCGCTAGCGGACCGTCACAGCCTGCTGCGCGAGGGCGTCCTCCAGTGCGCCGAGGTCTGATGCCGCGTCCAGCGTCAGCAGGCGCGCGGCCAGCGCCTCGGCGTCGGGGCGCTCGGCGAGGCTGACGAACTTCGCTACCAGGCCCTCGCGCGCGACCGGGTTCTCTGGCTCGCCCGTGGCAAACTCGATGCGCGTCGACAGCAGCCGACCGTCTTTCAGGGCGATCGACGCGGCCGCGGGCCAGCGCTTGGGATAGTGCGCATCGAGCGCGTCGTCGCGATAGCAGTCTGTCACCGCCATCAGGGCGCGAACCGTCGGATCAGCCAGGCGGGCCGAGTCGTACGTCGTGATGTCGCCGGTGCCAAAGACGAGCGCCGCGGCGGCGGCATACGGTGCGCTGAACTGCGCGTCGACCACGCCAACCGGCGCCCGCTTCTGCTCGATCGGGTCGGCGACCAGCAGCGCGCCGCCGCTGAGAACCCCCAGGCGGATGCGCTCGATATCCGCGAGCGCAAAGTCAACCCCGGACGATCGCAGCTCGAGCATGCAGTCGATCAGGCCGTGGTTGTAGCGACAGCACGCGTATGGCTTGATCGACACGCGCATCACCTGCGGCGGGTTGCCGAGATCAGCCAGCAGGCGATCGGGCAGGCCCGCATCCGAGTACGCGTGCAGGACCCCGAGGCGCCCCTCGAACACGGTGAGCGGGCCAACAAAACCCGCGCGGGCCAGATACGCGGCGCTGATGCCGGCGTGTCCCGCCCAGCCAGCGTTGAGGCGCTTGGTCCAGGCCCCGTCGGCGAGATACTCGAGCGAGCCGGAGGCCATCGTGCCGGCGATGCCAAGGGCCATCGCGCGCTGCTCGACGCTCAGGTCCAGCAGGTGCGCGGCAGCGGACGCGGCGCCGAAGGCGCCGGCGAGCGCCGGTGGGATGAAAGCCGCGGGCATAGGCCGAAGCGGGGTTGAGGGCATTGCCCACGCGCATGGTGACCTCATAGCCGGCGACGATCGCCTCCATCAAGCGCGACGGAGACGAATGAAGCTCCTGGGCGAGGGCCACGACTGCCGGAATCACCGCCACACCCGGGTGCAGCGAGGACTCCGTCGTCACGTCGTCGAGTTCGACGGCGTGCGCGGCCGTGCCATTGGCCAGCGCGGCCCAAACGGCTGACGTACGTTGGCCCATGCCGATCACGCACGCCTGCCCCTGACCGCCCAGCGCCAGCGCGGCCTCCGCCGCCGAGCGGCTCGACTCCTGGCGGCTGCCCGCCAGGGCCACACCTACCAGGTCGAGCAGCAGCTCCCGCGTGCGCACGCGGACGGCTTCGTCAAGCGCGCCCCAACGTAACCCCGCACACCATTCGGCGAGGCGATACGCCGCGGAAACCGACGCTTCAGGAGACGTATTCGAGCAGCTCGCGGCGCAGCCGCGGCATGCGCCGCAGCTTGGCCAGTGCTTCGGCTTCGATCTGACGAATGCGCTCGCGACTCACGCCAAGCTCTTCGCCAACCTCACCCAGCGTGCGCTCGTGACCGCGGTCCAGGCCGAACCGCAGTCGCAGCACCTGCCGCTCGCGTGGATGCAGCTCATCCAGCGCGGACTCCAGGCGCTCCGAGAGGTCTGATGCTTCGGACGACTCATGCGCCGCCTCGGCGGCCGTGTCGTCACCAATCAGGTCACCCCGTGTGAGCTCGCCATCTTCGCCGAGGGGTGTCTCCAGCGACAGCGGCATGCGGGCCGCACGCCGCGCCTCGTTGATGCGCTCGGGATCGATGTCCAGGTACTGGGCCACCTCGTCCACTGTCGGCTCGCGGCCAAGCTCCGCCGCCAGCTCGCGCTCGGCGCGTGCCGTCTTGGTCAGGAACTCGGTGACGTGCACCGGCAAGCGAATGGTGCGGCTCTGGTCGGCGATCGCACGCGTCACGGCCTGGCGAATCCACCAGTACACGTACGTGCTGAAGCGGAAACCCCGACGCCAGTCGTACTTTTCGACGCCGATCTGGAGGCCGATGTTGCCTTCCTGGACCAGGTCGAGGAAGGACAACCCTCGTCCCAGGTAGCGCCGCGCAACCGACACCACCAGGCGCAGGTTGCACTCGATGAGACGTCGCCGGGCGCGCTCGCCATCCTCGGCCTGCTGCTCGAGCTCGAAGCGGCGATCTGGATCCAGCGACTCATCAGCGGTAGCCAGCTCGCGCAGGGCAGCCTTGCCCCCTTCGAGCCGTTGAGCAAGCGAGACCTCTTCCTGCGCGGTCAACAGCTCGTGGTGAGCAATTTCGCGCAGGTACATAGCGCCGGCACCGCCCGACAGCTCTTCGGACAGGAGACCGAAGCGGCTGATCGGCTCGGCAGCCGTCGACTCCGAGTCCGTTTCGGACTCGGCTCGCGTCTCCGGGCTCAGAAGTTCTTCAGTTTCATGCAGCAGATCAAGACTCACGGTGTTTTGTTGCTCCTGGGACCCCGGTGCGCGGGGTCAAAAAAGCCGCCCCTACCAATGTGCGGCCTGGGCGGCGGCTTGAGGCCGCCGCTGTGAGCGGTACATAGCTCACTCCACGACGGACAAGTCTGCTACCCAATGGTAGCACATCGAGTCGAGTTCGTCAAGAATTTAGCCGTGTTGCTTGTGCCCGTGCGGTTCAGTCCCACCAACGATGCAGCGCCCGGAGACGTTACAGCCGGCGCGACTCTCAGTGTCTGAACCATTTCACTTGGTAAAACGGACTTTCCTCCTCGCATATTCCCGCGCGCGATGCTCCGTCGCCAGGCCAGCGCCACGCTGCAGGACGGCTCCGACTCGACTTTTCCGCGTGCAGAACCTGTGCCAGTTAGACTCGTCTGCGCCGGGACACCGGCGACCGCTCTCATGCGATACCCCATGCTTCAACGACGCTTCCCACGACGCCTTGCACGACGCCATTTCTTACGTCTTGTCAGCCTATCTGGATTAGTCGCTCTTGCCGTGCCGCCGGCCCGCGCCTTCGCCGCGCCCGCCACGGTCACGCCCGCCTCACGCACCGCGACGCCGGCGGCCGGATCGCCCTCGCCGACGGCCGCGACCTCGCCAACGGCCGTTCCCTCACCCTCACCTCCCTCACTGGCTGCGTCGCCGTCGCCCTCGCCGACGTCCGCCGCCTCACCCACCCTGGCCCCGACTCTGGCGCCGAGTCCGAGCCCGACAGCCGCGCCAACGCCGCCGCCGACCGCCCAGGCGTGGGTGCAGGCGTTGCGCCCCATCCCGCTGTGGAGCGGTCCTGACGATCAGGCCGTCCAGCTTGGCGGCGCCGCGCGCTGGGACTACCTTCTCATCGCTCAACCACAGAGCGGCCCGCGCCTGTACGTGCTGGTCGCTCGCACCAACGACTACGCGTGGGTCGACGCCCTCTCGGTGGGACCTTCGGGACCGCCCCCGCCCGGTTGGCCGCCCGCCGACCAGTCAGCGCCGACCGACGATCTGAGTGTCGGCTGGGTGGCCACCGCCACCGACGCGTCCCTGTACGCGGACGCCAATGGCACCCTGCTGTTGGGAATCGCCCCGGCATACACCGCTTTTAAACAGCTCGAGCCGCAATCTGGTTCCCGACTGCATGTCCAGGACCCGTACTCGGGCGCCAATTCATGGCTCGACGCGGCCAGCGTGGGAACCATCGACCCTCCCTCGCAGATTGGCACGCCGGGCCGCTGGTGGGGCATCTCCGCGGTGGATGGCGCAAACCTGCGCGGACAACCGACCACGCGTACCGACAGCGTCGGGACACTGGCGACTGGCTTGCCGCTTGTGGTCTCTGGCTGGGCAGCCGGTGAAGAGGTCGTGCCGGACAACCCCACGTGGGCCGTCCTGAACGGTTCGACGTACGTGTACAGCTCGGTGCTGCGCCCCGTGGCGCTGCCCGCCCCGCCGCCGCCGCCCGATTCAGCCAGCTCGTACCGCGGGCACTGGATCGACCTCAACCTCACCCAGCAAGTGGTGGTCGCGTACGAGGGCCAGAATCCGGTGCGCCTGGCACGTACCTCGACCGGACGTCCGGGCTGGGAGACCGGTGCGGGGAACTATTCGATTCAGCGCCGCGTGGAAAACGAGACGATGGATTCGAGTAGTCTGATCGGTCTGGACGCTCAGCGCGCTTCCTACAAAGTCGACAACGTGCGCTGGACGCAGTACTTCAGCGCGGACGGCAAGGCGCTGCACGAGAACTACTGGAAGCCGCGCGACGAGTTCGGTATTCCCGAGCAGTCACGGATGCGCCGGCCTGGTGGCCGAAGACGCGCTGTATTTCTGGAACTGGGCCGACATCGGCGTGCCGGTCATCGCGCACTTCTAGGCGCGATGATGTCTACTGATCGGCTGAGGCCACCAGCCGCGAGTACACCCAGCCCTCGGTGCCATCCTGGGTCTTGACATGCAGCCACTGGAGCCGTCCGGCAGCGTGCGGTGCTCGATCACGTCCAGCACCGTTCCGTCGCGCAGCGCGCCCACCTGTTCGCCACTCGGCGGGTCGGCGCGCAAGATGGCGCCGACGCCCCCGGTATTGGCCACCTTGACGCGCTCCGTCGTCGTACTCGCGGCGGTATCTTCGTCAGCGGCAGGCGCGGGCGGACCGGTGTTGACCTCCGGCGGCAGGGCCGCGACAGGCGTCGGCAGGAAGTGCGGCGAGGTATCGCCGAGCACCGAGCTCGGGTCGAAATTGGAGATCTCGCTGGCGGCGGGTGATGGCGCGGCTCCGCGCGGCGTTGACCGCCAACCAGATCGCGCCGACCAACAGCAGGATCAACAGGAACGCCACGAAGCGCGCGATCGGCAGGTCGGCGCTCGGACCCAACGCGTAGCGGGCGGATCGAGTCGTGGTGTGCCCCGCGCGAACGGCCATCTGTTTGAAGATCCGCCACTACGCACTTCCCGTGGCGCGAAAGTAGCCCGGGGTCGGCGCCAGGCTGGCCATCTCGGCTTCGTTCGTAGCGTTACGCTCCGCCGACCAGGTACCAGGCCACGCCGGGCACGATGCTCAGCACCACCACCGCGACCGTGGCCACGACCACGCCCGGCACCAGCGCCGGACGTGGAGACGACATGCTCGCCGCGGAGTGCCGCGAACAGATCGGGCAACGGTCGCAGGTAATACAGCACGCTGAAGGCGCCGCCGAAGACGGCGATCAGCGTCGGCAGCCAGCCTGCCGATTGCCACGCGACGACGAGCACCGCCAGCTTGGCCCAGAAGCCGGGCGTCGGCGGGATGCCGGCCAGTGACAACAGGCCGAGCGATACCGCCAGCGCGCGCACCCGATCCAGTGATCGCAGGTCCGGCAGCGCGGAGACTCCAGTCAGACCGCTCAGATCGGCGATCGTGGGTGTGGCTGCGAGGCCGGCGAACACCAGCATGGCCATGCTGGCGTAGGCGGCCGCGTAAAAGCCGGCGGTTGTTGGTCCGTTGGGCCCAGATCCGAGCGCGAGGCCGATGAAGCCGGCGTGGGTCACGGCCGAGTAGCCGAGCATGCGCCGCATGTTGCCCGCCTGGGACAGTGCACCGAAGGTGCCCCAAAGGATGGTGAGCGAGCCGCCCCACACCAGCAGCTGGCTGGTCTGTGCCCCCGCGGCGATGACCAGCCGCCCGAGCGCGAACGCGGCGGCGATCTTGCTGGCACTCATGACGAAGCCAGCCAACCCGGGGGCAGCCGCCGTGTAGGCGTCCAGCGCGCCCCAGTGCAGCGGCACGAGGGCGAGTTCGAATGCGAACCCGAGGCCGACAAGCACCACGCCCGCCAGCGTCAACGGGTTGGAACCGATCTGCGGGGCCGTCGGATACGCCAGTGATCCGGTGCCGAGATACACCAGGCCAAGGCCGTACAGGAGGCCGGCCAGCGAGATCGCGCCCAGCACGACGTACTTGAACGCTGCCTCGAGTGAGCGCTCGCCCGCACCCAGCGCCACGAGCGTGACCGAGGCAAGCGTCAGCGTCTCCAGCCCGACCACGGCCTGGACCAGGTCCGTCGCGTTGGCCAGACCGATTGCCCCGGCCGTCCCCAGGAGCAGCACGCCCGCGGCCTCCGCCACGTGGATCTGAACAGCCGGCTCCAGTACCGGGATGAGCAGCAGGCCGATGCCGCACGCGATGCTGAGCCCGACAATCGCCAGCGCGATGGGCTGAGGCGCCTGCCAGCCGATGACGGCGGCCACCAGCGCAAACACCAGACTCGTGTAGCTGAGCGCGCGCGAGTTCTGAGACAACCGGCCAACCAGCAGCAGGATCACTACTCCGCCCGCGACCAGCACCACGATCGACGCGTATGCCGGCGTCATCGCACGCCCACCCGCACCAGCAGGACGATCGCCACCGCGAGCAGCGTCACGGACGCGTACATCGCGAGGAGCCCGGTCTGCGCTCGCGACACGGCGCCGGCGACGGCATAGCCGCCGTCAGCAATGGCGCGTACCCAGCGGTCGGGCCGGTACGACGTGACGCTGGCTGGCAGCAGCATCTGCGGTCGCAGCACGTACCAGACCGCGCCAAGGAAGCCGATCGCGCCGAGGATGAACGCCACGCCACCGACGACGGTCAACGGCGGAGGCGGCGTCTGCACGCTGCCCAGCGGCCCGGCCAGCACAGTTGCAAGCCAGTAGCCTGCCCAGCCCAGCACGATCGAGCCGATCATGAGTGGCACCAGCGACCAGTTCATCGGCCGCTCGGCATTTGCGTCGTGGTGCACCGCGTGTGGGTCGTCGGCGGGCGCCATGTAGACGATGGCAAAGAGTCGACCGATGTACGCGCCTGTCAGCGTGACCGCCAGCACCAGCAGCCAGCCGAGCACGGGCTGCGCGTCGATGACCGACTCGACGATGTCGTCTTTGCTGAACGCTCCGGCCGTGATCAAGGGCGTGCCGATCAGCGCCAGGGAGCCGATGAGGAAACCCCAGCGACTGAACGGGAAGAAGCGGCCCAGCCCGCGCAGGTCGGACAGCTCTTCGTGTCCACTCGCACCGTGAATCACGATGCCTGCCGCGAGGAACAGCAGTGCCTTGAACGACGCGTGGGTGAACAGATGGAACAGGCCCGCGAAGGACGCGCCGACGCCCACCGCGGCGAACATGTACCCGAGTTGGGCGATCGTCGAGTAGGCGATGCCCTTTTTGAAGTTGGACTGGAACAGGGCCGCGACGCTGGCGCCAATCGCGGTTGCGACGCCGATGATCGCGACCCACAAGCTGACCTCTGGCGCAACGCCGAACAACGCATACGTGCGCACGAGCAGGTACACCCCGGCGGCCACCATCGTCGCCGCATGAATCAGCGCGCTGATGGGTGTCGGGCCGGCCATGGCATTTGGCAGCCAGAAATACAGCGGCCCTTGAGCCGATTTGGCCGCCGCGGCCACGAACAGGAGCAGCGCCAGGAACTCGGCGCCGCCCAGGCCGCTGGTGCACTGCGGCGTGCTGAGGGTGACCAGCGTGCCACAGCCTTTCGGCACGCTCGAAGCGGCCAGCAGCAGCGCGGCGTCGCCGACGGCATTGGCCGCCAGCGCCTGCAGGCCCGCGCCCAGGCTGCCGGGCTTGTCGCGCCAGAACGAGACGAGCAGGAAGCTCGAGATGCCGACGCCGGTCCAGCCGATGAGCAGCACTGCGAGGTTCCCCGCCAGGACCAGCAGGCCCATCGAAGCGACGAACAGATCCAGGAAAACGAAGAAGCGGCGTCGGCTGGGATCGTCGGCCATGTAGCCGAGTGAGTAGATGTACACGAGCGTGGCCACGAAGCCCACGATGGCAAGCATCAGCGCGCTCAGCGTGTCGGCCAGCGTTTCGAACGCACCATCCGGCAGGAAGGGCAGCCAGTTGGGGAAGACCACGGAGAACGAGCCGCCCTGGACCAGGGCCACGACGGCTACGATCAACAGGACCAGCGGTCCGGCGAGGCTGGCGTAGCCAGCGCTCTTGCGATTGGACGGCACGCCGAGCGCGGTCAGCAGCAAGCCGGGCAGGGTGAACACCCACGCCCAGGCGAGGATCGGCATCATCCGCGCAACTCCGCGGCCTCGTCGATGTCAGGCGCCGGGCGGCGTCTGAACAGGGCGAGCGCGAGTGCCAGGCCAATAACCGCTTCCGCGGCGGCCAGGACCAGCACGATGAGCGCGGTCGCCTCAGCGTCCGCCCCGCCGTAGACGCGCGCCCCCAGCACGATGACCAGGTTCGCGGCGTTCAACATGATCTCGATGGCCATCAGCACCGACACCGGGTGGCGGTGCACGATGGCCCCGGCCGCGCCGATGGCAAACAGCGCGGCGCTGGTGCCGAGCACCAGAGCTTCAGAGCTCATCGGTGCATCACCAGGCGGCGTGGCTGAGTGACCTTGACGGGCGCCACCGTGCGCGCGGCGGGCTCGTGGCGGCGCCAGATGACCACGGCGCCGACCACACCGACGAGCAGCAGTGGCGCGGTGAGTTCGAAGGCGGTCAAAAGCGGGCCAAAGATAGCGTGTCCGACCGCGGGAACATCGAGATCGCCCGGTGTGGCAGGCGCCAGCGGGATCGCGCCGGCGATCAACGCGACGGCCAGCGCCACCAGCACGCCAATGCCAGCGACGATGGCCGCCACCAGGCGCGCGCCCAGCGGCCGCGTTTCCGCGCCGCCGGTGGGCAGCAGCGTCACGACGAAGAGGAACAGGACGACGATCGCGCCGGAATAGATGATGACCTGGCCGATGGCGACCATCGGCGCGGACAGGATTGCGTACAGCGCCGCCAGGGAAAGGCTGTGCAGGAGCAGGAAGACCGCGGCGTATACGGGCCGGCGGGCCAGGATCACGCCGAGCGCCGAGGCGATGGCCGCCAGGCAGCCGATCAGCAGCGGGACGAAGAGGTTAGCCATCGAGCGCCTCCGCGCCTCCTGCAGGGACGCCCGTTATCCGCGTCGGCCTATCACCCACGCGTGCAGCACACCGCGGTGACAGTGAGTGCCTCACCAGCACACCTCCAATGGCACCTGATTCGTACAGCGCCACCGGGCAGAGTCGCCTTGACAGTGCGTGCCTGACGAGCACGAACGCAAACCTTCCGGTCGTCACGTGCGCGGGTGTTCCTCGGGCTGCGCGCCGAGCGGCCGATGACGTCGATACACCTCACCCAGGTCCTCGTCCTCGGGAATCACGCGGGTGAGCTCCGGATCGCGCTGATCCACGTCCGCGTGGTACTGCCGCTCCGGCGCGTATTGCTCGGGATCCAGCAGCATCTCCTTCGTGTAGACGAAGTCCTTTCGCTCGAAATCGGCGAGCTCGTACTCGGGACCAAGCCGGATCGCGTCGACCGGGCAGGCTTCCTCGCAATAGCCGCAGAAGATGCAGCGGATCATGTTGATCTCGTACACCTCGGCGTAACGTTCACCGGTCGACACCGGGTGGCCCGGGTCGTTGTCCGCCGCCAGCACATAGATCGCGCCCGACGGACACGCGGCCGCGCACAGCTCACAGCCGATGCAGCGTTCCAGGCCGTCCTCGTGCCGGTACAAGCGGTGCCGCCCGCGGAAGGCAGGCGGCAGCTCCCGCTTGACCTCGGGGTACAGAAGCGTAGTTGGTGGCTCCGACGCGTGGCGCAGCACGCCCCAGAACCCCCGAGCGAGATTGCGAGCTCCATCAAGCATGGTTTGATCACACGCCTCTCGAAAAGAACACGACCAGCACGGCCGTGACCAGCACGTTGAGCAAGGCCAGTGGCAACAACAGACCCCAGGACAGCCGCATCAGCTGGTCGTAGCGCAGCCGTGGCAGCGTCGCGCGCAGCCAGACGAACACGAAGGCGAAGACGGCCATCTTGATCAGCAGCCACCAGGGACCGTCGATCAGGTTGAACGGGCCCAGCCATCCGCCAAAGAACAGCGTCGCGGCAATGGCTGAGACCGTCAGCACATTGACGTATTCGGCGATGTAGTACAGCGCAAAGCGAAAGCCGCTGTACTCGGTGTGATAGCCCGCGACGAGCTCCTGTTCAGCTTCGGGCAGGTCAAACGGTGCGCGATTGGTTTCGGCGATGGCCGCGATGAAGTACAGCACGAAACCAAGCGGCTGCAGAATCACCATCGGCACGGAGCGAGCTTGCTGATCGACGATCTGCGCGATCGACATCGTGCCGCAGACCAGGACGACACCCACCAGCGCCAGCCCGAGCACCAGCTCGTATGAGACCACCTGCGCGCTGCCGCGCAGCGCGCCGAGGAGCGAGTACTTCGACCCCGACGACCAGCCGCCCAGGACCACGCCGTAGACACCGATCGAGCTGACGCCGATCAGGTACAGCACGGCGACGGGCATGTCCTGGATGATGAGTGCAACCGACCGGCCGCCAATGATGATGGTTGGACCCACGGGGATTACCGCGAATGCGGCGAGTGCCGCTACCAGCGAAATGCCCGGCGCCAGCGGATACAGGAATCGATCGGCCATCGATGGCCGCACATCTTCCTTGAAGAACAGCTTCAGCGCGTCGGCAAGGGGCTGCATGAGCCCGTTGGGCCCGACGCGATTGGGGCCGATTCGAACTTGCAGGCGACTGATGACCCTCCGCTCGAACCAGGTCATGTACGCCATGCCCATGAGCAAGGCGACGATGATGATCAATGACCCGACTACTTGAGCGAGCAGCACGGTCACGCGCGGGCGAGCACCTCTTCGTGGATGACTTCGGCCAGCGCCGGATGCTCGCTCGCGATGCGCGCGCGTATGCGGTCCAGGCTGTCGGCGCCCGCCGCGGCGACGCTCAGTCGCGTGGCCAGCTCAGCGGCGATCCCCCAGTCGGTGCGCGCGTGAGCGGGCGGCGAAGCGCCGCCTTCCTGGTGCTGAACTCGTCCTTCGAGGTTGCACACGCTGGCCTGTCGCTCGTAAGCGTGCGCCATGGGCAGCACGACATCCACCTGCGGGACATCGGCGAACGCACCCGAGGTAGCGAGCACAACTTTCGCGAATGAGCCCGCGCGCAAGCTCGCCCACGCTTCGTCGCCGATGGCCAGCAGCGCCTTGGCGGTTAGAACCTGGTCCACGTCGCCGCTGGCGATCTCCGGAGCGATCTCCATCGCGCCGCGGGCGTTAGCCCCGAGCCAGGGTGCACCGACCAGACCGGTCTCGCCCGTTGCGCCGAGTCGTGCCGCCAGCGCCTCCAGCCGCGACCGACCCTGCGCGACGAGGGACGGATGTGCCAGCACGGCCGCCGGCCCGTCGGTCGCCTGCAGCTGGTCGAGCTGCGCTAGTGGATCGCCCTTCAGCCAGGTCGTCGTCGAGCGCCACAGACCGTTGCGATCGCCCAGGACGGTCAACTGCGCGCCACCAAGCACCGCGCGTCGGATCCAGAGCGCCAGGACGGGCAGGTCGTCCCACGCGTCCAGCCCCACCAGGACGATGGTCTTGCAGTGCAGCAGGTTGGCGATCTTGCCCTCGACCGGCCACGCCTCGCCGGCGGGCGGCCACAGCGCACCCGGCAGACGCGTGCTCAACTGTTGCAGAACCCAGAATGCCTCATTCGAGAGACTCGAAGACGCGAGCACCCCGCCCGACGAGCTGAGGAGCTCGGCCGCGCGGGTCAGCGCTTCGTCCCACGTAGTGGGCTCGAGGGCGTCTCCGCGTCGCACCATCGGCCTGAGAGCGCGGTACTCGGGCGGCGAGGGGAGCGTCTCGAAGCGCCCACGGTCGCACAGCCAGCCGTCGTCAACTTCCGGGTGACGGCGCGAGGTCAAGCGCAAGACTTTTTCACTGCGGCTGTCGACTTCGACATTGCAGCCGACGGCGCAGCCGTTGCAGACCGACGCGGTGCGCACCAGGTCCCAGGGGCGTGCCTTGAAGCGGTAGCGTCGGCTGGTCAGCGCGCCGACCGGGCACAGCTCGATAGTGTTGCCGGCGAACATCGACGTGTACGGCTCACCGTAGAGCGTGGCGATCTCGGAGTCGGCGCCGCGTTCGACGGCGGCCAGCGCCTCATCGCCAGGGATCTCCTGGTGGAACCGTACACAGCGGTAGCACATGATGCACCGTTCGCGGTCGAGAACGATCTCAGGACCGAGTGGGAAGGCCTTCTCTTTGTGGCGCTTCTCTTCGGTGAAGCGCGAGGCGCCGGGGCCGTAGCGGAAGGTGTTGTCCTGCAGCGGACACTCGCCACCCTTGTCGCAGATCGGGCAGTCGAGCGGGTGATTGGCCAGGAGCAGCTCGAGGACGCCGTTCTGGGCCTGGATCACATCTGGCGCGCTGGTGTGGACCACCATGTCCGCGGCCACGGGCGTGGTGCACGCCGTCTGCAGACGTCGGCAGCTTCTCGATCTGGACCAGGCACATGCGGCAGGCGCCAACCGGCTTGAGCCGCGACTCGTAACAGAAGACGGGGATTTCGAGACCGATCAGCTTGGCGGCCTCGACCAGGAGCGTGCCCCTGGGCGCCTCGACCTCCTTGCCGTCGATGGTCAGCTTGACGGTGTCGCTGGCGGGTTGAGACGTCACGGTCGGGACTCCATCAGGCAGATGGCCCCGCGCATCACCATGCCTCGAACGGGCACCGCCCCTCCTTGATGTGTTGTTGGTACTCGTCGCGGAACTGCTTGACCGTGGCCACGACAGGGCTGGTCGCAAAGTCGCCCAGGGCGCACAGCACCTTACCCGAGATCTCGCCCGACAGTGACAGCAGCAGATCCAGATCGCCAGTCCACCCCACGCCGGCCTCGATCCGCGACAAAATTTTGAAAAGCCACGACGTTCCCTTCGCGACACGGCGTGCACTTGCCGCACGACTCGTGGCGGAAAAACTCCTCCATCAGCGCCGCGGCGCGCACGATGCACGTGTCCTGGTCCAGGACGATGAGCGAGGCAGAGCCCAGCATCGAACCCGCCGCCTGCACCGAGTCATAATCCAGCCTGGTGTCGAGCTTGTCGGCGGTCAGGATCGGCGCGGACACCCCCGCGGTGAGCACGCCTTTGACGGCTCGTCCGCCGATCACGCCCTGGCCGTAGTCGTCGATCAACTGCTCGGATGGTGACCGCGCCGAGCGGTAGCTCGTAGTTGCCCGGCCGATTCACGCGGCCCGAGAGGCAGAAAATTTTGGGCCCGGTGTTGCGTGGCGGGACGCCGAGGGTGTTGTACCACTCAGCTCCGCGGTCGATGATCGACGGCACGTTGGCCAGCGTCTCGACATTATTGATGACCGTCGGCCGTCGATACAGCCCCTCGACCGCCGGGAAGGGTGGCCGCGAGCGAGGCATGGGCCGTTTGCCTTCGAGCGACTCGAGCAGCGCGGTCTCCTCGCCGCAGATGTAGGCGCCGGCGCCACGGAACACGATGATGTTCACGTTGGTGGAAGTCCCATGGCAGCCGTGCCCCAGGACACCGGCCGCCTCAGCCTCGGCGATGGCCGCCTCGAGTCGGTCGGCGGCGCACGACGTACTCGCCACGGATGTAGATGAACGCCGTCTCCGCGCCAATGGCGTAGCAGCACAGTGCCACGCCCTCCAGCACGCGATGCGGCTCTACCTCCATCAACTCGCGGTCCTTGAAGGTCCCCGGCTCGGACTCGTCGGCGTTGACAGCCACGTACTTGGCGCCGGGCGACTTGGGGATGAAGCTCCATTTGGTGCCGGTTGGAAATCCCGCGCCACCGCGCCCTCGCAAGCCTGATGCCTTGACCTCGTCGATGACCTGATCGGGCGTCATGCTCGTCAACGCCTTCTTCCAACCCGCGTAGCCGCTCTCCGACTGGTACTCCTCGAGGCTGAGCGGCTCGCTGCGTCCGGGGTGCGGCAGCAGCACCCGCTGGTAGTCGACGTTCGTAGCGACCGTCACGCCACCTGCAATTCCGCGATCAGCGCCTGACGGCCCTGCGCGTCGAGGTTCTCGTAATACGTGTCCCCCACGCGGGCCATCGGTGCGCGGTGGCAGGCCCCGAAACATTCGCTGGTGCGTTCAACCTCGATGCTTGCCGAGTCCAGTGCCGCGTGAAGCTCACGAATCAGCGCCTCGGCGCCGCGAAGCGCGCAGGGCAACTGCGCGCACACCACCACACGCGTCGCCGGCCCCGGCTCGGTGTGCAGCATCGTGTAGAACATGGCCACTTCGAGCGCAGCGGCGTGCGGCACGCCAACCAGGTTCGCGGTTTCGGCGATCGTCTCGGGCGGCAGATACCCGACTTCCTGCTGAGCGATCTTCGAGGGCCGGCAGCAGCGCACTTCGCCGCTCTGGAAAACGAGCCACCAGTCGCTCGATCGCGTCGCGCGTCTCAGCCGAGAGCGTCACCGGTCGACCTCGCCCAGGATCGGGTCGAGACTGGCAATGCACGAGACGACGTCGGCGACCACGCCTCCCTCGATGATGCGCGGTAGAGCCTGCAGGTTGGCGAACGACGGGGCTCGTTCGTGGACGCGAATGGGTCGGCCGGAACCGTCGCTGACGACGTAGAAGCCAAGCTCGCCTCGGGGTGACTCGACGCCGACGTACGCCTCGCCGGCGGGTGGACAGATGCCCTCCGTCCAGAGCTTGAAGTGGTGGATGACCGCCTCCATGCTTTTCGCCAGCTCCTCCTTGGGGGCGGCATGACTTTGCGGTCGGACGTCTGCACCGACCCCGAGGGCATACGATCGAGCGCCTGGCGGCAGATCTTCACACTCTGGCGCATCTCCATCACCCGCACGAGATAACGATCGTGGCAATCGCCAATTGTGCCGGTCGGGATCTCGAAGTCGTAGGTCTCGTAGCCGCAATACGGGTTCGATTTGCGCATATCCAGCGCGATGCCCGACCCGCGCAAGGCTGGACCCGACACGCCCAGGGCCAGCGCATCCTCGGCGGGCAGCAGTCCAATGCCTTCGGTGCGCTCCTTGAAGATCGGGTTGCCGGTCAGGAGCTCCTCATACGAGTCGATGTAGCCGGGCATCACCTCGACGAATTTCGAGATGCTGTCCAGCATCGCCGGCTCGACGTCGTGGGCCAGTCCGCCGGGGCGGATGAATGACGTCATCATGCGCGCGCCACTGACACCCTCGAAGAAGTCGAGGATCTTCTCGCGCTCGCGGAAGCAGTACAGGAACGGGGAGCTGGCGCCGAGGTCAAGGGCCAGCGAGCCGACGAACATCAGATGCGACGACAGGCGGGTGAGTTCGGCGAGGATGACCCGCAGGGCGCTCGCACGCGCGGGGATCTCGCAGCCAGCCAGCTTTTCGACGGACAGGGCGTAGCCGAGGTTGTTGCCCAGCGAATTGAGGTAGTCCATGCGATCCGTCAGGACGACGCCCTGGACGTACGACTTGTGCTCGAAGGTCTTTTCGATGCCGGTATGCAGGTAGCCGATCACCGGGCGGCAGTGGACGACCACTTCGCCATCGAGGGTGAGCTCCAGGCGCAGTACCCCGTGTGTCGAGGGGTGCTGCGGGCCCATGTTGACCGTTAGCAGCTCCTGGGGCGGCGTCGCGTCGGCGCCGGCAAGATCGGGCCCGGCTAGATCGGGCGCGGCAACCCCGGCCGTGTCGGGTCCGTTGTGGGGAATGAGCGTGTCAGTCACCGCCGTAGACCCTGCGGTTGATGGTGAAATCGACCGGCTCGCTGCCGAGCGGCTCGGTGCGCCGCAGCGGATGCCCCTGCCAGTCATCCGGCAGCATGATGCGTGTCAGATTCGGGTGCCCCTGAAACTGGATGCCAAACAAATCGAACGCCTCGCGCTCGTACCAGTTTGCCCCGGGCACCATTGGCGTGATACTCGGCGCCTCGCCATCGGTCGATGCCTTGACCCGCAGCCAGGTTTTTGCGTCCAACGAATACAAGAGATACACGAGCTCGAAGCGATTCTGCTGCTTCAGGCGGTCCACAACCGTCAGATCCACGAACCGCGCGTGGCCAAGTTCCTCGCGTACGCGCGCCAGCGACTCCACTAGCTCGGCCAGCGGCACGACCACCGTCGTGATGCCGTCGGCGGCAACGCTGATCGACGCGTTTGGAAACGCCCGACGGACAGGCGAAACCTCTTCAGCGGATGCAGCTTCCGCGGATGCAGTATCTGCGGATGCAGCGACCGTCGACGTCTCGTCAGTGCTCATCAAGCAGGCGTGTCAGTGCGCCCGACGCCGACACCCTGGCCCGTCTGCGCGCCGTGGCGGAGGCGGCTGTTGGCCGCCACCCGCTCCTTGAGCTTGATCAGCGAGTCCAGCAGCGCCTCGGGCGTCGGGGGACAGCCGGGCACGTACACGTCCACTGGCACAATCTTGTCGACGCCCTGGATCAAGGCGTAGTTATTGAACACCCCGCTGCACGAAGCGCAGTCGCCCATGGCGATGACCCACTTGGGCTCGGGCATCTGGTCGTAAACCTCGCGCAGCACCGGCGCCATTTTCTGGGACACCCGCCCAGCGACGATCATCAGGTCGGCCTGACGCGGTGACGAGCGAAAGAGCTCCGAGCCGAAGCGCGCCACGTCGAAGCGCGAGGCGCTCATCGCCATCATCTCGATCGCGCAACACGCCAGGCCGAAGGTCACCGGCCACAGGGATGACTCGCGCGCCCAATCTTCGAGGCGACTCAGGATGAAACCTGGCACTCCCGAGCGCTGTGTCTCGTCTTGTCCAGTAGCTGTCTCGCTCATCGCCAGTCCAGGGCTCCTCGTTCGCGCGCATAGACGTACCCGGCGCCGAGCACTACGAAGAAGCTCACGATGGCCAGGATCCCGCCCCAGCCCAGATCACGCAGTACGACAGCCCACGGATAGAAGAACAGTGCTTCCACGTCGAAGATCAGAAACAGCATGCCGACGAGCGCGTAGCGGACCGGCCAGCGCGTTTGCGTGGTGATCGGTTCGGACACGCCGCTTTCGTAGGGTCGGGCCTTGGCCGCGCTCGGCTGGTTCGGCGACAACCGCCCCGTGAGCAGCAGCAACAGCGCTACCAGGAGAACCGCCAGGGTGAGGTAGATGACGAGCGTAGGCATGGCCAAAAGCTGAGCTCAAAGTAGCGGAGCAAGATGGGGTCAACGGCGTTCCGGCCGCGCAACGCCGCAAGGGACTACGTGTGTGGAGTATAGATCACGCCCGCGTCGGCTCAGCGGATTCGACGCGTTGTACGCTTTGATCAGGACGGGGGATGCCCATGAAGGTAGCTGAGATCATGACGCCGAACGTCATCAGCGTCACCGACGATGCGTCCGTTCGCGACGTGGCCAAGACCCTCGATCGACACCGAATCAGCGGCCTGCCCGTGTGCGATGCGGACGGCCACATGGTGGGATTGGTCAGCGAGTTCGACCTGATCGCCAGGCCCGAGGCGCGCACTGCCGGCGAAGCCATGACCCGCGACGTCATCAGCGTCATGGAGGACACCAGCGTCGACGAGGTGCGCTATCTGCTGGTGCACCGCCGCATCAAACGCGTGCCCGTGCTGCGCGGGCAGAAGCTCGTCGGGATTGTCAGTCGTGCGGACCTGGTGCGCGAGATTGCCCTGACGTGGGTGTGCCAGGTGTGCGGGGATACAGAGCGGGGCAAGAGCCCGCCAGATGCGTGCCCCAAGTGCGGTACGCCGAGCGGCTTCGAGCCGACGGTCTCGCCCCCGGTGGGCGAGGGCGCCGAGGTGCACTCCCACGTGTGCCCGACATGCGGGCAAACCCTGCCGACCTAGCGCCCGGCGCGGCGGGCTGACGCGGCGGGTCGAAGAGACCCGCCGCGACGTTGCATGACAGGGGCGGCCCGAAGGCCGTTAGCTAAGGCGACTAGCGCTGGTCGATGGGTACGAACTTGCGCTCCGCGGGCCCGGTGTACTCGCCGCGCGGGCGAATCAAGCGGCCACCCTGGAGCTGCTCTTCGATGTGTGCCACGTAGCCAGCCGTGCGCGCGGTGCCAAAGATGCTGGTGAACAGGTCCGGCCGAATGCCCAGCGAGTGGTACAGCCCCGCCGAGTAGTAGTCGACGTTCGGATTCAGACCGAGCCCCTCGGCCGCCACGGTGCGCACCGTCTCCTGGATCTCAGCGATCCAACCCTCGCCGACGCGCTCGGCGACCTCGCCCGCCAGCTTCTGCAAGATGCGCGCGCGCGGATCCCACGTCTTGTAGACCGCGTGGCCCATGCCCGGGAAGCGCAGCTCGGGCCGCGCCCGCTCTTCGCGGCTCGCCGACAGATACCGCTGCAAGCGGTCACGCGCCCAGGCCTCGGCTTTGTCCGGGGTGCCGACCTCTTCGATCATCTCGATGACGTCCTCGTTGGCGCCACCGTGCCGCGGCCCCTTGAGGGTGGCGATCGCGGCGACCATCGAGCTGTGCAGGTCCACATACGTGCCCGCCGCGACACGCGCGGCAAACGAGGAAGCGTTGAACTCGTGTTCGGCGTGCAGGATGAAGGCGACGTCCATCGCGTGCGCGGTCAGCTCATCCGGCTCCTGGCCGAACATCATCCACAGGAAGTTGGAAGCCGGCGGCAGGTCCGCTCTGGGCGGCACGGGCTCTTTGCCTTCACGCAGGCGGGCGCGCGCACACACGATGGTCGGCACCTGGCCAAGCAGTCGCTCTGCCTTGGCCCGCGTCGCTTTCGGCTCCATCGACTCGGACTCCGGGTCGCTGTGCGCCAGCAGCGAGACGCCGGTGCGCAGGGCAGCCAGCGGATGCGAATTGTCCGGCAGCATGCGCAGGTGCTCGATGACCACCGGTGGCAGCGCACGCTGTTCCGACGTCCGCTTGCTGAAGTCGGCGAGCTGCTGCTTGTTGGGCAGTTCGCCTTCCCAGAGGAGATAGACGACTTCGTCGAACGTGGAGTTCGCCGCCAGGTCTTCGATCGTGTAGCCGCGGTAGATCAACTTGCCGGCGATGCCGTCGATCGTGCAGATGGCGGTCGGGGCGGCGATGACGTCCTTGAGGGACCCCGCGGCGCCGGGCGCGGGCTTGGCTTGCGGTTGGTTGGCGGTAGCTGACGTCACTGTGAGCACCTCTCTCTACCACACACCATACGTCGCGGCCCGTCGCAAGGCCTTTCACGGCGCTGCCAGTTCTCTGTCGTGAGACAATGCGCCTGCGATGGATGCCGCGTTCGCAGAGGCGGTCCGCGACCTGCTGGGCGCGCTCGCGTCAGGGGGCGAGCCGCCGTTGCCGTCCAGCGGTGGTCTGGGACGCGTTCTGCGCGAGACCGGCGCCACCACGTCGCGCGGGGCGATCAGTGTGCTGGTCGATCGCTGGTTCCGCGCGCCGACCGCCGGCATCGGCGTCGAGGACCCCAGCCCCAGCCCCAGCCTCAACCGCACCGACCTCAGCGAAGACGAGAAGATCCACACCACGCTGCGCGAGCACGTGGTGGGCAAACGCCGCTGGCAGGAACTCTCGAGCAACGAGTCGACGTTCTACCGCTACCGACGCACGGCCACGGCTGCCTTCGGCGAACGGCTGTGGTCCGAGATCGTCGACCGCGCCGTGCCTTCGAACCGTCCGTCGCCTGAATATCAGCGCTTCATCGGCCGCGAGCGTGAGCGCGCGACCTTGCTGCGCTGGCTGGCCGAGCCAGGCGGCACGGTGGTTGGTATCGAAGGACCTGGCGGATCGGGCAAGACGGCGCTGCTGCACGCGGTCGCCGACAGCTCCGAGGCCGCCGGACGATGCTGGCGCCCTCTGTACGCCGATGCACACGACGACCAGCACGCGGTGCCACTCTTCGACGCGTTCGTGTGGGTGGCGTGCACGGACGGCAGCGGGCTGGCTACCGTCCTCGAGGCCGTCGCGCGGACGCTCGACTATCCCGGCCTGTTGGCTCGCTCGATCGAGGACCGCCGGCAGTCCGTGCGAGATCTGCTCAGCAAGCGCGCGGTGCTGCTGCTGGTCGACGACCTCGATCGTGGTGACGCGGCGATGCTGCCGTTCCTGGTCGATCTGCCGGGTCGCAGTCGAGCCCTGGTCACCGGCCGACGCCGGCTGCCCAATGAAGTACGCGCGCTGATGCCTGAGCCGCTGGAACCCGAGGCGGTGCGTGAGCTGGTGCTGGCCGAAGCCGCGCGTCAGGGGGCGCCCGAGATGGGGCGTGCTTTGGCGACGCCCAGCCCGCTGGCTGCCGCCGCGCGCTACCCGCTGCTGGCTGGCTGGGCCGTCGGCCAGCTGCGACGCGGCCAGACCGTCGAACGCGTTCGACAGCGCCTGGCCCGTGCGGAAGGCGAGGTCTTCGAGGAAATGTTCGCGGCGTCGATCGACGGTCTGCGTCCGCCCGCGCGGGATCTGCTGGCCACGTTGCCGCTGTTGGCCGCGCCAACCAACCGCGCGACGCTGTTGGCCGCGGGCGGCGGATTCGCCGAGACAGCCCTCGACGAGCTGCTCGAAACCTCGCTGCTGGAGTCGAGTGGACCGCCAACCGACGAAGAGCGACGCTACGAGCTGCACGCGGTCACACGCAGCTTCGTGATGGCGCATCTGGCCCTGGCACCCACGCCGCAGCGGCAGGCCATCGCGCGCCTGGCGCAGCATCATGCGCGATTGGCCGAGGCCTGGGGTGGGGCAGCTTTGAACTGGCGCTCGTTCGGGCGACTCGAGCGGGAGCTGCCCAACATCATGGCCATTCTCGAATCCAGCAGCAGCCAGGCCCGCGAACGCGACGGAGTTCCGCCTGGCGCCGTGTTCGACCGAGCCATTCTCGATCTGGCCCACGGCCTGCGCAACGTGTTCTCCCTGGGAGGCGCCTGGTCGGAGGGCCTGGTCCTGTTCCACCGCGCGATCGAGGCTGCTCGACGGCTCGCGGACGCCCGCGCTGAAGGCTGGAATCTGTACCGACTGGGCGTGCTCCATTACGAGCTCGGTAGCGGTGGCTACTCCGAAGCGGCGCAGCGTGCTCGCGAGGCGGTCCAGATCCTGGGCGCCACGGATGACCTGCGCGGCCGAGGCCACGCGCTGCGACTGCTCGGCCGTGCGACGCGCGCACGCGGCAACATCCTGGACGCCCAGCGCCTGCTGGTCGAGGCGGAGGCGGTCCTGGCCGAGTACGGGCACGGAGACGACGTCGCCATCGCGCGTGCCAGCCGCGCCGACCTGCTGCGGCTGTCGGGTCAGCTCGAGCCGGCGCGCGAGCTCTACGCCGCGGTGCTGGCCATGGACCTGCAGGATCCGGTCACCGAAGCCAACGTGCGCAAGGACCTGGGCGAGATCGCGCTGGCGCGCGACGACCTGGCGGCGGCCCAACTCGGCTTCGAGGCTGCCGCGGCGCTGGCAGCCCCGGCAGGCGCGCGCGCGATCGTGGCCCACTGTCGGCTCGGGCAGGCCCGCGTCGCCCAGCGCGGCGCGGACCGCACCCGCGCGGCTGGTCTGGCGCGCGAGGCCGCGGACCTCTTCGAGCGCCTCGGCGATCTGGATCGCGCCTACGAAGCCCGATCGTTTGTCTAACCCGACCGTTTGTCCAAGGTGTACGCTACCGCGTGTTTCCGTGGGTCGAGACGAACAGGAAACGCGCCCCAACGCCGTGACCATCCGTGATGTCGCACGCGCCGCCAACGTGTCTATCAGCACCGTGTCCCACGTGCTGTCAGGTAAGCGACCCACCAGTGGCGCGACGCGGCAGCGCGTGGAAGACGTCATTGCCCAGCTGGGCTATCGGCCCAACCGTGTCGCCCAGAGTCTGGTCTGGCGGCGCCCGTTTGCTCTCGGCCTGATCATCCCCGACATCCGTAATCCGTACTTTCCCGGCCTTCGCGCTCGGCGCCGAGGACCGCGTCCGCCAGCGCGGGTACACGCTGATGCTCGGCAACAGCGAGTACGACCCGGAACGTGAGTCGTCCTATCTCGACCTCGTGCGCTCGCAGCAGCTCGCCGGCGCGATCTACTGCCTCGGCGACGAGATGAGCCCGATCCTGGCTCAGATTCAGCGCGCCGTCGAAGAGGGCCTCGCCGTGGTGCTGGTCCACAGCCCCATGCCAAGCGTCCCGACGGTGTGTGCCGACAATCGCCAGGGTGGGCGTCTCGCCGCGCAGCACGTCCTCGAGCTGGGCCATCGCGCCATCGGCATCGTCAGCGCGCTGCCATTGGACGAGGGCATGGCCGACCGTGAAGCCGGCTTTCTGGACGTGCTGCGCGAGGCCGGCATGGGCGTCGACCGCACGGCCGTGCCCGAGCATGTATGGCAATCACCAGATCGAAGGCGGCTACCAGGCGATGGTCGATCTGCTCGAGCACGCGCCCCAGTTGACGGCTGTCTTCGTGCTCAACGATCTGATGGCCCTCGGCGTGCTCGAGGCCGCGCGCGCCAGCGGTCGCCGCGTGCCCAGGGACATCTCCATCATCGGCTTCGACAACATCCCGTATGCTGCTCTGGCCAATCCGCCGCTGACGACGGTGGGCCAGCCGATCCGCCAGCTCGGCGAGCAGGCCGCCGATCTGCTGCTGCGCGTTATCGAGGACGGGGTGGCCACCGTCGATCACAACAGCCAGCCGAACGTCTTGCTCCCCAACGAGCTGATCGTGCGCGGCTCGACGGCGGCGCCGCCCGCGGCGTGAGGCTCGCCGAAAGCTAGCTCGGCGGCGCGCCCTGTGGCAGCAGCTGCGTAATGCGGATGTGGTTGCCGAACGGGTCGCGCAGGCCGATGTCGATGCCGTAAAAACGCTCGGTTGGCGCCTGGGTGAACTCGACGCCCCGTGCGAGGAGCGTGGCGTAGGTCTGGCGGCAGTCGTCGGTCGTAAACCCAACCGTGAAGCCCGTGGCGCCTTTGCTGACGAGCTCGCGAATCTGCCCGGCGGCCTGCGCGTCGACCGAAGGTGGCGCGGGTAGCTCGAGCAGGATCTCGCGGCTGAGATCGCCTGGCACGCCCACGGTGAGCCAGCGCATGAAGCCGAGGTTCATGTCGTTGCGTACTTCCAGACCGAGCGTATTGACGTAAAAGTCGAGGGCGACGTTCTGGTCGAGGACCCAGATGTGTGAGATGGTGATGGCGGTCAACATGACGCGACATCCTATGGGGCAGTCGAGGCGCCGCACTTCTCCAAAACTGCGTTCGCGACGTCGTACGCAGGTCCCACCCGGACGTGACCGGCTCGCCGGCGAAACCCGGTGGGACCCCTCTGGGGAACCTAGCTGATTCTGCTCCAGGCCATAATGAAGCACGTCGGCACGGCGCGCGACTCGGCGCCCTCGCGAAAGTTTTTCGGCGAGTGCCCAACAATCTCGTGGAACGTCCGGCTGAACGTCCCCAGACTGGTAAAGCCAACATCAAAGCTGATGTCGGTGACGCTGCGGTTCGTCTCGCGCAGCAGGAACATCGCCCGCTCGACCCGCCGCCGCTGCAGGTAACGATGCGGCGTCTCGCCGAAGGTCGCGCGGAAGCTGCGGATGAAGTGTGCCTCCGACAGGCAGGCAATCTCGGCCAGGCTCGCGACGTCGAGCGGCTGCGCATACGTGCGATCCATCGCGTCGCGGGCACGCAGCAGGCGTCGGTTGGAATCCTCGACCGTCAGGTTCATCGCTCCGCGGGTATTACACCATCACGCCAGCCGGTTCCGTGTCTCACGCAAAGGTCGAGTAGTATCCCAATGACATGGCCGCGCCTCAGCGGGTCGTCCAGGCCGTCCAGGCCGCCATCGTGGCCTCGGCGCACCTGGCCACATTGCAACACGTTTCGGCCGCCGCGGAGGCGTGCCAACGACTCGGCCGACTGACATCAGGCCGCTGGCGCTCGGCAGCCCGCGATCTGGCCAGCATGGAGGAGGATCTTCAGACAGCGTTGTCGAGCGCCGCCGAATCGCTAGAGTCCTACGCGGATGCCCTCGGGATGCCGGACGATGCGCTGTGGACGGTCGGCGACGCCGCCGCGACGCTGGACCTGCTGCGCGAGTCGGCGCTGGACGAGCTCACGGACGACGACGACGCGTCGGCGGTCAAGGTGCTCCAGGGCGAGGTGTTGTTCGGGGCCTCCTTCATCGAGGATCCCGATCTGCCGGATCGTGGCACGACGTTGCTGTTCGGCTGGCCCGACCCGCTGGAGCCCGCCAGCTGGCCGTGGCAAGCGAACTGGGTGGTGGGCGACAGCGACAGTCAGGATGACGGCGCGGCCGAAGACCTGGATCTGTTCGAAAATGGCGAGCTGGAAGGCGACGAAACGCTGGTGGCCGGCCTCGCGGAGGAGCTCGGCAGTGGCGTGGAGGTGGCGAGAGCCGCGCTGCGCGGCGCCGCGATGGCACTGACACGGGCGTCGCTGCTGGCGTCGACCGAGGCCGACGAGGAAGAAGAAGAAGACGAAGACGACGAGGACAACGGCGCGGTCTGAACCGACCGCGAGTGTGTCAACACGACTCCTAGTCCCTCTCCATCGCCCGATCGACATTGCGCAGCAACCGCACGAGCTCGTGCTGGTCGCCGTCCGAGAGCGCGCTGAAGTACGCCGCCAGCATCGCGTCGTGCCTGGGCACTACTTCGTCATGCACCGCCCTTCCCTGGTCCGTCAGAAACAGACGGTTGACCCGCCCGTCGGGTCGCCGTTCGAGCAGGCCGCTATTTTCCATTTTGTCGAGCAACTGACACACGTTGCCCTTGGTGACGAGCAGAGCGTTGGCAAGCTCTTGCTGGCTGATGCCTTCCGAGGACCCGACCTTCGCTAGCACATCGACCTGTGCGGGGCTGAGCTGCCTGCAGCGCAGCGACTCACTCGCCGCGCGGTCGACCTTCTGAAATACGCGCGCGAGCCGCATCCAGGCAAGAAGCCCAGGCGTCCGCAAGGTGCGGGTATGCAGGGTGCCTGACATTTGCGGTAAGTGTGTCACCCCATACTCATCTGTCAAGACGGTCGTTGGATTTGGCCGCCAGGATGCCCCAGTGTACCGCCGGGACCGCCCCGATCATGATCGATCCCGATCGACTCCGAACGCTCAGCGGCGCGCCTCGAAGACACGGTTGAACGGCGTCTCCGTCGCGCGCCGGAAGCGGCTCAGCCCGCCGGTGACAACCACGTCGCGGATGGTCGCGTCGGTGGCGATCGTGCCCAGCGCGTTCCCCGACTCGGCGAGCGCGTGTGGCGTGCAGATGAGCACCGAGGCACCCGAGTAGACCTGTCCGACGGGGTTCAAATTGTCCTCGATCTGATCGCCGGCCATGGGCTCCACCAGCAGGACTGTCCCATCACTCGCCAGCGTGTCGGCCGCGTGGCGGATCGCGCCCACGGGATCGCCCATATCGTGCAGGCAATCGAAGAACGCGATCAGGTCGTAGCCGCCCACCACACTCGGATGGGCCGTTGCCGGCGCGACCTGGAAACTGACCCGCTCTTCGCTCAGCCCTGCCGCGGCAGCCGCCTGGCGCGCGTGGTCGATCGACGGGGCGTGGCTGTCGAAGCCGACAAGGCGCGAGCGGGGGTATGCCTGCGCGAGGATGATCGTCGAGGCGCCGTGACCGCAGCCCACGTCCGCGACGACCGCACCTGCCTGCAGCTTGGCCTCGACGCCCTCGAGCGCCGGGATCCAGTGCTGGACAAGATTCTGCTCGTAGCCTGTCTTGAAGAAACGCTCCGTGCCACCGAACAGCGCCGGATCGTGCTCGCCCCAGAGCATCCCCGCGCCGGATTTGAAACCCTCGGTGATGCGCGGCTCGGCCTTCATGGCCGCCGTGAACAGGTAATAGGCGCCCACGAGCGCCCCCAGCGCCGCGGCATGCTCGGGCGGCAGACTGAAGCGGCCGGCGGTGGGGTCGTACTCGAGGTAGCCGCCAGCCGCCTGGTTGATGAGCCAGGGACGCACGTAGCGCTCGACCGTGCCAGTGCGCTGAGCGAGTTCACCTGGAGTCGCGGGCCCAGCCTCGGAGAGGGCCGAGTACAGCCCGAGCTTGTCGCCGATGACGACCAGCGACGCGCTGGTCAGCGTGCCACAGTCACCGACGGCCTTGTTAACGAATGCTTGGACGCGCGCGTCGTCCAGCGCTGGCTGCGCTGTTGCCATGCGGACCTCCTGCCGTCGGGTCGTGGTGGTGTGGGAAGAGCCCGACGGACGGACCTACTGTCCAGCCTGGGATGACGCGGGTCATCGTGGCTTCCACGGACCAGTGCGCGCGCCAGTACGGAGACGGAGTACGCAGACGTGGTGAAGCCTTTGGCGCGCGAGGAGTCCGTCAGGGCCCGAGGAGCCCATGCTCGTGCGCCCAGGCGGCTAGCTGCGTGCGCGAGCTCAGCCCCAGCTTGGTGAAGATGTGGGTCAGGTGGCTTTCGGTGGTGCGTTCGGTCGTCACCATCGCCTGAGCAATCTGGCGATTGCTCAGGCCGCGCGCGACCAGCCGCGCGACGTCGCGCTCGCGACCCGTGAGGCCATCCTCCGGCCTCTCCGCGGCCTGGGCCGCGCGCGCCAGGGCGACCGCCTCGTCCAGGGTCAGGCCACGCCCAGCCGACATCGCGGCGTCGAAGGCCGTCTCGCCGAGACGCGCGCGGAGGGTGGCCAGCGCTTGCTCGCGCGCCGCCAGCGCGGTGGCCGACAGAAAATCGCCGAGCGGCTCGCGGAGCGCCTGCGCCGCGCCGAACAGGCGGGCGGCCCGGCGCGCGTCGGCGTGGTCAGCCGCGATGCAGCCCAGTGCTTCGAGCGCGTACGTGCTGCCGCGCGAATCGCCAAGTTCGAGGCTCAACGCGAGGCTGCGGCGGGCGTGTACCTCGGCTATGGCCGGCTCGCCGCTCGCGAGCGCCAGAAACGCCAGACCGAACTCGGCATAAAACGCTCCCCAGCGGTCCTGCGCCGTAGAAGCCAGCGACAGCGATTCGCTCAAGAGCGCATCTGCTCGCGTGAGGTCGCCGTCGATGCGCGCCACCTCGCCGAGGCAGTACAGGCAGAAGTACACCGTCCAGCGTGGTCCGCGCTGTCGGGCAAAGCTGAGGCTCTCCTCGAACGCGAGCACCGAGTCGTGCAGCTCAGTGCCGGTCCAGATCACGCTCAGCCCGCGGAAAAACAGCGCGACCGCCAGCCCGCGCGGGTCGCCCAGTGCGCGCCAGAACGGCAGGCTCTGATCGAGCAGCGCCAGGCCCTGGGCGCGCTGGCCGGCGAGTGTCGCCAGATAGGCGCGCGCGGTGAGTGCCCGCGCCCAGCCAAGCCGACCGGGTCGCATGCCCGGTAGGCGCAGCAGGTCGTCCAGCCAGCGGATGCCTTCGCGCAGGTCGCCGTGAACATCCCAGAAGCGAACCATCGCCGCCGCGATGCGCAGGCCAATCTCGGGATCATCCGCACTTCGCGTGAGCGTCCAGCCCAGGGCGGCGCGCACGTTGTCGTGCTCGCGCGCCAGCCGCTCGACGCAGCGCACCTGGTCGGCGCGCCAGATGTCGCGTTCGCCACGTTCGGCCACGTCCAGACACCAGGCACGCTGGCGGTCGCGGACCGCAATCTGCTCGCCCGCGGCCTCCAGCCGCTCCGCGGCGTACTGTCTGAGTGTTTCGAGTAGTTGATAGCGCATCTCGCTGGCCTCGCCCGATAGCTGCTCCTCGGCGACCACCAGCGATCGATCGACGAGGCGCCCGAGCAGGTGCACGATGTCACCGGCCGCCACGGGACCGCCGCTGCACACCGCTTCAGCGCCGGTGAGCGTCCATCCCCCAGCAAACGCGCACAAGCGGTTGAACAGGATGCGCTCCGGCTCGGTCAAGAGCTCGTAGCTCCAGTCGACAGCCGCGCGCAGGGTCTGGTGGCGCGGTAAGCCGGGTCGTTGGCCGACGGAGAGCACGCGAAAGCGGTCGCTCAGCCGGCTGGCCAACTGTGCGACGCTCAGGCCGCGAACGCGAACCGCCGCCAGCTCGATGGCAAGCGGCATGCCGTCCAGGCGCCAGCAGACTTCGCCGATGGGCTGGGCGTTGTCTGGCCGCAGGCTGAAGCTCGAGGAGGCAGCTGAGGCCCGCTCGACGAACAGTCGCCCGGCCTCGGAGCCCATGATCTCGTCCACCGAGGCCGGGCGCCAGCGGTCAGGCAGTGACAGCGCCGGCACGGCCCAGACGGTTTCGCCGCTCACGCCGAGGGGCTCGCGACTGGTTGCCAGGACGCGCACGCCCGGGCACCCCTTGAGCAGCGCCTCGGCGAAGGGGCCGCAGCCCGACAGCAGGTGTTCGCAGTTGTCGAGCACGAGCAGCATTGTGCGGGCGCGCAGTCGATCCACCAGTGTGTCCAGTGGGTTCCGGGCGCGGTGCGTTCGTATGCCGAGGGCGGCGAGTGCCGTCTGGGCGACCAGCGACGCGTCGGCGACGGGGGCGAGGTTGACGAAGTGGACGCCATCCTGGAAAGACGGCCGTTGCTGTTCGGCAACCTCGAGCGCCAGGCGCGTCTTGCCGACGCCGCCGGGGCCTGTCAGGGTGAGCAGGCGGGTGGCCAAGAGATCGCGCGCGATGGTGCCGATCTGTCGTTCGCGCCCGACGAACGACGTGAGTTCTCGCGGAAGCCTGCTCGCGGGCAGGTCGCTCGGGGCCTGCTCGGCTGCTGGGGCCTCCATCTCTACTGGCGACACAAGTTCGCGCCGCACGCGCTCGGGTTGACTGATGCGCCGTTCGCCGCGTTCCCAGCGCGCGACCACCGTGGCGGAGATGCCCAGCCGTTCCGCGAGCTGCGCCTGCGTCAAGCCAACCGCCAGGCGCCGCCGCCGTAGCTGGGCGCCAGACAACTCCCCAGTCATGGCGACACCAGTATGGGGCGGTCCGTGTTTGATTGAACCCCGCGCCCCGCCGCGGTACGGTTTGCCGACGCACTCATGGCGACTCGTACTCTCGGCTATTGCTCCCTGGTCCTGCTGGCCATCGCCACGTACGGCATTTTCTTCGTCGCGGGGCCTATCGCGGGCGAAGGCGACGCGGGCCGCATCCTGTATTTCCACGTCCCGATGGCGTGGGATGCCTTCCTGGCCTTCTTCGTTGTCTTCGGCGCCAGCATCGCGTATCTGCGCACGGGCAACCCGCGCTGGGACCACCTCGGGCGCGCATCGGCCGAGGTCGGGCTGGTTTTCACCACGCTGGTGCTGATCACTGGCGCGATCTGGGGTTACCCGATCTGGGGCACGTGGTGGAGCTGGGACCCGAAGCTCACCACCACGTTGATTCTGTGGTTCATGTACCTGGCCTACCTGATGGTGCGCAGCTACGCTGAGGCGCCGCGCGGGCCACGCTTCGCGGCGGTTGTCGGCATCGTTGCTTTCTTCGACGTTCCAATCGTGTACATGTCGTCCTACTGGTGGCGGGCACTGCATCCGCCGCCGGCGATCGGACCTCTGGCCGAGCAGCAGCCGTCAGCGACGATCGTGTGGATTCTGTTTCTGTCGCTGGTCGCCTTCACCTGTCTGTATGCGTTTCTGGTGCGCGTGCGCATGGACATCGAATCCACCGAGGCGGCGCTGGAGCTGAGAGGGGAGGCGCTGGGTGTTGGGGCTTGATCATTACGCGCCGTTTCTGGTGTCGGCGTTCGGCATTACGCTCGTCGTGCTGGTGGGCTATGTGCTGTATCTGCGCTCGCGGTTGAGCGGCGCGCGTCGTCGCGCGGCGGTCGTGCCGCCGTCCGGCGACGAGGCCTACTCCGCTCGAAACGTGACTGCCGCCGCGCCGAGAGCCGCCACCGCCCAGGCCGCCAGCAGCGCCAACGGCCCCAGCTCGGCCTGAGTCGAGACGCTCTGGAGTGCTCCGCGCGTGGCGTCGGTGAGTGCCGCCGCCGGCAGCGCGTGGGCGGCGACGCCGATCGGGCCAGGCAGGCGGTCGAGCGGCAGGATAAAGCCGCCGAGGAGCAGGAACACCAGGTACAGGCCGTTGGCGATCGCCAGGGTGGCTTCGGCGCGCAGGGTGCCAGCCATCAGCAGGCCCAGGCCGGCGAACGCCGCGCTGCCGAGCATCAGGGCCACGCCGGCTTCGACGTACGAGCCGGTCGGCGACCAGCCGAACATGAAGCGGGCGATCAGCGCCAGCACGACGACCTGGACGACTTCGATCAACAGCACGGCCAACGTCTTGGCGGCAATGAGGCTGGTGCGCGGCAGTGGCGAGCCGAGAAGTCGCTTCAGCGCGCCGTAGTAGCGCTCGTAGGCGGTGGCGATGCCGAGGCTGACCATGCTGGTCGACATGACCGCCAGCGCCAGCAGGCCAGGCACCAGAAAGTCGGGCGGGTTGGCAGCCACCGCGCCGAAAAACACCAGAAGCACAACGGGGACGACGACGGTGATGAGCAAGCTCTCGCCCCGACGCAGGGTCAGGGTGAGCTCGACACGGAGTTGGGCGAGGAGCGCGCGCATGGGTACGTATCCTTAGTGTTCCAGAACCGTCGCGTGCGCCGTCGGCCACGCGCAACAATGGCGGCAATGGCCGAACTCACCCCTGAGATGGTGCGCGTGTTCGTCGGCGACCAACTCGACGACCAGGCGGCCGCGGCGCTGATCGAGTGGTACGCCAATCTGGCGCGTGGCATCGCGGCGTTTCCGGCAGCGGATGTGCGGCGCGTCGAGCCGCCGCTGCGCTCCACGGCAGGCCCGAGCGCGTGACGACCGACCTGGAGATCACACAGCTCGCGCCGCTCCTGCGTGACCGTGAGGTTTCGTCCCTCGACGTGACGCGCGCCTACCTCGAGCGCATCGAACGCCTGAATCCACGCCTCAACGCCTACATCACGGTGACGGCGGACCTCGCCGAAGCCCAGGCGCGCCGGGCCGATGCCGAGATTGGCGCAGGCGCCTACCGCGGACCGCTGCATGGCGTTCCCGTCGGGATCAAGGATCTCTTCGATGTCGAAGGCGTGCCGACCACATTCGGATCGAAGATCCTCAGAGACAGCCTTGCCAGTCGGGACGCGCTGGTTGTTGCGCGATTGAAACAGGCCGGCGCCGTGATCCTGGGCAAGCACAACCTGCACGAATTCGCCTTCGGCATCACCAGTGAGAACCCGCACTTCGGCGCGGTGCGCAACCCGTGGAACACGCACCACATTCCAGGCGGCTCGAGCGGCGGCACCGCCGCGGCCGTTGCCGCGAGTCTGTGCGCCGCGGGCATGGGCAGCGACACGGGCGCCTCGATCCGCGCGCCCGCGAGCTTCTGCGGCGTGGTCGGCTTGAAGCCCACCTACGGGCGGGTCAGTCGCCGCGGGGCTCTGCCGCTGGCCTGGTCGCTGGACCACGCCGGGCCGCTCGCCCGCTCGGTGGCGGACTGTGCCGCGATGCTGCAAGCCATCGCTGGTTACGACGCGGATGACCCGGGCAGCGCCGACGTCGCCGTTCCGGACTTCTCCGCGCACCTGAACGCGGGTATCGACGGTCTGCGCGTCGGTGTGCCGCGTGACTACTTCTTCGAGCTCGTCGAGCCGGACGTCGAGCGTCTGGTGCGCGAGGCGCTGCGCGTCATAGAGGGCCTCGGCGCGCGCGCGGAGGAGATCAGCCTGCCGCACGTCGTTCACGCCCAGGTGGCCGGCAACGTCATCATGAGCACCGAAGCCGCCGTGTGGCACGCGACCTGGCTGCGCGAGCGACCAGGCGACTACGGCGCGGATGTGCTGTCGCGCATCCGCGGCGGTCAGCTCATCCGCGCGGTCGACTACCTGGCCAGCCAGCAGGTGCGCACGCTGATTCAGGACGACTTTCGGCAGGCATTCGAGGGCGTGGACGTGGTGATCGCACCGACGGTCCCGCTCGTCGCGCCGCCGATCGGCCACACTCTCGAGCCGCGCGGCGTATTGAACCTGCCCGCGCGATCGATTGCCAATCGCGCAACGGTGCCGTGCAACCTGACGGGCATGCCCGCCATCAGCGTGCCATGCGGCTTCAGCGCCGGCCTGCCGGTAGGACTGCAGATCATGGGCGCGGCGTTCGCCGAGGCCCGCGTGCTGCAAGTCGCGGCCGCGTACGAAGCAGCCTGCCCCTGGCGCGCCGCCCGCCCTCCGCTCGGAGCCACGGGGTAGACGCGCCCTGCTCCCTTGCCGACGGGTAGCCCCGCTCCCGCGCTAGGGGCAGCCCCGCTCCCGCGCTAGGGGCAAGACGTGCTCTGCACCGCTTGCCTTCGGGTGGAACGCCGCTTTGCTCCGCGCTACGCGGACTGACCCCTCCTCTTCCCCCCCACGGAGTGGACAGAGCATGCCTCAGCATCTCGAACGCACGCGCACGCAGAAGCACACGCACGCAGAAGACCGTGCCGTCCAACTAGCCCGCGACGGCGCTCGACGTGAGCAACTTCCGTTCTGCTCTCCGCGGTACGGAGCCCCGCTCTGCTCCGCGCTACGCGGACTGACCCCCTCCCCTTCAACCCTTCTTCCCTCCCCACGGAGTGGACAGAGCATGCCTCAGCAGCTCGAACGCACACGCGCACGCAGAAGACCGTGCCGTCTAACTGCCTAGCCCACCGCGACGCCGCTCGACGTCAGCAACTTGCGGATGCGTTCGAGCGCCTCCTCGATGTTCGGCAGGCTGTTGGCATAGCTGAAGCGGATGAAGCCCTCCCCATACGTGCCGAACGCCGTACCGGACAGGCAGGCCACGCCCGCCTCCTGCAGCAGTCGATCGGCCAGCACGCTGCTGCTCAAGCCCGTGGCGGTGATGTTCGGAAACGCGTAGAACGCACCATCCGGCTCGAGGCAGCGTACGCCAGGCAGCAAGTTCAGTCCGCTGACGATGGCCGCGCGACGCGCGGTGAACTCGGCGAGCATCCGGTCGACCGCGTCCTGGGGCCCCTCGAGCGCGGCCTTGGCCGCCTCCTGGGCAAAGCTCGCCGTGCAGCTCACGGAGTTGGAGATCAGCCGCTCGACATGCGGGACCAGCTCGGACGGGAAGACGCCGAAGCCCAGTCGCCAGCCGGTCATCGCCCACGTCTTGGACCAGCCGTCCAGAATGATCGTGCGATCGAGCATGCCGTCGAAGCTGGCAATGGACTCGTGCTGCCCGGTGTACAGCAGGCGGGAGTAGATCTCGTCGGACAGCACGACGATGTCGCGTTCGCGCGCCACGTCGGCAATGACCTGCAGGTCGCCGTGCGTCAGCACGCTGCCGGTGGGGTTGTGCGGCGAGTTGATGATGATCAGGCGCGTGCGGTCGGTGACCAGTTGGCGGAACTCGTCGGGGTCGAACCGGAAGCGGCGCTCTTCGCGCAGTGGCATGGGCACCGGCGTGCCGCCGACGAAGCGGGCCATGCTTTCGTAGATCGGGAAGCCGGGATCGGGATAGATGACCTCGTCGCCGGGATTGACCAGCGCCAGGATGGCGAAGAACATGACCGGCTTGCCGCCAGGGGTGATGACGACGCGTTGGGGATCGATGTCGAGCCCGCGCCAGCGCTTGAGGTAGGCGGCCACCGCCTGGCGGAGCTCCGGGAGACCGGCGCCCGGGCCGTAGTGGGTCATGCCCGCTTCGAGGGCCTGCTGGCCGGCGGCGACGATGTGGCCGGGCGTGTCGAAGTCGGGCTCGCCAATCTCCAGGTGGATGACCGAGCGGCCCTGCGCCTCCAGGGCTCGAGCTCTGACGAGCACCTCGAACGCCGTCTCCTGCCCAATGTGGTTCATCCGCTCCGCGGTCTTGATGGCCATCGCCAAGGAGCGTACAAGGTGGCGCGCGAACGCGTCTCGCGCACGCTGGCGCGAGGAGATGTACGGACGTTTGATCTCACACCGCGCTTAGCCGGGCCGTCTCAGGGCACTAGGCGAGCGCCCATCCGCGGCGGATCCCTCAATCACATCGTGAGAAGAAATCCCCCGGTGTGGCGGCGCGCATTGACAGGAACGGCCTCAGCGCGCACCAGCGAGGGGGCCCCTGCCAGCCCGTCACAAAGGCACACATCTAGCCGAATCCGGCGCCCCGCGCGCCGGAACTCCTTCCGGCCGAGACACCCCTCCGGGTATTATCGCCTCGAACAAATGAGCGAACGCCGCGGCTATAAATACCTCTGGCGTACCCAACCGCGCGCGCCCCAGCAGCTCTTCGATACTGTCAAAGACGTCCACCCGGCCATGGTGCAGATCATGTTCACCCGTGGCCTTGCCGCTCCCGAGCTCTGCGAAGACTTCCTCGCCGGCGTCTGCCGCGACCCGGACGACCCCGAGCTT
This sequence comes from uncultured Chloroflexia bacterium, assembly GCA_963776625.1. Lineage (GTDB taxonomy): Bacteria > Chloroflexota > UBA6077 > UBA6077 > CF-72 > CF-72. The sequence continues at coordinate 25,481 of CAVZNP010000010.1, read as the reverse complement.
CTCCAGGACGTCCCCCGTGCCGTCGAGCGCCTCGTCCGCGCCCAGCGCGCACACGAGCAGGTCGCCGTCTTCACCGACTACGACGCCGACGGCGTCAACTCCGCCGCGGTCCTCGCCAGCGGCCTGCGCCTGGTCGGGATCGAGCCACACGTCCGCCTGCCCAATCGCTTCGTCGACGGTTACGGCCTGACCCCGCCTATCGTCGAGGAGCTCGCCGCCGCCGGCGCGAAGGTCATCGTCACCGCCGATTGCGGATCGACCGCCCACGCCGCGGCGGACCTCGCCAGGCAACTCGGCGTCGACCTGATCATCACCGACCATCACCAGTGTCCCGACGAGCTGCCAAATGCCTACGCGCTGGTCAACCCCTGGCGGCCAGACTGCGGCTACCCGTGTGACTACCTGTGCGGGGCGGGCGTGGCGTTCAAGCTGGTGCAAGCCCTGGCCGACGTGCTGCTGCCCGACGGTCGCGCGGCGATGGAGCCCCTGCTCGACCTGGTGGCCGTCGCCACCGTCGCGGACATCATGCCGCTCCTGGGCGAAAACCGGCGGCTGGTGCTGGCCGGTCTCAACATCATGAACGCCTTCCCGCGACCGGGCGTGCGCGCGCTGATCGAAACCTCGGGCCTGAAGCCAGGCGACGTCGACGCCGCCGCCCTCGGCTTCCGTGTCGCTCCGCGTGTCAACGCCGCCGGCCGCCTGGACGATCCCAACATCGCGTATCGCCTGCTCATGGCCGACACGTACGAGGAGGCCTTTGCGCTGGCGGCCGAGGTCAACCGTCTGAACGAAGAGCGCCAGGTCCTGACGCGCACCTTCGAGGTCGAAGCCCAGGAGCTTGTCCAGGCCCAGTTCGAGTCCGGCGAGTACGCGCTGGTGTGTGGCGGCGACGACTGGCCGGGCGGCATCGTCGGCCTGGTGGCCGGCAAGCTGGCGCAGGCGTACAACCGTCCGACACTCGTCTATCGGCGCAGCGAGGGCATGGTGAGCGGCTCCGGGCGCAGCATTCAGGGGTTCAATCTGCTGGCTGCGCTGCAGGCGTGCGACGACGTCTTCGAACGCTATGGCGGCCACCAGGCGGCGGCTGGCTTCTCGCTGCCGGCCGACCGTCTCGACGAGCTCGTCGAGCGCTTCCAGTTGACGGTCCGCGAGACGCTGCCGCCCGAGCGGCTCGAGCCCATCCTCTGGATCGACGGCTACCTCAAGCCGGAGACGATCTGCTACGACTTTGCGCGCTCGCTGGAGCGTCTGGCGCCCTTCGGCGCGGGCTTCCAGTATCCAACGTTCGCGGCCAGAGGTCTGCGCCTGACCGAGAGTCGCCAGATGGGCGCCGAAGGGCAGCACTGGCGCGCCCGCTTCCGCGCGTTCGGCAGCGTGCCGGTCGAAGCGATTTTCTTCGACCACGGCCGATTGGCGAGCGAGTTTGCCGTGGGCCAGACGCTGGACGCCGCGTTCCGCCTGCGCCGCTCGCGCTGGGACGGCTACTGGCGGCTCGAGATGGAGCTGCTCGACGTCGCGACCGAGGCCTGAGCCTCCACTGGGGTCCCGCGGGGCGCGTAGCGTGGCGCGGCGGGCTGGCGACGTCTCGAAGGTGAAAAAGAGTGTTCCCCAGAGGGGTCCCGGGAGCTGAGACGCGATGCTCCGTAGGGGTTCCCACGCTTCGAGAGTTGAGACGTTGGGGTGCCCAGCATGGTGACGGTTGAGGCGTTGTCCCAGTCGGCTGCGACGACGGTCGGCACTTGAGACGCTCTCCCCGGTGAGCTGTGACGCGGTCGACGCTGTGAGACGTACTGCTCCGGTGGCTTCCTCGAGAGTCCGAGACGGCTGCCCGCTCCGGCGGCTCGCGCCAGCACCCCGTCACATCGCGCGCACAAGCGTCACGCGAACGCCGCGTGACGCCCCACGCGGTAAGGTCTGAACCGCAGCACTGATGCGTCTGACCCTCCGAATACGTGAGACTCTCATCGCCGCCGCGTGCGTCGCCTTCTGCGGCTGGTTCCTGATGAAGTTCCACATGGACAACGCCAACGACAGCGAGACGCAAGCCTACGTCGCCTCGCTCATCGCCAGCGTCAGCAGCACCAGCCTGTCGACCGACGCCACGGGCCAGTACGCGGCGCTCGCGCCGTACGTCATGTGGCCATTCACGATGTTGTTGCTGCCCGTCACGGGCGCCTTTCTGATCCGCGGACTGGTCTTTGCCTTGCTCACGTTGGGCATAGCGTTGAACGCGGCGACGTACGTGTGGCTGCGTACCCTGGGCGTGGCCTGGTTCACCAGCCTCGTCGGCCTGGTCCTGCTGTCGACGAGCGCCGCGTTCGCCATGCAGCTGCGTGGCTGGGAGCTCGACAAGCTCCTCGAGCCGATCCTGTTCCTGCTCGCGGCGCTGGCCGCCTGGCATCGCCGCTGGCCGGCCTACGTCCTGTTCGCGGCGCTGGCGGCTGCCAATCGCGAGACCGGCATGTTTGCCCCGTTCGTCGCGCTGGTCGCCGCCGAACCGAACAGGCACGTGGTCGGCACGCTCGTCAGAAGGCCAGCCTTCTGGATCGCGCTCGGCCTGTGCGGCGTGGAAGTCGTCCTGCTGCGCCAGCTCGGCCCCACCCCGCACGTGATTCCGTGGGCCTACGCCACGTCGGCTCGATTCATCAATATCCTGGGTGGCCTGTGTTTGCTACCGATCCTGGCACTCGCGCTCGGGCGCGTGGCGCCCATGGGGCTGCGCTGGCTGCTCTACGGCGTGACCATCGTGTGGGTGTTCGTCGTGCTCGCCACCGAACAGGTCGACCAGGGCGTGCTGTACCTCGCGCCGCTGAGCGTCGTGTGGCTGCCGGTTACCTTGCTGGGCGTCGAAGCGCTGATTCGTGCGCCGCGTCGACTGGCCGCGCCAGGTGTCGTTCGAGGCCCTGAAGCACCAGTGGCACGATGATCAGCGTCAGCGGCGCGAGGTACATCAGGCCCTCGCCCAGCCGCGCCGCCCAGATGTGAATCGCGAACCACAGCGGCACCACATACCAGAAGAGTCGACGTAAGAACGGGTCGACGTCGCGCAGCGTCAGCAGCGCCAGGGCGGGCAGCAGGCTGATGGCCGCGAAAAAAAACGCCACCTGGCCGGGCATGCCGAGGCTGCGCATCACCATGGCCGTACCCCAGTACGAATCTTCGACGCGCGGTCGCGGACCGTAGTACGTATGAATGCCGAGATAGACGACCGCGGCCACGGCCCACGCCACCAGCGCGGTGGCGACGGCCTTGCGCGACTGCCACCCATAGCGGGCCAGGATCAGCGTCGGCATGAACACGCTGGTCTCGCGATTGGCGACGGCCAGCACCATCAACGGCGGAATCCAGCCCTCCTGGCCGTACAGGACCAGCAGCCCCGCGATGAGATAGAAGATCGTGTCGTCGAAGCGATCCAGGCTGAATGTGCTGGGACCCAGGACGCCCAGGCTCAGACTGACGATTCCCGCGATCAGGCAGATGCCCAGCAGCCTGGTGACGGGTCGCAGTCCGAGGCGCTCGTAGTACGCGTACGCCAGGATGGAGATGATGACCATCTGAGCGAAGCGCAGCAGTTGGAACGGTGGGAACGCTTCACCGAGCAGGGTCTGAACGCCGATTGCCAGGTACGGCGACAGGATCCGGTACTGCGACAGATCGCCACCGGTGCCGTTCACCACACTGTTGATGCCTGCGAGCGCGACGCCGTTGGCGTCGTAGCTGCGCATCATGACCTGCCAGCTGGCGAGCACGACGACCGTGGCCAGCAGCGGCACCTCCGAGAGGCTGAATGGCAAAGCATCCAGTCGCGTCCGCCACGCATCACGCGTGAGATGACGTGGCTGGTCGACGACCATCAGGGTGGATTGATCTGCCATACCCCGCGGCAGCCAACCATACTATACGCACATGCCCGCACACCGAACCCTGCTCGCCGTCCACGCGCATCCCGACGACGAGTGCATGAGCACGGGTGGCATCCTGGCGCGCTACGCCGCGGCGGGGGTGCGCACGGTCCTCGTGACCTGTACCGACGGGGCGGTCGGCGAAATCAGCGACCCCGCGCTGGCGACGCCCGACAACCTGGCAGACGTCCGCTCGCGCGAGCTCGACGAGTCGGTCCGCGTGCTGCACGTCAGTCGATCGGTCAGGCTGGGCTATCGCGATTCGGGCATGGCCGGCACCGCCGACAACGATGACCCACGCAGCTTTCTGCAGTGTTCCTTCGACGAAGCGTTGGAGCGCGTGGTGCGGGTCGTGCGCGAAGAGCGACCGCAGATCATCGTCACATACGACGAGCGCGGCGGCTACGGGCACCCGGACCATATTCGCGCGCACCAGGTCGCGGTGGCCGCCTTCCACGCCGCGAGCGATGGCACGCGCTTTCCCGAGGCGGGCGCGCCGTTTGCGCCGACGAAGCTGTACTACGCGGTGGTCCAGCGTTCGGCGATGCGCACGTTCGGCGAGCGGCTGCGGGCCGCGGGCATCGAGGTGCCGTTTCAAGAGGCCCGCGAGCAGGAAGACATGCCGTTCGGCGTTGACGATGAGCGGGTCACCACGTTTGTCGACGTCTCGGCGTACGTGGGTGTCAAGCGGGCGTCGTTGCTGGCGCATCGCACGCAGATGGGGCCGGAGCAGTTCTTTATGCGCATCCCCGAGGGCGTCTTCGCCGACGTCTTCGGAGGGGAGACGTTCCAGCGCGTGGAGGGGTCCGGGCCTGTGCCTGAGGATGACCTCTTCGCGGGGGTAGACGCGGTCTAAACGGGTAGCAATCAATCAGTACACGACGTGTCTCATCCTCAGGCGGCACGACGCAGGACCTTTTTCACTCGTGCGTTGGAAGCTCAGGATGACAAGCAGCGCAGGAACTGGCTCACTCCGTTTTAGACAAGCCCGTTCAGACGGAACTCGCCCTCGAGGCCGCGCGTCGCGTCGGGTCCCACCCACACCTGGTAGTCACCGGGCTCGACCGTGTAGCGCATGTCGACACCGGTGAAGCCCAGGTCCCGCGCGCGCAGCTCGAATCTCACCCTGCGCGCCTCCCCTGGCTCGAGTGTGACGCGTTCGAAACCCTTCAGCTCGCGCACGGGGCGGGTGACGTTCGCCACCCGATCGCGCACGTAGACCTGGACGACCTCTGTCCCCGTGCGCGACCCGCTATTGGTGACCGTCGCGGCGACCAACGCGTGACTCGTACTCGGCACTTCGACCGTCAGGTCCGCATAGTCGAACCGCGTGTAGCTGAGGCCGAAGCCGAACGGGAACAGCGGCGCATTGGGCTCGTCCAGATACGTAGACCGAAACGGGACGTCGAACTGCCGCGTCCCGTCACCTGAGGCAGGCCGCCCGGTGTTCTTGTGTGCGTAGTAGATCGGGATCTGGCCTTCGGCGCGCGGGAAGCTGGCGGTCAGACGACCCGACGGGTTGACGGCGCCCAGCAGAATGTCTGCCACGGCGCGGCCCGCGCGGATGCCTGGGTGCCAGGCCAGCAGCACCGCGGACGCCTGGTGAACTACTCGCGGAATGACCAGCGGTCGACCCGTCACCAGCACCACGACGAGCGGTTTGCCCGTGACGGCCAGCGTATCGACCAGCGCCTGCTGTGGCTCAGGCAGGCCCAGGTGCGCTCGCGAATGGGCTTCACCGCTCAGCGCAGCCGGTTCGCCGACCACTGCCACGACGACATCGGCCTCGCGTGCCGCGTCGACGGCGGCCGCGATCTCGTCGCGCGCGTAGCGAGCTGGTCGCTGAAGCTGCGTATTCAATCCGCGGAGAATGGTGTCCACGTCGGCGGCGCGGCCGATGTGCGACCAGCACCCGAGCATGTCCTGGGCGGCGTCGGCCAGGGGCCCGATGATTGCCACGCGCGCGGCGGGAGACAGGGGCAGGAGGTTGCGCTCGTTTTTGAGCAGCACCATCGACTCGCGCGCCATCTGCAGTGCCAGCTCGCGCGTCTCTTCACGCAGCAGCGCCCCTTCACCGGCCTCAGGGTCGACGGGTTTGCGCTCGAAAAGACCCAGCTTGAACTTGAGCGTCAGGACGCGCCGCACTGCCTCGTCGACGACGTTGAGAGACACCGCACCCTCGTCTACGAGCTCCGCGAGATGGCGGTCGTAGGCCCCGCTCATCATGTCCATGTCGACGCCGGCCAGGATGCTGAGGCGTGCGGCGGCTTTGAGGTCCGCCGCCACGCCGTGCTCGACCAGCTCGCTGACGGCGGCGTAGTCGCTCACGACCACACCCGAAAAGCGCCATTCGTCGTGCAAGACGGTCTGCAGCGTGAGGCGATTGGCCGTGGCCGGCAGCCCCCCGATTTCGTTGAACGCGCTCATGACCGTCAGCGCGCCGGCGTCGAAGGCCGCCTTGAATGGCGGCAGGTACACGTCGCGCAGCGTGCGCTCGGAGATGTCGACCGTGTTGTAGTCGCGGCCGGCCTCGGCCGCACCGTAGGCGACATAGTGTTTGGGGCAGGCGGCGATGTTGCGGACGGATTGAAAGCCGCGCACTCGCGCAGCGGCCAGCAGGCTGCCGAGGTACACGTCCTCGCCGGAGCCCTCGGCGATGCGGCCCCAGCGCGGATCGCGGCAGATGTCGACCATCGGGGCGAAAATCCAGTCCGTTGCGTTGGACCAGGCTTCTTCGGCGGCAGCGCGCGCGGTGCGCTCGACCAGCGCGGGGTTCCAGGAGCACGACTCGGCCAGTGGGATCGGGAAGATGCTGCGGTAGCCGTGGATGACGTCGTTGCCGACGAGCAGCGGGATGCCAAGGCGCGCGTCCAGGCGGGCAACGCGCTGGTAGCGTTCGATGTCCCGCGGGTCGGCGATGCCGAAGATCGAGCCGATGCGCCCGGCGCGCAGCCGCGCTTCGAGATCAGGCGTGTTCGCCACCTGAACCTGCACGAGTTGGCCAACCTTTTCGGCGAGCGACATGCGCGACAGGAGCTGGTCCACGCGAGGGTCGCTAGGCGGGAGCGTCACGCCCCAAACGGTAGTGCCTTTCGCACTCAGTGGGCGACGCACTCCGAAGAGGGAGACCTTTGGAGACAGCGACGTCGGATACGGCGAGCACTGGCGCCAAGGGCACCGACGGCCCGCACCACCCATCGCGGCGGTGCAACCGTGGCGCAACCATCTGCGTCAAAGGTGTGTGTCAAGCACCCCAGCTTTGCGCGGGCGGCGCTTCTCCTCGGCCGCCGCCGCGACGCTCATTGGCATCGGGCTCACCGTCTTCCTGCAGCAGACCCTGGGTATTGGCGGACCGGGCATCCTGCTCCTGGCACTCGGCGGCGGGCTGTTCCTGGCCTACTTCACCCAGCCGCGCGGCTCACATCTGATCGTGCCCGCCGGTGTCCTGGCCGGCCTGGGTCTCGGCCTGACCCTGGCGTGGAACGACCTGACTCCAGGCTTCCTCCACGGCTCGCTCATCGCCGGCAGCCTGGCCCTCGGCGTCGGCGCCATCTACCTCTTCGGCGAGACTCCGAGGCACCGCCGCGCGATCTACCCCGCGATTGCCCTGGCGCTGCTTGCCTGGCTCAGCTTCGTCACATCGGCAGCCTGGCTGAAGGACACCTTCGGCGCGATCACCCACTTCATGTGGCCACTCTTGCTGGTCGCGGACGGGCTCTGGTTGATCGAACGCAGTCGAAACGAGGCCGACTCGCGGACCTGAACTAGAATCGCAGACCGTGGCCAGCGTGCAGCCGCGTGATCTGCCGTCGATCGATCGTCTGCTGCGCGACGCGCGACTGGCCGATTTGCCGCGCGAGCTGACGCTGCAAGCCGCGCGAGATGTCCTGGACGAAGCGCGCCGCGGCGCGCGAAACGGTGGCTGGCCCTATACGGTGGCGGATCTGCCCACCCTCGTCGCGGAGCGCGTCAGGGCCACAACTCGCCCACGCCTGAGGCCAGTCATCAACGCTTCAGGCGTCATCATCCACACCAATCTGGGTCGCGCGCCGCTCAGCCCCGCTGCCCTCCAGGCTGCCGACGACGCGGGGCGCGGCTACTCCAACCTCGAGTACGACCTGGACAGAGGCGAGCGCGGCTCGCGCCACAACCTGGTCACCGACTTCCTGCGCCGGTTGACCGGTGCCGAAGATGCGCTGGTGACCAACAACAATGCCGCGGCCATGCTGCTGATCCTGTCGGCGCTGGGCCAGGGTCGCGAGGCGATCATCTCACGCGGTCAGCTCGTCGAGATCGGAGGCGGATTCCGCATTCCGGACGTGATGCTTCAATCCGGCGTGAGCCTGATCGAGGTTGGCACCACCAATCGCACGTACGCGTCCGATTTCGAGGCGGCCATCACCCCACAGACCGCCATGCTGCTGCGCGTGCATGCCTCGAACTTTCTGCAACTGGGCTTCGTGCATCAGCCCACGCTCGACGAGGTGGTGTCTGTCGGTCGGACGCATGCGCTGCCGGTGGTTGACGACCTCGGCTCCGGCTCGCTGCTCGACACGGCACGCTTCGGGCTCGCGCGCGAGCCAATGGTCCAGGACAGCGTGGCCGCGGGCATGACGCTGATCGCCTTTTCGGGCGACAAGCTGCTCGGCGGTCCCCAGGCGGGCATCATCGTCGGGAGTGCGGCCGAGGTGGGCCGCCTGCGGCGCCACCCCCTGATGCGCGCCATTCGTCCGGACAAGCTGACACTGGCCGCCCTCGGCGCTACGCTGCTGCACTATGTTCGCGGCGAGGCCGAACGCGAGGTGCCCATCTGGCGCATGATCGAGGCTCCGCTCGAGGTGTTGCGCGACCGCGCCGAGGGCCTGGCGTCTCGGTTGGGAGGTCAGGTGGTGGCCACACGTTCGGCGGTCGGCGGCGGCTCACTTCCCGGCCAGACGCAGCCGAGTGCCGCCGTCGGCCTGGAACGCGGGTCGGCAGACGGCCTGGCAGCTCGCTTGCGCCGCGCTGATCCGCCGGTCGTCAGCCGAATCGAAGACGGCCGCGTGCTGCTGGACCTGCGCTCCGTGCTTCCTGATCAGGACCCAGACCTGGAGCGGGCGGTGCGCGGGGTTCTGTGAGAGTCATCGGCACCGCCGGCCACGTCGACCACGGCAAGTCCACCCTCATTCGCGCTCTGACAGGCATCGACCCCGACCGTCTCCAGGAAGAAAAAGAGCGCGGCATGACCATTGATCTGGGTTTCGCCTGGCTGCGGCTGCCCGACGGCCAGGAGGTCTCCATCGTGGACGTGCCCGGCCACGAGCGCTTCATCCACAACATGCTGGCTGGCGTAGGTGGTATTGACATCGCGCTGGTGGTCATCGCCGCCGACGAGGGGGTCATGCCTCAGACGCGCGAGCACGTCGCCATCCTGGACTTGCTGGGCATCTCGACTGGCGTGGTCGCCCTGACCAAGCGTGATCTCGTCGACGACGAGTGGCTCGACCTGGTGCAGGCAGACGTCGAGGAGTTTCTGTCCTCGACGGTCTTGCGCGACGCGCCCATCGTCCCCTGCTCGTCGACGACGCGCGTCGGGCTGGACACGTTGATCGAGGTGCTGCAGGCACTTTTGCAGAAAGAGCGCTTGCGACCCAATACGGGGCGACCGCGATTGCCGATCGACCGTGTCTTCACCGTCGCCGGCTTCGGGACAGTCGTGACCGGCACGCTGATCGACGGCGAGATGCACCTCGGCCAGGAGCTCGAGGTGCAGCCGGGCGGCCTGCGATCGCGCGTGCGCGGCTTGCAAAGTCACCGCAAAAAGCTTGAGACCGTGCCAGCCGGTACCCGTACGGCGATCAACCTGACGGGCCTGGCCGTCGAAGACTTGCGGCGCGGTCAGGTGCTGGCGAGTCCTGGCAGTCTGAAGCCCACGCGCGCGGTCGACGCGCGCCTGCGCGTGATCCGCGACGTGCACCCCATCCGACACAACACCGAGGTTAGCTTTCACACGGGCGCGGCCGAGACACTGGGCAAGCTGTCACTCCTCGACCGCGACGAAGTGGCCCCCGGTGAGGAAGCCTGGGTCCAGGTGCGGCTCCAGGACGAGATCGCGCTCGCGCGTGGCGACCTGTTCGTGCTGCGCTTGCCGTCGCCGAGCCGGACCATCGGGGGTGGCACCGTCGTGGAGTCGCACGCCAAGCGGCACCGGCGCCGGCAGGCTGACGATTCTCGAGCAGCTCGAAGTGCTGGCGCAAGGCTCGCCTGAGGAGATTGTCCTGGAGCGGCTGCGCGCCCGCGAGCCGTCAGGCGTCGATGGGCTGGTGACGCGCTCGGGCTTGCCCGCTGCCGAGGTGCGTGCCGCGGTTAGCCGCCTGCTTTCGACCAGCGACCTCTTGCTGGTGGACGCCTCGAACGGTTCGGCGCGCATCGATGCGCGCTCGTTCGTCGTGACGCCCGAAGGCTGGCAGCGGCTGTCCGATCAGGTGCGCACCATCCTCTCTGGCTTCCACGCGGCGTACCCGCTGCGGCGCGGGCTGCCCAAGGAGGAGCTGCGCACGCGGCTGGGGGCCGAGCCACGTCTGTTCGTGCGCGAGCTGGAACGCTTGAAGGCGGACGGGCTGGCGACCGAGGACGGCCCCTTCGTGCGGTTGCTCAGTCACACGGTGTCGTTTTCGGCGGCGCAAGAGGCGCAGCTTGCGTCCTTGCTCGCCGTGCTGCGGGAGGCCGGCGTGTCACCGCCGGACCGGGCTGACCTCGAAGCAGAGCTGCGTATCTCCTCGGAAGTCGTTGACGCCGCCATTGCCGACGGCCGCCTGGTGGAGGTCGCCGCTGGACTCATGTACGATCGCGTCACGCTCGACGCGATCGTGGCGCGCATCCGCGCGGACATCGCCGCGCAAGGCGCGCGGACGGTGGCGCAAATCCGCGACTTGCTGGACGCATCGCGCAAGTACACGCTTGCGCTGGTGACGTACACGGATGAGCACAAGATCACGCGCAGGGTCGGGGACACGCGAATTTTGTACTGACAGGCTTTTTCGTACTCGGTAACGAGTTTTTTCTTAGAAGTCGAAAGCTGCGGCTTTCTCCTCAGGGCGGGCACCGGCTCGTCACGAGTTTTCTTTTGTAGTCGAAAGCTGCGGCTTTCTCCCCAGGGCTCCGCGCCCTGGACCCCGCGTCCCAGAGCCCTACTCTCGGTGGCCGTCAGCCGCATCCGCTCTCGCGAACGTCTCGTCCTGGTGGACACCTCGGGGAATGACATCCTCGGGAGCACACACTGGGGAGGCACAGGTCGGTGGAAAACCTCAGGGCACCACCTCAGGGCACCACCTCAAGGCACCACCTCAAGGCACCACCTTGGGTGCGGGACTCCACTTCCGATTACACCCGCGTGTTGACAGCGCGTGCGTTACGGCGATGAGAACCACCTGACTGGATTACACGCGTGTTGACAGTGCGTGCGTTCCAGCGAGCGGATGCGGCTGACGGCCACCGAGAGTAGGGCTCTGGGACGCGGGGTCCAGGGCGCGGAGCCCTGGGGAGAAAGCCGCAGCTTTCGACTTCTAAAGAAAACTCGTTTCGAGCTTTCGACTGCCAAAGAAAACTCGTTACGACGAGGAGACGAGCCGCTTGTTGCTTATATACTGGTCGGCGATGGGTGGAACACCTGTTCGTATCCTCCTGGCACGACATGGCGAAACCGTCTTCAACGTCGAAGGCCGCTGGCAGGGCCAGGCCGACTCGCCGCTGACGGACCGCGGCCGGGCCCAGGCCGCCGAGCTTGCCCGCGCCCTCGCCGACGAACAGATCGCCGCCGTCTACAGCAGTGACCTCGGCCGCGCTGCGGATACCGCCGCGGAAGTCGCAGCCCTGCACCAGCTCGAGGTCACGACTGAACCAAGGCTGCGCGAGATCGACGTTGGCGCGTGGACCGGCAAGCACCGCGACGAGATCAACGCCGCGTTCCCCGGCGGCCTCAAGGCGTGGGCCACCCGCCCGAGCGGCTACCAGCTGCCCGAGGGTGAGCAGATCCGCGCCGCGCAAGCCCGCGCCCTCAGCTTCTTCAACGAACGCATGCCCACGCATGTCGGCCAGACCGTGGTGGTCATCTCGCATGGCGCGGTGGGCCAGACCATCCTCGTCGACGCCATGGGCGGCACCGTCGACGACCTGTGGCTCAAAGAAGGTGTTGACAACTGCCAGATCTCGCGCCTCGAGTGGAGCGTCGAGAGCGGCCTCGAGCTGATTCAGCTGGTCGACGTCCGCCATCTCGAACGCGTCGGGTCGCTGCGTGTGTGGCGCACCACCGAGCGCGATCAGGCCTGAAGCGAGTGGCATGCCGCTGGATCTGCTCGATCTGAGCTCACAGGTACGTCAGATGGGCGAACAGCTTGCGCGACGCCGCGCCGACGAGCAGCGCCGACTCGAGTTGCTCGACGCGATGCTCGCGGAGTATCGCGATCGCTGGGAGGAGCTGGCCGAGCTGGCGGAAACTGTTCAGGAGCGCGTCGCGGTGCCCACCGGACCGCTCGACGAGCGCGTGCCGCCCCATCCTCGGCCGCCGGCGTATACCGCCATAGCGACCGACGGCGCGGAAATCGATCCGGACCGTCACGGCGGCAGCGGCGAGTTCTACCTGATCAACGTCGGGCGCGTGCGGATTCCGTACGGGCAGCCCGAGCGCGACGTCGAGCTGCGCAGCGCGTCCACGCTGGGGTACACGGACGAGCACCTGTTCATCGTCGACCCGCGCGATCCGCGGCGTCAGGTGCCGATGCGCGACCGACACCTGGACGCGCTGCGCACCGTAGAAGAGCTGCGCGCGCTGGCGGATCTTGCCGAAGGCGAGATCCGCGCCACGGCGCCGCGAGACGCCTCAGTCGCTCCGCGAGACGCATCTGTCGCCCCGCGAGACGCTTTTAGCCCGCCACGAGTCGCATCTGCCGCGCCGCGAGACGCATCTGCCGCTCCGCGTGACGCCTCTGGCGCGCCGCGAGACGCATCTGTCGCGCCGCGAGACGCATCTGGCGCGCCGCGAGACGCATCTGGCGCGCCGCGAGACGCATCTGGCGCGCCGCGAGACGCCTCTGGCGCGCCGCGAGACGCATCTGCCGCGCCGCGAGACGCCGCGCGGGCGCCCGCGGTCGCGCTCGTGGACGGCACGCTTCTGTTCTCGGTCCTCGAGGAGCGCCCACGCGACTTTCTCCGAACCCGCTTCTACACCGACTTCGTCGCCCAGCTCGAGCGCCTGCGGCAACTGCGCGTGCCCGTCGCCGCCTACGCGAGTCGCTCGCGTGGCATCGACCTCGTGCACCTCTTCCGCGCCGTGTGCGGCAGCACGCCGCTCACCTGCGACGTGTGCAGCGGCGCCCACGCCTGCGCCTTGCGTGGCTTGAACGACGCGCACCTGCTCGGCCGCTGGCTCGACCGATGGGAGCGCACCGGCCTGTTCCGCGTCCGCTCCAATGTCCACGACCCGTTTTTTGGCGGCCACCGCGTCTACTTCTTCCTGCTCAACACCGGCGACGAGATCGCCCGCGTCGAAGTCCCCGAATGGGTCGCCCGCGACCAGGCGCTGCTGAACCTGCTCCACGCGGTGCTGGTCGACCAGTGCACCAAGGGCTTCGGCTACCCGGCTGTCCTGGCGCGCGCCGACGACCGCGCCGTGATCTCGCTCGGCGACCGCGACGTCCTGGACACGCTGGTCCAGCAGGAGCTCGCCCGCCAGGGCGTGATCGCCCGCCCGTCGGCCAAGCTGTCGCGCAAGCAGGTGCGCACCGTATGAGCCTCAACGGCTTCTACCACTCGGCACACGGCCCCGAACGCGAGCCCGAGCGCGCCCTCGCCCCCGAGCCCGACTCCGAAGTCGAGACGGGCCTGATCGGCGAAGTCGTCGAAGCTTCGACGACCGAGTTTCTGGCCCAGGCCCTCGAGCTCGATTGGGCGCCACCCTTCGGCGCGTTCGTCGAGGTGGCTACCGACGACGCGCTCACGGTCTACGGCGTGGTTGCCCACGTGCAGACCGCCGGCATCGACCCCGGCTCGCGGGCCATCATGCGCGGCCACGGCGACGTCCGCGACGAGCGCATCTACGAAGAAAACCCGGATCTGCCACTGGTCCTGCGCACCACCTTCCGCGCGCTGGTCGTCGGTTTTGCCGAGCGCGGCAGCCTGCATCAGTTCCTGCCGCCGCGCCCGCCACGGCTCCACTACTCGGTGTTCACCTGTCCGCCGCGGCGCGTGCGCTCGTTCACCGACGCTGGCCTGGACTACTTGCAGGTGCTGCTGACAGCGGCCGAGGTGCCCGCCGACGAGCTGCTGGCGGCGAATCTGCGCGATACGGCCCGCAACCACCCGGACGGCGCCGAGTTCCTGCAGCAGGCCGGGCGCGAGCTGGCTCTGTTGCTGCGCGCGGATTACGCCCGATTGACCAGCATCCTGCGGCGCTGCCTGGCCCCTGTCGAGGTGGCATGAGCAGCCCACCCCACAGCCGCCTGGGATTGCTCGTCGCCGGGTCGGTCGCCGAGGGCCTCACCGCTCGCCTGGATCCCGTGGTCGCCATCGAGGACGTGCGGCTCGGCAAGTTCGTCAAGATCGTCGGCCAGAAGTACGAATACTTCTGCCTCGTCACCGACGTGCAGCTCGACTCGGCCAACAACGACGTCCTGCGCGATCCACCGGGCGATCCGAGCAAAATCGACGTCTTTTTGCGCCAGGTCCTCAGCGGCACCACCACCTACGCGCTGGTCAAACTGAAGCCAGAGCTCATGCTCGCCAACCTCGCCGCCGACGTGGAATTCGACGAGGCCGACATGGCGCCTCGCCCGGCGCGCACCATTCCGCCGCACTTCTCCAGCGTGTCAGAAGCGACGCTGGGCGACTTCGAGCGCGTCTTCGGTCGTGACGACGGCAAAAACCACTTCCAGATCGGCCAGCCCATCGACATGGACGTGCCGGTGTGTCTGGATTTGCGCCGTTTCGTGGAGCGCTCCAACGGCATTTTCGGCAAGTCGGGCACTGGCAAGAGCTTTCTCACCCGGCTGATCCTGTGCGGTGTCATCAAAGCCAGCGCCGCGGTCAACCTGATTTTCGACATGCACTCCGAGTACGGCTGGAGCGCCAAGAACGAGGAGGGCACCGAGGTCAAAGGTCTGTCGCAGCTGTTCGGCGGCCGCGTCGCCGTGTACACGCTCGACCTGGAGTCCTCGCGCGGGCGGGGCGTGCGACCCGCGGGCGAGATCAAGATTGCGTTGCGGGAATTGTCGGTCGCCGACATTGCCCTGCTGCAGGACGAATTGCGCCTGCACCGCACCGCCGTCGAGTCGGCAGCGTTGTGCGAGGACAAGCTGGGCGACGATTGGGTGGCGCGGCTGCTCGACATGAACGGGCAGGAGCTCACCGACTTTGCCAATCAGGAAGGCGGCAATCACGCGTCGCTCAGCGCACTGCGCAGCAAGCTGCGGTTGATCGACCGACTACCGTTTGTCGAACGCTCGCTGGAGCGCTCGACGCTCGACCAGGTCATCGCTCAGCTCGAGCGCGGTCAGCACGTGGTGCTGGAGTTCGGTCGTCAGCGCAATCTGTTGGCCTACATCCTGGCCGCCAACGTAATCACGCGGCGTCTGCACGAGCTGTGGGTCAAAAAGACCGAGCGTTACTGGAATACCAAGGACGAGGCCGACCGTCCTCGGCCGCTGATGATCACCATCGAGGAAGCCCACAAGTTCCTCAACTCGGACGCGGCGCGGCAGACGACGTTCGGGACGATCGCTCGCGAGCTGCGGAAGTTTTACGTGACGTTGCTGGTGGTCGATCAGCGGCCGAGCGGCATCGACGCCGAGGTCCTGTCGCAGATCGGCACACGGATCACGTGCCAGCTGAACGACGAGCGGGACATCGATGCCATCTTCACGGGCGTCAGTGGTGGCTCGCACCTGCGCACGGTGCTGGCCACGCTGGATTCGCGCGAGCAGGCGCTGGTGCTCGGGCATGCGGTGCCCATGCCGATGATGGTCAGGACGCGCAAGTACGACCCGATCTTCTACGCCGCGATAGGCGCCGACGAAGGCGCCGTGTTTGCGGCGCGCGCACGTCGCTACGACGAGATCTTCGGGGACGAATGACCGCCGGCGCTCCGTTGCGCATCGCCCACATCGCCGACACCCACATCGGCATGGAGAACTACGGCCGCATCAATCCCGAGACGGGCCTCAATCAGCGTCTGCACGACTTCCTCAGCTCGCTCGATCAGGCAATTGATGGCGCCATCGCCGAGCACGTGGACCTGGCGGTCTTCGCCGGTGACATCTACAAGACGCGCGACCCCACGCCCACGCACCAGCGCGAGTTCGCGCGCCGCATCCAGCGCCTGGCGACGGCCGGCATCCAGACGATGCTGGTCGCGGGGAATCACGACGTGCCGATGTCCGCCGGGCGGGCGACCAGCGTGGACATCTTCCGTGCGCTGGAGGTGCCCAGTGTCACGGTTGCCCGCAGTATTGGCACGCACGTCATCCAGACCCGCTCGGGGCCGATCCAGGTCGTCGCCTTTCCGTGGGCGATCCGCAGCCTGGTCGTCGCCCAACCCGAGTACAAGAACTGCACCATCGCCGAGCTGAACCAGGCGATGATTGATCTGACGCGGGCGCGCCTGCGCACCGAGGCCGACGCGCTCGACCCGGACGTGCCAGCGATATGTGTCGGGCACGCGCACCTCTTCGGGGCGAAGATCGGCGCCGAACGGCTGCTGACGATGGGCGGCGACCCGATGTACGACCTGCAAACATTCGATCTGCCGTCGATCGCGTACGTGGCGCTGGGTCACATCCACAAGCACCAGGTGCTGAACTATGCGGCGCCGCAGGTCGTATACGCGGGCAGCATCGATCGGGTCGACTTCGGCGAACAGGACGAAGCCAAAGGCTGGGTGCTGGTGGAGATCGCCGATAACGGCAAAGCGGACTTCGAGTTCCGCCCAGTCAAAGCGCGGCCGTTCCTGACGATTGAGGCGCACGTCGAGTCGGAGAATGCGACCGAAGACGTGGTGCGGGCTATCGCTCGGCAGGCGTCGGCACTGGAAGGCGCGGTGGTGCGCGTGCGGATCGATATCCCGCCCGAGCGCGGCAGCGAGCTGCGCGAGGACGACATTCGAGCGCAGCTGAAGTCCGCGTACTTCATCGCGCCATTCGAACGCACCAGCCGCCAGCGGCCGCGCAGCCGCTGGGGCGCCGCCGGCGCGGCGATCCAGCGCGCGGGGCCACTTGAAGCGCTCGCACTGTATCTCGAACACCAGAAGGTCGACGCTCCGCGCCGCGAAACGCTCCTGCGCTACGCGCGCTCGCTCATGACCGAACAGCCGGAGCACGAACACGGGAGTCCGCAGGCGGAGCCCGCGTTGACCCAAGAAGACGCCCCCGCTCCTTCCGCGCTGCAGGGGGAGGGGGTTGGGGGGTGGGGGAGTCGACCCGCCGTGGGGCCTTGATACCCATCGCGCTCAATCTCCGCAACTTCATGTCCTATACGGAGGTCCACGAGCCGCTGCGCTTCGACGGGATTCACGTCGCCGTGCTCACCGGCGACAACGGCCACGGCAAGTCCGCCCTCCTGGACGCCATCACGTGGGCACTGTGGGGCCGCGCTCGATCGCGCTCCGTCGACGAGCTGATCCACTCGGGCGCGACGGACATGGAGGTCGAATTCGAGTTCGCGCTCGACGACCACCAGTATCGCGTCATCCGCAAGCGTCAGCGCCGCGGCCGCGGCGGCTACTCCGACCTGCAGTTTGCCATCCTCGCCGACGAGGGTTATCGCCCGCTGACCGAGCGTTCGGTGACCGAAACCGAGCGCGCGATCGAGCGCACGCTGCGCATGAGCTACGAGACCTTCACCAACTCGAGCTTCATCCAGCAGGGCCGCGCCGACAGCTTCACCACCAATTCGCCTTCCGAGCGCAAACGCATCCTGGCCGAGATCCTGGAGCTGGGCGCCTACGACGAGCTGGAAAGTCGCGCCAAAGAACGCTTCAAAACCTGCGAGGCGCAGCTGCTGGACGAGCGACGCCTGGCCCAGGACTGGGAGGCGGAGATCGCGCGTCGGCCGACGTACCAGGCCGAGCTGGACCGTCTGCGCGGCGAGCTCGCCACGCTCGAAACGCATGTCACGGACCTGGAGCAACAGCTCACGCTCGTCCGTGAGCGGGTCGCGCAGCTGGATGCGCTCCAGCATCAGCTGGACGATACGCGCGCCCGACTGGAGCGCTACAACGTCGAGCGTGGGCGCGTCAGCTCCGGGCTGAGCGAGCGACAAGCGCTGCGCAAAGAGGTGCAGGCCGTGGTCTCGCGCGCGGCCGAGATCGAGCGCGCCGCCCACGACCTCGACACGGTGCGGCACGACCTCGAAGCGATGACACAGACGCAGCAGGCCTTCCTGCCGCTCGAGCGTGCCCGCGAAGCCGCGATGCGTACGCTTGCCGCCGAGCAGGCTCGCCTGGAGGGCGAGGTCGCCCAGCGCGAGAAGCGTCTCGGCGAGCTGCGCCAGGCCAGCGCGCAGTTGCCGACCTTGCAGGTGCAGCTGCGCCGCGCGCAAACCGAAGGGATTTCGCTCGCGAGGGTAGAGGCGCAGCACGCTCAACTGCAGGGCGTGGTGGGACGTTCGCGCGAGGACGCCGCCGAAAAGCGCACCGTCAACACACACCTCAAGAAAGAGATGTTCGAGCTGCGCGCTCGCCTCGACGAACTGGACACTCTGTCGACGTGTCCGACGTGCAAGCGGGCGATGGACGGTCGCCACAAACAGCGCCTGCGCGACGAGCTCGTGCGTCAGGGCGCGCAGCTGCGCGACGAGTTCCGCGCCAACGAGAGCGCGTGCCGTGCGCTGGACGCCACGATCGGTCGCGACGAGGGGCTGCTGAGTCAGGCCGCGCGCGCGCTCGAGAACCGCGAGGCTGTTCATCGACGCCTGGCGCAGACCGAAGCGCTCGTTGGCCAGGCCGAGGAGGCGCTGCGGCAGACGGGACTGTTGGAACAGGAGCTTGCCGACCGCCAGCGGGCGCTGGCCGAGGGGCGCTTCGCGACCGAAGCGCGCACCGCGATGAAGCAGCTCGATGCCAGGATTGCTGGGCTCGGATACGAGGAGCGCCGGCATGCCGAGCTTCGCTCGCGAGCCGCCGCGCTGGCGGGGGCCGACCGTGAGCGACAACTGCTCGAGCAGGCGCGACTCAGCGCTGACCATCTGGACACGCAGATCGCCGAGCTGCAGGGCAACCTCGCACGCGTGGAGTCCGAGTGCCGCGCGGACGAGGAGCGCCTGGCAGGGCTGCGCGGCAAGGCGCAGGGACTGGCCGGCGAGCGCGAGCGGCTGGCTGAACTGGTTCAGCAGTCGGCTGAGGTGCACCGCGCGCGGGATGAGACCCGAGATCAGTGTCTGTACGCGCAGACCAAACTCGACAACTGCGCGTTTCTGGAGCGCAAGCAGCGCGACAGCCTGGCGCGACAGGATGCGCTCCGTCGCGAGCAGAGCGTCTTCGGCGACCTGGCGTACGCGTTCGGGCGGCGCGGGGTGCAGGCGATGATCATCGAGACGGCGATACCTGAGATCGAGGAAGAGGCCAATCGCATCCTGGCGCGCATGACCGATGGGCGGATGCACGTGAAGTTCGAGACGCAGCGCGACGTGCGTTCGGGCATGGGCACGATCGAGACGCTGGACATTCGGATTGCCGACGAGCTTGGCACGCGCAGCTACGAGATGTTCAGTGGCGGAGAAGGCTTTCGGGTGAACTTCGCGATCCGCATCGCCCTGTCACGACTGCTGGCACACCGAGCGGGCACCCGCCTGCAGTTGCTGGTGGTGGACGAGGGCTTCGGCTCGCAAGACCAGGAGGGTCGCGACCGCGTTGTCGAAGCGATCCAGGCGATCGAGGCCGAGTTCGAGAAGATCCTGGTGATCACGCACCTGGAGGATTTGCGGGAACGCTTTCCCGTGCGGATCGAGGTGACGAAAACGCCCCAGGGATCGATGTACGCGGTCCGCTGAACGCGGTCCGCTGAACACGAACGTTGCCGGGCGTGACGGCCTGCGTGGGACAATAACCCCACCCCGATGACTGCCCCGACCGCCCGCCGCGCCGAACAGCTTCTTGATGGCCTCAACCCGCATCAGCGCGAGGCGGTCTCCCATGTCGACGGCCCGCTGCTGATCCTCGCCGGCCCTGGCTCCGGCAAAACGCGGGTGATCGTCCACCGCGTCGCGTACCTGCTCAACACCGTCGAGAAGCTGTACCCCTACAACGTCCTGGCAGTCACCTTCACCAACAAAGCCGCGCGCGAGCTGCGCGAACGTCTGGACGGCCTCGTTGGCACAGACCTCGCCCGCGGCCTGTCGGTCGGCACGTTCCACGCGCTGTGCGCGCGCTGGCTGCGGCGCGACATTGGGCACGTGGGCCGCGACCCCGGCTTCGCCATCTACGACGACAACGATCAGATCGACCTCGTCAAGCAGATCCTCAAGGAGCTGGAGGTCGACGAGAAGCGCACCTCGCCGCGCTCCGTCCTGAGCGCGATATCGCACGCCAAGTCCGAGCTGGTCGACCAGGAAGCCTACGCGCGTGACGCCCAGGGCCAGTGGCACGAGACGGTCGCCCGCGTCTACCGTCGCTACAACGAGCTACTCGAGCGTCACCACGCGCTCGACTTCGACGACCTGCTCTCGGTGACCGCGGAACTCTTCCGTAGCGTGCCTGAAGTGCTCGATTTCTACCAGCGACGTTTTCACTACGTGATGGTCGACGAGTTCCAGGACACCAACATCGCCCAGTACGAGATCGTCAAACTGCTCACCAACAAGAACCGCAACCTGTGCGTGGTTGGCGACGAAGATCAGTCGATCTATTCCTGGCGCAGTGCCGACATCCGCAACATTCTCAATTTCGAGCACGACTTTCCTGATCTCAAGGTTGTCGTGCTGGAGCAGAACTATCGGTCGACGGCGACCATCCTGCAGGTGGCCCGCGCGGTCATTGCCTCCAACAAGCTGCGCAAGGACAAGAATCTCTGGACGCACAACGAGCAGGGGCTGCCGGTCACCGTCCACGAGGCTTACAACGAGCAGGACGAGGCGCTGTACGTGCTGCGCGAGATCGAGCGGCTGCACCGAACGCAGCACGTGCCGCTGAGCCACTTCGGGATCCTGTACCGCACCAACGCGCAGTCGCGCGCACTCGAGGACGCGTTTGTCCGCGCGGGCATGCCCTACCGACTGGTCGGCGGCGTTCGGTTCTACGAGCGCAAGGAGGTCAAGGACGTACTGGCCTACCTGCGGCTGATTCAGAATCCGTTCGACGCAGTCAGCTTGCAGCGCGTGATCAACCTGCCGCCGCGCGGCATCGGCCAGAAGACGGTCCAGGAGCTCATGCGCTGGTCGAGCGCGGAAAACCTCAGCCCGTATGAGGCGCTGGTGCGCGTCGCGGCGCTGCGCCACGATCCAACCGGCGACCCGCTCGCCGCGCAGGCGCCCTTTGGCGTGCGCGGCCGCGAGCTGTTTGGCGCCTTTGCCGACATCGTCGAGCCCATTCGTCAGGAGCTGCCCAATCGGAGTGTGCTGGACGTGCTCGACACGGTGCTCGAACGGAGCGGCTATCAGCGCTATTTGCAGGACGGCACCGAAGAAGGCGAAGAGCGCGAGGCCAACGTGCGCGAGCTGCGCTCCAAAGCGCAGAACTACGACGAGCTGGCCAACGAGAATGCGCTGGCGGCGTTTCTCGAGGACGTCTCGCTGGTTCAGGACGTCGATCAGCTGGACGACGGCGGCGCGGCGGCCGACGCGGTGACGCTCATCACGCTGCACGCGGCCAAGGGGCTCGAGTACCCATACGTGTTCCTGGTTGGCGTCGAGGAGGGTGTGCTCCCTCACCAGCGGTCTGTTGACGACCCCAAACAGCTGGAGGAAGAGCGGCGGCTGTTCTACGTGGGCATCACGCGGGCGATGCGCGGGCTGTACCTGGTGCGCGCGTTCCGTCGCACGATGTACGGCAACTCGTCGACGTCGACGCCGTCACGTTTTCTGATCGATATTCCGCAGCACCTGGCGCTGGTGACGCACGCGCCCGGGGCGGGATCTCGGCATCCGGGTGCCCCGCGTGGTCGTCGCGACGGGAGGAGCGGCCGGCGCTGACCCGCGAGCAGGCGCGCGATCTGGCAGCGCGCGCGTTTCAGCCGACGGCTGAGCCCAGGCCGCCCACCGGGCCGCGGCCGCCGAAGCCGCCGCGCGCGGCGACCGAGCCAACGTATCGAGCGGGTGACCGTGTGCGGCACCCGACGTTCGGGGTTGGGATTGTGATCAGCGTGCGCGCCGATCCAAGCACTGAGATTGTCGAGGTGAACTTCGCCGGCAGCGCCGGGGTGAAGAAGCTGGATACGGCGTTCGCGCCGCTCACTCGCGCTTGAACTAGAACTTCTTGCGGCCGGTCGGAATTTTGAAAATCTCTACTTTGTGCTGCCCACTCGGCACGACCACGGTGCCCAGCAGCGCCTCGCCCACCCGTTGGTACGTCACGGGCAAATAGTCCTTGCCGTCCAGCCGCGCCCGCGTGTCCCCGCGCCAGCGAATCGGCAGATGCAAACTCACCGCCGTCGACGAATTCGAGCCGTACTGCACCGTCTCGCCGCGGTCCGACGCCTGGTACTCGTACGCGACGTACAGGTCGGCCGCCGGCTCGTAGACACGTACGCCGCCGTTCATATTGCCCAGCCGGGGCGTGACCGATACCGTCTGTCCCGCGATCCGAACCCCGAACAGCCCGTCCACGACCGACTGCCCCAGCACCGCGGCGGCGCCGGCGTACGCCTGGTCGGCGCCGGTCTTGTTGAGCGACGGGCTCTCCCACTCGCGCACCGTGCCAGGATGCGTTGCCCAATCGCGGGCAACCATCAACAGATGGTCGCGCGCAAGCTGTGAGTAGCCGCTCCAGAACTCGGCGCTGATCTGCCGCCCGGCCCACCAGTCCCACAGCGCGCCGTTCTGATAGGTGCGCTGGTCCATCTCGACCTGGTGCCAGTTGTCATACGGTGGATAAAGCGTGAGCCCCGGCTTGGGCGCGCCGGCAGCGATCCGCGCGCGTTCGAGCGCGGCCAGGATGCGCGGCACTTTGTCCGGGTCGGCGAGGCCGTAATAGATGGCGGCGGCGTTGCCGATGGCGATGACATTGTCCTCGGGCTGATCGTGCATCACGTTGTTCGGCGCCAGGTGCTTGTGGATGCGGTAGAAGCCGTGGTCGGGGTCGTCCTGCCACAGCACCTGATTCGTCGCGGCTTTGATCGTCGCGGCCTCGGCTTCCCAGTGGGCGCGGTCGCTGTCGCGCCCCACGGCGGCGTTGAGTCGTGCCAGGCCCTGCAGCGCGGCGTAGCCGATGGCCTGGTCGTAGATGGACACCGTCCACTGGTCGCCAGGGCTGATGTGCGACGGGTCGCTGTTCGACTCCCACTTGATGTCGCCCCAGTCGGTCGTGTGCGCGCGCTTGATCAACTGGGTGTCTGGATCGCGGCGGACCGTCAGCACCCAGGTCATCGCGCGATTCAGACGGTCGATCAGCGTCTGCCCGCGCAGGCTCTGGTTGAGCCAGGCTGGATCGGGCATCGCGTCGTACGCTTCGACGGCGTCCACGATGGCGCTGGTCTCCTCGTCGGAGACGACCGTGGCCTTGTCGACCTTGTCGTCGGGGGAGATCGTCGCTGAGATCGAGCCGTCGGGATATTGTTCGCGGAGGAACTCCTCGATCGAACTGCGCAGGGCCTGCCCGCCGTAGAAGTAGCGCACCATCGGCAGATCGGTGGCGGTGTCGCGGATATACAGGTAGAAGGGCGTCACGCCGGGCGAGGGGCCATAGGAGTACGTCGGACCGGGAAAGAAGCCCTCGATCTGCTGGCCGTCGGCGCCGTTGAACTGGACGTGGACGTCCGAGAGCACCGAGCGAATGGTGGACTCCATGGCGGAGACCTCGGGCGCGCCGTCGAGGTGCCAGCTGACGTCTTTGCTGTACGCGAGATTGGGTGCGTCCGCGGACGTGGCTGGGGAGAGGCCGATGAGCAGGGCGCCGGCGAGTCCGAGGCCCAGCGCAATTAGGGACTGGGCTCGCCTCCGGTGCCGCACCGGGCGCAATGTTAACCGGCCCGGCGGTCAACACGCTTTTCCCAATGCGGGTCCTGCCATATGGGTTCGAGTTCGAGTGCGTGCGTTAGAGGCTCTCGACCTGTGGGATCACCTCGTGGGCGAGGATCTCTATCGGCTTGAGCGTCTCTACCCCACGCAGGCTGGCGATCGCCGTGGTGAAGCCCATCTCGTGCAGCTTGCCGATCTCGTCGACAATCGCCGCCGGTGACTTGCGCATCAGGTCCCACTGCCCCAGGCTGGTGCGATCGATGTCCGCGTACGAGCGGCCGTATTCCTCGCAGTAGCCCTGCAGCACGTTCAGCTTCCACGCCAGTTCGCCCGGTCCGTAGTGCGTGAAGAGATTGCACGCGTCCGCGTACCGCGCCACGAACCTGAGCGTCTTCTGCTCGCCGCCGCCGCCAAGCATGATCGGCGGGTGCGGCCGACTGAGCGGCGCTGGCGAGTTGATCGGCTCCGCAAGCTGAAAGTGCTTGCCGTACACGGGCTCAACCGCTCCACCGCCCCACATGGCGTGCGCGATTTTCAACGTCTCCTCGAGCCGCTGGAAGCGCTCGGCACGCGACGGAAACGGCACACCGAGACCCTGCGACTCGCGCGCGTACCAACCGGCGCCGATACCCAGGCACGCGCGTCCCTGGGACAGCACGTCCAGAGTCGTGACCTGCTTGATCAGCACGCCGGGGTGACGGTAGTGCACGCCCGTGACCAGCGTGCCCAGCCGCGCGCGGCGGGTATGCGCTGCCAGGAAGCCGAGCGTCGTGTACGCCTCCAGCATCTCTTCTTCGGCCTTGCCCACCGACCGTATCTGAAAGAAGTGGTCCATGAGCCAGATGGACGCCACGCCGGCGTCATCGGCGGCGCGAGCGATCGCCGCCAGTGTCTCGGCCATACGCGGCGGCCCGCCCGCCCAGTGGAAGCGCGGGATCTGCAGTCCGATCCGCATCTCAGCGACTACAGGGCGCGCTCGCCGAGCTTGCGTTCGGTGCCGGCGCGGAGGCGCTCGATGTTGTCCTTGTGGGCCGCGACGATGAAGCCGCCAATCAGCACCCCCCAGAGCGCCCATGCCGGGTCCGATTGGACATACGCCAGCCAGCACATCAGCAGGCCGCCCAATGTCGCGCCGACGACGCTGCCGAGCGAGACGTAGCGGGTGGTGGCCACGAAGACGAGCCCGATGGCGAAAGCGATCAGCATCAGCACCGGTGCGGCAACCACCGAAGCCCCGAAACCGGTCACCACTCCGCGTCCGCCCTTGAAGCCGATGAAGATCGAATACGAGTGGCCGACGACGGCCGCGATGGCGGCGATCATCCAGATCCACGTGTTGTCCGGTGCGATCAGGTACTTGGCGAACAGCACCGCGAGCATGCCCTTCAGGAAATCGCCGGCGAAGGCGATTGCCGCGGCGCCTTTGCCCAGCGTGCGCAGCACGTT
>CAVZNP010000009.1:0-42357 GCA_963776625.1 uncultured Chloroflexia bacterium | reverse complement strand
GCGGTGCTCGCCGAGGCGGCGGACCTGGGGTTCGACTATCGCGTGAGTATCGAGGTCGAGTTCTACGTGTTCGAAGACCGCGAGCTGTCGGGTCCGGGCGCTCGCCCGCTGGCGCCGGTCGACCGCAGCGGCTACTTCGAGATGCAAGAAGTGCGCGCCGCGAGCTTGTGCCGCGAGGCAACTGACGCTCTGCGCGATTTCGGCGTCGAGGTTGAGGCGTCGCACGCCGAAGTCGGGCCTGGCCAGCACGAGATCGACATTGCCGAAATGGGCGCGCTGCAGGCAGCGGACGCGGTCGTCGCGCTCAAATGGGCACTGCGTTCCCTCGCGCGCCGCGGCGGCATGCTGGTCAGCTTCATGCCCAAGCCGCTGGAGGACGCGCCGGGCTCGGGGCTGCACATTTCGCAGGTGCTGATCGACCGTGCCGCCGGGCGACGCGTTCTCTGACCGTTCCGAGCGGTATCGAGCTGTCGGAAACGGCGGGCGCACTTCATCGCCGGCCAGCTGGCGCACGCGCGCGGGCTGTCGGCGATTGTCGCGCCGCTGGTCAACTCGTACAAGCGACTGGCGGGCGGTGCCGAAGCGCCCGCGCGGGTGACCTGGGCACGCATCCATCGCGGCGCGCTGCGTGCGCGTGCCCGAGCCGGCGCCGGGCGCGGCACGCGGGTCGAGCTGCGCGCGCCGGACCCGAGCTGCAATCCGTACCTGGCGCTGGCGGCGATGCTCAAGACGGGTCTGGACGGCATCCGCAACAGCCTGCCACTGCCGGCGCCGGCGCGACGAGCTTGTGTCCGAGATGGCTGCCGAGGGCGCCGAAGCACCTGGAACCCGCTGCCCGCCACCCTGGGCGAGGCGCTCGAAGAGCTCGAACTGGGACCCGGTGGTCCGCGAAGCGCTCGGCCAGCCGATTTTCGAGCGCTTCCTGACGGCCAAAGAGCAGGAGTGGAAAGCCTTCGGCCGCCACATCAGTAGCTGGGAGCTTGCCCGCTACTCTCGAGGGCGCCTGAGCGGCGCTACCATCCCGGCGTGGCGACGGACCCTCTCGCCGATGCGCGGGCGCTGTTCGCACCGGCGCCTGGCATCACCTACCTCGACGCGGCCACCTACGGCCTGCCGCCGCGACCGACTGTCGAGGCGATGCATGCGGCGCGTCGACGCCTGGCAGGCGGCGACCGCGAACTGGGTCGGCGACTGGGATGCCCGCGGCGAGGCGTGCCGCGCGTCGTATCGCCAGGCTGATCGGGCATCCCCGGCGAGACGTCGCCCTGGTCCCCTCGGCTAGTCGTCGGCGTCGGCACCGTCGCCGCGACGCTGACCGAGCGCGACGAGGTCGTCATCCCCGACGACGAGTTCAACTCGGTCCTGTTCCCGATGCTGGTCGCCGCCGAGCGAGCGCGGCGTCGAGCGTCGAGCAGGTGCCGTTCGGCGCCCTGGCCGAGCAGCGTCGACGCCCGACAACGACGCTGGTCGCCTTCAGCCTGATCCAGTCGCAGTCAGGTCGCGCCGCCGATCAGCGCGCGATCACCGACGCGGCGCAGGCACGCGAACGCCCGGACGCTGGTCGACGCGACGCACGCCGTCCCGTTTGTCGCGATCGACTCACCGCGTCGGACTTCGTCGTGTGCGCCGCCTACAAGCACCTGCTGAGCCCGCGAGGCGTGGCCTTTCTCAGCGTGGCGCCGCAGCACTGGGAGAGCGCTCCCGCCTGGCTGGCGAACTGGCGCAGCACCCGCAACCCGTACGCCGTCTACTACGGCGGGCCGCTCGATCAGGCGCCGGGAGCGGCGCGCTTCGACGTCTCGCTGGCCTGGCACGCGTGGGCTGGCGCGGCGGTTTCCCTGGAGCTCCTGGCCCGGTGGCAGGCGAGCGGCGTCCTCGACGAGCCGCGCGCACTGGCCCGCCGCCTGGCCGCGCGAGCTCGACCTTCCAACGCCGGTCGGCACCAGTCGTCAGCGTCCCCGTCGACGACGCCGACAGCCTGCGAGACGAGCTCGCTCGGGCCGGGATCAAGGCCGCCGTGCGCGCGGGCAGCGTGCGCCTGTCGACGCACGTCTACAACACCGCCGAGCACATCGACACCGCCGTGTCGGCTCTGGCCAGCGCTTCGGCAGCCCGTCGGCCGACGATGACGCTGGCCGAGCGGCTCAGCGCGCGCTCGGCCCCGGCGTGGTCTTCTCGGCGGCCGAAGACGTCATCATGTACGAGTACGACTACGGCCTCGATCGGGCCATGCCCGACCTGGTCGCCCTGCCGCGCTCGACCGCCGAGGTTCAGGTCGCTGGTCCGCGAGGCGCAGGCGGCGGGGTGCCGATCGTGGCGCGCGGCGCGGGCACGGGCATCGCCGGTGGCGCGGTCCGCCAGGCGTGGCGGGCTGGTCATTTCCATGGCGCGCATGAACCGCGTGCTGGAGATCGATCGCGACAATCCGCTGCGCCGTCGTCCAGCCTGGCGTGGTGAACCTCGACCTGTCGAAGATCGCCGAGCCCTACGGCTTGTTCTTCGCCCCCGACCCGTCGAGCCAGAAGGCCAGCACCATCGGCGGCAACATCGCCAACAACGCGGGCGGGCCTCATTGCCTGTCGCTAGGAGCGACGGTCAATCACATTCTCGGCGTCGAGGTGGTCCTGCACGATGGCAGCGTGCTTCACCTGGGAGGCAAGGCGCCAGACGGTACCGGGTCTCGATCTGACGGGGCTGCTGGTCGGCTCGGAGGGCACGCTTGGCGTGGTCACCGAAGCGACGGTGCGCCTGCTGCCTTTACCCGAAGCTGTCCGCACCACGCTGGCGATCTTCGCGTCAGTCGAGGCTGCCAGCGAGGCGGTCTCGCGCCTGATCGGACGCGGCGTGGTCCCCGCCGCGCTGGAAATGATGGACAAACTCGCGCTCTCGGCCATCGAGGCGGCGTTTCACGCTGGCTATCCGCCCGAGGCGGGTGCCGTGCTCCTGGTGGAGGTCGACGGGCTCCTCGAGCAGGTCGAAGCGCAGGCCGCCGTAGTCGACGAGGTGTGTCGCGGCGCGGGCGCGCTCGAGATTCGTCTGGCCGCCTCCGACGAAGACCGGGCGCGGTTGTGGGCGGCGCGCAAGGGCGCCGCGAGCGCAATGGGGCGAATCGCGCCCAACTATTACCTGCACGACGCGGTCGTTCCGCGCACGCGACTGCCGGACATTCTGGCGCAGGTCGTCGAGATTGGCCGGCGCTACGACCTCCCCATCGCCAACCTGTTCCACGCGGGCGATGGAAACTTGCATCCGATGATCCTGTTCGACGTGCGCCAACCGGGCATCCTCGATCGCGTGCTGGCGGCTGGCCACGAGATCCTGTCGCGGTGTATCGATGCTGGCGGCACGATCACCGGCGAGCACGGCGTTGGGATGGAAAAGCAGGCGGTGATGGCCCTGATTTTCAGCCCCGAGGACCTGGACGTGATGCGCCGCGTGCGCACGGCGATTGATCCGTCGGGCAACTTCAATCCCGACAAGGTTCTGCCGACCCCCGACCGACACGTCCCTCCGTCGGCCGCTGGCGTTGCTACCCGAGGTGTTCCGACGCGCATTCCCGAAGACCTGTGGGTCTGAACTTCGCGCCCGTTGCGGCCGACCTGTCGCAGTGCGTGCACTGCGGGCTGTGCCTGCAAAATTGCCCAACGTACCTGCAGACCGGTAACGAGGCCGAGTCGCCCCGCGGTCGCATCCATCTGATCCAGGCCCTCAACGAGGGCCGCCTCGAGGCAACGCCCGCGTATCGCAAGCACCTGGAACTGTGTCTGGTGTGTCGCAACTGCGAGAGCGTCTGCCCGAGCGGCGTGCACTTCGGGCGCATCATGGAGGCTGGCCGCGCCCAGCTTTTCTCCCGGGCGCGGCTCTCAAAGCGAGAACGACTCTTCCGTCGCATCACTTTCCAGGAGCTGCTACCCCACCGTGGGCGGCTGCGGGCCATGTTCGCTGCGCTCTTGCTGTATCAGCGCAGCGGCTTGCAGCGTCTGGTGCGAGCCAGCGGACTGCTGCCCGCGCCACTGGCCCAGGCAGAGAGTTTGCTGCCGAACCTGCCCGAACCGTTCACACCAGGCTGGGAGGTCTACCCGGCCGAGCGCCCGTTGCGCTATCGCGTGGGTCTGTTCACGGGCTGCGTCATGCCGCTGGCCTATGGTCCGGTGCACGCGGCGACGCTGCGCGTGCTGCGCCACAACGGCTGCGAAGTGCATATCCCCAGAGCGCAGGTGTGCTGTGGCGCTCTCAACGTGCATGGCGGCGAGCGGCGGGTTGCTGCCGATCTGGCCCGCCAGAACCTGCGCGCGTTTCTTGGGCGCGGACTCGACGCGATCGTGGTGAACTCCGCCGGTTGTGGCGCCACGATGAAGGAGTACGCCGACCTGCTCGGCGCCTCTGATCCGGACGTCACCGCCTTCACTGGCCTGGTGCGCGACGTCAGCGAATTTCTCGTGTCGATCGACCTCGTTCCGCCTGGGACGGTCGCTCCGCGACGCGTGACCCTGCAGGAGAGCTGTCACCTGGTGCATGCTCAGCGCATCAAGGCCGCTCCGCGCATGCTCCTGGCGCAGATTCCCGGCCTCGAGCTGCGCGACATGGCACATGCGGACCTGTGCTGCGGCAGCGCCGGTCTGTACATGCTGACCGAGCGCGAGATGTCGACGCGCATGCTCGACGACAAGATGTCCGAGATCGCGGCCACCGGCGCCGAGACGATCGTCACCGCGAACCCCGGGTGCATGATGCAGCTGCAGCGTGGCGTGGCTCGTGCGGGTTCGCAGGCCAGCGTCCGACACCTGATTGAACTCATAGATGAGGCTTATGGTCTTCAGGCCGGATCGCGGGCAAATGCCCGTGTACACTGATTTCATCACCTTGGAGGGGATTGCAACAATGGGGTTGCAGGGTCATGACGAAGTCGTACTGCTGCTTGGCGCACCTGGTGCTGGCAAAGGAACGCAGGCGCGCTTTCTAGCGGACACTCTCGGCGTACCACACGTCGCCAGCGGCGAATTGCTGCGCGAGCACCGCTCTCAGGGGACGCCCCTCGGCCGCGCCGCTCAGGAGTACATGGACCGTGGCGATCTGGTCCCAGATGGCGTAGTCGTCGAAATGATTGCCGCTCGTCTCGACGACGCCGATGCGACACGGGGTGCCCTGCTCGACGGCTTTCCCCGCACCCTGCCACAGGCGGAGGCGCTCGAAAGCCGCCTAACAGAGCGCGGTGGCAAGGTACTGATGGCCATCTACGTCGAGGTTCCCACGGAGGTCCTGGTCGAGCGACTCGCCGGCCGCTGGATGTGCCGCGTGTGTCAGGCGTCGTACCACGAGATCTTCAACCCGCCGACCGTCGCCGGTGTGTGCCGTGCCTGCGGTGGCGAGCTGTACCAGCGTGCTGACGACAAGCGCGAAGTGGTCAGCCACCGCGTGGGTGTCTATATGCGCGACACGCTGCCGGTCATCCAGCGCTACGCCAGTGCCGGCTTGCTGCGCCGTGTCGACGGCAACCAGTCCATCGACGACGTCAAAGAGGAGCTCCTGGACGCCATTCGGCAGGGCGCGGCCATCCTCGCCTGAGGCCCTCGCCTGAGGCCCTTGTCCTAAACCAGTTGGGCGTAGAGCTGCGCGGTTTGCCTGGCAATCGCTGACCAGGCGAACTCGCGCTCTACGCGCTCGTGGCCAGCGCGCACCAGGCGTTCCCGCAGGCTGGCGTCGCCCAGTACGCGGTTGATCGCTGATGCCAGATCCGCGCTGAAGCGCGCTGGATCGAGTGGCTCGAACGGACTCTCGGTCCGCTGGGACACGGGCACGAGCACACCGCTTTCACCGTCGATCACCACCTCGGGGATGCCACCTACCGCGGAGGCGACCACTGGCGCGCCGCAGGCCATCGCCTCGAGGTTGATGATCCCGAACGGCTCGTAAATCGACGGGCAGCAAAACACCGTCGCGTGGCTGTAGAGCTGAATCGTCTGCGAGCGCGGCAGCATTTCCTCGATCCAGATGACACTGGCGTGCTCGCGGCGGGCCTCTTCGACGGCCTGCTGCATCTCCGCGGCGATCTCCGGCGTATCTGGCGCGCCCGCGCACAGCACCACCTGCGCGTCGGGACTGATGGATGGGATCGCGCGCGCCAGATAGACGATGCCCTTCTGACGCGTGACCCGACCCACGAACAGGACCATCGGGCGATCAGGATCGATGCCAAACCGCTCGAGCGCCGACGTCTCGGCAAGTGGCCGGTAGAGGCGCGTGTCGATACCGTTGTAGATGACGTGCACTCGCTCCGGGGACACCGGGGTCACGCGCAGAATGTCGTCGCGCGTGCCGTTGGAGACGGCAATCACGGCGTCGGCGCTAGCCAGCGCGGTCTGCTCGACCCAGACGCTCAAGTCATAGCCGCCCTGGAGTTGCTCACGTTTCCACGGTCGCAGCGGCTCCAATGAGTGAACGGTCACAACCAGGGGTAGCCCGTAACCGCGCTGGATCAGGACTCCGCCGAGGTGGCTGTACCACGTGTGGCAGTGGACGACGTCGGCATCCGTGGCGGTCGCCGCCCACGCTACATCGCGCGACATCGCGCCGAAGACCGGCTTGAGGGACTCCGGTGCGCTCATGCCACTCGGCTCCGGATAACCGCGCACGCGGAGCCGACCGTCGTCGATGTGCTGGTCCCCAAAGCAGCGCACTTCCACGTCCATGAGCTTGGCCAGCTCTTGACTCAAGAACTCGACGTGCACGCCGGCGCCGCCGTAGATGTGGGGTGGGTATTCGTTGGTGAGCAGCAGTGCCTTCACACGTTGCGCACCTTTACGCCCCGCGCGTGAGGCATCAACGAAGTTTACGAGTCTGCGCCGCCGCGACCGCGAAGGCGTTAACGTTAGGTCGTGCGCAGTTACGACGTGGTCGTCATCGGGGCCGGCATTCTCGGCCTGGCCGTCAGCCGTGAGCTTTTGCAGCGCTATCCCCGCCTGCGGCTTGGCGTCCTGGACAAGGAGCCCAGCATCGGCCAGCACCAGACGGGCCACAACAGCGGCGTCCTGCACTCGGGCATCTACTACGCTCCTGGGTCGCTCAAAGCCAAGTTGTGCGTCCAGGGCCAGCGCGACATGTACGCCTACTGTGAAGAAAAGGGCATTCCCACCGACCGGTGCGGCAAGGTGATCGTTGCCAGCACTGACGAGGAGCTCCCGCGGCTGGAGAATCTTTACGAGCGCGGCCAGGCCAACGGTGTCCAGGGCCTCGAGCTCATCGGACCCGAACGTCTGCGCGAGATCGAGCCCCACTGCGTCGGCGTCAAAGCGCTGTTCTCGCCCAATACGGGCATCGTCGATTACTCGCGGGTCACGCGCGCCTACGCGGACGACGTGCAAGCCTCAGGCGGCGACGTACTGCCGGGCTACGGGGTGGACAAGATCTCGGACCGGCCCGGTCGGGTCGTGCTCGAAACCCAGGCGGGCGAGGTGGAGGCGCAGCACGTGATCGCGTGCGCGGGCCTGCATGCTGATCGCGTGGCGCGGCTCACGGCTGGTCCGCCTGACCCGCGCATCGTGCCGTTCCGGGGTGACTACTGGGTGCTGCGGCCTGATCGCCGCGACCTCGCGCGCAATTTGATCTATCCGGTGCCTGACCCGTCGTTCCCGTTCCTGGGCGTCCATTTCACGCGCCGCATTGAGGATGGCGCGGTGTGGCTGGGTCCTAACGCGGTACTGGCCTTTGCCCGCGAGGGATACCGTCGGCTCGATTTACACCCGCGCGATCTGGGTGAAGCACTCGCGTTTCGGGGCTTTCAGAAGCTGGCGACGAAGTTCTGGCAAACTGGCTGGCAGGAGATGGTCAGGGACTTTTCGAAGGAGGCGTTCCTGAAGTCGCTCCAGGTCTATGTACCGGAGCTGACGCTGGCTGACCTGTTGCCCGGACCGAGCGGCGTGCGCGCGCAGGCGCTCGCCGCCGACGGGTCACTGGTTGACGACTTTGTCTTCAACACGCAGAGCAATCGAGTGGTGCACGTGCGCAATGCGCCCTCGCCAGGGGCAACGTCATCCCTGGCGATTGGCCGCATGATTGCCGACACGGCGTCCGAGAGCTTCGGCCTGGCAAACTGAGCCCCGTCGATCGACCCGAACGACAGACCTCGCCTAGGGCGTGACCGGCGTGCGCAGCTTCTCCTCGAGGTAGGTCCTGAGCGCCGGCCCGAGGTCGGGTCGGTCCAGAGCCAGATCCACCGTGGCCTGCAGGTACTCCAGCTTATTGCCCGCATCGTAACGTCGACCCGAGAACTCGAGCGCGTAGAGGTTGCCTTTCGCCGCAATCTTCTGCACGCCGTCGGCCAGCCAGATCTCGCCGCCCTGGCCGACGCCGGTCTGTTCCAGGTACTCGAAGATATCCGGCGTCAGCACGTAGCCCGCCACGGCCGCCAGATTCGACGGAATCTGATCCAGTGGCGGCTTCTCGACAATCCGCGAGCACCGAACGAGGCGGTCGTCGAGCCGCTCGGCCACCTCGACCACGCCGTACTTGACGGCCTCCTCGGGCGGCACGGCCATCACGCCCACCACCGAGCCGCCCGTGCGTTCGTGCGCCTCGACCAGTTGCTGCACGAACGGCGGCGTGCCGACGACGATGTCGTCGCCCCACAACATGGCGAACGGCTCGTCGCCCACGACCTCCTTCGCCAGCAGCACCGCGTGGCCGTTGCCCAGCGGCGATCCCTGACGCACCATGACGAACCGCGCCATCTCGGCAGGCCGTCGCGCTTCCTCCAGTAAGTCGTGCTTGCCTGAAGCTTCGAGGCGATATTCGAGCTCAAACAGCCGATCGAAGTGGTCCTCGATGGCGCGCTTGCTCGACGCGGTGATGATGACGACCTCCTCGATCCCCGAGGCAACCGCCGATTCGACGATGTACTGGATGACCGGCTTGTCGACGATGGGCAGCATTTCTTTGGGGACCGCCTTGGACGCCGGTAGAAACCGCGTGCCCAGGCCGGCGGCCGGGATGACGGCTTTTCGCACTCGACTCACGAACGAGCAACTCCTTTTCCGCTCGAGATCAGCTCCTCATCGGCGGGTTCCGACGAGCTCAGGTCAACCGACACCAGCTCCTCGGGAGGCAGGCGCTCCAGCAAACGCGCGGCGCGCTCCTCGTGACTGGCGCGATAGAACGAGATCATTGTCATCGCGACCGCCACGACGGGCACACCGAAGATCGCTCCCCAGATACCTGCAACCCGCGCGCCAGTCAGCACCGCAAAAAACACCAGCAGCGGGTGCAAGCCAATCTGGTTGCTCAAAATGCGGGGTCCGAGGACGTTGAAGATCACCTGTTGCAGCGCGACCAGAGCGAGCAACAGGATCAGGGCGACGTCCGGATGTGTCAGCAGCGCGATCGTCACGGGGACGACGACTGCCAGGACGGGCCCCAGAAAGGGAATGAGTAGCACGACGGCGGCGATCACGCTCGACAGCAGCGCGTAGTCGACGTGCAGCACCGACATCACCACACCGGTTCCGATGCCGCCCAGAAACGCCTGGAACAGTTGTCCGCGCAGGAAACCGGCAAACGCACGGTGAATGCTGGCCACCAGGAAGCGCGAATCGTCCTGGGCTCGGAGCGGCAGCCCGGTGATCAGCAGTTCCGCCAGCCGCGCCCCGTCGACCATGAAATAGAAGGACAGGATCAGCATGATGACCACTTCGACGAGCAGGGTCGCGGCACCCGTCGCCAGGCCGATGGCATTGCTCAGGATCGGCGGACCCAGCGCGTCGGCGCGTCGGCTGAGCTCCTGCGGGTCCAGGGCCGACTTCAGATCGACCAGCACCGGGCTGCCGTGACTGGTCAGAAAGTCGTTGGCGCTGTTCTGAACGCTGTTGAGCAGCCCCGTTGACTGGTCGACATAAGTCGGGAGATTCTGCACGATGTCGACGACCTGCAAGGACAGCGCCGGCACGAGCAGGATGACGCCCAGTGAAAACAGCACCAGCAGCGTGAGGTACGTGAGGCCGATCGCCGCCTGGCGCGGCACACGGCCTTCGACGAGCGTGCCCACCACCGGCTCCAGCACGAAGGCGACCAGCCAGGCGAGAAAGAACAGCAGGATGATGTCCGCGAACTGCTCGAGCAGGCCCCACAACAAGCTCGCCAGGTAAAAGCCAGCGATCGCACACCCGAGGATCGACAGCGCTCTTAGCCACGGGTCTCGGATCAACACTGGCCTTCACGCTCAGTCGGACGAGGTCACAGGTGGCGGCGCGCTGCGCGATGGTGCGCCGGCGGGCTCGCGGGCAGGCAGCGGCGCGCTCGGGACCGGCGGTACACCCATGACACTGCGCGGCGCGAGGCGCGGCGCCACCCGCAGGGGTCGATCCGTGGGTCGCGGGCGGTGGGGTGGCCGCTGCGCGAGTTCGTCGAGGGCGGCCTGGATGGCGCGGTCGAGCTGCGGGTCGAGCGCGCGCGCGTAGTCATGCGGCGCGTTGTCGATCTCGATATCCGGATCGGTTCCGTAGTTCTCCACGCGCCAGCCCACGTCATCGAAGAAAAACGAGAACTCGGGTTGGGTAGTCACGGTGCCGTCGACGAGCCGGTGCCGCGGCCAGATGCCGATGACGCCACCCCAGGTGCGCTTGCCGACGAGTGGTCCGAGCTTCATCAGTTTGAACGTATGCGAGAAAATGTCTCCGTCCGAACCCGCGAGCTCGTTGGTGAGCGCCACCATCGGCCCAGTCGGCGATTCGTCGGGATAGGGCTTGGGCGCCGACCAGCGCGGAAAGTCGTAGCCGACTCGCTTGCGCGCGAGCTTCTCCAGCAGCAGCCCCGAGACGTGCCCGCCGCCGTTGACGCGCACGTCCACGACGAGCGCGTCGCGATCGAACTCGACCAGGAAGCCGCGGTGAAATTCGGCGTAGCCCTCGGGTCCCATGTCCGGGACGTGGATATAGCCGACGCGGCCGTCGGTCGCCGCGTGCACCTTGCGCCGATTGGCGTCCACCCAGTCGCGATAGCGCGCGGGCCGCTCGTCGGCCAGCGCCTTCACGGTCACCGTGCGCGGCTCGGCCTCGCCGTCGCGTCGCACGGTCAGCAGCACCTCGTTGCCAGCCTGATTCACCAGACGCTGCGCGGGGGTGACCTCAGGGCCCAACGGCTGACCGTTGATGGCGAGCACCAGATCTCCCTCGGCCACGTTGACGCCCGGCCCTGTCAGTGGCGAGCTCGCGTCCGCGTCCCAGGTGTCGCCGTGGACGAGCCGCGCAACCCGGTACCCGCCCGCCTCGCGATCGAAGGCCCAATCCACGCCCAGGAAGCCCTGACGATAGTTTGGTCCGCTGCGATATTCACCGCCCATCTCGTAAGCGTGCGATGTGCCGAGCTCGCCCTGGACCTCCCACAGCAGGTCCGAGAACTCGGAGCGGGTCGTGATGCGCTCGACGAGCGGCTCGTACAGCCCGTGCACCGAGTCCCAGTCGATGCCCGACAGGTCCTCCGTCCAGAACTGCTCGCGCTGCAGCCGCCATGCCTCCTGGAACATCTGCTTCCACTCGGCCGCGGGTTGAATCGACACTTTGGCACGGCCAAGGTCGATCCAGCCGTTGTCGCGCCCTGGCTTGTCATCCTTCTTGTCGGGCGCCTTCTCCCCGGCCTTGAGGACGCGCAGTCGGTCGCCAGACTGATACAGCAGCGTCCTGGCGTCCCGTCCAACCCAGAAGTTGGACACGCCGTCGACCAGCCGCTCTTGCTTCTGCGTCTCCAGCTCGTAGGACTCGAGCATGCCGCGCGAAGCGCGCTCGTCGTCGTCGCGGCGACGCGAGCGCGAACCTTCGATGGGATAGCTCGAGAACAGCACTTTGCCCTTGATGCCCGCGATCCGCCCGTAGCGCGCCTCGCGCACCGGCAACACGACCGCTCGATCGACGATGCCGTCCAGATCGATCTCGATGCGCGGTGGTGCCGGGCGGTCCTTCTTCGTCCTCGGCCTTCTTTTTGGCCGCAGCTTCCTGGCTCTCCGGCGCCTTCGGGTGTGGGATGAACGGGTTCGGCAGGTCCTTGCGCAGGGTGATCGCGAACGGGCGCGAACCCTTGGGGAAGCCGAGGTCGAACTGCAGCTCGTCATACACCGGGTCGTAGTCGCGCTGACCGATGAAATACAGGTATTTGCCCTCGGGATCGAACGCTGGATTCCTATCGCGCAGGGTAGGGTTGGTGACCTGCGTCGTCGCGCCAGTCTCGATCTCAGCCAGCTTGATCGCCATCGTCTGGCCGGTCGTCGCGAAGCCGTAGGCCAGCCAGCGACTGTCGAATGACCAGGCCATGCCCTCGATGCGGCCGAACGGGCTGCGATCGAGCTGGCGCAGTGTTGGCTCCTCGCCGGCCAGGTCGACCACGAGCAGCTCGTTGCGGTGGTTCGTCAGCGCCACGCTGTCGCCCGTCGGCGCGACTTCGAGCTCGACCACGCGGCCGACGTCCAGGTCGGCCAGCGCATCCGGCGGTGCCGAACCGTCAGCGGTCATGATGGTCAGCACCTCGCGCTCGCTTTCGCCGTCGGAGGCCGCGGCGATGAGGCGCTGGTGATCGTTCAGCCAGACCAGCAGCCGGTAGCGCACGCCGTCCGGCGCGCCATGCTGCGAAACGGCACCTTCCCAGTTGTGGAACGTGAAGGCCTTGCCGCGCGAGCTGATGGCCAGACCGCTGCCGTCCGGGCTGAGCGCCGCGCTGTGCAGGAAGCGCGCGGCGGATACGAAGCGGCGGTTGCGCTGGGTTCGGGAGCTGCTGAGGCGGATGTCCAGCCGCGTTGACGCGTCGCTGCTCGGGTCGAGCACATACAGGTCGGCGCCCGCGTGATACACCAGCCGCTCGCCGTCGGCCGTCAGGTTGCGCGCGTAGTAAGCCTCGTGGTCGGTGTGTCGCCGCAGGTCGTCGCCCGCGGCGGTCGTCGAGTAGACGTTGCCGTAGCCCTCGTGGTCGGACAGAAAGTAGATCCGCCCACCCACCCAGCACGGGCTCGACAGGTTGCCATCGAGCCGCGCCAGCGGGCGGAACTCGCCGTCACCGCTCGGATCGATCCAGAGCGTGCCTGCCGTGCCTCCCCGATAGCGCTTCCAGTGAGCCGGATCGCGCACCGTGTTGCGCCCGAGCACCACCCCGCCGCGCGCGCCGAAGGCGATTGCGCTGGCGGGACCCCACGCCACCTGGCGCGACGGCTGGATCGGACCGCTGGCGTCGACCTCGCGCAGCCAGAACTCGCGCGCGAATGGCCGCCCCGCGGTGGTGGCGTACAGCAGCCGCGCGCCGTCGGGCGACCAGCCGGCCAACGAGCAGCCCGGGCTGCCGTCGTAGGTGAGCCGCTGCGCGGGGCCACCGTCAGCGGGCATGACGTAGACCTCGCTGGGGCCTTCTTCGCGACCGACGAAGGCGATTCGCGTCCCGTCGGGTGAAAAGCGTGGTCGACTGGCTTCGCCGACGCCGGCCGTCAATCGATAGGCGAGACCGCCGCTTGCGCTGACGCGCCACAGGTCGTCTTCGCAAACGAACACGAGATCCTCGCCGTGCAGCGACGGAAATCGGTAGTAGCCGAGGTCCGAACCAGCCATGTTCGGAATACTAACGAACGGGCCGTCACGCGGCCCCGGCGTGACGGTTGTGATCCGGGGGTGACCGCCTAGTCCTCGAGCAAGAGCCGCAGCACGTACGGGAGGATGCCCCCGTGACGGTAGTACTCGATCTCAATCGGCGTGTCGATGCGGCACACCACCTCGAATGCGAACTCACTGCCGTCCCCGCGGCGCCCGTGCACGTTGAGGGTCTGCCCGGGCCGCAAGCCCTCAGCAATTCCGGGAGATGCTGAACGTCTCCAGTCCGTTCAGTTGCAGCGACGAGCGCGTCTGCCCCTCCTTGAACTGCAGCGGCAGCACGCCCATGCCCACCAGGTTGCTGCGGTGGATCCGCTCGTAGCTCTCGGCGATCACCGCGCGCACGCCGAGCAGCGCCGTGCCCTTGGCAGCCCAGTCGCGCGACGAGCCGCTGCCGTATTCCTTGCCCGCGATACCGACCAGCGGCACCTTCTCACGCTGGTATTGCATCGACGCGTCGAAGATGCGTTCGACATCGCCCGTCGGGTTGAGCACCCAATCGGGCGGCAGCTTGAGCGTCCAGTCGCCTTCTTGATCCGGCGTCAGCTCGTTGCGCAGTCGAACGTTGCCGAAGGTGCCGCGCATCATCACCTGGTGGTTGCCGCGCCGCGCGCCATACGAATTGAAGTCACGCTGCGCGACGCCGTGCTCCAGCAGGTAGCGGCCGCCCGGCGCGTCCTTGGGAATCGAGCCCGCCGGCGAGATGTGGTCGGTCGTGATCGAGTCGGCCAGCATCACCAGCACGCGCGCGTCTTCGATGTCGGTGAGCGGCACTGGCTCGCGCGTCAGGCCGTCGAAGTACGGCGGCTCCTGAACGTAGGTCGACTCCGGGTCCCATTCGAAAAGGTCGCCCTGGGCCGGGAGCGGCAGCCCGCGCCAGTGCTCGTCGCCGTCGAAGACCTCGGCGTACTCCTGCTGGAACTCGTCTGGGCCAACTGCCTGTTGCATCACCTCGCGAATCTCGCTCTGCTTCGGCCAGACGTCCTTGAGGTAGACGGGCGTGCCGCTTCGATCGCTGCCAATCGGTTGCGTCGTCAGGTCGATGTCGACCGTGCCAGCCAGCGCAAAGGCGACCACCAGCGGCGGCGAGGCCAGGTACGAGGCGCGCACCTGGGGGTGAATGCGCGCTTCGAAGTTGCGGTTGCCGCTGAGCACGGCGGCGACCACAAGGCCATTGTCCTGGATGGCGTCGGCAACCGCATCAGCCAGCGGGCCGCTGTTGCCGATGCACGTCGTGCACCCGTAGCCGACCACGTGGAACTGCAGGGCCTCGAGGTACGGCATCAGCCCTGCCCGATTGAGGTAGTCGGTCACGACTCGCGAACCTGGCGCAAGGCTCGTCTTGACGGCCGGATTGACGCTCAGGCCCTTTTCGACTGCCTTCTTGGCCAGCAGGCCCGCGCCGAGCATGACCAGCGGGTTGGACGTATTGGTGCAACTGGTAATCGCGGCGATGACCACCGAGCCGTGTTTGACGCGCGCGGTCTGGCCGTCGAGGTTCACCTGGACGCCATCCGCATCCGAGCCCTCGGGAGCGTCCACGGGGACCTGCTGCACGGTGCCGGCGTTTGAGTCGATCAGCGTGATCGAGCCGCCCGAGTCAGCGCTGGCCGCGGTGGCGAATTGATTTGGAAATGCCCCGCGGATGCTGTCGCTGATCGACGCGAGCGTTACGCGATCCTGAGGCCGTCGCGGGCCTGCCAGACTTGGCTCGACCGTTGCCAGATCCAGATCGAGCACCTCGGTGTAGTCCGGATCGGGCGTGGTGTCGCTTCGGAACAGCCCCTGTTCCTTGGTATAGCGCTCGACGATGTCCACCAGGGCCGGGTCGCGGCCGGTCAGACGCATATAGCGCAGGGTCTCGTCGTCGACCGGGAACAGCGCCGCGGTGGCGCCGTATTCGGGGCACATGTTCGAGATCGTTGCCCGATCGGCGAGGCCCAACTGATTGAGCCCTGGACCGCTGAATTCGACGAAGCGCCCCACCACGCCGCGCTTGCGCAGCAGTTGGGTGACCATCAGCACCAGGTCCGTCGCGGTCGCGCCCTCGGGCATCTGTCCTTGGAAGCGCAAGCCCACCACTTCAGGCGTAAGCAGATACAGCGGTTGACCCAGCAGCACGGCCTCGGCCTCGATGCCGCCCACGCCCCAGCCCAGCACGCCGAGGCCGTTGACCATGGTCGTATGCGAGTCAGTGCCGACCAGCGAATCCGGGTAGGCCAGCGTTTCGCCATCAGCAGTACGTCGATGGACGACGCTCGCCAGATATTCGAGGTTGACCTGGTGGACGATGCCTCGGCCCGGCGGCACGACGCGGAAGTTCTCGAACGCGGCCTGTGACCAGCGCAGCAGCGCGTAGCGCTCCATATTGCGCTCGTACTCGCGCTCGACATTCAGGGCGAAGGCGTCGGTCGTGCCGAAGTAATCGACCTGCACCGAGTGATCGATGACCAGGTCGACGGGCACCAGGGGGTTGATGCGCTTCGGGTTGCCGCCCAGTCGGGCGATCGCCGAGCGCATGGCCGCCAGGTCGACAACCGCGGGCACACCCGTGAAGTCTTGCATCAGGACGCGCGCCGGATAGAAGGGGAACTCGGCTTCCGATTCTGACTCCGACGCCGAGTGTGGCTTCGGGCTCCAGCGGGCGAGGGCTTCGATCTCGCTGTCGCGTACGACGCCGTTGCCGGCGTTGCGCACCAGGCTCTCGAGGAGCACCTTGATGGTGATGGGCAGTCGATCGAGGGAGCTCGACACGCCCTGTTCGCTCAAAGTGGCGAGTCGGTAATAGCTCAAGGCGCCGCCGGGCAGTTTCCAGCGACGCGCGGGCACCAAGAAACGCGCTGCCGGGCGCCTGACGGCTAGTCATCGGTGTAGTGCCTCCCGCGGGTGGTGAATATGGGCAGAGGGGTAGATCGCAATCGAAGTACATCGTAGCGCCACGCGCGCTGACGACCGCGAGCTTGCCGCGACTTTGCCCTATGTATGGGTTTTGGGGGTGGTCGACGCTGTCCACGGGGGTGGTAAACTGCCTCCCGCAGCGTGTGAAGCGTCACCGTGCGTGGTTCGTCCAAGAGCCCCGCTCCGCACGGTCGGCGGCCATCCCTGACACTCTGACCGCCGCCTGCAGTCGGCGGTCGTCGGGAATGTAGGAGGAACATAGAGGTTCCTATGGAACTGTGGCCGTTCGTGTTGTTCTCGGGCATCTTCGCCATCCTGTTCGCCTTGTGGTTGGC
Source organism: uncultured Chloroflexia bacterium (assembly GCA_963776625.1). Taxonomy (GTDB): domain Bacteria; phylum Chloroflexota; class UBA6077; order UBA6077; family CF-72; genus CF-72. The sequence continues at coordinate 25,514 of CAVZNP010000009.1, read as the reverse complement.
GCGCGGCGTGCTCGCACAGGACAAGGGCACCAAGGCGATGCAGGAGGTCGCCGACCTGATCTTCGAGGGTGCGATGGCGTTCTTGAATCGCCAGTATCGCACCATTGCCTTGTTCGCGGTGGTGGCCGCGGTCATCATTGGCGTGCTGATTGGTGGCCTGGCCAACGACCCGGGGCACGGGGTGCGCACCGCGATCGCCTTCCTGGTTGGCGCCTTCTGTTCGGGTCTGGCTGGCTTCATCGGCATGTTCATCGCCGTCCAGGCCAACCTGCGCACGGCCGCGGCCGCGCAGCGCAGTGTCAAGGACGCCATCAACGTCGCGATGCGCGGCGGCGCCGTGTCCGGCTTTCTGGTCGTCGCGCTGAGCATGCTCGGCGTGCTCGCCATGTTCTGGGCGTTCGGCGGTTTCAACCTCACCTCGGACCCGACGACCAGTGGGCCGGCCACCATCCCGTTCCAGATCGTCGGCTTCGGCTTCGGTGCTTCGTTCGTGGCGCTCTTCGCCCAGTTGGGCGGCGGCATCTACACCAAGGCCGCCGACGTCGGCGCCGACCTGGTGGGCAAAGTCGAAGCTGGCATCCCCGAAGACGATCCCCGCAACGCGGCAGTCATCGCCGACCTGGTGGGCGACAACGTGGGTGACTGCGCCGGCCGCGGCGCCGACCTGTTCGAGTCGACCGCTGCCGAGAACATCGGCGCCATGATCCTGGGCGTCGCGCTGTCCATCGTCACCGGCAACACCGCGTGGGTCTTCTTCCCGCTGGTCATCCGCTCCGTTCGGCATCTTCGCCTCGATGGTCGGCATCCTCACCGTTCGGCTTCGGCGACGAGTCCGACCCGCAGTGCAAGCGCTCAACCAGCGGCTACTGGACCATGACCGTCGGTCGCGGCGATTGGCATCTTCGCGTACGACGTGGTTCATGCTCGACCGACAACTACCTGGCTCTGGTCGCTGGCCGGCCTGCGGCTCGTCGGCATCGCTGACCAGCGTGGCGTTCGTGTACATCACCCAGTACTACACGGCGGGCGCGCTGGCGGCCGGTCCAGGAGATTGCCCAGGCCTCACGACCGGCCCGGCCACGAACATCATTTCGGGTCTCGCGGTCGGTCTCGAAAGTCCACGGCGTCACGGCCATCATCATCTCGCGTGGCCATCGGCCTGTCGTACTACTTCGGCACGCAGGCGGTACAACTGACGCCCGAGCTCGGCAACGTGAACCCTGGCCTGTTCGGCACCGCCGTGGCCACGATGGGCATGCTGACCACCGTCGGCCTACGTCCTGGCGATGGACACCTTCGGACCCATCACCGATAACGCCGGCGGCATCGCCGAGTTCGCGCAGGCGCCGAGGCAGATGTGCGCCACATCACCGACGTGCTGGACGCGTGTCGGGCAACACGACCAAGGCCCTGACCAAGGGCTACGCCGTCGGCTCGGCCGCGCTCGCGGCCTTCCTGCTGTTCTCGGCCTACCTCGACGAAGTCAAGATTCGCGAGGGCGTCGACCTCGTTCCCGGTCGACCTGTCCAACGTGGTCGTGTTCATCGGCGGCTTCCTCGGCGCTGATGCTGATCTTCTTCTTCAGCTCGCTGGCCATCCGCGCCGTCGGTCGCGCCGCGGGCACCATCATCGAGGAAGTCCGCCGTCAGTTCCGCGAGCATCCCGGCATCATGGAAGGCACCGAGCGGCCGGACTATCGCCGCGCCGTGGACATCACCACGCAGGCTGGCCTGCGCGAAGATGATCGCCCCGGGCCTGCTGGCCGTGTTGTTCCCGATTGTCGTCGGCGTGCTCCTGAAGGCCGAGGCGGCCGCTGGCTTCCTGATGGTCGGTACCATGGGCGGCATCCTGATGGCCACCGTGCTGAACAACTCGGGCGGCACATGGGACAACGCCAAGAAGTTCATTGAGCTGGGCCAGCTCAAGAACGATAACGGCGATGTCCTGGGCAAGGGCACGGATGCGCACGCCGCGTCGGTCGTCGGCGACACCGTGGGTGACCCCTTCAAAGACACCGCCGGCCCGTCGCTGCACGTGCTGATCAAGCTGCTGAGCACCATCACGCTGGTCATGGCGCCCCTCTTCATCGGCCGCTAAAGCAGGGACTGCTTTACCGTGCGCCTGGCAGAGGCGCTGCACGAGACGGCCACCGCGACCTTGCGTCGGGTGGCCGTTACGCATGCTCTGGCCGTGGATGACGGCACCACGCGCGACGAGCTGATCGAGCGCATCGCGGATCGCCTCGGCGACCGCGCGTATCTCGACGAACAGCTGCGTGGGCTGACGGACGACGAGCGCTCGGTGCTCGCGTCGGCGCGCTGGTCGGCCGGTGAGCTGCGCGGGCTGCTGGTCGACAGCGAGTACCCGGGCACCGCCGAGGAGCTGGCCGACCGCGGTTGGCTGTACCGCGTTTTCGCCGCGGCGGGCCCGCTGCGAGGTGAGGTGTACGTCGTCCCTGACGAGCTGCTCGATCGGCTGCCAGCCGAAGCCAGACCGGCGGCCCTGGTTGCCGACGCCGCGACGCCCGACGAGCCGCGCTGGAGCGATCCAGCCTTCAGCCTCATGGCGCTGGTGAGCGCCATGACACGCCCCGGCGGCCAGCTTGAAAGCGAGGTTCGCCCGTGGTCAGAAGAGCCCGGCGGCTGGTCGTGGGATGCGCGCTGGACCTTCTTTGAGCACCTGGCGCTCGACACCGGCTGGCTGGTGCGCCGCGCCGATGGCTCCCTGGCCCCCGCGCCTGGCCTGCCGCGCTGGCTGGACGAGCCGCGGACGCTGGCCGACCGAGCCTGGCGCGCGTATCTGCGCGATCGTAGCTGGCGCGAGCTAGCTCACGCCGGCCTGCCCGACGTGCCTGACGACGGCCGTGACAGTAGCGACCTGGTCGATACGCCCGGCCTGCGTCGGGCAGTGACGGACGCCGTCGCCGAGCACCTGCGCGAGGGTGGCTGGGTGCGGGTGGATGCGCTGTCGGGCTGGCTGCAGCGTGCGCGTCCAACACTTGTCCGCGAGCAGCTCACGCCGCGCGGGCTGGTGTTGCTGCAGGGCGCGGACTGGTCGCGCGTGGAGGATCGACTGCTGCGCTTTTTCGTGCTGGGTCCGCTGTACTGGTTGGGTGTGGTGATGGCGAGTCGAGATGGCCAGCTGATAGCGCGGCGCGCGCGCACGGCCGGCGCCGCGCCCGAGGCGTGCCGCTGGGATGACGCGAGTCGGGCCGAGCTGGTCGCGCCAGCCACGACGCGGCTGGGTGCGTTGTTGCGGTCGGAGCGCTACCTGTCGCTGCGCGAGCGGGCACGCGTGTCGGGCTACGAGCTGGTCCAGTCGCACGTCGCGGCGGCGCTGGCTGGGGGCGGCTCTGTTGCTGAGTGCCGACAACTGCTGCGCGAGCTGACGCAAGCCGAGCTACCTGCGGCGATTGACGCGCGCCTGCACGCCTGGGACCAGCACTTCGGGGCGCTGACCATCCGGCCAGCGGTGGTGCTCGAAGGTCGATCGGCCGCGGAGCTCGAGGCGGTGACCGCCGACGAGCACGTGCGCCCATTCGTGCGCGGCCAACTGTCGCGCACTTTGGTGGAAGTCACCGCCGCCGACGCGCTGGAGCTGGCCGCCGTGCTGCGCTCGGTGGGGCACTTGCCGCGCGTGGACGCCGCACTGCGCCTGGCGGCCGAGCCGAAGCGCGCCTACGCGGGACTGGTGGACGAGCAGGTGCTGGAGTTTCTGCTGGTGAGCTTGCTGGCGTTCGAGGTGGCGTGGCCCGAGCGCCTGGCCGAGCTGGAGGGCGCCGCGGGCCTGCGCGAGCGGCTAGAGCATCAGTTTCCCGCGGCGCGCCTGGCCGAGCTGCGCGCCGCGGCGAATCGTCTGGCGGGTGCCCTGGGCAGCGCGGGGCCGTCGGTGCGCGCGCGCCGCCGAGCGAGCGGTCCAAAACGTGGCCGATCGAAACTGTGACACTCGCGAGACGCTTTGGGTCGCCGCGAGACGCTTTTCAGCGCCCGTGTGACGCTTTTGCCGCCCGGCGTGACGCTGCGCGTGACGCCTCACGCCGCAAGCTGGGCGCATGCTCCAGTGGCTGATGGCCGGAAGGTGTCGGGTATACTCGCCGCAGGATTTACCAGACGAGTTATGCCTGAGATTGCTGATTTGCTGCGCCTCGAGCGGCGCAGCGACCTGCCCCCCATTCGCCCGGGCGACACGGTGCGCGTCCACGTGCGGGTGGTCGAGGGCAACCGCGAGCGGCCCCAGATGTTTGAAGGGGTGGTGCTCGAGGTCAAGAAGCCCAACGCGTATGACGGGAGCTTCCGCGTGCGGCGGGTGGCGCATGGCGTGGGTGTCGAGCGCGCGTTCATGTTCCAGTCACCGCGCGTCGAGAAGGTCGAGGTCACGCGGCACGGCGCCGTGCGACGCGCGAAGCTGTTCTACCTGCGTGGCCTGACGGGCCGAGCCGCGCGCATCAAGGAACGTGGCAGCCGTCGTGGCGGACAGGGCCAGTCGGCGCGGGCTGGCGCGGTGGCACGCTCCGGGGCGTGAGGCTCGGCCTCAGCGCATGATCGTGCCCACGCTTGCGCGCGAGTGGGCGCTCTGGCGAGCCGGAGCGCGCCGCGTGGCAGGTGTGGATGAGGTCGGCATGGCCTGCCTGGCGGGGCCAGTGGTGGCCGCGGCGCTGGTGGTCAAGCCGTACTGCCGCAAGATTCCGGGCGTGCGCGACTCCAAGACGCTGTCGCTACAGCAGCGGGAACGCCTGTATCCCGAGATCCTCAATCGGGCCGCGGCGGTCGGGGTCGGCGCCGCGTCGGTGCGCGAGATCAACCAGCTGAACATCTATCACGCCTCACACCTGGCGATGTGGCGAGCGCTGCGGCGGGTGCAGCCGTACGACCACGCCTTGATCGACGGGCTGTCGATTCGCGACATCGACCTCGGGCCGCACACCGCCATCGTCGACGGTGACGCGCTCTCGTACGCGATTGCGAGTGCCTCGATCGTGGCCAAGGTCACGCGCGATCGGCTGATGGCCCGTCTGGCCGTGCGCTACCCCGGTTACGGCTGGGAGCAGAATGTCGGCTATGCCACGCGTACGCATCGGCAGGGGCTGCGCGAGCACGGCCTCACGCCGTTCCATCGCACCGGCTTCGGCTCGGTCAAATTGATGCTGCTGCAGCCGACGACGTTCGACGACCTCATCGAGCGACTCGACAGCGAGGAAGCTGTGCCTGCTCTTGTATGACGCTCGCCATCGGGCGGTGGGGTGAACGGCTCGCCGCGGAATACCTCGTAGCTCTCGGCGCGGAGATCCTCGAGCGCAACTTTCACATCCAGTACGCCGAGGCGGACCTCATCCTGAGGCACGAGGGCGAGCTGGTCGCGGTTGAGGTCAAAACCCGGGACGTCGCAGACTTCGTCGAACCTGAAGAGGTCGTCCATCGGCAGCAGCTCACGCGCGTCGAGCGGGCGCTGACCACCTACGCGCAGCACAACGACCTGCTCGACATGCCCTTCCGCATCGACGTCATCCTCATCGTCACCGACACCAACGGCGATGTCTTCCGCTTCGAGCACCTCAAAAGCGTCTATCCCTGGTGAAGGAGCGCCTCCACAAGGTCCTGGCTCACGCCGGCGTCGCCTCACGCCGCGCCGCCGAACGCATGATCCGCGACCGACGCGTCCGCGTGAACGGCTTGCTGGTGGTCGAACTCGGCACGCAGGTCGACCCCACCCGCGACCGTATCGAGGTGGACGGCCGGCCGCTCGATCGCGGCGAGACCGCACACCACTACGTGATCCTGAACAAGCCCCTCGGCGTGGTCAGCACCGCGCACGATCCCGAGGGCCGACCCACCGTGGTTGAGCTGGTGCACGCCGCGCGGCGCGTCTACCCCGTCGGGCGGCTGGACATCGATTCTGAAGGCCTGGTTCTGCTGACCGACGACGGAGAGTTGACCTTCCGTCTCACACATGCCCGTTTCGGCATTGAAAAGGAGTACCAGGTGCACGTGATCTGCCCTGAGTTCGGCGAGCGGCACCTGGAAGCGCTGCGGCGCGGCGTCGTCCTCGAAGACGGTCTGGCGCGCGCCGTGCGGGTCAACCTCATCCGTTCGGGTCCACGCGACGCGGTCGTGCGCGTGGTGCTGGTCGAAGGCCGCCAGAGGCAGGTGCGCCGCATGCTCGCGGCGCTCGGCTGCTCCGTTGAGGAACTGCAGCGCGTTCGCATCGGCCCACTGCCCCTGGGCGAGCTGAAAGCCGGTCAGCACCGCGAGCTTCGCCAACGCGAGATCGATGCGCTGCGCGCCGCGGTCGGTCTCGAGGCGTGACGGCGTCGCCGACGGCGTTTGTCATCGCGCTCGATGGTCCCGCCGCCTCGGGCAAGAGCAGCGTTGGGCTTGGCGCGGCGCGCGCACTGGGTTTCCGCTACTTCGATACCGGCCTGCTGTACCGCGCCCTGACGTGGCTGGCTCTTGAACAGGGAGTCGACCCCGCGCGTGCTGACGCGCTGCTGGCTCTCGTGGGCGACCTCCACGTGAAGCTCGACCCGCCTGGACACGTGTCGCGGGACGGTCGGGATATCTCAAACGACCTGCGTTCTGTGTCCGTCGATCGAGCCGTTTCGGCTGTCGCGGGTCACGCGGCAGTGCGCGAAGCGCTGCGACCGGTGCAACGCGCATTGATTCGGTCGCCGGGGGTGGTGATGGCCGGCCGCGACATTGGGACCGTCATCGTGCCCGACGCTCCGCTGAAGATCTGGCTCAGCGCAAGCGTCGAGGAGCGCGCACGGCGCCGCTCGGCGCAAACCGGCGAGCCCTTCGCGGACGTCCTGGCCGGCATGCAGCGTCGGGATCAGTTCGACGCGTCGCGCGAAGTGGCGCCCATGATGCGCGCCGCGGATGCGGTTGTGATCGATAGCGACGGCCTGTCGCTGGAAGCGGTCGTCGCGCGCCTGGTCGATCTGGCCGTGGAGCGCGGCGCCCAAGCCGTACAGTAACTGCCTGGTCGGGGTACAGACGATGCATGGGCTGGTGATCGGCGCGGTGGAGCGCGATTCCGCGTGGGCGAAGCCGCCAATCGCGCTCCAACCCGGCGACCGGCTGGTCGCGATCGACGACCTCGTACCGCGGGACGTGATCGACCTTCAGCTCGAACTGCCCGGCGCACGCGCAATCGTCGTCCAGCGCTCCAGCGGTGAGTGCCTGAGGTTGACGCTCGAGTCGGCGCTGGATCCCGCGGCAATCAGCCTTGTGGAAGCCGTGCCGGGCGGCATTCGCGAGTGCAACAACCACTGCGAGTTCTGTTTCATTCGCGGCTTGCCCGAGGGCTTGCGGTCAAGTCTGTACGTTTTCGACGACGACTACCGGTATTCATTCTTGTGGGGCAACTTCCTGACGCTGACCAATCTCACCGAGGCGGATTGGGCGCGCATCGGTTATCAGCGACTCTCGCCGCTCAACGTGTCAGTGCATGCCACGGAGGACGACGTGCGGCGACGGATGCTGAATAACCGCCACGCGCCGCCCATCGTGCCGCAGTTGGAGCGTCTGGCCGCCCTCGGCGTGGAGGTCAACACCCAGATCGTGCTCTGCGCGGGGTTGAATGACGGCGCCGTGCTCGAACGTTCCGTTGCCGAGCTCGCGGCACTCTATCCGCACGTGCGCAGTGTCTCGGTGGTGCCCGTGGGCCTGACGCGCTATTCGCGGGTCAGAAATATCCGTCGACCGAGCCCGGACCAGGCGGCCGAGGCTCTGCTGCAGTGCGAGCGCTGGCAGGCGAAGCTGCGCGACCGATTCCACATCGGCTTTGTCTACGCCAGCGACGAGCTGTACGTCCTGGCAGGTCGGCAGGACGTGCCGCCGGCCGAGGACTACGACGGCTTTCCGGTGCTGACCAACGGTGTCGGGCTGTTGCGAAGCATGCTCGACGACTGGCACGTGCTACTAGCTCGCCGACGCGCCAGGCCGCCGGGGGCGCGCAGCGTGGTGTGGCTCTCGGGGCGGCTCGCCGCGCCGGCGTTGGAGCGCATGGCCGACGCGTGGCAGGCGTACGCGGGTTGGCGGCCGCGCGTCTGCGTCGCCCAGAACGAATTCTTCGGCGAACAAGTGAGCGTGTCCGGCTTGCTGTCAGGTGCGGATTTAGTGCGTGAGCTGCGGGCGCTGCCGGGCGACGTCGATGATGTGGTGGTGCCGGCGAGCGCCTTCGGGTTCGACGGCCGCTGCACGCTGGACGGCGTCTCCGCGGAGACAGTCGGCGAGGCCTTTCCAGGTCGCGTTCATCTGGCCTCGACCCCGCCCGAGCTGCTGGGTGTCCTGACCAGCCGGAGCCGGCCGAGGGCAGCTCGATAAGCTGAGCTCAAGAGCGCTTGAAGTTGGCGCTGCCAGCACCGCCCCCGCCGACGTCGGCCAGGTCGTGCCACTGCGCGGTAGCGCGCAGGCTCAGCGCGAGCGCGGCGGCGACGCGGCCCTCATCGCCGTCGTCGTACGCCTGCGAGAGCTCGGTACCTGACTGCGTCAGCGCGCCGAGTGTGTCGCGGTACGCCTGGACGGTGGGCTGCATGTCGGCGGGCGTGTGCAGCGCGTCAACCTGGCTCGCCGCGTCGTGGTACCCCGACAGGACCGCGGTCAAGCGTCGTTGCAGCTCGCTCTTGTCGATGCCGCCGCTCTGATAGCTCGCGACGAGCAGGCCGGTCTCAGCAATGTTCTGCTGGATCTCGGCGTGGATTGGCCGCAGGTCTGAGACGAAGCGCTGCTGATCCAGCGTCGCTGCGTCAACGACCGTGGAGACACTCGCCGTCGGCTGCTGGAATTGCAGCCGGGTCTGGACACCGACGAAGGCCATGCCCGCGGCGAGTGCGACCACGACAATCGCGATCCGCAAGGACAGGAGGTGCGATCTGCCCGAACGGGTTCGTCGTGACCGAAGCCGCAGGCCGTCTCCCAGCGCAGCCGCACTGGCCATACACGTCCTTTCAGCTTTTCCAACGATTCAGTCGTTATGCAGATCGAAGCGCCCGGATCTGGCGCGCATCCTACCAGCGGTCGAACAGGCGTTCAATCCGCCAAGCCGGGAGTTACGAGCGCTTCTTGTCTCTCAGAAGCGTCTGTCTCGAACGTGCGCGTGGGCGGCAGCAGCACCAGGTCGCCAAACGGAGCTGGCTGCTGGATGTGAATCTGGCCACGACGAAAGAGCTCGAGAATCGCCAGGAACGTGGCGATCACCTCGTCGACCGAGTCGCCAGCCAGGGCACGAAACGACACCGAACGCGAGGTTCGCAGCGCGTCGAGAATGCGCGCGCGGCGCTCGTCCACACTCGCACGCGTGATGCCTGGCAGCTCGATCTGCGTTGGCTGCGGCTCCGCGTTGAAGCGCCGCCACACGGCCAGCAGTGCCTCGGGTTTGACCGGCAGCAGCGGCGCCGGACCGACCGCGAGCGCGGGCTCGCGCTGTGTCGCGTACATCCGCTCACCACGCTGTTCCAGATCGCGCAGGACTTCGGCCGCGGCACGGAACACTCGATACGTAGCCAGGCGGTCGGCCAGGTCCGAAGCAACGTCCTCCGCTTCCTCGTCAGGCTCTTCGGTCAGCAACAGCGCCCGCGACTTGAGCAGCAGCAGCTTGCCGCCGATGACCAGGAAGTCCGCGAGCAGCTCGGCGTCGAGCGATGGCTGCGCGTGCACGTGCGCCAGGTACTGGTCGGCAACCTGGGCCAGACTTATCTGAGTGATCGGCAGCCGCCGATGCTCGATCAGCATGAGCAGCAGCTCGAGCGGCCCGTCGAAGGTTTCGAGGTGCAGTTCGAGCTGCGTGACGCCAGCTCCAGCGGCGGGTCTAGCTCGCGATGGCGCTGAGGCCACTGGCCCTCATTTCCCGCAGATACGCGCGCGCGGCGTCCACCGGGTCGGCAGATTTCTCAATCAGGTCGACGAGCGCGCTGGCCACGATCACGCCCGCCGCGCCGAGCTGAGCGACACGCCGCACGTGCTCGGGCCGCGAAATGCCGAACCCCACCACCAGCGACGTAGGGGTCTCGGCGCGCACTCGGCCGAGGAAGTCGCCGAGCGCCGACGACAGGTCCGAGCGGGCGCCGGTCACGCCGACCAGCGCGACGCAGTAGATGAACACCGGGTCCAGCGCCGCCACGGCCTGGATGCGGCGTGGCGTGCTGGTCGGCGCCAGCAAAGGCGCCAGGCCCAGGCCATGGCCGCGTAGCGCGGCCTGAAGGTCGGCAGCTTCCTCGGCGGGCATGTCCGGGCACGATGACCGCGTCGGCCTGCACCGAGGCAAGCTCGCGAGCAACTCGCTCGTCACCGCGCTGGCGCAGCGGGTTGTAATAGGACATCAGTGCAATCGGCGTCTCGGGCGAGCGACGGCGGATGCCGCGTACCAGTTCGAGAGCGGTGTCCAGACCGGCGCCGCCGGCGAGCGCGCGGGCGTTGACGCGCTGCATCGTCGTGCCGTCGGCCAGTGGATCTGAAAAGGGCACGGCGATCTCGAATCCGTCCGCGCCGGCGTCGAGGGCCGCTTCGGCCAGAGCCTGGCTGGTCGCCACGTCCGGGAAACCGGCCATCACGTACGGGAACAAGCCGCATTCGCCACGCGAGCGCAGACGCTCGAATGTCCGCGCGAAGCGGTTCACGCCAGGTACTCCTCGTGTCCGGATGCGGTGGCGACGGTGTGGATATCCTTGTCGCCGCGACCCGAGAGCGTGACCAGCGTCACGCCTGGGTGCGGGTTGGCGCGCACCCAGGCCAGCGCGTGCGCCGGTTCGAGCGCGGGCATGATCCCCTCGCTCCGAGTCAGCAGGTAGAAGGCATCCAGAGCGTCCACGTCGCCAACGGACATATACCGCACGCGGCCAGTGTCTTTGAGAAAGGCGTGCTCGGGTCCGACGCCAGGATAGTCGAGACCAGCCGAGACGCTATGCGTACCCGCGATCTGGCCGTGCTCGTCTTGCAGCACGTAGGAATGCGCCCCGTGCAGGATGCCGGGTCGGCCGGTTTCGAGGGTGGCGGCGTTGTCGCCCAGACCTTGCCCGCGCCCGCCGGCCTCCACACCGATCAGTTCCACCGACGCGTCGTCGACAAACGCGGTGAACGAGCCGATTGCGTTGGAGCCGCCGCCCACACAAGCCACGACGCGGTCTGGCAGGCGGCCCATGACTTCGAACGACTGCGCGCGCGCCTCGCGGCTGATGACGGCTTGAAACGTGCGGCCGATCTCGGGATAGGGATGCGGACCCACCACCGAGCCAATGAGGTAGTACGTCGTGTCGATGTTGGTGACCCAGTCACGGAACGCCTCGCTGATGGCGTCCTTCAGCGTGCGCGTGCCTGCGGTCACCGAGCGCACCTCGGCGCCCAACAATCGCATGCGGTAGACGTTTACCGCCTGACGGTGCATGTCTTCTTCACCCATGTAGACGACGCACTCGAGTCCGAGCATCGCGCATACGGTCGCGGTGGCCACGCCGTGCTGTCCGGCGCCGGTCTCGGCGATGATGCGGCGCTTACCCATGCGCTGGGCGAGCAGCCCCTGACCGAGCGCATTGTTGATCTTGTGCGCGCCGGTGTGCGCCAGGTCTTCGCGTTTGAGCCAGACCTCGCCTGAGCCGACGCGCCGGGCGAAGTGGGTGGCCGCGTACAGCGGCGTCGGGCGACCCACGAACGTGCGCAGCAGGTGGCTGAGCTCGGCTTCGAACTCAGCGTCGGCCAACGCTGCGCGGAAGCCCTCGTCGAGCTCCTCGAGCGCGGGCATGATTGTCTCGGGCACATACTGGCCGCCGTACGGGCCAAAGCGACCTCGGCTGCGTGACGGCGCGCTAGTTTGGGCGGTGGTCATAGGTTCGGACTGCCTCCACAAAGGCTCGCATCAGGCGAGGATCCTTGCCCCCGCTCGGAAATTCGACGCCGCTGCTGACGTCAACGCCGTAGGGGGTGAGCGCCGACAGCGCATCGGCGACGTTGTCCGGGCGCAGCCCACCGGCAACCAGACACGCCGGTCCGACGCTGTCGAGCGCGTGCCAGTCGAACGTACGGCCGGTGCCACCCGGCAGGCTGTCGGCCTGCGTATCGAGCAGAAAGCGCTGCGCACCCGCGCTGTTGCCGAGGACGGTTTCGGCCGCCTCGCGCTCCTGGCCGGCGCGCACGTGCAGCGCCTTGACCGTCGGGCGCGGCATCGCTCTGACCAGCGCGTCAGGCTCGTGGCCGGAGAGCTGGATGAAGTCGAGACCGCACACCGCGGCGGCGTCGCGCACCTCTTCCAGCGTGGGATCGACGAACACGCCGACGGCCGACCAGTTCAGCGACTCAGCTCGCAGCGTGGCGATGATGCGCGCCGCGTCGGGTGGAGCAATGTAGCGTTTGCCCGGCTTCCAGAAAATAAAGCCGAGCAGGTTGGCGCCGCATTCGACCGCGACGCGCGCCTCGGGCAGCGAGCGCAGGCCGCAGATCTTGACGACAGTCACGCGCGCACGCCCGGGCGTGCGCCGGCCGCGACGAGCTCGCGCAGCCGCGCGCCCGGATCGTCGGCGCGCAGGAGCGCCTCGCCGATCAGCACCGCGTCGACACCTGCTTCGGCGAGCGTTGCCATGTGCCGCGGGGTTGACACGCCGCTTTCGGCTACGAATACGCACTCGGACGGCACCAACGGCCTCAGGCGTGGAGCGAGGCTGACGTCGGTCACCAGCGTGTCCAGGTCGCGATTGTTGACGCCGATGACTCGCGCGCCTGCGTCGAGGGCGCGGCGCACCTCGTCCGCGGAGTGGGTCTCGACCAGCGCGTCGAGCTCGAGATCGCGGCTCAACCTGAGGAATGCCTGCAGGTCCGCGTCGGAGAGGGCACGCACGATGAGCAGGACGGCGTCAGCGCCGATCGAGCGTGCCTCGTGGATCTGGGAGGCGTCGACGACGAAGTCCTTACGCAGGACGGGCAGTGCGCTTGCGCCTCGAGCTTCGGTCAGGTCAGCGTCCGAGCCGCCGAAATAGTGCGCGTCGGTCAACACGGACATCGCCGCCGCGCCGCTGGCGGCATACAGCCGGGCGATGTCGGCGGGAGTGGCGTCGGGACGAATCAGGCCGCCGGAGGGCGAGCGGCGCTTGAACTCGGCGATCACCCGCAGGGCGTCAGGTTGACGTAAGGCAGCCGCGAAGCCGCGTGGCCGCTTGACGTCAGCGTCCGGCGTCAGTCCTGGTCGGATCGCGTGGCGTTCGGCAACTTCTATGCGCTTACGCGCCAGAATCTCGTCGAGGATCACGGGGTCACACCGCCTCCGCGGTGCGGGGCGCCTCGGCTTTGATCCGCTGCGACGCGGCAGCCACCTCATCGATCTTGCGCCGCGTGCGGCCGCTGTCCAGCTCGTCGGCGGCGCGCTCGATGCCAGTGGCGATCGAGTCGGCCAGGCCAGCCATGTACAGCGCCGCGCCCGCGTTGAGCAGCACCACGTCCCGACTCGGCCCACGCTCGCCAGCCAGCACGCCATCAGACATACGCACGTTGGCTTCGACCGTGCCGCCGCGGACTGCGCCAGACGCCGCGCGGCGGATGCCGTACTGCTCGGGCTCGATGGTGTAGGCGCGCACGCTGCCGTCGCGTGCCTCGTGGATCTGCGTTGGCGCGGAGACAGAGATTTCGTCCAGGCCGTCCTGACCGTGGACGATCACCGCGTGCCTGGCGCCCATCAGGCTCAGGACCTGCGCGACGGTTTCGCCCAGGTTGGGGACGGCGACGCCAGTGAGCTGGCGGCGCGCGCCGGCCGGATTAGTGAGCGGGCCCAGGATGTTGAACACGGTGCGGACTCCGATCTCGCGACGTGGGCCGATCGAGCTCAGCATGGCGGGGTGGTACAGCGGTGCGAACATGAAGCCAAAGCCGGTTTCGCGCACGCAGTGCGCCACACCCTCGGGCGGCAGGTCGATGGCGATGCCAATGGCCTCGAGGTAGTCGGCGGCGCCGCAGGCGCTGGTGATGCTGCGATTGCCGTGCTTGGCCACGTGGCCACCGGCGGAGGCGACCACCATGGCGCTGAGCGTGCTGATATTGAACGTGCCGGCGCCGTCGCCGCCGGTGCCGACGACGTCCACGACGTCGTCGCCGGCGTCGACGCGGGTGGCCGCCTCGCGCATCACTTCCGCCAGGCCGGCAATCTCTTCAGGAGTCTCGCCCTTCATGCGCAGGGCAATGGCGAAGGCGGCGATCTGGGACGGGGTGGCTTCGCCCTCGACGAGGCTGCGCATCGCCGCGTTGGCCTCTTCGCGGGTGAGGTCTTCTTTCATGACCAGTTTGCCGAGGGCCTCGCGCAGGGTCATGCCGCTGCTCCAGTCGCAACGGTGACGTTGAGAAAATTGCGAAGCAAGTCCTTGCCGTACTCCGTGAGGATGGACTCGGGATGGAACTGCACCCCGTACACGGGATACTCGCGATGCTGTAGCGCCATGATCACCCCGCTGTCGGACTTCGCCGTGACGCTCAGCACCTCGGGAATGGTCTCGGGCGCGGCGCACAGCGAGTGGTACCGAATGGCCGAGAACGGGCTCGGCAGGCCCGCAAACACGCCGCGCCCGTCGTGCGCCACCATCGACGCCTTGCCGTGCATCAGTTCCGGCGCACGGATCACCACCCCACCGTAGGCCTCGGCGATCGCCTGGTGGCCGAGGCACACTCCGAGCGTGGGCGTGGTTGCTCCCAGCGCGCGCACCAGGTCCACCGAGATGCCCGCGTCGCGCGGCACGCCGGGCCCGGGCGAGATCACGATGAATGACGGAGCAAGCGCGCGAACCTCTTCCACGCTGATCGCATCGTTACGCACGACCGTCACCGAGGCGCCCAGTTCGGACAGATACTGGTACAGGTTGTAGGTAAAGCTGTCGTAGTTGTCGATCAGCAAGACGCTCTGGCTGTCGTCTCGTCCGCTCATGCCACCACCTCGAGCTTGACTGCCGCCGCGCGCCCTTCCATGCGTTCGGCCTCCGCGACGGCGGCGAGCACCGCGTTGGCCTTGTTGAGCGTCTCCTGGTACTCCGTCGGCGGGTCGGAATCGGCGACGATACCCGCGCCGACCTGAATGTGCGCGACACCATCCTTGAGGACGAGCGTGCGAATGGTAATGGCGGTCTCGAGATCGCCGTCCCGGTTGAAGAAGCCGATGGCGCCCCCGTAGGGCCCGCGCTGGTCGGCCTCTAGCTCGGCGATGATCTCCATGGCGCGGATCTTCGGCGCGCCGCTCAGCGTGCCGGCCGGGAAGCACGCGCGCAGCGCGTCGATGGGCCGCAAGCCGGGTCGTAGTTCCCCGACGACGTCCGAGACCATGTGCATGACGTGCGAGTAGCGTTCGATCTCCATGAGTCGCGGCACGCTGACGGTGCCTGGCTGCGCGACGCGGCCGACGTCGTTGCGACCGAGATCGACCAGCATGATGTGTTCGGCACGCTCTTTTTCATCCGAGAGCAGCCGCGCCGCCAGCGCATCGTCGTCCTCGACGGTGTCGCCGCGCGGCATCGTGCCAGCGATCGGCCGCAGTGTGACCTGGCCGTCCTCGACCAGCACCAGCAGCTCCGGCGACGCGCCGACGATCTGGTAGTCGCCAAAGTTCAGGAAGTACATGTACGGGCTGGGATTGATCGACCGCAGCGCGCGATACAGGCTGACCGGACTGGCCGACGTCGCAACCGACAGCCGTTGCGACGGAACGATCTGGAAGCAGTCGCCAGCGGCGATCGCGTCCTTGGCCTGGCGAACCATGTCCTCGAACTGCGCCTGAGACGTGTTGCTGACGATGCCTTCGGGGCGCCGAGCGCGACCTGGCGCGTCTTCGAGGGCCGCGGAGTGCGAGCCGCTGCGCAGCCGGTCCAGCAGGTCATCCAGCCGTTCGCAGCCGCGGCGGTAGTCCGTCGGCAAGTCTTCGGTGAGCGGCACGTACGTGACGGCCTTGATCGTCCGCCGCAAGTGGTCGAACACGAGCAGCGAATCGACCATCAGCAGGTGACCGAGGGGCAGCT
Organism: uncultured Chloroflexia bacterium; assembly: GCA_963776625.1. Taxonomy (GTDB): domain Bacteria; phylum Chloroflexota; class UBA6077; order UBA6077; family CF-72; genus CF-72. The sequence continues at coordinate 9,547 of CAVZNP010000009.1, read as the reverse complement.
GCAGCGGGTTATTGGCGGCCAGTGGGATGCGCGGCTCGAACTTGCGCGCCAGCTCGTACGACAGATAGCCGACGGCGCCGCCGCCGAAGCGTGGCAGGCCAGGCAGGCGCACCACGCCTTCGCGCGCGACCATGCGATCGATCAGGTCCAGCGGATCTGAGTAGCTCAGCTCGGCCGAGCCCTCACTGCCAGCGTAGGTGGCGTGGTCGTCGTAGATCGCCAGTGAGCGCTCCAGGCCGGCGGCGACGAACGAATAACGCGCGACGAACTCGCCACCTTCGACACTCTCGAGCAGGAAGCTGCCCGGGCCGGCGCCGAGTTTCAGTAACGCGGAGACGGGCGTTTCGACGTCGGCCAGCACCTCGCGGTAGATGGGGGCGTAGTGGGCCGTTGCCGCCATGCGGCCGAGCTCCGCCAAACTCGGGGTAACGCGCGCGTCGGTCATGCACGCGCTCCGGCGTGACTCAGGCTGGCGTCGACCAGTTCGCGGGCTTTCGGGAAGTAGTTCAGGCCCATCGCCTCGCGCGCTCGGTCGAGGGTCTCGCGCGCCTCGGCGCGGGCGCGCCGGCTACCCTCGGCCAGGATGTCCTCGAGCAGACCTGGCTGGCGCTCGTACTCGGCACGTCGCTCGCGGACCGGCTCGAGGAACTGGTTGAGGGCGACCACCAGCTTCTGCTTGACCTCGACGTCGCCGACGGTGCCTCTGGTGTAGCGAGCCTTGAGATCGCGAACTTCCTCGAAGTTGGGATTGAAGGCGTCGTGATAGACGAACACCGGGTTGCCCTTGACGTGCCCTGGGTCGGTGGCGCGCAGTCGAGTCGGGTCCGTGTACATGGCCATGACCTTCTTGCGGATCGTCTCGGCATCGTCGGAGAGCATGATCGTGTTGCCAATCGACTTGCTCATCTTTGGCGAGCCGTCCGTGCCCGGCAGGACCGGGAAGCGGGCTTCGAGGTACGCCGGTTCGGGGAAGACGGGGGCGTACAGCTGGTTGAAGCGGCGTGCGACTTCGCGGGTGAGCTCGATGTGGGACATCTGATCCTTACCGACGGGCACAACTTCGCCGCGGACCATCAGGATGTCGGCGGCCTGCAGCACCGGGTAATTCAGCAGCCCGAGGGAGGCGCTCTCGAGCTTCAGGTCGCGAATCTGCTCCTTGAGCGTCGGGATGCGCTGCGCCCGCGTGGCGCTGACGAGCATGGTGAACAGCAGGAACAGCTCGGATACTTCGGGGATGAGCGACTGCAGGTAGAGCGTGCTCTTGTTGGGGTCGATACCCACGGCTAGAAAGTCCAGCACGCCTTCACGGATGTCGTCGCCGATCTTGTTGGCCGTCTCGTAACCCGTGGTAAGTGAATGCAAATCGGCGATCAGGAAGAAGCACTCGTACTCGCCGCTGTTCTGCAGCTCGAGGTCCTTCTCGAAGGTACCGACGTAGTTGCCGAGATGGAATTTGCCAGTGGGCCGCAGCCCGGTCAGCAGGCGTTTGTTCTGAGCCATCGTACCTTCTCTCGAATTCTGCTCTGAAATTTTGCAGACAAAAAAAGAGCCTCTCGTCCGACAAAGGGACGAGAGGCTCTCGTGGTGCCACCCTTCTTCGCCGCCGAACCCTTGTCGGCGACCTTCATTGCAGGTGCGACGCCCACTCAGACAAGAGGTGGCGCGTACACCCTGAGCTCTGATAACGGTGCTCGTTCCGGCCCAGCCTACCCCCTCGTGCGAAGGATCGGTGGACGACTCGCAGGTCCATTCCGCGACTGGCCAATCACCGGCTCACACCTTGCCCGGCTCTCTGAGAGTGGCCCTGGGACGCGTACTCGTCCTGGTCGACGTCTTTTGCTTTGCCCGCGACTATAGGACTCGCGGAATCGGGCGTCAACTCCCGATGTCGGCGTGAGCGAGCGGCGTGTAGGTGGGGCCGCGCGGACTCAGCCGACTGTGCATCAGGGTGAGCCGCGTCATCGGGACGCTGACGTGCTCGACGCACGGAGGCCAGCCGGCGGGTGGCCCGCCACGCGCGGACTCACGGCGCCGTGCGAGGGTGATGTGGGGCCGAAATGGACGGCCCTCTGTTGGAAGGTCGTGTGCTTCGAGCTCGCGTGCGAGGTTCGCGTGCAGCGTGGTCAGCGCGGCGATGTCGCCGGCGAGGCTAACCCACAGGACGCGTGGGGCGCGGCCGTTGCCGAAGTGGCCGACCGCGCCAAGCTGCAACTCGCCCGGGCGACTGAGCTGCGCGGCGTTGTGCCCGACGTCTTCGAGCGTCGCGAGCCGACCCTCGGGCTGCTCGCCGAGGAAGGCCAGCGTCACGTGCAGTAGCGACGGGTTGACCCAGCGGTACTCACGCCCGTCGTCGCCGGCCACGAGCCGTCCGAGCGCCGCTTGCGCCGCGGGCGGGAGCTCCACGGCGAAAAACAACCTCACATCACGACGCGGCCAGTGCCCACTGTTCGACGTTCCATGTTTCGCCCGCGGGCGAAGGTGTCGGCTTGAAATTTTGCAGGGTCGTGCTCGACGCGGTGGTCAGCGGCCGCAGCAGCAGCGGCGCGACTGGCAGGTCCGACTGCCAGATCCCCTGCGCCTCGTGCAGCGCAATTGTGCGGAACGACGGGTCGATGCTGGCCTGCAGTTGTCCCAGCAGCGTGTCGATGCGCGGGTTCTTGTAGTCCCCGTAGTTGCCACCCTGATACCCGTTGGTCTGCGAGGGCACGTTGGCGGATGCCATGTTGAAGAGTGCGTCCGTGCCCGGGTCGTACGTGCTGACCCAGGCGAACTCCACGATGTCGAACTGACGGCTCACCAGCGACTGCGGCACGCTGCCCGACACGTCGAACAGCGTCGAGCTGTCGATGCTTTGCGGCACGACCTCGATGCCTACTTGCGAGAGCTGGTCTTTGATCATGCCCACGAGCGCTGGCCGAAAACTGGCTGGCGTGTACCAGTACTTGAAGCTCAAGCGCTGATTGCCTTTCGTGCGCACCCCATCGGCGGCGCCGCGGGACCAGCCGGCCGCGTCGAGCAGCTGGTTGGCTTTCGCCGGATCGTGGGTGTACTTCTGCAGGTCCGTCTGGAATGCCCAGGACCAGGAGGGCACCTGGCCGGCCTCGACCTCGGCCTTACCGTCCATAACCTGCGCATTCAAAGCGTCGCGGTCGAGTGCGTAGGCAATCGCCTGGCGCACGCCTGGATCGGCGAGGATGGGATTGTCGAGATTGAACGTGAGGTGCTCCCAGGCGTTGCCAGGCGTGTACTGCGCCTGCACGCCAGGGAGCGTGTCCAGCACTGGACCGTCGCTGGCGTCCAGCGCGTCGGAGGCGACAACCTGGACCTGGCCATTCGTCAGCGCGGTCAGGCTGTCATTTTTGTCGGGCATGATGCGGAACACGATCGAGTCCACGGCAGGCTGGCCGAGGCGTTGCGGCAAGGCCATGCCGCGCGACGTGAACGTGAGCGCGGTGCCTGGATCCCAGCTCGACAGAACAAAGGGGCCGGTACCGACCGGGTTGCGGGCAAAGTCCGACGTGTCGAGGGTGCCGATCTGGGGGTTGTGGCGTGGATCGTCGCCGATGACGTCGCGGAGTTTGTGGCTGGGGTAGATCGCGGGCGCGTCGTACAGGCCGAACATGTACATCGGGTCGACGACGGGGTCGGTGCCCTGGTTCTTGTAGCGATCGGGGTCGAGGGCCTTGGCTTCATTCGACGAGAGATATGTGAACTGGACCGTGTTGTCATCGATCTTGTCGACGCTCTTGAGCTTGTCCTCGACGGTGGTGACGAAACCCGATTGGGGGTTTTCCATCAGTTGCCAGGTGTAGACGACGTCGTCGGCGGTAAAGGGCACGCCGTCAGACCAGGTGACTCCCTGGCGCAGCGGCATGGTGACGATCAAACGGCGGTCTCCGCCGTCGCCGCTCAGTTTGACCAGGCCGTTGTCGGGAGAAGGGATCGTCGCGGCGAGGACCGGGTAGGGGTTCATGTGATCGTCGAGGCCGACGAGCGGGTCAAAGACGAGGTTGGCGACCAGCTGGCCTTCTTGAGTGGTCGGCGCGTAGAAGCGGTCGGGCTCCTGCGCCAGCGCGACGGTCACCACCTTTGCCGACGTTTGCGCGTACGACGGCCCAGCGCCGGGCACGAGTACGACGGCCACCAGGAACGCCAGCGTGAGAATGGAGCGCATACTCATCTCAGGGTACCCGTGGTGCCCGGGCGCCGGTATGGCGTTTTCGGCTGGTACGGCGGCTTCGTCATGTGACTGCCCAACGCGCCGCGCACCAGCTCAGCGCGTGTTCTGTGGATCCAGCGCGTCTCGCAGCCCGTCGCCGAGAAAGTTGAAGGCCAGCATGGTCAGCGCGATCGCGAGCGCCGGAAACAGCACCAGGTGCGGCGCGGAGAATATTGCCTGATTGCCCTGCTCGACCATCGTGCCCCAGCTTGCCTCTGGCGGCCGCACGCCGAGGCCGATGAAGCTGAGCACTGCCTCGGTGAAAATCGCCTGCGGGATCCCGTACGTCAGCCGCACGATGACCGTCCGGCCGCGTTCGGGAACAGGTGCTGCACCAGCAGCCGTGGTGTCGATGCCCCCAGCGAGCGCGCGGCGCTCACGAAGTCTCGCTCGCGCAGCGTCAGGAATTGACCCCTGACCAACCGCGCGAGGTCTGGCCAACCTACCAGGCCGATCGCCAGGAAAATGTTGATAACGCTGGCGCCAAGCGCCGCGGTAATGATGATGACAAACAAAAGCCCGGGAAACGCGTAGAACACGTCGGTAAAGCGCATCAACAAATTGTCGATGCGTCCGCCGGAATAACCAGCGACACCGCCGACCGTCAGGCCAATGATCAGGATGAGCACCTGAGCGAGAATCGCGACGGTGAGCGACACCCGCGCACCGTGGAGCAATCGGCTCAGCATGTCGCGTCCAAGCTGGTCCATGCCCAGCCAGTGCGCCGCGCCGGGCGGCGCGTACGAGCTGCTCGGATACTGGAAGGTCGGATCAGGCAGCGGCGCGACGTCCGCGAGCGCCGCCACCAGCACCACGAAAGTGATGAAGAGCATGCCCGCGACGGCGAGCTTGTTGCGCAGCAGCCGCCGCCAGGCGTCGCGCCACAGACTGCGTGCCGGGCCGCGGGCCCTGGCAGGCTCGGTCGACGTTGCGCTCGCGCGCCGCGGGGCCATACTCGAGGCGGTTGTCGAGGTCACGGATCAGCGATACGTGATGCGCGGATCGATGAACGCGTACATCACGTCGACGATCAAATTCAGTACGGCGATGATGAAGGCGTACAGCAGCGTCGTGCCCATGATGAGTGAGTAGTCGCGCTGGCTGATGCCCTGCACCAGCAATCGACCGATACCAGGGATCGAGAAGATCGTTTCGACGATCAGTGAGCCGACCAACAACACCGCCAGAACCGGACCGAGCACCGTGATGATGGGAATTAACGCGTTCTTCAGGAGGTGGCGCTGCACGACGAGTGTTTCGCGCAGACCCTTGGCGCGCGCCGTGCGGATAAAGTCCTGGCGACTGACATCGAGCACGCTCGCACGCGTGATACGCGTGAGCAGCGCCGCCTGGTTCAGGCCCAGGGTCAGGACGGGCAGCAGGTACTGGGCGGGCTTCCCCAGCCGCTGGTCGGTACCAGGTGTAGCTGCAAGGCGAACAGGATGATGAGCACGAAGCCCAGCACGAACGAGGGCACGCTGCCAAAGATCGTGCCGAAGCCCAGCGCGACGTAGTCGACGGCCGTGTTCTGGTGCGTCGCGGCCAGAACGCCGAGTGGCACGCCCACCAGGACGGCCAGAAGCGCGGCCAGGATGCCCAGCGACATGGTGACGGGCAGGCCCAGCATGATGATCTGCGTGACGCTGCGATCCTGGTACGTGTACGACGGACCCAGGTCGCCGTGCACGGCACCTTGCATGTAGAGCAGGTACTGCTGCCACGCGGGCTTGTCCAGGTTGTATCGCGCGTTGAGATTGGCCAGAACTTGCGCGGAAACTGGCTTGTCTCGATCCCACGGGCCACCCGGCGTCACGTGCATCAGCGTGAACGTGATCAACGACACGAACAGCAGCACCGGTACGAGCCACAAGATGCGGCGGATGATGAAGCGCGTCACGCGCCGGTCCTTCTAGAAATCTGGCCGACAAGCCCCTTTCTCTGCCCGAGTCGCAGTCGGCCAGACCTCTGTGACAGTTTGCGCCAGGAGCGCGGCAGGCGGTTTCGAGGTGGATTGCGAGCTTCTGCCGCGCTCCTAGTGCGGCAAGATCTGGACCTTGTCGAGAAACAGGCTACCCGGATAGTCGTCCAGTGGAGTGAGCGTGAGCGGGCTGCCGTCGGTCATCTGCACCCACGGCTTGACCAGCGCAAGCCGCCCGCGCACGAACAGCGGCGCGACGGGCGCGTCCTGGAGGAGCAGCGTCTGCGCCTGCGCGTAGAGCTGCAAACGGTCGGGCAGACTCGCGGACATATCCGCGCGTGCCACGAGTTGGTCAAAGCTCGTATTGCAGTACTTGAACGTATTGAACGCGCCGTTGCAGCCGAACAGCATGCCGAACCAATCCTGGGGATCGGGATAGTCGGCGCTCCATCCGCCAAACGCCAGGTCGTACGTGCCCGTGTCGAGCGCCTGTTGGTAGGCGTCCGCGTCCATCGCGTTCATCTGGACGTTGATCCCGAGGTTCGTGCTCCACTGCGCCTGCAAATACTCCGCCCGACGCTGGCTGGCAGGTGTGTCGGGAAAGCTGAAGGCCAGCCCGGGCAGTGGTTGCGCATCACCGAATCCAGCCTGAGTCAATAGCGCCCGCGCGGCCGTCGGGTCAAACGCCAGGTCCTGACCCAGGCCGTCCTGGAACCCCGGCATACCTGGCGGTAGCACGCTGGTCGCTGGGATACCGACGCCGGTCGCGAGATCGCGCACTACGGCCGCCCGATCGACGGCCCTGGAGAGGGCGCGCCGCACGAGGGCGTTGTCGAGTGGCGGATGCGCGGTATTCATTTGCACCCAGAAGGTGGTCAGCTCGGTATAGCTTCGAGACTGGGCTGCGAGCGCGGGATCGTTGAGCACCTGATTCGCGTCATCGTCGGGGACTTCGACCCAGTCTGGTGCGCCCGAGCCCGTGTAGCTGGCGAAGTCTTGCTCGGGGTTGGTGTGCATTAGGATCGTTGCCTGCGTGAGGGTCGGGCTCGGCCAGCCGAGATGCGCGACGTACCGCGGGTTGGGTACGAGCGTGAGGTGGTCCTGGTGGACCCACTCGGACACCATGAACGGGCCGTTACCCAAGTACGTGGATGGGTCGCTGGCCCAACCGTCGGGATCGGCGTTGACCAGATCCGGTCGCAGCGGCGCGCCTACCCACAGCGCGGCCAGATCGGGCAAGGCCCCGAACGGCTGGCTGAGCTGGATCTGCAGCGTGAGGTCGTCCACGGCGTTGACGCCAACGTGTTCAGGTGTCGCGTCTTTGCCCGAGTGGTAGTCAGCCGCGCCCGCGATTCCGGCGTCGATGAACAAGGATGCGTACTCGGCATGCAGGGCAGGGTCGAGTAGCCGCTTCCAGGCAAATTCGAACTGGCCAGCGGTAACGGGCTGTCCGTCACTCCAGCGTCCATCTGGCCGCAGATGGAAGGTGTAGGTCGTCCCATCCAGGGAGACTTCGTAGCCCGAGGCCGCGGCGGGCTGGGGAACCAGGTTTGCGTCGAAGCGCAACAGCGGTTCGAAGACCTGGCGAACTACCGCCCCGTCAACGGCGGAAGCGGAGCTCGCCTGCGCGGGATCGAGGCTGTCCGGCTCCCCTGTGTCAGGAAATTCAGAGTGACTTCCTGGGCGAACGCTGCTGGCTGCGCACGAGCCGCTGGCGCGGCGACCAGCACCAGCACGGCGAGGATCGACACTTTGAGACGCACGCCCTACGCTGTGAGCGCCGAACGGTAGACGTCGACGGTTTGCTGCGCGATGCGCTCGTGGGTGTAGCACTCGAGGGCGCGCGCTCGACCCCGCTCCGAGAGCGCCTGGCGGAGGTCCGCATCGCTCAGCACGCGACGGATCGCCTCGCGTAACGCGTCAGGATTTCCCTCGGGGACAACCAGGCCCGCGTCGCCGATCACGTTGGGGATTTCGGCTGAGTCGGAGCCGATGACCGGCACGCCACACGCCATCGCCTCCATGAGCGCGCGCCCGAACTGTTCTTTCCAGTGCTGACGGGTCAGTGACGGCTGTACCAGCAAGGTAAACGTGCGCAGGCGTTGCGGAACCTGCGTGGACGGCACCCCGCGCTCCCAGGTGATGCGACTTTCGAGACCAAGCTGCTCGGCTCGACGTCGCGCTTCAGTCTCCATCGGCCCGACGCCGATCACGTGCAGGCGCCAGTCACCGGGGAGGCCTGCCAGCGCCGCGAGTGAGTACCAGGATGCCTTTCTCTTCAACCAGTCGCGAGAGATAGCCGATCACCGGTACGCCCTCTGGCGCCGCGCTGGCGGGTGAAAACAGATCCGGGTCAAAGCCGAACTGCGGAATCACCGCGCCCGGCCCGCAATAGCCCTTGGCTCGCAGAACCTGAAGTGCTTCGTGGCTGCCCGCGATCCCGAACGCGCTTTGCGCAAATACGCGGCGCTCGAACCAGCGGAATGGAGGCGGGTAGCGACGCAGCAGATTTTGCCAGGTGAAGAACAGCGAGCGCGCGCCGACGCGTCTGGCCGCCCACGTGCCGTGCGCGGTGGCCAGGTTGTAGGGCTCTTCGTCGATGTGGACCAGGTCAGGCCGAACCTCGCGCAACACGCGGGCGAGGTTCGGCCACACGAACAGGTGATAGCTGCCGTTGAGCCACATCGGCTCGACCCGCATCTCGTAGGTGGGCTCGTCGCTGGCTGGCTCGAAGCGGACGTTGCGCCCCCCGGGCTCACGCCACTCCGGTCCTGTCACGGCCACCAGGCGCTCGACCGCCGGGTGGGCAGCGATCGCCTCCAGTTTGCGACGATACGCCGCGACGACCAGGATCTTCGAGACGATCAGAACCCGCATGCTCGCAGGCTCATGCCGCGCCGCCTCATGCCGCGCAGGCGATCTCCTTGTAGACGCGCATCGTCTGTTCGGCGACGGCCGGCCACGTGAAGTGCCGCGCGCGTTCGAGCCCGCGGCGCGAGAGCTCCTCGCGTGTCGACTGGCTCTCGAGCAGCTCTGCCAGCTTTTGACTGATCGCCTCGGTGCTGTACGGGTCCACCAGCGCCCCAGCCTCGCCGACCACCTCGGGCAGGGCGGATAGGTTCGACGTCAAGACCGGCGTGCCGCACGCCATGGCTTCGAGCACCGTCATGCCGAAGCCCTCGGTACAGCGACGGGAACGTGTACACGGTCGCGGCGCTGTACAGCGGCGCCTTGTCCTGCTCGCGAATCTGCCCGGTGAAACGACGACCCATCGAGGCCAATTGGCGCACCGTTTCCCGTGGGTCCGGGTACAGCGGGTGGCCGAGGTACTGGTAGCGGCCAGCGATGACGAGCTGATATTCGCGCCGCAGTCTTCAGGCAGACGGCTGTAGGCCTCGATGATGCGCGGT
>CAVZNP010000008.1:0-434289 GCA_963776625.1 uncultured Chloroflexia bacterium | reverse complement strand
CTGTACATCGGCACACAACTTCCCGGACGATGCTCGGGTCGCGCCAGCGCTCGCTCCCGGTCGACCAATGCGGCTGACGGTGCTCTTCGACACCTCGCCCAACCCGGCCTCCAGAGTGAGACTCTTCAATGTCGCGATCCGACAGACCGCGAACGTAGCTGCCGATAATCAGTGCCTCGAGCGGTCGGGTGCGGACGACCGCCTTCGTATCCGGAATGACCCGGCTGACGAATTGCGCGGCATCGCACCCGGGGCATGGCGATCGTGATCTCGCCCTCGGCGGTCTGGATCGGTTTCGGTCGCGTCCCGTTTCGCGGCCCGTGGCCGTCGAGGTCCGTTTGGAGTGGGCTCGACTCAGGAAGGCAGTCACTTCCTCTTCGACTGCGCGCTGCAACACGAGTCGGGCACCCAGCAGACCCAGTTCGGCCAGGTGCTCACCATCTTCGTCCAGTCCCCCCCCCCCCCCCCCTGCGCCTCAAGTCGGGCACTCGGAGCTATTCTCTCCATCTGGCGTAGCTCTCCTTTTCGGTGGTTTGCCAAGACCTACCGCAGGAGGCTACGCCATCTGCTTTTTCCAGCAGGCCAGAGACGCGATCAACGCCTTGGCTTTCGCCGATGTCCGCGGTACCCGTCAGCGGCAGCAGCGATACCCCGATCAGGAGCGACATACTCACCATGCGTCGCCGGCGCTTGGGACCAAGATCTGAGAGCGGCATGGGTGCGGTGATCTCACGAGCTGGCTGTAGCGGTCGTCCTTGAATCCTGGGTTGTTCTGGTTGGGGTCCAGGCCACGGTTGAATGTGTACAGTGTTAACGGCTGACGGCGGCGTTTCCGGACGCGACGTACAGACCCGTGTACTGGCGCTTGGTCACCTGGTCCACCCAGAGCGCGGCATCCAGAGGCTTGAGGTTGAGCTTGACGCCGATGTTGGCCAGGTCGGCCTGGTAGATCTGGCCGAAGTTGGCGAGCTCTGTCTGGGTTGGCTGGGTTAGCCAGTCGAACCCGATATTGGATAAGCCGGACTCCTGGACTAACGCCTTGGCCCTTGCAAGGTCGAACGCATAGAAGTTCTGCTTGGAAGCTTCGTATGCCTCCGAAGCCGTGCTCCACGGCAAGGATTCCGTTTGGCCGACTCCCAGCAGTGACGTGCCCAGGAGACGGTCACGGTCGAGAGCGTAGTTCAGCGCTTGACGCAGCTTCTGGTTTCGAGTGGCGGCGCGTACGTACTTGCGCCAATCTCGAGGAAACGCGTCTTACTCGGGTGCGGCAGCGCCTGAAACCTGGCATCGGATTTCAATCGAACGAAATCTTGCAGCGATGGAGTATCGATGACGTCCAGGGCACCGCCTTCCAGCTGGGTGACCATGCCGCCGCGTCGCGAAAAATCTGGACGCGTAGCTCGTCTATATAAGGATGACCGGTTTGCCAGTAATTCGCGTTCTTCGAGAAGGCGAGATGATCCCCCTGGACCCACTCCCGGGAGCACGAACGGGCCAGTGCCACCGCCTTGCTGCTGAGTTGTCCAAAGCTGATTCGGACCACGTCATGGCGGTCAACCTCAAAGGCCGTTTCTCTGTTCTCAAGCTGCCGCGCAGCACTTCGACGTAGCAGGGGCAATAGTCAATGTCGCATCCCTGGCAGGCCGAAGCTCGAGCAATGAGGAATACCGTGAGCCCCGGCTCCGTCCGACAACAGCACGGTTAGCACTTCACGCGTGTGAGTGTGAGTGACGGTACGGCGCGGTGAGCGCCACTGCCATTACTTCTCTTGGCATCGGGATCTCCGCCATTCCTGGCCATCCTTGACCCGCAGTTAGGGATGGAATTTGAGGTAGGCCTCCCGCAACGATTCCTGCATTTTGACCCGTTTGGCTCACTACGGGCGGCTGCGTTCGGTGCGCTGGGGGCCGTCTAACTGACGCGGGCGTACGTCAGTCGGAGGTCAGGCGCCCAAGCCTGGCCGTTCTGCGACATCTTCCCTTTTGCCTCGATGCTCTGGCCGTCTTCGGCGATGGTGAGCACCATACGCTCACCAGAGCAGGGCTCGTCGCGTGACCACGTCCAGACGTTATCGGAGACCGCCCAACGGTATTCGCGTGAGACGTTGCGGACGTCGAAGTACAGCATTGTACCGGCGTTGGGCCTTGCCGCGTCGGTCTCGAGGATCGCGATGCCGTCAGGTATTTCGGGCTCGTCGGTGTGCGAGTGGAAGAGCAGAAATGCACCGGACTCTAACCATGTGAACGTGGCGCGGCCGTGGAACGTTTTGCCAGGCAACTGCGGGTGTGTTCCGACTGTCGTCCACTCGCCGATAAGGGCGGCGAGGCCCTGGAGTCTTGGATTTGCTTGCATACAGCCATTGTGCTCGCGCCACTCACCGGAGCGCGCAAACCACCGTTTGGGTGAATCAACCCACTTTGTGTCTTGTAGCGCAGCGTCCCCTCAGCGACCCTCCCCTTTTACCCCAACTTTCACTGTTAATCGTGATAAGCACCACCCAGCACAAAACAGTACTAGCGAAATCAAAGAGGTGACCTGGTTGCAGTCTCCGACAGGAACCGGTGTTTTCTGGAGCTGCCGCCTTCGTGTCGGGTACTGAGGTGCGATCGTGCCGGTTCTGGGCGAGACGACGTCGCTGAACTGAGCCGGGTCCTCGACGTCACTGAGACGGACGCGGTAACAGTTACCGGGCCACCCTAGGAGCCAGCAACCAGCGCTGACGTTGTCGCAGCGCCGCCGCTGTCGGTGCTCACCACCAGGCTTGTTGAGCCACTGAAACTCGCCGGGCCAGCCACCTTGAAGGTCACCGACTTCCCGGGCAGGAGCGTATTGGTTTGATCGAGCACGAGAGCAACAAGCGGGTGAGTGAAAGTGGCACCCACCGCCGCCTATTGCCCGCTCCCGCTTGTCGCTATAACAGACGTCGGAACACGCGCGACCACAGTCTCGTTGAACGCGGCCGAGCTGGCCAGTTCCCCAACGGCAGCACTCACCGTGACCGCACCCGGTGTCGGCCCCGCAGTCAGGTCCGGCGCTTGCGCATTGCCGTTGACATCGGTGCCGATCCCGGCGGTGGTGCCATTGGCGAATGACGCCAGACGGTGACGGTGAAAGTCACGGTCGCGTTAGCCAGGCCGTTCCCGCTCTGCTCGCGCACCTGCGCAACGAGCGGTACAGAGAACCCCACCGCGCAAGTAGAATGCGGGTGAGCAGGATCCGCTGATCACCATCAGCGCGGTGGGTGTAAAGGATTTCACGGTCTCGACGAACTGCGTCGGCGTGACCGATGCATTGGCCACCTGTACGTTGATCACGACGGGCGCGGCCCCTCTCGGCGGTCATGGAGGGAGCGGTCGCAGTCCCGTCGGTCGTAAGCTGCACGTCGACAGAGTCAGCCCGATCCGGGAACGCGGCCCAGCCGCTGATCGAGAAGGTCAGCACAACGTCCTGCTCGGGAGGTGGTGCCCCTTGCGCATTGAGGACGCGCACCACGAGCGGGTTGGCGAACACCTCACCGGGAAAAGCGGTCTCCCGCAACAGCGTGATCGTGAACGCCGTGGGCGCGTTCGGCACAGGCGCGCCAGTCGAGGCATTGCGCAGCTGAATGGCGAGGCCCGAACCAAACACGTCATCTGTCGGCACGGACTGACCGTCACCGGCGATTCTGTCCATTGCGACAGGATTGGGCCTGCGCCGAGGCGGCTGGCACTGAAGATGCCTGGAGAACCAGTCCGACGAGCAGTACCACGCTCGAGGAAACGGTGAGCGGTATGCGCATTTCATCCCTTATTACGCAGTGGGAAATGTTCCGGTTCAGCAGCATGCCGCCCGGCTCGTGAGGAGGAGTATCCAGAGGAATCCGATTGGGCCGGGCACGTCCTCCCGGCGGCGCATCACCTCGCGGTTGGCTGCAGTGAGTCGAACGCGACGTTCAAATGCACCAGACCCTGCAAGGCGGCGTTGTATCGGTAGGGTGGTGGATCTTCGCTCAGTCGGGGGCTGGCCAGCGAGCGGGCAAGCGCTGATAACGCGACATGCGCGCTCCGTGCGCGCCAAAGGTGCACCGACGCAGTAGTGCATCGCACCCCAGAACCCGAGGTGGGCGTAGGGGGTGCGCTCCGGAATGAAACGGTCGGCCTCGGGGAAGACAAGCGGGTCACGGCTGCCCGAGGCGAGCACCAGCGCCAGGGATGCCCCACGCGGGATGGTGACGCCAGCCAGGTTGACGTCAGCGAGTGTGGTTCGGGTGCGGAATTGTTAGTGTTGCCGACAGTGGTCCACCGGAACAACGCTGCGCGACCGGTCAGCCTGGGGGACTGAGCGACTTGAGATGCATTCAGGTGACAGGCGACTTTGCCCAGCGACCCGGTCACCGCGCGATGTGCGTGCGCGGCTGCCGTAAAGCTGGTAAGGGACAGGATTTCGGCACCCCGGACGGCGCCCCCGAGCGGCGCGCGGAAATCGCTCCGATGCCTGCCCCGATGCCTGCGGCAACGCTGATGCGACGATTGCGCGCGTTCAGACCCAGGTGGCTGCCAGATTCAGCCTTCGGACTCGCTGCTCTGGCAGGGATGTGCGTTGGAATCTACACTGTGGACAACTTGGGGAGGCTCATACCTATGCGGCGGGGCATGGTCGATCGTCGACGGTTCGTTCGGATCACGGCAGGGGGAATGTTCTTGGGAGGCGTAGTCGCCCTGCTGGAAGCCTGCGCGGGCCCCCAGGCCAGCGCGCCAGCCATATCGCCGCCAACCGCGCAGCCGTCGTCGTCGGCTCCGAAGCCCACAAGTGCCCCCGCGCCCACGACCGCCGCCGTCGTGGGCGCCGCGCCTACGCCTACCTCCGGCAACGTCAAAGGCGTCGCGCTACCGACGTACGTCCCGCAGACCGCGATCAAACCCGACCTGCCAGGCTTTGCAGACGGCATGATCGACCCGGCGTTCATCAATTACCCCGCCAACCCTGTCAAAACGGTCCTGGACACACAGGGTAGTGGCGGCGACGTCAACGTGACGACCTGGACAACCGGCGCGGCGCCCACCCCGATGGACTCCAATGCGCTCTGGCAGGCGGTCAACAAGGAACTCGGCGTCAATCTCAACATCAACGTCCAGCCTCAGGCGGACTACGCCACCGTCAAGCTCCCGACGCTCGTCGCGGGTGGCAACCTGGAGGCCCCCTGTACATCGCCACAAACTCGGCCATCCCACAACTCCCGGAGTTCTTCAACGCCGCGATGGAAGATCTGACACCTTACCTCGGCGGCGACGCGGTCAAGGACTATCCCAATTTGGCCAATATCACGGCCGTCTCGTGGAAGCAGGGTGTCTTCAAGAACGCCATGTACGGCGTGCCCGTGGCCTACCCGCTGTACCTGTGGGTGCGCTGGGTCCACGAGAATCTGCTCGATGACGAAGGCCTCGCGTTTCCCAAGAACATCGACGACTACAAGCAGCTCAGTTAACACTTCACTCGGCCTGACCAGAACCTGCGGGGCATGGGCGTGGAGAACAACGTGGGCATGGGCATGACCAACGGCTGGCTGGGCAGCATCTTCGGCGTGCCGAACATCTGGTCGCTGACCGACACTACCGGCAAGCTCACCGCCTACGTCGAGACCGACCAGTTCCGCGAGGCCGTGAGCTTCGCCAAAGACACGTGGACCGGCCGGGATCTACCACCCGAATGCCATGCAGTACAACCTGGTTAGAGCACGGAACGACTTCGCCGTACGACGCTTCGCCTTCCGCTTTGACGGCTTCCAGGCAGCGTCGTTCCTGTTCTGGGACACTGCGCCGACCCTAGAATCCACCGGCCAAGCCGCGCATCGTGCCCCCGTTCGCGGCTCACCCCGGCGGCACGCCGACGTTCTGGGCCAACAGCGGCTCGCTCGGCTTCAGCTCGCTGAAAAAGGCCTCGCCCGACCGCATCAAGCAGATGCTGCGCATTCTGAACTACCTCGCCGCGCCCCCAGGCAGCAGCGAGTACTTGCTGATGAACTACGGCCTCAAGGACGTGCACTGGACGCCCGATGACAAAGGCAATCCAATCCTGAATGCCAGGGGTAAGACCGACGCCACCGTGCCGTTCAAGTACATCACCTCGCGGGCCCTGAGGCGCTGTACTACAGCCGCGATCCGGCGTACGCGCAGGTGATGCAGGACGCCGAAAAAGCCATCTTGCCGTACCTGGCCATCGACCCGACCAACGGCCACTACTCGCCGACGCACGACAACAAGTACGCGGCGTTGCAGCTGGATCTCGGCAACAAACTCAACGACATCGTCGTCGGCCGAGCGTCTTTCGACTCCCTGGACCAGGCGATCAAAGACTGGCTGGACGGTGGTGGCAGCCAGATGCGGACGGAGTTCGAACAGGACATCGCCTCCACCCGCGGCTGAGCTCAACCCCTCTCGCTATGTGGCGTCGCACGGATCGGGTCCTCGTTCGCGGAGAATGGATGGCGATCAGCGTCACCCGTAGAGGAGACCTGCACGCTGCTAGCCTGGGGGTGCGGCTTCGACGCACACGCGCGCCAGCACATACAATGCAGGTGTTGACGCGCGTCGCGCGTACAGGCATTTTTCAACCCGTACCGTCGTAAGGTCGCGCGCAAGGTTGCGCGGCAATCCAATGTTGGGGAGGGCTGCGTGGCAGTTGCACACGAAGGTAGAGCCAATTCACGCCCCGGCACCGGGTGCCGGGCTGGATCACGGCTTACAACCCGATGGGCTTCCCACCCAAAGTGACCGGCAAGGCCCTCGCGCCGCGGTTGGAGAACCTGGACGGCAAGACGCTTTTCCTGGTGGATTGCCGCTTTGACGACGCGGCGCTGCTGCTGGAGCAAATGCAGCACTGGTTCAAGGAGCATCTCCCCGCCACCAGGACGCGCTTCGTGCGGCTGTCGAACATGTACGCGCGGAATGACCCCGAACTGTGGGCGCGGATCAAGGCCGATGGCGACGGAGCGATCATCGGCGTCGGCCATTGAAGTAGCTGCGCCCCGGCAGTAGCCGCGCACGCGATGGAATTGGACCACCACTTCGGTGTGCCGACAGTCATGGTTCATACCGACATGTTCGAGCGGGTCGTGCGATCCACAGGGCGCACGAACGGTATGGCCCGCATGCGGGCGGCGTTCGTACCGCGAGCGGGTCATCGGTACAGACGCCGGGGGAACTGCGTGCCTACGTCAACGGATTGGACCCGGTGACCAGGCGGCCCTTCATGCAGGAGGTGATCGAGGGGCTGACTGCACCGCTGCTGGCACAGGACATTGCGGGTGAAACCTTTGAGCGCTCGACGCCCCGCTTCAGTGGAACCAGACAGCGAGGAGAACCTCCAGCAGCTCTTCCTTACCAACAACTGGACGGACACACTGCCGATTGTGGTGCCAACCGAGGAGCGTGTCGCACGCATGCTCTCCGCCACCAGCCACCGAGCAGGACGAGATGGTTGGCACGCTAAGGCCGACAGGCCATCGCGAGGCGTGGGGTCCCGACGTTGAGAAGGTGGCGGTGAACGCCGTAATCGCCGGAGCACGGCCGGAGTATTTCCCGGTCATACTGGCGCTGGCAGCCAGCGGTCACTCCGCACGCGGCAGCTCCAGCAGTTCGATGGGCGCCATGGTCGTGGTGAATGGACCGATCCGCCGCGAGATCAACATGAATTCCGGCGCACGGCGCGCTGGGACCGTACAACCAGGCCAATAGCACGATCGGCCGCGCGTGGGGGCTGCTGTCGCAGAACTTGCAAGGCGGGTCGGTGCCCGGCGTCAGCTACATGGGTTCTTGGGGCAACCCGACTCGTTTACCAACGTGACCTATGCCGAGAACGAGGAGCGCAGCCCGTGGGAGCCGTTTCACGTGAGCAAGGGATTCCGGGCTGAGGACAGTACGGCGAGCATCTTTGGCTCGATGTGGCACACGGCGTTCACGCTGGGGTTGCGCGAGGCGCACTGGCGGGATGCGGTACGGCGGATGCTGACCGGGATGGACCCGCTGTCCCGGCCATGCTTCGTGCTCGATCCGCTCGCGGCGCGGCAGTTTGTCGAGCGGGGCGGCTTCGACACCAAGCAGAAGCTGATCGACTGGGCTTTTGAAGTGGCGAGGCTGCCAGCGGGCGAGTACTGGGACTCTCAGCTGATCCAGTCATCTATCCCAGGGCGACGTTCGGAGAGGAGCCGCAGGCGACGTATCTGAAGGCTGCGCCGGACGAAGAGATCCCGATGTTTCCGCGCGAGAGCATCAATGTTGTGGTAGTGGGTGGCGAGACCAACGCGTACTGGCGGCTTTTTTGGCCGACGAGCGAGGACAATCAGCGTGGATGCCTGGCGGTGACGCTCCCCTATGCGTCGCCGGCCCAACGCCCTCGTTGCCTGCGCAGTGGCTGCTTCAGGGCCGCGCGCGAGGGTGATCGCGGAAAGCAGCGCGTAGGGTTTGGCGGGAGACTGACACGTGAGACGAGCGCCCCGCGCTGGCCCCACTGTCCACGGGTCTCCTGGCATTCACAATAGGAGCAGAAGACAGCGCCTCTCCCGTAAGAAAGAGACGCCGTGCTCGACGGCGGCGCGGATCAGTGCGATCATCGGGCCTCGTGGTGGAAACGCCGCAGAGGAGAAGCTCATCCGCATCCAGCCGAGCCCGATGGCCGAGACTGCAGTCGGCATTCGTTCCGAAGCGTTCGATTGTGCATCCGGGCGCCCGTGTCAGGGTCGGGGTCGCCGTTGATTAGCAGAAACCCCGCGAGATCGCCGCCGTGAGGCTCCAAGGCGACAGGTTCGAAACTCTGAATCTCGCCGTCTTGCTGCAGCCGCCCAGAGTACCGCAGCGCCTCCTGAAACACCTCAAGCGCCTTCTGCTCACGCCCGTGCACTGCTTGGCCCCAGCCGATGAACAACGCACCCATAGCCATACGTGGTCCTCCCTTCAGACATGGAGTGTACGTATCACATCTTGCGGTGGATCACCTGGTGATGTGTGCTCAGTATTGAAGGCGCCCATCATGCCGTTATCCGCGCGACTGAGCGTGGCGGCGGTGAAGAGTAGAACCCGCAGGCTCCCTATCCTGAATCGATGGACCGCAACGGGCCCCCAAGGCCCATCGACCGTCACACCTAGTTGGGGCAAACGCCAAGCCTGGTTCCAGCTTCCTCGACCACGGATCACGCAAGCGTGGGTTCCCGTGCTCCTTCCCGTCCCGCGCACATAATGGGCTTGTCGCGGAGGCCGAGGCAGAGACTATGAAGCTCACGTACTGACTGAGCAGCACCTTGCCGATGTGCGGCTCACTGACCTCGGCGTTGATCTGCGAAGTGCTGAGTTCCGTGTAAGTCTCTAATATATGATCAGGCGAATGGGCACCAATTTGCTCACACCTGTTTTGTCGCATCGGCGTCTCTGCGTAGCCCGGGAATCTCGCGACCGGATCAAGGGAAGTCTCATGTCGTGGCGAAAGTATCTTTTGGTCCCGAAGCTCATCTGGTACAGCAGGCGAGCATCGCAAAATCAGCAAGTGGCCTGGGACAGGTTCTGGGCCAGCGTCCGGCGAACTGGACCGGGCGGCGATGTGCTCTGGGATGCGGGAAGTGAGTACGAGATTGAGGACACTGTCCACCGTTTCAGCCCCCATTTCGATCCCAGTCTTCCAATCGTGGACGCAGGTTGCGGAAACGGGCGGTACACCCGCGCACTCGCGGCCTATTTTCCGCTGGCGGTGGGAATCGACGTATCGCCTCACGCAATTGAGAGAGCGCGCGAGGAATCCCGAGATGTCGAGAGTGTCTCGTTTCGTGTCCAGGACATAGGTCTGCCTCAGGTTGGTCGCAAGCTGGCCGCGGAGTTCGGCGATGTCAACATCTACGTCCGCGGAGTGCTCCACGTACTACCACCCAAACAGCGCCAGACCTTGGTTCAGAATCTACGGGACCTTCTTGGAACTAGGGGCACGCTCTACCTGGTGGAAACCGCGCTCAAAGGCGACCCTCTCGACCACCTGGAGTATCAAAGTGCGACCCAAGGATCCATCCCGGACCCATTGCTCAAATGCATCGTCAACGGAGTGCGACCTCCGGTACATTTCGATGAGAGCCAATTCCGGATGTACTTTGCGAATGAGCACTGGAAGACACTGGATTGTGGACCGACCGTCCTGTACACGTTGCCTTTGCATAACAGGACGGGACTCGGATGAACCCCCGTCCTTCTTCGCGATTGCGAGACCACGCTAGAGAGGACCAGCCGAGCCATTGCAGAGATAGTGGCTGGTTCCGGTAAGCGCAGAGCTATGAAAATCCGCCCTGGGCGATCCTGACGTACTTTGGGATCGCATCGGGATCGCATCCCGGGGAGGGCCAGGACGTGCGAGGCTGGCTATTAAACGCCCGGATCCGCAGCACGTTAAATGTGCTCGCTTCGTCCAACGCCAAATCATCAAGCGTAGCGGGGTCGGAGTCTGCGGCTACGATCGACTTTGAACGTCGAGATCGGATCGACGGCGGCACACGAGATGTTCTTCTCGCGGCGCGTCTCACGCTACCTGGACGACTACCTGAATCAACGCGGCCAGCCGACACTCGGGCCGTTGTTCATCACCGCGCGGAAGGCCCGCTCGCCTCGCCGCGCCCACTTGACGGCCGATGGGTACGCCCGGCTGTCTTATCGCCAGGCCGACACGCTCTGGAAGAAGTACACCCCAGCCTGGGACCTGCATCAGCTGCGCCACACGGCCATCAGCGCCCGCGCTGCACATGGGTACAGCGAGGTCGAGCTCAAGGGTTTCAGTGGGCACTTGTCGCTGCGCAGTCTCGAGGTTTACCTTGCCCACACTCGCGAGGCCGCAAAGCGCAAAGCGCGCTCGTGGGAACGTTACGACACGTCGCACTAAACCGTCATGCCACGTTGTTGTGAGCAGAACTCGGTGATGATGGAGGCCGCCGTTTCGGCAGCGGTCATTGACCGATGACGGTCATCAGCATGATCAACCCAATCCTGACGAGCCGTCGCTACGCAGGCAATCACGCCGAACAGCGTGTTAGGTCCCCCCTTGGTATCTGTCATGTGAGACGGGTGACAAAGAGCACGCAGGATTGATAGACACGCGTTGTACGGCGAAGGCTCAGTTAGGACGGCACAACGTCTGAATCAGCAGAAAGGAGTACGCGATATCGCTGAAGATGACGCGCGGACAAGGCGCAGAACTCTCGGTACCAGCGTGATCTCGACACGGGGTGCTGCGTTCACATGGTGTCGTGATCCAATGCGGCGAGGTGGTGGATTTCAACGAGAAAGTCGACGCTTCGCAAGCACGGGGGATGGGAATGGCAACTGACGAGTTCCCGGTGCTCATCGTCGGTGGGGGCCCTGTTGGGCTGAGCCTAGCGGTCGCGCTCGCCCGTCAGCGCATCCCGTCGCTGCTGGTCGAACGACACGCTGGGACCGCGATCCACCCACGGGCGCGGATCATCAATGTCCGGACGATGGAAATCTTCCGCGCGTGGGGGCTGGAGGCCAGTGTGCGCCACGCAGCGCGAACATTGGCGAATGCCCGCGACGTTGTCTGGATGACGAGCCTGACCGGAACCGTCCTACGGCGGATCACGGCGGGTGGCGATCCCACGAGGCTTAGCAGCCACAGTCCGACGACGTTTTGCCCGTGCACTCAGGACGCGCTCGAGCCGCTTTTGCTCGCCCAAGCGCGGAATTCGGGTGTTGCGGTGCGGTTCGGCCACGAGCTCGTCGCGTTCGACCAGGACGCGACTGGCGTGAGCGCTCGGATCGTCGATCGTGCGACCCAGGAGATGCGGACGGTTCGCGCCCAATACCTTGTCGCCGCCGACGGGGCCGCGAGCGGGATTCGCAAGGAGCTCTGCATCCGGATGGTCGGACACGGCGTGTCGGACCACCGGATCGGCATTTATTTCACGGCGGAGCTTGCCGATCTGGTGCGGGACCACGCCGCGTGGGTGTACTTCATCAAGCAGACGGAGAGCGCGCCCGCCTCGGGGGTGTTCGGCGCGGTCAACAACGCAGACCGCTGGGTGTTCATGGCGCGATACGATCCTCAGCGTGGGGAAACTGCAGAGGACTTCAATGAAGCAAAGCACACTGCGTCGACCTGCTCCGTCGCGCCGTGGGACTCCCTGATCTTGCAGTCACGATCCGCAGCGTGCTGCCCTGGGTGATCGGACAGGCGGTTGCCGAGCAGTTTCGTATCGGCCGCGTCTTTCTGGCCGGTGATGCCGCGCACGTGATCCCTCAAACCGGCGGCGAAGGGATGAACGTGGGCATCCATGACGTGCATAACCTGGCCTGGAAGTTTGCCGCGGTGCTCTCCGGCTGGGCAGGACCCAGCCTGCTCGATTCGTACGAGGCCGAACGCCTCCCAGCCCTACGCTTCGTTGGCGAGCGGGCCCTCCTCAACGCGGCGCAGCCGGGAGGTCCGGAATCGTTCAACAACGAGGGCCAAGTCCTCGGAATAGCTTACGAATCGGCGGCGCTCATCCCGGACGGCACGGCGCCCCCACGCGTGGCCGATCCAGTGGTCGACTTCGTCCCGACGGCTCGGCCTGGGCACCGGGCGCCCCACATCTGGCTTGAGCACTCGGGCCAGCGGATCTCCTCGCTCGACCTGTTCGACACGTCCTTCGCGCTGCTGGCGGGTCCCGCTGCTGACGGGTGGTGCAAGGCCGCCAGAGCTGTCGCAGGCGACCTGGGCGTGCCTCTCCAAGCGTACTCGGTAGGCGAGGGCGGGGATCTTCGGGATCCGGCGCAGGGCTGGGCGCACGCGTACGATGTCGAGGGTGACGGCGCCGTGCTGGTCCGGCCGGACGGATATGTAGCCTGGCGCAACCGGTCCGGGAGTCGCGAGCCAGCAGAAAACTTCGATCTGGTCTTGCGCCGAGTTCTCGCACGAGAGCCTCAGGGAGGCCGAGCCATCGCTTTCGCATAGATCGACACACGCGGCGTAATCGGCAGCGTCTCATCGACTTTAAAGACGTTTGGGCAATAGATTGCTACCGGTGAGGGGGTGGTTGGTGCGACACTAAGGGATGCCAAGTGTTCCGGTAAAGTGGAGAACGACTACCTCGAACATAGGGCGGTGTTCGCCCACGACGTGACTTTGGGGCGCTGGAGGAGCGCCGCATGTGTGCGGCTCGAGTACGTCCGTACCTGCGAGCTCCTGCTGCGCCGGCTGCCAGCCCCGCCCGCGTTCATCCTCGACGTTGGGGGCGGCAGCGGCCGGTATGCGGCGTGGATGGCGGAGCGCGGCTACACCGTGCACCTGGTTGATCCTGTCGCGCTCCACGTCGAACACGCACAGCGGCACTCGCGGGCTGCGGCTCATCCTCTGGCGAGCGCACGCGTCGGGGACGCGCGCGCCCTGGATGTCCAAGATTCCAGCGCCGGCGCGGTCCTGCTCCTGGGCCCGCTCTACCACCTGATCCGCCGCGAGGAGCGCCTGGCGGCATTGCGCGAAGCCAGACGCGCCGTTCGGCCAGATGGTCCAGTCCTGTGCGCGGTGATCTCGCGTTTCGCTTCCGCGTTTGACGGTCTTGGCAAGCATCTTTTCGACGACCCTATCTACGCCGACGTCGTCCACCGCGACCTGGCCGATGGACAGCACCGCGACGGGCTCCCTGACGGCACGCGCGGCGCCCAGTCGTACTTCACCACCGCCTACCTGCACCGACCGGAGGAGATCGCCGACGAACTGACCGAGGCCGGCCTCCAACACGAGGCGACACTGGCCATTGAAGGACCAGCCTGGTTGCTGCAGGACCTGGACGAGCAATGGGCGGATCCACGGCGCCGATCGATCATCCTCGAGTTGGCCCGCACACTCGAAGGCGAACCGTCTCTGCTGGGCGCCAGCAGTCATCTGCTGGCCGTCGGACGTCGGCCAGTCTGAGTTGCATGTCTTACGAGGTTGGAGAGCCAGTGACCACGAGCATTTTGCAGGCTGCCTCAGCACAGAGCAGACGGGAACTGCCTGAACGGGCCGTCAACGACACCGACCTCGATGCTGCCTTTGCCCGCTTCTTGAGACTCGACGTGGCCAACGGCGACGCCTCTGTGGACACGATCCGTGGCTACCGCAGCCAGCTCGCCGCCTGGGTCAGCTGGTGCACCGATCACGGCATCGACGCCAGGACAGCGAACGTGCACGACATCAAGCGCTATCGCGAGGACCTGGTCGCCCAGGGGCGCCAGGCGACCACCATTGCACACAAGCTCAATGTGCTGCGCCGCGTGTACGCCGCCGCGGTCGCCGCCGGCTTGCGCGCCGACAACCCGGCCACCGGCGTCCGCGCCCCGCGCGATCGCCGCGCGCCCGAGGACTTCGGCTACCTGTCGGAGGTGGAGCTGGCACTGCTGTTTCGCGCCGTGCCACACGACGACGAGCTGAAGCATCTGCGCGATCGGGCGCTGCTCGGGCTCCTTGGGCTGCAGGCGCTGCGTACCGTCGAGATCACCCGCGCCAATGTTGGCGACCTGCAGCGTCACGGCGACAGCTGGGCCCTGCTCGTCCACGGTAAATTCCACGACCGTCTTGTTTTTCTTAGAGACGACGTCGCCGAAGCCCTGCGCGCCTACCTGGCGGCGCGAGGGAGCATCCCGCCCGACGAGCTCGGCGAGGCGCTGATCGTCGCCGACGGCAACTTCGCGCGTGGCCACCGCTTGAGCCGTCGCGGCGTGCGCTACGTCGTTGACGGCTACCTCCGAGACGCCAAGGTCAAGCGCCCGCGTGTGTCGAACCACGCGTTACGCCACACCAGCGCCACACTCGCCTACCGCTATACGCACGACCTGCGCGCCGTGCAGGATATGCTCGGTCACCAGGATCCCAAGACGACCGCTCGTTACGCCCGCGTCGTCGATCGCGCGCAGACCAATCCATCTCTCAAAGTGCCGGTCGACCTGTAAGTGCCCGCACGTCGGCCTTGGCAATTCCTGGATATCAGGCGAGCAGTCGGAGCTCGACCGTGATTTCAGCGGGGAGACCGGAGGGAGTTCGCGGACATTCCACGCGGTACCCGGCAGACTCAAGTGTCGATGCCAACATGGGCCGCTCACGCCGAGTCAGAAGAATGGCAGTGAGTTTGCCCTGGATCACGTCCGCGGAGATGGACTGCTTTCGGTGCAGCTAGATCACCAAACGCGGCCCGCTGGGCATCTCCCTCAACCGAACAGCCCTGGTCGGTGTGGCCCTTCTAGTTCTGATCGCGGGCGGTTGCTTACCCATGACTAGCGGCTCTCAGCGCGGCGCGAGTAACGTCGCCCCGGACGCGGAGGCGGCTGGTCCTTTCTCAGTCGGGACTACCTCCCGCTCGTTCACGCGCGCGTTGCCCGACGGAACGTCCGTCACTCTGAACACCACGATTTGGTATCCGGCCGCCACCGATCAGCCGGCGCGCCAACCCGCGAACACGCTGAAGGTTGAGTTCGACGCGCCGCCGAGTGCGGGCGGTCTTCGCCCGATCCTCATCTGGTCGCATGGAAACAACGATGTTCCTGCTCACTCGAGCATCTTTCTCAGTCACCTGGCGAGTCATGGTTTGGTCGTGGCCGGCGTTACTCACGACGACCAGGCCACAGACGCCGCCCTGAGACGTCCTGACGATGTGAGAGCGGCGCTGGACAGCATGCTCGCCCTGAGCGCTGGTCAGGATCCGATTCTTGCACACCTCGTCGATCCCCAACGCATCGGGGTGGCCGGGATGTCGTTCGGCGGCTACACGACGCTCAAGGTCCTGGAAGAAGACTCCCGCTTCAGTGCAGGGCTCCCCATTGTCCCGGGCACCTCGGATCCGCCAGCCGACCCCTCGAAAGTTTCGCGGCCGCTGATGTTCATGTCCGGTGAGTTGGATGCGAGGGTTCCACTTGCGGCGACGGAAGACTTCTATTCGCGTATACCGGCTACCGCTCCAGACCGATGGTTCTTGCTGGTCCACCGAGCCGGCCACGAGTTCTACGACGACTGCTCCACGCAGTTCGTCCTGACTGGCAGCTGCGCGGACCTCCTCTCTCAATCGGCCTTGAACGCGATTATGGCCCGTTGGGGAACCGCGTTTTTACTCCGCTATGTCGCCGGGGATGAACGCTACACGCCGCTGCTTGATCCGGCCTCATCGAACAGTTCGGACTACGTTGTCGTGCAGACCAAGAGCGGTTCAATAGCACAGACACTACCGACCCGCCGTACCGATTCCGCTGCCGAGCTCGGCAGCGCCACTCCCTACGCCTGCTGGACCATCAGGGGCCGTCATTCTCGCCGAGGATATGACAGCGTCGAGCGGGAAACTTCCAACAAGCAGTCCAGATCCCGCGTATTCGGAAGGGTACGCCGACCGCGAGTACGTCATCACCCGGGCGTCGACGTTTCAGGGGACACTGCCGAAGCAAGTAGAAACGGTGCTGCCAGGCACGTATGCAAATGCGTCGATCGCCGTCGACGCCCGTGTGGTGAACCCGGCCAATGACCAGTATGTGAATGTTGGCTGCCGTTCCCAGAACCCGAACTCGCAGTACCGGCTCACCGTTGTGCCAGCGCTGGGCCTGTTCCAAATCGTCCGATGGTTGAGAGGGTCAAGCACGAGCCTGACTGGTGGACTACGACTTCCTCCGCGATCCACACCGGAGGACAGATCAACCGCTTGGAACTCAACTGCGACGGCACGTCGCTAGAGGCGAGCATCAATGGTGTTCGTGTGGGTGCCGTGTCTGACCCAGCGTTCAGCAGTGGACAGTTGTGGATCGGGATGGGTCAGTCGGCGCCCGGCGTCACTCCGCCGCCGGGTACGCCTCCAGGAGCAACTATCGAGGCACACTTCGCTGACCTCGTGGTGACTCAGCAGTAAGTGGCGACGGAACCAATGGCGCCAGGAGCCTTCCGGGACCCGCGCTAATGCTAACGAGAACTGCCTTCGTGAAACCTCGCGCGCACAGGGCTGGGCCGTCGTTAAGGCCACCCGCAAACGCACGCTGCGCATGATGGCGCGATGTAAGCTGTGTGCGGTGGCACCGCCACCGACATGACAAGGCACAACGCCATCGCTGTTTTGCTGATGTTGGCGGTGACGTTCACCTTCCAGACGACCGCGCCAGCGGCAAGCCCCCGAGAGGACACGGATCTGCCCATCAGCGGCGAGTTTGTGCCCGGAATGGCGAATCTGGACGTCACTATGACTGCGCTGATGCATAAGTGGCAGTTACCTGGTGGACAGCTCGCGGTAGCCAAGGCAGGCCACCTGGTGTTCGCGCGTGGCTACGGCTATGCCAACCTTGATCAGTCAACTCCCGTCCAGCCCGATTCGCTGTTTCGCATCGCCAGCGTCTCGAAGCTCTTCACGGCCACGGCCATCATGACCCTGGTCGACGAGGGCAAACTAAGCCTGGATATGCCTGCTTTCGGCATCCTGAACGTCGCTCCGCCCGACGGTGCGACGATGGATCCGCGGATCGCGTCAATCACCGTGCGCGAGCTTTTGCAGCACACGGCCGGCTTTGATAGAAGCGTCAATGGCGATCCAATCGAGCAAACAGTGTCTATCGCCGAGCAGATGGGTGTGGCAGCGCCCGCTGATTGTCCAACGCTCACCAGGTACCTGCTGGAACGACCGCTCGACTTCGACCCCGGGACAAATGGCGCCTATTCGAACGTCGGCTACTGTGTCCTGGGCCAGGTCATTGAGGCGGCCAGCGGTATGGCGTATGCGAACTATGTCCACCAGTCGGTGCTGGCCCCGGCGGGCCTCACGCGCGCGGCGCTGGCCCGCACACGCGCAGATGATCGACTCCCCGACGAAGTCAGCTACTACGACTACCCGAGTGCGCCGTTGGTACCCTCGGTGTTCGGTGGCTCACAGGATCTGGTGCCCGCGCCCTACGGCAAGCTGCCTTTGGAAGGTCTGGGCCCGCCCGGCGGCTGGATTGCCTCGGCGGTTGACCTGGTCAAATTCTCGACGGCTGTGGATGGACGCCGCGGCCCGCCGCTGCTACAACCCCAGTCGCTGGCGGCCATGGCGCAATCTCCCTCACCAAGCGGGTACCGGGGCTCGCCCTTCCTGTACACCACGCTGGGCTGGGATATGCGCCGGCCTTACTGGGGTGACGTGACGTTGTCGAAGGCCGGCAAGATCGCAGGCAGCTTCAGCTACCTCGTTCATATGGGCAACGGCTGGGACTGGGCAGTCTCGTTCAACTCCGCGCCGCAGGACGCCATCGGGCTGGAGCGAGACGTCGACGCGCAGATCATCGGCGCCCTTGTCAGCCTGACTGAAACTCCAGGCTCCGACGCGTTCGATCAGTTCCCATAAATGTCAACCCGCCTCCGGCGGTCGCGAAACCACGCGGGGTACGTCACGGACACCCCGGGCAGCGCGGAAGCACCGGCGTCTGGCTTGCAGTTAACGGCGCGGTAAGCGTCACCGGTAGCACGCATATTTCGAGGCTGTCCGCACGTAGCTGGATCCGCAAAGAACGAGCGCGCCCGACGAGCTCGGTTCATCACCAGCAGCGAGGGGATCTGGAGGACCTCGGGAATGCCACCGCCCGATGTGCCCGCGATGACGACACACGTGGTAGGGACGGCGTCCCTACCACGTGCGCGCAGGTCGTACAACTGAAAGGCGTCGCTCATCGAAACGCCGGCAGCACGTGCTCGCCGAGCAGGCGAATCGCGGCGCGCGGATCCGCACCCAGCGCCGTCCCGAACTCGACGCGCGTTTGCGCCCGCCGCCGCGATGTCTTCTACCCGCGTCAAAGGCCTCGGTGCGACCTGCGAGAGGTTGGCGCACGAGCAAAGCGGCTTCGCGCCGTGTCCGCATTGGGCGCGGCCGGGCTACGCCAATGCGCCCGAGCCAATGACCCGGAGCTCGAGGTCGCAACGTGGAAGATCATAGCGCTCCCACCGAGCCCACATCGGCGGCTGAGACGGGCATCGACCAGGGAGCCACTGGGCGGTGGACGCCCGTTCGAGACCAGCGCTACGCTCCGGCCGTGCGAACGCCCCAGCCGCCCCACATCGGCGCAACCCGCTCCGAGGTCCCACTGACGCTCGCGCGCTCGATTCGAACGTTCCGCGAACGTGCCGGCCTGAGCCGCGCGGCGCTCGCGGAACGCGCCGGGATCAGCCTTGCGGCGCTCGCCGCCATAGAGCAGGGGACCCGTCGGCACCCCTATGCGCGGACATTGACCGCGTTGGCCGACGCATTGGAGCTAGGCGCGCCCGAGCGCGGGGCGCTGCTCGCCGTCGTGGAAACGCCACAGGCAACGCCCGGAGACTCCGCCCGGTCGGCATCAACGCCCAGCATGCACCCCCTACCCGAGCCCGCCACGCGTCTCATTGGCCGCGACCAGGATGTTCGCACCGCGGTGGCGTATTTCACTGACGAAGACCGGCCGGTGCGGTTGTTGAGCCTGCTCGGCCCCGGCGGTGTGGGGAAGACTCGATTGGCCCTGGCAGTTGGCCGCGAGCTGCAGAGTGTCTACGTCGACGGAGTGGTCTTCGTTGACCTGGCGCCGGTGCGCTCGGTAGAACTGGTGTCGGCGACGATCGCAACGAGTCTCGGCCTGCAGGAGTCCGCCGCGCGGAGTCCGCGTGCGGTGCTTGAGGACTATTTGCACGACCGCCACCTGCTGCTCGTGCTCGACAACTTCGAGCATGTGCTTGACTCGGCGCCGCTCGTGGCAGAGCTTCTGGCGTGCTGTTCGCATCTCAGCGTGCTGACCACGAGTCGAGCAGCTCTGGGACTGCGCGCGGAGCAGCGCATGTGGGTCGAACCGCTGCAGACGGATAGCGCCGACGCGTCGATCGAGCAACTGCTCATGCGCTCGTCCGCCGTGGAGCTTTTTCTCGACCGCGCCCGCGGCGTTGATCCGTCATTTGCATTGGAGCCCCTGACAGCGCAGGCGGTCGCGGAGGTGTGTCGTCGGCTGGACGGATTGCCGTTAGCCATCGAGCTCGCGGCGGCCCGCATTCCGGCGCTGAGTCCCAGGCAAATCGCGGCACACCTGGGCAACCGTTTCGAGCTCTTGACAGCCGGTAGCCGCGGTGCGCCCGGCCGACAGCAGACGCTCCGCGCGGCGATGGACTGGAGCTACGAACTTTTGCGCGAACCAGAGCGTCGGCTGCTGCGACGGCTGGCCGTCTTTGCCGGTGCCTGGAGTCTGGACGCAGCCCGAAGCGTGTGTGCCGCGCCGGAGATGGGGGAGATGGTTCTGCTCGACGTCCTCGGCCAGCTCGTCGACCATTCGCTGGTCGTAGTGGAACGTCACGGCCCCGATCCGCGCTACCGTCTGCTCGAAACGGTGCGTGAGTACGCCTGGGAGCGGCTCGCACAAAGTGGTGAAACGGACGCTGCTCGCAATCGCCACCTCGAGTGGTGTCTGGCGCTGGTCGAGCGGGTGGAGCCGGAGTGGCTCGACTCTGACCAGGTGACACTGCTGGATGGATTGCAAGACGAGCTGCGTGCGGCGCTGCGCTGGAGTCTCGACGCTGGACACGTCGAGGTTGGCTTGCGTCTCGGAATTGGCTGCTGGCCAATGTGGTATCTGCGCGCCCGCTTCGAGGAGGGGCGAGCCTGGCTTCTGGAATTGCAGCATGTCGCCACGGCCGCGGAGGTGCAAAAACTCCGCGGCCGCGCGCTCACATTCGCGGGCCACCTTTCCTTTGCTGAGGGCGACACGGGCCGCGGCGAATCTCTCCTGCTCGAAGCGCTGGCGATCGCCGAGCGTGAAGGCGACAGCGCGGGTGTCTGCATGTGTCTGATGTACCTCGGGCATGTCGTCGGGCTCCGTAGCACCCGAGCGGAATCCGAGGTGCTGTACGAGCGCGCTCTTGTCCTGGCGCGCGCGCTGGAAAGCTGGCCGTGGCAGACCCGTGCCGTGATGGTGCTGGCTCGCGTGAGCTACGAGCAGGGTAACGTGGTCGGCGCGCAGGCGTTCGTCGACGAGGCGCTGCGGTTGTTTGCGGTGCGTGATCATCCCACGTCGCGCGGCCGCATTCTGGCCGTGAGCGGTCGAGTGGCGGCACTGTCAGCTGACCACGCCCGCGCACGAAACCTGGCTCAAGAATCGATCGCCCTGCTGGACGAACTTGGCGACAAGCAGGGACAGGCGTTCGCGCACGGTCTTGCAGCCCATTCGGCTCTGGATCGCGCGGACCGCGAAGATGCAGCCGCCCATCTGGTGGTCGTCTTGTCCCTGAGCCGCGAAACGCATGAACGGATGGCCATCGCCCGTGGACTCGAGGGTCTGGCCGAGCTGTTGGTGGCAACCGCGCCAGAGAAGGCAGCCCGCCTGGTTGGAACCGCGGCAGGTGTGCGCGAGTCGGCCCGAATCGCCGCGGCACCAATTGAGCGTGATCGGCTGGAAGTGGTCGTTGCGCAGGCTCAGCGCACCATCGGGATTGGCTCGGTGAGCGATGGGGTTGCTCTCGGCCGCCAGCGGTCGACCGGCGCCGACCTGAACGCGGTCATCGAGGAGGCAATTGTGGAAGCCCAGACGATGGCGCACGTCCATCTTACGAACGTCGGAGCGGCCCGCACCCAGGGCCGTAGTTAAAGACTTCTCAACTGACCGGCGTGAGCTAGACGTCGCCAGGCTCGTAGCCCGGGGTCTGGATAGTCGCCACATCGCGTCCGAGCTGGTCATTGCTGAAGGGACGGTGCGGGTCCACGTCGAACACATCCTGGCCAAGCTCGAGCTCCACTCCCGGTCGCAATTGGCGGTGTGGGTGGTGGAGCACGCGATGCTGGAGGCCGGCGACTAACCTGGCATGGTCACGCGTTCGGCAGACCGGGGGTGACGTGCCGTCAATTGGACTCAGCCGCATGGACGACGCGGCCGAGGCGGTTGCCACAGAGCGGCGGCGGTGGTCCGCGAGCAGGCCTGCGACACGCTGGTGGATCACGCCGAGGGCCGAGCCTAGGAGCAGAGACGCGGGTACATAGAGCAGCACGTTGGCCAGGCTCGTGCTTGTCAGAGCGTTGAGCGTGAAGGCGCCCGGCGCAAGCAGCAGTACCGCGAAGACAGACGCGAACCCGCAAAAGCTGGCCGGCACATTTGAGAGCGGGAACCAACGGGAGGCGTAAACAATGGCGAAGGACGCCACCCCGGCGGCCACAGCGGAGGCGATCGAGCCTTGCGCGGGTATCAGGTTCATTGCAACAGTTACGGCGACGAGCCACGCCATCAGTACGCCGAAGACCGCACACGTCGAACTGGAGATAAGCGCTCTGCGGTCCGCTCCGGACTGGTCGTAGCTCGCCCAGCCGAGGAATGCCGCCCACACCAGGAGACCCGGAACGTGCGCAAAGGTCCACACGGTTGTGCCGGCGACGAGCGCCGCGGCCAGCGCGCCCGCGAGCAGCGGAGTCACGTGGCCGTGGCGAAAACGACCTGAAAGCATGGGTGCTCAGGCGGCCGCCGCTGTCTGGAGCACACGCGGCGCTGAGGTGCTGGTCGTTTGGAGGCGCGGCATGTCCGGGTAAAAGCGGCTGAACCACCGCACGATCTCTTCGCGTGCCAGCGCTGAGTTGCCCACCTGGCAGTGCTGCTCGCCGCCTTCACGAGCCGTGAAAATCCGCGTCGTCACCGAATGCGCGCACACCAGCTCGCGCATCACGCGGTGGATCCAGTCGATGTCGAACAGGTGGTCCTGTTCGCCCTCAGTGAGCAGGACGTCCTGGTGGATATTGGCCAGCACTCCGTCGAGCGACTGCTGGTTGATGGCGACCAGAAAATCCCACGGGGTGGTGGTGCCGGTGATGTGCATGCCCTGGGTAATGCACCACTCGAACACCGAGCTGGGCGTGCGTTGGCGCTCGATGAGTGCCTCGGTTGCGTGGCGGTCACCCGCTTTGAAGAGCGAAATCAGTTCCTGAGCCTTGCCCGGTGTCATCTGCTTCAAGGTCATGTCAAGGCCCCAGTAGCTGGTGGGCATCGAGATGGCGTGCTTGATACGCGGTTCGAAGGCGGCCGCGCGCAGGACCATATACCCGCCGCAGGACGCCCCCAACCACTCGACCGTGTCAAGTTCGAAGTAGTCGAGGCAGGCTTTAGCGGGCTTCTCCCACGCGTAGTCCAGATAAATGCCCTGCCGCAGGGCGCCTCCCTGACCTGGTCCGTCAAAGCCGATCACGGTGAAACCGACCTCTGTGAGCGGCAGCAAAAAGGCGTAGAACTCTTCGACGAACGAGTCGTAACCGCCGGTGAAGACGAATGTGCCGATCTCCTTGCTGTTGGCTTGCAGGCGAAAGCCAGGCAGGTGGCCACCCCGATACGGGATCGCGATCGACTCGTATCCAGCCACGCCTTGCATGCCGAGCGCCCAGCAGTGCGCAAAGTCGTCATACAACCCATTCCGCTCAGCACCAGCGGGCAGGTAGAACTCGGCGCCGTGGTAGTAGGACGCGGCATCGAGCCAGCGGCGCTCGGCCTCCGCGTGTTTAGCAAGGGCGAGCCACACGCGGTGCCAGCTGGCATAATCGGTAATCTCGGTCGCGACCGCGCTCACTTCCGCAATCCGAGAGGACGACGTGCCGTCGAGTAGCGGCCGATTGAGCGTGTAGTTCATGCCAGGGTCGGCCAACAGGTGTACATAAGGCATCTGGACGGGTTCTCCTTCGCCCACCAGCCTCTCACCCCGAAACTCGCGTCCACATCTGGCGTCCGCCATAGGCGGCGCCATATTTCCAATAGCCTCTCCGCGGCGGTGTCTACAGCAAGCAGCCCCTTGTCGAGGGCACTTTTGGCCCGGCGGCCAGTCACATACGTCAGGCTGATCGCCATTGGAGGTCGGACTGCCTCAGGCTGCGCGACGTTGGATCCAGCTCACCTGGCGAACCTCTTCTACTGCCGCGCGTACACCTCGGGTTCAGACGATCATCGGTGAGAACAAACTCAGATCGTGCCACATCGACCACCAGCGATAGCAGCGTGAGCATCGCCCGCACGCGCGGCCACTCAGAGCCGGCAATCGTGCTCCGAAGCCCGCCAACAGGCCCAGACGCACGTAAGTCAGGACCGGTTGTGACATCCACTGCCGAACGGGCACCGTCCGCTAATCCGCGATTCGCCGTCGACCCGGACCGCGGTGCCCCGTGAGTTGAGTGCTCCAGCAACGATTGGTGGACCGTTGCGGACAAGCTCCGATGCGCCGCCGCCGGCAACCAGGCAGCGAATGCGGCGATCCCCTGATTCATCACCAGGTTCCACGCTGCCGACGAATCGATGCGCGCGGGGCTGTGATCGGCACGGACGACGTCACGCCGGTCCGCGTCAACATGCCCGACAGCATGCTGCAAGCGTCGATCGCGGGCGATGCCACCGACCGACCATCGCCCACGCTCATCGAGTGCAACAGCCACATGCAGGTCGGCATGCGTATCCACCCCAAGAGTCACCTGCTCGCGGGTCTGTCTCGCATCGTCCAACGCGGTCGCTCCACCTTTGTTTTGGGCAGCTTCATGCACACCAGCCCGGGACGGCGGACAGACCTGCGATGGGACCGAAGTCAAGCTCTCATAAGGTCACGATCACCCCGTGCCGGTGGCACACGAGGCGCTCGTCGAAGTCGGTCGACAGATCGCTAACCAGGCCCGAAGCCGGGAGGCTTTTGAGTCAGACCGCTCGACGAGCACCTCTCCGGCATTCTCGCAGGGGGTTTCCCTCAAAAAATGTCGGCGCCCTGGCCACGGAGCCTTCCCTGTTGCTGCTCGACGAACCCACCGCCTGTTTGTCGGCCGTTGACAGCGACGCGTTCGTGGCCATGATCGCGCACCTCCCGCCTGAGTTGACGGTTGTGATCATCGAGCACGACCTGGACGTGGTGTTCGCGCTAGCCACGCGAGTCGGTTTATCACCGGGCGACGTGCATCGGCATGATGACCCGCATTTGCCCCTGCACGTGCCCTGTGGCGACTACCAGATAGGGGTCGAGCCGGCCTCGACCGCCGGTGCGGGGAGACGGCGCACGAGACGGAGCGGGTCCGCAGGACTCACCGGTGTCGCCAGACGCGCGGCCAGGCGAGAGCCGGTCTCGCCGCCGAGTGCCATACTGACCAGGACGGTGTCTGCGGGTTCCACCTTGGCTTTGGTTTAGCCCCCGAAACCGGAGATCCGGTACCCGTCCCGCGCGAAGAGGAGGCAGCTCGGGTTGCCAGCTTCGGTGACGTCGCCCGTCGGCGTGAATCCGCCGGTAACCGGGTCCACCCGGAAATGGCACGATTCCCCCTCGTACGTGGTTAGCGACGTATACGTACCGGCCGGCGAGATCGAACGCGAAATTCCTCGGGCTGTGACCCTGGCTATCGACGTGCCCGACGGAGGTCAGCCAACCCGTCTCCTGGTCAATCGCAAAGATGGCGACGGTGTTGTGGTACCGGTTGGAGACGTACACGAACTTCCCACCCGGTCCCACCAGGATGTGGGCAGTGTTGTAGTCCGGGTCGTTGGGGGCATCGTCGGGGAGCGTGGAGAGGTGCTGCATCTCCTCGAGCATGCCGCGCTCGCCGTCGTACCTGAACGCGGTGATGGTCTTGTCTTCCTCGCCGTTGATGTACAGCCAGCGCCCATTCGGGTGGAACGCCATGTGGCGAGGGCCCTTGCCGCTGCGCATCTGCGCGAACGGCGGATCGTTCGGCGTCAGCTCACCGGTCTCGCCGTTGAAGGTGTAGACCATCACCCGGTCGATGCCCTTGTCATTGATCAGGACGTAGCGTAGCCCGGGATCGAATGTCACAAAGTGGGTGTGCTGGTTCCGCTGCAACGGGTGAGGACCCACCGGGCCTTTGTGCTGGACCTGGTAGCAGATCGGGCCCAGCGTGCCGTCTGGCTCGATCGGCATGACCGTTACAAGGCCGAACTCGTGGTTCATCGCGATCAGGAACCGGCCTGTCGGATCGATGGTGAGGTGACAGGTCTGGCCGCCACGCGCCAGGCGCCGACCGAGAAACGTCAACTCACCAGTCTCGCGGTTGATTCGGTACGAGGTGACGGCGCCCTCGCCCTCCCCGTGCACGATACGATTCTCGTTGACGGCGAACAAGAGCTCGCCGCTCGGATGCTGTGCCACGAACCCCGCGTTGACGTCCGGGTGGGTGTGCAGCAGGGTCAGGCTGCCGGTTTCCGGATCTTGCCGGAACACGTAGATCCCGAAAGGTGAGCCGTGCTTCGTCCACGAGCCGACGAAGACGAGCTGCTGCGTTGCCATCGGTTGCCTCCTGCTGGCGTGGCGCCTGCGAGCATTTCCGCGACGTGGTCGCGAGAGCCAGAAATGGTAAGCCGTTGTGAAACGCGATCCTGCTAAACAATCCCGGCCAGCAGTATAGGCCAGGGCTCATCAGCAGCGACGCTTTCAACAACCGCTCGAGCCGGATCGACAGGCGACCCAGCTCGGCGTACATCGTGTCGAACACTGGCGACATGCCTGTTCAATGCGACTGCTCGTGCCGCGGGTCGGGACGGGCAACTGGCTCGGGAGTGACTCAATTGGCGCCTGCCGAAATGGCATCAGAAATCTCCGTGTCCTCCCGAGCCAGCGCTGGTCGGCGGCCGTCGCTTGATAGAAGCGTGCGAGATCTACTGAACGCATGGTTGCGCGTCTGCCGACCGTATCGCTGAAGGAGGACCTTCGCCATGGTCGCGATCGGACTGGACGTACATAAGGACAGCATTGCCGCCGTTGCCATAGACAACGCCGGCCGCCAGCTCGCAACTGCGACATTCGATAACACCGATCTGGGACATGCCGCACACTGCAGAACTGGCGGTACACGCCGACCACCTGGTCCGCGTGTACCGCATTGGATCCGATGGCCAGCGTCAGGCGGTCGCCGTCCACCTGCGCGTCACGCCGGGCGCCTACTCGACCAGGCGTGAACACCGACCGTTGCATCGACCAGCGCGTCAAGCCGCGTACGAGGCGATTCTGCTCGGCAAGGCCGAACACATCGGTCCACAGGCGCTAGCGTGGGCCCAGGCGGTGACCGCCGAGCCGGGCGTGCGCGCCTACCGACTCCTACAGGGCTTGATCAGCCTGACGCGCAGCCATCCACGTGAACGCGTGGACTGGGCGTGCGCCTACACCCTGCAGTACCGCCTCTTCCGCTACGGCACTCTGCGCCGTCTGATCGAGCAAGCGGCAGCGCAGGCGACGATGCCCAGGCTCCTCCAGGAGCACGCCGTCATACGCGACCTGAGCGTGTATGCCCAACTCGTCTAAACGAACGCACGAACGACAGATCAAGGAGATCTCCGCGATGACGAC
Source organism: uncultured Chloroflexia bacterium (assembly GCA_963776625.1). GTDB lineage: Bacteria > Chloroflexota > UBA6077 > UBA6077 > CF-72 > CF-72. The sequence goes on along the minus strand of CAVZNP010000008.1, from coordinate 407,019 downwards.
CATCGCCAACACCAGCACGTCGCCGACGTTCGCACCGGCCACCCACGAGCTCCAGCAACAACTACGCGCCCTCAGAGTTTCCGGGTACTGGCGCAAACGCTGCTGGCCAGAAACCGGGAGGCGATCGCGAACCACCTGGCGTACACCGAGTTCCTGGCGCTGCTCGTCGATGACGAATTTGTGCGACGCCGTGATCGGCCCCTCACCCGTCGACTGAAATCGGCCAGAGTGCCGCAGCTGAAGACGCTGGAGAGCTTCGACTGGTCGTTCAACCCGCACATCCCGAAAGCCCTCATCCTGGACCTCGCAACCGTGCGCTTCATCCCCGAGCACGGTGGATGCTGCTTTTGGGACCACCCGGCACCGGCAAGAGCCATATCGCGTTGAGTTTGACCGTGGCCGCCATCCAGGCCGGCTACACCGCCCTGTACCGCTCTGCCTTTGAGCTGGCCCAGGATCTCGCCGAAGCCGAGGCTACCGGCACGCGGCCCGAGCTCGTTCGCAAGCTCACCCGCGTCGACTTGCTCGTGATCGAAGACCTCGGCATGCGTCGTCTGCCGCCAACCGCAGCGGAGGATTTGTTGGAGGTCTTCACCCGCCGCTACGAATCTGGTGCGATGCTGCTCTCTTCCAATCGACCCATTGAAGACTGGGCACAGGTGCTAGGCGACACCGCCGCAACTGGCGCGCTCCTGGACAGATTCCTCCATCACGCGGCACTCACGAATCCCTAACGCTGGTCAGCGAGACGCCCGGTGGCCGCGGAAGCATCGAGCGCATCCAGTCTGAGAGGCTTTCATCAATGGGGGTTCGCGACGTTCTGGAGTGCCTTTACGACCAGGAAAGTGTCGGCAAACGTAAGACCATGCATGCAGGAACCACAAAGGAAACTTCTTGCCGCGGACGGCTCCGATTTGAAGCAGCCCATTCACTGGGGCGAGGAACGGACACATATCTCGCTGCGCAATGCCGACGGCTCAGCGCCCGCGGCGGCAAGAAGAAGGCCGGAGTTGGTCTCGTGCAGTCGGTCTTCTGCATCGTCTACCACTTGCTCACCTGGCCTCGTCGCAACGTTAGCTGCCGCTTCCGCCCAGTTTGCCCTTTATGGCGCCAACAGGATTGCTGACTTGTCACCGCCTCGCCTTGAGGTGGCTGACTGAGGCCGCTTCGCAGCGAACGCGCACGCTCCGACGAGGGTAGGCGCCAGCTTCGAGGGTCTCGGTGGCCCGGCCGCCGGCATGAATCTGACCAAAGAATTGGACACTAAGATTGGGGCGCCATGAACGACGCCGGCGCATCTGGGACCAGTCGTGCCGGTTGCGGTCGACTAGCAGGCGCTGGCAGGTCACTTGAAGTTCGTCAGATGAGACAATCCACTGGCCATCGATGTCGGCGATGGTGTAGACATTCGTGTATGCCTCCGTTGATCACGTACTTCAGTCACGACAGCGTGGACGCATCGTTCGCGCAAGCGCTTGCTTCCACCGGCGGCAGAGGCTTGTATTCCCGCAAGGACCGCCGGGGGAAAACCTGGGCCATTCGCACGAATCGCCGGGGCAAGTCCGATGAAGGAGTGCTTCACTCGCATGAGACTGGACGGGCGTGGTCGTCATCATGAGCGGCTCGGCAACGTTCGTCACTCCAGGTAGTCCATCGCAGACCAAAGCGGCGGAGTCAACTTCAGCCGGGGGTGGCCAACTCATCGGAGGGGGCGAGTCGCACCGTGTCGGCAAAGGAGACGTGGTGATATCCGCGGCAGCCTGCGCCTCGACAATCCCGCCGCCGGCGTCCGCGCGCCTCGCGGAAAGCGTGCCGCAGAGGACTTCGGCTACTTGAGCGAAGGTGAACTGGCGCTGCTGCTGCGCGCTGTGCCCCAACGCGTCGACAAACACGATCAGCCCCTCGTCCACGATCTGCGCGATAAAGCCCTGCTCGCGCTGCTCAGCCTGCAGGTGCTGCGCACCGTCGAGATCACGCGCGCCAACGTCGACGATCTCACGCGTCGCGACGACCAGTGGGTGTTGCTGGTTCGCGGCAAGGGCCACGATCGCGTGATCTACCTGCGCCAGGACGTCGGCCAGGCGCTCAAGGCCTACCTTGCTGCGCGCGGCTTGATTGAGAACGATCAACACGGGGCGCCGCTCATGACCGCCATCGGCAATCGCGCTGGCGGCAAGCGCCTCAGCCGACGCGGCGTGCGCACCATCGTCGACTCCCATCTGCGACGGCTGGACCTCAAGCGGCCGGGGCTGTCCAATCACGCCCTGCGCCACACCGGTGCCACACTCGCCTACAAGTACACCCACGACCTGCGCGCCGTGCAGGACATGCTGGGTCACGCCGATCCGCGTACCACCGCTCGCTACGCTCGTGTTGTGGACAAGGCACTCAACAATCCGGCCGCCGCGGTGCCAATTCGATTGTGACCAGCCACCACGTCGGGTTCACGATCACGCCCTAATCGAAAGGGGTCGGCATGTTTGCTGCTATCTGTCGCTTCCAGATAAGGCCGGAACACCGTCAGGCGTTCCTCGAGGCACTTGTACAACACGGGCGTGCCGCCGTACCGACTGAGCCAGGGACTCTCCGTTTCGATGTGATCGAAGATCGGAACGATGCAAGTTGCGTCTTTCTGTACGAAGCGTACGCCGATCCGGATGCGTTTCAGATTCACTTGCAGGGTCCGTCTCACCAGGAGTTAGTGAGGACACTGACCGCGCAAGACTGGTTGGTAACACCACTTGACGAACCACCAAAACCGCCTTTCGGGCCGTTCGTCGTTGGAAGCGGATTCTCGCTGTTTACGTCTGCCGAGCTGGCATAGCTCATCCGCCGCGCTGCAGACGGAGTGGCATAGTTACAACGTGCCAGTGCATCCATGGATAGCCGAAGCCCAAGGTGGCGTTCGGTTTGGGATGGCGTGCGGTCCGTGGTGGGAGGCACTCTCGAGTACGTCCAGGCAATCGAAAACATCGGGGTGGATTCGTTCTGGGCGATCGATCAACCCCCGTGATCTTCGGCGCTGACTGCTGGACCGTGTTGGCCGCATTAGCAACGACAACTGTTCAAAGTCAATAGGTCTGTCCACCGACTTGACTCACCGAAAATGGCAGGCTCGGTTAGAGGCAATGTCGCCCGTCGCTGTCGGAACAGCCTGATTGCACGCTGCTCAGACGCCGTTGCCGGCTGGTTTTGTCGACGGCTGTTCTGCCAGTCACGTCGCCACCTGGGTGCGCGACTTGAAGCCGAGTTTGCTCAGGATGTGCTTGACGTGCACTTCGACCGTGCCTTCGGTGATCACCAGTCGCTCCCCAATCTCGTGATTGGTCAGCCCATCTGCCATCAATCTTGCAATCTCGCGCTCGCGTGCAGTCAGCGGGTCGGATGCCGTATCGCGCGCGGGCGCTTGAGAGGCGGGAAGGGTCTCGCGTAGCGCCAGCGCACGTTCGAGCCCCGGTTGCATGTTCATGTCCACCAGTTCGGGAATGGCGACATCCAGATGCTCCAGCGCTTCCGACCGCGCGGCGCCATCCGGTTCCTTGAGAAGCAGCTCGGCAAGGTGAAGGTGCGTCAGCGCAAGTTCGGGACAAAAGCGGATCTTGCCGGCCGATTCCAACGCCTGCGTGTAGTACGCGCGCGCAGCCGCACGATCTCCCGCCAACGCCGCGGCGTCTCCCAGATGGCGTCCGACACACGTGAAGACGGTGGTGTCGCCGCTCAGGTGGGCCACGCACCCGAGTCGTGCAGTCAGAGCCTGGGCAGCAGCCTGATCTTTGAGGGCAACCGCGGCCTGGAGCAGAAGGACGAGCGGCCCAAAGGGTGCCTCGTCGTCAATGCTTCCGTATGTGGCCGCGTCCAGCAGGGGTCGGACGAGCGTTCGTGCGTCGTCCCTCCGACCGACCTGAGCCAGACACAGAGCACGCGCGGCAGCCGACGGATCAAGAACAACATTGGCCGGCCAGACTGGGCCCCGCTTGTTACCCTCCCACGTTCGCCGAACACAGTGAGCCATACATCCGCGCGCCCGAGGTACAGCGCTAACATCATCATCGGCCCGGAAGCCCCATACCGGACGCGGACAGCCCCACCGGTCTCCTCAGCGTGTTCAACGGCTCGCGTGACGAGCGCCAGAATTTCCTCCAAGTGTCCATCAAGGATGCCTAACCACGTATCAATCGCAACCGTGAATGTAGCGACGGTGGGCGCGCGTGTTCGTTGAGCAATCTCACGCACGTTAGCCCAGAGTTCCTCCGCTCGGGGTCGCTCGCCCTGGCGATCCGCCAGGTAGTAAATCTGGCAGAGGCGCGATCAACGTGGTCGCCGCCGGCAAACCTGAGATGCCGGCATACTGCGTCTCCTTCTGATCAAGCGTCGGTAAACAGTCCAGTTCCTCGTTCGCTGAGTTCAATTCGTAGTCCGCGTCGCTTGCCGGCCACCACCTGGACCGACCTGAGTTTGCCTGATTGGACCCAATGCAGGATGGTTTGTTTGGAACGCCCCAGCGCGGCAGCGGCTTCCTCGAGACGGACCCAGCCGGTCGGCGCCTCGGGAACGAGCCGCTGCTTGAGCTCGTCGGTGACCCGGAAAACTCCCACCCCCAGGCGAAGCTGACGGTGGACATCGCCGATCGCTGACCCAATCGCCATCGGTGGGCCGTGGGTGCTTTTCTCCAACTGCCAGCGCTAGCTGGCAGCGGGTGTCCCTGACCTGCCGATGCTTTTGCACCGCTTGTTTTCCCGGCAGCAGGTGCGCTAACAGAACACATGTTTTACCGCACCAACGTCACAGCGCTACTGCCAGGGCTGGCATCACTGCAACTGGGGCAAGGACGAGGGTGAGTACTACTGCGCGAAGTGCAAGCTGCGGGTCTTCTACAAACCCACGCCTGTCGTGGGGCTTGTCCGTCTGGTGTGCATCGAGTGCCTGCTCAAGCCATGAACCAGACGAGTGACGAATCCCTGGACTGGATCAAGCCGCGCAGCCTTCAGCCACTGCCACGCTGCCCGTTCTGCAAGTCCGAGTCGCGGATCACCGAGGGCACGTATCGACCTGGGGCGATGTTCCATTCCGCGCATCCGACTGGGCCGTGCCAGGTGAGAGAGGAAGGCATCCCCTGCGGCTGCACGGCAGGCTCACCTGTCTAGAGTACGGCGAGCTGCGCGGGCTGGTGCGCCCGGTGGGACTCGAACCCACAACTCTCGGATTAAAGTCCGGTACTCTGCCAATTGAGTTACAGGCGCAAACTCGGTGCCTACTATACCAGGCTTTGCGTAACCCATTGCGCTTCGTTATGTCGAGAACGTAGGAGTGTGAACGTAGGAGTGAGGTTCGGACCAGTGCTGCTCAGGACAAAAGGTGCCGAACCTCAAACTTGGATCAGCCTAGATTGCGGTCTAGTAGACAGAAAGTTGACCAAGCGACTTTTAATCCGACGGTTGGCGGTTCGAGCCCGCCGGGGGGCACTCCTCAGTCTTAAATCGTCGCGTCCGTCGGTTGAGCCCCGAGCGCGGGTGCCTCGTGACCCACGACAGGGATCGGCGTGCCTCTACGACCAGACGACCCGATCAGTGCAGGCGAAAGAGTTTCTACCGCGTCACGCGCGCTCGGCGGCCGCGGTGGGCACCGCCTCGATATCGAACGGACGCGAGATGAAGCCCATTCCGTGCTCGGGCCAGTTGTATTCCTCGAGCGGCACGTCGGCGTAAATCTCGATCGTGTTGCCTTCGGGATCCTTGACGTACAGGCTGTTGGTGACCGCGTGGTTCGTCCAACCGGTGACCTCCACGCCCATCGCTTTCGCGCGATCGTAAAACTCGCGCACCGTCTGCACGCCATCCGTGATCAGCGCCACATGGACGAGTCCGACCTGATTCTCCGTGGGTGGCTCAGCATCGTCACCCGTCTTGAAAATCGCAATGTCGTGGTGATAGTCGTTGAATCGGAGAAACATACCGCGATCGGATACGTTGCCAATCGTCATTCCCAGAAAGTCACAATAAAACCGTCTGGCTTTGTCGAGATCGCGCACCTTGAGCACCACATGACCGACGCGTCGTATTGGCATCAGAGAGATTCCTCCAACCCGAGAATCAAGGTGTTGGGTCGATGACCGCGGTGATGTCGCACTGGACGAGGCTGTCGCCGCCGCCAGCAAGCGGCAACGTATGGCGCGCCGGGCGCGACCCGGGGTCAGGAAACAGCCTCACCCATTCCACATTCAACGCCTCGCGATTGCCTGGATCTCGCAGCCAGACAGTCATCTTGATGATATTGGCAGGCGTCCCACCGGCAGCTTCGACGATCTCGCGCACCACACGGAACATCTGCGCACACTGGTCCTCGATGGTTGGCGGCATGCCACCTGAGACTCGATCGCGACCTGAAATCACGCTAGACATCAGCAGACTGCCGACCCGACACGCGGCCGGGATCGGGTTGACGTGCCCGAAACCCTCGACATTGATACTGCGCCGCTCAGTCGACATCATTGGCGAGAACGGTCGAATTCCGCGCGGAGCTCACTGTCCAAGGGGAACGCGCGGCGAAGGGAAAGGCCCTCGCGAATCTTTTGCAGGCTGAAGGTGTCCATCTCGTCCTGCTCCCGCGCAAGATCCGCGACCTGCTGCTCCAGGTGGGCGGGTACGACGACCACGCCTTCCTCGTCGCCGACCAGAAGGTCGCCGGGCATGATGAGCACACCCCCGCACGCAATTGGCAGATTGACATCGATGCCGACGTGACGGTTGCCGAAGAGCGCGGCGTGCACTCCGCTGGCGAAGATCGGCAGATTTAGTTTCGAAAGTCCAGGTAGGTCCCGCACGCTGCCGTCGGTCACGATCGCGGCGCCGCCCAGCGCCTCGACACGGCTCGCCAGTACGTCCCCGCACACCGCCGCGTCGCGCACCGCGCGCGCATCGATGACCAGTACCTCTCCGGCACTGATCTCATCGATAGCCTGGCGATGCGCATTGCTCATGCGTCCGCCCCGCTGCGCCTCGACAATGTCGGTGCGCGTTGGCAGTGTTCGGAGGGTCCGCGCCCTGCCACAGAAGCGGCTCGCGGAGGTGACCGGGCGCACCTGTCCCGACATGAAGTACCCGTGCAGCCCGAGTCGCGTCTCGAGGACGTAATCGATTGTTCCGGCCGTCAAGCCAGAAAGTGGGCTGCTGTCCCGTCGGTCGTCGGTCATGCTCGAGGTGTCCCCAGCATTTGTGTTCCAACTACTTTGAACGCGTTCCCAGCAGGCTACCACGCCCGCACCACAGGGTATGGACGCCGCGGCAGTCGTCGGCACGTGGGGCTAACCTGTCGGCATGATGGTCGAAACTCAGTCGGCGGCTGTCGAACCAGATCCTGACCAGTGCATCCACGTGTATCGCCAGATGGTTTGATTCGCCATTTCGAGGAGCTGGCGGTGAAGCTCCGAGCCGCCGGGTCGATTCACGGCATCACCCGTACAGTGGCGAGGAAGCGAGCACGGTCGGCGTCTGTGCAAACCAGCGCACCGATCGCATCGTGAGCAACCACCGCGGCCACGGGCACTGTATTGCCAAAGGCGCCGATATCAATCGCATGATGGCGGAGTTGTTCGGCCGGGTTGACGGTTACTGCCGGGGCAAAGGCGGCTCGATGCACATCGCAGACTTCGACGTGGGGATGCTTGGGGCCAATGGCATCGTCGGCGCCGGGCTGCCGATCGCCGCGGGCTACGGCATTCCGGGAGCGCTCGTCGACGGCAACGACGTGCTCGCGGTGTATGCGGCGGCGCAGGAGGCAGTCCGCCGCGCGAGGTCCGGCGCCGGTCCAACCTTGCTGGAGTGCAATACGTGGCGTCACCACGTGCATGCTGTTCGTGAGGTTCCACCACGCGCGACTGGCGGGCATACCCGGTGCGTGTCTGAAAATCGTCGGGCTCGACATTTCTGGACTCCACTCCACTCGATCTGGTCGAGTACATTGCGCCAAAGGGGTGGTGCCACCGCGGGCCGACTTCCGACGTTGGTAACCTTCACATCGGCCTCACGGTGGATCGCCTGTCGGCGGCTTACCGTCATCTCTCGGCAGCGGGAATCCGATTCAAGTCGGAGCCCGTCAGTCTGACGACAGGGCCGAATTAGGGAGGCTGGGCAGTCTACGTCTACGTCTACGACAGTTGTCGACCCAGATGGCGTCACGCTGCAGATGATCCAGAAGGCTCTGCCTCCGTGGTGAGCAGCGCGACGATCGGGTCCGAGGATCACACCAGCGTTGACGCCCAGAGCCCAGCATCGCCTGACGACAGCGATCGGAGGGCAGAGTGTCGCCAGTCAGTCATTGAGGCTGCGACCACGTTGCGACGGATTCGGGTGCGGGTTCGTCGATGTCCAGCATGCGCGCAGACGACACGGCAGCCCTGCGATCGTGGAACTGCTCGATCTCCGGGGGCAAATAACCGAGTTCCGAAAGGATTGCATCGGTGTGCTCGCCGAGCGCCGGGGGCGGCAGACGTACCTCGGACGCCGGCCCTCCGAACTCGACGGGCAGTCTCGGCTGACGGAACGTGCGGCCGTCCGGTAGTGTCACCTCGACGAGATGGTTTCCCTCGTTGAGATGCGGATCGTCTATCAGATTCGCCGGCGGGTTCACCGGCGGCATACGGAATATCAGCCTCGCGAAGAACCCGCAGCAAGCCGTCCCGCTCGAACCCTTTGACAGCCTCGGCAACCAGAGGCACGAAGTAGGGCCTGCGCATCGACCGCAACGCGTTCGTGCTCAGCGACGGGTCGGCACCCAACTCAGGCAGACCTAACACGTTGCACAGGCGCTGCCATTGACGGTTGGTGGTCGCCGCGATGAACACCTGTGTGTTGTCGGCGGTTTCGAACAGTTGGTACAGGCCCCAGCCCATCGATCGACCGATGCCGCTGATATCGCCAGGATCGCGCGGGCCTGGAGACTCACCGGCGAGCTGCACTCGCGCAAAATGCTGGTTCATCCAGAAGGCGGCTGTCTCGAACAGCCCCGACCGAATGTTTTCGCCGCGGCCCGTGGCCGCGCGTTGGTACAGCGCCGCCAGAATTCCGATGACTCCGTACGTGGCTCCGCCAATGTCTATGATCGATGCCGCGGCTCGCATCGGTTGACCGGGCAATCCGGTGACGTACGCCAGGCCTGACTCCATCTGCGCCAACTCGTCCAGGTACGGCCGCGAGGCTGACGGTCCACTGAGGAAGCCCTTGATCGAGCAGTAAATGATCCGCGGGTTCAACCGCGAACCCCACGCATAGCCCACCCCGAGCCTGTCCAGAGCGCCGTCACTGTAGTTGTCCAGTACCACGTCGGACTTCTGAACCAAGCGGCCGAAGATGGTACGGCCGTCTTCGCTTCGCAGATCCAGGGCGATGCTGCGCTTGTTCCGGTTGAAAGCAAAGAATGTCGTCCCCGCATTGGCCTGGTTCCGGGCGGTATCTCCCGTACGCGGGTCTTCCACCTTGCAGACGTCGGCGCCAAGCTCGGCCAGAATCAAACCGCAGCTGGGCCCGGCCACGATGTGCCCGAGCTCTACAACGCGGACGCCATGCAACGGCAGGATCGGGGCCGATTCAGATCCGCTCACTCCGCGGCGACACCGGTCGTGGCTTCGGTCGCTGCCGCCACGTCGCCAACATGAACACCGTTCGTACGATTCAGCGGCGCTTCCGGCCGCATCCAGCTGGTGATCGCTTGTTTCCAGGGCGACATCTGGTGCGCGTACGCGCGAGGTCCCCGCAGGAAGTGCCGCGCTTCCTCCAGCGTCTCCACGAACGGCATGTCCATCGGATAGAGCCTGTCGTAGCGCGGTCGCGGGCCCGCCTTGGACACACAACCGTAGAGCGGGTGGCCGACGATCTCTTCGGCCAGCCAGACGACTTCCACCAGCTTGTAGAGATCGACGCCCGTGTCGATACCCATGTCCTCGAGCATGTGTATCAGGTCCTCGGTCGCAATCATCATGGCCGCGCGGCCATTGCCACAATACGGGCAGCCGCCCATGCCGCCAACCGCGGACTGCAGCCGCAGCACGTCGGTGCTGTCGAGCGTGCGAAGAGCCGCGTAGACGGACGGAAGAGCCATCGCCCGCCCGTTGTGCAGGTGCAGACTGAACTCGTGGACTTCGGGCCAGCGGTCTTTGATCGAGCCCAGCAAGCGCTCCACGCGGTGCGGCATATTCCAACTCATCGGATCGGCGATGCTCACGCGGGTGACCCGGATGCCCGCGTCGCTCCAGAGAGCGTGCTGTCGGTCGAGGAGGCGCAGGTGCTGCTCGTCGCTGAACTCCCCGAGCCAGTTGGATCCAAAGGCACTCAGCAGGCCAATACCGGCATTCGAAACGCCTTGCGCGCGCGCACTACGCACAATTTCGGGCAAACGCGTCAACTCCCCCAGTTGCGTGCGGTTGTAATTCCGCTGCGCGAAGACATCACACATATTGACCTGCGTGGCCGCACCCGCATGGGTTTCACTGAGCGGTGGGGTGAACGCGCGAGCGCGCTCCCGTCCGCGGTCATTGAAGGCTGCCGCGGTGTAGCGAACGCCCGGCTTGGGGTGGAACCCTCGGATGACGTCTTCGACCTCTGCCATCTGGGGCGTCCACTTGGGACTCACGAAGGACCCCACCGCGATCTCTTTCAGGCCCGTTTCGGACAATGCGTCGAGCAGGCGAATCTTGTCGGCCACGGGAATGGTCCGACTTTCGATCTGCATGCCGTCGCGCATGCACTCCTCGCCGTGTCGAATGCTGGGATAACTGGCCATGACTCCTCCCGGACGTATGCCGCATGCTAGCGGCTCGAGGCGCCCAATTGCCGGGTTGCCGCCCGATCCGCGGGCATCTGGTCGATTTTATCGAGCCTGTCTGGTTTGCACGAGCACCAGGAGTATGCGTCCTGCCAGGACCCGCGGTCGCACATGAGCGAGCACGCTCGGCGTCTCTCAGAGCCTCGAGACACGCTGGTCTGGCCAGGCTCGTTCGGCGCCCGAAGTTTTTTTTGCATCTCTGAGTAGTCACCCCCGCAGTACAGGATGAAGCGCACCGGCTGGCTGAGGTGAATCTCGAGGCGACGGTGCTCGTGACGGCCATGCCAGCGTGCGCCGTCCTACGTTCAGACGACGGCGTGCACGCATGCGGCAGGCCACTTCACCGGGATGATGGTGAGTGAATGCGCTCTGCCGCGGTAGCTACGATAGTCCGACGATGGATAGCACTGGGAGCGCCACTACCGCCGGACCGCTGGCCAAAATCAGGGTCCTGGACCTCGCCCATCATCGAGCGGGACCGACCTGTGTACGCGTACTTGCCGACTTTGGAGCCGACGTCATCCAGATTGTTCGTCCGGACGAGGCCGGTTCGGACTCCAATTACCCGAATTTCGATCGCGAGAACCTGCACCGCAACAAACGTTCGGTCGCGATCAATCTTCAAACCGAACGTGGCCGCGACGTCTTCTACCAGTTGGCCGCGGACGCGGACGTGGTAGTCGAAAACTTTCGTGCCGACGTGAAGCACCGGCTGAAAGTCGATTATGAGACGCTGAGCACGCTCAATCCGCGTATTGTGCTCGGAAGTATCTCGGGCTTCGGTCAGGACGGGCCGTACGCTGCCAGAGCCGGTGTCGACCAGATCGCGCAGGGCCTGGGCGGGCTCATGAGTGTCACTGGTCCGCCCGGTGGTGGGCCGTGGCGCGTCGGTATCGCCATCGCCGACCTCTGCGCAGGAATGTTCCTGGCGCACGGCATCATGGCAGCGCTGATCGAGCGCGAGTCGTCCGGGACGGGACAGTGGGTCCACACGTCCTTGCTGGAAGCCATGATCGGGATGCTCGATTTTCAGGCGACACGCTGGTTGATCGCAGGCGAGGTACCACCGCAGGCGGGCAACGATCACCCGACCGGTTTTCCGACCGGTGTCTTCCCCGTACAAGATGGCGTGGTCAATATTGCGGCGACGGGCGACCGCATGTTCGGGGACTTCCTGCGTGTCGTTGGCGCCCCCGAACTGGGTGATGATCCACGCTTCGCCACCGCTCGCGCCCGCGCGTTGCATCGCGCCGAACTACGCGCGGAGGTCGAGCCGCGATTGCGTGAATTCACGGCGGCGGATCTGATCCAGCAGTTGAACGACGCAGGTGTGCCGTGCGGACCAATACTGACGATTGACCAGGTTTTCGCCGATCCGCAGGTTGCGCATCTCGAAATGGCCCAGGCAGTCCACAGCGAGCGCTTCGGCGACCTCCAACTCGTGCGTATGCCCGTTCGTCTGTCGCGCACGTCCACGTCTCTGAGACGAGCTGCGCCAGAGCCCGGTGGCGATACCGTTGAGGTGCTGAGCGAGCAAGGACTGTCTGCTCACGACATTGCAGTCCTGGAGGAAAGTGGCGCGATCCAGGCTAGCGGAGGGTCACGGTTGCGCTAGTCGAGTCGACGCGGGCCAGACCAGGCAGCATGGAATGCAGCGACCACGTGTCGATCCGAGCCGCGCGGTACCGTGTGACACGAGGAGATCAGCCTGCATGCAGCGAATGATCATCGATCCTCACGACACACGCCGACAGCCACTCGGGCTGAAAACGGGCTTGTCGGCCAGACTTCTAGCCACTTACATGGTTGCGGGCAGGAGGTCCATCGACGCAGAGCGCAGTACGATGCCCGCGTGTCGGTAGCAGCAAACAAGCTCGCGGCACGTCGCTTTGTCGAAGAAGTGCTCGACGGCGGCAACGACGAGGTGGCCAGCGAACTCTTCGTAGCGGGCGCTGTCCGCCATTTCCCGCCAGGCGACATCGTCCAGGATCCGACGCGGCCACCGGCGGCGGCGGCACGCCGCTCGATGAAGACGGATATCCACCACCTGTATGGCGAAGACGACTACGTGACGATTCACCTGACGCACCACGTGAGCTTCGCTCCGCAAGCGCGTTTCAACACGCGTATGGGCTGGGTGGACGTCGGCGGCCACGCTGTCGAATGGAACGCCATGGTTGTGCTGCGATTCGAGGGCGAGCGGATTGCCGAAGAGTGGGTTGTGCGCGACGAACTGCAGGTCCTGCTCCAGGTAGGCGCCGTAAGGCCGTTACCGTAGTCCACTACCGCGCCGCGGAGAATCAACGCTCCAGAGTCCGGCTGCGAGCGGTCCGGCTGCGAGCGGTCCGGCGGTAACTCTCGAGATGTCCCACCACGCGTCGCTCGGCGATATGCGGCAACTGGCCTCCTCACCTCCCAGGAGCATGCCGCTTGACACCGATCACCGACATGACCGAGTATGCCCCGTCCCGAATGCTGCGCCACGTCAAACCTGAGCGTGACCCGCGACGCAACCAGGGAGTGCGCATGCGGAAGCCATGATCTTCGGCGACGTGCCCGATCCGAGGCTCGTCACGATCCGGCGCGGCGGCACCCTCACGGATGCGGATCACCACCTGCTCGCCGTGTGGGCCGCGGATTGCACGGACCACGTGCTGCACTATTTCGAGCAGGCGCGACCCGTCGACGAGCGTCCCCGCCGAGCGGCCGAACTGGCCCGCGCCTGGGCGCGGGGCGAGATCACGATGACGCCAGCGCGCACAGCCGCCGGCCACGCCAATGCCGCGGCCAGAGACCTGTCCGGCGCCGCGCGCGAAGCAGCCCATGCCGCTGGCCAGGCTGGCGCTGTCGCGCATGTGGCCGCCCACGGACTGGGTGCAGCGGCGTACGCGATCAGGGCCACGCGCGCGGCCGCGGCAGACGGTGAGCGTGACGCGGCCGGTCGCCGCGAGTGCCAGTGGCAGCGCGCTCAGCTGCCAGCTCAGATCCGGGAGCTCGTCCTGGATGACCAGCGCTTGCGCAACGACAAATGCTGGTACGTGTTCGACTGCTGAGCCTACCGTTCGCGTGGCTCGTCGCCGGTGCCCCGAGCGCGGCGCCTCGAATTGCCCGGCATGTCGCGCGAGTTTTCGAAGCACGGTAGTTAAGTCGGCCTCCCGTTCGTCATGCGTCTGACAAACTCGAGAGGAGCGTTCGAAGATGAAGTATCTGATGTTGGTCTGCACCGATCCCGAGTTCAAACCGGGCCAGGACGAAGGCGCACCTGACGTGGAGGGCTGGGTGAAGGAGATGGACAGCAAAGGCATCCGCCTGATGGGCAATCGCACGCGCCCAGCCAGCGACGCCACCACCGTCCGCGTCCGCAACCGCGAAGTCCTGCTGACCGACGGTCCGTACGCCGAAACCAAAGATCAGATCGCTGGCTTCGACGTTCTGGAATGCGCAGACCTCGACGAAGCCATCGAGGTCGCCTCGAGGCATCCGATGGCGTGGGCGGGGATGATCGAGCTGCGCCCGTTCTGGCCAGACGGCGTGGACTAGCTTTGACGGCTATGCACCAGCTCAACGACCAGATCGCGGAAATGTATGCCATCGGGTGGAGTCGGATCGTGGCGACCATGATTCGGTTTACCGGCGGCAACTGGGATCTGGCCGAAGAGTGCGCGCAGGACGCGTTCGCGCAGGCGGTCCTGAAGTGGCCCGCCTGCGGCGTGCCCGATCAACCCCTGGCCTGGCTGACGACCGCCGCAAGACGGCGCGCGATCGATCGGCTCCGCCGTGCGACGAACGAGGCCTCGAAGCTGCACGAACTAGCCCTGAGCGACGAAGACCTCCCAGCATGTACGAGCGATAGCGCGATTCCCGACGAACGCCTGGAGCTCATGTTCACCTGCTGCCATCCGTCGCTGAGCCTCGAGGCGCAGGTGGCGTTGACGCTGCGGTGTGTCGCTGGGCTCAGTACCCAGGAGATCGCACGAGCCCTTCTCGTTTCAGAGCGCACGATGGGTCAGCGACTGTTCCGCGCCAAACACAAGGTGACGCACGCCGGGATTCCCTTCCGTGTGCCTCCCGCGCACCTGCTGCCCCAGCGCCTCCCGGCCGTCATGCACGTGCTCTACCTGTTGTTCAACGCCGGCTACGGTGAGACGGACGCGAACCGATTCTCCCGGGAAGCCATCCGAGTCACGCGTGTCCTGACGCAGCTGATGCCCGACGAACCCGAAGCGCACGGCATGTTGGCGCTGATGCTGCTCCACGATGCTCGCCGCCCGTCGCGGCTCGACGCGGACGGCGACCTGTTGACGCTGGAGGAGCAGGATCGCGGACTCTGGAACCAGGCGCAGATCGCGGAAGGCGCGGCGATCCTGGAGCGTGCGCTGCGTCAGCGCCGCGCTGGAGCGTTCCAGATCCAGGCCGCGATCGCTGCCTGCCACGCCACCGCGAAGCTCGCGTCCGATACGGACTGGCTGGAGATCCTCGCTCTGTACGCCGAGCTCAAACGCGTCGCACCGAGCCCGGTGGTCGAACTCAACGGCGCCGTCGCGCTGAGCATGACCGACGGTCCAGAGACGGCCTTGCGGGTGGTCGAAGCGCTCGCCGATCGTGGCGCACTCGACGACTATTACCTGCTGCACGCGACGCGTGCCGACCTGCTCCGCCGCGCCGGCCGCCTCTCAGAGGCCAGGCAGAGCTACCAGGCAGCTCTGGATCGCGCCCCCACCGACGCGGAACGCCGCTTCCTCCAGCGCCGTCTCACATCCGTGATCGCCAAATCCATGATCGCCAGGTAGGGGAAGTCAAGCGTTCGGATCTGAGCCGGTGGCCGCGGCCGTGAAGGTGTGCTCCAGCCACTCGTTCCAGGCAGGCTCGTCGCGCGCCAGCAGCGGCTCGGCCGCGGGACCGAAGAGGTAGAGGTAGACCATCGGGAACGCCTTGTCGCCGAACGACTCGATACCGATCACGCCGATGCCGCGCGTGGGCGCGTCAAGCAAGATGGTCATGAGCCCCGACACGAAGCGCTCGAGGCGCCCTGCCAGTGGTGGTCCGGACGACGCGGCCAGCTGCTGGCCCACGCTCGGCGCCTGCGGTAGACCGAGCGAGGTTGTCAGCGCGCGCCAGGCATCGGCGGGTGCGTCGTCGCTCAGGCGCTGCACCATGAGCGACGTGCAACGCTCACCAGCGAAGTGCGCGAGGTACAGCCGCAGGTTGTGCAAGAACAGTTTCCAGCCCTCGGTCGTGCTGTCGTACTCCGCCTGCCAGTCAGCTTCTGAGAGAAAGCCGCTGGTCACCAGGCGGACCAGACACGTGCCGCCCGCGCGGCCTTCGACCTGCCACTCGTATGCCAGCGGTTGCCCCGTGCCACCACTCCCCGTGTAGCCGAAGCGCGACAGCGGCTCCCAGACCGTGACCTCGCCGGTGGCGGTACCCAGACCCGGCCCGAAGTCGAATTCGATGGTGCCGCCAACCTGCTCTTCGACTCTGGTTGGGATCCACCAGGCCGTGAAGCCCTGCCCGGTCGCGATGGCCTGCCACACCTGCTCAGGCGTGCCCGGAACGACGATCTCATGCTCGATGCTTCGGTCGAAGCTCATGCATCTGCCTCCTGCTCTGCTCCCGTCGCGGGGAGCGGGTGCGCCACCACGATCACGCGGTAGGCGCGACCGCCGGGCGCCTCGGCGTCTTGGTAGCCAGCGACCAGACTCGTCACCGCCGCACTGAGCTCACGGGTGAACCTGGCGCGATCGGCAGGCGATCGAAAGCGCACCTCTGTGGCGATGGAGAGCGTGGCCAATCGGCGACCCGCCCGATCGGCGCGGCAGACGAGATCGCCAACTTCGCGGACGATGCGCCCGGCGAGTGCGAGCAAATAGCTGGCGGAGAGTCGATCGGCAGTGCGCGCGGGGTCGGCCGACGCCGGCCCGAGCGCACCTGGCGAGACGACATAGGCGGCGGCGCTCGCTTGCATGACGCGCTCGGTGAGACCCCGTCGCGGCTGCTCGCGGACGAGATGCACGAGGCCGTGGGTCTCGAGCATGCGCAGGTGGTAGTTGACGCGTTGACGCGGCAGACCCAGACGCGCGGCGAGGGTGGTGGCCGACGCTGGCCGGGCGAGCTCGGCGAGGAGCCGCGCGCGGACGGGTTCGAGAGCGGCCGCCGCGGCGGCGGGATCCTCGATGACGTCGACATCGCGCACACCGCCCACTCTACGAATTGACAGGAAATCCTGTCAATTGCCTGGGTTCGTCCGCTCGCACCGACACCACCTTGCTGCGCGCCGTCGAAGAGCGCCTGAGCCTCTGCGTCTGCGAAAGCAGACTGAGGAGTCCAACTCGCTCCCTGTTGGTTGTGCATCTCCGCCTCAACTGGGATGCGGTTTGCGGGCCAGGTAGCCGACCACCGCGATCTCGGCCCGCAGCGGCAGCCCGTCGCGCAGATGCAGCGTGGCCTCGGTGATCGCCGCGTCAGAAAAAGCGGTCTCGCCGACGTTCTGGATCGCTTCGTATGCCGGACCCGTCGATGACAGGGCCCGCGCGTAGATTTCGGGATCGGAGAACTCCCAGACGAACGGCACCTCGACCCGTTCGATGTCGACGAAGCCGTAGCGCGTCAGCAGCTGCTCCCCGACGCCGGGTCGGCCCAACGCCACCATGGCGGCCTGGTTCTCGAGTTTGGTGGCGGCGGCGAGCCGGAAGGGGGCCAGCGCCCACGCCCCTGGGGAGGCCCTGATGTGACCCCAGACGGTGATCCCGACTCGGCCGCCGGGCACCAGCACCCGCTCGATCTCGGCTACGGCCGTCGCGGTGGTACCCCACACGCCGCGGAAGCTGGTCACCACGTCGAAGCTGGCGTCCCCCCAGGGAAGGGCGTGCATGTCGCCCACTCGGATGTCTGCAGCGGGGTTGCGGTCGCGAGCCACCGCCGCGAGCCGCGCGGAGGCGTCGATACCGGAGCAGAGCGCTCCGCGCAGATGTGCCAGCTCGAGGGCCAGGCCACTCCCGCACGCCACGTCGAGAAGTCGGTCAGCGTGGTCGATGGCGAGCCGGTGGTGGACGGCGACGTACTCCCGGCAGTTGCCCAGCTCGCTCAAGGTCGCGAAATCAACGGCCTTTCGGCCCCAGCCCTCGTCGACGACGGTCCAATCCTGGCGCGGGGGAGCTGGATGATTCATCGGGACGCCCTCCTTACGCTGATCCACCCCTTACGGTGCAGCCGCCCGATAGTGAAGCACGACGCGGCCACCGGAGTTTGCGTATCTCAGCGGTCGCTGAACCTGATCCCGCGCGCATCCATCCCGACGCCAGTGAGCGGCGACGCCCCTGCGAAGCCCCGCCGAGGCTGAGATCGAGCTGCTGTCCCTGCCCGATGCGAATGAGCCCCTCGGCCATCACCTGCTGCAGCTCCGCAATGCACGCCGCCGACGCTTCTACCTCGGCGAGCGCAAGTGGGGCCAGGGCGGACATGCGACCGGTGGCAGCCAGCTCGACCAGCGCCGGCGACTTGCCGTGCCAGCGAGCCGAAACCTCCCGATCCGCGAGATGATCCAGCAGGTCGATGCCCAGCTCGAGAGCGTCGTCGCCACTGCGAGTGGACGCGCACGCTCCTCTGCGCGTCCGCAGGCGCGGTACACGGCGATCGGCAGGTGGACCGACGGGACGCGCGCGCGTGGATCGATCAGCCAACCGCTCAACGCCGCTCTCCGCGGCGGCTGCTGATGTCGCGCCGCGGCTTCGTCCGAAAGACGCCCAGGCCGGACTCGGTGAAACGTTTCAGCCAACGGAACACCGGGCCCACGAGCGCTCTGATAATCTCGCCATCGTGGTCATCGCCGCGCTTGACAGGGCTAGCATCCCGGCCAGGACCAGACGCGACTTGACGCACTTGACGCGTTCGGCCTCGAGCTTGTGCTTCTGCTCGATGTGGTTGCGCGTCCCGACGCTGCTGGAAAAATTGCTTATCGATGAGGTGGTGGAGAACGTGATGCTCAAAAAATGGGACAAGGGCCGGTTTGGCTGCGAAGCGAGTAGGCGGGCGTGACGAAGATCGCCATCCTCGACGACTACATCGGGGTCGCCCTGGAGTACGCCGACTGGACAGTGCTACCCGACGACGCGGAGATCACCGTTTACCGGGAGGCCATCCCGCCGGAGCGCCTCGTCGATGAGCTGTCCGACTACGAGATCGTCGTCATCACCCAGCAGCGGGCACGCTTTCCCCGGACGGTGCTCGAAGGCCTCCCCAACCTCAAGCTGATCGTGTGCAACGGACGGACGAGCAATGTCGTCGACCATGAGGCCCGGATCGAGCGGGGGATCTTGCTCTGCGGCACCGCGGAGACCGAGCAGAGCGCCGCGGCTGCGCCCACCCGGCCCCGAGACGCCCCGCGGCCTGCCCTCGCCGTCAGAAATGGCGTGGGCGCTCATCTTCGCCGTCGCGAAACGGATCGGCATTGAGGACCGGGTATCCGCGCCGGTGGCTGGCAGACCGGGCTTCCCCATCCCGCTCGCCGGCAAGACCCTGGGCCTTCTCGGCGCGGGCCACCTCGGTGGCGCGATGGTCCCGGTCGCGAAGGCATTCGGCATGGACGTCGTCGCGTGGAGCCAGAACCTGACCGAGGAGCGATGTGCAGAGCTCGGCGTGACCAAAGTCACCAAGGACGAGCTCGTGTCGTCCGCGGACGTCCTCGGCGTCTTCCTCGTCTTCTCGGAGCGCTCTCGCAACACGCTGCGTGCCGACGACCTCGCCAGGATGAAGCGAGGCGCCATCCTGGTGAACATCTCCCGCGGTCCGATCGTCGAAGAGGCGGCCCTTGTCGAGGCGCTCCGTTCCGGTCACCTCGCCGGTGCTGGTCTCGACGTCTTCGACCGTGAGCCGCTCCCCGCGGATCACCCCTTCCGATCGCTCGACAACGTCGTCGTCACCCCGCACGTGGGCTACGTCACCGAGCACCTCTTTCGCAGCGCGTGGCGGCGGATGGCGGAGGACGTGGCGGCATACCTCGCAGGAGCGCCGATCCGGGTGGTGACCGACGCCTGCGGACTGTCCGCCGATGGCGCCGCAGTGATGCTGGCAAAGCACCAGCGCAATTCGGGCGGCGCCGCTGCTCTCGAGTGACAGCACGATGCTCATCGGGGTGAACATCCCGATGAGCACAGCGCGTTGGGTCACTGGTCGCGGGCATTGCCAGACGAGCTGACAGCCTCCTCGCGCCGATGTCGCGGCCGGCCATCACAACCAACCGTGTCAACGAAATCTGCGGCAGTCCGACGCTGACCCGGCGGTGGCGTGACGCCTGCTGGTTGACCTCGGCAACGACGAACGCGCCAACTCACGCCATGGCGGCGTGCCCCACCAGGCTCGGCATGACCTCCTGGCAGATCAGCCGCAACGAGTTCAAGACCCGCGGGCGCGGGATGGCGTTGCCGACGTTCAACTCCAGCAACACCCCGGCCAGCCCGAGCTCGGCGTCGAGCGCCCGCAGGCGGTCGACCACCATCGCTGGCGTGCCGATCACCACCTTGTCGCGTTGGACGTCGGCGTAGGTTATCGACTGGAGCCGTAGCGCCGACTCCGCCCGCTCCTCGGCATGCACGACACCAGAGCGGCCCACGGTGTCGCCCAGGCGACGAGCGAAACCCTGGTAAAACGACATCAGGCTTGCCTCGGGTTCGCCGAGCGCAAGCTCGCGCGTCTCGGCTACGTACACCGGCAGGCGCAGATAGACCTGCCCGTCACCCGCATGACCGGCCGCGCGGTGCGCCTGGCGGTAAGCGGCGATATGGGGCACTCAACTGCGACAGGGTGCCCGCCCGGGCGCCAACGAAGATCGAGTAGCCGGCCGTGCCCAGCGCCTCGAAGGTCTCGGGGCTCGACGCTGCGATGCGAATCGGCGGATGCGGCCGCTGGAATGGCTTGGGCACTAAATGCACGTCGTGGAAGCGAAAGTAGCGGCCCTCGAACGAGAAGCTAGGCTCGGTCCACGCGCGTCGAACGATCTCGAGCACCTCGGCGAAGCGCTCGCGGCTCTCGGTATACGGAATGCCGTAGGCCTCGTACGAGCGCGGGAAGCCGCTGCGGCCGGCCCCGAAGATGAGCCGCCCCTGGCTGATCTGGTCGATCGTGGCGGTATCCTCGGCCAGCCGAAGCGGGTGGCAGAGCGGCAGGATCTGGACCGCGGTGCCGATCTTGATGCGACGGGTGCGCGCGGCGATGGCGCTGGCGACGGTCAGCGGCGACGAGAGGACCGAGCGGCCAGGCGCCACGTGGAGCTCGGCCAGCCAGACGGCATCGAGTCCCCACGCTTCGGCGGCATCCACCAGCTCGAAGGCGTCGGTGAACGCCTGTGATTCCGGGTACCCCTCGGGGCACTCGAACTCATGCGATAGTCCGAACTCCATAGAGACAATCCCCCGGGGTCGCGTGTGGCGGCCCAAGCACGATACGCCACCGCGACCGTTGAGAGTGCGGTATTCAGTGGGCGGCGGCCCACCTGGAGTCGGCCTGATTGTCTCTTCCGACGGGCAAGGCGTAGCATCCGACCTACGCTTTCTGGAGGCCAGGCCGCCTATGCCGCAACGGACATTGGTGTTATCGGTGTTCGCCGCTGCCGCGCTTGCGATCGGCGCCGCGGGGAAGGTGGACGCGGGCCCAACGAGCTGTGCGACGCAGGTCAACAACACGCCGAGTACGCTTTTGCCGTGCATCACGCAGAGCGATCTGTGGAACCACATGGAGAACTTCTGGGCGATCGCGCAGCAGAACCCGGGCCCTGACGGTCATCCGTCTCGCAGCTCCGGCGAACCTGGTTATAAGGCGTCGGTGGACTATGTCGCGTCGCTGATGCGCGAGGCTGGCTACAACGTCACCATCCAGACCTACACGTTCACCTATTTCGCTTTCACGGCTCGACCCGTCTTCGCCGCGGTGTCCCCGAACCCGCAGAACTTCGTGCCCGCGACGGACTGGAATCCTGCGCAGAGCAGCGGCAGTGCGAATGGCGCGGCGGTGCAGCCTGCCGGGGGCATCATCATCCCGCCGACCCCGAGTGCGAGCTCGTCCAGCGGCTGCGTGAGCGCCGACTTCAGCGGCTTCGTGCCAGGCAACATCGCGCTCGTTCAGCGCGGCGGATGTACCTTCGGCGTGAAGGTCACGAACGCCCAGGCCGCCGGCGCCTCGGGTGTGATCATCTTCAACGACGGGAACCCGGGTCGCACGGCCTGATCAATGGCAGCCTGGTGGATGCGTCGGGCAACCCGATGTTCCCCACGATCCCGGTGGCCTTCACGTCCTTCGACACCGGCCAGAGCCTCTACCAGGCCGACCAGCAGAGCCCGCCCGTCGTCGTGAACCTCGCGATCCACACGATCGCCCAGCAGAACGCCTCCGACTACAACGTCATCGCGGAATCACCGGGCGGCGACCCGAACCACGTGCTCGTGGTCGACGCGCACCTGGATGCGCTGTACGGCGCGGGGATGCTCGACAACGCCTCTGGTTCGGCGACGATCCTCGACATCGCGCAAATGATGAAAAACGTCACGCCGCTAAACAAACTGCGGTTCATCTGGTTCGGTGGCGAGGAGCTCGGACTCCTGGGCTCGTCCTATTACGTTAGAAACCTCTCATCGGACGATCTCAGCCACATCAGCTACGATCTCGATGCCGACGTGACGGCCACACCGAACTACCTCATCGGCGTCCTCGATCCGAGCGGACCGGATCCGTATGACCGCGGCGCGAACACCGCATCGGCGTTTCCGAACGGCGTGTACAGACCATCGACGGTCGCGCGGGACGAGGCGGTCTCCTATCTGAACTCGCTCGGACTCAACCACGAGTTCCTCTCGCCGACCGGCACTGATGCCTACAACTTCAATTTGATGGGCATTCCCGCCAGCGGCGTCGTGAGCGGGCAGAACTGTTGCAAGACCCAGGACGAGGTGAACCTGTTTGGCGGCTCGAGCGGGAACTTCGAGGGCAATTTCGGGACCTCCGATGGCGGGTGTGTCGACAACCCATTCCGCTGGTGCGACGACCTGAGTAACAACGACCCGAAGGTGCTTACCTTCATGTCGCGGACATTCGCCGACATGGTGGTCCAGATGGCGTTCGACCCCAACTGACGTCCGCCACGTTAGTTGACGCGTCGAGCTGACGCACTCAACGGTCGGCACGCGTTGCCTGGAGCGATCCCTGTGCTGGCGAAGCGCGTGGTCGCCGCCCAGCTCCTCATTCGCCTGACTGACGCGGCCTGTCGTCGGCATACAATTCCTATGGTTAGTCAAGCCTGACGGGACGAGCAGCCTTGAGACGCAGCACCGAACGCATCCTGACCACGCAGGTCGGCAGCCTGCCTCGACCGATCGACCTCCGCAAGATGTGGGACGAGCGATTGGCTCGGCGGCCGTCATTCAATCAGGAGGCGTTCGATGCCCGCGTCCGCAGCGCCGTGGCCGAAATGGTCGCGAAACAAGCCGAGTGCGGTGTCGACGTCGTCAGTGACGGCGAGCAAGGCCGCATCGGTTGGACCGCCTTCCTGCCGGAGCGCCTCAACGGCCTCGAGGACCGGCCAGTGATCCGCACGGGTCCGACGGGCGGTGGCATGGGCGGCCGGCAAGCAGCCACTGGCGAGTTCGACGGCTACATGGCCGAGCGCGCGCGGCTGCAAGCGATGGGCGAAGGCCGCGAGTACATGCCCACGCCGGAAGCGCTCCAGGCGCTGGCGGTCCAGACCGTCAACACCGGCCCCGTGAGCCACAAGGGCTTCGGGCCGATCGACAAAGAGATCGACAACTTCAAGGCGGCCCTCGCCAGGACGCACGTCGTCGAGGCCTTTCTGCCCTCGGTCGGGCCGGACAATATGGGCTATCGAGCCGGGCCAGGTCGAGTACTACGGCTCCCAGGAGGATTACTTGCGCGCCTGCGCCAGGGCCATCCGCGAGGAGTACAGGGCTATCCTGGACGCCGGCTTTGTCCTGCAGATCGACACACCTGTGGCCAAGTTCAACGCCCTGGGCATGGCGATTGCCGACTTTCGCAAGCGCTTCGGTCTGCTGGTCGACGTGTTCAACGAAACGCTGGACGGGCTGGACACCGACCGTATCCGTCTGCACATCTGCTACGGCGGCGGGCGGGGCCCACACTCGGAAGATGTCACCCTGCCGGAGTTCATCGACCTGGTGCTCCAGGTCAAAGCGGCCGGTCTGTCATACGACCAGAACCCACGCCACGAGTGGGAATGGGAGATGTGGAGGGAGGTCGAACTGCCGCCGGGCAAGGTGTTGATCCCCGGCTGCGTGGGCCACACCAACGACGTCATCGAGCACCCTGAGCTGGTCAAGCAACGCATCGTTCGTCTGGCGCGTCTGGTCGGACGCGAGAACGTCATCGCCGGTACGGACTGCGGTTTCGCCCAGAGCGTCTTCGGGCCGAAGATCCATCCTGACCTGGTCTGGGCCAAGTTCAGGGCGCTCGCCGAGGGCGCACGCCGAGCAACGACGGAGCTCTGGGGCTAATCCGGCTCCGGTGAGGTCACCGCCGCGGCGCGGATTGCCGAGCCGGAGACCAACAGCCCTGCCGACGGCCGGCTAGCTTTCAAGGCTGCCTGTGGCACCAGCGGCGCACGCCGGTCGATTCAGCGGGTAGCCGCGGCCAAGAACAGCGGCATGGCGAACAACAACCGGTCGTGCTGGGCACGCCTGGTCTGCTCGCTGACCCAGTGCTCGGTCTCGTCGCGACTGACGGCGCCCGTCTGTTGCGCGGCGGTGGCGTGCCCGACGATCAGGGGCAGCATGGCGGCGTGCGTGAACACGGCGGCGTGGACTTCGAGATCGACGTCGTGGAAGCCGGCGTCGAGGAGCACGTTACGGTAGGCCCGGGCGATGCAGGGATGAGGGAGAGTGTCCGCGCGAGCGTGCACGATGCGGCGGGTCAGCTCGGGTTGGTCGGAGTCGATGACCACGGCGTCCCAGTCCTGACCGAGCAGCACGATCCGCCCACCTGGGGCAAATCCGCGGTCATTCGACGCTGCTCTCCGCGTCTCGGGCCGTTCGATCGGTCGGTCGCGCCTTCCGTCGTTCGTATGGCGCGAGCTTGGTGATGACCTGCTGGCTGACCTGCTCGGGGGTCAGTCCGGCGCGCTCCAGCACCTCCCTGGCCACCCCGTCGACGCGGTCCAGTCCGATCAGCAGATGCTCGGTACCGACGTGACTGTGTCCGAGAGCGACGGCCGCGGCACCCCCAGTTTCCAGCACCCGCGTGGCCTTCGCCGTGAAGGGCAGCGTTGCCTCGCGTGCGCCGCCGCCGCGCTTCACGCGCTGTGCAATCGCCGCGGTGGCCTGCTCCTCGCTGAGTCCCATCTCGATGAGGATGAGGGCGGCGAGCCCATACGGATCGCGATAGAGCGCGAGGAGCAGGTGCTCGGTGCCGACGTAGTCGTGCCCCCACTCGCGCGCGACCAGCTCGGCGTCACTGACGGCATTGCGGGCACGCGGGGTGAACCGCTCAAACCCCGGTTTCTCGAGGCTCGACGCCTCGCGGGCGGTGTGTTTCTGCTGGGCCGCCTGCTTGGACACGCCCAGGGCATCGCCGATCTGAGACCAGGAGTGACCGTCGTGGCGTGCCTGGTCTACGAAATACCCCAGCGCCGCGTCTCCGACCTCGGCCAGATGCCGGGCCAGGCCCGACGCGGCGCGGAGACGGCCGAGCGGACCGACGTCCTCGGTGTCGGTCTCGACCAGGTGGATCAGCTCCCTGGAGGGAGGGAGCCGGCGACAGGTGTTTGCCCCTGAGTCGCGTCCAGCCTGGATGGTTGTCGGCAATCGCTGTTCCCGGCATCTCGCGAGGCGCGCTGACGATCCACATCTCGTGCTGCTCCTTCGCGCAGTTGCCTGGCGGCGGCGACTGGTCTGGAGTCAGCGGATTGCGACCCTCGCAAGCTGCTGGGCAGTGTTGGTGGTGATGATGTCCACGCCCGCCCAGACGACGTTGGTAAGGCGCGCCTGCCAGTCTGGCGTGCCCACATCCAGGGTCCAGACGTCGACGCGGAGTCCCGCGCGGTGCAGTCTGTGCGCGGTGTCGCCAAGCCCGTCCGACTGCATATGTTCGAAGAGGCTGAGCCGAATGTGCAGTTCGCACGCGCCTGGCACCAGCCGAATCAGGGCGTTGAGGCGCTCCCACAGGTAATCGGAAGGAGGCTGGTTGCGGGTGCGCGCAAGCGGATGCCGGTCGCGATAGCCATACGCGCCGACCTCGCCCGGCAACTCGTGTGGCACGATGTTCGGGGGTACCCAGTCGAGGTAGAAGGTAGGCGTGAAGCCGACCCGTATGCGCGAGTCGACCTGCACGAGGCGGCGGAGGTTCCAGTCGGCGCAGCCGCCGAATATGATCCGATCACGCACGGGCTCCACCAGGCGCGCCAGCTCCTCGACACGCGAGTACGGCCACGGCTCCACATCCTTCACATCCAGTTCCAGGACGGTAGGTGACGCTTGCGCTCGAAGCAGATCGACGACCTCACTGAGCAATGGCGGCCGGTGATCCCAGACCTGTCCGCGCCAACGGCAATGGAGTTGCACTGCTTCTCGGCGTGTCGCGAGACGCACAGGGCCGCTGCCAGTCGTGGCGCTGTCCAGTTGACTGTCGTGCGTCACCAGGAAGTCGCCATCGCGCAACATGTTGAGGTCGATCTCGGCGCGCGACACCGGCGCCGTCAGGCATTCGCGAATCGCGGCCAGCGAGTTTTCTGGAAACTCGCCAGACCAGATGCAGCCGTGAACTTTGAGCTCGATCTGGCGGCCATCCGGTGCGCGAAGCACAGACATGGGCTGCGCCATCATTGCGATGGTACGACAGTCGTGCCGACCGCTGGGCAGGCTCTATCCAGCTCATCAGCCATTTCGTTACAGGCACGCGTGCCCGAGCAGCCAGGCGTACGCGCCTCGACGGAGGCTGTCTGCGCGAGCGGGTGTCTGTGCCGAGGACTCACCACAGACGCGGCGTGCCGACTACTGTAAGCAGCGCGCCCGGCGTTGGACCCGGGCTGCGTTGATTCCTGGTCGTCAACTCCGCTACTTCCACGGACGCGACGGCGCGGCCGGAAGGGCGGCGGCAGCGTCACGCGGGGCTACGGTCAGCCGACCTCGAACGCGTACGTGAGGTCGGTGCCTGGCAGTTGCTGCGGCCGGCACAGCCACAGCGCGTTGCCCGGGCAGTATTGCCCGTATTCGGCGCTCCCCTGCGCCTGCTGGTTCAGATCGGCCGGCAGGCTCGCACCTTTGGCCTGGGCTTGCGTCGGGCCCAGAATGATCGCCTTCAGGTAGTCCGCGAGGAGGATGCCGCGCGTGCCCTGACCGACGGTGTAGTGCATGATGCCGCGCTGAAAGCGCTGATAGATGAAATTCGCATTTGCCGGATCGGGCGCCGGGTTCGAGATGGGCGCGCCCCAGATCTCCAGTCCACCGGCGTTGTTGAACGTCTGGTAAAAGTCTACGGGCTGGCCGCGAAACTGGTCGGGCGCCGTCTGCTGGACGAAGGTGACGATCGCCTGGTCATAGCCAGGCGTGCCTGGCACCGGCGTGCGTGCCTTGATGCCGTCGTCCGCCGCGGGGAAGGTGCTGCCGTTGACCTTGTTGTAGGGAAAGATCTCCGGGTCGAGCAGGTTGAGCAGCGCGACCGGGCCGTTGTTCTGACACTGCTGCATGACGGAGCGCTGGAAAATCTGGACCTGGCAGCCGAGGAATCCGAACTGGCGCGAGACGGGGAAGCCGAACGTGTTGGTGCCGCCGCGCGAGGTGAAGAAGTTGTAGAACGCGTCGTTGTCGATGCGGAACTTCGTCTCGTTGAAGTAGCGCGCGTCGTGGGTCAGCGCTGGGGCCGTGCTCGGCTGCGGCGTGGGGCCAAGCGCCCCGCCGGGCGTGGGCGTCGCCGTCTGCGTCGTGGCTTTGTTGATGCCGGGCTGATCCTGGTTCTGCACCACGAAGTTGCCAGGCGTGCCGCTGAAGGTCACCCGCGAGGCGGTCCACAGCGGCGCGGAGGTGTTGAAGTCGCCGATCAAGGCTGTCTGCGGGTTGGTGGCCTGACCGCAGGTGTAGTTGATGCGCTGGCCGTTGACGCCGGCACCGCCACCCTTGCCGGTGAAGTCACAGCCGGTGCCGTCTGCGAGATCGACGTGGGTGACGTCCACGATGAGCGTGCTCGGGTTGCTGACGGCATTCGTGCTCGGGTTCAGGGTCGCGGCGTTGATGGTGTAGGTGCCGTTCTGGAAGGTCGGTGAGCCGAGAATCACTTCGTTGTTGTTGGCGCAGGTATAGGCAACCAGCTGCCCATTGAGCTGCTGCGCCTGGGCGGGCGTCTGCCAACTGCAGAGGTTGCCGTCGGGCAACTGGAACTGGGTAATGCTGCTGGGAACGGGCGTCGGACCAGCTGCGCCGCCGGGTGTCGGCGTCGCCGTCTGGGTCATGGCGTGACTGATACCGGGCTGGTCCTGACTCTGGACCGCGAAGTTGCCAGGCGTGCCGCTGAAGGTGACCCGCGACGTGGTCCACAGTGGCGCGGAGGTATCGAAGTCGCCGATCAAGGCCGTCTGCGGATTGCTGGCCTGACCGCAGGTGTAGTTGATGCGCTGGCCGTTGACCCCGGCGCCGCCACCCTTGCCCGTGAAGTCGCAGCCAGTGCCGTCGGTGAGGTCGACATGGGTGATGTCCACGATCAGCCTGGTCGGATTGCTGACGGCATTCGTGGCTGGATTCAGGGTCGCGGTCGTGATCGTGTAGGTGTCGTTCTGCAGGGTGGGCGAGCCGAGAATTACCTCGTTGTTGTCCTCGCAGGTATAGGTGACCAGCTGGCCGTTGAGCTGCTGCGCCTGGGAGGGCGTCTGCCAGCTGCAAAGATTGCCGTCGGGCAGTTGGAACTGGGTGCTGGCGGGTGCCTGCGCCTGCGCGACAGGCGCGCTGACGACCACGGCCGGCGATACCAGCATCCCCAGAAGGCTAACCAGCAACAGCAGCGGTTCCAGACAAGAAAACACGCGCCCCTCCTTGACTAGTTTCCCGGTGAGCGTGGTGGTGGTGGTGGTAACAAATACGCGCGATGACCTGGCCGAACAACGCGTCGCAACGGGCGTACCGCTACGCAGCAGAGCGTGCCCCTCCGTAGCGCTCGGCTCGCGTGACCATCCGTGCCGAAACCGAGACTGGCATGGCGCTGCTGGCCGGCGGTAAACACGGACCATCCCGCTGACACGTGTGCGCGAGCAGACCAAGGGTGAGCTCTTTTCCGTCGGCCCGGCTCAGTAGCGGGAGCAGGCGATCGTCGCCGCTGACCGCCAGCATGTCCGCCGAGCCCTGTCACACGGTCACCTCGCCGTCCGCAAACAGGGCATGCATCATGGGAGAGTTGCTCGGCCCGAGTGGCGGAACAAACATGCGGTCGGGCCCTTCGCTGAAGGCAGCCGGCGTCGCTTCCTCAATGTCGTGCCAGAGGCCATACGCCCGGGAGCCTGGAAACGTGGGGCGCCCTAACTACGACGCAACCATCGTTATCGCGGCATGGTATAGACCAGTTTATGGACGTTGTCGCCTCCTGTTCGCGCGCCGCGGCCGTGTACGGGGAAGCGGGACCGCTGTGGTTCAGCACCGCGGGTCGCCGCCCTGGCCTATCGCCAGAGTAGCATCACGCGACGCCGTGCTCGACATCGGCAGCGGTCGCACGCCGTGCTTTTTGCGTCTCTAATTCGGCTTCGGGGCGGTAATCCAGTCGCCCAGGACTGACTGCCATTTGTCCGCGGTCTGTTGACGCAGCGCCTCATCGATGTCGCTTTGCTTGAACATCCTGTCCCACACGTGTCGCAGGCGAAACGGCTTGCACGCGTCGATGATGACCGTCGCCAGGGTGTAATCCTCGATGCTCCGCTTTTCAGGTGTCAGGCCGGCCGGATTGACAGCGTTGCACCAGCGGTCTCTCTCGATGTGCATCTGCGCCGCGGGGTCCACGCGGGTGTTGATTGCCCACAGCACCAGGTCGCGATTCGTCGGATCGATGTCCTCGTCGACCAGCACCAGGTAGCGCGGTGGGCGGTCGGCAAGGCCGCTCATGGCATAGTCGGCGACGCGCATGGCGTGGCCCGCGTAGTGCTGCTTGATGGAGATGACCATGAACGGCCCGACCTGTCCGACGCCCTGGATCCCCTGCAGGCCTGACTGCTCGAGCATATGCCAGCGCCGAGCCGTCGAAGCAAAGCCACCAGCGGCGCCGCGGTTTTTGAAGCGGAGCGTTGGATCGCCGAGAACGATCGGATCGTCGCGGTGGTAGATGGCCCGGACCTTTATCGGCGGCTGCGGAAAGCCCGCGGCGTAGTAGCCGAGGCCTTCTCCCCAGGGGCCCTCGACGCGTGCGGGCTCGCGGTCGGGATGCATGATCTCGCCTTCGAGGACCACTTCGGCGGTCGACGGAAACGGCAAGCCAGTCAGCGGACCGTTGACGACCGAGAACGGAGCGCCGCGCAGAAAGCCGCCAAACTCCAGTTCGGTCTGGGCGTAGCGCAGGTTCTCCGCCGCCGCGAGCGTGAACGCTGGATCGTTCCCCAGACTGACCGCGATCGGGCAGTTCAAGCCACGCTCAAAGTACTTGTCGCGAATGACCTGGCCGTCGTGACCTCCGGCCAGGTGGTGGCCGAGGGTGTCGCGGTCATACACCTGGCCGCGATAGCAGCCAAGGTTCAGCCGTCCGGTATCCGGGTCGCGCAGGACCGAGGCGCCACCCGTGGCCAGGTAGGGCCCCACATCCTCGGCGTGCCACAGCGGAGCAGGAAACTTGCACAGATCGACCGCGGAGCCCTCCAGCACGTTGTCCATGACCGGTCCGCTGGCAACGACCTCCGGCGGGACGGGCGTGTAGTTGTCGAGTCGCGACTTCCACCAGTTGACGAGTGGCTTGCCGCGCATGCCTTCCGGAAACCCATAGAGGAGCTGCATGCGCCTGTACGAGTCAGTTGCATGCACCGCCAGGCGCGTACCCGCAGCAAAGCTGGGAATCTGATCGAACAGAAGCATCGGATGTTCGGCCGACCATGCCAGAATCTCGGTGATCGGACCGATGTCGCGCCGCGGGTCGGCGCCACACACCACTTTCAATTCGCAGATCCTTTCGACCTCTGCCAGGAACGCGCGCAGGTCATTGAAGTGCATCGTGTGGATCCTCCTGACCGTGAACCAGATCGCTGATGCGCGCCGGATTCAGCGGCATGCGATTGACGCGCGCCCCGAGCGGGCGCAGCGCGTCTTCGATGGCGTTGGCGATAGCGGCCGGCACGGGGAGCGTGCCAGCTTCACCTGCACCCTTGACCCCGAGGGGATTGACTGGACTTGGCGTGGTGAGATGGAAGAGCTCGACACGCGGCATTTCTCGCGCTGAGGGCAGCGGATAATCGAGAAACGTGCTAGCCAGTGACTGACCCTCCGCGTCATAGATGGCTTCTTCGTACAGGGCGTTGCTCAGTCCGTGGGCGACGCCGCCCAGTATCTGGCCTTCGACGAGCAGTGGGTTGATGATGTTGCCGCAATCGTGTCCGACCACGTAGCGCACGATGTGGACCTCGCCCGTGGCGGGGTCCACGTCGAGGATACACACGTGGCAGCTGCCACAATAGCCGGCCTGTGATGGAGCGAAATACGCCGATGCCTCGAGGCCGACCGGCAGATTGCCGGGCATCACCATGCCGAAGGCGCGACCGCTCGCCGCCAGCCGCGCGACCTCGTGCAACGACGTGGAACGCTGCGGAGCGCCCCGCACCTGGACGCGACCGGCCGCGATCTCCAGGTCCTCGACCTGCGCCTCGAGGATGTGCGCGGCGACGTTCAGGATTTTGTCCCGCAACTCGGCACCGGCTTGCATGACGGACGGCCCGGCGTTCGCCGTGACCCGACTCGCGAAACTGCCGGTGCCGTACGGGATGGCCGCCGTATCACCCGTCACAACGTCGACGTCTTCGAAGCGGACACCCAGCGCATCGGCGGCGATCTGCGCGAATGTCGTCTGGTACCCCTGGCCCTGGGGCGGCGCGCCGATCGTCACCACCACTCGCCCGCGGCTGTTCAGACGGACGACAGCACCCTCGAAAGGTCCGAGTCCCACGCCTTCGACGCACAACGCGATCCCGATGCCTCTGAGCCGACCCTCCGCGCGCAGGCGGGCCTGTTCGGCACGCGCCTGCTGGTAGTCGGCCAGGTCCAGGGCCCGACGCAGCAGCTCCGGATAGTCGCCGCTGTCATATGTCAGCGGCGCCGAATCCCGGAACGTCATGCCCACCGCATACGGGAACTCTTCAGGTGGAATCAGGTTTCGCATGCGGAGCTGGGACGGGTCCATGCCGAGCGCCTCCGCGGCGCGATCCATTATGCGCTCCATGACGAGCACACCTTGCGGCCGACCAGCGCCGCGCACTGCACCGGTGGGCGGCAGGTTGGTGTACGCGGCGCGGAATTCCGAGTGGATGTGTTTGATCTTGTATGGTCCAACGACCGTACACATCGAAATCACCGGCGCGACGACCGCCCCGTAAATGCCGAGATCGTGGGTGAAGACGTCGCGAAGACCGAGCAGATCGCCATCGCGAGTCAGCGCCAGCTCGATCGTGTGGACCTGCTCACGCTCCTGGCCGGCCGAGATGAAGTGCTCGCGACGGTCTTCGATCCACTTGACCGGACGTTTCAGGTGGCGGGCCAGCCAGCAAACGAGCGCGTCCTCCGGATAGGTCATGGCCTTGGGCCCGAAGCCACCACCGATGTCGGGCGGGGCGATGACGCGCACCTGTTCCTCCGCGACGTCGAGCAGATAGGCGAGCATGGCGCGTAACTGATGCGGCACCTGCGTCGACGCCCAAACAGTGAATGAGTCCAGCGAGGGGTCGTAGCGCGCGGCGAGTCCGCGACACTCCATGGAGTGGCTACCACCGCGGATGACGGTGATAGTCTCTTTGACAACAACGTCGGCTCGCGCGAAGGCGGATTCCGGATCGCCGACGCGCTGGACGATATGCGCGCCAACGTTGTCGCCGAGCTGCTCGTAGACGAGTGGGGCACCCGGCTCGAGCGCGGCGTGGGCTGACGCCACCACGGGCAACGGCTCGTAATCGACTTCGATCAATTCACAGGCGTCCTCCGCGATCGCACGACTCTCCGCCACGACGACGGCAACGACTTCGCCAGCATGGCGCACCTTCTCCGGCAGCGTATAGCGCACACCGTGACGGAGGGTCGTGCCCGGCACCGGGCTGGGCATGCGAACCGGCCACGCTCGCTGGAGGTCCGGCACGTCCTGCGCGCTGACGGCCGCGAGGACACCAGGTAGCTTGCGCGCCGTGTCCAGGTTGATACCGCGGATGTGCGCGTGCGCGTGGGGACTGCGCAGCATCGCGGCATGGAGGACACCGGCAATCTCCAGGTCGTCGACATAGGTGCCACGGCCGACGAGCAGGTGGGCGTCTTCACGGCGGGGCACGGGTCTGCCGATATAGCCCCCGGTGGGACTGTCCTGGTGGACGGCGGTCATGCGGAGTCTCCTGGCGCACCGGTGGCTGCGAGGACCGCGTCGACGATGCCCTGGTAGCCAGTGCAGCGACACAGGTTGCCGGCCAGCATGTCGCGCACCTGCTGCTCGCTGGGTGACGGAGTGGTGCGCAGTTCGGCCTGGAGCGTCATCAGAATGCCCGGCGTGCAGAAGCCGCACTGGAGTGCGTGGTGCTCCACGAATTGCTGCTGGAGCGGCGTCAGGTGCCGCTCGTCGGGTGCCAGGGATTCCACGGTCTCGATGCTCCGGCTCGCCGCCTGGACCGCCAGCATGAGGCAGCCGCGCACCGCTTCACCGTCGACAAGGACCGTACACGCGCCGCAAACGCCGTGCTCGCAGCCGAGATGAGTACCGGTCAAGCGCAAGTTTTCGCGGAGAAAGTCTGCCAGCGAAAGGCGGGTTTCGACGATGGCGCTGCGCGGTTCGCCGTTGACGGTGAGAGTAATGGCGCGGGTGTCGACGGTTTGTTCGCTCACGCCGCGGCGGCCAATGACGCTGCAAGAGCGCGTACTGTCAGAACGCCGCTGACGCGTTTGCGGTAGTTGGCGCTGGCATGGATGTCGTCGAAGGTTTGCAGTCGCGCCGAGACGATGCGGCCGGCCTCCTCCATCGCGGCGACGGTCGGCCTCGCACCTTGAAATGAGGTCTCGGCCTCCAGCTGGCGCAGCGGGCGGTCGCCGACACCGAAGCAGACAATGCGCGCAGCTGCGACGCGTCCAGTCGAGTCCAACGTGACCGTCGCGACTACGCCGGCCAGGGCGAAATCGCCCACCTTCATTGCGACTTCCTGGACACTCGAGCCCGTGCGCTCGGGTCTTGGCGGGACCTCGACGCATTCCAGCAGCTCGTCCGCGTGCAGGGCCGTACTGAGCTGGCCAAGGAAGAAGGCTTCGGCAGAGACGCGCCGCTGCTGAGACTTGCCTCTGAGTACAAAGTTGGCGCCAGCTGCCACCATGACGGCTGGCAGCTCGGCGGCGGGGTCTGCATGCGCCAGACTGCCGCCCAGCGTGCCGCGGTTGCGGATTTGCGGATGGCCGACCAGCGGCAGCGCCTGGCACACGAGTTGGCAGCGCGCGGCGACAAGCGGGGACCGTTCGAGCGCGCGCTGGCGGACCATAGCGCCGAGGACGAGCCCGCCGCTGGCGTCACCACCCACATGTGCCAGGTCGTCGATCAGATTCAGATCCACCAGGTGCGCGGGTCGGGCCAGACGGAAGTTGAGCAGCGGCATCAGGCTCTGGCCACCGGCAAGGAGCCTGGCCTCGTCGCCGTAGACGGCGAGCATCTCCAGAGCCTCGTCCAGGGATGCCGGATCGTGGTAGCTGAAACGCGCTGCCTTCACCTCTTCGATGCTACAGGTTGCGCCACCGTGGGAATGCCGTCAGTCGACACACGGCTTCCGGTGCGTGTCGGGGTCGGCGGACGGAGGCACCGGCGCAGGCGGCCGACGCTGGCGCGCTCGATCAGAGAGTTTCGCGCACGTACCGGACTGAGCCAGGCGGCCCTCGCGCAGCGCGCGGGGCTCAGCCTTGCGGCGCTCGCCGCCATCGAGCGGGGAACTCGCCGGCGTCCCCAGGTGCAGACGCTGGCTGCACTGGCCAACGCCCTCGATCTCTCGGTACCCGAGCGTGCGGCGCTGGTCGCTGCCGTGGACCAGCCAGTAGCCACACCCGAAAACTCCGCCTCGATATCTGCATCTGCGCCGGGCTTGCGCTCTCTGCCCGAACCCGCCACGCGTCTCATTGGCCGCGACGTCGACGTACGGACGGCCGTCGCGTTTTTCCGTCATGAGGTGCGGCCGGTGCGACTGCTGAGCCTGCTCGGCCCGGGCGGCGTAGGGAAGACTCGCTGGCCCTCGCAATTGCCCGCGAGCTGCAGAGCGTCTACATCGACGGCGTGATCTTCGTCGACCTCGCGCCGGTACGCGCCGACGAACTGGTGGCGGCCACCATCGCGCTGAGTCTCGGACTGCAAGAGCCCGCTGGACGGAGTCCGCGCGCGCTCCTGAGTGAGTATCTTCGTGACCGCCAGGTGCTGCTCGTGCTCGACAACTTTGAGCACGTGATCGGCTCGGCACCCCTGGTGGCACAGCTCCTGGCGTGTTGTCCATGTCTGAGCGTGCTGAGCACGAGTCGGGCCGCCCTGGGACTGCGCGAGGAGCAACGCGTGTGGGTCGAACCGTTGGCGACGGACAGCGCCGAGGCATCAATCGACCAGGTGCTCGCGCGCTCGCCCGCCGTGGAGCTCTTTCTGTAGCGCGCCACGAGCGTCGATGCGTCGTTCTCGCTGGAGCCACTCACAGCCCACGCGGTGGCCGAGGTGTGCAAACGTCTGGACGGGTTGCCGTTAGCCATCGAGCTTGCGGCGGCCCGCATTTCGGCGCTCAGTCCGAGGCAAATCGCGGCGCACCTCGACAACCGTTTCGAGCTTCTAACAGCTGGCGGCCGCGGTGCTCCGGGTCGTCAGCGACCCTCCGCGCGGCGATGGACTGGAGCTACGAGCTCTTGCGCGAACCGGAGCGCAGGCTGCTCCGTCGGCTGGCGGTCTTTGCCGGTAGCTGGAGTCTGGAGGCAGCCCGCGGTGTGTGTGCTGGCCCGGATATAGACGAGATGCTGCTGCTCGATATCCTCAGCCAAGCCGCCGCGCAGGCGACGAGCGCCGCGGCCAGTGCGCCCGCGGTGAGTGGGGTGAGAGATATGGCCGCAGCCGCGGTACGTCGCGGATTGAGGCACACTGGCGATTGTGGAATCCTCCTGGGAGGATGTTCGGTTTGCCCGCCGGGGGACTGCCGCTGCGACATGTGGAGACGCTCCTTCGCGTAAAAGATTGTCCCGGTCGAACCTGGCACCGGGTCCTGTCTCATAGAGGACAACCAGTCGGCGTGCGAACAGCGATGGTGCCAAGCTGCTGAATAAACAGGTCAACGGCTCCCCCGTAGGTGGGGTAGAAGTATCGACAGTGCGTGCCTCAGAGGGCGCCGCCCACGTTCGAGGCTGCAACGTCTCGAGGTGTAAGGAATCCCTTCTCTGAAGAGTGGATAAAAGCAGACTTTTCATCACCCCGCTAGACGTGTTTGAGGGACTCAGGCGACTCCGGCTGTCGCGGGGACTCGCGGCGCAGGCGTGCTGGACGTCCGCTCGCGTGGCAGGTCGGGATAAAACCGGCTCAGCCAGCGCACGATCTCTTCACGCGTCAGCGCCGAGTTGCCGACCTGACAGTGCTGCTCGCCGCCTTCACGCGCGGTGAAGATCCGTGCGGTCACCGAATGCGCGCACACCAGTTCGCGCATCACGCGGTGCACCCAGTCGATGTCGAGGACGTGCCGTCGAGGAGCGGGCGATTGAGAGTGTAGTTCATACCAGGATCGGCAAGCAGGTGTAGGTAGGGCATTTCGCATTTCTCCTTCGGACATCAGGTTCTCACCGCACGGCTCCGCCCTCCATCTGGCATCCGCCATAGGCAGTGCCTATTTTTTGGTGCGACGTATGCAACGCCGACGGCTGCGTGAGTCAGCGGCGCTCGAGGCAGCGCCTCGCATTCGCGAGTGTTGCACTGCGTCGTTTCGCTTCGTCGTTTCAGTGGGTTGTTGCGAGGCGTGATCTGACAGGTAGTGCTGCCGAGGTTTGCGTTTTGCGGATCGCTGATGGTCACGAAGAAATTCTCGTCGGCCTCCACATTCTTGTCGCGCTCGATCACAACCGGCACGAAGGTGCTGGTCGAACCGGTCGGATCGTGCCAGTACCGTTCGCGCCGCTGCCGTCTGCGGGTCGCGTGTGACTGCGTTCCGCGGGGAGGTTCCTCCGTCGGGACCGACAGCGAATTGACGCGGTCGAACGCGTCCTCCAGCCGCACGCCTGGTGTGGACCTGGAGTCGACGACGCGGATCCGGCATCCGCGCACCGCGATTGTGAACGAAGCGCTATACACTTCGACGAGTGGTGCCTAACAGCTCACCAAGGAGATCCGATACATGAGTCTCGATCCCGGTGGTTTGATCGCGTGGTTGATCGTGGGTCTTATCGCTGGCTGGCTTGCGGGCCGATTCATGAAGGGCGGCTATGGCCTGGTTGGCGACATCCTTCTGGGCATCATCGGTGCGTTTTTCGGCGGCTTCATCTTCAGCCTGTTCCTGCCAGGCAGCAGTGTTGGTTTCGTCGGCAGCATTGTGGTTGCGATCATCGGCGCGGTCATCTTGATTGCGATTGTGCGCGCGCTGAAGCGGACGAGAACTGCGGGCTAAGCGTCTTGCGCCAGCCGCGGGCGGAGCGCAACTGACGTGGATGGGTATGCTGAGGCCATGCCCGGTGAGCGCCACGGCCGGTTCAAGCTCTGGCTCTCGCGGCCGCCGCGGCCGCACGGCGCCGTTGTGTTCGACCGCCGGGTGAGCTTCCTGGAGGTCTTCTACGACCTCGCCTACGTGGCGGTTATCGGCCAGGCGTCGCATCAGCTCGCGGGAGACATCTCCGTTCGCGGTGTTGTCGACTTCGCCATCATCTTCGGCTTGATCTGGTTCGCGTGGATCAACGGTACGCTATATGTCGAGCTCCACGGGAGCGAGGACGGTCGGACACGGAACATCGTCTTTGTCCAGATGTGCATCCTGGTGCTGCTGGCGGTGTTCACTGCGGGCGCCGCGGCCGGCGACGGCACGGCGTTCAGCGTCGTGTACTGCGCCTTCCTGCTGTTCATGACGTGGCTGTGGTACACGGTCCGCGATCAGGACCGAGATCGCCCCGAGTTCCTGGCGGTCACCGGGGGGTACGTCGCCGCCATGGGAGTGTCCGCGGTCGTGATCCTGGGCAGCGGCTTCCTGGCACCGGAGCCGAGATTGTTCATCTGGGCAGTGTTCACCGTCGCCTGGTTCGGAGGACTGCTGATCGTGCGCCGCGCACAAACCGTGCTGAGTCTCGGCACGACGGCGACCGATTCCCTGGTTGAACGGTTCGGGACGTTCACCATTATCGTGCTGGGCGAAGTCGTCCTGGGGGTTGTGGTGGGTCTGGTCGCCGCGGAGCGCGACGGCCTGACCATCGCCGTGGGGCTGCTCGCCCTGGGCATCGGCTTCGGCTTCTGGTGGATCTACTTTGATCTTGTTGGTCGTCGCTTGCCGAGGAACGGACCACCTCTCACCAACTGGGTGCTGAGCCACTTTCCGATCGCGTTGTCCATCGCGGCGTCCGGCGCCGCCATTGTCAGCCTCATCGGGCACGCCCACGATGCACGCGCGCCGGCGGAGACGGCATGGCTGCTTGCGGGTGCCGTGGCGCTCGGTCTCCTCGCGCTGATTGTCACCGAACGATCGCTCGTCGACGCCGAGCGCCTCTTTTCGGTGTACCGACCGCTCAGCATAATGCTGGCAATGGGAGCAGTCGCGGCGTTAGTAGTTGGCTGGATGCGTCCGGCGCCGTGGCTCCTGGCTTTGCTGTTGGTCGCGGTCCTGTCGGTGCTGTGGGCGTTCGCCGTGCTGCGTTTCCTGAGCGCCGACGCATGGGGCGAATCCCCCGCCGCGGCCGACTGAGCGCCGCGCCGTCAGCAGGCTGTTGAAAACGTCTGCCTGTCTCGGCTCTTCAGAGAAAGACGGATCCTGCGTCGTTCCTCCTCAGAATGACAAGCTTCGTGCAGTGGGAAGCGCGTAGCGGCCTCGAGGCACGCACGTTCAGCCGGTCCACCGCGGTAGAGCCGCACGGAGTCCGTGCGCAGTATCGTCAGACGACGTCGATGGTTGCTCTCGTGGAGTCCACAACGGTTGTGCGGAATGACAGACTCATGAGCGTAACCAGGCCAGCGCTGGCGCCAGCGCCAGCGCAGCAACGCATTCTCTGACTGCCGGGCATGCATTCTCAGCCGGTCTTGCACGAGCTTCGGACTGCGCACCTGTGTTTTGTGTACGCCCCCGGCAGCCACGCCGCGCAACTGGCTGAGACGCTCGCGGCGAGCGCAGAGTCCGCCTTTCAGCGCGCGTGGGACTGGCTCGGCCAGCGCAACCAGCCCGCGCCCAGCCTCCAGGTGCGCCTGCTCGACGCGCCCGGGTCGGACGTGCCGGAAGGCCTGGGTCTGCTGTCCATCGGCTCGGCCTGGCTCGCGTCCGACCGGGACGTGGTGTGGCAGCCCGCTGCGTCCGAGTCGCCGATCGTCGGGCTCGAAGGCGTCATCGTCTGCGTGCAGGCGCGCGCGTGCCTGGGCGGCGGGGCCTGGGCAGAACACGTGCCGCTCCTGCGCGCACTGGGCGAACTGTTGTCAGCCGCCGCGCACGCCTCGGATGCACTCGCAAGCCCGCTTGTGGCGGACCTCTTCGCCACAAGCGGAGATGCGCACGCCGACGCGTCATTTCTGGCCTACCTCCTTCGTACGTACGGCGAGCCGGCGTTCGCTCGCTTCGTCCAGGCGGCCCTCAGATCCGACGTCACACATGCCGCCGCGACTGCCTATGGCCACACCTTCGACGCACTCCAGCGCGAGTGGCTGGCACGCCTCAACGCACCGCGACCCGGCGAACGCGGCAGTCGCGACGTGTTACGCCAGTCTGCCCGCCTGTTGAGGCCGTACACGCGCGCAGAGGTCGAGCTTCTGCTGCTCATGACCTTCGATGCATGCCTCGGTCTGGCAATTCCCCTGAGCACGAAATATCTGTTCGACCAGGTGATCACACCGAACGACCTGTCACGGCTGGGTCCGTGGCTCATCGTCATCTGTGTGGTGTTCGGCGCGGGCCTGCTGGCCACGTATCGGCGCATGCTGGTGTCGGGCCGCATCGGCGAATCGGTGCTGAGAGACCTGCGCCGCTCCGCCTTCAGCCATCTGCAACGTCTCTCCCAGCGGTTCTACCTGCGCTCCAGCACGGGCGACCTGTTGTCGCGGCTGACCAACGACATGTACGCGGTCGAGCAGGCGCTGGCGCACGTATTGCCGAGTCTGGCTTTCCAGATCCTGAGCCTGGCGCTCGGCTGCGCGGCGCTGCTGCTGCTCGACTTTTTGATGGGCATGCTGGTGCTGTGCGTGGGGGTGCCCCTGTTCGCCGTGATGTACACGCGCGCCAGCCGGCACGTGCGGCAGGCCAGTCGTGCCCTCCAGGAGCAGTACTCCGTCGAGCTTGCGTTTCTCAACGAGCAGCTCACGAGCCAGTCGGTGGTGAAGCCGTTCGGCCTGGAAGAACGCGCGGTGCTGTCGTTCGAGAGAATCCTGGGGGAGCTGTTCGAGCGCAGCCTGCGACTCGTGCGACTTGGCGCCGGACTGTCGCTCGGCAGCC
The DNA here is from genome assembly GCA_963776625.1 of uncultured Chloroflexia bacterium. Classification (GTDB taxonomy): domain Bacteria; phylum Chloroflexota; class UBA6077; order UBA6077; family CF-72; genus CF-72. Next base: position 366,398 of record CAVZNP010000008.1, on the reverse strand, counting down.
AGATGGTGGTGCTGGCGATTCAGCTCACGGTGTTCGGCCTGGGCGCGGTGCTGATTGCCAACGGGCGGCTGACGATTGGCGGGCTGGTGGCATTCAGTGGGCTGATCGGTCCCGTGCTCTCGCCGATCGCCGGGATCGCCGAACAATACCGAGTGCTCCAGGGCTCGGTCGGCGCGCTGGATCGTATCGAGGAGCTGCTTTCCGAGGTGCCGGAGGTCGTTGAGGATCCGCTGGCGATCGACGTCCCGCGGTTCTCGCGCGAGGTCAGATTCGACGGCGTCACTTTTGGCTACACACCCGATGAGCCGGTGCTACACAGCATTGCTCTGACGATTCCGGCAGGCGCGCGAGTCGCGTTCGTCGGAGCCTCGGGCAGCGGCAAGAGCACGCTGGCGGGCCTGCTGGTCCGACAGTTCGATCCCGACGTGGGCCGCGTGCTGTTCGACGGCCGCGACATCCGTGAAGGCACGCTGGCCTCGGTACGCGGGCAGCAAGCGATCGTCCCCCAGGACACGTTGCTGTTCAACGTCTCAATCGCGGAAAACATTCGGCTCGGCCGACCGAACGCCACGGACGCCGAGGTCGAAGAGGCAGCCCGGGCCGCCGCGCTCCATGAGTTCGTTTCGCAACTGCCGCATGGCTACGCTTCACACGTGGGCGAGCGCGGCCAGTGGCTGTCGGGTGGTCAGCGCCAGCGTCTGGCCATCGCACGGGCGCTGATCCGTGACCCCCAGCTCCTGCTGCTCGACGAGGCGACCTCGGCCCTGGATGCGGCGACCGAGTCCGCCATCCTGGCCACGCTCGATCGTGCGGCGCGGCATCGTACCCTCGTGATGATTACGCATCGGCTTGCAGCCGCCATGCGTTGCGACCAGATCTTCGTGCTTGCCGAAGGACGGGTCCGCGAACGCGGCACACACGCGGACCTGATGCGGCAACGCGGCATCTACTGGAAGCTGTTCAACGAACAGCTCATGCAGGGTTCGGAGCGACCGGCGGTCGTGGATCCAGCGCTGCTCGTCCGCATTCCACTCTTTGCACGACTGGGAGCCAACGACCTCAAGGCGCTGGCGACGCGCTTGAATACGGAAGAGTATGCCCCCGGCGCGGTGATCGTGCGGCAGGGGGAGCACGCGGACCGCCTCTACCTCGTCGGCCGCGGTCGAGTGGAAGTTGTGCATGAAGGCACGCCGCCGCTGCGCGTGAAAGTCCTCGGCGAGGGCACGTTTTTCGGGGAGATCGCGCTTCTGGGCGTCGAAGATGGCGTACGCACGGCGACCGTGCGCGCCCTGGATCAAACCCAGGTGTTTGCGCTGCACCGTCAGGATTTCCTGAGCCTGTTGGAGGCGCAGCCACGGCTCGCCGAGGCGATCACGCGTCTGGCAACACGCAGGCACGCCCAACTGGAAGAACTTGTGAGGAACTCCGCCGGGATTCTGTGAGAGACTTCACAGCCCGTTGGCGGATCGAGTGGAACACTGTCGGTTGCAGGTCCCCCCATTGACCCAGCACTGTCAGCCCTTAGCATTTGGGGGGCTGACACAGACGAGAGAGGCATTACGATGAGCAGCGAGGCTTTGTCACGAGTTATTGCACAGGCGAACACTGACGCGGCGTTCCGGCGCGAACTGGTCGCGGATCCAGACGCGGTCGGAGCGGCCAGCGGACTGAACGACGAGGAACTGGACGCGCTCATGTCGGGCGACAGCGCACGCCTCCGCCAGGTGGGCGTAGACGAAGAGCTCAGCCATTTCACGCTGATCGAGCTCCCGCAAACGTCGTCGGGCAACGTGCAGCTGCCCGCAGTGCAGCGCACGTCGGGTGCCACGACCCAGGTCACGACCGCGAACACGGCTCAGGGCGCGACGCTGCCGTACCTCACTCCGACGCAGACCAACCAGTCCGGCGGCTAGCATGTCCAGTGGCAGGCAGGCGGACTCCGCGCGGACGGCGGAACAGCCTGCCTGGTACGACACTTTCTTCGATTCGATCTATCGCGAAATCGACGAAAGCCGTTTTGCTCCGGAGAACACAGCACGCGAGGTGGACTTCGTGGAGCATGTCGCCCATCTCGCGCCCGGGGCAAGCGTGCTGGACATGTGTTGCGGACAGGGTCGACACAGCCTCGAGCTGGCGCGGCGTGGCTACCGCGTCACGGGCATCGACCGTAGCGCGAGCCTCATCGCCCTGGCTCGAGCCGGGGCGGACGCGGCTGGCCTCGAGATCGACTTTCGCATCGGCGACATGCGCGATTTCGTGGCTGACGGCGCTTTCGATGCGGTGCTGAGCCTCTTCTTCGCCTGGGGCTATCTGGAATCAGAAGCTGCCGACCAGGCGGCGCTGGAGGTCATGGCCAGCGCACTCAAACCTGGCGGACAGCTGGTGATGGAGTATCAGAACCGCGAGCTGGTGCTGCGATATCTGCACAATACGTGGAGTCGGCTGCCCGGAGGTGACGTGCTGCTGCGCGGCTATCACTTCGAGCCGGCGACCAGCCGCCTGTCCGGCGAGCAGTCGCTCATCCGCAGGAATGGCGAGTGGATCGAGCGCCACTTCGATCTGCGACTGTACACACTCACCGAGCTCTCGACGCGAGTCCTGAGCGCTGGATTGACACCGAACTCCGTATCTGGCGGTTACGCGGGCGAGCCGTTCAGCCTGAGCAGTCCGCTGCTGATCCTGGTCGCCAGCAAATCCCCGCGTTCAGCGACGAGACCTCGCCACCTCCCAACCGGGGGGCTGGCCGCGGGCTGAATCGCGAAGCCCTGTAGGAACGCAGCGAGCGCTCGAGGCATCCATGCCGGGTTCCAGCCGCGCCCCTGGACCGCTGACCTCGAGCGAGGTCGGCTGCCGTTTGCTGGATGGCGTCGAGGTTGCCCGGCGCACGTCGCGCTATGGCGATACGGTGTACGTGTTGCGCCACCCGCGCGGGATTTCCCACGTTGAGCTGGATGCGACCGACTACCAGGTGGTCGGCTGGATGGATGGCCGCGCGTCTCTGGTCGACCTCGCCAGCCGCTACTTCGAGGTCCACCACCAGCTAGCCATTCATCGCATTCGACGGCTCGTGGCCACTCTGTCCGCCGCGGGCCTGGCGCTGACCGACGCTCAAACGCTGCCAGAAGACAGCGCGCCGCCTGCCGTCGCCGGGCTGCAGCCGACTGTGGAGTCGATCTCCTCGCGATTCCGCTGGGCCGCGCATGGCGGCGGCCTGCTGGCGGTGGCCGCGCTGGCGGGGGCGGGTCTGCTCGTGTTGATCGCCCAACTCGTGAGCGGCCGCGGCCCGTCCATGCTCATCGGCGGTTCGCTGACACTGGGAACGTTGTTCGCCCTCGGCCTCATGCTGGTGATCGCCGTCGTCCACGAGTTTGGCCACGCCATCGCGGTCATCGCCGCCAACCGGCGACTGGGCCGCGTGGCTATCGACGTCCGCCGGATCGGACTCGCCATGGACACCAGCGACATCTTGATGGCACCCAGGCGCGGCCGCGTTGGCGTCGCCATTGCCGGCTCGCTGGCAGGTGGGGCACTGGGCGGCGTGCTGGTGGTCGTTGGCGTGTATGTGCCGCCGGCACTGGCATCGCCGATCCTGTTGGCCGGCTACCTCAGCTACACGCTGAACCTGATGAATCTGTTGCCAGCCGGCCAGCTCGACGGACGGCGCGCGCTGGGCTGGTTCCTGGAGACGCCCGACCCTTTGCGACAGGCGTGGAAAGAGGTGCTTTCGGGGGCGGGAGGGGCCCTGAGCCGACGTCTGGCGGCCGAAGCAGCGACCGCCTGCGTTGCCACGGCACTCGTCGCGGGCAGCGTGGCGCTCTTGCTGGGGTGGGCCGCTGTGGCGGGAGCGCTGTGGCTGGTCGACAACGTGGCCAGCCTTCGCCCTGTCGATCTCGTGCTGCCGAGCATCCTGGGTGCGCTGTTGCTGGCCACGTTGCTCTCACGGCCCGTGCTGTCCATGCTGGTAGCACGTGGACGCCGCCGCGCGCTGTGCCAGGCATGTTCCGAGCGCGCGCGCGAGGTGTTGACGACGATGCCGCTGCTGGTCGACCTGGATGCCAGCGAGCGCGAGCACTTGCTCGGCAGCGCTCGCTTCGAGCAGGTCGAGCGTGGCAGGAGCGTGGTCCGCCAGGGGGCCCCGGGCAATCGCTTTTATGTCATCCTGGAGGGCACGGCCAGTGTCCGCCAGTGGCGCCCCGCCGGGGGCGACCAGCTCGTGGCGCGACTCGGATCGGGCGATTTCTTCGGGGAGCTGGCGTTGCTGCGACGTGCCCGACGGGCCGCCAGCGTGATAGCCACGAGCGACCTGGTGCTGATGTCGATCGACCGCCCGACTTTCGACCGCATGATCGCGCCACGGCTGCACGCTCGCGAGGCAACCGAGCGCCTCTTGCGCGGTCGGTCCGTCCTCGCCAGGACCCCGCTGTTCCGGCAGCTGGCTCCTCTGGAGATCGACTGGGTGTTGAGCCGGCTGGAGCCCGTTCAGGCCGATGCGGGGCAGTACATCATTCGCCAGGGGGAGTCCGGCGACCACTTTTATCTGATTGTCGCGGGTGTGTGTCGAGTGTGGCACGAGCAACCCACCTCGGGCCGAGCCCGGCTCGCACAGCTTGGCCCGGGTGACCACTTCGGCGAGATTGCGTTGCTGCATGACATCCCGCGCACGGCGACGGTCACCGCGGAAACCGTCGTCGACCTGCTGACGCTGAGTCGCGCCGACTTTCTCGAGCTCTTCGGCGAACCTTCGGAGTTAGCGCGGCCGCTGGGCGACTTTCGGCAGGCCTGCTACAGCACCGCAGCCGCGCGCCTCGCGGAGCTCGATCGCGCTACCGATGAAGCGACGAGACCGCTCGGCGGCATCGCCGAGGGTCAAGGCCGCCGCTGAACTCGCGACTGGCTCATGGATACAGACGACGGTCGAGAAGCCCACACCAGCCGCGGGGCAATACGAACGCTTCAACGTTGCGCAATTACTTAGCAGTAGACGGCGACAATGAGACGATGATTCCAACGATCAACAGCCACAACCTGGGCGAGCAGCTGCTACGTGCGGCAGCGTGGATCGCTTCGCCTGCCGGGCACGGATTCCTCTTTCAGCGCCCAACCCGGTTTGCGGACCTGGGCACGAGGTTCTTCACGTGAGCGCACCAGCCAACCGAATCACCATGTATGGCACGACCTGGTGCCAGGATTGCAAGCGCGCCAAGACGTTCTTCGGCGAGCATCGCGTCGCTTACGACTTCATCGACGTCGACCAGGACGCCGACGGCTTGCGTATCGTCGAGCAGGCCAACGCGGGCAAGCGAATCATCCCGACCATCTTCTTCCCGGATGGGTCCGTGCTGGTGGAGCCCTCGAACGCCGAGCTGGCGGCCACGCTCGGACTCCAGACACGTCCCGACTGCTCGTTTTACGACGTTGTCGTGGTCGGAGGCGGGCCAGCCGGTCTGACGGCGGCGATCTACGCGGCGCGCGACGGACTTGACGTGCTGGTGGTGGAGGCCGCCGGGTTTGGCGGCCAGGCTGGCGTGACCGAGCGGCTGGACAATTATCCCGGCTTTCCGGATGGCGTTGGTGGCGGAGAGTTCGCCGACCGACTGACCGCGCAAGCACGCCGGTATGGGGTCGAGCTACTCACGGCCGAGTCCAGGTCCATTGAAATGGACGGCCAGTATCGAGTAGTCCAGTTGGCAGCCGGCGAGACGGTGCGGGCCTACACGGTGCTGGTCGCTCCCGGATCCACCTATCGCCGGCTCGGGGTGCCGGGCGAAGACGACTTCATCGGCGCTGGCGTGCACTTTTGCGCCACGTGCGATGGACCGTTCTACCGTGGTCAGGACGTCCTGGTGGTGGGCGGTGGCAACAGCGCCACCCAGGAGGCAGTCTTCCTGACGCGGTTCGCACGACACGTGACGATCGTCACGCGCGGGCACGAACTCACTGCCAGCCAGGTGGCTCGCGACGACGTGGTGCAACACCCCCAGATCAGCGTGCGCACGCGGGCAAGCATCGAGGAGTTCAGAGGTTCCCGAAGCCTTGACTCGGTGCTCGTGCGCAATCTGGACACAGACGCGACGGAGGAGCTCCACACGTCGGCTGTCTTCCTGTTCATCGGCCTGCGGCCGAACACCGAGTTCCTGCGCGGCTCCCTCGCGCTGAACGAGTTCGGCTTCATTGTTACCAGTCCCACACTTGAAACGAGCATGCCAGGTGTCTTCGCGGCGGGCGACGCGCGAGCCGGCAGTACCAAGCAACTGGTCAGCGCAGCTGGTGAGGGTGCCACTGTAGCGCTGATGATCCGCGAGTACCTGCGGAGAATCCGGGAAGCGCGCTCAGCCAATCAGCAGCTCGAGCGAGAGGTTGCCAGCTGACGCTCCGGGCGAAATGTTTCAGCGGGTGGCCAGTTCCCGAGCCGTGGCACACTGCGCCCGTTGCCCACGAAAGCCTGGTCCTCCGGACTGAGCAGCTCCGCGCGGGCCCACGTGCGTCGCCATCCCGTCAGACATGCTCGTGGATCCAACCCGGCGGATCGCTGGCCGGAAAGGACTCCGCGGATGTCTCATCCACCTCGTCGCTGAACGCGGCGGGCGCGTCGGACTGAGCGCCGAGGTGCCGCTGAAGCTCATCGTAGAGCTCGCGTGCGCGGGGCAGGCCCTCGTAGCGAACGCCGTTGATGAAAAATGTCGGCGTGCCGTGTACGTCGCTGCGGGCGGCACCCTGGAGGTCCCGCTGGACCCGTTCAAGATACGTGTGATGGGCCATGTCGGCGCCGAAGCGCTGCAGGTCCAGCCCGATGTCGGCGGCGTATTCATGCAGATGGGCGTCCTCGAGCGCTTGCTGGTGCTCGAAGAGCATGTCGTGCATTGCCCAGAACCTGTCCTCGCCCTGTGCGGCAGCGCACTCGGCTGTCTCCGCGGCGTGCTTGGCATGCGGATGCTCCGGACGCGGGAAATGGCGGTACACGAAGCGAAGCTGATCGCCGAGTCGAGCCCGGATTTGCTTGATCTCGGGGTACGCCATTCCACAGAACGGGCACTCGAAATCCCCGTACTCGACCAGGGTGACCGGCGCGTCTGACGGTCCCAGGGTGTGGTCCCGCTCCGTAACCGGCACCAAGAGGGTTGAGGGGTGTGACATCGCCGTTCAGTATCGGCCACAGCCGTGAGGCGAGTGCCCAGTTGTTTGCTGGATGTGCGGCTAGCAGTTTCCCGAGTGAAGTCGCCTGAGCGTCCGGATGTGGCTGCAGCAGGCCCGCCGTGGCCCCGAACACCACGGCGGACCGACTCAGCGCACGACTCCGTGCAGGCTCGCTGTTGCCACCGATCCCGCGACAGATGACCAGCGCGGGTGCGCGGCAAGCCCGGAGCGGCCGCCGGTCGACCGGTGGACGAGGAGGACGGGCACCGGCGACCGCTCGAGGACCTCTTCCGAGACGCTGCCGAGCACCAGGCGCGACAGTCCCGCTTTCGCGTGCGTACCGATCGCAATGAGATCGCGTCGCTCGCGCCGGGCGGTCTCCAGAATGACCTCGGCAATCGTGTTCGCCGATTCCACGACCGCGTGGCGAACGCGCAGGTTCGCATCCTGAACGTCGTTGGCCACGCTTGCCAGGTACGTGCGCGCCTCATCCACCTCCGCATCGAGTTCGGCCGGAGACAAACCCTGGATGCTGAGCGCCGGGTCCAGACCGACCACCATGGGGCCGTAGGAAATGACTCGGACGAGCGACACGTCCAGTGGCGCGGACGTGGAGCGTGCGCGTAGGAAATCCAGCGCAGCCTCGCCGGTTGGCGTGCCGTCCATTGGCACGAGCACGCGCATGCTCGGTCCGCTGACTGGCGTGCCCTGGCCTGGAATCACCAGAAGCGGAGTCGACGTCCCGGACAGGACGTCTTCGGTAATACTGCCGTGTAGCCAGCGACTGGCGCCATAGCGTTGGCGGCTGGCCATCACCACGAGGTCTGCATGCCGTTCATTGGCCACGTTCGCGATTGTCGGCGCCACCGGTCCGCGACGGGTGACGACGTCTGACGGGATGCCCATCGCATTCAGCTCAGTTGCGAGTGCGCGCAGCGTCAGCTCTGGTGGAACTGGCGCGTGGTTGTCCTGAGCGCCGAGCGCGTGCACCAGCACAAGACGCCCGCGCCACTGCTGCGCGATCTGCTGCGCAAACGGCAAGGCGCGCGCCGACAGATCGGATCGGTCAAGCGCGATTACCACAGTTCGAGACACGGGAACCTCCTTCCCGGATGCTGGAATCAGCTAACAGATTGAGCGGTGTAGACGACCCTGTCCATGTGTTCTCCTTCCGGTCCAGTATACCTGGAAACGGACAACGCTGTACGCTTATTTTCAAATCGCGCGTCATCGCGCGCGCTTGCAGCCCGAAAGGAGGGCACCGCCGTCTGACTCACACGTCCACGCGTCGAAGAAGCGACGCCCGACGCAATCGCGAGGCGATCATCGCCGCGTTCCTCGAGCTTCTGTCAAGCGAGGGAGCCCGCGTGCCCCTGTATCGCGTAGCGCAGCGTGCCGGCGTAGGCCAGGCCACGCTGTATCGGCACTTTCCCGAACGCGGCCTGCTCGCGGTGGCGGTCTACGAACAACGCCTGCAGCATCTCACCGACCAGGCCACCGTCCGCGCGGGCGATCCCCAGGCGTTCCTGGAGCTGATTCGGGAGGTCATGCTGGAGGAGACGCGCACGCCTGGACTGCTGGGTGTCCTGCGGGGTGGGGCCGAAGGCGAGCGCTTTTTTCGCGCGTTGCGGCAACGTGCCCTGGAGCAGTTAGCCGGGCCGCTCGAGGCCGCCAGGGCCGCCGGTGTCGTTCGCCAGGATGTGGTGCTCGACGACGTGCCACTCCTCTTCGCGATGCTGCAAGGCGGCATCGAGGAGGCGGACGCCGCTGGTCGCCCACAGCTTGCCCGTCGGGCGACCGAGCTGCTGTTTCAAGGTCTCGTGCAGCCGAAGTAGTTGGAGCGGTGGGCGCCTCACACGCGCTACGCCACGCCGCACGGTCGACGGTGCCCTCGCGGCGTGGCGTAGGTTCTCAGTACTCAGGACTTGAGACGAAACGGCGGATACTCGTCGGTCACCAACAGAAACGAATACGCGGCCACGCGCAGCGACCATCGCTCGACACCCAGAACGAAACTGAAGAGGCCGCGCGGGTAGCGTCCCGTGAACAGGATCGCGAACCACGCGATCACGACGCAGACGAGCATAGCTATCCCCAGAAACAACAGCACGACATAGTGCGGAATCGCAAGGATCCACTTCACGAGCGGTAGCCAGCGGTTGAGCTCGGTCGAGGCGTCGGGGTAGTGCAGGATTACGTGCACGGCCTGGTCGTCGTCGGTCGACGGGTACTCATCGCGCAGCAAGGCGAGGTAGGCGCCAACTCGATAGCTGAAGCCCGTAAGTGCGCGGTTCCAGTCGAACCACCAACGTGGGTACTTCTGACGAAACAGCAGCATCAGCAGGGTCGGAAGCACTACATAGCTGGACGCGGTGACGACGACCCTGGCCGAACCTTCCCCACCGCTGGTGAGCAGACTGAGAATGAGGCCAATGGGGATCACCGTAAAGATGCGGAACAAGGTGGTGAGCCGATTCAGGTCGCGATCGGGGTAGTCGACCATGAGGTCGACTGGGTAGGTTGGAGCCGCGCTCATGTCGGTCATCTCAGCCATCACGGACCTCCCGCTTCTGGTGGGCAGATCTTAGCTCGACGGGCGGCACCAGAGTTCGGTCTCGCTCCCCAAGCGGTCCCACACGGGCGTGTGCCGGTCGGTTACGTGGAGCCGTCGTCGGTGATGTCGCACCCCAGGTTGCATCGGGCGACGCGCCGGCGTTGGGGGGAGTAGCACCGCCGGCGCGCCCGAGCGACGACGATAGGCCCGCACCCACCGCCGCCCCAGAACAGTTCCGCGAACTCTTCAGTGCGTCGACAAGCAAGAGTCGTGCCACGTTGACGGACGCTCGCGGACAGGAATCAGCGGCATTGTAAGGACAATGCGGCTACAGTTCTTCGCCAGTAGAGGCTGCTGACCATGACCGATACCAGGAACGCGACGGAACTTACCACCTGGATCATCGACCCCAAGCACACGCTGGTCGAGTTCGCCGCAAGGTACATGACACTCACCACTGTGAAAGGGCGGTTCTCGAGCGTCAGCGGCACGATCCGCGCTCCAGACATAGATGCCGATCTTGGCGGCTCCTCGGTCGAGGTCGAGATCGATTCGGCGAGCCTGGACAGCCGTGAAGCGCAGCGCGATGCGCACCTTCGCTCGGCTGACTTCCTCGACGTGGAGCGCTATCCGAGCATCACGTTCACCAGCACACGCCTCGAACGGATCGATGGCGACCGCTTCCGAGTGCACGGCGCGCTCACGATTCGCGATGTGACGCGCGAAGTTGCACTCGAGGTCACGCGACAGGGACAGGCGCGGACGCCGACCGGCCTCGAGGTCGCGGGCTTCACGGCGGAAACCCAGATCGATCGCAACGACTTCGGACTCAAGTGGAACGTCGCTCTCGAGGCGGGCGGCTGGTTGGTGGCTGACCGCGTGAAGATCCTGATCGAGTTGCAGGCCATTCGTCAGGACTGACCAGACTGCATGCCCACCAGCGAAAAACCTGCAATTCTCATCGTCGACGACAATCCAGACGTCCAATCCGCGGTAGAGCACGACCTGCAAACCCGCTACGGCGATCGCTATGACGTGCTGTCCGCGGGGTCGGCGGCCGCGGCGCTCCAGGTGCTCGGGGAATTGCGCGAGCGCGCGACGCCGGTGGCGCTGATCCTGGCTGACGATCGCATGCCGCGCATGCGGGGGACCGACCTGCTGGAGCGCGCGCGCCAGTTTGCACCGGATGCACGGCGGGTGTTGATGACACTCTACGAAGACACGGCGGATGCTCTTCAGGCAATCAATCGCGGTTCGGCGCACGACTACGTTGTCAAGCCCTGGGAGCGCGTCGAGGAACGGATCTATCCGCTCCTGGACGACCTTCTGGAAGACTGGCGCGCGTCGGCGCGACCGCTGTTTGCCGGCGTTCGTGTCATTGGCACGCGCTGGTCGCCGCAAACGCATCAGGTGCGCGACTTCCTGGGCCGTAACCAGGTACCCTACCGTTGGCTCGATCTAGAAACAGACGATGCCGCGCGACGCATCGTCGAACGCCTCGAGCCCGACGCCTCTCGCGTGCCAATCGTCGTATTCCCGGATGGGTCGCATCTCCCGCAGCCAACGTCCGCTGAGCTCGCCAACAAGATCGGGCTGCAGACTCGGGCCGAGCAACCGTTCTACGACCTGCTCGTGGTCGGCGCCGGTCCGGCCGGATTGGCAGCAGCGGTCTACGGTGCGTCGGAGGGTCTGCGTACGGCGCTGATTGAGCGTGAGGCTCCGGGCGGGCAGGCGGGCACCAGTTCCCGCATCGAGAACTATCTCGGTTTTCCGGCGGGCCTGAGTGGCAGCGACCTGGCTCGGCGCGCGGTCGCTCAGACGCGTCGGTTTGGTGCTGAAATTCTGAGTCCGCAGGAAGTCGCGGGTGTGGCGCTGAACGATCGCTACCGCGTGCTGAAGCTGGCCGATGGCAGCGAGCTTACCTGTCAGGCGTTGTTGATTGCCGCCGGCGTCGCGTACCGGCAACTGCAGGTGCCGGGTGCGGAGCAGCTGCGTGGCGCCGGTGTCTATTACGGGTCCGCGATGACAGAGGCCCTCGCCTGCCGCGGCTCCGACGTGTACATCGTCGGTGGCGCCAACTCAGCCGGCCAGGCCGCGGTGTACCTGTCGAGATACGCGCGGAGTGTCACGCTGCTCGTGCGGGGGCGTTCGCTGTCCGCGAGCATGTCGAAATATCTGATCGACCAGATTGCTGCTGTGCCGAATATTCACGTTCGAGCATGCACACAGGTAACCGCGGTCCAGGGGGCGATGCGCCTCGAGCAGATCAGCGTGATTGACGTCAACACCGGCCAAACCGAAACGCTGACGACGCCAGCGCTGTTTGTCTTCATCGGTGCGCAGCCGAACACCGATTGGCTGGAAGGTATCGTCCGGCGCGACGCGTATGGATTCATCCTGACCGGTCCGGATCTGATGCGTGACGCTCCAGATGCGGAGCGATGGTCCGAGGAGCGCGAGCCCTACCTGCTGGAGACCAGCACGCCAGGCATTTTCGCCGCCGGCGACGTGCGGCACGGTTCGGTTAAACGTGTCGCTTCAGGCGTCGGAGAAGGTGCCATGGCAGTCTCGTTCATCCACCAGTACCTGAGTCTCGTGTAGCCGCGCTCGTCTCATTGCCTCATGTCCGTCGGACAAATCCAGGCACGCTTGTCGGAGGAGTCAGGGCTGGGAGCGGTTCAACCCGCGGAGCTCTTTGCACGCTGCAGCTCGGCAATCTGCGCGCGCGCGGCTTCAACGAGTTCCGCGTTGGTGTTGGCGTGCCCGCCGAGCCCCCATCCACCTTCGACGGCCTCCGTGAGCAACACCCACGTCCGGTTTGACAGCGACGCGTCGCCGGCGGCCGCCGCGACCAGGTCCGTGAACTGGCGGACAACAGCCAGCTGCTTGTCACGATTCAGCGCTCCCGCGTTGGTGAGCACCTGCACCCTGACGTAGGTCGTGTCCCCCTCGACGTTCGAGAGCGCGCCAGCAGGCAGATCGTGAACGAATGCCGCGGTGTTCTTACGGAACATCGGGATGTCGGGCACGCCTTCGATGTTCATCAAGGTGGCGGCCAGTTCACGCGCCAGGGTTTTGGGATCCGCAAATGTGCCGCTCGTGGCGTACACGTCGATCATGGGCATGTTCTTTTTCTCCCGTTTTCTGCCGTTGCGCACTCAGGAAGGCAGCGTTCTCGGTGGTCTCGCGACGCGCGAGAAGCTCCAGACGTGTCAGCTCGGCGCTTCGGACAACATCAGGCTTCTTTCAGCTAGCAGCCTTGACGAGCAGAGTTTCGAGTTGCCTGTCCAGTTTCCGCCCGACCTGCGTCACACGATCATCGCCGAACTGTCCAAACAGCGAGGACGGCAGATCGTATTCGAACACCGTGCGGCCATCCTGCGCTTCGTACAGCACAACGCGCAGCGGCGCGTAAAGCGCGGCAGGCAACGCATAGCGCGTCATGCTCGAGGCGGTTAGCGGATTGCCGATCTCGTACTGGAGTGCCCTGCGCGACTCACCCGTAATTCGGAGCAGCTCGCCGTGATCTCTGGTGAGAAAGATCGACAGCTCCGCAAGGGCTTCGAGTTCACTTCGAGCTTGTGCGTCTGCACCTCGCTGCAAAGTGGTCCGGAACGCGGTGTTCAGCGGAGGTACCAGCGCTTCGAGCGACGTCCTGACCTCGACGAACGGCTTGCTCGTCTCGATCCGAACGTGCTCCACGGTGATGGGTCGCGTGGTCTTGGAAGTTTCCGTCATGGGGTGGGTACGACGTTGCTAGCGTACTGCCGTCAACGACTGCGCGAGCCGTCCGCGGCCGCTTCGATCAGTTCCACCACCTCGTTCGGATGCGAGACCATCGCCAGGTGACCGGATGCGACCTCCACGGTGCTTGCGCCCATGCGTCGCGCGAACATCCGCTCTGCATCAGGCGGAATCGCTTCGTCGTTCGCGGCGACGAGGTACCACGCCGGGTGTGACTTCCATGCTGGCGCACCCATCGCGTCCTCGAAGGTGCTCATCGAGAGTCCCTGCTGGACCGCGCACAGCACCCTGGCCTTGAGGGGGTCCACGTCCGCGGCGAAATGGCCGACAAAGTCGTCTTCAGGTACCCAGGCCACACCCTGCTCGTCGACGATCAGGTGCGCAAGCGCTGCCGTTGGCGGTGCACCGGCCAGCAACTTGCCCAGCGACTCAGCCTCGTCCAGACCGAACGCGGCGACATACACCAGTGCGGCGACACCAGCGGAATCAGCTCCCAGCGCGGTGATGATCTGGCCGCCGTAAGAATGGCCAACGAGGACAGTGGGCCCGGTCTGGCGCCGAAGCACTTGCCGCAGGCGTGCGACATCGTCCGTCAGGGACGTCTCGGGAAACTGCGGCGCCGCCACGGTGTAGCCGTCCGCCTGCAGTCGTTCGATGACCGCGCTCCAGCACGATCCGTCCGCCCACGCGCCGTGGACGAGCACGATATTCGGCTTGTCGCTCACGTCTGTGATCTCCCTGGCGAGATCTTCAGCTACCCAGAGCACGTTTCGCTTGAGTCAACTGACTCTAGTTGAGTGCATCGCGCACTTGCGCTCGACCGGTAATTCCAAGTTTGGGGAAGATCCGGTACAGATGCCCGCCGACAGTTCGGTGGGAGAGAAAAAGGCGCTCGCCGATCTCACGGTTCGAAAGCCCGTCCGCGGCGAGTTGTGCGATCTGGAGCTCCTGGGTGGTGAGTCGGTCGCGGGCGTCAGGTGTCCGTGGGCCAATCCTCTCACCCGTGGCTCGGAGCTCCTGACGTGCGCGTTTGCTCCACCGCGTCGCGCCGAGCGTGTCGAAGCGTTCGATGCTCTGGCGAAGCGGTGTCCGTGCGTCCGCCGGGCGCCGTCTTCTGCGCAGCCAGCGCCCGAACGAGAACAGCGTCCTCGCTTCCAGGAACGGGTGAGCCTTCAAATCCTGGTCGAGCGCCGCGACAAACAATCTCTGCGCCTCATCGTCGGCGGCCAACAGTGGCCTCGCGGCGGCCAACGCGGCCTGCAGGAATGGCGATCCACTCCGCGCGGTGACGCCCTCGAGCTCCTCCATGATGTCGACGAGCTGGTCAACGCGTCCGCTGCCAACGCCGGCTTCGACCAGGTCGAGCAGCCCAGACCAGCGCATGAACCGATGGAAGGCCGGCTGGCTGTCATCGAAGATGGGCCACAGGTGACGAAAGGCCTCGTCGTGCCGCCCGTCGCCAACGGCGGCCGCGCCGCGCGCAAGGTGCGCCGTCGCGAGCAGCGGGCCACCCTGAATCGACCGGAGTGTCCGCTCCGGCTGCCCAACAACGACGTCGATATCTTGCTCTGTCCCGCGCAGCGCGGTGACAAGCGCCGCGATCAACTCACCCGTGAGCCCGTATTGTGGTTGGCGGGTATCACGCGCCAGGCGGGCACCTTCTGCCGAAGCCGACGCGGCAATGCCCCACTCGCCGGTGTGCAGCGCCGCCCACGCGAGATGGACCAGTGCCTGAGTGAGCGGACCGAGCCTGACCTGCTCGCGCAGTCCCTCCACCGCACGCGTGAGGAATCGCGCTCCGGCCGCGAAGTCTCCTGCCTTTTCCGCCGCGATCCCCACATCCATGCTGGCGAGCGGATCGTCAACATCGGGCCGGCGAAGATGAGCCACGCGCTCGCGCACTGATGCCCCGGTGTTGTCTGGATCGGTCAGCGCGATCACCGCCAGCACGCGCGGGTCATCATCCGGCAGGCCCATGCTGGTCGCGGCATCCACCAGATACTGGCGCGTCCTGGTCCGGGTCTGCGTCCACCAGCACCGATGCGCGATGGGCACCAGCGAACGCAATGCCAGGTCTGGGTCGCCGCCGTCGCGCATCTGCTCGGCCAGAGTGACGAAGGTCCTGGCGGCGCCCGCTTCGTACCAGACGTTTCCAGTCACCATGTGCTGGAGCCACGCGAGTCGGGCCGCGTCCAACGCGCCGACGTCAAGGACCTCGGCCCGACGAAGGAGCCGACCAACCGCGTCCGCGAGCCCGAGCTCGTAGGCAACCTCCGCGGCCGCGATGATCAGCGCGCTCTTCCGATGCGTATCGGCGGTCAGCACGGCGGCGCGCTCTAGCGCGGCACCCGCGACAGTCACCGCGCCACGCCGCCTCGCCGATCGAGCATGCTCTTCGAGTGCGTTGGCAATGCCCTCATCGCAGCCCTCGGTTGCCATCGCCTGATGCCACAAGCGTCGCTCGGGGTTGGAGACCAGGCTCGCCAGTGCAGCGTACGTTGCCAGGAGCTCTCGGCGTCCAGCGCTCTGCCGCACGGCCGAGCGGATCAACGGGTGGCGAAAGCGCACATCGCCGTCGACAAGTTGAATGAGCCCAGCGTTCACCGCGGGTTCGAGCACATCGACAGACGCGGGCGTGTCATGCAGCGATCGCACACAGCGGACGATCTCTTCTGAGGAAGCTCGACTGTCAAGCGCGGCCGCCAGCAGCGCGGAGCGAGTCACAGGCGGCAGATCGTGGAGCCGGGACGCGAACGCCTGCTCCAGACGCGTTGTCAGGGTCGTCGGCACCGACGCGATGCCCTGGCGGTCCACCGTTGCAGTCATCGTCCGCGCGAGTTCGACGAGTGCCAGCGGATTACCCGCGGCCTCGCTGAGGATGCGCGCGCGAAAGATCGGGTGCAGCTCGGGTGCGCGCTGATCCAGCAGTCTGGCAGCGGCCGAAACACTCAGCCGCTCCAGGTCAAGGATCGGCAGGTGCGCATCCTCCAGGAGCGTCGCATGTCCAACGCGGACGGCAGCCAGCAGGGCAAGCGGCTCACTCTCGAGCCTGCGAGCGATGAACGTCAGCACGCCCATGCTGGACTGGTCGAGCCACTGCGCGTCGTCGACGATCAGCACCACTGGCCCTGTGTCCGCTGCGTCACACACAAGCTGAAAAGCGGCGAGCGCGACGCGAAACGGATCCGGCTCGAGTTCTCCGCTCACGCCGAACGCCGCGTCGATCGCCCGGCGCTGCGCTTCAGACAGGTGATCGGTCAGCCGGAGAATGGGATGCAGCAGCTGGTGCAAGCCGGCGAAGGCGAGCTCGGCCTCCGATTCGACGCCGATCGTCGAGAGCACGCGGACGCCTCTGGACCTGACGCGTTCTCGGGCGCGCTCCAGCAGCGCCGACTTGCCGATGCCCGCCTCGCCGCGGACGACGAACGCACCACCGGCGTGGGAAAGACCATCCGTGAGCTCGTCGAGGAGTTTGGACTCAGCCTCGCGTCCGATCAGGTCAGTGGGTGCGTCGGACCGAGCCGAGGAGGTCACCGACTCAGGATAGGCAATGTTCGCTACGGGTTCGCCGGATATTGCTCCATCGGCGCGCGTGTACGCTGGATCGAGCGGGGTTTCGCGCCGCGTTCCTGAACTAGGTCGACACCTGCTCCAGAATTGCGCGCCGCTGTTTGATGCCCCAGAAGCGAATCAGCCCAGATGGGATCAGGGCGCCGGGGATGATCAGGAACAGGAACCAGCCCAGGTTGTTCGGACCCTGCAGGAAGAGCACCCCGCTCAAGGTGATCCCTCCCCACGCGCCCAGGTGCGCGAGACCGTCGGTCCAACTGAACGCCATCGACGGCATGCGCGTTGGGAACGAGACCGCCGTGTAGTTGTACATGTTGAATAGCCAGAGCGTGTTCCGCCGAAGCGGAACACGCCCGAGATGGTGATGAGCAGAAAGACGAACTGCGCCGATGCGCCGTGTTCGGACATGTACACGGCGGCGAAGCTCGGCGCACCATAGACAATGCCAGCGTAGCCGAGAGCCCACGCGGCGAGCAGAATGAGTGTACGCTGCCGATACACGAGGCTCGAGAACAACTCTCGCCATGCCCCGGGTTTGACCTCGACCACCGGTCGCGGCTCAGCGTCCGGCTCCGGCAGCGACCCGCCCACATAGCGCTGACAGCGCCGATCGAGGATGCCGACCGCTTTTTCGGCTTCAACTTGTCGGCCGTGGGCCTCGAGCCAGCGCGGTGACTCCGGGAGGCGGAAGTACAGAAGCGGGAACAGGACCAGCAGTTGGCTGGCCGCCATCAGGTAGATGCACCACTGCCAGTGGCTGGGAATCAGCCAGAATGCCAGCAACCCACTGATGACGGTGATGATCGCCGTGGTCGACTGCGCGCCGAGCAACACGCGGTTGCGGACCTGGTGCGAGACGATCTCCGACATATACACCGCGTGGGTAGCCACAATCGCGCCGACACCCAGGGTGCTCAGCACCGACAGGACGACCAGCCCCCAGAAATCGCTGATGAACGCGCGTTCGCCTTCTGCCGAGTGCCGCTGACCAAACCGACCCGTACTGTCTGGCTTTCTCGGAGCCGGCCACGGGTCAGACCTCGCCGCCGTGGAGACCTCTGGACAGGTCGTCGGCGACGAGGTTGTCGTTACGGGAGTCAAAGTCTGGCTCGCGCGCGCGGACCTGGCCACCTCGGCCCTGGTACTGTGCCGAACCGAGCCAACGGCTCCGCGCTACCAAGACCTCTCGTGTGTGCTGGTGCCGTTGCGGGACGATGCGGTGGCGCTGCGGCCCCAGCGTGACATCTCCGGCGGCATGGGCTTGTTCGAAGCGGTCTTCGAGGGTGCACGCGCGCCACTCAGCAACATCATCGGCGGACGCGAAACTGCGCTACCAGTTCGGTCGCCCGATTGGCAGCTTCCAGGCGATCAAACACCGCTGCGCGGACATGCTGCTGCAAGTGGAGTCTGCTCGCTCGGCCGCGCTGTATGCCGCGTGGTCCGCTGTCGAGAATTCCGCGGAGGTTCCGGTGATGTCTAGTCTGAGCAAGGCGACATGCTCGGACGCCTACTTCTTTACAGCGGCGGAGAATATCCAGATCCACGGCGGGATCGGCTTCACCTGGGACCACGACGCACACCTGTACTTCAAGCGGGCGAAGTCAAGCCAGCTGTTCCTTGGTGATACCGCGTACCACCGTGAGCAGCTGGCACAACGCATCGGCGTCTAGCTTGCTTTCGGCACGGCCGGGCCTGGGCGTCGCCCTCGATGGCTCCAGCCCTGACTCGACGCCCGCGCACGAGGTGGTGAGGGAGATCACCACGGGCGGCGGCGAGGCGGTCGCCAACCTCGACGACGTGGCCGACTTCCAGGCCGCGGAGCGCATCATCCGCCTGGCAATCGAAACCTTCGGCAAACTCGACGTGGTCGTCAACGTCGCCGGGATCCTGCGCGACCGCATGGTCTTCAACATGAGCGAGCAGGAGTGGGATGCCGTCGTCCGGGTTCACATGAAGGGCACGTTCAACACCGCGCACTATGCGGCGGCGTATTGGCGGGAGCAGCGGAATTCCGAGGGCCATTTCAGGCTCATCAACTTCACATCTGGCTCCGGCTTGCACGGCGCCCGTGGTCAGCCGAATTACGCGGCGGCCAAGATGGGTATCGTGGGCTTCACCTACTCGTGCGCGAATGCACTGGCCCGCTACGGGGTCACCTCCAACGCCATCGCGCCGGGGGCGGCCACGCGGATGACCGAGTCGGTGCCAGACGAGCGGCGCCGCTCTCCCCAGGCCGGGGATGAGCGCTCCCCAGACAATGTCGCGCCTGCCGTCGCCTATCTGGCGAGCGAGGCGTCCGACTGGTGCAACGGGCAGGTGATCGCGTCGCGGGCTACGAGATCGGCCTCTACAGCAAGCCCCAGATGCTGAGCAGATCGTCTCTGACGGTCCCTGGCGCCTGGACAAGGCCTTCGACATGATCGAGCGGTCATTTCGGCCACTGGTAGCCGGCCCGACCTGAGACGCGGGACAGGTCGCGCCATGCTCGCTCGAAGAGCTCGGCATGACGCAAGTTCATGACTTTCAGCGCGCGGGCGCGCGACACTGAGCCCCAACCTCAACAGGGTGAAGCCAGCCTGTATCCATATCGGCTCGCCGCTGCCTTCGAGCGGAGTGAATTGCGACACCGGCTGAGCCGCCAGGGTGACCCCAGAGGCACCAGTTGTCGAGGTACGGTAGGCGCGACGCGCTGGTCACGGGAGAGAAACGCCATGAACGCCATGAAGGTTTGCATCGTCGGAGCCTCAGGGAAGCTCGGGCAGTACATGGTGCAGCACGCGCTTGATCGAGGCTATGCGGTGGTCGGCGTGTGCCGCGCGCAGAGCGTTGGCAAGCTCGCCGCGTTCAACGGGCGCATCACCGTCCATCCGGGAGCGACGGACGACCGCGACGTCATCCAGCGCGCGGTCGTGGACTGTGACGCGGTGCTCACCGTCCTGGTCCCACGCGGGGTCCATCAGTACGCGACGGGAACGGCGCAGGCGGTGCTCGACTACGCGCGAGCCCGAGGCACGCCTTGTATTCTCGTGCGGATGGCACATCACGCGCGACGGCCAGGACGTGTATTCGCGAAAGCTCAAGACGCATCGTGAGCGTCTTCGGTCGACTCGCGCGCCTCGCTCGTTTCGCCGACCTGGATGACCAGGTGGAGGCGTGCCGCCGAGTATTTGCCAGCAACACTCGATGGACCGTCGTGCGCGGCAGCGACCTCGAAGAGGGCCAGAGCCAGGGCCTGCCGGTGTGGAGCCGACACGTGGGCGACCCCATCCTGGAGAGCAACCTCACCCGCCGTGTCGATTTTGCCCTGTTCATGGTGACGGCAATCGCAAACGACGGACTCATCCACGAAGCCCCGGCGATTGTCGGGTGCCACACGGCTTCGGCGCTCGCGCATGCGGACGCGGGAGCGTCGGAGCGCGCTGCTCGCGCGGTATCGTCGGCGGCCGAAGACGCGGCGGCCTCGGCACGATCAGGTAACAGGACATGACGTCGGGCGAGCCGCTGCGACCACCTGAAGTCCTGCGCGGAAGACTGGACGAGGCCTGGCGGTCGGCTATCTGGCCTCGCGCATTGGCGAGGGTACCATCATGATGGTCGGCATCACGGCGACACTCCTGCTCGTCCCCCTGAGCCAGCAGTTTCTGGAGGCCGGTGCCCCTCAGAGCGCGTGGTTTCTGACCCTCGGCGACGTCCTCCGGCAGGCGAGGCTCCTTGGCCTCAGCCTGATTTCACTTCCCCTGCTCGGACTGGGTGGATTGTCGTTTACCTGGCTCCTGTTCCGGTTCCGACTCGTGCCGCGGCTGATTCCGTGGTGGGTTTGATTGGCTACGCCTTGCTGATTCCGGCGGGCATGGCCCGGCTGGTTCGGCGTCGTGGACCCTTCGCCGGGCGGAAACGTCTCGATACTGGCGGTTCCCGTCGTCGTGTTCGAGATCATCCTCCTGCCCTTCTGGCTCTTCTACCGGGGGTCCAAGATGCCGGAAATCACAACCACCGCGATGTAAACACCAGTGTGCGGCCTACGCGCAGTCCTCGGGGTAGTGCCAGGTGCCTGGATCGTTCGGACCACCCCGCACACTCCGAAACTCAAACGCCGGCCTTTGAGAGGGCGAGGCAATCCCGCGGACGGTTTTTTCCAGTCCCAACTCGCGCACCACGCTCGGAATGCAGAGATACTCTGCGCCGGCCAGGAGATTGAAGGCCACATAGTGAATCGGCGTGCCGCTGGCGATTCTGGCGCGTGTGGGCCGAGACTCTGGTGTCATGCGGCGGTTATACCGTGTTGCGCCGCTGGGCGTATGACAAACGTGCCGATGGTCAGCATCGCTGCCGTGAATTTCGAGCATGCAGCCGAGGCACCTAGCCTGGTGCGTCCTCTGGTCTGTTCGCGGTGAACGTCGGCAGAAAGCGATAGCCACGGCCAGGCACCGTGGCGATGAAACGCGGCTCGCGCCAGTCATTCTGGAGTCGCGCGCGCAGGTTCCGAATCTGACGGTCCACAACGTTGCTTTCGGCCACATAGTCAACGCCCCAGAGCGTGTCCAGGATCTCCTCGCGGGTGACCACCCGCCCCGCGTTGGCCGCCAGCAAATACAGCAGGCTCTGCTCCAGCGAGGTCAGATGCAACTCCGAGTGTCCCGCCCGTACCGTGCGGTTGAGGATGTCGATCTCCAGTTCGCCGAGCCTGATGACGGGTGTGAAGGTCACCGCGTCGCTGTAGGCGCGCCGCACCAGCGCGATCACTCGGGCGAGCAGCTCCTCGGGAGCAAACGGGACCGTCAGAATATCGTCGACGCCGGCTTCGAATGCAGCGAGCTTGGTCTTCAGATCGCCGCGTCGCGTCAGACCAATCACGGGCAGGCGCATCCCATTCACCGGTGTGGCCCCGAGCATGGCCAAGATGCTGGCACCATCAAGATCCATGTCGAGGATCACCAGATGTGGCCGCCATTCAGTCAGACTCGTTTCAACCTCGCTGCGCGTCAACACCTGACGGATGGCGTACACGCCATGATTGAGCGTCAGCTTGATGAGCTCGACGAGCACTGGTCGGTCAAGCACAACGAGGACTCTGGCCGGACCGCGGGGCGGCCAATGTGTCGCTCTGGCTCTTGTCGTTCTCTGAGGTGTGGTCATAGACAAGCGGCTAAAAGAGTATAAAGTTCCCGCAAGCTGGAAGGCACCTCACCAGCATCCGGGCGCTATCCGACGGCTGACAGAACGGCTGACGGATCGCGAAGATGCTCCTGGCCGCTCTGAACCATCACCAGGAGCACTCAGTACGAAGGGTCAGGAGAACGCTCGTCCTCCTGTACCGAACGGAGGATCAGTCGTACATGCCGCGCGACGGCGAGGCCGCGATCAGATCGGCGCCCTCCTGGACATCCGAGACCAGCGCCTCGGTGCTCAAAATCATGCCCGCGACACTGGCCGCGTTCTCCAGCGCGCAGCGCGTCACCTTGGCCGGGTCGATGATGCCCGCCGCCACCAGGTCGCAATAGCCCTCCGCCATGACGTCGAACCCCCAGTTGGCCCTCTTTTCGCGGCGCAGATGCTCCACCACCACGCTCCCCTCGAGCCCGGCGTTCGCCGCGAGTTGGCGGAGTGGCTCCTGCAGCGCACGCTTGAGGATCTGCGCGCCAACCTGCTCGTCACCGCTCAAGCCGGAGCGCATCGACAACGGCTGCTGCTCGCAGAAGCACCGTACCTCCGCCGGGAACCACACCCTCTTCGATCGCCGCACGGGTAGCATGCAGCGCATCTTCGACGCGCGCCTTCTTCTCTTTCAGCTCGACCTCAGTCGCCGCGCCGACTTTGATGACCGCGACGCCGCCGCTGAGCTTGGCCAGACGCTCCTGCAAGCTTCTCTTTGTCATAGTCGCTGGTGGTTTCCTCGATCTGGACTTTGATCTGCTTGATGCGGCCCTGGATGTCGTCGGGTTTGCCATGACCTTCGATAATGGTCGTCTCGTCTTTGGTCACCACGACTGCGCCGCGCCTGCCCCAGGTCTTCCAGGCTGGCCTGATCGAGCTTCTTGCCGACTTCCTCCGAAATGACCGTCCGCCCGTTACGGTGGCCAGGTCGCGCAGCATTTCCTTGCGGCGGTCGCCGAAGCCGGGCGCCTTGACCGCCACCACGTTCAGGATGCCGCGCAGCTTGTTGACGACCAGCGTCGCCAGTGCTTCGGCGTCGACGTCCTCGGCAATGATCAGCAGGTCCTTGTGGCCGGTCTGGACCAGCTTCTCCAGCACGGGCAGCAGCTCCGTCGTGCCGCTGATCTTTTTGTCGGTGATCAGCACGTACGGCTCGTCCAGAGATGCTTCCATCCGCTGCACGTCGCTCACGAAGTAGGGCGAGATGTAGCCGCGGTCGAACTGCATGCCTTCGGTGTACTCGACCTCGACCTTCAGGCTCTTGCCCTCCTCGATGGTGATCACGCCGTCCTGTCCGACCTTGTCCATGGCCTCGGCCAGCAGTTGGCCGATTTCGGCGTCGTTGGCGGCAATCGCGGCGATGTGCTCGATGTCCTGTTTGCCTTTGACGGGAATTGAGAGCTTCTGATCTGCTCGACGACCGCCTGAGTGCCAAGCTGGATGCCGCGCTTGAGCAGCATCGGATTGGCGCCAGCCGCCAGATTGCGCAATCCTTCGGTGACCATCGCCTGGGCCAGCACCGTGGCGGTGGTGGTCCCGTCGCCTGCCGCATCGTTGGTTCGGGTGGCCGCCTCTTTGAGCATCTGGGCGCCCATGTTCTGGAAGTGATCCTCGAGTTCGATCTCCTTGGCCACGGTCACGCCGTCATGCGTAATGGTCGGCGCACCCCATTTCTTATCGATGGCCACGTTGCGGCCGCGCGGACCCATGGTCACCTTGACCGCGTTGGCCAGCGCGTCAATGCCGGTCTTGAGCTGTCGACGCGCCTCGGCGTCGTAGACGAGTTGCTTGGCAGACATGTTGCTCGTCCGCCTACTTCTTCCCGTTTGTCACACGTCGTGACGATGGCCAGCAGATCACTCTCGCGGATGAGGAGATAGTCCTGGCCTTCCAGCTTGACTTCGGTGCCGGCGTATTTCGCGAACAGCACCGTGTCACCGGCCTTGACCTCCATCTCGACGCGAGTACCGTTGTCCAGTACCCGGCCGCGGCCGACCGATAACACCGAGCCTTCCTGGGGTTTCTCGCTGGCTGTGTCCGGCAGAACGATGCCGCTGGAGGTCATTTCATCTTTCGGTTTGGGCTTGACGACGACGCGGTCGCCAAGTGGCGTAAGACTGACTGTCATGCGATCGGGAGTCCTTTCACTTGCAGCGGCACGTCGTTCGCGTGCCGCCTGAGGACTACCCGCGGAGGCGAACGACTGCCCCAGCTCGCGGTATCGGAGTCGGAGTCGGAGTCGGAGTTGAGTTGTGTGTGACCTAGCGGGAAGCTGTCCCCGGGGCGCCCGGAATAAACCGACGCAGGCACACAACCAGACGTATAGCCCACCGTGGCGATGGGCGAGTGAGGCGATAGGTGCGCGGCACGCCCTGGGCAGACCGGCCAATCGCCGTGCGCTCGGATCCTGTATTGATACCCGAAGCCACCATGGGCGACCTTCACTCCAAGGTCGCGGTCGGCGTCTCCTGCGACAACTGAATCACCATTCGATGTCACGGGGAGTACGCAGAACGCACAAGGCGTAGGTGCCGTGCGCTCGTCATGTCTGCCTTCTGCGAAGGCGCCGTTCCCCGTGTCTGGAAGCTGCCGTGAGTATACGCGGCGCAGGCGAGCCAAAACGCGTCGCGCAGCGAATCAAACACGAATACAACACTCCGCGCGCGCGGAGTCGTGTTCGGAGTGGCATGAGCCGGTTCAGCTCGACCGGGTCGTGCTCGAAATTACACAGGTGACGCGACCCGGGCCTCCGGAGACCCGCGAAACGACGGAGGCTCGCGCGAGCAGTCTGGCCGACAAGCCCGTTTTTAGCCCGAGTCGCAGTCGGCCAGACTGCTGTGACAGTTTGCGCCAGGAGCGCGCTAGCCGGTTTCGAGGTGGACTACCGGCTTTTCGGGCCGCGCTCTTAGCCTAGACGGCTAGACTTGGGCGGTACGGCACTTCTGGTACGAACGCGAAGCCAAATCTGCGCAGCGTCCGACGTGCGTCAGCGAGATATCGCTCGCGCTCAGGGCCCGTCCACCCGCCGACCAACCCCGAACCGTGCCGTCCGAAGCTCTGGCGCACGCTGCCTGGTTGCACACCTTGGCCGCGTGACGTGAAACCAATGGCTTGCAAGCCGGCGTAGAGCTCCGACGGCTCGCTGCCGTCTGCGGAGTACACCAGGACTTCGAAGCCGCCGTGCGACTGCGCATTGAAACTGACCGAAACGCCAGGCAGGGCTGGAGACACTGAGACCTTGTGGCCGATGGCTTCTGACATGCAGGGTGCAATCCTTCGTAGAGTGAGGTGGCCCGTCGCGTACGGTGCACGGAATCCTCCGTGCCCGCGCGTCAGGCAGGGCTATCGGCCAACGTGGGTGGACGGTTCATTTCGACACGACAATCGGATACGTCTGGACCCTAACCAGTTCGTGGCGGGCGCCACTCGAACCATTCGGCCTGCGCCAGTGCCTGTAATCGCTCCTGACGTTTCATCCGATCCGCCTCGTACTGTCGTCGGTCCGCCTCGGCCGCCTTGCGGTCTGGACAATCTCGTTCGTGCACATGCTTGGTCAACGTCATAGATCCGTGAACTCCTGTCGAACGACGACGTCACTGCGCGTCGCCTGCCTGTGGACCGTCGTGCAGCCCTGAAGGCGTCATGAACGCGTTCTCCAGGTTCCACTGGCGCGGATGAGGTGGCACCCCGCGCGGCGGTGACTGACCAGCGTACCGTCGGCGGAAATGACGACTCCGCGGGTTCTGCGCTGATGCGCCATCGCGCCTCGTCTACACGACCATCGGCCAGCGATGATCTTTTGCCCCCCAATATCAGCAGTGTACAGGCAATCAGCGTGGGGGCCTCACAATATCGGCGCTACAGCCTTTCGCGATCCCCGCGCCGATCTCATTTCGTTTGCCATCGTCATCAGCATCATCCTGGTGCTCGCGGCACCGTTGGTCACCCAGGCGTCGGCGCTGGTCGCCAATCTCCCGATGTATGCCGCGGGCGTTCAGACACAGGCACACGGGCTACAGACCAGGCTGGACGCCCAGGGTGTCCAGCTCAACGTGGACGCCATCGCCAGCCAGGTGATCGCCTTCGTGACCAGCACGCTGAACGATTTGTTGCACGCCGTCATCGCGGCCGCCTCTGGGATCGGCGGTTTGCTGATGAACGCCGTGTTGGTTCTGGTGATCTCAGTCTACCTGCTGACCGACGCGCCCAGCGTGCAGCGGCATGCACAGCACGCGGTGCCCATGCGCTATCGCGGCGTGCATACCTTCATCCGCTCGAGCGCGGCACGAGTCATGGGCGGCTATCTGCGCGGCGAATTGATCATGGCCGCGGTCATCGGCTTGCTGGCCGGTGTCGGCACGGGACTCCTCGGCTTGCCGTACTTCGTCGTCCTCGGGGTGCTCGCCGGGATGTTCGAACTGATCCCGATGTTTGGGCCGATCCTGTCAGCCGTGCCGGCGGTGCTGGTGGCCCTGTTCATGCCGTGGCCGACGGTGCTGGTGGCCCTGTTCATGCCGTGGCCGACGGTGCTGTGGGTCATCATCTTGTTCGTGATCATCCAGCAGTTCGAGTGCAACGTGCTCGGACCGAAGGTGACGGGCCACGCGGTCGGGCTGCATCCCCTGGGGTCGATGTTCGCGCTCATCCTTGGTTTCGAGGTGGCCGGCATCCTGGGCGGTCTGTTCGCCGTCCCGGTCGCGGGCGTCATCTGGGTGCTGTCGTCGACCGCATACCGCAACCTCGTCAACCTGGAGCCACTGAATGAGATTGAGGAGCAGGTCGTGCACCTCGGTGCAGTGGCAACCGGGCCATCAACCGGTCACTGATTGCGGTCGGATTCGCGGCAAACCAGAGCGCTGGCAAGACGGTGGCAGCGCTGAGCGGGCGCGGCAGGCGGTTTCGAGATGGATTGCCGTCTCTTCGGCCGCGCTCCTGGCGAGGTCTGCCGCCGATGTGAGCCAGCCGCCAGAGCAGTAGCGGCGTAAGTCACATGTGAGTATGACCTGAGCACATCAGTACGCATCATGCGCGTATGGTCCGCAAATCAGGGGACTGCTCAGGGCGATGACTATCAGCGAAGCCTCAATCGCGGCGACGCGCGCCTCGAGAAAAAAGGCGCATGTGAGCGGCGACGTCGTTCGCCCGAACCTCGTCGTCGGCGCGGCCGGCATGATCATGGCC
This sequence comes from uncultured Chloroflexia bacterium, assembly GCA_963776625.1. Classification (GTDB taxonomy): domain Bacteria; phylum Chloroflexota; class UBA6077; order UBA6077; family CF-72; genus CF-72. Next base: position 339,061 of record CAVZNP010000008.1, on the reverse strand, counting down.
CTGTTCCTCATCTTGCCGCTGTATGCCTTGCTCAACAGTGCCTGGGACAGTGGCCAGTTTTTCGCGTCGCTGGCGACACCGTTCGCACTGGATGCCCTCCGGCTCAGCATCATCACGACCACGGCGGCGCTCATTTTGACCCTCGTCTTCGGGACGCCGCTGGCCGTCGTGCTGGCGCGGGGCAAGTTCCGCGGACGCCGGATCCTGGACACCTTGTGCGACTTGCCGATGACGCTGCCGCCCGTTGTGGGTGGTCTGGCCTTGTTGCTGACCTTCGGTCGGAACGGCATGTTTGGACCAGCGCTGTCGTTCTTCGGTATTTCGCTGCCGTTCACCACGGCCGCGGTAGTCATCGCGGCAACCTTTGTCGCAGCGCCGTTCTACATTCGCTCGGCACGCTCGGGCATTCTCTCCGTCCCGAAAGAAGTTGAAGAGGCGGCCCGCGTGGACGGGTGCGACGAATTTCGCGTGTTTCGCTCCATCACCGCACCGGCCGCCGGAGAAGCACTGCTAGGCGGGGCCATCCTGTGCGGGGCGCGCGCACTGGGCGAGTTTGGAGCGACGATCATGTTCGCCGGGTCCATCCAGGGTCGCACCCAAACATTGCCGTTGGCAATCTACGCGGCGCTCGGCATCAATCTCAACGCGTCGATCTCCATGTCGATTTTGTTGCTCGTGGTCTCGTTTGTCCTGCTCATCGCCTTCCGGCATTGGGTCGGCGACCAGACCTCAGAAGGGTGAATCTATGAACGTTCGTTGCAGTCGCTGGTTCAGCGTCGTCGCCGCCGTCGGATTGCTGGCCGGCATCGCCTGCTCGGGTACGTCCAGCACGCCGACCAGTGCGCCGGCTGCCACGACCGCACCCGCCGCCCCAGCAGCCGCCGGCCGCGAGCCCAGCCGCCGCCGCCGCCGCGGCTGCCAGTCCTGCCGCGGCCGCCAGTCCTGCCGCGGCCGCCTCACCGGCCGCAAGTCCGGCGGTGGCTGCCGCGGCAAGCCCCTCAGCCAGTCCGGCCGCCGCGGCCGCGGCCAGCCCGGTTGCCGTGCCCAGTCCAGCACCCGCGGCTGCTGGGGCGCCAGCTCCAGGCACGGGAGCCCCGGTCTCAGGAGACATTCTGGTCTTCGCCGCCGCATCGCTGACCGAGTCCTTCAACGAAATCGGCGCGTCCTTCCAGACCGCGAATCCCAGCGCGCGTGTGACGTTCAATTTCGCCGGTTCCAACACGCTCGCCATCCAGCTCAACCAGGGAGGTCAGGCCGACGCTTTCGCCAGCGCGGACACCATCCAGATGGGCAACGCCCAGCAGAATGGCGACCTGACCAGCGCGCCGCAGATCTTTGCCCACAACAAGCTGACCATGGTCACGCCGGCTAGCAATCCCGGCAATATTCAGCAGGTGTGCGACCTCGCAAATCCCGGCTTGAAAATCGTCGCCGCGCAGGCCACCGTACCGGTGGGTCAGTACACCAACGACATGCTGGACAAAGCCAGCACGCCGGATCAGTGCGGAATCGGTTTCCGTGAGAAAGTGGAGGCCAACATCGTCTCGCGCGAGGACAACGTCCGCCAGCTCGTTGCCAAAGTACAGCTTGGCGAAGCCGACGCCGGCGTCTGCTATTTGACTGACGTCACACCTGCGATCAAACCCAACGTCCAGGAGATCAACATTCCGGACGACCTGAATACCGTCGCCGACTACCCGATCGCCACCACCAAGGGGAGAAATGCGGCTGGAGGTCAGGCGTTCATGGCCTACGTGCTCAGCCCGGCCGGGCAGGACATTCTGGCCAACTGGGGCTTTATCAAAGCGCAGTAAGCGCAGTAAGAAGGAGCATTTCGATGGAACTCAGTGCACGCAATCAGTTCAAAGGCAAAGTGACCGGCATCACCACCGGTGGCGTCATGGCAGAAGTCATCGTTGATATCGGGAACGGCATGGAAGTGGTCTCGGTGATCACCAAGGCGTCAGCCGAGCGCCTCGGACTGAAAGAGGGCTCGGAGGTGACGGCCCTGATAAAGAGCTCCGAGGTGCTGCTGGCGAAGTAAGTCAGATCGCAGTGGCACCCTGTCAGTCCGGGATCCCCAGCGCGGCCACTCGCTCAGACTCTCTCAAATGGCGAGCGTGTGAGTCGTACCGGGTCCTTGCCCGAGCGCTCCTTCCCCGATAGGGCTGGTTTACGTTCGAGCCTGACACCTCGAGGTGCACAGATTCGTTCTCTGAAGCGTGGAAAAAGCCCGCCGGGGGTTGGACCGGACCCACCCACCTGTTCGCTTTGAGCCGAGCACACCGGCGGCTGGCGCCGACGCACTACGCTGAGCCGACTGCTACGCCGCTTTGCGCCAGCCTGGAAGCACTCGCATCAACCACGACGGTGCGCCAGAGCGCCGCGCGGGCTGCTCCGCCACCTCGGACGGAAGCGAGAATCTGACAGCAAACCCAGCGTCGTCTACGCGCAGCGTCGCATCCAGCCCGTACGCGTCTGCGATATCGGCAACGAGTGCGTCGAATTGCGCCTGCTCATCAGGCCGCAACTGACCAACAACCGTGGTCGCGGTGACCTCACCGGGGTGGAGGAACATCGCGGCCGCGACTCGCAACTGGCTCTCGCACTCCAGCCCAAGGCACCCCTCTGCCTGCACGCTTGTTGCTGCGCTGCGCTGCGCCGTGGCGGTTGCATTCATCGCGACTCCTCAATTCGAGTATGCGGTCGGCCGTCTCAAAAGGGAGTCAATGTGCGGAGGCGCGGGCTCAAAATCCTGTCAACGTTGCACGCGGCCGCGGCCGTCGCTCCCAACGCCCGCGTCAGTCAATGCATAGACCCGCTTGTCGGGCCGAACGGTCTGCTCGACAATTTCGGCGGATACCAGCCCGTGCTCGACGCGCTCGAGCCTTGGGCGCGGTCGGACCCGCATCGCGTGTGGTGGCAGAACTTTCTGCGTGACACGGGCGGCACAGGGTTCTGGCGCGAGACCTACCTCATGCGCGGTGGCATGGAGGCGATCTACGACGACATCCCGCAGCGCCAGGGGTTTGCCAGCTTTGCGCCGCTCGTGCAACCACGCGGCTCGATGTTTTCGGCTCGCGCGCGAGCCCGCATCCAGGGCGATGCCGGGGTGCGGCCACCCGTCGAGGAGTCCGTCGTCTGCGACGGCGCCTGACTTGCCTCAGCGCGGTCAGTGCGCGGCGCGAGGACGGCGCGTGGAACCCTCGACGGTCAGTCGCCGCCGTATTCGTCGTGACGGCGGATCCAGAGCTGCCAGCCCTCGTCTTCAGCACGTCCCAGCGGCGCATGGTCGAGGAACCCGTAATAGGGCATCAAGAATTCCACTCCACGACCGGTGGTCGAGTACGTCTGATAGACGGTCGCGTCCTCGAGCGCGAAGGCGGTGAAGCCGAACAGCTCGGTCAAGTAGCCGTAGATGTCCGTGCCGGCCTGCGTGGCATTGCGAAACGCGACGCGCGGCAGGTCGGCGAGCATCGGCTCGATCGCTTTGCGCGTCTGCTCGAGGCTGCTCGAGAAGCCGAGGTCGGCGTTGAAGTCGCTCTGGTAGCTCGATGCCCAGTTGAAGCCCCACCCCATCCGCTCGCGATACGCCAGCAGCGTCTCAATCGGCGCCCCGGAGACGGCGATCAAGGTCACGTCGCGCGCCTTCAGATGCGGGATCAGCGTGTCGAACGCGTCGGCGATCGACGAGTTCACGGGACAGCCGTCCTTGTAGCTCGGGCCGAACATGAAGTGATAGATCAGGAGCTGGGAGCGGCCGTCGAACAACTGCGCGAGGGTTTGCGCGCCGGCGGCCGTCCGCAGCGTGTATTGCTTCTCGATCCGTACCCAGGGCAACTCTCGGCGCTGCCGCGCGAGGTCGTCGCCCAGCCTGGTGTGTTCCTTTTCGCGCTCCAGCAGGGCGGCACGTGCCGCCAGCCACTCGTCACGCGAGACAATGGTGTGGGTTGTCGTCCTGGTCTGCATGGTGCTGTCTCCTCGCTCAGGCCGCGATCGGCTCGGCCGGTACGAGCGCCGCGTTCTGGCGCTCCAACACTTTCGTCACGCCGACGCGCCAGCCCTCTGCCAGTGGCCGCGACATCGGGTCGGGGAAGATCTCCTCGTCGCCCCGCTCCACGCCGTCCAGCGTGGCGCGCGCGACGTCCTCGGGCGGTGTCTTCGGGATCTCGAGATCCCGCACCATATCGGTATCGATCGGACCAGGCATCACGGCGAAAACGCTCACGCCCTGACCAGTGAGCCAGGCGCGCTGCGACTGCGTGAGCGACAGCGCGGCGGCCTTGGAGACCGAATAGGCCGGGCAGCACCGGCACCGCGGCTACCGCGCCGAGCGACACGACGTTGACGACGGCTCCGCGGCTGCGTCTCAGCAACGGGAGGAAGGCCCGCGTGACATCCAGGGTTCCGTACAGATTGACCGCCAGGTGCCGCTCGAACGCCGCACGATCGCTCAAGTCATCTGGCACGGACACACCCGCGTTGTTGATCAGGATGTCGAGAGCCTCGACGCTGTCGAGCGCCGCCTGGATCTGCGCCGAGTCAGTCACATCCAGCATCACTGGCGTGACGCGCTCGTCAGGATGTACGAGTGGCTGTCGTGTTCCGGCATAGACGCGCTGCGCGCCTCTCCTGAGCGCCTCGTCTACGAGCGCCTGCCCGAGGCCGCGATTGCCTCCGGTCACCAGGACGGTCTTGCCTGCAAAGGTTGTGGGTCTCATCAAGGTTGTCTCCGCTTGATCGTGTGGGGTTACGCTTGTAGAGACACTGTTGTTGCTGAAAACGGAACGGTCCGTTTGGTAGCCGGCTGGTGTCGGTAGGAGTGATGCGAATGATTGGAAAGCGTCAGTCGGTAACGCGGGTATGAACGAGCGTGCCCTCGGAACGCGGCCGACTGCGTTCTGTGCCTGAACCCGGCGTGTCGGCCGAACTTCTCGGCCGCGTCCGAACGGGCGACGCGTCCGCGTTCCGCGAACTTGTCGAACCCTACCGACGCGAGCTTCATCTGCACTGCTACCGACTTCTCGGGTCGCTACAGGATGCGGAGGACGTCGTACAGGAGACGCTGCTTGCGGCCTGGCGCGGGCTGAGCGGCTTCGAGGAGCGAGCCTCGCTCCGCGCCTGGCTGTATCGCATCGCCACCAATCGTTGCCTGAACGCGCTTCGCGAGCGGAGGCGCCGCCCACAGGAGGTAGCTTCGATGGCCGAGCCACCCAGGCCCACGCGCTCAGGCGAGCCACTCTGGCTCGACCCCTACCCAGACGCATTGCTCGAGGGGCTCGTGGATAGCGACCCGGGGCCCGAGGCGAGCTATGAGACCAGAGAGGCGCTCGGCCTCGCGTTCGCGGCAGGCCTGCAACACCTGCCGCCCCGTCAGCGCGCCGCGCTTGTGCTTCGCGAGGTGCTCGGCTTTCGCACCGCCGAGGTCGCCGAGATGCTCGAAACCAGCGAAGCGTCGGTCAAGGGCGCGTTGCAACGCGCTCGCGCGACGCTCGATGCGCGCCTTCCGTCAGGTGATCGCGAGCGCGTCCCGCTGCCGGGCTCGGTGCGCGAACGCGAGCTTGTCGGCCGCTTCGCGACCGCGGTCGAGCAGGGCGACACGCCGGGGCTGATCTTGCTGCTGACCGACGACGCCTGGCTGACGATGCCGCCACAACCCTACGAGTACCAGGGCGGAGAGGCGATTGCGAGATTCATCGCCCGCGAGCGCGGGGACCGTCGCGGGGCGAACCTGCGGCTCGTGCCGACCGGCGCTAATGGCCAGCCCGCATTCGGCTGCTACCTGCCGGATCCCCACGCGCCGATCGCCCGCGCCTACGGGATGATGGTGCTGATGTTGCGCGACGATCGCGTGTCGGCGATCACGTGGTTCGGCGAGCGCAGCCTCTTCGCGTATTTCGGACTCCCGAGGACGCTGCCGGAGTAGCGCTGTCGCACGCCGCCTAAGAAGAAGGCTCCGGCGAGTAGCCGGACCCTTCGGGCGAGACCGACGCGAGTCCGCCGCCGGCGGCGGACTCGGCCGACGTAGATGCTTATCGGTGCTGGACCCCAGCCAGGCCGATCAAAAAGCCATTCGGCAGGTAATCCGGCCCGGTCCAATCCCCGACGTTGTTGCTGACCGCGTACTGGTCATAGATGCGGGCCACCCCCAGCACGGAGTGGAGCGCGAACATTTCCTGCTGGACCTTGTGCCACAGCTCCAGTCGTTTATTCGCGTCCAGCTCAGATATCATCGCAAAGAAGTCCTGGTCTAGTTGCGGATCGTTCGCGCTGAAGTTGACGCCCTTCGATGTCATGTGGTTCTGCTGCGCCGGAATCGAATTCGCTGCTGACCCGAACGAAATATACGTCGCGACGCCGCCCATGATCTTCGGGTCTTTGTTCACCCAGGCGTTCCGGAACGCCGTGAAGTCCATAGGCACCAGCTGGGTCTTGATCCCGACGGCCTCCCAGTAACCGGAGATGACCTGAAGCATGTCGGGCTCCCACCCGAACGCGGCCTGGGTGACGGAGAAGACCGAGATCGTCGGATCCGCAAAGTTGCCCGGATAGCCCGCGTCTTGCAAGAGCTGCTTCGCCCGTTCGGGCTCGTACTGGATGCTGTACCAGATCGGATCGAATCCCCAGTGCAGGTCGGTCAGCTGCATCGTGCCCGCGGCGGGCTTGCCAAAGCCGTGGAAGAGCGAATCGACGAGCTCCTGGCGGTTGATCGCGATGTCCAGCGCCTCGCGGACGCGCGCATCGGACGTCGGGCCAGGTTGCATCCAGTAGCCGGCCATGAACAGCGCCGGAGTGGTAGACGCCTTGATCTGTCGGAGCTGGAAGCCATCCCCATCGCGCAGGTTGACCGCGTTGTCGGCGGAGACGCCGACGATATCCACCTCACCCCGCTTGATCATCGCGATGCGGGTCGACTCCTCGGGCACTTGCATCAGCACCATGTTGTCCCACACGGGTTTGGGGCCCCAGTAGTCTTTGAACGCCTCGAACTCCGCGCTGACGCCCGAAGTGAACTTGGTGAGCTTCCAGGGTCCGGTCGCAACGGGCTGCTTGCCGAAGGTGTCGGCGCCGACGCTTTCGATGTAGTTCTTCGGCGTCAGGTAGGTCCCGTAGACCGTATCCGGGTAAAACAGGTACGGCGGGTCCTTCGCGTATACCTTCGCGACGTATTTGTCCGGCGTCTCGATGTGGTCGACGGTCTGGCGGTGCAGCGGTGACCAGGCGCTCTTGGACTGGTCGGAGATGTACCGCTCGAACGTGAACTTGATATCCTCCGCCGTGACCTCATCGCCGTTGTGCCACTTGATGCCCTGGCGGAGGGTGAAGGTCCACACCTTGCCGTCCGGACTCATCTCGTAGCTCTCGGCAAGATGCGGCATGATGTTGCCCTGGGGGTCATACCGCAGCAACTGCTCGAAGATCACGTACGAGGGATTGTTCGGCTGGGCCAAAATGACGTCGTTGTTGTCGGTGCCCAGGTCGGCAATAGCCACCTTGAGCGTGCCGCCGCTCGTCGCCGATGCAGGACTGGCTGGTGCGACGGTCGGCGCGGGGGCCGAGACCACGGGTGGATTGGCGGCGGCGGTCGGCGCGGGACCGCCCGCCGCGGGGCCGTTCTGGGCCGCGGGACCGCACGCCGCAAGAAGCGCAGTGGCGCCGCCGAAGCCCAACAAGCGCAGCGCCGTTCGGCGACTGAGCCCGCGGCCCAGAAGGGTTTGCTCACGTTCCATGGCTGCTAGACCCCTTTTTGGTTGGCGCGCGGGCAGATGGCGGAGCGTCCGTCCTTGACGAAGCCACTCCCACACTGCCCCGTCGCCTATGTCGTCCCCTGTACGCGTGAGTGTAGGCGCAGGCGCGGCTCCATGCGAGTCACAAAGGCCCTGTAGAAAACATGAGCGTCCTTGAGCCATTGCTGGCGCTGGAGCGATTTGCGCGGCGGGGGAGATGCGCGAGCCGGCCTGCGCGTCAGCCGTGTGGATCGAGTGCATCGCGCAAGCCGTCGCCGATGTAGTTGACGCTCAGGATCGTCACGAAGATGAACACGCCCGGCGCGAGCGCTAACCAGGGCGCCGTCGTGAGCGACGGCTGCGACGTGCGCAGCATATTGCCCCACGACGGCGTTGGCAGCTGGATTCCCAGTCCCAGAAACGACAATGCCGACTCCGTCAGGATGGCTCCTCCCACCCCCAGCGTGGCGGCCACCACCACCGGCCCGATCGCATTCGGCAGGATATGCCGCCACATCAGACTGGACGAAGTCGCACCCAGTGCGCGCGCCGCCAGCACATACTCCTGCTCACGGTGCTGCAGAAATCCAGCCCGCAACATCCGAGCAACTGGCATCCATCTCAGCAGTCCGATGATCAGCACGACCGTCGTGAAGCTGGTTCCAAAAAACACGGCCAGCAAGATCAGCAAGAATAGCTGTGGGATGGCGATCACCGCTTCTGTGAAGCGCATCAGCACACTGTCCACCACACCCCCGCAAAAGCCGGCGGCAGCGCCGAGCAGCACGCCAAGGGTCATGGACAATGTCACTGCCAGAAGACCGACCGCAAGTGAAATCTGCCCACCGACCAGTGTGCGCGTCAACTCATCGCGACCCAGGTCATCCGTTCCAAATGGATGCGCCAGCGACGGTGGCTGGAAGCGCTGGACCAGGTTTGTCCGGTTCGCGTTGTACGGCGACAGTGGTGCTGCCAGCACCACGAGGGTCACCAGCAACAAAACCACCGTCGCCAGTGCGGCGAATCGATGCCGCCGAAAGCGTGCCCAGATCATCCGAGACGAATGCGCGGATCCAGCCAGGCGTACGCCAGGTCGCACGCCACCGCCGCGATCACGACGAGTGTGGCGACGACGGTCACCAGCCCGAGCAGGACCGGGTAGTCGAAACGTTGCGCAGAATCGAGAAAGAGCCGCCCCATGCCAGGCCAGGCGAAGATGCTCTCGACGACCACCGCTCCCGAAAACAGCGCTGGCACCTCCAGCGCGAGCAACGTCACCAGTGGCACGGCCGAGTTACGCAACATGTGACGCACCAGGACTGTCCGCTCGCCAAGACCCTTGGCGCGCGCGGTGCGCAGGTAGTCCTGACTCAGAACATCGAGCGTGCCGCTGCGCACATAGCGCGTGTACTGACTTGCGTTGAAGAAGGCCAGCACCGCCACGGGCAGCACAAGATGCGCGGCGCGGTCAGCCAGGCTGCCGCCGCTCGAGCCCAGCGTGACCATGCCGGTGGCAGGCAACGCTGGCAGTCCCCACGCGCGGAACTGCACCGCGAAGAAGATGATCGCGAGCAATCCACTCCAGAACGTCGGTACCGCGTGACCGACTGAGCTCAAGAACGTAGCCAGGTAATCCACCCACGAGTGCTGGCGGATGGCGGCCAGGATGCCCAGCGGCACGGCAATGGCGACCGTCACCAGGAGCGCCAGTCCCTGGAGGAGCAAGGTGTTCGGCAGCCGCTCCGCGATCAGTTCGGCAACTGGCTCGTGGTTGACGTACGACGTTCCCAGATCGCCGCGCAGCATCGCCCCCAGCCACTGCATGTAGCGCAGCGGGGCCGGCTGGTCGAGCCCATAGTCGTGGCGCAACCTGTCGAGGTCCGCGGCGTTCACGCTCGGATCCGAGGCGTACTGGGCCAGCGGTCCGCCAGGCAGCAACAGCGTCAGACAAAAGACGATCAGCGTGATCAGCAGCAGCAACGGCACCGCCTGAGCCAGGCGTCCGAGCACATAACGCCCCATGCGCTACGGATTCTGGTTCAGCAGTCCGGCTGACGACATGTGGGAAATATCAAGATGTCTTGGCTGGTCCGAGTCAATCCTCTGCAGCTCGATCCGGTGGCGCGGTCCACCCTGCTCGCAAGAGCTATGTCGAGGGTTGGGGACAGACGAACGTCAATGACTCCGTGACCTGGAACGTCGCGGACTGCTGGCTGAACCAGTAGTACTGCCTTGGCTGGACCAGCCAGCGTCATCGGGCGAGTCCGCCAGAAGTCTGGCCGACAAGCCCGTTCTTAGCCCGAGTCGCAGTCGGCCCAGACTTCTGTGACAGTTTGCGCCAGGAGCGCGGCAGCCGGTTTCGAGGTGGACTACCGGCTTTTCGACCGCGCTCCTGGCTCAGACCGTGTCGTCGGTCAGGCCCGCGCCCAGCAGATTGATGCCCAGCACTGTCAACAGAATCGCCGCGCCCGGAAAGAACGGGGTCCACGGCGCTACTTCCCACACGTCACGACTGTCGGCGAGCATGCCGCCCCAGGCTGGCAACGGCGGCTGGATGCCAAGTCCCAGGAAGCTGAGGCCAGCCTCAGCCATGATCATCGTCGACACGCTGACCGTGGCGATCGCGACGAGCGCTGGCAGAACGTTGGGCAGAATGTGGCGCAACAGGACTCGCCCGGGCGCGGCGCCAAGTGCTCGAGCCGCCTCGACGTAGGCGTTGTGCTTCACCGCCAGGGTGTTCGCGCGGGCGACGCGCTGATACTGCACCCAACTCACGATACCGAGCACCAGCACCACGTTGAGCAGGCTCTGACCGACCACCGCCAGGATGGCGATCGCCAGGAAGATCGGCGGAAACGCCAGCTGGACCTCGGCCAGTCGATTGATGAGCGCATCGGTCCGTCCACCCGCGTACCCGGCGCAGATGCCGGCCAGGACACCGATCACACCAGCCAGCATCACCGCGCCGACGCCGACGAACAAGCTCGTACGGGCACCAAAGATGACGCGCGACAGCAGGTCCCGACCGAGCTGGTCAGTGCCAAGCGGATGACTCGCACCGCCACCAGCCACCCACATCGGCGGCCGCAGCGTCTCGCCGAACGAGACCTGATCATACGGATATGGCGCAAGCAGTGGCGCGAAGATCGCGACGGCCACCACCAGGCTGACGAGCACCAGTCCGACGGTCGGCCCGCGGCGCAGGCGGAAGCGCGGTGCACGCCGTGGCACCGACACGATGCGCGTGCGTGGCCTGGGGCGAGGGGCGACCGCTACGGCAGCGGCGGACCCAGCGCCTGCCCGACTGCCTTCAGTCGCAGAGAGGCTGTCCGCGTTCACGCGAAGCGGATCCTTGGATTCACCACGGCGTACAGCACGTCGGTGACCGCGTTGATGACGATGAACACGATGGCAATGATCAACACGTTGGCGCGGAGCAGGGGCAGATCGTGCGCATCGATAGCCTGAATCAGGAGCCAGCCGACGCCCGGCCAGGCGAAGACCGTTTCCACGATGACCGAACCGCCCAGCTGCGCGCCGAGCTGCAGTCCCAATACGGTAATGATCGGCAGCAGTGCGTTGCGCAGCGCGTGGCGATACATCACCGTCTGCTCAGCCAGACCCTTGGCACGCGCTGTCGTCAAATACGCGTGCCGCAATTCGCCCAGCACGGAAGCACGAACGACGCGGGTGATGAGTCCAATCGGGAAGGCGGCCAGGGTGATCGCGGGCAACCAGAGGCTGCTCAGCCCGGCCACGCCCGATGCTGGCACCCAGCGCAACTGGCCAGCGAAGACGAGGATGAGCAGGATGCCGAGCCAGAAGCTGGGGACCGAGACGGTCAGCATCGAAGCCGCGGTCGCGACCTGGTCCCAGCCGCTGCCGTGCCGCGTCGCGGCAAGAATGCCGAGCGGAATCGCGATCACGCTTGCGATCAGGATGGAGGAGATGGCCAGCGCTGCCGTGAGCGGCAGTCGTTCGAGCACGAGCGCCATGGCCGGCTCGCGGAACTTGAACGACTGGCCCAGGTCGCCAGTCGCAGCGTGCTGCAGGAACGTCACGTACTGGAGCCACAGCGGTTGGTCGAGCCCGTACTGGTGACGGATATTCTCTACGTCGGAGGCCGACGCGTTGATGGGCACGAAGGCGCGCACCGGATCGCCCATCGCAAAAACGACCACGAAGACAAGAACGCTCACGATGAACAGGACGAACACGGCCTGGAGCAGTCGGCGGAGAAGGAACGCGGCCACGCTGAGGTAATGGTAGGCTGACTGAGCGAGCGGCGGCGGCGAACAGGTAAGATGCGCCCGCTCATGCGCCCCACTCCAACCACAGCCGACGTGGTATTGCACCACGGGCGAGTGCGCACGGTAGACACCCAGAGTTCCACGGCGGAAGCAGTGGCGCTCAGCGGCGACCGCATCCTCGCCGTCGGCTCGAACGACGCAATGGAAGCCGTCACCGACGCGGACACTCGGCGCATCCACCTCAACGGGAGGACGGTGCTGCCAGGCTTTTTCGACGCGCACGCGCACGCGCTGTCAATCGGCATCAATCTCGCCAAAGTGGACCTTTCCGCGGCCACAAGCATCGATGACGTGCTGCAGCGTATCGCCGAGCGTGGGCGGCAGGCGCCGCGCGGTGAGTGGATCGAAATCGCTCCGACCTGGCACGAATCGACCCTCGCCGAGCGGCGACTGCCGACGCGTCAGGAACTGGACTCGGTAGCGCCTGAGCACCCTGTGTATGTGCCACGCGGGACGCGCTTCTTCGCGGTGACGAACTCGGCTGGGTTTGCAGCGGCGGGCGTTGACACCAGTGTTGGGGACCCGCCCGGTGGACAGTTCGAGCGAGACACATCGGGCGAGCTGACGGGGCGGATGTTCAATCCACCGGCGTTCGATCGCGTCAGGCGGCTGCTGCCGCCGGTGACTCACGACACGCGAGTGCGCGCCATTCGCGCCGCGAATCGCGCCTTCAATGCGGTCGGGTTGACGAGCATCATCGACCCCGCACTAGGTGCAGCTGATATCCGCGCGTATCAGGACCTGTGGGAGCAGCGTAAGCTTCGAGTCCGGACGACAGGCATCGTGGCGCCCGACCACAGCGTGCCGCTGGCGTCGAGCGCCGACGAGCTGATTCGGTTTCTGGACGGGTTTGCGCCACGCAGCGGCTTCGGCGACGCGTTCTTCCGCGTCGGACCCTTCAAACTCTGGGTTGACGGATTCATCGAGACCGCCTGGCTCAAAGAGGGCTACGCCAACGATCCAGACTTTCATGGGGTGCAGGCACTGCCCAGGGACGTCATGCGGCATGTCCTCCAAAGGGCCAACGAACTGGGCTGGCAGGTGGCCCTGCACGTGGTTGGCGACGCGGCACTGGAGCAAGCGGTGGATGTATTCGAACAACTGCATGACCAGCGGCCGCTGACAGGCCGCCGCTGGACGCTGATGCACGCGCTCTTCCCGACCGAGAGAGTGCTCGAGGCGTGCCAGCGCATGGGCATTCACATTTCCGTACAGCAGGGTCTGTCATATGCCTTCGGCGATTCGATGGTGAAGTGCTGGGGACCGCGCCGAGCGGCTTTCGCCACGCCGCATCGCGTCTACCTTGACCGCGGGTTCCGTCTGGCTGGTGGGTCGGATGTCGTGCCGTTCAATCCGTTAGTGTCCATGTGGAGCACCATCACTCGAGAAACCAAAGCCGCTGGCGTGCTGGGCCGTGAACAGGGCGCCACGCGCAGGGAGGCGCTCGAGATGTATTCCATCAATCCGAGTTACCTGACCTTCGAGGAGTACGACAAAGGATCCATCACGCCAGGCAAACTGGCGGACCTCGTCGTGCTGTCGGATGACCCGTTGACTTGCCCGGAACCAGCGATCAAAGACGTCCAGGTGTTGGCCACGATTCTCGGCGGCGACGTGGTCCACGGTCAGCTGGAGGATCTTCCAGGTGAGCCTGTCGCCACCCACTCGGAGTTGGAGACGCCCCCGTGAAACACCACCTACTGTCGATCTGTTGCGTTCTGTGCGTCATTTTGAGCTTCGTCGCGGCCTGCGGCCCAGCTGGTCCGACCACCTCGGGCTCCAGCGCGGCGGCGGCGACTGCCCCACCCGCGGCAAGTGCCACGACGCCGGCCGCCACGACGGGAACGACGGGAACGACGGGAACGACGGGAACCGTGACGATCGGTTCGGGGGTTGACATCGAGTCGGCCGACCCCATGGTCACCACATCGTCCATGTCGCGCTCGATCATGGGCGCCATCTTCGACACGCTCGTCGTGCGCGATGACACCATGGCCATCAAGCCATCGCTTGCAACGTCCTGGGATACGCCGGACAGCTCAACATGGATCTTTCACCTGCGCGATGGTGTGAAATTCCACAACGGGGACGCGTTCGACGCCAATGCGGTCAAGTTCACGTTCGATCGTTTCGTGGATCCAAACACCAAAGCCGCGCAGGCCAGCTTGCTGAAACCGGTCAGCTCAGTGGAGGTGGTCGATCCGCTGACCGTGAAGGTGACCACCAATGGCCCTTACGCGGCGCTGCTGCCTGTGCTGGCGGATTACGTGTACGTCATGGATCCGTCGGTCGCAGGCCAGGACGCGAACAAAACGGTCATTGGCACCGGACCGTACCAATTCGTGAGCTGGCAACCAGGCCAGCAGGTCGTCATCAAAGCCAACCCGGCGTACTGGGGCAACAAGCCGCAGTTAGACCAGATCATTCTGCGACCCATTCCCGAGGCGGCGGCGCGTCTGGTGGAGCTGCAGTCCGGCGGCGTCGACATTATCTCGCCCGTTGCGTCCACGCAGTATGCCGACGTTAGCAAGACCGGCGCGAATCTGGTGAAAGCACCTGGCACGATCATCACCATCATGTTCAACCTGGCTATGAAACCGTTCGACGATGTGCGCGTGCGCCAGGCATTCAATTACGCGGTGGACAAGCAGGCAATCATCAGTGGCGTGCTGCAGGGTGCCGGTTATCCAATGGGCTCCGTGCTGCGCCAGGGCATGGCCGGCTGATGACGACAGCATACAGCCGTATCCCTATGATCCAGCCAAAGCGAAAGCGCTTCTGGCGGATGCCGGCCAGACCAACCTGACGGTCGATCTCGGCTCGCCAGACGGACGCTATCCGAACGACAAGCTGGTCGCGCAGGCGGTCGCCGCGCAGCTTGGCCAGGTGGGAGTCACGGCCAACGTGAACACGAGTGAATATGGCGCATATGTCCAGAACATCATCGGCCACAACCTGCAGTTTTTTCTCATTGGCCAGACCGGCGTCACGTCCGAAATAAACATGCCGCAAGCGCTGTCACCGAGCGGCGCTCTGTATCAGAACTACAACAATCAGCCGGCGCTTGATCTCATCCAGCAGGCTTCGACCTCGGTCGACAGCGGCCAGCGCGAAGCGATCTACAAGCAGGTTGCGCAGATCGTGCACGATGATCCACCGTGGCTGTTCCTGTATTCACAGGAAGACGCGTACGGCGTCGCCAGCCGTGTGACTGGCTTCAATGCACATCCCGACGCGGTTATTCCGCTGAATGAGCTGGGAGTCAACGGATGACGCTTACGGTTCTGGAGCATTGCCTGGTGATTGACGGCACGGGCGCCGAGCCGCGGGAGGATGCGGTGGTGGTCATCGAAAATGACCGCATCGTCGCTGTCGGACACGGAGCGCGTTCCGGCAGCGGCCGACCGGCGACTGAACATGCGCGGACAAGCGGTCCTTCCGGGCCTCATCAACCTGCACGTCCACTACGACCTCACGTTGCCGGGTGCGCTGGAGGCGAAGTATCGAGACGAAACGGAGAGTGCGCTGGCACTCCGCATGGCGCAGAATGCGCGTGAAGCATTGCATATTGGCGTGACCACGACGCGCAGCGTCGGAGAGCGCTACAACGCCGATTTTGCGCTGCGTGACGCGGTGGCCCAGGGCCGCGTGCCCGGGCCGACGCATCTATGCCGGTGGCCAGTCCCTGGGTGTGACGGGCGGCCACGGCGTGCGACCCGGCGGCCACAAGATCGAGTGCGATGGACCATACGAGTTTCGCAAGGCGGCGCGGAGCTTGCTGAAGCTGGGCGCGGACCACATCAAGATTGCAATTTCGGGCGGTCTGTCGGGCCAATTCGAAGCCGTCAAGGATTCGCAGATGGCCAGAGATGAGATCGAGGCGGTCGTTCTCGTGACACACAACGCTGGCAAGAAGGTGTGCGCGCATTCAGGCGCTGCGCAGGCAATGCTGACCGCGATTGAGGCCGGCGTTGACTGTATGGAGCATGGATACTTTCTCAACGAGGCAGTCGCGGCGCTCATGGTGGAGCGCGGCACGTATCTCGTACCGACCATCTGCGTCAGCCGCGCCGTCGACTACATGCGCGGCCTGGGCTTCACCGAAGTGCACATCCAGAAATCGATCGACGCCAGTGAACAGCACTGGGCGGCGCTGCAGACTGCCATTCGCCGTGGCGTGAAGATCGGCATGGGCACGGACATGCTGCCGGCCGACCGCAACGAGGGCACGTTCGCCACCTACCGTGAGATGGAGCTGATGGGCGAGGCGGGCATGCAACCGCTCGAGGTGATCCACGCCGCGACAGCGATGGGTGCCGAGATCGTCAGCGCGAGCGACCAGTTGGGCACGCTCGAGCCTGGCAAGTTCGCGGACGTGATCGCGTGCCCCGGGAACCCCGCGGAGCGCCTGGCGGACTTGCGCAAGGTCGGCTTCGTCGTTAAGGGGGAACGATCGTCCGCGGCGAAGAACTCGCCGCGTAGCGCTGCATCCCGTACGTCTCGGATCCTGCACACCCGCGGGATGACACTCGCGCCGACCTGAGCTGACCCGTGGCTCACGAAACCGACGTACGGTAAGATGACTACCGTCACAGATTCGTAGCACCGTGGGGAGGTCTCTATGGTCGAACTTGGTGCGGTGCGCTCACAACTGCCCACAGGCCGCAGCGCGCACACGGATACCTTCGTGCGCGACAACTTGCCGCCGCCGGCGGACTGGCCAGGGCTCGACTCGTTGGCCCTGCCGGCTCTGGCGGCGTACCCGGCCCAGATCAATGCCGCCGCCGAACTCCTCGACCGCCACGTCCTTGAAGGGTGTGGCGCACGCCAGGCCCTCTGGTTCGAGGGCCAGAGCACCACCTACGCCGAACTCCTGGCCTGGGCCAACCGGCTCGCCCGGGTAGTCAGCCAGGACATGCACGTGGTGCCGGGCAACCGGGTCTTGCTGCGCGGCTTCAACAGCCCCAGCATGGTCGCCGCCTGGCTGGCGGTGTTGAAGATCGGGGCGGTGGTGGTCAGCACCATGCCCCTGCTCCGCGCACGCGAGCTGACGGAGGTCATCCAGAAGGCCCGCGTAACCGTCGCGCTCTGTGACGGTCGGCTAGCGGACGAGATGCGCCTGGCCGAACAGCGACTGGCCGAGCTACCCGATGCGCCGCGCCCGCGGATCCTCTTCTTCGGTCCCGGTGCTGGAGCCGACTCGCTGGACGCTCTCGCTAATGGCAAGCCAGACGACTTCGCCACCGTTGACACGGCGGCGGACGACCCGTGCATGATCGCCTTCACTTCTGGCACCACCGGCAAGCCGAAAGGCGCCGTTCATTTCCATCGTGACGTGCTCGCCATTTGCGACACCTTCGGCGCGGAAGTGCTCAAATCGTCTCCAGACCACGTGTTTGCGGGCAGTCCTCCGCTGGCTTTCACCTACGGGCTCGGCGGACTGGTGACCTTCCCGTTGCGGGTGGGTGCTTCGTCGGCGCTCATCGAAAAGGTCAGTGCGCAGACCCTGCTGCAAGGAGTCCAGGACGCCGGGGTCACCACCCTGTTCACCTCGCCAACCATGTACCGCGCCGCGGTCGACCTGGTGCCGCGATACGACCTGCACTCGCTCGAAGATTGCGTTTCGGCCGGCGAGCCGCTGCCCCTACCCACCTACCAGGCGTGGGAGCGTGCAACCGGACTCAAGATTATCGACGGCCTCGGCTCCACAGAGTTGCTGCACATCTTCATCAGCGCGGCACGCGACGAGATCGTGCCCGGCGCTACCGGCAAGGTTGTGCCTGGCTACGAGGCGCGGGTGGTCGATGATGCAGGTAAACGGCTGCCCGACGGCGAGGTGGGCCTGCTGGCAGTGCGCGGGCCGACAGGCTGTCGGTATCTGGACGATCCCGAGCGGCAGCGTGGCTACGTGCGCGGCGGCTGGAACTACACCGGCGACGCGTACAAGCAGGACGAGCGCGGCTACTTCTGGTTCCAGGCGCGCGCTGACGACATGATCATTTCGGCTGGCTACAACATCGCGGGCATCGAGATCGAAAACGTGCTCCTGGATCACCCCAGGGTGAAGGAGTGCGGCGTTGTGGGCGCGGCGGATCCCCAGCGCGGGCATATCGTGAAGGCATTCGTCGTTCTGCGCGACCCGAGCGAGGCCGGGCCAGCCATGGTCAGCGAGCTTCAGGAGTTCGTCAAGCGAGAGATCGCGCCGTACAAGTATCCACGCGCCATCGAATTTGTGGAGGAGCTGCCGCGCACCGAGACCGGCAAGCTGCAGCGATACAAGCTCCGCGAGACGGGGAGTTGACGGGCCGCATGGAGTTCGGTTTGTTTCTGCCCGGTCTCCGGCCGTTCAGCCACCCGACGCACGCTGCAAGAGTACGCGCAATTTGCGGAGCGGCTGGGCTTTTCGCAGCTCTGGGCGGCTGAGCGGCTGGTCATTCCGTGGACGATCGAAACACCGTACCCCTACTCCGAGGGTGCCACCTTTATCGTGCCACCCGATCGTCCGTTTCTCGAAAGCCTGACGGTACTGGCATTCCTGGCCGGCTGTACGGAGCGTATGAAACTTGGCGTATCCGTGCTGGTGCTGCCGTACCGCCACCCATTGCATTGGGCAAAGGTTGCCGCCACCATCGACGTCCTCTCAGAGGGACGCTTCACGCTCGGAGTGGGCGTCGGTTGGATGAAAGAGGAATTCGGTGCCCTCAACGCGCCCTTCGCCGAGCGCGGCCGGGTTTCCGACGAACAACTGCATATCCTGAGGAACGTCCTGACCCAGGAGCACTGCACATTTGAAGGCCGCCAGTACCGTTTTCACGAAATCGCTTTCAACCCGAAAGGGCACAACCGCGCCCGCATGCCGATCTGGGTCGGCGGCGAGAGTCTGGCGGCGCAGAAGCGAGCGGCGCGCTATGGCGACGCGTGGTTCCCGTACTTCGTGCGTACCACCCCGACAGAACTCGCGGCGCGGTGGCGGCACGTACAGGAGCAAGCTGAGTGTGCCGGGCGGGATCCGTCCGAGATCGCCCTGAATCTCAACCTGCCGATCTGGGTGACCGACGAACCAGTGCGACAGGAGGAAGGTGTCCTGCGTGGAACGCCGGAGCAGCTCCGGGCGGCGATTGAGCCATTTCGCGAATTGGGCGTGCGGCACCTCGCGTTGCAGTTCATGGTCCCGCACTATCCCGAACGTCTGGTCCAGATCCAACGCTTCGCGGCGGCAGTCGTGCCCCGGCCGGCGGCGTGATGAAGACACTCATCGTGGGCGGTGGTCCGGGCGGCCTGTACCTGGCAATCCTCCTCAAAAAGGCCCGCCCGGAGGCACAGGTCGAGGTGATCGAGCGCAATGCCCCGGATGCCACGTTCGGCTTCGGCGTCGTGTTCTCCGATGAAACACTCGGCTACCTCCAACTGAACGACGAACCCACATTTCAGGAGATCACCAGCACGTTCAATCGCTGGGACGCAATCGAAATCCGCTACCGCGACACGGTGCGCCTCTCGCGTGGGCATGGCTTCTCGGGCATCGCGCGCCAGCACCTGCTGGGGATCCTTTACCGTCGCTGTCGTTCGCTCGGAGTGGCGCTCCGCTTCCGCGAAGAATTTGAAGCGGCCGAGCTGCGGCAACTCGCGAGAGGATACGACGTGATCGTCGCCGCGGACGGCGCCAACAGTCGCATCCGAACACATTTCGCAGATGTGTTCGAACCCGCGATCGACGTGCGCCGCAACAAGTATGCCTGGTTCGGAACCACGCAGCCATTCGACAATTTCCTGTTCTCGTTTCGCGGCACCGAACATGGTCTCTTCTGGTGCCACGCGTATCGCTACGACGTCGAAGCAGGCCACTCCACATTCATCGTCGAGTGCGACCCGGCTACCTGGTCGGCCGCCGGGTTGGACCGAATGCCGGAAGCGGAGAGCGCTGCTTTCTGCGAGCGGGTGTTTGCCGAAGATCTACATGGGCACAAGCTGCTGTGCAATCGCTCGGTATGGCTCAACTTTCCGATGCTGCGCACCGCAAGCTGGCGACTGCGCCGCGAGCTGGCCAATGTCGTCCTGCTCGGCGATGCGGCGCATACCGCTCACTTCAGCATCGGTTCGGGCACCAAGCTGGCAATGGAAGACGCGATCGCACTGGCGCACTATCTCACGCGCTTGCCCGATGTGGAGTTGGCGCTTATGAGCTACGAGGAGGAACGCAAGCGGGAAGTCGACCGCTTCCAGCGAGCCGCCCTCGAGAGCCTGTTCTGGTTCGAGGGGGTGGAGCGGTACCTCGGATTCGACCCAGACCAGTTTGCGTTCAGTCTGCTAACGCGCAGCCGTCGCATCAGCTACGAGACATTGCGCTTACGCGACCCCGAGCTGGTGGAGCGCGTCCACGAGCGCTTCGTGTGCGCCGCGGGCGTGCAGCCGGAGTCTGGCCAGAAACTGTCGCCACTACCTCCGCCGATGTTCACGCCCTTCCATGTCCGAGACCTGCGCTTGCACAACCGCATCGCCGTGTCGCCGATGTCCATGTACAGCTCCGAGGACGGGCAGCCGAACGACTGGCATCTGGCGCACCTGGGCAGCCGCGCCGTTGGTGGGGCGGGTCTGGTTATGGCGGAGATGACCGATGTCTCGCGTGCCGCGCGGATCTCGCCGGGCTGCGCTGGACTGTACCGCCCCGAGCACACCGCTGGTTGGCGCCGCATCGTCGACTTCGTCCACCAGTGGACCAGCGCGAAAATCGCCCTCCAAGTCGGCCACGCGGGGCGCAAGGGTTCCACGCGACGCCTGTGGGAAGGTGATCTCTTGCCGTTGCCGGAGGGCAACTGGCCAGTTGTCTCGGCGTCGCCGATCGCGTACGACTGGCTCAACCAGGTCCCTCGCGAGATAACGCGCGTCGAAATGGACCAGGTGCTCGACGACCATGTGCAAGCCGCGCGGTGGGCCGACGAAGCCGGCTTCGACATGCTGGAGCTCCACTATGCGCATGGCTACCTGTTGGCAAGTTTCATCTCACCACTCACGAACCAGCGTACGGATGGCTACGGGGGCAGTATCGAGGCGCGTATGCGTTTCCCGCTTGAGGTATTCGACGCCGTCCGCGCGGTGTGGTCGGAGCTCAAGCCGATGTCGGTGCGCATCTCGGCTACCGATTGGGCACCGGGTGGCCTTTCGGCGGACGACCGAATCGAGGTTGCGCGTATGCTCAAGGCGCACGGCTGCGACCTGATCGACGTGTCCACCGGCCAGACTGTTGTTTCCCAGAAACCGCGTTATGGACGCGTCTACCAGACGCCCTTTGCTGACCAGATCCGCAACACGGTGGGCATCCCCACGATGACTGTCGGCGCCATCTCCACACCCGACGAGGTCAACAGCATCCTGCTGGCGGGTCGCGCCGACCTGTGCGTGCTCGCCCGGCCCCACCTGCGCGACCCGTACTGGACCCTTCACGCGGCGGAGGCTCAGGAGCATTACGCACCGCTGTGGCCACCACAGTACGAATCGGTCCAATTGCGCCGGCGTGACGATCGCCGTCGCGTGCCGAGGCCACTCAGTGTGCGCTTCGACGAGGACGTGCGCGGCCGCTACGACGATTTGCAGGAACGGCTGACGCGTCTGGCACGTCGGCACTATCGATCGCTCAACGGTGAGATCCTCGCCGCGCTGGAGGCGTGGCTCGACCGTTCTGACAATGGAGGCGATGCCTCGTACGAGAGCGACGGGGTAAGCCAGTGACAGACAGGATCGCCGCGTGACCGAGGCCGGGCCGGAAATTCTGCTGCCCGAGGGCTGGCCGCGCCCGGTGGGCTACTCGAACGGGGTGGCCGCACGCGGTCGGCTGGTCTTCGTGGCCGGCCAGGTCGGCTGGGACGCGGATGGCCGCTTCGCCGACGGACTGATCGGCCAGGTGCGACAGGCGCTCCAGAACGTCGTCGCCGTGTTGGGCGCGGGCGGCGCGGAACCGCGGCACCTGGTGCGTTTGACCTGGTACGTGCTGGACCTCGCAGCGTATCGCCTGGCGCGCCAGGAGCTTGGGCGGGTCTACCGCGAAGTCATCGGACACAGCTACCCGGCGATGGCGCTGGTCCAGGTGGCGGGACTGCTCGAGGACAAAGCCCTGGTGGAAGTCGAGGCCACCGCGGTTGTCCCGGACGGAGACGCGTGACCGACAGCGCGGCAGTTCTGACGGGTCGTCACGCGGTGGTCACCGGCGGTGGCCGAGGGATCGGCGCTGCCGTGGCACGGGAGCTGGCGCGATTGGGCGCCGACCTGACCTTGCTCGGACGCAGCATGGAACCGCTCCAGAAGCTGGCGGCGGAAGTGCGCCAGGGATGCGGCGTGCGTACGCAGGCGCTCGCAGTCGACATTACTGACGAAGCTGGCGTACACGCCGCGTTCGAGGCGGCCACCGCCGCGCTCGGGCCGGTGCTGGTCCTGGTCAACAATGCGGGGGTGGCGGGGAGCGCGCCATTCAAGCGCATGGACCTGGCCCACTGGCGCCTGATGCTGGAGGTGAATGCCACCGGAACGTTCCTGTGCACGCGGCAGGTGGTGGACGCGATGACCGCCGCGCGGTGGGGGCGAATTGTGAACATGGCGAGCGTCGCGGCGCTGCGAGGCTATCCGTATGTCGCCGCGTATGTTGCCTCCAAGCATGCGGTGCTGGGGCTGACGCGCTCGCTGGCGCTCGAGCTGGCACGAACCGGTGTCACCGTCAATGCGGTTTGTCCGGGCTACACGGAGACTGACCTGCTGGAGCGGACGGTCGACACGATCGTATCGAAAACCGGGCGGAGCGAGGCGGCGACGCGCGCCGAGCTCGTGGGCGGCAACCCCCAGGGGCGCTTTGTCCAGCCCGCGGAAATCGCTGCCACGGTCGGATGGTTGTGCCTGCCTTCTTCCGCCAGCATCACCGGGCAAGCGATTGCCGTGGCCGGTGGGGAGGTGATGTGATGCGCTCCGCCGAGCTGGCCGCGCCGCGGCATGTCCAACTGGAAGTGCGCCAGCGCGTGGCGACGATCACGCTCGTCGAACATCCGCAGCGAAGAAATCCGCTCACCTTCGACAGCTACGCGGAGCTGCGAGATCTGTTCCGTGTGTTGGTGGACGTAGACGACATCAAAACAGTCGTGCTCATGGGGGCGGGCGAGGACTTCTGTTCCGGCGGCGACGTGCACGACATCATCGGCCCGCTGGTGCGTAAGGACCTGCCCGACAAGCTACGCTTCACGCGCATGACGGGCGACCTCCTGAAAGCGATGCGCCACTGTCCGCAACCCATTGTCGCGGCGGTGGACGGCGTGTGCGCCGGAGCCGGGGCGATCCTCGCCATGGGGTGCGACCTGCGGCTTGGCACGCCGAGGGCGCGCGTCTCCTTCTTGTTCGTGCGCGTGGGGCTGTCGGGTGCTGACATGGGCGCTTGCGCAGTCCTGCCGCGCATTGTGGGGCAAGGCCGCGCCTCGGAGCTGCTGTACACCGGGCGCACGATGGCAGCCGATGAAGCGGAGCGCTGGGGCTTTTTCAATCGTCTGGTGGAGCCCGCGTCACTCCGCGCCGAGGCGCACGCGCTGGCACAGTCGATCGCTGACGGGCCAACGTTTGCGCACTCCATGACAAAGCGGATGCTGCACCAGGAGTGGGACCTGTCGGTCGACGCGGCGATCGACGCGGAGGCCGAGGCGCAGGCAATCTGCATGCAGACCAATGACTTCCGGCGCGCGTACGAGGCGTTTTCCGCGGTGCCACGCCAGCGGCCGGTGTTCGAAGGTGACTGATGGCGACCTCGGAGCAGCACCGTCCCCGATACCCGCGCGTGATCGAGCGTACCGAGCGCGTTAGCGTGGCGCGGCCACGGTCGCAGATCCTGTACATCTATGGCGGCTTCGTGCGTCGATTGGGTGGCTGGCTGCGCGTCGCGACATTGCTCGAACTGATGGCGGACCTGGGTACGGAGCCGCAAACGGTCCGCGCCGCCGTGGCGCGTATGAAGAGCGGGGGGCTGCTGGCCTCGAGCCGGCGCGGTGGCGTTGCCGGGTATGCGCTGACTCCGAAAGCCTGGCAGATCCTCGAGGAAGGCGATCGGCGCATCCTGACCGCGCGCGAGCCGGCAAGTCTGGCGGACGGCTGGGTGATGGTGATTTTCTCCGTCCCAGAGTCGAAACGCGACGAGCGCCACCAATTGCGCAGTCAGCTCGGCTGGCTCGGGTTCGGGACGATTGCTTCGGGCGCCTGGATCGCGCCGCGACGCTTGCGCGCGGAGCTGGAGTCAAACCTCAGCCGCGCCGGACTGCTCGACTACACGGAGCTGTTCGATGTGTCGTACGGTGGCGTCGGAGCGTCGCGGCGGCTCGCGCGCAAATGTTGGGACCTCGCAGATCTCGGGAACATGTACACCCGCTTTACGGCGCGCTGGGAACCAGTGCTCGAACGGTGGCTCAACAGCCGCGACGGTGCTCCGCGCCAGGCGGCATTCCGCGACTACGTCAGCCTGGTTGCGGACTGGCGTCGGCTGCCATTCCTGGATCCCGGTCTGCCGACTGAGATCCTGCCGGAGGACTGGGAAGGCGAAAAGGCGAAGTGGATCTACTTCGCCCTGATCGGACGTATCGACGAACTGGCGCTGGAGTACGTCAAATCCAGGGCATGACCCCCGATATTCTCAGTCTGTCAGCGGCGCCCCTTGACGTGCGGCATGCATACGGGACGGCTCCGTCGCAGTTCGGCGAGTTGCGTTTACCGCGTCACCGGCAGCCGGCGCCGTGGCCGGTGGTGTGCGTCATTCACGGCGGGTACTACCGCGCGCGCTACGACCTGACGTACATCGGCCACCTGGCGGCGGCGCTGACGCGGGAGGGGCTTGCCACGTGGTCGATCGAATACCGCCGCCTGAGCGAGACGGGTGGTGGATGGCCCGGCACATTTCTGGATGTCGGTGCTGCGCTGGACGCGCTGCGCAAACTCGCGCGGAGCCAGCCGCTGGACCTCACGCGAGTGGTCACGTTGGGCCATTCGGCCGGGGGACAGCTCGCGCTGTGGCTCGCCAGCCGACCTCGGCTGCCGGCATCGACGGCCCTGAGCATGCCGGATCCGGTCTCGGTCCGTGGAGTGGCGGCGGTGGCACCGGTGGCCGACCTGGCACGCGCGTCGGAGCTGGGTTTGAGCGACGGCGTGGTCGATCAACTGATGGGGGGTCCACCGGAAGCCGTGGCGCAGCGGTACGCGCTTGCCTCACCCATCCAGCGGCTGCCGCTGGGCGTGCCGCAGGTGGTGCTGCATGGCACGGCAGACGCCCACGTGCCGATCGAGCTGAGCGAGCGCTACCTGGCGGCTGCCCGCGCGGTCGGAGATCCTGTCGAGCTCGTCACGTTGGCTGGCGTCGATCATTTCGAGCCAATCGATCCGCGCGCAAGCGCGTACGCCGCAACGCGAGAGGCTGTGCGTCGCGCGCTAACGCGTTCCTCCCCAGAGGGAACCCTGCGATGAAAACGCGATCCACGACTCCTGCCGCGGCCATCTGCGTGGGAGCAACCCTCAGGGGGAGTATCCAGGTCGGCGTTCTTCTCGAGAAAGAGAAACTTCGTCTGACAGTGCGTGCCTCAGCATCCCAAACGCCACGCGTCCACGGCCTTTGCAGCGCGCGCTAACGTGCCTCGTCCATGCGCACCACGGCCCCGCCCTTCATGACGAAGCGGGCACGCCGCAGGTCGCGGATGCTCAGCGCCGGGTTGCCGTCGCAGGCAACGATATCCGCGAGTTCCCGGGCGCAAGCGTGCCAAGCCGGTCCGTCGCGTTGACGATTTCGGCGCCGCTGCGCGTGGCCGCGACCAGCACCTCCATTGGAGACATGCCAGCTTCAGCCATCAGCTCCATCTCGCGATAGGTGGCAATCGTCCCCTCATTCTGTTCGCCTGGCAGCATGTCAGTGCCCATGCCGATCTTGACGCCGTGTTGGATGGCTGTCTGGAAGGCGGCCCAGTGGCGCCCATTGGCCTCACGTCCCTTGCGGATCTCCCACTCCGATGCGCCGATGCGTCGCATGTAGTCGTCAGCCCGGCTGACACAGATGGTAGGCACCAGGAACGTTCCGCGCTCCACCATCAGGGCAGCGACCTCGTCGGTGAGGAAGTACCCGTGCTCCAGGCAGTCGACGCCAGCCTCGATGGCCTGTTGCATCGCCACTGCTCCGCCGGAGTGGGCGCACACGCGTTTGCCCGCGTTGTGCGCTACCTGAACGACAGCTTCCACTTCATCGCGTGCCATCTGTGAGCTGGCCACGGACTCGAACTGACCGGAGATCCCGCCCGAGATC
Source organism: uncultured Chloroflexia bacterium (assembly GCA_963776625.1). GTDB lineage: Bacteria > Chloroflexota > UBA6077 > UBA6077 > CF-72 > CF-72. Next base: position 312,725 of record CAVZNP010000008.1, on the reverse strand, counting down.
ATGATCTTGATGTGGTCGGCGCCTTGCTTCAGCTGCGCCCTCGCGGCTTTCCGAAACTCGTACGGACCGTCGCATTCAAGGGCAGGTCCCAGGTGTCGCACGCCGTGGCCGCCGGTGATCGCCAGTGCCGCACCGCCCGCGAAGATCCTCGGACCTGGGACCTGGCCCGCCTCGATGGCGGCACGCAACGTGAAATCGATGCCGTAGCGCTCGCCGACGCTGCGCGTCGTGGTGATGCCGGCGTGCAGCGCTTCGCGCGCGTTGAAGGCGACGCGATAAGCCAGGCTCGTCGGGGTTTCGTCTCGGTATTTTGCATGCATGGCGCCGGGCAGCACCAGGCCGTAGTGCACGTGCAGGTTGATCAGACCAGGGAGGGCGGTCATCGCTTGCAGGTCGATGCGGCGCTCAGGCGCGGCCGGCAAAACGCTCGCCGCCGGACCGCACGCGATGATGCGATCGCCGTCGACGACAAGAGCCGCGTTCTCCAGCGGCTCCGCGCCGGTCCCATCGATCAAGGTGCAATTCACGAGTGCGGTTACCAAGGGCATCTACTCCAGTTTCAAGTCAGCCCGAGCCTTCGGGGCGTGATTCGATGGGGAGGGCGCTGACGTCCGAGTGGTGCAGCGTGCGACGTTCGGTGCGTTCGATGACCATGACCACGCCGCACAATGGGTCGGGGCACACCACTCGTGCGTCGGTACTCATCCAATCATTGGGGTGGGTAGGTCGTTGTTTGGCGGGCAGTAGCGGAATGGCGGACTGGAGCGCGTACAGGCAGAACCCCTGACCATCACGCAGCCGCAGCTTGCCACCTCGCAACTCGAAGGCGTCGCCCACCTGGTGGTCGCACGTGCAATGTCCGCGGATTTCTTCGATGCGCACGCGCAAGTCGTACAGCTCGAAGGTGTCGTCGGCGGCGCTCATCGGGCGACGTCCAGCCGTTCGGGATGGAAAGCAGTCACGACGCGTTCGCCCAGCAGGCGGATGGCTTCGGCAGGGTTCGCCCCAAGTGGGGTGCCGAATTCAATGCGCGTAGCGCCAGCGGAGGCGAGACGCTCCACCTGGCGGACCACGTCGCGGGGTGAACCAGCGAACGCGAAACGGTCGAGCACGTCATCCGAAATATCGTGTGCGATCGCCTCCATGTCGCCGCGCTCCGCGGCGGCGCGGACCCGCTCCAACCATTCGGGATCCGTCTGGGGGTCCAGCTCGGCAACGACGGTCAGGTACAGCGCGACCTCGCGGCGAGCAAGAGCTCGCGCGAGCTCACGGTCCACGTCGACCACCGTCACCGCGCCCAGGCAGATGCCCACCGCGTCCTCGCCGCGCCCCGCTCGTCGGCTGCCCCGGTTCAGTTCCGGACGCAGCTGTAAAATCATCGCCGGGTTGGCCGAGCCCCCGATCTTCACCTCATCGGCTAGCTCGCCTGCCATGCGCGCGGTTTTCTGTCCCCAGGTGCCGACGGTGACGGGCACCGCTGCGCGCAGCGGTGCGTACTGCAGCGTCGCTCCGGCCGCGTGGCGCCAGACCTGACCGGTGAATGCCTCAGTGCGCCGCGCCAGGAGGTGGCGCACGAGCAGTATTGTTTCGCGCAGCGTCTGCACGGGGCGGGGCTGCGCGACGCCGATACGATCGAGCCACGCGCCGCGTGCCAGCCCCAGATACGCGCGGCCGCCGGTGGCATGGTCGAGCAGCGCCACCTGGCCGGCTATCTCGAGTGGGTGAAGCGTATACGGATTCAGCGCGGCTGGTCCGAGTTGTGCGTGTCTCAGCAGCGGCGCCATCCACAGCAGCGGCCCCAGCGCGGGCTGGAAAAGCAGGTCGTTGTAGACGCTCACGACGTCGAACGGGTAGCGGTCCACCACCTCGGCCAGGCCGCGGTAGTCGGCCGGTGTCTTGTCGCTCTGGAAAGCCACCCCGAAGCGCGGCGCCGCGGACTCAGTCTTCACGCCGAAGTCGGAACACGACATTAGAGCTCTGTTCGGATCTGCCAGAGCTCGGGGAACGCCTTGACTTGCAGCGTCTCGCGAAGGTACGGCACCCCGCTGGTGCCCCCGGTGCCAGGCCGGTCGCCGATGGCCCGCTCCGCCACCTGCACGTGGGCCGCCGTAAGCTGCCAGAACAGGTTGGAGATATCCAGCAGCGCTTCGGCGAGGCGGTACAAGACGCCCGCGCCCGACGGGTCGCGGTAGACGTCCGCCATCGTCATCCCAGCCGCGGCGACAGCGTCCACCAGCGCCTGGTACACCGGACTGGCGCCCTGGCTCCGCAGCCCCAGGACCCTCTGCACTTCGCGCCACTGGCGCGACTCGGACCCACTGGCGGTGCCGAGATACGGGCGGAACGCCAGGAAACTACGCAGCGAGAGGTGGTCGAACAGCACCATCTGTTGAATGAGCAGCCGTTCAATCGCGGCCACCCGCTGCAAGTGATCCAGCGCCCGCTCCGCGTCACGTGGCTCGACCGTGAGGGCTTCGCGCGCGCAGTCGAAATCGGTTAGCACCTGCTTGAACCACAGCTCAAAAGCCTGGTGCACGACGATGAAGAACTGCTCGGCGGCGATGATACTGTCGCCCAGGCTGGCGGGGGCAACCGGCGCCTGCGCAGCCAGGATTCTGTCGAGCTGCAGGTAACTCTGGTAGGTCAGCGCGGCGTTGCCGCTCATGCGGCACCTTCCGGTGAGGCCAGTGTGCCCGACGCGAGGACGTCGTGGATCGTCTCGACTGCGCGCCAGACGTCGACATAGCTGGTGTACAGGGCAACGGGCGCGAGCCGGATACTGTTCGGTTCGCGAAAATCGGACACCACGCCGCGCGCCTGCAGCGCCTGTGCCAGGGGGCGCGCCTGCGGATGCTCGAGAGCGACGTGGCCGCCACGTCGGTTGTACTCGCGCGGCGTGCCGACCACCACGCCCAGCGACGCGAGGCGTTCATCAGCAAGCTCCATCAAGTAATCCGTCAGCGCGAGCGATTTCGCCCGCACACGATCCATGCCTGCATCGGCGAACATCGCCAGCGCGCCGTACAGCGCGGCCGCGCCGAGCACCGAGGGAGTGCTGATCTGCCACGCTCCTGCGGCTCCAGACGGGTGAAACTCGTGCGCCATCTCGAACTGCCGATCCTTGTCGCAGCCCCACCAGCCAGTGAGACCGGGCAGCGTGCCGAAGTGACGTTGGTGGACGTACAGGGAGCCGACCGCGCCGGGCCCGGCATTCAGGTACTTGTAGTTGCACCAGACGGCGAAGTCGATGCCCCAGTCGTGCAGGGCGTGTGGCACGCTGCCCGCAGAATGGGCGCAATCGAAACCGATCAGCAGGCCGCGGCGGTGCGCCTCACGCGTGAGGCGAGGCATGTCCAACCACTGCCCACTACGGTAGAGCACTGACGGAAGCCAGACCAGCGCCACGTCGTCGGCGTCCATCGCTCGCACCACCTCGTCCTCGTCGATCGAGCGGCCGTCGCGGCTGGGTACCAGCACCAGGTGCTGGATCGGATCCAGGCCCCGCAGACGCAGCCAGGATTGCACCGCGTATACGTCGGACGGAAAGTCGAGTGCGTCGGCGATGATTCTGGTGCGCTTGCCGCTGGGTCGGTAGAAGGTCGCCAGAAGCGCATGCAGGTTGGTGGTGATGGAGCCAGTGACGACGACTTCCTCCGCCCGAGCGCCGACAAGCTCAGCCTCGAGGGCGCCGAGCCGCTCGCCAATCCAGTACCACGGATGCTCGCCGCTCATCCAGCCGTCGATGGCCCGCGTGCGCCACTCGTCCAGTGCCTGCAACACGCTGGCCTCAGAGTCGCGCGAGAGCGGCCCGAGCGAATTGCCATCCAGGTAGATGCGATCCGGCGGAAGATAGAAGCGCTCGCGGAAGGAAGCCAGCGGATCAGTGGAATCGCGCTCCTTTGCGAAGGCCAGGCCAGTGCGCGTGCCGCCGTGCCGGGTTGGAGCCGTGGTCATACAGCGTTGTACCTCGTGGTCATGCGCACGACCGCGTCGTTTCTAGGGTGAGGCAACCGCGAGCCGCGTGACCAGCGGCAGCACCGACCCAAACAACGCGCTTGACGGGTCACCGAGTGCATCGGCCGTGTCCGCGTGGGTCATCCCCGAAAGCTCCAGGATTTCCGCATCCCCACCAAGCGCCCGGGCTGCCTCCGCCAATCGTGGGCCGTCGACTGCGAAGGCCGGGCGATTTTCCTGACTGCCATACGCCACGAGCATGGGCGGCGGCACCGTCTTGACCTGCAGAAGCGGGCTGCACTCGCCGCGGTCCGCACCACTCCTGACCATGTCGCCGTTTTCGGCGGGATTCGACAGGTCGTAGACTCCGCTGATCGGAATCGCTGCCTTGAGGACGGCGCCGGGCAACGAGCGCTCGGAGCGCCAACCCTCGGTGGCAGCCAGATACGCCGTCAAAATGGCACCAGCGGAGTGCCCGCTGAGCGTGATTTGTCCAACGTCGACGCCCCGTGAAGGCAGGTGCTGCACACACCAGGCCACCGCGTCCGCGGCGTCGTCAAATGTATCGGGCAGATAGGCCTCGGGCGTGAGTCGGTAGCCAATCGAGACGAAGGCGACACCGCGTTCGACGTAGGGTTGGGCAAGGTAGCCGTACAGGGCCGGGTCGCCTTCGCGGAAGCCACCGCCGTGGAGGAACAGCAGCACGGGTACCGGGCCCGACGCGCCAACTGGCAGGTACAGATCCAGGCGGTGGCGCTGGCTCGGTCCATACGCGAGGTCAAGTTCGTGCGGCCAGTCCGCACGGACCTCGTCGGTGCGTCGTTCCGCACGCGCATAGAAGGCGCGCCAGTTGATCGCGAACTGGTCGGCGTGCTGACAGGTGTAAAAACTGTCGATCTCGGCTCGGCGCGGCATCCACCCAGGATGGCACACGTCGATGCTGGACGACCAGCACGCCACGCGTGGTTGAATGAGCGCGGACAGCTTGCTCAGACTGAAGGGGACCGCATGAACCGCATCAACCGACGACTTCTGCTGCGAGGTCTGGCAGGCGTGAGCGCGACACTCGCGCTCTCGGCATGTACAGCGGCGCCTCCCGTTCAACCGACCCAGCCAGCAACGGGACAGGCCGCCGCGGGGCCCACGCTCGCGGCTGGCAGCGCGACCCCCGCGACCACGAGTGCCGCGGCACAACCGACGAGCGTCGAGACGCCAAAATCAGGCGGCACACTTGTGGTCGGTCTGGAGGCCGACCCGGGAACACTCGACAACAGCGTCGGCACCGGCTACCAGACGTCGATCATCCAGCGGCTGATCTACCAGTCACTCGTTGCCTTCGATCTGACGTCGACTGCTGACGTTTTGCCCATCACCCCTGTTCTGGCTGAGTCCTGGCAGACTTCTCCCGACGGCACGGTCTACACCTTCAAGATCCGTCAGGGGGTCAAGTTTCACGACGGAACGCCGCTCGACGCGGCCGCGATCAAGTGGAATTTCGACCGCGCCTCGGACCCGACACATCCGTACTACTTCGATCAGGGACGGGGTACTTCGGCGCAAATCTTCACGCTCATCAGCAAGATCGACGCGCCCGACCCAACGACGCTGGCCATCACCCTCAAGGATCCGCGCTCGTACTTCCTGGCGCTCTTCGACAAGGTACCCATGTTCGTGGGCAGTCCGACGGCGATTCAGAAATACGGCAACGATGATTTCGGCAATCACCCGGTTGGGTCCGGGCCGTTCAGGTTCGTTTCGCGGGACCAGGATGGCAAGATCACGCTCGAGCGCAACCCGGACTACTGGGGTACCGCTGCCTATCTCGACCAGATCGTCTTCCGTGGTATTGCCGATCCGACCCCGCGTGTCGTCGCGTTGCAGACGGGTGAAGTCGACTTCATCAACGACGTTGCTCCGGATCAGATCGACGCGCTGCGCGGCAATGCAGACATGGTCGTAACGCAGGCCTCGATCCCGCACACGTGGCTGATTAATCTGAACCATCGCGACAAGCCCTTCTCGGACGTCCGTGTCCGCGCCGCCGCCAGTTACGCCATCAATCGCGACGCGCTCACCCGCGACATTCTGAGAAACACCGCCCTGTCCTCTACACAACTCGAAGGTCCAGGCGGCATCGCACACGATGACTCCTTGCCAGGCTGGCCGTACGACCCGGCGCAGGCAAAGCAGTTGCTTGCCGACGCGGGCTACCCCGACGGTTTCGATACCGTGTTCGCGCTGCCGACGGCAGGCTCGGGCATGCTGAACGCTGTACAGATCGCCGAATACCTGCAGAAGAACTGGGCGGATGTTGGTATTCGGGTCTCACTGGAATCCCAGGAGTGGACGTCGTACGTGCCCTACTTCTTCAAAGGCATCCCGCCGGACAAGGGCTTGTATGCCATGGCCAACGTCACCGGTGACGGCCAGGATATGGAAAAGCTGAATTCGTCCGCTTTCCAGCCGCCGAATGGCTTTAACGTCGGCTGGTACGAGAACGACCAGGTGGAGCAGCTCCTGGTGCAGGCGCGGTCCACTCCGGATCCGACGCAGTCCGCGCAGATCTATCAGCAAATTGAGAAAATCCTGAACGACGACGTCGCCAGGCTGTACATCCTCCACTCGCAGCAGCCAAAAGCGTTCAACAACAAGGTACGGGGCTTCGTCAATCCGCACTCGTGGGCATACACGTTTACCAACGTCTGGCTCAGCGCCTGACAAGCTTGAGAGTGCTAGCGGGTGTGGGCTTTTCTGGTCGGGCGGCTTGCGGCATCCGTGCTGGTGCTCTTCGGCGTCTCGATTGTGGTTTTCGGAACGCTGAAACTCATTCCAGGGGATGCTGCCTACGTGCTGGCCGGGCCGAACGCCTCGGCCCAGGACATCGAAGCCGTCCGCCAGTCGCTTGGACTCGATCAGCCGGCGCCCGTCCAGTATCTCACCTGGCTGAGCCATGCGCTGCACGGTGACCTGGGTCGATCGTTAGCGCTCCACCAGCCCGTCTTGCCGTTGGTGCTTTCGCGATACGGCAATACCCTGCTGCTGGCGGTCAGCGCGATGCTGCTCGCGACAACACTCGGCGTTGCCGCCGGGATGGTAGCGGCGCTCCATCCGCACACGCTGATCGACAGGGCGGTCATGCTGGTCGCACTCGTGGGTAACAGCACACCCAGCTTCTGGCTGGGACTTGCCCTGATCCTGGTCTTTTCACTCGGACTCAAGCTCTTGCCGTCCTCGGGCATGACGTCCGCCCGCGGGAATGGCGGACCCTTCGACGTACTCCAGCACCTGGTGCTTCCCGCGGTGACCCTCGGGGCAATCTCAGCAGCGCTAATCGCGCGTATGACGCGTGCCTCTCTGATGGAGGTCCTGTCGCAGGAGTACGTGCTGGTGGCTCGCGCCAAAGGACTGCACGAGCACGTGCTGATCCGCCGCCACGCGCTCCAGAACGCGTTGCTGCCGGTGCTGACCGTCATCGGACTCCAGATGGGTGCGCTGCTTGGGGGTGCGGTCATTACCGAGACAATTTTCAGCTGGCCAGGCATTGGTCTCGAGCTGTACCAGGGCATCGCCATGCGGGACGTACCGCTGGTCCAGGGGGCAACGCTGGTGGTGGCCGCCAGCTTCGTCATGATCAATCTGCTGGTGGACGTACTGTATTCCTGTGTCGATCCCCGCATCCGATACCACTGAGCACGATGTGCGCGCGTCTCCGCCGCGGGGAGCGCACCTTGCGGGACACGCACCGAAGGCCGCGGTGCACTGGTCACCACAGCTCCGACGCCGCACAGGACCCAGGGAGCGGCTGCTCCATGATGGCAGCGCCATGCTCGGGGTGATCCTCGTCGCGGCGCTGGTCATCCTGTGCATCCTGGCGCCCGTGCTCTCGCCGTACGATCCGGACGCGGTCGATGCCGCGAACCGGCTGGCGCCCATCGGCAGCGTCGGCCACCTGCTTGGCACGGACGACCTGGGCCGCGATCTGCTGAGCCGTCTGCTCTGGGGCGGGCGGGTGTCCCTGGTTGTCGGGCTCTTACCGGTGTCACTCGGCGTCGTAGTTGGCGTGGGACTCGGCGCTGCCGCCGGCTACCTCAGGGGGACCGTCGACGGCGTCATCATGCGCTCTCTCGACGTACTGCTGGCATTTCCAGCCTACCTGCTGGCAATCGCGATCGTCTCTGCACTGGGCGCCGGGTTGACCAACGCCATCCTGGCCATCGCGGTCTTCTCGACGGCTGCATTTGCCCGTCTCGTGCGCGGCTCAGTGTTGTCTATCCGCGAGCGCGAGTACGTCTTCGCCGCGCGGCTCATGGGCTCGGGTGACGGGCGGATCGTATGGCAGCACGTGCTACCGAACGTGCTCACGCCGGTGATCGTGTTCGCGACACTGGAAGCCGGTCGGACCATCATTTTCGCCGCTGGCCTCAGCTTCCTGGGCCTGGGCGCGCAGCCGCCCACCGCCGAGTGGGGCGCGATGCTTGCACAGGGCCGCGGCCTGCTGAACGTCGCGCCCCACGTCGCGACGCTGCCTGGCATCGCGATTTTGCTGGTCAGCCTGGGGTTGAACCTGTTCGGTGATGGACTGCGCGACGCACTCGACCCCCGCGCGAGCTATCGGCTGTCCTGAGGCGTACCGGGGTCCGGACGCGCTCGATGCGTGATTCCACGTCGAGAAGCTCTGCTCGGCTCCGCTCGTCAGATGAAGGACGACGACAGGCGCGGCCCTTCGAGACCCCCACACCAGGAGATCAGTGTGCCGAAGTACCTGCTCCTCAAGCACTACTGCGGCGGCCCCGCGCCGCATCGTCCCGTACCCCCGATGGACCAGTGGGCCCCGAGGACGTGGAGGCGCGCGTTTCGGTCGCGACGCTGGGCACGGGCACCCGCGTATGCTTGCGGCCATGGCGCGCAAGATCGCGGTCAAGGGCGCAAGCGGCTCAGGCAAGACGACCCTGGCAGCCGAGCTTGCGCGTCGACTGCATGTGCCGCACATCGAACTCGACGCACTGCATCACGGACCACATTGGAGTGAACCGAGTGCCACCGAGTTTTATGCGACCGTGCGTGCGGTCATGGCCGGCCAACCCGCGGGCTGGGTGATCGATGGCAATTACGAACGCAAGCTGGGTGGGTTGGTCACGGACGCATCGGACACCGTGGTCTGGCTCGACCCCCCGTTGGCCGTGTTGCTCGGGCGGCTGTGGCGTCGCACGTCACATCGCATCCACGACAATGTGGAGTTGTGGAACGGGAATCGTGAGAGCTGGTCCACCGCGCTCTGGGGCTGGGACTCACTGTTCGCCTGGACGATTCGCACGTACTTCCGCCACAGACGCGCGTGGCCGCGCCGATTTGCCGCGCACCCTGATTTCGTGCGGCTGCGGACAACGGGTGAGGTCCGACGCTGGTTGGCGTTGCACTACGCGCCGGTTGGCAATGAAGCACAATAAAGGAGCGCGGCAGGCGGTTTCGAGGTGACTATGAGCTTTCGGCCGCGCTCCTAGCGCAAACTCTCACAGAAGTCTGGCCGACTGCGACTTGGGCTGAAAAACGGGCTTGTCGGTCAGACTTCTAGCCGTGCCCGATGGCAGACGCGACCGTCTTTTTGTCCAATCGTGAGCGCTCTAGCGAAAGCTGTCTGCGCACCCCACGATGTGTCGTCCTTGTTCAGAAGCTGTCAACCTCGACGATGGCGTTGACAAACGCCTGCGGCGCTTCTTGCGGCAGGTTGTGGCCAATGCCTCCCGTAATGTCATGGTGTGCATACTTGCCCGTAAAATTTGCTGGCATACGTGCTGGGGTCCGCGTGCGGGGCGCCATTTGCATCGCCCTCCAGCGTGACCGTCGGGACGCCAATGGTCGGACCGGCGGCGAGCTGGTTCTCCAGATCGTCGTACTTCGGGTCGCCCTCGGCCAGTGCCTGCCGCCAGCGGTAGTTACGAATCGAAATGTCGACGTGGTCCGGATTCGTGAAGGCCGCCGCGCTGCGATCGAACGTGGCATCGTCGAAGTCCCACTTCGGCGAAGCAGTTTGCCAGATGAGCTTCGCAAAGTCGTGGGTGTACATCGCGTAGCCGTCGTGGCCGCGGTCAGTGGCAAAGTAGAACTGGTACCACCACTGGTATTCGGCAGCTGGCGGGAGTGGCACTTTGCCGGCTTGCTGACCGCCGATCAGGTAGCCGCTGACTGACACCAGACCTTTGACGCGTTGCGGCCAGAGTGTGGCGATGATGTCAGCGGTGCGCGCGCCCCAGTCAAACGCGCCGAAGGTCGCCTGGTCGATTTGCAAGGCATCCATCAGCGCAGTGATATCGAGTGCGACGCGCGCCGGCTGAGCATTGCGGAAGGTGTCAGCGTCCAGGAAGGTCGTGGTGCCGTAGCCCCGCAGGTACGGGACGATGACCCGGTAGCCCTGCTGCGCAAGCAGCGGAGCGGCGTCTACAAAACTGTGGATGTCGTAGGGCCAGCCGTGCAGTAGCATCGCGACGGGTCCATCGCTCGGACCTGCTTCGGCGTAACCGATGTTGAGTTCGTCGGCATTGATCTGCTTGAGCTGGCCGAAGGGGTCCGACTGTTGACTGGTTGTCGATGGGGTCGGAGTGCTCGCGGATTGCGCGAGTGCCAGGCTGGGAAGGCCAAACTGTGTGGCCGCGAGGGCAATCGCAGCGCCGCGCAGAAAATCACGTCGGGCAACAGTGCTCATGGGGGCTCCTCTCTCGAGCTCGTATGAAAGCGAGTAGATCGGGCGTTGAGCCGCGTGTATTCAGTATCGACGAAGGACGACCGGGTGGCATCCGCCCTTTCGGTCAATTAACGTCACCCTTTCGAATGCCACGTCGCCTCCTCCCAAAGCAGGGCACCAGCAATCATGCGGCGCGACTCGAGTCAGCACCGACTTGCGCAACACGCTGCCCTCAGCGATGCGCCCGCGCCGGTGCCAGCATCCCCCGGTGCTCGGCGAACTTCGCCAGCCATCGGACGTGCCCCCCGCCGCGGAACTGCAAAATCAGCCGTGCGCCGCGGCATCGCCTGCTGGAACTCGCGCCGGATCTGATCTGATCCCGGGTGTATCCCGGACGGTCTTGATCGGATCGGCCGGGTAATTGTTGAATCCGGCGTCACCAGCCCGTCCGCGGAAGGGGGCAGGTCAGGCGTAATACCGGCCAGGGCAACATACGTTGGCAGCTCCACGGGAGTACGCGCGCCACGACTGGTTGGCGTGACCGCGGTGGTCACGGTGGGCCCGACGGTCGGCGCGGATGCGCTGTTCGGCGTCGGCGGGCTGCGCCACAGGTTGTGCTGCGCCACAGGTTGTGCAGCGGGTGTCGACCCCGCCAGCGCGGTCGGGGTTTGTGGCGGCGCGGGTTGCGTGGCCTGAGGCGGTGCGCTGTTCGGTGCGCAGGCACCCAGCAGGCTCACTCCGCCGAGCGTGATGGCGCTTGCCCCCAGGCGCAGGAACACGCGACGGCTGATGAGGAACACGCCTGAGGTCATGTCCTCTTCCCTTGCAAGCGGGTCTTGCTGCCCGGGGTGCTCGCCCGCCTCCCCGCGGCTCGCACCCATCATTGCAGCGCGTGCTTCCTGGTGTCCATCATCATGGCGCTATCACACGCCGCCACAATCGCCGAAGCCAGCCGGTCCAAAGCGAAGGTCATTTCTCATCTGGAGCAGCGTAAGCGTGACGAGCCTTGATTCCCGTTAGCGGATGTTCGTGAGCGCGAAGTGTTGCTGCACGGATCGACGTGGTTGTAATTCGCGGAGCGATTGATTAGGATTCACGTGGTTATCTTGCTATGAGCAGCAAATCACGCTGCTCGGTAGGATAGCTTGGCGGCGGCGAGGGCGGAGCTATTCCCTCTCAATCAGTCCCAAGCTCCCACCCCCGCCGACTCGTCATATCGAGGTTGTGGCAAGGGGCAGCTACACAGAGCGGCTAACTGGTGCTGCTACCAGTTCATCGCAGGTTTCCGAAGCGAGAACACCACGAGCCAGGCGGGGTTCGTGGTTCCCGACAGGTCTCGCAGCGCGTACTGGCCGGTTTCGTGGAACCGGGAGAGTCACTGGAGGAAGCGGTTGCTCGCGAAGTCCGAGAGGAAGTTAGCGCGCGACATTCGCTATTTCGGGAGCCAGCCCTGGCCGTTTCCACACCAGCTGATTGATTGGCTTCACCGCGCACTGGGAGCGCGGCCGAAAAGCCCACAGTCCACCTCGAAACCGCCTGCCGCGCTCCTGGCGCAAACTGTCACAGAGGTCTGGCCGACTGCGACTCGGGCAGAAAACGGGCTTGTCGCCCAGACTTCTAGCGCAAACTGTGTGCAGAAGTTCGGCCGACCGCAGCTTGAGCCGAAACGGGCCTGTCAGCTGATGGCGCTTCAGGCGGACGAGATCGTCGAAGCCAACTGGTACTCGCGGCGCGGAGAGCAGAACAAAAGCGGCTTCCAGATACCTGGAAGCCGTCAGTTGAGCATCGCGCGTCGCCTGATCGATTCCTTTATCGGTTAGCCAGCCAGACGGCGCCTCAGGTACCGCCTGGCCAACTACCGAGAAGGTGAATTTAGGGTTGGATTTTCTGGTTAGGATCGCCGTTGAAGCCGATGACGTTGAAAGTGGCGTTCGCCGTGCTCTGCTTGCCCGTAACGGCCGAGTAGGCAGTCACGTACAGCGTGTGCGGCCCTGGCGCAATCGTCGCGAGGTTGAGGGTAAGTACCCAACCGCCAAAGCGGAAGTCGGTGCCGAAGCCGTCCTGAATGATGGAGCCCTGCGGCTTGCCGCTGCGGTTCAAAAAGCCAGCGTTGTTGGCCAGGATGACGACGCCCTGCGTCGGAGCAGCGCTCGGGATACCGCCGAAGTAGCCGGGATTGGTGTTGTCACCTGGCTTGGGCAGTGCATCGAGATACGCGCTGATGGTATTGATCCCAGCGCCACGGAACTGCGTGTAGATGTAGTTCGTCCCGCCAAGACAGCCCGGGCACCCGTTGAGTTGCAGCGCCTGACCAATGCCTGGCGGCAGAATCGACAGCGAATTCTGAACCGAGCTCAGTGGGTTGCGGTCGAGAGCGATACCGCTGAAAACGGCGCGGTTGGCGACCTGCTTCTGGGTGAAGTTCATCCCATCCTGTGGCTTGGCAATGGTCACCACTGGGTCATTCGGGTACGGCAGCACCGGCGGCTGAACCGAGGTCACGTGCGACTCGCGATACCACCACCCCTTGTTGGGTGTGTGGACGTACAGCCGCAGGTCGACGTTGCCCGCTGGCAGGCTCGCCCACGCGCTCGTCGGGACAACCATGCTGAACCCAGAGTTCATGAAGTTGCCACCGATGATGTCGGCGATATCTGGACGTGGCAGCGCAACCGAGCCGTTGCCCAGCTTGGTGCCGCCACTGGCCTTATCGCCAGACCAGACTTCAACGCCGTCGATACCCGCCCATCCCATAGCGGTGGTATCGGCGACCCAGCCTGAGACCAGCAGACCGTTGCCGGTGTTGACAATCTGTCCGACGCGCGGCGTCTCGACACGACCGATGTACGTGCTGCTGCCCATGGCGTTGGGTCCCGCGGACCACGACGTGAGCAACGGCGCGGGCGGCAGCGATGACGACGGCGTCTGCCCGGTGATCCCGGCTGAGCCTGGAGCGCCCGCCTGCGAGCCCGATTGGCCCTGCTGGGCGTAGCTCGGCGCAAACGTGGTCAGCATCAAACATGCCGCCATCCCGAGGCCGGCGAGCAACTTGAACCGATGAGTGTGTCCTACCACTGTGGGGTCCCCTCCCTGAATGAGAAACCAGTCCCGCCGCGCATTGAACGGGGCGTGGGCAATGCCCGTCAAGGGGGAATTTAAACGATCTTTAAATGGTCTTAACACTCAGACGAAAAATTCATGGCGGCGTCAGATCACTGCGCCGTGTCGGGCACATACCCAGTGCACGTCGGCTGTCGGCGGGACTCATGCCGTAAATCTGATCGTCGAGCACAGGGGGAGTGACGGCTGGCGCCAGAACACGCCCGAGTAACGGAACGAACGATGAGCCAGGCGGAGTCGAGACTCATAAGTGTTCTCTAAGGATTTACGCGGGGAGCGCGAGCAATTTTTGAGGCGTCGAGACGCCAACGGGGGATCGGGCGCCCCCCGCTGCCAAAATAACGTCGCGGGCGTCGTTTCCCAATGCGACCGCCATCGCCACACGCAGTGAAATCGTTCACACGCAATCCGAATGGGTTGCTCATTGACGTCCGTCATGCCTGGAGGGAGACTCGCGTAACGCACATGAGCGGTTCGTCCGCGCAAGGTCCGACGCACGCCGAGCCGCGCCACACCCCCAAGCCAGTCGAAGCTCCTTCACTTTCGGAGCAGTCCCCTGATGTGCCGTCGGTCCGCGTCGTCGGTCCCACACTGGCCGCGGCTCCGCTTGCAACACGCCGTCAATGGATGTCCCAGCTCCAACGCCGCGCGGGCAACGCCGCGGTCCAGCGACTCGTGCTTCAGCGCCAGCCTCCGGCGGCTCCGCCTGCGCCTGCCGGGCCCGCGGGCGTGGCCGTGGTGCACGAGGGCCTGAGTCTGACTGCCGATAACGCCGCCCTCCGCATTGTCCTCGAGCAGCGCGTCGCAAACCGGGGCTGGGACGACACGTACGCCTGGGCAACGCGTTTCATCAACCAGTCTCCGGAGCAAGCCATCGGGGCGCAGGTTTCTGCCGGCGTTGATCCGCACGTCTTCGCCGACATCCAGAAGAAACTCAACGCAGAAATCGACACATTCCAGACCGATGTTCAGAACTACATCAAGGCCTTCGCTCCGAAGGCGGAGGGTGTCGCCCGCGACATCCTGCAGAACAGCGAAGACCAGATCAAGGATCAGCTCAAGAAGCTTGGCGTGCACGAAGACACGTTCCTCGGGCTTGGACTCGGCACGCACTCCATGGATACGGGCAAAGGTGCGCAACTCCAGGCCACGGCGAAGGAGTTGGCCGCCAAGCGGCTCGACACCAACAAGGTCGACAACGAATTCTTCAAGGCGCGCGACGAGATCAACGACCTGGTCAACAAATCTGGCGCGCCTGCCCTTACCGCCGTCATTCCCGCGCTCGTTGCGCCGCAGGACAAGCTGGACCATGTCGAGCAGCTGCGGAACGCCGCGCTGAAGGCGGAGGATGAGTATTTCAACCAGTGCAAGGCCAGGGAGCAAGACAATCCGATTCTCGCCGCGTATACGACGGGATCGGACGCGTACGACCGGTTGAACGAGCTCGCCAGCAAGTCGTCTGACGATCTGGCAGACGAAGTCACTCAGGTCGCCCAGGAACGTCTCGACAATATCAAAGAGGTTCGCGACCAACTGGGCGAGCGGTTTGTGATCTGGAAACAGGCGAACATCCTCAAGATTTCCAAGCAGAAAGAGAATGCGACGCCCTGGCAGTCACGTGTCGTGGACGACCATGCCTCGCAGGCCCAGGCCGACGAGGGGTCGGACAAGAAGCTGGTGGCCGCCCTGGCGATTGGGCTCGGGTTACTGGCGGCAATTCCCACCGGTGGCAGCAGCGTCATCGCTGGAATCGCGGTTGCGGCGGCTGTCTCCGGCGCGGCCATCACACTGTACGGCGCGTACGAAAAGCTGCAGGAGTACAACCTCGAGAGCGCTGCAGAAGCGACCGACTTCGACAAGGCCAAAGCGATCTCACAGGGCGAGCCACCCGAATTGATCTGGCTCGCCATGGACGTCGTCGCCGCGATCGCCGACATCAAGGCCGCCGCCACGGCCTTCAAGAGCCTTGCCGAGCTCATCGAGGCGGCGCGCGCCGCGAAGACGGCCGAATCGACCGCGGAGTTGATGGAGGCCGGGCGGAAGTTCGGTCTCAATGCGGACGCACAAGCCCGACTGAGCGCCTCAGTGACTGGCGCCGGTGCGACGGGCGACGTTGCGATCCAGGCCGACGCCGTCCATGCGGCCTTCCTCAAGGCGGATATGACCAAGGTGGCCGACCAGATCGAAAAGGTCGCCGGCACGGGCTTCCGCAAGGTCTTCGACAAGCTCACCGCCGACGGCAGCGTGCACCCGCTCACCGAGGAAGCACTCGAGGCAGCCCTGGGCAACAAGCGCGCCAGTGAATTCATCGTCAACCAGAAAAGCCTTACGTGGAACGGTTTCTACGATCCGCTCACGGGCCATATGTTCATCAAGTCAGGGTCACTGGAGTACGTTTCGTCGACAGTCATCCATGAATCAATCCACTACGTGCAGGCCAGCTTCGGCCAGTCCGTCACGGGTTTCATCGCCGAATTCGAAGCCTACACGGCCGAGCGGCTATTCTTGCAGCGTCTGGCGCGCGATCCAAACGCGACGATCCCGGATCAGCTGAAGTGGTTGCTGACTGCCGACGATACTGCGATCTCAATCCACATCTCTGGTCCACCGTACAATTACACGATCCCTGGTGATATCGACAGCTCGGAAGCGGTGTTGAACGTCATCCGTCGGATGCAGCGGTTCTAGCGTTGGGGGCCTCGGTGAACGTGCCCACCCGAGACTTCTGCGGCGATCGCGCACGCGAGCTTGTCGAACGCTTCCTGCTGGCGCCTGGACAGACCGTGATCCAGACACGCCCGGTCGACGATGCATTCATCGTCGAGGCAGGGGAATGGTGGCAGGTCGAGAGAGTCGATCGGTGGCGCAATTTCCACAAGAGCGACCTGTATGACCTGTTCGAAGCGCGACTGTACGTCTTCGCCGATCCGCCACCTTCCCCGCACGGTTTCGGCATCCCACGCGACGGCGAGGTCTTCCATCTCAACGACGCGGATCAACTGCGCGGGTTCTTTGCCGCGCTTCAGCAGCTGCTGTCGGGGGTCGAGCTCGCGGGTCTCCTCACGCGCTACGCAAGCACCGATCTGGGCGGCGCACAGGGCCTGGTGCTCAGTCCTGAGGACCTGCGGACGCTGTTGTACCCGGAACACCTCGCGATATTGTCAGAGGCCGTCCGCTTCAAGAGCAGAACCCTGCCTGAAGGCGGACTCGTGCTGGACTTCTGCTCGTACTCCGTCGCCGCACAGGACACTCGTCCGAATCGCATCAACGTGAGCCGTTGGCACGTTGAGGCGCACGCACCGTTAGACGTCGATTGGCGCGTGGATTCGCTAGCCGTAGGCCTGCCAGGTCCGCTCTACGGCTAGCGACTGCTGGTTGACGCGTCGACGACTTGCCCGTCTTGCAGTGCAGATCGGCGCGGTCCCGCACGTTTGTCCGAAGCCGCGGCCTGACCGCGTGAGCGGACGAGCGGACGAGCGGACGAGCGGACGAGCGGACGAGCGGACGGCGGACGTGGAATCTTCGGCCAGGTCGTTCGATCGTCAAATCACCCCGACGTACTGGTCCTGGCCGCCGCGGTTCAGGACAAACGTGCCGATACGCTGGCCGTTGCCGCCCAGACCATTTGGGGTCGAGCCAGAGTAGTTGCCGCCGCCGTCCGTGGTGATTGTGCCCAGGTCCTCGCGACCATGGTCGTTCAGCCGCTCGAACGCCACGTCGTAGCCGGAGTTGGCAACCGCGCCGCGCAACGTGACGAACGCGGCGGCGTTGCTCCCGGTCCAGACAATCTGGCCGTCACTCAGCGCATCGGAGCCGGGATTGCTGGCTGGGAAGTCGCCGCCGCTGCCACCGTTGATCTGATTCACCGGGATCAGGCGCAGACGTTGCCCGAGAAATTGCGGCGACTGATTCGGGGGCGGCTGTTGACCGAAAGGAAAGCCCGGGAAGGGGCGGTCACGGGGCGCGCGCCCATCATCGCCGGGGCCACGTCCGTCATCCTGATCGGCCAACGTCAGTCCTGGCCACATGCTGCACACCGCCGCCAGTCCCATCAGCACTCCCCGCCGACTTAGCTTGCGATTTAACCAGGACGGTGTGCCCAACCATCGGAAGAGTGGCCGGTTTTGTGATGAATGGATGGGTGGCGAAGTTAGGCGGCTTTTTTGAAGGCCGGGAAGCGGGGTGCGCGGCCGGAACGAGCGCCTTTCGGGCGTCCTGGCGAGCGGCCGCAGGGTTTTGGCGCGTTTGCCGGTGTGTCGAGTGTCACCAAGAGCTGCGGAAATGCCTGACGGACGCGGCCTGGCGTCAGCACGCGGCGCTCAGGGCGTTGGGGTGGCTCCCACGGCAGGTGCACATCCTCGACGGTGCGCCGTGCCAGGCGGAGTTGGGTGTAGGCCAGGGCCACCAACCAGGTCCACCGATCAGCCTGCTGTGGTGTCCTCACGCGTGGTGTCGTCCAGTTGAGCGTCTGTTTGCAGAAGCGGTAGGTGTGCTCCAGATCAAAGCGGTGCACGTACGCCCGCCAGATCACGGCCAGATCGGGTTGGCCCGGTCCGCGCCACCACAGCCACAGGCGCTTGGGGATGCGCGTCTGACGCGGTAAGCGCTCGACCTGCACGAGCACCAGGCTGCCACGCACGATGGCTTTGGTGCGGTAGCTGCCTTTGGCTGGATGATTGTGCGTCTTGGTATGGATGCCGGCCCAGGCGCGCACGCGTACTGAGCCATACTGCGTGTGCTCCTCGTGGAGCTCACTCGTGGGTGTCCACCAGGTGCGCTCGTCGGCGCAGGCGAACTTCTGGCCGTGCCGCCGTGGACGCCCGACTTTGTCACCGACCGCGGGTGGTGGATCAGCATAGAAGCAGCGGTCACTCCGTAGCCGCACCAGTACGGCGACCTGCTGTCCATCAAGTTCCGCCAGTTCGCGGGCGAGGGCCTCGGGATCATAGCCGGCGTCGAAGACGAACAGTGGGACCGGCGCCTCCGCGGGCAGGCGCTCGACAAGCTCGCAGATCTGTGCCGCAGCGACCGAGTGGGGGTTGCCACCGGCCGGGACGCGTTGGACATCCAACGGCGCAGTCCAGCTGTCATGCGTAAAGCTGAGCTGTGCCAGCCAGGCATACGACCAGCCGGTGACAATCGGCTGGCCCGCCGACTGCCGAGAAGAGGAGTGATAGTAGCCGCGACCTGGGCTGGTCTCTGCGTCGTCTCGTGGCCAGACGCTGGTGTCCAACGCATAGATGGGTTGCCCATCGTCCAGCGGATAGCCTGCGACCAGCTCCCGCAGCGCCAAAGCATCTATGTCGCCGGCTGCCAGCGCGTCATACAAACTCCCCCACCGCCGCCGATGCACAGGCGGCAGACTCACATATGCCAACGACGGCACCAGGCCTGCCACCGTGGCAGCATCCAGCAACTCGAACAACGCGTCGCGCCGCAGGTCAAAGCAGTCGTACACCCCGGCTCTGAACTGCCGGAGCGTGTTCATCAAAGCCGGGTCGATCATGCCAGAGCCTACCGGGCAACACCGGCCCGCGTCCCGGAATCGAGCTCACCCGCCCCTCGGGGTTAAATCGCAAGCTTAGAAACTGCATGAAATTCGCACCTCCACGTGTGGCCTTGCCAGAGTTCGTGCTGTGCCACGCGAACTGCGGTAGGTCGTGGGGCACAGTCGAGTTATAAAACGGCGTGCGCGCGGCGTCGCGTTATGCTCGTTCGCGGAGAAGCCCAGGGGGCGGCGGCCGCGCGGGCTGTGGGCGGCTGCGCGCTCGGGCCGCGGTCTGCGGGTTACGCGCCGTGCCACGCCTGAGCGATTGGAGCGATCTGGCGGACCGAACCAGAGCATCGAACAGTCGCGCGGGCTGCGCCACTGACCGCGGGCGAGCCTCTGCCACGGTGCCCTGACGGCTGGGAGCCGTCGCGCTGCGCCAGGGACGCGGCCGAAAAGCCTGAGATGGACCACGAAACCGCGTGCCGCGTCCCTGGCGCAAACTGTGTGCAGAAAGTCGGCCGACGGCGACTTGAGCCGAAACGGGGCTTGTCCAGCGCCTCTCGTAACGATCGCCACCCGGCACGATCACAAGAGGACCCGGCAGCAATTCACGGGCCGTCACAACAGGGAAAGCCCATGTCGCGTCCCGGTCGTTTAGGCTCGAGCGCCACGTACGACCAGTTCGCAATGATGGGCGCGGACGCATTCGCCGTGTCAATGACCAGCCACCCGACCGCCGTCCACGTGGAGCGTTTCGCCAGTCACAAAGTCTGCGCGTTCGAGATAGAGGATCGCGTCGACCACATCGCTGACCTGGCCCACGCGGCCAAGCAGGTCAGACGCGCCAAGGCCCGCGTAGGATGCGGAGTCGTGCGCTGGAGTCTGGATGACGCCCAGGGAAACCGCATTCACCCGAACGCCTCGCGACGCGTATTCCGTCGCCAGTGAGCGGGTCACCGCCGACAGCCCGCCTTTGGTGAGCGACGCCAGCGCGGCGGGTGTCGTGCTGTCCGCGTGGTCGACCAGGCTGGTCGTGACAGTGACGATATGGCCGCCGCGTTGCGCGACCATCTGCCGCACGGCGCGCTGTGTGATATGGAAGAAGCCCGCCACATTGACCGAATTCAAGGTGGCAAAGTCGTCCAGCGTGTAGTCCGTAAAGGGCTTACTGATGAAGATTCCCGCGTTGTTGACGAGCGTGTCAATCCGCCCGAACCGATCGAGTGCCTGCTGCACGACCCGCTGAGCGGTGCTCGGGTCTGCGATGTCACCCGCCACCGTAACGAAATCCGACTCGGAGGAAGGATGGATCGAGCGCGACGTGCCGACCACCGCGTAGCCGGCACTCCGGAATGCGTTCGCCAGTCCTGCACCGATGCCTTGCGAGGCGCCGGTGACAATCGCTACTCGCGAGTCAAACGGCGGGCTCATGCGTGCACCTTGGAGCTAGCGCCGCTACAGGCGACCTTGCCAAAATCTTGCGGTGACCGGGGGGTGGGCTCCAGGCGGAATATCCACGCCGAGGCGGAGCAGCGGGTTGGGTGCTCGTTGGCTGTTTCCTTGCGTGAGTGCTGGATCGTTGGAATGACTTTTCGAGCGGAATCACTGGTCGGTGCAGCCGGTCGTGGAGTCGGTCGGCGCCGAGCAAGTGACGGAGCAGGGCGTCGTTGTCGTCGGCGACTGAGACCTGGGACTGGTACCTGAGCGGCCAACGCTCCACGGACAGGGTCCTTCGGGACGTTCATGTCGCACTCGACGAGGGAATTCATGATGTTCTGGTACCAGTCATGAACAACAGCGTAGCGCCGCTCCGCCACGAGTTGGCGGCATCTCGGGCGATCTCACGTGGCGGTCAGGGAGGGCTCACGCGCGGGGTTCGACCGGCTCACGGGCGCCGGCCGCGCTCGCGTTACTCGTCGTCGAGGAAGCCGAGCACCTCGGCCTTGTCGCCGTCTCCTTCAGGCACCGCGTACTCACCGGGCGCGATCTCGAGCAGGATGCCCAGCGCCACGAAGCGCTCGAGCATCGGACGCACCTCCGATTCAGGTACGTGTGCCCGACGCGACAACTCAGCCACCGACCAACGTGGCACGCTTCGAAGGCTAACACCTTCTTCGGCAATCTCCGACCCTTTGCGAGAGTCGAAAACGTTCTGTAACAGCATCTCAGGCTCAGGCAAATCCGCGCCCGTGCCCTGGCCCGCGTCCGCGGGCTTTTCAACCTCGCGCACGGTGGTGCTCGGTGCGGACCAGTTGTGCGATCTGCTGCCGACCGCCGTGGTGTTCACCGACGACAACGCGCGTTCGCGGACATGCCAGTGGTGCGCGTGGCGCTCCATCGCACGCGGGCGCGGCGTCTGGTGATCGGGAGGCAGCTCACGCCCTCAGTTGATGTATGGCAGCAGCTCGCGACGCAACCACGGCACGCGCCGCAGTTTTCTCAGCCCTTCTGCCTCGATCTGACGTATTCGCTCGCGACTGACCCCAAGCACTTCCCCAACTTCGCCCAGAGTCCGCTCATAGCCGCGGTCCAGGCCGAATCGCAGTCGCAGCACCTGTCGCTCGCGCGGCTGTAGTTCATCCAGCGCCAACTGCAGCCGTTCCGACAGATCCGACGCCTCAGATGACCTGTGTGCGGCCTCGGCGGCAGCCGCGTCGCCGATCAGATCGCCCCGCGTCAGCTCGCCATCTTCGCCGAGTGGCGTCTCGAGGGACACCGGCACGCGCGCCGCACGCCGCGCCTCGAGGATGCGCTCTGGATCGATTTCGAGGTACTCACCCAGTTCGCCGACCGTCGGCTGGCGGCCGAGCTGAGCTGCCAGTTCACGCTCGGCCCGTGCGATCCTGGTCAGTAACTCAATGACGTGTCCGGGTAAGCGAATCGTGCGGCTCTGGTCGGTAATGGCGCGCGTGACGGCCTGGCGAATCCACCAGTAGATGTACGTGCTGAGGCGGAAGCCGCGCCGCCAGTCGTACTTTTCGATGCCGGTCTGCAAGCCGATATTGCCTTCCTGTACCAGATCGAGGAACGGCACACCACGCCCGAGGTAGCGACGGGCGATCGAGACCACCAGACGGAGGTTGCATTCGACCAGGCGCCGCCGCGCGCGCTCGCCATTCTCGGCCTGCTGCTCGAGCTCGAGGCGGTAATCCGGGTCCAGCGACGCGTCAGCCGTGGCTAGCTCGCGCAAGGCCGCCTTGCCCGCCTCGAGATGCTGAGCCAGCGACACCTCCTCCTGCGCGGTGAGGAGCTCGTGGTGGGCGATCTCGCGCAGGTACATTGCGCCTGCGTCGCCCAGGAGCTCGTCGGACAACGATCCGACGGCGCCGATCGCCACCGCCGCCATCGCGTCACTCTCGGTTTCGGCATCAACTTCGGTGTGCACTCGCTCGCCGAGCTCCAGGCTGAGCAGCTCTTCAGTTTCCTGGAACGAATCAAGGCTCATGGTGTGTTCCTGTGACGGCTCCTGGACAAGGAGCTGGGCATCTGGGGATGGGACTCCGCGGTGCGACGATCAGCTTCCAGATGCATGGTCGAGCGGTGCCCGACGCTGGATAAGGGGGCACATCTCGACTGCGCCCAGTGTGAGGCTGCGGATAGATACCTCGATCGATCGATGAATGAATTGGACGTCCAGGGTGTCGCACCCAGCTATACGCGGCAAGCTCCTCGCAGTCAGATGCAGTATCTCACCTGGACATGAAGACTTCGCTGTCAAGTACCTAAATCCGTGTAAAACATGAGTCGCGTTCTGGTTGAAGCGCCAGGGCGAACCCGCACTCCAGTGGGTCACCAGGCCACCAACAACCGTCGCCACCATGGCTGGCGGACGTCCTGCTGCGGCGTCTCCAGGAGGCGGAGGCGTGCACTGAGCTGGTCACGCTGGACACGCCAACTGTCCAACTTCGGCGGCGTCGAGAGCCGAGGCTTGATCCGCATTTTCGCTCTAGCAGCGCGGCCGAAAAGGGTCTGCTTTTATCCACTCTTCGGAGAAGTAGGTTTTCGTACTTCGATACGTCACGGCCTCAAACGTCAGCCTCCGCCCTTCGAGGCACGCACTGACGGCAATTCCACCTACGGTGGAGCCCTTCGACGGATGCCTGGCACGAAGGTCGTGCTCGTGCGTTACCGGGTGTTGAGGCATCGTGCGGCATAGCAGGCTTGCGGTCGCTGAACGGGTGGCCCTCGCCATGGTGGTCGCGGCGGTCGCTTTTTTCGCCTGCATGCCGCCAACGGCACCCCGAGTTGACCGCGGCGCATTCGGACCCTGGAGGGCGCACGACGTCCTGCGCGGCATGGGCCTGCCGCCGAAAACGCCTGTCGCGGCGACCGACTATCAAGCGCTGAATGTCGTCCAGCCAGGTTCAGTGGTGCTGTTCTCAGCTCAACTCGGGGACCCCGACCCAACGGGGCAGATGTCCAACGATCCTGAATTACAGGCATGGCTGGCGGCCCACCAGGACGTCACGCAGATTGTGCGCATGTGGCCCGTCAAAGGGCCCGACGACCCCCGTGACCTCGCGCTGCGCATCGTCAGGCTGCACCAGCGGTTCCCCTGGATCAAATGGTTCCAGATCGCCAATGAGCCCGACGTCGAATGGCCGGATGCCAACTGGCCGGCGATCGAGGCCTGGACCGAGGCCGTGTGGTGGGACGTGGACTGGTACCGCCAACACGAATCCGGCGCGAGCGATCTCAAGCTCTTGTTTCCACCGCTGGCGCAGGGCTCGCGCCTGGATCCCGAACACGTTGGATACGACGCCTTGAGACCGGCGATTGAGCTCTTTCTCAACCACGGCGATGGGCTGGCAGGTCATGAATATTGGGACCGCGGCGACGTGTACCTCGTAGAAGACCTCTGGCCGGCGTGGCTGCAAACGCGACTGGCCAGCGTGCCGTTCTTCGTCACCGAGTGCGGCCGCCGACCAGGAGCGCAAAATGGCTTCCCCGACGCCGCCCTCGGCGACGAGCTTGTGTCTTTCGCGCAGCGGACGCGGGCCCAAGTAGTGGCGCCGTTTATCCTGTCCAGCCCGAATGGCATGTTCGATCAATTCGACTTTGTCGATCGTGATGGGCGTATGCGACCGGCGCTCTTCGCATGGGGCGTGCTCGGGCCTTGATCGGTTTCGCTTCGTGGTGCGTGCGGTTACGTTTCGCTGCCTGTCATGCGTCTTGTCATGCGGGTCAGCGGTAGACGTGGTGCTCGACGCGGCGGCCCAAACACCACGTCGGCGGCTTGCATTCGCTGACGCCAGTCGGCAAAGTGGCGGGCAATGGTCTATGGGCTACCGGCCGCCGCCGAGCACAGCGTGCTCGATGTGGCTGGACGAAGTCAGCTGCTCCTGTTCGGCGAGCTGCACGGCACCCGTGAAGTGCCCAGCGTGATTGCCGCGCTGCTGCCGAAGCTCGAAGTTCTCGGCTATCGCGGCCTGGCGTTGGAAGTTCCGTTCGACGTGCGCGACCACCTGGCCGGCTGGGCCACTGGACGCACCGCCCAACCGCCGGCCTTTTACAGCCACCCGTCCAGGGATGGGCGGGGCAACCAGCAGGCGCTGGATCTTGCGGCCACCGCGGCAGCCGGCGGCTTCGAGCTGTTGTGCTTCGACCAGGGCCCCGGCCAGGCCAGCCGCGGCTGGGCCGACCGTGACCAGTGGATGGCCACCAACCTGCTCGAGCAGTGGCGGCGCCTGTGCGGCGACGAGCGCGTCGTCGGGATTTGTGGCAGCTTGCACGCTCGCCTGAGTCCGGATCAGGGTGTTGGACGCTGGCTGCGGAAGGCCGCGGGCGGGGGACAGACGCTGTGGCCATCGCTTGCCGGCTGGCTGCGACAGCGCGAGCCGACGCTCGCGGTGGCGACCATCGACGTGCGGTTCGCGGCGGGTAGCTACTTCAATATGGGCGAGCGAACTATCTATGCTCGGCCGCGCTCACCAGCCGAAGCATGGGTCGAACCGGGCACGCGGGCCAGTACGTTCGAGTTGTGGCTGCCGCGCGCCACGCCCGCGACCTTCAGCGCGACGCCGACCTGAAGCGAGGGAGGAGGCCGCCCTCTGAGGCGCGTCGGTGCAACACTTCCACCTGTGACGGACCCCATTCGCAGTTTTCATCACCATGTGGACGGAGATCAGCGCTGCGTGCCGGCCGTAGCGAATCGGGCGAGACAGCGCGCGCCATTGTGTACGCTGAGATCTCGACCCGATGGCTCAAAACGAGAGCTCGGCTGACGCGCGATTCCAGAGTCTCCTGGAGGTGGCTCCGGATCCCCCATCTTGCGCTCGATGCGCTACGCGATCGAGCGGCAGCGGCTGGAGGCAGCTCGCGCCGAGCTGGAACGGCAGCGCGACGAGTTCTTCTCGAGCGTCTCCCACGATTTGCGTACCCCTGTCGCGGCGATCAAGGCCGCCATCGGAGTTGTCCTGGCCAACGAGCCGCCGTATATGCCCGCTCCGCTGCACCGCCTGCTCGGCAACATCGACCTCGCCGCGGACGAGCTGACCAGGCTGATCGAGGACCTGCTGGAGATCGCACGCCTGCGCGCGGGGCGGGTGACGCTGTGGCGGGCGCCCATCGACCTGCGTGACGTCGTGGCTCGAGCGGTCCACGCCATCGAGCCGCTGGCCGCCCAGCGCCACCAGACGCTGCAGGTCGAACAACCCGACGAGCCGGTGATCGCGCAGGTGGACGGCGACCGTCTCGGTCGCGTGCTCCGCAACTTGCTGGCCAACGCACAGAAATATGGCCGCGAGCCGGGACGCATCAGCGTACACGTGGAGGAGCGGCCGGGGCAGGTGCTCATCTCCGTGACAGACGACGGTCCGGGCATTCCAGTCGAGGACCAGGAGCGCATCTTCGAGCGCTTCTATCGTGTGGGTGGCTCGACGGCCGTCGGCACCGGACTCGGACTGGCCATCGCCCGGGGACTGGTGGAGCTGCACGGAGGCACGTTCGCCGTGCTCAGCGCACCTGGCGCGGGGAGCACATTTACTGTCACTCTCCCGCGCGAGGCGTGAGGTCCAACACCGCTCCTTCCGCCGAGTAAGCATCACGCGGGTAAGCATCACGCGGGTAAACATCGCGTTGCGGCCGCTTCGCGAGACGATCGTCCACGAACTGCAAGAGCCTCGCGTGTTTCTCGCTGTCCATCGCCATCATCTCGATCAGCGCACTCGGCAAGCCCCAACTGACGTCCTTCTCGCGTTGGGCGAGGTCGCGGAGATACCGTGCGCCAGTGCGCTCCTCCTGAATCAGGCCGTGCGTGGTTTCCACCAGGTCGGTCGTAACCGACTGTTGCGGGGGCGCCGGGGTTGGCAGCGCGTCCTGGGAACGCGTCCAGTTCAGAGCGTCGCGCAGGGTGGCTTCGATGCGCTTCAGCAAACCGTGGTGTCGCTCTTCGTCATCGAGGATAAGCTGCATCACCAGCGCAATGACGGGGTCGTCGCTTGCGGTGCGCAGATACGCGTACTGTGCGAGAGCGTCCTGCTCCGAGGTGGCGTGCCGCTCGACGGCGTCCAGGAGCCACTCGACGCCGCCTGGATGCGGCCGCTGCGTGTGCGACTCGATGGGAAAACCGGAGTAGCCGTCGATCACTGGCGTGTAGGTTGGGTCTGGCATCGTCTGATCTCCAGGTCTGAGTCGTGATTTCGACTTTCAGCATGGAGGGAGCTGGGGCGGATGACCACTCCCTTCCGGGTAGGACTGTGCTACCCCGAAGGATAGTTTCTGGCGTTGGGCGAAACCGCAAACTGCTACGTATACCCGCGTAGACGAGTGCTGCCTCCGGGCCGGTCTGTGACCCTGAGGGGCGGGGCGGGCCACCCCGGCGGGTAGGGCGAAACTACCCGCCGGCGTCTGGCGACCTCGGCCAGTGGGCGCCATGCTCTATCCAGGATTTCTCACACACGCCGAACCGACGCATAACCGCTGACCTGCACCCGCCAACTCGACGACGACAGCACGCGGTGCGCCGGTCATCGACGCTAGCCCGCCCCCGTCGGAGGAGAACCACGCTATGACTTGCCCCGATTTGTCGACGACCTATCTCGGATTCAGGTTGGCCAACCCGCTGGTGGTCTCCGCCAGTCCACTCGGTCACAACCTGGACAACCTCAAGCAGATGGAGGAGGCTGGCGCCGCGGCGGTCGTGCTGCCATCACTGTTCGAAGAGCAGATCGTGCGCGAAAGCCACGAATTGGACTACTTCCTGGCGCACGGCACGTACAACTACGCGGAGGCGCTCACCCACTTTCGGGAGCCGCGCCAGGCGGACCTCACGCCACACCAGTATCTCAATCATCTCGACAGCGCGAAGGCGGCGCTGCACATTCCAATTTTCGCCAGCCTCAACGGCGTTTCAAGCGGCGGATGGGTCGAGTACGCCAGGCTACTGGAGGAAGCCGGCGCCGACGCGCTCGAATTGAATCTGTACTTCATCCCTACCGACCCGGAGTTGTCAAGTCTGGCAATCGAGGACGAATTCGTCGATGTCCTCGCCTCCGTCAAGCGCACCGTGCGCATTCCGGTGGCGGTCAAGCTGAGCCCGTATTTCACCAACCTGACGTCGCTTGCACGTCGGCTGGATCTTGCCGGCGCGGACGGACTGGTCCTGTTCAACCGCTTCCAGCAGCCGGACATTGACGTCGAAACGCTCGAAATCGTCCCCCGACCGACGCTCAGTCCGCTTGGTGATGAGCAATCCGTGCGATTGCCGTTGAACTGGATCGGGATCCTGGACGGTCGGGTGTGCGCCAGTCTGGCCGCCAGCAGCGGGATCCACACTGCAACCGACGTGGTCAAGCTGCTGATGGTTGGCGCTGACGTGACGATGTTCGCGTCGGAGTTGATGATCAATGGCATCGAGCGGCTGCGGGCGATTCATGCGGAGCTCGTCGAATGGCTGGTCGAGCACGACTACGCCTCACTCCGGCGGGTCCAGGGGATGCTGAGCCAGCGCAACGCCACGTTTCCCGCGGCATTTGAGCGCACGCACTACGTGCGGGCCATTTCGGGAGGAGCCCCGTTTACCGGGACGTAGGCGGCTCGACCATCCCCTGGCGCACCGCGAACGCGACCACCTGCGCTCGGTTCTCGGCGTGCAATTTCTCCAGAATGTTGCGCAAGTGGTACTTGACGGTGTTTTCGCTGACCACGAGTCGTTCGGCGAGCTCGCGATTGGTAGTCACGCCCTGTACGAGCAGCTCCAGCACCTCCCGCTCGCGCTCGGTGAGTGCTGGCGTCCGCTCGTCAGGTGCGCGTGCAGCTGGAGAAGGGCGCGCGAACTCGCCGAGGAGCTTCCGCGCCAACCCAGGGGTCAGCGCGGGCTCACCCCGGGCCACGCCGTCGAGCAGTCGGAAGAACTCGGCGGACGCCAGGTTCTTGTTCACATAGCCCTGCGCCCCGCTCTTGATGGCCTCAAACAGGTTGGCGTCGTCCTCGGAAGCCGTCAGAATAACGACCTTGACGTTCGGAAGCTGGGCGCTGATCAGGCGCGTCGCCGCCAGCCCGTCGAGCTCCGGCATGTCCAGATCCATGAGTACGACCTCCGGCTGCAGGCGTTGGGTCTCGTCGACGGCCTCTCGTCCGGTGCCTGCTTCACCCGCGACCTCGATCCCGCGCACCTCGAGCAGGCTGCGCAAGCCATCCCTGAAGAGTGGATGATCATCGGCGATCAGGACGCGCACGGCTTTCTCTCTTTTTCTGTCCTGTGACATGGTACGCGGACCGCCGCCGCAGGCGTGCGGGTGTGAGTCGGCCGCCGTATCGACCCTACCGACCTTTGGAATCGAAAGTGATGTGGAGGTTGCCTGCGTCGACGCCGAAGGAGTCACCGAAGGGGAGGGAGCCGAGCTTTCCTCCCGCAGCCGGCGTGGAACTGGTTCCAGACCAGGTAGACGCCCCGAGCGCGGGCTTCTCCGGCGGGGTGCTCCTGGGCCGTACGAAGCGATACCCGTAGCCCCGCTCGGTCTGGATGTACACGTGGCACCCTCGGCGGCGAAGTTTGGAGCGCAGCCGGGCAGATGATCCGGAGCCACCGGTGGGCGATTTGGCTGGTTCCCGCATGACGACTGCTATCACGTGTGAGGCGTCAATGCATCTTGTCCACAAACGACAATGCCCTCTGAAGGCCTTAACCGGGATGTTGAAGAACCCCTTGGAAGGGAACCCCTTGGAAGGCCCACCGTGGGTGCATTTGTTGAACCTGCGTGCCTGAGAGGGCGCCAACTGACGTTTGAGACCGTAACGTGTGACGTGCGAGATCATTCTACTCTGAAGAGTGGAGACGTTTGTATGACATCCAACACCATCGTGGTCCCGCTGGACGGTACCGCGTTATCCAACGCCGCGCTGCCGCTGGCCAGGACGCTCGCGCAAGCCACGCGAGCACCGGTCAGACTCGTGCGCGTCACGCCACACGAAGATGCGGAGGCGACGAGCCAGCTGCGACGGATCGCGACTGAGCTTGCCGGCTCTGGGATCAACGTGGAGAGTGTCGTCAGGCACGGCCACGCCGCGGACGAGATCCTGGCCGAGGTCCGCGCACAATCCGCGACCATGGTCGTCATGCGCACCCACGCGCGGATTGGCGTCGAACGCGCGATCCTGGGCAGCGTCACCGAGCAGGTGCTCGCGCACTGCCCGGTCCCGATCGTGCTGATGCGGCCCGGTGAGCGTCGCATTACTCACATTCGCAAGCTGCTCGTACCGCTGGACGCCTCACAAGGTGATACCCAGGCGCTGTGCGCGGCGGCGCGGCTGGCGCGCGCGAGCGACGCGGCCGTCAAGCTGCTGCAAATCGTGGTGCCCGTCGCCATGCAAACGACCGTCGCGTATCAATTCGGCGCGATCGGGTACTACGATCCCGACCTCGACGACGAGGCGTTGGCCACGGCTCGAAGGTATGTAGACGCAAAGGCGAAGCGTGCGCGCGACAGCGGGCTGGCGGTGGAGGGTGACGCAGTGATGGCGCCTGCCGTCGCCCCGGCGATTGTCGACCTGGCGAAAACAGAACCTGCCGACCTGGTGATCATGAGCACGCGGGCACTCACCGGCCGGTCCGAACCGTGCTGGGGAGCGTGGCGGACGAGGTCGTGCGAACAGCGCCATGTCCGGTGGTGCTGATCACCCTGGGCCCTGCGTGAGGGCGCGCGGCGGGCGGCATCGAGTACATCGAAACGCAGCGTGGGCTCGGCTATCGCTTCGTCCGGCCTGTTTGTGGCCTGTTAGCAGGCCGTTGAAAAACCCGTCGAAGGGCTCCACCGTAGGTGGAATTGCTGACAGTGCGTGCCTCGAAGGGCCGAGGGTGACGTTTGAGGTCGTAACGTCTCGAGGTACAAAAGCATTCTTCTCTGAAGAGTGGATAAAAGCAGACTTTTGTCGACACGCTGTTAGCCCCTGGTCAAGGAAGCTCACGCGCGTTCTGAGCGATTCACGCTTCCGGGTCGGGGGAGCTTGCAGCCCCCGCCGCCAGTCGCTGCTCCGTTCGCAGGTTCACTGCGCGCTCCTTACAGCGGCGACCGCCCGCGTACGTGCTGAGCCGCACCTCTGCGGGATCGCCTGCCCGACACGCGTGGTCCGCACACCGTGTTGCGCTTTACGCGGCGAACGCTGTGGACTGCCGCGAAGGCGTCGATCCTCGACGGCGCTTGCGTTTGGGACGCTGAGGCGGGCCTCGTCGACCCGCGGGAAGAACTGTGGGAGCCCTGTTCATCGGACGCTCCGCGGTCGGCGTGGCTCGTCCACCGCAAGTACCACGATCGGCCCTGTTCTTCTCAGACCCGATGTGACGCAGGCGATGCGGGTTCCGTTTTCCGGTGTTTCACATCGCTTGTGGAGTGTCGCCGGCGCGCGTGTGTGAACGTCCGTCGCGTGACTTATGACCCATGGCGGCCGGTTGGAACTCCTGGGCGATTGTCGGCGGCAAACACACGCCGGCCGTGAATCCAGGTCTGCTGTACTTGGCCACCTTCATCCAGCACGACCAGGTCCGCGTCGGCGCCGGGTATCAGGCGGCCTTTGCGCGATGCGACGCCGGCCAGCGTTGCCGGCGTCAGGCTCGCCATGCGAATCGCGTCCGTCCAGGACACACCAGCCATCGCGACCATATTCCGCACCGCGCGGTCGAGCGTCAGGACGCTGCCTGCCAGCCTGCCGTCGTTCAGACGCGCCGCGCCGTCGGCCACCACGATCTCGCGGTGCAGGAACCTGTAGCGGCCGTCGGTCTGGCCCGCGGCGAGCATGGCATCGGTCACCAGTGCGACGTGCTGGGCGCCGCGCGTCGCCACCGCAAGACGCAACACGGCCGGATGCACATGGACTCCGTCCGCGATGATCTCGACACACGCACGCTGGTCGGTGAGTAGCGCTCCGACAGCGCCGGGCGCACGCTGCTCGAGAGGTGGCATCGCGTTGAACAGGTGCGCGCAGTGGCGCGCGCCGGCGTCAATCGCCTCGACGGCTTGCGCGTATGTCGCCGACGTGTGCCCGATGCTGGGCACGATCTCCAGCGTGTGCATCTGCCGCAGCAGACGAAAGCCGACGTCCGCCTCTGGAGCGAAGTCCACCAGTTTGATTGGCCCTTCGGAGGCAAGCGCCGCAAGCTCCGCGGGATCCGGTGGACGGATGGCGGGCGCGTACTGGGCACCACGCATGGCGTGGCTGATGTACGGGCCCTCCAGGCGGATGCCGAGAATCTCGGCGCCGGCCGGGTCCGCACGCGCCATGGCGTCTGAGACACGCGCGACCTGCTGGCGCGTCGCGTCTGGAGCGGCGGAGGCGATGGTTGGGTAGAAAGCCGTGACGCCGGTCGCGGGCAAGGCGCGCGCCATCGCCCCGATGTCGGCGCGTGTACCAGCGGTGACGTCGTGACCCGCGAAACCGTGCGTGTGCAGTTCGACGAAGCCCGGCGCGAGAGACCAGGGTTGGAGGTCCACGACGTCTGTTCCCGACGGCAGCGTCGTGAGATCCGGCCGTTCGAGGATCGCGTGAATTCGGCCGTCGGCCAGCAGCACAACGACGGGCCCCGGGACTTCCTCCGGGAGATACACCCTGCTGGCGAGCAGACACGTCATACGTGACGCTGCGTGACGGATGTCACCGGGCGTCGCGTGGGTCACGTGCGTGCCGGCTCCTGCGCGGGGGTCGCAGGCCAGACACGCTCGCGCGCCGCGGGTCGTCGGCCCGGGTCACCGCGAATCAGCGCCGCGTGGGTGTTGCCAGCGCCTGGCCTATTGCTCGAAACCAGCAGGGCTGGGCGCGGACCACACGGCGGACGCGCGTCAATCGCACTCAGCATGGCGCACCCCGACGAGCGCGCTCCGACGTCTGTCGAGCCGCACCGCGATCAGCCATTTCTTTGCCACGAGAACCTTTGCACCCATTGTGGAGGTGATGTGGCGACTCGGGGTCCCGCGGGTGGACGACGGCCACAGCCAACCCAGGTGGGTGCGCTCGAAACACGCCGCGGTCCGCTCGAATCTACTTAATCGACCGGCTGCAGTTCAATCGAATACTGCGATGCTGATGGCGGCGTCGATTCGACCAGGTAGCCAAAGCGAGCCCGAAACTGCTCGGGGGTTAGCTGGATCGTGCGCGCCAGGTTGGCCAGCGTGTCGTGCTCCGCGAAGTCTTCGGGTCGCAGCCGCACCATGTAGCGCCGTGCGATCTCGTATTGCTCCGAGGCGACGTCTACCAGCCGCACGCGCGTGCGGCCCGTGCGCGGGTCGAGCATCTCGCCGAACGGCTGTGGGCGGAAGCGACCATCCACGAGCATGACCATCGCGTCGGTGCCACCGTCGAGCAGGTATTGCGCGGCGCAGTAGCCCAGGTCGCGGGTGTACTCCATGTCATACGGGATCGGGTCGGCGCAGCGCAGCTCGTAGCCAATGTCCTTGGTCGCCACGCTGGTGCTGAGTCCAACCTGGGCAAGCTGCTGACGCAGACGCATCTTGATCGCGTCAGCGAGGTGGACTTCGCCCAGGCGAACGTGATCGTGCTCGTCGCGTTCCAGCTCGCCAAAGGCGGTCAGGTCGTTCGGATCCAGCTGCTCGACCAGACCCTCGGCGAGGACTGCCGTGCCGTCGTCACGGCCGAGGCTCTTGCGCTTGATGATTGCGCCGAGCAGCACGTCCATAACGTGGTCAAGGCGGATGCGGCCGCTGCCGAACTCCTCGGGGATGATTGTCAGCGTCGCGCCAGCCGCCTTGCCGATACCCAGCGCCAGGTGGCCGGCTTTGCGGCCCATCGCCACGATCAGGTACCAGCGCCCGGTCGTGCGCGCGTCAACCATCAGGTTTTTGACCAGATCGACGCCGACGTGGCGCGCGGTCTGGAATCCGAACGTCGGGATGCCGTGGGGCAGGTCCAGGTCGTTGTCGATGGTCTTCGGGACATGCACCACCTGCAGCCGCCCCCGGGCGTGCGCCGCGACGCGCATCGCCGAGTACGCCGTGTCATCGCCGCCGATGGTGATCAGCTTGTCGACGCCGAGCTCCACCAGTGTGCTCACGACGGCCTCCAGGTGGCGCGGGTCACGCGTTGGGTTCGCGCGTGAGATGCCGAGATACGAGCCGCCCGTGAAGTGGATGCGACTCACGTCCTCGATCGACAGGCTCACGGTGTGACTGGTTTCGCCCTGCATCAGCCACCTGAAACCATCGCGGATGCCGATGACGGCGACGCCGCTGACCAGCGCGCGGATCGTCGCCGCGCCGATCACGCTGTTGATGCCCGGCGCTGGCCCGCCGCCGCAGAGGATCGCCACACGTTGCGAATCTGCCATCGGTTGTTCCTGGTTGACCGCTTCTTGTTGTACCCCGCCCTTGACGGCTGGTGCTGTCGCCGCGGACGTCGCTCGAAGCGCCGTCCGACGCCTTCGCGGACCTGGCTGGCAGCCGGTGGCCTCCGTCGTTGGGTGCGACCGGACAACTGCCGCTCGACGTGGCGCTGGTCAACGTCAGTCCACCGGACCGCCACGGTTTCTGTTCGGTCATCACCTCCGTCGAGTGTGCACAGGCCGCAGTTGAGTCCGCTCGGCTCCTGATCGCCTGGATCAATCCGCGAGTTCTTCGCACGCGTCTCGCCAGCGCGAGCAGGCCACAGGGGGTGGTAGGAACGATCCGCGCGGACTGGAGGCTTCCCGTCGGTTCGCGCGCGCGTGGCATGCAGTCTTCTCGTCACTTCGTTGACAACGAAGAGTCGGTGGCGCGTTCAGAATAGAGGACATGGATGCATTCTTTGCGGGTGACAACTCGGACCAGGTGATGTGCATGATCCTGTACTCGGAGTTCGCAGTTGACGCGGTGCGCACGACGCTCGACAGTGTCGGGGTCGCGGGATTCACGGAGTTCGAGAAGGTGACGGGGCGCGGCCCGCGCGGACAGCACTTCGACACCCACGTCTGGCCCGGGTACGACGGCGTGATCTACTGCGTCGCCGGTTACCCGCAGAGCGAGACCCTCGTGCAGGCACTCACCACGCTCAACGCCACGCTGGAGCAGAACAGCAGCGGCAAACGCGGCCTGCACGTCTTTACGTGGGGATGCCAGCAACGGCTGTAGTCGCTCTGTCATCTGTCACGGGGCGAGCCGCCTCCTGTGAGCTGAGCGCGGACCGGAGCCGCCGCGCAGCAGGTCTGTCGCACGCGCCAGGGCACGCACGGCCCTGACCCCAGATCGCCTTCAGAGCGAGGCTCGGA
This sequence comes from uncultured Chloroflexia bacterium, assembly GCA_963776625.1. Lineage (GTDB taxonomy): Bacteria > Chloroflexota > UBA6077 > UBA6077 > CF-72 > CF-72. The sequence goes on along the minus strand of CAVZNP010000008.1, from coordinate 277,793 downwards.
GCTCCAGGAGCACGGCCGAAAAGGTCGCAATTCACCTCGAAACCGGCTGCCGCGCTGCGAGCGCAAACTGTCACAGAAGTCTGGTCGACTGCCACTCGGGCTGAAACGGGCTTGTCGGCCAGACTTCCAGGCTCATCCGCTTTCCTCTCCCGACGTGGGATCGCCGTCGGCGGCCGGTACCAGCACCACCAGCTTGTAGTCGGCTCGCTCGGATGGACTGAAGGTATGCTGCACAAACCAGGCCCGACCGTCGTTCGGGTGGTCGAAGCAGCGCAGGCCGCCGGCGCGATGCTGGACGTCCTGTTCGTCCCACGCGCTGGCAAAGAGCGGGCTCTCGCGGCGCAGCACGTCCACCAGTTGCTGGACCCGAGCGTCACGGAAGTTGTGGCTGTAGTCGGCGCGAAACTCGGCCAACAGACGTCGGGCGCGCACTTCCCAGTCTGGAATGAGCCGCCGCGCGGCCGGCTCCAGGAACACGAAGTGGAGCAGATTGCGCTGGTGGTCGCCGTCCAGCCAGCCGCGGAACAGGCGCGCGGCGGCGGCGTTCCAGCAACACGCGTTCCACAAACGGTCCAGACCGTAGGCTGGCTGATCCAGCAGGTGGACGACCGCCAGCAGCGCTTCGGGCGCATCGGCAACCGCATCAGGAAGCACCGTGGGGTCACTTCGACCAGCCAGCTCGAAGAGGTAGGTGCGCTCGGCGCGCGAGAGCAGCAGCGCGTCCGCCAGGCGAGCGAGCGCCTCGGGTGAGGCATGCACGGAGCGACCCTGCTCGAGCCAGGTGCACCACGTCGCACTGAAGCCAGCGCGAGCGGCTAACTCTTCGCGGCGCAGGCCCGGCGTGCGGCGGCGAGTCGGCGGACCCTCCGGAGGGAGGCGTTCGCGATGGGCGCGGATGAAGGCGCCCAGCAGTTGACGGCGGTCAGACTCGAGCATGGCAGGGCGTATACCAGGATAAAGCTCAGCATTGTACCAGGGTCAGAAGATGCGGCATGCTGTCCTCGTCCCAAAGGAGAGCCACATGGAGCGCGTTCACGAACAGATCCTGGAAGCCCAGTTCGGCCCCCGCGCACAGGCCTACGTGGAAAGCGCGGTCCACGCGCGCGGACCAGATCTCGACGCGTTCGGCGAGCTGCTGCAGGCTCAGCCACCCCGGCGTGCCCTCGACATCGGCAGTGGTGGCGGTCACCTCGCGTACCTGATGGCGCGCTACGCGCGCAGCGTCACGGCGACCGACCTTTCCAGCGACATGCTGGCCGCCGTCGCGGCCAACGCGCGCGAACGCGGACTGACCAATGTGGAAACCGTGACCGCGCCCGCCGAGCGGCTGCCGTTTGAGTCGGGCAGCTTCGATTTCGTCGGCTGCCGGTACTCCGCGCATCACTGGCGCGACTTCGAGGCCGGCGTGCGAGAAGCGCGGCGGGTACTGGAGACGGGTGCCAGCGCCGTGTTCATCGACGCGGTGTCCGCGGGTTGGCCGCTGTTTGACACACACCTGCAGGCGGTCGAGGTGCTGCGAGACACCTCGCACGTGCGCGACTACTCGGCGGCAGAGTGGACGGCGACGCTGGCGCGTGCCAGGTTCGCGCTCAGGGGCTGCCGTACGTGGCGACTGCGCATGGATTTTCCGACGTGGACGGCGCGAATGCGGACCCCTGGCGACAACGTGCGCGCGATTCGCGCCTTGCAGACCGCGGCGGCAGCGGAGACGCGCGCGTATTTCGAGATCGAGGGCGATGGCTCGTTTTTGCTTGACGTGTTGATGCTTGAAACGCGGGCGGTGTGACGGCCCTCGCGTGGAACATCGCTTGAATGCCGCTGCCTGCAGGACGCGTGTCACCCTGGGGAGGAACGGCGCAGGAACTTCTGGGAAGCGCGTCACTCGCGGCACGGCAGGGGAGGATGAGCAGCTCTCGAGGCCTGGCGCGTGGTACGAATGGGTGGACGCAGGATGCTCAGAGTCTCGCAGCTCCAGCAGCTGACTGTCTTGAAGATCGCCGGCGCGCTCTCAGACGAGTTCACGGCGGCCAAGGCGCGACTGATCGGCACCTCTTGAGAACACTCGCACTCGCGCTCGCGCTCATCCTGGCCCTGTGCGCGCTGCAGCCGGCTGGCGCCCTCGCTCAAGAGGTCGTCATGTGCCAGACGGCCAACGGTCCACGCACGACCGCGCAGATCATGACCGAGCTGCAGATGGCCGGCTACGGCGGACCCTGGGACAACGCGTCGCAGCTAGCCGCCTATGCGCGCGCCAGTGGCGGACCCGTCACCTGCGGCGCTCCGACGGCACCTGCCAACCCACCCAGCGTTGTTCTGCTCGTGGCCGGCTATAGCAGTACGCTGGCAGCCGCCGGCCAGCAGTTCGCGCCGCTGCAAGCCGCGTTGCTGGCGCGCGACCCGCGCACGGCGTTCGTCTTCTTCAGCTACCAGGGCTCGAGCGTGCAGGGCTGCGGCTCGACACCTACGCCTTATTCCGCCACCGATACCGCGCAGAGCCTCGCGGCAAGTGAGGCTTTGCTGCAATCGCTGCTCCAGTCACTCATGGCCTCGTGTGGCGCCCGGGTCGCGGTGGTGGGTCACAGTCTGGGCGGGCTGGTTGCCTTCCGTACGTCGAGCGACCAGCCGGCATCCCGCGTGTTCGACGTTGTCACGGTCGACAGTCCGCTCGGGGGCGCTCCCGCGTCGAGCATCAACCTGTGCATCGATACGGGATTTTGTGCCGCGGGCGCTGTCGTGGACGACCTGGCTGAGTTGTTCAGCAACTGGCCGCAAACCGAGACGGACAATGCCGCTAGAGATGCGCGCATCAGGTCGGTGGGCACGCGGTTGAGCGCGTGGGGCAACGAGAGCGACTGTCTGTACTACGTGACACTGTGCACCACGTTCGCCTCCAACGCCCTGTCGGTTGTGGATGCCAGGGAGACGCAGTGGCTGGGTGTCACGCGGGCCGTTCGACGCAACTACGCGTTCGCGCCGCACCTGTGGAATATTCCGGCGAGTCACGCGGCGGTGCTCGAGAATGCCGCGCCGGACATCGCCGCGGACATCTTGCCCTAGCGGGGGTGAGCTCGCCTCTCTGAGGCACGCACTGTCGATAGTTCCACCTACGGTGGAGCCCCTGGCCTGTTGTTTCAGCAGCTTGCCAGGAGCGCGGCAGGCGGTTTCGAGGTGGATTGCGGGCTTTTCGACCGCGGCCCCAGGCGGCTCGAGCGTGAGTCCTTCGACGGGTTTCAACGGCCTGCTAAGGAATGATGGTCGGGTAGGTGCCGGCGATCATCAGCGGCACGCCCGGCACCACCGGCTGGCCAGGGATGCTCGGCGGGGTGATCGACGCGGTGCGGCCGTCAGGCGTGGCCACGTCCACCGTGTACATCACCGGGCCCAACGCGTAGTCGGTCGGGACGTTCCAGATCGTCACCCACGTCCAGGGAGCGTCGCCGATCGGGGCGCTCGGATCACCGCGAGGCAGGAACACGGCGGGCAGCGCCGTGCCATCGGCCAGGGTCACCTGAGCAGTCGTGCCATCCGCGGTGGTCAGGCGCACCTTGTTGTCCATGTCGTACAGCTCGAAGCGAAACACAACTTTCATACCGCGCTTGTAGACGCTATCGGTCACGCAGCCTGGCGTGGCAAGCTCACCGAACTGGCTCGGCACGGCGGAGGCGAGCACCTCCATGAACATGGTGAACGGGCCGATGGGCTGGCTGTATCGGTCGGGGACCGGCGGGAATGCCCCCGCCGGCGGTGGACCACTAGGCGGCACGGCTGGCGCCGGCTGGACGCCTACCAGTGTCGTGACTTGGGATTGATTGGCAGCGGGCTGCGGCGTTGCCTGGTCTGCCGGAGCGGCGGCCGCGGGCAGCGCGCTGACGGCAACCATGAGCGCCGCACCTACGAGCGGGCCGCCAATGCGGATACGACTATGCACGGTCATAGAGTTGGTCCCCCAGCGTAGCATTTATTTGCTAACGGTGATGGCCAGATGGTAGGCGGGCAGCCGATAGCCCAGTCCGAGGGCTGGAAAATCGGTGGCGAACGTCAGCACTGGCGCCCAGTACCAGGGCTTGCGATCCTGGCCGTTGTAAACCATCGGATACAAATCGATCAGATGGGTGCCCGGTCCACCTGTTGCCACCAGCGGCATCGCGACATCCCCGTTGCTGTTGAAGCCGCACGCGTAGCCGACGAAGGCGTTGTCGTAGGTGACCGCGAAGCCATTGTCGAGCTCGGTCCAGCCCAGCCCCTTGGCGTGAATGGTGAACGTGTCACCGCCCTTCAGTTCGGAGGGCGACACGGAGACCAGACTGCGCTCGACGTAGAACGGCGTCTGCGTCATGACCGCCTGGTCCTGGACGAGCTTGAGCATGTGCCAGCCGCCGAGATCGTCGGGGATGTTCACGTCGGTCGCCAGTCCACCCTGAGCGTCGGTGTGCCCCGTGCCGATGGTGCCCGAGACGACATCCCAGCCCGTGTCGCTCACGCGATTGCCGCGCGCGGTCATCCAGACGAGCGTGACGTCCTTATCGGGTTGCAGGCCAGCCGCGGTCAGGCGAGGCGTGCTCTGGATCGGACCGGAGGCCGGCGAGAGCGAAGCCGTGCCCGTCGGCGCGGCGAGTGGCTCGTACGTGGTGCGCGGATCGTCGGGGCCGAGGGTGTGCACGGCGTCGGCGGCGGGCCACTCGAGCTGATCGGGCGGCGCGCCATTGTCGGCGGTGGTCGTGAAGGTGAATTTGAAACCCTCGCCGTCTGGCAGGTTCGAATACAGAAAGTCGTAGGGCGACTGGTGAATATTGAGATAGGACGGCACGGTGCCCGCGCCGATGAAGATCGCGTGGTCGCCCAGTGTACCCGTGGCGCGAATGGTCGCCTCGGCGGTGCCATCGGTGGTCGCCGCGGTGAGGACACCCGTGTAGGCGTTGTCGTAGCGGACCGCCAGCGTCGATCCAGAAAACAGGTTGGGGTTCAGACCCGTGACCCGCAGGTGAATCGGCGTGCCGATCGGACCCGAAGACGGTGTGGCTGTCGCGGCCAACTGAATCTGGAATGCACCGCGAGCAACGTCCTGGCTGTCGACCACGGCGCGGATGTCGTGCAGATGGCCATAGTCTTCTGGAATCGTGAACTCGCTGGTGAACTGGCCCTGCCCGTCAGCCAGCACACTGCCGATATCCACGCGTTTGTCCGTAAAGGTGCGCTGCTTGTACGCAACGGTCTCGGACGTTGTCTCGGTCTGGTAGGCGCCATCCCAGGTGAGCCACTGCAGATCGACCGAGGCGTTGGCCTGGGCGCTCCCGCTGATGGTGATGCTGGTGCCGGCTGGCCCGGACTCTGGCGCGATGTGCAGCGCGTCGAGTCGCTGGGTAGGCTGGGATTGGGCTGCGGCTACGGGGGCGAGCGGCGCTGCCAGTATCGCCGCCAGAGCCAGCAGAGCGAAAACCGCCGCGGTGCGGCCGCGGGGCCAGGTGGAACGTGCCATCCTCACTCCTGATTGGTGAATTCGCAAGAGTGCGGGTGATCATAGCGGGTGACGGTTGCGCCCGTGATGACGCGTGCGTGGGGCTGAGATGAGCGTTCGTTCAGGACGCGGGGCTTCGCGTCAGAAGTCGGCAGGCCACGCGGTCCAGTCGGGCATCCACACGGGCACGTCGAGTGACTCCAGGCCGAAGGTGTCGATCAGCCCAATGAGCTTGCCGGCCCAGTCCGGGTCGGTCGCGTATCCGGCTTGCGCCAGCGCTCTGGCCGTGGCCCGCGGATCTTCCGCCTGTGCCCAGAGCCCGTCGTAGCGCGCATTCGTGTGGAGGAAGGCGCCCAGGTCCTGGACACTCTCGTCGAGTGAGCCATAGGCGCGGAACTGGGCGCGGACGACCAGCACGCGACCGTCGATCACTTCCTGCGTGTCGTACAACACGTGGCCGTCGGTGCCGTCGGCCAGGTCGGCTTTGATGCCGAAGTAGTTGTGCGCCCGCGCGCTCAACTCGCTGGTGCCCCAACCAGTCTCGTTGATGGCCATCGCGGTCACCAGTGATGGCGGCAAGCCGACGGCCGCGTGAAAGCGCTGGGCGACGCTTCCGACGTGGGCGATGAACTGCGCCTGGTCGCCGGTCGGCGTGATCGTGGCGACGGGTGGGCGGTGCGCAACCAGGGTCGGCAGGGAGCCGGTGCTGCTCAAGCCGACCGCGACGAGCAGCGCGAGCCCGCCAGCGGCCACGGTGAGCTGTACGCGGAGACGATTGCGGATCTGCCGCTTGCCGCGTTGGCCGCGGCCACGCGTGGAGGGGGTGGTGGGTCGGGGTCGGGACCTGGTCGGCATGCTTCGCTTTGCGCTGTGGTGACCGGCCACGCCAGCCGCGCTCTCTCATGGTTAATGTGAGCGAAGTTGGGGGCTTGCCACGCGTCGCCAGCGCTTCAAACGGGGCACAGTCGCCGCCGCGGGGTCTCTGGTAGCCTGTGTGCGAGTCGCCCATGATCACGGCCATCGTGCTGATCCACACCGAGCAGGGCCAGAGCGCCGCGGCGGGCGAAGCGCTGGCGGAGATCCCTGACGTCGCCGAGGTGTACTCCGTGACCGGGGAGTACGACCTCGTGGCGATCGTGCGCGTCAAGCAGTACACGCAGATGGCTGAGGTGGTCCCGCGACGCATCGCGAGTGTGCCGGGGATAGCCCGCACGCACACGTTGATGGCTTTCGATCACTACTCACGTCACGACCTCGATCGCATGTGGGGCATTGGCATGGACACGGAGCCGCCGGCTGGACGCTAACGCGTTTCCCCAGGGAGGACCCGAGGGAGGATCACGTCGAGGCCTGCGAAGTTGAGCGTCTGTAGCTGCGTGATCGCTCGCGTTGGGGTGGATGAGGCGGGCAGGACCACGTGTTTTCCCCGGAGGGGACCCGTGAGAAGATCTGGTTGAGCCCCGCGGTCAAGACGCCATGAACATCGAGAGTTGCGTCGTCCAGCCTGTGCGCGTGCGCTACGACGACACCGTTAGCGGCACGCACCTGGTGGTGCGCTTGCACACGAACGCCGGCGTCGAGGGCATCAGTTTCGTCAGCCGCGTGGCAGGCTCGAACGTGCAGCCGCTGGCGCTCCTCATCGCCAACGCCGCCGAGCAGGTCAGGAACGAGGATGTGATGCACGCCGAGGCCCTGTATGCGCGGCTGTATCGCGCCGGGGTCGGTGCGCTACCGAACGGTCTCGAGGCACGCGCCGCCAGTGCGATCGAGTGCGCCGCGTGGGACATTCGCGGCAAGGTGCTCGGACAGCCGGTGTGGCGACTTCTCGGCGGTTTCCGAGCACACCTGCCGGTTTCCGCCAACTGGGGCGTGCAGCACGGTCCGGACCGGGACACGCTGGAACGCCGGGCGCACGACCTCATCGACCGGGGCTACCGCGCGCTGAAATTCCAGGTGGGATTTCTCGACGGTACGACGGCGCTCGCGCACATGCGGTTGATGCGCGAGATCGTCGGGCCGGATGTGCGGATCATCGTTGACGCCAACCAGCAGTGGACGGTCAAACAGGCGATTGCCATGGGGAGCGCGCTGGCCGAATACGACCCGTACTGGATCGAAGATCCGGTGGTAGCGCACAACGTCGCCGGACTCCGACAGGTGAAGGACGCGCTGCCAACGCGCATTTGCGCGGGCGAGGTCTATCAGACGCTCCCGCAGTTCCGCCGACTTGTGGAAGAAGGCGCCGCCGACCAGGTGATGATTGACCAGGATCTTGGCCTCAGCGGCTTCATGCGCGTTGCCCATCTGGCGGATGCGTTCGGGCTGCCGGTGGTCAACCACCTCGCCTCGGAGATTCTGGCGCACGGGATGGCGGCAGCGCCGAACGGACTCATTGTGGGCTTCTATCCGTGGGCGCAACCGCTGTTGCAGGCGCCGGCGCGCATCGAAGACGGGGAGCTGTGGTTGCCGCAGACGCCGGGTCTGGGCCTGGAGTTGGACGAGGACGCGCTGCGCGCATTCGCGATCTAGCTGGCTCTGCCCCAGTGTCCGAAACGCCTGGTCTCCCCCTCCTCGGTTGACCGAAGGGCGATCAGGCGGGGCCCGCGGCTTGCGGGGCCGCGGTTGCTGGCTCGGGTTCGCCAACCACCTGGGCTTCGTCGCCTACGCCCAACCACGAGTAGACCAGCCCAGCCAGGGCCGCGCCGATGATGGGGGCGACCCAGAACAGCCAGAGTTGGCCCAGCGCCCAGCCGCCAACGAAGATCGCCGGACCCGTACTCCGCGCCGGATTCACCGAAAGGTTTGTCACCGGAATACCGATCAGGTGAATGAGCGTCAGTCCAAGTCCGATTGCGATGGGTGCAAAGCCTTTAGGCGCCCGACCATCCGTTGCACCCAGAATGATGACCAGGAACATGAACGTCAGCACAATTTCCGTGACCAGCGCGGCCATCAGCGAATAGCCGCCGGGCGAGTGCTCGGCGTACCCATTCGCCGCGAGATTGCTGGCGGTGATGTCGAATCCGGGTTTACCACTGGCTATCACCAGCAGAACCCCAGCACCGACAATGGCGCCGACGAGCTGTGCGACGATGTAGGGCAGCAGGTCCTTCGCGGGAAATCGTCTGCCCGCCCACAGCCCGATAGACACTGCCGGGTTGAGGTGGCAGCCCGAAATATGTCCGATGGCGTAGGCCATCGTTAACACCGTGAGTCCAAACGCGAATGCAACGCCCAGGAAACCGATGCCGAGACTGGGAAACGCCGCGGACAGGACCGCGGCTCCACAACCGCCAAACACCAACCAGAACGTGCCGACAAACTCCGCGGCCATACGCCGTGTCAGTCCCATGAATCCTTCTGAATGCCCCCATTCCGGCAATTCATGCTCGTAGTGCCCCGGTCAGCTCTCGATCCCAGCACTGTGCCAACCCCCTTCGCCGCGTACGGCGCGCCTCGGAGCGAAGTGCCAGAACACCGGGACCGCTGGTTCGCGACTGCTCGTCGCTGACAACCCCGCATACCAGCGTCGGATGTCGTCACGGGATCGACGAAGTACGCCCTGCATCCTGCGACCATTGGCTCCTGGATCCCGAGTTCGGCGCGCGTCACCCGACGAGCAGTCACGGCTCACGGCTTCGATCTCACCTGGCAGATGCGGGAGGACTTCTTCTCGGCTAAGACTAGTTTAGCGTGCGCAGGACGTCAACTGGCCGTGGGGCTGACTATGCTGGACGGGTGACGCACAGGCCGGCCGTGTGGCAAATCGGCGGGCTGGTGGCTCTGGGGCTGGGCCTACGCGTCTGGGTACTGGTCGCGGCGCAGCGCCTGAGTGCCGACGAAGCCATTCCCGGCTTGATGGCACGCCACATCCTCTTCGACGGGGACCGGCCGGTCTTCTACTGGGGTCAGGCGTACTTCGGCGCGCTGGAGGCGTACCTGGTCGCCGCGTTCTTTGGCGTCCTGGGATTCCATCCCTGGCTTGTCTTTGCACCGGCGCTGCTGGCGTCGCTGACGCTCATTCCACTGGCCTGGATGCTGGGGGAGTACCTCGGGCCGGCTCGCCGGGCTGATCGCCGCCCTGCCACTGGCGGTGACACCGCCAGTCCAGGCGAGGCTGCTGGCGAACGCGGGCGGAGGTTTCGCGCTGGGATCGGTGTTGCTGCTGACCACCATCCTGCTGGTGCTGCGCGCACTGCGCGCCGCGTGCCCTGGCTACTGGATGCTCGCGCTGGCGGCGTTCGTCGGCGGCGTCGCCGCCTGGGTCTGGCAGCCAGCGCTGCCCACGCTGCCGCTGCTGCTGATCGTTTTGCTCGCGTCGGTCGGCAAGTTCCGCAGCTGGCGCGGACTTGCCTGCGTGACGTGCGCGCTCGTTGGTCTGTTGCCGATGCTGGTCTACAACCTCGGCTCTGGCTGGCCCACCCTCGTGGCGCTCACCCGCAAGTTCGACCAGCAGTCGCTACCCGTCGACGGCCTGCTCGCACGGGGCCAGCAGCTCGTTAGCACGCTGTTCACCGCGCTCGGCGGAGGCGACGAAAACTTCGGGGGAGCCAATGCGGCACAGGCCGCGGTGCTCGCGGCGGCGCTCGTGCTGGGTCCGCTGGTCATCGTGGGCCTCGGCATCCGCACATGCGGCCTGCCACGCCAGCGCGCGGTGAGCGCCGCGGTTCTCGTGCTGGCCATCGCGCCCGCGCTGGTCGTGGCTCACGGCGGCGCACGCTATCTGGTTACGACCTTCGTCGCCGCGTGTGCCGTGAACGGGGCGTTGTTCGGACTCCTGCGGCAGACCGCGCCGCGAATCGGCCTGGTGGGTATCGCGGTCTTCAGCGTGGCGTGCGTCGTCCCGAACCTGGCCGGTTACGCGCACATCGCGGATCTGATGGCACCCGACCAACTCTCTCAAGTGGACCAGACGTACGCGGCAGTGGACGCACTGGAGCAACGCGGCCTGACGACAGGCTACACGGATTACTACGCCGCCTACACCATCACCTACGTCTCGGGCGAGCGAGTCATCGCCGCGCCATCAGTGGCATTCCTGTATTCCGGCCGTCTGGACCGCTTTCCCGCCTACACCGCCCGCGTGGACGCCGTGGAAACACCGCGGCAACTGTTCCTGCTGGTGGACCGGCGCTGCTCGGCGCAGGTGTACGAGGCGTCTCTGCAATCCTCAGGGGCGACATATCGCGTAGAGCCGGTGGCGCGATGGGTGCTGATCTGGGACATCCAGGCACCGGCTGCAGCGGACGCGTCCACGCTGGCGAGCCTCCGTGCGAGCGTCGCCGCGCAGCTGACCTGCTGACGCTACCCCAAACCACAGGTGGCGGCGTGCGCCTGCTCAGGCGGTCGCCGTCAGCGAGCCGGTGGGCTGATCGGCAGTCGCACGACGAAGCGGGTGTTGCCTGGCTCCGATGCGACCGACACCTCGCCGCGGTGGCCGTCAACCACCACGCGACGAACGATATCCAGCCCCATGCCGGTGCCCTTGCCAGGCTCCTTGGTGGTGTAGAACGGATCGAAGATGTGCGAGACCTGGTCGGCTGGAATGCCCGGACCGCGGTCTTCGACTTCGACGACCACGTAGCCCGCCGCCTGACGCGTGCGGATCAGGATCTGTCCATGACCGTCCATGGCGTCGATCGCATTGTCGACCAGGTTGGTCCAGACCTGGTTCAGCGCCGCGCCGTCCGCCAGGATGCGAGGCACGCTCGAGTCGTAGTCGCGCACGATCTCGACACCTGAGCGCAGTTTGAAGCCCAGCACGAGCAGAGTCTTTTCAATGCCGTCATGAATGTCGATCTCCTGCTCTGGAGCGCGATCCATGTACGAGTATTCCTTGACGACACTCACGAGCCGCACGATGCGCCCGACGGACTCCTCCACCTGGCTCAGCAGGCTCGTGGCGCCCAGCGCGGCCGCCACCCAGTTCAGCGCCGGGCCCAGGTCGGCGGGGTCCAGCACCTGTGCGGAGCGCTCCAACCAGTCGGCGTCGAGGCCAGCAGACGTGAACGTGCTCGCGAGCAGCCAGGCATTTTCGACGTCGCGAGCCTCGAGCCAGCTTCCGGTGTCGTCTTCGGCGTTGGCGAGCTCCAGGGCTTTGCGCGCGGGTGGCGGCTCCGCGTTGGCGGCACTCGAGTGCAGCTCCACCAGCCCGCGTAGCTGGTCCGCGGACAGGTCCGCCGCGGCGATCCAACGCACGACGTCTTGCAACTGGTCCAGACTCGCCTTCAGATCGGATGCCGCGCGCAGCGCCGCGGCGGCCGGGTTGTTCACCTCGTGCGCCAGGCCCGCCGACATGCGTCCAAGCGAGATCAGCCGCTCGCGCTCGCGCACCGTCGTCTCGATGCCTTCGAGGCGCTGCAGGTAGCCATCCAGGAAGTGCTTGGCCACGGGCGACCATTCGGCGAGCAAGCGGCCCAATTCGATCGATGGCAGGCGGAAGAAACGGCTCGGCTGGCTGGCGCGCCCGGTAGCGCGGTAGCCACTCGCAACCGACGAGCCAGCAAACGCCTGAATCCCACCGCCGTAGGTGCCAGGTCGGGACACCGTCGTCAGGTGAATGCGTTGGCCACCCACATCTCGGACCAGCTCCATTTCGCCCGCGAGCAGCACCCACAAGAACTCGGCTGGCTCGCCTCCGACGAAGATGATTGCGTCGGCCCCGAACGCGACCTCGGTCCCGAGCGCCGCCAAGCGCTCGAGCTGCTCACCGGACAGACTCTCGAACAGGAACGTTGCGCCAAGCTCGTCGGCGAGCGTCACTGGGTATCCAGGTACTGGTGGACCAGATACACGGCCATGGCGCCATCGCCTACCGCGGAGGCGACGCGCTTCATCGAGGAGCGTCGGACGTCGCCAGCTACGAAAACGCCCGGCAAACTCGTTTCGAGCGGCAGCGGCGCCCGCTCAAGCGACCAGCGCGGTGACGCGCCGTCATGCAGCAGGTCGGGACCGGCGAGGATGAAGCCTCGATCGTCGCGGGCGATCGACGCACCGAGCCACTCGGTGTGCGGATGCGCGCCAATGAAGACGAACAGAAAATCCGCCGCGACCTGCGCCTCGGAGTGTTCCAGGCGGTTGGCAATCGTCAGCGAGTCGAGGTGCTCTTCGCCGCACGCGGCGGCGACCTCAGAATTGACCAGGACGCGGATATTCGGGGTGGCGCGGATCTGATCGACCAGGTATTGCGACATACCTTTTTCGAGCCGGTCCGCACGCACCACCAGACTGACCTGACGCGCAAAGCGAGCGAAGTACACCGCGGCCTGTCCCGCCGAGTTTGCGCCGCCGACCAGGTAGACGTCCTGGCCAGCGACGTTCTGGGCTTCGGCCAGGGCAGCTCCGTAGTACACGCCGCGGCCGGTCAACTCCTCGACGCCGGGCGCTTCCAGTCGGCGATAGTCCACGCCCGTCGCCACGATGACGCTGTGCGCGCCAAGCGTGCCGCCCCCGGCGAGATGCACCAGACGCGCCGCGGCCGAGACTTCAAGACCGGTCGCGTCCTGGACGGAGACGATTTCCGCTCCAAAGCGGCGTGCCTGCGTCGTCGCCCGACGTGCAAGCTCTGAGCCGCTGATGCCGGTTGGAAAGCCGAGGTAGTTCTCGATGCGCGAGCTCTGGCCGGCCTGGCCGCCCGGGACCTGCCGCTCCACCAGCACCGTCCGCAGCCCCTCGGAAGCGCCGTAGACAGCCGCGGCCAAGCCGGCGGGGCCCGCGCCGACCACGATCAGGTCGTAGAACGGCAGGTCGGCGCTGGTGTGCAGCCCGATCTGGCCTGCGAGCTGCGCGTTGTCCGGCGCCTCCAGGACGGTGCTGTCGGCTGTCACCACGATGGGCAATTTCTCAGGCGTGGGCATGATCTGCGAGGCGGCCAACAACTCGCGCGCCTCAGGGTTGGCCTCCACGTCGAGCCACAGAAACGGTACGTGGTTGCGAGTGAGGAAGTCTTTGATCTCGTGGGACCGCGCTGACCAGCGATGGCCGACCACGCGAATGCCCTCGAAGGCTGGACGGTAGTCGGCCAGCCAGTCATCGATCAACTCGTCGAGCACGGGGTAGAGCTTCTCCGCGGGCGGGTCCCACGGCTTCAGCAGGTAGTAGTCGAGGCCGACCCGATTGATGGCGCGCACGACGGCGTCGACGTCTGTGTAGGCAGTCAGCAGGACGCGCTTGGCGTCCGGAAACAGCACGAGTGACTCTTCCAGGAACTCGATGCCGGTCATGCCCGGCATGCGATGGTCCGCCAGGAGCAGCGCCGCCTGCTCGTCGGCCAGGCGCAGATCGCGCAAGATCTCGAGAGCCTGCGGACCTGACTCGGCGCGCACCACGCGGAACCGGTCGGCGTACTGGCGCCGCAAGTCGCGGGTGAGCGCCTGCGACACCGCCGCGTCGTCGTCGACCGTCAGGAGCACTGGTTTGGGGGGCATGACCGAAAGGCGCCAGGATACCCCAGGCCGCGTTTGCGGGCGTTTGCGGATGAGGCCGAGGCACGGCGTCGGACGTAGACTTCAGCAGGAGGGAGTGGAGGATTCGATGCGCACGATGATCGATCGGCGGGCCTTCGTTCGACTGGGGGGTGGGACGCTCTTCCTGAGTGTGGTCGCGTTGCTGGAGGCGTGTTCCTCGCCACAGGCGTCGGGACCCGCGCCGGGGCCGACGACGGGCCCGACGACGGCGCCCACGTCTGCGCCGCCTACGTCTGCGCCGACCGTCGCGGCGGCGGCGCCGACCTCGGCCAGTACGCCCGCGAGTGTCACAGCGGCTCAGCCGACCGCGGCCGCAGCCGCCGCGGGCCAGACGACGCCAGGCGTGCCGGGTCTGGTGGGCACACCGAAAGGACTGCAGCTTCCGACGCGCGTGCCGATCAACGGTCCGGCGCCCGACCTGCCTGGCTCGGCTGATGGTCTGATCGATCCCGGATACATCAACTACCCGGCCAATCCGTTCAAGTCCGTTCAGGACACGCCCGGCTCCGGTGGCGACGTCACCGTCGCGACGTGGACGCTCACGCCACCACCCACCGCGATGGAGTCCAACGCGCTGTGGCAGGAGGCCAACAAGCAGCTTGGCGTCACCTTGCGGATAAATATCACTCCGCTGGCCGACTACCAGACCAGCAAGCTGGCCACCATCATCGCCAGTAACGATCTGCCCGACATCCTGTTTATCGCGCCGGGCACGGTGGTCCCCGGACTACCCGATTTCCTCAAGGCCAAATGCGCCGACCTGACGCCTTACCTCGCCGGTGACGCCGTCAGGGACTATCCGAATCTGGCCAACTTCCCGACGCTCGCCTGGGAAGGCGGCGTGATTTTCAACAAAGCCATTTATGGCGTCCCCGCGCCGTATCCCCTGTTCCTGTGGGTCCACTGGATGCACCAGGAGTGGCTCGACCAGGATGGCCAGCAGGTACCGGGAAATCTCGACGACTACAAAACGCTGTTGAAGCACTTCACCAATCCGCAACAGGACCGTTACGGGCTGGCCATGGAGAGCAACGTCGCCTACGGGGTGACCAACGGTTTCTGGCCGGCGATGTACGGGATGCCCAACAACTGGAACCTGGACTCCAACGGCAACCTGACGTATTTCATCGAGATGGACGCGTTCAAGGACGTGGTCAATGCCGCCCGCGATCAGTGGGCAGCCGGTGTGTATTCGCCCAACTCCCCGCAGTACAACATCGGCCAGGCGCGCAACGACTTCGCGGGCAACAAGTTCGCCTTTGATTTCGACGGGTTCATCGGTGCATCGCGCCTGTTTTTCAGCAACGCGCCATCGCTGACGCCGCCCGGCAAGTTCCGCTTCGTCCCGCCGTTCGCGGCCGCCTCCAACATCAAACCGACGTTCTGGGCCCAGCAAGGCATCTTCGGCTTCAGCGTCCTCAAGCAAGCCAGCCCTGACCGCATCAAGGAGCTCCTGCGTGTCCTGAACTGGATCGCCGCCCCGTTCGGCAGCCAGGAGTACCTGTTGATGAACTACGGCGTGCCGAACGTGGACTACACCCTCGACCCCAAGGGCAATCCGGTGCTGACCGATCAGGGCCGCACGGATTCGTCCATCCCGTGGATGTACATCACGCAAGGGCCCGCCGCGCTGTACTTCCCCACGGCGCCGGACTATGCGCAGGTCATGCAGGACGGGGAGAAGGCGATGTTCCCGTACGCGCAGATTGACCCCACGTCGACGCTGTATTCGCCAACCTTCGCGAGCAAGGGCATTCAGCTCCAGCAGCTGGTGTACAACGGCGTCGGTGACGTCGTGCTCGGCCGCCAGCCGGTGAGCAGCGTGGACGACGTCATCAGCCAGTGGAAGTCGCAGGGCGGCGACCAGATGCGGACCGAGTTCCAGCAGGCGATCGCTGACGCGCGCGGCTGAGCGCTCGGCGAGCGGGGGCCCGCCTGTCGGTCACCAGGCGGGTCCGCTCACTTCAGGCAGCCGCGAGGTGGTGGGTGTGCGCGTCGACGAGATGACCCTCGTCGAGCTCGTGGCACGCGCAACGCACGTCGTTCCGCACCCGCGTGACCTGCAGCACCCCGCGCTCCAGCGCGCGCGCCGCGCGCGTGTCTCCACGGCGTGTGGCCTGGTCGCGCTCGGCTTCGAGATGGGCTCTGAGCGTGTCCGAAACATCAACCAGCACGTCGAGCTGGTGCCGGAGCTCGTTAAAGCCGAGCCAGGCCGTCTCCTGTTGGGAATGGGAATGGGGAAGGTAGTTCACCTCGGGTGTGTCCATGTGCTCTGTCCTTGCCCAGACTGTCCGACACGCACATTAAGCTTCGCTTGGAATCCCTGACGGATGGAGAGGTTCAGCATGGCCCGCGCCTACGCCAACTATCACAGCAGACAGGAGCACGTCGCGCGGCGGCGCCAGACGTGGGACGAGTGGCGCGCGCTGGCGTCACCGGAGCGACGCGATCAGCAACTCGCCTTTCAGGCGGAACAGCTCGACCGCATCGGGCCGTTTCGCGGCATCACGACCGACGGCCACGTGGAACCCCACCTGTTTTCCGTGGTGCGCACCGGCATCTCGACCGGCCGCATGCGCGAGGCCGCCAGCGACTTTCTCGCCTCGCTTGGCGGTACCGATCAGGTGGCGAGCTACGCCATCGACGCGCCCGAGTGGCGCCTGTGGGTCAACTCGATGGAGCTGCGCATGCGGCACGGCTGCTTCCTCGAGGACCTGAGTGCGCTCCAGCGCGACGCGGGGCTCGAGCTGGTGCGGGCCAGTCTGAGCCTCGACGGCTTTGAGCACGTCGGCAACCTGATGCACCTGAACCGAACGCTGGGTGAGATCACCGGCGACACGACCATCCTCAACGAGTGGCGGTACTACCTGACGATCTTCGGCCAGCCAGGTCCGGAGGCGCCGTGGGGCTGGCAACTGGATGGCCACCACCTGAACATGAACTGCTTCGTGCTCGGCGACCAGGTGGTCTTGACACCGTGCTTCATGGGCGCGGAACCGCGCATCGCGGATCGTGCGCCCTTTCCCGACGCACGCGCGTTCGACCGCGAACAGGCATGTGGCCTGGAGCTGGTCCATGCGCTCTCGGCCACACAGCAAGCCGAGGCGATTCTGTTTCCATCCTTGCGTTCGGACGCGCTGCCACCCGAGCGCAAGCACCCCAGCGAGGGACGCATGCGAGCCGGGGCGCTGCGGGACAACGAGGTTCTGCCCTACGAAGGGGTCCGCGCCGATCGATTGACGAAGGGACAGCGCAGCTTGCTAATCGAGTTGATCGGCACCTACGTCGGCATCTTGCCGAACGGCCATGCCGATCTTCGTCTGAGCGAAATCGTTGCGCATCTGGATCAAACCCACTTCGCCTGGATCGGGGCGACGGACGACGCCAGTCCGTTCTTCTACAAAGTGCAGAGTCCCGTGCTGCTCATCGAGTTCGACCACCACAAAGGCGTGTTCCTGGACAACGAGGAGCCCGAGCGCTTCCACGCGCACTCGGTGGTGCGCACGCCGAACGGCAATGACTACGGGCGAGACCTGCTGCGCCAGCATCTCGAGCAGCAGCCGCATCCGGCCTGACAGTTGGTCATGGCGGGTAGTGCGCTCCGCGGGCGCCTAGCGGCGGGCTGTTCAGAGCAGGGTGATGAAAGCAGGTGGAGGGCTCCACCGTAGGTGGAATTGTCGAACTTGCGTCAGTCCGCGGCGGCCAGGGGGAGGCGGACCTCGAAGGTGCTGCCGCGGCCTTCGTCGCTCGTCACCGTGATCATGCCGCCGTGCAGCTCGATGATGTCGCGAGCTCCGGCGAGGCCCAGTCCGGACCCGGCGATCTTGCCTCCAACATTGCTGGCGCGACGGAAGCGCTCGAATACATGTGGCAGGTCAGGTTCGGGTATGCCGAGGCCCCAGTCCATGACCGACACCACCGCCGAATCTCCATCGCTGGCGACCTGCACCAGCACGTCGCCACCGGTTGGACTGTATTTGATGGCATTTGACAGCAAATTGGCGAGGACGCGCGCCAAGCGGTCCGCATCCCAGTTCCCGACGAGCTCCGGCTGTCTGGATTCGAAACGCACCTGGTGTGTGTCGGTCGTGTACTGCACCGCGCGAGCGGAGTCGCGTGCCAGCGCCACCAGGTCCGTCGGTCGACGCCGCAGCTCGAGCAAATGCCCAGCCTGCAGGCGCGTCGCGTCGTGCAGCTCGTCGATCTGCGCGGACAGCGCGGTGATGCTGGCCTGGATCAGGTCGAGTCGCTCCTCCAGCTGTGCGGCACTGGGTACCTCGCCGCGCGCGGCGCGGCGGCGCATCATCTGCAGATGCCAGTTGATCGCCGCCAGCGGATTGCGGAGATCGTGTGAGACGACTGTTACGAAGTCGTCACGGGCGCGCACCGCGGCCTCGGCCTGCTCCCGCGCCACGTGCTCGGCGGCGAGCAGGCGATCGCGCTCGTCGGCCAGGCGAGTGCGGAGGTCGTCCGCGCGCTTGCGCTCGAGAATGACCCCCGCGGTACGACCCACCAGTCCAGCCAGGCGCAGATGTTCGGGAGTCGGCGCGCGCGGGCGGTTGTAGTAGACCCCGAACGTGCCCAGAATCTGACCGTCGAGGGCTCGGATGGGCGTCGACCAGCACGCCCGCAGTCCGTGGGCGAGCGCCAGGTCACGATACTCGGACCACAGCGGATCGGTCGCGATGTCGGCGACGACCACCTGCTCACCGCGAAAGGCCGCGGTGCCGCACGAGGCGACCGCTGGTCCGATAGCGCCACCGTCGATGGCGTCGTTATAGGCCCGCGGCAGGCTCGGCGCCGCGCCGTGCCGAAGATGCTCTCCGTCGGTGTCCAGCAGCAGGATGGACGCCAGCAAGCCCCCGTCAGCCGCCAACTGCTCGACGGTGTGGCACAGTCCGGCCAGCACCTCGGCGATGGGTGCGCCACGCGCCATGGCCTCGAGCGCGTTCCGCTCGCCAATCACCAGGGCTTCAGTCCACCGCCGCTCGGTAATGTCGGTGTCCGTTCCCAGCCAGCGGACGACCTGACCCTGCGCATCGCGGATGGGCACGGCGCGCGACAAAAACCAGCGATACAGACCGTCCTGGCCGCGCAGTGGGTAGGTGTCCTCCCACGGGGTGTCCGAGGCGCAGGCCTGTTTGATGCCGTGGACGATGCGACCCACGTGGTCCGGGTGATGAACCCTCGTCCAGCCCCAGTCCTTTACGTCGTCGAGGGTGGTGCCGGTGTAGTCGTACCAGCGCTGGTTGTACCAGAACCTTGCGCCAGCGGCGTCCGCCATCCAGGCGAACTGCGCGCTGTTGTCGGCCAGGGTGCGGAACTGCTCTTCACTTTCACGCAAGGCGCGTTCAGCGCGGGTGCGCGAGCTCACGTCCATGCAAATGCCGCGCAGGGCGAGCGCCTGCCCGTCCGCGTCGCGGGTCAACCGGCCGTGTGCCTCATACCAGTGCACCTCGCCGTTGGGCCACACGCCGCGATACTTGAGGTGCAGCTCGCCATTTTCGAGCGACGAGCCAATCTCGGCGCGAATGCGGTCTCGATCCTCCGGATGCAGGTGTTCGAAGTAGCCATCGAGTCCGAGGCCGAAGCCGCCTGGTGCAAGTCCGTGGATCCTCTGCAGCTCAGGCGACCACGTCACATGGTTGGTGCGCAGGTCCCAGTCCCAGGTGCCCATGTTGGCGGCGCGCAAGGCAACTTCCAGGCGCTCGCGACTGGCGCGCTCCGAGGCGAATGCCCTGGCGCGCTGCAGCGCGACCGCGCACTGGCCAGCCACCGCGACCAGCAGCATGCGCTCCTCCAGCGGAAACGATCGCTCGGCGCCGAAGGCCAGCAGCAGCGCGCCGCTGACCTCGTCGCCAACCACCAGCGGCAACGCGGCCAGCGCATGGTGCCCCAGGGCACGCTCGGGCAAGTAGTCGTACGTTGGCCCCCGCGCGAGCCAGCGACTCGATCCACGCGGGATGTCCAGTCCGAACGACGTGCGCGGCGGGCGACGAGGCGTCGAGCGGAAGGTGCTGATACACCATCGGGCTCGCTTCGCCATCGGCACGGCCGCCCACGGGCTCGAGCACGTCACCCGTCGTGGCGCGCAAGACGATCATGGCCGCGGTGGCGCCGCTGAGGCCGCGCGCGTGGCGAACTATCGCACTGGCGATCTCACTGGTGGTCAGCGCGCGCGAGAGCGCTTCGGTGAGCGACTGGATGCTGGCCGGCGCGTGCTCCAGAGCAGCGTCACCCGCGGTCGTGGTGGGCAGTACATCCACGGCTGTGCCTGAGACGACAGTATGCCGCAGGCCTCATACGGCCGTAAGGTCCGCGAGCGCGTCGCATCACCCGTTCTGGGCGTTAATGAGACGGTATGCGTCCACTGACACTCACCGCCCTACTCTTGTCGTCGGCCCTGCTCTTGCCCACTGGCGTCGTCCAGGCGGATGCGTCGCAGACGGATCTCGTCCTGAGCGGCTCACAAACCGCCGAGCTCACCGCGAGCGACGCCAACGCGTGCTACTTCGACTCACAGAACGCCTTCAACGGGCAGCTCACCGATCCGCACTCGGGCGACATCATCTCCATCAACGTCGCGGGCAGCGTCGGCGACCATCCCGCGCAGACCTCGGACGGTCACGCGCAGCTCGCCATGCTTGGTATGGATCCAGCGCAGAGCGACGCCACGCAGGACGATCCATTCGTCAACTGGACCGCCAGCGGCGGTACGGTGACGCTCGACAACACCGACACGCAGGTCGCGTCGGACGACGGGAGCGCCAGCACGCATGGCGTCCTTGGCCACATCAACGCCGACCTGAGCAGCCCGCAGGGCGCGATCCACATCAGCGGCCCGTTTGCCTGCCATCTGGTGGGGTGATCTGGCGGGGTGACCGTCAGAAGGGTGAAGAGGCGCTGCTCGTGTCACCTCGGTGGGGACGGGCGTGAGCCGTGATGGGCGGGCTGATGCAGTGCGTGGCCTACGCGCTCGGAACGTCAGACGCGCGTCGCTCAGGCGCGGGCAACCGCCTGATACACCCGGCGGGTCTGTTCGGCGGTCGCCTCCCAGCTGAACTGCGCGGCGCGCCGCAGGCCCGCCGCGTTCAGCGCTGATTGGCGGTCACGGTCGGTTAGCACGGCGCGCAGCCCCGCCGCGATGCTGTCGACCTGCGTCGGATCAACGTACTCGGCAGCGTCCCCGGCGATCTCGGCAAGTGAGCCATTTGGCGACGTCACCACCGGCGTCCCGCACGCCATGGCCTCGATCACGGGCAAGCCGAACCCCTCGTACAGCGAAGGGAGCACCAGCAGCTCCGCCAGGTTATACAGCGCAACAACATCGTCAATCGGCGCGTGGCCCAGGACCCGCACGGCGTCTTTGAGACCCAGCCGCTCCACGCTGGCCAGAATCCCCGCGTCGCTCCATCCTCGATTCCCGACGAGCGCGAGCACGGAGGATCGACAACCCTGTCGGCGAACCATCTGGAACGCTTCGAACAACCGGACCAGATTCTTGCGTGGCTCGATCGTGCCAACGTAGAGCACGAAGGACTCAGGCAATCCGTATTTGTGGCGCACGGCCTCCAACTCCGCGTTGCGCGCGAGTGGCCGGAATTGTGGCGCGGCGGCCTCATACACGACGTGCACTTTGGCTTCGGGCACGTTCAGTGTCCGCACCACGTCACGCTTGGTCGCGGCCGAAACGGCGATGATCGCGCTGGCGTGTCGCGCTCCGGCCGGGATAAATGGACGCATGGCCAGCAAGCGGCGGCGCGGATGGTAGCGCGGCAGGATCCATAACGTCGTGTCATGAATGGTGACCACCGACGGACACGGCGTCCACCACGACGCAACACTGTTGGTGAAGTGGCACACATCCGGCGCCACCCACGATAGCTGAAACGGCAACACCGCCTGCATCCACAAGGTTTTGTTGAGCGCACGCGGCAGCACGGAGGTGTGCGTCATCGGCAGGATCTGGTCCTGCTGGCACGAACGCAAGTGCTCCGCCAGGTTGCGAGTGTAGGTAGCGACGCCGCTGTGCGGGGCGGTCAGGGCACTTACGTCGAAAGCGATACGCATTCGGCACCATTCCAACTTGTGCGCCGCCGCGTCTCGGCAGCGGCCAGAACCAGGCCGACCACGAACCAGAAGGCTAGATTCGTCGGCAAGGGTTCGTAGAAGTAATCAAAGACACCGTGAAGAAACCACGCGATCAGGCTCGCCGCAAGGCCAAGTCGCCAGACCCAGAACATACCATCCGCCTGCGCGTGCAGCGGATCAAGGTTCGAGAAACTGATGCGCAGCAGCCGCCAACTCAGCCACAGATACAGGCCAAGGGCAACCACACCCGTATCCGCCAACCACTCGAAGTACAAACTGTTGGCGTGGCTGCCCGTGTCCCACGTCGTCAAACCGGCGAAATCACCGTAGACCCACCGGAAGTTGTCCGGTCCGACTCCAAGCAGGGGGCGGTTCCGCGCCATCCGCAGCGCGATTCGCCACTGCGTCAGCCGTGCGGGTGGCGGAGGTTGCAGCGCGGTGGGCGGTGACGTGACGACGACTTCGGCCGCGGAGCCGTTGGTCGCCGGTGACTCCGGACCACTCACGCTCAAATACGTGCGCGCAACGGGCGTGCCCGCCCAACTGAACCAGGTCACGGCCTCCTGGACGCCATCCCACTCGATGACGTAAGTGCCCTGCGACCTGGGGGCGACAATCTGCGCCTCCAGGTCAATCGACGCGCCTGGAGCGACGTCGAGCGGCAGCGGAGTGCGTACTCCGTCATAGGTAACGGATTGCCCGGATGCATCCTCCAGGTGGTAGCTCAAGGCGAACGGGTGTGGGCCGGAGGCGTCCCAGGTTCGATCCCCGGTGTTCTGCAAGCGGACCGGCACCATGGCGGTTCCACCTGGATCGGCCGACACTTCCGCGGGCGGAGAATAGTCCGCGCGGTACCAGCTATCCACGTTCTCGCTCGAAAGATGCAGCAGCATCAGCGGCTCGCGCAGCGCGGCGAGCCCGAACAGGAGCGGCAGGCAGATCGCCGCGGCCAGACTGGTGAGGGTGACCGCGGGCTGGCGGTTTCTCCATCCGAAGAGAAGCATGCAAGCGAACACGATCTCGGTGACGAGCATGCCCGCACGGCTCACGGTGAGCACCAGGGCGACGAGCTCGATGGCGGCGCCCAGCGCAAGGACCATCCGCGCCCAGAGTCGCCGAGAGCTAACAATCCAGGCCAACTGGAGCGGCAACGCGAGTCCCAGCAGCATGGCGGCGATGTTCGGGTGGGGCAGCGTCGAAGCGATCCGCGGCAGCTCACCCACACTGAAGCTCGCCTGATTGCGGAAACCTGTCACAAACTCGTTCACGGGCTGCACGTGCGCGGCTTCGAGCAGGCCAATCAGCGCCACGCCCATCCCGCACATCGCGAAGGCCCGCATGATCAGCGTCAGGCGTGCCGCGCTTCGCGCGGCGGCGTACACCGCCCAGCCAAAGCAGATACCGAAGAGCATGTCCCGCACGAACGCGAGCGCCTGCGTCTGGTAGATGGGCGCCAGGGCGGCGGAAGCCACCAGACAGACAGCCCAGGCGAGCGTGAGCCACACGATCGGCCGCGGCGGCGTCGGCCAGCGGCGCATCAGCCCGCAGGTGAGCAAGCACGCGACCAGGGCCAGCGCAGCGACCAGGCCCAGGTTGGTCAGCCGCAGGTCGGCAGTGAGGCCGAGCGAGGGGTCGAGCCGGTCGAAGCCAAGGCTCGCCGCGGCCAGCACCACGAGCCCCAGCGTGGCGCGGTCTAACCAGCAGGCCCCGCGAGCTCGCATGTGTCCAACTCGAGGGCCGCGATCGTCAATCCGACGATCACCCAGAACAGCAAGTAAACAGAAGTGAAGTCCAGGAACGCGTCGAGGCCGCTGTGCAAGAAGTACGCCAACAGGCTCGCACACAAGCCGGCGAGCAGGATCGCCTGACGGGGTGCAGCCCGTGTTCGCAGGCCGCGCACCAGACCAGCGATCGGCAGCGCGACGAGCGCGCCGAACGCCAGAGTGCCGAGCACGCCGACATCGGCAAGCAGCTCCAGGTACAGGTTGTTGGCGTGCACGCGGTCGTCCCAGGCGGACAGGCCCAGATACGTTCCGTAGATGTGCCGGAAGTTGTCGGGTCCGACCCCGAGCAGCGGATGCTGCCGCGCCATCCCGAGAGCAGCGCTCCACAGCTCGGCACGCGGCACAGGTGGCAGCACGGGCGCGAGGTCACTGCGCGGCCGCAGGGCGACCGCTGGCGTGGACGACGGTGAGACGCCTTGTTCGACTTGCACGTGCACGACGGTCTGCGCATCGGGATAGCCCCGATCGTGGAACCAGAGAACCTGTTGCTGCAGCATGCCCCAGGCGAGGCGGTAGTCGCCCGGCGGCAGGCGCGTCGCGACGTTCACCTTCATCTCGACGGCATCGCCCGGTGCGACGTCGTGCGGGAGATCGAGGACAGTCGCGGGCATGTCCAGTTGAGAAGCGGCGTCCGCGCTCAGCCAGCGGTATCCCAGCGCAAAGCTCTGCGGGCCGCCGGCCGTCCAGGCGACCTCGCCTGTATTGCGCGCGGTGATGACGGCGTCAGTGGGTGCGCCAGGCGCCAGCGTGATCGTCGACGGCGCGTCGTACGAGGCCGCGTACCAGCCCCAGTCGTTCTCGGTTTCGAAGCGCGAATCGAAGTTGCGCATTCCGACCGCGAGGCCGCCAAGCGCGAGCGCTCCGGCGGCGCCGGCGAGCGCCGTCGGCAGCGCCAGCCTGCGCCAGCGCGGCCGAGCGACGGCCAGAGCGAACAACAAAACGAGCGCCGCGCCGAGGGCCACGATGCCCGCGCGGGTGATGGTAAAGACGACCGCGACACTGCCGAGCGCCGCCAGGCCGGTCGCCAGGATCCAGCGTCGACGGTCGCGCTGGGTGGCGGCCAGGACGAGCGCGAGCGGCACAGCCAGCTCGAAGAACACCGCCGCGATCGTCGCGTACTGGAACGAGGCACCCAGACGGACGGTGGCGCCGACGCGCGTCGGCGCGAGCTTGAAGACGCTCAGCACTGGATCGAGCACAGGCCAGCCGGCGACCTCACCCAGTCCGAGCAGTGCACTCACACCGGCGCCGAGGGTGATCGCCCACAACAACCCGAACATGCGTTCGGGCCGCTTGCGGACGACCTGATACACCACGAGCAGCCCGAACATGCCTGAGGCGAGGCGCCCGACGAATTTGATCGCCTCACTCCGCTGGGTCTCAGCAAGCATTGCCGAGAGCAGCGCGACACCAAGAAAGAGGCCGCCCAGCCAGGTCTCGCGCGGCAGGTCGCGAAGCGCGCCCGGTCTGGTCAGGCTGAGCAGCCACAGAAGGGCGATCGCCGCTTCGAGGATTTTCAGGTGGTTGAGATTGAAAAAGCCGAACGAGACCGGGGGTTGGATCGGCTCGAAAGGCAGGCTCACCGCCAGGACAAGCAGCAGCCCGTAGATCAGTTGATCTAGACGCAATCTCAACGTTCGAAGACGCAACGGCCGTCGACGAACGTCTGCACGACGTTGATCTCTCGAATGGACTCCGGCTCCGCGGTGCGAGGATCGGCGTCCAGGACCACCAGATCGGCGAGCTTGCCAACCTCGATCGTGCCCTTGCGGTCTTCCTCGAACGCGGCATAGGCGCTGTTGAAGGTGTACATACGCAGCGCTTCATCGGCGCTGATCCGCCACTCGGGCCCCTGCACGCCGGCCAGGTGCGTGTGCCGCGTGACCGAACTCCAGATGCCGAGCAGCGGCTCGAACGGCGCGACTGGACTATCAGACCCGCCGCCCACCGGCTGGTCACTGCGGTCCAGATACATACGCAGCGGTTCTATGTCGCGAGTACGTTCGGCGCCAATATATGTTCGAAAGCCATCCGCGAGCGTGTACAGCAATGGTTGCTGCGCGGTAACGATCGCTCCGAGCCGATTTGCGATGGCCCAGTGATCCTCGCGCGCATACATCATGTGGATGAGCGTCCAGCGTCGCCCAACGATCGACGCGGCGGCGTCCGCGACGCCGAAAGCCTGCAGCGTCGCGTCGATGGCGGCGTCACCAACGCAGTGCGCTCCGACCTGCCAGCCGGCCCGCGCGGCGGCTGCGCAAAACGCTTCGAGGTTTGCCTGGGACATGTATGGCTTGCCGCGCGGATTGTCGGGATCGTCCGCGAACGCGTAGGGCTCGCGGTAGAACCCGGCCTCCACGCCACCGTCGACGCCGAGCTTGAGGGCCTGCACACGCGCCCAGGCATGGTCGAGATCGGGACGCACGCGCCTGGCGTCGAGTTCGTGCAGCGCGTGCTGCAGCGGCGCGTCGCCGTAGCCTGGATTGAGTCGCCACATGAGTGAGGCGCGTACGGTCGGCGTGCCAAACTCGCGGTAGGCGCCGATCTCCGTAGCACCCAACCCGGGGTCGATGACGCTGGTGATTCCCGCGGCGTTATACGCCGCCTCGACGCGCGCGAGCGCTTCATGCAGCACGTGCATCGGTGGTGGCGGCATGCCCGCGCGGATCTGCGCGGCCGCGGCGCCAATTGCGCGTGACCTGTCAGATTGCCGCTCTCGTCGCGGACGAAGGTCCCCCCGGACGGATTGGCAACATCCGGGGCGATGCCCGCGACCTCCAGAGCGCGGCCGTTCGCCACGACGTTGTGGCCGCCACGCTGCAGCAAGATCGGATGTGTTTGCGAGGCGCGGTCCAACTCGGAACGATCTGGAAAGCGGTGTTCCTGAAGCTGGCTCTCATGCCAGCGCGCCGAGCTGACCAGCCAATGACCCGCGGGCGTCCTGGCGGCGCGTCGCGCCATGGCGGCGAGCACTTCTTCGATGTTGCTGGCATGCGACAGATCGACCGCGGCCAGACTGAGCCCGGTCATCAGCATGTGGTTGTGCGAGTCGTAGAAACCCGGCAGGACCGTCTGTCCGTGCAGGTCGTGAACGCGAGTGCTCGCCGTCGTCCAGGCCTGCATGGCGTCGTTCGAGCCAACCGCCAGAATGCGCCCATCACCTGTCGCCACGGCCTGCGCCGCTGGCAGCCGCGCGTCCATGGTGACCACGTTTGCGTTGCGCAAGACGAGCTCAGCGCCAGCGCCGTCGCTCATGCGCTACTTGCCACGAGAAAATCGAAGTCGGCGCCGGGATCGTGAAACGACGCGTCGGATCGTCGCGTGCTGACGGGTGCGTCTGCCACGCGTACAACTCTAGAGGCTTTGGCGCAAAAGGCCATACGCCGAGGCGGGCGGGCGAGTGTCGCGCAAGGAACGGAAGACGCCGACCGAACTGACCGCGGCGAGCCGGTACGCGCTTTGATCACGGCCTTTTGCCGAGGATGCCGCGGCACGTGCTGTCGGCGCCGTCGCGGAGGGGAAGCAGGTCTGCCTCGTCGCCAGGCGGCACGCGCTGGCACGAGAAGACGATGGCGCGGCCTTCTGAGGCAGTATAGGATGCGGTATACGATCCGATGCAGTACCACATCATCTCCGCCGACAACCACATCATCGAGCCACCCGGGACCTACATCGACCGGCTCCCAGCCAACCTCAAGGACCGCTCGCCCCGCGTGTTGCCCAACCCCACCAAGGGCGGCGAAGGCTGGAGCTTCGACGGCGGCCCACCCAGCCAGGTCTTCAGCCCACCCAATGAGCTGCTCTCGGCTGGCGGCTACCGCTTCGACCAGGTGCGCGCAGGCAACTACGACGGCGCCGCCCACATCAAGGATCTCGAGCTCGACGGCGTCGACGCCGCGGTCATCTATCCGCTGGTCACCCGCCAGACGTATGAGCTGGCCAACCGCGAGCTGGGCATCGCGTGCATCCGCGCGTACAACGATTGGCTGCTCGAGGACTTTTGCTCGGCCGATCCGAAGCGGCTCTTTGGCATCTGCCCGGTGCCGACAGACGACGGAGCGGACGTCATGGTGAGCGAAGCCGAGCGCACCGCCGCCAAGGGCGCCCGCGGCTTCTTCCTGCCCTACTATCCAGGCCGCCCGTACTACGATCCGTATTACGACCCGTTCTGGAATTTCTGCGCCGAGTCCGGCATCGTGGCGTCACTCCACCACATGTTCGGCGGCAAGCGACCGAGCGACCGAGCAAAAATTGCCGGGGTCGACAATGACAACCTCCGCGCCGCGTCGACGGTCAAAAGCTATTTCAGCGCCATCGATCACCTGACGGACATGATCCTGACAGGCGTCTTCCAGCGCCACCCCAAGCTCAAGTTCATGCATGCCGAGGTGAACGTGGGCTGGGCCGGGTACTGGATGCAGCAGATGAACCTGACCGTCAACCGGCCCAAGATGAAGGGCGCGAACTGGTATCCAAACATGCCCACGTACCAGCCGGAGGACCACATCGGCACGAACGTCTTCTTCACCGCGCTTGACGACTACCTCGGGTTCAAGCTCGCCAGAGACGACAAGCATCTGGCCAACGCCACGATGTATTCGACGGACTACCAGCACTCGATCACGTTGTGGCCGGACTCGCAGACATTTATTCCCACGCTTACCGAGGGCATGGACGAGAGCCTCAAACACAAGCTGCTGGCGGGCAACGCGGTCCGCGTGTTCAATCTGGAGTAGAGCTGAGCGGTCACGAGGGCCCGGGGGAGGTCCTCGTCGACTACCAGTCGCCTACGGTTCGATCACCAGGGGAGGAGATCATGCACGGCGACATGTCGCGGCGCGCGGCGCTCAGGCTGCTGGTGCCGGCTACTGGCGCGGTGGTGGTGTTTGCTTGCGTTGGACCGGCTACCGCACCGCCGACACCAACGCCCGGCTCAGCAAGTGGCGCTTCAGCAACGGGGGCCTCAGTGGCGGGCACCTCAGTAGCGGCCACTTCAGTAGTGAGCGCGCCCGCGTCGGCCACCGCGCAACCATCCGCGGTGCCAAAGACAGGTGGCACGCTGCGCATCGGCCTGTCATCCGAGCCGGCCAACGTCGACGGGCACATCCGCACGATCGGCTCGGACCTGACCTACTGGCTCGCCTTCGACCGCCTGATCGACTACGACGACAAGGCCCAGCCCCAGCCCAGGCTGGCTGAAAGTTGGGACGTCGCGCCCGACTACAAGTCCGTCACCTTCCACCTGCGCAAAGGCGTGACCTATCACTCCGGTCGCGAGTTCACCAGCGACGACGTCAAATGGAACTTCCTCCGCGTGCGCGATCCGTCGCTCAGCGGCTCGACCCTCGGCGCCTACAGCATGTGGTGGAGCACGATCGACACGCCCGACAAATACACCGTCACCCTCACGTCCGACCTGCCGCGACCCACGCTGTTCGACTCGCTCCAGCTCTTCAATATGCTGGACCAGCCCTCGATGGAAGGGCCAGATGCCAAGTCCTCGGCGGTTGGCACGGGTCCGTTCGTGCTCCAGGAGTGGGTCCAGGGCGATCACTTCACGTTCTCGAAGAACCAGAATTGGTGGAACGCTGGCAGACCGTATCTGGATGGTCTGCTGTGTCGGGTGTTCCGCGGTGAGCAGCCGGCGATGGGCGAGCTCGAGGGCGGCACGATTGACGCAATGCGTATGACGTCGGTTGCCGACGTGGTGCGACTGCAAGCGGACCCCAAATACTCCGTCCTGGAGCATCCGAATCCCGGCACGTTCTACGAGCTTGGCTTCAGCGTCACCAAACCACCATTTGACAACAAGGTGGTGCGACAGGCACTCAACTACGCGTTCAACCGCCAGTACTTCACGCAGACCATCTACCAGGGCACCGCCGTCCCGTCGGCGCTGCCGTGGAGCAGCAGCTCACCGGCGTACGAGGCAAGCAAAGCCAACGCCTACGCATTCGATCTCGACAAGGCGAAAAGCCTGCTGACACAAGCGAATGTCTCCGGGCTGGAAATGGACGTCGCGCTCCAGAGCGGACAGGACCTGATCCTGAGCATGATGCAGGTCTATCAGGCGGACCTGGCCAAAATTGGTGTGAAATTCAACATTCAGCAGATGGAGGCCGCGGCCTGGCTTGACCAGGTCAATAACGTGAAGTACAACGGCGTATATTTTTCGGGAGACAACAACGCGCATGTGAACCCCGGCACGTTGTGGAGCAGCTCGCCCGGCTCGGCGACCGGTGCCGGGCAATAACTCCGGCTGGAAGAACGATCAATGGACGCAGCTGGTGACGGGGCTCGTGACCGAGCCGGATCCGGCCAAGCAGAAAGTCATGATTCCGCAGATGAATGACTTCGTGCTGGATCAGACGTGGATTTTCGCCCTGTCCTCCAATCCGGCCATCCTGGTGACCGGTCACAACGTGCAGGGGCTGGTGCCCGCCATGTACAACGGCTGGTTCTTCGACGGCGCGACGCTGGCGTAAGCTGGGGTGCGATGTCTCTCTCCGGGCCAGGTCTCAGACCCGTCGCGCTGGCCTGGCTCGAACGCGCCGGCGATCGGCGCTACGTCGAGAGCGAGACACGTATCGGGCGCGGCGATCGCAACAACTTCCAACTGAACGACCCGTCGATCTCACGCGACCACGCGCTGATCCGCCGCGTCGAAGGGACGTACCTGGTAAGCGACCTCGACAGCTCGAACGGCACGTTCGTCAACGACGAGCGCGTGTTCGAACCACGCCGCTTGTCGCCGGGCGATCGCGTGCGTCTGGCAAACGTGGAGTTCTCGTTCAACATCGATCAGCCCGCGATCGGCGCGACTCAGGACTTCCTGGATCGTCCACTCGCCACCAGCATCAGTCAGTTCCTGACCTTGAGCGGCCAGATCAACACGCAGGATTACCTGGAGGGCGACCTGCGCGTGGTCACCGTGCTGTTCCTCGATCTGTGCGGCTTTACCGCCCTGTCGGAACGCATGTCGCCCGAGCAGATCACCCTCGTCGTCAATCAGTGCTTCCAGCATCTCACGGAAACCGCGACGCGCTTTGGCGGCTTCGTGGACAAGTACATCGGCGACGCCATGATGGTCCTGTTCGGCGCACCCCAGGCGCATGACGACGATGCCGAACGCAGCGTGCGCGCCGCGATCGCCATGCAGGAGCGCCTCGTCCAGTTCAGCCGACGTCTGAAGCAACGCTCAGGAATCGCACTCCAGATGCGGGTTGGGATCAACACGGGTGAAGTCCTGGCCGGGTCCGTTGGCAGCGGCCAGTTCTCAGCCTTCACGGTGATGGGCGACGCGGTCAACCTGGCCTCGCGCCTCGAGGAGCACGCTCGCGTGGGGCGGATTCTGGTCAGCGAGACGACCTATCAGCTGACCCGCCACGTGGTCCAGTACGGCGCCGGTACGTCGACCAGCATCCGTGGCAAGCACGAGCAGGTCAACGCATTCGAAGTGGAAGGCCTCGCTCCGGAACGGCGCGCCCCATATGTGGACCAGTTCGTCGGTCGGCTGCGGGAATCCGCGGAGATGGAGCGCCTCCTGGCCCAGACCGGCCGATGTCGTTCGGTGCTGCTCCGCGGGCCAGCAGGTAGTGGTAAGTCGCGGCTGGTCGACCAACTGCGACGTACGCACGCGCCTGGTGCAGAGCTCGTCTCGCTGCGCTGTGCCGAGTTCGCGGAACGCGGTCCCGCGCTGGCGGCCCAGTCGCTCGTTCACCTGCTGCAGCAAAAACTCGCCGCGCGGCCAACCCTCGTGGACACTCGCGACGTGTCGACGCAAGGGGGCGAAGCTGACATCGACGACACTCCGCCGTCTGGCGCATGGCTGGAGCCGCTCGCGACCAACCTCGCCAGTCTACTCCGAGACCTGGCACGCGACCGCTCGGTGCTGGTCGAGGTCGATCGCATCGAGCTTGCCGACGCCGCGACACTCAGCTTGCTCGAGAGCCTCGTCACCAGACTCGCGGAAAGCGACGTCCTGTTGGTTTTGACGACGCGCGGTTCGGACGGGCAGGTCTGGTCAGCGGATGCGCAGGTCGTCGAGCTGTCGGCGCTGAGCGTGGACGAGTGTCGGGAGTTGATGCGCGTCGTTAGCGGCGGGGCCGCTCTGGAACCGGCGACGCAGGATCAGCTCATAGGCTTGAGCGCGGGCTGGCCAGGTGTTTTCCTGGAGCTGTTGCACGTTGCCCTGGACACGGGGCAGTTACGTACTGCCGACGGGGCCTTGCGCCTGCAGGACCCGATCGACATCCGCAAAGCGTTCGGCGTGCGCGCGCGGATCCAGGCCCAGCTCGACGGCCTGACGTCGCAGGACAAGCACCTCCTCTGGCTGTGCACGGTGGCCGGAGACCCAGTGTCGGCGGCGGTGGTCGCGGATGCACTGGAGCTACCCGCTGACGCTGTGCGGGCCGCGCTGCGGCGGCTGGTTGCACTCGGCTACCTGCAGCCCATTGCTGAGGGATCCACGCCGGGCGGTGACGAGTACGCGCTTCGGGACGCGCTGACGGCGCTGGTGTTTGACGCGAGTCTGACCCAACTGGAGCGACGCCGCCTCCACGAACGTATTGCACTGGCGTTTCAGCACACGTACGACCCTGGGCGGCCCGACCCGCGTGGGCTGCTGCGCATCGCGCACCACTTCGCCGGCGCCGGCCAGCACTGGCACAGCGTCGAGTATTTGCTGCGCTCCGCCGATCTGCGCGCGACCAGCGCGTCAATCGAGGCGGCAGTCGACTACTACCGCTCGGTGCTGAGCCAGGCCCACGTGCTGAGCGACCCGCGCGAGCGCGCTCGCCTGACGCTCGAAGTCCAGGACCGCATCGGCGATGCGTTGTTGTGGGGCGGCAGCCTGGCCGAAGCGCAAATCGCCTTCGAGCAAGCCGCCGAGAACAGCGCATCGGACCAGCGCCGCGCCGAGCTCCAGCTCAAGCTCGGCGTGATCGGTTTGCGGCGCGGGAATCCTCGGCGCGTCTTCCAGATCGGCCGTGGCATCTTGAGCCAGGCAGACGTGCCCGCGGAAATCCTCGCGGGCGCGCACGCGCTCGTTTCGCTGGCTCGGGCCGCGCAGGGAATGTTGCACGACGCGCTCGAGTATGCGGAGCACAGCCTCGCGCTCGCGGTCGACGTCGGTAATCCAGGACTGGTGGGCCTGGCGCGATTTGCGATTGGCCGCGCGCAGTTCCTGGCAGGCGATCTCGACGCGGCCCAGCACGAGCTGCAGCGCAGCGTCGCGGCGCGCGACGAGGCGGGTGATTACGCCGCTGCCGCGGAGTCGCGGATCCAGCTCGGGGTAATCCGCGGCACACGCGGCGAGCTGAACGACGCTGAACAGTCGGTGCGCAACGCCCTCGACCGGCCCGATCTCCACGTGATGCGCGCCGCGGCCGTGCCGACCGGCCGACTGGCGGCAGCGCACTGGCGCCACCGCTGGACCCTGGCGAGCGCCGCGCTCGTTCTTGGACGACTCCGCCTCAATCAAGGTGATCCGACGCGCGCCCGGCGACACTTTGCGAGCGCGTTTCGTGCCGCGGAGACGATCGCCGCCCGCGAGATGGCGCTCGAAGCCAGAGTTGAACTGGGAAGCCTGGAGGCGTCTTTCCCGACCAGTGCGCTGACTCCCGAATCCCTGAGTCGCGTTCTGGACGAGCTGCGCTCGGTGCTCGACGCTGCGCTCGCACTGGAACTGCGACCCCTGGCGTGTCGTACCCGCATCGTGCTGGGCGCAGTGCTGTGCTCCAACGCGGCCACACAGTCGCCGTCCGCCGCCCTGGCTGCCGCACAGCCGCGTGAGGCCGCGGTCCTGGCCCGCGACGCGCTGGTCCAGGCGCGCTCACTCGGATTGAGGCTCCAGTCGGCTGGCGCTCGTGGGCTGCTCGCGACTGCACTCGCCCAGCTTGGATACTGGCCACAGGCGGTGCGCGAGTTCGACACGGTAACCGTAGAACTGGAACAACTGGGCGCGACGGTCGACCTGGTTCGGGCACTCATCGCGTACGCGGTCGCCGAACGCAGGTTCGGCTCGCCAGTCCGACTCGCCGACGTGCGGTCGCGCCTGGCCCGAGCGGCGCAGCTGGCGGAAGGCATCGGGCTCCCACAGGACCATCGGGCCGCGCTGGGCTTACTTTCCGCGGTTGGCGCATGATATCCGGAGGTGCATCGTGCTCTTCCATGTAACTATCGGCCATGATGCCCAGGAGTGTCCTGGCCGACGACCCACCGAGTTGACGGGGCTCGTCGCCCCTTCCGACACGCGGGAGGCCATGGCCGCCCAACTCCGAGTCAAGCTGCACTTCGTGCTCTGGGGAGCCGCGTGCATGCTGTGGGCCCAGCCGGAGCATCTCGCCTTCGCGGTTCTGGAAGCCGAGGACGTCGAATCCGTGCTCCAGTACATGGGCGCGCTGGTGCCCCAAACGTGGACATACAAAGTGCGGCCGGTGTGGAATCTGCCCTCGCAACTGCGCCTGATTCGGCAGGTCCAGCTGGCGCCGACCATGCTGACGGGCGACGCGCTGACGCCACCCGAGCCGACGCCCCTGGAACCGACGCGACCGGAACCGACGCGACCGGAACCGACGCGACCGGAGCCGACGCGACCGGAGCCGACGCGACCGGAGCCGACGCCGTCGACCGCCGAGCCCGTCACGCAGCTCGAGCCAGACGAGCCTCAGCTATCTGAGATTCGGCAGCTGCCGAGCACCGACGCCGAACCGTCAGTCAGCGAACCCGCGCTGAGCGCGCCGACGTCCGCGCCGCCTTCCACCCTGACATCCGAGCCGCCTGCCATGCCGAGATCCGAGCCGACATCCGAGCCCGCCGCGGACGACGGATTCAAGACGCAACCCCCGGTCTCGGTCAGCTTCCCGACGGGCGAGTCGATCGAATCGGAGGACGCCGCCGATCGCGCTCCGGTCGCCGACATTGCGGACAGCGGCGATCCGGCGGCCCATCGAACGTGGCCGCAGACCGATGCCGACGACGGTTCCCCCAGCACCATCACCCGTTTGCTGGAGGAGCTGGAAACCCCAACTGACGCCCCGGAACTTGCCACGGCCGGCGGAGGGCAGGCACCGGCGAGCACGGGCCAGCCGCCATCCGCTGATCAGGCAACCCACATCGAGCAGTTTGTTCCCAAAGCCCCGCCACGCGTCCGCGCCTGGCTGGTCGCCACGGTTGGTCCCAGCAGAGGCAGCTCGTTCCCGCTGCCGGTGGAAGGCGCCACGCTGGGCCGCCTGCCGGAAAACACGATTTATATCCCCGACGAGCGGCTGTCGCGCGAGCACGCCCGTATCGACTTCCGCGACGGCAAGTTTGTGCTGAGCGACCTGGGAAGCCGGAATGGGACGGCCGTGAACGGCAGCCTTCTGTCCACCTCGCAGCCGCTGAACAACGGCGACACGATCGAGCTTGGCTCGAACACGCTGGTGGTCAACATCGAGACGGCGAGCTAATTCGTTTGGTTTTCCCACGCAGGAGACCCACACGGAACACTCATCCGCGGGCGCTGTGCGTCAAGCGGTCAGGGCAGCGTCACGGAAGCGTCGAACATGCTGCACACCACCACACTGATATTGTCCGGACCGCCGCGGTCGTTACTCAGCGCCACCAGTCGCTCGGCAGCCGCCTCGGGTAGCAGCTGCTGAACCACGCCCGCCAGCTCGTCGTCCGAGACCTGATCGTGCAGACCATCGCTGCACAGGATGACGACGTCTCCGCTGCGCAGCGGCAGCGGACCTCCGGTATCGACGTCGATGCTGGCCTCGTAGCCGATACTGCGAGTGATCGCGTGACGACGTTCGCTGATCTGCGCCTCTTCGCGAGTCATGAATCCAGCGCGGACCTGCTCGTCAACCCACGAATGATCCTGGGTCAGGCGCTGCCCACGTCCCTGACGGACCAGATAGGCACGGCTGTCGCCGACGTGCGCCCACCACAGGTTCCCGAGTCGGACAAGGGCCACCACCAGCGTCGTTGCCGGTCGCAGCGTGCCGGGCGTACCCGAGCCGCCCTCCCACACCGCGGCATTGGCAGCGTGAAAGGCAGCCAGCAGCGCGTCGAGCGGCACAAGTGTGTCGACGTGCCGGTGCATCGCGGTCTCGAGGATCTCGACCGCGGTCTGACTCGCCCACTCGCCGCGCTCGTTGCCACCGACGCCATCCGCCACCGCGAAGACGTACGCCGCGGCGTCACTGGCCGTCGACGACACCTCGCCCGCGTAGACAGCGTCCTCGTTGTGATCGCGTTGCCTGCCCGGATCAGTTCGAGCGGAGTACAGCGGCCGAAGATAGGAGCTCACACCGCGTCACGGCATGGTAGAGGGCGCGACCCTGTCGGGCAATACGAAGTTCAGCACTAAACGTGCGGATTCTCGCGTACAATGGGCCATCTTGCCGCAGCCGCGGACTCGGCGACACGCGAGAAAGGGGTCACGTGGAGGATCTGGTCGGCCGTAGTCTTGGACTGGGGCGCTACCGTTTGCTCTCCGTCCTTGGCCGCGGTGGCATGGCCACGGTGTACGAAGCCGAGCACACCGGCTTGCACCGACGGGTGGCCATCAAGGTCCTCGAGCCGGCGCTGACCAATCGACCCGACTTCGTCGGGCGCTTCCAGCGTGAAGCCGAGACGATCGCGCAGCTCGAACACCCACACATCCTGCCGGTGTACGACACGGGCGAAGAGGACGGCCTGCTGTACCTGGTCATGTTCCTGGCCCGCGACGGAACGCTCAAGAACCTGTTGCGCACCACGAGTCCGGCGCCCTGGTCCGCGCGACGGGTCCTGCAACTGTCCGAACAGATCCTGCCCGCGCTCGACGTCGCGCACCAGCAGGGCGTCATCCATCGCGACATCAAACCTGACAACATCCTCCTCAGCGGAGACCGCGCGTTCCTGGCGGACTTCGGCATTGCCAAACTGCTGCAAGGCGACCCCGGTCTGACGGTGATTGGCACGTTCGTGGGCACGCCGGAGTACGCGGCACCGGAGCAGGTCCTCGCGTTGCCACTCGACGGTCGGTCGGACCTGTACGCGTTCGGCATCGTGCTGTACGAGCTGCTGGTTGGGCACGTACCGTTCCGCGGCGAGACGCCAATGGGCGTGGCGTTGCAGCATGTGCAGGCGAACATGCCGTCGCCGACCGAGGCGAATCCAGACCTGCCGGAGCCGATTGCGCGCGTACTGCTGGTGTCCGTGGCCAAGGAGCGCGATCGGCGGTATCCGACGGGTGCGGCGCTCGTCGCAGCTTTTCAGGAGGCGATGCGCGAGGCGGAGTCTCAGGCGGCGCGCGGGGCGGGGGCCGACGGGCGATTGGCGGGCGGGGCGACGCTGGTCGGGGCTTCGAGCTACCCAGGGGTGACGCCGCCCGACCTCGAAGCGCAGCAGCGCGCGGTCGAGGAGGAGCGCCAGCGGCAAGCCGAGCTGGAGGCGCAGCAGCGGGCAGCAGCAGCCGAAGCGGAGGCGCAGCGGCAAGCGGAGCTCGAACGTCAGCGGCAGGCCGAGCTGGAGGCGCAGCAGCGCGCAGCGGAGGAAGCGGACGCGCAGCGCCAGGCCGAAGTCGAGGCCCAGCGGCAGGCGGTCGAGGCGCAGCAGCGCGCAGCAGCCGAAGTCGAGGCCCAGCGGCAGGCGGAGCCGAGGCGCAGCAGCGCGCAGCAGCCGAAGTCGAGGCCCAGCGGCAGGCGGAGCTCGAGGCGCAGCAGCGCGCAGCAGCCGAAGTCGAGGCCCAGCGGCAGGCGGAGCTCGAGGCGCAGCAGCGCGCAGCAGCCGAAGTCGAGGCCCAGCGGCAGGCGGAGCTCGAACGTCAGCGGCAGGCGGAGCTCGAGGCGCAGCAGCGCGCGGCGGCCGAGGCTGAGGCGCGCCGCCAGGCGGAGACCGAGCGTCAGCGCCAGGCCGAGGTCGAGCGTCAGCGGCAGGCGGAGCTCGAGCGCCAGCGGGCGGCGGCCAGCGCCGCGGCGGTTGACAAGCCAGCGGTTGACAAGCCAGCGGAGGAATCCGCCGTCGCGGCGGGTCGCGCTCGGCCGGTGTGGCCCTACGTCGTGGGCGCCGCCGTGGTGGTCATCCTGCTGGTGTTGCTGGGGTCGCGGCTCATCCCCGCCGGCCAACCCGCCGCGGCGCCAACGGCCGCGCCCACGCTTGCGGCCCCCGTGGCGCCGACGCTTGCGGCCCCCGTGGCA
This sequence comes from uncultured Chloroflexia bacterium, assembly GCA_963776625.1. Taxonomy (GTDB): domain Bacteria; phylum Chloroflexota; class UBA6077; order UBA6077; family CF-72; genus CF-72. The sequence continues at coordinate 239,830 of CAVZNP010000008.1, read as the reverse complement.
CCCACGCTTGCGGCCCCCGTGGCACCCACGCCTGCGGCCCCCGTGGCACCCACGCTCGCTCCAACGCTTGTCCCCGCCGTCGCTCCAACGCTCGCACCTGCCCTCGTCGCGACGGCCGCGCCCACGCCGCCAGCGCCAACGCCGGCGCCCGCGACCGTGGCGCCCACACCGCCGCCACCCACACTCGCGCCCACGCCGGCCGTCGCGGCGCTGCCACCCGCGCCGCTGCCCACCCCACGCGCCTCGTTTACCACCACCCTGCTGAGCAACGGCAAGCTGCTCGTCGCCGGCGGCCGTCAGGGCACCACCGCCACCAACGACGCCTCCCTGTACGATCCCGCCACCGACGCCTGGAGCCCGGCCGGCACACTCTCCGTTCCGCGCACCAAGCAAACCGCCACGACGCTCTCAGACGGTCGCATCCTGATCGCCGGCGGCCAGCAGGACGACAGCACCTTTGCCGCCAGCGCCGAGATCTACGACCCGACGACCAACACCTGGACGGTCACCGGCAGTATGCAGTCGCCGCGCGCCGACCATACCGCGACGCTGCTGCAGGACGGCCGCGTCCTGGTGGTCGGCGGCACCAACGGCCAGGACATTCTCGCCAGCGCGGAGATATTCGATCCCGCCTCAGGCGCCTGGGCGCCGGCCGCGCCGATGCCCAACGGACGCAGTCAGGCGACCGCCACGCGCCTGAATGATGGCCGCGTCCTGGTCGTGGGTGGATTTGGCGCTGAGAACTCGGCGGTGCTCTGGGATCCAACCACCAACACGTGGGCACCCGCCGCCTCGATGGCCACCGCACGCATTCGTCAGACCGCCACGTTGCTGCAGGATGGCAAGGTGCTGATCGTGGGTGGCACGAACAGTGGCTCCGGCCAGGCGCCCGCCGCCTATCTCGATTCCGCCGAGCTGTACGACGCCGGCAGCAATACCTGGTCGTCAGCAGGACAGATGGCGAACGCGCGCAGCGGACACACGGCCACGCTGCTGCCGAACGGGCACGTGCTGGTCGTCGGCGGCAGCGACGGAAATGCGACGCTGGCGTCGGTCGAAGATTATGACCCGGCGGCGAATCGGTGGGTCAGCGACCAGCCGATGTCAGTTGCCCGCTGGCTGCACACCAGCACGCTGTTAGCCAGCGGGCAACTGTTCGTGCTGGGCGGCGCCGATGGGAACACCGTTCTCAACAGCGCCGAGCGCTTCAATCTGGCGGCTGGGACCTGGTCGAGCTCCAGTCAATAGGCTCCGTGGCGCGTCCGAAGAGAACCGCCTCAGGCCACCAGGCGCGCGCGTCGGCGGAGCACCAACCCGGCCACGACCAGGCCGACACCCACGAGCGCGGCGATCCCGCCGCTCCAGTCGTCTGCCAGCGTCCCCGTATTCGGCAGTGCGCCTGGCTGAGCCGCGCGTACGATATCCGCGCACGCGACATACACCGTTAGCTCATCCGGCGACTTGTGCATGTGAATGGCGTAGTGTCCGTCGAGGAGCTCCTCGAGGGTGCTGTCCACATCGGTGGTAGACGTGCCATTGGTCACGCTCGAAAGGGTGAAAGCCGGCGTTGGGTCCAACTGCGCACAGCTGCCCGGGTGAATATGCGCGGGCTCCGGTCCGGGTCCGGCGCCACTGACCTGCATCATGACTCGGGTTTGACCATTGCCCAGATCGGTGAACGTCGCCGTGCCGCTAATCCCCGAGTTGTTCTGCGCGTTCATGGTCAGCGTCAGCGTCTGGGATTGGGCGGCCGCCGTTGTGGGCAGAGCGACCAGAAGCAGGAAAAGCCCCACAAGTGCGATGCCGCCTGGCTTGCGAAGGGGCGTCATAGGTGCCCTCCTTGATGAGTCTTTATCAACCTGCGTTGACAGCCAGCGTCGCACCGAGCTTAGGGTTTTGCTGAGACACAGGTCAACCGCTCGCCTCCTTATGCTGTCAGGCAAAAGTGTATGTGGGTCAGAGCCGCCACCAGCCTGCTTGTTCTCGTGTTCGCGTGTCTGCAAGCGGACCGTGCTGGCGCGCAAAGCACCGACCCGTCGCCGACGGCATCGATCCTGGCGCCGGTTGGGCGCCAGGCGGGGTGGCTCGATCTCGTCGCGCCACGGCCCCGCTTCTTGACGCACATCGATGCGCCCGACTACGTCTCTGACGTCGCCGTGGCTCCCGACGCACGTCAGGCCGCGATCGTCGTGGTGCGCATACCCACGGGCTCCGGCGTACCGTACGGCGAGATCGTGCTGCTGGACCTGACGACAGGGACGGTCGCGCCACTCGCCGGCGGCCAGGACACCACGGAGTCGCTCGGGGCGCCGGTCTGGTCGCCCGACGGCAGTCGAGTCTTCTTTCAACGCGAAGACGTGAGCGTGGTGGGTACCAGCTACGCGGGCGGCGCAACCGTGCAGTATCCGAGTCGCATCGACCAGGTCAATGCCGACGGCTCGGGCCGAACCATCGTCGTGGCCGACGGACGCGCGCCTGCCAGCAGCGCGGATGGCGCAAAGGTGGCGTTTGTCGCACGCTCGGCGCAGGGTCCGTCGCTGGTGGCGCACAGCCTCGCGGACGGCTCCGAGCAGGTCCTGATCGGCGCGGGGCAGTTTGGCGACATGGCTTCGCCCAGATACGCGCCCCAGGGCGACCGCATCGCTTTCATGGCCCCGGTGGGCCTGAGTCCGCTGGCGGGCGGCACGCTGCTGAGCGGACCCTGGTTCGCCATGCCGCTACGTTTGGCGCACGGTACGCCCTGGGATGTGTGGGTCGTCGGCGCCGACGGCGCGAGCGCGCCGCTGCGGCTGGCTGCACTCAGCGCTGACGATGGGACGCTGGCGTGGTCGCCCGACGGGTCGCGCCTGTTCGTCTACGGTGGTACGGGCTCGTTCATCGTCGACGCCTCCAGTGGCGAGGTGGGCCCACTGAGCTTCGTGACTGGATACGGCGCAACGAGCTGGGTTTCTGAGTGAGGGTTTCACAGTGAGGGTCGGGGTCTGTCTCGTCTGAGCGTTGCCCTGATACTGGCCGGTGCGTGCCTGATGGTCAGCGGCGGCCTGTGGCAGTTTGGCGTGTGGCCGGGCAGCCAGCCCTCCCTGCCACCCCCCGTCGCGCTCACGGCTCCGACGCTCGCGGTGGTCCCCACTCCACAGCCAACACGCGTCCCGACTCCCCTGTCGACACCAACCCTCACCCCGCCGTCGTCACCGACGCGGCCGCCCACCCCTGTCCCGGCTCCGACGCTTGTCGTTCCGACCCCGGCACCGGTACCGGTTGTGGTGGCCGACTCCGAGGACCGCAAGTCGCGCGGCCCAGAACACCCGACAGGCTACGCGGTCAGGTTGGCCATTCCGTCAATTAGCCTCGACACATCGGTCGTTCAGGGCGGCATCGTGCAGGACAGCCAGGGCAACTCGATCTGGCAAACCTTGCCGTTCGTGGCCGTTCACTACGGCGATCTCACCGCGCTCATCGGGGCTCAGGGCAACGCTGTCATTTCCGGCCACGTCGTCACCATCGATGAGGGCAACGTCTTCCGCTCGCTCTACCAGGTGGCAATCGACGACCAGGTCCAGGTCTGGGACCAGCAGGACCGCGAGTATGACTATCACGTCGTCGACGTCAAGCTGGTGCCACCCTCCGACATTTCGGTGATGGCCGCTACGCCGGATGAAACACTGACGTTGATCACCTGCGGGGGGACGTTCGACCGGATCCACCGCGAATTTTCCGAACGCCTCATCGTCACGGCGAAACCACTGCCCCCAGCTACTGACTGAACCGCTTGACGCACGTTCGGTCCAGTTCTAGAGTGGCCCGCAACCCGCACATGTCGCGCGAGGCACCCAACAACCTGCCCGCCCCGGTCACCTCGTTTGTGGGACGGGCAGTGGAAACGCAGCAGGTGCTGGACCTGTTGGCCAGTCGTGCGCGGCTGGTCACGTTGACGGGTACCGGCGGAGTGGGCAAAACGCGCCTCGCCCAGGAGATCGGCTGGCGCCTGGTCGCTTCGAACCTTGTCGACGACGGGGTGTGGTGGGTGGAGCTGGCGCCGTTGACGGATGCGCGGCGTGTGGCGCAGGCCGTCGCCACGACCCTCGGCTTGCACGAAGAATCCGGCACGCCATTTGCCGATCTCCTGGCGAGCGCTGTGCGCAGCCGCCACCTCGTGCTCGTGCTCGACAACTGTGAGCACCTCATCCAGGCGTGCGCGGAGCTCGCCCACGATCTGCTGCGCGCGTGTCCAAACCTCAGACTGCTGGCCACCAGCCGTGAGCCGCTCAAGACGCAAGGCGAGGTCGAGCGACACGTTTCGCCACTGGCGTGCCCGGATCCGACCCAGGCGCCAACCGCGGAACGGGTGCGCGACTCCGACGCGGTGCGGCTGTTTGCCGAACGCGCCGCCGGTGCCAGCCAGCGCTTCCAGCTGACGGACCAAACCGCGGCGGCGGTCGCGCGCGTGTGTCAGCAGCTCGACGGGATCCCTCTCGCCCTCGAGCTGGCCGCGGCGAGGGTGCGCGTCCTGTCCGTCGAGCAGATCGCGGCGCGGCTCGACACCAACTTCGCAATGCTGGCCAGCGGCGACCGGACAGCGCCGCTGCGACAACAAACGCTCGATGCGGCCGTTGCCTGGAGTTACGACTTGCTCACTGGCGACGAACAGCGACTGTTTACGCGCGTGGCCGTTTTCCGGGGCAGCTGGACCCTGGAAGCCGCCGAAGCTATCTGCGGTGATCCGGACGGAAGCCTGGTCCTGGACACGCTCAGCCGCCTCGTCGAAAAGTCGTTGGTCGTCGTCGACGATGGACCGTCTGGCGCCAGCGTGTATCGCATGCCTGAGACGATCCGGCAATTCGCCGCGGCTCGACTGATCGCTTCGGGCGAAATGGCGGTTCTGCGTGAGCGGCACTTTCGCTTTTATGTCGAGCTCGGCCTGGAAGCCGAGCAAGCGCTGCGCGTCGCCCGCGTGCCTTGGGCCAGCCGCCGCCGCTGGATGGAGCGCTTGCAGTTGGAACTGGCAAATTTTCGGGCGGCGTGGCACTGGCCGCTTGATGGCGACGGCGATCCACGCCAGGGCCTCAAGCTTGCCGCGGCGCTGTTCGCTATGTTCTGGACTGGTATCGGCATGCTTGCCGAAGGCATCGAGTGCTACTGCGCATTGCTCGAGCGCGACCGACAGCGTTATGCAGGGCCGAGCCCCGAACGCGCCTGGGCGCTGGCCACCGGCTGCAAACTCGCGGCGCAGTATGCCAAGGACGATCTGGCCGTCAGCCTGGCGGACGAGTACCGTGCACTGCCGTTCGAGCTGCAGGCCGCGCGAGCGAGCAGTTTTGTGGACAACGCGCTCGGCCTCGTGGCACTGCACCACGGCGACCTGGAACTCGCGCGGCGGAGAGTACTCGCGGCGCTCCAGACAGCGCCCGCCGCGGGAGACACCCAGTGCGAGGCGCTGTTTTACTCGTACCTCGGTGGAGTCGACGAGGCCGACGGTGCGCTTGGCGCGGCGGAGGCGAATTACCGCGAATCCGTGGATCGTGCGCGAGCAATCGACTTCCCGATTGCCGTTGGTCTCGGGCTGGCGGGCCTGGCCCGACTGGCTCACGCGCGAGGTGAGTCCGCCTCGGCGCGCGGCCTGTATCAGCAGGCTCAGGCTGCGCTGGGAGACATGGGCGCCATGCCCCAGATCGCCGAACTTCTGGCCGATCGCGGCCATCTCGAGCTCGACTGCGGCAACTGGCGCGAGGCAGCGGTGCACTTCGGCGAGAGCCTGGAGCTCGCCATCCGCGTCGGCACGCGTGTCGCGATCCTCGGCGCCCTGGAAGGCCTGGGGCTCGCGCTGGCGACATGCCAGACCCTAGCCGCGGTGCGGCACACGGGCCTGCGCCTGCTGGGCGCGCGGCTGAGCGCGGCGCCTGCATCGCCAGCCGTGGTCGCGGCGCTGTCACGCGCTGAGCTCAGCCTGGGCGCTGAGCGCACCACACGTCTGGTCAAAGAGGGCCGCATCCTCGGGCTCGACGATGCCACCGGAGTCGCGCGCGCCGCTCTCGCCGAGTTGTCACGCGTACCTCTGCCAGCGTCGGAAACGAGCGCGGTGCATCTGAGCCGACGTGAGCGAGAAGTCCTGGAGCTCCTGGCTCGCGGCGCGACCAATCGACAAATCGCGGACGCCCTGGTGATCGCCGAGCGGACCGCCGAAATGCACGTGAGCAACGTGCTGGCCAAACTCGATCTCACCGGCCGCGCGCAGGTCGCCGCATGGGTCGCCGACCAGCGCGGCGTGCCAGTCTGACCCGCACCTCACGGCAGGGCCGCATACCGTACCGAACCCGCGGGTTTGCCCGTATCGAGCCACGTTGATCGAGACCTAGCGTGGGGCCAACCAACACGGGAGGCCTTGACAACATGAAGTACGACGTCATCGTGGTAGGCGCGCGGTGCGCGGGTTCGTCACTGGCGATGTTGCTGGCGCGCGACGGCGCGCGAGTGCTGCTCGTCGACCGCACCAGGTTCCCGAGCGACACGCTCAACGGCCACTACATCCAGGCAGCCGGCGTGCGTAGCCTGGACCGCTGGGGACTCCTCGATCGTGTGCTGTCGCCCGGCGGCGCACGTCAGGTGCGGAGCGTGCATGTGGACTTCGGCTGCATCGCGTTCACCGGCAGTCTGCGCGGACCGGCGGGTCAGCCGAACTTCTCGGTGGCGCCGCGTCGGCATCGCTTCGACGCGTTGCTCGTCAGCGCTGCCGCCTCGGCGGGCGCGGAGGTCCGTCAAGCGTTCGGCGTGGACAGCCTGGTCTACGCGGGAGAGCGCGTCGTCGGTGTTCGGGGGCACGATCTCGACGGCGGGCGGGTGGAGGAGCGAGCGGAGCTCGTCGTGGGCGCGGACGGACTGCGTTCGCTGGTGGCCGCAGGGACTGCTGCCACGTCCTACGAGGTCATCCCAGCGCAAACGTGCATCTACTACAGCCACTGGGCCGAGGTGCCCACCGACGCACTGTCTATCTGGCAGCGGCCCGGTCGCTACGTGCTCGCCTTTCCGACAGACGCCAGCCTCACCTGCGTTGCCGTGGGCTGGAAGCGGGCCGAGTTCGGGCGGGTGCGCTCCGACGTCGAGAACGAGTTCCTCGCCGCGCTGGAGATTGCGCCAGAGTTCGCACAGCGGGTGCGCGGCGGCCGCAGGGTGGAGCCCTTGCGTGGCACGGCCGACCTGCCGATGTACCTGCGTGTGCCGTACGGTCCGGGTTGGGCACTGGTTGGCGACGCAGGCTGCCGCGTCGATCCCATTACGGGCGAAGGCATCACCGACGCCCTGCGCGACGCGGGCCTGCTCGCCGAGGCGATCAGCGCGGGACTCGGCGGCGTGCGGCCACTGGACGAGGCGCTCGCCGCTTACCAGCAGCAGCGGGACGCGGCGGTACTCCCGGTCTATCGCTATACCGCGGAGCGCGCCCGACTGGCGCCACTCTCGCCGGATCAGTCGCGTCTGCTCGCCGCCGTTGCGCTGGACCCGGTGGCCGCTGACCGGTTCGTCGGGCTAACCGCGGGCGTTACCTCGTTCGCGGAGTTCTTCGCACCGGCGAACATCGCAGCGCTGGTCGGTCAAGCGGCGGAGCGGGCGGCGTGAGTTGACGTTTGGGGTGTGGAGGCACGCACCGTCCGCCCCGGAGGTAACGGAGTGGGTCTGCCCGGTAGCGCGGCAGAGTGGTTCCACGCCGTAGCATAGCGAGCCGCTCGGTGGCCCCGCGGCCCCGACGACCCGCTCGAGCGGTACCCTCGTGCCATGGTCCGCGTCGCGTTTTTCGGAGTCTCTCACTGGCACGCGCCGCTGTATTACCGCCCGGCGGCGGCGCTGGCCCACGTCGAGATCGTCGGCGTCAGCGATGCTGACCCGTCAGTCGCCGAGCGTGTCGGCCACGAGCTCGGCGTGCCCGCGTCCGTCGAGCCCGAGCAGCTACTGGACAGGCGTCCGGAGTTCGCATTCGCGTTCGGTCCGCACGCCGATATGCCCGCGCTGGGCAATCTCCTGGTGGATGCTGGCATCCCGTGCGTCATCGAAAAACCAGCCGGACGCACCGCGGCGGACGTAGAGGCCTTGCGCGACCGCGCGCGCGACCGCGGCGTGCATGTCGGCACGGGCTTCAATTTCCGCGTCAGCGACTGGTTCCAGCGACTGCGCCAGCTGACGGCGGACGATCCCGCAACGGTCGCCCGCTTCAGTTTCATCAGTGGCCCTCCCGAGCGCTACCGTCAGCTTGGCTGTGACTGGATGCTCGATGCAGCCCGCTCCGGCGGCGGGTGCACCATCAATCTGGCCGGGCACCTGATCGATCTGTTCCGCGTGTTCACCGCATCCGAACCGACCCTTCAGTCCGCACTGATGAGTAACGTCAGTTGGCGCGAGCCGATCGAAGATTATTCCGCGATCGCGCTGCGCTCCCAGCGGGCGGTGGGCATGGTCGAGACGGGCTACGGATTCCCCGCTGAGCTAGGCGGTTTCGATCAACTCTTCAGTCTGCGCACCGCGCACGCCTACGTGGTCGTGCGCAGCAACGACGTTATCGAAATTACGGACGCCCGCACCTTCGAGACGGAAGTTCTGCGCACACCTACCGGCAATTTCCGCTGGTATCCAGCGTTCGTTGCCGAGTCGATCGATCGCTTTCAGAAAGGCCAGCCGCCCGTGGCCGATCTCGACGATCTGCTCGTCGCGATGCGCGTGATCGATGCCGCCTACGCGGCCAGCGGCTGGCGGCCAGCGAGTGGCGTCCCACGAACTGATTGCTGAACTGCTGGCTCACCAGTTTCTTGACGCTCACCTCGGTCTGACGCAGCATCCCGCTTGCAGGGCACCAGAAATGGGGAGAACAAGGCATGGTCGATCACACGAGTGGCAGCCCCATCAGCCGCCGAGCGTTTCTGGGGGTCCTGGGCGCAGGGACTGGCGCCGTCGTTCTCGTCGCGTGTAATGGAGTAGGGTCTAGCGGCGCGCCAACAACCAGCGCCGCGCCGGCGACCGCCGCGACACCTGCAGGCGCGACGACGCCGACGAGCGCGGCCGCCGGCCAGCCAAAGATGGGCGGCACGCTGACCGCCGGCAGACTCGGCGACGTCGCCAACCTGGACGGCCACTACTGGTCACCCAGCGGCGGCCTGCATGTGTGGCTGGCGTATGACACGCTGGCACGCTACGACCAGAATCTCAACCCGCAACCGCAGCTCGCCGAGAGCTGGGATCTCAGCAGTGATCTCCAGCAAGTCACGCTGCATTTGCGTCAGGGCGTCATGTACCACAGCGGGCGCGAATTCACCTCCGACGACGTCGTCTGGAACCTGCAGCGCGCGCTGGACCCCAGAGTCACGGTCGGCATCCTGGGTGGATTCTTCGGTCAGAATCCGACCTTCACCGCGCAGGACAAGTACACCGTGCTGCTGCAGACCTCACAGCCCTGGACCAACGTCTTCGACATGTTCCACGTGGTCAACATGCTCGACAAGGACAACACCGTCGTCGACAGCAATACCCAGACCAAAGCCATTGGCACGGGTCCGTTCGTGTTCCAGAACTGGCAGCAAGGCGAGTCGATGAGCTTCACTCGCAACCCGAACTACTGGCAAACGGGCACGCCCTATCTCGACAACATCGTTATCAACGTACGCTCCGACGCGGAGAGCATGGTGGCGGACCTGGAGGCCGGCACCGCGAATCTGGTGTTCCAACCGACACTGCAGGACTATCTGCGCTTGAAAGCCGATCCCAGCTACGTGGCGGAGCTGCTGACGCCCGCGGCCGGCATGTATCAGATCCAGCCCAACGTCACGTTCCAGCCGCTGGACAACAAGATGGTACGACAGGCCCTCAACTACGCCATCGACCGCCAGCGCATGTGCGATTCCGTCTTGATGGGGCTGGTTGGCCCGGAAGATCTGCCGTGGCCGCCGAACTCGCCGGCGTATGAAGCCGCCAAGAACACCACGTACGCGTTCGATCTCGACAAAGCGAAGTCCCTGCTCGCGCAGGCAGGCATCAGCAATCTCGAGCTCGACTTCGTGTACGCGCCCACGCTGCCCGAATACGCCACCATGGCGCAGATCTACCAGTCGGATCTCGCCAGCATCGGCGTCAAGCTCAACGTACAGAGTATGGACATCGCCGCGCTCTTCGACGCGATCCACAGCCAGAAGTACAACGGTGTGTACACGCTCAACGACTCGTGGGCGGCCATGCAGCCGATCAGCATGCTGCGGGCCGGCGCCAGCCTGAACCCGAGGATCAACAACGCCGGTTTCCACGACGACCAGTACACCCAGTTGACGGACCAGACCGCCGCCGAGCCCGACCCGACCAAGCGTGCACAGCTCTATTCGCAAATCAACGACTACATCCTCGACCAGTCATTCGGCATGCCAGTGGCGCCCAGCACCAGCCGCATGATGACGCCGGCAACTGTCCACGGCGTCGAGTTCCGCTACAACGACGTGATGTATTTTGGCAACACATGGATTGGCTAAATTGACGCGACACTTCGGCGTACTCATTCCCTCCACCAATACCACCGTAGAGCTGGAGTGTCGCCTGCTGCCGCCCAGCTACCAGGCACACTTCGGGCGGCTGGGCTCCAGCACGGGCGAGCCGTTCAGGCCCAGCCGCGACGAGGACATCGACTATCAATCACGTTTGCTGGGCACGGCCAGGGTCGAACTGGTGATCCTGGCCCAGACGTCGGCCAGCGTGTTTGCTGACGACTACGACAGTGAGGTCAGCGCTCGAATGCAGGCGGGTGCGGGCGTGCCGGCGGTTACCTCGGCGCAAGCCGTCGGCCGGGCGGTGCATGCGCTTGGAGCGCGACGCATCGGACTTGTCTCACCGTATTCGGACGAGGTGAACCAGCGCGCGGCGCGCTACTTCTCGGCGCAACACGGACTGGAAACGGTGGCGCTGGAAGGCTTCCGCGCAACCGACGCGTACGAAATTGGTCAACTGGCGCCTGCGTTGGCCCGGGAGGCGTTCGCGCGGATCAGCAGGCCGGAGATCGATGTCTTCGTGGTGCCGGGTGGCAACTTTCCGACGATGACGTCGGTGGCGGCGTGGGAAACGGAGTTGGGGCGCCCCGTCGTAACGACGAACAACGCGTCCATGTGGGCGATGCTGCGGGCCTTCGAGGCGAGCGAGGGGGTGCCTGGCTTTGGGCGGCTGCTGGCGGAGATTCCCATGGGCTGACGGCGTTTCGCTGGCGCCTCCACGGCGGATCTTCCGAACACGCGGTGTCAAACAGCAGTGTCAAACAGTGGCGGAGCATGCCTCCAGCAGGTGCGCCGTACGGGACCGAAGCCTCTACTCATACACCCTTGTGCTGGCACGCGCTGCCCTGGCGACCACGCTTGGGGCGTACGGCGCCCTCGCGCCAGGTGTGTACGTCACCGCGTGCAGCCGCCCGCTGTACGGAAACGCCCCGTGGCGCTCGTACACGCCCCAGTGCACCGGCGAGCGACGGTCGATCCCCACGTCAATGCCCTCGAACGGCGACAGCCCCAGCAGCATCGCCACACTCTCGAGCACCCCAACCTCCGCGCCGTCCAGCGACAATACGAGACGCCAGCGGAAGTCAGGCAGCGCCTCGGCCGCCAGGCAGACGTGCCGCGTGCCTGGCGCGAGCGGGCCTCCGTCAATCTCCTTGAGATCGCCGTACTCGTTGTATGCCAGACGCAGGTGTCCATCTTCGACGTAGATGCTGTAGCCACCCCCCTGGTCGCCATGCGCAACCAGCACCCCTGCATCCGCGGTGCGGTGCGTCAGCTCCACGTCGACGGCGAAAGAGCGAAAGGCCGTCAGTTTGCTGGAACGGTAGCGCTCGAGTGTCGGCGTACCAGGCAGCAAGCGCAGCGGCTGCTCCCATTCGACTTCCTCGGGACGCCGCTGAGCGGCGGACCCCGACGTGTCCGACAGCGGGAAGACCGTATTTGCCCAGGCGGCCTTCTCCCACGCCTCGGCCAGTTCGCGCACCTTGTCTGGATGCTCGGCAGCGACGTCGTCGAGCTCCGTGGGATCGGCGCGCACATCGAACAGCTGCCACTCCTGGTCGGAATACGGCGACCCCGCCGAGTGGCGCGTGAGCAGCTTCCACCCATCGCGATAGAAGCCGCGATTACCACCGCACTCCGCGTATTGCTCCACATGCGGGCTGGCGCGCGTCGCATCGTGCAGCACCGACGCAAAACTCACGCCGTCGATACTTTTGACGGCTAACCCGTGACGGTCAGCCGGCCGGCCGGATACCCATCAAGCCAAGCAGCGTCGGGTGCAGGTCCGTCACATAGGCATACTGCTGGCGGACTCCACGTTCGGCCAGACCGCGCGGCCACGAGAGGATGAACGGCACGCGGACCCCGCCCGCAAACGTGTTGCCCTTGTACAGTCGAAACGGAGTATTGGAGAGCATCCCCCAGCCGCGAGGGTAGTGAACGGCTGCGCGCGGACCTCCAATCAGATCAGGGTCGCGAGGAACGTCGCGCGGCCAGGGCCCGTGGCTGACGACCCGCTGAAAATGCCCGAAGTAGCTGCGCGTCCCGACGCCGCCGCCTTCCGCGGTGCCTCCGTTGTCCGACGTCACGACGACGATGGTGTTGTCCAGCTCGCCCAGCGCATCGACCGTCGCCAGGAGGCGGCCCAGGTTCTGGTCGACGTTATCGACCATCGCCGCGTACACCTCCTGGTAGCGGACAAACCGCTCGCGCTCCGCGAGCGGCAGGTCCGCCCACGCCGGTACCTCAAATCCGGACTCGAAGTTGCGCGGAGCCAGTCTGGTATCCGCCGGAAACAAACCCGCCTGCAACTGGCGCGCAAAGCGCTCTTCGCGGAGCGCGTCCCAACCCGCGGCGTAGCACCCCCGGTAGCGGGCGATGTCCGAGGCTTTCGCGCCGAGTGGCCCATGCACGGCGTGGTGGGCGAAGTACAGGAAGAACGGCTTGCGGCGATCGTGCGCGCGCAGGCTCTTGATCATGCCGATGGCGTGGTCGGTCAGATCGTCGGTGAGGTAGTAGTCCGGCGGATACTGGTCCACTTCCAGCGGGCTGTTGTCGACGACGAGTCGATTCGGATGAAAGAAATTGTTGAAGCCCTCCATGGAGCCGTAGTAGCGATCGAATCCCCGTTGAATCGGCCACGACGCGCGTGCCGCGGCATCGTTCATGGCCCCGTCGCGCGTGAGATGCCACTTGCCGACGGCAAACGTGGCGTAGCCCGCCTCACGCAACGCTTCTGGCAGGGTCACGACATCTTCTGCGATTTCCATGGCGTAGCCCGGGAAGCCGATGTCCATCGAGGCCACGAAGGCAAACCCAGCCCGATGTGGATTCAGTCCGGTCATCAGCGCCGCGCGCGCCGGCGAGCACACTGGTGCCGTGTGATAGTTGGTCAGGCGGACGCCACGTTCGGCCAGCGCATGCAGCGTTGGAGTCTCGATCTCTGAGCCGAACGGCCCGAAGTCGCTATAGCCCAGATCGTCGAGCAGGACGACGATGACATTCGGCGCGTCCGCCCGAGCCTCACGCCGCGCGGGCCACCACGGCTCAGACTCGCCAAACGTCCGCGCGATCTTGCCTTCGAAGCCGTCATACCCCGATCCCATCAGCGGTGTCTCCACTCCGAACGCCTTACTCGGGCCGCCAGCCGTCGAAGTGGGGCCCGTCGGGCGCACGCCACTCGCGTAGCGCGATGTTGGCACCCCCCGGATCGCGGATGACGGCCTGCCGACCCCAGAAGGTGCGCGCGTTCCACGCTTCTCTGACAACCTCGACGCCCTGCGCCCGCAGCTCAGTCAGCGCGGCATCCAGGTTGTCGACCGCCAGACCGACGGCATACAGGGTCGTGGGCTCGCGTCCGGGTTGTACCTGGACGACCTCCAGGAGGGTGTCACCGCTGCCGAGATACGTGGTAGTGCCCCGCTCCTGCACGTAGAGCCCCAGGGTCTTCGATAGAAACTCGATGCTGCGGGCCACATCGTTGACGGGGTACAGAAGGTGGCTGACGTTGTTGACCCTGATCATGGGCCTATTGTGACGCCCCTGCGCGTGCCGCGCGGTCCCAGACGGCGCAGCAGGAGCATGTACCCTGGCCACGCAAACCGATGTCTGCCGATGACTGACTGGCGATGACTGGCGATGACTGACCAGGGCTACTCGATGAAGGTGGGTGTGCCGACACTCGAGCTGCCGGACTTCTACGCGTCGATGTCGCGGATGAACAAGGCGTCGCTCGTGGCGCTGGTCGAAGGCGGCATCGTCGCGCGTGAGCTGGCAGCGAAGATTGCCTCGGCGACACAGCAGTTGATCGATCGGGAAAGCCTGCCAGGTGCGAGGCGGTCGCATGACTATCTCGACTTCGAGCGCGATCTTCTCGCGGCGGTCGGACCCGAGGCTTCCTGGCTCCACGTTGGACGGAGCCGCCAGGACATGCTGTCGACCGGCGTTAGTCTCTGGCTACGCGCGGTGTACCTCGCGTTCTTTGAGGATTTGCTGCCTGTCCGCCAGGCGATACTCGACCTGGCAGGTCGTCACGTGGAGACGGTGATCCCGATCTACACGCACGGGGTGCAGGCACAGCCAACGTCGCTGGCGCATTACTTGCTGGCATTCCTCGACAGCCTGGACCGCACGGCCAGTCGCACCATCGAAGCCTTCGCGCGCGCCAACCGCAGTCCACTCGGCGCTGGCGCTGGCACGACCTCGGCGTTCGCGATCAACCGCGCGCGACTCGCCGAGCTCCTCGGTTTCGATGGCCTCGTCGACAACGCCTTCGACGCAAATCTCGTCGCGCCCGTCGACGCGGCGCTCGAGCTCGCGCAGCTTCTCGCGGCGGTCTCGATTCAGATCGGCCAATTGACCCAGGACGTGTTCGCGCAGTTCTACCTGGTGGATTCGTGGCTGAACCTGGCTTCGGGGTCGAATCTCACCGGCATCAGTAGCATGATGCCGCAGAAGCGGAATCCGCGCGTGCTGGAGGTGCTGCGCGAGCACGCGAGCATCATCATCGGGTCCTCGGTGTCCATGACGCTGCTGGCGCACAACGTCACGTCGGGCATGACCGATGTTCGAGAGTCGGTCACCAGCGTCGTGCCGGCCGAGCGTGTGCACGAGCTCCTGTTCCTGTTGCAGCGTACGCTGGAAGCGGTCGTGGTCGATCCGCGCCGCGCGCTGGTGGAGGTCAACCGAGATTATTCGGCGATGACCAACCTGGCCGAAGTTCTGGTCCAGACCGCGGGCGTGCCGTTTCGCGAAGCCCACGAGTTCGCTTCGCGACTCACCGACTACGGCCGCCAGCGAGGCCTGCGGCCACCGGACATCGCCTATGCGGACGCCACTGCCGTCTACGCTGAGCACGCTGGGACGAGCCTGCCGTTGTCGGAAGCAGCCTTTGCCGCGGCGCTCGATCCAAGGCAAATCGTCGTCACACGTCAGGGTCGCGGCGGACCGCAGCCCGCTGAGGTCCAGCGCATGCTTGCCGTGGCTGGCGAGCACCTGGCGCGCCATCAACGGTGGTTGTCCGACCGGCACGCGGCGTGCGGCGCGGCAGACGCGGAGCTCGAAGCCGCCTTCAGCGGCCTCGTCGAGCGCGCCGCACAGCTCGGCTAAGCGTCCACGCGGCGCGGGTAACGGGCGCTACCCTTGGCGGGATGGCCATGAGCACGCGCGAGATGATCGTGTACGTCGGCTGCTATACGACGCCAGATCGATCGGGACACGGCGAGGGGATCAGCGCTTATCGCATGGACACGGACTCGGGCGACTGGCAGCCCCTGGGCGTCGTCGCCAGGACCGACAATCCCTCGTTTCTAGCGCTGCACCCGCACCAGCCCTTCCTGTACTGCGTGCACGGCGGCGAGCTGAGTGAGATCAGCGGGTTCGCGCTCGACGGGCCCGACCAGCTGCGGCATCTTGGCACGTGGCCCTCTGGCGGGGCAAACCCGGTCCACCTGGACTTTTCGCACGGCGCCCGCTGGCTGGTGGTCGCCAACTACACGGGGGCGACAATCGCCGTCATTCCCGTCCATACCGACGGACAGCTGGGCAGCGTGAGCGACCTGGTGAAGCTCGAGGGTCCGCCAGGACCAGACCCGCTCCAGCAGGGGTCGCCGCACCCCCACGATATCCCGTTCGATCCAACCGGCACGTTCGTGGTGGTTCCGGACAAAGGACTGGATCGCGACTTCGTGTTCCGACTCGACGTCGACGCGGGCACCTTCGAGCCGGCCAGCCCGCCGTTTGTCATTGCCGAGCCCGGCGCGGGGCCGCGGCACGTGGCCTTTCACCCTGAGCAGCGCTGGGCGTACGTTGTCAACGAGCTGAACTCGACCCTTACTGCCTTCGGCTACGAGGAGGGTGGCAATGGCCTGGCCCCGCTGCAGACCCTGTCGTCAGCGCCAGACGACGTGCAGATGAAGAACACGGGGTCGGAGATCCTGGTTCATCCATCCGGCAGGTTTGTGTACGTGTCGAATCGCGGGCACGACAGTGTCGGCGTGTTCGAGATCGAAGCGGCGGATGGAACGCTGAGCCCGACGGGCTGGTTTTCGACTGGCGGGAAGACGCCGCGTGCCATCGCCCTCGATCCCAGTGGCAGGTTTCTGTACGCGGCGAATCAGGCGAGCGACACGATTGTCGCGTTTCGCGTGGAGGCCGCCACGGGCGCGCTCACACCGACCGGTCAGAGCGTGTCGACGGGCTCACCGTCGAGCCTCGCGTTTTCCCGTCAGGGCTGATGAAGCTCAAAATTCCACCCACGGTGGAGCCCTCAGAACTCGACGATCGACCTGCCGAGGATCTCGCCGCGCTCGAGTGCCCCGATGCCATCGTTGATCTGCTCCAGCGTGTAGCGCCGGCTCACCAGCAGGTCCAGCGGCAGCCTGCCCTCTAGAAACCAGCGCACGTACATCGGCAGGTCGTGATCCGGCCGTGGCGACCCGCCGTTGGTGCCTTTGAACGTCTTGGAGCCCGGCAGGAGCGCGTCCCACACCGTGAGCGTGGCGTCCGGCCGCGGCACGCCGACCAGCACCGCGGTGCCGCCTTCGGGCCGGTAGCCGGCCACGCCTGGCCGCACGTAGTGCAGCAGCGTGGCGATCGTCGATTGCCGGCCGATGGCGTCGAAGGCGAAGTCAGCGCCGCCGCCGGTCATTTCGACGACGCGCGCCACCGCGTCCTCCGTCCGCGAATTGACACCGTGCGTTGCCCCGAAGCGCCGCGCGAAGGCGAGCTTTTCGTCGTCCACGTCCACGGCGATGATCGGGTAGGCGCTCACGTTCGCGGCGGCCTGGACCGCCGCCAGGCCAACCCCGCCCACGCCAATGATCACCACGGAGTCGCCGGCCTGGACGCGTGCCGTGTTGAGCACGGCCCCGCAGCCGGTCATGACCGCGCAGCCGATCACGGCGGTGACGTCCGTGGGGGCGGCCTTGTCGAGCGGCACCACAAAGTTGGCGTCCGCCAGGATGTCCTCCGACCATGTGCTGTTGTTGCCGTGACTGTGAATCTCCTGGCCACGCCACTTGACGACCGGCACAGGCGTCTTCGCGCCAGGCACCGTGCTGCGCGGCAAAAACGTCACCATGACGTGGTCACCCTCTTTGACGTGCGTGACCTGTGGGCCGGCGCTGACGACCACACCAGTGGACTCGTGGCCCATCAGCCGCGGCGTGGTCGTTTTCGGATTGTGCAGGGCGTGGAGCTGGGAGTGGCAGATGCCGGTGGCGAACTGCTTGACGAGCAGCTGCGTCGGCCCCGGATCGGGAAGCTCGACCTCCTCGACAACCAGGGGCTTCTGGAACTCGACATACACGGCGGCGCGCGTTTTCATGGCTTCTCCAACTTATCAGGTACCGAGTAGGCACCAGTGCGCTCGCCCTCGGTGGCGCGTCATGCGGGCGCGGGCGTCGCGCTCAGACTGACCGTCTGGCGCACCTCCCAGCCCCACCACAGCGCGGCACCGCACATCAACGTCGCGCTGAGGAGGAACATCGCGGGCAGTCCGAAATGGGTGGCCACCGCCGCGCCGAGCGCCGCGCCAGCCGCGGATCCGCCCCAGATCGCGCTCTGACACAGGCCCTGGACGGTCCCGACCTGCGTCGCCACACGGACGTCGCGCGCCGCGGAGGTGATCAAGACGCTCTGCAACGCGGGCAATACGCCGCCAATGAAGAACCCCACCACGCAGCGCAGCGCGGTGAACAGCGCCAGATCGGTGACGAAGGCACACGGCACCGTGAAGAGCGCCGCCAGCGTGATCGACAGCAGTCCGATCCGCCCGGCGCCTGCCCGCGAGCTCCACCAGGCCATGACTACCGAGCCCAGCGCCGTCGCCAGCCCCGAAGCCGCCAGGACGATGCCGACGGAGTTGCTGACGCCCGCCCCGCCGCCCGAGAGCGCCTGCACGTAGAGCGCGATGAGCGACTGACCTGCCGACTGGGCGCCCTGGTACGCCATGATGGCGACCAGGGGAGCCCGCAAGCGCGCGGCGCGGCTCACCACCGACAGACTCTCACCCAGCCCCATGAGTCTGGCTCCGCGCAGCTTGCGCCCGAGCGGTTCGCGCACCCAGACCGCGCACAGGCCGAGCGTCAGCAGCATGACCAGCGCCGCGCCCAGGAACGCGCCGCGAAAGCCGACGACGTCAATCGCCAGTACGCCCAGCAGTGGGCCAACGGCCACCCCGACGAACTGCATGGTCTGCAGCAACCCCATGCCGAAGCTCACGCGCCGCAGCGGGAGGGTGGCGGCGGCAAGCGCGCTGAGCGCTGGCGGCGGGCTGGCGAGCAGGCCATAGACGATGAACAGGACCAGCACCTGCCAGGCGGAGCGCGTGACCGACAGGGCAGCGAAGACCAGGCTCGCCATGATCAGCGCGCGGAGGGCCATGGGCTTCAGGCCAAGGCGGTCCCCGAGGTTGCCCCACACCGCCGAGGCCAGGCCGATCAGCCCGGGCAGGACGGTGTTGATGGCCCCCGACCAGGCAATGGCGGAGGTCTCGCTCTCGCCCAGGTCACGCAGGAACAAGCCGACGAACGGATAGGCGAACTGGATCGTGGCGTAGGACAGCAAGTAGCAGCCCAGGATCGCGACGTAGGGCGAGATCCAATCGCGTCCCGCGTCGCGCGGCGATGGTGCGGCGCCCTCGGCAGACATAGCCGCCGCGCCCTCGGCAGACATAGCGGACAGCCTATCGGATCGCCTACCCACCTTCCCCGAGACGGCGCCGGGCAGCAGCGGCCTTTAACACGAACGCGACTCTCATTTTACAGGGATTTAGCCGCGCGAAAGCGAAGTGTTGATGTGCGCATGCGCTAATGAAGAGGAACCGCACAAGGGGCGGACCGGACGGACACACACCATGAGCCTCGATCTGTTGCACGTAAACGAAGAACTGCTCACCCCAGAGCTCCCCGAATCACTCGACGCAGAGGTCGAGACCGAGACCGAAGCCATGGCCTCCGAGCCGATCGGCTCGTTCGGACTGCTCTCGGAAGAGATCTCGGGCGACGCGGGCGCGATGTATCTGCGCCAGATCGCCAACCACGACCTGCTCACCGCCGAGGACGAAATCACCCTGGCACAGCGGCTCGAGGAGGGCAAGGCCGCCCTGCGTCAGCTCGCCACGGCCGACGACTCGCTGGATCCGAACGAGCGCGAGGCGCTCGAATCCGCGGCCGAGGAGGGTGATCGCGCCCGGCAGCGCCTCATCGAGTGCAACTTGCGCCTGGTGGTCTCTGTCGCGCGGCGCTACCTCGGACGGGGCGTCCCGTTCCTGGACCTGGTCCAGGAAGGCAACATCGGTCTCCAGACCGGCATCGAGAAATACGATTGGCGGCGGGGCTTCCGCCTCAGCACGTATGTCTACTGGTGGATTCGCCAGGCGATCACGCGCTCGGTGGCCGACAGCAGCCGCACGATCCGTCTGCCTGGCCACGTGATCGAGTTCCTGACCAGGACCGCGCGCGCCGAGCGCGAGATGGCGGCGCAGCTTGGCCGCCAACCCACGGTGGAGGAAATGGCCGAGTACCTCGACGTCGATCCGGAACGGATCAACGAGGCGCGCTGCGCGGCGCGGATGCCGCTGTCACTCGAAGCGCCAGTCGGTGAAGACGGCGACCTGACGCGCGGCGACCTGATTGGCGACGAGGCCGCGGGCGAGGCGCCGTCCAGGTCGTCCGAGGTCGCGGACCTGTCGCGGCGATTGGAGTCCGCGCTGGATGAGCTCCATCCTCGCGAGCGACAGGTGCTGCGCCTGCGCTTCGGCCTGGACCGCGGCCACGAGCGGACGCTCGGCGAGGTGGGTGAGGCGCTGGGCATCAGCCGCGAGCGGATTCGACAGATCGAAGCGGACGGCCTCTCCAAGCTGCGGCGCATGCCGCAGGTGCGGCGCGACCTGCTGCCCTACGCGTCGTAACGGAGGAGCATTTCGTCAACCTGCTACAGTGGTTCGCGGATGATTCCGATGCAGGTGACCGGTGTCGACCAGCAGCAAAGCTGGTCTGGCACTAGCCTACCACCGGTTGAACAGGTCCGACCGGGTCTGTGGTCGATACCGGTGCCGATTCCCAATAATCCGTTGCGCTACGTGCTCAGCTACGGATTCGAAACACGCCGTGGCATCGTGCTCGTCGATCCGGGCTGGCACGCCGAGTCCGCTTATCAAGCACTGAAAGATGGGCTGGAGCGCGCCGGGTTCGGAGTCAAAGACGTCCAGGGCGTGCTGGTCACGCACGTGCATCCGGATCACTACGGACTGGCGCACCGCGTTCGCGAAGACAGCGGCGCGTGGGTCGCCCTCCACGCGGCTGACGCGGCAATGATTCACCACACGCGCCGACGTGAGCCGTACCTGGCGGAGAGCCTCGCGGGTGACCTGCTGGAAGCCGGTGCGCCCGCAACAGAGATCGAGCGCACCGCCGCGGATGCCGAAGGCATGTTGCGGTTTCTGCCGCAGGCCTTGCCGGACCGCGAGATTATCGAAGGCGAACGGGTGGACGTCCCCGGTTGGAACATCACTCCGATCTGGACTCCGGGACATTCACCGGGCCACGTCTGTTTTTTCGACGAAGACCGCCAACTGCTGCTGTCGGGCGATCACGTGCTGCCGCGAATTTCGTCGCACATTGGTCAGCACCCAGGCTCCGATCCGGACCCGCTTGGTGACTTTCTGGAGTCGTTGCGGAAACTGATACAGCGTGGCGAACCGGACGAAATTCTGCCAGCCCACCAGTGGCGGTTCGTGGGACTGATCGATCGCGCGACGCAGCTCATCGAGCACCATCACCAGCGACTTGCCGAAGTGCTGGGCATTCTGCAGGCGGACGGCACGGCGACGTTGTGGGAGATCGCCGCGCAGCTGCACTGGTACACGCCGTGGGCGGAATTCAATAGCTTCCTCCGCCGCGCGGCCCTCAGCGAAACGCGCGCACACGTCGTCTATCTGGAACGCCGAGGTGAGGTGGTGGGCAAAGGACAACGACCGCGTCTGTACGCCATCGGGCGTCTGCCAGAGGGAACGTAACCGCCATGCCCGTACAGCTCTCGCGCGAAGGCCGCGTCGCCATCGTCGTGATGGATCGCCCTGAAGCCCGCAACGCGATGAACCTGGAAATGACCGATCAGCTCAACGACACCTACGATCGGCTGACCCAGGACGACGAGACGTGGGCCGTCGTCGTGACCGGTGCCGGCGACCGCGCATTCTGCGCGGGACAGGACCTCAACGAAGTTGGACTGGCGCTGCAGCGCGAGCAGTCTGGCGAGGCGCACCGGCCGTCGTATGGCTTCGGCGGTATCACCCGCCGCGAGTTCCCCAAGCCGCTGATCGCCGCGGTGAATGGCTTCGCGCTGGGGGGTGGCTTTGAAATCTGTCTGGCGTGTGATCTCGTGGTCGCGGAAGAGCACGCCACTTTTGGACTGCCAGAGGTCAAGCGCGGCATCTTTGCCGGGGCGGGCGGCCTGGTGCGACTGGGTCGGCGCTTGCCGATGACGCTGGCGCTCGAGCTGGCCATGACCGGCGAGTCGCTGTCCGCGCAGCGCGCGTTCGAGCTCGGCCTGGTCAACCGCGTGGTGCCCAGCGGTCAGGGCGTGCGCGCGGCGCTGGAGCTGGCAGAGCTCATCTGCCAGGCGGCGCCGCTGTCGGTGCGGCTGACCAAACGCGTGGTGCGGAGCAGCGTGGAGCAGGGCGAGGACGAGCTGTTCGCGCTGCAGGCGCGGCTGGGGGCCGAGTTGCGGCAAACGGAGGACTACCGGGAGGGTCCGCGCGCGTTCCTCGAGAAGCGCGCGCCGCGCTGGCAGGGACGCTAAAACGAACGTTCGGTTGGCTTGACAGCCGCCCGGACGGGTGCTGACATGAGCTCATCGCCTCGAGCAGCTGGCCCCGCAAATCAGCCTACCGGTGGCACGGCGCTCGGGTAGCGCAGCGCGTGCGGGCGGTGCTCGCCCACCACCCGCCCACGAGCCAGCGCGGCCAGCATCGACCGCGGCCCGTCGAAATCCGGGACTTCGATGTACGCTGCTCCCACGCCGTGCGGGTCATGCGCATCCGAACCAACGCCGGGCACCAGCTCGAACTCCTGCGCCAGCCGGACGGCAGCGTCGTTGTGCGCCTGGTCGGGAATCTTGGCGTTGAAGACTTCGACGATGTCAAGCTCTCCGGCTGTGGCCAACGCCTCCAACACGGGCCGGCGCAGGCCGGCGCGCACAGGATCGAACGGATGGGGCGCATAGACCAGTCCGCCCTGCGCCTTGATGCGCCGCACCACCTCGGCCACAGGCAGTACGTAGGGAATCCGTTCCGAAAGATACAGCCCGATGAGCTCGCCCGACGGGGTGCGAATTTCCTCGCCGACAATGATGCGCACCCCCAGGTCGCGCGCCAGCGCCGCCTGAGCCGCCTCGAGGGTGTGATGATCGGTAATGCAGACCACGTCGAGCCGCACGGCCTCGACGCGCTGCGCCAGCTCTTCGAGGGTCGTTCGCGCATCCCCGGAGGCCAGCGTATGCAGGTGACAATCCATGCGCACCCAGCCAGACGGGGTGGGAGGTGGCGGCCACACGGCCTGTGCCGCCCAGTTCAGTTCACCAGCCAGTGCCACCTCGCTGTCATGGTAACCGAAGACACGAGGGTGGCGGCAGTCGATACACCCAATCTACGAAGGAGGAGACCAGCATGGGCAAACTCGACGGACGAGTAGCAATCGTGACCGGAGCTGGCCGCGGCATCGGAGCAGGCGTAGCGCGTCTGCTGTCACGCGAAGGGGCCAGCGTCGTGGTCGCCGATCTGGGCGTTTCTCTGGACGGCAGCAACCCGGACTCGACACCGGCGCACCAGGTCGTGCAGGAAATCAAAGCTGGTGGCGGCAACGCCGTCGCCAACCTCAATGACGTCGGCGACTTCCAGGCCGCGGAGGGCTTGATTCAGCAGGCGATCGACTCGTTCGGCAAACTCGACATCGTGGTCAACGTCGCGGGCATCCTGCGCGACCGCATGCTTTTCAATATGTCCGAGCAAGAATGGGACGCCGTCATTCGCGTGCATTTGAAGGGCACCTTCAACACGGCGCACTACGCCGCGGCGTACTGGCGCGAGCAGCGCAATCCCGAGGGTCACTTCCGGCTGATCAACTTCACGTCGGTTTCCGGTCTCCACGGTGCGCCGGGCCAGCCGAACTACGCGGCGGCCAAGATGGGCATCGTCGGCTTCACGTATTCGTGCGCGAATGCGCTGGCGCGCTACGGCGTCACCGCCAACGCGATCTCGCCCGGCGCCGCGACACGCATGACCGAATCAGTTCCCGACGAACGACGCCGGCAGTCGCAAGACGGAGACGAGCGAGCGCCGGAAAACGTTGCCCCCGCGGTTGCCTTTCTGGCAAGCGAGGGGTCCGACTGGTGCACCGGCCAGGTGATTTCAGCGCGCGGATACGAGATCGGTCTCTACAACAAACCTCAGCTGATCAGTCAGATCGTGTCTGACGGTCCCTGGCAGCTCGACAAGGCCTTCGAGCTGATCGAGCGGTCGTTCCGCCCCCTGGTGAGCGGCCCTGGGTATCCGACCGCGCAACCGACCGGGCAAGGTCGCTGAGGCCATCGGCCAGTGGCAACACTGGAGGAAGCAGTTACCGAAGGTCAGCGCTACGTCGGAATGGCGGGACCAGCCAACAGCCGTGTCATCGAGGCTGGCGCGATCCGCCGCTTCGTCGAGGCGCTGGGGGACCCGAATCCGCTGTATGTCGATCCGGAATACGCCCGACACTCCCGCTGGGGTGGCGTGATTGCACCACCCACGTTTCTCTGCACCATTTCGGCTCCGCTGAGCGTGCCGGAGCTCGGATTCGGTCGAATCAACCTCAATGGCGGTACCAGCTACGACTGGTACCGCCCGGTGCGCCCCGGCGACGTGATTACCGCTCAGGCAAGTCTGGTGGAGGTGCGCGGAGTGCAGGGCAACAGTGGATCCATGCTGATGATGATCCGTTCGATTCGGTATACGGACCAGGACGGGCGTCTGGTGGCCGAAGGCCGCGGGACCGGTATCCGGCGCTAGCCATGTCCTTGCCTGCCGGATTGCGTTTTTCCCAGGTGAGCGTCGGGGACGAGCTGCCGACCTTGACAAAGCATCCGACCACGCGTCAGCTGGTCCAGTACGCCGGCGCTTCTGGGGATTTCTACGAGATTCATTACGACCGTCCGTTCGCCGAAGCGGCAGGTCTGCCAGGTGTGATCCTGCACGGCCTGCTCAAGGCGGGCTGGCTGGGCGAGCTGGTGCAGAGCTGGGCCGGGCCCAACGCGTTTGTCCGTCACATCGAAGCGTCGTATCGGGGTATCGACGAGGTAGGCCGTCCCTACCACCTGAAAGGCAAGGTCGTCGCCACGCAAGCGAACCCCGACCGCACCTCCGGGGGGATCGTCGAGCTGGAAATCTGGGGTGAAGACGAAGCGCATCGGCGCACGACGCTCGGCACCGCGAGAGTGGAGCTCGAGGACTGAGCTGATTACCGCTTACCGACGCACCACGTGGCCGCGGCGCTCGCGGTAGAACAGACCGCCTTCGATGCTGTCTTCGGCGTCGCCGCGCCCGGTGGCCAGCCAGCTCGCGTAGTGCGCGACGCGGCGGCCGAGCGCACGCGCCTGGCCCAGGTCGTCCTCGGTTGGCCCGCCCACGGCGGTCGGGCCGTAGTATGAGCCGCTCTTGACCATGCGACGGCTCCACGGCAGTCCAACGATGACCATGCCGTGCGCCAGGAGCGTATGCAGCAACGTCAGCAACGTCATCTCCTGACCGCCCGAGCGCGACCAGCCACTGGTGAAGGCGGCGCCCACTTTGCCAACGAGCTTGCCCTGCTCCCAGATCATGCCCGTCTGGTCGATGACACCCTTCATGTCCGCGGTCATGCCGTGCCAGTTCGGTGAACCGAGGATGATGGCGTCTGCCGCTACCATCTGGTCGACGGTGGCTTCGGCGGGGCGGTGGAGCACAACCCGCGTGTCCGGCACGCTCAGCGCGCCTTCGCCGATGGCGTGCGCCAGGCGATCGATCGGGCCTTCGGGATCTCCGTCGAAGATCACGTACACAAGCGTCGCCATACCGTAAAGACGGATTCTAGCCGGCCCCGCGCACGGTTGGGTCACAGTTGCCTCCGACGCGCGCCGAGCCGTTGCCGACTGACGGGCTTCGCCACACAATAGGCTCGGGTGGGCTCGCCTCACAACGGGCAGGGCCACACCCAGCGATGTCACGGGGAATACATCGGAACCTGAGGGGAATCCATATGACTGCACATCGTCCAATTGGCATCACGATCATCGCCATTCTTGCGGCCCTGGCGACCATCCTTGCCGCGATTCACACGCTGCAGTATCTGCACCTGCTGCCGTTCTTTCTCGGACCGATGGCGTTCTTCGGCTTCGACCTGTGGGGCGCGCTGTTGTGGGCGTTGATGACGCTGGTCTACGCCTGGGTGGTTGTCCAACTCTGGAACGTCCATCCCCAGGGATGGATGTTCCTGGTCATTCTGTCGGCGTTGAACATCATCCTTGACATCCTGTCGATCATCGGACAGACGACGTTGTCGGCGGTGCTGCCGTCCATCGTGATCAACGCGATCGTGCTGATCTACTGTCTGACGCCAGGCGTCAAGCGCGCGTTCGGCACGGAGGCCGTCGGCGCCTAAAGCGCGCGGCCCGAACGTCGCAAAGCGTCCCAGCCGTACAGGCACTATCTGGGGGGAACGCAGCCCATGCTGTCATCGTCGTTGAGTCGGCGTAGCCTCATTGGCGTGCTTTCGGCAACCGTCGCCGTCGCGTGTAGCCCAGCTCAGCCCACATCACCTACGGTGGCGCCCGGCACGAGTCCGCCCACGGCGGCACCCGCCCAGGGCGCCACTCCGACGGGAGCGGGCGCGGCGGTGGTCAGCCGCAGCGGGCGTGTTCAACTGCCCACCTACGTACCGCCGAACTCGCCGCCGGCCGACGTGCCCGGCGGCACGCTCACCCCGCCGGGCTACACCAGCTACCCGCAGCAACTGATCCGCTCGGTTGCGGATCCGCCTGCCAAAGGTGGCGACATCACCATCACGACTGAGACCCTCGGCACCCTACCCACGCCGATGGACTCCAACCCCGTCTGGCAAGAGCTGAACAAGCGCATCGGCGCAACGTTGAACCTCAACATCACGCCGTTCGCCGACTACAACACCAAGCTGCCCACGATCCTTGCCAGTGAGGAGATGCCGGACCTCCTGTACCTTCCCAACGGGTTCCTGGTTGCGGGCTTCCCGCAGTTCCTGGAGGCCAAGTGCGCCGACCTGACGCCGTTCCTCAGTGGCGATGCCGTCAAGGCCTTCCCCAACCTCGCGGCGCATCCCACGAACGTCTGGAAGACGGTGGTCATCAACAACAAGATCTTCGGCGTCGGAGATCCGCTGCCGCCGTTTTTCTGGGTGCACTGGCACCACGCGGAGTTGTTGCAGCAGGCCGGCCTGGAGCTGCCCAGAGCCGCGTCGGACTACCGCAACATCATGCAGACGCTGCAGAAGCCGAACGATGGGTTATTTGGCATCGTTGCCGAATCCGGCTACCTGTACGGCTACGGCGTGGTCAATCAACTGTTCACGTCGATCTATGGTGGGCCGAACCAGTGGAAGGTCGAAAATGGGAAGCTCACCCGCCTGTTCGAGACCGACCAGTTCAAGGCAGCGCTGGGGTATGCGCGCGATCTGTGGTCGGCGGGTCTGTACGAGCCTGGCTCGCCGGGCTACAACACGCTGTCCGCTCGCCAGGCATTCGTAGCGCGCAAGGGCGTGTTTCGATGGGACGGCAACACCACGGACATCTATCACTCGTTCGGCGCGCCGAATGAGCTCCAACCGCCGCCAGCCATTCGACTGGTTCCTCCATTCGGAGCCGACGCGAACACGCAACCAACGTATCCGCTGTATCACGGCAGTTTCGGGACCATCGTGCTGAAGAAAGCTTCAGACGACCGTATTCGGGAGCTGTTGTCGGTCCTCAATCTGCTGGCTGCGCCGTTTGGAACGGAGGAGTACCAGCTCATCGCCTATGGCATCGAGGGCCGAGACTTCACGCGCAGCGACAGCGGCACGCCGGTCCTGACCGATCAAGGACGCGCGGACTGGATGCAGCGCACGATGAACGCCGTGGTGAATCCGTCGCCGGTATACTTCGATCCGCTTGGCGCCGACTACGTGCCGCACGTCATCGGCGTGTTCAAGCAATATGAAGCCGTCGGGGTTCCGGATCCAACCGTGGGGTACTACTCGGAGTCCAATGGTCGCCAGGGTGTGGTCGCCAACCAGCGGTTCGGCGACGGCATTACCGACATCGTGGTAAGCCGCCGCCCGCTGGGCGACCTGGATGCGCTGATCAGCGACTGGCGAAGTGGCGGTGGCGACCAGGTGCGTCAGGAGTACGAGGAGGCCATGGCCGCCTGACCTGACCTCGGGCTGCCGCGGGGCATAGCATCGCATGGTCAAAGGAGAGACGACCATGTCGGGGCACCAGCAGTTCGGTACAGGTGAAGTCAGCCGGCGCGGATTCATGCGCCTGGCCGCCGGCGGCGCGTACGTGCTCTCGGCGTCTTTGCTGGCGGCGTGTCAAGCCGCGCCTGGCCCGGCGGCCGGGCAGCCCGCGAGCGCGCCCGCGACCGTCGCCGCGGCTGCGACTGCCATCCCCGCGCCGGCGCCCCCCACACCGGTGCCCGCTACGTCGGTGGTCGCCACCCTGCAGCCGACGAGCGCGCCGGCACCCGCGGCGCCAACCAACGCGTCCGCGCCTGTGTCGGCGGCGGGCTCGCACGTACCGACCTTTGTGCCTGCGCAGGGCCCGCGGCCCGATTACCCGGGTACGGCCTCGGGCGTCGACCCCGGCTTCGTGACGTTCCCCACCCAACTCTCGCAGACCGTCCACGACACGCCGGGCAGCGGCGGCACCGTCAGCGGCATGGTCCTGGTCGCCACCGCCGTCCCCACACCGGTCGACGTCAACCCCGCCTGGCAGCAGCTCAACACCGCCCTCGGCACCAATCTGACCGTCAACATGGTCCCCCAACCGGACTACGCCTCCAGGTGGGGCACCGTCACCGCCGGTGGCGACTTGCCCGATGTCATGTACGTCTCGATTGTGCCGGTCCTGCCCAATATCCAGGCCTTCCAGAAGTCCCTGTGCGCCGAGCTCACGCCCTACCTCGGTGGCGACGCGGTCAAGGATTACATCAACCTGGCCAACATCAACGCTGCCTCCTGGCGCATCGTGATGCTCGACGGAGCCGTGTGGGGCATCCCCATCGCGCGGTCGATCACTGGTTGGCCGATGTACGTTCAGCAAAACCTGCTCGATCAGATCGGCGCTCAGCCCCCAAAAAGCATTGACGACTTCACCAGCATCTGCAAACAGCTGACCCAACCCGCCGCCAACAAATGGGCGTTGGGCGTCACCAACGACTCCACCACCGGACCGTATTCGATGTTGTGGTTCCAGGGCATCTTTCGAGCTCCAAACAACTGGCGCCTGGAGCCTGGTGGCAAGCTCACCAAAGACATCGAGACAGACGAGTACCGAGCCGCGCTGGAGTACATCCGCGGTCTGGTTGCCGCGGGCTACGTGTCGCCGGATGTGAAGTCCAACGGCGATCTCAACAACGATTTCATGAGCGGCAAGATCGCGATGCGCGGCAATGCGTGGAACGCCTATTCCGGGCTCTATGTGGAGATGGCTCCGCAATTCCACATCAACATCCGCACCATTCCCCCGTTCGGCTTCGATGGCCAGCCCGGCACCAATTTGCTAGGACCGGGGAATTTCGGCTACGCCGTGCTAAAAAAGGCCAGCGACGACCGCGTGAAGGAAATTTTGCGAGTGTTGAACTATCTGGCCGCGCCGTTCGGCAGCCAGGAGTACATGATCTCCAAGTTCGGGATCAAAGACACCGACTACACGTTCAACGACAAGGGCAGTCCCGTCTTCACCGACCAGGGGCGCACCGACATGCCCAACAGCCCGAATTTGCCCTGGGGGTACATGGCCACGTCGCCGACCGTCACCTTCTCCGTCAATCAACCAGACTGGGGCCAGTGGGGACACGCGGAACAACAGCGGCTGATCGACGTGGGCGTCGCAGACCCGACGTACGGGCAGTACTCGGCAACCGCCGCGACGAAGGGTGCAGTCCTGGATCAGCTGATCTTCGACCGAGTCTCGGGGATCGCCGCCGGCCGCGCCGACATGTCAGACCTGGACCAGCTGATGAGCGACTGGCGCGCGCAGGGTGGCGAGGTGATCCGCAGCGAGCTGCAGCAAGCTCTTCAGCAGAGCCAGCAGGCCTGAATCAGGGCTGAATTTGGGTCCCGATCGTCGGATGTATCCTGCTGACATGTCAGTCTGTGCGCTGGACCACATCGTCCTGGACGTGGCGAATGTCGAGCGGTCACTGCACTTCTACGAGACGGCCCTTGGCCTGGGCGCCGAGCGCGTCGAGGCGTGGCGCCGCGGCGAGGTCGGCTTTCCGAGTCTGCGCGTCAACGACTCGACCATCATCGATCTGGTGAGTGACTCCGCCACTGCGTCGCCTGGCCGCACGAATCTGGCCCACTTCTGCCTGGTAACCGACAGCCCCAATCTGGACCAGGCAGTGCAGGCGCTGGCCTCCGCTGGCGTCGCGGTGGAGACCGGGCCGGTCACGCGCTCAGGTGCCCGCGGCAATGCCATGTCGATCTACTTCCGTGATCCGGACGAGAACCTGATCGAACTGCGCACCTACGCGGGCCAGTCGTAGGCGAGACGCACGGATGATGCCGCGTGGCTGAGTTCCTCGAGGTCCCGAACGAGACGGTCTTCACCATGGAGACCACGCCACTGAAGTTCGGCGCGGGCGCGACAGGTGAGGTGGGCTATGACCTGAAACGACTCGGTGTCCGACGACCGTTGTTGATTACCGACCGTGGGCTGATGCGGACCGGCCTGGCAGACCACGTGTGTCGCGTGCTGCGCGACGCGGACCTCGCCGCGGACCTGTATGACGACGTCCACGTCGAGCCGACTGATGCGTCGTGGGAGGCCATCGCGGAGTTCGTTCAGGGCCGCGACTACGATGGATTCGTCGCCGTTGGCGGCGGCAGCGTCATCGACTCCGCCAAAGCAGCCAACCTCTTTACGACGTATCCGGCGCCCCTGACGGATTATCTCAATAAACCCATCGGCCAGGGCCTTCCGATTCCCGGGCCGCTCAAGCCGCTTATCGCGATTCCGACGACGGCCGGCACCGGCAGCGAGACAACCGCGGTGGCGGTGCTGGACGTGCTGTCGCTGCACGTCAAGACCGGCGTCTCGCACCGGTATTTGCGCCCGAGCCTGGCGATCGTCGATCCGCTGAACACGGTCACGCTGCCTCCGATGGCGACAGCCTACCCCGGTTTCGACGTCCTGACGCACGCCCTGGAGTCATTCACGTCGCGTCCGTATGATGCACGCCCGCGCCACCAGCCCGACGAGCGGCCGGTGTACGTCGGCCGCAATCCAGTCAGCGATCTGTGGTGCGAGAAGGCGCTCGAATATCTCGGGCGTTCCCTGCGTCGCGCGGTCCTCAATGGCTACGACATGCAGGCCCGAACCGACCTCGCTCTGGCGGCAACCTACGCGGGGATCGGCTTCGGCAACGCCGGCGTGCACGTGCCGCATGCGCTCGCCTATCCGATCGCCGGACAGGTGCGCACGTTTGTCCCGCCGGACTATCCGCCCGACACGGCGCTGATTCCACATGGACTCTCGGTCATCAGCACCGCGCCGGCCACCTTCCGCTGGACATTTCCCACAAGTCCCGAGCGCCACGTTCGCGCCGCCCGGTTGTTGGGCGCCGACGTCAGCAGCTTGACGGACGCCGAAGCTCGTGAAGTGCTGCCGAGAACGCTGCTGGGTCTGATGCGCGACACGGGCATCCCGAATGGACTGTCGGCGCTGGGCTTCGGCGACGCGGACGTGCCCGGCATCGTGGATGGCGCGCTCAAACAGCAGCGGCTGCTGGTGGGCAGCCCGCGTGAGGCGGGCGCTGCGCAACTCGATGCGATCGTGCACGCAAGTGTGGAGCACTGGGCATGAACCAACAGCAGCGCGCGGTACTCGTCACCGGCGGCGGCGGTGGCCTGGGGCGGGTGATCAGCGTGGCGTTCGCCAACGCCGGATACGCCGTGGCCGTGAACTATGCGCATTCGCTCGCCGACGCGAACGCGACGGCCGAGGCCGTGCGCGCGTGTGGTCATCAGGCGCTCGTGGTGCAGGCGGATGTTGCAGACGACCACGCCGTACGTGCCATGCTCGCCAACGTCGTGGCGAACTTTGGTGGACTGGATGTGCTGGTCAACAACGCCGGAACGACGCGGTTCATCAAGCTGCCAGACCTGGACGCCGTGGGCGATGACGACTGGGACCGGTTGTTGAGCGTGAATTTGAAAGGTCCGTTCTACTGCGCGCGAGCGGCAGCGCCGCACCTGCGGGAGCGACGCGGCTGCATCGTCAACGTCTCGTCCAATTCGGCGTTCCGGCCGACGGGCAGCAGCATTCCGTACATGACGTCCAAAGCTGGCCTGGTGATGCTGACGCGGTGTCTGGCGCAGGCGCTCGCTCCGGAGGTGCGGACCAACGCGGTTGCTCCTGGCTGGCTGGATACGCCGTGGGTCGACAAGTACGTGCCCGCGGAGAACAAAGCCATCATGTTCGCCGAGGGCGCGCCGCCGCCCGCCGACCTCGAGGACATCGCACGCGCGGTGCTGATGCTCGCCGAGGCGGCGTCGATCAACGGGCAGACGCTGGTGGTCGACCGCGGGCAGCTGATGCGCTAGGCTCCGCTTGCGGACTCGCGGTGCACCTCCCACCGTTGGCGTCTGGGATGCTGAGGCGCGCACCGTCCACCGCGTAGCTGAACGGAGCGGGTCTATCTCGTAGGACGCGGAGCGGGTCTATCTCGTAGGAAGCGGAGCGGGCACCCCGCAGGCAGCGGAGCGGGCCTACCTCGTAGGACGCGGACCGGGCACGTCGCACGAAGCCGAGCGGGCACCCCGCGGGAAGCGGAGCGGGCACCTCGTAGGACGCGGAGCGGGCACCCCGCAGGACGCGGAGCGGGCACCCCGCAGGCAGCGGAGCGGGCCTACCTCGCAGGACAGCGGAGCGGGCCTATCTCGTAGGCAGCGGAGCGGGCCAACCCGGGCAGGAAGCGGAGCGGGCCTACCTCGTAGGACGCGGAGCGGGCACCCCGCAGGACGCGGAGCGGGCCCCGTGGCGAAGCGGCGCGGGTTAGAGACGCATCTTGAAGGGCTCCACCGTAGGTGGAATTGACGAACTTGCACCGCGTGACAGCGGCGCGCTCAGCGTTAGGCGCGGTCGGCGCGGCGCTCGCGCGGCAGGCCGAGCACGCGCTCGCCGATGATGTTCTTCTGAATCTCTGACGAACCGGAGTAGATCGTGCCCGCGCGCGAGCGCAGGAAGTTGTAGACCCACGTGCCGTCGATGTCATCCGGCGCCTGCGGGCTCAGCGCCAGGTCGGGTCCCAGATCCTCCATCTGACCAGACGGACCCAGGATCGACTGGATCAACTCCTGATGACGCTTATCCATCTCGCTGTAGAACAGCT
This sequence comes from uncultured Chloroflexia bacterium, assembly GCA_963776625.1. GTDB lineage: Bacteria > Chloroflexota > UBA6077 > UBA6077 > CF-72 > CF-72. The sequence continues at coordinate 206,689 of CAVZNP010000008.1, read as the reverse complement.
TGTCGATCGACGACTCCGCTCCCGGCCGCAGACCCTTCTCCGCGCGCGACAGCAAGCGCAGCGCCGCGCTGTGCAACACCTCCACGTCGACGAGCATCTGCCCGAGCTTCTGGCGCACGACGGGATCGTCGAGCGCCACGCCGCCATTCCGTGGCGTCTGGCCGCACACGTCCATCAGCCGCGCCAGGCCGGTCTGATGGTGAATCACGCGGCTCAGGACGTTGCCGCCGCGTTCATAGCCGAGCGTGGTCTGCGCGAGCTCCCAACCCTGACCTTCGGCGCCGATGAGGTTCTCGGCGGGCACTTTGACGTTGTCGAAGAAAACTTCGTTGAATTCCGCGTTGCCGGTGATTTGCTTGAGTGGACGCACTTCCACGCCTGGCGCGTGCATGTCGAAGATGAAATACGAGATGCCGCGGTGCTTCGGAACGTCCGGATCGGTGCGCGCCAGGAGCACCGCGTAGTCCGCCAGGTGTGCCTGACTCGTCCACACCTTTTGCCCGTTGACCAGATAGTACTCGCCGTCTTCGAAGTTTTCCTTCGTCGCGCTGGTGCGCAGGCCGGCCAGGTCGGACCCGGCATTCGGCTCCGAGTAGAGCTGGCACCAGATCTCCTCGGCGGTCAGAATCTTCGGCACGTAGCGGCGCTTCTGTTCTTCGGTGCCGTGGACAATCAAAGTCGGACCGATGAAGCCAATGCCCAGCCCATTCACGCCGCCAGGCACGTTGCGGCGGGCCATCTCCTCGCCGACAATGGCCTGCTCGATTGGCCGCGCCGCATAGCCACCGTAGGCCCTCGGCCAGCCCATACCGATGAAGCCGGCGTCGTACAGCTTGCGGTGCCAGGCGCGGCGCTGCTCGTGCGTGTGCTGCGGACCGGGTTTGTTCTGGTCGAACCAGTCGCGGACTTTGCGGCGGTAGGCCTCGTCTTCGGCCGAGTAACTCAGGTCCACCCGCGGCTCCTTTCGGTGTGCGCTGCCCCTAGCTTAGCGCGGCGCGACGCGCACGGTCAGGAGGTGTCAGGGTCTGTGCTCGCGATACCAGCGCTCCGCGCCAGGATGAAGGGGCACGTCCAGCGGCGTCACCTCCGTGTCGTCGCCCAGCGCGTGCGCACCATGAAAGGTTCCGTCCTCCCAGGGGATCTCCTCGGCACGCTGGGCAATTGCCTCGCACGCCCGGTAGGCGATGTCGTCGGCGAGGGACGCACGCGTGTAGAGCGGCCAGCCACTGTAGTCGATCACCTGAAGGTCGTGGTCCAGCTGGGGAAAGCGTGATTTCGGCAGCGCCGCCGCGCGCCACCCGATGGCCTGCATGTGCGCGAGGACGTCCGGCTCGAGCTCGAGCACTTGCAGATCGTGCGTGAGCGCGGTTGGCAGCCAGCCTCGAATCCCTTCGTCGAAGACCAGGTCGACCGTGCCGGCCTCGATCTCCGCCAGCCGGCGAGGGTCACCGGGCGGGCCATTGAGCTGTTGAGTTCCACCCCAGCTCGTCAAGGTCGTCAGGTCGAGGCCGTACAGGGGCAGCAGCTGCTCGATGAGCACGCGGGTGGAGTGCGTGGTGTCTTCGCGGATCGAGATCCGCACCGCCAGCTGACGCTTGACCAGATCTGCTAGCGAGGTGATCCCCAAGCGGCGATGCGCGGCAATGACGAAGCGATCCCAGGAAGGGTAGGAGGCGAGAACGCGCACCGGCTGCGGCTCGTGGTACAGGCCGGTGCCGCGATAGGCCTGCGTGAGCAGGCCCGACGGATTGACGAAGGCCATGTCGAGATCGCCGCGCACGACCGCGTGCGACAGGATTGGCGACCCGGGCGCCATGCGCACTGCTGGCGTGAACGTCTCGGCAGAGCCGTTGCCAATGACCAGGCTAATATCGCGATCGCCGTAATACGGAATCGACGGATCGCCCGCCATCCCCAGGGCGATCTCCCACAACATCTTGGCGCGAATGAACTGCGCGCCACGCGGCAAACGCTCCATCCGTGACCTAGTATCGCAGGTCGTTCTGCACGAAATCGCCATACGCTGTCACCAGAGGTCCCGCGCGGCGCCGACCACGCGTCGCGGTGACGCGGCCTTACTCCGCACCCTGCTCGTACAGGTGACGTTCCAGCAACTCGAAGGCGGCGTCATCGCGCGGACCCGGAATCGTGATCAGCGTGTTGCCCACGGTCAACATGCCGTTCTTCTGCCCCGCGCGACCCGGCACCGTGATCAGGTAGTTGCGAATCGCCGCGTCGCGCGCATTCTGGGTCGCGTACGTCTCGGTCATCACGATCGTCTGGTGGGCCGTGTCATCACAATCCGCGGCGACGACATCGCTCACCCCGGCGGTGGCGCCAGGCGGCAGTGTCGTCAAGACCTGCGACGAGCACACCATGAGACCGGCGCCCGAGACTGCCTGGTCGACCGCCGCCCCAGACGACGTCGAGGACGGCGAGGACCGCGGCGCGAATGACGCCACGCACGCCACCTGAGTCACCAGGAGGGCCGCGGCACCGGCCACCCACAGCCAGGCAGCCAGACTTCTAGCCACGCGCGGCCTCCGCCGCCGAGGCTTGTGGCGTGGCAACCGCTGACATGCGTTTGCGGGCCAGGAAGATCAGCGGCCACATGCACAGGATGATGGTGCCGACAATCATGCACGCCAGGTACGCCCCGGCGCCGACGTTCATGCCATCCGGTGGGAACAAGGCAATGACGAACGTGAACGTGATCGCGACGAATCCCAGCCCGGCAATGATCCAGGCGCCGGCCGTGCCCCCCGGCAGCATGTAGGCGCGCGGGGTGTCCGGCTGCTGGTAGCGCAGCGCAAGCAACGCGGCGAACATCGGCAAATACTCAATACACAGACACAAGGTGGTCAGCGCCGCCAACAGCCAGTACGCGGCATTCATCGACGGGATGAAGACCATGCCGATGGCCAGCAGCGAACCAATGACCGCCTGGAGGATGAGCGCCCCGGTCGGCACGCCATGTTTGTTCAGGTTGCCGAACAGCGCCGGAAAGCGACCGTCACGCGCGAGTGGGATCATCCCGAGGCACGGGCCCAACATCCAGGTGCTGATCAGCGCCAGGCCGCCGACGGCAATCAGCAGACACACGATGGGCAACAACCAGCCTACGCCCAGCGACTGCAAGATGATCTGGTACGTTTGCAGCAAGCCGCCATTCAGGCTCAGTTGCGCGGGCGGCACGGCGACGGCGATAGGCAGTGTGCCGAACACGCTCACCAGAAAAACAATAGCCGCCGCCAGGTACATCGCCCTGGGAAAGTCCGTATTGACGTTGCGTGCGCGGGTAGCCTGATAGCCGGCCATTTCCATGCCCGCGAACATCAGCGGGATCGACGAGGCGAACACAATCGTGCTCAGGTTCCACGTCGGGAAGAAGTGCTGGGCGGTCAAGGGCGGCAGGTTGCTGGGATGGCCGGCGGCCAGGTAGGCCATACCCAGCACGATCAACAGGATGGCTGGCACGATGGACCCCGCGATCGTCCCGATCGAGCTCAACTGTGCCGACGCGTTGGCGCCGAGGAAGTTGAAGAACGTCGCCCCCCAGAAGACAGCGAGCATGATCGCGAGCATGAATACGGGGCTGCTGGTCAGGTTCGGGTCGAAGGTGTAGGCGATCGACGTGGCGATGAACGACAGGACAGTTGGGTACCAGACCAGGTTCTGCGCGAAGACCGCCCAGATGGAAACGGAGCCGAGCGTAGGGCCGAACGCCTCGCTCACCCAGGCGTAGATGCCACCCTCCCTGGGCCAACCGGTTGCCAGCTCAGCGCTGCACAGGGCGCTGGGGACGAGGAACGCGATGGTGCCCAGCAGATACCAGAAGATCAGACTCCAACCGTCGGGTGCCATGGCAGCAAAATTGCGCACCGACAGGACCGCGGCAACGCTGATCATGCCCAGGGTGAATGCGCCCAGTCTTTTCCGCTGCTGCATCCTGGTTATTTCATCCTACAGAGTATTGTTGGCGAGCTAGCTCAGACAGTAAAGGTGCCAGCAGACCGTCGAAAACCCGCCGAAGGGCTCCCGCGTAGGTGGAGTGGCTGACAGTGCGAGCCTCGAAGGGCGAGCACACCGCCGAGGTGCTCGCCGAGCTTGGTCTCTGAACGGCTCAGCGCGGCGCGCGCCGGCGACGCGTCGCCGAGGTCGTGCGACGAGCTTGCGGCGGACGGTCGGGCACGTCGGGCGCGGGCGCTCGCGGATCGAGCGCCTTGAGCAGCATGCGGATGTACTCGTCGGCCACGTCGTCCGGCGTGAGCCGCCCACCCGGTCGGTACCAGCGACCGACGGACAAACCGATCCCCAGGATGCCGGCGGTAATCACCGGCACGTCGACCGGCGCAAATTCGCCGACGCCAATGCCCTGCTCCAGCAAGTCGCGGAACTTGCGCTCGTACGCGTCGCGCGTGGCCAGGTGGCGCAGCCGAAACTCACCGGTCAGACCCCGCAGCTCGCTCGAGCTGATGTTGGCGCCTTCCTCATCGCGGGTGACGTACTGAATATGAAAGCGATGCCTGGCCAATCGGGCTGAACAGGTGTCCACCGCGGAGGCGAGCGCCGCGTCGAGCCCTTGCGAGAGACCGTGCATCTGGGCCTCCAGCACGTCGAACAGCAGCTTTTCCTTGGTCGAGCAGTGGAAATAAAGGGTCGCGATGGTGATGCCGGCGTCGGCCGCGATCTGACGCATCGAAGCCGCGTCATAGCCGTGCAGGGCGAAGTGGTGGAGCGCGGCCGCACGAATGAGGTCCACGCGCGGCGCGAGGCCGGGCAGGCGGTCGGAGCTATCAATCGATTGATCTACGGCCACCCTCCGACAGGATACACCCACCCCGTCAGGGGCGTCACCTCAGGCCAGCCACGCCTCCCACCACTTCTGGGCGGAGTGCAGCGTGGCCGTCACGCCTTGAACCCGCGCCAGCATTAGGAAGCGGTTGGTCGTCGGCGACATCGTGTAGATGTACGCCTCCTGCAAGAGCATGTCGTTGAGATCCGAAAAGATCTGCTGGCGCTTGCTGGGATCCGGCTCGGAAGTCGCGTGGTTGACCAGGTCGACGGCCGCGGCGTTCGCCGGTGTGGTGAACGCGGAGCTGTTGCCGGTGACGCTCAGCGCGCGGCTCTTGACGAAGCCTGTTGCGGGGTCGAGCTGGGCAAACGAGCCGCCGCCCAGCCAGAAGCCGTTGTACTTCCAGTTGTTCACCAGATCCAGGTACGACGCGGTGTCCTGCGGCTTCAGACTGAGCGTGATGCCGAGTTGCGCGAAATCGCTCTGGAGGATCTGGCCGAAGGACGTGAGCTCGGCCATGCTGTTAGGCATGATCACGTCCCCGCTCTGCGCGCCGGTCACGCCCGCGGCCTGCAGCAACGACTTGGCTTTGTCGAGGTCGAAGGCGTACGCGTTGCCCTTGGTATCGTCGTATGCCGGCGAGGTCTTGGGCCACGGCAACGCGGACGGAAATTCCAGTCCGTGCTGGAGGGTGTTCGCCCAGCGCACGCGGTCAACCGCGTACTGCAGCGCCTGGCGCGTCTGCTTGTTGTCCCACGGCGCCTGCTGGCAATTGACGCCCAGGCACGAGAAGTTGCCGGCCGAGTACGTATAGGGCGTGTACTGCGGGTCGTCCTTCAAGCGGATGAAATCGGTGACAGGCGGAATCGCGACGTCCAGTGCACCAGCTTCGAACTGGGTGGTCATTGCTTGCGGATCGGTAATGACCAGCATGTTGATGCCGTCGAGATACGGCTTGCCGGTCTGCCAGTAGTTCGGGTTCTTGACCAGCGTGAGCGAGTCGTTCTGCTTCCAATCGACGAACTTGAACGGGCCGGTGCCAACAGCCTTGGTCGGATCGTTGGCGGCGGTCGGCTCCGCGATGTTCAGGAACTCGAAGTAATCGAACGCCGTTGGGCGTGAGGTGTCCGACTTGAAGATGACCGTGTACTTGTCGGGCGTCTCGATCGAAGTCCACCACTTGGCTTCGTCGAGCTGGGTATTTGGCAGATCCCGCGCGCGCTCGCTGTTGAATTTGACAGCATTGGAGTCGAAATCCGCGCCATTGTGGAACTGCACGCCCTGCCGCAGATGGAAGGTAATCGTGGTGAAGTCGGGGGAGACCTCCCAGCTCTCCGCCAGCATCGGCTGCAGATTGTGATTGACGTCGTACTCTGTCAGGCGGTCGTAGACGGTGTAGTACACGTCACCCAGGCGGAAGTGAGGGTCGAGTCGGTTGACGTCGTCGGTCGCGCCGTACCGCAGAGTGCCTCCAGTTTTGGGCTGCGATGCGACGGTGGCGGCGGGCGTCGCGCCCGCCTGAACGACGGTCGCGGCCGGCGGAGCGGCGGTCGCGGCTGGCTGTCCAGCGCTGGCGGCAGTCGCGGCCGGTTGGCTGGCGCCACCTGGGGCGCTGGTCGCGGCCGCCGCCGGCGCCGACTGCGCGCCTGGCCCGCACGCTGCCAGCAGTGCAACGGAGCCTAACCCCGAGGCGACGAGCGTGAGCGCTGTCCGACGGCTGAGTTTCAACGAGGCTGAGTTCTTTGGCATGGAGGCACTCTCCCCTCTGGGTGCCTATGCTAATTGATCAAAATGCCAAAGACAATGCCCGCGCGGCTTGCCGTCGCGCCAGGCCCACGGCGATACTGCTCGGCCATGCCCGCCGGCCGTTTCGGACCTTCGCCGCGCCGTGCTGGAGGGTGCTGAGGTGGTGCGCTCTGGCACGCCCCGGCAGCACGGTGAGCGTACTCGCGCCACGATTCTGAGTGCCGCCCGCAGGGAGTTTGCGCGCAGCGGTTTCGCCGGGGCCCGCATCGAGGCCATCGCGCGCCGCGCGGGCGTCAACAAGTCGCTGATCTTTTATTACTTCCAGAACAAAGACGGCCTGTCCCGCGCGGTCACGGCACAGCGCCTGGCCACTTACGCGCTGCCGCGCACCGACGGCGCCGCCACACGCGAGGACCTCTTCCAGTGGCCGATGTGGCTCTTCGGCCGCGGCGACGAGACACTGGACGCGGTGCGCTTCGCCCTCAGCGAGGGCATCGGCGCGGAAGCATCGCCCGCCCGGCTGGTCGAAGAGGACAGCCGCCGCGCGAGCTTTCAACATCAGGTCGCACGCGTTCGTCACGAGCAGCAGGCCGGGGACCTGCCCGCGGACCTCGACCCCAGGCAATTGACGTTTTTCCTGTACACGCTGGGTGTTTATCCGTATCTGCTGCCGCAAGGCGCTTACCTGATCACCGGTGCTGCGCCGGACGACGCCGACTTTCGCGCCAGGTTCGAGCGCTTCATGCGTGGCCTGGCGCGCGCGCTGCGGTCGGAGCCGCCGCCGCACGCGCCTGACTCGCAGGCACTGACCTGACCAACCTTGGAAACTCGCGACCTGACGCGTGCCCGCATCCTGCAAGCCGCCCTGAAAGAATTCGGGCTGCACGGCTACCGCGGCGCGCGGCTCCAGGCCATCGCTCGTCGCGCCGAGGTGCGCCGCGGACTGATTGCCTACTACTTCGGCACGAAAGAAGAGCTCTTTCGCGCCGTCGTCAGGGAACGCGTGACGTCAACGGAACGTGTCCAGCAGCAGATGGGTCACGGCCCCGACGATCCATTCGCGTGGACGCTCAGCCTGTTCGCGCTCGGCGAGTCGACGCTGGATTGGGTGCACATGCTCATCTGGGAAAGCCTCGAATGGGTGCGGCCGGCGGCGGAGGCGGGTGGCGCGGAGGTACTCCTCCAGACGGCCCGCCGCGAATTCTGGCAGCGCAGGACCGCGGCCGTGCGGGCAGCCCAGGCGGAGGGCCACTTGCCCGCTGGCATCGAAGCGGAGCAGCTCACGTTCTTTCTGTGGGTGCTGGGCCTGTACCCGTATTTGCTGCCGCAGATTGCGTATCTCATTACGGGGCACTGGCCGGCCGATGAGCGCTTCCAGATGGAGTACGAGCGCTTCGTGCGCGACATCGCCAGCCGCCTGCGTCGGGCCGCGAAATCGAATGACCCCGTTCGTACGAAATGAGGTGACGTTGCCCCACTCGGGAAAACGTCTGAACCCTCAACCCGCCGGGGCGACTTGCGCGCGCACGAACGCGTTGACGGCCTGCGCCTGGCGGAGGGACTCAGCCCGTTCGGGCTCGAACAGGATGAACCCATGTCCGAGCCCCTCGAACTCGACAAGCTCCGCCTGTCCACCGGCTGCCCGGTACAGCCGCACGAAGTTCCGCGTCGTCTCAATCGGGACGGATTCATCCGCAGTCCCCTGACTGATGAACAGTGGCGGCAGCACGACCGCGTCGCCACGCTCGAGGATGCGAGTCGGGCTTCCGTCGGCGACGTCCGCGTCGCTGGTCCAGAAGGAGCGATACCGCTCGAGGAACTGCGTACGGCCCACCTCGGCCGAGTGGCGATATGTCGCTTCGGGATCGGTCACCGGCGCATCGGCCACCACGAAGTCCACGCCCGCGTCGAGCCCTTCACCGCCCGGCAGCGCCAGCTCACTGAAGCGCGGATCTCGCGGACGCATGGCGCTCAGAATCACCACGTGACCTCCGCTCGAGCCGCCGAACAGCCCAAACGGGACACTCGCCGCGGCACCGAGCTCGTGGGCGTGAAGCTTGAGCCAGCGGGTGGCCAGGTTCGAGTCGGCAACCTGCGCGGGATACGGATAGCGTGGCGGCATGCGGAAGTCGATGGCGACCACCAGGGCACCCTGGGCTGCCATAGCCTGGTTGAGCCCCGCCTGGGCGGTACGGTCCATCTGCGACCAGGCGCCGCCGTGCACGTCGAGGATGGCGACCGGCGCCGCGACGCCCCTCGGACGGTAGACACGCGCCAGCAGGGGTTCGCCGGCCTGCCGTTGATATTCGACGTCTTCAACTTCGACTTCGTAGTCCTGTGCGATCGGGATCGTAGGTGCGGCAATCGTGCTCATCGGTGTTGCGATGTTAGAAGTTCGGCGGAAGCCGCGTTCCCCACAGCTGGCGCAGGAGCGCGGCAGCCGGTTTCGAGGTGGACTACGGGCGTTTCGGCCGCGCTCCTGGAAGTCTGGCCGACAAGCCCGTTTTTAGCCCGAGTCGCAGTCGGCCAGACTTCTGTGATAGTTTGCGCCAGGAGCGCGGCAGCCGGTTTCGAGGTGGACTACGGGCGTTTCGGCCGCGCTCCTAGCGCGGCCTCGTACTCGGCGCGCACGGTATCGCCGCCGCCGCTGCGCCACGCGGCGACGATAGTGTCCAGGTCCGTGAGCGGACGGTGTCCCTGCACGACGTCCGACACGCCGTCGCTAACGGCCTGCTTCAACGTCGCGTTCAGATTGGCGAACGACGGTGAATACAGGTTCAGCGTCGGGTCCTGAATCCCGGCCGCGGCCATGGACAGTTCCGTCGGATGCACGAGCTGCGAGTAGTCCGCGGGATTCGTCGTGTTGTACTGAACCCCGGGATACTGCGTGAGATAGCGGAAAGGCACCGGGTTGTACACATAGCTGTTGCCAGCCATCGGCAGTGGGTCGCCGTCCGCACTGAGCTTGTAGTCGACATCCGGCAAGCCATAGCTCATCAGCATCTGCTCCTGCGTGCCGAACGGCGCCGCGAGGAAGTTCAGGACCCCGAGAAGCTCCCTGATGCGATCGGGCGCCGCCTTGTTCAGGTACGTGTTCCCAAAGTTGCCGATGCCAAGGAAGAACACGGGTTTCGCCTGGCCGTCGGCGCTGAACGGATCGACTCCGCGAATCTGAACGGTGGGCCCCAGCCGAGCCGCCTGCGGCCAGAACACGGTGCTCAGTGCCAACCAGGTGCTGTAGTAGAAGGCATACCGCCCGGCGGTGAAGTCTCCGTCGGCGCCCAGCACTCCAGCCGACGCGGAGTTGGGAGAAAACACGCCCGCCTGCACCAGGTCGCGCACGTAGGCGGTGGCGGTTTTGAATTCGTCGGTCTCGTAGTCCTTGGTCAGCTTGCCGGAGGACTCCAGGCGCCAGTTGTTCGGCCCTCCGAAGATCTGGAGGAACATGGTTGGCACGAAGAACGCCTGCGTGTTCGACGAGCCGATGCCCCACTGGTTGTCCTGCGGCCGCGTCAGGTCGACCAGCATCCGCTTCAGATCGTCCGCGCTGCGAGGCAGCGCGCCGCCGATGCTATCCAGCAGCTCCTGGTGCACGTACATCGACGACGCCAGGACCGAGCGGGGGATCGGCACGCCCCAGATGCTGGCGCCGTACGTGGTGCCGGTGCCCTGCCAGTTGTACGTGGGAAAGTTGGCCAGGTTCGGGTAGTCCTTGATGGCGTCGCCCGCGAGGTAGGGCGTCAGGTCCGCGCAGCGCGCTTGCAGAAACTGCAGGAGGTCAGGAACGGGCGACGGCCCGCCCTGAAAGATGTACACGAGGTCCGGCAAATCGCTGCCAGCCATGACGGTTGCGAGTTTGGCGGGATAATCGGAGGCGGCGACGACATTGATGTTGAGCGTGCTGGCCAACTGTTGATTGACTGCCTGCCAGGCCGGGTTCTGGTCCATGGGCGCCGGGGGCGCGTTGACGGTGTTGGTCAGCGCGCTGATCTGCGAGCCCTTGCCCGGCGGGCTGGCGACGGATTTCGCGGGATGCTGGGGGTAGTGCACATAGACCGGCTGGACGCCCTGATCTGAACCGGGCTGGTCTGGGGCGGGGCCCTGGAAGGCCACGTAGGTTGGCAGCTGCAGGGCCTGACTGGTCGGGGTCGCGGAGGTCGAGGCCGTTGGGGGGCGCCCGGGGGTGCACGCCGCAATCAGGGAGGTGAGCCCCCCGATGGTCGCCCAGCCCAGCGCCGTTCTACGATGGACGCGCATCGTAGTGGGCATGGTACGCCCGGCGGAGGTTCGCGTCTGAGAGGGTGCGGCACGCACGTTCAGACATTTTCCCCAGAGGGGACCCAGCGGGAGGGGACCCAGCGGGAGGGGGCCCAGTGGAACGGATCTAGCGGGAGGGGACCCGGAGGGAGGGGACGCGGGAGGGGACCCAGCGGGAGGGGACCCAGCGGGAGGGGACCCAGCGGGAGGGGACCCAGCGGGAGGGGACCCAGCGGGAGGGGACCCAGCGGGAGGGGACCCAGCGGGAGGGGACCCAGCGGGAGGGGACCCAGCGGGAGGGGACCCAGCGGATGGGTCCCATGGCGGGCCGGTGGTGGCTCACGCCCGTCCTCCTACGGGGCCACCCATCGGGGGAACCTCGGCCGACGGCGCGGCCCTGACGCGGTTTCGCGGAGAGCCGTGCCGCGGGGTACGATTCACCCCGATGGCCGAACTTGTCGGCGCGTTCGGGGTCCCGCACATGCCCAACTCGCCACTTACGGTGCGCACCCAGCCACACGGCGAGCTCGCGCAGCTATTCGGCATGGTGCGCGAGCATCTCGAGGCCGTGGACCCTGACTTCCTGGTCCTGTTCGACACCGACCACTTCGCGACCTGGTACTACCAGCGGCTGCCCGTGTTCGCCGTCGGCGTCGCCCCCGCAACCTCCGGAACCGGGCACGGACGACTGGCCGGGACTGACCAGCTTCGAGAACATCCCCGTCGCCGAGAGGCTCGCGCGCCACATTTACGTCCACGGACTCGATTCTGGCTTCGACCTGACACTCACCGAAGAATTCGGCGTCGATCACTCGGTCACCGTGCCGCTCGAGATGCTCAATCCAGCCATGGAGCGGCCCTTCGTGCCCTTCTGGGTCAACGGCATCGCGCCGCCGCTGCCGCTCGCGCGGCGGGTCTTCGCCGCCGGTGACATGGTGCGCCAGGCCATCGCGGCACTGCCGGGCCAGGCCAGAGTGGCGGTCGTCGCCAGCGGCGCGATCTCCGGGGATATCGGTGGACCCCACGCGGCACCCGGCGGTCCCGGTGCGCCAGCCGACGAGGCGTGGGTCAGCTTCGCGGTCGAGTGCATGCGCGACGGCCGAACCGATGACCTGCTGAATGCCGCCACGCGTGAGCGACTGCAGCGGGCCGGCAACGTCACCGGCGAGGTGCTCAACTGGATCGCGTTGTTGGGCAGTGTCGGGGGTCAGCGGCCGCGCCAGATCGAGCCTCAGCAGCGAGGCGGCAACGCCTACGCCGCCTGGCGGTGGGACTGACCCATGAGCCTGTACGGCATTCACAAAGCACTGTGGCTGCTGCAGAACGACCTGGAGTTTCGCGAGCGACTGCGCACCGCGCCCGAGCAGGCTCTGACTGGCGTGCCACTGACGGATGAAGAGCGAGACGCACTACTCACTCGGGATATGGCGACCCTGTATCGGATGGGGACGCACACGTTTTTGATGTCGCGCTTGCCACGCTTCAATGCGCTCGGCGGCCTGACACGCGAGGCCTACCAGCAGTCCATCCGCCAGGTGCTGGACGATCCGAATGGAGGCGAGCGCACATGACCGCTCGCACCTTCTGCACCACCGCCGACCACGTCCCACACAACGGCGCGGCGGATCACCCGCACGGCCCCGGCTGCGGCCACGCGTCGGTCCGGCACGCCGGTCAGCACGTGGATTACCTGGTGGATGGTCACGCGCACCACGCCCACGAGGGCCATTGGGACGAGTGCGACCCGGAGGTCTTCTCCAGACCGGAATAAAGACCGGGGTCAGACTGTCGTTAAGGGCAGGAATGACCACAACTACTACCGTGAAATTCGGACTGGACACATTTGGCGACGTGACCGTCGACGCGGACGGCACTCGCCTGTCACAGGCTCAGGTGATCCGCAACGTGATTGAAGAAGGCGTCCTGGCGGACCGCCTGGGCATCGACGCCTTTGGCGTCGGCGAACATCACCGTCCGGACTTCGCCATTTCCGCACCGGAACCGGTCCTGGCGGCGATCGCCAGCCGAACCGACACGCTTCGCCTGGGTACTGCCGTCACGGTGCTCAGCTCCGACGATCCGGTGCGCGTCTTCGAACGCTTTGCCACGCTGGATGCTATCTCCAATGGACGCGCGGAAATCACCCTGGGACGCGGCTCGTTCACCGAGTCGTTCCCACTCTTCGGTCTCGATCTGGCGGACTATGACCGGCTCTTTTCCGAAAAGCTCGACCTGATGTCCCACCTGCTCGACGAGCAGGCCGTGACCTGGGAGGGGACGGTACGTGCCGCCCTGAACGAGCAGCACGTCTATCCCAAGACCGAAGGCGGCCACATTCAAACCTGGATCGGCGTCGGCGGCAGCCCGGAGTCGGTGGTTCGCGCCGCACAGTACGGTTTCCCGCTCGTGCTGGCAATCATTGGCGGCGACCCGTCCCGGTTCGTTGCGTACGTCGATCTCTACCGCAGGGCGCTCGCGCACTTCGGCCAGGAGTCACTGCCCATGGCCGTGCATTCACCGGGGTTCATCGCAGAGACGGATGACGAGGCCATGGAAGGTCTCTGGCCACACTACGAGGCGATCATGACGCGGATCGGCCGCGAGCGGGGGTGGCCGGCGATGACACGCGAGCGCTTCGAGGCAGAGGTGCACCACGGGGCGCTGTACGTCGGGTCGCCGCCGACGGTCGCGGCCAAAATCGCCCGCACCGTGCAGGCGCTGAACGTGGACCGCTTCGACCTGAAGTATTCCAACGGCACGCTGCCACACGCGCTGATGCTGAAAACCATCGAGCTGTACGCGAGCGAGGTGGTGCCACAAGTTCGCGCGCTGCTCGCGCAAGAGTCGCTCGAGGCGGCGGCGGCCGCCGCCTGAGGGCGCCCCGTACGCTCGTCTCTCCGAGGGTGCGCGATGGAACCCTCGGGCCTTATATCTTCTTGAGGTCTCGCCGCGCGCGCCGTAGCCTCCATGAGAGATGAAAGTCTCACTGTTGTGCGGCGCGCACTACGAAGGCGCCGAGGCCCATCACCAGCGTCCGCCTGTCCCGCCGGCGCAGTGCGATCCCGACGTCGCCACGCAGACGTACGATCACGCGCTCAACTACGCGGCTCTTGCCGATGCGCTCGGCTTCGACTGGGTCAGCGTCTCAGAGCACCACTCCTCGCCGCTGATCCTGGCGCCATCCGTGGCTCCGCTGGCGGGCGCCCTGACGCAGGTGGTCAAGCGCGCCCGCATCGCGCTGCTCGGCCCGCTTGCCTCGATCAACAACCCCGTGCGCCTGGCCGAAGAGGTCGCCATGCTGGACCAGCTGAGCCACGGACGGATCATCGTGCTGCCACTGCGCGGCGCTCCGACCGAGTTCAACACCTATGGGCCTCTGGACGTCGCCGAGACCCAGCCGCGCACACAGGAAGCCACACGCCTCATCCGCATGGCGCTCGAAGCCACGGAAACGTTCGCCTGGAACGGGGAGTACTTTCACTATCCGACCGTGGCGGTCTGGCCGAGAGCCGTGCAGCAACCGCATCCGCCCATGTATTTCTCCGGCAACAGTCGCAATTCCGCCGCATTCGCGGCCGCGGAGCACCTCGGCGTGTGCCTCTCGTTTCACCCGGCAAGCTACGTCACGGAGACGCTGCAGGCCTATCGACAGGGGGCCGCGGAACACGGCTGGCAGCCCACGCCGGACGAGATTGTCTACCGCAATTTCGTGCTGGTGGCAGACACGGACGCCCGCGCGGCCGAGCTCGAAACCATCTTTCTGCCACCCGGCGCGCGCTTTTCTTGCGTGGGCCTTCGCCGGCCGGCGGGCCCGCCAATGGCCGCACACACGCGGACGCGTCGACCGACGCGCCGCCGCGGATGCTCTTCGCCGGTAGTCCCGAGACGGTTGCCGAGCGGATTCGCGCGTTTCAGCTGCAGACCGGTGTCGGCGTCGTCGACCTGATCTTCAGCGCAGGCCAGATCTCACCTGACGAGGTGCAGCACTCCATCGAACTGTTCGGACGTGAGGTGCTGCCGCGCCTGCGGGCGCCCACGCCAGTGGCTTAGAAGTCCGGCCGACTGCGACTCAGGCTAAAAACGGGCTTGTCGGCCAGACTTCTGGGACACTGTGCGCCAGGAGCGCGGCAGCCGGTTTCGAGGTGGATAACGGGCTTTTCGGCCGCGCTGCTAGCTGCGCAGAACACTCACACCGTGGGCAGCTCCGAGGCCCACGGTATTGCCTGATCCGGGCGACGCAAGGCGTCCGCGAGCCGCCCGCGGACCTCTTCATAGCTCTGGTTGTACTCGGCAATACCCTCGGTGAAGATCGGCCCAACCACCGTTCGCAGCGGACGCTGGCCTTGTGGGGTCTCGACAAGGCGCAGCACCGCGTCCGCGACGACCTGCGCGTCTGGCAGCCGGTAGGCGCTGTCGGGCTCGACCACCTGGCCTGGCACCGCGACCGCGCGGTACTCGGCGGCGATAGCTCTATCGGCCGCGACCATGGATTTGGAAAGCGCGGGCGTGGGGAAGCAACCGGGCTCCAGAATTGCGACGTCCACGCCGAAAGGACGCAGCTCATAGTGGAGGGATTCCGCAAAACCTTCGGCGGCCCACTTGGTCGCGGGATACAGTCCACCAGCGTTCGGCAGCACGCGTCCCAGGGTGCTGGTGACCCAGACAATCAGCCCGGAGCGGCGTGCGCGCATGGCGGGCAGTGCCGCCTTGCTGACGCGCATGGGTCCCAGCACGTTCAGATCCAGCAGGTCCGCCATCTGCGGCAGACTGAAGGCCTCGAGCGGGCCCGCGGCGCTGATGGCGGCATTGTTGACCACGACATCAAGTGCGCCTTCAGCGGCGAGGATGCGTCGCACCGCGTGGTGCACTGACGCATCCTCGGTCACGTCCAGCTCGATGACACGAAGGGCAAAACCCTCACGCGCCGACCAGTCGCGCAGCCCTTCCGCGGCCACCGCGTTGCGCTGCGCGACACCCCGCATGCTGGCGTAGACACAATGACCGTCGGCCGCCAGCGTCCTGGCCATGAGCTCGCCGAAACCACTGCTGCAGCCGGTGACCAGGGCTGTCGACATGGCTGGGCTATCGGTGCTGGACCCCGGTCAGGCCCATGATGAGCGCGTTGGCCAGGTAGTCCATCCCGGTCCAGTCGCCAACTTTGTCGCTGACCGCGTACTGGTCGAAGACACGGCAGATGCCCTCGATCGAGTGGAGGGAAAAGGCCTTCTGTTGGACCTGGTGCCAGTCATCCAGTCTCTTGTTCGGGTCGAGCTCAGCGATCATGTCGAAGAACATTTTGTCCAGGTCTGGATCGTGCGCGGCCTGGTTGACGCCCTGCGACGTCATGTTGTTCTGTTGGGCCGGCATGCTGTTGCCGGCCGCGCCGCCGCCAATGCCGATCCAGGTGGCGATGCCACCCATCATCTTCGGGTCTGGCGCAACCCAGCCATTCCTCATCGCGGTGAAATCCATGGGCACGAGCTGTGTCTGGATGCCGACCGCCTGCCAGTACCCGGCGATCACTTGCAGGAAATCTGGCTCCCAGCCGACCTGGGAGACCGAGAAGATATTGATGGTCGGATCCCTGAAGCTCCCGGGGTAACCAGCGTCCTGCAAGAGCTGCGTCGCTCTGCCGGTGTCGTAGGGCGTGCTGTACCAGATGGGGTCGAAGCCGTAGTGAAGATCCGTCAGCGCGAAGTTTCCGGCGCCGGGCTTGGCGAAACCTTTGAAGAATGAATCGCACAACTCCTGGCGGTTGATGGCGATGTCCATGGCCTCGCGCACGCGCTGATCCGACGTCGGCCCGGGCTGCATCCAGTAGCCGACCAGGAACAGTGCGGGAAGAGTCGAGGCGCGTGTCTGCCGCAGCTGATAGCTCTGATCTCGAAGCGCTGTCGCGTTGTCCCAGCTCACGCCGACGATATCGGCTTCACCGCGTTTGAGCATGGCAATTCGGGTCGACTCTTCAGGCGTATTGAACAGAACCAGGTTGTCCCAGACCGACTTGTTGTTGCTGGGTCCCCAGTAGTCCGTATTTGTCGCCAGCTCCGCGCTGACGCCTGACGTGAGCTTGTTCAACTTGAAGGGCCCGGTCCCGACGGGTTGTTTCGAAAACGTGTCGAGTCCGACCGTGTCGAAGTATTTCTTGGGATGGATCCAGGTTCCGGCGATCGCGTCCGGGTAGAACAGGTACGGGGGACTCTTGGAGTGGACCCTGACCGTGTACGGGTCCACGGCCTCGACCTGGTCAACCGTCTGACGGTGCATCGGCGACCAGGCGCTGGTTGAAGCGTCCGACACGTAACGTTCGATACTGAACTTCACGTCGTCCGACGTGAGCTCGTCCCCATTCGTGAACTTCACACCCTTGCGGATGTTGAAGGTCCACAGCAGACCATCCGGGCTCATCTCCCAGCTTTCCGCCAGCCAGGGAATAAGGTTCCCCTTCTCGTCGTATTGCAACAGCGGTTCGTAGATGAGCGGCACGACGTTGAGGTTGGGTGCGGCGAGAATCGTATCCATGTTCTCGGTCCCCAGATCCGCGAGGGCGACATTCAGCGTGCCACCGCTCGTGCTGGCGCTCGCCTGGGCAGGCGCAGTGGTCGCCGCGGGCGCGGCACCCGAGGCGGGCGCGGTGGTGGCGGCAGGCGCGCTGGTCGGCGCGGCGGCCGATGCGGGCGCCGTCGTCGCGGCAGGCGCGCTGGTAGCCGCACCGCCTGCGGCCGGCGCCGTCGTTGAGGCGCTACACGCCGCAAGGACGGCCATGGCGCCGCCTGACACTATCAGCCGCAACGCGCCGCGACGTGTAATGCCAGTGTCCAGGATAGGTTGCTTATGTTGGACAGCCTGCATGGGGTACGACCTCCTCAACAGCCCTGAGGGTTGACGAATCACGGAAGCCAGCCATGCACACGTTGCCCATCGGACCCCCCCGCTGGGCTCGCCTCGACACGGCGCCGAGCTTGTCGCGCATCACGTCGCCCGCCGCCATGATAGGGCCCCACGGCACTGGGGGCGCAGGTGGCCTTGCCCGTGCGGGGCATGCGTCGCGCGGGCGCACGATATATGATCGCCGTATGGAGCGCCTGGCAGGGCTGGTCGCGGGTTGTGCGGGGAGCGCGTGTTCGCGAGCGACAGGGTCAGCGCAGCGGCCTCAGGCGAGCCTCTGACCGTGTGAGTTGAGTATCGACCAGTGACGCGCATGCAACGCGATCTCGGCACACCTGGGGGGAATCCATGGGCCACTACTTGCTGACCCGCAGTATTCAGTCGGTCGTGACCATCCTGGTTATCTCCGTGGTGGTCTTTGTGATGGCGCGGGCGACAGGCGACCCGGTCACGCTGCTGGCCTCCAGCCAGGCCACAGCCCAGGACATTGCGCTCTTGAGACAGCAGCTCGGCCTCGATCAGCCGCTGCCCATTCAGTACTGGGTCTTCATCACCAACGCGCTCCATGGCAATCTCGGCAAATCCCTCGCCGACAAAGGTGACGTCGCGCAACTCATCGGCGAGCGACTGCCGAATTCAGCCGCGATCGGCGTGCCTGCACTGGTCCTGAGCACGGTGATCGGCGTGGCGATGGGCGTCGCGGCCGCGGTCAAGCGCGATACGTGGGTCGACAAATCCATGCGGGTCGTGGCCGTGCTGGGTCAGTCCATGCCCGCCTTCTGGGTATCCATCATGGCGATCTTCATCTTCTCCGTGGTGCTGCGCGTGCTGCCCACCTCGGGCATGGGGTCGCCCGACCACTACATTCTGCCGATTGCCGTGCTGACCTTTTTTGCCCTGCCGATGCGCATGCGGCTGATGCGCTCGTCGCTGCTGGAAATCATGGGCACGGAGTACGTCAAGCAGGCGCGCGCCAAGGGACTGTCCGAACGCGCGGTGATCTGGCGGCACGCCGTGCGGAATGCGCTGTCTCCACAACTGACGTCCTTCGGTCTGACGCTAGCCTTTGCGATCACCGGGGCGGTGCTCGTGGAGACGGTGTTCTCGTGGCCCGGGCTCGGCCAGCTCGCCTACCAGGCGATGCTCGCGCGCGACTACCCCCTCATCCAGGGGACGGTGCTGCTGGTCGCCGTCCTCGTGGTCGGGGCGAATTTCCTGGTCGACGTGCTGTACGCGTACATCGACCCACGCATCAAGTACTAGCGGACTGGACAGAGGGGATAGACATGGCCGAACCGGTCGCTTTCAGGGCAGTCAGCCATTACGGAGTGACTGGGCGTGGCTTTGCCGGCAGGCAGGGCGTCTGGTACCAGCTGAGTAAAGCCTGGGTCACTGCCCGCAAGATCCCGATCGTGCCGGCGGCCATCATCGGGCTGTTCGTCTTGTTCGCGCTGTTTGCCGCGCAGCTCTCGCCATACGATCCGACCCAGATTGCTCTGCCGCAGAAGCTCAAGCCCCCGTTGTTCTTCGAGGGGGGGAGTACCGCCCATCTGCTCGGCACGGACACGCTGGGTCGAGACGTACTGAGTCGGCTGATCTGGGGCTCGCGCGTATCGTTGAGCGTCGTAGCAGCCGTGGTGGTACTTTCGAGCATCGCGGGATTGATGCTCGGCCTGGCCGCCGGGTATGTCGGCGGACGGACGGATTCCTTTTTGATGCGCGTCGCGGACGGGAGTATGGCGTTTCCCGGGATTCTCATCGCGCTGCTGTTCGCCGTCAGCCTCGGGCCAGGCGTCGGGACCGTCATCCTTGCGCTGTCTGTGCTGAGCTGGGCCAGCTACGCGCGCATCGTCAGGGGCGAAGTCCTGCACTTGCGCCAACTGGAGTTCGTCGTCGGCGCGCGGGTGATCGGCTGCTCGGCGGGCCGGGTCATGCTGAAGCATCTGTTCCCGAACCTGGTCGACATCTGGGTGGTGATGATCACGCTGCAGGTCGGGCTGGTCGTCCTCTCGGAGGCAGCGCTGGGGTTCCTGGGAGCGGGCGTGCCGCCGCCGACTCCATCGTGGGGCTCACTGGTCTCAGACGGCCGCAATTACGTGGATACGGCGTGGTGGATCTCGTTCTTTCCGGGTCTGGCTATTGGGCTGCTGGTGCTGTCGGTGAATTACCTGGGCGACTGGCTGCGAGATCGGATGGACCCGCGGCTGAGGCACAAATAAGGCAGCCACGCCGAGCAGGGCGTTTCGCTTCGTTTTCGGACCGAAAGCCGCTCGCAGGCGCTAGATCAAGCGCTCGATCGCGCGTTAGCGCGCGCAGCCGAGGGGCGCGGGGACGGCGCCGTCCCCGCGTTGCCTCTGCTCGATGTCCGTCAGGCCGAGCGTACGCGGAAGGCCATGATGACCGCGACGATGCCGCCAATAATGGCCCAGATTGCCGCACCGTAGATAATCGTCGCAATCTGCACCCCCAGCTCCGCGCTGAACAACCACAGTCCCAGCACGATGCTGATCACGCCGAGGATACCCGTACCCCAACCCTCGCCCTGGAACGCGCGAATCAGGGCCATCACCCCGATCACGATGCCGAAGATGCCGAGAAGCCAGGCCAGCGTGGCTGGCACCAGCAGCGCGGACCACATCGGGTGGCGAATGATGATCAGCCCGGCGATGATCCCGAGGATACCGCTGAACAGCCGCCAGCCCCAGGCCGTCCGATCGAAGAACAGCGTGATCAGATCGATGATCCCGCCGATGAACCACCAGATACCCAGGAACAGGGTCAGCGTGAAAACTGTCTGCTCGGTATCGGTGAACAACAGAATGCCGACGATGATCGCGGCGATACCTTCCAGCAGAAGAATCCACCAACGATTCGACGGAACCACGATTGCTTCAGCTGCTTCAGCCGTTGCCATGTGCACCTCCTGGCATGCGTGTCGCGGCTAGCATAGATCGAGTTCGCAGCCGCGTCACCCGCGTGTAAACGGTCCGGCATGCCAACCCGGCCGGCAGACAGATGTGCGAGAGTGGCGGCATGCACAGCTCGGGCTTGCTCGCGTCGATCCAGCACCTCGTCGTGCTCATGCTTGAGAATCGTTCCTTCGATCACATGCTGGGCTTCCTGTATGCCGACCATGGCAACGTTTCGCCATCCGGGGCCGCGTTCGACGGCCTGACAGGACACGAGTCCAACCTGGACGCCAACGCTGCCGCGGTACCCGTGTACCGCATCACGCCAGCGACGCCGAATGCGTATTTCATGCCCGGCGCGGACCCCGGCGAAGGCTACGCGGCGACGAACTCGCAGTTGTTCAACTCCACCACGGCGCCGGTGCCGCCCGTGGCGCTGAACTCCGGCTTCGTGCAGAACTTCGCATACACCCTCGGGTGGGAGCAAACCGAGCACTGGGCCATCGTCCAGGGCACGCTCGCCACCGACATCATGGGCATGTTCACGCCGGAGGCGCTGCCGATCCTGTCTGGCCTGGCGCGGGGGTATGCGGTCAGCGATCGATGGTTTGCCTCCGCGCCGACCGAGACGCTTCCGAACCGGGCATTCGTCGCGGCCGGCACGAGCCAGGGGCATATGGACGATGTGACGAAATCGTTCACCGTGCCGTCCATCTTCGGCGCGCTGAGCCGCAAAGGTGTCAACTGGGCGATCTACGGCTACGACGCTGATCCGCTGACCCGCATGAACTTCAGCGACACCCTCAATGCGCCGAACGCGCATTTCGGCCGCTTCACCGACTTCACCACGGCCGCTCGCAGCGGTCGACTGCCCGCGTACACGTTTCTAGAGCCCGGCTGGAGCTCGACGGGCAACAGCCAGCATCCGAACTATGACGTTGCCCTCGGCGAGCAACTGATCCACGACGTGTACTACGCGCTGCGCAGCAACGCCGCCGCCTGGAACCAGACGCTGCTGGTCATCACGTACGACGAGCATGGCGGCTGCTACGATCACGTGCCACCGCCGAGCGGCGCGGTGCCACCGGACGCGTCGGTGGGCGAATACAGCTTCGACTTCAAGCGATTCGGCGTGCGGGTACCCACCGTGCTGGTGTCGCCCCTGATCCAGGCCGGCAGCGTCGCGCGCGCCGCCGGGACAACGCCCTTCGATCACACGTCGATCCTCAAGACCATCGAACAGCGCTGGGGACTGGCGCCGCTCACCGCGCGTGACGCCGCCGCCCCAGATGTTGGCGGCGTTCTGACGCTGGGCACGCCGCGGACTGACGATCCGCTGGCCGGTGTCAGCGTGCCGAAATCAAGCGGGACCAACCCCGCCGCGAATCAGCCTTCGCACCTGCAGCAGGTCCAGGCCGAGCTCGTGTCACGGCTGGTCGTCCCGGGGGAGGCCAGGAGCGCGCAGCAGGCGCTGCCGCCGCTGCAAACCGCGGCGGATTACGCCAACTATATCGAGCGGCGGACGGCCGCCTGGAAGTCATCGCGGCCCTGAGCGCATCTCCCAGAGGGTCCCCGCTGGGGCTGGACAGTGCGTGCCTCAGCCTTTCCCAGTCAGTCCAGCAACGCACGCACTGTCAGACGAGTTCTTTCTCCTGAGAACACGCGCAAGTTCTCCTGGGTCCGTTGGGGCTGGACAGTGCGTGCCTCAGCCCCGAGCCGCTCACGTGGGCACCTCGTGCACCGCGAACGCGCTAGCCAACGTGCAGGCCGAACGCCGACGCGATGATGAACACCCCGATCGCGCCAAACAGCACCGCGCCCACGCGATTGAGGAGCGTTGGCCGCAGGTACCGCGTCAGCTGACTGCCGGCCGTCGCCGCGAGCACGGTGACGGTCCACAGCGCCGCGACTGCGCCAATCCCGACCTCCAGCGGTTTGCCGCTGTGCGCCACGAGGCCGGCGGTCGCGAGCTGGGTCAGGTCACCCCACTCGGCAGCGAAGACGACCAGAAAGCTGGTCACCCAGGGCGGCGTACGCCTGCTGCGCACCGCCTGGACCTGCTGCTCCTCGGCCTTGACTTCGTCATCCGCGTCACGCCGCCAGGCAAGTACGGCAAAGACCAGAAACCCGAGTCCGGCGGCGATGCGCACTGGCGTTTCAGGCAACAGTTGCAGCAGGCTGCCGGCGACGACCGCGACGATGGTCTGGACCAGGAAGGCGAGCCAGGCGCCGACCACGACCTGCCGCGGCGGCAGGCGCGTCGCGAGCATGAGCGACGCGAGGGCCGTCTTATCGGGCAGCTCCGCGATGAAGACGACCACGAAGGTCGAGACGAGGAGGCTCAGGTCCATGCGGTGGGCCCTATGCTGGTAGCGATGCGCTGCATGCGGGTGTCTCCAGTCGAATCTGAGCGCGACGCCTGGACGAAACCCCTATGAGACCCGGCCACCAGACAGCCTGGTGCGTGTACGCACCTGACTGCGGGCCGAAGGTCTGGCTGAGCCACCACGTGGCTGGTGGAACCAGGGCTCACCCCAGTGTGTTGATTCCACCCGCGGCCCGGAGGCCGACAGTTACTCCCCTTCGGGACGCTGCATCCACAGTATATCCGAGCCCGGGGGGGTGGGCGAGTTTTCAGGCGACTGCGACTTGAGCCGAAACGGGGCTTGTCGGCCGAACTTCTAGCGTGTAGGACATGCGTTCCAAACGCTAAGATGGGCCAATGCTCCCGCCGCTTCTGGCGCCGCCTCTAGCGCCGCCGCTGGCTTCGTTCCACCCCGCGGTCGGGACCTGGTTCACCCGGCGTTTTCCGGACGGCCCGACGCCACCCCAGGCCGAGGGCTGGGCCTCCATCGCTCGGGGCCGCGACACGCTGATCGCGGCGCCCACCGGCTCGGGCAAGACCCTGGCCGGCTTCCTGGTCGCCATCGACGCGCTGTACCGTGCCCACGCAGGCGGCCAGGACATCTCCGGCGCGACCCGCGTCGTCTACGTCTCGCCGCTGAAAGCCCTGGCCGTCGACATCGCCTGCAACCTCGAGCAGCCTCTAGCCGAGATTGCCGCGGTGGCCTACGAGCTCGGCCTGCAGGCCGCGCCCGTGAGCGTCGCGGTGCGCACCGGCGACAGCTCGCCCAGCCAGCGGGCGCAGTTGCTCAAACGCCACCCCAACCTGGTGGTGACCACGCCCGAATCCCTGTACCTGCTGCTGACTGGCACGCGCGGACGCGAGACGCTGCGCACGGTGCAGACCGTCATCGTGGACGAGATCCACGCGGTGGCGCGCGACAAGCGTGGTGCGCATCTGGCCCTCAGCCTGGAGCGCCTCGAAGCGCTGTGCGAGCGCCGCCCGGTGCGTATCGGACTCTCCGCCACCCAACGTCCGATCGAAACCATCGGCCGGCTGCTGGTCGGCGAGCGTCCCCCGCCCACCGTCGTCGACGTCGGGCATCGGCGCGACCTCGATCTGGCACTGGAGCTCCCGGAGGGCGAGCTGGAGGCTGTCGCCTCCGCCGAACAGTTCAGTGACGTGCTCGATCGCATCGCGGTGCTGCGTCGGCGAGCGGCGCACCACGCTGGTGTTCGTCAACACACGCAATCTCGCCGAGCGGGTCGCGCATCAGCTCGGCGAGCGCCTGGGCCAGGACGTGGTCGCGGCGCACCACGGCAGTCTGTCTCGGGAACGTCGTCAGCGAGTGGAGTCGCGCCTGCGGGCAGGCGAGCTGCGCGCGCTGGTGGCAACCGCGTCTCTCGAGCTGGGCATCGACATCGGTCCGGTCGAGCTGGTGTGCCAGATCGGGTCGCCGCGCAGCATTGCAACGTTTCTCCAGCGCGTCGGCCGGTCGAATCACTCGCGCGGCGGTACGCCCAGGGGGCGTCTCTTCCCCCTGACACGCGACGAGCTGGTCGAGTGCACCGCGCTGCTGGCGGCCGTGCGCGCGGGTCGCCTGGACGCCATTCAACCGCCGCGCCTGCCGCTCGACATCATGGCGCAGCAGCTCGTCGCCGAAGTCGCCGCCAGGGAATGGTCCACGGATGCGCTGTACGCCGTCATGCGCCAGGCTGGACCGTATACCGAGATGACACGCGCGCAGTTCGACGAGGTGCTGGAGCTGGTCAGCCGCGGCATCGAGACCGGTCGCGGCCGGCGCGGCGCCTACGTGCACCACGACCTTGTCAACGGCGAGCTCCGAGGGCGGAAGTCGGCTCGCATCGCGGCCGCCACCTCCGGCGGCGCCATCCCAGAGATGGGCGACTATCGGGTGCTCGCGGAGCCGGACGACACGCTCGTGGGGTCGGTGAACGAAGATTGGGCGGTCGAATCCCAGGCGGGTGACATCTTTTTGCTGGGCACCCACTCGTGGCAGATTCGCAAGGTCGAGGCGGGGGTCGTGCGCGTGCACGATGCTGGTGACGCGCCCCCGACCGTGCCCTTCTGGTTGGGCGAAGCACCAGCGCGAACCGCGGAGCTGTCCGCCGAGGTTTCAACCTTGCGGCGGCGTGTGGACGAGCACCTGGTAGGCGAAGATCCGCACGGCGGCCGCCAGTGGTTGATGGAGTCAGCCGGTATCGACGCTGACACGGCGGCGATGATCGTCGACTATCTGGCGGCCGGCCGCGCCGTTCTGGGCGTGATGCCAAGCCAGCAGGACCTCGTCCTGGAGCGTTTCTTCGACGACACCGGCGGCATGCAGCTGATCGTTCACAGTCCGTTCGGCGGCCGCATCAACCGCGCGCTGGGTCTGGCGCTGCGCAAGAAGTTCTGTCGCACCTTCAACTTCGAGCTCCAGGCCGCGGCGACGGATGACGCGGTCATTCTCTCGCTCGGGCTGACCCACAGCTTTCCCCTGGAGGACGTCCCCCGCTTTCTGTCGAGCCGAACCGTCGCTGACACCCTGGAGCATGCGATTCTGGACTCACCGATGTTCCAGGCACGCTGGCGCTGGAATCTCAACCGCTCGCTGATGGTGCTGCGGTTCCGCAATGGCCGTCGCAATCCACCTCCGATTCAGCGCATGGAGTCGGACGATTTGCTCGCGGCCGTTTTTCCCCAGGCGGCGGCATGTCAGGACAACATCGTCGGACCGATCGACATCCCGGACCACGTGCTCGTGCGGCAGACGATCGACGACACCCTGCACGAAGCCCTCGACATCGACGGCGTGCGTGCGCTGCTGGAGCGTATCGAAGCTGGTGAGGTCCGCGTCCATTGTCGCGACACCACCGAGCCATCGGTGCTGGCGCACGAAATCATCACCGCGCGTCCCTATGCATTTCTGGACGACGAGGAAACACAGAATCGTCGGACCAACGCGGTCCACCTCCGGCGCGGGCTGCCGACGGAGCTGGCGACGATCGGCGGACTCGATCCCGACGCCATCGGGCGCGTGCAAGCCGAGGTTGCACCGCTGCTCGACAACGCTGACGATCTGCACGACCTCCTCTCGTCGACCATCATGCACCGTCCGCGTGAGGACTGGTCGGACTTGTGGAACGACCTGCTCGCCCGCGGACGCGGCAGTACCGTGCGCGGTGGGGATGGTGAGCTGTGGACAGCGACCGAAACCCGAGCCGAAGCCCTGGCGGCGCTCGACGGTGAACACGCGGCCGTGGTGCGTGTGGTTCGCGGACACCTCGAGCTCAGCGGCGTGACGACGGTGGCTGGATTGTCAGCTATCACTTCGCTGCCGGCTGACGAGCTGGTGGTCGCGCTTGCGGCGCTCGAGCGCGAGGGATTCGCCATGCAGGGCCACTATCGCGCAAAGGCCTCAACAACAACGGAATGGGTTGCACGGCGGATCCTGGCACGCATGCACAGCTACTCCAGGCGCGCACGCCGCCAGGGCTTCGAGGCGGTCACCGCACAGGACTTCATGCGCTTCCTCTTGCGCTGGCAGCATGTGACACCGGAGTCGCGGCTCAACGGAGAAGCAGGCCTGATCGCCGTCCTCGAACAGCTCCAGGGATTTGAAGCCGCCGCAAGCGCCTGGGAGCCCGAGCTGCTTGCGCGGCGGCTACGCCACTACGATCCTGCCTGGTTGGACGCACTGTGCCACACCGGCGACGTGGCCTGGTTGCGACTCACGCCGCGCAGCACTGACTCAACTGTCAGCGGCGTGGCCGCCGCGACCTCACCGTCCAGAGCGACGCCAGCCGCGGTCGTGCTGCGGAGCGATCTCGACTGGCTGCTCGCCGCGGCGCGCTGTGGCGAGACGGTGAATCCCAGCGTCGGCAGCATCACCGTCGAGGTCCTGGAGGTCCTCCAGCGTCGGGGCGCAAGCTTCGCGTACGACCTGTGCAGCGCGCTGCGCCGGCCACCGGCTGAGATCGAAGACGCGCTCTGGGATGGCGTCGCCCGCGGACTGATCATGTGCGATGGATTCGCTGCCGTACGCTCGCGATTGAACGGGAAGGGGCGCCGCGACGCCGTGGCGTCGCAGCCATGGACGTGGTCGCGGCTACGGCGCGGTGCGAGCGCGTCGGCCGGCGCCGCGGGGCGCTGGTCGCTCGTTCCGCGGGTAGACTCCGAGCTGGACCGACACGATCTGGCGGAGGCTGTCGCGGAGCAGCTGCTCACGCGGTGGGGTGTCGTGTTTCGCGATCTGGCGGTGCACGATGGCCTCCACATCCCGTGGCGGGAGGTCCAGTGGGCATTGCGGCGCCTGGAGGACCGCGGGCTGGTGCGCGGCGGTCGTTTTGTGAGCGGCTTCAGCGGAGAGCAATACGCGCTGCCAGAAGCGGTCGAGCAGTTGACGCGCATACGGCGCGTCGCCCGCAGCCAGGAGCGGGTCGTACTCAACGCAACCGATCCGCTCAACCTGGTGGGACTCATCGTGCCCGGCGAGCGAGTCCCCGCGCTGCGCACCAGACAGGTGGTCTACGTCGATGGGCTGCCCTGCGCGGGAGACATAATGGCAACGTGACTACGACCGATGCCTCCGGCGCCCGCGTTATCGCCGAGCTGATCCATGGCCATGGGGTTTCCCACGTCTTCTTCGTCCCGGCCATCCTCAGAGAAGGGCTTGGCGAGCTGGCCAACCTGGACGTGAGGTCCATGTCTACGCACGGCGAGAAGGCCGCCGCGTACATGGCGGACGGCTACGCCCGCGTCCTGGGCCGACCCGGACATCTGCATGTCCCAGACGGTCGGGGCGGCCAACCTCGCCGCGGGCCTCAAAGATGCCTATCTCTCGTGCAGCCCTGTGATCGCCTTCACCGGCGGCACGGCGCCCGAGAGTCGCTACCGCCAGGTCTACCAGGAGATCCGCGACTTCGACATGTTCGGCCCCGTCACCAAATGGAACGCGGAGGTTGAAAACCCGGCGCGTTTGCCGGACGTCATCGCCCAGGCCTTTCGCGTGGCCACCAGCGGCGCGCCAGGTCCGGTCCACGTCGAGCTGCGCGGACTCAGCGGCCAGGTCGCCGTCGGCGGTGCCACGGAGAAGCGGCCCTTCGAGTTGAACGTCGATCCGCGCTTCGGCGAAGTTCCCCCTTTCCGACCCGTGGCCGACGCCAGCCTGATTCGAGACGCGGTGCGAGCGCTGACCACGGCCGAGCGGCCGGTGATTGTTGCCGGCGGCGGCGTCATGTGGTCACGCGCCGAAGCCGAGCTGGTGGAGCTGGCGGAGAAGCTGTCCATTCCTGTCGCGACGTCGCTACATGCCAAGGCGGCCATTGCCGAATCGAATCCGCTCAACGTCGGCGTGTGCGGTACCTACAGTCGTGAGTGCGCCAATCGCGTGGTGTCCGAAGCGGACCTCGTTTTCTTTGTCGGCAGCCAGACCGGCAGCATGATCACGACGAACTGGCGTGTACCCGCCCCAGGCACGCGCGTGATGCACCTGGATATCGACGCCACACAGCTCGGACGCCACTATCCAACCGAATTGCCGCTCAATGGCGACGCGCGCGCGACGCTCCGCCAGATGCTCCTGGAAGCCGGCGGCCGCACGAACCCACGCTGGGTCGACCGCGTGCGGGTGGTGGTCCAGCAGTGGCGCGACGAGGTCGAAGAGGTGCTCGAAACCAACGACGGGCCGATTCGGCCGGAGCGCATCGTGACGGAAATTGGGAGCGTCCTGCCAACTGATGGCGCCGTCGTCGTCGACACGCTGCAGGCTTCTGTCTGGTCTGGCTGCCATTTGCCGCTGAAGGGCCACACCCAGCGGTACGTTCGCTGCGCGGGTTCGCTCGGCTGGGGCTTCCCCGCGGCGATTGGCGCCAAGTGCGCCCTCGGGAGTCGACCGGTGGTATGCTTCACCGGCGACGGCGGGTTCTACTACCACTTGACAGAGCTGGAGACCGCGGCGCGCTACGAGGTCCCGGTGGTGGTCGTGGTTAACAACAACGGCTCGTACGGCGCCGAGCGAAGGTCAGAGCCGAATCCGTATCGCAGCGACGCATCGCGTGATGCGGACCTGAGCTGGAAGTTCGGCGGACAGCACAACTTTGCGCAGATTGCGAAAGAGCTCGGGTGCGAGGGGGTACGCATCGAACGCCCGACGGACCTTCCCAGCGCACTGCAATCGGCGCTCGGGAGCGGCCGACCAACGGTGATCGACGTGCTGACGGATCCCACGGCAAGCCACACGCGCGCGTGGACCCCGGCAAACTAAAGCCCGTACGGTTCGTTGTTATTTTTGTGTGAGAATGTCCGCGAGGTCGTACTTGACTGGCTCCTCCAGTTGCGCGTAGGTGCACGAGCGCGGCTCTCGATCCGGGCGCCAGCGCTCGAACTGCGCCGTATGCCGAAAGCGTATGCCTTCCATGTGCTCGTAGCGGACCTCCACCACCCGCTCCGGACGGAGGGGCACGAATGACAGGTCCTTGCCTACCGCCCAGCGGCTGGACTCGTAGCTTCGCGGTGTGCGCGTCCCCTCCGCCTCGCGCGCCCACGCCCAGGGATGGTCGTCGAAGGTTGTCACCAGCGGCTGCAGCTCCACCATCAGCTCCCTGCGACGCGCGGCGGGAAACGCACCAATCACACCCACGGACTGCAGCACGCCATCATCCGTGTAGAGCCCAAGCAGGAGTGAGCCAATCCCCTGCGGATCGGTGGCGTGTACCCGATAGCCGGCCACCACGCAGTCCGCCGTGCGCGCGTGCTTGATCTTGAACATCACCCGTTTGTCAGGCTCGTACGTCCCCTCCAGCGGTTTGGCCACCACGCCGTCCAGACCAGCGCCCTCGAACTGTTCGAACCATCGCAGCGCCAGAGCATGCTCGGTGGTCGCTGGCGTGAGATGAATGGGCGGTTTCGCCCCGGCCAGCGCCTGGACCAGCGCCGCGCGGCGCTCAGCGAACGGCCGCTGCATATAGTCCTCATCGTCAAGTGCTAGCAGGTCGAACGCAATGAAGCTGGCCGGCGTCTCCTGAGCCAGCCGATTCACGCGGCTGGTAGCAGGATGAATCCGCTGCTGCAGCACCTCGAATTCGAGCCGCTGCCCCACAACGACTACGATCTCACCGTCGATGACGCAGCGTTCGGGCAAGCTGAGCGTGACGGCCTCGACCAGCTCGGGAAAGTAGCGCGTCATCGGCTTCTCGTTGCGCGAGCCAATCTCCACGGCATCGCCGTCACGGAAGATGATCGAACGGAAGCCGTCCCACTTCGGTTCGAAGCTGAGGGCGCCTTCGGGAATGCGCGGAACCGCCCTGGCCAGCATCGGCGAGACCGGCGGCATCACGGGCAGGTTCAAACTACTCATGGTGGCGATCCACCCATACTGTCCACAGTATGCACGCTACAGCACGCCGCGGGTTGTAGAACAACAGCCGACCGAGAACGAAAGGACAGCGCATGGCCAATGTACATTTCGTGGGCAGCGTCGCCCTCGATTCGCCCGAGGAGGTCTTCGCCACCATCGGGCAGCAGTGTGGTCCGTACCTGAAGCGCGTTCCAGACGGTGAGCCTGGCGGCCGTCGGCTCTGGATCAGCTGGCAGATCCCACTACTGCGCGCGAACCCTCTGCTCGCGCCAGCGGGGCAGGCCCAGGTGCCGCTGAAACTCGCGGAGGGCGTCGATCCGAAGGACCTGCATTTCGGCGAACTGGGGTACGCCCGCGAGGCGCGGCCAGGCTACGAGGATTTCCTGGCCGCCCGAGCCGCGGGACAGATCCCCACGGGCGTCCGCTTCCAGGTTTGCCTGCCGACGCCCTGGGCGGTGGTCATGCCGTTCTGCCAGCAGCCGGACGCGCAGCAGATCTACCCGGCCTACGAGCAAGCGATGTTGCGCGAGGTGGAGCGCATGGCCGCTGCGATTCCGCACGCCGACCTGGCCATCCAGTGGGACGTGTGCATCGAGATGGTAGCCTGGGACGGTCGTCGCGCCAACGCCGGGGCGTTTCCGGGCATGCAGGACGTCTTCGCTGGAAATTTCGCGCGCCTGGCCGCCGTCGTGCCGGCCGACGTGGAGCTCGGTTTTCACCTGTGCTACGGCGACCTCGATGGCAAACACTTCATCGACCCGGCCGACGCCGCAAAAATGGTCGAGATGGCCAATCTGATTGCGCGCAGCGTTGGCCGCCCGATCACCTGGATGCACATGCCGGTGCCCATCGACCGCGCCGACGACGCGTTCTACCAGCCGCTCGCCAACCTCGAGCTTGACCCGTCAACCGAGCTGTACCTCGGACTGGTGCACGCGGAAGACGGCGTGGAAGGCACCGCGCGACGCATTGCTGCCGCACGCCGCCACGCGCCGAACTTCGGCATCGCCTCGGAATGCGGCATTTCACGTGGACGTGGACCGGAGCTCGCGCTGGAGTTCATCAAGACGTACGCCGGTGCCGCCGAGTGGATGAGCCGTTCAACGGGTTAGCCAACGCGCGACGGCAGCGGCGGTCTGGCCGCGCTCTGGGCTTGTGCCGCGGCAACCTTGGTGCGGACTTCGTTGGCATACGCCTGCGCGTCGCCAAGGGTTTTGATGCCGTCGAACCGCTGGTGGATGGCCGCGACTTCCGCGGGATCACCGCGCGACAGGTCGAGGTCCGTTTTGAGCAAGACACCCAGCACACCGTTGAGATTGCCGGAGTCTGGTACTGGCTCGTTCGGCTTACTGACCGCCGCCGGAACGGCGCCGCGGCGCGCATCAGGCGCGGCGCGGGATTATTCAGCGTGGTTGGACAATCGGTTCTCGGCGTCGCGAGCGACAACAAGCCGAGCACCGTGTTCGCGGCCGCGTCCCGCTTGGTCAGCGGCGGGACGTGATACAGCTGCTCCAGCGTGGCGAGCACCGACGTATGATCGTACAGGGTGTGATCGACGGAGCCACTCGGAATGAGGGGTGAAATGATG
Organism: uncultured Chloroflexia bacterium; assembly: GCA_963776625.1. GTDB lineage: Bacteria > Chloroflexota > UBA6077 > UBA6077 > CF-72 > CF-72. The sequence continues at coordinate 174,802 of CAVZNP010000008.1, read as the reverse complement.
ATCGCAGGGACGCGCACGCCATAGCGATCGAACAGGAAGCCGTTCGCGTTGATCGACGGGTCATTTGGGCTACCGTCCGCCGGTGACGGGCGCGGGCTCCGGGCGGGACCGAATCATAAAAACCTCCGTGCTCGTCATAGGTGACGATCAACAGGCTGCGGTTCCACAACGGCGAATTGCGAATGGCTTCGTACGTGGCCTTGACCAGACCCTCTCCGCCGGAGACGCCGTCCGTAGGATGCTGGGACGAGCCACCGGTGTAGGAGCCGCCCGAGACGTCTCCGTAGTTGGGCTCGATGAAGGTATACGTATACGGGTACGGCCCCTGGAGGTCCGAGGCAAAGCGCGTGAATGCGTTGGTGTTGATGCCGTAGGTGATGCCCTTCAAGGCTGCGACCTGAGGTATTCCGCCTAACAGCGGCCCATTCTCATCGACGTACACTCGCCACTGCATGCCTGCCTTGACCAGCGCATCGTAGATGGAAGATCCGCTCGGGTACGTGAAACCTCCACCGGGAGTCTCCCACAGGGCGATGGTCGCTGGGGGTGGGCTGTCCGCCCAACCGGCAGATGACGCGCCGTGCACGAAGAAGCGATTGGGCCAGGTCGGCCCGGGAAGAGACGAAAACCAGTGGTCGCACACGGCGAAGTCCGTTGCCAGCTGGTAAGTCACCGGGAAGCTGGCTCTTCGTGTCGAAGCACTGCATGATGTCGTCGTACTGGGCGGGGGTCGGCAGGTTCGGGTTGTTGCTGGTGATCTCGGTCCGCGTGGTCGCGTAATTGGCGACGAAGCCGGAGTTGTTGACTTGCTGCGGATAGGGTGTCCACGGCGCGTGGGTCGCCCCCTGGCCGCACAACTGCTCGAGTACATCCAGAAACTCGTGACCCGGATCCGTTGGCATGCTCGGCGGCGCAGGCGACTTGAGGGGATAGGTTTGCCCGTTGTAGGCGTTCGAGTCGCCGGTCGGTGGCGTGCTGAATGTTCGGGATGCCCGACATGGCGAAGATGTTGTCGAACGAGTGATTCTCGAGCATCAGCACGAACACGTGATCGACCTTGGCGTATGGACCGGTCCTGGACATCGAGGCCTGGCACCCCCCGGAGGGCAGGTTGATCGCAAAGGTGCTGGTGTTCACACTGAGCGGCAGGTGCTTGCCCGCGTCGGCGCTCTGGAGCTGACATTCCTTCCAGTCCGTCAGCGACAGGAAACCCGCGCTCTGATACGTGCCTGGACTGGACCCATCGGAGACGGCGAGCTCGACCGCCCAGTAATCCAGAATCAGCGCCGAGTTCAATCCGACGCGGAATGGCACGCTCAACGGGCCGACCTGCTGCCGGGGCGCCGCCGCCCAACTGCCGCTCTGAGTCCCGTCAGACGAATTGTTGTGGTAGAGCGTAATAATCGCGTGGCCGTCCGTAGCGTTAGTCACATACGCGTCCGCGGTCTGACGCTGCACCGGGTTCATGGGCGTGGAGCACCCGCCCGATCGAAGGTTGATCGAGAACGTATGCGAATCTACGCTGAACCCCAGATTCTGGCCGGCGTCCGGTGATCTGCAGCTGGCACTCCTTCCAGTCGCTGTACTGGAGAATGCCACTGCTTTCATAGACACCGGGCGTCGAGCCGTCGGCGACCGCCAGCTCGATCGCCCAGTAGTCCAGAATTCCCCAGGAACCGAAGCCCGTCTCAAATCGGACGGTGAGGGGGCCGACCTGCTGGCCGGGCGCGGCGCTCCAGGTGGCGCTTTGTGTTCCGTTCGAGGAATTGTTGTGGTAAAGCGTGATGGTGGCTTGACCGTCGGTGGTGTTCGTGACGTACACCTGGGCAGACTGCTGTGTGGCCATATACTCCTCTACAACTCCCGATTCAGTGTACCGACGATCGGCGGCGCGACGAGCGTTTCCCGAGGGGCTGGCGAGCAGGTTTTGAGCGACGCGCGCGCTAGTCTACACCGGTGAGGTAATGGGTTGGATGAGCGATAAGCAGCTAGAGCTTTTGGCCGCCGTTTACTCGGACATGGATCGTGCCCAGACGATCTGCGACATGCTCGAGGAGATGCATCGCGCGACCACGATCACCCTCGATGACGCGGCGATTGTCACCAAAGGCACTGATGGCAAACTGCAGATCCACGAGACACGTGAGGTCACGGCTGGCAAGGGCGCCAAACGAGGTGCCATCGCCGCGGGTCTCTTCGGTCTGGTCTTTCCCCCGAGCCTGATCGTCAGCGCCGTGGCGGGTGGCGTCGTCGGTGGTCTGTGGGGCAAGCTCCGCGACACGGGCATCAAAACGAGGTCGATCAAGGATCTGGGCGAGACACTCGAGCCCGGCAAGGCCGCTGTGATCGCGCTGGTCGACCAGGCGTCCGTGCACGCCACCGAGACAGCCCTGCAGGGCTACGACGGCGAACTGATCCGCCAGAGCTTCACGCCAAAAGAGACCGCCGACGTCCAGGCCGCGGCCGAAAGCACCGGTTCGGCCGAAAGCACCGGTTCGGCCGAAAGCACGTCGGCCTGAGTCTCGTCTACTATCGGCGTGCGGGCTGAGCATCACCTGAGCGAGCGTGATGTCAGAAACGTCCCGATGCTGAACGGCCGACTCACACGTAGAAAGTTTCTGAGCCTGGCTGGCGTGGGCGTGGGCGTGGGCGTGGCGGCCGCTGGTCTGGCTGGCGCAGCCCCAGCGTTCGCCGATCCACAATCGGACAGCGCTCAGTGGCTGACCAACCCGCAGGCGACCAAGCTCATCGGCGTCGACGATCTGCCGATCGTGAGCATGCCAGCTGACACGCCGATGCGCGCTGGTCGGTTTCTGCCCACCGGACAGATCGAAGTGTGGGTTCCACGCTACGGCTTGTATGGTTGGGTCGCGCCGAGCAGCGTCACGTCGATCTCCGCGCCGGCCCCCACGGACCTCGACGGCGAGACGCCGGTGGGTCCGCCACTCATCGGTGGCGTGGGCCTGCCGGGACGGGTTGCCGGGGGTGCCAACCTGCGCTCGTGGCCTGCCGTGCGCGATGACACCGTCTTGCGCGTCATGCCCCACAATGCACCGCTCCACGTGCTCGCCACCGTGCAGGGAGATGCCGGCGACCAGTGGTACAGCGTTAACTTGCTCGATCCCACGGCCGATCACCCGGTCGCGACAGGCTTCGTCCTCAATTCGCTGGTGCGTATCCCCCGCCTTCGCGAGCAGACGGTGAGCCCGGACCGCGGCGACAATCGCGGCCGCCACTTCCAGGCGGACCTGCAGGAGCCAGCCATGCTCGCGGCCTTTGAGAATGGCTCGCCCATCTGGGCCACCCTGGCGCTGAAGGGCACCGACGCCAACGCCACGCCGCTCGGCGCGCACCGCATCCTGGCGCGCGTCGCGAACGAGACGATGACCAGCGAGCGCGTCGTGCCGCCGATTCCGCGCAACGCGCCCGGCGGATACTACCTGGAGGGAGTGCTGTATACGCAGTACTTCACCAGCGACGGCTCCAGCATTCACTACAACTACTGGAGTAACAACTGGGGCTACGCTGGCACCCACGGCTGCCTGGGCGTGGACCTGAACGAGGCGAAGTTCGCCTGGGACTTCGGAGCTATCGGCACGCCGGTCTATATCTTCGACTGACGCGCCCCGGCGGACCAGAGGCTCACTCGCGGTCCACCTTCGGGTAGAGGTCGAGCGGAAAGATGTCCACCTGCGGTGATCGCTGCTGGGAGAGCAGCCCACCGTCGACCGCGATGGTGTGGCCGGTCATGTAGCGCGCCTGGTCGGACGCGAGAAACACCGCGACAGACGCAATGTCATCCGGCGTGCCCATGCGACCCATGGGGATCGCGCGCCCGCGTTCACGCGATTCCGCGTCGCTGAGCGGTCCAGTGGCGATCGAGCCTGGGGCGATGGCATTCACCTGGATGCCGTAGGGCGCGAGGTCCAGCGCCGTCGCACGCGTGAAGGCTTCGATGCCGCCCTTGGTCGCGTCGTAGGCAACGTTGCCGCGGTGCGCTCGCGTGGCGCCACTGCTGGACATGTTGATGACACAGCCACCGTGGCGGCGCGCCATCAACGACGCGGCGCGGTGCGTGCACAGAAAGACGCTTTTCAGATTCGTGGCCAGGACGCGGTCCCACCAGGCTTCGTCACCCGTGAGGAAGTGACGCGATTCGTTGACGAGGCCGGCGTTGTTGACCAGCACGTTCACGTCGCCGAAGCGCTCGAGGGCGGCATCGAACACTCGGTCGACGTCGGTCTTGAGCGACACGTCGGCGACCACGCTCAGTGCGCTGCCGCCGTCCCGAATAATCGACGGGCCGAGGCTGACGTTGGAGCCCATAACGTCTCGAGGTCAAAGGCATTCTTCTTTGAAGAGTGGATAGAAGCAGACGTTTTTAACATGCTGCTACAGGGATGACTGCGCCGGATGCCACTCCGATGGTCCACGGACTCGGACGCTGGAGGTAGATCCCCTGCCACACCACCGGGCTGTCGGCGTGGCGAGCGAACTCCGCAGTGGTCACCACCTCCGGTGTTTCGACGTCGTAGATGGTCATCAGCCGCGGCGAGCGGGCGCCTGGCGGCCCGGGCAGGTCGATCTCCACGGACGCGTATCGCTCGGCGCCCAGGATGCCCGGACAGCTCAGGACCGCGCTGATGTCTTCGCGATCGACCTCCTGCAGGCGAAGCCACCACGTCTTCGGACCTGCACCTGGTAGCAGGTGCGCCGATCGATTCGGAACCGCCGCAAGTTCCTGCACCCAGGCTCCACGCAAATAGGTGCCTGCCGTACCCAGGCCCGTGCGCCGCGCCGCCCACGGCGTCTGGGCGGCAACCTGACGGTGGTAGGGCTCACTGCGCAGGACCTCGGGACCCGACAGGAAGTACACGTTCAGGTAGCGCAGCGGTGGCCGCTCGGCGGAGCCCAACAGCGCCGAGGCGCGCGCGACGAGCTCATAGCGCTCGGCGCGCAGGAAGCCGGGACACGTCAGGCGTTGCGGAACGTGGTCCAGGTCGTACCAGCGATTGGTCGCATCACGACTCGCCTCGTCGAAATCCTCGAACATCGGGGTGAACAGCGTCTTCGGCGCACACACCAGACCCAGCGTACGCGCTTCGCTGGTCGGGCACAAAGGCCGTCCCTTGTCACGCACGCCGAGGGCGGATACAACGCAAACGGGATAGACAACGGGGGGAGAGCACCACATATGCGGGAGACAGGTAGTCGTCCGGGGGACGGGCTCGGGAGTTGGATCACGCGTCGACACGTCCTGGGCGTCCTGGTTGCGTCATCGGCGGTGCCGCTGCTCGCCGCGTGCGGGAATCTGAGCCCGGTGGCCGCCAGCCCCACCGTCGCGGCTGCGCCGCCAACCGCCGTCTCCGGTGCTACACCGACCAGCGTGAGCGTGTCCACGCCCGCCGCCGCGACCACCCCCCAGCCCGTGTCTGGCGGAGCCATGCGCTTCGCGATCACCGCGGATCTGGCTACACTGGACGGCCACAGCCGCACCCCCGGTTCCTACGAGAGCAACTGGCTGTGCTACGACCAGCTCCTGACCTACGATGACAAACTGCAGCCGCAGCCCAGGCTGGCCGAGAGCTGGGACCTCGCGCCGGACTACAAGCAGATCACGTTCCATCTTCGCCCGGGCGTCATGTATCACTCAGGTCGCGAATTCACCAGCGACGACGTGAAGTACAACATCCTGCGCGTGCGCGACGTGAAGATCGCGTCCGGCTTGTTCACACAGCAAAGTAACTGGTTCAGCTCCATCGACGCGCCCGACAAATACACCGTTGTGCTCAAGTCCGACCAATCGCGTCCGGCTGTGTTCGACTTCTTCGATACCTTCAACATGCTCGACAAGGACACGATGGAAGGTCCCAACGCCCAGACAACCGAGGTGGGCACGGGTCCTTTCGTCTTTGTCGAACGCGCGCAGGGTGACCACCTGACCTTCTCGAAGAATCCGAATTACTGGCAAACGGGGCTGCCATACATCGACTCGTGGACCGCCCTGGTGCGCGATTACCAGTCGGCGATCGTCCAACTCGAGGCGGGCGCGCTGGACGGTGTGCGCAACCCCACAGTCACCGACATCGTGCGCTTGAAGTCGGACCCCACGTACATCAATGTGGTCCACCCCTCACCCGGTACCTTCTTCGAATTCGGCATCAGCGTCAAACAGCCACCCTTCGACAACAAGTTGGTCCGCCAGGCGCTCAACTACGCGTTCAACCGCCAGCGCCTGGTCGACACGGCCTATGCGGGCACGGCCGAAGCGGTCTCGCTGCCATGGAGCCAAACGTCGCCGGCGTATGACGCGCAGAAAAACATGACCTATACGTTCGATCCAGACAAGGCCAGGAGCCTGCTCGCTCAGGCCAACGTGAGCGGGCTGCACGTGGACGTCCTGATCCCCGGCGGAGGTTACCCCACGTACGAGAGCTTCATGCCCGCGTATCAGGAAGATCTGAAGAACATCGGCGTCCAGATGAACATCAATACCGTCACACCCGCCGTCTGGGTCGACCAGGCCAACAACGTGAAATACACCGGCCTGGTGGCGTCGGGTGACGCCGGCGCCAACGTGTCACCCGCTAACCTGCTGGATGTGTCACCCGCCTGGCGTGTCAACCCCAACAATGAGGGCTTCGACGACCCGATGTGGAAACAGATCGTCAATGCCGTCGAGACGGAAGTGGATCCGGCCAAACAAAAAGACCTCTACGCGCGCATGAACGACTTCATGCTCGATCAGTCCTGGATCATCGTGCCTTCGAGTCTGCCCGCGTCCAATATCACCACGAGCAGAGTGCACGGCCTGGTCGCCAACCAGCACGGCGGCTTTACGTACATCAATGCCTGGATCGGTTGAGACCGACCCGGAGCGCGCGCGCCTGCTGAGCGCACGCGGCCAGGGGGTGCTCAGTCGCGAAGCGGGCACGGACCACTCCGGAGTGGCGGTGCCGTGGCATCGCTGGGGGACCTATCTGGCGCGAGCGTCAGTGGGGCACGGTGCGCGAGGACTATTCGAGCGACGGTCGCGCCTGGGATTCTTTCCCCACGACCATGCCGCGCGCTCGCGCGCTACCGCTGGGGCGAGGACGGCTTGCTGGGCTTCTGCGACGACCAGATGCGCGTTGTGCTTCGCCCTGGCGCTGTGGAACGAAGCGACCCGCATCCTCAAGGAGCGGCTCTTCGGCCTGACAGGCACGCAGGGCAACCACGGCGAGGACGTCAAGGAGTGCTACTACTACCTGGACGGCACGCCGACTCACTCGTACATGAGGGCGCTCTACAAGTATCCGCAGCGCGCCTTCCCTACGACGAACTGCGGGCGGAGAATCGCGCGACGCGGACGGCACGACCCGAATGCGAACTGCTCGACACCGGCATCTTCGCGACGACCGCTACTTCGACGTCGACTGTCGAGTACGCCAAGGCGCAGCCCAGAAGACATCCTGATCCGGATCACCGCCACCAACCGCGGCCCGAGCCGGCGCCGCTGCACCTGCTGCCGACACTCTGGTTTCGCAACACCTGGTCGTGGGGACGCGACGACGCGCGGCCAAGCCCTGACGGCGCGTCGCCGGGCGAGGCGCTGTCTGGAAGCTCGTCACGCGACGCTCGGCACGCTACTGGCTTGCGTGGCGACGGGCCAGCCGCGGCTGCTGTTCACCGAGAACGAGACCAACGACTGAGCGCCTGTGGCGGTGCCCAATCGCACCCGCTACATGAAGGACGCGTTCGATGAGCGGTCGTGGACGGCGCGGCCGACGCGGTCAATCCCGCCCGCTGTCGGCACGAACATGGCGGCGGCCCATTATCGCCTGGTCGTCGCGCCGGAGCGACCGAGAAGATCCTGCTTGCGGCTGTCTACCGAGCACCACACGTCGCCATTGTCGGAAACGCGCGGAGGTGTTCGCCGCTCGCCAGACAGAGGCCGACGCGTTCTACGCACGCTGCCCGGCGCACTGCAGCTGTCCGACGACGAGCGCCACGTGCAGCGCCAGGCCTACGCCGGGCTGCTGTGGACCAAGCAGTTCTACAACTACGACGTGCCGCAGTGGCTCGACGGCGACCCGGCGGACCGCCGCCGCCGCCGCAGCGACTGCAGGGCCGCAACGCAGACTGGCGCACCTCTACACCGCGACGTCCTCTCGATGCCCGACAAGTGGGAGTATCCCTGGTTCGCGGCCTGGGACCTCGGCCTTCCACTGCGTGCCCATGGCCCAGCTCGACCCGGAATTCGCCAAGCACCAGCTCGCTCCTGCTGCGCGAGTGGTACATGCACCCGAACGGCCAGCTCCCGGCCTACGAGTGGGCCTTCGGCGACGTCAACCCGCCGGTGCACGCCTGGGCCGCCTGGCGCGTCTATCAAGATCGACCGGCAGCTGACCGGGCAGCGCGATCGCGGCTTTCCTGGAGCGCGTCTTCCACAAGCTGCTGCTGAACTTCACCTGGTGGGTCAACCGCAAGGACACCGAGGGGACGCAACGTCTTTCAGGGCGGCTTCCTGGGGCTCGACAACATCGGCGTCTTCGACCGCAGCGCACCGCTGCCGACCGGCGGCCACCTCGAGCAGGCCGACGGCACCGCCTGGATGGGCTTGTTCTGCCTGAACATGCTGGCGATCGCGCTGGAGCTGGCGCGCGAAGACCACGCCTACGAGGACGATCGCCACCAAGTTCTTCGAGCACTTCCTGTACATCGCCGACGCCATGAACAACCTCGGCGGCAAGGGCATCGCGCTTGTGGGACGACGAGGACGAGTTCTTCTACGACGTGCTGCATACGCCGGATCGGCGCAGTACATCCGCTGCGCGTGCGCTCGCTGGTCGGCCTGATCCCGCTGCTGGCCGTCGAGACGATCGAGCCGGAGCTGCTCGAGCAAGCTGCCGGACTTCAGAACGCGGCTGGAGTGGTTGCTCGACAACCGGCCGGACTCTGGCCAGCTTGATTTCACGCTGGCACGAGCCGGGCCGTTGGCGAGCGGCGTCTGCTGGCACTGGTGCGCGGCCACCGGCATGAAGCGCTTGCTGCGGCGCATGCTCGACCCGAACGAGTTCCTCTGCGACCTACGGCGTCCGCTCGCTTCGAGCGGTTCCACGCGCGAGCATCCGTTCGCGCTCGACCTCGACGGCGCGCGACTACGAAGTCGGCTACGAGCCGGCCGAGTCGCAGACCGGCCTGTTCGGCGGCAACTCCAACTGGCGCGGGCCCGATCTGGTTTCCCGCTCAACTACCTGCTGATCGAGGCCCTGCAGAAGTTCCACCACTACTACGGCGACGACTTTCTGGTCGAGTGCCCAACCGGCTCAGGACAGACGCTGACCCTGCAGCAGATCGCCGCCGAGCTGTCGCGCCGACTCAGACGACTGTTCGCGGCGCGGTCCGGATGGCGCCGCCCGGTCTTTGGCGACAACCCATTGCTCCAGACCGATCCACACTGGCGCGACTGATCTGCTCTTTTACGAGTATTTCCATGGCGACACCGGCGCCGGCCTGGGGGCGAGCCACCAGACCGGCTGGACGGCGCTGGTCGCCAACTTGTGACTAGCATGGACCGCATGCCGATTCCCCGCTTTTCAGAGCTGCCGATCGTAGCCGACGCGCCGCCACACTCCAGCTGGGGCGTCTTCGGTCGAGATGACCAGCGTGGCACGCTGAACTTCCTAACCGACGAGCGGCGCCTGGCGGCGTCGAAACTGATTCGCGCGGGACGCGCGTTCAACCTGGACCTGCCGCTGGGTTTGCCGTATCCACCCATGTTCGCCTCGCGCACCGCCCATCGCCACACGGTGCTGCATCGGCCGGGCTCGTTTGGACGCGACGACGTGCTGGACAACTTTCACCTGCAGGGCAGCACGCAGTGGGACGCGCTCAAACACATCAGTCATCCCGAATACGGCTTCTACAACTGGGCCGACGATGCGAGCATCAACGCCGAGCTAGCGCGTCTGGGCGTGCAGAACTACGCTGCCGAGGGGATCGTCGGCCGAGGCGTCTTGCTGGACGCGGCGCGCTACTTCGAAGGACACGGCGCTCCGCTCCAGCCGGACGCACACCGGGCGATAACCGCCGACGAGCTAGACGCGGTCGCGCGGGCCCAGGGCGTCGAAGTCCAGCCGGGCGACATCGTGCTGCTGCGAACTGGGGTGGCGCGGTTGATCTACGCGGAGGCCGAAGATCCGGATACGGCGGCGCGGCCCTACCCTGGCGGACCCGGCCTGGCCGCCGAGGCGGGCTCGCTTGCCTGGCTGTGGGACCATCAGGTAGCGGCGATTGCCTCCGACAACTTGACGGTCGAGGCCTTTCCCATGTCCCGAGACTCACTCCATCGACGGGGCATCGCCCTGCTGGGCATGGTGTTTGGCGAGTTATTCGACTTCGAAGCGCTCGCCGACGACTGCGCGACGGATGGCCAGTACGCGTGCTTCTTCACAAGCAAGCCTCTCAACCTGACCGGCGGCGTCGGCTCGCCTGGCAACGCGCTGGCGATCAAATAGGTTCGGCGATGCTCGAGGACTTCACCGTCGACACGTTTTCTCCACTGGTCGGCAGCGCGTTCGTCATGCACGTGGACCCGCAGACCAGGTTGCGGCTCAACCTGATCGAAGCCGTGCCACTGGGCGCTCCAGAGCGCGCTGCGCCAGCGGAGACGAGGCAGCCGTTTTCGCTGATGTTTCGCGGTCCGCGCGCGCCAGTTGCCATCCAGCGCATTTACCAGCTCGAAAACCCGTCGCTTGGCACGTTCGGCCTGTTCCTGGTACCTGTTGGCCTGGACCAGGAGGGTATGCAGTACCAGGCGATCTTCACGTAGCCGTCGACGGGGCGTCCGCTCCAGGGGGCCTCCACTGCATCAGGAGATAGACGCCCTGGTCTTCGACTGGCCGGAAGCCAAGCCGCGTATACAGGCGAAGGGCAGGGTTCATGCGCTCGACGTGGATGTTGACGGGCCTGCCCGTCTCCGCCGCTTCGGCGAGGACGTCCTCCAGCAGTGCCGAGCCAATGCCCTGGTTGCGATAGTGCGGCAAGAGTGCAATGTCGATGATGCGCAGCTCCTCGGGCCAGCGGCCCAGATACAGGCGCCCGGCCGGGACGCTGTCGCACAGGATGACCTGATACGCGGCGTCGGCGAACTGCTCGTGATAGTAGCGATGCTGGGCGGTGAATTGCATCTGCACGAACGCCGCCTTCTGGGCGTCGCTCCAATCGACGAGTGCCAGCTCATCCGCCCGCGTGCTGGCGTAGACCGCGTACAGAAATGGCTCGTCCTGCGCCGTAGCCGGGCGAAGACTCACCCGGCGGCCTCGAAGCGCCGGATCAGAAGCGCCAGATCCCACGTCGCGCTGCGCCATGCTGTCCACGGGCTCAGGTGCGGGGCGGGTAGACCCCCTGCAGCGCAATGCAGAAGTTCAGGGTGAGATACGGCTGCAGGTTGTTGTGCGGCTGGCTGCCACCGGCGGGCGCAACCGCGTTGGGACTGAGTGGCGTCATCGATGCTGGCGGCGCGTACAGGCTGATGCCACCGACACCGCCGGCTGTCAACTGTTGGGCAGGGCTTTGCGCCGTCGCCGCCTGGTTCGATGCGGTCCAGGGATGTGAATGCGAGGGTACCTCGGACTCCAACAGATTCACCGAGTCACTGCCGCTGCTCTCACCCAGGTCATGCAGGGACAGGCCCGGCCCCTGACCGGGGTGCATCGGCGCAGATCCCTGGAGATTGGGCAGCGCGAAGTTGCTCTTACCGTCGCCTCCGTAGGTTGTCCCCAGCAAGGAAAAGAGGGCCGTATTCTGCGACAGCGGCAGTATCTGGCCGTTGCAGAACGCCCAGCCCCTGGGCGCGAAGTTGAACGGATAGATGCGGATTTCCGCGACAAATGGGTTCGACATCGTGCAACTCCTCAGGTCGGGCTCGGGTAAATCCCATATAGAGAGATGATGAAACTGACGCACAGATAGGGCTGGAAGTTGTCGTGCGGCTGGCTGCCGCCTGTCGCGCTGATGGAGTTCGGCGCGAGTGTCGTCAGCGGGCCGTCTGTGCCGTAGGGCGTGATCGTGGCCGCCTGGGTCACCCCGAGGAGCTGATTCGACGGGTTGGTGCCTGTGGCCGGATTAGTCGTGGCGAGCAACGGGTGCGCGTGAGACGGAATCTGCTGTGTCGTCAGCGTCACCGTCTCGACGCCACCCGTCTGGGCCATGGTAAAGCCGTTGCCCTGATGGATGGGAAGCCGACCGCGCAGGTCGGGAAGGGCAAACGTCGACTGACCATCCCCACCGTAGGTGGTGCCGATCAGGTTGAACAGTGTCTCGAACTCAGAGATAGGGAGGATCTGCCCCTCGCAGAACATCCATCCCGCCGGAGCAAAGTTTCCGGCGAACATACGAATCTCGCCGACGTATGGTTGGCCCATCCTCGCCTCCTAAGTTTGACTCGGAAAGATGCCTTGCAAGGCGATACAGAAGTTGAGCGTGAGATACGGCTGCATATTCTGGTGTGGCTGGCTGCTACCAACGTTGCCCAACGCATTCGGGGCCATCGCCGCGAGGTTCGCCGCTGCCGCGTACAGGTTTGCCCCGGCAGACTGCGACAGCACGCGGCCGCTGGGCGCATTCGAAGCGGGTGCGACGTTAGCCGCGCTCGCGACGTGGACGTGCGTCGGCACCTCGGAAATCGACAGCGTGTGCGCCTGCTCGCCACCGTGTTCGCCCAATGTGTGGCCGTTGCCGGTATGCATGGGATTGCGTCCTTGCAGGTTGGGTAGCCCGAAGTTGACGCGCCCATCGCCGCCGTACGTGGTGCCCAACAGGGAGAAGAGCGCCTGGTTCTGATTGATGGGCAGCAACTGACCGTTGCATTGCGCCCAGCCCTTGGGCGCAAACCCGAAGCTCATGATCTTGATCTCAGACAGAAAGGGTTCCGACATGACTCACTTTCTCCAAGGCTCAGTTTCTCAGGGATAGATCGCGACTAGGATGGCGCACTCGAACACTGCGTGTAGCCGCTGCCGCTGATGATGTCCGTGCCGTGGCCACTGGGATTCTGGCTGTTCAGGAAGGTCGTGACATCGGTGTTGGATGGCGGATTTTGCAGGATACCCTGGATGCCAAAGTTGTTGACGGCGGGGTCGGTGCCTTGCTTGCGGATGCCGAGTCCGGAGGCGCCGTTGCTGCCCGCGCTGGTGTTGGCCGACATGTTCAGGCACACGGAGTCGCCACCAGGGTTGCTGCTAGCCGCGTTGCCGGCGTCGACGCGGATGCCCTCACTGGCAAAGCCGCCGGCATTCACCGAGGCCCCAACACTATTGCCGGCAATCTTGAACCTGGCCGTTCCCGACGTGCCACGGCCGACGAGGAGGATGCCATTGCCATCAGTGCCACTGATTGAGTTATTGGTGACCGTCAACGTGAGATCGGGCGTCCACGCATTTCCCGCACCCGCCACCCCATTGCCACCGGCGATGCCGTTGCCCCCGCCATCATTTGGCGTCTGCGTTGAAACGATGGTGTTGCTGTCGATAGAGCCGGTCATCGTCGCATAACCGTTGTTGCCAATCAGCATGACCGTCCCGATCGCGCTGCTGCCCAGCGGACTGCCGGTTGGTGCGCTGCAGCTGCCGGAATTGCTGCCGTTGCACTGGATCAGGAAGTTGGCCTCGCCGCGCGAGCTGCTATTGCCACCGGAGAGCGCAAAGGTGATCGCCTGCGTGCCCCCCGAAGCGAGCGATGTGACCGAGTTGTTGGTGATGTTGATGCGGTTGCTCGAATTGAGTCCGGCCGTGGCGCCCGGCCCGGAAGCGTTCGCGTTGCTGATAGACACCTGAATCCCGTTGCCGCCGCTGCCAGAAATATTGTTCTGATTGATCGTGGCAGCGTCCAGGTTGAACGTGGTGGAAGCGTTGCCGGTTGTGGCGAAGTTGATGCCGCTGAAACCCGGGCTCGTGATCGTGTTGTTGGAGACGTTCGCGCTGGTGACGGTGCCATTGTCGGACTGCACGTCCAGGCCGGCATAGTGGGGGCTGGTAAACGTATTGCCCGTCACGGTCAGCGTGCCGGCGATGTTGTTGCCCAGCTCCGAACCGCTGCCGTCGAAGGCAATCGCCGACTGGAGACTGCCCGACGTACCCGCCGTCCCGGCGTTGACGATCCTGCCGTTGGTGAAGCTGAAGCCGTTGACACCCTTGCCGTCCACGCCACTCCCGGCGGAGCTGCCAATGAACATCTGGTTGAACGACACGCTCGTGGCATTCGTCAGCGAAATCCCCGCGGCGGTCGTGGTCTGAATCGCGCCGCCGGTACACGTCCCCGCGGACGTACAGCTGCCGCCGTTACCCGTGACGCTGAGGCTGCCAGTCGCGGCGCTGGCGTTGTTCCAGACGATGCCGTTGGCTCCTCCCGTGGCAGTAACTGCGGTCAGACTGATCGTCCCATCGGAGTTCGTCAGATTCACGGCCGCGGCGCCGGAGGTCGTCGCACTGACTTCGCCTACCGTCAGGCTGGTGGCCCCGCTGGCTGTCAAACCCTGTGTGCCGGAGGCCGGGGCGACGTTCAGCCCGCGCACGGCGTCGCTGGTGGCCATGGCCACGTTGCCCTGCACCGTCGGCCGCGTGCCGCCGATCGCTGGTCGTGCAATGGTGCCCGTCGGGGGCGTGATACCGAACACCGCGTCGAAGCTCGCACCCGAGACGCCCTGGCCAATCAGCCACTCGTTCGTGTTCAGCGTTATGCCCGTGGTGGCCGTCCCCGTATAGAGGAAGATGCGCTGACCCGAGGTGTCGACGGCCGCCGCGGCGGCCAGGGTATTGAACGGATTGTCGAGCAGCCCGTTGCCGTTGGTCGCGGCCGCCGGGTTGACGAACCAGATCATCGGTCCCGCCACGCTGACAGTCGCCGTGGCAGGCACGCTGCACATCGAAGGTAGGGGATTGCCGTTGTCGCAGACGGTGTAGGTGAAGGTCACGTTGCCCGTCACACCCGGCGGCGGATCGAAGTCGAACGTACCGGTGGACGTGTTGACATTGCTGATGACCCCACCCGCCGGCGTGGTTGCGCTTACCGTACCGACGGTCAGGATGTCGGTGAAGCCACCGTCACCCGTATCGGGATCGGTTGCTCCGGTGAGCAGGCTGCTCATGCCCACAACCTTCATGTTTGCCTGCGTGGAGTAGCTCTGCGGGATTGCGACAGGCGGATTATTGACCGGCGCGATGGATATCGGCACAGTCGTGGACGCGTTCATCGGACCACCCGTGCCCGTATTCCCAAGGTCGTTGATGCTGATGCTCAAGACCTCGCTGCCGCGCGTGTCGTTGAAGAACGCGGCCGGCGTGTACGTCATGCCGTTCAGCCCGCCGTTGAGGTTGGCAATCATGCCGGTCAGGGTGACCGACGCGGAATTGTTGCCAACGATCGTCAGACCCGTGGTGGTGTTAATTGTGATGGTGCCATGTAGCACGCCCAGGGTGACCTGCTCGCTGCCCGACCCCGCGTCCACGTCGGCCACGCTGATGCTCGTAATGGTTATCGGCGTACCTTCGTTGGTACTCAGGCTGGCAGGCGCCGTGATACTCGGCGGATTGTTGACCGCCACCACAGTGAGGCCGCGCGTGGCGGTCCCCGTGGCGATGCCGTCGCTGGCGCTGAAGGTCACCACGCGCGGCGCGGTGCTCGGGTTGAGGCTGGCGTTGCCGTACGTGATCGTGCGCAGCGCCGCCTGATAGTCGGCCGGCGTATCCGTGCCGGTCAGTGATAGCAGGCAGGTGCCAGGCGTGAAGTTGCCGGTAATGGTAGCCGTATTGGTGAAGGCGAGCACGTCCTGTGGATTGACGCGGCCGGTGGTGATCTGGACGCTGGCGCTGACCAGGTTAGGACTGTTCCGGATCGTTGACCGTGACGCCGGGATCGATAACGGTCGGCGGATTGCCTTCCGTAAAGGTCAGTGACCCACTCGAGGTGGTGACCATCGGCGGCACGTTGGTCGGCGTCGGCGTGGCCGTAGCGGTGGCTGTCGACGTGGAGGTGCTCGTGGCGGTGGCCGTGTTCGTAGCTGTCGGCGTGTTGGTCGGTGTTGACGTATTTGTGGGTGTCGAGGTGATGGTCGGCGTGGAGGTGGCCGTCGGCGTCACTGTCGGCGTGGACGTGTTGGTGGGCGTATTGGTAACCGTGGGCGTGTTCGTCGGCGTACCGGTCGAGGTAGGCGTGAGGGTGATGGTCGGCGTATTCGAAGCGGTTGGTGCCGCTGTGAGCGTGGGCGTGTTCGTCGGCAGGCCCGGCGACGTCGTGGTCGATGTGGGGGTGGGGCTGGGTGAATTCGCGGGGGTCGCCGGCGTTGCGGGCGTCGACGGGGTCACCGGGGTCGGTGTTGCCGACGCCGTGCCGCCGTGCGGGGTGGGTGTCGACGTTGGCGCCGCGGTGCCAGATCCGGGCGTACTGGTCGGAGGAGTGCCGCCACCACCGCCGCCGCCGCCCCCGTTGCCTCCATTTCCGCCGCTGCTCCCGCTATTGCTAGTTCCACCGTTCCCGCTGGAGACAGCCGCCACGCGCCGACCACCCGTCGGTTCGGTCGTGATGCTGATCCAGAACAACATCGCCACCTGCTCGCCGGTCACGGCCGAGTGCGCCAGCACATACAGGTTGTGCGACCCCGGCGGAAAGTCATTTGGATGGAACATCAGGCGGAAACCACTGTTGACGAACTGGCTGCCAAACGTCGCGGCGCTTGCGTCGCTGAAGCCAAGCTCCGCATCGGCTATCGGCGTTGCATTAGGCGGCACATCCAGGAAAAGCTGCACGCGATCGATGCCGCTACCTTGCACGCCTTGATTCACGGTCGCGCTGTTGTCCAGCGCGTAGCCCACGATCAGAAAGTCGCGGTCGGTGTGCAGTTGCTGGTCGGATCTGGGCGACTCGATGCCCATAACCATCGAGCCGAGCGTGCTCCCCATTCCACCGGGAGCAGCCTGAGACTGCGCTTCGGGTACTGGCGTGCCCGGAACTGACGGCGACGGCGACGGTGTCGGAGTTGGCCCGCCCGCGGCCGCGCCCGCGGGCGCCGACACCACCAGCGCGCCGAGGGCGAAACCGACTGCCAGAAGGGTCGCCACGGCGCCGCCAGAGGTCGAGGCAGCCCAGCGTATCGGCAAGCGCACACCATTGCCCGCCCTGACAGAAGACATGCGCCACCAGTGCCTGGTCACGTCGCCCGGACCCAGTTCGGCATCGGCTTCACTAGCCTAGTGTCGATCCTGAGGGCTGTAAAGGATGCAAGCGTGCACGTTGCACGCTCGTCCCCGATGTCCACCGTCAACGATCGTCAACTGAGAAGCGAATGTGATGCGGCGAACTGGCAGGACACTCTGGCTCCTCATGTAGTCGAGACGTTGCACGTATTCGGGTTGACGACCGCAATGCTGCCCGTCGCCGAGACTGGAACAGCGCTCGGATTGTTCTGGGCCAGGACCGTGGGCGCATCGCTGGCGGTAACACCCATCATCTTCTCCAACTGAACCGTTGCGCCCGACACTGGTGCGAGAAGCGCGATGCCGAATGCGCCGGACGCGAAGGTCGCCTGATTGGTATTCACGCGGAAGCACGCGACTGATGAGGCATTCGGGACCAACTGGATGCCGTTCTGTCCGGTCGCCGTCGTAGTCGCGACGTTGCTCGTGACCCTGACGATCGCCACGGGGGTGCCGCTCGAGGCCGTGGTCACGTTGATAGCGCCGACCAGCGCCGGTGTTCGTCACCGTGTTGCTGTCGATGATGACGGTCGAAACACCTCCGCATGCGTTGACGTCAACCGCGTCATTCGAGGTCGCCTGCGTGATAGTGAAGTTCTGAATCCTGGCCGTCAACGCCGCCGAGCCACTGGTGCAGGACAGCGAGCCATTGGTCAGCGGATCGCGCGTCCGGCGCTGTTGTTCACGTTCATCCACTGAAGGTTCGCCGTGATGGCGTTGTTCAGCGATATCGCGTCGCTCGTAGTGTGCTGGATCGTGCCACCACTTCCCGCGGTTCCGCTGCCCGTGACGGTAAAACCGCCGGTCGTCCCGGTGCTATTCAGCACGATAGCGTTGGCCGGTCCCGTGGTGCTCGTTCCCGCGCTGATGTCGTGGAACGTCAAGCCGGTCGCGCCAATCGTCGTATTCGCGACGCTGAGCGCCGTGCCTGTCTGCGTGGTAATGGTGTTTGTCGGCGTGCCCGTCCCCACGCTTACGGTCCCACCACCACTGACGTTCAGACCGGCCCCGCCGACTGTAGTGAGCTGCAGCCCGCCGCCGGAGAAGTTCACCGTGGTGGTGGTATTGCCAGTGACATCGACCGCGTCACTGGTCGTCGTGGTGGACACCGTTTTCGTGCCGCCGCTGAAGGTCAGCGTGCCGCCGGTGTTATTGGTGATCGTGATCCCCGTACTGCCGTTTGTCTTGGTGATCGTGCCCGCGTAGGTGACATTCGCGCCTTGCGCGCCGCTCACCTTCACCGCTTCATTGGTGGGGTTGGTGATCGCCGACGAAGTGGCGGAGATGCTGATCGAGCCGCTCGACAGGTCGAACACGTCGATGCCAGCGGTACCACCGTTCAGCGTGACCGTGCCGGAAAGGGCATACGTGCCATCCGCGTTGTCGAATTGCAGTCCGCTGCCGTTGGTCGCGGTGAGACTGCCACTGAACGTCAGCGTGCCAGTGGTGTGTCCGCTGGAGACACTCAGAAGTGGCTGATTGTTGGCCTGACTCAACGTGCCACTATCGGTCACGCTGAGCGTGCCCCCGCTGACGGCGAAGGTCGCGCCGCCCGAGGCACCGCTGATTACGCCGCCATTGATCGACAAACTGCCGGCCAGATTGGTCAGACCGATGGCCGGCCCTCCACTACTGCCCGTCGAAGTGACGCTCGCCAGCGATGCAGACGCAAGCGTGCCGTTGGAGAGCGCGAGCGGTCGCCCCGTCGCCGAGGTTGCGGTGCCCAGACTGACGTTATTCAGCGTCAGGCTGCCAAACGTGCTGCCACTGATGTGCGCTGCTCCAGCAACCGTCGACCCGACGTTCAGGAACTGCACCGTGTTGTTTGTCGAGAGGTCGATAGCGTCACCCGACGGTGGCTGCAGCACCGGTGGCGTGCTGGCCCCGAGGGTGGCGAACCTGGCATTGGCATTCGCCGGCGGCGTGAGCACCGACGACGCTGCCCTGCCCTGACCGTCCACTTCCTGACTACTCAGCAGGACCAGCGTCGTGTCGCTGACCGTCGAGTAGGTGCCAGATTCGATGAAGATCTTCTGGTTTGCTTGCGGCGCTGGCGAGGCCCCGGTATTGGCCGCACTGAAGGCGCCGATGCTCGTGAAGGGGTCCAGCAGCGTTCCGAGGCCCGTCCCGCGGTCGGTGTCAGCACATGCCTGACAGACGAACCACAGGATGTTCGAGCTGACGTTCACCGCCACCGTCGCAACATTGGACGTCCCACCGGTGTTCGAAACGCGATAGGTGAAGGTATCCGCGCCACTCGTGAAGCCCGGCGGTGGATCGTAGTCGAGACTTCCGTCCGTGCGGAGTGTCACCGATCCGTGAACCCCGTTCAGGCCAACCCTGGTGGTGTCGACGCGTGTCCCCACGTTCGCGCTCGAGCCCTGGACCTCCGCGACGACCAGTCCCGACGGCGGCTGATCGTTGCTCAGCACGCCGCCGCTGGCGCCCACCGTGATCGCGATGTTGCCCGCCGTACTGAACGAGTCGTCCACGGCCTGGGGTGCAACCCCGAAGCTGAACACGACATTGCTCGGCACCTGGTTCGGCGGCGTGTCGAGATCGTGGATCTGGTTGGCAACCACTGTCACCGTGCACGTGCTGCCGACGGGCAGCGCGCCGCTCGGCGTCAGCACGAAGCTGGAGCTCGGACTGGTGCTCAGCGTGTATGCGACCGGGCTGCCGGTGGGGCACTCGATGGTGAACGAGCTCGTCGTCGCCGTCACGCTCTCGCTGAAGTTGACGGTGATCGTGGCGGAGGCCGGGACACTCAACTGGCCGTTAGTGGGTGCGGTCGTGGTCACCATGGGCGGAGTTGGCGTCGGCGTGGAAGTGGGCGTACCGGTCGGCGTGATGGTGGCCGTGGCAGTGGGCGTCGGGGTGTCGGTTGGCGGGGACGTCGGGGTATCGGTCGGCACGGGTGTCGAGGTATCGGTCGGCGCGGGCGTGTTCGTCGGCGCCGCGGTCGCGGCGACCAGCGTTGCCGATGGCGTCGCCGTCGGCGTGGGTGTGGGCGTGAGCGTCAGCGTTGCAGTTGGCGTGTTCGGGGTGGGCGCGCCCGAGCTCGCCGTCTGCGTCGGAGTGGCCGTCGGACCACTGCCGCCACCTCCACCGCCACCGCCGCCTCCTCCTCCGCCTCCGCCGCCGCCGCCTCCGCCGCCAGTCGTGCTGCTGCTGCGGCCACCCGTCGTGACGCTGCTGCCGCCGCTGCCACCCGACGTCGTGCCGCCGGAGCTCGAGCCGCCATTGGTCGCGGCGGCGCCCCCCGCGGCGCCGGCGCCAGTCTGGCCGCTCGCGGCGTGATTCGGCGCGGGTGGAGGACTGGGGTAGCCCGGGCAAATCGGGTACGAACGCGCTACTCAGATCGGTCCCGGGCAACTGGTCCGGGGCGCGCCAGCCCGCGAACCCCACCAGGCTGCCATTGATTCAGGAACGGACTGCCCGCCATGTCAGCCGCCAGATCCGCGGGCACGGGTCCCGCGGCCTGGGCGAAGCGCTGTTCGAACAGCGGCTCGACGACCGCCGCGCGCTGCCCGAACGTGAGTCCTGAGAGTGTGGGCCCGAGGCTCGAGCCAGGTGTCGGCGAGATAGCCGACTGCAGCACCGAGCCGGTAATCACCGACTTGAACCAGTCGGCCAGCAGAATGCGCTGGGTGCACTGGCAGTCGGACTGGTAGTGCATGATGCCGCGCTGGAAGCGCTGATAAATGAAGCCGGCGTTGTTCGGGTCGGCCTGCGGCGGCGAGGTGACCGCGCCCCAGATCTCCAGGTTGAGCAGCGGCACGATCGATGGGTCGCCGCCACCATTCGGAAACGCCGTCGGCAAGGTGACCGTGTCCAGGAAGGTGTTCAGGAAGTTGACGGGCTGGCCAGCGAACGTGTTGGGCGTGTTGTTCTGCGTGAAGGTCACGATGTCCGAGGCGTACTCGGGGTCGGTCACGGGCGGCGTCGCGGCGACCAGCGACGGGTCAGCCGCGGGAAAGGTT
The DNA here is from genome assembly GCA_963776625.1 of uncultured Chloroflexia bacterium. Classification (GTDB taxonomy): domain Bacteria; phylum Chloroflexota; class UBA6077; order UBA6077; family CF-72; genus CF-72. Next base: position 153,588 of record CAVZNP010000008.1, on the reverse strand, counting down.
GCTCCGTTGATGTGGGTGGCGGGCATCAGGCCCGGGTCGAGCAGGTTCAGCGTTGCCACCGTGCCGTCTGGCAGCCGCTGCAGCACCTGACCCTGGAAGAACTGGACAGCAAAGCCCTGCAGCATGAACTCGCGAGACACCGGGTAGCCGAAGGTCTGCACGCCACCGCGCAGGTGGAAATACGTCTGAAAATCAGGCGCGGTGATGCAGAACCCGGTCTGTGTGAAGCATTCGCCCTGCTGCGCCTCTGCCGAGTTCGGCAGCGTGACGATGCCGACGAGGGCCGCAACACCCACGAGCAGCAGGCCAAGCATGCGACACGCGAACCCGAGGTGCTGGCGCGCGGCCAAGCGCCGACCCATGCGCACCCGCACCGAGCCCAATCGCTCCGCGCGCCTCAAACTGTCACCCACCTCACATGTGTTGCGAGTGTCACGTACGACAAACCGCGGTGCGGGCGGGGTCGCGTGCAGACGACTCAGCGATTGTGTTGCCTGGAACTTACGTGGTCGTGACGTTACCACAGGCCAGGCATCCGCGACGTCCGCTCGCGGGTAATCTTGTCGTCGTGACTGACGCGTCCGTCCTCACTGGGCCACCCATCGGGTCCACGACCGAGCTGCTGGGCCGGCTGAGCGCGATTCAGGCGGCGCTCGCGGCCGGCGACGGGCTCGGTTGGTTCAACCGCATGTACCAGCTGGTCACCCAGTCGATCAGCACCACCCTCTCCGCCAGCGCCTTCGCCGATCCAGCGTGGACGACGCGGCTCGACGTTGTCTTCGGCAACCTGTACCTCGACGCCGTGCGGAACTCCGTGCAGGCGCCGAATCAGGTCCCGCGCGCGTGGGCGGCGCTGCTCGAGCAGCGCATGCAGTCGAGCATCGCGCCCTTGCAGTTCGCCCTGGCGGGCATGAACGCGCACATCAATCGCGACCTGCCGGTCGCGGTGGTCATGACCTGTCGACAGCTCGGCACGGCGCCCAACGACGGGTCGCATCACGCCGACTTTTTCAAGGTCAACGACGTGCTGGCTCAGGTCGAACCGCAAATTCGTGAACTGGTCGAGGGCGAGCCGCTCGCCCAGGCAGATCACCTGTTTCCTGGATTGCAGGATGTGGTGGGCAACTTCAATATGGTCAAGGCGCGCGAGACCGCGTGGGTCAACGCCGAGACGCTGTGGGCGCTCGACGAGCTTGCGCCGAGTACGGGCGCGGCGTACCTGGACGGGCTCGACCACCTGGCGGGCTTCGCCGGCCGCGGCCTGCTAGTGCGCCTGAATCGATCGCCCTAGTCGGTTCGCGCTGCGCGCTGCGGCCACGGTGTGCGCATGGGCTACTGAGGCACGCACTGTCACCACCCTGGCGGGGCGGGGCGGGGCGGGCGTGCACGCTGCGGCCTCGGTGTGTGTATGGGCTACTGAGGCACGCACTGTCAACACCCGCTGGGCTGGGCGGGCGGGGCGAGGCCGGAGACGGGCGGAGGTTCGCGGTGCACGCTGCGGCCCCGGTCTGCGTATCGGCTACTGAGGCACGCGTGTCCACGCCCGGGGCGGGCAGGGGCGAGGCCGGGGGGCGGGACCCGCCGGGGCGGTCCGCCTTCGCCAGCGGAGCGGGTCCACCCGTGGCGAAGGGAGCGGTCCACTCGTCGCGACGCGGCGCGGGTCTACCCGTGGCGACGCGGGAGCGGGTTAACCCCCGGGTCCCCTCTGGGGAAACGACTCCTGTCAACGTTTGGAAACCAGCGCGCGACCTGGCAGCGCGCCTGTGTGCGCGCCGGCCTCGACCACGATCGTGCCATTGACCACCACCATCTCGATCCCGAGCGGGAACTGTTCAGGCTGCGCAAACGTGGCCTGGTCCAGGATGGCGTCGGGATCGAACAGCACCAGGTCCGCCGCCAGCCCGGGCTCAATCCTGCCCCGATCGTGCAGCCCAAAACACGCCGCCGGCGCGGACGTCATGCGTCGCACACAGTCCTCCAGCGACAGGACGCCCTCGTCCCGCACGTAGCGACCCAGGTAGCGCGGATAGGTCCCGTACGCCCGCGGGTGGGGTTGGCCGACCAGCACCGCATCCGTCGAAGCCAGTTGCGCCGGATGCGTCATGCAGGCGCGTAGCCCATCTTCTGTCGAGCCGCCGTGCGCAATAAAGCCAGCCGCGAGATCGCTCTCGACCAGCAGATCGCACACGGCATCCACCGGATCGGACACCTCCCGAGCTTGCATGAAATCCGCAAGCGACCGACCGACGAATCCAGCCAACGCCGCGGACCCACCCACACTGCTGATCATGAGTGTCGTCAGATCGCCGTCGAAACGGGCGGGGCGCTCGGCGCGCAGGCGCTCGCGGGTCCTGGGGTCGCCGACGCGCTCTAACAGCCGCGACGGACCGCCTTCGTGTGCCCAGAAGGGCACATACATGAGGAACATGCTGCAGCCGGCGTTGTACGGATAGGTATCGAACAGGATGTCCACGCCGCGCGCCCGCGCTTCGTCGATGACCGGCAGCGCCTCGGCATTGCGCAGGTGCGAGACCAGCACGCGCACCCCCGTGCGCTCCGAGATTTCCACCATCTCGCGGACCGCGTCGACGACGCCAATGGCGTAGCGCACGTGCGCGACCAGCACACCCGCGTGGCGACCGACCACCTCGCACAGCGACACCAGCTCGTCGGTCGTACACGTGCCATGCGGGAAGTAGTCGAGCCCGGTCCCAAGGCCGCGCGCACCCTCCGAAAGCCCTTGCTCCAGCAGGTCACGCATGTCCGAGAGCTCAGCGTCAGTCGGCGGGCCGCCGCGCCAACCGCGCGTCATCAACCGCAAAGCCTGATGCGGCACCACGTACAACGTGTTGGTCGCGGCGCGGCCGTCGAATTGACGCGTGAAGGCGGCCACGGATTCGCTGGCGATCGCCACAGCGGGGTTGCCGTATAGACCCGTCAGATAGTGTCGGACCTCGGGCAGTAGCGCGGCGGACAGCGGAGCATAGGACAGTCCGTCGGCCCCCAGCAGCTCGGTGGTGATGCCCTGGCGAATCTTCGGTTCGTTCTCAGGACTGCTCAGCAGGGGCAGGTCGGAGTGGGCGTGGACGTCGATGAAACCCGGCGACAGGACGAGCCCGCTCGCATCGACGACGCGCGCGGCGCCAGCCGCCGGCAGTTGACCAACGGACGTAATGGTCGCGCCATCCAGCGCAACGTCCGCCGCAAAGGCGGCGTTTCCACTGCCATCGACCACGCGTGCGCCGCGAAACAGAAGGGAGTACGTCATGCAGTCCGTACACGATTCCACATGCTCCGGTGGGCAGCAATGGTCAGGCCGGACGGTCGAGAAAGCCACGCAGGAAACTGACGAAATGCTCCAGGTCCGCTGGGGTGGTGGCGATGCCCAGCGATACGCGCACCGCGCCCTGCGCGTGACGGCGGGCAAGAGCAATGGGGTCTGGACGCTCGCGGCCGGCGAAGAGGGCGGTGAGCTTGCCTGCGTCGAGTCCCAGGGCGGCTTCGCTCGCGCCGGGATTGCAGAAACAGCCTGTCCGGAGCGAGATGTGCGCGCGCCCGGCATCCGCCTCGACGACCGCGAAGTCGAGCACGCGACCGTTTGGGGCGAGCAGGTTGAACGCAATCGTCCCTCCCCTGGCAGACGTCGCCCCTCTGGGAGACGTCGAGGCTGGTCCATACACGCGCACCAGCGGCGATCCGCGCGTGTGGCGTAACGCCAGCATCTGCTCGAGGAGCCAGCCAGTCAGCGCCTGCACCCGCTCGTGAATGACCTCCATGCCGATGCTGGACAGGTAGCGCAGGCCAATCTCGATCCCTGGCAGCCCGAGGAAATTGATGGTTCCATCCTCAAAGCCCGTCTCGCCATCGGCCAGGTCGTGGCGGTCGGCGGCGACGGAGACGATGGTGATGGCCCCTCCCGCAAACCACGGTCGTTTCAGGCAGGCCAGCGCGTCACGCCGCACAAGCAGGCAGCCGATGCCCGTCGGGTAGCCAAACAGCTTGTAGAACGACAGGCTGACGAAGTCCGGGTGCCAACGGCTCAGGTCCAGGCGGTTCGTCGGCGCGAACGCGGCGGCATCCAGCAACACGTGCCATCCCGCGTGCTGCGCTTCGGCGATCCACTCGAGCGGGTGCTGAACTCCCGACAGGTTGGACTGCGCGGGGTAGGCGAAGAGGCGGGCGCCCTTGCTCGGGCCGCTCGCCAGCCCCAAGCGGAGCGCGCGGTCGTCGACGCGCAGCTCTGGACCGCACAGCGGCACGTAGGCGATCCGCGCCCCCCGCGCACGCGCAAACTCGCGAATGCCATTCACCGAGTTGTGATTGTCGGCCGTCAGCAGGAAGCGGCCATCCGATCCAAACGGAAAGGCCTCGCCGACCAGCTTGAGCGCCCCCGTCGCATTGGCCGTGAAGACGACCGTGTACTCATCGGGCGGAGCACGAAAGAAGTCGAGCACGCTCGCGCGGGCACACTCCGCGTAGTCACTGCCAAGCTGCGAGCTCGGATTCTTCGAGTGCGGGTTGCCAAAGACCGTCGAGCCGAGCAGCTCCTGGTGCTCGGCCAACTGCGAGGCCGCGTACAGACCGGCGCCGGTGTAGTCGAGATAGACCTGGCCCTGCGCGTCGAGTCGAGCATATTCGCGAGCGCGCAGCGCCACGACCGCCTGGGTGTCGAACCGAAAGCGTGGATCGTCGCGCATGAGATGGTCGCGCCATGATCGCGCCGCGCTCGCACGTCGGCAATGCTCCGAACGCCCTATATCAGCCGGATAACCACCCTATTTCTGGCGTGCCAGATCGAAGCGGCGTGCGGCTGCCGCCGCGGCCTTGCGTGAATGCACGTCGAGCTTCGCCAGGATGGCGCCGACGTGGTGGTCAACGGTCTTGGGACTGATCGCCAGCCGAGCCGCGATCTCGGCGTTGGTCAGGTCCTCGCCAATCAACAGCAGAATGTCGAACTGACGCGTGGTCAATCCAAACGGGTTCTTACGCGTCGTCGGAAACGGCCCACGCCGAACCGGGCCCGACCCCACTGCGCGCAACTCGCGTGCCAGGCGTCTGGCGGTGCCGCGCGCCCCGAGCCGCTGCATGATGTCCAGAGCGTCCCGCCGCGCCGCGTCGTCGCCGTCGGTCAAGGCGCGCGCCTCCTCATACGGGCACGCCAACTGGTGCCACACGTCGGCGGCGGCGCGCCAATCGCCATCGATCTGGAGCGCGTACGGCTCCGCGATGCCCTGGAGCCGAGCCGGCGCAGCCCCGGCTCGCCAGCGCCAGAAAGCCAGCTCTCCGGCAACCCAGCGGTGGTTCTGCTGCATGGCGATGTCGTACGCGGAGCAGGCCTCCTCGATCGCGCCCGCGCGATCACCCTGGAGCCAGGCACGCTCGGCACGTGCCGCACGGACCATGCCCAGCGTCTCGGCCGTGCCGATCGACAGCGCCGCGCCGAGAGCCTCGTCGAGCGCGCCCTCGCCGTCCTTCAGCTCGCCCCGCGCGTGCAAGCGACCCATGGCGACGAGTGCGGGAAGACGGTTGCCCGGGGACATGCCTGACCGCAGCAACACGCTCCGACTGAGCGCGGCCGCCTCGCTCCAGCGGCCCAGGTGCATCAGCGTGAGCGCCTGCCATGCCTGGATGTACAGGCTGTACACGTCGAGGTCGCGGCCACCCGTGAACGCGATGCCCTCGCCCAGCGTGCGCTCGGCCGCCGCGAACTGGTGGACCTCCGCAAGTCGGCGACCAAAATGGGCATAGACGTTGCCAACGTGACGGGGATGCCCGGCGCGCAGCTCGACGTCAAGGCGCTGACGCATGTACGCCAGCCCGTACGCGTGGTCCGCAAGCAGCCAGGCGGAGCCGACCGCGACATGGGCATCGCCGGCGACTTCCTCGTCGTTGCAGCGTTCGGCCAGTGCAATCGCCCGGTTCCCCCAGTACACCGCCTGAGTCGTGTCGCGCTGCGCCAGATACACGAGTGCCCGCATGCGGCACGCCAGCGCCAGCTCGGGTCCCGCCGGCCCGGCTCCAGCAGCTCGATGGCCTCGTCAGTCGCTCGTCGTGCGTCTTCGTAGTCGCCCACGCCGATGAGCATCGGGACCAGGCGCGCGAGGTTCTCCGCCTGTCGGACGACGTTGCCTTGCTCCTGCCAGAGCGCGACGGCCTCGCGGCGGGCGCGAATGGCCTCGGCGCGCTCGTCGATCACGTTGGACTCCCAGGAATACGCTTCTAACAGCGTGGCTCGTTCCGTGGCTGACAGGCGGTCAGCGCAGTCCAGGGCGAGACAGTACAGCTTCGCCGCTTCGCGGTGACCAGAGGCGCCGCGCGCCGCGCGGGCAGCCAATGGCGCGTACTCGACGATCGCCGCGCGGTCGCCAGCCCGTTCGGCGTGATGGACGAGCCTGGCCGGATCACGTCGCGCGGGCGGCGCGTGGCGCAACGCTTCGAGCGCCCGAGCGTGCAGTCGTACGCTGCGCGGCGGCGAGACCGTCTCGAGCATGGCCTGGCGGGCCAGCTCATGCCGAAAGGCGAGCAGATCGCCCTGCACCACGAGCATGCCGAGCGCCAGACATTCGTCAATGGCACTCGTGTTGACGACGTCGAGCGCTGCCAGGAGCCAGGGCTCGACGCGCGGTCCGATGATGGCCGCGACCTGGAGCGCCTCCTGGCCAGCCACCGACAACCGAGCGGCGCGGGCCAGGACCGCGTCCCGCACGGTGGGGGGCAGGCCGGAACTCGAGCTGGCCAGCACTTCGGTGACAAAGAAGGGATTGCCCGACGTTCTGCGATGCAGCTCCAGGACACTCATCGACCGCTCGCCGACCAGCAGCCGCACCGCTTGCTCGCTCAGCGGGGCCAGCTCGATGCGCCGCACGATCGGCAGCGCGGCGAGGTCGCCCAGCAGCAGCCGCAGCGGGTGGCGCGGGCTCAGCTCGTCATCGCGGTACGTCAGCACCAGCAAAGTCGTGCGCCCCTCGAGGCGGCGAGCCAGGAAACTCAACAGGTCGAGGGTGGCCTCGTCGGCCCAGTGCACGTCTTCGAAGACGGCCACGGTCGGACGACCGGTCAGTTCGGCCAGCACGGTCGGGAACAGACTGGCGCGCTCGGCGCCGCTGGACAGGGCACGCGCCAGGGGACCGCGCAACTGCTCGGCAATATCGTGCAACGGCCCGAGCAGACGCGGGGTGAACTGCGAGTCGCACGCGCCCGAAACCGTGCGCGCGCGTGGCCCCACCCGCTCCAGGAACTGGCGCACCACGCTGGTCTTACCCATGCCGGCTTCGCCGCTGATCAGGACGAGCCGCGCCATCCCGGCCAGCGCATCGGCCAGTGCGGCCTCGAGCTGGCGCAGGCATCCGTCACGTTCGAGGAGGTCCATTTCAGATGCGCTGCCCATCTTCGCACGATTGACCCTTAGATTTCCTTAACCCGTCTGACTCGAATGTTGAGGCTTTGTTGACACGCTCGATGCCACCCTTCCAGGGTGCCGACCGTGGCCGAGCTGATTCGCTGGGACGGACCGCTCGGCATCGACGTGTGCGCTGGCGCCTCCGGGCTCGCTCGCGAGATCTCACGAGTGGTGCGCTTTTCGCCCGAGCGGGTCGACGTCCCATTGCAGTCCGGTGACGCTGTCCTGGTCGCCTACAAAGACTGGAAGCGCGCGCTGGGCGCGCTCGAAGCAACCGGCAACCTACAGGTCGCCGCCATCATCGTGTCGCCGCCCGCGCACGATCACACCCCGCGGATTTCTGAACCCTGGTCGACGCCGTTGCTACTGCTGTCCGAACCACGTCTGGATCAGGCCCAGCCGTTCCTGAACGAATGGCTCGAGCAGTGCTGCCTGCACGAGGAGCGACAGGCGGTCGAGATCCGCCAGCACTTCGGCAGCCTCGACGGGTCCGCCGACGTGAGATTGATGACCGAGCGGCTGGTGCAACTGACGGGCAAGCCGGTCTTCGTGCACGACGCGTTTGGCAACGTCGAGCTGGCCTGCCAGCCCGCGGCCCGCCGCCTGAGCCCAGCTGACTTCGAAGCCACCGTACGCGCGGCTGGCGCAACGCTGGGCCGCCGTGCTGGCCGCGGCCGCTTTCCGGTCATTGGACTGGCGTACGACGAGCTGCCCGCGCTCGACTCCGCGCTGATTTCGCTGGCGACGGGGGGCGGGTCACTGCCCACGCAGTACCTGTCCATCCTCGGGCGCGCCTCCGAGTTCACCCATCGCGACCGGGCCGCGCTGGCAGCCGCGTCTCAGGCCGGACCTGAGGCGGCGATCACGACCGAACCTGACGAACGCTGGGATACACACCTTCTCGACTTGCTGCTGGCCGGCAGACTCCATCAGGCGGACGTTGTGGCGCAGCGCCACGGGCACAACCTGAACCGCCCCCACGTCGGGCTGGCCTTCAGCATTCCCTGCGGGGCCTCAGCGGCGGTCCTTGCCGACCTGTTCACGGCGATGGCCCAACCGGAACAAGCGTTCATTCATTCCGACGAGGGGCGCATCGTCTGCTTGCTGCCTGCCGAGCACGGTCTCGCGGATCATCATCAGCGTGCCAACCGGGTTCGCTGGTGGCAGGCCCAGATCGCCGGTCACTTCGGCGCCGTCTCGGTCGGCTACACCGCGCTGCATGGTGGCGCCTCGGGAACGCGCCAGGCCCTGATCGAAGCCCGTCACGCACTGGCGGATGGTGAGCGCCTGCGCGGACCCGGACACGTGAGCAGCTACGCGGAGCTTTCGGTCCAGGACTTTCTGCTGCACGGTCAACACGAGCTCCATTTGCAGGCGCTGCGCGACAGCGTTCTCGGCCCGATCCTCTCGTCAGACCCCTCACTCAAGAATGAGCTGGCGGAGACGCTGCGGGCACACCTCGACACCGGCTGCCGGACGGTGCAAACCGCCGAATTCCTGGGGGTCCACCGGAATTCCGTCCTGTACCGACTGCAGCGCATCACCGAGCTCATGCACGTCGATCTGGAAGATCCGGATACACGCCTGCTCCTGCAACTGGCGCTGCGCGCCGCGGACGCGCTGACGAACGGCCCCGGTTCGACCGCGCATCCCGCGCCACACGGTAACGGCGCCGATCACACGCGGGTCGAGGTCGTGTGGGCGGACGATCTGGCGCTCAACGGTCGCCCCTGACGTGCGCTCAAGCCGATCCGTGCCGGCGGAGCACGTAATAATCTCCGAACTGGGCGACCGCGTCGAAGTTGTTCGCCAGGTAGTTCTCGAGGTCGGTGTTCTGCGCGGGCAGGCCCCAGAACAGCAACTGGGACTCGGAGACGACCACCAGATCGACGGGCGCGGTATCGAGCATCTGGATCACGCTGGCAAGTTCCGTTGGTGATGCCGCGCCGGGGTACAGGTGGGCGAAGCGCGTGGGATTGGGACGGTCGGCCAGCACGTAGAGCAGTGGGGCGGTCGGATACACGAAGATCGGCTCCCCTGGCCGCGTGTTGGCGCTGATGTACTGCGCGGTGGCGATCAAACGCGTGGTTTCGAGTTTTGGCACGGTGATGCCCGCGACCATGGGCGGATCGACCAATCGCGTCCGGGGCGCGAACTGTATGCTCGCGCCGGCGTTCTCCGGCAAACTCGTATCGGGCAACCCGATGTAGCCATCCGTGCGCACGCCGAGATTGCGCGCGGCCGTGGCGAGCGGCACCAGTACCAGGGCCAGCGCAAGGACGTACCGCGCAGGCGCGTGCAGGTTCCAGCGCCTGGAAAGATCGCTATACACGTAGGCAAGCACCACGGCGCCGGCTGCGAGCGGCAAACACGCCGACCACGTCAGATGGACTTCGTCGATGCGCGGATACTGAGTCAAAAACGTGACGGCACTGGCAACGACCAACCAGCGCAACATCCAGGCCGTCCGCTCTGGCAGCGCTGTCGTAGTCAGCAGCGCACCGGCGAGGATGCAGACAACCGGCAGGAGCAGCGCCCACCCGTACGCGGCGCGCCCGGGCGCCAGGAGCAACGCCAGCGGCACGGGCTCGCCGGCTTCGGCGGTGACGACCAGCATCGCCGCGGCACACGCCACGCTGAGCAGCAGTGCCAGGACCCTGGCTGGCCAACTTCGCGCGCGGACCAGCAACAGCAGCGCCAGGGCCAGGCCTAGCACGCTGGTCCACGCGCCACCACCTGGACCAGTCAGTGGGTACCACAGCACGTCCTGGTTTGTCACGCCGATGAAACTCTTGACCAGGCTGACGTCCCAGTTCAGCGCCGACAGCAAGGCAATCAGCCACGGCAGCGTCACCAGGCCGAAACCCACCCCCAGACACACGGCGCCACCGATAAACGCGGTGAGGCGGCGTCCGTCCTGGGCGACGCGTACCGGACGCAAAGCCGCGTAACTCGCAACTGCGAGCGGGCCCAGAAAGTAGGTGGCGATCAGCAGGTCGATGTGCGGACGGATCACGACGACGGTGGCCGCCAGGGCGACGAACACCAGGCCGATCTGCACCACGCGCAGCGGCCGAGTCACCGTCGGTCCCTGCCAGGCCAACCCGAGGACGAGGGCAAGACCGAGCAGAATGCCGGCGTTCTGCTTGAACACGAACACGAATGCGGTGAGCGCCCCGAGCCCGACCAGCAGCAGCACGCGTCGCAGTCCGGTCTGAGCGGGCAGCCAGAGGAAAGCGCCCACGGCGATGACCGTCAACGCGGCGCTCGGCCAGCCGGGATGCGGCTCCCAGGTCGACGGCACGCGGTCCAGGCCAACCAGGATGAACAGCGACGGCAGCACCGCGATGGCCGGGCGAACGAAGGACCGACACACGACGTAGAGCCCGAGCCCAAGCACGGCACGGCTGACCAGCCCCACGATGCGCAGATCGATCAGCGGCGAGCCGCCGAACAGGCTCAGCAGCGCGGCGTGAAGATAGAGCAGGCCGGGCGTATACAGCGAGTCGAAATCGCGATACGGAATCTGACCGTGCACGACGCGCGTCGCCTGTTCGACGAAGTAGCCCTCGTCCTGGGCGTCCATGCCGAAACGGATCAGCACCAGGTCGGCGAACAGCACCGCGAACAGGCACACCAGCGCCAGCAGTCCCTCGCCCGGTAGGTGCCGAGGGTGTTTGGTCGCCGCAAAGGCCTGGCCATCCGCGGCGGCATCGGCGGTCCCCGTGCGCGCCTCGACGCGCGACGGGGTCAGGATTACACGAGACACAGATGCCGCAAGTCCGGACCGCGCACGACCTGAAGCGGTGCAGGCGACTGCGCGCCGCCCGTCCAGTGCTCGATGCCATCTGCGGTCAACATCCAGTGCTCGTCACCGCGGGTGAAAGAAGGCGTATTCGTGCACCACGAGTAGGTGGCTACGCCGGTCGTCGTCTTCTGGGTCGTATCACCGTTGGATTGTTCGGCCCCGTGCTCGCACTCGGTGGGCATGCCCATCGCCCCGTTGGTCGCCTGCGCCAGCGCGGCGAAGCCAAACTGGAAGCTGGGTGTCTGGTCGGGCTTGCACCACGGTGCGTGCTTGACGCCCGGTACGGCCCACAACTGTTGCCGCGGCACGCCGGTCAGACTGATGGCCAGGAGCACCACGCACGCCACGACCAGACCAATCTGGAAGCGTCGCGGCTCAGACGCGGGTGGGGTCACACTCGGTGGTCGGGATCGGTCATGCGGCGTTGTCGACGGCGTTTCTCGATGCGATTGCGCGTCTGTACTCAGACCGAGGCGAGCATCACCTCGTTGAGGAAGGGCTGGAGCGCCGCCAGCAGGCCGCGCGGGTTGTCACCCTGGATCGTGTGCCCGGCCTCGGGCACCACCTCCCAACGACCGTCCGGCAACGCCGCGGTGAACTCGGCGGCTGTCGCGTTTGACAGCGACTCGCTCCGCGCCCCGCGCAGCAGCAGGGTGGGACAGGTAACTGTATCCAGCGCATCCCACAGCGCGCGCCGACTGGCGGCCGTCTTCGACCGATCGCGGCCCAGAATTCGTGCGCGGTCGTACTTCCAGGTCCAGCGTCCATCTGGCAACTGACGCAGGTTGTGCAGCAGGCTGCGGCGGAGCAGGCGCCGATCGCGCGCCGGGTTGAACGAGATCGCGCGTTCGACAAAGTCGTCGACCGAATCCAGCTCCGAGGGGCCGGCCATGAAATCGAAGACCCGATTGGGCTGCTGCTGCTCGTGCTGGGGTGCAGGGGGCGGCGTTGGGTTGCGGTCACCGGGCGCCGAATCGACGAGGACGAGCGCCCGCAGTTTCGCGGCGTCCACGATCGCGTACGACAGCGCCACCATGCCGCCCATCGAGTGGCCGACCAGGAAGAAGTCGTCCAGGCCAAGGTGCTGCACGAGGCCGCGCACGTCGGCGCACAGTGCCTCGGTGCCGTACTCGCCGTCGGCTGACCACTCGGTGTCGCCGTGGCCGCGCTGGTCGAGGGCTACGCAGTGGAAATCGTGGCGCAGCCCCAGGCAGACGAGGTCCCAGGTGCGGGCTGTCAGGCCGACGCCGTGCAGGAAGAGAATGGTCGGCTTGTCGGGGTTGCCCCAGTCGACGAGGTGAAAGCGGAGGCCGGCGTGGGTGACGGTGAAGTGTTGCGGGAGCAAAACCTCGATCGGCTGCAGGCCGGCGACGGTGGCGGCGAGATCGAGATGTTCGAGCTCGGTCAGGGTGGCGTTTCCAGGGTCTGTCAATGGTGTCCTCAACCGCGGTCTAGTCTATGGGGGGCAGTCGCGCAGCGTCCCGCGGCGCGCGCGCAGAGGCGAAGTTTGAGCAGCGCCGTGACGTCTCCACTCAGCCTTTGCTTGCCTGCAGCGCTTGCTCGTACTCCCCGCGGATCGTGTCGCCTCCGTTCGCGCGCCAGTCTTTCACCAGGCCGTCCAGATCGCTGACGGGACGTTTCCCGTACAGAATGTCATTCAACGAATCGTTGAACGTGTTCTTCAGCGCCGCGCCCTTCGACCCGTCGGTCGCCGAATACAGCCCCACGCTCGGGTCAGCTAGCGTCTTGGCAAAGTGCTCCGTCTGCGTCTGGTGCGCAACCGTCACGTAATCAGACGACGTCGCACTGAACAGGAAGTCCGGCGGCGCACCGATGTATTTCCACGGCACCGCCAGGTCCATCGCGGCGCGATCCGCGGGCACGGGGTTCCCGTTGCCGTCGCGCGTGAAGTCTGCCCCTTCAACCCCGTACTGCAGCAGAAGCTGTTCGCTCGTACCCATCGGCGCCGCGAGGTAATTCAGGATGCCGATGAGCTCCTTCAGACGGTCGGCGGACGCCTTCTTCAGGGCCACGAACCCCGTCACGCCGCTGCCAAGAAACTGCGGCGCGCGCGTGGTCGCGTCCGTCCCGAACGGCAGCACCGCCCGAGGTTTGAAGTTCGGATCCGCGGCAACCGAACGGTCCCACGTCGTCTGATAGCTGGACCAGCTGGCATACGCAGAGAAAATGTAGGCGCCGGCGTAGAATTGTGCGCCGCCGGACTGCCAGTCAACGCAGCGGAATCCGGATGAAACAGGCCCGCGTCCCACAGCTCGCGGTGATAGGCAACCGCCTGTTGGAATTCGGGCGTCTCCCAGTCCTTGGTAAATGTGCCACCTGCTTCTTGCCAGTTGTTGGGTGCGCCATGCCCCTGCGCGATCCAGTACGCGAATTTGTTGGCGCCCAGCGCCCAGCGGTTGCCGTTCGGATTGTTGAGTTGCTTGGCAATCGCCGTGAATTCGTCGATGCTGCTGATCTGAGAGATGCCGGCTTTGTCCAGGTCGCCCCAGCGCGCGAAGAGAATTGGAGCATTCGAGCGCACCCCGCCCGAGGCGACCGGGACGCCCATGATCTTGTTGTTGAAGACCGTCGGCGGCCAGGCGGACCCAGGCAGGTTTGCCAGGTTGGGGTAGTCCTTGACCGAGTCACCGCTCAAGTAGGGCGTCAGGTCAGCGCAGGCGGAATTCAGAAAGTCGGCCAGGCTGGGCAGGGTCGTCGCGAGGATACTGACGGCGATGATGTCGGGCAGGTCGGTGCCAGCGATGACCGTTGACAACCGCGTCGGATAGTCGACCGTGGTGATCGACGGGATGTTGAGCGTCGCGCCAAGCTCTTTGTTGACCTGCTGCTGCGCGGGGTTCTGATCGAGGGGCGTCGGCGCGGGGCTCAGCGACACGGTAATGGCGTTGACCTGATCGCCCTTGCCCGGCGGATTCGCGACGGACTTGACGAGATTGGCCGGGTATTTGAGGTAGCCAGGTTCGATCAGCCCGTCCGCGCTGCCGGGCAGATCTGGCGACGGCAGATTGGCCGTCGCCACGAACGCAGGCAGTTGCACTTTCCCACCGTTTCCGGCGTTGCCCGCGCTCGCGCCGCCGCTGCTGCCGCGGCTCGTAGGTCCCAACGGCGCGCAGGCCGCGACCACCTGCAGTCCCATCGCACCAAGCGCGAGACCTGCACTGGCCCGCAGCAGGCCGCGACGTGTGATTCGATCCGAACGCAAGGTCGTGCTCATCGCTCCAATTGTGCAGGACGGGCGTGATACGGTCGCGCGTACATGATTCGTGAGTCCTCCACGCAAATCAGCGGACACCAGTTGATCGCTGACATGCTCCACGGGTACGGCATCAGTCACGTCTTCCTGGTGCCGACGATCCTCACGCCGTCGCTTGCCGCGATGGGCGAGTGGGGCATGACGCGCATCACCACCCACGGCGAGAAAGCCGCGGCCTATATGGCCGACGGCTACGCGCGCATCTCGCATCGGCTGGGCGTCTGCATGGCCCAGACCGTGGGCGCGGCCAACCTGGCGGCCGGCCTCAAGGACGCTCGTCTGGGCTGCTCGCCGGTGCTGGCAATCTCCGGTGGATCGGCGCCCAACACGCGCTACAAGCACGCCTACCAGGAGCTCGTGGACGACTACTCGATGTTCGGGCAGGTCACCAAGTTCAGCGCACGTGTCGAGACGGTCAATCGCTTGCCGGACTTGCTGCGGCAGGCTTTCCGTGCAGCGACCACCGGGTCGCCAGGCCCGGTCCATCTCGAAATCGCCGGTGAGCAGGGCTTCGCCGCCAACGAGCAAGCCGAGCTGTCAACCGCGGTCGAAGAGCGTTTTTCCAGGACGCCAGCTTTCCGACCAGCCGCCGAGGCTGGCGACATTGCGGCCGCGCTCGAGGCGTTGGCCCGCGCCGAGCGGCCGGCCATGGTCGCCGGGGGCGGTGTGCCCATCTCCAGCGCGCAGGCCGAGTTTGTGGCGCTCGCCGAACGCTTGAATATCCCCTTTGTCACCAGTCTGAATGGCAAGAGCGGCATCGTCGACCGGCACCCGCTCAATGTCGGCGTCGCGGGCACCTATTCACGTTCGTGTGCGAATCAGCTCTTGCTCGAGTCGGACCTGGTCTTCTTTGTCGGCAGCCACACCGGCGGACAGGTCACCGCCCAGTGGCGCGTCCCAGCGCCAGGCTCGCGCGTCATGCAGCTCGACATCGATCCCGAAGAGCTGGGCCGCAACTACCCCAATAGCGTGTCGCTGCTAGGTGACGCGCGCACGGTCCTCCAGCAGCTGCTCGACGCCGCCCGAGCACCCCGCGCCGAAAACCATGCGGCGTGGGTCCAGCGCGCCGCCCAGCTCGTGTACGACTGGCGTGCGGAGCATGAAGCCTCCAGTACCTCCGATGCGCTGCCGATGCGACCGGACCGCGTGTGCCGCGATTTATCAGAGCTGTTACCGGACGACGCCATCGTCGTTGTCGATACCGGCCACTCGGGGATGTGGACGGCGCAAGGCCTCGCGCTGCGCGCGCCGACGCAAACCTACATTCGTGCCGCGGGCTCACTCGGTTGGGGGTTTCCTGCCGCGCTGGGTGCGAAATGCGCGGCGCCGGATCGAGCGGTGGTGTGCTTCAGCGGCGATGGTGGGTTCTTCTATCACGCCACGGAGCTCGAAACGGCGGTGCGCTACGGGATCAACGCGATCATCCTCGTCAACGACAACTTTGCGCTGAACCAGGATGAGCGCCCCTTCAGCGCCGCGTATGGCGGCGAGCAGACTGAAGGCTTCGAGATGTGGCAGTTCTCCAGAAAAACGGACCTGGTCACGTTCGCTGAGAGCATGGGCGCACTTGGCTTGCGCGTGGAACAGCCGTCGGAGCTCAAGCCAGCGTTCGAGCGCGCGCTGGCGGCCGATCGGCCGGTGCTGCTCGACGTGCGCACGGACATCAAAGCCATGGCCCCGCGCGCCTGGCTGGGTCGGCCAGACGCGCCGTTGCGACCGGGGACCGGCTACTGAGTCGCGTTACGGGTCGTCGCGTTACCCGTCGTAGAACATGATGCACACCGGACTCGGCGTGGCCAGTTGATGTCCGGTCGGCCACAGGTCACCGGTTGTCGCGTCGATTCGGAAGCTCACGACACTGCCCGAGCGCTGGTTGGCGACCAGCATGAACTGCCCCGTCGGATCGATATTGAAATTGCGAGGAGTCTGCCCCTGACTCGAGGTCCAACCCACCAGCTTCGGCCGATCGTTGCCGGCGGCCAGCGAAAAGCGCGCAATGCTGTTGTGGCCTCGATTGGAGGTGTAGACAAACCGCCCCGACGGATGGACCAGGATTTGTGCTCCCGAATTGTGCCCTTCGAAATCCTCCGGGCATCGTCGACAGGGTCGCGCGAATGCGCATCATGCCTGAGTCCGCGTCGTAGGCAAACGCCGACATCGTGGAGCTCAGCTCATTCACGGTGTAGACGAACTCTCCGTTCGGATGCACCGCGAGGTGTCGCGGCCCAGCCCCTGAGCTCAGTTGCGCGAAGGCATGCGGCGTGGCCGGCTGCAAGCGGCCGGTCTCCATATCGAAGTCGTGCAGCATGATCCGATCCAGTCCCATATCGCACGCCAGCACGCGTTTGCCGAGGCGGTCGGGAAAGACCGAGTGCGGATAGGGCGCCTGCCACGTACTCGGATTCACGCCGCGACCGTGGTGCTGCACGATTCCGCTGGCGGGCTCGACTCGACCATCGGCCGCGACCGGGTACGCCATGATGCAATAGCTGCGGGGAATAGCCACGAACACGTAGCGGCCGGTCGGATGAATGTTGACGTACGCTGGGCCACCGGAGGGCTGGCGATCGAGCACCGACAGACGGCCATCGGCGCCGACGCGCAGGCTGGTGATCGCGCCGTTGAGCGCCTCACCCGGACCAAATACACTGGTGTAGCGCTCGCCGGTGTAGATGACCGCCTGCTCGGGGTGCACCACCAGGAACGACGGATTCTGGAGGCCTTCCAGCGTCTGCAGGTGCGTGAGCGCACCCGTGCTCGTGTCCAGGTTCAGGACCGAGATCCCGGTCGCGTTCGAACCGGACGGATCACCGCTTGTCAACGCGCCGACATAGACGAACATCTCGTCTGGAGGTCCTTTCAGAGGTCTTTGCTGACCATATCCACGTAGTACGCCCACAGGCCATGACCGCGGAATTCGCCGACGCTGCGCGGGGCACGGGCGGGTGGCGCGTCCATCTTGAAGTGCGGCACCTGCCAGAAAGGCGGCTGCGCGGCGGCTTCGGCGAGCAGCTCGTCCGATGTGTACGGATGATCGCGGCCCATCAGGCTGAAGGCCCACGCGTTCAACTGCGCCTGCTCTTCGAGCTGCACCATACTCATGACCGATTCCTCCAGGTCGGCCCCGGTCGTCACCGCGCCGTGCCCCTTGAGCAGCGCAACTTTGCCATGCTCCTTCAGCGCTTCGGCCACGCCCACTCCGTCCTGGTCAGTCAGGATCAGCTTCGAGTGCGGATACACGCCAATGGCCTTTTGCACCAGCCGCGCGCCTTCATTGCGCAAGGGCCGGATGCGCTTGTCGAGCACGCTCATGAGGATCGTGAAGCGCGGGTGCGCGTGGACGATCGACTGCACCTGCGGGTACGCGCGGTAAATGCACGAGTGCATTTTGACTTCGTAGCACTGGGACACTCCCTCGGGTGCTTCGAGCTTGTTGCCTTCGAGGTCACACAGCACCATGTCCTCGGGACCAAGCTCGCTCAGGATGTCGAGCTCGTACCCGCGGCCCTTGATCAGGAATTTGTCCGGCGCGTCGGGCACGCGCTTGCTGGCATGGCCGACCGAGGCCGTGAGTTCACTGGCCAGGCCGAAAGCGGCAAGGATGCGATTGGCGACGGCCACCTGGTGGCGGGTTTCTTCGTAGCTCATCACCGCTCACAATACCGGGTGCAGACATGTCAGGTTCAAACAGCAGTGTGCGTGTGCGTCAGAGAAAATTTCGGTTCGGGGTCTCGGGCCGCGGCGCGACCTTCGACGAGTGGCGCGACTTTGCCAGAAAGGCCGAGGCGCTCGGCTATTCGACGCTGGTGCTGCCCGATCATTTCGCGCGACAGCTCGCCCCGATCCCGGGCCTGATCGCCGCGGCCCAGGTGACCTCCACGCTCCGCCTGGGCACGCTGGTCCTCGACAACGACTTTCGCCACCCGGCTTCCCTGGCCAAGGAGCTCGCCACACTCGACTTGCTGAGCGAAGGTCGCCTGGAGCTCGGCATCGGCACGGGCTCGAATCCCCATGACAACGAGCAGGCCGGCGATCCCCCTCGACCCGCCGGGCGTGCGCTACGAGCGCCTGACCGAGACGCTCGCCATCGTGGATGCCTGCTTCAACCACGACGAGGTCAACTTCCAGGGCAAGCATTTCACGTTGACCGACTTCATGTCCTATCCGCGACCGGTGCAGTCGCGCGTGCCGCTGATGCTCGGCGCCCGCGGTCCGCGCATGCTGCGCCTCGCCGGCAGACGCGCCGACATCATCGGTGTGATGGGTGGGCCCGAGACCAACCACGCCGAACAGCTCGACATCGTGCGCGCCGCCGCCGGGGACCGCTTCGCGTCGATCGAGTTCAACCAGCTGTACTTACAGGTCAGCATCGACGGGCAGGCCAGTGGCGTGCCGCGCAGCAACCTGCCAGCTTTGACAGGATCACGCGAAGACGTCATCGAGCACCTGTTGGCTCAACGCGAACGGGAGCTGGTTTCGTACGTCGTGGTCGTCGGGACCGCGATCGACGCGTTCGCGCCGATCGTCGCGCGCTTGAACGGCACCTGAGCCGCTGATTTCTTCACGGTCTGGAGGCACTCCGGCGCTACACTCCAGCCACGTGCTATTCCGTGTGAGACTTCGCCCAGCATGATGCGTGCAGGCGGGTCCGGGATGGGGAGCATGGGCCTCGGCGGTATGGGGGCGCTGCGCGAGCAGCAGCGTGCCCTGCGCGCGCTGGAAGGCGGCTCGCCGGTCAATCTGCGAGCCACGCTGGTGCGCGTGTGGGGGTGTTTCCGTCCGTACCAGCTGCACCTGGCACTCGGCACCTTGCTGATGCTCGGCGGACTCGCGCTCATGCTGATTCCGCCCCTGTTGATTCGTGCACTGATCGACGTCGCCATTCCCGCGGGCGACATGCAGCAGGTGTTGTTCCTGGGCGCGGGCATCTTCCTGTTTCCCATTGGCAGCGCGGTCCTCACGCTTGGTCAGAACGTGCTGAGCGCCCACGTGGCGCAAGGTGTGATCGCCGACCTGCGGCAGCGTCTGTACCGCCACCTGCAAACGCTGGGGCTGGACTATTTCACCTGGACGCGCGCGGGTGAAATTCAGTCTCGGTTTGTCAATGACGCCGGCGGCCTTCAGAACGTGCTGACCCAGTCCTTTCTGGGAACCTTCGCCAACCTGCTCACGGTCGTCGGCACCATCGTGGTCATGGCTTTCATGGACTGGCGGCTGACGCTCGCCGCCCTCGTGGCCCTGCCGTCATTTGCGTTGCCGGTGCTGTACTTCGGCAAGCGGCGCTACCTCGCCGTGCTGCGCGCGCAAGCCGCCCTCGCTGGCCTGTCGGTGGTGCTCGAAGAGACCATGAGTCTGTCGGGTGCCATCGTCGTCAAAAGCTTCGGCATGGAGCCCCGCGAAGCCGAGCGATTTGACGTCGTCAACGTGCGCGTGCGCGATGCGCAGATCCAGCAGGTCTTGACCGGGCAGTGGTTGTCGGTCCTGGTCCAGGGTCTGGCCGCATTGGGTCCGGCATTGCTGTACACACTGGGCGCCTATCTGGTGATCACCGGCCAGGTGGCGCTGGGCACGGTTGTCGCCTTTGCCACGTACCTCGCGCAGCTCTACCAGCCCGCGTCGTCGCTGGCGGGCGCCAATGCCACACTGGTCGGCGGGTTGGCCCTGTTCGACCGCGTCTTTCAAGTGCTCGATATCCAGCCGCGAGTGCGCGAGCCAGAGCACCCCGTTCCGCTGCCAGCTGTTCGCGTGGCGCGTGGCATCACCTTCGACCACGTGAGCTTTCGTTACCAGGGGTCGCCGGACGCCAGCCCAGCGGTGCCCACGCCCGAAGTGCTGCACGACGTGTCGTTTACGGCCCCCATTGGCCAGCTCACGGCGCTGGTCGGGCCCAGCGGTGCCGGCAAGTCGACGATCCTGTCACTCGCCGCACGCTTCTACGATCCGTCGGTCGGCACCGTCTCGCTCGATGGCGTGTCGCTGGCGGACCTCAGCCGTGAAGAACTGCGCCACGAGATCGCGGTGGTGACGCAGGACGTGTTTCTGTTCCACGCCACGCTGCGCGACAACATCGCCTTCGGTGCACCCGCCGCGACGCCGGACGAGCTGGGAGCCGCGGTAGACGCCGCGCAGCTACACGATCTGATTCAACGCTTGCCAGAGGGCCTTGACACTGTCGTCGGCGAACGTGGGTTCCGTCTGTCGGGTGGTGAAAAGCAGCGCGTGTCCATCGCACGGGCGCTGCTGCGCCAGGCGCCTTACCTGCTGCTCGACGAGGCCACCAGCTCGCTGGACTCTCAGGCAGAGCGACGACTCCAGGCGGCACTCGCCGAGCTGATCGAAGGACGGACGGTCATCGCCATTGCCCACCGTTTGTCGACGATTCAGCGTGCCGATCAGATTCTGGTGGTCGATGCCGGGCGGATTGTCGAGCGTGGCACGCACGCCCAGCTCCTGCGCCAATCCGGGTTGTACCAGCGGTTGCACGCCGCGCAATTCGCCGAAGAAGGCGTCGAAGCGCTCGAGCAACCCGCCTGATCAGAGCGCAGGCTCGCGAACTCGCAACTCGGGGTCGAGTTGCGACTGGAATCGTGACAATTGCGTGGTTTGACGCCACGTCGGAGGTGGACAGTAGCTGCAAGCAACTGCCATGACGGCGTACACGACGACCCACGCCTACCAGCTGGACCTTTCGGCACCTGCGCTGAATAGCGATCCTTATCAGACGTATGCCCGCCTCCGTGCGAATCGCGGAGTGCACTACTGGTCGGCTACACCAGACCAGCGCTTTCCTGTCCTCAGCCGGTATACCGACGTTCGCCTGGCCCTGCGCGATCCACGCTTTGGCCCCGGCCTTCACGACCACACCCAGTCGCAAGCAGCGACAGGTCTCGGCCTCCCGCCGCTCGACGTCGAGCACGTCAGCGAGATGCTGCGCTCGATCACGAGCGCGCTGCTCGACGACCTGGCGCGCCGCGACACGTTCGACCTGATCGCCGATTTCGCCGAGCAAGTGGCGAGCCGGCTCGCGCGCGAGCCGGCTCAGTCATCGGCGGTCGACGACCTCCGGAGCGGGCGTGCGCTGACCGTCGATCTCCTCGGCAACGCGACGCTGGCGCTGTTGAGCCACCGCGACCAGCTGGCGCGGCTGCGCGGAGCGCCGCAGCGGACAGCCGCCGCGCTCGATGAGCTGCTGCGGTTTGACAGCCCGTTGCAATGGACCGCGCGTACCGCATTGGCGGACATCGAGCTGCCTGAGGGCGACATCATCGAAGCCGGCGAACGGGTCACGGTCTTGATCGGGGCCGCCAACCGCGATTACTCGCAGTTCGCTGAGCCGGACCGCCTGGACCTCGATCGGCCCAACGCGAACCGCCACCTGGCCTTCGGCACGGGCGGCCAGACATGCGTGGGCGCCGCGTTGGCGAGACTGGAGGCCGAGATTGGCCTGAGTAGCCTGGTGCAGCGCCTGCCGAATCTTCATCTCGCCGACCAGCGCCCGACGTGGCGCTCAGCCTCAGGCGTGCGGGGTCTGCAAGCGCTGCGCATCTCTATCTGAAGTTGGCATTCGGGACGTTCGCATTCCGGACCCGGAACGTTGAGACGGCCAGGTCCAGACCGATCTGTCCAGGCGCGGGTCGGACGAAGTTTCACGCTCGACAAGACAGACGCGTCCCGGCCTGGCCTCAGTTACAATCACTCTGGCTCAGCCGCATACTCACAGCAGGAGGTTCAACCACATGGCTGAAGGAAAAGCCCAACTCGAGATCCAGTACTGCGTTTCTTGAGGCTATTTCTGGCAAGCTGCCGGTCTGGCAGCCCAGATTGTCGCCGGGCGCAATCGTGAAGTCGGCGTCCAGCTAACACCCGTCGGACAGGGTCGTTTCGAGATCTATCTCAACGGTGAGCAGGTCTACAACCGCAAGGAGCCACCGAACGACACGGTGAAGGATCCCATCGGCGACGTCCGAGGATCGGCATCGGTCGCCGAAATCGTGCGCACCAAGCTGATGACCGCGCTCGAGAACGCGCCGGGACCCGCCGCCGGGGGAGGTCACTAGCCGAGGTCAGGCGGTGGCCTCGGCAGCTAGCCAGTCCATGAACTGTCGGCCGAGGACCACCGCGTCTTCGAGAAAAAAGTCCGTTTGCGGCTGTACGGTGCCCACGGGAACGCGCAGCAGCACAGGTCCCTGAGCGTCACGAGCCCACGCAAGCGCTTCGCGCAGGGCCGTCTCTGTCGAATCGACCGCGCGAGCGTCGGCCCAGCCGCACGCCCGCGCCACGCCGACCAGGTCCACGCTCGCCGCGGCCGTCGGCTGGCCACCGGTTGCCAGGTACACGCCGTTGTCGAGGACGATCGCCACCAGGTTGCGTGGCCGCAGGTGCCCGATCGTGGACAACGCCGAGAAGCCCATCAGCACCGAGCCGTCGCCTTCGACCACCACGACGCGCTCGGCACGTGCACGACCGGCCAGCCCCAGCGCCAGTCCGAGCCCGATGGCCAGTGGCTGGCCCATGGCGTCCAGGCTGTAGAGATGGTTCGGCCTGCGGCCGACGACGGCCAGCATCTCGCGGATCGTGCCGCCGAGGGTGAGCACGAGCGGCTGGTCGGGGAAGGCGGCGTCGATGAGCGCGAGCGCCTCGGGACGTTCGAGCACGCGCGTCAGCCGCCCATCAGGTTGACCAGCACGAACACCGGGCGATGTGTCGTGTGTGCGAAGTCATACCCCCGCTGGATCGTCGCCGACCAATCCTCGAGCGGCGTGCGACCATCTAGCTGAAACCAGCGCACGCCCGCCGCCGTCAACAGGCTCTCCGAGCGCTCGCTGATCGTGTGAATCATCGAGTTGTATTCGCCGAGGCCGCCCCGTCGGGTAATGATGCCGAACAGCGGCAGATGGTATGGCTGCGGGAAGGTCAACAGCGCGGTGAGCATATTGCCGATGCCGTTGTCCTGAAAGATCATGACCGCGCGCCGCCGCGCCAGCGCCAGCCCGGACATGATCGAGATGCCTTCTTCTTCCCGCGGAATGGGAAACACACACCGATCCGCTCGCCGGCCGGGCCCATCGAGAAAATAGGTCAGCACCAGCTTCAAGGTGCTGCTCGGCAGGTGCAGCACAAACTCGGGATCAATCGCCTCGACGCCGTCGACTACTGCCTGGCTGCGTTGCTCGTACGAGGCGCTCACGTGTATCTAATCTGAGAGAGTAGCAGTTCGATGAGTGTCGAAAACCGTCCGATGCATTCGATGGAGCCTCGCGAGCACGCCCTGGCGCTGGAGGTTTTGCTCGACGCGTGGGGCCGCCTACGCGCCGAGATGGACAGTCTGGCTGGGGCGCAGACTTGTCCGTCGATCATGGCCGCCGTGCACGCCGAGGTGGACCTGCTCACCGGCCGCCACGCGGACGTCGGCGACGAGTTTGCCCAGCACATCGGCTCGGCGGCGGTCTGGTACCTGGACCGCGCCACGCGCCGCGTGGGCGACCCGGACCGCGACGGGCTCACCGCCGCGCAGCGCGCGGTCAACCTGGCGCTGTTCAACAAGGCCGCCGACGCCGAACAACTCGAGCGGTTGTTCGCGGTGGCCGTGGCGCTCAACATCGAGGACGTCTGAGCCCTCCGGGGGGGAAACTCGCTAGAGGTTTGCGCGACCGCCGGTCACCATCAGCCGATCGCCGGTCAGATACGCCGAATCGTCCGAGACCAGAAAGAGCGTCGCCGAGGCGATCTCGTCGGGGCTGCCGCGGCGCGCCATCGGAATGTCGTCGATGGGCATATCTTCACGCCCCTCGGTCGCGATCCGACCGGGCACGATCAGGTTGACTCGCACGTTGTGCGGCGCCAGGTCGATAGCCAGCGAGCGGACAAAGCCGAGCAGGCCCATTTTGGCAGCGCTGTTGGGTCCCGCTCCGCCAGCCGTCATGGCATTGAGTCCGCCGAAGGCAACGATGCTGCCCGACTTGCGCTCGATCATGCCTGGCACCACGAGTTTGCACAGGTTGAACGTGCCGCCGAGATTGACGTCGAGCACCCGCCGCCACTGCTCCCAGGTGACCTGCGCAAACGGGACACGCGGCCGAATCGCCACCGGGTTGACCAGGCCGTCAATGTGCCCGAAGCGATCCAGCGCGGCCTGGACCATGGTCGCGCAGTCCTCGGGGCTGGCGACGTCGCCGAGGACCTGCACGACCTCGGTAGCGCCTTGAGCGCGGCACAGCTCGGCTGTCTGCTCCAGCGCGGCGCGATTTTCGGCGGTGCCGATGATCAGGCGCGCGCCCTCCGCCGCGCACAGCGTCGCAATGGAGCGCCCGATATTCCGACCCGCGCCTGTGACCAGGACGACCTTGCCGTCGAGCTTCATGCGTGGGGCACCCGTGTAGACAGGAGCAGTGACTGAAGGTCGCGCATGTCGGGGAGGTCCTCCATCTTGAGGATGAGGTTGACGAGAGTGTTCGCCGCGGCGTCGCCCGCCACCGGCGCTATGAGCTCGAGCGCTTTGCCGCGCACGTCTTCCAGTCTGGGGGCGCCGCGGCGGGTGGGTACCTGTTCGGCGAGTACGCCTCCGTCGCGCAGGCTGAGCGCCACGCCGGTCACGCCGTCAGCGCCGCGTAACAACGACACTCTCTGGCGAACCCGCAGCACGCGCGGATCCTGCATGCGGCCGGCGTCGTGCGACGCTTCGAGCCCGAGACCACCGTCGACCAGCATCAGCGCGGCGATGTGCTGGGCATTCACGTTCGGCATGTCGCGTTCGTCGACGACCTGAGCTGACAGGCCGGGCATGGTCAGCTCCACGCGCTCCACGTCATCTGGATCGACTGGCCGGCTCGACTGGATGCGATTGAGAGCCTCGACCACGCCCAGAATCGGGCTGCCGACGGGATAGCGCTTGATGTTGGTGCGCATGATCTCCCAGCGCTCACCCAGCCCGTCGACGAGGGCAGACGGATCAGCCTCGAAGCCCACGGCCGCGAAGTAGTTGAACTGTCCGTCGAAGACGTCGGACACCGCATCGAAGCCGCGTTGGATCATCGTCGTTGCCATCACCCCGGCGCGCGCCGGTCGGCCACCGTACACGAAGGCCTTTTCGACGTGATGCGCATCGCGCAGGTACGAGCGCCCGCCCCAGGCTTGCTGCGCCGCGTAGGACAGCACATAGCTCATGCGGGCGGCGTCCAGACCGGCCTGCGTCGCGGCCGCGGCCGTAGCGCCGAAGGTGCCGCCGATGGCATGGCTGGTGACCGCGTAGCCCCCGGCACGCGTCGCCAGCGGCATCGCGGCCAGCACCGCGCGGCCGCCGGTGTCGTAGCCCGCCGCGATCGCACGCAACAGCACGCTGCCCGAGCTGTGCTGGCGTTCGGCCATGGCCAGAGCAGCGGCGACGATGCCGCAGCCAGGGTGAAAGCCGGACGGGTGCGAATCGTCGGTCTCGTCCGCGTGACCAGACATACCGTTAGCCCACGCGGCGTCAGCCGCCGAGGTCAGGAGACCGCCGCCGATCACACTGGCCTCGTGCCCCCGCGTTTCGTGGCGAACGTACTCGATGGCCAGGCGGCCCGCGTCGAGCGTCGCCCCCGAGATCATCGCGCCGAGCGTATCGAGCAGGTGGAGCTTCACGCGCTGCTGGACGTCATCGGGTAGCGGGCGCGTGGCGACACCGCTCAGATAGTCGGCCAGTTGCTGCGTCAGGCTCGCCACAGTTTAGGGGTGAAGAGTACCATCGATGCCCGGGGGTGACATGCCCAGGACAACCCGCCGAGTCTTCGTCGCATGGCTGTGCGCTGGCGCGGCCGCCTCGTCGGCCAGCTTCCTGCTCGCCGCTTGCCAGGCCACCACGCCTCCCGCGCTGACACCGCCGCCGGCTCAAACGGCTCAAACCCAATCGGCGCAGAACTCCGCTGCTGTTTCTCAGGCCACGACTCCGCGACAGACGGCTCTCACCCAGACGAGCGCTGGCGCACCTCAGGCATCAGCCCCAACGACCACGAGCAGCAGCAGCGGCAGCAGCTCGGCGGCCGCAGCGCCAACGCGCGGCGGCACGCTCGTCATGGCCCAGGCGTCGGATCCCAACGCCGTGCCCGGCAACATTGACGGCTCGCAGGGCACCGTGCTCAGCGGGCTCGTCTACGAGAGCCTGATCTACGTCGACAAGGACCGCAACATCAAACCCCAGTTGGCCGAGTCGTGGGAAGCCTCGCCTGACGGGACCGAGTACACCATGCACCTGCGCAATGGCGTGCTGTGGCAGGACGGGCAGAACTTCACGTCGGCGGACGTGCTCTTTACGTACACCAACATCACCCCCAAGTACGTGCCAGTCGCTTCGGCGACCTTCAAGAGCATCCTGCAGAAGGTGGAAGCGCCCGATCCGTCGACCGTCAAACTGACCCTTGCCAAGCCATACGGACCCTTTCTGTCATTCCTGAACGTGCCCATCGTGCCCGCGCATCTGTACGACGGCACCGCCCTGTCCAGCAATCCGCACAACCGCGCGCCTATCGGCACCGGTCCGTTTCAACTGACGAACTGGACGCCGAGCGACTCGATGACCTTCCAGCGCTCGGACCACTACTGGCAGTCCGGCCAGCCGTACCTGGACCAGATCATCCTGAAGATCATTCCCCAGGGCGACTCGCGCATCGACGCGTTGAAGGCGGGCGAGGTGGACTATCTGCCGTATACCGAGGTCGTTCCCCAGGACGTTGCCTCGCTCAAAGCCGATCCGAGCTTCCAATGGGCGACGGGCCTGACGTCCGAGGCGCAGGTGTATCTGACGCTCAATCTCGATCACGAGCCGTTCAACAACACGCTGTTCCGCCAGGCGCTCATGACCGCGCTCGATCGTGAGACGATGACCAGCCAGATCACGCTCGGCGTGGACACGCCCGCGATCAGCGCCTTTCACAACAGCATCGGATGGGCGCAGAGTCCGGACGTCAATCTGCTCAAGCTGTACGCATTCGATCCGGCGCACGCCAACCAGATGCTGGATGCCGCCGGTTTGCCACGCGGCTCCGACGGCAACCGGACACGGCCGCTGCGCTTCTATATCGAAATCGGCCGGCCCAACTTCGACGCCATCTCGCAGTTTGTGCAGCAGCAATGGAAGGCGATTGGCGTACCAGTGCAGTTGATGCCGCTCGATCGCACGGTCATGCAGGACATGGTCTTTGTCAAACGCGACTTTGACATCAACCTCAACGAGTCGAACAGCGCCGGGGATCCAGAGATTGGACTCGCACGCTTTTACACGTGCGCGTCGATTCAGCCCGTGCCGTCCACCAATGGCGCCGGGTATTGCAATGCCGACGTGGACAACCTGTTTGCCAAAGGCGCCGAGCCAAGCGCGCCAGCAGATCGGGCGCCGTACTACGCACAGGTGGTCAAGATCCTGGCGGACGACCTGCCGTATCTGTCGTTGATCGATCGCCAGGACTACTCCGTGGCGAACCTCAAGTTCGAGCTCAAAAGCACGTTCTGGAAGGAGGGGCTGATTTACGACCAGATGTCCGGGGTGTACATGAAGTGACCCCGTGAGGTACGCCCTCGTCAGGTCCATCCACTCGTTGATCCTCGTCCTCGCCGCGATCGTCGCTATCTTCCTCGTCGTGCGGCTGCTGCCGGGCGATCCAGTCACGGCCATCACCGGTGAGTACCCCGTCCCAGCGGCCTACGCGCAGGAGATCCGCGAAAGCTACGGCATCGACCAACCCCTGCCGGTGCAGCTGGTCAAGTACCTGCAGGCGCTATCGCGCGGCGATCTCGGCTTCTCCTTCAAGAACCAGCAGTCCGTCGGCGATCTGCTCCGCGAGCGGGGCATCAACACGCTGCTCCTCGGCGGCACGGCCTTTGTGATCGCCACCGCCGCGGGTCTGATCCTCGGCACCACCGCCGCCACGCGCCGCCTGCAACCCGCCGACACGGCCATCCGCGGCTTTGCCGCCCTCGCTTACGCCGCGCCCGTCTTCTGGGTCGGCCAGTTGCTGATCCTGCTGCTGGCGGTCAACCTGAAAATCCTGCCCGTCGCGGGCATGTCTACCAGTCGCGGGGTCAGCCCAGGCCCCGCGCAGGTGCTGGACCTGTTCCAGCACCTGCTGCTGCCCGCCTTCGTTCTCGCCCTGCCTATTGCCGCGATTCAGACCCGCATCCTGCGCGTGTCGATGATCGACGCGCTGAGCGCCGAGTACGTCAAGACCGCCCGCGCCAAAGGGCTGCCCGACAACCTGATCGTCTTTCGCCACGCGCTGCGCAACGCGCTGCTGCCGCTGATCACCGTCATCGCCCTGGAAATTCCGACGTTGTTTACTGGCTCGGTGCTGGTCGAAACGGTGTTCTCGTGGCCCGGCCTGGGTCGCTTGCTGTTCGATTCCATCGGCGCGCGCGACTACCCCGTGGTCGAAGCGATGCTGCTGTTCGTCACCGTGGCGGTGATCGCCGCCAACTGGTTGGCGGACCTGCTGTATGGGCGGCTCGATCCGAGGATCCAGCGCGCATGAGGATGAGTTTCGGCCC
The DNA here is from genome assembly GCA_963776625.1 of uncultured Chloroflexia bacterium. GTDB lineage: Bacteria > Chloroflexota > UBA6077 > UBA6077 > CF-72 > CF-72. Next base: position 124,596 of record CAVZNP010000008.1, on the reverse strand, counting down.
CAAACTCGCGCTCGCCTATCTTGGCCTGCTGCTGTTTCTGGCCATCTTCGGCAGCCAGGTGGCTCCGTACGATCCCTACGCGCTGTCCCAGTCGGCGCTGAGTGCGCCCAGCGCCGACCACTGGATGGGCACCGACAACCTGGGCCGCGACATCTTCAGCGGGATCATTGTCGGCGCGCGCACGACGGTCGCCGTCGGGCTGTTCACCGCGCTGGTGGCCGGCGTGCTGGGCGTGCTGATCGGCGCGCTCAGCGGCTACTTCGGGGGTGGGACCGATCTGGTGCTGATGCGCGTGGCTGAATTTTTCCTGATGTTCCCGGTGTTTTTCGTGGCGATTGTCGTCGTGGCCCTTAGCGGGCCCGGGTTGAGCAAAGTCATTCTCGTCCTCGGCCTGACAAGCTGGCCGGGCATCGCGCGGCTGGTCCGCGTCGCGATCCTCAGCTTGAAATCGTCAGAGTTCGTGGAGTCGGCCATCGCAACGGGCGCCTCGACGCCACGTGTGATCGTGCGCCACATCCTGCCCAACGGTGTTGCCCCGGCTGTCGTGGCGGCCTCGTTTATCATCGGCCGCGCCATTCTGACCGAAGCCGGACTGAGCTTCCTGGGCCTGGGTGATCCGACGCAGATCAGCTGGGGCCAGATGCTCAACAATGCCCAGCAGTTCTTGACGCGCGCCTGGTGGCTGGCCCTGTTTCCGGGCATCGCCATCGCCATCACCGTCGTCGCCGCCAACACGCTGGGGGACAGCCTGAACGACTTCATGAATCCGCGGCTGCGCACCCGTACGAGCGCTGCCGCCCACGCGACCCCGCGCGAGACACCGGGTCGCCCAGCCACCGCGACCCCCGTCGCACACGCGTGAGCACGCGCACGCTACGACACGCGCACGATACGAAAGGTGAGGACACGAGATGCCAAGTAAAGAGGACAACGACCTGGTCTGTCGCATCCTGGTCGATACCAACATCCACGTCATCGCACCGCCGCCCGAACGTGCGACGTATCCGCTGAACATCTATCCGGGCACCGAATCTGAATTCACCGAAGACCAGTCCAACAGCCCACGCGATTTCCTCCAGACGATGGACGCGGCGGGCCTGCACCAGGCGTATCTGATGGCCTCCCGCTTCCATGGTTTCGACAACAGTTACTGTGCCGACGCCGTGGCGGTCGCACCACCTGGACGCTTCGTGGGCGTGGCCAACGTCGACATTCTCGCCGAGGACGCCCCAGACCGCATCAGCTACTGGATCGAACAACGCGGCATGCATGGCGTGCGCTTCTGGGGTGGTGGTCCGGTGGCCGGCCACCGCTTCCCCGGTGACGAGCGCGGCCTGGCGAACTACGTGGACGATCCGAAGCTGGCACCCGCGTGGGATCGCATCCGCGACCTGGGCGTCCCCTCCAACGCCCAGGCAACGATGCCCGAGGTACTGCCCAATACGCGTCGCTTGCTCGAACGCTATCCCGAGATTCCGTTCACCCTGAACAACCTGGCCCACGTGCCGGCCAAACAGGGACCGGACTCCGAGGCGGCACGCGACCTGTTGAGCCTGGCCGATTTTCCGCGGACATATGTCAACTTCTCTGTCAACTTTGTCAAGCAGACGTCCGAAGACGCCGCCGCACGGGAATTGCTCCTCGCACTCGTCGACCGCTTCGGCGCTCGTCGCTTGATGTGGTCGTCGTTCGGGCAGCCGCTGCCAAAAGCCATCGGCACGCTGACCGAAGGGCTCGCGTTTTTGCCCGAGGACGCGCGCAACGGCATTCTGGGCGAGGGCGCACGCGACCTGTACCCCGCGTTGCGGGCAGGGCGCTGACGCATGGAAATAGGCCTGCAACTTCATCTACCGAGTTACCGCGACGTGCCGCTCAAGCGCCTGCTCGAGTTCGCGCAGATGGCCCACGCCGAGGGCGTCCAGCAATTGTGGGTCACCGACAATCTGCAAAGCCGCAATGCGTTCGTCGTCCTCGCGGCCCTCGCGTCCGTGCTCCCGATTCGGCTCGGCACCGCGGTGCTGGTGCAGTACTTTCGCAACCCGGTCGACGTCGCCGACGCGGCGGCGGCCATCAGCGAATTGATGGACGGTCGCGAGCTGGACCTCGGGGTCTCGCGTGGCAATCCCAGCACACCTGGGCTGGTGCGTTCGCCGAAGCCAGTCACCCTGTTGCGCGAGACCGCCGAGAGTCTCCAACTGCTGTTGAGCGGCAGGCCGGTCAGATTTGGCGACTACCCGGCGGTTGCGACGTACTTCAATCTCCAACCGGACCACGAGTATCGCTTGAACTTCTTGCACGAGCGGATCGGTCCCGTGAAGCTGTATTGTGGCGGCAATGCGCCACGCAGTCTCGACGTCGCGGGCGCGACGATGCACGGCATCGTCTTTGGCTGGACCTTCCTCGGCGCGGCGCGCGCGGGCCAGCTGGGACCGCTGCTGAGCATCGCCGACGACCGGGCTCACCGCGATGGACGGGCAGCCCCCTTGCCGCGTGTCGCCGAGATCAAACTGTACGTCGCGCGTGACGACGCCGCCGCCCGCAACGAATGCCGAGACGCCACCGCGACCCGCCTGCCCGGCCTGTTCGATCGCGGTTACGCGCTCGACGCTTTCACGTCACACGGCATCGCACCGACCGACCTGGAGCACCTGTCGAGGGCCTTTCACGCCGGGGCAGCACGCGACGAGCTCGCTGCGCTGATGACCGATGCCATGGTCGACACGTTCTTCGTCGCGGGCGACCCGTCACATTGTCGTGAGCAACTGCGCCAGGTCGTGGCCACCGCCGAGGCGCATGGCTTCCACCAGGTGATGCTCTCCGAAATCAGTCACGACCTGGAAGCCGGTTTCCGCCTGCTGTGCGACGAGGTCCTCCCGTCGCTATGAAAGAGGCTATGTCCACCTACCGGTTGTCGCGCCGACATCTGATGATCTCGTCGGCGGTGTTCTTGCTGGCCGCGTGCCAGACAGCGCCGTCGCCGACGACTGCTCCGCCTCCCACGACCTCCCCGTCGGGCGCGGCGACCTCCGCGCCCGGCTCCGCGACCTCGGCGCCCGCGGCCGACGCCACGCCGAAACGCGGCGGCACCATGGTCATGGCCCAGGGCGCTGATCCCAACCCCGTGCCAGGTAACATCGACGGCTCCGCCGGCACGGTCCTCAGCGGCCTCGTCTACCAGGGCCTCATCTACGTCGACAAGGACCGCAATATCAAACCCGCGCTTGCCACGTCGTGGGACGCCTCCCCCGACGGCACCAGCTTCACCTTCCACCTCCGCCCGGGCGTCACCTGGCAGGACGGCCAGCCCTTCTCCGCCTCCGACGTGGTGTTCACCTACACGGAGATCACCCCCAAGTACGTCGCCACCGCGTCCTCCGCCTTCAAATCCATCCTCCAGAAAGTCGAAGCACCTGATCCAGCCACCGTCAAGCTGACACTCAGCAAGCAGTACGGTCCGTTCCTGTCCTTCCTCACCGTGCCGATCGTGCCCGAGCACCTCTACTCCGGCACCGACTATTCCACCAACCCCCACAACCGCGCGCCAGTTGGCACCGGTCCGTTCAAGCTCACCAACTGGACCCCCGGCGATTCCATGACCTTCCAGCGCTATGACGGCTACTGGAAGCCCGGCCAGCCGTACCTGGACGGTGTGGTGATCAAGATCATTCCGGACGGTCCGTCGCGCGTCGCGGCGCTGCAGGCTGGCGAGGTGGATTACCTGCCGTACACCGAGGTGCTCCCACAGGACTTCGCCTCCATCAAGGACAGTCCTGACATCCAGTGGGCAACCGGACTCACCTCACAGGCGCAAGTCATGCTGACGCCCAACATCCAGAAGGACCCCTTCACCAACAAAGCGTTCAGGCAGGCGCTGTACTTCGCCATCGATCGACCCACGATGGTCAAGCAGATCACGCTGGATGTGGACTCAGTGCCGCTCAGCGCGATCCACAAGAGCATCTCCTGGGCGCAGAGTCCGGACGTCGACCTGGCCAAGCTCTACCCGTTCGACCCGGCGCACGCCAACCAGATGCTGGACGCTGCTGGCTTTCAGCGCGGCGCGGACGGCAATCGCACCCGCCCGCTGAACCTGTACGTGGAGATTGGTCGCCCGAACTTCGATACGATCTCGCAGTTTGTCCAGCAGCAGTGGAAGACCATCGGCGTGCCGCTGCAACTGATGCCGCTGGACCGACAGGTCATGCAGGACATGGTGTATGTCAAGCGCGACTTTGACGTGAATCTGAACGAACTGAACTCCGCGGGCGATCCTGAGGTGGGCATCTCTCGCCTGTATACCTGCGCCTCGATCCAGCCCGTGCCGCTGACCAACGGCGCTGGGTACTGCAATCCGGATGTCGACAACCTGTTCGCCGCTGGCGCCGGCCCGTACGACCCCTCCGCGCGGGCGCCATCGTACGCCTCAGTGGTCAAGATCCTGGCCGATGACCTGCCGACCCTGCCGCTGATCGATCGGCAAGATCACTCGGTGGCGAACCAGAAGTTCGAGCTACAGAGCACCTTCTGGAAGGAGGGGCTGATTTACGACCAGTTGTCGGGCGTGTACATGAAGTAACAGTGCTCTGTTTCCCCGGAGGGGACCCCTTTCTCATCCAGGACGTCGTCTTGACCTCACCGGCCCGCGGCGGCGGCGTGCGCGGGCACCAGCCCGCGAATCGCGTGAAGGTCCTCCTCCGTGAGGTCCGCCTCCGTGTGCCCGATGCGCACCAGGCACGCGTCGTCGTATCCCAGCTCCGCCACGCGCGCCAACCACTCGGCGGCCTCACGCGGCTCACAATTCAACCGGAACACGTCATCCGGAGTGACGCGCTCGCGCTTGTGCAGGTCCACCGTCACCGACACCAGCATGGCCCGCCCGCCACCGCTGTCGCGGAAGACCTTGATGCCCTCGGCGATCTCTCGAAACGACGAGTGCCCGGAGGCCATCCAGCCGTCGAAGTCCTCCGCCGCGCGGCGTACCCAGCGCCCGCTCGCCCACGCCCCGATCAGGATCGGCGGTCCCGACAGCTGGTGCGCCCATGGATGGAAGGCCGCCTCGCCAGCCGGCTCACCGCGGCAGAGCGCTCGAATGATCGGCAGCGACGCGCGCAAGGTCTTGAAGCGATCCTCGTACGAAACGCCGACGGTGTTGTAGTCCGACCGCGTCGACCCCGCGCCCAAGCCGGCGATGAATCGCCCGTCGCTCACGGCATGCACGTTCACCAGGCGGTGCGCCAGCTCCGCCGGGTGCCGCAGCGGCACCTGGATCACCGCGGAGGCCAGCTCAACCCGTGTCGTCGCCGAGGCGGCCGCGGTGAGCCACGTGAGTACGTCTGGCGTCGGCCGCGTGCGCGCGCCCACGTGGTCTCCCTGGGCGATCACGTCGAACCCGATCGACTCGATGAGCCGCGCCCGCGCGGCCAGTTGCGCCGCCGTCGGCGCGCCGCCGTCCGGCCGTTCGTATGGCAGCGAGATGCCCAGTCTCATGCGTGGATCAACCCCGTCTCGCCTTCGATCGAGACCTCGGTGCCGAGGGGAGTGGACAGGCGCTTGAAGCGCTCCAGCGCCGCGCGGGCCAGGTCGCCGGTCGCCAGCATGGGCCGACCAAACTGCGAGCGGTGCTCGCGCGCGCTCCAGCCCAGCTCGATCGGGTGGACCGTGATCGATTCGAGCTGGCCGTGCGCGAAGCGCACCACGGGAATCCCGCTCCACCAGCCCGGCCCGGGCGCTTCCTCCGCGTGCCTGCCACGCGAGCGCGCGTCGAACAGGTCCGCCGCCACGTGCTCGTGCCCGAGGCCGTAGAGCACCAGGCTGTCGTGCGGCATGCGCTCCACCGTGTCGTTGTGCATGATGAAGTTGCCCAGCGCGTAGAAGATCGGCTTTTCGCGATAGATTTCGATCCCGCGGTCGCGGTGCGGGCCATGCCCGACGACCACGTCCGCACCGGCGTCGATCACCGCGTGTGCCAGGGCGCGCACGTGGTCGGCAGGATCGTCGTCCTGCACGCCGCCCTCGTGGGCGTGAATGCTGAAAATCACCCAGTCGGCCATGCGGCGCGCCTCGGCCACGCTCTGGACGTTGCGGGCGAGGTCCGACTGGTGAATGCGTGTGTGGCGTTCGAAGCGGTCACCACGACGGAAGCGCGCCGCGAGGTCTTCGCTGTTGACGCCGAGGCTGTTGCGGTCCGCGAACGAGACCACGTCGTCGGCTGACTCTGCGTCGAAGTCGTAGGCGCGCGCCCACCACGCCGGAAAGCGCCGGCCCCAGCCGAACTGCTGCGCCACGCCGTTGAGCGCGTGGAACGCGGCGTCGTCGACGGTCCACTCGTTGACCCAGCGGATCAGGTTCGCGCCCGGCCGGCCGAGCAGATCGCGCCGCTGCTCGCCGGCTCGCGAGTTGGCGCGACCCGACGACGTGGCCGAGACCAGCGCTACCCTGCCATTCGCCGTGTCGAGGTAGGCCGGTCGCGCGGCGTCGGCCAGATTGCGGCCGGTGCCCGCGTGGACGAGGCTGGCGCTGTCGAGTGACTCGATGTTGGTCAGGACGCCGTTTTCGCCGAAGTCATACGCATGGTTGTTGGCCGTCGACAGCAGGTTCACGCCGAACCACTGCAGGTCGGCGATGAAGCGCGGGTCGCAGCGCATGTAAGTCTGCGACAGATACGTGGGCGGGTCCTGGTAGTCGTGGAAGAGCATTTCGCCGTTGACGAAGCGCACGTCGCAGGTGTGCAGGAGGTCGCGGATAGCGAGGAAGCGCTGCTCTTTGAACGGCGTGAGCGCGCGAGAAATCATGGCCTCGCCGCCGAAGGCCATGCGAATGTCGCCCTGCTCCGAGTCATACGCCATACTCCGGAGAGTACGCGCTCGAGCAAGGAACGAGTCTTTTTTGGACGAGTTTTTTGGCAGTCGAAAGTCTGCGGCTTTCTCCCCAGGGCGTGGACCAGTTCGTGACGAGTTTTGTTTGGAAGTCGAAAGCTGCGGCTTTCTCCCCAGGGCTCCGCGCCCTGGACCCCGCGTCCCAGAGCCCTACACTCGGTGGCCGTCAGCCGCATCCGCTCGCCGCTCACGCGCGCACTGTCATCGCGCGTGTGATGAGATGTGATGAGAGAGGTGGTCCGCCGAGGTGTCTCGCGAGGTGGTCTCCCGAGGTGGTCTCCCGAGGTCCCTCCCCGAGGTGCGCCTCCCTGAGCCAGGGCGAGAACCACCCTTGGATTACACGCGTGTGTACAGTGCGCGCCTCAGCGCGAGCGGACGCGGGTGACAGCCACCGAGAGTAGGGCTCTGGGACGCGGGGTCCAGGGCGCGGAGCCCTGGGGAGAAAGCCGCAGCTTTCGACGTCCAAAAAAGACTCGTCACCAACTCGAGGCCGCCCTGGGGAGAAAGCCGCAGCTTTCGACTTTAAAATTCAAAACTCCTCACGAGCTCGAGCCCGCCCTGGGGAGAAAGCCGCAGACTTTCGACGTCCAAAAAAACTCGTGATACCCTTCGCCACCGGGGTGCAGAGATGCTGAGCGTTGAAGAAAACGAACTGTTGTGTCGCGTCGGGCCGGGCACCGTCATGGGCCACTTTATGCGCCAGTACTGGCTACCGGCGCTCCTGTCCAGCGAGCTCCCAGCGCCTGACAGCGATCCCGTACGCGTCCTGCTCCTCGGCGAGCAGCTCATCGCCTTCCGCGACACGCTGGGCCACGTGGGTCTGCTCCAGAACAACTGCCCACACCGCGGCGCGTCCCTCTTCTTCGGCCGAAACGAAGAGGCAGGCCTCAGGTGCGTCTACCACGGCTGGAAATTCGACACCTCCGGCGCCTGCATCGACATGCCCAACGAACCGGCCGAATCCGACTTCAAATCCAAAGTCACGGCAACCGCCTACGCCTGCCAGGAACGCGGCGGCGTCATCTGGGCCTACCTCGGCCAACGCGCTGAGCCCCCGCCGCTGCCGGACCTCGAAGCCAACATGGTTGACGGCGCGCAGGCCGGCGCTGTCCAGATGGAAGCCAATTACTTCCAGATCCTGGAAGGCACGATCGACACCGTCCACGCCGGCTTCCTCCACCGCGGCGCCATGCGTGCCGAGGAGCAGCCGCGGGGCACCTTCGCCGAGTTCATGCTGCGCGACCGCCAGCCGCGCTACGCCGTGGTCGACACCGACGCGGGGACGTCGTACGGCGCGTATCGGCCCGGACCACCGGACCGCCACTACTGGCGCATTGCCCACTTCCTGCTGCCGTTCTACGCGATGGCGCCCGGTGGTCTGCTGGGCGGTGGCCCCTCGGGCGTGGCGTGCTACGTCCCGATGGACGACGAGCACACCATGACCTTCAACCTGCGCGCCAGCCAGAGCCGTCAGCGAGAAATGACCCGCCGTGCCCAGGACGGAGCGACGTCCGAGGAATACCGCAAGTTCATCGAACGGCGAACCGTCCAGGCACAGGCCGGCCGCCAGCTGCTGCCCAACACCACCGACTGGTACGGTCGCTTCCGCACGCTCGCGAACGCCGCCAACGACTTTCTGATCGATCGCGACCTGCAGCGCGCCAGGCACGGTCCCGATGGCTACACGGGCATCGCGACGGTCCAGACGCAGGATCAGGCCATGACCAACAGCATGGGCCTGATCTACGACCGCAGCCAGGAGCGCCTGGGCACCAGCGACACGATGATCATCCGCACGCGTCGCCGCCTGATCAACGCCGCGCGGAGCTTCTCCGAGACCGGCATCACGCCGATGACGGCCGAGCACCCCGAGTGGTACCGCATCCGCTCCGGCAGCACGCTGCTGCCGGTGGACGTAGACTGGTTCCAGGCCACCGAGCAGCTCCGCAGCGCGTTCGTCGAACACCCGGAGCTAGATTGGGCGCTGACCGGGGGAGCCTGAACCGATGCTGACTCGTCGTGACGCGCTCCGCACCGCCGGGGTCGCGTTGCTGGCGGCCGGCGCACTGCCGCTACTGGAAGCGTGCGGAGCAGCCGCGCCGGCGACGCCACCGTCCGCCGCGACTGGCACGTCAGCCGCCCCAACGACTTCGTCCGCGAACACGACCAGCACCTCGGCAGCCGCCGGCGCCCCGACCACCGTCGCCAGCAGCGCGGCCTCCGCGGGGGCGAGCGGTGTTTTCCCCAGCTTCATCCCCGCGACCACCGGCCCCAAGCCTGACTTCCCCAGCAGTGGGCCGCAGTATGAGGATGGATTCACGAATTACCCGTCCGACAACCCCAAGTCCTGGACGAAGGCACCGCCCGGCACCGGCAGCAACGTCGCGATCTTCGCCCAGCAGCGGGGCATCGGCGGCAATACCGCACCCACACCGTTCGACCAGAACCCCGCCTGGCAGGAGATCAACAAGCAGCTCAACGCTAACGTGAGCTTCAACATCTCGCCGCCGGCCAGGACTACAACACCAAGCTGGCCGCCATCATGGCCGGGTCCGATCTCCCGGACATCATGTTCTTTCAGGGCGGCATTGGCGGCACGAACGCCACGTCGAACACGGTCGGCGCCAGCGGGACCTCCAATATGCCGGCATTCATGCAGCACGCGCTGGCTGACCTGACGCCCTATCTCGGCGGCGACGCCGTGAAGGACTATCCCAACCTGGCCGCCATTCCTACCTTTGCGTGGAAGAACTCCGGTCTGCGCCTATAGCGGCAAGCTGTACATGTGGCCCGTCGAGCGCTACCGACCGCTGAACATGCTGTTCAGAAACACGGGCATCTGGGATGCAGAGCTCGGGCAGAACTACGTGCCCACGAACGCCGACGACTTCAAACGCGTGCTCCAGCAGTTGAACCGACCGAATGAGGACCGCTACGCCGTCGAAGGCGTCAACATCCAGTACAACCTGCAAGTGTTCCCGGCGATGTTCGGGGCACCCAACGGCTGGGCACTCGACTCGGCGGGCAAGTTGACCAGAGACATCGAGACGCCCGAGTACAAAGAGGCGGTCGGCTATGTGCGCGACCTGATCGCCACCGGGCTGTACCACCCCGACTTCATCCAGAACCTGGCGAATGCCGCCAGCACCGGGGCCACGCAGACGTTTGCCGCCGGCAAAGCGGCAGTCATCGTCTACACGTTCGGCGTGAACTGGAGCACGCTGTGGAGCACCGCGCACGCCGCCCAGCCGCCGGTGGACTTCCTGCCGATCGGGTTGTTCCCCGCCCACGATGGCGGCAAGCTCGGGCACTTTCTGGGGCCGGGGTTCATCGCCACCAACGGCATGAAGCAGGCCTCACCGGATCGCATTAAAGAGCTGCTGCGCGTCGTGGACTGGCTGGCCGCCCCGTTCGGCTCGCAGGAGGACCTGCTGCTGACGTACGGCCTGAAGGACACCGAGTACAGCCTCGACCCTGGCCGGGTATCCGGTGCAGCTGCCGGGCAAAGCCTCGGACACACAGGCGGTGCCGTGGCAGTACGTGGTGCAGCATCCGCAGGTCATGTTTTTTCCGAACTATCCGGACTACGCCCACCTGGAGGCGGACGCCGAGAAGATGCTGATCCCGGCCGGCATCGAGGACCCCACGTGGGGCCTGTTCGCACCCTCGATGGGCACGGTCGGCCCGACGGTCGGCCAGCTGGTGCTGGACACGCTGACGGACATCCTGGTCGGCCGCCGCGACCTCAGCGAGTACGACCAGATGGTCAAGGATTGGCAGAGCAAAGGTGGGAATCAGATGCGCACGGAGTTAGAGCAAGCACTAGCGAACGCTTCGTAACGACATTTCTTAGCGAATTTTTCGGGAGTCGAAAGCTGCGGCTTTCTCCCCAGGGCGGGCTCGAGCTGGTGACGAGTCTAATTTGGACGTCGAAAGCTGCGGCTTTCTCCCCAGGGAGGCTCGAGTTGGTGACGAGTCTTTTTAGTCGAAAGCTGCGGCTTTCTCCCCAGGGCTCCGCGCCCTGGACCCCGCGTCCCAGAGCCCTACTCTCGGTGGCTGTCACCCGCATCCGCTCGCCGCTCACGCGCGCACTGTCAACACGCGCGTAATCGGAAGGGGTGTGGTGTCCCTTCCTGTCGTATCCCTCCCCGACGTGTTCCTCGCGAACGTCTCGTCCTGGAGGACACCTCAGGGGAGGACACCTCAGGGGAGAACACCCTTGGGCGGAACATCTCGCGGGCGGAACACTCCACGGAACAGACCAACCTCGCGGGGGCGGAACACGCCGCTGGGGGGCACACATCGCGGGGACGGAACACCTCGCGGGACGGACCACCTCGCGGGACGGAACACCTCGCCGGACGGACCCCGACGGAACACCTCGGGCGAAATACCGCAGTGAGGCTCCTCGGGAGGAACGCCTCGGGCGGAACACGTCAGGGAGTGACACCCCCGCGAGGAACACGTCGGGAGGGCGCAAGGAAGGAACACCACACCCCTTCTGATCATACGCGTGTTGACAGTGCGCGCGTGAGCGGCGAGCGGATGCGGGTGACAGCCACCGAGAGTAGGGCTCTGGGACGCGGGGTCCAGGGCGCGGAGCCCTGGGGAGAAAGCCGCAGCTTTCGACGTCCAAATTAGACTCGTCACCAGCTCGAACCCGCCCTGGGGAGAAAGCCGCAGCTTTCGACGTCCAAATTAGACTCGTCAGCAGCTCGAGCCCACCATGGGGAGAAAGCCGCAGCTTTCGACGTCCAAAAAGACTCGTCGTCAGACGGGAGTAGACTGGATTGCAGCATGTACAACGGTGTAAAGGTCTTCGACGTCCACGGTCACGTCTCTGCGCCTGGCAACAACGGCTCCGCCCTCGTCGGTGGCATGCTCGCCTCCAACACGCCCATGCGGCGCCTGTCCGCGGGCCTCCCCGGCTTCGACGACGATGCCTTCCGCGCCTCTGGCAAGCGCCACGCCGATCTCATGGACGATCGCAACATCGACGTCCAGATCATCGGCCCGCGGCCGTTCCTGCAGATGGGCTGGATGCAGCCGCACCTGATCCCCTCCTGGTCGCAGTTCGTCAACGACGCCATCGCCAAGCAGTGCAGGCTGTACCCCGACCGCTTCCTCGGCGCGGCGGCGCTGCCTCAGAACAGCAACGCGCCTGACCTGAGTCACTGCCTGCCCGAGCTCGAGCGCTGCCACAAGGAGCTCGGCTTCGTCGCGACCTACCTCAGCCCCGATCCAGCCGGGCATGCGCACCACGCCTGGCATGCACGAAGCGTACTGGTATCCCGCTGTACGAGTATTGCCAGAAGAACAGCCTGCCGATCATCGTGCACGGCACCAACTCGCACGATCCGCGCATCGGCATCGTCCCGCAGAACTACCAGATCGGCTTCGTGGTCGAGCAGTTCATCGCCACCCAACTGCTGTCGCACGGCGACGTGTTCCAGCGCTACCCGGAGCTCAAGGTCATCGTCTGCCACTGCGGCGGCGCGCTCGACCGCTTCATCAAGACAGATCACCACCTGGCCCAGAAGGACCTGAGCAACAACCTCTTCTTCGACACCAACGCGCTGGACATCAACTTTCTCGAGGCGGCTATCAAGCAGCGCGGCGTGTCGCAGACGTGCTTCGGCACCGAGGTGCCCGGCTCAGGCGCGGCGGTGCGACCCGAGACCGGTCGACCCGGCGACGACTTGATCCCGATCATCTCTGGCTTCAGCTTCCTGAGCGAGGCCGACAAGCTCGCGATCTTCAACAAGAACCCGGCGAGGCTGTTCCCAATCTTCGAGCGGGTGGGGAAGGCAGCGGCCACGGCCTGAGCGGGTGCACGTCATCCTGACAGGCCGCCGCCGGGCGAACCAACTACACGAGCGGACCCGTCACACTCGGGTCCAGCTCCGGTGTTTGACGAACCCGCGGCGCAGGTCTTCGGTCCCCTCGAGCCAGTCGACATCCTGGGGTAAGAACACGCCGCCTGCGCGGGCGCCGAAGACCTCTGGATCGTCCACACCTGGCGGCGTCAGCCCCTGGTCGGCAAGCGCGTGCGCGGCCAGCAGCAGCCGCCGCCGCACGCGAATGATCATCATGTCGCTCGACGCCAGGTGCTCGGTGCTGCGATCGTAGATCGGTCCTTCACTCTCCGTGATCGCCTGGTCCTGCAGGTGAATGCCCTGAATGCCCGTGAAGTCGTCCATGCCGGAGTTGCGGCGCTGCTTCTCGCGGTCGACCATGTAGTCATTGCTGGCGTTGGCGGTCAATCGAAAGCGCCCCAGCCAATCGGACGTGTTTGGCTGCATGCGGTTCCACGGTCCGGCCGGCGCGGTACCTTCGTTCGCGCGATTGAGGGGAGCCGACCGCTGCGCGTCAGGCGGCGGCAGACGTCGGAACGTTCGGTCCGGCCATGTAGAACATCGTGTGGGTGTCGTCCAGGGGCACCCAGCCGCGCGCCGTGATCTTGTGGCCCAGCATGCCCTGCGGCGGCATGGTCCAGAAGGGGAACAGGAAGTTGGCAACGCGCCAGTAGCGCCGACCGTCCTGCGTATCGCGGAAGGCGCCGTACATCGTGCCGAAGTCGGTGTCGACCACCGAATAGCGCGGGGCACGGTCGGCCAGCATGTAGTAGGAGAAGGTGCCCGGCTGCTGGGTGGTCAGGTCCATCGAGCCGGGATGCAGGAACGAGAAATGGCTGGTGTCGATATCGCCTTCCAGACCCTGGAACCAGTTGCACTCGCGCTGAATGGCGCTGACCTGCCAGTCGCCGTCGGGCAGCATGTTGCCTTCCAGGCTCGGCAAGGGTGGCGGCGTGCTGCGCGGTCCGAGGTACGCCCACACGATGCCGCCCCGTTCTCGCGTTGGATACGCAACGGCTTTCACCCTGGATTTGAAATCGGACTCGGCCGGTTCATTGGGCATGTCCACGCAGGTACCGTCTGTCGAGAACTTCCAGCCGTGGTACACGCAGCGCAAGCCTGAGTCCTCGTTGCGCCCGAAGAACAGACTCGCTCCGCGGTGCGGGCAGTTGTTCTGCATCAACCCCACCTGGCCCTGGGTATCGCGGAAGGCAATGAGCTGCTCGCCGAGAATCAGAACGCGCAGCGGGTCAGAGTCGGGCGCGGGCACCTCCGAAGCAAGCAGGGCGGGCACCCAGTACTCGCGCATCAGGTTGCCCATCAACGTGCCGGGCCCAACGCGACACAGGGTTTCGTTCTCTTCTCGGGTCAGCATGGCTCCTCCTGGTTACGTTGACGTTTGCAAAGCCTGTTCGAACTCAGAGCGGATCTGGTCCCCTCCCTGGGTGCGCCAGTCTGTAACGAGCTGATCGAGCGACGCAACGTCGGAGCGACCGAAGATGATCGCCTGCAATCCGTCACCCATCGTCTGATTGAGCGTAGCCGCTTTCTGGGCATTGGTTGGCGAATACAGCCCGACCACTGGATTCTGAATGCCCATGCCCTGGATCGCCGCGATGTCCGTGGCCATCACACGCGCATAGTCCGGCGAGCTGGCATCGTAGAGCACGCTCGCCGCGGCGCCGACATTCGGCCAGGGGATGAACAGATCCGTCTGACCTTTCTGGGATACCACCGGGTTGCCGTTTGGGTCGAAGTCGAACTCGGTGCCCTCCACGCCGTACCACATGGTCAGGTACTCGTGTGAGCCGAACGGTGCCGACAGATAGTTCAGCACGCCCAGCAGCTTCTTCGCCTGGTCGGAGCTGGTGCTCTTCAGTACCGTGAGGAGATTTGCGCCTGTACCCAGGTGGTGGACCGGTTTCGCGGACGTGCTGGCCGGGAAGGGTGGCACCGCGCGCATTCCGAAATTGGGATCCTGCGCGAGGGCGCGATTCCAGACGGTGTCACCAATCACCAGCCCGTTCGACCACAACGCGTACTTGCCCGCGTAGAAGTTCTGCGCCGCCTGGTTGACCGATGCCGTCGGCGCATCCGGCTGGACGACACCCGCGTCCCAGAGCTGTCGAACAAAAGCGATGGCGGCCTTGAACTCGTCGGTCTCCCAGTCCTTGGTCAGCTTGCCGTTTGCCTCACGCCAGATGTTGGGCGCTCCGAACGACTCGAGGAAATACGTTGCCAGCCCAGGAATGCCGTTGGTCGGGGCGCCGGATGTGGCGCCGACCCCCCACTGCAATCCACCGGACGTGAGCTGCTGCATCGCTCTGAGGAAGTCGCTGGAGTCCTTGAAGTTGATGCCCCCGACGCCGTCGAGCAGCTTGCCCTTCCCAAACAGGATGGCGTTGCTGATACTGGCGCGCACCGACGGAACCGCGTAGATGCGGTTGTTGAAGACCGCGTTGCGCCAGGCGTAGGGCGGCAGATTCGCCAGGTTGGGATAGGCCTTGACCGCGTCGCCACTGACCAGCGGGGTGAGATCGGTGCACTGCGACTGGAGAAATTCCGGCAGGTTGGCGATGCTCAGACCGTTGCCTGCACCCAGGCTCAGCAGGTCGGGCAGCGCGCCGCCCGCAATAATCGTGTTCAGTTTGGTCGGATAGTCCGCCAGCTGCGTCAGCGGCAGGTCGACCTTGACGCCGATCTCCTGGTTGACTCGCTGCCAGGCCGGGTTCTGGTCGACCGGCGTGGGCGGCGCCTGGGTGGTGTACGTGACCGCCGTGATCTCTTCGCCACTGCCGACCGGCTGCTGCACGGTGCGGTTCGGGTTGCGCGGATAGTTGCGGTACGCGGGTGGGACCAGCCCGTCCTGGCTGCCGGGCACGTCTGGTGGCGGACCTTGCGCGGCGACGTACGCCGGCAACAGGACGGCGGCGTTAGCCGGCGTGGCCGCTGAAGGATTCGGGGCGTTGGGCGCGGCCGCGCTGCACGCCTCTGACAGCACAGCCAGCGCCGCACCAACGCTCACCAACCGCAAGAAGCCGCGGCGGGAAAGTGGCGGGAGCGGGATCACGCGCAAAGTCTAGAAGTTCGGCCGACAAGCCGCCTTCGGCTCGGTTGGCGTTGAGCCAGCGAGAGAGCCAGGGAAGGAGCCAGGCCAGTACGCTACACGCGTTTGGAAGCCAACGCCTTCAGCTGGCTCATCGATGGCCAGCTTGCCGCCTGTGTGGATCCCACGGCGGGCAAGCAGGCGGCCGACCAGCTGCGGCGCGGTGGTGTTCGCCTGCTGATCAACCTGCACGAGAAACCCGACTCGATTGAACTGCTGACCGAGCTGGGTGCCAGAACGCTGCACCTGCCGGTCACGAGCTCGTATCCCCCGACCCAGACGCAGCTCGATGCGGGCGTGGCGGCCATTCACGAGTCGCTCGCCCGCGGCGAACCCGTGGCCGTGCACTGCGCCGCGGGTCTCGGTCGCACCGGCACGCTCCTGGCGGCCTACCTGGTCAGCCGGGGCCGCACCGCCGACGAAGCGATGGCCTGCTTGCGCGCGGCGCGCCCGGGCTCGGTAGAAACGCTCGAGCAGGAGCAGGCCATTTACGAATACGCCCGCCGCGTTTCGGCGCCCGCCTGACGTTTGGCGTCACCGCGTGAGCGCGTCGCGGCGTCGCTGCAGAAACGCCCGCTCGGCCTCGTTCTCCGTGCGCATCATGGCCGCGTCATACGCCAGCGTGGCCTCGCTAGCGCGACCCGTACGCCGCAGCAGGTCGGCGCGAATCGCGTGATACAGGTAGTAACTGTCCAGTTCCAGACGGTCCACAACCTGTAACGCTGTCACCGGCCCCGCAACCTCGGCCAGCGCGACGGCGCGGTTCAACGCGACTACCGCACCGGGCGAGACGGCCAGCAGTTGATCGTACAGACGCAGGATCTGCTGCCAGTCCGTGTCCTCCGCCGAAAGCGCGTCGCCGTGCACGGCGTTGATCGCCGCCTGGATTTGATACGGCCCTGGCCGGCCCACCTCCAGGCAGCGGCGCACCATCGCCGGCCTTCGGCAATCCCTCACGGTCCCACAGCGCGCGGTCCTGGTCGCCGAGCGCCACGAGATCGCCCTCGGACGCCGTGCGCGCGTCGCGGCGGGAATCGACCAGCAGCATCAGGCCGAGCAAGCCCAGCGCTTCGCGCTCGTCGGGCAGCAGCTCGACCAGCAAGCGGCCGAGCCGGATCGCCCCGCGCACAGGTCGGCGCGAATCAGTCTATCGCCGGAGCTCGCCGTATATCCCTCGTTGAATATCAGGTACACCACCGCCAGTACGGCGCGCACGCGCAGCTGCAGGTCGGCCTCGTGGGCACGCGATAGGGAATGCGCGCTTCACGGATCTTGGCTTTGGCGCGCACGAAATTCGCTGTGCCATGGTCGCCTCGGGCACCAGAAAAGCTCGGGCGATCTCCACGGTCGTCAGCCCGCCGAGCAACCGCAGCGTGAGTGCAACCTGAGCGCTCGGCGCCAGCGCCGGGTGGCAGCAGGTGAAGATCAGGCGCAGGCGGTCGTCGCGCACCGCGCCCTGCGCTACGGGCTCGTCGGCGGCAAACAGCAGCGCGGCCTGGGCGTGGCGATCGTCTCTGGAGGCTTCGCGCCGCACCCGATTGATGGCTCGGTTGCGGGCGGTCGTGATGATCCAGCCTGCCGGACTGGGTGGCAGTCCCTCAGTCGGCCAGCGCTGCACCGCAACGGTAAACGCGTCCTGGACGGCCTCTTCGGCAAGGTCGATGTCGCCGAAGACGCGCACCAGGACCGCGACTGCTCGGGCGTTCTCCTGGCGGAAGATGCGCTCGACGTCCAGGTCACTCAAGGCCGAGGCAGCACTAGAACTTCGGCCGACACACCCCGTTTCGGCACAAGTCGCAGTCGGCGGAACTTCTGCACACAGTTTGCGCGAGGCACGCGGCAGGCGGTTTCGAGGTCCATCTCAGGCTTTTCGGCCGCGTCCCTAGTCTAGAAGATGGTGACCGCCGTCGGGGTGCGCGTGGGCGTGTTGGCTGGGCGCGGCGTGGGCGTCGAGGTACTGGTCGGCCGCGTGGTGGCCGTCGGCGGCACCGGCGTTGCTGTCGGCGGCACCGGCGTCGCCGTGGGCGGGACAGGCGTCGCCGTCGGCGGCACCGGCGTCGCGGTGGGCGGGACAGGCGTCGCCGTCGGCGGGACAGGCGTAGCCGTGGGCGGAACAGGCGTTGCCGTCGGTTGAAGCGGCTCTGGCGTCGACGTCGGCGGGACGGCAGTCGGCGGAACCGGCGTGTCCGTCGGCGCGACCGTTGGCGGCGTGGTGGGCGTCACCGGCACCGGCGTGCTCGTGGCGACTACCACCGTCGGCGTGTCGGTTATGGGGACGTCGGTGGGCGCGGTCGTCGGCGCAATCGTGGGCGTGTCGCCGACCGTCGGGCTCGCTTCGGGCGTCGGCGTGCCGGGGTCGACCGTCGCGTCCGGCTCCGGCGTGTCGGTAGCGACTGGCGTGTCGCCGGGCGTCGGGACCCGGCTCGGGGTCGTCGTGGGACGGACGACGAGCGCGGTGGGCGTCGCCGGGCTGGGCGTAGGCACCTCCGTCTGGATATCCGTCGGCGCGTCGGTCGGAGTCGCTTCAGGCGTGGGCGTATCCGACGGTGCCACGGTGGGTTCGTCAGTGGGCGCTGGCGTCGAGGTCGCCAGCGGCGTCGGGGTGAGCGACGGGATGGGCGCGGGCGTCAACGGCGGCGGAGGGGCGCTGTTCGGGATATCGATGCTGGCCACCAGCGGTTGCGACGCGATTGGGGACGCGGCCGTGAACCACGCGGCGGGACCTCCGAGGAGGCCACTCTGGGCAGGAGCGCCGGTCGCTTGCACGTGCACCGAGTCTGGCTGGATGCCGCCACCCACATTCATCTGGACTGTCGCCAGCCAGATGGGCTCCTGCGGGTCCGGGGGCACAACCTGCCAATCCAGCGTACGTCGCAGCGCGTCCGGCGTAAGGCTGACGGCGTTGTTCAGGTGGTACGCCACGGTGTAGGTGTGCACGGAGGGACTGTCCACCGTGGGAAAGAACCACTCAACCCAGTACAGATTGTCTTCCTCCCAGCTTGTCGCGTAGCGTGGCTGCGGGGTCGGCGGGTCCGTCGCGAAGGTGACGTCTCCCTCCGAAACCCGCAGGTTGGTCAGGTCACCCGCCGGTGCGCCAACCCTGGCAAGCACGTGGTCGTGGCTGCCAGCAGTGAACAGCACGCGGTGCGTCTCGACCACGTCCACCGAATTATCAGGATTGAGCGTCGCGCTGACATTGAGCCCGTCCCACGACTGGCTGGGCGTGTCCCCGAGTCCCGCGGCCTGGCGACGCGCCGCGTACTCAACTAGCCAGTCGGAGCACGGGACATTCGTGCGACCCGGCGGCCCCACCTGGCCTGCCGGCATCGGCGCGCCGCCGGCGGGCTGCACCGTTTCGCGGAAGTCGCCAATGCTGCTGCCGTCGGTGCACGACAGCACCAGCTCGTGCGTGGCCTGAGTCTGGCCGGGACTCCACGGCACCCAGAAGTCCTGATCGACCACCAGCATGGCGCCCCGCGGTGGCTGCAGCTCGAGGGCGCCGGCGGCCGCGGGCATGGCCAGGGCAGCCGGCGCGGCCGCGCCACCCACCGCCGCCAGTGGCACCAGCAGCAAGCACAGAACGCCGAAGGCGGTCGCACGTGCGCGCCACGCCGGACCACCAGTTTGTTCCAGGGTGCGCCGACTCTGAAGGACGGCCACGGCCAGCACGCCGACCACCGCGGCAAGCAGGATGGCGAGCGCGGCAGTGCCGATCCACTCATCGCCCGTCGAGCGCACCAGCGCTGCAGCCAGCGGCGCACCCAGAATCCAGTAGACGAGGACGAGCAGCACCACGTCGATCAACGCGCCCACGATGCGGCCAAACGCGCCCTGGCGGCGCAGTTGCTGGGCCTCGTCGTCGGCCGCGTAACTGCCCAACAGCCCACGATCCAGTCGACCGCCGAGCGCCGGTCGACCAAACGCGTTGAGGCGACTGCGCATGCCGATCAGCAACAGCAACAGCACGACGCCCACGACCCAACCGACGACGCCGCTGGCGACGATCGGGATATCGCCGACAACCTTGCCGTCCAGCACTGGCAGGGTGAGCAGCAACGGAGCTCCCAGCAACAACCCGAGCAGCACGCCCGGGGCGCCGGCCAGCACCTGCAAGCGCACGAGCAGCACCAGCCACACCAGCGCCGCGATCGCGGTCACGATGGTCGCCGCGGTCAGCACAGGTACCACACGCTGCAGCTCATCGGTCAGCGGTGTCCGCAGCAGCGCATACGCCAGGAGCAGGTAGATCAGATCGAGAACGCAGGCGACGACCAGCGCCCAGGCGCCGCCGATTGGTCGCGGCAATGTCGGGCGTGACCTCGTCGCGCGATTCGAACATCAGCCGTCCGAGCGCCTCGGTCACGACACCGCCGAGCACGTCGGCCGTTCGCCCGCGGCGAGCGACGATGACCGCGATCAGCGCGGCGCCGACCAGCAAGCGCACCGCATCGAGGATCCCAGATGCCCCGGCCAGGCCCAGATCGGCCGACGACAGGACCGCCGTGAGTCCCCAGGTCAGCGCCAGCACGATCGCCGCCGCCTTGAATCCAGCGGTGCGCGAAATCGCCACGACGATGATCAGCGCGGCAATGATGGCCGCGCCCAGCAGCGCCAGACTCATCACGCGCACGAGCATCGGATCGGCAAAGCTGCCCAGCAGGCCGATCAACGGTGTGCCGATCAGTCGGTACAGGCCGAAGACGTAGAGCAGGTTCACCATGCCTTCGGCGGAGCCAACCACCGCCTGGCGCAGTCCGGTCAGACGCGGACGGACGCGCGCCGGTCCGGCGCTGGCGGTCTCGATGGCGTCCACGAGGTCGTTCCCAGCCCGCACGAACAAGCCCACGACGTGCCAGCGGATCCCCAGCAACAACGCGCTCAGCCCGGCGGCCAGCGCCAGCTGGAACGGCCAGGCCAGCGGAATCGTGCCGCCGATCAGCGCTGCACTCGGCAACATCAGCAGCAGCAGCGGACCGAGCAGCAGCAGCGCCAGGGCACCGACGACGTTCGGCGCGGCGTCGGCGAGACTCTGCTTGGTCTCCAGGGACATGCCACGCGTTCGATCCGCCGCCTCACTCAGACTGCGGCCAAATTCGGCGACGCTCGGAAAGCGGTCAGCCGGATACTTGGCGAGACCACGCAGCACGATGTCCTCGATCGGCGACGGCAGGCCTGGATTGAACACGCGTGGTCGCGGCGGGGCGTCCGCGATGTGACGCCGCATCAGTTCGTCGGCGTCGGCGCCGACGAAGGGCACGCGACCCGTCAAGAGTTCGTATGCCATGACCGCCAGGGAGTACTGGTCGCTGCTGCCGTCCACCGCGTCGCCGCGGCACTGCTCGGGAGACATGTACGCGGGTGTTCCCGCGACGCGGCGGGGGCCCGACATCGTGGCGGGCTCGATGACTTCTGCGATGCCCGTATCGGCCAGCAGCGGCCAATCGGCACGCCCCAGCAGCACGTTGGAGGGCTTCACGTCCAGATGGACGACGTTGGCGTCGTGAGCGGCCTGCAGCGCGTCGGCCACGCCGCGCACCATGCGCGCCGCGGTCACCAGGTCGAGCGTGCCGCCGACCGCCAGCAACCGGTCGCGCAGCGTGCCGCCACGCACCAGGCGCATCGCGATGTAGACGACCTCGCCTTCTTCGCCGAAGTAGTGGACCGTGAGCAAATTGGGATGGAACAGTCGCGACAACAGGCGCGCCTCCTGGTGGAAGCGCTCGCGCAATTCCAGGTTGACGGCCATCTCGGGCGCCAACACCTTGAGTGCGACGTCGGTCTCCAGGGAGCGCGAATAGGCGCGGTACACGGTGGCCATGCCGCCACGACCCAGCACCTCGCGAACGAGGTACTCGCCGTCACGCAGCGTGTGGCCGATCAGCGGGAGCTGCGTGCTCATGGATCGCGCACGCGCAACGTCTTGTCGTCGATAGGTGAGGCGACGATGGTTGGCTGCTCCTCGGCCCGACTGGCCACGACGGTCGCATCCGGGTTCTCTGTCATCCGCTCGGCGACGACCGTGGCGTCCGCGGCGTGACCGGCAACCACCGTCGCGTCGTCCGACGGCGGCCGCGCAAACAGCGGCGCTACCACCGTCACCGCGTCAGTGCCGACCCCGCCACGAGACGGCCGCGGTTCACTAACCACCGAGGCCGATGTGCGCGTGGGCTCCGCAACGAGGGCTTCACCGGTGGTTGGAATGGCCGCGTCGATCGCTCGCAGGGTGACTGCTTGCACCATGGGCCGCGCCGTCTGGTACATCCACACCAGCAGCACCAGCACGCACGCCAACGCGACCGCCGCGATGCCAGCGTCGATCGGCACCCACGATCGGTCACCACCGAGCACCAGTGCGATTGGCCACCGCAGCATGGCCTGGGAGATGATCAGGGCCAGCCCGATCATCACCAGACGCGACAGCAGCAACGTCTGGCTGGCGGTGATGCTGGACGCCTGGAGGCTGCGACCCATGCGCTCGGCCAGCGGCCGGCTCAGGCGCAACGCCACCACGATCACCAGCACCGAGACGAGGATGGCCGCGAGCAGCCAGACGAGGTTCAACGCGTCGCTCATCTCTCCTCCCAACTCACCTCGTACCAGCGCTTGCCGAGAATACGCGCCGTGGTCGGCATGTCAAGTTACGTACTTCACAAAGAACGCTGAAATACCGCGCTTTCGTTGCTGTCTCGACCAGTAGAGTGTGCAGGGATGAGTCCGGCCGCGCCGCGCGACGCCACTGCCTTTGAGGTCCGCGAGGCGGTACGCGAAGGTGGCTGCCTGGTGTGCAGTCTGACGCTGCGGTCGGTCGCCCGCCTGCTCAGGTCTGTCGCGTACGAACAGGTCAACGACCTCAGTCTGCGCGCGCAGTTGCGTAAACGTGGCGGGTTCTGCACCGCGCACGCGCACCAGTGGTTGCGCGAAGCACATAGCGTCCTCGGCACGGCGCTCATCTACAAGGACGTGCTGCAAGCGGCGCTGCGCGAGATGGACTCGCCAGGCGCCAACGGGCAGCGCGGCCGACTGCTGCGAGGGCTGCTCGGGGCGGGCTCAGCCGATGCTGACGGCCCACCGTGTCCAGCGTGCCAGACGCAGACGGAAGCTGAGGCGCGCTATCTCGAGGCACTGCTCGCCCTGCTTGCCGCGGATGCGGCATGCGTAGCCGACTTCGAAGCCTCAAACGGGTTGTGCCGACGTCACACGCTCGCCGCCCTGCGCTCCGGTCGTTCGGGCGCCGAGCACCTGCTGCTCCGAGCGCGCCAGATCGTCTCCGAACTGATCGAGCAACTGGACGAGGTGATTCGTAAAGAGGACTACCGCTTTCGCCACGAGCCGCGCAGCGAGGCAGAGCGGACCGCGCCGTCGCGTGCGATCATCTGGGCCGCGGGTATGGACGGACTCACATCGGATTAGGTGTGAACAGGCGCACTTTCCAAAGGTTCCTCTCAGTTTCGCGGCGTACAGTTGTTCGCTGTCAGGACCCTGTGATGCGTCAATCACTCTCCCTCGGCCGTATCTTCGGCATCGACGTCCGCGTTCACGCTACGTGGCTTCTCGCCTTCGCGTTCGTCACCTGGGCTCTCGCCAGCGGCTACTTCCGATTCATCCTCCCGCGCGAACAAGGACCGCTCGGCCTCGGCCTGCCACTCCTGTTCGGCGCTATTTCTGCCCTCCTCCTGTTCGCCTCCGTGCTGGTCCACGAATTCAGCCATTCGCTGGTCGCCCAGGCACGTGGCATGCGCGTGCGCGACATCACCCTGTTCATCTTTGGCGGCGTCTCGAACATCGGCGGCGAGATCCGCAGCGCCCGCGATGAGTTCTTCATCGCCGCGGTCGGACCACTCACCAGCTTTGCGCTGGCCGCCCTGTTCTGGAGCATCGGCCACGCCCTCAACTCAGCGTCCCCGCTGGACGTGTTCTTTGGTTCGCTCAGCGCGCTCCGCGGCGTGACTCCCGCCGTGGCGGTTCTGAACTACCTGGCCGCCATCAACCTGCTGCTCGGCGCCTTCAACCTGCTGCCGGCGTTCCCCATGGACGGCGGCCGCGTGTTCCGCTCCATCATCTGGGGGATCACCCACCGCTACGTGCGCGCCACGGCAATCGCCGCGACCGTCGGCCAGGTCTTCGGCGTGGTCATGATCGGGCTTGGGGTGGTGCGCATCGTCTTTGGCGACCTGTTCGGCGGCATGTGGACGCTCCTGATCGGCTGGTTCCTTGTGCAGTCGGCGGGCGCGGCACGCCACGATCTGACACCGCCCGAGGTCGTCGGCCCGGCGATGACTCCGGCAGCGTCATAAGAGTCGCGACGTCGTAAGCCTCGCGACTCAGTTCAGAGCGCTGGCAGGAACCGTTCCGAGCCGCCCCGACCGATAGTCGTCGAACGCGCGTGCCAGTTCCTCGTGCGTGTTCATGACAAACGGCCCATACCAGGCGACCGTCTCGCCGATCGGCAGGCCACCCATGATGTACACGTCCAGCGCGGGCGCGCGGCTGTCCTGGCTGCGATCCGCGGCAACGCGAATCGCATCGCCCGCGCCCAGCACCGCCAGCTGGCCCATCCCGAATGGCCGACGTTCGGGACCAACCGACCCCTGGCCGCTGAGCCCGTAGACCAGCGCGTTGAAGTCAGCCCGCCAGGGGATGTCGAGCTCGGCGCCCGGCTGGAGCGTGGCGTGCACAACCGTGATTGGTGTGTACGTCACCCCCGGCCCAGGGTGACCGTCGACCTCACCAGCAATGACGCGGACGAGGGCGCCACCATCCGGCGAGGTGAGCAGCGAGACCTTGTCGGCACGAATGTCCTGGTAGCGCGGCGCGACCATCTTGTCTTGCGAGGGCAGGTTGACCCACAGCTGCAAACCGTGGAACAGGCCGCCGCTCATGACCAGCCGTTCGGGCGGTCGCTCGATGTGCAGGATGCCCGCCCCGGCGGTTATCCACTGCGTGTCGCCATTGGTGATGACTCCGCCTCCGCCGTTCGAGTCCTGATGTTCGAATGTCCCGTCGATCATGTAGGTGACGGTCTCGAAGCCTCGGTGGGGGTGCCACGACGTGCCTCTGGCCTCGCCTGGCGCATACTCCACTTCACCCATCTGATCCAGATGGATAAAGGGATCGAGATCGGCCAGCGCGACACCAGCGAAGGCGCGACGAACGGGGAAGCCCTCACCTTCGACGCCGCGTGGCGCGGTGGTGATCGATCGCACGGGCCTCAGCGTTGCGCGGGTCAGGTCGACGGTGGTGATGCGGGGAAGTGCGAGAGGGTTGGAAACGGTGACTGCTGGCATGGTGTTCTGACGGTAAGAACGGATCGCGCCGAGAAGGTATTCCGTCCGAACTCAGCTCACTTCTGCGTTCTTGCTACTGACCTCTCGAAAGCCGAGCTCACGCGAGATCGACCACGCCGTGCGGATGACCGCGGGTAGGAACTGGTGCTCCATGGCACGCACCGTCATCGAGGCGTGCACCGACAGCGCGCACACTGCCGCCACCACGCGACCATCGCGTTTGCGGACGGGCGCCGCCACCGAGCGCAAGCCAGGATCCCACTCGGCGTCACTCACCGCGTAGCCCTGGAGGGCGACCTCGCGCAGCTGCGTTAGCAGCTCGTCCACGCTGGTCACCGTCGTTGGCGTGAACCGCACGAACGGATGCCGCACGGCCATCTCGCGCACGACAGCTGGATCCAGGTCCGCCAGCAGGACCTTGCCCATGGCGGTCGCGTGCGCCGGGAACACCGCGCCGGGCGGAATGTTGGCCGCGATGAGCCGCTTCGAGGACACGCGAATCGCGTGGCGCACTTCTGTGCCGTCCAGCACGGCCATGCCAGTGGCCTCGTCGAGGGCTTCGGCCAGGTCCTGCAGATGCGGACGCGCCAGGTCGGCGTAGTCGAGGATCGACGAGGTGACGTCCTGGAGCTGAAGCATCTTCCACGACAGCCGGTAGCGCTTGGTGCTCGGGTCCTGGCGGACGTACCCAGCCTCCTCCAGCGTGCGGATCAGCCGCAGCGTCGTCGGCATGCCCAGGCCAACGCGCCGACTCAGCTCGACGAGGGCATGCGGACCCGGGTCGGCAATAAAGCAGTCGAGCACCGCCAGGCCGCGCCCGAGAGCCTCGACGTAGTACCTCGACCGCCGCGCCTCGACGCCCGCCGCGTCACCCTCGACCGCCTGGAGACCTCTTCGCGCGGTAGCACCGTCCGCCGCCTCGAGGTCGGGCACACCACTGTTGACGCCGCGCGACGTGTCGAGCGACCCCCGCCCGCCAGAAACGACCACGCGCCGCTAGGCCTGCCCGTCGAGGTACGCGCGCGTGATCGACTCGGCCACCATCGCGGGCTTGGACTCACCCTCGATTTCGACGGTGATCTCGTTGATCTGCTGGACGACGCCCGGCTGGACCTCCTCGACGCTGACGAGCTTCGAGCGCCCGCGGATGCGCTTGCCGACGGGTACGGGACTGATGAAGCGGACCCGATTCAGCCCGTAGTTAATGCCCATGCGACTCGGCAGACGCACGTTGATCGTGCTGGTGCCACCCCGCAAGATGAAGGGCGCGGCCGACAGCGTCCAGAAGCCGTGCGCGATCGTGCCCTTGAAGGGACCATTTTTCGCGCGCTCCTGGTCGACGTGAATCCACTGGTGGTCACCGGTTGCCTCGGCGAAGGCGTTGATCTCCTCCTGGGTCACCAGGTGCCAGTCGCCCACGCGGGTCTCCTCACCGACGTGCTGCTTGAGCTGTTCGACCGTGGTGATCTCCGCGCCGTCTGCAGTTGCCATGCGGCATTTTACGTTGTGAAAGTTCCTTGCGCCACGTGGAATGTGCGGACGTAGAATGACGCCCCACACTCGATGGGAGGCTACCCCTGACTATGGCCGGAATCTGTGATGGCCGCGTCGTGATCGTAACTGGCGCCGGCCGCGGCCTCGGCCGCGCCCACGCACTGGAATTCGCCCGACAGGGCGCCCGCGTCGTCGTTAACGACGTTGGCGCCGAGCTCGACGGCACCGGATCGTCCAGCGGTCCCGCCGGTGAAGTCGTCAATCAGATCCGTGCGATGGGCGGCGAGGCCATCGCCAACGGCGACGACATCTCGGATGAAACAGGCTCGAAACACCTGATCGACGCCGCCATCGAGCAGTGGGGCACCCTCGACGTCATCGTCAACAACGCGGGCATCCTGCGCGATCGCATGATCTTCAACATGGACGTCGCCGACTTCGACGCCGTCATCCGCGTGCACCTGCGCGGAACCTGGCTGATGTGCCACCACGCCGCTGTCTACTGGCGCGACAAGTCCAAAGACGGCACGCCGGTGGACGCCCGCATTATCAACACCAGCTCACCCGCCGGTCTGTATACCAGCATGGGCCAGACCAACTACGGACCCGCCAAAGCAGGCATCGCGAACATGACCATCATCCTGGCCGGGGAGCTCGGCCGCTATGGCGTGACCGTCAACGCCATCTCGCCTGGCGCGCGCACGCGCATGACCGAGACCATCCGCCGCCCGGGCACCATCGCCGCGACGCCAGCGGATGGCTTCGACAGCGGCGATCCAGCGAACGTGTCGCCGCTGGTCGTGTGGCTGGGCAGCAGTGAAGCCAGAGACGTGACCGGGCGCGTCTTCAACGTGCGAGGCGGCAGCATCAGCGTCGCCGAGCCGTGGCACGCCGGCGCGGACGCCGACAAGCACGAGCGCTGGGACCCGGCCGAACTCGGCCCGGTGGTGCGCGACGTGCTGTCTCGCGCTCGTCCGAAGGTGGGTGCCTTCGGCCAGGCGCAGGCCACCGCGGAAACACGCTGATGGACATCTCAGCTCTCAAGGCCATCGACGTGCACGTGCACGCGGGCGTCTCGGGCAAGGTCCCGCGCGACACCTCCGGCCCGACGCGCGATGACACGCTGGCGCGCATGACCCAGCGCAGCGGCGTGGGCGGGCAGACGCCTGACGAAACCGCGGAGTTCTATCGGCAGCGCAGCGTCGCGTGCGCCATGTGGGGCGTTGACACCGGCGGCACGCGGCCGCAGCGCCCGGGCGCAGTCAGCAACGACGAGATGCTCGAAGCGGCGGCCCGCCACCCGGACGTCTTCATCCCATTCGTCATGATCGACGTGTGGCGTGACCACGCTGGCGCTGACGAGGCCAAGCGCTTGATCGACGCCGGCGCGCGCGGGTTCAAATTTCATCCACCCTCCGGGGGTTACTACGCCAACGATCAGCGGCTGTACGAGCTCTACACGGTGATCGCCGCTGCCAAGCTGCCCGCGCTGTTCCACACGGGGCAGACCGCCGTCGGGCAGGGCGCCGGTGCGGGTGGCGGCGTGCGGCTGAAGTACGGCAACCCGATCTACCTGGACGACGTCGCGGTCGACTTCCCGGACATGCCGATCATCATGGCCCACCCGTCGTTCCCATGGCAGGAAGAGGCGCTGGCCATCGCGCTGCACAAGGCGCAGGTCTACATCGACCTGTCGGGCTGGTCGCCGAAGTACTTTCCGCCGTTGCTGGTGCAGTACGCCAACACGCTGCTGAGAAACAAAGTGCTGTTCGGTTCGGACCATCCGATGATCACCGTCGACCGCTGGATGGCAGATTTCGAGGCCGCGGCATTCCGCGACGAGGTGCGGCCACTCATCCTGAAGGACAACGCCGCGCAGCTTCTGGGGCTTACGTCGGGGTAGCGCCGGTGGCCATCGAAAATTTCTGGAGCCTCGCCGCCGCGAGCCCAGACAAAACCGCGATCTTCGACAACGACGAACACCCCCACTCCAACACCGAGGTGCTGGCAACCGTCAACCGGCTCAGCCATGGCTTGCGCAGTCTTGGCTTGAGCCGCGGCACGTCGATCGCCGCGATGCTGCCCAACTCCCCCGAGGCCCTCGAGGTCTACCTGGCCATGCAGCAGATCGGCCTGTACCTGACGCCGATCAACTACCACCTCGTCGGCCCCGAAATCGCGTACATCCTGCCCGACTGCGAGGCGCAGGCGTTCATCGTCCACGCGCGCTACGCCGACGTCGTCCGCCACGCCATTGAAGCCACCGGCTTCCCGCAGGATCGCGTCTTCACCGTCGGCCAGATCGACGGCTTCAACAGCATCTCAGACCTGACCAGTGGCCAACCTGCAACTCCGCCCGACGACCGCAGCCTCGGCATGATCATGAACTACACCTCGGGCACCACCGGTCGACCCAAGGGCGTCCGTCGGCCACTGCCTACCACGGAACCAGACGAGACCGACCTCGGCGGCGCGCTCACTGGCTACAAGGTGAGTCGCGACGAGACCGACAACGTCCACCTGCTGGCCTGCCCGTGGTACCACACCGCGCCGATGGTGATGGTCGCCCCGTCCCTCCACCGCGGCCACTCCGTGGTGACGATGGACCGCTTCGATCCCGAGCGCACACTCCAGTTGATCGACCGCTACAAGGTGACGATCACCCACCTGGTCCCGACCCAGTTCGTACGCCTCCTGGCCCTGCCAGACGACGTGAAGCAGCGCTACGACATCAGCTCGCTGCGTCACGTCATCCACGGCGCGGCGCCCTGCTCGCCCGAGGTCAAGCGGCGCATGATCGAGTGGTTCGGACCAGTGCTCGACGAATACTACGCGTCGACCGAGGGCGTGGGCGGCACGATCATCTTCTCGGACGAGTGGCTGCGCAAGCCCGGCTCTGTTGGTAAGCCGCGCAGCACGACCACCATCGTCGTTATGGACGAGGACGGCAACATCCTGCCCGCCGGCCAGGTCGGGACGATCTACTCGACCACGATGGGCCGCGAACCGTTCGAGTACTTCAAGGACCCCGAAAAGACCGCGAAGTCCAGGCGCGGCAACTTCCGTACCGTCGGCGACGTCGGCTATCTCGACGACGACGGCTATCTGTTCCTGAGCGACCGGAAGTCGGACATGATCATCTCTGGCGGCGTCAATATCTACCCCGCCGAGATCGAAAGCGTCATGATCACGCACCCGCGTATCGCCGACGTCGCCGTCTTCGGCGTGCCCAATACCGAATGGGGGGAAGAAGTCAAAGCTGTCGTCGAGCTGTTGCCTGGGAGCCCCACCGATCCAGACACCATGCGCGCCGACATATTCGCGTTCCTGAGCGGACGCATCGCGCGCTACAAACTGCCCAAGACTATCGACTTTGTAGACGCTTTACCACGCGATCCTAACGGCAAACTGTACAAACGGCGTTTACGCGACCCGTATTGGGCGGGCCAACAGCGCGCCATCTGAGGCATACACAAGGGGGAAACCTTCTCAACATGACCGACCACGACGCTTCACTTGATGCTTTTTCCCGTTTCGACCGGCGGGCGTTCGTCACGCGCGCCGGCCTGGTCGCCGCCGGCGCCCTCGGCGCCACGCTCCTCGAGGCGTGTGGTCCGGCCTCCGCACCGGCACCCGCCGCGCCCGCGGCCACGTCTGCTGGTGCAACAACGCCAGCAGCGGCATCCGGCGCGACCGCGGCGCCCGCTCCTGCCGGGACCTCGGCCAGCGCGGGCAAAGCCGCGCTGCCCACGTACGTCCCGTTCCAGGGTCCCAAGCCTGATCTCGCGGGCAATGAGCAGGGTCTCGATCCCGCGTTCTTCAAGTTCCCCTCCGACCTGGTCCAGTCGGTGCCGACCCCGCCAGGCGACGGCAGCACGGTCACCGCGATCACCTATCTGACGCTGGCGCCGCCCCCGGCGATGGAGCAGAACACCGCCTGGCAGGCGGTCAACAAATCGCTCAACGCCACGCTCCAGATGGAGCAGGTCTCAGCAGCCGACTACCCGACACGCATCAACGTGATCATCGCCGGCAACGATCTGCCGGACTTCATCTACAACCCGACCACGACCACACCGTGGGGCGCCATTCCGGGCCTGCCGAGCTTTCTCCAGGCCAAATGCCAGGACCTCACCCAGTATCTGAGCGGTGACGCCATCAAGGACTATCCCAACCTGGCGCACTACACCAACTACACGTGGCGGTCAGGCGTGGTCAACAACAGGATCTTTGCGATTCCCGTCGCCCGGCCACCGATCGGCACGGTCATGATGTATCGCAAGGACCTCCTCGATCAGGCGGGCATCACCGACCAGCCCAAGAACGCGGACGACTTCAAGCGAGCGCTCCAGGCCGTCACCAAGCCTGATCAGAACCAGTGGGGCATTGCTGGCAACGCGTCCAACTACTTCGCCCTCACGCCCAACAGCGCCTACTCGGCCATCTGGCGCGTACCCAACAACTGGCGACTGGACTCCTCTTCGGGCAAGCTCACCAAGGACATCGAGACCGACGAGTTCAAGGCCGCGGTCGGCTTCTCCCGCGATCTGTGGCAGGCCGGCCTGTGGCATCCCAACTCGCCGACCTACGGTGGCACGTACAACGACGATTTCATGGCCGGACGCTTCGTGTTTGCGCCAGGCGTGTGGGGTCAGTACGTCCAACTCTGGGACATCGAGGCCGTGCGTCTGCCCAACGCGCGCCTGTATCCGGTGCTGCCGTTCGCGGCTGACGGTGGCAAGCCCTACTACCAGGCTGGTTCCGGACAGTTCGGCGTCACGTACATGAAACAGCAGAGCTCCCCCGACCGCATCAAGATGCTGCTCGGCGTGGCCAACTTCTTCGGGGCGCCATTCGGCAGTAAGGAATGGCTGCTCAACTATTTCGGCGTGCAAGACACCGACTTCAAGTTCAATGCCGACGGCGCGCCGGTGATGACCGACCAGGGCCGCAGTGAGCTCACCGCGGTCTGGCGCTACATCAGCTCGCCGGCCTACGCGCTGTTCAGCGCCAACCGGTCTCAGGAATTCGCGCAGGTGTCGTACGCCGCCGAACAGGCCATGATCGCGGCGATGGACGTCGATCCGACGCTGGGGCTGTACTCGGCGACCGCCGCGAGCTCGGGCCAATTGGCGCAGGACACGTTCATGTCGGGCGTCTCCGACATCATCCAGGGCCGCCGGCCCGTCACCGACCTGGATGGCCTGGTGTCCGACTGGCGCAACAACGTGGGCGACAAAATGCGCGGCGAGTTCCAGACGGCCATCGCCGCGAACGCCTGAGGAAATCCGCTCCCCGTGCGCTGCGCGCCAGTACGCGCAGCGCACGTCGTCGGCCTGTCACGTGGACGGCCTGACCGCCGCGGCGTACTTCGCCGCCACCGGGAGGGCAGACTAGAATGGGCTCTCGGTGGTAAATCCCGCGCTGGAGCGCCCCGAGGCCCCGGCCGATCGCGGCCCTCGGCCGTCGACCTGGTTCTTCCGAATCCTGGTCCTCCTCCTCTTCGGCGTCCTGACCGCTCAGCTCTGGCGCCTGCAAGTCGTCGACGGTCAGCTCTACACCAACCGCTCGGCTGGCAACTGGCTGCGCCAGGCCGTCATCGCCCCACAGCGCGGGGTCATCTACGACCGCAACAAGACGCTGCTGGCCACCAACGCACCCATCTTCGTCATCTCCGTCACGCCGGCCGATGTGCCCCAGGGCCGCATGCAGGAGATCGTCATTCGCGTCGCCAACGAGCTCCGCGTGCTGCCGGACGACATCCAGCGCATCATCGACGCCCACAAGGCGCTCAAGGACTACAACGCGTTCAACCCGATTCCGGTCGCCTACAACGTCGATCGCGACTCGGTGATGCGTATCTCCGAGCACTCCCTGGACATGCCCGGCGTGCAGGTCGGCATCGAATCTATCCGCCACTACAACGAGGGCACCCTGATCGCCCACATCATCGGCTACATGGGCGCGATCTCACCGGACCAGGTCGACCAGCTGACCCAGGAGGGCTACGGCCCCGACGACCACATCGGCGCCGCGGGCATCGAACAGGCGTATGAAAAAGACCTGCGCGGCGTGCCCGGCAAGCGCTCGTACGAGGTCGAGGCCAGCGGCCAGGAGGTCGCCGAACTGCAGCGGCAGGACGCCCAACCTGGTAACAACCTGGTGCTGTCCATCGATCTGAACCTGCAGCGCGACGTGACGCGCATTCTGCAAGAAGGGCTGCGCAATGGCCCGGGCGGCGCCGCCATCGTGATGGACCCGCGCAACGGCGAGATCCTGGCCATGGTCAGCACGCCAAGCTTCGACGCCAACATCATCGGCGACCCAACCCGCGACGACGAGCTGCAGCAACTGCTGAATGACCAGACCAACACGCCGATGTTCCCGCGCGCCTTCGCCGGTCAGTACCCGCCCGGCTCAGTCTTCAAACTCGTCACCGGCTCGGCAGCGCTTCAGGAGGGCGTGGCGACCAAAGACACGGTCATCGACTCCAAGGGCGTGATGTACGTCGACTCGGACGAGTACCCCGGCGTACGCCAGGCGTTCAACGACAACGCCGCTTACGGTCCCCAGACCTTCTTCCAGGGCATCGCCGACTCCTCCAACATCTACTTCTTCTGGCTCGGCGGCGGGTACTCCGAGGGCAACACCACCATCTTCCAGGGCCTCGGTGTTGACCGTCTGGCCAAGTACGCGCGCGCCTACGGGTACGGCTCGCGAACGGGGCTCGACATCAGCGGCGAGCAGGACGGCACGATTCCGGACCCCACCTGGAAACAGTTCCAGAAGGGCCAGCCCTGGTTCAAGGGCGACACGTACAACATGGCCATCGGCCAGGGCGACGTGCTGGCGACGCCGCTTCAGGTCGCCAATACGACCAATGTCATCGCCAACGGCGGCACGGAGTACCAGCCGCACCTGGCCCGCCAGGAGCTGGACTCAGAAGGCAACGTCGTGAAGGACTTCTCCGCCGATCCGCCCAGCCGCACGGTGCCAGTCGACCCGAGCAACCTGGCGATCATGCGCCAGGCGATGGAGTGGAGCTTCGAGGGACCGTGGCTGAAGTGGTTCAAGATCCCCGGCTTGCGCGTGGCTGGCAAGACCGGCACCGCGGAGTATCAGGGGCCCACGGACGATCACGGCAACCTGCCGACGCACGGCTGGTTCACGGGCTTCGCGCCGGCGGACAATCCTGAGATCAGCGTCACGGTGTTCGTCGAGAATGGCAGCGGGACGAACGACGCGTCTCCGATCGGCGCGCGGATCATCCGCCGCTACTTCAACCTGCCCGACATCTCCCCACTTCCGCCCCAGCTGCCCGCCGCGCCGCAGACAGCCCCGCGCCCGCCAGGTTAGTCTTCAGTCCAGCGTCGCCGTACCGCGGCCTCTAGCCTCGCCGTTCAGAAACGCGTGGTTGAGCGGCACCACGCGATACATCACCCACACGTTGGGTCCCGACCCCTCTGGCCGCAGCCCGTCGCTGATCCGCTGTGCCAGCTGCCGTCCCAGGCGATAGAGCTGTTCGTCGGTACTGAGCTCTATCCACAGCTCGAGCTCGTCACGGGTGTCGTCGGTCGCCACGCGGCGCACCGCCACCTGGTCCGCACCTACCCGCAGGGCGGCAGCCACCTCGCGGCTCACCACCTCGCGCACCTGGCCCAGCCGTGAGGCCGCACCAAAGTAGTCGACGTAGATCACTCGCGGGCCATGGTAGCATCGCGGCCGCGTGGCTTCGGCGTCGTGGACTTTGCGCGTGAGGGCGGCCACACCGCCGTGATCGAGCGGCTCGAATTGGTATCCTGACCAACCGATAGGGGAATAGGATGACCCAACCACAGCACGCCCCAGCCGAACCATACGGTCGGCTTTCGCCCCAGGCCGCCAACGACCGCATCAGCAGCGGTGAGCTCACGGTGGTCGATGTCCGTGAACCGTGGGAATTCGCCCGCGATCACATCCCGGCCTCGACGCTGACCCCTCTCGGCCAGATCATCGCCCGCCCCCAGGAAGTGATCACCGCGGACAACGTCGTGTTCGTCTGCGAGGTTGGTCAGCGCAGCGCCGTCGCGGCCGAGCTGGCCGCCGCCGCCGGCATGCAGCACGTCTTCAACCTGGAAGGCGGCATGCAAGCCTGGCGCAGCGCCGGGCTGCCTGTCGAAACCTGAGCTCGAACGATCTCGCCGCGGACGACGCGCGTCCGCGGTTCTCGGCCGTCACGATCGAGCACTTTCAGCACCCGCGCAACGTCGGGCGCCTGGCGGACGCGGATCAGGTAGGCCGCGTGGACGATGCCGAAACCGACACCATGGTGCAGATCTTCGTCAGGCTGTCTGCCGCGCGTCAGGTGCTGCGGGCGACCTTTCGGACGTTCGGCTGCAGCGCGTGCATCGCGGCGAGCAGCATCTGCACGGAGCTGCTTGTCGGCCGTGACGCCGCGCCCACCGCGGACGAACTGGACGTCGCCCTCGAGGGGCTTCCGTCCGATAAGCGCTATTGCGCCGACCTCGTGGCCGAGGCGGCGCGGCGCGCCCTGCTCAGTTCAAGCTGACGTTGCGCGAGGAGCGCGGCCGAAAAGCCCATAGTCCACCTCGAAACCGCCTGCCGCGCTCCTGGCGCAAACTGCCACAGAAGTCTGGCCGACTGCGACTCGGGCTGAAAACGGGCTTGTCGGCCAGACTTCTAGGCGGAGGTGCCGCTGGGCGAATCGGTGGAGCTGCTCGAGGGGCTCGGGCTGCTCGACGGTGTGGACGGAGTGGACGGTGTGGAAGACGTCGAAGTGGAGCCGCCAATCGGGTTTGAGCCGCTCGTGCCAAACGTGCTTGTGCTGGACGGCGTGCTGAAGCTACTCGTGCTGCTGTAGCCGCCGTACGTATCCTGGTCACTGCCCAGGCCCAGGAGGTCGCGGCCAAATGACTGCCAGGCCCAGTAGCCCGCAGCGCCGAACGCCACGCCCAAGAGGAATCGGAACATAGCCCTCAGGCTACGCCAGGGAGCTCGAAAACGCCAGAACGTCGTCGTGCCTACCGGTTGATTGGCCAACGCAGTCAGGCGACGGGCAAGCCGGCGTGCACTTCGCCGCGCGCCACCCTGACTTCCGTCGTGCGGGGTACTGACTGCAGCGCGTAGCGCAGCACCAGCGTCAGCGCCGCGAACAGCAGTCCCATCAGCCCCGCGTGCAGCAGCGTGCTGAACAGGCCCAGCCGCGTCCACACGATCAGCGCGCCGCTCAGCGCCTGAAGGACACCCAGCAGCAACGCCCAGGTCGCCGCCCTCGCCGCCACGTGCACCTGCCGCGCCTGGTAGGCGAGCACCCCGAACAGGATCACCGCGCCCAGCGCCGCGACGCGATGCGCGAACACGATGCCGGTAGCCCCGTCCAGCGGCGGCACGATCTGGCCGTTACACAGCGGCCAATCCAGGCAGCCAAGACTGACATCGGCGTGGCGGACATAGGCGCCCAGGTACACCACGCCCAGCACATAGATGGTCGTCACAATTGTCAGGTTGCGAAAGCCGCGCGGCACCCGCGCGTTGGCTGTTCCGAGTGCGCCGGTGCGCTCCCAGACGACGACCGCGCTCAAAAACGTCGACGCGAAGGCGATCAGCGACACGCCGAAGTGCGTCGCCAGCATGACCGCGGACTGCGGCCACAGCACGGCCCCGGCGCCCAGGCCAGCTTGCAGCAGCAAGGTCACCACCATAAGCACCGCGAGCAGCACCGGCTCGCGATCCTGCCGCCACAGCCAGACCATCGCCGCCGCCAGCGCCACGACCAGCAGGCTCTCGAGTCCGGTGACAGCACGATGGCTGAATTCGATCGCGGTGGCGACGGTGAATTCGGGGACGAACTGGCCGTTGCAAAGCGGCCACGACCGACCGCAGCCCTCGGCGGAACCGGTGTTGGTCACCGCCGCGCCCATGACGAGCACCAGCAGCATGCCGCCGCAGGTCACGCCGGCCAGCCAGCGCAGCGCGAGGCGAGCGCCGCGGTCAGTCGATGGCAAGGACCGCCTTACCCTCGATACTGCGTTGGCGCAGCGCGTCCAACGCCCCGAGCGGGTCTCGCCAGCTGGCTTCGAGTCCGACCTGCGGATCCAGGCGGCCTGCCCCAATCTCGGCCGCCATCAGCCCGAGGTCGGCACCAAAGGTCGGCGGTTCGCCGGACTCGTAGACGAAAAATGCGTACAGGCGCGCGTGGGCGCGTCCGGTGAAGCTGGCGAAGCTGACCGTACTGTCCTGCGCGGACGAATTACCGAACAACACCACGATGCCGTCCCGCGCCACCAGCCGCAGTGACGCCGTCAGCGACTCGCCGCCGACCGACTCCAGGATCACGTCGAAGGGATCTTTCAACGACGCCAGATCGCGCGTGAGCTGCACGTCGCCCGCGGCCAGCAAGTACGTCCCTCGCTCCGGCTGACGGGTGGTGCCAGTGACGTGGGCGCCGCTGCGCGCGGCGAGCTGCAAAGCAATCTGGCCGACGCCGCCGGTTGCACCGGTGATCAGGACTCTGCGGCCGAGCAGCGTGCCGCCGAGGCGGAGCGCGCGCAGCGCGGTGAGTCCGGCAACCGGCAGCGTGGCGGCCTGGGCGAAGGAGACGTTGTCGGGCAGCACGCCGATGCGCGCGGTCGAGACGGCGACACGCTCCGCCCACCCGCCCTGATCGGCCAGCGCAACGACCCGCGTGCCAACCGGCGGACTCACGCCGTCGGCCGAGGCGCGGACGATCGTGCCCGCCACGTCCTGACCTGGCCGCCAGCCGTTGGCGCGACTGGCGACTAACCGCAGCTCACCGCGATTGATCGAGACGTTCTTGACCTCGACGACGATCTCGTTGCCAGCGGGGGACGGCTCGTCCACGTCCCGCATCTCCAGCGGCGAGGCTGGATTGCCTGTGGCGACCAGTGCGCGCATATGCGCTCAGTCTAGCGATGCAGACGGCTGGGGATGCAGATGGCCGACTCGAGCAGTTAGCGACGCGGACGGCGCAAGAAGGCGGGAACATCCCAATCGTCGTCGTCGCCCTGCGGCGTCGGCGGCGGCGCCGACGGTGGCGAGCCCGCGGGTCGCGGGTCCTGTCGGGCTCGACCTCGCTCCCACTCGGTCGCCGCGGGGCGGCGGGTACGCTCGTAGTCAGGGTCGCGCGCTGGCTCGCGCGTCGGGGGCGGCGGCTCGGACGACGAATAGCGGGGGCGCGTCGACTCTGGCTCCCTCGATGGCTGCGCCGATTCGCTTGACGGCCGACCGCGTGGGGTGGTGTGCGGCTGACCGGCGCGCGCATTGGCGTCTCGGAGCCCCGTGGCAATGACGGTCACGCGGACTTCATCCTGCTGGCGCGGATGAATGACCGCACCGAAGAAGATGCTCGCGTCCGGGTCTACCGACGCCTGGATGGTCTCGGCTGCTTCCGTAACCTCCGCCAGCGTCAGGTCTGGCCCACCGGAAACGTTCAGCAACACGCCGCGCGCACCTTCGATCGATACGTCAAGCAGCGGACTGGATATCGCGGCGCGTGCAGCCACCATGGCGCGCCCGTCCCCTCGCCCCTCGCCTACGGCCATCAGCGCCGTGCCCGCGTTCTGCATGACGGCCTTGACGTCAGCAAAGTCCAGGTTGATGAGCCCCGTCATGGTCACCAGGTCGCTGATGCCCTGCACGCCGTGACGGAGCACATCGTCCGCCAGACGGAACGATTCGATCAGACTCATCTGCCGATCGGCCATCTGCAACAGACGGTCGTTCGGAATGATGATGAGTGCATCGACGTTATCGCGCAGTCGCTGCAGACCTTCCTCGGCGGCTCTGCGTCGCTGATAGCCCTCGAACATGAAGGGCATGGTGACCACTGCCACGGTCAACGCGCGTTCACGACGCGCGATGTCGGCAATGATCGGCGCGGCGCCCGTGCCCGTGCCACCCCCGAGACCGGCGGTGAGGAACACCATGTCGGCGCCGCTGATGACCGAGGTGAGTGCGTCGCGACTGATCTCCGCGGCACGTTCGCCCTGCTGCGGATCGCCACCCGCGCCCAGGCCGCGCGTATTGCGGCCGCCGATGGCAATCTTGCGCATCGCCGTCGACATCTGCAGCGCCTGGGCATCGGTGTTGACAGCAATGAATTCGACGCCCTGCACGCCGGTCTCGACCATGCGATTGACGGCGTTGCTGCCCCCGCCACCGACGCCGACGATCTTGACCTCGGTAAAGCCCCGAGCGGGGGACTCCTGGGGCGCCTCGACGATCTGCGGCACTACCTGCACTGGACGGGTGAGACCCGCCATGCGGTCGGGGTTAAACCCCCGCGTTGTCGGCCGTTAGGCACGCCAGACCTCCCAGGCGGTTAAGGTCAGAAAACCACCGCGCTGGCGGCCGTCAGGCACGCGTGATCACCTCGTCCGCCAGGGCGAGGTACAGGTCGACCGCTTTGTCCGCACCTTGATAGTGAAACACAGACGTGCCCGCGGAGCCCGCTTCCAGGATTTTGCTATTGGTGGTCACCTCAGTCCCAAACACGCGAACACCCCACCGTTGTCGAAGGTACTGTGCCACCTGCCGCTCCTCTTTGAGCCGACGATCCATTTTGCTGAGCAGGATACCGAGCACTTCGAGCCGCGGATTGAGGTACAGAATCTCCTCGATACTTTCTTCGAGCATCTGCAGCCCTTGCAAGGAGAAGAAGCGCGCCTCGGTGGGAATGATGACGCGTGTGGCGGCGACGAGGGCGTTGATCGTGAGCACGCCCAATGACGGCGGCGTATCGATCATGATGAAGTCGTATTGATCGCCGACGGTCAGCAGCTGATCGCGCAGACGCAACTCGCGACCGAGCTTGTTCATGAGCTGGGCCTCGGCGCTGGCCAGCCCAACGGCCGCGGGCACCACCGACAGGTGCCTGCCGTTCGGATCGACGCTGGCGCCGTTGGCCACGTCGACGACGGGCAGCGGTACGCGACGGTCGAGCAAGGACTCGGCAACGGTTTGCTGCACGTCCTTTTCGAGGCCGAAGGCACTGGTCAGGTTGCCCTGGGGGTCGAGGTCAACAAGGAGTACGCGGCACCCGCGTAGCGCGAGGGCCGCGCCAAGATTCGCGGTGGTGGTGGTTTTGCCCACCCCGCCCTTCTGGTTGGCAACGGCGATAATAGTCGCCATCTATCGCAGGTGCGATTCTCCTCGACGCGGCGGGATCCTAGCACGCGAGTTTGGTCAGAGTCACGGCAGTTGACCGGTTATGTGGCGGCTTTGTGCCGTCGATAGACCTCAGAAGTCAGAACTCAGAAGTCAGTTCATTTCTGATGCCTGATGTCTGAGTTCGAGTTTCGACTTGCGACTCCCGACTGCGTGACACGTGTTACAACACCCCGACTGTGCCGCCGACCGAAGCGCCGCCCGATGACGACGTTGCCGTCTGTCCCGGGTGCGGCGGGAAGAATCCGACGGGCGCCACCGAGTGCGACTGGTGCGGACGACCCTTCCTGACCAGCGGCGGTCGCCTGCGGCTGACCATCTGGCAGGTCGTCAGCAGTCTGCTCTTGCTGGGCTTGATCGGCGCCGTGTCGGCCCTGGCCATCCTCAACGCGGGGCGCGCGCTGCCGTCCGCGCGCGCCAGCGCTAGCACTGCCACGCTGGCCCCCACCCTGGTGCCCACCCCGGCGGTGACGCCGCGGGTCACGATCGCGGCGACGTCGACACCGCTTGCCCTCGTCGCGAGCGCGCCGACACCGGAGCCGACCCCCTCGGAGCCGCCCACCCCCGAGCCGACTGCCACCCCGCAGTTGCAGCAGGCCAAAATCATCAACACCAATGGTCAGGGCGTGACCGTGCGCGAGCAGCCTGGGCCGCAGGCGGCCCGCGCGGGCGTTCTGCGCGAGGGAACCGTGGTACTGCTCACGGGGAACGACCAGACGGTCGCGGCGCGGCCCTGGCGGGAAATCGAAACGCAGGACCACACGCTCAAAGGGTGGGTGCAGGGCGACTTCGTCCAGGCGGTGCAGCCGTCGCCATAAACCCTATTCTTAATCACCAAACCGGCGACTGACGGCGCATGCACGCCGTATAATCGAGGCCCGGGTCGCAAAGACGCGCCATGCCTTCCTCTCCTCCGCCCGATCGTTTCCAGCGCGAGATCGACGACATCATTCGTCTGGCGGAGCGTCGTCTCGAGCATCAATCGTTTGGCAATCGGGTCAAACGCTCGACGCGCAAGATAGGCAACGCGTTCAGCGGCATTCACATCGGGCTGCCGCCCGCCGAGGTCCTCGGCGGCTGGGCGATGGCGCTGCTGCTGATCGGCTGGCTGATGACGCTGCCGATTATCAACGGCGTGCTATTGGCGCGTGTGCTTGCGCAACCGGTATTCGTGCTGGGCATCGTGCTGCTGGTGCTGGCCATCGTGAGCTCGCTGACGCGCGGCCGCGCGGGGGGCAATCGCATGTGGCGCGGCGAGAAGGTGAGCTACGCCAGCCCCTACGGCGAGAGCCTGCTGGGCAAGATCCGACGCATGTTCCGCGGCGATCGCTAGCAGCCGTTTTCCCCCAGAGGGGTCCCTGAAGGGGGTTTCCCCAGAGGGGTCCCACGCGGCTACGTCTCACCCGGACATTTCCCCGCGGGGCCAGCGCCCCTTCGCGGAGCAAACCCACTCCCTCCGGCCCCCAAGCGGGCTGACAAGATCCGCCTGACGCGGCGCTCGCGAGGCGCTGAGTCCCCACCCGGCGGGGTCCTTCGCGGAGCAAACCCACTCCCTCCGGCCCCCAAGCGCAAACCCACTCCCCCGGCCCCCAGGCTGACAAGATCCGCCTGACGCGGCGCTCGCGAGGCGCTGAGTCCCCCCGGCGGGGTCCTTCGCGGAGCAAACCCACTCCCTCCGGCCCAAGCGGGCTGACAAAGATCCGCCTGACGTGGCGCTCGCGAATCGCTGCGCTTTCCCGTGCGGAGTCCCACCCCGGGAAACGGTCCAGGGACCCCTCTGGGGAAAAAAGGCTCCTAGCGATCGCGATGCGTCACGAACGCGGCGAGCGCATCCAGCGCGTCTCGCTCCACGCCCGCGGGAAATACCGCTAACGCGGCGCGTGCCTGAGCGACCAGCACTTCCGCCTCCGACAGCGCCAGTGGAATGGCCCCGCTCTCCTGCACCAGGCGGACCTGCAGGTCCACGTCCTCTGACTCGAACGCCGCCCGGAACCGCCCGTCGGCCACGTCACGCGCAAGGATGACCGGCAGCGTGATCGTCCCCTGCCGCAGATCACTGCCCACGGGCTTGCCCAGCTCCTCCTCGGTCGCCGTGAAGTCCAGAATGTCGTCAAACACCTGGAACGCGAGCCCAAGGTTCTCCCCGTACACGCGCAGGGCATCGACCTGCGGGGCACCCAGCCCGACCAGCAGACCCGTGCCCTGGCACGCCAGCACAAACAGCGAAGCCGTCTTGCCGCTGATGGTGCGGAAGTACCGCTCGCGGCTGAGCGATTCCCAGCTGTGCCGCCCCCCGAGCTGCCGATTGGCGTCGTCGATCTGCCCCTGGGCCATTGCCCCAAGCGTCTCGGCAAACAGGCGCACCACGTCCAGATTGCCAGTTGACACGCAGGACTGGGCCGCCTGGGAGAAGAGGTAGTCGCCCACCAGGACCGCCAGAGCGTTGCCGACGCGTGCGTACAGCGTGGCGCCGCCACGCCGCGTGTCAGACTCGTCGACGATATCGTCGTGCACCAGGCTGGCGGTATGTAGCAACTCGACGCCAACCGCCATCTGGTTCAGGGCCGCTGGCAACGCGTCGGCGTTGGCCTCGCCAGGCATCATGCGTCCGATCAGCAGCGCCAGCGCCGGT
This sequence comes from uncultured Chloroflexia bacterium, assembly GCA_963776625.1. Classification (GTDB taxonomy): domain Bacteria; phylum Chloroflexota; class UBA6077; order UBA6077; family CF-72; genus CF-72. Next base: position 82,165 of record CAVZNP010000008.1, on the reverse strand, counting down.
CGCAGGCGTTTGCCAGAACCTGGCAGGACCGCGGAGAGCATCGGCGCCAGGATGGCGTCGTCGGTCTCCGCCAACCGCGTCAGGGTGGTTTCCACGCCCACCAGCCCGGGCTGAACCAGTGCGAGCACGGTGCGAATCGCGTCCGGGTGCGGCAGTGTGCTCACCGAGCTGCTCACGCCGCTACCTGACCCTGACCCACGCTGGGAAACACGTCGACCGTATTCGTCCACACGGTGTGAACCAGTTGTTCGAATGGCATGTTTAGAACAGTTGCCAGGCACTCCGCCGTGTCGCGCACATACGCGGGTTCGTTGCGTCTGCCGCGGTGCGGCTCGGGCGCGAGGTAGGGGCAGTCAGTTTCCACGAGCAGGCGATCGTGTGGCACCCGCGTGGCCATCCCGCGCGTCGGCGCCGCGTTCTTGAAGGTGAGCGGGCCCGCGAACGATACGCGGAACCCCGCGGTGAGCATGTGGTCCAAAAACACTGGATCGTCAGAGCTGAAACAGTGAAGGATGCCGCGCACATTCCCGCCGCCGACAACCGCGGCAACGTCGGCGTCGGCCTGGCGATTGTGCACGATCACCGGCAGGCCGCGTCGTCGGGCAAGGTCGAGGTGCCATTCGAACGCCTGCCGCTGGCGTGAGGCGGGGGTGAACTGGCGGTAGTTGTCGAGCCCGGTCTCGCCGATGGCGACGACCTCGGGCGCCCCAGCAAGCTCCGCCAGCGTGGCGAAGTCGGTGTCAGATGCCTCGGCTGCCGAATTCGGATGAATGCCCACGGCGGCCCAGGCGTCGGGCTCGGCGCGCGCAAGCTCGACGGCGGCACGGCTGGTGGCCAGGTCATAGCCAACCAGAATGAACGCCGAAACCCCTGCCGCTCGGGCACGAGCAAAGACCGCCGTACGATCGGCATCGAACGCGGAGTCCATCAGGTGGGCGTGCGTGTCGACCAGACCAGGTTCGCTCACGCCGCTCCTCCGGCGGGGACGGGCGCGCGAGCGCCGCCGATCAACAGGGTGAACTCACCGCGCGGCGCGTTCGCCGAAAAGTGCGCCAGCGCATCCGACGCCGTCCCGCGAAAAACTTCCTCGAAATGCTTGGTCAACTCGCGGCCGACACCCACCGCGCGCTCGGGTCCGAGGGCTGCTACGAGGTCCGTCAAGCTGGCCACGATGCGATGGGGTGACTCGAAGACGATCAGCGTCGCGTCACTGTCGAGGTGACGCGCAAACACCTTGCGACGCGCGGCACTCGTGCGTGGCAAAAAGCCCTCGAAGCAGAACGCGTGGGTCGGAAGACCGGCGACCATCAGCGCGGCCATGACGCTCGAGGCGCCGGGCACGGGCACCACCGTGTGACCCGCGGAGAGGGCATCGCGAATCAACGGGTAGCCGGGATCGGACACCGCGGGAGTCCCGGCATCGGTCACGAGCGCGACGTCGCCATCCTCCAGCCGCTCGAGCAGCCGGCTGCGCCGCGCGTTCGAGGTGAATTCATGGAAGCTGGCCAGGGGTGTGTGGATGTCATAGGCGCGAAACAACGTGCGCGTGACGCGCGTATCCTCAGCAGCGACCAGCGGCACCTCTTTGAGGACCCGCAGCGCTCGCAGCGTGATGTCTTCGAGATTGCCGATGGGTGTGGCCACCACGTACAGCGTTCCCAAGCTTCTTTCTTAGCCTTCGGAATTTCCCGAAGTATACAAACGGCTCAATGCCCGCGGGGCGCCGGCCGCCGTGGCCAGCGATGTTTTCCTCGCGAAGGCGGGTGCCTTAGTATCAAGCATGGACCGCGGTCGTCGACTCTGGAGGTGCCTGAGGGAGATACTCATCCACCACCACGCCGATCGCAGCGTGTGGTGGGTCGAGCAGTCTGCTCCACCCGCTGCCTGCCTCATCGAATGTGCGCCCCGTGAGTGTTCCACTCCGGGGCGCTTTTGTATGCACGGGAGAGTTGCCATATGACCACTGCAGTTCGTGAGAGTGTCGCTACAACCTTCGACCGGGAGGATCTTGAAGCTAGAGCGCCTCTGACGGGCCGCTTGCGGCCGGCGTATGGCTTCGACGACGTCGCCATTGTGCCTGGCGTCGAAACGCTCGATCCCGGCGATGTCGACCTCAGCTGGTCCATCGGCAGCCAGCACTTCTCGATTCCCGTCATCGCCTCGGCGATGGACGGGGTCGTCGACGTCCCATTCGCGATTGCCCTCAGCACGCTGGGCGGGCTAGCCGTCCTGAATCTCGAGGGCTTGCAGACGCGCTACGAGCGCCCCGAGGAGCCGCTCGCAGAAATCGCGGCCGCTCCGCGCGAGTCCGCGACCGAGCTCATGCAGCGGCTGTATCTGGCGCCCATCCGTGATGAACTGGTGGCGCGCCGCGTTGCGGAGATCAAGGCCGCGGGCGGCGTGGCCGCGGCCTCGTCAACTCCAGGCCTCGCGGACCGACTCGGTCCCGTGGCCGTGGAAGCCGGGCTGGACATCTATGTGGTTCAGTCGACGGTCACCTCGCGGCGTTTCCGGTCACTGGGTGGCGTGCCGCCGCTGGACTTCGCCCGCTTCTGCGCCAGGATGAGTGTGCCCGTCATGGTTGGCAACTGCGTGGGCTTCGCCGCGGCGCTGGAGCTCATGGACACCGGCATCGCCGGGCTGCTGGTCGGGGTCGGGCCGGGCGCGGCGTGCACCAGCCGCGAAGTGCTCGGCATCGGCGTGCCGCAGGTCACCGCCACGTTGGACTGCGCCGCGGCGCGCGACACGTACTACCGGCGTACCGGGCACTACGTGCCGATCGTCACCGACGGTGGCATGCGCACCGGCGGCGACGTGTGCAAAGCCTTTGCCAGTGGCGCGGATGCGATCATGATTGGCTCACCCTTCGCCCAGGCCGCCGAGGCGCCGGGTCACGGACATCACTGGGGCATGGCCACGCCGCACGCGGGTCTCCCGCGCGGGACGCGCATCAAGGTCGGCGTCAACGGGACGCTCGAGCAGATCCTGTTCGGGCCGACGAGCCTGACCAACGGGACGCAGAACCTGGTCGGCGCCTTGCGCACGTGTATGGGCGTGTGCGGCGCTGCCACGCTGCGCGAGATGCATGCCGTGGAGATGGTGATCGCGCCGGCGATCAAGACAGAAGGCAAGAGCTGGCAGCTGGCGGGGGCCCTTTGACGACTCGCGACTCGACACACCGGGTTTCGATGTCGGACGACCTCGAGGTCGGTACCTACCTGGAGGTCGCCGAGGCTGAAGCTGACCCGCCAGCCGCCACCAGCGACGTGTCGCCCACCGAGCGCGACGCGCTACCCGTCGACCGCGACGCGGTGGCAGTGATCGACTTCGGCTCCCAGTACAGCCAGTTGATCGCCCGTCGTGTCCGCGAGCACCACGTCTACTGTGAGCTGGTCCCCCACGACGCGCCGCGCGCCCGCCTCGAAGCCCTCAAGCCGAAGGGCTTCATCCTGTCCGGTGGCCCGGCCAGCGTGTATGCCCAGGACGCGCCACTCATCTCGCGAGACGTCCTCGACTCGGGCAAGCCTATCCTGGGCATCTGCTACGGCATGCAGGCGCTGGCCTACCAGCTCGGCGGTGAGGTGGAGCCAAGCACGCGACGCGAGTACGGCCCAGCGGTGGTGCACGTCAGCGACCCCGCCGCGGCGATCTTTGAGGGGCTGCCCGCCGACTTTTCGGTGTGGATGAGCCATGGCGACGTGGTGCGTCGTCTGCCCCCGAACTTCCGATCCGCCGCGATCAGCGACAACTCACCGGCCGCGGCGATGTGGAACGGCAATGGCGTGATCGGACTGCAGTTCCATCCGGAGGTCGTCCACACCAGCTACGGCTCGCAAGTGATCGGCAATTTCCTCACCAACGTGTGCGGTTGTACCGGTAACTGGACGACCGCCTCGTTTGTCGACGAGGCAATTGCCTCGATCCGTACCCAGGTCGGCGACGGGCGAGTGATCTGCGCCTTGTCGGGAGGGGTGGATTCGGCGGTCGTCGCGCTGCTCGTGCACCGCGCGGTCGGCGACCAGCTGACGTGCATCTTTGTGGACAACGGGCTGCTGCGCGCCGGGGAACCGGCCCGCGTGGTCGAGACGTTCGACCAGCACCTCGGCATGCGCCTGATCCACGTGGACGCCGCCGACTCCTTCCTTGGACGGCTGGCCGGCGTGACCGATCCCGAGGAAAAGCGCCGCATCGTCGGCGATGAGTTCATCCGCATTTTCGCGCAAGAGGCGCGCAAGCTCGGCCACATCGACTTCCTGGCGCAGGGCACGCTGTACCCGGACGTCATCGAAAGTACCAGCCATGACACGGCCAGCGCCGCCACTCGCATCAAGACCCACCACAACGTCGGCTTGCCTGAGAATCTGCCCTTCCGCCTCATCGAGCCGCTGCGCTACCTCTTCAAGGACGAGGTCCGCGAGGTCGGCACCGCTCTCGGCTTACCCGAAGAGATCGTGTGGCGCCACCCGTTCCCGGGTCCAGGCCTGAGCATCCGAGTACTGGGGCCGATCACCCAGGAACGGCTCGAGACGCTGCGCGCCGCGGACGCCATCGTCATGGACGAGGTGCGCGAGGCGGGTCTCTATGGCCAGTTGTGGCAGAGCTTCGCGGTGCTCACACCCGTGCGCACGGTCGGCGTCATGGGTGACTACCGCACCTATGGCAACGTCGTGGCCGTACGCATGGTCAGCTCACAGGACGCGATGACCGCCGACTGGGCCCGCGTCCCGTACGAGCTCCTCGCCCGACTTTCGAGCCGCATCGTCAACGAAGTGCCCGACGTCAACCGCGTGGTCTACGACATCACCTCGAAGCCACCTGGCACCATCGAATGGGAATAGCGGCATGAACGCCTCTTACGCGGGCAGATGGCAGACGGCTTCGACATTGTTGCCGTCCGGGTCGCGTACGAACGCGCCATAGTAGTTCGGGTGGTATTCCGGCCAGACGCGCGGCTCGTGGAGGACGTTCGCGCCCTGGGCGACCGCCGCTTCGAAGAAGGCGCGCACGGCGGCCCGGTCGCGGGCGGTGAAGGCGATGTGAATTTCGCGGTTAGGTTCGCCGGAGGCCAGCGGACCCAGCCAGAAGTCCGGCTTCTGGCCGACGCCGTAGCCGATGACCTGGTCGAAGGCCATCACTCGGCCGCCGCCCACGGAGGCCAGCACCGCGTCGTAGAAGGCCGCCGCGCGGGCAAGGTCGGCGCACTGGATGGACAGATGGTCGAGCATGCCGGCGAGCGTACACGCCCTACAATCCAGGCCGGCTGCGTGTGAAGATCCTGGTCGTCGGCTCGGGTGGACGCGAGCATGCCATCGCCCGGCATCTGATCTCGAGGGGTGACGACGTCCGGTTGGCCCCGGGCAACGGCGGCACCTCGCCAAACCTACCCGTCCAGGCACTCGACCTGACCGGCCTGAGCGAGCTCGCCGTGCGCGAGCGCGTCGAGCTGACCATCGTCGGCCCAGAGGCGCCACTCGCGGCCGGCCTGGTGGACCACTTCGCCGCGCGCGGATTGAAGGCTTTCGGCCCGAGTCGGGCAGCCGCCCGACTGGAGTGGAGCAAAGCCTGGACCAAGGACTTTCTGCAGCGCCACGCCATCGCCACTGGCCGCGCCGAGGTCGTCGAATCAGAAGCCGCCGCCCGCCGCGCCGTCGCTCGCCTGGGTGTACCCCTGGTCCTCAAGGCGGACGGGCTCGCCGCAGGCAAGGGTGTCTTCGTCATCACCCGCCCGCAGCAGCTCGACACCGCCCTGAACCAGTTATTCCGCCTGGGGGAGGCGGCCGATCGCGTGCTCGTGGAGGAGTACCTCGAGGGCCCCGAGCTGTCCGTGCTGGCTTTCACCGACGGCCAGCAACTCGTCGTGATGCCGCCGGCTCGTGATTACAAGCGTCTCCTCGACGGCGATCGAGGCCCGAACACTGGCGGAATGGGCGGCTACACCCGCCCTGCCTACGCCACGCCCGAACTGCTCGACGACGTCGAAGGCCGCATCCTGCGGCCTACCCTCGACGGCATGCTGGCGGAAGGCATCCCCTATCGAGGCGTGCTCTACGCGGGCCTGATCCTGACGCGTGACGGTCCGAAGGTCCTGGAGTTCAACTGTCGGTTCGGCGACCCGGAATGTCAGCTCATCCTGCCACTGCTGGAGAGCTCCCTCGCGGACGTGTGCGCCTCAGTCGTGGAAGGCACCTTGGACCCGGCAACGGTCCGCTGGCGCGATGAGCGCACCTATGGCGTCGTGCTCGCTACACGCGGGTACCCGGACGCGCCGGAGATGGGCGACCCGATCAGCGGCCTTGACGATCTGCCTGACGTCACCGCCTTTCACGCGGGGACGCGACGTGAAGAGGGCGAGGGCGAGGTTGATCGCCTGGTGACCGCCGGCGGACGCGTGCTGACCCTGGTCGGCCACGATCGAGAGCGGGTCCTCGCCGCGGCCGGCGCCGTGAGGTTCGACGGCAAACAATTCCGCATGGACATTGGTCTGGAGGTTCAAGCAACTGTGGGAGCCGCACGGTGATACCCCGCTACACACGGCCGGCGATGGGACGCGTCTGGTCCGACGAGCACCGCATGGAGCTGTGGCTTCAGGTCGAGTTAGCCGTCTGCGAAGCGTGGACCGAGGCTGGCGTGATCCCCGAGGAGGACATGGCCGCCATTCGCGGCGCCACGATCCAGGCCGACCGTTCGGCCGAGCTTTTCCGCGAGACGCACCACGACATGATCTCGTTCACCCGCGCGATCGCCGAGCGTCTCGGGCCGCCGGGCCGCTGGATTCACCTCGGGCTGACCTCCTCCGACGTGCTGGACACCGCCCTGTCGCTACAAATTCAAGAAGCCGCCGACATCCTGGCTGAAGACCTGCGTCAACTCGAGGCGGTTCTGTCCGAGCTGGCCGTTCGGTTCAAGCACACCCTGATGATCGGTCGCACCCACGGCATCCACGCCGAGCCGACCACGTTCGGGCACAAGCTCACGGTCTTCGTCGCCCAGGTGCGACGCGACTGCAAGCGTCTGGAGCTCGCGCGTGACGAGCTGCGGGTGGGCAAGATCTCCGGCGCGGTCGGCACGCACGCCAACGTGCCCGCGGAAATCGAGGAGCGCGCCATGGAGCTGCTCCAGCTCACGCCCGCCGAAGCCTCGACGCAGATCCTCCAGCGCGACAGACATGCGCAGTTCGTCACGACCCTGGCCGTCATCGCCGCGACGCTCGAGCAGCAGGCCACCGAGATTCGATCGCTGCAGCGCACGGAGCTCGGCGAGGCGTTCGAGCCGTTCTCATCCGGCCAGCAGGGGTCGAGCGCAATGCCTCACAAACGCAACCCAGAGCTGTGCGAACGCATCTGTGGCATGGCCCGCTTGCTGCGCGGCCACGCGATGACCGCGCTTGACAATGTCGCGGTCTGGCACGAGCGCGACATCAGCCACTCGTCGGCCGAGCGGCTGATCCTGCCGGACGCGTGCACTGCGCTCGACTACATGCTCGACCTGCTGCGCTCGATCTACGACGGCCTCGAGGTGTCGCCAGAAGCCATGGAGCGCAACCTGAATATGACCCGCGGTCTGATCTATTCGGGTCAGGTCTTGTTGGCACTGGTCGAAAGCGGCATGGCGCGCGGCGAGGCGTATGACCTGGTGCAGTCCGCGGCGCGCCGCGTGTGGGCCGGCGAGGGAGATCTCCTCTCGCAGCTTTCGAGCGATCCCCGAGTCACGGACCGTCTCACACGCGACGAGTTGGTGGCACTCTTCGATCCGAGCTATCACCTGCGCGGCATCGAGGTGCCTTTCGCCCGCCTGGGCCTGGTGTGATCGCGCCGCCCGCGCTGTTGCGCAGCGGCAAGGTCCGCGAGATGTACGTCGTGGACGACGCGCGCGTGTTGATGGTCGCCTCGGACCGCGTGTCGGCCTTTGACGTGGTCATGACCGAGCCCATCCCTGGCAAAGGCCGCGTACTGACGCGTCTTTCGAAGTTCTGGTTCGAGCGCACGCAAGACGTCGTGACGAATCACTTGATCTCCGATGACCCCGCTGACCTCCCGAAGGAGATGCGCGCGTTCGCGGCTTCTGTCGCGGAGCGCTGGCTCCTGGTCAAGCGCGCGCGGCGCATCGACATCGAGTGTGTGGTGCGCGGCTACCTCGCCGGCAGTGGCTGGGCCGAGTACCGCGCGCACGGAACGCTCGCCGACGAGCCGCTGGCGGCAGGCATGCGCGAGTCACAGCCGCTCGAACGTCCCGTCTTCACACCCGCCATCAAGGCCGAGTCCGGTCACGACGAGAACATCTCCCGCGCCCGCCTGGCCGCGATGATCGGCTCTGACCTGGCCGGACAATTGGAAGGTCTGAGTCTGGCGCTCTACGTGGCCGGCGCCGAGCACGCGCGCAGCCGGGGTCTGCTTCTGGCCGACACCAAGTTCGAATTCGGACACGTGGACGGCGAGCTGATCCTGATTGACGAGGCGCTGACCCCGGACTCGTCCCGCTACTGGCCGGCGGATGCGTATCAGCCCGGCCGGCCCCAGGCCAGCTTCGACAAGCAATTCCTGCGCGATTTCCTCGAACAGAGTGGATGGAACAAAATGCCGCCGCCGCCGCCGCTGCCGTCTGAAGTCATCAACGGCACGGCGCGGCGTTACGCCGAAGCCCTCGACAGGCTGACCGCGTGAGTACGTTCGTCGCCGAGGTGCGCGTCATGCTCAAGCCCTCCGTCAACGACCCACAGGGCCTGTCCATCCGCAACGCGCTGCGCACGCTGGGCTTCGACGGCGTTGGCGACGTACGCGCCGGCAAGCTGATCGCGGTGACCGTCGACGCGGCCGACGCCGACACGGCGAAGCAGGCCGCCGAAGCCATGGCCGATCGGCTCCTGGCCAACCCGGTCATCGAGACCTTCGAAGTCAGCGTGCGCCAGGCCGCCGCAGCGCCACGCTCCGCTCCCTGAGGGCTTCGAGGATCTCAGGACGTACTGATTGGGCACCGAGGCGCATCTCGCCCGCGGCGGTCTGCTTGCCGTGATCGTCTGAGCCGCCCGAGACCAGCACCCCGAGTTCCTGCGCGACCGACAGGTAGTGGCGGCTGCCCCAGCCGTTCGGGATCCACTGCCACGCCTCGATGGCGTCCAGGCCCGCAGACACGAACGGTGCAAGCGCGTCGGCGGGAAGCAATGGCTCGCCGCGCTTCAGCTTTGACGGGTGCGCCAGTGAGGCAACGCCACCCGCGCCGTGGATCAGCTCGATGGCATCACGGACCGAATACGCGCGTGGCTCGGCGGCAGCCAGGCGCAGCAGACGCATGCCCGTGCCTGCTGGGGCGCCACGCAGCACGCCACCTTCGAGCATCCCGAGCACGAGCGCCGCGCCACCGGCGTAGCGATGGCGGTAGCGGTCGAGCCGCTCGCGCTCGAGGTGGCCCCCGACGCGCCGAATCGCCTCCAGCACCAGGTCGACGTGACTGGCCATCAGCTCGCGCGCCCGCAGCAACGCCGCACGCAGCTCGGTATTCGCGATGTCAACGAAGTAGCCGAGGACATGGACCGCGCGCGAGCCCTCCCACGCCGCGGTCATCTCGATGCCTGACACGATCTCCAGCCCCTCGGGAGCCGCCGCGCGGGCTTCCTCGATCCCCGAGAGCACGTCGTGATCGGTAATGGCAATCGCGGTCAGACCGCGGGCAGCCGCCGCCGCCACCGCGTCCGTCGGCCGCAAGCGTCCGTCCGAGGCCGTCGTGTGTACGTGCAGATCGATCAGATCAGATCACGCCTTTGGTCGACGGCACCTCGTCGCCGAGCCGCGGATCAGGTCGGGTGGCGTCGTCGAGCGCGCGCGCCAGCGCTTTGAACGTCGCTTCGGCGCGATGGTGGTCGTTTTCGCCCGCCAGCAGGCGCACGTGCAGCGCAAAACGCCCGTCTACCGCGAAGGAATGCAGCAGATGCGGGATCATCTCGCTGCTGAGCCCGCCGATCTGAGTACCCCGAAACGGCAGATCGATACTCGCCCAGGGACGTCCACCCAGGTCGATGGCCACCTGAGCCAGGGCTTCGTCGAGTGGCACGACCGCGTCGCCGAAGCGTCGGATCGCGCGGCGTGCGCCAAGCGCCTGATCCAGCGTCTGGCCCAGCGTGATGCCGACGTCTTCGGCCGTGTGGTGCTGGTCGACGTACAGGTCTCCTTCGGCCTTGACCGTCAGATCGAATCGAGCGTGGCGCGCGAGACTATCCAGCATGTGGTCCAGGAAGCCGATGCTTGTGCTGATGTCCGCCCGACCCGAGCCATCCAGGTTCAGGATGACTTCGACCCGACTTTCACGCGTTTCGCGGCGGACGTGTCCCGTGCGTGGCTGGGGCATGGTTCACCGGGGATGGTAAATGAGAACTGACTCCAAGCTGCCGTTCGAGCGCCTCAAAAGTCCACGAGCGGTGCTCGAAGACGTAGCGCACCTGGGTCGCCGAAACCTCACCCGCACCCGCACGACGCAACGCCTCGACCGTCGGCAACAGGACGTCTTCGCTGACGACGACCGTCAGAGCGAACCACTCGCCGTCGGCCGGCTCCTGCGGAAACACCCGCGCGATGGTCGGCCCGCGCAGCCCCGCGACACCACCACTGGCCAGCACGCGCCGCGCGACGTCCTCCGCGCTGTCGCCCTGAATGTTCGCGGTGATCGACACCTGCTGCCGCGAGCGCAAGTAGGCCTCGATGAGCTCGAGCAGCGCCCGGGTGGCTTCGAGGCGCTCGGGGTCCGCCTGCAGCTCACGCCGATTGCCGATCAGGCAGGCCTGCGACTCGACCACGGTGCCGCCGGTAATCGGCTTGAGTCGGTTCTCGCGCAGCGTGACGCCGCTCGAAGTGAGGTCGCAAATAATGTCAGCGGTCTCGAGCGCCGGTGCAGCCTCGATCGCGCCGCTCACTTCGACGAGGGTGAAGTAGGTGATGCCCCGATCGAACAGGAACTGACGCGTCAGGTTGGTGTACTTGGTCGCAACGCGCAGCTCGCGGCCCGCTGACCGAAGCTCGACGGCGACCTCGGCCAGGTCGGAAACGGACGTCACGTCGACCCAGCCCTCCGGCACGGCCACCACCAGCGAGCAGCGTCGAAAGCCAAGCTCGCCGTAGACCACCACGACCTCGTCCTCTTCGGAGCGGTGCTCGGCCACGATGTCGAACCCGGTGATACCCAGGTCAACAGAGCCAGCGTTGACCTCGTCAAAAATATCGGTCGCGCGCTGAAAGACCACTTCGGCCGGCCCGGTTGGCAGCCCGCGCATACGCGCTCGGTACTGGCGCGGATTGCTGCGATCGATGCGCAGCCCACACTGACCCAGAAAGCGCTGGGTGTCCTCCTCCCAGCCCTTCGATGGCAGCCCTACGCGCAGGATGCTCATGCCATTGCTCCATGCACCGCTTCGACCACCCCATCGGCAGGGACCCGCGCCTCCTCACCAGTACGCAGGTCGCGCACAACCACCACGCCGTCCTCGCGCTCGCGCGCGCCAACGATGACCACCAGGTCGATGCCCGCTCGGTCGGCGTAGCGCAGCGCCGATCTCACGCCGCGCACGCGCACATCCTGTTCGACGGCCACGCCATCCAGCACGCGTAGCTGGCCGGCGACGCGGAGCGCCGTCGGGTGGTCGGCCGCGGTCACGCCCACCACCAGGACCCGTCGACGCGTGCCGGCATTGTGCGGGACGACCAGATCGAGGCGCTCGAGGCCATACTGGAATCCGCACGCGGGTACGGCTTCGCGGCCGCCCAGTGCGCGCGCCAGATCGTCGTATCGCCCGCCGCCGCACAACTGCAGCGGTCCCTCGCTCGAATCGGCATAGATCTCGAAGACCAGGCCGGTGTAGTAGCGCAAGCCACGCGCGAGGCTCAGATCGACCTCGATCTGCACGTCGGCGCCAGGTGGTGCGTATGCGCGCAGCAAGTCGAGCGCACCCACGACCTCGTCGACTGGCTCGGTGCTCAAGCCGTGGCGCTCGAGGACCGGCCGCAGGTCGGTCTGCAACCGTTCCGGCGGCCCGGCGGCCGCGTGCAGCTCGGCGACGAATTCGAACGCCGCGCGCACCTGATTGGTGGGATCTGGGCGGCGTGCTTTGGCCAGCAGACGCTGGATGATGTCGCTCGGCTGACGTGCGCCGCCCTCGACAGGCAGGCTGGCCCGGCTCAGGATGTCGGCGGCGATGGCCGTGGCCTGATCCTGAGGCAAGCTGGCCAGACCGGCTGGCAACTCGCTGGTCGCCCCGTTACTGCCGTGACCGGCGTCGCCGCCGAGCAGACCGGCCACCCTGGCAATGGCCGCGTCCAGATCGATCCGCCCTCGGGCGATGCGCTCCATCTGGTCCAGCACCAGACCCTGCGCGTGATCGGTCATGCCCAGCGCCGCGAGAAGCTGCAAGGTGGCCCCCAGGTGGCCAACGACCAGGCGGTAGCGCGTGATGCCAACCGCCTCGAGCCCAGCACACGCCAGGTGCAGCACCTCGGCGTCGGCGGCAGCACCGGACGCCCCGATCAGTTCGAGGCCCACGATCGTGAACTGCCTGGAGCGACCGCGCGACGGGCGCTCATAGCGGAAAATCGGCCCCGCGTAGTGCACCCGCAACGGCAAACTATGGCCCTGAAGCTGGTCCACGTACGCCCGAACGACGCTGGCGGTGACGTCAGGCCGCAGGCACAGGCGCCGGTTCCAATGCGAGAACGCGTACATGCGGGCGACGATCTCGTCGCCAGACTTGCGCAGGAACAGCTCCAGCGGTTCGATGATCGGCGTCTGGATGCCCTGGTAACCGAAGCGCTCCAGGCCGTCGCGCAGTTGCGACTCGAGGTGCCGCAGGCGGGCATCATCCGGCGGCAGCACGTCCGCCGTACCGCGCACGCGCTGGATAGGTTCACTCCGTTCGCCGAGCATACTTCCGTGAGCCTACACGGTGTCCCGATCATTGGGCCAAGGACTCGGTTAACTGTTAGAACGGATCGCATGCTCGAGCCCCGTGCCCGCGCTCAGGGCTTTATCGAGTACGGCCTGATTATCGCTCTGGTCGCCGTCCTGGCGATCGCTGGTCTGATCATCTTTGGACCGGCGCTCAGCAGCCTCGCGACGCGGCTTGGCGGCTCGGTCTAACGCGGGCAGCGCCACGGACTCCGCCTCCTCCCCTCCCGCCCGCGCGTGGCGCGCCGTGGTCGGCTCGTTCCGCGCCGTGGAAGCCACGCCACTCGGTGGTGTGCTGCTCGGCAACCTCTGGCCGGCCTACTTGTTCGCGCTGCCGCTGGTGGTGCGCGTCTGGGGGCTGCTGCATATGCCGCGCGGCGGCTCGCTGCACACCCAACTGACGTTCGTCGAAGAAGTCGTGACAGTCGTGTTTCTAGGCCTGGTGGTCGTCCTCTTCGCCGTCCGTCGGCGCGACCTCCGCGGCAAGCACGCCGCCCTGGTGCCGGGCCTGGTGGCGCTCGTCGGCACCTTCCTGCTCAACGTCGTCGGCTACCTGCCGATCGCGGATGCCACGTCGTCGGCGGCGCTGCTGGCCTCGAGTGGTGTCGTGATCGTGGGCACGCTGTGGACCATCTGGAGCCTGGCGGCGCTGGGCCGCTGCTTCGGCCTGCTGCCGGAGGTGCGCGGCCTGGTCACCAGCGGCCCGTACCGGCTGGTGCGTCACCCCGTCTACCTCGGCGAGATCATCTCAGCCGTGGGTCTGCTGCTTGCCAAACCCAGCGTTGCCATCGTGCTGATCTTCCTGGCCTTCGTCGGCCTGCAGTTCTGGCGGACGAGCTTCGAGGAACAGGCGCTGACCAGCGCATTCCCCGACGCGTACCCCGCCTACGCCGGGCACGTAGCGCGTCTGGTTCCCGGGTGGCGTTAGTTGGCCACCACCCCGCGCGTTCGCCATCATGTGGCCCTCTAACGTGATGGTCGATACGCACGTCGTCCTTGATCCGGTCCGTTCCAGGCCCGCGGCGCGCGCCAGAGCACTGCGCCGCAACGCCTGGCTGCTCGGCTTTCTCATCCTGGCGCTGTTGATCGGCGAGCTACCGCACGCGCTCGCCGCATGCTGCGCACCCGCGGGCGACACCGGCTTCGGCACCGCCTGGTTCGTCAACGACTTCGCCCAGTACGAGTCAGCCATGCGCCAGGGCGCTAGCCACTCCGGCTGGTCGGGCTGGCTGATCCACGACCCGTTCACCACCGAGGACCAGCCGGCCGCGCTGATGTTCCCGCTGTACGTCGGCATCGGCAAACTGGCAGCAGCGCTGAACGTGCAGCCGCTTGCCGTCGAGCAGGTGGTCGAGCTCCTTGCGCGCGTGCTGCTGGTGCTGGCCTTGTGGCGCTTCTGTCGCGCCTTCGCCACGGGCAGGACCGCCGCGCGCTGGGCCTTCGGTCTGGCGCTGTTTGCCAGCGGGTTCGAGCTGTTCGCGGCGCTGTTCGGCGGGTACGCGGGCAACTGGTCGTACGAGATGAACGGCCTCGGTCTGCTGTTCGCCGCGCCGCACGTGCCGCTGGCGATGGCCGCGACCCTGGAGCTCGCGCGTCACCTCCTCCGCCCGCGGCGTACCACCTCCCCGAGCTGGCTGATGAAGATCGCCGTGCTGTCCGCGGCGATCTCGCTGTTGTTGCCATTCCACCTCCCTGTACTGCTGAGCGCCGCCGTGGTAACGGCACTGAGCTTCTGGCTCATGCGCCGCGGAGTGGCCAACCTGATTGGCGCGGGCGTCGCCGTCGTCGCGGCCCTGCCCGTCCTGCTGCCAACCGTCGCCACGTTCAGTTTTCAATCCTTCTGGAACGCGACCTACACCGCCCAGAATGCGTTGCCAAGCCCCGCACCACACGAGCTCCTGGTAGATCTCGGCGCCACGCTGGTTCTGGCGCTCGTCGGCGCCTGCGCGCTGCGCGGCCGCGTCGCCCCCTTCGGACTCGTGCTGTGGCTGCTGCTGGCGCTGATCGCCATGTACCTGCCGGTCCCCTACCAGCGACGCCTGGCGTTCGGCATCGGACCCATGGTCGCGGTGCTCGCCGCGAACAGTCTCGTCGCCGCCTGTCGACGACTGACGCCTGGCTGGGCCGCCACTGCGCGCCTGGTCACCGTGGCCGTCGGCGCGAGCGGCACCGTCCTGGTGCTCGTCGGTGTCGTGGACTCGGGCATGCACAATACGCCCCAGCCCGTCTATCGCTCCACCACCGATCTCGACGCGGCCGCCGCGTGGCTCGATACACAGGTCACCCAGAACGACGTCATCGTGGCCGACTGGGACGCGTCGAACTATCTGGCGGCGCGCACTCCCGCACGCGTGTACGGCGGCCATCCCGTGGCAACGCTGCACCCCGAGCTGAAGCAGTTCGCGATCGCGACGGTATTCGCCCACCAGGGCAGTCTGGCGGTCGCTCGTGTGCTGGGGGCTCAGTGGGTGGTGTATGGGCCAAACGAGGCCGGCTTGAGCAGTCCACCCGATCCTGCCTTTCAGTCCGGGGCGGTCAAGGTCTACCGTGTCGCTTGATGCGCCGCGTTCGCGTGGTCAACCAGACGCGCGGCAGTCTGCTCGCCGAGCAAGCTGAGCTCGCCGACAACTACTGGACCCGCTTCGTCGGTCTGATGGGCCGCCGCGAGCTGCCGGGCGGGAGTGGCCTGGTATTGAAACCGGGCGGCGGCATCCACATGTGGTTCATGCGCATACCGCTCGATGTCGTGCACGTCGACAAACGCGACCGCGTGACGCACGTGCTGCGCGGCATCAAGCCCTGGCGCTTCGGCCCGCTCTTCGTGGGCGGCAAGCTGGCGATCGAGCTGCCCGTCGGGACGGCGCGGGACACGCAGGTGGGTGACGAGGTCTCGATCGAAGACGCCGCGTGACGGGCTCAACCGTAGAGTGAGCCATGCTCGACCGCGCGCTGCGGCTGATCGGCGAGGCGCTCTTTCCGGCGCGCTGCATCGGCTGCCAGCGGCGCGGAATCGCGCTGTGCGCCGCGTGCCGGGCCGAGCTGCCCTACTTGCCCAGCGGCCTGTGCGCCCGCTGTGCCACGCGCCGCACCGCCGGCCGCGCGTGCAGCGGCTGCCGAAGGTTGTCGCCGGCGGTGAGCGCCATCTACGCCACCTGTGCGTACCAGGGCGCCGCGCGAACAGCAGTGCTGACGCTCAAGTTCAGGTCGGCGCGCTACCTCAGCACGACGATGGCCGGGCTGATGAACGAAACGCTCCAGTCCCGGCCCCTGCGCGCGGATCTCGTAGTGCCCGTGCCGTTGTCTTCGGCGCGACTGCGCGCTCGCGGCTTCAACCAGGCGGCGCTGCTGGCCGAGCGTATCGCTCCCGCGCTGCGAGTCGACGTAGCGAACGCGCTGAGACGTGAGGACCGCGCTGCCCAGGTCGGCCTCGGCGCGGCGCGGCGCTTGACGAACCTCGCGGGCGCTTTTCGTTGCGCCGCCCCCGCCCTGGTGGAGGGCAAGGACGTCGTGCTCGTCGACGACGTCGTCACCACTGGCGCGACGGTTTCCGCGTGCGCGGATACACTGGCCGATGCCGGCGCGTGCCGCGTGCGTGTGCTCGCCTTCGCGCGGGACCTGTAGCGATGCTGTTCGCCTCTGAGCATCCTCTCGTGCGCCACAAGGTGGCGCTGCTTCGCCATGTCGACACCCAGCCAAAGAAGTTCCGTGAGCTCGTCCGCGAGTTGTCGATGCTGCTGTGCTACGAAGCGACGCGCGACCTCGCGCTGGTCGACGAGGTGGTCTCCACGCCCATGGGCACGGCCGCCGGCCAACGCCTGCGCACCAAGATCGGCCTGATCCCGATCCTGCGCGCGGGGCTGGGCATGGTCGAAGGCGTGCTCGAAATGATCCCGACCGCCGAGGTCTGGCACCTGGGTCTGTATCGCGACGAGCGCACGCTTCACCCCGTGGAGTACTACAACCGACTGCCGACGCCCAACCGGGTGCAGCTCTCGCTGCTGCTCGACCCGATGCTGGCGACCGGCGGGACAGCCGTGGCGAGCGTCGACATTCTCAAGCGCTGGGGCTGCGAGCGGATCAAGTATCTGGGCCTGATCGCCGCGCCGGAGGGCGTCGAGCGCCTGAGTCGCGCGCACCCCGACGTGGCCATCCACGTGGCGGCCGTCGACGAGCGACTCAACGACATCGGCTACATCGTCCCAGGCCTGGGCGACGCGGGCGACCGCCAGTTCGGCACGGGCTAGCTGGTCACGAGTTTTCTTCTTAAGTCGAAAGTTAAGTCGAAAGCTGCGGCTTTCTCCCCAGGGCTCCGCGCCCTGGACCCCGCGTCCCAGAGCCCTACTCTCGGTGGCTGTCAGCCGCATCCGCTCCCGCTGAGGCACGCACTGCCAACACGCCGTGCATCCAACAGGGTGGTTCTCGTCCTGGAGGGACACCTCAGGGAGGCGCGCCTCGGGGAGGCACCTCGGCGGACCACCTCGGGGGAGGCACCTCGGCGGACCACCTCGGGGGACCATCTCGGGAGACCACCTCGGCAGACCATCTCGCGAGACCATCTCGGGAGACCACCTCGAGAGACCACCTCGAGAGACCACCTCGAGCCATCGCGAGACCACCTCGGCAGACCGCCATGAGAGCCCACCTTCCCCATTGGGAGACCTTTTGGGGGGGCCTTCCGATCACACGCGTGTTGACAGTGCGTGCCTCAGCGGGAGCGGATGCGCTGACAGCCACCGAGAGTAGGGCTCTGGGACGCGGGGTCCAGGGCGCGGAGCCCTGGGGAGAAAGCCGCAGCTTTCGACTTAAGAAGAGAACTCGTTACGAACTCGGTGCACGCCCTGGGGAGAAAGCCGCAGCTTTCGACGTCCAAATTAAAAGCTTCCCCCAAGATCGACGACTCCCGAGGCCGGCACGCACCATCCCGGGGGTTCTGCTAGACTGAGGGGCGCGGCGCGGAAGGGCATGGCGAACCGCACAACGCCTAGTATCTCGACGGTCCAGGCGTTGGCCGTCGCGTCTCAGTTCGGCATCACACTCGCGGCGTGCGTCGTGCTGGGATACTTCGCGGGACACTGGCTCGACGAGCGCTTGAACGTAAGCCCCGTCTTCACCCTCATAGGCGTCCTGCTCGGACTCGTGGCAGCCGTACTGAATACCGTTCGACTGTACCGTGCCCTGATGGGTAAGGTTGAGTTCGACAAGCATGCGCAGACAACGAGGTCAGCGCCAGAAGCCAAAGACGGCAACCCCTTGGATGAAGAACCTGACTAACCAGATCAGACCAACCCCACCCACAACCAACGCTTGATGCAGCACCTCTTATCAGGCGCTGGGTTCCTCGCGCAGCCCGCCGGTGTTGAACAGCGCGCTGCGACGACGGCGACCCCCTCACCACCTGCTGAAGTGCTGCTGCACATCGGCCCCGTGGCCGTGACCAACACGATCTTCACCGCGTGGATCGTGATCGCCATCCTGGTGCTGTTCTGCTACTTCGCGCTGCGGCGCATGCGCGAATTGCCCAGTGGCGTGCAGAACTTCTGGGAGCTGGTCATCGAGATGTGGATGGGCGTCACCGAGCAAACGATGGGCCGCCGCCGCGGTCGCCGTTTTCTGCCGCTGGTAGCCACCGCCTTCCTGTTCATTCTCTTCTCGAACTGGTTCGGCACGCTGCCCATCAGCTACCTGTACATCCAGACGCCCGACGGCGAGCAGGTGCCGATTCTGCGGTCGCCCAACAGCGATCTGAACGTCACCGCGGCGATGGCGATCCTGATGATCGTGCTGGCTGAGTTCTTCGAGCTGCGCTCGTTCGGCCTCGGCGGCTATCTGAAGGGTCTGTTGATCCCGAATCCGATGCGCTGGCTGGAAATCTTCACCCGGCCGTTGTCGTTGGCCTTCCGACTTTTTGGCAACATCTTCGCCGGTGAAGTGCTGCTGGCAACCATCCTGGTTGTCGCGCCGTTTGTCATGTTCGTGTTCATCGGACTCGAGCTGTTTGTCGGCATCATTCAGGCGTTGATCTTTTCGATGTTGTCGCTGGTGTTCTTGAGCATTGCTACAGCTCACGAGGATGCTCACGGCGCGCACACTGGAGCAGACGGTGAAACCGCCGAGGTTACCCATGGTGAGCCGGTCTAAATCTGTGCCCCCGAACTGGAGGTTCTAAACAAGCGTGTTTGTTGAGCTCGGTTTCTTCGCTCAGGCTGCCGCCAGCAGCGCACCGGCCGTCTGGGCGCCTGCTATTGCCATCGGCCTTGGGGCTATCGGGCCTGGCATCGGTGTCGGCTATGGGGTTGGTAAGGCCATGGAGGCGATCGGTCGCAACCCCGAGGTCATTGGACCGATCCTGGTGCCGCTGCTGATCGGTCTCGGCTTTGCTGAAGCCATCGCCATTTACGCGCTGGTCATCGCCTTCATCCTGGTCGGCAAGGTCTAACTGCTCGTCGAGGCCCCGGATGGAAGCGATCACTGGCACTCTTGGGCTGAACTGGAACGGCCTGATCTGGCAGACCCTCAACTTCATCGTCCTGCTGGTGCTGTTGCGGATCTTCCTGTACAAGCCCGTGGTGGCCATGCTCGACGCACGCGCCCAGCGGGTTCGTGAAAGCATGGAGCAGGCCGACCAGGCGCGCCGCGCGGCCGAGCAGGCCGAAGCTGACCGGCAGAGCCTGTTGGCGGAGACGCGGCGTGAAGCTGAGCAGATCCGGTCACGCGCTGACGAACAGGCCAAGCGCATCCTGGCTGACGCCGAATCGCGGGCGCACGAGCGCCAGCAGCAAATCGAGGAGCAGGCCGAGGCATCGGCCAGGCAAATCGAAGAGCGCGTCATGGCTCAGGTCCGCGCACAACTGGCCGACCTGGTGGTTACCGCGGTCGACCGCGTGACGCGGGGCGCCATCGACGCCAACGCGCAACGTGGGCTCGTCCAGCAGTTCCTGACCACCAGCGGAGACCGTGCCCGCTAGCGCGAGCGAGCGCCGCTACGCCAGCGCGGCTTTTACCGTCGCGGCGAGGAGCGGTGATTACGACGCGTGGCTGTCGTCCCTCGGCGACGTCGCCCGCGTGCTGCGCATGCCCAGCGCACGCACCGTCTTTCTGAGTCCGGCCGTGCCGGCTGCCCAGAAATCAGCCGCGCTGGATCGCATCCTGCCGAACGCGCCACAGCTGGTGCGCAACTTTCTGCACATCCTGGTCGATCGCGACCGGCTCGACCAGGTCCCGGGCATCGAGGATGCGCTGCGCGAGCTCATCAACGTCCAGCGTGGCATCGTGACCGCCGAAGTCACCACCGCGGTGCCGCTCGACACCGAGATGGAACAGGTGGTCGCTCAGCGGCTCGCACAGCATCTGGGGCGTGAGGCACGCCAGATCACGATCCGCCCGCGCGTAGATCCAGCCATCATTGGCGGGGTGATTGCACGCGTGGGCGATCAGGTCATCGACGACAGTGTGCGCGGGCGCATCGAGCGCCTGCGGCAGACCCTGGCGGGCTAACTAGAAGTAGGAGCAACCTATGGCAGCGCCAACCGAAGAAATCAACTCCATCCTCGTCGAGCAGATCTCGAACTTCGGTTCGGCCATCGAAACCCGCGAGGTCGGCTCGGTTGTCCAGGTGGGCGACGGCATCGCTCGCGTGTACGGCCTCGGCAACGTCGGAGCGCTCGAGCTCGTCGAGTTCAGCAAGCAGCACGTCATGGGCATCGCCCTGAACCTGGAAGAGGAATCCGTCGGCGTGATGGTGGTCGGACCCTATACCGAGATCGAGGAAGGCGACGAGGTGCGCCGTACTGGCCGCATCGCGTCGGTGCCCGTCGGACCAGAGCTCATCGGTCGCGTGGTCAATCCGCTCGGCGAGCCGCTGGATGGCAAGGGGCCGTTGCCGTCCACGATGCCCACCCGTCCGGTCGAAGTGATTGCGCCGCGCGTGGTGCTGCGCTCACCCGTGAATACCCCGGTACAAACCGGCATCAAGGCCATCGACGCCATGATCCCGGTTGGACGCGGGCAGCGCGAGCTGATCATTGGCGATCGCCAGACGGGCAAGACGGCCGTGGCGCTGGACACGATCATCAACCAGCGCGGCGGCGACCTGATCTGCATCTACGTCGCGGTTGGCCAGAAGGCCTCGTCGATCGCCGAGGTGGTCAACATCCTGGAGCAGGAAGGCGCGATGGAACACACCATCGTCGTCGCCGTCTCGGCGCAGGACCCCGCGCCGCTGTGGTACCTCGCCCCGTTCGCGGGCTGTGCGATGGGCGAGTACTTCATGTGGGAAGGCAAGGACGCGCTGATCGTCTACGACGATCTCAGCAAGCACGCGTGGGCCTACCGCCAGATCTCGCTGCTGCTGCGCCGTCCCGCGGGCCGCGAAGCGTACCCTGGCGACGTCTTTTACCTGCACTCGCGACTGCTGGAGCGGGCCGCCAAACTGTCAGCTGAATATGGCAGCGGCTCCCTGACGGCGCTGCCGATCATCGAGACCCAGGCCAACGACGTCTCGGCCTACATTCCGACCAACGTCATCTCGATCACCGACGGGCAGATTTATCTCGAGCCAGACCTGTTCTACGCAGGTGTACGGCCGGCGCTGAACGTTGGCATCTCGGTGTCGCGCGTGGGTTCGTCGGCACAGACGCGCGCAATGAAGCAGGTCGCGGCCAAGATGAAGCTCGAGCTCGCGGCGTTCCGTGAGCTGGCGGCGTTCGCCCAGTTCGCGTCGGACCTCGACCGCACCACGCGCGCTCAACTGGAGCGCGGCCTGCGTTCGCAGGAGGTCCTCAAGCAGCCGCAGTTCCAGCCATTCTCACTGGCCAAGGAAGTCTCGATCATCTACGCGCTGACCAACGGCTATCTAGACGACGTCGAACTCGACAAGGTGCGCACGTGGGAGAACGAGTTCCATCGGTTCATGGAAACGGCGCATCCGGAGATTGGCGAGACGATCATGAAGGACAAGGCGCTCTCGGATGAGACGATCGCCGCCCTGCGCAGCGCTATCGAGGAGTTCAAGAAACAAGTTGTCCTCTAGAGGGTCGCGCTCGTACGCCTCCCTGGGGCTGGAGGCGTAGCTCATGCCGTCGCTGAGAGACATTCGCCGCCGGATTCGCTCCATCCGGAACACGGCGAAGATCACCAAGGCCATGGAGCTCGTCGCGGCTTCGCGGCTGCGTCGCGCCCAGATGCGCGTCACCGCGGCCCGTCCGTATGCCGAGGCGATGCGCGCGCTGATGGCTGAGCTCGGCGGACTGGCGCCGTCCGGCGGCGAGGCACTTCACCCCCTTCTCGTGCAACGTGAGGTGCGCCACGTCGGCGTCCTGCTGGTCACGCCCGACCGCGGCCTGGCCGGCGCGCTGAACACCAACGTCATCCGCCGCGGCACCGAGATCATCCTGGAAAACGAACACGGCGACGAACAGACCGTCCAGATCGTGACCGTCGGGCGCAAGGGCCAGGATTTCCTGATCAGGCGCGGTCGCCACCTCGCCGGCACCTTCACAGGCATTGTCGACCGCGTCGCCTACGACGACGTCATCCCGATCGCCCGCGTGATCATCGACAGCTTCGTCAGCGGCGCCATCGACCGCGCGGTGCTCGTCTATCCGCGTTTCGTCTCGACGCTGACCCAGCGGCCCGAAGTCGTGCAGCTGCTGCCCATCGAGCCTCCGGAAGCCAGCGGCGCCGATCAGCGCCAGAGTCTCGACTACATCTTCGAGCCCGATCCGCAGAGCATTCTCGAGGAGCTGCTGCCGCGCTACATCGAGGTGCAGATCTATCAGGCCATCCTCGAGACCGCCGCGTCGTTCTTCAGCGCCCAGATGGTCGCCATGCGCAATGCGACAGACAATGCCAATGACCTCGTTTCGAGCTTGTCGTTGACGTACAACAAGGTGCGCCAGGCGAACATCACCCGCGAAGTGACCGAGATCGCTTCGGCAGCCGAGGCCATGGCGGCTTCGACCCGAAGATAATCTAACCCCGGACATACTCTAACCAAGGGGACCAATGACACTCACAGCCCAACCAGCACCAACGACAACGGCGCCGTCCACGACGGGCCGCATCGTACAGATCATCGGCCCCGTGGTGGACGTCCAGTTTCCGAAAGAGCATTTGCCCGAGATCTACTACGCGCTGCAGGTCGACCTGAGCGCCACCGTTGGCACCGGTGACGCTGACAACGCGGCGGGCGAGGCGGCCATGAAGGGTGTCGAGGCCGCAACCGGCAACCTCGTCCTCGAGGTTCAGCAGCACCTGGGCAACGACGTCGTGCGCGCCGTGGCGATGGGCCCGACCGACGGCTTGCGGCGCGGCCTCGACGTGGTCAACACCGGCGCGCCGATCAGCGTGCCAGTCGGCCCGCCGACGCTTGGACGTCTGTTCAACGTGCTCGGCGAAGCGATCGACGGCAAGGGCGCGGTCGTGGGCGGCGAGCGGTACCCGATCCATCGCCCAGCGCCCTCCCTGGTCGACCAGGCGGTCACGCCCGAGCAGTTCGAGACTGGCATCAAGGTCATCGACCTGATCGCGCCTTTCCGCAAGGGCGGCAAGATTGGCATCTTCGGCGGCGCGGGCGTCGGCAAGACGGTCATCATCCAGGAGCTGATCCGCAACGTCGCCCAGGAACACGGCGGCTATTCGGTGTTCACGGGCGTGGGCGAGCGCTCGCGCGAAGGCAACGACCTCTATCGTGAGATGGAAGAGTCAGGCGTGCTCGACAAGGTGGCCCTGGTCTTTGGCCAGATGAACGAGCCACCCGGCGTACGCGCAGCGCGTCGGCCTGACTGGTGTGACCCTGGCCGAGTTTTTCCGCGACGAAGGTCGCGACGTGCTGTTGTTCATCGACAACATCTTCCGCTTTACGCAGGCGGGCTCTGAGGTCTCGGCGCTACTCGGTCGCCTGCCCAGCGCCGTCGGCTACCAGCCGACGCTGGCCAATGAGATGGGCCAGCTGCAGGAGCGGATTACGTCGACCAAGCGAGGCTCGATCACCTCGCTGCAGGCCATCTACGTGCCCGCCGACGACTACACCGACCCCGCCCCCGCGACGACCTTCGCGCATCTCGACGCGACGATCACACTGGAGCGCGCCATCACCGAGCGTGGCATCTACCCCGCGGTCGATCCGCTGGGCTCGGTGAGCTCGATTCTGTCCCCGCGTGTCGTGGGCGACGAGCACTACGACACCGCCCGCGAGGTGCAGCGCGTCTTGCAGAAGTACAAGGACCTGCAGGACATCATCGCCATTCTGGGCATCGACGAGCTGTCCGATGAGGACAAGCTCACCGTGCAGCGCGCGCGACGTATCGAGCGCTTCTTCTCACAGCCCTTCAACGTCGCCGAGGTGTTCACGGGGGTGCCAGGCAAGTACGTCTCCATCGCCGACACGGTGCGGTCGTTCAAGGAGCTCCTCGAAGGCAAGTGGGACCACCTGCCCGAACAGGCGTTCATGTACGTCGGCACCATCGAGGAGGCGGCGCAAAAAGCCGAATCGCTCTAGCGCTCTAGCGCACCGCGGGTCCCCGCAGGGGGCCCCGCGGTCTCAGTGCTACGATTGTTGGCGTAAGACCGTGGAGTCCCACGTCTCGGAACCGACCACGCAACCACAGACCGGCGACGTCGAGGACGGCCGGTACGTGTACTCGATTATCGAGTGCACCGCGCCGTACACGTTCGGCAAGCGTGGGATCGGCGGACGTTCCGACGACGTCTACACCGTCCACTACAAGTATCTGGCGGCCGTCGTCAGCCGCTCGCGGCTGGTTGTCTACGACCCCACGCGGGAGAACGTCCTGGCCCACGAACACGTCAACGAAGTCATCATCGAGGACGGCTTCACGCCCGTCCCGATGAGTTTCGGCACGCTGTTCAAGACGGAGAAGGACATCGTCGAGTTCCTCGAGGACACGTACGACGAGCTGCGTGACGTGCTGGTCAAAATGAAGGACAAGCTCGAGTTTGGCTTGCGCGTCAACTGGGCTCGTGAAGAGGTTCAGGCCGACGTCGAACGTGATGATGAGGGCATTCGTCGCCTCAAAGAGGAGATCGCCAGGAGTCAGCAGTCCACATATTTTGCGCGCATACAACTGGGCCGCATGGTCGAGCAGGCGTTGGCCGACCGGTCCGACGCGTACGTTCGAGATATCTACGCGTATCTGCGCGACGGGGCCATCGCGTCGCGCTCCAACAAGCCCATTGGCGACAGGATGATCATGAACGCCGCGTTTCTGGTGGAGCGCGAGCGCGCGCTGCTGTTCGATCGGCGGGTACAGGAGATCGCCCAGCGGTTCGAGGGCAAGCTGTCGTTCCGCTACACGGGCCCGTGGCCGCCGTATAACTTTGTCACGATCCGACTGCAGCTCGAACGTTCGGTGGTCGTCTAGAGGTACAGCAACAGCATGCCTCTCGTTGAACGAGCACCAGGCGGCACCAGCCTCATCGACGTCCTCGACCGTGTCCTGGACAAGGGCATCGTCATCGACGCATGGGTGCGAGTCTCGCTCGTCGGCATCGACCTGCTCACGGACGAGGCCCGCATCGTGGTCGCGTCTATTGACACCTACCCGCGGTACGCCGAGTCGACCACGACCGAGCGCACGGTCGAACGCGGCAGCTAGAGGTTCCTGGAGGTTCCCTGGTGGCGACTGAGCTCCGCAGCTCGGACCCACGGGCCGCGACCGCCGGTGCAGCCCGGCGCGCTGACGCCCGCGCAATCCGTCCAGAGCGCGGTTGTCCAGCTGGTCGATCCTCGAGAGACGCTGTTGCCCGTGCTGGAGGGCCTGTCCCGCGCACTTGGCTACCGCCGCGCGGCGGTCGCACTCTTCGATCCCGAGCGCGAAGCTCTGCGCGGGGTCGTCGGACTGAATGTGCCCGAAGCGCTGGTCGAATCCATCGAGTTCCCTCTTGGCGAAGCCGAAAATCCGGTGGTGATCGCTTTGCGCGAGGGCGTGCCCGTGCGGGTGGACGACGCGCGCACGCAGACGCACCTGCGCGAGGACGCGCTCCGGCTCCTGCTGGAGATGGACTTCTCCAGCTTCGCGGTGGTGCCGCTGCGCAGCAATTCCGAGCAATTCGGTCTGGCCACGTGGCAGGGTCGCGATGTGCCCTCAGTGGGCGTCATCATCCTCAGCAAGGGCGAACCGATCACGGATGCCGACGTCGAGCGCCTGATGCCGTTCGTCACGCAGGCTGGTACCGCCCTGGTGCGCGCCAGCGACGTCGAGCGTCTCCGCGACTCCAGCGAGCAGCACGCTATCGAAAAGGAGTGGCTGTTCTGGATGATCAATGGGTTCGCGGACCCGGTCGTCCTGACCGACGCGAACAGCGACATCATTCTCCAGAACGTGCGCGCCGAAAACCTCTTCAAGTCCAATCCCGACGATAGCGAAGGCAAGCGCCGCGCGATTTCGATGAACACGTTTCTCTTTAGCGCCGCGCTCGGCGCGAGCGTCCTGGAGCAGAAGGCGGCCGGTCGGGCGACCTGCGACCTGACGCTGGTCGACCCTATCGAAGGCACAGAGCTGCTCTTCGAGATGCGCACGCTGCCAGCAACGAACTACTACAACGGCTCGCGCGGCACGGTGGCCGTGCTGACCAACATCACCGACCTGCGACACGCCACGGAGCAGGTCACGCAGAACGTGCACAAACTCCAGACGGCGGAGGAAGAGATCAGCCTCGAGCGGGATCGCCTGAACCTGGTGCTGCGCAGCGTGCCAAACCCGATCATTCTGCTCGACATCGACAACCGGCCGATCCTGATGAACCACGAGGCGCTGCGTCTGTTCGAAGCCTCGTCGCTGGACACCAACCACGCCCGTCGCGCGCAGATCTCGATGGCCAACGAGGCCAAATTCACCTCGTTTGTGTCGCAGCTGCGCCTCGACCCCGCCCAGGGCATGAGCGGCGAACTCGTGCTGACCGACCCCGACACGCGCGAGCAGCTCACCATGTCGGTGACCTCGACGGCGGTACGCGACGAACTGGGCGCGGTCGTGGCGACCGTCTCGGTGATACAGGACGTCTCGCGACTCCGCGAGCTCGAACGGCGGCGCATCGAGCAGATCCTGTTCGATTCCGAAAAACTGGCCGCGACTGGCCGTCTGGCCGCTTCGATCGCACACGAGATCAACAACCCGCTCGAAGCGATCAAGAACGCCCTGTACCTGCTGTCGAACAAGACGTCGCCCGACGATCCGAATGCCAAGTTTCTGCAGATCGCGACGAAGGAAACCGACCGCGTGTCCCGCATCTTGCGGCAGATGCTGGGGTTTTACCGCCCGCCGAAGATGGAGCCGACGGACATCAACCGCTTGATCGAGGATTCTGAAAGTCTGATCGAAAAACATCTGCGCCAGTCGCGCATCAAAGTCGAAAACGATCTCGATCCGGCACTCCCCTTCGTGATCGCCGCTGCCGACCAGATCAAGCAGGTGCTGTTGAACCTGATGTTGAACGCACAGCAGGCGATGCCCCAGGGCGGCACGCTGTTCGTCTCGACGCAGGGCTCACGCGGGGCCGATCCCGCGTTCCTGATGTCCGAGTCGGTGCACATTCAGATCCGCGATACCGGCAATGGCATCGCCGAGGAGCACCTGCCACACATCTTCGAGCCGTTCTTTTCCACCAAGGAGGAAAAGGGCACCGGGCTGGGTTTGTGGGTATCGCAGGGCATTGTCCAGGCGCACGGTGGCTCCATCAAACTGCGCAGTCGCCAGGGGCGCGGAACCACCTTCAGCGTGGCGCTGCCCATTGCAGGCCCGAGCGAGCATGACAGCCGGTAGCCTGCTCGTGGTCGACGATGAAGAGAGCGTCGCCGTGACGATGGGTGCCATTCTCGAGCTGGACGGCTACAGCGTGGCCATCGCGACGACCGGCGCCGATGCTTTCCGCAAACTGCACGAGGCTGAGTTCGACCTGGTGCTGACCGACCTTCGCCTGGACGATACGGACGGCCTCAGCATCATCAGCGAGGTCCGCCGCGTTCAACCCGAGACGGTCTCGATCATCCTGACGGGCTACGCTTCGCTCGAGTCGGCCATCAAGGCACTGCGCGAGGGCGCCTACGACTATTTGATCAAGCCATGCGATGTTGACGAGCTGCGCGCGGTCGTCGCGCGGGGCATCGAACGGCGCCAGCTCGGCGTCCAGCTCAGAGCCCGCCTGGCCGAGCTCCAGGCAGCCAACACGACGATCCACCGCTTGAACACCGAGCTGCAGGAGCGAGTCGATCAGGCGACCGCCGAGCTGCATCGGCGCATGTCGGAGCTGGCGCATGCCAACGACGAAATTGCGAGCCTCTATCGCGAGGCGCAGAGCAACGTCGAACAACTGCGCCAGCTGGACAGACTCAAGTCCCGCTTTCTGTCGATGGCGTCGCACGAGCTCAAGACGCCGCTGACGTCAGTCTCCGGCTTGGCGCAGGTCCTGTTGCGGCGCATGCGCCGCCGGTTAGAGCAGGGGCCGCCGGGCGACGAGGAGTGGCGCGCTGAGCAGCACGGCCACCTCGAGCGACTCGAGCTCCTCAACTCGCAAACGACACGGCTCGGTCGGCTGATCGACGAGCTGTTGGACGTCTCGCGCATCGAATCGGGCAAACTCGACTTCCACTGGGCACCGGTTGACCTGGCGGCGCTGGTTCAGGAGGTCGCGCAGCGGCTGCAGCTGACGACCACGTCTCACGGCATCCGCGTCGACCTCGACAGTGTTACGGAGCCGGTGGTGGCCGACCGCGATCACCTCGAGCAGGTGCTCGATAACCTGGTGGCCAACGCGATCAAGTTTTCGCCGGCCGGCGGCATGATTCGCGTGGGCTTACGTGCCGCGCCCGAGGGGGTGGTGCTGAGCGTCAGCGATGCGGGCGTGGGCATTCCCGCGGAGCAGCTGGAGGCCATTTTCGGCCTGTTCTATCAGGCGGAAGATCCGGTCTCGCGCCGCACCGGCGGCATGGGGCTGGGACTGTATATCTCGAAGGAGATCGTGACGCGCCACGGCGGCCGCATCTGGGCCGAGAGCGTTCCCAATCAAGGCAGTACGTTCAACGTGGCGCTGCCGCGCGCCGCCGCGAGAGCAACGCACCGCCGCCGGCGCCCGCGCAGCGCGACGCACGAAACACACCCGGGTCTCACGAAGGAGCCGTTGGCCGAGTGAGTCCTGTCAGTTCGTGGCATTTCGGGAACCCACCCCCCGAGCGAGAGCGTCTTGACAAGCTCCGCCGCACAAGGCGCCCGCTGACGTCTCAGTCCGCGGAGTCGTTCACGAAAGTAACCATTAGCTCGGAGCGCATTTCGACGAGATCCGCCGTACAAGCGCGCAGCTGACGTCTCGACCCGCCACGCAACGCTCCCGCCACGCCGTTCGCTACTGCACCTGCACCTGCCCCAGCACCAGGTGATCCGCCTTCCCATCAACGACGGCGCGGCGATCCCCCTGGTACATCCCGATCTCGAGCGAGTAGCTCCCGGCCGGCAGGTCCGCGGGAATCGCAATCCCGTAGTTGTCCTCAATCTGCTCCCCACGCGTCCACCCGGTCGTCGGCCGCAGATTGTCACCCGGCTCCGCATCCCGCTGCGCGACCACCTGCCCACTGCCATCGAGGAGGTGCGCTGAAGACCTTCCAATGGTCCGCCGTCGGCCCCTGGGCGTCCCGCCAGACGAGCGTCAGATCCAGCGTGTCCCCGGGCCGCAGCGTCCGCGATCCAATGCGGTACGCGTCCAGCACGACCCCGTTGTCGAGCGCCGCGTCCACCTTCTGAGTCGTCGCGCTCGCCGAGGGAAAGCCCACCAGGGCAAGCTGCACCGATCCGTACCACTCGTGCGTCGCCTGGAAGCCGTTGGTCGCCAGCCAGCTCGCAATCACCCCGCCAGGGTCGGCCTCGTTCATCGCCCACGACACCAGCCAGACGCGGTCATATTGCGACCGGATAGCGTCCAGCCGCGCGATCGTGTCCTGTGCGTCAATCGGGCGCTGGGCCGGCAACCCGATGGTCGGCAAGTCGCCGTGATAGTAGTAGTCGAAAATCTCCGTCTGGTTGGGCGCCACCAGCAGAATGGCATCGTCGGGTTGGGCGTCATTGACGATCGCCGCCACCAGGTCGCGATAGTCGTCTCGCGCCAGCGACGGGTCGAAATACTGCGCGGACAGGCCGAAATAGGCCGGCACCAACGCCACACACGTGAGGACCGGCACCAGCAGCGGCCAGCGGGCGAGGCGGACGATACCGAGCGCCGCGAGCAGCAGCAGCCCCGGCAGACCGACAATCAGGTAGCGCGTCTCGAACAGGCCGGATCGAAAGCCGAGGCCGATCACCAGTCCCATCGGTAAGAGCCAGATCAGCGCGGCCAGGAGCACATTTTCAAGCTCGTTGCGCCTTCGACCGAGACACGTCAGGCCGACCCCGACCAGCGCCAGAAGCACCAGCAGTCCGCCGCCCCACAGCAGAAGCTCGCTGCTGGCAATGCCGCCGCCGTACGCGGCGAGCGTGCCCAGAGCCAGACCCACCGCCGTGCGGGGACTCGTGTTCAGCGCATGCGACTGCTGGTCAATGAACGTCGGCAGCCACGGCAGAAAGACGAGGCCGATGGCTGCGTTCGCGAGTATCCAGCTGATCCACTCGCGGCGCGAGCGGCTGCGCCAGGTGAGCAGCGCGTGCAGATTGAGCGCCGCGAGGATCGAGACGCCGAGATACTGCGAGTACAGGGTCGCGATGCCGCCCAGCGCGTAGAGCCAGTCGGTGCGCCGCGTGTACGCGTAGACCGCCAGCAGACCGAGGGCGGTGACCTGCGCGTACATGCGCACTTCCTGTGAGTAGTAGACCGCCAGGGGTGCGGCGGTGAGCAACACCGCGGCCACCACCGCGACCAGGCTTCCAAACAGTCGCCGCCCGATGAGGAAGGCGAGCGCGACCATGGCCACGCCCCAGGCGGCTGACAGCGACCGTAGCGACAGCGCCGACGGGCCGAACACCTCACCCCACGCCTTCAGCGTCCAGTAGTAGAGCGGCGGGTGCGTATCCTGCGCCGCCGCGCCCGCGATCTCGGGAAACGACCGCGTCAACTGGTGAGCGCTGATGCCTTCGTCGTACCACAGGCTCTGCGCGTCGATCCGATACCAGCGCAGGGCGGCGGCGACGACCACAATGCCAACCACGGTCGCAATCAGCAGCGGCGTTGCAAACCGTGAAGGATGCGGCGTGGGCGGGCGTGTCTCGAGGGCAGCGTCAGCCGTGAGGGTAGCCATACCTCGCGACCAGTCTACCGACTGGCTTTATGTCTGGTGGCCGACGGGCTGCAGCACGAGCGGCGGTGTCGCCTTACGAGTCAGACTCAAAATGAGCCCCGACGCCAGCAAGCACAGGGCGCCGGCGGTCATGAACGCCACGAGGTAGTCGCCCAGCCAGGTGTGCACCACGCCCGCGCCGAACGCGGCGAACGAGCCACCGAATTGATGGGCGGCGAACACCCATCCGAAGACGGGTCCGACGCGCTCCTTGCCGAAGCGGTCGGCCACCAGCCGCACCGTGGGTGGGACCGTCGCGACCCAGTCCAGGCCGTAGAAGACGACGAAGGCGGCCAGGGCGGGGACTCCGACGCCGTAGGCCGCCGGCAGGAACAGCAGGGCGATGCCGCGCAGCGTGTAGTACCAGACCAGTAGCTTGCGGGCGTCGATGCGGTCGGTCAACCAGCCGGAGAGCGTGGTGCCGACCAGGTCAAACGCGCCCATGGCCGCGAGCATGCCGGCAGCCGCGACCTCGTCGAAGCCGTGCTCGACGGAGGCGGGAATCAGGTGTACGGAGATGAGGCCAACGGTGGTCGCCCCGCAGATGGCGAAGCTGCCTGCCAGCAGCCAGAAGTCTCGGATGCGCGCGCTCTGCAGCAGCGTGTCAACTGCCAGCGCAAACGGGTTGCCGCTGGTGCGCATCGGCGCGGGTGCTGCTGGTCCCGTGGCGCCGTATGGCTGCAGCCCGACATCACTGGGGTCGTCGCGCATGAACAGCGCGACCAGGGCCGCCACGCAGATGGCGACGATCGAGACGATCAGGACGGCCACCCGCCAGCCGACCGATTCGACGATGGCTGCCTGCTGGGGCAGGAAGATCAGCTGGCCCGTGGCCGTGCTCGCGGCGAAGATGCCGGTGACCAGCCCACGACGTTTGACGAACCAGCGCGTGGCGACGGTGGCACCCAGCACCAGCGCCATCGAGCCCGAGCCAAGGCCGACAAGGACGCCCCACAGGCCGATCATCTGCCACAGCTGACTCATGAACACGGAGAGTCCCGTGGCCAGCGCGAGCGTGACGAGTCCGACGAGCATGATCCGCCGCACGCCGAAGCGAGACATCAGCGCGCCGGCGAACGGCCCGCACAGGCCGTACAGCAGCAAGTTGACCGACAGCGCCAGAGAAACGGTGGCACGATCCCAGCCGAAGTCGCGCTCCAGCGGCAGCACCATGACGGTGCTGGTGGACCGAATTCCCGCCGAGGCGAGCAAGGACAGGAAGGTGATACACGCGACGACCCACGCGTAGTGAACCCGAATGCGCATTGGCTACGGGGAATAACCGAGGTGACCGGTCAGCTATTCCATCCGGAAGCGTGTGACGCCGCGAGCAGATCGTCGTTGCCCTGCCCTCGCCCTCGCAACCGACACGCAAGCGTAACGAAGCGCTCCCGCCGCGAGCGTTTGGAGATGGCGTGACCCAGCTCGGAGAAAGGCTGGGGTTGGCCAGGCTCTGAAGAAGGTTTTGAAGCTCGTCGCTGACAAGACCCGCCTGACCAACCGACACGCCGAACGGCCCCGACCGCTCTCTCCGCTATCCTTACACGCGTGCCACTTCGGGTACAGATCGTCACCGCCGAGCGCGAGGTGCTCGCCGAGGACGACGTGGATATGGTCGTCGCGCCGGGTTCCGAAGGCGTACTCGGCATCCTGCCGCGCCACGCGCCACTGCTGACCACCCTGCAACCAGGCGTCATCCGCATCAAGCACGGCGAGTCCGAGGAAGCCATGGCCGTCGGCGGCGGCTTTCTGCAGGTCGCCCGCGACCAGGTGCTGATCCTCGCCGATACCGCCGAACGCGCCGACGAACTCGACGAGGCGCGTGCCGAAGAAGCCCGGCGTCGCGCGCGCGAGGCAATTGACCAGGCCGTCAACAGCGGTCAGCGCCTGCAGGCGGAAGCCGCGCGGGTCGCCCTGCGCCGCGCCGAGGTGCGCATTACGGTCGCCCGCCGGCGTCGCGGCCCTGAACGATTGCACCCCGGTCCGGTCTAACCAGGCAGGAGTTCGCTACACTCCCCCGACCGGTACCGGCATTCGTGTTCTCCAAATACATCGGCATCGACCTGGGCACCGCCAATGTGCTCGTCTACGTGAAGGGCCGCGGCATCGTGCTCAACGAGCCGTCGGTCGTGGCGTATTCGGAAAGCGACAGCCGCGTGGTGGCCGTGGGCTCACACGCGCGGCAGATGCTCGGGCGCACGCCACGACGCATCAATGTCACGCGCCCCATGCGCGACGGCGTGATTGCCGACTACCTGGTGACCGAAGCGATGCTGCGCTATTTCATCAGCAAAGTCGTAGGCAAGTACTCACTGTTTCGCCCGGTCGTCATGGTGTGCATCCCCGCGGGGGTGACCAACGTGGAGTCGCGCGCCGTGCTGGATGCGACGATTCAGGCCGGCGCCAAAGAAGCGCACCTGATTGCCGAGCCGCTCGCGGCGGCCATTGGTGCTAACGTGCCGATCTCGAGCCCGTCGGGCAACATGATCGTCGACATCGGCGGCGGCACGTGTGAGGCGGCGGTCATCTCACTCAACGACATCGTGGTCAGCAAGTCGCTGCGCGTCGGCGGCAACAAGATCGACGAGATGATCGCGACCTACGTGCGGCGCAAGTACAACCTGATCATCGGCGACCGCACGGCGGAAGAGATCAAGTGGGCCATCGGCAGCGCGCTTCCCCTCGAGCGCGAACTGGAGGTCGAAATCCGCGGCCGCGACACGATCGACGGGCTACCCAAAACGCGTCTGATGAATTCGGCCGAGGTCACCGAGGCGATTTCGGAGGCGCTGGTGCAGATCGTCGGCAGCGTCAAAGCTGTCCTCGAGGACACGCCACCAGAGCTCGCCGCGGACGTCGCCGACAAGGGCATGATCCTGACGGGCGGCGGCGCGCTGCTCAGAAACCTTGACAAACTCCTGAGCGTGGAGACGGGTGTGCCGGCGTATGTGGCCGACGATCCGCTGACCTGTGTGGCCATCGGCGCCGGCCGCGCGCTCGAGCACTTCCCGATTTTTCGAGACTCCCTGACGCCGGCCTGAGGCCCTGAGGCCGAGCTCAGGGCCGGCCCTGAGCTCAGGACCTAGCTTCCGTCGGAGGACGTGTCTGGCGACTGATCGTTGGAGGGCGCCTGCTGATCAGGCGATGACTGATCCGAAGGTTGCTGATCCGTGTCAGGCACCGCCGTCGCGGTCGCCGCTGGCTGCGTGGGCACGGGCGTTGGGCTCGGCGGAACCGCCGTGGCGGTCGGCGCGGCCGTGGGCTGAGCCGTCGGCTGAGCCGTGGCGGCTGGCTGGGCTGGGGCGGCTGGCGGCGCGTTGTCGGTGCCAACACACCCACCGGCCAGTTCGAGTACGCCAATGTCGAGTGAAGAGTTGGCTTCAACCGGCACGTATTGCCGACTCGCGATGGTTCCATCGTCGGCGGTGGCCTGAATGGTGTACTGGCCGGCGCCAGAATGAGGGTGAAGAGACCGGCCGTGTCGGTGCGGCCGAGCGCCGCGTCGCTGCCCAGGACGCCGACATTGGCACCGGGTACCGGCGTTTCGGTCCCGCTCACACATCTGTCTACTTCGCCAGTGATCACGCCAGTCCCGGCCGACTGTGCCTGCGCGCCATGGACGGACGCCAGGCCCAGACTCAGGGCGACCAGCATCCCGCCCAGGCGATATCTCGTGTTAAGGGTCATTCTCCCCTCCTGCGTGTCGAAGCATAGCGGGCTTCTACCCGACGGGCTTCTAGCCGACGGGCTTCTAGCCGACGGCTTAGCCGACGGGCTTCTAGCCGACGGGCTTCTAGCCGACGGGCTTCTGAGCCGACGGGCTTATAGCCGACGGTCAGCGCCACGGTGCCGAACATCAGCGCCCTCGAGCGCACCTGGTCGAGCCCACACGCTTGCAACATGCCGATCAGTCGCGCGGGCTCGACGAACGCAAGCGTCGACTCAGGTAAATAGGTATAGGCGGACGCGTCACCCGCGACCAGCTTGCCAAGCACCGGCACGACGTGCCGAAAGTACACGCGATACCCGGGCCGCAGCCATCCCGGTGGCCCAGGCGTGGTCTCCAGCACCGCCAGGACACCGCCCGGCCGCAGCACACGCACCTGCTCGCGCAGGCCAAGCTCGGTGTCCGACAGGTTGCGTACCAGAAAGCCACTCACCACGGCGTCGAACTGCGCGTCGGCAAACGGCAGCCGTTGAGCGTCGCCAGCCGCCATCTGCACGTGGTCGGCCCACTGCCGCAGCATCTCCAGCGCGAAGTCCACTCCAACCACGCGTCGGGTTGGATCGGCCACCTGGACGGCCTGCGCCAGCCGGCCTGTCCCAGCCCCGACGTCCAGGATGCGCGCCCCGGCCCCGGTGTGGCAGCGCCTCCGCCACGCTTCGCCGCCAGCGCGCGTCCTGACCAAAAGTCATCAACGTGTTCATCAGGTCGTAGCGCGCCGCGATGCGTCCAAACATGGCCGCGACAAAGCGGGGTTTATCGGCGGTGGACGGAAGGACCGAGGTCACGCTGGGCTAGTATCGCCGAACCGTCCGGTCCGCGCCTTCGGTATACTGGGGGCCAAGTGCTCAGCACGTTCGGACCAATTGCGCTCTTTCTGGTTGTAGCGGTCGTCTTTCCCGTAATTCCGCTGTTTCTCTCGCGATTTCTCGCTCCGAGCCGACCGAACCCCGTCAAGCTCGAGCCGTACGAAAGCGGCATGGAGACCATCGGTCCGACGCACGTTCAGTTCCCGATTCGCTACTACCTGTACGCGCTGATCTTCGTCATCTTTGACGTTGAAGTTATTTATCTGTTCCCGTGGGCGCTCGTCTATGACAAGTTGCCGGTGATCGCCGCCATCGAAATGGCTGTGTTCATTCTCCTGTTACTCGTCGGGCTGGCGTACGCGTGGCGCAAGCGAGCTTTCGAATGGCAGTGAACGGCAACGGCAACAGCAATATCAGCGGTGATCCCACCGCCCTCCAGTTCGCGAATCCCCGTCCGGCGGACGAGGTCATCCAGCAGAGTCTGTACGTCCCCGAGGACCTGCGCGGCCAGGTCATGGTCGTGCCGTTCCAGGGTCTCATCGACTGGGCCCGCAAGAACTCGATGTGGCCGGTGACCTTTGGGCTGGCGTGCTGCGCCATCGAATACATGGCCATCCAGAACTCGCGCTTCGACCTGTCACGCTTCGGGATGGAGATCAATCGCGCGTCGCCTCGCCAGGCCGACATCATGATCGTCTCAGGCACGGTAACGGTCAAAATGGCGCACGCGATTCGTCGCATTTACGACCAGATGGCGGACCCGAAATACGTGATCTCGATGGGAGTGTGTGCGACGGCCGGCGGACCCTACCAGGGCTCCTACAGCACGGTGCCGGGCGTGGACAATTTCCTGCCGGTCGACGTGTACGTCGCGGGCTGTCCGCCGCGGCCGGACGCGCTGTTGTACGCCATCATTCAGTTGCAGAAGAAGATCACCGAGCGCGAAATCGACGAGGGACATGCGCGCTGGCGCGCCTGGCAGCGCAACTACCGCGAGTCGCGCGCCCGTGCCTGACTACGATCCGCTGACCATCAGCGCTGACGACCTCAAGGCGCTGCCGCCGGCTGAGCGCGCCGCCGTCTACAAGGCCCGCGCCGCCGCCGCGCGCGGTGGTGCCGCACCGGCGCCGGCCGCCGGCGCCGCGGCCCGGGCTGCCGCCACGCCCACCCCGCCGCCTCCCAGGGTCGAGGCTCCGCCTGCGGCGGCCGCGGCAGGTGGCACCCCCGCTCAGACGCCCGGGACGCGCGGCTCCTGCGAGCGCTCCCAGTACACCCGCGGCTCCAGCCGCGGCCGCCCTGGCTCCCGCGCCGGCCGCGCCGAAACCCGCCGCGCCGCCGGCCCCGAAAGAGCCCGAAAAGCCCGCCGAGCCCGTCTTCGTCCAGCACATCCTGAAAGCCATCCAGGACTCGACATTCCAGTGGCGTCACGGCTACGCCGAGCTCAAAGTCCCCAGCGAGCGCCTGCTGGACACGGCGCGCATGCTCAAGGCCGACGGCTTCGACTACCTCTCGTTCATCACCGAAGTCGACTGGCAGCAGCACCTGGAGCTGCTCTACCACCTGTTCTCATACGATTACCGCACCCAGCCCCTGGGGGCCATCGTTCGCTGCGAGCTCCCGCGCGATGGCGTCCCCGAGGTCGCCTCGCTCACGTCCGTCTGGCCTGGCGCCGAGTTCATGGAGCGCGAGGCCTTCGAAATGATGGGCATCAGTTTCCTGGGTCATCCGGACCTGCGGCGCATTTTGTTGCCGGACGACTTCGTCGGCTTCCCGATGCGGCGTGACTTCGAAACTGACTGGGACTACGTCACCGTCAAACAACTGGTCCACGAAAGCGACTAACCCGCCATGGCCGACACGCTGATCCCGGATCGGATTTCCACGCTCAATCCCGAGCTTGGCGACTCCATGTTCGAGTCGCTCGGCGTTCAGGGGGTCGTCGAAGACGACAACCTGCTGACGCTCAACCTCGGGCCGCAGCACCCCAGCACGCACGGTGTCTTCCGCCTGATCATGCAACTGCAGGGCGAGACAGTCATCGGCGCCATCCCGGTCATGGGCTACTTGCATCGCTCAACTGAGAAGCTCGGCGAAGCCCGCACGTACGTCCAGGGCACCGTGCTGACCGACCGCATGGACTACCTGTCGCCCATCACCAGCAACTGGGCCTACGCGCTGGCCATCGAACGCCTGACGGGTCTGGTTGTGCCCGAGCGAGCCGAGTTCTTGCGGGTTATCACCGGTGAGCTGAGCCGCATCCAATCGCACTTGATCGCCGTGGGCACCTTCGGCATGGACGTGGGCACCTACGGCACGCCGCTGCTGTACGCCCTGCGCGAACGCGAGTCGGTGCTCGACCTGCTCTCGCTGCCGACTGGCGTGCGGATGAACCCGTCCTATATCCGCTTCGGCGGCGTGGCACGCGACGCACCCCCCGAGTTCTTCCCGCAGCTGGAAAAGTTCCTGCGCATCTTCCCGTCCAAGATCGACGAGTACGAGGCAATCCTTACGTCGAACGAGGTGTTCCGCAATCGGACCGTCGGCGTCGGGATGATTCCGCCGGACGTGGCCAAGGCCTACTCGGTGACCGGGCCCATCCTGCGCGCCAGCGGCGTCGACTACGACGTTCGCCGCGCGGAGCCGTACTCGATCTACGATCGCTTCGATTGGGACGTGCCGGTGCGCTACAACGGCGACTGCTTCGACCGCTACATGATTCGCGTGCTGGAGATGCGCCAGAGCACGCGCATCCTGCAGCAGGCGCTCGACGCCATCCCCGAGGGCGATATCCGCGCCAAGATGCCGAAGGTGCTCAAGCCACCCAAGGGTGAGGCGTACGCGCGTGTCGAAGGGCCGAAGGGTGAGATTGGCTTTTATCTGATCTCAGACGGCACGCCCAACCCGTACCGCTACAACGTGCGCCCGCCGAGTTTCGTCAACCTGACGTGTCTGTCGCAGATCTCCGTCGGCCACAAACTCGCCGACGCGGTGGTCATCCTCGGTTCCTTCGACATCGTCATGGGCGAAGTCGACCGGTGAGGTTTGTGGATTACACGGCTCAGGGTCGGGGGAGGGGTGTGTGCTTGTCCGCCCCCTCGGGTCGGGGGAGCCTGCGGCCCCCCGCCGCCAGTCGCTGCTCCGTTCGCGAGCTCACTGCGCGCTCCTTCCCGCGGCGACGCCCCGCGTACGTGCTGAACCGCCCCTCCACGGGGTCGTGCGCCGATACGCGTGGTCCACAAAGGTCCTGGTTCGCGCCCGACGTCCTTCCGCCCCGTGTCGCCCTCGAACCGCTCCAGCAAACAGGGTTTGCCCCTCGCGGGAGCGTGTTGACAAGATCCGCCTTGCGAGCGCGTCCGTTGGGGGCTCTCGCCAGATGAACATCGGCGATCTCTACGGCATGCACGACTTCTGGCTCAGCATCGGCATGCCCTTGCAGGCCTGGCTCGTCGGCCTCGGCGTGCCCAGCTGGCTCGTCTCGCTCGTCTACGTCGTGATCGGCGCGGTCGTCATCCTCGGCATGATCACCGTGTTCGTGATCCTGGCCATCTGGGCCGAGCGCCGCTTCATCGCCCGGCTGCAGGACCGCCTGGGCCCCAACCGCGTCGGCAAGTTTGGCCTGCTGCAGTCCGTCGCCGACGCCGTCAAGCTGCTCGGCAAGGAGATCATCCGCCCGGCGGAGGCCGACCACTTCCTGCACTTTCTGGCACCCGCCCTGATCCTCGGCGCGAGCCTGATGACCTGGGCAGTCATCCCCTGGGGCCCCGGCCTGCAGGTCGCCAACCTGAACGTCGCGGTCCTGTACCTGCTGGCGTTCGGCGCCATCCCGGCGCTGGGCGTAACCATCGCCGGCTGGGGTTCCACCAACAAGTACTCGCTCTTCGGCGGCATGCGAGCGGTCGTTCAGTACGTGAGCTACGAAGTCCCGTCTGGCATTGTCCTCATCGTCCCGGTCCTGTTCGCACGTTCGATGTCCCTCCAGGACATCGTCCAGGCACAATCCGGCCCGTTGTGGGACTGGTTCGTGTTCCAGCCGACCTTTTTCGTAGGTCCGGTTCCCATCCCGATCCCGATCATCGGCCTGGTCGCGTTCGTCTATTACCTGATCGCCGGACTGGCCGAGACCAATCGCACCCCGTTCGACCACGTCGAAGCTGACAGTGAGCTGACCGGCGGCTTCACGACCGAGTACAGCGGCATGCAGTTCGCCCTGTTCTTCCTGGCCGAGTACGCCAACAGCATTGCCATCGGTCTGCTGGCCTCCACGCTATTTCTGGGCGGCTACCACACCGGCCTGGGTGACACCGTCGACAACGCGATCTGGATCCTGTTGCCGGGGGTGCTCATCACCAAGGCAGCCATCATCTTCCTGATCTTCGTGTGGGTGCGCGGCACGCTGCCGCGCTTCCGCTACGATCAACTGATGCAGTTTGCGTGGAAGCGCATGCTGCCTGTGTCTATCGCCCTGGTCAGTCTGTCGGCGCTCTTCGCTAGCCTGAGCAGTCTGCTGGGCCCCATCATCCGGCTGGCGCCGGGAATCCGCTAGGAGCGAAGCGAGCGACCATGGCATACGGTCTGGGCGTGGCCAAGGGCATGCTGACCACGATCAGTCACCTGATCAAGCCGCCCGTCACTATCCAGTACCCCGAAGAACGGCTCGACATGCCGATCTGGACGCGGGGCCGACCACGCCTCATCTATGAGGTCGATACTGGCGATTTGCGCTGCACCGCGTGCGGCGCGTGCGCCCTGGCCTGTCCGGTCGACGTCATCAAGATCGAGCAGCACCCCAGCCCGATCAAGGGCAAAGTGCTCGATCGCTTCGACATTGACATGGCCGGCTGCATCGAGTGTGCGCTGTGCGTCGAGGCGTGTCCCTTCCGCGCCATCACAATGGCGCCGGACTTTGAGATGGCGTCGACGTACGACCGCACCACGGACCTCGTCTTCGACATGTACGACCTGCGCATCCCGGGCACGGCGGAGATCGACGCGGGCATGGAGCACATCCAGGGCGTCAAACGAGGCCTGCGCGGGCAGGCAGCGCCGGCCGCCGCCGCGGGCGCAGCCGCTGCTCGGCCAGCACCAGCGCGAGCGGCACCCGCGGCTGCCCCAGCACCAGCGGCAGCGCGTCCCACGCCGGCCGCCCCCGCTGCAGGCGAGAGCGCCGCGGCCCCGGCCGGCGCGGCGCCAGCAGCAGCCGCACCACCCGCGCCCGCGGCGGTCGCCGATGTCCCCGCCGACTACGACCCGCTGACGATCAGCGACGAGGACCTCAAGAAACTGCCAGCTGCCGAGCGCGCCAAGGTCTACCGCGCCAGGCTGCGCGCCTCCGGCTGGCAACCGCCCGCGCCGCGATGACGCTCACGCGAGGGAGGGGCGCGTCCGCGTGTTAGGCAGCACTGACCCGTTCACGATCTTCGTCGCCACGGTCAGCTTCTGGATCACGGCGGTCGCCAGCATCGCGGCCGCGTACATGATGGTGTTCACCATCCGCAATCTGATCCGGGCGGCGCTGGCGCTCACCACCGTCCTCGGCGGGGTAGCACTCATGTACGCCTTGCTGGGCGCGGACTTCCTGGCTGTCGCGCAGCTGGTCGTCTACGTCGGCGCGATCATGGTGCTGATCATCTTCGCCATCTTCATGACGCCGGGCCAGATCGACGTACCTGGCCTGGTGGGCACCGGTCAGCGGGTCGGCGCGCTGCTCGTGTCGGTCGCCATCGGCGTCATCTCGGTGTGGGTGGTCGTCTTCACGCCGTGGCAGGTCCGCGGCAGCCTGACGGACATGCCCACCGCCGAGTCGATCGGCGGCCTGCTGCTGACGCGCTACGTGCTGCCCTTTGAAATCGCCTCGCTGCTGCTCACGGTGGCGCTGATCGGCGCCATCGTGATCGCGAGGGAAGAATGACGCGCGGTCGCCGTCGCTCCGCGCATCCCGATCTCACTCTGGCAGGACCCAACGTAGCGGGAGTGTCCGCGCCCAAGGCACGGCTCGCCTCGACTTCGATTTCGATGTCGACTTGGACATCGACTTCCGACCGCGCCAGGTCTCACGTGGTGCTCACGCCGAGGTGCGCTGGTGCCCGGCGCTGCCATGCACGCGCGTTGACGTCGACAAGATCCGCGTTACGAGAACAGATTGGAGGCTCCACCACGTGGACTTCTTGATCCCAGGGCTCCGACACTTCCTGGTCCTGGGCACCATTCTGTTCAGCCTGGGCATGTACGGCGTGCTCTCACGCCGCAACGCGATTGGCATCCTGCTGTCCATCGAGCTGATGCTCAACGGCGTCAGCCTGTTGATGGTCGCCTTCGCCCGCTACATCCAGTCCCAACAGGACCTCGCCGGGCAGATCTTCTCGATCTTCATCATCACCCAGGCGGCCGCCGAAGCAGCCGTCGGTCTGGCCATCATCATCGCCGTCTACCGCCAGCGCCGCACGATCCAGGTCGATCAACTCGACCTGATGAAGGGCTAGCGGACAGAGAGCACATGATCACCCTTGCACTGATCATCCTCGGGCTGCCACTCCTCGCATTCCTCCTCAACGTCTTCGTCACCCGCCGCAGCAAGATGTTCTCGGCGACCATCGCCATCCTGGCGATGGCCATCGCCATGGTTCTGGCGTTCGTTGTCTTCTCGGAAGTATGGGCCGGTCAGACCGCCAGCCTGGAGATCAACTGGCTGCGCCTGTACCCGGGCAACGCGCCTACCGTCAACGGCATCCAGACCTGGCTGCCACTCGGCATCGCGGTCGACTCGCTGACCGCCATCATGCTGATCGTCGTCACCGTCGTCAGCTTCCTGGTCCACGTCTACTCACGCGGGTACATGATCGAGCACGGTCACATCGATCCGGGCTTCAGCCGCTTCTTCGCCTACCTGTCGCTGTTCACCTTCAGCATGCTCGCGGTCGTCCTCGCCGACAACATGCTGTTTTTCTTCATCGGCTGGGAGCTCGTCGGTCTGTGCAGCTACTTGCTGATCGGCTTCTGGTACGACCGCACCGCGCAGCGCGGCGTTCACCTGCTGCCACCCTGGGTCGCTGCCAAGAAAGCCTTTCTCACCACGCGCGTGGGCGACGTTGGCTTCCTCATCGGGCTGATCATCCTGTGGAACCGCGGCGGCACGCTGCAGCTCTCGGATCTGTTCCAGCAGGCCCGAGTCACATACCGGCGGCCTGTGGAATCCCGAGCCTGCTCGGCCAGCCCGCGCTCTTCTGGGCGTGTCTGTGCATGTTCGCGGGCGCCGTCGGCAAGAGCGGCCAGTTCCCGCTGCACGTCTGGCTGCCCGACGCCATGGAAGGCCCGACGCCCGTCTCGGCGCTGATCCACGCCGCGACGATGGTCGCCGCGGGTGTCTACCTCGTTGCTCGCACCTATCCGCTGTTCGAGGCGGTGCCCCAGGCGCTGACCGTGGTGGCCATCATCGGCGGCTTCACGGCCATCTTCGCCGCGAGCATGGGCCTGGCCAGTAACGACATCAAGCGCATACTGGCCTTCTCGACGGTCAGCCAGCTCGGCTACATGATGCTGGCGCTCGGCGCGGGCAGCGTTGCCGCGGGGATGTTCCACCTGTTCACCCACGCCTTCTTCAAGGCGCTGCTGTTCCTGTGCGCGGGCTCGGTGATCCACGCGGTGGGCACCAACGACATCACCGAGATGGGCGGCCTGCGCAAGTACATGCCGCGCACCTACTGGACGATGTTGATCGGCGCGTTGTCCCTGGTCGGGCTTCCCGTTGTTCTCGGGCTTCTGGTCCAAGGACGAAGTCCTGGCTCGTCGCGGCCACTGGCACGGGCCCCGATCCTGCTGGCCTTCGGCGTCATCACCATGTTCCTGACCGGCTTCTATACGTTCCGCATGTTCTTCCTGACGTTCCACGGCAGCTTCCGCGGTCCGGTCGCCGCCGCGGTGGAGGAGAGCCACCCTGAACACCTTGACGCGGAAACCCACGCGGGCGGCCTGCATGAATCCGACGGCTTCATGACCATTCCTCTGATCATCCTCGCCATTCCGGCGGCGTTGATCGGCTTCTGGGGCTCGCCTCTGCTCGATTACGGCTTCCAACGCTTCCTCGAAGGCCCCAGCTACGAGGCGATCCAGCCGGACTCTGACTCTGGCGACCATCGGCGCGGTGCTGGCCATCGTGGGTATGGCTATCGCGTGGATGTGGTATGGCGCACGGGCGTACTCGACCGAGCCGCTGCTGCGCTGGGGCGGCGCCTACCGCGTGCTGGCCCACCGCTACTACATCGACGAGCTGTACATGTGGCTCATCGACAAACTCGCCATCGGCGTCGGCTTTGCCCTGTCCGCGTTTGACCGCGGCGGTCTGGACCAGGTCGGTAACGGCCTCGCCCTCGCGTTCGGGGCCGCGGGCGGCGGACTGCGCAGGATCCAGACCGGCCGCGTGCAGAACTACGGGCTGGTGCTGTTCGGCGGTATGGCGGTGATCGCCCTGGTTGTGCTGCTCGGTGGCACAGGTGCGGCCATGATCCTCGATCCGAATGTCGGCAAGGTCGTCCTGCAGCTGGTCCTCTGGTTGCCGCTCGTCGGCGCGATCGTCGTCGTCATCGCTGGCCTGGGCCAGCAAGAGCCACACCGGACCCGGTGGCTGACGCGCATGCGGCGTCTCCTGACGTCGTCTCCGCTTCGGACCATGGTGTGCTCACCACCTCGACGGCCCACGCGCCGAGCGCCTCGACACTGAACCTTCGACCGTGGCGCATCGCGACCTTCTTCGCGTTGATCACGTTCTTACTGGCCGTCTGGCTGTTTCTCGGCTTCGACCGCTCCGACGCCAGCCAGTACCAGTTCGTCGTGAACATCCCCTGGCTGCCCTTCGGCAGCAACTACTGGATCGGCGTCGACGGCCTGAGCATGCCGCTGGTCGTCCTGAACGCGCTGCTCAGTCTGAGCGCAATCGCCGGCTCCTGGCGCACGCCGCTCCGCCAACCGCTGTACTTCAGCCTGTTCCTGATGCTCGAGACAGCCGTTGCGGGCGTGTTCACCTCGGTCGATCTGTTCCTGTTCTTCCTGTTCTGGGAGCTCGAACTCATCCCGATGTTCTTCATCATCGGGATCTGGGGCGGCGCCCGCCGCGAG
This sequence comes from uncultured Chloroflexia bacterium, assembly GCA_963776625.1. Lineage (GTDB taxonomy): Bacteria > Chloroflexota > UBA6077 > UBA6077 > CF-72 > CF-72. The sequence goes on along the minus strand of CAVZNP010000008.1, from coordinate 37,329 downwards.
TATGCCGCGTTCAAGTTCATCCTGTTCACGGTCGGCGGCTCCGCGTTCATGCTGGTGGGCATCTTCCTGGTGGCCTTCTTCGGACCTCAGCCGATGACCTTCGGCATCCCGCAGATCGCGCAGTTCAACTTTGCCCAGTACGGCACGGGCATTCTTTCACTGGGCGGCCTGGCGTTCATCCTGCTGTTCCTCGGCTTCGCGGTCAAAGTGCCGATCTTTCCGCTACACACCTGGCTGCCCGACGCGCACGTCGAGGCGCCCACCGCCGGTAGCGTCATGCTCGCCGGTGTGCTGCTGAAGATGGGCGGTTACGGTCTGCTGCGTCTGTGCATCACCCTGCTGCCGCAGGCGGCGCACGACTGGCAGTGGCTACTGATCATCCTGGCGGTCGTCAACAGCATCTACGGGGCGTTTGTGGCGCTGGCGCAGACTGACCTGAAGAAGATGATCGCCAACTCGAGCATCAGCCACATGGGGTATGTCATCCTCGGCATTGCCGCGCTGACGCAGGTTGGCTTCAACGGCGCTCTGCTGGTCATGGTCGCGCACGGCCTGTACAGCGGCCTGTTGTTCAGCATGGTGGGTCTGGTCTACGACCGCACCCACACGCGTGAGATTGGCGTCATGGGTGGCCTGGCGGCGCGCATGCCATTCATCGCGACCGTGTTCTTCATCGCGGGTCTCGCTTCACTGGGTCTGCCAGGCCTGGCGGGCTTCGTAGCCGAATTCACCACGTTCATCGGCGCCTACGCGGTGTTCCCGCTGGCGACCATCCTGTGCGTGTGCACCATCGCCATCACCGCCGGCTACATCCTGTGGCGGTTGGGCTCGGTGTTTTACGGACCGCTCGTCGACGAATGGGCGACCCTGCGCGATGCGATCTGGCGTGAACGCGTCGCGGTCGGCATCCTGGCCGCCGCGACCGTGCTCATCGGCATCGCACCGTCGATCGTGACCGATGTGTCGGCCGGCGGTGTCGCACCCATCGCTGCCGCGGTGAGTCTGGGAGCCCAGCGCTGATGCCGACCTATCAGGGTGTGCCGCTGCCAACTTTCACCACGGACGACCTGGTGCTGGGGCTGACGCTCCTGTCGCCTGTGTTGATCGTGATCGTGACGGCCATCGTCGTCTTGCTCATCGACCTGATCGTGACCGACTGGCTCTCGCGACGGCCACTGATGTGGGTCTCGTGCCTGGGCTTGCTGATCGCGCTCGGCGCATGTCTGTTCCTGTTCCTCGGCGGCTACGCGGGCAAGACGGCGTTTGGCGGCTTCCTCGTTGCCGACAGCTTCGCGCTCTTCTTCGAGGCGCTGTTCTGTCTGGCAGCGATTCTGGTGATTCTGTCGGCGACGACCTTTACCGATCGACAGGAGATCTTCGAAGCCGAGTTCTACATCATGGTCCTGTTCAGCACGAGCGGCCTGATGTTGATGGCCTCGGGCAACGAGCTGATGTCGATCTACCTTGCCCTCGAGGTAACGAGCCTGTCGCTGGCCTTTCTGGCCGCCTGGAACAAGCGTGACACGATCGCTGGCCAGGGGCTGAAGAGCACCGAGGCTGGCATCAAGTTCTTCCTGTTGAGCGCGATGTCCACCGCCATCCTGCTGTACGGCATGGCCCTGCTGTACGGAGCGACCGGGGCGACGACGCTGGTCGATATTTCAAAGGTCATCACCAGCACGCCAACGCCCGCGGCGTTACTGAGCATCACCATGCTGGTGGCTGGGCTGGGCTTCAAGATCGCCGCGGCGCCGTTCCAGTTGTGGACGCCAGACGTCTACCAGGGCGCGGCGACACCCGCGACGGCCTTCTTCTCGGTCGGGTCCAAGGCGGCCGGTTTCGCCGTGTTGCTGCGGATCTTCAACGGCGCGCTGCCCGGCATTTCGGCCGAGTGGACCGTGCTGTTCGGTGTGCTGGCGTTCATCACCATCACTGTCGGCAACCTGATCGCCATCGTGCAGACGAACATCAAGCGCCTGATGGCGTATTCGAGCATCACCCACGTCGGGTACATGCTGATCGGCCTGGCCGCGGCAAGCGTCGCGGGCACCAGCGCGGTGATGTTCTACCTGGTGGCCTACACGTTCACCAATCTTGGCGCCTTCATCGTCATCACCATCATGGCCAACTATGTGCCGGATGACGAGATCCCCGGCTACAGCGGGCTGGCGCAGCGCTCGCCAATGCTGGCCGCCGCGCTGAGCGTCGCGCTGCTGTCCCTGGCAGGGATTCCGCCGTTTGTCGGCTTCTTTGCCAAGCTGTACCTGTTCCTGGCGGCCATTCGCGCCGATAGTCTGGGGTTGCAGCTGCTGGTGCTCTGGGCGGTGCTCATGTCGGCGGTGTCGCTGTATTACTACGGCCGCGTGATCCACGCGATGTGGATGCGCGAGGCGACAGAGCCGGTGGCGGTAAAACCGGCCAGCTTCAGCCAGGGCCTGGCGCTGGGCGCGAGTCTTGTCGGCGTGCTGGCCTTTGGCATCCTGGCTGCCCCGCTGCTGAACGCCGCGACCGCCGCGTCGGTGCCCTTCTTCCCCTAGCCGGTTCAGACGTTGTTCCCCAGAGGGGACCCCCCACGGGGAGCGTTCGTCTATGCGGGCACGCCACGGGGAAGGTCGTTTCTGCGAGGCACGTTGTTCCCCAGGGGAACCCAAGGGGACCTCGTTTATGCGAGGCACGTTGTTCCCAGGGGGACCCCACGGGAACGTCGTTTCTGCGGGGCACGTTGTTCCCCAGGGGGACCCCTCGGGAAGGTCTGATAGCGCGGGCACGACCATCATTTCTTCCCCAGAGGGGCTAAAGAGAAACGAATCTCGTCTGACAGTGCGTGCCTCAACCCCCGAGACGCAAAACTCAGGGTCAGCCGGAGAAATACCTCTAGATCAGCGCTTCGACCTCGCCCAGCCCTCTGACGTGCGCGTGGTCATCCCGCTCGCGACAGAGCTCGTACGGGTCGAAGTGCACGGGCACCAGCCCCGCCGCCCGCGCGCCGCGCACGTCATACCGCACCGTGTCGCCAACGTACAGCGCTCGCTCCGCGTCGACGGCGATCGGGTCCAGCGCATGCCGAAAAATGTCCGCCGCGGGCTTCGAGACGCCGACCACACCCGAGTCGATGATCGCCAGCACCGGCACGCCCAGCCCCTCGCCTACCTGGCAGATCTCGCCGCGCCGCAGCTGCTCCTCCACCGTGCCATCCGAGTTGCTGATGATCCCGAGCTTTACGCCCCGCGCGGCGAGCCGCCGCAAGCCGTCCACCGACCCGCGCACGTGCTGCCGCCACACGTCGATGTTTGGCTGCGCCCACGCCTTGCGAATGCGCTCGATCGCCTCGGGCTGTCGCGACTCCTCCACACCTGCCGCGGCGACATAGCCCGTGAGGTAAGCCGTGCGCTCCGCGTAGGGCTCGTCCGAAGCGGCGTCCAGCTCGCGCGTGCCGAAGTAGTGGGCACGTTCGGCGCCCGCGACGTCCAGGCTCGCGCCAAAGGGCTCGAGGGCAGGGTTGACAGTTTCGAAGTGAGGCACCAGCAGCACGCCACCGACGTCGAGGATGACCGCGTCCATCACTCGATAGACTACCCGCACTCGATAGACTACCCGGCGGCATGAGCTTCACGGAGACGGTCGAGCTGCACGGGCACATCATCGATTCGTACGCGCTGCCGCGCGTCATGGACGAGGTCATGGACCGCGGCGGCGACTTCGTCATCGACGAGATCCGCGTCGGCCGTCGCAAAGACGAACCGTCATACGCCCGCATCCAGATCTCGGCGCCCACCCGCGAATTGCTCGACCTGCTGCTCGATCGCGCCGAGCGCATCGGCGCCGTGCGCGAAGAAACCGAACACCCCGAGCTGGCGCCCGCGCCAGCCGACGGCGTCTTCCCCGAGGGCTTCTACTCGACCACGAACCTCGAGACCACGGTCCGCCTCAACCAGCGCTGGGTGCGCGTCGAGTGGCCCGAGATGGACTGCGGCATTGCCGTCGACCCGGCCGGCGAGCGCGCGTGGACCGTCGCGCTGTCGGACGTGAAGCAGGGCGAACAGCTCGTCGTCGGCCACCGGGGTGTGCGCGTCACGCCGCTAGAACGGCCGCGCGCGCAGCCGCAGGTATTCGCGTTCATGGGCAGCAGCGTCTCGAGCGAGAAGCCGAAGGCGTTGCTCATCGGCGAGATCGCCCAGCGACTGCGCGAGATCCGCGCGAGGCAGGGTCGGGTCATCCTGGTGGGCGGGCCGGTGCTGGTCCACACCGGCACGCGCGACAACGTCGCCAGTTTGATCCGCGATGGGTATGTCACGGTGATTTTTGGCGGCAACGGCCTGGCCACGCACGACATCGAGATGTCGATGTTCGGGACCTCGCTCGGTGTGTCGCTCAGCGAGGGCATCCCCCAGGAAGGCGGCCACGAGCATCACCTGCGCGCGATCAATCGCGTGCGCAGCGCCGGCAGCATCCGCGCAGCGGTCGAGCAGGGTCTGATCCGCGACGGGATCATGTACGCGTGTGTGTGCGCGAACGCGACCTATATTCTCGCCGGTTCGATCCGCGACGATGGTCCACTGCCCGACGTCGTCACCGACACGCTGCTGGCCCAGCGCCTGATGCGTGAGGAGGTGCGCAAAGGCGCGGACCTGGTGCTGGTGCTGTCGTCGATGCTGCATGGCATCGCGACGGGCAACTTGCTGTCGGCCGCCGTAACCACGGTGTGCGTGGACATCAACCCGGCGGTGGTCACCAAGCTGTCCGACCGAGGCAGCTTCCAGGCCATCGGCCTGGTGATGGACGTGGAGGGCTTTCTTCGCGAGCTGTGCTCGGACCTCGGGCTCTGACCCCGCGCCTTACGCCCTGCGTCTTACGCCGCAACGTCTTACGCCGCAACGTCTTACGCCGCTACGTCTTACGCCAGCGGCCGCTTGCGCGGCAGGCCCGCACGCCTCGGATACGCGGCGGGCGTGGCCGCGTACTTCTCCCCGACCACCAGCGCGTGCCCTGGCAACGCCGCGATCTCCAGATACAGTGGCGTGCGCGCCCAGAGCCGCAACGCCTTGAACGCCGGCGCCGCCTGCAGCACCTCGGCATCCAGGTCGCCGCTGCGCTGCGCGACCAGCAAGCCACCCGGTGCCAGGAACGGCGCGCACAGCTCGATGACCACGGGCAAGATGCCCAACGCCCGCGCCGTAGCCCAGTCGTATGCATCGCGGTGCACCTCAGCACGCCCGGCCAGCTCGGCCCGCTGGGCAACCACCTCGACGTCCGCCAACCCCAGCTGCGTAACAGTCTCGCGAAGAAACGCAGCCTTCTTGTTCACGGACTCGACCAGCGTTACCCGCAGCGCGGGAAACGCGATCTTGAGCGGCAGCCCCGGCATGCCCCCGCCGCTGCCCACGTCCACCAGCCGCAGCGCTTCACCAGCGCGCAGGCGGTCCAGCAGCGGCACCGCCGCGGACAGCGAGTCGAGAAAATGCCGGGTCTCGATCGCCGCTGGGTCGATAATACGAGTCAGGTTGACGCGACGATTTCCTTCGCGCAGCGCGGCGCCCAGCTGATCGAGCCGAGCCAGCTGTCCATCCGCCAGATCAATACCGAGGCGCGCCGCACTTTCGACGAGCGGCGGGCGGGTTTCAGGCCGGGTCATGCGCGTCTCTATAATTTAGCCAGTGTCGGACCCTCCCGAATCGGGTCCGTCTGGAGGTGCAGTCATACAGGAAACCGACACGAAGCGCTTGGGTCAGGTTGCGGCGCAATACCTGGGCAGGCTACCCGCGGGCCAACGGGAGCTGGCAGCAAGCGAGATCAACCGTTTCGTGCGGCACGCCGGCGCTGATCGGCCCGTGACCCAGATCACCAAGCTGGAAGTTGAGCGCTACCAGCAGTACCTCGCCGACACCGCGGGCGAGGGAGCAACGCGCGTCGAAGCGCTCAAGACCTTCCTGTCCGATCTCAAGGCCAAGCGGATCACCGAAACCAACCTGGGTGCCGGTTTGCGCGTGCGTCGTAGGGGCGGCGGCGCCAATGCTCGCAAGGAAGAGGCAGCGGTCGTCGAGCTCACCCGCGAGGGCCTCGAGCAGCTGCAGTCGGAGCTGGATCGCCTCGAAAATGAAGTCGCGCCGGCCGTTCGCGACGACCTCGCCGCGGCCTACCAGGATCGCGACTTCCGCGAGAACGCCCCGTACGACGAGGCCAAGCGACGCATGGGGGAAGTCCAGGGGCAGATCGATCGTTTGAAGGGCCAGATCAAGGCGGCGCGCGTCGTCGAGCGCGAGACGTCCAACGAACGCGCCGGCCTGGGCAGCAAGGTCGTCCTGCGCGACCTGCAGTACGACGAAGAGCTCGACTACATCCTGGTCGGCCCAGGCGAGGTCGATACGCGCAATCGGCGCATCTCGATTCAGTCGCCCGTGGGCAGCGCCCTCAAAGACCGCGGCGTGGGCGATACGGTCGAAGTCGATATCCCTTCGGGCAAGGCGCACTACCGCATCGAGCGTATCGAGCAGGCATAACCCGCGTTCCCCGCGGGGGAGCCCATCCTGACGGAAGATGCTGGCATCCTCCGTCAGGATGCTTGTACGCGCCTTGCCCCGCGCCCGCTCAGCCACGCCGCGAGCGGCACTACTTCACCGTCACGCTCTTGGCCAGATTGCGGGGCTTATCTGGATCCAGCCCGCGCGTCAGCGCCAGCTCGTACGCCAGCACCTGCGGCGGCACCGCATTGACGATCGACGCCGCCTCGCCAACGTCGGCCACGGCGATGTGCTCGTCCCACACGTCACTCTCGAATGGTGAGATGCCAATGATGTATCCGCCCCGCGCCTTGATCTCCTCAGCACCCGAGAGAATCGCGCGAAAGGTCTCATCATTCGGCGCCAGCACGATGCACGGCGTACCCGAGTCGATCAGCGCGATGACGCCGTGCTTGAGCTCGCCCCCCGCGAAGCCCTCGGCGTGCATGTAGCTGACCTCTTTGATCTTCAGCGCCGCCTCGAGAGCCATCGGGTAGCTCGGCCCACGCCCGATCACATACAGGTGGTTGGCCTGCGCAATCCGCCGTGCCAGGGAACGGATCTGCTCGATACGTTCGTCGCTCAACAGCGACTGAATCTCATCAGCGGCCTGCTGCAGCAGCTCCCGCCCGGCTTCGAGTCGACCACGCGCCGCGTACGCAGCCATGAGCAACACGCCGAGCTTGGCCGTAAAGCTCTTGGTGGCCAGCACACACCGCTCCGGGCCCGCGGACAACAGGATCGCGTCGTCGACGAGCCGATACAGGCTCGAGCCCTCGACGTTCACCAGCGCGGACAACTTCGCCCCGCGCCGTCGCGCCGACTTCATCGAGTCGAGCAGGTCGATCGTCTCGCCACTCTGGCTGAGGCCCACGACGAGGCTGCGCTCGTCGAGGAAATCCGCCAGGTACCCGAACTCGGAGCCGACGACGCAGTTCGCCTGGCGGCTGGCAATGCGCGAAAAAAGATATTCGCCGCAGCGCGCGGCATTCGACGCCGACCCACAGCCGACCAGGTGCACCGTGCTCGCGCTGAGGATCGAGTCCGCCAGCCGCTGGGCAGCGTCCCCACGCTCGGCGGCCAGGCGTCGCAGCACTAGCGGCTGCTCGGCGATCTCTTTGGACATGTAGTGCGGATGGCCGTCGAGGCTGTCCACTTCCTGTTGCCAGGTGATGTCCCAGATTCGCGGCGAGACGATCGCCTCACCGCTGGTGACGTCGTAGACGGTGAGCGAGCCGGGCGTGAGGAGCGCGGCCTGGCCGTCTTCGAGGAAGGTTAGCCTGCGGGTATGGTCGAGCAGCGCCGAGGAGTCGCTGGCGAGGAAGTTGCCGTCCTCGCCCCAGCCGAGGACCAGCGGCGAGCCATTTTTGGCCGCGGCCATGCAGTTGATCCGCGGGTCGAGCACGCCGATAGCGCTCAGCCCGTCGAGACGCCGAAACACGGAGATCACCGCGCGCATGAGCCGCTGACACGCGTCGACCTCGGAGCCTTCGGCCTCGGAGCCTTGGACCTCGGAGCCTTCGCTATCGGAGCCTTCGCTATCGGAGCCTTCGGCCTCGGAGCCGTTCCTCGCGTCACGGTCTCCCCGAAGTTCGTCCTCCAGGAGGTGGCACACCACCTCTGTATCCGTCTGCGAGGCAAACATATGCCCCGCCGCCACCAGCTCCTGCCGCAGCTCGGTGTGATTCTCAATGATCCCGTTGTGAATGACCGCCAGCCGCCCCTCGCAGTCCAGGTGCGGATGCGCGTTGGCTTCGGTCACTCCCCCGTGTGTCGCCCACCGCGTGTGCCCCAGTGCCGAGCGCGACGCCGGCAGCGTCGTCGTCGCCTGCCCGATCTTGCCCGTGTGTTTTTCCACGAGCAATCGGGCCGGTTCGCCCGACTGCCCACGCGCGGCGATGCCCCACGAGTCGTAACCCCGGTACTCGAGCTTCTTCAGCCCGGCCAGTACCAGTCGCGGCGCCTCGTCGCGGGCGCCAACGTACCCAAATATCCCGCACATGCTGTGGCGGTGCTCCTCTCAGTCGCGAGAGAAGACGTCGTCGTCGAGCTGTCCGACAGCGGCACATCCACCCCACCGCGCTTGCTGCGCTGGGGGTTGAGCACGCTGGGACGGTGTTGTCGGGTGGTTACCCACCGCGGTTTGTCCCGCCCATGACGACTGTGCCGAGCCGAGGGTCACCCGCCGAGTCTTTCGAGATCCCCTTCCTCGTCACCCCTCGGTGCGTGCGCACGTGAGGGGCCTGGCGCTACCTGTGGTTGAAGCAGGTTTACTGTGAAATTCTGGTCTGGAGTGTCACTGCAATCGAGCTTGAGGTCAGAGTCTCCTTCGACACTACTGTATGCCAGGCGATGTGCCGAAGGAAGTTACAAAATCGTAGACTCTTGGTTCACAGTCATGTCCTCCAAGTACAGTCTGCCCGCGGCACCGCTGCTGCTACTGGTGACCGATCGCACGCGGTATGGCAATCGCGCCCTGGAAGACATTTTCGTGCCCGCCCTGGCTGGCGGCCTGAACATGATCGAGCTCCGCGAGGCCGATCTGAATGCGCGAGACCTGCTCGGTGAAGCCGAGAGGCTGCGGCACCTGGCGCTGGGTGGCGTGCCGCTCATCATTTATGACCGTGTCGACGTCGCCGTCGCCGCGGGCGCGGACGGCGTGCACGTGTCGGTGGACAGCCTGCCCATTCCGGCTGCCAAGCAGGCGGGTCGCGGCATCCTGATCGGTAAAGCCGTCAGCAGCGTGGCCGAGGCGGTCGCCGCAGAACAGGCGGGCGCCGACTATCTGGTGATAGAGCCGGTCTTCTTCTCACACTACGCCCAGGAACGCTCACCGCTCGGGCCGACGGTCATCCGGCGCATCAAGGCCAAAGTCCGTCTGCCGTTGCTGGCGGGTGGCGGCATTACGGCTGGCAACGCGCACCAGGTCATCGCCGCGGGCGCCGACGGCGTGTCGGTCACGACCGAGATCGTCGATGCCGAAGACGCGCGCATCGCTGCTCGCTCGCTGCTAGACGCCATGCGCGAGGCGTGGCCAACCCGTCCGCTGCTGCGCGAAGCGCTGGCGGGCTGACCGGGTGGCCGTCGCCGAACAAACGATCGTCGACGAGCTGCTGCGGCTCATGCCGACCGAGCGCGTCCTGTGGCGCGACTACGACCTGATGCTGTACGAGTACGACGGCTCGATCGACAAGCACCGCCCGCTGGCAGTCGTCTTCCCGCTGTCGAGCCAGGAAGTCAGTGAGGTCGTCAAGTCCTGCAATCGGTTCGGGGTCGCCTATACCGCGCGCGGAGCGGGCACGGGACTCTCGGGCGGCGCGATCCCGGCTCACGGCGGCGTGCTGATTAGCCTGGCGCGCATGACACGCGTTCTCGAAATAGACGTCGAGAACCTGCGCGCGATCGTCGAGCCGGGCGTGGTGAACTTGCGACTCGGCCAGGCCATGGCGCCATTCGGCCTGACGTACGTGCCAGATCCGTCGAGTCAGAAGGCCTGCACCATCGGCGGCAACGTCGGCGAGAACTCCGGTGGGCCGCACACGCTGCGATACGGCGTGACGACCAACCATACGCTCGGGCTGGAAGTCGTGCTCCCTGACGGCGACATCGTCCAGATGGGTGGCACCTCACCTGACTCGCCCGGCTACGACCTGGTTGGCCTGATGGTGGGCTCGGAAGGCACGCTCGGCATCGTCACGCGCATCTGGGTGCGGCTGGTGCCCATCAACGAGACCGTCAAGACCATCCTGGCGGTCTTCGCCAGTATGGAGGACGCGAGCGCGGCGGTAGCCGGCATGATCGCCCAGCGCATCGTGCCGGCCGCCATCGAGATGATGGACAACCTGACCATTCGAGCCATCGAGTCGCGCTCGCCCGCCGGATACCCGGTCGACGCTCAGGGGGTCGTGCTCATCGAAGTCGATGGTTTGCGTGAAGAGGTCGAAGCGCAGTCCGACGCGGTCCAGCAGGTCTGCCGCGATAGTGGCGCGCTCAGTGTGCGACTGGCCCGCGATGAAGCCGAGCGCGCGGCGCTGTGGGCAGGACGCAAAGGCGCCTTCGCGGCGATTGGTCGGCTGACCCCGGACTACTACACGGTCGACGGCGTCGTGCCGCGCACGAAGCTGCCCGCGACGCTGGCGCGCATCCAGCAGATCTCGCGCGAGTCCGGCTTTCAGATCGCCAACGTCTTCCACGCCGGCGACGGCAACCTGCACCCGCTGATCATGTGGGACTCCGACGTGGCCGGTGCCGAGGAGCGCGTTATCGACGCCGGTGCGGAGATCATGCAGGTATGCGCCGCGGCTGGCGGCTCGCTCAGCGGCGAGCACGGCATCGGCATGGAGAAGAAGGACCTGATGCCGCTCATCTTCAGCCAGGAGGATGTGGCGCAGATGCAGCGCATCAAAGACGCATTCGATCCACGCGGATTCTGCAATCCAGGCAAGATCTTCCCCACGGCCGGTCGCTGCCTCGAGCTCTTCGCCCGCCGCGGTCGAGCAGTGGGCTGGTGAGCCTGTGAGCCGGTGAGCCTGACGACCATCGCCATCGACGGCGTGAGCCCCGCCTCAACCCTGTCGCCACTGACGGCGGAGGAGCTGGCCAGCGCGCTCCAGGAAGCCAGCGCCGCGGGCCAGCGCGTTGCGCCCATCGGCGGCGGCACCCAGCTCGACCTGGGCATGCCACCCCAGCACATCGATCTGGCTCTCGAAACCACCCGCTTGAACCGCATCGTCGAGTACGAGCCTGCCGACCTGACCGTCACCGTCGAAGCTGGCATGCGCCTCGCGGAGCTGCAGCGCATCCTCGGCGAACAGGGCCAGTTCCTCGCCCTCGACCCACCCCTGGAGCCCGCCGCAACTATTGGCGGCGCCATCGTCACCAACGCCAGCGGCGCGCTCCGCTTCGCCCACGGCACCGCGCGCGACCTGGTCATTGGCACGCGGGTGGCAAATGCGGATGGCACCGTCACCCACGCCGGCGGCCGCGTCGTCAAGAACGTGGCGGGTTACGACCTGAACAAGCTGTATATCGGCTCGCTGGGCACGCTGGCGGTCGTCGTAGAGCTGAGCTTCAAGCTCGCCCCGATCCCACCCTCGAATGCCACCCTGAGCGGCAGGTTTCCGTCAGCAGCCGCGACGCGTGCCGTCCTCGACCAGGTGGTCCGCTCGGCGTTGTCGCCACTCGCGATCGAGCTGCTCGGCTCGCGGCAGCTGGTCTTTCGGGTCGGCGGCTACCCGCAGGCGGTGGAGCGCCAGGTGCGCGACCTGTCGGCGCTCATGGAGCGCAACGGAGGGGAGACGCACGACGCGGCGTGGGAGGAGCTGCAGCAGGCACGCGTCGAGGCTCGTCGCCGCGACGTGGTCCTCAAGGTTGCCGCGCCCATCTCGGCGACGACGACCGCCGTGGAGATGCTCGAACGCCACCTCGCGTCGCTGGGCCCGAGGGTGTGGGCTCACGCGGGTAACGGTGTGGCCTTCGCCGCGTGCGACGCGCCGCCGGACGCGGATATCCTGCGCGCCGCGCGTCGCGAGGTGCTGACCCTCGGCGCCAACGCCTCGCTGGTCATCGAGCGCTGTCCGGTCGCCGTGAAGCGCGAGATCGACATCTGGGGCGACCCCGGCCCCAGCCTGGCGCTCATGCGCGCCATCAAAGCCAGACTCGATCCCAACAGCACGCTGAATCCTGGACGCTTCGTTGGCGGTATCTGACCTCAACCCCCTCCACGCGTTGCTGGACAAGAAGCTCCTGAAGGAGTGCGTCCACTGTGGCCTGTGTCTGGACTACTGTCCGACCTACCGCGTCCTCGGCCACGAGGCCGACTCGCCGCGCGGCCGCATCTATCAGATCCGCCAGGTGTACGAGGGCAAGATCGCCGCTGACGACCCGGACTTCCGCGAGCACATCTACGCCTGCCTGGACTGCCGCGCCTGCCAGACCGCGTGCCCGTCGGGCGTCCAGTATGGCGCCATCATCGAAGCGGCGCGCGCCGTGGCCGAGCCGATCAACCCGTCCGAGAAAACCGTCGGTCGAGCGATCCTCGGCAGCGTCTTCACGCGCCCCAGGCTGCTGGATGCCGCCGGTCTTGGGCTGCGCCTGTACCAGCGCAGCGGCCTGCAGAGCGTCCTTCGCAAATCACATGCGCTGAACCTCCTGCCAGCACGTCTGCGCGAGATGGAGTTAATGCTCGGCCCCGCGCAGGGAGGCATCCGCCGCTGGTCGGCGCCGCACGTGACACCTGCGCGCGGCGCCGTTCGCTATCGGGTCGGCTTCATCGAGGGCTGCATCATGCCACAGCTGTTCGGCGATACGAATGCCGCCACCGTGCGTGTGCTGGCCGCGAATGGCTGCGTGGTCTACAGCCCACCGAGCCAGGGGTGTTGCGGCGCGCTGCAAATGCACACCGGCGATCGGCCCACCGCGCAGAACCTGGCCCGCCGCAACATCGACGCTTTCGACGGGCTGGGCCTGGACGCCATCATCATCAACGCGGCTGGATGCGGCTCAACTTTGAAGGAATACGGCCGCCTGCTCGCTGACGACCCCGCCTACGCCGAGCGCGCCGAGGCATTTGCTCGCAACGTCAAGGACGTCTCCGAATTTCTCGCGTCCATTGAAATGGTCAAACCAACACGCCCGGTGCCGATGCGCGTGACCTACCAGGACGCTTGCCACCTGGTCCACGGGCAGGGCATCCGCAACCAGCCGCGCCAGCTCCTGCGCCAGATCCCCGGCCTCGAGCTGGTCGAGATGCAAGACTCGGACGTGTGCTGCGGCAGCGCCGGGATCTACAACCTGACGCACCCTGACCTTTCCGTCCAGCTGCTCGAGCAGAAGATGGACCACCTGCTCGCGACAGGTGCCACGGCCGTGGTAGCCGCCAACCCCGGCTGCACCATGCAGCTAGCCTACGGAGCCCGCCGCCGTGGCGTGCAGCTCCAGTTCTTCCACGTCGTCGACCTGCTGGACCGCTCCTATCCGTAGACCGCGAACGTTTTCAGTGCGTGGCGACGGCGATTTCGAACCCAACCTCGCCCCGCCGTTGGCGTTTGAAGAACGTGTACAGCAGGCCGAGGTCGACCAGGGCGGCGCCGGCCAGCACCACGTACCCGGCAGGATCGCCCACGATGCCCAGGTCCATCAGCGCTCGGGAGAGGCCGAAGGCCACCACCCAGGCATCGAAGCTCATGCACATGCGGCGGAACGTCTCGGCGGCCAGACGTCGAATTAAGAAGACGCCGAGCGGCACGCCGATCAGCACGCTGGGCACGATCAGCCCGAGCATCGAGAGCGTCTGTACCGTGTACAGCCCCAGGAACGCGTACGCGATGGCCGTTAGCGTCGACTCGGCAATACGCACGATCGCCAGGCTGGCGCGGAAGTCCTCGCGCGCGTAGCCCTGGTTGTTCAGCATCAGCGCCAGCGGCGGCCCGGAAATCGTGGTGAGCGAGTACAGCACGCCGATACCGGCACCCAGCGGCACGCCCACCGCTCGCTCGGCGGCGATGTAGCGACGCACGCCGCCGGCCTGCAGCAGGATGAGCGGCAGCAGCACGACATAGGTCACCAGCTTGATGACCCCGGAATTGATCGTGGACAGCAGGATGCTGCCGACGATGACGCCGGGCACCAGACCGATGAGGATGGGCAGCGTGCGCTTCCAGACCTTCGGCACCGCGCGGCGGTTGATGAACAGCGAATAGGTATTGACGGCGACCTCGACCAGCACCAGGGCCGGGTTGAGGACACGGTTGGCGTAGAAGATGACGGCGATCGGGACGGTGAGGGAAGAGAAGCCGTAGCCGAGGGCGCCGTTGACGGTGGCGGCAAAGAGGGTGACGCAGACGAGGACGAGGGCGGCGGTATTAGATCCGTCCACGACGACAACTATCCCAGATATATTCCCGATAATCTCGACTCATCGCATCGACTATTGTACACGCGTGGCGGGCGCCGGGCTGCCAGCCAGGTCTCAGACGCTGCCTGCGCCGCCGGACGTACACCGCCGGGAATGCGGCCGTCTACTGCTCAGCGGCGAACGAGCCGCCACAGCGTGGAGATCTCTTCTGATCTGAACACGACCGACACCAGTCCATACAGGACCGCCCCCGACCCCGCGCAGATCATCAGCAGCACCAGCTCCCCGGGCGTGCCATATGGCCGCAGCAGCGGATCCAGCTGCGCCGCGAGCCACGCCACGGGTAGCCCCATCACCAGGCTCGCCGCCAGGATGCGCAGCGCCGGCGTCGCCAGCCGCCCGATGCGCAGCCCAGGCATCCGCACCGTGATGAACCACAGCAGTGTCCCCGACTCGACCAGCGCCGCCAGAGAGTTGGCCAGCGCCAGTCCACGAAACGTCAGTCCCGTCCGCATCAGGATCAAGCTCAGGGTCACGTTGACCGCGACTCCGAGCACGGCCGCGATCACGGGCGTGCGCGTGTCCTGTCGCGCGTAAAACACGCGGTCGACGATTTCAACTGTGGCGAGTCCCGCCAGGCCGAGGGCATAGAACACCATTGCCGAGGCGACGCCGACTGTCGACGCGTCGTCGAACTGGCCGTGCTCGAAGACAAGACGAATCAGCGGCTCGCCGAGGGCAATCAAGCCGACGCTCGCCGGAATGGTGAGAAACAGGATCATCCGCAGCGACAGCAGAAAGAGCTGCTCGAAGCCGGAGCGATTCTCGAGCGCGTTTTCCTCAGACAGCGTCGGAAACACGGCGGTGCCGACCGCCATCGCTAGCGACAGCGGCAACATGATCAACTGCCACGCGTAGTTCAAAAAGCCGATACTGACGGCGCCCAGGAACGAGGCCAGCACGATCGCCGAGAACACCTGATTGATCTGCACAACGCCAAGGCCGACCACGCGCGGGGCGAACAGGCGCACCACGTCGCGCACGCCCGGGTGCTTGAAGTCGAGGATCGGCCGCCAGCGCATCCCCAGCCGCAAACAGAACGGCAGCTGGATCAGGAAGTGCAGGAAAGCGCCGATCACCGCGCCGAACGCCAGCCCGTAGATGCCCAGCGAGTTGCTCAGCGTGAGGGCCGCGGCGATGATCGACAGGTTGTACATGAGGGGCGCCATCGCCGCGATCGCGAAGCGGTTGTACGAGTTCAGAACGCTCGAGCAGAAGGTGCTGACCGCGAAGATTGCCGGCGTGATGAGCAGGATTCGCGTCAGGCCGGCCACGGTCTCGCGGAACGCCACGTCCTGGCCGGCGACCCACACGTCCATGACCTGGCGGGCAAAAATCGCCAGCAGCACCGAGGTGACCGACACGATGAGGAAGAAAATGTTGATGACGGCACTGGTCAGGTACCAGGCCTCGTCGTCGCGGTGTGTGGCGTGGTAGCGCTTGAAGACCGGGATGAACGCGGCGCCGACCGCTCCGCCGACGAAGACCTGAAAGACAAGATCTGGCAGGGCGATGGCGGCCACGTACGAGGCGTATTCGGTGCCGGCGCCAAAGTGGGCGGCGATGACGATGTTGCGGATGGCGCCAAGCAGCCGGCTCGAGCAGGAAACCCGTAAGGACGACGAGCGCGCCGCCGGCGAGCTTGCGCAGCCGATCGACGGCCGGTGCCGAGCTAGCAACAGCCGCGGAGCCGGCTACCAAGCTGCGCGCTCCGTCACCACGCCCCGCTCTTTACGCGACCCCTGGCGCCGCGAATCCGCTCGGCGACCGTCCGGTGGGCGGCCTCCTCGAGCCGGTCATCCAGCGGTTCGAGCGTCACCGGCTCGCCTCGGCGGTGCGCGAGCGCATCCAGCAGCAGCCGATCCGCGAGCCATGGATTCTTGGGCAACAGCGAGCCATGCAGGTAGCAGCCGATGGCGGCGCGGTACACGCTGCCCTCGGTCCCATCCTCTCCATTGTTGCCCGCGCCGACGACCGTCCGACCTAACGGCTGCATACCGGGCGCCAGGTACGTCCGCCCCGAGTGGTTCTCGAACCCTACGAGCGTCCGCCACTGCCCGTCCAGATCCGTCTCGATGAGCACGTTGCCGATGTGCCGTCGCGGCCCGGGCACACTGCGTGCCTGGAAGAGGCCAGCACCCGGTAGCTCGCGACCGTCGACGGTGGTGTAGCTCGTCCCGAGTAGCTGATAGCCGCCACAGACGGACAGCAGCGCCGCGCCACCTTCGACCGCCTCGACCACCGCGGCGCCTTTCTGCCGCAAGAAATCCGGCGAGACCACCGCCTGCTCGCGGTCCTGGCCGCCGCCAAAGAAGATCAGGTCCGCCTCGCCAGGATCGAGCTCGTCATCCAGGCTCAGCTCGCGCAGCTCCAGAGGGATGCCACGCCACTCGGCGCGTCGGGTCAGCGCCAGCACGTTGCCACGATCGCCATACACGCTCATCAGGTCCGGGTACAGGTGGACGAGGCGGATGGGCTCCATCAGTCCTCCCAGAACCCGCGAACATAGCCCGTGCGCTGCAGCACCTCCCGCATGGCGAGCATGGCCGTATAAGTTGGCAGGACGTACACTGTCTCGCGCGGCTCGGCGAGCGCCAGCGCCTGATCGAGAGCGCGCTGCAGGTCGCGCTCCACGCGGATCCGCTCGGGCTCAACACCCGCGTACTTGAGGCGGACCGCCAGGTCTTCGGCGCGCAGTCCGGCACACACGGCCGAGTTCACGCGGCCAGCCAGTCGTTCGAACTCAACGTCCCACAGCCACGAGACGTCGGTACCGTCGGCGAAGCGGTCGTTGATAGCGATGAGCAAGCTGCGGCGCCCGGGTGTGGCGAGAATCGTTCGCAGGACTTCTGTAAAGCCGACAGGGTTCTTGACCAGCGCCAGAAACAGCTCGCGATCTTCGACCTGGATGCGCTCGAGCCGGCCAAAGGCGGCCGTAAACGTCTCCAGGCCGCGCGCGACGCTGTCACGCGTGATGCCGAGCGCCGAACACACCGCGATCGCCGCCAGCGCGTTGTACACGTTGTACAGGCCCGGCAGGCGCAGTGTGGCACGGATGACGCCCAGCGGCGAGTCGACCGTCAGGCTGGTGCCCGCGTCGCCTAGCAGTTGCACCGACGTCGCCGCCACACCAGGCATGGGTCGCTCGAAATCGCAGGTGCTGCAGCGATAGTGTCCGAGGTGGCCATAGAAGACGACGTGGTAGTCAAGCGCCGCGCCGCACCGCGGACACAGGCGCGCATCGGCCGCGTGCGGCAGGGTCTGCGTCGTCCCCACACACGCATCGGCAATGCCGTAGGTGAGCGTCGGCGACAGATCGGCGACCAGCGGATCGTCGGCGTTGACCACCACCGTCGTCGTCGGGGTCAGTTGACGCACGGACTCGCGCCACAGCCCCGCGACGAAGTGCACCTCTCCATAGCGATCGAGTTGATCGCGAAAGATGTTGTGCAGCAGGAGCACGCGCGGCCGGATGTGCTCGAGGGCACGCGGCACGGTCGCTTCGTCGACCTCGAACAGGCCGATGTCGCCGCGCGGGCGGGCCTGCCAGTCAGTCGCTTGCGCGACGGTCGAGTACAGCCCGGACAGCAGGTTGGCCCCCGCGCGGTTGTGAATTGGTCGCAACCCCGCGCCGCGCAAGATGTGCGATAGCAATCTGGTCGTGGTTGTCTTACCGTTCGTGCCAGAAACGACGATGCTGCCCCATGGAAGTGACTGTGTGACGTCGCGCAGCGCCTGGGGCGCCAGGCGCGGCACGAGGTGTCCGGCGATGACGGTGCCGCCCCCGCGGCCGAGGCGTCGGCTCAGTGTCGCTGCCGCGCGGCCGGCCATGAGGGCAGCGCTGAGTCGGGCACGCATAAGATGGCGAGCCCATTGTCGCAAAAGGGCGACTTCGCGCGTACTTGCGCGAAAAATGGCCGCCTGGCAGACTTCTTGCGTTTATCTTCCGGTCGGTACAACGTATGGCGGTAGAAGCGCGCTCGGCGCACGTTGCATCTAATCCTGGTCAATCGCTCTTGCGATACGCGCTGTGGGGCGCCGCCGCGATGCTGGGCGTCTCGGGCGCGGCGACGGCGGCGGTCAGCATGGTGGCTGGTCTGCTTGTGTACACGTACGCACGCCCACGCGGTCAGTGGGGTACGGACGAACCGCCGGACGGGCTCGCTGAGGAAGTCACCTTCCCCTCCGCCGCCGACTCGATCCGCATCAGCGGCTGGTTTTTCCGTGCCGCGGACGCCACTCCGCATGCACCCCGTCCCGTCATCGTGCTGTGTCACGGCATCTGGACCGGGCGACGCGAGTGTCTGCCGCTGGCGCTGCGCTTCCAGGCCGCCGGCTACAACGTGCTCACATTCGATTTCCGCGCACACGGTCTGAGCGACGGACGTTTCACGAGCGTCGGTCACCATGAAACGAATGACGTACTTGGTGCTATCGAGTACGTGAAGGAGCGTCCGGACGTCGACCCCACGCGAATTGGCGTGATCGGCTTCTCGATGGGCGCCGCGGCATCGATCCAGGCTGCCGCACGTTCGAACGACGTCACCGCGCTCGTTGCCGACAGCGCTTACGCGACGTTCCTCGATGCGGCGAGATACAGCTTCCGGCTCGTCACCCGAGTTCCACAGTTCCCGATTGCGCCAATGGCCATGCGTTGGGCGAAGTGGCTGGTCAACGTTGACGCCAGCCAGCTGCGGCCTATCGACGTCATTGGCCGCGTCTCACCGCGGCCCATCCTCATTGCTCACGGCGCGCTCGACGAGATCGTTCCGGTGCAACACGCCTACAGTCTGTTCAAGGCCGCCGGGGAGCCCAAGGAGCTGTGGATCGACCCCCAGGCGCATCACGTTGGCGCGCGGGACATCGACACCGACGGCTACTTCGCGCGCGTCAAGCGATTCTTCAGCGACGCGCTCAACGCGGTCGATTCGGGTTCTGCTTCCCTGCTCCCCACCTCCTGAGCAGCTCGGGGTGGCTGCGTGGCGGGAGGGCAACCGAGGTGTCCTCGCCGAACCAGCTCCCGAGCCGGCGGCCAAACAGCCCGCGGATAATGTCGCGGCGCGCGGCAAGCCAGGTCGGACGCGGATCGTCATCCGGCGGCCGTCCCGCGTACGTCGCTTCCACGTAGGCGTCAGTCACCTCGCCAATCGCTGATTGGGCGCTCGGCACCTGGCGGCCCATGCGCTCGGCCACTTCGAAGGGGGTGTCGCTGGCGTGCGCGCGCAGTGCGCCCGACCAGCGACCGAGCTTCACCAGCTCGGCGTAGGGCCGCTGAAAGGCGTTCAGGCGGGCCAGACCACGTCGCCAGGCCAGCGCCAGTACGCCGGCGGCCAGCAGCGCCACCAGCAGGGCGACCCCGAGGCCGAGCAGCAGCACGCCGGGGAAGGTCAGCAGGAACGGGCGGGCCGGCGGTGGGGCGCCCACGCCCGCGCCCATGGCGAGCAGCTCGTCGAGCTCGTCAGCCGTCAGCAGATTGGGGTCATCGCCCACGTCCCCCGAAGGCGTTGGTGGCGCCGAGACGGCCGCTGTCGAATCCTCCACGCGGGGCGGGAGCGCGCGGATGGACGAAGGCTCGAAGGTAATCCAGCCGTAGCGCGGGAAATACGCCTCGACCCAGCTGTGCGCGTGGTTCTCGCGAACGATCGAGACACCCGTACTCTGATCGAAGTCACCTGGCGCGAAGCCCGACGCCACGCGCGCCGGTACCCCCTCGGCGCGCAGCATTACGGTCATCGCGGTGGCGAAGTAATCACAGTAGCCCTGCTTGGACTGGAACAGAAAATAGTCGACCCAGTCCTGGTCCGGCGGCACCGGATCGACGTGGGTCGTGTACGTGAAGTTATTGCGCAGATAGCTTTCGATCGCGATGGCCTTGTCGAAGCCGTCCGGCGCACCGTTGGTGACGTCGTGCGCCAGGTCGACGACTCGGCGTGGCACCGTCCGAGGCAGCTGCAGGTACCGATCCTGGACCCACTGCGGATAGTCCTCGCCAGCGGAGCGGAGCTGCTGGTTGGTGGCCGTCGAGATAGCCGAGACCACCGTGTACTGCTGGTTCTGCTGGATGGGCGTATCCAGACGCACGGTGGCCACGTCGTTGGGGTCGCCACGCGTGTCCAGTTCGGTTGGCATGCTGAAGCGCAGCGGTGCATCGGGCGCAAACGCCACCGTGGTGCGGCTGGCCAGCACGGTGATCTGGGCGGTGAGCAACCCGCGACTCTGCGGAATGCCGTCCTGGGGGAGCAGGTCGGTGTTGGTATCGAACGCGCTGGTCGTCGTCTCCGAGCTCGTGATGGCCTGACCCGCGTACCTGTCGGCCGTGGTGGCGCGCAGATAAATGGGCACGTCGGCTTTGACCTGGAGGACCGGGGTATCCCCCAGGTCGAAGGCGCCCCGCGGCGCGAGCGTGCGGCCGAAGCTCAGTCCGCGCGCGTTGCTGTCACTGCCGTTGAGCGCGGCGAACCACCGGTCGAAGTCGCCTTCGACGCCCTGCCAGGGTGAGGTGACCCGATTCCAGCCGATGGCGACCTGCGGGCTCGAGACGGTTGACGGCAGCGCCCACGCCAACGACAGCAGGCCGCCCAGGGCGAGCCCCGTGCCGAGCAGCACATTGATGACAACACGCCAGTTGACTCTCAGCTGCGCCCGGCGCCAGAGCTCGGTGCGGTTGGCCACGTGCTGCGTCGCCAGCAGGAGGCAGGCAGAGAACGCGAACCAGCCCACGTAGCCGACCATGCTCGCCGAGGCGTAGGACAGGTTCATCAGCAGCGCGAGGCCGTTGAAGACGACCGCGGGCCAGACCGCGTTGTCGCGGAAGACGAGCCAGGCGGTGATCAGACCCAGAAGCCAGGCGAGGCTGGCCATGGCCAGCGCAAAGACCACCGGGTCGTTGCTGACGCCGCCGCCGGCCACCGTGTTGAACCAGTCGCCAACCCGTCCGCCGAGCCAGTTGACGTGCTCGGTCAGCGTGGCGCCCTCGGCGATGTTTGAGTAGACCCAGGTGATGATTTCGAAGCCGAGGATCGCGCCGAGTGGCAGGCCAAAGACAGCCGCAACGCGCGTGCGCTCGATGAGGTAGCCGGCAAGCAGTCCGGCCAGCGCCAGGCGCGTCAGCGGGTCGAGGTTGGGGACCCAGGCCGCTTCGCCGACGGACTGCGGCGCCTGCGCGACGAGCAGTCCCGCCGCGGCGAGCACCGCCAGATCCAGCGGCCGAAAGCGCGTCCGTTCGAACTTGAGTCGGACCGCGCCCAGGTTCACCACGCCGCCTGCTCGCGCGTCATGGGCGGCTCCACATCGCCGAGCGCGGGGCCGAGAGCGCCTGCTCCAGCCGATCGCCGCGTTTGACGAGATACATGGTGACGTGCGCCGCCGCCAGCGAGCTCACCAGCAGCAGCATCGACGGCGCCTGCCCGAACGTCGCCGCTTCGATCAGTACCGCTGTCGTGTGCACGCCACGACCGTTCAGTGCCTGGCAGTAGCGTGCCCACGCCTCAGCCGTGGACGGTGTCACCACGATCAGCGTCGAGCTTCGTGCAAAGCGACTCGACTCGGCGGACAGCATCGCCGCCAGCGTCAGCGGACTGCTCGCCCGAACCAGCGCCAGCACTTCCAGGATGCGCTCCGCTTGCCGCGGTCCGCGATCGGCGGGCAGCGTCGCGGTCTGCGACACGAGCCCCACCGCGCGTCCCTGATCCAGCAGGTGCCGCGCCAGGCTAGCGGTGGCGTTGACCGCGTATTCTTCGGTGCTCTCCTGACCCGAGCCCGCATGCGCCTCCGCGTTCAGGTCGAGCACGATCCAGATGTCAGCCGTCGGGTCGAGCTCGAACTCGCGGACCATCAGTCGGTTCGTGCGCGCGGTGGTTGGCCAGTGGATGCGATTGAACGCGTCGCCTGGCCGGTATTCGCGCACGGACGAGACGTTCGGGGTGCTGAACTGTACGCGGGCGCCCTGGAGCGCGCCTCCGGGCAGCTCGCCTGGCACGCGACCGAACCCGGGTATCGGCACGGCCTTCGGGTACACCACGATGTTGGTGCCTTCGGCGAGTTTGCGGCTGGTGCGGAAGATGCCAAACGGGTCACCGCTGGTCACCCAGACTGGCCCGAGGGTGAAGCGCCCGCGGCGGGTGCACCTGGACCGAATCTCCCAGACTTTTCTCCCGACCGGACCAAGTGACAGCACCCCATCGAGATGATGACCGGGCATGTCAGAGGAGTCGTGCAGCTCGAGCCACAGGCGGGGCCACCATTGACCTGGCCCGGGCAGCGCCTCGAGGACGGCTTGCTCGACGAACATGTCGCCGACCTGGACACGATTGACGCGGTGCCGACGGCGCAGCTCGAGGCCCATCACATTCCAGTTGGCCCACAGTGCGGAGCCGACGACGAGCAGGCCCAGGCAGTAGACGAGGACCCAGACGGCGTTCCAGCCCGTGGACAGGGCCAGGAGCAGAAGGACCAGCCAGAGAGCCAGAATCGCGGCTAGCTTGCGGAACACGCGGCCTCCACCACGCGCTGCTCGCGCGACGCACGTCGTTCCCTAACGATGTCCCGCAACGTCGCACACTTCGTTGCGCATCTCGGAACCGCGCCAGCCGTGTGCATGGGGTGCGCTTCTCAGGCGGGAACGCGCGAACCCGGAACCGGAACTTCCTGAATCACCGAGGCGATCACCGCCGACGCCGTCGCATTGCGCATGCGCGCCTCGGGACTCATGATCAGCCGGTGCGCGAGCGCGGAAACCGCCAGCGTCTTCACATCATCCGGAATCACGTAGTCGCGCCCGACGAGCATCGACCGCGCTTGCGCGGCGCGCATCAGCGCCAGACTGCCGCGCGGCGAAGCGCCGAGATACACATCCGGATGCTCTCGCGTCAGGCTGACGATGTGCACGATATAGCGCTGCAACTGCGGATCCACGTGAATGGAGCGCACCGCCATCTGTAGCTGCTGCAGCTCGGACGCCGAGGTCACCGGCGCCAGGTCGTCAATCGGGTGCCGCACGATCTGGCGCTGGAGCACGTCCACCTCTTCGGCAGCGCCCGGGTACCCCAGGTGGATCCGCAGCAGGAACCGGTCGAGCTGCGCCTCGGGAAGCGGAAACGTGCCCTCGTACTCGATCGGATTCTGTGTCGCCAGGACGATGAACGGCGTGGGCAGCGGCCGGGTGATGCCTTCGACCGTCACCTGGTGCTCTTCCATGGCCTCCAGCAGCGCCGACTGCGTTTTTGGCGTCGCGCGGTTGATCTCGTCCGCCAGCACCACGTGCGCGACGATCGGCCCAGCGCGGAACTCGAATTCGCGCGCTGCGCTGGTTGTAGATCGACACGCCCGTGACGTCCGACGGCAGCAGGTCAGGAGTGAACTGGATCCGCTTGAACGTGCAGCCCGTCGCGCGGGCGAGCGACTTGGCCAGCATGGTCTTGCCCACGCCTGGAACGTCCTCGATGAGCAGGTGGCCGCCCGCGGCGAGGCCGATGATGGCGAGCTCCGACTCGGCGCGTTTGCCGATCAAGACCTGCTCGATTGCCGCGAGCAGGTCACGTAACGTCTGCGTCCCGCTCATCGAGCGACGCTACGCGCCATGACATCTCTTGTACTTCTTGCCCGAGCCGCACGGGCACGGGTCGTTGCGACCCACTTTCGTAGCGGTCGTGCGTGCACCGACTTGTGTCCCGTTGGCCGCGGGGCGGGCATTGGTCGCAGGTCGACGCGATACCGGCGCCGCGGCGCCGTTGCTTTCCTCGGAGCCACCGCTCCGATCGGAGTTCTCGAAAGCGCCCTCCGTAGGCGGAGGCGGTGGGGGCGCCTGCTGGCGCATCTGCAGGTGATAGATCGCGTTCACGACATCCGCGCGAATGCTGGCCTGAAGATCGTCGAACATGCGCGCGGCTTCGACCTTGTACTCGATCAACGGATCTCGCTGGCCGTACGCCCGCAAGCCGATCCCTTCCCGCAAATCGTCAATCGCGGTCAGGTGCTGGATCCAGAGGCGATCCAGCACGTTGAGCATCCAGATGCGTTCGAGCAGCCGCATCTGCTCGTGTCCGAGCTCCTGCTCTTTGTGGTCGTAGGCCGCCTCGGCGATCTCCATCAGGTGGTCGACGACTTCCTCGCGGTCGGTCAGGCGCTCGACGTCTTCCCACGCGAAATTCTCGGGCATCGGGAAGATGCGCTCCACCTGCTGGCGGAGGGTCTCCATGTCCCACTCGCGCGGATCGCCGGCCAGTGACTCGCCCGTCAGCTGGACCAGCGTTTCTTCAACCCACTCCATGATGAGCGGCTTGAGGTTGTCTTCGAACAGAACGCGGTCGCGGTCGCCGTAGACGACGTCGCGCTGTCGATTGAGCACGTCGTCGTATTCGACGACGTGTTTGCGGATATCGAAGTTGTACGCCTCGACCTTTTGCTGCGCGTTTTCGATCGCGCGACTCACCCATGGGTGTTCGAGCGGGACGTCTTCCTCGAGGCCAAGCTTATCCATCAAACCAGCGATCGAGGCGCCGCCAAATCGCCGCATCAGCTCGTCTTCGAGCGAGACAAAGAAACGCGACGAACCTGGATCGCCCTGGCGCCCCGCGCGGCCACGCAACTGGAGGTCAATGCGACGGGCTTCGTGACGCTCGGTGCCGAGCACGTGTAAACCGCCGAGCAGCCGCACGCGATCGGCGTCGCGGTCGCACTGCACGTTGGCCGCCTGCCAGGCCACGTCGCGCTGCTCGTCCGTGGCCTCCCCCAGACGGATGCCGTCCCGCTTCAGATACTCCTCGACCAGACCGTCGGGATTGCCGCCCAGCAGAATGTCGACTCCACGACCCGCCATGTTGGTGGCAATGGTGACGGCGCCAGGCCGGCCAGCCTGCGAAATCACCCACGCTTCACGCTCGTGCTGCTTGGCGTTCAGAACCTCATGCGCCACTCCACGCCGGCTCGAGCAGCTCGTGCAGCCGCTCCGATTTTTCGACCGACGTCGTGCCCACCAGCACCGGTCGGCCCTGCTCCGCGAGGTCCGCGATCTCTTCGATCACAGCGCCAAACTTGGCGTCCTCGGTCTTGTACACGAGATCGGCCTGGTCGGCGCGCACCATCGGGCGATGCGTGGGCACCACCACGACATCCAGGTCATAGATCTTCTGGAACTCCTCGCGCTCGGTCCACGCGGTGCCCGTCATGCCGGCCAGCTTCTCGTACATCCGGAAGTAGTTCTGGAAGGTGATGCGGGCGAGCGTCACGTTCTCGCGCTGCACGTGGACGCCTTCTTTTGCCTCGATCGCCTGGTGTAACCCCTCCGATACCGTCGACCCGGCATCAAACGGCCCGTGAATTCGTCGACGATGACGATCTCGCCTTCGGGATTGACGATGTACTGATCGTCGCGATGGAACAGGAACTCAGCCTTGAGCGCGTTGTCGAGGAAATGCGTCAGCTGGGCATTTTGCGTGTCGTAGATGCTGCCTTCGAAGTTGGGGTTCATGCGCTGCAGCATCGACTCGACTTTGTCGATCCCACGCTCAGTGGGCGTGACCACGCGATACTTCTCGTCGAACGTCACGTCGGCGTCGGGATCGACGTCGTCGTCATCGTCGATTTTCGGCACGGCCACCAGGTTTTTGGCGACCATCGCGAACACCGCGTACAGCTGATTCGCTTCTTCGGCGGGCCCCGAGATAATCAGCGGCGTACGCGCTTCGTCGATGAGAATGTTGTCGACTTCGTCGACGATGGCATAGTGCAAAGGTCGCTGCACTTTACGGTCAGCTTCCCACACCATGTTGTCGCGCAAATAGTCGAAGCCGAACTCATTGTTGGTACCGTACGTGACGTCGGCTTCGTAAGCTTCACGCCGCTCGACGGGTCGCCAGTGGTTCAGGCGCTCGTCGGGGTGCTTGAGCGGGTCGTTGTAGTCGGGGTCGTAGACCGCTGCAAACTCATGGGCGATAACGCTCACTTTGAGTCCGAGCGCGGCGTACACCGGCCCCATCCAGCCGCCACCCAGACGTGACAGATAGTCGTTGGGGGTGACCAGATGCGCGCCTTTTTCCTCGATCGCGTTGAGATACAGCGGCAGGGTGGCAACCAGCGTTTTGCCTTCGCCCGTTTTCATCTCCGCAATGCGGCCGGAATGCAAGACCGCGCCCGCGAGCAGCTGCACGTCGTAGTGGCGCTTGCCGATCGTGCGCGAGGCGGCTTCGCGCACCGCGGCGAAGGCCTCGGGCATCAGGTCGTCGAGGCTCTCGCCGGCGAGGAAGCGACCGCGAAACTCGGTGGTTTTGTCTCGCAGAGCTTCGTCGGAGAGCGCCTTGTCCTCCTCTTCCAGGGCGTTGGCCTCGGCAAGGAAGGGTCGAAGTTTCTTGATTTCGCGTTCGGAGGAGTCGCCGCCGAGCTTGGTAATCCAGTTGAGCATGAGCAGTCAGCCGTCAGCGATTAGCTTGTAGCAGGTCGCGCATCGCGGCGCGTGTATTGTCCTCCATCGCGGCCCGATGCGCCACTGGTTTCTGAACACGCGCGCCAGATGTGGCACCACCGCGATTCGCGTGGTACCGCTCGTCTGACCCTGGAGGTCTGGCCGACAAGCCCGTTTCAGCCCGAGTCGCAGTCGGCCTGGATAAAACTTCTGCGACAGTTTGTGCCAGGAGCGCGGCAGGCGGTTTCGAGGTGGAGTACAGGCTTGTCGGCCGCGCTCCTGACCGGGGCGCCGAACATCGCGCCAATCGACTCACCCGTGTGGATGCGCGAAATCGCTTCGCCGAGCAGCAGCGACACTGACAAAACCGTCATGTTCGGCAGTCGCTTGCGCATCGGCTGCTCCACGGTATCCGTCACGATCAGCTCCTCGATCGGGGAGTTGCGCAGGCGTTCGATGGCGGGGCCGGTCAACAGCGCGTGGGTCGCCGCGGCGTAGACGGAGCGCGCACCAGCGCGCTTGACGATCTCGGCCGCGCCGCAAATCGAGCCGGCCGTGTCGATCTCGTCGTCGACGACGATCGCCGAGCGACCCCGCACGTCGCCGATCACCCCAAGCGACTCACTTCTGCTGTTGTTGCCCAGGCGCCGCTTCTCGACGAAGGCGACCGACGCACCGATCATGTCTGCGAAGTTGCGCGCGCGCTTGGCAAACCCCAGGTCGCCGGCGACCACCACGGGATCGATCATCTCCATGCCGTTGACGTAGTCGCGCAGCAGGGGCTGCATCGCGGTGAGCTCGTCAACCGGAATGTTGAAGAAGCCCTGCACCTGACCCGCGTGCAGGTCGACGGTCAGCAGCCGATTAGCGCCGGCAGTCTGCAGCATGTCGGCGACGAGCCGAGCTGTGATCGGCACGCGCGGCTGGTCCTTCTTATCGGAGCGCGCGTACGAGAAATACGGCACCACGGCGGTGATGCGGCTGGCAGACGCGCGTTTGAGCGCGTCGATCATGATGAGCAGCTCGAGAATCGAGTCGCTCACATTGGGATAGGTCGGCTGAATGATGAAGACGTCGTGCTCGCGAACGTTCTGATTGATCTTGGGGAAGATGTTCTCGTTGGAGAACTTGACGACTTCGGCTTTGCCCAGAGGTACCCCGAGATAGCCGCACACCGCCTGGGCGAGTTCCGGGTGCGCGGTCCCGCTGAAGATCGACAGATCTCGATAGACCATCGGGAACCCTCTGCTTCGAGACGCGAACGCCTGCGGCTTCAAGGTCGAGGTCGAGGTCGAGGTCGCAAGCGGGGGCGGCTGCATACGCCCAGAGTATAAGCTGGCACATCGCTCGTTAACGTTCCGAAGACGTCCCGGCCGGTGCGCCAACATACTTTCCCCAGCGGGCGTGCTTTGCCCAGTGGGCCTGCTTTGCCCAGCGGGCCTGCTTTGCCCAGCGGGCCTGCTTTGCCCAGGGACACTGCCACGCGTCCTAGCCACTGCGCTTCAGGCGTCCCGTCTGTCGCGCGTAGCGCTCCGCGGCGCGGAAGATCAGCAACCCGCCGGGCACCAGTAGCGCGCCCATGACCACCAGGATCAGCAGGTCGCCGACGACCGCCGAGGGCGGGGCGCCGTCCAGCAGACCCGCGCGCACCGAGCGCAGAACGTACGTCATGGGCGAGAGCGGCGCGAGCACTTGCAGCCAGCCGGGCAGCACGTCAACCGGCGCGTACACACCCGAGATGAGCAGCAAACTGGAGTGGATGACGAACGTCATCTGCGCCCCGCGCTCGGTGAACAACAGGGGCAGCACCGCGGCCACGATGGCCAGTCCGATCACGCTCACGCTGCCGATGGCTACGACCAGGATCACGGTCGCGAAGTTCGCGTTGGGCAGCGTGACGCCAAAGAGCACCGCGACCACCGCGAAAATGACCAGCGCGCGTACGACCGAGTAAGTGACCGCGTACAGACACGTGCCAATCAAATGCAGCGAGCGGCGCACCGGTGCCATGAGGGTGTACTCGATCGTGCCTTCCCAGCGCTCCCAGGCGATCGTCTCGGCGACGACGTCGAAGACCGCCGAAAGGTAGCTCCACATGGTCGTACCGATCAGCAGATACACCACGAAATAGTGCGTGTCGACCTGCTGCCCGGTGATCTGCTCCGTCGCGGCGGCAATGAACAGGATCGTCAGCGCGTTGACGAGCGAATAGACGATCCACACCACTTCCCAGCCCAGATAGCGGCGGGTAAGGTTCCAGTTGCGTTCGAAGAATGCATACGCGGTATTCAGTTCGCGACTTCGAGCGACACTCACGCCGCCTCCGGTTGTTCGTGTGTCAGACGCATGAAGACGTCCTCGAGTGAGCCGCCTGCCTGTTTCAGATGCTCTGGCGTATCCAGAGCGATCACCTGACCGCGATCCAGCACGGCCAGCCGATCGCACAGTCGGTCGGCTTCATCCATATCGTGGGTTGTCAGCAGGACGGTAACGTCGTGTTCCTGGCGCAGACTGAGCACCAGTCGCTGAACGTCCTTTTTAGATCGCGGGTCTAGCCCGGTCGTCGGCTCGTCCAGGAGCAGCAGCACCGGCGAGGTCAGCAGCGCGCGGACGATGGCGACTTTCTGCTGCATGCCACGCGACATCTCTTCCATCGGCTCGAGCGCGACCTTGCGGCTGATGCCCAGTTGCTCCAGAACCGCCAACCCCCGACGCCGCGCCTCGTCGGCGCCAAGGCCATAGAGCCGCGCCGCGTAGAGCAGGTTTTCCATCGGGCTGAGCTTTTTGAAGAACGCCGCGTCGACGCTGACTCGATTGATCAGCTGTTTGACTTCCAGCTCTCGGCGAACCACGTCCAGACCAAAGACCTCGACCGAACCGCTATCCGGCAGAAGCAGCGTCGAGATGACGCGGATCAACGTCGACTTTCCGGAGCCATTAGCGCCGAGAATGCCGAAGATTTCGCCACGCTCGACCCTCAGGGAGACGTCGTTGACGGCGAGGGTGCGCTTGGGCGCGGGCTTCGACCGCCACGGCACCGACAGCCGCAGCTGAGATCCGAAGGCCTTGGAGACACCGTTGAGCGCCAGCGCAGGCTGAACGGCGTGGCGTGGAGCTGAGGCAGTTGCAGTGGTCACGTTCACGAAAAAGCACCCTCGACGAATGAACAACAGCGGCGAATCGGTCAGAGCGACCAGGTGGTCGCAGCGCGCCCGAGCGGCGACGCCAGGAGTGCCGGTGAGGTGGGGAACGTGCGCGTGTCAGGCGGCGGCTAAATCAATAGTGGCCGCTCCCCACCGGGTCCGGGCTCCGCGACGGCTGACGCGCGCCATGGCGCAGGCGCAGGAGTTCGAAGACGACTCCCGTACCACTGCAACCGCCGATGCTGCTTGTTCCCAAGTTGGACCCTCCCGGATGGGGATTCGGGAGACACTCTAGGGCCAGATTTACCCGTCTGTCAAACCGTGGAGTTCGCCGATTGCATCCAGCAGTGGCCGAACATCCGCCGCTGACAACTGGTCGGGCGGCGGTCCGAGCGGGTCGCGCGCGGGCTCCTGGCCGAGCAACAGACGGCACACCGCGTCCGCTCCGTGCGACAGCGCACCCAGGTCATACCCGCCCTCCAACCCGACAACCAGGCGACCACCGCACAGGTCCCGCGCCAGCTCGCGCGCGGAGCGCACCAGCGACGTGTAGGCGCCCCCGATCGACAAACGCAAATTCGCGAGGGGGTCATCCCAGAACGCGTCGAATCCCAGGGACACGAGCAAGAAGTCGGGGGCGAAACGGCGCACGGCCGGCTCGATGATCCGCGGCAGCGCCGCGCCAAATACGTCGTCGCCGCACCCGGGTGGAAACGAGAGATTGAGCGTATAGCCCGCGCCGTCGCCTTCACCCGCTTCGCGCCAGTGCCCCGTACCGGGATACAGCGGAAACTGGTGGGTCGAGACATAGAGCACGTCGTCGCGAGTGTAAAAGGCGTCCTGGGTGCCGTTGCCGTGGTGGACGTCGTAGTCAAGGATCGCAATACGCTCCGCACGCTGCTGACCGCGCAGCCACGCCGCGGCGATCGCGACGTTGTTGAACACGCAGAAGCCCATGGCCCGATCCGGCGTAGCGTGGTGACCTGGCGGCCGAACGACGCAAAACGCGTTGTCGCATCGGCCCGTGCTGACTCGATCGACGGCCTCGACCAGTCCGCCCGCGGCGCGTAGCGCCGCCTCCCACGACTCCGCGGAGACCACGGTGTCCGCGTCGATGTGCCCCCCGCCGCCCAGCATGAACCGACGCATCGCTCCGACGTGATCGTCGGTGTGGACCAGCCGCAACGTATCCTCGCCGACAGGCGCCGGCTCCCAGATATCGAGCCGATCCCAGGTACCAACCTCCTTGAGGTGCTGGGTGATGGCGCGTAACCGGTCAGGCCGCTCCGGATGGCGTGCACCCGTCGCGTGGCGCAGGAACGCCTCGGAGTAGGCGAGACCGGTGTTGGTGATGTCTACGAGGTGCTGGACGCGGCGCCCGGCGACAGGCGCGGCACGGGCTGCATCGTCGGCCGCTCGCGTGGCGCCTCTGGCTGCGGCGGCTGGGGCGTTTCGGCGTGATTGCCTGGCGGCAGCGGCGGCTCACCGCGGAAGACGCGCTCCAGATTCTCGCCGTCCAGCGTCTCAACCGAGATCAGCGCACTCGCCAGGTGATCCAGAACGTCGCGGTGATCGGTGATGATCTGCACCGCCTGCGCGTAGCCTTCGTCGATCAAGCGGCGGATCTCCTCGTCGATCGCTTCGGCGGTCTTCTCCGAGTAGTTCTTCTGCTCGCCGATCTCGCGGCCAAGGAACACGAGTTCTTCCTTGTGCCCCAGCGCGACGGTCCCGAGACGCTCGCTCATGCCGTATTCCTTGACCATCTTGCGGGCGATGTTGGTCGCCTTTTCGATGTCATTCTCGGCACCTGTCGAGATCTCGCCGAAGACCACCTGCTCGGCGGCGTGCCCGCCCAACGCCGAGGCGATGCTGGCTTTGAACTGGCTCTTGGTCATGTAATAGCGGTCTTCAGGCGGCAGCGGACGCGTGTAGCCGCCCATCATGCCGCGGGCGATGATCGTGATCTTGTGGACCGGATCATGGTGCTCGAGGAAACGCATGGCGACGGCGTGACCGCCCTCGTGATACGCGGTGAGTTGCTTCTCCTTGTCGGACATGACGCGGCTCTTGCGCTCGGGGCCCGCGATGACCCGGTCGATCGCTTCTTCGAGCTCGGACATGCCGATCGTCTTCTTGTTGCGGCGGGCGGCGAGAATGGCACCTTCGTTGATCAGGTTGGCCAGATCGGCGCCTGAGAAACCCGGCGTGACTTTGGCGAGGACCGCCAGCTCGACGGTCTTGTCGAACGGCTTGCCCTTGGCATGGACCTCGAGGATGGCTTTGCGGCCGTTGATATCCGGGGCGGGGAGCACGACCTGCCGGTCGAAGCGGCCAGGGCGGAGCAGCGCGGGGTCCAGCACGTCGGGGCGGTTGGTGGCGGCGATCACGATCACGTTGGTGTTCGAGTCAAAGCCGTCCATCTCGACCAGGATCTGATTCAGGGTTTGCTCGCGCTCGTCGTGCGACCCGCCGAGACCCGCACCACGCTGGCGGCCGACGGCGTCGATCTCGTCGACGAACACGATGCACGGCGCGTTGCGCTTGGCCTGATCGAACAGGTCACGTACGCGACTGGCGCCAACGCCCACGAACATCTCGACAAACTCGGAGCCCGAAATACTGAAGAACGGCACGCCTGCTTCGCCGGCGACGGCGCGGCTGAGCAGCGTCTTGCCCGTGCCAGGCGGGCCCACCAGCAGCACACCCTTGGGAATACGCGCGCCCAGCGCGGCGAACTTCTCGGGGTACTTCAAGAACTCAACGACTTCTTGAAGCTCTTGTTTGGCCTCTTCGACACCGGCAACATCCTGGAAGGTGATCGTCGGCTTGTTGCCCATGAACATGCGCGCGCGGCTCTTGCCGAAACTGAGCGCTTGATTGTTCGAGCCCTGGGCCTGGCGCATCATGAACAGCAAGATCGCGCCGAAGAAGATCAGCGGCAGCAGGTTGACGAGGATACCCAGCCAGTTGCTGATTTGCGGCGGGTCTTTGACCGTGTAGCTGACGTTGGCCAACTCGTCGGGAGTGACGCCGAAGTTGTGCATCGCATCGAGGAAGTTGTCTCGACCGGTGCGCGTCGTAAATTTCTGATCTGCGCCACCGGGAGTACTGGCGGTCGCCACCACGCGATCGTCAGTGACCTCGATGGTCTTGATCTGGCCTTGCTTGATGCGCTGCGCCAGATCATTGAGAGCAATTGGCTTGACGTCGGGTGTCCCACCTTGCTGTACGACCGTAAAGAAGAGCGCGATGATCGCGACCAGGATGATGAGATAGACGAAGCTGTTTCTCAGCCACTTCGTGTCCATGCGTGGTGGGACCCTCCCGGGTGCTGGCATTATACGCGCGGGACTTCGACGTCCCAGTTTTTCTGCAACTGCCGCGCGCGAGCGCGACCTCCCCGCCGCAAAGTGAACGATTGAGCCCCGAGACAGAGCTCGACGCCATACGGTAAGTGATACGCCTGATCGGGCCGTCCGGTTTGCAACAGATCCAGGGCATCTTCGATGGGCGCGTCCCGAACGTCGACCAGCCCCCCCGTAAGGGTTTCCAACCCGTAGCGGAGAAGTCGACGCTGCACTGCGCGCGGCTGCCTCCGAAACAGATCCAGGTCGAACTCGTCGTCATGGACCACTCGAGCAAACACCGTAGCGACAACCTCGTCCAGAGCCGCGAGGTCGTCCGCAGCAAGGTCAGCCGTCCGTGCCAGCACCGTCCGTATGGCCGGATTGAACTGCTCCAGGAGCGGCAGCACGTCCAGGCGCACGCGATTGCGCAGGTAGGCGCGCGTCCGATTCGAGGCGTCCTCGACGAGCGGCAGGTCGCGCTCCGCACAGTACGCCAGGGTCGTGGCGCGCGGCACGCGCAACAACGGGCGGATCAACCTGGTCGTCGGCAGGCTCGCAAGCTCAGCCGACGCCGGCGGGCCGAGCCTGCTCGGATCGAGCGCGTCGTCCAGGCGCATACCCGCCAGACCCAGCAGACCCGTGCCGCGCAGCAGGTTGAGCAGCAGCGTTTCCGCCTGATCGTCGGCGGTGTGGGCCACCAGCACAGCCCCGGCCTCATGTCGCGCCGCGGCGGCGGTCAGCGCCTGATAGCGCGCCGCACGCGCCGCTTGCTGGATCGAGGTGCGCTTGAGGGTCCGCCGGTAGCCTCCCACGTCAAGACGAGTAACGTCGCACGCGACGCCAATCGTGTGTGCGAGCTCGACAACGCGCTGCGCGGTTTCGCCCGAGTCGGCGCGCAGCGCGTGATCGACGTGGACGGCGATCAGCTCCAGGCGGCGATGCGCATGCGCCAGCGCGTGGAGCAGGCAGGTGGAGTCCTGGCCGCCCGAAAAGCCAACCACCAGCCGAGCGCCCGGCGCGAAGACCCGCGGCACACGCACCATCGCCGCCCGTAGCTCGCGCCGCACGGCCTCGCGCGCGCGCGCGGGCCGCGCCGTCCCCCGCCCGCCGCCCGCAGGGTATTCAGAGGGCGTCACGGAGAGCGTCACACGAACTCAGGAATTTCTCGCGCGTGAGCCCAGGCCGCAGCCTCAGCCGAAGAAGTAGTCCCACCACTGTCGCCAGATCGGCTCGGGCGCCGCGGGTGGCGGTTGCGCCGCAGCAGCCTGAACGGCCGCGGCCGACGACGCTGGCGCGGCGGGGGTCGAGCCGTCGGTGAGCAGCACCAGCGGATGATCGCCCGGTTTGATCAGCCCCAGCTGCTCACGCGCGATCGTCTCGATCGCCGTGTCCGTCCGCGCGTCTTCGATCTGCTGCTGTAGCTGAACGTTTTGCGCCCGCAGGCCGGCAATCTGCGCCCGCAGTCCGTCGGCCTGTTGATTCAACTGGTAGTTTTCAACCGCCTTCTGGCCGGTCATCACCAGCGCGTACAGCAGCAGCGGCACGGCGAGGACCGCGGCCAGCCGCAGCGCCAGTGGCGGCGGCCCCACGGGTCGACGCACGACGACGACCGGGTCATCCATTGCGCGCTTCAGCCAGTCCATGTTTCAGCCAGTTGGATGCGCCGCTGCAGAGTCGGGTGCGTCGCCAGCAGCACCTCGGACCACCGCGGCGGGCACAGCTCGACCAGATTCTGGCACCCGAGCCGCCGCATCGCTCCGGCGAATGCCGCCGGGTCGCGCGTCAGCCGCAGCGCGAAGCGGTCCGCGCCGCTCTCGAGACGGCGTGACCACCAGTTCAGCAGCGGCGAGAACACCAGGAAGTACACCTCGACGACGAACAGCAGCACCGGGTAGCCGGGCACGTAGGCCAGACTCGGCAAGCTCAGAATAGGCAACGCACCGGGCACTGCCAGCGACGCGAGGAACAGACCGCCCCAGATCAGCACCGCGTTGCCCAGCAGCAGACGCTGTACGTCGTGATGCACGTGATGCCCCAATTCGTGCGCAACCACCGCGTCCACTTCGCCCGGCGTGAACTCGGCCAGGAGCGTGTCGGCGATCACGACCCTCCGCGAGCGTCCCATGCCGATGACGGCCGCGTTCGCTTCTGCCGTGCGGCGCGAGAAATCCAACGAGCACACGTCGCGCACGGGCGCACCCGCACGGTTGACCATGGCGTGAATCCGCTCGACGGTCTCGGTGTCAACCAGCGGCTGCATCTTGAAGAACAGCGGCACCAGCACGTACGGCGTCACGTATACCAGC
This sequence comes from uncultured Chloroflexia bacterium, assembly GCA_963776625.1. Lineage (GTDB taxonomy): Bacteria > Chloroflexota > UBA6077 > UBA6077 > CF-72 > CF-72. The sequence continues at coordinate 1,724 of CAVZNP010000008.1, read as the reverse complement.
AGCAGTCCGATGGCCGAGACGCACAAGCCGAAGATCCACCACCATCGCGCGCCGCTCGTGCTGACGATCCAGAGGAACACGCCGCCGACGGCGGATCCCAGTCCGGCCGTCAGCACGGTCGCCTTAAGCCAGTCGATACTCCACGCCCCACGCGACTGACGCCCGAGCCCGTACGCGTGCGGGATCACGTACCCGCCGTAGTAGCTGAGCGGCAGCATGATCACCGCCAGGGCGAGGTGCATGCCAATCAAGAAGATAGCGGCGCGCAGGGCTAGCGGCCAGAGGGTCGCTGCCAGAGAGAAATACAGCGTTTCCCATGCACCTGTCAGATACGGCACGAGTAGCGCCGCGAGCGAGACGACGGTCGTGATGAGCAGCAGACGGCGGCGCTCGGCGCCAAGTCGCGTCGCGGCGGCCTGCCGCTCCGGGCAGCCACCCGGCGCGGAGGGGCCAGGGTCACTCGGCGGCGCGGTCGCAACCGAGGCAGCCAGCGCGTCGCCGGAGGGCGCGTCCCTGACGTTGGTCACCGCGTCAGGTCCCGTTCCGGCAAATCCGATCCGGGCAGCGTGTCAGTGGCCCCATGACAGCCCCGACCCCGCGTCCACATGCAGGTCCTTCGTCAATTGTCTGGGCTGCGAGGCGACCAGCGCCCCCGACGCGTCGGTGCTGATGTCGATCTCGAAAATCTCGTAGTTGCCCGTTTTGTTCGACAGGTAGGCGATGTGCTGCCCGTCCGGGCTCCACACCGGCGAGCGCGCCAGCAGCCCGTCGCTGGTCAATCGGGTGGCCGGCGGCGAGTCCGTATCCGCTGGCTGCATCGCGTAGATCTCGAGGGCAAGTCCGTCATGCCCGGCGAACGCCAGCCAGTTGCCATCGGGTGACCAGGCCGGATCGAGCGCGCCCCCGGCTTGCGTCGTCAGGGCGCGTGCCTGCTGGCGGCCGCCGCTCGGCAGTGCCAGCACTCCAATCTGGGTTGGTCCAGGCTCGTTGAACATGGTGAATGCCAGTTGGTTGCCGTCGGGCGACCACGACAGCGCGTCGACGTCATCGGCCTGCAGCCCTGGGGTTGCCAGCGCGCGCCGGCCTGTGCCGTCCGGATTGATCAGCCACAGCGTGGGCAGCGCCGAATTGCGGTCCGAAACGAAGGCGATCGTCTGCCCATCCGGCGAAAAGGCGGGTCTCAGGTTCCAGTCGTTGTTGTCGAGGATCGTCGACTGCGAGTTGGTCAGCCGCGTTTGGTTCTGGCCCTGATCGTCGGTGACGAAGATGTCGGCAAAGTTGTTGCCTCGATACACGTAGGCCAGGCTGCTGCCGTCCGGCGCCCAGTTGGGCTGAGTGAACGCGCCGCCCGTGGCCAGCTGGTGTGGCCCAGACGCGTCGAGCAGCCACAGGTCTCCGTCCTTGATAAACAGGATGCGGCCAGGAATGCCGTCGTCGGCGACGGCCCGCGCAGCGGGGATCAGCACGAGCAGCAATCCGAGGCAGATACGTGCCAGCGCCCGCATTCCTCTGGATCCTAGAAGGGCTCGCTCCGAACGGACAAGCCACAGCCCCATAACACGCGTCAGAACGTGAGCGCCGCCCCGATCGAAACCAGCACCCAGAGTACGGCCACCACGATCGTGAACTGGAACAGCGTCCGCTCGAAGCCGCGCCGCGTGCGATAGATGGAGCTGTCGGACGAGCCAAACGCCGAAAAGCCCGAGCCGCGTGTCTGCATAGTC
>CAVZNP010000007.1:0-1656837 GCA_963776625.1 uncultured Chloroflexia bacterium | reverse complement strand
GTCTGATGCAGTGGACGACCCTGGTCGGCGGGGCGCGTTCCCTCACGCTCCTCGGGTGGTGGCAGGCGCGCGAAGGAACCGAGCAGCAAGATGTCGTAGACGCCTTTGACGATGCCCGCGATCAACAGTGGCCAGCCAAACGTCGACAGACTCAACAGGTAGCCGGACAGCAACGGACTCGCCGCGCTTGCCAGACTGCGCGGCACGGACGTGACGCTGGCCGCGGCCGGGCGCTCCGCCGCTGGCACGACCGCCATCACGTACGAGCCGCGCGTCGGAACGTCCAGTTGCGACAGCGCGCTGCGTGCCAGCAGCATCCCGACCGCCAGCGGCAGCGTGGGCATGAACGGCACGAGCGCGAGCAAGAGATTCGACGGCAGGTGCGTAAAGACCATCGTGTTCACCAGTCCGACACGCCGAGCCAGGGGCGCGGCCAGCAGAAAGGAGCCCGCGGAGGTGACGCCAGTCCAGAAGAAGATCGTCCCGGCGGTCGCAATCGACAGATCGAACCGCAGAAACAGCCACAGCGCCAGGATCGACTGGACCACGAACCCGCCACCGAACGCGTCCAGACAGAACAGCGCGGCCAGCCTGTACACTACCCCGCGCGACTCGCGCAGCGGCGCGTGCGGCGCCGAGTGGTCCTCGAAGGCAGGGGAGAGCCGCGCGTAGAGTGCGAGCGCTAGTAGTCCCAGCAGGCCGTACACCAGGAACATGCCCTGCAGCGCCAGATCGAGTGGCACTCCGCCGCGATTCGCGGCCAACTGCGGCAGACCGGCGCCCAGTGCACCCAGCGCGCCAACCAGTGCGCCCGCCAGGGCGTAGCGGGCGAACAGCGAGGTGCGTTCGCGGGCACTGACGGTGCGCGGCAGAACAGACTGCTCGAGCGGTAGAAACACGCTGACGTCGCCCGACGACGGGTTCAGCGTGCCGACAAACGCCACCAGCAGCAGCGGCCAGAACTGGTGTACGACCACGAAACCGACCCCCGTGGCTGCCATGAGCAGCGCAGCGCTTGCCAGCAAGCGGCGCGTGCGAAAGCGATGCGCCATCAGCCCTACCAGCAGAGTCAGCGCTGCTGAGCCGAGCAGCGTGGCCGTTGCCACGGCGCCAATCTGGACCTCGTCGAACCCCAGGGTGAGCAGATAGACGGGCAGCAGGACGCTCACGAATCCGTCGCCGAAGGCGCGCACGCCGCGGGCAGCCACGACGACGGCCGCGTCCGACGTCGTCTCAGGCGGCAGCCACCTCACGGTCCGACCCATTATGCAAGGTGGTACAAACTCGACGTAGCGCAACGAAAGGTAGGGCATGCCAACCACTCGCAGCACGAGCAAATCCGCCCAGCCACGGCGCGGACGTGATGTCCCACGTGAGTTCAATTTCCACTGGGGCAGCGGCCAGATCATCGAGGAAGCCGCCTATATCGGACGCTACGCGGAGCCAGCGATCCAGCTGCTCGAATACGCCGACCACGCCGGCGCCTTCGGGGTTCGCTTTTGCTACTACAACCACGAGGGTCGCTTCCAACGCAGCCCGATGATGATCGACGGCGACGACGCCCTCGAAGGCCTGCGCGCCGCGCTGAAGGACACGCCGCGGCTGCGCGCACTGCTACGAAAGCTGGTCTCGTGACCGTTCAACCTGCGACCCGTCTTGGGGCAATGACGGCGAGCGCTATGTCGAAAGCGTGCGCGATGGGCGCGAGGTGTGGTTCGACGGCCAGCGGGTCGACGACATCACCACGCATCCCGCGTTCCGCGACATGGTGCGCGCGCTGGCCGACGTGTACGACAAGCAGAACAGCGACTACCGCCACGAGATGACCTACGTCGATCCCGAAAACGGTGTTCGCACCAGCCTGTCGTGGCTCATCGCTCGCTCGCCGGAGGACTCCCAGCGGAAGCGGCGCAACAGCCAGTTGTGGAACCTGCTGACGTGGGGTCAGTTGGGACGCAGTCCGGACGTGCTGGCACCCTTCATCGTCAACCTGATGAATCGACGCGCGGCCTTCGGCGCTGCCAAGCACCCACGCTGCGATTTCGCCGAAAATATCGCCGGCTACTACCGCTTTTGCCGCGACAACGACGTCTTCCTGACACATGCGCTGGGTGACCCGCAGGTGGATCGGAGCCAGCAGCCCCAGAATGAGCGGCGGCAGGTTCCCGAAGATGAGGAAATCGCCCTGCACGTCGTCGAAGAGACGGATGACGGCGTGATCGTGAGCGGCGGCAAGCAATTGTCGACGGCGGCTGTTTTCAGCAACGAGACGTACGTGTCGCTGTCGCAGACGTTTTACGCGCGCAACGACCCACGCTTCGTGCTGGCCTTCTCCATTCCGACTGGCAGTCCAGGACTGCAGATTCTGGCGCGCGAGCCCGTCGGACGCTGGTTCGGGTCCTGGGGTCACCCGTTCCAGATGCTGGACGAACAGGACTGCATGCTGTTCTTCCAGCGTGTGCTCGTCCCCTGGGACCGCATCTTTTTCCTGTACGAGGCTCCCGCACGGGTCATGTCGGCGGGTCCGAGTGGTGCGGAGTTGAACTTCGCTGGCTGGGCGAACCTGGAACGCGCGCTGTTCCGTTTCCGCCTGCTGACGGCCGTCGCGACGCTGGTTGCAGAGGCCATCGGCGTGATCGAGTTCCGTGAAGTGGCGTCGAAAGTGGGCGAGATGGTCGCCAACTGCGAGATGCTGCGGCTGACGATGGACGGCATCGAACACTCGTCACGCACCACTGCCGGCATGCCCGGTCAGGGCCCGGTGGCGGTATGGATGGCGCAGACGACGTGGCGCATGACCGAGCTACTGCGCGAGATCTGCGGGTCGGGCATCGTAATGCAGCCGAGCGAGAATGACCTGGCGAATCCCGAGATCCGCCCGTCGCTGGAGCGGTTCATGCGCGGCAAGGACGTGGACGTGGAGTACAAGTCACGCCTGTTCCGCGTGGCGCACGACCTGGCGATGTCGTCGTTCGGGATGCGACAGGATATTTACGAGTACTGGCACGCGGGGGACCCGAGCCGCAATCGGATCAATCTGCTGCGTGCGTACGATCAGTCGGATATCACCGCGAGGATCAGAGATCTCTGCAGCCGCCCGCTGCCGCACGGTGAAGTGCCATAGCAGGGCCTTCGCGCTGACGTCGCCGTCACGGGTGTGGGTGCGCCTCAAAAAGACCGCCCGCACCGCCTGCACACCCTGAAAACGTCTGATAGGGCGAGCCGCGACAACCCGAGGGCAAACGTTACGCGCCTACGGTCAGCGATCCCTCCTGCGCCTCGCCAGAAACCTCGTCAATCACGCGAAAGACCACCTCAATGGGCGCCGCTCTGGACAGCATCGCCATCGCCGGGCAGTATTGTCTCGCCGATAGCTCGACCGCGTGGCGCACCCGCTCGGCCTTCAAGCCACGGCCCGTCACCACGTGCTCCAGCCTGATGGCGGTATACACGCGCGGATGCTCCGAAGCCCGCGAGCCACTGACCCGCACCTGGTAAGCCGAGACCTCCAGGTGCATCTTGCGCAAGATGCTGATCACGTCCATACCCGTGCACGCGCCGAGGCTGACCAGCAGCATCTCCATCGGTCGCGGCCCTTGCTCGCGCCCACCCACATTGCCCGACGAGTCCAGGACAAGCGAGTGCCCCGACGGCGTCGCCGCGCGAAAAGCCATGCCGTCAACCAGGTCCACAACCACCGCCGGTGCCTCAGTCATCAGCCTCAGTGTCCCACGTGGGCCGGGCTCGGACTCGGGTCCTCCACCACCCACTTCAGGGCCGCTAGCAGCCCCAGGCTGGTGCCCAGCGCGGCCAGCGTCAGGGTGATCGGATCTCCCACCCGGTCCGCCAGCGCGCCCCACACCGCGGCGCCGATCGCCTGCCCACCCTGAAAGGTGAGCAGGTACGCGGCGATCGCCCGCGCGGCCATGTTGCGCGGCGCGCTCATCTGCACCGCGATCTGAAAATTCTGATTCGACGTCGTCCACGCCGCGCCACCGATCGCCAGCACGACGCACACCAGCGGCACCGACGTGCACCCATGCCAGCACCAGATACATCAGCGCGAAAATCATGATCGAGAGCATCAGCAGACGATTGGTGTGCACCCGCCGCCGCAGCCACGGCAGCGCGAAGGCGCCGCCGACTGCTCCGATACCAACGCACGTTACCAGCAGCCCGTAGCCAGTCGCGTCCAGATTGAGCTCGCGCACCGCGACTACCGGCAGCAGGCCCCAGAACGCGCTTGCGCACAGCATCCACAGCGTGCTGCGCACCAGTACCACCCGCTGGGCCTCGGCCTGCCAGACGTAGTGCAAGCCCGCGACCACCATGTGCGTCAGCGGCTCCCGCTCGGCGCTGCCCGCTCGGCCCGCGCGCGGGCGCCAGCGAAAGACCACGCCCAGCGTGGCCAGAAATGACGCGGCGTTGAGGAGGAACGCGTAGGCCGGTCCGGTCACCGCTACGACCAGGCCCCCGAGTGCCGGTCCCGTAGCCCGCGCGACGTTGTAGCCGGCGCTGTTCATGATGATGGCCGTGGGGACCTGCGGACGATCCACCACGTCGGGGATAATCGCCGCCCAGGTTGGCGCCGCCAGCGCGCTGCCAAATCCCAACGCGAAGGTCATGCCCAGCAGCAGCCACGGCGTCACCGCCCCGGCCAGCGTGAGAACACCCAGCGCCGCGGCGCACAGCAGCATCCAGGCCTGCGTCGCGAGCGTCAGCCGGCGACGATCGAGCCGATCGGCCAGGCTGCCCGCCGGCAGTCCGACCAGAAAGGCGGGCAGCGTGGTGGCCGTCTGCATCAACGCCACCGGCAGCGCGTCGGCCGTCAGCGTCGTCATCAGCCACGCGCCACCGACCGTCTGCATCCAGGTGCCGATATTCGAAACGATATTGGCGAGCCACAGCTCGCGAAACGTCGGATTGCTGAGGGGGTGCGCGACGCGCGTCGAGTGCTGGGCTGGCGCGGACTCCAGCAGGCTCAAGGTCCCGACCGGCCCGACCACCTCCCAGGCGCGAATGCCTGATGCATCGGGCGGCCCGGTGAGGACTCGAAGCGCGGCGGGCGCGGCGTGGACCTCCACGGGGGTGACGCCGATCGGGTTCCCGTCAATGTGGACCGGCAGCGGTCGCCCACGACGTAGTTTCCTCACGCGTATCCAGGGTACTCGCAGGACCTGCGCATGCCGCGGCGGAGGCAAGGGCCGCCCGCCCGCAACCAGCGCCAGGTGGAGCAGCACCCGTGGAATGCTCGTGCCGTGGAAGATGATTGTGTCGAGTAGACCATCGTCAATGCGCGCGTTCGGAGCAATCGCATACGCGGCGCCAACATACGGCCCGTTTGCCACGCTCACCATGGGCGCACGCGCGCGAATCGCGCCCCCGGGGTATTTCGACCGTCAGTCGCGGGCTGCCCAGCAGCCGCACGAAGCGCCACATCGCCCGCGCCACGCGCGGCCACGAGCCACCGCTGTCCAGTCGGTCGAAGTAGCCGAAGAGCCCCGCGTCGAGTCCAATGCCAGCCGCTTCGAGAAAATAGCGTTCGCCCACGCGACCCATGTCCATGGCCAGCACTTTGCCCTCGACGATCGTGCGCGCCGCGCGGGCAAGATCGCGCGGCACCCACAGCGTGCGCGCCACGTTCATGATGCTGCCAAGCGGCATCAGGCCCAGGACCGTGTCTGTCTGGGCCAGCCCGTGCGCGATCTCGTTGATGGTGCCGTCCCCGCCAGCGCCAATGACGAGCTCGCGTCCCTCGGCCACCGCGCGACGCGCCAGATCCGTCGCGTGCCCGGCGTGCTGGTTGGCCAGGCGTCGAAGGGGATCGACTCGCCACGCAGGGCTACCTGGACGTCCTCAGCGCTGCCCGCGTTTGTGTCGATGCCCAGCTTTTGGCCAGCGTGCGGATTGAAGATCAGCGCCGCGGGGTGTCGCAGCGCGCGTACGTCGAGGTCCGTCCAGCGTTGTACCTGGCCCGCGCGGGCCGTCGCGGTGACCATCCAGCCTGCCTAGCCGCCCAGAACGCTGATGCCAAACACGCCCAGGATCTGGCTGCCGAGCAGGACCACGACCGAAGACGTCACCAGCACGAACGTACCCCACCCCAGGACCTGGCTCACAGGCCCGTTGCGCAGCCGGCCCGTCAGGCGTCGATCGTGGGCCAGGATCAGGATGAACACCAGAATGACCGGCAGCAGCACGCCATTGAGCACCTGTACGCCGACCAGCACCTCGACGACCGGCACGCCTGGCACCAGGGCGACCAGCGCGCCTACCACGACCAGCAAGGTGAACAGGCCAACGAAGATCGGCGCACGGCGGAAGTCGAGATTGACGCCCTTCCGAAAGCCGAAGGCCTCGCTCACGGAGTACGCGGTGGCCAGCGGCAGGACCCCGCCCGCGACCAGGCTGGCGCCCAACAGGCCCACGGCGAAGAGCAGCACCGCCGCGTCGCCCGCGACCGGTCGCAGCGCCTGCGCGGCGTCCTGTGCCGTCTGGATATCGGTGATGCCAGCGACATGCAGGGTCGCCGCGGTCGCGATGACAATAAATGCGGCGATCAGATTCCCAAACGCGGCGCCCGCGTACGCGTCAACCCGCTCGGGGCCGTAGTCGTCACGACCGACGCCTTTTTCGACGATGGCACTCTGCTGGAACAACTGCATGTACGGCGTGATCGTCGTGCCGATCAGCGCGACCAGCAGCGTGAGATAGTCCGGGTCGGACTGCAGTGTCGGAATGAACGTGCCACGCGCGACCGCCGACCAGTCCGGATGCGCCAGGATCGCCGCCGCCGGATACGCGAAGAAGGCCAGCGTCAATAACAGCAGCAGCTTTTCGACGCGGCCGTACGAGCCGGCGATAACCAGGTACCACAATCCAACAGCCGCGATTGGCACCGCCACGTACTTGCTCACGCCGAGGAGCTCGAGCGCCGCGCCAATGCCAACGAACTCCGTGATCGTGACTCCGCCGTTGGCGATGACGATGATGCTGACCGCCACCAGCGCCCAGCCAATGCCAAAGCGCTCGCGGATGAGGTCCAGCAGCCCGCGGCCCGTGGCGGCGCCCAGTCGCGCGCACATCTCCTGGACGACCGCCAGCGAGATGGTGATGAGCAGCAGGACCCACAGCAGGTCGTAGCCGTACTTCGCGCCGACCTGCGAATAGGTCGCTACGCCGCCAGCGTCATCGCCGGCCGTAGCCGACAGCAGCCCCGGACCGAGAATGGCCAGCACGGCCAGCAGGCCCGTCGGTGTCCGATGCAGGCCGCGCAGCTTGACACTGCGCCCGCGGATGGTGACCCTTACACCCGCGCGGCTCAGCGCGCGCTGTCCGACGCGCGAGTCAGCACTTGGCGGGAGGACCTCCGCGGGAACCACCAGCTGCGGCGGGCTTCCAACGCTCACGAAAAGACCTTCGGCGCCTGGCTGCGCCAGCCCAGCGGTGCGATCTGGGCGATCGCCGCGTCCACGGTCACCGCGCCAAGCAGGCGCCCATCGCGACTGCTCACGGGAAGCGCCGCGAGCTGCTGGTCGGCCACCTCACGCGCGGCCACGCGCGCCGGCGTCAGGGCGTCAATGGTGTTCACCTCAGCGCGCATGAGCGACTCGATCAGTGCAGCGTCGTCCGCAACTGCGAAATCACGCATGCTGACCACGCCTTGCAGATGACGCTCTGCGTCGGAGTCAATCACATACAGGTAATTCGCAAAGTCCGGCAGCGCAATGCTGTCTTTGAGCATGCGCCGTGACGCGCCCACGCTGTCCGACGCGTGCACACACACGAGCTGGTTGGTCATGATGCCGCCGGCCGTGTCGTCCGGATAGCGCAGCAGGTCAATGATCAGGTCACGTTCGGCAGCCGACACCTGCCGGAGCAGCTGCTCCGCTCGCTCGGGCGCCAGGTAGCCCAGCAGGTCCGCGGCGGCGTCCGGCGCCATTCGCGACAGCAGGCGCGCGGCCTGGTCCGCGTCGAGCACCTGGATGACCTGCGTCTGGCGTTCGGGCGACATCATCTCGAGCGTGTCGGCGGCGATTGGATCCTCGATCAAGGTCAGCAACTCAGCCGCGTGCAGGTACGGCAGCGCATCGAGCAAACACGCGATCTCAGCCGGCTGCAGGCGGGCGATCTGGCGATGGTAGTCGCGCCCCTGGCGAGCAGCCTCCGGATCACCGCGCAGGAACTCCAGGTCTTTCCAGTCGACGAGATGACGCGCTGCGCCGCGACCGAGCACTCCGTGTCCAAGACGACGCACCACGGCCCATGGACTGGCGTCTGCACCGGCCGAGCCACAACTGGCCGTTTTCTTCCCGCAACCAGAGGTCGTTGGCGCGCAACGCGTGGCGTTTGCCGACGTCGACAATCAGGGCATCCATGATGTCGCGTCTGGCCAGCACCGAGTGCGTCACTCCAACGGTGGCCGCCGCGTCGAGATCGGCGACCACTACCGCGCGACGCCGCCAGTCGATGGATTGGACGGCGGACCAGGGCAGCGTGACCAGCCGGCGGGGTCCGCCAAACCGAATCACCAGCTGTGCAACGCACGGATAGTCGCCTGCGGCGAGGTCGACGGCCACGTCCGATAGCCGGCCGCGCTTGATACGTTGGTCAGTCAAACGGAAGCGCAAAAAGTCCGAAAGCATGACCATAGGGCGATCCTCAAACTCCAGTCCCACCGTCCTCGTTACGGTTTGTTACGCGTGGCGACCAGAGCACAAGACGTGCCAGCCTCGCGGTCATCGTCGTCCGGCACGCGCTCTGCTCTGGCTACAAGCGATCACACCCGGTCTACGAGCCCGCGACCATGCCACTGACCCACCTGAACCATCGTCGTGTATTGCTGGCGGAGGATGACGCGAGCTTGCGCGAAGTGCTAACCCAGTCCCTCGTCGAAGAAGGCTTCGAGGTCACCGCGGCCGCTAACGGCGCGGCGGCGCGGCGGCGCGTCCAGAACTTCCAGCCGGATGTCATCCTGCTCGACATGAACATGCCCGTCATGGACGGCCCGACCTTCGCGGAGCGCTATCGGCAGCTACCCGTGCGCCACGCGCCGATCGTGGCGGTCACCGCGGCCGGCGCCGCCTACCAGTGGGCGGAACGCATCAAAGCCGCGGCATGGCTGAACAAACCGTTTGACTTTTCGGCGCTGATGCGCCTGCTCAACCGCCTGCCGAGCGCCACCTCGGCCTGATCTGGGCGACCGCGCGGCCTACACCACCACCTCGGCATCAAAGCTCACGACTTCGGCGCTCCCGCCCGATCCGGCGTCGGGTCCGTGGTGCGCCCCGAACATCGGACTGCTGCGGTAGGCCTCCATTGCCTCGCGGGACTCCCAGCGCGAGACCGCCTCGAGGGTCGCGGCATTACGCCACAACTCAAATCCGAGAAAGCCGGGGAAGCGTTTGAGCTCGGGTCCACCCCGACGAAAACCTTCGACCATGCGGTCCTGCGCCGCGCTGGGCGCCGTGATGCGCGTGACTGCAATAAACATCACTCTCAGCATAGGCATCTTGACGCGCCCGAGATCTCTGACTAAAGTCAGGCAATTCACATGTCGCAACCTGGTCAGGCGCCCCAGGCCGTCGCCCAGGTGCGCGCCTTCAATCGCACCGTCGCCCAGCGCATCGGCGCCCTGACCGACAGCTTCCTCGCCCGCGGCCGGCCCATGGCCGAGTCCCGCATCTTGTGGGAAATCGGCCCCGATGGCGCCGAAGTCCGCGCCCTGCGCGCGCGCCTCGGCCTGGACTCCGGCTACCTGAGCCGCGTCCTGCGCTCGCTCGAGCGCCAGTCGCTCGTCGTCGTCGAGGCCAGCTCAGACGACGCCCGCGCGCGCTCCGTCCACCTCACGCCCCCCGGTCGCCTCGAGCGCGACGAGCTCGACCATCGCTCGGACGCAGTCGCCTGGAGTTTTCTCGACCCACTGACCGAGGTTCAGCGCGGCAAACTGGTGACCGCGATGACGCAGGTTGAGCGTCTGCTGCGCGCCTCGCAAGTACGTATCGAGCCCGAGGATCCCGCGGCGCCCGAGGCGCGCTGGTGCATCGAGCAGTACTTCGCGGAGCTGCAGGCGCGCTTCGAGACCGGCTTCGACCCGGCGCGCACCAATTCAGCAGAGGCCCACGAACTGCTGCCGCCCGTCGGGGCTTTTCTGATCGCGCGACTCGACGGGGCTCCGCTCGGCTGCGGGGCCCTGAAGTTTCATCCCGGCGAACCCGCCGAGCTCAAGCGCATGTGGGTCGCCCGCGAGGCGCGCGGACTGGGTCTCGGCCGGCGCCTGCTCGGCGAACTGGAGCGCCGCGCGCGCGACGCCGGCGCGACTGCGGTTCGACTGGAGACCAATCGCGCGCTGACCGAAGCGATTCAGCTGTATCGCGCCAGCGGCTATCGCGAAGTGGCGGCCTTCAACAGCGAGCCGTACGCCCACCACTGGTTCGAAAAGGCGCTCAGCCCGCCGCCACTACCTGATGCAGCATCTCCTCCGTCAGCTGATACCAGTTCGTCCCCGGCGTGAGTGTCAGCTGCACGCCGCGCCGCCGATACGCCTCGGGCTGGTCGACGCCGCGGAACCGTGCCCTCCACGTGCGCGCGTACTGTCTCCAGCCGCCGGCGCCGCTCCCGAAGAATGATTGTGTCCGCCGACCCCGGGTCCTAGATGGTGCGGCCGGTCGCATCCCTCCGTACGTCACGCCCACATCCGTCCACATCCAGGACCTGCAGTTCCGGCGACCGCTGCCCGCGGAGCAGCGCGAAATTGCGCCAGCAGCCCGACCTTACCACCGGTGTCGCGAAAGGCAATCAGGTCCTCACCGAGCAACCGTACACGCGGCGGATCGCCATCCGGTGCCGTCAGATCCTCCGACTGCAGCACCGGCATCCAGTATTCGCGCATCAGCGGCCGATCGGCGTGCCGGGACCCACCCGACAGACGCGTTCGTTGTCTTCGTGACTGAGCATGCGGCTTCCATTTCTCGGATGCACCCTCCGAGAACACTTCGCTCAGCAGTTCGACGCCGCGCAGCTACCGCCAGTTGGAAGCTATCCGGTGGACGCCAGCTCTTGATCGCCCCGCACGCGTGACAGCAGCAGATCGCTGGCGCCCTCCAGGAATGGGACCTCGCGCGCCAGCACCTTGACCGCCGAGCGCACCCGATACAGCTCCGGGTGCCTCGCGGCAAATGGCTCCACGCCGTCCCTGAGGTCGCTTGCCAAGTTGATCAGCCGCCGTCGCGTGCTGATCACCGCCACGTCGCTGCTGCCCAGATGCTCCTGCGTCCGATCGTAAATCGGCCCCATGCTCTCCATCATCGCCGTATCCTCGATCGGCACACTCTCGAGGCCGGAGTAATTCACCGTCTTCTGCTTGTGGCGATCGATCAGATAGTCATTGCTCCTGTTCGCTAGCGTCTGGTACGCACCGGGGATCTGCGTCGCGTAAAACCCTCCGCCCCGCCGGTAGACGCGCACTTCTTCCTCCGGCAGCGGATGGAAGGCATTCCAGCGCAGACGAAACAACCAGTGGTGCTCGTCGTCAATGGGTATTCTGATCTGGCACAACAACGTGCCGTTAGGGTCACCAGGTACCAGCGTGTAGCACGGCATTAGCCACTGGGTGATCCTCCAATACAGCGTGCCATCACCCACTTCGCGGCTGGCGCCAATCACCAGCCCAGCGTCGCTGTCGACGACCGTGAACCGCGGGTGGCCGTCCCGCGCCGTCAGCTCGAGCAGGTTCTGGCCCAGCACCTGGCTGCTCAGCCGGTTCTGCTCGGGCTTGAGGGTGCTGTGCAGAAATGACACATGGCTGGAGTCCAGCTCACCCTCCATGCCCTGCATGTAGTTGCAGTCGAGTGGGTACTTAGTCACGTAGTGGTGGCTATTGGGCACGAGGGTGAATTCGAGATCCGGCGGTTCGGGGCGGTGCTCGGGTGGGCCCATGTACGCCCAGACGAGCCCGCCGCGCTCGACGCACGGATACGCGACGGCCATGACTTTAGATCTGAAATCCGATTCAGCCGGTTCATTGGGCATGTCCACACACATGCCGTCAATGCTGAACTTCCAACCGTGGTACACGCAGCGCAGCCCGCCGTCTTCGTTCCGACCGAAGAACAGCGAGGCGCCTCGGTGCGGGCAGTGACTGGCCAGCAAGCCAGGTAGACCGCTGCTGTCCCGAAAGCCGATCAGGTCTTCGCCAAGGATGCGGATGCGCACCGGGTCGCTATCCGCGCGTGGCAGCTCTTCGCTGAGGAGCACCGGAAGCCAGAAGCGACGAAAGAGTTCGCCCGTGGGTGTACGCGGCCCCACGCGGGTAAGCAGCTCGTTTTCTTGTGTGCTTAACATTCGGCGACACGCCCTCCCTGCCACGCTCGTGCGCCAGTACGTGCGCACTTGCTGTTATCACACCCGGAGGCGGGTCGCCTACAAATATACGGCCGGGTGAAGTAATTTCACGGTTATGTCACGAGACATGCACGATCACGTCAAGCCAAGCGGCTCCAGATCGTGCGCCGACATCTGCACCGCGACGCCACCACTCGCCAGGTCGAGCAGGATCCGTACCCGACCACTGGCGCTCAGCTTTCGATCGAAGATGCCCTCGACCCACTTGAACGGCCCGCTCAGCACACGCACCTGCTCCCCATTAACGAACTCGTGTTCGTTCCGCCGCGCGCGCAGCTCGTGCTCCTTGGCGCGAATCGCGCTGATGAGCAGATCGGGTAGCAGCGTGGGCGTGCCCGCGCGCGGCAGGAGATACGCCACCCCGGGTGCTGAACGGATGCGCAGCAGGTCATCCGAATCCAGAGCGACTTGTGCGAACACGTACCCGGGAAACAAGATAGTCGGACTCGCCGGTGTCCGCACCGACGGACGAACTGGAATGTAGCACTCCACTCCACGTGAACTGACGGACTGCGCGACAAACGCTTCGCGGTGGGCTTGCGCTCTGAGAACGGCCCAGCGTTTTTCCATAAGTTCTCCTATGACAGGGCCACCTCCAGACTGATACTAACAGCGGGCGCGTGTCAAGGCCCAACTCAAAACCGAACAGAGTGTTAAACACCATGCAAGGCTCTTACACGAGCCGTAACAGGACATTGACGGGACGCGTTACCCAGGTTAGGGTTTACCAGTAGGCCGTTCGTCGATGCCGACGGCGGCCAGCGGGAGTCGGCGCCGACTGCCCAGCCCACTATCACAAACTCCCTTCTCTGGAGTGGCCTTTGGAGTGACCTCACCGTGAGGAATGGGCGGTAGCATGCCCACGACACCTTTTGCAGATCCCGCACATCCGCTTCCGATGCCCCAGGCCGCCGACGCGTGCGCACCTGTGGTCGTCGTTGGTGCCTCAGTCGCTGGCTTGATCGCCGCCCAACGCCTGGCCGAAGCGCGAATTCCAGTTCGCCTCTACGAGCGAAACGAGCCACCGGAGGTGCGTGCGCGCACGTTGATCGTTACGCCTGAATTGAACCGTGCCCTGGGATTCTCAGCGGAGCCGGCGACCGTCAATACAGTGCATACGCTGCAGCTTTACGGGAAGCATCGCTCCGTTGCGATCTCGCTTCGCGAGCCCGACCTGATTGTCGAACGCTCGGCGCTCATTCGTATGCTCACCGAGCGTGCCGAGCACGCCGGTGTCCAACTGGCATATGGTCATGATTTCGCCGCACTCGAGCCAGAGGGCGAGGGTGCCTCCGTCGTGGTGCGCCGTCGTGGAAGCGACTGCACCCAGCACGTGTCCGCTCGCGCGGTCCTGGCCGCGGACGGCGTGCGCAGCCACGTCGCACGCACCTTCGGCGCACCTCCGTTGCCCGCGGTCACCGTCCTTCAGGCGCGCGTGGCTCTGCCGCGCAGCGCGGACCCGGGCGTTGGCAAAGTGTGGTTTCTGCCAAGCGAGACCCCCTACTTCTACTGGTTGTGCCCCGAATCCGAGCGCACTGCCGCGGTGGGCATCGTCGACGTGAAGCCACGCCAGGCACGCGCGAAACTGGACACTTTCCTTGCAGACCACGGCCTCGAGCCCCTCGAGTATCAGTCCGCGCTCATCCCCCTGTACGCGCCCAACGCACGCGTGACCCGACGCGTCGGCCGCACGGATGTCCTGTTCGTGGGTGATGCCGCGGGCCAGGTAAAAGTCACCACTGTCGGTGGCACCGTCACTGGAGTTCGGGGCGCGCACGCGGCCGCGCGGGCCATTGCGCGACGCACCACCTATGCCTGGGAATCGCGTGCCGTCAATCGCGAGCTCCGCCTCCACTGGTACATCCGCAATTTGATGAACCGCTTCCGCGACACCGAATACGACGTCCTGCTGCAGGTCTTCGCCGGACGTGTCGGCCGCTTGCTGGAAATTCACAATCGCGACCGGTTGGAGCGCGTATTCTGGTCTATGCTGGCGATCCAGCCGCGGCTCCCGCTGCTCGCGGCGCACGTGCTGTGGCGCGTGCGCTGAGGCGCTGAGCACCCGACACTCGCGCCTCCAACCCTCACCTGGTTCGCAGCCAAGCATGTACATCCTGGGTATCAACGCGTACCACGCTGGCGCTTCGGCGTGCCTGATCCGCGACGGCGACATGATCGCCGCGGCGGAGGAAGAGCGCTTCCGACGCCTCAAGTACTGCGCCGGCTTTCCCTCGGAGGCCATCCGCTACTGTCTCGCCGAAGCGCGCATCAGCGCCCGCGAGCTCGACCATGTCGGCATCTCGCGCGACCCGCGCGCCAATCTCGGCAAAAAGGTCGTATTCGCGCTGTCGCGGCGTCCCGGTATCGGGTTCGTGCGCGACCGGCTCACGAACGCTGCCCGCGTCCAGGACCCGCGCTCCGCACTCGCGGCCGCGGTCGAGTTGCCCGCCCAGCAGCTGACGGCCACCTTTCACAACGTGGAGCACCACCGTGCGCACATGGCTAGCGCGTTCTATGTCTCGCCGTTTCGGCGCGCCGCCATCCTGTCGGTGGACGGCATGGGCGACTTCGTCAGCACCATGTGGGGCGTGGGACGCGAGCACACCCTGAACGTGCAGGGCGAGGTCAATTTTCCACACTCGCTCGGCATCTTCTACACAGCCGTGTGCCAGTGGCTCGGCTTTCGCAAGTACGGCGACGAAGGCAAAGTCATGGGCCTGGCCCCCTACGGGCAGCCACGCTATGTCGACCTGCTGCATCGCATCCTGCGCCTGCATCACGATGGCACGTTCGAGCTCAACCAGGACGCGTTTGTGCATCACGTCGCTGGCGCCAGCATGACCTGGAATGAAGGATCGCCAACGCTCGGAACACTGTACTCACCCGCCTTCCTGAACATCTTCGGGCCCGCCAAAGAACCAGACCCGGACATGTGGCAGGACCCGACCACACCCGAAAACCAGTATTACGTGGATGTCGCGGCGTCGCTGCAGGCGGTGCTCGAAGAGGCCGAGCTTGGCCTCGTGCGCAACCTGCAGCGCACAACCGGTGAGACGGCGCTGTGTATCGCCGGTGGCGTCGGCCTGAACAGCTCGTTCAACGGCAAGGTCCGCCTTGAGGCTCCAGCATTCAAGGACGTCTTTGTGCAGCCCGCTGCGAGCGACGCCGGCACTTCGCTTGGCGTCGCCTACTACATCCACCATCAACTGCTCGGCAACCCGCGCAAGTTCGTCATGAGCGTGGCCGGCACCGGGCCCGCCTTTGGCGACACGGCGATCAGCCAGGTCCTGGATCGCAGCGGCTTGACCTACGTGCGCCTGGACGAGGACCAGCTCGCGCGCCTGGTGGCGCGGATGATCGAGCAAGGCAACGTGGTGGGCTGGTTCCAGGACCGCATGGAGTGGGGACCACGCGCGCTGGGCAACCGCAGCATTCTGGCGGACCCACGTCGCGACGACATGAAAACGATCCTCAACGCGCGCGTAAAGCACCGCGAGCGATTCCGGCCGTTCGCCCCGTCAATTCTCGCCGAAGCCACCGGCGAGTTCTTCGAGCAGGACTACCCAGATCCGTTCATGACCATGGTCTACACTGTGCGTCCCGAGAAGCGATCCGTTATTCCCGCCGTCACCCACGTCGACGGGACCGGTCGACTCCAGAGCGTCTTTCAAGCGGCGATGCCCCTGTACTGGCAAGTCATCAAGGAATTCGAGGCGCTGACCGGCGTGCCGGTCGTGCTCAACACCTCCTTCAACGACAACGAGCCTATCGTGTGTTCGCCCGAGCAAGCTGTCGGTTGTTTCCTGCGCACGCGCATGGACGTGCTGGTGTTGGGCCACCACCTCGTGCGCAAAGCCTGATGCGGATCCTGGTCCTGATTCTTCAATACCCGCCGGACGTGAATACGTCAGGCGCGCTCATGGGCCAGTTGTGCGAGGGGCTCGCCGCGCGCGGACATGAGGTTTCGGTGCTGACGACGTTTCCGCACTATGAGCGGTTCCGCGTCTGGGACCAGTACCGCGGCAAGCTGTTCGAATCCGACCTCCAGAAAGGCGTGGATATCAAGCGGACCTGGGTGTACGCCAACGGCAGCAAGCAGAACATGCTCAATCGCTTGCTGAGCTATCTCTCGTTCAATGCCCTGGCGACCATCGCGGGCAGTGCATCGCGACGCGACTATGACGTGATCCTGTGCAGCAATGGATCGTTTTTCAGCGGACTCGCCGCGACCATTATTGGCCGATTCAAAGGCGCGCCGTTTATCTACAATGTCCAGGACCTGTATCCGGAGACGCCGGTCCAGGCCGGCCAGATCTCGAACAAACTCGTCATTGGCGCACTCGAGAAACTGGAGCGCTTCATGTACGAGCAGGCCTCCCGCGTCAGCGTCATCGCGCCGGCATTTCGCGACAACCTCGTGCGCAAACAGGTTCCCCCCGACAAAGTCGCCACGATCCCGAACTTCGTCGACGTGGACTTTATTCAGCCCTATCCCAAAGTGAACTCGTTCAGCCGCGATCATGACCTGACCGACAGATTCGTCGTCACCCACGCCGGCAATCTCGGCTACGTGTACGACCTGGACGCCCTGCTCGACGTCGCACACGTGCTTCGCCACCAGGCGGACTTGCAGTTCCTGATCGTGGGCGACGGCGTGGAGCGCGCGCGACTTCAGGAGCGTGCGCAAACCCTCGGACTGGACAACGTCCGATTTCTGCCCTTCCAACCCCGTGATCGACTGCCGTTGCTGCGGGCCGCCTCAGACGTGCAGCTCGCCCTGTATCGCCACGGATCGGCGCGGTTTTCGATGCCATCCAAGGTGTACGAGATCATGGCCAGTGGGCGCCCGGTGCTGGCCAGCGCCGACGCGGACAGCGATCTGTGGCGCCTGGTGACGGGTACTGGCTGCGGCGTGTGCGTCGAGCCGCACCGCCCCGAGAAACTGGCCGCGGCGCTGCTGGCGCTGTATCGCGATCCGGCGCTGCGTGCGCGCATGGCGAGACGCGGCCGCGACGAGGCAGTCCGCGCTTATTCGCGAGACGCGATCGTGGCGCAGTACGAGGCCCTGTGCCACGCGCTCGTGACGACTCACGCGTCGCGGAAGTCTCGAGTCACGCGTCACGCGTCCGCTGTCACGCGCCAGCCGAACCTCGGCCAGCTGGACGCCGCCGCGGCCCCAGGATCTGTCAAAGCCGAAGCCGAAGCCGAAGCCGAAGCCGCCTGGGTGTAACAACCAACCTCCGTAGCTGATTCACAACTCACAGTCTCACGACTCCTAAAGCGAGGAAAGCATCATGGCAGTCCGATCCCCGTCTCCACCCGTGCTGTCGGTCGCCGACCAGCCCCGAGTGGCAGTTCGGGTCGTGCCCGCACCACCTACCGCTATTGATCCTCTCCCCAAGCGGATGTTCGACGTCGCGCTCGCCTTTCCCATGCTGGTGCTGTCCGCGCCGGTCTGGCTGGCTATTGGGCTGGCCATCAAGGTGGACGACGGTGGTCCGGTTTTTTATCGCCAGGAGCGCTGGGGCCGTGGCCAATCGCGTTTCCACGTGCTCAAGTTCCGCACAATGGTGGAGCACTCCGATCGCGAATTCGGCGTTCGCCAGGCGACCTCCGACGATCATCGCATCACGCGCGTCGGTCGCCTGCTGCGCGCCACCGGACTGGACGAGCTCCCACAAGTGCTCAACATTCTGCTGGGCGACATGAGCTTCGTGGGTCCGCGCGCGCTGTCTACCAACGAGCGCACACCCGACGGCGTGCCCATCCGTTACGACGAGACCACCGGCTTCGCTCGCCGCCTCCAGGTGCGCCCCGGCCTGACCGGTCTGGCGACCATTTATTTGCCCAAAGACGCCCCATCCCCCCTCAAATTTCGCGTGGACCAGCTGTACGTTAGCCGCCTGTCACTCTGGCTGGACCTGCGCCTGGTTGCCCTCTCGTTCTGGATCAGCTTCCGCGGCAAATGGGAAACTCGCAGTAGCAAGGTATGACGGTTTCTAGGGTATGACGGTAGAGACCGAACTGCCGCCTGAGACGACGGCAACCCTCGACGCCTCAACGCTCGCAGAGCCGCGGACCGAACGCCCGTTCATCCGGATCTGCCCCTCGCGGGGCTGGGTGCAGCTCAATCTCCTGGAGCTGTGGGACTATCGCGAGCTGGCCTACCTGCTTGCCTGGCGCGACGTCACCATTCGCTACAAGCAGACCGTATTCGGGGCCGCCTGGGCGATCATCCAGCCCCTCCTGATGATGGTGGCCTTCAGCGTGTTTTTCGGGCAGCTCGCGAAAGTTCCGTCCAACGGCATTCCGTATCCGATCTTCAGCTACACCGCGCTGCTCCCGTGGAACTACTTCGCGCAGTCGTTGACGCGCTCGTCAAATTCGCTCGTGAGCAGTAGCTCGTTGATCACGAAGGTCTACTTCCCGCGCATGCTCCTGCCGATCTCCAGCGTGCTCTCGCCGCTGTTCGATTTTGCGATCGCCTTCATCGTGCTGATCGCGATGATGGTCTACTATCGCGTTTACCCGTCGCCGACAATGTTGGCGGTTCCCTTCTTGCTCGCGCTGGCGGTGATGTCGTCCCTTGGTGTCGGCATGTGGTTGTCGGCCCTCAACGTGGACTACCGCGACTTCACCAACATCCAGCCGTTTCTCGTCCAGGTCTGGATGTTCGCGACACCCGTGGCCTTCTCGAGCACGCTGCTTCCGGAACCCTGGCGCACGCTGTACGGCCTCAACCCGATGACCGGCGTGATCGAAGGCTTCCGCTGGGCGCTGCTCGGCCAGGATCCGATGTTCGCGCAGATGTTCCTGTCCGCTTTCGTCTCGGTGCTGTTGCTGGTTACGGGCGCCTTCTACTACCGCCGTACGGAGCGAACGTTTGCCGATATCAGCTGAATCCCCGCCGATACCGCGTCCGTACGGAGCGAGCCTGTGCAGACATCCGCTGAATACCTCGTGAATACCTCGCCACATCAGCCGAATACTTCGCGACACCATGAGTGACATTTCGGTGCGCGCCGACAACCTCGGCAAGTGGTATCGCATCGGCGAGCGCGCCCACGACCGCAACGTGCGCGAAGCCGTCAACGCCGCGCTGGTTGCGCCGTGGCGCATGCTGCGCAATCAGGAGCGTCCACGGCTCCGCGGTCGCACCCCCGCGCCGTCGATCTGGGCCTCTGCGCAATGTCTCGTTCGAGCTGCGCCAGGGCGAGCTGCTGGGCATTGTCGGCCTCAACGGCGCCGGCAAGAGCACGCTGTTGAAGATCCTGTCGCGCATCACCGAACCGACCGAAGGCAGCGCCGAAATGCACGGTCACGTCCGCGCACTTCTCGAAGTTGGGAGCGGCTTTCATCCTCAGCTGACAGGCCGTGAAAACGTTTATCTCAATGGCGCCATTCTCGGCATGAGGCGCGCCGAGGTCGCCCGCAAATTTGACGAGATCGTCGCCTTCGCCGAAATCGACCGTTTCATCGACACGCCCGTGCGCTGGTACTCGACAGGTATGTACGCGCGCCTGGCCTTCAGCGTGGCGGCCCACCTCGAACCAGACGTGTTGATCGTCGATGAAGTCCTGGCCGTCGGCGATCTCGGATTTCAACGCAAGTGCATCGCGAAAATGGGCGACGTCGCCGCCGGCGGCCGAACCGTCCTCTTCGTGAGCCACATGCTGTTTGCCATCGAAGCAGCTGACCGAACGCTGCCTTGTGCTCAAGGACGGCTCTCTGTGTTTCGACGGCCCTACCGCTGATGCAGTGCGCATCTATCAGTCCTTCCTGAAAGACCCCAACGAGCAGGCGGGCGCCTACGAAGCTCCGCAAAGTGTCGCCCACAACCACCTCACCTCGGCGCGCGTTCGCACATCATCCCCCTACGGGGTGCACGAATGGGGCGAGCCTATCACCTTCGAGTTCGACCTCCAGATCACCGAGCCGCACAGCAGCCTGTGCTTTTCCTTCCAGGTGCTCAACGCGCAGAAGCAGCCCGTCATGCGAATTCTGGCTGTACGACGCCGAAGTTCCTTACCGTCGCGAAGAAGGCACCTTCCGCCTGCAGTGCTACGTCCCCAAGTTCCGGCTGTACATGGGTGCATATACCCTCCGCACGTGCCTCACCGAGCGACGCTCAAACACTGTCATTGAGTCGCTACAGGACATCTGCCCGTTTGAAGTCTCAATGCAAGGCGTGCCCCGCGACGAATATCCATGGGAGAGTGGGGAGTGCACCTATATTGAAGACGCAAGCTGGCTGCCGGTGGAGACTGACGTCAGCGATGGCTCGCAGTTGCCAACATTCTCTTGATCGGCCTTACATGAGGCCTATGTCAGCTCCACGAATATCGCCAAATCTCGACTCGCCGATTGAAAGCCGGCATAGACTCGGCAGGTACGACGGATACTCTCCGACATCCTTGCCATCCAGGTAACTCTCACAACAGACGGCTATTGAGCACTGGCGTAGACTTCTTCGAACGTGTCCGACCGCATTTCCACCACTGCGATGTCAGAACTCCTCAGCGACCTACTCCGGTTGTTCCCACAGCGCCTACCACGGCCGGCATCCTCGTCGCGAGTCACTCAGACGGGGCCAAATCGCATGGGACCGAGCAGTACGCCTGCTCAATCTAAAAAGGGATCGCGAGCACCCATATTTCCATCAGGTTTTCTTATCTCGTATTTTGGGGCGCGTGAGGCAATCGAGGGCTGGTTCGTACCGGATGCTGCAGTCCTGTTTCTCCTCTGCAACCAACTGATCCGCGACCAGGCAATCGCGGGGGACGTACTCGAGATTGGCGTACACCACGGTCTATCCGCAATAGTCACCGCAAGCCTTCGCGAAGCGCGCGGGAGATTCATCGCGGTTGATCTTTTTGACGACCTGCAGGAACTCAACACCTCGGGCTCGGGGAGCGGATCGCACACCATATTCATGCGCAACATGCGTTCACATTTCAGCGATCTTAGCTTCATGCAAGTGATCACAAGCCCGTCGGAGCAGCTTTCAGTAGAGAAGCTCGGAACGAACTTTTCGTTTTGCCATGTCGACGGTGGACACTCAGCACGTGAGACATACGCTGACATCGCCCTTTGTCAACGATTGCTCTTCACCGGGCGGCTTGTTGGCGCTGGATGACTGCTTCAACCAGGATTGGCCTGGTGTTTCGGAGGGCACACTTCGCTATCTTATAGAACACCCCGCGCACTACACCCCGCTCGTCGTCGGTTTCAATAAGGTGCTGCTGCAAAAGAGCCCAGCTTCGTTGGATATTGATTCGTATCTTCGGAAGCAAGCGCCCGACATCTCCAGGCGGACGGTCGAATTTGTCAGCGCGCCGGTAATCGTCTTCACGGGCGCGCTGTTGCCTGCGTTCGACCTCGCGCAATCCAGTCCTGAGCTGCTCGTTCCTCAGCCGATCCCACCGGTTACCGTGCGGCTCGAAACCGATCTAAGGTCACTCGTCGGGTCAATCAATGAAGTGTTTAACCTTTCGGTACGTGTGTTAAATGACGGGAACGAGCCGCTGACGCAGCGAGGTCGTATCGGGATTTCCTACCACTTACTGAGTGATGACGGCACCATAATCCGATGGGACAATCCGCGATGTTATATTGCGCATCCATTGCAACCTCAGGAGCAATACGTAGCCCAGATAACGCTGGACGCGCCATCCACACCGGCTTCGTACGTGGTTGAACTCGATGTCGTATGGGAGGGTGTAACGTGGCTCAGCCAACGCGGCCTTCGCACCATCGCAGTCAATCTACGCGTCGAATAGAGGACTCACGCCTCTCCAAATGTAGATTGTGCGGATGTCGATCCTGGTGTGGCGACGGGACAGCTACACGGCATGAGCGTACTTAAGCGATGACAGCACTGGTCGAAACAAGTTGACTGGCTACTACGAACACGACCGCCCCGATGTCGTGACTCTTGTGCCGCACGAGGTTCGGCGAGTGCTCGAGCTCGGTTGCGCGACTGGAGCGCTGGGCGTAGCTCTGAAGCAACGGCAAGAATGTCATGTGACCGGCGTTGAGATATGTCAAGAGCCGGCTTCGCGTGCCCAGGGTCGGCTGGACCGCGTGATCGTCGGCGATTGCGAGACCCTGGATCCTGACGCGTGCTTTCAATACGGCGAATTCGACTGTGTGATTACTGCCGACGTCCTAGAGCATCTACGCGATCCTGAAGCACTTCTTGCTCGGTTGAAGCCATTTCTGGCACCCAACGCGGTTCTGGTAGCCAGCATCCCCAATGTGCGCCACGCTGGTGTGCTGCAAGCGGCAGTCAACGGCAACTGGACGTATCAGAACGAGGGTATCCTGGATCGCACCCACTTGCGGTTTTTCACACGGCGCGAAATCGACAAGATGTTCGCCCGCCTCGATTTCACAATCGAAGACTGGCAAACAGTTGACGACTCGACGCTTGCGGAATGGGAACGACTCGGCCGGCCTGCATCGCCGACGTTTGGCTCACTAACGGTTGATGGTCTCGATGAGCGGGATACACGCGAATTCTTTGTGATCCAATGGTTGTTACGCGCTCGATTGATCGATGGAAAGGGCGTCCGCGATGGCGCCTCTCGCGCAATTGAAAACGCCCCATGGGTACCGCCATTCACCGTAGTGGAGAATCAAACGCGTCGCATGGCCGCGGAGGCGGAAAGCCTTTCAACCACCCTGACGCGTCGTGACGAACAACTCAGGCAACTCGATCACGAGCACTCGATACTGGCAGAGGCCTACCAACAGGTGTGGCGTGGCTACGCGGAAGCACGCAACGAACGTGATGCTACGGAAGCTCGACTGCGGGCCATTCTAGACTCCAACAGTTGGCGAATAGCTAAATTACTAGCGGACGCTGGCAAACGAGCGCCAGTACTGTCAAAATGCACCGCACGTGCGCGGGGGTTTGTTGCTACACATCCCCGCAGCCGGCGTCACATGCGTCGACTTGCGCGATGGATTTGGTTAGCAATGACATTTCGTCTCCCCAGCCGCGTAGCCGCTCGCGTCCGCGCTCGGAACACGAAAAAAGCGATCGCCGACGAATCGGGTGTGCACACGTCAAAGGCGATCCCGGCGATGACGCTCCGAGAGTTAAAGCTCGAGGCGGGAATGGCGCAACTATCACACCGCGGGGAGCGAGGCCGTCTGATCTGCCTGACACACGTCCTGCCTTATCCGCCGGGTGCGGGCAACGAGTACCGCATCCACCACATGCTTACTTGGCTGGCGAAGCAAGGCTGGGACGCCATTTTGATCGTGTGCCCACTACCTAACGAGCCAGTCAGCGACGAGCGGATCCTTGAGGCGGCCGCCGTTTACCCGAATTTGGTTCTTTGCGAGCGTGATGGCACAGTGCGTTATCGACTGGTAGACGGCGCCAAACTTGTTCATAGCCTGCGGGGTCGGCGGCCCCGCTCCTTTAGCACCCTGCTGCACGAACCCAGCGCCGCCGAGGACACCGTGGGCCACGAGTTGCTAGGCCACATGCGGACCTTTTGTCCTGATCTTCTCATCGAGCTACTACTCCAGGTTGACGCCGAGTTCAAGCCCGATGTGCTGCTGGCGGAGTACATCTTCATGACTCGGCCGTTCCCACTCATGCGACCCGAACTGAAGAAGGTGGTAGATGCGCATGACGTCTTCTCAACCAAACACACCAAAGTGGTGCGTTATGGGGTGGACGACAGTCTGGCCATTACGCCTGAGGCCGAAGCGGAGCTTCTGAACCGTGCCGACATTCTGATCGCGATTCAGGCAGAGGAAGCCGAAGCCCTTCAGCGGCTTGCGCCCGAGCGTGAGGTGATCAAGATTGGTGTTGACTTCGTTCCGATCGACCGGACAGCGCAGCTGCCTGAACGACCCACCGTCCTCGTGGTCGCATCGAAGAATGGCAAGAACATCAAAGGGGTCCAGGATTTCGTTCGCTTCGCCTGGCCACTGATTCGTGGACAGGTACCTGAAGCGGAACTTCAGGTGGTCGGTGATGTCGGAGAGACAGTCGATCCGTTCTTGCCCGGGGTACGAATCCTGGGCAGAATCGATGATCTGGCAGAGGCATACGCGGCTGCACGGGTCGTTATCAATCCCGCTGTAGCCGGAACAGGGTTGAAAATCAAGACGGTGGAGGCACTGTGCTATCTGCGCCCCATCGTGCTGTGGCCCTCCGGAGTCGATGGTCTGGGTCCGGAGCTTCATTCCCTCTGCCACCTTGCGACCAACTGGTTTGAGTTCGCGCAGCGAGTGATCGATCTTCTACGCACACCCGAGCAGATGCAGCCGGCAATCATCGACGCACCCGGACTTGCGGATCAGTTCGCACCAGATCGTGTGTATGCTCCTCTGGGCCAAGCGCTAGACCCGCGGACGCAAACGCGTGTATGACGTTTTCGTCGAGCTGACGGAATCTGGCCTGGACGAGGCAGGTCTACGGGGCTACCTCGATCGTGTTGGTCGAAATTTTCCGTTGGATCCGAATTCAGGTCGGCTTACAGTCGTCTGGCCCAGGCTGCAGGAGCCTTCAACCGGAGTCCTCAGCCTGCCGGCAACTGCGTTGCTGGAGCGAGCAATCATCCGCGCCGCCACGTCGCGCCACCACCTGCTCGTCTTGCTCGGCGCGCTGATACCGGCAGAGAACACGCTACCTCAACTGCTCGACGCACTCGAATTAGACCCAATGTTTGGCACCGCTCAGCCGCGCTTCAGTGATGCCACCGCTAGCTACGTCTGGCCACTACCCTGGAGTGCGGGACCCGGCCTCGGCAAGGCCACGCACGTCCCCCGCAGCGCTGGCGCTTCTGCCGTCCCATCTAGTCACCGCTGAGCTTTTGGCGGGTTGCTTGCTTGTGCGATGGAGCGTCCTGGCCGCAACGACGGCACTAGATAAGAACTACGCCAGTCTCGGGGGAACGTTGTTGCACCTCCTTTGTCAGAGCCGGCGCCGCGGTCAGCGGAACGTGGTGGTAAATCGAGCAATTCTCCCTTCAGGCCTGGCGCACCAGATTCTCTACCCCGCACTGTCAGCCGAGGATCGGGCTCGCCTTCGGACGGCGTACCCTGAGCACACGCTAGCAGAACACGAACTGGCGGCGTCCCCTCAATCGCGTCTGGAACCATTGCTTTCAGCCGCGAGCGTCGCCCCCGAGGACCGGCGGATTCTGCTCGATTGCCGCGGCATGGGGCCCCAACACAACGGCAGTAGTCAAGCCATTCTGGGCACTCTGGATGGTTTTGCTGCGCACGAACGCGCTGGACAGATGGACATTCTGGCTTCACCGGATGCGGCACGGTTTCACCGGTTGCCGACACGCTATTCTACGTTTCGCCTGCTTACAAGCCAGCCCACCGAGCAGTATTGCGCGGCCATTCGTCTTACGCAACCATGGGAGCTCTCAACAGTGGCGGAGTTGCACCGGGCATGCCCTGCTGGTTGGGTTCACGATGCTGGACACTATCGCTTGGGATGTGCTGCATCCGAACGCAGCCGGCGTGGAGGCTGTCTGGCGCTTTGTCGCACGCCATGCGGATGTCCTCATATTTACGTCCCGTTTCACACGTGGCCGGTTCAAGACGCGCTTTCCCATGCACGAAAGGGTCACCGAATTAGTCGCGCGTCATAGCCTTCGAGTCGAGGAGTACGTGGATCCGGCAGCTAACGCAGAAACCATCTCCGAGCGCATCGTTGTCTTCGGCAACGAGTACGACCACAAAGACCTGCGCCCGACCGTACAGCTTTTGGTGGATGCTTTTCCGTTCAGTGAAATCGTCGCATTTGGCACAGATAGGCCAATGGGACACAACGTTCAGACGATACCGAGCGGCCAACTCGAAGCGCTAGCGGTCCACCGGCTCATCGCAGGCTCGCGGGTTATTGTGCACTCGTCGTTTTATGAGGGGTTCGGTTTGCCCGTCGTGGAAGGTCTCGCTTATGGGCGCCCCGTGGTGGTCCGCCGTTCGCCGCTGTGGACCGAGATCGCCAACTGCTCTCACATGCCTGGTGATTTGATCGAGTTCGACGATGACCCCTCTCTAGTCGAAGCCGTCGGACGAGTGCTCGCCGAAATGCCGACGCGCGCCATGCCCAGGCGGGAACGAAGTTGGAGATGGAGGGCAACCGACTAGCTGGAGTGACGCTGCAGACAACATGATGCGGGTCATGGAGGCTGGGGTCTCCAATCCCCACGTAAGCCACTGGATCGACCGTGACGAGGCCTTGCGCGTCGCGGGTTTCTAACTCTGCCCCTTGACGTCCTGTCGCCGATATGTCGCGTCCCACATCGCAAAGCTAGGGGTGAACGCAGGATGACGTCCCGCACACAGGGCACAACCATGCGCATTGTGACACTTCTGCGCGTCACGGTACACACAAATATCCGAATGCCGTAATGATGTACGGGCGCTTTTCGCGACACTCTAGAGAAATCGATCACGATCTGGTGGTTATCGATAACGCGCTGCCAGACGCTTATGAGCCCGCAATAAACGATGTGGGCACGCTGATCGGAAGCTCGACAGAACTGGGAGTTCTCCGCGTGGACAGCGGCATTGCCTATTTAGGCGATCGGATCTTCGAGTACGATCTGGTCCACCTGACCACATCGGCCTTCGGGGCCTGGACTGCCGTCATCTCGACAATTTCGAACCGGCCAGTCTGCAACTGCTGTTGGGCCGTGCAGTGGTGCTGGGCCCATCGACTACTACCCGGGACCTGTTCGTTCGAATGGCCGAGCGTCGCAGGCCTGGGTGAGGACACGCTGATGTTCCCCACCTTACCAGTTGCGGGTGCTCGGCTCATTGGTCAGCATTCAGCAGCGTGCGACCTTCTTCAGTGGGGACCTTGGTCGGCCATTCCGCAGATACGTCCCTGTTTTTTTAACTAATTACCAAAATTACATTCTGGGTTGGCTCACAGGAGATGGAACAGGTTTGGGGTGGCCGTGGCATTCACGATTTCACCTCACGAACGAAACGCTGGCATATTTCGAGGCCAAGACACTGGCGATACTGAACGAGCAAATGCTCAGCATTCGATTGCGTATGCAAGGCTGTACCCTGGTAGACGCGCGCTGGTTGGCCATAAGGCGGCTGCAACTTGGGCACCTCGTCAAGCACTGGGTGATATCCCTCACTGGACGTGGCAAGTAGCTGCGCGTGATCAGTGGTTCGCAAGTCCCGTTTCCCTCTAGGCGTAAGCAAGCCCCAGTGACAGTTCCACGAATTCTGGTCGACATATCGGCACAGTGCCAGATGGTTGGGGCAACGCCGAACTCGGTCAGGCGAGCCGAGCGAGAGATCGCCCAACGCTTGCTCGCTGATCCAGGTTTGCCCACGCTCCCAATCATTTTCCACGCTGGTTTGATGTACGGGCTTCCTCCTGACCGCGTGTTTAGCTACTCACAGGTGAAGGCGAAACGCACACCCTCGACGTCGAGTCACCAGGTCACAATACGGTCCACATCGAGCGCGGTACTGCTGTCTGGAACCGACAAACCGCATTGCGCGGCAACGCATAAGTCACAGCGCGCTCGCAACTGCGCAGCGAGTTCCTTGTCCGGGGCACGTGGAGCGATTGGCTTAGCTCCAGAACGGGCGCGTAGCGATATCAGACAGAGCTCTGCGTCACGCCGAGAATCCAATTCGTGTGATTCTGCGACCACCCCTCCCGACTCCGCCATCTGCTTCGCCTTCACGACGACTGGTCGAAAACCTCTCAGTGGTTGTCCATGCTTTGCGGGGAGATATCGTCTGGACCTGTAACCCTTATCTCGACGATGTGCCACTGCGTCGGTTGGCGGAAGCCAAGCTGACCGACGGCTTCCGCGTTGTCTCACTCGGCCACGAGATAGGGAGTGCGCCGCAGACGGACGGAACGGCTGCGAGTCGACCCGTGAGGTAGTCGAAACGCGTACTATTGATCAGCTTGACGCGTCGGATCTGATCCTGAGCACGACACCGCGAGTTTCGGATGAACTAAAACGATTCGCACTCGAGATGGGTCGGCCAACTCCGCACATGCGTCTTATCCAACTGGGTACAGATCCGACGTTTACGCAGAATGGCACCATCCCAACCGATAAAGTCGCGAAACTCGTTGCAAAGCCCTACGCGCTCGCTGTCGGGACCGTGGAAACCACCAAGAACTATACCCTGCTACTCGATGCATGGCGCCAGCTATCGGTCGATCCGTGTTTTGACCTTGATCTGATTCTTGTCGGACGTCGCGGCCGCGGTGCCGAAGAATTTGCCACGAGGCTCCGAGAGTCGCCCGCGCTGCACCAGCGCGTACACTGGTTCGGCTCGGTTGCAGAGACCGACCTGCTGGCCCTGTACAGCCGCTGCACAGTGTTCATAAGTCCGACACTCGAGGCGGGGTGGGCGTTGCCCGTTACTGAGGCTCTGGCTCAGGGTAAAGCAGTCTTGGCGTCGACTTGCACGGATCTCAGCCGACACTGTCAACGGTCAGGTCAAGCTTCTTGACCCCTACGATACAGGCGCCTGGATAGTCGCTCTACGCTCGGCTGCGACTTTGCGAGCAGCCAGTCTGAGTTACCCGACCATGCCTACGTGGAACGCCTGCGCGGCTCTTGTGAAACGGGAGCTTCTCGCGCTGACAGACGACGCTCAGGCCAGTTGACATGAAAATCCTCCAAATCAGCACCCACGCTACATTGAGGCCACGCTATGGAGGGCCGCTTCGAAGCAATCAAATCGCGCGCTGTCTGGAACACGCGGGTTTCGAGGTCGACCGGATCGCGGTTTGTTGGCTTCTGGATGAGGTGCCCGATCGGCGGGACCGGTGCATCCCGATAGCAGGATCCCCGTTCTGGTCGTCGTCTGACGGACGGGAAGCCAGCACCTGGATCGCATCCTGGCGGACTACTGACACAGCACGCGCAATTGAGGACGCGCGAGAACTGTTGAACCAGCTCGTGAGTCTTATCGCAAATGCATCGCCTGACGTGCTTCTCTTGCAGCACCCGTGGACCTGGCCACTCATCAAGAATTTCCCGGGCGTTCAGGCTGACTCGATCCGTGTTATTTACAGTAGTCACAACGTGGAAGCGGCCCTGAAGCGACGCATGATCGAGGATGCGGCCGTTAGTGCTCCGCCTGAAGTGCTGATGGGCGTGGAGACGCTCGAACGCGACCTGGTCGCGTCGGCCTGGGCAACTGTCGCTTGCACAGACGCTGATGCCAAGGTCTACCAATCCTGGGGCGCAAGCAGAGTCGCTGTGGCGAATAATGGTGCAGCCATTAAAGATAGAGACAACTTGGTAGGCGTGCTTCCGTGGCCGCTAACAACGGACCATTCCTTTGCGCTATTCATTGGCAGCGACTACTTGCCGAACAGTAGTGGCTTCATCAAGTACGTTGCTCCGGCTTTACCCCGTCTGAAGCCCAACAAGCGGGTCGTGGTGGCCGGCTCTGTCAGTGATCGAATCAAAGCCGAGCTTGGGCGCCCGCTCCTTCAGCACTACGAGGATGGACGCCTGGTCTGTCTCGGATTCGTCGACGATCTCGCGCTCGATGCGTTAATCGCAAACGCGGGGGCATTGC
This sequence comes from uncultured Chloroflexia bacterium, assembly GCA_963776625.1. Lineage (GTDB taxonomy): Bacteria > Chloroflexota > UBA6077 > UBA6077 > CF-72 > CF-72. The sequence goes on along the minus strand of CAVZNP010000007.1, from coordinate 1,626,870 downwards.
TTCTGCCAATCGAATATGGAGGCGGCTCACATCTCAAGACCGCGGAAGCGCTCGCTTCAGGTCGTCCGATCATCGGGACGACAGCCAGCTTTCGAGGGTTCAGCGAGTACACGGGCCTTCCCCGCGTGACGATCGCAAACACGGCCACGGACTTCGAGACGGCAATTCACGACTCGTTAGCGGCCCCCGGGCGGCGCCTCAGTGACTTGGCGTCGCCGCGCGAAATCGCGTGGGAGAAGACGCTTGATCCATTACTCCAGATGGTACGGAGTATGGCCGCGGAGCCCGTGCCCGCGAACAGGGTCCATTATGTCTGACCTGACTTATCGGATTCGCACCTGGAGGCAGCGCTTGGCAATGCACCGTGCCGCAACAGCCTCCTCTATGGTGGAGCGAGGATCGTGCGTGTCGCAGCTAGTCAATAGAATCGTTCGCTACCAGGAACAGATCGGCGGCGCACACCGGGCAGGAACATGTTCTGCGGGTCCGCTCGAAAAACTCGAATGGTACCTGGTGGAGTACTTCGACTCCAGGCCGATTCGTAGCATCGAGACAGGCTGTGGCGCATCGACAATCGTCTTCGCCAACTATGCAACTCGGCACACAGCCTACTGCTACGACGACAGGGAATTCGACGCATCGAGCGTCAAGTATGCGCAGGACTTCCCCGGCTTTCGCGAGGATCGGGTCGACTGGATATTTGGCCCAACGCAACGCACTGTCTTCGAGCATCCGCCGACAGAGCAGGTCGATCTCGTGCTGTTGGATGGGCCCCACGGGTACCCGTTTCCTGAGCTCGAATACTTCGCCTTCTATAACTGGCTGCGCCCGGGCGGAATCCTGATTGTCGACGACATCCACATCCCTACGATCAACCGCTTTTACCGTTTCCTCCTCGAGGACGAGAGCTTCCTCAGGCATGGACTGGCTTCAACCACCGCATATTTCCAGCGAACCAACGCCCCCGCCTTCAACATGGAGGGGGACGACTGGTGGCTTCAGCGATACAACGCACAGAGATTCCCCGGCCGTTCCAATCCCTGAGCCTGACGTGCGTATGCGCTTGCCAATCACTCTCAGGTTCGATTCGGGGCGCAGCCAGTCGCCCGTCATTCTGCGCGGATTCTCGCCCAGCGATTCGCCACCACTCTCCGACGGCCCAGTCAGCATACTCGAGGTTCCCATTGAATCCGGTGGCAGCGGGAATCTTGGCCTTTCATTGGATATCGAACCCGTATCAGTCGAGCAACGGAGCGACCCCGGCTTCAGTCTGGTTGTCGACGCGCAGGGCGCCGGCTCGATGGTCGTTCGACGGGTCAGGGCGTCGCAACATCGAGGTAGAGGTTGCGACAGACGGCGCGGACACGCTGCGAATCGAATGTTGGCATCACGGGGTGAAGCCGATCAACGAGCTTGATGATTGGGTGAAACCCTGGTTTGATGCGCGCCTGCCGAATTTTTACCTGCATTCGATCACGATTCGGGACGCCACGTCTCACTCGAAGCCAAGCACCCTGAACCGATCGGACGGAAGCATCGTCACATTCGACTATCAAGGCCAGCGGTTTGCCTTCTTCATCGATGAGCCGGGGGACTCCATCCAGGCCTATCACGCGATCGGGCGTTTTTACGCCCTCGCCGAACTGAGGGGTTGCTGACCCAAGTAGGACGCGGTGCATCTGTACTCGACGTTGGTGCCCACACAGGAAACCACACCGTCTATTTCGAAAAGGTGCTTGGTGCGAGCGCGTTCGTAGCTATTGAGCCAAATCCGCGGGGGCAGTTCCTGCTCCGCACCAACTGTGTGCTGAACGGCCTTCGAAATGCAGACCTGAGGCTATCTGGACCGCGGGCTGGGCAGCGGCGCCACTCACGCTGCGCTGGTACGCGCGGAAGCGTACAACTCCGGAGGAACTCGACTGCGGCCTGGTTCCGGGCCGGGTGACAGTTTCACGTGGTGACGATCTCTTCGGAACCGAGCAATTCAACGTGATCCACATCGACGTGCCTGAGATGGAATTGGACGTCTTGCAGGGGCTCTCCGACACCATTCAACGCTCCGGCCCGTAATCCTGGCTACGATCGATGACCGGGATACGACAGAGTTTGCGAACATGCTCCGCCAGTGGAACTTCGGTGCGACGCAGAGTGTGCGTGGACCGCAAGGTCGAACGACATTCATCACGGCCTCCGCAAGTGGCACGGTGCGCCCGGGCGATCTCGCTGTTCCCGAAAGTCCAGCGTCAAACGCTGCAAATCTCCGCGAGCAGATGGTGCAAGCCGTACGGCCATTCGTTCCGGTCGTTTACGGCCATCGCTCAGAAAGCTCGTAGGCGGCGGAGGTGGGTCCTACGTCCGGCGCTGAGCCGTCGCGTCTGCGCCTATCTCAGCTAACCGAGACGCCCACAGCGGTGGTCGTCTACGTCGCATCGTTGAGTACGCTTGTCGTCACTGTTGTCTTTGTCGCTGGGTACGCGCTCAGTACTCCTTATTGGGACGATTGGAGCCTTGTTCCAGCTGCCGCTGGGCGATCGCCGATCACGTGGGAATGGCTTTGGGAGTTTCAGACAGATCACCGCATCCCGTTGCCCAAGCTGATCTTTGTCGCGGGATACAGGCTGGGGCGTGGGGACGTGCGGGCGATCATGCTGGTAAACCTGGCGATTCTGGCTCTCATCGCTGGTCTGGGCTTGCTCGTTGCTCGACGACGTCGCTGGGCATACGCGGCTCAGCGACGTGTTCATTCCGTTGACGATCGCGGGGATCGCCAATTACTCGAATCTGGTCTCTGCGAACCAGATCCAGTACATCTCGTCAATCGGGCTGTTCGGACTGGCCGTGTGTTTGATCTTGTGGCGACCCCAGTGGTTCAAAGCTCCGACCGTCGCGCTACTCGGGCTCTGCATCCTCGGGTTACCGCTTACGGGCAGTACCGGGGTCGCACTCGTCCTGCCGTTGATCGCGTTGTTGGCATGTGGCGCGTGGCTGCATCGCGGCTCGCGGCATACCGAAACTCGTCGCGCGTGCTGGGTTGCCGCAGGGTTTGCTGTCGCTTCGCTAGCAACAGTGGCGGCCTACAGTCTTTTCGGCGAGCGGCCGCTTCACCGTGCTGTCGGCGGCGACGGATCTTCGGCAATTTCTCGAAGGCATCTTGCAACTAACTGCTGTCGGCTTTGCCGCGCCGCCAATCGCTCAGCCGAGGGGGACGCTGCCCGCGAACTATTTCAGCCCGGACTGGGTGCAACGGCTGTGGGCGGTACGGGCTGCTCTCGTGGTTACCGCAAGTGCCATCGCAATTGGTGGATTGGTGTGGGACCTCACGCGGCGGCGAGTGACGCTCTCGAGCGGGCTTGGGCCACTGGCTTGCCTCGCATCCGTCGCCCTGCTGGCGGTGGTCATCGGTCTCGAGCGGGGCTCGGCGCTCGACCAGCGCTACATCATTCTCGGGGGCACGCTGCTGTTCACCGTCTACCTGTGCCTGACGCTGGTGCGGCATCGACTCGCGACGCTGGCGGGCATGTTGCTGGCGCTCCTGGCTCTCGTGTTGTTGCCGTGGAACACCTATTACGCGATCAGCTTTGGCGAGGCGCGCGGGACATTTCAGACCGATCTTGAACAAGATATTCAGGCAGGGACGTCGGTGGATGTACTGGGCACCAGCTACTACCCGGACATCTGGGGCGATCCGATGCTGGCGGTAGGGGCCATTCGCGAGATGCGCGATGACCATATCGGGCCGTTCGCCGACCAACGAGTTGCAACTCAATGACGCGCAGCCGGTGGTGGGGAGCGAAAAAACGCTCAGCTTGCAGCCCGGCCGCGGTGCACAACATGACCCGATGGGCGATTACTGGCAAGGTACTGGCAGCGACTCGTTTTGGTATACGCCATCAATCAATCCAACCTGGCCGGTGTGCGGGTCGACTACAGCCTCAAAAACCCGACCGAGAAGCCAGCGTACTTGCAACTCGCTTGGTCCACCACAGCTGACGGCGGGTTCGACCTCGGGCGCAACACGTTCGTCGTGTATGGCGCGCCGACCACCGACCAGCCGCAGCAGGTGGTGGCCTGGATCGGCGATAGCGTAGATATGCTCAAAGTCACACCGGACACGCAGGCCGCGTCGTTCAAACTCGATTCCCTGGTGGCGCTGCTCTCACCGTGACCACCGATCAGTTCGCGCCAGAAGCAGCGCCGCGGCTGCTGATCGTCGGAGCGGGCGCGGTGGTCACCGAGTACTACCTGCCCGCGCTGCGCGCGCTGGGCTGGGAACGCAGTGCGCTGATCGTCGATGCCTCGTTCGAAGCGCTTCGGCGCGTCAAGGCAGCCACGGCCGAGGCGGCGGTCTCGCAGATGGATTTCCAGCACGCCCTTGCAGACGAGCAGGCACTGGGTGGATTCGAAGCAGCCATCGTCGCACTGCCAAATCGGCTGCACGCCGAGGCGACCGCGCTGGCGCTCGAGCACGGCCTGCACGTCCTGTGCGAAAAGCCGCTGGCGCTCACCCGCGCGGCATGCGACGCGCTGGCGCGCGTGGCGACGCAGCAGCGGCGGGTGCTTGCGGCGGGCATGGTACGTCGCCTGTTACCCAGTTTCGAGATGCTGCGACAGGCCCTGCGGCAGGGATTGATCGGCGAGCTCAGCGAAATCGACGTCGAGGACGGCGAGCCCTACGCCTGGAGCTCGGACTCGGGTGCCGCCTTCCAACTGGAGAACGGTGGCGTGCTCGCCGACATGGGGGTGCACTATCTCGACCTGATCGAAGAGATTGGCGGCGACACGCAGCCCGTCAGCTACACCGACGACGCGCACGGCGGCGTCGAAGCCAATCTGGAGTACATCTTGCGGACAAACACTGGGGGCGTCGGCGACAGCGTGCCAGTCCGGCTGCGGCTGTCGCGCACCCGCCGACTGCGCAACACCTTCGTGTGCCGCGGCCGACTGGGGACGCTGGTGGTGGAAAAGGACCGCTTCGACGGCTGCTGGTGGCAGTCGGCGCAGACCGGCGGCGAGACCTGGCTGCAACCACGCACACGGCGGACGCCGACGTTGGAAGCGTGCTTCGCGCAGGAGCTGACCGATTTCGCCAGCCGTATCCGCGGGGAAAACGCGCCGACCGTCAGCGCTGAGCGCGCCGCTTCGACAATCGGGCTGATCGAGTGGGCCTATCGTAGCCGCCCCGGTCGCCGCAACGGTCGTTCGCTCGCGGCGCATACCGAGCAGACGCGCCCGGAGCTCTCGCTGCCCTTGCCACCATCGCGGGTGTGTGTGACGGGCGCGACCGGCTTCATCGGCACTCACCTGGTGGAACGTCTCGGAACAACCGGTCACCATGAGATCGTGGCGCCTGTGCGCAGCTACCGGACCTGCGCCCGGATCGCGCGCTTTCCGGTGACGATGCCGCGCTGTGACCTGCTCGACTATGACCAGGTGCGCACGGCGGTGTCGGGGGCGCGATTCGTCTTTCACCTGGCGTACGGACGCGACGGCCCGCAGCCAGAGCGGGTCACGATCGAGGGCACGCGCAACGTGGTCGAAGCGGCCATCGCAGCCGGCTCCGAAGCCGTGGTCGTGCTGAGCACCATCTACGTCTTCGGGCAACCCGCGGGCGAGGTCGACGAAGCATCGCCGTACCATCCCATCGGAGGGGTGTACGGCACAAGCAAAGCGCTCATGGAGCGCTGGTGCTTGCGACGCGCGCAGGGCTCGCCCCGCACGCGCATAGTCGTCCTGTGCCCGTCATGCGTCTACGGCCCCGCCGGCGACACGTACACCGCCTTGCCGGTCCGTCTCGCTCGCGACGCGGGCTTGTGCTGGATCGACGACGGCCGCGGTACGGCCAACTACACGTACGTCGAAAACCTGGTCGACGCGATGCTACTCGGCGCGACAACGGCGCACGCGCACGGGCGACGGTTCATCGTCAACGACGGCGCCGCCACGTGGCGGTCGTTCTTGAGTCAGCTGCTCGGCAACCTCGCCGACACCATGCCGTCCTACACACGAGCGCAGCTGCGCGAGCTCCATCGCCACCGTCACCGTCCGAACCTGGTAGACGTCGCGCGCATTGCGATGTCCGATCAAAGCGTCCGCACGGCCCTGCGCGAAACGCGGCTGGGCGAAGCGGCATTGTGGGGAGCGGAGCACGCGACGCCTGGCGTAATGGCTCGCATGCGCCGAGGCTGGCATGCCGGCCGCCGCGGCGGCCGGCCAGCGGATCGCTCCGGCGCCCTGCCAGCTCCGGCCGCCGCGCCAGTTACTGGTCTCCCGCCCGCGTGGCTGCCCGACCTCTTCGGCCCAGCGGAGACGGCGTTTCGCTCCGACACCGCTCGCAATGTGCTGGGGTGGAGCCCCATCGTCAATCTCGACGAAGGGATGCGCGTGACTCGCGCCTGGGTGGAAGCCAACCTGTGAGCAACGGCGCGCCGCGCCCGCTGGCCGCCTTCGTCTCCTACCGCGCCGCGACAGCCGACGGCGATGGCGGCAATCACCGGACGTATCAGATTCTGCGTGATCTGCAGGCGGAGCTCGGGTGTGACGCGGTCGCGCACATCGCGCTCGAGACCTGGGCCGCCAATAGCGAGTCGTGGCGATCCGGCCGTCCCCGTCGCGGAGCGTTTTCACGACTCCAGGTCCTGCCGCCGCGTGTGCGCCAGCGTGTTTCGAGGATGAGCGAGAATCCGTACAACCTGCTCAGACGCGCGGGCTGGTCGCGCACAGCGGAGTTCGGCACGCGTGGCGTGCTGCCCCGCGAATTCTGTGAACAATATGTCGATCGCGTGCTGCGGCGCGGTATCCGCATCAGTGTCGTCGATCATCCGCTCCTGGATCAGATCCGGCAGGTGAACGCGGAAGCGGGCGTGCCAACGATGATCGCCAGCCACAACCTGGAGTCGCTGGACGTGGGCCGGGTGCGGTTCGCATCGAGAGTTGCGACGCAACGTGCCGGCGTCGACTTCGCCAACGAGCTGTGGTCGCTGTCACGCTTCGATGCGCGTCTGGCAATCTCCAGAATCGAGGCAGCAATCCTCAACGGCGTGGGCCTCACCTGTCAGTTCTATCCGTATGTACCGACCGGCCAGGTCGGTGCGAAGCTGCGCGCCATCGCGCTCGAGCGCCGCCGACGGGACCCGCAACGCGAGCTGTTCCTGCTCATGGGCACCGCGTTTCATGCCCCGACGCGACGCTCCCTGGAATGGTTCGTCGGCCACGCGCTGCGCGACGGTCTGCCAGCAGCAGCACGGGTCGTGCTGGTCGGCAGTCACGTCGACGAGCTGGTGCCCCGCAACATGACGATTCCGGGCCTGGAGGTGCGCGGCAGGGTCGCGGACCGCGAGCTCGCCGAGCTTCTGGTCAGCGTGGGAACCGCGCTGGTCCCGCAGCGCATGGGGTTTGGGGCGCTGACGCGCATTCCCGAGCTCGCCTGTGCAGGCGTGCCGTCACTCCTGTTTCCTCACGCTGGCGCGGCGCTCGATTTGCCGCCAGGCGCGCAGGTGCTGGACGACGACCGCTGGTGCACGCTCGTCGACGCCATGCGCGCGGCCATGCACACCCGGCCGACGTCACTCGAGCCCGACGCGTACTGCGCCTGGGAGGCCCGCCAGGCGCGGCCGCTCGGCCCGACACTTCGCCAGGTGAGGACCGCTTGAGTGGCGGACCAGCTCAGAGTGGCATTCGCGCAGATCGGGACGGACTGGCAGGGTGGCCAGACCGTGGTCATCAACGCCATCCGCGCGCTGCACCAGGTGCGGCCCGGCGAAGTGCAGGCGTACGTGCTCGGCGACACGTCGCCGGAGACCGAAGCTTACCGGCAAGCGACTGGCGCCAATGGCATCGTCCACTACACTCCGCCCGCGCGTTCGTCGATGAGCCGCATGGCTGGCGCCGCGTTGATTCGTCTGCGGTCGTACAACCTGACGCTGGAGCGAGCCCTGCGACGCAGCGACATGGACGTCCTGATCGGCGAATCGGTGGTCTGGCAGCTTGGCAGGGTCGCCAGCGTGGGTTGGCTCTGGGATTTTCAACACCTGCACCTGCCGGAGCTGTTCGACGCGCACGAGGTGGAGCGTCGCGAGCGAAAATTCAAGCTCACGCTGCAGCTGGCGGATCGTATCCTGGCCACCCACTCGGTTGCGCGCGACGCGTACGCCTTTGCGCCGAAATACGCGTCGAAGGTGCGGGTGATCCATCCGCTAACGCAGATCGACCCCAGCACGTACGACCGCGACCCGGGCGCAATCACTGAGAAATACGGCTTGCCCGCCAGATTCCTGTACGCGCCTGGTCAGTTCTGGCTGCACAAGAATCATCGTCGCCTGTTCGAAGCCCTGAATCTGCTCGCCAGTCGCGGCCTCAAGCCGCATGTGGTGCTGACTGGCAGCTCGCTCGAATACCGCGATGCACACTATTTTCCGTCGCTGATGCAGTACGTTGCCGACTGCCACCTGAGCGATCAGGTCCACTATCTGGGCACGGTCTCGCGCGCGGACGTCTTCGACCTGATTCGGCAGTCGATCTGCGTGGTAAACCCGTCGCGCTTCGAAGGGTGGGGTTACGCTGTCGACGAGGCGGCGAGTATTGGCAAGCGAATCGTGGCTTCGGACATCGCCGCCCACCGCGACCAGGCGGCGCCTGCCTGCGAGTACTTCGACCCGAACGACGCGGAGGAGCTGGCCGAGAGGTTGCTGTGCGTCTGGCAGACCGCCGCGCCCGGACCAGACGAGAATCTGGAGGCGCGCGCGCGAGCGCACATGACCGCCCGTGTCACGACCTTCGGGACCACGCTGTTCGATGCGCTGTGCGAGGCGGTGCGCGAGCGACACGGTGGACGACCACTTGCGGCACGGGAGCACGTGAGTTGAGCAACGTCGCGGTGATCATTCCCTGCTTCAACGCGCGCCAGTGGATCCGCGAGACGCTGCGCAGCGTGCTGGATCAGGACATCGACGACGACGATCTCGAGATCATCGTCGTCGACGATGGATCGACCGACGGGAGTGCGGACGTCGTTGCCCGCGAATTCCCCGAGGTGCGCCTGCTACGCAGCGAGCACAATGGTCCCAGCGCGGCGCGCAACCTGGGAACGCGGCGCAGTACCGCGGACTTCATCCAGTACCTCGACGCCGACGATCTGCTCGGCTCGGGCAAGCTGCGGCGGCAGCTCGCGACGCTCAGCGAGAGTGGCGCGGACGTGGCGTATGGTGACTGGTCGGAGCTTCGAGCCACCTCCACGGGTGAATTTGTGACGGGTCGCCGGGTGGCGGGTCGCCTCGACGGCGACCCGGAGCTGGCACTGTTTACGGACTTCTGGAGTCCGCCCGCCGCGTACCTGTTCCGGCGTGGCATCGTGGAGCGCGTCGGCGGCTGGCGAGCCGACCTGCCTGTCATTCAGGACGCCCGCTTCGTCCTGGACTGCGCGCTGCAGGGTGGACGTTTCGAGTACTGTCCCGGAGAAGCCGCGCGCTACCGTGTGCACTCCGGCGGCTCGGTGTCCACGCGCGACCCGCGCGAGTTCACGCGCGATTGCTTGCGGAACGCAGTCTCCGTCGAGCGCTGGTGGGACGAACATGACGGGCTGAGTCCAACACGCAGAGCGGCGCTGCTCAAGGTCTACGGTCAGGTGGCGCGTGCGAGCTTCGATGCCGACCGGCCCACATTCGAGACTGCGTACCAGGCGCTCGAGCGCCTGGAGCCAGGCTACGTACCAGGCACACCCCGTTCCGTGCGCATGCTGGCGCGACTGGCGGGCTATCGACGCGCGGAGGCACTGGCAAGTCGCTATCGGCAGGCGAAGCGCCTCCTGCGGCGAAAACCGCGAGAAACCGCCAGACCTCACGCCGAACTTCGGTCGATTGCCAACCTCGCGTATGTCGTGCCAGGCGTGCGTCATCTCGCCAGGCAGGCCCTGCGCAGCGCTGTGCGGCACTCGCGACTCTCGCGACATACCCGCCAGCAGCTCCACAATTTTTTCGCCGTCGACGTGTCACCGTCAGGGGCGGCCGCATGCAGCGTCGATGCTGGCAACGGGCGCGTGATCGCACTCCGCCTCCAGGTGCGCGATGACTTGAGCCGCTACTGGTACTTCTGGGGCTACGCCCATTACGAGCTGGGGACAACACGCCTGCTCAGACGCTTGCTGGAGCGCCAGCACGTGTTTTTCGACGTCGGAGCCAACATCGGGTACCACACGTTCCTTGCAGCCGCGCTCCTCGAAGGACGCGGAGCGGTGCATGCGTTCGAGCCGTGGCCGGCCGTGTTCGACGACCTGCAGGCCAACGCGCGGTTGAACGACTTTCGATGTCTGGAGGTCCATCGCGCAGCACTGGCAGATCGCGACGGCGAGAGGCCGTTGTTCCTCCCAGAGGGACCCGAGTGGACCACCGCCACGCTGGTGCCGGATGGCTCGGGCGGGGCGTGTGAGCTGGTTCCGGCGGTTCGCTTCGATACGTACTGCGGGCTGCGCAACATCGAGCGCGTGGACGTGATGAAAATCGACGTTGAGGGCGCTGAGCTGCAGGTCCTGCGCGGGATGGGCAGCCTGCTGAGCCGCTGGCAGCCTGATCTCGTGCTCGAGGTCCTGCCGCCGTACGAGGCGGAGCTCGACGCGTTCTTCGCCGAAACGCCGTACAGAAAGTTCCGCATTCGCGACACAGGGCTGGAAGAGCTCCAGCGAATCAGCGCGGCCTCTCACGACCGCAACATCTACCTGAGCTGTCATCCAGAGGTGGGGCTGGCCTGATGGAGACCGCACCTCAGGTGATCCCACCTCAGGCGATCCCTGGCGCGGCCGTGACTCCGGCCGTCAGCCCCGCGGTGACGCCCGCCACCCGAAGTACAGCCTGGATCGAGGCTCCGGCGGCGGAAGCCACGCGCACCATCGCACTCCGAGCCAGCTGGATCTGGGCGGCGGTGGGTGGACTGTGCCTGGCGGCGGGGTGGAGCGTCGTGTACACCACGCCGTGGGGCACCGGCACCGGCTGGGACCAGGCGATGTACATCGGCGCGGCGCGTAACCTCCTCGCGGGCAAGGGCCTGACGATCGCCTGGAGCCTGGACGTGGGCAAACCGCTCAGCCACTTCCCGCCGCTGTTTCCAACGGTGCTGGCGCTGCTGGGAACCACCGGCTGGGACCCCTGGGACGCGGCGCGCTACCTGAACGCCGTCTTGCGCGGCGTGGACCTGCTCGTCGTCGCCCTGATGGCGGCCTGGGCGAGCGGCTCGCGCTGGCCCGCGCTCATCGCGGCGTTCTTCATGTTCACGTCAGTCCACATGGAGTTCGTGCATGGCTCCGCCTGGTCGGACCCGCTGTTTCTGGTACTGGTGCTCGCGTCGCTGACGCTGGCCGTACGCTATCTGGCACATGGACAGAGAATCGCGCTGGTGGGCGCCGCAACGACGGTCGCGTGCGCCATCCTGACACGCTACGCTGGGCTGACGCTGGTACCGACCATCGCCTTGGCGTTGGTGTGGTGGCGCAGGCCGCGCGATCTGCTCATATTCGTGGCTGTAGCGTGCCTGCCGCTGGGTGTGTGGGTCGCGCACAACGCCGCGGCCGGCGGCGCACTCGTCGGCGACCGGGGAATTGCCTGGCACGCGCTGTCAGCACAGCAACTCGGACAGGCACTGTTCACGACAACCGACTGGGTGCTGCCCACCCGCATCGGCACGCGGCTGGTCAGTGCAGACGGCCGTGTGTACCTCGGCGGCGCGCTCGCTTTTGTGCTGCTCGCGTGCGCCCTCGGCTGGTGGACCTGGAAGCAGCGACGCTGGCTTGCATCGCGCCAGGTTGTCTCGGAGGCGGATGCGCTCAAACGTGTCCTGTTGCTCTTTGTCGTGATGTACGTCGGCGGCGTGCTGGTCTCCATGGTGCTCTTTGACGACCTCGTGCAACTTGACACGCGCATTCTGGCGCCGGTGTACGTGAGTGTGGTGATTCTGGTCAGCGCTGCCGTGCCGCGAGCACTGTCGCGCGCGTGGCGCGTTGCCTGGCTCCAAGCACCGACGAGTGTGACCGTCGCGGGCGTCGCCATCGCGTTCACGCTGCGCTTCGCCACCCTCGCCATCAGCGCCCATACGCTGGGCGTCATCTATTCCAATACCGATTGGCTCCAGTCGGCCACAATGGCACGCGTACGCGCGCTGCCGGTGGACGCCACTATTTTCTCGAACGCGCCGGATGCCGTCTACATGCTATCGGGGCGCAGCACGTACGAAATCCCCAACGTCGGACACGCCGACGCGTTTGCCGGGGTCCTCCAGCACGCTATCCAGGTGGCGAAGGGACCAATCATCCTCGTGTACTTCGCAGATCCAAATATCGCCTATCGACAGCCAGTACCGGTGGAGGAAATTCAGGATTGGCTTCCCACGCAGGTACTTGCCAATCTGCCGGACGGCTCCGTCTATGACATCACTCCGGCTTCGGAACGTGGACAGCCGTGAAAATTCTGCACGTGCCGTTCTGCTTTCAGCCAGACCCGGTGGGTGGCACCGAGGTGTATGTCGATGCGCTGGCTCGCGAACAGCTCACACACGGGACGGAGGTGGTCGTCGCCGCGCCCGCGGCAGACGACGCGACGTACGCGATTGACGGACTGCGCGTGCGCCGCTTCGCCACCGGGCCCGTGAGGGATCTCACGACGCTGTACGGCGGCGGTGACCGCCTGGCGAGCCTCGCATTCGGCGCAATTCTCGACGACGAACAGCCCGACGTCGTCCATCTGCATGCCTTCACCAGCGCGGTATCTGTCCGCACCGTCGCCGAGGCGCGCCGACGCGGCATCGGCGTGGTGTTCACCTATCACACCCCAACCGTGTCGTGCCAGCGGGGCACACTGCTGCTGCACGGTCGCGAAGTGTGCGACGGAGCCCTCCGCGTCCAGCGCTGCGCACAATGCGGACTCGAAGGTCTGGGCGCTGGACGCGCGGCGAGCGTCGTGCTGAGCCACGTTCCAACTGGCGTGGGGAGCGCGTGTGGAGACCTCCACCTCGGAGGGTCGCGCTTCTGGACAGGCGTGCGCTACCGACACCTGGTGAAGGGCCAACACGCGGCGCTGCGGACGTTTCTCGAGCGCGTCGAGCGCATCGTGACATTGTGCGACTGGTCCACGGACCTCCTGGTTCGCAACGGCGTGGCACGCGAGAAGATTTTCCTGTGCCGACATGGGCTTGCTTCTATGTCAGACTTCACGCCGAACGCGTCCCCGTCGCGGACTACCGGGCCGTTGCGCGTGGCCTTTCTAGGACGTTTGCATCCCACGAAGGGGCCGGATCTGCTCATTCGCGCGGTGCAGATGCTCAGCACCGTCGACGTCGATCTCCACCTGTTCGGCATCGTACAGCCGGGTGAGGAGCCCTACGCCACATCTCTGCGCGACCTGGCCGATCGAGATCCTCGAATCGTCTTCGAGCAACCAGTCCCTCCGCATCAGGTGGTCGACGTCCTGCGCGGCTTCGACGCGCTGGCGGTGCCGTCGCAGTGGCTAGAGACCGGTCCGCTGGTGGTGCTGGAAGCCTTTGCGGCGCGGATACCCGTGATTGGCTCACGACTTGGTGGAGTCGCCGAGCTGGTACGGGACAGGGTCGATGGGCTGCTTGTGCACCACGACTCCGTCACCGACTGGGCGCGCGCGCTGCGCTGTCTTGCCGAAGACCGCGGCCTGCTCAACCGCTTGCGGGAGCAGGTGCGCCGCCCCCGTGACATGCGGGCCGTCAGCGCCGACCTGCACGCCGTCTACGCCGACATTACGTCGCAATCTTCGGCGGTGGCCGTGTGAATACGTCGACGAAAGCCCGCTACATTGCCTGGGCGGCGCGCGGCTGGCTGGGCGCTGACCGCAGCTGCCCCGGGTGTGCATCGTCGCGGACCCGACTGTTGAAGCGCAAGCATCTCGTGACGGCGCTGTTTGGTTGTGATACGTGCGGCCTGATGTTCCGCATGCCGAAAAGCTCCCAGGCCGAGGACCAGTCCTTCTATCAGCAAGAGTACCGCCAGGGCGGGACTACGGACCTGCCGGACCCTGCCGAGCTGGAGGAGCTGCAACGTCTGTCATTCGCGCCGATCGGACGCGATTACTCCGGCTACATCGACGTGCTCAGGGCAGTCGGCACTCCGTCGGGCGCCACGCTGTACGACTATGGCGCTTCGTGGGGCTATGGCAGCTGGCAATTTGCTCAGGCCGGCTACCGGGTGTATTCGTACGAGCTCAGCCAGCCGCGCGCACGATTCGCCGAACAGTATCTGGGCTGCCACGTTGTTGGAGCGCCGGAGGCCGTTTCCGAACGCGTTGATTGTTTTTTTGCCAGCCACGTGCTGGAGCATCTGGCGCAGCCAGAAGCCCTGTGGCAGCTTGCGGCGGATGTGGTGCGACCCGACGGTGTGGTCGTGCTGTTCATGCCGAACGGGGAGCCCGGCTGCGAACGTCGCGATCCGGAACGCTACCACCGGCTGTGGGGCCGCGTACATCCGCTGCTGCTGACGAGCGCGTCGGTGGCGGCAATGGCCGCGCGACATGACTTCGACGCACTGGCGTATTCGAGCCCGTTCGACCTCGAACGCATCGCGGCGCGCAACCCGGGGATGCTCGACGGCGACGAGCTTCTGGTGGTCGCGCGGCCGCACGACTGATCTCATGACGGGACCCACCAACAAACGCATCGTCTTTTTCATGTACACGAATCCGGCCGCCTATCCACCACTCGAGCGGAGCACGCGCCTCCTGGCTGACGACGGCTGGGACGTGCTGGTCCTCGGCCTCTTGCGACCCGGCACGGAGGCCCTGCGCTTCCCGCCGCACGCGCGCATCTCGGTGCGCTACACCTTCAACGCCACCACGGGCTGGCTGCTCCGCCTACACTACGCGTGGTTCGCTGCGTGGGTCATTGGTTGGACACTGCGCTGGCGAGCAAGCTGGGTCTACGCGTCGGATCTGTTGGCCTGCCCGGTAGCCCTGCTGCTCGGACTCCTGCCCGGGCTGCGCATCCTGTATCACGAGCACGACGAGCCCGCCGTGCGACGCGGCACCATCGCCTGGGCGCAGCGAACGGTCCGCCAACTGCTCGCGCGGCGCGCCGACGTGCGCGTCCTGCCGAACGCGGAGCGGGCTCAATTTTTCGAGCAGACGATCAGCGGCGGCAAGCCGGTGATGCGGGTGTGGAATTGCCCGAGCGCGAACGAAGTCGGTCGACCACGCGCTGGCCTGGTGGAAGCCACGGGGGACGTTGTCCGCGTCGTGTACAGCGGATCGGTCACGCCCGAACGGCTGCCCATCAGCTTTCTGGAAGCCATCGCCAGGACGCAGGGGCAGGTGCGGCTGCGCGTGGTGGGCTATGCCACGATTGGCTACCCGCACTACATCCGGGAGCTGCAGCTCGCCGCGAAGCAGCTCGGCATCGGCGCGGACATCGACTTCGTCGGCGTCCTGCCGCGCCACCGCTTGCAGGAGGTCTGGGACGCCGCCGACGTCGGCCTGGCGCTCAACCCCATGCAATATTCCAGCAACAACAGCCGCTGGATGGTCGGGGCTTCCAACAAGCCCTTCGACTACATGGCCAACGGGCTCGCGCTGCTCGTATCGGATTTGCCCGAGTGGCGCGACGCGTTTGTTCGGCCGGGCTACGCAGTTGCCTGCGATCCACGCGATCCGACGAGTGTGGCCAACGTCCTGCGCCGGTTGGCGGAGCATCCAGAGGAGACGCGCGCGATGGGCGAGCGGGGTCGACAGCAGATCGTTCGGAACTGGAATTACGAGTCGCAGTTCGAGCCGGTCATCGCGCTGCTGAACGACACGCGGCGATCACCGCTTCAACTGGAGCGGGAACACGTACTAAACAACCCATAGCACGGAGGCACATTTCAGGTTTGAGGGGAGACCGATGCTGACCCTTGCCCAGGTATCCAGACCAACCAGAACTGTCGTGAAACGCGCGCTGTTTCCTGGACTGGACCTGCACACCAGATGTCGCTACCGCTTCTTACCCCGCTGGTTCAAATGCGGACCAATCGATACGCTGGACGCCGGCTGTGGCAACGGCGCACTCGCCTACGCCGCGTACCGACGCGGCAACCGGGTGCTCGGCATCAGCATTCGCGCGGATGAGGTCGAACGCAACCAGGCGTACTTCGGCAGTCTGATGCCCAACTGCGATCGACTCCAGTTTCGTCAGATGAACGTCTACGACCTGCCAACACTCGGGTGCACCTTCGACCAGATCGTGTGCACCGAGACGCTCGAACATATCTCACGCGACGCTGAGGTCGTAGCCTCCTTCGGCAGACTGCTCCGACCGGGCGGCGTTCTCCACCTGTGCTGCCCCTTTTCGCTCCATCCCGACAACAATCTGGGACGGGTCGACGGTCCCGAAGATGGCGGCCATGTGCGCGACGGCTACACACTCGAGACATATCAGTGCCTGCTGGAGCGGGCGGGACTGCAGATCGTCGCGTGTGGCGGCCTGGGAACACCGCTCCTGGTCAAGCTCGATCGTCGCCTGTCCCTGTTCCGAGGGCGTCACGGCGACGCCGCCGCGTTGCCGCTGTTTCTGGCGTGTCTGCCCCTGTCAATGCTCGACAGACCCAATCCTCGCATGCCCCTGTCACTCTACGTCCAGGCTGTGCGACCCGCGTGATGCAGACCACCCTCGATCGCGATGCAGACGAGGTGGAGATCCGCCGCGAGCGAGTCGCACACCCCGTGTTTTCGATCTGCATTCCGCAGCACAACCGCACATCGTTCATTATCGAGGCCTGCCGCGCACTCGCGCGTCAAACCTACCCGAATTTCGAGGTGTGTATCTCGGACGACTGCTCCACAGACGGTGGCGAACAACGCCTCCTCCAGTTCCTCGACAATGCACATCTGTCGTACACGTATCGCCGCCAAACGCGAAACCTGCGCTACGACGCCAACCTGCGCGCGGCCATCGACCTGGCGCGAGGCGACTATGTCTTCTTGATGGGCAACGACGATTGTCTGAGCAGTCCGACGGTCCTGGAGGACGTCCGTGCGGACATCGAACGCAACGCTCCGGTCAGTGTGGCGGTGACCAACTTCGAAGACTACGCCAGCGGCCAACGGGTGACGCGATTCGCCCGCCATGGCCTCGCCGGCCGCGGTCCCGAGACAGCGGTGCAGACCTTTCGCAATTTCAGCTTCGTGAGCGGCGTCATCCTCGCCACCGACTCCGCTCAGCGTCACGCGACCGAGCGCTGGGACGGCAGTGAGATGTATCAGGTGTTCCTGGCGGCGCGCTTGATCGCGGCTGGCGGCCGACTGCTCTACATCGACGCATCCGCGATTCGCAAGGACATTCAGATTCCGGGCGAAAGCGTCGACAGCTACATGGCGCGGCCACGTCTGGACCCGTGCCCGATCGTGCCTCGACACCTCCCACTCGGCCAGCTACCGCGGCTCGTCTCCGATGCGATCTCGCCGTATGCGCCCCCCGATCAGCGCGGCGCGCTGATCGAGCGCATTGCCCGACAGTTGTATCAATACACGTTCCCGTTCTGGATCCTGGAGTACCGCCGCGTCCAGTCATGGCGCTACGCGCTGGGGGTGTGCCTCGGGCTGCGGCCGACGTATTCGGTGCGCGGACTCGCGCTGCCGTCAATCGCCCGGCTTCGGCTCTCGCTTCTGTTCTGGACGACCAGTGCGTTGGCGCTGGCGCTGCCCGTCGGCGCATTCGATCGCCTGCGACAGGCCCTGTACCGCTTCGCCAAGTCCAGCACCTGAACCCCCGAGACCTCGAGCAATGCCGGTTCCCCATCTCGCAAAGACCCTGGCTGCACGCGTCTGGCTGCGCGAAGGCGCGGTGCGCATGATTCTGCTGGGCCCATCGCGCGGGCTGCGGTACCGCATCATGAGTCCGTTCCGGGCTCCGATCGTTGGAGGCTGGGAGCCGGCGGCGCAGCGATTGATGGTGCGACACGTACCGCCCGGCAGTGTTGCCTATGACATTGGCGCCAACATTGGCATCCACACCCTGCTGCTGTCTCGACTGGTCGGCGAGAGTGGGCAGGTGTACGCCTTCGAACCGGTCCCGTCGCTCTACGACCGCCTGTGCGAGAACGTGCGGTTGAATCCCGGCCTGCCAGCCGCGCGGCCCATGCGGCTGGCGTTGGGCGATTGCAGCGGCACGGCCGAGTTCTACACCGGCCACCACGCCGGCGCCGGCCATCTGGCCGTGAGTGGCCCCGAAACCGGCGATCGTATCGTCGTCTCCACCAGCAGACTCGACGAGTTTGTGTACCGCGATCGTCATGCGCCTCCGGGATTTGTGAAAATCGACGTGGAGGGCGCCGAAGGCAGCGTGCTGGCGGGTGCCGAGCAGGTGCTCAGCAACGCGCGGCCCATTGTGATGGTCGACTTGCACACGCCCGCACAAGATCTGGCGGTCGGCAAGTCCCTGTCACAGGCTGGATACGTGGCCTATCGGACCCAAGACGGCACTCAGGTCCGCGTGCTGGAGGAAGGGTGGCCCAATCCAGACGGTCTGTCCGGACAGGTTATTGCCTTTCCAGTTGAGCGGGGCTGATCGAGACGTGGCGAGTCGCAACCGAATGGTGATTGTCGGTCAACAAGGTGGCACCAACGTCGGTGCCAGTCTGCAGCGCGCCGCGGGTCGCATGCGCATGACGAGTCAACTCGTCGACGTGCACTCGGCAGCGGCCGCGCCGCGTTGGTCGCGCTTCATCAACTGGCGACTCGGTGGCCATCGCCCGGCCCGCTTGAATACGTGCAGTCGACTGGTGGTGGCTGCCTGTCGTCAATTCCGCCCGCGATGGGTGCTGGCAACCGGACTCGTCCCGCTCAATGCCGAGGCGCTGGCCGAACTCGGCGCGATGGGCATCTGCCGCCTGAACTATCTGACGGACGATCCATGGAATCCCACGCTGCGGTCGCGCTGGGCACTGACCGCACTGCGCCAGTACGACCACGTGTTTTCGGTCCGACGCGCGAATTTAGCGGACCTGGTCGAACATGGCTGCAAGCGCGTAACGTACGTGCCTTTTGGCTTCGACCGCGACCTCTTCTTCCCCGCGACCTCCGAACAGGCAGAGGCCCCAGAATCCGTCGCAGACGTGCTATTCGTGGGTGGCGCCGACCGCGAACGCGTGCCCTTCATCGCGGCGCTCGGTCAGCTGGGCGTCAAAGTGGCGGTGTATGGCGACTACTGGAGTCGATTCCCAGCGACCCGCGCCAGTCACCGCGGGTATGGCGACATCGCCACCCTGCGGAAAGCGACAGCCGAGGCGAAAGTGAACCTCTGCCTGGTGCGTCGGGCGAACCGCGACGGACAGGTGATGCGCTCATACGAGGCGGCGGCGATGGGAGCGTGCATGCTGGTAGAGGACACTCCCGAACACCGCGAGCTGTTCGGCGCCGATGGTGAAACCGTCGTGTACTTCCGCACGGTTGACGACATGCTTGTTCGGCTGAAGCATCTGCTGGATGCGCCGCATGAGCGCACGCGCCTCCGGCGCGCCGTCCGGCGCCGGGTTGTGGATGGGCGCCACACGTACGACGATCGTCTGCAGGCGATGTTGCGAGTAGCAGCATGATCGCGACCCCACCCCTGCCATCGGTTGCGATCGACCCGTCCGCCGTCATCTCCCGCGCGACCCTGCGGGGTTGCCGTCATCGTGTCCTGGTCCTGGTCACCATGCTGGCCGTCGGCGTGATGTTCGGGCTGCCGCATCTGGTGATCCCGGCGCTGCTTGGCGAAGGTCGTGTGTATACCCCGTTTGCCGTGTCGGGCGTGAGCGCGCTCACCTACGACGAGACATCCAGCTACGCGGCGTATGTCAACTACACGCTGCGCCACGCCGCGCCGCCGTACGACACGGACGTGTTCGAAAACGAAAACGTGCCAGTGCCCACGACGCTCGCGCCGTACGTCCTGCTGGCTGGCGCGGCGGCCGTGTTCGGCGGCGTCGACAAAGCGTTCATCGTCGCCGATTTCGTGGTTCCACCCCTTGCGCTCTTGCTCGTCTACGCGCTGCTCTTCGACATCACCCGTCGCCATCTACTGTCGCTCGTCGGCGGGCTCACCGTCCTGCTGGTGTCGTTTGGGCCGCGGAACCTGTTCAGTCCGCTGCTCCAACCGTTTGGCTATGACACCAGCGGGGTCATCCAACCGCTGGAATTCTCACGCATCATTCATCCGGAGTTTTCCTTTACGATCCTGATCGCCAGCTTGTGGCTGCTGTGGCTGACGCTGAAACGCGGCCGACCGGTACTGGCGATTGCGGCGGGCGGTGTCGGTTCGCTGCTGTTTTACACGTACGTCTATTACTGGCCCGTCTGGATCGCGGCGTGCCTCACGTTGCTGATCGTGGCTCGGAACAGACGCCGGGCTCTGCTGCTGACCAACCTGGTGACGTGGATCTGCAGCATTCCGTTCTGGTGGACACTCTTCGAAGCCTCGCGCTCTCCAGGTTTCGCGAACGTGCTCGCCCGACACACGAGCGAGGTGGGCCATGTGCCACCACCCGCCAAGGTGGTCTACACGATCGGCACCACGCTGTTGTTTGTCGTGTGCGTTGGCATCTATGTACGGTACGATCCAGCCGTTGTTGGCTCGCGCCGACGCGTCGTGGCGTACTTCTCAGCCATCTTTCTCGCATCGGTCGCCGCGCTGAACATGGAAATTCTCGTCGGCTTCAACGTCGAATCCATGCTGCACTTTCCCAATCGTCTGTTCCAGCCGTTTCTGACGATCACCGTGTTCGCCCTGGCGAGCCAACCATTCATGCGACTGAAATATTCTCAGACAGCCCTCCTCGTTACGGGCGTCTGCCTGCTTGGACTGGGAACCGTGCGGCAGCTCACGATGTCAGCTACCGTCGCCGACGCACACGAGTACACGCCGCAGCACCGACTCCTGTTCGACTGGCTCAATACGCATACGCACCTGGATGACGTGGTGCTGGCGACCGCCAAGGACGTCAACGACCTGATCCCGGTCTTCACACAGGACCGCGTGTTCGTGCCGAACGGCGAGCGAACGTCAGCCTCCAATCAGGAAATCGCCGACCGGTTCCTCATCGCAATGAAACTCCTGAACCGCGGCGAAGGCGACGTCCGAGCGCTGCTGGCGCAAGACGTGAAGCATGGCGAACCGCCGCTCGGCCTGACCTACACCTACTTTTTGTTCCTGGGCACCGATGATTGGCGCCTCCCGGACTCGCAGATCGACAGCATGCTTGCGGAGTACCGCGCGCTGGACCTGGGCACCGAGCTCGGCCGGCGTCGCATCAACTACGTGTACGGGCAGGCTGGCGAACAGCCAATCGCGGTGCCGGGCTGGACCTTCCGTGAGGCCTATGCCGACGCTTATGGCGAAGTGTGGCAGGTGGAGCCCGCCGGCCCATGAAGGTCGCGATCGTGGTCCATGGGCGTTGGGACGCCTTCGACCTGGCGCGCGAGTTGGACGCGCGTGGAGCGGACGTGCGCCTGCTCACGAACTACCCGGCCCACATCGTGGCGGGCTTCGGCGTGCGCCGTGAGATCGTCCGCGGCTTCTGGCCGCACGGCGTCCTGGCCCGCGTGGTCGCCAGGCCCGGGTCCGCGAGGCTGCGGGACCGCTGCGAACCAGCGCTCCACTCGTTGTTCGGTCATTGGGCCGCCACGATGCTGCGCAGGGAACGCTGGGACGTGGTGTATTGCTTCAGCGGTGTGGCCGAAGAGGCGTTTCGTGCAGTCAGCAGCACCGCTGCCCTGCGGGTGCTGGTGCGCGAATCGTCCCACATTCGCACGCAGGACCGACTGCTGTGCGAAGAAGAACTCCGCACCGGCATTCGCCAGGAGCGTCCCTGCGCCTGGACGATCGCGCGCGAGGAGCGCGAGTATGCCCTGGCAGACATCATTCGATTGCTTTCTTCATTCACCTACCAGACGTTCGTGGACGAGGGAGTCCGCCGCTCCAAGCTGCGGGTGGTCCTCTCAGGCGCCGACCTGGGGAAGTTCCAACCAGCTCCGGACGTCGTGGACGCACGCGTCAAACGCATCATGCGGGGCGAGCCGCTGCGCGTGCTGAATGTCGGCACCTTCGCCTTACGCAAAGGCGTCTGGGACACCGCGGCGGTGATTGGCAAACTTGGGGACGATCTGGAGTTTCGCTTCGTAGGTCCCGTCGCGTCCGAAGCCAGCGAAGTCGCGGCGCGACTGCAAGCGCAGGGCGCCACGTTTTCACCCAAACAACCAGAGGGATCGCTGCCAGAGGCGTACGCGTGGGCCGATCTGTTCATGCTGCCCACAATCGAGGACGGTTTTCAAGCGGTCCTGGCTCAGGCCGCGGCATCGGGCGTACCCATCCTCACGACGCCTAACGGCGCGGGGACTGACCTGGTGCGAGATGGTCAGAACGGCTGGGTCCTCCCCGTGCGCCGCCCGGACGCCTTCGTGCAACGACTCCGCTGGGCGGACCACCACCGACAGTCGCTTGCCGAGATGGTCCACACCACGTCGACGCAGTATCGACCACGCGACTTTGCGACGGTCGCTGCAGACCTCGAACGCATGTTTGTCGAGACGCTGGCGGAGCGCGCGGCGTGAGCGACGTGTCGATTCTGGTGCCGGCGTACAACGCCGCCGCCACCATCGGTGAGACGCTGGCCTCCATCCAGCGTCAGACGGCGCTGGCGGAGATCCGCGGCGTGTATCTGGCGGATGACGGATCGACGGACGCCACGCTCGAGATCGCGCAGCGCACCTGGACCGCGCGCACGCCATTGCGCATGCTGCGAGCGGAGCAGAATGGCGGCCAGTGGCCAAATGTCAACCAGGCCATGCGCCGCGCGCACGCGGACCACAGTGACTGGGTGCTGCTGCTGCACAGCGACGACGTGGCCAAACCGGGGTGGCTCGAGCTGAACCTGGCGGAGATGACACGTGCACCAGCGAATGTCGCGAGCACATGTTGCAGCTGGGACGTGTGGCGCGGGGACTCGACCGTTCCGGGTGAGAACGACACGCGATGTGCCAGCCGTCTGATCGCGGGCACCGGCACGAGCGTGGGAAACAGTTTGCTCAGCGGCTGCTGGTGGCACATTTCCGGGTGCGCCATCCGTCTGGCGGCGTTCGAAGCCGTCGGAGCTTTCGACCCGGCGGCATTTTACGGTGCCGACTGGGACTGGTTGTTACGCTGTTTGAGTCTGGGCTGGTCGATCAAATACATTCCGCGCAGCTTGATCTGCTACCGCATTCACGCGGAGAGTGTCGCGGCCCACTCGTTCGAGTATGACCTCGACATTCGTGAGAGCCTGCAATTGATGCGACGCTATGGACGCTTGCTCACGCGACGCCAGCGGCTGGCGTTTCATGTGCGACGGCTGGAGTTTGCTTCGCGCCGCGCGGGGCGGGCGGTGTCGCAGCGGCGATTCGATCGCTGCCTGCGGGCGCTGCGGACTGGCCTGCTCGTGGTCAATAGCTTGACGAGGTCGGCATGAACATCAGGACACTCTCGCTGGTCGCGCTGGCGGCTGGCCTGGCACTGTTGCTGGGAATCGGCACGGCCGCGGGCCAGGACGCACCGCCGAGCGAGGAATTCGTCGGCCCCTTCGCCAGCTGGAATCAGATCCAGTGCACTGGCAACGACGATACCGGTTTGCTCCAGAACGCCCTCAATAACGTCGGCCTGCCCGGCCAGAGTCCCGTCCTGTACATTGCCGCGGGCACCTGCCGCATCTCCTCAACGCTGCGACTGGGCACGAGCAACGGCGTCAGCAAGCAAAACCTGACCATTCTCGGCGCCGACCCGGCGACGACGCGCATCCTGTGGGCGAGACCGGCCGGCGGAACCATGCTGACCATCGATGGCGTGGGTCACAGCCGCTACGGGCGCATTACCTGGGACGGCGGCGGATCCGCCCGGGCAGTGTACGTCCTCTCGCAAACGCCCAACACCGGCACGTACTTCTCGACCGCGAACCGCCACGAGGACGAGGTTTTCACTAATCTCGCACCGGACGGCGTCGCCGTCCGCGCCGGTGACTCCGGCATTGGCGATGCCGAGACGGAGTGGATCCGCTGCCATTTCCTGGGACCCATGACCGCCGGCATTCTGCTCAAGAACTTCAACGTTGGTGACTACTGGGTCTGGGACTCGGAGTTCCAGAACGTCAGCTACGGCGTGACCAACATCATTACCAACGGCGAAAATGGCGCTGGCTGGTTCGCCGTCAATCGCTCAAACTTTCTGAACAGCCAGATCGCGGACATGGCAATCGGCAACACGGGCTTCTTCAGCTCGCGCTGGAATTACTCGCGCGGATCGGGGCAGCACGTGCTCAGTTATCCCATCGGGAATCCGGCCAGCGAGTGGACCGCCCAAGGTGAGACGGTCATCGATCCCGTGCATACGAGCTATAGCTTCGGCAGCGTCGGCCCGTTCGGGCTGCTGGACTCGATCGTCAAGGACGATCGAGGCGACGGTCGGGTATCGGTCAGCGAAGGCTATACCGCGCAGCCGGGCGGCGACCTGTGGGGCGCGGGCAACACCTTCAGCAGTGGGACCACGCCGCCGTACACGACCGGCGCGGCAGGCAGGGTGCATACGGCTGGCAACGATCGCAGTGACGCGGCGATCACTGATCCGGGTCCGCCGCCGCTGCCACCCACGCCACCTGCCAGCACGGCGCCAGTCATCGAAGTCCAGAACGGCGACATCGCCGCGGCACTCGCCGCCGCGGGCACGTCGCGCGCGATCGTGCACATTCCGTATGGCACGTACCAGGTGTCGCAAACGCTGCAGGTCGGCCCCAACGTGATCCTGACCGGCGACGGCTACGGCGCAACCGAGCTCCGCTCGGCAGGCGCCGATCCAATCCTCCACCTGGCCGGACCGTCACACGCGGTGCTGCGCGACTTCTCGCTGTACGGCTGGAGCGATCAGGCCAGCCAGCGGGCCGCCACGGGCATTGTGATCGACAATGCTGACCAGCCGGGTGGGCTGATCCACGCCGAGCAATGGATCGGCGCGCGCAACGACGTCGGCATGCAAGTCTCCAACCTGACGAACACCATGGTGGACCTGTTCGACAGCGAAGCCAGCACCAACAGTCATACAGATGACAACGGGGCCAACCCCAGCGTCGACTACAAGGTCTCCAACGCACGGGTCCACATTTTCAATGGCGCGGGCTCCACCAGCGACGTGATGTACGAGCTGCACGGTGGCGAGCTCATTTCGCAAACGATGTACTACGAGTCGGCGATTCCGACGACCTACGTCGCTCCCGGCAGCAGTGGAACACTGGTGCTGGATTCCGGCCGTCTATCGGGTAACCCGGGCACGCTCGACACCAGCAGCTTCAGCGGCAGTTTGACACTCATTGGCATCGGCGACATTGGCTCGTCGGGCAATGCGACCAGCGGTCCGCGCGTCTTTGGTCCGAATACGCTACTGCTCGGCTATGTGTTCGGCTGGCTGCCACAGGACTCCGCGATGCCCACCTTCACCGGACCGCCGTACGCGATGTGGCTGCCGCGTCAGAATCAGGGCGGGGGCAGCGTACTGGTCCAGGAACAAACCGCGGGCGTCGACGACGAAGCCGGCTTCCTGCGCGATCACCTCAGCACACTCGAACAGGCGGTGCCCGTCGCCCTGACCACGCGACCGTCCGACGTGAGTGACATCCACCTGTACCGGGTTGGCGGGCAACTGCTGCGCAGCGGCATGCAGGTCGTGGGCGCGACGCAATGAACACGGTCGCCAGTATGGCCAACTGGGTGGTCGCCTGGGCCGCTCTGGCGGTGCTCATCGCCACGGTTCGGACCTTCCGCAATGCCGGTGGCGTCGGCCTCGTGACGGCGTTCCTGGTGAACTTCGGCATGGCCTATTGGATCGGCGCGGCGATCACGCTTCTGCCGTGGTATGACCCGCCAAACCTGGATCAGATCTATGCCGGCTTCCAGCAAAGCACGGTCGCGCTCGCTGGCTTCGCCGTGGGCGTGCTGCTGCTGGCACCCAAACCCGTCGACACGCGCGTAGCGAATGCCTCCTCGACCGGCAACCCGGCGGGTGATGAGCGACTGCCGCGCATCTACGTGATCGTCGGACTCATCTGTTTCCTGGTGCTGTTGCCCGTCGCCAGCCGAATCCCGAGTGGCAGCGCCCTGGTCTCGCAAGGGTGGAACCTGGTTGTCGCCGGGCTCGCACTCGGGTGCTGGTGCGCGTGGACTCGCGCGCGGTCGGTCGCCTTTGGCTGGTGGCTCACCGCGACCCTTGGCCTGCCCCTGTTGACCATCCTCACGCAGGGCTTCCTCGGCTACGGCACGACGGCGGCGATCGCGGTCCTGTGCCTGGTCGCAAGCTTCTACCGACCCCGCTGGAAAGTGCTGGCGGCGGCCGCCCTCCTGATGTACGTCGGACTGTCGCTGTACGTCACCTACATGCGAGATCGCAACAGCATTCGTGACGTGGTGTGGGGCGGCGCACCTGCCGCCGCGCGCGTGAGCGCGCTGTATCAGACCATCAGCACGCTCGAGTGGTTCAATCTTCGCAACCCTGACCACCTGGCGCGCATCACCCAGCGGCTCGATCAAAACGCGCAGGTTGGCGCAGCGGTCGAATATCTGAATGACGGCCTCGCCCAACTGGCGTACGGCAAGACACTCGTCGACGGACTCGTCAGTCTCGTGCCACGCGCCATCTGGCCGACGAAACCCATCGTCGTGGGCGGCGCGGCGCTGGTCACCGAATATACCGGCGTCGAGTTCGACCCGACGACGACTGTCGGCGTCGGTAACGTCATGGAGTCGTATATCAGCTTCGGAACGCTGGGCGTCATGATCTGGTTCATCATCCTTGGCGCCGTGGTGGCGCGCGTGGACGCGGCCGCCGCCAGACACCTGCGCCAGGGCACGTGGCCCCGCTTTGTCCAGTGGTACCTGCCGGGCCTGAGTTTGTTGGCGGTGAACGGCTCGATTGTGGAGTTGACGTCCAGCGTCGGCGCGGCCGTGGTGGTGACGCTCATCGTGAATGCGTTCGTTGGCAGAACGACCAGCCAGCACCCGACCACGAGTGGCGCCCCCAGGCCGCCGGTGCGCCAGCGAATCGTCGTCCGTCCCGGAGTGCGGCGCGCGGACGCGACCATGATGGACGGCCGACTCCCATGAATATTCTCCTGTTGGCGATGGACCTGTTCGGACCGCCCGGCGGCATCGCCCGGCAGTGCCGCCTGGCGCTCAAAGCGCTGACGGAGGACACGGGCGTCCACGCCGTCGACGTGATCTCGCTGCTGGATGACCCTCGATCCGAACCCGACCCGCGCTACTTCGGCAGGCACGGCCGATCCTACCTGGCGTGCGGCGGCGACCGGCGGTTGCTGGTGCGACGCGTGCTCGACGCCTTGCGGCGCGAGGTTTATGACGTGGTCCTGGCCGGCCACGTCAACCTGGCGCCTCTGCTCCTGAGCTCGGCCGTGCGTCGCGGACGATCGAAGCGGCTCACGATGATTTATGGCGTGGATGCCTGGATCAGACTCCCCTTGCTGCGCCGCCTCGCGCTGCGACGCTCGCACCGCGTCCTGGCGATCAGTGGCTACACCGCGCGCGAGACGGTGCGCAGCAATCAGCTCGATCCACGGCGGATCGACGTGACGTATGGTTGTCTCGATCCCTCTCTCGCATCATCTCAGTCACCACACGCGCCGGCGGCGGAAGTCCCCGTGGTTGACAGCACCGCCCTGCTCACCGTTTCTCGCTTGTGGCGCTCCGAATCGAGCAAAGGCCAACATGCGGTGTTGCGCGCCCTGCCACGTGTCCTCCAGTCGGTGCCGACGGCGACATACTGGATCGTGGGTGAGGGCGATCTCCAACCCGAACTGGAGCGCTTGAGCGCCGATCTGGGTGTTACCGCGCACGTCCGTTTTTTCGGGTCAGTCTCGGATGACACGCTGCGTAGCTGTTACAGGAATTGCGCGGCGTACGTCATGCCGAGCAAATGGGAAGGTTTCGGACTGGCCTTCCTGGAAGCGATGGCGTATGCCAGGCCGATTATCGGTGGTGCACGCGACGCCGCCCCGGAGATACTCGGAGACGCGGCGCTGCTGGTCGATCCAGAGGACACCCACCAGCTCGGCGACGCGATTGTGCGCGTCCTGTGTGACGCGGACCTGCGCGCACGCCTCGGAACGGCCGGTCACCAGCGCTTCGCCGATCACTTCACGTACGACCAGTTCCGCTCGCGGTTGATGACCTCTCTTGAACGGAGTCTGCAATGCTGACCGGTCGTCACGGCCCCAAACGCGACCAGGAAGAACCGCTGGACCTCGTGCAGAGTCACAATCGCACATGGTGGGAAGCGACGCCGATGACCTACGACTGGCGGAGGCCGTCGGGGTCAGCGTTCGATAGCGCGGCATGGTTCGACGAGCAGGACCAGCGCTTTCTGGCCAACGCGGCGTTTTACGCTACCGACGTGCACCCGTTCGATCGATTCTTGCCGTACGCCGCCTTGCGCGGCAAAGACGTGCTCGAGATTGGGGTTGGGTCTGGACTGCATGCCGAGTTACTGGCTCGCGCCGAGGCGCGTGTCACCGGCGTCGACCTGACCAGTATGGCGATATCCCGCACGCGCAGGCGCTTTGAGCTCAAGAATCTGCCGGGACGGTTTTTCCAGTGGGACGCCGAGAAACCGCTGCCCGAATTCGAGCGGGCGTTCGACTTCGTCTGGAGCTGGGGAGTCATTCACCACTCCTCCCGATCGGGACGGATCGTGCGCAACGTGCACAACTGGCTCCGACCGGAGGGAGCCTTCGCGGGCATGGTCTACCATCGTGATTCCATCAATGCCGCGGTGTCCGTTGTCCGCGACTGGGTCTTGCGCGGCGGGATCACGCGCCACTCGGTGGACGAGGCGCTGTGGCGTGGCACGGATGGCTACATGGCGCGCTTCTATTCCGCCGAAAGCTGGCGGGACTTCTTGCTGGCGTTCTTTGACGAGGCGCACACGCGGACGACGGGGCAAAAGCTGGAGGTGCTGCCCATACCCCGACGGCTACGCGATCCGATGCTGCCACGCCTGAGCGACACCGTGGCGGAGCAGGTGCTTTCCCGGTTCGGGAGTTTTCTCACCTTCGAAGCGCGACACCCGCTGACCTGAGATCACCTATGTGTGGTATTGCCGGAGCCCTGGACAGCGCAGGGCAGATTCACTGTGTGCACGACGACGTCGCGCGCATGGTGGCGGCGCTTGCGCACCGCGGCCCGGACGGCAGCGGACTGCAGGTGGTCTCCGAGGCCGCCCCCGTTGTGGCGCTCGGCCACACACGTCTGGCCATCATCGACCTGTCCGAAGCTGGTCGCCAGCCCATGTGCTTGCGTACGCCCGACAACACGCTCCACGTCACCTTCAATGGCGAAATCTACAACCACGCCGAGATTCGACGGGAACTTGGCCCTGACGACTGGCACTCCCACTCCGATACGGAGGTAATTCTCAGGGCGTACGCGCGCTGGGGAACGGACTGCCTGCAGCACTTCCGCGGCATGTTCGCCTTCGCACTCTGGGACAGCCGCCGACAGGAGCTGTTTCTCGCGCGCGATCGTCTCGGCATCAAGCCCCTGTATTACTCCAGTACGCCGGCCGCTGGCCGATTTACGTTCGCCTCGGAAGTCCGCGCACTGCTCGCCAGCGGCCGCGTGGCGCGACGGCTGGACCCCGACGGCCTGCTTGGCTACCTCACCTACCAGTCCGCGCCAGGTGGAGCAACGCTCATCGAGAACGTGCGCATGTTGCCGGCCGGTGCCTGGATGCGTGTGGCTGCGGACGGGAGCCTCATCCAGCAGCGCTACTGGGATCTATTCGACACACCCACCCGTACGCAAACGCGAGACGCCACTCGCGAGCAGACCGCCAGCTTGCTGCGAGAATCCATTGCGCTGCACCTCGTGAGTGACGTACCGGTGGGCGTGTTTCTCTCGGGTGGCATCGACTCCAGCGCACTCGTTGCCCTGGTCCGCGCCACCGGCCAGACCCCTCAGACGTTTTCCATTGGCTTCGCCGAGCGCGCATACGACGAAACGCACTTCGCCGAAGCCGTCGCCCGAGAGTTCGACACCCAGCACACCTCCATCCGCCTCGGCGAGCAGCAGTTGATCGAACAACTCCCCGACGCCTTCGACGCCATGGACCAGCCAACTGGCGATGGCATCAACACGTACGTGGTCGCCCGCGCGGTTCGCGAAGCGGGCATCAAAGTAGCGCTCTCGGGACTCGGCGGCGACGAGCTGTTTGCCGGGTACCCCTCCTTTGCGCGGCTGGCTGATTCGGCGAGGTGGCTGCGCGTCTGGGGACGTGCCCCGCAGTCCGTGAAAGCCCTGGTAGCCAGGGGCATCGAAACCGCGGGTGGATCGTCCATTGCCGCGACCAAGCGCGCCACCCTGGCCGCCAGCGACGGCGATCTGGCCAGCCTGTACGCACCCTTGCGCCAGGTACTGCTGCCCCAGCAGCGCACCGCGTTACTGCAAGCCACCTGGGCGGAGCGCAGCCGGGTCTGGGCGGACCCGTACCGGGCCATGCTCGGCACGGCATTTGGCAACGGGCACAGCCAGGCGGTGCTCGGTTGCGTCTCGTACGCCGAGGCGCGCACCTATATGCACGACGTCCTGCTGCGCGACACGGACCAGCTGGCGATGGCCCACGCGCTGGAGGTGCGGGTGCCCTTGCTGGACCATATGCTGGCCGAGTACGTCGTCTCAGTGCCCGACGCGTACAAGCGCGCTCATGGCACTCCGAAGCCACTCCTCGTCGACAGTCTGGATGGCTGCCTGCCGCACGCCGTGACGCAGCGTCCGAAACAAGGTTTCACGCTGCCATTCGCAACGTGGATGCGTGGCGAACTGAGAAGTTATTGCGAGGCGCGGCTGAGTCCAGAGCGACTTGGAACTCGCGGCATTTTCAGACCCGAGCGACTGACAGCGACATGGGAGGCGTTTCTCGACCATCGACCGCAAACCTCATGGTCGCGCGTGTGGACCCTGGTTGTGCTGGAGGAATGGTTGGAGCGCAACGGATGGTAATGCGTGTCTTGCAGGTGATCCCCTCGATCGCCCCGCGCTATGGTGGCCCAAGCTCGGCCGTGGTCGGCATGAGTACCGCGCTCCAGCACACTGGAGTCGCTGTCCAGATTGCGACGACCGATGCGGACGGCCCCACTCGTCTTCACGTGCCGCATCGCACGTGCGTGGACTGGGCTGGCGTGCCGACGATTTTCTTTCCGCGGCAACTGACCGAGGCGTTCAAATACTCAGGACCATTGGCGGGATGGCTGACCGAGCACGTGGCGGACTTTGACGTTGTCCACGTGCACGCGGTATTTTCGCATGCCTGTCTTGCCGCGGCGAGCGCGTGCGACCGGCGCCACGTGCCGTACGTCGTGCGTCCGCTGGGGACGCTGGACCCGTGGAGCCTTCAGCAGAAACGCGCCCGGAAACAACTACTGTGGCGCCTGGGCGTACGGCGGATGCTCGATCGAGCCGCCGCGATCCACTACACGACGGCGTCTGAAAGGCGACTCGCGGAGTCAGCACTGCCACTTCGACGCGGCGTCGTGATTCCCCTCGGCGTCGACGACGCACTGTTCGAGTACCGCGCACCGCGCAGCGAAAAACCGTACGTGCTGGTGCTGGGTCGGCTGCATCCCAAGAAAGGTATCGAGACGTTTGTGGAGGTCTTTCTCGAAGTCTCCGAGCAGTTGCCAGGTTGGAGGCTGATGATCGCTGGCGATGGCGATGCCAACTACGTTGCAGCCCTGAAGTCGCGCGTGGCGAAGATCGACGCGCACGAGCGCGTCACGTTCAGCGGCTGGCTGCAGGGCGAGGCCAAAACCGCCGCGCTGACCGGAGCCGCGTTGCTCGCCTTGCCGTCCCGCCAGGAGAACTTCGGCCTCGTGGTCGCAGAGGCACTTGCCTGCGGCACGCCGGTCCTTGTCAGCACGCATGTGAATCTCGCCGATGAGATTGCCGCCGCTCACGCCGGCTGGGTGGTGCCACTCGAGTACGCCGCGCTACGCGACACGCTGGCAGACATCCTCCGCGACGGCCCCGAGCGCGAACGCCGAGGTCGTGCCGGCCGCGAACTAGCCACGCGCTGTTACACGTGGGGATCGGTCGCCGACGAGGTCAGCCACCTGTACCGGTCGCTGCTGGCAGGAGTCGCCTGATGCAGCGTTCAGCACCCGTCGCGGCAGTCGTCCTGACCTACAACGAACAGGACAATCTGCCGGCGTGCCTGGCGAGTCTGCGCGGCCTGGAGTGCGAGTTGTTCGTCGTTGATTCCGGCAGTACAGACCGCACCGTCGAGATCGCAGCGGCAGGTGGCGCGATCGTCCTGCACCATCCATTTGACAACTACGCGACGCAGCGCAACTGGGCGCAGTCCCACCTCCCGTCCGGCGCTGAGTGGGTGTTGCACCTGGATGCCGACGAGCGACTGACCCCACAGCTCGTGACCGAGATCAACCAGGTGCTGGCGCGCCCCTCCGTCGAGGCAGACGGCTTCTTGCTCCGCAAGCGCACCGTCTTTCTCGGGCGCTGGATCAAACACGGCGGGCACTATCCCGCCTTTCACTTGCGACTTTTTCGCAAGCACCGCGGCCGCTGCGAGAATCGCCTGTACGACCAGCACTTCCTGGTGCGCGGCCGCGTGGACCAGCTCCAGCACGACTACATTGACGTGCTCACCTCGGACCTCACAACCTGGAGCATGCGCCACTCGCGCTGGGCCGAGCTGGAGGCGCAGGAGATGAGCCGAGCGGATGCCCGCTCCGCGCAGACGGAGCGGGTCCAGCCGAAGCTCTTCGGTACGCCAGTCGAACGCCGCCGCTGGCTCCGCGACCGCATGTACGGCCACGCCCCGCTGTTTGGCCGCGCCTTCCTCTACTGGTTCTATCGCTATGTCTTGAGGCTCGGCTTTCTCGATGGCACCGAGGGTTTGATCTTCCACTTCCTGCAGGGCTGGTGGTACCGCTGGCTCATCGATTCCAAGCTGTACGAGACGCGCAAGCGTCAGGGCTGGCTGGTTGCAGGCGCTGCCGAACCGAGTACTCGAATGCCCGAGGTCACCAGCGATGCGCCGACACGGTAGAGTCGCACGTTTGTCACACCCGCCGGTCCCGACTGGACCGGTGCGGGGCGCGCAGCTCGCAGCGGAGCAAGATGTTGCTGTATGAACTGAGACACGTCGGTCACTCCGGCCGTGTGTTCCTGGGCGTTGTTCAGATCCGTGCCTCCCTGCCCGGTGTTGTGGCGCCCCAGCAGGAACGCGTACGGTGCCCCCGAGAACGTTGGTGGAGTGTCGTCGTTGGTCCAGCCAAAGTCGTACGACAGCAGCAGCGTATTGGGGCCGAAGACGCGCGCCGGGTGCTGGCCTGCTTGCGTGTTGGGGCCCTCACTCATGCCGATCAGCGTTACCAATCCGTGAAAGGTCGCGGTATCTACGATCCCACCGTCGGAGGCAAACAGGCCAGTGTCGAGCACCAGGCTGCCGCTCGATCCGGGCGCGACCAGGCGCTCGCGGGTACCGCCGTCCGCCGCACCCTGGAAGAACATGCCCTCGGATACCAGCTCTCCTTGATGCACCTCATATTCGACGTCGCTGTTGGCTCCCGCTCCGTTGAAAATGTGCAATCTGGCACCCGTGACCTTGTAGTCGACCGCGCCAACCTGCGCGTTCTCGTCCGAATGCTTGTTGCCACCAGCCATACTGTCGAGCGAATCGACCATCGTGTGCGAGAGGTTCGCAATCTCCCAACCAACGTCGTCGCGAAGACTCAGCCAGCCCTCCGAGTGCACCACACCCCCCGGCTGATCTGCGTTGTCGATGACAATGCCCGCCCCGCGACGCGTCACGCCATCCCAGGCGGTGACGCTGAAGTCGCGCAAGGTCGCGTGAGATGGGCCGGCCACGTGCACCACGGGATCGGCGGTACTCGACACAAAGGTAGCGTCGAAACCGTCACCCGTGAGAATAGTATTGGGTCCAACTTCGAGTGTTTGGGTCAACGTGTACGTGCCGTACGGGATGTGGACGATCGCGGCACTGGCGCCAGCCTGAGCCAGGGCAGCCGCGATATCTCCGTGCTGGACCTCGATCACCGGGCAGCTTGCTGACGGGTGGTGTGGGCGGCAGACGCGGTGGCCCTGGATCGGTGATCGCTTGTCCCTGACTGTCGAGATAGCCCACGTGCATGCGGCCAGAGCCGGGTGGGTCACCGACGGCGTACGGCGACGTCGTCGTGCTCAGGGTATTGTGCAACGACCAGAGATCACCCCCGGCGGGGAATTCATAGCCCTCCACGACGGACGCGGCCTGTCCGGCGGACCCGTCGCGGATCATGGCGTCCATGACGCCGAGTGCACCACTCGCGCCAAACAGGAACGCCGGATTGCTCGAGGTCGGATCGATGATCGTCTCGGACTGGCTCGTCCACGGACTGGCCGCGGGACCGATCGGATAGCCATGCACGTGCATCTGGGAGCCGCGACTGTAGTTCCAGCGCGAGCTGAAGAACATGGTGTTGCCGATGGCCATGTCGTCGCCGTTGTTCAAGAACACCGAGTTACTGACGTCCCAGGCGCCGCCCGCGCCAACGCCCCGATCCGGCAGGTAGTTGGCAACACCTGCGCGCACGTTCTGAAACAGACTATCCCAGACCCAGTGATCCAGCGCGTTGAAATTGTTGAGGTAAATGCCGGCCTCCATCGGGCCGATGAACTTGCAGCGGACATACTCCCACTCGGAACCGCCAGCACCGCCTGCGCCAACGTCGAAGGCAATCCCACCTCCAGCCCACAGATGCTGAAACACCTCGTCCTCGTGCCGATTACCCGTCGGAAAATAGTTGCCTGCGTTCGGCCAATCGTCGTAGTAAACAATGTCGGCTGCGCCACCGCCGTCCCAGGTGAGGCGGCCGAAACGAGACTGCGCGACACCCTTGACTTCGAACATCTTCTGGTCGCGACCGGCGGCGCCGGCCCACACGATACGCGTGTCCGCGGGATCGTGGCCGAGAATTGTGACATCGTGCACACCATCCGTGCCGCCCGCTCCCTGCCCGAGATGCAGGGTCGCCGTGATGCGGCAGGTGCCAGGCCGAATGTACAGGACCGGGCTCCCCGTTCGCCCGAGGGTATTCAGCTCGTTCTGCAGCAGTATCGTGTCATCCTGACCGGTACATTTGACCTGTCGCCAGGAAGCAAACGGACCGACGAATTCCTCCTGGCTGACTTGCGCCTGCGCAGGGTTCGCGGCAACCAGGAACAGGGCCAGAGTCAGGCACACTAGCAGTACCAGAGACGAAACACGCGAAACATGGAGCACAGTCGAGTTCATGCGTCACATCCAGACAACCCCCCTGGCAACAGACGACACCACACCAAACGTAAAGTCAATCCAACACTGCGTGAATGGAAGGGAAATTCTTAATGACGAGTCATGAAGTGTTTACATTCCGGAGATTGAGATTGAGGTTCAGACGGCGAGTGTTGCGCGCACTTGTGTGTCGGGGTCGAGTGGCGACCATCTAGCCGAGGCGAGTATCGATGGATCCGATCAGCTTTTCCCAGATGCTCCTCCGCCGTTGGTGGCTCGTGCTCATCCTGAGCCTGGCCGGCGTGGCTGTCGCATATTACTTCGAGACGACCACGCCGACGCGTTATCAATCGACGGTCAGCTTGCAGCTCAATCCAGCGGCGAACAGCTCCTTTCTTCCGTACTCGGCAGATTCGGGGGTAAGCCCTTCGAGCCCCGTCGTGGCCCAGGCGGCGTCGTACCAGGAGGTGCTGCGCAGTCGCGCATTCGGGGCAGTGGTCGTCCAGCAGCTGGGGCTCAACCTGCCGCCCGAAGCGATTGGCGGCGCCATCACGACCCAGCTGGTACCAAACACCAACATTCTGCATCTGAGTGTTACGTGGGACAATCCCGGCGACGCGCAGCAGCTCGCGCAGCATGTCGCCGAGATTTTCATCGCTGAGAACCAGCGGCGGCAGGAGTCCCAACCGAACGTCCAGTCCCAGCTGGCACAGATGCAGCAGTCCGCGACTGACATCCAGTCACGCATCGGGCCACTCCAGGACCAGCGCGACAAACTCGACGACAGCGTCGCGCGGGGTGATCTGAGCCGCCTGAGCGAGCTCACCGGGCTTGACTCGCGCCTCAGCGCCCTGGAGAGCAGCCACACCAATTTGCTGGTCGAGATCAGTCGACTGCAGAGCAGCTTCGAGACCGCCGTCATTCTCGACTCCGCCACGCCTGGCCGTCCACTGGATGCGTTGCCGCTGGTGCAAGCAATCGTGTTCGGCGTGCTCGGCGGCGCGGGCCTGGCGGTGGTGCTGATCATCGTCGTCGAGCATCTCTCAGACGTGGTCCGCACACCGTCGGACACCGTCAATGTAACCGGGCTGCCGCTGCTCGGTCGACTGCGTCACTCGCGGAGCATGGGATGGCCGCTCGCCAAGCGGCACCATCATCGTGCGCTGGTGATGGCTAATTCCAGCACGTCCCCCGCCGCGGACGCCATTCGCTCACTGCGCGTGTCACTCCAGTTGATAGCCCCACCCTGGGGCCTCCAGACACTGGTGGTGACCAGCGGAGTAGAGGGCGAGGGTAAGACGTTCGTCGCAGGCAATCTCGCGATCGCCCAGGCACAAGCCGGCCGACGGGTGGTGCTGGTTGACGGCAATTTGCGGCGGCCGGCGCTGCACCGCTGGTTCGGCGTGGCCAACACATGTGGTTTTTCGGACGCGCTGGCGCTCGCGCGCGACCACAACGGTGAGGCAGATCGAGACATTCCCGGCGTCACGGCCAGCGGTATCGACAACCTGTGGATCTTGCCAGCCGGCACGTTAGCCGGCGGCACCCGCGAGGTATTCGATACGGAGTCGATCGCACGCGTTCTCCAACGTCTGGAACGCGACTGGGACTCGGTGATCGTCGATAGCGCGCACGTCGGTTCGGTGGCGGACACGCTGCTGCTCGCACATGAGGCGCACGGATCGATTCTGGTCGCGCGCGCGGGGCGGACGCGGCGGGGAAGTTTGCGTTCGGCCTTGGCCGCGCTCAACAGCATTCCGCAGCCGGTGCTCGGCGTCGTGCTCAACGATGAGCACCCGGACCTGCTGTCACGGTTCGATCGGGAAGACTACTTCCAATACACATTTGTCAACGAGGACCGGTTCGCACCGGGTGGCGGACCGTCCCTGAGCAGTCAGTCGTTGCCGGAGTCGGTTAATCACAACGGCGCCAGCGAAGCCCAGTCGGAAGGAGTCCATCATGCACGAAGCTAAGAGTAAGAGGCAGCTCATCACACCTCGCCTGTTGCCTGCTCGTCTGGCTCTCGTCCTTCCAGCAGTGTTCCTGTCAGCCTGTCAGGTCCTGCAGACACCGGTTGCACCCTCACCGCGTTTGAATATCAATCCATCTGCCGATCAGGCCACGCCCACGCCATCGACCGACGCCAATGGCGCGAACTCGACCTACACCGTCAAGCGCGACACCCTGACGCAGACGCTGTCGATGCAAGGCAGAGTGGCCCCCACGCGTTCGGCACAGCTGACTCTGCGCGGTGGTGGTACGGTGACCGCGGTCAACGTTCAAGTCGGTCAGGCCGTCAAGCAAGGCGACACGCTCGCCCAGTTCGCCGCGGACGACCAGACACTCCAGGCAGCTCGCACCCAGGCCACGCTGACGGAGCTGGCCTACGAGCAGGAACAGACCAAGCTCGACCAGCTGCAGGCTGGAACCCCCAAAGACACCGTCGATCAGGCCCAGGCCGTTGTCGCACGCGACAATGCAGCCATTGCTCAGCTAAACCAGCAAACCCAGGCCGCGCAGGACGGCGCCGACAAGGCGCAGAAGGCCGCCGCGACCGCGAAGTCTGCCGCCGATCGCAAGGTCCAGCTGGCTCAGGTGGCGCTGCAATCCGCGCAGGACTCCCTGTCCGCCGCCCAGGACGCCGCCAAAGAGGCGGACGACGCCACGAAGGCGGCCCAGACACAGGCACAGTCGGACGCGGCCGCGGCGGTCGTCTCGGCCAAGCAAGCTTTGACGCAGGCCCAGCGCGGCGTCACGTCCGCAAACCTGAAGCTCAGTCAGGCCAAGATGAACTGGGCGATCACGCGCGCCAGCCAGGAGATCGAGACTCAGCAATTCAAGGTCGGCCAGGACACCGACGCGGTGCGCGACGCCAAAACCGCGGACCAGGCTGCCCAGACCGGCACCGCCGCGGAGGCGACCGCGGCCGACAGCGCGTTCCAGTCGGCAAAGCGCGCTCTGGAGGCCGATCAGCTGGAGCTGAAGCATGACCAGACCAACCTGGACACCGCGCATACGGTGGACGACGCGGCGGTCCAGCAAGCCACACTGGACCTGCAAACAGCCCAGGACCAGCTGACGCAGACGCAGGACGCGGAGAAGAAGGCCGAGCAGAAAGTCCAGGACCTCGCGCAGCAGCCCGCGGCCGCCTCGGGGCAGTCGCCCGCCGCCGCGGGGCAGTCGACCCAGCTCACGCCGGCGGCCGCCCAGGCCGCCATCAAGCAAGCGCAGCACGCCGTGGACACGGCGAACCTGAACCTTCAGGACGCCCAGGCGACCGCCAACGATGCCGGCAACAGCGCAGACGCAGCGGCGAACGTTCCGCCCGCCCCGGATCAGAGCGCGATGGACGCGGCCCAGGCGCAGCTCGCCGCGGATCAGGCGCACCTGACGTCGCTGCAAGCTGGGTCGTCGTCGGTGGACATTGCCCGTGAGCAGGCGCGCGTCAATCTGCTGCACGACCAGGCGACGGCCGCGGCGGCGACCGCCCAGCCGGTCGATGACGCTGACCGCGCCATTCGATGGCACGGTGACAGACGTCGGGATTACCAGCGGCCAGACGGTCGCACCCGGCGCAGCAACCGACGGCAGCCTCGCAACGGTCGGCTCGACCCTCGCCTGCCAGACCAGCCAGGGTGAGCCGGTCGCGATACGCATGGTTGCCGCGGGAACCACGTCCATCGTCGCGGATGCCTCGGAGTCCGACGTCGCGCAGCTGAGTCCGGGCCAGTCGGTGGACGTCAGTTTCCCCGGCCTGACGGGGCAGCCAGTCAGCGCCTCGATCAACCAGATCGCGTCGACGCCGACCGTCAAGGACGGCAACGTCAGCTATCCGGTCCAGATCGACCTGCCTTCGGCGCCGCCGAACCTGAAGTTGGGTATGACCGCCCAGGTCAGTCTCAAGGACTCCGGCGCTGCGACGCTGATCGCCCCGCGGGCCGCCGTTCAGACAGTCGGCGGCCAGTCGTCCGTGACGAAGATCGACCCCAATGGCCAGACGGAAAGCGTGCAGGTGCAGCTCGGCCAATCGGCGGGAGGCAACGTTCAACTGCTGGGCGGCGGCGTACAGGAAGGCGACAAGCTACTACTGCCTGCGACGGCTCCGGTACTACCGCTGGTGGCGGCGCAGCAGCCAGCCACCTCGCAGCCTTAGTCGAAGCTACGGCTGTCAAGAGAAAGCTATCAAAACTTTACCCGCGGAGGACGCGCCCCGCGTCGCTGATGGTCGCGCTCGACGCGGGGGAAGCGATCAGCACCAGGCGATCAACGCCCAGCTCACGCAGGCGCGCGCGCTCCGGGCGCCGCTCGATCAGCCAGCGTGCCTCGAGGCCCGCAAACACCGTGACGAGAAATCGCGCCGGATCTCGGCCTGCCCCGGCGTGTGCACCGCGCGCGATCTCGAGCAGCTCGCCCAGTCGCGGATGCCACGCCTGCGTATTGATGCCATCCGCCGCGGTACCTGCCAGTTCGGCCATTTTCGGCCCGAACGCGCCGATGACGATCGGCGGCGGCGGATCCGGTCGCAGGAACCCGCGTCCGCTCCCAACGGGATAGACGCTCGACTCTGGCGACGGCTGGATCTGGCCCGTCCAGAGCCGCCGCACGACGTCAACTGCCGCTGCCACGTGTCGACGGCGGACCGCGTCACCGGCGACGGCGCGACCCAACGCGCGCTGCTCGCCCGCATACGGCGTGTCCAGACCGCCACCGGCTCCCAACCCGAGCAACAGGCGGCCACCCGCGACCGCCTGCAGCGTCGCGGCCATCACCGCCAGCATGCGCGGGTCGCGATTGGCGACGTTCAGCACCAGCGGACCGATGGCAATGTCCGGGAGACGACCCGCCAGGGCGCTGAGCACCGTCCAGCACTCGAGCACGCTCCTGGCCTGATGCACCTCGCCCGCTACGTGATCCCAGGTCCAGACCCCGTCGAAGCCGGCCGCGCGCGCCGCCTCGGCCGCGGCGACGAAGTCGGTCCAGCCGACGTCGAATGGATCGAGCAGCACGTCGGTTGCCAGTGTTCGTGACGGGGACTGCATCCTGCTTCAGAGACCTGCAAGCCCGTCGCCAATGAGCTTGGCGCCGATGACCAGCATCAGCACGGCCATGATGACCGCGTTATTGTGCGCCATCCACTGCTTGAGCTTTTCGAGCAGCGGCCCGGCGCGGTCGCCCATCGCGAAGTAGATGACCACCGGAATCGCTACGCCGATCGTGCCGATGATTGCAAAGATAGCGTAGGCCACGACCTGCTGTCCGCCGCTCACCCCGGTCGCGGCGATCGAAGCCGCGGCGCTGACTGCCAGGAGCAGGTTCTTGGGATTCAACCCCGACAGCAGCGCACCCGCGCCGGTTGCCTTGAGCGGCGTGAACGCTTCGACGGCGCCCATCCACTTCGGCGCCGGCGGATCGTCCTCACCCCGCGGGCGTCCACGCCACTGACGCAACGCGATCAGCAGCGACCCGATACCCAGCAGTAGTTTGAGGATGCTTACCCAGACGGCTGGCTGTCCGCCGCTGCTGGCGCCGGTCGGACCCGCGATGGCCAGGACGACTGCCCCGACGATCGCCAGGCCGACGAGCCAGCCGACGATGAACGCCGGGCCGTTCACGCGTGCGCGCGCGGTCACGAGCATGAGGATCACAGCAATGATCGGCAGCGGGCTGAGCGCGACGCCAACCGCGAGCGGCAGGATCTGACCGACCGCCGCACCCATCAGCAGCCCTCCAGAAGCAACACGCGAAGCTCGAACATCATGCCGCCACCCACCGTCGGTGGGCGGCTGCTCAGCGCATGCTCAGCCCGCTGGCCATCGGAGCGAGCGACGCGGGTAGGTGGAGTTACGCGGTAGCTGTCGGTGGCCTCAGCGCTGCCCAAGCCCGTCTCGACGGTTTAAGGCGCCGAACGTGCCATCATGTGGCATGCCTGACGTCGCCGATCGTGCCTTTCTCGCCGAGACCGAGACACTGGCATCCCAGCAACCAGACGCCGAGCGGTTCTTCGCCGAGCTCGTGCGCCGGATGCAGGAACACCGGCCCGCATGGCACTGGGTCGGGGTCTACCTGCTGATCGGCGACACGCTGCGGCTCGGACCGTTCGTCGGCGCGCCAACGGAGCATGTCGCGATTCCAGTCGGCGTCGGCGTGTGCGGGACGGCCGTCGCGCACGACACCAACATCATCGTTGACGACGTGCGTGCCGAAGACAACTACCTGGCGTGTTCGCTCGAGACGCGCTCGGAGCTGGTAGTCCTCATCCGCGATCGGGGCGAGGTGATCGGCCAGTTTGACATCGACAGCGACAACGTCGCCGAGTTCGATGGTCACGACGCCACCTTCCTCGAAAGCCTGGCCAGCGTGACGGCGGGCCAGGCGCGCGCGCTGCGGGACCTCGCGGCCCGCCAGCCGCACGCCGCGCCCGCTCAACACGGTAGTTCAGCCTAGCCAGGTCGATCAGGCCAGCCCCTGGTCGATTCAGGCCAGCCTGGTGATGACGGACTTGGTCTCCAGATAGTTCTC
The DNA here is from genome assembly GCA_963776625.1 of uncultured Chloroflexia bacterium. Taxonomy (GTDB): domain Bacteria; phylum Chloroflexota; class UBA6077; order UBA6077; family CF-72; genus CF-72. The sequence goes on along the minus strand of CAVZNP010000007.1, from coordinate 1,585,035 downwards.
GAGCACCTGGTGGCCCATTTCGCGGCCCCAGCCGGACTCCTTGTAGCCACCAAAAGGCATCGCCGCGTCGAACACGTGGTACGTGTTGACCCACACCGTCCCGGCGCGCAGGCGCTTCACCGTGCGGTACGCCTTCGAGATGTCGCGCGTGAACACGCCGGCCGCCAGCCCGTAGTTGGTGTCGTTGGCCACCGGCAGAATCTGGCCGGGGTCGTCGAACGGGATCGCGCACACTACCGGACCGAAGATCTCTTCGCGCTCGACTTTCATCGTCGGATTGGTGTTGGTCAGGATGGTGGGCTTCACGAAGTAGCCGCGCTCGCCCTGCCGTCCGCCGCCGACCGCCACGCCGGCACCCGCCTGCCGTCCAGAGTCCAGGTACCCGAGCACCTTGGCGAACTGCTCGTCTGAAATCAGCGGGCCCATCTGCGAATCCGGCTCATCGCCAGCTCCGACTTTGATGCGACTGGCCGCCTCGGCCACGCCCTCGACGACGCGATCGTAGACCTGCTTCTCCACGTACAGCCGCGACCCCGCGTTGCAGCACTGGCCGTGGTTGAAAAAGATCGCGTTGGCAGCGCCTGGGATTGCGAGATCCATGTCGGCATCCGCGTAGACGACGTTCGGAGACTTGCCGCCGAGTTCGAGCGAGACCTTCTTCAGGTTGCCAGCCGCCGCCCGCACGATGAGTTTGCCAACTTCCGTCGAGCCGGTGAACGCGACCTTGTCGACGTCCGGATGCGCGGCGAGGGGCGCCCCAGTCTCCTCACCATAGCCGGTGACGATGTTAACCACACCCTTCGGTAACCCGGCCTCGAGCAGCAGTTGACCCAGGCGCAGGGCCGAGATCGGTGTCTGCTCGGCCGGCTTGAGCACGACCGTGCAGCCGCTGGCCAGCACCGGGCCAAGCTTCCAGGCCGCCATCAGCAGTGGGAAGTTCCACGGAATGATCTGCCCGACCACGCCCACGGGCTCGCGGAGCGTGAAGGCCAGGTACTCGCCGGGCGCGGGCAGCGCCGAGATGTCGATGGTGTTGCCTTCGATCTTGGTCGCCCAGCCGGCCATGTAGTGGAACAGGTCGGCGGCAAGGACGACGTCGGCCGCGCGCGCGACGGCGACGGGTTTGCCATTGTCAAGTGATTCGAGCCAGGCGAGCTCATCGCCATGCTCGAGGATCAGGTCGCCGATGCGGTGGATCAGTCGCCCGCGGTCGGACGGCGACATGCGCCGCCAGTCGGAGCCATCGTCGAAGGCGCGGCGCGCCGCCCTGACGGCGCGATCGATGTCCTCGGCGTTGCCGCGCTGGACGTGGGCGAGCGTCTCTTCGGTGGCCGGGTTCAGCGTGTCGAAGGTCTGGCCGGAGGCCGAGTCGACCCAGTCGCCGTCGATCAGCAGTTGATGACGCGAATCGATGAAACGCGACGCCTGGGCCTGACCCGGCAGGGCATCAATGACCGCCATGGACGAACCTCCCTCACCTCTGCGAGATGAACTCTCACTAGAGAATTCTCTTTACAGAGTAGTGCTCGCGTCCGCCGCCATCAACTTACTCGCCAGCGCACGGCACGCTCGCCGCGGTGGTCATCGCCGACGGCGGCCACACCCGGTTGTGCGCTAGCATGCCTCCGCGGATGGCGGACCGGTCCGGGTCGAGCGACACGCAGACGGGCCGCTTCGGTCGCCTGCGCCCGACGCCAAACGACCTCGTGGCTGGCTTCGTCACGGGCCTGTTCAGCATCCCCGAGGGCATGGCCTACGCCAACATCGCCGGGTTCAACCCGGTCCTGGGCCTGTACTCGGGCATGCTCCCGACGGTGGTCGGGGCCGCCTTCGCCCGAACGACGTTGATGGCCACCACGCTGACCAGTGCCATCGCCCTTTCGTCGCAGAGCGTCCTGCAGCAGGCCGGACTCGATCCGACCAATCCGCGCAACATCGCCACGCTCACCCTTATGGTCGGACTGGTGATGGCGATCTTTGGCCTGCTGAGACTGGGCTCGCTGATGGGCTTCGTGTCCAACGCGGTCATGACCGGCTTCACCACCGGCATCGCGCTGCAGATCATCGTCGGCGTACTGGGGGATGCGACCGGCTACAAACCCACCGGCAGCAACACGCTTGGCAAATTGCTCAACTGGCTGGTTCACGTCAACCAGTGGGAAGTGGCTACGACCGGTGTTGCGATCGTCACCATCGTCGTGTGGGCCATCGCGCACCGCGTCAGGGCGCTCGAGTCGCTCGCCACGCTGGTCGCGCTGGTCGTCGTGTCGGCGGGCGCGGCACTGGTCGGTGTGTCCGTCGAGAGGGTCGGCGACATCGCCAGCATTCCGAGCGGCCTGCCGTCGATCGCGCTGCCCGATGTCACCGTCGCGCCCCAACTGCTGGTCGGCGCAATCGCGGTGTCGCTGGTAGCACTGGCCCAGGCAGCTGGCATCGCCGCGGCCGTCCCCAACCCGGACGGAAGCCGTCCAGAGGCCTCCGGCGATTTCCTGGCGCAAGGCCTGGCGAATCTGGCCGGGGGGTGGTTCCAGGCCCTGCCGGTCGGCGGCTCCCTGTCGCGGACCGGCGTGGCGACCGGCGCCGGAGCCAGGACACGCTGGGCCGGCATCTTCGCCGGACTTTCGCTGGCGATCCTGGTGATCCTGTTCGGACCGCTCGCCGAGCTGATCCCGATGGCCGTCATCGGCGGGTTGATCCTGGTCATTGGCGGTGAGCTCCTCGTCGGTCGCGCGGAGGACATTCACCTGGTGCTCAGGACGGCGCCCGCGCCAGCCGCGGCGATGATCGTGACGTTCCTGGCCACGACGTTCCTCCCCCTCCAGCAGGCGATCTTGTCAGGGGCGGGATTGTCGCTCATTCTCTTCTGCGCGGCGGCCTCCCGACAGGGTCGGCTGATGGCGCTCGTGCCGTCAGATGCACAGCGTCCCGGCCACTGGCGACTCGCGGCCGTTCCGGACGAGGCGCCCAGCGGGGCGGTCACCGTGCTGCTGTACGCCGGCTCGGGACTGTTCGCCGAAGTTGCGCGCATCGACGAACGCTGGCCGCGCACCACTGAGACGCATGACGCGGCGATCGTCCTTGTGATCAAGACGTTGCCTGACATCCCGTCGAGCACCCTCCTCAAGGCGCTGGAGCGACGCTCGGCGACGCTGCGCTCGCACGGCGTACGGCTGCTGATCGTCGGCGTGGATCAAGAGACGCTTGCCGTCTTCGAGCGCAGCGGTCTGACCGAGCGAGTCGGCAAGGAAAACATCATTCCGGCCACTGATGAAGTCTTTGGCGATCTCGAAATAGCGGTCGCCGAGGCGAATGCGTGGGTTGCCCAGCGACTGGCCGCCAGCGGATCGACCGCTCCATAGGCAGGCGCTCCATAGGCAGGCATAGGCATATGCGCCGGCGAGTGGTATCCGGGGAAGTACGTACTGGGCGCGAATCCACGCGCGGGGCGAACTTTAGGGAACTACACCAATGTCAGAGGTGCGCCGCGTACGTAGGCTGAGGGCAGGTCGGTCTTGGCAACAACGACGTCGGCGAAAGAGGTTGGGGCAGGTAGCGTGGAAGGAAGGCAGGACTCTGGCTCGAGCGCACCACCGTCGGGTAAGCAGTACGAGATCGTGCGCGGCGCCCAGCGCGCCACGATCGTCGAAGTGGGTGGCGCTCTGCGCGAGTACGTCGTCGACGGCCAGCCTGTGCTCGACGGATTTCCAGTTGGAGCGCGCGCCGACGGTGGCCGCGGCCAGCCCCTTCTCCCCTGGCCCAACCGGATCCTCGACGGCCAGTACGAGTTCGAGGGGCAGCGGCTGCAGTTGCCCATCGAGGAGGTCGAGCGCCACAACGCCATGCACGGCCTCACGCGTTGGCAGAACTGGTCGCGCGTGGAGCATACGGCGGACCGCGTGCGACTCGGGTTGACCATTCACCCGCGTCCGGGCTACCCGTTCACCCTTGAACTGGCGCTAGAGTACGTGCTCACCGCCAGCGGACTGCTGGTCCGGACCACGGCGCGCAACGCCGGTGACAGCGCGCTGCCCTTAGGCGCCGGCCAGCACCCGTACCTGAGCGTGGGCACCTCGCGCGTTGACGACGTCACGCTCCAGGTCCCGGCGAGTCGCCGCCTGGAGATGGACCCCGAGCGACTCGTACCAACCGGAGTGTTGCTCGCGACCGCCGTCACGTCCCTGGACTTCCGCGTGCCGCGTGTCATTGGTGACAGCGTCCTGGATGACTGCTTCACTGATCTGCAGCGTGACGATACTGGCAGGGCGCACGTGACCTTGAGCGATGCAGCTAGCGGCCGAAGCGCGACGCTCTGGATGGGAAGCCGCTACCGCTACGCGCAGGTGTTTACGGGCGATACGCTCGCACCGGACAGACGCCGGCGCGGCCTGGCCATCGAGCCGATGACGTGTCCACCCAACGCCTTTCGGACCGGCAACGACCTGATCGTGCTCCGTCCCGACGAGTCCATCACGCTGGAGTGGGGCATCATCAGCACCAGCACAACTGGCTCCAGACCACCTCGATGAGGGAGGCTTCATGAACCGTCAAACTGCAACCCCCGAGGCTGGTGGGCAGGCCGAGGCAGGCACAGCGCCCGAGCGAGCCAAACCCGTCCTGTTCGCGTTGATCCTGGTCGCCGCGGTGGCCAACTTGAATCTCGCGGTCGCCAACGTGGCCCTGCCATCGATTGGACTGGCTTTCAACGCATCCCAGACCAGCCTGAACCTCATCGCGGTTGGCTACTCGCTCGGCCTGGCAGGCTCGGTCCTGTACTTCGGAGCGCTCGGAGACCGGTACGGCCGCAAGATGATGCTGATTCTGGGCACCGCTCTGGCGATTCCGTTCAGCGTGCTCGCGGCATTTGCTCCCAACGAAAACATCCTGTTCGTCGCGCGGATTGGTGGCGGATTGTCAGCGGGCATGGCCTACCCGACCACGCTAGCGCTGATCACGGCGCTATGGTCGGGCCCCGCTCGTACGCGGGCAATCGCGTTGTGGTCGGGCATCGGCGCCGCGATCGCGGCGCTGGGGCCCATGCTGTCAGGGCTGGCGCTGGAGCACTTCTGGTGGGGCTCCGTTTTTCTGATCACGCTGCCGCTGGCGATCGTCGCGCTCGTCATGGCGCCCAGGCTGGTGCCCGCCCACGTGAACGAGGGGACGGAGCCCGTGGACAACCTGGGTGGCGTCCTGTCCGTGCTGCTGGTCGGCGCCGTCATCCTCGGCATCAACTTCTCGGTGGTACCCGATGAGGGTGCGCTGGTGGTAGGCCTGGTGGTCGTTGCGATCGCGTCCGGGATCGCCTTCGTGGTGCGTCAACGTCGCGCGGACAACCCGTTGTACGACCTGAAGATCGCTGGCCGTCGCACGTTCTGGGTGGCCGCCTGCGCGGGCATCATCGTCTTCGGCTCGCTGATGGGGGCAATGTTCATCGGTCAGCAGTTCCTCCAGAACGTGCTCGGGTATGACACGTTCGAGTCTGGCGCGGCGATCCTGCCGGCAGCGCTGTGCATGGTGGTGGTCGCGCCGCGCTCCGCCAAACTGGTGGACAAGCAAGGCGCGCGCCTGACAATGTTGACGGGCTACGTCTTCGTGCTGCTCGGTTTTCTGACCATGCTCCTGTTGTGGAAGGAAGGCACGCCGTACTGGATCGTGGCGCTCGGGTACGCGTTCGTCGGCATCGGCGTTGGCTTCGCCGGCACGCCGGCCTCGCACTCGCTCACGGGCTCGGTACCCGTAACGCGCGTCGGCATGGCCTCGGGCACCGCGGACCTGCAGCGCGACCTCGGCGGCGCCATCATGCAGTCGATTTTCGGGGCGCTGCTGGCAGCCGGCTACGCTAGTTTCGCCAACGCGCTCATCCAGGCTTCCGGGCTCAGCGGCGACATCAGCAACGCCATCCAGACTGAGCTGGTCAAATCCTACGGGGGTGCGGAAACGATTGCCATCCAGTACCCGCAGTACGCGTCGGTGATCACCGCTGAAGCCAGAGCCTCCTTCCTTGCGGGCGACCAGTGGGCCTACCTGGCGGGCATCGTCGCCGTGCTGCTGGGCGCCGTGCTCGTCTTTTTCTTCTTCCCCAAACACGCCGAGGAGGAAGCGCTGCTCGCGCGGTTTCAGGCGGAAGATGCGCCGCGCGCGGCAAGCTCAGGACCGGTCACCGCGGCGCAACCCGGTGCGGTACCCGTCAGCTCCAAGCAGTAGCTCGCCCGCTCTGGGCCGCGGCTGGGCTGGGCTACAGCTTGGTTTCGCTACGTCGCCGCCCCAGAGCTCGAGGCGTCGCACGACAAGCCAGCCATCGCGAGCACCTGGGCCTGACGATCCACGCGCGCGGCCACACCGTCTGCGCGCTCGTTGCGCAGCGCCGGGCACAGCGTCGCCTCGACCTGCTGGGTGCTCGAACGCTGTTGGACCGCGAGCAGCCCGTTCGCCGTCCTGGCCAGTTGCGCAGGTGTCCGAGCGTGGTACGCGCCTTTGAACCACTCTGAAGCTGTCGCGTTTGGAGGCGCTCCGACCTCCTCGAACACCACGCCCAGGCCGACGTGAATCCGGTAATTGAGCCCGTCGACCTGGGTCAACGGCCGGACCCAGCGTGGCAGCGGCACCGCATTGACCAGTCCGCGCGGGGTGTCGTGCAGCACGAGAAAGCCGGCCAGTACGCTCATCGCTACCAGAGCCAGGAGGGCCGCCCCGAACACCGCGGGCAGTGAGCGAGTGTTGAACTGCCGCACACCGTCGCACCGCTCGTCCACCGCCCGACCATAGCCGGATGTCACGGGCCGCGCCAATATGTCGCGCCGAACGGTTGCCCCTCGCGGCGGGCCGACCGTTCGCTATCCAGCAGGGTGCCGCGGGGGCGCAAGCGTCGCCGTGTCCAGCGCGTCGAGGTCCGCGCCGACGGTTGTCAGCCACGCCTCGAACTCGGAGGACGACCACAGCGGGTAGGCTGGCAGCTCCTCCACCACACTGGTGGCTCCCGAGACATCCTGGATGGGAATCCATTGGTCCAGATGCCCGAACCCGCGCGGCCAGCGGACCTTCAGCAACGTGGTGGTTCTCTCCAGAACCTCGACTTCGACAAGATGCGCGCCAGGCTGCGCGCTCCGGCCGGAGCTCGCACAGCGGTTCGATTCGCACAGCTGCTCGGATACGCGCACAACCGCGCGCGGCGACGCCATGGTCGGTCGACCAAGACTCAGTGCCGCGGGCACGAGGTACGCGAGCATGCCGACCAGACAGCCGACGAGGATCGAACCCACCGCTTGCGCGACTTCAGCAAACACAGAACATCCCTTCAGTCGCGCCCAGCATAGGCGATCCTCGGCGTGGCCGGCATCGACCACGCGCGGGGCCTCGCCGGCGAGGCGTCGCCGCCTCGCCCGCGTGCGATTGGCTTGCTATCCGCACTCAGACGGCAACTGGACCGCCGACCGACCCGGGGTCATCACCGCTCAGCTCGGTAAAACGGTTGTACGTGGTGATCTCGATGCGTCGCGTCGACTGGTACTGCAAGACAATACCGATCGCCGCCAGCACGATGAACGTGATCGTCCAGAACGGCGACATCGACAGCGCCTGGCGGATGGGGTTCTGCAGAAGCTGGTCGCGTGTAATGCCCCCGAACAGGAACAGGAACGTCGCCAGGATGACGCCCGCGCCGAGCCACGCCGTCGCAAAGATGACCACCCACTTCTGGATGTTCAGCACGAGCACCGCGATGGCGAAGATCACCGCGACGACGATGCCCACCAGCCACACGATCAGCCCAAAATTCAAGCCGATCGCCTCCAGCAGGCCCACCGCGAGCGTGTACCCCAGCGCGCCGCCGATCACACCGACCGCGGCGAAATAGAACAGGTACGCCAACAGTGCAAAAATCAGCGCGACGACGAAGCCGACGACCCAGCTGGTCACCGTCGCGAGGAACGCGTCGCCAAAGAGCGCCTCGACCGTCTGCGCCCCGATGCCAAATCCGAAGAAGAACCCCCAGATCGGCAGCAGGAAGATAAAGAAGCGATAGCCGCCCAGCAACAGGATCGACCCGAACAACAGGGCGATCATGCCTCCGACCGCCAGCGCGAAGAACGATTCGCTGGTCACGCCACTCCTCCGATCAAGCGGTCCGGTTGACCGGCGCGTTAGCCGGCTGCACGACGTCCCCGTTCGTCTGGGCCGCCTGCAATGCGGCGACCTCGGCGTTGTTGCGTTCGACCGTGGCCTTCGCCTCCTCCAGCGCCTCCTGTTTGATCAACTCGGCGGCCACCAGCGTGTCGATCACGTCCTGTGTGGCGGCTTCCTCGATCAGTCCCGCCGCGATCAGCACCCGCGCGGTCTCGGCGACCGCCGCTTGCTGGATCTCGTCGGCGGCCTCGACCACCGCGAGCGTGCTCAAGATCGCCGCGCCTTGCACCGCCGTGGCCAGCGCGATCGTGTTTTCGGCCTGGACCACGGCCTGCAGCTCCGCGCCGACCATGAACAGCGCTTCTGGTGTGACAAATCCCTGGATGATCGGAACGCCGCCCGCGTTGCGCACCGCGCCTTTCAGCTCGAGCGCCCACTGGTGCTCGATCAGCAGCAGCAGTGCCGCGTTGCCGGGCGGGATCTGCTCCTTCACCCGCTGCAGGTCTCCGATGCCCAGGCCGAAGGCGCCTTCGGCGATCGACTGCGCGGCGAGCGTGGCGCCCAGGGCTTCGCTCTCCGCGTCGCCGCCAGCGGCCAGGCCCAGGATGCCGCCCACAATCGCACCCAGCACTTCGCGTTCGTGAAGGGACAGGTCGCTCTCGTGGATCGCCGCGTTGATGTTGCCCTGCGCGTCCTTGCGGACGAACATGGCGTCGATCAGTCGCACGACACCTCGGCCGCGGAGTGCGCTGAGCTCGCGGATGATCTCGCCGCGAAACTCCGCTTCGGGCGGAAAGCCAATGACGACGAGCTGAATGGGTCCCAGTATCGGTTCGGGTCGCGATGTCGACTCCATGGACATTCCTTCCTCGTACTCGGCCTCTAGCCTGGCCCCGTTTGAATCATGTCGATGGCCACGGTCATGGCCACCACCAGCAACGGATCCACCGTCCCGGGCACGACCTCGATGCCATACGTGTCGCGAATCCGGAACCAGCGCTTCGAGATGGTCGCCACCGGCCGACCAGACTGCTCCATGGTGTACTCGTGGTGCAGAATGTTGCCCTGCGTCTCCAGACCGGGCTGGCCAGGCAAATCGACGGTGTAGCGCTCGCGCAGCGGGGTGATGAGCGCCTTCTTGATGGTCGCGGCGGTGCTGCCGTCGGCCTTGTAGAGCGTCATCGTGTCACGAATGCGCGCGATTTTCTCCTGGAGCTTGTAGCGCTCCTGGCCCTGCAGCTCTTTGAACAGCAACGTGTCGCGCACGCGCAGCGCCTTACCGTCAACCCAGAACACGCGGCGGTTGCGCGCGTTTTCGACCCAGAAGTCGTCGCCGAACGCGAACAGGCGCTCGCGGACCTTGAGTCGGTTGTCGAGCTGTTGCTCACCACCGGCCGGCGCAGCGGCCGGTGGTGCTGCCGCTGGCGCACCAGCAGCCGGCGCACCAGCAGCCGGCGCACCAGCAGCCGGCGCTGCCGCCTCAGACCCTCCACCGCGACGCATTCCCATCCTCTGAAACATCGTGAGTCCTTCCTCATCTGGAACGACGATCCTCGTCGTGATCGATGCAAGCCATTTGCATGCTTCGGGGGCCGCGAGTCAGGACGTCGAACGTGGTCGAGCGGGTTTCGTCGACCCGACTGAGCCCATGCATCGCAGCCTGCACCAGCACGACCGCGATACAGCCGCCCGTCACGCCTGAACCTCGAGGACGAACAACTCCACCACGAACCCGTTCTTGCTGAAACTGGTGCAGCGCACCAAGTCTCCCAGCGAGGTGGCTCAGTTGCTGCTCAACGCCGCCCGCCCGCGGCTGGTCCGCCGTTGAGACGCTCGTGAGCAGCCGTCGGGCGAGACTGCCGCAAGTGCTACGTCTTTTCCCTGCCCAGGGAAAAGGGGGAAACAGGAGGGCAACACATGGCTAGCGGCTACGCCGCCGGGGCTGCGACCGCACAGACAACCCCGATCGTGGAAGTGCGACCGCTGCTGCGCAACGTCTATCTGTGGATGTGCCTTGGCCTCGTGGTCACCGCGGTCTCGGCGTACATCACGATCAATTCACGCGCGCTTCTGAATTTGCTCCTGTCGCCCTTCTGGGTGTGGGGCATCTTCTTCCTGCAGCTCATCCTGGTCGCAACCCTGGCGGGAGCCATCATGCGGCTGTCCGTCGGCGCTGCGGCACTCATGTTCATCGTCTACTCAGGACTGACGGGCTTCACACTGTCGCTGCTGGTCCTGCACTACAGCCTGGGCACGCTGGTCCCTGCGTTTGTCACGACGGCCGTGCTCTTCGGGACGATGACCATCGCCGCCACCGTCACCAGCATCGACCTGACGCGGACTGGCACTTACGCGTTCATGGCGCTGATCGGCCTGATCGTCGCCATGATCATCAACATTTTCGTACAGAGTGCTGAGTTCGACCTGGTCATCAGTGTGGTCGGCGTCATCGTGTTTACGGCGCTGACGGCGGCCGACACGCAGAAGATTCAGCAGTGGGCCGCCGACCCGGCGATCGCCGGGAGCGGTGATGGGGTCATGATGCGGCTGAGCATCCTCGGCGCGCTGACCCTGTATCTGGATTTTCTGAATCTGTTCATTTTCCTGGTGCGCATCTTCGGTCGAAGCCGCTGACCGCTCTTACACGAACGAGACTCGCATTTGCTTTCAGCCCGACGAGCTGGCGTCGGCCGATTGCTCGAGCAGCCGCCGCAACGCCGCCAGGTCGCTTCGCGCGCCGCGTAGCTCGATCTCCAGCATCGTCAGTCTGCCGTCGGCGTCGTTTGACAGCGCGGCCGGGGCAGGCTCGTCGCTCGACGGCATTGGCGCCACCAGGAAGCTGGCCATGATGCTCGCCAGCGAGCCGATGATCCCGATGCCCGCCACCATGACAAATACCGCCGCGCAACGCCCCACGGCGGTGATCGGGTACTTGTCGCCGTAGCCGACCGTCGTGATCGTCACGATCGCCCACCACAGCGCGTCGCCACCCGTGGTGATGTTGGCGCCGGGCGCACGGCTCTCTGCTTCGAGGACGACGATGCTCGCGCTGAGCAGGACCAGCAGCGCACTCAGAATGGTGATCAGGAACGCATACTGCGCCCGGTTGCGCAGCACATCTTTGACGATCGTGTCCTTGTTGTGCTCGCGGAGCAGGCGCAACACGCGTGCAAGGCGGCTCAAACGCGCCAGCCGAAACAGAGCGGTCGCCTGGAAAAAGCCCAGACTGGGTATCGAGCCAAGCAGGTCCAGCCAACCCCGCTGGCGGATGAAGTACTCCCGCTTCGAGGGTGTCCGCTGCATCCAGAAGGCAAAGTCGGCCAGGAAAACGACGCAGATCGAATTGTCGTAAAAGCGCAGCAGGATCATCGTCTGCTCGTCAAATGGCAGCAGCAGCAAAACCATGACGACCAGCGACACGATCGTGATCACCAGGATGAACAGGTTGTACGCTTCGCTGCGCTGCGCGGGGCCCTCGGTCGTTGTCATGGTCATGGTCATGGTGCTGCTGAATCCGTGGGTGCATCGCGCCTCGAGGGCGGTGGACAGACGTCGATCGTGGCGCTCGACATAAGCAAAACTCCTCGCTTCGGCTCAGAAGCGTTGCTGGGCAGGCGGCGGCCGGCGTGACCTGACTGGCAGCATATCCGGCGCGGGCGGTGCCAGGCTCGACGCGTCTACGCGACGCTTTCTTTATGCTTGCCGCGGTCAATGTCCCCAGCAGCGTCCCCTGCAGCGCTCGCCCCAGGGTTGCCCACCCGTCCGTGACCGATGACCCGCGGGGCCGCCACCGGCTCCACCGTCTGGAGCAGCGACCCCGCTATGGGCTGGTCCTGGCGACCATCGTGCTGGCGATCATCATCGTCACGTTCGCCCCAGACACCAATGTCACCCGCTTTGTTGCGATGGCTGTCCTGGGAGCCGCGTTGCTGCTGGCCTTGCGCTCGGCACAGGCCGCTCCGCGCCTCCAGCGCCAGGCTGTTGCGCTCATCGGCATCGCCCTGATCGGCGGGCTGGGAGCGCTGGTGACCGGCCGCGGCACCAGCGAGTTCAGCAGCACGCTGACGCTGATCCTGGTTGGCCTGACCCCGGTGGTCCTGGCGACGCGTCTGGTGCGCAATCCTGAGGTCAACGCCCAGTCGCTGATCGGCGCGGCGTGCGTCTATCTGTTGATGGGGCTGTTCTTTGCGCTCATCTTCAGCCTGACTCCGGTCGTCACGGGCAGCCCGTTCTTTACCTCAACCAACCAGCCGACGATTTCTGACTACGTGTATTTCAGCTACATCACCATTGCCACCGTGGGCTACGGCGACCTGGTGCCGTACACCACCCTGGCGCGCATGCTGTCGGTGACCGAAGCGCTGAGCGGCCAGTTGTACCTGGTCACGGTCGTCGCGCTGCTGGTGAGCAACTACCGCTCCGGCGCCTCGCGCGGCAACGATTGACTGGGTCGGCCCTCTGGCCTGCGAGCGCCACGCGGACGGCCGCGGCCAACCCCTCGTCGGCGTGGGGCCACCGCGCCTCAGAGGTAAACTGCGAGCGCGAGCACAGCTGTCGAAAGGACCGCGTGATGCTGTCAAACGAGCTCAACGAGCGTCTGACCAGAGTCGGCCACGGTACCCCGCTGGGCAATCTGTTGCGCCGGTACTGGTTCCCTATTGCGCGAACCCCCGAACTCGACGCCGAGCCTGTGCTGGCCGTCACCCTGCTGGGCGAGAACCTGGCGCTGTTCCGCTCGGATGCAGGCGCGCTGGGGTTGGTCGCGCAGCGCTGTCCGCACCGTGGCGCGTCGCTGGCGTACGGTATCCCGGAGGACGACGGGCTTCGCTGCCCATACCACGGCTGGAAGTTTGCCCGCGACGGCCAGTGCCTGGAGCAGCCCGCCGAGCCAGGCGACAGCACGTTGAACGCGCGCATTCGCGTGCCAGCCTACGCCGTGCAGGAGCTCGGCGGCCTGGTCTGGGCATACCTCGGGCCCGAACCGGTGCCGCTCTTACCGCGTTGGGACATCCTGGTTCGCGACGATCTCGACCGCAGCATTGGCGTCACCCATTTGCCGTGCAACTGGCTGCAGATCATGGAGAACTCGATGGACCCCATCCATTTCGAGTGGCTTCACGCCGTCTACGGCAACTATGTCAACAAGCGCCAGGGCAAACCCGCGGCGATGACACCCCGCAAGCACGAGCGGATCGCCTTCGACGTCTTCGAGTTTGGCATCTACAAGCGACGCCTGCTCGAAGGTGAGGACGCGGCCACCTCGGAAGACTAGCTCACCGGTCATCCGGTCATCTTTCCTTACATTCTGGCAGTTGGCGACCATACGCGACCCACGCTGCAGATCCGCGTGCCGGTCGACGATACGCACACACTCCACTACTGGTACCGAGCGGACCTGCGCGCGCCGGGTGCGCCGCGACAGACGGACAAGCTCGTTCCCCGGACACGTTTGAGCCGTGCACCCCTACCGGTCGGGGAGCGGTGTGTGCTCGTCCGCCCCTTCGGGTCGGGGGAGCCTGCGCACGTTTGAGCCATGCACGCGTCCGGGTCGGGGGAGCCTGCGGCCCCCCGCCGCCAGTCGCTGCTGCGCTCGCAGGCTCGCTGCGCGCTCCTTCCCGCGGCGACCCCCCGCGTACGTGCTGAGCCGCACCTCTTGCGGGGTCGCCCGCTCGCTCGCGTGGTCCACAAGCCTTGTCCGGTTGAACCGGGTGACACCTCGACACGTGGTTAGCTGAGCGTCTCTGCCGACACGTCTCCTGGGTCCTACACGCGGTGAGCACACACCATATCGCGTCGAGCGGTGTGTTCGACACGTCGTTCGCTGAACTTCGGCGCCATCACGTCTCGAGGATCACCACACGGTTGGAACCAATGGGGTTCGGCCCAAACATTAGAGAGGCTTCAACCGCGTCCGATCAACACGGTGTGTCGACCACGCGAGCGAGCGGGCGACCCCGCAGAGGTGCGGCCCAGCACGTACCCGGGGGGTCGCCGCGGGAAGGAGCGCGCAGCGAGCCTGCGAGCGGAGCAGCGACTGGCGGCGGGGGGCCGCAGGCTCCCCCGACCCGGACGCGTGAAGGACTCAAACCCTACTAATCCTGTGCGGGGGGTCGCCGCGGGAAGGAGCGACCAACCCTAGTTGGCCAGCATCCGAGCGGAACGGTGCCAGGTTCTCACCCAGAATCGTCACCGCCAGCACCGGCTCCGGCACCCTTAAGATCACTTTCGAATGGGGACCTGGCAGCCCGTTTGCCATCCCGATCAACGCCAGCTATCGGATCTTCAACGGGTCCGGGCTCCAGCCGGCTCGCTACGTCGCGGTCACCAACGCGCCCACGATTGTCAGCCTCTTCGACAACTCCGGCTTCATTTTCGACAACGCCTACCGTTTCGAGGACCGCTTCAGCGGCGCTGAGGACTAATTCGCTAACGAGGGAACCCTCGACCGCGGGCGCACGCTCGAGACCAACTTCATCGCCGACGTGCACACGGTCCACTTGCACGACTGGAAGGCGCGCGGTGGCGGTGGGACCAACGTGATGATCGAGCTCGCGCAGAACAGCATGCGCGCGCACGTCTCGCAGTTCAAACCGGGCACCTACAAGAAGGCGCACCGCCACGGGCCCGGCGCGCACGTCATCATTCTCGATGGCCAGGGCTTTTCCCTGCTGTGGCGCGACGGCGACGCGGACTGGATGAAGTGCGACTGGCGACCCGGTGCCGTCGTCGTGCCGCCAGAGAACTGGTTCCATGAGCACTTCAACTCTGGCGCACATCCGGCTCGCTATCTCGCGCTGCGCTTCACCGGCGGACACTACAAGCAGCGCGGCGCCTACCAGGGCGGCGAGGCGGACGTGAGTGTCAAACAGGGTGGTGCGCAGATCGAATACGAAGACGAGGATCCACGCATCCACGAGATGTTCGAAAACAAGCCCGCCGCTCACGGCGCCGAATGTCGCATGCAGGGACTCGTGCCATGGTGCAAGTCCAGACGCTGAAAATCGGCATGATCGGCATCGGCGTCGGCGGTGCCGAAATCCTGCCGGCCATGGAGACGATGGACTCCATCGAGGTCGTCGCCGGCGCGGACATCGTGCCGGCCACCCTCGATCGCTTTGCGGAGCGGTTCCCTGCGGCGAAGACGTACGCCTCCGCCGAAGCGTTGTGCAACGACCCCAACGTCGAGGCTATCTGGGTGTCCTCGCCGAACCGCTTCCACGCGGAGCACACGATTCTGGCCGCGAAGCATGGCAAGCACGTCGTCGTCGAAAAGCCCATGGCCGTCACGCTGGCCGACGCCCAGCGCATGGTCGAGGCCGCTGACACACACGGCACCAAGCTCCTGGCTGGTCACACGCGCGCATTCACCCTGCCGATCCGCGCGATGCGGCGTGTGATCGAGTCCGGCGCCTACGGCCAGCTGCGCGCGCTGAACGTCTGGTCGTACTCCGACTGGATCCTCCGCCCGCGCACAACCGACGAGCTCGATCTGGCGCAGGGTGGCGGGATTCCGTATCGCCAGGGTCCGCACCAGGTCGACACGGTGCGGCTGCTAGGTGGCGGGATGCTGCGCAGCGTACGTGCGCAAACCGGTCAGTGGCTGGCCCAGCGGCCGATCCCTGGTTTCTACTCCGCGTTCCTGGAGTTCGAGAACGGGACACCGGCGACGATCAGTCACAACGGCTACGGCTATTTCCTCGGTGCCGAGCTGGTGCCCTGGGGCCAGGATCGCCAGCGCTATACGGCGTCCGAGCGGGCCGCGATCCGTTCGCAATTGCGTGACGGCACGCGCGCCGAGGGCGTCGAAAAACAAGCCCTGCGCATCGGCGGCGAACAAGAGCGAGCCTCTTCCGTCGCACCGAGCCCGAGGCGTGGGTGCCCGAGGACATGGGTATGGCCATCTCCAGCCTGGATCGCGCCGATATCCGCCAGTCGAGGTATGGCATCTACATCCACTCCGACGCCGGGCAAGCAAGAAGTGGACGTGGTCGCCGGACGAGAGATGGGCGTTGCCCAGCGCGCGCGGAGCTGGAGGAGTTGTACAACGCCGTGGTCGGCGGCCAACCGGTGTGGCACGACGGCCGCTGGGGCCTGGCTACGCTGGAGGTCTGCCTGGCCATCATGCAATCCACGCGTGAGCGCAAGGAGATCCTCCTCCAACATCAAATTCCAGTCCCCGAAGGCTACGACGCGGACTTTGCCGTACCCGAGCCCACGAGCAGTCGATGAAAAACCAATCCAAGCACTCCACCGTAGCCGCTCACCCCAGGGTATGAGGCGGCCGCATGGCAGTCAACGAAACTCCACTCCGAGGGCTCCACCGCGGGTGGAGTCGTTACACCTGCGAGCGTTCGTCGCCCACCCCGTGAGGTAACCGCGCGGTGACCACCGACGCCGTCCTCGAACTCCGTTTGTGTCGTTCACGCGTCCGGGTCGGGGGAGCCCGCGCACGTTTGTGTCGTTCACGTGTCCGGGTCGGGGGAGCCTGCGGCCCCCCGCCGCCAGTCGCTGCTCCGCTCGCAGGCTCGCTGCGCGCTCCTTCCCGCGGCGACCCCCCGCGTACGTGCTGGACCGCACCTCTACGGGGTTGAAGCCCTAAAAGCTGAGGCCGCAAACCTCGGTTCTAACGCGTGTTGATCCTCGAGACGTGATGGCGGAGACGTTTGTTGAACAACGTGTCAAGGTGTCACACCACTCCATGCGACACTTGTGCGTCACCGTGTATTGACCCGCGAGACGTGTCGGCGGGAACGTTCAGCTAACCACGTGTCGAGGTGTTCACACGTCCGATTAAGACGGTGTGTGGACCCCGCGTGTCAGTGTGCGACCCCGCAGAGGTGCGGCCCAGCACGTACGCGGGGGGTCGCCGCGGGAAGGAGCGCGCAGCGAGCCTGCGAGCGGAGCAGCGACTGGCGGCGGGGGGCCGCAGGCTCCCCCGACCCGGACGCGTGAAGGACTCAAACCCTACTAATCCTGTGCGGGGGGTCGCCGCGGGAAGGAGCGCGCAGCGAGCCTGCGAGCGGAGCAGCGACTGGCGGCGGGGGGCCGCAGGCTCCCCCGACCCGGACGCGTGATTGGCCCAACCGTACGCGGGCTCCCTAGACCGTACTATGCACGACACACGCGAGTCACGAGCTTGCGCGTGTCTGCGTCTGCAGCGGTACTCGCAGGTCCTCTGGCAGCGGCCCGCCCTCGAGCGGCTTCGCCACGCCGCGCGCATTGAGGATCGGACTGTACTTCGTCGCGGCGCCCTGCCGCGTCAGCGTCCCCGCGTACCGCTCACCAACCGGCCGCTCGGTCCGCATCGACAGATACTCGTTCTCCGCGGCATCCCGAAACGTGTTCATGGGATCCTGACCCCGCTCGACACGCTGAATGTTCTCCTCCAGCATCTGCCGATACAGGATGATGCCCGTGTCAGAACGCCCCAGATGCTCCTGGGTCCGATCCGCGATGACCCCCTGTGTGATCCACGCGGCCGGGTCCTGCGCCGAATTCGTGTCCAGCACGTCCCACTGCGGCTGGCCCTGCGGGTCGAGTTCCGGTACGACCGGGTAGTAGAGCGGCACGTCCTCGGCTTCCTGCCCGGGCTCGCCCTCCAGCCGCGGATAGCACGCGACCCACCAGTGCGCGGTGTGCTCGTCGTCGATGGGTGTCCGGATCTGGAACGCCGGACCGCTCATGCCACCAACGCCGGGCGTCCCGTCGCCAGAGCCACCCTGTCGCAGCATGTTGGGAAAAACGATGGGATGACCATCCGCCCACGCGGTATCCGCCTCGGTGCCACCCTTGACGACGCGACGCTTGACGATGCCGTACTCGAACGCGTCGAAACCGATCTTCGCGTGCTGCTTCTGTCTGACCCGATCGGGTCGATCGAGACGCTCCAGAACGTAGTTGGTGAACGCGCTGTGCAGCCACTCGAGGTGCACCGGGTCGAGGCTGTTTTCCTGGCACTGCAGCCAGTTGCACGGGAGCATGGCGTAGCCAATGTCGCGCACCACATTCGGAATGGCATACACGTCCCAATTGGGCAGCAACGGCACCGGCTCCGGACCGAGGTAGGCCATCAGCATGCCCGCCTGCTCACGCACAGGGTAGGCCGTGGTGCGGATTTTCTCCTTGAAGAGGCCCTCGGGGTCCTCCTCCTCTTCGTAGGGCTGCTCGATGCACTGACCGGTCTCGTCGAAGCACCAGCCGTGGTACGGGCAGCGCAGGCCACGCTCCTCCGGGATGCCGTAGATCATGTTCATCCGACGGTGTGGGCAGGCGGGGTCAATCAAGCCGTACACGCCCGAGCGGTCCTTGTACAGAATGAGGTCTTCGCCGAGCAGGCGCACCTGCATGGTGTACCTGTCCTTGAGCTGCGAGGCGGCCGCGACCGGATGCCAGTAGCGACGCATCAACTCCCCGCACGGTGTGCCCGGTCCGACGCGTGACAGGCGATCGTTCTGCGCGGCTGTGAGCATGGGTGACCCTCCGGGAGTATGGTCGTGAGCGCTGCTTCGACGATACCACTCCCCCGTAACTTTGGGACGTCCTTCGTACCCAGGCATGCGGACAGATCCGCCTGACGAGGCACCTGCTGACGATGCAGAAACCTCGCGAAGGCCGCCGGCTAACGACACGACCGTGCCCCGTCATCTGGAACCGTGGCGCGTACCTTCGCGCACTGACGTTCGTGTCGAACCCGCGAAGGGAGCCAGCTTCGACAATACGCTTCTCCGTTCCCCCGAACCTCCGTCATGCTGACCGGATCCACCTGACGACGCGCCAGCCGACGCCGCAGAAACCTCGCGAAGGCCGCCGAGTGCGACAATACCTTTCCCGTCACCCTGGTCCCTGCCTCGAACCCCGCCGCTGACGTTCGTGTCGAACCCCGCGAAGGGGGGCCAGCTTCGACAACACGCTTCTCCGTTCCCCCGAGCCTCCGTCATGCTGACCGGATCCACCTGACGACGCGCCAGCCGACGCCGCAGAAACCTCGCGAAGGCCGCCGAGTGCGACAATACCTTTCCCGTCACCCTGGGGACCCCCGCTGCTGACGTCGTGTGGAACACGCGTAGGGGCCGACTTCGTGGACGCTTCTCCGTTCCCCCGAACCTCCGTGATACATCTTGCATGCTGACAGGATCCACCTGACGAGGCGCCAGCCGACGACATATGGAACCCAGCGAGCGGTCGACAAGAGCATTCCCCGTTACCCTGGGCTCGCCCTCGAACCCACGCGTGCTGAGAAGATCCGCCGAAACGGCGCCAGCTCACCGCGTAAGAAACTCCGCGAGGGCCGACGGCGTCGACCACACCCTTTCCCGTCATTCTACGCGGGGCCTCGTACCCTAACGTGGTGACAAGTTCCGCCGAACGAGGCGCCAGCTCACCATGCATTGAACCGCCCGAAGACCGACGATTTCGACGATGGCTTTCTCCGTTACCCCGAACCTCCCTGCTGGATATACCTCGCATGCTGAGAAGATCCGACGAACACGGCGCCAGCTTTCGACATGTAGAACTGCCCGAACATCGACGACTTCGATAGTACCCTTCTCATTGCCCCAAAACCTCCCTCAGATCCTTGCGTACTGACAGGATCCGCCGAATAAGGCAGCAGCTGACGCTTGACCCTACCCATTGCGTCCCAGTGTGAGGAATTCCCCATGAGCCAGAACCCGCTGCGCATTGGACTGCTCGGCGTCGGCGTCGGCGCCCGTCAGCTCCTCCCCGCGCTCACCCACCACCCAGGCGTGCGCCTGACCGCCGCCGCCGACCTGCGCCCCTCAGCGCTCGACCAGCTCCACGCCGAGTTCGACATCCAGACCTTCACCTCAGCCGAAGCCCTGTGCGAGAGCAACGCCGTGGACGCCGTCTGGGTCGCCTCCCCAAACCACCTCCACGCCGCGCACGCGATCATCGCCGCGCAGCGCGGCAAGCACGTCATCGTCTCAAAGCCCATGGCCGTAACCCTCGCCGAGGCCGACGCGATGACCGCGGCCGCCGCGCGCCACGGCGTGCTGCTGCTGGCGGGCCACACCCAGAGCATGGCGCCGACCGTCCGCCGCATGGCGGACATGGTCCGCGTCGGCGAGCTCGGCGCGCTGGGCATGATCCACACCTGGCACTTCACCGACTGGATGTACCGGCCGCGTCTGCCAGACGAGCTGGACACGGCGCGCGGTGGTGGGCCGGTCTATCGCCAGGCGTCACACCAGGTGGACATCGTGCGTACCATCGGCGCCAGACGCCTGCGAGCGGTGCGCGCCGCCAGCATAGAGCTGGACCCGTCACGAGCGGTCCCGGGCGCGTATAGCGTGTACCTGGAATTCGACGATGGCACCCCGGCGACGATCGTGTACTCCGGCTACGGGCACCTCGACATGGGGGCCTTCCTGCGCGGCACCGAAACTGACGCGCCGGCCGACCGCGCCCCCCGTCACAGAGGACGAAGCGCAGCGCAAGGAGGCGCTCCGCTACGGCGCGGCACCAGCTGCCAACACCCCGTGGAGCCAAGTATATGGAACCAGTTCCAACTCGCTCGGCCTCTTTGGCCTGACTGTCGTTACCTGCGAGCGCGGCGATATCCGCGAATCAGCCGACGGCCTGCTCGTGTATACGCGCGAAGGACGCCAGGAAATCGCCGTCCCCGACGAACCGCGCGGCGCCGCCGAGCTGAGCGAACTGTACGCCGCGGTCCGCGACGGCCAACCCGTGATCCACGATGGTCTGTGGGGTCTGGCCACGCTCGAGGTGTGTCTGGCGATCCACGCGTCGTCGCGTACCCGCCAGGAAGTCGTGCTGCAGCGCCAGACGTGACTCACGCGCGGACCCTGCCTCCGAGCGGGTCGCCGCACCAGCAAAGTCCTCCATTTGCAGCTCCACTCCGCGCCGCTCCACTCCCCCCGCGCCGCGCCGCGCTTCGGCGTTGTCCCTCGCGGACGCCCCACGCTCGGCACGCCTGCCGTTCTCACTCATTCCAGGCCCGTGCTGCTCTGAGAGTACGAATTTCCTGCCAGTCCTCCTGAGCCATGCCTGCTGGTTCCCAAGCCGTCGTCTCAACCCTCGTGCCTCCGACAACGACGCGCGAACTCACATCAGTGTCAACGCACCTCAACAGGCAGACTTCACGCCCGCCGCGCGGTGGCGCTCCGATTGGACCACGCCCTGGCCGCGAGGCCGCCGCCCCAGATGTCATGGCGAACCAGATCCCAGCTTAACATCAATCCAGCACGTGTCGTCAGACTGACGAGCACACAACCCCAGCGGAGGCAGCGTGGCGGTAGTCGGCGGAACGAGCTACGTGCGTCGTCGCATCAGGACGCACTGGTGAACGACAGCGACCAGCTGGCAGCGCTCACCGGTCGCCGAGAATCGAACGCCTGTGCGTGCGGCGCCTCGAACGCGTCCCAGAGCAACGCGGGCCGAGCGACCGCCTCGCTCACATGCTGCCGGGCAGCCCCGCACTTCGGTACGAGCCAGGGTCGAGCCGCACGCGGCCGGAGCGACCGCTGAGAAAACCTGCCGTCATGCACTCCTCAGAGGAGGATTCTGTGCACCTCGAGACGTTACCGCCTTGAAACGTCAGCCTCGGCCGGACTGCGGTGTTACCTGCGAGGCCGGTCTCTGCGGCACCCAGGTTCAACAATTCCATCTGCGGAGGGCCCCTTCACCTGTTTTCAATCACTCTGCGAAGCGCGCCCACCGTCTTCCGCAAGTGGTACACCGTCGAGGTATTCCGAGTTGAAGCTCCACGAGGGCGAGCGTCCGATCTGCTCACCATCGTTGCGGAGGACCGGCGCCGGCCGTCCACCAGTGCGGCGCCGTGGAATTCTCAGTTCGCAGTCGCCAGAGCAGCCGACCGGTGAGTGGGGCCGGTGGCAGGCGTCCGGCACACACGTCATCGCGGTGGCCGCATCCACCAGAATGCTGGCCACCGCGATGGAGTTTTCGGCTCTGCGCCGAAGCATGTGCTCGTCCGTTCCGAGTCTCAGGAGCGCGCCAGCAGCGGCGCCAGCCGCAGCCGCGCGTAACCGACGAACGCTGCGGCAACGCCTACCGTCGCGGGGATCAGCATCAGCACCGGGTCCGGCGAGATCATGATCGGCGTGAGGATCGTCGCAAAGACCATGAGCACCACGAGTCCGCCAGCCGCCAATGATGTGAGCCCGGGCTGGATCCGCAGCAGGCCAGGCAGCAGCATGCCCAGCGCGCCCGCAACCTCGCACAGTCCGACGAAGCGCACCAGTGCCAGGGGCAGTGGCGATTGAGCCTGCATGATGTCAGCCGGCGTCAGCAGCTTCGTGGCGCCGGTCATCACGAAGATGACAGCCAGCACCGACTGCAGCGTCCAGAGCGCAATGCTGAGCTTGCGGCTCGAGGTAGCAGGGCCGATGCCTGACAGAGACTCGGCGGTGGGTCGACGGGTGCCGCGTACGTAGATGGTTGCCACGGGTGCTTTCCTTTCCTTTCTTTTCTTTTCGCTTCCACCTACTACGTCGAACGCGGCCGATTGAAATCGACATGTCTGCGAGCGATTTTTCAAACGTAACAAGGAGCTGAGCCGTTCTGTCGCGCGGTTGTCGTTGCGAATCGGGCCGTTCACGCCTGCGCCGATGCGTCCCACCCCCGCAAGCGACAGCCGAGATGGCTGGTCCCCAACGCACTGCATCCCACTCGAGATACCCCCTCCTGGCGGACATCACGACCCACCGTTTCAACGGGCGGCCGGCTTCTGCCACCGCGCCGCCATCCACATACCGCGATCACAGGCACGCACACCAGACGTCTTCGTGGTCGGTCGACCAGCACCTCACGCCGCTGACGGCGGCTGTACCTTCAGCTGGACACGGTGCACCCGTCAGCTGGCCGCGGGCCGGCCCGCGGAGGAAATCACCGTGTCGCGGGTCACGCTCGGGCGGTTCGGATCGGCGAAACGGAGGTCCAGCAGTGGTTGAATCTTGCGGAGTCGGCGCGGTCCCGCCGAGTCGACCAGGCCGGATTCGTACAGGTGAAAGCCAGCCTGCCACGTGCGGAATCGGGTCGCCACGCCCGCCAAGTACGCGTCCTCCCAGCGGGTGGTGGGGTGCTCGGTAACTGACGGCGCGGCGTGGAAGTTGAAGCCGATCTGACGCCGCGGCCGCGCTGGACCCCACGTGGAGTGCCAGAGGGCGCGGTGAAAGACCTGGACGTCGCCTGGCCGGCTTGGCAGCGCCACGCGGCCCGGCACAGAGCGTTGGTCTATCTGGAGGAGTCCACTGTCAAATGCTCGACGCAGCGCACAATGGTAGTCGGTTGATGGCTGCCAGGCACGACCGTGAGGCAACCGGAGTCGTCCTCCACCGGATCCAGATACAGCACGATTATCACATCGTGTCGATCGAGGCGTTGTGGTCCGGGTGCCACCTGCTCGGCTGGTTTCACAGCACGCCATTCGAGATGCCAAGGTAGACGCAGTCCTCGCGCAGAAGGACGTCCGACAGACCGGTCACGCGGTCGTCGTCGAGCAGGGTCAGGAAGAGCGGATCCATCACCGTAATGGGAATCATCGAGATGAACGTCAGATTCTCCGCTCGGCGGCGGCACATCACGAGCAGTAGCGGTGCTCCAACGTGGCCTGTCGCCCAGATAGGGGGCGAGCGGCTGTTTGCCTAGGGCCAGATGTCACTGGGACATGCTGGTGCACACGGCGTTCATGAGCGAGTCAGGGGCCGATGGCTGGCGCCGAGCGGGGATTGCCCGTGCCACGAGGGCGCGCCGCAAGCTAGCCTGCTCGCTCGAGACGGAAGGGCAAGCCGTCGGCGGTGGTGCGCACCAGCACGACGTCAGCGATCCGTGCTGACCCTGCCCGTCGGGCCCTGACAGCACGTGCGCCGTGTCACCTCAGCGTGCGCACGTAGCAGTGAGCCGCGGACGGCCGAGGTCAGCGTGACCGCCGACGGATGGATGGATGGATGGATGGATGGATGGATGGCCCGAACTCGCCTGAGTGCGCAGACGGTTGCTCATTCGCTGCGAGAACCCCTCACCGCTCACACTCGACTCGCTGCAGCCGTCAGAGCGTGTGGGCCTCAGCATCCCAGACGCACACCGACGGGCTTTCGCGGCAAGCTCAGGGTTCCGGCGTTGGGCGACTGCATCCTCCATCCGCCCACCATCGTTCAGCCAACGAGCGGTCCACCGCGCTCGCCGCTGGTGGAGCCGGCCTTCGCCGATGCCACTGTCACTCAGCTATGAACGAACCCGAGCGATTGGCGCGATGGGCGCTGCAGTGGGAACCGCGTGCTCCGCTGGCAGCCAGACAACCCACCGGCAGCCGACAGCCGACAGCCGACAGCCGACACGCCGCTCATTCTTACGCGTGCGAGCCGTGTCCGAACGCGTAAAAGCTCTTGTCGCGGATCACGCGGTGCGCTCCAACGCTACCACCGGAATGACCCGCTTCGTACGCGACTCGTAGTCCGCAAACACCGGCATCACCTCCTTCTGCCTGGCGAAAAAGCTATCGCGCTCCTCGCCGCCTAGCGGCGTGGCCCTGGCCTGATACTTCTCGCTCCCGACCTCGACGGTGACGATGGGATTCTTGCGCAGATTCCAGTACCAGTCGGGGTGCTTGTCCGAGCCGGCGCGCGAGCCGAAGATCAGCAGGCGATCGCCGTCGGACAGATACGCCAGGGGCACGGTGCGTTCCCTCCCACTCCTGGCGCCGGTAGTAGTCAGAAGCAGCGTCCGCCCGGTGCCGCCGGTCTGTCCACCGGTTCGGCGGAACTCCTCGATCACCTTGATGTTGCGCTCGTAGCGCTCCTCGGCTTCCGTAGGCATTGCAAACATCATAGACGCTTGTGGTCGGGTTCCGGCTTCCACGCCGTCTAACACAGCTTCATGTCTCAGGTGCGACGGTGGGACCAACGTTCCCGGCGGATCGACGCCCGGTGGTTCGAAGCGCTGCGGAAGCGGCGACCGGTTCTCCGGCTGAGTCAGGCGGCCTCGGATGCGACTTCGGACTCGGCGGTGCCATGTTGACCGCGCCAGGTGTGCCACGAACGAGTCTCCATAACCGAAGGACCCACAGAGCCGCGTGACTGGCTCGCAGGGAAGCCAACGATACGCGACAAACGACCGACTCCCGCCGCAACATCTCACGTCAGGATCGCCGCGCGAGGGCGCAGATCTCACGCACCTGGGGGAGTGCGCCGAGGTCCGCCACCAGCTCATTGAGCCGCTGCGCGTGGTCCCCGATAACGGGCGTCGCAAGCGCCTGAAACTTCTGGTTCACCAGCTCGACTCTCGACTCGACCGTCCTGGAGTCGCGGGTATGCGGGAACGGCTGCTTCAGGAAGCTTGCGCCCGTCTCGACCGCAAGCTCCCCACTGCCGTGCTCGAACGCCGGGTCGCCGACAAGTTCGACGCGACGCATGAGGTCGGTGAAGGCTGGACTGCTGACGTTCTCGTCGCTGAACGAGGCTGGCAACGTCAGGTCGTGACCGAGCAGTGTGAGCGCGCAGACACCTGGCAGCGAGAACTTGGCTTCCAGCCCGGTGTGGGGCACGCGCACCCCGTAAGCGGACCTCGGCACCGAGTCGCTGGTGCGTACCTGGGCGCGAACGACGTCGTCCGCGACGAGGCCATCCGACATCAAGGCTCTGGTTGCGAGGATGGTCGCCTGCGTGCCGTGGCCCGACGCGAACCGCTTCAGCAGCGTGTCCGTGACAGCAAAGGTGTCCGCAAGCGGCTCGATTCTGCTCCAGTCGATCTCTCCGCTCATCTGGGCAAACGCGTGCTCGAACGCGTCGGGATTGGCGGTGAAACCACGGCGGGCGAGCCGCGCGGACAGCAGCCCCTGCTCAGCGGCAAAACCGGCGTGAAAGGGCTTGGTCATGGTGCCGAAATTCGCGTGGACACCGCCGACCTGCGAGGCCGCGAGCCCCACCGCGCGGCCGAATTCGTCGAGGTTCAGACGGAGCAGCCTGCCCGCGGCGGCGACCGCTCCGAAGATCCCGAGCGTCGAGGTGATGTGCCATCCCTGGCGGTAGTGCTCGTCGCCGACGACGACCCGCAAGCGCGCGCAGATTTCGACGCCTGCGACGTACGCGCACAGGAGATCGGCACCGGAGGCACCGATCTCCTCGGCCAACGCAAGCGCCGCGGGCAGCACCACAGCGGTGGCGTGGAGACCGCCGACAAGGTTCGTGTCATCGAAGTCGAGCGCGTGACCGGCGGCACCGTTGATGAGCGCCGCTGTCTTCGCCGAGGTCTGCTGGCTGGCGCCGATCAGCGTGGCATGCCCAGCGTCGGCAGCGAACTCGGCGCGAAGGATCTCCGCGAGCGGCTCGGTGCTCCCAGCGAGGGCGCACCCGAGCCAGTCGACAATGCACTGGCGCGCCGCGACGCTCGCGTCCGACGGAATCTCGTCGAGCGATAGTTGGCCGTAGCGTTCCCACAACGCGTTCAGTTGAACTGACATACGACTCCGATCCAATCTCGTGGAGCTTACGACGCCATCATCCAGAGGTTGGAGGCGTCCGCCGGGCACAGAGGCGGCAGCAGGCCCGCGGCCAACTGACTTGGCCCGAATTGAAGTCAGTGGGGTCACCCAGCACGGCGTGTCGATGCGTCTTGGGAGCCCGCGGTTAAGCGGACCCCACCCCGTACGAATCTGGCTACGTGGAGCTCAGCGTGCCGTGCAGCAGCTCGTACAGCACCGAGGGCGCCGAGGGTGCCCAACCCAGAAGTTGCGTCACCGAGAAATTGGAGAGCCGGAGATCCATCATATACGGACCTCCCAACGGCCCCAACGCGGACAGGACGTCCGCCGGTGAGCGCACCACCGTGCGGCCTCCGAGTCCCGCGGCGTAGCTAATGGCGCGCGCGAGATCCCACCCCATGACAGGCGTGGCAGCCACATTCAGGACTGTCCCAGCCGGGGCCTTCGTCAGCGCCAGGGCGTACGCTGCCGCGAGGTCATCCACGTGGACCGTCGGAATGAGGTTAGCGCCCGTCCCAGCAAGCACGGCCTCGCCGCGATCGCGGGCATGCCGCAGCGCCGCGAGCAACACGGGACTGGCGGTGCCCCGGCCGTACACCAGGGGCGGGCGAACGATGACAACTGGAGCACCGCTTCCGAGCAGCTCCTGCTCCAGGGCTACGCGCCAGGTCTGCGAGGGTGGCACGTCGACAAGTGGCGTCGTTTCATCGACCAGCGGTTCCGGCGTGTCAACATACACGCCGAGACCGCTGGTGACGATGAGTGGTCCACGTGTGCCACGCAAGCGATCCACGATCCTGCCCAGGGCAGCGCGATCGGCGTCGGAGGCGCCCTCGATGCCCTGGATAGCCAGGTAAATCACGGCGTCGGCGCTTGCGAGCCCTGTCTCGATTGCAGAGAGGTCCTCCACCGCACCGCGCACGATACGCACGTCGCCCACCGGGAGGCGTGCCGCGGACTCTTCGGAGCGCGCCAGGGCAGTGACGCTGTGACCGGCTTTGAGGACCTCGCGAGTGACAGCGCTCCCGATATAGCCGCTGGCCCCGATAATGAAGACGTTCATGTCACTTCCTTGCTTGAGGTGAGTTAGGCGCGCGGTGGACCCAGGCGGCGGAGCTCGACCAGGTCCAGTCCAAGGGCCTCGATCTCGGCCAGGACCCCGTACAGAGCGGACCGATCCAGGACACCCGTGAGCAGTGTGTCCGTACCCGTTAACTGCGCCGCCATCGACGGGAACCCACACAGCGTCGTCGGCCCCAGATGACCTGAGATCCGAATCGAGTACAGATCCAGCGCGTGATCCACATGCGTAGTGTCAATCCAGTCCAGGTGAGAGCGCATCACCAGATCCTGGTGATGCGCTGCCTTTTTACTGACCCTCGCGGAATACGGCGCATTGCTTCGCTTCGCTCGCTCGCGCCGCGGCGCAGTCCCTCCGGGGGTCAAAGGGGCTGGCCGCCCCTTCGAAATCCCCGCGTTCAGTGGCGAGACCTCGTCACCTCCGAACTGGAGGCTCGCCGCAGGCTAGAGGACCGTCATGGCAGGTTCGCCGGGTTGAGGCATGGCTCTACACGTTACTGGAACCAGCTACCACCTCTGCAATGCTGGCTGGACGGTCCTCTAGATCGCGAAGCTCTGCAAGTGGCTGCCTGCGCTGGAGAGCAGACGCAGCTCGCGGGCGCGCTCGACGGCCGTTGACCGATCGCGCACCTCGAGCTTCGCATAGATATTGCGGACGTGCGTGTTGACGGTGTTCACCGACAGATAGAGTTCCCAGGCTATTTCCTGTCTGGAAAGGTTCGTCGGCAGAAACCGCAGCACGCGCAGCTCACTCTCTGTCAGCTTCTGAACCGGCGCCTCGGCGGGCCGATCGCCCACGATGATGGGCGATCCACGGAGTACATCGAGAACGTCTGCCAGCAGCGCAGCGTGCGCGGTTTCGTCGCGAGGCAGCGCTTCCAGCACATCGCGCGAACCGGCCATGACAAACGGGAAAATCAGTCGATCGGGTTCCGCGAACGCGAGCGCCCGCTCGACCGCGGCGTTCACGCGGCGTCGGTCGCCCAACTCGGTGTGTGCCCGCGCGGCGAGGAGATGAGCCTCGACGTCAGTGAATGCATAGATGACCGGAGCCTGGCCGTCCAGGACTTCGCCCAGGGCGGCGAGCGCGGCGAGCGGGTTGCCTTCAGTCAGATGCAGCACAGCGGAGGCGTTGCGGCACTCGCCGGAGCGGGCGCGCTCAGTGGGCAAGTCGGCCAGAGACGTGCGAGCCTCGTCGAGCATGCCGAATCTGGCTTTCATGCTGACGGCCCAGGCACTCACCTGCGCCGACAACGCGTGTTCGCCGAGCATGCGTGATTGCATCTGCTCCGCGGCGCTGAATTCGTCCAGAGCAGCCCGAAGCTTGCCCCGGCTGACGTGCAGCATGCCCGTCGCCAGGTGCACGAGGAGTATGCTGCCCGGCTCCGTATCTCGCTGACTTGCCTTCGCGGCGCGTTCCAGCCAACGCTCGCCCTGATCGAACTCGCCTGTCCAGACGAGCGTGCCGCCGAGTGACGCCAGCGCGGGCGCGAGAACGGGTTCGTTGCGCCAGCCTTGTCGCTCGGCCAGCGCAATCGCTTCTTCGCCCCGAGAGCGGCTGCGCGCAAATGAAGACGCTTCGCCGCGAAGCCGAGGCGTGCCAGACACGCCACCTCGAGGTACGGCCGGCCGATCGCCCTGGCCAGCGCCGCGCCGTCGAGGAGATGACGCTCGGCATCCTCCAGGTTGAGTGACCACGATTCGACAATGCCAAGACTGAGCAGTGCGAGGGCGCGGAGGTCACTGTCGAGCGCCACGTCTTCGTTCGACTGGGCCGCGAGTGGCCTGGACAGGAACGTCACTTGCTCGACCACGCCCACGAAGTGACCTTCTCGGGTGGCAAGCTGCAGTCTGAGCGCCGCGATCGCGACCTGCAGGCGATGTTGACGAGCTGCTGGCGCCGTCAGGGCGTGTCGCTGCGCGAGCTCCAGATGCGCCGCTGCTTCGGTCAGCCTGCCGAGTACCAGATCCTGCGTGGTGTACACCAGGGCAAGTTCAGGGTCGTCGGCGCCCGGTCCAGACGGGAATCCCTGCAACAGCGACTGAATCGTTCCGGAATTGCCGTTAAGGGTCAGGCTAAACGAGTGATCGGCGAGCAGGCGGGCTGCATCTGACCAGTCGCCCGCGGCTTGTGCGTGTCGGATCGCGTCAATGGGCTCGGCATGATCCGCAAACCACTTTCGCCGCGAGTCGGTGCAGGCGAGGCACTTCGCCGGCCATGGTCCGACGCAGCTCGAGGCGAAGGAGGTCCCCGAACAGCTGGTGATAGCGGAACCAGGTACGTTGCGGGTCCAGCGAAGCGCCCATTCTTCTGTCTGTTTCTGAAGGGTTGCCACTGCTTCATCAGGCAGTACCACGCCGGAGGTCCCAAGCAGCTCGCGCGTCTCTGCTTGCGTGAAGCGCAGGTCCGCCGCTCTGATCTCCGCCAGCTCACCAGCGAGCCGGAGCTGATGCAGGTGGAGTCGGAGATCGCGCCGCGTCCCCAGCACCGCGTGCACCTGCGCCGGAAGGTCCGTCAGCATGCGAGTCAGGTGCGTCTGTGCGCCAGCCGACTCCAATTCGTGCAGGTCGTCGATTACCAGCACGAGGCGACCCGGGTACTCGGCGAGGTCCGAGAGGACTCGATCGACCATTGCCTCGGCGTTGAAGCCAGGCGTCGCGATCAGCGGGTGGTCAGCGGGTCGTCCACGTCGTGTGCATCGACCGTCGCGCGGATGGCCTGCAGCAAGGCGCGCCAGAACAACTGCTCGTCGCGCTGATTGCGCCGCACGGTGACGAACGCGACTCGGTGCGTGTGCAGCGGCCGATCTGCCCAGGCGCGCAACAGAGACGTCTTGCCGCTGCCCGCGGGCGCGGAGATCACCGTCACCTGCGCGTCACCGCGCGATCGAGCGCCGCCAGAAGCTGGCCACGGACGACCAGACGTGCGCCGTTTGTGCCCCACTCGGAGGCCTGCTCGCCGTGCAGACGCTCGCTGCTTGCCGTCGCCACGCACGCCCTCAATTGCAGCGAACTGTACTCGCTGGCTCTGTGCGAGCCAGCAGAATCTGGCCTCGCGGTGCTGCCCGTATAAGCGCCGACGCGTGAAGTCGACTGAGCCCGGTCAACTCCAACGCCGCACTGTCGACCCGAATAGCGCCGCACCTGCGCGATCTCGCCAGCTCCCCAGCGACGCAGACAATTGTCGAAGCGTTTCGCCCGTGGCGGGGGTCGTCAGCGTCGCGAGCCTACCATGCGGCGACGGATGGCCTGGAAGTCTGGCCGACAAGCCCCGTTTTCAGCCCGAGTGGCAGTCGCCAGACTTCCGTGACAGTTTGCGGCAGGCCGTTTCGAGGTGGATTGCGGGCTTTCGGCTGCGCTCCTGGCGTCCGTCATGGTGAAACATTACCGCCGTGCGAGCCAGTCGATCCCCAGGAGCGGCTTTGTGTTCCACATGATGCCGAGCGATGATGCGCGTTAGACACACAAGAAAGGACGCAACGACTCTATGGTGACACTGGATTTCATCCCCTTCTTCACGACGATGGCGGCTGTCGGAGCAACACTGTTTGGTCTGATATTTGTCGTTATTTCCATCAGACCGGAAGTCGCTCAAGCACAAACAGCCTCTGTGATACGCCAGGTGCAAGTCGCTGCGTCCTACAGCGCATTACTGAATCCGCTGGTGATCTCCTTGTTGGCACTCCCACCTCACGCAACCATCGAGAACATCACGGTCATCATGAGTGCCATTGGACTGGCGAACACGCTCATTATGGGGAGTTTTCTGGTCCGCGATTCCAGAAGCCGGGTGAGAAGCTGGAAGAGCGCCCTGTTCCTCCTCGGTGGTCTCGTGATCTACGGGTTTGAGATGTTCTACGGCATTGGTCTGGCAGTGGCGCCTGGAGACAGTGCGACGCTAAGCGACCTGACCGTCCTCCTGGTGATTATCTATATCTATGGTGTTGCCCGCGCCTGGGATCTGGTCGGAGTGCGTCAGTTTCATATTCAAGAAGTGTTAGGTCCTTTGATCGGCAAAGGAAGAGATGAAAGCGCCGCTGACGCGTGAGACGGAGCAAGCGGCCACGCTCCAGAGCCCGACCCGTCAAATCGTTCGCGTTTGCTCCGACGGCCACTGTGCGCGTCACCTTCTTCCGTCACGTCTGTCAGAGGTTATGCCCCCCGATAGAGTCGCCCGTGATCAGAAGCGCTCACCTCCGTCGCTGACGGAGGGACACCCGGTTGCCATCCGGGTCAAGAGCCTCGATGCGTACGCCGAACGGGTAGTCCTCGGGTGCGGGGCCCACGAACGGCACCCCGTTTGACTGCAGCGTCTCGAAGTCCGTCCGCAGGTCATCAGACTCGAGGATCAGTGGTCCCGGTGCCGGCGACGAGGCATGCCCGTGCCCTTGTGTGCCTGGCCACAGGACCACCTCCACGTCCTGACCCTCGAAACCCATCGTCAGGAACCGGCCCTCCGGTCCTGCGAAGTCGGATCGCTTCACGAACCCGAAATTCCTGGTGTAGAACTCCAGCGCCTTGGCCTGGTCGCGCACGAAGAGCGTTGTGTACATCACTCGACTGAACATGGACTTTTTCCCTTCCGCGACAGCCGGTGGCGATCACCGGCCTCGATGGTGTATTGACACGTCGCGACGGACCGATGTGACACGCGGGCGCGCTGGCGGTTGGCGCAAGCGTCGCCACACGCGCTTCGCTCGGTGGTCGTGATCGAGCGCAGGCCCAGAAGCAGCCACCGCCAATGTGCCGCTCGGCGTCGCGACAGACGTCGGCGTTGCCCCACACTATCGTCATCACATGAGCGGGACAGGCCTGACAGCGCCACACTATATGAACCTCCACGACGTCCACTACTCCTCAGGCCAGGCCGTGAACCCGCGGCAACGCGCGCGATGAGCGCACGAACCACCTCGGATGGCTTGCCGAACAGCGATGAGCCCCCTTTTGGCGCGAGCGTGGTCGTCTACAGGCAGCGCGGCACGCGCCTGGAGGTCCTGCTGCTCCACCACGCCCAGCACGGACGTGACTATGCCGGCGAGTGGGCCTGGACGCCGCCCGCGGGCGCGCGCCTGCCCAACGAGGCGATCGACCATTGCGCCCGGCGTGCGCTGCTCGCAGAAACCGGCCTCCACCTGCCCCTGACGCTGACCCAGTGCGGGAGTGCCGAGTGGCCGCATTATCTGACCTCGGCACCCCCCGACGCGGCGGTCATCCTCGACGCCGAGCATGATCGCTTCGAGTGGGTCGCCGCCGCCGACG
Source organism: uncultured Chloroflexia bacterium (assembly GCA_963776625.1). GTDB lineage: Bacteria > Chloroflexota > UBA6077 > UBA6077 > CF-72 > CF-72. Next base: position 1,552,103 of record CAVZNP010000007.1, on the reverse strand, counting down.
CGCCTGCACGCTGCTTGCCCGAGCTCGCCCGACAACCCCTGGAAGCCGTCGTCGAGCGCCTCCCCAGGCCCGCCGGGCTCGAGGGCGGCGCGTTCTACGACGAGCCCGATGTCTTCAGCACGTACTTGCAGCATCGCGCGTCGCCAGCCAACCCCAACGACACGATCGAGGAGCCAGCCTTCCTCGAGGTCCTCGGCGATGTGCGCGGTCTGCGCATCCTCGACCTCGGCTGCGGAGACGCCCGCTTCGGACGCTACCTGCTCGACGCCGGAGCCCGCGGCTACCTTGGAATCGATGCATCAGCCAACATGGTCGCGCGTGCGGAGTGTAGCCTTCCAGGCCGCGTGCGGCATGAACGCATCGAACATTTCGCCGCCGCTCCCGCCAGCTTCGACCTCGTCGTCTCACGCCTCGCACTGCAGTATGTCGAGGACGTGGGCGCGGTGCTGCGGCGGGTGTCGACGGCACTGGTACCCGGCGGACGGTTGGTGTTCAGCGTCGAACATCCGGTCATCACCTCGAGCGACCAGGCGTGGCAGGGTCGCGGACGTCGCCAGGCGTGGCTGGTCGACAACTATTTCGTCACCGGTCGGCGTGAAACTGACTGGATCGGCTCACGCGTGGTCAAGTTCCACCGCACGATCGAAGACTACGTGCGGCTGCTACAGGCAGCGGGCCTCGGATTGCAAACGCTGCGCGAGCCACGACCCGTGCCCGAGTGGTTCGCGGACACCGACGAGTTCAAGCGGCGGCTGCGGATCCCACTCTTCCTGCTGCTCGCGGCCGTCCGGCCGTAGCCGTCGAGGATCCATCAGCGCCATCGTCGGAGGACACGGCCTCGGCGCTCGGCCATCCCCGCCGAGCACGGTCTGGGTCCCACTTGCGCAATCCTTGTCACTCGGACCCGCGACGTGCCCCAACGCCACATGCCCCAACGCTACAGCTCTGGCCGCCCTCGACTTCTTCGGCAGCGGGCTGCCTGCTGGTCGCGCTAACGGCGTTTCGACGCCGGCCAGCGCCAGGTGCTGGAGCGTTCGTGTTGACCCTGGCGCTCACCTGGTGGTGCCTGTGGGCCGGCGTGCAACGGCTTGCGCCCAGCGGGGTTCCCGAGTACACAAGCATCCGGCTGGCATGGCTCGGAGTTGCCACGGCGCCAACTGCCTATCTCATCTTCGGGCTCGAATATGTCAACACGGGCCTGAAGCGGTCGCGCGCGTGGCTCGTTTTGTTGTCGGTCGAGCCCGTGATCATCGTCCTGGCCGTGGGCTTCAACCCCTGGCTCCAACTGATGTGGGCGACCACGCTCACCGCCACCGGCGCGGACGTGGTGCCTGTCCTCACTGGCCGCGGACCGTTGTGGACTATCCACCTGACATTGCCAAAGGTCACCTTTCCCCTGAGCACGTTCTCCAGCTAGCAGGGTTTCTGTCCTGAGCGCAGCCAGTCCGCGGAGGCGGTGAAGCGCAGAGCTTCACGGCGCATCCAGAGGGCACGACCCAACGGTGGCCCATCAGCGTCGCGTTGGCCGCTCTCCAACCCACGCTGGTGACAGGGCCCAGGTCTTCGGGGACTCGGCACGTACACAGCTTTGCGTTATTCACTGCCCCCCGCAGGGGTTTCGCGTACCGGCTGACTGTTCGAGCGGTACCAGCCCAAAGCCAGGGCCACCCTCGCCGGCTGCAGACAAACCAGGGGGCTAGCACCCCTTCACTTTCCACCAGAACTGGTCGATAGTCGGTGTCACGGACACGCGGTGACGGGCTCGTCGGTGGACGCGAGTTTCCTTGCAACGTCGCCCGGTGCGTCGCGCGCAATGGCAATTTACCTCTTCAGTGGTCCGTGGTCGGGACCCGAAAACGATCCGAAAAGAGAACCTGATGAATCGTCGACGTTTTCTCAACGCATCTGCTCTCAGCAGCGCCGGCGTGTTGCTGTCGCCCGCCGTCACTGGCACTGCGAATGCGCAGCCCGTGTCGTCACCGCCGGACGCCACCACGACAGCCCCGAGCTCGAACGACACCTTTTTCAAGGATGCCGATCTCAACTTCAACTTCCTGAACCTGCTTGGCAGTGCTCGCTACGGCCTTGTCGACGTCGGCACGTGTCTGGCCATCGCGAGCCAGATCACGGACGGTGACCCGGCCAGCGTGGTCCACGCGTTCACGGCCGCTGGCGATCAGTTCGCGGCCATGGGCGACGCCGCCGCCGCGGCCGGTCATGCCGTTGGCGCGCGCAGTGCCTACCTGCCGGCTCAGTCGTACACCTTCACGGCCACCTATTTCGTGGACGGCATGGGTGCACCTGAGCGCTTCGCGCCCCTCTGGCGGCGCCAGCAGGCGCTGTGGGACCAGGGCGCGGCGCTGTTGGACCCGCCGATGGAGAAGGTCCGCATCCCCTACCCCAACACGACGACCGCGCAGATCCCACAACAGGCGACCACGCTGCCCGGGCTATTTCTTCAAAGTCGATGACTCGGGCCAGCCGCGACCACTGCTCATCTTCATCAACGGGAGTGACGGTTCCCTGTCCTTCGCCTGGACGACCGCGGTTGCGCCAGCACTGGAGCGGGGCTACAACTGCCTGACCCTGTATGGGCCCGGGCCAGGGACTGGCGCTGGTGGACCAGGGCCTGTACTTCCGACCGGACTGGGAGCAGGTCGTCACGCCCGTCGTCGACTACGCGCTCAGCCGACCCGAAGTCGACCCCGCGCGTGTCGCGCTGATGGGGGGCAGCCAGGGCGGCTACTGGGTGCCGCGAGCAGTCGCGTTCGAGCACCGCGTTGCCGCGGCCGTCGCCGACCCGGGCGTCTGGGATGTGTCCACGTCCTGGGTGGGCACCTTCCCGCCGCCACTGCGTCAGCTACTCACCTCGGGCAACAAGACTGCCTTCGATCAGGCATTGCAACAAGGGTCTGGCGAGCGATCCGGCCGGCGCCGCGACCCTCGCCTTCCGCAGTCGACCCTTTGGCTTCAGCTCGCCGTTCGATACCTACGCTACCGTCCAGCAGTACGCGCTGACGCAGGCAATCGTGAACCAGATCAGTTGCCCGATGCTCGTCGCCAGCCCGGAGGGCGAGCAGTTCTGGCCAGGTCAGTCGGAGCAGCTGTACCAGGCGTTGCCCGGCACCAAAGAGCTGGTCCGCTTCACGCGCGCGGAAGGCGCCGACCTGCACTGCGAGCCCAAGGCGCCCGGCCTGCGCGCGCAGCGCATTTTCGATTGGCTGGACGACACGCTCAAATAAGCCTGAACCCATTACCACGTTTTATCGACAAAGAAAGGCGGTCCGATGCGCAATCTCGTCTGGAGCTTTGCCCCCTGGTTTGCTTTCCTGGTCGCCTATCGCCTCTCCTCCTTTGAAGGAGCGATCGCGCTAGGCGTGTTGACGGCCATTGTCGTGTGCGGCCGCGCCGTGGTCGACCCACACCTGCACCTTCTGGATGTGGCGGGCCTGCTCTACTTCCTCAGCCTCGCCGCGGCCACGCTGCTCCTGGGCCCCGCTGAGTTTGAGGCCTGGAGTCAGTATGCGCAGCTTGGCTCGCATGTCTTGCTCACTGTGCTGGTATTCGGCTCGGTTCTCCTCGGCCATCCGTTCACCGAGGCGTACGCGCGTGAAACGACTTCCCCTGTGCTGTGGAGCACGCCGGAGTTTCACGCCGTCAACCGCCGCATTTCGGTGATCTGGGGCCTGGCCTTCCTGGTGGGCACCCTCTCGCTCTTCGCGGCGACCACCATCGAGTCGCGGCCGATCCTGTTGCACATCATCGTGCCCTTCGGCGCCCTCTATGCGGCGTTCAAATATACACGCGCGCAGCAGCAGCCAATTGCCAGCTCAGCCGTGGCACGCGTGTAGCACCGGCGTGCCTGGTCACCCGCGCGCGAAGCGACCTCGTCAGGTGGGTCGCACCGTGAACACCAGACGAAATGACTGATGGCCGACACCTTTGGCCAGTTGCTCTTGCCCTGGCACGATTTTTTCATGCTCCTTGGCACATCGGCGGCGGCCCTCCTGGGCCTGCTGTTCGTCTCCGTCTCAATCCACCTCGATGCGCTGACGGGCGATGTGCAGTCGCTCGCTCACGAGACGTTCAACCAGTTCTTCTTGCTGTTGCTGCTGATGGCGGTCTGTTTGGTCCCAGGTCTGACGCCACAAACGTTCGCGCCGGCGCTCCTCGTGCTTGGCGTGCTGGGAGCCGCCGCACAGGTTCACCATCGCCGGCGCCGTCGACAGCTCGGCTTCCCGCACCCCTGGCGGCGCGAGCTGTTCCCAGCGTTGGCCTTCGCGCTTCTGGTGGTGACTGGTGGCGTGCTCTGGGCGACCGGCGCGGCGCTGATGGGCGCACTCTTTGCCGTAGGTCTGCTGCTCATCAGCCAGGCGACCCAGAATGCCTGGGAACTGCTGGTCAACCTCGGCGCTCGCGCACAAGCTCCAATCTCGGATTCCCCTGGACCGGATCAAGCAGCGTAACACCCGGTCGTGCCGAGGACACCGCCAGTCCGGGATGAAAACGCCGCGCGTGTCGTCCGCTCCGCGGTCCTCGCCCGCTGGCAACACGACCGACCCCCACGTTCACGGTGATGGCACTGTCTGCGTCTGGGCACAGGACGTGCCTCCCTCCAGCCAATGTGGAATTGGCGCGAGCGTTCTCGGCATTCAGCGGTGGCGCTCCATCGGCAGCGGCCGATGCAGCCAGGTCTGGAAGGCGGCCAGCAGAATCCTTCGGGACGGAGCATCGTGGCACTGTTGGTCAGTAGCAAACGCGTACTCGTGGTGGACGACGACGACGAGCTCCGTGACCTGCTCGCCGAAGCACTCATGGATGACGGATACGACGTTGTCACCGCCAGCAACGGCGCCGAAGCCTTTGAGTACGTTCGACAAAAGCGAGCGCAGCTGGACCTGGTGCTCCTGGATTTGATGATGCCCATCATGGATGGCCGGACATTCCTGCAGGCGTGTGGCAGTCTTCCCTGCTGGTCCCGCGTGCCAGTTGTGGTTCTGTCGGCTGCATATCGAGTGCAAGGTTCAGCACGGGAGCTCGGGCCGAACGTTCGCGCTACGCTGGCCAAGCCGTTCGATCTGCTGGACGTGCTCGCGTTGGTCGAATGTCTCACAAGACGGACCGTCAGCTGATGCCGGGTTCCGCTCAGAAGCGGTATCGCGGAGGCATGATTCGAACGCGAGGCGTGATCCTGTTCGAGGCAGGCAGCCAGTGGGCGTTAGCCGACGCCGGCTGCATGTGTTACGCGCGCTCGGTATCGCCGTCGCGGCGATCGGCGTCAATAATATTGCCGAGCCCCTCCTCAACGTTGCCCTTGATCTGATTCGCGGCGCCCTTTATGTGGCGTCGGACCACGGCCGCATCGTGCTCCGTCTTGCCTTCCGCTTCCATGTCTCGGTTGCCGCTCATTTTGCCGACGCTGTACTTGACGTTGCCCCGGGCTTCATCCACACGTCACTCACGAGAGCTGAAACCTCCTGTGTCATGTGCTCAGGGCAAGAACCGGGCCGCCGCTTGGTGCGGGTGACTACGAGGATTGAGCGTAGTCGCCTCGAACCTGTGCACCCCGCGGCATTCCCATCGATTCGATCACGTGGTTCACCTCCGCGCCCAGCAACAGGATGTAGGCCGACCAGTACACGTACATCAGCAGGGCGAAGAGTCCGGTGAACCAGCCATACAGTGGGTCCAACAAAAAGCGGCCGAACTCATTCAGCACGAAGTCGAAGCCGAACGAAAAGACGCACCAGGCGATTGTCGCGCACACCGCTCCCGGCACAATCGCGCGGAATGGTCGCCGATCGCAAGGTATGACCTTGTAGACCAGGGCAGACAGTCCGAAGCCGCCGAGCAGAAGAATCGGTACGATGGCCGTCGCGAACGTCTGCATGAGTGCCCACGCGATCAGCCACGCGCCGGCCGCGGCCAGCGCCAGAATCAGGGAGAGTCCCAGGCTGGTAACCGCGGACCTGCGGTCGCTCACCGCGTACATCACATTGAGCGCCGCGGCCAGCGCACGAAACCCCGCCGAGCAGGCCCACAGCGACCCTGCCGCGAGCAGCACACCCAACGGCCACCAATCCGGCATCCGGGTCGGCCACTTCGGCTTGAACCTGGTCTTGAAGCCAGCCCGCCGACGAAGCGGGCAGCGTCGAACTGAACACACCTATCGCTCCCGTAAGCAGGGAATCCGCGTTCAAGCTGCGCAGCACCAGGCCGACAAACAGCACGAACGGGATCATCCCGAGGAAGGCGTTATAGGCGAGATCACCCGCGAAGACCTGAAGGTGATGCCGACGCGCGTCGCGCCAGATCGCCCCAACGAGCCGAGTGACCGTCAGCCGCCTCGCCGTCGGCGGCTCTGCGTGTTCGCCCTCGCGCTCGAGATCCTGCATGGCGCGCGAGGAAAGCGCCCGCATGGAGTTGCTTGCGACCGTGTCTGTCTGCGACACCACACCAACGCCTGGATGCACATCCGGTGCCCACGCTGTTTCGAGCGGGGCACCGCGAGTTGCTCGACAACACGGGTCCGCGGCGACTATGACTCCAGACCTGTCGCTATAGACGTCATGGGGGTCACCATCCGTCTAGCCGTGGACGCGGGATCTGCCGGGACCAGTAGACCTTCCGGCAAGAACGGTCCGTCGAGTCTGAAACTCAGAAAGCGAGCCGCTCCGCGCTGCTTGCTCAGCGCGACAGCCTCTCCGTTGCACGACGAGTCAACTCCGACATGGTCATGCCCAGCACCGCGCCGGTCAGGACATCACCTGGATAGTGCGCCCCAACATAGACGCGACTGTAGCCCACCACCGCCGCGCCGCCGAAGAACAACGGCCGCGCGCCTGGCCAGAAGCGACCCAGGGTCCACGCCGCGGCGAACGCCGCGCAGGTGTGGCCGCTGGGGAACGACCAACTGCCAGGTTCCTTGCCCACCACCAGCGCACGCACGACGTCGATGAACGGCCGGCGACGCCGAAAATACGCTTTGACCGGGTACTCCGCAAACCAGGTGGACACAAGCACTGACGGAATGATCGCCCGCAGTGCCGACCTGCTGCCCGGTAGTCCCAGGCCCTTTGCTGCAGCCGTTCCCAGAATCCAGATCCATCCACCTGTGGTGACGATGGTCAATGCGTTGCAGGCTGCATCCAGCCAGGTCGGGTGATCTTGGCCGTTTACGTGCAGGTACAACCGCGCGTCCAGGGCCTGAGCAGGTCCCATGCGACGAAGTACGGCCTGGCGTAAAAGCGAACGTCCGTGGCGCACGGCCTGTGCCCGCGGGCCAGGTGACGCTCGAGTGTCCGTGCCGACGGCTTCCTGGGCGGCTTCCTGGGCGGCTTCGACGACCGCCGGCGCGTCCGACGTGCGGGCGACGGCCTGAGCCGCGGTCTCCACAAGCACGTCAGCCGCACCCGCGGGTTGCACTGGGGCGCTTACTCTGGCACGCTCGACCTCGACGGCGGCTGCATCGTTGCCTCCACCCGCGCGTTTGCCTGCCTCCTCCTCCGTCTTCGACGCCGCAAGCTGTTCGGCGCGACGAAGAACCGCTTCGGCGTCGTCGAGCGTTTGAACGCGCGCGACTTCGGCCGCGATGACACTTTTCACCCGTTCGCGGGTGTCGTCCTCCAAGGGGGCTGGGTTCGACGGGGCCAACGGTAGACGCTCTAGCGCAAGCTCCGGGCCATTGCTCGCGGCCTGTTGCGGGAGCAGCACGCTGCGCGTGCGGTTCGGCCGGCGGGACGCGCGGGCGGTACAAGAGAGGCATCACTCATGTTTACCCACCTCCTTGTTCCACTCGACGGCAGCGCGGAGTCAGTTGCCGCGGTCACCCAGGCCTGCACGGTCGCGCGGCTGACTGGCGCCAGTATGACGCTGCTGCGCGTGTACTCCGGCGGCAGTCCGACGGCCGAGACCATGGAGTTCTTGCACGCGGCTGCAGCCCAGTGTGGGGACGCCTCAGAGAAAATCGACGTAGCGGCGTTGTCAGGAAACCCCGCCGAAGTCATTCTCGCCCAGGTTGGCGAGCGCCAGGCGGACCTCGTCGTCATGCGCACGCGTGGGCGCTCAGGCTTGAGCCGCGCTGTCCTGGGTAGCGTGGCTGAGAGCATCGTGACGCGCAGTCCGACACCCGTCCTGCTGTTGCCGCCCCAGGCCGACGCCGTCACCTCGATTCAGACGATCCTCGTGCCGCTCGACGGCTCGCCCGGCGGTGCGCTCGCGCTGGGCGTCGCGCGTGAGTGGGCGCTCGCAACCGGTGCGAAACTGCGTTTGTTGCAGGTCGTGGTGCCGTCGCCCATGTACCTGAGTCACGGGTTCGCCGGCCACGGTCCGATTTATATCGACCCGGCCTGGGACGAGGACGCGCAAAAAGGTGCCCAGGCTTATATCGAATCGCTGACGCAGCGACTCACACATCAGGGGGTGCCGACCGAAGGCAAGGTCGTGGTGGGAGATTCTGTCGCCGAAACGATCGTGCGCACGGTGACCGAACAGGAGGCAGACGTTATTGTGATGAGCACAGAAGCGCACACGGGCGTCGCGCGCGCAGTCCTGGGCAGTGTCACCGATGGCGTCGTGCGGACGGCGACGCGCCCGGTGCTGGTGCTTCGCCGCACTCCCGAAATGACTGGCGAAGCAACAGAAGAGCAGAGCCCGGCGGGTTAGCGCGTCTTGCGCGTCTCGCCTACCTGGGTGCAAGCATGGAACAGTCGTTTCAGTCAGACTGCCGAAACTCCGGGAGCAAACGTTGTGCAAATCGCCCATAATGAGCGTTTGCCCAACGCTGCCAGCGTGGCTCAGTTAGCGATCAGTACAGGGCGCCAGGGCGGCGGCCGTCCAGCGCCAGGCCACGGGACGGCGGTCGGAGGTAAGCGGCAGGAGCAATCGGTGGTAGATTCGCCGCGGCGCGCGCGACGCGAGTGTGGCCGCGTGCGCGCTGCTGGTCGCTTGCTCGGCCACTGCCGCTCCGCAAGCGAGTTCCACGCAGGCCGCGTCCAGCGCAGGCAGCACGCCAGGCAGCGCAAGCACCCCAGCCGGTCCTGGCGAAACGACGCTGGTCGTCGCGTCCAACCAGCTCGTGCCGCGCCTGCTCGGGATGGCCGGTTGTATTCCCGGACAGCACTGCAGATCGGGATGGCCGGCTTGTTTTTCCGGACAGCACTGCAGATGAGCCCGACGCTCGACCCGGGCCAGTTCCGCGCAATCCGCCAGAAGGCCGACGATCTGGGGATGTGCATCGAGACTGGCCTCGGCAAGGTGAACCCGTATGCCAACGCCGAGACGCCCGAGCTCCGCGCGGTGGGTGACGGCGATATCGTACTCGGCTGCCGGCGCATCATCGAGGCATGCGCCGCCATTGACTGTCGCGAGCTGTGGACGGTCACCGCCAGCTCGAACGAGACCACCTCGTTCGAGCTGGTTCGCCTCGTGGAGGGTGTCGGTCCAGACGTCACCGGCGTGGTGTTTGAACCCCGGGAACGTCTTGCAGCGCGTCGAACATCCAGTGTGGGCTGCCCGCGGGTTGGCGCCATACGTTCGCCAGAGCCACGTCGAAGACGCACTCATCGCTCACGCCGACGTGGGCCTGACATACCAGATGCGACCGTGCGGTTCTGGTGTCGTGCATTCCAACGGGCTGCTCCCGATTATTGCCTCGGCGAATACAACGCTCAATCTGACTATCGAAAACGACGAGTCCATGGACGACCGTCCGCCACAACGCAGCAGGATGCTCATCGATATCGACAACCCGGACTTTCGGCCAGACATCCGGATCCTGAAGGATGCCGAAAAAAGCGCCTATCTGGACACGGTTGCCGGCGACGGACGGTGGATTGCCAACGGCGAGGTACCCAGTTTCGAGGCATACGCCGCCAGCCATTCGGATACGCGGAAACGGTCAAGTACATCCAGGACCGTGCTGCCCGCCTGCGAACGGTGTGCCTGGCGCCGCCGGTACCCACGGAGGCGCCGATCCCGTCTTTGGCAAGTCCGACTCCTGGAACGCGGGTCTGCCGGGTGTCGGCATATACGGCACAGCCGTCAACTTTCCGCTGCTGCAGAACACCAGCGCACCAGATGACGCCGCGTGGGGAAACTGGGCCGCCTGCGTGGGACTCACCTGGTGGGACTGTTTGACGCAATCGGTAACGCGTTCAGCGGGGGCGGACCGCTTTCCGAAGTGCTGTCGGTGCGGACGCCATTCCTGTCGTTCACATTGAATGGCCTGGCACTGGCGTGCGTCGTCACATGGTGCGACGCGCACAGTACGGACCCACTTACCAATCTGGGACTGGCGGTCAACGTGGCGTTCACGCTTCCAGGACTGGTCACTCCGGTCAAGCTGACGGGCGCGCCGGGAGCGGCATTCGTCTCGATCGTCGATGCCCTCATGGCCTGGACGTCAGCTATCCTGAGCTTTGTGGTGGCAGGTCCGTCGCAAGCCGCCGGCGGCTAAAATGCGTCTCACGACATGGCGCGGGTCATCCTGAGGAGGAACGACGCAGGATCCGCCGCCGTTGACAGCCCCAGGGTTGCGGATCCTTCTCGTTCACGCGGAGCGGATGCGCGCCGCGGGACCCCAGCGGCTGCGCACCTGAAGCGTCCCACGCCATGTCCGCCACCCTCCTGAGCTTGCTGTTCATCGTCGCGGCCGCCTTCCTGGCTCCGTTGATCGCCGACGCGATTCCGCGCGTGCAGATTCCCACGGCAGTCGTCGAGATCGCGCTCGGCATCGTCATCGGACCCCAGGTACTGGCGCTGGCCACCTCCGAGCCGGTCGTCGTAGCGCTAAGCCAATTCGGACTCGCGTTCTTGTTTTTCCTGGCCGGCTTCGAGCTGGATGTGGAGCGGATTCGCGGCCGGCCCCTGACACTCGCGGGACTGGGCTGGGCGGCCTCGCTGCTGCTGGCGGCCGTCATTGCCGTCAGCTTCACCACGCTGCGCGGCGGTTCTGGGGCGCTGTACATCGGCCTGGCGATGGCGACGACGGCGCTCGGCACGCTGCTGCCGATACTGGGGGACGCGGGCGAGCTCGATTCGGACCTCGGGACGCACGTGCTGGCCGTCGGCGCCGTCGGCGAATTCGGACCCGTCGCACTGATGGCGTTGGTGTTCACCGGGCGCAGCGGCCTGGTCAGCGCCCTGGTGCTCAACCTGTTTGCACTCGCGGTGCTTGGCTCGGTGCTGATTGCGCGACGCTGGCGGCCGAAGCGGCTCAGCCGGCTCATCGAGCGAACCATGCGCTCGTCTGGCCAGGTCGGCGTGCGCCTTTCGATCCTGATCCTGGTAGCGCTGGTGGTCCTGGCGGCGCTGTTCGGTCTGGACTTTCTGCTCGGCGCGTTCGCGGCAGGGCTGGTGGTCGGCCAGGCGATCTCGCGGCTGGACCCGGCGCATCCCGTCGTCGAGTCGCTGCGACAGAAATACGAGGGAATCGGTTTCGGCGTCTTGATCCCGATCTTTTTCATCGTGAGCGGTATGCAGTTCGACCTGCGCGGTCTGCTGCAGGGCGGTCCGATCGTGCTGCTGGTGCCGGTCTTCGCCGCGCTGTTCCTCGTGGTGCGAGGCCTGCCGTCGTACCTCATCAGCGGGCGCGCACTGCTGCCGTCAGCACGTCCTCCGCTCGCGTTGTTCGCCGCGACCGAGCTGCCGCTCGTGATTGCGATCACCGACCGCGGCGTGGTGGCCGGCGAGCTCACGGCGCCGATCGCCACGGCGATGGTCGGCGCGGGCATGCTGTCAGTCTTCGTATTTCCGTTGCTCGCGCTCAGCGCGCGGCGGCGCGGCCAGCGGCCTGACGCCTGAGCTGTCGTCGACGTCAGCCACCGGCGAAGCGGCGGGCATGCCAAGCGTTTACTGCGTCAGACGCGGCTGGCATGCCGAATGCCGCGGTGTGTCTTCTGTGCTTACTGCTTGTCGCGCGACGACGCGGATGATCCAGCCGTTTTCTGGAGGCACGCATAGCTCGCACCCGCCAATGCGCACATCCCTCGATTGGCCCGCACGCAACCGTTGACGATGGATCCGCTCGAGAGCGTGCTGCAACAACTCGAGGCCGCGATTCGCACCCAGGAGGATGCGCGTCAACGTTAGCTCGCGCCATTCTGGGCACGCACGGTCGATGATTCCAGCTGCAGAGGAGCCCTGGGCCGCGGCGGCGGTTTCGAGGTGCATCTCAGGCTCTTCGGCCGCGCTCCTGGGCCGCCGAGCCAGACCCGGTGACGAGTCCCACGTCGACCACTCGCGCCGCGTGCTCGGGTGTGTCACGGTAGCTGCGGCATTCTTCTCCGCTCTCTTTACGTCGCTTATCCTGTACGGGTCTGAATCGGGAGATGGAGAACCAGTTCGTTGATACGTACAACCCAGCGATCTGCCCGGAGCCCTCAACCGCGCGAGGACAACGGCAAGAGCCTTCAAGTTGATGAGCAAGTGATCGAGCTCATTTCTATCGAAGCGATCGGCGTCGACCCCGCCTTCAACCCGCGCCAGCGCAGTCTGGATATCGATCAGCTCGCGGCTTCGATACGGGAATATGGGCTGCTCCAACCGCTGGTCGTCCGTCGCGACCCGACGAACTCGGCCCGCTATCAACTCGTCGCTGGTCACCGCCGGCTGGCGGCGATCAAACTGCTGTTGGAGGAGACCCAAACCCCAAAGTGGCGGCGCGTGCCGGCCACGGTCCGCGGGGAAGACAGCGACCAGGCGTACGTGCTCGCGCTGGTCGAGAACCTGCAGCGCGAGGACCTGAGTCCGCGCGAGGAATCAGAAGCCCTGGCACGCCTGGTGCGTGAACGCAACTGGACAACAGTCCAGGTCGCGGCGGCGATCAAACGGTCGCAGTCCTACGTCTCGAAGCGGTTGCGGGTGTACGAGGACAAGAGCCTGCGAAACCTTATTCTGCGCCAACAGCTGGCGCCCACGGTCGCCGAAGAGCTTCTGGTGGCTGAGCCCGATCGTCGCCTGAAGTTGGCCAAGCAAGCTGTCGCCCAGGGCTGGGACCAGAAACGCGCACGCGCCGAGGTTCGCGGCTACACGGCCGCCTTTCATCCTCAGCTCCGGCAGCAGATCCACGGCTTACGTGAATTCGTGACGCATTCAACGCTGTCAGTCGGCGAGCGCGAGCTGCTGCATCAGTTCGCGCAGTTCGTACTGACGACGGTACCCACGCCCGAGGGTGGCCGCACGTCGAGCGCCGCTGCCAAAAGTTGAATCGTCGCTGAATTCGTTCGTCACGAATTCAGTTCGGCTCGCGACTTTCCTACTCTGGTACGGGTGATCGTGTCGAGACGGAATTCGCGGCCGCCGATCGCGTGCACGTCGAGCGAGCCGCACTTCTCGCACCGAGTGGGAAGCTCCGGCACCATTCGCTGCCGGCTGTACCACGATGTCCAGCGCCAGCCCCCTCAGCGGGCGTGCCACGCGTGATCGCCGCGACTGCACGCGCGAAAGCCACCACGTCCACCTCGTACAGCGCACCAACGGCGACATGCGCGGGGTCGCACCGGCCGCCGGCGGGCGCAGTAACACCTCAACGAATGCTTTGCTCAGCGCCCGTGGAGACGCCCGCGCTCGCAATTCCGTTTGTCCAGTTGCTCGGACGGCTGATTGGCGGCTGCTTCGAGCAGCAAGCTCAAGGGCGATTGGCAGGCGCCACGGGGAGTCGCGGCGCTGGTGCGGTCACGCACCTCGGCGGTGCTGGTCCAACTCAGAGCGATCGCCCAGGCGCTCGTGGACGCGCCGAAATCCCGCCTCACGCCCGCGGGCTGGCCGAGGGAATCGCCCACAGCGTGAGCGAAGCCGAACTGGTGGTTGGCGCGCTGAACTCCGTGCGGCTGCTGCGCGAGATCGACTGGGGCCAGGGTCTCGAGTCGACGTTGGACCTTGGCTCCGCAGTTGCTGGAGGGGCCACGCCAGCGAGAGAGGACGACTGATACGCGCCACTCGCCTTCACACGCTGGCCGCCAGGACCAGAGCCAGCTATTCGTAACGAATACGCGGCGCCCTCCATTGCGCCAGTCAGCGGCTGTCGAGACGTTTCTCGGAGTGGAAGCGGCGTAATTGGCCGCGCTAACCGGATCCACTCGAACGAGGGCCATGCGATCAATCGGCCAGCTCAACCTGGACGCTGACGCCCTGGTCGAGGCCTTCCAGGCGCAGCCGCTCGAAGACGCCGATAATGCCGTCGGCCAGGTGCACCACGCATACGGGCAGTGCCTCACCGACCCGCCGCTCCCGATCGGCACATCGCAACACGTAATCCGCTATGTCCCGACAGTCATCCCACGCACATGCTCGGAGTGCCACACATCCGTTCCCATCAACGTTTCTTGGGTCCGCTTCCAGGGTCCCGCGTGTTCGCGCCGCGCCTGTGCAGTCGTTTGCAGCCGTGCCAGACGCGGCGCCTGCCGAACTCGCAGGTATGGTCGATCGTCAACGCCTCTTCCCCATCCGTATCAATCGGCCGCACCCGTGGACGTGGTCCCACGCGACAGGATACGCCGGTGGACCTATGTCGCGCATCTTCAGCCGGCGAAAGCCCGCGGGTCTGATTCTCCCACGCCGTGCCATCTCAGATCGTCGCTCACGCGACCAGCCAATGGATCGACGGCCAGACATACCGCGTTACTGAAGCGAGTTGTGCACCGCACCTCGGCGCACTCCCGGGGACACGCTGCCCACCACCGCACGAAGGTCCGCCATGTCCTTCGCCTGTCCTTCGCGACGAGGATTCGGTCCCAACCGCTCGGCCACAAGCCAGCTGCGTGACGACAGCGTCCAGAACACGTTGGACTGAGTTCAACGCTCTGGTGACGTACGCCGTTCGTCCAGGCTGGACAACCGCGAGCTCGAACCGGCCAATCGACGAGAGAAGTACGCGCGCAAATCCTCTGGACTGCGCATCTCCCGAACTGTTGCACTGGTGGAAGCGGAGTGGTCCTTGATACGCTCTGAGACTCGCGAGAGTCTCGAAACGAACAGGACGCAAGGGATGGCAGACGCCGGACCGATAAGCCAGACGAGCTTCACGTCGCTTGTCCACGACGTGGGCGATGATCCGGCTATGGTGGCGGACCTCATCAAGGCCTATCTCGACGCTGCGCCACGCATCATGAGCCTGCGCGACGCGGTGCTTCACGGTGAGCTTGACGCCGCGGCGCGCTACGCGCATGAATCGAAGGGCGCCAGCGCAAGTCCTGGGGCCGATCACCCGTCGGACCTCTGCCTCGAGGTGGAGCTGCATCCTCGCACACAGGAACCCGATGACTCCGACGAGCATGTGAACGCGATCGCAGCCGAGGCTACCCGCGTCCGCGCTGCGCGAGCTCGCGCACGTCTTGTGACCTGACCCTGCTGCGCGAGATCGTCTTCCTGTCCACACGATCCTTTAACCCGTCGTCGAGCACGCTCTGGCCCATAATTTGCAGGTGGGTGACGCGTACAGTCAGAGAAAGGATGCTGGTCGAACTCGTGTGACCGTCGGGTTTCGAGGGGCCGTCCGGCCCAGCACGGCCCTGGGGATGTGCGCGTGTCGTGGCACCTGCGCGCAGCACCCCAGCCTCATCGACTGACGCAGGCCCGTGTCGTGTACATCAGACATATGTTCAGTTGCTGGTGACGCGCGATGTATCGGCGAAGATGCTGAAACCCGGACGGACGCTCGCCAGGACACCTGAAAGAGCCGTTTGCCGTGCGCGCGTCGGTGGTCGCCCCTTCAGAAGGGAGCCGCCTCACTCGTCCATCCCGGTTCCGTCGTCTCAAAACCAGCCACCGCATACTTCCCTGCCGGCCAGTCGGTGTCTGTCATCCTCAGTCGTGCGTCTTCAGGGTGACACGCCTCAAATCCAGCGAGAAGCTTGCTTCACTTCACCGGCTACCGATTCCCTCCGGCGCTCTAGCCGCGCCGCTACGCGCCCGCCACTGGCTGCGTGACGCCGAGGAGTGGCCCATCACATTCCCAGAGGCGGGCTCGTACCATCACGACCCCGCGTCGGCACCGGTCCTGGGGTGCCTGCGCTGGCCCCGGTTGGGGGTGGCGAGCTCTCGCCGCTGAACGAGGGGATTTCCAAGGGGCTTCGAGTTGAGTTGAGTCGAGCTGAGTTGATTCGAGCTGAGTTTGAGAAAACCCGTTCGACCGAGGGACTGCGCGCGGCGCGAGCAAGCGCAGCGAAGTAATGCTCCGCATTCTGCGAAGGTCATGAGGTTCTGGTGAGGTTACCCGGTCATGCTACGTAGCAAGCCACGGTTGCGGAATACCAGCGTCTCCCAGGTGCTCCACCGTCGACGCGTTGCCACCTGGGCGCTCCTGTCATTGCTCCTGACGGCGCTGGTAACCCCGCGGGCTTCCGCGGCGCCGTCTTCGCTTGACCAACGTCTGGGCATCGCGGAAGGCTTTCGCGATCCGGCCGCCATGGCCGACATTCAGGCTGGCTGGGAGCGGCTGGTCCTGGCCTGGGACGAGGTTCAACCTGATGGTCAGGATGACTTCAGCCATCTGGGAAGCACCATCTCGGACAGTCAGCTACAGTCCGAGCTCGATCGAGGCGAACATATCGTCGGTCTGTTCGAATTTACCCCAGACTGGGCGCAGGCCGACCCCACCGCCGGCAAGCGCTCCCCGCCGCGAAACCTGGATCTGCCCATCGACGATCCCAACAACTATTGGGCGCGCTTCGTATCTGAGACGGCGCGCCGCTACGCGGGCCGCATCGACGACTGGGTGCTATGGAACGAGCCCGAATTCCATCCTGGCGATCCTGGCGCCGGCGGGAGCTACACCTGGCTCGGCACGGATCAGCAGTTCGCCCAACTGCTCAGGGTCGGCTACCTGGCCATCAAGGCAGCCAACCCCAACGCGCACGTTTCCTTTCCGGGCACGTCGTACTGGGTCGATGCGCAGAACAATCGCCCGCAGTTTTACGACCGCATCCTGTCCATTCTGGCGCAGGACCCGACCGCCTCGGCGAACAACTTCTACCACGACGCCGTCTCCCTCAACCTGTACCGAGCGCCCGACGACATCTACCGTGTCTACTCGATCTTCAAGGGCATCCAGCAGCAGCACGGCATCGACAAACCGGTCTGGCTAACCGAGACGAATGCGATGCCCACCGACGATTCGGCCGTCAGTTGTCCGCATGCCGACTCGCCAATCCAGACCACGATGGACCAGCAGGCCGACTACGCCGTGCAAGCCTTCGCCATGGCCGCCGCGGCCGGCTACCAGCGCTACGAGTTTTATCAGATGGTCGACCAGGATCCATGTAACCAGCCCGCGGTGTGGGGCATCACGCGCGATGACGGTTCGCGTCGGCCAGTTGCCAATGCGCTGAAAACGGCAGTGACGACGTTTTCCGGATATACCGCCGCGCACTTTGCGCCATTTGTGCGTGAGACGCAGGACTGGTCAGCGTGGCCGGACGATCCGACCTCACTCGTTCCCAACTGGGAGGTGTATCTGGTCGCGTTCGACAAGCCCGGCAACGTGCGAGTGACCGCGCTGTGGAACGGCGATGGCAGCGAGCTGCGGGTGAGGATCCAGAAAAATGGCACGAGCGCGGTACTGCTCGACCGCAACGGCAACCAGCACCCGTTGCAGGACTCGCAGGGCTGGTGGCTCGTCGATCTGGCCGGGGCGACGGCGCACTACCCGGACGACCCGGCGGGCTATTACTTCATCGGCGGCGAGCCGCGGTTGCTGGTCGAGCAGGGAGTCAGTCCGGATGCGCCGGTCGTGGCGCCGGCCCTGGGCGACCCGGGCAGTGTGCCGCGCGAGTTTCGGCTGTATCTGAACCCGCAGGATGGCCAGACGGTCTCGAGCGGGGAGCCGGCAGACTTCTTCGTCAACGTGCGCGGCGAGGAAGGCTTCGCTGATCCCGTGAGCTTCACGCTCGACCACTGGAGTACCCAGCGCTTTCCGCAGCCGCAGGACCCGGCCACGCTACCCGTGCAAGTGAGCCTGCCAGCTCCAGTGGTGCCCGGCCAGACGGGCATGGTTCACGTGGAGACGAGCGGAGCCGGGCCAGGCATCTATTTTCTGGACCTGGTCGGGACAGGCGGCGGGCTGACCAAAGACGTTCAGCTCGCGCTCGTGGTCAACTGATTGGGTGAACGACACATCGCCCATTTGGAAGGACCTGGCCTGAATGTGTGTATTCGTTACGAATAGTTGCGAGCTTCGCCGGATTTCCCTTGACGGGTCGGACGCATGAATGCTCGTTCGGGACCCCACACTCCTGAAGCATAGAACACATGATCTACAGTGATCTGCGCTTCGGCGGCCGGCGGTCGAGTCGATGCAGAGCTGTGCCGGGTAGCGGAGCGGGTTCGGGTGTATGCACCAGGGCCAGACCCGCAACCGACGCCAGGAAGGAGCCGCCCTTCACCGCCATCGCATCGGCGGTCCAAGCACCTGGATGAGCGCACCCGCAACGGCCCGATCACATCGGCGGCAGGCGGTTTCGAGGTGGACTACCAGCCTTTCGGCCGCGCTCCAGAACGCGGACCCTTGAAGCACGTGACGCACGTGACGCACGGCAGGTCGTACGTGCCGCCAGACGGATTCAAACCCGCGGCAACTGCCGGCTTCCCCAGGTCTGCGCTCGTCGCCTGCGAGGATAACAATGTCAATGTGATGGAAGACACCGTCCACGATCACCCGGATTGAAGAACTCCATCGGGAGCAGCACGACATCGGCGGCGTTCCAGGGAGGCATCCGTGTCCCACACTCCCAGCTATGACCTCGTGATCCGCGGCGGAAGTCTCTACGACGGCAGCGGATCGCCACCGCTAGTCGCCGACGTGGCCCTGCGAGGCGACACCATCGCCGCGGTCGGCTCAGGTCTCGACGCACGCGGACGGACAGAGATCGACGCGCGCGGGCAAGCGGTCGCACCAGGGTTCATCAACATGCTGAGCCAGGCGGCGGAATCGCTCATCGCGGACGGCCGCTCGCAGAGTGACATTCGCCAGGGCGTGACCCTCGAGTTGTTCGGCGAGGGCATGTCGCTCGGGCCGCTGAGTGCAGGTGCCGCATGGCGAGGTGGACGATGAACGGGGCGTAGCGCGCGTACAGTGACCCGAGGGCTTCATGCTGTCCGCGAGCCAGTACGCGATGAAGCGTGAGTACCGCCAGCAGCAAGGCGACATCACCTATGACATCGACTGGACCACGCTCGACGAAGGGCTGGATTCACTCGTGCGGCGAGGCGTCGCCTGCAACGTGGCGTCGCTGGTCGGTGCGACGAGTCTGCGCATCCACGAGATCGGCTACGCGGACCGACCGCCGACGTCGACTGAGTTGGACCGCATGTGTGGCTTGCTGCGTGAGGCGATGCAGGATGGCGCCCTGGGGCTTGGCTCGGCGCTGGGCTATGCACCAGCTTCCTTCGCCGACACGCCCGAATTGATAGCGCTGGCGAGCATGGCAGCCGAACACGGGGGCATGTACCTGTCACATCTTCGCAGCGAAGCGGGGCGCCTCCTCCAGAGCATTGACGAGTTGATCGAGATCGCGCGACGCTCGGGCGCGCCGGCTGAGATCTGGCACTTCAAGGCCGCTGGCCGGGCCAACTGGGATCGGCTTGACCCCGCGATCGAACGAGTTGAGCGTGCGCGTGCTCTGGGCCTGCGTGTCACGCCGACGTGTACCCATATCGCGCGTCGTCCACCGGGCTGAACGCCACCACTGGGTGCAGTCAGCCAGACTTCTGTGCGAATTTGCGCCAGGAGCGCAGCAGCCGATTTCGAGGTGGATCATGGTCGTTTCGCACGCGCTCACTCAGCATGGATGCTCAGCCGATTGCTGCTGAGGAGTGGGAACAAGCGTACGTCGAAGCCTACCGCCGACTCGCGCGCACCCGATGGCCGGACGAGCGGAACTGTTCGATCTCGTGAACTCTACGCGGGAAGAACGCGATCAGGTGCGGGCCATCGCTCGGCGGTGTGGCGTGGCAGTGCAGTTCATCTACCTGCCGATCACCCGGCGAGGCACGTGACCGGCTTGTCCTCAGTCGGCGGTCCGGTCTCCGCAACGACGTCCGAGCCCGAGGCTCCGGGAGCCTCGGACGACTGGTTCGGCAATATCGTCCACGTCAGCGTGGGCACGCGTCGGCGCCCACCGTGACGACGACCCGCAGGAACGGCTGCCCGCGGCGGTCCTTGCTGCCTTGCAGACCTTCGTCACTCGTTCGCTGACTGACTTTGAGCCTGGTGTGATCAGCAAGGGTGAAAGGCAGGATCCGAACGCTTGCTCGGGCTGACGGAACGCGTCGCACAGGGAAGTACAGATGCGCGCAGCCTGAGCAATGTCCGTCACGTTCGACAATGACTACCCGGTGACCGTCAACCACCACGCATATCCGAGCTTTGCCACCAGTTTCGCCCAGAAGTTGTTGGGATCAGGCTCCTGGGCGAGCGACGCCGCTGACGGATTTTTCGATGCGCACGAGCCAGTGTTGGGAGTCGCGATGCCTCCGAGTTCGCGCCGAACGGAACGGTCGAAGGCAAGGCTCTGCGTGCGCACTCCAATCGTTACCTGTTCGAGAGGACACTTGCCACTGGCATCGCCAGGCACGCCGCGGTCGCGCTCGCTTGACGGGGCGGTGCCAGACATTTCTACTCGTCGAACACCGCACCCCGCCGGGTTCACACGTGCCTTGACCGCTCGTCCATCACATCCATGGTGCACTGCCGCCAATCGTAGCTCCCAGCAAGCATCTACCAGGACTTCACGTCCCTCGCGCGAACGCTACCAGTACGTAGCGACGGGGCGAATTTCGATAGCCCCACCGTGACGCGCCGCGGGAATGCGTGATGCCAGTTCCACGGCGGCTTGCAGGTCGTCGGCCTCGAACACCAGATACCCACCGGCACCTTCGCTCAAGTATGGCCCCTCCCGCGTCACGGTCTTGCCGTCCCTGACCTGCACCGTGGTTGCGTCCTTGGGCAGGCCGAGCGTCAGCCCGGGTGTGACGCCGGGCGTCTTGTTGAGCGCGCTGTAGTCCTTGTAGATCGCCTGCTGCTCGGTGTCCGACAACGTCGCCCAGGCCTCCGGGTCGGTCGGAAGCGGTGTCGTGCCTTGAAAGATGATCAGTACGTATTGCATAGCTGACTCCAATCCGTTGCGTCTGTACATCTGTATGACGCGCGAGAAGTCAGCGATGTGACCGGCTCAGCATCACTCGATCCCAGCGATTCCGTGGCCGCCCGAGCGTGGCACGTGGCGCACAACCGTAGCCGTACACACGGAACGTGGCGGGACCGCTGTTCAGCCCCGTGGGGAGCCTTCCTTGAGATGATGGTCTGCCCCACAGCACCGTGTGCCCGGCCAAACCAGGAGACGACCTTCGGAGTGGCCCACGACCTGGCACCATCGTCACATGCAGGTCGAAGCAAAGCTCGAGGCTCTGGGGCTGGTTGCTCCCGGAGCCGCCCGGAGTCCCGCTTGGCTTTCAGTTCTCGTTCGTCTGGACGCGCGTACGCGGCAATCGTGTCTACATCGCTGGCCACTCGGCCCAGGCGCCCAACGGCTCGTTTTCCGGGCCATTCGGTAAAGTGCATCGCGGCGGGCCACTCGCTCACCCGCTCGTGGAGAGCAACGGTGCTGCCGCGCGTCTTGGATTGCCCGGGGCTCGATGGCCCACGTCGCCCGTTTCGAGGCCGCGCGCAGTGGTGGACCCGGCGCTCGACATCCAGCACGCGGGTGGCGCACGATAGAGATACTCAAGGAGGCGCACACTCTTGGACCCCACACTTGAAGGAACCGGAGCCAGGCGTGCTGGCTATTCGAGCGGGCGGGGTGTCCGCCACTCGCGCCGCGACTCAGCGCAGCGGGTCGCGCCATGCTGAGCAAACAGGACAACGAGTACCTCACGCGCATCGGACCCGGCACACCCATGGGAGACCTGATGCGCCAGTACTGGATCCCCGCCGTCAAGTCCGACGAGCTGCCTGAGCCAGACTGTCCACCCGTGCGCGTGAAGCTCCTCGGCGAGGAGTTGATCGCATTTCGTATCTCGAGCGGCGCAATCGGCCTCGTCCAGAACAATTGTCCGCATCGCGGCGCGTCTCTGTTTTTCGGTCGCAACGAAGAAAGCGGCCTGCGCTGCGTGTACCACGGCTGGAAATTCGACAGCATGGGCAACTGCGTCGACATGCCCAACGAACCAGCCGAAAGCGACTTCAAACAGAAAGTACGCGCGGTCGCCTATCCGTGCGTCGAGCGCAACGGTGTCGTGTGGGCGTACCTGGGATCGCGTCAGGCGCCGCCGCCGTTACCGGACTTCGAAGCCAATATGCTGGGCGAGGGCTCCTACTCCATCTCCATCATTCACCGACCATGCAACTGGATGCAGGGCTGGGAAGGTGAGATGGACACGGCGCATCAAGCGTTTCTGCACAGTGGCGCGGTGCGCGTCGAGCAGACCAGACCTGGGACATTCGAGCACTACATTGCCAGAACCCCTGCCCCGCTGCTGAGTGTTGTCGACACGGACTTCGGGACGTCGTACGGCGGCTCTCGGCCTGCCGAGGAAGACACCTCCTACTGGCGCATTGCCCACATGCTGTTCCCGTTCTACGCGATGATTCCGACCGGGGCTATGGGTCACGAAGTCCGCTTCGCGGCATACGTTCCGATGGACGACGAGCATACGCTGCATTGGGAAATTGGTGCGCTGGTACCTGAGGATGAGCGCCCCGCCGGCGCCACGCGCGCGCGACGCGGGGCCCGCAGCGCGGACCTGTACCGGCCGAACACCACTGAGTGGTACGGGCGCTTCAACATGCTCCAGGACGCCAGCAACGACTATTTGATCGATCGCGAGGCACAGCGGACCTGGAAGAGCTACACCGGTATCGACGGCATCCGCCAGCAGGACATGGCGGTGACCGAGAGCATGGGTCCGACCATGGACCGTTCGAAGGAGCACCTGGGAACTACGGACGCGCTGATCATTCGCACGCGGCGCAAGCTGATCGCGGCGGCGCGGGCGCTGCGTGAGCGAGGGGTGACTCCACCAGGCGTGGACTCGCCTGAGGTGTACCGTCAGCGATCAGGCGGTGTCATCCTGCCGAGAGGCGTCGACTGGTGGTCGGGGACCGAGGAGTTGCGCTCCCGCTTCAGCGCGAGCGCCTCGCGAGAGCCAACGCGTCCGATCTGACGGCAAATGCTTCGGCCAGGCCCTGGCGCCTGGCCGCGTCGCGTCCTCTCTAGTCGCTGTCCAGATTGCTCCACTGCACTGAGCGCGCGGCGGCGGCCATCGAGAGATCCGATAGCGAAGCGCGGGTCACCAGGCCCTATGAGTGCGTCGCAAACATTGCGCGCCGCCGCGCCGGGACGAATACGGATGCGCTCGGAATGGCGCTGCCCTGGCCGGTGCTGGGCATCGCGCCGCCGAATGCTGGGGCGGGGTTGCGACGGCCGGCCGCCAGTTGCTGCTGCCCTCGATATCCCGGTGTGAGGGAAATCCCAGTACGGCATATGCAGCCCATTGCCGAGAACCGTTGTTGCGACGCGCGGCCCGACCGTGTGGTGATCGAGCGGGCTACGCTCAGCGAACAGTGACCATCCGGTAGCACGGCAACGGCGACATTCAGCGCGATGCGGTTGGGTTCTCCGCGCACCGGCCAGGGCAAGCACATACTTTTTGCCTGATGCCGATTGCGACGTGGTGTCCGAAGTACTCCTCGACGGAACGCGAGCCGGGCAGGTGGGGTTGAGCGTCAGGTGCCACAGACCGTTCTCTGCGCGGGTAGCCGCGTGGGTCCCGCGCTATCGAGACGGTCCGTGGCGGGCTGTCACGCAACCTGACTGATCGTCGAGTAGGCCGGTTGGCGACAAGCGACTTACCCGACCTGGCAGGTAGCCAGGCGCGGGCGAAGGGCTCGGTGAGATTACTTACTGGCGCCGATTTTGAACATCCTGGTGCTGCACACGGGGCAGGTTCCTTCGGTCGCAGGACGGCCATTCTTCATGGTGATCGGCTTTGCGTCCGTCATTTCGCGCGATGCCTTGCATTTCATGCAATAGGCGGTGGCTGGGCCTGTGGTTTTCGGAGTGGCAGTGGCTTTGGCCATACGTGGCGGGTCCTCCAGAGTGATACTCGTGCCACCATAGCAGCCGGCACGCTCCATCTGCCGGAAGAGGCAAGCGCCGTGGCGTGGCTTCGGGACGACACCAGCATTCCTGCGTCAGAGTGCCCTATGCCGTGATTGGCCCGCGTACGGTCGAAGTCGGGCAGCAAAGGCGCCACAACAACAGGCGGCTTCGGAGGCACGGGATGACCTACGGCCGACTGGCAATGGCGAGCTCACGCTTGCATCCGCCGTTCGGTCGACAGCAACCAACCACCATATCCAGTATGTCGGGATGCTGTAGGCACAACCTGTGGTAGGCAGACGACGCGGAACTGGAATAACGATCATGTGGCAGCGATCCGCGTATGGGCCCATGACTCGACCCCTCGGCGAGTCCTTACTGGACGGGCTGGCGGAGCCTGGACGGTCGTATGTCGTCTCGATACCGCCGCGGAACTGGCCGCCGGCGGCTGGCAGTCGATGCTCGCTCATGGCTCAGGTCGGTCCGCCGGGCTGCCAGCCGGCTTTCCTGCGCGGCCGTTCATTCTGGTTGACCCGGCCTGGCGCTCGCGGGCCAGCCTGGCGCGAGCCGACGCGGTCCTTCGCCAATCCGCCGAAGCCGCCCTGGCAGTGGATGCCGACGTCACTCAAAGCCGAGTGGCGGAGGCGGATCTTGACATCGGCCAGACGCGTATGCCTGGCAGCCCAGGGATTTGCGATGTCCGTGACGGCTCAGGCTAGACCCAAGAGTACCCTGGCAAATATCGATTTCGGCGGCGCGCTGGCTAATGACAAATACCCGTGGTCACCTGTACCTGCGCATACGGGAGTGATGATCCGCACGGCGTGAGCGTCTGTGCGCAGGACACGCGGCTCACGATGAGCCCGGATGCGCGCACCAGCCAGCAGCTGGGTATCAGCTGCGAGCAGAAGTGTTCTGCCCAGTGGGTCGACGGCCACACCCGCCCGCACCAGCAGCGTGCCAGGCGCAGCCTGGGAAATGACCACCTGTCGCGGCTGACGCCGCTTGGTACAACTTCAGGCATGACACTATCCCGATCGCGCCAATCCCAGACGGATGGCTAAATCGCGCCCCAGCCCAACAACGGACGTGATGGTGCTGGCCCGCGACGTCTCCGATGCGATTCACGTCGACGGGATGCGCACCGTGGCAGCGGCCTTCGCCTTTGACCCCGAAACCGGTCTGATCCTGGGCTCGGGTATTGCTGCGACTCTTCCGGCGGCAATCTCGGATCTGCTCCGGAAGTTTCGTGCCAGCGCGGGCGAGGGATCACTGCCGCCGCGACTCCTCTGCGCGCCGCACCTGGCTAGCGCGGTCAAACATGCCTTGCCTGCCGCCTGGCGCTCGGCCGAAGTGGTGTCGGTCGAACTGGACGCCTCGGTGGAGGACATCTTCGACTCGCTCGTGGGCCACCTTTCTGGACGCCAGCAACCCGCCGACCTGCCGTCGCCAACGGAGTGGTCGATGCTGTTCCGACAGGCGCAGGCCTTCGTGGAAGCCAGTCCCTGGGACCGAATAACCGCTGACAACTACCTGAGCATGGCTCTGCGTGTCGGTAGCAGCTCGACCGATCGAATTGGCGTCGTGCTAGGCGCCGAGGGTATTACCTACGGCTTCGCGCTCTACCCGGCTGGCGTCGAGCCGCCCGGCGGCCCGAGCTGGAGCACCCCGAAACTGCCGCCAGCGGGCACGCTGATGTTGACGTTAGATCCCCCCGACCAACTGCCCGCCTACATGATTGCCAAAGCCCGACGGTACCTGTGGCCCGATTCGCTCGCGCTGATGCCGGTCGCCCTGGCATGGACAGACAACGGTCCCGGCGACCCGAGCAGCGATGAGGTGACCGTGCTCTCACTTGCTCTCGCCGCCGCGCTCGCGGCCAGTAGCAGGCTCGAGGCAACCCCGGCGACTGGGGATATGATCCTGAGCGCTGGGCGATCCGGGCAATATCGCGTGGAGCTCAAGCCCGTCCAGCATGTAGCCAGCCCGAGCGACGGTGACACGCTCACCATCGACGAAGCCCTGGACGAGTTTCTGGAGGACTGCCGTTCGCGTGTCTCGGCTCGGACGCTGCGAACGTACGAGTCGGTAATCGAACTGCTGCGCGCCTGCCTCAACAGTTACGGGCACCAGTATCTGTCCGAGTCCGAGCGCGCTCAGTTGGACCGCGCCTACGAAGCGGGTGAGGAAGAGGCCTTCTGTCGGCTCTTTGGAGCAGAGAAGATTGCCGATTCGGTTGGCGAATTCCTGAGCTACTTCATGATCCGCAAGGTGGCAGCCAGTGGAGACCTGCTGCGGGCTTCGGGTACCGTCACCGGCAAGTTGATGGACTGGCTGGCGGAGCACGGGGCCGTCTCACCGGAAGCCGCCCGCGACGCTCGGCGCCAGGCGCGTGCCGCCGCGCGCGACCTGCCGCGGGCCGCGCGGCTGGCTTCCATCCTGCTTGACGCCATCGGCTCCGAACCTCCAGTCAGCGTCGAGACACTGGGTGCGCAGGATTACATCGAAGACGAGTTGATGATCTCCAGCGTTGAACCCGGCAGCTTGTGGTTCGACGATGACATCGGCCCGGTGAAGGTGCCGAAGACCGCCAGTGACCTGGCCCGCCCGGGCTGGATGATCAGCCTTGCGCTGGGCCGCATCCGAAACCAGTGGCGCATCCTCGAAGTCGGCAACGTCTATCCGTGAACCTGCAAGGGTAGGTTCGCGGAATACGGCGCATTGCTTCGCTTCGCTCGCTCGCGGCGCAGCACAGTCCCTCCGGGGGGCAAAGGGGTTCAAAGGGGTTTTCTCCAAGCTCCTTTGAAATCCCGGCGCTCAGCGGCGGCACCCTCGCCACCGCCCAAGCGGGGACTGGCCGCAGGCTAAATCACAAAACTCTGTAATAGACCACTCGCTACGAAACGTTGGACCGACACCGGGTGCTGGCCAGGTGGTGCGTGCGGTACGTTTCGCTGCCTGTCATGCGTGCTGTCATCCTGACCCTGCGAAGGATCAATCCAGCAACTCCCTGTCCGTCAACCAGAGACAGGCGAGTACCGACGCCTCGGGCTGTGCGTATCGCTGCGCAGGCTGGACCTGGTGGAACGATGCATTCGGCTGCATCTCACGCACTCTTATCGACACGTCACCCTACGTCATGGACATTGTTCACCACGCGCCCGCGCCAGCCGCTTGTCGGCGGAATGCACGCTACAAATGGTGGCTATCGCGCAGAGCGCGCAGTGCCTCGACCACGCGGCGCGCTCCACGGACACTGAGCCCGAGCGTGCAGAGTCTGGCTGCAACACCTTCGGGATCTGCATGCCCTGCAAGCAGCTCGGCGGCGTCGCGGACTGTGGTCGCCGCGATGCCCGTGCTCAACGCAGCCAAACCGCGAGCCATGTCGTCGCTCAGCCACGCCTCGGACAGACACCGCCCGGCCATAAAAGCACAATAGCCCACAGCGGCGACGCTGACATGACCTTTGTTCATGTGGGGATACGCGTGGCTCATACGCAGCAGAGCCCACCACGGACGTGGTGTAGTCTGTGCATGTCGTCGGTACTCGCCAGTCGTCACTCAGAAGAGGGAGGTCTGGCCATCCCTGCATTCGCACGACGCCAACCCTGAGAGGCCGTGCCCGTCGGCCCGAACTCTGGCCGCGAGTCGGTGCCGCCGGGTCCTGCTCGTGGAACGGGACGTGGTGATCGAGCTGATGCGCGTTCACGGCAGCGACCAGTTCCGACCGCTGGTCGATGCGGTTGCACGCGGCGTGGGAACCCTGACGGAGAGCGTCGCATTGTCTGGTCTCGACGACAATCACTTTTCTGGTGTCCACCGTCGAACCGTATTCGCCCGCGCACGCAGCTCCCCAATCCAACCGATGCCCATCGCCTGCGGCGAGCGGCCGGCTCGTCACCGGAGGACCGTGCAGCGAGACCGCGCGGTCCTGGCAAACCGACAGCGCGTATCGGAGGCTGAAATGTCGTGTTTGGGGTCGCGCGGCGGTTACCGTGCTCTGAGGTGGAAGGGTTGTGAGCGCCGACGTCTTCGATCCGCTGCACCTGCGACCCGAGGCTTCGCTCAATCGCACCCGACTTGTCGACCTGCCCGGCGCGGACGCCTCGCTTGTCGGAAGGTCCGCGTTCGACGTGCTCTCGCTTGGCGCCTTCGATGCCCTGACCGACGATTGTGCCGCCACCTTCGGCCGCCGCATCGCCAATCTGATCGCCTCGCTCCGCCAGCCGGACCCGCTGGCAAGCGGCTGGCGCCAGGCCTATCTCGCACACTGGCGCACCATCGAGATGGTCTCTTTTGGCGGCGGCCTCAGCGCCGCCCTGGGCCAACCCTTCGTGGATGCAGCCAGGACGGAGCTTGCTCGTCTTTCTCAATCTGGGCCCCACCTCGAACTCGCGCCCTATCCCGCCTTCATGGCCCTGATCGGTGTGGCTCGCAGTCATCTCGAGGCTCCGGCGTCCGTACCCGTGTTCGACTTCGGCCACAGCGCGGTCAAACGCGGCATCGCCACCTTCGCAGCTGGCCGGCTCGAACACGTCCAGCTGCTGCCAAGCTTGCCCGCGCCGGCCGAGGCCGACGTTGTCGAGTTCTTTCTCGACACGCTCCGCGGACAGCCGGCCATCGTCAGCATCGCTAGCTATATTGCGGACGACCTGCCGATCGACCGCTACGGCCTGTATGCACCCGTCGCCGCAATCGACCGTGGGCGGCTCGCTGGCGTGGCGTTCGTGCACGATGGCACTGCTGCCGCCCGTGCGGTTACCGCGGATGCACCGGCCGCGGCCGTCGTTCTGGGTACGGCGCTGGGCGTCGGCTTCGCACCGCCATGTTCAGCGCTGGTACCACTGAGTCCGACATTCAGTCTTTCGTAGGTAGCGTGGAACAACCACTTCGCGGCAGCTGCCCATCTGGCGACGGCTGGAGAATGGGATCGGCGCAGGTCAGGCGCCGATCTCTTTGCGGATGCCTTCCTGGGCGATGACGAGTCCCACCGGATCGGCGTACAGCGTCGCGGCGTCGGCCTGCACGGCTTGCCACTCGGGCGTCTGCGCCGCGTGCTGGAGGGCGGCGAGATCGTCGAACCACAGCTCGCTGAAGCCATCGTGGGTCAGCGGCCGCAGGGCGTACGCGGCCGGGATCGCGGGATTCTGGACGTAGCGCCGCAGTCCGGGCACCTGGCAGACCAGCGGGCCGTGGACCAGCCGCCAGTGGTCCTGGAACTCCTCGATGGTCAGCCCGGGCTGGCGCGCAACGATGTACACCGCCTTGACCATCCCCGGGAGCGTCCGACCGTCCTGGAGCACCTCCTCGGTCGCGACGACGCTGCAGCGTCGCCGATCGGTCGGCCAGTCGGTTGACCGATCGAACAGTTGGGCGTCGTCGCGCGCGACGGTCTCGGCGACCGTCAGTGTTGTCGGGTCGGCGTAGCGCCGCGACGCGACGAACCAGTCGTATGCCTCATGGTGTGCTTCCGGGATCGCCTCCACGAGCCTCGGCGACTGAGGCGGGTGGACCACGTCGTCTAGTGTTGCGTACCAGAACATTGAGACCCCGTCATGCGTCGGCGTTGGGATTCCGCCATAGGCCTCCACCAGGGTGATGTGCTGCACGTAGCGCTGCAGATGTGGAATGTACCTGCCGAGGGATCCGTGGTGCTCGGCCCAGTACAGGCGGAAGTCCTCCAGGGTGCGATTGGTAGGGTGGCGATTGGCCGCGGCGATTGCCTTGATCATGCGAATCCTTTCAGCGTGTGGCGCGCGACGTTCGAGCAGCGGCTCAGGACGGTGTGTGGTTCTGCAATGGCTACAGGGCCTCGCGCTCGCGCGCTCGATCCCCCGCGCTAACCGGCTGCGTATGGTGTGCCTTCAACTGGCTGGCGGGCATACTGAGTGCCGAGTCCCGGCAGCCCTGAGTGGTGGTGAGGCGGCGCCACCGGACCTTGCCGGGCTGGCTCGCGGAGCGGGAACTTGTCGACGATGGACCAGTAGACGCGGTCGACGGGTCGCCCGAAGCCGCCGCTGCGGTCCGTCGCGGCCGCCCCGACGTCTTGCTGGCTCGGTGACCGCCGCGATGCGGCGTCTCGCCGCGCGGTGCGCCATGCAGCCGCCGGGGCGATCGCGGTGCCGGTTTCGGCACTCACTGGCCGAGGCCGGCCGTATACGGGTGTGTCTACGCTCGTCGTCGTCTCAGCGCCTCACGTTTTCCTCATGACTCTCGCTGCACTTCACTGACCCGCCGGTCGGCGCGCATAGGCAAACACCGCGGCTTCCTGTTGTGGCGTCTCAACGGAACCCGGGCGTGCCAGGCGCAGACGTGCCAGCGCCTCCTCCGCGCTCAGCCCGCGGCCGACCAGGTAGCAGGCCAGAAGCGTGCCCGTGCGGCCCAGACCGCCGCCGCAATGCACCGCGGCCCACCGGCCGCTGGCGACGGTCTTCGCGATAGCCGTGATTCCCGTGTCGAGCTGCGCGGCCGTCGGGCAGCCGAAATCTCGCACAGGCAGATGCAACTCTGTCAACGCGTAGCGCTCCAGCGTGGCAGAAGCATGTGGACGTACATGAAGATTCACCAGCAGCGAGACATCGTGCGCGACCAATGCCTCGAATTCCGCCGCCCGCGGGTAGCGGCACGCGCACACGCGTTGATCGTCCAACCAGGTGATGGGCGCGGTACGCGAGTAGGTCGACAACTGCCGCAGGAAGTGACCCAGAGGGCGAATTGGGAACATGGCTCGCATGCGTCGCCAGATCATCGCATGCCAGCGCCTGGATATCGCCAGCGTCGAACAGCCAAAGCCACCTCGTCGAGCGTGGTGGCGACGCACTCGGCGACGGTGATCCCGCACGTTCACCCTGCACGTTATGCCGCGCTCGGTCGGCAACGAGCTCCTGCGCCTCTATCCACGTCGCACGCCGCACGCAGCGGCGGAAACTGACTACTCCTCAGTCGAAGGCGATCCGCAAGGCGCTGGACGATAGCCGAGACCGGCGACGTTGCGCGCGCCTTCGGGCTTGGCATGCGATTTCGCGACACGCCTCGCGGCATTGCGCGGAGAACAGCTGCGTGAAGGTCCGCAACCCGACGGCGTGGCAGGTCCACATACCGAGCCTATCACGGACGCCAGTCCTCCCAACCAGTGATCCACAGGCGTTGCGTGATCACACGCTCGCCCTCCCGCCGGACAGCGGCGGCCTCCTCGGCAGAGAACACGCCAAGCTGCTGGGCTTCGGCAAAGTCGTCCTCATCCTTCCAGTGCCACGTTCCGTCGGGGTCGACGACGACATCCAGAGCGTGGTCGGTTGTCTCGATGGCAGTCCGTTTCCTGACGATCGGACTCTGCAACTGGACGTACCAGCACTTGAATTCCCACAATTCGGTCCACATCAACCACAGCGAATGCGCGTCCTGCGGTCGGGTCACGGCCAGCACGTGATGTTCCTCCCACACGACGGGGGTCGGCGGAGCATCGGACACCCAGCGGTCCATATAGCGGCCATCGGCATCCCGACCCAGCGACACACCCTGGACACCAGGTTCGACGTACAGCACCAGTTGCCGCGGACTGTCCGCGATAACTCGCCAGGGAACCGCCCACCGCACCCGTCCACGGTAGACGCTGCGATATTCAATCGTGTCGCCGGGCCGGAACAGCACCGTCATCTGGACCGCATGCACTGCGCAGGCGTGCAGCGCCCCGAACTGCGAGTTGAGACCGTCATCTGCTTGTCAAGCAAACGTCAACGCGTGCGCGCAGTTACAGCGCAGCCCTGCGCTCGGTGCTTCCCAGAGTTCCTGGCAGCAACCATCGGATCTCAGCTTCGTTGTCCAGGCGTGAGCATGCCGGATGCAGATCCACTCGCGGACGCGGCGCGCAGCTCGCCCTGCGTGTTCTGCTCGCCGCGGATTGAGCCATGGGTGTTGTGGGAAGGGGCCAACTACCGGATCGTTGCGGATGCCTTTCCGCGACTACCCGGACACGTTCTGGTGATCACGCGTGACCATGTGCTGCATCATGCGGATGCTCCCGCTGAGTGGTGGCCGGAACTCGAGGCGGCCATACGCAGCGTCCGGGAGTTTTTGAAGAGCGTTGCCGACGCCGCGACGTTCTGGGAAAACGGCTACGTTGGCAAGGAGGTACCGCACGCCCATCTCCACGGCATGCCGGTGCAATTACCGGACGTGGCGGCGTGGGTCGCCGCCGGGAAACTCTTATCGGTGGATGATTGGTGCGCCATCAGGATCGCTCGCTCGAACGAGGATGGCTACACGTTGGTCGCCGGAGATGACGGCCGCTTCCTCGCGCTCGACCGGCCCTTGCTGCTGGGTGAACTCCGCAAAGCCACACTGGCACGCACGGGTCAAGCGCTCGACCCGACCACCGGCGGATTGCGTCGCGGCGGCAGCAAACAGGTCGCCGAGACACGCCGTCTGTGGACAGCCTGGACGACTGGCGATATGCGTTGAACGCGGCCGATGCTGAGCGACCACACGTCATTTCTGGTGCACGGGGCGGCAAACTCGGCCGGGGTCTGGCGGTTCTGGCAAGATCAACTCGCGAGTCTCGGTTGGCAATCGCACGCCATCGACCGCCGAGGTCACGCTGTCGGTCGGCCCGCGGATCTGTCCGTCGCCAGCGTGCGTGATTACGCCGACGACGTTGCCAGCCTCGCCAGCAGCACGCACTCAAGCCGATTGTCATGGGTTGGAGTATGGGCGGTCGCTTCACCCCGTGGCGCGGTACGTTTTACCAGCCCGCCGCCACGTTCCCTGACTCGGACCTCCCTGGGATCAGGCCTTGCGAGTGTGTGAAGCCGTGCGACGGGTGTGTCAGGCGTGTCTTCACGGGACGCCCTGCACCGATCCATAGTCCCACGCTGTCTCCTCGTGGCGAGAGCTTTATCGAGTTCGATCTGCGTGCGCGTCGAACAAAGGCAGAGGTGTTCGTGGAGTATCATCAGCGACGGTGAACGTCGTGACCTACGCGGGAGTGATCGTGCGACCACGGTGTGGCTGCTGGAGTGGCCTCGCGTGCAAGTGTGGAGTGGATGGCGCATCGCGACGGACCGTCGTCGCCGGTGCGACTAACTATCCTCGTTTGCTGAGCCGGATGAGGATCCGCGTGCGAGCCGTCATGAATCACCGTACGTCGAAGATACCCGCCGCGTCGTCCCGGTTGACGACCGTCCGGTACTGCCTGACGGACTGCGCACAACGCTCTCGCTGGATCCCGCGATGAGGCAGCCTGGTGAGGCCGGAAGCGGAGGCGAGGCGGTGGAGTCGGCAACCGGGCATCGTCTTCCGGACCTGCTTCTGATGGACATCCCGATGCCAGACATGAACGGTGGCGAGGCAACTCGAAACATCGTCGAATCCAGTCTCACGCGAACGTGTTGATCGTCACCCTGTTCGAAGACGACCCTGCTATCAGACATCGACGAAGGAGCGCAACGTGACCCAACCAGAAGAACCGTCTGTTACAGAGCTAACAGCTGAGAAGCAGAAGAAGTTCGAGCGCAAGATGTTGCGCGACCTGGTCCTGGGCTTTCTGATCATCCTGGCCTGCATTGGCTTGCTCAGCGTGTTGCCGGATTCATGGCGCAACCCGATCACCGTAGCGGTGGTGGCTCTGTTCGCCGCGGCACTCGTGGGCTTCATCGTATTGAAGACGGGCGATTGAGCGTTTCGGGTCTGTTCGCTCTCCCCTTCAGCCGATCCGAGTTGGACGCTCGAACCAGCGTGGCGCTCGATGACGTGGTTGTCGATGCACACGCTTGCCGGAGTCGTCGACGAACTCGCGGTCAAACCCCGCGCACGAGACGTGACGGGCGTCCGCCGCGTCAGGCGCGCGTCTGGTTGAACAGCAGCTCGCGTTCGATGCGTTCGCGAATAGCATCGCGGACCTGTCGATAGACCGCGAGCTGCTGCTCCGCGTCACCCTGAGCTCTGCTCGGATCCGGAAAGCTCCAGTGCAGGCGCCGCCTGGCTCCAGAAAACACCGGGCACACCTCATTGGCCTGGTCACATACGGTGATGACCGTGTCGAACGGCTGGTCGACGTAGCGCTCCAGCGTCTTGCTTTCCTGGCCTGAGATGTCAATGCCCAGCTCGCTCATGGCGCGGATCGCCAGCGGCCGCACATGGGTGGCCTGGGTGCCGGCGGAATACGGCTCGAAGCGGTCACCGCCAAAGTTCCGCAGCAGCCCTTCCGCCATTTGACTGCGCGCAGAATTGTGCGTGCACAGGAACAGCACGCGTTGTTTGCTTTCTGACTCAGACACGTTTCACCTCAGGAACACTGACATCGGACTCGTGGGGGACCACCACGTCTCGGCTCACATCGTCGATGCCAGGCCACAACACCCGGACGGTCGCGCACGCGAGCGCTGCACCAACGAACTGGGCAATCACAAACGGGATGACTGACGAGGGCGCGATCCCCGCGAAAGTGTCGGAGAGCGTCCTGGCAAGTGTCACCGCTGGATTGGCGAAGCTGGTTGACGATGTGAAGAAGTACGCACCCAGGATGTACGCCCCGACGGCAAATGGCGCGGCGGCACCTCGACCGCTCCGCGTCAAGCCGAAAATCACCAGCAGCAGGCCGAAGGTAGCGATCACTTCGCTGAACCACAAGTTTGGCGAGCTGCGCACGTGCGTTGAGATGCTGACGGACGGCAGCGCAAACATGACGTTGGCGATGAGCACGCCGACGATGGCGCCGGCAATCTGGGCGACGACGTAGGCTGCGAGTTCCACGCGCCGCAATCCACCAAAGAATGCGTCAGCGCCGCTCACCACCGGATTCAGGTGTGCACCCGACACAGAGCCGACTGCCAGAATGATCGCGACCAGGGCAGCGCCGGTTGCCGCGGCATTCTCCAGCAACTCGAGACCGGTGTCGCCGGGGCTCAGGTTCTGGGCCGCGATCCCGGAGCCGATAACTGCGATCAAGAGCAGCGCGGTGCCAATGAACTCGGCCAGGACCCGCCGTCCGAGTCGCGCAACGGACTGAGCCGGCTGTGCGGTAGTCGGACGCGCATCTGGAGTCAGATTCACGATGTCGTCGAGTGTGCTCACGACGGACCTCCGCGCCTCGCAGTCGCCCGGGTCTGGGTCACGAAGTGCACCGCATCCCATGGACCGCACACCTCATAACCGACCGGATCGATACGCATCGCCCAGTGGTTCAAGAGCAGGCGCATGCGGGACTGCTCGAGCGCGTCTTGCGTCCCATGCGCGAGCGCGTGCCACGCGGGCGTCTCACCGCCCGCAGACAACGGCAGACCGCGGACACTGAAGTACGGGTACCTCTGCGCGACGACGCCGGTCACCGCGGCATCCGCTCGGACCTGGCGGCACGCGGTGCGGCGCGGATGCAAGTCTCGCTGCCCTCGAACACGAGCAGTTGCATGGTGGCGGCGACCTACGAGCAGTTGCAGTCAGCGGCGCAGTTGGCTGCTGCCCGTAGCACGGTCAACTCGGAAGGGTCTGGTTCGCCCAGCGCGTCGCGCAACTCCGCCAGGGCATGTGGGACGGTGTGGTAGTAGACCCAGTTGCCGCGGCGCTCGCGGCCGACGAGGCCGGCGTCGAACAAAACGCGCAGGTGGTGGCTGACGGTTGGCTGGGACAGCCTGAGCGCTTCGGTCAGATGGCAGACGCAGGCTTCTCGCGAAGGCTGGGCTTGAATCAGGCTGAGCAAGCGCAGGCGCCCGGGGTCGGCAAGGACGCGCAGCAGCGCCGACAACCGGGCGGCTGACTGCTCATCGAGCGGGGCGCCCGAGAGCAGCGGCGTGCAATCGAGGGTCGGCAGGACGAGGGGCGTGCCGGCCGCGGATGGGGTCATGTTGACAGGCATATTGACACACATCGATATAGCGTGCATCGACCTGCATCAAACTTCGGCGCGGGTGGGCGGTCCGTCCATGCTCGGCGGCGAGGTGCTGCTGGCCTGCAGTGACTTGATCAGCCTGCTCGTATAACACCGCAGCCGTATGCTCGTCGCCGAGCCTCGCGAGGTGCTGGCCACGAGGTCAGGCTGGCCGGCCACCCTGGGGTTGGCTCGGACGTGGCCGCTCCATGCCGTCTGGGGTCGCATCAGGGGACGGCGGCGAACTCCGAGCGCGCCGCCCAGCCGAGCGCGCACGCTCGTCGATGCTGTCCGCCAGGACGCATCGCGCGTGCTCATCCTCACGTATATGCGCACTCACTGAGCGACCGCGTGGGCGAACTCAGGTGATCAGAGCCTCACGTGGAGGGCACTTGGCCAGGCGTGCACCCCGAGTCCGCTCAGTTCGATGCGACCATGGACGGTGTCTCCTCAGCGGACACTTGCACGTCAACCGCCGGTGTTTCCGGCTGGAAAGCGTGACCGGTCAAGCCCTGGCGGCGGATCTTCCCATCGAGTTCCGCGGCGACGTCTGGATGCAGCTTGAGAAAGTCACGCGCGTTCTCGCGGCCCTGGCCAAGCCGAGTCTCACCATACGAAAAGAAGGCGCCTGCCTTCTTGACCAGCCCCAACTCCACGCCGAGATCCACGAGCCCGCCCTCGGTGGAGATGCCAGCGTCGTACAGGATGTCGAATTCGGCAACGCGGAACGGTGGGGCAACCTTGTTCTTGACGACTTTCACCTTGACTCGGCTGCCAACGATGTCGGTGCCATGCTTGACGCTATCCACGCGTCGAATGTCCAGCCGCACGGACGCGTAGAACTTCAGCGCTCGACCCCCGGTCGTGGTTTCAGGATTGCCGAACATCACGCCAATCTTCTCGCGCAGCTGGTTAGTGAAAATAAGGCACGTACGGCTCCGACTGATGGCGCCGGTCAGCTTGCGCAGGGCCTGCGACATGAGCCGCGCCTGCAGACCGACGTGGCTGTCGCCCATCTCGCCTTCGAGCTCGGCGCGAGGCACAAGCGCGGCCACCGAATCGATGGCGACCACGTCGAAAGCCGCCGAGCGCACCAGGGTTTCGGCAATCTCCAGTGCTTGTTCACCTGAGTCGGGCTGCGAGATGAACAGGTTGTCGACGTCAACGCCGATTTTGCGTGCGTACGCAGGATCGAGCGCGTGCTCGGCATCGATGATGGCGCACACGCCGCCGGTGCGCTGCGCCTGGGCGATGATGTGCTGAACGAGCGTGGTTTTACCCGAAGCCTCGGGCCCGAAGATCTCGAGCACGCGACCGCGCGGAACGCCACCCACCCCGAGAGCGATGTCCAGACCAATCGAACCCGTGGGAATCGACTCGACCGCCATGTGCCTGGAGGCCTCACCGAGCCGCATGATGGCGCCTTTGCCGAACTGCCTTTCGATCTGCTGGAGTACGTTGTCGATGGCCTGCGCCTTGTCGGCGGGCCGAACGACCTGAGGCTTGTCACTCGCTGCCACGGTAGTCACTCCTTTGTCTCGTCGTCGTGGCTGGCTGCCTGGAGCAGGGCGAGCGACGTCGTAACCTCAGTATAGAACACTAGTTCTGAACCTTGCAGCGCGCTGTCTCCGAAATTTTCCGACCGAAACGGTCAAGAAACCCGCCCGTCTGGCGCGGCACTGTACCCCGACGGCGAGAGCGCGGCCTCAGATGGCACGAAAATGACGTCCCTGGGGTAGCAGTCACGAGCTGAGGATCGAGGCCAGACTGGCTTTGCCAGCCCGGGAAACCGCCCGTTCGACATCAGTTCCGACGACAGAAGTTCTTCGTTCTCAGCGGATCACTCACGTATTGGACAAACGGCGCATAGCGGAAGATACGCACTTCGAATTCAAACGAACTGCCCGTGGCGTGAAATGCGCACTCACGTGGTCACGGCCTGTCGCGGGCTTCAGTCGATTGGCACGCATGCGCCGTGTGCGTTCCGTCCAACTCGCAAGCACGCCGATCCGGGCAGAGAAATCCGCCGATCGGGTGCTTTATACTCGGGCACGTGACCCGGAGCGGCGCGACATTGCTGGTAAGCACCCCTCCGACGCCCTCCGGTGCGATGCCCCGGGCTAGAAGTCGATGAAGGTTTTGCTAGTCGGTGGCTCCGGCCACGTGGGCACCTTCCTCACGCCCTACCTGCGTCAGGAGCACCAGGTGCGGGTGCTGGATGTACATCCACCGACCGTTGCCGGCGTTGAGTTCGTCGAAGGCTCGATTACCGATCCGGTCGCGCTGGAACGCGCACTGGAAAACGTCGACACATTCATCGCCATGGTGATGAAGAGTCCTCAGGACGGTTCGGTAACCGATCAGACTCCGACGACCATCGCCGACAACTACAACACTAATGCGCTGGGCTTGCACCTGCTGCTCCATACCGCGCACCGCGTCGGGGTTCGCGGGGGTGTGTATACGAGCTCGGCGAGCGTTCACGATCGTGAGCGCGACTATTTCTCAGCCGAGGAGCAGGTGCCTTTGGACGGACCCAGCGTGTATGGGCTAACCAAGGGCTTCGGGGAGTTGATCTGCGCGTACTTCTCCCGCTGGTTCGACATGAACATTATTGCCCTTCGGTTGTCCGGGCCAAGTACGCGTCAGCAGTATCTGGAGTATCGGCGCACTCCGCGGCTTCGAGCCAACGGTCATCCGTACCTCTTTGTGACAGACGAAGAGGATCTGGCACGCGCCTACAGCGCAGCTCTGCAGCGTGTTCAGGGCGGCGGCCACGGTCGTTTCGAGGCCGTGTTCGTCACGGGCGACGACAGCGGGCAGGAATGGAACCTGACCAAGGCGCGCTGGCTTCTCGGCTGGCAGCCGGAGTCGCAGCGCTACCTTTAGCGGCAGCCGGCCTGGAAGACGCTGTCCACGAGACGTTACGGCCTCAAACGTCAGCTTTCGCCCTTCGAAGCACGCACTGTCTGCAATTCCACCTACGGTGGAGCCCTTCGACGGGTTTTTCAACGGCCTGCTAGACCGCATGTTGTCACTTCAGCAGATGCGCACATACGGTCTCTGCCTCGGCGCTCCCCAATCCTCTCAATGGCAAGTGCTCGGCACTGTCCTGCTGGCGTGCCACGCTCGCAACAGAGCACGCGCGGCGAGACAACCCTGCTTCAACGCGTCACTCCATCCAGGTGTCGGTGAGCGTCAGATATCCACCCACCGCGGTACGGACGACGTTGTGGACCTTTGTGGTCGTGATAGACGACTGCAGGAAGGAGCTGAGCGTCATCGCGAATGACTCGTCGAGGATCAGGTCGTTGATCTTCGAATACAGGTCTTTGCGCTTGGCCGCGTCTAGCTCGGTCGACGCGGCTTGGACCAGCTGCGTATAGCTGTCACTCTTGAAGCCCGTGAATGGATTGGCGATCCCGAACGCACCCGTGGCCAGTCCCGAGGTCGCATCCTGGGCGCCGAAGTTGCCTGGCATGCCAATTCCGAAACCCGCGAATGCGGCGGTCGTGGCGGTTTGAACCCAGATCGCGGTTTGCAATGGTTCGATCTTGAGATTAACCCCGATCTTGGCCAGATCGGACTGAAAGATCTCTGCCGTCTGCGCAAACTCGGGAACCGGACCAGAGTCTGAGGCGTAGTTGACCACCGCATCGAGTTGATTGACTCCAGCGCCGTTGAGCAGCGATTTCGCCTTGTCCAGATCGAAGGTATACGTCGCGTCTTTGTCCATCTCGTACGCCGGCGAGTATGTCGCCCACGGGAGGTCCTTGGCTGGCCCGGCCAGTCCGCCAAGCACGGTATCGGTAAACCGTTTGCGATCGATGGCGTAGTTCATCGCCTGCCGCACCTGCTTGTTGTCAAAGGGTGGCTGTGTCGTGGTCACCCAGATGGCGAAATTCGTGCCCGCATCGAAGATCGCCTGGACCTGGTACTTGGGGTCAGTGCGAAGACGGAGTGTGTCTTGAATCTGCGGGTAAGACACGAAGTCCAATACTCCAGATTCAAACGCGGTGATCATCGCCTGAGCATCCCGGTAGAAGTTGAATTGATACCCGTCGAGATACGGGCGTCCACTCTGCCAGTAGTTGCTGTTTTTGGCGAACGTGATGTGGTCGCCCTGGACCCATTCGACGAATTTGAACGGCCCCGTACCGACGCCCGTTGCGTTGTTGTCCGGACCTTCAAGTGTCTCCTTGTCACCGACGGTCAACTGGGTGAGCAGGTCAAACACACCCAGGTGTGACTGGTCTGACGTCATGACGACCGTGTACTTGTCAGGCGTGTCGACTTGCCAGACTTTCGCCAGACCGACCAGTGTCAGCGGTGAGGTCTTGGTCGGATCTGTTGCTCGCAGTAATGTGTATTTGATGTCGTCGCTGGTGAGCTCACGACCCGTGTGAAATTGCACGCCCTTGCGTACGTTGAGCTTGATCTGCTTGAAGTCGCTGCTCTGATCCCAGCTCTCGATCAGCACTGGCTGTGGCTTCAGGTTCTGGTCGTAGAGCAACAGCCAGTCATACATACCCTCAGTGGCTTCCCATGAACTGGTGCCACCGAAGACGGGCCAGATGCTGCTGATGTCGCCTGCAAGGCCACTGCGTAACACACCTCCGTTCCGCGGTTGCGCGGTCGCGGCTGACGCGGGCGTACCGATCACAGGCTGGGCCACTGGCGGCGTTGAAGCCGGACTACCCTGACCGATGGGCGCACAGGCGGCGAGCGCGGAGGTACCTGCGATAGTTGCCAGCAAACGGAGTGCGGTCCGCCGATTCACGACCATTGGAGATCTCCCTGTCGCGGGCCATTCTACGGGCCGAGCGGCTCCCGAGGATCGGCCGTGCAGCGTGGCATGTCGCTGTGGCTCGGCCGCTGCAGAAACTGCCGTGGCCGTCGTCGCCGGGAGAGGGAATCTGCTCGGGAGGTCCTGGCGACGTTGCCGGTAAAGCGAGGTGCCCGGATGAGCCAGATGGCGCTGCTGTGACTGGTGCGTGAAAGTCCCGTTGCCGTTCCGTGAGTCCTGCTCCAACCGCGACGATTTCGCTGCTTCGCACGGCTACGGCAATGAGCGATCCACACCCGACCAGCATCCGGTTCCTGGTGGAGCAGTACACGTTTTGAGCCACACCTGGGCCAGCGGTCCTCAGCCGACCGGCTTCCAGTCCACGGAGGCGCGACGGGCACAATAGGCCACGTGACTGCTGAACCAGCCCCGTTGACGGCGGACGACCGCCTGGCTCTGTACGAAATGGCCGCGCGCTATGCGCGCGCGCAGGACCTGCTGGATGTGGAAGCGTACCTCTCGAACCTCACGCCCGACGCCCGCGTGACCGATACCCGAGGCCGAGAGTTCGTCGGCCACGCGGCGCTCCGAACCCGCTTCGAGCATCGCGGAGAGCTGTATCCCGAACCCCGACAGCATTTCATCGGTCAGCCATGGATTGAGGGCAATAGCGCACGCTGTGTCATGCGTCTGTACTGGATCGTCATCTTGCGTCGCCCGGACGACACGCGCGTGCTCAAGCAGTTCGGAGAATATATTGATACCTGCGTGAAAATCGATGGGCGCTGGATGGTGGAGGACCGGCGTATCGAGGACTGGCCGACCTGAGCGGTCGGCCGAGCATCACTCGTCTCAGACCGCGGCTTCCTCCTGACCCGCGCGAGGAGACCGCCAGGCCACACCGGCACCTGCTCGCGTCTTCGACAGCGGCGGAGGAGTGTCGCTGACGCTGTCGAGAAGGTTCACGGACTCGGTGTCCAGCGCGATCTCGGTGGCATGCACGATCTCCGCCACCTGCGCCCGGCTCACCGCGCTGGCCAGGGCCGCGTGACTGTCGGTCTTGCCATGATCCAGGCAAGCGCTATTTGCGCGATGCTCGCGTTGTGAGCTCCGGCCACGCGGTCGAGCTCGTCGACAATGGCAAATCCACGATCATTGCAGTACAACTGCTGCACTTCGCTCGCGCGCTGTGACCCGGATTCGAGCACGCCGCGCCGGTACTTGCCAGTCAGAAAGCCACTCGCCAGCGACGAGCGGGTAATCACGCCCAGTCCCTGGTCCTGGGCCAGCTCCTCGAGATCGGACTCAAACATGACCCGCGTGAAGAGGTTGTATTCCGGCTGCAGCATCGAATACGGAGCCCAACTATATTTTCGGCCCGCCACAGCGCGCGTTGCAACCGAAGGGCGGTGAATTGCCAGCTCGGGCCCTCCGGCAGCCCCAGGTGGAGATAACCTCCGCCAGCGCCAACACCGAGGTAGCGGACCTTGCCCTGTCGAACGAACTCGTCGTACGCCGCCAGGGTCTCCTCTTGCGGCGTGTGCCGATCGTCGTAGTGAGATAGGAAGACGTCGACGTAGTCTGTCTGCAGGCGACGCAGCGATCCTTCGAGCGAACGAGTGAGATTCAGGCGTGTCAATCCCCGCTCCCGCGGCCCCGTCCCCGTCGCGCCAAATCCCTTGGTGGCGATGATCATGCGCGAGCGGATGCCGCGACTCTTCAACCAGTTGCCGATGATGGTTTCGGATTCGCCGCCCTGCCTGCCGGGCGCCCAGCGCGGATAGGTGCAGCAGGTATCCACGTAGTTGCCGCCTGCCTCGACATACGCGTCCAGGACCTCGAATGAGGCGGCCTCGTCGGCGGTCCACCCAAATGGATTGCCGCCCAGACA
Source organism: uncultured Chloroflexia bacterium (assembly GCA_963776625.1). Classification (GTDB taxonomy): domain Bacteria; phylum Chloroflexota; class UBA6077; order UBA6077; family CF-72; genus CF-72. The sequence continues at coordinate 1,509,471 of CAVZNP010000007.1, read as the reverse complement.
TAGCCGGGAGACCATAAGCTCCGTTTGGCCGAGTTTCCGCTGCTGCATACTCACTCCGCTCCCGCAATCAACCTATCCACACGTCCGACCAGGTGAAGCCTTCATGCAACGTGTAGCCGATGTCGTGTACGTTCGATCTCGCCAACATGCGCGGCGCGCCACTCGCCATGGCAAGGCAGAACGCCTCGTCGACCATCAGGTCGTTCAACTGACCGTACACCTGCTTACGTTTGGCGGCGTCTGGTTCTGTCGCGGCCTGATTGACGAGCTGCACGTACGCATCGGTCTTGAAGCTGGCGTTGTTCCGCGCCGGGTTGAACAAACCGCTCGAGGTGAAGTTCGTGACCGGTTCAAGCTGGCCGTAGGGCCCATTGTTGACGGATACACCAACGTATTTGGAATTGTTGGCCTGATCAAACCAGACGGCAAGGTCGAGCTGCTTGACGTTCAGTTTGACGCCGATTCTGGCGAGATCAGCTTGATAAATCTGGCCGAACTGGTAGAGCTCGTCGTAGACCGGCGAGACGATGCAGTCGATCTCAACGGACGCCGCGTTTGCCTGCTCGAGTCGGCATCATGAACGAGTTTCGGGCGCTGCAACTTCGGGGCACGTCGAAGGCGCAGCTGATGGAAGTCGTGATGGCGGCCCAGTTGTACTCCGGGACCGGGGGTTGGAGCACGTGTACCGCGCCACGTGGACGTTCCTGCGCGATTTTCAGGACAAGCCTGAGCCCATTCCCTTCCCCCAAGAGTGGGATCCGGACCCGGAAGCGTTCAAGGCTGGGCTGGACACCTCGACGACGGAGTTCACCGAGTCAGACAAACGCGCGTTGGAGGAGTGGTATCTGCGCAACGGCGGCGAGGTCCCGAAATGGGTGACCTTGACCGCCAGACGCAATCCGGGCTTTTTGAAGGCCTGGCGCTTGCGCTGGGAGGGCTCGTTTCGCGGCGCGCTCCCGAAGCAAATAATGCCGTACATCATGCTGCGCCATAACACGATGAACGGCTTCCGCGGTGGCATCCGCGAGGCGGCGCTGCTGGGCCGGGCGTGGGGCATGTCGGACGACTGGATCTTCAGCGCGACGCTGTCAGCGGCGTTCTATTTCGCAGGCATGGAAAGCATGAACGTGGTGGAGGAGGCGATTGGCGACCTCCTCTGAGCGCCGGCTGGTCGACGCCGTGGGCGACGGCTCTGACGGGCGATGGGCGACCCACAGTCATCGCGCCGCGGCTGCCAGATGACGAAAGACCGGCTCCGCGGCATCAGGGACAGAAGCTGGCGCGACCGCTCGTGCAAAAGGCTCAGCGGACGTCCACGCGCGAGGGCAGGCCATCAGTCGCGCGCACCTCGCGGCGGGCCGGCGAGGATCCGTTCGCGGACGACACGAGCCTGATCCTCCGGCTCGACCGTCCAGCGCGCCTCGAGCCACCACGTGCTCCCGGCCTCGGACCACGGCGCGACGATCGCCGCCGCGGCCTGCGAATCACCGGCCGGTGTCTCACCCTCGGACACGATGTCGAAGTCAGGCCGCGCGCCGTGTGCAGTCAGCCATTGACGCATAGCGCGAATGTCGTCCGGTGTGGTGCCGCGCATACCGTTGGCATCCATTGTGTTCGGCACCAGCCCATCGCACCGCAGAACCCGGCGCATCGACTTCGGCCGCGGCCACGCACCGACCACCCAGATTGGAATGCGAGGCTGCTGGACCGGCCGGGTCGTGGGTTCAAGAGCCGCGGCGCGCGCGGCGAGGTCCACGTCGTAGTGGCTGCCCGCGTACGTCCAGCGGCCCTGCCACAAGTTCTCGATCAGATCAATGCCCTCGTCGAGGCGGTCAGCGCGCTCGCGCAGGTCTTCCGTCTCGCCGGTTGTTCCCAACGCCGGGTCGACCGCGCCGGTGCCCACCGCCAGAATTGCGCGGCCAGCCGACAGTTGATCCAGCGTGACTACCTGACTCGCCAGCTTCCAGGGTCGGCGCCACGGTAGCGGCGTCAGCATCGTACCCAGTCGGATGTGGCTCGTCCGTTGCGCGATCCCTGCCAGCAGGGTCCACGGATCGATCCCGTACGAAGATTCCCAGGCGAAGACGCCATCCCAGCCGGCCTGGTCGGCGAGGATGGCCTGCTCGAGCTGCTCGGTGGCGGAGCCGCCCGGCAGGACAAACCCGAAGCGCATGGGCACAGCCTACGCGACCGATCGCGTGCGCTTCACACCGCGGAGAGGACAGCGCCAAGCACAATGAAGCTCGCGCCCACCCACACGGTTTTGCCCAGCCGTTCACGCGCCAGCAGCAGGCCGAACAGGACCGCCGTCTCACGCAGTGTGGCTACGCGGCCGGCGTCGGCGTGCTGGAAGGCGACGAGTACGAGCACATAAGCGGCAACGGTTCCGACCGCCACCCGCACACCCGATCCCAATGCGCATCGCAGCCGGTGCCGATCGACCCGCACCAGGCCAAGCAGGATCAACCCTTCCAGGGCGAGCACCGCGCCCAGATAACTCACGGGCGAGACTGTCTGGACGGCCTGGGCGTCGATCAGCGAGTAGGCGGCGATCGCAAGGCCCGTGATCGCGGCGAAGCCGACGGCGGCCATCTGTCCCGTGCGCCGCCCGGCCAGGGCGATGAGTGAGAGCCCCGCGCCCAGCGCTCCTGCTCCCAGGATCGCCACGCCGCTGGAGCGTTGGCCGAGCAGCAGCCAGGCGCCAGCCGTGACCAGCAGGGGCGCGGTTCCGCGACCGATCGGATAGGCGACGGACATCGCCCCGCGTGCGTACGCGGCAGACAAGCACACGGCGTACGCGGTTTCGGCTACGGCCGATACAACAATGAGCGGCAGGACCGACCAGGGCGGTGTCGCAATGGCGACCGGCACCAGAACGGCGCCACCCAACAGCCCGGCGATCGCCATGGTGGCGAGCCGATCATCGGTTGTGTGCAGCGTCAGATTCCAGGCCGCATGCAGGAGCGCGGCCGCCAGGACCAGGGCAAGCGCGACGAGCGGAATGGGGGTCTCCCTTTCTTGGTGACACCTGGGTGCGACTGCGTGGGCGGTAACCTCAGGCAGAGGCACACGCCAGCGCGCGAGTCGGATCGGCCGACGTATCTCGTGTCGACGTCAATCTAATCCAGCAGCAGTCCGCGACGGAACAGGCCTTGACCTCTATTTGCCTGCCAGGGGCCAGTGGCTGCCAACGCTCAGTTCGTCGACCGGCGGCCGGGCTCGGAGACCGACTAGCTTCCCACGCCGAGCGCCGAAGTCACGAGCAGCGCCGCTGTCAGGACGATCAGCACCACCGGCAGCAGCACGCCGTTGAGCGTCTGCGTCCCGAGGATCACCTGGATGAGTGGCAGGCCGGGCAGCAGCACAAAGGCCGCGGTGACGGCGATCAACACGGTGTATAGCCCGTAGACCGGGGCCTCGCGCCGTGACCGCGACAGAAGACCGCGAATGAACTAGCGGGTCAGCCCTCCTCGCACCGCGAGTTGGTGCCAGAGCTTCTTGTGGTGCTGGGGACTTGGAGGTTCGTACATATCAAGCGCTAGAGCGCCGCTGGTACTCTACTGCCAGGTCAGAGCAACGGCTAGCCATTTCGTGGCCGTCGTGCTTGGGAATGTGTTGGAAGACCGGATCGGCGCAATCGGGTATCGTAGGCGGGTTTGCGTGACGCGATCCACTTTGACACGCTGATCGTCGGGGCCGGCAGTGCCGGCGCAATCCTGGCGACGCGCCTGTCCGAAGACCCAGAACGCTCGGTCTGTCTCATCGAAGCAGGGCCCGACTACACCAGTCTCGACGCCCTGCCCGACCGTATCCGTACCCGCGGCCAGGGAGCGCGCATCTATGGCGGCGTTCCGATGCGTTCGCACGAGTGGGAGTATGTCGCGCGGGCCACCGCGCTGCGTCCCGAGATGCGCGTGCCCCGCGGTCGGGTCGTGGGCGGCAGCTCGTCGATCAATGGGGTCGTCCTGCTGCATGCGCTCCGCAGCGACCTCGACAAGTGGGCCGCGATGGGCAATCCGGACTGGTCTTACGATGCCTGTATCCCCTTCTACCGCCGTCTCGAGCACGATCGCGACTACGGCGCCGCCGAGGGGCATGGGACCGATGGCCCGATCCCGGTTCGCCGCTCCCCCCGCACGGAGTGGCTGCCCCTGACGCAGGCGTTCTTCGCCGCGTGTACGGAGCTGGGCTACGGCGACTGCCCGGACATGAATCGGCCGGACGTTCGCGGCGTGGGACCGATACCGGTGAACTATGAAGACTCCGTCCGCGTGAGCACCGCGGTTGCCTACCTGATCCCGAATCGGCCGCGCCCCAATCTCACGGTGCTCAGCGAGGCACACGTCTCGGGCCTGTGTTTCGATGGCCGCTGCGTCACTGGCGTCGAGCTGATTGGCGACGGCGTGAGGCAGAGGCTCGACGCCACCGAGGTCATCCTGTCGGCGGGCGCGATCGGCTCTCCGCAGCTGCTGATGCTGTCGGGCATTGGCCCAGCCGCGGAGCTGCAGGACCTTGGCATCCGGCCGCGCGTCGACCTGCCGGGCGTTGGCCACCACGTGCGCGACCACCCGTATGTCCCGACCCTGTGGCGCGCCAACCAGCCGCTGATGCTGGACAATCCCCCGCTCGGGCTCCACGCGCAACTGCAGCTGCGTGCGAACGTGCCCGGTGCCTCACACCCGGACAGCGCCTGGATCACGATGGTCGGTCGCGTGGCCGACATCGATGACGAGCCAGCGTTTTCGATCTGTGGCAGTCTGATGTACGCCGAGAGCACCGGCCGGGTGCGGCTGCGCAGCACTGATCCGCTGGCCGCGCCCGAGATCGACTTCGACTATTTTTCGAGTCCCTCGGACCTGGCCGACATGCGCGCCGTGGCGCGCATGACCGTCGAGATTGGCGAGCATCCCGCCTTCGACGCCGTGCGATCGCATCATCTGGAGCCTGGTGCCAACGCGATCGATGCAGATGCCCCGCTCGACGAGTGGATCATGCGCAACGCGACGACGGGCCATCACATCTCGTGTACGTGTCGAATGGGGCCGGCGAGCGATCCAACGGCCGTTGTCGACCAAACGGGCCAGGTCTATGGGGTCGAGAATCTGCGCGTCATCGACGCATCGATCTTGCCCGATTGCCCGAGCGTGAACCTCAACGCCACGGTAATGATGCTGGCCGAGAAGCTGGCGGCCACGTTGCGCGGTGAGGTGACGCCCGGCGGCTGAGCGGCCCCATGCCCGGCTCGGGCGCGGCCCGTCTCGGACAGCCCGTCTCGCCGACAGCCTGTCCGATTTGTCGACGATGCGAATCGCGTCGCACTGCGCCAGCAACGTTCTTCCCTGGAGGACCTCCAGGTCCGCGCACCGGAAGCAGCCAGATAAAAAGCCGCGCGTCTGGCCCAGCGGGCAGCGGGAGCGCATCCGTTCGACATCTGGAACGCTGTGGTGTAGCGTTTCGCAAGTGACAGGAAACCGGACGCGCCCAGAGAAGAATGAAGATTCGTCGGTGACTCGGCGAGTCAGCGGTGTGGCCAACCGTCATGCGCCGTGCCAGAGTCGGGGACTGGGCCTGAATCGTAGCTGTCGAGGGGTGCTCCGCTCGTGCTGGCGCGATGAGTAGCCGCGGACGTGGTCCCGCGTGCGCGGGCGTCGGCCGCAAGGTCGCACCGAGTGCGCCGCGGGCGGGGATCGCACGCGAGGTTATCTGTCCCGAGTGCCGTCGCCTGGTGGCGATCGACCATGATGGTCGCCTGTTGCGGCACACGCCGAACGCGCAGCGGTCATGACCTGGCGCTGAGACCGCCGTCGCCTCCTCAGTCCAACGGAGCCCGGCCGCCACGGGTCCAAGCGAAAGGCTCGCGCCGTGTGGGCCGCGCCAGCAGTCCGCGGATGGAGCCCTTCACCCTGGTCGGTACGCTGTTAGACCGCCACTTTCGCCCACAGTCGTTCTGAGGCGAGTTTCGCCCCCTCGGCAAGCGTCTGGAGTTTGGCCCAGGCGATCCTCGGGTCCACCGTGGGCGCCGAGGCGCCGATGCTGAAGCCACAGTCTGTTCCAGCGATGACATTTTCTTTGCCGACCCTGTCGGCATAGCGCACGATGCGCTCGGCGACGACCTCCGGGTGTTCGACGGTCGCCACGTGGTTGCAGATCACGCCGGGGATCAGCGTCATGCCGTCCGGCAGCCGCGTGGTTTCCCACACGTGGTACTCGTGCTCGTGGCGGGGGTTGCCGCCGACGACAGTCAAACCTCCCACGCGGGCTTTGACCAGAATGTCCACCGTGTCCTTGAGCTCGAACCGCCACCGACTCGGCGCAGCGCCGGCCCCGCCGCAGATGTGAATGCGAAGCCTGTCGGCAGGCAAGCCGTCGACCGCCTGGTTGATGGCGTCGATGTTCAATTCGGTGAGTTGGCGAAACTCCGCCAGCGACATATCCGGCTGCCAGAAGTCATTGAGCGTCAGGTCCGGGGCGTCGATCTGAAGCAGCAGGCCTGCATCGACGATGGCCCGGTACTCCCGCGCCATCACCTCCGCCAGCCTGGCGCGGTAAGCGGCTGGGTCGGCGTAATAACTGGACGGGAAGAAGTTGGCAATCTCGCCCGGCGACACTGCCGGCAGGAAACCTTCGACCGCGTCGCCGACCTGAGCCAGGGCCGTGCGGAAGTGAGCGATGTCCTTCTCGACCTGCCTGAAATCCTGCCACTCGACCGGTCCGTTGTTGGTGGTCCAGGTATTGCTGCGGCCCGGGCTGAACTGGGCCGCCCACTCGGGAAAATCGCGCGCGTCACGCGACCGCGGTAGCGTGGCGAGCGGCCCGGTCATGTTGGTGAGGCGCGCCCGGACGTAGTGGCCAAAACCGACTTTGCTCTGTTCGCCGTCGCTGACCACGTCGAGACCCGCCTCCACCTGACGGCGGACGGCCTCCTGCACGGCTTGGGCCGTGGCCGCCTCAAATGCCGCGTCGTCGATCGCCTCACCACGGTCGCGTGCCAGCAACATCTGCAGCAGCGCGGGTGGACGGGCCAGGCTGCCGGTATGCGTCGTGAGGATGCGTTGCGTGCTGCGCCGCATCATGGTGCCTCTTTCAAGAAAGGATTTCCCTGAGAATCAACCGACAGAGCACTAACCGGCGCTGACAGCTTTGGGCGCCGCCGCGGCGGGCTCGGCCGCCTGGCCCTCGCCGACCCGCTCGCCGACTTCCTGGATCAGTTCGGTGTGCACCGTCTCCTTCATGATGAAAAAGGCAATGGCCAGTGTGAGGTAGCCGATCCCAAAGATCGGAAATGAGGCGCCAACCGACGACGTGAAGCCCGGGATCAACGAGAAAAAGCTACTGAGCACCCCGCCCACGAAGCCCGTCGCGGCGAAGGCGGTGGCGCGCACCTCGGTTGGGAACATCTCCTGGGTCCAACCCCAGGTGCCCTGACCGAACGGCATCAGGAACAGTGAGGCCAGCAAAAGTCCGACGATGAAGATGATTGCCGGATTCGTCCAGAGGCCAAAGGTGGCCATCAAAATGCCTGCCCGGTATGACCAGCGCGATGTTCGTCCACTTTCTCCCGAATCGCTGCGCCAACCAGCCGGCGCCAGCCGTTGAGAAAGCGGCCACAAACCACCAGATGGCCAACCAGATGCCAGTGGTCGTGGGGCCAAAGCCCTTTTCGGTGCTGAGATACAGCGGTACCCAGGTGCCGAAACCGCCCCAGAAGCCGTAGGACAGGATGACAAAAGTCGCCTTCGCGGACTCGTTGGGGTAGGTACGAATCACCTGCCAGAACTTCTGGAAGACGTTGGGCTCCTTTCCTTGCGACTCCCGGTCCGTCTTGACCTTCACGAAGTGACGGCTCTCGGGGATGTACCGCAGGACGAAGACCACCAGGATCGCTGGCACAATTCCCAGGAAATACATGTAGCGCCAGCCGAGCGTCGGCAGCACGGCGACCGACGCGAGCGCGACCAGCACGTAGCCGATTGGATAACCAGCTGCCCAGACGCCCTGTGCCACCGCACGGCCCCTGGTTGGCGCCGACTCGGTCGCCATCACCGAACTGAGCTGACCACCGACCGAGATGGGGAATCGGGTGGCACTCGCCGCAATGCCGAACGTGATCCAGGTGGGCGCCAGACCCGATAGCCCGGTGATCAGCGAGTAGCCGAGGACCGAAAGAGCCAGCAGCGTGCGCCGACCGTACAGATCGGCCAACGGCAGCAACAGAATTGCGCCGACCCGATACACCCACAGCGTGATCGTGCTGAGTGCGCCCGCCTGCAAACGCGAGATGTTGAACTCTTGAATGATCCCCGGCAGCGCAACGCCGTAGGAAGACAGCTCGTACACGTCGAACACGTAGACGGCGAGACAAAGGAGCACTACGAACGCAGATCGTCGTGTCCAGGTTTCGGTTTGCTGTGCCTCCTGCATCGTCCCCTCCTACCGCAGTGAACCAAGGCACTGATCCCACGATCGTATGCAGGGCTCACACGTAACCGTCAATTAGACGCGTGTTGTCAATTTGGTTACGTCTCGTTATCGGAGGGAGGGCTGCGCGCAGGACTAGACTGGGCAAGCCTCCACAAGCGGTGCGTCGCCAACTCGCGGACATCCCTGAGCGACACGAACCTCCTCGATGAAGGCCTCGGTGGCGGGCGGGAGGCCGGCGTCTCTACGCCAGTACAGCCAGATTTGCGTCGTCACCACGCCAGTCGCATCCGTGATCGGGGTGCCGACCGTCGGATCGGTCGGTTCGAGCATGTAGTCCAGTAACACCGGAATCCCGGCGCCGACGCGACCGAGCGCGATCAGGGTTGACGGTGATCGGGCCGCGGCCTTGACGACCGGTTCGAAACCGGCGACGTGGCAGGCGCGTTCTAGCAGCAGGCGCACCGCCTCACCGCTCTCCGGGACCAGCAGGGTCGGTCCGCATAAGCGCTGAATCGGGACCGTGTGAATCGGGACCGTGCCTTCGCTTCGGTCGCCCTCGTCGTCGGGCAACACGGCTACCAGGCGGCCCTCGAACACGACGAAGCCTGCGAGCTCTTTGACGCTTCTCGGAATGGTGAGCAGGTCGAGTCGGCCCTGTAGCAGGTCGTCGACGGGGCTGGCGGGATGATCGCGACACCATAACCCCTGGCGCGGGTACTCCCAGATTTCCACCTGGACGTCAGGATGGGTCTTTCGAAATCGCTGCAGAATGGGTCCGATGAAGCGCGACACGTGTCCCGGCCCGCAGCCGATCGTCACGGTACCGGCGTTCCCCCGCCGCAACTCGTTCGCCAACTGTCGAATCCGGTCGACGCTGGCCAGCGCCTGATCAGTTCGTTCCAAAAGCAGCGCGCCTGCCTTGGTCAGGTGCACCCGCCGACCCTCGCGCGCGAACAGCGCGATCCCCAGCTCACGCTCGAGCAGCCGCACTTGCTTCCAGACGCCCGGCTCAGTGAGGTGCAACCGCTCCGACGCGCCGTGGTAAGTGCCCGCCGCGGCCACCTCCGAGAAGTACCGCAATTGCTGCATGTCCACCCGCCTACGATAACCAGCGATAACCACAATGACAATGTGCGGCTCATGGACTGTGTCAGATGGCGCCCGTAGGATGGATTGTTGCCAACCGGAGGTGGAATCCGCACATGAAGCACGGCAAGGATCGCATTCTCACCACCCACGTTGGGAGCCTGCATCGTCCGCCTGATCTGCTGCGGATGCTTCAAGCCCAGGAGCGCGCTGAGGTCGTCGACGCTGCTGCTCTCGACCGGGCGACTGCCGAGGCTACGGCGCGGGTCGTTCGGCGCCAGGTGCAAAGTGGCGTCGACGTGGTCAACGACGGCGAACAGGGCAAGGTGAGCTTCAACAACTACGTGCGCGCGCGGATCAGCGGTTTCGATGGACCCGGCCGGCCTCGCTCGCCCGGGTTAGATGACCGGGTCTTCCCCGGCTGGGCGAAACTCTCCAGCGGCCCGCGCACGCTCGTCGCTAGCAACAACGCGCCGGTCAGCTGGAAGGACTTCAGCGCGCTTGAGCGCGACATCCGCAATCTGAAGGCCGCGGTCGCGAGTGTGAGCCCCCAGCCCACCGAGGTGTTCATGACCTCCGTCTCACCGGGCACCATCGTCAACAACCTGCCGACAATCTACTACCCGAATAACCAGGCCTACGCCTTTGCGCTCGCCGACGTCCTGCAGCGAGAGTACCGCGCAATTGTCGACGCGGGCTTCATCTTGCAGGTCGACGCGCCGGACCTCGGCTTGCACGATACGTTCTATCCAGACCTCTCGGTTGCAGAGTTCCGCGACGTGGCGGCCATGTACGTAGAGGCGATCAACCGCGCCATACGCGGCTTGCCATCAGACCAGGTGCGCATGCACGTGTGCTGGGGTGCCGGCGAGCGACCGGCCCACCGCAACATTCCGGTGCAGGACATCATCGACATTGTCCTGGAGGCACACGTCGGCGCGCTCTCCATCGTCGGCGCGAACGGACACCACGAGCACGAGTATCACGTCTGGGAGACGACGCAGCTGCCGGATGGGATGCTGTTGATCCCAGGTGTAATCGACAGCACCACCAACATCATCGAGCACCCGGAGGTGGTCGCCGAACGCATCATCCGATTCGCGGACCGTGTCGGCAAGCAGAACATCGTCGCAGGTGTCGATTGCGGCTTTGGGCGTCCGGCAGTCGATGAAGACGTGGCCTACGCCAAACTTCAGGCGCTAAGCGACGGGGCCACGCTCGCCTCCGCACGACTGTGGGCGGCGGTGCGGGCGTGACCGAGTACACCACAATTCGCGTCGATTGTCGCGACCAGGTTGCCAGCCTGACCATGCTGGCGCCGGAGAACTACCGCCGTCCGACAGTAGCACGTGCCTGGGAGCTCGGGCAGGCGTTCTCTGACTTACGCGGCGACAACACCGTTCGCGTCGTCGTCCTGACTGGAGAGGGCGGCGCGTTCGGTCTCGCGCCCACCGCCGACTCCTACGCAAGTGGCAACGCCACCCGCAATGGAACCGACCCGCACGGCTCCTGGATGACGTTCACCGGCATCACGCGCTGCCATCAAACGATGGCGGAGATGGAGAAGCCGATCGTTGCGAAGGTAAATGGCGACGCGATTGGCTTCGCCCAGAGCCTGGCCTTCGCCTGTGACCTGATCGTGGCCACTGAGGATGCACGCTTCGTGGACCACCACATGGGTGGCACCATCACCGCGACGCAGTTCGGCCACACCTCGCAGATCGGCTCCGAGCAATTCTGCGCCGTACCCGGGGATGGCGGGATGGCGCTGGTCCCCCTGTTCATGTCGCCGGTCAAGGCCAAGGAGGCGCTGATGCTCGCCAAGACTTATACCGGCAAAGAGCTGGCGGCGATGAACGTCATTAATTACGCTGTCCCCGTCGACCAGCTCGACGCCAGAGTCGACGAGCTCGTACGAGCGCTGCTGCGAAGGAACGCGTCGACGTTGGCCTGGACCAAGCGCGTGGTGAACCGGCACGTTGTCGAGCAGCTCAACCTGACCCTGGATGCCAGCGTCGCGTACGAGATGGCGTATTTTGGCCAACAACTCCACACTGGTGGCGTCAACCACACCACCTTTGCGTCTGAGGAGCACGCATGAAGCGCAGCACCGACCGGATTCTGACCACGCATGCCGGCAGCCTGGCACGCCCCGAGGAGCTCAAGCTGTTGCTCCTGGCCAAAGACGCCGGTCAGCCTGTCGATCCCAGAGACTTCGACAGGGCGGTCACCGAAGCAGTCGCAACGGTTGTCACCAGGCAAGCCGAGGCGGGCATCTCCGTCGTGAGCGATGGTGAACAGAGTAAGCTCGGATTCGCCGCTTACATATCCGACCGCTTGAATGGCTTCAATGGTCCCCAGCTCCCGCGCCCGCGTACCCTCGACGCGCGCATGTTCCCCGACTACCGCGGCGGCAGCGCAGGCACCACGCGTCCCGCATGCTCGGAGCCGCTCGGCTGGAAGGACTTCTCGTCAGTCGAGAGAGACATCGCGAACCTGAAGTCCGCGCTTATGGTAGCTGGAGGCTCGGTGACGGAGGCGTTTGTACCTTCTGCGTCGCCCGGCACCATCGCCAACCATCATCCCGACCAGTACTACGGCAACCGCGAGGAGTACCTGACCGCGATTGCCGACGTGATGAAGCGCGAGTACGAAGCTATTGCCAACGCCGGGTTCATCTTGCAGCTGGATTGCCCTGACCTCGCGCTGCATAACACCTGGTTCCCAGATTTGAGTCTGGAGGACTTCCGACGCCAGGCGGCGCTGCACGTCGAAGCGCTCAACTACGCTACGCGGGATATCGATGCGGACCAGGTGCGAATCCACGTCTGCTGGGGCGCGGGCGAAGGTCCGCATTACCACGACCCCGAATTGCAGGACATCGTCGATATTCTCCTGCGCGCAACGCCGAATGCGATCTCGATTGTCGGCGCGAACGGTCGCCACGAGCACGAGTGGTCGGTGTGGCGCGAGGCGAAGCTACCGGACGGCAAAGTGCTGATCCCCGGCGTCATCGACAACACGACGAACATCGTCGAGCACCCCGACCTGGTGGCCGAGCGGATCGTCCGCTGGGCCGAGCTGCTGGGTCGCGAAAACGTCATCGCCGGGGTGGATTGCGGCTTCGGGACGAGCATCAGCACGGCTCCACCGGCCGTCGCACCCAGCGTCGCCTGGGCGAAGCTGGCGGCCTTAGGCGAGGGTGCCAGGCGTGCCAGCAATGTGCTCTGGCGCACGCCGGCCGCCGTCTGAAGGCCACGCCCGTGCCGCGACTGCTGCCAGCGCAGCTACGCCTGAAGCTGCAGAATTTCGTAGGGCGCGCAGTGCGCAGCATCGCGAACGACCGCGCACTGCGAGGACCGTTGGTGGTGATGCGCAGCACGTCATCGAGCCGTCGCGCAACTTCAGCGGGTCCGAAGGCCGCCATGCGCACCGCGGCGAGCTCGAGGGGCGAGCGGGAGTCCGTCGAGCCGCCACCAGATCTCCGCTATCGCGGCCTCGGGGTCCGCCCGAGAGCTCACTCGATCGTCAGGTAAATTCCACCCGCGGCGGAACCGTCCACCCGTATTCGTCACCCTGTAAGGCAATCAAGTCGGCCGTGCTCGCCGGCACCCGGCTATTCGGTGGGGCGCCGCGGGTGCTACGTTCTGAACGGACCTGGCTATGACCCGTCAGCGCTACCCGTTAGCGAGATTGGCGTGCGGCGCTGGCCCTTCAACAAAGTCAGGTACGCCGACACCAGCGGTCGTAGGGCCGCGGCGCGTTGACAGACCGGCCCCGCCGACATTCGCGATGGTATCCGCGTGGGTTGGCTCGTGAGCCACACGAGGACTGAAGACTCGACCAACACGGCGCCAATTGTGCCGGGCCACCAGGAATTGAACATCCAGGGAGAACGATCATGGTCCAGATGGAGTCCGGCCTCAACATGGCCAATCTCGATGAAACCAGTCCCGACGAGGTAGCCGCCTACCTGTCCAACCTGCTGCGAAACCGCGGACCGATTTACGAGGTGACATCCAGCCTGGTCTGGTTCGACGAACGGCCCGACTTCGCCAAACGCGCTCGCTGGGGCGGGGGGCTGTTCGGCGGTCCGGATCCGGCGCAAATCGTGCTCTCGGGAATAGCCCATCTCTTCACGTATGTCAACGTCTGCTGGGAGGCTGGCATCCTCAATGAGTTCCGGAGCTTGCAGCGGCAGGGCATGACCAAGGCACAGTTGATGGAGATTGTCATGACCGCCCAGTTGTCGGGTGGGTTCAAAGGTCTGGAAGCGGTGTACCGTGCGGTAGGTATGCTCCTGCGTGACTTCCAGGATGGTCCCACGCCGGTCACGTGGCCGGAGGGGTGGGCGCCGGATCCCACTGCCTTCAAGTCGGGAATGGACCTGTCCACGCGGTCGCTGACCGAGCACGATCGTCGGGCGATCTTCGATTGGTATGCGCGCACGATTGGCGAGGTGCCGCGCTCGATTCAGTTTGCCGCGGATTACCATCCGGATTTTCTCAAGGCATATCGACTCAAGTGGGAAGGCGCAATGCGCGGAGCGCTACCAAAACAGGTCATGCCCTATTTGATGTTGCGGCACAACACCTTCAACGGATTCACCGACGGTATTCGCGAGGCCGCGCTGCTCGGAAAAGCGTGGGGCATGAGCCAGCGGTGGATCGCCTACGCGGCGACCTGCACCGCGTACTACTGTACTGGCATGGACGGGCTGTACGCTGCCGACCGCGCCCTGCGTGACGTGTTCGAGAAGTGGGACGACAAGGTTCAAACCTGACGCCGCGGCGACCATCGAGGACCCGTCAACGTCAACGACACCGTCCTCCGGCGAAGTTCGACCCCGGCCGAGCACCGCGCGGACGAGTGTTCTTCGTCGACTGTCCGACCCAGCACGACGGCGCCGAACTCCAACGAGTGCACAGCGCCGGACTGCACCCTGGTCCTGGACTTCGCGATTGCGCCCAGGCCACTCCATGGAGCTTTCCGATTTACCCCCGGTTTGGGAAGTGGCGAGGACTTGCAGCTGAACGCGGGGAGTTCGAAGGGGCTCTGAGTTGAGTTGAGTTGAGTTGAGTTGAGTTGAGAAAGACCCCTTTGACCCCCGGAGGGCCTGCGCCGCGGCGCGAGCGAGCGACGAGGCTACCGGCCGACGTACGTCGCCTCGGCAATGGACAGCGGCGTCGGCGTGTCGATCACCTGATCCAGACGGAATCCAGCCGATGCAGCGTTGCGTGGACGCTGGGACTCCAGTTGAGACAGGCGGCCGACGGACCCGCGGCTTTGTTGGCAGCCTCCAGCCTGGCGCCGGTCGTACTCCAGGCGGCCCACAACTCGGTCGAATCGGGCGCACCGGTCACACCGCGTTGGCTGTCGAGGTCGAGCCCGCTGCCTGGCGCTGACTGCGGCGCCGGCGATGCCCAGGGCGCGAGTCCGGTCACCAGGCCGCTCCGCACCAGGTCCGCGGCGCTGGCGAATCCCGCTCGTGGGGATCCGTCGATGGCCATCCACGGGTGCATCCAACCCAGGGCGACAGCGGACGACCTGCTGGCGCCGAAACGGGCCATGCGGTCCGCTGGGGTATCGTTCGGCTGATTGGTGAACCCGTACTCGGTCATCATCGCCGCGACGTGCGCCTGCTGTGCGAGCGTGGCATCGTCGAGCGGGTAGGGATTGAAGTCGTACGCTGTCAATCCCATGATATTCCAGCACGACTGGCCGCAATCATCCACGAATCGCTGAAACAACTGACGGTAGCCGTGCACCAGACTGAGGTCGAGCCGCGCATTCGGCCTGTATTCGTAGTCCGTCAACTCGGCCACGTACTGCGCGGCGGTGACGATCAGATGATGTCGATCGTGCGACCGGATCGTATCGACCATGTCGCGCGTGAATGCCAGATACCACGCATAGGCTTGCTCGTTGCTGATGCCGTTGCGCGAGCTGCCGCGCGCCTTGAGCTCATTACCGAGCTGCCAACCGAGTAGTGAGCGGTACTGGGAAAGGGCCTGCACGATACTTTCTACCCACGGTTTGTAGAACTGCTCGTAGTTGGGCAAGTGACTCAATTGCCCAAACCCGTGCTCCTGGTCGAAGTCGAAATATGGTGTGCCTGCGCGGTACCAGGGGGCGGGCAGCACTGGCGTGTCCTTGAACGTCGGGTGATCGTACGCGTGACCGTCGCCTGGGACGCCGGGCGGGTAGTAGTCCGTCAACCCGATCAGAACGTAGATGGATTGGCTCGGATCATGGGCCGCGTTGAAACTGTCGACCCGGCGCAGGAGCTGCTCCAGGGCCGTCGTTGCATCGCGGGCGTCGCGTGGGGCGATATTCGGCGGGAGGGCATGGCCTGTCGCCAGCACGCGCAGCCAACGCACATTGTGCGACCGCATCCATTCGAGATCAGCATCCGCGCCGGCGCGGAAGGGCAGGTTGAGGACATTGCTGCCGACCGACTGGAGTGGCACACACCTCGTGTCGAACAGCACTCCATTGATGGCTGACACATACCCTGGATCGTGCCAGTCGTGGTTGCCGGCACTGGGCTGGGGCGCGGGAGGCGGGGTTGGTGGTGGGGGTGGTGATGGTGGTGATGGTGGTGATGGTGGGAGGAGCGTGCCTGGCGGATCGATACCCGCGCCAGTCCACTCCACCAGACCCGCGTCGGTAAGTGCCCAATGCTGCGCGCCATCGGTGAAGGTGGGTGTGTTGGTGCTCTTGCGCCAGAAGGCCAGGCCAGTCGTCGTGTCCTGCAGAACGTCGCCCGTGCCACTGGGATCGGCGTACTCACACGAGGTTGGGTCGCCCATGACCTCGCCGACCCGGGCACGCAGTGCCTGGAAGCCGCGAGCGAAGGCGGGCGTCTGCGATGCCGTGCAGCCACGCTCAGCGGCAGCCGCTCCGGGTGCCCAGACCATCGCGAGCAGCAGACACAGTCCGACTGCCCTTCCAGTCAGCCGCGCGAACATACGTGCCTAACAGCCGCCCGAGGAAGCGCGGTCTCCCATGCATGGATACTACGCCTTCACGAGTTTGCCGCTGCGCAACCGAGGCGCAGTTCCGCAGTCGACGTCGATGCTCGAGGTGTGTGCGCCAGTAGACGGGATTGGCTCGCAAGCCCGCAGTTGCTCGGCCCAGGCACCCTCCGCCAGATGGCCCGTCCAGCGACCGCCTGCCGGCCTGGGCGCAAATCAACTCGGCAAGACGACGTGCTGCCAAGTAGGCCATCGCGCGATCCCGCCAGGTGCGCATGCACAGTCTGAGTTCTCAGCCTGACCCCATCTACCCTCGGCCCCGTGTGGGGCTGCCGTGGTAAACGGCGAACGCCCGATGTTCGCGAGGACGGTCAAGAGCTTTTTTGCGACACGCGGCCGCGCAACACGTAGACTGCCGGTAGTGTGAGATCCGCCGAAGCCACCACCAGGCTCCTCGCAATCCTGATCACGATCCTCGCGTTGGCTGATGGAGTTCTGCATTTCAGCCTGGACTACATCCTGTTCCGAGGCAACTTGTTCGGTAGACTGGGACCTCCGCCTGGCGCACCACCACCGCCCTCGGGTGGCGGTGGTGGACCGCAATTTCCGCTGCCACTCAACCAGTTGTTCGTACTCAATCTGTGTGGCTACATTGCGTTGTTGCTGATCTTTTGGTTCGTTGCACCCAGACTTGGCAGTTGGGCGTGGCTGGTGGACGCGGTGTTCATCCTCTACGTGGCCATTATTTTCGTGGGCTGGCTGAGCATCGGCGGTCCCAATCCCCGGGGGTTGGGGTATCTCTCAAAAGCCCTGGAGATCCTGCTCATACTCGCCCTGCTGGCTCACCTGTGGACGCTGGTGGCAAGAACCAGGACGGGTAGCCCCGCGGCCGTCACCGGTTCCGGGTAACAAAGCGCCACGCTGAACCGTGGCTGGCGACACGTGCGTGCTCTGACCTGAGACGGGGTCGGGAGTAGCCCGACTACGAACAACTTCTGCCGAGCGCAGGTCTGTCCGCGTATCGGATCGGACTGGAAATCGATGGAGTCCAGGCACGTCTGACTGCCCCCGAAGCGGCGCTCGGCGTGATGGGCGGACTCGTACCGCCGTACGCGGTGGAGGATCTGACCAGACGTTAGCGGGCGCTGCGACTGCAGGCGCCGCCGCCGCGGCTGGAATTCGAGGTGGTGCTGCCACCGGAACATGCACAGACCGCGGCGGCACAGCCGCTGGCGGACTGGCTGCGCGCAATGAGCGGGCAGGCCTCTATCTCGGGACGGGACCCTCACGAGAAAGTTGCACCGCGCGGCAACGCCCCTGAGAGGGGGATGGCTTGATGAAACTTGCCTGGTCAGTGCAACCTGTTGGGGCGCCGGATTGAAACGATCCCTGGCAAGGCGTGGACCGCGAGAGCCGTGTGGCGGTGGGCGCGCCCGGCGCGAGTGTGCCGCGGCGCATGGTTGGACACAAGCTGACGTTTGACGCTGGCGGCGCGCAGGTAACTGTCAACGTCGCGGGCATACCGCAGCGGCTCAGTCGGTGGCCGCGCGCTGCTGATCGCCTGGACGATGCGGAAATGCGTGCGCAGCACGGCCGCAGTGCAGTCACGCGCAACGGAGCCGCGGCCAGTTGCTGCAAAACCCCTGTTACGATGCTGCGGTTCTGCGTTCGCGTGCTGACCAGCGTGCGTCGTTCACGAGCCGCGGCCACGAGGCGGTGCGGCACGGGACTTGCCCATAGCATCCGCTCGGGATCCGGCCTCACCCACGGACCGAATTCCAGAGCAAACGGCATTGGAGGTCGGTAGGAGCAATCTGGTGGACGACAATGGAATCCGACTTCAGGGGATGGCCGCCGAGTTGGCACGTCTCGACGTGATGGAGCGGCAAGCCTGGGAAGCGTGGCACGCATCGAAGTTCAACGGCGGCGACGGGAATCCCGAACATCTGTTGGAGTTGGCGGCCATCATGGGCCGAAGGGCCCAGTTGCTCGCCGTTCCCGTAGCCCGAACTCTGCCGCACACCGACCGACAGTCGTCGAACTGAGGGCGGGACGCCGTGAATCAGCAACTGCGCCAGGAGGGTCAAGGGGCGCAGGTCAGGCCTATTTCGCAGGCGGCGGCGCCGACTGAGTCGAGTCCTGGCACGCAAACTGCGTCCTGAACGTCGCCATGACGCGCGTTCTTGTCGTCGATGACGATGCTGACGTTCGAAACGAAGTCACCGACGCCCTGCTGGGGCAAGGCTATCAAGTCGATGCCGCAAGCGACGGGCGACAGGCTCTCGCGGCTTTTTGCAAGTGCCGCCCAGACGCGCTGGTGCTCGACCTCGAGATGCCGATGGCGGATGGTCCAACTCTGATGCACACGCTCCGCGAAGGGGCAATCCAGGGGCGAGTGCCTCTGGTGGTGGTCTCCGGGAACGCATTCGCAGTAGAGGTCGGCTTCAGATTGGGCGCATGTGCCTGCCTGAGCAAGCCATTCGAGCTGAGCGAGTTGCTGCAGAGTGTCGAACAGGTCGCTCCACCCAATGCAACGCCCGCTGCACAACCCATATGACCGCAAGCTGACAGTCGAACTGCCAAGCGTCGTTCTCTGGCATTCAACGCTGGCGCTCCGCCCCGTTTCAACCACGCTCTGAGCGGGTCCCGCTCGAGGCTTGCTCTAGCTCGTCTTTCCGCGGCCCAGCGCAGCCGCGATTGCGCCTCGGCTCTTGCCCAGCAGACTGCGGCGCTACCGTCCACGTCGTCTAGCGCCCCTTCCCCCGGGCCGCGGTAGCTTCACGGCGCCGACCTCGCAGCACTGTTATGTCGACACCTGCCCGGCTTCAATCGGCAACGTCTGTCAGAGTGCTGGTGAGAATTGGAACGGCGTCGTGTCATCAGCATCGGCTCACGGTGTATGCCGGCGCACGCAACTCGATTGCCGGCCCGTCTACCACCACTGGCTTGGCCTGAAAAGCATCGCGCGACTGCCTGGCGGCTGCTTCTCGTGTGACACGTTGCGGGTTCATGCCCTGCTCACGCCGCTCGCGCGTGTCCAGCCAGGTACGGCGCCGCGGGCTCTCCTCCGCTGGCCACCACCCGCACGACGTCGGAATTGACTGATTCCTCGAATCTGTCATGATCGCCGGGCGAGAATGCCAGATCGCCCAGCGCAGACCGGTGCGAACACGTCATCGATCGTCAGACAGGAGGCCGCATGCCGCAGACTCGTCGCCTGAGGAAGTGCCCTCGTCCATGAGGCAGCCTTGTAGATCGAGGCGGCCGTGGCATCTGTCGAACTCAGCCGCTGAGCACGCCGCCTGATGGCTGAACTGCCCACCAACAGCCTGGCACGGGTCGATGGCTCGCACTCAGGTTCCGTGGAACCGCAGGCTTACAGAGGCTCGAGCCTGGTCAAGTGCAGTGGCGGAAGCAGGTCGATAGCGGTCACCGCCCCGCCCAATGACGACAGCCCCGCGCCGGTGCCGTCGACATCATGTTCGCAGCCCAGCGGATTCGGCGGCGGATTGGTCATCGCAGCCGGCTGCGTGCTGCTCCTGCTGAGCGTCGACCGTATCGTGCGCGGTCTGGCCGCAATCCGTCTGCCGTCGGAGGCGATGTACGGCGAGTCGATCCTCTACGGTCAGGCGGCACGACTCATCCACGGGCAGGCGCTCTATCAGCCGCTGGATCAACCTCCGTTTACGGTCACCGCGTATATGCCCCTGTACTACGCGCTGGTGGCTGGACTGCGAACAGTCGCCGGGCCGGGGTTTGCTCCGGGTCGCATTCTGTCATTCGCCGCGGGGCTGTCTGCCGCTATTCTGGTGGGCCACCTCGCGGCGCAGAGGGCGGCGGACCGCCGCGCAGGCATCTTCGCGGGCGTACTCTTCCTCGGGCTGGCTTTCCCGGGCGACTACCCGTGGTTCGCCTTCTACAAGGAGGACATGCTCGGCGTGGTCCTGTCCCTTGGGGCAGTGGCGACACTCGGCACAGGCAACGACCGACGGCGTGCGGTGTGCGCCGGCACGTTAGCTGGGCTGGCGTTTCTCACCAAACAGACCTTCATCGCCGCCAGCCTGGCTGGCTTCGTCTGGTTCGCGCGACGCGACAGAACGAGCACGCTCACCTTCGTGACGACCCTCCTTGTGGTGGCGGGTGTGCCATGCCTGTTGTTGACGATATTCGACCCTGCATTTCTGGCGAACACCATCGGCGCAAACCTCAACCCCTACCGCGCCTACGTTCTGGTCGGCAACCTCGAAATCCTCGGGCAATATCAGGCGGTACCGCTGGTCCTGGCGCTTCTGCCCGTGCTGAGTGGCAGCGTTTCCTTGCGTAACTGGGCACGTGATCCGCTTGTGATTTTCTGGTTCGCTTCCCTGCTGCTCCTCCCGGTGACGCTCGGTAAGGTCGGTTCGAACTGGAACTACTGGATCGAACTGGCTGGTGCGACCGCGCCACTAGCCACCGCGGGCATATGGGTGTTCGCACTCCGCGGCCAGGTCAGCGGCTTCAGCCGCGTCGTCGCATGGAGCGCGGTGATGGCGCTGCTGGTTTCATTCGTGTGGTTGCCGAAACCGGTTGCCGACCTCGGATCCGTCGTAACGAGCACGCTCCACCCGGACGAGCGCCAGGCCACGGAATTCGCGGGGGTAGTCGACCAGGTACGGATGGAGCCACGCGTCGTGCTTGGGGAGCCGCTCGATGTCCTGGCCCTCGCCGACCGCGATATCTATGTGGAGCCCTACATCTTCTCTATCCTGTATCAGGTGGGAGAGTGGGACCCCAGTCCAGTTGAGCGCCTGGCCTGCACAGGCCAGATCGGATTGCTCGTGCTCGATCACCCGCTCGAGGGCCCAGACTGGGAGTACCAGGGGTATACCCACTGGCCTGCGCCGCTGCTCGCGGTGCTGCGCCAGACCATGCAATTGGAGGAGACGCAGGCACGGCTCTACCTGTATATTCCCAATCCGCGACCCGGTGCGGCCGTGGCGTGCCGCGACTCCGGATAGAGGCGTGCCAGACCGGTAATCGGATCACTTGCGGTTGCTTCGCGAGGCAGGCGTTGATCGTTCTCGTTGCGAGCGTTTGCAACACGGCTGGCCAGCATGTCCGTTTCGCACACTCGTCACAAACCGGGGTGCGACAAAGCCCAGGCCATCGACGGCGAGAGGGACAGCAGAACCGCCCCCGCGCTTGTGGTGCAGAATAACTGTGCCTGGCGGTTACTCCCTTACGAGTTCCCCACCTGGAAGACGGCCTGGTCACTTCTGATCAGGTCCAGCCCGGAGCCGTGCACCCACGTTGAGTCGGCCGCCACAGTCAGACCGCGCCAATGCGCGTCCCATCGGTTGGTGAGAGCACGGACCATGTGCTTCGGCCTGTGGCATGCACGTCACCTCGGCTCCGCCGGCGAGTGCGTATTGGCGATTGCGGCTCGAACGTGACTCCATCCCCAACGCCCGCGCTGTTCAAATCGGTGGTCGCGGCCGACCGGGAAGTGGCCGCCGACAGCGCCAACGGTGGTTCGTACCGATACACTTCTGCTTCGTTCCGATGCCGGACGGATTCTGAGAGAGGCTGGTGTCCTGCCCGCTGGCAACACCGACCACCTGCTCGCCTGGGACGCGAGAACTGAACGGCCAACCGCGTGCGATGTCGCCCGCAAAAGTTACGCAACCGACGCCGATAAAGCGCTATTCGGCAGCTACACCATCTCAACGCTTCACGCTGTGATCGAATGCCGAACGGCTTTTGACTTGTGAGCCGAGGCCGCCCGCCAGTATTCGCCTCAGGCTGTCAACGACATCTCCGGTATCATGGCGCCCAGATCGAACAGGCCACGCGATTGCTCTGGGAGGCTCGACCGGTGGCGTAGTACCCATGGGTGGTTTCGAGTAGCAGTCCAACAGCACACGGATCTACCGCAGCAGAGCAACGCGCGTCCACGACCACCCCGGTGCGCTGGACGCGTGGCGGCCTGCTCGCCGGCCTGGACTGTCGAACAGGCGGGCGACGTCCCGCACACGGTTGTCGAAGCGCTCCAGGAACAGGTTGAGTCCCTGGGCGAAGCGGCAGCGGCTTTTCCGAACGAGCAAAATTTGACGCGTGGTGCGGCCCGGCGTCGACGCAGCCCGCGCCGCCGACACGGAATACGAGGAGCCTTTACACTGCCGCTATGCCGCAGTGGGACGAACCCGACGTCCTGATCGTCGGCGCGGGCGCGTCGGGCGCTGCCGTAGCCTGGAGACTGGCCGAGGCCGGATTTCGAGTCACATGCCTGGAGCAGGGCGACTGGGTCGCACCAGAATCACTGCCACACACCGGGAATGACTGGGAGCTCCATCGATTGACCGACTTCCATGCGGACCCGAACGTGCGTGGCCTGCCAGGCGACTATCCCGTCAACAACGCCGCGTCCGCGTTCGCGCCGCTGATGTTCAATGCGGTGGGTGGTAGCACGATCCACTGGAGCGCCCATTTTCCGCGCTACCACCCGTCAGACTTCCGGGTTCGATCGCTCGACGGTGTGGGCGACGACTGGCCTTTCACGTACCAGGACCTGGAATCCTTCTACGATCTGAGTGACCGGATCACCGGCGTTTCTGGCGTCACCGGTGATCCATCGCAGCCGCCGCGCAGCCCGCGCGGCACGCGGCCACTGCCGATTGGCAAGCTCGGTGAACAGATCAGTTCTGGGTTCGAGAAGCTCGGCTGGCATTGGTGGGTTTCGGACGGCGCTATCCTGTCGGAGCCCTATGACGGCCGCCCGGCGTGTAATCTGTGCGGGCCGTGCGACATCGGTTGCCCTACGGGCGCGCGTGCCAGCGCTGACGTGACCTTCTGGCCACGCGCGGTCCGAGCTGGCGCCGAAGTGAGAACGGCCTGTCGTGTGCGCGAGATCACGGTCTCCGCCGACGGTCGTGCGACGGGCGCCCTGTACTACGACCGCGACGGCGCTCTCCATGAGCAGCGCGCACCGCTGATCGTCCTTGCCTGCAATGGTGTGGGCACGCCGCGACTGCTCCTGAACTCGCGCTCCGCACGGTTCCCGGAGGGACTGGCGAACCGAAGTGGCCTGGTCGGAAAGAACCTGATGTTTCACCCGTTTGCCTCTGTCGGGGGCGTCTTCTCCGCGGAACTGGATAGCTTGCAAGGTCCAATCGGGTCCGTGATTTTCAGTCACGAGTTCTACGAGACAGATCCGCGGCGCGACTTCGTGCGCGGCTTCGGCTTGCAGATTGTCCGGCAAACAGGTCCGCTGAACACGGCGCTTGGCGGAATTACCTCGACGCGCGTGCCGTGGGGCCAAGCCCACCACCAGGTGTTCGACGAGCGGTTCCGCCACATGATCAACATCGGCGTGATGGGGGAGGACCTCCCGGAAACGATCAACGAAGTCGTGCTGGATCCGGAGCTGACTGATGCGCACGGGATTCCGGCGCCGCAGGTGCGCTACCGATTGAGCGACAACAGCGTGCGCATGTTGGAGTTCGGCGTAGCGCGCGCATCAGAGGTGCTACAGGCAGCGGGCGCGACCGAGGTCTTCACGTCTAACCCGATGCGTGCCTCCGGTTGGCATCTGCTTGGCACGTGTCGAATGGGACAGGATCCGCGCCAGTCAGTCGTGGACGACTGGGGCCGTGCGCACGATGTCGAGAACCTGTTCATCGTCGACGGCAGTGTGTTCGTCACCAGCGCCGCCGTGAACCCGACCACCACCATCCAGGCAGTTGCCCTCCGAACGGCGGACTACATCCGGCGAACGCGGGGCCGGGCGTGAGCGGCGGTGCCGCGGGGAACTCCGGGCCGCGGCAGGCGGCTGCCGCGTCCGTGCTGGATCCAGCGCGGCGCTCGCTGTTGCGAGCGGTTCTCAACGAGATCGTGCCCCCGCGCGCAGACCTGGCGGGCGCCGGAGATCTCGGCGTCGACGTCGCGATCGAGCGCACGCTTGCAGCCTCACCCCACCTGCAACGCCTCTTTCTTGAGGGACTGTCCGAACTGGCCGTTGTACGCTTCCTCGACCTTCCTCCCGCCAGGCGCGTCGAGACGTTGCGCCGCATCGAGCAGGAGCAGCCGTACTTCTTCTCGGCGCTGATGGAACACACGTATCGCGGGTATTACGTGCTGCCCGTGGTGCACGCCGCCATCGGCTACTGCGGCCCGCCGCAGCCGCGCGGGAGCGAGCTGCCGCCCTTCGACCCCGAGTTGCTCGCAGCGCAGCGTGCGCGCCGTCCATTCTGGCGCAACGCATAGCAGTCCCGAGGACGTCGCGGCTGCGGCCGACCCACCACTCTGGATCGCCCGCCACCGTGGCGTACAAACGGCTGATCGTTATCCGTCCCAGTGCTTCGGGAAAACTGCCACCTCAGCGCCCGTGGCAGCCGGTTTCGAGGTGGACTGCGGGCTTTTCGGCCGCGCTCCTAGCGCGCTGCCGCGGGCGAGAACCGTTGGCGAAGCTCCGCGGTGCTTTGCCACCAGTCGACCTCGCGGGGCAGCACCACACCGCCCGAACGCTGGCGGTAGACCTCCGGTTGATCCACGCCCGGCGGCGTGTTGCCCTGTTCGGCCAGAGCCCGTGCGGCCGCCATCAGCCGGCGTCGCGCCCGAATGATGAGCGCATCCGTCGTCCCCAGGTGCTCGACGGTGCGATCCAGGATGGGCCCCATGCTGTCCGTCACCGCAACATCCTGCACCCGGACCGCCGCGATGCCCGTATAGCTCGTGTTGGATCGCTGGGCTTCACGGTCGATCAGATAGTCGTTCGACGCGTTCTGCTTCAGACGAAAGCGCCCGTACCAGTCGGTGCTGTTGGCGTAGCAGTCATCCTGGGGTGTGCCCCGCGCCGGCCCCTCGGCTCGCATTCGACTCCTGCAGTAGCTCGTCGGACGCCACCTCGCTTGGGGGCAGGTCTCCATACGCTTCCCAGTTCAGGGTGTGTTCGTCATCCATCGGGACATAGGCAAAGAACCGCGCCTGATAGCCGAGGACACCGGTTGGCACCATGGCGTAGAAGGGAAAGAGCATGTGGCTGATGCGCCAGTAGGTGGTGTCCTCCTCGGCTGGTCGTGACGCGCCTGCCGAGACGCCGACATCCGTATCCAGTACCGAGAAGCGGGCTGACTGCTGTTTGACCTGGTAGTAGTTGTGAGTGCCCGGCGGAGTCGTGTCCAGCCGCGCGTGGCCAAAGTGCAGGAAGGCGAAATGCACGGTGTCAAGTTCGCCCTCGAGCCCCTGCATCCAGTTGCACTCGCGCTGAATGGTGGACACCGTGTAGCCCGAGAGCATGTTGGCTTCGAGGTCGGGTAGCGGCGGGGGCGTCGGCCGCGGTCCCATGTACGCCCAGATGATGCCGTTCCGCTCGTGGCAGGGGTAGGCGGTTGCCGTGACCTTGCTCTTGAAATCACTCTCTGCCGGCTCGTTCGGCATGTCAATGCAGGCGCCGTGAGCGTCGAACTTCCAGCCGTGGTACACGCACCGCAAGCCAGCTTCTTCATTACGGCCGAAGAACAGCGAGGCGCCGCGGTGCGGGCAGTTGTTCTGAAGCAAACCCACCGTGCCGTGGCTGTCGCGGAACGCGATGAGGCTCTCGCCGAGTAGCCGAACGCGAACCGGGTCGCTGTCAGGACGCCTTAACTCGTCGGCACGTACTGCCGGAATCCAGTACTCACGCATCAGGTTCCCCATGGGCGTGCCCGGTCCCACGCGGCACAGCAAGTCGTTTTGCTCTGGGCTCAGCACCTTACGTCTCCTCCGTTACACAGCGTCGCTACAACCTTGATTATCCATGCGTCGACCTTGACTCTACCCGTGGGCAGCCATGCGCGTGTCTCGCAGCTACGCGGACCTCGGGCGCTCGTTGTCTCGGCGAGCGATAACACGAGCTGCATATGGTAGGTCACGTCGCGCGGCGATCAGGAACTCCGCGACGCGATCTCAGCTGCGAGTTTGCGCACGAAAGGCTGTTGCGGGAGCGCAGAGTGCGAGTCCATCGGTTCTTCCCAGATGGCGCTGCGAGCGCCGAGGTGCTCATAGAGGGTCGGGGACTTCACGACGCGCGGCCGGCTCAAGCCGCAACGCGCATGTGATGCGCTCACAGGGTGATATCGTGCCCGCGGCGCTCGCGTCGGTCCGGGCGCGGGCATCCCGGCGCGCGAACCCAACCAGGGCGCAATACTTACTGTCGTCCCTGTCGGAAACTCCGTCAGGCGTCAAGGCCGCGAGCCGTCGGCCGATTTTTCTCGCTGAGGTATGTGGACATGAACAAGCGACAGCTCGCAGCCGAGTATTTCGTGAAGGCGCTCAGCACCGGCGAGCGCACGGCCGCCCAGCGCCTCGAGCCACTGCTGGCGCCAGACGTCGAATACGACACCAATACGCAGCCAGGGGCCGTGCCAATTGGCCGCGAGGTTTTCAAAGGTCGCGCCGCCGTCCTGAACCAGGTGTTTGGCCTCTGGCCGGCGACACCCGGCTACGCTCGGTTGGGCTGGTCGGAGCCGCTGCCGCACGAGGACGGCTTGCGCGTCGTCAGCTCGGGGGCGGTGACCCTCGAATTCAGGTTCGACGGCGAGGATCAGATTCAACGCGTCTACCTGGATGGCGGCTACGGCAGCGGCAAGGCCGCGCCACCGGCCCCAAGCGGACAGGTGGAAGAGATTCCCCTGGCCGTCAAAGGCCTGATCAACACTGCGCTGGCGAATCAGGCGCCCGTCATCGTCACCTACGTCGACGAACAGGGGTCACCACATTCGTCCCTGCGCGGCAGCACGAGTGTCATCAGCCCGACAGAGTTCGCGATCTGGGTGCGCCATGGCGACGGCGGGCTGCCCCAAGCGGTCGTCAAGAACCCGCATGTCAGCCTGTTCTACAGCGACCGACGCGCGAACGCTGTGGTCAACGTGATGGGCGAGGCGCGCATCGCCGAGGATGATGAAACCAGACGCAAGGTCTTCGAGCAGGCGCCCGAAGTCGAGCAGACGCACGATCCGCAGCGCCACGGCGTAGCGGTGGTCATCGACGTGCAGCGCCTGCAAGCGAATACGGGCGCGGGCCGCGGCAACTACACCTTAGCCCGCAAGCCATAAATTCGCCCGCCAGGCGGTGCTCTGATCGGTCGCCCGTCATTCTGGTGTCGAAGTGTGAGGGTCATGCACCGTAACACTGCTCTTCGCGCGATGATCAATCCCTTCGCCAAGGTCGCCCCAGCGCAAAACGGGGACGCGGTGACGCGTCGCTAGCGTGCCTGGGCTGCCTCCAGCAGTTTCAAAGCCGGTGCCATCCCGTCCGTCCCTTTCGCTTTGTTGGTTCGCGGCCAGACGGTCGCGAACGTGGATTCGGTGGCGTTCCTGGTCCGCGGCTAGACCCAAGCCGATCCTGCGTGCCGTCCGGCCGCGCGGCATCGCCGATCTGGCCAACGCGCTGTGTGGGGTAGAGGGTTGTAACGCTCGCGGGCTCAACGGTGTCTTCATGCCAGAAGGCAAACGTCTGAGGAGAACACCATGGCGCCGGACGTGGTCCTCATCGCCGATGGTGGCGGGCTCGTGGCCGCCGCTCGGGCTCCGATCCACGGTGCCGAACGAGTGGCGAAGTTGCTTGCGCGCGGCAGCCAATCGGGGGCCACGTTCGAGACGACGAACGTGTGCCTCAACGGCGCGCCGGCTGGCCGCGTCGAGATTGACGGCCAGTTGGCCGCGGTGAGCCTCGTCGTGGAGCAGGGGCGGGTTACCCGCATCTACGCCGTGGCAAACCCGACGAAGCTGACGCGGCTGGATGCACCGTCCGAACTGGCGCGGTAAGCCTGCTACCGGACCCAGGACGCCGCATCGGCTTCGTCAAGACCCTCGGGGTAGTCGAGCTCCTGGCGGCGGTCCAGGTCCCCCCGAGACGATCGAGCACGCGCGTATTCTGGCCGAGGCGGTGCTGTGTTCGAGCACCGCGGCGCACTCGACCGGTCTCCCCCGCGCCGAGCCTGATGCAGGCACCCGCACCGAGGGGTTGGCCCAGACTCGCACGGCGAACCGCGGTCGGACGTGAGCCTGGACGCCGCCGAGGCTGCCGCTCCACATTCTTCATCGCGACGATGGAGCTCCAAGACGACATCTCGAGGTGCCCCCGAGAGCTCGCTTTCAAACCGCTTAGTCGTGATCCGCGTCGTCGCCGCGCACTTCGTCCTTCGGCTTTGGGGTCTCAGCGGCTCTGGCATCGGGCACTGGCTCGAGTTGCACGAGCCAAACCGATGGCGCTTGGAGCAAACTCCGGCCGTGGGCGGGCCCTTCGTCCCGTCCAGGTCCGGAAACGTGCTCGTGATGAGGCAGCGCGCTAGTAGTTCAGCGCCGTGCGGGCCAGAAGCCCTGTTCCCGTAAGGACAACGACCATCGCCAGAATCACCGTCAGCGACGGCAATCCCAACACGAAAAACGCTCCACCGAATGGAAATCCCAACAACCACCACAGGGGCGAGGCCCCAATCCAGAGCCACATGGCCTGGTGACCTGACTTTCCGCCTACACGCGCCTTCTTTCGCGGGTCCGCTGTAGGGCTTCGGCATCTATAACATTCGGGGCGGCGCATCGCTTCCCGCCGCGATGGCATGCGAGTGGCCCGAAGATGTGACGAACACACAGGCCGTCGGGCTCACAGCCAATCGTTCGCTCCGCGGTGCATGCGTCCAGTGCGATGAGCCACTGCCGTTGACCCGGCCTCTTGGCCAGGCTGTCCTGGAAGTCTGGCCGACTGCGACTCGGGCTCAAAACGGGCTTGTCGGCCAGACTTCTGTGACAGTTTGCGCTAAGTGCGCGGCAGCCGGTTTCGAGGTGGACTACGGGCTTTTCGGCCGCGTAACGGCTCGCGTCGTCACCCACGTTTGGCGCCCCAACTCGACGTGGATGGCGTGGCTTCCTCCAACCCCAGAGCGCAAAAGGCGAGCTGGCGGTTCTCGGGGCTGCGCCAGCTCGGCGTGGGCTCCCGCCTGCGTCGGTCACAAGCGCCGGGCAGCCCACGCATACCGGGCAGGAACGGGGTAGTCGTCGCCGTGAGCGTGCGGGTGTCTCAGCAGCGACCCTCAAGCCGCCCGCGACGGTCGGCTGGCGTAGTAGCCCGAGAGGAACTCGCGAGTACCCTCCAGCGCGTGCTTGGCCCACTCCGCCGGCGAATACGTACCCAGCGATGGCATCGCCCACTCCAGGCTCAGCGGCAACCCGACCGGCAGGATATCGAGAATCTCGACCAGGGGAACCTGGCCCTCCCCGAGTTTGAGCGCGCCCGTCGCGTGAGGTTCGTCGCGCCAGAACCTGGAGCCCAGCCGGTTGACCACGTGCCCATCGCGAATCTGCGTATAGGGGAACAGTCGCGGATCGAGGCCTTTGAGGTCATCCGGCGTATGGCCGACCTCAACGAAGTGCAGCGGGTCGAGACAGACTCCGGCATTGGCGCGCCCACTCTCCACAATCAGCCTGACCGTCAGTGGAATCGAGCACAGGACGCGCCGGAACACTGGCGCCTCGATGGCGGCGAGCATGCCCATCGGTGCGATGCGGTCGCACAATTGCCCGAAACTATCGACCATCCGCGACCATTCCGGATCATCGCCGATTACCAGGGCGTACGTAGCGCCAAGCTCGGCTGCCAGCTCGAGTGACGGCGCCATGCTATCCAGGTCCATCTCTGGCTGGAGGTAATAGCTGAGAACCTCCAACAACTGCATGCCGCTATCGGCCAGTGCCCGTTTGACCTCCCGCACTTTGGCAGCATCGCCCGCGACAGGGTCGAAACCGTAGCGCAGCCCCGGGGAACGGAAGAGCCGCATGCCGATACCTTCGAAGCCCGCCTGGCTGGCAGCGGCGATGTACTCCAGGGCAGGGGTGTTTGGGAGGGACGTTGGAGCGAGGCCGATTTTGTTCACGAATCTGCATTCCCCCGGTTCAGAGGATAGAGTAGTTGATCGCCGGAGTTCACGCGTTCGAGGCGAGCACTTGCTGGAGTTCCTGGCGGATCTGATTCCCTCCGCCATTCTGCCAGTCCTTGACGATCTGGTCATAGTCACTCAAGGGTCGTCGGCCGGCGAGCAGATCGAATTGCGCATCTTGCAGCGTCTGCAACAACGCAACGCCTTGCTTGTCGAGAGTGGGGGTGCTCAGGCCAATGGTTGGGTCTTGCACACCGATTGGCATGACCGCCTTCTCGTAGTCGATTGCGGCTTGTGCATAGTCCGGAATGCCCGGCCAGAATGCGACCTGTGGGTGCTGCGTCAAATATTTCCAGGGTACCGAATTGGCATCCAGATTGCTCGATGTGGTCGGGACAGGATTTCCGCTGGAGTCGAGGGTGTAATCTCGGTCAGGTACTCCCGTTGTCAGCAACAGGTCCTCCTGGCTGCCGAAAGGTGCCGCGACCCAGTCCAGCACACGCAGCAACTCCTGGACGCGATCGGGTGACGCTTGCTTCAGCGTGGTCGTGGAGTAAAAGCCGTCGCCAAAGTGGTGCATCGGCGGCTGACCGGCGTGGGCTGGAAAAGCCATTACCGCGCCAGGGGTCACCGGGGGATTCTGCCGCGGACCACGTAGCCAGTCGTCTTGCCATGCGTTGCCGTAACTCTGGTTGTCGAGGACGAATTTCGTGGCGATGAAGGAGTCGCGCGCAACGGTAGCATTCGGTATGCCCGAAGCGTCCGGGTAGAACACGCCCGCCACAATCAGATCGCGCATGTACGCAATAGTGTCTTTGAACTCCTGTGTCTCGACGTCCCTGACCAGCGTACCGTCTGAGCCAAGCCGCCAGTTCTTTGGCGCCCCGAAGATCGAAGAGAAGAAGTCGATCATATCGGTGCGAGCGGTGATGGGAGCCAGCGCGTAGCGATTCTGATCGGGTTTGGTGAGCGCCTGGAGCACGCGTTTGAAGTCGTCGGCGTCCTTGGGCGTGTAGTCCTTGCCAATCTCGGTGTCGTACACCTGGTTGTTCTTCAACAACATGTTGCCCGGCAGATAGCGCTCGATCGGCACCATGTACAGCTTGCCGTCGCGGGCGCATGCCGAGTTCGTCCACGAGTAGGTGGGCAAGGCTGCCAGGTTCGGGTAGTTCTTCACCGCGTCGCCAGCCAGGTACGGAGTGAGATCAGCACATTTCGCTTCAAGGAACGCGGTGAGATTCTGGACGCCCTTGCCGATCAAAATGAAGTCGGTCAGATCGTTGCCAGCCATCATGGTGCCAAGCTTGGTCGGATAGTCGGCCTGGGCAATGATCTGGAACTGAACGTTGGCGTTGAGCTCCTTGTTGACTTGCTGCCAGGCAGGGTTCTGGTCGATCGGCGTGGGTGGGAGCGGAGCACCCGTATTCGTGTAGGAGACGACGGTGCTGCCGGTGCCGGGTGGCGCCTTGGTCCAGGACTTCGGCGGATTGGTGGGATAGTTTTTGAACCCGGACTGGTACTGTGGACCGGCCGCGGGAATGTCGGGTTTCGGGCCTGACGTCACGGGATAGTAGTTCGGGTACGCCGCGGCGCCGCCGTTGGCGGACGTACCCGTGGGTACTGCTGTCGGGCTGCTGGCCGCGGGCGTGATGGCCCTGCACGCGCTCAACAGGCCTGGGGCTGCGCCAACCACGATGAGACCAGAGATCACCCGAAGAAAGCCACGGCGATTGACCGCACCGCCAAACCGGGCCTGTCCCGGCGCGAACGGCGTTCCGATCTGGTCCATATCTCCCCATCTCTCCCTCTACACGGAGAAGGCTGGTGGGCGCTGGGCCGGCCAGCCGTGTCCCGTGTAACAAGTGTGGCTGAGCCAGGGCATCGAAAGCCAGTATGTGAAGGCGACGCCCGCACAAGTAGAGATCTGGCAGGCAGGTCGATGCTCTCGACTCACGACGCAAGGCGTCGTGTGTGCTCAACTCCGAGAGTCCCACTCCGCCCCGGAGTCGGAGCCGCCCGAGATGTGCACGGGCGTGAATCGAATGGTCTGCGGATCGACGCCGGGATCAGGCTTGGGCTCGCCCGCGTAGCGCTGCGACAAGCGGGCGAGATGGTCGGTTGCACCGTCGACGGTATCGAGTAGGTGCGCCTCGATTCGCACCCAGCGGAAGGAGCTCTTGGGGTCGCGCAGGAGCAGCGTTGCGTTTGGATTGCGCTTGAGATTCTGGAGCCAGAGCGCAGTCGGCCCCCTCCCCGGCCAGAACAGCGAGTTGACCCAGAAGAGATCATCCCGAAACTCGTACCACGTGGGGAGCATGTGAGCACCACTGGGTGGCAACGACGTGCCGACCACGAGGGGCAACGGCTCGTCGAGAAATGCCCTCAGGCGAGGGCCAGTCTGGAACGGCATGTGTCCCTGTATACCCTGCCGGCGGCCAAGGGGTCTGCGCAACTGGTCGACAAGGTGGAGGCGTACCGGGTGATTCGTGGCGATTTGTCACGATGTCCGCAAGGAACGGCCGGATCCGCGCATCGCAAAGCAGGTCGAGATCCATCAGCACGTTCAGCCTGGAGTCCACGAACGACACGCCGAGTGAGCTGTAGGCCTCTTTGAGCTGGGCCACGTCATCGATACCTGTACGGTTCCAGCATCGTCCGTCGACGCCCGCGCGCGGCCGCGTGTTTCGTTTGCCGCTGGCCACCGATAAGCCTTCCGGGGAACGCGACGGCCGCCCTCTTTCGCACATCGTCGCAGGCTCGGCGGAACGATTCGAGGCCCAGAGCGAGAGCCGCGGCGGGCGTTCTGCTATCTCACACAGCGGGGCGACGTGAACCGCCGAGCAGGATCGGTACCTCCTTGCCCGCCTCGGTCCGCAGCCGAGCGTGTCGGTCAGCGACAACGGCGAGCCATCGCCCGACGCGGGCACGTCTGGTTCGACGCGGCTGGCCGGTAATGGCAGACCTCTACGCGCGCAGTCTGGTGCGCCAGGATAGATCCCCGCCCCTCGTCTGGGTGGTCGTCGTTCGCCGCCGAACCCACATCGCGCCCCTCCGCGCGGATGAGCCTTCGGACAGGCATTTCCCTGGGATGGCGACTTGTACCCGAGTGTTAGTCGCGATTTAGCCGCAACTCAACGATCTCGTAACACGCGCTTGTTAGTATCTCATTGTGAGCCCGATGGAGAACCATCTGCCCCAGCTGTGGACCACCCTCAGGAACTTCGTGCCCCCGACCCAGGCGCTCTTTCTGGCAGCCGCGGCGGGGATCATACTCGGTGGCGCAGTGCCAGTGTCCTACCTGCAACAGGCAGCCGGTCCGCTTTCGCAGCTGAGCAGCAGCGTCATGTCGGGACGATGAGCTAAACGCCGGCGAGGGGTCTCACTCAGGCTTCAGCCGACCGCGATCAGCCACATTTACACGTGGATAGGCCCTCTTGTGCGACAGCCGGCCTGATCGGCAAGCACGTCTGCCTGCTCCGTGAAATCACGCGCGGCAATCGAAGTGCAAACATGTTCAGCCCGAGGATACGTACGCGGATGCAGCGACATCATCTCGTGGACAGGCCGCGACAGGCGATAGTCGCCCCGAGGATCGAAGAAGAAGGCGCCTGAGGATCATCAGCATCCGTCGTGCTTGCCTGTGACATCGCGTCCCAGCGCGGGGGCGTGGCTGTCACGGCCCCGGCTGGAACGCTGGGCTACACGGAGGCGGGTACCGGACCTGGCTTCGTCGCGGAGATGCGCGCCAGCTCACGCCCGGCGGCTTCTTCGACAACTGTCCCCTTGAAGAAATTCGGGTTCATCAGTCCGTGCAGGGCCACCGGATTGGTGAAGGTCAGCTCACGGAAGCCCTGCTCGTCAATGAGCCCGTGCTCCACGAGCTCCCAGGCCTCCTCCAGGACCTCCGTCATGTCGGTGACATCGAAATGCGAGATGTCCGAGCTGAAGACCGGTTTGAAGCGGGCACCCATGGACGAGCGTTCGTCAAATGCCCAACGCACCGTCGGATCGTCCGACTCGCACCCGAAATAGAACCTGCTGCTGAAGAGCTCGCGGATCTGATCGGGACTGGACATATGCGCCGAGGCAAACTCGTCCCAACCCTCGGCCCGCTGGACCAGATCCTGGGCCGTCTTCCCAGGCTGGTTCGGCCACAGGTTGTTGTCGTCGAAGATGCGATCGACGCGTCCCTTGAAGTGCTCGGAGATGGCGTATTCATTGAAGAACTCGCGCAATTCGACGGGATTGAGATTCATCGGGTTCAGGTCCCGTTCCAGGCCTGCGCGTCCGAACTTGGTGAAGATGAGCATCAGATCGATGCACAGGTTCACCGCCCAGGCGATGCCTGCCTCCAGGAACGCGAAGTTCAAGCCGGGGTAGCGGTACGGCACACCACCGAGCAGCAGCCCCTTCACCGCCATGTGGTGGGCCTGCGCGAAGTGGCCGACGCGTCCATAGACCACGCTGGTCGGCGACGAACGCGTCGTGGTGTCGCCACCTGTGCCACTGTGGCTGGTGTAAGCCAGACCGAGTTCGACGAGCTTGGCCCACAGCGGATCGTAGTCGTACAGACTGTCCAGCCCGAGCGTGTCATAGAAATGACGGCGCCTGGCCGGGTCTGACTGCCAGTCCGCATCGGCGGGAATGGCGCGCTGGATGACGCCGTCCAGCTTGGCGACCTTCAGCCCGAGCGTCTTGACCGCGTACTCGGCCTCCTCGATGGCTTCTTGCGGGGTGACCGTAGGCACGACGGCCGCCGGGGTCATACGGTCCGAGTATGGCTTGAACATCTCGGCAGCCATGATGTTGTACGCCCGAATGCAGCAGCGGCGCAGGTCGTTGGACAAGCCAGCGCCCTGGACGCGGTTGACGCCCTGGAACGCACCCAGGGCCAGGGTCGGATAGATCACAGCGTAGTCGATGCCGAAGTCCGACAAACGCTGGTACATGAGCTCGGGGATCATCGAGGTGGCCCGGTCAAGGGTGTTGCCTGGACCAAACCAGTAGTTCGGGCGCCCGATGCGTCGTCGGAAACGGTCTTCCGTCGTGGCCTGGTACCAACGATCGTTGGCGCCGGCGGTCTTGAGATACTCGTCGAGCATGTTCTGACCACCGGTGTCTCTGAGGTAGTCGTGGAACACGGGAATCGACTCGAGCCAGTGGGCGTCGCCGTCCACCACCGGATGATCGAGTTGCTTGAGAATCTCTGCCGAACGGCTTCCCTTGGGAACAGTCGCCATCGCTTCCTCCCGCACTATCCTCGCCCGTCTGCCGTTCACACCCGTCTGCGCGAGCGGCGCGGTAGGCACATCCATCATACGCCTGTATACACTTGCGTGCAGCCTGTCGGAGGCGGATCATGCAGGTACACCAATCCCGGGGGGCGTGGTCATGGTATTGATCGCACTGGAGCTCACGGCCAGTCAGTTTGCCAGCGGACGCAGCTTCGGCACCGTGGGCGCGTACGGGCAACTGCGCGGCAGGGCGACCTTCGGCCTGGACCCCAACCACGCGCTGAACCAGGCGATAACTGACCTCCACCTGGCGCCGCGCGACGGCGAGGGTCGCGTGCGTTTCTCGGCGGACGTCCGCATCCTGCGTCCTACCGACCCTTCGCGTTCCAACCGGGTCCTGTTCCTGGACGTCGTCAATCGCGGCAATCCGATAGCCGTCCGCAGCACCGAGGCGCAGGCCGCGCCACGTGGAGCGTCCGAAGAGGCCGGCAGCGGCTGGCCGATGCAGCACGGCTACACGCTCGTGTCTTGTGGCTGGCAGCACGACGTTCCCGCCGGGACAGGCCGGTTCGGCCTGTCGGCACCCGAGGCGCTGATCGACGGCCAGCGCGTCAGTGGCAGGGTGTCGGTGTATCAGCAGTTCGATGCGCCGTCTCAGGTCTTACCACTCGTCTACGGCGAGCACACGGGCTACCTGGTGCTGGACCCGATGGAAGAGGACGCCTCTCTGATCGAGCGAGACTATCCGCAGGGCCCTCCACGGCTGATCGATCGCGGCCGCTGGTCGTTCGCCCGACTGGAGGCTGGCCAGCCGGTGACGGACCGATCGCACGTCTACTTCGAGGACGGCTTCGCTCGGGGCAAGATCTATGAAGTTGTCTACACCACCCTGGGCGCGCCTCTCACCGGCGTGGGGCTGGCCGCGACGCGGGACCTCGTGTCCTTCCTGCGCTTCGGCTCAGCAGAGAGCGGCAATCCGTGCGCGCAGCAGTTGGACCACGCACTGGCATTTGGCGCCTCACAGACGGGCCGCTTCCTCCGCCAGATGCTGTATGAGGGGTTTTGCGTCGACGAACAGGGCCGCCTCGTGCTGGACGGCATGCTGGCCCTCATCGGCGGACCCATCCGTGGCGAAGCCAACCTGCGTTTCGGCCAACCAGCCATCAGCAGCACGAACTCGCCCGGCTTCCAGTTTCCATTTACGGACGTGATCCAGACCGATCCAGTCACGGGCCAGACAGATGGGCTGCAGCGCTTCGTGGGCGAGCGAGGGCTGCGCCCGAAACTCATGTACATCAATAGCTCCGCCGAGTACACCAACCAGAACGCGGCCCTGATCCACGTCTCCGGCGACGGATCGACGGATGCGCCCGTACCTGACAACGTGCGAATCTACCACTTCGTCGGCACCCAGCATGGCGGAGGTTCGTTGCCACTGTCGAATGCCATGTTTGGCGGAAAGACGGCGTATTACAACAACAGCGTCGACTATCGGCCGCTGCTGAGAGCGGCGCTCCAGAACCTGCACGCCTGGGTCACGCTCGACAAGGAACCGCCGCCCAGTCGCTATCCGCGCCTGTCCGACGCGACACTCGTCGACGGTGTCACATTTCGTGCGCGCATGGCTCGGCTACCTGGCGTCGGTTTTCCCGCACACAAACTGTATCCGACGGCTCGCCTCGACTACGGTCCCGAGCTCGCGTCGCATGGGTATGCCGAGCGCCTTCCTCCCGAGGTCGGGCCCGCGTACCCGGAGCTCATGCCGGCCGTCGACGACGATGGCAACCTCGTGGCCGGTGTCCGTCACCCCGACATCGAGGTACCGCTGGCCACCTACACCGGGTGGAACCCCAGACACCCCGACATCGGCGGCGAAGACCTGACGGTCCTGCTCAACGGCGCTACCATCCCGTTTACGCGGACCGCGTCCGAGCGAGCCGCGCTGGGCGACCCGCGTCCGTCAATTCAGGAACGGTGGACCTCGATCGAAGACTTTCTCGCACGGTTGCGAGCCGCCGCCGAGGCGCTTGCACGGGACGGCTTCGTGTTGGAGGAGGATCTCGAGGGAATTGTCGAGACAGGTCGCCAGAAGTACGAACAGTTCATGCAGCTGCAGAGCCCACTGCCGCCAGGATCGCCGCGCGCGACGATCGAGCCCCCGATCCTGGCAACGCGATGATCCGGGGGGATCGATATGGCACACGTACATCGAGCCTGCCACGCGCATTCAAGCCGACGGGAGCTCCTGAAGGTGATGGCGACGGGGGCTGGGGCCGCGCTCCTCGCCGCTTGCGGACCCGCTGCTCCGGCCTTTCTGGCGACGCCGGTCGTGCCGAACGCGCCGCCAACCACTCCACCAGCACCCGCCCCGGCAAGTCCGCCCACACCGGGCGCGGTCCGTGTAGCGGCCGGCGCGTCTCCGACACTCCCGACGCAGCCAGGACGCGGCGGCGTGTTGCGCTCGGGTTCCGTAGGAGATCCGCCCTCGCTCGAAGGCCATCTGTTCGTCTCGAACAACTACGAGACAACCGGACTGGTCTTTGACCGGCTCACGGAATACGACGACAAACTCCAGCCCCAGCCCTTGCTGGCTGAAAGCTGGGACATCAGTGGTGACTTCAAGCAGATCAAGCTGAACCTGCGCAAGGGTGTCCAGTGGCACACGGGTCGCGACTTCACGAGCGATGATGTGAAATACAACATCGTCCGGGCGCAGGATCCGAAAGACGGGGCTGGACAATTCGCGAATCAGGCGAAATGGTTCACCGACATCGACACGTCCGACAAATACACGGCGATCTTGACGACCGACCAACCTCGTCCACTGGCATTCGATTTCTTCGAGTACTTCAACATGGTGGACAGGAACACCGTGGAAGGCCCGAACGCCAAAACCACCACTGTGGGCACCGGTCCGTTCACCTTCACCGAGTGGGTGCCCGGCGATCACCTGCTGTTCACCAGGAACCCGAACTACTGGCAGACCGGTCGTCCGTACCTGGACGGCGTGCGAGCAATCGTCGCCAGGGACCCGCAGTCCATGGTGGCCATGTTCGAAGGCGGCAGCCTGGACACCATGCGCAGCGCGCCGCTGGTCGACTATGCCCGACTCAAAGACAATCCGATGTATCAACCGGTGGTCCACCCGAATCCGGGCAGCTATTTCGTCATCGCCTTCAACACCCTGAACCCACCGCTCGACAGCAAGGTGGTGCGACAAGCCCTGAACTATGCGATCGATCGCACTCGTTTCGCCAACACGGCGCTCTACGGCGTCGCCCAGGCGCAGGATCTTCCCTGGCTCCCTGGTTCGCCGGCATACGAGGAGGCCAAACAGAATGTGTATGCGTTCGATCTCGACAGAGCTGCGTCGATGCTCAGTGGGGCGGGCGTGTCGGGACTGGAAATGGACATACTGTTGACCGCGAGTGCCGAAGGCAATGTCGTGACCCAGATGTACCAGGCCGACCTCGCCACGCTCGGCATCAAGATGAACATCAAAGTGCTCGACACGGCGGCCTGGCTCGACCAGGTCAACAACCGCAAGTACACTGGCGCATACTGGTCGGGTGCCTCCTACGGCCAGTTGTCGCCCGGGACAACCTTCAGCGGTAGTAAGGCCTGGGATCCTTCGAACAATAACTCGGGCTTCAAGGACGATACGTACACGCAATTGGTGGCCGCGGCAACGTCTGAGACCGATGTGGCGAAGCAGAAGCAAATCTACTCACAACTGAATGACCTGCTATTGGACGAGTCATTTGTCGCGGTGGTCGCGCCGTCACCCGCGATTATCATGGCGCGGACAACGGTGCACGGCCTCACACCGAACTATCATGCCGCGTTTGACTACGCCGGCGCCTGGCTGGACGCGTAGACGAGGGTGGGTACTCGCGCGAGCGCCGGCACCTCCCTCCCGAGCATGCGCCTGAGTCGGCGCGCGGCGCTGAGTTTCGCGGCTGCGACCGCGAGTGCGGTTCTCGTGGCGAGCTGCGCACCGCGCCAGCTGGTTACCACGGCCGCAACCAGTACGCCTGCCGCCGCGACCACACCAGCCGGCCCGCCAACCAGGGGTGGGATGCTGCGGCTGGCCCTGCCGGCCGACCTGGCCACGCTCGACGGCCATACCCGCACCCCGCAATCGTTGGCCAGCATCTGGCTCATCTACGACCGGTTGACCGCTTATGACGACACGCTCACGCCGCGTCCCATGCTCGCCGAGAGCTGGGATGTCAGCAGCGATTTCACGCAGATCAAGTTCAACCTGCGCAGCGGCGTGCAATTCCACAGCGGCCGCGAGCTGACCAGTGACGATGTGAAATACAACATCCTCCGGGTGCGGGATCCGAAGGTTGGCTCGTCGCAGTTCCTCGCGCAAAGCAACTGGTTCACCGCGATCGATACCCCCGACAAGAATACGATCGTCCTGAAGTCGGATCAGTCGCGTCCAGGAATGTTCGACTTCTTCGAGAACTTCAACATGCTGGATCGGGACACGATGGAAGGTCCCAACGCGAAAACGCAAGCGATCGGGACTGGTCCGTTCGTTTTTCAGGAATGGGTGCAGGGTGATCACCTCGCATTCACCAGGAATGCGAGCTACTGGCAAGCAGGAAAGCCGCTGCTAGACAGCCTGCAGGTGCCGATTCGTGCTCCACAGACCGCGATCGCCCAGCTCGAAGCGGGCGCGCTCGACGCGGTCATGAGCCCATCGGTCAGCGACTTCGTTCGGCTGAAAGCAGACGCCAACTATGCCGCTGTACAGCACCCCAATCCTGGTACGTTCCTCGAACTTGGCGTCAACGTGACGCGACAACCCTTCGATACCAAGCAGCTTCGCCAGGCACTCAACTACGCTATCGACCGCAACCGCCTGGCCAACCAGATCTATCAAGGCACGAGTATCCCTGGAGCTCTGCCATGGAGCGCCAGCTCGCCCGCGTACGATCAGGCCAAGAGTAGCAGTAGCTACATGTTCGATCTGGACACCGCGAAAGGACTTTTGCAGCAGGCCGGCATCAGCGGGCTGGAGATGGACATGGTGACAGGGCAGGGTAACCTGGAGTTGCTGACGTTCCTTCAGGTGTATCAGGAGAACCTATCTCAGATTGGCATCAAGCTGAACATA
The DNA here is from genome assembly GCA_963776625.1 of uncultured Chloroflexia bacterium. Lineage (GTDB taxonomy): Bacteria > Chloroflexota > UBA6077 > UBA6077 > CF-72 > CF-72. The sequence goes on along the minus strand of CAVZNP010000007.1, from coordinate 1,468,737 downwards.
CTGCCCATGGAAGCGGCCGCGGTTCTCGATCAGATCAACAACCGCAAGTACAACGGGATGTACGCCTCCAGTGACAACAATTCGAACGTGTCGCCGAGCACGCTGCTCAACGTATCCCCGGGTTGGAAGCCGGATTTGCCGAACAACTCGGGCTTCGGCGAGCCCGCCTGGAAGCAACTCGTCGACGCGGTCAGCACCGAGATTGATCCCGCGAAACAGAAGCAGATCAACGCGCAGATCAACGATTACATCCTCGACCAGTCCTGGATCATCCCGCTCGGCAGTCTGCCACTCACGTACCTGACGCGGGCGAACGTGCACGGCATGCTGCCGACCATGCATGCCGGCGGGTTCCTGTTCACTGACGCCTGGGTAGGCGCCGCCACGTGAGACGCGCCACCTGACTGCCTCGCGCGGGTGCGCCACAGCGCCAGACAGTCCAGACGCATGTCGACGCACAAGCGCAGAAGCGCGGCCGCCGCACACGCGAGAAAAATCCCCAGCTTGAAAAAGATGTTGTCGAAGTGTCGCGACGCGGTCTTCTCGCTGAGCGTCAGCGTCGGCAAACGGAAGCTCAGAGTACGGCATCTACGTCGAGGTCTAAGGGTGGCAGAAACCCGGCCGCCAGCACGCGGCGTGTCTCAGGTAAGGCGCGGGCGGAGCAAACCGAGCGGCAGTTCAAAGCAACCGGCAAAGCGTCGCCCGTCAGTTACCACGACGGAATCCGAGCTAGCGCAGGAGCGGCATGATCCCGATGGGCTGGCTGTACAGGCTGGAGATGGTGGACTGTGGCAACGGCGCCAGTGGACGGTGTCGAAAGTGCGCCAAGGGACCCGGGCACGGTCCGTACTGGTATCGCTATCGCTGGTCCAACGGCAAGGTGCACAAACGGTATGTGGGCAAGACGTCGCCCGAGTCTGTCACGGGCCAGCGGCAAAGATTGCAAAGCAGCGACGCGGCGAGCCCTCTTACTTGAGACATGACGGCCCGGTTACCGAGTAGTACGGCTGCTCAGCACCCGGGTGCTGACGGTCGCCTATCGGCCAAGAGCGCAGGACCCCAGCCCTGCGCCGCCGGCACAAGTACCAGACAATTAGCCGTTAAATAAGGTCGAAGGGATCTGCAATGCAAGAGAGCACACCAATTTCGCCCGATCGCGACACGAGTGAGGAGCTGACCGCCTCTACGGAAGACCAGGTGATTCGAGCCAACGCCAGCGGCCGCACGCCGGTGGTCTTCATCCATGGCCTGTGGCTGCTGCCGAGCAGTTGGGACCGCTGGGCGGCGGTCTTCGCCGCCGCCGGCTATGCGCCACTCACGCCTGGCTGGCCCGACGATCCGCCGACGGTCGAGGATGCCAAAGCACACCCCGAGGTCTTCGCACACAAGACGATCGGCCAGGTCGCCGACTCTTACGCAGAAATCATCGGAAATTGACCAAGAAGCCGGCTGTCGTTGGGCATTCGTTTGGCGGCTTGCTTACAGAGATCATCGCCGGGCGCGGGTTGTCCGCGGCATCGGTGGCTATCTCACCGGCGCCATTTCGCGGCGTTCTCCCGTTGCCGTTCTCGTCGTTGAAGTCCGCGTGGCCGGTGCTCGGAAATCCGTTCAATCGCAACCGCGCTATTCCATTGACATATGATCAGTTTCGCTACGGGTTTGCCAACGCGGTGCCTGAAGATGAGGCCAAGCAACTCTATGCGACGTTTTCGGTGCCCGCATCTGGCGCGCCACTCTTTGAGGCGGCAGCTGCCAACATCAACCCGTGGACCGAGGACAAGGTGGACACGGAAAATCCCGAGCGCGGCCCGCTGCTGGTCATCGGTGGCGAAAAGGATCACACCGTTCCCTGGTCCATCGTCAACGCCAGCTATCACCAGGAACAGCACAACCCTGGTGTGACAGAAATCGTGCAGATGCCTGACCGCGGTCACGCGCTGACCATCGATAGCGGCTGGCACGAGGTGGCGGACACGGCACTGGCCTTCGTTCAACGCTTCGTGCAACCCTGAACAAGAACTTTCGTGAGCGCGGCCGAGTTGGCGGCCCGAGCTCCGTTGACTGAGTCGCGCCATTCGACGATGGACCGACCTCACCGCTGTCGTCTCCTCCGGCGGTGAGGGCGCGCGGCTCCGGCTGATGTCGTGCACCGCGCGCTCCGATTGCTCAGGCCGGAAGTACCAGTGACCGGAGATCTCAACCGCGGCCCGGCGGAACGGACGCGTCGCCAGCTGAGCGCGCCTCAGCTGGCGCGCTGAGTCAGACGTTCCCAATACGGAGCGATGTGACCGCCACGGTTCCTATGTGCCCTTACGTGTCTAACCAGGCGTTCGTGAAGTACCACGCGCCATATTGGTTTGGCTCGAGCCCTTTGACCTTCGCGGTCCCAACCAGCGTCTGCGGCCCCGTACTCAATGGCATCGCCCACGATTGATCGAGAATGTAGTCGTTCATGGCCGCATACAGCGTCTTCTGCTTAGCCGGATCGGCTTCAGCCGCGATTTGCGTCATCATATCCCGCCACAGCGCCGGGTGACGCCGCGAACGTGTTCGCCAGCGAACGTCCCAGCAGACCACGCGCCTTCTGGTACTGCATCTCCAGGCTCACCGCCGGCCGCAATTCCTCAATGGCTGCTTCCACGGAATCGGAGAGGCACACGGCGTGAATCGCGGACAACGCGTCCAGCGGATTGGCATGCCCGGTCGCCGCCGCGGTGTACGTCGCGCACACCTTGCGCACGTACGCGGCGCTGCCGCCAGTCAGGACGGTGGAGCCGCGCTCGGCGGCGAATCGGATGGTGCCCTCGGTTGCCGTCGCCACCGCCATAGGCATGTGGCAGATCACACTTCGTCGCCAGTCACTGCGGGTCTGGGTCGCTCGCGAGCGAACATCCGTTGGCGTTGGTCAGGCCCAGGTCTCGCGATGGGCGAAGTTCGTGATTGGCTTACGACCGGCCCGCGGATTGCGAGTCCGCGCATCAAATGCCGCCTGGTCAATGTGGCCGATGGTAATCACACTCCAGGCGCGGCGCTCTGCGGGAATGCCAAGTGCAGCTTTGATAGTCGCGGGTCCTTCGCCTTTGAGCGTGCCGATGTTAGCACCCAGTCCGTACGCGGCGGCCGCCAGGAGCAAGCGTTCCACCAAACGTCCTTCGTCCAGCACCTCGAGATCGTGCTGCTCCGGATGGCCTGGTGTGACAATGACCAGCGACACCGCTGACCCGGCGGCGGCACGCACACCGCCCTCAGTGATGGCCTGCTTGATGGTTGGGTCAGTCACGACCACGACTTCCGCCCACTGGTAGTTGCTCGCACTGCCCGACCAACGGCCGACTTCGAGAATGTCGTCAAGCCCCTCTTCGGACACGGGTTCAGGCGTGTATTCGCGCACCGCGCGAAGGTTACGCAGGAACTGAATCAGGCTTTCGGTATCCACACTCATCAGATGTCTCCAAACGTTTGATCAGGCGGCACGCGCCTGGCGATCCCGACTTTTGACCATGGGCAGCAGTTGGCGTGCATGCTCCACGATCGCTTGCGGACGGTGTCGGGGTGGCGAGCTTCATCCACCGCGGAATGGCAAGCGCCGCTTTCTCACGCCTCACCTGGCTGGCTGCTCGCGTGCATCCGTCCGCGGTAACTCTGCCTGCTCCGTCGGCCAGGTCCGCCACTGCCCGTGTGCCGCGGGACAGATCAACCTGCACGCAACCAATAGACCCGGACGTCTGCGCAGGCCATTGAGCATGGGTCAGCGCCGTTGGCGCGGACTCCCGCGTCAATGATGTCGGCCAGAAAGATCGAGGTGACTGCGCGGGTCAGCGCATGGCCGCCGTGCGCCCCTCGCATGCTGCGCAGCAGACCGGCGCGGCGCAGCTTGCCAAGGAGCTGATCCAGGAAGTGGCCAGGTACCTGCTGGTTGCGCACGATCGTCGCCGCGGCGACCACGTGGCCGTGTGCCTCGGCAGTCTCGGTCATAGCGTGCGCAACCACACCGGTCGTGGACGATAGGCGCGGTAGCAGCGGAGGCAAGAACATGGAAACTAACACAACTTAGTTGATTACGACTTCAAACTATATCATCCTTGCGCGGCTAGCCCACGCCAAGCTGGCGACCGCCATGACTCGCAACCCTCATGGTCCTGACACAGCTTGGCTGTCTTGTCAGCGGACGAATTCGGAACCGGCCGCGACTGTTGGGTGACTCCTCCTGAACCTGCCACTGGTTCGCCCGCAGCGCCACGTCCAGGCAAGGGGCGGCACGCGGCGAAGTCTTGCAGCCTGGATTGTGACCCCGCGCGGCATGTGCCGTACGGCGGCTGACCGATCATGCACGACACTTGTCGCGTATCCGTGTGCCCGGGCCTTTCTTACGTCGAAACTTTGCGCCAGGCTACGCCCGGAGTGGTCGTGGAACCGAGCGACGTCCCAATCACGACGTGCTCACAGGAACATGGATTCGTACTCGCGCACTGGCTTCGCCTTTTCCTCCGCGAGCATGGCCTTCAGCGTGGTGCGGAAGTATTTGTTCGTTGCTTCGAACGGAGTCGAAGTAGTCATGGCGTCGAAGCTCAGTGTCAGCTCCGGCAAAGCTCGGCCATCGTCGAGCGTGAACGTCACCTGGTAAGTAATCGTTTGCGCGATCAGGTACGTTGCGTCCGCCATGATCGGCTTTGCGACCAGAATGGCAGACTTGACCGGAATACTCTTGTCGGTGATCGCATTGTTGATGGCGTCTTCGATCATGATCATCGCGGTGTTCGCTGCAGTCGTACCGACGACCAGGTTGGCTGCGTTCTGCGGACCGATGTCCGTCGGACCACCCAGCGCGTACGAGATCAGATGCAGCCACTGCCAACCGTGTTTCTTTTTTCCAGTGGGCGTCTGGTCTGCGGCAAAGTCAGGATCGATCGCCGCGTCCAGGCCCGCGGCTTTCGCCATGTCGCCAGCGCTTGCGCCCATAATGGTGTACTGCTGATCTTCGTTCTTGCGCGACCCGGCGTATGCTTTGATCACGCCTTCGTCAATGACCGCCTTGACTGCGCCGGTTGCCCCATACTTCGCAAGCTCACTCGCGACGTGTTTCAACGTCGGTACGTCGGCTATCTCGCCTGTGGTTCCGGCTCGAGACTGGGCGGTGAACGCGGGTGCATCGCCATACGTGGCACCGAGTGGGTCAAGTGACAACAGGTCCAGCCAGGTAGTGCCGCCTACCTGCACGCGTGGGGGAAACCAGTAGCCCATGGACTCTATGGGTGCGGCTAGCTCGTCCACCGCGGTGATCGAGGCGTGTTCCGCAACGAGATCGCCCAGGCCTGCGAAAAGGGTCGTACCCAGGTCGACGTATTTGTCCCACGGGGTGTTTCGAGGTACGTATGCAGCCTTCGTAAGATTAGTGCTGAAGCGACCGAACGGGTTGTACCTGTCGCCTTTACCGCCACGGGTGGACGCGCCGCCACCGCGAAACAGCAAATAGTTCGCTTCGGTCTGCTCCAGTCGACCCCCAAGGTTGTTCGGAAAATCGGCGCTGTCGGCCCGGGCGAGTTTGTATCGGCGCGCCGCGCCTGGTGCGACGGTCGGCATCTGCGCTGAAGAGTCCCAGTAGTAGGTGTCGTTGGTAGCGTCGAACCGGGATGTGTCGGAAACGAACACCCACTTCCGCTGAATGACACGAGCGTCGCTCTGTCGCACGTGTTGGCCGACCAGTCGGCCGATTGCACGGTTCCCGATACTGCGTTGCAGCACCCGCACGACAGACCGATCTGCACGCACCGGCGGGGCCAAGCGCATGGTCGCGGATCGCGCGCCACGTGACTGCTGCTCGGGGTGCCTTCCTGCAGGACTCGACATCTTCTTCTGAGATTGGCAGACGAGCGTTTCAGCATGGTGTCACCGCCAGGCGAAACCGGAGTGAAACCGAACCGCGCAAATGAATCACGTTAGCTGCGCTGCCCAAGCTTGCGAACCTGAACTGACGCGGCGACCTGGCGAACGACAGGCCCTACTCCTCGCGCGCCTAAGGTGGGGCTGACGGCGAGCCTGCTTTCATTAAGGTCTCGGCACCGGCGGTCAGGACAGTCCGCTCGTGCCCGAGGTAGGGCTGACCGCATGCGTGTAGTCATTTGCGTGCATGACGACAATCGCCCCCGGCATCGCGCCGATGGACGGAGCCACATGGACGGATCAGTCGCCGACATCAGCGCTTGACGCTGAGATCCGCCACGCATTCGTGCTCGCGTTGCGAACATGAAACGTGAAGAGCGCGGCTCACAGCCAGTTGATCCCGCGAGGGATGTTCAGCGCTCGGGCATGACAGAATCGCAAGGTGGATCTCGACATCCGCGCACTCAGTTCCCTCACCAGCGGGTTCGGCAGGATGGTCCGCGTGAAGTGCTCGACAGCCGGCGCTGCAACCTGCGCCAAATCGAGTTGGCCGCGGCCCGAGAAGTTTCGCCTGACGCGACCCCACGGCTCTACCGCATCTACCCCACGGCAACTGGTGCAGCTTCACCTGGCTCTCCAGGTCGAATAGCAGAACCGAGCGGCGGCGACGGGACGCCACCTAGTACAGAACAGTACAGAAGCCGTAAGGCCACTGAGAGCACTTCCCAGAAGGAGCCGCGCGGTGTCGCTGCACTCTCTGCGACAGAAACCGTCTCGGGCGGTCGAGCAGCGACGTCCATCGCGTCACAGTATCAATAGGCGATATCGGGAAGCGATACAGGCTAACCCGAGCCCAAGCTCGTCGGCGCCATCAGTCCTCGAGGAACTCGAGGCGGACCGGCTCCGGCTTTGGACGACACACGCCGCAATGAATCGCCTGGTCCACCACCAGACCGCGCAGGCCCACTCTGCTCTGAAACGTCTGCAGCAGATACGGCATCATCTTCGCGTGATCCCTGCAGACGGCGCGCCCGCAGAACCGACAGGTCGCGTTCGCGGGCAGGTTGCACACCCAGCAATTCACCGCGGATTTCTCTACCCGAGGGCTCTGCTGAGCCTTCGGAGCAGCTCCTCCGGCTCTGGAAGCGGTCCTGATGCAGCGGTCAGTCGCTTGGCCCGAATAGCACCGCTGCGGTCTATGACAATCAGCCCCTCCAGCACGACCGCGATATTCGATCCCAACGTCTCACTGCCGTTTTGCATGTCCAACTCGCGCAACCACGAGCGTGGTTGTGGTTCAACGCCCCGAGCGATGACGACCGTCTCGCCTGACACCCCGGCTGGCAGGCTGGGCACCGTCTCACACAGCCCAAATTGCACATAGGCCGATTTCTCCGGGTCGCACAGAATCAGGTGCTTGAACCCTTTCGATCCCCAGGCAGCCTGCGTGGCAGCAACACTGTCAGGAACGACCTGAATCAGCTGGATGTGGGCGGCTTCGAAGTGTGGCGCCACGTCGTCGAGGCGCGCGGCGAACTCCGCGCAGCCAGGATCCACCAGACCGCGCGACAGCCACAGCACCACGTTCGTGCCGCGGAACTCCGCGAGCGAGCTAGTTTGCCCGGTGATTGACTGCAGCGTCACGTCCGGCGCCAGATCGCGCTCGGCTGGCCCACCACTCGCCTGTTGCGACGGTTTCAAAAGCACCTGTCGAGCCGGCAATCGCGAGCGCACGGTATCGATCAGCGTCGTGTCGAGTGCCAGGTAGTGCGCGAGCAGATCGTTGAAGTCTTCCCCGGATAGCACCCACAGCCGCACCTCGTCCACGGCGCGCACGGTCGCGTTGCGGCGGCCTCGCAACAACAGGGCAACCTCTCCAAAGAAGTCCCTGGGCCCGAGCGTCGCAACGACCGACTCGGTAGGGGCGGCTCGGCCGCGGCGCGTCACCTCCAGGTGCCCCGAGCGAATGCAGTAGAAGTCGCGCGCTGGCTCCCCTTCGTGGAACACGACCTCGCCGGGTGAATAGGTGCGCGTGCGCAGGTGCGAGAGGATCACGTCTTTCTCGCGCGGCGGAAGCTGCTCGAACAGCGGGAACGTATCGAGCTCCGAGCGCTCTTCGAGGCGCGTGCGCAAGGCCGATTCCGCTCCGACGTACGGTGCGAGCATGGCATAGAAATCCGAGGCTTGCATCGACAACACCCGCAGCTTGCTCGCGGCGCGCACCGTCGCCGTGCGAGGCCTGCTGCGCAGGAGGGCCTGTTCGCCGAAGTAGTCGGCGGGCCCGAGTGTCGCGATGACCTCGCTGCGATCGGGGCGTTCGGCGACCACGTCGGCGGTCCCGTCGGCGATCAGGTAAAACCGGTCGCCCGTGTCTCCCTGACGAACCACGGCAGCGCCCGAAGAGAAGCGCTCCTCCTTCAGGCGGCTGGCAAGGATCTGTAGTTGCTCCCTGCCCAGGCCAGCGACGACTGGTACTTGCCCGAGCAGCGCCATGCGCTCGCGGCTCCAGCGATCGCGTGCGGAGCCACCGAGACGCTGCACCAGGGCGAGCACGGTTCGGCCGAGATTCGCCGCGCGGCGCAGCACCGCGAGGATGAACGGGACAATCAAGAGCAGGACCAGCGCCATACCGAGCCAGGAGCCAAGGTTGGGAACCAGAATTGCGCCTTTGACGGCATCGCTGGCCTGGTTCCACCAGAAGAATGCCGCGAAGTAGATCGCGTACACCGTGTAGACGGCGGACAGGATGCCGAAGATGGTGAAGATTCGCTCTTCGCGATTGAAGTGCTGTCGGCGCCAGACCTTGGGCCACAGGTCATGCTGTACGAAGACGAGCGCACGCTTTCGCAACGATGGAATTTCGAGCCAGTCCATCAGAATGAAGTAGCCGTCGAGCTGAATCAGCGGCATGAGCTGGAACATGTTGGCAACCAGTGCCACCGAGCCGAACAGCCGTAGCGATGTGGACCAGCTTCCCTCGGGGGCGAACGTCAACACCAGTCCGACGACGCCGGCGTAGACCATGCCCGAATACGGGCCGGCCCACGAAGCCGCCATGCGCTTGAAGCGCGGCTCCATCCAGACGTCCTGCGTGTCGACGAACAGTCCCGGGAATCCATAGAAGACCGAAAACCCGCCGCGTCTGACCACTCGTCCGCATGATTTGACGGTGAAGGCGTGCGAAAGCTCGTGCGTGATCGCGATGATCAAGAACGAGACGTAGTACCCGACGAGGTCCTGCCCGATTGACTCGCCCGGAAACAGCGAGAACTGCCTCGACAGCATGTAATAGACAAACAGCGGCACGCCGACAACGGAGATCAAGGCCATCAGCAGAACCGCTGGCCGAGTGAACAGGAGCCAGACGCCGCCCCTGTACGCTTTTTCGAGAATGCCGTCGATACCACGTATCGGAAACTCTCGATTCAGGAAGATTCCGAGGTAGTCGTCGAGAAACGTGCCGATGGTTCTGCGGCGCGACCTGCGCCGAAGCAACTGGAACGTTTCGTAGGGCTTATCGACGAGGAACTGGTTGAATCTCAGGTCGACGACAACGCGTGCGATGCGCGCCAGGGCGAACTTGCGGAACTTGAGCATGTACGACACGACCAGTTCCTGCACCGTCCGCGACCCGTCCATGAGCTCGAAGACGAAGTAATCCTCGGGCGAGAGCCGCATGTAGGTTGCGGCCTGCGGGTTCTGGACGATGACGTAGTCTTCGCCCTGTGCGGTGCGCAGCTGCCGCCACACCAGCCCTTCCCTGAGCCGCGGCCGGTAGACGACCACGTCGACAAGGTCACGCAACTGATCCCAGACCGAGTCTGGTCGGTTTGCGTCGACTGCGGCGCCGAGATCGGAGGCAACCATGGATCGAGCAATTCAGAATAGAGATTTGTCGAGAGGTTAGTCGAGTCGAGAAAAAGAAAACTCCCCTCGAGTGGTCGGTCCCTGGTTGAAGGTGATCCATCGAGGGGAGGGTGAGGGAATCCGAACTGGATTCCTAGAAAGCTGCCTTTGGTCAATGGCAGCCGGCCCTGGCAAACCCCATCCTCGAGACTCGTTGCTCGAGCTCGGTACCAACCGAGCCGATCGAGTCCCAGTCCATGGCTTTCAGGGCCTCTTGCTCTTCCGGCGTCACGTCTCGGTTAGCAAAGACGCTGTCCGGATGAGTCTTGAGTGCCTCACGGAAATCGGCATCGGTGACCGCGCGGCCAACGATGCGCTGAACTGCTTCCAGTGTCGTTCTTCTCACCTCCCTTCTTGTGTGATTTTCGGGACGGGCTCAGCCTTGAACCGGGACTGACCCGGCCGACCCAGCTACGGTCGTAGAAGTGTCCCGTCCCAGCAATTGTCGAGCGATGCGCAACTCGTCGAGCAAATCGGTCATCGGTGGATAGTCCTGGTCGCGCTCGAGCAGAACCGCCTTGACGGGCGCACGCGTCAGGACGTACTCCAGCATCCGCCAGACCGCCTCAGGCACCGGGCGACTGTGCGTGTCGGACCATTCGCCAGCCCGAGGGCCTCTGGTGCTTTGTTCGCCGCCGGCGACGTGGATCTCGACGGCCCGTTCGAGCGGGGCCTGATCGAGCCACGCGTACGGATCGAAGCCTTGATTGAGAGAATTGAGATAGACGTTGGTCACATCCAGAAGCAGGCCAAAGTCTGTATCTTTCAACACCTCGCCGATGAACACGGGTTCAGGCAGACTCCCCGGCATCGGCAGTGTGAAGTTGTAGAACAGATTCTCGACAAGCAGGGGCCGCCCGATGCATGCGTGGAACACGCGCATATTCCGGCGAAAGACCTCGGCCTGGTCACGCGTAAAGGGCACCTGCATGCCATGGAAGTACTTGGCAAGGGGGTCGTCGGGGAGATTGCCCATGTCGATATGGTCACTGAACAGAACCGGGTCCAACGCATCGATGTACGGCGCGAGGCGGTCCAGATAGTCGAGGTGCGGACCCGACGCGTCGCCGAGCGACATGTAGATGCCATGCGCAACTGTCGTGAAGTTGCGTTTGATATCCGTCAGCTCGTCAGACCAGTCCGGCTCTCTCAGGAACTGATCAGTTGGGACTTCGAGAAAATCGATGCCAGTGCGATGTGCCAGAATCTCCTCGTGCAGGTCGTGCTGATAGCCGAGACCTGCGCCCAGGAACGGGATCTGCTCGAACACAGCGGGCCCTCCAGCCTTCAGGCCGCAACTGCTTCCGCCGTCGTTCCCATCGGTGCGAGCAGCTGATAGCCACCCGGCGTGTTCGCTTGACCGCCAGCCCACGATCCCCGCAGCAGGTCAGCGCGAACCATGTCGGCAACCGCCTCTCGCACGTTGCCGATCGCGTGATAGACCGACGCCCGGAGCTCGTAGACGGCCGGGTCGGCCGGTGCAATCGTTGCGGCGAAGCAACAGTCGCCGAGTGCGCGCGGAATGCTTCCCAGCGCAAGGCGCGCCTGCGCGCGGACCAGGTAGGCATTCTGCGCCTGCTTGACGCGACTCGTCACGATGAAGGGCCAGTGCGCCTGCTCGTGATAGTCGAGGTCGATGGCCTGGCTGCAATCGGACTCGGCCGCCTCCGCATCGCCGAGCGCGAGTTCGGCTCGCGCTCGCTGCAGGTAGACCTCCGAGGCGTAGCGGACGCATTCGCCGCTGCCGATCACCCAGTTGAAATCATCGAGGGCTTCAGCGAAGCTGCCCGTATCCAGCGCAATCGTGCCGCGCCAGGCGCGTATCTCCCAGTCATCTGGATCGAGACGGAAGGCCTCGCGGGCGTCCCGAAGCGCGTCCTCCGTCTTGCCCTGATACAGGGAGATGAGCGCGCGCAGTCCCAGGGGATGCGCACGCCTGAGCGCCTCCAGCGAGGCGGTTGCGTCTGCTTCCGCTTCGGCCAGATTACCCATCTGTAAATGGCAAATCGATCGCGACGCGTAAGCGCGTGACAGTTCAGGGCGTGACAGCACCGACTGGCCTTCAATTGCCCGATCGAGAGCCGTCACCGTTGCCTGCAAGTCCCGGATGTCCCAGAGCGCCTCGGCATACTCCAAAAACGTGCGAGGGTCAGTATCGCCGTGCGCGATCTGGAGCCCGTAGTCGATCAGCTTCTGCATGCTCTGATCGAATTCCGCGGACTGAGGGCTAACGCACATCCACGATCCCCCCGACTTGTTTAGACCGCCACTTCACAATTGCGGCGACGCGCATACTAACCCCTCGGATCGCTCTCGGCAAGAGGTTTGTCCCGCGTAGGGGGAATGCCTGATAGGACGCTAATGCGGGAGGGCCTCATGCGAGTCGAATGCCACCTGCAGGCTGCCGTAGGTCCTGAGGTTGAGCATGGCAAACGCCACTCGACGTTGGCCTGGTCGCCCTGGGTCCAGCCTCAAGCGCGGCAAGCGCCCAAACAAGGTGCGCAACGCAATGCTGGCTTCGAGCCTTGCCAATGGCGCGCCGAGACAGAAGTGGATTCCTCTGCCGAATGCCAGGTGTAGACCGGCGTTGGGGCGGTCGAGGTCGAAGACGTCGGGTAAGGGAAACACAAGCGGATCTCTGTTGGCCGCGCCGAACATCACGACGACCAGGTCTCCTGGCTGCAGCCGAACGCCTCGCAGCTCACAGTCGATGCGATTGGTGCGCGGCTGGCCGAGCACGGGGCTGTCCCAACGCAGCGTTTCTTCGATGGCCGCAGCGAGGAGCGCGGGCCGCGCCTCCACACGTTGAAGCTGCAGCGGGTGCTGAAGCAGGGCACGCACCCCGTTGCCAATCAAACCCGTGGTCAGATCGCGACCGGCCACCATAAACTGTTCGCACAGAGACAGGATCTGAGCCGCGGACAACTCCGCCTCCGCCGAACGGGCGCGTATCAAGCGGCTGAGCAGGTCATCACCCGGATGCCGGCGCCGCTCCTCGAGACGGTAGGCGAAGTAGCCCACCAGTTCTCGAATAGTTTTCAGGAAGTCTGCTTTCTGCTCGGCGTTGAGTTCATCCGCGAGCGATGTGGTGTAGACGGCCGCCCAGGCGAGGAACATGGCCTGGTCCGCGTCCGCGATCCCGAGCATCTCGGCGAGAGCGAGCGTTGGGAGCCGTTCGGCGAACGCCGACAACAGGTCGACCTCGCCGCGGTTGATGAACTCCTCGATGAGCCGGTCGACAATTCCCTGGATCGTGGGTTCCAGCCCTGCGACGTAGACGGCATTGAAGGCTCGCGCGAGGATATTCCGATACTGGACGTGGTCGGCTGGCGGCCGATGCGGGACGACATCAGGGACCGGACCGAAGTGGTCAGGGTCAGTTAGTACGCGAACGCAGTCATCGAAGCGCGTGATGATGAACGCTTCGAATGACTCGGACCAGTAGACCGGGTGCTCACGCCGCAGCCAGGCAAAGGTCGGATAGGGATCATGCAGGAAGTCGCCCGAGAACAGCTCCGAAGGTGGCGCGAGCACGGTGTTCAATGTCTCCGATGCCTGGCGAGATGCTCCCCCGAGAGGACACCCCAGAGGAACCCTGATACTGCGTGCGTCAGCACAAACTTCCTCCCTGGGCCCCCTCTGCGGAAGACCGGTTGGTCCCGGCCAGAGTTTCATCCATGGCCTCAGTCAAGCGCACAGCCAGGTTCAAGCCTACGCCGCCAAGATTGTGCCGCAGCTGCTCTGGCCGGCTGACGCCGAGAACGACACTCGCGATACCCGGCTGCGACAGCGCCCAGCTCAACGCCACGTGCGTGAGACCGTAGCCATGCTCGGCCGCCACGCGTTGCAGTCTCGCGATTGGATCGGCTGCGGGTTGGGTCGCGGCATAGTGGTCCGTCAGCAAACCACCGGCGAGCGGGCTGTGAGCAATGACGCCCATGCCATACAGCGCGCACAGCGGCATCGTCTGACGTTCGACGTCGCGGGTCAACAGGCTGTATCGCTGCTGATACGTACCAGGGGTCACCATCCCGATTGACTGAGCCGCACGGAGCCATTGCACGAGCTGCGGCGGCGGGAAGTTCGAACACCCGATGCTTCGCACCTTGCCACTTTGCATGAGCTCCTGGAACGCTGCGAACGTTTCGTCGATGGGTGTCGTCCAGTCGGGGATATGCGCCAGGTACAGATCGATCCAGCTCGTCTGCAGGCGGCGCAAGCTCTCTTCGCAGGCGCGAAGGATTGAAGCGCGACTCAAGCCGCCCACGGTCGCCGCACCCATGGGCTTACCGACTTTTGTCGCAAGCATAACGTGTGCGCGCAGCCCGCGCCGCTTCAGCCATTGGCCGACGATCTGTTCTGAGCGACCGCGCATCTCCGGGGTACTGGGCGGCGGGTAGACGTCGGCCGTGTCGAAGAAGCGCACGCCCGCGGCATACGCGAGGTCCATGATCTCAAACGCGGTCGGCTCGTTCACCCGGCTGCCGAAGGTCATCGTGCCCAGACAGACCTCGCTGACTTCGAGATCTGTTCCACCGAGGCGTTTGACTCTCACAGCGCTGTCAGACAACGAGTGCACGCTCGGAGGATACTGAGCGCCGAGCACGCCAGATGGAGCCCCACAGGAAACTCGCATATTCAGGCTGTCCGTGTCGACGCATACTTGGGCTTGCGCGGTGCACGCATGACCTCGGGAGGTGCGGCATGCTCTTCCACATAACCATTCGACATTCAGCGCAGGAGTGCCCTGGTCGACGCCGCACGGACCCACCTGACCTGGTGGCGGCAATGGACGCGCGCGAAGCGCTCGGCGAAGAGCTCCAGGTCAGGCTGCATTCCGTGCTGTGGAGTGCGGCTTGCATTGTGTGGGGACAGCCTGAGCATCTCGCCTTTGCCCTGCTCGAGGCGGAAGACACCGAATCGGCCCTCCAGTATGTCAAGGCGCTCGTACCTGAATGCTGGGCCCTCGAGGCCCTGCCGGTTTGGGACCTGCCATCGCAACTGCCGCTTGTCAGTCAGATCCGACTTGTGCCCTCGGTGAGCGCGCGCGGAGTGGAAATCGAACACGTCGAACTCCCGTCATCAACGATGACGCCGATCAGCATGCCTGTCGGCAACCCAGAGACGGCTACAGGGATGGAGGTTGACACGACGCTTGAGGCGCCAGCGCCCGAGCGGGACGACGAGCCTCTCCCAAGCGCGGCCAGCACCGTGGAGGTCTCCGCTCCTTCCGAGACGGAATCGCAGTCACCTGGGACCATCACGCGCCTTGTGATCGCCCTGGACACCCCAGCAGACGATGCCGCTACCCAGGCTCGGGGAGCACTCTCCGAGGGCGTGTCCACGGAACGGGAGCATCCCCCTCACGCATCGGGTTCGTCACCGCGAGCGCTGCTGGTAGCAACGGCCGGGCTGGCCAGGGGCAGGACGTTTCTGGTCCCCATTGATGGGGCAACCGTCGGCAGACACCCGGAAAATGCGGTTTGCCTCCCGGATGAGCGCTTGTCTCGCGAGCATGCGCGGATTGAATTTCGCGAAGGCCATTTCTGGCTCAGAGATCTTGGAAGTACGAACGGCACCGCGCTCAACGGAAACCTGCTTTCAAGCCCCCAGATGATTAGCAATGGTGACACCATTGACCTCGGCTCGAACACGCTGGTGGTGACGATCGAACCGTGATGACGACGGCGAATGAGGTCGAGGAGAGGCTGTCACGTCGACGACCGTCATTCGTCGGCCGCATGGCACAACTGCGCCAATTTGAGTCTGCTTTCGAGGTCGGCCAGCTGATGGTCAGGAACCTACCGGAACCCGGCCAGATTGAAGGACTGCGACCGATGATGCTGGAGGAGGCTGGATGAGCTGGCGAGCGCAAACGCCCGGCGCTCGAGTCACGGCGCACTCGCGTGGAATAGCCGCGGCCGGCTGCCTCGTCGCGGAAGCGCTACACTGCCGCTCCCTCCCAATCAATGCGTCGCCTGAGGATCGCTTGCTCTGCGGGATTTGCCGTGAGCTCGAGGGCGCGCAGGTCGGCGACCCGAGCCTCGCACTGCTGACCGAGCGCGCGAAGCAACTCTGCCCGCGTGGCGTGGTAGAGATGGTAGTGCTCGAGTGACTTGAATAACGTCTCTACTTCGTCGAGGGCGGCTTGCGCGCCGGCGACGTAGCGAAGTGCGATCGACCGATGCAGGCGCGTAATCGGTGACGGCTCGAGATGGAGGAGCATGTCATACAGAACAACAATCTGCTCCCAATCGGTGCTCGCCCAGTCGGTGGCTTCGGCATGACAGGCGACGATCGCCGCCTGCAACTGATAGGGACCTGGCCGGCGGCGTTGCGCGGCAGCCTGGATCAGTCGCGTCGCGTTCCCGATCATCTCTCGCTTCCATCGGGTGCGGTCCTGATGCTCGAGCGGCACGAGCTCGCCGTCACGATCGAAGCGCGCGTCAGCCCGAGCGCGGTGCAGTAGGATCAAAGCCAGCAGTCCGGCCACCTCCGGCTCGGTCGGCATCAACTCGTGAAGCTCAGTCGTGAGCCACTCGGCGTCGTCGACGAGGTCGCGTGAGTGGGCATGCGCTCCAGTGGAGAGGTAGCCCTCGTTCAGTAGCAGGTAGATCACGCCGAGCACTTCGCGCAGTCGTCCGTTGAGCTCGTCGGGGTCGGGAACTCGATACGGGATGCCAGCGTCGCTGATCTTGCGCTTCGCTCGAGTGATGCGCTGGGCGACCGTGGACTCGGGCACCAGAAAGGCGCGCGCGATCTGTGCTGTCGTCAGGCCGCAGACGACGCGTAAGGTGAGCCCGATCTGCGCCGCGCGGGGCAGCGCCGGGTGACAGCACGTAAAGATGAGTCGCAGCCGATCGTCGCGCCCCGAGTGGACCGGCCACTGGACCTGGACCAGCTTCGCGCGGTAGTTGCTGTCGCGTCGAAGGGTGTCGAGTGCGCGATTGCGGGCCACCGTGAACAACCAGGCATCCGGCCGCTGAGGAACGCCCTCCAGCGGCCAACGCTGCAAGGCGGCGAGAACCGCGTCCTGAACGAGGTCCTCTGCCGTGCTGAAGTCGCCCGTAAGACGCATGAGCACGGTCGCCAGCCGCCCGGCATGTTCGCGCACGACGCGCGCAAGTTGGCGCCGGGTGGCTTGCTCCAGTAGGCGAGCGTCGTCACGGTTGGCAACATTCATGATTCGAGCGGACGTATTTCCACGAGCGGACAGCCTGGCCAGGTCCGCACCATCCCGAGCGCCTCGTCGAGGTTGGCGACCTCGATCTCGGTGTAGCCACTGACGACCTCCTTGCCTTCGACGAACGGACCGTCCGTGATCAAAGGTTCACTTCCATGGTCGAGACGGACTGTAGTCGCGGTATGGGCAGGCTGAAGCTTGTTGCCGCCGCGGATCTTGTCGGCGTGATCGGCAAACCACTTGCCGACGAGCTGGTATGCCCGGTCGCGGTCAGGTTGGCTCAGAGCTTCGAGGTCGCGTTCGAACTTTTCGGTTTCGACGAAGAGCAGAACGTATTTCATTCAATCTCCAGGGGCTTTTCGGGCTCTAACGCTGCCGACATCTTCCACGTTTTTCAGGCGGTACGCCGTCACGGCGTCTGGAACGCCGCCATGCGCCGCAGCATTTCGTCCGGCGCCACGTCCTCGACGTGACTCGCGACCGTCCACCCGTGGCCGAACGGGTCGATGATGAAGCCGTCGCGGTCACCATAGAACTGATCCTGCGCGGGACGCTTCAGCGTGGCACCGAGTTGGACGGCGCGCTCGATCACCGCGTCGACATCCTGAACGTAGATGTAGAGGAACGTCGGGCTGCCTTCCACGCCATCTGTCGTCGGTGCTTTGGTGCCCGTGACGGGCGACGGGTCTTCGACGATAAGCACGGAGTCGCCAATTTCGACCTCCGCGTGGGCGAGTGTCCCATTGGGTCCCGGAAACCTCATGCGTTCCTTCGCCTCGAAGACCTCGGCGTAGAATTCCAGAGCTTTCATGCCACCGTTGACGACCAGGGCTGGCGTGATGCGGCGGTACCGGTTGGGGATGGGATTCGGCTTGTGCGTCTGCGGCATCCGAGGGACTCCTTCGTGTCACTTGCTTGTAGCTGTGCGGAAGGCAGTTCGCTACCTCCATGTATGAAGACGATTGGCGAGCCACCGTACACGACACCGACCTGGCGCCACCACGAAGGCCTGGCCGCCGCGGCGTTGATCGGCACCCATACCCATACCGGTCCCGCTTTCGAGGTACCAGGGCTGGCCCTGCGGCGTGATGTGGGCCTGCTGCCAGACGCCCGCTCGAACTGATTGGTGCCTGAGTTGTCGCCGCGCGAGACGAATGGAGCGCCTGCCGCGGCGATCTTCTCCATGGCATCCAGCGCCGACGAGGCATGGGCGGTGGCAATCTGGGCCACGCACGCGAGTCGCGCCGCCTGGGCAGCCGACCGGTGTTCGAGGACGACCGCGGCCTGAAGGCGAGCGCGGACGCATCGGCCTCACTGGTGCATCGACGTCGTCCAGCAGGGATCCGACGAGTGTCCGGGTTTCCTCTACATGTCACAGCTGCGCCAGACGCACGGCACGCGCTGCGCTCAACGCGATGACATACCACCCTGGGCGGCCCGGCTGAGCCATGCTCGGCTGGAGCCGAGCCAGACCTCACGCCCCGGCATATTGCTCGGCCGAATGACGGGCACCGCTGCCGAGCAGCGCAGTTACACAGATTCGTTCGCAGCCCACGCTGCGACCTGTGCGCGGCGCTGATCGACCTGCTGGGCGCTGAGCGCGACGTGGTGCGCGACGGCGGTCACGCCACACCGGGGTCAGGCCGAAGTGAGCGTCGCCTTCAGCCAGGACTCAAAGCGATGAGTTGCGCGCAGATCGCCAGGATGGCAGCCATGCTCGTCGAACCGCTGTCTGGATCGCCAGCGGGGCAGCCGATCCACGTGATCCTGGACCCGGTCAGCTCGCACCGGTCTGCCGAAGTGCACGCCTGGCTGGCTGCCCATTCACAACGCACCTTCGTGTTCCACTTCCTGCCAGTGCACGCGTCCTGGCTGTCGTTTATCGAGGTCTGGTTTTGTCGTTTATCGGCAGACTCCAGCTCAACGCGCGCCGCGCCAGGCCCGGCGCGCGCGGGGCGAGCGTCGCTCAGAATGTCGACGAGCGCCCCGGGACGGGCGGCGACTCGGCGCGAGTTGCCGCGGCCGCACGGTCGGGGCAGACGCCAGGGTAGGTTGTGTGAGCGGGTCGGACAGCCGCGGCACGGCGTGGTCGCTCTTTTCGGGCACCGCGCCGCAAGTACGAAGCCCGGCGCAACGGCTGGGCCGGGTCCGTCAGGTGACGGCTCAACCATCCGGGGCGGCCATGGCGTCTTGCGCCGCGGACCGATTTCGACCCGGCTGCTAGCGTGCGGGGCGGTAGACGGATGTTTGCGCGCTCTGCAACGCCTCGATCCACTCCTGGCCGCTCAGCAGCCTGGTGGTTTTCGCCGTCCGCACCGCTCCACCAGCGGCGATCGCTAGCGCCAGCGACGCAGCGATTGTGTCGTTGGGAGCTTCGTAGACAGCAATCACATCATACTCACCAAATGGATAGCCGCCCGCCAGGATCCTGCCGCCAACCGCCTCAAAGGCTGGTCGAACTGCCTCAATCCGGTCCTGGGGCGCCTTGACCTGTGCCGCGATGGACTCCGCGGTGTACGCAGCCTCGTACAGGTACAGTGGCATGGGCCTTCTCCTCACCAGAGACAGTATTGCCGCCGCCATCATATGCTCCCGACACGACCGTGAGAAAGCCTTTGCAAAGCCCACATGGTCACTCAGGGACCATGAGATCGCGAAAAAGCCCGGCCGGTGGGCCACCCTCGATGAATCGAGGTCGGGCAGCCGGGACTTTGAGAAGATTCTTAGCTCACTCTAACTACTGGCATTTGATCGGGCCGTTGCAGTTGCCGGTGCCTACATGGTTACCGACCAGTTCCAGCACGTTGGAGGCCTGGGCCGGGCCCGTGCCAACCGCGTTGGTGGCCGAGACCGTAAAGAGATAGTGGTCGCCGGTCGCGAGCGGAGTGAATGTCATGGTGTCGCCCGCCGCCGCAACATCACTGGCGGATTCGGTAACGGGTTGGCCGCTCGCGGATGGATGCGTCAGGTCCTGGGCCCTCAGCGTGTACGAGGTGATCGGGCTGCCGCCGTCTGAGGCGGGCGCCTTGAAGGCAATCGTTGCGGCACCACCCCGGTGGTGGCAGTGACGTCGGAGGGCGCGCCGGGCACCGTAGTCGTGAACGGCACAACAATGGACAGGGTGCTGTCGAGGAAGTCGGCGGCGTACGCGAAGTGCGTTGACGGGTTGACCGCGACGGGCAAGATGTCCTGCTGGAAATTCACCGGCAGGTTCAGCGGAACGGTGATCGGCGCGGCTGCAGGATCTGCTCCCTGGACGAGGGTCACGGCCTTGCTCAGGCTGTCGCCGACGTAGACATCGTGGGTCGAGGGATCAACCGCGATGCCTGAAGCGCCGACACCGTCATTGTCGACGCCCGGGCCGAGATTGAAGGTGGCAACCTTTGCGTTGGTCGACTCCGAAAGGGCCGTCACCGTGTTCTCCGGTCCGCTGGCAACGTACACCGTACTTGTGGTCGGATCAATCGCGAGCTGGCCGGTGACACCGGTGCCTTCGATTGGCGTGGGGTCCAGGGTGTTGGTAGTACCGTCGATGACCCACAGCTCCGCGACCTCCGACTCGGTGATGTAGACCTTGTTGGTGGTCGGATCGACGGCCACCGTATTCGGTTGGAGACCTACCGGAATTGGCGCGTGGACTGGCTGGCCAGTGGTTGCATCCAGCACGGAGACACCGTTTCCGCCGGTATTGGTGACGTAGACAGTGTTGGTGGTCGGATCGACCGCCACTCCGTTGGGGCAGCAGCTGACCTGCGCGTTGAGAGGGGGAGTAGACAGGTCGTTGCCATCGAGGATCGAGACGAAACTGTCAGTTAGGGTATCCCCACCGGCCACGTAGACCTTATGGGTGGCGGGGTTGACGGCGATGCTGGAGACCACCTGTGGCAGGGAGATGGACGCATGTTTGGGCTGCCCGGTGGACCCGCTGAGCGCCAGCAGGCCGCCCCCGAACTCGGCGACGTAGACCGTGTCGAGGCCCGGGTCGGCGGCGAGTGCCAACGGCTGGGTCCCAGCCGGTACCGCGGTGAGCAGACCCAGCTGCGGGCCGGCTGCCAGGCTGGGGGTCGCCGCCGGCAGCGCTGCCGCGGTCAAGAGCGCCAATCCAGCCAGGGCGGCGGCGGCGCGTCGGGCGCTGGCCGATCGACCCGACGTCTTCAATACTGTAGACAGCGAAATGGACATGAGGGTTCTCCTTGTCTTCCCTAGGACTGGACAGATGCCCAGGTCGTCACGACTGAAGAGCCGTCCTGGACCTGTTCGCGCAGGACCAGAAATCGGCCGTACTGCCGGATCGAAAACGGGTACAGGGCCATCGCTGGCATCCGCCACCCGAAACGGAACTGGACGTCGTGGTTCGCCGCCAAGCCTCACCGTCACCGTCGAGCGAGTCGGACAACGGCTGGGTGTACTGGATTGCCATCGGTCAGGGCCTCCTGATGAAAGTCAGCTTCAGCTTGGCGCGGCAGACCTGCCAGCGCGCTACTCAGCGGAGCGCATGCCCTGAAAAGTGGCTGAAGGACCGCACGCCGAACGGCTAAGTCCCGCGATGCGGTTGTTCCACCGACGGTGGCTTCTGCTTCTAACTGGAGGATCAACTCACAACTGGGTGGCCGCCATCGGCAGGATGCCTGCGCGTCGCACGTGGCCGTCGAGCGACAACTCGTCTACGAACACGCTGGCCGGTGGTGGCGGGTCCAGCTAGCCTGAGGCCACCAGGACCGTCAGCGCGAGCGGCAGAGCATACGATAGGCCCCTGTTTCTGGAGCTTGGTGCACCGTCCCGGAAATACCGGGGCCGGTGTCCTCGGGTCGAACCCGGGTTCGGCGTGACTACCCACGATAGGTATCGAAACTTACGAGACGCTGTACTTAGCCGGTGCCAGGTTCGCGGTGATGCGCCGAAAAGCGCATACTGCAGCCCACTATTTTTGATCGCGGCGCCAACGCGCGTGCGGGCTTCCTTGACGGCCGCGTTCGCCAGGCCGACAGACAGAAGCTGGGCAGACTCTTGGCTGGGTCAGGTCAACCCCGACGTAGACGTCGAGCACGCGCCACAGACCGTGGGCGGCGGCAGTAGTAATGCAAGCCAACACAGTACCCTGTAACGTATGCCCGGGGGCGTCACGCCAAGCGTCCCTTTCGGACGCAAATGCGTCACGCGCGACCCAGTTTCAATTACTTTCAGCCGAAAAACGTCTCGTGGAGTGTCCGAAGCGTCACGCGGCGCTCCGGGATCGCGGCCGCGACCCAGGCCACGACCAGCGCGGAGCCGCCCGGCCGCTATGACCAGCGTTGGTCGCAAGCCGAGTGCGTCCCCCAGCGCCCCACCGAGCAGCGCGCCCAGCGGCAGCGCACCCCAGGCCACCAGTCGCGTCGCGGCATTCACGCGGCCCAGCAGGTCGGCTGGCGTGATCGCTTGCCGCAGACTCACCATGCTGACGGTACACAGCGGCAGACCGACGCCGGTGACGAACTGACCGGCCACGATGGCCGCGGCAGGAAATGACAGTGGGCCACCCGCCATCGCCACCAGTGAGTCGCCGGCCGCCATGAGCACCACCCCCACACAGATCGCGCCGCGTGGGCCAACCCCGCCCGCCACGCGCCCCACCACCAGCGAGCCTAACACTCCGCCCAGGCCAAAGCCTGCCAGAATCGCACCGTACACGGTGGCTGGCAGCCCCAGCTCGCGCGTCACAAACAACAGCAAGACCGCCGACTGGGCATACGCGAACAGATTGCTCAGCGCCGCCGTAGCGGCCATGGTCCGCAGCAGCGAGTGGTGCATGACCAGGCGCAGTCCGGCCGGCATGTCGCGCCAGAGACCAGGCGACTTCCCAACGGGACGTGCCCGCGGTGGCGGGGTGGCTTCGACCGTGTGGACTCGGCTGAGCAGCGTGGCAGACACCAGGAACGACGCGGTGTCGGCCAGCAGGGCAATGGGCGCGCCGACCAGCTGCACCAGGGCGGCGGCAATGCCCGGCCCGACAATCTGGACCGACCAGCGGCTCAGCTCCAGTTTGCTGTTGGCCTCAAGGAGTGCGTCGCCTCGGCGGTCAGCGTCGACGACACCCGGCAGCCAGGCTGACTGGGCGATGTCGAACACCAGCGACAGGCCACCGCTCAAGAACGCGACGGCGTACAGGACTTCCATGCGCAGCGCCCCCAGCACGGCGGCGAGTGGCAGCAGCATTAGTAGCGCGGCGCGGCCGACATCCGCCGCGATCATGACCGGCCGACGCGGCACAGTATCCAGCCACGCTCCGGCGGGCAGGCCCAGCACCAGCACGGGCAAGAAACTGATAGCGCGCAACATACCCATCTCGCCCGGAGTCGCGTTCAGCAAGATGGCCGCGATCAATGGAATCGCCAGCACGCTCACCTGGGAGCCGGTCATCGAGATGGACTGCCCTGTCCAGATCTTGACGAAGTTTGGATTGCGGAGGGCGCCAACCGTGCGCGACATGTGTCACTCGCGCCTCAGGGCACCGGCTTGCCAGAGCTCTGCCAGGAGCGCCGCGGACCCCACGTCGGATCTGAGGCGTGCCACGTGCCCGGGATTCGCACGCAGAGTGACAAAGAGTGTCGCCTCCGCCTCGCTCGAGGCCCGCGCCAGGTTCGGCAGGCCTGGCGCGATGAGAATCCAGTACGCGCTCGCGCCGGGTGAAGGGGGAGGCAGACCACGCGATGCGGCTGCAAGGACTTGCGCAGGCGGTGCCTCGAAGCGGACGACCTCAGCCAGTGGGTGGGTTGTCAGCACGTCCCACGGCTGCAACTCCGCGCCCTCATCAACGGAAACGCCGCTCGCGTGCGCCTCGCCCACCTGCAGCATCGCGCGTTCGAAGGCGACCAGCGACAGCAAGTGGGGAACGTCCGCCGCGAGTTCGGCGGCGAGGTCCAGAAACGGCAGCGCCTCGCGCACGACGAATGACGAAGGTCGCGTATGGCGCCGCACGTACTCGGCGATCAACGCGGCGCGGCGACCCGCATCCAGGACGGATAGAGTCAGCGGCGCGGCGGACTGCACGCGGAACTCGCGCCACCAGCGCTGCACCTCGCAGGTCATACGGAATCCGGCGCTTGAGAGCACATGCCGCAGCCAGCGTCGTTCGGCTTCGCTCAGCGCGCCGCCTGAATCTGCGGTTCCCGTTTCTGGCACGCTGGTGTTGGCAGCCCCGGCGAGGACCTCTGCGGCGAGGCCGGCCTGCCAGGCGGCGAGGGTCATGCGGCGCTCCGCAATCCCGAGGCCGGGACCCCCGACCAGGTGGCGCGCAAGCGCTGGAGCTGCTCGCACAACGTGTCGAAGCCCACGAGTGGCAGGGCGGGCTCCAGCACCTCGTAGACCACGCCAGCGACGTTCGGCGCACGGGGCAGAAGCCACTCCAGTGCGCCCCAGACCGGCTCCGGGACGGCGCTGCAATGGCCGTCAAGCAGAAAGCCATCGACGAACTTGCCGCCGGCCACGTGGACCTCGACGACACGGTCCAGCCGCAATCGTGACAGCGCATCGATCAGGTCGAAGCCATGATTCAGACTATTGCAGTACAGGTTGAACAGGTCCAACAGCAGCCCGCAGGAGCTCGACGCAACGAGCCTGTTCAGAAAGACAATCTCGTCCCAGCCAGGGTCGGCGGGCAGGTCCGGTACATAGTACACGGCGTTCTCGAGCAGAAATGGCACCCCGTATCGCTCGATCATCCAGTCGGCACGCGGCGCTACGAGATCGACCGCTTCCTGCGTGAAAGGCAGCGGAAGTGGCACGCCCGCATTGAGGACGGCGCCCTCACGGTCCGTGGTCAGCAAATACCCCAGATGCTCGCTGTGCCAGGCGAACTCGCGCAGTCCGTGGAACTCGTCCAGCATGCTGACATACGAATCGTTCCACCCCGCGGCTGAACCAATCGACAACTCCAGTCCGTGCACGGTGATTGGCACGCCGTCCAGCGTGTCCAGGGCCGCGCGTATCAGGGTTGGCTGCAGCTGCAGTCGTGCACCGCGGTCCGTGAGCACTTCCCGGCACAGGGTGTCCGGACTGACTTCGGCGAAATCGATGAGATCGCGCACGCGCGCGTTGACGTGTGCGGCGGTGGGAAAGTACGACCAGCCGATCCCACGCCGGACGGGCGGAACAAACATGGCGAGCTCCTGGTGGAGATCCGGGGGTCGGCGGGAGAGAGTGCCGACCCCCGAACTCATGGGCGTTTGTGCGGGACTGTCAGTTAGACTGGGGCGGCGTCGTGGACCGTCGGCGTGGTGATCTCTGTCAGCGTGACCATGCGTCCACAGGCATGACAGGCGGTGGTGGTGTAGACAACTTTCAGGGTGCCAAGGACGTCATCCAGGGTGGCGGGGGTGTCCGATTCCTCGAGACGAACGGGCAGCTCGATCACTGAGCTCATGACTCACATCTCCTTGTGTAGCGAAACAAATACGAAATAGCGCGTCACGCGCTGCCGCTCTCTCCCCGGCGGCTGCGCGTGACGCGCAATGTAGGACCGATTCGAGAGTCCGTCAAGTGACGGACTTCACAACCTCATATCATCCTGTGATGCGCTGGCATTCTTCGGCGCGGACTCACCGCCTCGGTGATGGGGTGTGTCCCTGCCACCGCCCGCGTGGAAGTGCCAATAGCCGCGCGCGCCGGGTCGAAGAAATTGTCATCGGTGGGATGCCGGACGATTCTCGAGCACCGTGTCCTGGTGCACAGCGCAAGTGAATGTGTTCTGGCGGTGGGGCTAGCGCGACCCGCGAAATACTCAACCATCTGCTTCACCGGAACCTCTTCACAAAGCGGGCGACTGAGCGTAAAGTGAGTGCCCCTGCAAGTCGCCCGCACCGCTCATCGCAACCGTGGGAGTTGCTGACCGATGCGCCGCTTCGACAGAGCTCTCGCCAACGGTCACGGTGCGCTGGTTGTCGTGGTTAGCGAACCTGGCATTGGGTAGCTTGGTACAGCGTCCCGTAAGTTTCGATACCTATCGTGGGCAGTCGCGGCGAACCTTGGATCGGCCCGAGGGCACTGGCCCCGGTATTTCCGGGACGGTGCACTTAGCGCCTTCGTAGCGGGCACGGGCGGAAGGTTCCTCGCGGGTCACTGCCCAGGATCGACCACGTCACGGCGCGTCGCCTGTCACCCTGACAACACAGGCGTTGAACTGCCGACTTCGAGCCAAGTCAAACATACGATCCAATGTGCATTTTCAGATCAGGCGAGCGATGGCTTTTAGACCGCACAGCCTGCAGCAACCGAGGGCTTTACACTCCTCGCCGGCTCCGCCTGGCGAGGCGACGATAATCCGAGGGGCAAGTGCGCTTCGTACGGGACACCACTCATCGAGGCCGCCATGTATGCAGCCTGCGCGTGGACACACCTTTGACCGGCGCACGCACCCGCTTGGTACAGTGAGCGGCTGTGGAAAGCGTGGACAAGCTGCGGACGGGAGCGCACGAAGTAGGGCGACGGGCATTCTTGCGCCGTAGCGCAGGTCTGGTGGGATTTGCCCTCCCGCTGTTGGCGGCCTGCAACGCCAGTGGGCCATCCGTACCGACGGCCACGAGTCGCGCAAGTACCGGCGCCGACCAGCGGTACGGCGTCTGGAGGCGCGGCACCCGCCACGGGGACGCCGCAGCCCAAGAGCGTGGCACTTGGCCATCTGCCCACGTACGTCCCAATCCAGAATACGGTTGCACCTCCGGATCTTCCAGGCACTGTCGACGGTCTCGTCAGCCCCGGTTGGACCAGCTACCCCAAGCAGTTGTTCCAATCAGTCAAGACCCCACCCGGCAGCGGTAGCGACGTGACAGTCTCGCTGGAGAGCAACAATCCGCCCATGCCGCCAGTCGACCAGAATGCGCAGTGGCAGGCGATCAACAAAGCGGTCAATTCCAAACTGAATGTCATCTACATCCCATTCGCCGACTTCGATCCGAAGTGGGCCTCGATCCAGGCGTCGAATGAGTTGCCAGACATCATGTGTACGATCACCCGCCCTTCGACGCCTATCGTGCCGGCCTTCCTCAACGCCAAGTGTGCGGATCTGACGCCATACCTAGCGGGCGACGCCGTCAAGGCGTATCCCAACCTTGCTGCGCTCCCAAGCCGCGCCTGGAAGAGCACCCTGGTCGACGGCAAAATCTACGGGGTTCCAGCCACGCTATCCCCCTACTTCTGGTGGTTCTGGGGTCACCAGGAGGTCCTCGATCAGCTTGGCCTGAACTATCCAAAGAGCGCGGCGGAATTCAAAGACACGGCGCTCAAAGTCAACGACCCACAGAACAATACCTGGGCGATCGGCAGCGAAGGTGGTTCACAGTACGCCTTCAGCACGGTCAATGGTCTATGGAACAGCGTGTACAAGGCACCGAACTACTGGGCCGTGGACGCCAACGGCAAGTTCACCTACTTGTTCGAGACAGACGAATACCGACAGGCGATGGTGTATGCGGCCGACCTGTTCAAAGCTGGCCTCTATCATCCCGAAGAGCCTCGAATACAACACCGCCTCGGCGCGCATCGACTTCCGGGCGCGCCGGATGATTTTTCGTTTTGATGGGCTCCAGTCCTCGCCTTATTGGGGCGGCTCGAATGCGGTGCCTATGGATCCACCGTCGCACATCACGCTGGTTCCACCGTTCTCGGCCGACGGCCAGAGTAAGCCGCTCTACTACTTCGGGCGGCCAAACTTCGGCATCTCGCTCATCAAAATGGCGAGCGACGCCCGCGTGAAGGAGTTGCTCGGCATTCTGGACTTCCTGGCGGCGCCGTTCGGCAGTCAGGAGTTCGAGCTGATTAGCTATGGCGTGCAGGGCTCCGATTTCCACTACGACGACCAGGGGAATCCCGTGTTGACCGACCAGGGTAACGCGGAGATCGGCCCGAACGGCTCGGCGTGGTACAGCCTGGTGCGACCGTCGCCCTACTACTATTCGCCGGCGGATCCCCGGGCGCCCGAGATCTACCAGGGTTATGAGAAACTGCTGGCCCCCATCGGCGTGGAGGACGCTTCCATCGGCACGTTCTCACCGACATTCGCGGCCAAGGGCACGATCTTGCTGGACTCCATCGGTGGCGGAGCCCAGGACATTATCGCCGGACGCCGCAACCTGAGTGAGTGGGATCAACTCGTGAAGGACTGGCAGACCAACGGCGGCAACCAGATGAAGGACGAATTCGCCGCGTCATACGCCCAGCTCAATAGCGGCTAGAGCGCCCAACCGACGGCTCTTCGATGGCTGTCCAGCAGTCGCCGACCTGTGCTCTGACGAACAAGCAGATCCTGGAGGACTTGGTGGTAACCCCTGCCGCGGTGCACTCGCACGTAAGAGCACAAACTCATGAACAAACTCGACCGGCACGATCGTCCCCGGACGTCGTCGACCGACCATGGACCAACTCGTGTCAGCGGCTACCTCGCAGTGCTCGTCCACTACCGGTCGTTACCCGTTAACGTCCCGGTTGATTCTGTCCGCGTACCATGCCCCGCGATGAGCCGATTAACACGGTCCGCGAGGTCTGGTGGTGTCTGGACAGTCGCTGCTGAGGAGCAGCACGAGTTCCTTCAACAGCAGTTGCGCCGGAACCTCGTCAGCCGTCGGAACATGCTGAAAGGGAGCGTCGGGGCAGTCGGTGCCACGTTCCTCCTGGGAAACGGGTTCGGCTCGCCAGCCTTCGCCGACCAGTTGACGAGCACGGGGACGGTGGCAGGCGGCTTCGTCGTCAATGGCCGCCATCTGTCGTTCGGTGCCGATCCCCAACGCCAGATGTGGGTCGCCGGCCAGTTGTTCAACCTCAACACCTACAACGCCGTCCCATCAGGCATGCAGGTCTTCGTCGAGTATGGCCTCGACCCATTCTATGGAGCGGTAGCACCGGCTGAGCTGCGGGAGCTCGTCACCCACGTACCAGTGTGGAATGGGGTGCCCACGGGGCCGATCACTGCTTCAACGACGGATCTGCTGAACGCGACCCAGTTCTACGTTCACGCACTACTGGACAACCTTCGAGCCGGGTCAGACCTATCACTACCGCTTCGTCTACCGGGCGGGGTCCCAGGTCGGTTCGACCCCGGACGCGACGCTGACCACGGCGCCGGACCAGCTGCATGCCCGCCAGCCGTTCACCTTCACCGCCTTCGGCGACCAGGGCATTACCGGCGCGCCAGGAACCGGGTTGACCCTTGACAATGCCCCCTCCTTGCAGCCGGAGTCCTCGTCGCACATTACCAACGACTATTACAGCTCGTCAGACCCGGATTATTACGACCCAACATCGACAACCGCGCCGACAAACATCTCTCCGGTGGCCGCGTTGGTGGCGCAGATCGCGCTCGTCCGCAACCCGACAGACCAGGACTCCCAGCCGTTTCCACCTGCTCGCCGGCGACATGTGCTACGCCAACCCGAGCGGTGACGCGGTGGCGATCATCAACCCGGATGGTCCCGGCGGCACGCAGCCCGGCAACTCCAACACGCCTCCGCCGCCGCCAAACAGCGGCGGGTGGGACGACTTCGACCCCTACGTATGGACCAGCTACCTGAGCACCATCGAGCCGAGTTCCGCTTCGACACCGTGGATGTTCGCCACCGGTAACCACGACGTCGAATTGTTCAGTGCCGCGCTGGGCGCCGACGCCAGCACGATCCACTCTTACGGTTCGCTCGGCTATGGGGGCCACGCCCAGAGGCTCGACTTGCCGAAGAACGGCCCCAGCCAGTGCCCGTCGGTGTACAGCTTCACGTACAGCAACGTGGCGGTAATCAGCGTGGACGCCAACGACCTCAGCTACGAGATCCAGGGCCTCCTCGGCTATAGCCAGGGTAGCCAGGCTGCATGGCTCAAGCAGCGGCTCACCGAGTTCCGCGCCGATAACACTATCGACTTTATCATCGCGTTCTTCCACCACTGTGCCTTCTCGACTTGCTCTAGCCACTCCTCCGACGGCGGTGTGCGCTCGACTCTGGCTCCGCTCTTCGCCGAGTACCACGTAGACCTGGCCATCCAGGGTCACAACCACTTATACGAGCGGACCAATCCGATCCGGTACAACCCTGCTGCCAACAGCGGGTCGTCGTCGGTTCAGGCCGTCTCGATGTCGCCGAACCAGGCCGCAGTGGTGCACCCGGAGACGGATGGGACGACCTTTGTGGTGGTGGGCTCCGGCGGGCCGCCCACGTTACACGTGGGGCGGTCCCGTCGAGGACGACCGCAACTTCATTGTTGGTGTCAACACCAGTGACCCGGGCAATAGCAATGTTGTGCCCGGCAACCAGTCGGCAAGCACCGGACCGTACGTGAGCCAGAAGAACTTCACCGACCAGTACGAGACCATCGACTGGTCGCAGGCCCGTTATCGCGACTATGCGTTCATCGCACTGGATGTCGTACCCGCCACTCCTGGAGGGAACGCGACCATGACCCTTCGGGCCATCAACCAGCAGGGTGTGGAGTTCGATCGCGTAGTCTTTAGCCGTGTTGCCGGCCGAGGCAGGAGCTACCCGGCCTGCCAGGAGCGCGGCCGAAAAGGCCGCAATCCACCTCGAAACCGCCTGCCGCGCCCCTGGCGTAAACCGAGACAGAAGTCTGGCCGACTGCGACTCCAGCGGTGAGTCAGACGTGTCGATGGCAGCTGCATTCGGTACGCGCCAAGGCTCCCGACCACGGCGCACTGCAAGCGCTCATGGACTGGCTCACGCTGGAGTAGGCGCGTCCAATCGCCCGCAAGAAGAATCGCGCGCGCTACGCGATGAGGCCGTCGCTCCCCGCAACGGCCTGAATTTAGCCAGCGTCGGGCACGAACGCGTTTGTGAGGTCCGTCTGAGCCAGCTCAGACGGGCGGGCGAGCCAGTTCGGCTGGTTTGGGGCGTATTGTTGCAGCAGTGGTGAGCTAGCGGCCTCGCTCGCCAGATCGGCTGGCAGGTTCTGGCCGGTCAGGACGTCTTTGAGAAACTGGCCGAGCGGCAGCGGCTGTGTCGTTCCAGCGGTCATGTCGTTGAAAAAGACGCCGCCTTGAAAACGCTGATAGGCGAAATTCGGATTGGCGGGATCCGTCTTAGCGCCGGAGGTTGGCAGGCCCCAGACCGAAGTGCCACCGTTCGTGTTATAGGCGGACAGGAACGGATCGCTGACGACGGACTGGATGAAGATCTGCAAGCGAGCCGAATAGTCCGGTTGGTCCGGCGTAGGTGCGACGAATGCCATGGCGGGGTCGGCGGGGGGAACTGTCAGTCCCCCAAAGCCAGTGTACGGGAGCAAGCCCTCGCCAGTGAGCTGCAGGGCTTGCACCGAACCATCCTGCTGTACGGTCAGGGCGGCGTTCTGAAAGAGTTGTGTCGTATGCCCCAGCAGGGTGAACTCGCGTGAGACCGGTTCCCCGAAGGTCTGCACGCCACCGTACTGGTTGAAGAAGTTCCACACGGCGTCGTCACTGATGGTGAAGCCGGTGTCAGGGAACGAGCGGTTATCGTCCTGGGCCAGCACCAGGCTGGGCGCCAGGAACAGGGCGACCAGGATCGCCGCGATCGACAGACGCAGTTGCAGTCTCAGCATCGCTGCTATTCGTAACGCAGCGCGACGATCGGGTCCAGTCGTGCGGCGGTGCGTGCCGGATAGAACCCGATGCCGAAGGACAGCACAATCGCGTTCCAGGGCAGCGCCGCGGCCAAGCGAGCAGCAAGTGGTAACAGCATGGCCACACCTCCGACGACCAGCGACACCGCGGCGACGCCG
This sequence comes from uncultured Chloroflexia bacterium, assembly GCA_963776625.1. Lineage (GTDB taxonomy): Bacteria > Chloroflexota > UBA6077 > UBA6077 > CF-72 > CF-72. The sequence continues at coordinate 1,437,044 of CAVZNP010000007.1, read as the reverse complement.
ACGAGCAGCAGCGTCAGCATTTGACTTCTAAACGAGATCAGCGGCAAACACGCTGCCCTGGTCGATCGTCCAGTCCTCGATGGTAAAAGATCGGACCCCAGAATGCGGGTCGACCAGTTCTCCCTGCTGGCGACCACCTGAGCGGTACCCGAGACGACGGGACTGACGCCATTCAGGTCGAGAGGGCGCTCAGCGCGGCAACCAGGTCCGCACGGCTGTCGTACAGTGCGGGTTCGAGAGCTGGCTCACTGACGGAGTTCGTATTCGAGGGTCTGACGCAGACCGTCCTCCAGCCCCCTTGGGGCAAAACCCAAGGTCTCGCCTGGCTTTGGCGTTCGATCCCAGGTACGTGACGCCAGCTGCAACCCGCAAATATTCGGCGCTGAGCGTGTCGGGCACCGGCAGGAAACGTTCGACGACACTCATCATTGCCGCGAAGCCCCGTACCAGCGCAGGTGAAGGGTGAATGCGCGGTGCTGGCACGGAGGTGATCCGTTCGGCCAGCTTCAGCGCTTCGATGAGCGTGGCTGGCGGTCCGGCGATGATGTAGCTTTCGCCTGGCGTGCCGCGCACCATGGCCAGCAGATGGCCACGGGCCGTGTCTTCGACATGACCCCAACATAGCGCCGAACCACGCGGCACCATCGGTAAGCGTCGGCGCAGATATCGGCGAAGCAGCTGGCCCTGCGGACTGCTATCGCCAGGGCCGTACACGCCGCCGGGCTGCACCACGATCAGCGGCAAGCCTTGCCGGATCAACGGTTCAGCAACTTCGTAATGAGCGACCCACTTGGTGCGATCGTATTCACTCAAGAATGGCCCGTCGTAGCGGTGGCGCTCATCGACGATACGGCCATGCGTGTCGCCGTTGACGGCCAACGTGCTGGTGTACACCCCACGTGGGATGCCGAGCTCGCGCATGACCTCCAGCACGTTCCGAGTGCCTTCGACGTTGATTCGATACGCGGGTCGCTTATCGCGAACGCCAATCTGATACCACCCAGCGAGGTGGAAAATTCCGTCCACACCGGTCATGGGCTGGCGCAGGCTGTTCTTGTCCGTGATGTCGACCGGGCACGATCCGCACGCCGAGAGATGTCAGTTCCTCGGCCCGAGCTGGGACTCGGGCGATGGCCACGACGGCGTGTCCTGCCTCAATCAGCTGACGTACGAGCTGGCCACCGATGAACCCCGTTGCGCCAGTGACAAAGTATGTCGCCGCCATGCTTCACTAGCGTAGCGGCCTGGCCGAATGAAGCGCGTCCACCTAAGCCGAGGCGGTGCGGAGCTGATTGAGGGCAGCACGGGTCGGGCCCGTCCATCCGTGGCTTTTGTGCAATCATGGCGACTGGGACCAGACCAGTGAGCAGCGCGTTCACCGGTGTAGTTTTCGGTCGTCGATCACATCGAAGTCAGCTTGCTGCCGGCGGACGAACGAAGCGACACTGACCTGATCGGTCGGCCAAGGACGCTCGGGGCGGCGGGTGGTTGGCTTGATGGAGTGCCCCGCGAGAGCCAGGGCAGAACATCGACACGTCGCGCGTGCCTGAGTCATTCCGCGGCACGCTCATGCGCTATAGCGGGCGAACTGGACTGATCCAGCGCGACTTCGCCGCCCGAGCCGGCGTAAGCCACCGGTCGGTCCAGAAGTGGGAAAGCGGCGTCAATTACCCGACGGCCGAACGGCTGCAGTCGGTTCGGCAGGCGTGGCGCGATGAGGATCCAGGAGCGCGGCCGAAAAGCCCGTAGTCCACCTCGAAACCGGCTGCCGCGCTCCTGGCGCAAACTGTCACAGAAGTCTGGCCGACTGCGACTCGGGCTAAAAACGGGCTTGTCGGCCAGACTTCTAGTACGCGCTCGCGCCGGGTGAAGGGGGAGGCAGACCACGCGATGCGGCTGCAAGGACTTGCGCAGGCGGTGCCTCGAAGCGGACGACCTCAGCCAGTGGGTGGGTTGTCAGCACGTCCCACGGCTGCAACTCCGCGCCCTCATCAACGGAAACGCCGCTCGCATGCGCCTCGCCCACCTGCAGCATCGCTCGTTCGAAGGCCACCCGCGACCGCAAGTGGGGAAACGTCCGCGGCGTGTCTCAACTGGAGGAGTACCGCGAGTTAGCCGTCGCAGCCGCCGTTCAGTTGCTGAAGCGTCTGTAGCAGGTCTCGCTGCGTTTGTAGCGAACTGGTGCTCAAGATCTCTACCAGTCCAGGCAGGCCGCGAAACAGAGTCGGCGGCGCGGTCGGGACTTCGGTGCCTGGTACATTCGCGGGTACCTGGCAAACCGGCGCACTCTGGAGCCCACCCCAGTTACCGCCCGGCGGCTCGGGCGGGCTCAGCTCTGGACCCCACGTGATAATCGTCGTGCCCTTGTACCCGCATTGCGCTGGATCGAACGTGCCGTGGTCGGTGAATCGACCTGCCACCTGACGCGCGTCATTGTCCTGGCTCTCATCGGCCCACGGGCTGTCACTGAGACACTCGAAATAGCTATAGCCGATGTACACGTCGTGGTCCTGGTCCATCACCAGGGTACATGCGCCACCAGCGACAGTCCCGACACCGTTCGCGCCACAATCACCACCCCACCCCAGAAAGTGCGCGGCGTGGCTGCAGTCCGGGGGCCCGTGGGTTCCCTGACCATCGATGACGCTCTGTTGCGGCATAATCAGGCACTGCTCGCCGGTGAGAATCAGGACCGTTGGCGGGCCATCCGGATAGTCAAGGCTGCCTACCGCGTAGTCCATGACGCACGGGCCGGCACCGCCGCTGATATTGTTGGCGGCATCCAGGGGCTGGTCGTCGCTGCAGCTACCCCAGCGCTGATCGACTGGATCCTGGGGTGGAATGAGCTTTACCATCGCGCCGCAGTCGGTTTGTCCGCAGCCCAGTCCATGCACGGTCAACGTGTTGTGGACGGGGGCCTGTCCGAACGGCGATGCCGCGGACGCGACACCGGGGGTCTGACCGGCGGCGGTCAACCAAATCGAGAGGACGCACACCGCAAGCCAGCGCGCTTCGGAAGCTTCACCTGCGCCACGGCTACAGGCTAGACCAGCGGCGGACGTCAAAGCGGTAGTGAGTTGGTTGAGCGACAGTATCGCCGCGTATGTGCGTTGGTCAGCATTGGACGCTTTTCAGGGGAAGCTCGGCAGCCGGTTCACAGCCACTCTCGACGACGCATGGCTCAGCGCTGCGGGATCAGCTCTGGGGACGGCGACCGGCTCGACGCACTCAGCGACGATGGCTGCAACACCAGGGAGGGAAGACAAAGTAGGGACGGTCCGACTGCGAGCTGCTGTCGATGGATGGGTAGAAGCGCGGCCGAAAAGCCTGTAATCCGCCTCGAAACCGCCTGCCGCGCTCCTGGCGCAAACTGTCACAGAAGTCTGACCGACTGCGACCCGGGCTGAAAACAGGCTTGTCGGCCAGACTTCTAGTCGGCGAGGCCGTAGTCGGCACCGGCTGAAACCCCCGACTGGGACTGCTAACGTGGCCATATTCCACTATCTGGTGACGCTGGAGAGGTAAACCAACGCTAGTGCCAGAGCCAATCGATGCGCGCGAACGTCGGGAGCTATGCGACCTCATGCTGGAGCTCGGCCCGGATGCGCCGACCTTGTGCGAGGGCTGGACGACGCTCGACCTTGCGGGGCACCTCGTACTCCGCGAGCACTTCAAACGCTGGGGCCCCGAGCGACTGTCGCAGGAGAAACTCCACGGTCTGGGCCCCCTGGTCGATCAATTGCGCGCCGGTGCCCCCTTGCTACCGTGGCGCCTGCCGAAAGTGCGGACACTGCTGAATGGAGTCGAGTACGTCATTCATCACGAGGACGTTCGACGCGCGAACGGCCTGCCCAGACGCACCGACCGGCCCGACATCGACGACCTGGCGTGGCGGGTGGTCGGCCTGACCGGCTGGAGTGTCGCGCGTAAGATCCGACCTTACGGGTTGGCAATCATCCAACCAGACAGGGCATCACGAAGTTTCGGTCGATCCCCACGCGCCGCGCTGATCGGCCAGCCCCTCGAGTTGCTCCTCTACTTGAGCGGGCGGCGCGACGCCGCCGCCGTTCGAGTTGACGGCGACCCGGGGGCCGTAGCCGCACTCCACGATACCCGGTCTTCCCTGTAGTCGGCGCGCTTGCTGCGCGGGGCGGCCACGCCGGCGGCCGGGTTGTCGCGCCGCAAGCCGGCCTGGTTGGCTGCGTCGGAGAAGCGGCGGACCAACCCGCGCCAGTCGCGCAGGTGCGCGCTCGAAAGCATCGAGTTGAAGCGCTCCTCCCCTCCGGCACGCCCGGATCGGCTGGCGGCGCTCGACCCGAAAATCGCTGTCGCCGGTCACAAGAAAACCGGAGCGCACGGACGTACCGCAAGCGATCCAGAATTCCACGAGGTACCTGATGGACTTCGGTCGCCTTCGGGAGTTGAAGACCTCCGACGAGGAGCTTTACGACAAAATGACTGAGCTATACCCGGACCGGGTAAGCCACCAATCGCGGCTGAGGTTTGGATTTTCCCCAACCCGATCCCACGCACCTGATCCTTTGCACGGATAACGCCTCGTGAGCGCATACGGTGACGGCGCGACCGACCAATCGACCGACGCTGACGTCTACACGCCGGTGAAGCAGGTCGCAGTTGGCTGATCCAGGATGCTCAGCAACCAACCTCTACAAGCCCAACGCTACAAGTGACGCCCGGGCGGTCAGCCGCAGCCGTCGCCCGATACCGACGATGATGCCCGGCCAGCAGGATACCTCGCGTAACTGCTCCGGTGAGGCGGCAACCGGTGGTGCCGATTCAGCAATCCGCGCGACGTGGATTGGTCCGCGGGTAGTTGCATCCAATGCCGCCTCGGGCGTCGGCGCGACCTGGCCAGGCATTGCCGGCGTCAAGACACGCGACCTGATTGGGCGGGCATTACAGAGCTTCGCAATTTACCTGCGGCTCGCCTCCGGTTGGGAGGTGACGAGGTCTCACCGCCGAACACGGGGATTTCAAAGGGGCGACGAGCCCCTTTGATCCCCGGAGGGACCGCGTTGCGGCGCGAGCGAGCGAAGCGAAGCAATGCGCCGTATTCCGCGAGCGTCAGTAAGGTTCGTCCAGACTCGGCGGGGGAAGTTCTCCGAGATAGAGACCAGCTACGGAGGGTAGACAGCATCCGGGGCGAGCCGCGTCAATTGGCGCGAGGTCCTCATTCAGCGGCCCACCAGACCTGAGGATTTCGTGATAGATTGCTGGGGGTTCGGCACGCATGGATCCGTCGCAACTGGCTGAGTCCTTTCGCAGCTTGCTTTTGCGGGGTCGCGGTCGCACCGGCCTCGTCCAACGCGACCTGGCGATGCGCGCCGGCGTCAGTCGGCGTTCGGTGCAGGACTGGGAGGCGGGCGTCACGCTGCCAACTGCCGAGCGACTGCAAGCGCTCATCCGAGCGCTGCTCGAGACGGGTGGACTCACCAGAGGCCGCGAGATGGCAGAAGCGCGCCAGCTCTGGGCGGCAGTCGAGCGCGAGGGACCACGCATGCACGCGCCCTTCGACGCAGAGTGGTTCGCCAGCCTGGTCGCCATGCAGCAACCCTCGAGTTCGGCACCTTCAGGTGCCGCGGTCTCGACCGCGCCTGACGCGGAGCGGCCTGCCACGGGGCGGGCGACGGGCACAGTCGAGCGCGCCCAGGATTGGGGCGACGCGCCCGACCTCGCGGGATTCGTCGGTCGCGCCGACGAGCTTGACCTGCTGCGACGCTGGGTCCTGGAGGAGCGCAATCGCCTGGTGGCGGTCCTGGGCATGGGTGGCATTGGCAAGACTAGCCTGGCAGCCAGGCTCGCCCAGACCGTGGCCCCGAGCTTCGAGCGTGTGTACTGGCGCAGCTTACGCAACGCGCCACCTGTCGGCGAGTGGTTGGCTGGTGCCCTCGGCTTCCTGTCCGACCAGCAGATCGTGCCGGCAGCCTCGGAATCGGAGCGGATCACGGCACTGCTGCGGCTCCTCCGAGACCGGCGGTGCCTGTTGGTGCTCGACAATTCCGAGACCCTGTTCGAGCCCGGCCAAGCCGAGGGTCGCTATCGAGCAGACATGGCTGGCTACGCTCCGATCCTGCAAGCCATCGGCGAGGCGTCGCACCGTAGCTGCCTGGTGCTTACCAGCCGCGAGGCGCCACCGGAGCTCGCACTTCTTCCCGGAGCACACGCGTTGGTGCTGCATGGCCTTGGCGTGACCGAAGCTCAGGCATTACTGGCTGACAAACACATCGGCGGCGATGCGCAAAGCTGGAAGAGCCTGGTGGACCACTACGGCGGCAACGGCCTGGCGTTGAAGATCGTGGGCGAAACCATCCGCCAACTCTACGCGGGTGATGTTGGCGCATTTCTCGCTGACGCACTCGCAAACTACGGCGCGGTGTTCGGCGGGATCCGCCGCCTGTTGGACGTTCAGATGGAGCGGCTATCGTCCGTGGAACACGAGGTCCTGAGGCAACTCGCTGTCCAGCGTGAGCCTGTCAGCCTGGCAGAGCTCACGCTGGTGATGGCGCCGGGCCGGAGTGGGGGTGTGGTCATCGAGGCCATCGAGACGCTACGACGGCGGTCACTGGTGGAGCGCGGCGACCAGGGAGCGACCCGTGCTCCGTCGCAGACTCCGCGGGGCATGGCGTTCACGCTGCAGTCACTGGTGCTCGAGTACGTTACGGATCGGCTGGTGGAGACCGCCGCCGACGAGGTCAAACGTGGCGAACTCGTTCTGCTTGTCCAAGGGCCGATCATCAAGGCGCAGGCGAAGGACTATATTCGCCAGGCGCAGGAACGGCTGATCGGCGCCCCGATCCTGCAGCAGCTGACCGCGCAGCACGAGGAGGGTGAAGCAGCGCAACGGCTCCTGGCGTTACTGGACGACCGGCGCGGTCGACCGCCGGCGGAGCAGGGCCATGCGCCAGGCAACCTTGTGAACCTGCTGAGGCTGCTCCGGCGCGACCTGCGTGGTGTGGACCTCTCGCGCCTGGTAATTCGGCAGGCCTATCTTGCGCACGTGGATGCTCAGGACGCAAGGCTCGTGAATTCCCACCTCGCCGAGAGTGTCCTGGCTGAAGCGTTCGATTTCCCCAACTCGGTTGCGCTGAGTGACGACGGCGCATTGCTGGCCGCGGGCACGTCAACCGGCCAGGTCTGGCTATGGCGCGTGGCGGACCGCACGTCGTTGTGGGTGGTGCAGGCCCACACCGGCGCGGTCCAGGGCGTGGCGCTGTCCGCCGACGGTCAGCTGGTGGCCAGCGGCGGTGGAGAGGGGACGGTACGGTTGTGGCAGACCAACAGCGGACAGGCAGTGGCTACGCTGCGGGGCCACGCCGGCGCCGTGTGGGGCGTGGCGCTGTCCGCCGACGCTCGGCTGGTGGCTAGCGGCAGTGGGGACGGCACCGTGCGGCTGTGGGAGACCGACACCGGTCAGCCAGTGACAATCCTGCAGGGGCACACCGGCGGAGTCCTGGGCGTCGCGCTGTCCGCCGACGGGCGGCTGGTGGCCAGTGGCAGTGGGGATCGCACGGTGCGGTTGTGGGAGTCAGACACCGGGCGGTGCGTGGCCACCCTGCAGGGCCACACTGGCGGGGTCTGGGGCGTGGCACTGTCCGCTGACGGCCAACTGGTGGCCAGCGGTGGCTTTGATGGGATCGTGCGGCTGTGGTCGCTCGCCGGTGTGATGGAACGCAATGGGCGGCAAGGGACTCAGGAAGAGGCTGACACCGCGCGGCCAGTGGCTACCCTGCAGGGCCACATCGGCGCGGTCCGGGGCCTGGCACTGTCCGCTGACGGGCGGCTGGTGGCGGCCGGCAGCACTGGGGAGGGGACGGTGCGACTGTGGGAGGCTGGCACCGCCCGGCCAATGGCCAGCCTGCAGGGCCACACCAGCGGAGTCCTGGGCGTCGCGCTATCCGCCGACGGGCGGCTGGTAGCCAGTGGCAGTGGGGACGGCACGGTGCGACTGTGGGAGACCGACACCGGTCAGCCAGTGGCCGCCCTGCAGGGCCAAACCGGCGGAGTCTTCGGTGTGGCGCTGTCTGCCGACGGGCGGCTGGTGGCCAGTGGCAGTGGAGACGGCACGGTGCGGCTGTGGGAGACCGACACCGGCCGGCCAGCGGCCGCCCTGCAGGGCCACACCGGCGGAGTCCTGGGCGTGGCGCTGTCCGCCGACGGGCGGCTGGTGGCGAGTGGCAGTGGGGACGGCACGGTACGGCTGTGGGAGACCGACACCGGGCGGCCAGTGGCCACCCTGCCGGGCAACACCGGCGGGGTCTGGGGCGTGGCGCTATCCGCCGACGGGCGGCTGGTGGCGAGTGGTAGTGGGGACGGCACGGTGCGGCTGTGGGAGACCGACATCGGGCGGCCAGTGGCCAGCCTGCAGGGCCACACCGGGGCGGTGCGGGGCGTGGCGCTGTCCGCCAACGGGCGGCTGGTGGCCAGTGGCAGTGCAGACGGGACGGTACGGCTGTGGGAGACCGACACCGGGCGGCCAGTCGCCACCCTGCAGGGCCAGACCGGCGGGGCCCTGGGCGTGGCCCTGTCCACCGACGGGCGGCTGGTGGCGAGTGGCAGTGCAGACGGGACGGTACGGCTGTGGGAGACCGACACCGGCCGGCCGGTGGCCAGCCTGAAGGTCCGCGATGGGGCGGTCCGGGGCGTGGCGCTGTCCGCTGACGGGCGGGTGCTGGCCTGCGGCAGTGAGGATGGGCCGGTGCGGCTGTGCGAGGCCGACACCGGGCGGCCAGTGGCCACCCTGCGGGGGCACACCGGCGTGGCCTTCAGCGTGGCCCTATCGGCTGACGCTCAGCTGGTGGCCAGTGGCGGCTGGGACGGCACGGTGCGGCTGTGGGAGGCCGGCAGTGGAAACTGTCTGCGCATACTGCGGCCCGAGCGGCGCTACGAGCGCCTGGACATCACGGGTCTGACCGGCGTGACCGCCGCCCAGCGCGCGGCGCTGCTAGCCCTGGGTGCCATCGATCAGCACGCACCGGCCGGCGCGCCGACCGCCAGGATGTCGCCGGAGCCACTGGCCTGAGAAAGGCAGGCGGGCCAGCGGCTCCGATCGCCATCCGGCTCGCACCGCACACAGCCACGCCAGCCCGAGCCTGCGCCCGGACGAGGAACAGCCGCGTTCAGCGTCCGGCGCTCGCCTGGACCGGGTCCCACATCGCGCCGCGCCTGGCGAGCCATTCGGCCACCTCGGCATGGGTCAGCCAATACAAACGTACCACCGCCGTACCACCGCACCGCATGGAAACAGCAGTTGTGTGAGCCTGGAGGCACTAGCCGCGGGCCGCCAGCGCGTCGGTCAGCTCGTTGCGGATCTGCTCACCGCCGTTGGACAGCCACTCCTGCACGATGCCATCGAAATCACTCATTGGTCGTCGGCCGGCGACGATGTCGGTTACGCCATCGACCACTGCCCGATTGATGACCGGCCCCTTACTGCCTAGCGTCGCTGCGTACAGCCCCCAGGTGGGGTCGGCCACGCCTGCCGGCAGCAGCACATGTTCGGCTTCGTACTCAGCCCTGGCGTAGCCGGGGATGTCCGGCACATACATGACCTGCGGGTGCTGGACCAGGTACTTCCAGTTGACGTAGTTCGCGTCGACATTGCTTCGCTCGTTCAGCACGATCTTGCCGCTCGGCTGGCGCGTCCAGTGCACGTCCTGCAAGCCATATTGCAGCAGCAGGTCCTCTTGCGAGCCGAAGGGCGAGGCGAGGAAATCCATGATCCGCAGAATCTCCTTGATACGCGCTTCAGGCGCCCGCTTGAGAGCGTTGGTGGCAATGAAGCCGGGGCCTATGAAGTGCTGCGCTTTGCCACCATCGTGGGCCGGGAACGGCGGGAGCGGCACAAAGTTGTAGGGCGGGCTACTGCGCAGCCCGCGCCGCCAGAAGTCCTGCCAGTTCTGGCCGAAGCCCTCCGGATAAAGCACGAACTGCCCACCGACGAAGTCCAGCCGGGCAGCGTTGATATCGGCGTAATTCAGCGTCTTCGGGTGGAAGACCCCCGAGACGTACAGGTCGCGCACGTAGGCAATAGCTTCCCTGTACTCGGGCGTCTGGTAGTTCTTGGTCAGCTTGCCACCTTCGAGCTTCCAGTTGTTCGGTGCGCCGAACAGGGCCGAGTAGAAGCGATCCATGAAGAACGCCTGACCCTGGTAGGAGGCGGTGGCGTAGCGTCCCTCGTCCGGCCGGTTGAGCTGCAGGTACACCTTCTTGAGGTCCTCAGCATTCTTCGGGACATATCCGGCGCCGATGTCCTGGTCGTAGATGCTGACGTTCTTGAATAGCGCCGTGCCGGGCTGGTAGCGCTGCACGGGCAGCATGTACAAGCCGCCCTCAAAAGCCGACTCGGAGTTGACCCACGCATAGGTAGGGATGGCTGCCAGGAACGGGTAGTCCTTGACCGCGTCGCCGGCCAGGTAGGGGCTGAGATCAGCCGCCCTGGTCTTGAGGAACTGCGGCAGATTGGCCGTTCCGGCTGAACCGATGGTCACGTTGAGGCCACCGGGGAAATGGATGATGTCGGGCAGGTCGTCGCCGGCCATGGTGGTCGCCACCCTGGCCGGGTAATCAGCAGGCGCCACCACGTTGAACAGGACGGTCGCGTTGAGTTGCTTGTCGACCTCCTGCCAGGCCGGGTTCTGGTCCAGCGCCGTGGACGGCGGGTTATAGGCGTTGCTGACGGCGTTAATCGTGCTGCCGAGCCCTGGGGCCTCCTTGTTCCAGGCCTTGATCGGCGGCCAGGGATACGAGTCCCAGCCGTCTTCGTATTGTGGTCCGGCCGAGGGATACTCAGGCCTGGCCCCACCCTGGAGAGGAATGTAGCTGGGCAACGCGCTGTTCGGCCTGGCGGCCGCTCCCAAAGCAGGTCCTGAGGTGCTGACGGGCGTGCCCTCGGTCGTGAGCGCAGCACCCCGACTGGTCGAAGCAGCAGGCGAGCACGCGTTCAAAGACGGCAGCGCAATTCCTAGCAAGATCCCGGCGCCCGCCAGTCGAACGAACGCCCGTCGGCTCACCCCATCGCCACTTGCGGGCCGGCCGGATTGATGCCCATGACGCATGTGCTTCCTCACTCAACTGTCGTGCATGCCAAGCCAGTGGAAGTGAGGACGCATGATAATAGGTGAGAGACTTGCCGCGGAAAGTCGATGCGCAGGCCGGCACATCGCTACGTGGCGCAGTGACTGGTTCACGGCCGTTGACAGAGCGCACGTCGAGGCCGTTCGCGTACGACCCACACGACCACCGGCTTGCGCACTGGCCGTCGGCTCGACGGGCGGAGATGCGAACGTCTTCCGCGGCGCCGACCCCGGTTCAGGTCGTCAGCCTTTCACGCGGCCATTGGAAGAGCTCTTCTCACAGCTCGACCAGTACTTTGATCGACTCGCGCTCGTCCATGGCGCGGTAGCCGTCAGGCACCTCGTCGAGCGATGCAACCCGATCGAACACGCGGCCTGGTTCGATTCTTCCCTCCAGGACATCCGGCAGAAGTTCTGGTATGTATGCGCGCGCCGGTGCCGGTCCGCCCGCCACACTCACGTTTTTCCAGAATGTTGGGCCCACCGGAATCGAGTCTTCCTGGGGAATGCCGACGCGACCGATTGCGCCACCCGGACGCGCGATTTCCATCGCAGTGATCACCGACTCCTGGAGTCCCACGCACTCCAGCACGGAATGCGCACCAAAGCCGCCCGTCAACTCGCGCACGTGCTCCGCCGCCGCTTCGCCGCGCTCGCTGACAATCTCCGTGGCGCCGAAGTGTTTGCCGAGCGCGATCCGGTCGGGATGATGCCCCAGCAGGATGATCTGGTCCGCGCCGCACCGTTTGGCGGCAATCACGCCGCACAAGCCGACGGCGCCATCGCCAATCACAGCCGCCGTCTTGCCTGGCCCGACCCTGGCCGACACGGCAGCGTGATGACCCGTCGACATCACGTCCGTCAGCGCGAGCAGCGACGGCATGAGCGTATCGTCCTCCCCAACTGGCAGCACCACCAGCGTGCCGTCGGCGTAGGGCACGCGCACCGCCTCGCCCTGTCCACCATCCACACCATCAGAGCCATATCGCGCGCCATGCACGCACGATGCCTGGAGCCCTTCACGACAGAACTCGCACGTGCCATCCGAGATGAGAAATGGTGCGATCACCAGTTGACCGACCTTCAACGACTGCACGTCGGAGCCGACGGACTCCACCGCGCCGATGAGCTCGTGGCCCATGCGCCGGCCGGTCTGGCTGGCGGGCATGCTCTTGTAGGGCCAGAGGTCGCTGCCGCAGATGGCGGCACGTGTGACGCGAACAACCGCGTCGGTAGGTTCGACCAGATGGGCGTCAGCGACGGTTTCGACGCGAACGTCGCCCGCGCCGTACATGACGGTTGCGCGCATGGTTGTTTCCTCCTTACGGGCGGCCTTTGAAAAAACCTGTCCGAAGTAAGCACTCATCGTCGACGATGCGACTGCGCCGCGGCGATCTCGAATTCAGTATCAGCATAGCGCTGCTGGATCGCCTGTAACGATCCTCTCGAATATTTGACGATTGCTCTGATACTAACAGCGTGTTGAAAAAAGTCTGCTTGTATCCACTTTTCAGACAAGAATGCTTTTGACCTCGAGACGTTACGACCTCAAACGTCACCCTTGGCCCTTCGAGGCACGCACTGTCAGCAATTCCACCTATGGTGTGGGCCCTTCGACGGGTTTTTCAACGGCCTGCTAAACGTGGCGCCAGTTGCGTCGCTCAGCCAGTGCAACGATTCCATGCAGCAATCGATGAGTCAGCACCCGAGCACGGCAAGCGGGGATGAGTTGGCTGGCTGGCGAGCCAACGCGTGCCCGAACGGCAGATCAAACTCCGCGTCGAACAGGTGCTCACGGATGCTGGCCTGTGGGACGAGGTCAAGGACAAGCTCCACAAGTCGGGTCTGGCGCTGTCGGGTGGCCAGCAGCAGCGCATGTGCATCGCTCGCGCGGTGGCGGTCAACCCCACGGTACTGCTCATGGACGAGCCGTGTGCGGCCCTCGATCCGATCTCGACGCTCAAAGTCGAGGAATTGATGCACGCCCTCAAAGAGCGGATCACACTTCTTTCTGATCGCGGTTGGCAAACTGACGACTGGTGCGGCAACTGGCGAGACCACGTCTGAACGACATGTGTGAACCAGCCGCTTTTGCACGCGTCACGGTGGCGCTCTCCGGAGGCGAGCACGCCTCAGGCTTACGGAATCAGCGTAGTCTCGTCTGATGGCAATCGACTGGCAAACACGAGGTCAGGCTACGGGGCGATGAGCGTCGCGGCGGCGACCCAGGCGATCCAACTCATCCTGGCACCAGTCGTCATGGTGACTGCCTGCGCAATCCTGGTCGGGGGTATTCTCACCCACTACCAGGCTGTCAACGATCGAGTGCGGGCACTCAACGCCGAGCGCTATCAGATCGCGCGAGGCTTCGGCGGCACCCAATCGCCCGACCCATTGACTGAAGAACGGCTGGCGCAGATCGATCACCAGCTACGCGATCTGCTGAGGAGGTTGCGTCTTCTGCATGCATCGGTGGTTACGACGTATGCCGCCATCGCGCTCTTCATCGCGTGCATGATCGCAATCGCGGCGGCGGTCCTCGTCAACGCGGAAAGTCCCGCGGCCGGTGTGATCGGACTGTTCCTGCTAGGAACGCTGGTCTTGCTCGCGGGTGTTCTAACAGCGGGTATCGAGCTGACTCGGTCGCTGAAGGCGGTCGTCTGGGAGACGGAACGCATCGAGGCGGTGGCGACGCGCAGGTCGGGGGTGGATCGCGCCGAAAGGTAATCTGGCGCCGCGAGCCAGGAGAATTTGAAAGAGAATCGCGCCATTGTTGGCATCTGGAGCACGCCGCTTCCAGGATTTGCCACACGCGTGGGGGTCGACCACACGAACCTATCTCCACGCTTTGCCCGATAGCGCTTTGCGCCACGGCGGAGAACGCAGAACGACCCGTGGATCGGGAAACCCACGGGCCGCCTGCCAGGAAGGAGCGCCTGCCTGACGAGAAGTCAGAACTCAGAATTCAGTTGTCAGACGGGTTCAGCGACAGCCTGTCTGATGACTCATTTCTGACTTCTGAAGTCTTGCTAGATGTCGTAGTAGAGGTGGAACTCGTACGGGTGCGGGCGCAGGGCGATAGCGTCGACCTCACGCTCGCGCTTGTAGCCGATCCACTCGTCGATGACGTCCTGGGTGAAGACGCCGCCGCGGAGGAGGAAGTCGTGGTCCGCTTCCAGCGCGTCGAGCACTTCGGGCAGGCTGCCGGGGGTGCTCTGGATCTTGGGGCCACCGCCGGTGCCGTTATGCGCCAGCAGCTCGTACAGGTCCTCGTCGACCGGATCCGGAGGCTCGATCTTGTTCAGCACACCGTCGAGGCCGGCCATCAGCATCGCGGAAAACGCCAGGTACGGGTTGCACGACGGGTCCGGCGCCCGGAATTCGAGTCGGCGCGCTTTGGGGCTGTTCGAGTAGGTCGGGATGCGGATGCAGGCGCTGCGATTGCGCTGCGAGTACACCAGGTTGATCGGCGCCTCGTAGCCAGGTACCAGGCGGCGGTAGCTGTTGGTGGTCGGCGCGGCGAAGCCCAGGATCGACGGGGCGTGCTTCAGCAAGCCGCCGATATAGTGGCGGCACATTTCGGACAGCAGTGCGTAGCCGTTCTTGTCGTAGAACAGCGGCTCGTCGCCATTCCACAGGCTCTGGTGGGTGTGCATGCCCGAGCCGTTGTCGCCGAACAGGGGCTTCGGCATGAACGTCGCCGTGTAGCCATTGCGGTAGCAGACGTTCTTGACGATGTACTTGTACTTGAGCACCTGGTCGGCCATCTTGACCAGCGTGCCAAAGCGCATATCGATCTCGGTCTGGCCGGCCGTGCCCACCTCGTGGTGGTGGACTTCGATCTTGATGCCGGCCTTCTGGAGCTCGAGCACGATCTCGCTGCGGAGGTCCTGCAGCTTGTCCATCGGCGGAACCGGGAAGTAGCCCTCCTTGTAGCGGGGTCGGTAGCCCAGGTTAGGCGCGCCGTTGCGCGAGCTGTTCCAGATGCCTTCCTCGGAGTCGATCTCGTAGAAACCAGAGCGCTGGTCCTGGCCGAAGCGGATCGAGTTGAAGATGTAGAACTCGACCTCGGGACCGAAGTACGCGGTCGTGGCGATGCCACTCTCGGTCAGGAACGCTTCAGCCTTTTTGGCGACGAAGCGGGGGTCGCGACTGTAGCGGTCCATCGAGCCGGGCTGGATGACGTCGCAGATCACCGACAGGGTCGGGATGTTGCAGGCGGGATCCAGGAAGGCGGTATCCGGATCGGGCAGCAGCAGCATGTCCGACTCGTTGATTTTCTGGAAGCCACGGATGGAGGAACCGTCGAAGCCGATGCCATCGGTGAACAGGTCAGCGACAAAGTCCTCGACGGGGATCGAGAAGTGCTGCCAGAGGCCCGGCAGGTCGATGAACTTGAAATCGACAATCTTCACGCCGAGGTCCTTGGCCTGCGCCAGGACGGTCTGGGGATCGGTCTTGGGCTCGGCGATAGTCGGCCCGCTCGCAATGGCCATACGGTGACACTCTCCTCTCGAGGTCAGAACACGACTCTCCACTTCGTCGTCGCGCGGGTTCAGCGACGACGCCCGGTGCGCTCCTTCTGCGACGCGGCCCGGTGCGGACGTGGGCAGCGTGACCCGCACGGGCGATTGTCGTAGCCGACTGTCGGGCGGCGCCCCGGGTGGACTGCCCTAACGTTAACGCGGGTTACTTGTGCAGAGTGCACAAGAACGTGGGCGTGTTGCTGGGTGGATATGCTTCTAGTGCGTGCCGAAGTACGAGCCGCTTGCCGAGTTTTTGCAGTCGCTGCCCAAGGGGCAGAAGCAGGTGACGCTCGGGTTCAAGCGCGTGGAGAACCTGATTGGGGAGGCGCTGCCGCCGTCGGCGCTCGAGTACGAGCAGTGGTGGCTCGGGGGGCGGGTCAAGCGCGGGCGGATCGATGCGAACTGGCAGGATCAGGTACAGCAGCGGGCCTGGGAGGGCGCCGGGTGGACGGTGGAGGATCTTGATCTGCTGCTGAAGAACGTGACGTTTCGGCGCCGGTGAGGGGGACACGGCGGTGCCGCTTCGCTGCGCTCGCTCCCGCCGGAAATGACTCTCCGAGGGTTCAAGGGGCTGCGGCCCCTTGAAGATCCCCGCCGCGATGCGCCGGCTCGGACTCGAGGGACCTGCGGTGACGCTTGGGTTGCTTGCCTCGGGCGTGCACGCAGGCTCGGGGGGCACGACGGGGCCCTCCACTCGCCAGAGCAAACGGCGAGGCGTGTTGACGGCGACCACCAGCTGGCGAGGGGCACGTGACGCGGCTAGCAGCCGTCACGTTTGACTTCTGGTCGACCCTCGTCGACGGCAACCTTACACCCGAGCGCACGGCGCGGCGCATGGCGCGGCTGCACGCGGCCATCGTCGGCGCGGGGCACGCGGTCACCGTAGACGAGCTGAAGACCGCCTTTGACTTCTCGCTCGAGCGCGTGGCGAGCGCGGCGCGAGACTCGCTCGAGGACGTCGGGCCGCCCGGGCGCTGGGCCGAGCTCGCGCGCGAACTGGGGATCCCGGATGGGCTCATCCCCTACGAGGTGGTCGAAAAAGCGTACGAGGACATCACGCTCGAGCCAATGCCCGACGCCATGCCGCACGTGCGCGTGGCGCTCGAAGCTATGCGCGCGCGCGGGTATCGGCTCGGGGTGATCTGCAACACGGGCATGGCCGGCGGGCGCGTGCTGCGCGAGGTGCTGCGGCGCCACGGTCTGTTGCACTACTTCGACCTGACGGTGTTCTCCAACGAGTTCGGCATGTCGAAGCCGCACCCGAGCATTTTCGCCCACACGCTGGCGCAGCTTGGCGGGGTCGCGGCGGCCGAGGCGCTCCACGTCGGGGACATCGAGGAGCTCGACGTCGAGGGCGCGCGACGGGCGGGCGTCCACGCCGCGCTGTACGCGCCAGGCGCTGGTCCAGACGTGAGCACCGACGCCGACTTCGTCGTCCGCGACTGGCGCGACTTCGGCGCGCAGATCGACCAATTCGTGATGCCGGATCAAGAGCGCTAACTCGAACAAGTGTCCGGGTCGGCGGCCTAAAATTGGGCAGCCGATGACTGTCGCTGATCCCCTCGAAAACGTCCGCGCCTGGTGGGACGAGGACGTCGACATCGACCCCGACGCCTATGAGCCCGAAGTCCTAGCCGAGGACGCGCCCGCCTCCGAGGGCGCGTCCTCGGCGTCGCCCCCGGTTGCCGCGCCCGCGCAGGACTTCGTGCACCTGCACGTCCACAGCGAGTTCTCGCTGCTGGATGGCCTGTCGCCGGTCAAACGCGTCGTCGACACCGCCAAGCGGCTCGGCATGCGCGCGGTCGCGCTGACCGACCACGGCAACCTCTACGGCGCCATCGAGTTCTATTCGTACGCCAAAAGCGTGGGCATCAAGCCGATCATCGGCGTCGAGGCGTACGTCAGCCCGCGCGGCATGTCCGACAAGGGCGGCAGTCAGGACCGCAACTACTTTCACCTGGTGCTGCTGGCCAAGAACCGCGAGGGGTATCAGAACCTGCTCAAGCTCGTGTCGCGGGCGAGCCTCGAGGGCTACTACTACAAACCGCGCATCGACCGCGCGCTGCTGGCCGAGCACGCCGAGGGGTTGATCGCGCTGAGCGCGTGCTACAGCGGGGAGCCGTCGCGCGCGATCCTCGAAAATGACTTTGTCAAGGCCCGCGACGCGGCAGCGTGGTACCGCGACGTCTTCGGGGAGGACTACTTCCTCGAGCTGCAGGACCACGGCAATCCAGACGACCAGACAGTCAACGCCGGGCTGATCCAGCTCAACAAAGAGCTTGGCATCCCGCTGGTGGTCACCAACGACTCGCACTACACCGTCCCCGAGGAAGCCGCCGCGCAGGACGTGCTGCTGTGCGTGCAGACCAACAGCACCGACCAGGACCCCAAGCGCATGCGCATGGAGCCAGGCGGGGCGTTCTGCTTGAAGCCGCCCGAGGAGATGTGGCAGCTCTTCGGCCATGTCCCGGATGCACTGCGCAACACCGTGGCCATCGCCGAGCGCTGCGACCTGCAGTTGGAATTCGGCAGGTTGAGTTTTCCGGCGCTCGATCACATCATCCCGCAGGGCCAGACGCCGCAGGCATTTCTCACGCGCACGTGCGAGGACGGGCTGCGGCGACGCTACGGCGACGCGCTCGCGGATGTCCATCGAGAGCGACTGCGCTACGAGCTCGATGTGGTGCAAACGACAGGCTTCGCAGCGTACATCCTGTTCGTCTGGGATTTTGTGGACTGGGCGCGCCGCCGCGGGATCCCGTGTGGACCGCGCGGCTCGGCCGCCGGCAGCATCATCCTGTACAGCCTGGGCATCTCCGATCTGGACCCGGTCCGCTACGGCCTGACGTTCGAACGGTTCCTGAACCCCGAGCGCATCCAGATGCCCGATATTGACATGGACTTCGCCGACGACCGCCGCGACGAGGTGATCCAGTACGTCATCGATCGCTACGGTCGCGAGCGCGTTGCCCAGATCATCACCTTCGGGCGCTTGCTGGCACGCGCCGCAATCCGCGACGTGGGGCGCGCCCTCGACTATCCGCTCAACGAAGTGGATCGCGTCGCCAAGCTCATCCCTTCCATCCCGATCGGTTTGAAGCTGAAGGACGCCCTCGAACAGAACCCCGAGCTCAAGTCGCTGTACGACACGCAGCCGCACATCAAGACGCTCATCGACCGCGCGCAAAGCGTCGAGGGCGTGGCACGCCACGCGGGCACGCACGCGGCAGGCGTCGTCGTGGCCGACCAACCGCTGACCGACTACGTGCCACTCCAGCGCGCCACGCGCGGCGACAGCGCGATGACGCAATACGACATGAAGGTTCTCGACAAGATTGGCCTGCTCAAGATGGACTTCCTCGGGCTGGCCAACCTGACGATGCTGTCGAAAACCCTGGAAAACGTCACGCTGCGGCACGGGATCGAGCTGGACCTTGGACGGCTGCCGCTGGACGACCCGAAAACCTACGCCATGCTGGGGCGGGGTGAGACGCGGACGGTGTTCCAGCTAGAAGGCTCGGGCATGACGCGCAGCGTGGTCGAGCTGCAGCCGTCGACGCTCGACCATCTCGCGGCGCTGGTGGCGCTGTACCGACCCGGTCCCATGGCGCACATCCCGAGCTACATCGCGCGGCGGGACGGACGCGAGGCGGCCAGCCCGCCGGACGCGGCGCTCGCCGACGTGCTCGCCGAAAGTTACGGAATCATCGTGTATCAGGACCAGGTGCTCCAGGTCGTCCGCAAACTGGCGGGCTACAGCCTGGGCCAGGCGGACGTGCTGCGCCGCGCGATGGGCAAGAAAGAAAAGGACGTCATGGCCCGAGAGGGCCCCAAGTTCATCGATTCCGTCATCGCCAACGGCTACCCCAGGTCGACGGCCGAAAGCGTGTGGGAGCTCCTGCAGCCCTTCGCTGGGTACGCCTTCAACAAGGCCCACGCCTACTGCTACGCGCTGGTCGCGTATCAAACCGCGTATTTGAAGGCCAACTATCCGGCCGAGTGGTTCGCGGCAGTCCTGAGCACCATCGCCGCCGATACCGACAAAGTGGTCGGCGTGGTCGGCGAATGCCGTCGCCTCGGGGTACCGGTTCTGCCACCTGACGTCAACGCGTCCGATCTTGACTTCGGCGTCGAGGCTGAGGGCATTCGCTTCGGGCTCAGCGCGGTCAAGAACGTGGGCGAAGGCGCCATCGAGCTGATGGTCCAGGAGCGACAGGCGAACGGACCATACGTGTCACTCGAGGAGTTCTGTCGACGCCAGGACCTGCACACGATCAACAAGCGCGTACTGGAGTCGCTAATCAAGTGCGGCGCGATGGACGGCCTCGGCGTGCGCGAGGGGCTGCTCGACAGCAAGCGACTCGACTCGGCAATCGCCGCGGCGCAGATCGATCAGCGGGCGGCCAGTACGGGGCAGACCAGCCTGTTCGACATGTTCGGCGACGCTGAGCCGGTGCCCGCGCGCGCTGTCGCGGTGGCAGCAGCGGTGGCGAGTGACACGCCTGAGGTCTCCGCGGCGACAGCGCGCGAGCGGGCGCTGTGGGAAAAGGAGGTTCTGGGCTTCCAGTTCGGCGATCACCCGTTCATGGAGGCGTCGGCCTGGTTGGCCGGGTCGTTGACGCACGACACGACCCAACTGACCGGCGATCTGAGCGGCGAGAAGGTCAAGATCGGCGGGCTGGTGACTGGCGTGCGGCGGATCCTGACCAAAACCAAGTCGCAGATGGCGGTGCTCACGCTCGAGGATCTGAACGGGTCTATCGAGGCGGTGGTCTTTCCGCGCGTGTACGAGCGGTCGGCGGAAGTCTTCAAGGACGACGCGATCCTGGTGATCGAGGGCAAAGTGGATACGCGGGGTGAGCGACCCCAGATCGTGGTCGACCGCGCGGAGGTCTGGACACCACCGGCGCCGGGCACACCGCCGCCGCCGGCGCTGGCGCGACCCCGCCCGGAGCCGGTGGTGAAGGCCACGGCCCACACGAATGGCACATCGCCGGATGTCACCCTGACACGTCCGTCAGAACAGGTCGAGGAGCGCATGAACGGAAACGGAAACGGCAAACACGTCTTGCGAGTGGTTGTTCCGCGAACGGACGACGACAACGCGTGCGTGCGGCTGCTCGAGCAGTTGCACGTGCTGGTCGAGCGGTTCCCAGGCAAGGACGAGATTCAGCTGGTGCTGCACGACCGCAGCGGGTGCAGGATCGAGCTGGCCGGCGCCGATATTCCGGTCAAGCACTCGAGCGAGCTCGAGTCGCAGGTGCGCACGCTCGTGGGCGAGGCGAATCTGCAGGTGGTCAACGCCTAGCGCTTAGCGATCTTTTCCCCGATGGGCGACCACCTTTCCCCGCTCGGGAGAGATCGCGACGCACGTCTGGCGCCGGCCGAGCGGGCCGTGTTCCACTGAGCGCGATGACGCTCGAAGCCTTTGAATCGACCGCCGTTGCGCTGGCCCGAGCGGCTGGCGAGCGGGCGCTGACCGCATTCCAAACCACTGTCGCGCTGGAGTTCAAGGGCAAGAAACGCGACAACCCGGTGACGGCGCTGGATCGCGACACCGAGACTTTCCTGCGCACCGAGCTGCGCGCGGCTTTTCCTGAGCACGGCCTGCTCGGGGAAGAGCACGCGGACGACATCGCCGCCGACGCGCGCTACGTGTGGGTCATCGATCCGATCGACGGGACTATGAACTTCGCTTCGGGGCTGCCGCTCTTCGGGATTTCGATGGGCCTGCTCGACGCTGGCGCGCCCGTCGTGGGCTGCATCTGGGTGCCGGTCGGTCCGACACTGGGCGCTGGCGTGTACCACGCGCGTGCTGGCGGCGCGGCGCTCTTCGACGCGGTGCCCGTCAGGGTCTCGAAGGCCGAGGACGAGCGCGGGCAGATCATGGCGCTGCCCGGCGGTTTTCTACGGGCGTTCCGCTTCCGCCGACCAGACCGGTCGCTGCCGCGTGAAGCGCGCGCCCTGCCTGATGCGCGTACGACGGGCTCGTGCACCGCTGAGCTGGTGTTGATTGCCAGCGGCGCGCTGCGCGCGGGGGTGTTCATCAAGCCCAGCATCTGGGATGTCGCGGCCGGGACGTTGATCGTGCGCCAGGCCGGCGGCGACGTACTCATCTGGGAAGACGGTCAGTGGCGCGCCTTCGAGCGGTTTGTGCCGGCTCCTCCCGAGCGCGGCAAAGGCGAGCCGGCACTGCGGCACTGGGGTCGACCGCTGCTGATGGGCGCGCCCGAGGCCGTGGCGCGGCTCACGGCACGCATGGCATGGCACCCGCGATTGCCGCGGCCACTGCAGAAGCTGGTCGGTCTGTCACAGCCGTGAGGCCGATAGTGCGTGCTTCGAGGGCACTGCGCAGACGCTCGCGCGTGGGCTCGTCGGGCAGGTTGAGGTAGTCGGCGAGCGGGGACTGGTCGCGCAGCAGGATGCCGAACTGGAACAGCGCGGCGTCGCGGCGGCGAATCTGGGCGAGGCCCACGAGCTTTTTGTTGTCGACGACGATCTCGTAGGGGGAAAGAGCCCCGTAACACGTGGTCAACAGCGCCTGACTCACCGCGTCGTTCGACTCGCGCAAGCGGCCGACGTCGTGGCGGGCTGCTTCGACTTCGACCCTGCGCGCACTCGAGATCTCCAGCGCGCCAAGAAGGAGGTCGGCGAGCCAGCGGTAGGACTCGGTCACGTCGGGCGAGACGTTCGAGATCGGGACGGCAATCGCGCCGCACAGCATGTGCGGGTCGAGCAAGAGGGCGCCGCCGCCCGCGCTGCGCTTGAGGACCTGGACGCCGTCGCGCGCGCAACGCTGAGTGTCGACGATCGCGCTGAGGCGGTGGTGAAGGCCGACGCCCACGACGATGGCAGGCGCGGCTGGCAGCCACAGCCGGCCACCTGGGCCACCTGGGCCACCTGGGCCACCTGGGCCACCCTGGAGCAGGGCCTCGTCGGCCCTTATCCCCGCGTCAGGGGGTTCGGCTGGTAGGCTCAGAAGCGTGTCGTGGCGCGGCAGCCGCATTTCCGTCGTGTTTCCAACCTACAACGAGCGTGACTCGATTCGCTCCGCCATCCTCGATTTCGCCGCTACGGACGTTGTCGACGAGATTCTGGTCATCAACAACAACGCGGCGCCGGGTACCTCGGAGGAGGTCGCCGCCGCCAGGGCCCAGGTGCGTAACGACACGCTGGTCCGCGAGATCCACGAGTCCCGCCAGGGGTACGGCTTCGCCATCCGCCGCGGGCTGAAAGAAGCGGACGGGGATTACATCCTCGTCTCAGAACCGGACGGGACTTTCCTGGGCCGCGACACCTTCAAGTTGCTCGCGTACGTCGATGACTTTGACGTCGTGTACGGCAGCCGCACCGCGCGTACCTTCATCTGGCGCGGCGCCAACATGGGCATGTGGCTGCGCTGGGGCAACTGGGGCGTGGCCAAGATGATGGAGTTCCTGTTCAACAGCACCAACCTGACCGACGTCGGGTGCACGATGCGCCTGATCCGCCGGGATGCCCTGGCGCGCATCGAACGCCATTTCACGGTCGGCGGCAGCGCTTTTGGCCCTGAGATGATGCTGCTGAGCCTGCTGGCTGGCCTTCGGGTGATTCAGGTGCCGGTGAACTACCTGCCCAGGATCGGCGTCTCCAGCGTGACCGGCGACTCGGGCAAGGCAGTTCGTCTGGGGTTCTCGATGATCGGGCTGGTATTGAGCTATCGCATTCGGGCGTGGCTCGGACAGGTCCAGCACGCCGCGCTGCCGAAAAGCGCCGAGCTTACGCGCCGATAACGGCCTTGCCCAGCGCGGCGATGCCCTTGATGTCGTCGTAGTCATCGCGCCAGTTCAGGATCACGCGCTGCACGCCCGCGGCCTGCAAGCCCTTCAGCCGCTCCTTGAGGACGTCGGGCGTGGCGGCGAACGTCGCGCGCTGTAAAACATCCGGCACGGGCTGCGACGCAAGTTTGGCGTCCAACTCCGCCTGGTCGCGCCCGAAGCGCAGGAAGATCATCATGCTGCGGCGCACGCTATCGCGAGGTCTGCCAGCCTTATCCAGGAGATCGTCCAGATAGGCGTTGATCTCGCGGAAGTCCTCGGGCGATCGTCCGCCACTGTTCCACTCGTCGGCGTACTTCGCCACCAGGGGTAGCGTGACCTGCCGACCCGAACCGCCGATGACCAGCGGGACGCGATGGTTCGGGCGCGGCAACAGCACCGCGTCGTGAACCGAGTAATACGTGCCCGCGTACGTCAGCGGCGCGTCGGAGTGCAGCAGGTGGGCCATGATGTGGACGCTCTCGCGGAAGCGAGCCATCCGCTCGGGGATGCTGCCCAGGTGGTAGCCGTAGTTGGTGTGCTCGCGATCCTGCCAGCCGGCGCCCAGTCCGAACTGCAGTCGGCCGCCGGACAGGTCCGCGATGGCGGCGGCCTGGCGCACCAGCATCGACGGGTGATGGAACGACACCGGTGACACCAGCGGGCCGAACTCGAGACGAGCGGTATGGCTGGCCAGCCAGGCGAGGGAGGTCCAGCACTCGAGCGAATCTCGGAAAGGACCGGCGGGGTTGGTGAAGTGGTCGGAGCGGTAAAGAGCGGCGAAGCCCGCGTCCTCGGCTGTACGGGCGATGCGCTGCCAGCGGTCCCAGTTGAGGCCGTCCTGGCCTTCGATCATCAAGGCAATGTCAAACACGTGCTGGATACATTACGTGGTGGCCCTCCCCAGGCGGCGCCCCCGAGGAGGGGACGACCGTGTCGGCGAGACGGAAAGCGGCGCGACTCAAAGGTGCGCGGGCAGGTCGGCGACGCTCGGCAGCACGTGCTCGGGCCGATCGGCGTGGCCGTCGGCGCTGGTCGCCACGCCGGTCAGCACCAGCATCGCGGCCATGCCCGCGGCGTGCGCCCCGCCGATGTCGGCCTCGGGATTGTCACCAATGTACAGGCAGTCGGCGGGTGGTTCGCCCACGCTTTCGGCCGCATCGCACAGCAACCTGATCGACGGCTTGCCGACGACCACGTCAGGTGCGCGCCCCGTCGCACGCTCGAGCGCCGCGGCAAACACGCCGCAGCCAGGCACCAGGTCACCGTCCGCGCCAACGTATGTGCGGTCCATGTTGACGGTCACGAAGCGCGCCCCGCGCAACAACGCGCGCATGGCCGTGGTCAGGCGATCGTAGGTAATGCCACGGTGGTTGCCAACGACCACGTAGTCGGCGTCGACGCCGTCGGTGACTACCAGGCCGCGCCGTTCGACCTCGGCACGCAGGCCGGGATTGCCGAAGACGTGCACGCGCGCACCGGGCTGCTCGTGTGCCACGAGCCGCGCCGTGGCGACCAGCGCGGAAAACACCTCGTGGTCCTCCAGGGGCAGCCCGAAGCGGCGAAACCGCTCGGCCAGCGCGTGCTGCCCGAGTGACGAGTTGTTGGTCACGGCCAGGACGTGCTTGCCGCCGGCCTTCAGGACACGCAGCGCCTCACTGGCGCCGGGAATCGCCTGATCCTGGTAGGTCAGGGTGCCATCCATGTCGAACAGGTATGCGGCATAGCTGGACAGTGCTCGGGCCACGCGCCCAATGCTAGGAGCTCGGCGTGCCGGATGGCTGGCCGCGGCGTTTAGACTCGGTCCTGAAACGATGCACTTCGAAACAACACCTGTCGCGGGTGTGGTGCTCATCACGCCCGACCGGTTTGATGACGAACGCGGCTTTCTGGCCCGCACGTGGGGTCTGGACGAGTTCGAGGCGCGTGGACTCGGCACGCCGGTCGTCCAACGCAATCTCTCCTACAACCGCGAGCCTGGCACGCTGCGAGGCATGCACTTCCAGCATGCGCCCTATCGCGAAGTCAAGATCGTGTCGTGCCTGGCCGGCTCGGTCTACGACGTTGCCGTCGACTTGCGGCCGGAGTCGCCGACGTTCGGCGAGTGGTTCGGCGTGGAGCTCAGCCAGGACAACGGAGCGATCCTGTACGTGCCCGAGGGATGTGCACACGGCTACCTGTCGTTGGCACCCGACAGCACCGTCGAGTATCTGGTTTCCGAGTACTACCACCCCGAAGCGTCGGGTGGCCTGCGCTGGGATGACCCGTTCTGCAAGATCCAGTGGCCAAGGGAGCCCACGGTCATGAACGCACGCGACCGCACCTGGCCGGATTTTCTGCCGGACGAGGTGCTTACGCGCTGAGCTGACGCTACGCGGCGACGGGCAGCACGGCGGGACGCAGCTGGGCGCGCAGCTTGGTCACGGCCGCGGTATGAATCTGCGAGACGCGCGAGACGGACACGTCGACAACGCGGCTGATGTCTTTGAGCATCAGCTCCTGCCGGTAGTACAGGTTGAGCACGAGCCGATCGCGCGCGGGCAGCGCCTCGAGCGCTGAGCTCAATCGGTCGGCCAGCTCGTCGCCCTCGGTCAGCGCGTCGGTGGCGGCCGCGTCTGGATCCTGCAACTGCTCGCGGAGAGGCTGCGCTTCGCCGTCGAGCGAGACAATCGCGTGGGCCGCCTCGAGCTGCATGCGCCTGAGCTCGGTGCGGTCGCAATGCAGCTCGCGGGCGAGCTCATCCTGCGTTGGCGCACGACCGAGGCACTGGGTCAGGCTGGCCGACGTTTCGTCAAGCTGACGCGCGCGACGCCCTGCGCCCCGCGACAGGGGCGACAGGGAGCGCAGCGCGTCGATGATCGCGCCGCGGATGCGGGGCAGCGCGTAGGTCTCGAAACGGACGCCCTGATTGGGGTCGAAGCGGTCGATCGCATGGAGCAGACCGAGGGTCCCCGCGGCGAGGACGTCGTCGGCATCCATCGCGGGCGGAAGGCTCAGCGCCATGCGGCGAATGACGTATTTGACCAGCGGCGCAAACTGTGTGACGAGCTCCTCGCGTGCGTCGCGATCGCCGCTGCGCAGTCGCCGCCAGAGGGCATGGCTCGGCGCTTCGGGCAGCTCCGCGGTCAGGTATGTCACGTTGCTCGGGGAGGTGGTGGTCGCCAGCAGTCCGTCCATGTGAGCCGCACAATAGCGAGTCGCGGGGGCCAAGCAGAGAGACGCTCGGCCCGAATGGCCCAGACGGAAGTACTTGTCGGCGGCGGCCAGGTGATTTGGGGCTCACGGACGCGACTGAAGCCGACCCGGGGCCTACGGTTCGAGCATCTCGAGCTCGAACCCCTCGAGGCGGTCTGGATCGGCGACCAGCTCGATCTCCACGATCTTGCCCGCTTCCAGGTCGACCACGAAGTCGAAGACGACCGCCGCCCGCCCGCCACGCGACCACACCAGGCCCGCGGTTCCGTCGATCAGCGCCAATCGCGCGGCGCGGGCGCGTCCCGAGAAGGTGCCAGCCACGTCCCTGGCGCCATGCACCTCGGGCGATGCCCCCGTCTGCACCGCGGCGGAGTCCGCGCGCAAGACGACGTCTGGATCGAGCAGCGCCAGCAGCGTGTGGAAGTCGCCGCCGCGGGAGGCGGCCAGGAACGCCGCCACCACCTCGCGCTGGCGGCTGACGTCTGCATCCGGCTCATGCGAAGCACCCTGGATGCGCCGCCGCGCGCGACTCGCCAGCTGCCGAGCGGCATCCGGCGTACGGCCCACGATGGGTGCGATCTCGTCGAAGGGCACGCTGAACAGGTCGTGCAGCACGAAGGCGACCCGTTCAGCAGGTGCCAGCGTTTCGAGAACCACCAGCAGCGCCAGGCCGACGGAATCAGCCAGGACCACTTCGTGCTCCGGGTTGGGGGCCGCATTGGCTTCACCGAGATGCCCCTGCTCGGGGACCTCGTCGCCAAAGGTCTCCTCGCGCCGCGACTTCCGCGAGCGCAGCATGTCCAGGCACACGCGCGCGACCACGGTGGTCAACCAGCCGCCGAGATTGCCGACGCTGCTCGTGTCGGTGCGGCTCAGCCGCAGCCACGACTCCTGGACCGCGTCGTCGGCCTCGGCGGTCGAACCGAGCATGCGCAAAGCGACCGCGCGGAGATGCCCGCGGTTGGCCTCAAAGGATTCGGCAAGCAGATCTCGCTGGTGCTCGCTCATGAATTCGCCGTGTCCCGTCACCGTGTCCCGTCACCGTGTCCCGTCACCATGCCCCAGCGGAAGTCGTCATACCCCATCTGACGCGCCACGACCCACACGTGTGACCGATCGCCCGGAGCGTCCCGGTCGGGACGCACCGTACCATCGCGGGAACTATGCCCTCCGTGGTGCAGTCCGTTGCCGAGCGGTTGGGCCGCAACGTCGAGCGCGTACTGGTCGGCAAGCGCCCCGTGATTGAGCTGGCGATCGTCGCGGTGTTGTGCGAAGGCCACCTGCTGATCGAGGACGTTCCTGGCATTGGCAAGACGACGCTGGCGCGCTCTCTGGCGCAGTCGATTGGCGGCTCGTTTCGGCGCCTGCAGTGCACGCCCGACCTGCTGCCCTCGGATGTCACGGGCGTGTCTGTCTTCGACCAGCGCAGCGCCGAGTTCATCTTCAGGCCCGGGCCGATCTTTACGAACGTGCTGCTGGCGGATGAGATCAATCGCGCCACGCCACGCACGCAGTCGGCCGTGCTGGAGGCGATGCAGGAGGCGCAGGTCAGCGTGGACGGCGTCACGCGCGGAGTGCCGCGGCCATTCGTGGTACTGGCGACGCAGAACCCGGTCGAGCTCGAGGGCACCTTCCCACTGCCCGAGGCACAGCTAGACCGCTTCTTGATGCGGCTGAGTCTGGGCTATCCGAGCGAAGCGGACGAGGAGGCGCTGCTCTTCTCCCACGCGCCGTCCGCGAACTCGAGCGCGCTGGAGCCGGTGGCATCATGCGAGGAAGTGCTGGCGGCGATTGCCGAGGTGGGCCGCGTGCACGTGCATGAGGACGTGGGGCGCTATCTGGTGAAGGTGAGCCGCGCGACGCGCGTGGACGCGGACGTTCGGCTGGGCGCCAGCCCGCGGGCGACGCTGGCACTGCAGCGCGCGGCGCAGGCATGGGCGGCGATACACGGGCGCGCCTTCGTGGTGCCAGACGATGTGAAGTGGCTGGCGGGGCCAGTGCTGGCGCACCGCTTGATCGCATCGCTCGAGGCGCGCCTGCGCGGACGCGACGCGGCGGCGATCGTCGAGTCGATCCTCGAGACGGTGCCCGTGCCCGTCGCGCCTGGCTGAGGCGCCTGGCTGAAGAGGCTCGCACGGACAAGACGTGAAGCGATTTCTGGGTTGGGAAGTCAACCCGTGTTAGAGCAGACGGGGTGAGGGGGACGGCGCTCGGGGTGACTGCTGCATGATGGACTCGCCTGAGGCCCGACCGCTCGCGGCGGCGCCCTGGCTCTTTGGCAAGCAGGGCCTCGCGCTGCTGGTGCTCGTCACCGCCATCGCGGCGACATATCTGGCCACCGACGTTACGTACCTGGCCGGCTCACTGCTGCTCGTCGGGCTGATCGCGCGTGGCTGGGCGGCACTGGCTTTTGTGCGAGTGACCTACACCCGCACCATCAGCCGCGAACGGGCGTTTCGCGACGACGAGCTCGTCCTCGAGTCAACCCTCGGCAACCCACGCCTGCTGCCCCTGCCGTGGGTCGAGGTCTGGGAGCAGCTGCCGCTTGCACTGCGACCCGAATCCCCCCGCGAGCGCTCCTACGTTGACCTCGAGCGCGTATGGGTCAGCCGCGGCCTGGCCGTCTGGCCATACCGCCGCGTGCGCTGGCGCCGCAAGCTCGTGTGCACGCAGCGCGGCGTCTTCGAGCTCGGCGATGTCCGACTGCGCAGCGGCGACCCGTTCGGCTTTTTCGAGCGCGAACGTACGTACGCGGGGGCGCTCAGCACCCAGCAGGTGCTGATCTATCCACGCTTGATCCCGCTGCGGCGTCTGGCCCTGCCGCTGCACCACCCTTCGCTGGACGTCGTCAGTCCGCGCAGCTATATCAGCGACCCGACCCGCACCGCGACGGTGCGCGAGTACCGACCCGATGATTCGCAGCGCCTGATCCACTGGGCGAGCACCGCCCGCCGTGGGAGCCTACAGGTACGGGTACTGGAGCCGGCCACCAGCCTGCACGTGGGCCTGGTGCTGGATGCCCGCGGGTTCAGCTTCGGCGTCTACCGTGAAGAGCTGCTGGAGCTGATGCTCTCGGCAATCGCGTCCATCGCCGTGTTCCTGCAGAGTCAGGGGGCGCCGACGGCGTTTCTGGCCAACACGGCGACACCGGTCGTCATCCCGCCCGGCGCGAGCGTCCCGCAGCTGCAGTCGACGCTCGAGAGCCTGGCCCGCTTCTCGCCGACGGCCGGTCCGAACGTGGTGCCGTGGGCGCTCGACTCCTTGCCCGCCGGCAACACCGTCATTCTGTGCTCGTCCGACGTGTCGCCCGACCTTGGCGCGAGCATCAGCCAGCTTCAGCAATCGGGTATGCGGGTGCTGCTTCTCCTGGCGTCGAGCGAGCGACTGGGCCGCCCGGTGCACGGGGTCAGCACGCTCAGGATCACGCCGGGCTGCGATCTCGCGGCGCTCCTGGAAGAAGGCCAGGGTCGCGACGCGTGAACACCCGCACTGTCGATCCGCGCACCACATGGGCCGTCCTGGCCATGGAAGGCGCGCTGGTCCTGCCGATCATGTCGCTGCCAACTCAGGGCGACCGCGTGCAGGGCCTGCTCGGGCCGCTCCTGCTGCTGCTGCTCCTGCCCGCTGGCTGCGCCGCCGTGTACTGGTTCCCGTCGCTGCGCGAACCCAGCTGGCGCCTGTTGACCGGTATCGGGCTGGCATTGCTCACGCGCGCCATCGTGTCGGCCATCCCGGATGAGGGTCTGCCGGGCCTGATGGCCTGGCTCGCCCACAGCTTCATCCCCGCGGCCATTGGCGTCGCCCTGTGGTGGCGTGGGGGGGCGCTGGCGGTCGCCGAGCTGACACCGGCCGACGTGCGCACGGAGTTCAGCGTGCTCGCGATCTGCCTGGTCGTGGTGCTGGCGCTCATCCGACCATTCCTGCTGCCCGACGAGGTCCTGCTCGGTCTGTCCGTGGGTCTGTTCGCGGTCTCCGGACTGATCGGCATGGCGCTGTCACGCCAGGACGCCGCCGAAGTGGCTGCGCCACATCCTGGCCGAGCGCTGGCGATCGCGACGGCCCTCACCCCGCCGCTGGTCGCCATCGTCCTTGTGAGCTTCTTGCGACCCGAGCTCCTGGACTCAATGTGGCTGCTCATCGCGCGCGGGATCGAGCTCGCGTTGACACCCATCGGCCTGTTTCTGAACTGGCTGGCCTCACTGCTGCCGCGCGGCACTCCAGCTCCGCTGCCGGTGCCGCCGCCCAGTCCGACCGCCGAGCCGAACCCCGCGGCCAGCCTGGCCCAGGCACAGGACCGCCTGGCGTGGGTGGGTGTCGTGACGGTGTTCACGCTGCTGGTCGCGGGCGGGTTGGCGACACTGCTTGCGGCGCGGCTTTTGCTCAGCAATTTCATTCGCGGTCCGCAGACCTGGGTCTCGGACCGCCAGGGCGAAGAGTTCATCGCCGAATCCAGCGGCACGCCCGGTGAGGAGGCGGGCGACCTGCTTGGGTGGCTGATGCACTGGCTGCTCGCACTGGGCGGCCACCGCGGCGCCCGGGGCGGGTCCAGGCGCGCCGACAGCTCAGCTCGAGACATGTGGTCCGTCTACCAGCGACTCCTGACCTGGGCCGACAGCCAGGGACTCGGACGACGTCCTTCCGAGACTACGGGCCAGCTCTCGGTTCGGCTGGCACGCGAACTGCCTGATGTAGCCGTAGCGGTGGACCTGGTGACGCAAGCTTTCGAGTCGGAGCGCTACGGCGACACGGCTACGCCACCGGAACGCCTCAACCGTGTCGCCGCGGCGCTGACCGCGATCGTGGAGCGCCCAAGCGGCAGATAGGACGTACGTCGGTGGTTAAATTTGTGCTGCGTTTTGTACTGATCTGGGGTTTGTCGTTGCTGCTGACGCCCTATGTCAGCCGCCTGTTCGATCGAGTGGCAACCCGCGCTCCAAAGGGCAGCTTCCTCGAAGAGACGCTCCAGGAGCTGGGCGACCGCTATTCGTCGGAGCTCATCCACTCGCTCGGAGAAACGGTCGGCGAGCTCGTACTCCCGTCGAAATAAAGCCCGCGCAGCAACAGCTCCGCGAACTGGTCGGCGATCTGGCGCGGGCCCAGGCGACCGCCAGGCTGGTACCACTGGACGATCCAGTTACACATCCCGAGCACGCCCAGCGTGGCGATGCCCACGTCGGTCACGCCGAATTCGCCTGACGTGACACCGCGCTCGACGACCGACTCGACCAGGCAGCGATAGCGGTCGCGCTGCTCGCGGACATTCGCGAGTGCCTCGCCAGCCAGTGCTCGAAATTCGTGCAGATACACCGTGAGCGCCTCACGGTTGTCGGCGACGGCGGCGACGTGGGCGCGGAGGATCAGGCGCAGCTGGCGGCTGGCGGCCAGCGAGGTGTCGGACGCGATGGCCTCCACGTCGTCGAGCAGCGAGCCCATGCCACGCTCGAAGACACGTGCAAGCAGCTCCTCCTTGCCGCCGATGTAGTGGTACAGGCTGCCTTTATACAGACCGACGGCAGCGGCGATGTCCTGCATCGAGGTGGCGTGGTAGCCCTTTTCGGTGAACAGGCGCAGCGCGGCGGCATACACGTCTGCATCCCGTTTGCGGGGCTCATCGCGCTTGCGGGGCGCATCCCGTTTGCGGGGCGGGTGTGTGACGCCTACGCCGTTGCGCTCGCGTGCCACGCTTCGATCGCCTCCAGGGCATCGCGGTCGCCGCGCACGATCCGCCGCGCGTTCAGCGCGCACACGTCGGCGGTCCTGCGCATGAAGCGCTCCGCCAGCGGGCGTCGCTCGGGCCAGTGCTCGGCTTGCTGCGCCAGCAGCCGCCCGATGTGCAGGTGGGCCAGCATCTGGGTCAGACGCTCCGCGGACAGCAGTATGTACTCCAGGTCGGCTTCCGCCAGCTCCTCCTGGCCGCGCAGCACGGCGGTCACGCGCCGCGGGCCCAGACGGCGCGCCAGGTCCCAGACCAGCCAGTTGAGCGCACGTCCGAAGTCGCGGACCGCCGTGGTGAACTGGCGGCCGAATGATCCTTCGAAGTGCGCCCCCGCCAGCCACGGGCTGTGGCCGCCTGGAGCCAGCAGCGAGCGTGGGGCGCGCATCACGGCCTTGAGCAGATCCTTGGTAGCCATCAGCGACTGAATCTGGCTGGTGCCTTCGTAGATGGGCAGGATCAGGCTGTCGCGCAGGAAGCGCTCGACCTCGTAGTCCTTGACGACACCATAGCCGCCAAACACCTGCATGGCGGTGCGAGCGACCCGAATCGCTTCTTCCGAGCCGAAGTATTTGACCAGCGGCGTCAGCTCGCGCAGGTAGCGCTCGATGCGCCGCATGCGCGCCTCCAGCGCGGGGCGCTCGGGGTCCACTTCCGACATCGCGCGTAGCTGCTTCAGAAAACCCTGCACCAGGTCGTACGCGACCGCCGTCTCCATCCACAGCGCCCGCAGACCGGCGACGGTGGTCTCCATGTCCAGCAGCATCTCGGCGACCAGCGGGTGCTCGCGAATCGGCTTGCCCATCTGCACGCGCTGGGCGGCGTACTCCTGCGCGGCGCTCAGCGCGGCCTGGGCCACGCCGCATGACTGGATGCCAACCGCGATGCGCGCCTCATTCATGAACGTCGTGATCTGCCGCCAGCCCTCGCCGGGCTGGATAGCACCCAGGATCTCGGCGTGGCTGTCGATGAATGCCAGCGCGCACGTCGGCGAACCGTTGATACACACCTTGTCCTCGGCGCGCTCGACGCTGTAGTTCGCGCGTTCGCCGCGCTCGGCATCCGGCACGCACTTCGGCACCAGGTACAGCGCGAGACCGTCGAGCCCGTGCGAGCCAGGCACCCCACGCGCCAGCAGGACGCCGATCTCCCCATTGCCGCTCGAGATGAACTGCTTGCGCCCGTTGATACGCCACGTGCCGTCCGACTGGCGGGTGGCCGTGGTGCCGAGGTTGCCGACGTCCGAGCCGGCCTCAGGCTCGGTCATAGCCACCCAACCGATCACCTCGCCGCGCGCCAGCCGCGGCACCCAGCGCTCCTTCTGTGCGTCGGAGCCAAAGCGCAGGATCATGGCTGCCGGACTGGTGAAAACGCGTACTCGACCATCGTGGACGCATCGGCGCGCGCGAGCATCTCCAGCATGGCCGCCTGAGTCACGAACGGCATGCCTTCGCCACCGTATTCCCGCGGCATGCCCAGACCGATCACCCCCAGGTCGGCGAGTCCGCGCAGGTTCTCCGCCATCGGTGGCGAGACCGTGATGTCGCCCTTGTGAGGCGTGCCCAGACGGTCGACCTCGGCCGCTCTGGCACTCACCTCGTGACCGACGAAGTCGCCGGCCACGCGCAGCACCTCCCGCCAGCTGGCGGCCGTCTGGGCGGGCCGCAGTGCGTCCTCGGCGTCGGCGTACAGGGGGACGAGGCGGTCCCAGTCGATGACCGTCTCATAGTAGAAGGTGAGGTCGGTGTTCGCGCTGAAGTAGTTCTCGCTTTTCATGACTGGTCCTCGAGGTCATTGACGTAGTCGCTAACGTTGCCATTGACGTCTTCGCGAACGTCTTCGCTGACGTCGTCGCGAACGTTGAAGAAGACTCGGCCCCGAACGAGTGACTCCGCCGGCGCGTAGCGCGGGCCGAACTCTCCGGCGAGGCTCTGCAACCTGGCCGCGAGGGCCAGTGCACCCAGCGAATCCGCGTGGTGAAACGGTCCGCCTCGGAATGGCGGAAAGCCGAGGCCAAGGACCGCGCCGAGGTCGCCGTCTGTGGGCGAGTCCAGCACGCCTTCGTCGAGACAGCGGATCGCCTCGTTGACGAACAGCAGCACCAGGCGGTCCTGCAGCAGTGACTCGGCGATTTCACGTCGTCGGATGTGTCCGTAGACCAGCGGGTTGGCGATGCGCCGCGACGGTCTGAATACGCCGCGCACGAAGCGTGGGACCCGAGACTGGGCGGGCCACACGTAGAAGCCCCGACCGGCCTTGCGGCCAGTCTCGCCTCGACTGACCAGCTCGTTGACGATCGTCGCGGTGGGGAAGCGATCACCAAAGGCCGCGCCGACCGTCTCACCCACGTGCTGCGCGACTTCGAGGCCTACTTCGTCGAAGAGCACAAACGGACCGACCGGGAAGCCGAAATTGACCAGCGCGCGGTCGACGTCCTCGAGGCGGGCACCTTCGCCGACGAGCAGCGCCGCTTCGTTGAGCATCACGCCGAGCACGCGTGAGGTGTAGAAGCCGGGCGAGTCGCCGACGACGATGGTCGTCTTGCCCAGGGCGGTGCCGAGCGCCACGCTGGCGGCGATGGCTTCGTCGCTGGCCGCGTCCGGGCGCACTACCTCCAGGAGCGGCATGCGCTCGGCGGGAGAAAAGAAATGCATACCGACAACGCGCTCGGGATGCGCGGAGTCGCGCGCGATCTCGTGAATGGGAATCGCCGAGGTGTTGCTCGCAATCACGGCCCGCGGCGAGACCACGTCCTCCAGTTGACGCAAAATCTGACGTTTCAGCCTGAGGTCCTCGAAGACGGCCTCGATGACCGCGTCGGCGCGAGCGAAGCCGGCATAGTCCGTGGTGGCCGACAGCCTGCGCTGGATCGTCTGACCCTCGCGTGCGGACAAACGTCGGCGGCTCACCCCGTCGTCGACCAGCTTCGCGGCGCTGGCCAGCCCGTGGGCCACTGCTTCGGTAGAGACGTCTTTGATGCGCACGGGCATGCCCGCGGCGGCGCCCACCTCGGCAATGGCCGCGCCCATGAACCCGGCGCCGACCACGCCTAGCTGCGCAACGGGCTTGCCTCGCCGCTTGGCCCGCTGGGTGGCCATGAAGAGCCAGATCAGATTAGAGGCCGCATCCGTTGTCGCCAGGTCGGCAAATGCGCGCGCTTCGGCGTCGAGACCGTCAGCCATGCCATGCTCGAAGCCGGCCTCGACCGCCTCGAGCGCGCGCAGTGGTGCCGGGTAGTGGCCGTGCGTCCGCTCGAGCACGGCGTGACGCGCCTGACGATAGATGAGCTGCCGACCGGCGGCCGTCTGTTCGGCGACGTCGACGGCGGTCCGCAGGTCGAGGCCGACGTGGAGCGGTCGGTCCAGGGACCGCTTCGGTCTGGCCGCCCAGGCACGGGCGGCCTGGTCCAGCGTGGTGGGGTGGACGACCTCGTCCAGCAGGCCGGCGCGCTGCGCGCGGCGGGCGTTGAGGCGGCGCCCGGTCAGGATGAAGTCCAAACCGCGCTCCAGACCGATCAGACGCGGCAGCCGCTGCGTGCCGCCGCCGGCCGGCACCAGGCCCAGGTTGACCTCAGGTTGGCCAAGCGTCACGCTGGAGGAATCGCTAGCCACGCGATAGTCGCACGCGAGCGCGAGTTCGAGCCCGCCGCCGAGTGCTGCACCATTGATCGCCGCCACCGTCGTGCATGGCAGCCAGGCCAACTCGTCGAGCGCCGCTTGCAGTCGGCGTGTGGCGGCTTCGAGCTCCGCGCGCTCGTGCACCTGGGTGACCAGCTTGAGGTCGGCGCCAGCGACCCATTGACCGTCTTTCGCCGAAGTAATGATCACCCCGCTGGGCCTCGCGGAGCGGATCGCGCGCACCGCCTCGGTCAGTCCGTCGATCACCTCCAGGTTGATGGCGTTGACCGAATCGTCGGGCCGGTCGAGCACAATCGTTGCAATCCCGTGAGCGTCGGCCGGCTCGACACGAACTGCCTCGCTCATGGCCGCTCCAGCACGATCGCTGCTCCGACGCCGCCCGCGGCACACACCGACACCAGTCCCAGGCTCGCCGACTGGCGCTGCATCTCATTGGCAAGCGTGATGACGCAGCGTGCGCCGGTTGCACCAAAGGGATGACCGAGCGCAATCGAACCGCCCCTCAGGTTGATGCGCGCCGGATCGATGTAGCCCACGGCTGTCGACCGACCCAGTTCCTCCATCGCGAATGCAGCGGAGTCGAGCTTCTGCAGGGTGGAGAGCACCTGCGCGGCAAAGGCCTCATGCATCTCCACGACGTCGATGTCACCCAGCGCTACTCCGGCACGATCGAGCGCCTGAGGAATCGCATATGCCGGACCGAGCAGCAACTGGCCGGCGGGGTCCACCGCCGCGTACGCGTAGGCTCTGACCAACGCTTTCGGCTCGAAGCCCAGCTCGCGGGCGCGCTCCTCGGACATCAGCAGCACGCTGGCCGCGCCGTCCGTCAGCGGACTCGCGTTGCCGGCGGTCACGCTGCCGTACGCCCGATCGAAGACAGGCTTGAGCTGGGCGAGCTTGTCCAGACTGGTGTCTGGCCGAATATGGTTGTCGCGCGTGACTGCCCGGCCAGCGTTGGTCGTCAGGTAGACCGGCGCGACCTCGGCCGCCAGCCGACCATCCTGCCAGGCCGCGGCGGCTTTGCGATGCGAGGCGAGCGCCCAGGCATCCTGGTCCGCACGGGTGATGCCGTTGAGCTTGGCCATCAACTCGGCGGATTGGCCCATGCTCAGGCCGGTTGAGGTCTCGGTGATCGTCGGCGCCACTGGCGGCAGGTCGCCGACGCTGAGGTTCTTGAAACTGCTCACCCGCTGGCGCATCGAGCGCGCCTGACTGGCGGACACCAGCGCCCGCGCCAGGGGCGGGCTGAGGGCAATGGGCACGTTGGAGAGCATCTCGACGCCGCCGGCAAGCACCACGTCGGCGTAGCCGCGCTCGATGAGATTGGTGGCGTCGGTGATGGCCTGGCAAGCAGAGGCGCAGGCGAGGGTGACGGTGTCGGCGGGGGTCGTCTTTGGTAGACCCGCGGCCAGGACGAGCTCGCGGGCGAGGTTCGAGTAGGGCACCGGGCGAGTGACGTTGCCGTAGATCACGTGCTGGACCGCGGCAGGGTCGAGGTTGGTGCGCTGCAGGAGCTCGAGGGTGACGGAGCGGGCAAGTTCGAGGACGTCGAGCTGGGCGAAGTCCGTGCCGGCGCGCAAAAAGGGGGTGCGAAGGCCAGCGACGATGGCGGCTCTGCGGGGAGAAGACATGGGCAAAAGTTGAATCTACCGACCGTTCGGTAGTTTAACACACACGTTTCGGACAACTTAAGCTTGCACAGGTGAGTGGCACGAGCATCGAGCACCTCTCGTTCAAAACGGGTGACGCCCCGGGCATCCTGACCGTGCGGCGTGGCGGCAGCGGCAAGCGCCCGCGTCCGACGCGGACTTACGTCGAGCCTTCGCGCACCATCCCCGTTTTCGCTGAGACCCAGGTCCTGGTCGTCGGCGGCGGACCGGCAGGCTCGGCGGCCGCCGTCGCCGCGGCGCGCGCCGGCGCCGACGTCATCCTCCTCGAGCGCTACGGCTACCTCGGCGGCCTGTCCACTGGCGGCCTGGTCATCTGGATCGATCGCATGACCGACTGGGACGGTCGTCAGGTCATCGCCGGCTTCGCCAGGGACATCCTGGACCGCCTGCCCGCCGACGGCGTGGCGGGCGCCCGCCAGCACGAATGGGGTTCGCAGGATCCCGCCCGCAACGCGTACTGGCGCAACCGTCTTGGCTCGTTCCGCGACGTGGTCACGTGGTCGCCGGTCATCGATCCCGAGTGGCTCAAGCTCGAATCGCTGCGCATGCTGCTGGACGTGCGCGTCACGCCGGTCTTTCACTCCTGGTTTTCGACGCCGATTGTCGAGGACCACGCGGTCAGGGGCGTGGTGTTCGACAGCAAAGAAGGCCGTCAGGCCATCTATGCCGACGTGATCGTCGACGCCACCGGCGACGGTGACGTCTTCGCGCGCGCCGCCGCGGCCTTTCAGTCCGACATCGACGCGAAGTCCATGCACCACTCCATCAACGTGGCCTGGATGTGGGGCGGCGTCGACATGAACCGCTGGATCGCCTTCAGAACAGAGCAGCCCGCCGAATTCACCGCGATCATGGAGCGTGGCCGCCAGCGGCTGGGTGAAGTGGACCGACCCTACGTGTCCTGGCGCAACGACGTGGCCCTGTTCCTGGGACCGCGTCTGACGGGCTACAGCGCCATCGACGTCGAAGACCTGACCGCCGTCGAAGTGGAGTCACGCCGCTGGATGGTCGACTTGCTGGGCTTTTATCGGCAGCACATGCCCGGCTTCGCCGACGCCTGGATTCTCGAAACCGCGCCGCAGATCGGCGTGCGCCACAGTCGACGCTTGACGGGCGTGCAACCCGTGCTGCGCGCCGACTGGCAGGCGGGCGTGCGCTTCGCGGACGAGGTCGGCGTCAGTCCGAGCCTGTCGCCGGCGTTCCCGAGCGTGTCCGTGCCCTACGGGAGCCTGGTGCCGGTGAAACTCGACGGTCTGCTCGCGCCCGGACGCCACATGGCTAGCGACGCCTCGTCGCACACGTTCTTGCGCGAGATCCCCCAGTGCTGGTTGACCGGTCAGGCCGCGGGCGCCGCGGCGGCACTCGCGGCGACCTCAGGCGTGGCGCCGCGCGCGGTCGACGTCGCGCGTCTGCAAGCGGAGCTGCTCAGGCAGGGCGCATTTCTTCACGTGGCCAATCTGGCGGCGTCTGCCACCTGAGGCGGAGGCCGCCGCAAACCAGGGTCGCGCCCAGCGCCAGGCCGCCCAGGACCACGAAGCCGCGCGAGCGTGCGCCCCGGGCAAGGGCAACGGAGACGCCGAGCGTGTCTCCCGCGTCGCGTGCCAGCACCCAGTGCGGCCGAGAGCTGAGCGAGACTCACAGTCGGTCGAACACCACGACGGGGATCTGACGCGTCGTCATTTCCTGGTAGCGCGCAAAGACGGGAATCTGGGCTGCTTGCTGGGCGTACAGGCGCGCGCGCTCGGCGCCCTCGGGCACACTTGCCAGGGCATCGAACGTTTCGGGCCCGACTTCGATCGTCACGCGTGGATTGGCGCGCAGGTTGTGAAACCAGGCCGGATGGGTCGGCGAGCCGCCTTTCGAGGCGATCACCACGTAGCGCTGGCCGTCGCGGGTGAAGCCGAGCGGCTTGGTGAGTGGTCGGCCGCTGCGGGCGCCGGTGGTGGTCAGCAGCAGCAGCGTGCGCCCGGCGAAGGGGCCGCTGGTCAAGCGGCCCGCGTTGGCGCGGAACTGGGCGATGAGGTCCGCGTCGAAGTTGGGCGGCCGCTCGCTCATCGGCGGGATCGAGTTCTCAGCCATTCGGCGTGGATTGTAGTGAGGTGGGGTTGATCTCACTGTTCAGGGCGTAAGGCGCTGAAGGTCGCGCGGGAACAACGTGGTTTCGCGAATGTTGGCCACGCCTGCCAGACGGGCCGCCCAGCGTTCCAGGCCGAGGGCAAACCCACCGTGAGGCGGCATGCCGTACTTGAAGGCCTCCAGGTAGCCCTCCAGGCCCTCGGTCGTCATGCCGCGCGCGGTCAGCGCCGCCAGGTAGTCGGCGTGGCGGTGCAGCCGCTGACCGCCAGTCACCAGCTCCAGGCCGCGGAACAACAGGTCAAAGGAATTGGACTGCC
The DNA here is from genome assembly GCA_963776625.1 of uncultured Chloroflexia bacterium. Classification (GTDB taxonomy): domain Bacteria; phylum Chloroflexota; class UBA6077; order UBA6077; family CF-72; genus CF-72. The sequence goes on along the minus strand of CAVZNP010000007.1, from coordinate 1,397,020 downwards.
CGGGTCGGCGCGCGTCCGGATGCGTGTAGAACGGCCGCTTCGCCAGTGGATACCCGGTGACGAAGACGAAGTCGGAGCCGTGCTCGCGCAGACCCCAGTCGCCAAGCCAGCGTTCGTGGGCGGGCGACAGGTCTGGCTCGCCCAGCACCTGCTCGCCGGTCGCCGTCTCGATCAGGTGCTGGGCCTCCAGGAAATCGACTGACGGGATGCCCGGTTCGCGGCGTGGGAGGGCGAGGTCGAGCAGCTCGAGCTCAGGGGTGGCGTGCGACTCGAGCGCTTCGAGCATGCCAGCGATAGCGCGCTCCACGACCGCCATCACGTCGCGATGGTCGCCGACAAAGCCGAGCTCGGCGTCGAGCGAGGTGTACTGGTTCAGGTGGCGCGGCGTGTCGTGTGGCTCAGCGCGGAACACCGGGCCAACCTCGAATACGCGCTCGAAGGCGCCGACGAGCGTCTGCTTGTAGAACTGCGGACTCTGCGCCAGGTAGGCGGCGCGGCCAAAGTAGTCGACGCCGAACACGTTGGCACCGCCCTCGGTCGCGGTGGCCACCAGCTTGGGCGTGAAGATTTCAGTGAAGCGCTCGGCGCGCAGCGCGTGCCGGAAGCCTTCGACAGAGACCGCCGCCACCCGCCACAGGGCGCGCTGACGTGGGTGGCGCCAGGTGACGGCCGCGTGGTCGAGGAGCGTAGGCAGTTGCGCGGGAATGCGCGGACGGTGAAGCTCGAACGGCGGCGGCTCGAGCGCCGCCGCGATCACGTCGACGTGTGTCGCCTGCACCTCGACGCCGCGCGGCGCCTGCGCCGACGCGACGACACGTCCTTCGACGCGCACCACGGATTCGGGCGGCAGGACGGCGAGGGACGCGATCTGCTCAGGCGGCTCGACCACCACCTGCGCCAGCCCCTGACCGTCGCGCACGATCAGAAACGCCACGCTGCTCAGCCGCCGCAGGCGGTGCAGCCAGCCAGCAAGCACCACGCGCTCGCCGACATGCGCCGGCATGTCCACGGACCAGATCCGCTGCATGATGACACCCCGAAACACACGCCCCCACGACTATGCGGACGAGGGGCGCTTCGTGGTGCCACCGCACTTCGCAGTCGCCGCGTCTCGCGGGCGACTGCCTCTGGAGCTCGGTAACGGGAGCCGGCCGTCGGGATTTTCGACCCCGCGCTCGGGAGTGTCTTCGTGGGCCGGTGACGTACCACCCTCACACCGGTCGGGCGGCTCGCTGGGACGTCAGTCTGGCCGACTACTCGTCTCCGTCGTCGCTGTGCGCGGGAGCCTAACACATGCGGGTTAGACGATGACCGCCAGGCTGTGCGCGCGGGGCTCTTCGGCGGGCGCGTAGGCTTGCCAGGCGCGCGCCAGGCGACGGATGCCCTCTTCGAGCGTCTCGGGTCGATGACCAAACGGCAGCCGGAGGTGATCGTCGAAGCTGCCGTCGGCCGAGGCGACCGAGCCGGCCACGATCGAGACGCCGGTGCGCAGCGCCACCTGAGCAAACTCGGTGGCACTGCCGTAGGGCAGCCGCACCCACAAACACAAGCCACCCTGGGGCGTATCCCACGACCAATCGGGCAACATCTCGGCGAGCAAGCGCGTCGCGAGTTCGAGACGCTGGGCGATCACCGGCCGGCGCTCCTTGCGGATCTCGTCGTACGCGGCCAGAAGACGACTGGCAATGACCTGTCCCGGCAGCGAGCCACCCAGGTCGGCGACCGCCTTCAGACGTCCAAGCTGGGCAATCGTCGGTGCCGCGGCGCGCACCCAGCCGACGCGCAAGCCGGCCCAGAACAACTTGCTCAGCGACCCGGCGGTCAGAATCGGGGCGTTGGGCGCAAAAGCGGCCACAGGCGCGGGTGGCTCGCCGATGATCGAGAGTCCCGACAGCGAGTCGTCCTCCAGCAAGGGCACCTGGTGCTGCTGAATCAGGCTGGCCAGCGCGCGGCGCGCGGGCTCGCCGAGCAGGCCGCCCACCGGATTCTGATAGGTGGGAATCAGGTAGATCAAGCGTGGCGACGTGCGAACGATGTGTTCGGCGAGCGACGCGACATCTGGACCGTGGCGGCCAGTGCGCACCCCGACGAGACGCGCACCGACGGCAGTCAGTGCATCCAGGGCACCGGGGTAGGTCGGGTTCTCGACCAGCGCCGTGTCGCCGCGCTGCAGATACAGCCACGCCACCATATAGATCGCTTGCTGGGCGCCCGAGGTGACCAGGATCTGGTCCGCGGTGGTCGGCACACCCCGCGCGGTAAGGTGGACAGCGATCGCCTCGCGCAACGGCGCGTAGCCCAGTGGCGAATAGCCGGAGGTCTCCGCCAGTGGCCCCATCTCGGCGAAGACGCCCTCGAGCACCGCATCCGGCAAGCCGCCTGGCTCCAGCAAGTACGCACCAGTCAGGTCGATCGTTCCACCCGGCCCGTCGGTCATGCGCCGAAACAGCGTGTTGCGGTTCAGCGCGCCCGGCAGCCCGCTCCCGCGCCGGGGTGGCGCGGAGCAGACACGCGTGCCGCTGCCCTGGCGCCGCTCGAGGAGCCGCTCGTCGCACAGGAGCGCATAAGCGGCTACGACGGTGCTGCGGCTGACCGCGAGCTGCCGTGCCAGGATGCGCTCTGGCGGCAGCAGCTCGCCAACCGGCAGGTCACCGCGCGCGATCGCGGTGCGCAGCGCAGACGCCAGGCGGCGATACAGAGGACCACCGCCGGTAGACCAGGCGTCGAGTCGGTGAAGCAGTCCATTTACGCCTGATTGGCGCTGGAGCGGTCGATCCATTGGTGGGATCGTACACCGCATGGAACTCCTCGTCATTCTCGTGCTCGTACTTGCGCTCGACGTTCTGGCGCTCAGATTTGGCTACGACAGTCGCGAGCTCATGCGGTCCAATTTGCCAACATTGGACCGGTAATTTCAGAAGAGAAGCCGAGTGGCACGCCGGCTGAGAACCTATGTTCTACTTCAACGAGCATGCCGCGGCCCGAGTACGTCGAGATCACCTGCAAGTCCGCCGTCCACCGCGTTCAGGGCATGCCGTACTTGAAGTGGTCGCTCAATCCGTACGGCGGGTGCGTCCATCGCTGCCGCTTCTGCTTCGCGGTGCAGTATCGCGTAGTCGCGGACCAGGGCACCCAGCAGGACTTCGGCACGCGCCTGTTCATCAAGACGAACTTCGACGAAGTCCTCAGCCGAGAACTGCGGCGGCCGGCACTGCAGGGCGAACATCTGACCCTCGGCACGGCGACCGATCCGTATCAGCCCGTCGAAGGCCGCTACCGATTGACCCGCGGCGCGCTGGCGCTGCTCTGCGAGCACGCCAATCCGGTGTCCCTGCTGACCAAGTCGCCGCTGGTCATTCGAGACGTCGACCTGCTGGCGGACCTCGCGCGGCTTGCCTCGGCCGAGGTGTTCTTCAGTATCACCACCGTCGACCTGGACCTGTGGCGGATCGTGGAGCCGGGGACGGCCAATCCGTTCAACCGGCTGCGGGCCATGCGCGCGCTGCGCGCGGCGGGCGTGACCGCCGGGGTGATGATGGCGCCCATCCTGCCCGGGCTGACTGACTCGGCCGCGTCCATCGAGGCCGTGGCCGCCGCCGCACGCGAGCACGACGCGGCGCATTTCTCCACGGCGGCACTGCGACTGGCGCCGCACGTCAAAGAGTTCTATCTCGGCTTCATTGGCGACGAGTACCCGGACTTGCTGCCGCGCTACAAGCGCGCCTACCCCGGGGCGTACGCCCCAGCCGAGTACCGCGAAAAACTACAGGAGCGCATCAACCGCATTCGCGCACAGTACGGCTTCTCTGGCCATACCGAGCGACGCGAACGCGCGCCGCAGGCGCCGCCGGTGCCCAGGCGGGGATCGCAACTGGTACTACCGTGGTGAGCGGTGGCGGCCAGCTTTGCGGATCAGGTGTACGCGATCGTGCGCGCGGTGCCCACGGGCCGCGTCATTACCTACGGCGCAATCGCGCACGTGCTGGGCGATCCACGCAAGGCGCGGCAGGTAGGCTGGGCGCTGGCCGCCACGCCGTCGGAGTCGCCGCCGATACCCGCCCACCGCGTGGTCAACGCGCGAGGCGATATTCCGGGCGGGCACGCGTCCAGGCGGTATCGCGTCCACCGCACGCAGCTCGAGGCCGAAGGGGTCGTCTTTGGACAAGACGGCCGCGTCGACCTCGAGCGCTATTTGTGGTTGCCCGGCTGAGGTCTTGTGGGCGCTAGACGCGCTGCCGATTACCGGTGAACAGGCGCGAGATGGCGACCAGCACGACGGCGCCGATCACCGCGACGATCAGGCTCTGAAGGTTGAAGCCGTTGACCATGTCGCTGCCCAGCAGGAAGCCTGTCAGCCAGCCGCCGACGACGGCGCCAACGATGCCGAGGATAAGGTCGCCGATGAGGCCGTAGCCGCCGCCGCGCATGATGATGCCGGCGAGCCAGCCGGCGATGAGACCCAGGACGATCCAGGCGATGATGGACATGGGTTTGCGGTACCTCCGATGGTCCGAATGCGATGTGTTGAAGGTCGCTAGAAGCAAGGCGCGTGCCAGGGCAGTGCCGGAGGCCTTTTCCCCAGCGGGGACCCCCCCGGGAGGGTCTTTCCCCAAAGGGGACCCATCGGAGGGCCTTTTCCCGCCGACCTCCGGGAGGGCCTTCTTCGCAGCGGCGACCCGCCGAGGGCTTTTTCCCCAGCGGGCCCCCCGGGAGGGTCTTTCCCCGAAGGGGACCCATCGGAGGGCCTTTTCCCGCGGACCTCCGGGAGGGCTTTTCGCAGCGGCGACCCGCGGAGGGCTTTTTCCCCAGCGGGGACCCACGGGAGGGTATTTCCCCGAACGGGGACCCATCGGAGGGCCTTTTCCCGCGGAACTCCGGGAGGGTCTTCTTTTGCAGCGGCGACCCGCGGATCGCGCCCCGCGCGCGTAGCTCGGCCGCAAACGGTCTACCATCTCCAGGTGACGATTTCCTCCGCCGCCGGCGTCGAGGTCCTTGGTCCCCGCCTCGCGCGCTTCGACGAGGTGCTCACCGGCCCGGCGCTCGAGTTCGTGGCTCGCCTCCACCGCGAGTTCAACCCACGCCGTCAGACGCTGCTCCAGGCGCGTCACGACCGCCAGGCCCGCCTCGACGCGGGCGAACTGCCAGATTTCCCATCGGACACAGGCGCCGTTCGCTCCGGCGACTGGCGCGTCGCGCCCATCACCACCACGGATCTGCAGAAGCGCTGGGTCGAACTCACCGGGCCAACCGAACGCAAGATGCTCATCAACGCCCTCAACTCGGGCGCCGACGTCTACATGGCCGACTTCGAGGACGCCAACACCCCCACCTGGCAGAACATGGTCGAGGGCCAGATCAACCTCGTCGACGCTATCGAGCGCACCATCTCGTTCGACAACCCGGACGGCCGCGTCTATCGGCTGAACGAGGACACCGCAACGCTGCTGGTGCGTCCACGCGGATGGCATCTGCCCGAGCGGCACGTGCTGATCGACGGCGAGCCCGTCTCCGGCTCGCTGTTCGACTTCGGCCTGTTCTTCTTCCACAATGCGCGCAAGCTGATCGACAGCGGCAGCGGACCGTACTTCTATCTGCCGAAACTCGAGAACCACCGCGAGGCCCGCCTGTGGAACAGCGTCTTCGAGCTCGCCCAGGACAGCCTGGGCATCCCGCGCGGGACGATCAAAGCCACCGTGCTGCTGGAGACCATCCTGGCCGCCTTCGAAATGGACGAGATCCTGTACGAGCTGCGCGACCATTCGGCCGGGCTCAACGCGGGTCGCTGGGACTACATCTTCAGCATCATCAAGAAGTTCAACAGCCGTCCGGACTTCCTGTTGCCCGACCGTGCCCAGGTGACCATGACGGTGCCTTTCATGCGCGCGTATACCGAGCTGCTGGTCAAGACGTGCCACCACCGCGGCGCTTTCGCCATGGGCGGGATGGCGGCCTTCATCCCGAGTCGTCGCGATCCCAAAGTCAACGAGGTCGCGCTGCCGAAAGTCCAGGAGGACAAAGTGCGCGAGTCGCGCGACGGCTTCGATGGCACCTGGGTCGCGCATCCCGATCTGGTGCCGGTCGCACGAGAGATTTTCGCCGAGTTCCTGGGCGCGCGCGCGAACCAGCTCGATCGGCAGCGGTCGGACGTGTCCGTGAGTAGCCACCAGCTACTGGATCTGCGGGTGCCCGACGGCAAGCTGACCGAAGCTGGCTTGCGCAGCAACATCTCGATTGGTATCCAGTACATCGAGTCATGGCTGCGCGGCACGGGCGCCGCGGCGATCTTCAACCTGATGGAAGACGCGGCGACAGCCGAGATCTCGCGGTCACAGGTGTGGCAGTGGGTTCACCACGGCGCGACGCTGGACTCGGGGCAGCGCGTGACGCGTGCGCTGGTGCTGAGTCTGGTTGAGGAGGAGCTGGAACACATTCGAGGAGCACTCAACGCCGAGGCCGCGCGCGGCAACCGCTTCGACGAAGCGCGGCAATTGTTCGAGCAGGTCGCTCTCAGCGAACCGTTCACCGAGTTCCTGACGCTACCGGCGTATCAACACATCGACTGACACCGCGTGATGGTGGTCCCGATGCCAGACGAAGCCGACGCACAAAAGGCTGCCCTCGATCGAGCACGACTCGATGGAGTGCGGCTGGCGGCGCGCACGCTCGAGCATCATCTGACCAACCACCTGACCATGACCGTCGGCTACGCCGAACTGATCGCCGAGGACCCCGAGCTGCCCGGAGCGTCTGCGCGAGATGGCGCGTCAGGTGCTGGAGAGCGCACAGGCGGCCGTCGAGAGCGTGCGCCGCCTGCGCGAGGTCAACTCGGTGAGCCTGATCGACGAGGGCATCCCCGGCGGACCACTGATCCAGCTTGGCCCGCGGCGAGAGTGGTAGGCAGCAGCCCGCGCACGTTTGAGTGCTTCACGCGTCCCGGTCAAGGGAGACGTTCGAGCAAGTCACGCGTCCGGGTCGGGGGAGCTTGCAGCCCCCCGCACAGGATTAGCAGGGTTTGAGTCCTTCACGCGTCCGGATCGGGGGAGCCTGCGGCCCCCCGCCGCCAGTCGCTGCTCTGCTCGCAAGCTCGCTGCACGCTCCTTCCCGCGGCGACCCCCCGCACAGGATTAGTAGGGTTTGATTCTTTCACGGCTTTGGGTCGGGGGAGCCTGCGGCCCCCCGCCGCCAGTCGCTGTTCCGCTCGCAAGCTCGCTGCACGCTCCTTCCCGCGGCGACCCCCCGCGTACGTGCTGGGCCGCGCCTCCGCGGGGTCGCACGCCGACACGCGGGGTCCACCCATCGTGTTGGTTGGACGTGTTTGACACCTCGACACGTAGTTTGCTGAGCGTCTGGGTCGACACGTCTCGAGGATCAACACGCGGTGAGCCAGGTACCGTGTCGCAGCGTGGGGTGTGACACCTCGACACGTCGTTCGGGAGACGGTCCCGCAATTACGTCTCGAACGTCAACACGCCGTGAGGCGCATGGCTTTTCGCATCGAGCGGTGTGAAAGCTCGATACGTCGTTCGCTGAACGTCGGCGCCATCACCTCTCGAGGATCAACACGCGTTGGAACCAGGGTTTGAGACCCGCGAGTTTCAGGGGCTTCGACCCCGAAGAGGTGCGGTTCAGCACGTACGCGGGGGGTCGCCGCGGGAAGGAGCGTGCAGCGAGCTTGCGAGCGGAGCAGCGACTGGCGGCGGGGGGCCGCAGGCTCCCCGACCCGGACGCGTGCATGGCTCAAACGTGGGCGGGCCGGTGCTCAGATCAGTGCGGCGCCGCGCTCTGCTTCGTTCGGATGCGCTAGCGCGGCGCCGATCGTCTCGTAGCTGAAGACGCCCACGGCGGCGTGCTGCGTGGCCACGTGAATATCGCGAAAGCAGCGCTCGATCGGACTGCGCGTGTACACGGGAGATGAGCCGGCCACCGCCCACACCAGGTCCACCGCCTGGGCGGCGCTCTGGACGGCGTGGGTCATCGCCAGCCGCAGCAGCGCCCGCTGGCGCACCCCGATAGGCCGACCCGCGCAGAGGGCGTCCCACACGTCCGCGGTGGTGTCCCACATGAACGCGCGGGCGGACCGCACCAGCGCCTCTGCCTGGGCCAGGTTGTGCTGAAACTGTGCGAGCTCCCGCAGAGGCGCAGCGCTGCGCGTGGGCTGTTTGTGCTCGGCCAGGTCCATCAGCGCGTCGATCGCCGCGCGGGCAATGCCCAGCGCATGCGCCGCATCGTAATCAGCATGAACCGTACGGGATACAACGGCCCCGGCTGCTTCGGACCGTCGGCCCACGCCAAGGTATACTGACGGGCACAAATTCGTCGGAGACCGCTAGTCGTGACTCCCCTGGCGCGCGCAGGCCAGTCGCCGACCACGTATCGACGATGCTCGCGGCTTCCCGCGCAAACAGCACGATCCGCGTCACCGGCGTGCCATCCGAGGCGAAGCGCTGTACATCGTCCCCGAAACCAGGGCATTGCCAGCCAGCCAGGTGGCGTGCTCGCAGCCACTCATGAACGGCCAGCGCCCGCTGACACGGTAACCGCCCGGCACCTGCACTGCGCGCGCCGCGGCGGCGCCGATATTGCCGCACAGACATGCGCGCGGGTCCGCGAACAGACGCCGCGCCACCTCGACGTCCAGATAGCCGCTCAGGAAGCCCGCACCTGCGCCGATCATCGCCAGCCAGCCTGCCGAGCCGTCGACGCGCGAAACTGCCTCCACGACGTCGAGCGCCGTGATGGGGTCCACTTCGTCGCCGCCGACCGCGCGCGGCGCCATGGCGCGGAAAATGCGCGCATCGGCCATGGCCGTGATGACTTCGTGCGGAAAGCGGCGCGTTGCGTCGGCCTGGTCCGCGGTGGCGCGAATCAGCGGCGCCAGCGCGTGGGCGGCTTGCACGAGATCAGCACGACTGACAGAGGCGCCCGTAATGATCGTGTGATGATAGACGTCGTGATACGCTGCCGCGCACTGGCATGGCGACGAGCGATCAGGCGCCGCCCGAGAACATTCGGATGGCCTACCAGGAGCTGTGCAAGAGCTATCAGTCCATCATCGACTTTCGCGCCAAGCTGCTCGGATTTTTACCTCTCGCTTCGGGGGCGGGCCTGTTTGCCGTGCTTGGCAACGGCACCACGCCAGTGCCGTATTACGCCTGGGTTGCGGGGCTCTTTGGCTTCGCGATCACGCTCGGCCTGTTCTTCTACGAGCTGCGCGGGTTGCAGCGCTCGGCGGCCTTCGAGCGCACCGGCCGCGAGCTCGAAAACGAGCTGGGTCTGGGCAATGGGCAGTTCGGCGTGCAGCCGGCGGCGCCGCTGCACGGATTTGTGGACGCGCGGGGCGCGGCGTGGGTCATCTACCCGAGCGTGCTGGCGGCGTGGGCGTACCTGGCGGGCCTCCAGCAGTTGGGCGTCTGGGGAGCGGCGCTGTTCGGGATCGTCGTGGCGATCGCCCTCGGCGTGTGGTTCGCGCGGCGGCTGAAAGCCATCGAGGCGCACCTCGCCGCGCAGGTTGCACCGGCGATCAGCTGAGCGCGACGGATACTTCCAAACGCGCGACAAGGGATTAGACTGGCGGTATGGCCACAACCGTCGCGTTTGATGTTGACGTCAAGGACGTCGAGTATCAGCAGCTTGACGGCGCGCCGTGGCTGGCGCGCGTCTACCGACCCGTTGGCGTTGGACCCTTCCCCACGATTGTCGACGTGCACGGTGGCGCGTGGAACAACGGCGACCGTACCAACGATACGCAACTCGACCAGGCGCTCGCCTCGCGCGGCATTCTGACCGTAGCGATCGACTTCCGACAGCCGCCCCAGGCGGGCTACCCGCTCGGTCCAGGACATGAACCTTGCCATTCGCTGGCTCAAGGTGCACGCCGGGGAGTACGGCGGGGTCAATAAGGTCGGCGCGCTGGGCGTCTCGAGTGGTGGCCACCTGGTGCTACTGGGCGGCATTCGGCCGCGCGATGCGCGGTATTCGGCGCTGCCGCTGCCCGGGCATCCTGAGGTTGACGCGAGTCTGGCGTATGTCGTCGCCTGCTGGCCGGTGTCGGATCCGCTGTATCGCTACAAGAAGGCGCAGGAGGCGGGCAACCAGAACGTCGTGAAGTCACACGACAATTACTGGGGCACCGAGGCGGCCATGGAGGAAGGCAATCCGCCGCTCATTCTGGAGCGCGGCGAAGCGGTGGAACTGCCGCCCACGCTGGTGATTCAGCGCAAGGTGGACTCCGCGCATCCGCTGGAGATGCAGCAGCGGTTGGTGGAGTGGTACCGCAAGCGCGGCGGACAGATCGAGATGCCGCTGTTTGACACGATTCCGACGCCGTTCAAGATCGGCGATGAGTATCCCGAGACGGCGACGGTGGTGGAGAACATCGCGGACTTCATCGTCAAGCACGCGGGGTAACGCGGCGCCGCGCCATCGCCTGCGGCTCGGCGCCACATTTATCCCCTCAGGGGATCAAAGGGGCCTGCGGCCTCTTTGAAGCCCCCGCCCGGGGCGGTTCACGCGGGGGCCCAGCGTCGCTGCTCGGGACTCGAGGTAGAAGCGCTTAGTGCGACAGCGCCGCCAGGCGCGCGCCTACGGCCGCCTGGCAGCACAGCAGGTCTTGCTGCGCCGAACCGCCCGCTACGCCCACGGCGCCCAGCGTTTCCACGCCCTCGATGATTGGGTAGCCGCCCGCTGCAACGAGCACGCGCTCGGCGTCGATTTCGTTGGACTGGCGCCACAGCGGGCGGCTGCCTGCTTTGAGCTCGTGCGTCGCCACCCCGTACATCAGCGCGGTGTACGCCTTCCGCGTGGCGTCCTCCAGCGCGCGCGGGTCAGATCCCGTGGAGCCCAGAACCGCGCCCTCTTGATCGAGCACGACGGCCGCTTCGCTCAAGCCCGCGCGCGACGCGGAACTCAGCCACCGCCTCCGCCATACGCATCGCCATGTCCGGCTGGAGCGAGGCAACCACTTTGTTGGTCTGAAAGAACGCGGCATTGACGGCTTCAAACCGCCGCCACTCGTCTGGAAGGTCGCTATCCAGAAACACCGCATCCACCGGACACACGAGCACGCACTGCTCGCATTCGATGCATACCGCCGGATCGATGTAGTTCTGCGGTGCATCGGGCGTCGTATGGATGCAGGCTGCCGGGCAGACGTCCACGCAGGCGCCGTTCTTTTCGCCGATGCACGGCTCGGCGATCACGTACGTCACAGGCGCCCGTCCGCCTGGAGTGGGAGGTCGGTGAGCAGCGCGTCGGCGACGTGGACGTTGCGGCCGAACTGCCTGGTCAGCAAGCGGCCACTGCTGTCCAGCGTGCCGAGCCCGGCCGCAACCGCCAGTCGCTCGCGATCGACGTCGCTGGCGTCGGCGGTGTAGCCCAACTCACGGATGTACGCGTCCACCGTGAAGCTCGCGAACAGCGCCTTCATCGCTGGCGTCTGGCCGCCGACGCCCGGCGACGTCTGATCGTCGTAGTCAGTGCGCGTGAGGCACATGATGGCAAAGCCGGTGGGCGTCTCGGTAATGCCTACCAGGTCGGCGCCATAGAAGCGGGCCAGCTCCTTGACATGCTGGGACATCACGTTTGGGGAGTGGACTTCGGTTTTGACGGGATTCACGCCACCGGGCTGGACTTGCTTGAAGGCGTGGGTAATGACGTTATTAGGGTCCGCGGGCGCGCGGTGAATGAACGCGTCCCAGTAGGGGTCGTCCTTCGGGAGACGCACGCCGGACTACCGTTTGACGAACCGATTGGTGTTCTCTTTGAGCGGCGCGTAGTAGCCAATGTCGCCCAGCGGCACGTCCACCTGGTGCGCTCCCGCGTCATGCTGCGCGGTACAGCCTGCCACGGTGCACGCTTTCACTCCGGGCTTGCTACCACTGTCATACCCGAGCCAGCGCACGCGCTTGTTGGGCACTTTGCCCCACACCTGGTCGTCGATCCACTTCAACGAGCGCACCACACCCGGCCGCAAACGCCTGGGGGTGCTCCGCAGCGTCTGGAGCGCGAGCGTCCGCCACCACGTGTTCGGTTTGGTATACGGACACACCGTCGTGCACGTCAGGCAGATCTGCCAGTGGCTGGTGACCAGCGGCCTGCGGATTCACTTTGCCGCGCAGGGCCGTGTAGCCGAGCTCGCGAATGTAGGACTCGAGGGCGGACAGCACCAGCACGGTCTGCATCAGCGTCGTGTCGTATGCCGCGTCGCCGATGTGATGACGGTGCGCCTGGGCCAGGTCGTAGTCCCACGCGACCGGTGTGACGATGACGTACGGGTATTTGCGACACAGCTCGGCTGGACCTTCCGTGGGTCCGTCCTCGGCATCCACGATGAAGCCGGTGTCGCGCAGCGTGCCGCCCGCGTACAGCAGCGCCGGGTGGGCGCGACCGATGCCGACGATGTCGGCGCCGAAGTAGTGACCCACGTTCTTGATGTGGGCGGACATCTCTTTCGGATCGTCGACCTGAGTGCGGTTGGGGTTGATCTTGCCCGCGGGCGCGCGGCGGAGGACATCCGTGAAGACGTTGCCGCGGTCCCGACAGCGATTCGAGTTGGTACGCGCGATCGGGTCGGCGGCGATGGTGTTCCGCGGGAACTCGACGTCGACGACGGGGTCGTACCTGGGTCGATCGGGTGTCGCTCCCAGCGCGGGGACCCCAGTGGAAGGAGGCGCGGCCACTACCCCACCTCAACCACGCGGCCCAGTCTACGTCAGGGGTAACGCAACGGCGAGTTAGACCTACCAGAGCGCGGCGCTCGCGCGACGCGCGCCTTCCGCCAGGCTTTCGAGTTTGGCCCAGGCGATGGTCGGATGCACCCGCGGCTGCGAGCGCGCGATCGTTCCGAAGCCGCAGTCCGTCCCGGCAATCACGTTTTCCTTACCCACTACCCCGGCGTAGCGCACGATCCGCTCGGCGACGAGGTCCGGGTGCTCCACGAAGTTGGTGACGGTGTCGATCACGCCCGGAATCAACACCATGCCTTCGCGCAGCGGATGGTTTTCAAAGACCCGCCACTCGTGTCCGTGGCGCGGGTTGGCGCCCTCGACGTAGATCGCCCCGGCATGCGCCGCGTACAGCAGATCGATGATGGCCTCGAGCGGCACGTCGCGCACGTGCGGCCACTCGCCATTGCCCCAGCACACGTGCAGGCGAACGCGGTCCTCCGGAATGCCTTCGAGGGCGACGTTGATTGCCTCGACGTGCTCCTTGACCACGCCACGGTAGTCGTCGAGGGTGCTGTCGGCAAACTGCGCGCGGTTCCAGCCCATGGCCAGGCCAGGATCGTCCACCTGCAGCAGCAGGCCCGCGTCCACGATCGCGCGATACTCGTTACCGAGCGCCCGTGCCGCCGCCAGCACGAACTCTCGATCTGACGGGTAGTACGTATTCTGAAAGTTGAGCCAGATCTGACCTGGCGAGACGGCGGGCATGAACGCCTCCGTCGGCGAGGTTGTCGACAGGGCGGCCTTGAAGGTGGCAATGTCGCGATCGACGAACTCCGGCCCACGCCAGGTGATCGGTCCGTTGCAGCTTGGCCACTGCACGCCGCGTCCTGGACCGGCCGTGTTCTCGGCGTAGAACTCCGGGAACATCGAGCGCTCGACCTGGCCCAGCATCGGGCGCGGCTCGCCGTCGAAGCCGGTCAGGCGCTCGGTGGCATAGGAGGAAAAGCCCGTGCGGCCGAGTTCGCCGTCGCTGGGCACGTCGATGCCGACGTTGACCTGTCGGTCGACGACCGCTCGCGTCGCGTCGGCGATTTTCTCCGCCGCGCCCGCCTGGGCCAACACCTGGCGCTGATCGCGACCTTCGACCAGTTGCAGAATTTCCGGCGGGCGCGGCAGGCTCCCGGCGTGCGTGGTCAGAATGCGTTCGTCACTTCGTTTCACAGCGGACTCCACTCCGAGCGTTGGCAAGCGCGGATAGCGGTAACGCAGGCATCGAGGTCACCCTGTCGGACGGTGATCAGGCGCACCATGGCTTCGTCGAGACCCTTCGACAGGCGCTGCATGGCCTCGGGCGCGCCGGCCGGACGACCGAAGTAGCCCACCTGGCTGAGGAGCTCGACGGGAACAAGGTCGACCAGGTCGGCGACTTTCGCGCCGGCGTCGCGGCGGGACTCCAGGTCGGTCAGCACCTCCTCGAAGCCCATGCGGCCGAAGTGGCCGCGGTAGCCGGCGGTCCTGGACTGGCCGGGGCGGGCCATCGCGTAGCCGAGCATGTTGGCCGTGAACGTTCGCCGCGCGGCGTCCTCGTCTTCGTCGATGCACACGCGGATATACAGCGCGAACGGGACGTCGCTGGGCGACCGGCCAGCTTTTCTGGCCCCCTCGGCGACGTGGGCGCGCATCCAGGCCACCTGGTCGGGCGAGCACCAGTTGGGGGTAACCCCGTCGGCGTGCGCGCCGGACAGACGCAGCATCTGCTCGCCCATTGCCGCGAGATAGACGGGCACCGCTGGCGCCTTGATCCCGAGCTGTACGCCGTGCAGTTTGACCCCCTGGCCGGCGAAGTCGACCGACTCGCCCGCGAACAGGGCGCGCAGCGTCTGGAGGTACTCGCGACTGTACGTGAGCGGCGAGACACTGGGCAGGTCCAGTTGCTTGATGAGTGCTGGGGATGGATACGAGCCGAGGCCGATCCCGAGGCTGAATTTGCCGCCGCAAACTTCGTTGAGAGAGGCGGATTCGGCGGCCAGCGTTGGAACGCTCCAGCCGGGGAAGGGGATCACCGAGGTGCCGACGCTCAGGCCGTCAGGTGTGATGTCGGTCGTCGCTTCGAACCAGTCGCGGCAGATCTGGAAGATGCTGCGGCGGGTGAGCCCGGCGGGCGTCCACAAACTGTCGTAGTCCAGTCGGGCGGCCTGCTGGACGAGGTCGCGCTGCTGCGCGCGCGAGAGGCCGAGGGCGGGATCGATGCCTACACCGAGTTTCATGTCGTTCCGGTGGCTCAGGATACCGCCGAGGGCGGGATGTACCTCTACCGGCGGAATCGTGTGCCGCCGGACCGGGGTAACGGCGCGGACGCGGTCAGCTGGCGCGCTCTGAGGCGGAGCCTGTCGAGACGTTGTCAATCTGAGTGGGAACTCTCGCTCGTGTGGGCGGGCCTGACTCGTGTGGGGCGGGCCTGACTCGTGTGGGCACGGTTTGTGGGGAGCCGCCGTATCGCGTCCCTCAAGTGGGCTGCACCCTGGCGAACATCCCCGCGGCGCTTTGGAGGACCGGGGTGGGCGCGGGGAGGTATCGTGTACTTGCCGTGGAATTCGGGATCTTTCACGAGTTCGAGCGCCCGCTGGGCATGAGCGAGGCGCAGGCGTTCGACAATGCCTTCGATCTCGTCGAAGTCGCCGAACGCGGTGGCCTCGACGCCGTCTGGCTCGCGGAGCTTCACTTCTCGCCCAAGCGTTCGGTGCTGGCCTCACCCATGCTGCTCGCGGGCGCCATCGGCGCGCGCACCAGCAACATCAAAATCGGCACGGCCGTCCAGGTCCTGCCGCTGTGCCACCCGCTGCAGCTCGCCGAGGAGGCCGCCACGGTCGACCACATCAGCCGCGGGCGCCTGATCTTCGGCGTCGGTCGCAGCGGTTTCGCGCGGACCTACGCGGCCTACGGTGTGCCCTACGCCGAGAGTCGCGAGCGCTTCGCCGAAACGCTCGAGATCGTCCAGCGCGCGTGGACCGAGGACACCTTCTCCTACGACGGCAAATACTTCCGGTACCACGACGCATGCGTGGTCCCGAAGCCCTACCAGAAGCCACATCCACCAATCCGCGTGGCGGCCACCAGCATGGACACGTTTCCGGCCATTGGCGCCCAGGGCTTTGACCTGTTCGCCGCGGTGCGCACCGGCACGCTCTCGGAGCTGGCGCCGAACCTGGTTGCGTACCGGGAGGCGTACACCGCGTCGGGCCGCGCGGGCAAAGGCGGCGTGTTCCTGCGCGTGCCGGTCTACGTGGCCGAGACGTTCGACCGGGCTGTCGAGGACTGCCGCGACAGCATCATGGGCTTTTATCGACAGCTTGGCGAGCAGCTGGAACGCTCGGCGGGTGAGGCGGGGGCGCGGGCGATCGAGCAGCGCGACGTGCGCGGGCGCCGCTTGCAGGAGACGACCTTCGAGGAGGTTCTGCGCGAGAAGGTGATCGTCGGCACGCCGTCGATGGTCATCGAGCGGCTGGGACTGATCGCCTCAGAGCTGCAGCTCGATGGCATCCTGGCGGAGCTGAACTGCGGCGGGCAGGTGCCCCGCGAGGGCGTCATCAAGTCACTCAGCCTGTTGTGTGACGAGGTCATGCCCGCCTTCGACTAGGGCGGGCACCGGTTCGTAACGAGTTTTCTTTGGACGTCGAAAGCTGCGGCTTTCTCCCCAGGGCGGGCTCGGGCTGGTCACGAGTTTGTGGGAGTCGAAAGCTGCGGCTTTCTCCCCAGGGCTCCGCGCCCTGGACCCCGCGTCCCAGAGCCCTACTCTCGGTGGCTGTCAGCCCGCATCCGCTCGCCGTCACGCACGCACTGTCAGCAGGTGAGTAGTTGACAGGCGGTGTTCATCCCCGAGGCGCGGCTGACTGAGGTGTCCCACATCCGTTCGCGCTGAGGCACGCACCGTCAACATGTGCGTATCCGTTGGGGTTTCCCGCCAGGGTGGTCTCCCGAGGCGTCCTTCCCCGAGCTCCTTCCCCGAGCGTCCTTCCCCCACCTTCCCCGAGGTGTCGTCCAGGACGAGACGTTTAGGCCAGCGGATGCGGGTGACAGCCACCGAGAATAGGGCTCTGGGACGCGGGGTCCAGGGCGCGGAGCCCTGGGGAGAAAGCCGCAGCTTGACTCCCAAAACTCGTGACCAGCCCGAGCCCGCCCTGGAGAAAGCCGCAGCTTTCGACTCAACGGACACGAGCCGCGGAGAAGCACAGCTTTCTACTCCCAGAAACTCGTGACCAGCTCGAGCCCGCCCTGGGAAAAGCCGCAGCTTTCGACGCTTTAAAAAAGAAACTCGTGCCCTGGATGCGCTACTGGCGACCGCGAATGACGGGGGCTACCGTGCGATCCTCGTCGACCAGTGTCAGGCGGTCCAGTTCTCGCAGATCCTCGTCACTCACGTGCAGCTCGAGCGCGCCTACGTTTTCGGCGAGGTGCTCGGGGCGGTCGGCGCCGGCGATCACGGTTGGGACGTAGCTGTGCGTCAGGAGCCAGGCGATGGCCAACCGCGGCAGGGACCAGCCGCGCGCGGCGCAGAATTCGACGAGCGACTCTTGCACGCGCCAGTTGCGGTCGCTGTCCCAGTACTTGAACGTCGGGCGGATTGCGCCACGCGAGCCGGGCGCGGGTGCAACGCCACGCTGGTAGGTACCTGACAGCAGGGCGCCCGCCAGCGGCAGGTACGGAATCAGCCCGAGTCCGTACTTGAGCACCATCGGCACGAAGCGCTTCTCGATCTCGCGATACAGCAGGTTGTAGAAGTCCTGGCAGCTCACAAAGGCCTGCCAGCCCCGCTCGCGAGCGGTCCAGACGGCCTCGACCACCTCCCACTCGAAATAGTTGGAGCAGCCGATGTAGCGCACTTTGCCCTGTCGCAGCAGGGCATTCAAAGCTTCGAGCGTTTCCTCGGTCGGCGTGGAGCGGTCCGGCGAGTGCACCTGGTAGACGTCGATATAGTCCGTCTGAAGTCGCCGCAAACTGGCTTCACAACTGGCGATGATGTGGTGGCGCGAGGCGCCCACGTCGTTTGGACCCTCGCCAACGCGGTTGCCGAACTTGGTCGCGACGATTACCTGCTGGCGACGGCCCTTCAGCGCGTGGCCGAGGTATTCCTCGGATCGTCCGGCGTAATAGGAGTCGGCCGAATCGAAGTACGTGACGCCGAGCTCGATCGCGCGGTCGACGATGCGGCGCGCGGTGTCCTGGTCCACCTCGTTGCCGAAGGGATTGCAGCCCAGACCAATCGCCGACACCTGCAGCCCGGACGCGCCGAGCCTACGAAACTGCACGTCGCACCATCGGAAGAACCTCCTGACCGAAGCGCCGACTGGATTCCGCGAACACCTCGCGGGGGGTGTTGCGACTGTGGCCGACGATGACGACGTGATCGAGCCCCAGCCGCACCAGGTTGACGAGCCGCTCCGCCACGAGCTCGGAGGGGCCAACGATTCCGAAGCGGTCGACGAAATCGTCGGCGAGCGCGGCTTCGTGGCGGGCACCGCTGGCCGCGTGGGCGTGCAGGTCGTAGCTGCTCACCAGGTCTTCGGCCACCTTGCGGTCCGCCTCCGAGAGTGAGTCCATGACCGCGCGCGACATCGTCGAGAATCGAGCGTAGACGCCCATACGCCCGCGCACCAGCTGGCGTGCGGTCTCCACGTCCGGGTGGGCGATGGCGTTGACGTACGCCCCCAGGCGGAGCGGCTCCAGCCCGTGGGCCGCGCGCGTGCGCCGCGCGAGGTCGATAGCAGGCTGCAGCCGCGATGGATCGGCGCCGACCGAGAAGGTGATTCCGTCCGCCACACGCGCGGCGATCTCGATCACGCGCGGACCGGTGGCCGCCACCGACATCGGCACTTTCGGCGCGTGCGCGCGCGCGAGCCACTCGATGCGGCTCTCGAAGCCGTGCTGGTCGACGGACTCGCCTCGTAGATACGCCTGGACCTGCGACAGCGCCGCCTCGAAGTCGCCCAGCGGCATGGGCTTGCGGCCAACGTAGGCGAGTGCCGAGTCACCGCGGGCGATGCCCAACCAGGCGCGGCCGCCTGACTCGACCTGGATGCTGGCCATGGCCGAGGCAAGGACCGCGGGGTGGCGCGTGGCCGGGTTGGTCGCACCAGTCGCAAGCGACAGCGTTGATGTGGCGTGGGCGGCGACGGCCAGCGCCGCGAACACGTCGCCACTCAGGTTCTGCGAGTCGGTCAGGGCCAGACCGTCCCAGCCGTCCGTCTCGACCATGCGGGCGACGTCGGCGACGCGGCCGGGGCTAGGAAACGTGCCGAGGTAGAACGCGGGTGTCAAAGGGCGGGCGCCGCCGACGGCGACGCCAGGGTCATGTTCTGGTGGTTCACGGCGCTGATCACCGCCTTCAGGCCCGCGGACGAGATCGACTTATCGATGCCGACGCCCCAGCGCACCGCGCGGTGCCCATCCGTCAGCTCCACGTACGCCGCGGCGCTGGCCTCGTGCCCGGCGCTCAGCGCGTGCTCGGCATAGTCGACCACGTCAATCGACAGTCCGAGCGATCGCTCCAGGGCGTCCACGAACGCGGCGATGGGCCCGTTGCCCGTGCCTTTGACCTCCACCGTCTCACCGTCAACCAGCAGGTGGGCCGTGATCTCGGCGCCCTCCATGCCCTCGGTTACCTCGTGGTGCAGCAGTTGCAGCCCCGCGTTTTCGGGCATGTAGACCGAGCGAAACGCCGTCCACAGCGCGTCGGGCGAAATCTCGGTGCCGGAGTCCTCGGCGATGGTCTGGATCGTTTTGGAGAACTCGATCTGCAGGCGGCGCGGCAAGTCGAGGCCATGCTCGGCACTCATGATGTACGCGACGCCGCCCTTGCCCGACTGGCTGTTGATGCGGATGATGGCTTCGTACGTCCGACCCACGTGCTTGGGATCGATCGGCAGGTACGGCACCTCCCACGTGTGATAGTCGGGCGGCAGAGCGGTCATACCCTTTTTGATCGCGTCCTGATGTGAGCCCGAAAAGGCGGTGTAAACCAGGTCCCCGACGTACGGGTGGCGCGGGTGCACCGGCAGGCGGTTGCAGTATTCGGTGACACGACGCAGCTCGTCGATGTCCGAAATGTCCAGGCACGGGTCGATGCCCTGGCTGAACAGGTTCATCGCCAGGGTGACGACGTCCACGTTGCCAGTGCGTTCGCCGTTGCCGAACAGCGTGCCCTCGATGCGGTCGGCGCCGCCCATGACGCCGAATTCGGCCGCGGCCACCGCGCAGCCACGATCGTTGTGTGGGTGCAAGCTCAGGACGATCGTGTCGCGGTTTTTGACATGGCGGTGGAACCATTCGATGACGTCGCCGTAGACATTGGGCGTGTACATCTCGACGGTCGCCGGCAGGTTCAGGATCAGCTTGCGGTCGAGCGTCGGCTGCACCACGTCCATGACCGCCTCGCAGATTTCGAGCGCGAACTCCGGCTCGGTCCCGGTGAAGCTTTCGGGCGAGTACTCGTAGCGGAGGTCGGTGCCCGGCAGGGTGTGCTCGAGCTGGCGACACCAGCGCGCGGCGTCGGTGGCGATCTTGACGATGCCCGGCTTGCCCTGGCCGAAGACGACGCGCCGCTGGAGCTCGGACGTCGAATTGTAGAAGTGGACAATGGCGCGCGGCGCGCCCTGGAGGCACTCGAAGGTGCGCTCGATCAGCTCCTGGCGGCACTGGGTCAGCACCTGAATGGTGACGTCC
Source organism: uncultured Chloroflexia bacterium (assembly GCA_963776625.1). GTDB lineage: Bacteria > Chloroflexota > UBA6077 > UBA6077 > CF-72 > CF-72. Next base: position 1,376,636 of record CAVZNP010000007.1, on the reverse strand, counting down.
GCGGGGATCAGGTCATGCTCGATGAGCTGGCGGATGAACTCGTAGTCGGGCTGGGAGGCTGAAGGGAAGCCGACTTCGATCTCCTTGAAGCCGACGCGCAGCAGGACGTCCCAGAAGCGACGCTTGCGCTCGGGGTCCATGGGATCGATGAGGGCCTGATTGCCGTCGCGCAGGTCGACGCTGCACCACAGGGGCGCGTGGTCGATGCGTTGGTCCGGCCAGGTGCGGTCCTTGAGCTGCAGTGGCAGGCAGGGCTGGTACTTGCCGAAGGGCATCGGCGGGGGGACGACCGGACGGGGCGGCATTCCCGCAATGTTTATGCACGGGAGAAGTCACGCATTCGGGCTGGGGAGACGTGTGTGCTCGTCCGCCCCTTCGGGTCGGGGGAGCCTGCGGCCCCCCGCCGCCAGTCGCTGCTCCGCTCGCAAGCTCGCTGCGCGCTCCTTCCCGCGGCGACCCCCCGCGTACGTGCTGGGCCGCACCTCTGCGGGGTCGCACGCCGACACGCGTCGTGCACACACCGTGTTGATCGGACGTGCTTGAAGCCCCTCTAGCGTTTGGGCCGAACCCCATGGGTTCCAACCGCGGATTGATCCTCGAGACGTGATGGCGCCGACGTTCAGCGAACAACGTGTCGAACCGTCACCCCGCTCGATACGACACGGTCTGTGTCTCACCACGTGTTGATCTTCGACACGTGGTGAGCAAAGTGGTGGCAAAGACGTTCAGCTAACCGCGTGTTGAGGAGTCAAACACGTCGGATCAACACGGTGTGTGCACGACGCGTGTCGGCGTGCACACACCGCCGGGCCGCAGGCTCCCCCGACCCGGGTGCATGAAAGACTCGAACGTTCCTTTCCTGTCCTGGGGGATACCGTGGCGGGTATGAGTGCGCCGTCGTCCGCCCTCCTGGGGCAGGGTGAATACCGCTATGCATCGCTGCAGGACTGGGCGAAGCTGCCTGACGGGTGGTCGTTTATCGAGGTCTCGGGCGTCACCGTGGACTCGCAGGACAACGTCTACGTCATGTGCCGCGGCGAGCACCCCATCATCGTCCTCGACTCGGACGGCAACTTCGTCCGCTCGTTCGGCGAGGGACAGTTCGACCGCCGCGCGCATGGCATCCACGCCAGCCCGGACGACTTCATCTACACCGTCAACGACAACCAGCACTGCATCAAGAAGTACACGACCGACGGCAAGCTGGTCCTGACCATTGGCAAGGAGTTCGACGAGGCGCCCAAATGGAGCGGACGGCCCTTCAATCGACCCACCAACATGGCGGTGTCGCCCAACACGGGCGACGTGTACATCACCGACGGCTACGGCAACTCGCGTGTCCATCGCTATGCGCCCGACGGTCAGCACCTCGTCTCGTGGGGCGAGCCTGGCGTGCTGCCCGGGCAGTTCCAGATTCCGCACAACGTGGTCATCGACGGCGACGAGAACGTCTTCGTCACCGACCGCGAGAACAACCGGGTCCAGGTCTTCGACAAGCACGGCTTGCTGCAGGACATCTGGCGGGACATTTACCGTCCGCAAGCGCTGTGCATGGATCGCTCGGGGACGATCTACGTGGGCGAGATGCTGCAGATTCCGGAGCTGAAGGACTGTCCGGATGTTGGGCACCACCTGAACGTGTTCAGCCACGCCGGGGAGCGGCTGGCGCGTCTGGGCGACCCTGAGTTGGGCGATGCGCCGACCGAGTTCATCGCCCCGCATGGGTTCGGGGTGGATTCTCAGGGAAACCTGTACGTGGGCGAGGTGTCGTACACGGTCTATGGCCAGCGGCTGGAGCCGAAGCAGACGTTCAAGTCATTCCGGTCGGCTGACGCGCGTTCGAGGCTAGCCGAGGGAAGGGAGGCGGCGGACCAGCTCTTTCATCACGGGCGCGTACCTGGCTTGCGTGTCGCAGAACATGCTCGCTTGCACGCGCACGTGGGTGGCGCCGGCCGCGATCAGGGCCGGGACGTCCTCCTCGAGCGCCTGCTCCAGCGGGCGGCCGCGGGCCCGCAGCAGACAGCTCGCGCGCAGGATGCGCAGGCCGCCGTCGCGAGTGACGTGTTCCATGGCGACGAGCACGCGGCGGGCGCCCAGGGCGATGTCGGCCGCGCCGCCGACCGAGCCGACCGGTGCTCGGGTCGGCGCCAGTTCGCCAGATCGCCACGCTCCGAGACCTGCAGGCCGCCCAGGACGGCGACGTCGAGGTGTCGGCCGCGCACGATGGCGAAGGCCTCCACGCTGTCGAGGGTGACGGCGCCGGGCCGCAGGGTGACCGGCTGGAAGCCGGCGTTGAACTGGTCCCAGTCTTCCTGACCCTCGGGTGCGCGTGGGCCGAAACCGACGATGCCGTTTTCGGCGTGGAACATGACGCGCACGTCGGGCGGGACGAACGCGGGCACCTGCATGGGCAGACCGACGCCGAGATTGACGTAGTCGCCGTGCGCACGTCGGCGGCGGTGTTGGCAATGGTCGGAACGGGCATAGGCGAGTGGACCGCCAGAATAGATCGACACCCCTTCAAAACGAGTGATAGCCTGGCGATACACGCGCTCAAACTGCTGGGCGCCGCGGCGTCCGGCCACCGCGGGAGACAGCGTATGTCGAGGTTCCACGATCGTCGGACATTCCTCAGGCTTGCCGTCGGCATGGCCGGCGCAGGCGTGGCGCTGCCGCTGCTGGCGGCGTGCTCGACGACGGCCAGCTCGCAGCCGACGCCCGGCCGGCCGCGACATCCGCGGCCAATCAGACCGCGCCCGCTCAGCCAGCCAGTGTCACCAAGATCACCTACGCCTACGCCAATCCCAATGGACTGCACTTCGTGGCCACCGTCGGCGGCGAGAAGCCGGAGCTGGGTCAGCCGTTCGGGATCGACTTCGACCTGCTGCAGACCACCAACTCGCCCAACGCGGTCAACGCGCTCGTCGGCGGCTCCGTGACGGTTGCCGCCGCGACGCCCGACTCGGGCTGGCCAGCGCTGGACAAGGCGACCGATATCAAACAGCTGTGGCCAGTGGCCAACGGCACGCCGTATGTCATGATCTCCCAGCCCGAGCTGAAGAAAGTCTCGGACCTGAAGGGCAAGACCGTCGGCGTCTCGGCGCTGGTCGGTGGCGCCGATACGACGGCCATCAAGATCATGGGCACCGAGAACGGGCTCGGAGCCAACGACTACACGATGGTCCAGGCCGGCACGATCTCGGACCGCACCGCGGCCATGCAGGCGCGGGCAATCGACGGGTGCGCCAATCTGGAGCCGCAGGCGTCGCTGTTGCGCGACGCCGGTTCTCCCGAGATCGACACCGCGGACAACTATCCGTCGCTCAAGGGCGTGCACTCGATTGTGCTCATGGCCAAACAGAGCTGGTATCAGACGGACGCTGCCGCCAATTTTCTGCGCGCCTGGGATGCGATTACGAAGTGGATCTACGCTCCGGCCAATAAGGACGAGCTGCTGGCGATTACCAAGAAGACGATGGGAGGCACGGATGCTGGGGCGCAGCAGGTGTACAAGCTGCACGTCGACAGCATGTCGGTGCCGAAGAACCTCGTGATGGACGAGAACATGCTGCAGCAGTTTGCGCAGAATCTGCGCAATGCGGGCATCGACAACGTGCCCGCGGATCCGATGAAGTACGTCGATACGAGTGTTGTGACCAGAACGCTTAACCCCTAGCCCGTGTTGAAAAGGGTCTGCTGACAGTGCGTACCTCGAGACGTTACGCCTCACACGTCAGCTGTCGCCCTTCGAGGCACGCACTGTCAGCAAATCCACCTACGGTGGAGCCCTACGACGGGTTTCAACGGCCTGCTAGATCAGCTACGCGCCGGAGGAGTGACTGAGTGGCAAATCTCGCGATTGGTCTGGATCTCGATCTCCAGCAGCGTGAATCGCTGCCTGGCCGCTTCTGGCGGAGCCACGCCTCGACGTTGCGCGCGCTCGCCTCGCTGGTGGTGGTCGCCAGCATCTGGGAAATCGCGGCCCGCAGCGGGCGCTGGCCACTCATCCTGGCGCCCATCTCCGACATCTGGGCCAGGTTCCTCCAGCTTGCCGGTTCTGGCGAATTGGTCAAGGACATCGCCGTCAGTCTCAACGAGTTCATGGTCGGTTTTGCGCTTGCCGCGGTGGTCGGCATCCTGCTCGGCATCGTCATTGCCAGCAGCCAGACCGCCAGAGACTTCATCGACCCGTGGGTCTCGGCGGTGTACGCCACCCCCACCGTGGCGCTCGCGCCGCTGTTCATCTTTGTCTTTGGCATCGACGCCGCCTCCAAGATGGCGGTCGTCTTTCTGCTGGCCGTGTTCCCGATCATCATCAACACGGCCACCGGCATTACCTCGACCGACCAGATCTTCATCGAAGCCGCGCGCTCGTTCTCAGCCAACCGCGTCCAGATCTTTTCGAAGGTGCTGATTCCCTCGGCGCTGCCGTTCATCGTGGCTGGTCTGCGGCTGGGCATTGGCCGCGGGCTGGTCGGGGTCGTCATCGGCGAGTTCATTGGCGCCCGTGCCGGACTCGGGTATCTCATCTTCAAGTCCTCACAAGCGTTTCAGATTGACGCGATGTGGGTGGGCGTCTTTCTGCTGGCGGGCACGGGTGTGGTGGCTGTCAGCGTGCTGGCACGGGTCGAGCGGCGCATGGCGCCGTGGCGGCAGTTCGAGCTCAAATAACAGTCGCGATGAGCGCGAGCAGCACGCCAGCCAAGCTCCAGCTGGACCACATCTCGATGGTCTACTCCCAGCGTGGACAGCGCTTTGTCGCCCTGCGCGACGTTTCGCTCCAGGTCGCGCAGGGCGAGTTCATCTCGCTCGTCGGTGCTTCGGGGTGCGGCAAGACGACGCTGCTGCGAATCGTCGACGGGCTGGTCAGGCCGAGCGTGGGCCAGGTCTCTGTCGATGGCCGAGCCGGTGACCAGGCCAGGGCCAGACCGTGGCTTCGTCTTTCAACAGGACGCCCTGTTTCCGTGGCGGACCGTGATCGACAACATCGTGTTCGGTCTCGAGGTGCAGGGCAAGCCCAAGCGCGAGTCGCTGCAGCGCGCGGACGAGCTGGTGCGGCTGGTGGGACTGGCTGGCTTCGAGCGGCACTTTCCGCATGAGCTCTCTGGAGGTATGCGTCAGCGCGCCAACCTCGCGCGGGCGCTGACCATCGATCCGGACATCTTGCTCATGGATGAGCCGTTCGCGGCGCTCGACGCGCAGACGCGCGAGCTGATGCAGGCGGAGCTGCTGCGCGTCTGGCGTTCCAACCGGAAGACGGTGATGTTCGTGACGCACCAGATTGACGAGGCGGTGTACCTGTCGGACCGCGTGGTGGTGATGACCTCGCGGCCAGGACAGATCAAGGCGGTGCTCGACGTGGACATTGCCAGGCCGCGCGACCTGGAGGTGAAACGCACGCCGCGGTTTCTGGAGCTGGTGGACGCGATCTGGAAGATGATTGAGGAGGAGGTGAAGGCCGCGCTAAGGCTGACGGAGGCGACGCAGGTGGAGTCGCGGCCGCTGGCGACGTACTGAGGTTGTTCCCCAGAGGGGTCCCATGTGGTTCCCTGTCGAAAAGTCTGCTTTTATCCACTCTTCAGAGAAGAATGCTTTTGACCTCGAGACGTTACGGCCCTTCGAGGCACGCACTGTCAGCCATTCCACCTACGGTGGAGCCCTTCGACGGGTTTTTCAACGGCCTGTTAACGGCCTGATAGAGGGGGTCCCATCGGGGGTTATTGGCCTGGACGCGCGGGTTAGTCGGCGCGCGGGAGCGGCAGCGCGCGGTGGGGGACTGGCGACGACTGGACGATCGACGTCGTCGTCTGGCCGTACGCCAGGAAGCGATCCAGGACCTCCTCCAGTTGCTCGATCGCGGCCACGTGCACTTTCATCAAGAAGCAGTCCTCGCCGGTGATGCGGTGGCACTCCACCACCTGGGGCGTCTGGCGCGCCAGGTCGGCGATCTTGCTCAACTGACCTGGGCCGGGGCGCACGCGGACGTAGGCCACGAGCGGCAGGCCCACGGCGCGGGCGTCGAGCTCCACACGGTAGCCGGCGATCACCCCGCTGTCCTGGAGCCGCTGCAATCGCTCGGCCGCCGCTGGTGGCGACAGGTCGATGCGCCGCGCTAGCGCGGCGATGCTCAGGCGCGGCTCGGCGATGAGCGCCTCGAGGAGCCGCACGTTGGTGCCGTCCAGCAGGGGATGCGCTGACGCTGATCCCCCAGGTGGCGGCTTCGCCTGCGACGGCTCGAGCCGCGCGGTTCGCCTGCTACCGGTCGGGGCGGATCGCCGCCTGCCAGTCGGCGCGCCCGTTGGCGACGCGTCAAACGCTCCAGATTGCTTCGTGTCGCCGGTTTGCCCGAATTGCTTGTCTTTCAACGTCATCACCGCAGAACTGCCTTTGAAACCCGCTGTATGCCGCGTTGTTCGCCTCCTATGCTAGCTCACGGTGAGCGTGTCGATCGCGCGACGAACGCGCAACAGCGTGCGGGTCCCGCCGCAGGCGTACTTCGTGGTGAGCGCGGTGTTCCATTACCTGGGACCCTCGTTCGCGGTGTTGTTGTTCCAGCAGGTGGACGTCCTGGGCGTCGCCTGGCTGCGAATCGCCAGCGCCGCGGCCGTCTTCGCCGTGTGGCGCCGCCCGTGGCGGCTCTTTCCTCGACTTTCAGCCAACCAGCGAACGACGTTGCTCGCGCTGGGCGTCGTCCTGGCGTGCATGAACGCCTGCTTCTACCTGGCAATCGCGCGCTTGCCACTGGGAACGGTCGGCGGCATCGAGTTTCTGGGGCCGGTGGCGCTCGCGGCACTTGGCGCGCGCACGCGTCGAAATATGGCGGCGCTGGGACTGGCGGTCACGGGCGTGTACCTGCTGACGGACGTGCGGCTCGCCGCGGAGCCGCTCGGATTCGTGTTCGCTTTCGCCAACTGCGGGCTGTTCGTCCTGTACGTGGTGCTCGGGCACGGCATCGCCGAAGACGGCGGCGCTACTGGAGTGGATCGGCTCGGCGCCTCGATGCTCATCGCGCTGGTGGCCATCACACCGATGGGACTGGCTGGGGCGCTGCCCGGCGCTCAGCAATCCGACGCTGCTCGCGGCCGGCATTGGCGTTGGCGTGTGCTCGTCGGTGATCCCGTACGTGTGCGACCAGCTGGCAATGGCGCAACTGTCGCGCGCCACGTTCGCGCTGATGCTGGCACTGCTGCCGGCGACGGCGGCCGCGATTGGCCTCGTCGTCCTGGGCCAGAGGCCCACGCCGCTCGACCTGGCGGGCGTCGCGCTGATCATGTGCGGCGTGGGGTTGCACAAAGAGTTAGTTCCCCAGGGGGTTCGTGACCTTCGCGGCTAAATCGCGGTTCGTGACCTTCGCGGCTAAATCGCGAAGCTCTGTAAATCAGGCCAACGGCGAACGAGACGACCGGGCGCGCGGCCGACCGCGACTCGCGTTGAACCCCGAATTGTACGGAACTCCTAAAATCGAGCCATGACCGACGTTGTCGCTCGGACCTATGGCCTGCAGGCCGGCCACCCCGATCTGAAATCCGTTGGCGCCATCACCTTCGGTCCTGACGCGATCCTGTTCGTCGCCGACAATGTCAGCGCATCCATCTTCGCCGTCGATCTCGCCGATTGGTGCGACGCCACAACCGTCGACGAGCCGCTCGCCATCGACAATCTCGACAGCCGCCTGGCCGCGCACCTCGGCTGCCCGCGCGAAGACGTGCACATCCGCGACCTGGCCGTCCGCCCTGGCTCGCAGCAGATCGTGCTCTCGGTCATGCGTGGCAGCGGCACCTCGGCGGTGCCGGTCCTCCTGACGCTGACGGCCGAGGGCAAGCTCCACGAGCTCCCCCTCGACAACGTCCGCTTCGCAAAGACCCGCATCGAGGACGCACCCGCCGCTCAAGACGAGCGACAGGACGTGCGCCTTGCCGATCCGAATGAGGAAGCCGAGGACCTCGACATCCACGGTGTCCACCTCCGCATTCGCCGCGAATCCCTGCGGACCGTCACCGTGACGGACATGGCGTATATCGACGGAACGCTGCTGGTTGCCGGAGCCTCGAATGAGGAGTTCTCCTCCACGCTACGACGCATTGCCTTCCCATTCAAATCGGGGCCGTCGACACACTCGCCGCTCGAGATCTTCCACGTCTCACATGGCAAGTACGAGACGGCGTCGCCGCTGCGCACGCTCGTCCCGTACGGCGGCAACACGAGCGTGCTGGCAAGCTATACGTGCACGCCCGTGGTGCAGTTCTCGCTCGCCGACCTGCAGGATGCGTCGCTGGCCAGGGGTCGCACCGTGGCGGACCTGGGAGCCATGAACACGCCACTGGACATGGTGGCCTACTCGCACGGCGGTCAGGAGTACCTGCTCGTCTCGAATGTGCGGCACCCGCTCATGAAAATCGCCTGTCGAGACATCGACCAGCAGGCACCGCTCACCGAACCACATCAGCCCGTCGGCGTGCCGCGCGAGGCGTTGCCACAGGAGGGCGTCACCCGCATGGCCAACCTCAATGGGTCGCATGTGCTGATGCTCCAGCGCGACACGGACGGCAAGCTTCACCTGCGGCCATACGCGACGGCCGCCCTCTGAGAACGCTCTGACACCTCGACTCGAGCTGGCACGTTGGTCGGACGCGGGCCAGCAGGTCTTCCGCGTGCGCGGCTGTTCCGTCGCGCACGTCGAGCGGCTGGCGCTGGTACCGACCGAGTTCCGCGAGCTGCGCGGCGTGCAGCCGATGGCAGGACGATTCGAAGTTCGGGACGACGAGATCGTCTTCTTTCCGCGGTTCCCACCCATAGGTGGCACCAGTTATTCGCTGCTGCTGGATGGCGCAGACGTCGCGACGATCGTGGTGCCGCAACGCGCTGTCACTCCCGTCGCGCGGGTGCGCAGCGTCTTTCCTTCCACAGCGGAGCTGCCGTTCAATCAGCTCAAGCTGTATCTCGAATTCGCGCACCCGATGAGCGAGGGCTGGGCGACGCGTGCTATCGAGGTTCGTCGCGCGGCAGACGCTCAACTGGTACCTGGCGTCTTTCTGCCGATGGAGCCCGAGCTCTGGGATCCAGGGCGGCAGCGTTTGACGGTGCTGCTGGACCCGGGCCGCATTAAACGTGGGCTCGCGCCAAACGCAGAAGCCGGTTATCCGCTCGAAGAGGGTGTGCCCATCGTCATTGTCGTCGAACGCGGCTTTCGTGACGCGGAGGGCCGGCCGCTCATCGCTGGTGCGGCGCGCACCTACAGGGTCGGGCCGGCAGTGCGGACGCGAGTCGATCCGTCGCGCTGGTCCGTGCGGTACCCGAGGCTCGACACCCGCGATCCGCTGGTGGTGGACTTCGACCGGCCGCTCGATCGCGGCCTGCTGGAACACTGCCTGGTGGTCATGGACACGCTGCGAAGCAGGCTGGAGGGCAGGATGCTCATCACGCCAGGGGAGCGGCGGTGGAGTTTCACGCCGTCGTGGGCGTGGCGAGCCGGCGATTACCAACTCGTGGTCGACGCGCGATTGGAGGACCTGGCGGGCAATTCGCTCACACGCGTCTTCGATCGAGACCTGACGCGACTCGACGACGCGCCGACGGAACTGGATCGGCGGATTGTGGAGTTTCGCCTCAGCTAGTTAGTTCGTCGCTGAACACCGAAAATTCTTCTGACAGTGCCCGCCCCAACGACCCAAACGTCAGCGCAGAAATGGTCGCGGAGCGGATACCGGTTAGCTCACGCGCCGCTAGAAATCGCCGCGCCCATCTCCGCGGCTCCCGAAAGCGCGTCATCAACCGCGACGGCGCGCTCCGCCTGGGCGGCCGCTTCCAGTGTCGAGCCCAGAGCGATCTCGGTTGCGCCGAGCGCGCCTTCCTCTTCGGCTTCGCGCTGGAGTTCGACAGCGGCGTCCGCGAGCGCTCCCGATGCGGCGATGCGAGTGATGCCCATGGCAACATCGTCGGCACTGAGCTCGCCAATTTCGGCACCCGTGACCGCCAGCGCGGCCGCGAGTGCGCGCGTACCCGCGCCACGGACGATGGTCGAGACCGCCATGTCCTGGAGCGCCTCGCCGCGGTCGTCCAGATACACGGAGAGGATCGGCATCCGCATGCGGGCAACAATGCGACTGACCGCCTGGAGCTCACCGCCCAGACGCGCGAGCTTGAGGCCACCCTCCAGGTCAGCCGAGCTCATCATGCCGACGATGGCACTCATCGTCTCCACGTCGCTAGCCGCATCCAGCAACTCGGCGCCGTGCACCAGATCGCGGGCTCCGGCATGCGCCACGACGGAACTGATGAGTCCGACCCGCGCGGCGGCGGTTTCCACATCTTCGGCGCGGGTCACATCCCGAATGCCGGCGCCGACCAGCAAGCGACCGGTCGCGTCGACTTCGCGGGCGTCGACTGCCTCGCTCGCGGCACGGTTCAGCGACTCTGCGCCTTCCGCCGCGGCTGCCTCCGCTCGCGCAGCTTTGGACGACTTGCTACTCGAGCTCTTCTGACGTTCCATGCGGCAAACGTAGGCGGACGACCACTCAAGACCTGCTCAGTATCGGCACGCCACGCGGTGTCACACGACCCTGGCGGAAGGCGTCGACACCCCGCGGTTCGGTCGGCTGGCGAACTCCCGCCAGAGGGAACCTCAGGTGGGAATCGCCGCCCGCGCACTCGCCTCGCTCGCAAAGCGCGCTGACGACACGCGATCGAAGTAGCAGCTCAGCAACGCGACAGACGCCGTCCAACCCGTCTGGTGGCTCGCGCCGATCCCGGCGCCGTTGTCTCCGTGGAAGTACTCGTAAAACAGCAGCAGATCGCTCCAGTTGGGGTCCGTCTGAAACTTCTCGGTGCCGCCGTACACCGGCCGGTGGCCACTGGCGTCGCGCACGAAGATGCGCTCCAGGCGGCCGGCCAGGTCGCGCGCGACCTCGCTCAGCGTGACCAGGTTCCCCGACCCGGTCGGCAGCTCGACGGTCAGCTTGTCACCGTAGTACGCGCCGAGCAATTCCAGTGCGCGGATCACCAGCGCGTTGATGGGCACCCAGATCGGTCCGCGCCAGTTCGAGTTGCCACCGAACATTCTCGTCGAGGACTCCGCGGGCTCGTAGCCAACCCGGTACTCGGTGCCCCCAACGCGGAACGTGTACGGATCACGCAAGTGGTGCTTCGAGACCGAGCGAATGCCATACGGGCTCAAAAACTCGTTTTCGTCCAGAAGCTTGCTCAGCAGCCGCCGTAGTTTGTCCTCATCCAGCGCGGAAAACAGGAGCAGTCCGGAGGCGCCAGGCGTGCCGAGACGCTTCATCTGCGTCGCCAGCTCCGGCCGGTGCTCGACGAGCCACTGGACGTGCTGGAGGAACGTCGGCAGCGCCTGCACCGCCGCCGTCGGAGCGACGACCGTTGCGCACAGTGGCAACAGACCGACGAGAGAGCGGACCTTGAGCCGAGTTGCCGTGCCGTCCGGCAGGCGCAGTACGTCATAAAAGAAGCCGTCCTCGTCGTCCCACAACTGTTCACCGGTGTCGCCAACGCGGTCCAGCGCTGAGACGATGTGCAGGCCGTGCTCCAGGAACTTGGCCGCCATCTCCTCGTAGAGCGGCTCGTCCGGCGCAAGCTCGAGCGTGATGGCCAGCATCATCTGGCAGTAGAAGGCCATCCACGCGGTCCCGTCCGCCTGCTCCAGGTTGCCACCCGTGGGCAGTGGCTGACTGCGGTCGAAGATCCCGATGTTGTCCAGTCCAAGGAAGCCGCCCTGGAAGACGTTGCTGCCACTCGGATCCTTGCGGTTGAGCCACCAGGTGAAGTTCAGCAGGAGCTTCTCGAAGCAGTACCGCAGGAAGTGCGGATCGCTCTGACCGTCACGGATGCGCTCGAGGTTGTAAATGAAGTACGCCGCCCAGGCGTGCACCGGCGGATTGACATCGTCAAACGACCACTCGTACGCGGGCAGTTGACCGTTCGGGTGGAGATATTCGTGACGCAGCAGGAGCTTCAATTGTTGCTTGGCGAAGTCCGGGTCGACGACGGCCAGCGCGACCGCGTGAAAGGCGAGATCCCAGGCGGCGTACCACGGATATTCCCACTTGTCGGGCATGGAGATGACGTCGTCGCCGACAAGATGCGGCCACTGGGCGTTGCGCATCCCGTCGGTGTGCCCGTTGCGCGCATATGGATCGACGCCATGCGCGGACAGCCACTGCGCAACGTCGAACGAATAGTACTGCTTCGACCACAGCAAGCCGCTGAACGCCTGGCGGACGACGTTGCGCTGGTCGTCCGTCATCGACGGCGACGTGATCGTGGCGTAGAACTCATCTGCCTCGCCCTGGCGCAGCTCCATCAACTGATCGAAGTCCGTGTCGTATGGCTGCGTGTCGGCGGCGGACAAACGCAGGCGCAGGCGGCGCGATCCGCCGCTGGGCACCTCGACCAGATAGTCGGCGGACACTTTCGTGCCGTACTGCTCCGGGTTGACCGTGTCCAGGCGACCGTCGACGACAAACGCGTTGATGCCGTCCTTCACGTAGTCAGCCGTGTTGGGCGCGCTCCACAGACGCTCGTTGTTGCTCTCGTTTTCGGTGAACAGCAGCGGCGGTGCGCCCTGGCACGCCAGACGATACGTGCCGAGCGTTGGATGGCCGGCCTCGATCAGACCCGGCGCCAACTGCCGCAGGCGAGGATGGCGCTCGGGGTGGCCCCAGGCCCAGGTGTTGCGAAACCAGAGGGTCGGCAGCACGTGCAGGCCGGCGTCCTCCGGGCCACGATTGTGGACGTCGATCTGCATGAGCAGGTCGGTGGGCGAGGCCTTGGCGTAGGTCACGAAGACGTCGAAGTAGCGGTTCTCCTCGAAGATGCCGGTGTCGATCAACTCGTACTCGGGCTGCTGCACGGAGCGGTCGGCGTTGGTGCGGACCAGGTCGTCGTAGGGAAACGCCTGTTGGGGGTACTTGTAGAGGTAGCGCATCCACGAGTGCGTCGGAGTCGAGTCGAGGTAGAAGTAGTACTCCTTGACGTCTTCGCCGTGGTTCCCCTCGTTGTTTGTCAGGCCGAACAGGCGCTCCTTGAGGATCGCGTCACGGCCATTCCAGAAGGCCAATGCGAAACACAGGCGTTGTTTGTCGTCGGAGATGCCGGCGATGCCATCTTCGCCCCAGCGATAGGCGCGCGAGCGGGCCTGATCGTGGCTGAAGGACGTCCAGGCGCTTCCATCCGGGCTCAGGTCTTCGCGAACAGTGCCCCACTGGCGCTCGCTCAGGTATGGTCCCCAGGTGCGCCAGCCGACTTGTTGTTCTCGGGCTTCGATCAAGCGGTCGCGTTCGGCAGTCATGGGTCTGGGGGTGAGGGTGGCGAATGGGCGACTCATCGCTTGCTCAAGGGCATACCCGGTCGGGCCTCCAGCGTTGGCGGGCGTTTGCGGCTGTACGGCGTGGTCTGTCGGCGCATTCGGCACAGATGGCCTGTCACGACAGGGTTGACGGGGCCGGTTGGGCGCATAACTGGCTACGGGATGCCAGGGGTGAGAGCGCGATGAGCGGTCTGGCACGTATGCGTGTTGGCGTGTGGTTCCTGTCGCTGGCACTGGCGTGCAGCGTACTGGCGGCCTCAGCGGCGCCGCTCGAGGCCCAGACACAAGCCGTCGAAGCGCCTGACGGGCCCGACTTCGACATCCCCGACGGCCACTTTTTCACCGAAGCCCTGCCAGATCGCACCGATGGCGTTGGCTTCTCCGTCGAGGACGGCCATGGCGCCGACCTGTGGACCGCCTACCAGGCCGCCGGCGGCGTGGATGCCCTCGGCTACCCGATCAGCCGCCGTTTCGAATGGTCCGGCGACGTGGGGCAAGCCTTTGCCAACGGCGTTCTGCGCTGGGACCGCGACGCGCAAACGGCCGAGACGCGCAGTGTCCAGGACCTGCCCGGCGGCAAACTACCCGCGTACGCAACGCTGCCGGAGCAGCCCCCGGTCGTTGCTGCAGATGTCCAGCCTAACGCCTGGTCCGGCTGGTGGTGGCCGGCGTTCAACGGCGCAGGCCCGACACTGTTCGCGGCGTCCGGTCCGCTGGACAAATACGACCAGTACACGCTGGCTCTGCGCGGCTACGACCCGGGTACTCGCGACTGGGAACGCCAGTCAGTCTTCTTCCCGAATACGCCGTGGGCCGGGCACTGCAATGGGTTCGCGGCCGCCGCGCTGCTCGAGCCCGAGCCCCAGGCGCCCGTCACCGCGCTGGGTGTCGCCTTCTCGGTGGCGGATCTCAAAGGCCTGCTCGTCGACTATCACTTCGGGGACGCCGCGGCGTGGTCATTCGGCGACGAGAACGCGGAAGTCAGCCCGGCGAAGTTCCACACGATGCTGCTCAACTGGGTGGCTGGCACCAACAAAGGTCTGGTGGTCACCTTCGACATGGGCGGTGGCGAGGTGTGGAGCTATCCGCTGTATCGGTTTGCGACCCAGTGGGCACCGGACGCCGTCGAGGACGGCCTCTGGCACGTCACGACCACCGTCTGGATGGCGGACATGGACGTCGCACCCAGCTTCGTCGGCACGCAAGCCTACCCGGCCCGGCCGGCCAGACGTTCACCTACGATCTGCACGGCGATCCGCGTCATCCGGACGACGGCACGTGGACCGCGTCCAGCGCCAGCGGTCGATTCGCGCATCCAAGCCGCATCTGGTACCCGGACCCGAATGTCCGCAACCCGGACACGCGCCTGGTCAGTCCGGGACTGGACCGCCAGGTGCTGACTACTCTGCTGTCTTGAGGTAGCCCAGCTCCATCGCCCGCACCGCCGCCTGGGTCCGATGGCTGACTTGTAGCTTGGCCAGAATGTGCTCGACGTGGACCTTGACGGTGTGCTGCGTGATCGTCAGCTCGGCGGCAATCTCGCGGTTGGTCTTACCGCGCGCCAGCAATCGAAGGACCTGTAGCTCGCGCGGTGAAAGCGGGTTCGCGGGTGGCGGGGTCGACATGGAAACGGCCGGCACCACGCGATCAGCGCGCCGCTGCGTCATCTCCCGGGTCATGGGTGGATCGACGGCTAGCTCTCCAGCCAGCGCCTGGCGGACGGCGAAGCGGAGCTCTGCCTCGTCCGCGGTCTTCAGGACGTAGCCGACCGCGCCGGCGCGCACCGCCTCCAGCAGCAGATCCGGATCTTCGACCATGCTCAAAATCAGCACGCTTCTGGCCAGGCTTTCGACCTTCAGCGCGCGGGTGGCCTCCAGGCCGTCCATGTTGGGCATGCGCAAGTCCATCAGGACCAGATCCGGCTGGAGCCTCCTGGCCAGCTCGACGGCTTCGACACCGTCGCGCGCTTCACCCACGACTTCGATATCGGGTTCCTGACCGAGCACCAGGCGCAGACCAGCGCGCGTGAGCCGGTCATCGTCGGCTATCAGAACCCGTGCACCCATCCCTGGGCCGGTCTCAGGCGCACCTCAACTTGCGGAGGCCGGTTCGGGATCGGCCGCCGACGCCAGCAAGCTGTCGACGACGGCGCTCGGCAGACGCTCGTGGAAGAGGATTTCGCCGCGCGCACTCACCACCGCATCCCGGAATCGGGTCGCCCAGGTATTTTCGTACAGGAGAAATCCCACCGAGGTGCCCTTGTCCATGGATGCCGCCATCTGTCGCACATCCGACTCGGAGATCAGGCCCATGACGTCGTCGACAAGTGGATCGAGGGCCAGCAGCGTCTCAGGATCCAGATCAGACAACTCGATGACGTTGATGTCGCCGTCGTCACTCTTGCGGGCCACCAGCACGTCGACAATGCGAATGGTTCCGCCGGTGACCAGAGCGGTCAACGCGTCGACGACCTCGCGGCTGATGCGTTCTTCAGGGAACTTTAGAGCGAGGAACTCCACCGGTCCGAGGCTCATTGAGTGTGCCGTCCTTAGAAGTTGGCTTGCTGCGAGTGTATGCCGGTCTGCATTCGAATGTTTGTGAGCAACCACTGAGCGACTGGCGGCATAGCGTATCGACCACTTGAGGTCAACGCCGAAGATCCTCGTGGTTGAGGACGATTGGCGCATTGGCGCCTTTCTGGACCGCGCTCTCAGGCATCGAGGCTATGAGGTGCAACTGGTGCGCGACGGCAGCGCTGCGCTTGCCCTCACCGTCAACGTCGACAGCCCGGATCTGGTCATTCTCGACCTGATGTTGCCCGACATCGATGGCCTCGAGGTCGCGCATCAACTTCGCAGCCGCAGCGCCATCCCGATCCTGGTACTCACCGCGCGGGATAGCGTCGCCGACCGCGTGCGCGGGCTGGATGCTGGCGCAGACGACTACCTGGTGAAACCATTCGCTCTCGACGAGCTACTCGCGCGCGTGCGGGCCATGCTCCGCCGCCAGGAGGCGAGCACCAGCATTGCCAACCGCCGCGGGCGCCTCGTGTACCACACGATCGTGATCGACCGCGACACGCGCGAGGTGAGCGTACAGGGGCGGCGCGTGCAACTGCGCAACCGCGAGTTCGAGCTCCTCACGTATTTCGTGCGCAACCCAGACCGCGCCTTGAGCCGGCGCGAGCTGCGCGAGGAGGTCTGGGGCGACGACTTCCCCGGGGATTCCAATGTGATCGAGGTCACGATTGGCCATCTGCGACGCAAGCTCGACGAATCTGGTGTGCCGGGCGTGATTCACACCGTGCGGCCAATTGGCTATATGTTGCGTTGGCCCGCAGAACCATGACGCTCACCCCAGGCAGACTCGCCCTGACGAACAGTTTGATCATCTTCGCCGCCCTCGCGCTCTTCGCGCTGTTTGCACTGCCGCTGCGCAGCGCGGTCACCCTGCAAGCCGTCGATTCGGATCTGGAGGCGATGGGCGATAGTTTCGCGCAGACGCCATGGACCAGCGCGCCGGTCGTCGACGTCTTCGCCCCGCACCCGATGTTCCTCGAATCCACCCGCCTCGACGGCACCGTGGTCATCCGCTCCGCCAATTTCGGGGCGCAGCAACTGCCGCTGGACCCGGCGAGTCTGGCCCGCGCGCGGAGCGGCAACAGCCAGCCATCTTTCGAGAGCTTGCTGGTCGACGGCCATCCGCTGCGGAGCTACGAGCGGCCGGTCCGCCTGGATAGCTCGCCGCAGGCGACGATCGAGGGCATCGTCGAAGTAGCCACGCCCCTGGACGACAGCCGCCCGCGCGGGCCGGTGCTGATCGGTTTGATCGCGGGGATCCTAGTGGGCAGTCTGGGCGTCCTGGCCGTGGGCTGGCTATTGGCCCGCATCGCGCTGGCGCCCGTCGATCGACTGGCGGCCACCGTCGATTCGATCGGGTCGACCGACGATCTTTCACGGCGTCTGCCGACGGACACGTTTGGCACGGTCCGACTCGACGCGGTGGTGCGGCTGACATACGCGTTCAATGCCATGCTCGACCGCCTGCAATCGTCTGCCGAACAGGTTGAGCGGTCGCTGGAGCTGCAGCGTCAGTTCGTCGGCGACGCCAGCCATCAACTGCGCACGCCCCTCACCTCCTTGCGCGGCAACGTGCATTTGCTCGCGCGCATGTGCGCCGAGGATTGCCCGGTCGCCGCGCTGGACCAGCATCAAGCCATCCTGACCGACCTGGACGCCGAGGCGGATCGCATGTCGCGGCTGGTCAACAGCCTGCTGGTGCTGGCGCGGGCTGACGCGCAGCAGCATCTGAGACTCGTGCCGCTGGATGCGATCCCACTCATCAAGGAGGCGTGTCGCACGGGGCAGGCTCTGTCCGACGACGTCACGCTAGAACTGGGCGAGCTGCCGTCGCACGTGCAAGTGCGCGCGGATGCCGACCGACTGGTGCAACTGCTGGTCATCCTGCTCGAAAACGCCGTGCGGTACAGCCCACGCGGGGGCCAGGTCTGGGTGCGTGCCAAGCTGGAGACCCGCCACGAACGGCCAGGCATCAGCATCGACGTCGCGGATGCCGGTCCGGGCATCGCTGCCGAAGAGCGGTCTCGCATCTTCGAGCGCTTCTATCGATCTCGACGCACCGAAGCACTCGCGGACGGGGTTGGCCTGGGGCTCGCCGTTGCTCACTGGATCGCTCTGGAACACGGCGCGGAGATCAGCGTCGCGGAGAACCTGCCGGCCGGCAGCGTGTTTGAGGTCTGGTTGCCGGAAGCTCGCGTGCAATCTGCACAAAACCCTTGAAACGTGCGCGAGGGGATGGCATCCTGCGGGCCTGGTTCCAGGTCGCTTGATGAGTTGCTCGGAGCGGTAGACGGGTGCTCCAGGAAGGCACGTAGAGATGCAAGCGAGCTCTGCGCTCGAGGTGGCGCCGCCACGGCGTGCGCGCATCCTCGTCGTCGATGACCACGTGCTCACGCGTGCTGGTTTGCGCGCGGTCCTCGCCGACGATCCAGAGTTCGAGTTGGTCGGTGAGGCAATCAACGGTGATGAAGGCGTCACGCTGAGCCGCTCGCTGCAACCCGATCTGGTACTCATGGACGTCCGCATGCCGGATATGGACGGCCTGGAAGCCACGCGCATCCTCAAACAGGCCAGCCCGACGACCCCGGTGCTGATCCTGAGCATGTTCGAGGACGCGGAGCTTTTGCTCGAGGCGGTCAAAGCCGGCGCGGCAGGCTACGTGTTGAAGAACGCCAGCGAGGAGGACCTGCGCGCCGCGATGTCGGATGCCCTGGCGGGCAACTTCCCCGTGGACCGACACCTGGTGCGCGACGTGCTGCGCCGCGTCGCCAGCGACACGCGAGCGCCCGCACCGGTCGCACCGCCGGACCTGCTGTCCGCGCGTGAGCGCGAAGTCCTCGAACTGCTGGCACGCGGTTGCACGAACCGTGAGATCGCCGAACAACTGTTCATCACGTCGAGCACCGTGAAAGTGCATGTC
This sequence comes from uncultured Chloroflexia bacterium, assembly GCA_963776625.1. Classification (GTDB taxonomy): domain Bacteria; phylum Chloroflexota; class UBA6077; order UBA6077; family CF-72; genus CF-72. The sequence goes on along the minus strand of CAVZNP010000007.1, from coordinate 1,357,816 downwards.
GAGCACATCCTCGCGAAACTGGGCGTCAGTGACCGGACCCAGGCGGCCGTGCAGGCGTTCGAACTGGGTTACGTCACGCCCGACCGCCCGCGCTGAAGGCGCGGATGCGGGGCGTCGGTCAGCGTGGCGAGCGTCCCATCTCGCGGAGGGCTGGTCGGTTTGGCAAAAAGGCGACGGAAATCGCGTCGCATACTGACGGTGAGCCAGTTATCGCGCGCACTGCCGTCGATGTGTGAGTCGTAGGCGTACTCGCGCGCGGCGTCGTCGTGTTCGACGATCAAGCACAACGACGCGTTCTGCCCGGACTGCGTGTACTCGAGCATGTCTTCGTCGCCGAGCGAGTTGCCCACCGCCAGGATAGGTCGGCGACCGATCCGGTGCTGGATGGCGCGCACTTTGGCTTCGCCTTCGCCAGGCTCGCCGAGGAGCGTGCGGGTGCGAATGACCAGAATCTTTCCATCGAGACGCTCGAAGCTGTAATCGACGGTGGCACCAGCCACCCGCTCGGTTGGCACGCCGTAGAGCTGCTCGCTCGCGGCGCGCACGAATTCGACGCCGCCGCCGGTCACGATGAACGGGCGGAAGTCCTTGGCCTGGAGAAATGCGAGAAGCTCCAGCATCGGCCGATACGTCAGCTCCCGAAATGGCACACCGAAGCGTGGATGGAGGCTGCGAGCCAGGAAGCCGTGCGCCTGGGTAACGAACTGCTCGGGGGTGAGGCCCGCGTTGATCTGCAACAGCACTTCTGACAGGTCACTCAAATCCAGCGACTGGAAATAGCTGATATCGCCGCGGTCCGCGGCACTCAGCAAAGCCGGATCCACCAGGCGCGCGTATTCGCCCGGGTCCTCGCTCAGACGGTGCATCACAAAGAACGCCAGCGCAGAAGCTGGTTGCTCGCACCAGAGCGTTCCGTCGCTGTCGAAGGCCGCGATGCGTTCGTCCGGCGGGACAAACAGCGGGCTGCTGGGATTGGTCACACGCCGCACAAACTGGACGATGGCCTCGCTCGTTGTGGAATCAGTCCAGGATGGCAGCGGCTTTCGCACTGGAGCGAGGCTACGGGTCGGGTTGCTCAGTCGTGGCTCAACGCGTCGCTCCACAAAATAGGTCAACTGGCTAATACCCAACTCGGCCGCACGGGGAATTGCACCCGTCGTCGGCTGTCGATCAATACTGAACGAGGATCGATTGGACACGCAGGATGCCAATGCTCGAGCTCAATCTCATGGGCGTTCCCGAAGTCGTGCTGGATGGCCAGGCACTCACGTTTGCCCGGCGGGGGTCGGTCGGACTGCTTGCGTATCTGGTCCTGTCGCGCCGTGCGCACGCCCGCGAAGCACTGGCCACGTTGCTGGCTGGAGACAGCTCTGAGGATCAGGCACGCAAATACCTGAGCAACGTGCTCGTGGATCTTCGGCAGACGCTCGGACCGTACATTGTCGCCACACGCCAGACGGTCGTGTTCGAACGCAATCTGCCGCATCGAGTCGACGTCACCGACTTTCAGTCGCGCCTGGCGGCATGCATCAGCGGCGAGTCACTTACCGACCTCGACGCGGCAGCGTGCCTGTACCGCGACGAGTTCCTGGTAGGATTGACCCTGGTCGGCGCACCAGACTTCGAGTCATGGGTCCACGCGCAGCGCGAAGAGCTCCGCGGTCAGTTCGTGCAGGTCTTGCAGGCCCAGGTTCAGCTGAGTCTGCGGCTCGGAGCCTGGAATGCGGGCATCGCGCCAGCCAGGCGACTGCTCGCCCAGGAGCCGTGGCTCGAGGAGGGTCATCGCCACCTGATGCTGATGCTCGCTCGTTCGGGCCAGCGACAGGCCGCCATCGCTCAGTATCAAGCGTGCCGACGAGTGCTCGCCGAAGAGCTGGGGGTCGAGCCGCTGCCGGCGACCACCGCGCTCTTCAACCGGCTACGCGCGGCGATCACCCCGCCGACGCATAATTTGCCACCCGTCGGCGCCCCATTCGTCGGGCGGGCAGCCCAGTTACAGCAGCTCGTGTCGCTCCTGTCCGACGCGGACTGTCGGTTGCTGACCATCGCCGGGCTGGGCGGCAGCGGCAAGACGCGCCTGGCAGTCGAAGTCGCGCGCGCGTTCGCCACCCCCGCGACGCTGCCCCCGGAGCAGCCGTTTCCCGACGGCATCATCTTCGTGTCATACGCCGATGTCCCGCCGCCAGCGGCGGATTCCGATCAACCTGGCCAGCGAGCAACCGTAGCAGCGAGTGCCATTCAAGCTGGTCTGGTGCACGCGCTCGGTCTGAGCGTCGCGTCGGACACGGACGCCCATCAGGCGTTGATCACGTACCTGAAGGACTGCGCCATGCTGCTGGTGCTTGACAATCTCGAACACCTGCAGTCAGGGGTCGCGGTCCTGGAGGAGATCCTGCGCCGCGCGCCGAACGTGCGCATTCTGGCCACCGCGCGAACGCCGCTGCATCTGGCCGGCGAGCGGGTGCTGCACGTGGATGGGCTCGAGCTGCCAACAGCCTCCGATGACCTCGAGCAGGCCGAGGCCAGCACGCTGTTCCTTCAGGAGGCGCGCCGCACGTCGCTCGGGTTCGAACTGACCGCCCATGAGCGGCCGCACGTCGTCGAGCTGTGCCGCATGCTGGGTGGGTTTCCACTCGCCGTCATCCTCGCCGCGCGCTGGGCGCCCATCCTTGGCTGCACGACCTTGTTGAAGGAACTGGCGCGGGGACTGGATGTGCTCTCGACCAACGAGCCGGACCTGCCGGAACGCCACCGCAGTATCGCGGACATCCTCGATAGCACCCTGGCACAGCTCACTCGTGAAGAGCGCGAGCTGACGCACACGATTGCGCTTGCGGCGCCAGACCGCGGCAAACGTGGCCGCGGGTCAAAGGCGGACTTCCCGCGAGAGCTGCTGCCGCGCCTGCGGCCGCTGAGCGAACATTCGTTGTTGTGGGTTGACCACACACACGGCACGCTCCGGGTGCACCCGCTCCTGCCGCTTCACGTGCGCGGCCGGGCCGACCGCGCACGCGTGCCGACGCGGGTTGCGTAAACCAGATCACATGAACTTCGTGCAGAAGTGTGAGTGAGTGCGTGCAGTATCCTGACAGGGTGGTTGGGCGGAGGCGCGCACGCGTCCTCGTCGTGAACGACGATTTGCGGCTGGCCGAAAGCGTGCGGAGCCTCCTCGCGGATGAGGGATACGACACGCGCATTGCCCGCGACGGCCTGGCAGCCATCGACGCGCTGGGCGAGTGGCCCGCCGATCTGGTGCTGCTGGACTTGATGATGCCGCACCTCAATGGCTGGGATTTTCTGGCGCGGCGCGCCCGTGAGCCCGCGCTGGCGAGATCGCTGGTAGTGGTGTGGTCGGTGGCGCCGACGGTTGAGCTGGATCGAGCGCGGCAACTGGGGGCCGACGAGTGCTTGCCGGGTGGCACCACCAATCCGGATGACTTGCTGGAGGTCGTCTCGGACGTGCTGACCCGACGCCCGCAGGCGACGTCGGCGCAGCCGTACTCGACGTCTGCCCAGCGCAACTGAACGTGCTGCTGCTCGCGGGGCTCGCGCTGGTCATGCAGGTGTTTGGGCAGGCCGCTCCCGTGCCGGACGAGTGCATGGTGCCGACGACAGCGTCAGACGGCGGACACGTGTTGAACGTAGGTCCCGATCAGGTGTTCGCCGTGGTGCTGGAGGCGAATCCAACGACGGGGTACAGCTGGAGCATCAGCACGCAGCCAGATGCGTCCGTCGCGGTGGCGCTGGATAGTCAGATGTTGCCGCCCGCGAGCTCGCTGCTGGGCGCGCCAGGGCGCGAGTGCTTTCGCTTTCAGTCCACCGGCGCAGGACAGACGAGCATGGGGTTTGCTTACGCGCGGCCGTTCGAGCCGAACGCGCCACCCGCGCAGACCGCCGAGGTGCAGGTGACCGTCGTCGCTGCCCCGCCTTCGCCTCCGCCTTCGCCTTCGCCTTCGCCCGACGTCCCGGTGCAGCTCCCCAGCCAGTGACACGCGTTTGAGCAACCGCTGAGCGGAGTATCTTCCACCCTACGTAGCTGAGCGGGATGGACATCTACTGGCACTTCATCACTGGGGCGCTCGGGCTCGATCCGGCCGCGTTTCGGGCGATCGACCAGTCCGATCACGGCCTGCGCCAGGCGCTCATCATCCTGCTCATCGCGGGCGCGTCCGAAACTCTCGGCCAGTCTGTGGTCCTGGTCCTGAACCGCGTCTCGCGCGGCCGATTCTTCCTCGCGCTCCTGTTGGGCGGCGCGGAGCTGATCGTCGAAGCCCTGATCTGGATTCTGTCCGTGTGGCTCCTCGGTGGCTTCCTGGCGCGACCACGGCCGCCCTTCTTCTCCGCCGTGCGGGTCATCGGTCTGGCGTACGCGCCCCTGGTGCTGGGCATTTTTATCTTTTTCCCGTACATTGGCCCACTGATCGGCAGGCTGCTGCGGCTGTGGGTGCTGCTCGCGGCGGTCGTCGGCATCAGCGTGGTCTTTGGCGTTGCGCCGTGGCTCGCGGCGCTGATGGCGGCGCTTGGCTTCCTCGGCCGCTGGGCGCTGCTGCGCGTGTTCGGTGGCGTGGGTGACGCCGCGGGCCGCTGGTTCTGGCGCGCCAGCACCGGCCTCGACGCCCCGCTGCGCTCGAGTGACCCCCTGATGAGCCTCGGATCGCAGGATCGCGCGGGATGATCCTCGACCTGCTGTTCACGCTGATCGGGGTAGCACTGGTAGGCGTGCTCCTCATCGGACTGATGGCGCCCGTCGAGAGTCTGCGCTGGTGGGCTGGCTTCTCGGGCGAGGAGGACACGCCGCTGGCGCCACCCCCGGAGACCAACGGCGACGGGCCGCCGCAGCCGGCGCCGGATCCGGTGGTCGTGTATCTCTCCGGCATCGGCAGCATCTCAGGCGACGAGCTGCTGAAGGAAGAAGCCGATTTTCTCGACATGCTGCAGCCGCTCATCCCGGGCGCGGTCGTCGTGCGTGACGTCTTTCCGTACTCGGCCAGCGGCGTAGGGCTGACGGGTACGCGCGTCTTTTCGGGCTTCTGGCAAATGCTGGATCGCATGCGCCTCAACGGCGATGCCGTGCTGAGCGGCCTGATCAACCTCCGCAACATTTTTCAAGTGGCGGTCGCCGCGGATCCGCGCTACGGACCAATCTTCGCGTACGGCGTGGCACGGGTGATTGCGCGCGAAGCGTGTGCCGCGGGGTTTCGGCCCGGCGGCGACCAGCGGTTGGTGTTGCTCGGCTACAGTGGCGGAGCGCAGGTCGCCGTGAGCGCGGCGCCGTTTCTCAAGCAGCTCCTCGGGACAGCCGTGCACGTCATCTCGCTAGGCGGCGTACTCGACAGCGACCCCGGGCTGCGAGTGGTATCCCGACTGGATCATCTGGTCGGCGACAAGGACATCATGGAGCGCATCGGGCGCATCGTGTACCCGGGCCGCTGGCCAATCGCCCGCGCCTCCGCCTGGAATGCCGCGCGCAGTCGTGGCGTTGTCGAGGTCAAGCACCTGCCAGGCATGGCACACAACACGCCCGGCGGCTACATGGACCCCAACGCTCACACCCTCTCGGGCGAGCTCTTCCCGACGCTCACGGCCGCGGCCATCGTCAGCACATTGCAGTCCAGCTGACTACGGGGCTGAGACGGCGGACGCCCTGGCGGGTGTACAGCCCTGGCGGGTGTAAAACTTGAGTACCCTCGGGCGACTGAAGTTAGCCGTTAGCCGACTCGAGCCGGGCCCCGCCGACCACGCTTCGCCCCGCGCACGAAGCGCGACAACAGCGGGTGCAGGCGCGCCGCCCCACACGTGCTGTCAATAGAAATTAGCGCTTGCTCGCTCAGCCGACGCAACCCCGGGAGCATCTCCGCGGTCGGCCGCCGCGCGGTCATGCAGGGCGCGCCGCCCGTCTCCGGCTGATCGGCGAGCGCCCGCGCCAGTGCGCGCTCCTCCGTCGACAACTGCGCGAGCACGCTGTCCAAAATCAGCCGCACGCTGCGATGCCGTTCGGGAAGGTCGGCCTCGGGTGTCGAGAGCACATCCACCCCGTGGGCAAGCTCGCGGACCATCTCGGAACACGGCAGCACGGGCGCCCAGCGCGCGGCGAGGATCAGCGCCAGCGGGAACCCACCCAACTGACGACACATCTTGACAAGGTACGGACGTTGGGCTTCGGGGAGACAGAACCCGACCTGGACGCGTCGCGCTTCCTGAAGGAATAGGGCGCTGGCTTCGGCACACTCCACGTCCGCCGAACTGGCTGGCAAGCCAAGCCCGTCGACATGCAGCACACGTTCGCCTTCCAGGTGCAGCGGCGCGCGCGAAGTGGCCAGCACCTTGACGTGCGGCGCCTGCTTGAGGAGCAGGTGCACCTCGTCAGCGCCCTGCCGCAGGTGCTCAACGTTGTCGAGCACCAGCAGCAGCTCCCGAGATTTCAGGTACTGCGCCACGCGCTCGCGTAGCTCCTCGACTGAGCCATTCGAGGGCAGCTCAAGGGCGGCAGCGCACCCCGCCAGAATAGTGCGACTGGGACTCTCGGCCGCGGAGATGGGCGACTCTGCCAGCGGCACGAAGATGATGCCGTCCGCGAACGGCTGCTCGGCGGGCGTGGTGGTCGGCGAGGCGAAGGAACGCGCGACCTCCAGCGAGAGGCGCGTCTTGCCACTGCCGCCCATGCCGCTCAGGGTGATGAGCTGACAGTCCGGATCGGTCAGCAGGCCGAAGAGCAGACGCATCTCTGCGTGTCGGCCGACCATCACGCTGCTCGGAGTCGGCAGGTTGTGGTGGGGCGGTGAAATCGCGGCTCGCATGCGTTTGAACAGCGCCGTCGTTTCGGGCATCGGCTCGACGCCAAGCTCCTCGCGCAGCACGCGGCGGCAGGTGTGGTATTGCGCGATGGCAGCCTGGCGCTGACCCGAATGCGCGAGCATGAGCATGAGTTGTCGGTGCGCTTCTTCCAGCCACGGCTCCTCGGCGATGAGCCGCCGGGCGGGGGTGATGCCCGTGCTCCACGCGCCGTGCCGCAGGCTGGTCTCGACTTCAGCTCGCAAGGCTTGCATGTACTGACCGCGGAGCTCTTCGCGCTGCGCGAACAGCCACACGTCGAAGTCTGGAGCGCCTCCGAGCGTCAGGCCAGCCAGGAACTCGCCGCGATACAGGCGGATTGCCGCTTCCAGGTCCGTGGCCGAGTCGACGGACAAGGCAGTCTCGACCTGCGCGCGGAAGACGTCAACATCCACTCGCGCGGGGAGGCTCCGTTCGAACGCCACAGTCTGGCGCGTGGCGGTGATGTACTCGCCGAGGTGCTGCCGCAGGTCGACCAGGACGTTGCTCAGGTATTTGCGGGCCTGGTCCTCCGAGCTGTCGCCGGCCAGGAGGGTCGCGAGCGTCTCACGCGGATACGCACGTTGGGAGAGTGCCAGGTACGCCAGGAGCGCGATGGAGCCGCGGCGAGCGAAGATGACCGCCCGGCCGTCCAGAACGACCTCTGGCACTCCTATCAGATTGAGTTCGAGTAGTGTCATGTGAGGGTCCTCCGTGCTCGTCGTCTTCCGACGACGTTCGGTACTCGGCAGTGATCGTCTCGAGAGCTGGCAGTTCGACGACGAACCGCGCTCCTCCATCAGTCGGGTATTCGGCGGTCAGTCGTCCGCCGTGCTGCTCAACGATGCGTTGACTCAGATACAAGCCGAGTCCCAACCCCGCGGGGGCCTGGTCGCGGTGCGCTTGCACGAAGCGATCGAAGATCTGATCGCGCCGTTCCACAGGTACGCCAATGCCGTGATCGCGCACGGCGACCACCGCGTTGCCCGGGTGCGGTAGCCGCAGCGTGATCTCGACCGGCGTGTCCTTCGGACTGAATTTGAACGCGTTGTCAATCAGGTTTGAGAGCACCTGCTCCATGCGCAGCGAGTCCAGCCGAGCCGGAACGGCGCGCGGCGCGTCAACCGCCACATGCCGCTCCGGGTGGCCAGCCCGCGCCAGGTCCACCACGTTCACCACGAGCTCGCGCAGGTCGGCTTCAGAACGGACGACTGTCAGCTTCCCGGTATCGACGCAGGCCGCGTCCATCAGCCGCTCCACCATACTCGCGAGTCGCACGGCCTGGCGATCAATCCGCGATAGCCCGACCCGCACCTCCTCGGAATCGACCCCACCGTTGCGGTCGTATTGACGCAGCAGCAACTGTGCAACGCCCCGCAGGGCAGCCGCTGGTGTTCGAAGCTCGTGGGCGGCGACAGCCAGGGCTTCGTTCACCTGCTGCAGCTCCTCCTGCAGCGCCTCGTAGCCGCAGGCGTTGGCAACCATAACCCCCACGCGCTGGCTGATCTCAGCCACGACCTCGACGGTGGCCGGGTCGTAGCCATCCTCGGCGGCGCGCGCGAGCATGACGGCCCCGAATGTCTCGCCCGCGTGCGTCAGGGGCGCGCAGATGACCGAGCCGGTCCCGAGCTGCGTCAGGTCCCTGTCGCTCCAGCCGCACACCTCGTTCGCCACGCCGCGGCCGTCGCCCGCGACGCGCGGCAGCCAGCCCAGGGTGCCGCCGCCCGCACGGGCCAGGGCGGAGGTCGGCGGCCGATCGAACAGCGAGGCCGCGGCGAGCGTGCCGAGGCCGATGCGCCGCGAGGGGTCGCGGTGCTGGTACGCCACCGCCCGCATGTGGCCGTCAGCCTGGGTCAACGCGAGCACGTACCAGTCGGCAAGGCGTGGCACGATAAATGCCGTTACCCGCCCCAGCACGCTGCTCAGGTCTAGCGGGCCGTTGAAGCGCCGACCCGCATCGGCCAGCAGCTCGAGGTGCGCCATCGAAAAGCGCGCCGCTGCGCGGGCAGCACGCTTCGAGCCTGGAGCGCAGGTGCGTGGGGCCATAGCGGCAGTATTCCGGCGCCGCATGCCCGTGCGCCATTCCCTGATTGGGGGAGTTCGGTATAGGTAGATCGGCTGATTTTTAAGAATTCAAAACTCAGATCTTAGAACTCAGCTGACTTCAGAGGTCTACACCAGATCGAGCGTCTGGCCCGGCTCGAGCACGCGCACCTCGACGTTTGGCTGCGCGTGATGTGCCAGCTCGGCGAATGACCGTGGCGGCAGCGTGAGATACGACCACTCGTGCAGGTGCATGCCGACGGGGACCAGCGACCCCCAGTGGATCGGCACGACCAGCTTGGGCCGCAGCAGCTCGAGCGCCTCAACCGCCTCGGCGGGACCCATGTGCCCTGGCCCGAGGCGCGGCCCCCAGCCGGCGACGGGCAGCAGCGCAACGTCGACCGGCCCGATCTCGGCCATCCCATCGAAGACGTCCGTATCCCCAGCGAAGTAGATCCGCCGCGTGCCCTCGATGACGAACCCGAGGCACTCGGCTGTCGGCCCAAACGGTGGCCGAAACCCACTGTGAGCCGCCGGCGTGGCGCGCACCTGCACGCCCCGAACACTCAGGCATTCGCCGACCCCGAGCTCGCGCACGTTGGGCAGCCCTGACCGTCGCACCACGTCCCCACCGCCCACGGGTACGACAACCTCGACATTGCTGGGCAGGCGGTGCAACGAGGCCAGGTCCAGGTGGTCGCGATGCAGGTGCGAGATCAGCACGTCGTCCACCCCGTCGACGATCCGCCCGATGTGCCGTACGGGTTGGCGATGCACCAGACCCCAGGCGAAGGTTCGCAGAATAGGATCGGTCAGGAAAGCCGCGCCATCGAGCTCGATGCGCAGCGTGGCATGCCCGAGGAACGTGATGCTGGTCAGTCCCACCAGGCACGACCGCCGAGCAGCGTCGCCTGACCCGCCCGCCACACCACGTTGGCGCGGCGGGTGTACTCGTCTTCGGCGGCCTCGATCATCAGCTTATGGGCTAGCACGTGCTCACGACCGGGCAGCAGGTCGCGGGGTCGAATGCACAGCTCGATCTCGGGTGACCCGTCCGTCAGGACTGTCACCCGACCGCTGTCGGCCCGCACCTGATACACGCGCCCGGCGTGCGTCGGGCTCGCGACGCACAGCACGCCGGACCTCTGGAGCTGCTGGAATTCGACCTCGGAGAGGTGTGTGCGCAGCATGGCTTCGGCGCGTGCCACGGCCCTGCGGTCCGCGCCCCAGCAATCGAGCGCGCCCACCGCCACCCCGGCGATGACACTGATCAGGATGGCCGCGGTCAGGCCGAATACCAGCACGTCCATGCCCCCAGTGTTGCCAGACAGCGCTCAGCACCTGCTCAGCGGGTTGCACCCGGCCAACCATCGTGCTTTTTGAGCATGCGTGCTTTTTTGAGCATGCGTTGAGGCGCATGTCGCGTACGAAGGGCAGGAGTGAGAGGAGATACCTCAGATGAATCAGGCCCAGGCCCCTACCCAGGTCATTCTGGCGGCGTTCAGGGACGAAAATGGCGCCGACGCCGCCCTCGACCAGCTGAAAGCTGCCAAGAAAGAGCACCTCATCGCCATCCACAACGTCGCGGTGCTGCGGAAGGACCAGGAAGGCAAGCTGCACATCAAGGAGCCGACGGATATGGGTGCTGGCCGAGGCGCCGCCATCGGCGGCGTGCTGGGTGGCCTCACCGGCCTGGTCTTTGGCCCGATAGGCCTGGCGGCCGTCGGCGGCGCCGCCATTGGCGGCGTGATTGCTAGACTGCGCGACTCGGGCTTCAAAGACGAGCGCCTGCGGCAGCTCGGCGAGAACCTGCAACCCGGCAGCTCGGCAATTCTGGCGGTCATCGAGCATGTCTGGGTCACCGAACTGCAAGCGGAGCTCCAGAAGGCAGGTGCCGACGTGGTGACCGAAGAGCTGGGCGCGGACATCGCGGCGCAGCTCAAGGCCGGCCAGGATGTGGCGTACACGGCGGTGGCCACCGACAGTGCCGTCGGCGTGGCGCGCATCACCAGCGGCCCGGCGTCGGAAGGTGCATCCGACGCGAAGTCAGAGCTCCCAGGCGCGTCAGCTGCCGAACCCGCCAAGCCCGCGTCCGAATCCCCGTCGACTTCGACACCGTCGACTTCGACACCGCCGTCCTCCCATGCTTGAGTTACCCGTCGACGCGAAGGTTGTCTGTACCGACGGTGACGCCGGGTGGCTCACCGACCTGGTCGTCGACCCGGCTTCGCGATCGGTCAGGCACATCGTGGTGCGCGAAAACACCGGGGATGGTCGCGAGTTTCTCGTGCCGCTGGACACGGTCAGCGACAGCTCGCGTGAAGAGGTCCGGCTCGGCTGCACGCGCGCCGAGCTGATGACATTTCCGGAATTCACGACCACGCACTACGTGCCAGCCTCGTCGCCAGAGGCGCAGCCGGTCGTCGCCGCCTGGGAGATGGAATCGATGTCCTACTCCTATGGCTACGAGCCGATCTACATCCCGGTGATCAGCCCGGATGAGCAGGTGCCCATCGAGCAGCAGCACGTCCCCGAGGGCCACATGGCAATTCAGCGCGGCGCGCCGGTCCAGTCCAGCGACGACCAGCTGCTCGGGGAAGTCGTGACGCTGATCGTCAGTCCCGAGGAGGGGACCATCAATCACTTCGTGCTGCGCCTGGGAGAGCTCGGCAAAGCACGCGAGGTGATCCTGCCACTGTCGACCGTGGCCCACGCCAATACGGGGGTCGTGGCGCTCAACCTCACCCAGGCACAGGTCGAACAACTGCCGGCTGTACCAACCGGTGGAAAATTCAGTCCGGCCGCGTCCGACCCCGACGCGCTGCACCTGGTGTCGATCGTCTTCGAAGAGTCCGCGGCCGCCGATCGCGCCCTGGACATGGCGCGCCAGATCGACAAGCAGATGAGCGTGGCCGTTGTGCGCAAAGGCAGGGATGGCAAGATCACCTCGCAGGAGCACGGCGACATCTCCACGCGCGGCGCGGTCGTGGCAGGTGTCGTCGTGGGCGGTGTGCTCAGCCTGGTAGGCGGGCCGTTGGGGCTGGTGGCAGCCTCAGCAATTGGAGGCGCCGCGGGCGGTGTGGTTGGCAAAGTGGTCGACCGCGGAATCCCGGATCGGTACGTTCGCGATCTGGGTCGAGCGCTCCACCCGGGCGCGTCCGCGCTGGTGGTACTCGTGGCCCAGCACGGCGAAGCGGACCTGCTCGAGAAGCTTGCACCGCTGGATGGACGCGTCCTGCGATTGGCGTTGACGGACGACATGATTGCGCGGCTGACTTCGTCGGGCTGAGTTCCGCCACAGTCCGCCGCGCGACTGAGGTGCGGCCTGAGCACATGCTGAGGCGCGCCTCCGGCAGAGTATGCAGCGAGAAATCGAGAGGACAGGGCAGCGATGACTATGGACGAAACGCGGCCGCGCATGGCGGTGCTGCGGATCCTGAACGGGTCGGGCGACACCAGCGTCTGGTGGGATCCGGAGCGCCTGGCGGCGTCTGACGCCGAAGCCGAAGCCGCGGTGCGGGAGGCTGAGCGCCTGTTCGCCGAGGCACGCGCCAGGGGCGCTGTCGCGTTTCGGATCAACGCGGATCGCCCCGCCACACGGCTGAACGAGTTCGACCGGACAGCCGAGGAGATCTTGATCGTTCCCGCGATGGTTGGCGGCTAGCCAGCATCCATGGGTTGCCTGTTTGCCCTGTTCGCGGGCGCCTTCCCGCGACTGGGCATCTTGTTCATCTGGCTGGCTCGGCCAGCGCTGTTCAGCGCCGCCTTCGGCGGCTTCTGGCTGTGGCCCCTGCTCGGGCTGCTGTTGTTGCCAATGACCACGCTCATGTATGTCCTGGTGTGGTCGCCGACCACCGGGATCGTTGGCTTCGACTGGTTCTGGCTGATCCTGGCGTTCCTGATCGACCTGGGCGGCATTACCAGCTCGGGGTACGCCAACCGGAATCGTGTGCCAGGCTACAACGTGGTGTGACCTGGTACGTTGATGAAAAGTCTGCTTTTATCCACTCTTCAGACAAGGGATTCCTGACACCTCGAGACGTTGCAGCCTCGCACGTGAGCTCGCGCCCTCTGAGGCACGCACTGTCGATACTTCCACCTGCGGTGGAGCCCTTGACCTCTTTTTTCAGCAGCTAGCGAGAAGTCTGGCCGACAAGCCCGTTTGTAGCCCGAGTCGCAGTCGGCCAGACTTCTCTGACAGTTTGGGCCAGGAGCGCGGCAGCCGGTTTCGAGGTGGACTACGGGCTTTTCGGCCGCGCAGAGAAGTAGTGCTAGCAGGCCGTTGAAAAACCCACCGAAGGGCTCCACCGTAGGTGGAATTGCTGACAGTGCGTGCCTCGAAGGGCGAAGGCTGACGTTTGAGACTGTAACGTCTCGAGGTACAAAACCTTCTTCTCTGACGAGAAGCAGACCTTTTTCAACACGCTCCTAGGGCTTTTGGCGCAGACGGCCGGGCGCCCAGGGCGTACCCAGCAGCGGCAGCAGCCAGCGATCCAACCCCCACCAGCCGGCAACACGCCAGGCCAACACGATCCACGTGCCGAGAATAAAGAGCAGCGGATTGGTGCTCAGCGTGCCTGCGAACAAATAGTTCGCATTCATGACCGTGCCAAAGAACGCGGCGACACCCGTCAAGGCACCGAAGATCAGCCCAAGGCCGACCAGCAACTCGCCGACCGACACCACATTGGAGAACAGGGCCGCGTGTGGCAACACGAAGGCCTGCAAGAACGAGGCGTACCAGTCCGTCACGTCGGGCGTCGTGGTGGACTTCTGCAACGCGCCGTTGACGAAGCCGGTCAGCGCCGTGCCCGCGTTCGGACCAAACCAGGCTGGATTCTGGATCTTGCCCCACCCGGCGTCGAGCCACTGCCAACCCGTGTACACGCGAATGATCAGCCACAACCACGCCAGGCGAGTGTCGGCGAATAGAAAGCGTGATAGCGGCGGTTCGGGGATCTGCGTCGGCGACAGCCCGCCTGGCTCGACCGAGCTCAGCCTGGAAGTAGCGACCATGCCATCACGTTGCTCGCGCGCTTGCTCAACCATCGCTCAGCCGGCCCTTCTTCTTGTTCTTGTTGTTCGAGCTTCTCAGACGTTGCGCGTGGTTCTGCTCAGGGTCGGCTCAAGGGCCGGATGAGCAGGGGCTGAGCATGCTCGGCCCGAGGCTGGGGCACGCATCGAGAAAGGAAGCTGAGCGTGACAGACGCGTTCAACGGAGTGATTAAGCTTGATGTCCGCGATTCCACGCCGGATTGGACGCCGTACACACTGAAGCGCGCGCCCGACGGCGCGCCAAACATTCTGATCGTGCTGTACGACGACACCGGCCAGGCTGCCTGGTCGCCATACGGCGGCCGCATCAACATGCCCACCATGGACCGTCTGGCCGCCAACGGACTGACCTATTCGCAGTGGCACACCACGGCGCTGTGTTCGCCAACGCGTTCGACGTTTCTGACTGGACGCAACCATCATCTGAATCGCTGCGCGTCGATTGTCGAAGGCTCGGACGGCTTTCCGGGGGCCGCGGCGCGCCTGCCCGCGGAGTGCGCGACCATCGGTCAGGTCCTCCAGGACAATGGCTACAGCACCTTCTGGGTCGGCAAGAACCACAACGTCCCGGAGCAAGATTGGTCGAGCGGCGGCAGCCGGTCGGAGTGGCCGCTGCAAAAGGGCTTCGACCGGTTTTACGGCTTTCTCGGCGGCGAGACCAACAACTGGTATCCGGACCTCGTCGAGGACAACCGCTACGTCGACCAACCGTACAGGCCCGACGACGGCTATCACCTGTCGAAGGACCTCGCCGACCAGGCGCTCAGGATGCTGCGTGACCAGCAGTCTGCCAACCCGTCGAAGCCATGGTTCATGTGGTTCTGCCCGGGCGCCAACCACGCGCCGCACCACGCGCCACGCGAGTATGCCGACAAGTACCGGGGCCAGTTCGACGACGGATACGAGGCCTATCGCGCGTGGGTGCTGCAGCGGATGATCGAGCGCGGGATCATGCCCGAAGGCACCCAGTTGACGCCGATCAATCCGATGCCGGAGGATGTTGCCGCCACCAGCCCCGGCGACGCCGTGCGTCCCTGGGACACGCTCAATGACGAGGAAAAGCGCCTGTTTGCGCGCATGGCCGAGGTGTATGCCGGTTTTTCGGAGTACACGGACGTCCAGATCGGCCGCATCGTCGACTACCTGGAGCGGACCGGGCAGCTCGACAACACACTCATCTTCTACTGCGCGGACAACGGGGCATCCGGCGAGGGCAGTCCGCATGGCTCCGTCAACGAAAACAAGTTTTTCAATGGCTATCCGGACGAGCTGGCCGAAAATCTGAAATACCTCGACACGCTGGGCGGACCTGACACGTACAACCACTATCCGACCGGCTGGGCTGTCGCTTTCAGCACGCCCTACCAGATGTTCAAGCGCTACGCCCAGTACGCGGGTGGCACATGCGATCCGCTCGTGATCCACTGGCCGCGGGGTATCAAGGCCAGAGGCGAAGTGCGCCACCAGTACCACCACTCCACCGACATCGTCCCGACCATTCTCAATGTGGTCGGCCTCGAGATGCCGACGGTGTACCGTGGTGCGGACCAGTGGCCGTTGAGCGGTGTGTCGATGCGTTACACGTTCGACGGGCCTGGCGCGCCAACCACCAAGCACCGCCAGTACTTCGCGATGCTCGGCACGCGCGGCATCTGGGAGGATGGCTGGAAGGCAGCCGCGCTGCACACGCCGATCAGTGGGGTGGGGCACTTCGACCAGGATCGGTGGGAGCTGTACCACGTGGATGCCGACCGTTCGGAGTCCCGAGATCTGTCGACCGCGCACCCGGAAAAGCTCCAGGCGCTCATCCAGGCCTGGTTCGACGAGGCAGACAAGAACAACGTGCTGCCGCTCGACGACCGCACGCCAATCGAGCTGCTCACCATGTACCGTCCCCAGGCGGAACCGCCGCGGACGCGGTACATCTACTATCCGGACACGAGTCCGGTCCCCGAAGGCGCGGCCGTCAGCATCCGCGGTCGCTCGTACAAGATCATCGCGGACGTCCAACTGGGCCCGAACGCGTCCGGCGTGATTTTCGCCCACGGTTCACGTTTTGGTGGTCACACGCTGTTCGTCAAAGACATGCAGCTGTACTACGTGTACAACTTCCTGGGGATCCAGCCGGAGCAGACGTTCGTATCAGCGCGGCTGACGCCAGGCAACTACGCGCTGGGCGTGGAGTTCACGCGAGAGAAGTCCGGCGAGCATGGCGAATCGCTGGGTTCCACGCGACTGTATGTCAACGATGCTGTCGTCGCCGAAGGCTCGATGCGCACCCAGATTGGCAAGTTCACCTTGTGTGGCGACGGCCTGTGCGTCGGCTACGACAGCGCCGACAGGGTGAGCCAGCAGTACGCCTCGAATGGCAACTTCGGCGCTTTCCGTGGCGGAACCATTCTGGGCGTCGGCTTCGACGTGAGCGAGCAGGCGTACCTGGACCTGCAGCAAGAGGCAGCCGCCGCCTTCGCCCGCGACTGACCGGGCAGCGCAGCGCCTAGTGCTGCGGCAGGCTGACACGGGGGCGAGGCATCATCCTCGTGTCAGTCCCGGCTGAGATGAACGCGGCGCCGAGACAGCGTCAAGGCAAAGTGCGCCACGGCGACGATCGCGATCAGCACGATCATGGCCACGATCAGTTGGGCCACAGGCAGCGACACCTGATCCAGGCGCTGCGCAATTGACGGCCCGATCGTCGCGCCGACCACCAGACACACGCCCACCTCGACCACCGCGCTGACGGCAGCGGCCGAGGCAAAGGTCGATGGGTGGACCTTGAACGTCGCGGCGGCCACGGCCGTTGCCAGTCGGACGCCCGGCACCACGCGGCCAATCGCGACTGCCCACCAGCCGCGCGCCCGGATCTGGACCTCGGCCTGCTCGATGCGTTCGTCAGTCAGCCCGACGTAGCGGCCGAAGTGTGACACGCGTCCCCGCCCCGCGCGGCGGATCATCGAGAACAGGACCATAGCCCCGCCAAACGTGGCTACCGAGAACGCGACCCACGCAATCCCCAGCGGCACGCCCTGCTGGACGGCGATGCTGCCGATTACGAGCATCAGGAGGTCGCCAGGCAGCGGCACCGGCAGCCCGGCGGATTTGAGAAACAGCAGCAGCGTAACCACGACGAGCCCGTACTGTTGGAAGAAGAGCGCCAGCGCCTGCGCAGTGGAGGTCCAGGCGTCCACCCCGGGTCACTCGGTCCGATCAGACACCCGCGACGTGCCCAAGCACGTCGCGATTGTCGCGGGTGAGACCGTGTCGCTGCACGTGTAATTCATACGCCAGCCATGGGTTTCGCGTGTCCCGTGAGCAACACGTGAGTGACTGCTGACCCATCCTGTGTGACCGATGAACGCGGCTCGAAGCGCCCCCGACGAGCTGATCGTCCCAGCAGACCCCGCCTCGTCCTACGAGGAGGCCTGTGCACGATTCGCGGCTTCCCTCGAGCAGGACACCTCCGCCGTCGACCCCCTCTCCCGCTCGCGGCTGGTCACCCCGGGCCACCGCGCGGAGCGCGTGGTCGTCTTCTTCCACGGTCTGACCAACGCCCCACGCCAGTTCGACAAGCTGTCGGAGCGCTTCCTCGCCCGCGGCTACGCGGTGCTCGCCCCCCGTGTGCCGTACCACGGCTATCTCGACCGGATGAGCACCGACCTCAAATACCTCACCGTGCGAGACCTCGTCCAGATCACCGCGGAATCCGTTGACCTGGCAGCCGGACTGGCATCCGACGTGACCGTCACGGGCATCTCTATGGGCGGCATACTCGCCATCTGGGCGGCTCAGTACCGACCTGTCGCCGTTGCGGCGCCCATCGCCCCCGCCCTCGGTCTGCCGAAAATCCCCTACCTGACCACCGGCGCGATCTTCGGCGCGATGGGCCGACTGCCCAACCGTTTCCAGTGGTGGGACCCACGCGTCAAGCAGAATCTGCAGGGCCCACCGTACGCCTATCCGCGCTTTGCCGCGCACGCGCTCGTCGCCACCCAGCGACTCGGACTCCGCCTGATGAACGTGGCGCGCACCGATCGGCCGGCCGCCCAGCACATCTGGATGATTTCCAACGAGGCCGACCTGGCGGTCAGTAACTCCGCCGCGGCCACCCTGGTCCGCCGCTGGACCGAGACCGGCGCCCCCTCGGTGCAAGCTTATCGGTTCCCACGCCAGCTCAAACTCTTCCACGACGTGGTCGATCCGTTGCAGCCCAACGCCCAGCCCGAGCTGGTGCACCCGATGCTGGAGCAGATCATCATCGACGGCACGCGTCCGGTACCCGCCCCTCCACGCACGTCGTAGCGGATCGGCGCACGGCAGTGCAGGCCCACGGCCCGGCAGGCGCACGGCCCGGCAGGCGTCGGCGGCGGCCACGTGGCCCACACGCGTACACTGGCCCTGGGGGACCGCATCGGGAGGATGCCGTGCAACTGAACATCATCAGCGCTGACAACCATGTGATGGAACCACCCGGCACGTTCGTCGATCGCGTGCCGGCAAGTCTGAAAGACCGCGTCCCACGCTTCGTCAAAGCCCGCGACGGCGGCGAAGGCTGGACCTGGGATGGCGCACCGCCCGACTCGAGCCCGGTACCCAACACCATGGGCACCGGTGGCACGGGTTGGACCTGGGAGCAGTTGCCGCGCGGCAACTGGGATGGCGCCGCGCACCTGGCGGACATGGCGCTGGACGGTGTCGACGCCGCCGCGCTGTACCCCGGCATGGCGGGACGGATCTACACCATGACGGACCAGCAGGCCAGGCTCGCGTGCTTCCGCGCCTACAACGACTGGCTCCTCGACGAATTCTGTGCCGCGGATCCCAGTCGTCTGGTGGGCGTGTGCCTGATCCCCGTCGATGACAGCCAGGCGGACATGCTCGGCGAGGCCGAACGCGTCCTCGACAAGGGCGCCCGCGCGCTGTACGTGCCCATGTTCCCGCAGCGACAGCTGCTCGACCCGATCTACGACCCGTTGTGGAAGCTGGCTACCGACGCCGACGTGGCGGTCTCGCTCCACAACTTCGGAGGTGCCGCGGCGCCGATTCCCAGGTCGGCGGGGCTCGATCCGCTGACCATGCGCGCCTCGACAATCGTCCAGTCGTTCTTCACCGGTCCGGTGCCGCTGTCCAACATGATCTTCTCGGGCGTCTTCGCCCGGCATCCGAAGCTGCGCTTCATCGCGGCGGAAGTCAACGTCGGTTGGGTGCCCTACTGGACGCAACAGATGCACATGACCATCGAGCGGCAGTACATGAAGGGCGGCAACTGGTACCCGAACCTGCCGACGCGCACCCCGGAGGAGTACATCGGCAAGAACATCTTCTTCACCGTGCTGGACGACCGACTCGGATTCCGGCTGCTCAAGGACGATCCGCGTCTGGCGGCGGCGACGATGTGGTCGATCGACTATCCGCACGCGGTCAGTCTGTGGGGATCGACGCAGGCGCTCATCGCCGAACTGACCGACGGTCTGGACGCGACCACCCGTCACGACATTCTGGCCGGCACCGCCGTCAAAGTCTTCAAGTTCGGCGCATGACCTCCGTCAGCCGTTCGCAATCTTCGTGACGCCGTCGCCAGCGTCGTCTCCGGTGGCCGCGAGCACCGTGCAGAACATCGAGTGGGCGGCGCACGAGTCACCAGTTTTTGACCAGTACGTGGATGAACTGAAATCGCATTTTGATCCCGAAGGGATAGACTGCTCCTATGCTGAGCCGTGAAGAAAACGAGTTCGTGTGCCGCACTGGTCCGGGCACCCCCATGGGCGAGTTCATGCGCCAGTACTGGATTCCGGCCATGCTCTCCAGCGAAGTGCCCCACCCCGATAGTGACCCCCTGCGGGTGCTCCTCCTGAACGAGAAACTGATCGCGTTCCGCGATACGACCGGCACGGTTGGCCTCATCCAGAACCACTGCCCGCACCGCGGCGCCTCGCTTTTCTTCGGACGCAATGAGGAAGCAGGTCTCAGGTGCGTCTACCACGGCTGGAAGTTCGCTGCCGACGGTACCTGCGTGGACATGCCCAACGAGCCTGCCGAGTCTGACTTCAAGTCCAAGGTCAAGGCAGTCGCGTATCCAACCGCGGAGCGCGGCGGCCTGGTCTGGGCCTATATGGGGCCGCTACAGACGCCGCCACCCCTGCCAGACCTGGAAGCCAACATGGTCGAGGGCGCACAGACCTACGCCATCGAGCACGACCACAACTGGCTCCAGGTGCTCGAAGGCACCATCGACACCGTGCACGCGGTCTTCCTGCATGCCGGCTCGATCCGCGCCGAGGACCAGCCTCCAGACACCTTTGCCCAGTGGGAGCTGCGCCAGCGAGCGACGGCATTCGAGGGTATCGACACTCCCATCGGGGCGTGCTACGCCGCTCGCCGCGAGGCGACCGCGGGCCACAACTACTGGCGCATCGCGCAGTTCATGATGCCGTTTTATGGCATGTCGCCGGCCAGCGGTGGCTTGCTGGGCGGTGGACCGTCGGCGCTGACCGCCTGCGTGCCGATGGATGACGAGCACACGCTGTATGTCAAATTCGCGGCCGTGGGTGTCAACCAGAATCGTCCGTCGCGCGGGGATCGGACGCAGACGGGTGGCTGGCGGCTGCTGCCGAACACGACCGACTGGCACGGGCGGTTCCTGTCCGAGGCCAACTCGGCGAACGACTACCTGCTCGACCGCGAGGTGCAGCGGCGCAACGAGGGCAACAACGGGTACTCCGGGATCCCTGGCGGCCGCCAGCAGGATCGGGCGATTACCAGCAGCATGGGGCCGATCTACGATCGAACCCAGGAGCACCTGGGGACGACCGACTCGCTGATCATTCGCGCGCGGCGACGGCTGATCGACGCGGCTCGCGCGTTCGGGCAGACGGGGAATACGCCGCCAGGCGTGCTGAACCCGGAGGTCTACCGCGTGCGCTCAGGGCAAGTCATGCTGCCGCAGGGCGAGAACTGGGTGCAGGCGACCGAAGCCAAGCGCGTGGCGTTTACGGAGCACGCGGATCTGGATTGGAGTTTGACGCGGTCCAACCGCCTCGCGGGGGTCTAACTTTCGCTTTTCTTTGGACGTCGAAAGCTGCTGCTTTCTGCTCAGGGCGGCCTCGAGTTGGTCACGAGTTTTGTTTGGGAGTCGAACGCTGCGGCTTTCTCCCCAGGGCGGGCATGAGCTCGTAACGAGTCTTTTGTAGTCGAAAGCTGCGGCTTTCTCCCCAGGGCTCCGCGCCCTGGACCCCGCGTCCCAGAGCCCTACTCTCGGTGGCCGCCAGCCGCATCCGCTCGCCGTAACGCACGCACTGTCAACACGTGTTCATCCCCGAAGGGGTCCGCCCGAAAGGGTCCCTGGTCCCCGCAGGGGGGTGGTCCCGCAGGGGTGGTCCCGCAGGGGGGTGGCCCACAGGGGGGGTGGTCCCGCTGGGGGGGGTGGTCCCGCTGGGGGGTGGTCCCGCAGGGGGTGGTCCCACAGGGGGGTGGTCCAAGACGGGACCACTCGCCGCCGTGGCGCGAGACCGTGTTCGACCTCAGGCTGTCAAACACGATCATTGCAAATGGGTATACCCAGACGTATTCTCGTCTAGATCTACGTCGCTGGGGGAGCAAGGTCGTGAGCACCGTGTACGATGACGTCTCATCGCGGTTGAGCCCTGGGGGCCTCGGCCGGCGAGTGTTCTTGCGCCTCTCGGTGGGCGTGGCGCTGGTAGGTAGCGCGGGGTTATTGGCGGCTTGCAGCTCGGGTGCGCCGGCTGCGCAATCGGGTCCTGCAACGGTCAGCACAGCAGCCGCGCCCCAGTCGAGTGGCGCAGCCAGCACCGCGCCCACGGTGAGCGCGGCGGCCGGCGGCAACGTCAAGGCGGTACTGCCGACCTACATTCCGCCCAATCTGCCCTTCAAAGCCGACCTGCCAGGCGACGCTGCCAAGGGCATCGATGACGGCTACCTGACGTTCCCGGCCAATCCCTACCAATCCGTGACGGATACCGTTGGCACCGGCAAGGATGTGACCGTGTTCAGCGGCTCGGCCTGGCCGCCATTCACTCCGCTTGACCAGAATCCGGTTATCGCCGAGATGAACAAGCGGATGAACGTCAACTTGAAGCTCGACATCACCACCATCTCGGACTACGCCGTCAAATACAACACCATGATCACGGGCGGCGACCTGCCGGATGTGGTGTGGATCGGCGGCACGCCAAATCTGGTCGACTTCCTCAAGAATTCCTTCGCGGATCTCACGCCCTACCTGGCCGGCGACGCGGTCAAGGACTACCCGAACCTGGCGGCGCTTCGGCCAGAGACCTGGAAGGGCGCGATCTTCGGCGGCGCCATCATGGGCCTGCCCAGTCCGTTGGGGGCGATGGGGCAAACCATGATCGTGAACATGAACCGCTGGGAGGCCGAGGTGGGCAAGGGTGTCGTCCCCAAGGATCCCACAGACTTCAAGAAGATGCTGCAGCAACTCACCGACGCGGGCAACAACAAGTGGGCCATCGCGTCCGGCAGCACCGATCCATACGGCACGACCAACGGTTGGTTCGCCATGATGTTCGGCGCTCCGAATGGTTGGGGCATGGTCAACGGCAAGCTCACGAACTACCGCGAGACCGACGCCTTCAAGGAGTCCCTCAGCTACATCCGCGACCTGGTCCAAGCTGGCGTGTGGCATCCCAAATCGCCGACATACGACGCCGTGGCATCGAAAGCAGACCAGGCTGCCGGCCAGTTCGCGTTGACCGCGGGCAGCGGCGCGTTCTACGGCAATTTCGTGGACATGTGGAACCGTGGTGTGGCCCTCAACCCGCAAGTGAAGTTCGACATGATGCAGCCAATCCCCGCGGTTGCCGGCCAGACGCCAACCTACTGGCTGAGCTCGTGGATCTGGCCACGCAGCCCCATCCTGGGACCCGGCATCTGGGCCTTCAAGAAGGCACCTGACGATCGCATCAAGGAACTGCTGCGCGTGTGGAACTGGATCGCCGGCCCGTTCGGCAGCCAGGAACGGCTGCTGTGGGAGTACGGCATCGAAGGCACCGACTGGACACGGAACGACAAGGGCGATCTCGTGACCACGCAGCGTGGGCCGGCCGACAGCACGTTTCTGGCCGTCCGCTTCGGTCCGCACAGCTACGACCCGCTGTACAACCCTGGCACGCCTGACTACGCCACAGCGATGAACGCGGACGAGGTGGCCATGCTCCCCGACGGGACGTACGACGCGACGCTGGGCGTGTTCTCACAGACTGACTCCACAAAATCGGTCCCGTTGAGTGCGGCGTTCCAGTCGGTGATGGTCGACATCGTGGCCGGACGCCGGCCCGTGTCCGACTATGACCAGGCCATCAGCGATTGGAAAAGCAACGGTGGCGACCAGATTCGCAGCGAGTACGAAGCCGGAATCGCAGCCGCGCAGTAGCCGAACACTCCACTCATGCACCACTGGAGGGCCCTATGGCCACAGTAACCGGCGGACGGCTCGGCGCTGAGGCCCCGGCGGCCGACTACGCGGAACGAGTACGGCCGGCTGCGAGCCAGTCCCGCTTCTGGAGACAGTTGCAACGCGACAAGGCGATGCTCCTGCTGGCCGCTCCAGGCGTGCTGTACTTGCTGATCTTCGTCTACGTGCCGCAGTTGGGCAACATCATCGCCTTTCAGAACTACGTTCCTTACCTTGGCTTCGGAAGCGCGTTCGTCGGACTCGACAATTTCCGCAGCCTGTTCGCGGACCCCACGTTCTGGAGCTCCGTGCGCAACACCGTGGTCATCGCCGCGATGCAGCTGATCCTGTACTTCCCCGTGCCGATCATGCTGGCGCTGCTGCTGAACAGCCTGATCAGTCTGCCGGTACGGCGCGTCATCCAGAGTATCGTCTATCTACCGCACTTCATCTCCTGGGTTATCATCGTGGCCCTTTTTCAGCAGGTGCTGGGGGGTACGGGGGTGCTGGACCACTTCATGCGAGCGATCGGCCAGCAGCCCATAAATCTCCTGGCCAGCCCGCCGCTCTTCACGTGGATGATGACGGCCGAGGTCATCTGGAAGGAGACCGGCTGGGGCACCATCATCTATCTCGCAGCACTACTCAGCATCGACGTGGCGCTGTATGAAGCGGCCGCGGTTGACGGTGCAGGCGCGTGGCGGCGCCTGTGGCACGTGACGCTGCCGGGCATTATCAGCGTCACCATCCTGCTGCTCATCCTGCGCCTGGGCGCCATCCTGACCGTCGGCTTTGAACAGATCCTGCTGCAGCAAAACGCTGTTGGCGAAGAGGCGGGTGAGGTGCTCGACACGTTCGTCTACTTCCATGGCATCGCGGCGGGGCAGTGGGCGCCCGCGGCCGCGGCCGGCCTCATCAAAGGCGTCGTCGGGCTGGCCATCGTGCTGGGCGCCAACAAGGTGGCTCATGCGTTCGGGCAGCAGGGGGTACTGTCATGATGCGGATGCAGTCTGCGCGACCCGCCTGGATGGAGCGACCCAGTCGTACCGCGCTCACGGCCAAGTTCATCGTTCTGGCGCTGATCGTGATCGTCGTCGTCTACCCGTTTTTGAGCGTGGTGGCCACCAGCCTGGCGAGCGAGCAGGACATCACCGACGGCGGCGGGATGGTGCTCTGGCCCGCGCACCCGTCGTTTGACGCATATACCACTATCTTCAGTGCAGGTGCGGTGGCCCACTCGATCTGGGTGAGCTTCGCCATTACCGCTATCGGCACATTCCTCAGCGTGACGATCACCGCCATGCTGGCATATGCGACCAGCCGGCCGATCCTCGGCGGCCGCCTGATCCTGATGATGGCGCTGCTCACCCTGCTCTTTCCGCCGGGCATCATCCCCAGTTACCTGGTCGTCAAGCAGCTTGGTCTGCTCAACAACTACGCATCATTGATTCTGCCGGTGATGTTGAGCGCCTTCAATTTCGTGGTGCTGCGGCAATTCTTCATGAACATTCCGCAGGAATTGACCGACAGCGCCCGCATCGATGGCGCCACGGATCTTGGCATCCTGCTGAAGATCGTGTTGCCGTTGTCGAAGCCGGTGTTGGCTGTCGTCGCGCTGTTCTATGCGGTGACGACGTATTGGAACTCGTTCTTTCCTGCGCTGCTGTACCTCAGCGACAACGCCAAGTGGCCGCTGCAGCTGGTCGCGCGGCAGTACGTGTTGCAGGGTTCGCCGATGCTTGGCTCGACCGCTTACGGCGCGGCCGCGTCAGCGCCACCACCAACCCAATCGCTGCAGATGGCGGTGGTCGTCGTGGCCATTGTGCCGATCCTGATTCTGTATCCGTTCCTGCAAAAGTACTTCACCCAGGGCGTGCTCACGGGCGCGATCAAAGGCTGAAGAGCTCATTTTCCCCAGAGGGGAGCCACCGGGTGGGGGCACGAGCGGCGGCCCGAAGGCGGGTGCGCCGTTTCCGGCCGGAGCAGAGTGATTTGGGTGCCTCTGGGGAAATCGTCGTGCGTCGGTTAACCTGAGGGGCGATGGCCGCGCCGACGCACGTGTTCGAGGTCTACATTCGCACCTCGCCCGAGCGGCTGTGGCAGGCGATCGTCAGCCCCGAGTACACGCGCCGCTACTTCTACGGCGGGCACTACGAGACGCACGCCTGGCAGGCGGGTAGCGCGTACAGGACCGTGCTCGAGGACGGCAGCACGCCGTTCGAGGGCACCCTGCTGGAGGTCGACCCGCCGCGACGGCTGACCTACACCTTCCACTACAGTGGCGACGACGACACCCGCGGCGAGCAGCCCTCGCGGGTGACCTGGGAAATCACCCCGATGGGTGGCATGTGCCGCCTGAGCATTACCCACGACCAGTTCGCCGAAGGTGAGCTTGTTACCTACCGCAAAGTCGGCGGCGGCTGGCCCTTTATTCTGAGCAACCTGAAGACGCTGCTGGAGACGCGCGAGCCGCTGCCCGAGCCGGCTCCGATGCGCTAGTTCGTTCGCGTCGCAAACCCGCGACCGCTGGCGTCTCAGATGCTGAGGACACGCACTGTCAGGATGCTCCCCCAGAGGGGACCCCACCCAGGCAAGAAGCGGCGTGGCGTCCTCCGCATGCCTCATGAGGACGCTCACACTGTCAGGATGCTCCCCCAGAGGGGACCCCACTGGGGAGCGGGATCAGTGCTTGGGCGCGTTCTCGGCCAGGATCTGGTTCGCCTGCGCCACGACGTCGTCCAGAATCTGCTTCGGATCCGTCTCCGAGTCGGTCATCACGCGGGTCATGACCTGCTTGTCGATCAGGTCGCGGACCGGGTCGTAGCCCGCCACCGGCGACTCGACTTTTGAATACTGCGCCCAGTCGAACATCTTGGCGTACGAGTCCGCGACTGGACCCCACTTGGGATCAGCCTTGTACGCGTCGATGACGTCCTGCTTGGCGCTCTGCCGTACCGGCAGGTAGCCGGTGTTGACGGCCCATTTGGTGGTCTGCGCCTTCTCGCCGAGGAACTTCAGCACCAGCCAGGAGGCGAGCTCCTTCTCGGGAGTGGTCTTGTACACCGAGATGCTGGCGCCGTACAGGTTGATCGCCGGCGTGCCGTTGGTCGGCGGCATGTCGATGCTCCACTGGAAATTGCCGCCGCTCGTCACCGCCTGCTGGTAGAAAGGCAGACCCGACGAGCTGCCGAAGACGAATAGCACGTTGCCGGCGCCGAAGCGATTCTGCTCGCCATTCGCCTCGCTGGTCGGCACTTCGACCGCGCATTTGTTTTTGAACATGCGCTGCATCATCGCCAGGCTTTCGACACCCGCGGGACTGTTGAAGACATACGACTGCCCGTCGTCCGACAGGATCTGGCCGCCATGGCCGAACACGACCGCCGCGAACGTCGACGCGTCGTGCTGCACCGCCCAGCCGTACTTGTTCTGGCCGTCGCTGGCCTTGCAGGCGGCGTCCTCCCAGGACTGCCAATCCGTGGGTGGACCGTCCAGGCCGAGCTGCTTGAGCCAGTCGGCGTTGTAATACATGACGTCCATCGAGCGCTGCGTCGGGAAGCCCAGGCGCTCGCCGCTGTACTGCGGGTTCTGGTCGCTGTCGAGGAACGCCTGGAAATAGTCGTTCAGGTCGTCCTGGGTCAGACCGTATTTGGAGCTCTTGAGGAACGGAGTCAGGTCGATGACTGCGTTCTCGGCGCGATAAAAAGCGGCCTGATTCTGGTAGGCGACCGACATCTCAGGCGGTTGGCCAGCCTGAATCGCAGCATTGACCTTGTTGTAGACGTCGGGATAGCCCGCGCCCGCGATCTCGGCATGCGCGGTGATGCCATACGGATTGGTCTGGTTGAACTCGTCCAGCATGCTCTGCAGCAGGTCCTGGTCCTTCTGCGGGCGGTTGTGCCAGTACGTGACTTCCACGTTCTTGCCCTGCAACTGGATCGCGTCGACCATGTCCGGGGTGGTGGGCGGATTGCTGACCGCGACCGTGGCGGCCGCTTGCGTGGGTGCTGGCGCGGCCGCTGCCCCTGCCTGAGTCGCAGCAGACGCTTGCGTCGGTGCGGCCGCGGGGGCCGAGGTAGCCTGACCTCCGGCGCTGGTCGGCGGTGCGACCGCGGGCGGCGCGCTGGTGGATGGCGAGCTGCATGCCGTCACCACCAGCGCCAACGCCACGACGGCAGTGAGGTACACGTGGATCCGAGAGAGTGCGTGCATGTGGAGGTTCCGGCCCTTTCTAACCTTTGATCCCAACCGTCGTGACGGCTTCACGGAACTGACGCTGCAGAAGGAAATACAACACGACCACCGGCAGGACGACCAGTGCGGCGAACACCATCAACTGCTGGACGTTCGAACCTCCCTCGCCACTCTTGAACTGCTGGAGTCCAACACCCAGCACGCGCAGATTGGTGTCACGCGTCACCAGGAGCGGCCACTTGAAACTGTCCCACGACCAGATGAAGTTCAACAGCGCCACGGTGAGCACCGCCGGTCTGCTGAGCGGAACGACGATCGACCACAAGTAGCGCAGATGGCCCATGCCATCCATCACCGCCGCTTCGAACAGCTCCTTTGGAATCTGCATAAAGAACTGCCGCAGCAAAAAGATGGCGACGACGTTGACCGTGAACGGAACGATCAGCGCCAAGTAGGTGTTGTACCAGTGAAGGTTGTACATCAGCACCACCTTCGGCACGAGTGTCGCGTCCTCGGGCACCATGATGATCGCCAGGACCGCGATGAACAGCAGGTTCTTGCCCGGCAGATCGAGCTTGGCCAGGGCGTACGCGGCCAGCACCGAGGTCACCAGCGTGCCGATGACGATGCCCGTCGTGACGATCACGCTGTTCAAGAAGTAGCGCACGAACAGCGGCACCCCGAGCTGGCGGTCAAATCCGATCGCTTGAATCGCGGCGGGAATGTTGCTGAACTGCGGCGCTTCGGTGCCGAAGGGTGGCCATGGCCACTGATTGTTGTTGACGACGTCGCCATAGCTCTTGAACGCCGTCAAGAGCATGTAGGCGAAGGGCAGCATACTCAACAGGGCGCCGAGGATCAGCACGGCGTAGATTGCCGTTCGACCCAGAGATAACGTTGCGATCCGCGACATCTCGACCGATCGCTACTCGTACACCACCCGCCGACCGGCCAGCTGGTTCTGGACCAGAGTCAGCAGCAGAATCACGGCAAACAAGATGAACGACAGCGCGGCGGCCGGCCCGTAGCGATTCGCCTGGTACAGCTGTTGAAAGATCAATACGCTCGTCGTGGTGGTAGCGTCCCCAGGTCCGCCTTCGGTCATCACCCAGACGTGGTTGAAGGCCTTGAACGTCCCGATCACGGTGAAGATCAACAGGAAGTAGGTCGTCGGCGACAACAGCGGCAGCGTGATGGAGCGAAAGAGCGTCCAGCCGCCGGCGCCATCGACTTTCGCGGCGTCGTACAGCTCGGTCGGGATATTGCCGAGGCCGGCCAGAAAGATCGTGATGTCGTAGCCGACAAACACCCACGTGGTGAACGCAATCAGCGAGATCAGCGCCAGCGATGGCCCCGCCGCCCAGACGGGCAACGTCACGCCAAAGTTCTGCGCGACCAGGCCGAACACGCCCTTCGGCTCGGTGAGCCAGTGCTGGGGCGTCAGTCCGACGGCCTTGAGCACGCCGTTGATGGCGCCGTTGTCGGGGCTGTAGAGATAGCTCCAGACTGCCGCCGAAGCGACCGTCGAGGTGATGTACGGCAAGAACAACACGGTGCGGAAGAAGTTCTGGCCGCGGATCTTCTGGTACAGCAGGTAGGCGACTCCGAGCCCGATGCCGAGCTGCAGCGGCACGGAAATCAGCGAGTACGTCGCGGTGATCAGCAGCGAGTGCCAGGTGCTGGACGTCGTCAGCGCCCGCGCGTAGTTGTCGAAGCCGACGAACTGCGTGCATTCGAGGCGCCAGTCACACGCGCTGATGTACGCGCCGTACAGGATCGGGAAGACCTCGAAGACGAGGAGAAGGATGACGGCGGGCGCCAGCATCGCGTAGCCGAGGCTGAGCTCGCGCATCCGCTTGCGCGAAAAGTGTCCGCTGCGCGGGCGCGCCACGGTAGCCGGCGCGGCGGTTGCACGCAACGACGGGGTCAGCCGTTCGTCGACGTTGGTGGGCGACGGCGCGGAGGAGTGGATCACGGTGGCGGGTCGCCGGTCTACCCGGCAAGTGCAACAAGGGTAAGCGGCGACCCGATCATCTGACCGCGACCTATGTTAACGCAGTGTTATGGGCGTGTATACGGTTCGATTGCGACCACAGCTTCGGACGTGAGCACCAGGAACGTGAAGGTCTCCTGCAGGTACAGGCGAACCGACGACTCGGTATGGCTCGTATAGCCGATCGACACGTCCTGGCCAAGGTGCAGCGCGAAATCGCCACCGCGCGTGCTCAGCACGAACGCGCCGTTGATGGCGGGCGCCCAGATGATCTCGTCGCTGACCAGGCGCCGAATGTGCTCGAGCAACGGGTACCCATGGTCGCTGGCCTCGCTGACCTGGGTATACGCGTCGGCGCTGAGCACCGCCTGGTACGGCCCGTTCACGCCAACCAGACGCAGTTGGGAGATGGCCTCGGCGATGACCCGCGGATAGTCCACGACGTTTTCGGGCAGCGTGGCGTGGGGATTGCTCGAGCCCTGTCGAATACCGCCGATGCGTCCGGCGGCGTAGCCCTCGAAGACGGCTCGATCTTCGGCAAAGGCCAGCTGGCGCGCGGCGTCTTTGACCGGTTGCCAATCCACGTCCAGCGCGCCGCGCTCGACGTCGTCGATCGCCTGTCGATCGAGCTCGAAGGGCGCGACCAGCTCAACGACGGGTTGCACCTCGCGCACCGCCGCGGAAACCGCCTCGACCGGCGGATCGACGCGGAGGATATGGCCCGTTCCGACCGCGGAGAGTCCGAACCCCGACGGACCGTCAACATCCACCACGCGTCGCGCTGCCAGGTGGCGCTTGAGCGTGCGGGTGGCCTCGTCCTCGATTTCTGACCACGCCTCGTCGGAAATGGGGGCCAGCTCTCGGTGCAGATTATTCATGCTGCGGAACTCCTCTCAGGCTGCCGATCGACAGCGTGCCCGTCCGCTCTGGATTCGTGCGCGCCTGCGCCGGCGCAGCCGCCGGTGGCAGCAGCTGGACGGGTTGCCCGTTCGCGAGCCCGCTCAAGAACTGGACGGATGGTGCGAAAAAATTGGAACCTGTGACAGGGTGAGTGAAATCCAGGAGGCGATCGTAGTTGCCGGGCGGTAGCCCGAGGACCATGTTTTCGAGCATGGTCTCCAGTGGATGGAATGACCGCGCGTACCCGATGAAATAGGTTCCCGAATCGCCCACCGTGGCCTGACCGAATGGCATGTTGTGCCGCAGAATTTTGATTTCGTTGCCGTTTTCGACCAGCGTGGTGAGAGCATTGTGGGCGTATGACGGCTTGACCGTGTCATCCAGCTCGATGTCGTCAAGTTTGGTTCGCCCGATGATGCCCTCCTGCATCTCGGTCGGCAGTCCATGCCACGCGGACAGGTCGTGCAGATACTTTTGCACCATCACGTAGCTGCCGCCGGCGAACGACGGGTCCTCGTCACCCACAATCGTGGCGTCGACACTTTCGGCGCCGGTCGGATTTTCCGTGCCGTCGACGAAACCGGTGAGGTCGCGATCGTCGAAGTAGCGGAAACCATGCGTTTCGTCGACGGTAGTGGCGCTGTCGCCCAGGCGCGCGCAGATCTGGGCCGCCAGCTCGAAACACAGGTCGAAACGTTCGGCACGGATATGGAACAACACGTCGCCAGGCGTGGACGGCGCAAAGTGCTTGCCGCTCCGCAGCGCGGGGAAGGGGTGGAGGTCGGCCGGTCGCGATTGTCCGAACAACCGGTCCCACACGTCGGAGCCGAAGGCAACCGCACACGAGAGATTGCCCTGGATATCGCGCGCGCCGACAGCGCGCACCAGGGCATCCAGCTGACCGCACAGCTGCCGCATTCGATCGGCGGCCATGGCGCCAGTGGCGAGTACCAGCACCAGAAAGATCGCATCCCGCGTCTGGGGCGCGTTCACCGCGGCCTGGGGATCGCTCATCGTCCGCTAATGTACCTGAACGCGGGGTGCCGGATACCTACCGGTCAGAATCGGATCTCGCACCAGATCCCGTTGCCGTTCGCCAGGTCGCGGCCCCAGGCCGGTGTTCGTAGCGTGTGCCTCAGGACGCGCTCAGGGCCGCTGGGCGCGCTTCCTCCGGCTCCTCGGCTGGCAGCGGCAGCCGCAGCGTGAACGTCGTGCCAACGCCCTCGGCGCTCTCCACGCTGATGCTCCCGCCATGCTGCTCGATGATGCCGCGGGCTCCGGAGAGCCCCAGCCCCGAGCCCGCGATGCGCCCGGTCACGTTACTGCCTCGCCAGTAGCGCTCGAACACGTGGGGTACGTCCGCCGCGGGAATGCCCACCCCGCGATCCTTGACCGAAAGGACGGCCCAAGCCCCCTCGCGACCGATGCGCAGGACCACCTCGCCACCCATCGGCGTGAACTTCATCGCG
Organism: uncultured Chloroflexia bacterium; assembly: GCA_963776625.1. Taxonomy (GTDB): domain Bacteria; phylum Chloroflexota; class UBA6077; order UBA6077; family CF-72; genus CF-72. The sequence continues at coordinate 1,325,925 of CAVZNP010000007.1, read as the reverse complement.
TTCGACAGCAAGTTGTCGAGGACGCGCTCCAGGCGGCCCGCATCCCACACCCCGCTGAGCGTCGGCACGCTGGTCTCACAGCGGAACCAGTACCGCTCGGACACACCCTCATACTGCCGCAGCACCGTCTGCACCAGCCCCACGAGATCCGTCGGCCGCGTCCGCAGCTCGAGCGGCCGACCAGCCTGCAGGCGCATCGCGTCGTGCAGCTCGTCGATCTGCGCCGACAGCATGTTGATGCTCGACTCGATGGTGGCCAGAAATGTGGACAACTGCTCACTGGTCACCGGCTCGCGACGGCGGGTACGTCGGCGCAGCACCTGCACGTGCCACTTCACGGCCGCCAGCGGGTGCCGCAAATCATGCGCCACCACGGCGACGAACTCGTCGCGCGCCTTGACCGCCGCCTCGGCCTCAGATCTCGCCTGGGCCGCGTCGATCTGCGTCCGCACCCGCGCCATCAGCTCGGCCGCCGCGAACGGCTTGACCACGTAGTCGCTGGCCCCCGCCAGCAGCCCTTCGACCGGCGCTTCTTCGCCGGCGCGCGCGGACAGCATGATGACCGGCACGCGCTGCGTTGCGGGTTGGGCGCGCAGCTCGGCCAGCACCTGGAAGCCGTTGAGACCCGGCATCATCACGTCGAGCACCACCAGCGCCGGGGGCGTGCCCTGCGCCGCCTCGAGCGCGGTCGCGCCGTCCGGCACGGCCTGGACCGGCCAGTATCGGGCCAGCACGCTCGCCAGATAGCGCCGCATGTCCGGGTTGTCGTCGACGATCAGGACACGCTCGGGGTCGTCGGCACTATCGGGCGCGTCCGCGTCGCTCGGAGTCAGCGCTTCGCCGTCGGCGAGGTAGCCGTTGAGCCCGTGGGCGGCGCCGATGGCTCGGGGTGAAACGAGGTATTCGTCAGCTGCCAGCCGCGGCGTCGGGGCGCCCACCGGCAGCCGCACCGTAAACGTCGAACCCTGACCTTCGGCGCTCTCGACCGTGATCGTGCCCGCATGCAGGCGGACGAGCTCCAGGACCAGCGCCAGACCGATGCCCGACCCCTCCTGCGTGCGCGAGCGCACGCCTGCGACCTGGTGGAACCGCTCGAAAATGCGCGCCTGCTCCTGCGACGGAATGCCAGTGCCGGTGTCGCGCACCTGCAGCTCGACGCGCTGGCGATCCTCGGAGTGACGCACGCTGACCCGAATCTCCCCCTCGAATGTGTGGTTGAACGCATTCGAGACCAGGTTGAGCACGATCTTGTCCCACATGTCGCGGTCGACGTAGACCGTCATGCCATCCGGCAGGGGCGGTGTCTCGACCAGCAGCTTCAAGCCGGCGCGCTCCAGCATCGGGCGGAAATTGCTGACCAGGTCGGCCGTGAGCGCGGCGACGTCGGTCAGCTCGCAGTACACGTGCATGCGACCCGCTTCGAGGCGCGAGAAGTCCAGCAGCGCGTTCACCAGTCGCTGCAAGCGGAGCGTGTTGCGGTGGACCATCGTGAGCGACTCGCCCGACAGCGAGCCTTCGGCAAGCGCGGTCTGCAGAGGTCCGAGTATGAGGGTGAGCGGCGTTCGCAGCTCGTGGCTGACGTTGCTGAAGAAGGCGGTCCGCGTGCGGTCCAGCTCGGCCAGCACCTCCGCGCGCTTCTGGTCGGTGACGTCGTGGATGACGAGCATGCCGGTCGGCGTGGTGGTGTCCGACAGCGGCACGGCGTACACCAGGAATTGCGACTCGCCGTGCATCAGCTCGAAGGATGTCTGGTGCCCACTAAGCGCCGAACGATAGTGCGGTTCGAGCGTCTCGGTCAGCGCGGTCGGGAAGGCTTCGGCCAGCGTGCGCCCCTCGATGGCTTCCTTGGTCAGGTCGATGTCCGCCAGTCCCTGCCCGTCGGCGAACGAGTGGCGCAGGTCCGCGCCAAAGAGCAGCACCGCGGCGTGCGGCAGGCTGCGCACCATGACGCGATAGCGCTGCGTGCTCTGAATCAGGCGCGCCTGCGTTTTCTGGCGCTCGGTGACCATCGAGCTGAGCAGCAGTAGCGGTACCCCGACGCCCAGCAGGAACAACTGCAGCGTCATGACCGTGGCGGGTGGTGATCGACCCTCGAACGGGCCCAGGTCGTTGGCCGCGCCGGCGATCGCCATGGTCAGGACGACAGCGAGAGTGGTGATCAGTCCGGATGGGCCGAAGCGGACGGCGGCCCAGACCAGGATCGGGACCGTCAGATAGAGCAGGGCCGGGGCGGCGTCGGTGCTATCCGGACGGGAGGTGAAGACCAGCCAGCCCACGCTGAAGAGGGCGACACCCAGCGCGGCGCCCTCGATCACGCGCGGTCGGGAGGCGTGACGGATCGGATCCACACCCTGCGAGGCCCAGATCACGATCATCGGCGTAAGGACGAGGCTGGCGAGCAGGTCGCCCAGGAACCAGCCGAGCCACGACTGCCAGTAGTCGAAGTCGCGCAGCACGAGGCGGGATGTGGCTCCCCAGCTCGCGCCGATGAGCGAGGCGAGCGTGACGCACGCGACGTAGATACCCACGTCGCGTGGCTGCTCGAACGTCTGCCGCGGGCGCGCCACGAAGTGACACACCAACCAGGCGCCGACGAGCGGCTCGATGACGTTGGCGACGTTGCTCGCCAGCACGTACGAGAGCTCCAGGTTGCCTTGCCAGACGCCCTGGATGATCTGCATGACGTAGTAGATCAGCAGGTACTGCCACCAGCGGCGGGCGGGCGTGAGCAGCAGGACGGAGAGGATGACCGCCTGCGGCGGGAACAGCGGGTGGGGCAGCGTGATCGCAAACAGCCCGGTGACGAACCCCGTGTACAGGTAGGACACGAGGAGGCCAACAACCAGCCAGAGGATCGGCCGCACGTCCTGGCGCGACATGGCTTTCGCGCGGTGAGCAGACGCTACTGATTGCTCAGCAGTTACTCAAGACGGCTGCGTCGCGACGAATCCGAGGCAGCTGCTGACGCCGCGGGATGAGATTCCCGAGCGCCCGGGGACTGTCCAGACAGACGCCCCCGAGCGCCGGGCTCCCCCCGTGAAGGTGATCTACACGGCGCCGGTTTTCAGCATGATGCCGATGCCTGCCACCGACTGGAGCATTCCCGACGGGCTCGCCGTGTCCCCCAGCTTTCGCCGCAAGCGGTGGATTGCCACCCGCAGCGGGTCGGTATTCGACGGCCGATCGTCGCGCCACAGCTGCTGCATCAGCGCTCGGCTGCTCACCACCCGTCCAGGGTGGCGCATCAGATAGTGCAGCAGTCGGAACTCGGTGGGGGTCAGCGCGATGGCCTGCCCGTTCCGCGACACCGAAAACTCGCGGGGATTCAGCTTCAGCGAGCCCACCTCGAGCGGCACCGTGGCGTCGACGTCGCCCGTGGACGGTCCACGCCGCAGGCAGGCGCGAATACGCGCCAGCAGCTCCTTCAGTCCAAACGGCTTGCTGACGTAGTCGTCGGCGCCCATTTCGAAGGCGCGCACCTTGTCGTCTTCGTTGGTCGATTCACCGAGGGCGATAATCACGACATCGCTCGCGAGCCGCATTTTGCGCAGCAGCTCGAGACTCACCTCGCCATCGAGGTGGAGGTCCAGGATAACCAGCGCGAGGTCCTCGGTAGCCAGAAGATCCATCGCCTGTTCGGAGGTGTAAGCGGGGAGTGGCCACAAGCCAGCTCGGAGAAGTGCGAAGCTGAGTAGCTCGACGAGGTCGTGGTCATCTTCGACCACCAGGATCTTCATGAAACGCATCGTTGACGTGCCGTGAAGTGTCGGGTGTCCTCCGATGCCTCAAGGTATTTTGAGAGTGAAATCGTGATGAAAGTTTGCTGACTTTCGCTTCATAAATTCACTCGAGGTTGAAGCGCGGCTGAGCGCCGGTAAAGCGCGACCAGCAGTTGGCGGTGCGGCGCCTGCGAGCTTCAGCCCTGGGGGAACACGGAGGTCGAGCCGGAGCCCGATTTTTCGGAATCGTGGAGCGCAAGGCGCAACTGGTGTTCGAGGTCGTCGGGCAGCGTGGTCTGCAGCAGGTGGCCCGGGTACGGCTCGAGGACGCGCATCGCCGACGGCGTCAAGTGGTCGAACACCAGGAACAGCGCCGACGTGCCGGGCTTGAGGCTCTCGGTGACTTCTTTCACCCATTTGCCGTCAACACCTTTGCCCAGCGCGGCGCCGATGGCCGCCCCGCTGGCGGCGCCAATGGCCACGCCGGCAATCGGGAACATGAACATCAACAGCAGTCCCAGGGTGCCGCCGGCGACCGCGCCGATCTCGGTTGCGCTGCTGAGCTCATTGACCTTGTGGATCTTGCCGTCGGGGTCCTTCCGGATGATGGCCGTATCGTTGAGGTGAATCTGATTTTCCTTGTGCTGGTCGCGAATGGCCTGCAGCGCGGCACCCGCTTCTGCCGCGTCGTCGAACTGGATTACAATCAGGTCCTGGCTCATGATCGACTTCCGCCCCTCATCTCCCTCTGGTTCGTCGAGGAAACGATGCCTGTGCGGGTGCTCAGAAGTCGCTCAACGCGGGCTCTCGGCGAGACACTCATGCGAGAGGGCGCCCCAGGGATTCCTCACACCTCGAGACGTTGCAGCCTCGAACGTGAGCTCGCGCCCTCTGAGGCACACACTGTCGATACTTCCACCTACGGTGGAGCCCCTGACCTGTTTTTCCAGCAGCTCCGCTAGCGTAGCGGCGAGAACGCGGCTGGGATCATGTGGCGCACCAGCTGCGACACGGGCCTCGCATCGCCGTGCGGCGGCCAGATGCCCTTCTGCCTCAGCTCGCCACGCACCTGATCGCGGTGCTCCCAGCTCTTGTACGGGAACAGCTGGTACAGCCGGTTCAGATTGCCCAGATCACTGGTCCACATCCCGCCGACCGGGTACACCGCGTGTCTGCCCGGGTAGGCCGCGGCAAACGTCTCGGCCACACCGCCCGTGGCGCCGGCCGGGTACGTATACATGCGCAGCTCGTAGACGTCCCCGAGCTCCTGCACCCCAGCGAGATGCTGCATGCCATTGACCGGCACCAGAATGTCCGTTTCCTGTGAGACCAGCAGATCGTTGGTATTGGGCGGCCATTTGCCACTGGTGTCCCGCGAGGCCGCGGCGCGAACCGCCGCCCGCTGCTGCAGGCTGTCGTACGACCAGATGTGGACGATCTGGTTGAGCGGGCCGATCTCGACGTGCCACATGCCGTACATCGAGGAGTACTTCGAGCGGACCTCGAGGCCCTCGGCGAAGCGCTTCTCGTACTCAGCGACCAACCCGGGCTTCACGTTGTAGGTGCGAATCTCGTAAATCATCCACTCTCCGCCGAGAGCGTAGCACCTGCTACTCGAGTACGCGCGTCGAGACCGCCACGCCAAGATTGCCGACCGCGGCGCCACGGTAGGTACCCCGTGTCGGCGGGACGTCATGATAGTCACGACCGATCGCCACCTTGATGTAGTGGTCGTTCGCCAGCAAGTTGTTCGTCGGATCGAATCCGCGCCAGCCGTGTGTCGGCGTGTACGCTTCGGCCCAGGCGTGCGACGCCCCGCCGCCGCGACTTGGCCCACCGGCGACCGCCGTGACGATATAGCCACTCACGTAGCGCGCCGGAATCCGGAGCGCGCGACACAACCCGATCAGCACGTGCGCGAAGTCCTGACACACTCCACGTCCACCGCTCACCACCTCCGCGACTGATGTCGTCACGTCGGTCACGCCTGGTTGGTACTCGAACTGCTGGTGGATCATCTCCGACATGCTCCGAACCGCCTCGAACGCCTGCAGGTCACGAAACGGTTCGGCAAGCTCGGCGAGCACCGGCAGTGACGGAACCAACTGCGAGGGATTGAGTCCATCAGCGAGCTCGAGCGGGTCCAGAGGTGACGGCGCATCCACGGGCAACGCGAAGGGGTCGCTCAGCTGCGCGACGATCTCGCTCTCTGCGCTCACCTGAACGAAGGCGTGCGCGCGGATGCTGGTCAGCAGATGTGCCACGTTGCCGAATCCGTCCGCGTAGCGGCGGACGTGGCCGTGGGGCTCCCAGCGCAACTGGAACCGCTGGATCCGCTGGTGCGCGTCGTCGTGCGGACCCAGTCGCACGTCCATAATGGACTCGGCGACGTCGCCAGCGAATTCCAGGTGCGTGACATGCTGAATTGCGACTCTCATTGCTGCTGCTGCTGCGCGGCCATAATCTGCGCCGCGCGCGCCACCGCGTGGTGCCGGTCGCCGAGCGGTGCGAAGCGAAAGTACGCCCGCGTGATGTGGTCCGAGACGTCGGCGATGTCACCGCGCATCCTCAGCAGGAAATCCTGCAGTCCGTACTCCAGAACTTCGTCGACCGACGCGTGCTCCAGCGAGGCCCGCAAACGGACGAGTGCCCGCAGCGGCGCCTCAGACTGCACGCTCGACAGGTGAGAAATTGCCTGCAGCGCTCGCCAGGCGGCGCTCAGGCTATAGCTGACGGCCTGTGGAAACGTCGGATTGAGCAGCAGAAACTCCAGCACCCGCACGGGATCCACGCGCAGCGAGTAGTAGTGCGCATACGCCTCGGCCGAGCCGGTGGAGCGCAAGACGGCCAGCCAGCGGACCGTGTCGGACCCGTACTCGGTGGCGATGTCGGTGGTCAGCAGGTGTGACTGCCGCTCCAGCAGTCGAGACATGTTGTCAGCGCGTTCGAGATACATGCCGAGTGAGAGAAATTGCCACGCCTCGTCATGGGCCATCGTCGCATCGGCCAGGCCCTGGACCAGCAGCAAACCATCGCGTGTGCGTCGCGAGAAGCCGTGCAGGTCGTCCTCCAGCTCCGCGACGCACTGCGGCTCCACGAGCCTGAGATAGGTGGTGTTGATTTGCTCCCAGATCTCACTCGAGAGGCTATCGCGGACCTGCCGCGCGGCCGCGCGAGCGCTGCGGACGCACGAGGTGAGCGAGTTGGCGTTGTCGACGTCAAAGGCGAGGAAGTAGCGGACGTCTTGCGGCTCCGGCAGCGGCCCTTCCTGAGAGACGACGTGCAGGGCAGGTCCCAGCAGCGGCGTCCAGAAATCCACCGCGTGCGCACCGGGATCGCCCGCGTCCAGTTCCAGGTGAGCGGTGACGTCGAGCACGCGGATGATGGCGATGGCCCGCTCGACGTAGCGATTGAGCCAGAACATGTTTTCCGCGACACGGCACAGCAAGGTCATCGGTCGCCCAGCACCCACGTATCCTTACCGCCGCCACCTTGCGACGAATTGACCACCAGCGAGCCGCGTCGCAGGGCCACGCGCGTCAGTCCGCCGGGCGTGAGCTTCACCTGCTGGCCGAACAAAACAAACGGCCGCAGGTCCACATGCCGGCCCTTGAAGTGGTCCTCCACCCAACAGGGATGCCGGGACAGCGCAAGCGTCGGCTGGGCGATGTAGCCGCGAGGATTCGCCTGGATGCGCGTCCTGAACTGCTCGCGCTCGGCCTGCGTCGAATGCGGGCCAACCAGCATGCCGTAGCCGCCACTTTCGTTGACCGACTTGACCACCAGATCGTCAAGATGCTCGAGTACGAACTTCAGATCGTCGGGCTCGGTGGGTAGATAGGTACGAATCGTCGGCAGGATCGGGTCTTCACCGAGGTAGTACCGAATGATGCTGGGCACGTACGCGTAGACAGCTTTGTCATCCGCGACGCCGGCGCCGACGCCGTTGGCGATGTTGACGTGTCCCATGCGGTAGCTGGCCAGCAGACCCGGCACGCCCAGCGCCGAATCACTGCGAAACGCCAGTGGGTCCAGGAAGTCGTCGTCGACCCGCCGGTAGATCACGTGCACGCGCTGGGGTCCGGTGGTCGTGCGCATGTACACGAAGCCGTCGTCGACAAAGAGGTCGGAGCCTTCCACCATCTGCACGCCCATACCCTTGGCGAGGAAGGCGTGCTCGAAGTACGCGGAGTTGTAGACACCAGGCGTCAACAGGACAACTGTTGGCTCACCGTCGGCATCGTCCGGCGCGACGGCACGCAGCACTTCCAGGAGGTCCTGCGCGTAACCTTCGACGGGACGCACGTCGTAGTCATGAAAGATCTGCGACCACACGCGCTTGAGGACGCGGCGATTCTCGACCACGTACGAGACGCCGGACGGCGTGCGCAGATTGTCCTCCAGTACGTAAAACTCGCCGGAGGTATCGCGCACAAGATCGCTGCCGACGACGTGGGTGTAGACACCCAGCGGCACATCCATGCCGTGTACCTGGCGGACATAGCCGCGCGATCCGAGCACGACTTCCGACGGAATGACACCGGAACGCAGGATGGAGGCCTCATGGTAGATGTCGTGCAGAAACAGATTCAGCGCGCGCACGCGCTGCTCGAGCCCGCGCTCGATGGTGTGCCACTCCTCCGCGGTAATGATGCGCGGCACCAGGTCGAAGGGCATGATTTTTTCGACGCCCTCGGCCGCCTGGTTCACCGCGAAGGTAATTCCGCGCGCCTGGAATGACAGGTCGGCCGCGCGTTGGCGACGCTCGACTTCCGTCCGACTCAGGGTGGACAATTCGCGGACCAGCGAGGTGTAGTGGTCGCGCACCTGGCCGCGAGCCGAAAACATCTCATCCCAGAATTCGCCGGGCTCGTACGCGAAGGTATTGGCGGGCGGACTCATCGTACTCACGTGGCTGGCACACATTCCTTCAAAGGCGACGCCTGCTTGCTCCAGTGCAGCGTGCCGGTGGCACCACCCGTGAACACGCCTGAGGTCGACGTGACATCCGCGAAGTCGCGACCCGCCGCGACGACGATGTAGTCGGGACCGACGTCGCACTGGTGTGTCGGATCGCTGCCGACGACGGCGAGCGTGCCGCGCTCGGGGTCCGCCACCAGCGCTTCCACCCACGCGTGCGGCGCGCCGTCGCCCGGGAGATGACCCGACACGTAGCGGGCCGCGATCCGAAGCGAGCGCAGCACGGACAGAAGGATGTGCGCGTAATCCTGGCACACGCCGCGGCCAAGGTGGAGCGCCATGGCGGCCGGCGTCTGCGTCGCCGGTCATGCCCGGCTGGTAGTCGATCGCCTGGGCGACCCAGTCGCAGGCCAGTCGCAACTGCCCGGCGGACGAGCGGGCGGCACTGGCGATCTCGCGCGCCGCGTCGCGAACGCGATCGTCCGGGCATGGTCAGCGCCGTGAAGCCGAGATACGTGCGCCACCGCTCCTGCTCCGCCGTGGCGACACGCGCGGCAGCCGGGGCCTCGCGGCGCACCGCAAACCAGGCCTCAAAATCGACCGCGTGGTCGACGCGCTCGGCATCGACGCGATACACGCGGTTGCCGAATACGTCCGTGTGCCAGGCAGTTGCCGTTTGACCCGTCGCGCCGCGCACTTCGAGGCCAAAGGCGGTGAGGACCTGGTCGCCGTGCCGATCGGGTGGCACCATGATCAGCCGCTGCTGGACGTCCGACACCGGCGCGGTGTACTCGTAGCGATAGTGGTGGCGGACCGTGAAGCCAATACCGCGGCAGGTCACGCGCCGGGAGTCCGCGGCGTCAGCTCGGCCGCTTCGAGCTCGTCGGCGTCATGCGTGGGCTCCTTCGCGTGCAGGACCTCCTCGGCCCAGACCGTCATCGCGTTCAACCGCATCGGCCCGTACTGCGTCACCATCGCGACGTCCACGGCGTCGCGACCGCGGCCGACCACGACCCGACCGATGCGTGGGACGTTGTGGCGTGCGTCAAAGGCATACCAGCGGTCGCCGACGTAGGCCTCGAACCAGGCGTGGAAATCCATGGGCACGTCCGGGGGCTCGACGCCGATGTCCGGCAGGTAGCCACATGCGTAGCGCGCCGGGATGTTGACCGCTCGGCAGAGGCCGATAGCCAGCAGTGCGAAGTCACGGCACACGCCGACGCGGCGCTTGTAGATGTCCATGGCCGTGACACTGGGATCGCTGCTGCCGGCGGTGTACTCGACATTGGCATGCACCCAATCGCAGATCGCCTGGACCCGCGCCCACGTCGGCGGCGTCTCACCGAACAGTTCCCAGCCGATCGGTACCAGCAGATCCGACTCGATGTATCGACTGGGCAGCGTGAACAGCAGGGAGCTATCGGGCAGGCTGTCGACACCGAGCAGCGGAGCCTCGGGGACCACGACATCGGGGGCATCCGAGGTGGCGATCAGCGCGTCGTAGCGGATCTGAAAGGCGCCGGCGGGCGCGGTGAGGCGCCAGCAGGTGTTGCCGAACGTATCGGCGTACTCGTGGATCGCGAGCTCGGGGTCGGTCCAGCGCGACTCGTAATCGATGTGGTGATCGTGGGAAGGCTGGGGACGTACGAGCATGAGCAAGGGCACCGGTGCCTCGGACACGTAGTCGAATTCGCAGCCAACCCGTACGCGCATGAACTCCCAGCCTAGTCTGCTGGCCGGCGACGGTTGTGCCTAGCCCGGGTGCGCACAAATCGGCCCAGTGGCCTTTGGGCACTTCGTCCAATGCCAACGCCAGGGTCGGGACGGTGCGTACGATGGCGCGCATGAGTGACAAGCAGGTCATTACCCGCGCAGACGCCCCGGCCTCGAACTTGCCGTTCTCGGCGGGCATCAAGGCCAACGGCTTCATCTTCACCGCCGGCCAGGTCGGCGCCGACGCGCGCACGGGGGCGCTGGCGGGGCCAGATGTGAGCGCCCAGACGCGCCAGTGCATCGCCAACATTCAGGCGATCCTCGAGGCGGGCGGCAGCTCGCTCGACCGACTGGTAAAGACGACGGTCTTCCTGGCGGACCTGCGGCTGTTCGAGGCGATGAACGCGGTGTATCGGGAGCTGATCCCCGAGCCACGCCCTGGGCGGTCGACGGTCGAGGCCAAACTGGCGCGGCCGGAGATCCTGGTGGAGATCGAGGCGATCGCGCTGGCGGACTGACGGACTGACGGACTGACGGACTGACGGACTCGAGCAGGCAACGAGTTTTTTAGTTAGCGAGTTTTTTAGTTAAGTCGAAAGCTGCGGCTTTCTCCCCAGGGCTCCTCGCCCTGGACCTCGCCTGAGCTACCCCGACGGCCGCAGTGCCCTCTGCTCCCTCGGAACGTCCCGTCCTGGAGGACACCCCCATGTCAAAGACGTGTAGAACCTGCGTGCGTTAGAGCAAGCGGATGCGGCTGTCCGCCACCGAGTTTAGCAGCGTGTTGAAAAGGTCTGCTTTTATCCACTCTTCAGACAAGAAGGTTTTGTACCTCGAGACGTTACAGTCTCAAACGTCAGCCTTCGCCCTTCGAGGCACGCACCGTCAGCAATTCCACCTACGGTGGAGCCCTTCAGCAACTCCACTTACGGTGCTGCCTTTCAGCAATTCCACCTACGGTGGAGCCCTTCGAGGGGTTTTTCAACGGCTTGTTAGGGCTCTGAGACGCGGGGTCCAGGGCGCGGAGCCTTGGGGAGAAAGCCGCAGCTTTCGACTTCAGAAAAGCTCGTTATGAACAAGCTAAAGCTCGTTATGAGTTAGCTCGCCGCGCACTCAGCTGCGCCTCCGTCGCCAGCTGCGCGACCAGAAGGCTTCGCTCCTGCGTCGTCGCCGTCTCGGTTCGGTTCCGCACGTCATCCAGGAACCGCGCGCCAAACGTCAGCGGCACCTCGCTCACGTCGACAAACCTGGCGCCGTCTTCGTTCATCAGGTACAGATGCTCACCGCCGGCCGGACCCGCCACGTCGATGTACTTGCGCGTTTCGATGTATCCGTCGGTGCCCAGAATGAACAATCGAATATCACCTGGCACGCCGAGCGCTCTCGGCGTGTACCAGTCCACGCGAAACCAGCCCAGGCCGTTGTCACCCACCAGTGACACCTCGCCGTAGTCCTCGAACTCCGGATGCTCCGGATTGCCAAAGTTGCCAGTCATGGCGCTGACAATCGAGGCCGTGCGCGAGCCAGTGAACCACAGGAACTGCTCGATCTGGTGCGCGCCGATGTCGCCGATAATCCCGCCCGAGATCGACCGGTCGAAGAACCACGCCGGCCGCGTCGTGCCGCGCAGCCGGTGCGGCCCAAAGCCAGTGGTCTGCACCACGCGCCCAATCGCTCCCTGGGCCACCAGCTCGCCGGCCTTGATCGTGCAGCGCCGGTCCCAGTGCTCGTTGGAGTACAGACACCAGATGCGCCCCGTTTGCGCCTGGACGCGCCGAATCTCATCCAGTTGCTCGAGCGAGGTGACCGCGGGCTTGTCATGCAGCACGTCCTTGCCATGCTGCATGGCCCGAACCGCGATCTCCGCGCGGTTGGCCGGCATGGCCGACCCGCCGATCACCTGGATCGTCGGATCCTCCAGAATGGCCTCCATCGACGGCGCCACGGGCACGCCCGGGTGGCGCTCCGCGAACTCCGCGACCAGCTCGGGCTTGTCAGAGTAGTAGCTGACGAACTCGGCGCCCGCGTCTAGGAGAAGGCGCGCGTGGTTGTAGACGTGGTTGTGATCGAGACCGATGAGTGAGAATCGGATGCGCTCGCCTGCCATGTCGTTTCCTTCCGGGTTGCAGTGGTCGCGTCGGCTACCAGCCCACGCAGTCGTTGGAGCATGCGGTAGGTACTTTCCACTTTTGGTCGGCGATGCGTCTCCACGGAGATGTAGCCGTCGAAGCCATCGTCACGCAACGCGGCGAATGCGCCGGCCCAATCGATCACTCCATCCACGACGACGACGCGGCTGCCGGTGCTGGACTCCAGCATCACGTCCTTGAAGTGCACGTGACGGATATACGGCCGCAGCTGGTTGAAGCCGTCCGGAAATGGTACGTCTTCGCCGCCCTGGAACGCCGCGCCCGGATCCCAGTTTATCCCCAGCGCAGGATGACCGACGCGACGGACGATGTCGGCGGTGCGTCGGCTGAGCTCGGAAACCTCGATGTTGAGCGTCAGTCCGGCGGCCGCGACCCTGTCGGCCGCGTAGCGCATGACCTGGATAACCTCGTCGGACACTAGTACCTCATCCGGGTCGTAGTTGCCGGTGTTTCTCAGGCTGCCAAGGGCAGTTCCTGGCGAGCAGCAATCTTGGCCTTCAGCCGCTTGTAGAAGCGCACACCCTTCTTCCACTCGAACGGATGCGCCATGTGGAGGTTGTACGTGCGCATGAAGGCCTCGATCTCCTGTGTGGCGATGGTCGCGTCGCTAAAGCTGGCTCCGCGGAGGCATTTCTTACTCAAGATCGAAAACCAGACCTCAATAAACGACAGCCAGGACGCGTGCACGGGTAGGAAGTGGAACACGAAGGTGCGTTCTGGATGGGCAGCCAGCCAGGCCCGCACTTCGGCGGACCAGTGCGAGCTGACCGGGTCCAGGATCACGTGGATGGGATGGCCCGCTGGCGTCTGTTGGTCGAGCAAGGCCAGGAGTTCGCAGAACTCACGCGAGCGGTGCTGGAGACGCACCATGCCGCACACCTGGCCGTCATTGACGCGAAAGCCGGCCAGCAGGTCCACGGTGCCGTGGCGCACATACTCGAACTCGCGCCGCGCTGGGCCGAGGCTTGGCCGGCCGCCGGCGTGGGACAGGCGGCTGGTCCGGGGCGGTGGGTTCGCGAACGCCAATGCCCGGCTTCTCGTCAACACAGAACAACGGCCCGTCGGTGGGTGGGCTCAGCAGGAGCTCGATGACGGCCACGGCTTTGGTGGCGAACTCGGGATCACGGTCGTTCATCCAGGTGTCAAAGACGGTCCAGGCGAACCTGGTGCCGCTTGAGGATGACGCCGATGGTGCTTTTGCTGGGATGGCCCAGACCCAGTTCGGGGTGGGCGGCCACATACTGCGCCAGGTCGTTGATGCTCCAGTGGGTCTGCCCGCCTCGGCTGGGATCGACCTCGGACGGTTTCTGGCAGGCCAGCACCAGGAGTCGAGCCTGGATGTCGGCGTGGTACAGGCGTGGCGGGTGGACACTTGGGACGGTCTTTGAGGCCATCCAGGCGCTGTTGGGCGAAACGACGGCGCCACAGCCAGACGGTGCGGATCGCCAGACCCAGCTCCTGGGCGATGGCGCCATCGGTCTGGCCGTCAGCGGCGCGCAGGATGATCTGCGCGCGATAGGCATCTTGTTGAGAGGCGGTGCGGGCAGGCGACACGGCGCTCCAGTTCGGAGCGCTCGGCCGCCAGCAGCCGAATACGAGTACGACGAGGTTTGGACATGCGAACGCTGGCTTTCGGTGTTGCCCATCACAACCGGCAGTCCTCCGCATGTATTCCAGATGCGCGTCAATCAACAGGAAGCGGTACTAGGTCGGACTCGGTGTGGTCCAATCGGCTGAAGCTGAAACAGATAATGCTGCGCGCACCCAGTTGCCTGGCGGCTTCGATGCTCGTGGGCAGCAGCTGATTGACGTGCTGATCGAGCCGCGCCGCCTCCTCCAGCTCCTCACGCACGATGCGCATGTCGCCGCCACGACTGAAAGCCATGCCTCGGCGCGGCTCACCCGGCGGCCGCGTCTGGAACAAGCCGGGCGAGATGGCAACCACCGGCAACTGGAATTCGCGCAGCAGCTGAGGCAAGCGCACCTTCCAGTAGTCCGAGATCATGGGGTAGCGCGTGTCATCGATGCCACGCAGCTCGACGCCGTCGACGCCCCACGCGTGAAGGATCTCGAGCGCAGTCTCGGGATCGGAGCTGACCTCGTCGGTCACAACCGAAATTTTCACGCCTTCACCTCCTGAAATCCTGTTGCGGGCTCCACCACGCGTGGCACGGGCGAGCCTTCGAAGCGAAGCAGCACGTCAGTGCTCATCCGCTGAGCGCGCGCAGCCGCTGCATGTCTTCCTCTGTTGGCACCCAGTCGGCCGACGCCGCGTTGGCCGTGATCTGTTCGGGTGTCGTCGCACCGGTGATCACCGGTCCGACGCACGGCTGTGCTGCCAGCCCGCCGATCGCTAGCTGCAGCAGCGAGATGCCGCGCTCCGCGGCGAACGCCTGCAGCGCTTCGACACGCTCGAATGTGCCATCCGCCATGGCGCGATTGGTATTCCCCAGGCGAGAGCCCGGCTTCGGCGTGTCGCCACGCTGGTACCGCCCGGTGAGCAGCCCGCGCGCGAGCGGCATGTACGGAATGATTGCCAGTCCGTAGCGCTCGCACATGGGCGCGATCTCGCGCTCGGCGTCGCGTTCTAGCAGGTTGTAGCGCTCTTCGACACACGTCAACTGCGACACACCTCCCGATTGGGCGACCCACTGCGCCTCGACCACCTGCCAGGCGGCAAAGTTGGAGACACCCGCGTAGCGGATCGTTCCGCGCTGGATCTCCTGGTGAAGAGCCCCGAGTGTCTCCTCGATGGGCGTCTCGGGATCGGGGAAGTGCATCAGGTAGAGATCGAGGTGGTCCGTCTGGAGGCGGCGTAGCGAGCCCTCGAGCGACGCTCTGACGACCGCACGGCGACCGTTGCCGCCGTTGGGGTGGCTGGCGGGATGGCCGAACTTGGAGAGCAGGACGACGCGCTCACGTCGACCTTTCAAGGCGTGGCCGAGGACCTCCTCCGAGCCGGGGTAGGCCTCCGCGGTATCGACGAAGGTGACGCCGGCGTCGAGGGCGGCGTCGACGACCGCGCACGTCTGGCGCTGGTCGCAGATGCGTCCGAACAACGAGCCGCCCAGGCCCACGACCGACACGGACGGTCCGTGGGCGCCCATCTGGCGATAGCGCATCTACGCGCGGACGCTCCCCGCGATTTGGCTCAATCGGTGCTTCAGCAAGAGCTGTTCTCGCGCTCGAGAGCACCGGCCCCGTCCAGGGGTCTCAGCCTCCACATCACCTGAAGGGAAGCTCACGTTTGAAAAACCCCGCCGGCTCGAGACTCCGGGCACACCGTCTCCAAACGCGGCGATCTCCTCCGGAGCGTTTGGACCACCGATCAGACCACGCAGTCGGCGCAGCAGCCGCAGCGAGGACTCCAGCTTCGGCCGCACGTGTGTCTCGATGGAAATATACCCGTCGTAGCCATCCTCCCTCAGCGCCGAAAACGCGCCTGCCCAGTCGATGATGCCATCCACCACCCACTCCCGCTCACCCGTCAGCGGATCGATGCGGCCATCTTTGAAGTGCACGTGCCGGATCCAGGGCCGCGCCAGCTCAAAACCACCAGGGAACACGTCATCTTCGCCACCGATGAAGGCGTTGCCCGGATCCCAGTTGATCCCCAGCGCCGGGTGGTTCACGCGCCGGCAGGCATCCGCCGAGCGCCGCGTCAGCTCCGATACCTCGATCGTGAGCCTCAGCCCCGCCGCCGCCACCTGATCCGCGGCGTGGCGCAGCACCTGGATCACCTCGTCGGACGCGTAGTCTCCCTCGGAGTGGTCCATGCGCGCCATGCTGAAGCAGACGATGGTGCGCGCACCGAGCCACTGCGCCGCCTCGATGCTGGCCGGCAGCAGACGCGTGAGGTGGTACTCGCGCAGCGCTTCGTCCTCCAGCTCGCGCTTGACGCGCTGCGTATCGCCGCGCCGACTGAACGCCATTTCCGCTGAGGGTCGACCTGGAGGAACGATTTGGAAAAGCCCGGGCGAAATGGCGACCACGGACAGCCCGAACTCCTTCACGAGCTGTGGCAAGCGCACGCGCCAGTAGTCCGAGACATCAGGGAAGCGCTGAGCGCCGATCGCACGCAGCTCGACCGCGTCGATGCCCCAGGCGCGAATGATCTCGAGCGATGTTTCGAGATCCGAGCTGACTTCATCCGTGACGATCGAGATCTTCATTGCCAGGCCGGCCGCCTCTCGAGCATGAGCACGCACACGAGTTGTATCGCGCGCTCAGGATAGCGCCGCCGCCGACTTGCGTATACACCTGCATACGTCAGTCGGGTGCGCGGTGTATTCGAGGCGAATTGCGGGTTTTCCGTCGCGCTTCTAGGATGCGTGCATGTTGCGCGCGACTAGAGCCGTGCGTCGTCCTGTGCGGCACGGGACGGCAGTGCTGGCCTGCATCAGTCTGTTGCTCCTGGCCTGCTCGGCGCAGTCCGGGACACCCGCCGGCGGCTCGACAGCCACGCAGGTGCAAACGCCGGCCGCCGCGTCGGGCGCCACCGCCAGTCAGTCCAACAGCGGCGCAGCAGCGGGCGGCCAGCCCACGGCCGCGGCCGGCGCGCAGGCCGCGAACACCACCACGCCTGCCGGCGGCGAGGCCGCCACTGCCAGTACCACGCCGCCGACGGCCGGGAGTGCACGCGCTGGCCAGGCCGCCACTGCCAGTGCCACGGCGCCGACGGCCGGCAAAGCACCCGCTGGCCAGACACTGTCCATCGCCTCACTTGCCAATCTCAGCAAAACGCTGCATCCCTTCCCGGACGCCGCGTCCTACACCCAGTCCTGGATCGACACCGCCATCCTGCTGTGGGGTGGCGGCGACGGGCAGGGCAGTTTGCTGGCGTTCGACTGGAACACGCTCGAGTACCGCCCCGCCATGGCCACCGACCTGCCCAGGGTCTCGGCCGACGGTAAGACATACACCTTTACGCTGCGCGACGACCTGAAGTGGTCAGACGGCACATCCATCACCGTCGACGACTTTCAGTTCGCCTGGGACAATGCCAGCCAGAAGGAAAACGACTTCGTCAATCTCGATCAACTCGAGGAAATCGCCTCCTACCGCACACCCGACGAGCATACGATCGAGATCACCCTGAACCAGCCGAAGGCGCGTGATGTCGCGCTGGGCACCGTCAACGCGATTGGTCCCATCCCGAAGCAGGTGTGGGAGAACAAGCCCTGGAACGACACCAGCGCCAATCCCGAGATCCTGAATCCCAGCGTGGTGCTCGGTCCGTACAAAGTCCAGGAGTTCAAGATCGCCGAGCGTGGCGCGTTCGTGCCGGTCGCGACCTACCCGGGCGGCCAGCCCAGAATCCCGCTCATCGAGATCCTCCCGGGCCAGCAGCCCACCGTCGCCTACGAGGCGCTCAGGAGTGGCCGCGCCAACTACGCGCCCAACATTCCGCCCGCCCAATACCAGGAGGCAAAGTCCAATCCGGACTTGAACATGGTGGAGTGGACCGCCGCGAACGCCGTCTACCGCACGCTAGAGTTCAACACCGCGCGACCGTTCTTGAGCGACCAGCGGGTACGCGAAGCGCTCTCGCGCGCTGTCAGCCGCGACGACATCCTCGACGTGGCCGAAGGCGGACTCGCCACACCGCAGTACAGCTTCATCCAGCCCACCAACACCAAGTGGGCCAATCCCAACGTGGAGCACTACGACTTCGACCTGGACCGAGCCAAACAGCTGCTCCAGGACGCCGGGTACCAGCTCCAGAATGGGCAGCTCATCGGCAAGGACGGGCAGCCAGTGAAGCTCCAGGTGCTGTATCCGACCTCCAGCGCGCCGCGGGCCAAGATCGCCACCTACCTGCAGCAGCAGTACAAGCAGCTTGGCATCGATATCGAGGTCAAGGGGCTGGACTTCAACGCGTATACCGACCAGGTCAATAACCAGAAGGACTTCGACATCTCCCTGGCGACCTACGGTGGTGGCTCGCTCGATCCGGAGCTCGGCCCACGCGCGCAGCTGATCACCGGCGGCCAGCAGAACGTGACCGGCTTCTCGAATCCGCAGGTGGACGAGCTGTTCAAACAAGGCGCGAGCGAGCTGGACGACGCCAAGCGCAAGCAGATCTACGACCAGATCCAGCAGATGGTGAATGCGGAGATCCCGTCGCACTACCTGTACGCGCTCAAAGCGTTCAGTCCGGTGTCGAAGAAAGTGCAAGGCGTGGTGGCGTCCAAGGGTGACCGACTTGACTACAACGACGCGCTGCTCTCCTGGTCCGTTGCACAGTAAGCTTCGCAAGGACGTTTCTGTTGTTCACGCGTCCGGGTCGGGGAAGCTTGTGCGGGTGGTGCTGTCCGCCCCTTCGGGTCGGGGGACCTGCCACGTTTGAGCCGTTCACGCGTCCGGGTCGGGGGAGCCTGCGGCCCCCCGCCGCCAGTCGCTGCTGCGCTCGCAGGCTCGCTGCGCGCTCCTTCCCGCGGCGACCCCCCGCGTACGTGCTGGGCCGCACCTCTGCGGGGTCGCAGGCCGACACGCGTGGTCCACACACCGTGTCGATCGGACGTGGTTGAAGCCCCTCTGACGTTTGGGCCGAACCCCATTGGTTCCAACCGTGTGTTGATCCTCGACACGTGACAGCGCCGACGTTCTGGGGACAACGTGTCGAACTGTCACCCCGCTCGATGCAACACGCTAGGTGCCTCACCGCGTGTTGACCGTCGGGACGTGTCAGCAGAGACGCTCAGCTAATCGCGTGTCGAGGTGTCACACCGGTTCGAACCGGACAAGGTTTGTGGACCATGCGAGCGAGCGTGCGACCCCGCAGAGGCGCGGCCCAGCACGTACGCGGGGGGTCGCCGCGGGAAGGAGCGTGTAGCGAGCCTGCGAGCGGAGCAGCGACTGGCGGCGGGGGGCAGCAGGCTCCCCCGACCCGAAGGGGCGGACAAGCACACACCGCTCCCCCGACCCGAACGGGCGGACGAGCACGCACGTGAGAAGGTTCATCCTCAGGCGCCTGCTGCAGTCATTGCTCCTTCTGCTCGTCGTCCTGACCGCGATCTTCTTTCTGATCCACCTGACGCCGGGCGGCCCCGAGGCGGCGCTCGCCAACAACCCGCGCACCAGTCCCGAGGAGATCCAGCGCGTGCGCGAGCGCTTCGGCCTCACCGACCCCTTGCCCATCCAGTACCTGCACTGGCTCGCCAGCGCCGCGCACCTCGACTTCGGCCGCTCGTACTTCTACGCGCGGCCGGCCATTGACGTCGTCGCCGAGCGCCTCGGTCCCACCATCCAGCTGGGCGTGATGAGCTACGTGGTGGCCCTGCTCGGGGTGCCACTCGGCGTCCTGGCCGCGATGCACCGCGGGCGCATGGCCGACAGCGTCATCCGCCTCCTCACCACGTTCGGCCACGCGCTGCCTACGTGGTGGTTCGGGCTGACCATCATCGTCGTCCTGAACAGCGTGATCGGCTGGTTCCCGAACGGCCAGGGCAGCGGCGGCCTCTGGCAGTGGTTCAGCTACATCATTTTCCCGGCCAGCGTGCTGGGACTCGCCGCGCTGGTCAGCTTCACGCGCTTCGTGCGCTCCGAAGTGCTCGAGGTCCTGGGCCAGGACTACGTGCGGACCGCCCACGCCAAGGGCCTTCCGCTCGCGTGGGTCACCAGCCGGCACGTGCTGCGCAACGCGCTGCTGCCGGTGGTGACGCAGCTTGGCTACGTCCTGCCGGTCATTCTGTCTGGGGCGCTGATCACCGAGTATGTCTTTGCCTGGCCCGGCATCGGGCGACTGTTCTACGAGGCGGCCGTCGCGCGCGACTATCCGATTCTGCTCGCCATTCTGACCATGACCACGGTGGCCACCATCGTTGGCACGCTCCTGGCCGACGTGGCGTACGGCATCGTCGATCCCCGCGTGCGCTACGCCTAGCCCGGCGGCGGCAACCGTGATGAGGACGCCCGAGACGTTGGAGACGTTGGAGACGTCGAACCAGCTTGCCGCGTCGCCAGGCGCGGCGTGTGGGCCGGGCTTCTAGGTTGCCGCGTTGGCCCACGGGTCGCTGGTCGCATCCTCCACCTCGGCAGCGCTCGAGCCTCGCCCGCACGGCCTCCCCGCGCCACCCCGCGGCTTCTGGAGCTCGGCCTGGCGCCGGTTTCGGCGCGACCGCGTCAGCCTCCTGGCATTGGCTGGGCTGCTGCTCATCGTCGCCGTCAGCGCCGCCGCGCCGCTGATTGCCGCGACCATCCTGCACACCGACCCCGCGCAGTTCATGCGCACCCCCACAGGACGGATCGCCGTCTTGCAGCCGCCAGGACCGCTGTACCCGCTGGGCACCGACGACGTCGGTCGCGACGTGCTGACCCGCTTGCTGTACGCGGGCCAGGTGTCGCTGTCCGTGGGCTTCCTGGTGGCGCTGGTATCCGTTGGCCTGGGCGCGCCGCTGGGCATGCTGGCGGCCTACTTCGGCGGCTGGGTCGACGACCTGATCAACGCCGTCGTGCAGTTCATGCTGAACATTCCGGCGTTATTCGTGCTGATCGTGCTGTCGATCTTTCTGACCCCGAACGTGGTCCAGCTAGCGCTGATCTTCGGCCTGTTTTTCTGGCCTGGCACCGCCCGCCAGGTGCGCGCGGTGGTGCTGTCGGCGCGCAATCGCGACTACGTGGACGCCGCGCGCGTGCTCGGCGCCCGCGACGGGCGCATCATGGTGCGCCACATCCTGCCGAACGTGGCGTCGGTGGCCATCGTCGTGGCCGGCCTCGACATGGCGGCGGCCATCCTGGCGGAATCGAGCCTGAGCTTCCTGGGCTTCGGGGTGCCCGTGCCCCTGTCCAGTTGGGGGAACATGCTGAGCGTCTCGCAAGAGATGTTCCGCTCAGCACCCTGGCTGGTGTACCCGCCGGGGCTGATGATCTTCGTGACAGTGCTGTGTGTGTTTCTGGTCTCCGACGGTCTGCGCGACGCTCTCGATCCTCGCCTTAATTAGTAGGGTTTGAGCCAATCACGTGTCCGGGTCAGGGGACCTGCGCACGTTTGAGCCAATCACGTGTCCGGGTCGGGGAGCCTGCGGCCCCCCGCCGCCAGTCGCTGCTGCGCTCGCAGGCTCGCTGCGCGCTCCTTCCCGCGGCGACCCCCCGCGTACGTGCTGAACCGCACCTCTGCGGGGTCGCACGCTCGCTCGCATGGTCCACAAACCTTGTCCGGTTGAACCGGTGTGACACCTCGACACGCGATTAGCTGAGCGTCTCTGCTGACACGTCCCGACGGTCAACACGCGGTGAGGCACCTAGCGTGTTGCATCGAGCGGTGTGACAGTTCGACACGTTGTCCCCAGAACGTCGGCGCTGTCACGTGTCGAGGATCAACACACGGTTGTAACCAATGGGGTTCGGCCCAAACGCCAATGGGTTCGGCCAAATTGAGGGGCTTCAACCACGTCCGATCAACACGGTGTGTGGACCACGCGTATCGGCCTGCTACCCCGCAGAGGTGCGGCCCAGCACGTACGCGGGGGGTCGCCGCGGGAAGGAGCGCGCAGCGAGCCTGCGAGCGCAGCAGCGACTGGCGGCGGGGGGCCGCAGGCTCCCCCGACCCGGACGCGTGAAGGACTCAAACCCTACTAATCCTGTGCGGGGGGTCGCCGCGGGAAGGAGCGCGCAGCGAGCCTGCGAGCGCAGCAGCGACTGGCGGCGGGGGGCCGCAGGCTCCCCCGACCGGACCGTGAACGGCTCAAACGTACTCGGGCTTCCTTGACCCGAAGGGGCGAACGAGCACACACGTCTCTCCTAGCCCGGAACTGCGAACGAGCACACAGTGTCTACGCCTGTGTCGACGCCTGTTCAGACGTACTGTTGCATCCAGTTGACCGCGTCGTTCCAGGCGGCCAGCGCTTGCTCCTGGTTATACGCCTGGCCGGTGTCGTTGTAGAAATCGTGGTGCGTCCCCGGGTAGACATTCATCTGATGCGTGATGCCCGCCTCCGTCAGCGCGGCGTCCAGGCCGTCGCGGTTCGCGTTGGCGAAGTCATTCGGGTCTGACGAGTACACGCCCAGCACGGCCGCCTGGATATTGGGCACCTGATCCAGCGGTGGCGGGGCGCCGTAGAACGGCACGGCGGCTTTCATCGTCTGGATCGCCTCGGCGGCCCGCCACACGATGCCGCCGCCGAAGCAGAAGCCGTTCATCCCCAGTCGCGACGCGTCCACGTCTGACTGCGTGGCGTAGTAGTTCGCCGCGGCCTGGAAGTCGCTCACGTGGCGGTTGGGATCGGCCTGGGCCAGCAGCGCGGGGATCTGCGCCTTGTCGGCAATGCCGTTGGTTCCACCCTCGCGGCTCAGCAGATCGACCGCGGAGGCCACGTAGCCTTGCTTGGCCCAGCGCCGCGCGACGTCCTGAATGTGCGGCTCGACACCCTGGTTGCGCATACACACGAGCATCACGGGCAGCGGACTGGACGCGTCGCTCGGGCGTGCCTCGTAGGACATGATCGTCGCGCCGTCGTCCTCGTTGGTGAACGAGATCCACTGGGTGGCGACACTGGGATCGTCGGCGGCCACCGAGATCGGGCTCGGGGGATTGGGCGTGGGCGCGACCGTTGGGGCAGGCGTGGTCTGGGCGAGGGCGACCGAGGGTACGCCCAGCCCGCCGAGGAGCGCTGCCGCGGAGGCGACGCCACCCGTGATGTACAGCACACGGCGCATCATGTCGCGACGCGACATATGGCCGACGCGGTACTCCTCGACGAACTCGCGGACGAAGTACTCCTCAAACTGATTCATGACAGGCTCGTCCTTGAGATATGGGATGTGAGCTCTGTACTTGTACGTCCCGGCTGGGCCATCCGGTTTTTGCGAAAACGCGTATGATCCGTCCCGCCTCGCGGCCGTCTGCCGCGGTTCCTGCACGATCTCATACATGATGTAAGATCCGACTTCGCCAGCCCGCCAGCCCGAAGCAAAGGAGCTTCCGACCAACCATTATGTCCAGCCAACCACGCACTCCCACCGAGGCGCTGACGACCAGCCGTCGTCGAGCGCTACAGCTGCTGGGCGCGGGCTCCGGCGCCGTGTTCCTGGCCGCGTGTGGCGCGGCCGCCACGCCCGTCAGCGCGCCGCCAGCGACCTCCGCCCCGGCGGCCGCCGCGCCAACCACCGCGGCCGCCGCCCCGACCACAGCCGCCGCCGCCCCCCGACGACAGCCAGCGCCGCGGCCGCGACGCCCGCGGCAGCCGCCCCCACCGTGGCGGCAGTCGCGGCAGCCCCGACGACGACCGGCGCCTCCGGTACTCCCAAGATGGGCGGCATGCTGCGCGCCGTGCAGGCGGGCGACCTCGCCTCAATCGATGGCCACTACTACACGACCGGCAACGGCCTCAGCGCGTGGATCATCTACGACACGCTGACCGCGTACGACGATAATCTGAAGCCCCAGCCTCAGCTCGCCGAAAGCTGGGACCAGAACTCCGACGCGACCCAGATCAAGCTCAACCTGCGCCAGGGCGTGCAGTTCCACACGGGTCGCGAGCTCACCAGCGACGACGTCATCTACAACCTCAACCGCATCCTGGACTTCAAGCTCACCGCGGGCATCATCACCGGCTTCGTTCCGCCTGAGACGACCTGGACCAATCCCGACAAGTACACCGTGGTGCTCACCGCCAAGCAGCCGTGGGCGGCCGTCTTCGACTTCATGCAGGTCCTGAACATCATCGACAAGGACACCGCCGAGGGCCCGGACGCCAAGACCAAAGCCGTCGGCACCGGTGCGTTTACTTTTCAGGAGTGGGTCCAGGGCGACCACGTGACGTATGGCAAGAACCAGAACTACTGGCAGTCCGGCCAGCCGTACCTCGACGGCATCATGCTGGCGATCGCCAACGATCAGCAGGCCATGGTCGCCCAGTTCGAGTCCGGCGCCTCGGACTTCATGCTGAATCCACCCTTGCGCGACTACGCGCGGCTGGTGGCCGACTCGCAGTACCAGGGTCTCGACCTGCCCAACCCGGCCGCGTTCTGGATGCTGCAGCCGAACTCCACGCGTGCGCCCATGGACGACAAGCGCGTGCGGCAGGCGCTCAACTACGCCATCAACCGCCAGCGCATGGTGGATACAGTGCTGCTGGGCCTGTCCAAGCCCCAGGACCTGCCCTGGCCGGACGCCTCGCCCGCCAGCCAGCCGGAAAAGAACAACCTGGTCAACTACGACCTGGACAAAGCTCGCAGCCTGCTGGCTGACGCGGGCGCCACCAACTGGACCCTGGACCTGCTGTATTCGGCAGTGTCGCTCGAGGCGACCGGCTTTGCGCAGATCTACCAGGCGGACCTGGCGCAGGTTGGCGTCAACGGCGTGATCCGCACATTGCAGCCCGCGGCGCTGCTCGACGCGTGGCACACGCAGACGTACGGGCTGTACTTCGCCTCTGATCCGTGGGCGAACCTGGAGCCAGTGACGCAGTTCACCTCGGGCTCGACCACCAACTATCGGGGCAACAATGGTGGCTATCTGAACGACGACTACACGAAGCTGGTGACCTCCGCGGCGACGGAACCGGACCCGACCAAGCGCCAGGCGCTGTATTCACAGCTGAATGACTTCTTGCTCGATGCCGCGTTTGTCTATCCGGTCGCCTCACGGCAGACGCGCTCGGTGGCGAAGACGAACCTCAAGGACGTTGGCCATCGGCGCAATGAGATGTACACGTTTCAGAAGGCGTGGCTCGGCTGATCGCAGCGGCGGTTTTTCCCCAGAGGGGGCCCGGGTGGAAGCAGACGCGGGTCCCTCACTGAGGAAGGGCCTGAACCCCGCGCGGGTCGAGCGCTCACGCGGCTCTTTCGGCGCGACGCGCTCGGGGAAAACCGTCTGAACCCTGGCGTTCCGCTGAGACTCGCCTCACGGCAGCACCTGGCCGTCGCATCCTAGCACGCGCAGCGGCCGGCGCTCACGCCGCCGTGGACACCACCCCAGCGTCAACCGATGCACCCATCGCGGCGGTGTAGTGCTGGAGCAGTGCCTCGACCTGACGTGGCCAGGTGCGCTCGCGCGCCGCTTCGAGACCGGCTTGACCGTGTCGAGCCCGCAGCGACGCATCCTCGCGATACTGACGCAGATGCGCCACCAGCGCGTCGATGTCGTCTGGCTCGAACAGCAGTCCGCTGTGACCGTGGCGCACCAGGTCTACCTGACCCCCAACGCGCGTGGCCACAACCGGCAGCCGGCTCGCCATCGCCTCCAGCACCACGTTGCCAAAGGTCTCCGTGTCGGAAGGAAATGTGAACACGTCGGCAGACGCGTACGCGGAGGCGAGCTCCGCCCCGCGCAGCGCACCCGTAAACGTCACCGGCAGACCGGCGAACGCCTGCTCCAACTGCTCGCGCTGCGGACCCGCGCCCACCAGCGCCAGATGCACGCCCCGCAGTCGCCGCAGGGCGTCGACCAGCCGCTCGAGCTTCTTCTCGCGCGCCAGACGGCCCACGTAGAGCAGCAGCATGTCGTCCGCGCCCGCGCCCAGCCGCGCCCGCATCGCCGACGAACGCGCCGCTGGAGTAAACAACCGCGAATCTACCCCGCGCGCCCACAACTCCAGTCGTTGGAACCCCCGCGCGCGCAGCCGGGCAATCGTCGACCACGAAGGACACAGCGTGACCGCCGTGCTGTTGTGGACGGAGCGCAACAAGCTCCACGCCCATTCCTCGATCCACCCCAGACCGTACAGCCGGGCGTACTCCGGCAGCGCGGTATGGTACGTCGAGACAACGGGGAGGCCGCGCGCTTGCGCGTACTTCAGCCCGCCGTACCCGTTGGTGACAGGTCCAGCGAGATGCACGACATCCGGTTGGAAGCGGTCGATCTCGCGCCAGACCTCCTGGGTCGGATAGCCCAGGCGCACCTCCGCATAGAGAGGAAAGGCGATCGATGGCGCGCCGATGACCCGCACGCCGGGCAGTGGCTGGGTGTTGCCCGCCGGCGCAATCACCAGCGGGTGCCAGCCAGCCTCCACCAGACCCAGCAGGGCCCACGTGAGCGTGTTGACGATCCCGTCAATACGCGGCAGAAACGTCTCGGTGAAAACCGCCACGCGCTGAGTACACTGCGCTGTCATCCCGCGATGCACCTCGTTTGTGTCCAGTAGCCCCAGTCGTTATGTCCAGTCGGCGCGACGACGCTGATCCGCACGCTCAGGTCAGCAGCGCAATCGGCACGGCCGTCAGCGCTCCGATTGCCACCTGTGCCAGCGTGTGCCGCCGCTGGTACACGCGCGCCCAGCCTCGAGAGCACCCAGGCCATGCCCGCGCAGCAGCCGGCCGTCACCGCCGCGGGGAGCAGCCGTTCGCTCCGCTCGCGCAGATCGAATGCGCTGGCGCGTCCGCTGCGTACCAGGAGGACGGTCAGCACCGTTGGGACGACGCAGCCTGTCATCAAAAAGGCTGCGACGCTCAGTCCTGTTCCGAGACTTCCTCCAGCGTGCACCGCCGCCAGCACGGCGGTTGGCAGCGCCAGGACGGGTGGCAGTCCAATGAGCGACAGAAAGCGGGCTAGCGAATCGAAAGGGCGCGGACTAACCGCGGCTCGCACGCGCGACCAGTGCGTTGTCGCTGAACCTTCGGAAGCGCCCAGTGCCGGCCATCGCCTGTCACGTAGACCCTACACGCCGGTCCGTTAACTGGAGTGGAAGGCAGTTTAATCGGCGTTGATGTGCGTGTTAGCAGAGTCGCGCCGTCACCTGCCGGCACGCGAACACCGTCCGGGATTCACTAACGTGGCACACCTCAGCCGTTAACAGGCCGCCGCGTAGCCTGGCGAAGGCGCGGTTTCGGGAAGCCGTGCCCCAAGACTCGACCGAGGAGAGACTCCGCCCTCATGCGCCTCCCCACGAAGCTCGGCACCGGGCTATTGGTCTGCGGCCTGGTTGGTGTGCTTGCCAGCGGCACACAAGCCCAGGACCAGTCGCCGGATTTCCGGGCACAGCCAACCAGTACCCCCATCCGCCACCTGGTCGTTATTTTTCAGGAGAACGTTTCGTTCGACCACTATTTCGCCACGTATCCGACTGCCGCCAATCCGCCCGGCGAGCCGCGATTCACCCCCAGCGCGGATACGCCCTCGGTTAATGGTCTGACGCCGCAGTTGCTGCAGAGCAACCCCAATCTGGGCAATCCGCAGCGCCTGGATCGTTCGGAGGCGCTCACGTGTGACCAGGATCACGACTACACACCGGAGCAGAGCGCGACCGATCATGGAGCGATGGACGCATTCGTCCAGAACACCAGCGACACGTCCGGTGGCAAACCGCTGACGCGCGGGCAGTGCGACATTCCGACGCGTAACAGCGCGACGAACGATTTCGCGGTGATGGACTACTACGACGGCAACACCGTCACCGGCTTGTGGAACTACGCCCAGCACTTTGCCTTGAGCGACAACTCGTTCGGGACGACGTACGGACCCTCCACGCCAGGCGCGCTCAATGTCACCACGGGCAACACATTTCCAACGCTGTGCGCCGCGAATTCCGCACCCGCGCTCGATCCACAGGGAGACGACCCGGACGTCTACGACGCGGCGAAAACGGTCCAGAAGTGCCCTGGCGGCATCTCCACGCTGGCTCCAGCCGGCAGCAGCGTGGGCGCTGGGACCGGCACCATGGTCGGCGACGCCGACCCGTACTACGACGCATGCGCCGACGGCACGAGCAGCGCCGCGCAGGGCGGCCGCAACGTCGGCAATCTGCTGAATGCCAGGGGCGTCACTTGGGGCTGGTTCGAAGGTGGCTTCAGCAGTCCGAACTATGTGCCGGGGCGGCTATCCACGTTCGATCCGAAGACCATCTGCACCGGCAATCACTACAACATCGGCGCTGGCGCCGACAAAGCTGGCCAACCGTGCACTACGCCCAGCACGCCACCTCAGGCAATCGACGCCTTCTGCACGCTCGACTACAGCCCCCATCACGAACCGTTCCAGTACTTTGCGTCCACCAGCAACCCCCAGCACCTGCCACCGACGTCGGTCGCCAACATTGGCAAGCAGGACCAGGCAAGTCACCAGTACGACCTGAAGGACTTCTGGGCCGCCGTGGACAGCGGCAACATGCCCGCGGTCTCGTATCTGAAAGCCGAACGCGCCGAGGACGGGCACGCGCACAACTCCAGTCCGCTGGACGAACAGCGTTTTCTGGTCCAGACGATCAATCATCTGGAGCAGCGACCCGAGTGGGACTCCACGATGGTGGCCATCCTCTGGGATGACTCCGACGGCTGGTACGACCACGCCCTCGCCCCGCTCACGACCCAGGCTCAGACCGGACTCGACACGCTGACCAACTCTGGTCAGTGCGGGACCACCGCCTCGCAGGTCCCCATGGGCCAACAGGCGCGCTGTGGCCTTGGGCCGCGCTTGCCGCTGCTGGTTGTGTCACCCTTCGCCCGCGAAAACTTCGTGGACCACTCCACCACCGACCAGAGTTCCGTGGTCCGCTTCATCGAGGACAACTGGAGTCTCGGCCGCATCGGCAGCGGCTCAACCGACGCCTCGGCGGGCAGCCTCGCCAGCATGCTGGACCTCAACGGCCATCGAGCCGATCGACTGTTCCTGGATCCCAACACCGGCGAGCGCCGCTGAGCGCCGCGGGAGGCCTTCTTCATGTCGGACTATCGTCACCGCATCAGCCGGCGCGGTCTGCTCGGCGGCGTCGCCGGGGCGGCGGCCACCGCCAGTCTTTTCGGCAACCTGCCGCCCTCGGTTGTCGAGGCCGCCCAGAATCACAAAGGCACGCTCGACAGCATCGAGCACGTGGTGATCCTGATGCAGGAGAACCGCTCCTTCGACCACTACTACGGCAGCATGCGAGGCGTACGCGGCTTCGGCGATCGCGCGCTGCTGCAGATGCAATCTGGCCAGGACATCCTCCACCAATCCGATCCGACGCGCGCCGACGGCGGCTTTCTGCTGCCCTGGCACGTCGATACGAGCAAGGTGGACGGTCAGGACCTGGGCGATACAGCACACGACTGGAACACGACGCACGCGGCGTGGAACGCCGGTTTGTGGAACATCTGGCCACCCAATAAAGGCGAGCTGACGATGACGTACTTCGACGGCTCGGATATTCCGTTCCAGCGCGCGCTCGCGCAGGCCTTCACGCTGTGCGACAATTATTATTGCTCGGTCCAGGGTCCGACGACGCCGAACCGGCTGTACCTGTGGACTGGCACCATCGACCCGGCAGGCCAGCATGGTGGTCCGTGCGCAGCCAATCCGGACGACTATCTACCCGTATTTACCTGGACCACGTATCCGGAGCGACTCCAGAAGGCGAATATCTCCTGGCAGGTGTACGCCAACGACGAGGTCGGCGACGGCGGGGGCGCGGACGGCTTCGTCGGCGACTACGGCGACAATCCCCTGTGGCTGTTTCAGGCCTACCACGACGCGCTGGCTTCCAGCGACCCGACGGTCCACCAGCTCGCAGATCGCGCCAGCCTGCGCAACCAGTGGAAACCCAATTCAGGTCTGGGCCACAGCGTGCCGCACGTGCTGGCGCAGTTCATTGCCGATTGTCAGACCAACCAGCTGCCGGCCGTCTCGTGGGTGGTGGCGCCGTACGCCTACAGCGAGCATCCCGCCGCCCGTCCGGTGGACGGCGCGGCGTACGTGCAAACGATGCTCTCGGCGCTGTGGGCAAACCCGGGCCTGGCGGCCAGCACCATCGTATTCATCGATTACGACGAGAACGACGGCTTCTTCGATCACGTCGTGCCACCTACCGCGCCAGACGGCACACCCGACGAGTTCCTGCCGGCGCACCAGCCGGGCTTCCGCGCACAGCCGCCAGCCAGCGGCCCGCTGATGCCAATCGGCCTGGGTCCGCGCGTGCCAATGACCGTCGTCTCACCCTGGAGCCGCGGCGGCTGGCTGAACTCGCAGGTCTTCGACCACACCTCCGTGCTGCGTTTTCTGGAAGTCTGGACCGGCGTTCAGGAGCCGAATATCTCCGCCTGGCGGCGAGCCATCTGCGGCGACCTGACCAGCTGCTTCGACTTCGCCGCCCCGCGCTTCATCCTGCCGATGCTGCCGGACACCACCGCGCTCCGCCAGCAGGCCGATCAAACCGAGTCGAAGCTCCCGAAGCCAACACCGCCTCCGACCGGTCAGCAGACCCCGCCGCTACAGGACACAGGCTCGGTGCCAGCGCGGGCACTTCCGTACCAGCCGCTGGCAGACCTGACGCTTGCCGGCAACCTGGTGATGGTCTCCATGGCGAACCAGGGCAGCGCGCGGCTCCAGCTCGCGCTGTACTCCGGCAGCAATGTGCAGCGCTTCGACCTCACGCCGGGCGGCACGGCCGCCGCGAGCGTTCCAACCGTGGCCTTGACGGGCGGCTACGACGTGCAGATTCATGGCCCGAACGGCTTCCTGCGACATGCGTCCGGCACAACGCTGGGCAGTGAGGCTGGTGTCGAAGCGACGTTGGCGTTGCTGGGCCCGCCAGACGCACCGACGCTGCGCCTGACACTCAGCAACCAGAGCAAGGGTTCGCAGACGGTCAACGTGCACGGGCTGCACGGCACGCCGCACCACTTCGTGCTCGCGCAGCACGCCGCGCAGGTCGTGACGCTGGATCCGCTGGCCAGGAACCACGGCTGGTACGACCTGGTGGTAACGGTGCAAGGCAGCCAGCTCTACGAGCGCCGCTTCTCAGGCCACGTGGAGAACGGCCAACCATCGAGGACGGGGCCAGACTAACCCGGACTCATCCCCCGCGTTTCCCCTGGGTCCCCTCAGGGGAAACGCGACTTAGCTGGCTGGGGCGTCGATCGGGTAGCCGGCGAAGACCTGTCGCACGCGCGGCTGCCACAGGTAGATCAGCGCGACGATGGCGAACAGCGCGCCGAGGATGGTGAACACGGTGGCGTCGCCGGCAAGCAGATCGACGATGTCGCTGATCAGATCCAGCACCAGGATCACGCTGGCGAGCCAGAAACCCCACGTGCGACTGAGGACCCACAGCCCGCCCGCGGCGACCAGCGTGATCGTCGCCAGGATCATACCGATCAAGCCGATCGAGAAGCCGAGGTTGCCAAACGCGTTGACGAAGGGCGTGGCCATGGGCACGTAGTAGCCACTCTTGGCCTGGGCCGAGACGACGCTGCCCGCGCCAAAGGCCAGGAACGCGCCCAGGAAGTGCAGTGCGCCACTCACGAAGGCGAGCAGTGCCAGGATCGTTACACCGGTTGGCCGTTGCATGACCTACTCCCTCGCCCTCGAGAGCATCAATCGAGGTGTCGCTCGCGTCACGGTCAGGTGCGCGCGGTGCTGCGGCGGTCCCACCACGACAGGACTGCCAGGAAGACCAGGATGCCGCCGACGCCGGCGCCGACGAGTGCCACAGCGCTGCCGATGATCTCGAACCCGAGCTTCCACAAACCGTAGCCGGCCAGATAGCCGACGCCCGCGCCGACCAGCACGCAGACTATCCAGATTACGACCCAAGCAGCTGTCCGCATTCGAGCCTCTCCTCTATCGGAGAGACCCTAGTGCGGACGGTGCTCACGTACTGCTCGCCGACTGCCCAGCGAGCCTTAAAACGAAGTCCCCCTGAGCGAGTCGGGGTGACTCAGGGGGAGGCCGTGGGAGGCTGCCCGGGGGATGCCCTCCCCCGGGGAAAGCGTTTACGGGAAGACGACGCTCGGCCCGCCCGAGCCCGAGCCGTAGCCTGAACCGAGACCTGGCTGCGTGCCAAAGCCCGACCCCGAGCCCACGCCCGGGCGAGAACCGAAGCCGGAGCCGTTGCCGTTGCCGCCGCGCGACACGCCGATGCCAGTCGACGGCGACTGGGTGCGGCTCACGCTGAAGCTGCCGCCGTCACTGCCAATGCCCGTCGGCACCGCGAGCTTCTGGCCAGCGTTGCCCAACATGGTGATTGGCTGCGCCTTCGCCTGGCCTAGGTTGACGCTCTGGCCGTCCTGGGTGGCGGACGCGTTCGTGAAGCTCACATTGCCAAAATTGTCCAGGGGCAGGACGCCGTTGCCGGAGCTGGGCGCTTCGACGACCCACTCGGCCGAGGAGTGCGAGGACGTGTAGCGCTTGGTGGTGTGGTAGGTCTTGCCCGTGGTGTTGTTGGTGAAATCGATCGACCAGTTGTTGGCGCTCTGCTCGGTGATCGTGACCGTCACCGAGTCGCCCGGTCGCACCGCGAACGGCACTGGCTCGGAAACCTGTGGCAGGGTCTCAACCCACGCGCCGTACTGCACACGCCCGGCGCCGCCATCGGTCTCTTGCGTGCCAGCCTGAATCAGGTCGCGGCTGGTGACACCACCGATGCCAACCCAGGTCGCACCAACGCCAGGCGCGCCGTTGGAGCTGACCTGCGGGATCGTCCACGTGCCAGTCACACTGGTGTACTTGCCGCTCGTCGCGGCGTAGCCCGACCAGTTGTGCGAGGTGTCCTGCTGAGGACCGACCTGCGGGCGGGGGCTGGGCTGGGTTGGCGACTGCGGCCGTGTGGTGCCTGGCACCTGGCCGGGCGTGGTGGGGGTGGTGACACCCGGTCCATCACCCGGAATGGTCACCAGCGGGAAAGGAAAGCCGGTCAGGCCGGGAATGCCCTGCGCGGGAAATGGCGAACCGTTCGGTGCAGTCGATCCGCTGCCATTCCCGCTCCCGTTGCCGTTGCCGTTGCCGTTGCCGTTGCTGCCGGGAGTCGATGCATTGTCGGGATGGTCGTCCGACTGGATCTTCCAGGTGCCGTTGTCCTGGACCAACGTATAGACGTTGGTATCGCGTGAGACCTGAGTGGAGCCGTCGTTGGAGTGCACCGACCAGGTCTCGTTGGTGGTGGCCTGCGCGGAGGTGCCGTTGACGCTGATGGGACCCCATTCGAGCCGCATGAGCTGAATGTCGGTCACGCCGCTATCGGTCATATCCTGGTTGTTTTGCTGGAGCTCGGCCAGGTGATCGGCGGTCGCGGTGTCAGCCATGACCGACGCGTCACCCGTGGCGATCGCCTTGACCTGTTCGGCGTTGGCCTGTTGGATCACCTGTTGGATCGCCGCGGTCACCTGGTCCGTACTGGTCGCGGACTGCGTGGACTGCGCGGGAGCCATGATGGGTGACCGCGCCAGCGCAAGATTGGCCGACCCGCCGGCCACGACGCCGATGACGAGGGCGCCAGCCACTGCGCCCGCACGAAGAGTTCTGGACATCGATTCGGAATCCTCACAAGTGGCGCATCGGTGCGCCGCGCGGAAGTATCTCCAAGTCTTTGTTAGGGGATTGACAAAAAAACGCTAGCGTATTCCCCGCTCCCGCTGATTACAGTTCGCTAATTGTTGATTTCGGGTGCGTTAATAGTTCTTGCCGACACTTCTGGACTATGGACGCAACTCCTCAACCAACCTGGCCGCAAGCCGCTCCTCCCTCGGGGCCGGCGCCTGCGCGTCCAGCCCCGGCGCACCGGGCTCCGGCCGCCGCGACCCTGGTTGCCGTCGCGCTTGTTGGAGCGCTCATCGGCTTCGGCGGTTCGCAAGCCATCGATCATTCACCGAGCCTGGCCAAGAGCCTGGCTGGTGTGAGCACGACGTTGAACGGGGGTGCCCCGGCTGCCCCGGCTGCGCCGGCGGTCACCACCAGCACTTCAACGGGCAGCACCTCGACCGGCAGCGCTGCTCCCGCGCCGGCGGCCAGCACGAGCACGAACCCGGCGCCAGCGAATCCGGCGCCTGCGCGCAACCGCGCGCCGGGCGGCAATCGTGGATCGGCCGGGAATCAGGCACCGAACGGGAACCAGACACCGAACGGGAATCAGGCATCAGGCGGGAATCAGACACCGAACGGGAATCAGGCGCCCGCTCCAGCTGGCCAGACGCCGGCCGGTAATCAGGCCGCGGCCGCCGGTCAGCCCGCTAGCAGCCAGGATCAGGCCGCCATCCAGCAGGCCATCCAGGGCATCGACAACGCCCAGGTCCAGGCCGTGTCCAGCAACGATATGTCCGGTCTGACCGCCAACTCGACGTCCGACTTCGCCGATCAGCAGAAGTCCGTCACCCAGGACCTGCTCAACAACGGCGTGAACGAGATCAAGCTCGACAACATCGAGTGGGGCCCGATCACCGTCAACGGCAGCACCGCCACCGCGACCGCCTACGAGACGTGGACCACCACGTATTCTGACAGCACCACCGACCAGTCGCGCGATCGCAACGTCTACACGCTCGTGCAGCAGGACGGCAACTGGGTGGTTCAGGCCGACGCGCATCCTGACGCCGATCCCGCCGGCGGGCTGCAGAGCATGCCAGGTATCCCCAGCAACCTCCTCCCACCAGGTTTCCCGAACCCCTTCCAGAACCAGGCACCCCAGGGGCAGCCGGGCAACGGCAACGCCACGTCGCCGTCAGTGCAGGTCCAGCCCTGAGGTCTCTCAGGACCTGAGCGCTCAGGCTTCCCTGTCGTCGCAGCTTCGACGACAGGGAAGCGCCGCGGCGGGGTTCCCGCGCGGATTTACGTCTGGTCAGGCATCGGCCGACGTCACCATCGGCTCGAGGTGCTCCTTGTCCACTTTCAGATAGACCACGTTGCGCCGCGCATAGTCCACGTTCTCGATCGGGATCGGCACCATGCGCTGGTGCCACAGGTGGCCCTCGCGCAACACGATGTGCGTCAGCGCGAAGGTGGACGCATCGATGATCACCTCGTCCACTTTGCCGACCGTGCCATCGGTCGCTTCGACTTTCTCGCCGCCTTTGAAGGCCGCCTCGTCCTCGTTGACGTCAGACTGATCGAGGGCAAACGGGTGCTGGGCAACGCGACCCATGAACGTGTCGGGCGTCTCAGGCGTGTATTCGACGGTACGGCTGAACGGATTCAGCAGGTGGAACTGGGCCTGGGTCAGGCGCAGCGACACGCTCTCGGACGTCGACCCGCTGACGTCCTCCATCGGCACCAGGCGCTCGGTACCAAAGAAGCGACCGTCGCGCACGACGAGCTGCGTGAGTCGCCGGCCTCGGGCTTCGACGACGATGCGACTGACTTCGCCAACACGACCGTCCGTCGCTTCGACGTACGCACCAATGCGGATGTTCATGGGCAGTCCCCTCAACGTGTGTCTGGCTTGTAGAGCCGCTTCGACCGCCGAGTGTGCGGCCCAACCGCCTCAGCGCCTGCTCAACGACGCATCTGAGGGCGCACCCAAGAACGCACCCAACGGGCGCACCCATCGACTCACTCGTCGACGACCGGGGTGCGCCGCTCGGCGAACAGCCGATCGAGCCGCTCCTCGTACGCGTGATAGTCGAGATAGCGATACAGCTCAGCGCGCGTCTGCATCGCCGGAATCGCCGCCCGCTGGCTGCCGTCGCGGCGAATCGTCTCGTACACGCGCAGCGCGGCGGCGTTCATCGCTCGAAACGCCGAAAGCGGATACAGGACCATGGCCACCCCCGCCGCGCGCAGCTCGTCGAGCGACCACATCGGCGTCACGCCGAACTCGGTGAGATTGGCCAGCAGCGGCACGTCGACCGCCGCTTGACAGCGCGCGTACACCGACAGCTCGGTCGCGGCTTCCAGGAAGATGCCGTCCGCACCCGCCGCCGCGTAGGTCACAACCCGATCGAGCGTGCGATCGAGACCCTCGGCGGCGAGCGCATCTGTGCGCGCCATGATGAAAAACGCGGGGTCGCCACGCGCGTCCACGGCCGCCTTCAACCGATCGACCATCTCGTCGCGGTCGACGAGCTGCTTGTTGGGTCGGTGCCCACAGCGTTTGGCGGCTACCTGGTCCTCGAGGTGCATGCCCGGCGGCGCCCGCCTTGATCAGCGAGCGCGTGGAGCGCGCAATATTGAACGCGCTCGCTCCGAAGCCCGTGTCCGCATCGACCAGCAGGGGAAGATCGCACACGTCTGTGATCCGCCGCGCGTCGACGAGCACGTCCTCCAGCGTCGAGATGCCGAGATCCGGCAGGCCAAGCGAGCCGGCCGCCACCCCGCCACCCGACAGATAGATTGCCTGAAATCCACAGGCCTGCGCCAGACGCGCGTGGTAGGCGTTGACGGCGCCGACGACCTGGAGCGGCCGCTCGCTCCGCAGCGCCGCGCGCAACTGCTGCCCGGCGCTCATGGCAACGTGACTCCAGACACGTCGCCTACCTTACCCGCTCGCCGCCCCTTGACCCCAGCAACCGCGAATGCTATCACTTTCATGTACGGACAATAGGTCAGGGGGCGGCTGCCGCTGACCATCGCAACCGCGGCGTTTCAGGGCACGTGAGGTGGGTCACGTGAGAGTTTCGGTTGCGCTCCCGCGTCCGAGCGTCCAATCCACGCGCAAGAGGCAACTTCATACTGGAGGGGATTGTGGTAGTCCACGAACGTTATCTTGGGCGTATCCAGTCCGGCATGGACGTGTGTGACTCCCGCGGTGGCCGACTGGGTTCGGTGGCTCGCGTGTACCGCTACGAGGCGAACGGGTCGGTCGGGCAGCCCGCCGGAGCTGATCCCGCGGTCGGTTGCCCGGCGGTCGCTCACCCGGACGTCGCTTACCCGGACGTCAGTTACGACGAAGTCATCGAAGTCAAGACCGGCATGCTGGGGCTCGGCAAGCGCCTGTACGTGCCGTTCAGCAGCATTCAGGAGGTAATTTCAGACTCGGTCTTCCTCGCCGTCGGCGGTTTCGAGGCGGACCTGGACCCCTTCAAGCACAAGCCGGAGTATCTCGACAAGCTACGCTAAAGCTGACAGGGAGAACCCGAGCATGGCGCTGCGCACGAAAATCACCGAACTGCTGGGCATCGAGGCCCCGGTGGTCCTGGGCGGAATGGGGAGCGGGGGGACCGGGCACGCGCTGGTGGCCGCGGTCTCGGCCGCTGGCGGGCTCGGCACGCTGAGCGCCAGCTTTCTGGACCCTGCCGCACAGCGTGCGGAGGTCGAGGCTATCCGAGCGCGGACGGATCTGCCGTTCGGTCTGAACCACCTGCTGTGCTTTTTGAACGAGGAGCGTTACGCGGCGTCGCTGGCGCTGCATCCACGCGTGATCGCCACTGCCTGGGCGTGGAGCGCGCAGGACCTGTCCGTCTATTTCCAGCGTGCCCACCAGGCGGGTGCGCTCGTGATGCACATGGTCTCGGGTGTGCCCGAGGCCAGCCGCGCGGTAGCCGCCGGCGCCGACATCATCGTGGCGCAGGGCACCGAAGGCGGCGGGCACGTCGGCTGGATGGGCAGCATGGCGCTGGTGCCGATGGTCGTGCGCGCGGTGGCACCCGTGCCGGTGTTGGCCGCGGGCGGGGTCGCCGACGGCGCCGGACTGGCGGCGGCGCTGGCGCTCGGCGCCGAGGGCGTGTTGCTCGGCACGCGGTTTCTCGCTACGCCCGAGTCGCCGGTGCCGGATGGCTTCAAGCGCACGCTGCTCGAAAGTGACGGCCACGACACGCTGCTTACCGAAATTCCCGACATTGCCGCCGGCCGTGTCTGGCCCGGCGCCATGTCGCGGGTGCGCCGCAACCACTTCGTCGAGCGCTGGGCCGGCCGCGAGTGGGAGCTCCGCCAGCAGCGCGACCAGGCCGGCCCGGCGCTGAACGAGGCCCGCCTCCGCGACGACACCGACGAGTACACGCTGGGCACTGGCCAGACCGCGGGCCTGATCACCAGCCTGAAACCGGCCGCCGAGATCGTCACCGAGATGATCGAGGAAGCCGAGTCGATCATCACGAGCCGCCTGGCGAACGTGCTCAGGCAGCCAGCGGCCGCCGCCCGCTAAGCCCGCCGCACCGCACGCACCTCGAGGAAGAACCAGGCGACCTGCGTCGCGTCGCCACGACCGATGGAGGCGAAAAAGTCGTTGCCCCCATCGTCTACGGGCCGACCGAGTGCCGCGGACCAGAAGGCTGCAACCGCGAGCGTGTCGGCGCAATCGATGGTGATAGTACGAACTCGAAGGGTCACTCGGCCGCGGTGACCTCGAGGTCCTCAGCCGTGTAGACGCCACCGGCGTCGTCCTCGTCCTGTGGCGTGTCGCGGTCCAGCGCGTCCTGGTCCGCATCCAGATAGAACAGTACGCGGTAGTGGGCGTTGCCCAGATCCTCGATGATCCGCGCGCGCCGTCCGCTGACGCGGACGCGCACGTTATCGCCGATTTGCATACCTCAGGGTAGCCGGAGTCCGCGACAGAGGCCGACGGCCCGCGGGCTGCCGCCGCACGCTAGAAGTCTGGCGCGGCTGCGCATCGCAGAGGCTGAGCAGGCCGGCCGCGATCAGCTGAGCGCGCGCGAACGAAACGGATCCGGGCGCTCGAGGGCGGCGCGGTCCCAACCCGCCAGCGTGACGCCGCTCTCGTACGTGCTGGTATAGAAGTCCAGGATGACCTGCTCGGGATCCTCGGCGTCGCGGATGCTGGCGTACGGCAGGATGAACTCGGCGAGCTCCGGGTGGAAAAAGGCGGCGTCCGGGCGAATAGCCGCCGTCCGACGAGCCGGGCGGTTCGGGCGACGTGTACGCGACGAACGCTGGCTCCGGCAAACGCGAATTGCCTGGCCAGAACCCCGCCAGGGCCTGCTCGTGTTCCGCGGCGAGCGCCATCCAGCGCGTCGGCCACTGGCGCGGAGGCGCCGCGCGACCCGAAAAGCGGGTCGTCGCCAGATCGAATGACCCCCACCAGAACTGCACCGGACTGCTCTTGCCCACGAACCCGGTGCGGTAGCGCTCCATCACGCGACTGACGCCGAGGACAACCCGCCACCAGCGGTTCACCGCCGCGGGGTCATACGTCGAGTGCTCGCGATCGTCTTCGAAGCGAATGGGGTTGTCGACTTCAGCGGGCAGAGTGTTGATGCGCACGCGGATGTCGAGTGACTCGAGGGCTTGCATGACATCGACGTAGAAGTCGGCCACCGGTCGTGCCTCGAGCGGAATGCTGCTGGACAGGCCCGCGCTGGTGTGGATGGCCACGTGGTGGTCGATGAAGTCGAAGTCCACCTGGAACACCTGCTGGCCGAAGGGGATCGTGCCACTCGTGAGGCCGCGCGCGGTGACGCTGAAGGCCACGTTCCACCATTCGTTGAGAAATGGCGTCAACGCGAGTTTGACCTTGCCGACGACCTGCGTGCACATGTGCAGGGTAGCGCAGGTGTCCTGCCAGTCGGTGTACGGCAAGGCTGGCCACACCGCATCGTTCTCGGGCCGTTGGCTGTGCATCACGTCTGCTCCCAATCTCAGATAGACACTTTACGTGCGGCCCGACCTGCGCGCGAGCTCGGATTCGATCGCCGCGCGGAGCGACTCGACGGTGTAGGGTCCGTCCTGGCGCAGCGCGTTGACGAAGAACGTGGGCGTAGCGGCGACCCCGCCGCGCTCGCCGCTGGCCAGGTCGCGGCCGATGCGTGCCGCGGTCTCGGGCGCTGCCCGATCGCGCTCGAATCGGTCGTGGTCGAGAACAAGCTCCGCGGCGTAGCGCTGCAAGTCCGCGGCCTCCAGCGCCTTCTGGTGCGCGAACAGAAGCTCGTGCATGTGCCAGAACTCGCCCTGTGCCGCCGCCGCCTCGGCCGCCTCGGCGGCGAGGCGAGCATGCGGGTGGATGTCCGCGAGCGGGAAGTGCCGGAAGACGAAGCGCAGCCGGTCGGCAAACTCGCGCTGGAGGGCATGGACGCTCAGGCGCGACAGGCGCGTGTACGGACACTCGTAGTCACCGTACTGGACGAGCGTGATCTGCGCATCGAACCGCCCCTGGACGTGGTCCTCCAGGGAGATGGGTTCGGCCAGACGCCGCGCGCGGGATGCGTCCATGCCCGGCGCCGATCAGCGCGAGCCGACCGCGGCGGCCTGGGCGTGCGCCGCTGCCCAGGCCAGCGGCTCGTCGGCGAGTTCGGTGATTGTCATGAAGTCATCCCTTCGGCGTGATGCGCGTGGGCGGTGGTGTTGGATCCACCCTCAGCATGCGCCGCGGGGACTCGGCAATCATGGTCATAGCTGCGTCTCTTGCACCGAGACGAACATGCGTATTGCTTCAGGTCACTTCAGCTGCGGTGCGCGCGTGCGTCGCGCCCCGGTCCGCGCGGTGCAGACCGGGGCGCACGCTGAGCGCTGAGCGAGGTTACGACTGGCCGAAATTGGCGGGTGCCTGGTCGTCCTGCGGGGGGGTCGGCATGGTCGGCGTACCGCAGATGCCCAGGTCCATAGAGCCGATGTCCACGGTCTGGCCCGACTGGACGGTGACGTCGTAGCGGTTGGTGACCCATGAGCTTTGCGGATCGGCGATGGCGCTGATCGTGAAAGACTGCCCGGCTGGCAGGCCGTCCAGCTCGAACCGGCCCGTGTTGTCGGTCAGCGTCTTGAGCTCGCTGCCAGCGGCGCTGACGACGATGTCCTGGGCGGGAGCGTCCTCGGCGGGGCCACACGTGACGGCACCGACGATGGAGCCCGTGCCCGAATCAGACGGGGATGCGGCGAGGGCCGAGGCCGGCACGAGCAGGCCACCGGCGAGCAGCGCCAGGGCGGCGCCACGAACGAACAGAGAATGCATGCGAAATCTCCTGAAGAGCTTGTTCCCAGGAGCGCGCACCTGATACCGTGGACGACGAGAAGGGGAGCGCATTCCGTTCTCGTCGCCACTCACCGGGTGACCGCTCGGGGAGTGGCGTTTTCTATCGTTTTATCGGCGAGCGCGTGGGGACGCGTGCCTGTGAGTGTGATGGACCGGGGCCACCTCCTCTCGTGGAGACGGCTGCCGCGCCGACAGGAAGCAACGGGGCCAGCCGCGTGTCTTGCTTGTCACGATGTATGACGCCTGTGCGCGCCCTGGGGTTGCAGCAGATCTGGGGGTCTGGTGGTGCCGGCGCACGGGGCGTATACTTCTGGTTAGTGAACATTCACTCGCAGTGAGTGAACACTTACCAACACAGTACCGATCGATTTTCGGGTTGTCAAGCAATTTCCAAGGGGAGGTGGACGCGTTGCCCGACAAATCCAAATCCGGCGCGACGCGCGACTACATCCTCGACGCCGCCATCCAGGTCATGCACACCCTCGGCCTGGCCAACACCACCACCCGCGAGATCGCCCAGGCAGCCGGCCTGTCCGAGGCCGCCCTGTACAAACACTTCGACGACAAGAGCGACCTCTTCCTGTGCGTGCTGCGCGAGCGACTGCCCGACCTGTTCGCGGCGCTGCGCGATCTGCCCAATCGGGTTGGCCAGCGCACGGTGCGCGTCAACCTCGAGGATCTGACGCGCGTGGCGCTGGCCTTCTACCGCGACAGCGCCCCCTTCGCCGCGTCGCTCTTCTCGCGTCCTGAGCTGCTGGCCCGCTACCAGGAGCACATGCGCGCCAGCGGTGGCGGCCCGCATCGCGCGAAGGATCTCCTGGCAGATTATCTGCGGGCCGAACAGCGCACGGGTCGGGTGGCCGCCGAGGCAAACGCGCAGGTCGCCGCCATGCTGCTGCTCGGCGCGTGTTTGCAGCGCGCGTTTCTGGGCAGCTTCGCCGGCTCGGCCGAAAGTCAGGAAGACGACGAGCGGTTCGTGAAGGACACGGTGAAGTTCGTTATGCGCGCGCTGGCGGCGCAGCCCTCACGCGCGCGGGAGCGGGAGATGACGCCCCAGGTCTGAGCCTACGCAGGACTCGCAACTGTGGGAAGGTGTGGACCAACTTCGCGAGTTTCGCGCAGCAAGCTCGGCGGTGGCCAGCGTTGGCGATTGTGGCGTCCTGCTGGCGCCGCGCCTCGGCGGCGCCCGTGCGGCACGCGGGTGACGCGCGGCGCCGGTGAGTCAGCCGGCTTGCGCGGCGGTTGACGTGGTGCCGACGTGCCGCGCGCCGGTGGCGGCGGTCGCCGCGGTGACGAGCACGACACCCATGATCAGGCGCCACACGCTGCCTGGGTATTCGGCGACGCGCTCCATGCCACCGACCCCCAGCCCGAGATACAGGCCCGGACCCGCGACCTCACCCGCGATCCCGAGCAGCGTGCCCGCCAGGCCGACCAGCGCCAGCACGATGCCACTGATTGCCAGGAACCGATAGCTGGGCAGCAAGGCCAGACTGCTCAACAGGATCGCCACACTCTCGACGGGAATGTTGAACGCGGCCAGCAGATGCGCCTCGATGTTGGTGTTTTCGGGAAACACGCCCACCAGGATCTTGCCCACGCCGGCGACGATCCACAGCACCAGCGCCACCTGGCTCAGCCGACGCTGTGGCCACCACGCCTGCACCAGGAGCGCACCCCCGATCACCAGGATGCCGCTGAGCATGAACGACACGTTCATGAGCGCGTGCAGCGGCGAGCAGACGTAGGTCGGTGTACCGTGGGGCACCGCGAACTCGCCGCAGGCGGTGTTGCCCAGATCGCTGATGTAGTTGTTGCTCCAGCTATAGGGCGGGCTCCAGGTGGAGGCGACGATGAGCTGCGCCACCGCGAACTGGAGTGCGGAGAGAATCCACAAGACACCGCCAAGCTTGATCGCGAGCGTGTTCTTCATCCGTTCACTCCGATCTGCTCGGCCACAACGCTCGCCGGACTCGCCGAGCGCTCCTTCTGGCGCACGACGCCAGCCCGGCCGACGACGATCCCCAGCGCACCGACCGCGATCACCAGCCAGGTCGGGGCGCCCAGGTCAATGGCGCTCACGATCACGAAGCCGTCGAACAGCGCGATCAGCGTAAAACCGACGTCGTCGATATAGGCGCTGCGCCAGTGTCCCCGTCGCCGGGCTAGGACGCGGCCTGCATGCCAGCCACGCCAACCCGTGTACAGCGCGAGCAGCAGCAGGCCGAGGAACACCAGCCGCTTGACCATGTCCAGGCCGCCCCAATCGACCAGAACCACGCTGATCAGGAATACCACCATCAGCGTGAGGGTGGCCAGGTACAGGCGAAAGAGCGTGCTCGAGGCCGGGGCTGGTCGCGTGATGACGATCAGACCCAGGGCGAAGCTGGCCAGGGCACACAGCGCGTGCACGGCAATCAGCAGTGGGTGGAGCATTGCGTCGGACCTTCCTTCCATCCTTCCGTCCTTCCATCCTTCCGATCCTTCCGTCTTACGAACTCTCGGGTCGCACTGTCGGGTCGCTTCTATCCTGACGGTTGGGCCGCCCGCGAACATGGGTATCCCAGCGTCTGTCGACTGCGCATTGGTTCGTAAATCTGCGCAGCGTGCCGGCAACAATGGCATCCTGAGGCCATGGGCTTGTGGCCAGTTCTGCTGATTCCGGCGGGCCTGGGGTGGTGGCTGCTCGGCTTTCCCCCGGGCTGGGGCTGGATCGTCACCCCGATCATGCCGACGATGCCGGTCAACGCCGGCGAGTTGCTGGCGCTCATCGCCGTGGTGGTCGGCCTCTACGGTGGCCTGGTGTGGTTTCGTAACAACCTGTGACATGCTCGCTGCACGGCGCGAGTAGCGCCGAGCAGCGCCGGATTGGTCCCACGCTCAGGGTACGACTGGGCGTGCGCAGCGGGGTGCTGGCGATCGCGGCGGCTCTGGCGGGCTGCGCGACGCTTCTGATCTGGCAGGACCCGAACTCCGCATTCGCGGCCGGGCTCTGGATCGCCGCCGTGGTGCTGCTGCCGGTTGCCTGGCTGCGCGTGCCGAGCAGCGTGCACTGGCGACGGCTCGGGTGGCTGGCTGCGCTGTTCCTGGTCGCACTGGCGCCGCGGCTGTTGTGGATCGACCATCTGCCACTCGGACTGCATGGCGACGAAGCCGCCCATGTCCTGGTCGCGCGGAACATCTGGCGCACGGGGCTTGCTGACGCTTTCAGCGACCACGGATGGGGCATTCCGGCCTGGGGCTTCCTCTGGCAGGTAGGCTTCGTCGGACTGCTCGGTCCGTCCATCAGCGCCGTCCGCGCGGCTTCGTCGGTGGCCGGCGCACTGACCGTGGTGCTCACGTTCCTGTGGGCCAGAGCGCTGGGCGGACTCAGCGTCGGACTCATCGCCGCGGGCTTGCTGCTGCT
The DNA here is from genome assembly GCA_963776625.1 of uncultured Chloroflexia bacterium. Taxonomy (GTDB): domain Bacteria; phylum Chloroflexota; class UBA6077; order UBA6077; family CF-72; genus CF-72. Next base: position 1,281,542 of record CAVZNP010000007.1, on the reverse strand, counting down.
GGCCCACACGCACCTGCTGCTGTCGCACCTGGGCACGGTCAACTCCCAGGCGCCGTTGCTCACCACGCTGACGATCCTGCTGCTGACCGTGAGCTGGCAGCGCAGATCGCACGGGGTAGCCGTGCTGGCCGGGTCATGCTTCACGCTCACCTTCCTCAACTGGGCCGGCGACCGCATCATCGTGCCCGTGGTGGTCGCCGCGGGCGCGAGTGTGCTGGTCGCGCGCCGTAACCGAGTCCTGCTCCGACCCGCGGCGATGTTCGGTCTTGCCGTGTGCGTGCTGGCCGTGGCACCCGCCGCCTACTACCTGCGCAGCCCCGATGGCGTGAATCTCATCCTGGCCCGCTCGGACAAATCTCTGTTGCAACCCGAGGGCTGGGACCACACGCTGTCAACCGTTCCCGAGCCAACCCTGCAAGCCGTGATGGACCGCCAGGCAAGCCACACCATTGGCGGGTTCATTCCTGGCGAGTACGCGGATGCATCAACCTTCTACCGTTTCGACCGCCCGTTCGTCGATCCCCTGACGCTGGTCGCCGCTGGCCTCGGCATCGTCGCCCTGGCACGCCGCGCTCGACCGCCAGTCTGGGTCTTTCCACCACTGGTCATCGCCCTGACGTTGATCAGCACGGCGCTCATCGTCGACCCGCCCAACTATTTGCGCCTGTCGCTGATGCTGACCAGCATCATCGTGCTGGCGGCTCTGGGCATCGAGTCGGCGCGCGGTTGGCTCACGCGCGTTCGCGTGCCGCGCGTCGCGGCGGGCGGGCTGGCGCTCGCGGTCGTCGGCGTCGTCGCCGCCGTGAACGCCACCTGGTTCTTCGTCGACTATCCGCGCGAAGGTGAGGGCGAGTTCACGCTGCTCGATCTGGCGGCACTCGCGCAGGAGTACCAGTTGCCGGTGTATGTGCTCACCCCCGACCTGAACTACAACCACGAAGACCTGCAGTTGCTCGATCCCCAACGTCGCGTTGAACCCGCGCCAACTGCCCCGGGCGAGGCCGCCTCACCCGCGGTATGGGTAGCGGCCGACGCGGCGAGCCTGCCGAGGTTGCGCGCGATGCAATCAGAACTGGCCTCGTCCACGCTGAAGACGGTTACGGACAACCGCGGTCAGGCAGTGCTGGAGGCGCTGGTCCCATCGGGCGGCCCTCCAGCGGCTGCCCTCAGCTCGTCGTGAAAAAGGCGAGGATCTGCTCGTTCGGGTCGACCAGGACGACGCGCTGACCGGGTGTCATGGTCGTCGCGATGGCGCCGACGGACGGCACGTTGAGGTAGACGTCGCTATCGGTAGTGGTACCCGCCGCCACGTGAAGTGTGCGTGTCTGGCCAGGCGCCAGCATGATGGGCGGCAGCGTGATCGGGATGTTGGGACCGAAAAACATGGTCCAGCCCTGAAGATTGACCGGCGCGCTGCCGCTGTTCTGGACGACGACGGTGCTGTCCGCGGCGGTGATGTTCACCCCCGTGATGTGGAGGGTCGACTGGGCGAGCGACGTGGCGATTGGACCGACGGTCAACTGCAAGACCTGCAGCGTTGGTGCAATTCGCGTTGCAATCGCTTCCTGAGTGCCGCTCGGGGTCGCGCTGCCACTACGGATGGCCTGAACCACCGACGCTGCGGCCGCGATGGTCGGCGGACTGGGCGGCGGGGGTGATGCGCTGCAGGCCAGCGCGAACACGAGCCAACCCGACGCGGCCCCGAGCGCGACACACCAGGCTTTGGCCGACGCGCAGGCGCTGCGCAGTGACCTTGCTGAACGGTCTCCCATGGACCGTGTATTTGCCCAGGTCACTTGCTCAGCCGTCGCTCAAGCTGAGCCGGTAGAAGCGGGCGGCGGTATCCCTGAACAGCGCCGCGCGGTCCGCGGGACTCGCTCCCCGCGTCAGGAGTTTGCAGGCATTCCAGTACGCGGCGTAGGGATACGCGCCCTTGTCGACGGGGAAGTTGCTCTCGAACATACAGCGCTCAGCCCCGAACGCCTCGATGCAGGTCTCGAAAAACGGTCGCATGCCGGCCGCCAGCGCCTGGGACGAGGGCGGCTTTGGCTGTTGCTCGAAGGCCAGCCCATTGATCCGCATCCCCAGGCCGCCAAGCTTGACGTGCACGTTCGGGCAACTGGTCGCCAGGTTGCGGATGGAGGTCGACCAGCGGCTGAAGACCTCGTCCGTGCGACCCGCGTACACGCCGGCGCCCAGCGGTCCACCGACGTGATTGAGCACGATGCTGGTCTCCGGCAGAGCGCGACCGAGTTCGGTCAGCTCGTCGATCTGGGGATGGTAAAGCCACGCGTCATAGGACAGCCCGAGGTCTGTCAGCGTGGCCAGGCCCTCACGGAAGCTCGCATCGGACAGCAATCCCGGCGGTGCGACATTGGCGGGATTGACGATGCTCGAGTCCGCGTCCCAGGCGGTGGTATGCCGAATGCCTCGAAAGCGCCCGCCACCCGCGCGGATGTGGGCCTCCAGGATGTCGCGCACGCGTGCACCCAGCCGCATGTCCGCGTAACCAACGATGCCGGCACACACGCGCGTGGGACCAAAGCCGCCGCTGGCGCTCATCGCGGCGACGCCATTGACGAACTCCGTCTCGCCGACGGGCCTGAGCTCCTCGGGACCGCCGGCTTTGTGCATCGAGCGGCACTGCAAAAAGACCGTGGCGATGATGTTGTGTCCGCTGTTGACATCCTCGAGCAGCTCATGGAGCAAATAGCGCCAGCCGCCACGATCCCACAGGTGGTGGTGGGGATCGATGATGGGCAGGTCAGGCTCGAGGATGTCCTCATCCCACTGGCGGAGCCAGTCATCGCGCACGGGATAGTTGGAGCTCTGACTGGAGACGGTCGGGCTGGGAGACGTCACCCGGCAAAGGGTACCGGGGCCGTTCGAGCGAGCGTTGTGGTGCGGCCCCGCGCCCACACCGTACGCTTGCCGACCATGACTGCAACACTCCCCAGCCCCGAGCCAGTCGACATTCCCGAGTCGGTCTGGGCGAGCAATCAACTGTCACCCTACCTTGCCCACATCGCGGAGCAGCGCGGACCCATCTTCGAGTTCACGCCCCGCGGCGGACCGCACGCCGGTCAGTCAGTCATCTACATGGTCGGCCCCGAGGCGAACCGCTTCGTGCTGCTCAGCGGACGCGACCATTTCAGTCACGACCAGGGCTGGACGCCCGTCGTCGGCGAAACCCTCGGCCACGGCCTGCTCAACATGGATCCCCCCGAGCACACGCTGCACCGCGCGCTGATGAATCCAGCCTTCACCAGCGCTTTCATGGCCGGCTATCTGCCGCTGATGCAGGGCATCATCGCCGAACGCAGCGCCGAGTGGCTCAACCACGACACCATCGACCTGATGCTCGAGGCGCGCGAGATCACCTTCGCCGTCGCCGCGGCCGCACTCGTTGGCCTGCGCAGCGGCCCCGATGTGGACTGGCTGCGCGAGCGTTTCTACGTCCTGCTGCGGGGTGGCGACCCACGCCTGAACGCGGACCTGCGCCCGACCGAGCACTGGGAGCTCATGGTGCAGCGCCAGATCCAGGCGCGCGGCGATCTGCAGAAGAAGCTGCTCGAGCTCATTGCCGCCCGCCGCGCCGGCCCCACCGCCGAGCAGGACGACGTGCTGGGAATGCTCGTGCGCGCGCACGACGACGCTGGCCACAGCCTCAGCGACGAGCAGTTGCTGGCGCACGTGAATATCCTGCTGGTTGCGGGGCACGAAACCACGACCACCCTCGGCGCGTGGGCGCTGTATGTCATCGCCGGGCAGCCCGACTACGCGGCGCGCATCGAGGCCGAGCTCAGTTCGGTGGTTGGCGACGGGCCACTCACCAGCGAGTCGCTGCACGCCCTGCCGCTGCTCAGCGCGGTGATTCGCGAAGTCGGGCGCTTGCATTCACCCGTGTTGCTGTTGCCGCGCGGGGTGCTCTCGGACTTCGACTTTGGAGGTCGGTCGGTGAAGGCTGGCACGCCGCTTTTTCTGGCCATCGCCGCCGGGCACCGCATGCCTTCGGTGTGGGACGAACCCGAGCGCTTCGATCCGGATCGCTTCCTGGCGCCGCGCGAGGAAGACCGCCGCACGCCATACGGCCTGGCCACCTTCGGCGGCGGCCCGCGCATCTGTCTGGGCATCAACTTTGCGCAGGTCGAGGTGATGGCGCTGCTGGCGCACGTTCTGCGTCACTATCGACTGACTCACGTCTCGACGCAACCGATCCGCGAGTTCGGGGGGCTCCTCCCCGCGCTCCCCGACGGGATCCCTGTCCACGTGAGCCGACGGGGTTAGGTTCTCGCGAAGGTGAAGGCGGGGCTGGACTGCAGCCCCAGCATCGCTTTGGTCCACGACACCGAAATCCAGTCCCACGTCAATCCGTGGTGGGCCGCCGCGGCGTTCGTATCGCGCCACAGACGCTGGAAATCCGAGCTCTCGAACAAACCGCTGCCTCCGCACTCCTCGTACAGGAAGCTGACTGTCTTGCGCGCTGTCTGCGCCGCGAAGGCCTGATCGCGACGCGACTTCGCTCGCTCCAGCGGCCCCACCTCGCGCGCGGGCACGCATCGGTAACGCTGCGCATTCTGCACGCTCATCGCCTGCGCCGCGTCAACCTGCGCGACCGCCAGGGCGTAGCGCGCCATGTTAACCGTCAACCCATCGTCCACATTGCTGGACTTCGACCGCAGGCGCTCCTCATACGCGGCCAGGAAGCCACGCGCCGCACCGATGGCCGGCATGCCCATCGCCGACGTGAAGTTGGCCGAGGAGATGGCGCCGTACATCGGGTGCGAGTGAAAACGGCTGCCAGGCGTCGTGCCTTCCTCGATGTCCTTGTTCGACAGCGTGCGGCGCTCAGGCACGAACACGTCATTCACGACGATCGTCTTGCTGCCCGTGCCTTTCAGTCCGACCGTGTACCAGTCGTCGACAATCTCGAAGTCCTCACGCGGGATCAGCACCCAGCGACGCTCAGGGGCTTCCTCGCCCTCGCGTTTGATCGGCACCGCCGCTGTCAGCCAGTTGCAGTGGTCCACGCCGCTCGAGAAGAAACCGCGTCCCGTCCAGCGATAGCCCCCGTCCACGGGCACGACCTCGCCAACCGTATTGACCACCGAGGACGCCAGCATGTTGCGGTTGCTCCACAACTCCTCCTGCGTCTCGGGAGGAAAGAGCGCCAGCAGCCACATGTGCGCGGTCCACAGCATGTGCACCCAGCCCGTAGACGGGCACGCGGAGGCGAGTTCGATGGTCACGTCGATCATCGTGTCGCTGCCAAGCTCTGAACCACCGAAACACTTCGGCGTCAGCAAGCCGTACAGGCCGTTTTCGAGCAGGTCGGCCACGTTTTCAGCCTGCAGGCGCCGCAGGCGCTCGGTTTCTGCCACCCGCTCGCGGAGGATTGGCTTCAGGGCGCGCGCCCGCTCGATGGCTTCCTCATAGCTAGCCGGGACCGCCGGCGTGGATTGCAGCGAATAGACCGGACGCCAGTCGACGGCTTGCAGTGTCAACGTTCTTCTCCTCGGCTCTCAAGGCAGCGTACGTTCGCCGTCGATCGACGTTCAAGAACAGATCATGCCCTAAACTGTTCCAGGTTTTTCACAATGTTCGATACCACCGAGCTGCAAGTGCTGGTCGGCCTCCAGAGCGGCAAAACGCTGTCCGAGATTGGCGAGGAGCTGCTCCTGAGCCATCCGTCGGTGAGCAAGGCGCTGCGTGCCGCCGAGCACAAGGCCGGGCTCGAAACTAACCGAGCACCACGGTCGGCGCGTGCGGCTGACGGCCGACGGCGCGCGTCTGGCAGTGGCGGCGCATGAAACGTTGTTGAAACTGCGCGACCTGGATTCGATGCTGGCCAGCATCAAAACGGGCGAAGGTGGAGCGCTGCGCATCCTGGCGAGCAACGGGGTATCGAGCTACGTGTTGCCGCCGGTGATCGGCCAGCTACTGGGGCTGGTCCAGGAGGTGGACCTGCGCATCCACGGCGTCGACGGCAATACCAATCTCTGGGAGATGTTCGACACTGGCGATTTTGAAGTTGCCATCGCGCGCACACTGCCCCCGCCGCATATCCCGGCCACACACCTGTTCGACGACGAGCTGTGCCTGTGTGCGTCGGCGGACTCCGAGCTCGCGCGCAGCAGCGACGGGGACATTCGCTGGCCGGACCTGTCGAGCTACACGCTGATCGGGCCCGTCGCGGACGACCAGATGTGGCGCCAATTCTCGCTGCTGGGCATTCGACCGCGGCGGCGCATCCAGGTCTCCAACGCGGTGCTCGCCAAGCGTTTCGTCGAAGACGGCCGGGCGCTGGCGCTGCTCTACAGGACGGTGGCTCTCGAAGAGGCGGCGCAGGGGCGCATCGCCATCCTGCGGCTGCCCGAGGCGCCGACGACCGTCTCCTACTGGCTGGCAACCCGCGCGCCAGATGGCGTGTCGCCGTTGCTGGAGAAATTTCTGCGGCTGCTGCACGCCCACGTAAGGACCTTCAGCCACACCTGAGTCTGTGTACTGGTGGCGGCGTGTCGACATTCTGGGATTGCCTGGATCCCGGCGCGCTACTACAGTGGTCTCCGATCACGGGGGGAATGCAGGAACGTGGTTCAGAGCGAACAAGACCCATTCGCGGCTGCGCACCAGGTGGTCGTCAGCCGACGGCGCGCGCTGGGCGTCATCGTCACCGGCGCCAGCGCCGTTCTGCTGGCCGCGTGTGGCCCGAGCGGTGCGCCCGCGGCCGGCGGCCCCAGCGCTACCGCTGCACCGGCCGCCGAACCCACCACGGCGCCGGCACCCGACGCCGGGACAGACCACTGGCGTGGCTCCAGCGGCCGCGGCGACGACCTCGGCGCCTGCCGCGACCTCGGCGCCTGCCGCGACTTCGGCCCCCGCCGCGGCCGCCACGGGACAGCCCCGCACTGGCGGCACGCTGCGCACGGGCACCGTCGGCAACCCGCCGTCGCTGGAAGGCCACCTGTTCGTCGGGAACAATTTCGAGACGACAAACCTGGTCTTCGATCAACTGACCAACTACGACAGCAACTCGCAGCCGCAGCCAATGCTAGCGGAAAGCTGGGACGTGGGCAGGCGGCTACAAACAGATCAAGCTGAACCTTCGCAAAGGCGTCCAGTGGCACACCGGCCGAGACTTCACGAGCGACGACGTCAAATACAACATCATCCGCGCCCAGGATCCGAAGGACGGAGCGGGGCAGTTCGCGAATCAGGCCAGCTGGTTCACCAGCATCGACACGCCTGATAAATACACGGTCATTCTCAACTCCGACCAGCCCAGGCCGCTGGTATTCGATTTCTTCGAGTACTTCAACATCGTCGACAGGGAGACGGTTGAAGGGCCGAACGCGAAGACCACCACGGTCGGCACCGGCCCGTTCACGTTTGTGGAGTGGATCACTGGCGACCATCTCACGCTCGTAAAGAACACGAACTACTGGCAAGCGGGCCGGCCCTACCTTGATGGCGTCCGCGTTGCGATCACCGACGACCCGCAGGCGATGGTTGCGCAGTTCGAGGGGCAGGCGCTGGACACGATGCGGGCTCCGCCGCTGGGCGACTACAACCGGCTCAAGAGCAACCCCGGAGTACGAGGCCGTGGTGCATCCGAACCCGGGAACGCTACTATGTGATCGGCTTCAATACGCTCAACCCTCCATTTGACAACAAGATGGTGCGGCAGGCGCTGAACTAGGCGTTCGATCGCCAGCGCTTCGTGACACCGCAACATACGGCGCCGCTGTCCCCTTTCGCTGATGTGGCTGCCAGGCTCACCAGCGTACGAGGCGCCAAGTACAACATCTACACCTTCGATCTGGACAAAGCGAAGTCCATGCTCCAGAGCGCGCGGGTGTGACACAGCTCGAGATGGACTGTCTGTTTACGCACCAGCACCGAGGCCAACATCGCGACGCCAGATCTACCAGTCCGACCTGGCCAAGCTCGGCGATCAAGCTGAATATCCAGGTGCTCGAGGCCGCGGCGTGGCTGGATCAGGTCAACAACCGCAAGTACGTCGGCGGCTACTGGTCGCCCGCCTCGTACGGCCAGCTCTCACCAGGATCGACCTTCGGTGGCACCAAGGCGTGGGATCCGAACAACAACAACGAAGGCTTCAAGAGCGACATGTACACGCAGCTGGTAACGCAGGCAGGCTCAGAGGTCGATCCCGCCAAGCAGCAGCAGATCTACTCCCAGCTCAACGACCTCGTGCTTGACGAGTCGTTCGTAGCGATGGTCGCGTCGTCGCCGCAGATCATGATGACCACGGCCAAGGTGCACGGACTGTCGCCGACGTATCACGCGTCGTTTTCCTTCACCAGCGCATGGATGGACGCGTGAGCGGTCTCGGCGGCTAGCAGCGCCGTTCCGCCGCAGGCGGCGCACACCGTCGCGAACGCGTGCGCCGCCGGGCGACCAGCGCGCTGAGGCCCAGGAACCCGAGACTGTAGGCCAGCGGCACCAGCTTCAGCAGCACGCTGCGTCGGCGGCTCGAGCGGCCATCCGTCGACCACCGGCGAAGCCAGGACCACATGCCCCGGCGGTTGGTCGCCCACGCTCGCCAGATAGAGGGTGTCAAAGCAGGCGATACCCACCACGCCGCCAGCGTGGATCAGTGGGCACGTGAGCGGGCCCGAGAGGCGGTCACTGGTCAGCGCCAGGAACGTTGGATCGAAGGCGTGCATGGCGCAAGCCAACAGCAGCGAAGTGGCCAGCACGTCCTCGACGTGGAACGCACCGGCGTTGGCTCCGTCAGTCAGCAGCTCGCGAAATGTTTCGACGAGCAGGTGGTGACTCGACTTGTGCTGTGTCGATGGTGCAGGGCCGACGTGGCGGAACAACACCGCGTGGAGGTCGTGTTCGGATTGGAAGCCTCGGAAGCACGCTGACCCCCAGTCAATCCGCTAGGGTGTGCGCGGTGCTTCCCCGACTCGCCGGCCCCATGGGCGTCATCACCGCCTCGATGTTCCTCAATTTCGCCGGCTTCACCATCATCATTCCCGTCATCCCGTTCGTCATCGGCCAGTACGTTGACCCTGCCCTCGTCGGGCCGCTCGTCGGCATCATCACCTCCGTCTACGCCCTCGGCCAGCTCCTCTCGGCGCCCGCGCTCGGCGCCCTCAGCGACCGCGTGGGTCGACGCCCCGTCCTGCTCTTTTCACTCACCGGCTCGGTCATCGGCTACCTCGTCCTCGGCGTTGGCGGCGCGCTGTGGGTGCTGTTCCTCGGTCGAATCATCGACGGGCTGACCGGCGGCAACATCAGCACCATGTACGCCTATGTGGCGGACATCACCGAGCCGCGTGAGCGCGGGCGCTATTACGGCGTGCTCGGCGCCGCCGGAGGCCTCGGCTTCATTGTCGGACCCGCGATTGGCGGCTTCGTCGGCCAGTTCTCGCTCACCGCGCCCATGTTCGTGGCGGCGGGCGTGACCGCCATCAACGTGCTGTGGGCCTACGTTGCGCTGCCCGAGAGCGTCACCACCGAGCGGCATCGCGGCGCGTTCCACGTGAGCGAGCTCAATCCCCTGGCGCCGCTGCAGCTCCTGTCGAAAAGCGTCGCGCTGCGCATCGCCTTCAGCGCGTCCTTCCTGTTTTTCTTCGGCGCCACCATGCTGCAAAGCAACCTCTCGGTGTTTCTGAAGGACGTTCTGGCCTTCGGTCCAGCCCAGATCGGCGTCGTCCTGTTCACCGTGGGCATCATGGATATCGTCAGTCAGGGCTTTCTCACCGGTCATCTCCTGCCGCGCTTCGGCGAACGAACCCTGGCACGCGGCGGCTTGCTCATCAACGCGTGCGGCTTCGCGCTGATCGCGCTGGTGGCCTTCGAGCCCTCCGTGGCGTTGATTTTCATCGCGGTCATCGTGCTGACGCTCGGCGACGGCCTGTTCCAGCCGTCGATGGGCGGCATCATCGCCAACGCCGCGCCGCGCGGCGCGCAGGGCGCGGTGCAGGGCGCCAACCAGGCGCAGCAGTCGATTGCCCGCATTGTCGGTCCGCTGCTCGCGGCGTATCTGTACACGCTGGGCCCGAGCACGCCGTATGTCGTGGGCGCGTGCGTGGTGCTGCTGGGGCTGATGATCCTGTCGGTGTTCGTGCACACACCGATGCACGCACCAGCTTGAGCCTGGGAGCGCGGCCGAACACCCGTAATCGACCTCGAAACCGCGTGCCGCGCTCCCAGGCCAAACTGTCTCACGGGTGTGACGCGCCGCACGTCGCACTGGATATTTGGCAGACTGGGTGGAGGATGTCCACTGACAGCCAGGGCGCTTCGCCGCGCAGCTCGGCGGTGAGCTGGGAGCTCGACGCCATCGCCATTGAAGCGACGCTGGTCAGGCCAGCCGGTGCTGGACCGTTCGCGGGCGTGGTGATGGTCGCTGGCAGCGGTCCGACCGACCGCGACTGGAACTCGCCGCTGCTGCCCGGCTCGCGCGGCAGCGCCAGACTCATTGCCGACGTGCTGGCGCGAGCCGGCATTGCCTCGCTGCGCTACGACAAACGCGCTTCGGGAGCGCACGCCATCGCGAACGCTATGGCGCTGCTCGGCAGACTCAGTATGCAGAGCCACCTGGAGGAGCTAGCCGGGGCAGTGCGCCAGCTGGCCCAGCAGCCGGATGTCCGTGAGGAGCGCATTTTCGCGGTCGCCAACAGCGAGGGCACGCTGCACGCGCTGAACTACCAGCTCGGTGCGCCAGCGATCCCGTTTGCCGGGCTGGCGCTCATCGGCCCGCCGGGGCGGTCTGTTGGCGTCGTCGCCCATGCGCAGCTGGCCGAGCAGGCGACGCACGTGCCCAACGGTGAGGATCTGTTGCGACGCTACGACGCTGGCGTTGCCGACTTTCTGGCGGGAAGACCGATTGTCGCGGATCCGGCACTGCCGAAAGGTGTGCAGGACCTGCTGCTGAGCTTGACCGCGCCAGCCAATCAGCCGTTTGCGCGCGAGCTGTGGTTGGCGGACGCCGCCAGCCTGCTGCCCCGCGTGGCGGTGCCCACGCTGATTGTCATTGGCAAAAAGGACATCCAGGTGGACTGGCAAGCGGATGGTGAGCCGCTGCAGCGCGCGGCGGCCGGGCATGAGTACGTGACGTTCGCGTTTCCAGACGATGCGAATCACGTGCTCAAGTACGAGCCGAGGCCGCGAGCGGAGCTGCGCACGGGTGACGTGCTGGCGAACTACAACGGCGCCGCGGCGGAGCTGGACCCCGAGGCGATCAAGACGATCGTGGACTGGCTGGTGGCGCGGCGCTAGACGGGGCCTCCCCGAAGGGACTCCCCGGAGGGGACCCCCTTGGGGAGGACGCTGGGGAGGACGTTGAACTCCTTCTCAAGCGAGGACCGCTGAGACGCTCAACGGAAAAACGCTCGCACCGCACTGTGAAAAACGCTAGGGCAGCCGCCCGAACCAGCGCATCGAGAGGGCGGCGGCCGCCAGAAAGAACGCGGCCGCCAGGCCGCTCACCAGCGCGGTGATCTCCGTTTTCTGCGGGACCCAGCTCACGTGCGAGGTCAGCTGCGAGTAAATGTCCGACAGCTGAGCGGCATCCGCCGCGTAGAAATACTGCCCGCCGGTGGTGCTGGCAATATTCTGGAGCGCGGCTTCATCCAGTCCCACGGGCTGACGATCGACGTACGCCTCGGTACCGCGCTGGCCAATGCCCACCGTGTCCACCTGCACGCCCTCCTGGCTGGCGAGCGCGGCGACACTCGCCGGTGACTGCCCGAAATTGTTCTCACCGTCGGACAGCAGAATCACCAGGCCCGGGTCATGCTCGCCCTGACTGGCCGAGGAGCTCTGCAACTGCGTGAGCGCCGCGTTCAGCCCGTCGCCGATGGCGGTCCCACCATTGGGCGTCAGATGCTGAAGCGCGTTGTCCGCGCGCGTCTTGTCGCTGGACAGCGGGGCCACGACATTCGCGCCCTGGCTGAAACTCACCACGCCCACCCGGGTACCGTCCGGCAAGCCGTCGATGAATTGCCGGGCCGCACTGGTCGCCGCGCCAAGTCGCGTGGGCTGCAGATCCGTGGCGGCCATCGACCCCGAAACGTCGAGGACCAGCATGACGTTCGCGTCGGAGCGCGGGACCGCCAGCACCATCGTCGGGCGGGCGAGACTGACCAGTAGCGCCGCCAGGCCCAGCAGGAACAGCGCCGCCGGCACATGCCGCCGCACGCCAGGTGCGTTGCCCACCACTTCGCGGAGCAACGACAGGTTGGTGAATCGCACCGTGTACGCCTTGCGACGCCGCTGCATCCACACGTAGATGCCGACCATCACCGGCAGAAGAACCAGCGCAATCAGCGCTGTCGGCCATACAAAGGTCATGCCACGGGCACCTCATCCGGTCGGCTGACCGCCACCGGTGACGCCGCGCGCCGTGCGGATTGCCGTCGTCGCGTATCGAGAAAACTGGCCATCGCGAACAGCAATCCGCCGTCGGTGCCCAGACGCACGACCTCCGCGCCGCACGAGCGAAGCGTGGCGTCGATACGCGCCGACTGCCTGGCCGCCGCCTCTCGGAACCGCTGCCGCATGTGGGCGTCGCCCGTGTCGACCGTGAGCTGAGCGCCGGTTTCAGGATCTTCGAACGTCGTGATACCAATATCCGGTAGGTCCACTTCGCGTGGATCCTCCAGGCGCACCGCGATCATCTCGTGACGCCGCGCGAGCGAGCGCAGGCGCTCCGCCCAGCCGTCGGGAACCAGAAAATCGGTGATTAGCACGACCAGCGACGCACGCCGCACGAGGCGCGGCAGCACGCTCAGCACGCTCGTGAGATCGGTGGCGCCCGTGGACGCGCGGCGCGGCTCGTCGCGCAAACGACCCACGATGCGCTCCACGTGCGCGTGGCCAGCGCCAGGCGGGACGATGCCGACGATGTGCTCCGCGAAGAGAATCAGACCCACGCGGTTGCCACGCTGGCCCAGCAACTCGCCGGCCAGGGCGCTCAGCTCCACGGCGAGGTCGCGCTTGAGACCCTGCGCGGTCCCCCAGTCGACCGAGGGACTGACGTCGACTACCAGCCAGATATCCAGGCCGCGCTCGTCGTGCGCTTCACGAACGTAGGGCCGGTCGGAGCGCGCGGTGAGCTGCCAGTCGATGCGGCGCACATCGTCACCAGGTTGATACTCACGTACCTGCGCAAACTCGAGCCCAGGTCCGGACATGCGCGAGCGCTCGTCGCCATTCGCGCGACGCGCCAGCGGTCGGAGCACCGTCCAGCGCAGGCGCCGCGCCAGCAGCCGCGTCGACGAGAATTCAGGCCGCATCGCGATCCGCCAGGTCCAGACGCGGCGCCGGGTGCTTCGACAGCAGCAAGCGCACCGCGGCATCTGCCGTGCCGCCCACGGCGAGGCTCTCGTACGTCAGCACCAGCCGATGCCGCAGAACCTCGGGTGCCAGGTACTCCACATCCGTGGCCAGCGCGTACGTTCGTCCACGCAGAAAGGCGAGCGCGCGCGCGGCGGCAACGAGATTGATCGAGGCGCGCGGACTCGCACCGAACTGAATCGCGCCCGCCAGCTGCGGCAGACCGCGCGCCGCCGGGTTGCGCGTCGCGTCCACCAGCGTCACCGCGTACGCCACCACGCGCGGATCGACGTACACCGCGTCGGTCACCTGCTGCAGCTCGATGAGCCTGGCGGGGGTCAGCACCTGTCTGAGCGAGATGGCCGGGCCCGTCACGCGCTGCACGACCACCAGCTCGTCGTCGTAGGACGGATAGTCCACCAGAACCTTGAACATGAAGCGATCGAGCTGGGCCTCGGGCAACGGATACGTGCCGTCAGATTCGATGGGGTTCTGGGTGGCCAGCACCAGGAAGGGCTCCGGCACGCGGAACGTTTCCTTGCCAATGGTGACCTGGTGCTCCTGCATCACCTCCAGCAGCGCGGACTGCACCTTCGCGGACGAGCGGTTGATCTCGTCGGCGAGCAACAGATTGGCGAACACCGGACCGAGCTCGGTGATGAAGCCAGAGGTGGCGCCCGTGTACATGCGTGTGCCAACCAGGTCGGCCGGGACGAGGTCGGGCGTGAACTGCACGCGACCAAACGAGCCGCCTACGACCTGCGCCAGGGCCTTGATCGTCGCCGTTTTGGCCAGGCCCGGCACGCCCTCGAGCAGCACGTGGCCGCGAGCGAGCAGGGCGACGAGCAAGCATTCGAGCAGGCGGTCCTGACCAACGATCAGCCGCCGCAGCTCGAAGAGGAGCTCTTCCAGTTGAGCTCCGGCGGGAGGCGTCGTCGACGCATCAGCGTCGCGGGACGCGAAAGTTGCAGCGGGCGCATCGTCTAGGGCAATTGGAGACACGGTGTGAACCTCGTTCGAGAAGTCTCCAAAAGAGTTGTTAAGGAGAACAGAATTTCCAATTAGGAATGTGTAAGCGCGCCCTGCGTCGCGCCTGCAATATGCAGCCCCGGGCACCTGGCGCGCTATTGCCAGAGCCCGGGAGCTACAGGAGCGGAGAGACCTGGTCAGTCAGGCACAGGCACAGGAACGCACCTCACACCCCTGGCGGCGTCCATCCCATGGCCGCCACCCGCGTGACAGCGCGTGCCTCAGCGCCACACGGGCGAACCGATCGCGTCCATCGCTAGTCGTTGTTGTCGGTAATGTTGAAGCCGCGCACCGACTCCGTCTCCTGTCCTGTGCTCTTCGAATGCGCGTACACATACAGATTCGCGTGCATGGATGGGAAATGCGTCGGCGTGAACATCAGAAACCAGCTGCCGTCGCTATTGGGCGTCACGTCACCCAGCAGCGTGCCTGTGCTCGAATTCCGCTCACCGCCGATCCACACCTCGACACTGTCGATGTCCGACGGTGTCGTACCCGGCGACGTCACGGTACCGGTAATCGTGAAATCACCGTCACGCGTCGACACATTCTGGTCCTCCGTCGGGCTGGTCACCGACACCTGCGGAGCCCCGGTCGCCACGGTGCCACTGGCGGTCGACGCCGCGGGGGTGGAGCTGGAGCCCGACGAGCTGGCTGCCGCGCCCGCGCCAGCCACCGTCACCGGCTCGAACCACCATCCCTTACCCGGCGTGTGCACGTACACGTTGAGCGTCTGATCGCCAGATGGAACCGACGACGCGGGCACCTGGACCGCGAATCCGGAATTTGACCAGTACGGATTGCCGAGCGCGCTGCCAACATCCGGGCGGTCTTCGCCGACCACACCCTGGGCAAGTTCCGTGCCACCACTGCCCATCTGACCGAGGTAAACCTGGACGTTGTCGGCACCGGCCCAGCCCTGTGCGGTCATGTCGACGAACCAGCCATCCACATTGAAGTTCCCGCTGGAGGGGATCGTGGCGTCCTGCGAGGGACCGTCTATGGAACCGGTGAACGTATCGGTGGAGGTCGCGCCAGGTCCTGGAGTCCAACCTGGAGTCGAGCTAGCGGTTTGTGCTGCAACCGGCGTTATGGCACCGAGCAGGAGCGCCGCGCCCGTACCAAGAACGGACGCAGCTCGCAACCATCGCAAGCGCATGCAAGTACCTTTCGCGATGTATGCCAGATTTTCGAACGGCGCGCATTCCCGGGAAAGTTGCGTCTTCTCTAACGACCATCGCACTTGGAGCAGGCCGGTCTCGTTAAGACCTGTTAGGTATTGGCTAACGCGCCGCTAGCCCGAGCTCACATGCCATTCCCACAAATGCCGCGTAGCCTCTGGCGGCGCGTTCGATCGCCCGCTCTTGCGCCCGCGATGGCGCAATCGACCATTCCAGGTCGATGCGCACCGCCTCACGCCGCGGTGATGCACTCCAGCGGCCCATCACCCGCCCATCGACGAGCAGCACATGGCGGAAGGGCACGTCCATGCGCGGCACGCCCGTCGCATTCGCGGCGCGGTCGTAATAGAGCTCGCGCGCGCGGTAGGCGACCGTGTACTCATCGTAGTTCGGCAGCAGAAACGCCGAGGCGCTCGGCGGAGCGTCGCATCCCTCCGCCTCGGCGCTCGACATCCAGTAGGTGAGACCGTCGAAGGTCGCGCAGCGGAGGCGACCTGCGTTCGCCTCCAGTCCGCGGTTGATGTCGCCACCGGCGAGTCCCGACCACCATGCACAGTCGCGCACCAGCGCCGGCCCGTGGCTGTTGAAGTACCGCCAGGTGAGCTCCGCCAGCGCCGCGTCGCGCTCCATCGGCGCGGTGTTGGGCGCGCGTTCCTCCAGGAGCATGTACGTGTCCTGCTTGCCGCGGCGTGGCCCGCTGCACACCAGCGCCACAAGCTCCGCGTGCAGCAGGATGTGGCCCAGGCTCGCACCGTCAGGCGCGATCACGCCCGCCTCGCGCAGGAACCCGCCCAGTTCGGCGCGGGTGCGGCTGTGGCCACCGCGCAGCGCCTGGCCGATCACCTCGCTGCACCTGGACAGCAGGGACTCGTCCAGCCCGAGGCTGCGCGTGTAAGCTGCCGCCGAGGACTGGATCCGCGCCCCGGTGAGCGACAGCATCCAGCGAATATCGGCCGCGGCGACGAAGTGCCACGTCGGCCGCAACACGTGCGTGCGCAGGATCGCCCCGGCGGAGAAGGCGGACTCGATCTCGACCGCGCGCGGCTCACGCAGCCGGAGGCCGAGCGCCCAGGTGGCAGCGGCATAGTCCTGCGACTGGACGGCGCCGAGATGCGCCACGAGCGCCGCCGGGTGTCCCAGCGGCGTGGTCAGGCGCTGATTGGCGAGGCGGAGGCGTAGCACGTCGGCCGCGGCGAGCTGTCGGCTGTCGACGGGCATGGAGGCTATGCTAGAAGCCCGGCCGACAAGCCCGTTTTCAGCCCGGTCGGGTCGGCCAGACTTCTGCGACAGTTTGGCCGAGGAGCGCGCCAGGCGGTCTCGAGGTGGAGTACGGACTTTCGGCCGCGCTCCTGGACGAAGAGGCGGCCGTTGGTGTCCGCAATGCAGCGTGCGCGGGGCTGCTGACGCGCGTCACGCCGGGCGACGGCCTCAGCCCGTCGGCGCGGCGCGCAGCTTCGGTACGGGGCTCTCTCGCAGGCTACGGAACGGTTGCGGCATCACCCCGACCGGCACATCGATCAGGACCGGCTCCGCGTCGGCGCCGAGCGTCTCGCGCAGCAGACCTCCAGCTCGGCGGGCGTCGGTCGCCCGCGCGCCGCGCACGCCGAAGCTCTCGGCCAGCTCCACGAAATCCGGGTTGAGCAGCTCGCTGCCAAAGATGCGCCCACCGAACTGCTCGGCCTGCGCGCGACGCACGTTGCCGTACGCCTGGTCGTTGAACACGACGGTCACCAGCCCGATGCCGAATTTGCGCGCGGTGGACAGCTCGGACAGCGCCCAACCGAATCCGCCGTCGCCGCTGATCGACAGCACGGCGGTTCGCGGATTGGCCACGCGTGCGCCGAGGGCGGTCGGAAACCCGTAGCCGAGCGTCCCCTGGTAGCCCGGCGAGAGGTACGTTCGCGGGTGATAGACGGGAAACGCCGCCTGCGACATGTAGCCGACCTGCGTGAACTCGTTGACCAGGATGCCGTCCTCAGGCAGCGAGGCGCGCAGCGAGCGAACCCACCCGTACTGCGGCTCGACCTGCGCCTGGAGGTCTTCGGCCCAGCGCCGCACATGATCCAGGTCGAGCCAGGGCCGTCGGCCGAACATCGCCGCTGCTGAGAGCTCGGCGTGCACGCCACGCAGGCCGAGCGCGGCGTCACCCAGGATGGCGACCGCCGGCTGGCGCGGCTCGGCGAGGTCGGCGGGCTCGGCATTGAGCAGTACGCAGCGCGCGCCGGGGGCCAGGCCGAGCTGCTCCTGACCGTTGAGGAAGCGGCTGCCAACACCCAGCACGAGGTCTGCTTCGGCGAATGCCGCGCGGCCGGCGAGCCAGGTCAGCGCCAGTGGATGGCGGTCATCCAGGGCGCCGCGACCATTGGGACTCATGACAACAGGGCACTGCACGAGCTCGGCGAGCTCGCGCAGGGGTTGGCTGGCATTGCCAGCCACGGCGCCGCCGCCAACGTAGATGAGCGGCCGCTCGGCGGCGGCCAGGAGCTGCGCCGCGCGTCGAATCAGCTGCGCGTCTGGCTGGATAGGCTCGTCGTGCTGCACGGGGTCGAGGAGGCTGACGTCGGCAGTCGCCTGCAGGACATCAGGCGGCACCTCGAGACCGACGGGGCGCGGCCGGCCGCTACGCAGCTGGCGGACGGCTTCGTGAACCAGGTGCGGCACCTGGCGCGGGTTCTCAGCGCGGGCCGACCATTTGGTGAGCGAGCCCAGGATGCGCGACTGGTCGGGGATCTCGTGGAGCAGGCCGAAGCCCCGTCCGATGGCGTTGCTGGGGATCTGGCCGGCGATGCACAGCACGCGCGACGAGCAGGCGTACGCGGTGGACACGCCCGCCAGGGCGTTGAGCAAGCCCGGCCCGGGCACGACCATGCACACGCCGATGCGGCCGCTCGATCGCGCGTAGCCGTCGGCCATGTACGAGGTCGCCTGCTCGTGGCGGGTGTTCCAGTACGCGATCCGCTCGCCGTCGGGCAGGCGGGCCAGGCCGTCAACGGCGTAATCGAGCTGGACGCCGGGAACGCCGAAGATGTGACGGACGCCTTCACGCGCCAACTGTTGGGCCAGGGCGTCGCCGCCCGTCATGGTCTGTGGCTGCACTGGACTGTGGTGGCTGAGCGCTGCGCTACGCGACCGTCGCGAGCAGCCCGTTTTCGACCGTGCGCACCTCGATCTTGGCGATATGCGAGCCGGTCTGGGGTGAGTAAGCTGCCCGCTCGGGCGAGTTCTCGTAGACCTTCAGCGAATCCTCGCTTTCGAAGGTGCGCACCCAGATGAACTCGTTCTGGGGGCGGTTGACCCAGGCGCCGACGACGTTGACACCGAAGCGAGCGCTGGTGGGCACGATCTTTTCATTAAAGAGCTGGATCCACGAGTCGAGCATGCCGCGGTTGATGGTGTAGATGCGGACTTGGGTGACCATGCGATCCGCAGTCTATGTCACCCGGCGGGTCGGGCACGCGGAGTGTGCTCGGCAGCAACGACATGCGGTCTGAGCCGCTGCTGGGGACAACGTTCGGGGAGATGCGGGGTACGCGGTTCCAGCGAAAGCGGACAGCTAGCGCCGCATACCGCGCTTCCCTGTCGACAGCTTCGACAGCTACATCCTCATCGCTTCACTGGAGCGACACCGAACGTGCGGGTTCAGCAATCGGCGCTGAAGCTGCGCGCTGGCTGCTTCATCGCGACACCGGGGCGACGCCGACTGTCTGGCTTCGGCTCGTGACTCTTGTGTCGCTCCGGTGTTGAGCGCGTGGTGCTGTACGCGCGCGCATGGCGAACGCAGTGGGCTGGATTCGGCGCCATCCGGGGGATCCTGGTGCTGCTCGTGGCTCTGGTCATCGGCCAGCTGGTGCAGAGCCTGTCGCGACCATACGTCGAAGAGCCGGTGCGGGTGGGGGAGCTGCCCGTCGTCGCGGTCAGCGCGCTGGCGGTCGCCGCGCTGCTGGCGATCGTCGTCGTCGTCGTGCGCGTGCAACTTGGCAACCAGCTGCTCAGCGGCGTGCGCGCCAGGTCACTCAGTCTGCCGGCGCCGGAGTCGCTGCCGGCGCGCTACGCCCTCGCCGATCCACAGCGGCGCGCCGTCGCGGGCACGCTCGCGCTCGTCGACGTGGCGCTGCTGCTGCTGGTCCAGAGCACCCTGCGCACGCCGGTGCGTGACGATCGGCGGTGACTATGTCGACCGCGCGCAGGCCAGCACCGCGTACGTCGTGCTGGTCGTGCTCATCTCGCTGATCCTGCTGGTGAAGCTGTATCGCACGGGTGGGCCGGTGCTGGTGCTGCTGCTGTGGTGGGGGCTGGACCGCCTGGTGCCGACGGCGGGGTTCCTGGGCGCGCACGCGACCGCGACCGCCTTGGGCGCGGGCCGCCAGAGTTTGCCCGCCGTAGCCCGAGATCGCCACGACGCGCCCGACGCGCCCGACGCGGCCGACGCGGCGACGGAGCGGGCCGCTGCGACGGCCCAGGCGGCGACGTCGGCACCGCCGGAGGCCGCGGCCGAGCCGAGGGTAATAGCGGCCGAGCCGACGCTCGTTGCGCCTGAGCCGACGGTGATCGCCGCCGACGCGGGTCACCCCGTGCGCTTCGACGCGACCGTCGTCGCCCCGCTCGGCGGCTTCGACCCGACCGTCGTCGCACCCGAGCGACCGCGCGACTCGCGCCAGGACATGACCATCATTGCTCCGCTCGCGCCCCACGAGCCACCTCCCGCGCCCGAGACCGACATGCGTCACGAGGGGACCGTGATCGTGCCTCCGCCAGCGCGTCGCGCGGCGGACGCGCCCGCAACGGACACGCCGCGTGCCACGGCGACAAACCTCGAGGGCCCGACCATTGTGAACGGGCCCCCGCCGGCACCGGATCAGCCATGATCGCCGATCTGCGCGGCCGCTCGCTGCAGGGCGGCAAGTACCAGCTGATGGAGCTGATCGCCCAGGGCGGGATGGCCTCCGTGTGGTCCGCCCAGATGCGCACCCTCGACACGGTCGTGGCCGTCAAGGTGCTGGCACCCGCGCTGGCCGAACAGCCCGCCTTCCGCGCACAGTTCCAGACCGAGGCGCACCGCATCGCGCAGCTGCACCACCCCAACATCATCGAGGTGCACGACTGCGAGGCCGAGCAGGAGCTGCTGTACATCGCCATGCGCTATGTACGCGGCGGCTCGCTGATCGAGTACATCCGCAACCTGGACGGGCCAATGGACCTGTCGCTGGCAGCCAAACTCACCGCGCAGCTCGCCTCGGCGCTGCAGGACGCGCACAACCAGGGGCTCATCCACCAGGACGTCAAACCAGCCAACGTCCTGCTCGGACGCGCGGACTGGCCGCTGCTGTCGGACTTCGGCATCGCCGGGGCCGGCACGCGCGAAGAGCGCGGCGGTCACATCACCGGGACGCCGCCGTATATGTCGCCAGAACAGTGGCGGGGTGAGACGCTCACCGGCGCCAGCGACCAGTATTCGCTGGCGGTCGTGTTCTTTCAGCTGGTCACGCGTCAACTGCCGTTCCACGCCGCCACACAGATGGACCTGCAGCGGCAGGTGCTGAGCCAGCCGCCGCGGCGCATGCGCGAGCTCAACCCGGGCATCCCCGGCCCCGTCGAAGAGGTCGTCCTGCGCGCCCTCGCCAAACGCGCGTCCGAGCGGTTCGAGTCCATCACCGACTTCTCGACCGCCCTGCTGGAAGCCGTAGAGCGCTCGCGCGGCATGCAGCTCGAAACCAAGCAGGCCCTGGTCGAAGTCGGCGCCGGGCTGACGGCCGTCGTCGGGCTGTCGATCCTGAGCCCGGCGCTGGTGAGCCTGGCCGATCCCAACCAGGCGGTCTTCAACGAGCTGACCCTCAACTGGCCAATCCTGGTGCTCGTCGCGCTGGTTCAGGCCGTAGTGCTGTTCAGCATTCGCTGGCAGCTCGTCGGGCTGCTGGGTCGCGCCTTCGGCTGGGCGCTGGACGCGCTCGACCGCTTCACCCGCCTGTATGCCCGTCTGGGGACCGATCCGCGCGGACCGCTGAATGTGCAGCTCTGGCGCAATTCGGTCGTCGGCTCGGCCGAATACATCGTCAATATCGTCTACGTCCTGCTGTTGTATGGCCTGATCGGCATTCCGCTGGTCAAGACGGTGAGCCTGACGTGGGACTTCACGGCAGAGCCCCTGGTAGCAACGGCAGTCGCCGCGCTGGTGCTGATGCTCGTGGGCGCCAACCTGCTGGCCATGTGGCGCGTCAGCGGGCCGGTGATGGCGACGGTTGCCCTGGCGCTGTGCTGGGTGTTCATCGGCAATATGCCGATCATCGACCGCTCGGGTTTCGGCGGCATTTCGCTGCAGTGGGCGGCCAAGCTGGTGATTGGCATCGCGGTGGTGGCGGCGCTGCTCAGTTTGCGCAAGCGCGTGCAGCAGACGGTGGGCACGGTCATCGGGCCGCTGCTCGAGCGGGCGCTGCCCCGCGCACGCCCCGACGCGGCGGCGGCGCACACACGCGCGCTGCGTGAACCGTCCGAAGCCGTCGGCAGCGGAGCGGGCGACGCTGACGAGCTGCCGGGCGCCAGCGCTGGGGTCGGCCGTCGCTGGTCGGACGCACTCGTCAACCTCGTCTATCTGCTCGTCGCTTTCCCGATCCTGGCCGTGCCGCTGCGCAACCTGCTGGAGCCGGTCGTCGGGCCGACGCCAGCCGCCATCGTCATCACCGTGTTGGGGATCGCCCTGGTGCTGTTGATGGTCGACGTGCTGCGCCGCGCGCAGGGGTTCGCGCTGGCCATCGTGGGGCTGTTCATCTGCGCGCCGATGCTGCTGGGCTTGCCACTCTGGGAGAGCGGCGCCATCGGGGCTGGCCTGCAGTGGGTGGTGCGGCTGCTGATCGGACTGGCGATTCTCGGGCTGCTGATCGGGCTGCGCGGGCGCGCGCAGCAGACCGCGCGGGTGGTGTTCGTGCCCATGCTGGACCGACAGATCAGCGCGTTCTACGCGCCGGCGAACGAGGACGACGCCGAAGCGCGCGTGCATCTGCTGGGGCTGGTCTCAGACGGATTGATCGACCTGGTGTATGTGTTGTGCGCGTACGTGGCGATCGTGGTGCCGCTAACAGGCGCGCTCTCGGGGAGCAGCGGCCTGAGCTGGCTGACCACGCTGGTGTATCTGGCCTTCATCGCGATCGCGGGGTGGCTGCTGTACCGCGTGTGGCGGCACGCCGGCGCCGCCGGGCTGGGGCGCGAGGGGAGCGTAGCCGCCGGCGCCGTCGGCTGAGCGCGGCAAAGCGCGTACGCTGGGATCAGTGCCCACCGCCGCCTTCAGCCCCGCCGATTTGCGCGCACGCCCGGGAATCAAATGGCACCGCTACGCGGACGACGTGCTGCCGGCGTGGATCGCCGAAATGGACTTCGGCGTCGCCGAGCCGATCGAGCGCGCCATGCGCCACCTCACCGACGAAGCCTCCTACGGCTACGAGCCGCCCAACCGGCCGGCGGCGCTCGCCGACGCCTTCGCCGCTCACATGCAGGAGCGCTTCGCGTGGGCGGTGGGGCCCGAGCGGGTCGTGCCCGTCGCCGACCTGGTGCAGGCGCTGTTCACGCTGGTCAGTGTCTTCTCCGAGCGTGGTCAGGGTGTCGTGCTGCAGACGCCGATCTACCCGCCGTTCCTCAACGCGGTGCGCGAGACCGGCCGTCGCCTGGTAGAGCATCGGCTGCTCGACGACGGGAGCCGCTTCGTGGTCGACACCGCTTCACTGCGGGACGTTTTTGGCCCGGACGTGCCAGTCATGCTGCTGTGCAACCCGCATAACCCGACCGGACGCATGCTCGAGCGGCGCGAGCTCGAGGCAATCGCCGCGTCGGCCATCGAGCGCAACATGGTCATCGTCTCGGACGAAGTGCACGCGGACCTGGCCTACCCGGGCCAGCAGCACATCCCGCTGGCGTCGCTCGGGCCTGAGATCGCGGAGCGGACGGTCACGCTCACCTCCGCCACCAAGGCGTACAACATTCCGGGCCTGCGCTGCGGGCTGATGGCGTTCGGTTCCGCCGCGCTCCGCGAGCGGTTCCGCGCGGCGATTCCGGATCGCATGCTGGGCGTGGTGAATCGCTTCGGCATCGAGGCGACGATCTGCGCCTGGCGCGAGTGCGGGCCGTGGCTTGTGGAGGTTCTGCAGCAATTGCGGGTGAACCGGGAGCGCGTGCGCGCGTTCTTTTCCACCGAGCTGGCCGAGATCGAGGTCTACGCGCCCGAGGCGACGTATCTGGCGTGGCTCGACTGCTCGCGGGTGCAGCTGCCGGGCGGGCCGCAGGCCTTCTTTCTGGAGCGC
Organism: uncultured Chloroflexia bacterium; assembly: GCA_963776625.1. GTDB lineage: Bacteria > Chloroflexota > UBA6077 > UBA6077 > CF-72 > CF-72. Next base: position 1,257,733 of record CAVZNP010000007.1, on the reverse strand, counting down.
GCGCGGGTGGCGCTCAACGACGGGGCCGACTTCGGGCCGCCCGGGCAGGGGCACGTGCGACTGAACTTCGCGACGACGTCTGCGATTCTGGAGGAGATCCTGGGGCGGATGGCTCGCGCGGTGCGCGCGAGGTAGCGCGGCCTCGAGGAGGGGCACAGCGAGCACGGTTGGCGTCTCAGAGGTTGGCGTCTCAGAGGTTGAGGCACGCACTGTCAACCCCGCAGGGGAGGCACCGGGTCCACCCCGGAGCGGGTCCCACGCCCTGGACGTCTGGCCGACAAGCCCGTTTTCAGCCCGAGTCGCAGTCGGCGCGGCCGAAAAGCCCGTAGTCCACTTCGAAACCGGCTGCCGCGCTCCTGGCGGAGCTCTCGTGGTCAGAACGCGGGGGCATCACTACGGGTACCAGTTCAACGATTCGGCGTGCTGCTGAGCGTAGCGCGCCAGACGAATACCCAGGTCTTCCTGAAGCTGAATCGAGAGTCCACCGTCCACGACCAGCGCCTGCCCGGTGATGAACGAGGCCTCGTCCGAGCACAGAAAGACGATGGCGTTGGCGATGTCGTTCGGCGTGCCCGTGCGCCGCAGCGGATACTGTTCCGCGAAATAGCGCAACGTCTCAGGATGCTCGCGCCAGCGCACGCCCATCCGCTCGGTGACGATGTGACCGGGGCAGATGGCGTTGACGCGAATGCCGTGCGGCCCGTACTCCACCGCCAGCTGACGCGTAAGGCCGATGACCCCCGCCTTGAGCGTTTCGTAGACGAGCTGGCCTGGTTCGGCGAGCAGTCCGTGCACTGACGACATGTTGACGATCGTGCCACCCCCTGCCGCGCGCAGGTGCGGCACCGCGAAGCGGGCGGCACGGAACATCGACTTCAGGCCGACGTTCATGCCCTGGTCCCAGGCTTCCTCGGTGACGCGCACCGCGTCGACGCGCTCGATCCGATCCAGCGCATACGCGTTGTTGACGACGATGTCCAGCTTGCCCCACAGGCTCACCGCGCGGTCGACCATCGACTGGACTCCGGCTTCGGTCGACACGTCGCAGCGCCAGGACTCGGCTTCGCCACCGCTGGCACGAATCGCATTCACGTTTTGCCGTCCGCCGTCGTCAGCGATATCGACCACCAGCACGCGCGCACCTTCGTCGGCGAGCCGCCGAGCGGTGGCGCCGCCAATCCCCGTGGCGCCACCCGTCACGATCGCGGACCGATCGGTCAAGCGTGCCATCGCTCAGCTGAACAGGATGCACACGGGTGCACCCACCTCGGTCACATCACCGTTCGGCGTCAGTCGACCGGACCGCGGATCGACGTCGAAGTGGACGATCGTGTCACTGTCCTGGTTGGCAACGTACACGCGCGCTCCAGATGGATGGATGGCGAAATGCCGCGGAGTTTTTCCACCCGTGGACACGTGCCCGGCAGGCGTGACGCGCCCGGTGGACTGATCGATGTCGAAGGTCGCAATGGAGTGGTGCCCGCGATTGGAGACATACACAAATCGGCCAGCAGGATCGACGGCCACCTCGGCCGTGGAAAAATCCTCGGCGTCTGTTTCACCGGGCAGGGTCGAGACCACCTGGACTTCCGTGAGCGTGCCGGTGGCCACATCATAGGTGCAGGTGGACAGCGTCATGTCCGCCTCGCCGTTGACGTAGGCATGCGTGCCGTCGCGCCCGAAGGCCAGGTGGCGCGGCGCGGCGCCGGCGTGGATGCGGCCGAAGGGTGGATCGTTGGGCACAAGTTCGCCCGTGGCCAGGTCGAGACGGTAGATCACGACCTGGTCGATGCCCTTGTCGGTGAGCAGCACCCGCCGACCCGGCGGATCGAAGGTGACATGGTGCGCGTGTGGGCCTTGCTGTGTTGGGCCCGGGCCGGAGCCCGAGTGCTGCCGGAAGTGGCTGGCAGCCGCCAGTCGACCATCTACGTCGACGGGAAAGACCGTCACGCTGCCGTTCAGGTGGTTGGCAACCAGCAGGAACTGGCCGGTCGGATCCGGAGCCAGGTGGCAGGGCTCGCCGCCGCCCGTCGGCTGGCGGCTGATCTGCGTGAGCGCGCCGCTGGCGGAGTCGATCGCGTAGGACACCACGGCGCCCGTATCGTCGGTCAGCCCTTCGCTGGTGGCAAACAGAAATTTGCGCGCGGGATCGAAGGCTAGAAACGACGGATCGAGGTCCTCCACGTACGACCGATGCGTGAGTCTGCCGCTGGTCGGATCGCAGCTGAAGACGTGAATACCTTCAGAGCGTCCCGAACGGGTATACGTCCCGACGAACGCTAGATTCGGAGGCGCGGCCATGCTACGCCGGTCTGGAATGCGAACGCGGACGCCAGCGCTGCCGCCGATTGACGCACTGCCTCGCGTCCTTTGTCGATCGCCGGGAACTGGACGAAGAAACCGTGGATCATGCCGTCGTAGCGGGTGAGAGTCACTTGCACGCCCGCCTGACGCAGCAACTCAGCGTAGGCTTCGCCCTCGTCGCACAACGGATCGAATTCGGCGGTGATGACCAGTGCGGGTGGTAAGCCGCTCAGGTCTGCCGCGTGCAGAGGTGACGCGTCGGGATGAGTGCGCTGCTCGACCACCGGCACATACGCGTCCCAGAACCAGCGCATGGCCAGCGTGGTCAGCATGTAGCCGTCTCCGTTCGCGAGGTACGACGGTCGTGCGAAGTTGTGGTCAGTCACCGGATACACCAGCAACTGAAAGACGGGAGGCCGCGTGCCCTGTTTTCTGGCGCGCAGGCTGACGACAGCCGCCAGGTTGGCGCCAGCGCTGTCACCCCCGACAGCTACGCGCGCGGGGTCGCCTCCCAAGCGGGCGGCATTGGCGAGCACCCAGGCGTAGGCGGCCTCGCAATCGTCTGGCGCCGCGGGAAAGCTGTGCTCGGGCGCCAGACGGTAATCGACGGAGACGACGACGCAGTTCGCGGCATTCGCCAGCTCGCGGGCGACGTGGTCGCTGCCATCCAGCGTGCCAAGCACCCAGCCGCCACCGTGAAACCACACCAGAACGGGGAACGGTGCACTGCCGGCGGGCGTGTAGATGCGAACCGGGATTTCACCAGCCGGGCCCGGAATGGGGCGATCCTCGACGGTCGCAACCGGCGCAGCTGGTGGCAACGGCCGCGCCGCCTGGGCGAGGCGCGCGTCGACCGCCGAGACGGTGCCGAGGGGCGGCGCCCCCAATGCGGCCAGCATATCCAGGACCGCTCTGGCTTGTGGATCCAGTGGCATATCGCACGGCCAGGGTAGCGCTCCAACCGTGGACGAACCAGAAGTCTGGCCGACAAGCCCGTTTTCAGCCCGAGTCGCAGTCGGCCAGGCTTCTGTGACGGTTGGCTCTGGGAGCGCGGCAGGGGGTTTCGAGGTGGATTGCGGTCTTTTCGGCCGCGCTCCCAGAGCGCTTGCCGCGGCGGCCGGGTCAGCTGCGCGCCGAAGCACGCCGACCCGGCGACTCAGCTGCGCGGACCGACGTTCACCAGCTGGGCGCTGACCACCAGACGCTGCGCGTAGCTCCGCTCGATCGGGTTGAACTGGCCCGTGCACGTGTACAGAGTGATGCGCGGCTCGCGCGTATCGTCGAGGAAGGAATTGTCGTCCTGATCCACCGAGGTCATATCCGTCGCGACCCAATCGAGGCGATAAGCGGGCGTGTAGAGGTAAATCGCGTCACCCGGTTGCACCTGATCGAGGTGGCGGAAGACCTCACCGGGATTGATGGTCACCACATGACCGTTGAAGACGGAGTTGCCCACATCGCCCGGATTGTGCGAGTCAGCATGGTGCCCGATGTCGAACCAGGGCACGTCGTAGTAGCCGTCGACGATGCCGACGTCGGTGATGTGCGAATCGACACCGATGGACGGAATCCGCATCCAGTCAGCCGGACCGAACGCATACGCGGTCGGGTCGCCTGGCGGCCCGTCAGTTTGCGACTGCGCGAACGCGGCTCGGGTCAGGCCGCCCGCCAGGGTCAGGAGCGCCGCGGTGGCAGTCGAGCGCAGAAACGTGCGGCGCGACGGCCGGCGCAATCCCCCGCTCATGGCTGTCCAGAGGAGGCCGCGCGCGGCGTGGGGATCGGCAGTCGGTTGGCCAGCACCTCCGTCGGCGGGGCAAGCGATTGTGTCGCCGTGGCGTGCTGCCATTCGACAAAGCGGCTGTAGCCGAACATCGTTACGCTCAGGAGCAGCAGGCCGGCGCCGAGGAGCATCAAGCCCATTCCGCGCCCGCCCAGCATTTCCCAGAGTCTAACGCTGGCCCAGGCTTCGTCGGCGCATGATGCCGCTGCCCAACAGGGCCAGGCCGAGAATCGCCAACGCCGCCGGGACCATCACCGGATCCAGACCACCTGCTCGCGCCGGCTGCGCGCCCGCGACCGTCAACGTGCCAACCATGCCGCGCTCGCGATGGCCAGGCACGGGGCAATAGAACGTGTAGGTGCCCGGCGCCAGGTCGATCGTCGCCGTGGCCGATTGACCCGCGGTCAGGTCGTTGGGAAAGATCGTGCCCTGGCGGCCGTCGATAGCGATGTTGTGCGGGAACTGGCCGTCATTGCGGAAATTGAAGGTGACCGAAGTCGAGGCCACATTGACCGTGGACGGGTCGAAGGCGAACTCAACCCCACTCATGTTCACGACCGATTGGGCCTCAGCCAGGCTGACGAACGCCAGCGATACAAGAGCTGCGAGTACCGAGACGATTCCCAGACGCATGAGCACTATTTCGCGCCCTCCACACTCCAAGAAGACCAGCACCACCCGGCTCGGCCCTGCAACTATACGAACCGCGGGTCGGGGACGGATTGCCGCATGCCATGCGGGGTTAGCGGGCCCGGCATGGGACACGGCCAGGGTGCGGGGCCTCAGCGGGCGCGCGCTCGCCAGCCATATCAACCCGCGTCACGCACGCTGACGGCAAACGCGCGAGCGGCCCGGCAGGTGTGCGCTACCGGCGGTGCGCTACAGTGCCGGCCGTGTCAGCCGCCGCGGTGCCCGCTCCCCAACAACTCACCCTTAGCTCCGCCGCCGGGCGTTGGGTGGTGGCCGCGGCCGTGCTCGGCTCGGGCATGGCCTCGCTCGACGCGACCGTCGTCAACATCGCCCTGCCCGCGCTGGGCAAGGACCTGCAGGCAGGCTTCGACGGCCTGCAGTGGACGGTCAGCGGCTACACGCTGACCCTGGCCTCGCTGATCCTGCTCGGCGGCTCGCTGGGCGACCGCTTCGGACGTCGACGCATCTTTGTGATCGGCACGATCTGGTTCGCGCTGGCCTCGGCGCTCTGCGCGCTGGCGCCCAGCATCGAGGTGCTCGTCGCCGCGCGGGCGCTGGAGGGCGTTGGCGCGGCGCTGCTGACACCGGGCAGCCTGGCGATGATTCAGGCTTCGTTCGCCGAGGGCGACCGCGGCAAGGCCATCGGCGCGTGGTCAGGCTTCGGCGGTGTCGCGACGGCCATCGGTCCGTTTGTGGGTGGCTACCTCGTGGCCGGCCCGGGCTGGCGCTGGGTCTTTCTCATCAATCTGCCGATGGCGCTGCTCGTCATTGCGCTGGCGCTGCGACACGTGCCAGAGTCGCGCGACCCGAACGCCGCGCAGCACCTCGACGTGCTCGGCGCGGTGCTCGGGGCCGTCGGTCTTGGCGGCGTGACGTACGGGCTGATTGCCGCTGGCAACGGCTGGAGCGTCGTGCCCGTGGCGGCCCTGGCCGTGGGCGCCCTGGCCCTGGTGGCCTTTGGCGTCAACGAGACCCGCAGTCGCTCGCCGATGGTGCCACCTGGTATCTTTGCCAATCCGCTGTTCACCGCCGCCAACATCGAGACCTTTGTGGTCTACGCCGCGCTCAGCGGGCTGTTCTTCTTTCTGGTGGTGGATTTGCAGGTCGTGGTCGGCTTTTCCCCGCTGGCAGCCGGCGCCGCGCTGTTGCCGGTCACACTGATCATGCTCGTGCTGTCGTCGCGTACCGGCGCGCTGGCGAGCCGCATTGGACCGCGGCTGCCGATGACGCTGGGGCCACTGGTCGCCGCCGCGGGCGTGCTGCTGCTGCTGCGGGTAGGCGGGAGCGCTTCGTACTTCCTGGACGTGCTGCCGGCGGTCACGCTTTTCGGTCTGGGGCTCGCGTTCCTGGTCGCGCCGCTGACGACGACGGTGCTGGCGGCCGCGCCCGCGGAGCACGCCGGGGTAGCCTCGGGGATCAACAACGCCGTGGCGCGCGCTGCCGGTCTCCTGGCGGTCGCGATGCTGCCGCTGGTGGCCGGCATTTCGGGCGACGACTATGAGCGTCCCGAGACATTTGCGAACGGCTTTCACATCGCGCTGCTGGTGTGCGCCGGCTTGCTGATCGTCGGCGGCGCACTGGCGGCGCTGACCATCCGCAATCCGGGACGGGCGGAGCCAACGCGGGAGCCCGTGCGCCGCCAGTTCTGTGCGATTGACGGACTACCGCTCCAACCGGGACACGGACTGGCGGACGAGGGGGGCGGGCACGCCGCATGACACCGGTTAACTTCCGCGCCCTAGCCGTACCTTTATCAAGCACAGGTATTAATTGCCGATTAACCGCGCATAAGGGAAATCCAAGATCACGTGAGTTCGCGACGGCGCCCGCGGATCGTGCAGTATCTTTAATTTCTCGATTACACTTTGCCAACAACTGTCCATCACTGTGAAGGGAAGGACGGCGGCCGCCATCCCGTTTCAATCGTCACCAGCGATCGACTTTTTGGTAGGAGGATGCATGCGCTCTATGGCTGCGTCCACGCGCACCCAGGTCATCGTCAGCTCGCTCGTTGCTGGAGTCATCGGCCTCATGCCGGGGCTGGCTCTGGCTCAAAGCAATCCCACCAATCCGGCTCCAGACAACAGTATGGTCGCGCGCTGCGACCTGCCCGTTCTGGACCTCTACAATCCAAATCCGGGAGATCTGGTCTTGCCCGGCGACTACACGATCTCCGGCGTAGTAGCCGTCGATCCACTCGCACAAACCGGCAGCGGCATCGACCAGGTGTCCTTTTATCTCGGAGCTCGCGACCAGGGGGGCGTGGCACTCGGCAGTGTGGCGCCATCTGGTGGACTCCACCAGGATGATTTCTCCGTCTCGGTCCAATTACCCAGCGCGGACCCCGGCACGCAACAACAACTGGTGGCATACGCCCACTCCCAACTGACTGACAAGACGACGGAGCTCAGCCTCCCAATTGTCATGGGCGGGAGTGACTCCCACCCAACGCTTGCCAATCCGTTCATGAATACGATCAACACCAATCCAGGTACGATCCCCGGTAACTGCTCCGGATCCGTCGCGGTCGCAGTTCCGGATGTTCTAACCGGCGGGACAGCAGGTGTCACCCAACAAATGACATCCAACGACCTCTTCGGAACGGTGATTGGCGCCGTGACCAATTGTTCGAATGGGGCGGAGCAACCGGCGAGTCTGGTCACTGTCGAAGCAGATGGCACCGAGGCAAGCGTCGAGACGAATGAAGACGGCGGCTTTGCGCTGACCCAGGTTCCCGCGCCTGGTACCTACTCCATTTCGGTTACCGATAGTGGCAACACTGCGACGCGCATGTACGTGCCAGTCGCACCGGGTGAAACCATCGACGTTGGAACTCTGGAACTGGGCGCCAGTGCCATAGGATGTGGCGACGAAGACAACCAGAGCCAGAGTCCGAGTCCGTAAATCTCGCAGTCACGCTGGCGAGGATGTGCGTGCATCGCTCGTCACGGGCTCGACGACCCGCACGTCGGACCCGCAGGTCGCGTCGCGCACCGTTTTCTACGCGGCGCGGTACGCGGAGGCCATAGTCTTATGACGTGGCCGGCATCACCTCCACCAACTCCGCGACGAATGCCAGGCCGCCAGTCGCACCAGGCCGCATACCGAGATCGGACCTTGGCTTCGCTTGCGTGCTGCTCGGCTGCGGCTGGACCACCGCGGCCGTTCTGCTGGCCGTGCAGGCCATGGGAACGCGCGGCCGCTCGCCACTGCAGCTCGTCGCGCTCGCTTGCCTGGTTGGCACGATCGGCTGCGCGCTGCTGGCCTTCGCCCTCTTTCCACGCTTCGTCAACGCGCTCCGCATTCTGGGCTGGCTGACGGTCGGCGGCGCCAGCCTGCTGGCCGCGGCCGTGGTGTGGTCGACCTGGCAGCTCCCACCCGAGCAACTCCAAGTCTTTGCCACCCCCAGCGACGCGCGCGACGCGTCGAATGTCGCGGTCTACTGGTCGCTGATCATGCTGACCTGCAGCATCTCACTGATCACCGCGCGGCTCGTGTCGAACCAGGCATCGCGCCATCGGTTCCAGCCCGTGGGCGTGGTGCAAGCGGTCTTCCTCCTGTTCTGGCGGCAACACCGCCTGGTCGGCTGGATGGCGCTGGCCCTGGCGGCCGCGCACGGCGTGTACTTTTTGCTGTATCCGCGTACCTTCCAGGAGCAGTGGACGGGCATCGTGGCCTTTGTGCTGCTCGGGCTGTTGGGACTCGTCGGGCTGGTGACCTCCTACCGCAGGAAGCTCGCGCTGTGGGTCCATCGCGCCATTGCCGCGCTCCTGGCCGTCATCCTGACCATGCACTGGCCACCCATTCTGTACCTCGAAGCGGGCGCACTGTTGTTCCTGGCGATCACCGCCCTCGTGAACCTCAAGCTGGCCACGGTGATCGTGCAGCAGGTGCTCGGCGTGAAATCCGACGTTTCTTAGGCAGTTTGCACGAACCGCGCTCCAATGCGGACCCGTATCATGGGCAGGCTTTGGATCTGGGTCTCGCGGGCAAGGTTGGGCTGGTCACGGGCGCGAGCCGCGGCATCGGGCGTTCGATCGCGCTGCGGCTTGCCGCCGAAGGTGCCAGGGTAGGGATTTGCGGACGCACCCACGCCACCCTCGACGCGACGCTCGCTGACCTGCGCGCCGCGGGCGCCGACGCGCATGGCGTGGTAGCCGACGTGACGTGCGACGGCGAGGTCGAGCGCTTCGTCGACGAAGCGGCGGCGGCGTTTGGCGGGGTCGACCTGCTGGTCGCGAATGTAGGCGGCTCCTCTGGGCGGGGCCTGCTCGAGTCCACGCCGGAAGGACTGGACGCGCACCTTTGACCTGAATCTGTTCCACGCGGTGCGCGCGATCCGAACCGCGGTGCCGCACATGCAGCGGCGAGGCGGGGGCAGCGCCGTGTCGATTGCGTCGATCTCCGGATGGAAGCCTGGACCGAACGCCCAGTACGGCGCGGCGAAGGCCAGCGAAATCTTCCTGGCGGGTGCGCTGGCGTGGGAACTGGCGCCCGCGCGCATTCGAGTGAACACGGTGAGCCCGGGTTCGATCATGTTTGGAGGTGGTGGCTGGGAGCGTTTCCGAGCACGCGAGTCCGAACGATTTGCCGAATTCGAGCGTCGCGAGTTTCCGTGGGGGCGCCTCGGAACGCCTGAGGAGGTGGCTGACGTGGTGGTATTCGTTTTGTCCGAACGTGCCACGTGGATCAACGGCGCAAACATCGCCGTTGACGGGGCGCAAGGCCGCCCCAGCGCATTTTGAACAGCCAGACAAGAAGGAGAGGCAATGTCTGCTCGCTTTGGACACCACGTGAAGTGGTTGGCGCGAGTGATGAGCGCCGCACTGCTCATCGTCGCCAGCGGGGTTTCGAGCCTGTCGCCGGCGGCCGCCCAGACGCCGACGGTGCTGCGCATGGCGCGCAACCAGGAGCCAGGTGTCTTCATCCCGTGGCTCATCGACGACAACACCGCCCTGTTCACGATGGGCAACGTCTACGACGGTTTGCTGCGCGTGACCAAGGACGGTTCGGGAGTTGAGCCGGCCCTGGCGACCTCGTGGGAGACGTCGCCGGATGGACTGACCTGGACGTTCCAGCTGCGACCTGGCGTCATGTTCTCCGACGGCACGCCGCTGACCTCCAACGACGTGAAGGTCTCGCTCGACCTGGCGCGCGGCGGGAATCGGAGCGTGTGGAAGGACAACTACAAGGCCATCAAGGAGATCGACACGCCTGACCCGATGACGGTCAGCATCGTGCTCAACGAGCCGCACGCGCCCCTGCTGTCCGAGCTCGCCATGTTCCCAGCCTGGGTCATGCAAGCCGACATGGCCAGCGCGACCGACCAGCCAGGCTACGACGACACCCAGGCCTGGGCTTCCAAAGGCACCGGCGCCTACTACACCACCAGCTGGAAAAAGGGCGATCCGGTTATCCTGCATCGCAACCCCTACTACTGGAAGAGCACGCCGTCCATCGACGAGGTGGACATGGAGTTTGTCCCCGACGACAACACCCGCATCCTGAAGCTGCAGGGTGGCGAGGATGACGTCATCGACTTCGTACCCTTCAGCCAGATCGACGCGCTCAACTCCTTCCCAGGTCTGCACGCGCAGGACTTCCCCATCCAGCAGACGACGTTCATCATGTTGAACGTCACCATGCCGCCGCTCGACGACGTCAACGTGCGTCAGGCGCTGAACTACGCGACTGACAAGAACGCCATTATCCAGAGCGTCTTTTTCAACCAGGCGCAGCCGATGAACGCGCCCATTCCGAACGGCACGTACGTCGACAAGGACTCACCCGGCTACCCGTACGATCTCGCCAAGGCCCAGTCGTTGATGGCGCAGTCGTCGGCGCCGAACGGGTTCAATTTGCCGATGGTGGTGCCCAACAACAATCAGGACCGCATCAATACCGCGATCATCCTGAAGGACGAGTGGTCGAAGATCGGCGTCAACGTCGACATCCAGCAGGTGGACCCCGCCACGTGGCGCGCGGCTTTCCACAATGGGACCTACAACGCCAGCCCGACCGCGTGGACCAACGACATGAACGACCCGACGGAGATCGTCAACTACGCGATGCGCGGCGGCGACGGCTCGGGGTCATTCGCCTACTGGACGCGGTACGACAACCCGCAGCTCAACGATCAGATCACACAGGCCGACCTGGAGCAGGACCCGTCCAGACGCGAGGCCGATTACGTCGCGATCCAGCGGCAGTATCTCAACGACGCACCGCTGGTCTTCATCGCCAACCTCGGCGCGACGGCCGCCTGGAGTGACAAGGTGCAAGGGTTCAATATGGACGGGTTGTCCTACTATCGCTTCGAGGACGTGAGCCTCTCGAGCTAGCGCTGTAGAGAGATATGGGACGCGCGGCGTACATCCGCAGACGCCTCTTTCTGACAGTCTTCGTGCTGTTCGGTGTGACGATTGTCATTTTCGGCATGGTCCACTTTCTGCCCGGCGACCCGGCCGCCACGTTGCTTGGCGACCGGGCCACGGCCCAGAACATCGCCGAGCTTCGCGATCAACTGGGCCTGAACAAGCCCCTGCCGGAACAGTACTGGCTGTTCGTGTCGGGGCTGGTTCAGGGACAGATGGGGACCTCCATGCAGTTCCACCAGCCCGTGCGGGACATGGTGGCCTCGCGGCTGCCAATCTCGATCGGCCTGGCGCTCTATGCCCTGGTGCTGGCGGCCATCCTGACGTTCACCTTTGGCCTGCTGGCCGCCGTCCGTAAAGGCGGCGTGACCGACCAGCTCGTGCGCGTGGTCTTCTTGCTGGCGTTGACCACACCCAACTTCTGGCTCGGTATTCTCCTGATCCTGGTGCTCTCACTCGGACTGCACTGGTTCCCGGTGGCTGGCTTTGGCAACAGCTTTACCGACCACCTCTGGTATCTGTTCCTCCCGGCACTCACTATCGCCCTCGGCCTGTCGGCCGTGCTGATTCGCAACCTGCGCAGCTCGGTCATCGGCACCATGCAGTCCGACTACGTGCGCACGGCTCGAGCCAAAGGCATGCTCGAACGGATCGTCCTGCTGCGACACGTCCTGCGCAATGCGATCCTGTCGACCATCACGATTTTTGGTTTGCAGTTCGGCTTCCTGATCGGCGGCGCGCTGGTCGTGGAGACGGTGTTCGCCATTCCGGGGCTGGGACAGTTGCTGTTCACCTCGATCACCAGTCGCGACTACCCCGTCGTGCAGGCCATCACCGTCGTGACGGCACTGATGGTCATCCTGGTCAATCTGCTCGTAGACCTGTCGTACTCGTTCCTCGACCCACGGGTGACGTATGGGTGAGAACGTCCTGAACCCGGCGCTGCCGCAGACGGCATCCCCGTTTCGGCTCAGCTTCGGGATGCGCCTCCAGAAGGTCGGCCTCAATCCGACGCTCCTCGCGGGCCTGGTGATCCTGGCCATCATGGTGTTGCTGGCGCTGGCCGCGCCGCTGCTCACGCCGTACGACCCCATCGCGCAAAAACTGGACGAGACGTTCAGGCCACCACTGAGCCCGAATCACGTACTGGGCACCGACAATTTTGGCCGCGACATCTGGAGCCGCATTCTGTACAGCACCCGCCTCGACATCCAGATCGGGCTCCTGTCCGTCGTGTTTCCCTTTGTCTTTGGCACACTCGTCGGCATTTCCGCCGGGTATCTCGGCGGTCACGTCGACACCGTGCTGATGCGGGTGCTCGACGTGATGATGGCCTTTCCGTTTCTGGTGCTGGTCGTGGCTATCATGAGCGTCCTGGGGCCGGGCCTGACGAGCATGTACGTCGCCTTCGGGCTGGTCGGCTGGATCCCGTACGCGCGCATCACCCGCGGCGAAACGCTGGCCACGCGCAACCTCGAATACATTCAGGCGGCGCGAACCATTGGCGCCGGCACGCCACGCATCATGCTGCGTCACGTCTTGCCGAACGTCATCGGTCCGGGCGTCGTGTACGTGTTCACGGGCATGGTGCTGGCCATTCTGGTTGGCGCGACCCTCAGCTACCTGGGGCTCGGCCCGCAGCCGCCCACGCCGGAGTGGGGCGCCATGATCGCCGCCGGCCGACAGTTCCTGTTGCAGGCGTGGTGGATGACGGCCCTGCCCGGATTCGCCTTGCTCGTGTTCGGCGTCGCGCTCAGTCTGATCGGTGACGGACTGGCCGACAAGCGGTAACCTCTCGCCCCACAGGGAGGTGGAGCGATGCGGGCCAGCGAATCGCGGGATCAGGGATTCGAGGTTAGTCGTCGCCAGTTCTTACGGGTCGCGGGTGGAGCACTGACCGTTTCGCTGGTGGCGGGGTGCGCGCCACCGGTGCCGGCGCCGACAGCGACGCGGCCCGCCGCGGCACCGACGGGCACCAGCGCGGGGGCCAATGCCGTCTTTCCCACGTACGTACCGGCGACCAGTGGTCCGAAGCCCGACTACGCGGCCAGCGGACCGGGCTACGACGACGGCTTCGACAAGTTTCCCACCAACCCCGTCCAGGCCATGCCGGGCGACCCGCCCGGCAGCGGCAGCACGGTCAACATTATGTCGATCGCGTTGTTCCCTCCGCCGACGCCGCTCACCCAGAACCCCGCCTGGCAAGCCGTCAACAAGGCAATGAATGCCAACGTGCAGTTCGACGTGGTGACCCAGGCTGACTACCCTGCCAAACTCGGCACGGTCATGGCCGGCGACATGCCGGACATGATGTACATCTACGCTCCCGGCGGCGCCTCCAGCACCCTGGCCGCCGCCAATGGTCTGCCACAATTTTTGCAATCCAGGGCCGCTGACCTGACGCCCTACCTCGCCGGCGACGCGGCCAAGGACTATCCGAACCTCGCGGCGATTCCGACCACCGCGTGGAAGAACGCCGGCTGCGCGTATCAGGGCCACCTGTATCTGGTTCCCATTCACCGCTACCTGCCGGGCCAGATGTTCGTGAAGAACGTCGAAGCCTGGGACGGCGAGCTCGGCCAGAACTACGTCCCCAAGAACGCGGACGACTTCAAACGCGCGCTGTTGGCCGTTACCAAGCCGCAGCAGGGCTTTTATGGTATTGCCGCCGCGCAGGACACCGTCATGCACATCGCCACGTTTGCCTCCATCTTCGGCGCTCCGAACGGCTGGATGATGGACCCGAGCGGCAAGTTGATCAAGGACGTGGAAACGCAGGAGTTCAAGGACGCAACCGCGTACGCGCGGGATCTATTCGCCTCGGGCGTCTTTCATCCGGACTCCCTCAACATGGCCAGCAACGTCATCGCCCGCACACAGTTCTACGCGCAGAAGTTCGCGATCCATCGCGATCCGATCAACGGCTGGCAGGACGCCTGGCGGCACGCGATGGGCGTCTTCACGGTTCGCCCGCTCCCCTTGTTCCCGGCACACGACGGCGGGAAGACGGCGCACTACATCACCGGTGGACATCTGTGGGCGACCGCCATCAAACAGGGCACGCCCGAGCGCACCAGAGAGCTGCTGCGCATCATGAACTGGCTCGCCACGCCTTTCGGCAGCGCCGAGGACCAGCTGCTGACCTTCGGGCTGAAAGACGTCGACTACACCCTCGACGACAGCGGCAACCCAACCCTGACTTCGCAGGGCAACAACGACGCCAACTACGTCCCGTGGAAATACGTCACCCAGCACCCATTCGTGTTCTTCTCACCCGACCTGCCGGATTACGCCAGAGTGATGCAGCAGACCGAACAACTGCTGATGCCGTCCGCGGTCTCGGACCCGACCTTTGGCCAGGTGTCGCTGACCAGCTTCAGCAAAGGCTTCAACCTGACCAATACGCTGAATGCCGGGCTGGTCGACATCATCGTCGGCCGGCGGCAGATGAGTGACTACGACCAGCTTGTGAAAGACTGGCAGGACGGCGGCGGCGAACAGATTCGCAAGGAATACCAGGACTCGATTGCTGGCTCCGCGTAGCGCCTCGCCCGCCCCTCAGGTGTCGGTAGCCGCGGGCTGTACAAACACGTGGTGACGTTAAAACCGATTGTCCTCGTGCATGGCATGTACTTTGGCGGCTGGTGCTGGCGGAAGGTTGCCGCGCCACTGCGCGCCGCCGCTCACGACGTGTATGCGCCAAGTCTCACCGGGTGCGGCGATCGCGTGCATCTCAGTCGACCGGGGATCACGATCGAGACGATAGGACGGGACATCGCCAATCTGCTGCGCTATGAGGACCTGCGCGACGTGACGCTGGTGGCGACCAGCACCGGGGGCATGGCCGTGGCCCGCGCCGCGGAGCTGGAGGCGGAGCGCATCGGACATCTGGTGCTGGTCGACGCCTTGATTCCGTTCGCCGGACTGAGCGCCGCGCAGACCGTGCCAGCGCTGTGGGCGCCCATCTGGCAAGCTGGCGTCGTGGCGGACACCGACGCGATCGAAAGCAGTCAGGAGTCGGTGGACCGGCTGCTCGCGCAGTTGGATGCGGACGATGCAGAGGCCGTCGTGCACCGCCGCACGACGTTTCCGCGTGCGCCGATGTTCGAGCAGGCGGACCTGCGTCGGTTCTGGCAGGGCGGTTGGCCGGCAACGGTGGTGTATTGCCAGCGGACGCACAACCCGCCGCAGGAGGTGCAGCGGCGGGCCGCGGACCTGCTGCGGGCCGACTGGCGGCCGATCGACAGTGCGCACCTGCCGTTTTTCACGCACCCCGCGGAGCTGGCCGCGATCATCGAGGAGCGCAGCCGCTAAAGTAGCGGGCTGCGCGGACGGGGGTGCACGGTCTGCCCCCGGGACGGTTGCGGCGGGTCCTGTCAACACGGGCTTCCCCAGGAGGGGGCGTGCCGTCTCACCCCCTGGAGGGGCTGGTGCCTACCACGGGTGGGCGCCGCTACCGCCGGGCTGTTGACCACGTGCTCGCACGCATGACCCCCTGGGTATTCACGACCTGTCGACAGTGCCTGCCTCAGCCTCCTGAACGTCTGGCCGCGCCCGGCGCTAGTGGAGCAAACGCTCCCAGTTGCGCGGGACCTTCCCCGCCGGGCCAGGCGTTGGCTGATTCAGCGGATGATGCTGCGGCGGCGCCAGCGCCGGGCCCTCGAAGCCTTCCTCGCTCACATAATCCCAGAACCAGTCCTCGCCTGGCTCGAAGCTGCGGATCACCGAGTGCCCCGTCGCCCTGGCGTGCCCCGTGGCGTGCTGACTGGGCGACGAGTCGCAACAGCCGATGTGCCCACAGCTCGCGCAGCGGCGCAAATGGAACCACCAGCCACCGTTGTCCAGGCACTCGACACAGCCGCTGCCACTCGGCGGCACACTCGGGTCGATGCGATCGTCATCTGACATGCCTTCAGACTATGAGGTCTGCGGCAGGCGTGCGTGCGACAAAAGCTGAGCCTGGTCCGCCAGCGTGAGAAAGCCATGCGACAGGAGCTCGCGCACGGCGGGTAGCGCCTGCGCGGCGACCGACTCGGCGTTGCCCCCGAGCGCGTGCGCCGCCTGCTCCAGCACCTGTCCGATCGTCCGCTTGCCATCCACGCCCGCCAGCACGGCCGTCAGCGGCGGGTCGACGTCGGCACGCGGCTTGAGACCACGCTCGCGCACCAGCGAGGCGTCCACGGTGCGAAACGCCCCGTCGCTCCAGCGCATCACCTGCTCCAGGCGCTGATCATGGGGCACGCTCACCACGTGCTCGAGCAACGCGGCATCCGAGAGATGCTCGAGCCGATCGTCGACCTCGAGCAGCCGCACCAGCTCGTCGGCCGCGTCCGTACCCAGCGCCGACTCGGGCAGCTCGTCAGTGCGCACCCGCGATCGCGGCGTATCCCGCCGCCGCAGCCAGACGGCCCCGTAGCCCAAGGCGGGGACACCCAGATGCTGGAAGTAGCGCGTCCAGCGGTCCACGGCCGCGACGTATTTCGGCATCTGATTCGCCATCGCCAGCCGCTGGTTCCACATCACGGCGTACGCCAGCGGATCGTAACTGCCTTTGCGGAACAACCAGGCATCGCACGGGTCGGCGGCCGACTCGGCAACCCAGGCGCGCAGCGGAGCCCGCCAGTCGTCGTTGTCACGGGCGTGGATCCAGCTCACCAGGATGTGGGCGAACCCGCCCGGTCGCAGAAAGCGGGGCGCGTCGCGGACCAGCGCATGCGAGACGTCATCGCCGCTCAGTCCGCTGTCGCGGTACGTGTAGGCGCGATCGGGTGAGATGACGAACGGCGGATTGCACACGATCAGATCGAAGGCCTCGCCCTCGACAGCCGCGAAGGTGTCACCGGTACGCACCTCGATCGCGTTGGCGCCGTTCAACAGCGCATTGAAACGCGCAAAGGCAACGGCACGCGGATTGACGTCAGTCGCGACCACCCGCTGCGCGTGCTGAGCAGCGAAGATGGCCTGGTAGCCGCAGCCGGTGCCCAGGTCGAGCGCGCACTCGACCGGGCGGCGCACGGTCAGCCGTGCCAGCAAGCGCGATGACTCGGTCACTCCCATCACGAAGTCTGCCGGGCAGGTCCGTCGGATCGGCACTGTCGAGGTCACTGGCAAACAGGAAGTCGTCGGCGGGCAGGACCCGGACGGCGCCATGCACACGCGAACGCCCGAGCGTCACCACGCCAATCGCCACGGCCTCTTGCAGGGCGAGCGGGGCGAGCGCGCGGGTCGCCTGCTCGGGCGTGACCGGCGCATTGACCAGGAACAGGCGAATAAGCGTGCCGAGCGGTCCGTCGCCCAGGCGTCGGTTGATCATTGGCACCTGGTGCGGCAGGACCGTGAGCGTATCGTCCGCGCCGAGCACCTCGCGGACCGCGGCAAAGGTGTACCCGGCGGCGGTGAACGCGCGCCGCAGGGCGGCGACGGACTCGGGTCTGCGGCTGGAGGGCGTCGTACCGGTGCCGCGCATCGGCGGGGGGCATCGTCGAGCAGTCTAGCCAAGCGAGATCGCAGCAGTCAGTTTCCCCAGAGGCGACCCAGGAAGGGACGACGCAGACCCAGGAAGGGACGACGCCACACCCACGCCGCTCCGCCAGGGGTGGACCCACAAGGCTCCGCCAGGGGCTCAATTGAAGCGTGGCGGTCGCTCCGCGTAGCGATTGTCGTCACGCGGCGCGAACCCGAACCTGGCATACAGCGCGTGTGCATCGCGCGTGTGCAGCATCCACAGGAATCTGGCGCCGGGTCCGGCTTCGATCATCTCACGCACCAGCCCAGCGCCCAACCCTCGTCCACGATGCGCGGGCAGCACGAACACGTCCGCCAGGTAGGCAACCGCGCACCCATCCGAGACCGCTCGACAAAAGCCGACCTGGTCGCCCGTGGCCTGCTCGTAGGCGCCCACTACCCGCCAGGCGGACCTGAGCTGCTGCTCGAACACGTCGCGCGTGCGCCAGCGAGCCCAGTAAGCCTGCGTGGCCAGGAAGTCCCAGACCGCCGCCACATTGACGCGCGCCGGTTCATCATCGAAGAAATAGGCGCCCGATTCCGAGGGCGGCATGTATTTCGGGAACGTAACAGGCCTGAAGCGTCGGCGTCCAGCAGCTCGCACAACCCACAGGCGTTGCTTGTCATGGCCCAAGAGCTACCAGTAGCATGGGCTAAGACACACTATAACTGAGTGCTAGGAGCGGTCGCTTGCTTGCCACCTTTGTCATCGGCCTGCGCGAAGGACTTGAAGCCGCGCTCATCGTTGGCATCATCGCCGCGTTCTTGCGTCAGCGCGGCCGCGCTGACCTGCTGCGTCCCGTGTGGGCGGGCGTCGCCCTGGCCATCCTGTTATGTCTCGCCGCCGGCATCGGCCTCCAGGTCCTGAACGCCAACCTGCCCCAGCAGCAGCAGGAGCAGCTCGAGACTATCGTCGGCGTCGCGGCCATCTGCATGGTCTCGTACATGGTCTTCTGGATGGCGCGCCACGCGCGCGAGCTCAAACACCACCTCGAAGCGGCCGCCGAAGACGCGCTGGCCAGCGGCTCGGCGTTGGCGCTGGTCGGCATGGCGTTCGTCGCGGTCCTGCGCGAGGGCCTCGAGACGGCGGTGTTCCTGCTCGCGACGTTCCAGGCCAGCCAGAATGCCAAGCTCGCCAGCCTCGGCGCGCTGCTGGGCATCCTGGTCGCGGCGGCCCTGGGTTTCGGCCTGTATCGCGGAGCCGTGCACGTCAACCTCGGCAAGTTCTTCAGCGTCACCAGCTGTGTGCTGGTGCTGGTCGCCGCTGGACTGGTGATGACCAGCCTGCACACGGCCCACGAAGCAACGTGGTTGAACGTCGGGCAGGCGCCACTGCTCAACCTCACCTGGCTGGTGCGGCCAGGGTCCATCCAGGCGGCGGTGTTGACCGGCATGCTCGGGCTGCAGCCTCGACCGACCCAGATCGAAGCTATCGGCTGGGTTGCCTACGTGGCCCTGGCCGCGGCGTTCATTCTCTGGCCGCGACACCGAACCGAGGGTCCGCGCGTGTCGCGCTCCAAGGCACTCATCGCCTCGTGAGCGTCGACCGGCGATACCTGCTGCAGGCCGGCCTGGCCGTTGCGGGCGGCGCGTTCATCGGACTCCAGCCGACGCGCCTCGCGGCGCAGACCGTGCCCCAGCCGGCACCCAGCGGCGTGCCTTTCTACGGGGACCACCAGGCGGGCATCGCCACACCCGCCCAGGATCGACTCGTCTTCGGCGCCTTTGACGTGAAAACGACCCAGGTCGGCGACGTGCGCGACTTGCTGCGCACGTGGTCGGGCGCCGCCGCGGCGATGACGCAGGGCCAGCCCGTACCCGGCATAACCGATGGTCCGCTCGCGCCACCGGTGGACACCGGCGAGGCCGCCGGACTCGGGGCCTCCAACCTCACGGTGACCTTCGGCTTCGGGCCAGGCCTGTTCGATGCGCGTTTCGGTCTGAGCGATCGTCGTCCCGCGGCACTTGCGGATCTGCCTGCGTTTCCGAACGATCACCTGGTCGACGCGCAGAGCGGCGGCGATCTGGCAGTGCAGGCCTGTGCGGACGATCCGCAGGTTGCCTTTCACGCGGTGCGCAATCTGGCGCGGCTGGGGCGCGGCCTGGTCACGCTGCGCTGGCTCCAGTTGGGCTTCGGGCGGACGTCGACCACCAGCAAGCAGCAGGCGACCCCGCGGAATTTGATGGGCTTCAAAGACGGCACCAACAACATCAAGCTCGAGGACAGCTCGGTGCTGGACGCGAATGTGTGGGTTGGCGACGACACCGACCAGGAGTGGATGCGCGGCGGCAGCTACCTGGTAACCCGCCGCATCCGCATGCGCATCGAGTCGTGGGACCGGGACCAGCCTGGACGAGCAGGAGCAGACGTTTGGTCGTGGCAAGACGACCGGGGCGCCGTTCAACGCCGCGCGTGAATTCGACGCGGTGGATTTGAATACCACCGACCAGCATGGCGCTCCGCTTATTCCCATCCACGCGCATATTCGCCTGGCGTCACCGGACTCCAACGCGGGCGTGCGCCTGCTGCGGCGCGGGTATTCGTTCACCGATGGCATCGATTCGGTGACGGGGGAACTGGAGGCCGGTCTGTTTTTCATTTGCTTCCAGCGCGATCCGCGCACGGGGTTCGTCGCCGTGCAGAGCCAGCTGGCGCAGAATGACGCGCTGAATGAGTACATCCGGCACACCGGCAGCGGCCTGTTCGCGTGTCCGCCGGGCGCCGCGCAGGCGGACTACGTCGGCAGCCCGCTGTTGAGCTGAGCTAGTTTTCACCGCGAACGACGACGGGCGAGACCGCGTCGGACAGATACACGCGCGGCGGTTCGTCGCCGCGCGTGCTCGCCTCCCAGACATCCATGCCCAGGTCCGTCCCCGTCGCCTCGCGCGGCATGCCGTACAGCACGTGGTTGTCGTCAAGCCATTCCACCTGGTCGTCCAGCCGCGGACTCGTTCAACAGCGTATCCTGCAGTGTCGCCAGATCAAGGACCGCCAACCGCCACTCCGACGGCTCCGCAATCCGCTTCTTGAACGCGAGTCGCGTCCCGTCCGGCGACAGCGATGGGCACTCGACCCCCGTTCGTAAGACCTGCCCAATCAGCGCAATCGAAAAGCTCGGCACGAACACGATGTCGAAGGATCGGGGCGTCAGCGACAGCAACGCGAACGCCACGAGTGGACCGAGGAACGCACCACCGGTATCCAGGAAGCGGTGGACGCCGAAGGCGGTGCCCAGCGTGTCTTTGGGCACACTCAACGAAATCAGCGCATCGCGCGGCGCCGTGCGGATGCCTTTGCCGATGCGATCGACCAGCACCGAGCCGCCAATGCCGACGAGCGCGCCGCCCGAAGCGATCAGACCCAGGCGACTGAAAGCAGACAGACCGTAGCCGGCCGCGGCGACGTCTTTCTGCCGACTCCAGCGATCGGCCGCGAATCCAGCGCCCAGGCGGACCAACCCGGAGCAGCCCTGGTAGATACCGTCGACGATGCCAAGCTGCAGCGTCGTGACCTGGAGCTGATACAGCAAATACAGTGGCAGCACTGCCGAAACCATCTCGGACGAGATGTCTGTCAACAGGCTGGTGATGCCGAGAAAGATGACCGTCTTGCCGACAATGGCCCATGCCGACCACCGCCTGGCGGACGTCGGTTGGCTGACACCGACCAACCCCTGACGGATCAGGCCGTACACCAGCGCGAGTGTAGTCGCCGCCGCGCGAGGCCGAATGTTAACAACTCAGCGACGAACCAGCCTGCCTGGTACAAGAGAGAGCAATGCTCGTCCGCTTTCGGCTGCTCGTGGTGCTGGTGCTGTTGCTGGGCGCCTGCACGACCGCCCCCAGTGGTCCGACGCCGACCGCCGCGACGTCGACCGCGACGCCCGCCGCGGGGCCCACGCCGGGTCTGACGCCCACGGGGAACGGGCTGACGCACATCCAGGTCGCGCTCGGCTTCGTCCCGAGTGTGCAGTCCGCTCCGTTCTACGTCGCGCAAGACAACGGCTACTATGCGGCCGAGGGTCTGGACGTCGAGTTCACCTACGGCACCATCCAGGATCTCTTGACGCTCGTCAGTCAGGGTGACATTGCCTTCGCTTCGGCGAGCGGCGATGCGCTCATGCCGCAGCGGCAACAGGGAGTGGCGGTCACGTACATCATGACCTTCTGGACTCGAAACCCGATCGGCGCGCTTGCCATCGCTGGCAACAACACGCCGCCGCTGAAGACGCCGGGGGATTTGAAAGGCAAGAACGTCGGGGTCTCGGCGCCGAATAGCAGCACCGATTTCGGACTGAAGGCGCTGCTGAAGTCCGCCAACATGACCGAAGACGACGTGCACCTGGTGGCCATCGGGACCACCGAAGTCGAAGCCTTGATGCAGAAACGCATCGATGCGGCAATGACCTTTCTGCCCAACGAGGCGGCGCAGATGAAAAGCCTGGGACTACCGGTCGAGACCATCGCCGTTTCGGACTATCTCGACTACATTCCGCCCGGTTTTGTGAGCGGTGACAAGCTAGTGCATGAGCATCCGGAGATCGTGCAGAAGTTCGTCAACGCGACTTTGCGGGGGCTGCGGGACACACTGGCGGATCCGGATGCGGCGTTTGAATCCAGCCTCAAGCGAGTGCCCGAGCTGACGCCCGATACGCAGCCGCTGCAGCGAGACGTCCTGAGCGCCACGCTGGAGTATTACAAGCCGGTCGCAGGCAGGAGCGTCGGGGCGACGACGCCGCGGGGGTGGCAGACGACGCAGGACTTTCTGCAGTCGATCGGCGTGATCAGTCAGGGTGTCGATCCGTCTCAATATTTCACCAATCAGTTTGTGGATGCAGCCACGCCATGACGGCCAGGCGCGTGGCGCTGATCTGTTCAGACGCGTCAGAACTCAGGCGGATGACTCAGGGTTGTTCGTCCGGGGGATGACGTGACGATCGGCGCGCGGCCGCTGGTTCGGCCCCGACTCACTGCGCGGCGCCGCGGGCGGCCCGTCACGTCCGTGGTCGGCCAGATCGCGGGGCTGCCGTTCATCCCGTCGCTGGTCGCCATCGGCGTGGCCCTCCTCGTGTGGCAGGCGGCCACCGACCGCGCGGTTCTGCCCGCCTACGTGCTGCCGCCGCCGGGCAAAGTCCTGGCCGCGTGGCTCCAACTGCTGCGGAACGGCGCGCTGTGGCACCACGTCTCGGCCACGCTCTCGGAGGCACTCGCGGGCTTCGCCGTGGCGCTCGTCGTCGGCGGCGCCGTCGCGTATCCGCTCGCCAGATCCGAAACGCTCTCGCGGCTGGCCTCGCCGTTCATCGCCACCACCCAGGCGCTGCCGATGATCGCCCTCGCCCCGCTGTTGGTGATGTGGTTCGGCCTGGGCCTGAGCTCCAAGGTCATCATCTGCGCGCTGATCGTCTTTTTCCCCATTCTCGTCAGCACGATGGTCGGTCTGCGGTCCATCGATCGCGAATTGCTCGAGGCCGCCCGCAGCCTGGGTGCCAGCGCGCGGCAAACGCTGTGGTATGTCGAATTGCCACTGGCGCTGCGGCCGGTGCTTGGCGGCGTGCGGCTGGGTCTGACGCTGGCGATGACCGGCGCGATCGTCGGTGAATTCGTCGCCTCCGACGCGGGTCTCGGCTTTCTGATGGTGCTGTCGCGCACGAATTTCGACGCCTCGATGGTGTTTGCGGCGGCGCTGACAGTGGCAGCCATCTCGACGCTGCTGTACAAGCTCGTCGGCTGGTTGGATCAGGCGCTCATCACCTGGTAGCGCGCTCGAAGTAGCGCGCTCGAACCCATACGCTAGTGCGGGTATGAAGTGGGTAACACGCGAACGCCCGCGCATCGACCGCGTAGCCTGCGCCTGGCTGATCCGCCGTTTTCTCGATCCAGAGCCGGAATTCCTTTTTCGTCCCCAACGATCAGGTCGAGGCCGTGGCCGAACGCGAGAACGCCACCATCTTCCATGTGCGCGGTGGCAAGGTCGGCCGCACACCGGACGAAACCGGCTTCGAGGCGCTGATTCGCTACTTCAACATCGCGCCGGACGACGCGGCGCTGCAGCGTGTTGCGCGCATCGTCCATGGCGCCGACGTGTTCG
This sequence comes from uncultured Chloroflexia bacterium, assembly GCA_963776625.1. GTDB lineage: Bacteria > Chloroflexota > UBA6077 > UBA6077 > CF-72 > CF-72. The sequence goes on along the minus strand of CAVZNP010000007.1, from coordinate 1,233,993 downwards.
GCGCGGACGCCCCGCCCGAGTCAGCGGGACTGCGCGCCATTATGCTCGGCTGGGTCGACGTGTACGACGATGATCAGGCACTGGTCGCCGCCGCCGCGCCGGCGTACGAATCGCTCTACCAGTGGTGCCGCCGTGAAGCCATTCGAAACCGCGAGGCTAGTCGAACATGATGACGCTCTTGAGCGTCTCACCCCGCGACATAGACCCGAAGGCACTGTCGACGTCCTCCAGCGATACGCGCTGAGTGATCAATTCGGTCAACAGCAAGTCTCCGCCCCGATACAGGTCGGCAAGTATCGGGAAATCGCGACTGGGCAGACAGTCGCCGTACCAGCTAACCCGCAGCGAACCGCCCAGATCGAAATAGCGTGGCAACTCCAGCGTGATCGTCGCATCGCGGCCCGGCACGCCGATGAGCGTGGCGATGCCGGCCAGGTCGCGGCACGCCAGCACCTGCTGCAAGACCTGCGCGGAGCCAACGCATTCGAACGCGTAGTCGACGCCGAATCCGCCGGTCAGCGACCTGATCTGCTCCACCGCGTCGGCCTGCGACGCATCCACGGTGTCGGTGGCCCCGAACGTGCGCGCCCACTCCAGCTTCCGGGGCTCGATGTCCACGGCGACAATCTTCGTGGCGTGGGCCAGGCGCGCGCCCTGGATCACGCTGGTGCCAACCGTGCCGCAGCCGAACACCGCGACGCTCGTGCCTGGCCGCACGCCAGCCGTGTACCAGGCCGCGCCGACACCGGTCATGACTCCGCAGCCGATCAGACAGGCTTCGGCCGGACCGACGTCCGGGCTAACCGGAATCGCCTGACCGGCGGCGACAACCGTGTGCGTCGCGAACGTACCAATGCCCAGGATCGGCGGCGGAAAAATGCCGGCGGGCGTGTGCTGGCGTGGTCTGGCGTTCAAACTGGCCGAGCACAGATGCAGCAAGCCGCGTCGGCAGAAGCGACAGGTCCCGCATGGCGCGCGCCACGCCAGGATCACGTAGTCACCGACGCGTGGTTGCTCGACGCCGTCGCCGACGGCCTCGACCATCGCGGCGCCCTCGTGCCCGAGCAGGATCGGCGGCGTGCCAATCTTGCCGTCGCGCACGTGCAGGTCCGTATGACACACGCCGCTGGCCAGAATCCGGACCAGGATCTCGCCTGGACCTGGATCGTCAACCTGGATCGGCTCCGGTCGGACCGCGGCGCCGGCCTCCCAGACAATAACCGCTCGACTATCCAATGGCATGGTCACCCTCCGGGTGGTGGATTGGCGATGCTACGATGAAGGTGGTTTCCAAGGAGCGATTGCTATGTCTGAATCGACCGGTCTGCCCATGCGGACCCTGGGACGAACGGGACTCCGCGTCACCCAGCTCGGCTACGGCGCCATGGAATTGCGCGGCGCACCCCGAGGCAGGTCTGTCGACGATCAGCAGGCCGAACGGGTTTTGAAGGCTGTTCTCGATAGCGGCATCAACTATATCGACACCTCGATTGACTATGGCGTGAGTGAGGAGCTCATCGGCCGGCACATTGGCGATCGACGCTCCGAGTACTTTCTCGCCTCCAAATGCGGTTGTTGGGCCGTGAGACTCCACAAGCTCCACAAGCCAATGGACGCCAGCCGCATGTGTTCACGCGTGAGAATATCGTGGCCGGCGTAGAGCAGAGCTTGCGCCGCATGCGGACTGACCACCTCGACGTGGTCCAGTTTCATGCCAGTCCGACCCCGGCCACGCTCCAGGAGCAAGGCGCGCTGGACGCGCTGCTGGAGCTGCAGCGCGCCGGCAAGGTGCGCTTCGTCGGCATGTCGGGCACGCTGCCGAATCTGCCGGACCAGATCGAGATGGGCGTGTTCGACGTGTTCCAGATCCCCTATTCGGCCATCCAGCGTGAGCACGAGGGCGCGATTTCTTCGGCCGCGACGCACGGCGCCGGCACGGTGATTCGCGGCGGCACGGCACGCGGGGCACTGGCGTCCGACAAACAGGACAGCGCGCCACTCGGCATGTCCGTGAGTCAGGTGCACGACCTCTGGGACCACGCCGACCTGGACGATCTGCTGGACGGCGCCAGTCGCCAGGAGTTCGTGTTGCGCTTCACGCTCAGTCACCCGGACGTGCACACCACCATTGTCGGAACCAGAGACGTGGGGCATCTCGAAGCCAATCTGGCAGCCGCGCGCAAGGGCGCGTTGCCAGCGGACGTGTACGCCGAAGCAAAGCGGCGCCTGGCGGCTGCCGCTGGCGGTCAGGGCCACTAGCAGCCACTGCCGCCGCGCGCGAGCGCTGGAACCGCGGCCGAAAAACCTGTAATCCGCCTCGAAACCGCCTGCCGCGCTCCTGGCGCAACTGTCACAGAAGTTTTATCCAGGCCGACTGCGACTCGGGCTGAAACGGGCTTGTCGGCCAGACTTCTACTGCGCGGCGCGCGGCGTGTGGTACGGCGCGATTCGCGACGGACCCAGTAGCAGGCCGCCCAGCGCCAGACGCCGCAGCAGGTCCTGGTCGAGCGCTTCGCCCGTCAGCAGCCGCGGCAGCAGCAGGTCAAGCGCGCCCGGTTGTCCGAACAGCTCGCACGAAGCCAAGCCCAGCACCGGCACCTCGCCCAGGCGACCGATCCAGCAGGCCGTGCCCGGCTCAGCGGGAATGCCCAGTTGCAGCACTTCACCGCCGGCCCCGCGCAGACCCTCAAAGACCACGTCCAGGGGGTCGGTGCCAGATGCGCCGGCAGCCAGCACCAGATCGGCGCCGCCCTGCCGCACCTCGGAGTACGCCCCGGCGAGCGCCTCGACGCTCGCCTCGGCGCCCACCACCTGGTCGAGCTGGGAGCCATACCAGCCGACCGCGTCGGACAACGCCGTACGGGCTCGGTCGAAGGCGCCGCCGCGCAACCGCTCGGCAGGGGCGACGAGCGCCACGCGCCGCGTTTGAAACGGCTCAATCTCGACGATGGGCCCATTGGCGTGTGCAATGCCGTCCACGCCGGTCAGCGTGGACTCGGACAGAAACAGCGGCGCGCACTTGACAACGGCCAGCGTGGTGCCCGCGTCGACGGCGCGATCCGTCTCGCCGGTGAGCAGCAGGACTCCCTCCAGGGCGTTGACGCGGTCCAGGCACCCGCCCGCGACGCGCAACATGCCGCGTTCGACGCTCACCAGGCTCGACTGGCCGAAATGCGCCTCCTCGACCATGACGCCGCGGCCTGCGATCGCCGTCGCCATGCGGTTCGCCGCCTGGTCTTCTGAGATGTCGCCAGGTTCGGGCAGAGCGAGGTGGATTTCGAGCACGCCGCGGCCGAGCAGTTGTCGGAGGTCATCAGCGCTGACGGTCGTGCCTTTGCGAGCGAGAATCTCGCTGCGCTGCTGCGGATTGCGGACGTCGTGGCAGACGATCGCTTGCGACGGCACGTCCGCCATGGCGGCGTTGGGTGAGAGGCTGAGCATGCGCATGGATCAAGCGCCCTCCGTTGGTGGCAAAAATCCCCACCTGGCCAGGATCGACTGAGCAGGAGGCGATTCGACGAATGCGACGAAAGCTTCGCCGCCAGCACGATTACGACCGTTGCCGACGGCAAGGGGATAGGTTGCGGTCACCTGCAGGTCCTCTGGAAGAGCTATTCGGACGAACTGGTCAGCGAGCTGTGGACTCACGTCGGTGACATAGACGACGGCAGCGTCGCCCTCGCCAAGCTGGACCTTGGCGACGATCTGGCGCACCGTGTCTTCGCGTGAGACAACGTTGCGTTCGACACGCTGCTGGAAGTCGGCGCCGTAGGCTGCACTCGCGCTGGCAGACTTCAACAACTGAGAGGTGTAGTAGCCGATTGGCACACTGCTCTGCGCGCCGACAATCTTGAGCCCGGGCCTGGCCAGGTCCTGCAACGAGCTGACGTCTGCCGGGTTGTCGTGCGGCGCGATCACCATCAGGCGGTTGCGCACGAACACCTGCTGCGCGCCCGCCAGCGCATGGCCGCGCTCGACCACATCCATCTGGTCCTGGTCGGCGCTCGCAAAGACGTCCGCGTGAGCGCCATTGACCAGCTGAATCGCGAGCTGGCTCGAACCGCCAAAGCTGAAAACGGCGCGCGCGTGGGGGTAAGCCTTCTGAAACTCGCTGGCGAGCTCCTTGAAAGCGTCGGTGAGCGACGAAGCGGCAAAGACCACCACGTCACCCGAAACGTCGTCGCCCGTCGGCGTGGTGTCCTCGGTCGGCGCGAGCGTCGCACTGCTGCCCTGCGTTGCGACACCACCCTGGGCAGCGCCCTGACTCGCGGGCGCGCCGCAGGCCACGCTCAGCGCCAGCAGCGCTGCAACGGCGACCGTGCTCACTCGAAGTCTCACACGCCGACCGATTTCAGGGCAGCCAGGCGACGGCCGTGGTGCCAGTCAAGTACGTCATCAGGGTGTCCTCACCGGACTGGAAGTCGACCAGAACACCGCCCCACTCGCCATACGCGAAGAGCTGCGAGCCGTCCGGCGCCCAGGCCAGGGCCGGATCGTGCACGCGCAGATTCGAAACCTGGCGGAGGTCGGTGCCGTCGGTGTTGACGACCCACAGATCCGCCAGCGTGCCGTGCGCCGAAGCCGTCTGGGGCTGGATCTGGCTCAGGAACCCCGCGAATCCCGTCGGCTGCGGCGTGGGCTGCAAGTCGGCATACGAGCGCGCGCCAAAGGCGATGCTCTTGCCGTCCGGCGAGTAGCGCGGTGAGAAGATCTCCGGGAACACGCTGGCGTCGACCAGCACACGCTCGCTGCCATCCGCGGACACCAGCGTCAGCAAGCTCGAACCGCGCTCGGTGAACCGCACGAAGGCGATCGCCGAGCCGTCAGGTGCGGGAGACGGTTGCCACCCCGAGCTGCTCAGGACGCGCCGATTCGAGCCATCGGCCTGCGCGATCTCGAGCCGCGCCGGAGGCCGTGCAAAGCCCTCGGGTGTCTGAATGGACGGCGCGGCGTCGTCCTCGCGCTGGAAGACGAACGCGGACCCATCTGGCCACCACGTCGGCCAACTGAGCGACTCGCTCGAAACGCCGCGCAGCAAGACTGGCTTCGGCTGAGCGCGTTCGCCCGGCGCGCCGGTGAGATCGACACCCAGCACGTCGCTGCCGTCGGCGCCCCAGCTGCGTCCGTCAGGGGTCGGCGAAGAGACCGCGACAAGCGCCGTGGCTACCCCGGGCAACGCGGCCACGTCGTGCGCTACCGCGGGACTGGACAGCGAAGTGAGAAACACCGGCCGCGGCGCGTTCCAGTCGAGCCACGCGAGCTGAAAGCGCGTAGCCGCCAGCAGCCGACCCGGCGCCACGCCGATATCGGCGGTCTGCGCCCGCGCCGCCTGGTCGGCATCGAAGGGCCCACTCCAGACGACGGACGCCGCGAGCAGCCCCGCCAGCGCAAGCGCCGTCCCGCGCAGGACGCGACCCAGCAGGCTGCTCACCCGACGCTACGGCTCACCCGACGCTACGGCGCGGCCGGCCCCGGATCACGAATGTCGATGCTCTTGACGGTGGAGACGTACCGCCCGCCACGCTTGTCATTGGGCATGACCAGACGGGCCATGCCCTGTTTGTCACCCATGGGTTGGCCGTCCTGCAGGTAGGCCAGCATGATGGGCTCGGCGCCAAAGTCGGGGTCGAGCTCGCCCCAGCTCAGCACGACCTGGTAATCGTCGGCGCCGGTCACCATGACCGACACGCGCAACTTGGCATTGTTGATGTCGTTCGGCAGCGTCGCGCCGCCGGCAGCGTCGAAGACGTTCAGCAGTCGGGTGCCGGTGAAGCTCGAGGTGGTGGTGCCCTGGCCGGCCTGGAACGAGACGTTGACCGTCTCCTGGGGCAACTGCATCAGGTCCTGAAAGGTGAAGGAGCGCGGCGTAGCCACCAGGCCGGTCACGGCGACTTCAGGCGCGAACGTGCTGGAGGCCACGCCGGGCACCGGCGCGAGCGCGGCGCCCGCGGCTGGCGAAGGCGAGGCGACCACCGCGGGCGCGGCGGAGGGCGAGGCAAAAGCGGCGGGCGAGGCGCTTGCACCGGCGGACGGCGAAGCACCAGGAGCAGCGACCACGGACGGCGCGGCGGCCGGTGGCGGCGTCACGGCTGGCTTGGGGGATGCCGCGGGCGCGGTCGTCGAAGCGGTGCTCGGAGCAGTGGTCGGCGCGGCCGGGGCGGACGGACTGCACGCCGCGAGCAGCATCACCGCGATCAGCGCAGCCAACGTGCGGGTGAAAGCTGGCATAGAGTCGCCCCAATGTATCAAGGACATACGCGAGCTGACCACCGCACGGCGGCCCGGGCTGGCGCTGGGGCTCGCGCTGGGGGATGCCCGAAGCGCGCGCGTCGGCTACCGTTGTGCCTGGGTGGCAAAGCAAACCGACTCGCTTCGACTCACGCTGGGCGAATGGGCCGTGCTCGGGTTGCTGGCGTGTGGCCCACAGCACGCCTTCGCTCTGGTCAAAGCACTCGCGCCGGGCGGCGAGGTCGGGCGCATCTGGTCGGTCCCGACACCCGTCGTCTATCGCGCTGTCAACTCCCTGCGCGACGACGGCCTGATCGATGCGCTGGGCGAAGAGCGAAGTGACGCGGGACCACCCCGCACGCGGCTGGCCATCACCCGCGTCGGCAAGCGACACCTCGACGTCTGGCTGCGCACCCCGGTCGCCCACCTGCGCGAGGTGCGCAGCGAGCTGATGCTCAAGCTGGCGCTCCTGGCGCGCATGCGCCGCTCCGCCCAGCCGCTGGTCAAAGCCCAGCTGCGCGTCTTCGGACCCATGCTCAGCGGACTGGAAGCACGCGCCACCGCCGACGACGAGTCACGCGCCGGTTTCGACGTCACCCTGGCGCGCTGGCGGCTGGAAAACGCACGCGCGGTGTGGCGCTTCCTGGAGAGCCTGGGCGAAGCGCCCGCCGACGCGGACGGCCAAGCCTAACACCTTCTTAACGGCCGGGGCGGCTGAACCGACCCGGGCGACGCGTAAGCTGTGCGACGAACGCGGTTGGGTCCGCACAGTTGGTAGTTGCGTGTTTTGTGCAGACTGCCTATAGTGTGCTGCCCATTTTTGTGGCGCTTTGACCAGAGTGCCAAGTGCGGCTTGCGCCCTACGCTCCCCTGCCATGGCAATCGAAACCGCGCTTACCTTTCTCTCGTTGCTCAGCTTTGCTGCGCTGATCGTCGTCTGGATCGCTGCACCGCTGCACGCTGAAGACGCGACGCAGACCTCCACGAGCGAAGCCGCGGCGCACACCGCCGCCGCCTGATCGCCGCCGTCCGTTCGCTCGAGACAGGCGCCCCTGCCCGGAAGGAGACCGCGTCACCCCTATGCCTGATTCCATAACCTCCACCGTCAACGCTGGCGACACGGCCTGGCTGCTCACGTCGGCGGCGCTGGTCATGCTCATGACTCCAGCGCTCGGCTTCTTCTATGGCGGTCTCGTCCGCCGCAAGAACGTGCTGTCCACGTTGATGCACTCCTGGTTCATCCTGGCCCTCATCAGTGTCCAGTGGGTGCTGTGGGGCTACTCGCTGGCCTTCTCGCCGGATTCCGGCTGGGGCCTGGTCGGCGGCTTGCAGTGGGTCGGCCTCAATGGCGTCGGCCAGGAGCCGAATCCGGACTACGCCGCGAGCGTGCCCGCCCTGGCCTACATGGCCTTCCAGATGATGTTCGCCGTCATCACCCCGGCGCTGATCACCGGCGCCTTCGCCGAGCGCAAGCGCTTCAAGGCCTTCGTGCTCTTCAGTTTGCTTTGGGCCACCATCGTGTACGACCCCGTTGCTCATTGGGTGTGGGGCACCGGCGGCTGGCTGCATGCACTTGGCGTACTGGACTTCGCCGGCGGCACGGTCGTGCATATCACCAGCGGCGCTGCTGCCCTCGTGTGCGCGATTGTCCTGGGCCGCCGCAAGGGCTTCCCCAAGCTCGAGTCGTTCGATCCGCACGATCTGACGATGGTCGTGCTGGGCGCCGGCCTGCTGTGGTTCGGCTGGTTCGGATTCAACGCTGGCTCTGCGCTGACCTCCGGCGGCCTGGCCGCCAGCGCGTTCGTGGTCACCAACACCGCCGCGGCGATGGCGGCCCTGACCTGGATGAGCGTCAGCTGGATGGTGCACAAGCGTCCAAGCGTGCTCGGCGCCGCGGCTGGCGCCGTTGCCGGACTCGTGGCCATCACGCCCGCGTCAGGCTACGTAACCGTGCCAGCGGCCATCATCATTGGTCTCGGCGCTGGGGGCGTGTGCTTCTTCGCGATCAACCTGATCAAGGAGCGCTTCGGCGTCGACGACGCGCTCGACGTGGTTGGCGTGCACGGCGTCGGCGGCACCTGGGGTGCGATCGCCACCGGCCTGTTTGCCACGGTCGCGGTCAACAGCGGTGGCGCCAACGGGCTGCTGTATGGCAACCCTCAGCAGCTGTTGATCCAGATGGTGGCCGTGGTCGCCTCGTGGGTCTACTCGGTGGTGATGACCTTCATCATTCTCAAGGCGATCGATGCCATCATCGGCGTCCGCGTTCCGGAGTCTGAGGAAGTCCTCGGATTGGACACCACCCAGCACGGCGAAATCGCCTACCAGTTGTGATGGTGCTGACGTGTGCTTGTCGCCAGGAACGAGCGTGGCAACCCCACGTCGCGCTCGCCCTGCGCGCCGCCGCCATGGACGCCATGCCGCGTCTGTGGGGGGTGGGTTACTCCAGGTTCAGGCGATAGCCCACGCCGGGCTCGGTGACGATCAAGCGCGGCCTGGCCGGCACTTCCTCCAGCTTCTTGCGCAGATTGAGGATGTGGACGCGCAGGGCGCCGGAGGCATCCTCGTAGCCGGCGCCCATCACGGCGCGCAGAATCTGCTCGTTGGCGATCACACGTCCGGCGTTGCGCGCCAGGAACGCGAGGATCTCGTGCTCGATGGGCGTCAGATGGACGCTCGCGCCGGCGCGCACCACGCTGCGCTGCTCCAGGTCGATGGTGAGGTCGGCGGACGGCGCATGCACCACCGTCTGCGACTCTGAGGCCCACGCCACCCGTCGCAGGGCGCCCTGGACGCGGGCGAGCAGCTCGGGTGCGCTGAATGGCTTGGTGACGTAATCATCCGCGCCGCACTTCAGCGCTTCGACTTTGACAGGCTCGTCGCCGAGCACCGACAGGACGATGATCGGCATGCGGCTCCATTTGCGCACCTGCTGACAGACTTCGATGCCCGGCATGTCTGGGAGCATCAGGTCCAGGAGGAGGAGGTCGAAGGCCGCGGCGGCAAGCTGATCGAGTGCCTCGCCGCCGGTAGCCGCATCGCCCACCCTGAAGCCGTTGGCGGCCAGGATGAGCCGCAGCGCGCGGCGGATGGCCGATTCGTCGTCGACGATCAAGATGCTGGCGGCGTCGCTCATGGTCACGCGTGGCAGGCATCATAGCCGCGACGAGCAGCGCGTCCCACGGAGGGTCCCCACCGGGGAAAATCGTCCGAACGTTCGTGCACAATTCCCGCTCGTGACCGACACCCTACGGGATCTCCGCACGCTCCCCAAGGCGCACCTCCACGTGCACCTCGAGGGCGCCATGCGTCCCTCCACGCTCATCGAGCTCGCCGATCGCCACGGCCTGCCCGCCAACGTCCAGAGCGACGGCAGCTTCGCCAGCTTCATCGCCCTGTACCGCGCCGCGTGCGAGGCCCTGCGCAGCCCCGACGACCTCTCGCGGCTGGTCCACGAAGTCGTCCAGGACGCCGCGGACGACGGCACCCGCTGGATCGAGATCAGCGCCTGGGTGAGCGACGCGCACGCGGAGCGCCTCGGCCTGCGCGATCAGGCCGAGGTCCTGGAGGTTCTGCTCGAGGTCGGCCACCGCGCTGAACGCGAGGTCGGGATCGGCGTCGGTTTCATCGTCAGCGCCAATCGCACCCGCCCGCCGGCCGAGGCCGTCGAGCTCGCCAGGCTCGCCGCGCGGCACATCGGTGAGGGCGTTGTCGGCCTGGGCCTGGCCGACGACGAGACCCGTGGCGAAGCGGAGCTCTTCTCCGAGGCCTTTGCCGTCGCGCGCGACGCCGGGCTCATTCGGGCGCCGCACGCGGGCGAGCATGGCGGCCCCGAGAGCGTGCGGAATGCCCTCGACGCGCTCGGCGCGCAGCGGATCGAGCACGGCGTGCGCGCCGCCGAGGACCCCGAGCTGCTGCGGCGGCTGGCGACGACTGGCGTCACCCTCGACGTGTGTCCGACCTCGAACGTGGTGCTGCGCGTGGTGCCTTCGCTGGCCGATCACCCGCTGCCGCGGCTGCTCGAGGCGGGGGTGCCGCTCAGCCTGAACGCGGACGATCCGCTCTTCTTTGGCTCCGGCATCCTGGCCGAGTACGAGCTAGGCCGCCACAGCTTTGGACTGGACGACCCGACGCTGGCGCATATCGCCCGCTGCTCGATCCGCGCGAGCGGCGCGCCACCGGAGGTCAAAACCGCGGCTCTGTCTGGCATCGACCGCTGGCTGGGGGAATAGTCATTTCCCCGACTGCGTCTCGGGCTAAAAAACGGGCTTGTCGGCCAGAGTTCTACCCGCGCTCGAGCAGCTCCACGCGCACGTTGTCTGGACACTGCACGAACGCGATCTTCACCCCTGGGCGCAGCTGGCGCGGCTCCGCCGTGAACACGGCCCCCTGCGCTTTGAGCTCCGCCGCGGCGGCCTCCAGGTTGTCCACCCGCAGCCCGAAGTGATCCAACCCGAGGTGTGGATCCGCGGGCGCCTGCGCCATCTCGGCATCCGTCGGCACCTGGGCGATGAACACGGTCAGCCCATTGATGTCAAGATCGATGCGCGGCTGGCCGTCCGACTGCACCGACTCCAGAATCTTCGCGCCGAACATGCGCGCGTACCACTCGGCGGTGCCGCGCGGATCGCGCGTGCGCAGGTGAATGTGGTCGTAGCTATACGTGGGCATCGAGCCTACTCCTTCTACCTGGCTTGTACCTGGCTTGTACCTGGCTTCTCCCGGGCCTCATCCCGGCCGATCGTCGAGAACAAAATGCACCACGACCAGCGTCACCTTGTTGGTCACGTCCGAGTGGACATAGACGTACAGGTTCGACGCGATCGGGGTATAGCGCCACGGACCGAAGTCCAGCTCCCAGGAACCGTCCACGGCCACCTGGGCATCGCCGACGAAGCTCGCCTGATCCGTGTCGTGCTCGCCATTGAGCCACACCTGGATGCTATCGATGGCTTTGGGGCCGGCGACCGGATCACGCGCGGTACCCGTCAGCCGATAGTTCCCCAGATGCATGGATATGACCTCGCCGTCCATAGGCGCCGACACGCTGACGACCGGCCCACCCACGGCCAGTGCCGGACCCGAGACGCCGCCACCGCTGACGCCGACGGTCACCGACAGCTGGGTGAACCACCAGCCCTTGTCTGGCGTGTGCACGTAGACCGACAGTGTGTTCTGGCCAAGCGGCAGCGCGCCAGGATCGACCACTGCGCTCCAGCCAGCGGCCGAGCAGTACGGGTTGCCCAGCGCGCTGGCGACGTCGGGACGCGACAGGCCGAGCGTGCCGTGGACCAGCAGCGTGCCGCTGTCCATCGTGCCAGCGAAGACCTGCAGGTCGTCGGCGCCACACCAGCCCTGGGCGCTTTTGTCGACGAACCAGCCGCTCATCGTCAGCAGGTGGTCGACGCCGATGGCGGTGCCATTCGAGGGTGCGTCGATGCCACCGGCGTAGGTGTTGTCACCGGCGGCGCTGGGCCCGGGCTGCCAGCCGCCGCTGCTAGCCGCCTGCTGCGCCGCCGCGGGCAGTGGGGCGCTGGCCGCGAGCAGACACACCAGCGCGAACGGGGCCGCGAGTAGCGACCCGTGGCGCAGCGTGCGAGGGATGGCGTCGGTCGGTCTGAGGCGCACGGTCGCCTGGTGATGGTAGTGCCGCGTGTATCGAGATTGTCGCTCAGCGCGACAGGGCGCCGTAGCGCGAAGGCTCCCAGGCCTTCGGTTCCGCCGCCAGCTCGTGCACGACGCTCGGCAGCGTGCCCGAGGCGACGTCCCGCAGCGTCACCTGCTCCAGCACCTTGCGCAGGCTCGCCCGCACCGCGATCCACACCTCGCGCAGCGGCTCTGCCGAGCCCTCATAGATCACCTGCTCGGGTGCCTCGCCGCGCACGTTGGCCAGCGGCCCGTCGACCGCGCGAATGACGTCAGCCAGCGTGATGCGTTCGGGCGGCGCGGTCAGCAGGTAGCCCCCGTCGACACCCCGGTGCGTGCGGACCAGCCCGGCCGTTCGCAGCTGCTGCAAAATGTTGCCGAGGAACTTCGTGGGGATCCGCTGTGTCGTGGCGATCTGCTCGCGTCTGACGGGCTGGCCGCCGGCGGCCGCGATCTCCACCAGGGCGCGCACGGCGTAATCGGCCCTGGCTGAAACGTGCATGTGTCGGGCAGATTGTGCGCAAACGCGCGCCGCGTGTCACGCGGGCAAAAGCACGCGGCCGGACTCAGGCGGTGCCTGGAAGTCTGGCCGACAAGCCCGTTTTCAGCTCGAGTCGCAGTCGTGGCCCCACACCGCGTGGGCAACTTCGACGACGCGGCGCAGCTTTGCCGTTTGCTCGTCCGCGCTCAGGCGATTCCCCTGACTGGCTGAGTTGAAGCCGCACTGCGGACTCAGCGCCAGACGCTCGAGGGGCACGTACTCGGTGGCGGCGCGGATGCGACCTTCGACCGCGGCAGCGTCCTCGAGCTCGCCGCGTTTGGTCGTCAGCAGCCCCAGGACGACGGTCGTGTCCGGCCGCACGTGGCGCAGTGGCGTGAAGTCGCCCGCGCGATCCGTGTCGTACTCCAGCAGCAGCGTGTCCAGGTTGGACAGGCGCTCGAACGCGTCGCGCGCAATCGGCTCATAACCGCCGCTCGCAGACCAGATGCCGCCCGGTCCGTTGCCGCGGCACACGTGCAGCGCGCGGGTGACACCGTGCACGCCCTCGAACAGGGAGTTGTCGATCTCGGCATCGGCGATCACTTCTGCGCGCAGATCGTGCCCATCGGCCTCCATGGCTGCCCGCACGTCCGCATCCACGTAGAACTGCCCGTAGTTCGGCGCGTCCAGCTGCAGGTAGTCGCAGCCAAGCTCCAGCAGCGGGTTGACCACCTGCTCGCGCAGATAATCGCGCACGTCGACGAGAAACGCGTCAACCGTTGGATACGCCTCGCGCGAAAAGTCCGGATGCCAGAAGACGCGGTGATAGCTCGGGGCTGGAAACGAATATTTTGTGCGACTCCGCGCATGCGCCTCGAGAAACGGGTATTCGCCGGCGACCACGTCGCGCTGCACGCGGAGTGGCTCGGTGATGAACGCCCGCGGGCCGCGCATCCGCCGCACGACCTGACCGCTGTCGTCGCGCCAGAAGGTCATGAAGCTGGTGCGCGTCGACTCCTGGTAGGAGAATCCACCCAGCGGCGAGGCGCGCAGCGAGTCCTGAACGATGTTGACCGTGCTCATCCACGACAGACGTCGGTGCTCGCCGTCGGTGATCACGTCCAGTCCGACCGACTCCTGAAGGGCAATGGCTTCGGTGACCGCGCGGTCTTCTACCACGCGCAGGTCCGTGTCGCTCAGTGTCCCCGCGCGGAGCGCGTCGCGGGCTTCCAACAGGTACGGTGGACGCAGCAGGCTGCCCACCGTTTCGGCGCGCGCAACACCAGGCATGCGCAGTCGCTCAGGCCCGTCAGTCGCACACCCAGCGCGTGTAGTCCGCCGCGCCGGGTCGCTCCCGCGCCGGGGGGCTCACTTCGGTTGGATACCCCAGGTACAGGCCACCTACGAACTCCCAGTCGTCTTCGGCGCCCACGGCTGTTCGCACCGCGTCGTCGCGCACGATGCCGCCTGTGCTCCAGCCGCCGACAAGGCCCTCTTCGACGGCGGCCAACTGCACGTTCTGCAGCCCGCACGCCACCGCGGCGTAGTTTTCACGCGACTCGAAGTCATCACGCCCCGGCACGCTGTAGGCCAGGATCAGCACTGGCGCCGTGGCCATATCCGCCGCGCGCGAGCGTGCCCGCTCGCGCGCTTTGTCGTCGTGGGGCTCGGGCATGCCCTGCAACGCGACGTCTTCGGCAACGCGCGCCACAGCGTCGCGCTTGGGACCGGGCCGATCCAGCACGAAGAACCGCCAGGGGCGGGTCAGACGATGATTGGGCGCCTGCGTCGCGGCATCCAACAGTCGCTGAACGATGTCGCGGTCCACCGGCCGAGCCGCGAAAGTACGAACGGAACGCCGAGCGTGAATAGCCTGCTGGACGGGTCGCATGGTGGTGCTGGATGCTAGCATTCCGCACACGGATGGGTGAATCGGCGGCCGCGGTCTCGGAACGACTGGCGGCGCTGGCTCCCGGTCGTGACGCTCGTTCGGCGGTAGCCAATGCCGCGGACTCCGTGTATCTGACGCTGCGCGAAGCCATCGTGGACGGTCAGCTCGAGCCAGGTGATTCGTTGATCGAGTGGCACGTTGCGCGGCAGTTCGGCACCAGCCGCACGCCCGTGCGCGAGGCGTTGCTCCGACTCGAAGCCGAGGGACTGGCATTTCGCGTCCCACGCCGCGGGCTGGTCGTGCGCCAGATCTCCGAGCACGAGATCTTCGAGGTGTACGCGGTGCGCATCTCGCTCGAGACGCTGGCCGCGCGCGAGGCGGCCAACGAGGCGATGGCGTCGGACGTCAGCCAGTTGCGCTGGGTAAATCAGCGTCTGGCCGAGGCCATCAAACGCTCGGACTTCGCCAGCGTGCCGGCGCTGACCAACGAGTTTCATCAGGCGCTGGCCAGCGCGGCGCACAATACGATGCTGCTGCGCTTCATCGTGCAGGCGCAGGACTGGACGCGCAGGGTCGGCACACCGACCGTGGCGCTGCCAGGCCGCCGCGCGGCGGCGGTGCGGGAGCATGCCAGAATGATCGACGCGATCGCCGCGCGCGACGCCGAGAGCGCCGAGCGCCTGGCGCGCGAGCACATGACGACCGGGCGAGAGTTCCAGCTGGCCGCGTTTCGGAAGACTAGCTGACGATCTTGTTTTGAATTCAAGAGTCGACAGCTGCGGCTTTCTCCCCAGGGCGGCCGGCTTGTAACGAATTCCCTTTTGAAGCTCGAGCCGCGGCTCGCCCAGGACGGCGCTCACTCTCGGTGGCTGTCAGCCGCATCCGCTCGCCGTCACGCACGCACTGTCAACACGTGTGTATCCCGAAGGCCTGTCCCTCCGGGGCTATCCCTCCGGGGGTATCCCTCCGGGGATGTATCCCGACGGGGTTGTCCCTCCGGGAGGGGTCCCTCCGAAGATGTCCCTCGGGGGTCCCGTGGTTGTCCTTCCCAGGTGTCGACCAGGACGGACATTGGGGAGAGCGAAGACCACCGCCGCACCGCAGGGTCAGCTCGCCTATGCGTCGGCTGAGTGGCATGTCCTCGGGTGTCCCACCCTTGTGGATTACACGCGTGTTGACAGTGCCTGCGTGACGGCGAGCGGATGCGGCTGACAGCCACCGAAAGTAGGGCTCTGGGACGCGGGGTCCAGGGCGCGGAGCCCTGGGGAGAAAGCCGCAGCTTTCGACTTCAGAAAGAACTCGTGACTAGCCCGAGCCCGCCCTGGGGAGAAAGCCGCAGCTTTCGACTCCCAAAAATTTCGCTTAAACACTTCGTTAGGCGCTATGTACACATTGTGCGCGGTGCTCTACCATACTCCCGACAACGCACACCCAGAGGTGGGGGAGTGAGACATATGCTGGTTGGCGGGGATCAGGTTTTCACCCGGCGCGCGACCTTGCGGTTGCTCGGCTCCGGCGTTTCCGTCGCGCTGTTGGCCGCGTGCACCACCCAGGCGTCGCCGCCATCGGTGACGGCAACGGCTGCCCCAGCCGCGGCGCCGCCAGCCGCCCAGCCCGCGGCCACCGCGCAATCGGCCTCGACCGCACAATCGGCCGCCACTGCGCAATCGGCCGCGCCCGCGGCAACCGCGCAGTCCGGCGCCACGCCCCAGCCTGGCGGCACGCTGCGCGCCGGCCTCATCGGCGACGTCGGCGCCATCAATCCCCACGCCATCGGCCCCCAGCCCCTGCAAACCGTCTTCTGCATCTGGGACCGACTCATCGACTACGACAACGCCGGCAAGCCGCGGCCCATGCTCGCCGAATCCTGGGACTTCTCCAGCGATCAGACGCAGCTGAAGTTCAACTTGCGCCACGGCGTCCAGTTCCACACCGGCCGCGAGCTCACCAGTGACGACGTCAAGTGGAACTTGCTCCGCGTTCGCGATCCGGTGGTCAACGCCACCCAGTTCAACAAGCAGAGCCTGTGGTTCACCAACATCGACACGTCCGACAAGTACGCCGTCGTCCTGACCCTCGACCGCGCGCGCCCGAGCATCCTCGATTTCTTCGAGCTGTTCAACATCGGCGATCCCCAGACGCTCGACAAGCAGTCCGATTCACCCCAGTGGATCGGCACCGGCCCCTTCAAACTGTCCGACTACAAAGTCGGCGACCATCTGTACTTCAGCCGCAACGAGAACTACTGGCGGAGTGGCTCGCCGCTGCTCGACCAGTTCAACGTCAGCATCATGCGCGACGGTTCGGCGGCGACGGTCCAGCTGGAGGCCGGCGCGCTCGACCTGGTCTTCGATCCACCCGCCCAGGACGTTACCCGCTACACGACCGATTCGCACTACGTGGTGTATGTCAACAATCGCAGCGGCATTACCGGGGTCATGAACCTGAACACCACCGTGCCGCCGACCAGCAACAAGCTCTTCCGTCAGGCCGTGCACTACGCGATCAATCGGGCGCGCTACGTGCAGACCGTGCTGCTCGGGCGCGGCGAGGCGCGCTCGCTGCCGTGGACGGCGGCGTCGCCGGCCTATGACGCGGCACGGGATCAGCATTATGCGTTCGATCTCGACAAAGCGAAGTCGCTGCTGGCGGCGTCCGGTGAGTCACTGTCCGCGCCGATCGACTTTGTGTTTCTGACCACCGAGCCACCGGTTGGCTCGGGCGGACTGGCGCAGATCCTTCAGAGCGACCTGGCGTCGATTGGAGTCACGCTCAATCTGCGCAACATCGAGTTCGCGACGCTCGCGGACACGATGAACAACTTGAAGTACACCATGGCGTACGACGCCGTCTTCCGCTATGGCGAGTTCGAGCCGAGCACCGGCATGACGACCAGCGCGCAGTACAATTATGAGAAGAATTTCGCCGGCTTCCAGAATGACGACTACACGCAGCTGATCACCGCGACGCAGGTAGAGGCGGATCCCAGCAGGCGCCAGGACCTGTACGCGCAGCTGAATGACTTCTTGCTGGATCAGTGTTTCTCGATGCCCCTGGCGACGAACCCGCCGATCATTGCGACGACCAGCAAGGTACACAGCGTGGATTGGAACGCGCACGATCAGCTGATTCACGATCAGGTGTGGATTGGGTAGTGGACCAGGTGTTCCCCAGAGGGGCCCCATCAGGTGGAGGACCTTCGCCCACCCTCCAGGCGCGCGCCGTCTGTCCCCGAGTGGGGTGGTCTCCAGGTTTGATCCCTTATGGGGGAAGACGCGCCGCGCACGGGTCCCCTCTGGGGAAGACACCTGGGGTTCTGTATACACTGTGTTCTCGTAGTTCGAGGAGAGTCACCTATGGCCAACAACGGCTTTCGCATCTTCGACACCGACACCCACGTCGGACCTTCCATGGACGTCCTCGAGACGTATATGGACGCCACCGAGCGCGATCAGCTCGCGCCGTTTGCCGACTTCCGCTCCGTCGCCCGCCGCACCGGCCAGGTCACCTACCGCATGGGCGCGCGCAAGTACGACCGGCGCCTCGGGCGCGCTGACTCGGGCCTCGACGCCGCCGACCGCGGCAACGGCGGCTACATGGCCGGCTTCACCGGCGCCCACAAGGGCCGCGAGCCATCTCCCACCGTTGACCACGACGTGCACAGCCGTATCGCGGACATGGACTTCGAAGGCGCGGACGTCAATCTGCTACTGCCCTCAGGCTGGTTCGGCGCCTTCACCACCGTCCCAGACGTCTCGCTGGAGCTCGCCGCGTTCCGCGCCTACAACCGCTGGATGGCTGACTACTGCGGCGCCTACCCAGAGCGCCTCGGCGGCGTCATCATCCTCTCCGGCCGCGACATCGACGGGGGACTCGCCGAGCTGCGGCGCTGCGCCAGCCAGGCGTGGGCGTGGGGCATCTTCGTCTACGCGCCGTACGGCAAGCCGCTCGACCATCCGGACTTCGAGCCGTACTGGGCCGAGGCGCAGGAGCATGACCTGTCGGTGGTGCTGCACACGTTTACGGTGATGCCCCCCTACGCGCCGGGTGGCCTGGACACCTGGGACAACCTGTGGCTGCAGCGGTCAGCCGCGCATCCGTGGTGCGGCATGCGCAACATGGCCTCGGTCATCGGCAGCGGCGCGATGGACCGCTACCCCAATCTGCGCGTCGGGTGCCTGGAGGCCGGCCACAGCTGGCTGCCATTCTGGGTCAAGCGACTCGACGAACACGCCGAGACGATTGCCTCCGCGCTGCCGGCGCTGCAGCACTCCCCGAGCGAGTACGTGCAGAGCGGACGCTATTTCCAGAGCATCGAGATGAGCGAAGGACAGCAGCTCACCGAGATGGTGGCCGCACAGCTGGGTGACGGCATTCTGATGTATGCCTCGGACTATCCGCACGGTGAATCGTGGTTCCCGAAATCCGTCGAAACGGTGATGGGCTGGAACCTCTCAGACGATTTGAAGCAGAAGCTGTTCTGGGACAATCCGCTGCGCTTCTACCGTCGGTACGCCGGCGTCCCCGCCGCCCTCACCAGCACACAGGCGCGAGCGTAGGGTGCCGTACCAGCAGGCGACGGGTCGGCTGCGGGAGCTGCTGCACCGTACCGACCGCGTCCTGTCGGTGATGCATACGCCGAGCGCCGGTCTCGCGCGCGTGATGCAAGAAGCCGGCGCCGAGGCCGGCTTCGTGGGCACCGCCGGCGTCGTCGGCGCGTATACCGGCATGGAGGACGTCGGTGTCGCCAGCCTTCCGGAGTGCGTGACCATCGGCGGCTGGATTGCGCGCGCGGTGGACTTCCCGGTCATCCTCGACGGCGATACGGGCCACGGTGGCATCATGGCCGTGCGGCGGCTGGTCGAGGATTCGATTCGCGCCGGCCTCGCCGGAGTCCGCATCGACGATCAGGACATCGAAGCCAAGCGCGGCACGACCAATGCCGGCATCACCGTCGCCCCGCTCGACGTGGTGCTGGCACGCTACCGAGCCGCGGTCGACTGCGCGCGGGAGCTCGATCCGGACTTCGTCATCATGGCCCAGTGCTACGTTGGCGAAGCCAGGAACGGCGGCTTCGAGGAAGCCCTGCGCCGCATGCGCCTGTACCGTGAGGAAGCGCAGGCGGACTGGGTCCAGTTCACCGCGCCGCGCTCAATCGACGAGATCCGCCAGGCGCGCGCCGTGGTCGATGGACCGTTCTCCGTCATGGAATCACACTTGCCGGCGCCACTGGATCACACGGATCTGCTCGAGCTCGGGATCACCCTGCAGTGGGCGCCGGGGGTCACGCATCTCGCCGCGCAAACCGCGGTGTACGAGATGGTGAGTACCTACATGCAGCGCGGACCGGTGGCCGTGCGCGAGTTTCGCGAACGGCACGCCGAGAATCCGTACATCATGCGGCGTCTACCGAGGCCGGGTCGCGCGGTCAAACAACAGCGCGAGCTCGAAGCGCGCTACTTCGGTACTCCGTAAATGCGTGTCCGACGCATCGTCGATGCCCGGGTCTGCGCCGTCCTCGCGACGGCGTACGCCCGGTGCCGTCTCTCGCACCAATAACCGCTGAAGTCTGGCCGACAAGCCCGTTTTTTAGCCCGAGTCGCAGTCGGCCGCGCTCCCAGGGGAAACAGTTAGCGAAGCATCGCCTTGCCGCGCACCACTGGATTGCGCAGCGTCCCCAGGTGGTCGATGTCGATGCTCACGACATCGCCGGACTCCAGCGTGAATGGACTCTCTGGTACCAGCGCCGTGCCGGTCGAGAGGATCACGCCGTCAGGAAAGTCGTCCTCACAGAACAGGTAGCGCACCAGGTCCTCCAGGCGACGCGCGAACTCGCGCATGCTGGTCTCTCCTTCCCAGTGCGTGCGGCCTTCCCGCTCGATCCGCATACGGATTGCCAGCACGTACGGATCGGCCACCTCCCAGGCTGGAGTTATGCCAGGCCCGAGCGCGCAACTCCCGGCATATACCTTGGCCTGCGGCAAATACAGTGGGTTGTCGCCCTCGATGCTGCGCGAGCTGACGTCGTTACCAATCGTGTAGCCGACGATCTCTCCGTCCGCGTTCACGACGATGGCGACTTCCGGCCCCGGAACGTCCCACGTGGAATCAGACCGAACGCTGACCGGTGCGTCGGGACCCGCCACCCGCCGCGCGTTGGCTTTGAAGAACAGCTCAGGGCGTTCGGCACGGTACACCCGCGAATAGATGTCAGGGGTCCCGCTCTCTTCGACGCGCGCTTCTTCGGAACGCTTGTAGGTGACGCCGGCCGCCCATACCTCGGTCTGCCCGTCGACGGGCGCGAGAATCCGTCGCGTCTCGTCGCCGGAGGCCACCTCGTCGACGTGCTCGACGACCCGTCTGAACTCGTCGAGTGGCAACCGAAGCAGTTCGGCGAGTGTCTTCGTCAGGTGGCCAACCACGTGTCCGTCTTCCGCGACGGTTGTGCGGACCACGCCGTCACCTGACGTCATCCGCGCGATGCGCAGCGGGCTCACGTGAGCAACGCCCCGCGGTCGGACCCGCTTGCAACGCGGCTGTACAACGACAGAATACCCGCCTTGCGGCGGGGCGAGGGAGGACTCCAGCTCTGCCGACGTTGCTCCAACAGCAGCGAGACGTCTTCAACCGAAAGTCGCCGGCGAGCGGCACCGACGATCGAAAGCGATCGGTTCGGAATGTCGATCGACAGCACATCACCCTCCTCGACCAGTGCGATGGGTCCGCCATCCAGCGCCTCCGGCGTCACGTGCCCCACCGCCGGCCCTTTGGCCGCGCCTGAGAAGCGTCCGTCGGTCAGCACCGCCGTCGTACTGCTGAGCACCGGGTCGGACGCGATGATCGCCGTGGCAAAGTACATCTCAGGCATGCCGTTGGCCCGCGGACCCTCGTAGCGGATGACCACGACGTCGCCTGGCTGGATGCGTCGCGCCAGCAGCGCCTCGACCGCGGTGTCTTCGGAGTCGAACACACGCGCCGGACCAGCGTGTACGTGCATCTCGTCCGGCACCGGAGAAGTACTTCACGACCGCGCCACGCGGCGCCAGGTTGCCGCGCAGCACCGCGATGCCGCCTTCCGGTCCGAACGGGTCCGTGCGCGGTCGCAGCACCTCGTCGCGTTCGACGTGCACGTTGCGCAGGTAACCGCGCGTTTCCACGAAGAAGCCGCTTCGCTCGATGTCCTCGAGATTCTCGCCGAGCGTTTTGCCCGTGACGGTCAGACAGTCGAGATGCAGCACATCCCGCAGTTCGAGCATGATCGCCGGTACGCCGCCCGCGTACCACAGGTATTCCACCGGATATTTGCCAGTGGTTTTGGCATTGGCGAGCACCGGGACCGAGCGGTGGACGCGGTCGAAATCGTCGATGGTCAACTCGATGCCAACTTCCCTGGCGATGGCCGGCAGGTGGAGCAGCGCGTTGGTGGAGCCCCCGGTGGCGGCATGCAGGATCACGGCGTTTTCGAATGCCTGGCGGGTGAGAATGCGATCCGGCGTGATGTCGTCGGCGATCAACTGGAGGATCTGCTTGCCCGCCGCACGCGCGTAGCGCAGGTGACGGCTGAGTGGCACCGGGATGAGCGCCGAACCCGGCAATGCCAGCCCCAGCGCCTCAGACAGAATCTGGCCGGTGCTGGCGCTGCCCATGAACTGGCACGCGCCACAGGTGGGGCACGCGACCAGTTGCGCGCGCTCCAGCTCTTCAGGTGGCGTCTCGCCGCGTTGCACTGAGGCGCCGAGGCCCCACAGTTGATCGGAGGTGATGTAGTCCGGACCGTTGAGCTGGGTGCCGCCGGGCACGTGGATAGCCGGCAGGTTGCAACGGGCAATGGCCATCAAGTGGGCCGGTACGGATTTGTCGTTGCCGGAGATCAGCACCATGCCGTCGTGCGGATGACCGAGCGCATGGATCTCGATCATCGCCGTCATCACGTCCCGCGAGACCAGCGAGTAGCTCATGCCGGCGTGGGCCTGGGCGACACCGTCGCAGATGTCGCTGACGGTGAAGACCCCGGGCTTGCCGCCGGCCTCGAAGACGCCGTTGCTGACTTCCTCGATCAGGGGCCGGAAATGAAAGGTGCCTGGATGCCCGTGCCCGAAGGCGCTGTCGACGAGCACTTGCGGTTTGCCGAGATCTTCCTCGGTCCAGTTCATACCCAGGCGGAGCGCGTCACCCTGGAAGTTGACCTGGCGCAAGCGCTGGCTGCGCAGTTGACGGCGATCGCGTGGCACGATTGCCGCAAGTCTACCCCGCTGGAGACCCCCGAGCCTCGATTCCGCGGCCTCTCAGACGCCAACTCCCCGAAGGGACCCCGGGGGAGACAGTGCGTGCCGCGCCCTCGCGGACGCCAACCCTAGAAGTCTGGCCGACAAGCCCGTTTTTTAGCCCGAGTCGCAGTCGGCCAGGCTTCAGTGACAGCTTGTGCCAGGAGCGCGGCAGCCGGTTTCGAGGTGGACTACGGGCTTTCGGCCGCGCTCCTGGGCGCGTTTTGCACCGTGAACTAGCTGAGCCGCCTGTCCCCCTGGACTTCCGCGGGATGACCGGCCGTCCTCAAGAGGCGAGCTGCTCGCGCCAGTGCGCCGCGATCGTCGACAGCGCCCCCGACGGAATGCCCGGCGCGTTCGCGTCGTTTCCGAGCCGCGGGGCAACCACCTGCAGCACCTTGGGAAGCAGATCCTTGAAGGCGATGTCGCGATTGTCTGCCAGGCTCGTGCGCACACCGGCGTCGAGTATGCGCCACGTCTCGAGGGAGTCCTCCAGCGTTCGGCGCACCTCGCCCGCCTGGCGCACAGCCGGATTGTCAGGGCCCGACCAGCGGTAGCGGTGCGCCTGCATCAAATACGCGATCGGCAGATCCAACAGCCGCTCCAGCGAGCGGCGGTAGTCCGCGGCGTAGCTGTACAAGGGGTAGCCGTTGACCCGCGACCCCTGACCTCCGACGGCGTCGCCCGAGAACAGGACCTGGGCAGGTTCCCAGTAGAAGCAGGCCGACCCGGCGGTATGCCCCGGCGTGTGGATGACCTGCAAGCGCAGATCGTCGCCGAGATCGATTTGGTCACCGTCTTCCAGGACCCGATCGACACCCCACGCGTTGCCGAGTTGCTCGAGCACCCGCACTTCGGCCTCGCGCGGATTGTCTGGCCCGCCGAGCAACAATTGATCTGGCCGCGTGGCAGCCAGATAGGCCCGCGGATCGACGCGGTCGGTGTCCGCGCGGTGCATGTGGATCTCCGCGCCGCTGAGCTCCTTCAGCTCCGCGTTGCCGCCGGCGTGATCCGCGTGCATGTGGGTATTGATGATGTAGCGCAGGTCGCCAATGTCCCAGCCCAGCTCACGCAGCGCCGGCAGCAAGCTCTCCTGGGGCACCGGCGCGGTGCCGGTGTCGACAATGGTCTTGCGCGGTGCGTCGATGAAGTAACAATGCACCAGTCCGCCAGGCCCGAACGGCGCGGCGACGCAATACACGCGGTCGCGGACTTTACTGATCGATCCAGGCATCGGTGTAGCCAAATCCTCCGAATGAAAGAGGCTGGATGTTGTGCAGATTCGAGCGCGCGAGCATCGTGGGTGGATCGGTGGCAACCGTCATGAAGAACGACTGATCGAGCAGCAGTTGATTCATCTGTTGGTACACCAGCTTCTGCTTGGCGGGATCCGGTTCGGTCGTTGCCGCCGCCACCAATTGCGAGTACTGGTCGTCCTTGAACCCTGAATTGTTGTTATTGGGATCGGAGAGCTTGCTGGAGCTCAGCATGGTGCCAGGCAGCAGGTTGGCGCGCGTGGCCGTCGACCAGTAGGCGCCGTTGTACTTGCGGTTGTTGACCTGATCCAGCCAGACGGCGGAGTCGAGTGTCTGGACGTTGAGTTTAATGCCAATCTGGGCCAGGTCGGATTGATAGATCTGGGCCATGCTGCTGCCTTCTGGCGAGCTGGTGAGCACCAGATCGATCGCCAGATTCGAGACCCCAGCGTCGGCCAGCATAGATCTGGCCTTGTCGAGGTCGAAGGCGTAAGCTTGATCGAGGGTCGGGTCATAGGCTGGCGCGCCCGGCAGCCATGGCAAGGCCTGCGGTTTGCCGAGACCAAACATCACATTGTCCGTGAACCGCTGGCGGTTGATGGCGTAGTTCAGGGCCTGGCGAACGCGTTTGTCGTCCATAGGGGGATTCAGCACGTTGAGGCCGAATGCGAAGAAGATGCCCGCGTTGGGATGCACCAGGCCCTGGTAATTCGGCGAGTCTTTCAAGCGGCCGAAGTCGGTGAGCGGCGGTGTTTTGATGGCGTCGACCGCATTGCCCTCCAGCTGCGTGACCATCGCCTGTGCATCGCTGAGGATGGCGACGTGCACGCCGTCCAGATTTGGCTTGCCCGACAGCCAGTAATTCGGGTTGCGCGCGAACTGGAGGTGATCGCCGGGCACCCACTCGACGAAGGAGAAGGGCCCGGTGCCGACGGCTTTGCTCCTGGCGTCCGGGCTCTCCATCGCGTCCTTGTCGACGATGTTGAAATACTCCAGAAAATCGAAGGTGAGTGGACGGGGAGTATCAGACTGCAGGACAACCGTGTATTTGTCAGGCGTCTCGATCGAGGTGTACCAGTTGGACTGATTGACGAACGTGCCAGCGCCGATTTTTGGATCGCGCACACGCAGGATGTTGTATTTGACGTCGTCGCTGGTGAATTCGCGGCCGGAGTGGAATTGCACTCCCTTGCGCAGGTTCAGCTTGATCTGCGTCGCGTCGGTGCTCATATCCCACGACTCGGCGAGTTGTGGCTGCGGAACGAGCTGATCGTCGTAGGCGATCAGGCGGTCGTAGACCAGCCAGACGGACTCGTAGAGGCCTGGCAGCAGGACGTGGACCTCGAGGCCGGGCGGGTCGCCGACGACGGCGGCCCGCAGGGTGCCGCCCTTCTGAGGCTGCGCAGTCCCAGCAGCGGCAGGCGCAGTCGCAGCGGGAGCAGTCGCGGCGGGGGCAGGCGCCGTCGTCGCCGCGGGAGTGACCGTGGACGGAACCGCGGTGGCCACGGTAGGGGCCGCGGGTCCGCACGCGGCGTCGAGGACCGCCACGGATGCGCCCGCGGCGAACAATCGCAAAACACCCCGACGCAACAACATTCTGGTCATCTTCGCCTCGTAGCCGCTGATAGACGGCATGGTATAGGACCGAACTCACGCCACGCGGCGACCCCGCGATCGCACCATCTGGGCGGCCCTCCGGGGGACGAGCTACGGCTTGCGCGCGGAAACGAGTGAGAAGTAGTGCGTTGTATTCGCCACGGACACGTCCGCAAAACCGATGCTTTCCAGCGCCACGCGCAGCTCCGGAAAGGTGAATTGCTTGCCCAGCGTGCCGATGCGCATCGACAGGCTGTACAGCGCGGACGCGAGCGGACCGTTCGCGCCGTCCTCCAGCAGCATCTCGTGAATGTAGATCGTTCCGCCCGTCGGCAACGCGTCGAACGAGCGGCGCATCAGCTCCAGGCGGTGCTCCAGGTCCCAGTCGTGCAGGACACAGCTGAAGAAGATCGCGTCGAAGCCGGCCGGCCACGGCTCGAAGAACATGTTCAACGCCAGCGTGTCGACGCGGTCTTCGACGCCGTATTCGGCGAGGTAGCGCCGCGTCACCTGGCAGACAACGGGTAGCTCGGCCACGCTGCAGCGCAAGCTCGGATAGCGCTGGGCCAGAGCAATCGAGAAGCCGCCTGAGCCGCCCGCGACGTCCAGTAGCCGTCGCACGCGCGAGAAGTCCGCGTTGCGCGCCATCGCCACCGCGGCGGCGAACGACAGCCCGTGCATGGTGCGCGTACCTTCTTCGGCTCGCTGCAGCGGGTATTCATCCGCTTGCCAGTCGCGTACGACGTACACGCTGGACGGGGCACCCGCGGCCGCCTGAGCCGGCGCCTCATCGGGCAGTGGGTCGCCGATCGCGCGCTTGAGCCGTTCCCAGACGTTGCGTGGCGCGAAGCGTCGCAGCGTGTAGCCAGCGTAGTACGGGCTCGAAGGGAGCAAGAAACTGCGCGCCGCGTCGGCGTTGCGGAAGCGTCCGTCCTGCAGGCGCACGAGCTGCAGCGCCGCGAGCGTGCCGAGAATGATCTCGGCCCACTCGTCGCTCACACGCAGGCGCGTCGCCGCCTCCGAGATCGAGAGCGGCCCCTGTTCGAGGAGCTCGAAAACGCCCATCTCGTCCGCGAGGGAGACGACCGGCAAGATGTGCGACGAGAAGTAGATGTCCCAGATGATGCGCGGGTCGGCCGTCGGCGGTTCGAGCGCGCTCAGGTGATGAGGCTGCACCACGAGCAGGCTACGAGCCCTTTACCGGCACACACAACCGCAAAGACCGGTAGGCTGTTTTGATGCGCCTGGGAACGCGGCCGAAGACGTTGCGATGCGCCTCGGCTACGCCTGCCTGGACGAGGCATCTCGTCACGTGGTTGGGCGCCTCGTCCATGCTGCTGCTGACAAGCTGGCCATCGGCCAGCCTGGCGGACGGCGCGGTGAACGTCCACACCGTGCAGCCAGGGGAGTCGGTGCGCAGCATCGCCCAGGCCAACGGCGTCAGCTCGGAGACCATCCTGGCCGCGAATACGATGACAGATCCTGATGTCCTGCAGGTTGGTCAGCAACTCGTCATCCCGGCCGTCGATGGCGTGCTGCACACTGTCGCGGCTGACGAGACGCTCAGCGAGATCGCCGATGCCTACGGCGTTGACACCGACGCGCTGGCCGCCGCCAACGGCCTTCAGGGCTCAGCTGACCAGATCAGCGTGGGCATGGTGCTGGTCGTGCCGGGCGCGAGCCTCGCGGCGCACGCTGTAGCGGCGTCCGCCCCCTCGGCCACGCCCGCGCCGGCCAGCCAGGATCAAGCCGGCGCGACGCCGACCAGTCCGCCCGCCCAGGCCTCGACTAGCAGCGGCAGCAGCGCCAGCGGCAGCAGCAGCGCCAGCGCCAGCAGCGGCAGCAGCGGCGGCGCCGGCCGGTGATGTACACGGTGCAGGACGGGGACACGCTGCGCAGCATTGCCGATGCCTTCAACCTCGACATCCTGTCGCTGGTCTCGATGAACGGCCTCGACGATCCTGACCTCATTCGCCCGGGCAGCACGCTGCGCGTGTCGGCGCCCCCCAAGGAATACGTGGTGCAGTCGGGCGACACGCTGGGCGACATCGCTTTTCGGTATTCACTGTCGTCGGCGGCGGTGTTGAAGGCCAACGGTCTGACCGACCCCGACCTGATCGTGTCCGGGATGACGCTGGTGCTGCCCGCGAGCGCGGCGGGACCCCAGGCCTCGTCCTCGTCTTCGTCTTCGTCCTCCTCCGCCTCGTCGTCGTCCCAGAGTGCATCCGCGCCACCGCGTGCGCGCGCCAGCGCACCCGCGCCGCCCGTCGCGCAGAGCAAGCCGGCCGCGCCCGCGGCCTCGGCGCCACCCAGCGGCACGCATGTCATTTCCGCCCTGGTTACCGGCTATGCACCAGGCGCGGGCGCATCGAGCTCGCATACCGCGTCCGGGACCACCACGCACTGGGGTACCGTGGCGGCCGACACGCGCCTGTACCCGTTCGGTACGCGCCTGCGCATCCAGGGCATGGGCGATATGGTCTTCACGGTCGAGGACACGGGTAGCGCCGTACGCGGCAATGTCTTCGACGTGTGGTTCCCCGATGCCGCCAGTGCGCGCGGCATCGGCCCGGGCACCCACCAGGTCACCATCCTTGGCCCTGGCGACAGCTGAGCTTCACGCGTCGACGGCGGCTTCGGCCAGCGCCGACTCGAGCCACAGCGCCTGACCATGCCCCTGCGCCCACGCGGCGGGCAACTGGGCCGCGACGGCCCGACTGCCTACGTCGCGGCCCCGGCGCGTTGAGCTGAGCTATCGCGTCGCGGGCGCTGGAGCGTGAATGTGTCGAACATCGTCGGCGTACCCGTCGGCGACGGCGCGGTGTCCCACACCCGCACGAACATGTGCGTCATACCGCCTGGTTGGCCCGGGTCAACATCGAAACTGGCGAACCCCCACGCGTGCTGCTTGTCACGTGTGCCGACCCAGGTGGCATCCTCCACCTCCTTGACTGGCACGCGCTTGGGTCGTGCGCCGCCACTGGGAGTCGCTGGCTGATCGCCTATCTGGGTTATGACCTCGCACTTCGCGGGATCCAGCAGCAATTGGTTCGACGGCGCCGACGTGCCGCCGCCACCAATGATCATGTGCACGGTGCCCCTGGTCGTATCCACGACGCTCAGATTCGGATCCGCGACCTTCGGCCGCAGGGTGTTGGCCGAATCGGTGCCTCGCACCGCGAGGGTGCGCTCGAAGTGGTGCTCGTGTCCGGTGAGCACCAGGTCGACAGCGTATTTGTCGAAGAGTGGCAGCCACGCCTGACGGATACCCAGGTCCGCGCCGTTGAAGTTGTGCGCCGATGACATCGCCACCTGGTGCATGCACACCACAATCCAGTCAGTATCCACGTCGTCGCGCGCTTGCTGGAGCGTGCGGTCGAGCCAGCGCTGCTGGGCGCCGTCGCTGTAGCCCCGCACGTAGTTGTCGCCGGCATCTTGCAGGCAGACGTCGTCATTGCTCAGCGAGATGACGCGGACACCACCGGCCTTGAACGAGTACCACATATTGCGGAAGTCCGAATTCGTCTCGCCGTGGTCGGGCAACGAGAACTGCGTCTGGTACGCGCGCCAGCCGAGGAAGCCGTTGCCGACTTCGTTCTCATGGTTGCCCGCCGCCGGCATCCAGGGACGGTACCGCGTGGATACCTCGTTCTGAATGAAGAAGTCGTGCCAGGTCCTGGTCCGGTCCGGACTGATGTTCGCGTAGCAGAGATCGCCGTTGAGCAGGTGGAACAACGGCTGCATGGCCTCGACCTGCGGCGGGTTATAGGCGGCCCACGGCGACGCCAGTCCATTGCCGGTCTCGGGCGTCGCCTGATCACCGAAGCTGGTGAAACGAAACGCCGCTCGACCGGCCGGCGCCGTGGTGAAGCTGCCGTACTGCTGGCTGGAACCGTCATGTTCGACCGAATACGTGTAGCTCGTGCTGGGCTCGAGGTCGGTCAGCAGCGCGTGATGCGTGATGATCTCGGCACTGCTCTTACCGTCGATATACGGCCGCGTGTCGGCTTGAACGATGCGTCCGCTGCCACCCTTGAGCAGACTGAGGTTCACGCGTGGGTTCTGGACAGTGGCCGGCGTGGCCCACGACACGGTTACTTCGCGACTGGCGTCACTGCCGAACTGCAGGTGAATCTGTTCAGGATCTGGGGCTCCGGCAACTGCGGGCTGGATCCAGATCTCCGGCGCGGCTAGAAGCAGGCCGGTCGCGCCGGCGGTGCGCATGAAGGTCCGACGTGAAAGAGCGTTCACTGCCGAGCAGGGTGCCCGGCTCGGCGGCGCCATGTCGAGGTCCGCGGGGTAAACCGTTTGTAAACAGTTAAGACGTGTTCCCTGGAGGGGACCCAATTTCCCCCGGAGGGAATCCAATCGAGCGCGACGGCGGCGGTCCACGACTGCTCGAGCGAGCCGAGGGGTTCGGCAGTGAACGGCTCGAAGTATTCCGCAAACGCCGACTCCGGCCGTCGCAACAACTCGAGGTTCGCGTCTCGCAGGCGCGCGCTTTCGACCTCAAGGCCCTGGCGCTGGAGCCCCCACCAGACGAGCCAGTTGAACACCGGCCAGACGGGGCCCCGCCAGTAGGTTCGCGGCTGGAACCCGACCGAGCCCGGGGCCGTGCTGGGCACCACCGCGTGCGCAAGTCCCGCGGCACCAGCGAAGCCGTTTCCAAACACCCGACGCACTAACGTGTCGCGCATGTCCGCGTGGAGGTCCGGCAACAGCAGCGGCGCCAGACCCGCGCACGTTTCTACCCGAATCGGACCGGCGGTGACGTCTCGATCCAGCGCCAGCTCCAGCTCCGGATCCCAGGTGTCGTGGACCGCCAGGCTGGAGCGTCGTGCCCACGCGCGCAATTCATCCGTTTCAACCGCTGGTTTCTGGAGCGTGCAGCCTACCTCCGCCAGGACATCGTTCGCGGCGGCGAATACCGCGCTCATCAGCACGTCCTGAACCTGGAATGGATAGTCGCGCTGGATCGTCGCGTCGTCGTACCCGGCAGCTTTGAGCAGCTCCACCAGCCACAGGTAGCGGTCGTACTCCGCGTTTGTCGGCCGCTCCGATAGGTCCTGCACGTGCTTCAGATCGTGTCGCTGATACGCCGGTAAGGCGCCGACCTGCACGCGGGCGAGGGCAGCATCCCAGCGGGGCGAGTTGTCGGTGCCGCTTTCCCACGGGTGGTAGATGGTGAGCAGACCGGAGCCCGAGGCGTCTCGCCTGGTGGCGAGATAGCGGTGCCAGGCGACGACACGTGGAAACAGCTCGGCAATCCGCAGCTCTATCTCCCGCTCGCCGTGCGATTGCGCAACTGACAGGATCCGCTGCAGCGCAAGGGCATGGACCGG
Source organism: uncultured Chloroflexia bacterium (assembly GCA_963776625.1). Taxonomy (GTDB): domain Bacteria; phylum Chloroflexota; class UBA6077; order UBA6077; family CF-72; genus CF-72. Next base: position 1,203,289 of record CAVZNP010000007.1, on the reverse strand, counting down.
GGGTTGGATGAGACCGGAGGTTGCTGGTGCTCTGGGCGCCAGTCGATTGATGTGCGCGCTGGCCCACCAGTCCGATCCGGGAAAGTAGCTGGCCGCCTCCGGGTTGAACGCGATGTGCGGTAGGCGGCCGTCGGCCCACTGCGCGTCGAACAACGTTTCGAGTTCGCGCAGGGCGCGGCGCGCGTCGATCCGCGCGAGCCCAATCGCGATGAACGCGCTGTCCCAGCTCCACTGGTGAGGGTAGAGTCGCGGCGCGGGTTTGGTCCAGGTGCCCAGGTCGTTGTGCCTGAGGACCCGCAGCGCGGCCTCGCGCAGCGGCTCAGTTGGCACTCCTGAGGTCAGTCCGCGCTTCCTGCGTTGTGCAGGATAACGTGGTGAGCGCTGCTCAGGTTGCGCAGAACGGCGACGAGCTTGTCCGGCGCGTCGCTCTTGCACACAAAGCTTGCCGCTCCGGCGCGGAGGGCCTGCGGGCGCAGCTCAGGGCAGCAGCTCAGCGCGACCACGGCGGTGCCGGGCGCGGTAGCGTGCAGGCGCGCCATGTGTGACTGAGCGGGCTGTAGACCCGGGAGCTCCCAGTCGATGAGGACCGCGTCGGGCCGAAAACAAGCCGCCTGGTCGACGAGCTGATCGACGCTAGCGCATTCACTGACGCACGAGACGCCCGCCTCTTGTTCCAGAAGTAACCGTATTGCTGCCCGCACGTGCGCGTCGTCGTCGGCGATCAGGATCCTCACGTCTCTCAAGCATGCGGCACCGGTGCGCCCAGCGACATCCGGCTGCCGGTTGGTTCTTGGCCTGGCCAGATGGCCAGGATTGCCACGGCCGTGTTACGCGGCGGTTGAGACACGCCGCCCTCAGCCGACGTCTGCCGACGTCAGACCAGGTGGTGTTGCACCGCCAACGCCACGGCTTCCGTGCGACTCTGCACCCCCAGCTTCCCCAGAATGCTGCTCACGTGGAACTTCACGGTCGACCGCCCTACCACGAGGCGCTGAGCGATCTCCGGATTGTTGAGCCCCTGTGCCATCAGCGCCAGCACCTCGCGCTCGCGGGCACTCAAATCGCGGCCAACCGCCGCCTCCTTCGGGTGCGTCACGCGCGCAATCAGCGCCTTGGCCGCCTCCGGCGACAGTGTCGCCAGCCCCTGGTGCGCGGCGCGAATCGCCCGCGCCAGCTCGTCGGCGCCCACATTCTTCAACAGGTAGCTGAGCGCACCCGCCTCCAGCACATCCTGGAGCATCTGCTCCTCGGGAAAGCTGGTCAGCGCGATCACCTGCACGCTGGGAAAGCGCTCGCGGATCGCGCGCGTGGCCGCCACCCCATCCATCTCCGGCATCATGAGGTCCATCAACACGACGTCCGGCTGGCACTTCGGGCACATCTTCAGTGCCTGCGCGCCGCTAGCCGCCTCGCCGACAAGCTCACAGTCATCCGCCACGGCCAGAAACGCGGCGAGGCCACTCCGCACCATAGCGTGATCGTCGACGATCATCACGCGTGTCGTGTCGCTCATACCGAAGAGTCCCGTCCCGCCGTGGCGACCGGCTGCGCGGCGCCGCGGCCGCTCCGTCCGAAAACGCCTCGCCAGTGCACGTCAATGCGCGTACCGACACCCGGTCGGCTGTCGAGACGGAGTGTCGCCCCCAGCGCCCGCGCACGTTCACGCATGATGCTCAGGCCGAAATGGCCTGGCGGTGTGCGGGACGCGTCGAATCCACGCCCGTCATCAGTAATCCGCAGGTCGACGGCCGCGCCACGTTTGCGGAAGCGGATCTCGGCCCGCGTCGCCTCCGCATGCTTGCTGATATTGTTGAGCGCCTCCTGCGCGATACGGTACAGACCGATCTGCAAGTCTGGCGGCAGGGGCCCCTCGCCTTCGGCATCCACCTTGATCTGCAAACTGCCGCGACTGGCGCTTGCCTCCGCAAGCTGCTGCAGCAGTTGTCCGAACGGCGTGTCCAGCAGCGCCGCGGGCCGCAGCTCCAGGAGCAGCGTCCGCATTTCCGCCAGCGCCCCGCGCGTGAGTTGACGCAGCTCCTCCAGTCGCCGGCGGCCTTCTTGTGGATCCCGCTCCGCCAGGCGTGGCAGGACCTCCGCAATCAAGCTCGCTGAAAACAATGTCTGCGTGACCGCGTCATGCAGCTCGCGCGCCAGACGCTGACGCTCCTCCGCGGTGGCCACCTGTTGCGCCTGTTCGAAGAGGCGGGCGTTGTGGATCGCCACTCCAGCGCGTTGGGCGATAGCGTGCACCAGACGGCGTTCGTCGCGGGTCGGCGCGTGAGGCGTGCAGTAGGCCACGGCGAAGAGACCGAACGGCTGCCCGGCGACAATGACCGGCGCACCCACCATGCTTTTGATGCCCTCACGTCGAACGATCTCGCGCATGCGCGGCGACGCGAACGAGGGGTTCGTGTCGGCTTCGGCGACCATGAACACTTCGGCACTCAGCACGTTGTCCAGTGGCAAATCGACTTCCGCCGCAAGCGACGTTGCCATCGTCTCGGCGCTGAAACCGATGGCCGCCCCGCCGACCAGCTCACGCCGTTCCGCATCCCACAGGTTGACCGTGGTTTTGTCGGCAACCAGCACGTCGTGCGCGACTTCCGCCAGCGACTGGAGCACCTCATCCAGGCGCAGCGACCGATGCAGCGTCTCGTCCGCGCGATACAGGGCCTCCAGCTCCAGCAGACGCCGTTCGGACTCCTGAAACAGCCGCGCGTGCTCGATGGCGACCGCCGCGCGGTGTGCCAGGGCCAGCAGCACCCGTTCCTCTTCGCCGGACAGCTTGCGCGTCGTCCGATAATTGACGCCGAAGACGCCGAATACTTCGCCATTGACCAGGATGGGCACGTGCAGCAGCGAACGGATGGCTTCCGGATCGGTGATGTGGTGGGCGACGCGCGAGTCGTTCAGCACGTCCGCGACGCTGATCGGTCGCCCGCTCAGCGCCACGCGTCCGGTGATGCCTTCGCCGGGCGCGTGCGACATCTGGGCGACGCTCTCCGGCTGGAAGCCGCGCGTCGCACCGGGCACGAGTCGTTCGTGCCGCTCGTCCCAGACGAGCACCGAGCAGGAATCCGCTTCCAGGACGTCGATACCCACGTCCACCAGGGCCTGCAGGACGTCCGGCAATCGCAGCGAGCGATACAGGACTTCGTCCGCTCGGTACAGCGCGTCGAGGTTGCGCGAGCGGTGGATGGCCTGGCCGTACAAGCGTGCGTTTTCGATGGCCAGAGCCGTCTGATCGGCGAAGGCCTGCACCAGGTCGAGGTCGTCGGGTGAGAATTGACGTGGCTCGCGGTACAGCAGGGTGATCGCACCTTCAGCGGTGCCTCGAACCCGCAGAGGCGCGGCGAGGACGGCGCGGTAGGCAGTCGCCAGCAGCGCGTTCCCGAGCGTTGACTCCCGAACATCCGCCACGGCGACTGGCTGACCTCGCTCGACAGCCAGACCGGTAATCGACGACCCCACCGGCAGACGGGTGGGGATGAGCTCGGGCTCGAGGGAGCGCGAGGCGCGCACCGCCAGCAGCGCGGTCTCGCCCGGACTCGGTGACTCGTCCAGCAGCAGGACGCTGCCCGCGTCGCAATCGAGCAGGTCCGACGCTTGCGCGAGCACCACGTCGAGCATCTCGTCCAGGGACCGACTCGAGTTGACCGAGGCCAGCACGTCGCGCATGCCTTCGGCGACGCGCCGCCGCCGCTCGTTCTCGTGCATGCGCTGCTCGAGTTCGCTGTGTAGGCGCGAATTCTCGATTGCCTGAGTGGCCTGTTCGGCAAAGGCCCGCGCCAGCGCCACGTCTTCGGCCGCAAACGGACGCGGCTCACGGTAGTAGAGCGCGATCGCTCCGAACGCTCGGCCCGCGACGAGCAGCGGCGTGGCAGCCACCGCACGAAAACGGTCCGCCAGTCGGCGCACTCGCGGGCGGCCCTGGCCACGGTCCAGGTCGGGATCGGTGCGCGAACCGAGGCGGACGACGCGCGCGAAGCCGTCGGCCTCCTCGAGGACCGTATCGCTGGCGCGCGCGAGATCCTCACTCAGCGCGTCCGCCAGGTCATCGCATACCAGCGTCCGAGCCTGCTTCACCGCGAGGCCGGTTGTTGGTGAGCCGATGCGCACTTGCGGGGCAAGGCTCTCGCGGTCCATCCCCATCGAGGCACGTGCTTGCAGGATGTCAGGCTGGTGATCGTCGCACAGGTACACCACGCCGGCGTCGGCGCCAAGCAGACGGCTCGACTGCGCCAGCACCGCGTCGAGGATCTCGTCCAGCTTGTGCCCGGAGTTGACGATCGCCAGCAGGTCGCGCAGACCTTCGGCAACGCGCTGGCGACGCTCGATCTCGAGCACGCGCTGCTCCGCCTCACGCCGCAGCCGTGCATTTTCACGGGCGAGGGCGTCGACGGCGCTCAGAGCCATAGTCGGCCATTCTAATGGCCGCGTGGGTACATGCCAGGGCGTGATGCGCGCAGGAAGTCGGCGTGTGAAGTGGCCTCACCGCGGGTGACCAGGTCGGCCAGGATCTCACCTACGACGCTCGAGAATTTGAAGCCGTGGCCGGAAAAGCCCGCCGCGTACACCACGTTCGGCTGGTCGGCAAGACGGTCAATCAGAAAGTGTTCGTCCGGTGAATTCTCGTACAGACATATCAGGCTCGAGACGATCGGACCGTTCAGGCTCGGCAACCGCTCGGCAAGAACGGACCGCAGTCGATGCTCGTCCTCGAGCGTCACCGTGCGATTGACGTCGTCTGGATCACACATGTCGCCCGAGTGATGCCGCGCGACTTTGACGCCTGGCCACTCCACGTGGGGAAAGCCGTACACGTGCGCACCCGGTCCAGTCTCCCAGAGATAGACTGGAAGTCGGCCCGCAGCGAACAGCTCGGGTTGGCTTGGCTGCAGCCAGAACAGTGGAATCCGCTCGGCGCGAACTGCGGGGATCGCATCGCCCAGCACGGCGGACATGCGTGCACCACACGTGAATACCACCTGGCGTGCGGTCCAATAGCGCGAGCTGGTCTGAATCTGCACTCCGGCATCTGACGCGTGCCACGCACGGACGGGCGTTTCGTAGCAGACCTCGGCGCCCGCGGCGACACCGAGACGAACGTGCGTATCGACGCAGCGCTCGGGCCGCAAGTAGCCGGCGCGCGGCTCCCACAACGCCACCTCGTGCTCGGCAAGTCGCAGCGCCGGGTACTGCTCGCGCACTTCAGCGCTGCTCAGCACGGCATGCTCGAGGCCATGCTGGCGTGCGCTGGCCAGGGCGCCGCTGACCACGCTGCTGTCGGGCGCGCCAATCATCAATCCACCACTCAGCGTGAGCAGGCTGACGTCTGCTTCGCGCTCGAGAGCGCTCCACAGCTGGTACGCGCGCTGCAGCAGCGGCACGTAATCGGGATGCTCGTAGTACGCCAGTCGGATGATGCGTGACTCGCCGTGCCACGAGCCGAGCTGGTGTCCAGGGCTGTAGGCTTCCAGGCCGAGCACACGTTGCCCACGCCGGGCGAGATGGTACAGCGCGGCGCTGCCCATGGCTCCAAGCCCCACGACGATCACGTCAAAATCGGGCATCACTTCGTCTCACAAGTGTAGATGTCATAGAGTCGACGACAACACCATGAGTGACTACGCTCTCGCCGCCAAACGGCTGCATTTTGCCTGGGACAACAGCTTGCCACCGGTTCTGGAAATCGACCCCGGTGCAACGGTCACTATCGACACCTGGGACGCGAGCGGCCACCAGGTCCAGCGCACGTGGACTACCGCGGATGCCAGCAAGCGCGTCCGCAAACCCGGCGTCGGCCACGCGCTGACTGGCCCGATCGCCGTTCGCGGCGCACGGCCCGGTCAAACACTCCAGATCGACATTCGGGAGGTCCGCCCCGCCGCCTGGGGATACACGTCGTTCGGTCCAGGCCGCGGCTTGCTGCCCGAAGACTTTCCGTACGACCACGTGCACATCTGGGACCTCGAGAGCGGCACACACGCGATGGGACTGAGCGGCGTTAGCGTGCCACTGGCGCCGTTCTGCGGAGTCATGGGCGTTGCCCCTGGCGAGCCCGGCCCGCACACCACGATCCCACCCAGACGCGTTGGCGGCAACATGGACGTCCGCCAACTGACGGCGGGCACCACGCTGTACCTGCCGATCGAAGTCGAAGGGGCCCTGTTTTCCGTCGGCGACGCGCACGCCGCGCAGGGCGATGGCGAAGTCTGCATCACCGCCGTCGAAATGGACAGCACGACCACCCTCCAGTTTTCGCTGAGCGACACGCCGATCCAAGAGCCGCAACTCCGCATGAGCCACCCGCCGACGACGATCGGCGGCGCCTATCACGGCTGCACGGCCCATGCGCCAGACCTGATGCAGGCCGCCAAAAACGCCACGCGCTACTTGATCGAGTGGCTGTGCCAGACAACGCAACTGAGCGCCGACGACGCATACGTGCTAGCCAGCGTGACGGCCGAGCTGCGCATTAGCCAGATCGTAGATGCCCCCAACTGGACCGTGACCGCGTTCTTTCCGCTCTCGGTGCTGGACTGACGGCCACGGCGGCGGGCGGTGACGGCGCTCGTATTCATCACGCGGGTGCCGGAGACGGCCACGCGGGAGTAGAGTGGCTGAAGTGGGGTGTGATGGCAAACACGGGTATCGCGCTGGACGACATCGCCGAGATTGCTGATTTCTCGGACGAGACGTTGCTGGAGATCGCCGATCGCCTGGACCGCTCGACGACATTTCAGGAGTACATCGCGCGAGAGATCGAGTTGGACGAGGTCTTTCGGCGAGTCGAGACGGGGATCAAGGCAATCGCCGAGCAGCCAGCCCGGCGCGAGGAGCGCGCCAGACTCGAGGCAGTCTTCGGCCTCGTGACGCAGGCACATGACCTCGCGGGAGAAGGGAAGCCGCAAGCAGCGGCCGCGTGCTTGCGGAAAGCTGCCCGGGCGTGAACGAGCCACACCCATCGACTCACCACGTCGTCACCTGAGGAGGAGCGCCAGATGCTGAGCGCCAGAGACAATGAGTACATCTCTCGTATCGGCCGCGATACCCCGATGGGCACCTTCGTCCGTCGCTTCTGGGCGCCACTCATGCTCTCGAGCGACCTCCCCGAGCCGGACGGGACGCCCCAGGAGGTACGCATCCTGGGCGAAGATCTCGTCGTGTTCCGAGACACCGACGGCAACGTTGGCGTCCTGCAAGCGCTGTGCCCCCACCGCCAGGCGCCGCTCGTCTATGGGCGCAACGAGGAATGCGGGCTGCGCTGCATCTACCACGGCTGGAAATTCGACACCTCCGGCATGTGCCTGGACATGCCCAACGAGCCGCCCGAGTCGGCCTTCAAAGACAAGGTCCGCGCCGACTACTACCCGGCGTGCGAAGCAGCCGGCGTCATCTGGGTCTACATGGGCCCCCGAGACCAGTCAGCCCAGGTCCCCGACATGGAGTGGATGCGCGTGCCAGACGAGTCTCGTAATGTGCACCGCTTCCACGTGGAGGGCAACTGGGTCCAGGCCATGGAAGGCGACGTCGACTCCAGCCACATCGGCTTTCTGCACAAGTCGTTGCGCGATCTGCGCGACCCGTCCAGCGCGTCGCGCGAAAGCCGCTACCAGGCCCTCGACAAAGCTCCCAAGTGGGTCATCGAGCCGACCGACTACGGCATGATGATCGCCGCGCGGCGCAACGCCGACGAGGACTCGTACTACTGGCGCATCAACCAGGTGATGCTGCCGTGCTACACCGCCGTCGCGGCGCCGATCGACGGCAGCTCGGGTCTACTTCACATGTGGGTACCCATGGACGACACGCATACCTACGTCTGGACCGTCATGTGGCGGACGCAGCGTGCCATGACCCTGGCCGAACGCGACGCGATGACCGAGGGTCCCAACGCGCACGTCGCCACGTACGATCGCGCCGGCGGCGGGCTGCGCGGCAACCATCAGAACCGCTTCTTCCAGGATCGTCTGGCGATGCGGTCCGAGACGTTCAGCGGCATCTTCGGCACGCGTGAACAGGACGCGGCGATGACCGTCGGTATGGGGCCCATCGTCGACCGCACCAGGGAGCACCTGGGTTCGGCGGACTCGGCCGTGATCGCGCTGCGTCGAGTGCTGATCAAAGGTGCGCGTGACCTGGAGGACGGCCAGCCGCCGTACGCGCCCTGTCACGCCGAGGTGTACCGCCGGCGCGCCTGGTCGGCCGTGCTGCCACGTAACGACGACTTCCTCAATGATCCTGTCGCAACAGCCATGCACACCAGCCTGGTGCCCTGACGATGACGGCTGCCGACGGTGGCGACATTGCCCTCGAAGCGCAGGGGGCGCGGCCGAATTTCCGCTACGACATCCTCCAGCCGCTGCTGCAGGGGCGGGCCGGACTCGAAGGTCTGCGCGTGCTACCGAGTGGTCCACTCGAGATGGCGGGTTTCTTCGACAAGCCGAAGTTCAAGATCGGCGACTTCGGCTTGCTGGACATCAATATGGGCGACGTCCTACCGGCGATCGACGCGGGCTGGGACCTGCGCTGCCTGCCGGTATTCATCAAGCGCAAGCCAGTCCTCAACTACCTCTGGGTGCGCGCGGACCGCGGCATCAACGCGCCGAGGGACCTCGAAGGCAAGACCCTGGGGACCGTCGGCTACAGCAGCGCCATTTCGGTGTATACGCGTGGCTTCCTGCAGCACCGCTACGGCGTGGACCTGACACGGCTCCAGTGGCTGGTCAATTCCGCCGGTCCATTTCCGATCCACAATGCGTCGATCGCTATTCGCACGGCCAGCGGTCCGCCACGGAGCTCCATCCAGCGCCTGCTCGATGGAGAAATCGACGCGAGCACCGGTGACATCACCGACTTGCAAGCGTGGCGCGCGCTGGAGCAGCCAGGCGCGCAGGTCAAGCGGTTATTCGCCGATTACCAGGCCGAAAACCTGAAGCTGCTGCGCGAGCAGGGCATCTTCACGCCGGTCCACATTATTGTCATTGGCGGCAAGCTCGACCGCGAACGACCCGCGGTCGCGCGCACGCTGTACGACGCCTTCGAGCGGTCCCGCCAGGTCGCCTATGAAGACGCGCTCAGCGACGCGACCGGATATTCGATCAAGACCTCGATGCGCGAGCTCTTGCGCGACGAGGTCGCGGACCTGGGCGAGGTGTTCGCGCACGGAGTCAGCGCGAATGCACGCGCGATCGCTGCATTTCTCGACTTCTGCGCCGAGCAGGGCGTGACGAAGACGCGGCTCGCCAATGAGCAGGTGTTTGCACGCGGAACGCTCGGAACCTGAGGCCCTGCTGGGGGAGGACACGCAACATGGCCACGCTCGAATTCGGCATCATGGATGGCTTCGGCGATATCGCCCGCTACGCGACCGCGGCCGAAGGCTACGACCAGCACATCCGCGACGCGGTGCTTGGGGAACGCCTTGGCTACCGCTATTACTTCTTCGTCGAGCATCAAAACGCCACGTTCAACTACGTCTCGTCGCCGAGCGTCTACCTGGCGTCGCTGGCGCGCGAGACGAGTACGCTGCGGTTCGGCCCGATGGTCTATCAGCTGCCGATGTACCACCCGATGCGGTTGGCCCAGGACGCGGCCGTCCTCGACAATTTGTCGCACGGTCGGCTCGACTTCGGTGCGGGTTTTGGCATTCAGGCGCACGAATTCATGCGCTGGAGGCTGCCCTTCGGCGAGCGCCGCGCCATGGGCGAGGAAGTCATGGACCTCGTCCTCAAGGCGTGGACCCAGGAGGAGGTCACGTACGAGGGCCAGTACTGGAGCTTCGACGAGGCGCTGCCCAAGCCGAAGCCGTTCCAGCAGCCGTATCCACCGGTGTGGGTCGGCGCGCACAGCCAGCGCTCGCTGGACTATGCCGCGTGCCACAACTTCCACGTCGGCCAGAACATCGACGTCGATCGTGTGGTTGCCGAGAAGTTCGCGTATTTCCGCACCGCGTGGCAGCAGCGGGGTCACGCCGGTCCGCTGCCGCGCACACTCCTGGCGCGGCACGTACACGTGGCTGCCACGGACGAACAGGCGCGCGCCGAGGCCGAGCCGGAGCTCTTGAAGGGCTTCTTCGGTTCAGGTGGAGTCGCCGCTGGCCTGACGCACACGCGCATTGGCCACGGCGGCGACGCGCGCGGAACAGGCGGCGAGCGATCGGTTGACATCGACGAGCGCGGGCGCGTGTTCCAGGAGACCGGTCGCTCCTACGACTTCTGGGTTGACAACGGACTGGCGCTGGTGGGGAGCCCGGAGACCGTCATTCGGCTGCTCGAAGACCAGCAGCAGCGGGTGGGCTACGACGTCTTTTTAGCCCAGCACCAGATTGCGACGATGCCGCTGGAGCAGGTGACGCGCAGCCTCACGTTGTTCGGCGAAGAGGTGATGCCCGCGTTTCGCTGACGGGCATCCCCAGCGGTCCGGTAAACACGCCTTTCGCCAGCGCACGGTCATCGCGATTGGACAGCACCATCGCGTAACGGAATCGGCGCCACGTGCACCGCGCGCGGCGGCAGGCGATAGACGCCCTCGAGCAGCTCCGCCAGACGGCTCACCGCCGCCTCGAACATCGCCTTGCCCTTCTCCGGCGACGACAAATGCGGGTTCCCGATCGCGCCGGTCGGCGCCAGGTCAGACGTGATCCACGCCTCGATCACATCCTGCCCCTTGAACGAGTAGCCGATGAGTGGATTGGTCTCGTAGACGTAGCCCTCGGCGCGATCCATCTGCACCAGTTCCGGCGCGAGATACCGCACCACCGACGTCTCTGAATCGCCCGCGTGCATGGCAATCGCGGACTCCTCCGGACTGATCAGACCCGGCACGCTGCCAATGCTGCCACTGTGAACCTTGAAAATGCGCATGTCGGTCTCGATGCGCAGGTCGCGAAAGAAATCGTCGATCGCTCCCACGTTGCCACCGTGGCTGCCAAACAGCACCAGCTTCTTGAAGCCACTTCTGGCCACGGACGTGGCGATATCCAGCATGACCATGCGTAGCGTTTCGCCGCGGAAGCTCAACGTACCCGCGAAATTGCGATGCTCTTCGCTTTTTCCGAGATTGGTGGGTGGCAACGCTAGCACCGTTACATCGTCCGGCAGTCGTGCCAGCGCCGCGCCAAGCGTCTCCATGCCGTTGAGGGTGTCGGTAATGGTCGGCAGGTGCGGCCCGTGTTGCTCGACGGCGCCGACGTTCAGGACAGCCGTCGCGTTCGGGTCGCCACGCGCGAGCTCGGCGATTTCGGGTCCGGTGTAGTACCCCCAGAAGCGATTGGGTGGGACGGGGCCATGCACGCTCACGTTCATGTGGGCTGGCAGCTGCTTCAACATCATCATCATGCGCTCCTCGACAGCTCGCCAACTGCCGCGCCGCTCAACGCAGGCATGATGTCGCGGCTGAAGCGATCGAGCTGGTCCAGCGTGTCGCGCTGGGTCATGCCCGGAAAATGTGGGAAAATGGTCAGATACTCAACACCCAGCGGCTCGCACATCGCGAGCAGCTCGTCGCGCACGGCCGCGCTGGTGCCGATGAGATACGAGCCGTTGTGCATCGATTCCTCGAGCGAAAACGGCGGTCGATTGGCGAGCGCCGGATTGGTTTTGACCGTATTCGGCCAGATCAACTTGCGCAGCTCGTCGTGTCCGGGACGCGCCGTGCGTTTGGCCTCCTCCAGCGACTCGCCGGTGTGGAGGTTGACCACCAGCATGCGATCCTCGCCCGGTCGTAAATGGACGCCGTGATACTCATAGACGAGCTCCGCGTAGCGTGTCCAGATCTGGTGCAGACGCTCCTTTGGCGTCTGCCAGAACACCGCCACATGTCGTTCGCGGGCGGCGTACCGCAAGGTGTCATCGCTCCTGACGGCCTGGTAGATGCGCACCGGATCTGAGCTGGGCCGCGGGACCAGCGCGAGCTGCGTGACGGGCTCGTCGCGGAACTCCAGCCCTTCGGGCGGCAGATCGTAGTGCTTGCCGTGGAAGCTGAATTCCTCCTGGCCGATCGCGGCTTTGAAAATGGCGACTTGCTCCTCGAAGACCTCGCGGTTGTGCACGTCGTCAGCGTCACCGGCCCAGCCGACGTTCACGCCGAACGGATTCGACTCACGAGACTCGGTGCCACGCCCAAGGCCGCACAGCAGCCGGCCGCCGGAAAGCACGTCGGCGAGCGCGTAGTCCTCGGCGAAGCGGACCGGGTGCCAGGACGTGAGCACGTGCACGAGGGACCCGAAGCGGATGCGCTGGGTGCGCTCGGCCAGAACCGCGTTGAGCAGCACCACGTTGGGGACGACTTCGAAGCCATGGTTCTGGAAGTGGTGCTCGGCCGTCCACATCGAGTCGAAGCCGAGTTTCTCCGCGTGCTGCGCATAAGCAGTCAGGTCCTGATAGACGCGACGGTAGTCGGCCTGCGTGTAGCGGCGATGTTGCGCAGAAGGTCCATCGACGCCAGCGTCGGGCATGTCGACGGTGCCGAAGAAAAAAGTGCCGAACTGCAAGTTGGTGTTGAGACCTCCTGGCGGGTGATTGCCGTTCCCCGGCATCAGAGGCTACACGAAATGCACTGTCCCCAGAGGGACCCGCTGAGGATGAGCGTAAGCATGAGAATGGCCGAGCGCCTGGCTACTGGTACGTGATGAGATCCATGCGGCTGAGCGTCACCGACTTGGCTTGCAGCGGCGCGTTCTGTGGATTGCCGCCTGGCCCGTGCAGCATCTGCCACAGCGCCACCGAGCTCGCCAGGTCGGAGGCCGGCACGATGCCATCCTCGGCCACGACCACTGTGTAGCCTCGCTGTGCGGCGGCGCCGGCCGTGTACAGCACCCCGACGTTCGACGACACGCCGGTGAGCACGAGCGTGGTGATGCCCGCCTGCTTGAGCACGTTGTCAAGATCCGAGCTGTAGAACTTGTCCCCAGGCGTCGCCGTCACGACCGGATCGGTGGGCATGGGCGCCACGTCCGGCAGGATCATGTTGTCAGGCGCGGGATGCACCGTATACACGACGGTTGCGTTGGCCGCGCGCGCGGCGGCCAGTGCCGCGGCAACGCCGGGCAGATCGGCCTGGCAGGTCGCACTCGACCCACAGGTCGACGACAGAAAGTCGATGGCCAGCCACGCGGTCGTGCTCGGATCAAGCGTCGCCGTCGCGGGATCGGGCACGGCCAGTTCGGGCGCGGCCGGCTGCGCCTGCGCGCTGCTCACGCTCACGGCGGTGGCGGCCACCAGTGTCACGAGACTCCCAAGCACGGCGACAACTTTCATGAGGTGTGCCCCGCGGGAGCATGCTCGCGCGCCTCGAACGCGTGCTCGATGGCCTGCCGCATCGCGCTCGTCGCTTCGCGACTGTACGCCACCCCATGCTGGTGGCCCGCCTCGACGCCCGCGAGCGCACCCGTGTAGCGCGGCATCACGTACCGCGCCATCAGCTCGTAGCTGCGCCGCTGGTTCTCGCGCGTTGCCCAGTCCTGGACCATCACCAGCAAGCCACCAAAGCCGCCGCTCAGCTCCTCGAGGCGCTCGATCCCGGCAATGCAGTCGTCTGGCGTACCAATCAGCCAGCTGCCGCGCTCGGCCAGCGCCTCGACCGCGCGCTCCTCGGGCACACCCTCCGGGAGCGGTCGGCCAAGAACGTCGCGCTGGTAGCGCGTCAGCCACGCGGTCGCCCGGTCGTGAATCTGGTCGATCGCGGCCTGGCGCGTCTCGGCGAGGTGCACCGGCAGCACCAGCCGCCACTCGTCACGACTGACTGCGCGTCCGGCTTCAGCCGCCGCGTCCTCGGCAACCTGCCACTGAGCCTTCAAGTCGACGGCACCCCGAAACCCGAAGAACACGCCGACCGAGAGCAAGCCAGCCCCGTACTTCCCAGCCAGGGCCGGACCGGACGGCGACTGCATCGACGCCACGGCGAGCGGCATGTACGGCCGCGAGTACGGTCGCACCTGGAGGACGGCATCACGCAGCGAAAACCAGTCGGATTCGACGGTGATCGGTTCGGTCTCGGTGAAGAGCCGCAGGATGACGCCGAGCGCCTCGTCCATCATCGGGCGGGTGCGCGATGGGTCCACGCCGAACATCAGCGCGTCGGTTACCAGCGCGCCCGGGCCAACACCAAAGAGGACCCGGCCATGGGTCAGGTTGTCCAACAGTGCCATGCGCTCGGCCACCAGCATCGGGTGGTGATACGGCAGGCTCACCACGCCGGTGCCGAGCTTGATGTGTCGGGTGCGCTCCGCGGCCATTGCCAGGAAGATCTCGGGCGACGAGATGTACTCCCAGCCGGCGCCGTGGTGCTCGCCGACCCACGCCTCGTCGAAGGCCAGCTCGTCCAGCCAGGTCAGCAGCTCCATGTCGCGCTCCAGCGCGAGCAAGGGGTGCTCGGTGGGTGGGTGGAAGGGGGCCATGAAGGCGCCGAAGCGCTTGTGTCGCGGCTGCATGCCAGCGATCTTAGACCGAACAATCAATCGGTATACTGCGCGAGGTGCTGAACGAGGCGGACAATGAGCTGATCACGCGCGTCGGACCTGGCACACCGATGGGCCGCTTTCTGCGCGAGTACTGGGTGCCCGCCATGCTCTCCTCCGAGCTACCCTACCCCGACGGCGATCCCGTACGCGTGAAGCTTCTCGGCGAAGAGCTTGTCGCGTTTCGCGATACGCACGGCACGGTCGGCTTGCTGGCACACAACTGTCCGCATCGGGGCGCGTCGCTGTTCTTCGGCCGCAACGAAGCTGGTGGTCTGCGCTGCGTGTACCACGGCTGGAAGCTCGACGCCTCGGGTGCATGCGTGGACATGCCCAGCGAGCCACCCGAATCCGAGTTCAGGCACCGAGTGAGAGCGGTGGCGTATCCGACGCGAGAACGGGGCGGCATCGTGTGGGCCTACCTTGGAGCACGTACGACGCCGCCGGAGCTGCCGGATCCTGGAGGGCAATATGCTGGCGTCCTCCGCCACGGCGGTGACCACATTCCAGGTCGAGTGCAACTGGCTGCAAATGCTCGAGGGCGATCTCGACACATCGCACGTGAGTTTCCTGCACCTGGGTGGCGTGCGCGCCGAGGACCAGCCGACCGACAGCTTCAGCGACTACCAGCTCCGGCAGCGCTCCGCCGCGTTCGAGGTTGTCGATACACCCGGCGGCGCGGCGTACGGCGCGCGTCGACCGGCCGCTCTGGGCCAGAGCTACTGGCGCATCGCGCAGTGGTGCTTTCCCTTCTACTCGTTCACTCCACCCGGCGTGCTCGGGCTGAAAATGGGCGGCAACGCGCGCGTGCCCCTCGACGACGAGCATACCCTCGCGTTTGTCATGGCGTCGAGCTCGACTCCCACGCCACCGGATGTGATCCCCAATGGCAGCGGTTGGCTGGAGCGCTTTCGTACGCCCGGCAATCCGGCCAATGATTTCCTCATCGACCGCGAGGTCCAGCGCAAGAACCAGGGCGTGCCGGGCTACACGGGCATCCGCTCATTCGGCATGCAGGACGCGGCCATGAGCACGGGCATGGGGCCCATTCTCGATCGCTCCCACGAGCACCTCGGCTCCAGTGACGCCATGATCATTCGCATCCGCCGTCGGCTGCTCAACGCGCTGGACGCGTACGAGCGGCTGGGTACTCCGCCACCGGGCGTCGATCAACCGCGGGTCTACGCCGTGCGATCCGGCGGCATCCTCCTCGCGGATGGACAGGACTGGGAGCCGGCCACGCGCGAGCTGCGGCGCGCATTCGTCGACCATTCCGAACTCGACGCAACGGTCAACGGGCCGTTCTGACCACGTGTACGTCTTTCGGTTCTGTCCGGATTGCGGCAATCCGCTCAACCCGCCAGAGACGCCGACACAGCGGTTGGACGCGCAGGTGTGCGCTGTGTGCCGTGCGATTCACTATCGCAATGCCAAGCCGTGCGCGGGAGCGCTGGTGGTGCGCGACGGGCAGGTGCTGCTCGGGCGACGCGCCATCGAGCCCGGTCGCGGGATGTGGGACATTCCCGGTGGCTTCCTGGAGCCCTGGGAGCACCCCGCCGAGGGCGCCGCGCGCGAAGTCGCCGAAGAAACGGGGCTGCGCGTGCGGATGGCATCTCTCCTCGCGGTGGTGATGGACACGTATCACGACGAGTTCTACACGCTGAACGTGTACTACCTGGCGGAAGTGCTGGGCGGCGAGGAAGACATGCAGGCCGCGGACGATCTGGTGGAGCTGCGCTGGTTCACGCCCGACACGCTGCCAGGGGAATACGCCTTCCGCCACTGCGCGGGCGTCATCGACGCCTGGATTGCCACCCTCTCGTAGCGCCCTGCAAAGTGCGCCTCCCGTGGGGCGAGCCAGATGAGCCTGCGAGAGAACCCGCCGTGACCAGCACTCCCCTGGTGGGTTCCCTCTGGGGAAACCGTGTTAGCGTGAATCGATACGGACGAGTCCTCGACCACCGTCGACGGTGATCGTCATGCCGTCGCGCAGGGTCGTGGTGCCGACGCGGGTCCCGACCACCGCCGGTAGACCGAATTCACGCGCGACGATCGCGCAGTGGCTGAGGATTCCACCGGAATCCGCGACGACAGCGCGCACGGTCGCGAACAGGGGAACCCAGGTCGGCACCGTCATCTCACAGACCATGATGTCGCCTTGCTGGAGCTTGCTGGCCTCCACCAGCGTGCGCACAACCTTCACTGTCCCCTGTGCCGTCCCTGGCGACGCCGCGACACCGGCAATGATGCTCGGGTCCGTACTCGGCTCGATAGGCAGGAATCCCAACATCTTATCCACGATCGCCACGAAGAACGGGTCGGGATTGGCGGGCGTCGGCTCGCCGAGGTGATCCGGTGGGACAATCGCCGACGCTCCCTCAAATGCCGCGCGGCGCTGTGCCACCTCTTTCCGATGGTCCGTCCTCGCCGTACTGAGCCCCGTGCGGATTTCGTCTTTGTACAGGAACAGCACGTCCTCCGGTTGGTTCAGCGCACCGCGCTCGGTCAGTCGCTTGCCGACGCTCAGGAAGAAGCGCCGCAACGCGGCGACCCCCATCTGGTCGATCCAGTAGCTGTGGTCCTCCACCACGCGCGTGTTGTACTTGGAGGCTTCCATCAGCTCGTCGAAGCGGCGGACCTTCTCGGGATCGGACGCAAGTTTCGCGCGCGCCGCGCTTGCCAGCTCCTCCCGCCGTTCCGTTGCGCGCAGCATGGCGAGCTCCGGATTGTGTTCCTCGCCAAGCCGCACGTAGCCCTGAATCGTGTTGAGCGGAATGGTCAGGTCCTCGCGCCAGGTGGCGTCTCCAAGCTCGTAGATACCGTCGCTGCGCCACCCGAACTCCTCCAGATAGGTGTCAAGCTGGTCCAGCAAGGCCTTGCCCGCGTCGGACGATTCGAGCGCCGCGGGGATAGCCACCGGATCGAGCTCGAAGACTTTCGACAGTCCTGGGCTGTCCTTGACCATCCGACTCAATTTCCACAACCCGGAACCGGCGTCGATCGATCTGGTCTTGTACCCCTGAAGCAATTGCCAGGCTTCATTGCGATCGGACGGCTGGATCTCCGCATTGTAGAAGTCCGTCAGCGCGGTTGCGGGAAGGAGCGACAGGTTGATCCAACCGTGGATCTCCCACATGTAGACGTGATTCTCGAGCTGCTCGTCGAAGGCCGCGAGCAGCTCGGTGTCGTCCATTGCATCGAAATCCGTCGTGCGAGCTTTCTGGAGGATGACTACCAGCGCGGGCTCCCATTCGTTGGTCCACCGCTCGCCGGTGCGGAATGCGACCTGCTCGAGCGCCCGCGCATATTCGGCCGGGTCGGTCGTGGGCGGCGTGAACGCGGCATCCGGCGCAAACGCGGCGTAGAGGTAGTTGTTGACCATGCGGCAGCGCAGCGCGAGCGGAGAGCCGAAGCCGTGCTGGGCGATGGTGAACCCTTCGCTCATGGCCATGACGACGGCGTCGCCGGCCAGCGGGGTCAGTGGGCGCGGCGCATGAATCTTGTCCCAATCCCAGTAGCCCTCGATCTCCTGTGGATTCGGAAAGGCCACCTCGGCAGTCGACGTCATGAACGCACCTCCCTCGATAGTTTGCCAGCGTTCGGCTGAGGGTATCAGGCCTGTTCGACGGCGCCGAGCGCCAGGAGAGCCGCGCGTTGCGCCTCGGTCGCGCCAGTCAAGCCGGTGATGTCGACACGCTCATAGGGTCGATCGCTGCGCAACGTGTGCAGCGAGGCGCCGTCGCTCGAGGCCCACAGCCGCATCGTCCCGTCGAAACTGCCGCTGGCAAGCACGCCGCCGTCCCGGCTGATCGTCACGCCGTACACCGGGCTCGTGTGTCCACGCAGGACCGTCAGCGCCCGCCGCTCCGGCACGGACCACAATCGGACAGTGCCATCGAAGCCGCCGCTGGCCAGCAAACGCCCATCGCCGCTCAAGGCAACCGACCGCACTTCGCCAGTGTGGCCCTCGAGCGCGGCCAGCACCTGACGGCTACGCACGTCCCACAGGCGGAGCATGCCATCCCAGCTGCCGCTAGCGACGAGCTGCCCGTCTGCACTCAAGGCGACGCCATACACCGGATTGATGTGCCCCTCCAGAATGCCCAGCAGAGCCCCATCGCTCGTCCGCCACAGGCGTACCGTGCCGTCGAGGCTGCCACTGGCTACCAGCTGTCCATCGGCGCTCAGCGCAACACTTCGCACTCCGCCCGTATGGCCGCGCAAGATGTGGAGTGCGCCTCCGTCCGGGACCTGCCACAACCGAACCGTGCCGTCCCAGCTGCCGCTGACCAGCAGCTCGCCGTCACTGCTGAGCGCGACGCTGCGCACCCCGCCGGAGTGCCCGTGCAGCGCCGCGAGCGGCTGGCCGCCGTCCGTACGCCACAGGCGGATCGTGCGGTCCCAACTGCCACTGGCGACAATCTGGCCATCGGCGCTCAGCGCGACGCCGTACACGGCGCTGGTGTGACCCGCCAGCGTCGTCAGCTTCTGACCGGCGCGTGCGTCCCACAACTGGACGGTCCCGTCCCAGTTTGCACCTGCCAGCAGGCGACCATCGCTGCTCAACGCTACCCCGTAGACGGGACTGGCATGTCCCGCCAGGTTGGCCAGTGGCCGTCCGCTGGGCGCTTCCCACAGCCGCACCGACCCGTCGAGGCTGCAGCTAGCCAGCAGTCGACCGTCGGTGTGGAGTGCCACGTCACGCACCGGGTCCGGTGTGGCCCTCGATCACCGCCACCGGCCGACCGTCGTGGGTCTCCCACACGCGCACCGTCTCGTCCCAACTGGCGCTGGCAAGCAGGCGCGCGTCCGGACTCAGGCTGACACCCCGAACCGCGCCAGAATGGCCCTGCATTGTGGCACGCAGCTCCCCGCTCGCGGCATCCCAGAGCCGCACCTGTCCATCCTCAGTGCCGCTGGCCAGCAACGACCCGTCCTCGCTCAAGCGCACGCTCCACACCGGGGTGTTGTGTCCCTCGAGCGTCGTCAACAACTGCTGGCGCGCCACATCCCAGAGCCGGATCGTCCCGTCAAAACTGCCGCTCGCGAGCCGTGCTGCCTCGGCGTCCAGCGCGACACTCCACACGGGGCTGGCGTCGACCTGCAGCGTGGCGCGCAACCGCCCGGTGTCGACGTCCCAGACGCGGATGGCACCGTCGAAACTGCCGCTGACGAGCGTGTGCGCGTCACTGCTGAGTGCCATCGCGTACACCGGACTGGCGTGCCCCGCGATCACCGCCCGCGTGTGTCCCTCCGGCGCGGACAGCAGACCGGATGGTGCCGTCCTCGCTGGCACTCGCCATCAAGCTACCGTCCTCACTCAGCGCCACCCGGTGCACCGGTCCGGTGTGCGCCTGTAGCACCAGCAAGGGCGTCCTGTCGGCGACACGCCACAAGCAGACTTCGCCGGCGGAAGTGCCCGCCGCGAGAAACGACGCGTCGCGGCTGAAGGCAATTGACAGTGGGAAGTTGAAGGTCTCGGTCAACACCGCGCCAGAGAGGTCCGCCCGCGCCAGACTGACATCCTGCGCTTCGACTCCCGCGAGATAGGCCTGGCGCAGCGCGAGTCCGGCCAGGTCGAGCCCACGCAGATCACCACGCAGCAGTCGCAGCAGGTTGACGACGTTGCCCGGTCCAAAACCCTGCTCCGCTTGAGGCGCGCTGCGCCAGCCGTCGAGCAGTGCCAGCAAGAGTGGTTCGACGCCATGCAGACCGTGTTCGAGTTTCAAATGCTGCAGGATTGGCTCGCCAATCAAACGCTCCTGGGTCTGGCGCACGTACTCCCGGGCCTGCGCCTTGATGAGCGGCAGCTCGACCAGCTGGACGAGCTCGCCGTGCGCCGCTTCGTCCGTCACGGCTTCGACCAGACGATCCGTCACATACTCCAGCACGACCGACTGCAGCGTGAACGCGGCGGCGCCGACAATCTCGGCGCGCTCCACCAGCGAGCGACGCCGCAGCGCTTCGATCGACTCCACCAGTGCGCCTCGGCCAGCGCGCGGACCGAGCGCGGCAATCAGGCCGGCGACGGTGACCGGCTCGCGTTCGACCGCCAGCACGCGCAGCACCGTCTGCTCCAGCGGTGAGCTGCGATCGAATTGCTCTGCCAACAGCCGCCGGATGCCGCCGAATACCGCACCGGTGCTCGACTCCGACAGAAAAGCGCCGATCTCGCCGCCGAAGACCTGGCGGATGGTCTCTCCAACCACCTTCAGTGCCAGGCTGTTGCCGCCATAGCGCAGGACGAGGTTGGCCCAGTCCTCCGCGTCACCAGACAAGTGTTTGGGGGCCAGGAGCACCCGGCCATCGGAGACCTCCAGACCGCTCAACTCGAGTGTGCGAACGGCGCGACTACCGAGCATGGTCCACTCGGGCGGCGCTTCGCGACTGGTCACGATAATGCACGCCTGGTGGCTCGATTCGCCCACCGCGCGCAGCACGGATCCATAGCCAGCCAGCCCTTCGCGGTAGCTCGAGTCGCGCTGACCGGGCTCGAGCAGCGTTTCGAAATTGTCCAGGATAATCAGGCTGGGGCGCTCGCGGAGCAGCTGTAGCAGCGCCGCCAGCTGGTTCGACTCACCCTCCGGCGGCACAACACGCTGATCTGACAGAAAGGCGATGGCTCCGGCGAACCACTCACCCACCGGCGGTGCGTTGCGCAGACCGCGCCAGTAGACGCGCTCAAATCCCGGTGCAACTTCCTGGGCCAGTCTGGCGGCGATACTGGTTTTGCCAATGCCGCCCATACCCAGCACGCCCACGAGCCGGCAGTGCTCGCCCAGCACCCAGTGGCGCACTGTCGACAACTCGGCGGTACGGCCCACAAAGTCGACCAGCGCTGGGGCGTCGCCCCAGTCCTGGCGACCGCCCGGCACGTCAGGCGGCGACTGCGGCCGCGGCTGGTCCGCGGCAACGGCCTGCCGCTGCGCCGATGCTGCCTGCTGCGCCGATGCTGCCCGCTGCGCCAACAACGTGGCGAACCACCCCTGTTCAAAGGGTGGGTGAGCGCGTGCCGCTTCTCGCTCCACCGCGCCCCACAGCGCTTCGGCTTCGTCTTGCTCTCGCCCGGTCGTGAACCCACCCGTCTCGAGCAGAGCACCAATCAACGCCTCCAAGCGGCCCGCGGCGGGGTACATGACGCCCGTTTCCCACCCCTGGATGGTGCGCATGCTCACACCCACGCGTGTCGCGAGCTGTCGCTGGGTCAGACCAGTACGACCGCGGTGGCGCAACAGCAGCCCACTGAACGGTTCTACCACCAGCTACTCGCGAATGGCGCCGATCAGCGCGCCCTTGACGAAGTACTTCTGTAAGAACGGATACACCAGAAGGATGGGCAGCGTGGCGACGACGATGGTCGCGTACTTGATGGTTTGTGCCACCTGAAACGTGTCGCCACTCGGCACGGAGGTGGTCATGCTCTCGACGTTACTCGTGATCAGAATTTCACGCAGCACCAGCTGTAGAGGGTACAGGTCTCGCGAGTGCAGGTAGACCAGAGCCGGGAAATAGGAATTCCAGTGCGCGACCGCGTAAAAGAGCACCACCACGGCGACAGCCGGCAGCGACAGCGGCAGCACAATCCGCCACAGGATGGTGAAGTCATTTGCGCCGTCGATGCGCGCGGCTTCCTCGAGCGCGACGGGCACCGCTTCAAAGGCTGTTTTCAAGATGATCAGGTTGATGGTATTGATGGCGGTGGGCACGATCAGCGCCCACGGCGTGTCGGCCATTTGCAGTGTCTGCCCGACGAGCAAGTACGTCGGGATCAGACCGCCGCTGAAAAACAGCGTGAACAGAATGAGGATCAGAATCGGCCGACTGAACATGACATTCCGGCGCGAGAGCGCGTACGCGCCCAGGCATGTCAGAACCATATTCAGCGCCGTTCCGCCCACCACGTACAGCAGCGTATTGCGGTAGCCAATCGCGATCATCGGATTTTGCAGGACCACCCGATACGCGTCGAGGTTCAGGCCGAGCGGGCGCCACAGCAGACCGCGATTGGCAATCAGTTCGGCCGGGTCGCTCAGCGAGGCAAGGATGACGTAGACCAACGGATAGGCAGCCACGCACACCAGGATGACGAGCAAGGCGATGCTGCCTGCGCCGAAGGCACGTTCGCCGCGTGAGCGGCCATAGCGAGCGGCCATGCCTACCAGAGACTGACCTGGTACAGCCGTCGGCTCAGACGGTTGGCGGCGATCAGAAACGCGAAGTTGACGACCGAATTGACGAGGCCGACAGCGGCGCTGAAGCCGAAGTCCATTCCGAGCACGCCTCTACGATACACGTAGGACGAGATCACATCGGCAGTCTCGTACGTTGACGGGTTGTACATGAGGATCGTTTTCTCGTACCCGACGCTCATCAACATTCCCGCACGCAGAATGAACAGCGCAAGAACCACCGGCATGATGCCGGGGAGCGTGATATGCAGCATCTGCCGCCAGCGACCGGCCCCGTCCACGATGGCGGCTTCGTACAGCGTCTGATCCACGCTGGCAATCGCGGCGAGGTAGATAATGGATCCCCAGCCTACGGCCTGCCAGATCCCGGAGCCCACGTACAGCGGCCAGTACCAGCCGGCCTCCTGCATGAACGATGTCGGCGGAATTCCGAGCGCGCCCAGCATGCCGTTGACGAGTCCATCCCGCGAGAAGAAATCCAGGAGCAGCCCCACCAGCACGACCAACGAGATGAAATGCGGCAAATACGTGAAGGACTGAACCAGACGCTTGAAGTGCTGGCTGGTCATCTCATTCAACAGGAGCGCCAGGATAATCGGTGCCGGGAACCCGAAGATGACGTCGAGCACGTTGATAGCCAGCGTGTTACGCACCAGACGCACGACGAAGACGCCGCTGAAAAAGTCCTGGAAGTTCTGCAATCCGATCCAGGTACTTCCGGCGAGACCCTGGACCGGACTGTAGTCCTTGAACGCGATAATCACGCCGTACATCGGCACGTAGTGGAAGACCACGTAGTACGCCAGCACCGGTGCCAGCATGAGATAGACAGCGCGATTGCGCCGCAGGTCGGCCAGCACACGCATGGGCCTACGCTCGCCTGGTATATCGATCGAGGGCCGCTTGCTGGATCTTGATCGCGTCGTCGATGCCAATCTGGCGCAGCTCCGCGGGAAGTGCCGCCAGCGCATCGGGCGCTTCGGCGTTCGTCACGGCGCGCGTGAACACTTCCTGATACTTGCTGTTCACCTCGTTCATAATCGAGGCAAACTTCTTGCCCTCGTCCTGCGTCGGCGTCACCGGCGGCATCTGCCGCTCGTCGGTCGGAGCCAGCCAGGTCTTCAGCGCGTCTTTCTGCACCTGGAGTTGAAAGTACTGCTCGATATACCGCGCGTCCTGGACGAAGGGACCGTTGAACGTTGCACGCACGTAGCGGCTCAATGCTTGCGCAGGCGGCAACGTCGGGTTCTGCAAGAGCTCGGAGGAATAGCGCGGATAGCCACCGTCCAGGTTATAGCTGACGCCTTCCAGGCCGAAATTAAACAGCAGCTGGCCAGCATCACTGTAGCCGTAGTCGAGCTCTTTGACCGCCTCAACCATATGCTTGTTGGCCGACGTGATGGCCGCCGTGCCGGAGCCAGCGTAGATGTCGTCACGCTGACCCAGCAGCGGGCTGTCACCCGAGTGCAACGTCGGATAGGGCGCGCCGACCAGCTTGAACGTCGGGTCCTTCACCAGACCCAGGTACTTGCCGATGCCATTTCCACCGAGCGTCACCATCGAGCCCAGGCGCCCGCTCGTTACCTTTGCATCGAAGCTGGCCTGGTCGGTGGATGGAAAATCGGGATCGATCAGGCCTTCGACGAACCAGCCGCGCATCGTCGCGGCGAAGTCCTGGAACTCCGGCTGCAGCGCGCCGTACATCACGTTGCCATTGAGCTGATAGAAGCCCATGGCGATGCCCCAGGCGCCGACGAAGGCGTGCCGGAGGAAGGCGCCTGCACCGTACCAGGAATTCCAGCCACCCGGGATGGAGTTTGCCCAGGGGCTGAACGGCAGCGTCGTGCCCTGACCGTTCGCGTCCTGGGCCTTGAAGGCTGTCAGCATCACGTGCCAGTCGTCCAGCGTCCGCGGCACGGGCAGACTGAGCTTGTCGAGCCAGTCGGCGCGGATGACGGGCCCCATATACGTCAACAGGCTTGGGTCGCCGCGCAGGAAGGGAAAGCCATAGATGTCGCCCTCGTCTGTAACGATCTGCTTACGCCAGTCCGGATGCTCGGCAAGCACCTGAGTCAGATTCGGCGCGTAGCGCTCGACAAGATCGTTCAGGCGCAGAATGACCCCATCCTTGATGGCTTTGGCCGGACCGCCGGCGTAGTTGTGGAGCCAGTCGAACTCGACAATGTCCGGATATTTGCCGGAGGCGATCATCAAATTGAACTGGTCCTGCTCCTGCAATAGCGGCGGATGCTGAAAGTCGAGGTGGATGCCCGAGCGCTTCTCGAGCTCCATATAGCAGCCCATCTCGCCAAAGCTCTTCATCGTCGGCGCGACATTTCCCGACATGGGCACCCAGTAGCTCAGCGTGAGCGGTCGCGACACAATGGGCAAGCTCAGCGGCTCGGGTGTTGGCGGCGTGGACGCGACTTGCCCCGCGGGCTGCGTGCTCGGCGGCGGCACGGCTTGTCCAGGTTGGCAGGCGCTCAGGGCGAGTGCGACCGAGCCTGACAGCGCCAGACGCAACACTTCTCGACGTCTGACGCCACTCCGCATACCGATAACCTTGCCTGGGGCCCCAGTCTATCGACTTCGGCCTGGCAATTTCAGCCTGGCAATTTCAGCCGGCGATTCGGCCTGGCGATTCGGCCTGGCGATTGCAGCCACACCGCCATCCGTTTGATACCGTGCGCCATGCAGTTCGATGAATACAGTGTCGCGTTACTCGTGCTGCGCGCGGACGCTCCTCAGCTCGACGCCGCCGCCGCGCTGGCGCTCCAGGATGCGCACCTCAACCACCTCGCCTCGCTGCATGCCGCGGGCAAGCTCGTCGCGGCTGGGCCGCTGGACGATGCACACTTCCGCGGCTTGAGCATCCTCAATGTCGGCGTCGACGAGGCGCGCGCGCTCAAAGAAGCTGACCCCGCCGTCAAAGCTGGCCGCTTCTCAGTCCACGTCATGCAGTGGAAGCTGCCCGCCGGCGCACTGCACTTCACCCCGACCCGCTTCCCGCGCTCGGTCGCCGAAGCCGGCGCCGACTAGACACCCACCGGATCAACGATCATGAGCGTCGTGTCGGATGCGTTCGCGACAAGGGGCGTGATCGAGTACGTACGTGGCAACCGCCTGAACCTCTTGCTGGTCGCGCTGCCGATCGCCCTGGCGCTCAACTGGCTCCAGGCCAACGACGTGCTGGTCTTTCTGGCATCGGCGGTGTCGGTCATACCCCTCGCCGGGCTGATTGGCAACGCCACCGAACAGGTGGCGCGCTATGTTGGTCCAAGCCTGGGCGGGTTCCTGAATGCCACCTTCGGCAACGCCGCCGAGCTGATCATCGCTGTCCTCGCGTTACGCGAAGGCCTCGTCGAGGTGGTCAAGGCCTCGCTCACCGGCAGCTTGCTGGGCAATCTGCTCCTGGTGCTGGGCGCGGCCATGCTCGTCGGCGGGTGGGGCCGCGCGCGACAGGTCTTCAATCGAACCGCGGTGGGCGTCAGCGGTGGTCTCCTGCTCCTGACGGTGGGCGCCC
This sequence comes from uncultured Chloroflexia bacterium, assembly GCA_963776625.1. Taxonomy (GTDB): domain Bacteria; phylum Chloroflexota; class UBA6077; order UBA6077; family CF-72; genus CF-72. Next base: position 1,177,116 of record CAVZNP010000007.1, on the reverse strand, counting down.
TGATCATCCCGGACATCTATGCGGAGACGCTCAATGTCGATCAGCCTGTTTCGTCGCCGAACATCCTGACCATCAGTGTGCTGGTGTCGATCGTCATGCTGGGGGCGTACGCGGCGAGCCTGCTGTTCTCGCTCAAAACGCACCGGCCGCTCCTGGGCGCGGCTTCGCCCCAGGAGGAAGAACCGCCGGAGCTGACGCGGCGCAACGCCCTTGTGCTACTGGCAGTCGCGACGCTGCTGACCGCGATCGCCGCGGAGGTGCTGGTCGGGTCCATCGAGCACGCGGCAAGCGCGCTCGGGCTATCGGACCTGTTCGTTGGAGCGGTGATCGTCGCGATTGTTGGCAACGCGGCAGAGCACTTCTCCGCGGTGATGTTTGCGCGCCGTGACCACATGGACCTGTCGGTGGGGATCGCCCTGGGCTCCGCAAGCCAGGTGGCGCTGGTCGTCGCACCGCTGGCGGTGCTCGTCTCGCTGCTGGTTGGCCATCCGATGCCGCTGGTGTTCGACCACTTCGAACTGGGCGCCCTTTTGATCGCGGTCCTGGGTGTGTGTTTCTTGAGTCTGGACGGCGAGTCGAACTGGTTCGAAGGCGCGCTGCTGCTGGCGATCTATCTGATCATCGCGATCATCTTCTTCTTCGTCCCGACGACGAGCATCACTCCATGACGGCGCTTTCCCCGTCGAAGTTCGCCTCTCAGTCGCTGAGGCGGGTCCTCGTTTGCCTGGCGCTCCTCGCCTTTGCTGCTCCGGCCCACGCCGACCCGCTGTCGGTCTGGACCCCCGGCCCGAACGCCGTGCTGGACAACACGTATGACGGCTACGTCGACTCGCCCACGCCCAATGCCGTCGTCCCCACCGGCTTCCAGCTTTCCGGCTGGTTCGTCGACGAATCCGCCCAGGGCTGGCCCGGCGTCGACGACATCCAGGTCTGGCTGGGCGCCATGGGCAGCGGCGGCGGCAAGCTGCTCGCCCACGCCAACCTCGGTCTGAGCCGCCCCGACGTGGCCGCTGCGCTCAACAACCCCTTCTGGACAAACTCCGGCTTCGCCGCGTTCGTGCCGGTCGATTCCCTGCCCGCGGGCCCGCAGACGTTGCTGGTCTACGCGCATACACCGGACAAAGGCTGGTGGTACAAGCAGCTCAGCGTGAGCGTGTCGCCGTCGCTCCCACCCGCGCCGGTCTTGCCGGCGCCAGGCGCGAACGCCCTGCCGATCATCAGCATTGAGCAGCCCACCAACGGCCAGATCCTGCTCACCAACGCGTCAGCCGAGATCAGCGGTTATGCCCTCGACAAGTACGCCACGTCGCAGACGCCACAAGGCGTCGCCGGGTCCGGCGTCGACCGCGTGGAGGTCTACCTCGGCGGCCCGCGCGACAACGGTGGCACACTTCTCGGCGACGCCCACCTCGGCTACAGCGACGCCGCCGCGGCGAGTCAGTACGGTCCCCGGTTCGCCTCGGCCGGCTGGCGGCTGTCCTTCGAGCCGACCACGTTCGACAACAACACGTATCTGCTGTACGTCTACGCGCGTTCGGCGATCAGCGGACGAGAAGACGTCGCGAATCGCTTTTTTGCCATTCGCGATTCCACCTGAGGTTTTGTTACGCGCGGCGGGCCTGCCGCGTGTAACTGGATATGAAACGTTTCCTGCTGGCCGCCGGAGGCGCGGCCATGCTGATGGGCGGCGCGCTGGGCGTGACCTACGCGCAGTCCACCGCGACACCGACGCCTGCCTCGACATCGGCGCCTGCTTCAATTGCAACTACCGCGCAACAGCGACGTCAAGCCATCATTTCGGACGCGGCCAGTCAACTCGGCATTTCGGCCGACCAGTTGCAGCAAGCGCTGCTCCAGGCTCGCAAGGACGTCGGCGGCAACGTCAGACCACTGGCAAGTCTGCGCAGGGACGAGCTGCAGGTCGCCGCGAAGACGATTGGGCTACCAGACGTCAAGACGTTGCGGACGCAGCTCGCCGGTACCACCCTGACGGCGGTCGCGCAGAACCACAACGTGCAGCCGTCGACGGTCTCGGCTGCCATCATGGCCGACATCACCAGCAAGCTTCAGGCTGACGTCACGTCGGGACAGATCAACGCCAACCAGGTGGCCGCCGTGACGCAGCGTGCGCAGAACCGAGTCAACGCGTTGATGACCCACCAGTTCCCCGCGCCGAAGACGAGCTAGTCGGCCGAACTGCTAGCTTCGCGCGGCGTAGGCCGCCATGATGCGCGTCGCGTGCTGGAGCGTCTCGTCCGGCAGCGGCTTCGGGCCACCGCCGTGCCACCACTCGGCGGTGGCACGCGGGCCGAAGTTGTAGGCGTCGAGCACCAGCTCCAGGTCTGCGCGATCCGACACGTCAACCTGGAGGAAGCGCGCACACTCCGCCAGATACAGGGCACCGGCGAGGACGTTGGTGGCCGGCTGCTCGAGCGGCCGGTTTGCCAGGAGTCCCGTGTAGCGCGACTGCAGGTCGGCGTAGGTGGCCGGCTCCACCTGCGTCAGGCCCACCGCACCCGCCGACGAACGGGCGTCCGGCTGACCACCCGATTCGACGGCGACCAGCGCCAGAAGGAGGTCGTCGTCGAGTGTCACACCGCTCACGCGCTGCACGGTGCTGGTCGCCGCGGCAGCGAGGTCACGCCAGCGCTCGACGTCTGGATCGAAGCCCGGGTGACTCGCGGTGTCCAGGGCAACCAATGCGGACGTGTCAAATGTCGCCGGGGCAGGCCCAGATGAGATGTCGGGAGCCGGCACGTCTGTCGGGACCGGCGTGGCCAGCGCCGGGGCGACAGCGACGGCTTGCGCGATCGCGGGCGACCGCACGACCGGCACCGCGGCCAGGGCGGGCAGGATCGTCCCGGCGATCAGCCCGCCCATGACCGTTGCCATCACCAGCGTGTGCGCTAGACAGCGTCCAATGCCGCCGCCTTTCGCGTCCATGCCCAGGGCTATTGCAAGAACGTGGCCAGCTTCGCCCGCGCATAATCATGTCCACATGCCGTCAGACACCACGCAGGTGCTCATCGTTGGCGCTGGACCGGTCGGCCTGACACTCGCACTGGACCTCGGCCAACGCGGCATCCGCTGCACACTCGTCGAACGCAACCTCACCTCGATCCAGCTACCCAAGATGGAGCGTTGCAACGGGCGTACGATGGAGATCTACCGTCGGCTCGGGATTGCCGAAACTGTCCGCGCCGCGGGTCTGCCGCGCGAGGCGCCAATGGACGTGTTTCTCACCACGTCGCTTGCCTTGCCACCCCTGGTGCATCTGCCGTATCCGTCCGTGGCGGACGCGAAGACCGACATTGCCGCGCACAACGATGGCACGCGCCTGCTGGAGCCCTACCAGCTCATCTCCCAGTACACGTTGGAGCCGCTGCTGCGCTCGCTGGTCGAACGACTGCCGGTTGTTGACGTGCACTTCGGCTGCGAGCTGACGGCATACACGCAGGATGCCGCCGGCGTCACGGCGAGTCTCAGGTGGAATAGCGGCGACGAGACAACACTCCGCGCGGTCTACCTGGTCGGGTGTGACGGAGGCTCCAGCACGGTTCGCAAACAAGCAGGCATCGCGCTACAGGGCCGCGGTGGGATCCGCACACTCCGCCAGGCGTTGTTCTTCTGTCCGGATCTCTATGACAGCCTGACCATTGGCAAAGGTCGACACTACCATATTGCCGAAGGTCCGTTGTTCCCGTTCATCATCCTGCAAGACAGCACACGCCACTGGACGCTGCACGCGGCCGCGGCGAGCGACTCCGAAATGGCGACCATCTTCGCGACGAGTCTGGGCATGCCGCTGTCATTTGACATGCTCTCCGTCAACGAGTGGACCCAGCACTTGCTGTGCGCCGACCGGTATCAGGATCGGCGCGTGTTCATCGCCGGCGACGCGGCCCATCTGGTGATTCCGACGGGCGGTCTGGGCATGAATACGGGGGTCGGAGACGCGGTTGACCTGGGCTGGAAGTTGGCAGGTGCGCTGGCGGGTTGGGGTGGACCAGGCTTGCTGGAAGCCTACGAAAGCGAACGTCGGCCGATCGGACTGCGGAACATCCAGGCCTCCGGTACCGCGATGGCTGGCCGTGACTCGTGGCGCGCGGCGTGGAGTCCCAGCATCCACGACCAGACACCCGACGGCGCTCGCCAACGCACGCAGATCGCGCGACTGTTCGACGTCGAGCAGCGTAAAGTCACCGAGATTCAGGGCATCGAAGCCGGCTATCAGTATGTCGATTCGCCCATCATCTGGCCGGAGTCCGGCCAGCGACCGGACCCCAATGCCGCGGCCTATATACCCACAACCTGGCCAGGTGCGCGCCTGCCGCACGTCTGGCTCGAGGACGGGACCGCCCTGCACGACCGTCTCGGGCCGGGCTATACGCTTTTGCGGCTGGGACGAACGCGCGTCGACACTTCCCTATTCGAACGTGCGCTGCATCAGACGGGCGCGCCGCTGGAAGTCCTCGACATTCCTGGCGAAACCCCACGCACGGTATACGGGTGCGACCTGCTCCTGGTGCGGCCGGACGTGCACGTGTGCTGGCGTAGCAATGCTGCGCCAGCAGACCCCCACGCTGTGGCGGCCCTGGTGACAGGCAGGATGACTACCGGCTAGTGACTACTGACTGCCGTCTTGCGCGGTCAGCGTCGCGTGACCGCCCGGAATGAACAGGCGCAATCCAGCGGCGATATGGTCGGGATCGGTGAGGCCATTCGCCGCGACCACCGTGTTGACGTCCACGTCGTACTCCTGCGCGATCGAGCGCAAGGTTTCGCCAGACGCGACAACGTGGAGCACGCCGTCGGTCGTGGGGATCTCCAGTTCGGACCCAGGCTGCAGCAGGTCTGGATCATCCAGTTGATTGACTGAGGCCAGGGTCGTCGGGCTCAGGCCGGCTCGCGCGGCGATCGACTCGAGGCTGTCGCCCGGCTGGACGACGTAGCGGCGCGGACCGCCCGTGGCGACCGCGGCGGTGGCCACCGACTGCGCGCCGTTCACGACCGCGTCGGGCGTACGCACAGCCGCTGGCGCCGCGGCGGTTTCCACGGCCAGCGCATGCGGGGCGGGCGCCCCGCCCATGCCAGTGCTTCCGACGATGCGCAGCAGCACGCCGACCACCACGACGACCAGGACGAGACCGCCTGTCAGTAGCCAGCTCGAACCTGGCCCGCGGAAGCGCCCGTGGCCACTGCGCTCCTGCAGCACCTGGCTGAGCAGCCGCTCATTCGCGTCCATGTCGTCCGCGCCAATCGTAGAGCACCCACGGGCTGGGTCCAAGGTTTGCGAAATGTCGTCGGCCAGACATGCCTCTCAGCCCCTCGGGTGTTCAGATCCTCATGGGCCTGGACAGTCGGCGCGGGTCGACGTCCCAAGCTGGATATCCGATATCTGCCAGTCCGATCCCGGCTTCTGCAGGACATAGGTCTGCTCGCTGGTCTCGATCAGACAGCGGGCGCGATGGTCGTCGCCGCCGCGCTCGTCATAGGTCCAGCGCTCGTGAGTTTGCACCTGCGCCTCGTCCGGGCCGGGCGTCGTGGTCGTGACCACGCTGAGGTCGTAGCCCGAGTCGCCGCCAAGGTGGAGCCCGCCCGACAGGAGATGCTCGACTTCTGGCCGCACCACGCTCAGCGCCGACGGCCCGAACGCATCGCTCAGGGCGCGCAGACGCTGGTCGGTCGGATCTTTTTCGGCGGCCAGCACCAGACTCAAACTGCGATCGACGGCCGCCTCTGGGCTGTTGGTGTACGCCAGCGCGGTTGCCGTCGCAGCCTGCATCTGCGCCTGGGCCGTGACCACGGCTTCGGCCGTCGCCGCGCGGGACTCGGCCTGGCCCGCCCGCGCCTCACTGGCCTGAAGAACTTGTTCGCGCTGATTCGCCCAGAGCACGACCGCGACCAGCAACAGCAGCGCGATCAAGGTGATCCAGGCAGGAAAGACACTCGTCATCGCCATACGACCGTCCCATTGTGCATCCCCAGACGCGCGCAGGCGAGTGGCAATTTCTAGACGCCGAGCAGGGCGCGCGCGTTGTGCAGCATGATCTTGGGGCGAACCTCGGCCTTGATACCCAACTGGTCGAACTCGGTCAGCCAGCGTTCGACGTCCAGCACGGGCCAGTCCGAACCGAACAACACGCGGTCCTGGAGGATGGAACCCGCATACTGGACGAGCTGCGGCGGGAAGTAGCGTGGCGCCCAGCCAGAGATGTCGATATAAAAATTGGTCTTGTGGCGCGCCACCGCGAGCGCCTCCTCCTGCCAGGGCCACGCGGGATGCGCGCCAATGATGCGCAGGTCGGGAAAGTCGGCGGCGACGTCGTCCAGGTAGGGGATCGGACGACCGTACTTGAGCTTGTAGCCCATGCCGCCAGGCGTGCCGGCGCCAGCGCCCATCATGCCGCCATGGAACAGCAGCACCAGGCTGTGACGCGAGGCCTCTTCCCAGAGCGGATAGTAGCGCTCGTCGTTCGGGTAAAACGCCTGCCGACCAGGGTTGAATTCACCCAGTCCTTTCAACCCGAGCTCTTCCGCGCAGCGTCGGATCTCCACCCGCGCCAGCTCGCCGAGCTGCGGCTCGACCACGCCGAAACCGATGAACACATCCGGGTGATCCTTGACGGCCTGAGCGATGGTGTCATTGGGCACCGCGGGCACGCCGGATGTGGTGACATCCGTGGTGTTCAGCAGCACCGCCATCATTTTGCGATCTCGGTACTGGTCCGCAAGCGCCGCGAACGAGACTGGTTGCCGCACGGGGCGGCCGAAATACGCAGACATCTGGGCCGCGCGCGGCCCCATGGCGCGGATGAATTCTTCAGTCTGAGGATGGACGTGGACGTCAATGGCAACGACTTCGTCGGGAGCGAGTGGCATCGGGCTCAGGATAGAAGTTCGGCAGACTGCGACGTGAGGTGAAACCGGCTTGTCGGCCGAACTTCTGCAACAGTCCCGCCTAGCGACGCGCCGCCAGCAAGCCGCGGGCGTGCTGGATCGGCAATCCGGGCACGCCGAACACCTCCGCCGCCAGACGCGCGTAGTCATCAGCTTCCGTGACACGGGTGACCGATTTCCCATCGGGTGTGAAGCGGCGCAGCTCGTCATTGCGCAGCGCCCAGACCTCATCGTCGTCGCAGCGCGTGAGCACCAGGCTGTCGACCACCCAGCTCTGACCGATGGTGTGGTGGTGCTGGTACGCGGACTCGCGCACCGAGCGGTCGGCCTCGCCGAGGCTGTATCTGCAGAAGGGGACCCACGCATCGTCGATCCAGCGATCCTGAATCCAGTCGCTTGACGCGGAGTCCGGCCGGAACCGATAAGCCAGTCCCGCATGACGAACTTCGCTCGTGCGGTCGAGTGGAATCGGATCGAGAAACGGTGCGCCGTTCCCAACGTCGACCAGATATGCCGACTCCTCGAGGTCCACAATGAGCGCCTGGTGCGACCCAGGCCAGCCAATTTCCGCATTGATCGCTCGCGCTTGAAAGCCGAGGTCGCGCAACATCGGTCCGAAGGTGGCAACAACCTCGAAGCACACACCTCCGCCACGTCGATCAATCCAGGCCGCCAGCTGGGCATCCGTATCCACGTCGGGCACCGCTCCGTCCGGATGATCCGCGCGACGGAGGATGGAGCTGATGCTCTCGAAAGGAACGTTGCGCACCTGGGCGCGTGTCAACCGGGTGAGCCCATCGAGCGTGACCGGCGGCCGTCCGTCGAGCTTCAGAAAGTTGAGGTACGCGTGCACACGCTCACCGCCCCGGTTCGTCACGTCGAGCCCCCAACTCTGAAGCATTCCCCAGACAGAAACCCGTATAGCCGTGCGCGGCGACGTCATCGCACTTGAGCCGATAGGCGCCCACGCCGCCGAGGTACGGCATGAAAATACGCGGCTTGCCCGGAACATTGGCACCCATGTACCACGAGTTCGCCAGCGGATACAGCGTCCGGCTCGCGACCTCGTTCACGTGCTGAACCCACGCGTCCTCCGCTTCGCGGTCCGCTTCAATGCAGTCCAGCTGGTGCGCTTCGAGATAGCTCAGACAATCCGCGATCCATTCGACATGCTGTTCGATTGACACCACCATGTTGCTCAGCACGGACGGGCTGCCAGGCCCGGTGATCAGAAACAGATTCGGAAAACCGGCCGTCGCAATGCCCAGATACGTCCGCGGCCCCGCGGCCCACTTGTCTTTGAGCGCCGCGCTACCCCGTCCACGGATGTCAATCTCGAACAACGGTCCAGTCAGCGCGTCGAAGCCAATGGCGAAGACGATGCTGTCCAGCGCAAACTCTGTCGAGCGCGTCCGAATGCCGGCGGGCACGATTTCGTCGATCGGGTCGCGACGCAGGTCCACCAGCGTAACGTTGTCGCGGTTGTACGTCTCGTAATAGTCGATGTCGACGCACAATCGCTTGGTCCCAAATGGATAGTCGATGGGGGTCAGTATCTCCGCGACGGCCGGGTCGTGGACGGTTTCCCGAATCTTGCCGCGCACGAACTCTGCCACTGTCTGGTTGGCATCCACGTTGATCACCAGGTCGTTGTAGGCTCCATTCACCGAGCCAATGCCGCCCCTGCGCCAGCCGGCTTCGAAGACGCGCTGTCGGTCCTCGGGCGAGTCCTCCAGCGCACCGCGTGTGGGCGGGTCCATCGCCAGACCGCCACGCGACAGGCGCGCCTTCTGGCGCCGCTGCGGATAGGTGGACTTGACCTGGCGTTGGGTCTCAGGGTCCAGCTGCGCGTTGCGAGCCGGAATGCTGAAATTGGGCGTGCGCTGAAAGACGAACAGCTGCTCCGCCTGCCGCGCAATCTGCGGGATCGCCTGAATGCCGGAGGAGCCGGTGCCAATGCAGGCGACACGCTGCCCATGGAAATCGACCCCCTCGTGCGGCCATCGGCTGGTCTGGTACCAGTCGCCCTGAAATGTGTCGAGGCCTTTGAACGCCGGCTCGTTCACCGAGGACAGGCAGCCGACAGCCATGATGCAGTAGCGCGCCGTGAATGCCTCTCCATCGGTGGTGGTCACCGTCCAGCGATTGGCATCGTCCGCGTAATGGGCGCGCGTCACGCTGGTGTTCAGCTGGATGTCACGTCGGAGGTCGAAGCGGTCCGCGACGTGATTGAGGTAGCGCAGAATCTCCGCTTGCGTGGGGTAGCGTTCGGTCCACTCCCACTCCTGTTCGAGCTCGGGAGAAAATGAGTAGGAGTAGTCCAGGCTTTCGACGTCGCAGCGGGCGCCCGGGTAGCGATTCCAGAACCATGTGCCGCCCACGCCGCTGCCGCGTTCGAACACGCGGGCAGACAGGCCCAGGCCCCGCAAGCGGTAGAGCATGTACAGGCCGCTGATCCCAGCGCCGATGACAATGACGTCAAAGTCCACGCGGGCAGCCTAGCAGAGCTAGCGCCACCACGGCAGGCGCGACGCGGCTAGCGTCTCCGCCACCGAGCCCTCCAGATCGCGCAGCAGGACGTCCAGTTGTCCAAGCCAGTCCGAGAAGAACACCAGACCGATCGCCGAGCGCAACGCCTCGGGAGACGCGGCGACGCCCGGCGCAGACAACCCTGTCAGGGAGGCGCCGCGCAGCTCCTCCGAGGTATCTCGTGGTTGAGTCACCCGCAACGCGTGGCCGCTGCGAATCTCTTCCGCCATCCGCACAATGTTGGCGACTGCCTCCCCCGCCACACTCCCGACGACAGTTGCCGGACGTCCTACCCCGACGGCCGCGTACCCGGCGTTCGCCATGGAGTCCACCACCTCGCCAATCAGCAGGAACGCTTTGCCACTGCTCAGCAGCGTCGCCCAGACGGAAATGGCAGGCGATTGTTGACCGCGCTCAGTGAGAAACAGCTCGAAGACTTCTTGCGCCCGAATCGCCTGCGTGCGCGCCAGGCTGTTGACACGCTGGCCTGCGTCAAGGAAGTCAGCATCGGACTCGGAGCCGGAGACGGGGCAGGCGTCGGAGTCGGACTCGGAGACGGTGGAGGAGGTCTTCTCCCCGAGCATTCGGCGGAAGCTGAAGGACAACGAGCTCGCTGCGGCGTCGTACAGTGCCGCGAGCGCGGAGCGGAGCTGCCCGCGCGCGCCGCGCGGCCACAACAGCAAACCGACCACGGCGCTGACCGCCACTCCCAGAGCCGCGTTCTCGACGCGGACCACACCAATCTGCCAGTCCGTCGGCGCCAGAATATTGAACAGCACCACCACCAGCACACTGAATGCCGCCTGGCCGACCACGAAGTGGACCGCCGCGGGTGTATACGCCGCCAGAAAAACGAGAATTGGCAACACGATCCACAGCACCCAGGGCTCCTGACCCGTGGCGCCAACGAATGGCACCGCAATCAGCACGCCCACCACAGTCCCTGCCAGCGCCTGGAGGGCGGTGCGGCCGGTGGCGGAGACGTTGCTGCGCAGCGCAGACAGCGTACCCAGCACGACCCAGAAGGCGTACGGCAGAGCCAGCGAGCGGGCCACGAGCACCGCCGCTGCGACGCCCAGCGCCGTACGCAGGCTATTGCGAAGCCAGACGGACGATGGCGTCAGTTCCTCCATAAACGTATTCCAGACACCGCGCCGGTTGGCGTGTTCCAGCCCGTCAGGCGGCAACCCCGCCGCCACCTCCGCGTTCTGGGCAATGACGAGCGCCACCATGGACATGAGCCGTAAGGGGTGTGCCGCCACCAGTGCGTCGAGCACAGACGCCGGCGTGGCGCCAGCCTGCAATTGTTGCGCGGCCCAGTTGTCGAGCGCGGCCCGATGCGCGTCGCGCATCTTTATCAGCGAATCAATGTCATGCGCGTCGCCGCCGCCCTCCAGCAAGTCCGCGCTGGCATCCAGCGCTTGCACGATGCTCGTTCGCAGCGCCACGGCTTCAGGCAACCCACTGGTAGAGTCCGCCGCGGTTGACGCCGAGGACACAAAGGTGAGCGCGCGGTCCAGTTCGGTGGCTAGCTCCGCCAACGCCCGATCGCGTCGCGTTGCACCGGAGGGTCGGCGCTGACTGACCACAAACCCGCGCTGAAGGACCGTCAGCTCCTGGCGGGCGACCTGCTCCAGCCGCGGCGTGCTCTGGTCTGGAGCGGAGATGGCTGCCCCGACGCTGCGAATCACGGACGCGGCTTTGGCATATAACGTCACGTGGCTCGACCGCGGCCAGATCAACCAGCCCGCCAGCACCGACACGACGCCCGCGGTCGACCACCCCAGCACGCGCTCCGGCAGGGCTTCCAGACCGCCCGCACTGGAGACCGCCAGCACAAACGCAAGCATCAGCGCCGTCTGGGCGCTCAAGAAGTACCCTCCGAACACACCCATGCCCGAGAGCACAAAGGCAACGATCGCCGTGGCGCCGACCGCGACCCCCACATTGTCAAACGTGAGCGTGCCAATAACGATCAGCGGAACCCCGGCCAGCGCCGTCAGCGTATAGGCCAGGACCCGAGGGCCGGTTTTGCCACCAAAATCGGCGAACACCAGCAGCGCCATGGCGCCGAAGACCAGGAACGTCGAGAAGGACGCTCCCACCTGCGCAACCATGGCGGACGCCAGCAGCAGCGGCACGATGAGTCCGGCGCGCAGCCCGCGGCGCAAGCTGGTGTGGCCCGGATCGTGCACCGACTGGAGCAGCAAGTTTGGCGCGCGCGTGAGCCATTGCCAGCGGTGGCGCTCGACCGAATCAACCGACGTTAGCGCCACCTGGCTGGGCGCCCCCACACACTCATTGTTCCTGACTGTACGCGCTCAGCCTGCACGGCGCGGCCCCATTCTTGCGTCCACCCCGCGGCATCCGAGGAGGGTTTGGCATGGATCGACAACACTTCGCTCAACTCATGAATGAGGATCTGGGCACTGAATACCGTTCTATCATCCAGTACAACCAGCACATTGCCACACTCAAGGGCCTGGAAGTCCAGAGCCTGGTGGGCGAGCTCCGTCAACATCTGACGCAGGAGCTCAACCACGCGATCGTCCTGGCGGAGCAGATCGACTTCCTGGGCGTCGTGCCGACGGTCAAGGTGCCCGCGGTGCCCAGCGAGACTGAAACGAAGCGCGCGCTCGAGCTGGACCTCGAGCTCGAGGAGCAGCAGCTCGCACGCTATCGCGAGCGCATCCAGCAAGCGCAGACGCTGTCACTTCCTGACGTTGCCGAGGCGCTGCGACCACTCCTCGAGCAAACCCAGGAGCACGTGCGCGACCTGCGCGCCGCGCTGGGCTAGCGCGTTTCTCCAGAGGCCCCCCGGGACCCCTCTGGAGAAACTCCCGCGAGCGTCTGGCGATACGCCGCGGAGGCGCGCTCGTTCTCCCACAGTCGCACCCCGATACCCGACAGATTCGGCGCCGCCAGCGTCACCGCCAGCCGCTCGCACAGAATGCGCGCGAAGTGCTCGATGCTCGGATTGAGCCCGCCAAATTCCGGACGCTCATTCAGCAATCGGTCCGCGTAGTCTGACCGCACCGCGTCGAGTGCGCCCTCTACCTGAACGATGTCCACCAGATATCCGTGCGCGTTGAGCGTGGGTCCATCCAGCTGCACTTCGAGTACGTAATGGTGCGAGTTGCGCTGGTTCTCAGGCCCCCAGTCGCCACCGATCAAGAAGTGCTGCGCGATAAAGTCGGTGCGGAGGATGACGGAGTACATACTGATGCCCGATGGTAAGCCCCAACGCGCATCGCGCCATCGGGCATCATAAGGCACATGCCACTGCCCGACACACGCCTCAGCCCCGCACTCGAGCAGCGCCCGACAGGATCAGCTCGATGAACCTGGCCTGATGCCCGTTCCGGCGAGATCACTCACCTGCCGCGCACTTCAGTCTCGGTGGCTGCGAGCGCTCACGCCAGCGGCGGTCCTGGGCATCGCGTTTCTCATCCTGACTCGCTTCGTGCGCCACACGCCACTGACTCCGCGCGAGCTCAGCGTCGATCGCTCGCTCACGGCGCGCACTCCGGCCAACTTCATCGATCTCAGCCACGCGGTGAACATTCAGTACTGGGTCTTCGTCGTGCTTGGTCTTGCGGTCGTGCTTGCCCTCACGCGCCGCTACCGACACGCGATCCTGCTCGTCCTCGCCGAGGTGCTCGCCGAAGGACTGAACGCGGCGATCAAAATCGCCGTCGACCGACAGCTTCCCGATCAGGGGAGCGTGGGAGGGTCCGGCTTCGAGCAGTTCGACGTGCTGCTGTTTCCGAGCGGCCACGTCGTTCGCACGTCGGTGACCGTCGGGCTGCTCGTGGTGTTCCTGGCCTGGCCGCACGCTCGCGCTCGCCTGCCCGCCAGCATCGCCGCGCTGGGGGTGATGGCGCTGATCGGCGTAACGCAGGTGGCGGTTGGCGGTCATTTGCCGCTGGACGCGGTGGGCGGCTACCTGCTGGCCGGAATCATCGTGAACGTGATCTACGTCGTCGACCGAGTGCTGGCCTCGCCCGTCGAGCCTTGGCCTGATAGTCAGGCAATCCAGACGAAACGTCCGAAACGTCCGAGGTGGCGGGTCACCAGCCGCACCTGGCTCGCCACGACCGGACTTGCGGTGGCCCTGCTGGTCGGCGCCCTCGCCGCGCGCGGCGGCGCGCGCATCGTGCATGTCCCGGCCACTGCCGCGAGTGCCATGGTCGACCACCTGAGCCACCCACGCGTGGTGCTCACGAAACTCCACGACTGGATCGATTAGCATCGCAGCGTGCTGCAGCGCTGGTCACCGCGATGACGGCGTCAGGTTCCGAGGTGAACACCAACACGAATGAGCTGACCGCGACGCGGGTGCTCTACCGCGCGGCGATCTTCGCCATCCTGATGGTCGCACTAGGCCTGCTGCTCTTACAGCTGAAATTCGTCATCATTCAGGTCTTCGCCGCGGTCATCATCGCCGCTGGCATGGCGCCACTCGTTGCACGCGCGACCGACCCCGAGCGGGCCCACCTGTTCGGTTGGCGTCCGCCCAAGGCCGCGGTCGTCGTCATCATCTACGCCGTGGTCGGCTTCCTCCTGATCGTCCTCGGGTCGATCATGATCAGCGTCGCTCTGGATGGACTCACGACGTTGCTCAACCGCGCACCAGCCTACGCGTCCACGATCGAGTCGTGGTTGGCCGATCTGCAGTCCACGTCTCCCGTCTTTCAGGACCTGCACGTTCTGGACCTGTTCGGCGGCGCAAGCGGAATTTCGCAGACGCTCTCCACCGTGCTCGGGCAGCTGGTGAATGCGGCGTCCGTGCTGCTGACCATTTTTGGCGGAGCCGTGAATGTCCTGTTCGTGCTGTTCATGGCGCTGTACATGACCGTTGACGCACCACGAATTCTGGAGTACGTCATCGTTTTTTTCCCGCTGTCGCGTCAGGGGCAGGCGCGCCGCGTTATGGTCAATATCACCGACAGGCTGAGCCATTGGGTGGTCGGTCAGCTGCTGCTGGCGGGTGTGATTGGCACCGTCGCCGGCATCGGGCTGGGCCTGTTGGGCGTACCCGGCGCACCGCTGCTGGGCATGATCTGGTTTATTGCCGAGTTCATTCCGGGCATCGGCCCGTTCATTGCCGCGGTCCCCTCGATCCTGTTGGGCTTTCTCGCCGGACCGACGACCGGCGTGCTCGCCACCATCTTCACCTTCTCCTGGAGTCAGATCGAAAGCAACGTGATTACGCCGCGCTTGATGGGTAGAGCGGTCGAGATCAACTCGCTGATGGTGCTCGTGGCACTCCTGGTCGGCAATGAGCTGCTCGGTCTTCTCGGCGCGCTGTTTTCGATTCCAGCGGCCGCGGCCATCGCCGTGGTCGTCGACGAGTTCCGTGACCAGCGCCTGCAGGCGCTCGAACAGCAGCGCCAGCGCCTGGTCGTGTCCGACGTCACGGACGGCTCAGCGCCGCGCTGAACATCCGCACGTCGTCGAGCGCGTCCAGGCGGTGCACCAGTTCCAGACCGCGTTCGGTCGAGGCGTGGCCAGCACCCGTCTGCGACAGCAGCGTGCGGTATTTCGCTTCCACGTCGCTCCACTCGATCCCGCGCTCGCTCGACCCGCGCGGGGCTTCGATCGTCGTGGTGTACGTCCGCCCCGCACGCGTGGTCAGGCTGACACTTCCGCCACACGTACGTCCAACCGCTGCGACACGCTCGGAATCCGCATCGACGCGCACCTTGTCCTGAAGTGCCCCGATGACGGGATCCAGAATCTTCGCCGGGGTGGCATGCTCCCACCCAAAGGTCCGATCGACCATCGCCGCGGCCACGAAATACGGCACGCTGTGCGCCATGCCGACCAGGTCTGTCGGGTGGTAGACCAGGTTGCGGCCAAGCGAGCGCGCGGCAACCGTGACGGTTGCGATCTCGTCCGGTGACACGTTCGCCTGGCGGGCCACCTCGACCGCGGCCTCCGCGGCGGCATGGTACGGGTGGGCGCCGGGCACCAGTTTGATCGCGAGATGCTCGGCGATTTCCCACGTTTCGCCCAGGCCACGCGTCACGCCGTCCCGGTCACCGGCGCCGAACGTATCGAAGAAACCACGCGGCGCTTCGAGGATCGTCTCGTCGACCGCAAACCCCTTCTGCGCGGAGAGTGCGGCTTCGACGCCGAGCATCGCCGACAGTCCGGCATGGTATTCGCGCGCAACGCTCGTATTCGCGGCCGCGTACAGACCACCAA
Organism: uncultured Chloroflexia bacterium; assembly: GCA_963776625.1. Lineage (GTDB taxonomy): Bacteria > Chloroflexota > UBA6077 > UBA6077 > CF-72 > CF-72. Next base: position 1,161,477 of record CAVZNP010000007.1, on the reverse strand, counting down.
TGGAAGTCGCCGCGAGTGCGATGGTGTGTGTCGTCTCCGCCGGCGAAAGACGGAGTAGTTTCGCCGCCACGACCGCGCCGCCAAAGATGGTAATCACGCACCCGTGAAAACCCCGCTCGCTGTACCCGGGCGTGATCGCGGCGCCGATGCGGCCAGCGATCTCGTACCCCAACGCGAGTGCCGCCAGCACATCCACCCCGCGTGCATGCGTCCGTTCGCCGACCGCCACCGACGTCGCCGACACGATGGTCCCGATGTGCGCGATGTTGCGCAGGTCACTGTCATCCGATGCCGCCGCATCGCTGGCAACCGCGTTGGCTCGCGCCACGTGCGCGACCGGAAGCTTCGGCGCCGCGACGAACCAGATGCCGGCTTCGGCTGCGCCACCACGCTCGACGGCGAGCTCGCGAATGCTACGCGCGGAATCGATGTCGACACCCGCCGCCGCGCTCGCCACGGTGCTGGCGACCACCATCTTTGCCCGTTCCAGCACCAGCGCCGGCAGGTCGTCGGCGGAGCGGTCACACACGAACTGCGCGAGCGTGCCAGCCACGCTGGTCATGCCGGATTGGACCGTCCCATGCCCGTGACCATGGCCATGACCGTGACGACCGCGACCTTGCCGTTGAAGTCCTGCATGTTCGTCCGCCCTCTCGGGAGCATTATGGCCCCGACGACGGCGAACGTGACTCAGGCGCCGCGCAGCGCCACCGTGTACGTCGTCGCGGTCCCCGAAAGGCAAGTCTCACCCTGTTGATTGCGCACCGTGGTGACGAGCTTGCAAACCGGCTTGTCCTCACGAACCGCCGCGACCTCCACCCTGCCGGTGATCGTGTCGCCGACGTGGACCGCCTTGACGAACTGCCACTCCACGCTGAGGAACACCGAGCCCGGTCCAGGCAGATCCTCCGCGACCACCGCGTTCAAGATGCCGGATGTGACCCCGCCCTGGACGATCAGTCCACCAAATGCCGACCCCCGCGCCGCCTCCTCGTCGAAGTGGAGCGGATTACGATCACCGCTAATTTCGGTGAACAGCGCGATCTCTCGCCTGCCAACGCGGCGCGTTCGCTCGGCGCTGGCCCCCTCATGCGGCATGCCGCGCAGCGTGCGGCTCCAGCCATTCGTCGTGATCATCTGCATCTCCTTTCGCCAGCAGGTCCAGGCTTCGCAAGAGCTCGACCTCGTCTCGCATCAATCTGGCCTCGTGTTTCAACAGCCCGCGAATCTGGGCGGGAGTCCATCGATGTGAAGCAATCTGGTCGATAACCTCGAACATCGGCACGGCCACCGCGTCGCGCTTAGCCTGGTAGTCGGCCAGCGCCTCGGCTTCATTCGCGCCAGCGTGCACGGAGGCCACTGCCCGTGCGAGCAGCTCCGCGTCGCGTAAAGCGTCGGTCATGCCATGCGCGCTGAGCGGATCCTTGAAATACCCGGCATCGCCTACCAGCGCCCAGCCGTCGCCCCACGCGCGGCGCAGGTAGCCTGGGAGTCCATGCCAGGTGCGGGTGTTGGCCGGCTGCCCCGCGCCCAGGCGATCCGCAAGCCCCGGCGCCGAAGCTCGCAAGATCGCGTCAATCACCTTGACTCCGCCGCGCCCCATGCGTTCCGGAGTGGTGCTTGCCCACACGCACGTCAGCCCGTCGTTGGTCGGCATCGCCCCTCCGGAAGCCTCCCGCACGAAGACCCATTCGTAGTCGATGACGTCCGTGCCCGACCAGTAGCCGTAGGTGATTGCGCTCGCGTGGCGGCCGTACCGTTCCACGGGCGCCTGCACGAGACGAGCAACCGACGAACGGAAACCGTCCGCGCCGACTACGAAGTTCGCGCGGATACACACTGGCCGACCGTCAGCTCCCGTGCCGGTGACTCCCACCGGGCGGCCGCGCACGCCTCGCAGCAGCCCGCCAATGGCACACCCGAAGCGCACGTCGACGCCGGCTTCGTGCGCGGCGTTGACCACAATCAAATCGAGCACCGTGCGCCGCGGCGCGTACAGCGCATCCACACCGTCCGAGGCTTCGATGTCGATCGGCACCACCGCATCGGCATAGGTGAAGATCGTGCGGTAAACCGGTGGAGTCCCCGCCGCGCGCACACGCTCGAGCAGCCCCCAGCGCTGCAATTGCAATGCACCAGCTCGCATCAGCGCGTGCGTCGACAGGGTATCGACACCCGGGCGCGAACGGTCCACGAGCGCCACCCGCAGGCCGCGGCGTGCCAGCAACATCGCCGTCGCCGCGCCGGCCAGACGCGCGCCAACAACGACCACGTCGAACGTGCTCATGCGGCACGCCTTCGCGGCTGGGCGAGCAAATGGCGAGTCACCGTCACGGCGTCAGCGCCAACACCTCCCAGGAAATTGGAGCGCCGCGTGCGCTGGAACCGCTGGCCGAGTACGTATAGACCGGGCACGCGTGTGATGCCGTACCGCTGGTCCAGTTCGCCGTCCGCGTCCAGGGCCGGGACGCGGAGCCACGGGTACGTGCGGCGAAAGCCGGTGGCCCACACGACGGTCGAGACCCCAGCCCGGCGGAGGTCAATGCAGCGTGGTGATCCCCCAGGTAGTACCTGCAAGAGCGACTCGTGCGTCTGGGCCTCGGCCTGGATGCCGTGTGCCGTGATGAACTCGTCAATCCGCGTCAGAACGCGCCGCAGACGCAGCTCAGCATGGCTCACAGTGATGTGGAGGTCGTCGGCGAAGTGCACCACCCGACCAGCGATGGAGACCAGCCGACCCGTCAACGTGACACCGCTGGCGGCCAGTGCTGACAGGTCTACGCTGGCACCGCTCGTCCGCCCGACGAGCTGGAGTGACGGCTCATGGCGCGCGTCGGCAAGCGAACGCATTTCGTCCACGCCACGGTCGAGCGCACCGGTGCGCTCGAGCCAGAAGAAAATGTCCTTACCTCGGTAGCGCCGCGGCATGCGCGTGTGCGCACCGACGGCGAGATACACGTCGCGGCCAGATCTGCGCAGCTCGTCCGCGAGCTGCACGCCGGTCGCCGAGGCGCCCACGATCAGCACTCCACCAGGCGCTATCTGGCTGGGGCGTTTGTACCTGGCCGGCACGATCTGTTCGATATCAGGCTGCAGTCGCGCGGCGAACGACGGGACCGACGGCCTGTCACACCAACCGGTGGCGACGACCACGTTCGCGGCACGCCAGCCGCCGCGGTCGGTCACGATTTCGAATCCATCGGCGCGGCGACCGACGTGCTCGACGCGGGTGTGGGCCTGGACCGGGGCGTCGAAGGAACGACCATACGCGGCCAGGAAGTCCGCCACCTCGGTCGCTGACATGAACCCATCGGGTTCCGTGCCCGCGTACTCCCAGTCAGGCAGACGAGACATCCAGTTGGGCGTCAGCAGCTGCAGCGAGTCCCAGGTGGACGAGAGCCACCGCTCGCCGACGCGTCCGCGCTCGACGACGACGTGCTCGCGGCGCGCCTGGGTGAGCAACCGGCTGGCCGCGAGTCCGGCCTGGCCAGCGCCGATGATCAGTGTGTTGGTGTGCTGCATGTTCGGCACCAGGGCGGAGACCGGGCTTATCACCCGGTCCCCGCGGGGGAGCGCATTCCGATCAGGCCGTCACCACGTCAACAGAGACCGGCACGCCGTTGGTCAGCACGTCGAAAACGGCTGAACGCTGGCGCGACTGCTCGACGATCTGCCGCAATTTCTCGGGGTCGTCGCCCTTCATGTTGAACGTGACCTTGATCTGGCGGTAGCCATTGCGAACCTCCCTGGAGAGGCCGAGGAGGCCGAGCAGGTCGATGTCACCCTCCACCGTGGAGGTGACCTCGGTCAATTTCACATTGCGGGCGGCGGCGATGTTGGCCACCCCGGCCGTCAGGCATGCCGCCAGCGCGTGCAGCAGATATTCGACGGGTGTGGGGCCGTGGTCCTGACCGACGAGAATCGCCGGATGGTCGGCATCGGCAGTGTGCGCCGTCGCATGCTGCATCTCCTGCCGCGCGCCGAAGAAGCCCTGGATCGTCGACTGGTTGTGCGTGCCGCTGATCCACCGGTTGGTAGCGCGGAACTGGAATTCGGCGAGCCGCGGATCGCTTTTGATGGCATCGATGGTGGCGAACAACGTCGCGGTGTCGACGCCATTACGGAGAGCGGGATTGGAGATCGTGGTATCGCTCACGCAAAGGTGCTCCCTGGAGAAAGTGGTGTGTAAGACCAGCGCATACTGACGGACGCCCCGCGGGGAGACCAGGCAAAACTCGCACTTCCTGCTCGCAAGATGCCGCGCATTGCACGTGCGCACACCGTGCGCGCCGCGATACCGTGTCGGCATGCGGACCCTTGCTTCTACCGCGATCCCGGCCCTCGCCCTGCTGCTGGCCCTGCTCCCGGGTACGGCGGCGGCCGACAGCAGCTGGTTGGATCAACCCCTCAGCAACTGGAACCAGCCTGGCATGGACATCCCTCAGGCCCCAGCCATGGACCCGTCGACGAACCCGCAGTGCCTGCCTCAGAAGCGCCCCGCGGACACCGCCGCCGACCAGGCGCTGAGCGACGCCGGCTGGACGCTCTTCGCCGGCTACAACGCCGGCTGGGACACCTACGTCGTGCGCGCGCTATCGGGCTACGACGGCATGTGCCGCCCGCTCGGCTACAACGTCTTCGTCTTCGTCGACGGCCAGTTCGCGGGCACGATCTCACCCGACACCATGGACTCGCGCACCGACGGCTCAGGCGACGTGAGCTTCTTCGGGGCCAAGGATTCGATCAGCGCCGAGTTCGCGCGCTACGCGGCGACCGACCCCCTGTGCTGCCCATCTCGAAACTCCAGCGTGTTCTACATGGTCAGTCGGACGCCGCGCGGCCCGGTCCTGGTGCCCCAGAGCGCATCGACCCAGTAAACGGAGTCGGAGATAAAATGCGGAGGTCAAGGAGCGAATCGAATGGCGACAATCGTTCGGGGTAGCCGCTCGGCGGACATTCACAAGCAGCTCGATCATCCTGTGGTCGATGGCGACGCGCACTGGCTCGAGTCGGTCCCCGTCTTCCACGACTATCTCAAGGCCACCGGCGGCCAGAGCATGCTGGACGAGTACATCCAGACGCAGGGCGGCTCCGACCGCTGGTATCAGACGCCTGCCGTGCAGCGCGCCCGCCAGCGCATGGGCCGACCCAATTACTGGTTCGGGCCAGGCAACACCCTGGACCGGGCCACGTCGATGATCCCGAAGCTCATGAACGAGCGACTTTCGGACTTTGGGATTGACTACGCGATCGTGTACCCGACCATGGGTCTGGGCGGGTTTCAAGGCGCCAACCGCGTGCAGGGCGCCGGCCTGACCAGCGACCTGCGGCGCTGCTGCGTGCGCGCCTACAACATCATGGCCGCCGATATGTTTCGCGCCTACTCCGACCGCATGACGCCGGCCGCCATCATCCCCACCGTGACGCCGCAAGAAGGCGTCGAAGAAGCCGAGTACGCGGTCAAGACGTTGGGCCTGAAGGTCGGCATGCTGCATGGCGTCATTCAGCGGCCTATCCCGGCCGACGAGGAGTGGCAGCCGGATCCACGCCGGCGGCGGCACTACTTCGACAACCTCGCCCTCGACAGCGCCTACGATTACGACCCGCTGTGGGCCAAGATGGTCGAGCTGGGCCTGGCGTACACCAGCCACAGCGGCAGCAGCAGCGACACCGCCACGCGGACGTCGCCCTCCAGCGTCGTGCAGAGTCGCGTCGGCCACTTCGCTCAGGCGCACCAGATTGCCCTGAAGGGTCTGCTGTTGGGCGGAGTCCCGCATCGCTTCCCCACCATGAACTTCGCTTTCCTCGAGGCCGGCGTTGCCTGGGCCGTGAACGTCTGCATCGACCTGATGCTCATCTTCACCAAGTTCGGCCGAGAAGGCCTCGAGCGCGACCTCAACCCGAACAACCTGGATCCCAGCGAGCTGCGCGCGCTGTTCGACGAGTACGCGACCGACGAGCAATTCAAAGGCCGTGTCGATCGCATCTTCAACGAGAACAACCTGTGGCCGAATCAGCCCGGCAAGACGGCGCAAGAGCTGATTGTTCGCGCCGCCGACTGGGATGAGTTCGCCGCGGCACACATCACGCGTCCCGAACAGATCCGCGATCTGTTCAACCATCAGTTCTACTTCGGCTGCGAATCGGATGACCCGACGGTGCGCTGGGCCTTCGACGAGCACTCGTCCATGGGGGCGCGCTTCAAGCCGATCTTCAGCTCCGACATCTCGCACTTTGACGTGACAGACATGACCGAGGTGCTGGAGGAGGCCTTCGAGCTGGTCGAAGATAACCTGATCGACGAGCAGGGCTTCCGCGAGCTGACGTTCACCAATCCCGTGACACTGCACGGACGCATGAATCCCAACTTCTTTAAAGGCACCGTTGTCGAAGCCGCGGCCGAGCGCGAGCTCGAAAGCCAGAAGACGAAAGCGTAGTTGCCATGGCCACCATCATCGCCGATGCCAAACCCGTAACCGACAAAGCCAGCACATTCAGCGTTCGCGATGCGCCGCTTCTTTCCGAGGGCCAGACGATGACGCTGCTGGCCGAAGCGTCGGATTTGAAGATCCACCTCAAGGTCCACGCGCCAGGTTGGAATGGTGAGCTCGTCCAGCATCATCATCCGAACGAGGACCACATGTTCTTCGTCCTGGCGGGGGAAGCCACGTTCAAGGACGAGCACGGCGAGCTGACGCGCGTCGGCCCGATGGAAGGCATCATGCTGCCCAAGCAGGTGGTGTATTCCTTCGAGAACAGCGGTCAGGAGAACCTGGTCATCCTCCGCGCGGGCCTGGTGATCAAGCCCGCCGGCCGTGGCGTGGTGCTGATGGACAAAAGCGCGGACATGGCCTCAATGCAGCATGTGATCAACCACTACGTCGCCAACGGCGCGACGTTCGAATCCGAGCTCGCCCAGGCGTAGGGGGCTTCGGCCGCGCAACGCGGAGCCTGTCATACCGCACGTGAAAAACCCCGGGTCTCGCGATTCGCGCATTGACAGGATCCGCCCTGGCGGCCACCTCCTCGTAGCAGTATCGGCGCGCCACGCGGAGCCTGTCTTACCGCAGGTGAGAAACCCCGGGTTTCGCGATTCGCGCGTCGACAAGATCCGCCCTGGCGGCCATCTCTCGTCACGCGGATCTAAACCTCTGTGTGCGCGCGCTGACAAGATCCGCGTGACTCGGCTCGAAACTGAGCGTTACCTGAGGTCCAAACCGCTACGCGGCCGCGAACTGGTGCGCGTAGCCCTCGTTCGGCGAGCCCACGTACGGGAAGCTCGCGAGAAACGGCGACGTCGGTGACGGCATCGTGCCGTCCTTCAACTGACCCGCGGCGTCGTCAGGTTTGAAACTCGGCGCCACCAGCGGCAGCGTCACACCCGCGATCGCGCGCAGCTCAATGGACACCACGTCGTCAATCAGGCGGCGTCCGTTCGGGAACCCGGCCGCGTCACCCGCCACCAGCCCAACAGGGTTCGGCTGCGCCGACGGCGGCACCGCGACGTTCAGTCGCAACATATCCGCCTGAGTTGGCCCGGTGAAGTTCTGGAATCCGGGCACCACGCCATTCGGAATACCGGTCAAAAGAATCGCGACCAGATCCGCCCTCGGCATGTTCACCGCCGCGAGATTCGGGAACACATTCGGATACAGCACTGGCAACAACTTCTGCAGCTCGGGCGTCTGATAGAACTGCAGAAACTGACTGTCACCGTTGGCCGGAGTCTGGTTCCACAAGTCCTTGCTCCACAACGGAATCAGGACCTCATTGATCAGTGGATTTCCGAGTCGCGAGACCTGAATCCAGGGCCCCATATCTTGAGGCGCGGACCCCATGCTGCGCACCCGCGACTGCTGACGGCTCGCCGTCGCCCACACGCCAATGGTCGCGTTCGGATCCATCACGCCGCTGGGTTTGGCGCCGGTGCTGGTCAACTGCTCGATGGGCACCTGAATAGCAATGGTGTGGACATTGAAACCCTGTAGCTCGTTGACGCCGTTGGCGGCAGGCGTCGAGATCAGATGCAGGTTCTGAAAGGGTCGCAAGTCACCCAGGTCGAAAATCGAACCGAGATCCACCCAGAACGGGTCCGCGCGCTGACCGGCGAATACCTTGATGCCGCCGGGCAACGTCTGGATCGCGGCGTTGGCCAGGTTGTCGTAGTTGGGAGTCGAGCGCGGCCCGATGCGACAGGGCGGCGTGGCCAGGTTCATGCCCAGCATGTCGGACTTGTCGCCCTGCACGCGAGTCACCGAGTAAAGCTGGCGCAGGTTCCAGTTGGGGTCCGTCAGCGACGTGATAGGTCCGGTGTTGTACAGAAACGTCGTCTGGCTCTGAATATCCGTCGTGAAGCGGAACTGGAAACTGATGTCGGGATTCGCGTCGGGCGTGTTGGAGATGTTGATCGAATACAGGACCGAGTCGCCGAAACGATAGAAATTCGGGCCGCCGGCCGGGTCCTGGCCGGGAATGAAGTTGGCGATCAGGGTAACGGTGTCCGGCGCATCCGGACTGACAAACGCGTAGACGTCGGTATTGTCGGCCACGGGATCGGAGGCGATCTCGGGCGCTTCGCGGTGTGAGGACATGGCGGTAGCTCCGTGGTCAGTCGAAGGTTGGGCTCGAGGCAGCGAGACGCGGCGGCCGACGCTCAGGCAGTAATCGCCTGGTGCAGGCTCTGCACGATCGCGCTATTGGTGAACGGAATCGCCTGCTCGCCGACCAGGATCGTGCCCGCGCCCGTCGACGGGTCGTTGATGTACACGACGAACGGCTGACCGCCGCTGAGCGTGACCGGCGGCGCGGGGACGCCCAGACCAGTCCCGCGCACTGGCTGCACTGGCGCAACCGGCGGTGTCCCTGAGTCCGCCAGCACCGGAAACGGCGCGATGGCGCTGAGCGCGCCGATAGCCGCGACACCGAGCGACGTGCGTGTGATGAAACCGCGGCGTGTAACAGATGGCATCGTTGCCTACTCCTGGTCCGTGATGTCGAGTCGCAAGCTGATACGTCCATCCGCGGCAATCGGATCAGCCGCCCGCCGGCCAACCGTCGAAAATTTTGCAAGGCACGACTTATAAGTCTAGCCTTAGTATATGCCTGGAGAGCTCGAGCCGGAGCCCGCCGCCGTTGCCACCGCGCTGCGGCTCAGTGTCAGCCTGCTGGTGCGTCGTATGCGCCAGGCGCAGGCGAATGACGATCTCACCCTGCCCGAAATCTCTGCCCTCTCCCGGCTGGACCGCGGCGGACCCACCACCCCCAGCGCCCTCGCCCGCCTGGAGCAGATCACGCCCCAGTCCATGGGCGCCACCCTCTACGGCCTCGAGACCCGCGGCCTGGTGGAGCGGCGCGGCGATCCCGCCGACGGCCGGCGGGCAGTCATGTCGCTCACCACCGCTGGCCTGCAAATGTTGCGCCACCGGCGCAACGTGCAAACCGAACGATTGGCGCATGTCATGACCGAAAGCTTCACGCCCACCGAGCTCGAACAACTCCTGTGCGCCGCGCTGCTCATCGAACGCCTGGCGCACGGGCTGTGATGGCCGCGTCTACGGCGGCGACCAGCCCGCGGTCTGCTTCTCCCGCACCGACAAAGGACGACGGCTACAAATGGGTCGCGCTCTCGAACACCACCGCGGCGGTGTTCATGTCCGCCCTGGATGGCTCAATCGTCCTGATCTCGCTGCCGCCGATCTTCCGCGGTATCCAGCTGGACCCGCTCGCACCGGGCAACATCACCTATCTGCTGTGGATGATCATGGGCTACCGCCTCGTTCAGGCGGTGCTGGTGGTGACCCTCGGACGCCTCGGAGATATGTTCGGTCGCGTCAGGATCTACAACTCCGGCTTTGCGACGTTCGCGGTCGCCTCCGTGCTGCTGTCATTCGACCCGTTCATCGGTCCGCGTGGCGCCATGTGGTTGATTGGCTGGCGGCTGCTGCAAGCCGTGGGTGGCTCGATGCTGGACGCCGCTCATCTGGGTGAATGTCCCCGTCGGCATCTTTGGCACGATCTGGGCGTACCGCAAGCTGCGCGATACGGGCTATCGCGGCGGTGGCCGCATCGACTGGTGGGGGAATATCACGTTCGCGGTCGGCCTCGGCGCGTTGTTGATCGCGATCACCGATTGCATCCAGCCGTATCAGGGCGCGGCGATGGGCTGGGCCAATCCCAGCGTCTACGGATTGTTGATCCTCGGCGTTGTACTGCTGGTGGCCTTCGTGGTGATCGAGAACAAGGTCCGCGAGCCGATGTTCCACCTGGCCCTGTTCCGCATCCGACCATTCACCGCCGGCTGTTCCGCCGCACTGTGCGCGGCTGTTGCCCAGGGTGGACTGCAGTTCATGCTGATCATCTGGCTGCAGGGCATCTGGCTGCCGTTGCACGGCTACGACTACAGCGATACGCCATTGTGGGCTGGCATCTTCTTGTTGCCGCTGACCACCGGCTTTCTGGTGGCGGGCCCAGCCTCTGGCGTTCTGTCGGACCGCTTCGGGGCGCGCGGCTTCGCCACGACCGGCATGCTCATCTTCGGCGCCAGCTTCCTGGGATTGATGTTGCTGCCCATCGACTTTGCCTACTGGCAATTCGCCCTGCTGATCGCCGCGAACGGCATCGGCGTCGGCATGTTCAGCGCGCCGAACACCTCGTCGATCATGAGCAGCGTGCCTGCCAAACATCGCGGCGTGGCATCCGGGATGCGCTCGACGTTCCAGAACTCGGGTGTGGCCGTGTCGATCGGCGTCTTTTCGTCGCTGATGATCGCCGGCCTCGCCAGCAGCCTGCCGCATACGCTCACGAGCGGGCTGGAGCAGCAGGGCGTGGCAAGCGATATCGCACAGCAAGTCGGTAGCCTGCCGCCGGTGTCGTCGCTGTTTGCGGCCGTGCTGGGCGTCAATCCAGTGGAGTATTTGCTGAGCTCCAGTGGCGTCCTGTCGTCGCTGCCTATTGCGAATCAACAGGTCCTGACCGGCACGACGTTCTTCCCGGAGCTAATCGCCGGCCCGTTCCACGACGGACTGATGGTGGTCTTTGCCGCCCCCGCGGGACTCGCCCTTCTGGCGGCGGTCGCCTCGCTGCTGCGCGGCGGACGCTACGTCTATCCCTCGGAAGAGTCAGCGCCGGTCGCCCAGCCCGAACTGACTCGCGCCTGATCCCGCGCCGCGCCGAGTGACCGATGACTTTCGGCGCGGCCCTGGTCTCTATACGTGAAAGGAGATACGCCCTATGGCTGTTCACGTACTGGAGGCCCCCGCACGCACGCGCGCGAAGTCTCCGGTCATCCGCCCGACGTCTTCGGCCGGCTGGGTGCTGGCGCTCACGTCAGTGGCCTCGTTCATGGTCGCTCTCGACGCGCTGGTCGTAGCCACGGCACTCAGCACGATCCGCCTCGATTTTGGCGCGTCCATCGAGACGCTCGAGTGGACCGTCAACGCCTACAACCTGAGTTTCGCGGTGCTGCTGCTGACGGGCGCGGCGCTCGGCGACTATTTCGGACGCCGACGAATGTTTGTGGTTGGGCTCACCCTCTTTACGGCCGCGTCGGCGGCGTGCGCCCTCGCCCCCAACGTCGGCTGGCTGATCGCCGCACGCGCCATCCAGGGCGCTGGCGGCGCGATCGTGATGCCGGTCGCACTGGCACTCCTCAGCGCCGCGTTTACCCCTGACCAACGCCCCAGAGCGCTCGGCCTGTACAGCGGTCTGACCGGCCTGGCCATCCTGGGTGGCCCGGTCATCGGCGGAGCGATCGTGCAGGGCGCCGCCTGGCACTGGATCTTCTGGCTGAATATCCCCATCGGGGTGGTCACGCTGGCCCTGGCCCTCGGCCGCCTTCGCAGCCCCGCGGTCGAGGGTCCGCGCGCCGCGCTCGACGTCGGCGGCCTGCTCCTGGCAGGTGGCGCCTCGCTCGGGCTGGTGTGGGGACTGGCGCGTTCGAACGCCGCGGGTTGGACGAGCGCCGAAGTGCTCGCGGCCCTGGGTAGCGGTGTCGTGCTCGGCGTGGCGTTCGTCGTCTGGGAGCTGCGTTCCAGCACGCCCATGCTTCCGATGCGCCTATTCCGCTCCCGCGCCTTCTCGGCAGGCAACGCTGCCAGCTTCCTGTTCACCGCGGCGCTGTTTGGCACGCTGTTCTTCGTCACCCAGTTTCTGCAGACCGCGCAAGGCTACTCGCCACTGCAGGTGGGTCTGCGACTCCTGCCGTGGACGGCGACGCTGTTCTTCATCGCGCCGCTGGCAGGTCGGCTGGTGACATGCGTCGGCGAACGACCGCTGATTGTCGTCGGCTTGCTGCTGCAGGCGGCGGGCTTTGCGTGGATCAAGTCCGTCGCCGCTCCGGACGTCGAGTTCGTCAACCTGATCGTGCCCTTCGTTTTTGCCGGGGCCGGCGTGTCCATGGCGATGCCAGCCGCACAAAACGCCGTGCTGAGCGCCGTCCAGCACACGCAGCTTGGCAAGGCCTCGGGTACCTACAACACGATGCGGTTCCTGGGTGGCACCTTCGGTATCGCACTCAGTGCAACCGTGTTCGGCGCGATGGGCGGCTTCGGGTCGCCACAATTGATCACCGCCGGGTTCAGCGCGGCGCTGGGTGTTGCGGCGCTGCTATCGTGTGTCGGCGCGCTGGCAGGAGCGTGTGTGCCCGCACGCGGTCAGACAGCAGCATGAGCGGGAGCGTCGCGGTGATCGAGTGGAGCACGGACCGTGAAGTGTTTCAGCAACTGGCGGAGTCATACCGCTACCAGCTCCAGGTGCACTGCTATCGCATGCTCGGCTCGCTGCATGAAGCGGAGGACCTGGTCCAGGAAACGTTCCTGCGCGCGTGGCGTGCGCGGGAGCGCTTCGAAGGTCGCTCGTCCTTTCGCAACTGGCTGTACCGGATTGCCACCAACGCGTGCCTGAACGCCATCGCGGCTCGCACGCAGTCGCGCCGCATCCTGCCGGATGCCTTCGGACCACCCTCGACCGAACCGCTGCGCGCGCCGCGCCCGGAGGAAGCGGACATTGCCTGGCTGGAAGCCTACCCGGATACGGCGCTCAACGAGATCGCCGACGCCACGCCCGGACCGGAGTCCCGCTACGAGCTGCACGAGTCCGTCCAGTTGGCGTTCATCGCGGCGATCCAGCAGCTGCCTGCCCGCCAACGCGCCGTGCTGCTGCTACGCGACGTTCTGGGATGGTCGGCGATCGAGACCGCGCAACTGCTGGACGCCACGGTCGCGTCGGTCAACAGCGCCCTGCAGCGCGCGCGGGCGACGCTGGAGCAGCACGGCGGAACGCACGAGGTCGGCACACGCTCGACGCCTGACGCAGCGCAGCGCGTGCTGCTCGAACGCTACGTCCAGACGTGGGAAGCCTCCGACATGGATGGCTTTGCCGCCCTGCTGAAGGAGGACGCGATGCTGAGAATGCCACCGCGGCCGCAGTGGTATCTCGGACGCGACGCTATCCGAACCTTCTTCGGGTGGATCCGCCAACCGCCCGCGGCAGGTGGCTCGCGCGTCATCCTGACCGGCGCCAACGCGCAGCCTGCGTTCGCTCACTACACGCTGACCGACGACGGTGCCGCGTTGCGGGCCCAGGCCATTCAGGTGCTCACCATCGAACACGGCTCAATCGCCGTGCTGACAGCCTTCCTCGACACGCGGTTGTTTCCGAAGTTCGGGCTGCCGCTCAGCTTGCCGCTCGCGGCACGCTGACGGTCACGCGTTCACGGGCACGGGTTCAAGGGCACGAGTTGTGGCGGCCACGCTACGGTCCCAGTTCGGCACGGTCCACGCCGCATTGCTGGCGACAGACGACCGAGCCATCGCCGCGGCCCGCGCGCGCTATGGGCTGGCGCTGATGTGTGAAGACGTCATCGTCAACGGCGTGCTGGACGGCCAGCGGCCACTGGCGCTGTCCACGTGGCTGGCGCGCACCGGCATGAGCGAGCTGCCGCCACTGCTGGCGCACGGCGGTCGAGCTGCCTGGACGGCGCGCGTGAGGATTGACGTTGGCGCATTGCGTCGTTACGCCCGCGCGGTGTACGCCGCGACGGACGCCTACTTGGGGACTCAGACTGACGTGCTCCCCACGGGCTTGGGCGCGCGCGTCCTCACCGCGCTGCTGCTGAGTCAGCGAAGGCTCCTGCGTGAGACGCGGTGTTACGCGATCTGCTAACGCGCCGATTGCGATCCGTTCATCCTGGTTGGCGAGCGCGCGGCGTATGGTCAACAGCAAGATTCGCTTTGCCCCACTCCACACCACTGAATCGGCACGCTGACCGCACCGGGGGTGTGTCGGTTCAGGCGGTGGGACCCTCAGTCACTGCCCCCTTGACCGCGAATCGGTAAACGCGCTGTAAACAGTTGGCGACTGGGTGGGGAATCGGCGATGCTCCGGTTAAAACCGGGGCTGTGGCCCGTCACTGGCACGGACGTCACGGCCACCGGGAGGATGCATGACCTTCGCTGACCAATCACCCCGCGTGCGTGCGGTGGCCGCGGCGCAAGTGCTGCGGCGGCAGCTGCCGCGTCGCAAGCGTCGCAAGCCGCTGCTGGTGCGCCGCGTGCTGAGCGCGATTCGTCTGGTGCTGGGAGTCCGTCTGACGCGGCCAGCCTGAGCCACCCCGCCAGCGGCGTGGTGGCGTGCGGGCAGATCCCTCGGGTGTGAGACACTGAGCATGCAGATGCCGCAAGACGTCGCCGCGCACCTCAAACGTCAGGCAGCGCTGCGCGCGCTGGACCACGTGGCTGACGGCATGCTGCTCGGGCTGGGCAGCGGCACGACCGCCGAAATCTTTGTAGAGGAGCTAGGCCGGCGCGTCGCTGACGGGTTGCGCGTGCTCGGCGTGCCGACCTCGCTCGAGGTAACGCGTCTGGCCGCTCAACACCACATTCCGGTGACCGACCTCGATGACGGAGCGAGCATCGACCTCACCGTCGACGGCGCGGACGAGGTTGATCCACGCACGCTGAATCTCGTCAAGGGTCACGGCGGTGCGCTCGTGCGCGAAAAACTGGTGGCCGCGGCCAGCCGCGAGGAGATCATCATCGTCGATTCCAGCAAGCTGGTAGAGCGGCTTGGCGAACGGGGGCCAGTGCCCGTGGCGGTGGTGCCGTTCGCCTGGCAGCACACCGCGCGCGCCATCGAACGGTTGAACGCGCGCGCCGAGCGGCGGCGAGGCGCGGACGGCCGGCCGTTCATCAGTGACGACGGTCTGTATGTACTCGATTGTCATTTTTCTCCAATTGCCTCACCTGCAGGGCTGGCGCGCTCGCTGAAGGAGCTCGTGGGTGTCGTCGAGCACGGGCTGTTCCTGGGCATGGCCCAGACAGTGATCGTCGCCGCCGAAGACGGCGTGCAAGAGCTGCGGCGACCCACCTGACCCTAGCGCCTCAGACGCTGGCGACGAAGCAACCCTGTTCTTCGGCACCCGAAAGACGCCCGCGCGCTGAATGATCGCCTCGATCGCGGCGCCGCCCTCCCGCCCGCAAGTTGTGCGGCCGTCGGCGTGCGCCGCGCGCAACTGACGAAGTTGCGTTCTAAACAGGGTTTAGTATGCTTAGCTACCCGCGGCCGGGCCAACGACGTCCCTCTGCGCCCCGGAAAGTACTTCTGCGACAGGGTGCAAAATGACGAAGGCCAAGCCTCGCTTCGACCAGACAACGCCTCAAACACCATTCAGTTGTCTGCCTGGACGCGACGGCCTGTACGACCCGCGCTTCGAACACGACGCGTGTGGCGTCTCGTTCGTCGCTGACATCAAGGGTCGATCGAGTCACGAGATCGTGGCCACCGCTCTCAATGCGCTGTGCAACCTCGATCACCGTGGCGCGCAGGGCGCCGAGCCGAATACAGGTGATGGCGCTGGCATCTTGATCCAGGTCCCGGACACGTTCTTGCGCTCGGTCGTGCCCTTCGCGTTGCCAGAGCAGGGCAGCTATGCCGTTGGCCTGTGTTTCGTGCCCGCCCAACCCGAAGTCGCCCAGCGCGCAATGGCGCGCGTCGAGGCCATCGTCCGCGAAGAGGGCTTGCGCGTGCTCGGCTGGCGCGACGTGCCGGTCAATCCCGCCGACGTCGGCAAAACTGCCCTCAGCGTGATGCCTGGCTTCAAGCACTTTTTTGTCGATGATCCGCAAGGCGCCACCGATCTTGCACTCGATCGCAAAGTCTTCGTCGCTCGCAAACGCTGCGAGCACGAGCTGACCGGCGCCGAGGCTGTGTATTTCCCGTCCCTGTCGGCGCGCACGCTCATCTACAAAGGTATGCTGACCACTCCGCAGCTGCCCGATTTCTTCCCGGACCTCCACGATCCGCGGCTGAGCTCGGCGCTCGCGCTGGTCCACAGCCGCTTCTCGACGAATACCTTCCCGTCGTGGCCGCTGGCGCACCCGTATCGCATGATCGCCCACAACGGCGAGATCAACACGGTGCAGGGCAATCGCAACTGGCTGCGCGCTCGCGAAGCGCTGATGTCGACGCCCGAGATCCCGGGCCTGGAGCGCGCCTTTCCGATCATCACCGCCTCAGGTTCGGACACCGCCAGTTTCGACGAATGTCTGGAGCTCCTGCACCTCGCCGGGCGGCCCATCTGGCACGCGGTGCTGATGATGATTCCTGAAGCATGGGAAAACCACGCCAGCATGTCACCCGAGAAGCGCGCCTTCTACAAATTCCACGCCTCACTCATGGAGCCGTGGGACGGGCCCGCCTCGATCGCCTTCACCGACGGCACGGTCATCGGCGCGGTGCTCGACCGGAATGGACTGCGTCCGAGCCGCTACTGGATCACCGACGACGACCGCGTCATCATGGCCAGCGAGACCGGCGTTGTGCCGATCGAGGCCAACCGCGTCGTCAAGAAAGGTCGCCTGCAGCCGGGCCGCATGTTCCTGGTCGACATGAGCCAGGGTCGCATTGTCGAGGACACCGAGCTGAAGGCGCAGCTGGCATGTGAGCACCCGTACGGGCGCTGGCTCGACGACGGGCTGATTCACCTCAACGATCTGCCCGCGCGCAACCACGTCGTGGCCAGCCACGAGTCGGTCGGACGCCGACAACAGGTGTTTGGCTACACCCACGAGGAGCTCAAGCTGCTGGTCGCGCCCATGGCTCGCGAGGGCAGTGAGGCCATCGGCTCGATGGGCACCGACACCCCGCTGGCCGTCCTGTCGGACCGACCGAGACTACTGTTCGACTACTTCCAGCAGTTGTTCGCCCAGGTGACCAACCCGCCCCTGGACGCCATCCGCGAAGAGCTGGTGACCTCGCTTTCGTCGACCGCCGGACCGGAGAGCAACTTGCTGCAGCCCGGACCGGAGTCCTGCCGACAGATCGAGTTGCCCTTCCCAATCATCGACAACGACGACCTCGCTCGCTTGATCCACGTCAACCACGACGGCACCTATCCGCACCTGGCGGCGCACGTCGTCTCCGGGCTGTTCCGCGTGGCCGATGGCGGCGCGGGACTGCGCAGTGCACTCCATCGCGCCTGCATGGAGGCGTCGGCCGCCATCGAGCAGGGCTGCCGCATCCTGGTGCTCTCCGATCGCAACTCCGACGCCGAGTGGGCGCCGATCCCCTCGCTGCTGCTGACCTCGGCAGTCCACCACCACCTGATCCGCAACAAGACGCGCACCCGCGTCGGCCTGATCGTCGAGACGGGCGATGCCCGCGAAGTGCACCACATGGCGCTGCTCATCGGCTACGGCGCCGGCGCCATCAATCCTTACCTGGCGTTCGAAACCGTCGATGACCTGATCGCGAGCGGCAAATATGGGCTCGCCAACGTCGATCCACACGACGCCATCAAGAAGTACATCAAGTCTGCCGGCAAGGGCGTTCTGAAGGTGATGTCCAAGATGGGCATCTCGACGGTGGCGTCCTACACCGGCGCGCAGGTCTTCGAAGCGATTGGCCTCTCGCAGAGCCTCGTCGACGAATACTTCACGGGCACCGTTTCGCGCCTGGATGGCATTGGTCTGGACCACATCGCGCGCGAGGTGACGCTGCGTCACCAGGTCGCCTATCCGCGGCGGCCCGACCTGCGTGCCCACCGGGATCTGGATCTCGGCGGCGAATACCAGTGGCGCCGCGAAGGTGAGCTCCACCTCTTCAACCCTGAGACCGTCTTCAAGCTGCAGCACGCCACGCGCGCCAAGCGGTACGACGTCTATAAGGAATACACCCGCCTCGTCGACGATCAGGCGCGCCGACTCGCCACGCTGCGGGGACTGTTTACCTTCCGCGAGGGCGCGCGCCCGCCTGTGCCCATCGACGAGGTGGAATCCGTCAGCGAGATCTTCAAGCGTTTTGCGACCGGCGCCATGTCCTATGGCTCCATTTCCAAAGAGGCGCACGAAACGCTGGCCATCGCCATGAACCGCCTGGGTGGCAAGTCGAACACGGGCGAAGGCGGCGAGGACGCCGATCGATATACGCCCGATCCCAACGGCGACTGGCGACGCTCGGCCATCAAGCAGGTTGCCTCCGGTCGTTTCGGCGTCACCTCCGAATACCTGGTCAACGCTGACGACCTGCAAATCAAGATGGCGCAAGGCGCCAAGCCAGGCGAGGGGGGCCAACTACCGGGCCACAAGGTGTACCCGTGGATTGCCCGTACGCGGCATTCGACGCCTGGCGTGGGCCTGATCAGCCCGCCGCCGCACCATGACATCTACTCCATCGAAGACATCAAGCAGCTCATCCACGATTTGAAAAATTCAAACCCGCGCGCACGGGTCCACGTGAAGCTGGTCGCGCAGGTGGGTGTGGGGACCGTGGCGGCGGGCGTGGCCAAAGCGCGCAGCGACGTGGTCCTCATCTCGGGACACGACGGCGGCACCGGCGCGTCGCCGCTCACCTCCATCAAGCACGCGGGCGCACCGTGGGAGCTCGGCATCGCCGAGACGCAGCAGACCCTGCTCAAGAACGGTCTGCGCGACCGCATCGTGGTCCAGTGCGACGGACAGCTAAAGACCGGGCGCGACGTCGTCATCGCCGCGCTACTCGGCGCGGAGGAGTTTGGCTTCGCCAGCGCTCCACTCGTGGTCAGCGGCTGCGTGATGATGCGCGTGTGCCATCTCGATACGTGTCCAGTAGGCGTCGCCACCCAGAACCCGGAGCTGCGGAAGCGCTTTTCTGGCAAGCCGGAGTTCGTGGTCAATTTCTTCGAGTTCGTCGCCCAGGAGGTGCGCGAGCACCTGGCCGCGCTCGGGTTCCGGTCAATTGCCGAAGCGGTGGGACACGCCGAAGTCCTCGACATGCGCGCGGCGGTCGAGCACTGGAAGGCGGGTGGATTGGACCTGTCGCCGATCTTGAAGGTCGCCGACAATCCCTATCCGGGCCAGAACCTGCTGTGCACCCGCAAGCAGAATCACCACCTGGATCGCGCGCTTGACCAGGAGCTGATCAAGCGCTCGCAAATGGCCATCGAGGTGGGCTGCGCCGGTCAAGATCGACCTGCCCATCCACAACGTGAACCGCAGTGTCGGCACCCTGTTGGGCTCGGAGGTCACCCGCCGTTGGGGTGGCGAGGGTCTGCCCGACAACACCATCGAGATATGCCTGCGCGGCTCGGCTGGCCAGAGCTTCGGGGCGTTTGTCCCGAGAGGCATCACCCTGCACCTCGAGGGCGACGCCAACGACTACACCGCCAAAGGCCTGTCCGGCGGGCGCGTCATTCTCAATCCAGATCGGGACGCCACGTTCGCCGCCGAAGACAACATCATTGCTGGCAACGTCATCCTGTACGGCGCCACCAGCGGCGAGGCGTTTATCAGCGGACTGGTCGGTGAGCGCTTCGCGGTGCGCAACTCGGGCGCGACCGCCGTCGTCGAAGGCGTGGGCGATCACGCCTGCGAGTACATGACGGGTGGTCGCGTAGTGGTCCTCGGGCCAACTGGTCGCAACTTCGCGGCGGGCATGTCGGGCGGCGTGGCCTACGTCTTCGACGCCGACGGAACGTTCGAGGACCGTCTGAACCCCGAAATGGTGGATCTCGAGCCAGTGGACGCTGTCGACCGCGACTGGCTGCTGGAAATCATCGCTCGCCACCGCGAGTTAACCGGGTCGCCGCTGGCCGCGTACCTTCTCTCAGATTGGGGCGCCGTCCTGCACCGCATGGTGAAAGTCATGCCGCGCGACTACAAACGCGTGCTGAGCGTCATGCAGTCGGCCGAAGCCGACGGCATGTCGATCGACCAGGCGCACGATCGCGTCATGGTGGCCGCGCATGGGTGAGACGACCGGCTTCCTCAAGTGGCAGCGCGAAACTCCGACCCGCCGCCCTGTTTCCACGCGCGTGCTGGACTGGCAGGAGGTCTACCTGCCATTCGCGGCCGAAAAACTGAAACACCAGGCCGGCCGCTGTATGGACTGCGGCATCCCCTTCTGCAACAACGGATGCCCGCTCGGCAACCTGATCCCGGATTGGAACGATCTGGTCTACCGCGAACACTGGCAGGAAGCCGTCGAACGACTCCACGCCACCAACAATTTCCCGGAGTTCACCGGACGTCTGTGTCCCGCGCCGTGTGAAACCGCGTGCGTCCTGGGCATCAATCAGGACCCTGTCACCATCAAGCAGGTGGAGCTCGAGATCGTGGACCGCGCCTGGGCTGAGGGCTGGATTGTTCCTCGCCGACCCACGGTCAAGACAGGCAAGCGCGTGGCAGTCGTCGGCTCGGGTCCGTCTGGTCTCGCCGTCGCGCAGCAGCTCACGCGGGCTGGCCACGACGTCGTCGTCTTGGAGCGCGCGGACAGGATTGGCGGACTGCTGCGCTACGGGATTCCAGAGTTCAAGCTCGAGAAACGTCACCTGGAGCGTCGCCTCGAGCAGATGCGCGCCGAAGGAACCGAGTTCCGCACCAACGCCGCCGTCGACGCTTCGAATGCGGTGGACATTCGCGCCGAGTTCGATGCCCTCGTCCTGGCCGGCGGTGCCACCGCCTGGCGCGATTTGCCGATTCCCGGGCGTGAGCTGACCGGCATCTACCAGGCGATGCAGTACCTGCCCATCTCGAATCGGGTCCGGGAAGGCGACCTCGCGCAGCCGACGATCACCGCCGCTGGCAAGCACGTGGTGATCATTGGCGGTGGCGACACGGGCGCGGACTGCCTGGGCACCGTCCACCGTCAGGGCGCGGCGTCGGTGCATCAGTTCGAGATCCTGCCGCGCCCGCCCGATACGCGCGCCGCGAATAATCCCTGGCCGACGTATTCAAACGTCTTCCGCGTGTCGTCGGCACACGAGGAGGGTGGCGAGCGCGTCTACAGCGTCAACACCGAGTGCTTTCTTGGGGACGAGTCTGGCAACCTGCGAGCCCTGCGCGCGCACGAAGTGGCTTTCGTCGATGGCAAGTTCCAGAAGCTGGACGACACTGATTTCGAGTTGCCATGCGAGCTGGTCCTGCTGGCGATGGGCTTCCTCGGTCCCGAGCGGGCAGGGATGCTCGAGACGCTCGGCGTCGCCCTGGATCCACGCGGCAACGTCTCGCGCGACGAAGCGTTCATGACCTCCGAGCCAGGTGTCTTTGCCTGCGGCGACATGGGCCGCGGTCAGAGCCTGGTCGTGTGGGCCATCGCCGAGGGCCGCTCGTGTGCCGCCGGCGTCGATCGCTGGCTCAGCGGCGAGACCCAGCTGCCCGCGCCGATCGCTCCGACCACGCGCCAGCTCCTGTGACAGCGCCTCTCGTCCCCATCACGATCCTGGCTGCCTCAATCTGATCCGCCGACATTTGTTGCGCGGAGGCTGGTCAGTTCGTTGGGTATGACCAGGAGTGGTGGCAAGCATTGGCGGACGTCTGGATGAGGCGCTGGGGCGTCTGCTTCCGCGCGCGCTGATCGCCGGCTGCTTGCTGGCCAGTAGCGTCTTCAGCGTCCTGCCCGCTGAGGCGCAGACGACGCCCACGCCCACGCGGACACCGGTCGCCTCGCCCAGTCCGCAGCCCACCGCCCGGCCGGCCTCGACCCCACAGCCTACGCCGACCGCCCAGCCAGGGGGGGCAGCAACCCCGGCCACGCCGGCGGCTTCGCCTTCGCCAGCGCCCGCGGCTTCACCGTCGCCGCCACCGACACCCGCGCCCGTCGTCAATGCGAACGACCCGCGCGTCTTTCCGCAGACCGGCTTCCGTATCGACCAGGATGCCTTCTGGGACTACTTCCAGAAGCGCGGAGGCGTGAATACCTTCGGCTATCCGGTCTCTGAAACTTTCACCCTGCTGGGCACGCGCGTGCAGATGTTCCAGCGTTTGGTGATGCAGCTGCGCCCGGACGGCAGCGTCGACACCCTCAATCTGCTCGACGCGGGGCTGATGCCCTTCAGCCACATCAACGGCAGCTCGTTCCCGGCGCCCGACCCAGCCTTTGCGGGCCAGACGCCTCCGCCGAGCGATCCCAACTATCTGTCCACGGTGATCAGGTTCGTGCAAGCCAACGCGCCAGACACGTTTGACGGCCACCAGGTCAACTTCAGTCAGACCTTCTTCAATACCGTGCCCATGTCTGGCGCGTTTCCCGACGGCGCCCCGGACAACGCCACGGCGCTCATGGCCGGCTTCGATCTCGAGATGTGGGGGCTGCCGACCTCCAGGCCGGCCTACGATCCCACCAACAAGAACTTCATCTACCAGCGCTTTCAGCGCGGCATCATGCACTACGACGCCGGTTGCGACTGCACGCATGGGCTGCTGCTCGCGGACTACCTGAAGTCGCTGCTGCTCAATCAGAACCTGCCCGGAGATCTCGCCGCCGAAGCGCGCGGGAGCACCCTGCTGGCCCAGTGGGCCCCCGGGAAAGCCGGCGCCCTGGCACGCCCCGGCGACCTCAGCGCCACCGACCTGACCAACGCATTCGTCAATGTGAGTGGCAGCGCGCCGCCCGCGGCCCCGCAGACTGCGCCGCCCGCGCCGACACCGCTGCTTGCCCCGCCGAACCCACCGCAGACCTCGGCCGCGGCCGCGCCAGCAGTGCCCGTGCCCGTGGTCAATCTCCTGGATGGCTACGACATCTCGTTCCCACAGTGCGGCAAGACGCTGCCGAGCACGTTCGCGTTCACCATCCTGGGCGTCAACAACGGCCACGCCTTCGACTACAACCCGTGCCTGGCAACGCTGATGAGCTGGGCCTTGAGCGGCACCCCGACCTCGTCCCAGCAGCCGCGGCTCTCCTTTTATCTGAATACCGACAATCCGGGACCAGACGATCCGGGTGGGCGCTGGCCGGCCGCGGGCGTGAGCCAGCCGCGGGCGTGCGACGGGTCCGCCAGCCTGGACTGCGCCTATGACTATGGCTGGTATGCGGCCCAGGCAGCGATGACCGGAGCGGGCGGACACGCCACGTCCTCACCGTGGTGGCTCGACGTCGAGACAGCCAACACGTGGTCGGGAGATGTCTCGAGCAATGCAGCGGTGCTGCAGGGCGTGGTGGCGCTGCTCAAGAATGCCGGGGTCCCGTCGGTGGGCGTGTACTCGAGCCCGAGGCAGTGGGCGCAGATCACCGGTGCCATGACACCGGATTCGCCGATCAACCAGCCGTTCGCGGGCGTGTACAACTGGCTGGCGCGGGCGCATTCGGCCGACGAAGCGCCCACGCTGTGCTCGCACACGTTCACCGGTGGTCGTGTGAAGCTGGTCCAGTACATCGGCGGCGGCTTCGACGCGGACTACG
This sequence comes from uncultured Chloroflexia bacterium, assembly GCA_963776625.1. GTDB lineage: Bacteria > Chloroflexota > UBA6077 > UBA6077 > CF-72 > CF-72. Next base: position 1,137,828 of record CAVZNP010000007.1, on the reverse strand, counting down.
CCTGCTTTTGACCCGCGCCGCTGCCCGGGGTGCGGCGAGCGGGAATTAGCCGATCAGCGTGAGGGTTGATGCTTTACGTCGACATGTACCCATCTGAAGGGCCACGTCGACAGGGAACTCTCACAACACATGACGCAACTTCTTCCTCTCAGCGATGAGGATGGCGTACTCGACGCAGGCGCGCTCGCGCCCAACCCACGCGCTGAGGATGCCGCACTGCTCGACGCCTACTCCCAGGCCGTCGTGGGCGCCGCCGAACAGGTCGCGCCGTCAGTGGTCAAAATCGACGTACGCCAGCGCCTGGTCCGGCCTGGCGCCGCGCCGCGCACCCCCATGGAGGTGGGCGGCAGTGGCTCGGGCTTTCTGTTCACGCCCGACGGACTCATTCTCACCAATAGCCACGTGGTCCACAACGCCAGCTCGATCGACGTGACGCTGGCCGACGCCCGCCGCTTGCGCGCCGACCTGGTCGGCGAGGACCCGGACACCGACCTCGCCGTGGTGCGCATCGCCGCGCCCGACCTGGTCCCAGCGACGCTGGGCGACTCAGCTACGCTGCGGCCAGGACAATTGGTCGTCGCTATCGGCAATCCCCTCGGCTTCCAGACCACCGTCACGGCGGGAGTCGTCAGCGCTCTGGGCCGATCGCTTCGGTCGCAAACCGGGCGGCTGATGGACAACATCATCCAGACCGACGCCGCGCTCAACCCTGGCAACTCGGGCGGCCCCCTGGTTGACAGCCACGGACGAGTCGTCGGCGTCAATACCGCGGTGATCATGAACACTCAGGGCATCGCCTTTGCGGTGGCCATCAACACCGCCAAATTCGTGGCCGGCCGGCTGATCCGCGACGGTCGTATCCGCCGCGGGTATATTGGGGTGGCCGGCCAGACGGTGGCCCTCCACCCGCGGGTGGTGCGCGCCTCCGAGTTGCCTGGCCGCACCGGCGCCCTGATCGTCTCGATCGAGCCCCGCAGCCCAGCCCAGCAGGCCGGTCTCCACGAAAGAGACATCATCGTCGCGCTCGGCGGGCAGCCCGTCGCCGCCGTGGACGACCTGCAGCGCCTGCTTACCGAGCGACCCCTCGGCAGCCCGCTGACAATCACGGTGGTGCGCGGCGCGGAGCGGCTGGACTTGACCGTGGTTCCGCAAGAGCACCAGCCGACCGGCTGATTCGTGCTGCCTGTCGCGGTCGTGGCGCGTCAGCGCCGCGCACGCGGCGGCGGCTTCAGCACCACCAGCACGGCGGCGTCGCTGGTCAGCGACGGACGCAGATAGGCCACCGCGGGATGCGACGTCAGCACGTCGCGAACCGCGTGCTTCAGCGCGCCCGTGCCGTGCCCGGTGATGACGCGCACGACGGCTGTGCCGCGCTGCTGCTCGGTGACCACGAAGGTGGTCGTCCGCCGCAGCGCGTCGGCAACCCGCAGGCCGTGAAGGTCAAGAACTGGCTCGTCGCCGCCGCGCACTCGCTTCTTCTAGCACGTGCCGACCTGCGCGCGTCAGTTCTGACCGTCAGTTCAGCAAGCCCGTCAGTTCAGCAAGCCGGTCAGTTGAGGCCGAAGACGCGCGTCGCCGTACCAGCCAGGATGTTGAACTTCGTCTGGTCGTCCATGCCGTCGGTCAGCTGCTGGATGAACTCGCGGTTCTGACCCCACAGTGAGACGCCATGCGGGTAGTCAACCGACCACATGGTGGCGCTGGCCAGCCGCGCGTCCTCCTTCATCATCTTGAAACCGAGATAGTCGTCCAGGACGGTGAAGAACACGTTCCTGCCGATGTAGTCCTCTGGCGTCTCGGTCGGCAGGTAGGGGTACCAGTTGCCACCCTTCATGTGCGGCCGTTCGATGGTCATGTGCATTTGCTGGAGCCAGTACGGCACCCAACCCACGTTGACCTCGGCGGCAATGAATTTGAGGCTGGGAAACCGCTCGAAGACCCCGGCGAAGATCATGTGCGTGAGCGGGCCAGGTGCCGAGAAAAACGAGCCGACTGTCGTGGACGCGCGCAGGTTGGTGGGCTGCATGCCCTCAGGCGTGGGTGGCGGCGTCCCGCCGAAGTTGTGCAGCGACGCGACCACGTTGGACTCGGACAGGAGTTTCCACAGCGGATCGTAGAAGGGGTCGTACAGGCCCTGGCTGGAGGTGTACGGCAGGAACACGCCACGCGTGCCCTTGTCGATCACATGCTCGGCCTCGCGCAGCATGGCGTCGAGACCGTCGTCGGTGGGCAGCATCGGCATGCCGATCAGCCGCGCGGAGTCAGCGCCGCAGAAGTCGTCGAGAAGCCAGTCGTTGTAGGCGCGGAAGCATGCCAGCGCGGCTTCGCGATCCTTGTGGCCGTACAGTCCGCCAGCCATGCCGGGGTACAGCACGGCGGCGTCGATGCCGTCGGAGCGCATGTCCGCCACATGTGCGCCACCGTCCCACTGGCCTTTGGGAATCACCTGGAAGCCCAGGCCGCGGCCACGCGTGCCCATGCTGTCGAGGGCGAAGGTACGCGTGGGCGGCTGCCCATCCCAGCTCCAGCCCTCGCCGCCGTCGACGCCAGGCAGGACGCGCGGCACGCGCTCCTTGAGCGCCGAGGGGACACGCTCGACGAAAGTTCCGGGGGGTTCAACAACGTGGTTGTCAGCTGAGATCACGTCGTAGTGCATCGCGCCTGCTCGCCTCTAGTGCGGTCGTATAGGCAACCATATATGGTTGGCCTGAGATCAGGATACTCGTTCGCTCGCTCGCTCAGTCGATCCAGACCTGCTCGTAGCGAATGGGCGTCGCCAGCCGCCACGCGATGCCGTGCACGTTGGCGCGCGCGGCGACCAGCGCTGGCACCGCGACGTAGAAGATCAGAAACGCCTGGTCGAGATACAGCTGATTGATCTGGGAGTACAGCTGCTTGCGTTTGGCGGGATCCGGCTCGGTGGCGGCCTGGTCGAACCACTGGATGTACTGGTCGTTGTTGAAGCCCTCGTTATTGGCCGTGGTCCGACCCCACGCGCTGGTGGCGCCTACGGTGCTCGGGTCGAACTGGGTGTTGACCACGCTGCCGTTGGCGACCAGGCCCGGATAGTTGCGGGTCAGGCTCGGATCCTGCGTGCCGACGTACGAGTTGAACGCGTTGGTCTCCATAGGCTTCAGGTTGAGGTGAATGCCGATCGTCTCGAGGTCGGACTGGAAAATCTGGGCCATGTCGGCCAGCCAGGCGGTGCCGCCGTCCCAGCCAAAGTCAAAGCTGGCATTGCTGATGCCCGCCTGCTGGAACAACGACTGGGCGCGGTTCAGGTCGAACGTCTGCACGGTTTCGAGCTGCGCGTCGTACGCTGGCGACGAGGGCGGCCAGGGCAGGTCGACCGGCTGGGCAAGCCCATGGAGCACGCTGCTGACGACGCGGTTGCGATCCATCGCGTAGCTGAAGGCCTGGCGCGCCAGATTGTTGTCGAGTGGCGCCATGCCGGTGTTGATCGCCAGCGCGTAGGGGACCGGATCTGGATTCTGCAGGAGCTGGAACTGGGCATCCTGCTGGAAACGGACCGCGTCCTGAATCGTGGGCGTGACCATGTCGATCGCGCCACCGTCCAGCTGCGTATCGCGTGTCTGGAAGTCGCCGCCGAGCTGGGTCACCACCGTGTCGAGGTACGGCAAGCCGCTCTGCCAGTAATTCGGGTTTTTGGCGACCGTGAAGTGGTCGCCGGTGGCCAGCTCCACCAGCTTGAACGGACCGGTGCCAACCGCGCTGTTGGCCGCGTCGGCGCCCTGCAGAGTGACCGGATCCTGAATGGCGATCAGCTCCATCATGTCGAAGAGCCCGGCGCGCGGCTGATCCAGGACCAGGTTGAGCGTGTACTTGTCGGGCGTCTGGATGTCCGTCAGCCAGCGGCTCATAAAGTTGGTGAAGGCGGCCACGGCTGGATCGCGGACACGCAGCAGGTTGAACTTGATGTCGTCGCTGGTCAGCTCGCGACCCGTGTGGAACTGTACGCCGTGGTGCAGGTTGATCTTGAGCTGTGTCGAATCAGCGTTGAATTCCCAGCTTTCGGCGAGCACGGGCTGCGGCTGATGCTGTCCGTCGTATTCGACGAGCGTGTCGAAGACGGGGTAGATCGCGAAGTTGCGGTTGTTGTGGACGTCCGTGCCGCCGAAGGTGGCAGTGCCCACGGAGGTGCGCAGCGTGCCGCCGCTCCTGGGCTGCGGCGTGGCGCCGCCGGTCGCGCCGCCAGCCGTGGGCGCCGGTGTGGCCGCCGCCGTGACGGTAACCGTCGAAGCGCCCGAGGCTGCGCCCGCCGCGGCGACCGCGGGTGTTGCGCCCACGGACGTCGCGGCGCCGGCTGCGGCGCCGCCCGGAACCGAGGTGGGCGCCGCCTGAGGCGCGACTCCGCTGCAGGCGTTCAGCAGTGCAAGGGTGGCGGTGGCGCCGACGAGCCGCAGCGCGTCGCGTCGGCGCACGGTCCGGGCCGCGGGTAGGCGTGAAACGCCGCTCAGCTGGGTGAAGATGGGCATCGTTGGTCAGTTTCTCGGCGGCGATTCTAGAAGTTCGTCGACAGCCGCGTTCCCGCCCCTCAAAAAGGCGGCGCCAGAGCGACGCAGGGGACAACGCCGTGTCGCCCCACTTCCCCACTCAAAGGAAGACCGTCCGACAGTGCGTGCCTCAACCCCCAGGGTGCAAACGTGCGCAACTGGGGCGCCAAGGCGGGCACGCCCAACACTTCTCCCACTTCACGAGACCCAGGGGACATCGCGTAGCGACCCTCTTCCCAGGAGGGAAGGAACGTCCGACAGTGCGTGCGTCGACCTCCGAGACGCCCACGCCCGCGGCTTCGCCCTCTTCCGCCCTTCGCACACCGTCGAGTACGGTTTCCGCGGCGTGCTCCAACCGTCACTCCCCAGCGTGCCCGCATGAGGCTCGGCCCGCGCCTCGTCATCGCCGGCACACACTCAGGTGTCGGCAAAACGACCGTCGCCAGCGGCCTCATGGCAGCGCTGCGCGCACGCGGCTGCCGGGTAGCGCCCGCCAAAGTCGGCCCCGACTTCATCGACCCCGGCTACCACGCCCTGGCGTGCGGCCGCTCAGGGCGCAACCTCGACGCGTGGCTGTGCGGCAGCCCGCTGATCCGTCCCCTGGCGGCCCGCGCCGCCACCTCGGCCGACATCCTGATCGTCGAGGGCGTCATGGGCCTGTTCGACGGCGCCGGCGACGGGACTCCATCCTCCACCGCCGACGTCGCGCGTCTCCTGGAGGCACCCGTCCTCCTGGTGGTCGACTGCTCGGCCCAGGCAGCCTCCGTGGCGGCGCTGGTCCACGGTTTTGCCACCTTCGAGCCGCGCCTGAACCTCGCCGGCGTGGTGCTGAATCGCCTCGCCTCGGCCGGGCACGAGCGCATGGTGCGCGATGCGCTGACCGCCATGCCTCACCCAGTGCCGGTCGTCGGCGCGCTGCACCGCGACGACCGCCTCGCCTGGCGGGACCGCCACCTGGGACTGGTTCCCGTCGCGGAGCAACCCGCGGCGGTGCGCGCCTCGCTCGACGTGCTCGCCGCGACGGTCGCCGCCCGTTGCGACCTGCAAGCGATCGAGGCCATCGCCCGGGCGGCCCCCGCACTCGACGTCGAGGCGCCGCCGATGCCTCAGCGCGTGGGCGCGGCCCGCGTGGCGATCGCCGGCGGCCAGGCCTTTACCTTTGCGTATCCCGACAACGCCGAGGCGCTCGCCGCCGCCGGCGCCGACATCGTGGGCTTCGACCCGCTGGTCGACGAGCGGCTGCCCGACGGCCTGGACGCGATCGTCGTTGGCGGCGGCTTTCCCGAGGTCATGGCTGAGCAGTTGAGCGCCAACGTGCCGCTGCTCGAGGACGTGCGCCAGCGCGTTCGTCAGGGACTGCGCGTCTGGGCCGAGTGCGGCGGCCTGCTGTGGCTAGCGCGATCACTCGACGGTCAGCCGATGGCCGGCGTCGTGGACACCGCCGCGACGATGACCTCGCGTCTGACGCTCGGCTACCGCGAGGCCGTCGCTCGCGCGCTGACGCCGCTCGGCGACGCCGGCACGCGGCTGCGTGGCCACGAGTTCCACTACTCCACGGTGGTGCCCGACGGCGACGCGCTGGAGCTATACGGCGCCTTCGGCAGCCACGTGGCAGGCTTCGCGACACCGACGCTGCTGGCCAGCTACCTGCACGTGCACCTGGCGGGCCAGCCGCACCTGGCCGAAGCCTTCGTCCGTTCCGCGCTTCAGCACAGGGCCGTCAGCGACAGGCTTCCCACTCATCGACACGTATCATGCTGAGCTTCCTCTGAAAAGGTCACCAGCCAGGGCCGAGCGCTCGCGCTCCGTACACCGGATCCAACCCGCAAGACAGCCTTCTACGCCTCCCACGGACAGGACCCGCCCCCGAGGGCGCGCCGCTCACGCCACGGCCGCCGGCGCCACCTCCCCGAGATCGGCCTCCCACGCGTCATACGCGTACAGCCAGTCCGTCTGCGGCTCATGCGTCCGCAGCCACGTATTGGCACTCGAAATCGCCTGAATCCGCGACGTCCTCGGCTTCCGATGCGCTTCGAACCGGCTAAACGCCGTCTCGAACTCCTCGAACTGCCTCAGACACCGCGCCAGCACCACCGCGTCCTCAATCGCGGTCGCGCCCCCCTGGGCCATATACGGCGTCATCGGATGACAGGCGTCGCCAATGAGCGCCACCCGCCCGTCGCTCCACCTGGGTAGCGGCTCACGCTCGAGGATCGCCCATTTGTGGCAGTCAGGACACGCGTCCAGCATCGCGCGCACGTCCGCGTGAAAGCCGGCATACGCGGCGCGCAATTCGCCAATGTCCCCCTTCGCCGACCACGACTCGGTCGTCAGCCAGTCGAGCGGCTCGGGCACGCTGGTGACGAAGTAGACCTCGTCGTGCGTGCGCGTCGTGTAGTAGACGACGATGTGTCGGTCCGGCCCCCACCACTTCGTCCGCGACGGCCCGAGGTCCAGTCCGCCGAGCAGCGCCGAGGGGAACACCGCCCGGTAAGCAACCCGCCCGCGGTGAATCGGACGGTCCGGGCCGAGCAGGATCTCGCGCACCAGCGAGTGCACCCCGTCCGCGCCGACCACGGCGTCGGCCTGGACCCGCGTGCCGTCCTCGAAGGCAAGCGTGACCCCATCGCCGCGCGGCTCGAGCCCGACCAGGCGCTTGTCGAGATGGACTCGCTCTACGGGCACCTGCTCCGCGAGGCTGCGATGCAGCTCGGCGCGGTGCAGACACAGGTACGGTGCGCCAAAGCGCTCCTCGGGCATAGGCATGTCGTTGGTGACCGCCCCGGAATCCCAGTCGCGGTCGAGGTGGGAGACCGGGGCAAAGGCGATGTCGCGCAGGTGGTCTTCCAGTCCGAGGCGCCGCAGCACCTTCATGGGATTGGGCAGCATCTGGATGCCCGCGCCCACGCGCGCGAACTGGCTGGCCTGCTCGTAGACCTGAACGTCGAAGCCAGCCCGCGCCAGGGTGTTCGCCGCGGTCAGCCCGCCGATCCCGGCGCCGACCACGGCGATCGAGCGGGAAGAAGTGCGTACGGCCATACGCAAAAATCGTAGCCGAGGCACTTCGATCGAGGCCCGTTCTGCAAGCACAAACGGGAAAAACGGTCCCGCGGAAGTGAGGTTCGAACGGAGAGCCGGTAGTCACCCCGTCCGTGCGACCGACCCCTCCGCACGAGACGCCCCGCTCGAACGAAGAACGCTGTCACTTCGTGCGGGTGAGCAGATCCGCCGTACGAGGCGACCCTGCTCGAACGAAGAACCCCGTCTCACCTCGCGCGGGTGAACAGATCCGCCGTACAAGGCGCCCCTGCTCGAACGAAGAACCCTGTCGCACCTCGCGCGGGTGAACAGATCCGCCGTACGAGGCGACCCTGCTCGAACGAAGAACCCTGTCTCACCTCGCGCGGGTGAACAGATCCGCCGTACAAGGCGCCCCTGCTCGAACGAAGAACCCTGTCGCACCTCGCGCGGGTGAGCAGATCCGCCGTACGAGGCGCCCCTGCTCGAACGAAGAACCCTGTCTCACCTCGCGCGGGTGAACAGATCCGCCGTACGAGGCGCCCTGCTCGAACGAAGAATCCCCTGTCGCACCTCGCGCGGGTGAACAGATCTGCCGTACAAGGCGCTCGTGCCACCCCAGGGCGAGGAAGACCGGGTTCCACGGATGTCACCCGAAGGTACGTTCGAACGAAAAACCCTCTTTCACCTCGTGTGTGTGAGCAGATCCGCCGTACGAGGCGCCAGCTGAGGCCCTCCTGCGTGCGCCCGAGACGCGGTCCGTGTCAACCGCGCGCGCAGGCAGGGGGTACCCGCGCTACGAACCCCGCGAACCGCCCCGACGCCCTAACGCCCAACGCCCTAACGCCCAACGCCCTACGATCCCACCGCTTGCAGCGCCATCGCACTCGCATCGGGCGAGCTCACCAGAAACGGCGCGAACAGCGCAATCTGCGCCTTGTACTGCGACGCCGTGTCACTCGAGACCTCACCCTGGCTCACCGCCGCGTCCAGCTGCTCGTCCGCGGAATTCACGACCACACTGGTGACATCCGAGACACTCTTGCCGTGCTGCTGCGCGACCTGCGCCAGCGAGTGGCCCGCCAGCTCACTCTGAAGCTGGGTCGTGGAAATGCCGAGGAACTGCGCCACGGCGTCGGCTTCACCAGACAGAACAACCTGCTGCAGCTGACCGCTGGGGTCGATCGACGGCAGCCCGATCGGCAGACTCTGGGCTGAGGCAACGCCGCTCAATGCAACCGACAGCAGCGCCGCGCACGCGACCGCCACGACGCTCGTGGGACGAAAAAGTTTCATGATGAGTGCTCCAGACGAACGACCGAATTGTCGGGAGCGCTGATTGCCAAACCTTCAACGATTGGCTAACGCCTCGCAAAACCTGGCTGACGGCCCCGGTACACTGCGCCGCACGCCTGCAGCAGGAGCCTGAAGGGCACGGGCCCGGATGGCTCGGCGGTCGACCTGTCCGGCAACACGACCGAGGTGGTCCGCCGCCAGTCGGACGGCCTCGTGGCGCTACGTCATCGACGATCCGTTCAGCGCGGTCTGAAACCTCGGCACGCGTCCAGGCCTCAACGCCCCCCCACACCAACGGCGTGGGGCACGACACGCATCACGCATGATGTAGGATCCGTGGCAAACCCGGGGGACCCTGCCACCATCATGTCGCATCAGGTTCGCGTGAGCCGTCGTCAGGCCATGCTGCTCTCAGTCTCAGCCACACTGGCCTCACTGCTCGCGGCCTGCTCGAGTGCACCCGCCACGCCCGCGGCGTCCACCAGCGCTCCAGCCGCGGCCGCACAGCCGACGGCGGCCGCTGGCGGCTCGACCAGCGCGGCGCCCGCCACCGTGGGAACCTCCGGCGCCGGTCAGCCCGTCACGGTGGGCGCCACCGCCATCATCGCCAGCGCCGGTCTGTTCGTCGGCATGGAGCGCGGCTACTTCAGCCAGCAGGGTCTCGACGTGCAGACCACCATCGTCGCCAACTCCAACGACACCCTGCCGCTGGTTGCCACCGGCAAGATGGACGTGGCCAACAACGCCGTCACCGCGTTCATGGTCAACGCCGTCAATGACGGCGTGAACATGAAGTGGGTGGCTGGCCAGGCGGTCTACACCCCGAAGCACGGCACGCTCGGCCTGGTCGTCCGCCAGGAGCTGCACGACAGCGGCGAGGTCCAGAGCATCAAGGACCTGAAGGGCAAGAAGGTCGCCGTGCCGATCATCGCCGGCGGCGGGGCGATCGTCCTGGACAAGGGCCTGCAGCAGGTCGGCATGACAAAAGACGACGTCGACCTGAGCGAGCTCGCCGTCCCCAACATGCCCGCCGCCCTGCAGAACGGCGCGCTCGATGCGGTGATGCCTGCCGAGCCCGTCGTGGTCCAGATCGCCGACCAGGGCATCGGCGCCATCCTCGAGTACTCCGACGTGATGTTCCCCAACATGGAAGCAACCCAGTGGATGTACTCGCCGCAGTTCGCCTCGGACCGTCAGGACGCGGCCACCAAGTACATGATCGGTCTGCTCAAGGGCGCACGCGACTTCAACAAGGCCTTTACCGACGGCACGGACAAAGCCGACATCCTGAATATTCTGATCAAGTACACGTCCGTCAAAGACCCGGCGCTGTACGACAAGATGCAGATGTCGGCGCTCAGCGGCAACGGCTCGATGGACGCCAGCAACCTGCAAGAACAGATCGACTGGCTTTTCAAATACGGACTGGTCAAGGCGCGCATCGACGCCACTAACCTGATCGATACGACCTTCACTGATCGCGCGGTCCAGGAAATCGGGAAGGTCTGATCTGGACAAGATCGAGATCGATGGGCTGACGAAGGTCTTCGCCGCCCGCGACCAACGCGTCACCGCGCTGGACAACGTCAGCCTGACGATCCCTCGCGGCCAGTTCGTGTGTATTGTGGGGCCGTCGGGCTGCGGTAAGACGACGCTGCTCCGCATCGTGGCCGGTCTCGAGCAGCTCAGCTACGGGGAGGTGCGCGTCGCGCGTGACGGGAGCAGTCAGCCGACCAACTCCATGATCTTCCAGGAACAGTCGCTGTTTCCGTGGATGACCGTGCGCGACAACGTTGCCTACGGCCTCCGCATGCGCCACGTGCCAAAGCGCGTGTGGGCGGCGACGGTCGATAGTTACCTGAGCAAAGTCGGGTTGACGCAGTTTTCCACCGCGTATCCGCACCAGCTGTCGGGCGGTATGAAGCAGCGCGTGAGCATCGCGCGCGCCTTTGCCAACGACCCCGAGATTCTGCTGATGGACGAGCCGTTCGCGGCGCTCGACGAGCAGAACAAGACGCTGCTGCAAGAAGAGCTGCTGCGCATCTGGGAAGAGACGCGCAAAACCGTGCTGTTCATCACGCACAGCATCGACGAGGCGCTGGTACTGGGCGATCGGGTGCTGGTCATGACCGCGCATCCCGGGCGGATCAAGGCGGACCTGGCCATCGATTTTCCGCGCCCGCGCGAGGTCTACCGTCTGAAGGCGTCGCCAGAATTTGGCCAGGCGGCGTACCGCGTGTGGGAGCTGCTGCGCGAGGAAGTGATGCGCGCCAAAGGGGTCGGGGCCGTCGCGTGACCGTTGGCATGCAAAGCTGTCTCCTTCCCTGGCTCAGCGTGAGCGAGGTGCGTAGCGCGTGATCAACGAAATGCGAGGCTGTCCTCCTCCGTCGCCGGCCCTGTGCGGGGTGCATACCGAGTGATCAACGAAATGCGAGGCTGTCCTCCGCCGTCGCCGGCCCTGGGCGGGGTGCATCGCGAGTGATCGAGGAAACCACCTCCGCCACGTCGCCGACGTCCACGTGGTCCGAGGCCAGCGTCACGACCTCCGCCGCGACGGCAAACGCGCCCAACACCACCGCCCGCGAGGTCGTCATCGCCCGCCGTCGACGCCTCCAGGAACAGGTTCTCACCATCGGCTCGCCCATCCTGTTGCTCCTCCTCTGGGAGCTGCTGTCGCGCGTGGGCCTCCTGGACCGCCGCTTCTTCCCGGCCCCGAGCTCGATCGTCGGCACCTTCGGCGCGCTGCTCGCCAGCGGCGAGCTGCTCGCCGACGTCCACGACACGCTGATGCGCGTGTTCGTCGGCCTGCTGCTGGGCGGCATCCCCGGCCTGGTCATCGGCGCGATCATGGGCCTCTCCCCGCTGGCCCGCGCCTTTTTCAAACCCGTCGTCGTAGCCCTGTTCCCGATTCCCAAGATCGCGGTCCTGCCGTTGATCTTCTTGATCTTCGGCCTGGGCGAGGAAGCCAAGTACGTCAGTGTGGCGATTGGCATCGTGTTCCTGATGCTGATCAACACGATGGCCGGTGTGATGGCGATCGATCAGATTTACTTCGACGTGGGCGAGAACTTCGGGGCCAATCGCTGGCAGTTCTTCCGGACCATCGCCGTGCCGGGCGCGATGCCAGGCATTCTGACCGGCTTGCAGCTTTCGCTGACGATCGCGCTGCTCGTGTGCGTCGCGACAGAGTTTGTCGGCGCCAAGAGCGGGCTCGGCTATCTCATCTGGAACTCGTGGCAGACATTTTCGGTCTCGACGATGTACGTCGGACTGGTCGTGTGCGCGCTGCTGGGCGTGGTCTTTCAGTTGATCGTTGAAATCCTCGAGCGCGTGCTGATCCCATGGAAGGACAGGAGTTAGACACGTGAAAGAAGCCATTCGTATCGGCTCGGTCGACATCGCCGTCGCCCGGGACAGCTACTGGGCAGCGGCGCCGGCCACCCACCTCCGCGATCGAGCCAAAAACGAGATTCCCCTCGACCGCTTCGCGCCCTACGTCGCCCACCAGGACCCGACGACCCAGGTCGCCTCGCGCGTGCTGTGTTTCGTCGTCAAAAGTCAGGGCAAGACGATTCTGCTGGACGCCGGCGTCGGCGCCTGGGGGCTCTGGCGCTTCGGCGATGGACATCTCCTCGACGCCCTGGCCGGCCTGGACGTCAAACCCGAGGAGATCGACGTCGTCATTCCCAGCCACCTGCATCTGGACCACATCGGCTGGAACACCCGACCAGGCCCCGACGGCAAGCCCGTGATCACCTTTCCCAACGCGCGCTACATGTTCCACAAGGGCGACTGGGACCGCTTCACCGATCCGGTCATCCTCAATCGCCAGAACCCGGAGTCGCGCCTCGCCCATATTGCCGACACGTGCTTGCTGCCGATCAGCGACGGCAAACAGATGGATCTGGTCACCACCGACGCCAACGTCACCGGCGAAGTCAAGATCCTGCACACGCCGGGACATACACCTGGCTCGGTGAGCGTGCTGGTCGAGTCCGGGGGTGAGTCGGTCATTTTCATCGGCGACGTGGCCCACCTGTGCGTGCAACTGACGGAGTACGACTGGTCGCCCCTCGGCGATGTCGACCGCGAAACGTCGCCCGAGTCGCGTCGTCGCGTCGTGGAGGAAGCGGTTGGCCGCAACGCGCTGGTGGCTGGACCGCATCTCGAAGAAGGTCCGGTGTTCGGCCACATGGTCATGCTGAACGGCAGGCGAGTCTGGCAAGGCGTCGACGTGCCAGCGCAGCGCCAGACCGCCGCATAACCGGAGGGCCCGCTGCACCCCCGACCCACGCGCCGCCGCGAGGCGCTGCGCGGGTTGGGGTGGCGCCTCTGCTGGCCACCTTTGGCGCAGCGAGCACCGTCGGCACGGGACCGTGCGGATCACTCGCCCGCTGAGGCCTAGCCTGACGCCTCGAACGGCAGCTCAATTGGCACGTAGGACCGCGGCAGCAAACTCCCCCTCACAGCACGATCGTCACCTCGTCCACCCGATCATCCCCGTGTTGACGGCCTCCTCCCCAGGGGACCCGTACTGATCACGCGCGTATCTGACAGGGTCCGCCTCAGCGGGCACCAGCGAACGACCGCCGCGGACGCCTCCCAAACTAGATGTGGCTCAAACGAACTCCCGACCACGGAACGAAGCCGTACGCTGCATTCCCGAAGATCCTCCCGCCCACGCGCGTGCTGACAGCCTCCGCCCCAGCGCGGCGCCATGCACCCCCGGCGCTCCACGAAAGAAGCCCTATGGCCCACATCCAGACCACCCACACGGGCAGCTTGCCAAGACCGGCTGACCTCGCCGAACTCATCGTCGACTTCGACCGCGGCGAGCCCGTCGACGACGCCGAGTTCCAGCGCGTTATCACAGACGCCACCCGCGCCGTCGTCCGCCAACAGGTCGACACCGGCATCGACATCGTCAGCGACGGCGAGTACTCCAAAGTCTCGTATGTCACCTACGTCAAAGAGCGGCTGACCGGCTTCAACGGCCCACCCCGCAACCCGATGGCCGCCGGCCAGACCGCCAGGAATTCCCAGACTTCGAGCGCAGCGGCCCCGCCGCCATTCAGTTCCCCACCAACGACGGACCCGTCCAACTGCGCGACCCCGAAGCCGTCCGCCGCGACGTCGCCATCTTCAAAGCCGCCGCGGCCGACGCCAGGCCGCAAGGTACGTTCCTGACCTCCGCGTCCCCAGGTGTGATCGACACGTTCATGCCAACGCGCTACTACGCCACCGAGCGCGAGTACCTGGAGGCGCTCGCCGAGGCCATGTTCGACGAGTACCGCACCATTGTCGAGGCCGGCTGCACGCTGCAGGTCGACTGCCCGGACCTGGCCATGTCGCGCACTACGCGCTTCGCGGACCTCACCGACACCCAGTTCATCGACACCGCGCGCATGCACCTGGACGTGCTGGCTGGTGTGCTCGCCCGCCTGCCGGCCGAGCAGGTCCGCCTGCACCTGTGCTGGGGCAACTTCGAAGGCCCGCACAATCACGACGTGCCCCTCAGCGACATCATCGACCTGGTCCTGGCGATGCCCGTCGGTGGCGTGTCCTTCGAGGCCGCGAACCCGCGCCACGCCCACGAGTGGCAGGTGTTCAAACGCGTCAGCGTGCCCGACCACATGACGCTCATCCCCGGGGTGATCGACACCTGCACCAATTTCATCGAACATCCCGACCTGGTGGCCGAACGCCTGCTCCACTTCGTCGACAGCGTCGGTCCCGAGCGGGTGATCGCCAGCACCGACTGTGGTTTCGGCACAGCCGTAGGCATGCGGCGTGTCGCGCCGAGCATCGCCTGGGCGAAGCTGGGCGCCATGGTCGAGGGCGCGCGCATCGCCAGCCGCGCCATCAGCTGAGGCACTACCATAGCTCGCGGGCGTGCCGCCGCGGTGAGCCCGCCACCCCACCGCGCGGCAGTGATGCCTGATCCGGGGGTGGACCATGCACAATTCAACACCGCTGCCGCTGAACGTGAATCGGCGCGGCTTCTTGCGTCTGGCCAGTGGGGGACTGGCCGGCGGCGCGCTACTCATCAGTGCCTGCGGCCTGAGCAACACCACGGCTGGTCCGGCTCCGGCGGCGTCGACCCCAGGCCCGTCCGGCGCGCCGACCTCCGCAAGAGCCACGCTCCCCAGCTACATTCCGGTCCAGGGCGCGACACCTGATCTGCCGTCGACGCCCGAAGGGCTGGACGCCGGCTATCTGAGCTACCCGAAGAACCTGGTCAGGTCGGTGCCCCAACCGCCGGGATCGGGCGGCGACGTGAGCGTGTTCACCCTGCTGCAGATCCAGCCTCCGCCGCCGGTCGACCAGAATCCCGCCTGGCAAGCCGTCAACAAAGACCTGAACGCCAACATGAAGGTGGTCATGGCGACCACGCCGGATTATCCGACCAAACTCGCCACGACCATGGCCGGCGGCGACCTGCCGGATCTGCTCTACTTCCTGGCCAGCGTCAACGTGGCGGACATCCCGCGCTTTCTCAGTACCAACTACACGGACCTGACGCCACATCTCGGCGGCGACGCGATCAAGGACTATCCCAACCTGGCCGCGATCCCGACGCTGGCCTGGAAACAGACTATCTACAACGGTGGCATTTACGGCGTAGCCGTGCCGCGGCCGTTCTTTCAGACCATCTGGTACATCAATCAGACCCGCCTGGATGCCATTGGCGGCACGCAGCCCACGAGCGGCGACGACTTCAAACGCCTGCTGCAGGCGCTGACCCGACCTCAGGACGGTTTTTACGGCATCTCCGGCCCGCCGCAAAACGCGTACGGTCTGACGTCGACCCCGCAACTGGCCATGTTCAACGTTCCCAACAACTGGTCGGTCGATGCCGGTGGCAAGTTCACCAAAGACCTGGAGACGGACCAGTTCCAGGCAGCGCTCGAGTACGTGCGCGACCTGTACGCCGCCGGCGTGTATCACCCGGATAGTCCGAACTACAACACGACGTCGGTGAAGCAGAACTTCATCGCGGGCAAGTACGCCATCATGGCCACCGGCTGGTTCTCGTATCAAGGCGAGTTCTGGGACCCGTGGCTCAAGCTGAATCCGCCCCTGGCGGTGCGCACGCTGCACCCGTTCTCCAGCTCGGGCGGGCCGGGCATCTGGCACCAGTACCAGGCATATTTCGGCATGACCGCGATCAAGAAGGCCAGCACCGATCGGGTGAAGGAGCTGCTGCGCATCCTCAACTACATGGCGGCGCCGTTCGGCAGTCAGGAGTCACTGCTGCTCGAATACGGCGTGAAAGACATCGACTACACGCTCGACGACAACGGCACGCCGATACCCACCCCGCAGGGCGTCGTCGACACCGGCGTGAGCTGGCGGTACCTGACGATGCGGCCGCAGGTGCTGTTCGATCCGAATGACGCCAACTTCACGCGGGTGGCGTACGCCGACGAGCAAACCATGGTGCCGGTGCTGGTGGCCGATCCGAGTCTGGGCCTGTACTCGCCGACCAACGGCGCCAAGGGCAACGTGCTGGTGCAGAACTACACGGATGCGCTGGCCGAGATCGTGGTTGGCCGCAGTCCGGTGAGCAATCTGGAGCAGATACGCAAAGACTGGCGCAGCGGCGGTGGTGACCAGATCCGCGCCGAGATGGAGCAGGCCAACGCCGCGGCCCGTGCGTAGCCGCCACCCGAGCGCGGTCCCGAGAGCGGAGCGCCACCCGAGGGCAGGCGCTACCGGACCGCGCTCCCGCCCGGCGTAGTCGCGCCAGAGCGGAGCGCCACCCGAGGGTAGGCGCTACCGGACCGCGCTCCCGCCCGGGCGTAGTCCTGCCAGAGCGGAAGCGCCGACAAAGCGTGGAGCGTCGCCAGAACGTGGAGCGTTGCCAAAGCGTGAAGCGTTGCCAAAGCCTTGAGCGTGGATCACCGCCAGAACGTCGGCGCCGCCAGAGCCTGCGTGCCGAGTTGGCCAGGTTCCACTCACTGTCATGCGTGCTGTCATCCTGAGCCTGCGCAAGATCTATCCAGCAACTCCGTGGCCGTCAACGAGAGACTGGATACGTCCTGCGTTCCTGGGGATGACCCCCGCGGTGGAGACAGGGCCCAGGATTTCCGGGACTCGGCACTAACAGGCCCTTGAAAACCCCGTCGAAGGGCCCACCGTAGGTGGAATTGCCGACAGTGTGTGCCTCGAAGGGCCGAGGGTGACGTTTGAGGTCGTAACGTCTCGAGGTCAAAAGCATTCTTCTCTGAAGAGTGGATAAAAGCAGACCTTTTTCAACACGCTGCTAAGCCGCCGCGGGTCTCGCGGCGGTAAACCATTGCCCCCGCGGCCCGAGCCTGCCACGACGAGCACCTTCGCCGCTGGCGCAGCGCCCACATGATCTTCTCATCGTCAAACCCGCGTTGGTCAAACCTTTGCGGGTCACACCCTGTCAGCCACAGCGTGGCGGCCACACCTTGCTGCTCACTCCTGCACCCTCGTCAGAACCGTGCGTTCGCCACGCACGAAGACGCCGCAAACCACACGCCCGCCAGTCCACACACCCCATCTCCTCCGCAAAACGGCCGCCAGCCCAGACCGGGTACCCTCCCCAGGTAGTGGAGAACTACATCACCCTGGGTCAATACGAGGCCGCCTTCCCGAGCAAAGTCAAGCCAGAGGTGCACGCCTACGTCACCGGTGGCTCCGCCAGCGAGCTCAGCCTGCGCCGCAACCGCGCCGGCCTCGACCGCATCGCCGTCGAGCAGCGCATCGGCATGGATGTGCGCTCCATCGACCTCACTACCTCCTTCCTGGGCCTGGACCTGCCGGCGCCCTTCGCCGTCTGTCCCATGGGTGGCATGCCCCAGCTGTGGCCGAAGGGCGACGTCGAGATGGCGCGCGGCGCCACCGTCGGCGGCCTGCTGGGCGTCGCTAACAGCGGCGGCCCGCTCCAGGAGCGCGTCGAGGTGGCGAGCGGTCCGCTGCTGTACCAGCTCTACAACTACGGCGACCGCGACTGGGCTGCCGCCCGCGTGGAAGAAATCCAGGCCGCCGGCTACAAGGCCATCACGCTGACGGTCGACACCGGCGTGCAGAGCCGCCGCGACGCGCACCTCGAGGCGCTGTACCTCGCGAACGGTGGGCAGCTCCCGCCGCCGCGCGCAGCGCAGTCCGGCAACGACCCGATGTACCTGTCGATGATCACCTGGGACTACATCCGCTTTCTGCGTGACCGGATCAAGGTCCCGTTTGGCTTGAAGGGCGTCATGCATCCGGACGACGCGCGTGCGAGTCTCGACTGCGGGCTGGACTTCATCTGGATCTCGAATCACGGCGGCCGCCAGCTGGACTCCGGCCGGGCGACGATCGATGCGCTCCCGCGCATCGCCGCGGCGGTTGGCAATCGGGCACCGATCATCATCGACGGCGGCTTCCGCCGTGGGACCGACATCATCAAGGGCCTGGCACTGGGCGCGACAATCGTGGCCGTCGGCCGCCCGTATATGTGGGGTCTGGCCCACGGTGGCGCGGAGGGCGCCGCGGCGATCAGCAAACTGCTGGAGTCCGAGCTGCGCGTGGACATGGCGCTCGCGGGCCTGACAAGTGTGCGCGGCATCAGCCGCGGCGCGGTGGACTACGTCGACTACTAGCGCGGACGCCGCACGTTCATATTCGAGTCGAGCCAGCGGGCAGGACGCGGAGGACCGGACACGTCAACCGGCAGCCGATGTGTTGGGCAGGGCTGCAGCTGCACCTCCGACGCGCGGGAGTCATGGCCACGGTGCGTCAGCAGTCCCGCACGGTGGACACCTCAAGCCCAATCGACGACTCCACGAGTGGGGTCGTCCGCGCGGTGGAGTCGTCATACCCGGCGACGCGGCATTCCCACCGCGTGGACATCACAGATTCACTCGGCAGCCTAGGAGGTGGAGTTGTCACGTCCGGTCGCCAGTTCGCACCGTTGACATCTCACGCACAGTCGGCAGTCTGACGGTGGACGCGTCACGTCGGTCGGCAGCCAAATGCGGTGGCGATCCGTCAGGTTCCGTCGGCACCCCCACACGGTGGAGAAGACACATTCCGTCGGCAATCCCATGCTGTGGACACCCTCAGGTTCAGTCGCCAGTCCCTGCAGCGGCTCCAACCCCGTTGTTGTTCGCGTTTGAACATACCCGCCTCAGCACCTCCACGCGCCCAGAGTGCAAACGCGTCCAATTGCACGCGCTGGATACCGCTGCGGATTGACGCCTGATGTGCCCATCTCAACATCCCAACACGCAGATGGAGCTTCTCCACGCGTCCTCTTTATCACGTGGGTCCCAGGGCCCCCGGAGCACCAGGGCGCTCGCCCCAGCACGCCAAAGCGCGGAAGTCGCGCGCGCGTCGACTTGCAAGCACCGAACACCCACGCATTGGACGGCGGCGCGCCCACTCCAACATCCCAAAACGTCGATGGACCTCCCCGATGCGTTCCTTCATCTCGACCCAGGACCCCGCGCGCGCATTGTCCCCGCCTGAGCGGCCCACACGCGAGAGTCGCCGGCGCGTCCAGTTGTACGCGCCTGAACATCCCGAGCGCTGACGTGTGATGCTGCCCACCTCGACATTCCAAACGTAGATGGACTTCCGCGACGCGTTCTTGGTCACGCCTCAGCATCCGCTGGACCTGGCCCAGATCGACCCTGACTTCAAAGGCGATCACGCATCCGAGGCCTCGGCGGCGGCGCACACATCGCACGCCGTCGAAAAGCTCGCCCAGCTTCAGCCGATGCTCGCGGCGCAGAAGCATCACGCGCTGCTCATCGTCCTGCAGGGCATGGACGCGGCTGGCAAAGACGGCACCGTCAAGCACGTGTTCTCGGCGTTGAATCCGCAGGGCGTCACCACGGTCGCCTTCAAAGAGCCGACCCCGGTCGAGCTGGACCACGACTTCCTGTGGCGAGTGCACGCCCAGACACCACGCCGAGGACAGATCGCGATTTTCAATCGCTCGCATTACGAAGACGTGCTGGTCCCACGGGTGCACGAGCTGATCGACGAAGCGACGTGGACCGAACGCTACGCGCTGATCAACGCGTTCGAACGCGGGCTGGTCGCCGCCGGCACCTCCGTGCTCAAGTTCTTTCTGCACATCAGTCGACACGAGCAGCTGCAGCGCTTCAGGCAGCGCCTGGATGACCCCACGCGCAACTGGAAGATCAGCGAGGCGGACTATCTGGAGCGTGAGCGCTGGAACGACTATCAGCGCGCGTACGAAGATGCGCTGGCGGCGACGAGCACCCGCGACGCGGCGTGGTATGTGATTCCGTCCAACCACAAGTGGTTTCGGAATCTGGCGATCTCGAAGATCGTCGCCGAAACGCTGGAGGACTTGCACCTGGCGTATCCGCCGGCGACGGTCGACCTGGAGGAAGTCCGAAAGCAGTACGAGGAGGCGCTGGAAGAGGAGCAGACGGCGCGAGACGCACCCGCCCCACATGCGGGGCCCACCACCCCCCGCCGCCGCTTCTGAGTCTCCGCATGCACCGTCATGCGACAGCGTCACCACTCTGCGAGGCCGCGCGGCACCTCGCCGCCGCCCCTGAATCTCCTCGGACAACGTCACGCCAACCGTCACGCGCTAGCTTCGCGACATGCGGGAACCGTCACCCGCGCCGCAACCCCCGAGTCTACGCAGGACACCGTCACGCCGACCGTCACGCGCGGCGTCACGCGGAGCTACGCGACCGAGGCTATGACGTCACCGCCGCGGGCGCGGCGTCCTTCTCCGCCGGTTTCATGCGCATCTCCGGTTTGCCCGTCACCAGCAGCCAGGCGGGCAACATCGCCAGCGTCATCAGCGGGATGAGATCAACCTCCGGCACGATCACCACCGCCATGAACAGACTCAGCCAACCCTGACGCGTAATCGCCAGCAACACGCCCAGCACCGCCGCTGCCACCGTCAGCGCCGGCGGCACGGACGGTAGCAGCGAACTCGCGAACAGGCCCGCCGCCACACCTACGAACACCGAGGGAAAAATGCGTCCACCCCGAAAGCCGCAGGTGCCGGCAATGACGAGCGCGACCAGCTTGATGAGCGTCACCAGTGCCAGGCCGGCCGTGTTGTACTGACCGACGTCCAGCGCAAGCTCCTTCATCTGGTCGAGCCCCTTGAACAGAGTGATGGGCCCACCCACGATGCCGAGCACGCCGAGCAGCACGCCGCCGATTGTCAACGACAGCAGCGGGTTGCGCACCAGCTTGAAGAGGGGGTAGACGCCTCGAAAAGCGTAGATGCCGACCAACCCCAGGAGCGCGGCGACGCCGCAGATGATCGCGCCGGTGACCAGGTCGGCCAGGTCAGCGCCCGGGTACGGCGGCAGAGCAACGGCCATCGACAGCCTGCCACCGCTGAGTGCATCGGTCGTCAGGGCCCCGGCCCCGGCCGACACCAGCGGCGCAAACATGCGGTCCCACAACGGCATGCGGCTCTCGCCTGGCTGGGACTCCGACAACACAAGCGCCGCGGCCACCGGCGTCCCGAACATCGCCCCGAGCATGCCCGCCGTGGCCAGGCCGACCCACACTTCCGTCCTGACCACGGGCAGCAGCCGCGAGCCAATGGCAAAGAACAGACCAATCGCCACGCCCATGATCGGGTTTTCGGGTCCGAGACTCACGCCGCCCGCCAGCATCAGGATCAGCGCGAGCACCAGGCTGGGCAGCACCGACAACGACAGCGGCGGCTCGACCAGACTCAGCGTCGCCGGATCGGGCCCGGCGTGGCCCGGCACTTTCCACACGACCAGGCCAACGGCGACGCCAGTGAGGGTCAGGATCAGCAGGATCCAGAGCGGCGCGTTGCCCGAGATCCCCAGCGCCTGCGGAATGTTGGTCCACAACACGTCCTCGAGCTCGCCCGCGACCGCGCTGACCACGAGCAGGATCAGGCTGGAACCGACGCCAACCACGAGGGCGGGGAGCGACAGCAACAGGAGTTGTCGGGCAGCAGGCGCAGTCTGGGCCATCGACCCATGCCTCCTTGTGAAGTCAGACCTCGGTTCGGCGCGTCGGCCGTGAGCCACGCGCAGGGTATCAAGGATGCTGAGCCACGCGGCGCCCGCGGAGCCGGTTCCGGCTCATGTGCCCCCAAAGGCGGATCTGGCTCAACCACGTTGCGGGCGTGATCGATCCCGGAGCCTCTGTCCCCCCTTTGCGCATATGCCCGCGACAGGCTGGCCATCCTCAGTGAAGGCCGATCAGGTGGCGCCCGCCGCGGGAGGATCTGCTCGGCCCCGTTCTGTAAGCCCCCTGGTGGAGGACAACCCTCCTGAAGTGCGTGCGTTTGAGAGGGCCGGCGTACGGGGCGCCAGCGAACAGCGGTCAGCAGGCGCCCGGTGAGGCGGATCTGCTCAACCCGCGCGGCTAACGGGTATGCGGGCAAGAACTCTGCGGGTGCGTGGACGTGGCAGCGCGCGGTATGAGCCACCGGCGGAGGCAGTTGATTGACGCCCGAAGAAGCGGAGCGGCTGGACCCTGTTTGACGGGTACTCACTCCCAATGGGAGACAGATCCTATGGAATGGTGGTGCGTATGACGGTGCCGCCGTGCGAGGCTCCGTCGGACCGCCGTTCGCTGGCGCCCGGTGAGGCGGATCCGTTCACCCACGTGGGGTTACAACTCGTTCTGGATCTACCCGCCGGAACCGCTCAACACGTTTTTGGCGTGACAGAGTTGCTGGGTCGCACGAAGCAGTCCCCGATTGCGCGAATGCGTCTGACGGTGCCTGCGAAACGAGGCGCTTGCGGAGGGCAGTTACTCAGCGGGCGCTCGACCAAGCACTCCCTGGTGAGAGAAAACCTGTCGATGACGCCGTGTGACAAGACCAGGGACCCTTCGCACGTGGCGCCGGCGGAGCACGTCAGTTGGCGTCTTTGAGGCGATCGGCTCAACCACCGGGAGGTCGTTTCGTACTCGGAAATGAGGCCGTGCGAGGCGAGTGCGTATGAACGCGTCCGCCGTACCAGGGCCCTGGGTCCAGCGCCCCGCCTCACGCCGACGGCTGGCGCGGCGATCCAGGCGACAATCAGATCGGCGAGCGCCGTTACGACCGGCCCAACCGCCGCCGGGTCCTCCACGATCATCGCCTGCATCCCAACCCCGCGAATCGCGCTCATGATCGTGGTCGCCGCTAGCGACACGTCGAGATCGGCGCGGATCGCACCCGTCTGACGGCCTCGCTCCAGGAGGCTCGACAGCCAGCCGTGCCACGCGGCGTCGATGTCGCGCAGCAGCGCGGCGACGGACGGATCGCGCTGTGCGCGCGCCAGCAGCTCCGTATAAACGACCGACGCCTGATCCTGCAGATGCTCGCCGGCGTCGACGAACTCCCAGCGGATGGCCGCCAGCGGGTCGCTCGGCGCGCGCGGATTCGTCGGGGCGGCCGTTTCACTGAAGTGGTCGACCATGAACGCGCCCACCGCGCGGATCAGCGCGTCTTTGCTGGCGAAGTAGTAGAGCAGCGTGCCGTTGTTGATGCCGGCTTCGCGCGCGACATCGGCAAAGCGCAGCCCTTCGAGGCCGCGCTCGGCGATCAGGCGGTAGGCGACCTGGACGATCTCGGCATGACGCTCAGCGCGCACGGACGACGCTGAGACGGCAGCGGAGGATCGACGCGCGGACGGCACGCGCGCAGCATACCACCCCGTCTCGTTCAACTAGACAGTTGACAAGCACGCTGACGCGGCGTAGAGTAGCCATGTCAGCAGCTCAACCATCCAGTTGAACGAATCAGGAGACAACTGTCAGCCATGTCCTTGCGTGTCCTCATCGCTGGCGGCGGCCTCGGCGGCCTGACCCTCGCCCACGGCCTCCGCTCCGCCGGTCTCGATCCTCTCGTCTTCGAACGAGGCTCCGCCAACGTCGACCTCAGCATCAGCTACCGCATCCACATCGATCCCAGCGGCAGCCGCGCCCTGCACTACTGCTTGCCGCCCGCCCTGTGGCGCGACTTCGAAGCCCGCTCCGCCGCCCCGCCACGCGGCATCGCCTTCGCCACCGAGCGGCTCACCCAGCTCGCCTTTTTCGCTGAAGGGAATGCCAGCGCCAATGGCGGTAGTACGTCGCACTCGCACCCCATCAGTCGCTCGGGTTTGCGCCAGCTTCTCTCGAGCGGCCTCGAGGACACGCTCTCGTTCGACAAGCGTGTCGTGGGCTTCGAACAGCATCCCGAGGGCGGCGTCGAGCTGCACTTCGCGGACGGCACGTCGGCCCACGGCGACGTCCTGGTCGGGGCCGACGGCAGCGCGTCGCCGGTGCGCAAGCAGCTGCTGCCCTCGGCGCGCGTCGTCGACACCGGCGTGGCCGGCATCGCGGGCAAGGTGTATCTGAACGAGCGCATGCGCCAGCTCATCGGT
This sequence comes from uncultured Chloroflexia bacterium, assembly GCA_963776625.1. Lineage (GTDB taxonomy): Bacteria > Chloroflexota > UBA6077 > UBA6077 > CF-72 > CF-72. The sequence goes on along the minus strand of CAVZNP010000007.1, from coordinate 1,113,638 downwards.
GACCGATTGCTGCGGCAGATGACGATGGTGCTGCCGGTCCGCGGCTTCGGCATGTTCCTGGCGCCGTTCAGGCGGCCGGACGACCGGCCGGCGTCTGACTCGGGCCTTGATCTGCCCGGAGCACCTGTTCTGGGTAGTGATCGGCCGCTCGTCCGCGTTCGGCTGGGACGCGAGCGCACGAGGCGCGTCCTCCACGGAACTGCGGGACCTTGCGCTCCACACCGCCGCGCGCTGGCATCCGCTGCTGCGAGAGCTGATTACCCAAGCCGTCGTCGACAGCGTGATTGGCGTGCCGCTACATTCCTCGGAGCCAGTGGCGGCGTGGCCGACCACGCGGGTCACGCTGCTGGGCGACGCTATTCACACGATGACGCCGCTGCAGGGGCTTGGCGGCAACACCGCGCTGCGCGATGCGGCGGTGCTGACGCACCACCTGGTGCGCGCCGACCGCGGCCAGAGCGATCTGCTGGAAGCGATCGCCGCGTATGAGCAGGACATGCGGCAGTACGGGTTTGAGGCCGTGCAGCGCTCGCTGCAGGTGTCGGACGCGGTGGCGTCGACCAGTACGGTGGGACGCGTGGCGTTCAGAACGGTGCTCAATGCGGCGAACGCGGTGCCGCCGCTGGGGAATGTGCTGTTCAAGCGGCCGGCGGAGTTTCGACCGGCGGCGTGAGTGGCGGCACGCGGTTGTGTAGAGATTCGCAAGTATCAGAAGGTGCCAGCGGATTGCTTCCGCCGGCGCGTCGCATGGCGGGCCTTTTCATACGTTCATTCCATAACGCCGCCAAACGTGGCGAGGGGGATTCCGCCTCGGGGGCGTCAGCCGGGGCGTCAGCCGGCGCCTCATACGGAAGTTCCTGTCACAAGCGTTCGCGCAATGAGGAAATGGGCACCTGCGAAGCCACGACCCTGATACGCCAAGAGTATCAAGCGGATCCAGCGAGGAGACCACGGAATCCGTTGCAGCCCCACAGGGCTGAGCACATCCGCCTTGGCGAGCGCCTGCTGACCGCCGCTTCGCCTGCGCCTCGTGCGGCGGGCACTGTCGAAACGCACTCAGTCCAGAGGGAGAGTGCCCGTCGGGCGGGGTCCAGCAGATCCGCGTCTCCAGGCGCGAGTCGCCACTTTTCGCTGGTGCTGCGTACGGTGGATCCTCTCACACGTACTCCACAACAAAGCTCAAATCCACATACCCGTTCAACATCGGAAGCGAGCAGATCCGCATCACCGGGCGCCCAGCTGACCGCATTTCGCTAGTGCCTTTCACGACGTGCACTGTCAGGCGCACTATTCCATAAGGTTATCTCCCACAGGGAGTGAGTACCTGGCAAACGAGTCCAGTGGATCCGCTTCTCCCGGCACCAACCAACCGCCTCCGCCGGTGGCTCTTACCGCGGCCCTGCCACATCCACGCACTCCCAGAGTTCTTAACCACATACCCGTTACGCACGCGGTTGAGCAGATCAGCCTCACCGGGCGCTAGCTGACCGCCTTTCGCTGGCGCATCGCAGGGCGGGCACTGTCAGGCGCACTATTTCCATAGGGTTATCTCCCATCAGGAGTGAGTAGCTCTCAAACGAGGTCCAGCAGGATCCGCTTTTCGGTGCGCCAATCAACCGCCCTCGGAGGCGGCTCTATCGCGGGCCGTCGCCCAGGGTTCCTACCTGAAACCCGTCCCACGCGGGTTGAGCAGATCCGCCTCATCGGGCGCCAGCGGACCGCCTTTCGCTGGCGCCTCATTCGGCGGGCACTGTCAAACGCATTTCACTTTAGAGAGTTGACTCTCCCACCAGGAGTGACTACTTTCGGGCGGCCAACAGATCCGCATCGCCGGGCGCCAGCTGACCGCGCTCTGCTGGCGCCGGCGATGCGGGTTCTCTCACACGCGTGACTTCACAACCGAGCGCTTTTCCGAATGCGCATTCGCACCGACGGCGAGCGGATCCGCCTCAGCGAGCCGTCAGCTGAGCCGCCTCCGCTCGCGCTCTGGACGGCTTGGGGGTGCTCAGCGCTCCCAGCTCGCGGGGGCGGAGCCTAGCTTCGTGGCGGGATGCTCCCAGTGCATGCGCGCCTCGCCCACGCGCACGGGCGGGCGCAGGCGATGCGCGGGACCCCACGCGGTGGCTTCCATGGCATCAGCGCGATCCGCTTCGGTCTCGGGCGCCAGATCTCCGCTCGGATCCGCGACCGACGGCACGCTCGTCAGCAGCGCGGCCGTGCGCGCCAGCGACGTCCGTAGTTCACAACCACGACCATGCGTCAACCTGCGCGATACGCCGCGAATCGCGGCGGCGGCCAGCAGGTAGCCGGTTGCCATGTCGAGCGCCTGCACTGGCAGCGGCGTCGGACGGTCCCGCTCGAGCCGCCGCATACCCGCGTCGGCGATGCCGCCGCTCATCTGCACCAGACTGTCGAACCCCCGACGCGCGTGCCAGGGACCGCTCCACCCGTAGGCATCCAGGGACACGTCGACCAGCCCCGGCCGAAGCTCCCGCCGGCGCGCGGTGTCAAGCCCCAGCCGTGCCAGGGCATCGGGTCGGTAGCCGTGTACCAGCACGTCGGCGTCGGCGAGCACGCGCTGCACGTGCGCTAGCTGCGCACCGTCGCGCAGGTCCAGCGTCGCGCAGCGCTTGCCGAGTGTGACTTCCGGGACCACACCTGGCTCGTCCCAGCCGGGTGGATCGACGCGCAGCACGTCAGCGCCGAAACCCGCCAGGAAGCGCGTGGCGACCGGACCGGCGAGGATGCGCGTCAGGTCGAGCACGCGCACGCCCTCGAGCGGTCGCTCGGCGGGCAGCGTCCACGACGGCGGCGGGCCGGCGTCTGTCTCGGTCGTGTGCACCAGCGGCTCAGCTGCCACCGCCCGACCCTGGGGATGGACGCTCCACGCCGCCGCGCGAGCCGCCGGCGCGAGTACGATCGCGTTTTCAAGGTCATCGGCGCGCCAGGCGGCGACCGCGGCAGCCACCGCCGCGCGCTCCGGCGGTGCGTCAAGGACCTTCAGCGCCACGGCACGATGATGCGGCGCGTTGGTGTGCAGCCTGATCCAGCCGTCGCTGGTGGGGTAGTCGCCGGCGACGGCGTCCCAGGCGGGCGGCACGCGCCAGCCGTCGGGTCGTAGGGAGCTGCCAAACCAGAGGGACGCCAGGCGACGGTCGACCTGCGCGCGTGGCGCCTCGCCGTGGCGGAGAGACACAAGCTCGGCGAGCGCCGCGGCGGCGGCACTCACGCTCGCGGTCGCCAGGTCACTGACCGCGAAGACCGACGGGAGGCTGCCGTGGCCGACGACCGAGACGGCGTCGGCAGCGTGTGGCGAGCCACCTAACGCATCCCAGATGGCGCCAAAGAACGGGGTCATCGGCGGCCGGCCAGAAGGTTTGCGCCTGACGGGTTCACAGTGGTTCGCGCGGTGTCTGTCATTGTGAGGTTGCGAAGGATCCGCAGCTCTGGCGCCGTCCAGGAGACTGGATAGATTCTTTGTCGGTTCCTCCTCAGGATGACCCGCGTCCGGGCTGGGAAACAGCGTCGCTTCTCCTCAGCATGGCACGGAGTGGGAACGATCGCCGTTGCTCCTCTCGATGACATGCCTCCTGGAATGGGAAGTAGCTGGGTTCCTCTTCAACATGACACGCGTCACGGCGCGGTATGCATTTGGAAGCGCGGCAAGCTGGTCCAACGTGGTCATCAGGGTTTCGGCCGCGTGCCTACGCCGATCCCAGCAGGTCGACCAGTTCGACCGTCAGGTACAGGTAGCCGTCATCCACCACCGTTTGGAAGGTTGGCACGCTGTACGGGCCCCGAACCATGCCCGTGGCTGGGGGCTCCGACGACGTCGGCTCAGCGTCTGCCGCCCTGGCGGCACTCGAGACGTTGGCCGTCACGATCATGCGGTTCTTGACCCGGTCGAGCTCCGCGACAGGCAGCTCCGGCGGCAGGTCCTCGGGCTCGTCGACACCGACCGAGTAGCTGCGCACCCGCAGGCGCTGCGGATCGCACCACGACTGACCGGTGCGCAGGTCGAACTCCCAACCGTGCCAGACGCAGGTGAGGATCTGTTTGCGGCCCTCGTACTGAAAGGCGCCGGGCACGTCGGCGCGCAGCGCGCCCCACAGCTTGCCCTCGCACAGCGGCGCGCCCTGGTGCGGACAGCGGTTGCGGATCGCGTAAAAGTCGCCATCGACGTTGAAGACGCCGATCGACCGCCCCGCAACGCGCACAATTTTGCGACTGCCGGGCGGAATCTCGTCCGCGCGGCCCACCAGGAACTTCATCGCCGGTGCACCTCGGGACGCACGCGCGTCAGCTCGCCTGCCAACACATCTAGACCCTTCGCGCTGCTCCGGAGGCCGAACATCGGCGCCTCAGAGCCCGTACAGTTTGCGACCGTTCTCCGCGTAAATCTTCTGTTTGACGTCGTCCGGCAGGAAGTTGGGCACCGCGAAATCCGGATCGTCACTATCCCAGTGCGGATAGTCGCTGGCAAACAGGATGTGGTCCACCATGTCGCCAAACTGATCCATCAGTTGCAGGAACTGCTGCGGCTTGTGCGGCTCCTCCACCGGTTGGGTCGTCAGCCAGACGTGCTCGCGAATGTAGTCCGACGGTGGCCGCTTCAGGTGCGGCACCTCGCTCTTGAGCAGCGACCACGCGGAGTCCATGCGCCACATGAGCGACGGAATCCAGCCGAATCCGTTTTCGACCGACACCAGTTTCAGCGTTGGAAACTGTTCGAAGACGCCCTCAGTCACCAGCGATACGATGTTGGCTTGCATCGCCTGCGCCGGCCCGACGTGGTCCTCCAGGTAAAAGGAGGCTGGTCCGGTGCCAGTGATCGGATTGCCGTAGGACCCGAACGCGTGCGACATGATGTGCAGGCCGTGCTTGGCCGCCGCTTCATAAATCGGCCAGTACTTGCGCCGACCCATCGGCTCTTGCGGCCGACCCGAAAACTGAATCTGGACGAAGCGCTTATCGTGCGCCAGGCGCTCGATCTCGGCTACCGACGCTCGCGGGTCCTCGTGCGCGATGGTGAGCGAGGCGCGCAGCCGCGGCTCCTTGTCGAGCCAGTCTTCGATCTGCCAGTCGTTGACCGCGGTTGCCAGCGCGGCACCCAGCTCGAGATTCATCTGACGCGAAGCCGGGTTCAGCGGGATGCAGATCGCGTGCGCCACGTTGTAGGGATCGAGATAGTCCTTCGCCGAATGGCCGACTTCGGAGCCGCTCACACGGCCTGACGGCGGACGCGCGTCTTCTCGGTGGTCCATGAAGCGTGGGTAGTAGGCCCCCTGCGGCCCGCGCATGCCATGCGTCTCGATGTGCTCGCGCCAGCGACTCGAGAGATACGGGTACAGGTCCTTGATCGAGTTGAGCTCGTTGTGGAAATCGCAGTCGACGAGGGCCGGCCGTGACCGCAGCCGCGCCTCAGAGCGAGTCAAAGTCTGGACCATGACCAATGCCTCCCGTGGGTAGTCATAACCGATACAGGGCGCGCGCGTTGTCTTCGCGAATCTTACGCGCGAGCGGAGCCGGCAGGTGCTCGATGAGCGTCGTCTCGGGATCGACCGCGTGCACGCGTGGGTAGTGGCTGGCGAACAGCAGCATGTCGTCGGAACCGAGCTGATCGACAACGTCCAGCAGCTGACGCGGGTCGGCGGGCGCGTCCAGCGGCTGGACGGTGAGGCGGACGTGCTCGCGAATGTACTCGGACGGCGCGCGCCTGACCCACGGAACCAGACGCCGCAAGTTGCGCCACTCCTTGTCGAAGCGCCACATGTGCGCGGGCAGCCAGGTAAAGCCTGACTCGACGAGGGTCACCCGCACGCTCGGGAACTGATCGAAGACGCCCTCCGCGACGATATTGGTGAGCTGGCTGGCGAAGTTGAACGCGGCGCCGACGTACTCCTCGTAGAAGTACGACGGCCAGCCCGAGGGGGTTGGCGGATTGCCGGGCACGCCACCGAACTGGATCGCGGCGATCAGCTCGTGGCGCGCGATGGCGTCCCAGACGGGGTGGTACATGCGATTGCCGAGCGGACGTTCGGTGCGCACGGGCAGGGCGACCTGGACGAAACCCGGGTGGTCACCGACGCGATCGATCTCCTCGGCCGCCTGCGCCGGCAGTTGAATGGGCACCACGATGGACGCGCGCAAGCGTGGCTCCTTGTCGAGCCACTCCGCGATTTGCCAGTCGTTGAAGGCGCGCGCGAAGGCGATCGCCGCGTCAGGGTTGTGCAGGCCGTCCACGGGATACGCCGAACACAGGATCGCGGTCTCGACCCTGGCCTCGTCGAGGACCTGGCGGCGCACGGTCTCGAGGTCGGACGCGGCGGGGATGACGCCCGGGACGTTCGCGGCGGGGCGGCCTTCAGGTGGCTTGTAATCGGGTGGCGGGGCGGGTCGGCTGCCAGGGCGGGCGGCGATGGGCGAAGTCGGCGGGTAATAGAACTCCGTGGGACCCTTGAACATCGTGTTCTGGACGTGTTCGATCCAGTAGGGCGGGAGGTAGGGAAACAGCGCCCGCGTCGAGGGGACGTCGTTGTGGACGGCGGCGTCAATCACGAGAAGCTCGTGCGTTCGAGGATAAACCGCTCGGGCGTGTCTACTCCACTCCACCCGCTCATCGCGTGGGCATGCCACGTGCGTTAGTGGCATGCGTGAATCCGGGCAGACTCAACCGCGCCGAGTCGGCGGCTCGCCAGTCGGTGGACCAGGCGACGGACGACGGCAAGCACGTTGGCTCGGCGGCTCGCCAGTCGGTGGACCAGGCGACGGACGACGGCAAGCACGTTGGCTCGGCGGCTCGTCAGTCGGTCGACCAGGCGTTGGAAGGCAGCTCCCGCGCGGGCTCGGTTGCTCGTCAGTCCGTGGACCAGGCGACGCAGGGTGGCCGCCGCGTCGCGGAGCGCGAGCGCTGGTGGCTGGTGCCCTTCGGTCGAACCGGCTTCGCCGCCAACGGCCTGGTGTACCTCGCCGTCGGCGTGCTGGCGATGCAGGCTGCCCTGGGCCTCGGCGGCGACACCACCGACCCCGGTGGTGCGCTGGGTCGGCTGACGCAAGCGCCGCTGGGCCGCGTGCTGGTGGCCCTGCTGGCCGTCGGCCTCGCGGGCTACGCCGCGTGGCGACTCTTGCAGGCCGTCCTCGACAGCGAGCACAAAGGCACGCGGCCGCAAGGCCTGGCGCAGCGCGCTGGCTTCGGCATCAGCGCGGTGAGCTACGCCAGCCTGGCGCTGAGCGCACTGGGGATGTCGCTGGAGCGCGCTCGACAGCCGAACGAAGACGCGGCGACGCAGGAGCGCACCGCGTGGCTGCTGTCGCACCCGTTTGGGACGTGGTTGGTGATCGGCGTCGGCGTGGTGATCGTGGGGGTGGCCGTCGCCCAGATCGTGCAGGCGTACCGCGGGTCATTTGAGGACAAGATGCGCGAGCAAGAGCTCAGTCGCGGGGCGCGGATCTTGGTGCGGGCGGCCGGGCGGGCGGGCTATGTGGCACGCGGACTGGCGTTCGGGCTCATCGGCGGCTTTCTGGTGAGCGCCGGCTGGCACGCGAGCCCGGACCAGGCGCGCGGGCTGGGCGGCGCGCTGGCGGCACTCGCGAGTGAGCCGGCGGGCGCGTGGCTGCTCGGAGGCGTGGCGATCGGGCTGATGGGCTACGGCCTGCACATGCTGGTGTCGGCACGCTACCGCGAGATGGTGCTCATGTGACGCGCAGGCGTCGAACCGGCGGCGCGCACCGCGACTCGACTGGTGACAGGCGTTGTCGGGACGCGCCAGCGGGGACCGTCAGCTTGCGCCCCATACGGCGGATCTGCTCTGAGGTCACTGGCCCTCGGCCGATGCAACCAACGCGAACTACGACGGGCGCGCCCGTCGGTCAGCCCACGCTGGCGGGCCTCAGCCCGTCGCGAGCGCCTGCATGAACTCCGTGCGCATCTGATCGCCGCCGTTCGTGCGCCAGTCCTGGACAATCTGATCGAAGTCGGTCATCGGCCGGTGGCCGAGCATGATGTCTCCCAGACCGTCATTCATCGTGTTGGTAAGCGCCACGCCCTTGGTCGCGGCTGTCTCCGACACCGCGCCAAACGTGGGATCGGCCACCGCCGACGGCAACACCGCGCGCTCGGCCGACGTGCCGATCTGTCCATAGCTGGGCAAATCCGGAGCGAAGAAGACAAACGGATGCTGGGCGGTGTACTTCCACGGCACGTAGTTGGCGTCGGTATTGCTTTTGGGGGTGAGCTGCAGCGCGCCGGAGCTATCAAAGGTGTAGTCCTGTTCCTGGACGCCGTAGCTCAACAGCAGGTCCTCCTGACTGCCGAACGGCGCGGCGAGCCAGTTGGTAATACGCAGCAGCTCCTTCAGCCGATCGTCTGAGGCTTTCTTGAAGGCGATCGTGCCGCCGTAGCCACCGATCGTAAAGAACTGCAGCTTCTGCCCATCGTGCGCGGGGAACAACGGCAGCAGCTTGAAGTCGATGGGCGGCGTGGCGTGCTGACCCTGGCGCAGGTTGTCCTGCCAGCCGTTGAACGTGTCGTTGAAGATGGCGAACTTGTTGGCTTGAAAGTCGGTGCGCGTGATCGTGGATGGCGAGTCCGGGTGAAAGAGGCCAGCACTCCACAGGTCGCGCACGTACGCGGTGGCTTCCTTGAATTCCGGCGTCTCGTACGCGTTGGTCAGCTTGCCGTCCGACTCCACGCGCCAGTTGTTCGGGGCGCCAAACATGGCAGAGAAGTACGGCAGGAAGAGGGTGTTGCGACCGCCGCCGATGCCATAGAAGTTCTGCTGTGGCCGCGTCAGCGCCTGGAGGATGCGTTTGAAGTCGTCCGCGTTTTTGGGAACGTAGTCCTGGCCGATCTCGGCGTCGTAGACCGTCGCGTTCTTCAACCAGACCATCCCGGCCAGCGTGCGATGAAACGGGACCATGTACAGCTTGCCCTGGTAGGCGCAGCCAGCGTTCTTCCAGGCGGCGGTTGGAATAGCCGCCAGATTCGGATAGTCCTTCACGGCGTCGGCGGCCAGATACGGCGACAGGTCCGCGGTCTGAGCCTGCAGAAACTGCTGGCCAGCCGGGCACGAACGAGACGGCGGTGGAGCCGGGCGTGATCGTGACGAAGGACATGATGTCGGGCAGGTCGTTGCCAGCCATGATTGTGGCGAGCTTGGCCGGGTAGTCCGGCACCGAGGCGATGGTGTACTGCACATTGGCGTTGAGCGCCTTGTTGACCGCCTGCCAGGCTGGATTCTGTTCGTAGACGGTCGGCAGCGGCAGCGCGGCTTCGGTGAAGATATTGACCGCTCCGCCAGATCCAGGCGGTGTCGGCGACATCGACGGCGCCGGATTCGACGGATAGCGCATGAACCCATCGCAGTACATCGCGTCGCCAGCCGGAAAGTCAGGTTTGGGTCCGTTCGTCGCAGCCATGTAGGTCGGCAGCACGCTCGCGTTCGAGGTGGAACCCGATGCGGGCGTCGGGCCCGTTGCCCCTTTCGGGAGCGAGGGCGCGCACGCCTCGAGCAGGGTCGCGCCCGCGAGCACGCCGCCGATCTGGATCAGCTCGCGGCGATTCATGCCCACACCTCGTCGGCCACGCGCTGGATGACCTCCAGCTTGCCCCACTGCTGGTCTTCGGTCAGCGCCGAGCCGAAGCCGCACCGCGGGCAGACCGCCAGTTGCTCCAGCCGCAGGTAGCGCGTGGCCTCGTCCAGTCGCTGCTCGAGGTACTCGGGCGTCTCGACCGCACCGTGATTGCTGACCAGACCCAGGACGGCGATCTTGTCGGCCGGCATGAAACGCAACGCTTCGAGCGACCCGGAGGCCTCGCTGTCATACTCGAGCAGGAATCGGTCGAAGCTGAGCTCGCCGAACAGTTGTTCGGCGATCGCGTCGTAGCTGCCTTCCCGGTGCCAGCCGGGACCGCCGCGGCCGCCACCGTTGCCGCGGCAGATGTGCACGGCGAACGTCACGTCCGGGAAATCCGCGATGACCGCGTTGTCGGCGCGGATCGAGCGCTGCATGTTTTCACGCGGGTCCTCGCCGCGCGCGTGCATGCGCTCCACCAGAGGGGGATCGACGTACGCCGTGTAGCCAGGCTCGTCGATCTGGATATAGCGACAGCCGGCGGCGACGACCTCGGCAATCATCTGGCGCTCGATGTCGATGACGTCGGCGAGGAAGGCGTCCATGTCCGCGTAGACGTCGCGTGAGCTTTCGTACTCGAAGCGCTGCGAGATCCGGTCGGGGCCGATGAGCGTGAGTTTGACGGGGTGCGTCGCCAGGCTGCTGGACAGGGCGTACTCCTCGGCGAGCAGGTTGCGCACGAGCTTGAGCCGATGCTTGACCGGCAGGCGGTTGTAGATGGCGGTGCCCGGGCCGCTCACCCCCGATTCGACGCGGTGCGGGGAGGCTATCGCGGTCTGCTGCTGGCCGCCGCTGTTGCTGCTGCTGGCCGCCCGGCGACGCGGGACGTATGGGAGCGCGTCGAAGCCCTCGACCGCACCGCCGAAGCTCTGCTGGAAGCCAGCGAAACGCAGCAGCTCGCCATCGGTCACGACCGGCAGGCCGATCTGCTCCTGGCGCCGTAGCACCTCGCCGACGGCGCGCACCTGGCCCGTGCGCAGCTCGGCTGCGTCGACGTTGCCCGCGTGGTGCTCGACGTAGAGGTCGCGCAACCAGTCAGGGGTGCGCAGGGCGCCGGTGTGATCGCTGCGAACAGAGTGAAATGGCGAGCTCATGGGTCCTCCCACGCCGCGGATGGTACCCCGGGGCTCGGCGGATCAGCCTCCGCGGGGCGTCGCCTGTATGGTCGCGCCGTTCACGCGCTAAGTGCCGAATCTCGAAAGTCCTGGGGCCCTGTCTCCCAGCGCGCGTGTGCTTGACGGCCACGGAGTTGTTGGATAGATCCTTCCCAGGCTCAGGATGACAGGGAAACCGCGTGCCTGTGACGCCTTCGCGAGGTGCAACCCACGCGAGCGCGTGGTGCTGGAGCGCAAGATGAATGACTGAGCGGTGCCTGAGCAGGCCCGTTCGCCGACTGGTCGCGTGAATGCACAACATCCAGAAACATTCGATAACACTCGCGAGTTCGAGCCGTTAACTGGCTCAGCGACGAGAATCGCACCGCGGCGTCGCAGGTCGGCCGACCCTGAGTTGGGCAGGATCAGTCGTCGCCAGCGTGTGATTTTCAGAAGGGTGGAACAGATGCACACCGATTCCGAGGCGCAGTACCCGCACGGCGGTCCGCCTCACCGCTTCCCAGGCCGCGCGCTGATCGGCGCCAGCCTGCCAGTGATCCTGGCACTGATTGGCCTGGCCGCGCTGACCGGCACCGCCGCGGCCCAGGCAACCTCGACGGCGACGCCGGCCGCAACCGCAACCATCGCTGCCACGGCCACGCCCACGACGGCAGCCGCGACAGCAACGCCCGCCCCAGCGACCGCGACGCCAACACCCCTGGTCGTCACGGCGACACCTACGTCGACGTCCGTCGGACCGACGGCCACGCCGGTGCCTGGCCTGACGCTGAGCCCACAGCAGGGACCGCCCAATACGTCGGTTGGCGGCACAGGCACCAACTTTGCCCCCGGCGACACCGTGCAGCTCCTGTTCAACGGTGCCCAGGTGGATTCCAAGCAAGCCGACACAACAGGCCTGGTCAACTTCCAGTTCAGCGTCCCGACCCTGGCCAACGGTCAGTATCCGGTGCTGGCAACCGGCCAGTCCCGCGGGTCGGCCAGCGTCAACTTCACCATTTCCGGAACGTCCGTCACGCTGTCGTCGCAGCAGGGCCCGCCGGGCACCTCGGTGACTGCTACCGGGACGGGCTTCCAGGCTGGTGAAACGGTCACCGTGAATTTCAATGGCGCGCAGGTCGGCACACCCGTGGCCGACACAACGGGCACCGTCACGGTGACCTTCACCATCCCCCAGCTCGCGGCAGGTAACTATCAGGTCGACACCAGAGGCCAGACCAGCGGTGACACCGCGTCCGCGACCTTCACCGTCGGCGGAGCGAGCGTTGCGCTGTCGGCCGCCTCAGGACCGGTCGGCGCGTCCCTCACGGCCAACGGCTCGGGCTTCGTGCCAGGCGACACGGTTCGGCTGGTCTTCGCTGGTTCGCCGATCAACACGCAGAACGCCGATACGAACGGCAACGTCAGCTTCAATTTCGCCATCCCCAACGTGGCGGTGGGCAACTACTTCGTGGTGTTGAGCGGCCAGTCAGGCGCCACGGCCAGCGCCGCGTTCGCGGTCACCAGCAGCGGCGCGGCAACCCCCGTCCCCACGGCCACGCCCGCCGCGTCAGTCACGCCACAGCCTGCGCCACCGATCCCGCACGATGACCGCTACTACGCGCTGACCGGCTACCGCATCGACAACGACCAGGTCAACGCCTTCTTCCAGTCGTATGGTGCCGTGCAGACCTTCGGTTACCCGACCTCGCGCACGTTCAATTTCCTGGGATGTCCGGTGCAGTTCTTCCAGCGCCAGATCATCCAGGTGTGCCCGAACCAGGGCGCGGCGCTGATCAACATCCTGGATCCGGACATCTTCCCGTACACGATGGTCAATGGCAGCTCGTTCCCGCCGCCGGATCCCACGATGAAGGCGAACACGCCGCCCGTCAGCGACCCGAACTATTCGACGGACATCATCACCTTCATCAATCAGAACGTGCCGAACACGTATATGGGCCAGCCGGTCGATTTCCTGAGCTACTTCAACAGCCAGGGCGCCCTGACAATCTGGGGCGCGCCGATTTCGCCCCCGGCACGGACCCGACCAACGGCAACTTCATCTACCAGCGATTCCAGCGCGGGATCATGCATTACATTCAGGGCACAGGCACTGAGAGCATCCTGGTAGCTGACTATCTCAAGTCGCTGATTCTGGATCAGAACGTCCCGTTGGACCTGCGCGCCCAGGCGGCGGCGCAGCACAGTCCGTTCTTGAAGTCGTACTGTCCGGGCCAGCCGCTGTGGATGTGTCAGCCGAATCAGGTGGCTGGGACGGACTACACGTTCGCGTTCGTTCCCGGCTGAGTCTTCGCGACGCACTCGCCAGGCGGATCCGTCAAGATGCGTGGGAAACACTCGGTGTGAGTGGAGTACCACGTTTGACCGGATCCGCGTAGCGAGCGCGAACCCGAATCTCGGACGCGGGCCAGTCAAGGAGCGGGGCCGAAATCCTACCGACCAGAAGGCGGCTGGTCGGCCGAGCTTCTAGCCCGAGGCCGTCGGCGCTGGCTCCTCCTCTTCCAGATACAGCTCCCCCGTCCCGTCGTCATAGGCGAACACTTCCGCGTAGCGACCCCAGTCGATCGCGGTGTCCAGCTGACGACGGGCCTCGGGCTCGCTGAAGTGTTCTTGCAACTGTTGCAGGAGCGCGTCCTCGCGCAAAGTGTGCTCGGGCGCCGCCTGCAGCTCCCGGACGATCTGCCGCACCAGCTCGACATTCGCCAGCGCCTGCTGGCGAAAGAGCTCCTTTTCCTCCTGCACGTCCGCCTCCGCGAAGGCGCGGCCAACATCCGTCAGCATCGTGTCGCCCTCCTCGGTGACCGCCAGCCCCAGGATGGCCAGCGCCTCGATAAGGGGTAGCAAATCGTCGACCTCCAGCTGGAGCTCACGCGCGAGCTGGTACACGTCTGAGCGCCCGCCGGCGTTCGCAATGTGACTGACGAGACCGCTGAGATCCTCGAGCGACACGTGCGGCAGGACCTGGTACGGACGCTCCACCACCGGCGTGCGGTAGACGCGTGCCGACGGGAGGATGTCCTCGATGCGGGCCTGTGGGCTGGTCATCAGGCTGAACAGGGCGTCCACCAGCGCGTTGTGATCCGGGCCGCGCCGGCGGCGCGCCTCCAGCGGCAACCCGGGAATATCCGCGCGAATCCGGCCCGGGTCTGCCGCCAGCACCACCAGCCGATCCGCCAGGCTCACCGCTTCGTCGATATTGTGGGTGACCATCAGGATCGAGCGCGTCGGCATCGTCCGATCGGTCCACAAATCGAGTAGTTGCTCGCGCAGATTTTGCGCCGTCAGCACGTCGAGCGCGGAGAACGGCTCGTCCATAAACAGCGCCTCGGGCTCGACCACCAGGGCGCGTGCAAAGCCGACGCGCTGCTTCATGCCGCCCGAGAGCTCTTTGGGATAGGCGTCCTCGAACCCATCCAACCCGATCAGGTCGATGGCGGCGAGCGCCCGCTGGCGGCGTTCCTTGCGCGAAAAGTCCTTGGCAAGCAGTCCCAGCTCGACGTTCTCGACAATCGTCAGCCATGGGTACAGCGCAAAGCTCTGAAACACGATCGAGACCTGCGGGTTGGCGCCCAGCAGCGGCTGGTCGTGGACCATCACCTGGCCGCCCGACGGCTGGACCAGCCCTGCCAGGATGCGCAGCAGCGTCGACTTTCCCGAACCAGACGGCCCCAGCAACGCGACGAATTCGTCGGCGCGCAGCTCCAGCGTGATCCCGTCGAGCACGACGATGCGCTGGTCTTTGTTCGAGTCCTTGCCGCTGTAATACTTTGTGATCTCACGCGCCGCGAGGATGACTTGCTGGTCGGACAGCACGACCGGACTGGCTACTACCATCGATGCACTACTCCAATCGATACCGTTGCTCGGCCACACGATAGAAGCGTCGCCACACCAGCCGGTTGACCAGAATCACGATGGCCGACATGACCAGCGTTCCAGCCGCGAGCTGCGCGTATTCGGCGTTGTTCGCCGCATCCGCGATGTACGAGCCGAGTCCGAGGGTTTGATACGTCTGACCACCGAAGCTGACGTATTCGGAGACGATGCTCGCATTCCACGCCCCGCCGGTCGCGGTGATGAGGCCCGTCAACAAAAAGGGAAACACCGCGGGCAAGATCAGCACACGCCAGCGGCGCCAGCCGCGCAGATGATAGATCGTGCCAGCCTCGCGCAGGTCAGACGGAATCGCCTGTGCCCCCGCGATCACGTTGAACAGCAGGTACCACTGCGTGCCCAGCAACATGAGCAAGATGGCGGCGATGTTCAGCCCACCCGGCAGACCAATGAGCAGTAACAACAGGATCGGAAACAAGGCCGTTGCGGGAATCGACGCGGCGATCTGGACCAGGGGTTGGGCGCGCCGCGCCCAACGCGGATTGAGTCCAATGATGGCCCCCACCGGCACGGTCCACAGCGTCCCGATCAGCAACGCCACAAACGTGCGCAGGAACGTAGCCCCCGCGGCCGGCAGATACCCAGCCAGTCCTGTACGTTCAGTGCGCCGACCAGCCGCACCAGCGAGAAGGCGCCCCACACGCCACCTATCACGAATACGACGAACAGCACGACGCGCCCCACCTCGACCGATCTTCGCGACATGCCGCGGCGTTCGGATTTCGGACCCGAGTCGCGACGTTGGACCCGCAGGCCGTCGAGACGGTCCTGCGCGCGCGGCAGCCCGCGTTCCGAGAACCACTGCAGCAGCGCCGACCGGCGCAACGCCGTCAACACGGGTGACGTCGCAACGTCTCCGGACTCGGTCTGTTCGAAGCGGAATTTCTCTGACCAGGCCACCAGCGGCCGCCACATGAGCTGGTCAAGGAGCACGATGATCGCGATGAGCGTGCCCAGTCCAAGCGCCAGCGCGCCGATGTCGCCGACGTCGGCCGCGGTCTTGAGGTAGCTTCCCAGCCCGGGTAGCTGGAAGTTGTTCGTGCCCAGCGTGAACTGCTCCGCGGCAATCAGGAAGAACCAGCCACCGGCCCAGCTCATCATCGAATTCCAGACCAGGCCGATCGTGGCGAATGGCACTTCTAGCTTGGCAAAGCGCCGCCAGCTTCCGAGGTGGTTGATCGTGGCCGCTTCGCGCAGGTCGGAGGGGATGGTCCGCAGCGACTGATAGAAGCTGAACGCCAGATTCCACGCCATGCTGGTAAAAATCAACAGGATCGCGGCGAGCTCCAGGCCGACGTTGTTGCCCGGAAACAGCGCCACCAGGGCCAGCACGATGCCGGGCATGAACGACAGAATCGGGATGCTCTGCAGGATGTCGAGCACCGGCAGCAGCAGCCGTTCGGCCCACTCCCCGGAGGCCATCAATCGCCCATACGACAAACTGAAAGCCATCGACAGAACGTACGCGGCGACCATGCGCACCAGCGAGGCGAACGCGTAGGCCGGCAGGGCTGACGCGCTCAGGTCGATGGTCACCTGG
This sequence comes from uncultured Chloroflexia bacterium, assembly GCA_963776625.1. Lineage (GTDB taxonomy): Bacteria > Chloroflexota > UBA6077 > UBA6077 > CF-72 > CF-72. The sequence goes on along the minus strand of CAVZNP010000007.1, from coordinate 1,097,456 downwards.
GTCTGTAAGGGAGCTGACCAGAGTGCCGCGACGCGGGCCAGCGCGTACACGACGCCGATCAGGCCCAGAATGACCGCGATGTCAACAAGGGGGAGGGTTGGCGGTGGTGCGTGAGCGGTGGCAGTCGCCACCGCCTGGGATGCCCGTGTCTCCGTCGGTACTTCGCGGGTGTCGACGGCCATGGGCAGCAGGCAATCCTACTTCAGGCGATCTGCACGCCGCCGGGCGGCCAGCAACTGCTGCGCCAGGGACGTGGGCGGAACACGACGCGGCACCTTCGACGCGCTGACCAGGCATTGGAACGGGAGCAAGGTTACGTGACTGCTTGCGCGCTGTCGGTTGTTTGTCCACATACGCCAGGCGTCTACGCACACCATCATAGCCGTTGCGTATTTCGAACGCCGAGAGCCGCGGCCGGCGAACGCCAGGGTCCGCGACCAGTATCCCGATTGCGAGCGCGAGCAATTCCGGCCGGATCGGCCGCGGCGCACCGGCGGTCGGCAGGTCGCGTGTTAACGGATTGTGCATGGCCGTGATGCGTCGACCGCCAGTGGCGCATCCAGCGCTTCCAGCGCCTACCTGGGGGCCGCTGTCAGCCGTCAGCGCGATGGTGTCGAACTGGACTCCGGCCGCGTGTGCCGCGCTCGCGCGCTCAGTGGTCGCGCGTGTCCCGGTCCGCTACCACGTGGACATCCACATCGCCCGCCAGGCGCAGCACATTTTGCACCACCGACCGGCGCAGGATCTCGTGCAGGACGCCGTGGCGCGAGTGGCCGAGGATGATGCTGCCCACGTTCTTTTCATGTGCCACCTGCATCAACGCTCGGGCCACGTCGCTGGCCTGGATGCGAATTGGTTCCGCGCCCAGGTCCTCCGCAAATCGTAAATTGTCCTCCAGCGCGCGCTTCTGCTCCGGAGTCGCTGACGCCCAGCCTGGCGTTTCGATGAACACCGCCAGCAGCTCGGTGCGGTAGCGGTTCGCCATCCGCCAACCTCGCCGAATGAGGTTCTGCGCTTGTGGCGAGGCGTCCATGCACACCATCACCCGCTCACCCGCCGACCAGGACGCGTCGATCTGGTGCTCCTGCATGTAGTCCTCGAGGTCCTGCTCGCACACCTGCGCCATCTTCCGCAGCGCCATATCCCGCAGCGCGATCAGATTGCCCTCGCGAAAAAACGAATCCAGCGCCCGGTCTGCCCGCTCCGGTGGATAGATATTGCCGTGCTTCATGCGCTGCCGCAGCGCGTGCGGCGACATGTCGATCAGCTCAACCTCGTCAGCATCGTCGATCACGCGATCCGGCACCCGCTCGCGCACGTGGATGCCGGTAATGTTTTCCACGATATCCGCCAGGCTTTCGAGGTGCTGGATGTTGACCGTGCTGATGACGGTAATCCCCGCGGCCAGGAGATCCTCGACATCCTGCCAGCGCTTGTCATGCCTGGAGCCCGGCGCGTTGGTGTGCGCCAACTCGTCTACCAGCGCGACCGCTGGTCGGCGCTCGATCACCGCATCGGTGTCCATTTCTTCGACGACGACGCCTCGGTAGCTGATCTGTTTGCGCGCCACCTGCTCGAGCGAGCGCGCCAGCTCTGCCGTCTTCGGCCGCCCGTGTGACTCGATGAAGCCAATGACCACGTCCGTGCCACGCTGCTTGCGCCGCAGGAGCTCCTCGAGCGCCGTATACGTCTTGCCCACACCTGGCGCGATCCCCAGATACACACGGTGCCGTCCGCGCGCCCCAGCGCCGGCCTCTCCAGCGCACCCGATCGAGCATCTCCTCCGCGCTCGGTCGGCCATCCGACTGTGCCATCCGCTCGAGGCTCTTAGCAGCACTCAGTGTGCGCGATTGGCTCAGTTCGGTGCACGCTCTCTTCGGCTGAAATGGACCGCGCACCAGCCGACGTGCGGTCGAACGACGACAGCCAGATCACGCGCGTCGGCGATGTCGCTCGCCACGCGCTGCAGTGCCTCCAGATCGTCAGGCCCGACGTCCACGACGGTTGTCGTGGACGTGACCATCCCCGCTGGCGCCCGACACAACGTTGCTGCGCCGACTCGCAAGGCATCTTCCGACCCTGGCGCAATGCCGTGGGACGGTGTTCTCAGCAGCTCAGCAAGGTCGTGTGTCAGGACCTGAGTCATTGTTCACCTGATGTGAGTATCGATCTCGCCGCGTCAACAGGCGCTCAACGACTCCGACCAGTTGGTCAAAAAATTCTCAAAAAACCTGTTCAGCAGCAGCAGCGTGCCGCACCATTAAGGCGGCCATGAACTGGCGCGGTATGGCGGTCGATGCGCTGGTGGCGATCGGGGTCGTCGCCCTGGTCTCGGTGATCGTCGGCGCGATCGAGAGCGTCAACCACGTGTCGAATATTTCGAACCTCTACGTCATTGGCCTCGCCATCCTGGCCAGTCGACGAGGTCTCTATCCGGCAGTGTTCGCTTCGGTCCTGGCATTTCTGGCGTACGACTGGCTCTTCGTGCCTCCCGTGCACGAATTCACGGCCGCCGATCCAAGCGAATACGTGGCGCTGCTGACCCTGCTGGTGACGGCGATCATCATTGGCCAGCTGCTCGCGGTGGCCCGTCGGCAGACCAACGAGGCTCGCACACGTCAGCGACACACGCAGCTCGTGTACGAGGTCAGTCAGGCGGCGCTGTCGTCCCCGAATATTTCGACGGTCTACCCCATGGCGTTGTGGCGTCTCAACGATGCCGTCGGCCTGACGGGCAGCCGCCTGTTTCTCATAGACGCCGAAACCGCTCGGGTGGTGCAGGCCGCGTCGTCCGGAAGGCTCGCGACCACGGCTGAAGAAGGCTCGTGGCTGCAGCAGGTGATCCGCGATCAGCGCGGGCTGGTCATCTGGGAGCAGCCTCGCACGAACGTACGCATCACCGCGGAGCTTGATCTGACTGCGCCGGAGATGGTCGTCCCAGAAGGCGCTCACCTGCGAGAGGTCCTCCTGCCGCTGCGTGTGGACTCCGTCGTCTCGGGTGTCGTGGTGGTCGGTGCGAAAAAGGACGGCAGTCCCACCAGCGCCGAAGACCACCAGCTCCTGGTGGCCTTCGCCAATCAGCTGGCAGTCGCCGTCGACCGACAGGGTCGAGCCGAGCAACAGGCACGCGCCCGAGCACTCGAGGAGAGCGATCGATTGAAGTCCGCGCTGGTGTCGTCGGTCTCGCATGAGCTGAAGACGCCGCTGGCTGCCATCAAAGCGTCGGTGACGACCTTGCTTGGCGCACACCCCGAGCCAGACGCGCGCGTGCGACACGAGCTCTCGGAATCGATCAATCGCGAGACGGACCGCCTCACGCGTCTGGTGAGCAACCTGCTGGACATGTCGCGCCTGGAAGCCGGCGCGCTGCGGCCTCAACTGGAGTGGGTGTCGATTGCCGACGTGGTCGCCGAGGTGCTCGACCGCATGGAGCCGATCATGGACGGCCGAGACGTTCACGTCGAGATCGCCGAAGACGTGCCGCCAACGCGCATGGACTTCGTCCAGATCAGTCAGGTGCTCACCAATTTGCTGGACAACGCGGTGCGCTACTCGCCCGCGAATGCGGCTATCCGCATTTCGGCCAGCTTCGTCCGCGACCACCTACGCGTGACGGTGTTCAACGAGGGCAGCCCACTGCCGCCTGTCGAGCTGGACAAGCTGTTCGACAAGTTCTACCGACTGAGTCCAGCCACTGGCGGCATTGGCCTGGGGCTGTCGATCGTGCGCGGCATTGTCGAGGCGCACGATGGCCGGGTGTGGGCCGAAAACGTCGGCCACCGCGGCGTGGCAGTCACGTTCACGCTGCCCTCTCCACCGCCAGCGTCGCCGCCTGGCGGACCTCCGACCGCGTACGCGGCTTCGGTACCCTGAGCGCACGATGGTGCGTGCGCTGGTTGTCGACGACGAGGCTGAGGTCCGCCAGGCGATTCGGCGCGGACTCGAAGTGCTCGGCTTCGAAATCGAGACCGCCGTTGACGGCGCGGACGGCGTCGCCAGGGTCGAGAGCTGGCGACCGGACGTGGTCCTGCTGGACCTCGCCATGCCGCATATGAGTGGTTTGAGTGCGCTGAGCCAGATTCGTGGCTGGTCGCAGGTGCCGATCATCGTGCTGTCGGTGATGGGTGAAGAAGCCGACAAGGTCCGCGCGCTAGAGGCGGGCGCGGATGACTACATGACCAAGCCGTTCGGCATGCAGGAGTTGCAGGCGCGGATTCGCGTGGTGCTGCGTCGCGGCGCGCACGGGCAGACGGAGGCCATCCTGGAGTTTGGCGACGTTCGCCTGGACGTGGAGCGTCGGCTGGTCAGCCTGCGTGGCGAGGCGGTGCACCTGAGTCCGATTGAATACGAGCTGTTCAAGGCGCTTGCGCTGCAGCCGGGGCGCGTACTGACCTACCGGTCGCTGTTGAACCAGGTGTGGGGCCCGCGCTACGGCAGCGAGGTGCACTACCTGCGTCCAGTGGTGACCTCACTGCGCAAGAAGCTGGGGAATGGGTTGATCAAAACGGAGCCAGGGGTGGGGTACCGATTGGAAGAGCCGCTCGCCTGAAGTTATTTTAAGAAAAGTGGGGCGTGCCGTTGAGGCGGATCCCGACTGTTACCGGGTGGGCTTGCAACGTAGGCTCCTCGAGTTTGGCTCGTGCAGCCTCCACGGGGTGGGCTGTCGAAGCTCTATCTTCAACGCAAACGCTGCCGGAACCCCTGAACGAGATTGAACCTTCGACGCCATCTGGACCTCACACACCGTTTCGGCAAGAGCCTCCACAGATCACCCCGTGGAGGCTGCACGGGCCAAACTCGAGGAGCCTACGTTGCAAGCCCACCGGGTGCCAGTCGGGATCCGCCTCAACGGCGCGCCCCCACTTTTCTTAAAACCCAGCGCTAAGCCGTGCTTTTTACCGCCATGTGGTACGGCACGCTGGCGACGACAATCCCTGGATGGAACAGCAGCGCCGCCTTCAGGCGCAGCGCCGTCTGATTGTGCAGTAGCTGCTCCCACCAGTGCGACGGCACGAACTCTGGCAGGACCACCGTGAGCGTGTCGTGCGGATGCGTATCTTTGAGCGCGTCGATATATGCCAGCAGCGGCCCGGCCAGCGAGCGGTACGGCGATTCCACGATCACCAGCTCCACGCCCGGCGCCCATTCCTCCCACTCGCGCCGCAGTCGCTCTGCTGTCGCCACCTCGTCTGTCACGTGGACCGCCACCACGTGCCGATCGTCCGGCGCAATCGCGCGGGCGAAGGCCAGCGCCTGGCGCGCCTGGACCCCGGCGTCGGCAATCGGCACCACCGCGCGCACCACGATCGCCTCCGGCAACAGCGGCGTCTCCGCCCGTCGCGCGCGCTCGAGCACCTGGTAGTGGCGGTGAATGCCCCAGAACCCGAGGATCAACAGCGGAATGAGCACGATCACCAGCCAGGCGCCTTCGGCGAACTTGCTGAACGCAATGACCAGGGTCACGATGGCGGTGGTCACCGCGCCAACACCGTTGATGACCGCCGAGCGCCGCCAGTTGCTTTCCCGCAGCCGCCGCCAGTGGACGACCATGCCCGACTGCGACAGCGTGAAACTCGCGAAAACGCCGATCGCGTACAGCGGAATCAACTGATCGACGCTGCCATTGAAGATCACCAGCAGCGCAATGGCGAACACCGCCAGCGTCACGATGCCACTGGTGAACGCCAGGCGATCACCACGGAACTGGAAGATGCGCGGCAGGAAGCGATCGCGCGCCAGAATCGAGCTCAGACGTGGAAAGTCGGCAAACGAGGTGTTGGCCGCGAGCACCAGGATCAGCGCCGTGGCGATCTGCAGCACCACGTACAGCACGCTCCCGTCGCCAAGCACCACGCGCCCCAACTGCGAGAGCACCGTCTCGTCGCTGGTCGGCAAGATCCCGATCTTGGTCGCCACGAAGTTCATACCGAAGAACATCGTGCCCAGCAGCACGCCCATCCACACCAGCGTCGTGCGCGCATTCTGCGACTCTGGCGCCTTGAAGGCTGGCACACCGTTGGAGATCGCCTCGGTGCCCGTCATCGCCGAACAGCCCTGCGCAAAAGCGCGCAGCACCAGGAAGATGGTCAGCGGCTCGGCCCCGAACGGACGCGCCGACGGGGGCGGCGTGTAGCTGTAGTCGCCGGTGAAGACGCGCACGAGCCCCCAGGCGATGAGCACGTACATCATGAGCACGAACAGGTACGTCGGCGCGGCAAAGATCGTCCCCGACTCCCGCAGACCACGCAAGTTGGCCAGCATGATCAGCACCACCGCCGCGATCGTCATCGGCACGGTGTATGGCAGCCAGTCGGGCACCATCGACGTCAGCGCCGCCACCCCTGCCGCGATCGACACCGACACGGTCAGCACGTAGTCGATCAGCAGCGCGCCCGCCGCCGTCAGCCCCGGGAACATGCCCAGGTTGTCGCTGGCCACGATGTAGCTGCCGCCACCTGACGGATAGGCGCGGATCGTCTGACGGTAGCTGAGCACCACGATCGCCAGCAGCAGCACGATCACCGCCGAAATCGGCAGCGTCAGCGCCAGCGCCCCGGCTCCGGCCAGGATCAGCACCTTCATGATCTCTTCGCCGCCGTACGCCACCGACGACAGCGCGTCCGACGAGAACACCGCCAGCGCGCGGATCTTGTTGAGCCGCTCGTGCGCCTCGCGCGCCGTCGGGATGGGCGTGCCCAGCACCAGGTGTTTGACCCGCTGCATCGTGCGCCCCACGCCTGAGGTGGGTTCGCCGGTGCCCGGCCGCGGCACCAGATACCCGCGCCGCACCCGCGTGAAGCCCTTGTGCGTCGCAATGCGCACGTAGCGGTCGCCCGGCTTGGCGCCGCGCACCGTCTCGCGCCACTCCAGGTCCGGATGCGACACCGTCATGCCACCTGTCGGCTCGTGTCGCGTCCCGCTGCGCACCTCGGGTTCGCTGGTCACTGACTCACACCCTTCACTGGCTACAGTGTCGGGCGGCCGCCCTCAATAAACGCTCAACAAACGCCGCGTAACTATCAATGGTTTGTCAACATGCCGGTGGGCGAGGCAAGCGGTCCCTTCCCCGGAGGGGTCCCGGGTGGGGAAAGACGTTCGCGTATCCACGCGGGAGCGCATTGCCGCACGCCGCCGCTCAGCTCACGCGTCAGGGCGACGACGTCCTCCCCGTCGGAAAATCGGCTGAACCACCGCAGCGCGATGTGACGCTGTCATGGCGAACGCGTCCCGTGGTCCCTCGGGGAAACGTCGCCAGCCCCGCGCATCCCGTCAGGGCGAAGACGTACTCCCGCCTGGGGGGTCCCCTCCGTGGAAAAACTAGCGCTCGCGCTGCGCCGCGAACTGCTGCAGATACGTGGACAGCAGCCGCTTCAGCTCATTGAGCGTCGCTTGATCGCCGGTCGGATTCAGCGTGAACGCATAGCGCAGCAGCCCGTCAGCCACCTCGACGGCCACGCGGCACGCCACGCCGAGCCGCCGTGCGCGGCGGAACTCCGTGCGCTGCTTGAGCGCCATGGTGAGCACCGCGGCGAGATCGTCATTGTTGCGACGATCGCGTTCGCGCGCCCCAGGGCTCAGGTGACCATTGAGCCACAGCTCACAAAAGGTCGGGTGGGCGCGATACATCCCGGCAAAATGCTCGATCACCGTCTCGACGGCCGCCTCCCAGCGCAGCTTGACGATGCGCTCACGCAGCTGCTCGAGCTCGTCCAGAAACAGCTGCATGTACCGCGCGGCGACCGCGTCCACGATCGCCGACTTGTCGGGAAAGAACTGGTAGATGCTGCCGACGGGCACGTGAGCGCTCGAGGCCAGCAGCGGGATGGTCAGCGCGCCAAAGCCATCAGCGCCGATGAGCGTATCAGCCGTGTCGAGCAAACGCTGCACCCGCTCGCGACTGCGCGCCTGAGACGGCACGCGGCGGTGGCGCACCGTCGCCGACAGATCAGCCAGCTCGTTCGGGACCTGAACCTGACTCATCTTTGCTATCGTAGGAGAAGCGCGCGTCAGCCGGCTACGAACTCACGCGCCTCCCGCGCCAGCTCCGTCCAGTCCACTGGCGACTCGGGCGCGACCACGAGCCACTCCTTCATCTCGCGCATCTCGCGCATCTCGCGCCCTCCGCCCGAGACCATGCGCTGACCGTCGCCGGCCGCCACGAGCGCGTCCACGCGCCGCCGCGGCAGTTTGACGACCAGCCGCTCGTGGCTCAGCATCGCAAAAATCCTGCCCCTGACCTTGAGGGCATTCGAACCGAACTGGCGACTGGCGCCTGAAGGCGCCTCGGGCGGGGTGACGTCTGGCTGCCCTGTGAAAGCCTGGATGACTGTGTCGAAGCGTACGGAAGGGGGTGTGGACGCGCCCATTGGCCAACTCAGGATGACAGACCGCGCCCATACGTGTGGGGAAGATTTACACGCTCTCGGCGTGGGGCAGGCAGTCGCCGGGAAAACTCCGAGACGGGTGAATCTCGTACGTCAGGACGCCAGCCTGCACGGCCGGGTCGCCCTGCAGGATGCGCTCCACGCTGGCGGGGTCAGTGTCGAAGATGCCGATCCCGCCCATGTCCGAGTCGTCGCGAATCGGACACACAATCGACAGCAGGCCGGCCGCGCGCAAGGCGTAGTTGCGCCGCCCGTGCTCCCAGATGATGGGGTCTGAGCGCGGGGGATCGTACGCCGGGCCATGCCTGATAATTGCGATCGTGTAGCTCCGCGTGCTGGCCAGGCCCTGGCGCATGAAGTCGTCGCTAATCGACGGCAGGTCCAGGTCCGGCGGCGAGGGTGGTACGGACTGGCTCATCTGGCTCGTCCCACCTCAGGCCGGGCTGCACCGCGCCCCTCGACAGGCCGATGAGGTGGCCCTCCGGATCGGTGAAGAACGCGAAGGTGAGCCCGAACTGGGGAATCTCGGTCGGCGGCACGACCGTCTGCCCGCCGAGCGTCTCCGCTTTGCTGAGATACGCGGCGGGATCGTCGACCTCGACATAGAAGCTGACGTGGCCAGGCGCGCCGTTCTGCGCGACGCCGATGCCGCCGCCGATGCCATGGTCAGCGGCGGACACGAGCCCATAGCCGTCGCCGGGTCCTGGATGTGCCAGTCGAAGAGGGAGCCGTAAAAGCGCTGCAACGCGGGCGCGTCGGTGCCGGTGACCTCGAACCAGGCAACTGCTGGCTGTGCCATGCGGAAATGCGTCTCCTTTATGTGACTATTCAGTCACGTATCCTACGCCGCGGCGCGCCCCTCGTCAAGCCCCCTCCCCGCGGGGCGTCGGCCAGCCACCAGTTTCCGGCGTTGTTGTTCAGGTCGTTTTCCCCATCCTGGAGGAACACACGAATCCGCTTGGCCGGCGTCTTGCGAATCAAAAACGGATAGTTGTGCCCACCCTCGCGCTGCGTTGGTCCGCTGGCAATGTTGGTGAAGCTGCCGACGTGCGACAGCACCTTGTGGAACTGGTCCGGTCGCTGCCACGCGGCGGTGAACGCGCAGATGCCGCCAATCGAGATACCACAAATAGCGTGCGGCTCGGCATCCTGACGCAGTGGCTGCTCGCGGTCCACGTCCGGCAGCACCTCGTCGAGCAAGAACTGCACGTACTGGTCGAACAGCGTGTCGTATTCAAACGATCGATTCGAAACGGTCGTGTCCGCGAAGACGCCAGGATCGACGAACACCCCCACGGTGCGCGGCAGGGCACCAGCGGCAATCAGGTTGTCGAACACCGTTGGCACGAACGACTGATCGGCACGCGACATCGAGGCCGTCGACGAGCTGGCCTTCAGCGTTCCGCAGCGACGCTACCCCGACACGCTCGCGCACACGGTCGGCCAACTGCTTCGCGTCGGCCGGTGACAGGCGGCCGCCAGCACGGCGCGCAGCTCCGTCGCACTGATCACCGCCAGCCTCAAATTCCTTCCGGTGCTTCCCCGGTCGCGGTTGCGCTTCAGCTCGTACAGGTACGGGTGCCGCAGCGCGAACCAGACCGTGTCCCACAGCTCCAGCGCCTCGGCATCGTCGGGCACCGCGCCGAGGACCGGGCCAAGCAGGCAGACATCCGAGCCAGCCACCGAGAGCGTGGGCGTGCCAACCGCGCCCAGCGCCAGCGCGGCGCGGGTTTCGGCCACCACCTCGGCCTCGGTCGCCGGATCTCGCTGGGCATCGTCAAACAGCGTGGCCGGCAGTCCGGCCTGTGTCAGACATCGAGCCTGAACCGAAGAATCCCGCACGTCGCCTCCGGCCGCGTGAATCACGTTGCCGTAGGCGATGTACAAGCGGTCCACGGCGGCTGGACCACCGACGTGGCGCGCTGCCACCAGGCCGCGGTGCAGATCGAAATCACGGATGTGGTGTGCACGCGCCGGCGGCGCCGTGTAGTCAGCGGGATTGTCCTGGACGGCCAGGCTGAAGACCTTCCACGTCACGCTGACGGGCCGCTGGCTGGCGACGCGGCGCAGCCAGACGCTCGCCCACCAGGCCCAGCGGCACGACACGTCGAAATAGAAATCGAGGGCAATGTCGCCAGGCATGTCTGGTCGCTCCCTGTCCTCACGGGCGCGGGTAGGCGCCGATCTCCTTGCGAATGCCCTCTTGCGCGATCACCAGCCCAACCGGTTCGGCATACAACGTACTCGCGTCGGCCTGCACCGCTTGCCATTCAGGCGTGAGCGCGGCCGCGTGCAGCGCCGCCAGATCGTCAAACCAGAGCTCGGCGAAGCCGTCGTGCGTCATCGGCCGCACGCCGTACGCCTCGAGGATGGCTGGATTCTGGACGTAGCGTCGCAGGCCTGGCAAGCGCGCCACGAGCGGCCCGTGCACTTCACGCCAGTGGGCCTGGAACTCCTGGATGGTCAGGCCTGGCTTGCGCGCCACCATATAGACCGCTTTCACCATGCCCGGCAACGTTCGGCCTGCCATGACGACCTCTTCGGTCGCCACGACGCTGGTGCGCCGATGCGCCGTGGGCCACTCCGTCGAGCGGTCGAAGAGCTGGCGGTCGTCCAGCGGCACCGTCTGGGCCATCGTCATCGTCTCGGGTGGCCCGTAGCGAGCGCTGCGCACGTACCAGTCGTAAACCTCCGTATGCGATTCCGGAATGGCCTGGACCAGCGTTGGGGAGGGTGGCGGATGCACAACTGAATCGAGATCCGCGTACCAGAACATCGACACGCCGTCATGCGTCGGCGCCGGATTACCGCCGTACGCTTCTGGCAGCGTGATGTGCTGCACGTAGCGCATGAGATGCGGCGTGTGGGCGAAGAATGGTCCGTGATGCTCGGCCCAGTATTGCCGGAAGTCGTCCAGCGACCGGTTGGTGGGATGTCTGTTTGCTCCGCCGATGGTTTTGATCATGCACCCTCCCGGATGGTCGGCTCGCCTCAGTCGAGCCAGGCGTCGGTAAACGTGAACAAGTCGAGCAGCAGATCGTTGATCTGCGAATACGGCTGCTTGCGTCTGGCGGCGTCCGGTTGCATGGTCGCCGACGACGCCAGCGCCGTGTAGGTGTCGTCGTGGAAGTGGGCGGTGTTCACGCGGTAATTCAGACTCGCGTCCGCGCTCGGCGGCGTGATCGGCTCGAAATTCGAACAGTTGTCGCTCGGCTGCGTCGGCAGCGCCGCGGCGCCACCGGCAACCCCGGCCCGCAGGCACACACGCCGCGCCAGCCCTCCGACGCCGAAGCCTGCCTCACGGTTTCCCCCCGATGTTGAGGCAATACGGTCAACCATGCGATCCCCCTGACCTGATGGTGTTCGAACCAGACTCGACGACGAACGCTGCCCAGCGTACGGCCGAGCCTGCACGGCGTCAATTTGGGTCGAATTCGGTGGCGCGCTTGCCCGGCGAGCTGGTTCGCGCGCCAGGCGAGGTCAACAGGGTTCCGACAGCGGAAGGAGATGTTGCTCGCGACCGCGCCGACGGGCGATCATCGGCTGGCTGAACTCGCCGCGCAGCGACCTGACGCTGGAAGGTGGCACTGGGATGTACTTCAAACAGTTTCTCCACGACGAAACGGGCTGCGCCTCGTACTTCGTCGCCTCGCGTCAGTCGCGCGAGGCCGCGGTCATCGACCCGCAGTACCACATCCAGCCCTACCTGGATCTGGCCGACGAGCGCGATTATCGCATCGTGATGGTGATCGATACGCATCTGCACGCCGATCACATCTCCGGCAACCGCGCGCTCGCGGCCGCAACAGGCGCGACGCTGTTTCTGCACGCGGACGCGGAGGTCGAGTTCCCATCGACCGGACTGCGCGATGGCGAGGAGCTCCACCTCGGCCAGATTGTCATTCGCGTGGTCCACACCCCCGGTCACCGACCCGAATCTATTTCGCTGGTGCTGACCAATCCGAGTCGTAGTCCGGCGCCGTCGATGGTGTTGAGTGGCGACACGCTGTTCGTCGGCGACGTGGGCAGGCCGGACTTTGGCGGCGCGGAGGGCGCACGCGCCCAGTACGCCAGCGTGCAGCGGCTGCTGCAGCTCGAGGACTACGTCGAAGTTTTTCCGGCCCACTTCGAGGGCGCGTGTGGCAAAGGCATGTGCGGCCGCCCGAGCACGACGATTGGCTTCGAGCGGCGCTTCAACCCGGTGCTGCAGCTGTCGCACGAGGACTTTCTGGAGACCACCGGCGAGGTGTCGCCTCGGCCGCTGAACATGACCGCGATTCTCGCCACCAACCAGGGCCGCGTCGACTTCGGCTGGATCGGCGACGTGGCGACGGAGCCGGTGGGCGAGGTCCCGCGCGTGGCGCCCAGCGCGGCGCCGGCGTGGATCGCCGAGCACGACGCGGTCGTGCTTGATGTGCGCGAGCCGGACGAGTACGTGGCCGGGCATGTGCCGGCAGCCGTGTCAATCCCCCAGGCGGAGCTGGCCGTGCAACTCCCGCGGCTGCCGCGCGACCGTGACGTGCTGGTCGCGTGTCGGAGCGGCGCACGCTCACTGGGTGCGGCGCGCTTTCTGCGGGCCCTCGGCTATGACAGGGTGGCCAACCTGGACGATGGCACGCTGGGATGGGTCGACGCGGGGAACCGGCTCGAGGCCCCGTAAGGCACGCTCAGGTCCCCGTGGTGGTGATGTGAGAGGCCAGCGGGGTGAACCACTGCAGCAGCTCCTGGCCAAACGCGTGCACCCCGAAAAGCACCACCAGGGCAATCGAGGCGATCATCAAGCCGTACTCGACGACGTTCTGGCCCTGGCCCCTCCAAGTCACGGGGTGCAAAGATAGCGGGCCGCGGTTGCCTTCACCTTCCGCGTGTGTTGAGGAGATGTGTCGGTCACGGTTGGGCTCGCAGGACGCAATGGCGAAAGACGTTGGGGACGAAAGCCGAAAGACGAGCCGCGTGGCCAGGCTGGCGACGATCAGCTCGTGCTCGTGCTTGCCGCCAGTGCGCTGCGCAGGAAGTCGTCGTCGAACACCCGGTCGGCCATCACCTGACAGCGCTTCATGAGACGGTATTCATTCGGACCATAGTCGGCGACGGCCATATGAATGGTGCGGATGTGGTCCCACATCAACACGTCACCCTCCGACCATGTGTGGATGTAGCGGAACCGAGGTTCCAGCTGGTGGGCAAATAGCTGCTCCAGCACCCGATCGCTTTCATCGGCATCCAGCTCGTTGATGCGGATGGCATAGCCGGGGTTGCAGTACAGCACCCGGCGACCACTGATCGGGTGCGACATGAACAACGGATGCACCGACGCCGGCCGTCGACTCCGCTGCTCCGCCGTAAGTGGATCGCGTTGACTGCCAGGGCGGGTGCGCATCATCTCCCAGAACTTGTTGAAGTCGTGCGTCGCCGTCGCGTCGGCCAGGCGCGCCTTGAGCTCGGGCGCCAGCGCGTCGTAGGCGGCGCCCATGTCGCCGAACGCGGTGGCACCCAGCACCTGCTTTCCGCGACGCGGCACTTTGACCGCGTACAGGACGTTCAGGAAGCCGATCGTGTGGTTGTAGGACATGTCGGTATGCCAGTCCTGACCGGCATCGGCGAGCCCGATCGGCTCGCCGTTCTCGACGACGTTGGACAGGATGCCCACCTCGGGCACACCCGGCTCGGCGAACTGGCCAGTCACCGACCCCTGGATCGATCCGAAGTGCTGCGAGAAGTCGCGCAGCGCCGCGGCGTCGAGCCGCTGATTGGGGAAGCGCAGGACGCCGTACTGCCCCAGCACGCGCACGAGCGCGCCGAAGTCGGCGTCGGTCAGCGGCACCGACAGGTCGATGCCGCGCACGCTGGCGCCCAGGATCTCGCCGCTCGGTTCGACGCTGATCATCGACCCGATCCTACCGCGCGGACCGTCACGCGGCGACAACCGCGTTGGTCAGCTCCCCCACGCCCGTTACGCGAATCGCGATCGCGTCCCCCGGCTTCAGATAGCGGCCTTCCGCGTGGCCAACGCCCGCGGGCGTACCCGTCGAGACGATATCGCCCGGCAGCAGCGTGGTTCGCCCGGACAGGAAGCTCAACAGGTACGCAACGGGCCAGATCAGCGAACTGGTACGGCTGTGCTGGCGCTGCTCGCCGTTGACCAGGGTGGTCAGCTCGATGTCGTCCTGGCTCGGGAATTCATCGAGCGTCGCGACGCACGGCCCGCACGGGGTGAACGTGTCGAAGCTCTTGCCCATCGTCGTGTTCGCCCGAGCGTTCGGCACGTGCTGACCTTGCTGCACGTCGCGCGCGCTGACGTCGTTCAGGATGGTGACGCCGGCGACGTGGGACCACGCGTCCTCGGGCGCGAGGTGCGCCGCGCGGCGACCGATGACGAGCGCGACTTCGCCCTCGTAGTCCACGTGGTCGGGCACGGCGCGCGGCAAGACGATCGGCTCGCCCGTGCCGATCAGGGACGACGGCGCTTTCAAAAAGAAGTACGGCTCGCCGTCCTGCTGGCGGCCCATCTCGCCGACGTGCGAGGCATAGGCGAGACCGAGCGCCCAGATTTTGCTGGGGCGCAGCACCGGGGGCAGCACCCGCACGCGGCTCAGCGGCAGCGTCTGGCGCGCCGGAGCCGCGGCAATGTCCTCGATACGCATGCCGCTCTCGAGCGCCTCACCGAGGTCGCGTGCCGCGAGCGTCAGCAGCGTGACGCTCTCCCCGTCAGCGTTGACCAGCGCCAGGCCCTGGTCAGTCGTCATCAGCCGTGCCATACGGGAAGGGTAAACGGAAGAACGCGAGCCCCCGCGGCGTTGTGGTTGTCCTCCCCGCCGCGGCGGTAGCCTGATCCTTGTGACAACAACCGCTCCGTACTACGGCCTGGGTTTACGCAGGAGGCCGCCCGTGTCTGCTCGACGGCCTGCGCCCGACGTTGGTGAGCGCTTTGGTCGCATGCGCGACAACGGGGACCGCCTCGTGGCCGATCCCTTCAAGGGCATCACTACCAACGGCCACGTCATCCCGGATCTGTTTCCCCTCAAAGCCACCGGAGTCACAACCGAGCCCATCCGTCGCGCGGCACTCGAATTTCTGGAGGCGCTCGACGCCATTCAGCGGCAGCAAGCACGTTTCGACCTCACCTCGGACGCCTGGCGACGCTGGTGGAACATCCACCCCTTCCTCATGCGCCACGGCGTGCAGCTCGAAGATCTGAAGGACGAGCAGCGCGCGGCCGCGCTGCGCCTGGTCGAGCACACGCTGAGCGCCAGTGGATTCCGCACCGCGCGCGACATCATGCGCCTGAACCACACCATCGGCGAGATCACCGGCAGTTGGACCGAATATGGCGAATGGGTCTATTTCGTCAGCATCTTTGGCGAGCCTTCCGAGCACGAGCCGTGGGGCTGGCAGATTGACGGCCATCACCTGATCGTCAATTGCTTCGTGATCGGCGATCAGGTGGTCATCACCCCGGTGTTTATGGGCTCCGAGCCGGTGGTGGCCGAGACCGGCATCTACGCCGGCACCAGCGTGCTGCAGACGGAGCAAAACGAAGGACTGGCCTTCTTGCACGCGCTGAATGCCGACCAGCGCACCAGGGCGGTGCTGTTCGACTCCATCCTGTCGACGAAGCTGCCGCCCGAGCGAGGCATCGGCTCCGACGGTCGCGTCCAGACCGCGGCCTTCCGCGACAACATGCAGATCCCCTATGAAGGCATTCGCTCAGACGCGCTCACCGCCGGCCAGCGCGAGCAGCTGCTGGGGCTGACCGCGCTGTACACCGACAAACTCCGCTCAGGCCACGCCGAGGTCTGGCTCGAGGCGGTGCGTCAGCACCTGGACGACACCCACTTTATGTGGATGGGCGGAAGCGGCGCGGAGGACGTCTTCTACTACCGCATTCACAGTCCGGTGATTTTGATCGAATTCGACCATCGAGCCGGGCATCGCCTTTGACAGCGACGAGCCGACGCGCGCACACATCCACACCGTGATTCGCACGCCGAATGGCAACGACTACGGCATGGACTACCTGCGCCAGCACCACGCGCGGTACGACCACGTCAACGGGCAGCACGTACTGAAAGCCTGAGAATCTCGGGCGACCGGAGGCGGCTTTATGCCTCTCCGGTTCGCTGCGAGCGCGAGCCGCGCAGGAACCGCGTGACCGCGTCGCTTACGAGCTGGTCGAGCGGCTCGGCTGGCAGCATGCCGCTGTTGAACAACGCGGCAATGCCGTGCATCGTGGCAAACAGCAGGAGCCCGACGCGCTCGGGCTCGCCCGCGTCGAGCACGCCCACGGCCTGGCCGTGACGGATCAGTTCCAGGATGACCGAGAACGCGCGATCGGCGGCCGCCTCGAGCGCGACGGAGTCCGCCTGGTGCTTGGTAGCGAACATGAGCTCGAGCAGGGCGGCGTCGCGCGTGGCGAAGCGCACGTAGGCGCGCGCCGTGGCGTGCAGGCGGGCCGCGAAGAGCTCGGCGGAAGCATCAGGGCGCCCCGCCCGCGTGGAAGCCGTAAGGTCAGGGCACGCGTCGGCGGTGTCGAAGGCCGCTTGCAGCTCCTCGCGCAGACGGGCGAAGCCGGCTTCGGCCAGCGCGCGGCCAGCGCCGGCGATCGGGCGCTCGCCCGCCACAGGCCAGCCGCGAGCACCGCATCTCCGATAGTTATATCGCGACCCGATGCAATTGCTTACTTCCGGGTTTGCCCGAGCGATGGCGCTTCACGCCGCGATCGGGCCGCCGAACGCGCGCTTGGTGCTCGGCAGCAGGCAGTAGATCAGCACGATGGCGTTGATCACCAGCGCCGGTAGCTCGGCCTGCAGACTGGACTGTCCCAGCACGTCGAGCACCGCCAGGACCAGGTTCACGATCGAAATAATGACGCAGAACATCCAGCCCTGCGGATTGACGTTCCACAGCATGCTCACTACCCACGCGTAGACGATGGTGGTGATGGCCCACAGCAAGGCGCCCAACAGGTCGAAGTTGTAGAAGGCCACGGGCCCCAACCAGAAGGGGAGGATGTGCAGGTACTGGAAGGTGCGGTACGCGGCAATCAGGCCGGCGATAGCGGCCAGGATCGCCAGGAGCGTGACACCGAATGGACGCTGGCGTTTCATGTCGCCAAGAGTGGCGGCCGATTAGCTCAAAAGTTACTCACGCGTGGCCCTTTAGTCGATGTGCCCAAGTTTCGGACCCGGATCTCGGTGACTCGACCGTTGACCGGCTGGAGTCCCATCGCAAGACTCCGGAGCATTGAGCTCACTCCGAAAGGACGCTGGACCGCATGGCACCCACGCATTTCGAATTGACGCACGCGAGCATTGCCGACATCAACGCGGCATTTGACGCCGGAGCCCTGTGCTCGGAGCGACTCGTGCAGATGTATCTCGATCGAATCGAGGCGTACGACGAGTCGGGTCCGCGGATCAACGCGGTGCTCACGCTCAACTGCGCCGCGCAAACCACGGCGCGCGAGCTTGACGCGGAGCGCCGCGCGCGTGGACCTCGCTCGCCACTGCATGGCATCCCGGTCCTGCTGAAAGACGTCTTCGATACCGCCGACATGCCCACAACCGGCGGATACGTGCCGCTGCAGGGCGTGAAGCCAACCTACGACTCCACCATCGTCAAACGTCTGCGCAGCGCCGGGGCAATCATGCTCGCCAAGGTCAACCAGAGTGACTGGTACGCCCAGCCTGAGATTATGGCGAGCAGCACCCTCGGCGGCTCGACGCTGAACCCGTTCGTGCTCGACCGCACGCCGGGCTGGTCCAGCGCCGGCACGGGTGCAGGCATCGCGGCGCACTTCGGCACCGTCGGCTTCGGAAGCGAGACGGGCTTTTCCATCCGCACCCCCACCAGCGACAGCAACCTGTTTGGCGTGTCGACGACGTCCGGTCTGATCAGTCGCGCCGGACAGATGTGGAGCTATATCACCGGCGAGCGCGGCGGGCCGATGGCGCATACGATGTACGACCTGGCGGTCGCGCTCGACGCCGTCGCCGGTTTCGACAGCGCCGATCTGTGGACCGCCAACAGCCTCGGCCACATGCCAATGGACGCGTACGTCAGTTTTCTCGACGCGAACGGGCTGCGCGGCGCGCGCGTCGGCGTGCTCAAAGAGGCATGGGACTTTTCGCCGTGCGACCCTGAGGTCGTCGACCTGGCCCGCCAGGCGATCGGCGTCTTTGATGAGCAGGGCGCATTCGTCTTTGACCCGGTGTCGCTTGGTATCGACCTGCCGAATTATCTGGAAACCAATAGCTCGCCGAGCCGCTACGAGCGCATTCACGCTATCAACCAGTACCTCTCGCGCCAGGGTCCAGCGTATCCGTTCAAAACGGCGGCTGAGCTACTGCTGGATCATCCGGGGGTCCCCGGTCGACCGCAGGACCGCGAGAACATTGAACACCTGGTGGACCTCGATCGGGATCCGAAGTACCGTTCGACGCTCGAAGGCAAGCGACGACTGCGCGAGATGGTCGTGGCGCTGATGGATCGGTATGGGGTTGACGCGCTGATTTATCCGCACAAGCTGCATGGACCGCTGAAGATCGGTCCGCGTGAGGATCCCGAGCGAGCCTACCAGCCGAATCAATTGAGCCCGAATACGGGACTGCCGGCGCTGATTGTGCCAATGGGCTTCACGCCGTCCGGATTGCCGGTTGGCCTCGAGATCCTGGGGCGCCCGTGGAGCGAGCCCACGTTGTTGAAACTCGCGAGTGGCTTTGAAGCCGTAACACACAATCGGCGCGTGCCAGAGAGCACCCCGCCGCTGGAGGGCGAGAGTTTCGAGTACTAACACGCGCCGCGAGCCCCGACTTGTGCACAGGTGCCGAAGCCAGCCTCCGGTTGTTGGACGCTTGTTACGTGCCCGTGCGCGCCTCTCGAAACGTACAGTCTTCTGGAGAAAAGAAACCCTTCTCCGGAGACGCACATGAGCAATCTCCCCCGGACGATTGTCGAGGCCGGAGAGTGGCTCCGTGATGGCCGCATTACCTGCACGGAACTCACCGAAGGCCTCCTCGATCGTGCCGAAACCGCCCAGGAGTCCCTGGGCGCGTTCATTACCATTGCGCGCGACACCGCCCTCGCCGCCGCGAAAACCGTAGACGCCGAGCGCACGCTGGGCATCGACAAAGGTCCACTCCACGGCATCCCAATCGGCGTCAAAGACATCATCGCCACCGTCGATGCGCCGACGACCGCCAACAGCCGCGTGCTGGACCGCGCCTGGGGCGCCGGGCGCGACGCCGGCGTCATGCTCCGCCTGCGGGAAGCCGGCGCCATCATGCTCGGCAAACTCGTCCTGAATGAGTTCGCAACCGGTTTCCCAGATCCGGACATCGGTTTCCCGGTCCCAAAGAACCCCTGGGACACCAGCCGCTTCCCCGGCGGGTCCAGCTCCGGCACCGGCGTCGCCATCGCCGCGGGTCTGATCCTCGCCGGCCTGGGTACTGACACGGGTGGCTCCATCCGCGGCCCGTCATCCTTCTGCGGCATCAGCGGCCTGAAACCCACCTTCGGTCTGGTCAGCAAAGCTGGCTGCGTGCCACTCGGCTACAGCCTGGACAACATCGGCCCGATGGCGCATACCGTGCGCGACTGCGCGCTGATGCTGCAGGTCATGGCCGGCTACGATCCGAATGACGAGTGCTCTGTCAACCTGCCCCTTCCCGACATGCTCGCCGGGCTGGATGGCTCGCTCGCGGGCGTGCACATCGGCGTCCCGTGGGAGCACTTCTTCGACGTGTCGGAACTCAATCCGGAGGTCAAGGCCGCCGTACTCGCCGCCATCGACGCGATGAAAGCCGCGGGCGCAACGGTGGTTGACGTGCGCATCCCGCACGCGGATATCGGTCGGCATGCGCAGCGCGTGATCATGCACGCCGAGGCGTTTGCCTATCACGAGCCGGACCTGCAAACGCGTCCGGAGCTGTATGGCAAGTACACGCGTCAGAACATCCGCCAGGGTGCGATGTACACCGCCGCGGACTTCGTGCACGCCAACCGCGTGCGCGGGCTGGTCAAGGCCGAAGCGCTCGCCGCGTTGGCCGACATCGACGTCCTGATCACGCCGACCAGCGTGAACACCGCGCCGACGTACGCCGGGTATAGCTTCGATCGTCAGAACCGGCAGGTCGGCTTCACCAATCTGTGGAATCTGACGGGCATGCCCGCGATGAGCATCTGCTGCGGCTTTTCGTCCAACAAGTTGCCGATCGGCATGCAGATCATTGGCAAGCCATTTGACGAACCCACCGTGTTCAAAGTCGGTGACGCGTATCAGAGCCTGACGGACTGGCACCTGGCCATCCCCGAAACGGCCAGGGAAATGGCGCTGGCATGACGGTAAATCCGGTCGAACCCGATACCAAGCTGGCAGTGGACACCATTCTCGGTCTGACGCAACTGCCGATGACCGAAGAGGAGTACACGGCGCTGCTGGCGTTGTATCCGTTCCTGCGCGAACGGACCGCCGCGCTGCGCCTGCCCGAAGTCCGCTACGGCGAACCGGTGTTGATCTACTCCGCGCTGCCTCACCAGTAGTGTTATCCGCGTTATCCGAGGGCACACATGCATCGACGCGACTTTCTTCGCTTTGCGGGCGCCAGCTTTGCCGTGGGCGGCGTCGCGCTGGTGGCGGCGTGTCAACCGTCCACCCCGTCTAGCTCAGGGTCCGCCCCGACCTCCGCCGCTGCCACGGCCGCCCCCGGTCAGCAGTCAGGCGCGAAGGGCGGCGAGCTGATCATTGGCATGACGGCGGGCAACATTCCGATCCCGAATACACCGCCGGATCAGGGTGGCGAAGGCTCCCGATTCGTCGGATACAACATCTACAACTCGCTCACCCAACTGAACGTCGAGCAGGGCGATACCAGTCCGGTACCGAGCCCGGCGCTGGCCACCAACTGGGCAGTCGGTGCGGACAAGCTCACGTGGACCTTCAATCTGCGCCAGGGCGTGAAGTTCCACGATGGGACCGACTTCAACGCCGAGGCCGTGGAGTTCCAGTTCAACCGGCTCATGAACAAGACCTTCCAGTACTACGACGCGGTCAGCGCCGGCGCCTCGGCCAGCAACCTGCTCAGCATCGACACGTTCCGCGCGGTGGACGACTCCACGTTCGAGGTCAAGACCAAATACCCCGACTCGTTCATCCCCTGGGAACTGATGATCATGATCCCGAGCCCCACGGCGATCAAGAAGTACGGCACTCAGGACTACGCCAACCACGCGATCGGCACCGGGCCATTCATCATGTCGAAGTACGTCGACGGCCAGGTGATGGAGCTCACCCCCAATCCGGACTACTGGAACGGCCCACCAAAGCTCGACAAGATCACCCTGTACCCGATGCCGGAACCCAACACTCGGCTGTCAGCGTTGACCTCGGGTCAGGTCAACTGGGCTGAGGTACCTCCGCCGGACTCCATCGACCAGCTCAAGGCGAACAATTTCCAGGTCCTGCTCAAGCAGTACCCCCACGCGATCATCCTGGCCCTCAACTGCCTCATCGAGCCCTTCAACAATCCGAAAGCCCGCCAGGCGTTGCAGTACGCGATCGACAAGGACAGCATGTGCAACTCGCTGTTGAACCATTGCGGCACGCCAGCCTACCAGTGGATGTATCCGGGTCATCCCTGGTTCAACCAGGAGGTCGGCCAGCGCTACACGTACGACCCGAACAAGGCCAGGCAGATGCTGGCCGACGCGGGTTACGGCAGCGGCCTGAGCATCAGCATCCCCTACCCGTCCAGTGGCAGCGGCAACATGTGGCCGCCGCCGATGATGGAGCTGATCCAGCAGAACTTCAAGGCGATCGGCATTGAACTGACGACGGTACCCATGGAGTGGCTCACGATTGTCAGCATGTATCGCACCGGTTTCGGTTCGCCAGACAACGCCAGGTATCACGGCATGTACTTTTCGCCGAACACGGCCTCGCCGGCCAACATGCTCAACTTCACCCAGGGCCGTATCCAGCCCAGCGGCTGTTGCAACGTCTACAACTTCGGTGACTCCGGGGTGGACCAGAACGTCGCCGCGGAGATGGCCGAGTTTGACCAGACGAAAGACGATGCCCTGATCAACCAGGGCATGGGCCTGGTCGCCGATGCCTCGCCGGCCACCTACGTCTGCCACGACCTGAATCTGCGTGTGCTGGCGCCCACCGTCCACGGTTTCGTGCAACCCCAGGCATGGGTCGCCGATTTCACGAATGTCACCGTCGACTCGTGAGGTCGGCCCGGATATGAGGTCATTACCCAGATGAATCGACGCGATTTCCTTCGTTTGGCGGGTGGCGGCGTCGCCGTGAGTACGCTGGCACTGGTGGCGGCGTGTGGTCCGTCATCGGCGCCGTCGCCAGGCTCCGGCTCCGTCTCGTCTGCTCCGGCTTCAACGCCGGGGCTACTTCTGCCGGCGCCACGGCCGCTCCAGGCCAGCAATCGCGCACGCCCGGCGGCGAGCTGATCGTCGCCATGACGGCCGGGAACATTCCGATCCCGAACACACCCACGACGGAGGGTGGCGAAGGCTCCCGATTCGTCGGGTACAACATCTACAACTCGCTCACCCAACTGAACGTCGAGCAGGGCGATACCAGCCCGGTGCCGAGCCCGGCGCTGGCCACCAAATGGGCAGTCGGCGCGGACAAGCTCACGTGGACCTTCAATTTGCGACAGGGCGTGAAGTTCCACGACGGGACCGACTTCAATGCCGAGGCCGTGGAGTTCCAGCTCAATCGGCTGTTGAATCAGAGCTTCCAGTACTACGACGCCGTCAGCGCCGGTGGCTCAGCCAGTGCGCTGCAGACCATTGACACCTTCCGGGCCGTCGACGACAACACCTTCGAGATCAAGACGAAGTTTCCCGACGCCTTCATCCCCTGGGAGCTCACCAGCTACATTCCGAGTCCGACTGCCGTCAAGAAGTACGGCACTCAGGACTACGCCAACCACGCGATCGGCACCGGGCCATTCATCATGTCGAAGTACGTCGACGGCCAGGTGATGGAGCTCACCCCCAATCCGGACTACTGGAACGGCCCACCAAAGCTCGACAAGATCACCCTGTACCCGATGCCGGAACCCAACACTCGGCTGTCAGCGTTGACCTCGGGTCAGGTCAACTGGGCTGAGGTACCTCCGCCGGACTCCATCGACCAGCTCAAGGCGAACAACTTCCAGATCCTGCTCAAGCAGTACCCGCACGCGATCGTTCTGATGTTGAACTGCACCACCGAGCCCTTCAACAATCCGAAAGCCCGCCAGGCGTTGCAGTACGCGATCGACAAGGACAGCATGTGCAACTCGCTGTTGAACCATTGCGGCACGCCAGCCTACCAGTGGATGTATCCGGGTCATCCCTGGTTCAACCAGGAGGTCGGCCAGCGCTACACGTACGACCCGAACAAGGCCAGGCAAATGCTGGCCGACGCGGGTTACGGCAGCGGCCTGAGCATCAGCATCCCCTACCCATCCAGCGGCAGCGGCAACATGTGGCCGCCGCCGATGATGGAGCTGATCCAGCAGAACTTCAAGTTGATCGGCATTGATCTGACAACTGTCCCCATGGAGTGGGGCACCATCCAGACCATGAACCGCGCCGGGTTCGGCTCGCCCGACAACGCCAGGTACCACGGCATGTACTACTCGCCGAACACCGCCTCGCCGTCCAACCTGAACAACTTCATCACGTCGCGCATTCAGCCCACCGGCTGCTGCAACATGTATGGCTACAGTGATGCCACGATGGACGGGGCAGTCGCCGACTCGGAGGCCGCGTTCGACCAGACCAGCCAGGACGCGGCGATCAACAAGGCCATGGGCCTGATGGCCGATGCCTCGCCGTGCACATTCGTGTGCCACGACCTGAACCTGCGCGTGCTAGCGCCGTCAGTCCACGGCTTCGTCCAGCCGCAAGCCTGGGTGGCAGACTTTACCAAGGTCACCGTCGACTCGTAGACAAGCCTCCGCCACACACACACTCCGAGGTGAATGGCGGATCGGCTGAGAGCGACGCGCGGTTCTCGCGAATGCGCGGGAACGAATGCGCGAATGCGAGAACCGCCTCAGAGGGCGCCAGCGAAACGACTCAACTGGCGCACCCTCGTGAGGCCAGAACTACGCGGCGACCGCCTCCGCCGCTGCCATCGGCGCTACCTTCAGGTGCCAATCCGTGACACGCTGGAACGCATCACCCACGCGTAGCACCGTGGCCTCGTCGAACGGCTTGCCGATAATCTGAAGCGACAGCGGCAACCCATCCTCCGTAAACCCGATCGGAATGCACAGCGCGGGCAGTCCCATCGAATTCCAGATCGACGTGAACGACGGCTTCCGCGAGTAGGACTCCATCGTCAGCCCCTCGACCGCCGGTGCACCACTCCCGCGGCTCAAGGTCACCAGCACGTCGAACGGCCGCATCAGCTCGGCGATCACCTTCTTGCCGTACTGCCGCACCCGCTGCGCCTGGACCACGTCCGGGGCGCTATACAGCGCGCCCTGGCCCACCGCATCACGCGTATGAATGCCGTAGTCCGACCAGCGCGTGCGCAAATCCAGCATGTGGTACGCGGCGGCCTCCGAGCGACTCTGCACGCGGCCGGCGAAAGCGATTTCCGTGTAGCGCGGAATGACGACTTCGATCGTGTGCGCGCCGCCATCCTCGAGGACGGCCACCGCGCGTTCGAAGGCGTCGACGGCTTCGGGCAAGACCCCCTCCACGCGGGTGTGGTTCTCGCGCTCGATGGCGATTTTCAGCCCCGCCAGACTCCCGGTCAGACCGGCAAGATACTCGCCCACGGGAACGTCGCGGCACGTCGGGTCGCTCCGGTCGTAGCCGGCGATTACCTGCAACATCGCCGCGCAGTCGCGCGCGCTGCGGGCCATGGGTCCGATGTGATCGAGGCTGAACCCGAGCGGCACGCACCCGGATTTCGGGACGCGGCCGAACGTCGGCTTCAAACCACTGATGGCGCAATACGCCGACGGTCCGCGGATGCTCCCGCCGGTGTCGGTGCCCAGTCCGCCGAGAAAGAGACCGGCGGCCACGCCGGCGCCGGTGCCCGAGCTCGAGCCACCGGGCCAGTGGTCGGTGTTCCACGGGTTGCGCGGGACCGGGAACGGCTTGTCCGCATCCGGGAGACCCGTGGCGAACTCCATCGTCGACGTCTTGCCCGTGATGACCGCGCCGGCTGCGCGCAAGCGGGCGACGACGGGCGCATCGCCCTGGTCACCCCACGTCGGGTCGAGGATCAGGCTCTGCGCGGTCGTCGGCGCGTTGTCGGTGGCGATGATGTCTTTGATGCCAAGCGGGATGCCCTGAAGCGGACCCCGGTCGACACCGTTAGCCAGGTCAGCATCGGCCTGGCGAGCTTCGTCCAGCGCGGACGCATCCATGCGGCGCAGGTAAACGCCGAGCGCTGGATCGAGACGGTCGGCGCGTTCGAATACCGTGTGTGTCAACTCCACGCTGGTGAGATCGCCCCGCCGCAGCGCCGCGGCGGCCTCGGTGATGGTCAGCGGCAGGTCGCTCACGCCGCCACCGCCTGGGCCATGGGCGGCACGCGCAATTGCCAGTCAACCGCGCGTTGATACGCATCCCCGACGTGCAACACCGTCGCCTCCTCGAATGGCTTGCCGACAATCTGCATGGACAGCGGCAGTCCACTGGAGCTGAAGCCGCACGGCAGCGCCAGGGCCGGCAAACCGATCAGGTTCCACATCCCGGTGAAGCTCACGCCCATCAAGCGTTTGAGCATGTCCACCTGATCGCGCTTTTCCGCGGGCGCGGTCGACGTGGGCGTAATCAGGACGTCGAGATCTGCCATGGCCGCGGCGACCGCTCGCTTGAAATAGAAACGGAAGCGCTGGGCCTGGACGTAATCCGGTCCGCTGAACAACGCTCCGCGCGCAATGCCCGTACGCGTGTAGCGACCATACAGGCGCCACCGGTCGCGCATGTCGTCGTGGTGGTAGGCAAAGGCTTCCGCCGACATCACCAGGTTGTTGGCGCTCTTGGCCTCGCTGGCATGCGGAATCGTGATCTCCTTGACAATGGCGCCCGCGGCCTTCAACACGTTGATCCCTTCGAGGACCGCGGCCCTGACCTCTGCATCGAGCTCTGGCGCATCGAAGAAGTATTCCATGGGCACGCCGATGCGCATGCCTGCGACGTCCCCGGTCAGCGCCGCCGTGTACTCGGGTACCGGTTCGTCGGCGGCGGTAGGATCGCGCGGGTCGTAGCCCGCCATCACCCCGAGCAGCGCGGCGCAATCCCAGGCGGTGCGCGCCATGGGTCCAACACTGTCCAGGCTGTAGCCGAGCGGCACGATGCCGAACTTGGGCACGCGGCCGTAGGTGACTTTCAAGCCAGTGTGCCCGTTGGCGGCGGCCGGACCGCGTACCGAACCACCGGTGTCGGTGCCGAGCGCGCCCAGCGCGAGACCGGCGGCGACGGCGATGCCCGATCCCGCGCTGGACCCCGCCGCCGAGTGCTCGAGGTTCCACGGGTTCTTCGGGATCGGGAACCCGTTGTCCGGGTCCGGTGCGCCGAGGGCGAACTCGCTGGTCACAGTCTTGCCGAGCAGCACACTGCCCGCGTTGCGCAGGCGTTCGACGACCGGCGCATCGCGGAATGCCCCCCAGTTGCGGTCCAGAATGTGGCTGTTGGCGGTCGTGGGCGCATCGCGCGTGGCGATGATGTCCTTGACACCCAGCGGAATGCCCTGCAGCGGACCTTTGTCGATCCCACGGTCGAAGTCCGCGTCTGCCTGACGCGCCGCGCTCATGGCGGCGTCGGCCGTCACGGCGATGAAGGCACCCATGTCCGGGTTCAGGTGTTCGATCTTGTCGAGCAGGGCGGCAGTCAACTGCGTGCTGGTGGTCTGTCCATCGCGCAGGGCTGCCGCCGCGACCTTGATCGTCAGCGGGAGATCGCTCACGACAGGTCCTTCCACGAGGCATCGAAGATCAGGGCCGGATCCTCATAACGCGTCTCGGGGATGTACAGGCTATCCGCGCCCTGCCGCAGGGCGGGATAGGTCTTCACGAACAGCTCGAACTCCTCGTCGCTCATCGTCAACTGCGCCGCGTCGAGCAGGGCTTTGACGGTCGTCTGAGCATCGGTGGGCTGCGCTGGAATCATGCAGGAACCTCCATTGGCGTAGGTTGTGGCGTGGTGGCATCCTCGGCGTAGAGGTGACAGGCGACCTGGTGGCCGGGGTCCAGTTGACGCATCGCTGGACGCACCTGCGTGCAGACCTCCATCACGTGCGGGCAGCGCGTGCGGAAGCGGCAGCCGCTCGGTGGATTCAACGGACTTGGCAGGTCGCCGTCGACCAGCGTGTCGTCGACCCGCTGGTCCGGATCCAGGCGCGGACTGGCGGCCAGCAGCGCCTGGGTATACGGGTGCAGGGGTTGCCGGTACAGCGCTTCGGCGTCGGCCGTCTCCACCACGTGGCCGAGATACATCACCGACACGCGGTCGCTCATGTACTCGACCACGTTCAGGTCGTGACTGATGAACAGATAGGTCAGACCGTGTGCGGACTGCAGGTCCTGCAGCAGATTCAGCACCTGCGCCTGGACGGACTTGTCGAGTGCGGCCACCGCCTCATCGCAGATCACCAGCTTCGGATGCAGGGCCAGCGCGCGAGCGATATTGACGCGCTGCCGCTGGCCACCGCTCAACTGGTGCGGATAGTACGACGCGTGATTGGCGTGCAGCCCGACCTGCTCCAGCAGCATCGCCGTACGTTCGGCAATCTCGGTGCGGCTGGCGCCGTGCGCGCGCATGGGGAAGGCGATGATCTCGCCGATCGAGCTACGCGGATTGAGTGACGAATACGGGTTCTGGAACACCATTTGCATATTTCGCCGCAGCTGCTTGCGGCCGGAGCCGTTGCGCCAGTCCACCACTTGCTGCTGCATGCGGATCTCGCCGGAGTCGGCTTCGACCAGTCCCAGAATGAGCCGCGCGAGAGTCGACTTCCCGCACCCGGATTCGCCGACAATCCCCATGGTGGTACCCGCCTCGACGCTGAACGAAACGCCGTCGACAGCCGACAGGTAGCTTTTCTTGCGAAACCCTGTGCTGACGGGGAACGCTTTGGTCAACTCGCGTACTTCGAGCATCGTCTCAGCCATGCGTCAGGAACCCTTGATGTCCATCGAGTCGCGCAGCGCATCGCTCAACGTGTTGAAGGCGATCGAGGTGATGAAGATCATCAGGCCCGGCAGCAGCACGATGCCCGGATTCACGTAAATCTCCGGACGCAGCGAATTCAGCATGTACCCCCACTCCGGCGTCGGTGGCCGCGAGCCCAGTCCCAGGAAGCTCAGGCTGGAGGCGATGATCATGCTCAAACCCACCAGCCCCGCCGCGTAGACGAAGATCGGATTGAAAATATTTGGCAGCAGTTGCGACATGATGATCGACGGCGTGCTGGCGCCGCTCAGGCGCGCCGCCTCGATGTACTCGTCGACCATCGTGCGGCGCGTGGCTGACTCCGCCACGCGAGCAAGTGGCGCAATGTAGACGATGCTGACGGAGACAATCACGTTGGTGAGCCCTGGCCCGAGCGACGCGGCGATCGCGATTGCCAGCAAAATCGCCGGCAGACCGTAGAACATATCCAGACTGCGCATCAGCACCGCACGCGGCGCGCCACCCGCATAGCCGGCAAAGGCGCCCAGCGCGGTGCCGATGGCGGTGGCGACCAGCACCGGCGCGAAGCCCGCCAGGAGCGATAGCTGGCCGCCCCACAACAGCCGCGAGAGCATGTCACGGCCCTGGTCGTCGGTGCCCAGAATGTGGCCCGGACTGCCGATGGATTGCAAGCGATCCGCCACTTCCCCCACGTTCGGATCGTACGGTGACAGCAGCGGCGCGCCCAGGCACATCAGCAGCAGCACGCCCAGGGCGACCAGGGAAACAACGCCCGCGCGGTTGCGAAACAGCCGCGCCCGCACGTCCGCCAGGTAGGAGCGCGGCGCAACAGGCACATCCTCGCGGAGCCACGCCTCGGCCGCGGCCGGCAGCGTCCGAGTCCCGAATGTGGTGGCCATCAGACGCCCCGACGCAGGCGGGGATCAATCAGCATCTGGAGGAGATCCACCACCAGGTTCATCAGCACGAAGGTCAGGGCGATCACCAGCGTGGCGCCCTGCACGACCTTCAGGTCACGCGCGCTGATGGCGGTATACACCAGCGAACCCATGCCTGGCCAACTGAAAATGGTCTCGATCAGCACCGCGCCACCCAGCAGTGCGCCTACCTGGAGTCCCGAGGTGGTCATGACCGGCGAGGCGGCGTTCTTCATCACGTGCGGCAAGACCTGGTATGAGCGCAGGCCCTTGGCCCGCAGCAGGTCCACGAAATCCGACCCGAACGTCTCCACCACGCTCGCACGGGTGACGCGCGCCGTGACACCGAACGCAACGAGCGAACCAGCTACCAACGGCATCGCCAGGTGACTGAGAAAATCCAGAAAGCCTCCTTGCGAGCCATGCATGCCGGCGGTCGGAAGCCATTTGAGCTGCGCCGAAAAGAGAATCACCAGCAGAATCGCGATGAAATACGACGGCACGCTAAGGCCTGACAGCGCCAGGGTTGAGATCACCCGGTCGGGCCACTTTCCGTGGTATACGGCCGCGGAGACGCCAGCGATGACCCCTAGACCGAGCCCGACGACGGCAGACGAAATCGCCAGAATGGCCGTATTTTCCCAGGCCGCGGCAATCAGGTCCGCCACATTGCGGCGGCGGAAGGGCGAATAGCCCAGGTCGCCGTGCGACAGGTCGCCCAGCCAGCGGATGTAGCGGATGGGTGGGGGTTGATCCAACCCCAACTGATGGGCCAGGATCGCACGATCCTCCGGCTGAGCATTGTCGGGCAGCAGCCCCGCCAGCGGGTCGCCGGGCAGGATCGACAGCAACACGAAGATGATAATGGTGACGCCGAACGCGGTCAGGAGGCCCATCCCGAACCGCCGCAGGACCATCCCCAGCGTCACGCCAGGACCTTTTCCCTTTCACGCGTTCCGATGCCGATGAGCGCTTCCCAGTCGGTCGAATGCTCGTAGGCATAGGCGACACGCAGTAGCAGCGGATCGTCGAAAAAGCGTCCGACGAGCTGCATGCTCGCGGGCAGCCCGGCCGTGGACTTGCCAACCGGCATGGCCAGCGCAGGATGACCGGTGTAATTGAAGGGTTGCGTGTTTTTCGAAGCGCGCATATTGCGCATCGACAGACTGTCTTCCAGCGCCTGCATGTAGCTGTCGGGGCGGTGGTTCTTCGGCGCCGTCGTCAGGCAGGTGGGCATGACGAGCACATCGACGTCCAGCAGCGCGCTGTCGTACGCCTTGATAAACGTTGGTCGCACGTTCTGCGCTTTGGCGTAGACGCGGCCGTTGTAATTCCGGCGGCTCATCGACGCCGCGATCAGCGACAGCTTGGTGCGTGGCGACAGCACGTCGGCATGCGAAAACCACAGCTGGTTGATGGCGGCCAGGAGCGACGCCGGGTAGTATGTCCGCGTGAATGCACCGTAGAACCCGGTGTTGAACACCGCCAGCGCACCTTCGCCGTTCAGCGCGTTCTGCGCCGCGCGCACCTGCAGGTGCTCCGGGACACTCACCTTCGAAATCCGCGCGCCGGCCTGCGCGAGCACGTCGACGGCTGCCATCACGAGGTCCTTCACCTCGACCTCGGCATCGTCGAAGCCCTCTTCGAGCACGCCAATACGAAGTCCGGAGATGCCGTCGGCGAGTCCGCTCAGCACGTCCATGTGCTCGGGCACTGACCGCGTCTGCCGCGGGTCGTACGCGTCGAAGCCAGCCGTCGCCTCGAGCGCGGCCGCCGCGTCCTCGACCGTGCGCGCCAGGGGTCCGGTGTAGTCGATACTCTGGTCGGAGCCGAAGCCAATCCCGAAGTGAGACACCAGGCCGAACGTCGGCTTCAGACCGAGCGTGCCACAGAAGGCCGCCGGAATGCGAATGGAGCCGCCCTGGTCACCACCAAACGAGATGTCCACCTGACCGGCGGCAACCGCCGCGCCCGAACCTGACGAGGATCCGCCCGTGACGTGCTCAGCATTGTGGGGATTGAGCGGTCGACCGTAGTCGCCAAAGCCGCCCCCTGTCCCGAAACCGCCACTCAGCCCGTTCATCACGTTCTTGCCGATCACCGTGCCGCCCGCTTGCAGCACGCGCGTGACCACGCTGGCGTCGAAGTCCGGCGTAAATCCGTCGAGCGCGAACGCGCCGAAGCTCATCGGCATGCCGGCCACGGCGATGTGATCTTTGTAGCTGACGGTCTTGCCCGCCAGCACTCCTTCGGGATCGCCCGCGATGTTGCACCACCACATCCAGGCATTCAAGGGGTCTTCGCTGGGACTGGGCTTCCAACCAGGACGGCGCAGTGCCGAGCGCAGGGGTGGCGCCGGTTCCTCGATGCGCGACTGGACGAACTCGTCCAGGGCGCTCAATTGCTCGAGCAGATATTTGCGATACAGAACCGCCTCATCGGGACCAAGATGAATGCCCAACGACCTGGCGACGGAAACGACTTCTTCGACGTCAGGGACGGCGTACGACATGCAGTGCCCTCCTCCGGGCAGGAGCGTGTTTCGATTCTTCGAGAATCGATCAGGTGTTCAAGTGTGTCGCTAGCGTTTGAATTGTTGAGACGGGCCACGGGGGTGACAATTCCTGGTCGTCACGGGGAAGGTCAGCAAACCCGCTTCGCTTCCGGGTAGACCCACCCCATTTCGCTCCGATGTAGACGCACTCGGTTTCGCTCGGGGTAGACCCACCCCGCTTCGCTCCGGGTAGACCCACCCCGTTCCGCTCCGCGTAGACCCACCCCGCTTCGCTCTGGGTAGACGCACTCGGTTTCGCTCCGGTGTAGACCCACGGTTTCGCTGGGTAGACCCACCCCGTTTCGCTCCGGTGTAGACGCACTCGGTTTCGCTCCGGGGTAGACGCCACTCGGTTTCGCCGGGTAGACCCACCTCGTTTCGCCGGGTAGACCCACCCCGTTTCGCTCCGGTGTAGACCCACTCGGTTTCGCTCCGGGATGGACAGTGCGCGCCTCAATAACCACCCGCCAAACGCCGACAGGTTTATTGATCGCGAAACGGGGCTACGCTACGCGACGTGCACGCACCGGACCTCGTGCGCGTTGTCGACCACGCTCAGCGGCGGCAACCCACTCCAGCACGCGTCGTCGGCCACCACGCAGCGCGGCGCGAACGAACATCCCGGTCGGCAGTCGGACCATGTTTGGCGGCGTCCCAGGAATGGTGATCGGCCGCTCGCGCTGCCCGGGCTGCACGTTCGCCGCCAGCAGGCCACGTGTATACGGATGCGAGGGCGCGCGCACGATGTCGCGCACCGCACCGGTCTCGACCATCCGTCCGGCGTACATCACGATCACCTCGTCGGCGATCTGTGCCGCCACGGCAAGATCGTGTGTCACGAAAATGACGCTCATACCCAACTGCCGCTGCAAGTCAGCGAGCAGGCGCAAAATGCGACCCTGGACCGTCACGTCGAGCGCCGTCGTCGGCTCATCCGCGAGCAGGAGGCTGGGGGTCGACGCCAGCGCCATCGCAATGACCAGGCGCTGGCGCATCCCACCACTCAGCTCGAACGGATACGCCTTCAAGCGGCGTTCCGGAGAGGGGATCTGCACCAGCTCCAGGAGCTCGCGCGCGCGCACCTTCGCCTGTTGGCTGCTGCACGGTGCGTGACGTCGGACGGTCTCCACCAGCTGCTGCTCGACGGTATAGATGGGATCCAGCGCGGTCATCGGGTCCTGGAAAACCATCGACACGATGCCGCCGCGCAGGTCTTCTCGCTGCCGGTCGGAGAGCTTCAGCAGGTCCACTCCGTTGAGCAGCACCTCGCCCTCCACCCGCGCGCTCGCGGGTTGGATTCCCAGAATCGTGCGCAGCAGCGCGCTTTTGCCCGAGCCCGATTCGCCAATGATGGCGAGGACTAGACCGCGTTGCAGGGAGAACGACATGTCGTTCACCGCGCGCAGCGGACCGGCGTGCGTTGTGAATTCGGTTGTGAGTCGCCGGACGTCCAGCACCGGCGCTTCCAATTGCTCCGCCGCCTCGTACGTGACCGGCGGTTCCATCAGCAGCGTCATGAGCAAAAGACCAGGAGTACAGATGTGTCAGCCGGATACGGCGGCGTCGGACAGAGTTCCACCAGAGCGTCCCTTTTTTTCGCGCACACAGGCGCATTGACAGTTGCGCCTTTGCAACATATCCAGAATGACTGACTGACGTAGCGAACGACGGACTGCGTTCTCGTCTAGAAGTATCGGCGGGGTAACGAATTCCGAACCATGGACACACCGACCAAGCTTTCGCGTCGGCCGCTTGGGCATTGAGCCTAAGCGGGCCCGAACGACCCGAACGGCCGCGTCGCACGCGCTGGCGTCGCGTGCCGCGGGTGCGTCAAACGTGCCTCAACCTGCACGCGTCACTTGCATGGCGCCCTGGCCTTCTGGACTCCCGGTCGTGCTCGCGATCGACAGGGTCGGAGCTCAGCGGCGGCCAGCCAACACCTGTACGCGCCGCCCGCGGCCCGGTTCAATGCTCGCCACACACAGGCATGCCACCCATCGCCCCGACGCGCGCGCTCGGTCTCGGTCTCGCCGTCATGCTTACCCTCCTGGCGCTCGCCTACGCCGGCCTCTCCGCCTACATGGCCCTCACGCTGACCCAGCCTCAACGCACGCCGTTCGACACCTCACCCGCGCAGTACGGCATCGTCTATGAAAACGTCCAGTTCCCGAGCCGCGTCGACAGCATCCCGCTCAGTGGCTGGCTGCTGCATCCCGTTGCAACCCAGGCGCCCAGACGGCCAATCGTGGTGATCCACGGCCGAGCGGTCGACCGCACCCGAGAAGCAGACGGTCACATGCTCGACATCGCCGCCGCCCTGGTAGGCGACGGCCATCCGGTCCTGCTCTTCGACCTGCGCGGCAGCGGCCTCTCCGGAGGCAACCACTACACGCTGGGCGCCAAGGAGGTCTGGGACATGGGCGGCGCCATCGACTTCCTGGCGAGCCGTGGCCTGACCGACGACGGCGTCGACATGCTCGGCTACTCCATGGGCGGCGCCACCATCCTGCTAGACTCCGCCGACGAGCCGCTGGTCCGCGCCGTCGTCGAAGACAGCGGCTACGCGGACCTCGGCGACCTGATCGAGACCGAGCTGCCGCAAGCCAGCGGGTTGCCCGCGTTCTTTACGCCCGGCATCGTCCTCGCGGCGCGACCATTGCTCGGCATGGACATCAACGCCATCCGTCCCATCGACCATGTCGCGGCGTTGGCCGCGCGCCACGTGCCACTGCTGGTCATCCACGGCGAGGCAGATACGACTGTTCCGTTCAGCCACGGGCGGCGCATCGCGGCGGCGTACGGCCCGGCCGTCCAGACGATGTTCGTGCCCGGCGCCGAGCACGTGCAGAGTTACGAAGTGGCCCAGGCCACCTACCTGCGCACGGTGGAAACGTTTCTCGACACTGCCGATGCACAAGCAGAGTGACCCGCACGCGACGCGGCAAGAAGTATCACTGCCAGCAAACGTCCGTTGTCGTCAGCAGTTCCGGGCTAGGAGAGACGTGTGTGCTCGTCCGCCCCTTCGGGTCGGGGGAGCCTGCGCACGTTTGAGCCGTTCACGTGTCCGGGTCGGGGGAGCCTGCGGCCCCCCGCCGCCAGTCGCTGCTGCGCTCGCAGGCTCGCTGCGCGCTCCTTCCCGCGGCGACCCCCCGCGTACGTGCTGGGCCGCACCTCTTCGGGCTCGCATGCTCGACACGCGTGGTCCAGAAACGTGTCGGTTCGAACCGATGAGACACCTCGACACGCGATTGGCTGAGCGTCTCTGCTGACACGTCCCGACGGTCAACACGCGGTGAGGCACCTAGCGTGTCGCATTGAGCGGTGTGACAGTCCGACACGTTGGCCGGTGAACGTCGGCGCTGTCACGTCTCGAGGATCAACACGCGGTTGGAACCGATGGGGTTCGACCCAAACGCCAATGGGGTTCGGCCCAAACGTGAGCGCCTTCAACCTCGTCCGATCGACACGGTGTGTGGACCACGCGTGTTGACCCTCGAGACGTGTCGGCAGAGACGCTCAGCTAATCGCGTGTCGAGGTGTCTCACGGGTTCGAACCGACACGTTTGTGGACCACGCGAGCGAGCATGCGACCCCGCAGAGGTGCGGCCCAGCACGTACGCGGGGGGTCGCCGCGGGAAGGAGCGCGCAGCGAGCCTGCGAGCGCAGCAGCGACTGGCGGCGGGGGGCCGCAGGCTCCCCCGACCCGGACACGTGATTGGCTCAAACGTCGCCATCTTGTAGTTGACACTTTCAAAAGACTATGCTTATATAAAGACCATGCTCGACGGCGCGGTTCTCAACGCCCTCGCCGACCCGCGCCGCCGCGCCATCCTGCGCCTCGTGCGCGACGTCGAGCGGCCCTCCGGCGACATCGCCGCCCACTTCCCAGACGTCACCGGCCCGGCCATCTCGCAGCATCTGCGCGTCCTGCGCGAAGCCGGCCTCGTCGCCGAACGGCGCGCCGGCACCCGCCGCATGTACCGAGCCCGCCCCGAGGGCCTGCGCGGCCTCCGCGAATGGCTGCGCGACTACTGGGACGACGCGCTCGAGGATCTCAAACACGCCGCCGAGTCCCACGCAACGCAGACACCCAGCATCGAGGGGAGCAACCCGTGAGCGTCAGTGAGATCAACGCCGTCGTGCGCGAAACGCACATCGCCGCCACGCCAGAGGTCGTCTTCGCCTTCTTCGTCGATCCCGACAAGATGGTGCGCTGGATGGGCATCCGCGCCGACCTCGACGCACGGCCCGGCGGCCGCTACGCGGTCGACATCAACGACGCGGTCCGCGCGCGAGGCGAGTACCTCGAGGTCGTGCCACCCTCACGCGTCGTGCTGAGCTTCGGTTGGGAGGATGACCCGGCCGTACTGCCCGGGTCGACCACGCTGGAGGTCACCCTCACGCCCGACGGCGCCGGCACGCGCGTGCGCCTCGTCCATCGCGGCTTGCCCACCAGCGACTCGCGCGAGATGCACGGCCACGGCTGGGCGCACTACCTGGGTCGGCTCAGCACGGCGGGGGCTGGCGGGGACCCTGGGGCCGATCCCAACGCGAACCCGCCTGGCTGAGCGCGGGCGTCCCGCGCGTCGGCATGCCACACCCCTCGGTCACCGCGTCCTGAGAGCACACACCAACGGAGGCCCCTGACCATGTTGTTCACCCGACTCGCCAATGATTCCGGCGACTACACCGCCGCCCGCGAGCAGCTTCGCCTCGCGGAACTCGAGCTGATGCGCCAGCGCGAGCATGTCGCCGCCTTGCGCCGCGGCCTGCCCGTCGGCGCCGAGGTCCAGGATTACGTCTTCCGCGAGGGCCCGGCCTCCCTCGACGCAGGCGATAGCCCGGTGCGCTCCGTCCGTCTGAGCGAGCTATTCACCGGCCCCGACCGCTCACTGGTCGTCTACCACCTGATGTACGGCAAACTCCAGACCACGCCCTGCCCGATGTGCACCATGTGGATCGACGGCTACAACGGCATCGCGCGGCACCTCGAGCCCAACGTGGATTTCGTGATTGCCGCGGCAGCCGAGCTGCCTGCGCTGCGCGCACACGCGCGGGCACGCGGCTGGCACAATCTGCGGCTGCTCAGCTGTGGCGACAGCAGCTTCAAGTACGACCTGGGCAGCGAAGACGCGCAGGGTGAGCAGGACTCCACCATCTCCGTCTTCACGCGCGATGCCGACGGCATCGTGCGCCACTTCTACACGGCGCACCCGCGCATGGCCGACGACATCGACCAGCGCGGCATCGACCTGCTGTCGCCCGTGTGGAACCTCATGGACCTGACGCCGCAAGGTCGCGGCGACTGGTACGCGGACCTCAGCTATCCCGAGCGCAAGGCGCTGGCGGGCTGATCGCTCGGCGTTTCCCCAGAGGGGACCCGGGCAGAACGCCCCGAGCCTGTGCGCCGCCATCTCGGAAAGGCCGGCGCTCGAGCGCTAGCTCAGCTCTGGCCGGCTACTTCTTGCGCGCTTTGCGCGAGCTCGGCTTCGGATTCCGCTGGACGAAATCCACACCACGCTGAATCCACGCGCGCAGCTGCGCGTCCGTGGCGACGCCGCCGCTCGCCACGTACACCATGCCCACCATCGGCCGACCGCTGAAGTCGAACGGCCGCACGTTCGGCTGCGCCACGAGCGCCTCGAACCCGTCGGGCCCCGTCTTGACGACGAGATCGTCCTTCAGCACCCCACAGCACATCTGGCTGTTCACCATGAAGGACACCCCGCCGAACATCTTCTTCTCTTCGACGTTGGGCACCGTCAGCAGGACCGTGCGCACGCGCTCGGCGAGCGCCTCGTCGTAGGCCACGGCGCGATCATACCCCTGGCCTCAACCGGCGAGGCGCTCCAGAAAGCGTTCGGCATCCGACGCCACCTCGGCGTCTGCGCCTACTTCGGCGTCTGCGCCTGCTTCGGCGTCTGCGCCTACTTCGGCGTCTGCGCCTACCTCGGCGTCTGCGCCTACTTCGAACGGCAGCTGGTAGCGCTGCGCCAGGGCCGCCGCCAGCCGTCGCGCCAGCTCCGCTCGCGCGCCTGGGTCCATGCCGTTGCGACGCACCAGAAAATCGCGCACCAGCGTGGCGTCCGCGCTGGACAGGCTGTACCCGCGCGGCACGTCCGCGCCTGGCTCCGCCGATGACAGTGTCGCGAGCGTGCGCTGCCGACCCTCGCGCACCACCAGCGTGCCGCCCGCGAAGTCGCCCAGTCGTCGCGAGCGCCGGTTGAACAGCATCACCAGCACCCCGATGCCATAGCCAATCGGCAGCCAGTCAACGATCCGCACCAGATTGCGAATTACCGAGTCCACCGGACGAATCGGGTAGCCGCTTTCGCGGATCACCCGCAGGCCCAGCAACCGCTTGCCCGGCGTCTGGCCGTTCCAGACGATCTCGAAGACCATGAAGTAGCCGGTGCTGATCGCGAAGGCGGCGAGGCCCCACACTCCCAGGATCAGGATGCCCGTAGCACGCGAAAAGCTCTCGATGGACGAGCTGACGGCCACCGTGGCACCCGCCAGCGCGGCGGTGACCAGCAGCAGCACGCCCGCCTGAATGAGCGTATCCACCAGGACGGCCCCGCCCCGCGACCCGACTCCCGCGATGCCATACTCGAGGCTGACGCGTTCGGGCGTCGCAATCGTGTAGTCCGCGGATGCCATCGCTCAGTCACTTTATCGCCAGCCGCCAGCCGTCCTGGAACGAGCTCGAGGACCTGCTCGAGCGCAGCGAGGGCAATGGCCTGCGGCACTTCGACGCCGAGCAGATCGAGCGCCTGGGCCGTGGCTACCGGCAGGTGATGTCGGACCTGGCCATTGCTCGACGCGACTTTCCCGACGATCAGCTCACCCAGTGGCTGAACGCGCTTGCCTCGCGCGCGCACCTGCGCCTGTATCGAGCGCCAGCGCCGTCGTGGCGACACCTGGGTCAGTTCTTCTGGACGGACTTCGCCCGACGCTTTCGCGTCGCTCGTGGGTACTTGCTGGTCTCGGCGCTGCTGCTGTTTGGCCCGGCGCTGCTGGCGTACGTCGCGGCGTGGCTGGATCCAACGCTGCGCGACGCGCTGGTGCCCCTGGAGCTGCGGCGCACGATGGAGAGCGGCCATACCTGGACGGACATCGAGCCCAATCTGCGGCCTGGCATGGCCACGCTGATCTTTACCAACAACATTCAGGTGGCGTTCTTCGCCTTCGCGGGCGGCGTCCTGTTCGGGCTGGGCACCGTTTACGTGCTGGTGAGCAACGGCCTGATGCTCGGCAGCGTGCTGGGCGCCGCGCAGTTCTACGGCGTTGCGCCGCTGCTGCTGTCGTTTGTCGCACCGCACGGCGTCCTGGAGCTGACGTGCATCGTGATCGCCGGCGCGGCGGGCCTGATGCTCGGGGACGCGCTGCTGCGCCCAGGGCTCTTGCTGCGCCGCGAGGCGCTGGCGCGCAACGCGCGTCGCTCCGTGGAGCTGGTGGTAGGCGCCGCGCCGATCCTGGTGATCGCCGGCCTGATCGAAGGCTTCGTCTCGCCGAGTGACCTGCCCATCGCTCTCAAACTGTCGGTAGGTCTCGGCGCCGGCGCCGTGCTCTACGCGCTCCTTCTTACGGTTGGCCGACGGTAACGTTTGAGCGCTTAACGTGTCCGGGTCGGGGGGCCTGCGCACGTTTGAGGCGTTCACGTGTCCGGGTCGGGGGAGCCTGCGGCCCCCCGCCGCCAGTCGCTGCTGCGCTCGCAGGCTCGCTGCGCGCTCCTTCCCGCGGCGACCCCCCGCGTACGTGCTGGGCCGCACCTCTGCGGGGTCGCACGTCCGCTCGCGTGGTCCACAAACGTGTCGGTTGAACCGGTGTGACACCTCGACATGTCGTTCGCTGAGCGTCTCTACTGACACGTCTCGAGGGTCAACACGCGTGGTCCACACACCGTGTCGATCGGACGTGGTGGAAGGCGCTCACGTTTGGGCCGAACCCCATTCGCGTTTGGGTCGAACCCCATAGGTTCCAACCGCGTGTTGATCCTCGAAGCGTGATGGCGCCGACGTTCAGCGGCCAACGTATCGGACTGTCACACCGCTCCATGCGACACGGTAGGTGCCTCACCGCGTGTTGACCGTCGGGACGTGTCGGCAGAGTCGCTCAGCGAACCACGTGTCGAGGTGTCACACCGGTTCAAGCGGACAAGGTTTGTGGACCACGCGAGCGAGCGTGCGACCCCGAAGAGGTGCGGTTCAGCACGTACGCGGGGGGTCGCCGCGGGAAGGAGCGCGCAGCGAGCCTGCGAGCGCAGCAGCGACTGGCGGCGGGGGGCCGCAGGCTCCCCCGACCCGGACGCGTGAAGGACTCAAACCCTACTAATCCTGCGGGGGGTCGCCGCGGGAAGGAGCGCGCAGCGAGCCTGCGAGCGCAGCAGCGACTGGCGGCGGGGGGCCGCAGGCTCCCCGACCCGGACACGTGATTGGCTCAAACGTGCGCAGGCTCCCTCGACCCGAAGGGGCGGACGAGCACACACCGCTTCCCCTACCGGGACGCGTGACATACCCATGCCGTCTAGATCCTGGCCCTCGCCTTGAGCTCGAGATAGGCCGAGATCAACTTTGGATTGATCGACTCG
The DNA here is from genome assembly GCA_963776625.1 of uncultured Chloroflexia bacterium. GTDB lineage: Bacteria > Chloroflexota > UBA6077 > UBA6077 > CF-72 > CF-72. Next base: position 1,056,845 of record CAVZNP010000007.1, on the reverse strand, counting down.
GCGTCGGCATCGACCGTGCGCACGCCGTGCGCGGCCAGGCTGGCCAGGACCGCTGCTCGGTCGTTGAGCAGCTGCTGCGCGACCATCTTCTCGTACAGGCTCCGCCCGTCGGTCGGGCGCGCTTCGGCGGGACGCCGCAGGTTGGGATCCGCCAGCGTGACGCACACCACCATGTGCTGGCGCGCGGCGCGCCGCACGTGCGCGGCCAGCACCGCCGACGACTCGCCATCCGCCAGGTCGGTGAACAGCACCACCAGCGAGCGACGCAGGTTGCGCTGGGCCAGGAAGTCGAAGGCGCGGCCGTGGTCCGGCTCGACGGGCTCCGCGCTGAGGTTGTAGAGCGCGTGCACCGTGCTCAGCAGCGCGCGGCGACCGCGTTGGGGCGGAACGAAGACGCGCACGTCGTCGGCGTAGGCCAGCAGCGCAACGCGGTCGCCGCGCTGGCTGGCGACGTGCGCCAGTAGCAGCGCGGTATTCAGCGCGCGATCCAGCTTGGTCAAGGCCGCGACAGGGCGTTCCTCGTCGTCAACCGGCGGATCGGCCAGCGCGGCCATCGACCGACCCGCATCCAGCAGCAGGACCAGGTTCTGGCTGCGCTCGGCCTCGTACTGGTTGACGAGCGGCTGGCCGCGGCGAGCGGTGGCTTTCCAGTTGATGCGCCGGAACTCGTCGTCGGGCAGGTACTCGCGGACGCGCTCAAACTCGGTGCTTGCACCGGCGACGCGCACCGGTCGCCCGGCGGCCTGCGCTTCCAGACCGCGCCGCACGAGCAGGTCGTAGCGCCGCAGCTCGCGCAGGTTGGGATAGACGCGGACCTCTTGCCACGTGTTCCTCTGGCGGAAGGTGCGTCGTACCAGTCTCAGCGGACCCTCGATGCGCAGGTACAGGTCACCGAACTGCGCGTCGCCGCGGCGAGGCGGTTGGACGTGGTAGGTGACGCTCGGGCTCGCGGCGGGCCCGAGTTCACGGGCGAAGACGAGCGGCTGATCGAGCTCGAAGTTGGCAGGCGGCTGCTCGCGCAAGGTGACGAACTGGCGGCGCGGGGTCGGGTTGTCGAGGTGGATCTCGACCGGGTTCCAGGCACCGAGCGAAAGCTTGTCCGAGGCAAGGAGCCGCGAGGCGCGCACGCGGCGACCGTCGCCGGCCAGAAACACGTCGACGACCGCCGCCAGCAGGGCAATGCTGGCGATGGCGACCGCCAGGAGGACGAAAGGACCACCGAAGGCGCCGACCGGCGCTGCGAGGAGCAGCAGGACGAACAGGCGCCAGGTGGGCATCGAGAAGTCAGTTGGTGTAGTTCGGCTTCACCTGCAGGTGGATGTACGCGATCAGCAGCCAGAAGATCAGCCCGATGGCGGACACGTGCAGCAGACTGCTCAGCAGGCTCACGACCATGCCGACGGCCAGAAGCCACCAACCAGTGGTTTTGCGCTGTAGCATCATGACGCCGCCAGCGATTTCCAGCGCGGCGATAACCAGCGACAGCAGGGACGCCAGGATCAGGCCGAAGCCGCTGCCCGGCTGTCCGAGCATCACCGTGAGCGGGCCGATGGCGGTCGAAAAGATCAGCGCGAGGAGCGAGACGATGGCGCCCAGGACGCCGAAGATGATGGCGATCCAGGGCGCTACATTCATGTAGGCGTTCTGCAGCCCTGGCGGCGCGACGGGCAGTTTGACGCGGAGTTGATCGACGTACGTGTCCACCTGGCTGAAGCCGTCATTCCAGGTTGGCTGCGTTGCTGGCTGCGATGGAATACCGGGCGCGACCGGTTCGCTGGGCGATGGGTCCATGTCGGAGGTCCTCCCTCGGTCACGCTACGATAGCTTGGCCCAATCGCGCTGTGAAGTACTTCACACCATGACCCCGCAGGCCGACCCGCGCGTGGATGCGTATATCGACGCGCTGCCGGACTGGCAGCAGGCGATCTGCCGCGAGGTGCGCACGCTGGTCCACGTGGCGGACCCGGAGGTGGCTGAGACCATCAAGCGGACACGGCAGCCGTATTTCGTGATGCAGGGCAACGTCTGTGCGCTGCTGGCGGCCAGGGATCACGTCAACGTGTTCCTGTACGACGGAGGAATCGTGCCCGATCCCGAGGGCATCATTACCGCGGGGCATGCGAACAAGACCGCGCGCACGGTGGCGGTGCGACAGGGCGAAAAACTCAAGGCGCCGGCGCTGCTGGCGATGTTTCGGCAGATCATTGCCAATAACCGCGCCGGGGGCTGGCGCAAGCTCAAGGGCAACTGACGCGGCGCTGCAGCGTTAGCGTGGCACGGGAATCGACCCGAGCAGCCGCTGAATCACATCGTCCGGCCGCAGGCCATCCAGTTCCGCCTCAGGCTTCAGCAACACCCGGTGCCTCAGCACTGGCGCGGCGACCGCCTTCACGTCATCTGGCGTCACATAGTCGCGCCCCGCAAACGCCGCCAGCGCCTTGCTCGCGTGCAGCAAGCCCAGCGCCCCGCGCACGCTGGCGCCGTACTGCACCTCGGGCATCCCGCGCGACGCGCGACCGAGCGCCACCAGGTACTCCGCCACCGACTCGTCCACCTTGATGGTGGTCACCTGCGCGCGCAGGTCCATCACCGTCGTCAGGTCCACCAGCGGCGCCAACCCGGCGGCGGATAAATCGGTGACCTGCAGGCCCGCGTGGTGCCGCTGCACGACGCCCCGCTCGGCTTCGGCCGAGCCGTAGTCGAGCAGCACCTTGAAGAGGAAGCGATCGAGCTGCGCCTCCGGCAGCGGGTACGTGCCTTCGAACTCCACCGGATTCTGCGTGGCGACGACCATGAACACCGGCGGCAGCGGCATGCGGCGTCGCTCGACCGTGACCTGGTGCTCCTCCATAGCCTCGAGCAGGGCCGACTGCGTTTTGGCCGGCGCGCGGTTGACTTCGTCGGCGACGACCACGTTGGCGAAGATCGGGCCGGGCCGAAAGGTAAACGTGGCGGACTGCAGGTGGAAAACGCTGGTGCCGAGGATGTCGGAGGGCATCAGGTCGGGGGTGAACTGGATGCGCTGGAAGCGTTCCTCGTCTACGGTGGCATCCTCGGGCGGGGTCAGCAGGGCAGCCAGGCAGCGGGCCATCAGCGTCTTGGCGGTGCCCGGGACACCCTCGAGCAGCACGTTGCCGCCGACAAGCAACGCGGCGAGCAACAGGCGGAACGGCTCGTCAAGGTCGACGAGCACGCCGCGGGTACGCTCGAGGGCGGCGGCTTGAAAGTCAGCCGGGGTCATGTGCTCAGGGTGTCCCGGTCACGTTCGAAGGCGTGGACGGATGCGCGGACAGCGTCTGGAACGAAGCATCCCGTATGTCGTCGAGGGCCGCGACGGCGGCGACCAGGTCCGACTCGCCTCGGGCCGACTCGACACGCGCGAGGGCAGACAGGAGCGCCGTGGCGCGGGCCGGCGGTAGCGTGCCGCGCGCCAGCCCGCGCGCGTAGGAGCGACTCAACGTCTTGCGGACCACACCCAACTGGCCCGAACGACGGTACAGGTTGGCGAGCATCTGCACATGCTCGTACATCGTCCGCGGCGCCTCGGCCGCGGAGCGCAGGTACACCGGCGGCCCCAACCGTCGACCGCCCAGCAGCAAGAACAGGAATGTCAGCAGCGCGCCGTACAGCATGGCGCGGCCGACCGGCGTCTGGTACAGCAGCTGGTCCAGGCTCGGCGTGCCGCCCGCGCTGGAGCCGGGCGACCGTTCAATCTCGTCGAACGCCACCGGCAGACCCGTCGTCACCGCCGGCGAGACCACCTCGTGGAAGACGAATCGGGCGGTCGCGTCGTCGGCCAGCCCGGCGTTGGTGAGCGGTTCCGGCGAAGCGAGCACAATGAGCGTGCCCTGCCGGTAAGGCAGCCTGAGACCCACCCAGTCGCCGTTGTCACGCACGAGCAGTGGCTGGGCGGCGGCGTGGTCACTGCTCAGGCGATAGCGGCTGGCCAGCGGCAGGCTAAGACCATCGGGCGTGGTCGCTGTCGCGGCTTGCGCTGTTGCTGGCTCGGCGGTCACGCCCAGGGCGCGGGCGAAAATCAGCCACTGCACGGAGTCGCCAGCGAGCACGATGCTGCCGCCGCGGTCGGCGACCGCGTCCAGCCCGTCGCGGGTCGTCTGATCGATGACCGCCGGTGGCTCGACGATCAGGACCGTGCCGACGCTCGGATCAATGCTCGGGTCGTTCAGCCGCTGCGTCTGCCCGCCGACGTCGCCGAGCCACGTGTACAGGGCGAGCACGCCGTCAGGCTGCGCCGACGTACTGCTGCCCGCCGGCAACTGCGCCTGCTCGGTCACCAGGCGCAGCGCACCGATCAGCATGGCCGCGACGGCGATTCCCAGAAGCAGCATGCTCGATCGGATGTTGCTCATACCGCGCCACCCGAGAGCGCGGCGGCGCGCACGCGCTGGGCTCGGAGACTGAAGTCTTCGAAGGTCTCGGTCTGCACCGACGCCCGACCGTAGCGCACCCGCTCGTAGCGCTCCACGAGCTGTGCGAAGCTGTCACCCAGGGACGGGTACTCCCTGGCAAGTCGCTGGGCGTGCTCGCGATTGGTCAGCGTGGTCTCGATGTGAACCAGCGCCCGTTCGTCCAGCGCGTACAGCGCCGATAAATACGCGAGCTGCAGCGCCTCGCCCAGCGCGCCGATCGCCGCCTTCTGCTGTGCGCTGCGCCAGAGCTCGTCGGAGCGCTCGCGACGTTCCACGAGACTGGCACCTCGCAGCTGTGCCTCGCGCACCACCGAGAGGCGGACCGCGCGGATCAGGTACGCGGCGGCGAGGACGAGCACGGCGGTCGAGAAGAGCAGTAGCACGACGCCGAGCGCGCCTTCGCGGCCCGTGGTGCTGTCCACGACGAGCTGCACGAACTGCCCGAGAAGCATCCAGGCGATGTCGAGCACCGGCGCGAGGAGCTGCTGCCACCAGGGCACCGAGCGATCGGACTGGAACTGGGTCTGCGCCAGAATCGCGTGGAGGCTGGCAAGTGCCTGGTCCTCAGTCATCGGGGCTCGGCGGACTCGGCTTCCAGCCGGCTCAAGCGCTCGGCCAGATCGGTCCCCTCGCGTCGGTTACGCAGGTCGACGAACACCATCGCGTACACGATCGAGGCCATGCTGGCAAACAGGATCTGCGCGACGACGCCAACGGCCGTACTCGCCGCCAGCTCGGGGCCGCTCAGTCCGGTCTGCCCCCGCAGGGCCGCGCTGATGTACAGCGGCAGCTGCACGAGCGTCGTCGGCGCGGACTGAACAATACTCACAATCAAGCCCGCCAGCGCCAGGATCGCAACCACGCGAAACCAGTGCCGATGCACCAGCTGCGCGCTGCGACGCAGCGCCCCGATCGGTCCCCGGCGTTCCAGCACCGCCGCGCAGAGGTACATCGACCACGTGCCAGCGACGTAGATCGGCAAGCCGAACGGCGTGGCCACAATGATCAGCCACTTGAGCCACACGGACCGCGCGCGCGGCTGAAACGCCCAGACCAACCCGCCCGCGATCGCCGCCAGGATGGCGATCACGCTCACAGGAAACGCAATGACGAACAGCGCGAAGATCGCTCCGGCGACTACGACCAGCAGCAGCATGCCCAGCGCGTAGAGCAAACCGCTGAGCAACACAGCCACGTAGCGCCGCAGCGTGCGCGACACAACGTCGCCGAGCCGCGGCTCCACGGCGTGGACATATTCGTCGGTGGTGACGACCACGGCCGTGGTCCACGCCACGAAGAAGAGCGCGTCGACGACGTAGATCAACAGGAATCCACCGACGAAACCGCTCACGCTCGACAGGTCTGGCGTGACGCCGGTCTCGATCTGGCCCACCAGGCCAGCGGTGCTGAACGCGCCACTGGCGGTGACCAGGACCGTCACGAGCCCGGGCGGAATCAGCCATACGGCGCTGACCAGCGCGAACACGGCCCAGTGGCGACGAAAGAGGCCGATGCTCTCGTCGAGGACATCTCCGAAAGACAGGACGCGGCGGTAGCGCGGCTCGAGCTGTCGTTCTTGTGGTGCCGAGGTCAGCACGGCATAGTCGAGGGCGACGTTGAGGGAATGTAACAGACCTCGCGGCGTGCGGCGTACGTGGTGATTTGCTGGACCCAGCTTGCACGAGTCAGCGGCAATATGGAGTGGAGAAAGAGCTCCGCACGATGGAGAGCACGTCGCCCGAGCACCTCGCGCAGGACACCCTGGCCCGCATGACCCTGGAGCAGAAAATTGGCCAGGTCTTCATGCTCGGCTTCGACGGAACCACGCTCGACGCTGCCAGCCACGCGCTCGTCCACGATCTGCACCTGGGCGGCGTGACGCTCTTCGCGCGCAACGTCGCGAGCGCTCAACTGCTGGTGGGTCTCACGCGCGACCTCCAGCAGGCTGCCGACCCGGTGCCGCTGTTCGTCTCCGTCGACCAGGAAGGCGGTCTGGTGGTCCGCGTCACGCGAGGTGCAACCGTCTTTCCCGGCAACATGGCCGTCGGCGCAACGGGCCAGCTCGAATTCGCGCGCCGCATCGCCGCGGCATCCGGTCGTGAGCTGCGGGCCATGGGGATCAACATGGACCTCGGCCCGGTCGTCGACGTGAACACCAACCCGCTGAACCCGGTGATTGGCGTACGCGCGTTCGGCTCGAGCTTCGACCTCGTCGAGCGCTGTGCCGCCGAGGCAGTCGCGGGCATGCAGTCAGAGGGCGTGAGCGCGGTGGCCAAGCATTTTCCCGGGCACGGCGATACGTCAGTCGATTCGCATCGTGACCTGCCGGTCGTATCCCACCCGTTGTCGCGCCTCCAGTCCCTGGAGCTGAAGCCCTTCGAAGCGGCCATCCGCGCCCACGTCGATGGGATCATGACCGCGCACGTGTACCTGCCGGCCATCGAGCCGCGGGCGGACCTGCCCGCCACACTCTCGTGGCGCGTCCTGACCGAACTGTTGCGGCAGCGCCTCGGCCATCGGGGGCTGATTCTGACCGATGCGCTGGACATGTGGGCGATCACCCAGGAGCGAGGGGTGGCGACCGCCGCGGTGGACGCATTCGAAGCCGGCGCCGACCTGCTGCTGGTCGCCGGCATCGACGCCGAGAATCGACAACACGCCGCGGAGGCTCCGACAGCCCTGCTGGCCGCGGTACGCGCGGGGCGGATCACCACGGCGCGTCTGGACGCGTCGGTGGCGCGAATTCTGTCCACCAAGGCGCGGCGCGGTGTGTTGCCAGGGGCCATGCCGCCTTTGGCCGAGCCCGATCCGTCGGTGCTCGACACTCAAGCGCACCGCGCGTTGGCACTGGACGTCGCCCGCCGAGCCGTGACTCTTCACCGCGACGCGGCGGGGCTCTTGCCCCTGAACCGCGCGGCGTCGATGCTGGTCGTGGAACCGCCAGGTTTTGCGCCGGACGTGGTTGACGACCTTGCAGACGCGTCGCTGCTGAGCGCGGTGCAGCGCTTCGCGCCAGCGGCCATGGGCGCGGACTGGCAGGCGGCCGCCGCCGCGGCACGCTCAGCGGCTGTCATCGTGCTGGCGACCTTTGACTTGGTTCGCAGCCAGCCGCAGCGGCGGCTGGCGGCCGAACTCGCCGACACCGGCAAGCCGGTCGTGGGCGTCAGCCTGCGCGGCCCGTACGACGCGCCCGTGGTGCCACGCATCGGCACCTGGCTTACGGTGTACGGCGACCGCCCCGTTCACCTGCAGGCCGCCGCCGAGGCCCTCTTCGGACAGCTCACTCCGCGCGGACGCGTTCCCTGAGAGGGTCACGAGTAGCGACCACCAGACGGCGCGGGCGCCGTTCCGTCGACGCCACGACCTCGCGCATCAACCGGCGGTAGTTGGCGCCCGGAATCACCTTGCCCATCACCACCGCGTGGCCGGCGCCCGTACAGCTCGGCAGCGTATTCGGTCTGCCGTGCAGCGCCTCATGCCCCATAAGCGCGAAGTACACCGCCTCACGCCCGAGGGACGGCAAGCCGAAGTCTTCGTGCAGCCGAATCTGAGCCGGATCCAGCAGCTCGGAGAGAAGTCGCATCAGCACCGGATTGCGCGAGCCGCCGCCGCCAACGACGACCTCGTCCGGCCTGCCTGGCAGGAAGCGGCGGTACTGGTCGGCGATCGAGTGGGCGGTGAACGCGGTGAAGGTCGCGACCACGTCGGCAGCCGACAATCCCGCCGCCAGCGCGCGGTCGATCAGCGGGTCCGCGAACTGGGCGCCGAACAGCTCACGCCCGGTGCTCTTGGGCGGCTGCAGCTCGAAATACGGATCGGCAAGCAGCTCGGCCAGGAGCAAGTCGTCGACGCGTCCGGCGGCGGCAAGCGCACCGTCGGCATCCAGGCGCTGCATCCCGCCGCTGAGCCGCCAGGCGGCGTGGTCGATCAACGCGTTGCCGGGACCGGTATCGAAGGCAAGCATCGCCTCCCACTGTCCGCCGGGCGGTACCCACGTAACGTTGCCGATGCCACCGATGTTCTGGACCGCGCGACCGAGCTTATGATCTCCGAAGAGCAGCGCGTCGCCCCACGACGCTAGCGGCGCGCCCTGGCCGCCCGCGGCGATGTCGCGCGGTCGGAAGTCCGCCACGGTGGTGACGCCCAGGCGTTCGGCAATGACTGACGGTTCGGCCAACTGCAGCGTCGACCGCGTATGGCCGGGCGAGACCTCGTGCCACACCGTCTGTCCGTGCGAAGCCACCAGGTCGGCCTGGACGCGCGCCTGACGCAGACCGAGCACGGCCGCGTCGGCAAAGGCTTCGCCCAGCAGGACGTTGACCTCACAGACCTCATCGATCCGGCTCTGTTCGGGGCTGAACAGGGCGTGAATGCGCTGGCGCAGCCTTTCGTCGATCGGCGACTCCGCGTAGCCCAGGAGTGTGACGCTCAACGTGTCGTCGGCATGGGCAAGCTCGACCACCGCCGCGTCGATGCCGTCCACCGACGTGCCGGACATCAGGCCGACGACGATCACACGGCTTGCTCGACACGCCGAAACAGCGCCAGCGCGCGCGGCGCCAGCACATACGCGGCGCCCACGGCGTGAAACTCCTCCGAAGGTGTGGGTGGCCCCGGTCGCTCGGTGTTCATCAGGCACTCCCACTCGCACGTGCCGCTGCCACCGCTTTCTGGCAGCGTGAATGCCTGCTCCTCATGGTGTGCGTTGAGCAGCACAAGGAGCGTCTCGTCGGAGATGCGACCGCCCTCGGCCTCGCGCTCGTCGATCGCCTCGCCCGCCAGACGCATCGCCATGCCGCGTGTTTCGGAATCGGCCCACTGCTCGTCCATGATTTCCGTGCCGTCCACTTTGAACCACGTCAGGTCTTTAATATCGGCGCCAGGCAGATACAGGCCTTCGAAGTAACGTCGCCGACGCAAGAGCGGGTGCTCGGCTCGAAACGCGATCAGGCCGCGGGTGAACTCGAGCAACTCCTCCTGCTGAGCGTTGAGGTTCCAGTCGAACCAGCTGATGTCGTTGTCCTGGCAGTAGGCGTTGTTGTTGCCGCGCTGTGTACGACTCATTTCGTCGCCGCCGAGCAGCATCGGCACCCCCTGCGACAGAAAGAGGGTCGCCAGGAGCGAACGCTGGCGACGCATGCGCAGCTCGTCGATGCTCGGATCCTCGGACGGGCCCTCGACGCCACTATTCCAGGCGTTGTTGTCGTTGGCGCCGTCCTGGTTGTTCTCGCCGTTGGCCTCGTTGTGCTTGTCGTTGTAGGTGACCAGGTCGCGCAGGGTGAAACCATCGTGCGCGGTCAGAAAGTTGATGCTGCCGGTTGGACCTCGGCCACTCAGACGGTACAGGTCGCTGCTGCCGCTCAAGCGATACGCGAGCTCGGCGATCTGACTCGGATCGCCCTTCCAGAAGCGGCGGACGTTGTCGCGGTATTTGCCGTTCCACTCGCTCCACAGCACCGGCAGATTGCCGACCTGGTACCCGAAATCGCCGATGTCCCACGGTTCGCCAATCAGCTTGACGCGGGCCAGGACCGGATCCTGGTGCACGATGTCGAAGAACGCGGCGCCGGTGTCGTAGGCCTCCGGCTCACGCCCGAGCACCGTCACGAGGTCGAATCGAAAGCCGTCAACGTGCATGTCCTGAACCCAGTAGCGCAGGCTGTCGGCGATCAGCTTCAGGGTTTGCGGGTGGGTGACGTTGAGCGAGTTACCCGTACCCGTGAAGTCGCGGTAGTAGCGCGGGTTATCGGGCATCAAGGCGTAGTAGCTCGGGTTGTCCAGGCCGCGAAACATCAGGGTGGGACCCAGGTGGTTGCCTTCGGCGGTGTGGTTGTAGACGACGTCGAGAAAGACCTCGAGGCCCGCCTCGTGCAGGCGTTTGACCATAGTCTTGAACTCGGTCACCTGCTCGCCACGGTCCCTACTGGCGTAATGGGCGACGGGTGCGAAGTAGCCGATCGAGCTGTAGCCCCAGTAGTTCGCGAGCTCCTTGTCGAGCAGGAACTTGTCATCGTCGAAGTGGTGGATCGGCAGCAGCTCGACGGCGGTCACCCCCAGCGAACGCAAGTGCTCGACGATTGGCTCGCTGGCGAGGCCGAGGTAGGTGCCGCGCAACTTCTCCGGAACGCCCGGGTGGCGCATGCTGATGCCCTTGACGTGCGTCTCGTAGACGACGGTTTCGCTCCACGGCACGCTCGGGGACCGGTCGCGGCCCCAGTCGAAGCTCGTGTCGATGACCACCGACTTCGGCATGCCGCGCGCCGAGTTGTGGACGTCGCGGGTGAGATCTTCGGTGCGCGCGCCCAGACGATACCCGAAGATCGGCGCGCGCCAGTCGATGCGTCCAGCGATTGCCCGCGCGTAGGGGTCGATCAGCAACTTGTTGGGGTTGAAACGGATGCCCTCGCGCGGCGCGTAGCGGCCCTGGACGCGGAAGCCGTACAGCTGGCCAGGGCCAATGCCGTTGAGATAGCCGTGCCAGACGTTGCGCGTGCGTTCGGGAAGCGCGATGCGGGCGGACTCCTTACCAGCGACGTCGTCGAACAGGCACAGCTCGACGCGCACCGCGCGCTGGGAGTACACGGCGAAGTTGGTCCCGTGGCCATCCCACGTAGCCCCGAGCGGCTCGGGCCAGCCGGGCCACACCGTTAGCGGCGCCATCCCTGTGAGATTAGCTGGCCACGAACGCGGCCAGCGGGATGGGCAGCCAGTCGGGACGGTTGTTCACCTCGTACAACACCTCGTACGCGGCTTTTTCCAGTTCGAGCGCCGCCAGCGGCCCGGCCAGATCCCGCGGCACCAGCCCGCGGCGGCCGCGCGCGACCGCGAGATAGGCGTCCAGGAACGCCTCGCGTGCAGCCGTGTACCACTCGCGCCCCCCCCTGGCGACGTCGGGCGACGACGCTGACGCGCAGGCGCGAACCGCCGCGTGGCGCGCGTAGTCAAACGACCGCAACATGCCGGCCACGTCCCGCAACGGGGTACGTTTTTCCCTGCGCTGCGCCAGCGGCCGCGACGGCTCGCCCTCGAAGTCGATGATCGCGTACGCGCCGTCGTCACGCTCGAGCACCTGGCCGAGGTGGTAGTCACCGTGGTGGCGCGCCTTCAACCCGCCTTCGAGCGCGGCCAGCCCCCTCGCCCGCTCACGGAGCGTCTCAACCACGCGCGGATGGAGTGTGACATGGTGGCGTTCGAGCGCGTCCAGGGCCACGCCCAACTCCCCGTCAAGGCTGCCCGACCACGCCTCGACGTCCGCGGCGGTGATGGGTTCGGCACCAAAGTCACCCGTACCGCTGGCCAGCGCGAGGTGCAGCTCGGCGGTCGTCGTGCCGAGCCGACGAATGGCGGGTAAGGTCTCCGAAATAGGAGCGCCCTCGAGCACCGAGCACACGCGTGCCAGAGTCGTGGTCCAGGCGTCGCCACGATTGCGCTCGAACTGCTGCAGCAAGACCAGCGCGGCCTCGTCGCCGTTGGGACTGACGTACGTCAGGGAGCCAGCCAGGGGTGGGGTGCCCTCGAACCCGGTCTGCTCGGTCAGGAACCAACCGACCTCGACATCCGGATGCGGGCCGAACTGCAGCCGTCGAAACAGCTTCAGGATCAGTCCGTCGCCAAAGCGAAGTGAGGTATTGCTCTGCTCGCCGCGCAGCGGGGCGATGGGCTCGAGGCGATGCGGCGGAATAGCGTGAAAGACGTGTGTCGGCCGAAAGACGAGCGACCCGCCACGCTGCGTGGGCAGCGTGACGCCCTCAAAGTGTCTGAGGAGGGCGCGTCCGACAGACGGATCGTCGAAGCGATCGGTGACCACATACGTTTCGGACGGACCGTTGGCGTAGCTCACCTCGACCAGCGCCATGCCTGCTTCGCCCGCCCAGCAGGCGCGGTCGACGATGCGCGTTGCGGTGATCGGCCGGCTCTTTCCGCCAAACCAGCGGGCCGCTCGCAGTGTTTCAGCCGTATGCACGTTCGAAACGCAAGATGTGCGCCTGCCTGACAATCGGGTCCAATCGCACCCAGTTCCAATTGCCTCGCCACGTATAGCGTTCGCCAGACAGCAGGTCGTGCATCACATACGGTTGATCGGCAGTAACACCCCACTCATGCACTGGCACTTCGACCCAGCCTGACTGCGGCCAGTAAGGATCGAGGTTGACCACGCAAGCGATGACGTTTGTGCCATCCCGCGAGGCCTTCATATACATGAGCAACTGCTCGTTGTCGGACCCGAGGAACCGCAGGTTGTCGTACAGGTGGAGCGCGGGATTGTCACGTCGAATGCGATTGATGCGCGTGACGTCGTCGATGATGTTGCCGGGTCGATCCCAGTCCCAGACCTTATGCTGGTACATCTCCGAGTCCTGGTAGTACTCTTGCGTGCCCGGCGCGCCGCGTGGCGTGTTCTCGCACAGCTCGAACCCGCTGTAGATGCCGTAGACGGACGACAGCGTCGCTGCCAGCACCAATCGCATGCGAAACGCCGGGCGCCCGGCCAACTGCAGTACCGGCGGCAGAATGTCCGGTGTATTGGCGAAGAAATTGCCGCGGTAGTACTCGCGCATCTGGCCCTGCGTCAGCTCGGTGAGATACTCCTGCAGCTCCGATCGCGTGTTGCGCCACGTGAAGTACGTGTAGCTCTGGGTGAAACCAAGCTTGGCGAGCTGGCGCATCATCTTCGGCCGTGTGAACGCCTCGGCCAGAAAAATCGCGTCGGGATAGACGAGCTGGACCTCGCGGATCATCCACTCCCAGAACGCCAGCGGCTTGGTGTGTGGATTATCGACGCGGAACACGCGCACGCCACGCTCTGCCCAGAGCAAGACGATGTCGCGCCAGGCGGCCCACAGGTTCTTCCAGTCCGACGAGCGGAAGTTGAGCGGGTAGATGTCCTCGTATTTCTTGGGCGGGTTCTCGGCGAATTTAATGGTCCCGTCCGGGCGGTGGTAGAACCACTCCGGGTGCTCGGCGACCCACGGATGGTCGGGCGAGACCTGGATCGCGAAGTCGAGCACCAGCTCCAGCCCGTGCTGGCGGGCGAGGTCCTGGAAGTGGAGGAAGTCCTCCAGCGTGCCGAGCTCCGGGGCGATGGCGTCATGCCCGCCGGCGGAGCTGCCGATGGCGTACGGGCTGCCGGGATCGCGCGGACCGGCCACCAGGCTGTTGTTGGGACCCTTGCGATTGGTGGTGCCAATCGGGTGGATCGGCGTCAGGTACAGCGTGTCGAAGCCCATGGCGGCGATCGCCGGCAGACGCGCTTCCGCGTCTCGGAATGTCGCGCCGCGCGTCGGGTCGCTGCCTTGCGAGCGCGGGAAGATCTCGTACCAGGCCGCGAAACGGGCTGCCGGGCGATCGACGACCAGCTGTAGCTCGTGACGGTAGCGGGTCGCGTCGGCGCGATCCGGGCAACGATCCATCACCTGCCCGAGCTCCTCCGAGATCGCCAGCTCCGCGGCGGCGCGCACATCGCTCGACCGCCAGCGGGCGAGCATACGCCTCGAGGCGACCGCGCTCGTCAGGATCGCCGCAGCGTGCGGCCGCATCCTCGACCAGGCGGCGACCTTCGAGTAGCTCTGAGCTGACGTCCTGAACCGCGGCCAGGCGCTTCTGCAGATCGGCCCGCCAGGAGCCGTACGTGTCGGTGAACGCCAGAACGCTGTACACGTAGCGGGTGTTGCGGTCGACGCGGAATGCCCCCGTCCAAAGGTCGTTGTCGACCGGGGACATCGGCGCCTCGCGCCAGGCGGGCTCGTCCAGCGCGCGGTACACCACGCGCGCCTGGAGCAGGTCGTGACCTTCTTTGAAGATATCGGCCGAGACCTGGATGGTGTCGCCGACGACGCGCTTGATCGGCCAGTGACCGCCGGCCAGCTCGGGCTGAACCTCCTCGATGGCGATTGCCGGGTAGGTCTCGAGCCGCGGGTATGGCGCGCGCGGCTTAGCCTCGGTCATGGTCGCCGAGACCGACTGCGCGTCCCCGCGGGCGATGTGGTCGGCCTGGTCGCGGGTCGCGACCGAGGTCTCGGTGAGCTGAGCGTCGAGCGTCTCTCCCGTCGGGGGCGTACGCGTGTTAGCTTGTCGGGTAAGAGCGCGACCGTCGCTGCCGTTCGAAGGAGTCGAATCCATCGCTTTTCTGCCTAACCCCTCAAGCCGGCACGGAGCGTGCCAGGAAACGTCACAGGATAAACAATGACACAGGCGCCAACCCGTCCAACAGACACACGCACCAGCCTGTTAACTGATTTCGACCTGTACCTTTTCAATGAGGGTACTCACGCGCGCGTCTACGAGAAGCTTGGCGCGCACGTGGCCAGCGTGGATGGCACCGCGGGCGTTGGCTTCGCCGTCTGGGCGCCGAATGCGGACGCCGTCAGCGTGATCGGCGACTTTAACCGTTGGGACCCGAGCGCGACCCCGCTGCACACTCGGCAGTCCTCGGGCATCTGGGAGGGCTTCGTGCCTGGCCTGGGGCAGGGGGACATCTACAAGTACAGCATCAAACCGCGTTTATCGACGCAGCGACTCGAAAAGGCCGACCCGTTTGGCTTTGCCGCCGAGCTACGGCCGCGCACCGCGTCGGTTGTCTGGGACCTGTCCCGCTACGTCTGGCATGACGACGCGTGGGTGAGCCGTCGGCGTGAGGCGCAAGCCCTCGATGCGCCGATCAGCGTCTACGAGGTGCATCTTGGCTCGTGGAAGCGCGCACCCGACAACGCCTTCCTGGGCTACCAGGACCTCGGTCGACAACTCGCCGAGTACTGCCAGATGATGGGCTACACGCACGTCGAGTTGCTGCCCATCAGTGAGCACCCGCTCGACGCGTCCTGGGGCTACCAGACGGTCGGCTACTACGCGCCCACCAGTCGCTTCGGCTCGCCGGACGACTTCCGCGTCTTCGTCGACGTCCTGCACCAGGCTGGCGTCGGCGTCTTGCTCGATTGGGTACCGGCCCACTTCCCGCGGGACGGTCATGGTCTGGCCAGCTTCGACGGCACCGCCCTGTTCGAGCATGCCGATCCGCGCCAGGGCGAGCACCCCGACTGGGGTACCAAGATCTTCAACTACGGACGCAACGAAGTCCGCAGTTTTCTCATTTCGAACGCCGTGTACTGGGTTGAGCAGTTTCACATCGACGGGCTGCGCGTGGACGCGGTGGCCTCGATGCTGTACCTCGACTACTCACGCTCGGCCGGGCAGTGGGTGCCGAATCAGTACGGCGGCCGCGAGAACCTCGACGCTATCTCGTTCTTGCAGCGCATGAACGAGGTCGTTCACACGGAATGCCCGGGCGTGCTGACCATCGCCGAGGAGTCCACCGCCTGGCCGCAGGTCTCGCGACCGCCCTATATGGGCGGCCTGGGCTTCAGCCTGAAGTGGAACATGGGCTGGATGCACGACACGCTCGAGTACATCTCGCAGGATCCCGTGCACCGCCGCTGGCACCACAACGAGCTGACCTTCAGCCTGCTGTATGCGTTCCACGAGAATTTCGTCTTGCCGCTGTCCCACGATGAGGTGGTGCACGGCAAGGGCAGCATGCTCAACAAGGTGCCCGGCGACGCCTGGCAGAAGTTCGCCACGCTGCGGCTGCTGTACGCGTATATGTGGGGTCACCCGGGCAAAAAACTGCTGTTCCAGGGTCTGGACTTCGGTCAGGGGGACGAGTGGACCGAGGGCCACAGCATCGACTGGCACCTGCTCCAGTACCCGCTCCAGAGTGGCCTGCAGCGCTGCGTGGCGGACATCCAGCGCGCGTATCGCGCCAATCCGGGACTGTACGAGGTGGACTTCGACTGGCAGGGCTTCCAGTGGCTCGAGTCGCACGACAACGAGAACAGCGTGTTCGCGTTCCTGCGGCGCGGGCACGATCCAGATGACATGCTGGTGGTGGTCTCCAACTTCACACCGGTGCCGCGTTACGCGTACCACGTGGGAGTGCCGACGGGCGGCCCGTGGCACGAGGTGCTGAACACCGATTCGTCGTTGTACGGCGGTGGGAACCTGGGCAACGGCGGCCAGGTGTGGGCCAGTGACGAGAGCTGGGCAGGCCAGCCGCATAGCCTGAGCCTGACGCTGCCTCCGCTGGGCGCGATCTATTTGAAACCAGGAGCGTAGAGCGGAGTTCCCCAGAGCGGACCCCTCTGGGAACTCCGGCTCAGGCTAGAAGCCGAGCGCACGCACCGCCTCGATGGTGTCCGCCTCCTCGGGGCGCTTGTCAGGCCGATAGCGCACCACGCGCGCGAAGCGCAGCGTCACCCCGCCCGGGTAGCGTGAGCTGCGCTGAACCGTGTCAAAAGCAATTTCCGCCACAAGCTCCGGTCGCACGTAGACCGTCCAACGCTCGCGATGCGATTCGATCTCCTGCAACCGCGAGGTTTGCCAGCGCAGCATCTCATCCGTCAGCCCCTTGAACGTCTTGCCCAGCATGACGAAGCCACCCGTCGCCGGGTCCCGCGCCCCGAGGTGCAGGTTCGACAACCAGCCGCCCCGCCGCCCATGCCCCCACTCTGCCGCCAGAATCACCAGGTCGAGCGTGTGCACCGGCTTGACCTTGATCCAGCCCGTCCCGCGACGGCCCGCCTCGTACAGCGAGTCCAGCGCCTTGACCATCACGCCCTCGTGTCCTCGCTGCAGCGTGTCCGCCATGAACGCCTCGGCCGCGGCCACATCGGCCGTCACCAGCCGCGGCACCCGCCACCGCTCAGCCACGACGCCACTCAGCACCGCCAGGCGCTCCTCGAGCGTATGGTCGATCAGGTCCTCGCCGTCCAGGTGCAGGATGTCGAAGATGAACGGCGTCAGCGGCAGCGTACCGCGCAGCCGCTCCACGTCCAGGCGGCTCCCGAAGCGACTGGCGCTGACCTGAAACGGATGCGGCCGCCCGTCCGACTGCAATGCCAGCGTCTCGCCGTCCAGCACCAGTGCACTGACCGGCAGCGAGCGCGCCATCTCGACGAGTTCTGGCACTCGGCTGGTGATGTCATCCAGGCTGCGCGTAAAGACGCGTACCTCCGTGCCCTGACGGTGAATCTGCACGCGCGCGCCGTCGACCTTCCAGTCGATGGCCGCCGGCGAGGCACGCTCGAGCGCCGCGCCCACCGACGTGGCCGACTGGGCCAGCATCGGCTGCACCGGCTGGCCCACGCGCAGACGGAACTCGTTCAGTCCCTCTGGCCCATCGCGCAGAGCCGCTTCGGCGACGGCGTGCAGGTCACCCCGCAGCATCGCCGCGCGACGCACATCCGCGACCGGGACACTCAGCGCGCGGGCAAGCGCTTCGTGCATGACGCCTTCGAGCGCGCCCTGGCGCAGCTCACCGACGATCAGGCGCACCAGGAAGTGCTGCTCATCGGCGGTCGCCTGCGCGAGCAGCGCCTGCAGCAGGCGGCGGCGCTCCGCCTGGGAGTCCTTGCCAGTCACGCCGCCGATCGACTCCAGTGCGGCGTCCACCTGGGCGAGCGTCAACGTCGCGGACGCGGCCGGTTCGGGAAGATCGCGTATCGCGGCGTAGCCCACGCCGATCTGCCGCTGGCGCAGCTGACTGGACAGATACGCGGCGGCAATGGACGCCTCGGACGGCTCGACGCGCTTGAGCGTGATCGCCAGGCGGTCGATCTTCTCGGAGCGGGCTGCTGTGCCGCCGACCGCCGCGGAGGTATCGACGATCTCAGCGAGGAGCATCGTCGCCGGGCTTAGCGAGGAGCAGCGTCACCAGGCGCCAGCGGCGGCGGCCAGTCATCGTCGGCCGCCTGGCGCGTCGCACGGTCAAACTGGCGTTGGAAGGCGGCCTGACGCGCGCTGCGCCTGGCCAGCTCCGCCAGCGAGTAGGCCCGCTCCGCCGCCGTGGCAAGCTGCGCCTGCGTCAACTGCAAGCTCTCGATTGCCTCGCTCAGCGCGACGGCCGTCGCGTGGTCACCCACCCGCTGCGCGGCGTGAATGAGCTCGGCCACAGCGCGCGCGACATGTTCGCTCGCCGCGTGCAAGCGCTCATACTCGTCGCGGTGCGCGTCGGTAGCCGACCAGTCGGGGGAGGTCACGCGGTGTCCCAGAGGGTAACCTTAATGCTGCGCCCATGCCCGTCGAACTGACTCGCAACGGCACGCGAGGCGTCAACGTCACGCGCCTCCCGCGCCCACTTATGAAGGTCGGGCTCGCCGCGTTCAGCGTGGTGGCCCGCCTGCGCGGCGCCCGCCTGCTGACGCTGACCACCTACGGGTCCCGTTCGCAGCGCGAGCACAGCGTGCCGCTGCAGTACTTTGACGATCCGGCCACGCTGGCGCCTGGCTGGTCGTCGCCTCGTTCGGCGGCGGGGCCAAGCACCCGGCCTGGTATGTGAACATGGCCCGCAATCCGGATCGGATCCGCGTGACGTTGGCGGGCCGCGGCGTGGCGGTGCGCGCGGACTCGCTTTCGGGCGCCGAGCGTACCGAGATGTGGAACTTCATCGTGGCGCGCTCGCCGGGCTACGCCGAGTATCAGACGAAGACGGATCGCGAAATCCCGATCGTGCGACTCACGCCGCTCGCCTGACGTTTTCCTGACGGCACCAGCCGGTCAGGCTTGCGCCCGTCTCAGACTCGTCCGTTGAACGTCGGGTCGAGCTCCGGTGCTCCACAAATGCCGCGCGCAGCTCGCGCGTCGCTTCCACCCAATCCGAGCCGGTTGGCAGGAACACCCCGCTGGACCGAACCCGGTAGAACTCAGGATGGTCCACGCCGCTCGGGGTGATCCCTCGCTCGGCGAGCGCGCCAGGATGAGCACGCCGGGACGCGTGTAATCGAGGTGATCCCGGTCTGGCCAGCGACCCCGCCGGGTATTCTGAGTTCGGATGACGTTTACGGCCCCGACGCGGGATATGGCGGCGGAGGACCGCATCGTCCTGATCAGCGTTGGCGTCGATATCGGCTCGTCCACCTCACACGTGCTCTTCTCGCGTCTCGAGCTCGAACGTCAGGACAACCGTTACATCACGGTCACACGTGAGCTTCTGTACCAGTCCGACATCCTGCTCACGCCCTACCTCCTGACGCCTCACCTCGGCGCGACCACCATCGACCAGCGCGCGCTCGGCACGTTCATCGAGCAGCAGTACGCCGCCGCGGGCCTCACGCGCGAGCAGGTGGACACCGGCGCGCTGATCCTCACCGGCGTGGCACTGCTCAGAGACAATGCCCGCGCCATCGCCGACCTCTTCGCCGAAGAAGCTGGCCGCTTCGTCGCCGTCAGCGCTGGTGACAACCTCGAGGCCAGCATGGCCGCCCACGGCTCCGGCGCCGTCGAGCTGTCCAGGCGGCGCGCCGGCGTGCTGAACGTGGACATCGGCGGCGGCACCACCAAGGTCGTCATCTGCCGCGGCGGGGCCACCGCCGAACTGATGGCCATCGACGTCGGTGCGCGCCTGGTGGCCGTCGATCCAGAGGGCAGCGTCACCCGTCTGGAACCCGCGGCCAGAGCCATCGCCCAGCGCCTGGGCATCCCGCTGGCCATCGGAACCCAAGTGGCAGCCGAGGACCTGCGTCGCCTGGCGGCGTACATGGTCGACCAGCTGCTCGGCGAGATCAGCGTCGGCGGCAGCACGCGGAACTCACACCTCCTGCGCACCGAACCGCTTCACGACCGCGACGGTATCGAAGCGATCACCTTTTCCGGCGGCGTCTCGGAGTTCATCTACAACCGCGCGCAGCAGACCTTCGGCGATCTCGGACCGCTCCTCGCCGACGAGCTGCGCCAGCGTCAGCTGGGCGCGCCTGTCGTCGAGACCAGCGGCGGAATCCGCGCCACCGTGATCGGCGCCTCCCAGTACACGATCCAGGTTTCGGGCAGCACCATCTACCTGTCCCCGCTGCACGTGGTGCCCATTCGGAACGTCCCGGTGGTCATGCCACGCTTTCCCTGGCACGCCTCGGCATTCTCCGCCGACGACGTGATGACGGCCATTCGCGATGCGCTGCGACGCTTCGACCTGCTGGACGCCCACGGGCCAGTGGCCATCGCGGCGCAATGGGAAGGCTCGGCGACGTATCAGCGCATTCACGCGTTCTGCCAGGGCGCGGTGGATGCCATGCAGCCACACGTCGCCGCCGGCCATCCGCTGGTGCTGGTCTTCGACAGCGACATTGGCGGGCTGCTCGGACTGCACTTTCGCGAGGAGCTGCCAATCATCTCGACCGACGGAGTGGAGCTGCCAATCATCTCGATCGACGGAGTGGAGCTGCGCGAGTTCGACTACGTGGACATCGGGGCGATGATTCCGACCTCAGGCGCCGTGCCCGTGGTGATCAAGTCGCTGGTGTTTCCTCACGCCGCCCCGCCCGCGGATTGAGCGTTCACAGAGGCAGGCCGAGCTGCGCTTCGACCGACGCGGCGGGAGCAATCAGTTCGGCTCCCTCGTTTTCCCAGGAGTTGACCTGACGGCCGACCGCGTACGCCTCCATCTCGCGTGCGTCCACCGGACGCGCTGCGATCTCCCGCGCGTCAGACGCTGGATCCAGCCAGCGCCGTTCGTCCTCGGGGCGCAGGATGGCCGGCATGCGCGTGTGAATCGTGGCCATCAGCTCGTTCGGCCGGGTCGTCACGATGGCCGCCGTCGGCTGGCCAGCGTGGTGCGCCGGCGGCAGCCACAGGCCGGCGAAGACGAAGCACTCGCCACTGCGCAGGCGGATGTGCATCGGTTGGCCACCGCTCCACTCGTAGAAGCCCGTGGCGGGGATCAGACAGCGCTGCGCCTCGCGGAACATCGTTGACGAGCTCAGCGACTCGGCGCGCGCATTGATCGGTGGCGGCTTGCCAGCCTGAAGCCAGAAGGGGCGCAGCCCCCAGATCGCGGTCTGGACCGACGGCGGCTCCAGCGGCAGCTGGACGATGGTGATGATCTCCTGCGAGGGAGCGATATTGAAGCGCGGCTCGATGCGCTTTTCGGACCAGTCCATGAAGCCGAAGCGCTCGACGATCGCCTTCGGGCTACTCAGATTGAACCTGCCGCACACGTGGACGTGAGCGTAACACTCGCGCGACGTGCTACAGCTGTTGCCACATGAAGGCCGTATTGGCCAACGTGATCGACTGCCAGGCGAACGTCGAGGAAAAACTTGTCGAAAAGGGCTCGCAGGCATCCGGCGGCACGCTGCCGACGCTGGCCGTGGCCTGATCGGCGGTCGGCAGCGACAGATTGTCGAGAAACGCGAACGTCAGGCGCACGTCGGCCGCCGTCCACTGCGTCGACTGGTTGCAGACTCGGCCCGAGATGGTCCCGAACGACGCCGAAGGCTGCACGCTGAGCGGGTCGACGCTGACCTGCACGTCCGTGTCTGGCGGACGACCGGTCGCCTGAACGGCCGCGCCAATCTGCGCGCTCCCGGCGGCGGTCAATTGCCAGCTGGCGTTCGCGTTCGGCTCGACGCCCAGCAGCACCCAGCTTGTCACTCCGGTCGGCGGCGGCGACCACGCGGCGTAGGAACCGGCCGGGTAGGCGCACAGGAAGCCGATAACCGACGGCGCCAGCGCTTCCCAACTGCAAAACGTGGGCAGCTGGTTGTCACTGGCCAGCGACAGCGGGCCGTCCACCGACGAGCCGTCCCAGCCGGTGAGACCCTGGGTCGTGAGCGCGATGTGCGTCTGGCCGTCGGTAAAGATCGGCGTGTTGCTGGCGGAGGCGCGCTCGTACGCGAGTCCGGTGGTCGTCGCCTGAAGCGTGTCGCCGCTGCTGGAATCCACGTGCGGACACTCGGTGGGACTGCCCATCCTGCTACCCAGCTGCTGGGCCAGGCCGGCGAGGGGCTGGGCGAAGGCGGGCGTCTCGCCGACGGCGCAGTAGGCGGCGGGCGCGCGGCGGGCGGCGTTGCTGTCGGATGCGGCACCGGCACCGCTACCAGAAAGACCAGCGCGAGCATCGCGCCGAGCATGTCAGTTGCCGCTGGCGGCAGCCGCCTGGTCCAGGAGCTGGTGAACCTGGGCCATCTCGGTGCCGTAGGTAGCCCAGTCGCCCCGACCGGCGGCCTGTTCGGCATTGCGCAGGTGATCGCGCGCCGAGGCCGCGAGCTGGGCGGCGGACTGCGCTTGCCCGGTGGTCGCGGTTGCGCCGGTTGCGGCGCTCGCCCCGGTTGAGGCCACGCCGCTGCCGGCCGAAGCCGCGCTACTCGCTGGACCCGCTGCTGCTGAACCCGGCACGGCCGAGCCCGTCGCTGCCGAGCCCGTCGCGCCTGTCGCCGATCCGCTCGTCGGCGGGCCCGTGCCGCCGGCTCGCACCGGCCGGTGTCGATGCCGCGGCCGCCGGCGACAGCACCTCCCCCGAGCGCCCCTGCCCGAGTGCCGCGAGCGCCGTATCCAGCCGATCGCTCATCACCACCGCCCCGTGGACGCCACGATGACGCGCTTCAGCTCCGGGCAAGGGACTGCTCGCCGCCTGGATATACAGCGGCTGCACGTACAGGACCGAGTCCTCGAGCGGAATCACCAGCAGGTTGCCACGCAGCACCTGCGAGCCTTGCTGACTCCAGAGCGTGATCTGTGAGGAAATCGCCGGCTCCTGGTTGATGCGCGCCTCGATCTGCTGCGGCCCGAAGACGAGCTTGCCCTGCGGGAAGCGATACACGACCACCTCGCCGTAGTGCGGCGCATCCGAGCGCGCCACCATCCACGCCAGCATGTTGTTGCGATTCTGACCGGACGGCGTGAAGGGCAGAATCGACGCGAACTCGGTCCCGGCCTTACCGGGCAGCCTCAGCGTGGTGTAGTACGCCTGCATCTGCTGCACGCGGTCGCCGTACGTTTCCTGGGCGATGCTCCACAGATCCTCGCGGTTGTAGAAGGTCTGCGGGTCGGTCATGTGATACGTCGCCAGGAGCGCTGCCTGTGCGTTGAGCAGGTCCTCCGGGTAGCGGAAGTGGTCCGTCAAGCCGGGCGGCGCCTGATCCAGCGGCGTGAACAGCGTCGGGTACAGCTGCATCCAGACCTGCAGCACCGGATCGTCAGGCTGGACGACGTAGAAATGCATCGACCCGTCGTAGTCATCGATGGTGACCTTGACGCTGTTGCGCAGGTAGTTCGCCCCGCCCTGCAACGTGGCATCCGGGTACAGGTCGGTCCAGGTGTAGGCGTCCTGAATCCACAACAACCGTCCGTTCAGAATCACCTGGTAGGGGTCACCGTCGAATCGCAAGAAGGGCGCGACGTGACCAACGCGCTCCTGGATCTGACGATGCAGCAGCAACTGCGAATCCGCGTTGACGTCGCTGCTCAACAGCAGGTTGCCGTCGGCCAGCGCCGCCGCGGTGAGCAGGCGCTGCAGCCCGCCTCCGACGCTCACGCCGCCGCCGCCAGCATAGCGACTGCGCACCTCGGCGACCGAGTTGTCGCTTGGCATGTCGAACTCGTCCAGCCGCGTGCCGACCACCGCGTAGTCCACCGGCCGTACGCCGAAATACACCTGTGGGACGTCGATCTTCAGCGCGGGCTCGTCCGTGACCGCTGGAATGTCGTGCTCGAGCAACACCGGCAGTCCCTGCGAGTCGACCGTGTTGACGGGACTGACGGCCACCGCCTGGCCGTGGGTGTACACGAGGTGGGTGTTCTGCCAGGTGCGCGCCACCTGGGCCAAGCTGGTCGGGTCCATCTCGCGCGTCGAGAGCATCACCTGCTGCCGACCGTTGCTCAAGTTGTAGCGATCGACGTCCACGTCCGTGAACTCGTAGTACTGGCGGATGCGCTGCAGTTGGTTGAAGGACGCCAGCTGTGGCCGCCAGTCGGTGATGCGCACGTCGGACAGGGCCTGCTGGTTGCGGTCGAGCACGCCGGCGTCGAGCGTGCCGTCCCCGGCGAGGTCGCGGACATCGATGCTCGACAGGTTCATCGCCGCGCGAGTCGAGACGATGTTGTTGTTGATATAGGTGCTCTCGGCGGCGAGCTGGTTGGGATGCACCGCGACCTGCTCGTAGACACCTGGCCACACCTCGCCGAGCAGGAAGCCAATGCCCAGCCACAGGATGGGCACCGCGGCCGCCGTCACCAGAAAGCCGGTCGAGATGCCCGCGGATGGGCGAATGGCGACGAACAGCAGCACCAGCGCGAGAATGACCGCCACGCCGGCCATAACCACGTTGGCCGGGTAGACCGCGTGCATGTCGGTGGCACTCGCGCCGTACACCACCCCGCGATTCGAGTACACCAGCTCCCAGTTGTTGACCCAGTACGAGGCCGCCACCAGCAGCAGGAACACGGAGCCAAGCACGGCGATGTGGCGGACCGTCGGTGCAAGGAGCGGGTGATAGCGCAGGTCGTGCTCGTGGGAGATGAACGGGTACGGCCGCATGCTGCTGGTCATCGGCGGCTCGATGGACATCAAGCCGATGCCGTAGACGATCAGCGTGCCGAGCGCGGCGACGATGATCAGGCCGGTGAGCCAGCCTTTGAGCGCGGTCAGCGCCGGCAGCGTCCAGACGTAGAAGGCGATGTCCTGACCGAAGGTCGGGTCGGACTGGCCGAACGGGACCTGCGCGCGGAAGCCGAGCCAGGTTTGCCACTCGGCGAAGCCGGCCAGGCCGAAGCCGATACCGGCAATCAGCGCCACGATGGGGATGACGGCGACCGTGGTGGCCATGCCGCGCGAGTCGCGGTCCTCTTTGGAGGCGACGCGTCGGAGTCGCCAGGCAGCGTAGAGCATGTTCGCCGCGAGAAAGGCGGCGGCAATGGCGGTGCTGACCAGCGCCAGGATCAGCTGCGTGGACAGGCGCAGGGCGAAGACGTCCCAGAGGCCCTGGGCGAGGAACCAGCGGGCATCGAGCCACACGCTGAGGAACAGCGGGCCGATGACAAGGACCAGCACGACGAGGCCAAAGAGCGCCAGAGTCGCGCGCATGGGCGGGGTTCAATTATGTCTCGCGCGTCGATGCGGATCTATGAATGCGCCCGCAAGCCGCGGGAAGGCAGCTCGGTGCTCGTCACGCCTGCACCAACGAGTTGCCGCTGCGCCCTGCCAGTGCTTGGAACGTTCGTAGCGCCAACCGTTGATCACGCGAAGCGCTGACAGTGCGCACCGTACGAGCCGCCGGCGGGCGCGCCCGTATCTCAACCCGTGAAAAATTTTCGAACCCCCCGAACTGTTGAATTCATCTGAATGTTTCAGTTACAGTGAATGTTCAGTGACAAGCGTATGATTTCCGAAGACCTCGGCGTCGAGCTCGCCCTCGACGCTTTCCGTCGGCTCATGGTCAGCCTCCAGGTGGCGCGCGCCCAGCGCGGCGCCGACCCCTGGTCCGACTGCCCCATGACCATGCCCCAGCTCCGCGCCCTCAGCCTGATCGTCGCCGCCAGACACGGCCTCAGCAGCCGCGAGCTCGCCACCTCGCTCGGCGTCGGCGCCTCCGCCATCACCCCCATGGTCGACCGCCTGGTCGACCATGGCTACGTGTTGCGCCACGAGGACCCGCACGATCGACGCATCGCGCGTCTGACCGCCACCGAGTCCGGCAGCACCATGCTCGAACAGCTCGTGGCCGGCAAGGGCGACATCCTGCGCGACGCCCTCGGCCATCTCACTCCAGAGCAGCTCCAGCAGGTCACCGCGGCACTCGACGTGCTGCGTGCGAGCCTGAATCCAGGAAGGGAATCGTAAGCATGCACGAAGCCCCGCCCCTGATGGAGGCACCCACGCTCGGCGGCAGCGAACGCGCGGCTCGCCCGTCGAGCTACCAGTCCCTGCCGCGCCGGGACCTGATCCTGACCGTCATCGGTCTGATGCTGGCCTTGCTACTGGCCGCGCTCGATCAGACCATCGTCGGCACCGCCATGCCGCGCATCATCGCCGACCTGCACGGCTTCGACCAGTACGCCTGGGTCACCACGGCCTACCTGCTCA
This sequence comes from uncultured Chloroflexia bacterium, assembly GCA_963776625.1. Classification (GTDB taxonomy): domain Bacteria; phylum Chloroflexota; class UBA6077; order UBA6077; family CF-72; genus CF-72. The sequence continues at coordinate 1,030,571 of CAVZNP010000007.1, read as the reverse complement.
CCAGCACGGCTGTCGTGCCGATCTCCGGCAAGTTGTCCGACATGTACGGCCGCAAGCTGTTTCTGTGCGGCAGCGCGGCCGCCTTCGTGCTGACCTCGGCCTTGTGCGGCCTGAGCCAGGACATGAATCAGCTGATCGTCTTCCGCGGCTTACAGGGCGTCGCGGGCGGCGTGCTGACCTCGACGGTGTTCACCGTCATCTCGCAGATCTTCCCGCCTGCCGAGCGCGCCCGCTTCCAGGGCCTGTTCAGCGGCATCTTCGGCCTGGCTAGCATCGTCGGCCCGCTCATTGGCGGCTACCTCACCGACAATCTCAGCTGGCGTTGGGTCTTCTACGTCAACCTGCCCATCGGCATGATCGCGCTGACCGTGCTGCTGCTGTCGTTCCCGAACGTCAAACCCGAATTGCGGGCGCGCCACATCGACTTCCTGGGCGCTGGGCTACTCCTGCTGGGAGTGGTGCCCATGCTGGTGGCGCTGTCCTGGGGTGGCAACGGCTACGCGTGGGACTCGCCCGTCATCATCGGGCTGTTCATCTTCTCGGCGGTCATGCTGGTCATCTTCGGCCTGGCCGAAAGTCGCGCGATCGAGCCGATCATTCCGCTGAGCCTGTTCAAGAACAGCATCGTCAGCTGGTCGATCGTCGCCATGATGGTGATGGCGGCGGGCATGTTCGGCACGATCCTGTTCATCCCGCTGTACATCCAGGGCGTGATCGGCACCAACGCGACCCAGAGCGGCACGATCCTGATGCCGATGATGATCACCATGATCGGCTCGAGCGTCGTCTCCGGCCAGGTCATCGCCCGCACCGGACGCTACAAGCTGCCCGGCCTCTTCGGCATGATCGTCATGGCTATCGGCCTGTATCTGCTCAGCCAGATGGGCGCCGACGCCGACTACCTGACGGTCGCGCGCAACATGATCATCATCGGCCTGGGCATGGGACCGGCGATGCCCGTCTTCACGCTGGCGTCGCAAAACGCGGTCAAGCTGAGCCAGCTCGGCGTGGTCACCTCGTTGACGCAGTTCGCACGCTCGATGGGGAGCACCATTGGCGTTGCGCTGTTTGGCGCCGTCCTGACCAACAAGTTCACGCCGGCTTTTCACGCGTCGCTGACGGACCAGGTCGTCAACGCGGTGCCGCCCCAGATCCTGTCGCAGTTCGACAACCCGCAGGTGCTGCTGAGCCCGGACGTCGCCGACTCGCTCAATCAGCAGGTGCTGGCGCTCGGAGCGGACGGCACGCAGCTGTTCAACGCGCTGTACGGGGCGATTCAAGTGGGCCTTGTCGCCGCGCTGCACGACGTGTTCCTGCTTGGCGCAGGCCTGGGCGTCGTAGGCGTAGTCGCGGTGCTGTTCTTGAAGGAAATCCCACTGCGCAAGAGCTTCGCGCCTACCGCGATCGACTCGACCAGCGAGACCGCCGCGCAGGTCGGCCAGGACGCGTTCCCGTCCCTGCCGCCGCTCAAGCCCGCGGATCAGCCGCCGGCGCAGCCATCGCGCAAGACGGGTCTTGTAGCCTGACGGTAGACATATGCAGCTCCCTTCGATTGGTGTCTGGAGTCCCGTCTTCCGACAAGAGAACCCTGAGGTCCTGAAGGCGGCGGCCGAGGTCGAGGACCTCGGCTACGGGGCGATCTGGATGCCTGGCCAACAGCACGCTGGGCTGGCGGACCACCTGCGGAACCTGCTGCAGGCAACTCGTCGCGCGGTCGTCGCCACCGGCATCGTCAGCATCTGGACGCACCCGCCGACTGAGACGGCGGCCATGCACCACGCCCTGGAGCAGGCCTACCCGGATCGCTTTCTGCTGGGCATCGGCATCAGTCATCAACGCAGTGTCGAAGCATCTGGCATCACGTACGAGAAGCCATTGACAAAGCTGCGGGGATACCTGGACGCGCTGGACGCCGCGCCGCATCCAGTGCCCATCGACGAGCGTATTCTTGCGTCGCTTGGACCATTGAGCCTCAAGTTGTCGCGCGACCGGTCACTCGGGACGCATCCGTATTTCATGCCCGTCGAACACACGCGCATCTCGCGCGAAGCGGTGGGTCCCGGCAAGGTCGTGGCCCCGGAGCAGATGGTCATCCTCGAGACCAATCTAGAGCGTGCGCGGTCGATCGCGCGCGCATCGGCGGATCGCTATTTGCACGCCCCGAACTACGTGAACAACCTGCTGAGGCTTGGCTACACGGACGACGACATCGCCAACGGAGGCAGCGAGCGGCTGCTCGACGCGCTCGTTGCCTGGGGTGAGCCCAGCAGTATTGCCAGGCGCATAGCCGAGCATCACGCGGCCGGCGCCGACCATGTCTGCATCCAGGTGCTCACCGAGACCCCTGGCGACCTGGACACGGCGATGGCGGGCTGGCGCCAGCTAGCGCCGGCGCTCAGCGCCCTCGCGCACTGACGCGGGGTGCCCGCGGCCTCACGCGCCGACCTGAGCGTGAGTCTGGATCTTGTCGCTGCCGCACGCGCGCTCGCGCCCAGGATCGAGGCGGCGGCGGACCAGATCGAGCACGAGCGCGCCATCCCGCGCGACCTGGTCGACGCGCTGATCGATGCCGGGTTGTTTCACATGATGCTGCCGCGGTCGCTGGGCGGCAGCGAGCTCGACCTGCCGACGTACGTGCAGGTGGTCGAGGAGATCGCGCGCGCGGACGCGAGCGTGGCGTGGTGCATCGGCCAGGCCAACGGGCTGTGCAACTACATCACTTACGCGGACCCGGGCGGTGGCACACGAAGCGTTCGCGGGCGGACGCACGATTCTGGCCAACGGGCCCGGGCTCGGCAACCAGCCGGGCCGCGCCGTCCCTGATCCCGCCGGCGGTGGGTATCGCGTCACGGGCAAGTGGATGTTCGCGAGTGGCTTCCCGCACGCGACGTGGCTGCTGGCTGTCAGCAACGTAGTGTCTGACTCGCGCGCTTCGGAGCGTGAGCCAGATCAGCGGCTGATGCTGGTACCCAGGAGTCGGGTGACCGCACATGACGTCTGGCACGTCAGCGGACTGCGCGGCACGGGCAGTCAGGCGTTTTCGCTCGAGGACGAGCTGGTGCCCTTCGCGCGCGCCATTCGCGTGGCGCCCGAGATGCGCCGCGAGACGGGGCCGCTCTACCGCTTTTCGAACAACGGCTTTTTTGGCCCGGCGTTTGGATCGGTCGCGCTGGGCGTCGCCCACGCGAGCCTGGCAGCCCTTGTGGATTTGGCGGCCGGCAAGATTCCGCGGGGCATGGACCGCGCGATTCGAGAGAGCGCCACGGTGCAGATGAGCGTGGCGCAGGCGCACGCGCGCCTCGGCGCGGCGCGCAGCTACCTGCATACCACGCTGTCTTCCGTGTGGGAGTCGGTCGTGGTGACCGGCGAGCTACGCATCGACCAGCAGGTAGCGGTGCGCCTGGCGGCGACGCACGCGACGCACGAGGCGGCCGCGGTGGTGGATACCGCGTACCTGCTGGCGGGCTCGAATGCGATTTTTGAGGATCGGCCATTCGAGCGGCGGTTCCGTGACGTGCACGCGGTCACGCAGCAAGTGCAGGCGCGTCGCGCGCACTACGAGCACGTGGGCGCGTACCTGCTCGGCCTCGAGCCGTCGTACGGCAACATCTGACATTCCCCACCTCAGCCCGAGGCTGCTAATATCTCTGTCACAGATAGAAATGTCGACCTTCCTCGCCGATCCCTCCCCGCCGCAGGTCACTGGTAGTCTGACCTTCGAGCTGGCCAAAGTCCTGTCCCGCATCGGTCGCGGGTTGCGCTACCACACGCGGGCCGCCCGCGAAGCCCTCGACATCACCCAGTCCGAAGGCGAGCTCCTCCGCCTGCTCGACCGTCGACCGGGCATCCGCGTCCACGATGCCGCCACCGAGCTCGGCATCGCCTCCAACTCCGTCAGTACGCTGGTCAAGCAGCTCGCCCGCGCCGGGCTGCTCGAGCGCACCGTCGATCCACAGGACGGGCGCGCCGCCTGCTTGCGCCTGACCTCCTCCGCCAACGAGTGGGTTACCCAACTCGGCAACGCCCGCGAGCAAACCATCGATCACGCCCTGGCCTCGCTCGACCAGAACGATCGCGAACAGCTCGAAGCGGCACTCCCGGCGATGAAGCGTCTGGCCAAAGCTATTTCCAAAAATGGTGGGTTCATGCAATGAAGACGCTGCTGCGCATCACGCCCTACTACTCGAAGTATCGCCTGTTGCTGGGCCTCGGCTACATCGCCGTTATCGGCAACGCGTTCTTCAACCTGACAGTCCCAAGTCTGATCGGCCTTGCCGTCGACCAGGGCGTGACGGATCAGAACACTCAGAAGTTGATCGAGTACAGCGTGCTGATCGTTATCGCCAGCGCGCTACGTGGCCTGTGTGCGTTCGCTCAGAACTATCTCGGTGAGACCGCCGCGCAAGGTGGCAGCTACCAGATTCGGCGCTCGCTCTACCAGCACGTGCAGCAGCTGTCGTTCAGCTTCCACGATCAAGCCCAGACCGGCGACCTGTTGACGCGTGCGATGTCCGACGTCGAGCAGCTGAAGAACTTCACCGGGCGCGGCATGCTGATGATCTTCAACCTGCTGCTGCTGGTGGTCGGCGTCTCGATCGCGCTGATCGCGATGAACTGGAAGCTGGCCATCCTGTCGTTCTTCATCCTGCCGCTGCTGTACTGGCGCGCCGCGTGGTTCAGCAAGGCCATGCGCCCGCTGTTCCGCGACATTCAGGACCAGGTCAGCGTGGTCGCCACGCTGGTCCAGGACAACGCCGCCGGCGCCCGCGTGGTCAAGGCGTTCGGCCAGGAGCAGCGCGAGATCGATCAGTTCGATCGTGAGAACGAAAACCTGTACCAGAAGTACTACGTCTCGACGCGCATTCAGTCGTTCAACACCCCGCTGCTCAACTTCATCGCCAATGGCGCGACGATCGTCCTGCTGTGGGTCGGCGGCTTGCTGGTCATCAATAACCAGCTGTCGACCGGCGAGCTGGTTGCGTTCTACGCCTACTTGTTGCAGATCATCGGCCCGGTGCGTCAGGGCGGTTTCCTGATGTCGATGGCCTCGCGCGCCGCGGCGTCCTCCGAGCGCATCGTCGAAGTCCTCGATACGCCCATTGCCGTATCCAGTCCACCGAACCCGATCCCGCTGCCCACGCTGCGGGGCGAGGTCGAGTTCGACAACGTCACCTGCGAGTACCACCCTGGCCGTTCGGTCCTCGAGAACGTCAGCTTCAAGGTCCAGCCCGACCACACGATTGCATTGGTCGGCGCAACAGGCTCGGGCAAGACTACCGTCGCGAACCTGATCCCGCGCTTCTACGACGTGAGCCAGGGCCGGGTGCTCGTCGACGGCATCGACATTCGCGACGTGAGTCTCAATGAGCTGCGCCGCCAGATCGGTATCGTGATGCAGGAGACCACGTTGTTCTCGGGCAGCATCCGCGACAACATTGCCTTCGGCAAGCTCGACGCCACCGACGAGGACATCAACTGGGCGGCCCGCAGCGCGCGCGCCGACGAATTCATCGCGCGCCTGCCAAAGGGCTATGACACCTACGTCGGCGAACGCGGGGTCTCCCTGTCGGGTGGTCAGAAACAGCGTGTCGCGATCGCCCGCGCGCTGCTGATGGATCCAAAGATCCTGATCCTCGACGAGTTCACCTCGGCGGTGGACGCGACGACCGAGCGGCTCATCCGCGCCGCGCTCGTCGACCTGATGCACGGTCGCACGACGTTCGTCATCGCGCACCGCCTGTCGACGGTACGCGCCGCTGACACGATCCTGGTCCTCAAGGCGGGCAAACTCGTGGATCAGGGCACCCACGAAGAGCTCCTCGAGACAAGCACCGTGTACCGTGAGATCCATTCCAGCCAGCTGGCGCAGCCCGACGAGGTGCCGGCCATCAGCCAGGCGGCTGTAGACGAAGAGCTGATCGACGAAGCCGAAGAGATGCTCTCCGAGAAGGAGCTCGTCTCATGATGGGCGGCGGTTTCGGCGGCGGCGGCGGCGGCGGCGGCATGGGCCTCAACCGCGGCGGTATGGGACCGGGCATGCTCAACAACGTCTCCGACGTTGACGGTGCCCTCTACGACCCACACCTCACCAAGCGCGCCCTGACCTATGTCAGGCCTTACCGTGGCGGCGTCGCATTCTCGCTGTTGATGACATTCGCCCAGGCCGCGCTGCTGACCATCGGCCCGGTCTGGACCAAGGTCGCCATCGACAACTACATCTCGACCGGCGACTACATCGGCATGACCGTGTTCCTCGGTCTGACGCTGCTGGCCTACTTCGGATCGTTCCTGGCCAACTGGGCGCAGTTCCAGGTCATGACCAACGTCGGCCAGCGCATGCTGCAGGCTATGCGCGGCGACATGGTGCGCCACATTCAGAAGCTGCCGCTACAGTACTTTGACAAGACCCCAGCCGGCGTCGTCGTTTCGCGCGTCATCAACGACGTCCAGACCGTCAACGACCTGCTCAGCAACGGCATCATCCAGGCGCTGAGCGACGTCCTGACGCTCATCTTCACCGTCGTCGTGATGGTCGTCCTGGCGCCCAAGCTCGCGCTGGTCACCTTCGCGGTCATGCCGCTGATGGTGATCGCGGTGTGGATCTTCACGGAAAAAGCGAAGGTCGCCTACCGCCGTTCACGCATCACCATTGCCACGCTCACGGGCGAGTTCGCCGAGTCGTTCGCCGGCGTGCGCGTGGTCCAGGCCTTCGCCCGCGAAGGCGCCAGCTTCGAACAGTTCGACGCCCTCAACGAGGACAATCGCGTGGCCAACATCAAGGCCAACACGTTGTCGTCGATGCTGCTGCCGATCGTTGAGCTGTGCAACGCCGCCGCGACGGTCTCGGTCATCGCCTACGGCGGTTATCTGATGGTCAACGGCAGCGAGGTGACCCTTGGCATTCTGGTCGCTTTCCTGGCGTACGTCACGCGCTTCTTCCAGCCGATCCGCACCCTGACGCAGTTCTACAACCAGCTCCAGGCGGCGAACGCCGCGGCCGAGAAGGTCTTCGAACTGCTCGACGAGCCGATCACCATCCACGAGGCCGAGGAGCCCGTGGTCCTCCCGCGCGTGCGCGGCGAAGTGGAATTCAACGACGTGACCTTCTCGTATGGTCGCGAGCCCGTGCTCGACAGCGTCAGCTTCCACGCGGACCCCGGCGAGATGATCGCCCTGGTGGGGCACACCGGTGCTGGCAAGACGACCATCGCGTCGCTCCTGTGCCGCTTCTATGACCCGGTCCAGGGCGCGATCTTGCTCGACGGCTACGACCTGCGCGACATCTCGTTCAAGACGCTGCGCTCGTCAATCGGCCTCGTGCTGCAGGACAACTTCCTGTTCTCGGGCAGCATCGCCGACAACATCCGCTACGGCAAGCCCGAGGCGACGGAGGACGAGGTCATCGCCGCGGCCAAGGTGGCCAACGCGCACGAGTTCATCATGCGCATGGCCAATGGCTACGACACGGCGGTGCTGGAGCGCGCGGCGAACCTGTCGCTGGGTCAGCGTCAGCTGATTGCCATCGCTCGCGCGGTGCTGGCCAATCCGCAGGTGCTGATTCTCGACGAGGCGACCTCGAACATCGACTCGCAGACGGAGCTCCTGGTGCAACAGGCGCTGTCGAATCTGCTGGCCGGGCGCACGTCGCTGGTCATCGCCCACCGCCTGTCGACGATCCGCGCGGCGGATCAGGTGCTCGTCCTGGACGGTGGCCGCGTGATCGAGCGCGGCACGCATCGCACGCTGCTGGCCGACCGCGGGCACTATTTCAATCTGTACCAGCAGCAGTTCGCGGAGATGGTCCCTACGTAAAGTTTGCCTCGCAGTGCCTCCGGGTCGGGGAGCCTGCGGCCCCCCGACCCGGAGGCGTGTATGGCTCAAACGCTACTAATCGTGTTAGGGCTAGAACAGCGCCACGGGGTTGAGCGGTGACCCGGTCCCACCCGCCACGACGAGCGGCAATGCCATCAGCATGAACTCGTAGCGGCCCTCCGCCGCGCACGCTTGCGCCACGGGCTCCAGTAGCGCGTTGTCAATCAGCCCGACGCCGTAGGCAAAGATCACCGCGTGCATCGACCACGGGATGTCGTAGCCGTTCGGCATGAAATCCATCATGTCCCACACCAGCAGCGACACGTCGCTGTCGCGCACGAACGGCAGACACGACGCGTGCAGCCCGGGCCGAGACGTGCCGGTACCCCACATGGGATTCATGCGGTTCCACGCCTCGCGCCCACCGTAGACCAGCAGCGCGTCGCCCGGCTCGACGCGCACGCCCTCGGCCGCCGCGGCCTCCGCCAGCTCCCAGCCGTGGATCGGCCGCTCCTGCGTCACGAACGGCTCGCCGCGCAGCTTCGGAATGTCCAGCAGCACGCCGCGCGTCACGATCCCGTTCGACCAGTTGGTCACCGCGCCGAAGTGCGCCCCGTCGAAACCGATCTCCTGCGCCGGGTCGCGTCCCTGCCACATGCCATCCTTGTTCCACACGTGGCACAGGGCGTCGAGGTGGGTGGTGGCCTGGCCGTGGTACGAGACGCCGTAGTAGTCCAGCGCCCCGCCAGCACCGTCGCCGCGATCGATTTTCGTCATGAAGTGTTGCGCGGGCGTCGGGTTATTGGGCGCGGGGGTTTTGGGCAGTTCGCGGCTGAGTGACACCGCGCGGCCGGAGCGCACGAGGCCCGCGGCGGCTACCCGCTTGTCGGCGGTAATGAGGTTGATCGCGCCGACCTGGTCGTCGGCGCCCCAGCGGCCCCAGTTGCGACGGTCACGGAGGTAGGAGTCGACGTCGGCTCTGCTCGGAACAGGATGTTCGGCCATCGCCTCCAGCGTATCTCGATCACAGGCGATCGCCGTCACTCCGTCGATTACGCTGTCGGCGATGAGTTGGATCGGCAAACCGCTGCGGCGGTTCGAAGACCGTCGGCTGGTGACTGGCGCGGGCCAATACGTCGAGGATGTCCGCCTGACAGATCTGCTCCACGTCGGCGTGTTTCGAAGTCCCTACCCGCACGCTCGGCTCGTGTCCCTCGACGTGACGCAGGCACGCCAGGCGCCTGGCGTCGTCGACGTGCTCACCGGTGCAGACGTCGAGGGCCTCGGCCACGTCGACGTCGCCCCGTTCGTGCCCGACGTCAAGCAGGTCCACCACCCGCTGCTGGTCGTGGACGAGGCGCGCTATACCGGCGAGGCGGTCGCCGCCGTCCTCGCCGACGACCCCATGCACGCCCGCGACGCGCTCGACCTGATCGACGCCGAGTGGGAGCCTCTGCCCGTGGCCTCAACGGTCGAAGAGGCCGTGGCCGAAGGCGCCCCGCTCGTCCACCCCGAGCTTGGCACCAACGTCGCTTACGAAGTGACCTACGGGTCCTCCGAGGAAGCGGTCCAGGCAGCCTTCGCCACGGCGGATCACGTCGTCAAACTGCGGGTCGAAAGCCCGCGCATCAATCCGGTGACCATGGAGCCGCGCGTCATCGCCGTGGAGTATCTGGTCGAGCAAGACCGCTTCCTCGTCCACGCCTCGCATCAGCAGACCTTCGCCGCGCAGAACAACGCGCGCATGGGACTTGGCCTCCCCGCGGAAGACTTCGACGTGCTGGCCCTCGACGTGGGCGGCGGCTTCGGCGCCAAAGGCACGCCCTACCGCGAAGAGCTCCTGGCAATGTATTTCGCGCACAAGCACAAGCGTTCGGTGCGCTGGTCGGCGACGCGCTCGGAAGACTTCCTGACGATGATGGCCGGCCGCGACCAGGTCGCCGTGGTCGAGGCGGCGTTCGCGCACGACGGCCGCCTGCTGGCGATGCGTTCGCGCAACCTGGGCAATCTGGGCGCCTACCTGTACGGCGTGACGCCCATGATTCCCACCGGCAGCCCGCGAATGATGACCGGCGCGTACGACGTGAAAATCGCCCGCGGCACGGCGGTGGGCCTGTTCACGCATCGCGCGCCGACCGGCCCCTACCGTGGCGCCGGTCGGCCGGAAGCCGCGCTCCTCGCCGAACGGGTGATGGACGCCGCCGCTCGCGAGCTGGGTCTGGATCCGCTCGAGATCCGCCGACGCAATTTCATCGCGCCGGGCGACTTCCCCTATACGACGCCGATCGGCAACGAATACGACTCGGGCGACTACGCGATGACTCTGGATCACGCGCTGGAGCTCGCCGGCTTTACGCAGCTGCTGGAGCAGCGCACGCAGGCGCGCGCCGCGGGACGCATCTTCGGCATCGGCGTGTGCACGTTCGTCGAGCCGTCCGGCGGTGCCGGCTGGGAGAGCGGCCGCGTACGCGTGGAGCCAGACGGCTCGATCGTCCTCGAGTCAGGCTCGCTGTCCCACGGCCAGGGTCACCACACGTCGTTTGCCCAGGTCGTCGCCGATGTGTTCCACGTCGCGCCCGACCAGGTCACCGTCGTCCAGGGCGACAGCCGACGCGTGCCGCCCGGCATTGGCACGTTCGGCAGCCGCAGCATGACCCACGGCGGTGGGGCAGCCAAGCTTGCCGCCACGCGCGTTGTGGAGCGGATGAAACGCGTAGCTGGGCACCTCCTCGAAGTCGAAGCGGAGGACGTGCAGTTCGACGGGGCGAGCTTCTACCCGGCGGGCGTGCCGGGACGCACGGTAGCGTTCCGTGAGGTAGTCACCGCGGCATACGACGCGGCGCGGCTGCCGCAGGACATGCCGCCCGGGCTGAGCGAAGACGAGCGCTACGCACCCAACACCACGTACCCGTACGGGACCCACCTGGCCGCGGTCTCGATCGACCGTGACACGGGTCGGCTGACAGTCGAAAAGTTCGTGGCGGTCGACGACGCGGGTGTCATCGTGAATCCGCTGCTGGCCAACGCCCAGATTGTGGGCGGCATCACCCAGGGCTTCGGCCAGGCGCTGTTCGAAGAAATGGTCTACGACGAGAACGGCACGCTGCTCACCGGTGCGTTTGGCGACTACGCGGTTCCCCGGGCGAGCGACTTGCCGACGTTCGTGGTTGGCGAAACGTGCACACCCGCGCCCTTCAATACGCTCGGCACCAAGGGTCTGGGCGAGAGCGGCACCGTGGGCGCGCCGCCTGCGCTGGCCAACGCCGTGATCGATGCCCTGGTGGGCGTCGGCGCCGACGTGCGTCAGATTGACTTCCCACTGACGTCTGAAAAGGTCTGGCGCGCGCTCCAATCGGTGTAGGCTGAGGACTTCATTCCTGTGGGGGACGCGATGACGGTCGTCGACGGCGCAAACATCGATCTTCTGGACCTCGACCTCTTCGAGCGGGGCGAAGTGCACGAGGTGCTCAAGAGGCTGCGGCACGAGGCGCCCGTGTACTGGAACGAGGGCAACCAGGACCTCAGGGGCTTCTGGTCCATCACCCGCTACGCGGACGTCAAGTTCGTCTCACAGCATCCCGAGCTGTTCAGCTCAGCCAAGGGCATCACCGGCCCCGGCCTGCGCGACCCCGAGAACAATCCCAATACCGTTTCCCAGCCGGGCGGCGTCAGCATCATCACCATGGACCCGCCGCGCCACGTCAAGATCCGACGCCTGGTCAATCGCGGCTTTACGCCACGCGCGGTGAATGCGATGGAGCCGAAGATCCGCGAGATCACGGTCGGGCTGCTCGATCGGCTGGCAGACCGAGACGAGTGCGATTTCGTTCTCGACGTCGCCAGCCAGTTGCCACTGGCGGTTATCTGTGGGCTGATGGGCATTCCCGAGGACCACTGGCCGCTCATGTTCCAGTTGACCAATCAAACGCTGGGCTCGGCCGATCCCGAGTATCAAGCCGAGGTAGTCGCCGAGGAGGAGCGCGGGACGGTCACCGCCCAGACACGTACGTCCCTGGCGGGACGCTTGAAGATGATCGACTTCTTCCGCGAGCTCCTCGACGAGCGCCGCAAAGCGCTGGGCGAGGACCTGGTCAGCGTGCTGCTCGAATCGGAGGTGGACGGCGAGCGGCTGGACGAGGTCGACATCCTCGCGTTTTGCTTCTTGCTCGTCCTGGCTGGCAACGAGACCACGCGCAACGCGATCTCCGGTGGGCTGTGGGTGCTGTGCGACCACCCCGACGAGCGCGCGCGGCTGCAAGCCGACATGTCGCTGCTGGACAGCGCCATCGAGGAGATCCTGCGCTGGACCTCGCCGCTGCACCACATGGCGCGCCGCGCGACGGCGGAGGTGGAGATCCGCGGTCAGGCCATTCATCCCACGGATTCGGTCTTGATCTGGTACCCGTCGGCGAATCGCGACGAAGCGGTCTTTGACGACCCGTACCGCTTTGACATCACGCGATCGCCAAACGACCATCTGGCCTTTGGCCACCACGAGCATTTCTGCCTCGGCGCGGGCTTTGCCAGGAAAGAGATCCGCGTGATGTTCGAGGAGCTATTCGCGCGCTACCCGGACATCCAGCTGAACGGCAAACCCGAGCGGCTTCGGTCCAACTTCATCAACGGCATCAAACGCATGCCCGTCCGCCTGCGCTAGAAGTCTGGCCGAACTTCTACGAGCGCACGACGACTGGAACGGTCAACACCTCTTGCTGACCCGACGCCGACGAGGCGACGTGCACGTACAACGTGTGCCCGTCAACGGGTGCAGTCACCGCGATCTTCACGGGCGCACCAGCCGAGGTACCGGGCGGAACCGTGGCCGAGCCGAGCAGGTGTCCGCCATTGTCCCGATCCGGCTCGAGGTAGACGTCGACGTGATCCGCACCCTGCGCCACCACCTGAACGACAAAGCTCCGGCTGACCTGGTCATTGGGCTGGGGTGACTCGATCTCCGCGCTGATCGGTGGCGCGACCGGCGTCGGCGCGGGTGCAGCCACGGGTGCCGTGACAGCCGCTTGCGGTGCGGGGATCGGTCCCAGATTCGGCACCACGACCGCGAGGCTGCTCAGCCAGGTGCCGTGATCGTCGGTACGGGCGACCAGGCTGAGCACGGTGGGTCCAGCCGGCAGGTTGCTGATGGGCAGATTGATGGAAAAGCCGGGCGTTGTCCAGGCCGGATTGGCGAGGATCGACGCGGGATCCGTGCGCGCAAGTCCCAGAATGGCGCTGGCGAGCCGCGTGCCGGTGCTGGGATCGCCCAGATACACGTCGAGACCGTCGATACCGGTTGAGCCCGCCGCCGCGGGATCGACCAGCCAGCCACTCAGCGTCAGCGTGCTGGCGCCGAGGTCACCACCCGACAGCGGATCGACCTGCCCTATGAGCGCGTTCGTGCTCGTGTTGCCTGGACTTGCCGTCCAGCTGTTGGTCGCGGCCACACGTACGAACCTCGATCCGCGCAGGACCTGTTCGAGCTGACAACGTGCGCCCGGCGCGGGGTCCGGTTGCGGGTCGTAGCACGAGCCGCCACCCTGCGACTGGTTGCCATAGGACGTCAGTCCACGGCGCGTGTCGACAAACGTGCGGTCCACCAGGCGCGGGCTCTCCGCGTTCCACACGCCAAATCCCACGACTTGCGGGTAGCCGCGCACGTAGGCGATCTGGCGCTGCTCCTGCTGGAGGCGCCCAGCTTCATCGTCGGCCGTGTACACACCCGTGAGTGCGCGCGAAGTGCCCAGTTCCTCGATGATCACCGGCAGCTTTCGGCCGTTGTCGCACGGCTGCGAAACGATATTGTCGAGGTCCCAATTGATCGGCATGTCGCCCGGACGTTGGCGGCTTACCCAGTCGTACGCGTGCAGCGTGTACGCGTCGACCGGCGCCTGGCAGTACAGCCAGCGCGCAATGGCCGAATTGGGTTGCCCCGGTTCGACGTGGTTGGCGCCCATGGTGCCAGGAAAGATCGGCGTGACCGGGTCCAGCTGGCGAACGTAGGCCGCGTCTTGTGACACGAATGGGATCAATGCTTCGGGCTGGGCGGGCGTATGCAGCTCGTTGCCCAGCTCCCAGGCCTCAATCACGTCCTGGTCGTTGTTCGACTCGACGGTGGTGATCAGATCGTGAACGAACTGGTAGTACGCCCCACGCCAGTTGGTTGTATAGAACGGCAGCAACAGCTGAATGTAGTTGTCCATCCAACCGACGCTGTTGGACGCTTCGCCAGGCACGGCCTCGTGGTTGTTGACCATGGCGACGATCAGGCGCAGGTGATTCGCGCGCAACATCGGCGCGATCTCGGCGATGCGCGAGCCGACGCGCGTACCGTCCCATTTGTGGGTACCACTGCTGTCGGTGGCGAAGACGCGAATGACGCCACCACCGAGCCAGCGGGCGTAGCTCAGGTCCTCAGTGATGTCGCTGGTCGCCGGGTGGAACAACATGCCGTGCATGTTGAGCACCAGGAACCCACCATTGAGCGGATCGGCAGCCGGGACGCGCGAGGTGGGGACGGGAGCGTTGGTGGCGTCGGCGGTGCCAGTCGCGGGGTCGGCCAGTGCCATCGGAGCGAGCAGGGCCAGTGCGAACAGGGCAGCGGCCAGGACACCGACCAGACGTGACATCGACCGTCGCAGGGTACAGGAAGTACGTCTGAGGAGCTCGTTATCGGCTCAGGCGCCCCTCAGAAGATTTTCTGCCTGATCGGCACCGTGCTCCCGAACGGCTACGCGCAGATCACCCCGCGCGCCAACGCGAATGCGGAGGCGCTGCTCAGCAGAGACGTCGCGAACGTGTGTCGCCAGTTCGCGCGCTGGGGTGTCGTCTCCGACCCCGGCGCGCTGGCTGCCGACCTGTGGCAACGCTTTATTTCCGGCGACCTCTCGTAGAGCGCGCCGGCTGCTCACTGGCGCGCAGGCTCCACGCCTCCTCGAGCAGGTCGGTGAACTCGGTCTCGTCCGCACTCGCCAGCAGCACGCTCACCCAGGTCACCGGCTCGCGGTCGGACACCAGGCGGAAGACCTCGGGCGCGCGCTCGGACAGGGCGCGCGCCTCGATACTCGTCAGGCGCAGCGCGGCGCGATCCTCGGCTTCCGAGAGCGTGGCGAAGATCTTGTTGTTGAGGCGGAAATCCGCGTGGCCGTGGTGCGCGCCTTCCTGCGCGTCGGTCAGCGCAGCCACCAGCTGCCGCACGCGCTGCGCCGTGATGCTCATGTGGGTAGGATAGGCAGGTGACCACGGCAACCCAGCATGTCGTGCGCTTCGAACTCAACGGAGCCCCGTGCGAAGTCTCCATCCGATCTAACCGCCGCCTGATCGACCTGCTGCGCGACGACCTTGGCCTGACCGGCACCAAGGAGGGTTGCAGCGTTGGCGTGTGTGGCGCGTGCAGCGTGCTGGTCGACGGTCAGGTCATGAGCGCGTGCCTGCTGCCCGCGGTCTGCGTCGATGGCGCAAGGATCACCACCATTGAGGGCCTGGCGCCCGATGAGGAACACCTGACCGCGCTGCAGGATGCCTTTATCCGCTATGGCGGCTTTCAATGCGGCATCTGCACACCGGGCCAGATCATCGCCGCGACGGCACTGCTGGAGGAAAACCCACATCCGAGTACCGAAGAGATCAAGCACTGGATGATGGGCAACCTGTGCCGCTGCACCGGCTACTACAAAATCGTGGAAAGCATCCTTGCCGCCGCCGAAGCTGGGCCGGAGCCGGTGGCGCGCCAGCCCTTGGGCGTGCGCTAATGCAGGTCCTGGAACCGCCAGCGCTGCTGCGAGAACCGGAGTATCGCGTCGAAGGACCGCTCAAAGTCACGGGCGCCGCGCGCTACACCGCGGACGTCACCATGCCGGGCATGTTGTGGCTGGCGTACGCCCGCAGCGATCGGCCGCACGCGCGCATCCTCTCTGTCGACGTATCGGCCGCTCGCGAGGTGCCTGGCGTGCACGCCGTCCTGACCGGCGCCGACATCGGCGACGCGTGCGTGGGCCGCCGCGTGCTCGACTGGCCAGCACTCGCCCGTGAGCGGGTGCGCATCATCGGCGACAGGGTCGCGGCGGTCGCCGCCGACTCACGCGAGATCGCGCAAGAAGCTGCCAGCCTGGTGCGGGTCGAGTACGAGGATCTGCCACTGGTCACGCTGGAGAACGCCCTGGACGACGACGCGCCGATCCTGCATCCCGAGATCAGCACGTGCAAGATTGTCGGCGGCGGCAAACTCCCGAAAACCTCGCATCCCAATATGTGCGGGTATTCGGTGATCGAGAAGTCCGAGACGGGCGAGAGCCTCGAGTCGGTGTTCGCCCGCGCCGATCACGTCTTCGAGCACACCTTTTCCACGGCGCGCGAATTCCAGGGCTTCATCGAACCGCGCGCTTGCGTGGTGTGGATCGACGACGACGACCGCGTGCGCGTGATCAATACCAACAAATCGCCCGCGGCCGTGCGTCAGCAGTTGGCAACCGCGCTGGACCTTCCAGAGGGGCAGATCGTGATTGACACCACCTTCATTGGTGGCGACTTCGGCGGCAAGGGGCTGTCGATCGACGAGCTCACGTGCTACTTCATGGCTCGCGCTACCGGTCGACCCATCAAGGCCGTGATGGCATACGTCGACGAGCTGCAAGCCAGTAACTCGCGCCACGCGGCGAGCATGCGCTTGCGCACCGCGGTCAGTCGCGATGGGAAGTTCCTGGCACACGCGTCAGAAGCGATCATTGATGGCGGCGCGTACGCGGCGGGCAAGGTCAGCCCTGCGCTTGTCGTGCCAGCCCACAACACGCTGACCGCCTACCACGTGCCGGTGACCCGACTCGAAGCCAAATCGGTCTACACCAACAGCATCCCGGGCGGCTCCATGCGAGCGCCCGGCGACCCGCAGTCGATGTTCGCCAGCGAGTGCCACGTGGACATGATCGCCCGCGCGCTCGACATCGACCCGATCGAGCTGCGGCGGCGCAATGCGCTGCACGACGGGGAACCGAGCGTCACCGGCGAGCGCGTCCGCCGCGCGCGGGCCCTCGAAGTGCTGGACGCGCTCGAGCGAGAGTCCG
Source organism: uncultured Chloroflexia bacterium (assembly GCA_963776625.1). GTDB lineage: Bacteria > Chloroflexota > UBA6077 > UBA6077 > CF-72 > CF-72. The sequence continues at coordinate 1,013,706 of CAVZNP010000007.1, read as the reverse complement.
ACTGGCACACTCCGCTACCCGCTGGGCATGGTCGTGGCGTGTCGCTCGGCGTACGCCACATCCCTGCCGGGGTCACGGCGGTGGTAGTACGGCTGCTGGCGGGGGGCGAGGTGGAGGTCGTGACCGGTGTAGTCGACCAGGGTGGCGGCATCTACACGGTCTTGCGCAGGGTGGCGGCCGCGGTCATGTCCGTTGATCCTCGACGCGTCGTGATTCGCCACTCGGACACCTCTGGTCCGGCACCCGACCCCGGCGTCGGTGGGCAGCGCACCACCCACGTTCTGGGTCGCGCCGCGCAAGCTGGCGCCACCGAGATGAAGGCCCGCCTCGAGGAGCTCGCCGCCGAAGCCATGGGCTGGCCGGCAGGAGAGGTCCGCCTGGAGGACGACCGCTTCGTCGTCGGCGAGACGTCTGCGCCCTTCGACGACGTCGCCGACCAGATCGCCAAGGGCCCACCCGTCGAGGTGCGTGGCGACTACGACGGCACGCACAAAGCGGGTGAGCCCGGTGACTTCGAGTTCGCGGGTTACGTGGTGCAAACCTCGGTCGATCGCGAGACCGGCGGCGTGAGCGTCGACAACGTCCTGCTGGTGGCCGACGTCGGCACCATCATCAATCCGGTCGCGCACCAGGGCCAACTGGATGGCGGCCTGATGTTCGGCATCGGCGCCGCGCTCATGGAAGACCTGAGCGTGCAGGACGGCCGGATCACGACGCCCTCGCTCGGCGAGTACAAGCTGCCGTGCCAGATGGACATTCCGCCGTTCCGCACGGTCCTGCTGCACGATCCCATTGCCGGTCCTGGTCCGCTCGGCGGGAAAGCCGCCGGAGAGCTGACCAATACGAGCGTTGCGCCCGCGGTTGCGAACTCGGTAGCGGCCGCCTGCGGCGCGCGCGTGACGCACATTCCCTTGACGTCCGAGCGCATCCTCGAGGCTCTGGGATCGCAGCCGGAGAGCTAGAAATCCGCCTCGAAACCGCGCGCGCTTCCACAGCAAACTGTTTGGAGACCCGGTCATGAAAGCAGTAGCGTTCTCAGAGTTCGGTGGTCCCGAAGTCATGCAGGTCGCCGACCTGCCGGTACCCGAACCAGGACCCGGCGAAGTGCGGGTGCGCGTCGCCGCGGCAACCGTCAACCCCACGGACATTGGCATGCGCTCCGGCGGTCGCGCGGCTGAGCTGTCCAAATTGCCGTCTCCGTATGTGCCGGGCATGGAGCTGGCAGGCACCGTGGACGCGGTGGGCCAGGGCAGTCCGTGGCAGGTCGGCCAGCGGGTCCTCGGCATCGTAATCCCAACGCGGACCGGGCGCGGGGCGCAGTGCGAGTTCGCGGTGGTCCCCTCGGATTCGGTCGTACGCGTGCCCGAGGGCGTGAGCCTCGAACACGCCGCCACGCTGCCGATGAACGGGCTGACCACGCGCCGCGCGTTCGACATGATGCAGCTCTCGCCGGGTCAGACCCTGCTGGTCACCGGCGCCGCCGGTGCGGTCGGCGGCTACGGCGTGCAGTTGGGCGCGGCCCAGGGGCTGAGGGTCATTGGCGTGGCGTCGGCCTCGGACGAGGCGCTGGTGCGTGGCCTCGGCGCGCAGGAGTTCGTCGCGCGCGACGCTGACCTGGTCGCGTCGGTACGTCGGATCGCGCCCAACGGCGTCGACGGGGTGCTGGACGCGGCGGTCATCGGACCGTCGCTGCTGGGTGCCGTGCGCGATGGCGGCCACGTCGCCGCGGTGCGCGCCTTCGACGGCAAGCCAGAGCGCGGCATCGTCGTCGATCAGGTGCGGGTGAGCGACTACGCGCACAACCAGGCCGCGCTGCAGCAGCTAGCGGACATGGTTGGCGCCGGAGCGCTGACCTTACGCGTGGCGGAGACGTTTCCTCCCTCCGAGGCGGGCACGGCCCAGCAAAAGCTGCATGCTGGCGGTGTCCGTGGGCGACTCGTCATTGTGTTCGCGCCATAATGCTGCTGGCGCTGTCCGGGCTGTGCGCCTGGCTGGACGGACGCACCGACGCGGCGTAACAGGTGGTAGTCAGCGAACGTGGGGACTTTCAAAGTCATAGAAGTGCACGAGGGTCGGCGGACGGGCCGCGAGTTTCGGTTCGACGCCGAAAACCGCCAGGGGGCGATCGACGCCCTCGTCCGTGAGCTGGGAGTGGCGCCCGAGACCGCGCACGCGGACCCCGCGAGGACGCTGGTGCAGATCGGCGACGCGCGCTGGTCGATCGTGGCGGTCCAGAAGACGGTGCTGACGGAGAACAGCTCGCTCCGTCGGGGCGGGGCAAAACACAAACAAGTGCGCTGAGGCCTCTCGGTCAGGCGACAGGCGCGAGCCGCGGGCGCCGCGGCGTGTCGCTTACCAGAGGCTCGCGCGGGCGCGCTCGGGCCACTCCCGATCGTACGCGTCCCGCCACAGGTGCCATTCGACAGCGCCGCCAGGATCAAAGAGGTGGCGTGGATCACGCCACCTCTTTGACGATCGAGGCTTCGCTCGGCCGCCCGTAGAGTGCGTCGAGCTCCTCGACCGACGAGATCCTCGACTGTCGCACCTCGATCGCCATGCGCTCAGTCCTCCGCTACCACCGGGTTGCGCGGCGGCTGCCCGGACAGCACCCGCACCACCTCCTGAGCCTGCTTCGTCCGGTTGTCGTTCTGGCCCTCCACCGAGATCCCCGCAATGTGCGGCGAGCCAATGAAGTTGTCGCACGCGAACAGCGGATGCGACGGCTGCGCCGGCTCGTGCTCCCAGACGTCACACGCGGCGCCCTCGATCGTCCCCGCCGTGAGCGCGTCGGCCAGCGCCAGCTGGTCCACCACCGCGCCGCGCGACGTGTTGACCACCACCGTCGTCGACTTCATCAAGCCGAGCTCGCGCGCCCCGATCAGGTGGCGCGTCCGCGTCGACAGCGGCACGTGCAGCGTGATGTTGTCCGCGCGCCGCAGCAACTCGTCGAGCGCCACAGACTCCACGCCAACCGACGCAAACTCCGAGGCGGCAATGTACGGATCGCACGCGAGCACCGTCCCGAACAGCGGGCGGGCGCGCCGCGCGAACTCCTTGCCAATGCGGCCCAGGCCGATGATCCCCGCCGTCTGGTTGGTCAGCCGCCACATCGGCAGGTTGCCGGGCTGACCGCGCCAGTAGCCCTCGCGCAGCGTGCGATCGAAGAACACCACGCGCCGACGCAGCGCCAGCATCAGCGACAACGCGTGTAGCGCAACCTCCTCGCTGCCATAGTCGGGCACGTTGCACGCGGGTATGCCGCGCTGCGCAAAGGCGCCCAGGTCGAAGTTCTCGTAGCCTACGCCTGCCCGCACGGCTACTTTGAGCTTCGGCGCGGTTTCGAGCGCCCGACGGTCCACGGGCATGCGGAAGCACACGACGGCGTCCGCCTCCGAGAGCAGCTGGGCATACCTGTCCCAGTCGATCGCGTTGTGGTCCAGCCGCGCGTCGACGATCTCGGCGTCGATGCCCGCGTAGATCGGCTCCTCGAGGCTGAAGTCGTGCGAGTAGTCACCGCGATCGGTGTACAGCACCCGAAAGCGACTCATCCGCGCGCCTTGAAGCCGGTTGGGCGGATGGTAATCACCACGCGCACGTCCTTGTCGCTCACCTCGCTGCTGAAGCCGCGATACCGCTCTTGCAGGCTGCTGTAGAACGCCCCGGACGGATCGCGTTCGACGCCGGTGACCTCACCACGCAGCTGAAGGTATCGATATTGATTGTCTGGATCGGTGATCGAGAACGCGACGCGCGGGTTTCGTTGCAGGTTGCGGTAGTTGTGTCGCTGGTTGGTATGCGTGAGCTTGAGCACGCCGGCGGCGTTGTCCCACAGGAACCACATGGGGTTGACGCGTGGCGAACCGTCGCCGGCGACGGTGGCGAAGTGCGCGAACAGCGGCCGCTCGAGCAGGTCCAGGTACGCGTCTGGCGGCCGCGCGCTCTCGTGTGTCTCCATGGTTGAGTGATCGTAGTTTAGAGCTCAGACGTCAGATATCAGAACTCAGCTGACGTCTGACTTCTGATGTCTGATGTCTGATGTCTGATGTCTACGGTTTGGGCATGCCGAGCAGCCGTCCGTACGCGGGCCGACCACTGTAATCAGCCTGCACGATGCCGAAGCCCCACTTCTCGTCAGTCTGCGGCACCGACATCTGGAAGTTCAGGTTCCACTGGAACATCGCCCCGACGTACGGGGTGTTGCGCGCCATCTGGTACGCGCTCTCCAGGAAGTCGGCCTGCTGATCCTCGGTGACATAGCGGCAGTACTCGTAGCCGGGCGGTGGTGTCGGGTTCGAGCAATAGCCAAACTCGGTGAACCAGATCTGCTTGGCGTCGTCGCCATTCTGCACCATGATGTCGTGGTATTCACTGGCGCGTGTGAAGGCGAAGAAGCTGTCGTCGGTGTTCCACGCGCCGGAGAGGCTGCAGGACGGCGTCGCTGACGTGCAGTCGGGCGGATTCGAGAAGCCGCTCGGGTGCGCCGACAGGATGTCAAAGTAGCCCTTCACTTCGCCGTTGTTGATGGCGTACAGATTCGTGAGATAGGTCGTGTCGTCGATGACGGAGCCTGGAATGTCCGAGGTCGTCGGCGACGGCGCCCCGAGCAGGACTTTGGCGTTCGGGTCGGCCGCTTTGATGGCCGTAGAGCCAGCTTCCAGCAGCGGCAGGTACGTCGTCGGATCGACGTTGCCGGTGCCCGCTTCTCGGTCCAGGTTCTCTTCGTTCCACAGCTCGTAGGCCTGTACCTTGCCGGCGTAGCGCGACGCCACGGCGCCCAGGAACGCGCCGTACGTGGAAGGATCGCCCGGCATCAGGCCGCTGGTCGGCGTGCGATAGAACACAGGGGCGTGCTCGAAGCTGAGCATGATGTTGAGTCCGGCGGCGTTGCCGTCGTTGACGATGGGATCCAGCTGGCTCCAATCGTAGTCACCAGGGCCGAGCTCCACGGCGTCCCACTCGATCTGCTCGGTCATCCAGTTGAACCCGGCCTGCTTCACGTCGCCGATCACGTTAGACCTGGCCACAGCGTCGTAGTGCCAGAGCTGGACCTGGAAGCCGTAACCCCAGCCGTTTTGCGCGGCGGTGGTCGAAGCAGACTGGGCTTCCACGGGGACCAGTACGAGCAGGGCCCCGAGCGCCCCGGCCGCGGCCGCCCAACCCAACCTGAAACTGCGTCTATGCATACAAAACCTTAACGGGAGCGTGTGGCCAGCACGTCACGGCCTACCATCCGGCGTGACGCAGGCGTGTCACAGCAGTCGCATGGTGTTCTCCGAACCGCTCGCCGGCGCCCACGTAGCGTTCGAAGGCTCCTCTACCCGCCTGACGCACCGCGCTGCGCGCTCCAAACATCGCTCGCAACCTGCGCCGCGGCCTGTCGCTGGCCCTCGCGCTCCCCGGCGCATGGCTCACGCTCAGCGGCTTCAGCCCTCATGACGCACGCGTAAATGTGCGTAACGCGCGTCAGAGCTTCGCGATATAGCCTGTGGCTGGCCCCCGGCTGGGACGTTGCGAGGTCGCGCAGCTGAACGCGGGGATTTCAAAGGGGCGGCCAGCCCCTTTGACCCCCGGAGGGACTTGTTTGCGGCGCGAGCGAGCGAAGCGAAGCAATGCGCCGTATCCCGCACTCGGGCCCACCCCCTGGGGCACCGCGTGCTTTACGCTCAAGGTGCATGCATACCGCGGCCGCCACCGACCTGCTCACGACGTTGCAGCGGCAAGGGCACCTCAGTCCCGAAGCGCTGGCCAACCTGAAGCAGTGGCTCGAAGATCCTGCCCTGGCCGACTTCCACCCAGAGATTCAGGCGCTGGTCGATCGCTCCGCGTGGGCCGAACTCGAAGACGCCTTCTACAAGCACATCACCATCGGCACCGGCGGCATTCGCGGCGCGATCGGCCCCGGACCGAATCGCATCAATACCCGCACCATCGGCGAGGCGGCCCAGGCCCTGTGCCAGTTCATCGACGCGCGCGGCGACGCCGCGCGGCAGGGCGGCGTCGTCGTCGGCCACGAGGCGCGCCTGGACTCGGGCGAGTTCGCACGCGTGTGCTGCGAAGTCTTCGCCGCCAACGGCATTCGCTCGTTCCGCTTCGACGGCGTGCGCAGCACTCCCGAGATCTCCTTCAGCGTGCGACAACTCAGCGCCACGGCCGGCGTGCAGATCACCGCATCCCACAACCCGAAGACCGACAACGGCTTCAAGTTCTACTGGTCGTACGGTGGCCAGGTGGTGCCGCCCCTCGACGGCGAGTTCATGCAGCTGGTGACCCAGGTCCGCGACATCCGCCGCCTGCCCCTCGAGTCCGGCGGTGAGCAGTGGGTCACCAGCCTCGGCGCGGACGTGGACGACGCCTACCTTTCGGCGGTGGGCAGCCTGTCGATCGAGCCGAGCCGCTCGGCCACCATCGTCTTCGGCGGCATCCACGGCGCCGGCAAAACCAACGTCCTGCCGGTCCTGGAGCGGGCGGGATTCTCGGTGCAGCCCGTCCCAGAACAGCTCGAGCCGGACTCCAGCTTTCCGACCGCGGCTGGCAAGCTGATCAACCCCGAGTACCGCGAGGTCGTGGCGCTGCCCATTGCGATGGCCGAGCGGGTAGGCGCCGATCTGGCGATCTGTTCCGATCCGGATGCCGACCGCGCTGCCGTTGCCACGCCACGCGCCCCCGGCGACCGCCACCTCGACCTGCTGCGCGGCGATGACGTCGGCGCCGCGCTCACGCACTTCGTCCTCAAGCGTCGCAAGGAGCTCGGCCTGAGCTCGCCGAACGACCTGGTGCTCGAGACCTTCGTCACCACGTCCCTGGTCGCCGACATTGCGCGCAGTTTCGGCGTCGAGAGCGTGAGCGACCTGAACGTCGGCTTCAAGTGGATGGCGCACATCATCCAGGAGCGCGAGGACGCCGGGCGCATCGGCTACTTCTTCGCCACCGAGGAGAGCATCGGCTACCTGGCGGGGAACTTCGTGCGTGACAAGGATGCCTCCATCGCCGCGCTGCTCGTGGCGGAAATGGCCTCGGCGCTCAAGGACCGCGGCATTACCGTCTGGCAGTACCTGGACGAGCTGTACGCGGAATACGGTTGCTACCGCAACCTGCAGCACCTGGTCGAGCTGCCCGGCAAGACGGGCATGCAGGTCATGCGCGAGGTGATGCTGGGCCTGCGTCGCTCGCCGCCCGCCACGCTCGGCGGCCAGCGCGTCGTGGACGTGCTGGATCGCTTGCCGCGGGCAAAGTCGGTGCGCGAGGCGTACGCCATCGGCAGTGGCGACGACATGGTCACGTTCGTGCTGTCCGAAGACCAGCGCAATCGGGTGACGGTTCGGCCGTCGGGGACGGAGCCTAAGTTGAAGTACTACATCCAGCTGTACGCGCCGGTGCCTGCGGGAACGTCTGTGCCTGCCGTCCGCGAGCCGCTCAGTGCCCAGACCCTGGCCGTCGCCGAGGAGATCGTCACCCTGAGCGGCGAGGTCATCGGCAAGGACCTGCCTGCGTCGGAGCAGTCTCAAATCGAAGCCTGGCGAGGCGAATGGAATACCGGGGTGAGACGACTCGTCTAGCCCGAGACTTAAGAAAAAGGGCGGGCTCGCAGGCGTTTTTTAAGAAAAGTGGGGCGGGCCGCTGAGGCGGATCCCGACTGCCACCGGGCGAGATTTTCAGCGGAGGCGCCTCGAGGTTGGTGTGGACCGCCTCTTCGCGGCGTGCATGTCGGTTTCCCCGCCGCCCAGCCCCTCCTCCACACTGCACGCCGCCTGTCATCCTGAGCCTACGAAGAATCCGCAACTCCGGCGCTGCCACGCAGAAGCAGGAAGAAGGATCCTAACGTCGTTCCTCCTCTGGATGACACGCGCCCTTGCACGCCGCGTAGAGGCGGTCCACACCAACCTCGAGGCGCCTACGCTGAAAATCTCGCCCGGTGGCAGTCGGGATCCGCCTCAGCGGCCCGCCCCACTTTTCCCAAAACACGCGTGCGAGCCCGCCCGTGACAATTTTTCTGACAAGAGCGCTCGAATTCAGGTCAGAAAGTGGCCTGAATACACTTTAGAGTACCCGTATGGATTGGAAATTAGAGCTCGTCATCATCCCCGTGACCGACGTCGACCGTGCCAAGTCCTTCTACGTCGACCAGGTCGGCTTCCAGGCCGATCACGATCACACGGTGAGCCCTGAGATTCGGTTTGTGCAGCTCACGCCGCCCGGCTCGGCGTGCTCGATCGCCTTCGGCCTCGGCCTGACCACCGCGGCGCCAGGCTCCGTCGAGGGCTTGCAGGTCGTCGTCGCCGACATCGAGGTCGCGCACCAGGCGCTGTCCGCCAAAGGTGTGGCCGTCAGCCCAATCCAGGACCTCGCCTGGGGTCGCTTCGTGTTCTTCCACGACCCCGACGGCAACAAGTGGGCCGTCCAGCAGCTTCCGCGTCGGCCCTGAGCCGCGCCGGCCAGCACGCGACGTCCGCTCCCCAGCGCCCCGCGTTCGGGAACGGACGTCCTCTGAAAAATGGCTTCCACCGGACGTTGAGTGGGGCGTCGGATTCATCCTGGTGACGACCGCGTTAGGCTGCAGCAGCTCTCTCGCCTTCGGTCCCATCGTGTTCTTCCACTCGTCGGAGTCGTAGACCGCGGCGTAGAGCCGCTCGCGGTCCGCTTCGTCCTCGAAGCGGCGCAGCCACACGAAGCCCTCCTCGTCCTCTTCGGCGGTCCAGCTCCCCAGAATCGTCATGCCGCGGGCCGTCTGGAACGGCACGATGACTTCCTCGAAGAACTTGACCCAGTTGTCACGCTGGCCCGGTTGCGCGCGATACTGTCTGAGCTCGAAGAGCATTCCTTCTCCCTTCGCTTGGCGCATTCCCACGGACGCGCGAGAATCGCCCCGCCAGTAGACCACGTATGCTCTGAAGGGAGCTATGAACCTCTTTCAGGCAATCGTGCTCGCCGTCATTCAGGGCGTGACGGAGCTGTTCCCCGTGAGCAGCCTGGGTCACGCTGTCATCATTCCGCACCTCTTTGGTTGGAATATCGACCAGGAGGGCGACACGTTCCTGCCCTTCCTGGTGCTGTTGCATGTTGGCACGGCGCTGGCGCTGCTGATCTACTTCTGGCGCGACTGGTGGATGCTCGTGTCGTCGCTGTTCGAGCGCGAGGACTCCGACGCGCGCAACGAGTCGCGCCGCCTGTTGCTGTTGCTGGTCGTCGGCACCATTCCAGCGGGTGTGATCGGGCTGATCTTCCGCAACAGCTTCGAGGCGCTGTTCGCGGAATGGCGCCTGGTCGCGGTGTTCCTGATGCTCAACGGCGTGATGCTGGCGGTTGGCGAGTTCCTGCGCCGCCGCGCCGGGAGCGCGAAGCTTGCCGGCTTGAAGCCCTTGCAGGCGGTGGCCATTGGCACCAGCCAGGCAATTGCGCTGTTTCCAGGCTTCTCCCGCTCGGGCGCGACGCTGGTCGGCGGCCTGCTCGTTGGTCTCGAGCATCAGTCGGCGGCGCGGTTTTCTTTCCTGCTGGCGACGCCGATCATCTTTGCCGCCGGGCTGGTCGAGCTGCCGAAGCTGTTGCAGCCGACCGAGCGGGCGTTTCTGGGCCCAGCGCTGCTGGCCGGCGTGATCGCGGGGGTCATGGCGTATCTGAGCACGTGGTTTCTGATGCGCTACTACAAGCAGCAGGAGGTGAACGCGCTGCTGCCCTTCGCCGCGTACTGCATCATCCTCGGCGCCATCACCCTCATCTTCGGCAGCTAGCCGTCGTTCTCGGACGTTTTTCTTTAAGAAAAGTGGGGCGGGCCGCTGAGGCGGACCCCGACTGCACTGGGCAAGATTTTCAGCGTAGGCGCCTCGAGGTTGGTGTGGACCGCCTCTACGCGGTGTGCATGTCGGTTTGCCCGCCGCCAGCCGCTCCTCCACATCGCACGCCGCGTGTCATCCTGAGAGCCTGCGAGGATCCTTCGTCGTTCCTCCTCAGCATGACAGGCGCCCTTTGCACGCCGCGTAGAGGCGGTTCACACCAACCTCGAGGCGCCTACGCTGAAAATCTTGCCCGGTGGCAGTCGGGGTCCGCCTCAGCGGCCCGCCGCACTTTTCTCAAAACACGCGTGCGAGCCCGCCGCTTTCATCAGGATCCGCGAGCGGAGACCTTCGGCCGGCCCAGCGTCGCGGGAAACAACGCAATTAGCCCCGTGAGGGAGAAGATCGCGGTAATCGACAGCCGCAGATGGTCTGGATCCGTGCCGATCGCATTCAGCACCGCTCCCATCAGCGCCCCGACCGCGGCGCTGCCCAGCATGCGCATCGTCTGCGTCGCCCCGCTGATCACCCCCGACTGCGACGCGGGCGAATAGACCAGCGCCCAGTTGGTCAGGTGCAGCATCGCCAGGCCAACCCCAAAGCCAGCGCCAGCCCACGTCACGTAGATCAGCGGCAGCGGCAGGTTGCCCAGCAGCGACTGCGCGGCGATGCAGAAGCACGCGACCGCGATCAGCACCGCGCCGATAATGGCGAGTCGAATCGGCCAGCGGCCGGTGCGCGTCGAAGCCCAGATGCTGCCGACCGTCCACATGAAGCCGCCAACGCTGAGCACCAGGCCCGCCTGCGTGGTTGATTCACCGCGCACCTGAACCAGGTACAGGGGCAGAAACACGCCCGCACCGGTGTACGCGCCCGTATAAAACATGGTCGCCCGCAGCGACGAGCCGACCGGACCACGGCCCAGCCACGTGTCGGTCGGAATGACGGCGACCGCCGCCCGGCGCTCGAGTCGGGCATACACGACCGCGGCAGCCACGCCGATGGCGAGCAGGGCCACCGCGATCTCGGCGGACGCCGACGGCGCGGCGGTCAGACCCGCGACCGCGACCGCCAGCAGCACCGCGCGCGTGACGGGCAGGGCGCGGCGCGCGTCCGACGCGCTGGTGTCTTTGAGCGCCAGCCAGCCCAGTGCGATGACCCCCGCGCAGACTGGCACATTGACCAGAAAGATCCAGCGCCAGCCGACTGCGTCGGTGATCGCGCCACCCAGGAGCGGAGCGCCCAGCGCGATGATGCCCCACACACCTGAGATGAGCGAAAGCATGCGCAGGCGGACACCCTCGGGATACGCGGCCGCGGCAGCGAAGCACAGCGCGCTCAGCGCGCCGCCGGCCAGGCCCTGGAAGGTCCGCGAGAGGACGAGCACGTGCATTGAGGGCGCGAGCGCGCAGAACAGCGAGCCCAGACCGAAGGCGCCGACGGCAATCAGGAACGGGTTGCGCAGGCCCGCGCGGTCCTTCCAGGCGCCGCCCACGGACAGGCCGACGACCTGGGCCAGAATGAACGCCGAGGCGACCCAGGCGTAGAACTGCGGCTCACCGAGGTCCTCGAGGACGCGCGGCATGGAGGTGTTGACGATATAGCTGTCCATCGAGCCGATCACCGTGCCGCTCAGGATGGTGATCGTGGTCCAGCGGTAGGGTGCGCGGAAGACGGCCGAGAGCGGCACGCGGGCATGCGGCGCAGCGGCCGGCGCCGCGACGGTCGCGTGTTCTTCCTGTGTGAGTGCCACCTCGAGGACATTGTGCCCGCCCGGGCGGGCCAGAAGGCGGTCAGGTCGTCGACATACCCGCGAGCGGCAGGCGTTTGCCCGCGGCGCGTGCGTGACAACTACATCGTCCAGTAGGCTCTGCCTGGTGGCAAAGCTTCTCGAGGCGCGGGTGGCGCCACCGACCGCCACGCCACGCGCGTCGCGCTCGTCGGTGCTCGGCGCTGGCTCGCTCGCCGTCGCGCACGGCGTCAACGACAGCTACGCGTACATCCTGCCGCCGCTGCTGCCACTGCTGCTCACCCAGGCCGGGCTGACCCTGGGCATGGGCGCCGCCCTGGTGGCCATCCAGCAGCTCGCCTCGGCCTTCCTGCAGCCCATGTTCGGCCACTGGGCGGACCGTTCAGGCGAAGGTAGCTGGATGCCGTGGACCGGCGTCCTGCTGTCCGGCTGCGGCGCGGCCGCGTTGGGCCTGGTGCCCGGCTTTCCAGGCCTCGGGCTGGCGATGCTCGCCGGCGGCGTCGGCTCAGCGCTGTTCCATCCGGTCAGCGCCGCGCTGGTCGCCCAGGCCGCACCGACGCAGCAGCGCGGTTTCTGGATGAGCACGTACATCAGCGCCGGAAACCTGGGCCTCGGCGTCGGCCCGCTGCTGGTCGGGCTGGTCCTGGTCGGCGGCAGCCTGCACGGCACCTGGCTGCTGGTCATCCCGGCCGTCTTCGCCGCGGGACTCATGGTGTGGCTGGCTCCACGTCAGCCTGGCCGCCGCGGCGCTCACACCGCGTCGCTGTTCGGCGTCCTGAGGACCCACTGGCGCGTACTCGGCATGCTGATCTGCGTCGTCGCGCTGCGCAGTTGGGCTTCGACGACGCTCGTAACGTTCCTGCCAACCCTGGCGACGCAGGCCGGCGCTGAGGCGGCCGAAGCCGCGCAGGTGCTGACCGTCTTCCTGATCTCGGGCGCTATCGGCGGGTTCGTGGGCGGCGCGGCCGCCGACAAGCTCGGTCGCGATCGTGTGGTCATCGGCTCGCTGCTGCTGAGCGTGCCGTTCGGCATCTACCTGGCCTTGCAGACGTCGTTCGGACCGTCGTTCTGGCTGGCGGCGGCCGGCTCGGGCTTCTTCCTCAACGGTTCTTGGATCTCGCTCACCGTGCGCGGGCAGGAGAGCGTACCGGGCAGCATCGCGATGATGAGCGGGCTGATGCTCGGGCTCTCGGTGGGACTGGGTGGCATCGCGGTCACACCCTTCGGCATCGTGGCGGAGCACTACGGCCTGCCGCCTGTCATCGCGTGTACCGCGGCGCTGCCACTGCTGGGCGCACTCCTGATGCGCTTCGTTCCGAAGACGCCGCGGCGCGGCGACCCGACCGACGCTGTGTCGCCGCGAGTCCTCGTGAGCGACCGCGTGTCGATGGCTCAGCCACACGGAGAAGCGGTCGGCTGAGGCGGCAAGCGCGCTCGTCGACGGACGGTCGAGATCATCCCAACCTGAGAAGTGAGGTGGTTGATTCGCGACACGTCTCCCACGCGGACCGGCGGCGGTGTGCCCTGCCGGTCGCTGCTGGCCCTGGCCGCGATTGTCTGCGTCTATAACCTGCCACAACTCCTGAGCGGCACCGTCCAGTTCGACGGCGTCGACGTGCACTACAGCGCCCAGCGCTACCTCTCGGATGAGCTCCACGCCGGCCGCCTGCCCTTCTGGACGCCCTACATCTTCAGCGGCTTCCCGTTCCTGGCCGACGTGCAGGTTGGCGCCTGGTACCCCCTCAACTGGCCCTTCTTTTTCGTGGGCATCACGCCTCGCACGATCGGCGGCGAGCTGCTCGTCAGCAGTCTGGTGGCATGCAGCGGCGCCTACTTCTTCGCCCGACGGTTTTTGCGGAGCGAGGCAGGCTGCATCGTCGCGGCGATGTGCTATGGACTCTCCGGCTGGTTCGCGGCCCACAGCCAGCACGTGGGCATGGTCGCGTCGGCGGCCTGGCTGCCCTGGTTGCTGGTGTGCCTCTTACGCCTCAACGCCGCAACCAGGCACCCGGCCGAGGGTCCCGCACAAGACGGTGGACCAGATGTCCGCCTCGAGGTCATTGCTGAGCCGCGCCGCCTGGTTGAGCTCGGCCTAGTCGGCGCGGCCGTCGCGCTGCCCGGCAGCTTTCAGATCGCGCTCTACACCTTCAGCTTCGTCGGCATCTGGGCCGTGTGCGAGGCGTGTGCCGAGCGCTCCTGGCACAGCGCGCGGCGACTCGGGCTGGGTCTGGCCGCCGCGGTGGTGTGGGGCGCCGCGCTGTCCGCGGTCATGATTCTGCCGGGGCTGGAGCTCGTCAGTCGCTCGGTGCGCACCCAACTGCGCGTGCTGGACCTCCCGGACGTCGGCTATTTCCACCCGAGCGCGCTGGCCACGCTGGTCGATCCTGACTATTACGGACTGCTGTCCGGACACTACGCCGGGCCGGGCGACAGCACGCAGCACTATTTCTACGCGGGCATCCTGCTCGTGCCGCTGGCGGTGCTGGGCGCGCGGCATCGGCGGGTGCTGCGCACGGCGGCGGCGCTCAGCCTGCCATTCGCGTGGTACGCGCTCGGGCCGCGCGCTGGCATATTCGACCTCGCCGCGCGGCTGCCCGGGTTCAGCAGTGTCGAGCTGCCGATGCACGGCTGGTTTCTGCCAGCGCTCGGACTGGCCCTGCTGGGCGGCGCGGGCGCGGACGTCGTCGCGCGGCGGTTCGGGGCACGCCCGGGCGCGGCGCTGGTCGGCGTGCTGCTCCTCGACGTGCTGATCGTCAACCAGTTGCTGAATCCCCTGGCTTACGCGCGCGAGAGCTTCGACGACCTGTATGGTCGGGCACTGGCCGCCTTTGACGTGGAGGCTCGCGCGGCCAATCCGCCCATTCAGCGTGTGTACGGCCCGCCCCTGGCTGCCGTGGCGTACCGCAACCACGCGCTGCAGAGTCGCGTGGCGACGACGTATGGCTACAACCCGCTCGAACTGGCCAGCTACGCGGCCTATACCGAAACCGCGGCCGGTGCCAATCCGGCGCTGATCGCAGGTCTGGCCGCGAACTACCAGCTGTCCGGCGAGCAGTTGTCACCTCTGTCAGGCGCGTTGCCGATGGCGTACTTCGCGCACACGCTGACCGTCGTCCCCGACGCGACTGCCGCCGCGAGTGCGCTGGCGAGCCTCGACCCCGCCGAGAGCACGCTGGTGACAGGTGTCGAGCCATCCGTGCGGGGCGACCCGTCCGCGACCGTCGCCGTCGTGGCGCGCGCTGACAATGAACTGACGCTCCACTACACGTCGGCCACGCGCAACCTGCTGCGCGTAGCCATACCCGCCTACCCTGGCTGGCGCGCCACCCTGAATGGCGAGGACCTGACACTCCTGACCGTAGACGCCACCTTCACCGGCGTCGTCGTCCCCGCTGGCGAGGGCGACGTGCACCTCACGTACACCCCGCACCTGTTCCTGCCAGGTGCGCTGGTGAGTGCCCTGGCGATGCTGACCGCCGCGCTGGTCTATCTCCGCTCAGGGTCAAAGAAGCCGCCTGTCGGCCACGAGCCGATTGTCGACACGCCATAAGGCACAGACCGTCTCGCATCGAGCGGTGTGACAGTTCGATACGTCGTTCGCTGAACGTCGGCGCCATTACGTCTCGAGGATCAACACGCGTTGGAACCAGGGGTTTGCGACCCGCGAGTTTCAGGGCTTCAACCGCGTGGAGATGCGGCCCAGCACGTACGCGGGGGGTCGCCGCGGGAAGGAGCGCATAGTGAGCTTGCGAACGGAGCAGCGACTGGCGGCGGGGGGCTGCAAGCTCTCCCGACCCGGAGCCGCGTAGCCCGCCTACAGCGCGCGCATGCGGTTATTGCGCGCGCCGTGCTCCACCTCGGCCATGCCCAGTGCCTCGAGCAATGGCGGCACGTACACGCCGAAGCGGCCGCGCAGGCCTTTCTTCATGCCGTACCAGCCGCCCACCGGGTTGTCCGCCGATCGTCCCCACGCCTCGACGCTGCCCTCGGGCGCGGGCTTCTGCTCGTCCGTGCCGCCGAGGGGCATCCAGTCGCCCCGCGCCGTGAGCATCGCGTGCAGGTCGTCGATACAGCGCAGTTGATAGCGCAGTTGGGTACTACCCACCTGGCACACCAGCGCCGGTGGGTCGGCGGCCTCGTCCCGCCACATCTCGTACGCGGAGGTCCCGGGCGGCGTTTTGAGCTGCCAGGGATGGGCTCTGGTCCCGTCACCGATCGCGGTCGTGTCCGACATGCCGCCCAGCGTAACACGCTGGTTACCGTAACTCAATGGTTACTGAGCGCCGGCCGGGACCGCCTCCACGCCCACGCGCGGCAGCTCCACGCCCGTGACCGCCGCGATTTCAATCTCGTTGGCACGCGTCACCGAGCGAAGGTCCAGGCTGGCACCAGCCAGCGCCTCCGCCGACGCCGGCTCCACTTCGATGCGCACCACCTTGAGCGGCGCCGACATCCCCAACTGCCGCTCGCTCTTCCACTTGCGCACTTCTTCGGTGATGCCCAGCACGTTGCGACCCTGACGCAGCGCCGCGTCGCTCTGCCAGGCATCCAGCGCGACCGGCCACGGTGACAGATGCACCGACTTGCCTCCGTCCAGCTCGGCAAAACCCAGCAGGTAGATCTCTTCGGTGATGTGCGGCAGAAACGGCGCGAACATGGCGATCACCGACTTGAGCGTGTGGTACAGCACATACTGCGCATTGGCGCGCGCCGAGCCGTCCACGTCGGGCGACTCGCTGCCGTACAGTCGGAACTTGACCAGCTCCAGATAGTTGTCGGCGAAGTCCGACCAGAAGAATCGCTCGACTTCGGCCTTCGCGCTGGCGAACTCGTACTCCTCCATGGCGCGCGTGGCACGTCGGATCGTCTCGTGCAGACGGGCGAGCAGCCAGCGGTCGGTCGCGTTCAGGCTGGCCGGCGCACTCGCCGGCGGCGTGTAGCCGTCCAGGTGCCCCAGGCCGAGCTTGGCCGCGTTCCACAGCTTGGTCACCAGCCGATTGCCGTTCTTGATCGTGTCGTCGTTGAGCAACGTGTCACCACCGGTGCGCACCGTGGTGGACCAGTAGCGAATCGCGTCAGCGGAGAACTGCTCGAGCGTGTTACTGGGATCCTCCGCGGCGCTCAAGCGACTCTTGGAGATCTTCTTACCGGCCGGATCCAGCGCGTGGCCGGAGATCAACACGTCAGTCCAGGGAATGTCCCCGCGCTGATACAGGCTGCGCACCGTGGTGTAGAAGTCCCAGGTGCGAATGATGTCGTGCGCGTTGGGGCGCAGCGTCATCGGCCGATATCGCGCGGCGAATTCTTCCGCCGAGACACCCAGCGGCTCCAGCAGCGTGCCACAGATTTCGGGCGTCAGCGACGACGTGGCCCAGGTGTCCATGACGTCGGTATCTGGCTCGAAGCGCGTGCCGCCGCACGCCGGACACGCCTCGACGGGCGGCCCGACCTCCTGCGGGTCGACCGGCAGATCCTCGGGTCGGGCCATGATCGGCGCCCGGCACGCGCCGCAGTACCACGCCGGAAACGGCACGCCGTAATAGCGCTGACGCGAGAGGTTCCAGTCCCAGTTCAGGCCCTCGATCCAGCTCTCGTAGCGTCCGCGCATGTACTCAGGGAACCAGCGCATGCGTCGGCCAGCGTCGAGAAACAGCTGCTTGTTCTCGAGCACTTTGACAAACCACTGCGAGATGACCAGGTATTCGATCTCCGTCTGGCAGCGCTCGTGCACGCCGACGCTGTGTTCGATGTCGCGTTGGTCGCGCACCAACCCCCGCGCGGCGAGGTCCTCCAGGATCTTCGTGCGCGCGGCGCGAATGCGCAGGCCGGCGTACGGACCCGCCAGCTCGTTCAGGCGGCCGTCGCGGGTGATCACGATGCGCAGCGGCAGCGAGTGGGTCCGCCACCAGTAGACGTCGGTCACGTCGCCGAAGGTGCAGCACATGACCGCGCCGGTGCCTTTGTCTTTTTCAGCCTTGTCGTCGGCGATGACCGGCACGTCGTACCCAAAGATTGGCGTGCGCACCATCTGGCCAACGAAGTCGCGGTAGCGCGCGTCGTCTGGATTGACCATGACCGCGACGCAGGCCGCCAGCAGCTCGGGCCGCGTGGTCGCGATTGGCAGCTCGCGACCGTCCGCCGCGACGAACGGGATGGTCGTGAATTTCGTCTTGACGCCAGTTTTGTCGTCGATCTCGGCCTGAGCGACGCCCGTCTGACATTCGGGGCACCACAGCGTCGGCTCCTCCGAGCGATAGACCTGGTTCTTCTCGAACAGGTCGATGAAGCCGAACTGGGAGATGCGCCGCGAGCGCGGGTCAATCGTCGAGTATTTCAGCCGCCAGTCAACCGACAGCCCGAGCCGCTTCCAGAACCGCTCGAACTGCCCCTCCACCTGTTCCGACAGCTCGAGGCAGGCTTCGATGAAGGCGCGCCGCCCCACTTCCTGCGCTTTGATACCGCGCACCTGCTCTGTGAAGCGCTCGGTCGGCAGGCCGTTGTCATCGAAGCCAAACGGATACAGGACGTGTTCGCCCTTCATACGGTGGTAGCGGATCATCACGTCGGCCTGGGTGTACGAGTACACGTGGCCAATGTGAATGCGTCCCGACACGGTGGGAGGCGGCGTGTCGACCGTGTACACCGCGCCCGTAACGGCGGGATCGAACAGATAGATCCCGTCCGACGCCCACTGTTGCTGCAGGCGCGGCTCCGCGGTGCGAAAGTCGTAGCGGCCTTCCAGAGCTGGCATGTGCGTTGTTCTCGCTCTCACTGTTCGGAGTAGCCGTTGCCTCGAGCAGCGTGGCCCACGATCGAGCAGGCTCTCCTGTGAGCGGTATTCTAGCTTTGGGCCAGCGACGTGGTGACCTTTGCGACGGTCGACGACTACATCGCCGCGCAGCCTGCGCACACCCAGGCGCGGTTGCGCGAGCTGCGTGCGGCCGTCCGCGCCGCGCTGCCTGAGGCCAGTGAGGTCATCAGCTACGGCCTGCCGACATATCGGATGCCCGGCGGGATCGTTTCGTTCGGCGCAGCCAAACACCACTGCGCGCTGTACGGCGCCAACATGGATGCGTTCGCCGATGAGCTGAAGGCGTACAGCACGGCCAAAGGCACGGTGCGCTTTCGGCTGGATGAGCCGGTTCCCGACGCGCTGGTTCGCAAGCTGGTGCTGGCGAAGTTCACGCCAGGGCCGCTCGAGGCTTCCCAGTAGTTCGCGCGGTGTGAGTCTGGCTGTCTGTCATCCTGCCTGCGAAGGATCCGCAACTCCGGCGCTGTCGACGACGAGACGAAGAAACTGGAAAGATCCTGCGGCGTACCTCCTGAGGATGACACGCGTCGGGTAGGGGGAAGCATTGAGTCTGCTCGGCGGCGCTCGGCGCTCCTCGGCGGCGGCGCTCGGCGCTCCTCGACGGCGGCGACGGCGTACTCCTCGGTGGTGCGTTGCTCGGCTTGGCGGTCGCGCGCTACTCGGCCACGCCGCTGGTGCGCTCGGCCACGAACGCGCCCGGCGAGCGGCCGACAATCGCTTTGAAGTCCCGAATGAAGTGCGCCTGGTCGTAATAGCCGAGCTCATGCGCCACGCGCGCGCCGTCGCTCTCGCCTGAGGCCAGCCGCTCGGCGGCTTCGAGCAGCCGGTAGCGCTGCAGCACCCACTTCGGGCTGACGCCCACGTACTCGCGGAACAGGCGCTGCAGCGCGCGATGGCCGATGCCAGACAGCGCGACGACCTGCTCGACGCGCACGATGCCGCGGTCGTCCGCGATCGCGTTCACCAGGCGGCTCACCAGCACGGTGCGCTCGTCGCGCTCGGGAAGGTGAGCGCGGAAGATCCTTTCGACGCCCTCGAGCATCGACCGGTCAGCCCAGTCCTGGCGTGGCAGACACGCCGAGAGCTCACCGGCAAGTGGCAGGACCTCGCTGCCGAGAAACACCTGGTCCGTCAGCTCGCTGACGGAGCGGTCGAGGAATGGCCAGGAAGCCACCCGGCAAGAACTTGATCCCGAACACGGCGCCCGCGTCGCGCAGGGTGCGCTCGAACCGCGTCGTCGGCACGCCGGTGAGATGCCAGTCGCCCCGCTCGAGGACAAGATGCACGCTCGGATATGGGAGTGTCTGGGACGTGAACGGCGCACGGTCGCGGAGATCCCAGCGCACCGTCCAGTAGTGCTCGACAAAGGCGTCGATGGGCGCCGACGGCAGGTAGCGCGCCACGTGGACGCGATCCTCGGCGAGATGCAGGTTCAGCAGGCCGCGCGGGGGATCGTTTCGAGGCCGGGCCATCGCGATAGGGTCTCGCGTTTCTACAATATCGCTCGTCGCCTGTGAACGCTGTACGCGATGGGCAAGTTTCTGGAGCTCTACGACGCGCACGTCACGGGTGGGCAAACATGCTCGCGTCGTTGCTCGTCGTGGGCGCGCTGTTCGGCGCGAGCGGCCAGGCGTTTGCCGACCCGGCAGATCCGAGCGCGGTGACGCTCCTGTCCAACGCCGACAGCGGCTCGGCGCAGTGTGGACCAGATCAGCTGACGTGGAACAACATGGGCTCGTTCGACGTCAGCCGACCAGGCGCCGTTACCGTGCGCGCCACCGCCTCGGATGGCAGCGTCGTCTTCGATCTGGCACAGCCGCTGGCCCCCGGCGAAAAGCTCATCCCGCTCTGGTGCGGCGACCTCCTCGGCGACGGCAGCCAGGTACTCGGCTACGAGACGTACAGTGGTGGCGCGCACTGCTGCTTCTCGGTCGGTGTCGCGCCGCTGCAGACTGGCGCCGCGCACCTGCTGGACGTCGACCTCGGCAACGGCGGAATGAGCCAGCCACAGCAACTGGACGGCGACGGGCCCCTGGAGCTGGTCGGCAGCTCTGATGTGTTCGCCTACTTCGACGATCTGAGCTTCGCGGCCTCGCCGTTCTTGCCGCTGATGTTTGCCTATGACGCGGACAGCCAGCAGTACGTCGAAGCAACGCGGCAGTTCCCAGACCAACTCCGGGCTGAGATCGCTCAGGCGAACACCGACCTGGCTGAAGCCATTCGGCGACCGGTGGACCCGAGCGTGCCGGCGCGCTTCCGCTATCAAGAGCAACAGAGCGTCGCACTGCGGCTGTACGGCCTGCACGTGCTGCTGGGCGACGCGGACGCCGCGCTGCCTGCCCTCGAGCGCCGCGTGGCGCCACCCGTAGCCACGTGGCTCGCCGCGAACGCGCCCGCCGCCCGCGCGGCGATGGAACACGTCTACGACCTGGGCGACACCAAGTAAACAGCTTTCAGTCCGACACGTTTGCGAACCGGACGTCACGTGCGCGCCACCCACCGAGGAGCGGTCCAGCTCGTACGCCGGGGGTCGCCGCGGGACGTGGATAACACGCGCAGCGAGGAACGAGCGGAGCAGCGACTGGCGGCGGGGAGCAGCGACTGGCGGCGGGCTCCCCCGACCCGCAAGCCGTCCTGATTTACAGAGCTTCGCGATTTAGCCCGCGGCTGGCCTCCGGTTGGGAGGTGACGAGGTCTCGCCGCTGAACGCGGGGATTTCAAAGGGGCTCGTCGCCCCTTTGACCCCCGGAGGGACCGCCTTGCTGCGCTTCGCTCGCTCGCGCCGCAAGGCGCCGTATTCCGCGAAGATCATTAGCTTAGATTAGTAGTCCGAGGTTTGCGTCTCTTTCTGCGTGATGAACTCCAGCAGCGCCGGCCGGCCCTCCTGCGTCTGCTGCATGCCGCGCTTGATCGCGGGGACAATCTCCGACGGGTCTGTCACCCGCTCGCCGTAGCCGCCGAAGGCGCGCGCCATATCCGCGTAATTCCCTGAAATGTCCGTCGACCGGAACTTCTCGGTCGCGACCGCCATCACCTTCAGCTCAATGGCCATGCTGAAGTTGTTGAACAGAATCGACAGGATCGGAATCCGCTCGCGGACCGCCGTCTCGAAGTCCATGCCCGGTGAAGCCGATGGCCGCGTCGCCCCAGACGTTGATGCACAGCTTGTCCGGCCGCGCGAGCTTGGCGCCCATCGCCAGGCCCAGGCCGTAGCCGAGTTGCGTCGTCTTGCCCCAGCCGATGTAGCCCAGTGGCTCGGTCGCTCGCCAGAATGGCGCCAGCTGATCGCGCGGGCTGCCCGCGTCGTGGGTAATGATCGTGTTGGCCACGTCCACGGTGTGCATCAGGTCCCAGATGACGCGATACGGCGACAGCGGCGTGTCATTGCACGTGAGTTTTGGCTTCCACTCGGTGAGCCACTCCTCGCGAACCCTGGCAATTTCCTGCGCCACGGCCGCCCGACGGCCGCGCGGTTTACCGCCCAAACGCTCTTTGACTTCGCCAACCAGCATCTTCAAGGTCAGGTCGGCGTCGCCGAGCAGCGCGTGCTCGATGGGCATTTCCTTGTTCAGGTCCGCGGCGTCGAGCGTGGCCTGAATGTATTTCGGCCCGTTGCGCGGCAAGCGCACGCCGTAATTGGTCGTGCCGAAGCTGCAGCCTACACCGAAGATGAGGTCGGCCTGGTTCAAGAAGTGGCGCACCGCCTTGGGGATCGAGCGGCTGCCCACGCCGAGCGACAGCTCGTGGTCCTCGGGAAACGCGCTCTTGCCTTCGAGGCTGCCGGTCACCGGCGCTTCGAGGAGCTCCGCCAATTCGCGCAGAGGCGCCCAGGCGCGCGCGTAGTGGACGCCCTGGCCCGCATAGAGCACGGGCCGCTCCGCGCTGAGCAGCGCCTGGGCGACCTCGGCGACAGCCTGAGCGTCGGGCGCCGATTTCGCGCGCGGCGCAGGCTTGTAGGTGAGCGGCTCGGGAATGTCCTCGGTCATGACGTCGGAGGGAAACTCGACCAGGACGGGCCGTGGCCGCCCGTTGCGGACCTGGGTGAAGGCGCGCCGCATCGCGTCGGGCACGACGTCGGCGACGGTGACCTGCTCACACCACTTGGTGACGTGCTGGAAGTTCAGAAACGCGTTGAAGTTGGGCGGGACGTTGATCAGTCGCCGCGGATAGCCGCCGGGCAGCACGACGATGGGCGAGGATTCGCCGTACGCCTGCGCGACACCGCCGAAGGCGTTCTCGGTGCCCGGGCCATGCTGCATGGCGAAGACGCCCACGCGTTGGCCGGATGACACACGGCTGACGGCGTCGGCCATATGCAGGCCGATGCGCTCCTGGCGGACGATGATGGTCCGGATATCAGCCCGAGCGGCGGCCTCGATGATCGGATTGACCGGGTAACCGATCAGGAACTCGGTACCTTCGCGCTTGAGGATTTCGGCGACGGCATCGGCAGCATTCATAAGATTTCAGCGTACGCCAACGGTAATTTTTTAATTTGGCCGTCGTACGCTCGCCAACGAGTCTTTTCTTAGACGTCTAAAGCGGCGGCTTTCTCCCCAGGGCGGGCTTGATCTCGCGACGAGTCTTTCTTAGAGTCGAAAGCTGCGGCTTTCACCCCAGGGCTCCGCGCCCTGGACCCCGCGTCCCAGAGCCCTACTCTCGGTGGCTGTTGGGCGCATCCGCTGTCCCGAACGTCTCGTCCTGGAGGACACCTCGGGGAGGGACACCTCCGGGAGGGACTTAACGGACACCTCGAAGACCCTCGAGCAGGGACCTCGACGGCGGACACCCTTCGGGAGGACACCTTCGGGGGCACATCCCAGGCAGTCACACCTTGGGGCTCCACCTTGGGGCTCCACCGTGAATACGCACACCCACCCTCTCGGATTACACACGTGTTGACAGTGCGTGCGTTATGGCGAGCGGATGCGCCCAACAGCCACCGAGAGTAGGGCTCTGGGACGCGGGGTCCAGGGCGCGGAGCCCTGGGGAGAAAGCCGCAGCTTTCGACTTAAAAGCCAACTCGTTCTAAGAAAAACTCGTTTTGAGAAAACTCGCTACGAGCGTCTACTGCGGCTACTCTGCCTGGTAGCTCTGAACCTGACTCCCCGCGGGCTCCATGCCCCAATCGCTCGGCGGCCAGTAACTGACCCAGGCCCTGCCGACGAAGTTATCCACGGGGACGTTCCACCCCAGGTGGGAGTCCGAGCTGTTCGGGCGATTGTCGCCCAGCACGAAGTAGTACCCATCTGGGATCTGCTTCGGCTGTCCGTCAAACGGGTAGGTGTACGACGCCGGGAAGTGAATGTACGGCTCATCCAGCGGCTGGCCATTGATAATCACCTGCCCGTTCTTGATGAGCACCGTGTCACCCGGCAGCCCGATAACGCGCTTGATGAAGTCCTTGTCAGGCTGCGTCGGCGCTTTGAACACTGACGATGTCGCCACGCTGCGGACCACCGAACAGGAACTCAGTCGAGCCCTGCTTGGTCGTCGGCAGGATGTTCGCCAGACCTGCCAGCGGCGTGTTCTCGATGTGGAAATAGGGCGCCTTGCTGATCAGCAAATACTGACCCGTTTCGAGTGTCGGCTCCATACTGGCGCCTTCGACGCGGAAGTTCTGCACCACCGAGCGCACACCCAGGAAAATGGCCAGCGTCAGAATGATGGTCTGCAGCAGCTCCCAGGCGAGCCCGCCGCCTTTGGGCTTGCTCGTGGTGACCGTCACCCGCGTCTCGGGCTCGGCCTCCGTCTCTGGAATCGGGGTCATCGGCACAGCCTGTGCGCGGTATCGGTCGTCGAGCGAGCTCATGAAGGCAAAGTCCAGTACCAGGGGGCGGGGGACTTGGCCATTGTAAGCGACCAGGCGCCCGGCTCCGAACAAAAGAGTGCTAACAAAGAATCAACGTCTCGGCGGGCCGCGATTCGCGGCCAATGCAGTTCGACAAGCTAACCCCGAATGCGTCGGGAGCGGTGGGCTATCCTCCCGCGATGGGGTACGTCGAGGCGATCTGTATTGCGCCGCGTGGCAGCGCGGACATGCAAGCGCTCACCGAAGTTGATGCCATCGTCGGCGTGGGGCTGCGTGGTGACCGCTACGCGGCGGGCATTGGCTTCTACTCGCAGCGGCCCACCGAGCCCGGGGCCCGCGAGGTGACGCTCATCGAAGCGGAAACGCTGGACGCGCTGAGAGCCGAGCTCGGCATCGAGCTGGGCGTGGCGCAGCATCGCCGCAATCTGACGGTGCGCGGAGTGCGGCTTGGCGAGCTGCTCGGGCAGCGCTTCAGCGTGGGGGAAGTGGTGCTCGAAGGGGTGAAGGACTGTCCGCCGTGTGAGCACCTGGAGCTGCTAACCGGCAAGCGCGTCATGCGTCCACTGCTGCAGCGCGGCGGCCTGCGCGCGCGCATCGTGGTGGGTGGGGCGATCCACGTCGGCGACGCGATGCAGGCGATGGTCCCGGCCGCGACGGCCTGAACCGCAGCCGCAAGGGATCTATCCAGCAACTCCGTGGCCGTCAACGACACACGCGGTGGGAGACACGGCCCAGGACTTCGGGGATTCGGCACGTAGCCGTGCGTCGGGCCGCCGCGACTCGCGCTTACGTCGATGAGGGTTCTTCCCGATGGCCTGCCCCGACCCGCTGCCTACGCTGCGACGCATGCTTCGTGTGCGTCGCGGACCAGCCCTCTGGATCGTCGCGCTTGTGTTCGTTGCTGGCTGTACTCCCGCCGCCGCCCCCAGCAGTCCGGCGGCCGCGCCGACGAGCGTGTCCTCGGCCGCGAGCGCGGTCGCCGCGCTCAGCCCGGCGCCATCGGCCAGCCCGGCGCCATCTTTCGGCGCGGCGACGTCAGCCAGCCCTGGCCCATCCGCCAGTCCAGCCCCTGCGCTCAGCCCAGCAGCCGCCCTCAGCCCGGCGCCGTCGGCCAGTCCAGCGTCGTCAGCCAGCCCAGCCGTGAGCGCGAGTCCCTCGCCCGCCGCCGGTGACCTCGACCCTGGTTGGCGCCTGGCAGTGGCAATCGACCCAACCCGCCAGCGGGAGCCCCATCGTCGCGGCCGACCCTACCCGCTACACGCTCACCGTCCAGGCCGACGCATCCGTCCAGATCCGCGCCGATTGCAACCAGGTGCTGGCGACCGCTAGCGTTAGCGGCAGCAGCCTGATGCTGCAGCTCGGCCCGTCCACGCTGGTGGCCTGCCCGCCAGACTCCCAGGCAGACGTCTTCCTCGCAGGCCTCAACCAGGTCACGAGCTACTCCTTCAGCGGCACGACGCTGCAGTTGGGCCTGAGCTCCGGCGGTCAGATGCTCTTCACCCCCCTGCCCACGCCTGAGCTGGTTGGCCCACTCTGGCAGCTCACCGCCTACAACAACGGCCGAGGCGGGGTGCAGTCGATTCAGACCGGAACGCAGCCCACCGCGATGTTCGGCGCCGACGGTCAGATCACCGGCTCGGGTGGCTGCAATAGCTTCTCGGGCCCGTACCAGAGCACCAGCACAACGCTGACGATCGGACCGCTCGCATCGACCTTCAAAGCGTGCGATCAGCCAATCATGGATCAGGAGACGGCCTACCTGAACGCCCTGCAGCAAACGTCCACCTACCGCTTCGACAACGGTCGACTGGTGCTCGTTGACGCCAGCGGAGCCATGCAAGCCATCTTCGATCGCTGAGCCGCCGCTTGTCAGAGCCCGGGCGACTGAAACGTATCCTTGCCTCGCCGCCGGCCCGCCTCGTCCAGAAGTTCATGGACGATCGCGGGCTGACACTGGCGTCGCTGCTGGCCTGGGGCATACTCAACACGTTCTTGCCACTGCTGCTCGGCATCCTGTCCCTGATCGGCCTGCTGCTGGGTGACTCGTCCCAAGCCCTGGCCGCCGAAAACCGTCTGCTGGCAGTGTTGCCCGAGACCGTCAGTACCCTGGTTCGCGACAGCCTCGCGGCGATCGAGCGCTCTGCGAGCGGCGCCGGCTTGATCAGCCTCGGTTTGCTCCTCTTCAACGGCTCCAATTTCTTCGTCACCCTCGAATCTGTGTTCGACCTGGCCTACCACGTCCCGGAGCGCAACGTGGTGACCCAGCGCGTGGTGAGCTTTGCCGCGTTGTTCGCCGTCACCGCGCTGTTGCTGGTCAATACGGCAGCGGCGATCCTCGGCGGCGCGCTGGGCCAATCTCTGACGGCGTACATTCCCTCGTTGGCGGCGGCGATTGATGCCGGTCTCGGAACGTTCATCTCGATTACCGCGCTGGTGGTCATGATGATTCTGATGTACTGGTTGATTCCCAACCGCCGGCAGAATCTGGTCCACGCCTTGCCTGGCGCCGGGTTGACGTCGATTGCACTGCTACTGATCGTGCGCATCTTTCCGATTTACGTGGCGTTGTTCGGCGGGGGCTTCAGCGTGTACGCGGCATTCGGGACCATCCTGCTCTTCATGTTCTGGCTGTATATCGTGGGTGTGGTGCTGGTCGCTGGCGCGGTGCTGAACGCCTTTCTCGAGGATCCGCGGGGCTCCGTCGCGCTGTCCGCGCTGGCCGCGCGCGCATTGACCGGGCGGCTCGAGGCTCCAGTCGAGACCAGTGACTGAAGGCTGATAGATGCCCTACGCGGTCGGCGCCCGTATCGAGGACCGCTATGAGGTCTGCTCGGTCCTCGCCAGCGGCGGCATGGCCGACGTCTATCGCGCCACCGACTGCCGCACTGACCGGGACGTCGTCCTGAAGATCCCGCAGGTCGCCCTCGCCGGCGATCTGGCTGCCTTCAATCGCTACCAGCGCGAGCTGGAAATCGCGCGTGGCCTCAGCCATCCCGGACTGCAGTGTCTGCTCTCCGGTCCCGACTCGCACTTCATGGTCTTCGAGTACATCGAAGGCGAGTCGCTGCGCCACTACCTGTCCCAGAACGGCGGTCGTCTGCCGGTCGACGAAGCCCTGGACATCACTCGTCAACTGGCCGAGACGCTCGAGTACGTCCACGCCCAGGGCATCGTGCACCGCGATCTGAAGCCCGAAAACGTGCTGATCGACGCCACGGGCCACGTCACCCTGACAGACTTCGGCATCGCCCTGCGGCTGGCATCGCGCCGCCTGACGTTCTCGCACCTGTCCAATGCGGTCGGTACGCCCGACTACATGGCGCCGGAGCAGGTCCGAGGCGAGCGCGGCGACGCCCGCACCGACGTCTACGCGCTGGGCTGTGTACTGTTCGAGCTCCTCGCCGGCCAGGTGCCCTACCCGTCCCACGCCGACAATCTGGCCGCCATGCAGCGCAAGGTGGAGACCGACCCACCGCTGATCAGACAGCTGCGCCCCGACGTTCCGCGCAGCGTCGAGGCGGTGCTGTATCGTGCCCTGCGCCGCCGCCCAGCCGAACGCTACCCGTCGATGGCTGCGCTCGCGGACGACGTGTCACACCTGGACAGCGTCGTCATTCCAGACGTTTACGCGCCCGACGAGCCACCCCCCAAACCAGCGGGTGACCTCCCCCCCTGGCGCACGACGCTCACGATCCTGGCGGTCATCCTGCTGATCCTGCTGGTGATCGGCTTCCTGGCGCAGTTCGCACACCATCCTGCCGCGTAGTCAAGCGCGGTCGGACGACACGTCTCTTCCCAGCTGGGTCCCCTCCGGGGAACACCGGCCTCTCCGTTCGAGACGTCGTCAACTCGGACGACGCGTCCGTCCCGGCGGGTCCCCTCGCAGCGCGAGTCCCGCCAGCCGCCAGCCGAGATGCCATCGGCTCGAACCACACGTCTCTTCCCAGCTGGGTCCCCTCCGGGGAACACCGGCCTCTCCGTTCGAGACGTCGTCAACTCGGACGACGCGTCCGTCCCGGCGGGTCCCCTCCGGGGAACACCGGCGCCACCGGGTCCCCTCGGGGCATACGCGTCTTGCTACTCGTAGCGCAGCGCGACGATCGGATCCAGCTGCGACGCTTTGCGCGCAGGATAGATCCCGAAGAACATGCCGATGGCCGCCGACACCGCGAACGACAGCGCGATGGCATTCCACGGAAGTACCGTCGTCCACCCCGCCACGTATGGCATCGCCAGCGCCACCCCCGATCCGATCAAGATGCCGATGATGCCGCCCATCAGCGACAGCACCACCGCCTCCACGAGGAACTGGAACAGCACGTCGCGCGGCTGCGCGCCGATTGCCAGGCGGATACCAATCTCCCGCGTGCGCTCCGTTACCGACACCAGCATGATGTTCATGATGCCGATGCCACCGACCACGAGCGAGACCGCCGCGACACCGCCCAGCAGCATCGTCATCGTGTCCGACACGCTCGAGACGCGCGAGATGATGTCAGCGTTGTTGCGGATGGTGAAGTCGTCTGCCTGGTAGCTCGGCAGCTTGTGTAGCTGGCGCAGAAGCGTGTCGATCTTTGCGTTGGCAGCGTCCATCTGGGTCGGATCCGCCACCTGCACGATGATCTGATTGATGTTCTGCGCGCCGAACAGACGCACCTGGCCCGTGCGGAATGGGATCATGACCACGTCGTCCTGGTCGCCGAAGCCGCTGGCACCCTTGCTCTGCAGCACGCCGACAACCGTGAACGGCACGTTGCGAATGCGCACCAGCTGACCGATCGGCGACTGCCCATTCGGGAAGAGGTTGGTGACGACCGTCTGACCGAGAATGGCCACGCTGGCCGCGTTGGTGTTGTCCTGATCGGTAAAGGCGCTGCCCTGGGCAATCGTCCAGTCGTTGATGGTCAGGTAGTCGGGATCGACCCCCTGAATACGGGTGGACCAGTTCTGGTCGCTGTAAATGACCTGCGCGTTGCCCGAGACCACCGGGCTCACACCACTCAGGCCGGGGACCTGCTGCTGGATCGCGTCGGCATCGGACGCCTTCAGCGTGATGGCGCCGCCCGCGCCGCCGGCAGCACCACCCGTTCGGACGGCGCCTGGTGTGATCGTCAGCAGATTGACGCCGAGCCCGGCCAGCTGGTTGCTGACCGACGCGCTCGCGCCTTCGCCCAACGCCACAATCGCGATGACCGCGGCGACGCCAATGATGATGCCCAGCGTGGTGAGCACGCTGCGGCCCTTGTTGGCCCGCAACGCGGCCAGAGCAGACGGCACGGTCTGAAAGATGCGGAGTCCGCCGCTTCCGCGGGTGGGAACCTCGGCCAGCAGCGCAAAGGGGTCTGGGGGTGATTCGGGCCGAGCCGAGGGCTCGCGGACGGCGGCGCCGTCAGGCGGCGGGGGTGCGTCTGCTACGCGCTTGTCGTCAACGAGGATAGTTGCCATTAGTTTCGTCCTCCAGCAGGAGCTCCGCCAGGTGCGCCACCGCCACCCGGCGCACCGCCTCCAGCAGGTGCTCCGCCCGCGCCACCGGCGCCACCGGCGGGCCGCTGACCACCACCGCCGCCGGGAGCACCGCCGCCGCCGGGAGCACCGCCGCCGGGACCGCCACGCCCGCCAAACCCGAAGATATTGCTGCTGCCGCTGCTCGTAGAGCGGCTGGTCGTCGCGCTGCCCGTTGACGAGGTGCCAGTGACCACCTGGTCGCCAGCCTGCAGGCCGCTGAGCACGACGGTGTTGGTGCCGTCGGTGCTGCCGAGTTGCACGGGCACGCGCACGGGTGCGCCATCGCGCAGCACCACGAGGAAAGTCTGCGGCGTGGCAGCCTGGGCGCCGGCCGCGCCGGCCTGGCCGCTAGCCGCACCGGCCTGGCCGTTGGCCGCGGCCTGGCCACCTGACGCACCGGCCGCGCCGCCCTGGCCAGCGCCTTGTCCGCCCGCGCCTTGTCCGCCCGCGCCACCCTGGCCACCGCCGGCGCCCGCTTGCGCCGCCGCGCCTTGCGCTCCGCCCTGCCCGTCGGCCGCCGCCTGGCCGCCAGCACCACCCTGGCCGCCCGCGCCGCCCTGTCGCCCGCCGCCTTGTCCGCCAGCGCCGCCCTGGCCACCCGCGCCGTTACGCGCCTGGCCCTGCGCGCCGCCAGCACCCTGGCCACCACCCGCGCCAGCCTGCGCCGCCGCGCCTTGCGCTCCGCCCTGCCCGTTGGCCGCCGCCTGGCCGCCAGCACCACCCTGGCCGCCCGCGCCGCCCTGACCGTTGGCCGCCGCCTGGCCGCCAGCACCACCCTGGCCTGCGGCCCCGCCCTGCCCGCGCCCCGCGCCACGCGCGCCCTGGCCGCCAGCACCCTGCGCGGCTCCGCCCTGTCCGGCGAGCCCCACAGAGCGCCCTGGCCCCTGCGCATACGTGATCGCCGAGTTCGGCACCAGCACCGAGTTGTCATCCTCCTCGGTGATGATCGTCACGGTCGCCGTCATGTCCGGCAGCAGCCGCGCATCGGTCGGATCCACCGAGATCAACACGCTGTACGTGACCACATTCGAGGTGGTTGTGCCCGCGGGCTCAATGCTCGCGACCGTCCCCGTAAACGTGCGGTTCGGATACGCCGTCAGCGTGAAGTTGACCTTCTGCCCCGGTTGCACCTTGCCAATGTCCGCCTCACTGACCGAGGCGCTGATTTGCGGCGTGGTCAGATCGGTCAAGGTCGCAAACGCGCCACTCGAGGTGGTCGACGTCGTCGTCGACGTGGACGACGACGAGGAGGTCCCGACGGGCCCGCCGCCAATCCACTGCCCCACCGCGCCATTCAGGGCCGCGATGGTGCCGTTGGCCGGCGCAACCAGCGTCGCCGACGCCAGGTTGCTCTGGGCCTGCTGCAACGCCGACTGCGCTCCCGCGACCTGCGCGGTCGCCGCGTCGAGGTCTGATTGCAAGGGGGGCGCCAGCGTCTGCGCCGCGGTCGCCATCTGTGTCTGCACCGCCGCCTGGTTCTGCGTCACCGTGTTCTGCGCCGACTGAACCGTCCCCTGCTGACCCGTCACCGTGTTCTGCAGGGTGGACTGCGACTTTGCCAGCGCCGACTGCGATTGGTCCACGCCGCTCTGGGCCGACTGCACGCTCGCCTGGTTTTTGGTTTGATCGCTCGCCGTCGTGTTTTGTGCGGTCAGGTTGCTGTTCAACGCCTGATTCGCATCCGACTTGGCCGTTAGCAGTTGTTGCTGATTCTGACTCTGCGCCGCCGCCTGAGCCGCGAGCGCCGTCTGCAGCGAGTTCTGCGCCGTGTTGACCTGCTGCTGCGCGGACAGCACGGTCTGCTGGTTCTTCGCCTGGTCTGTTTGCTGCTGGGCCTGGGCACTCTTCAGCGCATTCTGCGCGGACGTCACGTTCGCCTGCGCCGAGACCAGTGTGCCCTGATTCTTGGCCTGATCCGACTGGAGCGCTGCCTGCGCGGTGTTCACCGCGTTCTGCGCGGTGGTGATGTCGGCCTGCGAATTAGCCAGGCTCTGGTTGTTCTGCACCGTGGACAGGTTCTGCTGCGCCTGGGACACCGCTACGCTGGCGCTGGTTGAGTTCGGGCTGGACTGCGCCGCGCTGACCTGCTTGGCAGCGACCGTGTTGCTGGCCGAGGCGACATCGGCCGCGTTGTTGGCCGCCGTCTGCGCCGCGGACAGGTTGCTCGATGCGTTATTCAGGGCCACCTGATCGGCCTGGACTGCCGTCGCGATCTGCTGCTGGGTGGCGGCGAGGGCGGTCTGCGCGTTGCTCAATGCGTCCTGCGCGGTCTGCACGCTGACGGTATCCGCCTTGGTGGCGGCATCCGACGCCTGCTGCGTCGCTGTCAGGCCTGCCTGTGCGTCGTCGACGCCCTTCTGCGCGTTCTGGACCGCGACCGCCTGGCTGGCGAGTGTCGCCTGCCCCTGGGCGTAGCTCGCCTGGAAGTTGGTGACCTGGTCCTGATACTGCTGCTGCGCGTTCGACTGCGCCGTCTGGTCGGCCTGAGTTCCCGCATCGGACTGGTCCTGCGCGCTCTGAGCCGCCTGCTGGCTTCCACTCAGGTCGATTTGCGAGGTGCTGACGTCGGCCTGCGCGGAGCTGACCGTCGTGGTCGCGTTCTGTTGCGTCGACTGCAGGCTCTTCTGCGCGCCGTCGAGGGTCGTCTGGGCCGCGGCGACCTGCGCCTGGGCCAGCGCGATCTGCTCGGGCGTCGCGCCCGCCTGGAGCTTGGCCAGGGCAGCCTGCTGCTGCGTGAGTGTCGCCTGCGCCTGGTCGACCGCCGCCTGCAAATCGCTGGCGTCGAGCTTGCCCAGCACCTGGCCGGCAGTCACCTGCTGACCGACGGTCACGTCGACCTCGCTCAATTTGCCGGAGTTTTTGAAGCTGAGCGGGACGCTCTGTGGATTGGTGATCGGCCCGGTCGCGGCGACAGTGACCTGCAGCGTGCCCTGGCGCGCGGCCGACGAGTCGTAGACCACCGCGTTGTTGTTGCGCGCTAGCGGATTGCCCTCGATTGCCACGTAGGTGCCCCCCAGACCTACGGCAGCCGCCAGCCCGATCAGCAACAGGCGTTTGGGAATGCGCGCCTGAACGAGCGGGCGAGTGCGTGGGCTAGTTAAGGCCATCGGGGGGCGTCTCCAGTCTGTTCGCGCTTCTACACGATCTGCAAGTGAATCTAGGCAGCCTACCTTGGAGATTCCTGAGAACCGAGTCGCCCGCGCGGCCCGCTCATGAGACGATTAACGCTGCTCACGCGTAGTGTGTTTCCCCGCCGGCTGAAGCAGCATGCGTGCGTCGAGCAGCGTGGACGACGATTGTCACAACCTCGTCAAAACAGGCGCCAGTTTGCGGATGCATGCCCCGAAAGCACCAGCTTAGCCGCGGTTGCGGCGTGCCTGCCAGGCGACTATCTCCGCGGCCACGTGGTCGTCGACCCCACCGCGTGCCTGGTGGTTCGTGTTGCGTCACAAGTCCGACGCGGGTCCCCTCTGGGGAACGAGTTGCGTCTTACCCCCGGCGGGTCCCCTCTGGGGAAGGCGTTTTTACGCGCGGCCGCCGAATGCCCAGCGCGATCAGCCTCGCTGGCAAATCGCGCACCACGGGCAGCCGCAGCCCGACCTGCATGACCCGGGGCATCGCCACGCTGCCGTCCCGCGCGCCCAGCGTCGGCCGCAGCACGTTCTCCTGCAGCACTCCCTGAAACCCCTGGATCACGCGCACCGACAGCTCGCGCCGCCGCTGCACCCGCGCCAGGTCGCCCACGCTGACCGACCCGCGCCGCAGCGGCTTCCACAGCAGGTTCGCCGCCTCGACGGCGTCCTGAATCGCGACGTTGATGCCCACCCCCGCTATCGGCGACATGGCGTGTGCCGCGTCGCCCAGACACACCACCCCGGGCCGGTACCAGCGTCGCAGACGGTCCGCCCG
The DNA here is from genome assembly GCA_963776625.1 of uncultured Chloroflexia bacterium. Taxonomy (GTDB): domain Bacteria; phylum Chloroflexota; class UBA6077; order UBA6077; family CF-72; genus CF-72. The sequence goes on along the minus strand of CAVZNP010000007.1, from coordinate 980,152 downwards.
CACCGTGAGCAGCCTGACCTGCTCCCAATCCGTGATCTCGCCCGCCCGGTCCGCCAGCTCAGGCACCCCGTCGCCAAACGAGCGACGAAAGGCGTCCAGCCCGCCCTCGCGTACCGCGTCGTACGCGCCCTTGGGTATCACGTACGCCACCTGCCAGTACTCGCGGCGATTGATGAGCGCGAAAAAGTGTCCCGGCTGCAGGCGCAGCTCGATCGCGTCACCGTCCGCCTCGCGGCGGCTCACCCGGAACCACAGCACGTCCATGGGCGGCGACGTCTCCGTCAGAGCCAGCCCGGCCGCCTCGCGCACGCGCGACGTCCGTCCGTCGGCGCCGACCGTCAGCTCGGCGCGCACCTCCTCCGCATCCGCCGCCGTCTCGTACCGCACGCCCGTCACCCGGCCGTCGTCCATCAACAGGTCGGTGACCTCGGCCTCGCGAATCAGCGTGAAGCTCGGATAGCGCCGCGCCTCGGCGGTGATGAACTCGAGAAAGTCCCACTGCGGCACGAACGCAATGAACTTGAAGCGAGTCGGGAGACGACGGAAATCCATCTGCATGCTGGCGCCCGTAGGGAGTCGCATTTGCAGATGGGAGACTTCCGAATGCGGGAGCTCGCGGAGAAAACGCTCCGCGAGCCCCAGGTCGTCCAGGACTTCCAGCGTCGACGGGTGAATCGTGTCGCCACGAAAATCACGTAAGAAGTCCGCGTGCTTTTCGAGCACAACCACGGTCACGCCTGCTCGTGCCAGCAGGAGACCGAGCATCGCGCCAGCCGGCCCGCAGCCGGCAATGCAGCAGCGGACGGTGCGCGTCACACGAGGTGCGTCTCAGGCTCGCGCGGAATGATCAGCACACACATGACGTACAGCAACAGGGCGACGGGGCCCGTGACCAGTGTACCGACCGCCCAGATGAGTCGAACGAGGGTCGGGTCGATATCGAAGTACTCGGCGAGGCCACCGGCGACGCCAGCCAGCATGCGCTCGTCACGTGATCGGTAGATTCGGTTCCTCAGTTCCATACACGTACGACGCATCCACTCGACCGTGAGTTGCACCTTCCAGTCCAGTTTCGATCGGATTTCCGCCAGGAGTGAACGTGTCGGCGTGAGCCGCCGAACACATGATGCGACCACCGTAAGACGCGCTGGTCCTGACGAGCCTCACACGGCCACCGCCTGATGCACCCGAGCCCCCGCCGGCAGATGCGCCCGCTGCTCCCCAAATCCGGCGAGGATCGCCTCGAGCAGCGGCAGCAGGTGCAGCACCTGCTGCCGGCCCGAGTAGCACCGTATCCGCGTGCTCGTCGCGACCGAGGGGCTGCGCGGGTCTGTCGCCCAAACTACCTCACCAATTGTCTGTCCGTCCTGGGAGGTCCTTCTGGAAAAGGATCCGCGGTACGAGAACACCCGCCAGGCGCGCGTACGCCGACCCCCGATGAACCACTTCGACGGGGGCGCGTGCGCTCAGCCCCCGATCACGCCCGGCGCATTCTTCTCCAGAATCAACTCCACGTCCCCCTCCGGCAACCCCACCTCGCGAATCCACTCGAACGTGCGCTTGTACGTCTCGTAACTCAGCAACACCGGAAAGTCGCTACCCGGCACCAGATGATCCGCCCCGAACGCTTTCCACGCGCACAGCAGCGCCGCGTGCGACCCGTGCCCCACCGTGTCGTAGTAAAACCGCCGCGCGGTGACACTCGGCGGCTCCGGCAGCTCTCGCGACGCCATCGAAAACTGGTTATCCAGCCGCTGCAACAGCATGGCAATCGGTCCGCCCAGGTGCGGAACGATAAACGTGATGTCCGGGTACGCGGCCGGGATCTTCCGCGCGATCAAGTGCAGTGCCACCAGCGTATCTTCGAGTGAGGTCCCCAGCGCGGCGCCCAGCCCGAAGTCATTCACCAGTGGCGACAGAATGCCGTTGCCGGTCGGATGAAACAGCACCGTCGCGTTGCGCAGATTCAGCTCCTCGTAGATCGGCAGAAACTCGGCCTCCACCACGGGTTTGTCCAGCACCGAGCAGTGAATATTGACTCCATCCATCCCGAGTTCGTCGAGCCCCCGCCGCAGCTCGCGCAGGGATGCGTCCACGTGCGGTAGCGGTAGCGACACCAGCGCCTTGAACCGATCCGGCATACGGCTGGCCAGTGCCGCGGTGGTGTCGTTGACCGTGCGTGCCGCCTCCACCGACAGCGCTTCGTCCTCAGCGTACGGCGCCCAGCCGGCCGCCGGCGACAGCACCTGCACGCCGACACCCGCGTCGTCCATCATCTGCAGCCGCGTCTGAATGTGCGCTTCGTCGTCGGTCACCGGCGAGTTGGGGCCCGAGAACCCACCGCCCCGCGTCCGCCCTGGGAACCGACCCAGAGCCTCTGCGTAAACCCGCGGGTGGTAGTGCGCGTGGAGATCGACAATCATGTTCGCCAGGGTACGACCCCGCTATGATGAGCGGCTGTCATGTCCGGAATCAGCGCAGGCCTGAACCTGGCCAACCTGAACGAAACCACCCAGGACGAAAATTCGGCCCACGCGTAGGAGGAAAACCTACGCGTCGGCCGAACTTCACAATCTAGTTCAGCGGCCCCTTGACCGACGCGTCCAGCCCCGGGTGCTCGACAAACGCCTTGCGCAGCTCACGCGTCGCCTCCACCCAGTCCGCGTCCTCCGGCAACAACACCTGGCCACCCCGCACCCGATAGCCCTCGGGGCAGTCCACCCCCGGTGCCTCGATGCCGTGCTCCGCCAGCGCACGCGCCGCGGCCAGCAAGCGGCGCCGCACCCGAATGACCATCATGTCGCTGGTGCCGAGGTGCTCCCCACTGCGGTCGAACAGGTCACCCATGCTGACCGTCATGGCCGCGTCCTGCGGTGGGATGCCCTGAATACCCGTGAACCCGTTGTTGCCTTGATTGGAGCGCTGCAGCTCACGATCGATCATGAAGTCGTTGTCGATGTTCTGCTTCGTGCGGAACCGACCAAACCAATCCGTGGTGTTCGGCTCCAACGACAGGTTGGCGCCACCTGACAGATTGAGTCCGGAGCTCGGCCGGCCCCGCCCGATGGATGCCTGCCAGATCATCGTATGATAGTCATCCATCGGCACTTCGATAGCGAAGCGCTTGCCCATGCCCAGCACGCCCGGCGGCGAGATGCTGTAGGAGGGGAACATCCATTGCGCGATCCGCCAGTACGTCTCGCCAGGTCCAGCCGGCCGATACGCGCCGTACGCGGCGCCCACTTCAGTGTCGACGACTTCGAAGCGCGCCGTGCGGTCCTTGATCTGGTACTCCGAGAAGGTACCCGGCGGCTGATCCTCTGACCGCAGCGACCCGTAGTGCAGAAAGCCGGCGTGCAACGTGTCGATGTGGCCTTCCAGAATCTGCATCCAGTTGGCGGGTTGCGACGTCGCGGTGACCGTCGCCTCCGGCAGGACGTTGGCTTCCAGGTCCGGCAGTGGCGGCGGCACGCTACGCGGGCCCATGTACGCCCACACGATGCCGCCCCGCTCCTGCGTCGGGTACGCCACCGCGTTGACCTTGGTCCGAAAATCCGACTCCGCCGGCTCGTTCGGCATGTCGATACACGCCCCACTCATGTCGAACTTCCAGCCGTGATACACGCAACGCAGGCCGGCTTCTTCGTTCCTGCCAAAGAACAGCGACGCGCCGCGGTGCGGGCAGTTGTTCTGCAGCAGTCCCACACTGCCACGGGAATCTCGAAACGCGATCAACTGCTCGCCGAGCAGCATCACCCGCACCGGGTCGCTATCAGGGCTCGCCAGCTCCGTCGACAGGAGCGCCGGCAGCCAGTACTGACGGAACAGATTGCCCATCGGCGTGCCGGGCCCGATGTGGCACAGGTACTCGTTTTCTTCTTTGCGCAGCATGCGGCAGACCTCTCCTTTGTCTCAGGCTTCGCGATTCAACCGAAACGTCCCGGTCGGCATGAACGCCAGCATACGCTTGACATCCAGAATCAGGCCGATTCCACTCCGATCCGGGACGTGCATCTGTTCGGTCTCGGGCGCCAGCTCGTACACGCGATCGCGCTCCTCGGCGTCCTCGGTGAAGCGCGCGTCGCCCTCGAAGGTAATCGTGGACCGCGTGCGACTATCGCGATAGATGAACGAGACGTGCGGATTTGCGCGAACCGATTGCACCGTATCCCCGTCAGCATGTCGCAGCCAGGCGCACACCTGTGTCGGACTGTAGATCTGCACGCTCCCACGAATCGTCTGCACCGGCTCGCCGGCGGCATTGACGTAGGCGAGCACCAGTGGCGTGCTGTTGGCCAGCGCGTTGTTCACCGCACTGCGCACGTCGGCTGGGATCGTGTCCACGCTCTGCGCGGCCTCGCGTGCGGTGGCATGTTCGACACGAGCGATGCGGCCGTCCACGTTGAATGTGAAGCGCAGCGTGACCTTCTCGGGCGTAGATCCCAGATCCGGGAAGCGCCCGGTGACAACCAGGTCGTCCCCGTCGGGAGTTGCATACGACCAGTGACCGCGCTCGTACGTCGGCTGCCGCGGGAATCTGGTCTGCAGATCCTGGCGGACCTGCTCGGGGCCACACAGTTCCTGCTTGCCGGCGACGACTGTCACGTCGTCCGCCAGAAACCGAGCCGCCCGCGTAGCGGACGACACCGTACCCGTGCGCAACGCCTGGACGAAGGCATCTGCCGCTTCCACGCGCGCGTCGATGGCCGCGCGCTCCTCTACCTGCACCATGTCTTTTGCTCCTGCTCCCTGAGTGCGTGTGCCGACAACCACGTCACTAGCTGACGCGTCCGCTCCGGCGGATACCCCTGAGTCCTCCACCCCCGAAATCTGAGCGGCGCGAGTCGAGGATCGCGGGTCGATCGCCGCTGGCAGGTCCGTCTGGGAGAACCCATGGGACCCCTCCGGGGAAACTCGTCATGCTCTGGCCGAGGCAATCGAGTCCATGTACTCCTTGCGCATCTGGTCGCCCGCAGTCCCAACCCAATCTTTGACCAGACCATCGTAATCGCTCATCGGCCGCCGGCCGGCGATCACGTCGTTCACGCCGTCGACGAAGGTCTGATCCGCGATTTTGCCCCTGGAGAACGCCGTCGCCGACGTGTAGCCAGTGGTCGGATCCGCCACCGCGTGGGCGAGCAGTTGCTGCTCGACACCCTGCTGAATCCGCGCGTAATTTGGGATGCCCGCGTTGTAGAGCGCCAGCGGCGGACGCGCGATATAACTCCAGCCGACGTACACGCTGTCCTGCATCCCCTGCGGCGTCGGCACCGGATTGCCGCTGCCGTCGAGGTTGTAGTCGACGTCGGGCAACCCGAAATTGAGCAGCATGTACTCCTGGCTGCCGAACGGTGCCGCGAGCCAGTTGGCGACCCGCAGCAGTTCCTGGATGCGGTCGGCGCCGGACTTCTTGAAGGCGTTGGCGCCGATGAAGCCCTGATGCTGGTAGTGGCTCAGCTTGCCACCCTGGTCAGATGGAAACAGGGCCATTGGTGCGCTGTGCATGGGCGGGTTCTGCTGCAAGCCGCGGTACCAGACGTCGGCCCACGGCGCGCCAGGACTGGTTTGCGTGACGACGAACTTGCTGGCAATGAAGTCGGCGCGGACCGAGTTCTGGTTGTAGGTGGGCTGGTTCGGATGGAACAGCCCGGCCGCCACCAGGTCGCGCGCGAATCCGACGGCGGCCTTGTATTGCTCGGTTTCGCGGTCGCGCGTCAGGCCGCCATTCTGGTCGAGTGCCCAGCCGTTGGGTGCGCCGAAGACGGACGCGAACGCCGGCAGCGCATACGACGGGTCGGCGCCGGACTTGGTCGCGAACGAGGCGATCGCCCAGCGGTTCTCCTGCGGCTTGTTGAGCGCCTGCAGGACGCGCTTGAAGTCGTCGGCATCGGTCGGCACGTAGTTCGGACCGATTTCCGCGTCCCAGATGTCGGCATTGCGAAACAACGTGTAGATGCCGAGCAGCGAGGTCGGAATCGGGATGGTGTACAGGTGTCCGTTGACCAGGGACCCCGCGCTGCGCCAGGCGTAGGCCGGGATCGCCGCCAGGTTGGGATACTGCTTGATGTTGTCAGCGCTCAAATAGGGCGACAGATCTGCGCACAGGCTCTGCAGGAACAGTGGAATATTCGCCGCGGCGCCCAGCCCGTCGAGCAGGTACAGGATGTCGGGCAGGTCGTTGCCGGCCATGAGCGTGCCGAGCTTGGCGGGGTAGTCCGGCGCGGAGGCAATGCTCGGCACGACCGTAGCGCCGAGCTGGCGATTGGTTTCCTGCCAGGCGCGGTTCTGATCGACGGGCGTTGGCGGCGTGTAGTAACCGTACCCGAAATACGCCAGGTTGCCGCCGTTGCCGGGCAGCTCGGCCGGCATGGCTTTGGCGGGATTGGCGGGGTAATTGATGTAGCCGTCGTCGATCCCGTGCCCGGTGCTGGGCAGGTCGGGGGTGGGACGATTGGTCGGCTGCACATAGGTCGGATAGCCAGTGGAGGAGGCCGAGCTTGCGCCAGGAGTTGCGGGCGAGCTGGCCTGCGGGGCAGCGGGCGAGCAGGCGGCCAGCAGCGCGCTGGCGACCACTCCGCCCGAGGTCACGCGAAGGAAGGTGCGGCGCTTGACGCCGTCTGAAACTCCCATGGTGATGGTATAAGTATCAGATAGTCAGATCCAGGTCAAACATCCCTCAACCTTGACAACGCACCACAAGTAGCTGACCATCTGTGCTAACCATGAACGCCGATCGCGTGGCCTGGCAGGTAGTCCGCCCGACGCGCGCCTCGGACGAGATCGCCGATCAGTTGCGACGCGCCGTCTTCGATGGCACCCTCCGCCCCGGCGACCCGCTCGGCTCAGAGGGCGACCTGGCACAGCGCTTCGGGGTCAGCCGACTCAGCGTACGCGAGGCCATGCGCAGCCTCGAGGCCAGCGGCCTCATCGACATGCGGCTCGGACCCAAAGGTGGCCCGTACGTTGCCCACGGTGATCCACACCGCTTTGCCGAAGCGCTTGCCGTTCAGTTGCGTCTGGTGGGCGTGCGCATGGAAGAAGTGCTGGACGCGCTCGCCGGGCTCGAGCAAATGGCCGGCCGTCTGGCCGCCGAGAACGCAACCGCCGCCGACCTGGAGCGTATCGAGTCGCTCCTGCAGACCGGCCGGTCGTCGGCCAGCATCGCGCGCGCCGGCCGCCTGTTTCACGAGGCCGTGGCCGACGCCTCGCACAACCCGGTGGTGATCGCCACGTTGATCGCGGTGCGCGAGGCCGGTGACCGCCAACGGCCGTCGGTCCCCGAGGCCGAGCATTTTCACAAGTACCACCAGGCGATTTTCGAGGCCATCCAGCGCCGCGAGCCGATCCGCGCCGCCGAACTGGCCTTCGCCCACGCGATGGAGCGCCGCCAGCACCTGGACGCGAAGAATAAAGTCGCGAAGCGAACGACCGCGACGCCACACGCCACGCTCCGCTAAGTCACCGAGCGCTCGGGTGGGCAGCACCGACGCGCCAGGCGTGCGCGCCGCCGGAGGAGCGTTCTGGAGAACCCGGAGCGAACGGCGCGCTGCACGCTTCCAGGAGCAACCGCACACCAGCGGCGAGACCGGCGCTGCTCGTCAGAAACCGCCGGCGGCTGAGTGGCTGCCGTCCTGGACCGCTCACGTGCTCGTTTATCCGCCCGCACCCGACGTCGGATGTTGCACGCCATCGTACGTGCGTGCAGGCACGCCCGCCGTGCTCAGCACCCAGGCGCTTCCGACCGTGCAGTTGACGGCGAGCGCAAAACCCTTCGCATACCCTTCGCCCACGGATTTCAAGACGCGTGCCTCGAACGCGTCGCGGTCCGCCTGCCACGTGAGCTCCGCGTCGGCAAACCCCAGCCACACCTGTTCGATCGGAAACAATGCTTTGAACACCGCTTCCTTCGCCGAAAACAGCATCGTCAGTCGGCGCGTGCCTGACTCCGGATCGACCCACGCCATCTCGGACGGCCGACAGACCAGACGCGCTGCGCGAGCGGTGGGACCGCGCGCCAGCTCCTCCACGTCGATGCCAAGTCCCGCGTAGTCGGTCGCGCGCCCGACCACAGCTACCGCCACCTCGGGCGAGTGGCTGATCGCGCCCACGACACCGCTCGGCCAGATCGGCTCGCCCGCAGAACCGCGACCGATGGCAACACTTTCAATGCCAAACTCGCGCAATGCGTCGCGCGCCGCCGCACGGCCGAGCGCGAAGAACGTGCGTCTGGCCGGCACGGCCTGCGGGCCGAGGATCCCCTCCTCGGAGGGATGCAGGGGTGGCGGCGCGGCGCCCATCTCCGACACGTAGCGGATACCCACGCCCACCGTCGACGCCAGCCCACGCCTGATGTGCGCCGCCGTCAGCCGGCCCGCGATCGTCTGCATCGGTCGCATTGGACACGCCCGCGCACTCGCCGGCCAACTGCGCGCCCGCCGGTCGACCCGGCACCGGGCCTACAATCGACCCCGCACGCACCCATGACCATCAAGACCAACCCCATGCACGCCGCGCTCGCGGCCGGCCAGGCGCAGATCGGCACCTGGATCAACCTCGTCCGCAACCCTGCCATTCTGACACTGCTCAAGAGCGCCGGGCTGCACTACGCCCGTGTCGACATGGAGCATTCCTCACCGTCGATGGAGACCGTCGCGGACATGGCCGTCCTGGCGCGCGCGCTGGACTTTCCGCTTGTCGTGCGCCCGCCCGAGGGCAATCGCGAGTGGATCACGCGGCTGCTCGACGTCGGCGTCTGGGGCCTGCACGTGCCACAGGTGGACACGCCCGAGATTGCCCACGCCGTGGCGCAGGCCGCCCACTATGCGCCCATGGGCGACCGCGGCATGGCGGGTCTGAGCTCGGGCACCGACTTCGATGGCGACCTGAGCGCGCGCGACCGCCTGGATCATCTGAATCGGCAGGTGCACGTCACGGTCATGCTCGAGAGCGCCGAGGCCTTCAGCCATCTGGACGAGATTCTGTCAATCGATGGCATCGACGCGGTGACGCTCGGCCCGACGGACCTGGCTCAGGATCTGGGCGTCTACGGCACGCCGCGGCAGGCCGAGGTGCTGGACGAGCATCGCCAGCGTCTGATCACCGCCGCCCGCGCCCACAACAAGCACGTGGCCATGCTCGTGGACACCCCCGACGAAGCCCAGCGCTGGATGGACGCCGGCGCCCTGCTGATCGCCTACTCGAGCGACGTGGCCGTCCTGCGCCAGGGCTACGCCGCCGCCGTGCGCCAGCTGCGCCAGCCCGTCGGCTGAATTTGCTCCCCAGTAGTCAGTGCGGCGTCTGTCATCCTGAGCTTGCGAAGATCCGCAAGAGCCTGCTGGGCCCTCGCGTGAGGAACTCCAGCGGGTCCTCGCCGAGGAAGAACTCTGCTGGGTCCTCGCCAGGGGAGAGCTCAGCCTTGGTTAGCTCCGAGGAAGTACTCCAGCCAGGTCCCCTACGGGGAAGTACTCCAGCCAGGGTCCCCTCCGGGGGAAAAGCTCCAGCCAGGGTCCCCTCCGGGGAACAGCTCCAGCCGGGTCCCCTCCGGGGGAAAACCCGAGTAGCCTTCAACTGTACGCGACGTCACACACCCCCAACCCGCTCGTCGCGCACGGCACATCCGACACGTGCACCCGCTGCACCACCGCGCACGCCGTCGGCTCGACCCCGTGAATGGGATCCACCACCTGTAGCTCCCCATCGTCGTCCATCACCACATTCACCCCCGGCACCACGCCCACGCAGCCCTCGCCAAGTTGAATTGCATCGCGCCCCTGCAGGGTAGCCAGCCCGAGCCACTCCGGCACCGGCGCCCCGGTGACATACGCGAACGCCCCAGGCGCAACCTGCGAGACCAGCACCAGCGCTGCGACTGCGACCGCGACCGCCGCCATTCACGACACCTCCGTCTTGACCTGGCCATTGGCCACCACCAGCCGCGGCTCGATCTGCAGCGTCGCCACCGGTAGAGGCTCTGCCTGCACGGACGTCGACGCTTGCGGCGCGTCCGTCCGCCCGTTCGCCACAAGCGCTTGCTCCAGATACCCTACGCGTCGCCGGCGGGTCTCCGCCGACCGCGGCGTGCTGTGCGCCATCGCGTGTTCATCGGGACTGACCTTGTCAAACATGTTGAGCCACGCGCGGCGCGTCCCGTTGAACGTCGCCAGCAACCCGACCCCGCTCGTCGCCGCTTCGATTTTCGCCTTTTCCTCCGTCGTCAGCCGCAGCACCGACGCCACGGCGTCCACCTCCGCCGGATTCTGCTGCCCGCACCACCACGAATCCACCAGACCGTGCACCCGCCGCCCCAGGTGCGAGCCGAACCAGTCGCTGGGCAACTGCGTCACGATATTGACCCCAATGCCCCAGTGCCGCCCGCGCTGAATGAGGTCATTCAGCCGCTGCGCCGCGGTCTCACTCCGCAGCACGTTCACCGCTTCGTCGACAAGAAAATCCGTCGGCGCCTGATGCGCGTCCACGTACTCGATCAACCGGTCGCAGATGCGCACAAACGCCGGCCCATATTCGTCATCCGAGCATTCACTGAGATCCCACACCACCGCCCGCGAGCGCCGGCTGATCGGCACCTGGTCGACATCCGTCGCGTGTCGAATGACCGGCGCCTGCCCGTGCAGATAGTCGCAGAAGCGCCCGGCGTACTCGTGCTGCTCGTCGCTGTCGATGACCCAGATGCTGACGTCATGCTGAAACATCTTGCGGCTGTGATACACGCGCATCAGGTACCCCTTGCCGGCTCCACTGCCGCCATAGATCGCCATGTGCGCATTTTTCTGACCGGCCCGCGTCCAGAACAGGCACGGCGCGCTGCCCGCTTCGCCCAGCGGCACCCCGCCTTCCACCTGTAGCGTGGCACTGGACAGCGGCGTGGTCCGCGCCAGCGTGCCGGTCTCCACCCGTCGAGTCCGTCGCGGCAGCGGGAGCCGCCCGAGTGGCACGACGCGCTCCATCCCCTCCAGTTGCTCCCACGTCAGCAGCTCCAGCGTGGCGTTGCCGCGGTCGCGCATGCGTTGCCGCAGCCGTCGATCCAGCTGCTCGAGATCGTCGCGGGTGCTGCCGCGGATCGCCAGGGTGACCGAGACGTCGTAGGGTTTGACCTGACTGCGCTCCATGGCCATCGCCAGCGAGCGCACCTGCTCCAGCGCAACCTCGCGCTCGCGCGTTGGACGACTGGTCGCCAGCGCAATCTCGCGTCGGTCCAGATGACGCTTGCCGTCGCCAACATTCAGCGGTCGGATCTCCAGAGCGATGTCGACCGGCAGGTCGCCGTCGGTCAGGTGGGACCACCAGTCGGTGGTAATCGTCGCCGGAAAGTCGCGCAGCGCGAACGTACGCACGTACTCGCCGTCAACGATCAGCTCGCGCTGCTTGCGCAGGATCATCGCCGGCCCCAGCCGATCGAGTGCCGGCCGCAGCGGCCAGAACGCATTCACCAGCTGCTCCAGCTCGTTGTCGGATTCGGGTTCGATCGGCCTCCAGTCGAACTGCGCCATGCTGGAGCGAATGTCGTCGCAGCGATTCTGCAGAGTCGCGCGGTCCGGCGCTGGCACGATCAGCAGGCGCTCCCGCGCGATCAGCGGCCGATCGCCAAGCTGCTGCTGGAGCCACTTCGCCAGCACGCGCGCCTCTTCGCTGCCGTGCTCGAAAACTTCGAAGATCGCCTGCAAACGCCGCAATCGCCTGGCGCGGATGACGATGGTGACTTCGTGCCCGAGGGCGTCGAGGAAAGTGCCCCACTGCGCGCGGTGGCGTCGCTTGGCTGCGACGCTCGCCACGTCCAGGTTGACCGTAGGCAGACGCCACACCGTCAGGCAGGCTTCAGAGCCACCGGTGTAGACCGCTCCATTCTCGACGCGCATGTTCTGATACGTGCCGAGTCGGTCTGGATCGAGCAGTCGTGGTCGGGTGAGGTGGCGCAAGCTTGTCATCAGGCCATGCTCCGGCGGCGGATGCAGCCACCAGGCGCCAAACGGCGCCAGCGCCAGAAGCGGACCCCACTGCACCAGAGCGTGCATGAAGTCGTCGGTGGGATGCAGCGTGGCCAGGGCCATCGAGCTGGCCATCCATGCCCCGAGCCCCACCGCCCACAGGCGATGGGGGATGGGTCCGATGGATTCCGACGCTTCGAGATGCGTCGGAACGGCGTAGGGTGGCTCCAGCTCCTCGCCGGTCGCCTCCAGCTCGGCCACAAGTCAGCTCCCGGTCATGGTCGCCACGATGGCCGCCGCGTTCAGAACGATGGCCAGGCCGACGGCCACCCGTAAGGCGGAGTCTTTCAAAAAGCGCACGGCGCCGTTTTCCCACGGCATCAGGGTCAGCGTGAGTCCGATGCCAATGATGACCGCCGTGGCGATCGCCCGAGCGGGCATGCTGGCCTGGGTTGCGAGTCCCGTGAATAGATTGGTGATGGCTGCGCCCATAGTAACAACGTTCCTCCGTATCTCCTGAGAAAAATGCGTGGTCCCCATCCCAGCCCTGCGCGCGAAAGTTCCCACACGGTTCGTTCATCTATGCACCGATGGCGGCCGCTGTGAAACGCCACTCCACGAATTTTCATCGATAGCCGTACGTCTGCCCTACCACCGCGCCAGCGACCGCCCCAGCCGCCCCGGCCGCGCCACTCCCGCCAATCGCCCGCGTCACGCCCCCGAGCATCGACGGCGCCGACCACGACACGCCACCCCATGGCGCGGCCGCGTAATTCGCACTCCCGAACGGAATCAAGCTGTAGAGATCCGTAGCCAGCTGCAAGAACGCGATGCTGTACACGAATGCTCCCATGCCACTCCCGCGCGCAAACAGCTGCGCCCCGATCGTCAGCGCCAGGACACTCGGAATTTGCGCCAGCAGCATGCCGCCCCAGACGCGTGCCCACCAGCCGAGCAGCCAGCGCATCTGGGGCACCGCGTACAACGCACACGCGAGCATGCCGACCGGCAGCATGACCGCCAGAAAACCAATGCGCCAGACGGCTTTCATCAGCAACCGCAGCGCGAAGAACAGCAGGATGATGAACAGCACTCCCTGAATGAGCGGGTTGGTCACCTCACTGTTGGACACGTAGCCCGAGAGGTCCGTCTTCCCGATGGCGGTGGCTGCTTGATTGGTCAGGTCGATGATCTCGGGAATCACCAGCGGAAACGCCGCGATCAGGATCGTCGCGCCGAGGATGCCGTTGACGAACTCCGCCAGCATCTCCGGTTGGCGGGGAACGATGCTGGAGAGCATCCCCCGCAGCCCGAGCAAGACCAGGGCAAACACCAGAATCGCACGTGCGGCGCTTTGCACCGCGGTCACCTGATCGTGGACCGGACCGAAGCTCCAGGTCATCGCCAGGTCCGTCTGGCCGACGACGTCGGCGCCGCTGCTCCACAGTCCGTCGAAGGCGCTGTGGAGCGAGTCGTTCAGGAACTTGCCGATGCCGTCGAAGAAATACTGGACCAATTGCGGGATGAGCGTCTGCCAGTCGATCGTCGGGAAGTTGATGGTGACCCCACCACCACCGCCTCCTCCACCCGGGGAATTCGCCTGCGCGAGCAGTTGCTGCATCAGCTCAGTTCCCTCCGCTTGTCTCGAGAGCTCGCACGATCAACCTCCTCGTGAGACATAGCCGGCCTGAAAAAGAACACGGACCGATCGGCGACAAGCGCTCACGGCGTCACGCGACCGGCCCCGGCGTAGTGCGCACCCCAGTAACCTTCGAACACGGGTTGGATCGACACCAGTTGTCCATCGGTTGGCGCGTTGATCTGCTGGTCGTTGCCGATGTAGATGCCCACGTGGCTGATGCCGGGCATGTAGGTGTTGGCGAAAAAAACCAGGTCGCCCGGCTGAAGTTGATCGGGGTTCAGCCGCGCGGTGGCCGCGTACTGGTCGGCCGCGGTTCGAGGCAGGTTGATCCCCAGATGCTGATAGACCAGCTGGACAAGACACGAACAATCGACTCCATGTGTCGAACAACCACCAAAGACGTACGGCACGCCGAGCCACTGCTCCGCCAGTTGGACGACACTGAGTGGCAGCTGAAAACCGCGCGCCAGATTGGTGATCGCGGTCGAGTAGTCGGTGGTTCCGAGGCAGGTGGGCGTCAGGCAGCCGCCATAGCTGTTGAGGGCTGCCGTGCGGTTCGCCGCGTACCCGCGCGCGCAGAGGGTGCGCGCCATGGCGGGCAGCGCATCGGCCGGATTGTTCGGATCACCCGAGCCGAAGGTCGCCCACGTGGCGGCGTCGAACTGCCCGTAGCCGAAGGCCCCGGACTGCGGATTGAAGAGGTTCTGGCCGAAGTTGCTCTCCGTTTGAGCGATGGCGGCCAGGTCCTCGGCGCTCACCGAGCACGTCGACTGCTGCGCCGCCGCGCTGATCAGCGACCACTGGTTGGCCGGTACGCCGCCGCGCATGGCCGACGGACGATTGTCGACGACCTGCACACTGCTGCTGAGCGCCCCGACCGCCAGCCACGGGTGGGTAGCCACAACGGCGGCGACCAGCAACGCCAACCCCAGCATCGCCGCGAGCAGGGACCCGAGTAACCCGAGCAGCAGGTGCACAACCGTTCGTCTACGAACGTAGCGCCGCCCGACGCTTTACCGGAAGACCCTGCCAATGATCGGATGGTTAACAGCCAGGAAACAGTTTGTGCACGGCCGCCCTGCACCCATGGATCCCGCGCTGCTGTAGTACCCGCCGCCCGAAAACGGAAATGCGCGCCGCGCCGCACGCCAATCTGCGCTTGACGCGACGTTTAATCTCGGGTCATGACTACGCCAGCCCCGGCCCCCGACCAGCCCTGTAACGATACGACCGCCTATGGCACTGGGCCGGCTGACTCGGTCACCGACGCGACCGAGAACGCCGCGATTACCCATCACAGCATGCTTCTCGGCGGCCAGACCATCACCTACACCGCGTACGCTGGCCACCTGGTCATTGTCGACCCGAGCAGCTCGAAGCCCAGCGCCAGGATGTTCTACGTCGCGTTCGTCGCGGATAGTCCCAACAAGGTGGACCGTCCGCTCACGTTCTTTTACAACGGCGGCCCGGGCTCCTCGTCGGTCTACGTCCTGCTCGGCTCGTTCGCTCCCCAGCGCATCAAGACGTCGATGCCGAGCTTCACGCCGCCTGCGCCCTACACGCTCGAGCCGAATTCCGACAGCCTGCTGGACAGGAGTGATCTCGTCTTCATCAACCCGGTTGGCACCGGCTACTCGGCGGCAATTGCGCCCAACAAGAACAGCGATTTCTGGGGCGTGGACCAGGATGCGCGATCGCTGTGCCAGTTCATCCAGCGCTTCCTGACCAGCTACGATCGCTGGAACTCGCCCAAGTTCCTGTTTGGCGAGTCGTACGGCACGGCGCGCAGCTGCGTGCTCGCGTACATGCTGCACGAGAATGGAGTGGACCTCAGCGGAGTGACGCTGCAGTCGTCGATTCTCGACTACAGCCAGTCGGGCAACCCTGTCGGCCTGCTGCCCACCTTGTGTGCGGACGCCTGGTACCACAAGAAAATCACGGTCAATCCGCCGCCCACCGATCTGCCGACGTTCATGCAAGCGGTGGTCCCGTTCGCGCAGAACCAGTACGCCGCCCTGTTGAACGCCTTCCCGACTGTTGACCAGACCACGGTCCAGAGTCTGAGCGCCTATACCGGCATCCAACCCATCGTCCTCACCAGTTGGGAAGGCTTCAATGTGTCCGACACGAACGCCCTGGGCACGCTGCATTTTCTGACCACGTTGCTGCAGTCAGACGGCAAAGTGCTGGGCGCATACGACGGGCGCGTGACGGGCATCGATACCGGCATCGCCGCCGCGCTCAGCCCACTGTCCGGCGGCAACGACGCGACCATGGCAGCGGTGAACGGCGTCTACACGTCGATGTGGAATACCTACCTTCAGGACGGACTCAAGTTCACCTCGACCTCGTCGTTCACGACGCTCAATGACCAGGCGTTTGCGAACTGGGACTTCGGGCATATCGATCCAACCGGCACCCAGAGAGGCAAAGACGCCAACGGCAATATCGTGCTCTACACCGCGGGTGACCTGGCGGCGGTCATGGCCATCAACGTGGATCTGAAGGTGCTGTCCGCCAACGGCTATTACGACGCGGTGACCCCCTTTTCCCAGACCACGACAGACCTGCAGAGCATGCCGCTGCAAGATGCCAGCGTCCGCCAGAACCTCAGCGTCAAGTACTACCCGTCTGGACACATGATCTATCTCGATGGTGATTCCCGCACCAAGCTGAAAGCAGACCTCGCCACGCTGTACGACAGCACCACGAGCAATCACGCCGCCGTGACGCGCATCCGCGCGCTGCAAGCAAAGAAACTCGCCGAGCTAAACCCCAACCCCTGAGCCGCGCAAACCAGAATGACACACGGCGCGCGACCGACTGACGAGCACTTCGGCGTGCCCCGGTCGGTCCGGGCCAGTCCCCAGCGAGTCCTTCAAACTGCCCGTATAGGCTGCCGACTCCATCGCCACCCCCAATTCCAATCGTGGTCGGGCCGACGGTACGCTGCTCGCGCCGCTTTACTCGCGACGGCGGCGCACCAGCGGCCCTCGGGGAAACACCCCCAGATCATCAACGACAGCGGGCAAATCGTCGGGCCTGTCGCGTACGGCGCGCGTACCCGCCCGACCGCCCCGAGAGAAGGGGAGCGTGCGTGCCTGCAGCGCTACGTCACTCGCCAAGCCCCGAAGCTCACATCGCTTGCGCGGCCTGGCCCTGTCACACGCTCCCCGCTGTACCTGCAACCTGGACCCCCAGGCGCTTGCCTCTATCCTCGCCGTAGTAACGCGGCGTGTCGCTCGCGCGCGGCGGCATCGCGTGCACCAGACCCAGAATCTCCGCGTTGGTGCGCTCCAGATCCACTGGCTCGCCGACTGGTTGCACGTAGTCCATGTCGGTCGGCCAATACACCTCGATGTGGTTCTGCTCCGGATCGCGGAAGTAGCACCCAATGGCGATACCGTGGCTCACCACGCGCTCGATTCTGCAGTCCGGGTGATCGCGAATGGCACGGTACAAATCGCGCAGGTCGTCGAGGGAACCCACCGTGAACGAGATCTGCTGCGCATTGGAGTGATGGCCCGGACGCACACCGAGCACGAACTCATGGTGTTCGCGTTGCGGGTCGGCGCTCAGAAAGACAACGCGCGCATCGGGGCCGCCCCCATCGGTGACACTCAGGCCGAGCACACCGGTGTAGAAGTCCACCATTTTGTCGATGTCGGTCACGGAGATGCCCACGTGACCGAGTGAGCTGACCCTAGACACGCTCGGCCTCCTGGGGGCGAACGGTGATGCGTTTGCCGACGTCTTTTCCGTACAGGTGCGGCCCGGTGCCCTCGTGTGGCGCAAGGTCGTCCAATGCTTGCAGCAACGCCTCGTCGGAGGCCTCGAGGTCGATAGGCTGACCGAAGGGCTGGGGGTAGTCGATACCCGTCGCCCAGTAGACCTCGACTCGGTTGTCCTCGGGATCGCGGAAATACGCGCCAAAGGCGATGCCGTGGCTCACGATGCGATCGAAGCTGCACCCGTACGCTTTCACCTTGCGATACACCGCCTTCAGGTCCTGCAGGGTCTCGACGTGGAATGAGACCTGGCCGGCCTCGGTCTTCTGGTCGGTTGCGGACGCAAGCGCAAGCTCGTGGTGCTCTTGATCGGGACGAGCGCTGAGAAACACAATACGATCGCCACCGCGGTCGGTCATGGTCATGCCGAGGACGTTGGTATAAAAGTCGAGCATTGTGGGCATGTCGGCGACGTAGAGGCCGACGTGCCCGAGGCCAGTGACTTTAGCAGCCATCAGAGTCCCTCCCCGAAATGGGTGACCCGAGCATTCTACCCCTCGTGCCCCTCACGCGAACGTCAGGCAGTCTGCTCCCGCGCTGGCCTGCCAGCCTGAGTCGGAGTACCGTAGCTTCGTTACGACCTGACGACCAGGACTGGAATGCGAGCGTGCCGATGACCGCGGCCTACAGCGGCATGACGACCAATGCGTCTGAGCTCCTCGAGCGAGCTCGACAACTGTTGCCGACGCTCAAGGAACGCGCATTCGACGCCGAGCGACTCGGTCGAGTGCCGGATACGACGGTCGACGCGATCCTGGCAACGCGCCTCAACCGCATTGGCGTGCCCGTGCGCTTTGGAGGTCTCGACGTCGAGTTCGACCTGTTGCATGACGTCGCGATCGAATTCGGGCGGGCCTGCGGTGCGACGTCGTGGTGTTTTGCGCTGTGGGGTGTCCACAACTGGTGGGTGGGCTACTACGCGCCGGAGGCACAGGAGGAGGTCTACGCCAATGGACCCGATGTGCTCACGTCATCCGCCGGCTTCGCGATCGAGTCGCGTGCCGAACCGGTGCCTGGAGGGTATCGCGTGTCGGGCCACTGGCAATTCTCTAGCGGCTGCGACCATGCGGCGCACGTGTTTGCCATCACCGACTCGCCCGACGGTCCCATGGGCACCATCATCCCTCGCTCGGATTTCAGAATTCTGCACGACACGTGGAATGTTTCAGGACTCCAGGGCACCGGCAGCAAAGACATTGTGATCGATGACGCTTTCGTCCCCGAGCATCGCACCCTGGCCGGTCGCGGCAACATGTACAGCACCAACGCGTGGTCACCGCGCGAGTATCACCGCCAGCGCCGTTATACCGTCCCGATGGGCGCGCTCCTGGCGTGGGACCTGGTCGCGCCGGCGATCGGGCTCGCGGAGGGCGCGGTCGACGAGCTCGTGGCACGGCTCACCGGCACGCGTGGTCGCGCTCGCGCGGCCGACTCGCCCGTGGTCCAGGCGAAAATTGCGGAGTCCGCGGCAGAGGTCGATGCGGCTCGAGCGCTGATGCATGCCGACTTCGACGACGCTCAGGGAAAAGGCGAACGCGGCGAACTGATCACATCGCTGGACCTGGCGCGGTATGCGCGTGACAAAGCCTATTGCATGAAACTTGCGGTCAGCGCCGTCAACCGCATGTTCGACATGGCCGGAGGCCACGCATTGTTCGTGACCGACCCCATGCAACGCATCCATCGCGACGTGCAAGCGTGCATGCATCGCGACGGGCTGGTATTCGATTTCGGCGGCCAGCCGTACGGCGCCGCACGGCTGGGAATCGATCCCAGCACGATCAGATTGCGCCGCTAGAAGTCTTGTCGACAAGCCCGTTTTCAACCCGAGTCGCAGTCGGCCAGACTTCTGTGATAGTTTGCGCGAGGAGCGCGGCCGAAAAGACCGCGATCACCTCGAAACCGCCTGCCGCGCTCCTGGGGGCGATGTTCATCGGTCCGATGCAAATACACGAATGACGCTGGAGAATCCATGAAACGTAGCAGCGCGCGCTATTTGACCACGCACGTCGGAAGCCTCATTCGGCCTCCGGATGTGGTGGAGTTGACTGCCGCCAGAACGAGTGGCCAGCCGATCGACGAGGCTGTTCTCACCGCGACACTCGCAGGCGCGGTCAGCGAGGTGGTCGGCAAGCAGGCCCAGCTCGGCATCGACGTGATCAGTGATGGCGAGTTCGGGAAGCTGGGCTGGTATACGTACATCTACGATCGGCTGGAAGGCTACGAGCGGCGGCCGGCGGAACCGCCGCGCTTTGGTCCGGGTGGCGAAGATCGCGTCCGCTTCCGCGACTATTACGAGACCATCGCCATGCCACAGTTGCAGCCGGGCAACTACCGCCAGGAGGTTTGCGTCGGTCCGATCAAATACGTCGGCCAGAAAGACATGCAACGCGACGTCGACAATACCCTCGCGGCACTCTCGGCCGCGAATCACCCGGTGGAGGATGCGTTCCTGCCTGTCATCGCTCCCGCCAGCATCTCCTCGAACCACCGCAATGCGTACTACAAGTCGGAAGAAGACTACCTGTTTGCACTGGCGGACGCGCTGCACGAGGAATACCGCATCGTCACCGACAGCGGCCTGCTGTTGCAGATCGACGACTCCATTCTGGCCAACGGCCGCGATTACGTGATCGAGGTCCTGGGTCAGGACTACCGCACATGGGTGGAGATGTACGTCGAGGCGACCAACCATGCGCTGAAGGGCATCCCGGAGGAGAAGGTCCGCTATCACCTGTGTTGGGGATCGTGGCCGGGCCCGCACACCAGCGACGGCCGCCTCGACGAGATCATTGACCTGGTCCTCAAGATCGACGCACAGGGTTTTTCCATCGAGGCGGCCAATCCCCGCCACGAGTGGGAGTGGGTCGTCTGGCAGAAGACGAGGCTGCCGGAGGGCAAGATTCTGATCCCGGGCGTGATCAGCCACGCGGCAGCCCACGTGGAGCACCCCGAGCTCGTTGCCCAACGCATCACACGTTTCGCCGATCTCGTCGGAGCAGACAACGTGATCGCCTCGACAGACTGCGGCTTTGCCCAGAGCTTCCGCACCACACGCCAGCATCCGTCGATCCAGTGGGCCAAGCTCGAAGCGCTGGTCGAAGGCGCCCGCATCGCATCCGGGTTGTCCGCAATGAACTAGCCGTCTTGTTGTTCCAATGTCTGCACGAATGTGTCCGACGCAGGCGGCGAGATTAGCTTGGGCGAGGAGATCATCGATGGCAGAGTCGTGCGCGACTGCCTGGAGTCGCAATTTCCTCAGAGGACGCTCTTATTCTGGCGGAAAGTCGCCGCGCGGCCTCTCGCCAGTGCTGACTATATGCTTGCCGCCTGAGCTGGATGGCCTTCCGCCAGAGGGCGCCGCGGTTCCGACCGTCTTAGGGAGCGGTCAAGTGTTCTCATGCGGCTGTTTGGGTAAAACAGACGTCGGACGCGTGTATCACCTGAGCGGGAGCGACCATGATGGAACTGCGACAACTTGGGCGAACTGAACTGAAGGTCTCTCAGTTGTGCCTGGGTGGCAATGTGTTCGGTTGGACTGCCGACGAAAATGCCTCGTTCGAGGTGCTGGACGCATTCTCGGAGGCTGGTGGCAACTATGTGGATACGTGCCCTACCTATTCGCGCTGGGCCTCCGGCAATGTGGGCGGGGAGTCCGAGACCATCATCGGTAACTGGATGAAGAGTCGCGGTAACCGCTCGCGCATGCTCATCGCTACGAAAGGCTTCGGCATGACAGGGCCCAGCTCTCAAGAGACCGGATTGACGCGGGTGAACCTCACCCGCTCGCTGGAGGGCTCCCTGCGCCGATTGCGCACCGACCACGTCGACATGTACCTATCCCACTACGACGATCGGCGGACGCCACAGGAAGAAACGATGGAGACGTACGACCGTTTCGTCCGTGAAGGCAAGGTGCGCTACCTCGGTGTCGGTGCCGGCGGCGGGTACCTGCACACCGGCTTGCCGGAGGGCCCGAGGTTCCAGTTCACAGCCCTCCGGCTGCTCCGCGCGCTCTGGGTGTCCGACAAGCACGGCTGGATTTCCTACGCCATGATGCAGCCCGAGTACAACCTGTTCACGCGCGTGATGTTCGAACCCGATCTGGAAGAGCTCGCCCAGGACCAGGCACTTGGCGTGATCACGCGCTCATCCCTCGCTAGCGGCTTCCTGACAGGAAAATATCGACGCGCAAGGAGCGAGTCGGGATCGCTGCGCGCGACCGAGGTCCACCAGTTGTACTGCAACGATCGTGGGTTCGCCATCCTGGAAGAAGTGGACCGCGTCGCGAAGCGCTCCAACGCGAGCGTGGCCCAAATTGCACTTGCGTGGATCATGGCACGACCCACCATCACGGCGTCCCTCGCCAGTGCCAGTACTCGTTCTCAGTTGATCGAAATCGTGCGGGCGGCCGAACTGACCCTGGACCCACAGTCAGTCGCGGCGCTCGACAGGGTCAGTGCCACGCCACCCCCGCTTTCACGAACGCGCGCTGGCGCCGGAGTGCCGTGGACATCACCCCGAGCGGCTCCGTCGGAAACCACGGTGTGAGCGATGCTGAGCAACGGCGGCAATCCCCCCTGGATCGCACCTCGAGCAGCGGACCTCTGTCTGGTTGGATGATTGCGCGTACAGCCATCAGGTACTTCGTTAATCGGACCTCTGGTCGTACATGTAGCTGAACGGTTTGACCCACGACAACTCGCCGTGGTACCTCTACTCGGGGACGGACAGGTATGGACATATCGGGGATCGATGTGCGTGAAAGAATGCGGATGACACGGGTAATACGCGCATGACGCAACCACCAGTTGACACGGGCCGGTCGTCGGTGTCTGTACCCGCAATGAGCTTCGTCAGCCGCCGGGCCACGCTACGCCTGTTCGCGTCCCTAACCGGCGCAATGCTTCTCAGTGCCTGCTCGAGCGTGCAACCAGCGTCTCCGGCCGCCGCAACCTCGACGTCGTCGGCCGGAGCGTCCGCCCCTGCATCGACGGCTGCTTCCTCATCGCTAGCCGGTTCCCCGTCGACGGCCGTTGCCTCCGAACCAGCAACTCCTGCGGCTCAGCCGCGAAGCGGCGGCACGCTCCGGCTGGCGATAACCGCCCAACCTCCTGGCCTGGAGGGCCACTTGCTGGCGTCGGCGTCCCAGGAGACGACCTGGTTTGTCTATGACCGACTCACCGCGTACGACGACAAACTCCAGCCCCAACCGATGCTCGCCGAGAGTTGGGAACTCAGCAACAACAGTCAACAGATCAAGCTAAACCTGCGTCAGGGCGTTCAGTACCACACTGGGCGTGAATTCACCAGCGATGATGTGAAGTACAACCTCCTGCGGGTACGCGATCCGAAAGTCGGGGTGGGCGTCCTGGCCGACTTCAGCAACGGGTTCTCGTCGATCGAAACGCCAGACAAGTACACGGTCGTGTTGCAGTCGAACTCACCCAGGCCTGGCGTCTTCGATGGGTTTGAAGTGTTCAATATGGTTGATCGCGATACGATGGAGGGTCCGGACGCCAAAACGAAGGCTGTCGGCACTGGCCCCTTCACCTTCGTCGAGTGGGTTCAGGGCGATCATCTGACCTTCGCCGGCAACAAGAACTACTGGCAGAGTGGCCGTCCCTATCTCGATGGGATAATTACGAATATTCGCGATCAACAGACGATGAGCGTGCAACTGGAAAGCGGCGCATTGGATGTCGTCAAGAACCCGTTGTTATCTGACTACGTCCGGATCAAGACCAACCCGAGCTTCCAGGCGTTCACGCATCCGAATCCTGGAACGATCTTTGAATTCGGGTTCAATGTGAACGCGACGCCCTTTGACAACAAACAGGTCCGTCAGGCTCTCAACTATGCCCTTGACCGCAACCGCTTGGCTCAGACAGTCTTGCTGGGCCTTGCTTCACCCCTCTGCTTGCCATGGAGCCAGAGCTCCCCAGCTTACGATGCGGCCAAGAACGGTACATATGCATTCGATTTGAATAAGGCGAGGGCGATGCTCGACTCGGCAGGCGTGACGGCACTGGAATTAGATTTGCTGGTCCAGGGGGCCGCGCAGCCGGCGCTGTATCAGTTCGCCCAGATCTATCAAGAAGACCTGTCGACCATCGGCGTGAAAGTCAACGTCAAAAATCTTGACCAGGCGACGTTCAACGACCAGGTTGTCAATCTCAACTACAACGGTATCTGGGCGTCGAGTGACGGAAGCACCAACCTGCGACCGCCATCTTTGTTGACCGTTTCCCCGGGTTGGAACCCTGATGCGAATCAGTCTGGCTTCACCCGAGACGACACCTACAAGCAACTGGTCAGCTCAGCATCGGCCGAAACGGACCCGGCCAGACAACAGCAGTTGTACGCGCAGATCAACGACTTCGTTCTTGATCAATCCTGGGTGATGCCGCTGTCCACCAATCCGATTACTGGCATCAGTCGAAATGCTGTCCGCGATATTGGGTTCTGGGTGCACAATGGTGCGTTTGCGTGGACGAATGCCTGGCTCGAGAGTTAGCTACCCCACTCGCGAACGGTCGCGAAGGCGCTGAACCAGCGATGCGACAGCTGCCGTTGCCGAACACGACACTGAGTCTTTCTGAGATCTCCTTCGGATGTGGAGAATCCGCGGGAGTCATTGCGACAGGAACTGCCGATCAGCAACTCAGGGCCGTCGCCCGCGCACTTGAACTGGGTGTCAACCACTTTGACACATCGTCCGTGTACGCCGCCGGCGCCTCTGAAGTTAATCTCGGCCGAGCTCTGCGAGAGCTCAATGCGGACGTTCTCGTGACGACCAAAGCAGACATCACTCCGGAGGCACTGCTGGCGCAGCAGATCCAGCGCGGCATTCGGCGGACAGTGGAAGGTAGCCTGGTCCGCCTGCGCCGCGACGTGATCGACATCCTGCTCCTGCACAATCCGCTGCGGTTTCATCGCCAGTTTGACCGCGATGTTAATCCTGGTGTCTCGCTCGATGACTTCTGGGGAGAAGGAGGCTTTCTCGAAGAAGCCGTTCGATTGAAACACGAAGGCAAAGTACGTTACGTTGGGATCTCCGCTCATGAAGTCAATGCGGCGTTGACCAAAGCGGTCCTTGCCTCGGGCACGATTGCGGTGTTCAACCAGCAGTTCAATGTTGTCAACCCGACCGCCGCGTTTCCCGTCGCCGGTCAGCAACCGACACAGGCCTACTACGACGGCATCGTCCGCCAGGTGCCATACGACCGACCGTCAACAGGGACGGCACGCGCGCCAGAGGAGGCCACGGGGACTGGCTGGCAGCGTCGGGCGGGTGTGCAGGCCTATGTGGATTTCGACAACGTCATCGAATTCGGACGGATGCTTGGAATCGGTGCACAGGTGACGTCGCCCCTGGCGGCTGGATTGCTCGTCGATGGAGTCCACGAACGCGGGGCGCCGGGCACGAGCAGCCCCACTGTCGCCGCCCGATGGGAAGCCGCCCATCGGTTCTACACGTTGGCGAAGCGACACGGCATGACCCTCTCGGAACTTGCCTTTCGTTTCGTGCTGGGCACCCCCGGCGTTGTTACGGCGATCGGCGGTTTCGCCAATATTCAGGAACTCGAGGCCGCCGCCTACGCTGCCGCTCTCGGGGCGCTGTCGCCGGAGGTCGTGGACGAACTGTCTGCCATCTGGATGGGAATGAGCAATGACTGATGCTGTATTTGGCATGCGCGATGGTGTCGACCTCGACAACCTCGACGTCACTACCGATGCCGAGATCGACTCGATCTTGAACCGCGTACGCAAAGCGCGAGGTCCTCTCGATCCCGGCCCGCAATATGAAATGCGCGCCAACAGTATGTGGCTGTACACTCGGCCCGACTTCGCCAAGCTCCACTGGAGAGTGTTGGACAGCTGGAGAAACTCGAACCTCAAGGGCATCATCTCGGCCTCGTCCTTCGCGAATATGCACACCTACATCAACCAGGCGTGGGAGATTGGTGTCGAGAACTGTATGCGCGGTCTGCAGCGCCGCGGGGTCACCAGAGCCCAACTGCTGGAGGCCATTATGCATGCACAACTTGGCGCCGGGATGCGGGGCCTGGAGGTCGTCTACCGCTCTATCGGCCTCCTGCTGGGAGACTATGTCGAGCAGCCTGGCGGAGTAGATTGGCCGGAGGGCTGGGCCCCCGACATGGCCGCGTTCTACTGCGGGCTGGATTCCTCGACCAAGCAGTTGACCCCGCAAGACAGGCAAGCGCTGGAAGGCTGGTACGAGCAAACGCTAGGCGAGGTGCCCCCGCGGATCTCGTTTCTGGCACGCACCGCTCCAGCCTTCCTGAAGGCAACGCGCAGTCGCTGGGAAGGTGTGTTCCGCGGGGCCCTCCCGAAGCAGATGATGCCTTACCTCTCTCTGCGCCACAACACGGTGATCGGCAATCCGGACGGCTTGCGCGAAGCGGTCCTGCTAGCGAGGGCCTGGGGTATCACCGATGACTACATCATTCATACCATCACTGCCAGCGCCTACTACTTCACCGGGGAGGAGCGCCTGGACATGGCCGCTCGCGTGCTGGATGACGTGCTGTAAGCCGGGCGGTCGCCCGACCGTAAGAGGCCAAACAGCAAGCCGACGGAACTCATCGTCATGGCAGTGAACCGACGCCTTCGGCCAGCGGATCGGCTGGCGATCATGGAGTTGCTCGCACGGATGGCTCGTAGTCTCGACTCCCGTGACCTGGAAGGCTACGTAAACAGCTTCACGACCGACGCGGTCCTGTTTGACACCTATGCAGGGCACAGCGCGATCCGGACGTACGTGCGTGGCGTTATGGAGCGTCGATCTGCCGAAGGCGTTCGCAGTCTTCACTTTGTTGGCTTTCCAACGATTGAGGAGATCGATGGACAGGTGCGGGTGTACTCGTACCTGCTTCGCGGGCTGATGGGCACAAAGCCACCTGTCGAGGTCGCGGCGGAGTATGCCGATGAGTGTGCCCGTGTCAACGGTGAATGGCGTATCCGGCGCCGGTCATATTCGATCCCCTGGCGCACCGAAACTGAAGGCACCGCCGCACCCGCGGTCTAGTTGGCAGGAACCGCGCGACCCTGCCCGCTCGGGGTTCCAGACGGGCAGTTGAGGGGCCTATCTAATCTCCTTCGCTTCCATCGAGTCGATGTGGTCACCCCGGAATCCCTCGTCAGCGACTGGCTGACTTACATCATCGACCGGCTCGAATTTCAACATGCACGTCATGGTCAGCGCGATCGACCTTGTCGAGTTGTGTACGACAACTTGAGCTCGCTGTGTGGTCGGGCCTCCGTAGACACTAGAAACGATGTTGGGCCATACGCGGCTGGCGGGACGAGCCCGGCAACCTCTACGCGCTCGTGTTCGAGGGCGACGGCGTGTGAATCAGGGCTCCACGCAACTTGACATCCCGATTGCGAGCGATCTAGCGTCGAGGCTAAGGCCGGATCAGCCGGGGGAGGCAGCGCATGCCGCGAAACGATTTCGCCAGGGACTCACCCATCGGTGGGATGACTAGACGGACGCTACTTCGGATAGGCCCGTCGGCAGCGGGAATCGCTCTTTTGGCGGCGTGTACGTCTGTCTCGCCGACCGCTGCGCCCGCCGCTCCTTCGGCTACGGCGGCGGCAGCGCCGCCCGAAGTCGCGTCGGCTGCCACGACGTCAACACCTGCGCCTGCTTCGGCCACGGTACTACCGGTTGCAGTGTCCACCACGTCCAGCGCGAGCTCGTCGCCGACGGGTCAACCGGCGGTCCAGCCGAAGAGTGGCGGCACGCTGCGCACTGCGGTTCCCAGCGACATCTCCAAGCTGGACGGGCACGTTGACGGGGGCGGGACACGCACCACTTTCACACAGAACCTGGGGCTGGCCTTCGACCAGCTCGTGTTCTATGACGCAACACTGCAACCGCATCCAATGCTGGCCGAGAGCTGGGATGTCAGCCCAGACTTCAAGCAGGTGAAGCTCAACGTACGCAAGGGAGTCGAGTGGCACTCGGGGCGCGACTTCACCAGCGATGACGTCAAGTACAACCTGTTTCGCGGTCGCGACCCGAAGGCGGGCGTCGGCACGTATGTCAACCAGAGCAACTGGTTCCAGAGCATCGATACTCCCGACAAATACACCGCGGTGCTTACCTCCGATGTCCCGCGGCCGTCGATGTTCGACTATTTCAACGCGTTGAGCATGATCGATCAGGACACCATGGAAGGGGCCGACGCCGGGACCAAGCTCATCGGTACAGGACCATTCAGGTTTGTGGAATGGGCCCAGGGCGACCACCTGGCGTTCGCCAGGAACACCAACTACTGGCGCACCGATGGACCCTACCTGGACGGTGTGCAGGTGAGTATCATGAAAGA
Organism: uncultured Chloroflexia bacterium; assembly: GCA_963776625.1. Taxonomy (GTDB): domain Bacteria; phylum Chloroflexota; class UBA6077; order UBA6077; family CF-72; genus CF-72. Next base: position 952,422 of record CAVZNP010000007.1, on the reverse strand, counting down.
CCTCACCGCGATGATCACGCGGCTGGAAGCGGGTGGCCTGGATGCTGCATTTTTGCCCAACCTCGCAGATTTCGTACGCCTGAAGGCCGACCCCGGCTATGCCGCCGGGATACCCCTGGTGACGGTCGCGTCTCTCGCGATCGGGGTGAACACGTTGTTCTCACCTAATGACAACAAGACCGTTCGTCAGGCATTGAACTACGCCATCGACCGCCAGCGGTTCACCGATGCTGCCATGGCCGGAACGGTTCAGCCACTATCGCTGCCCTGGGACGGACACTCGCCAGCCTACGAAGCGGCGAAGGCGAATTACTTCACCTACGACGTCGATAAGGCGAAGGCGCTGCTGGCTGAAGCGGGCCTGTCCGGGGCCGAGATGGACATTCTCCCGTCAGCCGCGCAACCCGAGCTCGCGCTGTTCTGCCAGCTCTATCAGGGCGACCTGGCGAACCTGGGGATTACGCTCAACATTCAAAACCTCGACCCAGCGGCGTGGGTCGACGAAGTCAACAAGCGACAGTATCACGGCATCTGGGCATCCACGGTTGTAGTACCTCTTGGCGAGCCAGCCTCGGCGTTCACGAACGCACGCGGGACCGATCCCCGCTCCAACAACGAAGGCTTCCAGAGTGATACGTACTCTCAACTCATCGCAGCTGCCGGAACGGAGCCTGACCTGGACAAGAGAAAGCACATTTACTCGCAACTCAACGACATCCTGATCGACGAATCATTTGTCATGTTCCTGTGTCCCTATCCAGTCAGAATGGTGACGCGCGCCGCCTTGCATGACGTGGTGTCGGCGGAGAGTCCGGGTACTTTTTTGTATACGCACGCGTGGCTCGAGTCTTGAAGTCAAGGCCAAGATAGTCACTCGCGACATCGAGCGTGCACGTCGTTTTTCCGGCGGCATCCGAGTTGCCCGCTCTACGTCACCTGCGATGGCCGTGAGCGTTATGCTCGACGAGGCGTTGTCAACTTCGGGATTAGATTGAGCGAATGTGGCAACGCTGCGTCCGGTAATCCGCGCCTAACGGACGGTAGAATTGCGGCCGTGATGCCCCGCATCACCACTGATCTTCGTGATCGGTGGACGAATCGATCCCAGCGCGTCGCCGACTCCGGCCCCTGCAGAGACCACCCGTGCGACGACTGCGGCACCTGCTGCAACGGCACGTGCTGCGGCACGGTGCCGTCCGGATCTACCGCGAGGGCAACCCGGCGCTCTCCCCGGAACTGACGCACCGCGGGGCGCCGAGCGGTGACGAACGCACCGCCTCCAGAGGGCTCGTAAGATGCGGCGTGCGGTGCCGCGCCTGCCAGCCCTCGAGCGGCAGGACCCGGGGCCCACAGCAATGGCGGACCCGTCGTGCGCAAGCTGAAAGTGAAAGTACCTCTACATGAACGGCGTCCGCTCCGAGGTTGACCTGCGTCACTACGGTGGAGGCTAGATACGGCAACGCGCGCCGACTTACAGCATTGATCGAACGCGAGGGCGCCGGCGCGTGGAACTCGGCGCGTAGGCAGTGCGACGGCGAGATTTGCGAGCCTGTTGGAAGGCAGGCGTGCAGAACGGGACATTGGAGCACGCGAAGCGACGCATCATTCTACGGACCACACCGCGTCTCTCTTTAACACTGATACGACGCCTCCTTGGGAGCCCCGCGGTTCGACGCATTCGCCGCCTTGCAGCCGGATGGCAAGCGGACAGTGTTCGACACAATTTCTGCCCGCACTGCGCACTTGGATCCTGACGAGGCCGTGTCGTCGGGGCCCAAGGTCAACGCTGGCAAGCGAGCGAATGGTGTCGCGGTGCGTTTGCCGGATGGAAACCGACGGGTCGATCAGCCCTGCCCCGGATCGGCCCTGCCACGGATCGGATCGGATCGATCAGCCGTGCCACGCATCGGATGGCTGGCTGCAAATGTGCTCACCACGCATGCGCCTCGGCGAGATCGCGCGAGAGTCGGGCGTGCGTGCGTCTTCGTGCTCCGCCAGGAAGGACCATTAGCCCGCGCCAGGGCCCTGCGCAGCCGACACGGAAGAACCCACGCCTACGCGGTCGGACCGCTCCTGGGGCGCGCGCAGGACATCCACGACATCGCCTCATGTGCCGCCGGTTCGGAGCGGCGGGGGCTCGCCGGCTTCTACCAGAAGCGTCGAGCAGCGCGCATGGTGGTCATCGGCGTGCTCGGGATCCGCTTGACACGACTCAACTGTCGGAACGTGATCGCCCGAGGAGCATGGACAGCGCAGCAAAGCCGTGCGTCCGATCGGGTCCCGCCCAAGCCGCGGCACGTGGCAGAGCCCGCTCACAGAGGCTCGCCGAAGGCCAGTTGCGCCTCCCTCGGCAGCCCTTTCAGCAGGCTGCGGAGACAACGGCGACGATTTTGCAGCAAATGCGAAGGACATCCGCCTTTTGAGCAACCCGTCAGACCCGACGGCTAGAACGTCTGTGCTGATTTTGATCTCAAATTGATGGCGGAGGTGCATGGGAGTCGAACCCACCCTCGACCAGGAAGCTGGCCGAGCAACCGTTTTGAAGACGGCGAGACCCACCGGGACCCGTCCACCTCCTCGATGCCTGAGGCGCTTATTTGTTGTACCAGCCGTAGTCTGTTCTGGGTTGAAGTGGCACTACGTCTCGGGCTGGCGTCAAGTTGACACCGCAAGCATCATCTCCTGGGCAATGTCTGATGCTGGGCAATGTCTGGAACGTCGCTCTGGTCAACTTCGTGCCGCTTGGGCGAGCCGCAAGCGCGCCGCCCCTCCGGCTGGTAGGGTGCCCGCCCCCGAATCAGCAGATTTGTGACTCTGCGCGGCAAGACGGGTCTGGCGACAGTTCACGCGCATCTCATGGCCATACCGCGACTGCCGAGATGGGGTGAGGCAGGACGTGCGCCCGATAATGTCAGCTTTCGGTTAGAGGACCGTGCAGCCAGCATGTAGAGCCGACGCACGCGCTGAGGCAAGTGCCCGCTACCCGGCGATCCTGCCATGACGGTCCTCTAGCGGGGTGAGCGAACTGCACCTCGAACAGAGGGCCTGACTGTCAAGGACTGGACGCACAGAGGAGCGGGCCACCTCAGCGAGGCGCCTGGCAGATAATGGGGCGGTCATGGCAATGCACGTCGGTGTGGCGCGTGTCGCGCTGCAGGTTGCCGAAAGCAGCTCACTCAAGGACAAGCGCACGGTGGTGAAGTCGGTCGTGCAGCGCGTGCGGAACCGTTTCAACGTTGCCATCGCCGAGATCGACACCCAGGACACCTGGCAGCTCATCACGCTGGGCATCGTGTGTGTGAGCGACGATCCGCGCCACGCGAACGAGATGCTCAGCAAAGTGATCGACTTCATCGAGTCTGAACGCCTGGACGCCGAGCTCGGCGGGGTCGAACTCGAGCTTATCTCCGTTTGAAACCGATCCGACACGCTAGCCGCACGCATGTACGTCTATCGGTGCGCTGTCATACCGATCAGACGCAGGAACGAGTTTCAGCGCGGCGGCAGTCGCGTCTCGCAACCCCAAGCACGCCGGCTCGCTGTCGCTGCGCTGCCACGCTGCAAATGGTGAGTCGGAGTCTGAGGTTAGCGACAGACGATGCGCGTGCGCGGCCCGTGCTGGAACTGCCCGGCCGTGGCATTCCTCACGCCCCGGGGCACGGATCTGCGAAATTGTGACGCGCAGATGACGCCCTTTTCGCCCATGAGACTGTTATCAGGCCCTTCGAGACGCTTTTTCTGTTCCCTGTGACGGTTCCTGTGACGCCTCACCCCGCACACTCCCTTCCGTGTTGATCGACATCAACCCAGTTCTGCTCAGCATTGGTCCTCTGGCCGTGCGCTGGTTCGGCGTGCTGGCTTTGTGCGGACTCGGCGTGACGATCTGGCTCAGCCTTCGCGAACTCGACCGGCAGCGGCTTAGCCGCAAACTCGCCCTTGACGCGCTCGCCTGGGGCTTGCCCGCCGGCGTGGTCACTGCCTGGCTTGTGCACGTGGTCGGATACTGGGACTACTACCTGACCAACGCCAGTGAGGTGTGGCAGCTGAATGTCGACGCACTGTCCCTGTGGGGCGGGCTGATCGGCGGTGGCCTCGTGGCTGGGGCACGCCTGAGGCGGGATCCCACCCGCCGGCGACGCATTCTGGACGCCATCGTGCCTTATGCAGCGCTCGGCATCGCGATTGGCCGCCTCGGTGAGTTCCTCGATGGGCATGGCCAGGGCGTGGCGAGCACGCTACCCTGGGCGACCCAGTACGCCAATCGATTGGCGGCCAGCCCGGACTTTGGCGTTGCCCGGCATCCGGCGCAGCTCTACGATGCACTGTTTGCGCTGGCGCTCTTCGCACTCCTCAAGTTGCTTCCGGCCTCGGTGCCGGCTGGAACAAGACTCGCCACGTTTCTGGTGCTCTACGGTTTGGAGCGAGTCGTCATGGGGCCGTTGCGGCTCGATCCGTCATTTCTATTCGGGCTGCAGCTAGAGCAAATCCTGGCGCTTGCCTGTGTGGCGTTTGGACTCGCGTACGGCTTGCGACCGTCGCTTCGACGTGCGAGTCGCAGTCGATCGAGTCTCGACAGCGGCAATACGCGTCGGCCGCCGGCAAAGGAGGACCAATTGGCAGCGTGAACCGTCAAGTCTGCGGCGCACTTGAGGTGAAGCTGTATATCTCGCCTGGCTGTCATCTCTGCGAGGACGCCGAAGCCGAGATCGAGGCGATGCGGTCGCAGTACCCGCACACGCTCGAGCGGGTTGACATCAACACCGACATTGAACTGACGCGGCGCTACTGGGATCAGATTCCGGTACTCGTGGTTGGCGAGCGCGAATACCCGGCGCCGCTGGACAGCACGGTGATCGAACGCGCACTGCGGGACGGCGCAGCCCGCGTTCGGCCTGTCCAGCCGACACCTCAGCCACCCAGCGACGCCGCGAGCGACACGCGCGAGGGTTCGTCCGCGTTGCGGAGCTACCCCTGGAGCAGATGGCGTGGACGCTAGCTGGTGCACCGAGGTTGCCAGGGCAGTACGGTCTGCGGGCGATAGGTTCGATCGACGACCGAGGGAAACCCGGGCGCGGTGCATCCAGAGGCTCCGATGAGGCGTCGGCGTGCAGAGACGTTGAACGCGCGTCGAGGAGCCCGGGGTGCTCTGGCCTCGATGCCCAGCGAGTCGGGCGCCTTTGGACCCACTGAGCTTGGGGCCGCCACTCAGTCGACCTCGCCGCGTAGGATTCCGGACGAGTGACGGACACTGGTCACGCATCCCCTGCTCAGGCGGCCGCGAGGCCAGCGCCACGAGCGGTCCCCTCGTCGAGGACGGGACCACGGCAGGCGGATGCTGAGGCACGGACCGTCTCTGACGGCAGGCGGCGGGCGGGCGCCACACCGGAGAGGCCATCGCAACCAGCCACCAACGCTCGTTCGGGCAATCGCTCACCATTTCGCCACTGGCTGGCGTCCGTCAATCTCGCGCTTGCCGCGTTCCTGGCGGGTGCGATCGCTGCGCCTGTCCTCACGGTCATTGGTTGGCGTTCAGCTGCCGACGCGCTGTATGCCGTCTATCACTTCACCTGTCACCAGTGGGCTTTCCGCAGCTTCTTCCTTTTCGCGCCCGGTCAGCCGCCACTGGCTGTCTACTCCCAGCAACAACTGAGCAGCGTGGGGACGGATCCATTCAGTTTCATCGGCAGCCCCGATCTAGGCTGGAAGATGGCGTTCTGTGAACGAGACCTTGCGATTTACATCGCCCTGTTGGCGGCCGGGGTCTACTACGCTCGGCGACGCGACCTCCAGCCAGCCGGCTTTGTCGTCTATGGGATCCTGATCCTGCCGATGGCCCTCGACGGTTTCACGCAGCTCTTCGGCTGGCGCGAGAGTACGTGGGAGCTGCGAGTCGTGACAGGCGTCCTTTTTGGCCTGGCTAGCGGTTGGCTTGTCCTGCCGCGGCTGGATGCCGCATTCGGCGTGCAGCCACCAAGCAAACGGTATGCTCGTGAGGCGTTATGCAACCCAGTCCCACTGCAGGAACCCAAGCCCCGGCTGTCACCACGAGGGTGAGCGCAGGGCCCGAGCTGCTCGACTGGGTACGCGGCCTGGTCAGCGTCGCGTTCGTGTTGATGCTACCGCTGCTGATCATCGGCACGAGCCTGCGCGCCCTGGTCACCGATCGCGACTTCATGCTCAGCGGTTTTCGTGATTATGACGTCGCGGCGACGACTGGGCTCGACGATCCGCAACTCCAGCGCATCGCGGACGCCTTCGTCGCCTACTTTCAAGCTCCGCCCGGCCAAATCCAGATGCAGGTGACGGCGTTTGGCCAGCAACGCTTGCTGTTCAACGATCGCGAAGTGGGGCACATGGAAGACGTTCAGGCTCTGATCCAGTTCTTCCTACGCATGCAGATCGTCGCGGCGGTGGTGGTGGCGGTTCGGCTGGTTTTTGCCGTGTTTTTCGATCGCGGCGTGGTGAACCTCGGTCGCGACATGCTGATCAGCACCGCCTTGATGGTCACGCTGGTTGTGCTGGTGGGGATCGCGTCGGCGATCAATTTCGACGCACTCTGGACGATGTTTCACCAGGTCGCGTTCCGTAACAACCTCTGGCTCCTGGACCCGACCCGCGACTATTTGATCATGTTGTTTCCTGAGCCGTTCTGGTTCGCGGCGACGATTCGGATGGCGACCAGCGTCGCTGTACAAACCTTGCTCGTGGCGATTATCGGTGCAGGCCTGTTCCTGAGTCCTCGCTTCTTCGCAGCACGCAGCAACTAACACTCGTTCGTTTCTCCGAGACGTGAGCCGCGCGCCGGCCATCTGTCGAGTCAGCGTTTGCGCAAGGCCGCGGCGGCCCTACTCCACGGCAGGTCTTCCCGGCATGAGCAATTGGACCGGGAGAAAGGCGGTGTACCCGGGTTGCGCGCCGAGAGGCAGTCGGCTGATGCTCGATCCTGGCCTCGAGCAGCGGACGCTTGCCTGCAGGTCGCCGCGAGCGGAGTCGGCGCGAGCGTCGAGCGTCAGTGCGATACTGCGAGTCTGAAGTTGGGTGCCAGAGGATTGCTCATGCTCCCGGTATTGCTCACTCGAATGCCGCGCACCTGCCGATCGATTCGCAGTGGGTGGTCGACGCATAGCAGGTCGGCGCAGGCGGGCGCGAGCAATCCATGCAGTGCCACGTCGCTCAGCCTCGAATGAATGCCCGCTCCATCACGTCCGCCAGGTGCGACGTGCACGCCGATGACCCGCGTTCCGTCTCGGAGGTCGAGTCGTTGTTCCGCGGGTAGATCTGGCAGGAAGCCGGACCAGCCGGCGGCGGGTATGGCGTCTTGCGTCCAGGCGAAGGTGTGGGCAACTTCCGCAAAGGCTTGACAGAACCATTGGGTCTCTTGTGACGTATCCGATTGCCGGAACGGCCGGTCGCTCGCGACCACGTACCGGTCCGTATTGCCCAGGACGACCCGCATCTCTGGCAACCCCGAGAGTCGCTCCAGGACGGAGACTGGATCGTGGCCAATGGCGACCAGGTCGCCGAGGACCAGTTACGCGTCGGCGCCGCTGTGCGCATCGACGTCGGCGAGGACTACGTCGAGGGCGATCGGGTTGCCGTGGATGTGGAGATTACGGCAATGCGCACGGGCAAACAACTTGCCAGGGGACGGGAGTTGCGCGGCGCGGGCGTCGCGGCCATCTGACTCTGGTGGGTGTGACTGAAGTATCTGATTCAACGTGACAGTCAGGACTCGGACCGGCACGGTTCTTATGACGACCACACCCCACCTGACTCATAGCGCTCGATGTTGCAGTGTTGCACGCGTAGAAGCTCTGTTCGGGCGCAAATCGGGCCATGACGAGGGTGAGCGGAGTTGTGTCTGGAGGCGTGGCATGAACCTGCGCCAACTCGTCTGACACGAGATAGGTTGGGCTGCTCGAGCGGCAGGACCGACTGTGATGTGGGAGTTCGCGGGCACATGGTGATCACCGAGACCAACTATTGTCTCGCGGGGCTTGGGAATCAGCCGCGTGGGGGACGGATGGGCATCGCGTGAGCGCGCTGGCGGCGCCAACCGTGGACGGACAGACCGTTCCTCGGCGCGATTCTCCGCGCCGAGGAACGCTCAGGTGCGCCTGATGGCACTCTCTCACTTGAAGGCCGGTTTGGTCCCTGTCTGCCTGGACAGGACGCAGCGCCACGACCCGCGCGAGGTCCGCACCCGTGGTAGGGCCACCGACGCTCCGCTATCGAGCATCGCTGGACATCGGATTCGCGCGTAGTTACGCGCCGTTTGCGGAGCGTGGCCAGGCGCGGAGCGTCGGATAACCGGATCAGGGTTGCGTCCAGCGCGGATGCTGCGCACCCCACCGCCAGGTGGCCACGGCCAGCACCACCAGGACGACCAGCGCCACGAGTAACGGGTACTCCGGCCGGGCGTGCACCACGCACCAGGCGCCAATCGCGGCTCCGGCCAGCATGACCACAATCGCGACCACGCGGCGACCGTCCATCGTGCCGCTGCCACCACCGGGACGACTCTCGGCCGCGAGGGCGGTAATCGTCAGCGTCAGAACGGTCGTCGTCAGATCGGGCACCCCAAGTTTGCGAACGGCCGCGTTCTGAAGTCCCATACCCACGCCGAGCCCAATGATCTGCGCGTAGCTGCCTGGCGACTCGGGCGCCGACGGACTCACGATCGCGATCGCTGCCGCGACGGCGACCAACACAGCTTCCATGCTCACCGCAATCACCAGGAGGTGGCCGCGATGGCCGCCCCGATGCACGGCCAGACGGCCGCCGAGGACGGCGCCGACGATAAAGGCGGCCAGCGCCACCAATGAAGCGGCGATCGAAAAGCCCGGCGCGCCGGCCGCGCCGAAGCCGAGAAACACCACGTTGCCCGTCATGTTGGCGACAAAGACGCGGCCCAGCACCAGGTAGCTGAAGGCGTCGATCAGGCCTGTGACGAAGGTCAAGCCGATGAGCAAGAGGGGCAACGGACCGTGTCGGCTGCCGGCGTCCCGGTTCGGGACGACGGTTTCTCGGACCGAGGTGAAAAAGGCGTTCACGCCGCGATCAGCGGCGCCGGTTGCGCGAGCGGTCGCGCAGGGCGATATCGAGTGTCGGTGCCTGTTCGCCAGATGTGTTCACCTTTCGGAGGGTAGACCGCCGCGTGGAACGCGAGATGAGCATTCCCACTGGACAGGGGCTCGTCTTCTATCGGCGGGAACGCGGGGGCGGGGGCGTGATCGGCGGGGTGCTGCGGCAAGCGCCGCGACCGCGTACGCGGGTACGGAGGTTCGTGTGGAGTGATTTCCGCTGCCGCCAGTGGGGGCATTGAGCTACGGTCGGGCGGCACCGGGCACGCGGCATCATCGTCCGACTCACTCTCGGCCTCGGGCGCTCGCACCCGGCGACTCACGCAGTCCTGTGTCGGACGTCGGCCACACCTGCCACTGCCACCCCTGCGCTTGATTTTGATCTGGGACAATCTGGCCGGACACTTGAGTACGTCGATTGTCACCTGGTTGTACGCTCACGGGGTGATGCCGCTGTACACGCCGCTGAGTGGGTCGCGGCTGAACATGGCGGAGTCACTCCAGCGAATCATCTGCGGGCGGGCGCTGAATGGGCAGCATCCCCAGACGTTGGCACAAGTGATCACGCGGTTGGAAGATGCCGTCCTGGGCTGGAAGCCAACCCGACTCCGTTGGAATGCGACGGCAAACGACGGATGCGTCGAGTCCGTGCCAAACAACGTCGCCTCCTCCGCATGAACGCCGCTACCACTCCCCAGCTACTTGCGGCATGACCCACTAACGTGCATGGCTGGGTCTGGAACGACACGGAGCTGCCCGACGGAAAAAACTCATCGTAGGTCTGATCTCCCAGCCACCAACGAGCTGGAGCACGCGGGCTGATCGCGCGGCGCATTTAGAGCGTCGCCAGGATGTTGGCAAGCAAAACCTGATTGTCCGGGTGGACCGCGGTTTCTCCCAGTACTAGGACCAGATCCGCTGGCCGAGCGGGGGGCCCTGGCCAGCGACGTCCTCTGGGGGCCGTTCAGCCGATCACGATCGTCGGGTCACGACCAGAGCTGGTCGGAGGCCAGACGCGCTCCTTCCGCCATCGCTTGAAACTTTGCCCATGTGACGGTTGGATGGACGGTCAATTGCGCGCGGGCCGACGTCGAAAATCCGCAGTCGGTGCCGGCAATGACGTTTTCTCGCCCAACCAGCTCCGCGTACCGGACGATGCGCTCCGCTACGAGCTCCGGATGCTCGACAAAATTGGTCGTCGAATCGAGCACGCCAGGAATCAGGATCGTGCCGTCGGGCAACCGCTGGTCTTTGAACACCTTCCATTCGTGCTCGTGACGCGGATTCGCGCCTTCGAACGAAAGCGCCTGCGCGTGCGTTTTCAACGCAATGTCCAGGATGCTTGCGAGCGGAATGTCGCGCACATGCGGAGCTTCGGAATTGCCCCAGCACAAATGCAGTCGCACGCGATCGGCGGGGATTCCCTGGAGCGCGTTGTTCATGGCCTCCACGTGCATCTCGGCGACGGACCTGAAGTCGTCGACGCTCTTGTCGGCGAACACGTAGCGATTCCAGCCCATCGCCAGGTCGGGCGCGTCTAGCTGGAGTACGAAGCCAGCGTCGACAATCGCCTGATACTCGTGGCGCATCGCGTCGGCTACCGCGAACACGTAGGCTTCGTCGTTCGGGTAGTAGTCATTCTCCAGAAAATTCCACACGACCCCGGGCGACGCCGCGGTCATGAAGACGTCCTGCGGGGTAACACCCTGCAGCGCACTCCGCAAATTGTCGATGTCGCGCTGGACCAACGCGTCGCCGCGCCAGGTGATCGGGCCCGTGCACACTGGCCGCTGGAGGGCGTTGGGATTCATGCCGCGTTCTTGATAGAACTCTGGAAACGCGGCGGCATCGACCTGAGCTCGGGTTGGCCGGCTCTCGCCTTCGAACCCGGTGAGCCGTTCGGTCACGTACGTTGCGTAGCTCACCTTGCTGGCTTCGCCGTCATTGACCACGTCGACGTGTGCGTCGACCTGCTCGCGGACGATCTCGCGAACGGCGGCCTTGACCTGCTGCTCGAACCGCGCGTCGTGTTGCAGGTCCCGCTGATCATGTCCTTCTTCCATGCTCACCAGATCGGCTGGCCGGGGCAGACTGCCCGTATGCGTTGTGAGGATGCGATCAGTGCTGCGATTCATCTTCGGCTCCTGTCGCGCCTATGCTACCCAGCCTCCCCATCCGAGCAACGCGCGCGGCGCTGGCCACCGGCGGGGGTGGACTACACTGGCACCGATTGGCGGTGGAATCTGTGGCGAGCACGGAAGCGAACATTGTGGCGGAAGACGTTGTCTGGGCCATACCGGAGGGCCTGAAGCTCCAAGCGCGTGTGTACCACCCGTCCGGCAACGCCACGAGCTCTCCGGTGGTCATCGACGTGCACGGCGGTGCGTGGTCCACTGGAGATCGAACCTCGGGTGCACTCTACGACACGGCACTGGCGGCGGCCGGGCATCTGGTGGTCGGGATCGACTTTCGCATGGGCCCGAATTACAAGCACCCGTCGGCCAGCGCCGATGTGGTCGCGGCGGTGCGCTGGGTGCGGCTCAACGCGGCGCAACTCAAGGCGGATCCGTTGCGGCTCGGACTCGTGGGTTCGTCGTCCGGAGGGCATCTGGCGATGCTGGCGGGCGTCAAGCCCAACGCCGCGATGCATCGCGGCACGCCGATCGCCGATACCAATGGACGGTTTGCGGTGCATGACGCGATCGACGCATCCGTTCGCTATGTCATCGCGCTGTGGCCTGTTTCGGATCCCGCGGCGCGTTTCCGCTACGCCCGGCGCGCGGGGATCGAGTCGCTGCAGAACGGTACCAACGCGTACTATCCCGACGAGCAGGCCCAGTGGGAAGCTTCGGTCCCGCGCATCGTCACGGCCGGTGAGGCGGAACAGCTTCCGACACTCCTCGTCGTGCAGCCGGGGAATGATTCCAACATTCCACAGGACATGACCTTCGATCTTTTGAAGGCCTATCAGGCGCGCGGCGGCAAGTTCGAGTACGCGTTCTATCCGGATATGCCGCACGGCTTTGCGCACCGGCCGTCGGCCGCGACGGACGACCTGGTGCTGACCATGCGCGATTTCATCCGCAGGCGCATTGAGGCTGAGGCGACGCACCGCGCCCACACCGACGGAGCCTGCCGAGTCGAGGCCCGTGCAAGCGACAGCAACGCGCGCGGGTGCCCGAACCTCGTCACGCACACGCCGCACCGCCACAAAAACCTGACACGCTATCGGACATAGTCCTGAGGGCGGCTGCCGTGCAGTCGTCCATTCCGCTTCGCCGGGGGCCTGTTTTGTGCCATACCGCATGGTGAGCGGAGGGCGGGGCGCTTTTCGGAGCAGTGGCGGCAGGTTGGAGCAAAGGCCCACCGGGTGCGCAATGATGCGAGCAATCGGTTTGACGAACTGGAGCTCGCGATGCCGGGCGCGGTGGGGATCACCGCGGATCGGCGAGGCGCGTCGCGCGCCAGATGAAGCTAGCGGGACGTTGCGCCGCACGGCGGTGTAATGACGCGCCTCTGCTAGCATTGTCGAGCGCATGCCCGATTCCGGATCAGACCTCCAGGCTCTCCTCGATCTCCGCAAACCCGCGATCGCCGTTGGTGTGTTCGATACGCCACCAATCGGTGTCGCACGTTGGGAGGGCGGTCCAGTGCCGGCCGGGTGCGCATTCTGGCAGAAAGCCTGGGACGGGCAAGCCTTCTATACCCTGCCCGCCGACCACTACAACTGCGCCGTCGGCGCCTATACCCACGGTCTCACACTACCCGTGGAGCGTGCCCTCGAGCTGCATGACACGATCGGGCTGATGGTCCAGCACCGCTATCTGGACCCGGCGGAGGTGCCTGGTATTCCGACGCTGGAGCCACGCGACAACGTGATCGCCTACGCCCCGGTTGAAGTGGGCGCGTTCGAGCCCACCGTGGTGCTGGTCGCCGCGCGGCCGGCGCAGGCCATGCTGCTGTACGAGGCCGCTCTGAAAGCGGGCGCGGGCAATGCGTTGCTGAATGTCCTCGGCCGCCCTGGCTGCGGGGTGGTGCCACTCGCTCTCAACGGCCGGACCACCGCTCTGTCCCTTGGCTGCATGGGCAACCGGACCTTCACCGGACTGCCCGATGAGGAACTGTACATCGCGGTTCCGGGTGCCAAATGGCAGTCGGTCACCGAGCACTTGCGCGAAACCATCGGCGCCAATGACGCAATGGGCGCGTATTATCGCGCCAAGCTGACAGCGACACAACCGGGCTGAGCGCCACCCCGCCGCCGCTTCCCGCGACGCGGTTGGTTAAGAGATGCTGCTCACGTGGCGGCGCAAGGTCAGGCTGATCTGATGAGCTTCGCGGAATACGGCGCATTGCTTCGCTTCGCTCGCTCGCTCGCGCCGGGGCGCACTCCCTCCGGGAGTCAAAGGGGGGTTCTCAAGCCCCTTGAAATCCCCGCGTTCAGCGACGAGACCTCGCACCTCCCAACCGGGGGCTAGCGGCGCGGTAGGCGTACTCGAGGCCAACCGGAGTTTTCTCAACTCAATTCAACTCAACTCAACTCAACTCAACTCAAAGCCCGCCTAAAATCCCGCGTTCAGCGACGAGACCTCGCACCTCCCAACCGGGGCTAGCGGCGCGGTAGGCGTACTCGAGGCCAACAGGAGTTTTCTCAACTCAACTCAACTCAGAGCCCGCCTGAAATCCCCCGTTCAGCGGCGAGACCTCGCCATGTCCCCACCTCCCAACTGGGGGCTAGTCTAGAAGTTCGGCCGACAAGCCCCGTTTCGGCTCCAGTCGCAGTCGGCCGAACTTCTGCACACAGTTTGCGCTAGGGACGCGGCACGCGGTTTCGAGGTCCATCTCAGGCTTTTCGGCCGCGCCCCCAGAGGATCGTCCAGCCTCTGCAGCGGTGGTGACTGGTTCCGCACGCCTCAAACTCACCCGCCTCTACCCTGCGATGCTGCCATGCCGGTCCTCTAGCCCGCGGGCTAACTCGCCAAGCTGTGTGATTTAACCGAGTCAGCGCGCCGGAGCGGACTGCACTCCGGTCGAAAGGAATGCGCGGGTTGCCTGCAACGCCTCTCGAGCCACGAGTGTTGGATCGCGCGCCCATGCCGCTGGGTTTGGGCCTTCGTAACTCAGTGGACCGGCGTACGCCTTCTCCGCGAGCAGGCTGAAAACCGCGGGGAAGTCCACCGCACCCTGACCTGGCGGAAGGCGATTGAGCGTGTTGCCGGGCTCCAGTCCCTCGCGCGGGACGTCGCTGTACTGCACGTAGGCGATCTCGTCAGGCGCTACTTCGACGAAGCCGCGGCCGGGCCGGCCGCTGCGCTGGAGGTGGTAGGTGTCCAGCAGCAGTCCGCAGGCCGGATGCTCCGCCCTGGCCAGAACCTCGCGCACGCTCGCCAGCGTGTTGAACTGGCTCACCTGGGAATTGAACTCCAGCGCCAGGCGAACGCCGTAGCGCGCGGCGATGTCACCCACCTGGCGAACACTCGCGGCCGCGCGGTCAACGTCGCCATCGTCTCGGTCGACTGGGCTCATGACGATGGAGCTTCCGAGCGCGGCGGCCGCGGCGCAACTACGCTCGAACGTGGCGAGTAGCTGGTCGCGCTGTGCTCCGTCGGCGAACATCCAGCCGTTGGCAACTCCGACCGCTGAAACCTTCAAGCCGCTGTTGCGCACGAGGTCCAGGACGTGTGCTTCCGATTGCCCGGCGGCCTCGGCGCGGTCGAAATCGATCCGCCGCAGCTCGACGGCATCCCATCCCGTGGTCTGGGCGATGTCCAGCAGCTCCGCCAGGGGCGTCGCATCCAGCGTCCAGGTGTGGAGGGCCAGCGGATTCTGGCTGAGTGACATAGTGCCGAGTGTACACAGGGTGGCGCCGACCGACGGGCGGCAGGTCGAGCGCGACGCGGCTGTTCGGCGGCGTCTGCCGCTTCCGCCCTGCGCCGCGCGTGAACTGGCCGCTCGGCGGGTGATGGCTCAGCCCAGCGCAGCAACCGAGCCAGGTACGCGGCGAGGCAGCCTGCGCATTTCGAATCGCGAAACGTGCCTGGGCGCTCGACGATGGCCTCGACCCGCTGGTTGCGGAGGCTCAGGACTCGCGCTCGGTCGCTGCCGGCCGCCGGAGGATGCGCGAGGCGGTCCATTGGACGGGACGGGACGCGTACTGGCGCGGGACGGGCTCCGAGCAGGTCGTCCAGCGTGAAGCGGCGGCGGTCACCAAGGGTCCCTGCCACGAGGCGGTGTAGGGCGGCCGGTGGCAAGACACGTCGAATTTCCGGCAGCGCCTGCTCACGGACTGTCTGGTGATTCAGCCTGTACGCCGCGAGGACCCCGTCGAACGAGCTCGGCGTGGAGGGGAGAGCCTGCGCGTGATCGGGTGTCGGGTCTGCAGGCGAGGTTCAGTAGCAAGCGACAAACCGGGCTGGAACGACAGGTGGTGGCAGGATCGCCTCGGAGGACCAATCGCGAGTCGTCGTACTGATAGGCCGCCAGACGGGGGGGTGGTCATCAAAAGAGTCGGGGCGCCGTGTTGTGCAGCTTGCCTGCACCATCCGAGGGTCTGCCGTGGTCGAGCAGCGCGACCGGATGGAGCGGGGTGCGCGCACGGGATGAGCTACAGTCAGGCTACTGCCTGCTGCCTGATTCACAGCTGCCTATCTGGTGGTCTGGCGAGGAGTTCACACCCATGCTGCAGATCAATATCGAACCGTCGGAACACATCGCCACGCTCACGCTGGACCGTCCGGACAAACGCAACGCTCTGTCCCTGGAATTGATGGAGCGCATCACCTGCGAGCTGGGTGAGCTGAGTCGACGACCTGACGTCTCCGTCATCATTCTGGCCGCTCACGGAACCGTGTTCTCGTCTGGCCACGATCTCAGCGAGCTGGTCGACCGCTCGGCACGCGACTATCAGCGCATCTTCGACCAGTGCGTCGAGATGATGACGGCCATTCAGAAGATTCCGCAGCCGGTGATCGCCATGGTGCGGGGTGTCGCCACCGCGGCTGGCTGCCAGCTGGTCGCGACCTGCGACCTGGCCTTCGCCGACGAGACCGCCTCGTTCGGAACACCCGGCGTCAGAATCGGCCTGTTCTGTTCGACGCCAATGGTGGCGGTCAGCCGCGCCATCGGTCGCAAGCGAGCGTTGCAGTTGCTGTTGACGGGCGAACGCATCGACGCTCGCACCGCCACCGAGTGGGGATTGATCAACGCATGCGTGCCCGCGGCCGAGCTCGAACAACACACGCGGCGTATCGCAAGCCAGATCGTGCGCGCGAGCCCGCTCATCGTGGGTATCGGCAAGCGCGCGTTCTATGCGCAGATCGACATGGACCAGCATGCGGCGTACGAGCACACCGCCGACGTCATGACCATGAACTCGCTCATGGCGGATGCGCACGAGGGCATCACCGCATTTCTGGACAAGCGCGAGCCGCACTGGGTGGGCGTCAACTCGTAGCCTGAAACGCCATTCGTTTCGGGCGGAAAAAAGGAAGCGGGAGGTGCGATGACGTCAGCCGCAGAGACCCAGCGAACGCGCAAGCTCTGGGGCTGGGGCTATGAAGGTGAAGGCCTGTCCGACGCTGAGATCGAGGAGATCGGTCACGAGATGTCGGCGCGCTTCGGTGTCGAGCCGCAAGGGCTGGCCCAACCTCCGGTGCTCGAGACGATGGACATGCCCGCGCCCCGACTGGCGCCGACACCGGCACTGGAGTCTGTGTGCTCGCAAGAGTCGCGTGAGCGCGCCATTCACACGCTCGGCAAATCGTACGACGACCTCGTGCGCGGGAGTCGTGGCGACTACCGCCACGCGCCAGACCTGGTCGCGTTTCCGCGCGACGAGCAGGAGGTTGAACAGATTCTCGCCTGGTGCGATCAGGTTCGCGCGGCCGCGATTCCGTTTGGCGGCGGCTCTTCGGTCGTGCGTGGCATCGAGCCAGACGTTGGCCACGGATACGCAGGCACGGTCAGCGTCGACCTGCGGAACCTCAACCGGGTGCTGGAGATCGACCGCGCATCGCGCAGCGCGCTGATCCAGGGTGGGATCTTTGGTCCGCGGCTCGAGGAGCAGCTCAAGCCGCACGGTCTCACGCTGCGGCACTTTCCCCAATCCTTCGAGATGTCCACGCTCGGGGGCTGGATCGCAACGCGTTCCGGCGGACACTACGCCAGCCTGTTCACGCATATCGATGACTTCGTCGAGGGCGTGCGGGCCATTACTCCCCGCGGCATCTACGAGACGCGGCGGCTGCCGGGATCCGGCGCGGGACCTGATCCGGCACGTCTGCTCATCGGCTCGGAGGGAACACTGGGCGTCATCACGCAGGCCTGGATGCGTTTGCAGGACCGCCCGCGGTTCCGTGCGTCGGCGCCCTTCGAGTTCGAGCGCTTCGAAGATGCCTGCGCGGCGACGCGGGCCATCGCTCAGAGTGGTTTGTGGCCCGCGAACTGCCGGCTGCTCGACGAACGCGAAGTGCTGTTCAGCGCGGCGGGTGACGGCACGCGCAGCCTGCTAATCGTCACATTCGAGTCGGCCGACCACGAGCTCGACGCCTGGTTTGCGCGCGCGGCCGAGATCTGTGCTCAGTTTCACGGGAGCTCGCCGGTCGAGCTCTCGGGGACGAGTACCGATACGGAGGCCGCGCGGCGCGGCGCGGCGGGCGCCTGGCGCAACGCCTTCATCGCCGGCGGGCACCGACACGACGCGTTCGTGCGACTGGGACTCATCATGGAAACGTTCGAGACGGCGATCACGTGGGACCGCTTCGCCGAATTTCACGCCGGTGTCGTCGCCGCGACCGAGGGGGCGGTGCGACGCGTGTGTGGGCGCGGCATGGTGTCGTGTCGCTTCGCGTATGTCTATCCAGACGGGCCGGCGCCGTATTACACGGTCCTGGGGCAGGCGCGAGCGGGCGCCGAACTCGAGCAATGGGCGGAGATCAAGGCCGCGGCTTCCGACGCGCTGATCGCCGCCGGGGGGACGATCACGCACCATCATGCGGTTGGGCGGTACCACCGCGCGTGGTACGCGCAGGAGCGGCCGCCGCTGTTTGGCGAGGCGTATCGGGCGGTGCGGCGGACGCTGGATCCTTCGGGGATTATGAATCCGGGGGTGCTGGACGCAAACGCCGAGGGGCCTTTGGCAGGGTGAGGTTTGCGGGGGTCTCCGCTGGCGAGGAACGAGGGGAGGAGCTGGCTTCGCAGCCTGCAGGTTGCCTGCACCAAACCCTTTGCTCGTTCGTTGCGCGAACCCGCGTACGGTTGGCGTCGGGAGGGTGAGGCACGCACTGTCAACAAGATTTCTTTCTGTATTGGAAGGATCGTGTTCAGTCGTAGCTGCCTCCACCGTCCAGGCGCCGGTCTCGGCCGCCGAGGAACAAGGAGCGGGCGGTGAGACAGTCGGCCTTCGGAATGTTGAGACACGCGCTGTCCGCCCCGTGGGGAAGGGGAGGGGCTCAAACGAATTTTCGTTCTCGACCGGAAGGATTGTGTGGCATTGCGGCCGGCCCCACGTCCCAGACGGCGGGTCTCCCTTGCCCAAGGAACGAGGAGCGGGCGGTGAGGCGGTTGGCGTCTGGGATGCTGCGGCACGCGGTGTCAACGAACATCTCTGCCTGGGTCCCCTCTGGGGGGAGAAGTGTTGTCGTGGCCGCCTGAATGGGGCGTGCGCGGCGGAAAACTGCGGACCGCTCAGCGAACGCCGAAACTGTAGAACAGGATTAGCCCTGCCGCGTTGTTGATGGCGTGCGCGATCATGCCGGGGTACAGGCTGCCCGTGTGCTGGTACAGCCACGCCAGCAGCATCGCCAGCAGGAAAATGCCGACGCTCAGGCCTGCCATCTGGTTCAGGTTCATGCGGGTGGGTTCCAGGTGCAGGATCGTGAACAGCACACTCGAGACGAGGTATGCCAGCCACAGCGGTTGGCGGCGGCGGTAGACGCCGAACAGAAACCCTCGGAAGAACAGCTCTTCGAAAAACGGCGCCACGACCGCCGCGGCGATCAACAGGACGACAAACGCGCCGGGGCCCTCGCGCAGCACAAATTCGAACTCTTCCAGCTGGTTCGGGCGCAGGCCAACCTGCGTCAGCAGCGTGCCCACGACGTCGATGATCAACAGTCCGCCCAGGCCGGCCCCGACGCCCATGCGCAGCGTGTAGTCGAGCGGCAGCGGCTTGAGTCCCAGATCGGTCCACGTGAGGGCCCGCGGCCAGATCAGCCGGACATACACGAAGATCAGCATCGGCAGGTCCGTGGACAGCGCGGCGATCACGAACGTCCCGAGCGTCAGACCCTGCTGAATATTCAGGATGCCGCTCAAGGTGAGCGGCAGGGTGATGACCCCGTTGAGCACGATCACGCTGAGCCACGCTCCAATCTCGAGTCGGTGCGAGCCGATGAGCCGCAAGGCGGCCTCGCGACCCTGGAACGCGGGTACGAACACCCACGCGGTCACCGCCACGCCGAGGACGACGACCACGGCCGCGAGCCCGACCATCACGGTAGTTGTCACGTGGCTCGAGCTTGCCCGGCCCCGACGTCGGGCTCAGCGCTGCTGCTGTTGGACAAAATCCATGTACAGGCGGCTGGCGGTGGGCACATCCTGACCACTGTACTTGCTGCCTCGTGCGGGCCCATACGGCCGCTCCGCGGGCGTGGTCATGGCCGAGAACGACAATTGCCCGATGCGCATGCCCGCGTACAGCGCGATTGGCAAATTCGCCAGATTGCTGATCTCGAGGGTGACATGTCCCTGGAACGCCGCGTCAATAAAGCCCGCGGTATTCGAAACAAACACACCACCGAATCCCGCGAGGAAATTCTGGACATTCGCCACCAATGAGCGGACTTCGAGGTCGTAAACGACCTCGAATCGACCCGTGTCAACAACCTCGACGACGGCGTCCCACTGCAAGCCGCCATTCACCAGCCTGGTGAGCCTACCGATGGGGTTGAATATGCTCGGACGAACACCAGCGTGCGTGCCACCAACACGTTGCCATGTTGCACGCGTGGGGCCGCGCATTGGTACGGCCTCGATCTGCGGCAAACGCAATTCATTGCGAGCGTCGACAGGCTCGTCGAACGTATGAGGGACAGACGTTCTGACGTCGTGGTGATCGGTTGCAAGCGAGACGACGTGCGAGGCCAAGCAGCCAGGTCGGGCTTCGCAAGTCTGGGTGGTGGCAGGGCTGCCCAGACGCGCGCACGCGTACAACACGTCGTCCGCGAGCCCTTCGGAGGTGGTCTGGAAAGATTCCCGCCCTTGGCCGCGCGGTGCGTCACCGTCCAGCAGTCCATCGAGCAGCGCCTCAATCAGCCGCCGCGGCCAGTGCAGCGCGCCTCTCGGAAGTCGCTTCGTCGAGGCGCTGGTGCCCAGGGCAAGTCCGTCGAAGACCGCCGAAAGGAGCGGCGAGCGGCAGGTCAGAGCGTCTTTGGCCCGGTCAACGCGTTGCCCCAGGCGGGCAAAGACGGTTTGCGCCCTGTCGAGGATGCGCGGATCGGTGTTGGCCATCGTGACCTGCCCCGCACGCCGGGACCCAGCAGCCACGTACACGCCCAGCAGCCAGGCGACATCGCCGTCGATGTGCAGCACGGCTGGAACGTCATCGTTTTCGGCGGGGTCGCGCAAGCGATCGTGGCACGTGAAAGGCGGAGATGATCCGTGCAGGCGGCTCAGGACAGTGAGCGGGATCTGGCGCGTACGCACGTGGTGCGACACCGACAGACCGGCATCGCGCAGGAGCCCACGAACCTCGTCAGCACGCGCCTGTGAGTCGAGGTCAGCGTCGACAGTCGGCCCGGCGCAGAGGAGGTCCTGCTGAACCGTCGTCGGCAGCACATCGAGCAGACGATATTCGGGCGACAGGTCGGTCGGTTCGGGGATCCACTTTGGAATCGCGACCCGCGTGCCCGGGCGCAAGGACCCGGTCGGCGTCTTACACAGGTCGCCCGCGGCATTCAGCGTGAACAGGTTGTGCCCCGCCGTCACGTGCACCTTGCGACCTGAAGCCAGCCTGACCTCGTAGATGCGATCCGGTAGCTCGGTAAACCAGTTGGTGACATGGTGCAGACCGACTTCAAACGTGTCCTTGTCGAAGCCGACAACCTGCCCGCGTAATCGGCGTTCCACGATCTCGCCGATCTGACGCTCTTCGAGCACGCCGCCTTCCTCACGAAACAGCACCGGCGCGTCGAACGGCAGGCTCGAGTGAATGACCACTCCGAGGCGGCCGAGCGAGCTGCGGCCTTCCAGTCGAGCAACCAGGTCGTCCGGCATACGCACGCGCTCGATGGTGCTGCCCAGCACGAACTCGTGGGGGTGCAAGAACATGGGCTCGTCAGGCCCGACTTCGATCATCTCCATCAGATCGTCGGCGGGCTGCTTGACGTCGATGTACGCGCGTTTGGTGTTGCGGAAGATCAGGAACTTGTTGTCGAGGCGAACGTCGATGCTCGACGGCTGGACGAGCGTCGGATCGAAAGGCTCGATGCCGAGTCGGCCGCTGGCGATGGCTTCGTTGATAGACCTGTCGGACAGGATCACCGCGCGGCGGCCGCGCCTGGCGGTGTGCCCGCGGTCGTGGCATCGCGCGCTGTGCTGGTCGCCTCGGGTGCGGCCGTTGGTGCCGACGCTGTTGCTGCCGACGCCGATGCCGCGCTGCCGGCATCGGCGCTTGCCGAGCTGAGTCCAATCGAAGTCTTAGCCGCGGCGTTGCCCTTCAGGCTGGCGCGCTCGATCAGGCGCCGCACCTCGTCTTCGAACGACGAGATGTCCGCGAACGCGCGATACACCGACGCGAAGCGGATATAGGCCACCTGGTCGAGCTGGCGGAGCTTTTCCATCGCCAGGTCGCCGATGACCGAGCTGGGCACCTCGGCCGTGTCACGACTGCGCAGCTCGGCTTCGATCTGTTCGACGGTGCGCTCGATCGTTTCGGCGCTGATGGGTCGCTTGGTGCAGGCAACCTGCAGGCTGCGGCGCAGCTTGTCGGGGTTCCACTCCTGGCGGCGGCGATCGCTCTTGACGACCATCAGCGAGGAGGTGTCGGGCCGCTCGTACGTCGTGAAGCGGTGCAGGCACTTGCCGCACTGACGCCGGCGGCGGGTGGTCGACGCGTCGGCGGAATCGCGCTTGTCGAGGACACGAGTGTCGGGCGACCGGCACACGGGGCAGCGCATGGGGCAATCATAGCCGCCATTCGGCGCCAGATGGCCGAATCGGCTCCAGGCGCCGCGTTTCGCCGCGGGTATCGCCGCGCATGGCGAGGCCGTCGGGGTCATTTCCAAGGAGTCAAGACCTCGGTAAAGAAGCCAGGTTTCGTGGCGACGAGCGCAGCCGAGGCGCCGAGCTGCCGAAGAACCCGATCAAACCGAGGCTCACATCTACAATCTCCTCACTACCCGCATGACATCGGCGATTGAGGCACGCATTCGAGTCAGCCCGCTGGGCGGCGTCGGCGAGGTCGGTAAGAACTCGACCCTGATCGAGTTCGGCGACGACCTCATCCTTGTCGACGCGGGCGTCAAGTTCCCTGAAACCGAGCTGCACGGCGTCGACCTCGTCGTCTGCGATTACGGTTACGTCTCCGAGCACCTCGACAGGCTGCTGGGCATCGTCTTCACCCACGGGCACGAGGACCACATCGGCGGTCTGCCGTATCTCCTCATGCAGCTCGACCCGCACGACCCGATTCCCATCTACGGCACGCCGCTGACCCTTGGCCTGATCTCGGTCAAGCTGAAGGAGCACGGCTTGCTCGGTCGCGTCATCCAGTACGCGATTCGCGAAGGACAGAAGGCCAGACTCGGCTCATTTGAGGTCGAGCCGATCGCGGTCAACCACAGCATCCCCGACGCGGTCGGGCTGGTCATCCGTACGCCGGCCGGCACCGTGTTTCACACCGGCGATTTCAAATTCGACCCGACGCCGGTAGAGGGCCGCACGACCGACAACGACCGACTACGCCAGCTCGGCGACGAGGGTGTGCTGGTGCTGCTCAGCGACTGTGTGCGCGTCGAGCAGGGTGGCTGGACGGCCTCCGAATCGGGCGTACGCGACGCGCTCGAGCAGTTGATCGGCAAGGCGCCCGGTCGCGTGCTGGTGACGACGTTTGCCTCGAATATCGGCCGCCTGCGCGAGGTGGTCCGGTCGGCACACAAGCTCGGCCGTAAGACCGCGATCGTCGGCCGCAGCATGGAAGAAAACCTGCGCGTCGCGCGCGAGCTGGGCTTCATGGACATTCCCGAAGGCAGCCTGCTCGAATTGCGCGAGATCAACGACCTGCCGCCCGACAAGGTGGTGCTGTTGTCGACTGGCAGCCAGGGCGAGCCCACCAGCGTGCTCAGCCGCATCGCTCGGGGCGACCATCCGTTGGTCAAGATTCAACCGAACGATACGGTCATCTTCAGCGCCAGCCCGGTGCCCGGCAACGAGGAGTCGGTCGCGCGCTCGATCGACAATCTCTTCCGCCGCGGGGCGCGGGTGATCTACCAGATGATCGACCCGCGCGTGCACGTGAGCGGCCACGCCAGTCGCGAGGAGCTCAAACACCTGCTCGAGCTGGTCCGTCCGCGCTACCTGGTGCCGCTGCATGGGGAGCACCGCATGCTCTGGCTATTTCGCGAGCTGGCGGTGGAGAGCGGCATGCCTCGCGAAAACGTGTTCATCACGGAGATTGGCGATGTCGTCGGCTTCTGGGAGGACGGCGCGGAGCGCGAGGAGCCGATTCCTTCAGGATCGGTCCTCGTCGACGGGCTGACCATCGGCGAGGTCACCAACGTCGTGCTGCGCGATCGACGCCGCCTGGCCGCCGACGGCGTGCTGTTCGTGTCGGTCACGCTCGATCGCGAGACGGGCGAGCTGTTGAGCGGACCGGACTTCGTCTCGCGTGGTTTTCTGCCGTTGGATTCGGCCGAGGACGGCTTGTTCGAGGCCGCCCGCGAGCGCGTCGCCGCGGCGCTCGAAGGCGACCAGCGTCGCCGTCCAGACGTGGGCTACCTGGTCGGCAAGGTGCGCGACACGCTGAATTCCTTCGTGTACGAGCGCACGCGTCGGCGCCCGATGATTCTGCCTGTCGTCACCGAGGTGTGAACGCCGAGCGCGAACTGGGGATCGTCAACGCGGTCGCCGAGGCGCTCAATTCGTCGCCCGACGTACGCCAGGCACTGGAACGCACGCTGAGCCTGGTCGCGGATCTGCTCGGCTTGCGCACGGGCTGGGTCTGGCTGCTGGACCAGCGCACGCACCACTTTTACGCTGCCGCCGAGCGCGAACTGCCGCCGTACCTGCAGGAGCGGGTGCGCATGGCCGGCCGACGCCGCTGCTGGTGCATCGACGACTTCCGCAAGGGTGAGCTCACGCCCACCAACATCGACGTCATCGAGTGCAGTCGGCTCGAGCCGGCCTTTCGCAGCACGTCAGCGGCACTGGCGGCCGGGCTGCGCTACCACGCCAGCATTCCCCTGTATTTCCACGACAAGCCGCTTGGCATCATGAACGTCACCGGACCCGAGTGGCGCAAGCTGACCGCCGAAGAACTGCGGCTGCTCTCGACGATCGCGTTTCAGGTCGGGATGGCCATCGAGCGCGCGCGGCTGGCCGAGGACGCAATGGGCCTGGCGCGCGCCGAAGAGCGTGCGCGACTCGCACGCGAGATCCACGACACGCTGGCGCAGGGCTTGACGGCGATCGCGCTGAACATCGAAGGCGCGATGCACCGTCTGGAGACAGACCCGGATCAAGCGCGGGAACGCCTGGAGCGCGCCCTCGCGATGGCGCGCGAGAATCTGGAGGACGCGCGTCGGTCAGTGCTCGACCTGCGCGGCGCGGCGCAGCTCGAGGGGAAGCCGCTGGCAGAAGCGCTGGCTGGGCTGGCGCGCGCGTTCACCTCGGACACGGGGATACCGGCCACGGTGCAGTCGTCGAACGTCGATGGTCTGTCACTGCGGATCGAATCGGAGGTGTTCAGGATCGCTCAGGAAGCATTGACCAACGTGCGCAAGCACGCGCGAGCGCACAGCGTGCAGATCGGGCTGCGCCGACGTGGAACGACGCTGACGCTGTCGGTGCGCGATGATGGGCGCGGGTTCGTGGTCTCAGGGGCGCGACACGGCGACGGTCAGGGTGTCGTGGGGATGCGGGAACGCGCGCGGCTGCTCGGCGGACGGCTCGAGATCAGCAGCGCGCCAGGTGCGGGGACGCGCGTGACGGCACGCGTGCCACTGGACGTGGCGTCGGCGTGATTCGCGTGCTGGTGGTCGACGACCATCCGATCGTGCGCCAGGGTCTGGTGGGCGTGCTCTCCGACGAGTCCGACCTGGAAGTGGTCGGCGAGGCAGGCTCGGGACGCGAGGCGATCGGTCTGGTCGCGCGGCTGCGGCCGGACGTCGTGCTGCTGGACCTGGAGATGCCCGAGCTCGACGGCGTGGACGCCATTCCGCAGCTGAAGGCGGCACATCCGGCCGTCGAGATCCTCGTGTTTACCGCCTACGACACCGATGAGCGCGTGCTCGGCGCCATCCGCGGCGGGGCGCGCGGCTACCTGCTGAAGGGCGCCAGCGCGGACGAGATCGCCCGCGGAATCCGCAGCGTGGCCGCCGGGGGTTCGGTTCTGGAGCCGAGGGTGGCCAGCAAACTGGTCGCGGAAGTGAAGGCGCCGCGGCACGGCGGGGTCGGACTGAGCGGGCGCGAGCGGGAGGTGCTGCGCCTGGTGGCGGACGGCCTGCCGACGAAGCAGATTGCCGTGAGCCTGTCGATCTCGGAGCGGACGGTGAAGTTTCACGTGAATTCGATTTTTCACAAGCTGGGGGCAGAAAATCGCGCGCAGGCGGTGGCGCTGGCGGCGCAGCGAGGGTTGCTCTGATTTGCCCAGAGGGGACGCGAGGAGACCTTCGCGTTGCGACAGCGAAGCTCAGCATCCCACACGTCCGACGTCGGTGGGGTTCCAACGCGACCCGCGTGAGGCCGGAGCAGATTGGGCGACGGCCGCGTACCATGCTTGGGGCAGAGTGACATGATCATCGACGTCCACGGCCACTACACCACCGCGCCGCCGCAGCTCGGCGACTGGCGCCGACGCCAGATCGCCAGTGCGGGGACGCCCTTCACCGAACAACTCGTCATCTCCGACGACGAAATTCGCCACACGATTGGTGACGGTCAGCTGCGCCTGCAGCAGCAGCGCGGCACCGACCTCACCCTGTTCTCGCCCACCGCCGGCGGTATGGCGCACCACTACGGGGACGAGACCACCAGCCGCCAGTGGACGCAGACGGTGAACGATCTGATCCATCGCGTGTGCACGCTGTTTCCCGAAAACTTTGTCGGCGTGTGCCAGCTGCCGCAGTCGCCTGGAGTCTCGCCCGCGAACTGCGTCGACGAGCTGCGGCGGTGTGTCGAAGAGTACGGGTTCGTGGGGTGCAACCTGAATCCCGATCCGTCGGACGGGTACTGGACGGGACCTCCATTGACGGACCGGTCCTGGTATCCGCTGTACGAGCAGATGGTCGAACTGGACGTGCCGGCCATGATTCACGTCAGCATGTCGTGCAACCCCAACTTCCACGGCACTGGCGCGCACTATCTGAACGGCGATACCAGCGCGTTCATGCAACTCGTGCTCGGTGATCTGTTCCGCGATTTCCCGACGCTGAAGTTCGTGATCCCGCACGGCGGCGGCGCCGTGCCCTACCACTGGGGTCGCTATCGGGGCATCGCGCAGGACGCGCACCGTCCGCCAATTGACGACCTCCTGAACAACGTGTTCTTCGACACGTGTGTGTATCACTACCCGGGAGTGCGCCTGCTGGTCGAGGTGGTCGGCGCGGACAACGTCATTTTCGCCTCGGAAATGATCGGCGCGGTCCGCGGCGTCGACGAGCGCAGCGGGCACTATTTCGACGACACGAAACGCTACGTCGACGCCATGACGGAGCTGTCAGAAGCGGTCCGCACCAAGATTTACGAAGGCAACGCCAGGCGCGTCTATCCACGACTGAACAAGGTGCTGGCTGCCGCGACACAGTGACTCGCGAGACCGACCGGCGCACTTCCCGAGGGTCCGCGTGGCAGCCAGCGGGCAGCGTGCCGCCGGCGCGTGAACCGTGATGATTCGATTCCGCTTCGGCAAACTGGACCTCAAACTGCTTGGGCTGGTCGTGTCGGTGGGC
This sequence comes from uncultured Chloroflexia bacterium, assembly GCA_963776625.1. Classification (GTDB taxonomy): domain Bacteria; phylum Chloroflexota; class UBA6077; order UBA6077; family CF-72; genus CF-72. The sequence continues at coordinate 925,175 of CAVZNP010000007.1, read as the reverse complement.
GCGGCGGTCGGGTTGCGCTTCTTTTCAGACTTCAGTTTTGCCACTATCGAGCATCAGGCGGCTCTGGCCAATCTCAGCGTCGAGCATTTTTCACTGACTGACCTCGGCAGGCTGACGCTGAATACGCTCAGCTACCAGCTCCAGCGCGACTGGTTCAATCTCACACCGCAAGCGCCCGCTGAAGTGGTCGGTGTCATCGTCCTGCTGGTCCTGGCCTATCTTGCGCTGAAGCTGGCGGTCTCGCCCACGCTGGCGGCCATCAGCGTCATGTTTGGGGCGCCGTTCGTCGGCATCGGCGCCACGCTGAGTGCCTGCGCCTGGGTCCTGGCCCGCGCCGCCCGCGCAACTTGAGCTGGCATCAGTCGGAGCGCCGCGCGGACTGGCGCAACACGGTGCTCGTCGCCGTGCTGGGACTGACGCTCGGATGTCTGTACTTCATCGCCATCGACCTCCAGGCCCCGAATTACAGCTTCACCCAGCAGGTGAACGTCGTCAATGGAACCACCGGTTCGCCGTATCGCTACCGCGTCCTGGTGCCGTTCATCCTGGACGGCCTGACGCACGCGCTCGGCTTTCTGGGGCCCACCCAAACCGCGTATCTGGGCGCATCGCTCGTGTACGACTGCGTCGCGCTCGTGTTCCAGTTCCTAATGCTGTACGCGTTGTTTCGACAGTTCTTTTCACCGCGTCAGTCCCTGCTGGGCGTCTCGTTCGTCAGCGGTGTCACCGTGTTGACGCTCGCGTACTTCACCTATCAGCCGTGGTCCATTCTGGAGGTCGCCTTTTTCGCGCTGGGCTTTTTGCTGGCGTATCGCGGACACTGGGGCTGGGTGGGCGTCACGGTGGTACTCGCTTCGTTGAACAGAGAAACGGGAGTGTTCTTGCCGCTGGCGCTGTTTCTGGGAAGTTTGCGAGACCTGCGACCGCTGGGAATGGAGACGCTGCGCCGCGCGGCGCGTCGGCGCGAGACCTACCTGTCGTTTGCCCTGCTGGTGCTGTCGACGCTCATCTTTGCCGGACTGCGGCAGTTGCGCGGCAGCGCGGACCCGGTGGACGAACTGGGCAACGTGATCGTGCGCAACATTCAACGCAACAACGTGATCGCCGCGGCGTCCGCGATTCCGCTGGTGCTGGGCTTCGGCTGGATCTACGCGGCGCTCGGCTACCGAACTGCTCCGAGGTTTCTGCGCGGCATCGTGCGCGTGCTGCCGTTCTACCTGATCGCCTTCGCGATCTGGGGCTGGTGGCGGGAGGTGCGCATCCTGACGAGCCTGTACCCGATGCTGGTGCCCCTGGTGCTGGTCTTCTGCTGCGACGCGGCGGAGCGCGCCTGCGACGCCGATACCCGCGCGACGTCCGCGTGAAAGCTACGTCAGCGTGAAGACGGCGTCCAGCGATTCTCGGTAGGCGGAGCGGCCACCAAACCCGGCCTACCGTAGGTGCACGCCGGGTTTGGTGGCGGCGCGGCGTCCTGTCCCTACAGACAGGTACCGAACTGACCTCTCAGTCGAGGGCCGTCACGCGTACCTGATCGATCCTTCGGGTATGGAATTGCACATCTGGCTGCAGCCGACGCTCGACGCGCGGCGCACCGAGCTTCTGGCCGAAGCCGAGCGCGAGGGGCTGGCCGTGGCCGTGCGGCGCCAGGAGGAACCTATCCATGACCACTTCAGCAACCCCGCGCGTAGCCCTGATCTCCGGGGCGTCGCAGGGCCTTGGTTTGCACATCGCTCGTCTGTACGCGGAGCGTGGCATCGAGCTGATCCTGACGGCTCGCAACGCCGAGCCGCTTGAGAGCGCCCGCCGCGAGCTGGCGCTGCGCACGCGCGTCCTCGCGCTGCCCGGCGACGTCTCGGATGCGGCGTACCTGACGCGGCTGGTCTCGAGCGGGTTCGACGCGTTCGGGCACATCGACATCCTCATCAACAACGCTTCTGAGCTGGGTCCGTCGCCGATGCCCGAACTGAGCCAGCTGGATCCGGCCAGTTTCGCGCGGATTCTGGACGTCAACCTGGTCGCTCCACTCCGCTTGATCCAGCACGTGCTGCCCACCATGCGAGCACGGGGCGCGGGTCTGATCGTCAACGTCACCTCAGACGCTGGCGTCGAGGCCTACCCGACGTGGGGTGGTTACGGCGCGAGCAAAGCCGGCCTGGAGCACCTTTCGCGCGTTCTCGCAAGCGAGCTGGAGGGCACTGGTATCCGCGTCTACGTCGTCGATCCCGGTGACATGGACACCGCCATGCACCGCGCGGCCGAACCTGGAGTGGACCTTTCTCACCTGCCAACACCGGACAGGGTTGCGCCCGCATTCGTGCAGCTGCTCGACGAGACAGCACCATCCGGACGCTTCGAAGCGCAGCACCTGCTGCGCGCGCCGGTGTAGGGGGGATTTGACAATGATGCAACTTGAAGAACAACACCACGGTCCGCTGGATTTTGAGCTGCCAGCTGACCTCGAAGCGCACGAGCCTCCCGAAGCACGCGGATTAGCGCGCGACGGAGTGCGGCTCATGGTCAGCCACCTCGGCGACGACGCGGTCGAGCACCTCCGGTTTGTCGATCTACCGGACGTGCTGCGGCCCGGCGACCTGCTGGTGGCCAACGACTCGGCAACGGTGCCTGCCGCGCTCAGTGCGACGCGGTCTGACGGCGCTCCGCTGGCGCTGCACGTCTCGACCAGGCTGCCCGCGGACCTGTGGGTGGTGGAGCCGCGGCGAGTCACGGTGTCCGTCGGCGAGGTACTCACGCTGGCCCGCGGCGCCACGGCCACGCTGCTGGTGCCGTACGCGGATTCGCAGCGTCTGTGGGTGGCAGTGTTCAGCACCGACGCGCGCGAGCTGATGCGCAACCACGGGCGGCCGATTGCCTACCCGTACGTGCGGGGTCGCTGGCCGATCGAGATGTACCAGACGATGTATGCCGGGCCGCCGGCTCGGCCGAAATGCCGTCGGCCGGACGCGCGTTCAGCCCGGACGTGCTGGAGCGCCTGGCGCATCGTGGCATCGGGTTCGTGACGCTCACCCTGCACACGGGCGTGGCGAGTCTCGAGCTGCACGAGCGACCATACGCCGAAGAGTTCTGGGTGCCCGAGGTAACCGCCGCGGCGGTGCGGCGGGCGAAGGCCGAGGGTCGGCGGGTCGTCGCCGTTGGGACGACGGTGGTGCGGGCCCTGGAGAGCGCGGTGGAAGTCGGCTCCGGCGAGGTTGTCGCGTCGCACGCGTGGACCGAGCTGATGGTCACGCCGGAGCGGGGCGTGCTGGTGGTGGACAGTTTGCTGACGGGATTTCACGAGCCGAAGGCAACCCACCTGGCCATGCTCGAGGCCATCGCCGGACGGTGCCACCTGGAAAAGGCGTACACGGCGGCGCTGGCCGAGCGCTACCTGTGGCACGAGTTTGGCGACCTGCACCTGATTCTGTCTGGGATCTGATCCGCGTAGCTCGCGGATCGCCCGGTCAGCTCGCGGCGGCGAGGGGGGCGGGGCCGCGGGTCGCCTGGGCGATGAGCGCGCGCACCAGCTCCGGATACTCGGCAGGCTCGACGCGGTCGGACTGGCGGCGCAGGTCCAGATCGCGCACGCCGTCGAGCAGCGCCGTGCCATCGACCACGTAGTCCGGCTCGACGCGCCACACCGCTGGACGCTCGGTCGCCAGCAGGCGCTCGTCGTCGGAATGGAGCTCCTCGCGCAGCTTCTCGCCGGGTCGCAGGCCGGTGTAGTGGATGGCGATGTCGCGACCTGGCCGCAAGCCTTTGAGGCGAATGAGGCGCTCGGCCAGGCGCTCGATGCGCACTTCGTTGCCCATATCCAGGACGAAGAGTCCGCCCGGCGCGCCATACGCGGCGGACAGCAGCACCAGGCTGGCGGCTTCTTCGACGGTCATGAAATAGCGCTGCGCCTGTGGATCGGTAATGGTGATCGGGCCACCGGCGTCAATCTGGCGCAGCAGGGTCGGAACGACGCTGCCGCGACTGCCCAGCACGTTGCCGAAGCGCACGGCCGACAGCACGGTGCCCGTGGACTCGGCGGCAGACTGGCCGACGGCGACGGTCATGAGCTCTGCCACGCGCTTGGTCAGGCCCATGAAGCTGGACGGGTTCACGGCCTTGTCAGTCGAGATGACCACCACGCGCTCGGCGCCGGCGGCCACCGCGGCCTGGCAGATCGCCAGCGTGCCGAGCACATTGATGGCAAAGCCCTGATCCGGGTTGGCCTCGACCAGCGGCACGTGCTTGTACGCGGCGGCGTGGAAGACAACCGATGGGCGCTCGCGCAGGAACAGCTCGCGCATGCGGCGCGCGTCGGCCACGTCGGCAATGCACGTGCGCACCCCCGCGGCGCTGCCCTCGAGCTCGTAGAGGCCGGTTTCGTTGGTATCGACAGCCAACACGTCAGCCGGGCTCACGGCGAGGACCTGGCGCGTCAGCTCGGCGCCAATCGATCCCGCGGCGCCGGTGATGAGCACGCGCTTGCCCGCGAGGACCGGCGCGCACGCCTCCACGTCGAGGCGGACGGTGGGTCGCTCGAGCAGCTCCTCGGGCTCGATCGAGCGCGTGGCGGCCAGACGGATCGCCGCGCTGGCGGCCGAGGCCAGCACCGGGCCGACACACGCAACGAACTGGGGCAGGTGCCAGAGCGGCTCGCGCAGGATGACGTCGTTGACCAGCAGCACCAGGACCAGGGCGACGAAGCCGCCGATCAGAAACGGCGCGACGGGTCGTTCGGCGAGCGACGAGCCGGGGCGCCGCAGACGGGTCATGATCTCGCCGGCAACAACCTGGACCGCGGCGGCGATGAAGATCCACGGCACCAGGCGCTGCGCGTAGGTGGCCGGCACACTGCCTTCGTCGAGAAAGCGCAGCAGCGTGGCGAGGGTAATGCTAGCGGCGCCCGCGAAGGCATCCAGCGCGGCGAGCTGCCACGGTGAGGGGCTGAAGCGCAGCGGACGGCTACGCACTACGTACGCGCATCCAGAGAAGGGTAATTCGCGCTGGCAACGCCACGGCGTCGCTTCGGGGTGGTTCGGAGTGCTGGCTCGCCGAACTCAGCGAATGCCGCGCCCAGCACGTTGACCTCGAAGCCACGTGACTCCCAGGTTGTACGGTCCAGCGCGTTGCGCGCGTCCAGCAGCCGCTTGCCGCTCACCAGGCTCGCCGCCAGATCGACGTCGAGGTCGTGGAAGGCGCGATGGTCCACCAGCAACAGGATCGCCTGCGCGTCGCGCAGCGCCTGCGGCAACGCCAGGAGCGGCGCCGGCAGGCCGGGCGTGTCGGGTCGGACGTGCGGATCGCACAGGCGCACCGCGTAGCCACGCTCGACGGCCAGCTCGGCCACGCGCAGCGCGGGACTTTCGCGAATGTCGTCGACCTCGGCTTTGTACGTCACGCCCAGGATCGCGATGGGTGCCGGCGGGGCGACCATCGCCGCCAGACGGTCGATCACGTGGTCGGGCATGCCGTTGTTGACCCCACGCGCGGCGCGAATCAACGCGGCCAGATCCGGCGCGGCGCTGACCAGGAACCATGGGTCGACGGCGATGCAGTGTCCGCCCACACCGGGGCCAGGTGTGAGCACGTTCACCCGCGGGTGGTGATTCGCCAATCGAATCGCTTCCCAGACGTCGACGCCGATGCGCTCGGCGACCAGCGCGAACTCGTTGGCCAGCGCCACATTCACGTCACGGAACGTGTTTTCCATGACTTTGACCATCTCGGCGGTCGTCGCGTCGGTGCGCATGATCGCGCCCTTGACGAACGATCGATACAACTCGGCGGCTTCTTCGGCGCAGCTCGGCGTCAGACCGCCCGCCAGACGGTCGTTCTGCTCGAGCTCTACCAGGATGCGCCCTGGCAGGACACGTTCGGGGCAGTGCGCGACGTACACGTCCACGCCAGGCCTGAGACCCGACTCGGCCAGGAGCGGCGCCAGCACGTCACGCGTCGTGCCCGGCGGAACTGTCGACTCCAGCACGACCAAATTGCCGCGCCGCAACAGCGGAGCAATCGCGCGCGCCGCTTCTTTCACGTAGCTCAGATCGGCGGTGTTGGTCGCGGTGTCCAGCGGCGTGGGGACAGCGATGATGAACGCATCCGCGGGCTCCGGCCGCGTGCGGACTTTGAGTCGACCCGAGTTGATCGCGGCCGTCACCAGCGTCTGGAGCTCTGGCTCGTCGAGGGAGGTCAGGCCGGCATGGAGCGCGGCCTGGACGCGCGGGCTGGGATCGACGCCGATGACGTCGTTGCCCGCCAGAGCAAACATGCTGCCCGTCGGCAGACCGATATAGCCGAGGCCCAGAACGCAAATGGTGGTCATCTTCAAAGGCGGTCGTAGTTGTGTGGACTGGCGACTCGCGTTTCGCGTTTCGCGGCCCGCGACTCACCCGATCTGAAAACGTTCGACCGCCCATTCGGTTGCTCGAGCCGCGCCACGAGCGCTACGACCGCCAACATCGGCACGTAGGCTACCAGCGCGAGCAGTTGGCGCAGCGGCTCGGCGGCGTACAGACCAGCTAACGCGGCGCCCGCGGCGACGACGCCCAGCCCCGCGTACAGGCTCGTCACCTGCCCATGCGACAGCCCGCAACGCACCAGCCGCTGGTAGTAGTGCGAGCGATGCGCGGCATACCAGCGCTCGCCACGCAGGACCCGACGCGCCAGCGTGACCAGGCTGTCGAACAGAAATGGAGCGAACAGGATCAGGCCGAACTCGATGGGCAAGCGACCGCCGCCGACGCCGATATTCGCCAGCAAACTCAATCCCGCGAAGCTGAAACCCAGGAACGTACTGCCAACGTCACCCATGAACATGCGCGCTGGTGGCAAGTTGTAGATCGCGAATCCCAGCGCGCTGGCGCTCAGGAGACCGCCGCCGATCGAGACCAGCGGGTTGCGCACGACGATGCCTGCGATGGCCAGCGCCGCGCCGGCGACGATGGCCTGGGAGGCGGCCAGGCCGTCGATCCCGTCCATAAAGTTGTAGACGTTGGTCAGGACCACGACGTAGACGAAGGCCACGGCCAGCGCAGCGATGGCGGTCGGCTCGCCGCGCTGAACGCCGGCGAAGGTCAGCAGCACGGCGCCGGCGAGGTGCGTCACAACCTGGGTAGCGCCGGGCAGCGGATGCAGGTCATCGACAAAGGACACGCTGGCGACCAGCACCGCGCCGACCAGCCAGCCCAGGGCGCGCGGGGACAGCGACCCGCCGCTCGCCAGCCAGAGCGTGAGGCCCGCAAAGAACCCGAGGACGATGACGAGCCCGCCGCCGCGAATGGTCGGACGCGAGTGGGAGCTGCGCTCGTTGGGCACGTCGAGCGCGCGCCGGGGCGCCCAGCGCAGGTAGGCCCAGCCACCGGCGGCCGCGACCACGAACGCCAGGGCGACGGGCAGAAGCAACATTTCAGACAGCGGCGTCGCGCAGGCGGCGCTGGGCAGCGTCCCAGCGCGGCCAGGGCGGCTCGCGCGCCAGGAGGGGCTCAGCGAGGCCGACGTCGTCTCAGGACCGGTTCGAGCCGGGCACGGAGGTCGTGGCGCAGGCCGTCAGGCGGCCTGGCGAGCAGGCCGGCGGTGCAGAGGGGCACGAGAGACGGATCGTCGGCGGCGCCGAACCAGGTGAAGGCGTCGTCCCAGACCTGTGTGATGGCAGCGAGCGTAGCCGACCGGGGCAAGCGGCGCGCCCAGCCGGTGGCGTGCACCCAGTGCGTCGTCTCCTCCTGCTGGATTTTGCGCGCTCGCTGGCGCAGTGGCTCGTACGTGGCATCGACCGCACTGGCCAGCAGCACGCTCATGGCCGTGTCGACCACCAGGTTCGCGGCTACGAAATCGGCCCACGCGCCGAAGCGGCGATCGAGACAGCGCATGGCCGACGTGGCGCGCCGCTGCCAGCCTTTTTCTTCGACAGGTACGAGGTCGCGTCCGGCGGGGAAGCCGCGCAGCAGCGGATAAAAGGAGCGTGCGTGCCCGAGCTCGTCCTGGGCCATGGCCGCCGCCGCGACCGCCGACTCGAGCATCGGCGCGCCGGTGCACCACTCGGCGTAGCGTCGACCGAGAACGTACTTGTTGTCGGCCAGGGATGAGAGCAGGGCGAACATGGGCGTCCGGAGCGCGGGGTCGAGCGTGTGGAGCATCGCCTGGTCGGCGCGCTCGGCGGCGGTCGGGGCAGCGGCGGCGACAGCGCGCTGGATCGCCTCCTGGTCGGTGGCGGTCTCGAAAAGTCCCGGGCTGTTGGAGGCCTCAGTCATGAGGCGATGACGGTGTGCGTCTGGTCGCGCGGCGTGACGATCATCTCGACCCACGGGTGCTCGTCGTAGATGCTCTGCGCGAAGAGCTTGGCCATTTCAGCGTCGTCCGCGGTGACGGTGCCGACGTGGTAGAGCGGCTCGTCGTAGCGTCGGCGGGCGAAGACAAGCCAGCACCGGCGCAAGGAAGGTTTGCGCTCTTCGCGCACGCCGCCCGCGGCCGGGACCAGGGCGCCGTCGGTCACACGGCGATGCCCAGGTCGCGCATGGCCGCACGCGCGGACGGGCTCAGGCGGCGATGGGTCCAGACCGGGTCCCAGACCACGGTGATGTCGACACGCTCGACGTCCGCGTCCTGGAGGAGGCGGGCGCGGATGTCGTCCTGGATCATCTCCATGGCGGGGCAGCCCATCGCGGTGTAGGTGATGCGGAGCTCGGCTGTCCGTGTGGAGGGCAGATACTCGAGTGACACGATCAGGCCCATGTCAACGAGCGACACGGGAATCTCGGGATCTTCGACTTCGCGCAGCGCGGCCCAGAGGCGGTCGACGACGGTGGCGGATCGGTCGCCGCTGCCGCAGAGTGGCGTGAGGGCGGCGGCGGCTTGCCGATGAGCGACTGGTTCGGACGGCGGCTCGGCATACCGAGCGCTGTCCGACGCTGAGCCGGTCACGCGGGTCTCGCCCAGCCGCGCTGAAGAGCGCCCACGTACTCCCGGTTCATCGGGCCGCGGCCCTTCCAGCGCACGAGCACCTGGTCCCAGCCCACCTGACCCTCCTCGAACAGCCAGCGTTTTTCGGCCGAGTCGAAGCGCGCGGGAAACGGCACGTCCAGCCTGTACGTGTTCGAGGCCGCATCGAGATGTGCCGGGACGTTCAGCCCGACCTCCTCGCAGAACGGGACGACTTTAGCCATCCACGCCTGCCGCAGGCCATCGTTCGTTCGCCCTTTGAACCCGTAGTCGAGCTGTTCCGTATGGCGCTTCTCGGTATCCGGCAGGCCGAACCATTCGACGGTCAACGGGAACATCCAGTCGGCGGCGCGCTGGAGTCTTGCGAGCTCAGCCGGGTCGGGAGCCAGCCGCTTGATCCACTGCTGGCCGTGGCGCAAGTGGAACGTCTCCTCTTTGTCGACCTTGGCCAGGGCCCGCTTCCACGGACCAAACGTGGTCGAGTGATACACATCGAGAGCAGCTCGTAGCCGGCCTGGTCATAGAAGGCGTTGGCGACGACCAGCTCGTACCAGGTGTCCAGTGGGACGTCGAAGGCGTACGGGTATTTCCACTCCTGAGGCGGCCGCTCGTAGATCAGCCAGTCCTTGTCGACACCCAGGTCTTCGAGCAGTCGATAGGCGATGTGGGCGTGGGCGAGCTCGTCCTGGACGATGCTGATGGCGCTACCGAAGGCGTTCAGGCTCGGAGCGTCCTGGGCGGCGCGGTAGTACGCGGGGCGCTGATCAGCTCGGTGTCGGCGGAGACGGTCAGGATGCGCTTGATGCCCTCGAGGTACGTCGGCGACATGTGCTCGAGGCCTTCGATCGAGCTTGCCGCTCTTGATGCGCTGCAGCGTCTGAGCGTCGGAGTTGAGCTGCGCTTCAGGATTCCGCGGTGTTGACACGGGTATCTGGCACCTCCTGGCAATCCTCTCGGAGGCCTTCGAAGTACGTGCGGCAGGCCCGGCAGCGGAACTGGCTGAGCAGCAGCTGCGAGCCAAAGAGTGAGATCAGCTCGGGGTGTTCGGCGTTGCAGAACGGGCAGGTCATGGGCGTGCGGGTGAGGTCTGGACACAAACATAAATCCGCGGTGGCGGCTGGCGCCAGCGTGGCGGCTGGCGCGAGGCTGCTGGCGCTCGCCCAGCGGATGGTGGCGGGCAAGCGACGCGCCTACGGCCTTGGGCTCCGCGGGCTCGCGCGAATGAGGCTGCGAGCGCGCACGTGCCGATGGGTTATCGTCGGTGTCGGCACCATGACCATCTCCGAAGTCGGCAGCTACCGCAAGCGCGTTGAAGATCCCCGCCTCCTGCGTGGAGAGGGGCAATACGTCGACGACCTGCAGCTCGACCACGTCGCCGATGTGGCGTTCCTGCGCTCCGCTTATGCGCATGCGCGGCTAGTCAGCGTCGACGTCGCGGCCGCCAGACAGGCGCCCGGCGTGCTCGCGGTGTGGACCGGTGAGGACGTGCGCACACTGCCACGCATGCCGAGCGGCGCGCGGGGCATCGAACAGCATCACCTGTCGCCCCTGCCAGCCATCGCGTGGGGAGAGGTCAGCATGGCCGGCTATCCGCTGGCGGCGGTGGTCGCCACCAGTCGGCTGCTGGCGCGCGACGCGGTCGACCTCATCGAAGTCGACTACGCGCCGCTGCCGACGGTCACTTCGGCTGAAGACGCGCTGAGTGCCGACGCGCCACTGCTGTTCGAGGCATTCGGGACCAACCTGGCGTATACGGCGACGCGGAGTGGCGGCGACGTGGCGCATGACCTCGCCAACGGCGAGCAGCGCCTGCACCTGAAAGTCCAGCACCCGCGGTTGGCGCAGGTGCCCATGGAGCCGCGCGCCATCGCGGCCCTGTACGACCGGGATGCCGACACCCTGACCGTTTGGCGATCCACCCAATCGCCCTTCGCGACGCGCAGCGCGCTCAGCGCCGTCCTCAACCGCCCCGAGCAGACGATTCGGGTCATCGCGCCCGACGTCGGCGGCGCCTTCGGCGCCAGAGCAACCTCTACCCGGACGAACTGGCAACAGTGCTGCTGGCCATGAAGCTGGATCGCGCCGGTGCGCTGGGTCTCCACGCGCAGCGAAGACCTGCTGTTCACTCTGCAAGGGCGCGACCAGGTCAACACCATCGACGCGGCGTTCACCGACGCGGGCGAGATCACGGCGCTCCAGGTGCGCTGCGTGCACAACCTCGGCGGGGTGCAGATGCACCCGATGGCGGCGCCGCCCACGCGGGTGGTCGACTACGCGACCGGCGCGTATCGCATTCGGTCGTATCACGCGGAGGGCCTGGGCGTGCTGACGAGCACCGGTCCGACCGGGCCGTACCGTGGCGCGGGACGCCCCGAGGCGGCGTTCATCGCGGAACGGACGATTGAAGAGGTGGGCCGCAAGCTCGGACTGGATCCAATCGAGGTTCGCCGCCGCAACTTCATCCAGCCCGGCGACTTTCCCTACACGAATGGCGCGGGCTCGGTGTACGACAGCGGCAACTATGAATACGCCGTCGGACACGCGCTCGCGTTGGCGGACTATGCCGGGCTGCGCGCGCGACAGCAGGACCTGCGGGCGGCCGCCGCGGCGGCGGGTGCACCGGTGCCGCTGTTTGGCATCGGGGTGGCCACGACGATTGAAGTCAGCGGGCAGGGCGGGGAGTTCGGCAGCGTCGAAGTTACGCCAGAGGGCGGCATCGTGGCGCGCACCGGGTCCTCGTCGCACGGGCAGGGACATGAGACCAGCTTTGCGCAGGTCGTTGCGGATACGCTCGGCGTGCCGTTCGACACCATTCGCGTGCTGCATGGCGACACGAGTGAGACGCCGAGCGGGGGTGGCACCGGTGGCAGTCGGAGCCTGGTAGCGGGTGGAGGCGCCTTGAAGGCGTCGTCCGAGCGTGTGAAGGAGAAAGCTGTCCAGTTGGCCGCTGGATTGCTGGAGGTCTCTGTAGAAGATCTGGCGTATATGGACGGCGGCGTGGAGGTTGTCGGCGTGCCGGATCGGCGGCTGACCCTGGCGCAGATTGCCGCGGCGGCACCGGGAGGCTTGCGCCATGACGGCAACTTCGCGGGCTCGGGGGATGCGGTGCCGTTCGGCGCCGCCGTTGCCGTGGTGAGCATCGACCGCGACACGGGGCGCGTGAAGCTCGAGCGTCTGGTGGTAGTCGACGACTGCGGGACGGTCGTCAATCCGCTAATCGTGCTGGGGCAGATCTCTGGCGGGCTGGCGCAGGGCGTGGGCGAGGCGCTGTACGAGCAGATGGTCTTCAGCGAGGATGGGCAGTTGCTGACCGGGAGCTTACTGGAGTACGCGGTGCCGCGCGCGGGCATGCTGCCGGATTGGGAGGTGGACCTGTTGAACACGCCGTCGCCGAACAATCCGCTCGGGGCGAAGGGGGTGGGGGAATCGGGGTGTGTGTCGGCGCCACCGGCGGTGGTGCACGCGGTGCTGGATGCGCTGGCGCCGCTGGGATTTGACCCGCTCACGATGAGGTTGGATATGCCGATAACGTCGGAGAAGGTGTGGCGCGTGGTGCAAGCGCTCGGGGGCTAAGGCGCGGGGGATTCGGGCGATGGCTGTCGCTCCGCGGAATTTTTCTCTCCGAGGGTTCAGGTGCTGCCCGCCCCTTGAAAATCCCCGCTCGTGGGCTGCCCGGCCTTTTGAAAGCCCCCGCGATGGAAGGCCGCTCGGCTTTGGAATGATCCCGCCGGTGGCCACGCTGGCCTTTGGAAATCCTCGCGGGCGGGGCTGCCGGCACGGGGCTATTGCCACAGGGTGCGCAGCTGCGACGTTGCGGCGAACGGGTTTTCGCCTCGCTGGACCTCGATGATCGCCGCGGCTTTCGGGTCTTGATAGTAGAGCGCTTCGCCTGGACCCACGTGTTCGTGCAGGCCTGTTCAAAGGCCTGCACGCGCGTTTTGTTGGCCGCCAGGTAAGACGGGACCGCGTGGTAGGTCACGCGGTCGCTCACGGTGCCGCTCGTCCTGGAGCGCAGGGCGAGGCGCAGTGCGCCGAATGACGACGTGGGGAGCTCGGGTGCGATCGCGCGAGGGATGATGTAGCGCGGCGACATCAGTGGAGCGAGTAGCTCGTCCATCGACTCGGCGAAACGGGCGCTGTCTTCGCGCGATGCGCCAGCCAGGTAGCAGCGATAGAAGCCGTCGTTTTGCATGACCACGTGCACCTCACCGGGGGAGTGGAGGCCGCCGGCGGCGAGCAGGGCTTCGGCCACTGCGAGTGCCAGGTCCTCCAGGGCATCCGACGGGCCCAGGTCGCGCAGCGAGGCGCGCAGCGCGTTGCCCGCCAGCGCCGGACCGAGGCCGGCGCCGCACACCACGCCGAGCAGCGTCAGGAGTAGCGGGACCGCCGACAGGGTGCTTCCCAGCAGCAGGCCCAGCACGCCGCCCGCCAGGGCGATGCCTGCCGTGGTCAGCGCAGCGCGGCGGAGTGGATGGCCGGAGGCGGTGGCAGGTGTGTGGCGCCACAGGTCGCGACCCGGCAGGCCGATGGAGTGGCCGAAACGCATGCGCACCGTTTCGATCTGAGCGTTCTCGTATGGCGTGCCGACCGCCCAGCGGGTATAGGCACCCTCGCGGTCCTGCGCCCGGGTCAACATCGTCGCATTCACATCCGCGAAGGTGCTTGCCTCTGGCGGACCGAACGGCGACAGGGCGTGGTGCACATGGGAGACGCCGGACTCGATCTCACCCTCGGTGGTGGGTGCGAAATACTGGTCGTGCTTGCGCACGAAACGCACGTAGTCGTTGTCACCTTTGGGGTGCTCGGCCGCGACGCACACGACGTCCCAGTTGTCGGCGACCTTGCGGGGCAGGCGCGGGTCCAGACGCAGCGTGCGGCCGCGCATCTGGTGCACAGCCACGGAGGTACCAGCCGCGGTCAGGTCCACGAGCACGTTGACGCGCTGGGCGTCCCAGCCTTCGCCCAGCAGGGCGCGCGTACCAATCAGACACTGGAGCACGCCTTCTTCAAAGGCGCGCGTCAGCAGCGGGACGTACACGCGCGGGCGCCAGAGCGGGTGAGCGGGGGCGAGGGTAACCACGTCGTCCCAGGTCGCGACCGGCGCTGCTTCGGCGTCTGCAGCGGCGGCGTCTGCAGCGGCGGCGTCTGGATGGAGTGGGTCGAGCGGCTCGAGCGCCTGCTGGAGCGGCTCGCGGAGAGCCGGCTCCTGGCGAGCGATCCACTCGGACAGGCTCAGCGCACTCGCACGCGAGCAGGCGACCGTGCGGGCGGTCACCAGTGTTGGCGACAACTCCGCCGCGACAGGATCGTCAATCAGCGTGCGCAGGACGAGCATCGCCGAGCCGGCTTGCGCGTCCAGCACGCCGCGCAAGGCGGCGTTCATTTCGGAGTTGGCGCGCTCGAAATCACACAGAATCAGCGCACGTAGATCCTGACCCAGCACGTTGCGTTCGATGCGCAGGATTTCGGTGGTGGCAACCCCCTTGCTGCCCGATAGCGCCAGCACGCGATCGATGGGGGTCGCGGCGGAGCGGACACCGCGCACGGTCAGCGTGTATCCCAGTGACGGCAGGCCGGCGTGGACCGCGTCCCAGGCGTGTTGATGGTCGAGTGGATCCACGCTGGTGCGCAGGTAGCCAAGGCTGAAGTCTTCGATCAGCGCCACCCAGTCGTCGGCGGTGAGCGGCTGCTGAAAGCGCTCGGTCAGACGCACACCCTCCGGCAGGTCGAGGTTGTACGCATGCAAGAAGCGAATGGCGGCCTGCGCCAGAGCCGGCCGATCATGCTCGAACGTGCCCCAGCCGACGGTGGCGCCCGACTGCGAGCGACGCTCCACCGCACGCTTGCGGATCCACTCCACCAGCGAGCACGTCGCGAAGTCCGAGTCGAGCACCATCGAAAGAAACGCGTCGAATCGCTCGTGCTGGGCGGCCACATACTCCGCTTCCTGGTCGAGCGGCTGGACGAAATACGCGAGCTCCTGATACGGCGCCAGGTCGCCCTCTTTCACGACGGCCGGAGTGGGAACGGAGAAGTTGGCCTCGCCGAAAATGGAGTGGTACAGGGCGGCCTCGCGTCCGGTGAGCTGATCCGGCGGTGTGGCGGTCAGACCGATCACGAAGGTCTCCGGTCCCAGAGAGTCGATCACCGCGCGGACCAGGTAGCCCCACAACTCCAGCAGGTGGTGACACTCGTCGAGGACCAGGGTGACCGGACCTCCGTCTCGCGCGCGATCGACGATCGCCCGGCCGTTGCGATGCAGCAGGCGCAGCAGGTCGTCGGTCGAGCCGCCCTGCGTCAGCAGCGAGCGGGCCTGGTCGCGGTAGTGGCCCAACTCCTGCTGAAAACGGGTTCGGTTGGCCTGCCGCAGACGGTCGATGCTCGCGTCGGCGGCGTCGGGTGGGAGACCCTCGCGCTGCTCCAGGTCACGCCGCCACAGGTCCAGGGCGTGCTCCTCCACCTCGCCTTGCTCCTGATCCAGGGAACACAAACTCTGGTAGGTCAGCGCGGTTAGCGGCGCGGTCAGGCCGGGGTCCGTGCTGATGGGCACGCTGGTGGGTATGAAGTCCGACCACTGCTTGACCCACTGCGACTGAACCGCCGTGTTGGGACACAGGCACACGGTGCGCTGGCCAAGGCGGCGGGCGGCCTCGAGGCCCAGGGCGGTTTTGCCGGCGCCTGGAGGAAGGACCAGGTAGGCGCGCCGGTCGCTCGTGGAGCGCTGCTGCTCGAAGGCGGAGAGGGCAAGCGTCTGGTAGCGGCGCAGCGGCCGGGCGAAGGTCATTGACGCGAGCGAGGCGCCGAGGTCCGGCTGGGTAGACATGTGGGGGACCCGCTACCTGGTGACCTGTCGGCGTCTGGGGTGGGCTGCCGAGGCGGATCCTGTCGAGAGACTCCCACTACTCACACGGCAGAAGCCAGAGCTGCGACTGATCACGGGTGTATTGCCCCGATACGATGCTCGACACGAAAGGGGTCCGTGTGGCACGGCGAGGCCAGGGCGCATCACGCGTCTAGCGCCCCCCGGCTGAAGTCCAGTCTGCAGGCGATACGGAGCTCATAGACCAAGACGGCGCGCCTCCAGGTGGACGCCCTCGACGAACGAGCGAGGCCGAAACTCGAAGTCGCGCGTGGCTTCGGCGTAGTCAAAGGCCTTGTCTTCGGCCAGCCGGCGGATCTGCTCGGGGGTCACCACGCGTGTCGCGCGGGCGGCCAGCACCGCGGCGGTTAGTGGGACGCGGACGAGCAGGACGCGGCGAAACAAGGCGCGCGCGGCGGCGCGCACCAGGTCATCGAAGCGCATCGGATAGGCACCGGCCAGGTTGTACACGCGACCATATGCCGTCGGACGATCGAGCGCGGCGACCACCGCGTCGGCGAGATCCTCGACGTAGATGGGCTGCCACAGCGCGTTGCCACACACAGGAAAGAACGGCCAGCGCGCGAGAAATCGCAGCATGCGGCTGATGTTGCGATCGCGGGCGGTACCGTAGATCATCGTCGGTCGCAGGATGGTCCAGTCCAGCGCAGAGCTCTGCACGGCGGCCTCCGCCTCGACGCGGGGTGCGCGACTGGCGGCCGGCAGACTGGTGAAGATGGCGGTGGTGCTCACGAACACTCCACGCGTGACACCCGCGGCGCGTGACTGCTCCAGCAGGTTCGGAATATGGCCGAAACCCATCGACGCACAGTAAACGACCGTCCGAATGTCCTCGAGTGGCAGACGTGCATCGTCGAGGGTGCCGACGCGCAGGTCGACGCCCGAGGGCAGCACCGACGTATCACTGGTGGGACGGACCAGCACCGACAGTGGACGCTCCGCCAATCGCTCGGCGACGAAGCTGCCGAGAAATCCCGTACCGCCTATCAGCAGGATCCGTTGAGTCAGGGGCGGCAGACCACCTGACCGAGAAGGTCCAGGTAGCGGACGGCCAACTGGTCGCGGTCGTAGAACTGGCGAGCGAAGGCGCGGCCACGCTGGGCCAGCTGGTTGGCCAGCCGCGGATCGCGTCGCAGTGCGTCTACCGCGACGGCCAACTGGTCGCCGCGCTGCGGGTCCACCAGCAGCGCGCCGCCGGAGCGCGCCAGGATCTGGCGCGCTTCGCCGCGCACCGCGCCGATGACCGGGCGACCGGCGGCCAGCACTTCGAACAATTTGGATGGGACGAAGGTCTCGAACAGAGGCACGTCGCGCAGTGGCACCAGGCAAGCGTCAGCGGCGGCGTACAGGCCAGGGACCTCGTCTTTGGGCACGCTCGGGCGCATGACCACGTTCGCGAGGTGGCGGCGGTCGCGCTCCGCCACGAGGCGATCGCGGTCGGCGCCATCGCCAACCAGCAGGAAGGTGACGTCGGGCTGGACCGCGGCGGCGTCGAGGACGACGTCGAGGCCGTGGGACAGACCGTGCGAGCCAACGTAGGTCACGACGAACTGACCGTCGAGATCCAGGCCGTTGAGACCCAGGGCGCGGCGCGTCTGCCTCGGGTTCGGATTCGCTGCGCGGCGCAAAGAAGCCCGTGTCGGCGCCGTTCGGGATCACGGCCAGCTTCGCGCGAGGCACGCCCTGGGCGGCGAGGCGGTCGGCGAACGCCTCGGTGACGACCACCACGCGGGCGGCCTGCGCGTACAGGAAGGCGGCCAGGCGCTGCAGCAGTTTGACCGTCGGGCTGCCGGGACGCATCAGGCCGAGGTCCACGATGGCTTCGGGCCACAGGTCGCGGACCTCCATGACGAAGGGGACGCGCTTGACGCGGGCGATCAGCCACGCGGACAGGGCAGAGAACAGGGTGGGGGAGGAGGCGATCACCACGTCGGTACGACGGATTCTCGGCAGGCCGAAGAGGACGGCAGTGAGCATGAACGACAGGTGGTCGAGGCCGCGGCGGCCGACCCCCCGGTTGGGGACGGCGTAAAGCCAGCAACGCAGCACGCGCATGCCGTCGAGCGTCTCGGTGGCCCACGCTCGGTGGTGATATTCGGGCGGGATGTGACCCAGGGGGTGATTGGGGAAGGTGGTGAGCACGTCGACGGCGTGGCCGGCGCGACCCAGGCGCGGGCGAACTCGTGGACGCGCGCCGCGGGCGCGGCCGGTTCGGGGACGAAGTAGTGGCAAACGTAGGTGATTTTCATCCGCGAGTTTCACGTCGGAGGCGAAGGCGGCGGCCACGGGGGACAAACACGCGCGCCTAGTCGACCTCGACCGGGAGGCCCGTGCGGACGGACTCCACGGCGGCGAAGGTGACTCTCGTCACGTGCGCCGCCAGCTCGGGGTCCAGCGGGGACGGGCCGCCGCGGCGGACGGCGTCGATGAACGCGGCCAGCTCCGCGGCGTGGCCTTTGTCCTGGCGCGCCGAGCCGGCCGCCGACCCGCGCGGCGGAGCCACCCGCGTACAGCCGCACGGTCCGAAAGTCGTCGAGGACCCCCGATCGACCACCGCCGAGCACCTCCAGGTACTCCTTGGGCATGCCGCGGTCGCCGCCGCTGGCATAGACGATCGTGCCGATCGAGCCGTCGCCGAATGCGAGTGACAGCACCACGTCGTCCGCCGCGCCGGCCAGCGGCTGGGAATACACGCTCACAACTGGAGCCCCGGCGAGGTCCACCAGCGTATCCAGCATGTGGCACACCTCGCCGACGAGTCGGCCACCGCCCTGCACCGGGTCCACCACCCACGACGACGCGGCGACGCTGCCCGCATTGACCCGATAGGCCATCACCAGCGGCGGACGCCGACCGGCGAAGCCAGCCTTGAGCCGCTGAAAGGTCGGAGCGAAGCGACGGTTGAAGCCGACCTGGAGGATGCGTCCGCTCCCGCGCCAGGCAGCCATCAGCGTATCAAGCTCGGCCGCGTTCAGGGCCATCGGCTTTTCGACAAATACCGACTTGCCCGCGCGCAGCGCGGCGGCCGCCACGCTCGCGTGCAGATCGTGTCGGGTAGCAATCAGCACCGCGTCGATGTCCCGGTCGTCGACAATCTCGCGCCAGTCAGAGGCGGTGTACGCAAAGCCGAAGCGAGTCGCAGTCTGCTGCGCGCTGGGCGCCGACGCCGTCACCACGCCACGCAGCTCGACGCGGTCCAGCTTCTTGACGATTGGCAGCAGCACCGACCGCGCGAAGTTGCCAGCACCAATAACGCCGAGACGCAGCGTGCCATGCGCCAGCGACGGCGGCGGCGCGTGCATGTCCACGCGGGTCGCGGTCGCTGCCTCAGAGGCGACGACGTGTGGATACTCCAGCAAAATGCCAAGGTAGGGCTCGGCCACCGTGCCGGTGACGACGTGGTAGGCGCGCTCGGCCTCGGCAATCGGAAAGCGGTGGGTCACCAGCCGCGCCGGCTGCACGCGCCCGGCGGCCACAAGGTCCAGGAAACCCTCCATATTGCGCTGCTCGGTCCAGCGCACGTACCCGGCGGGATAGTCGACACCTTGCTCTTCGTAGGTCCGGTCGTAACGACCCGGTCCATACGAGCGCGACAGGCGCACCTGGAGCTCTTTTTCGTAGTAGGCGTTGCGCGGCACGTCCATGCCAATCATGCCGACGGCGACGATCACCGCCCGATCGCGCGCGAGCGACGGTGCGATCTGGACCGGGTCGCTGGAGCTGGCGGCCGCGGCGATGACAATCGCGTCGGCACCGCGACCGTGGCTGAAGCTTTGCACACGTCCGACGAGGTCCGGGTCCGAACGCAGACAGGCGGCGTCGGCGCCACTGGCCAGGGCGAGCTCGATTTTGTCCGGGGCCACGTCGATGCCGAAGACGCGGCAACCGGCGGCTTTGAGTAATTGCACCGTCAGCTGGCCGACCAGGCCGAGGCCGATGACGACACACGCTTCACCGACACGTACGTCCGCGATGCGCACACCCTGCAGCGCGATTGCTCCAACCGTGACGAATGCGGCGTCCTCCAGAGTCACTCCGTCGGGAACACCGACCGTGAGATTCTTCGGGACGCCGACGATCTCGGCGTGGTTGGCCTGACCGGCTCCAGCGCACGCTACGCGGTCGCCCACCTGGAAGGCGCTACCGGCGCCCTCGCCGACGTCGAGCACGATGCCAGCGCAGCTATAGCCCAGCGGAATCGCGACGTCGATGCGGCTGCGCACCGCGTCAACGGTCGCGACGACACCATCGCGCGCGGCTTTGTCGAGCACCTGTTTGACCAGGTCCTTGCGATGGAACGCGGTGCTGACCAGGTTCGCGCCGCCGGCTTCCACCAGCATGCGCTCGGTGCCGGGGCTGATCAGCGACCACTGGTTCTGGACCAGCACACCCAACTCGGGCGTGAGCGGGGCGGGTACCTCCGCCACGCGGGTTGTGCCGGAGCGACGGTACTGCAGCACCTGCCTCATCTGACGGATCCTGTCGATGATAAGCGGCGGAGCTCTGCCAGCTTCAGCCCGACCATGAATTCCTGAAAGGCGTGGAAGACGCACAGCGCCAGCCCGGCGCGACCGTCCAGGAAGCCACGCCGCAGCAGGTACATATACATGAAGAGCACGACGGGTTTGGCTGGCAGGCTGGGCCAGACACGCTCGCGCAGAAAACCGCTTGCGCTGGACCGGCGAGGCCAGCAGGCTGACCGGCAGTCGGGCGCGGTCCGGCGCATTGCGTTCGGCTTTCCAGCGCGCTGCCGCCTCCAGCGTCGAATAGCGGTTGTGGCGCGCCACGAAAGCCTCCAGTGGGCGCTGATCGGCGTGCAGCAGGTCCGCCTCCAGATAGCCAACACGACCTTTGAGCACGAGGTGCTCGTGCACTTCACGGTCGTCGTAGCGGCCGAGTCGATGTCGAAACAGGCGCAGGTTCCAGCTCGGATACCAGCCCGCGTGACGCACCCAACTGCCAAGAAATATGACGCGGCGGTTCAGGTAGTACCCGTCGTAGCCCGCGCCGCCCGAGCCAACCACGCGCTCGATCGCACAGCGAAGGTCCGGCATGACGCGTTCGTCGGCGTCGACAATCAGCACCCACTCGTTGCGGAAGGGCAAGTTGTCGAGGGCCCAGTTCTTCTGGCGTGAATAGCCCTCGAAGGCGTGCTGGACGACCTCGGCGCCGTGCGCGCGGGCAATCTCCAGCGTGCGATCGTGGGACAGGGAGTCGACCACGAACACTTGGTCGGCCCAGTCGACGCTCGCGAGACAGTCGGGCAGATTCAGCTCTTCATCGAGCGTCGGAATCAGCACCGAGACGGGTGCGCTCACGCGGCGGCCCGCCGCAGAGTGGCGTGGACGCCGAGCGCGTTGTCGCGCCACTGAAACACGCGGCCACGCTCGCGGGCGCGCCGCGCGACGTCGTCGGCTGCTTCTGGCGAGGCGAGGAGCTCGGCGATGCGATCCGCCATCGCGTATGCATCGCCGGTGGCGTAGTAGCCAGCCGCGTCGCCGCCAACTTCGCGGCAAGCCGGGATGTCGCCCGCGACGGCCGGTGCGCCCATTGCCAGGGCCTCGGCCAGCGGCAGGCCGAACGACTCGCACCAGGTCGGAAAGACCAGCAGGCGCGCCTGCTGGATCAGCTCTGGAACGCGTGGATTGGGCACGTCGCCCGCGAAACACACGTAGTCCAGCACGCCAAGCTGCCTGGCGAGCGCGACACTGCGGCGCGACCAGCGCGATTCGTCGGCGGTACCCGTCAGCACCAGCCGAACGCCGGGCCAGCGACGTCGTACGTAAGGCAGCGCGGCGACCAGCACGTCGAATTCCTTGTTGATGCTGTGTTTAGAGACGCCGAGGATCACGTCGCCAGCGGGCGGCTGCCAGCAATGGCTATGGAAGATGGGGGACACGCCCCACAACGCGACGTCGACCTTCGGCCCGAGGCTCGGCAGGCGCGTGACGACGTCGGTGCGCATCGCTCGCGTCGGCGTGAGGATGCGTTCGGCGGCAGACAGCGACGCGCGCAGAAGCTCCCAACGCGCGCGCTCCTCGACCCTGAGCCGCAGTGGCTCATGCTCGAGCACGTGCCAGTACGCGCGCGTGAAGTACAGCGCATTGCCGGCTTCGAGCACGCTCGGACAACTCGGGCGCAGGGGCACGAAAGCGCCAAAGGACAGCAGCACGTCGGCGCGCCACTGCTCGGCGAGGCGCGGGAGCGCGCGCTGCTCCCACACCAGACGACCGAGGAACCCGCGGGTTTCGGCGCGTTCGGTTCGAAGCTTCCAGGTGGGCGGGAGAGCGGGGAGCTCGTGTACCAGGTCCGGCTGAGCGACGAGCAGGACGTCGTCCTCGGGAGCGACCGCGGCCAACTCGGGCAGAAGGCCGAGCACGTGCGCGCGGGCTCCGCCCATGCGCGCCGCCGGCGCGTAGATCAGGACGCGCATATCAGGCGCTGGTTGATGAGGGCTTCGAAGCGCTCGAAGCGGCCGGTCCAGCTATGGCGCTGCGCTTCGGCGCGGCGTTCGGCGTTGCCGCTGTCGCGTCCGGCAGCGAGCGCGGACGTGAGATTTGACAGAAACTCGTCGGGCGAGGCTGCAAGTGACAGCACGTGGGTCAGGCGACGCAGGGCGGGCATGTCGCTGGCGACCACGGGGAGGCCCGCCGCGAGGTACTCGTAGGCCTTGATCGGATCGGCGTGAAAAGTGACCTCGTTGCGTTTGAAGGGGATGAGCCCGACGTCCATCGCGGAGAGGTAGGCGGGCAGGTCCGCATACGGGCGAGGCCCGAGCAGACGCACGTTGGGTAACGCCTGGACGCGGGATGTGTCGATACCGACGGGACCGACCAGCACGAAAGTCCAGTTCGGGCGCTGGCGCGCCAGGTCGGCCACCAGGTCGAGATCGACCCACTCCGAGAGGCCGCCAACGAACCCGACGATCGGACGTCGCAGCGCCGCCAGATCGCCCGCTGGCGAGGCCGGGGTCGCGAAATGCTCCACGTCGGCGCCGTTGGGAATCCAGTACGTATTGGGATTGAACCGCGCGCGCGTCTGGCACAAGGTCTCGGAGGTGGTCACGACCAGATCGGCGCGGCGGCACAGGTCGGCCTCCACGGCGGGCAGCGTGTCGGGGAAACCGCGCACGTGGGCGTAGTCGTCGGCACAGTGGTAGACAACCAGGCTCGACGGCACGCGCGACAGGACATCGGCCGCGTGCGGCAGGCCGGCGATCAGCACCGGCCGTCGCAACCCGAGCCGAGCGATATCGCGGCGCAACACCGGCGCCAGCAGGGATTGACCGACCCGGTTGGCGGCGCGCCGGCTGGTCAGGCGCGTGGCCGCGTGGTATGGCACGGGCACGAAGTAGCGACGCACCCACACACGCTGCTCGGCCTCCTCGGGCGGGCGCAGCGTCTCACGCAGCTCCGCGGCGAACGCACGACCGCGTCGCAGACCAAGTGGCGTCAGGGGCGCCTCAACGTACAGAACGCGACCACCACGCCGCGCGAGGAAGCTCGCGAGGTGGTGTTTGCTGAAGCGGGTAGGGCCTGACCAGGGCGGTGCGTACAACAGAACCGCGTCAAACACGCTCTGGCTCGAGCGCCTCGCGATACACCGCCGACATCTCGGCCACCTGACGGTCGAGTCCGTAGCAGGCCTCTACGCGCGCGCGCCCGGCGCGGCCCATGTTCTGACGCATCTCTGGCGAAGCCAGCAGGTCGCCGACCGCGCTGGCGAGGGCCATGGGCTCGGACGGCACCAGGCGACCCGGCCCGATGCCAAGCAGATCGCGGCTGGGTCCCACGTCGGTCGCGACGACGGGCCGCGCCAGAGCCATGGCCTCGATGATAGGTCGGCCAAAGCCCTCGGGCTCGAGGCTGGGAAACACCAGCACGTCGGCGGCGGCAATGGCGCGCGCGACGTCGCGCTGGAAGCCCGTGACCACAATGCGGTCGGCGAGGCCGCGCTGGCGGGCGTCGCGCAGGAAGGCGTCGAGGTTGTCCAGGGGCACACCCAGCGCGCGCTTGACCCGGCCTTTTGGCTGCTGGGTATAGCTCTCGGCGTCGACGCCGCCGGCGACCAGCACCAGTTCGGCGCGGGGTGGCAAAAACGGCAGGGCGTCGAGCATGAGCCAGTGGCCCTTCGGCCGCTGCACCGACCCGACGACCATCACGGCCTGCGTCTCAGGGGCGATGCCGAGCTCTGAGCGGATGGTCGGCCGCTGGTCGAGCAGGTCCAGGCGGAAATCGGCGAGATCGACCGCGTTGTCAACTCGATCGACGCGACCCGATAAGCAGGCGGCCACGGCGTCGGAGATAGCGACGACGCGGCGCGCGTGACCCGTGATGAACCGCGCGTGCCAGTGGCGCAACCAGGGGTTGGGTCCGAGCACTTCGCGAACGACCCAGACGACGGCCACATGTTCGCGGCGGGCGGCCGCCCCCCAGGCGAGCAGGACACTGGTGTTCAGGTGCAACAGGTCGGGCTGATGGCTGCGCAAGGCCTCGCGGGCGCGCTGCACGGCGGTGGGAAAGCTGCGCATGAACCGCGCGAGCGATCGGGTGCCGAGTCGGGCGTGGGCCGAGTAGAAGAAGGCGCCACCCGTGGGGATTACCTCGGTGACGACCTCGAGGGTTCGGGCCAGGTCGAGCACAGCACCGTGCTCGGTGAAAATGGCGCGCGGCTCGAATTCGGCCGGGTCGAGCGTGGCGAGCAGCTTGAGCAGGGAAATGGGCGCGCCGCCGATCCCGCCGCCCTGGTGGACGGCCAGAAGTCGCGCGGTCACTGGAACGCGTCCAGAGTGGCGTCGACGACAGCCGCGGCGCGCGTCCAGTTATGGGTGGTCTCCACACGCCGACGCCCAGCCGCGCCGAGCTGGCGCATGCGCTCGGGATTGGCCAGCAGGGCGTCGATGGCCGAGGCCACCGCGTCTACCGACGTGCCGTCCACCAGGAGGCCGGTGACACCATCGACGACCACGTCCACTTCGCCACCGGAGCGGCCGGCCACCACCGGGCGACCCCACGCGGCGGCCTCGAAGTACACCAGACCGTAGCCCTCGAGCTCACCACTCGGCGTACGGCGGGAGGGCTGGACGTAGATCGCACAACGCTGGTACTCGTCGGCAAGCTGCTCGGCACTCACGCGACCCAGAAACGCCACGCGATCGTCCACGCCCACGTCAGCGGCCAACTGCCGCAGGCGGCCGAGGTCGGGTCCGCTACCTACCACGCGATAGGCAACGTGCGTTGGGAGCCGACGTAACGCTCGGATCACCACGTCGACGCCCTTGCGCGGCACGAGGCGACCCACCGTGAGGAGCGTGGCACCGCTCGGCGATGACGCTGCCGGCCGCGGTTCGGCACCGTACGGAACGTGGATCCGAGATTCGCATGCCACCTGCCAGTCGTCGAGCAGCCCGGCAGTGAAGCTGCCGGGCACGAAAACGCGCCGTGCCGCGCGCAGCGCGCCGCCGCGCAAGCCGTGATCCAGACGGGACACGCCCATTGGCCGACCGCCGCGCCACACCTCCTGGCCGTAGGCATATACGACGTACGGCACCTCGAGGCGGCGCGCGACCAGCCAGGCCAGAGGCGCCAGGTAGATGTGACCGGCCTGCAGCGCGCGGGGACGCCAGGCGCGTGCGGCGCGCAGCGTCGGGCCGAGGAAGGCCTGGGTGTAGTGCAGCGACGGGTGCAGTCGCCACAGTGGTCGGTACGCGGCTCTGGCCGCGGCCGACGTGGCCAGAGCGTGGACCGTCAGGTCGGGCGCCGCCGCGGGGGCCGGCGCGAGCACGAGCGGCGGTTCCGCCAGACGGCGCGTGGTCTGGTACAGCAGTGTCTCGACGCCACCCGTCGCGGGTGGAAAACTGGCGGCCAGGAGCAGCGAGCGCACGTGGCCGAGTGTCAGCGTGTGGCCAACAGCGCGGCGGGTCAGCCCGACATAGAACGCCAGGTCGCCCGGCGCCGGCACCAGTTCGCGCGCGGGTCGGCCGCTGAGCTGGACGAAGGCGACCAGGACCACCAGCGTTGCCAGAATGTACGCCACGCTCAAGCCCAGCGCCGCGCCGGGCAAGCCGAATGCCTGAGCGCCGAGCGCCTGCAGCGCAATCGAGGTCACGCCGAATAGCCAGGCGACCCAGGCCAGGAAGCCGCGTCGGCCGATGCGCAGCAGATGGCTCGCCAACAGCTGCCATACCCCGTAGGCGACCATGCCGGGCAGGAAGATCACCAGGATCGGCCCGACGGCCGAGAAGTCGCGGCCGAAGATGATCCCCGCGAGTGGGGACCCGATGGCCAGGCAGCAGGCTATGACCACCATCCACAGCAGACCGTGGCGGGTGACGCGGGCGGTCATCTCCGCCGAGTCGCGCACGTTGGCGAGCAGCCGGGGTTGGAGCGCGGTCCTGAGCGCGACGGAGATCTGCAGCACCAGACGCGAGACAGATAGCGCCACGCTGTAGATGCCGACAGCTGTCACGTCCAGTTTGGCGTTGAGGACGAACGCGCCGCCCTCGCCACCGATGAACATGCCCAGCAAACCGAACTGGATCGGCGCGCCAGCGTTGGCCAGGTCACGCGCGACCGACGGCTCGACGGACCACTTGCTGGACGCGGCCGTATGTCGCCACAGAAACGCCGTGGCGGCGCCGGCAAGCGCGATCTCGCCGACCAGCCAGGCGATCGTCGGGCCGAGGGCCTGCTGGGGCAGGACCACGCCGCCGATGGCGATGAGGATGAGGAACAGCGCCGTGCGGGCGACGTCCAGACCGTTGTAGACGTCCACGCGCCCGCCGAGCTGGATGAAGCGACGGCTGAGCAGGCCGATCAGCGCCGCGGCCGAGCCGCCCAGGGTCAGCACGAGCAGGACGGGCTCGACGCCTTTGAGCAGGTTGTCCTGAACCAGGGGATACGCGGCGCCGAGGACGAGGGCGGTGAGGACCGCGCCGAGCACACCAAGCGTGAGCGACGTGCCAATCAGGGTGCCCTGGCCGACCTTGCGGTCGGCCAGCGCTTGCAAAAGAACCTCGGGAATGCCCCACTGGGCGATCGCGAGGACGAGGCCGGCAACCTTGACGGCCAACTGATACTCGCCCCGAGCTTCGGGGCCGAGGATGCGGGGCAGGAGCACGGAGACGGCGACGCCGAAGACGAGGGCGACGAGGCTGCCGAGGGACTGACGCGCGAAAGTCACCGGCGTGTTCCCCGGCGGGGACTCAGGCGAGTGCTCCGCCCGTAACGCCTCGGGCCGCGCCGTTTGGCTGGCGGCCGAGTTCGGCCCGCACTGTCAGCGCTCGCGCGAAGGTTGAGTGCCTTTCGGGGGGTCCCCTCCGCAGGGCTATCTGGGCGACGGCTGACCGTGCGAGAGCGCAAGTCGGTACGCTCACTCACGCAGTGGCGAGCGACTTTCGCGCGGACCTCTACCGTGGCTACGTCTCGACCTTCAAGGGCAAGCCAGCCACGCTGGATGCTGACGGCGCGTTCATCTGGTGGGACCACAAGTTTTTGCCCCTGCTCGGCAACCTCGACCGCTCCGCGGCGATCCTCGACGTCGGCTGCGGCTCGGGTAACTTGCTCGCGTACCTCGGGCGGCGAGGATTCTCGCACGCTTTCGGCGTCGACATCTCTGCCGAACAGATCGACCTGGCTCACCAGCGTGGTGTGCGCGCCGAACAGCACGACGCGCTGGCGTACCTCGCGGCCAACACCGAACGCTTCGACGCCATCGTGGCCGTGGACGTCTTCGAACACTTCACCCGCGACGAACTCGCACACCTCGCCAGGCAGCTGTTCACGGCGCTGAGACCCGGCGCCAGGCTCATCGTCCAGACCGCCAACGGTGCCGGGCTGCTCCCCGGCCAGGTCATTTACGGCGACCTGACCCATCAGACGATCTTCACCCCCGAGTCTCTGGGCCAACTGCTGCGATCCGTCGGCTTCGACGCGCTCGCCTGCTACGAGACGGGCCCGGTGCCCGTCCGCCTGCGCGGCAAGCTCGACGTGGCGCTATGGTCCGCCATCAAAGTCGTCGCCAACGCGGTGCGCCACGTCGAGACCGGCAAGCGACAGGCCATCTGGACAGAAAACTTCATCTGCCGCGCGCTCAAACCAGCGTAGGTTCCGCTGGCCGTGAGCGAGCGCCGTCGAACCAGCAGGCGTGCCACGCCACCAGATTCCACAGCGTCCAGAGGCGGAAGTTGTGGTCCGCGCGGCCGGCGCGCTGCTCCGCGAGCATCTGTCGCACGAAACCCAGGTTGAAGCGCGAACGCGCGAAGTCGGAATCCAGGATGTCCTGCTCGGCGCGCGCGAGCAGCCGCGGACTGAGCATGTTCGTGGCTGACCCGCAGAAGCCGCGCTTGCGTCGATAGACCAGCTCACGGTCGAGCCCGACGCGCTCGGCGACACGCTTGAGCACCCACTTGGTGACGCCGTCGCGGTACTTCACCTCGGAGGGGATCGCCAGTGCGAACTCGACGAGCTTGTGGTCCAGATACGGCACGCGCGCCTCGAGCGAGGAACCCATGGTCACTTTGTCCACGCGCATGAGCAGGAGCTCGGGCAGGCGCTGACGCAATTCGATGCCGATCATGCGATCTAACTGCGACGGCCGATACACGCCACGGTCGACCTCGGCGTACAGCGCGGCGACGGCCAGGTCGCCAGCACGATCAGCGCCGTCCATCAGCAGTCGGTTCTTGTGCGCGTCATAAAACGGGATGGCGCCACCCCAGAAGAGCTCGCCATGGTCGGCGCCGCGCTGCAGCACGTCAGCTTTGTCGAGGGTCATCAACGGCGCGAGTGAGGCGGCCGCCGCTCGCCGCACCGGGCTGGGCAACCGCAGATAAGGGCGCCACACGCGCCGATAGAAGTCGGTGAAGAAGGCGTAGCTGGTGTAGCCCGAAAACAGCTCGTCGGCGCCTTCGCCGACCTGAATGACCCTGGTGCCGGCCTCGCGCGCGGCCTCGGAGATGGCGTGCAGCGGCACGCAGACCGGATCAGCCAGCGGCTCGTCCTGGTGCCAGACGAGCTCGGGCAGGTAATCGACGAAGTCCTGTTCGCCGATGACCACTTCGTGGTGGTGGGTGCCGTAACGCTGGGCGACCGCACGCGCGAACTGCAGCTCGTTGGAGCTCGGATCGCCCTGGATAGCCACCGAGAACGTGTGGACGGGTCGGTCAGCCAGCTCGGCCATCAGCGCCACGTTGAGGCTGGAGTCAACCCCGCCCGAGAGGAAGGCGCCGTATGGGACGTCGCTCATCATCCGCAGGCCGATCGATTCGCGCACGAGGGCTTCGAGGCGCTCGACGTACTCCTCGGGCGGGCGGCGAGATCCACGTTCGGCGGGATCGGGCAGTGGCTCCCAGTAGCGCTCCATCTTCTGCTGGCCGGTCTCGACATTGACGATGAGCCGATGGCCAGGCGGCAGCTTGTGTACCTGCGAAAACAGCGTCTGTGGGGCGGGCGTGGCGGCGAAGGTCAGGTACAGGCTGAGCGCCGCTTCATTCAGACGTGGCTCCAGCAGGCGTGGCTCCAGACGGGGGTGGGCAAAGAGCGCTTTGATCTCGGAAGCGAACAACAGCGCCTCGGGCGTCGTGGCGAAGTACAGCGGCTTGACGCCAATGCGGTCGCGCGCCAGCAGCACCTGGCGTCGGCGACTGTCCCATACGGCGAAAGCGAACATGCCGCGCAGGTGGTGGATACAGTCGGGGCCGTATTCCTCGTAGAGGTGCAGGATGACTTCCGCGTCGCAGCGCGAGCGGAAGTGGTGGCCGCGGGCTTCGAGGCCTGGGCGGTGATCGGCGTGGTTGTAGATCTCGCCGTTGAAGACAAGCCAGATGGACGCGTCTTCGTTGGTCATGGGCTGGTCGCCTGTGGCGAGGTCGACGATGCTCAGGCGACGGAAGCCAAGCCCGACGCCGTGGTCTTCGGAGACGAAGTAGCCGTCGGAGTCAGGCCCGCGGTGGCGGAGCGTGTCGGCCATGGCCGTAAGACGCGGGACGCTGACCGCGTCGGCGCGGGGGCCGAGATTGACGACGCCGCAGATGCCACACATGGAGAGATGTCAGAAGTCAGAAGTCAGAAATCAGTTGTCGCATCAGAAACGGTCAGGTCGGCGTTCTGCCACTGTCGTGCGACGGCCGAGCCGGCTGAATGCTGAGCTCCGAGTTCTGACTTCTCGCCGCGAGCTCGTAGTCGATCACCTCGCGCAGCGTCTGATCCAGCTCAATGCTCGGCCGGAACCCCGTGTACGCGTACAGCTTGGACGCGTCCGGCACGCGCCGGCGCATGTCCTCGTAGCCCACCGCGCGCTCGCCGTAGGCCTCCTCGGCGTGGTAGGGCACGAGCTTCACTTCAGATTTGCTCTCGCACAGCTCGATCACCCGCCGCGCCAGGTCGATGATGCAAATCTCGCGCGGCTGGCCGATGTTGAAGATCTCGCCCGCGCACGCGTCGGTGTCCATCAACGCCGTGAGGGCGCGCACCACGTCGTGCACGTTGGTGAAGCAGCGTGTCTGCTGGCCGTCGCCGTACACCCGCAGCGGCTCGTTCTGCAGCGCCCAGCGTACGAAGCGCGGCACCACCATCCCGTAGCGGCCCGTCTGGCGTGGTCCGACGGTGTTGAACAGCCGCACCACGGTCACGGGCAGCCTGCGCTCCTCCCAGTACGCAAGCGCGAAGGCTTCGTCGATAGCCTTGGCTGAAGCATAAAACCAGCGCGACAGCCGCGCCGAGCCGAGCACGCGATCGTCGTCTTCGGCGAGCGCGTCCTTGTGGTTCTTGCCGTACACCTCGGATGTGGAGGCGATCAGCAGCCGGCGGCCACCCTCGAACTCGGCACACGACTGCAGCACGTGCTCGGTACCGAGGATGTTGGTTTCGAGCGAGCGCAGCGGATGGCGCAGCACCCAGTCAACGCCGACCGCAGCCGCCAGGTGATAGACCACGTCGCACTCGCCGACCAGGCGCCCAACCAGGGGTGCGTCGAGCACCGTGCCTTCGACCAGGCAGAAACCTGGCAGACCCTCGACGCCGCTGAGATTCTCGCGTCGCCCCGTCGAAAGATCGTCGAGCACCGTGACGTGGTCGCCGCGCTGAAGCAGGCGCTCGACCAGGTGCGACCCAATGAACCCCGCTCCGCCGGTGACCAGCGCGCGCGCCACTAGGCCGTGACTCCGACACGTGGCGCACCCCGGCCGCGCAGGGCCAACTCGCGCAGATAGAGGTCTTTCACATCGTTCACCAGGCGGCTCGAATCGTAACGAGGATAGACGTGCCGCCGCCCCGCGGCGGCGAGCCGCGCCGCGAGGTCACGATCACGCAACAGTTTCAGGATGCCCTCCGCCAGGGCGGCCGGATCCGAAGGCCGGACGGTCAGTCCGGTCGTGCCATCGATCACCACCTCGGGGACGCCGCCGACACGCGTCGAGATTACCGGTCGGCCCGACGCCATCGCCTCGATCAGCGCCACCGGCGAGCCTTCGTTTCGCGAGGTGAGCGCCACGACGTCGAGGTCGGCGTAGACGCTCACCATGTCGCGGCGCCAGCCCATGAAGACGACCGCGTCGCGGATCCCCAATCGGTCGACGAGGACTTCGAGCTCGGCACGCCGCTCACCATCGCCAATCACCAGGAACCGCGCGCGTGGCTCACTGGCGAGCACCTGCGTCGCGGCCTGAAGGAACACCTCGTGGGCCTTGATCGGCACCAGGCGCGCAATGATGCCGATGAGTGGCGTGGTCTCGTGTGCACCAAGCTCCTGGCGCAATGAGCCGCGCGCGTCTTCCGCGCGCAAAAACTGACCCAGCTCCAGTCCGAGGCGAATTGGTTCGAGCTTGTGACTCGGCGCCACGCCGTAGCCCGCGATCTCGTCACGCTGCCCGTCGCCCAGGACGATGATGCGGTCGGTAGCCATGCCGAGCGCGCGCTCGATCGTCAGAAACACGCGCGTTTTCGCCGGACTGAAGTAGCTGTGAAAGACGTGACCGTGATACGTGTGCACGATCAGCGGCACGCCGCAGACGCGCGCGGCCAGGCGGCCAACCGTGCCTGCCTTGGCCATGTGGGTGTGGACAACGTCCGGTTTGAGTCGGCGGACGAGCTGGACCATGCTTGCTAACGAGAGCAGGTCGTCGGTGGGGCTGATCTCGCGACCGAGGGCTGGCAGCAGCACGGGGCGCACCGCGTGCGCGGTCGCGAAGTCGAGCATGTCGCCCTCGTGTGGCGCCGTCGTGCCCGCCACGAGCGTCGACTGAAACTGCACGCCGTCGTCGAGGGCGGCGGTCAACAGGACGGCGTGGATGGCCGGCCCGCCGATATTGAGTCGCGTGATCGCACGCAAGACGCGAATCGGCGGCACGCGGGCTATTCTACGGGTCGACCTTTCGTGCAAGGCTCTCGTCCACGTTGACCACCGCCAGCGTACGCGTCGCCCCTCGACCACGCGCCGTCAGTCTGACGGGTGTCTCTTTCGCGAGCGCGTACCCACTCATCGTGCCCTGCGGGTTTCTGATCGTCGGCGCACTGGCGGGCTACACGTTCAGCCTCGACCAGCGCGTGGCCCTGGAGCGGCTGCTCGGTCTGGTAGTGGCGAGCCTGCTGGCCGGCGCAGCGTGCGTGGGCCTGCGGCGGGTGGAGCACCCGACCGGGCTGCTCATCGGGACGTCGGTCGCCGCGCTGCTGGCGAGCGTGTGGGTCGTCTCCGCAAGCGGGCCGGACGTCTTTCGCGGCACGCTCGGCGAGCGGCTGGACGTCGTCTTTCGTCCCGTCTTTGGCCTGGTCAACCTGACGGACCCGGTCGAGATCACCAACACACGCTTCATCGTTGGCTACAACGGCGTCATCGACCTCTCGCTGGTGATGATCTTCACCTGCGGCGCGGTTTTGCTCGAGCGTCCGCGCCGCGCGATCGGCGGGGCCGCGGCGGCGCTGGTGATCGTCGGCTTGCTGCTGCTGGTCGGAGCTGGCGCACGCGGCGGGTTGACGGGCCTGGCGGCCGGCGTGTGCGCCATCGGTCTGCTCGTCTGGCCGCGACGCTACGCGCTGCTGGCGATTGTCCTTGCTCCAGCGGCGCTGGCGCTGGCGGCGCTGAGCATCCTCGACAAGGGTCTCGAATTCAGCTCGACGGCAGGCCGCCTGACGTACTGGGGCGACCTCGCGCGGCTGCTAGTCGAGTACCCGCTGACAGGCGTCGGCCTGGGCGTGGACACGGCCAACGCGATCGCGCTGCAGTACGAGATCAATCCCGACCCCGACCGCATCTTCTACGCGCACAACACCTTCGTCCAGAGCTACCTCGAGCAGGGGCCGCTCGGGATGCTGGGCATGCTGCTCATCCCGCTGCTGGTGGTGGGCGCCGCGCTGCTGGCGCGCCGTTCGGGCGTGCTGCGCGGACATCGGCCGCTAATGATTGCCGGACTGGGGATCGTGGGCGGCATGACGGCGCATGGGCTCACGGACCAGGTCGTCACCACCAACGTCGGAACGGCGCTGCTGCTGCTTGGCGCGGCCGCGGTCGTAGCGAGTCTTCCAGAGGCGGCGCTGAGCGTGCTCAATCACTGGACCACGCGCGTGAGCGTGGTGCTTGTCGGGCTGCTGGTGCTGGCCGTGGTGGTGCTGGCCGCGCTGCCGGTAGGTCGCGCGCAACTGCTGCTCGACGCGGGTGGCTTGAAGATGAACCAGGCGTTTGGCCTGCCAACGCAGTCGCCCGCGCGCAGCGCCGAGCTGGCGGACGCTGAGACGCTGCTCTCCGCTGCGATGGCCCAGGATCCGACCCAACCGGCCGTGTTGCGCGACCTGGCGTGGGTGCGTTCGGCGCGCTTCGATGACGATGGGGGTCTGCGCTCGCTCGCGCAAGCCGCGGCGTCGCCGCGCATCGACGCGTTCGACATGCTGCAGATCGCGCACGTCTACCGCGACCTGGGCGTCGCGGACGAGGCGTACAACTGGGCGGTCCGCGCTTACGGGCTCACGGGTCGCTCGCTCGAGGACGCGGTGATGGAGACCTACGCACAGAGCACGCTGACCGACTCGCGCGCCCGCACGCTGGCGACGCAAGCCGAAGCGGCGATGCGAGCGCACAGCTACGCGGAGGCGAACTCGCTGTTCCAGCAGGCGCTCACGTTCGAGGCCACGAGCGCGTATTTGAAAGATCGCATCGGCGCGAGCCAGCGGGCGGTGGATAAATACGGGCCTCAAGGCCAGTAGAAGTAGAGTCTTCTTTGAGTCGAAGCTGCGGCTTTCTCCCAGGGCGGGCACCGTTCGCGAGTTTCTTTGGAGTCGAAAGCTGCGGCTTTCTCCCCAGGGCTCCGCGCCCTGGACCCCGCGTCCCAGAGCCCTACTCTCGGTGGCTGTCAGCCGCATCCGCTCGCCGTCACGCACGCACTGTCAGCACGTGAGTAGTTGACAGGGGTGTTTCATCCCGAGGCGCGGCTGACTGAGGTGTCCCACATCCGTTCGCGCTGAGGCACGCACTGTCAACACGTGGGTATCCGTTGGAGTTTCCCGCCAGGGTGGTCTCCCGAGGCGTCCTTCCCGAGGTGTCCTTCCCCGAGGTGTCGTCCAGGACGAGACGTTTGGGCCAGCGGATGCGGGTGACAGCCACCGAGAGTAGGGCTCTGGGACGCGGGGTCCAGGGCGCGGAGCCCTGGGGAGAAAGCCGCAGCTTTCGACTCCTAAAAAACTCGTTACCCGCTCGAGCCCGCCCTGGGGAGAAAGCCGCAGCTTTCGACTACAAAATAAGACTCTACTTAGCGCCGGCGTTGACGTACCCGTGGTTGCGGAGAACGTAGAACACCGGGTAGCCGAACTTGTCGTTGACCACGTAGGCCACCTCCAGATTCGGTTGGCTGCGCAGCACATCGAACGTCTGGCGCCACTGGCGCGCGTTGTCCCCGCCGGGATCCATCCAGTCGACGTTGAAGTCGACCACGTAGTCCACGCCGCGCGGGCCGACGCGGTCCAGGATGTACTGCCGCTGCAGCTCGAGGGCGTGCTGCGGGTTGCTCGACGGGTTCCGTTCGGGCTGCGAGCCAACGTCGATCAGGTTGTCCATGCTTTCGACGTCGAGGTCGGCATACCACGCCAGCTGGCGCGGGATGCCCAGGCCAGCCAGAATGACGTCGCTCGAGCGCAGGTTCGACTGGAGCCACGGCTCGGCGGCGACCAGGTCTTGAATGCGCAGGCCCTGGGGCGTGTCCGGATCGGCGCCACGGTCCGCGACGCGACCGAGCAGCGGCTGGCTCGAGAAGCGCTGGCGCAGCAGCGGCGACCAGAACGTCACCAGCAGCGCGACCGCCGCCACGGCAAAGGCAGCTTGCGCCCAGCGCGACCTCGGCATGAGCACCGCGACGCCACCCGCCGCCGCCCAGACACCACCGCCAGCCACGATGGCAAACAGCGGCACGATCGGCATCAGCACGCGGAACGTCAGGGCCGCGGTGCTCACCTGCGGCGTCACCGAGATGATCAAGCGTTCAGATAGCACCGCCAGTACGACCAGACCCAGCAGCGCCAGACCCCAGCCAGGCCGGCGTGAGTTGCGCAGGTAGAGCGCGACGGTGCCAACCGTCACCAGCACTGACCCGGCGGCGACGACGATCCACGGCTCGGTCTCCTGCAGCGAGCCGAGGTCGCGCCAGGGGATCAGCATCGCCGGCAGCCACACCAGCGCGGCGATCAGCCAGCCCATCGTCCAGTAGCTCCATCTCGGCTGTTGGGTCACCAGCGCGACGGCGCTCTGGGCGATCAGCCACGTCAGGCCGATCAGACAAGCCCACAGAAAGCCGGTGCCGAGCTCCGTCGGCCCGATAAGCGAGACGAATCCCTCGAAGTAGCTGGGAGTGGCGGGTATCGCGTTGCGGACGCTGCTCAGGATGAGCGGGCCAGCCCCGAAGGTTTTCTGCAGCAGCGCATTGTGAGCCAGGTCGCCTGGTCTTCGGGCCAGCAGCACGCCCAGGCCGATAAACGCCACGACGATCAGCCCGGCGGCGATGACGGCGTACTTGCGTCCAGAGCGCGTGAGGCGCCGACACACCGGCACCGCGAAGGCGAGCGCCAGGAACGGCGTGAAGGTGACCGCCGCGCTCTCCTTGGTC
Source organism: uncultured Chloroflexia bacterium (assembly GCA_963776625.1). Lineage (GTDB taxonomy): Bacteria > Chloroflexota > UBA6077 > UBA6077 > CF-72 > CF-72. The sequence goes on along the minus strand of CAVZNP010000007.1, from coordinate 889,290 downwards.
AGCAGCAGCAAGCCCAGGCACACGACGCTCAGGATGCCGCTGAAGAGTGACGGGCGGCGCATGAAGGCGATCAGCGCCGACAGGTAGACGAGGCACACGAGCGTCGCCTGGCTGTCAGTCCAGAAGCGCCACGCGAGCTCTTGAAACTCCGGGACGGCCATCAGCAGGACGGCGCCCACGGCGGCCGCCGCACGGGTCAGGCCCACCTGGCGACCCAGGACAAACGTCATCGGTACGCACAGCGCGTTGAACAGCGCTTGCGAGGTGCGACCGAGGGTGATCGGGTCCCAGGGCAGCACGAGCGACAGGGCCGCCGACTCGACGACCACCGAACGCCCCTCGACGCCCAGGTCTTCGAGCGAAGCGGATTCACCGGCGTTCCAACCCCGCGCAAGGTCACGGGCATGCACGCCGTACAGGAATTCGTCGGGCGTAGGCTCGCCGGCCAGACTGTTGGTCGTGTAGACGCGGCTGAGCAGTCCGAGCAGCGTGAGCGCCAGCAGGATCAGCACGTAGCTGCGCCCAGGGGCGAAGCGACGCACGCGTGGCGTCGCGCGAGCAGCGGCCTCAGGCGTGACCGCCACACGGCGGCCAGCCACGATCGGAATGGCCATCAGCCCATCAGCCCGTCAGCCCGTCGGCGTGCCGTCGGGATCGGCCAGGCTGAGAGGCTCGGGAGTCGCCACGGGCAGCACCGGGAGTCCGGCGAAGTGCATCTGCACGAAGGTTGCCGCGGCGAGTGCCGGCACGCCGAGCGCTTTGCAGCGCTCCAGCAGATGCTCGCTCAGCTCCGCGTAGATCGGCGCCAGGGCGAGGACCACCAGATCGACATCGCGCTGGCCGACCACCGTCACCAGGTCGTCGGTCGTACCCAGCACGCGTACGTTGTGCAGGGTGCGGTTGCGCGTGGCGGGGTCGGGATCAACGAAGCCGATCGCCTGATAGGCAGCGGGCCGCGCGCGCAGAACCGTGCGCAGCACCAGCTCGCCGAGATCGCCAGCGCCCACGATGAGCAGGCGCGGCTGCCAGCGACTCTGGAGCCGAGCGTTGACGTCGTTGAGCGCCGCGAACAGCACCCGCGAGCCGAGCAATAGGAACGTGAACAGCAGGAAATCGATGACCAGCACCGAGCGCGGGATGATCGCGCCGCGCACCACCACGGGCAGGCCAATGATCAGAATGGCGCTGGCCAGCAGCGTGACCTTGGCCAGCGTCATCAGGTCGGACAGACCCAGGTACCGCCACATGCCGCGATAGGCCTGGAAGACGAGCAGCAGGCTCATTTTGATCAGCAGGACCAGCGCCAGTGACGCGGACAGCATGGCAGGAATCTCTTTGTACGGATCAGGCCCTGGCGCGGCGGGATTCGGAAAACCGTAGTGCAGCACGAAGGCGCCCAGATACGCCACGCACACCAGGACCGCGTCCAGCGCAGCCTCGCCCAGCTCGCGCTTGAACATGATCATGCCGTTGACGACCGGGCGGTTCGAGAGCCGATGCGACTCCTGGGCGAACTGGACCGGGTTGTATATGCGCACCTGTCCGAGGAATGCACCGAACAGGATCGCCACGACGAAGTAGACGCCGGCCAGGAGCAAGCTCAACCACACGCCCATCGTGCGGGCTACCAGCCCCAGGCTGCCGAAGCTCGCCGCCAGCACATACAGGACCAGGACCGACTGCCGCTCCGACAGCCCCACGGCGACCAGACGGTGGCTCAGGTGATCGCGCCCGCCCTGGGACAGCGGCCGACCTTCGAGCGTGCGCATGATCGTCACCAGCGTGGTGTCCATGATCGGCAGCCCCATCATGGCCGCCGGCACCAGGAGCACGAAGAAGACGTCGGAGGCCATCTCGTGCGTGCCCATCAGGGTGATGCCGGCCAGCGTGAACCCGAGATACATGCTGCCCGAGTCGCCCATGAAGATGCGGGCTGGGTTGAAGTTGTAGATCAGGAAGCCCAGTGACGCTCCGCCCAGGGCCAGACACAGCACCGCAACATCCAGACTGCCCACCGACACGGTGAAGGCGCACAGAAACGCCGCGGCGATGCATGCCGTGCCTGACGAGAGGCCGTCCATATTGTCCAGCAGGTTGAACGCGTTGGTGATGCCGACCACCCACAGGATCGTCAGCGGGATGGCGACCGCCGCCAGCCACGGCGAGCCGATCTGCACGCCCCCGAAGACCAGCACGCATGCGGCGACGATCTGCGCGATGAGCTTGGTATGCGGACGCAGGCGGCGGAAATCGTCGATGAGACCGGTGACGAAAAGCAGCGTGCCGCCGCCGACCAGACCGACCAGGCGCCAGTCATGCGGCCCGAACCACAGGATGACGACGGTGCTCGCGGCGAAGATGGCGACGCCACCCAGCAGGGGCGTCGGCTGACGGTGCCAACGGTCCTGACGTGGAATAGCCACCATGCCATGTCTGCGAGCCCAGCGCGCAACAATCGGCGTCAAGACCGCGGAAATAGCAAGAGCGATTCCGAAACACGTAATGAGTCGAACGGGGTCGCCTGTGAGCAGCAACGGCACCGATATGGTCGCTCTTGGCTCGATGCTAGGCTGGCAAAGTCACAGGGGTCAACTGCGATTGGCCGCGCCACATTACACGTTGATTCAGAGTGGTCAAACACGGCCATGCATGGCCGAAAGCAGTAACAGTCAAGGTTGTTCGCTCGTCTTGACGGTATTCAACACGCCTTGCCAGAATCGGAGCATCGTCCCTGGGCAGGGGACGTTGATGCGAGTCGCGCCGTGGGCGCACTGCTAAAGCGCTGGTGCGTGCTCTTTGATTCGCTTAACCAACGGTGCCCGCTGCCTGTTACTGGAACCAAGGAGCGCATTCCTCTGTGACCGACACCGACCTCGTACAGAAGCTGCGGACACGGTCGGCGCGAATCGCCGTTATTGGACTTGGCTACGCCGGCCTGCCGATGGCCGTCGAGTTCGCCCGTGCCGGGTTTCACTGTGCAGGCCTGGACGTCGATCAGTCGCGGGTTGAAGCGGTCAATCTGGGCCGCAGTCCGGTCTCGAATGTGGACGATGCGGAGATCGCGTCGCTGCGCGGCGAGGGCCGCCTCGAAGCCAGCACAAACCCCGTGGTTCTGGACAGCGCAGACGTCGCGGTGATCTGTGTCCCAACGCCGCTGACAAGTAGTGGCGGTCCCGACCTGCGGTTTGTCGAAACTGCGGGCGCAACCATCGCCGAGCACCTGCATCCCGGCATGCTCGTTGTGCTGCAAAGCACCTGCGGCCCGGGCACCACGACCAGGACACTCGTGCCGCTGCTGGAACTGGTCAGCAGTCTGCACGATGGCGAGGACTTTTTCGTGGTCTTTGCCCCGGAGCGGATCGATCCTGGCAACTCGCGCTTCAACGTCAAGAACACGCCCAAACTAGTCGGCGGCACGACCCCTGAGGCAACCCAGGCAGGCTGCGAGCTGTACCGCGCGTGTATCGACGAAGTCATCCCCGTGAGCTCGCCCGAGATTGCCGAGCTGGCCAAACTCGTCGAAAACACGTTCCGCTTCATCAACATCAGCTTCATCAACGAGATGGCGCTGCTGTGCGATCGACTGGGCGTCAACGTGTGGGAAGTCATCGAGGCAGCCAAGACCAAGCCGTTCGCGTTCATGCCGCACTATCCAAGTCCGGGAGTGGGCGGCCACTGCATCCCGGTGGTACCGCAGTATTTGCAAGCTGCCGCGCAGGAATGCGGGCTGATTAGCGAGCTCATTCCAGCGGCGAATCGTGTCAACGAGACGATGCCAAAGCTCATCGTCAACAAAGTCGAGCGTGCCTTACAACAACGCCTTGGCAAATCGTTGATCAACGCGCGCGTTCTGTTGGTAGGCATCACCTACAAACCGGACATTGCTGACGTGCGCGAATCGGCGGCTTTGCGCGTGTTCGAGGCGGCCTATTCCGCGGGTGCACGCGTGAGCTATCACGACCCGCTGATGCGCATGGTGCGCGTCAACAACGGCGAGGTGATCAGCTCCGTCGATCTTGACGAAGATGTGTTGTCAAGTGCCGACGTCGTGGTGCTGTTGACGCCACATACGAGCATCGACTACGACCGCATTGTCGCGACGGCAAGTCTGGTGGTGGATACGCATTCGGGGCTGCAGCCGCGCGAAGCGCCGCATGTGGTCAACGTGTGGCTGCCGGAGCCGGCGGAGAGCCGCGTCCTGGCCTGACGTTCGCGCCGGCGTTTTTTGCCGGCGGCTTCATCACAGTTCCGTCAAGAGATGATAAGTCTGCCGATGCCGGCACGCGCCCGACGGCGCCGGCAGTCGGCTGGAGCGTTGTGACGCGACCGTGTTAACGGGCCAAGCTCTGGCGCAGCCCAAGCTCTGGCGCACCCCAAACACCTGTCGTTGAGTGGCCTCAGGCCGCGGCGCGGCTCAGGCCGTCGATCACCAGCGGCCCGACCTGCTCGATCGAGTAGCGCGCGGCGACCGTCTCGCGCCCGGTCGGCCGCAAGCCGCTGGCGCAGCCGGCGATCGACGATCAACGCCTCGAGTTGCTCGCGCCATTCGTCGGCGGAGCCGGCCAGCAGACCATTGTCGCCCGCGCGAATCAGCGACGCGGCCATCCCGACGCGCGCGCTGACCGACGGCACCCCCAGCGCCAGGTACTGCAGCAGCTTGAACGGGAACTTCGCCCGCTCGAACGGCGTGTCGTCGAGCGGCACGACGCCGATGTCGAAGCGCGCCATGTCGGCCAGCCCACGCGACGGGCGCCAGGGATGCGCCTCCACGGCCACGCCGGGCAAGCACACGCCGCGATAGCCGCCGGAGATCACCCGCACCACGAGATCATGGCGCGCGGATAGCTCGCGCACGGCGGGCGCGAGGGCTGCCAGGTAGCGGAGGCCGCCGGCGGTCCCGGCCCAGCCAATCACCACCCGACCGCTATCGTCCGAGCGCTCAGCCTGGGCCCGAGCGCGCGCGTGCTCGTACTCGGCGAGGTTGACCGCCATGGGCACCACCGAGACATTCGAGTTGTAGCCGCGCGCCCAGTCGGCGATCGGCTGGGTCGCGGCGCTGACCCAGCGCGCGCGCGTGACGACGTCGATGACCTTGTCGAAGCGTCGCAAGCGCTGAAACGGCGTGTTGGGGGTGAAGCCGGGCCGCAGATAGGTGGCGTCGTCGGTGTCGTAGACGAGCCGAGCATTCCGCGCGGCGAGCAGGCGTTCGAGCCACGGCGGTCCGAACGGGAACAGATCGCGCTGGATGACGGCAACGTCGAACCGCCCGGCGCGCATGACGTCCACGGCGCGCTGCCCCAGGAACAGGCTGTAGTAGGCGGCCTTCGCGCCAGTCGTGCGCCGTCCACGCTCGACGAGTCGCTGGTAGAGCATCTCGGGCACTGGCCGGCTTGCCACGGCGTCGATGCCGTGGCGACGCAGCAGCGGGAAGTACTGCAGCACGCGCTGACGGCTGCTCGCGTTCGTGCCGCCGTCGAGCAAGAAGAAGATCACCTTCATCGCGTCGCGGCAGCTGCCTCGTATACCCGCCAGGTCTCGGCGGCAGCCCGCGGCCAGGTGTAGCGCGCCGCCCGTTCGAGCCCCCGCCGCCGCAGCGTGCCCTGATCGTCGGCGGCGGCACGCAGCGCGTCGGTGAGCGCCGCTTCGTCGAGGGGGTCGACCAGCAGTGCCGCGTCGCCGAGCACCTCGGGAAAGGCGCCCGCGGTGGAGGCCACCACCGGTGTCCCGCACGCCATGGCCTCTAGCGGCGGGATGCCGAAGCCCTCGTACAACGATGGATAGGCAAAGACGCGAGCGGCGGCGTACAGCTCGGGGAGATCGGCGTCGGGCACGTAGCCGGCGAACCGCGCCCAGTCCCAGCCGTGGTCGGCGGCCAACCGCTGCGTAGGATCGGTCCCCCAGATGTCCCGGCCGACGAACAACAGGCCCAGGTCCAGGCGGGCGGCTGCCCGCAGGAGTCGTGGCGCATTGCGCCACGGCATCAGCGAGCCGACGAACAGAATGAACGGGTAGCGCACCCCGAAGCGGCGGGCCACGGCTTCGGCATCGACATCGGCCGGGTGAAACCGAGCGTGGTCGACGCCGTTGTGTACGACGCTGATCTTCGAGGCCGGCACGCCGAAGCGCTCGACCAGGTCGCGGCGCGTGTTGTCGGAAACGGCGATGACGCGCGTCGCGGCTCGCGCGGCACGGCGTTGTGTCGTCCGCAACTGCCAGGCGACGCGCTGGGTGAACCAGCTCGGCTCAACGGCGGCAAACAGGTCGTGGATGGTGACGACCTGTCGACAGGGCGCCCACAGCGGCAGGGTGCTGGTCGGCGAGTGAAACACGTCCCGATGATCGCGGGCGAGCGCGAGCGGTAGGGCCACGTGCTTCCACGTGAGGGCTGGCGCGTTGAGTCGTCGCAGCCGGACACCGTCGGGCGGCTGTTCAACTGGCGCTGCGCGGGGCGTGTCGGCGTACACGATCACCCGCGAGGCATGTGCCGCGGACAGCTCACGCGCCAGGTGCAGCGTGTTGTTGACGACGCCCGTCCGTTTGCGCAGCAGGTCGCGCCCGTCAAAGCCGACGCGTGGCACCCGTCACCACCTCGTCGAACACACGCGCCAGATCGCCCGCCAGGCGACGTCGATCGAACCTGGCCACTTCGGCGGCGTTGGGTCGGCGCGTGCGTTCCGCGTAGGCCTGCCGCAGCACACACGCGATGGACTCGGCAGAAGAGGCGTCCCCCAGCCAGCCCCCGCCGGTCGTTTGCAGCACGTCGGCTGTCGACGAGTGCGGGGGAGCGATGGCCAGCACGGGTCGGCCGACGGCCAGGTATTCGAAGAGCTTGCCGGGCACCGTCGCTTCAGCGCCAGGCGTGGTGTTGGCGACCAGGAGCAGCGCATCGGACGCGCGCATCGCCTCGACGGCGACCGCGTGCGGGGCCTGCCCGAGTACCTCGACGCTGGCGCCGAGTCCGCTGCCGGCAACTTCACGCCGCGCGGCGGCGTCAAGTGTGCCCAGCAGGGTGAGCCCAAAGTCCCGAGCAAAACCACGATCGGCGGCGCTCAACTGCCGCACGGCCTCGAGCAATGCCGCCAGGCTTCGCCCGTAATACAGCGCGCCCGCGTGCAAGAGGCGCCAGCCAGCGGCCGGCTCGACGGGCGTCGTCGTCTTTTCAAACTGCACCGGGTCGAACCCGTTCGAGACGACGCTGAAATGCTGCTCGGGCAGCCCGGACTGGCGTATTGCGCGCGAAACGCGTCGGCCATGCGGTCGGTGACGCACACCACGCGATCTGCAGCTTGGATGGCCGCGGCTTCGAGTCGCCGCTCGAGCGCGTCGCGCCAGGCCGGGTAGTCGGGAAAGATAGCCCGGTTCCAGCGGTACCAGCCGTCGCGCAGCTCGGCGACCCACGGCCGCCTGGTGAGGCGTTTGAGGATCAACCCGACGACGTGACTGGTAAATGGTCCGCTGGACGAGTAGGCCACGTCATAGCGCTGGCGGCGCGCCGCGGCGAGCGCAAAGGGCAGCCAGCCGAGGTGGGCATCGGGGAACCGCTTCAGGTGCCCGAGCTGGCGCCTGATGGGGTGCGGCGGCAGCCCAATGGAGGCCTTCGCTGGGTGCCGCGCAGCAGACGTCGCCGAGTTGTGAGCTGGATAGGGCTCCCACGACCAGGTCCGAACCACGCGCACCCAGTCTGGCAGCTGTGCGAGGAGCGCGTCGTCGCGGTTCGCGGCCCATGCAGCTCCCGGGGTGACGACCGTCGTCCGCCAGCCGTACTCGGGCAGGTAGCGGGCGAAGGCCAGCGCGCGATTCGAACCGGATCCGCCGGCCGGCGGAAAGTGGTGCGCCAGCATCAGGACGCGCCCACCACCGGCTGGCACGCGCTCAACCAGCGGTGGAGCCGTTCAGGTCCATGATGCGCCGAATTCCCTCGTCGATCTGCACGTGCGGCTCCCAGCCGAGCAGCTCGCGCGCACGCTCGATGCCCGCGCGCTTGAAGCGCTCGTCAAAACCGCGCGGCGGCACGTGGACCACCGGACCACCGATGAGCTCGGCAATGCGCTTAACGCTGACCTCCTGTCCGGCGCCAACATTGATCGGCTCGCCGTGGCCGACGCGATCGGACTGGGCGGCCAGCAGGTTGGCGCGCACCACGTCGCCCACCCAGGTGAAGTCGCGCGTCTGCAGCCCATCGCCCTGGATGGTCATCGGTTCGCCCTGGCGACGCTGGTCCATGAAGATGCTGATGACCAGGCGGTAGGCGCCCTCGGTGACCTGGCGCGGCCCGTACACGTTGAAATAGCGCAGACACACCGTTTCGAGGCCGTAGATGTGGGCGAAGTTGCGCGCGTAGATCTCGCCCATGAATTTCTGACACGCGTACGGGTTGAGCGGCCCGGGCAGCATGTCTTCGGTGAGCGGCAGCGTCGCCTGATCGCCGTACACCGACGACGACGAGGAGTAGATCACGCGTCGCACACCCGCGTCGACCGCCGCCTTGAGCACCCGCAGGACGCCAGTGACGTTGACCGCGTGGGTACCGACGGGATCCTCTACCGACCTGGGCACGCGCGGCAGGGCGGCGGTGAGGAAGACCACTTCGCGTCCGTGCAGGGCGCTCGTCAGGCGCTCAGAGTCCGTGGCGATGTCCACCTCGTGCAGTCGCGCGCCTGCATTCAGGTTGCGACGATAGCCCGTGGAAAGATTGTCGACGATGACCACGTCGTCGCCCTGCTCGACGAGCGCGTCAACCAGGTTCGAGCCGATGAAACCAGCGCCACCGACGACCGCTGCCTTCACGCGCCTGCTACCTGCCAGTGGGGCACTCCGCGCCGCTGGGCCAACGCGGACTGAAAGAGCGCCAGCGTTTGCGCGGCGACGTTCGGCCAGTCGAATGTTGCCCGCGCACGCGCGCGGCCCAGCCCGATCAGACGTCGACGCAACTCCTCGTGCGTCAGCACCGCGTCAATCGCCCCCGCCAGAGCCGCCGGATCACGTTCGGGCACAACCAGGCCGGCGTCGCCGATCACTTCGGGGATCGCGCCCGACGACGACCCAATCACCGGCACACCCGCGGCCATCGCTTCAGCCAGGACGCGGCCAAACTGTTCACGGTGCCACGGCAGGATCGTCACCGAGGGTAAAACCAGCACATCCAACGCTCTCAACAACGAAGGTACCTGCTCATACGCCACAGACGAGAGCACGTGGACGCGCTCGCCGCACATGGCGCTGCGCAGCGAGCCGTCGCCCGCCAGCACGAGTGAGGCGGGCGTGGCCAGTCGGCGTGCGGCCTCGAGCAGCACGTCGAGGCCTTTGACGGCCTCGAAGCGTCCGATAAAGCCGACGCGTGGTCGCGGAATGTCGCAAAGCTGCATGGTCTCGGCGGCGGCGAATCGGTCGACGTCCACCCCGAGCGGGATGACCGCGATCGGCCTGTCAGTGAGTCCGTGGGCTTCGAGGATGGGCGGCACCTCAGCGCTCGGCGCGTGTGCACCGTCGGCGCCGCGCAGGACCGCGCCCTCGATGGCGCGGTACGGCCAGCGCCAGCGTCGTGAGACGTTCACCGCCGAATAGAACACGAACGCGGCGCGCGGCGCGAGCAGATTGCGCAGGACCAGCGCTTGCAACGCCACGAGGGTGAACGGCTCCTCGAAGAGGTCGATGACGTCTGGTCGCACGCGTCGCAGACTGTCGACCAGACCGCTCAGGTACACGTGCCGCGTGCCATTGCCGCTGAAGAGCGTGCGTCCCACCTGCCACTGGTCGCCGTGCGACGGCGCCGCCGCGATGCGACGCCCCTCCTCGAACCACCACGGCGGCGTGAGCAGCTGCACCTCGACGCCAGGCAAGCGGCGCAGTGCGTCGACCCGGGCGCGATTCGAGTCGGCCACCGCGTTGTGGGCGACGCTCAGCACCCTAAGCGAGGTCGAACGCATCCATCCACAGCTCGGTGCTGAGCGCGCGCCACAGCTGCCACGCGCGGTCCGCCCGCCGCTCGACGTGATCCCGCACGAAGCCGTCAATTGCGGCCTGTGACAGCAGGTAGCGGCCGCGGCGCGCAGGATCGCGCAGCACCTCGAGCGCCGGCGCGCCGCGCTCGTCGCGCAGCCAGTTGCCGACGGGCGTCGGAAAACCCTTCTTGTCGCGCCGCCACACCACCGAGCGCGGCAGCAGGCCGTCGAGCGCGCGGCGCAGGCCGTACTTCGACCACCCGGCTGACCGCTTGACGTGGTCCGGCAGCGCAAAGGCCAGCTCGACCAGGCGGTGGTCGAGGAACGGAACACGCGACTCGAGCGAAAACGCCATGCTCAGCCGATCCTCGTAGCGCAGCAGCGCCGGCAGGCGGGTGCGGGTCAGCTCCCAGTACAGGACGTTGGTGAGCCAGCCGTCGAAGACGCGCGGCCAGAGCCGCCATTCCTCGTACGAGACATTGGCGATCTCGCGGAGCTCGGGCACGAGCAGGGCGGCGTCTGGCCTGCCGCCGGCCGTCGGCGGGGTCGGTGTGCGCAGTCGCATCGCCACGGCCGAGCTTGCTGCGGACCGCGCCGTCTGCCAACCCTGGTTGAAGCCCAGCGCCAGCGTCTCGACGGGAAAACGGGCTGGCTCGGCGCCGAGCAGTGCGTACAGGTGTTGCGGCGCGTAGTTGGTGTAGCCGGCGAAGATCTCGTCTCCGCCCTGACCGTCCAGGACGACCTTCACGCCCGCGTCGCGCGCCAGGGACATGACGTGCCACTGGGGGTACACACCGAGAGCCAGCGACGGCTCGTCCAGGTGCCAGACGATACGCCGCAGGTCATCGACGAGAGCGTCGGGTCGGACGCAGCGTTCGAAGGCTTCGGCCCCAAAGCGTTCGACCACCGCGTGCGCGTGTTCGCGCTCGTCGTAGGCGGGCCCGTCGTCGAAGTAGATGGTGAACGTCTTGACACTGGGCACGTGCTGGGAGGCGAGGCCGACGACCGCGCTCGAGTCGAGCCCACCGCTGAGGCACACCCCGAGCGGCACGTCGCTGCGCAGGTGAACGCGGACCGCCTCGTCGAGCGTCTGGCGCAGTGCAGGCCACGGCTGGTTCCTTCCGCCGTTGAGGCTGGCGCGCAGCGCCGCCGCGCGACTGGGCAGGTCCCAGTAGCGGCGCGACGCGGCCTGGTCGCCGCGGAGAACCAGATTGGTGGCCGCCGGCAGGCGCGTGATGCCCTCGAAGAACGTATCGTCCAGACCGTCGACGAGCCCGGTCGCGACGTAGGTGGCGACCGACGTCTGGTTCAAGCTGACGGGCTCACCCAGCTCGCGCAGGTACGCGACGATGGCCTTGATCTCGGAGGCGAAGACCAGCCGCCGCGGGGTCCGATGCACGTAGACGGGCTTGATGCCAAGCCGGTCACGCGAGAGCAACAGGCTGCGGTCGGCCGCGTCGTACAGCGCGAACGCCCACATGCCGACGAACCGCTCCACACAGTCGGCGCCCCACTGCTGGTACGCGCGCAGAATCACCTCGGTATCGCCGTCAGAGTGGAAGACGTGGCCCAGGCGACGCAGCTCGTCGCGGACCTCGACGTAGTTGTAGATCTCGCCGTTGTGGCTCAGCGCGAGGCGGCCGTCATCACTCAGCATGGGCATGTGCCCGTGCTGGCTCAGGTCCAGGATGCTGAGGCGCTGGTTGGCCAGGGCGCACGGTCCGAAGCTGCCCTGGCCACCGTCGTCTGGCCCGCGGTGGCGCTGGCAGACCGCCATACAGGTCAGGGCCGCCAGCTGATCCGCGCTGGGTGGCTGGCCGTCAAAACGGAAAACGCCCGCAATGCCGCACATCGGCCGCTACGGTCCGTCCACGTCGACCAGAGAACGAGCGGCGCTGATGGGCGTGCCGCTGTCGATGAGTACCAGGTCGCTGCGCAGCGTGAGTGGCACGCGGGCATGGGTCGCGTACACGAGCACGGTCGCGGGTTCGCGCAGCCCGTACCCGCGCGAGATCCAACCCGGCTGGGTGCGGACGCGCGTCCCGGAGGGTGGCAGCAGGATCAGGTCGGCGCGCGGCGCCCGCAAGCGCACACCGCCCTCTTCGATGGCGCACGGCACGCCAGGGTGAAAGAACAGCTCCACGAGATGTGTCCCGGCCCCGTCGAGGACATCTTCAATCCGCCAGACGTGCGTGCGCTTGTCGAAAGCGATGCGGCGCGTATGGGTGACGGGCTCGCTCAGGCGCCGATAGCCCGAGTGCGAGCCGACGAATTCGTCGCAAGTGGCCGCGGAGCGCCAGTCGACGTCGAGGGGGCGCGCGTCGTTTTCGATCAGCCACAGCCAGCGGCCGGTGCCGAGTCGGCTACTGTCCTGGGCGTCGATTCGCAGCGTGTTGTGCGCGGTCGTCCCCCGCAGCACCTGCCGCAGGGCGGCGTCGGCTGAGTAGGTATACGTGCCGGAATCGACCAGCACGTCCGCTCCGGCCGCCCACAGGTCGAACGACAGCACGTCGGCGTGTCCGTGGCCGCCGATGCCGCGCATGCCGACTTCGCCGGCGTCGATGACCAGCGACGTGTCCGGCGTACGCATGATGTAAAAACCGCCCACCGCGAAGGCCCGCGACTCGGGCGGCGGTGCCGTGCGCGACTGCTGCAAGACCTCGGGCCCGCACAGCCACACCGCCGTCTCGAGCGCGTCACCCGCCGCGCCAAGCAGATCCGCGCGCTGGAACATCGCCCCGCCGACGGCCAGATGGCGACAGTGCGACCCGAAAGACTCGTCGTCGATGCCGGCGAGCCGACCATCGTCGTTGTCACCCAACTGCGGAAAGGTCCCATCCGGTCGCGTGTAGGCGAGCATGAAGTCGAACATGCGCTCGAGGCGCGGGCGGACGTGGGGCGGAACCTCGAGCGCGTTGCGTTCGCACAGCAGCACGCTGGAGTACCAGAACTCCGCGACCAGGCCGTGGTAGCCGAGACCCTGTTCGAAGTCCACGCCGTCCGGGTGGACCTGGCGCTGGATCTCACCCCAGACGATCTCGCTGCCCTTTTTGCGCCACGCGGCCGCCGGCTGGAGCTCGGCGAAGAGCAGCCCGAGAACGAGCAGGCCGACGCCATTGGACAGGTAGTGATTGCCGTTGTTGTCGGTGTACTCGAGGTTGTTCAGGATCTGGTTGCCGTGCTGCAGCATCGCTTTGAGGAAGCGTCGCTTCAGGGCGGGGGCGAACTCGGGCGCGTCGGCAAACAGGGCGGCGGCCCACAGCCAGTTCACCGCGCGCACGGCGACTTCCATCGAGCGGCTCCAGTTGACGCCATATGGCCACGGGTTGTCGGCAAGCCAGGCGTCGAGCTGGTCGGCGAACTCGGCGGCGTAGCGCGGGTCGGCCTGCAGGGCGTAGGCGCGTCCGAGCGCGACCCAGTGATGGCAGCGACTGAGCTCCCACGGGACTTTGATGTCACACGGGTCGTGAAGTCGGAGGGTGTCCTGATCGTCGGGCAGCAGGTCGCGCCTCCAGGTGAAGCCGGTCTTGAAGTCTTGCTGCCAGTTGATGCGCGGGCCGAGCTGCGTTGGGCCCGAGCCGAGCAGATCGACGACGTGCTTGAGCGCCTGCTCGGCTTGCTCGCGGGTGCGCTCGGCATGCTGCGGGTAAGCCCGCGCGAGGGCCGCCGCGGTCTCGCGTGCGCTCGCCGGCGTGACGAAAAAGCGGGCGAGGAAGGCCTGAAAGGCGGCGTCGGGCGAGGTGCCGCGCAGCGCGCGGCGCAGGGCGGCGTCCGACAGTTCGCCGCGATTGCGGCGGATCTGCCAGCGTCGGGCACGGGCGCGGGCAACCTGCAGCGCGTAGCGTCCGACAACCACGGGCAGTCGCCGCGGGGGCACGCGCCGCAAGCGGTACACGGCCTGGCTCACCGTGACGCGGCTCATGGTGCGAAGCCGCGTAGCGTGGGTTGCAGTCGCTGACTCACTACCCCGCCGGAGGCTCCCGTTGAGCGACGTCTGCCAGCCGTGAGCGTTGCCATGCAAGCGCTGGTGCGCGTGTCGTCGAGGTCGGACGCTGAGAGCGTTCGGGCGTATCTGCTGCCCGGCTTGCGCGTTGGCTGCGCCTCACTGAACCTCCAGACACTCCAGGATCCGCTCCGCGTTTTGCCGCCACGTGTGCCGCGCCTCGGCCGCCGCGCGCGCTTTGCTGCCCAGACGTACGCGCAGGCAGCTGTCGTCGATGAGCCGGATCACCGCCGCGGCGAGCGCCTCGGGATCGTCGGGTGGCACCAGCAGCGCCGATTCCTCGTCGGTCAGCACCTCGGCGATCTGGCCGATGTTGCTGGCGACGATGGGCCGGCCTGACGCCATGTATTCGTACAGCTTGGTTGGCGAGCCGAAGAACTCACCCCCATCGGCCTGCTTGCCGTGCGGCGAGACCAGGATGTCACACGCTGCGAGATAGCCCGGCATCTCGGCGTGCGGTCGCATGCCCACCCGCGCGACACGCTCCGCCAGCCGCGGGCGGTCCAGCGCCTCGTCGATGAGTGGGCGCAGGGGCCCGTCGCCAAGCAGCAACCAGCGCGCATTCGGTCGGGCCTCGAGGACCAGGCACAGGGCGCGCGCCAGGGTCGGGATACCGTGCCAGGCGCCGAAGGTCCCCGAGAAGCCGACGACGACGTCCGAGGCAGCGCCGATCTCGCCGCGGACGCGTTCACCACCGACGTCCGCCCTGAAGCTGCGCGTGTCGACCGCATTGGGATTTACCACGACGCGGGCGGCCGGCACGCCCCTGGCGAGCAGCTCGTCGCGCAGGACGCGCGAGACGACGACGATGCGGTCGGCGGCGCGCAGGTTGATGGCTTCGACCAGCAGCGCGGCGCGCTCCAGCCGCAAGCCGCCCCAGTAGCGACCCTTCCAGACTTCAGAGCTGTTGAACTCGAGGAGCAGCGGCAGCCCGAGCACACGCGAAATGATCGCCCCGGAAACGTTGAACGCGGTGTGTCGCTGGTAGATAACGTCGGGTCTGAATGCGCGCGCCGCGCGCAGCGCACCAAGCGTGAAGGCCACGTTGTAGGCGAGCTCTTCGAGCTCGCGTAGCCAGCCGTCGAACCAGACCTCGGGGCGGATGACGCGCGTGTGGGCGCCGACGCCAGCCAGCTCGTCGGACGCGACGACCTGGACCTCGGCGCCCGCGTCGCTCAGTCCGCCGATCACACCGGCGGTGTGCGCCACGGAGCCGCCGCCTGCCAGTCCGAGCCAGAGCTGGGAGCGGAGGTACAGAATCCGCGTGGTCGGACGGCTTCCAGCGTGTTCCAGCGCCGCGCGGCTCGGCGACGGCCGCGAGTGCATCTCGGGGTAGCCAGGTGCCGGCGTGGTCGCGTCGGCGAAGGCACTGCTCGCCGCCGTGGCCGAGTACGGTCGCGGCCGCGCCTGGCTTGCGGCGATGTGGGCCGCGGACCTGAGGTCGGCTCCGGTGGGGGTGTCGAGTGCTTGCGCGTGGGAGCCACCCGAGGTCACGCGCTGCGCGCTAGCTGCCGACGGCCAACCGGTCGATCTGGCCTGGGGACATGCCGCGGCGCGTGCCCGCCCAAGCGACACTTTCCACGGAGCCCGCCGTCCGCCGCGTTTGCGAAGGTCGGCCAGATCCCGCGGCTGCACGCGCGCCTCCAGCGCCCGCAGCAGCGGCTCAGCCAGTGCGAGGGTCAGCTCACATGCCAGGAGGTGCCGCAGCACCGGCCCGCCATCGCGCACGAGGTGCGCAGTGGGGCTCCACCGCTCGCGGCCACCGTGCAGGTCGATTCGCCAGTGGCTGCCAGCACGCGCCAGCAGCAGCAGCGAGCTCGTGAGCCGCAGGCGGGGCTGAGTCAGGTCCGCCGCGACCAGCACCGCGGCATCGAATCGACTGGCCCACAAGCGCAGCAGGCTGACGAACGGACGACGCCGCAGCGCCTGCCTATCGAAGAGCACCACTCGTGCAGCCGCGAACTGGCGACGCACGGCCGCGTCGACCTGCTCGCGGGAAGCTTCGCCGAGCGGCATCACCAGCACGCTGCCGCCACCGACTGGCGCTACTGGCACGCGGCTACCTCGCGATAGACCTGGCACGTGGCAGCGACCGCCGCCGGCCACCCGAAACGGGTCTCCACCGCGCGGCGGGCCGCCTCGCCAACCGCCAGACGACGAGCAGGGTCGCCAAGCAACTCGACGAGGCGCGTCGCCAGGGCATCGACGTCACCGGACGGGACCAGGAATCCAGATTCCTGATCGTCGATTGTCGCGAGCAGGCCACCCACGCCACTGGCCACCACGGGCAGCCCACAGGCCATCGCTTCCAGCGCGACGATGCCCTGGGCCTCCGAGCTCGACGGAAGGGCGAATACGTCGGCCGCCGCGTATGCGTCGCGCAGCCGATCCTCGCTCAGGCGTCCAGCGAAGTGCACCGCCTCGACGAGACCCAATTCCTGCCGCAGATGCACCAGCCGCGCCGTCTGATCCTGCGCCCCGGCACTTTCACCCGAGCCGACGATGAGGAGCGTGACCTCGGGTACGCGCTGTCGCACCCGGCCCGTCGCGCGCAGCAGTACGTCGAGCTGCTTGCGGGGCTCCAGATTCCCGACGAACAGCACCAGCGGCACTTCGGACGAGATATCGAGGCGCGCACGCGCGGCGGCGCGCTCGTGCGGCTGTGCTGGCCGAAGCCGCTCGGTGTCGACCCCTGAACGAATCACGCGCACCCGCCGCGCGTCGACCCCGAGCGAGATAGCCTGGTCGGCAATGTGCTCGCTGACGGCGATCACGCGGTCGGCGGCGCGCAGATTCGGCGCCATGAGCGAGCGGATCGTGGCGTCCTCGTGCTCGCCGAACAGGCTGTGGGCGGTGACGACAAGCGGTGTGCGCCAGCCCTCGAGCCGCTGCACGCTGCGCGCGTACACACAGCGTTCGAGGGGGTGCTGGACGTGGATGACCTCGGGGCGCACCTCGTCGAGAAAACGACGATAGGCCAGCACGTTGCGCAGCACTTCACGTCGTGAGCCGTTCCGTCTGGTGCGCGCCAGGGCGAGTGTGTAACGCCCGATGCGGCGGTACCCGCCGAGCATCGCCACCGTCCGCGGATCGAAGCGCATGGACGTCAGCATGCGGTACATGCGCAGAGGCAGCAGGCGCGTGTCGGTGCCCCAGGCGCGTGGGCAGGCGGCAGTGTTGGTTGCCAGCAACGCGGTGTCAACACCTGCCGCGACCAGCCCCTGCGCGAGTTGCAGCTGATGCGTCGCCACGCCGCCGGGCGTCTGGCCTCCCAGGTGCGGCGGCACTGGCCCGATCAGCGCGGCGCGCACTGCCGCTCGGGTGTGGACTGCGCGAGTGGCGGTGGTGGCTCCAGGCCCGCGTGCCGCAGGATGGCGTCGCCGAGACGTTGTCCCGAGCGCCCGTCGGTGAACTGCACCCAGTCGCGCACGATGCTGGCGCGCTGCTCGCGATACAGCGCCGGGTCGTCCAGGTAGCGATTGATCCAGCCGATGAGATCCTCGCGATTCCAGGCGACGGGCACCAGGTCACGCTCGACGAGGTCCCTGTAGTGCATCTTGAAGTGCAGGCCGACCACGTAGCGCTGCATCTCGTCGGGATCGATGGGGCTGAAAGCAACCAGCAGGGTGGGCGTGTCGACAATGGCCGCCTCGAGGGTGACCGTGGTGGCGAAGTTGACCATGACATCGGCCGCGCGCAGGAGAGCGGCCATGCGCTCGAGGTCGTCGGTGGTCATGGTCCAGCCGAGCGTGGCCAGATAGCGGTCAGGAATGTCGAGGATGACCTCGGGCGCGTGGCGGTATTTGAGGTACCGCCCGACGCGATCGTCGGGATGCAAACGCAGCACGATCTGCAGCGGATGGCGAATCTGACCAGCGCGGATAGCCTCGATCAGCATATCGACGAGGTAGGTCTGATCACTGTCGTAGGTGAACGAACTCGTGGCGAGGAGCAACGTCTTCTTGCGGGGATCGAGGCCGAGATCACCGATGCCCTCGTCGGCCGTGTCGCCGGGGGCCTCCAGCAGAGCGGCCTCAAGCGTTGCGCCACGGCTAGCGTGGACACTGACGTCGCGCTGGCGTGGCTCGGGCTGGGCAACTTCAAGCGTCTGCAGCGCGTCCTGTCTTGGTCCGTCGAGCGTCCCCGCGGCGACGTGCAGATCAGTGGTGAGGCGCTCGGGACGACCTGTCGCTTCACGAGTCCGGCCGCCGTCTTTAAAGCGTGCTGAGCTACTGGACGCGTGGGCGGCGACGCCAGTCGCGGCCAGCGTGTGCGCCGCCGAGAGCTGCTCGCGAAAGTACACGTCGAGCTGAGGCGCGCCCACCTGCGTCACCTGCGCTGCCCGATAGCGGTCGACCTCGACCGCCTCGCGCGCGTTGCGCGCATGCCACACGGTGAGCGCGTCGGGTCGCGTGCGCAGGTGCTTCAGAACGTTGTCCCAACTGCGGACACTCCCCAGGCTGGGTACGCCGCGTTTGCGCGCCGCCGCGATCAGATTGGCGTCGCCCGGCCGGAGCGGGTCGCCCGAGACCACCAGCGCGGGCTGGTACTGCTCGAAGAGGCGCGCATAGGCGTCGGGCACGGGGATCAAGCGCTCCTCGAGACGCTGCATCGCATCGGCCATCCCCGCCGAACGCGCGTGTCGCCAGCGACGCAGCATGAGTCGCCAGACCATGGTCGACGGCGCATACGCGGCCTGAGGCACGATGCGAACACGGTCGAAGGCGAACTCTTCAGCGAACGCCGGATCCCGCACGCCAGGGGTGAGTAGCACCAGCCTTGCCTCGGGCTGGTTCAGGATCCGCTCCAGCGCCCCACAGCGCAGCAGGTCGCGAACGACCATGCCGGTCTGCACGCTGATGAAGATGGTCTTCACTCGACCGAGGGCGCCCCTGCTGGCTGCGGCGGACTAGTCCACCTGGTTCCGAAGAACTGGGAACCGCCGAAGCTCGTTGTGAACGTCCGCGCGCGCCCCTGGGCTGACGTACACCGAGCGGCACGCGTCTGCCCGATCAAGTGAGTCGTTGGAGCGGTCCGTCGCCCGTTCCGCGTGACGTGCGTTGCAGCCGTGGGCTCACGGCCTGCGCGCGGTGCAAGGCTCGGGTCGCGCATTGCAGCGGTGGTCGTCAGGTCACTGGCGTGGTTCGGCGTGAACGCTTGCGCCCGCGCGCTGCAGAGCGCGGCGTACATTCTGGGGCTCACCACGTTCGCGTGCTGCGCAGGATCGTCTCGCGATGGCGCGGCGCCAGGATGTCCTCCAGGCGTAGGGTGAACTGGCGGCTGCGCCAGATATGTGCGCGATGCAGGCTGTAGCGCACCATGAGCCGCAACACGTCAAGGCCATATTCGACACTGCGCTCGAAGTTCACCGAGGAGGCCTCGGCGAAGTAACGCGTCGGCACGGGGATCTCGCCGACCCGGAAGCCAAAGCTCACCGCCTGGGCCATGATCTCCTGGTCGAAGACGAAGTCGTCGGAATTGAGCAGGAAGGGCAGGGTCTCGAGCAGGCGACGGCTGTACGCACGAAAGCCGGTGTGATACTCCGACAGGCGCAGCCCGAACGTGGCGTTTTCGACCAGCGTCAGGAAGCGATTCGAGACGTACTTCCACCACGGCATCCCGCCAGAGAGCGCCGTGCCGCTGAGCAACCGCGAACCGAGCACGATGTCGGCCGAACCATCGAGGATGGGCTGGATCATCTGCGGCACGAGCGTCGAATCGTACTGGTTGTCGGGGTGGACCATGACCACGACGTCGGCGCCGCTGCGCAGCGCTTCGAGGTAGCACGTCTTCTGGTTGCCGCCGTAGCCGCGGTTCTGGATGTGGACGACGACCTTCAGCCCGAGGCGCTCCGCGATGTCGACCGTGTCGTCATGGCTGACGTCGTCGACGAGGATCACTTCGTCAACCACGTCCATAGCCAGCCCGCGGTACGTCGCTTCGAGCGTGCGCGCCGCGTTATACGCGGGCATAACGACGACGACGCGTGCACCTGATTTCACGGAGGTCGCGATGCGGAGATGTTACGCGGCAGACGCAAGCCTGGCAGCACCTGCTCGCCTTCTGTCGACTGCAAACGCCAATCGTAAGCCACGGCGAGAAAGCCGCCGCGCGACTTGGTCGCGCCCACAACACTGTCGCTGCCGTACTCGGCCAGGTCCGTCGTCACCCGAAAGGCGGCGACGGCGCGCGGCAGGCTCCACGTTGGTGCGCCCGTGTGGGTCACCTCGACCTCGAGACGGTAGAGGCTCGGAAGCAGCGGCAGCTCCTCGAAGACGCATTCGAGCTCGTGCCCGCCCCGCGTCCAGACGGAGTAGACCTGAGAGCTGGCCGAAAACAGCGGTCCGTAATCGCCGCGCACCGTGAGCGTGCAGCGCACGTCGTGGACGCTGCGCGTGGCGAGGCAGTGCAGGTGAACCCGCAAGGCGTCGCCAAAGTCGAAGTCGGCGCGCAGCCGCCCGTCGGCGTCGGACAGACTGACGTCGCGAATGACGATGGCGAATTCGGGGCCTGGGTCTGCCGCACCCGCGGCATGGGGCGGCGCCTGTGGCTGATCGTGGCCGCGCCCGAAAGTGGCCCGCAGTTCCGCATGGGCATGGTCAGTCGTGTCGGCGTAGGCGTCAGCCGGTGCGCCTGCATCCATTTCCGTTGCGCCCACGTCGGTCTCCATCTCGACCGGGCGGGACGCGGCGGCAATCAGCGCGGTGTCCACCGAATCCAGATAGGCGCGCACCACATCCCCCGTCGGACCCTCCATGCGCACCGCGCCATGGTCGAGCCAGACCGTGCGCTGGCACATCATCTCGACCGCGGACAGGTTGTGCGAGACGAACAGAATCGCCTGGCCACTGTCGCGAAACGAGAGCATCTTCCGAATCGACCGATCCTGGAACGCGACGTCGCCGACTGAGAGCACCTCGTCGACCAGCAGCACATCTGGTTCGACGAAGGCCGCCACGGCAAAGCCGAGTCGCGCGAACATGCCCGACGAATAGCGCTTCAGCGGTGTGTCCAGGTAGTCGCCAAGATCGGCGAAGTCGACGATGGCGTCGAACCGCGCGCGGACCTCACGGCGCGTCAACCCGAGGATGACGCCGTTGAGGTAGATGTTTTCGCGGCCGCTCAGCTCCGGGTGGAACCCCGCGCCCAGGTTGATCAGCGACGCCACGCGGCCCGCCGTGCGCACGTGCCCGCTGGTCGGTCGCGTGATGCCCGCCAGCAAGCGCAACAACGTGGTCTTGCCCGCGCCGTTGTGCCCGATCAGGCCAACCGACTCGCCCGGGCCAACCCGCAACGTGATGTCGCGCAGCGCCCACAGCGCCTCGCGCTGGCCGCCACGCGAGAACAGGCCGTGACGATCGCCGATGGTGTAGCGCTTGGAGACCGATTCGAGGGCTACCACGAGCGGAGTATCACCGCTCATCGGGGCTCGACAGCGATCCTTCGTACTGGAGAGGCCATTCGGGCGTTGGAACCGGCGGGCAGGCGCCTCGTAGCGCTCGATCTTCCCGCCCGACAGAGAGGCCGTACCTGTGGCGACGGTGCGGCAGCGCCGGCTGTAACTGGGTGCCGTCCAGCATCGATTTGCATATTCGCCGCGGTCTCCACCACTCCTCGGCAACGACTGAGGCTGCCGGGTGTGCCAACCAGCAGCGTCGCAAACGGCCGACCTGCCTTGCGTGGAGGACCTGCGGCGCGACGACGCCTGGTTTCGCGGTCAGCTCTCGACTGCACGCTGGAAACGGAGCGGGCGCTCAGTCGATGGGTGCCCCGGCGAACGGCACTGTGTGATCGAACGAGCTGACCACGCCCGTCGAGCGATTGCGCATCAGCACGAAGCCCGGCACTTTATACGCCGACCAGATACGCAGCGAGCCGAAACCACCTTCCCGTGTGAGCAAGTCCCTGGCGCCAGGAACCACTGTTTCGAGCTCGAAGGTTCGCGGCATACGCGGCTCCAGGCTCAACGTCTCGGAGGTCAGACATCGCCCGGATGGGGCCAGCAGCTCGAACCTGACCGGCGTCGGCCTCGGGTGGTAATTCAGCAGCAGGACGGACGTGCAGAAGGTGCTGTCGGCGGCGACGCCTGGCCAGTGCTGCCATTTGCCGCTCATGACGCGTTTGGTCGTGCCGCCTTTGAAGACGAACCCGGGCACGGAGCCACTCAGCGAGCCATCGTCAGCCGAAAACTCCAGCCATGAGTCCACCCAGGGGAAGTGACTCGGCGGGTTGTCGAGGCTGCGCGCGGTGATTTCGACCAGCCCTTCGAACGCAGTCTGGCCAATGGCCTCGAGGAGCGCACGACTCTCAAACCGAAAGATGCGGTCGCCCGAGAACGGTTCAGAGACGGACGTGTGCACGGGCTGCTCGGCGCCCTGGAAAAACTTGAGCGTCGTCGCGAAGCGTTCGGTCGGGTCGACGGTGTTGCCCATCGGCACGACATTGATGCGACTGTGACGCTGGCCGTCGTCGACGAACCAGCCGATAACTGGCAGCCAGCCGGGTGCCGCGTGCCGCGGCGCGCGCGCCGGCTGGGTTTCGGCGTGTGAGATCGCTTCGATCGGTCGAGGTCGTGTGGGCGCGCTGACACTCATGGTCGAGGTCTCCTCATCAGCGTATGCGTGACTGTAACCGGCGACGTCCCCGCCTGGCGAGACGCAGGCGCTGCTGCCCGCAGGCTGTTGCCCCTGTGTGGGCTCGGGAGACGGGACCGGTAAGAATCTCTGCGAGTTCCCCGGTGAACGCGCTGAGATCGAGGTGCTGGCGAGGCAGGCGCCTCGCTTCAGGAGTCCGCATCTGAGTGGCCAGATCGCTGGGCTGCGCGGGGAAGCCAGCAACCACCGCCGGAAGCCCGGGTGCGTCCGCCGCGTGGATGCCAGAAGAGCCGCGGCACGTGTCGCCTGACTGAGGCCCGCACGGCGTTTTTGCGGTACGGCCCCCGTATCCGAGTCCCGGCCGAGTCCGTAGATCGAAGTGACGCGCTCTCGACGATGTCGCCCTCGAGGCGCCAGCCGGAGTTCGCCCGGGGCCTCGGCCAGGTCTCCACGCCCTCGGTGTATCGATCGCGCCCGCCGCTCTGTGCTCCTACGGCGGCATCTTCGCAAAGCGCGCCGCACTCTGCGCCAGCAACCTGCGTCGGGCGGTCTGGGCACTCAGCGCTGAGCCTGTCGATCATCGCTTGCAGCTGCTGGCACCTGCGCCTCCATACGCCTCACGGTGCTCGGCTTACTGAGTCAGCTACAGCGCGTGCGGCCTCACTGGTGGGTTCGTCGCGCGCGGAGCGGCTGCACTTCGGTCAGAGGTGTTGTACCCGCCAGGTCCCCATGCGCTGGTTGTGCACGAAGTAGTAGTACATCGCCGGCTGTCGGTTGTTGCCGAAGTACAGCACGCCCGGCCGTTCATCCAGAAAGCCTCGCGGATTCTGGAAGAGCTCGCTGAGCGCCACGAACCTCGAGCCATTCGCCGGTAGCCACACCTGCGCACGCAGCTCGTGCCCCTCGTCGTCCTTGAGGATGACGTCGGACACATACGGCTGCGCATCGAGATTGACCACCGCCAGGTGCACGCGGTACTCGTCGCTGTCCTGGACGTTTGGCACCGTCCAGTAGCCCCCCACGGCAGGGATGGTGAGACCAAACTTCTCGTGCGATGACGTCAGGCTGTGGGCGTTGTACCAGTGCAGATACGCGCGCGATGAGCCAAGCTGCGGCCCCTCGAAGTCAACCACGACCTGACCGCTGGTGACCCTGTCCTGCTGACCGGCGGGTAGCATCTCGCCGAGTTCCACGATCGCCGATGCATTGCATTCCAACCCCAGGCGACGATTGCTGAGCCTCACCCCGTCCAGGTCCAGTAGCGTGACGAGAACCGAGACAACCTCACACGAGCGGGGGGCCTCTGGCATCTCCAGATTGGAGACGATCAAACGTGTGTGCAGCTCGGGCGTATCGCAGTACCAGGACGCCATGCGCCGCGGATGCGCTCGCCACTTCTGTCGCTGACGTAACGCGTTGGCTTGCTGTACCGCCCACGTGTCGCGCAAGCGTGGGTAGCGGTTGAAGAGCTGCCTGGCGATCACTGACATCCCGGAGAGCTCCGATCCGACGAATCCGATTGCTGGTCGGACAGGGTGCTTGACCGAGGGACCCCAGGACGGCCACGCGCACTGACGGGTTGGCTGAGAGGCCTATCGCTGATTAACGGGGACAACTCAGTGGGCCGTGCGGGATGCCGACTGCAGCTTGCGGGCAGCGCGGGATACAGAAGGACCTCACCAGACGCGACCCGGGAACTCACGGCAGCGCGGTCCCGAATCGATGACCGAACTCGGCAACCAGGTCGTCCAGGTCGCCCTCGCACCCGAAGCAGGTCGTGCAGGCGCGCGTTGTCTCTCGCAGCTCCTTGAGGTTGCGCACGTAAGGGATCGCGACAATGATCTCGTCGCGAGTTAGCCATTCGCAGTAGCACAGGATGTTTTCTTCGGCGCTCGATGCGTCCTGCATCTCAGACGCCACCGGTGATGCGATACGCCACGTCAGCCCCACCGGCCGCAGCGACCCCTCCACTTCGGGGGGGCGCTGATTCAGCTGTTCTGGCATCGACCAGGGGCTGTGTAGCGCTCGGCACATCGGTCGCCTCGCGCACCACAAACGCCGCCATCACGCGTGGCTCGAAGTAATTCGTCCGTACGTTCTGCTTGATCTTCAACTCCACGCGATACCGCCCCGCGCGCAGCGGCTGCGTCTCGAAGGCACACTCAAGGCGGAATGGGCCTCTCGGCAGCCGCGGCGGCCAGTTTCCGTCGATGTGCATGTTGCCCGCAAACAGCGGTCCATGATCGCTCCGAATCGTCACCACAAATACCGGCTCCGGCAACTCCTGCAGTGCGCTGCCTTGCACGCACACGGTAATTGGAGCGCCCGCTGCAACGAAGTCAGTTGGCCGCCCATTGGCATCGAGCACCTCAACACGATCGATCTCGACGTGCCCTGCGTCCGCTTCCTCCGCGCCCGAGTCGACTGCATCGAGGTAGGCCCGCAGTACATCGGGCGTTGAGCCGCTGGCGCGTGCGCTGCCACGCTCGAGCCACACCGCCTCCGGACACATGAGCTCGACCGCCGCGAGATTGTGCGAAACAAACACGATGGCTGCTTCGCGTCGATCGCGGAACTGCAGCATGCGCCGCAGTGACCGGTCCTGGAACTCGGCGTCACCAACCGACAGCACCTCGTCGACCAGGAGCACGTCGGGATCGACGTGAACCGCGACGGCAAACGCGAGTCGGGCATACATGCCGCTCGAGTAGTGCTTCACGGGCGTATCCATGAACGTCGCGTCGAGTCCAGCGAAGTCGACGATCGCGTCGTACTGCTTCTGCGCCTCCTGGCGACTCAAACCGAGGATCACCGCGTTGAGCAGTACGTTTTCGCGGCCGGTGAGCTCCGGATGAAAGCCAGCCCCAACGTTCAGGAGAGATGCCACGCGACCATAGGTCCTGACGCGGCCCAGGGTCGGATGACTGATTCCGGCCAGCAGGCGCAACGTGGTGGTCTTGCCCGCGCCGTTGCGCCCCACGAGCCCGAGTGCCTGGCCACGCTCGATGCGAAGATCAAGATCTCGCAGTGCCCAGAGGTCGCGCCGCTCGTCGCGTCGCCCCAGCACATCGAGCAGTACGCCACGGGCGCCGCGTCCCTGGCCCAGCAAGTAGCGCTTGCTGACTCCCTCCAGAATGGCCAGGGAACTAGATGACATCCGCCAGCACTCCGTCGAAGATGGAAAACACCCGCTGCGCAAGGACCAGCGCGGCCACACCCAGCACCCCGAGCACGATCAGGCCAACCAGATCAGGCGGATGCGGCCCGATCACCGCGGTTCTGAAGGCGTCAATCAAGTAGCCAATTGGATTGAGTCCGAACAACGGCCGAAGACCAGCCGGCACCCGCTCTGGCGGGTACAGCACGGGCACGGCGTACATCATCAGGAACAACACAAGTGGCAGCCCACGAGAGATGTCGCGCCAGCCAACGTTCGCGGCTGACAGGAGCATGCCGATCGCCGCGGCAAACAGCATTTCCTCGAACACGATGACCGGCACGAGTACGACCCAGCCCGAGACAGGCACATGCCACACGAACAGGAAGACGGCCAGCGCTAGACAGCCGATCACCACGTCAATCAGCCGGGCGAAGACGGGATAAATGGCCAGGATCTCGCGCGGAAAATACACCTGACGGACGAGATCGACGTTCTTGACGAGGCTTTCGCTGCTTTCGTTGAGGCTGTTGGCGAAGAACTGCCACGGGATCACGCCAGCCATCAGGAAGACGGGGTACGGAACGTCGGACAGGTCACCGCGGCCAAGAACCTGCTGCACGAGCACCGAGAACACGCCTGTCACGAGCAGAGGCTGGATCAAGATCCAGAAGTAGCCCAGAAAGGCTTGCTTGCTACGCGCTTTGAGATCGCGCAGCACCAGCATGTACAGAATTTCGCGCCAGCGGGCAAGTTGACCTTGGCTGGTCGTGGCAGCCGTGCGCGCGGGTAACCGGGCGCGCGTGGATGGCTCTGGGCGGACTGGGCTCGACAGCGGCGACTCGGCGCCCACGTCGTCGTCTGCCGCGGCGGTGATCGAAGCGGCGCCAGCGGGAGCTGCCGGGGTGTCGACACTGATCCGCGACCGTAGCTTCGGCTGCGGTGGCAGCCGGCGCCTCATCGTTCGAGCCGTTCGATGGCGCGCGCGTTGCCTGGTGCGGCACCGCGTCCAACGCGCCTGGTCGCGGATCGCCCTTGAGCTCTGTGTTGCGGAGCGCAGGTGGGCGTTGGCCAATTCGGCTCGAATCCTGGTTGCTGGCAACAGCCGCCACCGTATCGCGGTCCTGACCGTCCGAAGGGTCGGTGCTGGAAGACACCGCCGTCACCCGTGTGCCGCGATCAGCAACTCACAGACCTCACGCACTGCACCATCGCCGCCTTTGCGCTGCGTCACGTAGTGAGCAACGGCCTGCACCGGTTCCGCCGCGTCGGCCACCGCACATGCCAGCCCGACACACTCCAACGCTGGCAGATCGTTCAGATCGTCGCCGATGAATGCGACCTCATCCAGACCGAGGCGGTGCTTCCCGCACAACTCCTCGATCACGGTGCGTTTGTCGGCGGCATTGCAGAACACCTCGTCAATCCTCAGCTTCGCCGCCCGAGCGTGAATAATCGCGCTGTCTTCACCCGAGACGATCGCGACCGCGACGCCCACGTCACGCACGCGTGCCAGCCCCATCCCGTCGCGGGTGTTGAACTTCTTCAGAACCTCACCGTCGCGACCGTAGTACATGCCAGCGTCGGTCAACACGCCGTCCACGTCCACGCAAAGCAAGCGCACTTTGCGCGCTCGGTCTGAACTCGACCCGGGACCGCGGTCAACGCGCCTCGAGCGGGCGGGCCTGGACGCGCAACTCCCAGGTCAATGCCTCGGCCGGCAGCATTCTGTCACACAGAACATCTACGGCGGCAACCCGGCCGATCAACCGCTCCAGCTGGTTCGCGGCGATGCCATCGCCGGGACTCTTGGCGGTCAGCATGTTTGCCTTGATGACGCTACCCGCCTGAATGTGCTGCGCGGCCACGACGCTTTTGCCGAGCCGAGCGCGCACCGGCACCTCAGCGGGGACAACGCATTTGTCGGACTTGCCCATCGCCATCTCGATCTGGCGTATGTCCCGAACAAGCTTCTGCAGTCCGGTCGGTTCAAGCGACGCCGCATGATCCGGACCTTGAAGCGTGCGATCTTTGGTGAAATGACGCTCGACGACACATGCGCCAAGAGTCGCGGCGGCTTCGGTCACCGAGATGCCGCGCTCGTGACCTGAATAGCCGACAAGCACCCCGTAGCGCTGTCGGAACGTGTCCATAACGCGCAGGTTGATGTCGACAAATTCACTCGGGTAGGCAGATGTGCACTGCAGCAAGACGAGCTGGTCCGTTCGCCGCAAGATGCGGTTGACCGCCTGGTCGACTTCTTCAAGCGTGCTCATCCCGGTGGACACGATCATGGGTCTGCCTTTGCGAGCGATGTACTCCGAGCAACTCAAGGTCGGTCAGCACGGCGGATGGCAGCTTGATGGCCGGCGTGTCGAGCGCTTCGAGCAAATCAGCACTGCCGCGATCCCAGGCGCTGCCCATGAACTCGAGCCCCAGGCGCGCCGACAGGTCCCGCAGGCGGTACCAGCACCTCATCTGCCAGCTCTAACTTCTGGCGATGCTCGCCATAGGTAGCTCCTAGCGAATTGGGATGCACATACGGACGCTCGAGGGCCTCGCGCGTCAGCAGCTCCTCGATGGTTCGCTTCTGGAACTTGACCGCGTCAGCCTGGCAGCGCGCCGCGATATGCACCAGCTCTGTCGCCAATCGCGGATCTCCGTTGTGGTTCACACCACCCTCGGCGATGACGAAGCACGGCTGGCCGTCACCCACCATGCGCTGGCCGATCCTGATCGTTCGAGCCGAGCCCGCGCCGCCGTTCACCATGCGGTCCACCCTCCGTCGACGATGAGGTTCGCACCCGTCATGTAGCTGGATGCATCCGATACAAGGAACAACAACGCGCCGCGGTACTCATCGTTGCGCGCCATGCGGCCCAATGGCGAACGGAAGGTGAAGTTACGCACGAAGGTCTCGTCATGGTTGTCGAAAACGCCGTGCGGCGTGAGGGCATTGACGCGGATGTTCTTGCTCCCCCAGTAGGTCGCCAGATAGCGCGTCAAGCCTAACACGGCAGTTTTTGTGACCGCGTAGCTCACGGGTGTGTTGAAGCCAGTCTCGGCGTAGGGACTCTTGACGCCTTCGTACAACCGCTGGTCGGGTGCCACGACGCCGTACGTCGAGGACATGTTGACGACCACGCCGCCGGGCGAGCGCCGGTCGCAGCATCTGACGGCCGGCTGCCTGGGCGCACAGCAGCATGCCCGTCAGATTGGCGCTCAGCGCCTGGTTCCAAACGTCGAGTCTGTAGTCCTCAAACGCGGCGAAGTAGTCGTGGGGTGCCAGGCGCTCCGAGCCGGCGCGGACGGTGAGCGCGGCGTTGTTGACCAGAATGTCGAGTCGGCCGAAGCGCGCACGGCGTTGGCCACCGCGTGTTGGACGGACTTCTGATCGGTTACGTCGAGTCCCAGGCCCAGGGCGCGGCTCCCGGCAGTCCCGCGCGCAGCACGGTTGCCAGGCGCACGGTTCGCGGCGTGAATCTCGTGCCGACCACCGCCCGCGGTGTCGCCCGGGGCGGATGGACTCGCCCAGCTCGACGGCGAGCGCCTCTGCACGATCAGCGTCAAGGTCACCGATGACGACACGGGCACCAGCCTGGAGCAGCGCCTCGCAGTAGCGTCGCCCCAGAAGCCCCGCGCCACCCGTGATGAGTGCCACGCGACCCTCGAGGCGGAAGAGGTCGGGCGCGTAGCTCACACTCGGAGTTGAAGCTGCTCAGCCATTCACGCGTTGCCTATCTTCGGATTGGAGATCAATGGTCCGACCCTCGGCCGACGAACGGAGCGCGGCCAGGGCGAGTGCCAGCACGGCGGCACCCTGTCGACCGTCCAACGCTGATGGTCGAGGGGTGGCGCGGACCGTCTCGACAAAAGAGCGAAGCTCGTCCATGTACATCTGGTTACGCGCATACGTCGGGTCGCCATCCCTCACTTCGCCACTGTCGCGTCTCGGTCGTGTACAGCTCCAGTCGATTGCGGTGGAACTCCCACCGCAGCACGCCATTTTCCCCGACTAGCTCGATCGCGCGCCGCGGCGCGCGACGAACGTAGTCAAGGTGCACCGAGCCGATCACACCGCTTTCGAACTGCACCACGATCTCGGCGACGTCCTCAGCGTCCATATCGAGCGAGCTGCCGTGAGCGACCATCGCCGTGACGCGGGACGGCGCACCCAGCAGCCAGCACAGCGCGTCGATTCGTGACTGAAAGTCAGCACCGCGCCCCCACCCAGGTCGCGGCGCGCGCTATACCCGCGGCGATAGTCCTCCCAGGGATGCCAGTCGGGCAGGTACTCACCGACCTCGGCACGGCGCTCACCACGTGACCTACCGCACCCTGCTCGAGGAGGGCCTTCATGCGCGCCGAACCCGGATGGAACCGAAGGTTGTACGCCGACCATCAGTCCCCCGCCGTGTGACCGAGCCGCCGGCCAGGAGTTCGGGAACTCCGTCCAGCGAACTGCCCAGTGGTTTTTCGACCAGCACGTGAGCACCTGCCTCGATGGCTGTTCGTGCTGCCGCGACGTGCAGGCTGGTCGGGTTGGTGACCAGCACGACCTGTGGTCGCTCGCACTCCAGTGCGCGATCCAGGTCGTCGTAGTCGCGCGCCTCGACGCCGAGCGGCTCAGGCTGGGGCGCCCGCGCCTGGTGGCAGACGACCAGCGGGCCATAGCCGAGGGCAGACCAGTTGCGCGCGTGCCGCCGTCCGATGGAGCCCAGCCCAACGATCAGGGCTCGCACGCGCGCCGCCCGACAGCACCTGGTCGCACGGTCGACGCGGGCCTGGGTCGAACCCGAGTCCGCCAGCTACTCGGGATTCGACCACCCGCGCCCCACCCCTGTCTCACGTTCGCGAGTCTACTTTGTGGTTGGAAAGGTGCGATTACGCGGATGAGCATGCGGCGGCAGCCGTCACGCCAAGCGTCACCTGACGAGGTCAAAAGCGTCACGCGTGTCACAAAAAGCGTCACGCGGCGAACATACGCGGGATTCTGTGGCGTGGTACGGCCCCTGGGCCGCTCACGTGTTGTTGCGCCGCGCGAAGCAGCAACTCGGCCAGGGCGAGGTCGAACGGCGTGTCGATGTCGATCGACTCCTCTGCCTGGGTGATCAGTCCTGCCACCCGCGGCCCGATCATGACTCGTTGCTCACGAATGACGCTAGAGCGCGTGACGTCGACCACGCCGTTCTGCCAGTAGACGTCCTGGAGCTCCGCCCTGGGCACATCTGGGCCGCGGCTCAACCGAAATGCTGTCTTGAGAAACGGCTCAATCGTGGCGTCGGGCAGGCGTAGCCACATCTTGTGCGGATGCTGACGCGCCAGGCAGACAGCCTTGACTGAGTCCGCGCCCGTTTGGAGCAGGAGCCGAATCGCGTCGTCGACGTGACGGGCGGTTCGCAGCGGAGACGTCGGTCGTAAATTCACGACGAGGTCCGGTATCCAACCGGCGTGCCGCTCCAGCCAATCGAGCGCGTGGACAAAGAACGGCCAATCCTCAGTTGTGTCTTGCGCCAGGTCAGCTGGCGGAGAAAGGGGACCTCCGCACCTGCCTCGCGCGCCGCGGCCGCGATTTCGGGATCGTCCGTCGAACAGACGACACGGGTGACGAGCGACGCTTCTCGCCCAGCGGCGACGGCATGTGCGACAAGCGGTCTGCCGCCAAGCAACTGCAGATTCTTGCGCGGAATGCCCTTCGAGCCCCCGCGGGCTGGGACCAGCGCCAGCACGCGGGGAACGCGATTCGACGTCACCGGCTGGCGATCTTACCCGCAGCGGGCGCGCGCCGCGCGCACGACCGTTGCGAACAGGGCAGCCGGGCACTCCGACGCATTCTGTGACACTCCCGTGACGCTTTCGCGCCACATTCGGTCAGCGCGTGACGCTTTTCTCCAGCCACATGACGCCGCGTGTGACGCCCTACCCCGCATGCTCAACCACGTCATCGCACCTTTCCAACCACAAAGTAGACTCGCGAACGTGAAGCAGTGGCGGAGGCGCACGGCACTGGGCGTGCTGGGCGTGTGGGGTTTGGTCAGCCTGGCGCGCCTCACGCTACTGGTTGAGCCGCCCGACCTACCGCCAGGCGCGGACATTGTGCCTGCGCTCGATTTCTTCAGGGCCAGCATCCCTGCCACCGCCGGCTATCTGTTCGTCGAACCCGGGGCGTTCGGCACGGACACAGGCGTTGGTCAGCGCTTGCGGTACGAGCTCTATCCACGCACCTACGACGATGTACGCGCCGAGGTTGACGAAGTGGCGGTTCGTCAACTGATGCAGACCGAGGGCCTGCTGTACGTGGTGGTACCCGACGCCAGCCAGTATCCGCCTGAGTCGTGGTTGCGTCAGCCGCGTACGTGGCTACGCCGCATCGATCTGGACTCCAATCGCTATGTACTGGCGACCGTCGGCTGAGATCCACGAGGTCATCCCGCGTTTCCGAAGGTGGCGCGTTCGCATTACAGCGTGCGTGGCTGGGCACCCCTGCCGATGAGGTGCACGCAACGATGAGTGTCGACCTCATCGGCATCGGTGCCCTGGCGCTGGTCAGCATCGAGTGGCTCGCGCTGGGCTGGCTCAGCGGCATTCGGTTCGCGGGGGGCGCACCCAGCACGACCGTCGCCAACTGCGCGCTCGCTGTGCTCGTCGGCGCCAGTCTGGTCGCCCTCGCCCAACTGGTCCTGGCGTTGTTCGGGTTTGGTTTCAGCGCGGTCCCAGCCGTGCTGGCGGTAGCGGCAATCGCAGCCATTGCCTTGCGCGCCAGTCAGACGCCGGGGACTGAGTGCAAAACCAAAGTCGTCCCGGTCGATCGGCGCGAGCGTCTCGGGTGGGCCCTGCTCGGGCTGGTCCTACTGGGCGCGCTGGTGCGTTCAGTTCTTGTCCCTGAATCGGGTTGGGATGCGTATTCGCACTGGGGCTTGCGCGCGCAGGCATTCGCTGACGCTGGCACCATCGTCAACGCGCACTCCGAGCATGAGTACTACCCGCCGCTGGTACCCCTGCTGGAGGCATGGTTGTACCTGCACCGCGACCTGGTCTCAATCGACGCGGCCAAGACGGTCTGGGCGGTGATTGGAAGTGCCTTCGGAGTCTGCCTGGCGTGGCATCTCCGTCTGGCACTGCGCGCTGCCTGGCTCGCCCCCTACCTGGCCGCGGGGATCGTGCTGACGGCCACGGCTCTGATCGAGGGTTTCTGGACGGGGCAGGCGGACCTCGCCCTGACCGCCTACCTCACGTTGGCCACGCTCGCCGCCTGGCGATGGCAGCAGGCACCAGGTCGCGGCTGGCTAGCGCAGATAGTCCTATTTGGAGCAGCCGCGGCACTGACGAAATTCGAGGGATTGCCGCGCATTGGCATTGTTGCCGCGGTAGTCGTGGTCGAGGGGGTTCTCGCCAGGCGCCCTCGAATCTGGGTACCCGCACTCGCGCTTGCGGTGCCTGCGCTGCTGGTCTCACTGCTCTGGCTCGCCGTTGAGACCACCCACGGCATCGCACCAAACGACGAACATGTCGGGACGCTCCAGCCGCTGGCCATTGGCAGCGTGGCCCTGGCGCTGGTGGCCATTTTCCGTGGGGTACGCACCGGTGGTGGACTACTCGTCGTGGCGCTGGCGTGGGCCGCGTGCGCGCGTGCCCTGTTCGAACCGACGCTGCGCGTGCTGACGCTGGTCGTCCTTGCGCAGGCTGCCGCCACGCTCGTCGCGTTCCTGGTGAGCTCGACCACGCCAGCCATTGAAGTCAGCACCTCCGCCACGCGGCTGGTCGGGCAGTGGCTGCCGCTGGCCCTGTTCGTGGGCGCCGTCGGCCTGGCTCGAACAGGCCACTTATAATCGGCGCGGGCGATGAGGATTCTGCTCGCCGCAAAAACCATGGGCGTCGGCGGGCTGGAGCGCATCGTAGTCGCTCTTGCTCGTGAACTCCGTGGACGCGGCCACGACGTGTGGGTGGTCTCGTCAGGAGGCGAACTGGTGGGTGAACTCGGCCGCACAGGCGCTCAACACGTCGAGGCGCCGCTGGATCTCACTTCGCCACTGGCTGTTGCCCAGGCGGCGCGCCAGATTCGACGCGTGATCATCGATCAGCGCATCGATCTGGTGCACTCGTTCTCGGCCTCCGCTTCGGTAGCCATCAACCTGGCCCTGCGGGTGCGCTCCGCGAATGGCCTGGGAGACGTGCGCGTGGTCAGCTCGCCGATGGGATTGCAGAACTCGCCCCACGAGCTGCCGGTCACCACCTGGCTGCGTAACTGGTTCCTGGCACTCGGCGCCGAGCAGATCCTGGTGATTTCACCTGAGATCCGCCGCCATTTGAAGCGGGTCGGCGCTCGCGAGGGGACACTCGTCGACTTCAACTTCGTTGGACTGGACCTCGAATCTTTCCAGCCGTCGGGGGATGACCATCAATCGGTGCGGCGCGAGTTTGGATTTGCCTCGGATGCCTTGCTGATATCGACGATCGGCGCGCTGCATCCGCGCAAGAGCCACGACCTGTTCATCGAGGCGGCTCGCATCGTCAGCATGGCCGAACCGCGCGCATGTTTTCTGATCATCGGTGACGGCGAACTGCGCGCCGAACTGGAAGCGTTGTCAACTGAGCGCGGCCTGAGCGGTCGACTGGCGTTCACGGGCGTGCGCGCGGACGTGGCGCGGTTGTTGGCGGCTACCGACGTGTACGTGAAGCCTGGCGTCGTCGAGGGGTTCATCGGCATCACCGTGCTGGAGGCGTTGAGTCTGGGCAAGCCAGTGGTTGCCTTCGACACGGAAGATGTCAAGCTTGCGCTGACCGACGGCGAGACTGGCTTGATCGCCGCCAATAGTGACGTGAGCGAGCTCGCTGAGCGCATTCTGTATCTGCTGCACAACCCTGAGGTTGGCAATCGCCTTGGCCAGGCTGGTCAGCAGGTAGTGATGGAGCGTTTCGATTTCGGAGTGCTGGCGCGTCGACTCGAAGAGTTCTACCAGGGGGTCCTCGGGCGGCCGGTGGTGCTTTCGCCGCAGGCGTAAACGCCGAAGGCTGCCCGCAGCGTGACCAAAAAAGGGCTTTCTGCTTGTTCGAGAATCGTGTGGCGCCTTCGCGCAGGTCTTCGTACGTGTCCTCGACATGGTTCAGGCGCCGCCGCAGGTTTTCGACGGCACGTTGTGCGACGGCGCCGCGACCTGGCGGGCCGAGACACCTGCATCAGCGCCCGCACACGCGCCCGGCACAGCCATTGGTTGCTGCGTCGGACGGACAAGGCAGCAGCTCGCAAGAGACAGCCCGCTTCGGTGTCTTTGCGCGCGCGATGGTGCCCGTGGTCTTTGCGCGCGCGATGGTGCCCGTGTAATCGGTGCAGGCTGGCATCGTCACTACCAGCGCCGAGCATCCCAGTCTTGGCACGCCGAGGCTTCAGCACTTCGGTCTCGCGTCCATGACCAAGCAACTCGGGCTCGAACGTGACGGCCTCGAGGTCGTGGTCGCCAACCTGACAGAGTCTTCGTCCACCGCTCGGCATGACGAAACTCGACGTCGCCAGCTACTACTCCTACTACTACTTGGGTCTGGGAGCCACTGCGTTGCGTGGCGCTGGCTAGCGGCGCTCGAACCTGAAGCATTTCCCCTGTGGCCCCAAGACACCCCTTTCTTCCAGACACGCAATGCACGCCCCGCACCCCGACTGCATCGGGACCGCCAGCGTCCGTTTCCCAAGCGGGCATAGGGCCGACGAAGTCGCGTGCACCAATGCGCCTGCTGAACACGATGCGCATAAAGGTCGGCTCGATGGCTGGCTGGCCATCGCCGACCGAAACGCGGCCAATGCACCCCTGACGCCCGCCCTGTCCGCCGCAGTATCTGCAGGCTGAGGTGAGCACATCCGTGCGACCGGGGCCGCGTGCACCGAACTGTGCCAGACCGGTGGGGCGATTTGCCGATGCGTCGCGATATACTCGATCGACGCCATGATCTGTGGGCACGCGTCGTTTACGTTCGACACTTCGGCATGATGGGCTTGCCCCGCGCGTAGGCCACAGACCCGTCATGTCGAAAGGAGCGGTCCAATTGGACCGCTCCTTTCATTTCTCTCCAGGAGGTTTGCCGCAACTATCATGACCGATACGGACGCCGGGCCCGAGACTGACTCGCTCGGGCAGTTGCAGACGTTCAAATCGTCAGCGCTGGCGCAGCTCGAAGAAGCGGTCGAAGCAACTGCACTCGAGCAATGGCGTATTGCCCACCTCGGCCGAAAGAGCGCACTCGCCGAGCTGATGAGCGGGCTTGGCAAGCTGAGCCCAGACGACCGCCGCGCCGTGGGCAGTGCCGCGAATGCGGTCAAACGCGCGCTCGAGCAAGCCTTCGCTGGTCGCGAAGAGGCGGTTCGACAGCGCGATCTAGCCCAGGCGCTGGAACGTGAACGTATCGACGTGAGTTTGCCTGGTCGACCGCCGGTCATCGGAGGGCTGCATCCGATCACCCAGACGATCAACGACTGTGTTCAGGTGTTATCCAGCATGGGTTTCCAGGTCACCCAGACTCCGGAACTGGAAACTGACTACTACAACTTCGAGTCGCTGAACATTCCAGCCTGGCATCCCGCTCGGGATATGCAGGACACGCTCTATGTACGGGTGCCCGATCTGGTGCTGCGCACGCAAACGACTGCCTACCAGGCCAGGGTTATGACCACACAAGAGCCGCCCGTGCGGATCATCAACGTCGGGCGCTGCTATCGCGCCGAGCAAACCGACGCCACGCACGAGTGGATGTTCCATCAGATC
The DNA here is from genome assembly GCA_963776625.1 of uncultured Chloroflexia bacterium. Taxonomy (GTDB): domain Bacteria; phylum Chloroflexota; class UBA6077; order UBA6077; family CF-72; genus CF-72. The sequence goes on along the minus strand of CAVZNP010000007.1, from coordinate 852,844 downwards.
GACGGCCTGGCCGTTGACGAAGGTCTGACGCTTGCTGACCTGCGCGGCACGCTGACGACCTTTGCGCAGCGCATGTTCGGATCGAGTCTTCGCACGCGCTTTCGCTGCGATTACTTCCCGTTCGTCGAGCCCGGCGTCGACTTCGCGATCTCTTGCTTCCGGTGCGATGGGTCCGACTCGACGTGCTCGATTTGCCATGGTTCTGGATGGCTCGAGATCCTCGGTGCGGGCATGGTCCACCCGCGTGTCCTCGAGCGAGTGGGCTACGACAGCTCGCGTCTGACGGGCTTCGCCTGGGGCATGGGAATCGAGCGTATCACGCTTATCAAGTACGCCATTGAAGACATCCGCCTCTTCTATGCCAATGACTTGCGGTTCCTGGAGCAGTTCACATGAAAGTGCCCGTCAGTTGGCTGCGCGAGCTGGTGGAGATCGATGTACCGCTGGTCGAACTGCGCCAGCGATTGACGATGGCCGGACTCGAAGTTGAGGAGCTGCACCATGTCGGCCGTGAATGGCGCGGGGTCAGGCTTGGCCGTATCGTCGATCTCCAGCCACACCCGCGCCGCGACGCCTTGCACGTCGCCGAAGTCGATCTCGGGGATCAGCGCGTCACGGTCGTCACTGGCGCGCCCAACCTTCGCGTCGGTGATGTTGTGCCGCATGTTGCAGCCGGCGGACGACTTCCAGGCGGCGACGTCAGTCGGCGCGATTTCGCGGGCGCCGCTTCCGAGGGCATGGTTTGCTCCGGCGATGAACTGGACATTTCGCCCGATAAGGAAGGCATCTACGTCTTCGAGAACGAGGCGCCTATCGGTCAATCCCTCGAGGAGTACCTCAACGAGGCGATCCTGGACATCTACATCACCGCCAACCGGCCCGACTGCATGTCGATGATGGGCATCGCGCGGGAGGTGCATGCGCTGTTTGGCGCGGCGTACACGCCGGCGATGCTGCACCTCGTCGACCCCGCAACGGCACGCGTTGGCGGCTCACGCGGGCAACCTGCGGTTGCAGAGCTGTTGTCGGTGCGCATCGAGGACGCGGAAGGCTGCCCGCGGTTCAGTGCCTCACTGGTGCGAGATATCAGGATCGGCCGGTCGCCGAGATGGCTGGAACGACGGCTCCACTTCGCAGGCGTGCGACCCATCAGCAACGTGGTGGACGTCACCAACTACGTGATGCTGGAAGTCGGGCAGCCGCTGCATGCTTTTGACGCGCAACGCCTCGGCTCAAAGTCGATCGTCGTCCGTCGCGCTCAACCCGGCGAGCGGCTACGCACCCTCGACGGAGAAGACCGCTCGCTCACCGCCGAGATGATGGTGGTCACCGATGGTCAGCGCGCGCGCAGCCTGGCCGGCGTGATGGGCGGCGAGGACAGCGAGATCACAAACACAACCAGTCAGGTCGTCCTCGAGGGTGCAAGCTGGGACCGCGCCGCAACCCGACGCACATCGGCGGCATTGACACTCTCGACTGAAGCGTCGCGGCGGTTCGGGCGCGGGGTAGATCCCAACCTTACGACGCTCGGTGTCGCGCGGGCTACCGAGCTTACTCTCGAACTGGCTGGTGGCTCAGCGGCGGTCGGCATAGCGGACCAGTACCCGGGCAAGAGCCAGTTGCGGAGTATCGACGTGCACCCACGCCAGGTCGAAGCGCTCCTCGGGATGTCCGTGGCACGGTCAGACATGGTTCAGACGTTCAATCGCCTGGGTTTTCAGCCCGAGGATCGATCGGACGGCGGAATTCACGTGACGGTGCCCGGCTGGCGTCGATTCGACGTTGAGGGTCCAGCCGATCTCGCGGAAGAAATCGGGCGGATCGCCGGGTTCGATCTCGTGCCCACGACGATGCCAGAGGGCGCCCTGCCAAGTCCGCGCCCCGACGGCGATCGCGGGTACGGCGACGAATTTCGAACTCGACAGCTTCTGGCGGCAGCGGGACTTCAAGAGGTCATTACTTATTCGCTCGTGGATCCTGCGCTCGCGGGACAACTGCGCGTCGAAACAGAGGACGCCACAAGCAACGATGCGGCGGTTCGCGTCGCAAACCCGCAGTCAGTTGAGCTCAGCGAATTGCGGCCGAGCCTGCTTGGCAGCTTGCTGATTGCCCTGCGCTCGAATCTGAGACAGCGTGACCGGGTTCTCCTGTTCGAGCTCGCCCGCGTCTGGCAGGGAGCGCTCGAGCCAGCTCCCGAGGAGCGCCGAAACGTTGGCATCGCCATGACGGGTTCTCGCGCGCCCCGTCATTGGGCCAGTACCGACGACGCGCTTGACTTCTACGACGCCAAGGGCCTGGTCGATGCCTTGTGTGCAAGCTTCCACGTGAATGTCTCGTACGTGCCAGGCCGACATCCGAGTCTGCACCCGGGCCGCACGTCGGAGGTATGTGTCGGTGAAACGCGCCTGGGAGTCCTGGGACAACTGCACCCGACTGTCGCCGAGCGCTTTGACCTCGGCGCGGCGCCGGTGCTGTTCGCCGAGATTGATTTCGACCGGCTGGTTCAGGCGCGCCAACCACTCCTTACAGTTCACACGCCGTCGCGATTCCCGTCCGCGGATCGTGACATTTCGTTCATCGTCGACGAGGACGCCCTCCACGCCGACCTCGAGCAAGTCATTCGGGACACCGCGGGAGACCTGCTCGAGCACCTCGAACTGTTCGACGTGTTCCGCGGCGGCGGGGTGCCCGCGGGTCGCAAGAGTCTGGCGTTCTCGCTGCGGTATCGCGCAGCTGACCGAACGCTCGAAGACGATGAGGTCAGCGCAGCGCACACACGGGTTGAAGAGGCGCTGCGTGCTCGCTTCGGCGCAGAAGTGCGCGGCCGCAACTGACCTGCCGGGCGGTCACCCTCGAGCATCAGTCTCCCTTATGGGAATGATCGGGTCGATCGGGTTCACAGGGGCTGAGAAGAGGCGTACTCTGCAGCAAGAGGTGGTGCCACATGAGTCCTAGCGAGGTGATGATTCGGACAATTCACTGGGTGTGTCCGTGCTGTGGCGAAGTGGCCCGCACCGCCCGGCAGCCCCAGAATTGCGTCACCTGTGGCCGGACGGGGTCAGGTTTCGAACAGCAACGCGAAGTCTCGCTGCCGTCGGACTGATCCCCCAGAGGTTCCATTTGTTTACTGCCTGTTGCCCTGACAGGCGGTCGGCCATTGGAGCACCTGTGCGCGGCTCGCACGCTCGCGCCGGCATGCTACGCGCAGGTGAGCGTCGCCGACGCTGATGGGTTTCCGGGCGGGTGCTGCTGGTGTTGGCGTTGCCTCTGCTTGCTGGCGCTGGATGAGCGTGGTTACGGCGACGGCGATGAGCAAGATACGGGAAGCATTTGCCTCGGCTGTAGCCGATAGCGCCCGCCCAGGTTGGATTCGGTGACGCCGGCCCCGGCGCCCAGGACATTGCACAGCCCTGTGCCCGAGGGGATCTCGTCGCGATAGGCCTGCGTTATCTCTCGCCGGCGGATGTTTTTCCTGGGTGCTACCGGCGGCTGAGATCGGCCAACGGCTCAGTTTGAACGACCCCCTGGGTTCGGCAGAGGGGGGCGCTCAGCGAAGGCGATCGCGAGGAGCGCGGTCGTTGCTTCAGGCGGTGCCACTCCTGAACGTCACGGCGGGGGCGGCTGAACTCATCGGAAAAGCAGTCTTGCGTCACTGAACACTGACGCCCTTGGGATCGGGGCGCTTCCGGGTCCGGCGATGCTCATTGCGGGCTGGCTTTTTGGACTGCGGCTGGGCCTGCGTGGCGATCATTGTGACGTGTCTGTCTCGGGCTTCCAGCACGCGTGCGAGGGCAGCGTGTCGCTCAGCTTCAACCTGTTGGGCGTCGCGGCCGAACCGTTCAGCTGAGCTGCATGCCAGGGATGTGCGCATGCTGACGTCAGGCTGCAGCGGCGGATCGAGGTGAACTGAAAAGGTCGGCAGCCGTTGGCCCCGAGACGAAAGCCGCACGTAGCACTGGTGTTCGCCAAGCTCGACGAGGTCCTGTTCCTCCACCGCACCGCCCAGTTCCGCTACCAGGTACTCCGCGTCTTCGGCGCTGCAGTTGAAGGCAAACAAGCCGTCCAGATTGGCAAAGACCGTAGCTCGCAGACCGCGCCCTTCCTCATCGCCGAGCGCAAGCAGGCGTGCCAGACTTTGCGTCGCCAGCACAAGGTTCGCGCCGTACTTGCTCAACTCCGCCAGAATGCCCTCGTAGTCGGCGCCCGGAATGGTGTGGAACTCGTCGACGAACATACTGATTGGCCAGCGAGCCTCTGCGCTCAAACTGGCCTGCTCGGCGACAGCGAGCGTGACCAGATTGAGCAGCGAACTGCCGATCAGCGCCGCGGCATTTTCCCCAATGATTCCGCGCGCGGTATTGACGATGACGATAGCGCCGCCGCGAAGCCAGGCCGATGGGTCGATCGTCGAGGCCGGCTGGCCGACGATCTGCCGCGCCGGTGTGCTGGCTTCAAATCGATGCACCTTGGTCAGGACGGGATTGACCACTTCCAGCTGAAAACGCCGTTCGAGGGAGTCGAAGTAGTCGGACCACCAGGCGCGGATGCCTGGATCGTCGATGGAGCTCATGACGTCGCGCCGGAACAACGTGTCCGACAGGAGCGCGGGTACCTCGAGCAACGTGTGCTGCCGTGCCGCGGCCACGCACGGGGTCGGCACGACACAGCGCAGCGTTGGCCTCATAGAGTGTCATCAGTGCGTAGCGAAAGGCGTCCTCCATGCGCGGACCCCAGTAGCGGTCACCCCACTCACGCTGAAAGATAGCCAGCGCGTTATTGACCGCGCGATCTCGATTCCAGCCGAGGCCAGTGTCGAGCAAGTTCAGGCCAAATGGACGCGCAACATCGGCAACATTGAGGAACACCACATCGCTGGCTCTCTCAGGCGGAACCAGACCAAGCACCGCTTCCGCCAGGTCGCGGTGTGGATCCACGAGCAGCACTGCACGTCGTGGTTCCGCCTGCATTGCGTGATGCGCGAGTCGTTGCATGAGCGTCGACTTACCGCGACGGGTTTTAGCCACAAGCAGCAGGTGGCGGCGCAGCACGTCCGCCGGCAGTGCCACCGGAATATTGTGGCCCTGATGACGCGAGGTGCCGATACGACAGCCATCTGCGACGGCCGCCGGGAGCGGCAACCAGCGCCTCGCCGTGGTCCGCTCGAGCAAGGCGACGTCGGCGGCCGCGTGCGGCAGGTGCCAGAGGCCGGCTAATTCGAGTGTCGTCAAGACCGCCAACTTTCGCTTCGGACGCCATGGCTCGGGAGAACACGGCGCAGCACGCTCTGGCGACGCACAGTCGGCAACGAACCCGTTGGCGGAGGCGAGACTGAAGCGCCGGTACGCCATCGTCAGACGCTCCAGGTGGGACCTGACCAGTCGCGGCGGTACAGAAACCGGAGCAAAGACAACGAGACGCACTTCAGCACGACTGGCAATCCGCGTCACCTTTTCGCGCACCAGCTCCATGTCGTAGAGCGTAGGCCGCAGCATGCGTCGGATCAGCCAGAACAGACCCAGCGATCCACCAAGGCTGGCGCACAGCAGTACGGCCAACTCCAGCCATTGCGCCGCGCGCACCAGCAGGTAGCCTTGCAGCCCGACGACAACGACGACGAACGCCGCCGCGAGAAAGGCCAGTGTGGGCGCGGCGCTCTCGGTTGCGGACGACACACGTTCGTGTTCGAGCGGGTGCTGGACCGAGAACCGCTGATAGCCGCGGCACCAGTTCTCTTCAGCTGGCAGCAGCACGAGTTGACTGAGCCCGCGCCAGCCGGCGGGTAGATCGCCCAGCGCACTGAGAATCCCGAGAACCGGATCGGCCTGGGCGGCGCGCTCTCCGTCGACGTCGAGGTCGGTAAAGGTGCGGATTGGCAGATAGACCGGGGCGCGCAACCCGAGTGTGCAGGTGGCCACTTGCTCGTCCTTACGTTGTGTGGCCGGATCCTGCTCCGTCGTCAGTCCGCGGAAATCGGCTTGCGGGTAGGCCGCGCTCAGTTGACTCAGGACCTGATCGCGGGATTGGGTGTGCAGTGCGCGCACAAGGAACTGTCGATGATCGGCGTCGGATGCGATATCCAGCGAGAAAGGCTGGTCGACCGCAATCGAGGCGAAAAAGTTCTCGGCGGAGGTCAGCGCGGCAGCGTTGGTGCGCGGGGCAACGATCTCAACTACCTGCGCTTCCACAACGGGGCCTGACTCCTGACGTCGACTAACCGCGATGCGCACGCACCACTCCGTTGGGTTGGGGATAGGATTCTCCAACGCGCGCAAGCTCTGCCAATTCGCGTGGAGCCGTGGTGGCCAGACGATGTTCCGCGGGACTGGCTTCGATGCTGATCGGCAAGCGCGCTCCGCGGGCGAAGAGCAGGCCCTCGCCTTTGTTCGCGCCGAGCAAGTACTGGCGCTCATCAACGGTCAACTGAAATGCATCCGCGACGGCTTCGACCGTGGTGGCGTCCTGCTTGAGTAGCAACTTCATCGCCGCGTTGACCAGCACGGCGCGTCCGTGATCCGAGCGAAGGAAGTCGGCCACGTCCTGGGTGATGGTCACCAGCCCCAGGTAGTACTTCCTCGCGCGGCGTGCCATGCCCGACACAAAGTCGCCGCCCTCTGGATAACGCAGGAGTGACCAGGCCTCGTCGATCACGAGCAGCCGTGGACGCCGCTCGCGACGCACGCGATTCCAGACGAAGTTCGCGATCAGGTGCATGGCGACGGGTCGGAGCTCCTCCTCCAACTGCTGGATGTTGAACACGACGAGCCTGCGGTTCAGCGCGACGTTTGTCGGTCCACTGAAAAGTCCTCCAGCAAGCGACCCATGCACGTAGCGTCGGAGACGCGTCGCAAGGCCCGCCGCGACATCGTTGTCGAGAGATTCCAGCGCAGTCTGCAGATCAGCCAGGAGGGGCGCTGGCCGGACGTGGGTCACCGGATCGGCCGTGACGCCGACCGCGGCGTACGCCTGGTACACCGCGTGGTCAAGGACCGAACGTTCATACGAATTCAGACTGGTGCCGCGCTCCCCCAACAGCACGTTCATCAGGCCCACAACTGAGGTCACCTGTTCAGCCAGGACATCCGCGCCTTCGGCCGAAGTGGTGTCCGCGGGCGGAAGATCGAATGGATTCAGTCGATGCGTTGAGGTACTGGCTAATCGGATGAACTGGCCACCAGCCGCGCGGCAGACGCCACCGTATTCGTTCTCAGGATCGACTACCAGAAAGTCGACTCCTGCGAGCAGGTTGCGCAACGCCATGAGTTTGACGAAGTAAGATTTGCCAGCTCCGGCCATGGCGAAAACTGCAAGGTTTGCGTTTTCGAGGCTGGCGTCGAAGGGATCGACGATGATTGGCGACTGTGATCGGGTAGCCACGCCATAGAGCACGCCACGCTCCATTGAAAGCGAACTCGAGGTGAATGGGAAAGTCGTCGCCAGCGAGCTGGTATCCAGATTCCGGTATGCGAGCAGGTCGTCGCGCGCGCTCGGTAAGCATGCCCGAAAGCCGCGCTCCTGCTCCAGAATGGCGACGCGCGAATGCGCCAGCATACCGTCCAGGGTGGTTTCCACTCGCCGCGTGAGATCGTCGAGCGCGCGCTGCGAACCGGCACGCAGCAAGACGTACAGGCTCACCGAAAAGACGCGCTCCTCGCCGCGTTGGAGTGCGTCACGCAAGCGCTCGGCGTCCTCGAATGCGACTTCGCGCTCCGGGTCCGCCAGTCGACCGCTGCGGACATCTACGAGCCGCGAGGACTGCAGCTGCACGAGTTTGTGACTCAGCAGCTTGACAATGCTCGACGTCTCCAGCGGGTGGATATGAAAGCTGACATCAATGGGGTGCTCGAACTCCAGGAGCGGCGTGAGCCAACCGGGCACCACAGTGCGCGGATAGCCGACAACGACCAGAACGCGAGCGTACTGGTACTCCAGGCGCAGATGGTTGCGCGCGATCTCGACGGCGGCTGGCGCCAGGAGGTCCGCCAATGTGCGGGTACCCAGTGCGAAACGGCGTTCCTGCTCAGAGAGCGGTTGAACCGAAGCGTCGGGTTTGCGTCGCTGCAAGCGGAGCATGCTCAATCCGAGGACCTGCTGAGCGGCATGGCCCGCACTGCAAGGGTCGTGTAGTCGTCCAGCTGCTGTCGGAAGCGCTGCGCTCGGGCGCGTTCGGGTGACCAGCACGCCAGATACAGTTGGGCCAGTTCGAGATCGCCCAGGCGCCGCGCGGCGAGCCCACAGCGTGCCAGTTGGCGACTGACGTCTTCGCAGCGGAAGGTCAACTGACGGCGAGCCGCGTCGCGACGCGGTTCGTCATCGACGACGCGATTTCGGCGCAACCGTCCAAACCACGTCGCATGTGTGGAGCTTTCAGCCGGCACGATCACATAGAAGCGACGCTCCAGCAGCGTGCGCTGGCGGGCGAGTCCCTGGATGAAGGCAGCGTGATCGTGTGCCAGCTCCGCGAGTTGTCCGTCCATCTCCAGCCGGCCGCGTTCCTCCAGCGCGGCGAGATAGCGGCTCAAATCGACCGGGCTGGCGCGTACCAGGATCTGGAGCGGGTAGCTCAGCCCGTTGAGAAACGTGGCGAAGCCCGCCAGGATACCCTCGAGACGCGCCTCGTCCTCAAACGGTCGAGCAACGCCGCTGACCTCGAGGATCGCGCGGTATTCACCGTCCGTCAATGCGACCACGCCAGTCTGAATACTCTCGATGGCGAGACGGGTCGACTGCACCGACGTGCGCTTCAATGCGAGTCTCCGACGTCTTCAGCCCAACTCAGGCTTGGCGCTAGCTCCTGCCAGCCGCCCGCAGAGGGACGCCAGTCCGGAGGCTCGGGCTCAACGGGCCGCCAGGTTGAACGTCGCGGAGACGCCGCGTAGACCAGGGCCGCGGCCAGCCATTCCTCGAGTGGCCGATCCGCCGGCCGCAACAAGGCGAATGCCAACGTGAGGATGACGCACAGCGCAGCCATGGCAATGCGCGCCGCGTCGGGCAGTCCGGCAGATTGCTCCCACCACGTGTACGTGACAGAGCTGCCGACGAGCATGTACAGGAACTGGCGTACGGTGAGACCGAACAGAACTTTGTCCTCGACGTTCAAGTGCGTCGGGACCTCGTGGTGTTTGCGCATCTCTCTGCTCTCTCCGCTCAGGGTGAACTCACGATGGCGTTGCTGACGAGTTGAGCGATGGTGTGCGCCAGCAAGACCACCGCGAGACCGCCGATCGCCGCGAAAGCCGCGTCTTTGGCGGTCTCCATACGGCGCGGACTGCCGCTGGCAGTCATGTACAGGAAGCCCGCCCATGCCAGAAAGAGCGCCGCGGCCGCCAGACCAACCTTCGTCGCGGCGTCAAGTAGTGTCTGAAACACATGGATGATCGCCGAAGGATCACTCATGCTGACTCCTTTCCAAATGGAGTGAATTGAATCGAACGAACGGTCACGAGTTAGCGCGTGGCAACGCGACCGCCGCCTGCGAAATGGTCTCCCCAGAAACCTGTGAACACGGGTTGAATCGAAACCACCTGACCTTCGGTCGGCGCGTTGATCTGTTGCCCGTTGCCTATGTAGATGCCCACGTGCGCGATCCAGTCGTTTGGATCCGCGTACGTACGCGCGAAGAAGACGAGATCGCCAGGCTGAAGTTGATCTCGGGTCAGTCGCACCGTGGCGTTGTATTGCTGCTGCGCCGTGCGGGGCAGCCCGATGCCCAGCTGACGGAAGACTAGCTGCACAAGTCCCGAACAGTCCAGCCCGATGGCGGGATCGGTTCCACCAAACACGTAACGCACTCCCAGGTAGCGCCGCGCCATTTCAATTGCCGCTTCGCCAGGCCCTGGCGGAGAGGCGGGGGCTGAGTCGGTATGAGCCGCGGCCGGTGAACCGGTGGCGCCCGAAACCAGTGGCGGTGTGCTGGTTGTTGCTGGCGCCCCCAACCCGGAGGTCAACGCGGCAGCTGCTAACGGCGGGGCGCCTGCTACCGCGCCGAGCAGGATCGCTACAAGAAGCACTGGCAAGCAGATGGCGACAGCCAGCACCACGAGGACTGCCAGGGCCGCGCCAACCAGACCCTGGATCAGACGCTGACCGCCGATGTCCAGGAATGAATCACCGAGCACGCGTCATTTGCCTTTCTGGTCCTTGTCCGAGCCCAAGTTGAACAAACCCGTGATCTGGCGGATGTTTGGACCGGTTGCCGCCGTGCCCATGCCGGCAGGAACGCCCGGTATCAGTCGCGGGATCCTGCGCGCCAGCTGCAGCACAGCCATGCCCAGCAGCAACGTGGCGAGCCAGACGTGGCCGCCATCCCCCGGATTCGATCCAACCGATGCAAGCATCGAAGGCAGGCGCTGGATCAGATCCGCCCCGAGGCGCAGGACCAGTACCTGGATCGCCTGGACAAAAACCGTAGCGAAGAAGGTACTGAACCACAGACGCGCCCACGAGTACGTCTGCGGCAGGACCCAGCACAGGAGTGCCAGCGGCGCAATGATCAGGAGCGCGTCGACGAGCGCCAGGCGCATCAGCATCTGGCCCATCAAGAGCAAGCCGAGAACCAGGTAAATCACCATCGCGATGAGGTTGAGCAACACCGCGCCGTCTCCAGGCTGCTGCTGCAGGCTGCCCCAACCGGGCATGGACCCACTCCCGACGGCCTCACACAGGGCGTTGTTCAGGTCAATAACGAACTTGCCCCAACCCAGACTGGTGTTGATCATGATGCCACTGAGCAGCACGCGGGGTATCAGCTCGAGTGCTCCGTGGTACGGGGCGCGGATATGCGGGTGAATCATGAGATTCACACCTGCCCAAACAGTGGCCACCGCCAGTCCCACATCACCCACTTTCCGCATCGAGCCCCACAGATCACCGACGGCCGGGCTGTCATAGGACAGAGCGGCTGGAGTCTGGCTGATCACATTGCCGCTACCCAACAACCAGTTCATGAACCCCACGACGTCGCCGGTGGTTTTCTGACCCATACTCACCAGAGCCGCGTTGAACATGTCCGTCAGCCAGGCAGCGGGGTCAGCGAGGAGCTTGTCGAGCCCTGGCGGGGAGGGGAGTTGCGGCAACACCTGCGCCAGATCCGGGTGACCCGCCATCGCCACGTTGAGGGCCGGCATGGCGGCGCCCACGAGCCAGAAGAGCAAGCGCGCCCTGTTCACCGCGCATCCTCCGTACCCAGGCGGACTAACCAGTAGTCGCTCGTGTTGCCGGAGCTTGGACTCGAGATCAGCAGTTGGGCGTGCGACAGGTCCCACACTGAGGTGTAGGTCGGCCCAGCCTTGAGCGGCAGCTGGACCAGGTCCTGCGCGCGGTCCCCGACATCCGTCATCAGGCGAATGCCGAGCGGAGCATCTGGACCCGGCCGCCAGAGCCCCAGCAGTTGGCCATCCTCGCGCCAGGTCACCTGGTCGACGGTAGTGTCGGTCAGCGCGGTCGGACTGGGTTGATCGACAGCCGTCTCGTAAATCGCGTGCTGGGTTGCCGGCGCAAGCCAGTCGAAGGCAGCACCCGGCACATGCTGGTGAGGCGCGATGAAGACCAGCCGCTGCCCGTCGGCGGACCAGCTCAGGGGCGGGTACGTCGTTGGCGGATTGGCGGACGGGTCCAGGTCGGCAACGTAGTGGAACGAGCCGTCGATGCCCAGCAGACACAGCGCATTGATCTGTCCCGCGTGCGCCACGAATGCCACATGTGTTCCATCCGGACTCCAGGCTTCGGTACCAGAGGCGAAGTCGCTCGGCAACGTCATCGCGGACTCAGCGTGCTGGCCGTCCGCGTCGACGAACCAGGCGCGGCTGCGTCTGGCGCCGCCAGACAACGTCTCGGCGGCAACCACCAGCAGCCGATCGGCGCGCGGACTCCAGCTGACGTCGACCAGCTGCTCGCTCGCGTCCAGCTGCGGACGCCAACCGGTAGCCGGCGCGGCGGGGCCGTCCAGCGCATCGAAGACCCAGACCATGGTCGTTCTGGGAACCGACTGCGCCATGACGCCAGAAGCGTCGTACGCGGAACTCCAGGTTGCGGAGGGCAAGGGGCCGATTTCAGAGCCGAGAAATGCAAGGTGACGGGCATCGGCAGCGAAAGCAAGCCTCGCGCCGGGCGTCGCGCGCATCATGCGCTGAACTGCACCCGAACCCGGATCGAGTGACCACGCTTCGATCTGCTGCCCGGGTGGCAGCGTCAGAGCCAGACCCAGCTCGCCCGTCGCCAGCGGACGAACGTCGCTCAACGCGGCGCCGGGCAGTGTTGGCCGCAGGTGCGTCACGACAGGGGTACGGCGCCACAGGAGTGCATCGAATGCCTGGCCGTCCGGACCGACCTCGAGCGAATATCGAGTGTCGAGAACCTCCGGGGCTTTCAGCGTCACAGTGTGCACCCCCGGTTCGACTCCAACATCGACCGGCGTCACACCCCGTTGACGCCCGTCGACCCACACGGCTGCGCCGGTGGGCGCGGAGGTGAGCTGCAAAGGCACGCTGCTCGCGGCTGCACCCGCGTCTGCTCGTGCCACGTTCGCGAGCAGGTAGACGGTCCCGATCGTCAATGCGACGATTAGTCCGGCTGCCCAGTGACCTCGCATACGCAGCAGCGCCCGCAGCTCTGACCGGCTCGGCGGCTCGAATACGATGGTGAATGGGAGCTCCACGGTAACCTCCACTGACGATCGGGATGTCGTCAGCTTGCGGAGGCAGGCGTCACGCGAGGCGTCACATGCGGTCTGAAAAGCGTCTCGCGCGGCGTGAAAAGCGTCTCGCGGACGTCACAAAATGACGGTCAACGCGACGCCTCAGGCAGTGACTGGTTCGCGCCCTCTCAGACCCAACAGAAGCTGCTGGTATTCCTGGACGAGCTCGCGACCCGGCTCGTCGGCGTGAACGTCATCGGATCCATCGAGCTCCTCGGCGAGCTCCCGCAACGTCAGGCGCAGGCGCTGCTCTTCGGCAACCAGGGCTTCGCGATCTCCTCGACGGGCATGAAGACGAAACAGGGCTTGCCACAAGCGCTCGTCGGCGGGGTCAATCTCCGTCATCTCTCGGTATACGTCGATCGCCAATTCGAGCTCACCCACTTCGGTATACAACTCCGCCAGCCGCACGGATGCGTTCTGAAACTGGCGCCTGAAGTGCTCGCGCAACGTCACCCCGCTGTCGTCACGTTCATCCAACCAGACGTATCGACGCACGTCCGGCCCGGTCAACAGGTCGCCAGTGTACAGTGCGCGCGCCTGCTCGAGCCGCTCGATGGCGTCATCTCCGGGATTGGTGCGAACGCTGCGCACCAGCGAGAGAAACTCCTGCGCGTCGGAGTGCATGATGCCCGGATCGATGCGGAGCATGCGGCGATCGAGACTGATGCCGTCAGACTGGGGACCACCTGGCACCTGCTGGAGCTGTCGTCGCAATCGAAAGCGCAACTGGCGCAGTCGGTGCGCGAGATCCTCGACCATCTCCTCTTGCGGCCACAAGGCCGAGATGACCGCGTCTTTGGAAACTCCCTCCATCGGCTGGGAAGCCAGAAACAGCAGCAGCTCCCAGGGTTTGGCGTCGCCACCATTTCGCGGCCAGACCGTTTGCCCGGCGCACACGACGCTCGGACTTCCGAAGCAGTGAATCTGAATTGGAATCTGTGGGACAACCGCGTCGCCAGGTTCACTGGCGGCGCCATGAAGCGACTGCTCAAATCCTTCTGCGCCGGTGGAGGCCTCGGGCTCTGCGGCAGGTGCTTGCGTCTGGCGAACGCCATCCGAATCCCGTGGTTCTGGGACCGTGGGCGCATCGGTCGCTACCGGTGTTGAAGGATCGTCTGATGCACCACTGTCGGGCGAGTGGTCAGTTGGCTCCAGCTGCGCTGCGCGCTCGCCGAGCGGTGACACGTACGCGGAACGCATCACTCTGACCAGGCGTTCGAGATGCTCACCGGCGACCTGATAGCCGTACAGCTCGACGGGCTCACGCCCGTCCACTCTCAACAGGAGTCTTCCACCGCCGCCGAGGAAGGCTGCATCGGCGACGCCCAGCAAGGCGACACTGGCTTCCTCTGTCTGCATGCGCAGCACCAGGCGCGTTGCCAGGTGGGTCGCCAGCGGGTCCTCGATCACCCCGTCCGGGTCCGATGAGGCGACCACGAAGCGCACCCCCAACTCGGGCCCCCGCCCTGCGAGCAGAGCAAATCGGTCGGCGTGCTCGCCAAGGGTGCTCAACTCGGGGATCACGACGAGCAGATCGGGACTCGTTGTTCCGTTGTCGGTGCGGGCGTCGAGCTCCGCCCGCAAGTCCTCGGCCGCCACCCGCAGCGCTGATTCGTCGGCTGGATCGAACACGTGGGCGAGGTGTGGCAGCTCAAAGCACGGCGCGGGAAGTGAGCGGGCAGACGCAATCATCCACACACGCAACTGCTCTGGCGAGCGTCGCGAAGTCATAGTGGCGACCAGACTGGTCAGAATCGTGTCGGCGCCGTGGCCGGGCAGGCTCACAACCAGCACGTGGCCAAGGCTGCCCCAGGCCACCGAATAGACCTGCCGGTCATACAGGACGCCGAGCGGCACCATGCATGGGCCTGTCGCGCTCAGCTCGGCAGTCGGTAGCAGGCGCGTTTTGCGCAAACGCGCGAGCCGCCAGATCACGTCCTGGTCGGCTGACACGCACGCCTCGACATCCGCCTCCAGTGCGCGTGCAAATGTCTCGGCGAGCTCGAGCAAAAGCGGCTGCTCGGCCAGTCCACATCGAAAGGTGATCGTGGTCGAGGAGCGTCCATGGCGAACGGCAAGGACGGCGAGGCTGGTCGAATTGGCCAGGGCAGACTCGACCAGGAACTGCTGAGCCTGGTCGACCAGGGCGGCCACTGGATCAAACCCGATGCCGTGGAGCCCACGCGTCAGGTCATGTGTGAGCTGCGCCTCAGCGAATCCGCCACTCAGCACGACTTCGCTCTCGGGCTCCTGTGGCAGCGGCCGGAGGCGCCTGAAGCGTCGGGCTCCAAATGTCAGACCCGCGGCACCGGCGAGACCCAATCCGCCGAGGGCCAGCGGCAGGCCAGGCACGTCCGATCCCCAGGGCGGAGCGGGCAGCGAAACCTGCGCGCTGTCGGTCGAGCCGGCAGCCGCAGCTTCCGGGGCGGTCGAGGCTGACCCGGTGTCCTGGGTTGGCGACGGTGCGTCGGCAGGGTCGAGGACGACCGGCTGAAAGGAGTGGTGCGTGCGCAGCAACGGAGGTGGCGCCGACGGCGTGGCGACAGGATCCGGATCAGGCTCAGGCGCGGCTGGTTCGCTCGTAGCTGGTGTCGCCGGTACGGTCGGCGTGTCGTCGAAGTAGCGGTCGGCGACGGTCATCGGCGTCGAGGCAGCGCTCAATTCCGCAGGCACGGCTTCGGCCGCGGGCGCGTCCGGCGGGTCTGGCACCTGGTCCGGGTCCCCGGGTGGGTCAGGCAAGCGCAGACGCAGTCCAGGCCAGATCGTATTCGCGTCACGCAGAACATGCCTGCCGTCGTCAGTTGCTGCTCCGCGATTCAGGTCAAACACCTCAGGCCAGCGCAGCGGGTCGCCCAGGGTCGCATCCGCGACCGACGACAGCGTGTCGCCCGGGCCCACGGTGTACCAACGCTGGCCGTCGACTTCTTCGACCTGCCAGCTGGCGCCGGGAACCAGCAGCCGCCACCCCGGACGAATTACACCTCGCGCAGAGAAGACCTGGCCATCCGACATCGGGCGTCCGACATTTGCGTCGAGCAGGCGCCGATATTCCGTCCCCGCACCGTACGCCTGTTCCGCAATCGACCACAACGTGTCGCCGGAACGAACCAGGTAGGTTGGAGTTGAATCGGAAGGGTCGTTGGCACTGGCGACGGGATCTGCATCCGAATTGCTTGCAGACACCACCACGGTCTCAACGGGCGGCGGGAGCGTTTGCGCGGACGCGATCGGCACGCCGCGACTGATCACCTGGACCGCGAACGCGGCGGCTACCGCACGCCGCGCCAACGGAACACTGGCGCGGTCGACGAAGCCGCGCAGCGAGCGCACCCACTGACTGCTGCCGTGCGTCAACAGGTCGGCGGCACCGAGCAGTGACTGGAGTAGCAGCGACAGCACGATCCAGGCCCAGACAACCCAAGCGGCATCAACGAGCACCAACAGGAGGGCATCCAGAGGAAGCGTCGCACCGGCCAGGATCTTCAATACGTCGTCGAACTCCGGGACATGTGGCGGAAGCCGAGGCGGTCCGGCCGCAGCCGCCAGGCCCGCGCCGGCGGCAAGCATCAACGCTGCCAGCAGCAGTAGTTGTGCGCGGCCGCCGCGCGAGTGCGTGTGAAGAACGTTGTCCTCTGCGTGAATCGGGTCCACGTCAACCCCCTCTGCGTGCGATGTGTCTGAATTCGAGAAATTCGAGTGGCGAAGCCTGGCTCAGCCACCACCGCCGTCATGAATGCCGTATTGCACGTCAGCAACGGCGCCCGCTTCGACCGGAACTTCGTCGATCGCTGCAATGCGCAAAAACGCCGTCGGCAGCCGGGCTTGCACGGTGACCTGCACGCGCCGCGCTCCGACCTCGATCTGGATGTCGGGCGGGCTGCGCCACGCGTGTGCATCGCGGTCAAGTGCCTGGCTGGCGTAGGTTAGCGCCGCATGGTTGGCAAGCGACGGTTCAAGCTGGACGTCGGCACCACCACTTGCCCGCAAGCGCGGCATGTCGAGTTGACTCGCGCCCGCGCGGGCAGCGCCGTCGACGACGCTTTGCAGTTCGCGACGCTCCTCCAGCAGGACGCCACCGTCGATTGCCAACCCGGCCACCGAGACAAACAGCGGCACCGCCACCGTCAACCAGACGAGCGCCTGGGCCGTGTGGCGTGAGCGGAGGAGGGACGGCACTAATGGCTCCCTCCTGTTTGCGCCGTAACACCGCTGCGAAACGGATCCACCCACTCGACGTGCTCGGCATGCACCACGGTAGGAAACAGTGCACCCACTATCGGCAAATCGCCGAACTCGACAGGGTAATCGATCGTCACTTCAACCTGGCCGGGCGTGTCGCCGAAACGACTGAGGTCCCAACTCATTGTGACGATGTGTGGGTCCAAGCCGAGGCCGGGTGCAACCGACACCGTCCGTTGGCGGATTCGGTCGACGGCGTCGCTTGGACTGCTCGCCAGAGCGCCGGCGCGAGCGGCCTCGTGCGCCACTCCGATGACCGCGACCCTCGCCTGGACGTAGCGGCTGACGCCGATGGTGCCGAAGACGACAAGCATGACGACTGGCAGCACCAGCGCGAGCTCCACGAGGGCCTGGGCTGTCTGTCGGGCCGGCTCGACGTGCCGCGGTTGCGCCTCCGCCAGCAGCGCCGCGACGATAGCATCGACTTCTTGCGGCTCGAGCCTGCGGCGCGGCACGTGGGAGCAGATGCGCGGACACGTGTCGCTGAGCAAGACGGCTGGCACGCGACTACCGTCCGTCTGCAATTCCGTTTTCGGATGCGGGAACACCACCAGTCCTTCGATCCACAGCGGAGTACGTCGAAGAAAGTCCGGCAGATGTCGGCGCAGGGTCTGGCGCAGCGCGAAAATGTTGCGCTGCACCTGAGCGGCCGGATCGCCGATGTAGGCGGTGTACGCGCCTCCCTTCCGTCCAACGCGCGTGCGCTGCCACGTGCCGTCGGGAGCACACACGATCCGCCCGGGCATCGTCTTGGTCTCCAGCAGGAAGACCCCCGTTGGTCCGACGACCAGGTGATCGATGTCGCCCGCAGCGCGCGGCAGTTGCAGGCCGTTGATCAGCGCGTAGTCCTGCGGCAGCTCGGTGGCAAGCAACCGTCCCACCTGGCGTTCACCGGTGAGACCCGCCAGCTTCTGCGCAGTACGTTCCTCGGAGGCCTTCGGCGGGTGCTTCGCACGACGCGGCTGATCGTCTCGATAGACAAGCCACAGGATCACGCTCAAGAGCGTCGCGACGAAGAGCGGTGGACCGACAACTCCCCATGACCCGCGCGGCAGGCCGACGCCCACACTGGCAGCCAGAAGCACCATCCAGCCCCACCTGATGCGCTGGCCGAAGATCGCGGCAAGACTCAAGACCAGGGCGGCGCTGAGCGCAGCCACCAACCAGCCAAGCGGCGCCTCGCTGGCCCCGGCTACAGGCACGGCCACTACCGCGGCCAACGCACACATGGCGAGACCCGTGGTGTGCGCCGACCGGTACACCCGCGTACCGGCGACCGGCGCCGGCGCCTGCTGCGGAAAGTCGAACACACGCGTCGTCATGGTCGCGCTGAGGCCTCAACGTCCACCGGGTCGGAAGCGTTCGCGAGCCACCCACGCCTCGGCGTGGAGCGGCAGCACGGTACCCACCGGGAGGATCGGTTGCAGTCCCGCGTCGATGCGCACGCGCACCACCTCAGAATCCATGCCGCCGCTGATCGTGAGCGGGTCGAGACTCGCACCGAGTCCGGCGGTCAGCAACGCGCGGGCGCGTGCGTAGCCGTCATCCAGGCCGCGACCATCCTCAGCGGAGAGGCGTGCCGCTTCCTGAGCCGAGCTGATCACCACGTCACGCGCATGCGCGTACAGCACGACCTGCAACACTCCGAGCGTGAGACTCACGACGAGGGGTACGACAAGGGCGAATTCAACTAACGCCTGCGCGACGGGCCGTCGCGTGCGGTGCCAGGGCATGGGTGCGATCGCGACTCAGTGGCCCGAGGGCGCCGCTCCGGAGAGTGTCGTGGTGATGCGACTGAAGACCGTGGTGACTTCGCCGCCCAGCAGCGTCATAGCCCCGGCGGCGGCAATAACCACTAGCGCGCCGACGAGGGCGTACTCAACAGTCGACTGTCCAGACCAGCTTGCGGCCAGCGTCCAGGCACGCAGCTCGACGCGTGCACGGAGGCGCCCAGGACTCCGCCAACTCCGCTCAATTATTCGCATGAGGCTCCCTTCGTGTCCCTTTCGAAGTTGCTGATTTGACCCACCTGTCATATTCCTCCCAATCGTGTCAACTCTGCCGCCGCCGGCAGGAGTACCACCACAAAGAGCGCTGGCAAAATTAGCAGCGCCACAGGTAACAGCATGCGCACCGAGGCTTTCCCACCTTCTTCGACCACGTGCAGCCGCTGGCGCTCGCGCAACGCTTGCGCCTGGGCTGGCAGCGTCTGACCCAGCGGCAAGCCCTGTTCGTACGCGGCACTCATTCGTCCAAGGATCTGGTTGACCTCGGGCAGCCCGAGTCGCTCTGCCAGACCACCCAGCGCATCCGGCAAGTTGCGACGCTGGCCCAGCGCAAGCTCGCGGGCAACCACGCGCAACTCCTGGGCAACGACGCCTTCGCTCTGTCGCGCTACCTCCTCCAGCGCCTGCTCGAGGGCCATCCCGGCGGACGTCGCCAGCGTGAGCATGTCCAGGATGGTGGGCAACTCCATCAGCACCAACCCTCGACGGCGTTTCGCGCGACGCTCCAGGTCCAGATCGGGCAAAACAAACCCGAAGGCAAATGCGACCAGCCACATCCAGACTGGCCACGCGCCGAACGGCGTGAGGCGCAGCACATTCATAAGTGGAAAGGTCGCGGCCACGATGACACCGGCGGCGACCTTCTCGCCCATGAACTGGGCGACGTCCACACCCGGCCGCACGACGTGCAAGCGCAACTCCAGCTCGCGACCTCCGCCCACGCCCAGGCGCACGACGACGACGCGCAGCATGCGGCCGGCGTCCTCCACGACCGGGCGGAGCATGTTCTCCAGCAGGCGGGATGTGAACAGTCGCTGGCGGGTGTGCCGACCGAGCTCATCCATACGGATGCGCTCGTCCACGTCCAGGCGACGCAAGCGTTCGCCGAGGTCTCGCTTCGGCCTGCCGAATGGCAGCGTCGTCAGGACCAGATACACGCCGAAACCCAGCAGGAGCGGCAACAGGATCAGCCGCCCATCCAGCGCCTGCACGTGGATAGACTCGAACAACGCGAGTGACGTCATCGAACCAGGACCCTCCGCTGGCCCGGTAGGCGGGTCAGATACAGCATCGCCGCGTAGCCAAGCGCGACACTGGCCGCACAACCGACCAGCACCAGCTGGCCGACGACACTATTGAAAATGTCCAGGTAGCGCGGATTGGTGGCGCGTAATCCGACGAGAGCAACCAGCGGCGCCACGGCCACGATGCGTGCCGAGAGGACCGTCCGCGCCTGATGGGCGCGGACTTCCTGCTCGATGCGCAGCTGGGCACGCGTGGACTCGGCCAGACGGTCCAGCACCTGGCTGACGAGTCGGCCGCCCAGGCGGTCGTTGATCGACAGCGAGCACGCCACGACGTCAAACACCGGGTCGGCGAGCCGATCGCGCATGCCGACCAGCGCAGCCTCAAAGCCGAGCAGACGCGCATCGCGGCTGAGCGTGCTGAACTCGGCGCGCAGCACCTCCGGACCGGTTCGGGCGAGTCCACCCAGCGCATCCTGTACGGACAGACCGGTGCGAATCGCATCGCGCAACTGCTCGATCGCGTCGACCAGGGCATCCTGGATGGCGGAGCGGCGCTGGTCGTGGCGTCGGATGTAGTAGGCGTACGGGCCCAACAAGCCAACCAGTCCGGCCAATACGGTTACCGCGATCCACCCGAGCGCCAGTTGCGCGACCACGCTGGCAAGCGCGCCGGACGCCAGGGAGAACACCACGAAATCGCGCAATGTCACGTCGCGAAGGCCAGCGCGGACCAGGAACTCCCGCGCAGCGCGTGTGCGCTCGCGCGGCGGACGGCTGGCGCGCGGCCGCACGAAGCCATCAAAGGTCAGGTACACGCCGCCGGCCAGCGCCAGCGACAACAACAAGGGAATCAGGACAGCACCTCGACGTGATCGTTGGCGTGATTGTCCACACCAGGCGTCACGCGGAGCGTCACACCGGAACCAAAAAGCGTCACGCGGCGGGGAAAAAGCGTCACGGATAAGCCATCGGCGTCACAGCTGGTGGAAAAACCGTCACGTGAGGCCCTGCGCCGAAACGCCGATCGGCGGGACATACTCGATGCCACGTGCCGCCATTTTCTCGATGCAGCGTGGTGGGCGGCCCCTCCAGGTGAGCCGTCCCTGCTCGAGTCCAAAGATCTCGTGACCGCTGATGACGCCGCTATCGACGCCCGTCACTTCGAAAATACTCGCCACCCGGCGCTGCCCGGTGCGCGCGGTGACGCGCAACTGGACAACCAGTTCAATCGTGCGCGAGACCATTCGCACCAGCTCATCCCCTGCCAGACGTTCGCCGGCCATCATCGCCAGCGTCGCGAGACGATCGAGCGCATCGCGTGGTGCATTGCCGTGAATGGTCGTCAGCGAGCCATCGTGGCCGGTGTTCATGGCCAGCAACATGTCCAGTGCCTCTGCGCCGCGCACCTCGCCAACGATGATCCGCGTGGGTCGCATGCGCAGCGCGTTGCGGACCAGGTCTCGGATGGTGATCTCGCCAATACCTTCGACGTTCTTGTTGCGCATCTGCAGGGCGACGCAGTCCGGCAGACGGCGGTCCAGCATCAGCTCGGGCACTTCCTCGACGGTGACCACGCGCTCATCGAGCTCGACGATCGAGGCACCCAGCGCGTTCAGCAATGTCGTTTTGCCGGAGCCTGTTGGACCGCTTACCAGAATGTTCACGCCGGCCTGGACCGCGGCATCCAGAAACTCCGCCGCGGCACTGCTGAGGGCGCCGAGCTCTACCAGCTGATCCAGCGAATGGGCGCGCAAGACAAACTTGCGGATGGTCACACACGTCCAGCGCGTGCTGGCTGGCGCGATGACCGCGTTCAGTCGCGAACCGTCGCGGAGCCGGACATCGACCATCGGCGAGGCTTCATCCAGCCGTCGACCGGCGCCGCTCACGACCCGCTTGACCAGCTGGCGCAGCTCTTCGTCGGTTTCGAAGTACACCCCGTGGACCTGCTCCTTATGGCCATCGCGGATGGTGAAGACGCGCAACGGGCCGTTGACGATCACTTCCTCGACGCGCGGATCCGCCATGAGAGGTTGAAGGATGCCGAGACCAAACACGGCGTCGAAGAGCCGCCGGCGGACGCCATCGGCGTCGAGCAGCAAAGGCGAGTTGGTGGTCACGGCGCGGCGCTCGTGGGCGGCCACCTCCTCGTCGATAATTGCCCGGACGCGTTCTTCCTCCTGCGGCCCGGGCGCAAGCAGACGGCCGTCACCCAGTGAGCGGCTGACCGCCTCCGCCACGCGCTCGCGAATCAGACGTTCGGCGGCGCGGTCGCTCGGATGGAGGACCCCGAGGGTCGGCTCTGGCGCGGCTACCATGCCGGGCCCCGACGACCGCTGATGGCGCCCGAAGGTTCTCGATCGACGCGCAGGAGCGGACGCGTGATGACGGGTGCCGGTTGACGACGTATCAGCCGCCGCCACCAGCTACCGCGAGACCGGACCGAGATTGGCACGGGCACTCGCAACTTGCCGTCGTGCAGGCCTTCGGCCAACGCCAGCATTGCGCGGCCAGCGCGACTCGACGGGTCCAGTACGGCTGGTCGTTGTTCGCTTGTTGCGCGCTGCTGCCCCGCGTGATCAAAGGGAATAACCGCCACGACCGGAGCCCCCAGATGCCATTCCACTTCCTGTCGGGAGTGATGAAAGCGTGTGTCGTGTCGATTCAGGATGACATTGACGCGGCGACGTTCGATGCCAAGGAGGCGCTCCAGTTGCTCGAGCGCGGTGCGTGTGTGCCACAAACCGACGAAATCGGCGGCGCTGACCAGCAGAACATGATCGGCGCGCGCTAGCGCCGCGCGATGTGACGCGGCGGCGGTCTCGACCCCGATCAGCTCCGGTCCGATGTCGAGAATCACCCACTGGAAACGCTGCAGCAGCTCGTCGACGAGACGCTCGACGAGCGCCGGCCCAAGACTCGTGCGCATCTCACGCTTCGGAGGACCACACAGCACGCACGCCCGCGTGGCTCCGGATCCAAGCGGCTGCAGCTCGTCGCCCAATGCTGGGCCCCACAGGTGGGGGTCGTCTCGGACCGCGTGCGCCAGGGTGCACACGTTGCGACTCGGGTCAGCATCCAGATAGGCAGCCACCGCCGGTGCGCACAGATCCAGCTCAACCAGCACCGCCGATGTCGCGGCGCCGAGTGCCGTGGTGAGATTGATCGCCAGCGTGGTCCGTCCGGGGCTGCCGGCGCCACCGGCGACGGCGATCACACCCCCAAGACCCGTTTCGCGGCGATCCACCGCTTTGCGCACCACCGGTTCGGACGCCGCGACCGGCCGCGCGGCAGCTCGGACGCCGGGTCGGCCGGCGAGAATCGCCTGGTGGACAGCTTCAGGCTCGGCGCCGAGCGTGAGAACCGGCCCTCTTCGCCGCTGCCAGCGTTCTTCGCCCGGATCGGCGACCAGCAGCACGAGCGTCACGCCCGGCCGATCCAGCTCGTCGAGTATGGCATCTGTCAGGCGATGCAAACTCCAGGCGACGACGAGTGCCTCCACCTGACGGGAAGCCACCAGTTGCAGGAGCTGATCCGCGGCCAGACACTGCGCCACAATGCGGAGGTCGTCCAGCGACTCGAGTGCCGGCCGCAAACGCTGCTCGAGCTCCTGGTCCCCCAGGCCGAGGGCCACTCTCAGGGCTGGTGAGTCAAAGACCGACAACGCAAATAGACCTCACTGCTGGCTGGGCACGGAAGGTGGAAGGAGCAGGACGTCGAGATCGCCGGTACGTCGAGCTTCGGCGAGCTGGCGCGCCTGGTCCTCCGTCACGGCAAGCGTCACACTCGTGATCGTGCCGCGCCCCGCATTGGCAGAATCCGACCCCGCAACACTGGAGCTGGTGAGCGAGACATCGCGTCCGACCTCGAACACCTGCGCGCGATCGAGCACCTGACGGGCGTGGGCCTCGTTGCGGGACTTGTCCGTGACGGTCACCAGCACCTGGACAGCGTCGCCTGGCCGCAGCCGTCCATCAACCGCGGTGTCAGGTTTGGCTGGAATCGTGATCGCCACCTGATCGGGTGCGAGACCGAATTGATCGGCCAACTGAGCACGCGCCAGAACCTGCTGCGCGTGAATTGGCTCTCCGAGCTGACGACCGACGAGCGAGTCCAGCATGTCGCTCGGCAGCGCGGCGCGATACACGGCGTCGTCGGCGCGAATATAGGCGATGCCCAGATCCGCGGCGGTAAGCGTGGCTCCGGCAGGGAGATCGTGGGTCGCGATCAGCACCGGTCTGGCGTCGGTGGTGCTGACCCAGAACGCGACGGAGGCGGCGAGCGCCGCCAGCGTCAGGAACACGCCGACAATGGCGCGTGGATCCGCGCGGCGCGGTCGACGCAGGGCTCGCGCTGGGCTCAGGGTCGCCACGGCCATGCTAGTGGGACTCAGCTCTCCTCCGGCTTGAGGCCAGACTGGCGGACCGCCGAGGGAAATGGCCGCCAAGACCGGTCGGGCTCATGTTTCACGAGGGGTGGCGTTCCGGTCAATACAGTCGCTCGAATCAGACCCAAAACTTGACTCGTTACGTAAACTCGATAGCCCGCGCGCTGCGCGGCGTGGCTGGCGTGGTCGGAGGGAAGCGTGGACATGCGGGCGATTGTGCGGACGAGGCGTCACGCGCGGCGTCGACGAAGACCTGTCGCGGGGCCGCCACCGTAGGGCGTGACGCTTGTGAGCATCGGGTGACGCGACGCGGCTGTGCCGCGAGACGCATGTGACAGCCGTGTGATCGGGTGCGGCGCGCCGGCTAGCGGGCGCTCGCCGCGTGTGTGATGTGCCAGCTGCTCAATTGAGTGAAATTGAGTGATCGCGCACAACGCGGCGTAGCCTTGGGCTCAGGAGGTTCCCAGGAAAACCCCGCACATGGCAGTTGACGTAGTCGCACTCCAGACCGCGTATCAGGAGCTCGCCGAGGCGGTCGCCAACATCCAGCGCGCCATCGATCAGATCCAGCAAGAGCAGGCCCTCCAGACACAAGCGCTGCTCAACGCCGTCCGCGGGCAGTGGGACGCCGCGCGCTACGGCACGCAATCGGTCGAATCCATCCTGGTGGCACTGAGTCCGTCGTTGCAGGGTAAGGTCGACGCCGTCCCTTTCGAAGGCGGGCGGTAGGCACGCGCGTGCTCACGGAGATGCGGGTCGCCGTGGCTGCGCCCATCGTCAGACGCTTGCCCAGTTACAACTGCTGGTTTGGTCGGCCCTACGGTCCGCCGATCGCGTTCGTGGTACACACGCAGTCGGGGGGCGAGTCGGGCACGGTGGCCGAGTGGCTGAGTAGCTCGTCGAACCTGTCGGCCCACTATCGGGCCGGACTCAAAGGCAGCCTCGAGTGCTGGATCGACCCGGGCGACCGCGCGTGGAGCAATGGCATCGTCGAGCCTGGTAATCGATGGTCGGCCATCGCCAGGGACTGCGGAATCGATCCAGCGCTCAACCCCAATCATGTAACAGTGACTTGCGAGACGGAGGACCTGGGCGACGCGACTCAGCCCGTCACCGAGCTGCAATATCGGGCAATTCTGTGCGCCGGGTTCGAAGCGAAGGAGCGCTATCCCGACTCTCTGCGCTACCTCGTGCGCCACGCGGACATCAGTCCGCAGAGTCGACCGGGCTGCCCGGGCGATCGGTGGCTTTCGAGCGGACTGTTCGAGACACTGGCTCGCGCGCTCGATCTGAAGATCGCGGAGTAACCGCGGGGACCACCACCCTCCGGGGGGGAGCTTCACGCCCGGCGCCTGCGGGCGCGCGTGCCCAGGCGCGACCGTCGGTCCGGGCCGTGCTGGCGCCGGCAGGCCAGACGCCAAGCCGCTGACGGGCGCGTGGTGATCTTCGCCGAAACGCTTAACCAAAAAAGGGGGGAAAGAGCTAACTAAAAAAGGAGGCCCATCCCGACCGGGCGGGACGGACCTCCTCAAACTCAGCTTGGCGTCAGTTAGGCGTGGGTGATGCGCCGAGGGCGCGACGGATGTGTGCGGCGCGCGCGACGCTGGTCGAACGAGGCAGGCCCAGCAGGCGCAAGAGGGTGTCAGCCACCGGCAACGGTTCGGCAAGCGCCAGGAAGTCGACGGCTTCCAGGAGCTGTGGCCCGAAGCCGGCGGCGATGGTCGCGGAGTCGGCCACGGCTTCGGCGCGCCGACTCTCCCAGGCGAGAATCGCCCGGAGGCTCGGCACGATCAGCCAGGCAAGCAGGATGCCGAGGCCTGCCGCGGCGTGGCCACCGGAAATCAGCGTCATCCCGATCAGGCCAACCAGCAAGGACGTGAACAGCAGACCAGTCCAGCGCAGGAACACGTCGTGGCACAGGATCAGGGGCAGCACCAGACTTGTGCCAACCACCACCGCGAGGAGTCGCCCGAACTGGGCCACCACGCGCGTGGCGCACCAGGCCGCGAGCAGCGGCAGATTGCCAAGCCAGACGAGCGCAAAACCCGCCAGGTTGGCGGACTGGCTCGAGACGACCGTCTGGTTCAGGAGTCCGGTCAGCGCGCGGTCTTCGAAGACCTCCAGTAGATCCCGACTGACTACCAGGCAGCGCAGACCGCGCGTGGCGACCAGGTCGGTCGTGTCGGCGACGAGCGCACGCAGCGTCGAACGACCCAGGATCGACTCCAATCGCTGACGTTCGGCGTAGGTTGGCTCGCGATACCGAGCGACCCTCGTCAGAACCGTCGGCTCCAACGCGTACCAGAGCTCAAAGCTCACCACGCTGGCTGCTGCCCAGATCACCACGGCGAGGGCGACCGACGTGCCGATCAAGGTGGCGGTCAGAAGCAAGAGGACAATCGTCAATGGAACGCTGCACGGGTGGCGGCGGATCGCCGCGAGCGTAAGGGCAAAAGTCATTACGGGAGGCTCCTTTCTGAGACGTGCCTCCGAACGGAGGCATGTCAAAGTCGCCCGTCAGCACGAAAATGACGTGCTCGGGCGACGGACCGCAGAGTGTTTTTGCGAGTTGCGAGCGGGGTGCCGAGCTAACTCGTCGCGTCTGGCGCAGGTGCACGCGCACCCACGAGACGCGGGCTGGGCATCTGCACGACCGCGAGTCGCTGTTCGCCGAAGCGGACGTTTACCGCTGCCTCACCAACAGCCAGATGGGAGAGCGCATCTGGATCGACCAGAAATGTCTCCCGACCGCGCAGCAGCCGGCGCACCACCGGACCGGTCGGCCCGAGGTGGATCTGTCGAGCGATCTCCGGCCCAGTGTGAGAGCCGAGCGCGCGCGCGAGGGCATCCGCGTCCTCGGGCGCACCGACCTGGTGGACGATGAGCACGCCCGCGCCGAGCAGTGCCTTGCGAAGCAGCGCGGAATCGCGCGGCAACTGCTGGGTCGAAACCACCACCGCGAGGCGTGCTTCGCGCGCCTGCAGCAGCAGGTCGACGAGTTGGGCAGCCTCGCCCAGAGACGCGAACTCGTCAAAGAGGATCAAACCGGGATGCGGCGTGTCCGACCACAAGCCGTCGTAGGCGACCTGTTTGAGATGCTGGATCAGCACGCGACCGACCAGCGCCACGTCCTCCGATGCGGCTGTCGCTGGCAGGCCAAGGTACGTCACGCCCGTCGTCGTGAGACACTGGCTGAGATCCAGGGTGCGCTCCGACGGGAGGAGCCAGGGGCCGAAGACGCCGTAGCGCAGTGTTCGCAACCGCCCGGCGATGCCAGACATCGTCGTCCGGTGCAATGGGTTATTGACGATCGTCAGCAATTCGGTTTGCAGCTCGACATCCGCGGTACGCCTGGCGAGACCGGTGAGATGCGTCTCGTCCAGGCAGTAGCGTAGCGAGTCGAGCGTGCACCGTTGACCGCTGTCGACGAGCGCCCTGACCGTCAACGGCACGATCGACTGCGACAGGTTGCGGTAGACCTGACCCTCTCGGCCGTGATCGAATGCGCCGACGAGCCGGTTGCCAACGGCGCTCGGCTCTCCAGCACACAGGTCGTAGGTCCAGGAGTCGCGGTCGCCAGGCAGCCAGACGCGCGCAGGCTGCTGGTGCGCTGCCCCCAGGTCGCGGCACACATTCGCGAGCCGTCCACCCTTGGCATCGACCACGAGCACCGACCAATCGGCGCGCATGGCAGCGTCCATGAGTCGAGCAAGCGTGGAGGTCTTGCCCGAACCGGTGGTGCCAATCAGCGTCACGTGACGTTCCAGTTCAGCGAGTGCCAGTCGGAACTCGTTGCCTGGATAGATCGGTGAAGATTGGAGGGGTGCCGTGACGACCCGTCCGAGTGCGAACGGAGGTGGTGAGAGCGTCACGTGCGAGCCACTGCCTGACGATGCGTTGCCGCTCGGTGACGCGAGATGCGTCACAGCTCGTACCTGCTCTGACGCTGGCGGACGCGCACCGTCGGCGGAAATTCCTCCAGCTCGATGCGCATGTCGCGGTCGAAGCCGTGACGCTCGTTGACCTCCCGCAGTCGCTGCAGGATGCGGGGCCGGTCGATGTACCAGCGGACTCGATCCACCCGCCACTCGCGAACGAACCACGCGGAGATGCGCGCATACCGCGTGTTGTATTTGTCGCTGTGCTCGAGCTCGATGGCGATCCGCGCATCGCCCGTCACCAACAAACCGTCCGGTCGATGGCGAGTGTCGCCGCGTAGCCGTTTCGGTGGCGGAGCGATCTGATCGAGGAAGCCACCCACCTCGTCCTCGGTGAACCAGCGGTGACTGGCATCCTGCGTGACGAGATAGTCGGCCAGATCCACCAGCGCGACGTCATGCGCCAGATGTGGCGCCTGGGTGGTGTGCGGTCGCAGGCCCCGGATGGCGGCGATGCGTCGAGCAAGTCGGGTGGGAGAGTAGACGCGTGCGCCCTCGAGTGACTCCCACCAGCGGTGCACGATGCCCGCCTCCTTCATCTGAAGGAGGCGGGCGAAACCGAAGGCGAGGTCGGCATAGCGTCGCGCGAGCTGGTCGTCGGACATGACTCCGAAGCGCACCAGGTCGCGCAACGCGGGGAAATCGCGCGGGTCGACGTCCGGGTGGGTGGGCGTGATGCGTCGTGGATGCTCGACGTGGGGCTTCGCGTTGTCGACGCGCATCACAGGCAACGGACCAGCTCGTTGTCGATGCGCATCTTGTCAGCGATCGCGGCGCTCTTCCGCGCGTCGCGCCTCGCGGTGCGCATCCGGCCGAGACGAAGGCGCGGACCGGTGCGCGGTCCGCAGTTGGGTCGATGCGGGGTCAGGCCGTAGGCGCCGCAGAGGGAGCAGGCGCCGGACCGGGTAGTTCGAGGACATTGAAGAGCGGGCATGCATTGGCCTGTCTGTGGCCTGCGCAGGCCACAAAATGCCGAGAGCGGAGCTCCCTGTTTCGGGAACTCCGTTCTCGGAAGGGCGAGATGGCATAGACTGCCCACGGGCCGCGCGATCAGCATGTTGCAAGCTGTGTAGTCGCCGCGGGCCAGTGGCTGAGGCCGGAGGGCGCGCGTGCCTGCGCGTTCCTCCGGCCTCAGTGGTGTCTGCCGAGGATCAAGAGACGAGTCGGAAAGGGTTGGGGCGGTCCTCCTTTCGGTAGTCCAGAAACCGAAAAACAAAGAGGGCGCGACCAGGTGCATGCGCGGCGTGCTTGGTGAAGCACGTGCGCAGGCCTGATTGCGCCCTCGAGCGGCTCCGCTCCGATGTCCTGAGCGGATTATTCAGTTGTCGGCGTGTGGGACGGACTGTGTGTGCAAGACAGACTGCGTGAGGCGGACGAGATGCGTCGGTGGCGTACTCCTGTTCGTAAACGTCGATGGAATGGGATTCGGAAGGTCGATTGCTGCGATCAAGGGTGAGTCAGCGGCATCCTCCTGTTGGCTGCATGTGTCGTGGCGCATCTCGACGAGTGGGAGAGCAGGCTCGGTTGGATGCGTCGTCCAGGCATCTGCGAGCAGACGGCTGATTGGCGCGCCAGGTGATCCCGATTCGTCGCGGCTGAGCCGGGCCGGTGTATTCCTGAAGCGATGGTCTCGATGGAGAGCATGCTCGCGGATCCAGCGTGGCGGTCGCACGATGCGGACGCCTGGTGGATCTCATCCTGAGAACACGCGAAGGGTGGAATAAGCCCTGTCGGACATTTGACGCTACCGACGGCGTTTGCATTACGCGGGAGACAGTAACCCGCGCAGCGTCACGGCGAGCGTCACACCAGGTACGCAAGGCGTCAGCGCGGTGTCACGTTCTCCAGATCCTGTCGACGCATATCGGGGTGGCACGTGGCGATCGTCATTCCACTCCGGCTGTGGACCTGGCCGCACCTGACCGCTGAGTGCCCAGTCGCATGAAGCGTCACGCGCTGGTTCGTCCATCGCGTCTTTCACCGCAGGGGTCTCGGCGAGACGCGGGCAGGCATACACTCACACGGAAAGGCCATGGCTACCTCCACGTTCTCCCAGGCAACCGCCACGCTGGTCGAGCGCAGCTCGGGCCGGCCGTCGGCACCCGCGCGCACTGGCGCCGAGGCAATCCTGCAGCTGCTCGTCGCGAGCGGCGTTGATTACGTTTTTCTCAATCCCGGCACCGATACCGCACCGATTCAGGAAGCACTGGTCGCGCTGGCGGCCGACGGCGAGCGCGTGCCGACGCTCGTGCCGTGTCTCTATGAAAACGTGGCAATGGCCGCGGCGCACGGGTACTTCCTTGTGACGCACAAGCCGCAGCTGGTGGTTGTGCACGTGGACGTCGGTACACAGAACCTGGGCGGCAACGTGCACGACGCGATGCGCGGCCAGGCCGGGGTCGTGATCCTCGCGGGTCGCGCGCCCTACACCGTCGACGGAGAGCTGCCCGGCAGTCGCGACCGGGCGATCCAGTGGCAGCAGGACGTTACCGACCAGATCGGCATCGTGCGCGGCTATGTCAAATGGGCGCACGAACTCGGTCGCGTGGACACGCTGCACCAGCTCGTCCCGCGCGCGGTGCAGATCGCCGCGTCTGAGCCGTGGGGGCCGGTCTACATGACCGCGGCCCGCGAGATCCTGATGCAGCCGCCCGCTGACAACAGCGTTGACCTGCGTGTTGCGCGACGGGCTCGGCCACTGGTCACCTCAGCTGGTGATCCGCAGGCGCTCGACCAGCTGGCCGAGTGGTTGGCCGACGCCGAGGCACCCGTGGCGATCACCGGCAACCTCGGCAGACATCCCGAGGCGGTCGGCCGCCTGGTGACGCTGGCCGAGACGGTCGGCATGCGTCTGGTCGACACGCGTGGACCACTCAACGTACCGGCGGATCATCCGCTGTTTCTCGATGACGCCAATGCGGCGATCGCCGAGGCGGATGTCGTGCTGTTGCTCGACGTGGATGTGCCGTGGATTCCGCGCCATGTTCGGCCGGCGGCGCAAGCACGCATCGCGCAGCTCGACATCGATCCGTTGAAGCAGACGATGGCGCTATGGGGATTTCCGGTGGACTTGCCGATTCAGGCCGACTCCAGCAAGGCGCTGGTAGGCCTGCAAGCGGCAGTCGAGCGTCAGGCCAATGCGGCGAGACGCGAGCGCTGGGCGGCGAGACGCGACCGGTATGCCGCGGCGTACGCGGCGCACCAGCAAGTGCTGCAAGCGAGTCTGCCTGAACTTCGAACGCGACGGCCGATCGCCGGGGAGTGGGTCGGCGCCGCACTCGCGGGGCGCCTGCCCGCGGATGCGATTGTCCTGGACGAGACGGTCACGAGTGCCGAGCCGGTCCGCCGCTTCCTGGGGAGGCAGCTGCCAGGGACGATCCTGAGTGCTGGCGCACCGGGTCTGGGCTGGGCGCTTGGCGCTGGCGTGGGAGTTCGCCTGGCGGCGCCGGATCGAACCGTTGTAGCCCTGGTTGGAGATGGCTCGTTCGTGTTCGGGTCGCCGGTGGCCGCACTGTGGGCAGCGCAGCAGGCAGCGGCTCCTTTCCTGACCATCGTGCTGAACAACGGCGGGTACAACGCGAGCAAGATGCCAGTCCTGGGTCTGTTTCCGGATGGCGCTTCACAGCGTGCGAACGCGTTCCCGGGGGTACGGTTCAACACGCCGCCGGACTACGCCGCGCTGGCACGTAGCTGCCACGCGTATGGCGAGCGGGTTGAAGATCCGACGGACTTGCCGTTGGCGATCGAGCGTGGGCTGGCGGCGGTGAACGCTGGGCAGGCGGCGGTGCTCGACGTGGTGCTGGCGCAGATCTGAGCGGTCACGCGCACGTTGTGAAAGTTTGGGGAATCCGTGCTGGGACGGGCCGTGATGCGGGCAGGAGGGACCGGACCGATGAGGTGAGCATGGCCTCAGGCTGAAACGCGGCTACGGTGCCGGTCTGATCTTGCATGGCGAGCTGCCTGGAGCTGACGCTCAACGACCTGCCTGCCCTGACGGCGCTGGCTTGGAGGCGGAGCATCGCGGCTCGTCGGTTCAGGCTGGCAACGTTCCAGGCGGCTCTCGCGATGCGGACCAGCCGGTGGGCCCCGACGCGCTGATTCGCGGGCAGCGGCCGGCACACCGCGCGCCACAGCCGAGGCGGTTGCTGAGGTGCAGTGTCACGCTTGAGTGAGGGTGCGCCACATCGAGGCGCTCGCGCGCGATGGACGGAGCACATCGGGCCACAGCTGATCGCGCCGAAGCGAGTGACAAGCGGCATACGTCAAGGCGTCACTGGCGGGTGAGCGGGCGAACGTGCGCGGTCGGCGCCGCCGCGCGGGCCCGCTTGCGGCCACGCGCTGACACGTGGCCGCCTCGTGCACCGCGGACCGCCACGGCTGCGTGCTGGGAGGTGTGGGTTGACTGCAAAGCGCGCGCGCTTGGCGGCGCAGTCAGTCCTTCACTTTGAGACGCAGCATCCGCCTGGCGTTGCCCTCGTAGATCAGTTGGCGGTCCGCGTCCGAAACGTCGATGGAATCGACGGCCTTGATCGTGTCGCGCACGAATCCTGGGCCGCCCTCGGGATCGAAGGGCATGTCGGTGCCGAACAGGACGTGGTCTGCTCCGAAGAACTCGAGGCCGCACGTGACCGCGTGGGCGGGTCCAAACAGCGCGGTGTCACCGTAGAACATGCGGAAGTAGTCGATGGGTCGCTGGCGCAGGCGACTGCGCGCGCTCATATCATCGGGGTCGTCGGTGCGCTTGCCGAGCTGATCCAGCCCGCCACCGACGCGGCCTTCGAAGTGGGGCACCATGCCGCCGAGGTGGTGGGTCACGATCTTCAGATCTGGCTGGCGGTCGAACAGACCCGAAAACAGGAGTCGGGCCATGGCGACCGCGGTTTCGTAAGGCCAGCCGAATGCCCACCAGAGGTCGTACTTCGAGCGGGTCTCGCCTGGGTAGTCGGGGAAGTCGGCCGTGCGGGCCGGGTGCATCCAGACCGGCAGGTTGAGCGACGCCATGCGATCGAAGAGCTGCAGGTACTCGGGTTTGTCGAGCGGAATGCCGTTGACGTTCGTAAAGACCTGCACGCCGGTGGCGCCGAGCTCGCTGATGGCGCGATCGATCTCGCGCATTGACGCGTCGGGGTTGTTCATTGGCAGGGACGCAACGAAGCCCGGGAAGCGGTCCGGGTAGCGATCGACGAGGTTCGCCATCTCGTCATTCGCCAGTTTGGCGAGCTCGGGCGAGAGGTCGGGGCCGGCGACGTTCTCAAGGGGTGGCGCGGCGAGGGTCAGCACCTGGGCGTAGCCCTCGTGACGGTCCATGATCTCGAAGCGTTTGTCGATGTCGATCATGACCGGGATGTTCTGCACGCGTTTGACCATGAGCCCGCCGGCGGGTGCGACCTCGAGCAAGCGGTCGTAGAAAGGCCGCGGCAAGATGTGGGGGAACACGTCGATCTTCAGCATGCGATCGATCTGGAGGGTAGCTCATCGGCGCGCGTGGTGGGACGGCCTGGGGGGCATCACGCGAAGCGGGCAAGCGTCACGCGGGCGCGGGCGAGTGGCTGGTTCATGAGGCGATAAGGCGCGCAGCGCCGTCACGACGCGTCGCCAGCCGTAGCGCGGAAGGCCGGCTGGTCCTGGTCGAGGCTGCGAGCAGCTTTGTCGGCGTAGTACATCGTTCACACGCCGCGCACCTCGGGGCGCGAGGCGCGCATCGACTCTACAAAGTGGGGCAGTGTCGGCAGCAGGGGACGAGCATCAGCTTCTTCGATGAGCGCGTCGGGAATAAACGCATGACCAGCCCCGGCGGCGGCGAACGCCAGGTAGTTCATGCGCGCCTGCTCTTCGAGGCCGAGCATGTCGGTGACCGCCCCGTCGAGCGTCTTCGACGCAGTCACCGCCCCGTGGCCGAACAGCAGCACCGCTGGCCGCTCGCCCATCGTCTCGGCGACCTCCATGCCCTCCTCGTCGGTGACGATAATCCTGGAGTGCGGGTAGACCGGCAGCGGCGTGCGCACCAGCGCCGAGCCTCCTGACACATCGGCACCAGCGTCTGCCCGAGCACGCTCATCAGCACGGTAAAGCGCGGGTGGGCGTGGACGATGCCCTGGATCTCGGGACTGCTGCTGCGATAGATAGTCGAATGGAGCTTGACCTCGAAGCACTGGGTGACACCCGCCGGCGCCTCGAGTTGATACCCGTCGAGGTCGCACAGCACCAGCTGATCGGGCGTCATGGCAGCCAGGGCGTCGATGGCGTAACCGCGACCCTTGATGACGAATTTGCCCGGATCGTCCGGGACACGCATGCTGGCGTGGCCGAGGGTGGCGGTGATGCCCGTGCACAGGCCCAGTTCGGCGAGCACGCGATTGGCGATAGCGGCCTGGCGCCGGGCGTCAGCGAGTCCAGAAGACACGAATCGAGGCCTCCCAACAACAGACATCCAAAGATCCGACGGCTCCGGTCGAGACGTTCGGCCGAGATGCTAGCGCGTGGGGTGCTCTCGGCCGGACGACGTGCGAGTGACAGGCGCAGACTACGGACGCCGCGGCGTGATCTGCGGAGCAGGCCGCGCCCCGGAGTCGAATGGAGTACCATCGAAATGCAATTTCAAGATGGGACACCTGCGTCGCGGGGGACCTTGCGGATGAAGCTGAGCACCGAGCGCATTCTGACCACGCACGTCGGCAGCCTGCCGCGGCCACATGCGCTGCTTGACCTGTTGCGGCCCAAGCTGGTTGGCGAACCTTTCGACCAGGCCGCGCTCGATGCACGCCTCGCCGAGGCGGTCTACGACGTCGTCCACCAGCAGGTCGAACTCGGCATTGACGTCATCGACGATGGCGAGCAGAGCAAATCCGGCTTCGCCAACTACGTCCGCGATCGGCTGGCTGGCTTCGAGGCCCGACCGTCGGAGACCGCGCCCTTCATGGGCGACAATCCGGAGGTCAAGGCGTTTCCCGAATACTACGCCAGCTACTTCAAGACGCTCCTCGCCGACCGCATCGCGCCTACGCCGCGCATGGTGTGCATCGGTCCCGTCAGCTACACCGGGCAGGCGCAGCTGCAGACGGACCTCGCCAATCTGCGCCACGCGGCGGAAGCGAATGGCGTCGCACCCGAGGACGTTTTTGTGCCAGCTTCACCCGGACGCAATGTCGGGCGCAACGAATACTACGCCACGACGCAAGAGTTCCAGCTCGCGGTCATCGACGCGATGCGGGTCGAATACCAGGCCATCGTCGACGCCGGCTTCTTGTTGCAGCTGGACGATCCCGCAATCGCCAGCCTGTGGGGGCAGGATCGGAATTTGCCACTCGCCGAGCGACGCAAGAACGCGCAGAAGACGGTGGAGCTGACCAATCACGCGTTGCGGGGACTGCCGCCCGAGTGCATTCGCTACCACTGCTGCTACGGCATCAACCATGGGCCGCGCGTATACGACGAGCCCTTGACGGACTATCTGCCAGTCATGCTCCAGATCAACGCCGGGGCGTACTCATTCGAGTCGGCCAATCCGCGCCACGCGTGGTCGTATCACGCGTTTGAAGATGTAAAGCTGCCGGAAGGCAAGGCGATTATTCCCGGCTGCGTGAGCCACGCCATAAATATCGTCGAGCACCCGCTGTTCATCGCCGATCTGCTCGAGAACTACGCGCGGCTGGTTGGGCGCGAGAACGTGCTGGCTGGCGGGGACTGTGGCTTTTCGTCGCAGGCCACGTACACGCCGGAGGTCCATCCGACGGTGGTGTGGGCCAAACTCGCGGCGTTGACGGAGGGTGCGCGGTTGGCCTCGGAGCGGCTGTGGGCGGGGCGCGGACAGCCGATGGGCGCCGTCTCGGGCTAGCTGCTACCCGCGCGAGCGGCGGGCGGTGCGGGCGACGACCGGGGGCTCGTAGCCGAGATGCTGCGAGATAGCGGTGACCGTGGTGCGGAGTTGCGGGATCATGTCCTGCATACGCGCCACGCTCAGGCGGCCGGCGAGACCCAGCACGGTCACGGCGGCTACGGCCTCGCCGGTGGCGCCCAGCACCGGCGCGGCCACGGCGCGCACGCCGGGCACGACGTTGTCGTCGGTAGCGTAGCCGCGAGCGCGAATGGTTTCGAGCTCACGGCGCAGGCGCTGTGGAGCGAAACTCGTCGTGCCGGGGCACGGCGTGCCGGACTCCAGTACGCGCTCCACTTCGGCAGGGTCCAGAAACGCCAGCATCACCCGACCTGATGCCACACACTGGGCCGGAGTCCGGCCGCCGGGACGCACGAAAATCCCCGCTGAGCTGGGACTCTCCGCGCAGTCGAGGTACATGATTCGACCGTGCTCGTACGCCGCCAGCGCGACGGATTCACCCACCTCGATGCTCAATCTGCGCAGGTACGGCGCGGCGATGTCTCGAACGGGTAAGGTGCCGAGCAACCGCGCCGCCAGGGTCAGAATGCGCGGCCCCAGCCGGTACATGTCAGTGTCCGGCAGGCGACCCAGGTACTCCTGTTCCTCGAGGGTTTTCAGGATGCGGTGCAGGGTGCTGGGGTGCACGTCGAGGCGTCGGCTCAGCTCCTGGAGTGAGAGCGCGGCGTCGCCCGCGGAGAGGATCTCCAGGACCTGGATCGCACGCTCGACCGCCTGGTTGCGCTGCGAGAAACGGCTTGGTGACTCCAGGCTCACGTCTGGCCGAATCCTAGCAGATTGGAGATGGCCTGGTGTTGTCAAAGGCTCGACCGCTGGGCGCGCGGGCTGGCGGCCGCCGCGGGCCGCCGCGCGCACCGCGACGCACGCTCAGAACCCGGAGAAGTACCCCGGGAAAGGGCCCGCGTGCATGCGTCCCACGCCGGAATGACCAGCGGCATTGGCGCTGGCGCGGCGAGCCGCTCCGAGTGGGAAGCACTCTCCAATCCGTGACCGCGCTGCATCTGGACACCTGTGACGTCCAGCGCTTCCCACTCGATGAGGCGTGTCGATTGACAAGGCCAGCGTTGCGGATTATTCGCAAGCTCAGAGGATGTCTAGCGCGCGGTGAGCATCGCCTCGGCGGCCTGCTCGTGCCACACGCCCACGCGCGGCAGGACGATTGCCGCGGAGCGCACGTCATAGGCGGCGGGCTGACGCGTCTCGTACGGGACTTCGCCAGGCTCCGCCAGGGCGCGCGCGGCCTCGAGCATCCTCCGCCGCATGGCGATGATCGCCAGGTCGGAGCTGCCCAGGTGCTCCGTACTCCGATCGTAAATCGGACCCATGCTCTCCTGAACCGCCAGGTCCTCCTCGCGTACGCCGCGGATGCCGGTGAACGACGGCCGCTGTGCTGGAGCGCGCGGTCGATCAGGTAGTCGTTGTCCTGGTTGCGCAGTGGCTTGAATGTTTTCGGGTCGACCTCGGTATGCACGCCCGTCCACGACTGAATCTGCGCCACCTGCTGCTCGGTGAGCGGACGATCCGGATGCCAGGTGACGGTGTAACCCATCATGCGATCGTCGTCCATCGGAACAGCCGCGGTGAACGAAATAGGTCCACCGACGGGTGCCGGAATCATCGTGTAGCTCGGCATCAGGAACTGCGTCATGCGCCAGTAGTAGCTGTCTGCCTCGGCATCACGCTGGGCGCCGATCAACAGTCCGTAGTCCGTATTGAGCACGAAAAAGCGCGGCGAACGATCGCGCGCCATGTAGGCGCGCGGAGTGCCGCTGGCTTGCTGATCCGTCGCCGTATCGCGACTGTGCAGGAACGACACGTGACTGGAGTCGATCTCGCCCTCGACGTTCTGCAAGAAGCTGCAGTACTGGATGCGCTTGGTGACCAGCCGATGGCTTTCAGGCACGAGCGTCCACTCGAGCCCTGGCAGCTCCGGTCGCGCGTCGGGATCCGGCCCCAGATATGCCCACGGCACGCCGCCGCGATCGACCACCGGGTAGGTCGTCGCGCGCACGTTGCTTTGAAATCCGACTCCGCCGGTCCGTTGGGCATGTCGACGCAGTTGCCGTCGGTGTCGAACCTCCAGCCGTGGTACACGCAGCGCAAGCCGGATTCCTCGTTGCGACCGTAGAACAGCGACGCGCCACGATGCGGGCAGTTGTTCTGCATCAGGCCGACGTTGCCAGTCGTGTCGCCG
The DNA here is from genome assembly GCA_963776625.1 of uncultured Chloroflexia bacterium. GTDB lineage: Bacteria > Chloroflexota > UBA6077 > UBA6077 > CF-72 > CF-72. Next base: position 814,464 of record CAVZNP010000007.1, on the reverse strand, counting down.
AAGGCAATCAGATCCTCGCCGAGCAGGCGCACGCGCACGGGATCGGAATCGGGCTCGCGCAATTCGGTTGACAGCGCAAAGGGGAGCCAGAAACGGCGCATCAGATTGCCCATCGGGGTGTCTGGTCCGGCGCGGGTGAGCAGCTCGTTTTCGGCCTGTGAGAGCATGGCTTGGATACGTCTCCCGGGAGATGTCGCGGCTCAGCCGCGCGCGGCGCTGAGCGCCTGTTGCAGTTCACTACGGATCTGGTCACCGCCCCCGCTGCGCCAGTCCTGGACCAGCCGGTCCAGCTGGCTTACGTCGCGGAGCCCGCGAATGATCTCGTCAAGGCCCGACGCCAGCGTATTTGCCAGCAGCGCACCCTGACTGTCGTTGGTGGCAGAGTACAGATCGAGCGTTGGGTCGGGGACACCGTCGTCCACGAGCCAGCGGTCGGCGGTCTGCATCACGGTGGCGAACTCGGACGGATTCGGATTCGCCGGGTTGTAAATCACGTACGGTGGGTTGGCCAGATATTACAAGAAGCCGGACATGTCGTTCGTGTGCCCAGTATCGGTGAGAACCGGATTGCCGGAGTCGTCGAGCGTGTCGTCGGTGCCCTTCACGCCGTAATGCGACGGCATGTACTCCTGGCTGCCGAACGGGGCTGCCAGGAAGTCGAGGACGCCGAGCAGCTCGCGGATGCGGTCGTCACTCGCCTTCTTGAGCACCGTGTAGCCGTGGTTGGCGGCGACGAGCCAGTACGCAGGCTGGCCGCCGTCGAAGGCAAACGGCGGCATCGGTCGGATTCTAGAGGGCGGCGTCATCGGCGGCGGCTTGTCCATGTATTGCGACGCATTGTTCGACCCGATCCCGCCCGACATGAACGCGTATTTGCGCGCCTGGAAGTTCGTGCGCGAGCTGACCGAGTTGAAGGTCGGCGAATCCGGGTGATACACACCTGCGGCAAACAGGTCGCGATAGTAATTCAACGCGGCCTCGAGTTCGTCCGTTTCGAACGTGGAGGTCAGGCTACCGTCGTTGTTGAGCCGCCACTTGTCGTGCGCGCGGCACATCATCGGGAAGAAACCGCCGATCATGTCGCCGGCCATGCCACCGGAAGCCCGCGACCCGAGCGAGATGCCCACTGCTGCTGGTCGGGTCGGGTGAGCGCCGTCAGGATGCGCTTGAAGTCGTCGCCGTTCCTGGGCGGGTCCGAGCCCATCTGCTCGAGCAGCTCCTGGTGGCCCCACAGCACGTTGATGATCGGCGGATAGGGCACGGGGACCCCGTAGATCTTGTTGTCGAAGACGACGGTCCGCCATGAGTCAGTCGCGAGATTGGCCAGGTTGGGGTATTGCTTGATCGCGTCGCCGCTCACGAATGAAGTGAGGTCAGCGCACGCGGACTTCACGAAGTCGGGCAAATGCGGGACCTGCACGCCGTAGGGCGTAGTAATGACATCAGGCAGGTCCCCGCCGGCCATCAGCACCTGGAAGCGCGTCGGGTAGTCAGCGAAGGAGACGATGTCAATCGCGAGGCTCGATCCGATGTGCCGGTTGAGGGTTGCCACCAGGTGTTCTGATCGGGCGCCAGTGGTGGCGGCAGGACGCTCCACGTGATCATGCGCACCGTCGTGCCCTTGCCCGGCGCAGCGCTGACCGAGGGGATGAGATTGGTGGGAAGTTTGAAATAGCCGGCGGCGACGGATCCGTCGGTGGCGCCGGGCAAGTCAGCCCGCCGCCCATTGAAGGGGATGTAGCTGGGCATTTGCGGAGCGCGCCGCAGGTGGACCACCTGCGGCGCCGCGACGGGCGCGGGGGCAGCCTGGGCAGGCGTCGCGACGGCCTGGGCAGCAGCGGGCGTGGCGGATTGGCCCTGCGCTGCGGGTGGCGCGGTGGGCTGAGCCGCTGGCGCGCTGGTCGGCGGACTGGCCGGGCCGCCATTCGAGGATCCCGATCGGCCGTCCAGCGGAATTGAAACGTCATTTCGTTTTCATGCGGGCGCAACGCCGCGCCGGCGGCGCCACACGAACACCCCCAACGCCGCGACGGGCAGCAGCCACCAGCTGAACGCCAGTGCCACGATCGCCACGTTGGCCACACTCCGCAGCACTGTCAGCGACGCTTGCCAGCCCCGCTGGGCGGTCGCGACTGGATCCCACGCGGCGCCGGCGATGGGGGCGGCGGTCACCGGGGGCAGACGCAGCGACAGGGTGATCGTCGCCATGTCGGTACGTCGCTCCAGATAGGTCTTGCGACCCTGGATTCGCTCGATCTGGCCGCGCACGTTGGTCAGCTCGCGCTGGAGGGACAGCACGTCGGAGATCTGCGTCGCCTTATCCATCAACTTCAGAATGGCTGTTTCGCTGGCCTGCAAATTCCGCAGGTTCGCGTCGAGGTCGACGTATTCGTCGGTGACGTCCTGACTGCCGCTCGTTTCGGTGGTCACCTTGCCCAGGGCGCGCAGGTCGGACATGGCGGAGTCCGCGGCGTCGCTGCGAACCTGGAGGGTCAGGTCGGCCACCATGCGGTCCTGGTCGTTCTGTTGCTCGGCGTGCGTGTTCGAGGCGCTGACATACCCGCCCGCCTGGGAGGCAATCGTTCGCGCGCGCGCTAGTGCGGATTCCATGTCCTGCACTTCGACGGTCAACTGCGCGGTGCGGATGACCATGCGATCGAGGATCTGTGCGCTGCTATCGGGTAGGCTCCCGTCGGCGGGCTGCGCCTGTGGTTGCGCTTGTTGTGCCTGGCCTTGCGCCTGGGCGGGACTGATGGCATCACGTGCCACGGCACTCTGCGGAGCCACCGCGGCACCACCAGCGGGCGCTCCGCCCGAGGGTGGCTGCGGCGCCGCGGATGTGGAAGCGGAGGTCGCGTTCTGGGCCACGGAGCTGGGAAGCAACGTTGGGCGGATGAATGCGCTGCACGCGACACCACCGCTGATGAGCAGGACGGCAGCCACAGCTACGGCGCGCACGTGCAGAGACTTCGTGGGAATGGACCAGGTTGGCATGCTGGTTGGCGAGCTCCCTGTTGGACGGCTAATCAACGTTCAAGACGGTGGGAGTCGCGAGAAAGTTCCACGGCCGCACGCGGAGAATTCTTGTCCGTGCCTGACGAACGCGGGCGAACGGCGAGGCGCGAAACGGGGAGCGACGACGACGGACTCAGGCGTCCCAGAGGCGACTCAGCAGTGAGTCGACGGCCTTTGCGCCGGCGGGGGCACCGGAGCGAGGGCGGGAGGCTTCGGCCACGGCGCCGACCGACCGACGCTCGAACATCGACTGAATCGACTCCGGCAGGAATCGCGTCAACTGCGCGAAGTGGTGGGCGTCGTCCAACCCGCGTGGACGACGATAGAACCGCAACGGAAAGTAGACGTAGAGCTGGTCACGCGCTCGCGTCAGCGCGACGTAGAACAGGCGACGTTCTTCCTCGATCTCTTCCTGATTGCTGGTGGACATATCCGAGGGGATCATGCCGTCGGCCGCGTGGATGACGTGCACCGCGTCCCACTCGCCGCCCTTGGCCGAATGCACGGTGCTCAGGATCAGGTAGTCCTCGTCGAGGAGTGGCGGACCTGCCAGGTCGCTCGTCGAAGTTGGTGGATCCAGCGCCAGCTCGCTCAGGAAACGTCCCCGCGTGGCATACCCGCCGGCCACCTGCTCCAGTTGCTCGATGTCCTGGATCCGCGCTTGCGGACTGCTGTAGCGGGCTTCAATGAGCGGCTCGCAGAATTTGCGAATGCGCGCGAGCTCGGCCGCCGGTGGCAGGCTGCCGTCGACGCGGACGCACTCGGCGAACGTCACGCGCAGCGCTTCCAGTCCAGGACGCGCAGCCTCGGGCGCCGGCGGAAGTGTGTCGAGATAGGTCCGCAGCGGATCGGTCGGGGCGGATGAGACGCCGATTGCGCGCATCACCGCGCGGGCTCCAGCTGGACCGATGCCGTCCAGCATCTGCAAAACCCGAAACCAGCTCACTTCGTCGCGAGGATTTTCGAGGACCCGCATTACCGCCAGCACGTCCTTGATGTGGGCGGACTCCAGGAATTTCAAACCACCGTACTTGACAAACGGAATATTGCGGCGCGTGAGCTCCAGCTCCAGCGCATCGCTGTGGTGGCCCGTGCGAAACAGCACCGCCTGGCGGCGAAGCTCCACGCCCTGCTCGCGATGCTCCAGAATACGATCGCAGACGCAGTTGCTCTGATCGTGTTCGTCGGCACACGTCAGCAGCACCGGTCTGGCGCCTCCCGAGCGGACAGGCCACAGGTTCTTGGGAAAGCGTTCGCGTGCCTGCGCGATCACGGCGTTCGATACGTCCAGGATGGGGCGTGTCGATCGGTAGTTTTGCTCCAGGGTGATGCGTCGAGCACCCGGGAACTGGATCGGAAAATCGAGGATATTGCGCACCGACGCGGCGCGGAACGCATAGATGGCCTGCGCGTCATCGCCGACCACCATCAAATTCCGATTCGCATGCGTCGGCCTCAAGGACTGGAGGATCTGAGCCTGAAGCGGATTGGTGTCCTGATATTCGTCGACCAGCACGTGCTCGAACATGCCCGCGACGTCCTGAGCGGCCGGCGTCTCGCCGAGAGCGCGCCAGTACAGGAGCAGGTCATCATAGTCCAGCACATGTTGCGCGCGCTTGCGACGTGTGTACTCGGCAAAAATGGCGCGAATGCCTTCGACATCGTCGCGGCACCATGGGAACGCGCGCTCCAGCACGCTGCTGAGCGGCTCGCCGGCGTTGACCATGCGCGAGTAGATGGCGACCAGCGTGTCCTTTCTGGGAAAGCGCCGCTCTTTCTTGTCGCTTGACGGGTGCTGCTCGCCGCGAATGAGGTCCATCAGATCGGCCATGTCGGCCTGGTCGAGCACCGTGAAGTCCGGCGACAGTCCCAGCGCGCGACCGTAGATGCGCAGCAGTCGGTTGGCGATCGCGTGGAATGTGCCGCCCCACACTTTGCCGGTGCGCTGACGGTCCACCAGGCGCCCGGCGCGCGAGAGCATCTCGCGCGCGGCGCGGCGCGAAAAGGTCAGCAGCAGGATGCGTTCGGGCGGGACGCCGCGCTCGATCAGGTGCGCGACGCGGCACGCCAGGGTCCACGTCTTGCCAGTACCCGCGCCGGCGATGACCAGCACCGGGCCATCGCCGCACGTCACCGCCTCGAGCTGGGCAGGGTTCAGCGTTGCCTTCCACGTTTCTGGTGAAGTTGGTGCCGAAGGCTGCGGCGGCGCAAGGTGCGCCGCGCGCGTGCTTGCATCGCCGGTATCGAACGGTGTCTCGAACACTTGTTCCAGCGGCCAGTGTAACAGGCTTGCTTAACGGCGTCATTGCCCGCCGCCCGGCTCTATGCTGGAAAACAGCAACTATGTCTACGATGGCAACTCCGGTCGAGTTTGCGGTGGGCGACGCGCTGCTTCTGGTTGACCTTCAGAACGATTTTTGCCCTGGCGGTTCACTCGAGGTTGCCGACGGCCACCGCGTCATACCCGTACTGAACGCCTGGGCAGCCGCCGCGCACGCTGCTCAGGTGCCGATCTTCGTCACACGCGACTGGCACCCGACAAAAACGAGCCACTTCAAAGACTTCGGCGGCGTCTGGCCACCCCACTGCATCATGCACACGCGCGGCTCCGAGTTTCACCCTGACCTGCGCCTGCCGCCCGATGCCCAGACCGTGTCGAAAGGGATGGGCGACACCGAGGACGCGTATTCGGCGTTTCAGGCGCGTGACGAAACGGGCACGCTGCTCGGCGAACTGCTGCGGCGACGTGGCGCGCGGCACCTGTACGTCGGCGGACTCGCCACCGATTACTGCGTGCGATCGAGCGTGCTCGACGCGCTGGGCAACGGCTACCGCGTCACTGTCATTGTCGAAGGCGTACGCGCGGTCAACCTGCAGCCTGAGGACGGCACTCGAGCACTCCAGGCAATGACCGACGCAGGCGCCGCGACACGCGGGCAATGACCGAGACGATGGCTTCGGCGTGGCGTCGGTCGACACGCGTGCGCCGCTGGCGGACGGTTTCGCTCCTGACCGCAAGCGTGCTCGCCCTGGCGGCGTGCACGCCAGCCAGTGGACCGGCGGCCACGTCCCAGGCGGGCACGCCCGACGCCTCGGCTACCTCCAGCACCGATACGACCGGCGCGGGTACTCCCGTGCTGGTCGGACAACCCACCACGGCACCCAGCGTGCCAGGACCGACCGTTGCGGGTAGGCCAGGCACGCCGAAACCTGGCGGCAGCGTCGTCGTCGGCGATGTGGCCGACATCAAAACCCTCAACCCGTTCCTGGTCAACGATCCCTCATCCGACATGGTCACGAGTCGGATTTACGCCTCACTCCTGAGTATTGATCCCAAGACCGGCGAAGCCAGGCCGAACCTGGCCGAAAAATTCGACATTTCCCCCGACGGCAAGACCCTCACTTTTCAGCTCCGCGACGGGCTCAAGTTCAGCGACGGCTCGCCGATGACCGGCGACGACTTCAAATTCAGCATCGAGGCCCTGCTGCGCAGCAAGAAGACGACGCGTAAGAACAATGTCGACCAGATCGACGGCGCGCGCCAGTACATCGACGGGTCGGCTTCCGACGTCTCGGGCATCAGCGTTGACGGCAACACCATCACCGTGACGATGGCCAACGCCTTCTGTCCCGCGCTGAGCGAGATCGGCGGCGTCCAGATCATCCCACAGAGCGTCTTCGGCAAGTATCTGGATCCCAACGACCCGAGCAAGAACCTGGACGACGCGCCCGAAAATACGGCGCCCCGGTCGCCAGCGGCGCCTTCACGTTCAAGGAGTGGGTGCCTAACGACCACGTGACGCTGGAGCGCAACGACAACTACTGGCAGAAGGCCAACCTCGACGAGTGGGTCCACAAGACCTACTCGACTCAGGACGCGCTGACCGCGGCGCTCAAAGCCGGAGAAGTCGACCTGACGCAGTTCGATCCGAAAGACCTGCAGGATGTGCAGAGTGACAGCGACATCCAGGTCTTCAAATACATGAACCTTGGCTATACGTTCATCGGGTGGAACCAGGAGCGTGGCGGCAAAGAGTTTTTTCAGGACAAGGCCGTACGACAGGCACTCGCGTACGGCCTGAATATCCAGCAAGTGATCGATACCGCGCTCAATGGGCAGGGCGTGAAAATGGTCGGACAGATCCCGCCGGTTTCATGGGCGTACGATCCGTCGGGCCTGAACACGTACGACTACGATCCCGGCAAAGCGGAGCAGATGCTGCAGGACGACGGATGGGCCAAAGGCGACGATGGCATTTACGCCAAAAATGGCCAGAAGCTCGCGTTTACGCTGCTGACGAACTCGGGGAATCCTGTTCGCCAGGCGTTCATTCAGTCGGCCGCCGATCAGTACCAACAGATTGGCGTTAGTGTTGACCCCAAAACGGAGTCATTTGACGCGCTGGTCAACCGATTGAATCAATCAACGGACCCGCAAGATGGCGATCAGGGTGGCCGCGATTTCGACGCCGTCGTCGTCGGTTGGTCGCTGAATGCCGACCCAGACATGTATTCGATCTGGGACTCGAACTCGACGCACGCGGGTGAAGACAACTGGATTGACTACAAGAATTCAGATCTTGACAAAGCGATCGATGACAGCCGCAATAGCTGCGCGCCCGCGGACCGCAAAGACGCGCTCAAGCGCGCCAATCAGACGTTGAATGACGAGCAGCCGTACAACTTCGGGTTTGCGACGAATGTACTGCTCGGGGTCAATCGCAGGATTCAGGGGATAGATCCCGGCCCGTACGCGAAGTGGGGCCAGGCGTCGCCCGAAACTTGGTGGGTGCAATGAGGAGGAGGGTTCGCAGGCTTCGTGGCGTTCGCGCTTACTAACGCTTACTTCTGGATGCCGCGGGGCTTGACGGTGGCGTCGAACTGCGCCGCGGCGATGTGCGGCGGCAGGCGGCCGCGCTCCAGGTGGCGCACCGGGACGATGAAGGCGTACTCCTCGAGCATCTTGTCCACCGCCGCGGCTTCGCGCAGGTAGCGCTCGCGGGCGCGGGCGCGCTCACCTGGCGGGATGCGCCCGACCTGCGCGAGCATCCCGCGCAGCCGCGCCTGCGCTGTCTCGATGTCCCGACCCAGCGCGATCCACGGCAGCGTCTCACCGGCTTGCTTCAAGACGTGGTAGGCGATGCCCCACTCGGCGTCCCAATGCTCGAGGTGGAGTGGCTTGCCGCGCCCGGGCAGATTGTCGAAGTCGCCGCGCTCTTCTGCCTCTCGAATCTGCTTGTCAACCGCGCTCTCCCACTGGCGCGGGGTCCGCTGGGGCATCACGCCGCTCGCGACTCCACGTCGATGGCCTCGGCCAGCACCTCGACCAGTCGCGCTAACTGCGCCTCGGTGCTGATGAGCGGCGGAGCCAGGCAAATGGTGTTGTTGAGCCGCCGCAGCAGGATCCCGCTCGCGACGCAGTGGGCCACGACGCGTCCAACCAGGGGCAGGGCATTGTCGTAGTAGGCGCTGCCCGTCGCATCAGGGTCGGCAAGCTCCACGGACGCCATCATGCCCAGTCCGCGCACCTGGCCGACCCATGCCAGCGGCTCCAGGTGGTGTCGCAACTGGGCGACAAAGTGAGCGCCGACCTCCGCCGCGCGAGCCACCAGGCCTTCGCGCTCGATGATCGCCACGTTCGCCAGACCGACCGCGCAGCACACCGGGTGGCCCGAGTAGGTCGCCGCGTGCATGAACTTCAAATCGGCCGGAGCCTCGTTGATCGCGTTCTGGACCTGGTGGCTGACCATGATGCCGCCCAGCGGCAGGTACGCGCTGGTCACACCTTTGGCAAAGCTCATGATGTCTGGCTGCACGCCCCAGTGCTCGAGGGCAAACCACTTGCCAGTCCGACCGAAGCCCGTGATGACCTCGTCGGCCATCAGCAGCACATGGTGTCGATCGGCGATCTGGCGCAGCTTGGGCCAGTAATCATCTGGTGGCACGATCACCCCGCCAGCGCCCTGGACCGGCTCGGCCAGGATCGCCGCGACCGTCTCCGGGTCCTCTTGCAGGAGCGTCTGCTCGAGCGCCGCGGCGTAGTCGTGGTCGGCTGGCGCCGTGCATGGGCGCACGTCGCCGTCTTCCAGCTCGCAGTGGAAGCGGTACGGACCGACGCTCTGGATGAAGTTCGGGACCAGCGGCGCGAACATGCGGTGATACGCCGGCAGCCCCGTCGCGCTGGCGGCAGCCATGGTTACGCCGTGGTAGCCCCAGCGACGCGAGATGATCTTGACCTTGTCAGGTTTGCCGACGAGCTTCCAGAAGAAACGCGCCGTTTTGAAAGCGGACTCGTTGGACTCCGCGCCGGCCGTCGTGAAGTACACGGCGTTGAGGTTGGGGTACGCGAGGCTCACGAGCTTCTCGGCTAGCTCGGCGGACGGGATGTTCGCGAAGCCGACGTAGTTATTGTTAAAACCGAGCGTCGCCATCTGTTCGGCAGCGACCTGGGCCAGCTCCACGCGGCCGTGGCCGACATTGACGTTCCACAAACCAGAGAGCGCGTCGAAGTAGCGCTTGCCGCGGGCATCCACGATCTCAGCGCCCTCGCCGCGGACGATGAGCAGCGGCTGGCTGTGATCGGTTGGGTGGTAGAGGGGATGGATCAGGTGTTCGCGGTCGGCCCGCAGGACCTGATCGATATCGACGTGCGGCGGCGACGTTGGGTCGGTGGCCTGAACCATGGGACGCAGTTTAGCGTGACGCCCGTCACATTCCGGTCGCCCAAAACTCGACCACTCCTCAACCCGCGGTTAAAAGTCATTAAAGGATCCCCTTGACGCCGGTTGCGGGCGCCCCGTTCAATGCGCGGCGGGACTGGCTCAATTTAGGGAGGGGGTCCACAGTGCTAGGACACACTCATCGACTCAAGTTGCTTACCGGCCTCGGGATGGCGGCATGTTTGATGCTGACCACGTTTGTGCCGAGCTACGCCCAGCAGGGCCAATCGGGCTCGCAGGCGGGCGCTCCAGGCTCAGCCGGGATCACCGGGCAGACGCCGTCGTCGTCGCTGGCGCCCGCGCCGTTGCTCACGTCGTGGTCCGCGGGACCCGGCGCCATGGGCAGCAGCACGTACATCGGTCGTGTCGAGACGCCGCGCGTCGGACAGATCGTCAACACCGGCAACGGTCTGCTGGTCTCAGGCTGGGTCGCCGATACCACCGCTCAGGGATGGGCGGGTATTGACGGCGTCGAAGTCTGGTCTGGCGATAAGGCCAGCGGCGGTACCCAGTTGGGCACTGGCTCAGTTGCGCTGCCACGCTCAGATATCGCCGACATCATCGGTGGCAACTTCTTGAACTCTGGCTTCAGCATGATTGTCCCGACGAGCGCGTGGGCGAGCCTGCCAGCGGGTAACGTCGACCTGCGGCTGTACGTCCACACACCCAACAAGGGGTGGTGGTATCGCGAGTCGCACGTGACCTCGGTTCAGCCGCCGGTGCTGCCGTACCCGAATGACCCGGTGGTGACGATTGCCAAGCCACAGGATGGGATGAACTTCACCCAGAAGCAGGTCGCGAACCGCGCCGTTTTCAGCGGTATCGCTCTCGACCGCAACCCGCTGAGCTCGGTTCAGAACTCGCTGTCGATCCTGCCGCCAGGCATTGGTCAGACCCTGGCCCTCAATGGATGCCCAGGCTGTCTTGGCGGAACGAACTACATCTACACGCAGTTCCGTGGCGCTGGGATCAACACCATCAGCGCGTATCTCGATGCACTGCCCAAGCCAGGTGACAACACCAATCCCGGCTACTTCGGCGGTATCCCGAGCGCCGCTCCCACGCAGGGCGTGGTCATCCTGGCCAACAACGCTGGCTTCCTGAATCGCAGCGGTAAGCCGCAGGGCTCCATCATTCAGGACGGCTTCGGCACCGACTTCCGCTTTGGCGGTTGGGTACTCACCCTCAACCTCGCGACGATTGCGCCAGGGCCGCACGAGCTGTACGTGACTGCCTACTCGGCCGTTACGGGCAAGCAGAGCACCGCGAGCGCTGAGTTCAACGTCATCGGTTTCAACGGCGATCCTAACCAGAAGATCCAACCCTAAATTCACCTTGGTGGTTGGCCAGGCGGTACCTGAGGCGCCGTCTGGCCGGCTAACCGGTAAAGGAATCGATCAGGCGACGCGCGATGCTCAACTTGCCTGGAAGCCGCGGCAGCTCTCCGCGCCGCGAGTACCAGTTGGCTTCGACGATCTCGTCCGCCTGAAGCGCGATCTCACCGCTGGCATAGTGCGCGGTGAAGCCAATCATCAGCTGGTGTGGAAACGGCCAGGGCTGGCTCCCGAAATAGCGAATGTCGCGAATCTCCAGCCCTACTTCCTCTCGGACTTCGCGAGCGACCGCTTCCTCCAGTGACTCTCCCGGTTCCACGAAACCGGCCAGCACGCTGTAGAACCCGTCGGCGAAGGCGCGATTGCGCGCCAGGAGAAACTCGTCGTCGCTGCGCTGGATCAGCATGATGACCGCCGGACTCAGCCGGGGAAAGCTCAGCAAGCCGCACTGAGGGCAGAGCTTGGCGCGGTCAGCCGGCGCATTGACCGTCGGTTGTCCACACCGACCGCAGAAGCGGTGCGTCTTGTCCCACGTCAGGATCTGAACGGCGCGCCCAGCGACCGCGTACAACTCCTCCGCGAGTCGCCCGTACAGCCCTCGCAGACCTTCGGGAGCCATGTCCGCCGGCAACTCCAGCGACGGGTCCACGTCCACGGCGTAGCAATCCAGGTCATCCAGCCGCCCGAGGTAGTGGCCCTCGTCGAACGCCACGCTGAGCCGGGCAAGATCCGCGTAGTCGACCGGCGTCACGCGGTCGCTCTCGGCACGCACCAGGAGACGATCGCCGCTGAAGGCGAACCACATCGCCGCGCGTGGCGGTGCCTCGGGCGGATGCAGCGCCGGCACGAAGCGCGCCGGACCCGACTGCCCTAGTGGCTCCAGAGTATTCATGTACGGTCGCCAGTGCGAGTGCCGCGATTGCCGGGATCGTCTGTGGACATCGCCGGTACGTTAACGTACCGGTCCATGGTCGCGACCGCGGCTCAGGCGTGTACCTGGTACATCCGCCAGGTCGACCTCTTTCGACACCTGGCCGACCGCGAAGCCGACGGTCTGGCGAACGCCATGTCGCCACGTCACTTTTCGTCCGGCCAGTTGATTGTCGATCGACACACCCGGCCCGAACTGGTGTGCGTCATGCGCACCGGGACGGTGCGCCTGTTCTATCGCGAGCTCAGCGGGCGAGAGATTACGGTCGAACGTTTGAGCTCGGGACAACTGTTTGGTGTCACCGGCTTCTTGACCACCGACGCCGGCGGATTGCTAGCCCAGGCCGAGACCGACGTTGATGTCTGCGTGGTCGACGGCCGACACTTTTTGTATTTGATGTCGCGGTGGCCACAGGCGCTGCTCGACCTCGCCACGCGACTTGGCGTGCGGGTGCGCCAAGCCGACGACCTGATGAGTCGCATGACTCCGACCGGCGCGCGGGCGCGCCTCGCAGAGGTCCTGTACCGGCTGGCTCGCACGGGGAGTGACGTTCACCCTGGCGGAGGGCTGCGCCTGCGTGGCGTGCCGCGGCACTCGGACCTGGCACTGAAGATTGGCACGACGCGCGAGACGGTGACCCGCATGCTGGCGCGGCTGGAGCAAGACGGCTACATTCGGCGCTTCGGACGGCAGATCATCGTGCCGGATCCGGATCGCCTGGCGGACGACTTTGACCTGCCACTGATGGACACAGGCGAGCGGGACTGAGGCGCTCCCCAGTCACCGCACTCCAGCCAGCTTCACTCCGCGGCGTCGGCGCGCGTCACCAGCGCTCCGCCAGATCGGGGCGGATCGCTATCTGCATGCCACCTTCCTGCTGGCTCACCTCCGGCGACACCATCCGAATCGGCTTGTCCCTGGCGAACTCCAGCAGCGGCGCCACGCCCCCGAAGCGCGCCAACCGCTTCAGGTGCTCCGTCGTCGGAAACAGCGTGTGGTACTCATCCCGCAACGCACGCGCGGGCGTCAGCCACACCCCCTCACTCGTTTCGATGGTGTCGTGCAGCGCCGACTGCCCCCGCGGCAGCTCGGCCACGAAGAAGCGGGTGTCAAATCGCGTGGCGACGGCCGCGGGCGTGATCCAGTGCGAAAACGGCACCAACCGATCGAACGCCGGCTGCCACCCTCGCTCCGCGACCACCTCCCCGAAAGACACCGCGTGCGCCTGCAGCGCCAGACGTGCCGACTCGAGTCGCTCCTGAAGCGTCACCTCCGCGACGTCCACCTCCAGCAGACCACCCGCCGCATCACGCACGAGCAGCACGCCAGCTTCCTCGAACAACTCGCGGATCGCGCACACGAACAACGCGCTGGCCTCCGCGGGCGTCACCAGCGTGTCGGACCGCTCGGACAGCGCCATGAGCAAGCCGTCGCCGTCGGCGACGTGCAGCGTCAGGTCATCCTCATCGACCGTTCCGCCCGGAAAGACGTAGGCACTCGGAAACGCCGGCGACCTGGCGTGCCGACGGACCATGAAGGTTTCCAGTCCTGCCGACCCGTCGCGCACCAGAATGACCGACGCGCTGAGCCGAGGTTCGGCCACGGCTCAGTGCTTGCCGAGCATCTGGCGCCAGCTGTCAGCCTGCGCCGGCACTTCAGCCAGGCAAGCCGCCTCTTCGGGGTCGCTGGATCGTCGACTCATCGCGCTGAACTCCCGGCGCCACTCCAGATAGTGGCGAGCAGCGTACGCCAGCACGGCTTTGTCGGTAGGCCGACCTGGATCGAGAACAGCCGCGCGACAGGGGCGCTGGTCACCGCCGAGAGTGTACGGCCCGCGCAATGCGTGCAAGCGGGCTATGGTTAATTCGATGAGGGGAGTTGTCGTCGCGCCGCAGCCGATGGCGGCGGAGATTGGCGCAGAACTGCTCGCACGCGGGGGCAATGCGTTCGACGCCGCCATTGGCACAGCTTTCGCGCAGATGGTCACTGATCCGCAGATGTGCGGTCTGGGCGGCTTCGGCTGCGCGACGTACGCGTGGCCAGGCGGCGCGCAACACGCGGCGTTCCACGCGCGAGCCGGCTCACATGCCACGCCCGAAATGTGGGCGGCCGATTTTCGAGGTCGCACCGAGCTCGGCAACTACACCCTCTTCGACGACCACCGTGCCAATCTGGGCCACACCGCGGTCGGGACGCCGGGCGTCGTGGCCGGCCTCGCCAGCCTGCATAGCCGTGCCCGCTTGCCGTGGTCCGAGCTCATCGAGCCAGCCGCCACGCTTGCGCGCGTTGGCTTCCCCGCAGCCGAGTTTGCTTTCGAGTTCGTGCAGCGGCTGCAGCCGCCAGGCATGCCGAGCGGCGAGCAGCGCATGAAATACACGCCCGACTCGGCACGCCTGTGGTGCCGCGACGATGGCAGCATCAAACGCCCAGGTGATCACTGGTCGAATCCGAACCTGGCCGACACGCTCGAACGTCTGGCGCGCTCCGGGGCTCGGGACTTCTACGCAGGCGAGCTCGCCAATAGCGTTGCCGACGAGCTGGCACGCGGCGGTGGGTACGTCACGCGTGAGGACTTGCGCGCCTACGCGGTACGCCTCTCCGATCCAATCGTCGGCACATTTCGCGGCTTGCGGGTCGCCAGTGCCGCGCCACCCGCCAGCGGCATCACCTGCGTGCAGATGCTGCAGGTGCTCGATCGCTTCGAGCCGCTGGTGCCCGAGTCGGCCGACGCGTACGTTTTGCTGGCAGGGGCCATGCACGAGGCGTTCGCCGCCCGCCTTCGCGCGGTGGCCGATCCAGACTTCGTCGACGTGCCCGCGGCCGAGCTGACCTCAGCCGCGTGGGCGGACGCCGCCGCGGAGCGCATCAAGCGGCAGACGCGCGGCCACGTCGCCGCGAGCGTGGGTGGCGAAGGCACAACACACGTCTCCGCGTATGACGTGGACGGCAACGCCGTGGCACTCACCCACACCCTGGGCATCTTTTCGGGCGTAATCGTGCCAGGCACAGGCGTCGCGCTGAACAGTGGGATGGACCTCTTCGATCCGATCCCCGGCGGACCCAACTCGATTCAGCCGGGCAAAGCGCGTGTGTCGGGCATGGCGCCGACAATCGTGTTCGACGGGCGGCGCCCGACCGTCGTCAGCGGCGCGCCAGGCACCAACGCCATCGTGACGAGCGTGTTTCAGGTGATTGTCGGGCTGGTCGACGGAAAGCTCAGTCCCGTCGAGGCGGTCTCGGCGCCGCGCGTGCACTGCGAGGGCGGCCCCGTGTTCGTCGAGGGGCGCGTGAGCCGTCGCGGCCGTGAGGCGCTTGCCGAGGCGGGCTTCGATCTGCGCTTGATGCCGACCAACTACGTGCCAGGGTTTGGCCGCAACCAGGTGATCGCCATCGACGCGCGCGGCCGTTTTCGGGGTGCTTCCGACCCACGTCGCGACGGGGGCGTCGCCGCGTACAGCTGACGCTTTTCAGCCGACGCCCTACACCGACGCCTTACAGCTGACGCCTGCAGCTGGCCTCGACACACGCTGCTCGCCTAACAGGCGTTACCTATCAGACGTTCGTTGACGCCGAAACTAGAGGGCGCCACAATCCCCCCTCGGGGACTGTTTACGCTTGATCGGCCCACCGGCCAGGGAGGTGCAGGGCATGGGTGTAGGCGACGAATCCGCGCGGGATGCGCGGTGGCCTGAACGACGCCTTTCGCGAAGGGGAATTCTGCAATATAGCTTCTTGACGGGAGCGGCGATGTCTATCCTGGCGGCCTGCCAGCAGGCCGCCAGCCCGTCGCCGACAACGCCACCTGCCGCGGCCGCGCCAACCAGCGCGCCGCCGGCGGCACCGACCACCGCGCCACCCGCGGCGGCAACGACCGCGCCCGCGGCAGCCACCGTGGCTCCGGCCGCCGCCGGCGCAACCCCGGTGCCGACATTGCCGGCGCCCGTTGCCGTGCCAACCTTCACCAAAGCCAATATCAACGGCAAGCTGTCGGTGGTTCAGTCACGCGATTTCTACGCCGGCCACAACGCCTTCATCGAGGCCCAGATCCGACAGTTCGCGGCTACTCAGGATTACCCGCTCGACCACGCCTACATCGACGCGTACGCCGGCGCGGGTAACGTCGTGGAGAAACTGACCGCGGCCGTCCAGTCAGGCGACGCGCCAGATGTGCTGATCCACACGCTGGGCTCGTCGCAACTTCACTTCCTCGACATCATCGAGGACGTTGACGCGCTGGAGCAGACGTTCGAGCAATTCCATGGCAAACCCGCGCCCGCCTTCATCAAGCAGCACCAGCTCGAGGGCAAGTGGTGGGCCATCCCGCACTTCAGTCGCGCGGCTGGCTACTTCGTTCGTTTGAGTGCCTTCAAGGCAGCCGGAATTGACGCATTCAACGATTTGGGTGATTTCCAGAAGTTGCGTGACGCCGCGCTCCAGATTTCCAGGCCAGACCAGCAGTTCTGGGGCTGGGGCATGACCGCCAATCGCTCCGGCGATGGCGACACGACCGTGCGCAACGCCGTGATGCAGTGGGGCGGCCAGATTACGGATGAAAGCGGCCAGCTCGTCGTTCTCAACACCGAGCCGTATCGCACGTATGCCATCGCCGGCCTCACCTTCCTGAAGGACATCTACACCTCGCCGCAATACGCGAACATGCTGCCGCCAGGTGTCGGAGGTTGGACGGACCCCAGCAACAACGAAGCGTTGTTGGCGGGCAAGATCGGCATGACCAACAACGCGGGGACGGTCTTTGCCCAGGGCGTCCAGGACAAGAACCCCGTGGCCGACGACCTGTTCCTGATCGGCCAGCCGAACGCCGTTGGCCCGGGCGCGCGCGTCCTGACCGGCGCGGGCGGTCCGATGTGCTTCTTCATCATGAAGGGCGCCAGGAACCGCGACGCCGCCGAACAGCTCATCACCTCGTTGATGACAGCCGACGTTTACAAACAGATGTTCAAGATCAGCACCGGCTACGTCTATCCCGCGCGCGAGTGGGGTTGGGATCAGCCGGAGATCACGGACAACGACTACGCCAAGCACGTCACCGCGCAGTGGCAGAAGATCGCCCAGGACCCCAGCGGCTTCTACGGCAATCTCGCCTGGCCGGGTGCCCCGTCACCACAAGCCGATGCACTGGAGAATTCCAACTTCTGGACGGACATGTTCGGTTCTATCCTGGGCGGCACCTCCGTGGAGGACGCCGTCAAGGCCGCCAGTGATCACGCGGTCCAGACCTTCCAGGACTTCGGGGCCAAGGGGGCCTGATCGAATGGCAACTGCATGGCCGCACAACAGTCGATAGCCGTCGGCACGCGACCGGTCGCGCGCCGAGGCGGCATCTTCAAGTCGTCACAACGCCTGCTCGGGCGCGACTGGCCGATCGCGTGGTTGTTTTTCCTGCCAACGGCTTTGCTGCTCTTCGGCCTGATTGGTTACCCGTTTGTCCGAGCGCTGTATCTGAGTCTGTTCAACGTCGTCGGCACGCGTGAAGGAGCCTTCGTCGGTCTCCAGAATTACCAGAATCTGTGGCGCGACGATTTCTTCGTGCGCTCCGTTTGGACCACGGTCACCTTTACCTTCTGGTCCGAACTCTTCAAATTCACCATCGGCCTGATCACCGCCCTGCTGCTCCACAACCTGCCGCGCTGGGCGGCGATCCTGGGCGGGCTCGCGCTCTTGCCCTACATCATCCCCGAGGTGGTCCGCGCGTTGGCGTGGCGGGTCATTCTGGATCCGTTGTTCGGCGGACTGGACTACATCCTCGTCAACGTGCTCCATCTGATGGACAAAGGCCCATCCTGGCTCGGCGACCCAGGCACGGCCCTGTCGTCGGTCATCGCCGTCAACGTCTGGTCCGGTATTCCGTTTTTCATCATCCTGTTCCTGGCCGGACTCAAAGCCGTCGATCAGGAGCTCTACGACGCGGCCGCGGTCGACGGCGCCAACGCCTGGCGCCGCTTCCTGCACGTGACCTTGCCGGGGCTGCGCTACGTCATCATCGTCGCCACACTGCTGTCGACGATCTTTACGTTCAATAACTTCACGCTGACGTACTTGCTGACAGGCGGTGGGCCGGGTGGCGCCACCCGCGTGTACGCCATTCTGGCCTACGAATACGCCGTGAAGGCGCTGCGCTACAGCGCTGGCGTGGCAGTCGCGATGAGCGTGGCGCCATTCCTGTTTGTCCTGATCCTGTTCCTCGGTCGCTACATGATGCGGCGCGAGGACATGGCCTACTCCTCCAACGAAGACGGGCCATTCTGGCGCGTGGTGATGACCATCATGTGGCCCATTCGGATGCTGCTGCGCGGCATCGTCGCGCTCTTCTGGGCGGTCAATGGCGTCGCGGAAACGGCCTTCGGCGCCGCTGCGCGCGCCGTGCATTTCTCAGGCCCGGCGATCCCTCGGCGGCGACGCACCAGCAAGCGCGTTGGCTACGGCCTGCTGTACTTCGCTATCGGCCTGATTCTCATCCTCGAGTTGTTCCCGTTCTATTTCATCTTCGTCACCGCCTTCAAATCGACGCTCCAGATCCAGCAGATCCGCGACATGTTCTGGCCGAATCCGTGGTCACTGGAGCACTTCACGTACCTGTTCACTCAACTACCCTTCGCGACGTGGTACGCGAACACGATCATGGTTGCTCTGGTCAGCACGCTGGTGTCGATGGTCGCCGCCAGTCTGGGCGCGTACGCACTGGTGCGGCTCAAGTGGAAGGGCATTGCCCCCCTCAGCACGAGCGTGTTGATTGCGTACTTGATGCCCGGCGCACTGATGTTCATTCCGCTGTACGCCATCCTCACCCAGTTGAAACTCATCAACACGCCGATGGCGCTGATGGTGACGTACCCAACCGTGGTGCTGCCGTTTGCGACCTGGTTGATGATGGGCTACTACCGCTCGATCCCCGAGGAGCTGGAGGACGCCGCGATGATCGACGGCTGCAACCGCTTCCAGACCTACTACCGGGTGGTGCTGCCCCTGGTCCGCCCCGCGCTGCTCGCGGTAGGTATGTTCGCGATTACGCAGGCGTGGAATGAGTTTCTGTACGCGTACACGTTTTTGCGCAGCGCCGAGGTCTTCACCCTGCCGGTCGGCCTCGGTCAGTTGATTGTCGGCGACGTTCAGCCCTGGGGCGAGCTGATGGCCGCTGCACTCTTGACGGCGCTCCCAGTCATCGTGATCTACATGGTGGGCCAGCGCTTCATGGTGGCCGGCCTGACAGCGGGATCAGTGAAAGGATGACACTGCCCTACGATGTCCAACCGGATCAATAAAGCCCTCGAGCTGCTCGAACAACAGCAACCCATCTACTACACCTCTGCCGAAGACCGCTCGTACGCGGGCGGCTGCGCGGCAGCCAGAACCTGGGCCGACTACATCACCTACGAAATGGAGCACGGCCCGTTCGACGTGGCCGGCCTCCACGCGTTCATGCGCGGCCTTGCCGACGGCGGTCCCACCGCCAGCGGGCACCGCACGCCGACGGTCATCGTGACGCTGCCCGCCACCGGCGCCGACCTGGACCTGTTCCGCGCCAACGCCTGGATGGTCTCTCAGGTCCTGGCAGCCGGCGTCCATGGCATCCTGCTGTGCCACGCGGAGTCGCCCGAGGCGGTCAACGCCTTTGTGGAGTCCACCCGCTACACCTTTCGTGGCGGCACACGCGGCAGCGGCGGTCAGGGTACGGCCGCCGCGACCTGGGGGCTCTCACAAGGTGAGTACGTGCACCGCGCCGACCCGTGGCCCCTCAATCCTGAGGGCGAGCTGCTGCTGGGACTCAAGATCGAAAATACCCGCGCACTCGAAAACGCCGAGAAAGTAGCCGCGGTGCCCGGCATCTCTTTCGCCGAATGGGGCCCGGGCGACATGGGCATGTCACTCGGCTTCGAGGATGCCCACGACCCACCCTATCCACCCGAAATGCTGGCCGCGCGCGCTCGCGTTCTTGCAGCCTGCAAGGTCAACGGTCTGGCATTCCTTGAAATGGTTACTCCCGACAACGTCGTCGACCAGATCGAAGCCGGCGTCATGATCGGCGCTGGTAGACAGGCCGAAGCGGCGGCACAGATCGGCCGCCGCCACACCCGCCGACCCGAACCCTGGTAGCCGAAGGATCAGACGGTCGCGGCGACCCGTCCGTTGGTCGGCGTGGCCGTCAGTTCGGCAAGCAACCCGCGCGCGTACTCCAGGCTCCGTCGATCCTGCGTGAGCTGGTCCCCTTTCTGCGCGCCCTCGACCGCGAAATACCCGTCGTAGCCCGCCGCGAGCATGGCGGAGATCGCAAACCGGTAGTCGATCTCGCCGTCCGGCAGCGGCACGCGTGCAAAAAATGAGCGCTGCAGGTCAGGAACATGCGTGCGCTGCAGATTCTTGCAATGCCAGTACACCGCTCGCGGGGCCAGGGCGACGATCGCCGCTTCCGGCGTCTCCTCCGGGTACTCGTACTGCCAGTAGATATTGCCCAGATCCGGATTGGCACCCACGCTCTCGAGGCCAACCAGATCGAGGAGGTGGAGCGTCGCCCGCGAGTTGTCGGCGATCGAGCCCTGGTGCACCTCGATCGAGATCTTGACGCCCAGATCGGCTGCCAACTGACCAGCGCTGCGCAGTCGCTCGGCGGTCAGCAGGTAGTCGTGCGCTGATGCCACGCGGCTGGCGCCTTGTGACACCCGCTCGCCCTGATGCCCGGCCCCCGGCCCGTTCGGATTCGTCAGCGGATTGACCAGCGCCGTATTCACGATACTGGCGCCAGAGGCCGCGGCGAAGCGCACCGCGCGCTCCAGCCGCGCCGACGCTTCCGACGCACCGAATGGAGCGCTCAGTCCGCCGCCCGCGCGCACGCAGCCAACGGCCAGCCCCTCGTCATGCAACTCGCGGGCCAGGTCGCGCGCGGCTTGCTCGTCGGCCACGTCGCCAACGCCGACCTCGACCGCATCGAAGCCCATGCCCCGCACCAGAGGCAGGTAGCGGTGCCGCTCTGCCCTGGGTGGCATCTGACCGAATTCATCTCGCGTACTCGGATAGAAGACCCCGCGACGCAGCGCATAACACAGCTTCACGGTCTCGCATGGTACATAGCAGCAGCGATGCCCGGACTACTGAAAATAGGCGGCCTGGTAGTCCTCGGCATTGGACTCGTGGTTGTCCTCACCGCCGCCGGTCTCTACGGGTTCACGCGACTGAGAGTCACCGCCAGCGTCAACGCACCCACTGACAGCATCGACATCCCCACCGACATCTCGGCCATCCAGCGCGGGCAGCACATCGCGGGCGCGATCGCGCTGTGCACACAGTGCCACGGGCCGTCGCTCAGTGGCGCAGTCGTCATCGACGATGCGTCGGCACGAGTGGTTGCCCCCAACCTCACCCGTGGCGGCGAGGGCGCAACCTTCAACGACGCTGACTTCGTTCGGGCGATTCGCTACGGTGTGGATCCGTCCGGGCACCAGCTCTGGCTCATGCCGTCCGACGACTACAACCACCTCAGCGACGACGACCTCGGCGCGCTCATCGCGTACCTCAAATCGCTGCCGCCTACCACCTCGTCGTTGCCTGCCAATCAGCTACGGGCCCTCGGCCGGCTGCGGTTCGCGACCGGGCGATTCAACCTGTTGCCCGCCGAAAGCATCGATCGCAGTGCGCCGCGTCCTCCATCTGTCGCCGTCGACCTCACCCCAGCGTATGGCGAGTACCTTGCCACCATCGCTGGCTGCGCACGGTGTCATGGTCCTGGCCTCTCCGGCGGGGTCGTGCCAGGCGACCCACCCGTCTCGCGGCCGGCGGCCAACCTCACACCGACCGGACTCGGCGACTGGAGCGAAACTGACTTTCTGCGCGCTATGCGCACCGGGCGACGACCTGACGGCAGCGCCATCGACACGTCCATGCCGTGGCCCTACTACGCCCAGATGACCGATCTCGAGCTCCGCGCGATCTGGGAGTACCTCTCCGTGGTTCCCCCGCGCCCAACCGGCAGTCACTGAGCCAGGGTCGGGTGTAGTCGGGGTGTATTTGAAGACCTGCACCCAGCCTCAGGCCGTGCCGTTGAGCAGCAGGTCGTGCAGATCCGCGTTGCTCACGCCAGCCGCGTGTCGCACGCGGTACTCCTCAGCCAATGGCTGGCTGACGATGATCGGTACCAGCTGCTCGTGCCTGCCGCCATGCGAACGTAAGCCTTCGCCGAGTCCCGACAGATCGTGCTTCGCTTGCGACGTTCCCAGCGCGGTCCGCGCGTCGGCCGTGATCGAGAGGTCGCCAATCCGGTCGACGGGATGCTCGAAGATGGCCGCGGCCTCTTCTCGGGAGAGCACCTCCTCGACACCCTCGAGCACGGCGATCGCCTCGCGCGCTCGCTCGCGGTCCTTCGCCGCAAGGTGCACCCAGGCGAACGAGCCGAGTGCGCCGTGATGCACCACATACGGATCGGTGATCGGCAGGACCACGCGCGCCTGGTGTATTCCGGCCTGAGCCAGGGCGTCTTCGAGGTAAATCACCCGCGGCTTGGCGTTCATGCCATGGTCGGCGGTCACGCCGACGACGAAGCCCTCCGAAAGGTACTCACCCATCAGCTCGTCGAAACGACACAAGAACCTGTCGGCCATGTCGCCAGCCGGTCCCTGCTTGTGCTGCACGTAGTCGGTGAGACTGACGTACATCAGGTCCCGTGGCGCTACCCGGTGAATCGCCAGGGCGAGCTCCATGGCATAGGCACTCAGGTCCCAGGCGTAAATACCCGGATTCGGGCCTGCCGACCAGTTGACACAGGTCGTCGATGTGCAGTTCTGGCAACGTCAGCTCGTGTGCGCGCTCGGCACTGACGGACGGGACGCCGCCGTTCCCCAGCAGCCGCCTGAGCTTGTCCTTGGCCGTGACGGCCAGCACCCGCCCGCCCGCGCGCTGGACCGCGGCGTGGATGCTCTCGGCCCGCAGGAAGCGCGGATCGCTGAGCTGCACCTCCTCGCCCGAGGTGGCATCGAAATAGTGGTTGCCCGGCACTCCGTGGCGACTAGGCGCGACGCCAGTCACGATCGACATATTGTTGGGATTGGTCAGCGACGGCATGCAGCCGCGCCCGACGTGATACGCGCCACCTGCCTCGAGCGCGCCTCGCAAGTGGGGCATCAGCCCGCGCGCGAGGGCGTCGTCGAGATAGCGCGGATCGCCACCGTCAATCACCAGGACCACGGTAGGCCGCGCGGGCAGGCGATAGCCGCGGCCATTGACGACCACAGACGGCCCCACGTCCGCATTGTGGCACGCGCTTAACGCTGCTCCACGCACCACCCGCACGCCGAGACGTGGGACGCGCACCGCGGCGCGTCCGACAGCCGTCCACCGCAATACTTGAGGGTGTGCAATACGTGGCCGTCGCCGTGGGAGCGATGCTCGGGGCGAACTTGCGCTTTGTCGTCGGCAACTGGGCCGCCGACCGTCTCGGCGCCGATTTTCCCTACGGTACCTTCATCATCAACGTGTCCGGCGCCTTCGTCATCGGCATCGTCCTGTCGTTCATCGGCGAACGCGTCGGCGTCAACCCGCTGTGGCGGCTGTTCTTCGCCACGGGCTTCCTGGGCGGCTACACCACGTTCTCGACCTACGCCTGGGAGACGCTCACGCTGGCACAATCCGGCAACTGGCTGCCAGCGCTAGCCTATGTTTTCGGGAGCAACGTGATCGGCTTCATCGGCGTGTGGCTCGGCTCCGTCATCGGCCGCCTCGCGCCCCTCTAACGCCAGCATGGTTTTGGAGGGGCGCGAAGGTCCAGGCAAACGGGTGTGCATCTATATCAGCGAGCAGGACAAGGCCGCCGGCAGCCACAGGCCGCTGTGGGAGGACCTGCTGAGCCTGCTGCGCGCCGAGGGTGCCGCTGGCGCCACACTGTTCCGCGGCCTGGCCGGTTTCGGCGCCCACAGCCAGCTGCACGTGGCGCGCCTGGCCGACGTGGTGCCAGACCTGCCGGTGCTGATCGAATGGATCGACACGCCCGAACAGGTCGAGCGCCTGCTGCCAGTGGTGTGCGCGCGGGTCACCAGCGGCACGGTCACGGTGGACGACGTCACGATTGTCAAGCACTCCCCACGCGCGCATCCGCCAGTCTGAGAGCGGACCCGCCGCCGCCACGTCAGCCGTTTACGCCCCGGGAGCGAGCAAGCACAGCGGCCTGCGCCTGAGCCGCCGCCGCGGCAGCGCCGGCTCGCGCTCAGGATCCTGACTGTTCAACACCCGTCGGATGAGCATTGCCGGCTCGGGCACCGTCGCCTCGCCCAGCATGAGCCGCCACGTCCCGGCCCGTCCATCGACCCCCACTCGCGTGGCCGCGAACGCCAGATCCTCCAGGCACCGCCGCCCGCGCCGCCGCGTGACCCGCCGCATTTCCCGCCACTGCGCACACAGCTCGTCGGGATGCTCGTCACGCAGACGCTGCGCCTCCTCCGTGCCCGACACCTCGCTCAGCTCCAGCGTCGTCGCCCGCGCGGCGGCACCCAGGGCAACCTCCATCGCCGCGACCACTTCCAGCCGCGTCGTGCAGGCCACCGCGTCGAGTCGGTCCGCCCAGTACAGCAGCACCAGCCCGGTGCGCATCGCCCAGGCGCCCACCTGGCGCCGGTCTGTATTGCCGCGCGGTTTGCGCCAGCCGGGTCGCGGGTTCCAGCTGCCGGGCAGATGCTCGGGCGCCAGTAGCGCGGTGCCGGCGTTGAACAGCGGCGCCAGACGCACGAGCCAGCCCGCCTGTTCCGCGAGGCGTCGGCTGTGCTCGTCCTTGATGTACGGATCGTGCCAGGCGGCATACAGCATGGCGCCGCTGTCGTAGAAGGGATCCAGCACAAAGACACGGTCGAAGAGCAGCGCCGCCTGCCTGGCGCTCCGCTCGTCGTCGAGCAGCACAACGCCGCGCCAGGGTCCGCCACCCTCCTTCAGCGCGTCGACATCCGCCTGCGTCGGCACCCGCTGGCCGATGGGCGACCGCGCCGGATAATCGCCGAGGTCCTCCAGCACGCCGACGTAGTCCGCGCGGTTGGTCGGCAGCTCCAGCATCGCGTGCTCGGCCTCCGGCGGGGACAGGTCGGCAAAGCCGCGACTGGCCATTGCGCGCCAGCCAGAGTTGCCCTGCTCTGCCATACCTGCCTTCTATTGTCGCGGCGCTGAGCGAATATTGTCCGATGGAGCGCAACGATTGGCTGGCCGAGCGTTTCGAACACGACCGCGGGCACTTGCGCGCGGTCGCCTACCGCATGCTCGGCTCGCTCACCGAAGCCGACGACGCCGTTCAGGAGACCTGGCTGCGGCTGAGCGGCGCCGACACCACCGCGGTCGAGAACCTCGGCGCCTGGCTCACCACCGTCGTCGCGCGCGTCTGTCTGAACGTGCTGCGCTCGCGTCGCGCCCACCACGAGGAGTCACTCGAGACCCACGTGCCGGATCCCATCGTTGGCCCCGAGGCAGGTCTGGATCCCGAGCGCGAGGCGGTCCTGGCCGACTTGGTGGGCCTGGCCATGCTGATCGTGCTCGAGTCGCTGGCGCCCGCCGAACGGCTGGCGTTTGTACTGCACGATATGTTCGGCGTGTCGTTCGACGAGATCGCCTCCATCCTCGGCCGCTCGTCGACCGCCACCCGCCAGCTTGCCAGCCGCGCGCGGCGACGCGTCCAGCACGGCCAGCGGGTACCCGACACCGACCTCGACGGACAGCGCCAGGTCGTCGACGCCTTCTTCGCCGCCGCGCGGCACGGCGACTTCGAGGCGCTGATCGCCGTCCTGGATCCCGAAGTGGTCCTGCGCGCGGATGGCGGTTCACTGCGCCCCGCCACGTCGGTCTTGCTGCATGGCGCGGCCGCGGTCGCCGGCCAGGCGCTGATGTTCGCCCGTCCGCTGAGCACCGTCCACCCGAGCGTGATCAATGGCGCGGCGGGCGTCGTCATTGCCGCGGACGGTCAGCCAGTCTCACTCATGGCGTTTACCGTGCGCGGCGGTAGGATCGTCGAGATCAACTCGGTCACCGACCCCGAGCGCTTGCAGCACCTGGATCTCTCCGGGCTCGGGTTACGCTAGCTGCACCACATATGGCGCTGGCCCAGTTCGTCCGTGAGTACCGTACGGTGCGTCGCGCCGAGGGCTGGGGATCCGTCGATCCCGCCTACTACGCCGCTTTGCCGTATCACGACCTGAGCGGCCGCTATCCCGAGATCTGGCGGATCCGCGCGCGCTCCTACAACATGTTCCTGAGCCGCGCCGTCCAACCTCTGGAACTGGACGTGTCGCGCTTGACGGTCCTGGATCTCGGCGCGGGCAACGGCTGGCTGAGCGCCCGCCTCGTGCGTCGCGGCCACCGAGCGATCGCCGTCGACGTCCTGGACGACCCGCTCGATGGCCTGCGTGCCGTCCGCCACTACGTCGAACAGCACCGCCCCGCTCCGCTGCTGGCCGAGTTCGACCACCTGCCGCTGCCCGCGGAATCGATCGACCTGGCCATCTTCAACGCCTCGCTGCACTACTCGACGGACTACGTCCGTACGCTCGGCGAAAGCCTGCGGGTGCTGCGGCGAGGCGGTACCCTGGTGATCCTCGACTCGCCGATGTACTCCGATCCGACCAGCGGCCAGCGCATGGTCCAGGAGCGCGAAGCGCGCTTTCTGCGCACCTACGGCTTTGCCTCGAATGCGCTCGACTGCGAGCATTTCCTGACCCCCGCGCGCTTGAGGGCCCTGTCCGCGGCGCTGGGCATCAGCTGGCAGGTGCACACCCCGAGACTCGACCCGATGACCGCGGCGCGCCGCCAGCTCGACGGTGTCCGTGCCCGCCGCGAGCCGGCCCGCTTCCCGGTGATCGTAGGCTCACTTGACCGTTCCGCGCGATAGGCGCACATCCCCAATGACCACAGCGTGCGTATCTTTGCCGTGAGTCCGCCCCAGACGAGTCCCTATTCGAAGGGCGCCCCGCTCCGATGACCATGAGCCCCGTCTCCCCTCTCGAGACCCTCCGCCGCCAGGCTACCCGCTCGACGCACCGCATCCACTCGCTGCCGCAACTCATCCTGATGCCCCACAGCCGCTGCAACTGCCGCTGCGTCATGTGCGACATCTGGCAGGCCAACGCCGTCAAGCACGAGCTCTCCCGCGAAGACCTCGAGCAGCAGCTCCCCGCCCTGCGCAACCTGCACGTCCAGCGCGTGGTGCTCTCGGGCGGCGAAGCACTGATGCACCAGAATCTGTGGCTGCTGTGCGAGCTCCTCCGCGAGCTCAACCCCGATCTGCAGATCACCCTGCTGTCCACCGGCCTGCTGCTGAAAGTCTTCGCTCGAGACATCGTCAGATGGTGCAACGAGGTCATCGTCTCGATTGACGGCAGCAGAGATATCCACAACGCCGTCCGCCGCGTGCCACGCGCCTTCGAGCGCCTGGCCGAAGGCATCCAGGCCCTGCGCGACGAGCAACCTGGTTACGCGGTGGGCGCTCGCTGCGTCCTGCAGCGCACGAACTTCCGCGACCTGCCCAACATCATTGAGGCGGCCCACGCGATCGGTCTGAGCCGCATCTCATTCATGTCCGCCGACGTCTCGTCGACGGCCTTCAACCGTCCCGACCCGTGGCAGGAGCCCCGCATCTCCGAGGTCGCCCTGGATCCCGGCGAGAGCGAGGAGTTCGCGCGGATCGTCGAAGACGTCATCCAGCGTTTCGCCGCCGACTTCGAGAGCCGCTTCATCTCCGAGCGCCCCGACAAACTGCGTCGGCTGCCGCGCTACTACACCGCGCTGAACGGGCTGGGCGAGTTGCCGGAGACGTTCTGCAACGCGCCGTGGGTGTCATCGGTGGTCGAGGCGGACGGCACCGTCCGTCCGTGCTTCTTCCACAGGTCGCTGGGCAATATGCATGAACAGCCGCTGGATGAAATCCTGAACTCGCCCGAGGCCGTCGCCTTCCGTCGCGACCTCGACGTCAAGACCAACCCGCTCTGCAAGGTCTGCGTGTGCACCCTGTCACTGGGGCGCCGCAGCCCGGCCTGAGCCGCTACTCGGCTACGCCAGCGGCCTCCGTCTGCTGGACCGCGAACCTACCACGACCTGACCGACTCGTGACGTACAGTGCCGCGAGGACCAGCATTGCGCCAGCCACCCGCGACGCAAACCGCGCCGCGATCGCGCCAAACGGCCCGTAGACGGGAATCAGGGCCACCGCAACGGCGATGAGCGTCAGGGCACGCGTCGCGTCGGCGGCCGCCAGCACCTTGGCCTGCCGGTACGCCAGCGGCAGCAGCAGAAACGGCGTCAGCAGCACGTCGAAGATCATCACTCCGAGGAGCAACTGAAAGAAGATGACGGACGGCGCGTAGGCGGCCCCGTAGATCAGCACAATCAGCGGCTGCGCCAGCGGAATCAAAACGAGCAGCACCAGGCACACGCCCGCGCTTCGCAGCAACCCGCGCCGCAGGTAGCTGCGCCGCCGCGTGCGCACGTCCAGCGTCGCCACACCGGGTAGCAGCACGGTGTACAGGCTTTGATTGACCACGTCCGCCTTGGTCGCCAGGTTCAGCGCCAGGGCGTAGGTGCCGACCAGCGCCAGCGCCCTCCACTGGTTGAGCAGCAGCACTTCGGCGTTCGCGGTCAGCATGGCGAAGAGACTGGCGATCCACAGCCATCGGCCGGTATCCAGCAGGCGCCTGCCTTCGCTCTGCAGCTCGGCCAGTGGCGGCAGGCTGAGCCGCCAGTCGGGAGGCAGCATGCGCGCCGCGGCGGCGAAGGTCACGAGCGAGGTGCCGATGCCCAGCACGATCAGGGCGCTCAGCAAATTCAGCTGGCCGATCGCGGCCAGCAGCAGCGCCAGCGCCGCGGTGAGCCCGGTGTTGATCAGCGTCAACGAGGACATGCGGCCGAAGCCACCCGTGGCCTGCAGCACGGCACTGAGTGCCCCGCTGGCCGCGGTGGCCACGATCCCGAGCAGCGCCCAGCGCAGCAGGCCCGCGTTGATGTCGTTGAGGAGCGTGCTGACGATCACTCCCGCCAGCGCGCAGCCCACGCCAACCACAATCACGGACAGGCCCAGGCGCAGCCAGAAGAAACTTCGCGCCCGCGCCGCGGCCAGCTCGGGCGCGTCGGACCAGACCGACGCGATGCGCAGCACCGCCGCCTCGGTCAGCCCGCCTTCGGCGAGCGTGCTGACGATACCAACGGTCGCCCCGAGCACCGCGTAGATGCCGAAATCGGCGGGCCCCAATGCGCGAGCAATGAGCAGTGACGCCACGAATCCGAGCCCGAGGCGCACCACGCCCGCCGAGGTGACAACGGCCCACCCGCGAGTGACCGGGTCAACCCGCATGCGCTGCCCACCCGCGCCACCGTCACCGCCGCCCATGTGGCATTCATTCCAACACATGCCCCCACGCTCGCGAAGCCCCCGCCGCTGCGACCTTGGTCCATAGTTCCCACCCCCGCGCGTCGTGTACCGTAGGCTGACGAGCAGGCAATCCCAGGGCGGGCACCTCTTCGTACTCTGAGAACGACGATCTCCAAGAGTCATCGTGCAAGAGCCAACCACTTCGACCCGTGTGTTGGGACGCAAATGAGCAGCGGCGGTCTCGCCGCGGAAGCTGAGGCACGGCGAAGCCGTACCGAGCCTTCCCGCGCGGCGCTGGAACGCGCAGTCGTCCAGACCGTTGCCTATGCCGACGTCTTCGACTACCCCCTCACCGCCGACGAGATCCACCGCTACCTGATCGACATCTCGGCCGGCCGCGGCGCGGTGCGCAGCCTGCTCCAGAACCAGCTGCCGCCCGAGCTCAGCCGCTCTGGCCGCTACTTCACACTGACCGGGCGCGAGGCCTCAGTCCAGACCCGCAAGGCGCGCGCCGCCAGCGCCACTGACTTCTGGCGCCGCGGTGTCCACTACGCCCGACGCATGAGCAACCTCCCGTTCGTGCGCATGGTGGCCGTGACAGGCGGCCTGGCCATGGACAACATGGCCGACGGAGACATCGACTACCTGATCGTGACCGAGCCCGACCGCTTGTGGCTGTGTCGCGCGCTCATTGTCGGACTGGTGCGCATGGCCGCCCTGCGCGGCACTGAGCTGTGCCCGAACTACTTCCTGTCCGAGCGGGCGCTTGTGTTGACCGAGCGCAACCTGTTCACCGCCCACGAGGTGACCCAGATGGTGCCCATCGCCGGCCTGGGCATCTACGAGCAATTGCGCGAGCTGAACCGTTGGACGTATGCCTATCTGCCGAATGCCACGGGAACTCCGCGGCGCATGGCCGCGGTCGAGCCGACGCACCACCGAACCCACCAGTTGGTCGAAAGCACCCTGCGCAGTCGCATGTGCTCGCCCCTGGAGCACTGGGAAATGATGCGCAAGGTCCGCAAACTGGGCACGCAGGGCAACGGCCACGCCGAAGCCGCCTTCGGCCCCGACTGGTGCAAAGGCCACTTCGGCGATCATGGCCAGGCCACACTGTCGCGTTACGCTGAGCGTTTGCAGGCCCTCGACGCATGAGCGATGCACCCGTCGACGTCCTCCTCGGACAGTCCTATTTCCTGCGCTTCGACCCGAAGCTGTACGCGGCCATGCAGCCCTACCCGCCGCTCGGCACGCTGTACGCCGCCAGCTACGTGCGCGGCCGCGGCCACAGCGTCGGCCTCTTCGACGCGATGCTCGCCGAGTCCGAAACCGAATGGGACCAGGCCCTGGCACAAACACGTCCCAGAATCGCGGTCCTGTACGAGGACAATTTCAACTACCTGTCCAAGATGTGCCTGCTGCGCATGCGCGAAGCGGCCTTCGCCATGGCCCGCATGGCAAAAGCGCGCGGCTGCACGGTCGTGATCGCTGGCTCGGACGCCACCGATCACGCCCAGGCCTACCTGGACGCTGGCGCCGACTATGTCCTGATCGGCGAAGGCGAAGAAACTCTGGGCGACCTCCTGGACGTCCTGCTCAACCACGCCAGCACGAGCCTGGAGGACATCCTGGGCCTGGCCTACGCGCGTGACGGTCAGCTCCAGATCACCCCGCGGCGACCCGACCTCAAAGACCTCGATGGCCTGCCATTCCCTGCCTGGGACCTGGTCGACGTCGACCGCTACCGCGCGATCTGGCAAACCCATCACGGCTTCTACTCGATGAACGTGGCGACGTCGCGTGGCTGCCCCTATCACTGCAACTGGTGCGCAAAGCCGATCTGGGGCCAGCGCTACCACGTGCGCTCGGCCGCCAACGTCGCGGACGAGATCGCCTGGCTCAAGCGCACGTTCAAGCCGGACCACATCTGGTTCGTCGACGACATCTTCGGGCTGATCCCCGGTTGGGTCGAACAGTTCGCCGATCTCGTCGAGGCGCGCGCGGCGCGACTGCCGTTCAAGAGCCTGCAGCGTGCTGACCTGATCCTCAAAGGCAACACCATCGACGGCCTGCGCCGCGCCGGTGCGCAGCGCGTCTGGGTCGGCGCCGAGTCCGGCTCCCAGAAAATCCTGGACGCCATGGACAAAGGCACCCGCGTGGAAGACATCTATGCCACCGCGCAGCGTCTGCACGCGGCTGGCATCCAGGTCGGCTTCTTCCTCCAATTCGGCTATCCGGGCGAAACGCGTGCAGACATCGAGCGTACGCTGCAAATGGTCCGCGACTGTCACCCGGATGACATCGGCATGTCGGTGTCCTATCCGCTGCCGGGCACACGCTTTTTCACCGCCGTCCAGCACGAGCTCGGCACCAAACAGAACTGGCAGGACTCCGAAGATCTGGCGATGCTGTACAACGGCCCGTTCAGCACGGCCTTTTA
This sequence comes from uncultured Chloroflexia bacterium, assembly GCA_963776625.1. Classification (GTDB taxonomy): domain Bacteria; phylum Chloroflexota; class UBA6077; order UBA6077; family CF-72; genus CF-72. The sequence continues at coordinate 782,693 of CAVZNP010000007.1, read as the reverse complement.
TCGCTGGCTGCACCGCGTGCTGCATCGCGAATTTCGCGCACAGCGCGCCAGCGACGAGCTGCGCACCGGACATCCGTCCGCGCGCCGCCGCTTGCGGCTGTACGCCGCGATCGTGCGCAGCACACTAACCCTGCCCATTCTGCGCCTGGAGCTGGAGCGCCGCGCCCGCGCCCCACACAAGGGCCTGATCAACCTGATCCCCGTCGAGGCCGCGAACGACTGATGGCCGCTGACGTCCTGCTCACCCACGGGTACTTCATGTACGAGGATCCGCACGAGCTGGCGGTGATGAAACCCTACCCTCCGCTCGGTCTGCTGTACGTGAGCTCGCACCTGAAAGCGCACGGCATCGCGACGGACCTCTTCGACACCACCTTCTCCCGCTTCGACGACTTCCAGGCCCACCTCCAGCGCGAACGTCCACCGGTGGTGGGCGTGTACAGCAACTTGATGACGCGCTCCAGAGTCCTCCAGGTGATCGCCGCCGCCCAAGCCGTTGGCAGCTATGTGGTCGTCGGCGGTCCGGATCCAGCCAACTACCTGGAGGAATATCTGTCGCGCGGTGCGGACGTCATCGCGATCGGCGAAGGCGAGCTCACCCTCGAAGAGCTCGTCCCTCACCTGGTCCAGTACGGCACGACCAACCTCGCCAGCATTCAGGGCATCGCCTACCACGACCCCAGCGGAGCGATCGTTCGCACCGAACCCCGACCGATGATCGCCGACCTGGACGCCCAGCCCTTTCCCGATCGAGCTGCCATCGACCAGGACGAATACGTCAATATCTGGCGCAAGCACCACGGTCAGGGATCCGTGTCGCTGATCACCGCCCGCGGGTGTCCCTTCACCTGTACGTGGTGCAGTCATTCCGTCTTTGGCTACTCACACCGCCGCCGCACGCCGACCAACGTCGTCGACGAAGTCGAGCACATCGTCGATACCTACCACCCGGACCTGCTGTGGTACGCCGACGACGTCTTCACCATCAACCACAAATGGCTGTTCGAGTACAGCGCTGAAATGGAGCGCCGCGGTTTCCGGCTCCCATTCGAGACGATATCGCGCGAGGACCGCCTGAACGAAGAAGTCGTGCAGACGCTGGCGCGCCTTGGCTGCTACCGGTTGTGGATTGGCGCCGAAAGCGGCTCGCAAAAAATTCTGGACCGCATGAAGCGGCGGACCAACGCCGAGCGCGTGCGCGACATGGTTCACCTCCTGCAGAAGTACGGCATCGAAGTGGGTATGTTCATCATGCTCGGCTACGACGGTGAAGAACGCTCTGACCTGGAGGCAACCGTCGAGCACCTGAAAGAGGCAGGTCCAGATACCTTCCTGACCACCGTGGCGTACCCCATTAAAGGCACGCCGTATTACACGTCGGTTGCTGATAAAGTCATCGCTCGCAGCGACTGGGAATCTGGCTCCGACCGCGACTACACGATCGCCGGACGGCACTCACCCCGCTACTACCAGTACGCTACGCGCTGGATGGTGAGCGAAGTCGCGCTCCACCGCCAGCGACACGGTCCAGGTCGCAGCTACCCGCGCATGGCGCGCTCATTTCTGAGCGCCAAGCTCGGGCAAGTGGGCATGCTGCTGACTGAACGCGAGGTCGAACGCGCGTGAGCGCGGCCATCGCCAGCCTGCCGCTGGACTCCGCCCCCCGCCGCGCGTGGCGCGCGGTCCTGCGCGCAAAACTCGTCTTGCTCGACCGGCGCAACTACGAGCGCACCGTCCTCGAAACCGTCGACGGACTCCAGCTGGTGGTCCTGCCGGACGTCTTCAACCCGAAACTCCTCCGCTCCGGTGCCTTTCTCGTCTCCCAATTGCGTCGCTCCGACCTCCTGCCTCCCGGTAGCCGGGTGCTGGACCTTGGCAGCGGCTCCGGCGCCTGCGGCCTGGCCGCCGCCCGACGCGGCTGCGCGGTGGTCGCCGTCGACATCAACCCCAGCGCTATCCGCTGCACACGCGTCAACGCGCTGCTCAACAACCTGGACGTCGACGCGCGTGGGGGCGATCTGTTCGCCCCCGTCGAACGCGAGCGCTTCGACGTGGTCCTGTTCAATCCCCCGTACTATCGTGGGGTGCCGCGCGACAGCCTGGACCGCGCCTGGCGATCAGCCGACGTCCCCGAGCGCTTTGCTGCGGAACTCGCCGCGCACCTGCGGCCGCGCGGCCAGGCGCTGATCGTGCTGTCGTCCGACGCCGATCCGGAGATGTTCCTGTCGTGCCTGACGCGCAACGGGCTGCGCCACAGCGTGGCCGCGAGGCGTGATTTCATCAACGAAGTGATGACGGTCCACGCCGTTGCGCCTGTCGAGGCGTTGGTCGAGGCGTTGGTCGGGGCGCCGGTGGAGCCGTTCGCCACACGGCCGGACGTCAGCGGAGGACACGTGGTGAACAGCGCGGGGCAAAACAGCGCGGCCCAAAACAGCGCAGCCCAAAACAGCGCAGCCCAAAACAGCGCAGCCGAGGCCGTGCCAGCATGCTAGTCCTGTACAACCCGCCCAGCTCCGCGCGGCGCAAGCCCGTCATGCCGCTCGCGCTGCTGGCGCTTGGTGCCCTGCTCGAAGGTCGCCACGACTACACCATCGTCGATGGCAATCTGGACCGCGACGCGCTGGGCACCATCGACCGACTGGTGCGCGACGGCGCGGACATGCTCGGCGTCACGGTCATGCCCGGCCCGCAGCTGGCCGACGCGGTGCCGCTGTGTCGCGAGCTCAAAGCACGCCATCCACAGTTGCGCATCGTGTGGGGTGGCTATTTCCCCACCCAGCACTGGGACGTCAGCCTGAAGTCCGGCTACGTCGACTACGTGGTGCGCGGTCACGGTGAAATCGTTTTTCAAAGTTTGATCGACCGCCTGGCCGCCGGCGACGATCCAACGGACCTGCCTGGACTGGCCTATTGCCAATCAGACGGCATGCCGTTCACCAACGCCACCGCGCCGATCCCGCATCCCGACGTCATGCCGGACTTTCCGTATCACCGCATCGACGTGCGCCGCTACACGCGCTCGTCCTTCATGGGCAAGCGCACGCTGGCGCACCACTCCAGCTACGGCTGCCCATTTTTCTGCAACTTTTGCGCGGTGGTGAATATGGTGGGCGGTCGCTGGCTCGCGCAGTCGGCCGAGCGGACCGCCAACGTGACGCGGCAACTGGTCACGGAGTATGGCGCGGACGCCGTCGAGTTCTACGACAATAATTTCTTCGTACACGAAGCCCGCACCGCGGACTTCGCCGAACGCATCATGGACCTGAACATCGGCTGGTGGGGCGACGCGCGCATCGACACGCTCTTGCGCTACTCCGACCACTCCTGGGAGCTCATGCGCGACAGCGGTCTGCGCATGGTGTTCATGGGCGCGGAATCCGGTTCCGACGAAACCCTCAAGCGCATGAACAAAGGCGGCTCTGCCTCCACCGACAAGACGCTGTTCATCGCCGAAAAAATGCGCAGCTACGGCATTGTGCCCGAGTTCTCCTTTGTGCTCGGCAATCCGCCGGACCCCGAGAGCGACGTGCGCAGCACTCTGGAGTTCATTCGCAAAGTCAAACGCGTCAATCCGCACACCGAAATCATCATGTACGTCTACACCCCGGTCCCGCTCGCGGGTGAGCTGTACGAAGAGGCCAAGGCCGAAGGCTTCGCGTTCCCGCGCACCCTGGAGGAGTGGATTAGCAACGACTGGCAGGACTTCGCCCTCCGCCGCAGCGCCTCGATCCCGTGGCTGGCCGATCCCCTGCGCCGCCACATGCGCGACTTCGAGCGTGTGCTGGGCGCCTACTATCCAACCATCACCAATCCGAACCTGCGCGGCATGCGCCGCGTGATCCTGCGCGCAGCCAGCGCGTGGCGCTACCACCTGGGCTTTTACAGCTATCCCTGGGAGCTGCGCCCGCTCCAGAGACTTCTGGCCTACCAGCGCCCCGAAACCTGCGGCTTCTAGCCGTCAGACGCGTGTGCGCGGCGCCTCAGGCTCAGCGTCGCCGCGCGCCGCCCAGGACTGAAGCAAACCCGAGCAGCAGCCAGAAGAGCCAGAGCGTGGAATTGAAGGTGAGGAACGAATCCAGAAGGCCGTGGACGAGAAACGCGACGATGCTCAACCCCACGCCAAGGGCAAGGTACGCCCGCAACCGGCGCGCCTGGTCCACACGAGCGCCGCTCGCACCCATCTCACCGCGGTTGTCGCCCAAATCGGCATTCGCGTCGATAGCTTCCGCTACCAGGCTACGCGCGCCAGTCGGCTCGTCCCCTGCTTCCACACCACCATGACCGCTGTCCCAATTCACACCTGAGCCAGTCCGCCCGCCACCAGACTCGGCCCTCGCCATCTCCCGGCGGGCCCCGCCCAGCGCCCCGCGCCCCGCCGCCCAGAGCGGCCCGATGACCACCCAGGCGAAGGCCGCCAGGCCGAGTACCCCGAGGTCCGTCAGCACTTCCAGGTACACGTTGTTCGCCGTCACGCGCTCGTCCCAGGCCTCGAGACCGAGCTCGGCCCCGTAGTAGTGGCGGAAATCGTCCGGCCCCACGCCCAGCAGCGGATGCGCCGCGATCAGGTGCTCCGCCGCCCGCCAGAGGTCCATCCGTCCGACCACCCAGGGCGCTTCCCCGTCATCGCGTGGACTGACGGCCGGCAGCGCCCCACCCGTGGCGCCAGGCGCAACTGACACCTGCGTCTCCGCGTCCGCCCAGCCGCGCTCGTCAAACTGGAGCACGTCGCGCTGCAGCATGCCCCAGTCCAGTCGATACGTGCCCGCCGGCGAGATCCGGCACCGCGACGTTTGCCTGCAGATGAATCGTCTCGCCCGGCTGGACGTCATGCGCCAGCGGGATCTCAGCCGGCGTGACGTCGAGGACGCCTGTCCCATCGTCCGTAAGCCAGCGGTAGCCGAGCGCAAACGGATGGTTGCCCGAGCTCGTCCAGGCAATGCGGCCCTCGTTGCGCACGTCGAGACCCACCGTAGAGGTGTGATCCGCCTGCAACGTGAGCGTTGCCGGCGCTGCATAGTCCGCGCCATACCAGTCAGCATCGCTTTCGGTCTGCAGTCGCAGATCAAACACCGGATCGTGGACAAAGAGCAGGATCGCCCCGCCGATCAGCGCCGCGGCACTGAGTAGCGTCGGCGGCAGAACGCGTCGCAGGTTGCCGCGCGCGCAGCCGACCACCGCCAGTGCCGCGTAGATCGTGAACAGCGTGAGCATGCCCGCGCGCGTCAGCGACAGCACCACGTTTGCCGTGCACACAACCGCAATGCCAACCCCGAGCAACTGAGCCGAGCGGCGGCGTGCGGTCGCGGCGAGGACGATGGCCAGCGGGGCGACCATCTCGAAGTACATGGCCGCGATCGTGGCGTATTGAAACGAAGCGCTGACGCGCAGCTCCCCGCCGACGCGTGTCGGCGCGACCTTGAACAGCTCGAGTACGGGCTGGAGCGGCGCCCAGCGCACGGCCTCGCCGAGCCCGAGCACCCCACTGAGCCCGGCGCCGACGACAATCGCCCACAGCACGCCGCGCGCCTGGCGGAGGTCGCGTCCGAGTCGCAAGCCGACCAGCATGAACAACGCCGCCGCCAGGAGTCGAGCGACAGAACGCACCGCCTCGTCGGCATACTCCGCTGCCGCGAGCCGCGCCGACACGAGGTTGACGACGATAAAAACCAGGCTGGGCAGCAGCCACCGCCACTCGGCCCACGTGGGCAACGTGACCAGCCAGCCAGCTGCGCCCGCGCCTGCTGCCCTCGAGGCCCCTGCAGCTTCCACGGCGCCAGCCACCCGCGGACTTCCATCTGCCCGTGTCTCCGCGTCTGTCCCGCTCGCGCCGCTTCGACCGACAGCACCGGCCGTCTCGGCGACTTCGCCTGCTGATTGCGTGCCTGCTGCGCTGATGCCCATCGCCCGCCGCGACCCGCCTGGCTCGCTCACGACAGCCGACGGGCGCGCGACACGCTGCCCACTCGCTCCGCCTGCCAGGCTCGCCAGGCTTGGCGCGCTTGCCCAACTCGGCGCGACCACCTCGGCGGGGCCGCGAACGCCGCGCGCACCCTCAGGCATGGCTGCCACCCCGGCGCCAGACGCGTCCGCACCGTCTCGGCTCAGGCTGCGCGTGCCCTGCAGGAGCCACCCCACGATGAGCACGAGCAAGAGGAGCTTGTCGTCGGTCAGCCCGAACCACGGCGTACTGACCAGCGCAGGAATGGCCTCGAACGGCAGCGCAAAGCCAACCACGAGCGCCGCTGCATAGAGCGCTGATGGCGAAGCTGACAGCGCCACCCCATCGCGGAGCGTCACCGAGTGCGCGATGGTCCGAGGGTAGCCGAGTCCCGCCCGCCACGGCCCGCAACCCGCGCGTCTCAGCTCACTCTCAACGCGGCCCTTTGCGTGTCGCCCACGCGCTGGGGGTCTAGGATGTTTTCCGGGAACGTGCAGCGGGTCTCAGCGCGCCAGGACCAACCCACCCGTACTGAGAGTTCCGCCCCCGGCCTCCGTCGCCAGGGTGATTCGCACCCGCCGGCGTGGTCGACGTACCGAGCTTGTCAGCGCGGGTGGAGACGCAACCAAGAGCCCGGCTCACTGCTTCGGCGATCGCGACGCGCTCAGAGAACGAATTCGACGAGTATGGCGCCATCTCACTCGCTACCGCCCCGTCACCGAGCGCCTCGGCCCGCCACGCGGCCGCGTAGCCCTGTCCACCACCACACGCTTGCGGCCGAGACGTCGCCAGCATCTCTGGCTTCAACGTGAGCGATCAGCAGGGCGCCGCCGCGCACGCGAGGGCCGTCGACCGCCTGAACGCGGCCGTCAACCGCTTCGACCGACGCTCCACGGCAACACTCGCAGCCGTCGCCCTCGGGCTGTTCCTGGCTCTTGCCGCAGGCGTGATCGCCGCCTCGCGTGGCTTCGACGGCCTGTACGGCCAGGATCCGTACGCGTATTTCGACTACGGCACCGTCTCAGTCCGCCAGTCACTTCTGCATCTGACCCCGCTGGAGCCTTTCTTCTGGCCGCCCGGCTACCCGCTGCTGGTCGCGGCGGCGTCGCTCGTACTCGGGCCCGTGCCCCTGGCCGGCCAACTGGTGAGCCTGCTGATGGGCGCGCTGGTCCCAGCGCTGACGGTCCTGCTGGTCCACGAGCTGTGGCCCGACGACCTGCCACTCGCCCTGCTGGCCGGCGCGCTGGTCGCGGTGTGCGGACAGTTGTGGCAATCGAGCGTGGTGGTCATGTCCGACACGGCGGGCCTGGCGCTGGCGACCTTCAGCGCCTTCGCCCTGGTCCGCTACGCGCGCACGCGGCACGGAGCCTGGCTGGTCGTGGCGAGTGCCGCGATCGCGTACGCCACCCTCGCACGCTGGATTTACGGGCTGGTCGCCATCCCGTTCGCCATCTACGCGCTGTCGGCGCTACTGGAGCGCAGCCAACCGTCGGTCGTGATCGAGTCCGAGACACCACTCACGGCTACGAAGGGCGACTCCGGCATGGCTGCCGCTGGTGCCACCGAACAGGGTGGGCCCAGTTCAGAGACGCGCGTCGGACAGCGTGTGCCAGCCCAAGAGGCCCCTTTGGGCAGCACTGCGGCCGCCCCCGCCGCCGACCGCAACACGCCAGGCGGCACGCCAACGAGCTCTGCCTATCTGGACTCCGACAGCCCTGAGTCGGGCCGTGAGGCGCCCACTGCGCTTCCCAACGGTGACGAGTCCCAGCCCGATCCTGCCCTCCTCGCGTCGAACGCAGCAACCGGGCAGCCTCGCCAGCGGTGTTTCTCCCGACGACGTTGCCAGCGACGCGCCTGCCATCTCACCCCGCGTCGCGCTGCTGCACGCCGTGGTGGCCATCGCCGTCGCCGCCCTCATCCTCGTGCCGGCCGTGGCCCAGCCCCTGATCGGTTTGATCCGCAATCCCGCGCAGCCGGCGAGTTTCGCCGGCAACTTCCAGGTGTACTCGTGGTCGCCGCTGAACGCCTTGCGCCGCGACTTCTTCACCGCCGACGGTCACCTGGCGTACAGCCAACCCAACGGCGTGTACTACGCGGAGGCGCCCGCCAACTTCGCCTACTTCGGGCCTTTGCTGGCGGTATGGATCCTGCCCGGACTGTGGGCCGCGCGGCGGTGGCGGATACGCACTATCGTGCTGATCGTCGGCTGGGCGGGCATCGTGTTTGCCTTTCACGCGGGCGCGCCGTGGCAGAATTTCCGCTTCGCACTGGCGTACCTGCCGCCGGCCGCCATCCTGGCCGCGGCCGGCCTGATGCTGGCCTGGCGCTGGTTCGACGCCGACGCTGGTGTCGAGCACGCTGCCACTGGGCAAGCTGCCGGCGGACGGTGGGGAGAAGCGAGCCCTCCATCCGAGCCCGGATTCGCCAGGCGCTCGGCCGCCGCACGCGCCGCCGATGTGCGCACGGCCGCGCCGACCGCCGGGCCGCACTCTTCAGAGTCGCACGCGGTCACGGCGCAGGCTGGCCCCGCTCCGGCTGCCGAACTGCGCAGTTTCGACCCACCCGTGTCCGCCGCCGACGGATCCGGCTCGCTCGGGCAACTCGAGCCTCCGTCCGAGTCTCTTCACACCGCGCGAGCGGCGCTGCACCCCGCCCGAGCGGCGTTGCGGACGATCGTCGCCGCGTGTGTCGTCGTCGGGCTGCTAACCACGGGCGCCGCCGCCGCGCGACTCGTCGAGCGTTTCATCAATGCCAAGGATCAAGACCTGGCGCTGGTCCACTGGGTTCAGTCTCAGGCGCCCGCCAACGCGGAATTGTTCACCTTCGGCCCGACGCTGACGTTCCGCCACTACTCGAGGATGCCGACCTTCGATCTGTACGACGTCTCCGCCCCCGAAGTGCGCACCATCGTGGCCGACCCGGCCCCGCACTACCTGCTCGTCGACATCGGCAGCGTCGAGAGCCAATGGCTGAACCAGGCGCCGTCGACGAACTACCACCTGCTGCGCGACGAGTTGGGCCTCAACGAGCTCGGAACAGAAGGCACCTACACCCTCTACGAGATCGACGCGCCGAAGCGCTAGAGAAACGTCACTCCGTGGCGGCGTCCGCGGGTGCGAGATAGATCACGGTGCCGCGGCCACCCACGCTGACGCCGCTCCCACGCGTCTCGACGCGTGCCCCAGCCGGCGTGACGCTGGTTCCACAGCCGAGACGCCTCGGAGCCCGCCGCGTGACGCCTTCTCGTAGTGCCGTGACGTCTCCTCTGTCAGCCGTGACGCTCGGTGCCCGCGGTGGACCTGTGCTGTGTGTGACACGGGACGCCGAGGCGAAACGCTGACAAACGTCACCGCGGATGCGCGCCGCATCGAGGACGCCGTGCGAGCGGCAAGAGATGGCGCAGCAAAAAGACCCCGCCATCGCCGTGACGCGTGTGCCGAAGCCGCGAGACGCCCAGACCGTCACGGGTGACGGTCCAGACTCGACAGGACACGCTCGCGGCCGCGATGACGCCAGCAGCACGCCTCCGGGTCACAACGCATGACGGATCCTCGGGCTCCAGTTGGCGGCCGACACTCGCAGGCAAACCGTCACACGGCCCCCTCTACCCCTGGCGCAGCGTCACACCGGGCGTCACGCCGCGCCGACGCGGACGACAATCAGGTGTGGCCGCACGAAATCCTCTCGGCGTGACGCCCCGACCGCGATGATGCGGATCGGACTCGTGGTTCCTGGCTTCAGCGCCGATCCTACCGACTGGTGTATCCCTGCTTTGCGTCACCTCGCCCGCAGCCTTGCTTCTTGCGACGATGTCCGCGTTATCGCCATCCGCTACCCGTACACCCCCGGGCGGTACATGATCGATGGCGCCGAAACAATCGCCCTGGGCGGCGCCCTGCGTCACCGTCTGGCGACCGTCGACCTGTGGCGCACCGCGCTCAGCGTGCTGCGACAGGAGCACCAGCGTCGGCCTTTCGACCTGCTGCATGCCTTCTGGGCCACCGAGAGCGGCTTGCTCGCGGCCGTCGCGGGCCGTCTGCTGGGTGTGCCGACGCTCGTGAGTCTCGCCGGCGGGGAACTCGTCGCCTTGCGTGACATCGACTACGGCGACCAGCGCATCGCCTGGGAGCGACTCAAGGTCGCGGCGAGTCTGCGGCTGGCAACCGCCGTGTCGGCCGGTTCCCAGCAGCTTGCAGGCATGGCGGAAGCACACCTGAGCCAACGGAATCAGCATCCCCAGTCAGATCCCATGCGCTCTGCTGCCGCGCAGCCCTCAGGTCCAGGTATGCGCGACGAAGCACACCCCGCTGGCCACGCAAACACCGAGTGCTTTCACGTGCCCGATCCCAATGCGCGACGCGACGTCCGCGAGGTCCGCCCTCGAGGAGGCCCTCATACGGGCACGGCCAGCAGCCTCACTCGCGCCAGCTACCCCACCGGCAGCAGCATGCGCCTCGGCCGCGGCAACGACGACAGTTCTGCCAGCCGTGACCGTCACCTCCCGATGCGCGGGCGCCAGTCGCGCGCTGGCCAACCACGCCTGCACGTGGCGCCCCTCGGCGTGGACCTCGACCTTTTCAGTCCCGCATCGACGGCCCGGACCTGCAAAACACGCTCGATCCCACGCGTGAGCTGGCACCCGCCTCACGTCCACGGCCTGCCAGCTCACGTCTCCTGCACGTCGGCACCCTGACCGCCGTCAAGGATCATGCGCTGCTCCTGCGGGCACTCGCCTCTGTGCGTCGGCGTGGCCTGCCCGCGACCCTCGACCTGGTCGGCGACGGTCCCCTGCGCGCCCACCTTCAGCGCCTGGTTCACGCTCTCGACCTCACGCGCAGCGTCCGCTTTCTCGGAGAGGTCGACCACGCCGCGCTGCCCGACGTCTACCGCGCCGCGGACGCCTTCGTGGTCTCGTCGCGCCACGAGGCCCAGTGCATGGTCGCCCTGGAAGCCGCCGCGTGCGGCGTACCCGTCCTCGGCACGCGCGTTGGCGTCATCCCCGAGTTAACCACGGCGCTCGCGCCCGTCGGTGATACTGGGGCCCTTGCCGACGCCATCGTCACAACTCTCAGCGGCCCCGCTTCCGCCGCCACGCGCGGAAGCGACGCCGTCACAAGCCTGGTGCGTTCGACCTTCGGCCTGGAGGCTTGCGCCGACCGCTTTCGCGAGCTCTACGCCACGCTGAGCGTCACATGAGCCGCCTCGCCTGGCGATTGTCGCCACGCGCGTCATCTGCCACACCGCCCGTTCTCCTCGCACCACCCTCAGCGTCGACCCGCGAGGCGATCCAGGCGTCTACTGGCGTTCCAGACGGCACGTCACCTCTGGTCGCGCCATCGACGCCTTCGGGCCAGCATCTGGATCGTTTCGCCTGGCTCGTTCTAGCCTGCCTCGCCGCGACGGCGGGTCTGGCCGACATCGCGCAGGACAGCCGACTCGCGACGGTAATCCTCGACGCTGTCCACGCGCTGCTGCCACTCGTCATCGTGCTGGCGCTGGGCAGCGCGCTGTACAACCGCCGCTGGCCGCGCTTCCCCGGCGTCCTCGCTCTGCCCAGTGCCGTCTGGCTGTCGGTCCTGGTCGCCTCGACCCTCGGCGCCACGCCGTTTCAAGCTCAGGCGCTGACGACGCTGGTGCGCCCCGTCAGCGGGCTCCTGCTCGCCTGGGCCGTCTGCGATGTCTGTCGCACCCGAGATCGCTGGCGGCGGCTTGCCCAGACCCTGGCGGTGGGTGGCCTGGCGGTTGCGTTGATTGCGATTGCCGAGGCCACGCGCATCCAGCCCGTCAGCGGCTGGATCGCAGCAGTTCACGGCGGCGACATTCCCATCGGCGATGTCCCCCGCGCCGCCGCCACGCTCTCGCACCCCAACGAAGCGGCCATGTTTCTCGAGTTGAGCCTGCCGCTGCTGGTCGCCTGGGCATGGACCTCTTCGACGCGCTGGCGCAAACCGATCTCACTGGCCGCACTCGGCACACTGCTGGCCATTGCGCTGACATTCAGTCGCGCCGGGATCGCCGCGGCGATCGCCGCGCTCGCTGTGCTCGGTTGGGTGGCTATCCGCCGACCGGCGCGAGGCAACGTGCTGCTGCTCGGCGTCGTTGCGCTGGCCCTACCCCTGGCGCTCGGTTGGGCGTCGCTCATGGATCCGGGCCTGGAACACCGCCTCAGCGCCGGAATCGACGAATCCAGTCTCCAGCAGCCGTCGCGCGTTGACTTCTGGTTCACGGCTTTCGCCATGGCCCGCGATCACCCATGGCTCGGCGTCGGCCCAGACAATTTTCGCTGGCTCTTCAGCGCATATTCCGGCGTCGCTGCCAACAACCTGGGCACGCATGCCCACAATCAATACCTGGAAAGTCTTGCCGACACGGGCATCCTGGGACTCGCGAGCTTCGTCTGGGTCGTGGCCGCGTTGACGCTCGCCGCGGCGCGGCAGCTACGGTTGGCTGCTTCGGATTGGCCCTGGCGCGCGGCCCTCCTCGCGAGTCTGACCGCCTGGCTTGTGCACGCTGGGCTCGACGATTTCGAGCGCTTCTGGCCGACGGATGTCGCCTTCTGGCTCATCGTCGGCCTGGTCCTTTGCCGACCGCCGACGGCCAGCCAGCTCGATCAGCGATTGAACAGCCAGTAGACCGCGCCGACGACCGCGATGACAACCAGCAGCACGAGGATGCCGGCCGGGCTACCCAACGCTGCACCACCACCGCCACCGCCGCTAAAGCTCACCATGACACTAGATTGTCCCCGCTGGAGCCCCGCCCGGCAACAACTCCCGATTCGGGACCACTCGCCCCCAGCGTCGCATGGTCTTCAGCTCAGGGCGCAACCAACGTCAAGGTCCTCCCTTTCGAGGAATTGGCAGAGCACCTGTCCGACGCCCTCGATCTCCCAGGCGGACCTGCGCGCCGACCCGGCGGCCGAACGCCTCGGATCTGACACGCAACCGCCGTCGTTGTCTACTGTCAGCCCCGCCCATAGAGACCTGAGCTCGCGTGCCGCGTGGCGGCTCCAAACACTCGGCTTCAGTGATGTCTACAGATGTGGCAAGCAGTCTTGACCAGATGAGCAACGGTCCGCCAGCCGAAGCCGCGCTCGCGGCCAAGCGCGGCTGGGCGCCATCGTGCGGACTGACGTCGCGACCTGCCGCTTGCCAGGCTGCCTCACCTGCGACGACATGCCGCGTGAGCTCGATTCTCAGCCGGCTGCTCCAACTGTCGACGCGAGATCAGCGTGCCGCGGTCCACTTCTTGCTTTCACAACAAACCCAGGAGGTTTGAAACACATGAGTGATCGAGTAGACGAAGCCAAAGGCAACATCAAGCAAGGAGTCGGCAAGGTCACCGGCGATCATGAGATGCAAGCCGAGGGCAAGGCCGAGCACGATTCGGCCGTCGCCCACCGCGAGGTCAAGGGCGCCGCGAATCAGGTCAAGGGCAATGTCGAAGAGGGACTTGGAAAAGTCACCGGCAACGACGAAATGCGTGCCCGCGGCACCGCGGATCGCATCAAAGGCGATACCCAGCGCACTGGCTAAGCCTGCTGGCTGATCGCCAAGAGGCACACTTCACGCCCTGCCCCACCACTTGTGGAGGCGGGGCGTTTTGGCGTCCGCTGAAACCCGCAAGTGAAAGTGCGCTGCTCTGCTGAAACCCGCGGCACCTGAAACCCTCTGGCCCGAAACCTGGGCAAGCGCCACACCCAGTCGCGCGGGTGCCGTCGACTCTATTCGATCCGCAGGACCTTGCCGTCCTGGCCGAGGTACACGATGTAGCCGATGCTCTGCCCGTTGGCGTCGACCGCGTAGTACACCATGGACCCGCCACTCTGGGTCGGGTAGTCGCCGACGCGCGCTACCTTGTTCACGTTCGGCAGCTCCTGCGACTGCATCTGCTGCACGAAGGTCTGCTCGGGCACGCGCTGCTGGAAGCTCGGATCCATGCACTGATAGGCGCTTTGAGCCGCGCCCGGTGCCTTGTTGGCGATGGCAGCCATCGCCGTATCGGCGCAGTCGCTGGATGGGCCGGCCGCAGGACCAGCGCCAGCAGCGCCCGCCGCCAGGGGGTTCTCACCCAACGCGCCGAGGGCCATGTAGCCCGTGACAGCAGCAATCAGCGCCAGGCCGACCAGAATGCCACCTCGCTGCCGCCACATGCCCACGCCCGCCCGCGCGGCCACGCGGCGGACCATGCTCGGCGCGGATACCTGAGTACTCATGAACTCAGTCTGAGTTAAGGAGATTAAGAGCGAGCTAAGCCCGAGTCACGTCTCTGCTAAGTCTGGTGATGCTGCGCTTGACCCCATCTCCGAATTACTCGAAACAGTTGAGCCTGAACTGGCAGGCTCAGCGTCGTGAGTTCGAGTGTGGGCAGTAGCGGTGGCACAGGATGTGCGCCTGAGGTGCAGACCATGCAGCGTCGTCGATCTCGGGCGCCTGTCGCCCTGGTTGTAAGCCTGACACTCGTGTTCGGTGCGGCTTGCAGCAGCGGGTCGAGCGGACAAAACCCCGGGGCTCTGCCACCCAACAATTCGCAGGCGACCCCGGCGCCGCCTACCGCACAGCCCACGACCGCCGCAGGCGGCGCGGGCGCCAGCGGCGCTGCGGCCTCGACCAGCCAGACGCCTGGCACGGCGTCCACGACGGGATCAGCCACCGGCGCGGGTACCTCGGGCGCTGCTCAAAACTCCGGATCGACCACGAGCGGGTCCCCGAGCAGCGCAACGGGTGCCGCCGCCACACCAAATGCTCAGCCCGCCGCACCGGCCCCGACACCCGATCCAAACCAGGCGGCCTTCGGCACGCATGCACCGCTGCCACTCGCGGGCGAATACGCCGTGACGGCTAACGTGGACGATCATTCGCTGTCCGTGGTGCCGATTGGCGCGGCCGCGGTGGCGACGACCGTGTCGCTCGATCTCGCTCCGGTGAGCGTGGGCGCCGCGCCAAACTCCGACATGGTGCTGGCCGCGGACGGGTCGGACGCCAGCCACAGCGTGGCCCTGGCCAGCCTGAACGCGAGCAGCCAGTCTGGCTCGATCGACGTCGGCAGTCAGACGGGCGCCGTTGGCGCACCGTCGCCGACTTACCCGATCGGACCTCTTCTGGTCGTGAGTGACGCCGACAACACCATCCGCCCCATCGACCCCGACACTCAAGCGGTGGGCGCGCCCGTGGCCCTTGGCAACGGACCCCATAGTGTCACCGTCTCGCCGGGCAACTCGATGATGACTCCGCAGGTGTATGTGACCAATTCCGGCGACGGCACGGTCACCGTGCTCGACCAGAAAGTGACGAGCGTCCAGGCGACTATCCAGGTCGGCGGACGGCCGGTGGGCGTCGTGCGCACGGTCGACGGTCGGCTGTGGGTCGCCGACGGCGATAGCGGCGCCGTCACCGTGTTCGACGCCACAACAGGCGACAAGTTGGACTCGATGCAGGTCGGTCCGAATCTGACGGCCATCGGTGCGACCCCGGACGGTCACTACCTCGTCCTCGCCTCCAGTGATCCTGACGCGGCGCTGTACGCGGTCGACCTCGTCGGCAGTCTGATCGGCACCGACGACAACACCTCCGTGCGCCATCTGGCCGTACCGAGCGGCGTGCTGGCCTTGGCCACGGGCGCGGAAATCACTCGCGCGTATGCGACCACGGGCGATGGGAACCTGATCTACTGGGACCTCGACTCGAACACCATCTCGGAGACAATCCCCGTGGGCCACAACCCGGTTGGCCTGGCCCTCGGCGTGGTTGAGCCGGCGGGTGGCTCGACACCGGCCGGCCCCGGCACGGCGACGGGCGGCACCGCGGCCGGCGGTGCTGGTGGCGCGGCCGCTGGCGCTGGAGCAGCCGGCGCGGGCGCGACCACTGGCGCTACCACCACTGGCTCGACCGGATCCAGCACGTCATCAGTAGGCGGCGCGGCGCCAGCAACAGGCGGCGCCAGCACCACGACGTCAGCGGGCGCGGCGACGAGTCCCGCGAGCGATACCAGCGGGGCTACAACAGGCACAACCGGTGCAACGACGGGCGCTACTGGCGCAACCGGTTCAACCGGGACGACGGGCAGTTCGAGTAGCACCACCTCTGGCGTCGGCACGACCTCATCCGGTAGCACCGGAACGACCGGCACTGGCACGGGCACGGGCACGACGGGAGCGACCGGTGCAACCGGCACGACGGGGGCGGGCACCACCAGTATCGGCGCTAGCACCGGTACAACGGGCACAGGCGCGACCGGCTCGACTACCACCGGCAGCAGTACGACCGGTACGGGCACCGGGTCAAGCATCACCGGCACCACCGGCTCCGGCACCACCGGCTCGACTTCGACAGGACTCGGCTCGACGACCGGCACGGGCTCCACCAGTACTGGCTCGACCGGCATCAGCAGTGTCGGCGGTAGCAGCTCGACGGGTACCGGGACCACGAGTGGCGTCGGCTCGACCGGCACGGGCGCGACCGGATCGGGGACCACCGGCACCGGCGCCATCGGCGGCACGGGCACGGGCACCGGGTCGAGCACAGGCTCGACGAGTAGCGGCGGAATCAGCCCGAGTGGCGTCGCGCCTGGACCCGCCGGTGTTGCGCCCGGGCCGGCGGGCTCGACCAGCAGCGGCGGCGCGAGCAGTGGTGGCGCCAGTTCGGGTGCTGGCGGCAGCACGGGTGGCGCCGGCAGCGGCACCCCGTGAGATAGCACACGCGCGCGGGTCACGGTCGCCGCGGCGCCGGGCCGGATCTGGCAGTGTCTTCGGCGGACGATTGGCGGCGGCCGAACATGAGGCCTTGCTTGTCTTCGTCCGCCGTCGCGCCGACGTGGTGGCTGCGCTCGGGCCTGCGGGTCTTCCCCCGCCGCGTCAGACAGACACAAACGCCCCTCCCATTCGTGCCCAACTGGCGTGCGCTGCGACCAGTGACACGCGGTTAGCAGCTGACGCGATACCCGAGCCGAGCAGGCCGGGCGCCCGCGTTCTGACGCCGCCAAACGGGCTGGGCCATCTCGAGCTTCTAGCCCAGAGCTGGGCGACGACCGCGGTCTGCCAGGGATGACCTACCGGGCCGCCGCGCTCCCGGGCCCTGGCGCCGTCGCCGTCGCCCTCGCCCTCGCCGCATCCCCGAGCCACCTTCGTGCGTGAGCGCGACGGCTCGGTCCACCGAATCGACGCTCTGCCTCTGGCGCTTTCGCCGTCCTGGCCTTCTATCCCGCCAGCGACAACATGCGCGCCGGGTTCCGGGCCAAGCTGTCATCAACACCACCCGCGCGCTCACGGATGCGAATGCCGCCACCGCTGCTCGGCGCACACGATGCCGTCAACAGCTCGGTCGGCGTCACCTGAACATGAGCCGCCGCTCGTGCTGGTCCGCCGGCGCACGGGTCCAGGTGCTGTCGCCTGCGACCTGATCGCGACCCGGGGCTTACGAACCTGGTACCCGCGCTGGCGGCGACAGCGGCAATTCTCTTGCCAGGGTTCCACCGTCGCGGAAATTGGTGTACACGTCCGCGGCGCCCATCATCAGTCGACCCGGTAGCCCGAGCTCCTCGAAGCAGCGGGAAATCTCTTCCATCTCGCCGATCCAGCGGTACGCCTTGGGCGGCATCGTCGGCAGCGCGCGTTCGACGAAGTGCCGCACCGCCGCGAGCTCGGTTCCCAGGTTCTGCTCGGTGCGCAGCGCGTCCTCGACACCGAGCAGCCGCGCCGCGACGAGCAGCTCGGCGCCCAGCGCCTGGACGCCCTTTGTCATCGCGGCATAGCACATCTTCAGACCCGAAGCCTGGCCGACACCGCCCTCCAGCACACGAATATCCAGACCAAACTCGCGCAATCCCTCGAGCTCGCGCGCGCCAGGCCCCGATGTGAATGTGCGGTTGGAGGAGCGATTGGGCGGACCACCGATGATGCCCGCATCCGCAAACCGGGCGCCGGCGTCGACGATCGTCTGCGAGATCCCCAGCGCCGTGCCGGGCGCGATGGCGTTGCAATCGGCGTACAGGAGGTCGGCACCCGTCGCACGCACCGCGGCGGCGACCTGATCGGCAAGAGCGCCGGCCACCGCCGGCGGCACAATCGATAGCACCACGTCGCACTCGCGCACCAGCACCTCGAGGTCGGAGACGTCCTCGAAGCCCGCCGCCAGGGCACGCTCGCGCGATCCTCCACCGCGGCCGGCCAGGCAGGTCAGGACGCGCACGCCATGCTGGTGCAGGACGTCGCCCACGCCGCTGCCCATATCACCGGGGCTGAGGATGCCCACCGTTTTGATCGTCGTCGTCGTCACCCGATCAGGGTAACGTGCAGGGGCTGGTCAGCAACCATGATGCCGAAGCGCTACGCCATCTATGCCCTGGCTTTGATGTTCGGCATCAACTTCCTGAACTACGTGGACCGCTGGCTGGGGTCGGCGGTTGCTCCGCTGATTCAGGCCGAATTCTCCTTGTCAGATTTCCAGGTCGGTCTGATGGGAAGTGCCTTTACGTTCGTATATGCGATCGGCGCGCTGCCGTTCGGGTTGTGGGCCGACCGTGGGCTGCGCAAAACCGTCATTGGCACAGGCGTGGCGATCTGGAGCGCGGCCACGCTGCTAACCGGCTTCACCACCAACTTCGCGCAACTGTTTGTGAGCCGCGCGATTCTGGGCGTGGGTGAAGCCAGCTACTACCCGGCCAGCACCTCGCTCCTGGCCGACTTCTTTCCGCAAGAGGTGCGCGGGCGGGCGATGTCGATCTGGTCGGCGGGGTCGGTGTTCGGCATCGCGGTCGGATTCGCGGGAGGCGGGGTTTTCGCCGCGCATTACGGCTGGCGACCGGCATTTTTCGTGACGGCCATTCCGGGTCTGATCCTGGCGATTCTGGCGTTTCGGCTCCGCGAACCACTGCGTGGGGCCGCGGAACCCAGCGGCCCGCGTCTGCGTCAGGCGCACGACGCATCGATCCGCAACATGCTGCGGTTACTGCGCATCAAAACGCTGCGCGACACGATCCTGTCGCAGACCGCGCTGTTTTTTGTGCTCGGCGCCAACGCATTCTGGTTGCCGACACTGCTCACGCGCCGCTTCGGCATGGACGTCGGCGAAGCGGGCGTGGTGTCCGGTGGCGTGATTGTGGTTGGCGGCCTCGTCGGCACGCTGGTCGGCGGTTGGGTTGCCGACTGGCGGCGCAAGAGCTCACCGAGCGCCGATCTCGAAGTCTCGATCGTTGGCTTTGCCGCGGGATCGGTCCTGGTGGGACTGGCACTGGTGGCCTCCGAAGTCTGGTTTGTACCGCTGTTCCTGCTGACCGTCATCAGCGTGTACCTGTACACGGGGCCGTTTACGGCGATTGGTCAGAACGTGGTGGTGCCCTCGCTGCGCGGATCGGCGGTGACGATCACGCTGCTGATCGCGCATCTGTTCGGCGACGCGTTCGCCTCGGCGATTGTCGGATTCCTGTCGGACACGTTTGGCAGCCTGCAGCTGGCGCTGCTGCTCGTCTCGCCGGGGCTGCTGCTGCTCGCGGCCGTGCTGGCGGCGCTGGCGCTTGGATCGATCGAATCGGACACGCTGCGCATGCAGCGCGAGTGGAGCGAGCGCGGTGAGACGTCCCAGGCAGTCGTCCCGGTGGCGCCGACGGCGACCTGAAACGCCCGATCGCCGGCAGGCTCAAACCGACTCGGATTTCGTCCCCCCACGGGTTTCGTGCCGAGAACGCTTGCCTCGGCCGCGGGCGAGATGCTGCTTGTTTCGCCAGGGCAGAGGGAAGTTGACCCCGCGGGCCGGCGCTCGGGAGGCGACGGACGACGGACGCTCTCCGCAACCCGCCGCGCGATCGCGCTGGCGGAAACCGCGCTCTCGTGCAGGCGACCAGCCGCGCCTCACCGCGCCGGCCCAGGCGATCGCCCGAGCGAGCGGCCTGTCGCGAATCAAGATCGGCCTGATCGCCAACGAGTCGACTTGCGGAGAGCGCCTCAGTCGAGCCGCTCGAGAATCGCCGCGTTCGCCATGCCGCCGCCTTCGCAAATCGCCGCCAGCGCGTAGCGACCGCCGCGGCGTTCGAGCTCGTTCAGCGCCGTGATGATCAGGCGCAGGCCACTCGCGCCGAGCGGATGGCCCAGGGCAATCGCCCCGCCATTGACGTTGAGCCGATCACCGTCGACGCCGAGCTCCTCCTGCCAGGCCAGCGGCACCGGCGCGAAGGCTTCGTTCACCTCGAATAGATCAATGTCGTCTGTGGTCAGACCCGCGCGCTGCAGGACCTTGCGCGTCGCCGGGATCGGCCCGCTGAGCATCATCACCGGGTCCGCGCCAACCTGGCTGAACTGCACCAGGCGCGCGCGGGGGCGCAGGCCGAGCTCGTCCGCTTTTTCGCGCGAGGCGATAAGCATGGCCGCGGCGCCGTCGGTGAGCTGGCTGGAGTTGCCGGCCGTGAGCAGCTCCAGCCCCTCGTACGCGGGCTTGAGCGTTGCCAGTTTCTCGGCGGTGGTGTCAGGCCGGATGCCCTGGTCGGCATCGATGCGTGCGCCGTCGAGCGTCACGGCCAGGATCTCGTCGGCCAGCCAGCCTCTGGCCGTGGCGTTGGCGGCCCGCGCGTGGCTGCGCGCGCTGTACGCATCCAGGGCGGCGCGGTCGAGGCTCCACCTTCTGGCCATCATCTCGGCGCCGAGCGACTGACTGAACTGATCGACGCCGTAGCGTTCGCGGACCGAGGCGGTCATCGGTGAATGCTCGGGTGTGACCTGCGAGCCGATCGGCACGCGGCTCATGCTCTCCACGCCACAGGCGACGACCAGCTCGTAGCCGCCGGCCACCACCCCCTGGGCCGCGAACTGAATGGCCTGCAATCCCGAGCCACACTGGCGGTCGACGGTGGTGGCTGGCGTGGACTCGGGCAGACCTGCGTCCAGCCAGGCAAAACGTGAGACGTTCAGCGCCTGGTCGCCAACCTGGCCGACGCAGCCGCCGATTACGTCCTCGACCTCCGCCGCATCCACGCCGCTGCGCTCGACCAACGCCTTGAGCGTGAAGCCCAGCATCTCGACAGGGTGCCAGGTACTGAAGTAGCCGCCCCGCTTGCCGAAGGGCGTCCGCCAGCCGCCGAGGATGACGGCCTCACGCGTGCCGCTCTGAGCGTCCCCGTTGCCGCTGCTACCGCTCGTGCTCATGGCATCCTCCCTGTGCCACCGCGTACGGGGGTGTCGCAGGTGCGCTGCTGGCGCGCCTCGCTCGCTGGTTGCCTGCCATCCGCTCGTCCGCCTTCATCCGTCCGCGCGCTTTCTTCGGCCCCGCTCCTGTCGCGCTGCCCGCCCGCCGCATTTCCTTGCTCAGCGTAATTTCAAAGCGTCACGCCAAGCGTCACACGGCGGGCGAAAAGCGTCACGCGGGCCAAACAAGCGTCAGCTGGACGTCACAATTTACATATTCGACCCGCGCGGCACCTACTGAGCCGAAAGTTGGATGATGGCGAACGCCGCGCCCTGCGGATCGGTCAGCACGGCCATGCGACCCTGCGGGATGTCCATGGCAGGCGCCGTCACCTTGCCGCCCAGATCCTGCGCCTTTTTGACCGTATCGTCCGTGTTGGCCACCGCGAAGTACACCAGCCAGTGAGCCGGAACCTGCGGCGGGTACATCGAGCCCATCGCCTGGCCGCCGCCGACGCTGCGCCCGTCAACCTGCCACTCGACGTACTCGCCGCCGTCAGGCATCTTGTTGGACTTGACGCCCCAGTCGAACACCTTCGAATAGAAGGCCTTGGCTGCCTCCAGGTCACGGGTCGCCAGCTCGTTCCACGACAGGCTCACCGGCTGATTGACCAACTGGGCACCGTGCATGGCCGCCGGCTGCCACGCGGCGAAGACCGCGCCCGTCGGGTCCATGAAGACGCCCATGCTTCCCTGATCCATGACCTGCATTGGTGCCATCAGCGTCTTACCGCCAGCGGCGTCAACTTTCTTCGCCGTTTCGTCGATGTTGGCGGTGCTGATATACGTTGACCACGCCGGGGGATTGCCCGGGCTCATGGGTGGCGTCGTCGCGGCAACGACTTTCCCGTTCGAGCTGAACATCGTGTAGTGGCCAGCTTCTTCACCCAGATCCTGCGACTGCCAACCGAACAGGCCACCATAAAAGCGAACCGATGCCTGCACGTCGGGACTGCTGTGGTCCACCCACATCGGGGTACCTGGCGCAAAGTCAGGAGTGGCGTCTGTCACCTGTGTGCTCCTTTCGGCGTACTCGCCAAAGCGCTAACCCTACGCCACGACGGCGCGAACCTTCCAGCCCGCCGGCGTTGGTCCGCGTGATGAAGTCGTAATGCACGAGCCCTCGACACGCGGACTGTTAACCGCCATTGTGGCGTCGGCCTCGTCGCGTGACGCCGCATCTCATTCAGCTGCCGCTACCAACCCTCGACGGGCTCGCCTACCCGCGGGCCGCTGACGGCCTCGTGCATCAGTGCGCCTGGTGTCGACGTGTGCTAGATCGGGCCGGGCGCTTCCGTATCTGGACCGAGGCGCTACTGCAGGGCGAAGTCAGCCACGGGATGTGCTCGACGTGCGCGCCGCTGCTCCAGCCGCGGCGCTGAGCCACCGTCACACGAGACGTCACAGGAGGGGTAGTTGCGTGCGCACGCCCAGGCGCTCGGTGGCAAAGATGCGCCCCTCGTCGGGATCCATGCGCGTGATGCGTACCTGCACCTCCTGTCCGACCCCCAGCTCGCGCGAGGTGCCCCCCGAGAGCACCGCGTACAGGCCCTGCAGGTCGACTCGCGGACCACGCTCGCCGCGACCTACCACACTCCCCGTCACGGGACGCCGCGCGAGCATCGCCGACTGCAACCGCGCCCAGGCAGGTGTTGCCGCGACGGGCTCCAGGCGGATGCGCCAACCCGTCAGCGCTGAGGCCAGGATCGTGTTCAGGCCACGCCAACCGGCGATGCCCCGCACGTCGATCTCGCCAAGGCGCACCCGCGCGTGGCCAGGACCCGGCAGCAGCAACATCGGCGGGACCTCGCCCAGACCCAGCGCGTCCGCGATATAGGCACTCGCCGAGCGCTGCCAGCGCACTACCTGGATTCGCTCGCCGTCCAGCTGGCGACTGACGCGGCCGAGTGCGTCGGCGCCGATGCCGACGAACAACGGGGTCAGCCCGCCGGGTCGCGCGCGGATCGCGACTTTCGTCAGCACCCCGGGCCGCCGCGCGATGGCGACGATCTCCAGGGATCCGTCATCCGCGCCCAGCCCTGACACCTCGGCACACAACAACTCGCCAACGAAGACGGCGGCCTCCGAGCGCGCGCCAAACGGGAACCGCTCAGCGTCGGTCGATTCGAACCGAGGCAGCGGCAGTGGCTCGGACTGGGCGTTGAAAGCTATGCATGAAGCGTACTCTGCCCTCGCAGCCACCACGGGGTCGCCTCACGTCCGACTCGGACGCCTCAGGAGCACACGCTAGAACCCCATCAGACCAGGTGCAGTTGATTCAGGACCGCGTACAGCACGGCAAGCACGCCCGCGCCAATCATCAGCAAACCGAAGCGCTCCCGCGGACTTCTGCCCAGCGCCGCTCCCAGGCTCGCCAGCCGGCTGGTCGACTCCACGGCCATCGCCGTCATCGCCGAGGACGACGTGGGCGCGGCCTCGCCGCGGGCTGGCAACGGTGTCGTCTCCATCTCCGTCGGCTCTGGCGCGGCGGGCAGCACGGGCTCGTCCTCGGCGCGGACGGCGGCGGCACTGGTCGAGGGCAGCTGGCTGGAAGCAGCCGCGGCTTCGTCGAGTTCAAGCGAAGGCGAGAACCGGAAGCGACACCGGACGCCCGTCGACTTCCGATTTCAGCCCGTCAAGCTGTTCGCGCAGTCGCGCAAGGCGCTCGTCCATCGCGCGATCGCCGCGCGCTGGCTCGAACATGCGCACCAGGCGGCTCAACTGATCTTCGATGCCCGTCAGACGCGCGTCGAGCTCGGCGTAGCGCCGCTCAGCCGTGGTGGCTTGCTCTTCGGCGCGGCACAGCTGCTCGGCGACCCACGCTTCGGTCTCCCGTTGGCGGCGCACCAGCAGCGTGACGGCCTCGACGAGCAAGCCGTCCTCCTCGGTCGCTTGGTTGTCGGACGGGTCCGAGGACACCGGCCCGGATTGTAGTTTCGACGACGGCTCCGCGGCGAAGTTGTGCACCAGGTGTTACACGCGCGCGGCAGCCTCGACGCTCGCTCACTGACGGCAGTGGGGCGGCGGTCGATACCATGAGCGTGAATGGCGCAGCCCGGAGCTCGAGCTTTCTCCCAGCGACCAACTTCGGCATAGGTGCTGCGCTTCGTCCAGGGCGACCTCGCCGACGTGTTGCGGGTGTCGGCCTTTCGCCGCTACTCGATCAGCCGTGTCGCGGCGGCCGTCGCGCAGTCCATGTTGCAGGCGATCATCGCCTGGCAGGTGTTCGCGCTGTCGGGGTCGGCGCTCGACCTCGGTCTGATCGGTCTGGTCCGCTTCTTGCCCGCGTTGCTGCTGAGCTTCGTCAGCGGCGTCATCGTCGACACATACGATCGTCGGCTGATTCTGCTCGGTGCACAGGCGGTCCCGGCCCTCACCTCGGCGTTGATGCTGGCGGCCATCGCGAGCGGCACCGCGTCGCTGCCGATGGTCTACGTGCTCGTCTTCTTCGCTGGCGTCTCTTCGGCATTCGAGGGTCCCGCACGCCAGACCATGATCCCGGCACTGGTCCCGCGCAAATTGTTCTCACGCGCGATGACGTTCAACTCGACGCTGCAGTCGCTCTCAGCAGTGACTGGGCCCGCTATCGGGGGCGCGTTGATCGCGCTGCAGGGTGTCGGGCTCGGCTACGCGGCGAACCTGGTCCTGGTGCTGGTGTCGATGGTGGTGCTGTTGCCGGTGCGGACGCCGCGCTCCAGCTCGAGCTCGGTGCCGTCGCGCGGCGGAGTACGACTCGACGCGATTCGCGAAGGGCTGCGCTTTCTCAAGAACCAGCCGGTCGTGCTGGGCGCGATGACGCTGGACATGTTCGCGGTGCTCTTCGGAGGCGCCAAGGCGCTGTTGCCGATTTACGCCGTCGACGTCCTGCACGCCGACGCGGTGGGCTACGGCGTGCTGACCGCGTCGCTGGACATTGGCTCGTTGATCGCGGCGGCGTTTCTCGTCGGACTGCCGGTGCCGAAACAGACCGGACGGGCGCTGCTGGTGTCGGTGGTTGCCTACGGCATCGCCACGATGGCGTTCGGCCTGTCGACGTGGCTGCCGCTGTCGGTGATTGCCTATGCGGCGGTCGGCGCCGCCGACCAGGTCAGTGTCGTCATGCGACTGAACACGATCCAGTTGTCGATACCCGACGAGCTGCGCGGACGGGTCACGGCGGTCAACTTCGTGTTCGTCAACGCGTCCAATCAGATTGGCGGACTGGAGTCGGGATTGGTGGCAGCGGTCACCAGCGCGGTCTTCGCGGTGGTGAGCGGTGGCTTCGCGTGCCTGGTGGTCGTGGGCGTGATCGCGGCGCGCATACCCCAACTGCGGAACTACCAGGCGCGGCAGGCGCAGACCGGTCTAGCGCGAACCGACCGGGCGGGCGGCCAGAGAGCGAACTCGAGCCGGCTTCGAGGCTGGCGATGCGGGCGCCGTCGCGGTCGATCTCCAGCGTCAGACCGGCAGCGGTCCGTTTCAATCATCAGCGACTGCAGCGACGGACCGACTGAGGACAGGCGCACGTCGACGAGTGTTTGACCGCGCAGGGTTTGCAGCGCGCGGTTGACTTCGCGCGCCGCGGCGGACAGGTGCCTACCGCGCGGCGTGCGCGCGAAGACGGATTGGAGCAAACCACGGTTGGTGACCCGGCCCGTGTTGAACAGCAGCTCCAGCATAGTTTCCAGCGGAGCGACCAGGTCATCCGCGACCTCACCGGAGGCGGCCGCCGCGGACAGACGTTCGTAGCGCGCCCTGGCGGAGGGGTCCGGGAGCGCACGCGCAAAGGCGGCGGCCTCCGCCGCGATCACCTCGGACTCCGCCGCCTCGAGCTGCAAGCCGGTGCTCAGGGCCTCAGGGCCACGGACCTCAGCCGCACGCCGCGAACCTCAACGCTCCGTCGCACCAGGGCCCGGACCGCGCTCGGAACCGCGACGCGTCGCACGGAATCTCGGCGCGACGCCGGGAACTCCATGCTCCGCCGGGGAACTCGACGCGCCACGGGCGGAACCTCAAGGCTCCGCCAGCCATCTCTGCGGCATGCGAGAACCTCAACGCTCTGCCGCAACGTCTCCCGACAGTCCGGAGCTCAGTCCCGGGTGCCGGTTCCTCAATCAGCACCTCGATCTCGTGCTCGAAGCCACCCGTCTCCACCACGCAGTGCATGCCGCACTCCTTCGGACCGTCCTTCTCCCACCACCAGCGGCCCGACCGCGCAGTTGGCGCCGGGCTCCACCGGACGCGTGCACGGCGCGCAGCCGATGCTCTGGTAGCCCTGGTCGTACAGCGAGTGGTAGGGCACGTCGTTGGCGCGGATGTAGTCCCAGACCTCTTCCTCGGTCCAGTCCGCCAGCGGATTGACCTTCACAATGCCGCCGTGATCGTGGTCCAACTCGATCTTGCGGATGTTGGAACGCGTCGCCCACTGGTCGCGACGAAGTCCGGTCACCCAGCCGTCGAGTCCGTGCAGGACCTTCACCAGCGGGCGGACCTTGCGCACGTCGCAGCACGTCAGCCGCAGCGGAACCGACTGGTAGAACATGTTGACGCCGTGGCGGCGCACCAGCGCTTCGAGCTCGTGCGAATCCGGGAAGTATGTCTCGATCTCGATGCCGTAGTGGTTGCGCACGCTGGTCGATCAGGTTGTACGTCTCCTGCGGCAGGCGGCCGGTGTCGACGGTGAACACGCGCACGTCTGGACGCATGCGCCAGGCCATGTCGAGGATCGCCATGCCGTCAGTCTGGAAGCTGGTGCAAATGGCAAGGCGCTCTTGGGCGAAGGTGTCCAGGGCCCAGTCGATGACTTCCTGCGGCTCTTTGTCGTCGTACTCGACGGACAGTTCACCGGCTTCCCACTCGTCGAAAACGACTCTTGTTTCTGGCTCGGCAACAACCATGGCGACTAGCGGTACTCCTCGTAAGACTCGAACATGGAGACGAACTTCAACTTCAACTTCAATTTCAACTTCTCACTTCCTTCAACACGGCGCGATCTTCCCAACGGGTGGCAGGTCGGCAACCCGGTGGCATGTTTTCCAACACACGCGGTTCACGCGGGTATAGACTCCGTGGAACCAGTTCCAATAGCGATCAATTCTGCGTCGGACTTGCGCTTGGCGTAGCCTGGAACGATTCGCCCGCCTCGCGCTCCGTCAGGTAGGCGCCCACCAGCCGCTCGACGTACGCCGGCGCTTCTTCCGACGGCACGCGCCGCAGCAGCGGCCGACCAATCTCGGCGTGTTCTCCGAGGCCACCGCGCAGATAGACCTCGTACGCCTCCAGCTTGCCGTGGCCCGCCTGGTCGCCCCGCGCGGTCGTGCCCTGCAGACCAATGTCCGTGATCCAGTGGTGGGCACACGAATGTGGACAACCGTCGACACCCAGCTTGATGCCCTCCACGTCTTTCCCGAACCGTTCTTCCAGCCGCAGGACGATCTCCTCC
Organism: uncultured Chloroflexia bacterium; assembly: GCA_963776625.1. Taxonomy (GTDB): domain Bacteria; phylum Chloroflexota; class UBA6077; order UBA6077; family CF-72; genus CF-72. The sequence goes on along the minus strand of CAVZNP010000007.1, from coordinate 755,165 downwards.
AGCTTCGTCTTGGTCTCGGCGACCGCGTAGTTGCACAGCGGCTCGCCCGTGCAGCCAATGCTCCCGCCGCGGATGCTGTTGACGTCCAGCGGGAAGCCAATGTCGGCCACGCGCTTGATGACCTCGTCCAGGCGCTTTTCGGGCACGTTGGTCAAAGATGAAGTTCTGCTGGCGCGCCAGGCGGACGTCGCTGCCGATCTCCTCCGCCAGCTCGGCGATCTGGATCGTCTGCTGGCCGCTCACGTGGCCGAGGAACACCGGGAAGCCGACGTAGTACAGGCCCGATTCCTTCTGCGGATGCGCGCCCAGGTGGTCCACCGAGCCGATCGGGCAGCGGCACCTCGGCCAGCGGCTCCAGCTTGCGGCCGAGCTGCTTTTCGATGGCCTCGCGCATGCCGTCCGGACCGTAGTCGTCGACCAGGAACTTCAGCCGTGCCTTCGCGCGCGACAGACGATAGCGGAGGTCGGTCCGCCACACGTCGAGGATGGCTTTGGAAACAGCCAGCGCCTCGTCCTGTGGGACGAATACTTGCAGATCGCGCGCAAGCCGGGGTGTCGAGCTCAGGCCGCCGCCGACGCGCAACGAAAATCCGTTGCGACCCGCCTGGCGCGTGCCGATGAACACGATGCAGTTGATCTCGGGCGCGTTGCACTGAGCCGTGCAGGTCGAAATCGTGATTTTGTGCTTGCGCGGCAGGTCGAAGTACTCGCGATCGGTGAGGTAGTAGCGGACGATCTCGTCCAGCTGCGGTCGGCAATCGAACAGCTCGTCGGCGTCCAGCCCCGTGACCGGGCAACCGGTGATGTTGCGCACCGAATCGCCGCAGCCGCCCAGCGACGTCAGGCCGACGGCGTCCATCGCGGCGAAGACCTCGCGGAACTGCTTGATCTGAAGCCAGTGCAGCTGGACGTTCTGGCGCGTCGACAGCTCGGTGTAATCGCGGCCGTACTGGACGGACAGCTCGCCAATGGCGCGGTACTGGCGCGCGGTCATGATGCCGCTCGGCGCCTTGATGCGCAGCATGAAGTAGCCGACCTTGGGCTTGTCCTGGTACAGGCCGTACCACTGGAAGCGGACCATGTCCTCTTCGGAGATGTCGAGGTAGTTCTTTTCGGCGAGGTCGTCGATGCTCGTTGATGATCTCGAGGGGGAACTTCTCGCGCTTCAGCCGCTCGACGTTGTTGCGCCGCAGGACGAGGTCCCAATCTGGCGCCGCGCGGGCAGCCGCCGCCGCGGCGACCGCGGCGCGCGCCGCTTCACTTGCAGCGCCGCCGGCGGCACCCGCCGCTCGTCGCGCCGCGGGCGGGCCAGAGGCGCCGGCACCGCCGCCGACCGCAGGGCTACCCACGCCCGGCCGCGCCGCGCCCGTCCGAGGCGGGCTGCCGGCGTCGCTTGCCGCTGGTCGCGTGTCTTGCGATTCGGACATGGTGGTGCGCTTGCCTCCTTTAGGCGGGGACGCGCGACTGCTCGGCCGCGATGAGCACCGCGGCCACCTCGGGCCGACTGAACTCGGGCGGCGGGGCCTGACCTTCGCGCAGCAGCGAGCGAACCTTCGTCCCGCTCAGCACGACGTGCGATTCGGCACCATGCGGGCAGGTCTTGCTCGAGGCCATGGCGTTGCACTCGGTGCAGAAAAACGCGTGGTCGAAGAACAGCGGCTGGATACCCAGCTCGCCTGGAGCAAACGAGCGGAAGATGTGGTGCGCGTCATACGTGCCGTAGTAGTTGCCCACCCCAGCGTGGTCGCGGCCAACGATGAAGTGCGTGCAACCGTAGTTCTTGCGCACCAGCGCGTGGAGGATGGCTTCGCGTGGACCCGCGTAGCGCATCGCCGCCGGCAGCACCGACAGCAGCACGCGATCTTTCGGGTAGTAGCCGTCGAGCAGCACCTCGTAGCAGCGCATGCGCACGTCGGCGGGAATATCGTCGTCCTTGGTTTCGCCGACCAGCGGGTGCAGCAGCAGCCCATCGGAGATCTCCAGGGCGCACTTCTGCAGGTACTCGTGCGCGCGGTGCACGGGGTTGCGGGTCTGGAAGCCGACCACCGTGTGCCACTCTCGCTCGGCGAACGCGCGGCGCGTGTCAGCCGGATCGAGCGCGTACGGGCGGAACGGCTCACCGAGCACGTTGCGCTCGAGGACCGTCACGCGCCCGCCGAGCAGGATCGGGCCCTCGCGCTGGATGATGGCCACGCCCGGGTGCGCGGCTTCGGTGGTGCGGTACACCAGCTCAGCTTCGCGATCCACGTCGCGACGGAAGATCTCTTCCAGCGACAGCACGCCGCGAACCTCACCGTCGTCGTCGACGAGCGCAACGTCCGAACCTGGCTGCAGCCGCGTCGCCTCATCCTCGGTCGCCGACAGCGTGATCGGAATCGACCACGGCAGGCCGTTGGCCAGGCGCATGCGCTCGACCACCGAGGTGTAGTCCGCCTCGGTCAGAAAGCCCGTGAGTGGACTGAAGGCGCCGACGCCGATCATGTCCAGGTCCCACACCGCACGCGGCGTCAGCGCCACGCGTGGCAGCGTGGACAGGCGCGCTCGCAGCGCACTGGCCTGCTCCGGGCTCGCCACGCGACTGACCAGGTGGCCGCCGTGCGGCGCGATCTGGCCGTCGGACGGTGCCAGATAACCCAGCAGCTCCAGCTTGTGCAGGATCTTGTGGGTGCTCTCTTCGAGCGTCTCGACGTCGGTGTCGACCACGACCTCCGCGGCCAGTGGCTCCTCGTACGGATCCGAGACACCCGTGAACTGCTGAATCTCGCCGCGCAGCGCTTTGGCGTACAGGCCTTTGGTGTCGCGCTGGACGAGCACGTCGAGCGGGCAGCGGACGAAGACCTCGACGAAGCGACCAATATTTTCGCGCGACTCATCGCGAATGGCGCGATACGGCGAGATCGCGGCCGTGATGGCGATGCCCCCACTGCGACTGACGAGCTTGGCCACGTACGCGATGCGGCGGATGTTGATGTCGCGGTCCTCTTTCGAAAAACCCAGACCCTTGCTGAGGTTTTCGCGGACCTCGTCACCGTCGAGAATCTCGACGTGGCGCTGCCGCTCGCGAAGCGCCTGGTCCAGCGCGTGAGCAATGGTGCTCTTGCCCGCGCCAGACAGGCCAGTCAGCCAGATGGTGAAACCGGGGGACGCTCTATCAGTCACTGAGTGATTGCTCCTTCGGGGAATTGATCAGGCGTGGTTTGAAAGAAATCGGCCGCGGCCACGACCAGCGCGCCCATGTGGCCGTGTGGCGGAGTGAATGCGGCGCGCAGGCCGTGACGTTCGAGGGCCGCCTCGGCGACCGGGCCCTGGGCACCAATCGCGACGCGGTCGAGCGCGGGCGTGCGGCCTGTCTCGCTAGCAACGGCGTACAGGTTTTCGACCTGCGCCTGGGAGGTGATCAGCAGCGCATCGACCTGCCGCCGATCGAGCGCGTCGAGCAGGCCGACAATGGGTTTCGGATCGACGGGCCGGTCCCAGACGTACGGCGTCAGCTCCAGCACGTGCGCGCCACGCGCGGACAGGGACTGGCTCAGCTTCGGATTGGGCTCGCCATACAGCTGGACGGCGACCGTCTTGCCATGCAGGTCGAGGGGTTCGAGCACGCCCAGCACCTCGGCGGTCGTGTTGGGCGGCGGGGCCGTTAGATCGATGCGCACGCCCAACTTGCGCAGCACGGCGGTGGGCTTTGGCCCGCGCACGACGACGGTCGCGCCATCCAGCTCGCGCCGCAGATCGGCGACGCGGTGCATGTGCTCGGCGGCCTCGAAGATGGTCGAAGTGCCTACGCCCGTGAGAAAGATGCCGATCGACAGCTCGGCGGCCAGCACGTCCTCTATCGACTGCTGGAGGACCGGCGAATCGGGGGTGTGGACCTCACGCAGACACGGCGCCGCGAGCGGCACGCCGTTGTGGCGCTGGATCAGATCCGCCAGTTCGGCGGTGCGACGCCCTTCGAGAAACGCGACGACACGCTGCTGCAAGTCGGCCATGCTCAGCTCGACACCAGCGCACGTCGTGATGCGGTGCGCGCCTCAGGCGGCCCCAATTCGCTGACCAGCGCCGCGGTGGGACCGACGACTAGCACCGCGGGCGGCTCGAAGTCGACCAGGCGCGCTTGCGAGGCAATCTCGGCCAGCGGCGCGGCCAGAACGCGCTGACGCGGCAGGGTTGCCCACTCGATCAACGCGGTGGGCTCGCTGGACGGACGGCCATGCGCGAGCAGACGCTCCACGATGCCCTCGAGGTGCTCGACGGCCATCAGGAAAACAAGCGTACCGCTGCCGCGTGCCAGCGCAGGCCAGTCATGCTCGCCAGCGTCGTGGCCATTGACGACGGTCACCGACGCGCTCAGACCGCGATGGGTCACCGGGATGCCAGCGGCGGCCGGTGCCGCCAGCGCCGACGAGATGCCGGGCACGACCTCGAAGTCGATGCCTGCTCGAGCCAGCGCCAGCGCTTCCTCTCCGCCGCGACCGAAGACGAACGGATCGCCACCTTTGAGGCGCACCACGCGGTGGCCTTGACGTGCCAGCTCGACGAGCAGCGCGTTGATCTCAGCCTGGGAGGTGCCCTTGCCGCCCGGGCGTTTGCCCACGTCGACGCGCTCGGCACTGGAGGCGGCGTACTCGAGGATGGCCTCACTGACCAGACGGTCGTGGACGATGACCTCGGCAGTCCGCAGGCGCTCGACCGCGCGCAGCGTCAGAAGATCGGGGTCGCCGGGACCGGCGCCCACCAGCGACACCAGACCACGCGGCTCGGCGAGGGGCTCAAAGAGCGAACGCTCCAGCTTCTTCACCAGGAGATCCGTGGCAGCCTGCACGGCGCCGATCGAGGCCAGGTACTCGACCTCGCCGTCGAGCGCCGATTGCCAGCGGTCTGGCTCGATCACCGAGCGCGTGCCGCCCAGACGTTGTCGGGCCGCGGCGGCCACGTCCAGCAGACGACCCCAGAAGGGCGGCAGCGTTGCGTCGAGCAGCTCGCGAGTGCGCCGCGCCATGGCCGGACTGCGGCCCGCCGTCGAGATCGCCACCGTGACGTCGCCACGACGCACGATCGCCGGGGCAATGAAATCGCAATTGGGGACGTCGTCGACGGCGAGGACGGGAATGCCCAATCGACGCGCGTCGGCGGCCACCCGCGCGTTGAGCTCGCGGTCGTCGGTGGCGCCGAAGGCCAGCACGGCGCCGTCAAGGTCGGTCGCGGCGTAGTCGCGCGCGTGCCAGACGAGGTGACCCTCAGCCGCGGCGCGCTGGATGGCGGGCGTGGCGCACGGAGCGACGACGAGGAGCGGGAGAGGCTGGCAGGGGAGCAGGGAGCGGACCTTGGTGGAGGCCACGCGACCGCCACCCACGACGACGACCTTTTTGTGAAGGAGGTCGAAGAAAGTGGCGAAGTAGGGAACACCGCGGTCGGCGGCCTGAGTGCGTGGCATGCGGAGCAGCTTCGACGAGGTAGTCTACTGATTGACTAGACAATTCGAGATTACTCTATTGTTGACCTGCGCTGTCAAGTTTTCGATGGGTTGACCGGCCCCAGGCAGACTGTCCGTCAACGTGGGTTTCTCGGTCCGTCCTCGCGGACGCGTCGGATTTACCACCCGTGGAGGACTTCCGGCTGGTCACGCACAACGCCGCACAACAGTGCCTGTTTCGTCGGCACAGAGGTTGACGGCGTGTGGCCATCGCGCACGGCGCGTAGCGGGCCGTCTCGCTGCGCGCCATATGGCGATAAAAAGCTAGTGCGCGGCGGCCTCCGCGGGCCGCGGCATGGCGTCGTGGTCCACGTGTCGCTCGCCCTTGTTGCCGCTGATCAGGTTGATTGCCACCCGCGCCCCGTCACCAGCGGTGATGATCGTGTGCACGCTGGCGCCCGCGATCGTGCCGGCCGCCCACACGCCTGGCAGGTTCGTGCGGCCCTGGCTGTCGACGTCGACGATCTCGCGGATGCGCGGCTCGGTGCCCTCTTGGTGGTGACCCCGGCAGTCCTGGCCAATTCGGCGTTGGCGCCGAGGGTCAGAATGACCTGCTTGGCTTCGAACGCCTGGCCGTCCTCGGTCTTGAGGTCGAAACCTTCGTCCGAGCGCTTGTCGAGTGCCACGACTTTGCCATCGACGATCTCGGCGCCCGCGCGGGCCGCCTGCATCTTGCCGTTGTCAACGAGATCTGGGCCCTGCACGCCCTCGGGGAACCCGAGGTGGTTGTTGATCATCGCGCGGCGCGTCATGCCAGCGTCGGCGTCGATCACGAGCGTCTGCAAACCTGCCCGCGCAGTGAACGTGGCGGCACTGGCCCCGGCTGGGCCCCCGCCGACAATCGCGACATCGTACATTCGACATCACCTCCTGGAACGAAACGGTGGCTCACGCTGAGCCTTCTGTAGACAACACCCGAGTTGGCTCCGGGCATTCCCCAAAAGACGGAAAAGCCGTTTCGTCCTCGTTGGCTTCTTTCTTTCTTTCTTTCTCTTTTCCCTAGAAGCGAAAGAGGGAATGAAAGAAACCGCGGGCTAGCCGAGGTCGCGAATGGCGGGGTACACCTCGCGCGCAAAGAGCTCCAGGCTTTTGCGCACCTGCTCGTCCGGCATCGAGCCCGCCTGGTTCATCATCAACAGATGGCCGATGCCACAACGCTCGTACAGCGTGCGGATGTTGCGGATCATCGTCTCAGGGCTGCCGACCATGACGATGCCCTTCTCCTGCAGCGTCGCGTACGAGTCGGCATAGCCCTTCCCCGCTGCGCCGAGGATGCTCTGCGCCTGAGCCCGCGGTGCAACGTAGCCGGGCGGTGCGTTGAAGCGCGGATGCCGAGCGCGGCGCAAGTACCACAACAGCTGTTCGCCCTCGGCCTGGGCCTGCGCGTCGGTCTCGGCCGTGTGGCACAGGGCCAAATACGCGAAACGGTCGGGACCGGGCGCCGACAGCCCCTGTTCGGCGCGGCGGCGCTTGTAGACGTCGATCAGCGCGCTGGTCCACTCGTACGGCGTCAGGAACGTGGCGAACACGTAGCCGCGATCGGCCACCCAGGGCACGTTGTCGAGGCTGGAGCCGCTGATCCAGACCGGCGGATGTGGCTGCTGATACGGCCGCGGCCAGGGGTTGACGTAGCGGTAGTGCCAGAAGCGACCTTCCCAACTGAACGGCCCGGGCGTGGTCCAGGCCTTGACGACCAGGTCGTGGGCTTCTTCGAAGCGTGCGCGATTGAGGACGGGGTTGGAATTCGACGGGTGGATCTCGGTTGGCACGCCGCGCACGAAGCCCGAGACGATGCGGCCGCGCGAGATGCAATCCAGCATGGCGACCTCTTCGGCGACGCGCACGGGATTGTCGCGATGCGGCAGCGGCGTGCCGAGGAGCACGATGTTCGCCCGCTTCGTGCGTCTGACCAGCGCCGCCGCGCTGACCGAAATCGCGGCGTCGAGGCACGTCAGGGTTTGATGGTGCTCGTTGAGCATCAGGTCGAGGCCGAGCTCGTCGGCGTACTCGTATTCGTCCAGGTAGCGGTTGTAGAGGTCGGCCATTTCTACTGGATCGCAGTAGCTGTTGGGAACGATGACACGGGAGGATGCGTAGCCACGCTCGACGTCCTCCGGGACGTACGGGTAGGGCATCTCGCTGAAGAAGTACGCCTTCATCGCTCGCTCAGGAATGCTTCGAGCAGGTCGACGAAGCGGTCTGGCTGTTCCAGGTATGGATAGTGGCCCGCCTGCCGAACCAGCTCGAAGCGCGCCTCGGGAATGGCCTCCGCGTAGGCGCGTCCGTACTCTGGCGACACCAGGCCATCCGACTCACCCCAGAGCACCAGGGTTGGACAGTCGACGCGTGCCAACCGACGCCGCAGCTTCGGCGAATGCATGAACGGGTTCCAACCGACCAGCGCCGCCGTCTTGCGATTCGACAGCAGTAGCGTGAGCGTTTCTTCGTCGAAGCGCGCGTCGGGCAGCGGCATCAGCGTCTTGCCGAGCGACGCGTCGTGCCAGCACAGGTCGACCAGCTCGTCGGGACTGACCACGAACATGTCCCGAATATCCGCGGTGGTGCGGTCGCTCACTTTGATGCCCAACGCGTCGATCAGCACCAGCGCCTGGATGTCATGCGTGCAGCGAATGGCCATCTCGGCGGCGATCCAGCCACCAAAGCCCGCGCCGAGCACACAGGTTGGACCCTGCATGCGCAGGAGATCCAGGTAGGCGTACGCGAGGTCGTCGATCGCGTCAAAGGCCTCGGGCAGGCTCGAGTGGCCAAAGCCCGGGTGCGACGGCGAGACCACCTGCCAGTGCTCGGCCAGCCGCGCGACGAACGGGTACTCGACGGAATTCAGGTAGTCGAGATCGTGCAAAAACAGAAGGGTCGGCGCGGAGTCGGGGCCTCGCGTCAGGACTTCAAACTCGACCCCGGCCACACCGACGTGCATCTCAGCCTCGCGCGTCGAGCAGCTCCTGCAGCGCCCGCTGCGTCCAGACTCGCGCCATTTCGCGCTTGTACCCCGCCGAGCCCCGCAGATCGTCAAGCGGATCGACCTCGTCGCGCACCAGCGCGGCGGCGTCCTTGATGGTTTGCGCGTCGAGGCGCTGCCCGCGCAGCGCGTTTTCGACGTTGCGGGCGTGGATCGGCGTCGTGGCCGCCGCGCCGAGCGCGACGCGCACGTCCTCGCAGATATGGTCGGCGCCAACCCGCAGGGCCGCGGCCACCGCGACGGTTGCGTAGTCATCCTGCGTGCGCGGCAGGAACTTCTTGTACGTCACCCCCGTCCCGGCCGGCAGCGGCGGCAGGTCGATGGAAACCAGCACCTCGCCCGGCTGGAGCGCCGTCTCGAAGTAGTCGACGAAGAACTCGTCCAGCGGGACGCGGCGCTCACCCGCGCGGCTGGCGATGACGGCCTCGCCGCTGAGGGCGATCAGCATGGGTGGCGGATCCTGGGCAGGGTCAGCGTGGGCCAGGTTGCCGCCCACCGTGCCCTGGTTGCGAATGCGAATCGTCGCAACGTGTGAGAAGTTTTCGACGAGAGCCGGGCAGTAAGCCTGGACGTCTGGCGACTTCTCTGCCTGGCGGTGGGTGGCCATCGCCCGGATCTTGAGGCCCCCGTCGTCGAGGCGGCGGACGCCCTGCAGCTCGGTCACCCGCTGCAGGCCGACGACGTGGCCTGGCTGCAGCAGGCCCTGCTGCATGAGCAACACGAGGGCGGTGCCGCCGGCCATCAGGTGTGCGTCCTCGCCGTACGTGTCGAGGAGATCAAAGGTCTCCGCCAGGGAGGTGGGAGCGTGGTAGTCGAAAGGATTCACGTGCTTCTCTTGATCTCTCAGCGTACCTCTACCTCGAGGTTGCTCTCAGCGTTCGGTCTCGTTCGCCGAGCGAGAGATCTGCAGGGTGATGAAAAAGTCTGCTTTTATCCACTCTCCAGACAGGGGATTCCTTACACCTCGAGACGTTGCAGCCTCCAACGTGAGCTCGCGCCTTCAGAGGCACGCACTGTCGATACTTCCACCTACGGTGGAGCCCTTGACTTGTTTTCCAGCGGCTAGCTAGGGCGTGGTGGCGAGAAAGGCCTGGATACTGTCGGACAGCGCCTGCGCCAGCTTCTCGGGATCGCCGATCAGGTACTGACGATCGGTGGCGTTCGTCAGATATGCCAGCTCGATGATCGCCTGCGGCACCCCGGGCGAAACCGCGTGGCAGTAACGCCGCGCGTTGAACGCGTAGTAGTAGCGCATGCGCAGGCTAATGTGCGCGTCATCTCGCGGCAGCTCCGTCTCGCTGCCGTACGTCTGATTGATGGCGTCCACCAGCCGATCGTCGACGTCGGGAATCGAGCTGAACCCTGGACGGGCAACCTTGAACCCGCGGTCCTCGCCCGTGGTGTCGCCGTCGGCATGGATGGCGATGAAGGCGTTGGCCTGGTAGCGGGGCGGCACGGTGGCGGGCAACACGTCGGTCTGGATGCCGCTGGCTTGCAGCAGCGCAGCGGTGCGCTGCGCCACGTCGAGGTTGACCTGCCATTCCTGTTTGCCACCGCCAGTGGCACCTGCCTCGAGACCGTGAAGCTCGGGCGGCACCTGGTCGACCAACCAGTGGCCGGCCTGCAGGCCGACACGCTTGGGACCTGGTGGGTCATACAGCGGCGCGGGCGGCAACGGATCGCGAAAGCCGCTGAAGGCACCTGGGGTGGCTCCTGAACCCGGGCGGGGCAGCGGCGGAGGCGGGGGTACGTTCGGGTCGCAACTGGCCAGGTCCGACGAGGTGGGCGGGGCGGCCGCGTCAGCCGGGGCGACTCCCGCGTCACTCGCCGCGCCCGCGGCCGCGGGCGTCGACGTGTCGGAGGCGGTCGGTGAGACGGCGGCGCTCGCGTCAGTCGACGCTGATGACTGGGACCCCGTCCCAGCCGGCGTCGTCTGCGCCGTGACCTGCGCCACGACTGAGGTCCCCGCGACACTAGCCGTGGGCGTCAGGGTGGCATCGGCCGCCGTTGGGACTGGTGTCGGCACGGCGGTGTCCGTCGGCACGGGCTGCGCGGCAATCGGTGCGCCGCTGCACGCCGCCACGCACACTACTACCAGTGACACTCCCAGCCGCAGCAGTGGCCTCACGCTGCGCGAGAGTACGTCTCGTCTACGACCCTTCGCCAGTTATTCGTCAAGTAGGCACCCTGGCTGTCATGCCTGAAAAGGGAGGAGAACACCCGTGTCTGATCGACCGCCGTCCGACCCCGCCCGAACGCGTCGCCATTCTTCGCGTCGCAGACTGGACCGCCGCTCGGCCCTGGTCGGCGGAATCGCCGGGTTCCTGCTGGCGGCGCTCATCGTCGTCGGCGGACTGACCATCGGGCCGCGCGCGGCAACCGCCCAGCCGGCGGCCACGCCCCAGCCCACATCCAGTCCAGGCCCTAACGCGGCCACGACGCCCGCGCCTGGCACGGTCGCTGCCGTCGCCCAGTCGGTGGGTCCGGCTGTAGTCAGCGTGCGCACCGACCAGGGCCTCGGCTCGGGGGTGATCTACGACCCGAGCGGGCTGATTCTGACCAACGCCCACGTGATTCAGGGTGCCCAGAGCATCACGATTGGACTGGTTGACGGACGCCACTTTTCGGCCTCGGTGGTCGGCGCCGATCCGGGCTTCGACGTCGCCGTGCTGAGGATCAACGGCTCGAATCTGCCGACTGCCACGCTTGGTGACTCGGCGAACCTGCAGGTCGGCGACCCGGTGGCCGCGATCGGCAACCCGTTTGGCTTCGACCATACGCTGACCTCGGGCGTCGTCTCTGCCCTGAACCGACCCGTCTCGGAGGGGCAGGGCAGCTACAACCAGCCGATGATCCAGACCGACGCCGCAATCAACCCCGGCAACTCGGGCGGCCCGCTGCTCAACATGAGCGGCCAGGTCATGGGCATCACCACCCTGGTTGCCTCGCCACAGGGCATCCCCGCCCAGGGACTGGGCTTCGCGGTGCCCATCGACACGGCCAAGCGCGTCGCCGATCAACTCGTCCAGTCCGGCAAGGTGACGCACAGCGGTCAGCCCTATCTAGGCGTGGCGCTCGACGACATCAATCGGCCGGACACCACGCCTGGCTTCCCGGGCGGACCGGGACTGCCCGGAGTACCTGGCCTGCCGGGCATCCCCGGTGGCGGCGGACGCCGCGGCCAGCAGCCAACGCCCGCGCCCGCCCCGACGGCACCCACCGGCGTCGACCACGGCGCCCTGGTGACCGACGTGCAAGCCGGTGGCCCGGCCGCTTCGGCTGGTGTGCAGAACGGCGACGTGATCGTCAACTTCGACAACTACGACATCTACAACCCCGACGAGCTGCTGCAGCGCCTGGTGCTGCACAAGCCCGGCGATCAGGTGCAGGTCAGCATCATTCGCAACGGACAGCAGAGCAGCGTCACGCTCACCATCGGCGAGGCGCCCGTGCAATCCTCCTGAGCTCAGTCGCTGACGCGTACTCTTGCGGGCGTCGCGGCCTCCGCGAGCGTGCGCCGCAACTGGACAAACGTCAGCGCCAGCAGCACGCCCGAGGCCAGCAGGGCAGCCATGCCAATCGCCCCGAAGGCGTACGCACCACCGAACGCGTCGCCCAGGCTCCCAGCCGCCGGGGCGCCTAACGCGCGGCCACCGAGGACGGTCGTCTCGCCCAACGCGGCGGCGACCGCCGTGCGGTCACGCCCCAGCCAGCCAATCAACGCCAGCTCGGCGCCGAGGCGTGTGCCGCTGGCGCCCATCCCCAGCGTCGACGACGCGACCACGAACGCGGGTGCCCAGCCCACCGCCAGCGCGGAGGCAAAGCTGCCAATCACCAGCACCAGCACGCCCAGACCCAGGATGCGGGTCGACGACTGGCGATCTGCCAGCCGTCCAAATGCAAGAAAGCCAATGCCCGCCACGGCGGCGCCCGCCGTCAACAGCATTCCAGCACTGGCCAGCGGCTCTCCCTGGTGCACCAGCTCACCTGGCACCAGGGCAGCGCGGCCCGCGTCGGCGGCGCTCGCCAGACCAAGCGCCATCAACGCTTGCCATGGCAGGCCCCGGCCAGCCAGCGCGGTCCAGCCAGGCCAGGCGGTGCGCCGCGGCAGCACGCCAAATGTCGCGACGGGCAGCATCAGCAGGCTGCCGCCCGCAAACATGCCCAGCACGGGCGCCACCCCGAACGCGTCCGTCAACACGCCACCGATCCACGGTCCGAGCGCGCCACCAGCACCACCCACCAGGCCGAGCCACGCCAGCGACCAGCCGTCGCGGCCCTGGCTGGAAGCGCCGATGACCAGCGCGGGCATGCCCACGTAGACGGCCATCGTGGGCAGGGCCGACAGCACGAAGATGACCATCAACTGGTTGTTCTCGAGTCCGCTCAGGCCGATGAGCGGCAGCGCCAGCAGCGCCAGCAACCCGATCTGGGTGATGCGCCGCGCGCCATGGTGCACGGTCAACGCCGGCAGCAGCAGCGCGGCGGGGAGCCGGCTGATCTCGCAGGCCGCGTACAGCACGCCGAGGAGCCCGGTACTGGTGCCATCCTGCGTGAGTCGCTCAGCGACGACTGCCGACCAGGCGCCCGAGCCCAGATTGAAGGCAAAGATGGCCCCGAGGATCGGCACAAGGCCGATGCCCATGCTCGGGTGCGGGAAGCGACGGGCAGGCATCTGGGAACCGCGACTCAAAGGTGGTGCGCAGTTATGCCACGGAACCCTGGTGGGACAAAAGAATCCTGGATTGTAGTCTCGTTGTGAAGCCGTCGAAAGAAGCAGTAACGAGTTTTCTTTTGTGAACGAGTTTTTAAGTCGAAAGCTGCGGCTTTCTCCCCAGGGCTCCGCGCCCTGGACCCCGCGTCCCAGAGCCCTACTCTCGGTGGCTGTCCGCCGCATCCGCTCGCCGTTGCCGCACGCACTGTCAACACGTGTTCATGCAATCGGGTGAGCCCCCTGACCGGCGTGGTTCCCCTGACAGGCGTGTGTCCCCGATCGGGCGTGTCCCCAGCGCGTGTCCGCCAGTGCGTGTCCTGGCGAGGTGTCGTCCAGGACGAGACGTTCACGAGAGCGGATGCGGCGGACAGCCACCGAGAGTAGGGCTCTGGGACGCGGGGTCCAGGGCGCGGAGCCCTGGGGAGAAAGCCGCAGCTTTCGACTTAAAAAACTCGTTCACAAAAGAAAACTCGTTACGTACTTTCGACTTTTAAAGAGCTCTAAAAAAGACTCTGGCTCAGGCGGCGACCATGTTCAGCAGCGCGAGCCTGCCCTCGTCGCGAACCGCGTGCAGCGCACGCTCGAGCGCACCTGCCACCTGGTCGGGTGACTCGACGCGCTCGCCGTAGCCGCCCCCCGCACGCACGTCGTGCTCGAAGTCCAGCGCCGGCGACAGGTCCGAGAACGGGAAGGACTTCGTGCGCGCCGCCCAACCGTCTGGATAGACGTTGCGCGTCGCGGACTCCACGGCCGACCACTTGGCGTTGTTCCACACGATGATCAGCACCGGCAGGTTGTAGCGCCGCGCCGCCCAGTGCGCCGCCGACGGCACGCCGAACATGTACGAGCCATCCCCGACGCACGTCACCACGGTCTTGTCCGGCGCCGCCAGCTTGGCCCCCAGCGCCGCGCCGATGCCCCAGCCGAGCACACCCGCTTGCGACACCGTGAAGAATGACCCGGGCTGGTCGAGCACAAACTGGGACGTGTCCAACCCGATCTCGTTGAGGACGATGGTGTCCGCGTCGCGCAGCGCTTCCAGGCAGTGCGCGACCCAGGCCTTGTCCAGCGGCGTGCGCTGGCTGCCCGCCTGAGCCCGCGCGTCGGCCGTCTCGCGGATCTGCTGGTGGCGCATGGCCCACTCGGAGGTCCGCGCACGGATCCCGGCCGAGTCGAGCGACGGCGCCTGGGTGACGCGCTCGGCAAGCAAATCCAGGCTCAGCGCCGCGTCGCCCGCGAGATTGATGTCGCTCGGGAAGCCGCGCACCGGATAGCGCGAGTACAGCGGGTCCGCCGCCACGGCGATGATCGTCGCGTCCGGATTCGGGCGCGCGCGCTTTGGCTGCCAGGGCACGTCGGCCTCGACGACAACTACGACGTCGGCCGACTCGAGGACTGGCGCCACGTCGCCGCCCTGGTGCAGCGGATGGCCAACCGGGAAGTTCATGTGCGTCGGCCCGGGTTCGAAGACGGCCATGCCCAGCGCTTCGGCGAGGCGGACCAGCGCCGCGACTGCGCGCGGGTCACGCCCGGCCGAGCGCGTGATCAAGACCGGACGCTGCGCGGCGGCCAGCACGTCGGCGGCGCGTTCAAGATCGTCCGGCGCGGGCACGGACCGACTCGCGGCCATGCGCGGCTGATCGGCGTACGACACGTCGCCGATCGGCTCGGCGAGCACTTCGCGCGGCAGGGTCAGGTACACCGGGCCGCACGGCTCGGTGCGCGTGATGGCCAGGGCGCGATCGACGATGCCCTCCAGGTCGGCGCCATGGCGCAGCTCGTAGTCCCACTTGACCCACTCGCGAACCATGCTGCCCTGATCGAACGACTCCTGGGCCCAGTGAATGCCGCCGTCGCGCGAGCCTTTGGCGCTGCCTTCGGTGAGGGGCGTGCGACCCGCGGAAAAGAGCATCGGGACACCCGCGCGCGTGGCGTTGATCAGGCCGCCGGTCGCGTTGGCGGTGCCGGCGATGGTGTGCACCATGACGACCTGCGGCTCACCGCTGACCATGGTGAAGCCGTGGGCCATGGCCATGGCGGTGACCTCGTGGGGCACGGTGATCGGGGTCGGGACCGGCGCCTCGGAGCTCAGGCGCTTGGCGTAGGCGTCGACGATCGGTCCGAAGTCGGTGCCACCGTTGCCGAAAAAGTAGCGAATTCCGCGAGCCGCCAGGAGCTCCAGATACAGCTCGGCCGTAGACTCGCCCAGCGCACGCCTCAACATGGAGAACTAGGTTAGGCAAAACATTCACGTTTGTCCTCGGAAGGTGTTTTGTGAAATCGGGGCGGGTTGGTGGGGCTCGGGCCCTGCGGGCACCCGCGGGGCGGGCTGAATAACGTAGGACTAGCAGTGTGTAGCTCGTTGCGCCCTTTCGGTGATCGTGTTGAGTCTTTGGCGCCAACGCGTGGAGAATCATTCGCGCCTCATTCGCCGACAGTGCCGGACGTCTGGTCCACCTCGAACTCCCCCGCCAGGACGGTCAACTGTTGACACGGGTCGAGCGAGAATGCCAGCACGACCCGCCGAAGAGGCGTTACGAACTAAACACTGCTAGTCCTACGCCGTTCAGCCCGCCCCGTGGCGTGCCCGCAGGGCCCGAGCCTTACCAGCCCGCCCCGATTTTCATACAACAACGTGTGCTGAGCTTTCCGGCGGACTTTCTGTGGGGCGCGGCCACGGCGGCGCACCAGATCGAGGGCAACAACATCCACAGCGACTGGTGGCAGGCCGAGCAAACCGGGCAGCTCCCGCATCGCTCCGAGGCGGCCTGCAACTCGTGGACGGCGTGGCGCGACGACATCCGCTTGCTCGCTGACCTCGGCCTCAACGCCTACCGCCTCTCCGTCGAGTGGGCGCGCATCGAGCCGTACCCCGGCCGCTTCGACCAGGTCGCCCTCGACACGTACCGCGCCCAGCTCGAAGCGTTGAAGCAAGCCGGTATCGAGCCGATCGTCACCCTGCACCACTTCACCAATCCGCGCTGGCTCGCCGACCTCGGCGGCTGGACCAACCCCGAGGTCGTGCCACGCTTCGTCGAGTACGCCAATCGCGTGGTGGATCACACGCACGACCTGGTGCGCTGGTGGGTGACCATCAACGAGCCCAGCATCCTGGGCCTCAAGGGGTATCTCGAAGGCAGCTGGCCGCCCCTGGAGCCGGGCAACCTGCGCGGCTACGTGCGCTTGATGCACCACGCGGCGCGCGCGCACGCTCGCGTGCGCCACCTGCTGCGCCGGGCACGCCCCGACGCGATGGTCAGCATCGCCTTCAGCATCTGGCCACTGGAGCCCTTGCGCCCGTGGAGCCCCATCGACCAGGCCATGGCGCGTGTCGGCGACTGGCTGTGGCAGAAGCGGGTCATGCACCGCAGCCTGCCAGACCTTGACTGGATCGGCGTCAACTACTACAGCCGCACCATCGTGGGCTGGCCGTGGCCCAACGGTACGCAGGCCGGTTCAGGCGGGCGGACAGACTTTGGCTGGGAGATCTACCCCGAGGGTCTGTACACCGTGCTGCGCCGTGTCGGCCACTTCAAGCGGCCGGTGATCATCACCGAAAACGGCATCTCTGACGCCGACGACGACCAACGCCCGGCGTACATTGTCGCGCACCTCGAGCAGATGCGGCGCGCCATCCAGGACGGGGTCGACCTGCGCGGCTACATGCACTGGTCCCTGCTCGACAACTTCGAATGGGCCGAAGGCTACGAGCAGCACTTTGGCCTGGCCACACGGCAGCGGGAGCCGCGACCCAGCGCGCGCCTCTACGGCACGATCGCGCGCGGGAACGGCGTGCCCGACGACGTGCTCGGCAGCTTCTCGGTGACCTGATACCCCAGCGGGCGGCCGAACAGAAGGCGCGTGTGCGCGTCAAGTGCCGGCAGCGCAACGCACGCCAGCCCCGTGAGGGGCAACAACGCGAAGCCTGGCAGGCCGCCCAGCAGCGCGCCGAGGTGGGACTGCTCGCCAGAGTGCCACTTGAGCCAGACGTCAGCCAGAATCGCCAGAATCAGCGATGGCAAGCACAACCCGAGCAGCGTCGAGTACGCCGCGTGCTGCCACACGCCGATGGGCGAGTGCGCCCAGACCTGGTTGATCAGCGGCGGCACCAGGCCGCCGAGCGTCAGCAGGAACCAGTGCGACGGCCAGACGAGGTGCTCCTCCACGTACCAGCCGACGCGCTGAAAGCGCAGATACCACGGAATGTGCTGCGCCTGCAGCGTGCGCAGCGTCAGGTACGGCACGTCGGAGACGCCCCAGGCCCAGCGCCGGATCTGCTGGTAAGTGCCCGAGGCCGAGCGCCACAGGTTGATCCCTTCGGCGGCATCGGCATACACGGGCAGGTACATCGCGCGAGTCTTGACCCGCTTGCCAAGGTGCAGCCACACCTTGAAGAACATGTGCGAGTCTTCGGGGACGACGTCTACGTCCCAGAACCCCACGCGGCGGGCGGCCCACCATGTCAGCGAGTACGTCGACTGCGGCACCAGACGGTGGGTCGCGGCCAGACGCGCCAACGAGTACAGCGAGAAGACGCTGCTCACCGCGCGCAGCGGCAACGGCAAGCGCGTGTAGTTGGCATAGAAGAGGATGGCCGGCTGGTAGATATGCAGCCGTCCGTCAGGATGCGACAACACCTCGACCGACAGCGACGCGAGGTACTGACGGTCCATGCGCGAGTCGGCATCGCAGACGGTAATCAGCAGGTTGCGGGCGTCGAGCCGCCCGCTGGCGATCAACTCGTCCTGCACGCGGCGCGCCGCCCAGTGCAGATTCGACGACTTGCCTTTGACTTCCCCGGGCAGGTCGGGGTGCATCGTGACCAGCAGGTGCCCGAAGGCGTCGGCGTAGCGCTCACTCAACCGCGCGGCGCGCTCGGGCGCGCCGGCGGTCGCGTTCCTCGAAGGCAAGCACCACCGCGATGCGGTCGGCGGGCACCGTCTGGCAGCGAATGCAGTCGAGCGTGGCAGCCAGGATCTCGTCACTCTCGCGATAGGTCGGCACCAGGACCAGGTGGTGCATACGCACGTAGCCGTCCATCCGCTGGCCGAAGTCGGCCCAATCGCGCCGTTGCGAACCGTGCAGGCGCGCCAGACCGATGAGCAACCCGGCGCTGAACTCGAGCGAGCGCCACAGCCAGTACGCGGCGAAGGCCACCAGGAAGTAACCGAGCAGCCTGGGGGCGACGATGGCAGCCCACGCCGGCGACGTGATCACGACCCACGCGATGGCCGGCGGGAGCACCTCCAGAATGCGGCGCGGCACGGGTTGGAGCCCGTCGGCGGCGCGACTCGCCTCGCTGCCAGCCGCCACACCTGGGGATCCTTCATAGACCTCTGCCAGCGTCATCACCTGCCTCTAAGCACCCCGCATGCCGCGCCGTCGAACTCGCGTGTTACGTTTCTGTTGCGGCTGGGTGACGGTATGTCTTGTTCTGTGCTCAGCCTCTGAGGATCTTCATGGCGACCCACCAGATGCCGATGACGAAGACCGCGATGGCCAGCCACTGAGCGAAGTCCGTGGGCTGAGGCAACGCGGCTGCCCGCCCCGCGGCGCCCCCGCCCATACAGCCGCTCAGGAAAAGCAGCAGGCTAGGGACAAGGAGCCACGGTCGCGGCGTCACTGTACCGATGCTAACGCGTGGCTCCCCATTCGCTCACCTTTGTGCCCGTACCCGGCGTGGTCGTTCGCTTCTTTTTATGAAGCGTGGGGCGGCGAGGCCCTCTTTGTTTCGAACGACGTTACAGGTGGTGATCCAACCAGTGGATCATGGGGGCCGCCTCCCGCAGGCGGGCTTCTGCCCAGTCGGCGAGCTCGGGTGTCGCGCTGATGCCCTCGGCAGGCTGAATCGACGCCGCCAGGCCCTTGCGCTTGAGCAGCTCCGCGCGCGGGTGATCCTGAGCGTACGGCGCTGGCACGCGCTTGAGCTCTTCCATCGAGCCCAGGCTCCAGCCAGCTCGCTGCAGTCTCGTCACGATCTTCCCCAGCTCCGCGCCGCTCCTGGCATCGTCAACCAGCGCGCGGTAGCGCTGCAGCACCGGCGGCTCCATGTGCCATGCGCCGATCGCCACGTACTCGCCGTCGAGCCCGAAGCTCAGATACATGCCGGGCGTGGTGTGCTGGTCTTCGCCCTCAGACGGAGGGCGAATCGCCATGTTGGCCGCCAGGTTCGTTTTGTACGGCGACTTGTCCTTCGAAAAACGCGTATCGCGCTGGATGCGGAAGATGTGCGGCTCGACGTCGACGATCTGCGGGAACACGTCCAGAAGACGCTCCTGCAGCTCGTACACGAGCTGCTCCAGCGGCTGACGGCACAGGCGCACGAAGTCGTCCTGGTGGGCTTTGAACCACTCGCGACTTTGCTCGGCCTGTAACTCGAGCAGGAACTGGATGGCCTCGTCGGAAAAGCCGTCGAATTTCCCCGCGGGGGATCCCGCCTCGGGCTCGCGCGACGTGCGCGCCGTGGCCTCGCGATCCCCGCTGGCACGAGAACGAGAGCGTGCGGCGCCGCGAGCCGTCGTCGGCATTGCGGGGAGTGTACGCTGCCGGATTATGGCTACGTACGTCCTGGTCCATGGCGCGTGGGGCGGTTCTTACGGTTGGCGCTTCGTGCGGCCGCTGCTCCAGCAGGCCGGCCAGACCGTCTTCACCCCGTCACTTACCGGGCTGGGTGAGCGCGCACACCTCGCCACCCCCGACGTCAACCTGTCCACCCACATTCAGGACGTCTACAACGCCATCTGGTACGAGGACCTGACCGACATCATCCTGGTCGGCCACAGCTACGGCGGCATGGTCGTTACCGGCGTCGCCGACCGCATGCCCAATCGCATCAAGCACCTCGTCTATCTCGACGCCTTCCTGCCCGCCAACGGGCAAAGCCTCTACGACCTGGGCGCCAACCCCGGGCGAGGCTCGTCCGACTGGCGCGTTCCCCGTCGCCCGACCAACGAGCAAGACGACCCGTGGAACGCCGAGCGCCGCGCGTTGCACCCGCGCGCCACGCTCGAAGAAAAAGTCAAGCTGACCATGCCGCTCGAGGAGCGGCTCTTCTCGCTGACCTATATCGTCGCGACCGGCCGCCCAGACCCTTCGCCCGTTTTCGACGGCACCGCGGAACGTCTGCGCGGCAATCCGCGCTGGACCGTGCGCGAGATCAGCGGCGGCCACGGGATGATCCGCACCAACCCCGAAGGCACCGTGCGGCTCTTCCAGGAGCTGTTCCCGTCCACGGACTCGCGCACGAACGGGACCTTCAACGCGCCGCGCAGCTACCCGGAGGAGCGTCAGGCGATCCTGTCCGCGGCCGACCTGCTGGTGCGCGCCGGCGTGCTGTCGCACAGCAACCACGGCAACTCGAGTGTGCGGCTCGGTGACGGACAGTCGATGATGATCACCGGTGCCAGCTCACTCTTCGGCCAGACGCCCGACACCCTGGCGGTGCTGGATCTGGACGGCAATGTGAAGGAAGGCAAGCTGCAGTCGACTTCGGCGGAGATCGTGCAGATGCACGCCTGCGTGTACAAGGCGCGGCCAGAGGTCGGGGCGGTGATTCACACGCATTCGCCCATGGTCTCGACGTACGCGATGGCGCATCAGCCGATGCCGATTCACTACGAGGGACTGCTGCGGCAGGGCGTCAGCTCGGCGATCCCCGTGGCGGGCTGGGGTCCGCGCGGGTCGCGCGAGTCCGTGACGAATATAGAGCAGGCGCTCGCCGAGAACCCCGGCGTGAGCGCGGTGCTGCTGGCGAACCATGGCCTGCTGGCGTGGGGTCGGGACCAGATGGCCGCGGCCAGGTTGATCATCTCGCTGGAGGAGGCGGCGGAGATGATGCTCCGCGCCGAGCACCTTGGCGGGTCACAAGCGCTCCCCGACGGGGCGTTGGAGCAAGTCCGCGAGCATATGCAGAGCCTTCACTAGCCCAAGTCGTCTCGATTCGGAACGCGTCTTCTTTAGGAGTCGAAAGCTGCGGCTTTCTCCCCAGGGCGGGCTCGGGCTCGATTCGTAACGGAGTTTTTCTTTTGTAGTCGAAAGCTGCGGCTTTCTCCCCAGGGCTCCGCGCCCTGGACCCCGCGTCCCAGAGCCCTACTCTCGGTGGCCGCCAGCCGCATCCGCTTGCCGTTGCGGCATGCACTGTCAGCACGTGTGTAATCCGATAGGGTGTCCCACCCGAAGGCGTTCCTCCCCGGAGGGTCCGTCCCCCGGAGGGGTCCGCCCCCGGGAGGGCCCGTCCCCCAGAGGGTTACTCTCCGGCAGGGGTTCCTCCCAAAGTGCTCCTGAGAGGTGCTCCTGCCAGAGGTGAACCCCCGGGGGAGTGCCCTTCCGAGTTGGCGGACCCGTCCGGGACGTTTCGAAGAACGCCTCGGGTGTCACACCCTATGGGATTACACGCGTGCTGACAGTGCGTGCGGCAACGGCAAGCGGATGCGGCTGGCGGCCACCGAGAGTAGGGCTCTGGGACGCGGGGTCCAGGGCGCGGAGCCCTGGGAGAAAGCCGCAGCTTTCGACTACAAAAGAAAAACTCCGTTACGAATCGAGCCCGAGCCCGCCCTGGGGAAAAAGCCGCAGCTTTCGACTTTAAAATCTCGTCGCACGTGTCTTATGCGCTGATAGTCACTACCTATCGTTATGAGCCAAACTATGTCTTAGACGCAGGCTTCCGCTCGCCAGTACGGTCTAGGCAACAACCACGATGATGAATGCGACGCTGGCCAGGTCGCGGCCGATCACGGGCCTGGCTTCGCTGTGGCGCTCCACGATCGGCAAGAAGTACGTCATGGCCATCACCGGCCTGATCTGGTTCGGCTATCTGATCCTCCACCTGTGGGGCAACCTCAAGATCTACGCCGGCGCGCCCTACCTGAACGACTACGCCGGCTGGCTACGCACCGTCGGCGACCCGCTCTTCGGCTACTCCCAGCTCCTGTGGGTGGCGCGCATCATCCTGATACCCGCCTTCATCCTGCACGTGTGGGCCGCCGTGGCGCTGACCAGTCGCGATCGCACCAGCCGAACCCAGCGCTACAGCGTGCGCAAGAACCTGGAGTCCACCTTCGCCAGCCGCACGATGATCTTCGGCGGCGTCTTCATCCTGCTGTTCCTGATCTACCACCTGCTCGACTTCACCTTCGGCACGGTCAACCCCTCCTTCGAGGAAGGCAACGTCTATCACAACGTGGTGGCCAGCTTTCAACAGTGGCCAGTGGTGGTGTTCTACGAGCTGGCGATGATCGCCGTGGGCCTGCACCTGTTCCACGGCATCTGGAGCACGGCGCAGACGCTGGGCTGGAATACGCAGCGCACGACGCGTGGTGTGCGCAACGTGGCCACCATCTGCGCCGTCCTGCTGGCCCTCGGCAACATGTCGATTCCACTCGCTGTTTTGACGGGCCTCGTCGGGCAGTAGCAGAAGGGAGTTTTTGGGACACGTGACGGTCATCACCGAGCCATCCCCAATTGCGCCGGCTCCACCCAACGCCGCGGAGCGCTTCTACGACACGCTGGATCTGCCGCTGGACGCCAACCTGCCAACCGGCCCGGTCGCCGAACGCTGGGAGCAGCGCCGCTTCGAGATGAAGCTGGTCAACCCCGCGAACCGGCGCCGCTACTCGATCATCATCGTCGGCTCGGGTCTCGCCGGCGGGGCGGCCGCGGCGACGCTCGGCGAAGCCGGCTACAACGTCAAGTGTTTCTGCTACCAGGACAGCCCGCGGCGCGCGCACAGCATCGCTGCCCAGGGCGGGATCAACGCGGCGAAGAACTATCGGAATGACGGCGACTCGGTCTTTCGACTGTTCTACGACACGGTCAAAGGTGGCGACTTTCGCTCGCGCGAGTCGAACGTCTATCGACTCGCCGACCTGAGCGCCAACATCATCGACCAGTGCGTCGCAACGGGCGTCCCGTTCGCGCGCGAATACGGCGGTCTGCTGGACACGCGCTCGTTCGGAGGCGCGCAGGTCTCGCGCACCTTCTACGCCCGCGGTCAGACGGGTCAGCAACTGCTGCTTGGCGTGTATCAGGCGCTGGAACGCCAGATCGGTGCGGGCACGGTGACGATGTACCCGCGCCACGAAATGCTGGAGGTCGTGCTCGTCGATCAGGTCGCGCGCGGGATCGTCACCCGCGACATGGTCACCGGCGAGATCGAAGCCCACGCCGCCGACGTGGTCATTCTGTGCACCGGTGGCTACAGCAACGTCTTTTATCTGTCCACCAACGCACGCGGCTGCAACGCGACGGCCATCTGGCGCGCCCACAAGCAGGGCGCGGCCTTTGCCAACCCGTGCTACACGCAGATCCACCCGACGTGCATCCCGCAGTCCGGCGACTATCAATCCAAGCTCACGCTCATGAGCGAGTCGCTGCGCAACGACGGTCGCGTCTGGGTGCCGGGCAAGGCCGGTGACACGCGCGCGCCGAGCCAGATTCCGGACGGCGAGCGCGACTACTACCTCGAGCGCAAGTACCCCAGTTTCGGCAATCTGGCGCCGCGCGACATCGCCTCGCGCGCCGCCAAAGAGGTGTGCGACGACGGCCTTGGCGTTGGACCCGGCGGTCGCGGCGTGTTTCTGGACTTCTCGGATGCCATTGGTCGCCTGGGCGTCGATACCATCCGCGAGCGCTACGGCAACCTCTTCGAGATGTACGAGCGCATCACCGGCGAGGACCCGTACACGGCGCCGATGCGCATCTATCCCGCGCCGCACTACACCATGGGCGGCCTGTGGGTCGACTACAACCTGCAGAGCACGATCACCGGACTTTTCGTCGGCGGTGAGGCCAACTTCTCCGACCACGGCGCAAATCGGCTCGGCGCCAGCGCCCTCATGCAGGGTCTGGCTGACGGCTACTTCGTGCTGCCAGCCACCATCCCGGACTATATCGCCGGCGCTCGACCGGGCCGCGTCGACGTCAGCGCACCCCGCCTTCCAGGAAGCCAAGCAGGCCGTGGCCGAACGCATCAACAAGCTGCTGTCCATGAAGGGCGAGCGCACGGTCGAGTCGATCTACCGCGAGCTGGGCACGCTGATGTGGAACAACGCCGGCATGGCGCGCTCTGACGCCAGCCTGCGCGAGGCGCTGGAGCGCATCCCGCGCCTGCGCGACGAGTTCTGGACCAACGTGTGCGTCGCCGGGCAGAACGAAGAGATCAACCAGTCACTGGAACGCGCGGGACGGGTCGCCGACTTCCTCGAAATGGCCGAACTGCTGTGCGTCGACGCGCTGCACCGCACCGAGTCGTGCGGTGCGCACTTCCGCATCGAAAGTCAGACCGAGGACGGCGAAGCCCTGCGCGACGACGCCGACTTCGCGTACGTTGCCGCCTGGCAATACGGTGGCGACGGCAAGCGGCCGCTGCTGCGCAAGGAGCCGCTGGAGTTCGAAAACGTGCACCTCGCCGTCAGGAGTTACAAGTGAACATCACGCTCAAGGTGTGGCGGCAGAAGCATGCCCAGGACGCCGGTCGCTTCGAAACGTACGAGGCGCGCGACGTCAACGAGCACATGTCGTTCCTGGAGATGCTGGACGTCGTCAACGAGGACCTGATCCGTCGAGGCGACGACCCGATCGTTTTCGACAGCGACTGCCGTGAAGGCATCTGCGGTACGTGCGGCTTCATGATCAACGGCGTCGCGCACGGACCCAATGCCGCCACCACCGTCTGCCAGTTGCACATGCGCTTTTTCAAAGACGGCGACACGGTGGTCCTCGAGCCCTGGCGGGCGTCGGCCTTCCCGGTGTTGAAGGACCTGGCGGTGGACCGCGGCGCTTTCGATCGCATCATCGCCGCTGGCGGCTTCATCTCCGCCGATACGGGTAGTGCCGCCGAGGCCAACGCCGCGCCGGTGCCCAAGGATTACGCGGATCGCGCCTTCGACGCGGCGACCTGCATCGGCTGCGGCGCCTGCGTCGCCGCGTGTCCGAACGCGTCGGCCATGTTGTTCATGTCGGCGAAGGTCAGCCACCTGGGGTTGCTGCCCCAGGGTCAGCCGGAGCGCTGGCGCCGCGTCCGCAACATGGTCGCCCGCCACGACGCCGAGGGCTTCGGCCACTGCAGCAACCACGGCGAGTGCGAGGCGGTGTGCCCGAAGGGCATCAACCTGAACTTCATCTCGCTGCTGAACAAGGATTTGCGGGCCGCCGTTTTCAAGAGCTAGCAATTCCACCTGCGGTGGAGCCCTTCGACGGGTTTCTCAACGGCCTGCTGCTCCCTCAGCCCATCGCTGGTTCTCGGTCGCCGTGTTTACGAAACGTGCCGGAAAAGAATAAATCCTCTTATGCAGAGGGGAGCAGTTGCCACAGCCGCGTGCGTTTGTTGTCCTGCGACTCCAGCTCGCGAAGCACGGGCACGTCGTATGTCGCGAGCAACTCCAGGCCTTCACGCGGGGCGTAATGGCGGCCGGGGTCGGCCAGCAGTACCTGCACGCCGAGCGCGGCCTGCGCCCGCAGCCACGCGAGACTCGCCTCCGCGGGTTCGCGCTCGTAACACACGTCGCCAGCGACGATCACCTCGGCGTCGATCGGCAGCGACGCCGCGTCCCCCGTCAGGATGGTCAACGCCACGCCATTCAGCGCAGCGTTGCGGCGTTGAACCGCTGATGCGCGCCGGTCCACGTCGCAGGCAATGACCTCGGCAGCACCGCACCGCGCGGCGGCAATGGCCGCCAGGCCGCTGCCCGCGCCGTAGTCCAGTACGCGGCGCCCGGCAACGAGGCCAGCGTGGTCGAACACATACCGCGCGATAGCCATCGAGCCTGGCCAGGCGAAGGCCCAGAACGGCGGCGGCTGGGGCGCCGCCGCGCGCCACTCGGTCGCCTGCCAGAGTGGCACCAGCTCCTCGGCCAGATACAGCTGTACTTCAGGAACGAAGGGCGCCGACCGCGGGCGCGTGAACTCGTGGAGCAGCGACTCAACGTCACTCAACGAGCCGCCCCCCCGTGTCGTCACCAGGCGCGCAGGCGTCGCGAGGAACCGCCCAAGCTCGGCGACCGCCACGTCAAGGTCTTCCTGCGCGACGCTGTCGAAGAGATCGACATCGACGTCCACTCCGCGGCGCGCCGACGCCACGTGCCGACGGCGCGCCCGCCAGCATGCACGATGGGCCGCAGCACGCCACCCAGTCCTCCAGCACCACGAACGTCGACTCGCCCCCGCGATCGGGACCGTAGCACACCAGGCCGTCGATGGCAGCGCGCCAGATGACGTGAATCGTCGCCTGTCCCTCCGATGCGATGGCCTGCTCCGCCAGGTGCGCGGCAATCTCGGCGCGGGTACGCGGCCCGTCTGCCAGATAGCGACGCAGCAGCCCGACGCCTCGCGCTGTGTCCGCATCGTCCAGACCGAGCTAGCGCCGACGCGTGCGATTGGCCGCCACCAGTCCCGACCGCACCAGATCGAGCAGCCAGCGGACGTCCGAGGCGGCCACCAGGTGCAGCGTGCCGCGCAGGCACCACGTCCGAACGATCGAACGCTCGACGTTACGCGCGCGCTCGACGTCCGCCGCCGTCAATCCGTCGGCCCGCACGCCGACGCCGAGCGTCGCCGCGCGCAGGTCCTGCGCCTGCACGGCCACCAGGTGCGACACCACCGCCCGCGCCGACGCGCTGCCCCGCGTCGTGTCCAGACGCTGAGCGCAGGTGCGCAACGCCAGAATCCGCGCGGCTGTCACCGTGGTCACAACCATTGTCGTACAGTGACCGACAGTGACGGACACCGACAACGACCCGCCCCAGGTGGGGGTGGTCCTCGAGACCGGGTCACGCCTGTCCGCGTCGATGCTCTGGCAACTGCAGCGCGACGTCTACAATCAGCAAGGCGTCCAGGCGTGGAGCAGCGGTGCCGTGCCGCAATCCATTACCACCAGCCCGTTCACGGCGCGGGCGTATGCCAGAGTCGTGCTCGGCTTCCTGCGTGACATCGACGCGCAGGTGGACGGCTCCCAGCCGGTCTACATTCTGGAGCTGGGCGCCGGGTCCGGTCGGTTTGGTTTTCGGTTTATCAAACACCTGAGCAGGATGCTCGAGCGGTGTTCCCTCCGGCACAAGTCGTTCGTCTACATCATGACGGACGTCTCTTCCTCGATGGTCGACTACTGGCAAACGCATCCGAATCTGCGACCGCTCGCGGCGTCGGGTGTGCTGGACTTCACGGTGTTCGACGCGGCCCATCCAGCGGAGATCCGCCTGAACCGCGCCGGCGTCGTGCTGCGTCCAGAGACACTCGCGAATCCGATGCTGGTGCTCGCGAACTATCTCTTCGACAGTATTCCGCAGGATTGTTTCAGTGTCCGCGACGGGATGCTGTTCGAGAATCTGGTGACGATCCGCTCACCGTCGGCGTCGACCGCGGAGCCGACCTCGCCAGAGCCGGCGTCGCTGTCGCTGTCAGGTCAAGCGCCGCTGCGTGATCTGCAGGTCAGCCTGGAGTCCCACCCCGCGCCCTCGGAGTATTATGCGGACCCCGCGCTCGACGCGATTCTCGACGGGTACCGTCAGCGACTGGACAACGTCATCGTCCTGTTCCCGATTGACGGCCTGCGCTGCATGCGCTTCTTTCACGACCTGGCAACCCGCGGTGTGCTGTTCGTGATCGGCGACATCGGAACGGCACGCGAAATCGACCTGACTGAGCAGACCGCCGGCGGGATCAGCGCCGACAGCAACTTCTGGCTTTCGGTCAATTTCCACGCCCTGGGTGAGTACGTTCGGGGCCTGGGCGGCACGGTCCTGCATCCGCCCAGCCGGCATGCCAACCTGAACGTATCGACGTTTCTTCTCGGGCACTCGGCGACGGAGTGTGGAGAAACGGCCCTGGCGTACGACGAAGCCATCGGTCAGGCGGGACCGGATGACTTCTCGGTCACCACACGCATGCTGACCGAACGCGTCGACACGATGCAGCGCGGGCAACTGCTCACGTTTTTACGCTCCACCGCCTTTGACCCGGACTATTTCGTGCGCTGTGTGCCACTGCTGCTCGACTCGCTGCCGGACGTCTCGTGGTCGGGCGCGCAGGATGTGCGGCTCGCGGCGAACGAGGCCTGGGAGATGTACTACCCGATTGGCGACGTGTCGGACGTGTCCGACCTGCCGGCCGGTCTGGGCGTGCTGCTGTACACGATCGGGGACTACGCGAAGGCGCTGGAGTACTTCATGCACTCGCTGAACCTGGTGGGCATGGATCCCAGGACGACGTACAACGTGGCGCTGTGCATGAACCGGCTGGAGCGCCCGGCCGAGGCGCGGGCCTGGCTGGAGAAGACGCTGGCGCTGGATGCGGGGCACGAGCGGGCGAAGGACATGCTCGCCGCACTTCAATCTGTCCAGTAGTTTCCTTTTTGTCGTCGAAAGCTGGTCACGAGTTTCCTTAAAGACGTCGAAAGCTGCGGCTTTCGACTTCAGAAGAGAACTCGTTACGAACTCGAACTCGAATTCTTGCTCCTGGCTATCCCATTGGCTTGGAGCTCCGCTCGCGCGTCACCACGTACGGCAGGTGATCCGCGGCGTAGTGCTGCATCAGCAGGTCGTCCCCGAAATCGTTATCCGGATCCCGCCACACCGTGTGAATGTGATTCGCCTCGCCTGGCACGCCGCCGCCCACCTGGGCATTTTCGAACTCCACCAGGAAACTCGGCCCCTGCACGCGGTAGTAGTGCGGTTTGCCCCGCTCCGGCTGCCCCGCCCAGGCGAAGGTGAACTGCTCCAGTCCGCCCCTGTCCAGACGCTCGACGTGCAGCGCCGCTACGTCAGCCGGCAGCCGCGCCAGATAGCCCGCGATCAGGTCCTTGAACAGGCCAAACTGCGCCGCGCTCATTGCCCCACCCGGCAGGCCCCTGGCCTGGCGACGGATCCACTTCAGCATCTCGCGATCGTGATCGGAAATCACGTAGTGGTCGAAGCCGAGCTCGTGATCGCCCGGCAGCTCTTCCTCGCCCAGCTTCTTGACCACGCGCGTGACGAAGTCGGGCGGCGCGACGTCGTGGATGATCGCCTGCTGCCGCTGCGAGGCGTCGAAGGCCTCCAGCAGACGGAAGCCGCGGTCCTCGTCGTCCTTGAGCGGCTTGAACACGCCGAACTCCGCGGGCTCGGCGCCGAAGAGCAGCGGCGTCGGCGCCACGTAGCGACCGTCCACGATGGTGAAGTTGACCGCCACGTGGTGGCCGACCATGCGCCATGCCCAGGTCTGCTCGGCATGCGGCTCGCCGAAAAAGCTGAACTGGTACTTGCCCGCGTGGCGGAACTCGGCGGCGGCCAGGCCGGCGCGCGGCGCGTTCAGCTCGCGCAGGACGTTTTCGAACGCCATGATCGAGACGGCCTGCGCATAGCCAGGCAGACTCAAGGCTGAGGCGAGCAACTGCTGGGCGAGCACCTGCTGTCGGTCGGTCATCTCGCGCAGCGGCAGGCCGCGCGGACGGTACTTGGGGATGAAGTCCCAGTCGCGGCGCTCGTCTTCGTCGTCGAAGGGAAAGAGCGCCTTGGCGAGCTGGTCGCGGCTGAGGTTGCTCAGCAGCGCGTCGGCGGCCGAGCGCATGCGGTTGGCGTAGCCGCGCAGGTCCAGACGCAGGTCGAGCGTCGGGGCGCGATCAAGGGTGGATGCCATCAGGCGCAGGATAACCCCAGGACGAACCCTGCCCGTTGTTAGCCGGAGGGACCTGGCAGCAACGCGCGAATGAGCGCGTGCGTGAAGCGCGCGGCGCGGCGGGCCACATGCTCGGCACCCAGCTCCTCGAGCATCGCCGTCCCGCTGGCGGTGGTTCGCAGCAGCTCGTTATTGGAAATGTCCTTAATGGTCAGAAACGGCACCTCGTGACTGGCGCACACCAGTGCGACGGCGGCCGCCTCCATGTCCTCGCACAGCGAATCGTGCCGCTGCACGAGCGCGGCGATGGTCGCCGGCGCGCGGTTCCAGCGGTCAGCCGAGGCCACCGTGCCATACGCCACGCGGGGCGAGCGGTGGTCCACAGAAGCAGGCCAGCCGAGCCTGGCTGGCCACGCTTCGAGAGCGTCGCCCATCGTTTCGGCCACCCGCCGCGCGGCCGAAACCAATGCGGCATCGCACGCGAGCCGCTCGACGCGGCGCTGCTCACCCCGCGCGCGATAGAACATGCCACGGTACTCGACGTCGCCCTGGGGTGTCTCGCGGCAGTTGTCGTAGGCCACCACGTGCTCGCCAATCACCAGGTCGCCAGGCAGCAGCTCGGCCCGATGGGCACCCGCGCAGCCATAGTTCACTACCGCGCGCGGGGTATACCGCGTGATGCAGTCCTGCGTCGCGGCCGCGGCGCTGACCATGCCCATGCCCGAGACCACGAGCACCAGGTCAGCAGCGTCTGGCGGCGGGGTGAGCTGGTCGCGCAGGTGGGCCAGCTCCCAGTCCATGGCGCAGATGACGGCGATGGGTCCAGCCACGCGCTCGGCCTGGTCTGAACGTTCGGCCGACAAGCCGGCCTTCAGCGCTCCTCGCCGCCCTCGTCAGCGCTTCGGCGCCCGTCAGCGCCCCGTGAACTGTGGCTTGCGTTTTTCGAGAAACGCGGCACGCCCCTCACGATAGTCCGCGCTGTCGAAGCACGTTACCGAAGCGCGCGCGATCGCCGCCTCGTCGCGATCCTGGGCATCCAGCAGCAACTGACCGATCGTCAACCGCGAGGCGGCAATCGACAGTGGCGCATTATTGGCGATGGTGTGCGCCAGCTCGAATACGTGCGTTTCGAGGTCCTCGGGCGCGACCACGCGATTGATCAGTCCGATCCGCAGCGCTTCCGCGGCGCCAAAGCGCTCACCGGTGTACATGATCATGCGCGCATTCGCCGGGCCGACCAGCGACACCAGGTTGCGCAGCCCTTCGATGCCGTACGCAATGCCCAGCTTCGCCGCCGGAATGCCGAACTGGCTGTCGGACGAGGCGATGCGCAGATCCGTCTGCATCGCGATGGCCAGCCCACCGCCGAGGCAGTAGCCGCGGATGCGCGCGATCGTCGGCTTCGGAAAGCTCGAAAGCTTGCGGCGCCCAATGGAGGTCTGCTCGTCATAGGCGCGCTGCGCGTCGGCGTTCGATCGCTGCTGCTCGAACTGGCTGATGTCCGCGCCCGAGACGAATGCGCGGGTTCCAGCGCCGGTCAGGACGACCACGCGGACGCTGGCGTCGGCGGCGAACTCGTCGAGGATCTGGCCGAGACCGCCCCACATTTCGACGGAGATCGCGTTGTGCTTGGACGGCTGGTTGAAGGTCACCACGCCGACGCCATCGTGGCGGGCGGCCAGCATCTTGCCGCCGGCGTACTCCTGCGTCACGCCATCGGCGGCCAGGGTCGAACTGTGCTGCATGTCCACCATCGTATCCTGGCGAGGTGCCTGATCCGTATACGGCGGTCGGCCTGATCCCGACCGTGCGCGGTGTTCGAAAACGTGCCGAGATCCAGCGCAACCTGGATCACCTCGCACACCTCATCGCGGCGGCCGCGTGGCTGTCCAGCCTGGATCTGCCCGTGCGTCTGGTGCTGCTGCCCGAGGGCGCACTGCAAGGGTTCACCGACGAGGTCTTTGACCTCGATCACGCCACCTACGCGCGCGAAACGGCCATTGACGTGCCCGGGCCAGAGACGCAATTTCTCGGTGACCTTGCCAGGCACTGGAACGTCTTCATCATGGGCCAGGCCAAGGCCCGCCACCCGGAGTTTCCCGACCGCTTCTTCAACGTCGGGTTCGCCATCAATCCGGCGGGCGAGATTGTCTTGAAGCACTACAAGCTCGCCACGCTGTATCCCGTCGAGCACTCGATGACGCCGCACGACGTATGGGACCGCTGGATCGAGCTCTACGGCTGCACGCTCGATGCGTTCTTTCCGGTGGCCGATACCGAGATTGGTCGACTCGCGGTGCTGATGGCCAACGAGGGCTCCTATCCGGAGAACGCCCGCGGCCTCGCAATGAACGGCGCCGAGGTGGTGTATCGCGCGTCGTACCCGCATCCGCATACGGGCAACGAATTCTTCGAGATCCAGAATCGAGCGCGGGCGCTGGACAACAACTACTACGTGCTGGCGCCGAACCTGGCTACCTACTACCTGGAGCAGGATTCGGATCTGCCCATCGATACCTTTGGTGGACAGTCGATGATTGTGGACTACAAAGGCCGCGTGGTCGGCAAGCACCTGTATGGCGCGGGCTCGTCGTACGTGGCAGGCACGATCGACCTTGACGCGTTGAGAAAATTCCGCGCGCAGGCGCAGTGGGATAACTGGATGAAGGACCTGCGCACCGAGTTATTTCAACTGGTGTACGCGGAGCCGATTTATCCGAAGAACCTGTACCTGCATCGCGCGCCGTACACGCACGCGGAGTTTCGCAAAGAGGTGACTACCAGACAGATCGAGCTCATGCACGAGCGCGATATCTGGAAACGCCCCTGACGCGTGCGTTAGTAGCGCAACGTCAGCCTCAGCCCTGGGAGGCACGCACTCTCAGCAATGCCGCCTGGCAAGCTGCTGAAAAACAGGTCAAGGGCTCCACCGTAGGTAGCAGTATCGACAGTGACGTGCCTCAGAGAGCGCGCGCTCACATTCGAGGCTGCAGCGTCTCGAGGTGTCGGGAATCCGTTGTCTGAAGAGTGGATAAAGCAGACTTTTCATCACCGTGCCAGGTAGTGGCCTGCGACGGGTTTTTCAAACGGCCTGTCAGGGGCTGGACCGGCGTTACTGACAGCTGGCCGTAGGCTTCTGCTGCCACGTCGGCAGCGGCGTGGGTGTTGGCAGCGGCGTGTTCGTCAGCGTGGCATTTGGCCCTGGTGTCCCCGAAGGCATCGGCGTCATCGTCGGCGCGGGCATCTGGGGCACCAGCGAGTACGTGTAGCGCGTGGCGTGCGTCGTCACGTTATTGACGTCCATCCAGAAATCAATGCTCTTGCCTGACAGCGACGCGCCGATATCCACCGCGTTCCAGTCCCAGACCGGATACGTCAGCCCGCTGTCGGTCATCGTCCGTTTGGTGCCGGGGCCCACCAGCGTCGTCGGACCACCGTCCACCGACTCGAACAGCCGCACCGTCGGATCCCAGCGGCATGGAACCGGGTTCGTGGTGCCCGGCGCGAGCAGCACGCCGGTGATGTTGGCCGCGATGCCGCTCGCGTCGCGCGGCCACACCACCTGGATCGGAGCATCGACGGCCGTCGGTAGTGGCACGACCTTCTCTACCAGAATGCGCGGATCACCACCCACCAGATAGGCCGTCGGATCGCGCGGATCGGTATTGTCCGAGGACGGATACAGGTCCAGCGAATACACGCCGTTCTGAGCGACCACTTCTCCCGTGTCGCGCCCGAATTTGTCGACGACCATCGCGCTCTTGGCCGACGCCGGGATTTTGGCCGTGACCAGCTTGGGCGACGCGTTCCACACAATCATGTCTCGCTCCGTGCCCCGTTCGAGCGTCACCCGATTCACGGCCGCCGGCCAGATCCACTGCGTCCGATTCGTATTGTCCTGCAATAACTGGGTAACCTGCGCGTCGGTCGGAGTCTCGTTGGCGCCGTCCCACGTGTACACCGCGCTCAGCACGTTGCTCATGTACTTGACGGCCGTCTGGTACGCGGTGAACGCGGGCCGAATCGACCCGTCGTTGCGCACCAGCCCAAAGAGCTCGCTGCCCTCGCGGGCCTCATCCACTAGCTTGTAGATGCTCATGCGTTCGGCGCCCGCCGCGCGGGCGAGGGCAAACGCCTGGATGATGTACGAAGCCTGCTGGTCCATCGTCGCGCGCAGGGTCGGCGGCAGCGGATTCATCGGGTCGTCATATGGGACGACGTTGGATTCACCAACCCAGATGGGTTTGCTCACGCCGTACAGATCCATCGCACGCTGGTACAGCTGAATCGCGTTGTAAATGTTGAGCGGATTGGTGTACTGGTGCACGTCGACAATGTCGAAGTAGTCGCCATTGGCGGCCGCGGTCGGATCGTGCGAGGCGGCCTCCATGAAACGAGCCAGGTACAGCGGCCGAGCGTTCTCCTTATCCATCCAGTAGGTCAGACCCGGCAGCACGACTTTCGCGTTCGGGTTCGCCTTTTTGACGGCCAGGTACGCCACCTTGACCAGCTGGTACATATCGCTGATCGAGCCGTCCCAGGTGTACAGAATCTGGTTGTTGTAGAGGTCCGGTTCGTTCCAGATGACCCACGTGTTGATCTGACCAGCGTAGTGGGAGGCCAGCTTGTACATGAACTGGCCCCAGTAATTCTTGGGATCGTCGAACGGCAAGTACAGATTGGCGGGCACGTTCGTCGGCTGCGGGTGCTGGGGCGTGCTGGTTGCCCACTGCGGCGTGTAGGTCGCCAGACCGACGATCTGGATGCCGCGACTCAGCTCCTGGGAGATCTGTTGATCGGAAAAGTAGCCGTCGTTCCACACGGTCGGGCCCTGCTTCTGAATCAGCGACCAGGGGAAGATCAGGCGTTCCCAGGTCACGCCGGCCTGAGCGGCGCGATCGGGGTTGTAGATCGCCTGCACGGCGCCGAAGAAGCGTTCTTTGTCGGCGGGCGCCGTGGCCGTAGCCGTCGGCGTGGCCGCGGGTGTCAGGGTCGGCACAGCGGCGGGGGTCTGGGATGCCGCGGCGGCGGGTGTCTGCGTTGCCGCGGCGGCGGGGGTCTGGGATGCCGCGGCTGCGGGTGTGGCTCCTGGCGGGGGCGTGCCCTGCTGTGCCACGCGCAGGCCGTCCGCCGCCGCGGGCACGGAGCCACTCGAGAGCAGGACCAGCGCGGCAGCCAGGCAAGCGAGTGCACGGGTGCGGGCCGCCGCGTGTGTAGGCATGCGGACGGGAGAATACCGCGCCGAGGCGGCGGCTTACCCGGAACACAGTTACGGTACGTGTTACAGCACGCGCCACACCCGTAACCTGTGTCGTCGCCCACTTCTCCTGAAGCAACGTGCGGCGGGAGAGATCACGCGTTATCTGGCGCTGCGCACCTGATAGTCCTGCGCGACCCGCGGCGACGATCCCAGCTCGGGGCGCAGCACGCGCAACTGCGGCGGCGCGGGTGCGGCTTCGGGAATCATTAGAACCAGCGGCATCGTCAGCAGCAGCACGCCCGTGAAGACCAGAAAGATCATGTCCAGCCCCGCGGCCTGATCCTGGAAGAACGACAGTGCCAGCACCACGCACGAGATGGCGATCGTGCCGCCGGCCAGACGGAACACTCCGCGAATGCCCGTGATCGACGCGGCCTTGTCGGGCGCCTGGTCGATCGCCGCGTTGCTCGACGCCGGGTTGGCGATCCCCATCCCCAGCCCACCGATCGAAATGATGATCGCCAGCAGCCAGAAGCCCTGAATCGCCATGATGCCCAGGTTCAGACTGGACCAGCCCTGCGCCATTAGGACGAACGTCGCGCCGACGAACAGCATGCCCAGCATCATCGGCACGCGGTACCCGAGCCGCTTCACGTACAGGCTGGCCAGCGCCGAGGTCGCCATCACGACCACCGCCCGCGGCGTCAGGACCGCGGCGCTCTCAAACGGTGTCAGTCCGTACTTGACCACCGCGTAGTACGGAATGAAGGAGTAAAAGCCCATCGTCACCGCGCCGAACAGAAAGTTGTAGATGTTGGCGGCGAGGAACGGGCGACCCGCCAGCAGGTGGTAGTCCATGATCGCGTCCGACGTGCGGCGCGTGTGGCGCACGAAGGCGACGACCAGCACGACACTGAAGACGAACAGCGTCCACACCAGCGGACTGAGCGCCTGCGTCGGGTCGTCGGCGATCAGCGTCATGGCGTACATCAGACTGACGATCGCGCCGATGAACTGAAGCAGGCCCATGGCGTCCACGCGCACTCGTTTCGTGATCGATTCCGAGGCCGTAGCAGGCATCAGGAACAGGAAGCCGAGGATCAGGATGATGCCGATGGGCACGTTGATGAAAAACATCGCTCGCCAGCTCCAGTTCTCGAGCAGGAAACCACCCAGGTTGGGGCCAATGATCGAGCCGATGGGCATGATGCTGCTGATCAGTCCGATCGCCTGGGCGCGGTGCTGGCGGTACTGGTCGGCGATCAGGCCGATGACCGACGGGAGCAATCCGCCGCCACCCACCGCCTGCAGGGCGCGGAAAACGATCAGCACGAAGACGTTGGGCGCCAGACCGCACAGGAGCGACGAGACGGTAAAGATGGTTACGCAGAAGAGGAAAACGCGCCGTCGGCCGAACATGTCGCTGAGCTGTCCGGCGAGCGGGTACATGACGATCTGTACGAGCTGATAGCTGGTCAGCGTCCAGCCAACCAGCGCCAGTGACGCGTTGAGGGATTCGGTTAGCTGCGGGAGCGCGACGACGGTGATGGTGCCGTCGATTGAAGCCATCAGAACCGCGAGCGCTGCCAGAACGAAGCCGATATGGCGCAGCAGCGCCGGGGACTCGCGAACCATTCGGAAGACAGCCTAACCCGGTTTAAGACTGAACTGCCAAAGGATCCGCGCGTACGAGCCCGTCCCATGTTTCCTGAACAACGCGAGCGAGTACGCAGGCTAGCCCGGACCGCCGCGACCTAGCTTGAAGGACTGCACATCGCCGCGCGATCGAGCAGCACCTGCCGCTGGCGCTCGTTGTGCGTCAGTGACGCCGCGCGCTCGAACTCGGCTTTCGCCTCCTCCAGCCGACCCAGACGCACCAGCAGGTCGCCGCGCACGTTTGGCAAAAGGTAATACGAACGTAATGACGCTTCGTCCGCCAACCCGTCGACGACTTCCAGCCCGGCCAGCGGACCATACGCCATCGCCACGGCCATCGCGCGGTTCAGCTCCACCACCGGCGACGGCGTGAGCTGCGCGAGCGCGTCGTACAGCGCCGCGATCTGCTCCCAGTTGGTCTCGTCGGCTGTCCGCGCACGCGCGTGGCACGCGGCGATGGATGCCTGCAGCGCGTAAGGTCCCAGCGTCGCGCCGGCCTGCTCCGCGCGCGCCAGCGCTGCCAGTCCTCGCCGAATCAATAGCTGGTTCCACAACGCTCGATTCTGGTCGAGCAGCAGCACCGGCTCGCCCGCGGCGCTGATGCGCGCGCCCAGGCGCGACGCCTGGATCTCCATCAGCGCCACCAGCCCGTGCACCTCGGACTCGCCAGACATGAGCTCGGCCAGCACGCGTCCGAGACGCAGCGCGTCCTCGCACAGCGCCGGCCGCGTCCAGTCGTCGCCCGCGCTGGCCGAGTAGCCCTCGTTGAAAATCAGATAGATCACCGCGAGGACCGCCGACAGACGCTCGGCGAGGTCAGGGCCCGTGGGCACGTCGAACGGCACCTGCGCCTCGGTGAGCGTGCGTTTGGCGCGCACGATGCGCTGCGCGATGGTCGACTCAGGGACCAGGAACGCGTGGGCGATCTCGTCTGTGGTGAGTCCACCCAGCAGGCGCAGCGTCAGCGCCACGCGCGCGTCCATCGACAGCACTGGATGGCAGGCGATGAACACCAGTCGCAGCAGGTCATCGGGGATAGGCGTATCGTCCAGGACGGCCTCGAGCTCGGGAACGCCCAGCTGCGGCTGGTCCAGCTCGAGGTCGCGCCCAAGCAGCTCTTGCTTTTCCTGCAGTCGCTTGTTACGCCGCAAGGCGTCGATGGCGCGGTGCTTGGCCGTCGACATGAGCCAGGCACCCGGCTTCTCGGGAACCCCGGAGGACGGCCAGGTTTCGAGGGCGATGACGAGGGCGTCCTGCGCGAGCTCTTCGGCGAGGCCTACGTCGCCGACCATGCGCGCCAGGGCGGCGATCAGGCGGGGCGATTCGATGCGCCACACGGCGTCGACCGCCCCGTGGGCCGTGGACCGATCAGGCGTTGCCCGCGTCACCGTCCGCCGCTAGCCCTGGGGTTTGTTGGTGGCGATCTGTTCGACCAGACGCGCCTCTCGCTCGCGCAGCTCGGGCGTGAGCGCCTCGCCGAAGTCCTCGGGGTCGAAGATCTGGCGGATCTCGATCTCACTCTCTGACTCCATGGGATTCGGGCAGCGCTTGACCCATTCGATAGCCTCTTCCCTCGACTTGACCTGGATGATCCAGAAGCCCGCGATGAGCTCCTTGGTCTCGGCAAAGGGTCCGTCGACGACGGAGCGGCTGGTGCCCGAGAAGCGCACGCGCGCGCCACGCGAGCTGGGGTGCAGGCCTTCGCCGGCCAGCATCACGCCGGCCTTGACCAGCTGCTCGTTGTAGCTGGTCATGTCGGCGAGCATCTTCTCGGAAGGCATGACGCCGGCTTCACTCTCGGGCGTGGCTTTGACCATAACCATGAATCGCATCGGTGGTTGATTCTCCTTCACCACGTACATCGAATGGCGGGCGGCTGAATCGACATCGAACCTCAAATGTCAACCTCCGCCCTTCGAGGTACGCACGGTCAGCAATTCCACCTACGGTGGAGCCCTTCGAGGGGTTTTTCCACGGCCTGTTACGAGCGCGGCAGGCCGGTTCGAGGTGGGTTACCGGCTTTTCGGCCGCGCTCCCTGGAGCTGAGCAAGATATGCGCCAA
The DNA here is from genome assembly GCA_963776625.1 of uncultured Chloroflexia bacterium. Taxonomy (GTDB): domain Bacteria; phylum Chloroflexota; class UBA6077; order UBA6077; family CF-72; genus CF-72. The sequence goes on along the minus strand of CAVZNP010000007.1, from coordinate 716,496 downwards.
GCCGATCGAGCGTCTGAGTGCCGCCCTCTTCGGCGTGGTACTCACGCTTGACCATCTCGCGCACCTCGGCGCTCGGAAACAGCGTGCGCATCGTCAGGCGCGTCTGACGGGCACCCTCGCCCTCCTCGGCAAACGTCACCACGCCCAGGAACGCGGCTTCGTCTTCGGCGTCGCCACGCTGGTCGTAGACCAGACGCTCGGGGCGTACGACCTCGCGAAACACGATGCGGTTCGGATAGTCCACGCCATCCGGCCCGTGCATGACGAAGCGCCACTCGCCGCCCGGCCGCACGTCCATCGACGCGATGGTGTTGGTGAAACCGTCGGGGCCCCACCATAGGGCAACGTGCTTCGGGTTGGTCCACACGTCGAAGACCAGCTCGCGCGGCGCGTCGAAGACCCGCTCGACGAGGATGCCGCGCTCCATAGTCTCCAGGTGCTCGGCGAGTCGATCGTACGACTGGCGTGCGCCGTTTTCCATGCCCGTCGCGAGCGTTGCGTCGCGAGCCTCAATCGAGTCGAAGAGCATCGTGTCGGTCAGCCGCGTGCGGCCGTCGCCGAGGTCTTCGAGCGCAACCGTCACCAGCAGCTCGCTCATCGGGAACGGGTCGAAGATCTGCGTCATGACCAGACGCTCAGGCGGCACGACGTCGCGGAAGGTGCCGTGGAAGCCGTACGTGTTGCCGTCGGGTGCGCGCTGAACGAAGCGGTACGTGCCGCCAGGCCGCACGTCCATCTCGCATACGGGCATGGTGAAGCCGCGCGGACCCCACCAGTGAGCCATGTGCCGCGGCTCGGTGCAAGCGGCGAAGACGAGCTCACGCGGCGCCTGGAAGATGCGCGACATTTCGAATTCGAGCTCGGACTTCTGAACGAAACTGGTCTCAGGATGGGTGGTGCTGGTCGTCATCAGTTTCTGCCTCCGAAGACTGACTGCGCTGCAGGTCGCGCAGGTATTCGTCGAGACGATCGAAGCGGTCTTCCCAGATCTGCCGATAAGTCTGGATCCAGTCAGCGGCATCTTTGAGCCGCTCGGGCTCGAGGCGGCACGGCCGCCACTGAGCGCGCCGTCCCTGACTGATCAGCCCGGCGTGCTGCAGCACTTTCAGGTGCTTGGAGACGCCGGGCAGGCTCAGGTTGAAGGGCGCCGCCAGTTCGTTGACGGTGGCTTCGCCCTGCGCGAGACGGGCCAGGATGGCTCGCCGCGTGGGATCGGCCAGCGCGGCGAAGATCACGCTCAGTTCGTCGTCAGTGGACATCGCGTCGTTGGGCTAATTTTACCTTGCAGCTAAATGGAAAGCGCCGGCGGGGCGGCGGGCGGCGATGGGGGCGCGGCGGGTGCGGCCGTAGGCGACGAAGCCTGCGAGCAGGCCCAGCACGAGGGGCAGGCTTGCGCTGGCGATCGGGTCGCCGAAGACGGGGGTGAGGATGGTGGCGCAGGCCATCAGGATGGCCAGGCCGGCGGCGGCCAGCGGGGTGAGCGCCGTGCGGATGCGCAGTAAGGAAGGCAGGAGCAAGCCCAGGGCGCCGAGGGTTTCGAGGGTGCCGATCAGATAGATGAGTGCGGCGGGCAGGGGCAGCTGCTGCTGCATCTGGTCGACGGGGACCAGGAGCTTGAGGAGGCCGCTGAAGAGGAAGACGGCGGCGAGGAGGGCCTGGAGGATCCACAACACACGATGCACGGGTCTGAGTGACTTCCTTTCGCTTGTTAGCTAATTAGCTTAGTAGGACAATACAGGACGTCGGTGCGCTTGTCAACACCTCGATACGCGTCTGCTCGTACGGTGTTTTTGGGACAAAGGCGGCGGGCTGGTGGGGCGGATCTCGTCGAGCTCTGGGCGGAATTCCCACCCGCCTTCGCTCATGCGACAGGCGCGCAGTCTGTCGCGCGACGTGGTCGTACGTGGTGTTTTTGGGACAAAGGCGGCGGGCTGGTGGGGCGGATCTCGTGGGGATCTGGGCGGGGCTTCCACCCGCTCCGCTGGTGCGACAGGCACCTACTCCGTCGCTCGATGTGGTTGTACGGGTGTTTTTGGGACAAAGGCGGCGGGCTCGTGGGGCGGATCTCGTGGGGATCTGGGCGGGGCTTCCACCCGCTCCGCTGGTGCGACAGGCACGCACTCCGTCAGCGTGGTCCTCGTTCGGTCGAGGCGTGCCGGGCGCCCGCCACTACGCCTCCGGTTACAGCGTGTGTTGATCCTCGAGACGTCAACTCCCTCCGCGTACCAGGACAACCGCCGCGAGTGTCCGCGTGCCTGTCGCATGAGCGAAGGCGGTTGGGAATCCCGCCCAGATCCCCACGAGATCCGCCCCACGAGCCCGTCGCTTTTGTCCCAAAAACACCGCGTACAACCACATCGAGCGACAGACTGCGCGCCGTGGGAAGATATCCGCGTGAGCGAGCGCAGCACGCGGCCGCCGGCCGACCTCGAGGTGGATCTTGCCCGCGTGGCCGACCAGCTCTATGCGCTCAAGCCCGACGACTTCGCGGCCGCCCGCGACGCCGAGGTGCGCAACGCCAGAACCGCGGGCCAGCAGCCCCTGGCTCGCGAGATCGCCAAACTGCGCAAGCCTACCCAGAGCGCGTGGCTCGTCAACCTGTTGTGGCGCGACCAGCACGTCGTCATGGAGCAGCTCTTCGAGCTCGCGCTGGAGCTCGCCCGCGCCCAGGCTGACGCCGCCGGCGCCTCGCTGCGCGAGCTCACCGCCCAGCGCCGCCAGCTAGAGAACGCGCTGATGCGGCGCGCCGTCGAGCTCGCCAACCAGGCGGGCGTGCGCGTCAGCGACGGCGTGGCGCGCGAGGCGCAGGAGACCCTCAGCGCGGCGCTGGCCGTGCCGGCGGTGGCCGACGAGGTGCGCGCAGGTCGGCTGGTGAAACCGACCAGCTACGCGGGCTTCGGCAGCGTGTCACCGGCCGTCATCGCAGCGCGGCCGCCCGCGGCGCCCATCGACCTCGATGCCGTCCGACAGAAGCGCGCCGCGGAGCAGGGCACGCGCACGGGCGAAGCTGCGAGTCCCACGAGCGGCGAGCCGCGGGGCGCTGTCGACGACAGGACGCGGACGGAAGAGGACGAGTCCAGCGCGGACGAGCGCCGCGACGACGACGAGAGGCAGCGCAGGGCGCAGGACGAGCAGCGGCGGGCCGAGGAAGAGGCGCGGCGGCGGGCGGAGGAAGAGCGTCAGCGCCAGGTCGCCGAGCGTCGGGCCGCTGCCGAGCGGCGGCTCGCTCAGGCGCGCCGGGACGCCCAACGCGTCAGCACCAACCTCGCCGACGCGACGCGCGCCGCCGAAGATGCCCACGATCGGGCACGCGACCTGCGGCAGCAGCTCGAGACGCTGCAGCGGCAGCTCGCCCGCGTGGAGGCTGAGGCGGAGCGCGCCGACCAGGACGCTAGCGACGCGGAGGAGCTGCGCCAGCAGGTTGTCGCCGCCAGCTCGCACGCGACCGAGGAGGTCAGCGCCGCCGAACGCGACCTCGCCGCCACCGCGGACATCGCCACGCCTTGAACCTCAGCGTGACTGACCTCGCGCGCGTACGCCGCACGCACAGGCCGGACCCACACAGTCGAGCGTGTGGAGACTGAAGCGGAGCGGGCCAACAGGACGCCCGCGAAGCGGACGAGCTGCGCACGCACGCAGGCGCCGCCAGCACGCAGGGCGCCGCCAGCTCGCACGCGACCGAGGAGGTCAGCGCCGCCGAACGCGACCTCGCCGCCGAAGGCGACGCCGCGCATTGAACCTCAGAGTGCCTGCGCGCTGACGCTCGCATGGATAAGCGAGACCCACACCCACCCCGAGCGAGCGCAGGTACGCGGCACACACACGGCGGGGCTCACACACCGCGCGATCGCGGGAATTTTCAAGGGGCGCAGCCCCTTGAACCCTCGGAGAGACCCCCTCCGGCGGAGCGACAGCGATCGCCCGAATCCAAAGCTGCCGCGCGCTCTCGAGCGCTACGGCGTGATGCCCGACGGCGTGGGGTTCTGCCAGCCCTCCGGCGGCCGCACGCGCTCCGCCTCCGGCGGCCCCCAGGTGTCGGGATCGTACTCGTACACCGGCGTGGCCTGATCCAGAATCGGATCCACCACCTTCCACGCAGCTTCAATCGCGTCTTCGCGCGCGAACAGCCGCTGATCGCCCTGCATCGCGTCGCCCAGCAGCCGCTCGTACGGCATCATCTCGTCGGCCGAATGGTGGCGGGCAATCAGCTCCACCTGCTCGCCGACCATTTCTTCACCAGGTTTCTTGGCGCTCGCACCCAGCGAAATAAACACGTCCGGACTCAGGCGGAACCGGAAGTAATTGGCCCGACTTCCATCCAGGGTTGGAGCGTCGTCGAAGACGTAGCGCGGCGGATGCTTGAGCTGCACGTAGACTTCGGTAGTCGTCAGCGGTAAGCATTTGCCAGCTCGAATGAAAATAGGCACCCCCGCCCAGCGCCAGTTTTCGACGTGCACGCGCATGGCCGCGAATGTTTCCATTTTCGAATCCGGCGCCACGCCCGGCTCCAGACGATAGCCACGGAACTGGCCGCGTACCACGTCGTGCGGCAGTAGTGGCCGCATGGCTTTGAGGGCAAGCGACTTCTGATCGCGCACGGCGTCCGGATCGGCCGCGAACGGCGGATCCATGGTGACCAGCGCAATCACCTGCAGCAGGTGATTCTGCACCACGTCGCGAATCGCGCCGGCCTCGTCGTAATACGCACCCCGTCCCTGGACCCCGAAACTCTCGGCCATCGTGATCTGGATACTGTTGACCGCCGACCGGTTCCAGATGGGCTCCAGAAAGGTATTGGCGAAACGGAAGAACAGCAGGTTTTCGACGGGCTCCTTGCCCAGGTAATGATCGATGCGGAAGATCGCCTGCTCCGGAAAGACCTTGCGCAGGGCGCGATTGAGCTCTTGCGCCGACGCCAGGTCCCGACCGAATGGCTTCTCCACCACCACGCGCGCGGCCGCGGTGGCGCCAATGCCGGCCAGTCCATCGGCCACGGTCTCGAACAGACTGGGTGGAATCGCGAAATAGTGCAGCGCGTGCCGCGCGGAACCCAGCGCGCCCCGCAAGTGTTCGAACGTAGCTGGATCGCGGTAGTCACCGTCGACGTAGTTCAGGTGCGAGAGCAAGCGCTGGAAGGCATCTTCGTCCAGATGGCCGTGCTCGCGCAGACTCTCACGCGCGCGCTCCTTCAGCTTGTCGAGATTCCAGCCGGCTTTGGCAACGCCGATCACCGGGATGTCAAGTTCTCCGCGGCTCGTGAGCGCCTGCAGCGCGGGAAAGATCTGTTTGTACGCCAGGTCGCCCGTGGCGCCAAAGAAGACGAGGGCGTCGGAAACCTCTGCCATGCTTCCGCTCAGCGCCGGGTCCCGGAAGTCCTGGGGCCTGTCTCCACCGCGGGTGTCATCCTGACCAACACAGGATCCGTCTCTGGTTGTCGGCCACGGAGTTGCGGATGCTTCGCCGTCTCAGGATGACGGCACGCATGACAGGGAGTGAAATGTAGCGGACGCACGCCTCAGTATCTCACGCGCGCCCGGCGGACTCGCGACCGCGGCGCGAGACCGCATCGATCGTCACCGCCAGCAGCAGCACCGCGCCAGTGATCATGAACTTCACCGACGACGACAGTGCGAGCAGGTCCATTCCGTCGCTGATCGAGCCAATGACCAGCGCACCCAGCGGCGCGGCCCACACACTGCCCCTGCCGCCGAACAGGCTCACCCCACCAATCACCGCCGCGGCTATCGAGTTCAGCAGCGTGTCGCTGCCGCCGGAGGACTGGTTGACCGCCAGCAATCGCGAGGCGCCCATGATGCCGCCAGCGGCGGCCATGAACGAGCAGATGCCAAAGACCGCAATGCGGATCCCAGACACGCTGATGCCAGCGCGCCGAGCGGCCTCGATGCTGCCACCGACGGCGTAGATGTGCCGACCGACGCGCGTGCGGCGTGTCATGTAGTCCAGAATCACGACGAAGCCGAGCATGATCACGATGCCGCTCGGCACGCCGCGGTCGGCGTTCAGGATGGCCACCGCGCCCAGCATCACCACGCCAAAGATGATGACCTGCAGCGCCAGCGCCAGCGGCGAGCCAACTACCAGTCCGGCCGCCTTCCGTTGACGGTGCGCCAGCGCGGTCATGATCGCGAAGACCACGATGGCCACCACCGCGATGGCCCACCCGACCCAGCTTGGAAAAAACGTGTTGGCCAGGCCGACGATCAGTTTGTCGTTCAGGTTGACCGTGCCGGTATCGCCCAGCACCCAGAGCAACGCACCTTGCCAGGCCAGCAAACCAGCCAGCGTGACGACGAACGACGGCACGTGGAAACGGCTGAACCACGTGCCCTGGAACACGCCGATCAAGGCCCCCACACCCAGCCCGGCGATCAGCGCAACTGGCGCGGGTTGGCCCATTTTGACATTCAGAACGGCGGTGATGGCCGCGCACAGACCGCTGACAGCGCCGACTGACAAATCGATCTCGCCCAGCAGCAAGACCATCACGACGCCGGACGAGATCATGCCGTACACCACGATCTGCAACGCCAGGTTGGTCAGGTTGCGGGGCGTGAGGAAATTCGCGTTGAGCCGCCAGAAGATCAGCCAGATCACCACCAGGCCGATGACTACTGGCAACGAACCGAGGTCGCCTTCGGCCACGCGGCGGCGCAGTCCACTCATCGTTCCGGCTGGCGTGGCCGGTGTCGGCGCGGCGGCCGGCGGTTGGGCAGCCACCTGGCTCATGCGGGATCGTCCTCCTCGTCGACACCGAACTCCGCGCCCGTGATGGCCGACACGACGTGCTCGCGATTGACGCCGCGGACGTCGAAGGTGGCGGCGCGCCGCCCCAGTCGCAGCACGATGATGCGGTCGGCGACCGCGAACACGTTCTCGAGGTTGTGGCTGATGACCACCACGCCCAGACCCGCGGTGCGCAGGGTGGTGATCAGATCGAGCACCTGCCGCGTCTGCGCCACGCCCAGTGCGGCCGTGGGCTCGTCGAGCAGCACCAGCCGCGCATTCCCCAGCAGCGAGCGGGCGATGGCCACGGCCTGGCGCTGCCCGCCCGAGAGCGCGGCGATCGGCACGTCGCACGTCGGGGATGCGTCACCGACAGGCGACGTAGCAGCTCGAGCGCGCGCTGCTCCATCAGCGACCTCGTCGATCGGCGCCGGGCCGCCGGCCGTCGACCTCGCGACCCAGGTACAGGTTGGCGACGACGTCGAGGTTGTCGCACAGCGCGAGGTCCTGGTAGACGGTGGCGATGCCCAGACGCGTGGCGTCGTTGGGCCCGCGCACCTTGACCTGTTTGCCGTCGAACAGTAGTCGCCCGCATCCGGAAGCTGCACGCCGGCGATCGTCTTGATCAGTGTGGACTTGCCTGCGCCGTTGTCGCCAACCAGCCCAACCACCTCTGCTTCGAACACCTCGAAGTCCACGCCGGAGAGGGCCTGCTTGGCGCCGAATGCTTGCTCATCGCCGCGCAGCTCCAGCAGCGGGTGTCGTGCTGGAGCGGTCGCGGCGCTCGGCGGCGCCTCGGGGGCGACGGTCACACGACGCTTTCAGATTCCCGCGGCGGTGCAGGCAGCCGCGTATTCAGAGTGCAAATATCGGCGCGTGACCAGAACCCGTCGGCAACGACGGTGCTCTTGATGTTGTCCTTGGTCACCGACACGGGCGTCAGCAGAATCGACGGCACCTGCGCGGCCTGGTTGTTGGTGGTCGCGCCGTTGGTCGCCGTCGACGGAATCGTGGCGCCGGTGGCCAGATCGAACGCCAGCACGGCCGCAGCCTCGGCTTCCGGCTTGATCGCCTTGTAGACGGTCATGTACTGCTCGCCCAGCAGGATGCGCTGGATGGCCGCGAGCTCGGCGTCCTGGCCGGTGACCGGGTGGCCATGGCGTCGATGCCGGCGCCCTTCATGGCGGCGATGGCGCCGCCAGCGGTGCCGTCGTTGGCGGCGTAGACGCCGTCGAACCTTGTTGCCGAGCGCGGTGAGGGCCTGGTCCATCTCGGTCTGCGCCTGGTCCGGGCTCCAGTCGGGCGTGTCGTACTCGGCGGCGATGTTGACCTTGCCGTCGAGGACGCTGTGCGCGCCCTGCTTGAACAGCGTGGCGTTGTTGTCGGTCGGTGAGCCGTTGATCATGACGATCGTCGGTTGGTCTTGCCGGAGAGTGCCTGTCGAGCAGCGCCTTGCCCTGCAACTTGCCGACCTGCTCGTTGTCGAACGAGATGTAGTAGTCGACGTTCGGCGTGCAGTGATCAGCCGGTCGTAGCAATCACCGGCACGTTGGCCTGCTTGGCCTTGGTCGACGATGACTGCCGCCGCGGCGCCAGTCGACCGCGTCGAGCACCAGCACGTTCGCGCCGTTGGTCAGCGCCGCTTCGGCCTGCGACTGCTGCTGGGCCGCGTCCTGGTTGGCGTTGCTGTACAGCAACTGGCAGTCCGAGCAGATCTGCATCACCTTGGCCGTGAACAGCGGACGGTCCTGCGTCTCGTAGCGAGCCGTCTTGGACTCTGGCAGCAGGAGCGCGATCTTCTTGCCTCCGCTGGTCTGTGGCGACGTCGGCGACGGCAGCACCGGTCCGGCAGCCACCGGGCTTGGGCTGGCAGACACGCCGGCACTTGGCGAGGGCAGCGGGCTGGCCGCGGCGATCGCACTGGGCTTGGCAACGGGACTGCCCGCTGCCAGAGCTGACGGACTCGCGGCCGCCGACGGGCTTGCTCCCGCGGCTGGACTCGCGGCGGGCGCCGTCGTGGGCTTGGCAGCGGCAGGCGGGGCTGGAGCGGTGGTTGGCGCGGGCTGTGCGCCGGAACTACAGGCTGTCGCGACGAGAACAACAGCACTCATCGCGGTAAAGAAGCGTCTCATCGAACCTCCGAAACGCGCGGCTTGGGAGTGATTTCCGGGAGCCAACCGCCATTGTAGCGGCAGTGTGTTTGAATTGGCGGACGATGGATGCGGACGCGGACAACGCTGTCGCGGCCGTGAGCGCCGCGGACCCCGCGCTGGCCGCGCTGATTGTGCAGGTCGGTGACTTTGCCCCGCGGCAGGGCGACGGCAACTACTTCGCCAGCCTCGCGCGCTCGATCATGTTCCAGCAATTGGCCGGTCGCGCGGCGGCGGCAATCCATGCCCGTTTCGTCAATGCAATCGGCGGCAGCGTCACTCCGGAAGCGGTGCTGGCGACGTCGCCCGAGGCGCTCCGCGCGGCGGGACTGTCTGGAAACAAGACGGCGGCCGTGCTCGATCTGGCGGCCAAAGCCACCGACGGAACTGTGCCACTCGCTGACCTGCACACCCTGGACGACGAGGAAATCATCACCCGTTTGTCGACGGTGCGTGGCGTTGGGCGCTGGACCGCCGAGATGTTCCTCATGTTCGAGCTGGGCCGCATGGACGTCTGGCCGGTGGACGACTTCGGCGTCCGCAATGGCTGGACGTTGATGCACCAGTTGCCCGAGATGATCAAGCCGCGCGCGTTGCAGGCAGAGGGCGAGCGCTTTCGTCCGTACCGCAGCGTGGTGGCCTGGTACTGCTGGCAGGCAGTGGCGGTGCAGCGCAAGCCAATGGTCCTCCCGGAGGGCTGAGCGCGTCTTTTTTTTCGCCAGGACTCTTTGAAACGTGTGTGCTCGTACGCGGGGTTTTGGGACAACGTGTGTGCGGGTACGGGTGTTTTGGGACAAAGGCGGCGGGCTGGTGAGGCGGATCCTGTCGAGATCTGGGCGGGGCTTCCACCCGCTCCGCGCATGCGACAGGCACGCAGTCGTGAATGTGTGCGGTCGTACGCGGTGTTTTGGGACAAAGGCGGCGGGGTGGTGAGGCGGATCCCGTTGAGATCAGGGCGGAGTTGCCACCCGCTCCGCTGCTGCGTGAGGCACGCACTCCGTCGCGCGATGTGCACGTACGGGTGTTTTGGGACAAAGGCGGCGGACTGGTGAGGCGGATCCTGTCGAGATCAGGGCGGGGTTGCCACCCGCTCCGCGCATGCGAACAGGCACGCACTCGCTCAGCGTGGATCCTCATTCGGTCGAGGCGTGCCGCACGCCCGTCGGTACGCCGTCGGTACGCCGCCGCTACAGCGTGTCTTGATCCTCGAGGCGGCGACTCTTCCGCGCAAACTGACACCCGCTGAGGGAGTGCATGCCTCACGCAGCAGCGGAGCGGGTGGCAACCCCGCCCTGATCTCAGCGGGATCCGCCTCACCACCCCGCCGCCTTTGTCCCAAAAACACCCGTACGTCCACACACGTTGACGGACTGCGTGCCTGTCGCATGCGCGGAGCGGGTGGAAGCCCCGCCCGATCTCGACAGGATCCGCCTCACCAGCCCGCCGCCTTTGTCCCAAAACCCCGCGTACGAGCAGACACGTTGTCCCAAAACACTGCGAACGAGCACACACGTTGACGGGCTGGCTACCACCTCTTAGCAACATGTCGACGAGACCGGCGTGGACAGACCGTATAGTTCTGTACCTGACGGCAACGTATGTTGAGACTCTCGGTTCTTGACCTCGCCCCCGTGCCAAGCGGCGCGTCAGCAGGCGTGGCGCTGCGCAATTCGATCGACCTGGCCCAACACGTCGAGCGCCTGGGCTACTACCGCTACTGGGTCGCCGAGCACCACAACATGCCCGGCATCGCCAGCTCTGCGCCGGCAGTCTTGATCGGCCACATTGCTTCGGCGACGCACACCCTCCGTGTCGGCTCAGGTGGCGTGATGCTCGAAAATCACGCGGCCCTGACGATTGCCGAGCAATTCGGCATGCTCGAAGCCTTTCATCCAGGCCGCATCGACCTGGGCATCGGTCGCGCGCCCGGCACTGATCAGCTCACGGCCGCGGCGCTGCGGCGCACCGCCGAGATCTCAGCCGACGGCTTTCCCGAAAACCTCGGCGACCTCATCGCCTTCTTCCACGGCACGTTTCCGCCTGACCATCCCTATAGCCGCATTACCGCCGTGCCAGCGCGCAACAACGTGCCAGACCTGTGGCTGCTCGGCTCCAGCGGCTACAGCGCTCAGGTCGCGGGCATGCTGGGTCTGCCCTTCGCCTTCGCGCATCACTTCAGCCCCGCCAACACCCTGCCGGCGCTGCAGTTGTATCGCTCGCAGTTCCGGCCGTCGGCGTATCTCTCGGAGCCGTACGTGCTGATCGCGGTCCAGGTCGTGTGCGCCGACACGGACGAGGAAGCCGTACGGCTGGCCGAGCCCAGCGCCCTCTCGTTTGTCAAATTGCGCCAGGGCCACCCGGGCCAGTTGCCGAGCCCCGAGGAAGTGGCCGCCTACCCGTACACCGACCTCGAGCGCGAAGCGATTCGCCAGCGTCAGGCCGATCAGGTCATGGGCAGCCCGGAGACCGTTCGCCGCGGTCTGACCGAGCTTCAGGCGCGCACGAATGCCGACGAACTGATGCTCACCACCGTCGTGTATGACCACGCCGATCGACTGCGCTCTTACGAGCTGGTGATGGCCGCGATGGCCGACGCTTCGGCGTCGGCGTCCCACATCCAGGCCCGATCCCGCGCCTGATTCGACAACTGTCGATCGCGATCGCGCAGGTCAGCGGTCGACGCGTCGGCGTCATAGCGGCGGCCGTTGTTCCGCGAGCTCAGCTGGACCCGCGCGGCGTGCTCGCGCCGAACACGTTCGTACAGCTGCAGCGCCTCCGGCGCCGACGCGCCGTCGAAGTGGGCCAGGATCGTCGCCAGCGCAACGCCGTCCTCGATCGCTTGATTCGCGCCTTGCCCGACGTGTGGCAGCATCGGATGCGCCGCGTCGCCGAGCAGCGTCAGCCGCCCATGCGTCCACGTGGCCAGCGGTTCGCGGTCGTACAGACCCCACCAGAAGCAGGACTCGACCTGTCCAAGGATGGCTTCCACCAGCGGATCCCAGCCGGCGAATTCGCGCGCCAGCGCCGACGGATCGCCCGCCGCCGACCACGACTCGCGCGTTTCCTCGGTTGTCGCCACGAACCCAACGTAGTTGACCAGCTGGTTGGCGCGGACCGGAAATACCAGGAAGTGCTTGCCCGGTCCCAGCCAGTTGCGCATCTGCCCGGCTGGCCAGGCCACGCTCGCGGCGGGAATGATCCCGCGATACGCCACCGAGCCTGACGGCAGCGGCGGGGACGGGGGTGTGACGAACTGCTGCAGCGTCGAGTGGATGCCGTCGGCACCCACCACCACGTCGGCACTGACGCGCGTCCCGTTCTCGAAGATGACGCAGGCATCGCGCGTGTTCTGCTCGAAGCCGACGCATCGGTGGCCCGCATGGATGACGTCCAGGGGCACGCGGTCCAGGAGCATCTGCAACAGGTCGGCGCGGTGCATGCCGTACACCTCGGGTCGCTCTGCCCCGCTCGCCGGCCACATCGGCGCGATCAGTCGGCCGTCCGGATGACGGAACTGCGGATCGAGCCAGCGTGCGCCGAGGCGGGCCACCTCGTCGCCAAACCCCAGCCGGCGCAGCATGCGCACGCCGTTCGGGTGGAGCGCGACCCCCGCGCCAACCTCCTTGAGCTGCGGCGCCTGCTCGTACACACCGACCTCGATGCCCTTTTGCAGCAGCGCGTTCGCGGCGGCGACTCCGCCAATACCGCCCCCGACGATGGCTACTCGCACGCGCTCAGAGCTTCCCGGTGCCGCGCGCGGTAGAGGTACACCGTAGCAAGCGCGAGGCCGGCCAGGCAGATGCTGCCGTTGATGACCAGCGCCACGCGGACGTCCAGCGTGTCGGCGACAACGCCCGTGAACGCGCCACCGACGGGCGTCGAGCCGATCATCATGAACGTGTACAGGCCCAGCACGCGGCCACGGATGTCTTCACGCGCTTCGACTTGCAGCAGCGTGTTATTGGTCGCGTTGAACAGCACACTCAGCATCCCGGTGATCACCAGCAAGCCCAGGGCGACTGGCAAATTCGGGGCGCGCGCCAGGACCAGCATGGCGATGCCGAACGCCAGCGCCGAGATGAACAACAGTCGCATTGAGGCCCTGACCTGCGTCGCCAGCAGAAACGCGCCGATGGTCGAGCCAAGGCCCATGGCCATGTTGAGCGCGCCGAAGCCCTCCGAGCCCGCGTCCAGGGCGAAGCGCGCCATGAGCGGCAGCACGAGCGCCCAGTTGTAGGCAAAGGTACCGTAGACGCCCGCCAGCAGCATGTTGACGGCCAGGAGCGGCGTGCTGAACGAGTACTTCAGGCCCTCCCACAACTGGCCCAGCACCGCGGCGCGGCGCGCCATGCGCTTCGGGAAGAACTCAGCGCCGTTCAGCGCGAACAGGCCCAGCGTGGTGGCGCTGTACACGACTGCCGTGACGGCGAAGCACACGCCGCTGCCCCATGTGGCGATCAGGAAGCCGCCGATGCCAGGGCCGATGATGCGCGCGGCGCTGTTCAGTGCACTGTTGAGGGCGACCCCGTTCGGGACCAGGCGTGGTTCGACCAGCTCACTGATGATCGAGGCGCGCGTGGGGAAGTCGACCGCGCTGGCCACGCCGAGGATCGTGGCCAGGACGAGGATTTGCCAGTACTGGATGGTGTTCGTCAGCACGAGGACGGCCATCAGCGCGGCCTCGAGACTGATGACCAGCTGCACGTAGACGAGCAGGCGGCGCGACTGGGTGCGGTCGATCAGGATGCCCGCGAAGAGCGTCAGGATGGTGACCGGCAGCGCCTGGAGGATGGTCACCAGCGCGAGGGCGGCCGGGGTGCCGGTCAGGTCGAGGACGAGCCAGGCCTGCGCCGTGCGCAGCAGCCAGCTGCCGGTCTGCGCCGTCGCGGCGCTGGCGAAGTAGATCCTGAAGTTGCGGACCGAGAATGCAGACCGAGAGCGTTTCGCGCCCCCCGAGCTCACAGGGGGCGCGAGAGCCGCGGTCATTGCCTCTCATGGTGCCCTAGTTTCCACGCCTCGCGCTTAGCGCCAATTTAAGGAAAAGTGGGGCGGGCCATCGACGCGGATCCCGACTGCTACTGGGCAGGATTTTCAGCGTAGGCGCCTCGAGTTTGGTCCGTGCAGCCTCTGCGCGGTGGGCTCGCACGCGGTTTTTTAAGGAAAAGTGGGGCGGGCCATCGAGGCGGATCCCGACTGCTACTGGGCAGGATTTTCAGCGTAGGCGCCTCGAGTTTGGTCCGTGCAGCCTCTTCGGGGCGGGCTGTTGAGGTTGGCCCTGCTCGAGCCTCACCCGACCGCAACACCGCCGAATCTACCCGACGGTAAGCGCGACGGAACCCTCCACACGTTGTTCCCCGAACGCTCGTGTCCGATGGGCGCGCGCCGTGTCACCAGAGCCTCCACACCCCACCGCGCAGAGGCTGCACGGACCAAACTCGAGGCGCCTACGCTGAAAATCCTGCCGGGTAGCAGTCGGGATCCGCCTCAGCGGCCCGCCCCACTTTTCTTAAACATTAGCGCGAAAACATTAGCGCGAACGGACCCATTACTGGTTGAAGTCAAAGGCCGTCAGCATATCCCCGGCCTTTGCGTCGCGATCGGCGAGCGGCTGCAGGTTCCAGCGTTCTTCGATCAACTTGAGAATCGAGTCTGTCTCGTACTGCGTGTGGTCCACGAAGTTCTTTCTGGCAAACGGCGAGATCACGATCGCGGGCACGCGCACCCCTGGACCCCACTTGTCGATCACCGGCGGCGGCACATGGTCCCAGCGTCCGCCGTGCTCGTCGTAGGTGACGATGATCGCCGTGTCGGCCCAGTACGCGCTGTTCTGGATCGCCGAGACCAGATCGGCCACGTGCTGCTGACCGTTGAGCAGCGTCGCATAGCCCGGGTGCTCGTTGTTGGCCCCCAGCGGCTTGATGAACGTCACCGCCGGCAACTGGCCGCTGAGCACGTCCGTGTAATAGTCGCTTTCGTCCTTCAGGTGCGCGGCGCGACCAGGCGTGTCGTCCGCGTAGTTCGCGTAGAAAGCAAACGGCTGGTGGTGAAACTGAAACAGCGGGTCGGCGTGCCCGAGCAGGGCGTTGTCCCAGCCGCCCGAGTACCACACCCACGACACGCCCGCGTCGTTGAGCCGGTCGCCAATCGTCGTCGCCGTCTGCTCCGGTACGAGCAGGCTGGCGTCGGTAACGTTGGCGGGGTGAGGGCTGTTGACGGTGTACGACGTATTCACCACGTAGCCGTCGGGAGTCACCTGCCCATCCGTGGTCATCACGCCGTCAGCGCCCAACTGGGCAACGACGCTCGCGGGAGCGTCTGGCCAGGTCGGCGCGCAGGCGCAAATCAGGAACTGGTGATTGAGGAACGAGCCGCCGAAGGCCGAATGAAAGAAGTTGTCCATCATGGTGTACTGCTGCGCCAGCTTGCCCTCGGGCATGTTCGTGGCGTCGTAGTAACTCATCACAAGCCCGGCGGCGTCGCTCCAGGCAACGAACTTGTCCATTTTGCCGCCGTTGACCTGGTACTGCTCCTGGTAGTAGCGGTGCACCAGGTCACCCGTAAGCTGGTTGGCGCCGACGTATTTTGTGGTGTCGAACGGACCAACGGGCATGTCCGACGGGAAGCGTGGGTCGGGGACGGCCGGAGTGAAGTTCGTGTTCAGCGGCTGGGGGAGGGTGGCGTATGGCTTGCCGTCTTTGTCGACCTGCGGGGTGGTCGGAGCGGCGTTGTCCAGGCCGTTGGCCCCAGGGAAGTGACCGTACAGGCTGTCGAAGCTCCAGTTCTCCTGGTAAATCACCACGACGTGGTTGATCTTCTGGAGCCCGCTGGTGTCGGTCTGCGCCATTGACGACGACGCGGGGCCGATCAGAAGCCCGACCGTCAGCGCGAGCCCGGCAGCGGCGGCAATCATTCGCATGCGCGCCATTTTTACACCTTTTTAATCTTTGAACACGTTAACAATCGTCGCGCATGGCAATGTGAACCGGAACGTCGCGCCGCGGCCGGGACCGTCGCTTTCGGCACAGATGGAGCCACCGTGCGCCTGAACGACGTGCTTGCAAATCGCCAATCCCAGCCCGGTTCCGCTGCCCGTGCGTGACGGATCCGTCTTGTAAAAGCGCTCGAACACGCGGTTCAGCTCGTTCACGGCGATGCCGACCCCCGAGTCCGACACCCACAGCTCCGCGAAGCTCCCCTGGCGCCGAGCGCCCAGTTCGATCACGCCACCCGGCGGCGTGAACTTGATCGCGTTGGACAGCAGATTGCTGAGAACCTGCCCGATCTGGCGCGCATCCGCCTCCACCTCCAGGTCAGCTTCAATGGAGGCTTCACGCACGTCGAGTCCAACGCGCGCGGCGTACGGCCGGATCCGCTCGATCGCATCGCCCACCAGTTGATCCGCGCAGCACGGCCGCAGGTCCAGGTCGAGCCGCCCGGCCTCGATGCGCGCCAGCTCCAGCAGCTCGCCAACCAGCTGCGCCAGTCCGTCCACTTCGACGTGCATGCGTCGCAGGAAGTCCGGTCCACACTCCGGATCGTTGAGCGCCCCGTCCTCCAGGGTTTCGACCAGCGCCTTCAACGAGGCGACCGGTGTCTTGAGCTCGTGCGAGACGTTGGCCACGAAGTCGCGGCGCACCGTCTCGGCATGCCGCAATCCGGTGACGTCCTGCAGCAGCACGAGCATGCGATGCCCGGTAGGCAGTTGCGTTGCCACGACCTGGACCCATGACCGCCGACCATCCGGCTCGCGCAGCTCGACCGGATGCCGCACGGGACTGCCGTCGCGCGCCGCGCGGACCACTTCGAGCATGTCCGGATCGCGAATGGCGCTGGTCACCGGCCGCCCTGCCAGCGCGGCGCGGCGCAGCAGACGATCCGCCGCGGGGTTGGCCAGCTCCACCCGATCCTCCGCATTCAGCACCAGCACGCCGTCAGCCATGTGCTGGAACAGCGCCGCCATGTCCGAGCGGTCGCGCTGCATTTGCGCCAGACTACTGGTCAAGCGCGCTTCGGTCTGCCGCACCTCTTCCGCGAGGCGGCGATACGGCTTGAGGAGCCACGTTGACAGCAGTGCGACGCCACAGCCACACGCCAGGGCGGCGGCCGCGGCCGAGACCAGGCCAATCGTCCCGAGCGACGCGTCGACTCGAGCGGAGGACGCTGCCGCGCTCACCGCCGCGTCGAAAACTGCCAGCCCAACGACGAACGTGATCAGGGTCGACAGAGCGGCGAGCCGAGCGACCGTCACGTGGATCAGCCGGTAAACATGTAGCCGAGACCGCGGACGGTCTGGATGCGCGTCGGCTGGGTGGGCTCGTGCTCCACTTTCCCCCGCAGCCAGCGCACGTGGACGTCGACGGTGCGTGTGTCACCGGCCGACTCATACCCCCACACGTTGCGCAGCAGTCGCTCGCGGCTGAGTACCTGAGCCGGGTAGCGCAGAAAGTACGCCAGGAGATCGAATTCTCGGCGCTTGAGCCGCAGCTCGGAGCCGCGCCGGTACGCTCGCCTGGCCGCCACGTCGATCTCCAGGTCGTCGGCCACCAGTCGCGACGGCGCCTCACCTGGCAGACCGCCCATGTCCGCGCGGCGCAGCTGAGCTTTGACCCGCGCCAGGAGCTCGTGCATGCTGAACGGTTTGGTCAGATAGTCATCCGCGCCTACTTCGAGCCCGAGGACTTTGTCGATCTCCTCGTCGCGCGCCGTCAGCATCAGAATCGGCAGGTGGCTGACGGCCGGATTGGTCACCTCCGCGCGCACGCGTCGACAGATCTCGAGCCCGTCCATGCCCGGCAGCATCAGATCCAGCAACATCAGGTCCGGCGGGTTGCCCAGCACCATGTCCAGAGCCACCCGACCGTCGGTACACAGTCGGACCTCGTGGCCCGCGCGGCTCAGGTTGTAGCGCAGCGCCTGAAGCAGGGATTCCTCGTCTTCGACAATCAGGACATCGGCCACAATCAGCCCACCGCCCCGCGCGAGAGCTCGTGCATCCGGCCGCTGACGACGAACACCACTCGCTCGCAGATGTTCTGGACGCGGTCGGCCACGCGTTCGAGGTTGTGTGCAACCCACAGCAGGCGCGTAGCCTGATCGATGGTGCGCGGGTTGGCAAGCATAATCGTGAGCAGCTCGCGGTAGACCTGCTGGTACAGCGCGTCGACCTCGTCGTCCTCGAGCGCGATCTGTTCCGCGGTCGCAACATCCCGCTCCACAAACGCGTCCAGCGCGCGGCGCAGCATGCTTGTGGCCTTTTCCGCCATACGCGGGATGTCGATCAGTGGCTTGATCAACGGCTCGTCGCCAATCAGCGTGCAGATGTGGGCGATGCCCGCGGCATAGTCGCCCATCCGCTCCAGGTCGGTGACGATGTGCATGATCGCCGCCAGCTGGCGCAGGTCGGAGGCCATGGGCTGCTGCGTGGCAATCATCAGCAACACCGCTTCCTCGATCTCGAAGCGTTTGCGGTTGACCAGCATGTCCTCAGCTTCGATCGCCCGCGCCGCCGCGAGATTTCTGCTGCGCAGCGCGTCCACGGCGCGCAGCGTCGCCTTTTCCACCATGCTGCCGAGGACCAGCATCTCGTCCTGGAGTCGCTCGAGCTCGCGGTGGAATCCGGTGCGGAATCTGCTGGACGACGCCGGCGGGACAGCGCCATTCTGGTGGGGTGTTGGTTCGCCTGGTGGAGACGTCATGGGTTATCCGAAACGTCCGGTGATGTAGTCTTCAGTGCGCTGTTCAGACGGATTGGTGAACAACTGCGCGGTCGGCGCATATTCGACCAGTCGACCGATCCGATCCGCTTCGCCGAGCATGAACGCGGTGTAGTCGCTCACGCGCGAAGCCTGCTGCATGTTGTGTGTGACGATGGCGATCGTGTACTCACGCTTGAGCTCCGACATCAATTCCTCGATCTTGTAGGTGGCGATGGGGTCCAGGGCCGAGCACGGCTCGTCCATCAGAATGACCGCCGGCTCCACCGCCAGGGTGCGCGCAATGCACAAGCGCTGCTGCTGGCCACCCGACAGCGACATGCCTGAGGCGCGTTTCCAGACGTCCTTCACTTCGTCCCAGAGCGCCGCGTCCACCAGCGCTCGCTCGGCCTTCTCGTCGAGCTCACGTGTCCGAAAGCCCCCCTGCAGCCGCAGCCCGGCCACGACGTTCTCGAAAATCGTCATCATCGGAAACGGATTGGGCTTCTGGAACACCATTCCGATCACCCGTCGCACGCGCACCGGGTCCATATCGGAGCCGTAGATGTCCTGCCCATTGAGCGTCACGCTGCCGCGCGCGCGCGCTCCGCGAATCACTTCGTGCATGCGATTCAGGCATCGCAGCAGTGTGCTCTTGCCACAACCTGAGGGTCCGATGATTGCCGTGACGTGGCGCGGCGCAATGTCGAGTGACACGTCGGCGATCGCCTGGCGTTCGCCGTACCACGCGCTCAGCCCGCGCACTTCGAGTTCGGCGGCCTCGCGCCCGACCGGCTCCACCTCCCGCACGTCGGGCCTAATGCGAGAGAGCACGCAGCCTCCGTCCCAGGATCCAGCGCGTCAATCCGCTGAGCACAGCGATCAAGGTGATGAGCACCAGCGCGGCGCCCCACGCTTTGGCGTGCCAGTCCTCGTAAGGAGAGCGGGCGTACTGGTAGATCTGCACCGGGCAGCGACGCCATCGGTTGCAGCAAATCGGCATTGAAGAACTGGTTGCCGAGCGCGGTCAGCAGGATCGGCGCGGATTCACCTCCCGCGCGCGCCATCGACAGGACGATGCCAGTCATGACGCCGGCGCTGGCGGTCGGCAAAACGACGCGCATGATGGTTTTCCAGCGCGGAATTCCCAGCGCCAGACTCGCTTCCCGCAACGCGTCGGGCACCAGCCGCAGCGTTTCCTCGACCGTGCGCGCGACGATTGGAATCATGATGATGGCCAACGCCACGCCGCCGGCGAGTCCGTCGTACGCGCCGACCACGTTGCGCACGAGCCAGGCCCACACGAACACGCCGATCACGATCGACGGAAAGCCGGCCAGCAGATCGATGGTGAAACTCACCATGTGCGCGAGTTGTCCGTGTGCGTATTCCGAGAGATAGATCGCCGCCGCCACCCCCAGCGGAATGCCTATCAACCCGGCCACGATCAGCATTTCCAGCGTACCCAGAATGGCCGGCGCCACGCCGCCACCCGTTTCACCGGCTGGCAGCGGACGTTCGGTGAAAAAGGCCACATTCAACGCCGGCAGACCCTGGATGACGATCTGCCCGAGAATCAACAACAGCACCACGACCACGCCGGCTGCGCTGGCGACCACCAGTCCGGTTGCCAGCCAGTCCACCAGCCGGCGCCGCTCGAAGAAGCGCGTCGGCGCAATCAGTGGGCGACGCTCGCGTGTCTCGCTGCTAGCCAGCACGCATCGCCGTCCTGGACGGTGTCGGTCCGCGGGCCACGCCCCACACGAGCGCCCGCGCCAGCACATTCATGATGACCGCGACCAGCAGGAGACACAGCGCCACTTCGACCAGCGCGCTGAAGTAGATGGCTTTGTCGGCTTCGGTGAATTGATTCGCGATCGCGCTGGCCATCGTGTAGCCCGGCGTGAACAGCGACGCCGAGATGCGCGTCGAGCTATTGCCAATCACCATCGTCACGGCCATGGTTTCGCCGAGCGCTCGAGCAAGCCCCAGAATGGCGGCCCCGGCGATGCCCGAGCGCGCGTAGGGCAGCACCGCGATCTGGATGGCCTCCCAGCGCGTCGCGCCGAGCGCCAGCATCCCCTCGCGCTGGGTATCGGGCACCGCCAGCAGGATCTCGCGCGACACGGCCGTCACCGTGGGCAGAATCATGATCGCCAGAATGACGCCGGCCACCAGCATGTCGCGGCCGATGACCGGCCCAGCGAACAGGGCGCCCACCACGGGCACCACGCCGAGGGTGTTTTTCAGAAACGGCTCGATGGCCTCGCGCATCACCGGCGCGAGGGCGAAGAAACCCCACAGCCCGTAGATGATGCTGGGGATGGCGGCCAGCAGTTCGATGACAAAGCCAAGCGGGCTGCGCAGCCACGTCGGCGCGTACTCGGCCAGAAACAGGGCGCACCCGAGGCTGACGGGCGCTGCGAGCAGCAGCGCCACAAGCGAGGTCACCACCGTGCCGAAGATGTACGCCGCGGCGCCGAACTGCTCCGACACCGGGTTCCAGGTGCTGCTGGCGAGGAATCCGAAACCGTAGCGCGTGATCGACGGCATCGCGTCGAGCGCCAGCAGCAACACGATCGCTCCCAGCAGGATGGGTACACCCATCGCCAGTGACGTCACGGCGAGCGTGAAGATGCGGTCACCATGGTTGGCGCCACCGAGAACGTGCTGCACGCTGGTGGCGCCTCGGCGTCTGGGGTGCAGCGTGATGATGCTGCCCACGTCTATGGCCCCGGGAACACGGGCACACCGTTGACCGCGATCTGTTTGATGAAGCTCTCGCTCACGCCCGTGATCGTGTCAGGCACCGTGGCATACGCCAGATCGTGGTTGAAGACTTGCGCGTCGTGCGTTGCCCACCACAGCATGCGGGTCAGCGCGAGAGCTTTGGCGCGGTCCGTCTGGTTGCGGTACACGAGCAGCCAGGTGGCCGTGGAGATCGGGTAGGAGGCTGGTCCGGGCGCGTCCACGATGCTGAAGCGCAGATCTGGCGGGATCGTCGTCGCGACGGAGGTCGCCGCGGCAGCCACGCTCTCCAACGACGGGGCGACGAACTGACCGGCGCTGTTCCTGACCATGCCATAGCCGAGATTGTTCTGCAGCGCGTAGATCAGTTCCACATAACCGATGGAATACGGGTTCTGCTGCACTTCGCCCGCGACGCCCGGGTTCCCAGCGCCGCCCAGACCCACGGGCCAGTCGACTGAGGTTCCGCGGCCGACCGCGCGCAGCCATTCGGGACTGACCGTGCTCAGGTAGTCGGTCCAACTGAACGTCGTGCCCGAGCCGTCCGAGCGGTGGATGACCACGATGTCCTGGTTCAACGTGGCCAGGCCGGGGTTATCGGCGACCAGGCGCGGATCGTTCCATTTCACGATGTCCCCGAGGTAGATCCCGGCCAGCGTGTCGCCCGTGAACTTCAACGGCGCGCCATTGTTCGGGAGGTTGTAGGTCGGCACGACGGCGCCCAGTGCCGTCGGAATGTGAAAGATCGGTCCGCCTCTGGCGGCCTGCAGCTGTTCATCACTCATCGGCGCGTCCGAGGCGCCGAAGTCAACGGTCTGGTTCTGAATGCCCTGGATGCCGCCGCCCGAGCCAATCGCCTGGTAGTTGACCTGCACGCTGGTGAGCCTGGCGTACTCGTCGAACCACTTCTGGTACAGCGGCGCAGGGAAGGTCCCGCCCGCGCCGTTCAGCGTCTGCGCTTCGCCGGGGAACGGCCCACTGATGCTGGCATCGAGCGTCGGCACCTCGACAGGCGACAGCTCTGCCGCCGCTGCCGCGCGGCTACCCGCCGGGGCAGTGCCCGGCCCGCAGGCGGCGCCAAGTGCCATCACCAGGAGCGCCTGTGCGACCACACCGACCAGTCGCTTCATCACGCTCGCCAGATCCCCCACGCTGTCGCCACCACCGTAACGGCCCACCCGCGAGCAGAGGCTTAACTCACGTTAACTGAGCGGGAACCGACTGTTAGCAGTAGGTTAACGGGGCAGCCCGCCGGCCATGGCGCGCCCCGCGCCTTAGACTGTGGGCACACCGTCTCCGTCAACCACCATGACCGACGTCACCTCACGCAACAACGGCACCATCGACGGCAAGTCGCCCTTCGACCTGAACAACCCTGATCTCTACCTTAATCGAGAGCTCACCTGGCTCGCCTTCAACCGCCGCGTGCTCGCCGAGGCCGAGGACGAGCGCAACCCGCTCCTCGAGCGCGTCAAGTTTCTGGCCATCACGGGCTCGAATATTGACGAGTTCTTTATGAAGCGCATCGGCGGCCTGAAGCTGCAGACCGCCGCGGGCCTGCCCGAAGTGACAGTTGACGGCCGCACGCCGCAGGAGCAGATCGACGAATGCTACGCCTGGGTACGTGAGTTCGAGCACGTACGCCTGGATGTCGAGCGTCACGTGCTCGATCTCCTGACCCAGCACGACATTCGCATCCTGGACTGGACCGACCTCAACTCCAGCGAGCGTTCGGAGCTGCGCGAGCGCTACCTGCACAACATCTTTCCGCTGATCACGCCCCTCGCGCTCGACCCCGCGCACCCGTTCCCTTTCCTGTCCAACCTGTCGCTGAACTTGCTGGTGACCGGCCAGCCCCAGGATCGACCTGAAGGCTTCATCGCTCGCGTCAAGGTCCCCGTCGGCCAGGGCATCCCGCGTCTGCTGCGTGTGCGCGACAAGCGCCACTTCGTGTTACTCGAGGACGTGATGGCCCACAATCTCGACTCCCTGTTCCCGG
The DNA here is from genome assembly GCA_963776625.1 of uncultured Chloroflexia bacterium. GTDB lineage: Bacteria > Chloroflexota > UBA6077 > UBA6077 > CF-72 > CF-72. Next base: position 693,163 of record CAVZNP010000007.1, on the reverse strand, counting down.
GCCTGACGATTACCTCGAGTGAGCTGTTCAGGGTGACCCGCAATGCCAACACCGAGCGCGACGAAGAAGAGGCCGACGATCTCCTCGAGCTCATCGAGACCGAGGTGCTCGAGCGCCGCTTCGCGCCCATCGTCCGCCTCGAGCTGCAGCCAGGCATGGACCCGGTGCACCGCACCATCATCATGAGCGAGCTCGGCCTGACTGACGACAGCGACGTCTTCGAAGTCGACGGCATCCTGGCCACGCGCGACCTGATGGAACTCGTCAGCATCGATGACGGCGCGCTACACGACCCGGCGATGCATCCCATCGAGCCGCCGCGCTTGCCCGCCCAGCGCAACATCTTTCACAGCATTCGCGACGCCGGCTCGATGCTCGTCATCCACCCGTACGAGTCGTTCGCGAGCACCGTCGAACGCTTTCTGCGGGAGGCCAGTCAGGACCCCAAAGTGCGCGCCATCAAAATGACGCTGTACCGCACATCGCGCGATGCGCGCATGGTCAGGTACCTGGAGGAGGCCGCCCGCAATGGAAAACAGGTGGCGGTCGTCGTCGAGCTGAAAGCGCGCTTCGACGAAGCTGCCAACATCGCGTTCGCCGAGCAGCTTGAAAGCGTCGGCATTCACGTCAGTTATGGCGTCATTGGCTTGAAGACGCACTCGAAAGTCCTGCTGGTGGTTCGCCAGGACTTTGACGGGCTGCGCCGCTATGTGCATATCAGCACGGGCAACTACCACCCGGAGACGGCGCGCCTGTACTCCGATATTGGTCTGTTCACGACGGACCCGCTGATCGCCCAGGACGCCAACGAGCTCTTCAACTACCTGACCACCGGCTTCGGACCGGGTCGCGCCTACCGCAAGATCCTGCCGGGCCCCGCGCGACTCAAGAACGCCATTCTCGACCGCATCGAACGCGAGGCCGAGCTGGGTTCCGAGGGCTTCATTCAGTTCAAGATGAATGCTCTCGAAGACGCGGACGTGACCCGCGCGCTGTATCGCGCCTCGCAAGCCGGTGTCCACATCGACCTGATCGTGCGCGATACTTGTCGGCTCCGGCCGGGCATCGAGGGCCTTTCGGAAAACGTGAACGTGGTCAGCATCGTCGGCCGCTTCCTCGAACATTCGCGCATCTATTACTTCCGCAATGCGGGCGCCGACGAATACTTCATTGGCTCAGCCGACTGCATGAAGCGCAATCTGGAAAGCCGCGTGGAAGTGCTCGCGCCCGTCGAGGACGCAACCTGCCGCCAGCGGCTGCGCGCGGTCCTGGATCTGCAGCTCGCCCCCAATCGCAACGCGTGGATCATGCAATCGGACGGAAGCTACGTACGCGCCCCGACGGATCACGACGATCGCGGCTGCCAGGTGGCGTTGATGGACTGGCTGCTGGTCAACCATCCCGCGCCGCGTCGGCGGCGCCTGACGTCCCGTTACGCGCGTCGATCAGCCGCAGCAGCAGCGGCCGGAACGACTCGAACGGTGGTGTGAACGCGTGCGGATCTTTCGCGGCGTCGTCCCAGCGCCGCACGGCCACTGCCGCGCTCGCATGCGGCGCACCGGCGAAAGCGCGCACGTCGTCGGGTGACATCACGCCGCCCTGAAGCAGCAAACTATAGCGCGACGCGTCGGATAGTCGCGCGTAGTAATCGGGTTCGAGGGCGCACAAATACCGTTTGGCCGCCACGTGGAATCGAACTGGCTCACACACGTCGGGGCCGAACCAGTGCGCGAGATACGCGGCCCCGCGCTCTTCGTGGTGAGCATCAGCGCTGACAAGTCCGGGCCCGAGGATGTGCCCCACGTCGTGGAGCAGCGCCGCCGCCACCACCGGATCAGGCGCACCGGAGCTGGCGGCCAGCGTGCCGGCCTGCAGCAGGTGCGTCGCCACGCTGACGGCCTCGCCAAAATACGCCTGTCCGCCCGCACTGGCGAGCAGCCGCTCGAGCTCTGCAACGGCGTCCATCTCTTAACCTCCTGATTACGTTCCGTTCGCGGGCCGGCGCTGGACCCGTGCCTAGACTGGCGCGTGTGAAAGCCCTCCGCGCACAGTTGACGGTTGTCGCCGCCTCCGCCCTTCTGGCGGTCGCGCCGTTGGCCACCACGGCACTTCCAACCTTTGCGCAGTCCAACTCGGACGCGTGCCCCGACGGTACCTTGCGGTTCGGTGTCGAGCCATATGAAGACGCGGCCGTCCTCGCCCCGGCCTATCAGCCACTCGCCGATGCGCTCGGCGCGTCGCTCAACTGCAAGGTGGAACTGGACATCACTACCAATTACACCTCCGAGATCGAGGCGATGCGCAACGACAAACTGGACATCGCCGAGTTCGGTCCACTGGCGTACGTGTTTGCGCAGAAACTCGCCAACGCGCAGATTGTCTCGACGTTCTCCGACGACAGCGGACAACCGGCAACCTACACCGCGAGTATCGTCACGTGGCCGGGGTCGGGCATTTCCGACATCAGTCAACTGGGTGGCCACACCTTCGCCTATTCGGACCCGGCCTCTACGTCCGGCCACCTGTATCCGGCCTACGGACTGAAATCGAGCGGCATCGATCCGGACAACGGCGTGCAGGCCGTCTATGCTGGCAGCCACACCGCGTCGTACGAAGCGCTGCGCAATCACAAGGTTGACGCCGGCGAGCTGAACAGCGATCAGATTGCCAGCGCGACGCTCGCGGGTGAATACTCGCCCGAGCAGTTCGTGACCTTGTGGCAATCGGCGCCTATTCCCCAGGATCCGATTACAGTGCGCGGCGACCTCCCGGACTCTGCCAAGCAGGCAATCGCCGCCGCCCTGTTGAACTTCGACTTCTCGAGTCTGCCGCCGGACGTCCAGAAAATGCTCAGCGCGGATGTCGGCATGGCGGGCACACACATGGTCACGGACGACGACAGCGCATTCAACGAGGTGCGCAGTCTCGTCAGTACGCTGAACGTGGATCTCAACAGCCTGTGACCTCCGCGCCCGCCGCCGTCGGGGTGTCTGATGCGTCGGCGGCGGGCCCCCCGGCAATTCTGGAGATCGCTGGGCTCACCAAGGACTATCCAGGCGGCCGCCGTGCGCTGGAGTCGATCACGTTGCAGGTGGCGCCCGGCGAGCTGGTGGTCGTGCTGGGCGCCAATGGCAGCGGCAAATCGACCCTGCTGCGCTGCGCGGTACGCCTCATCGATCCCTCGGCGGGCTCGGTGCGCGTCGCGGGCCGGGACCTGGCCAGGCTCAACGGCGCGGCGCTACGCGAGGCGCGGCGCTCGGTGGGGATGATCTTTCAACAGGCGAACCTCGTTCGCCGCCGCACGGCCCTGGACAACGTCGCCACAGGGTCGCTAGGCCGCCACCGCAACCTCGCGACGGCGCTCGGCGCGCTGCCGCGCGAGGAATTGCTCGAAGCCGCGCGACTGCTCGATCGGCTCGGACTGCTGCACCTGGCGCACAAACGCGCGGACACGCTGTCGGGCGGCGAAGCGCAGCGCGTTGCGGTTGCGCGCGCGCTGGCCCAGCGGCCGCGCGTGCTGCTGGCCGATGAGCCGGTGGCCAGTCTGGACCCCGAGGCGGCCGAAGACGTGCTGCGCGTGCTGGTGCAGTTGGCCACGGTGGAGAACCTGGGGGTGCTGTGCGTGCTGCACCAGCCGGAGCTGGCGATGCGCCACGCGCACCGCCTGGTGGGACTGCGTCGCGGCCGCAAAGTCTTCGACGCCCCAACCGCCGAGGTAGACATGGCGTCAATCAACGCGCTGTACCGTGCCGACGACCCACCCGTACCGTGATCCGTGCGACGCAGAGACGTGTTGACAGAACCCGCCTCAACCACAGCCGTGGCCGCCTCGGAGAGATACCCCATGGCTACCTGCATCAGAGACTTTGACAGAACCCGCCTCACGAGCTCGAACGCGCAGACCCCAACAGTGACCGTCTAGATGACACGCCTGCTCTCCCTCGACGACGAGCGCACCGCCGCGGCTGTCCCCGGCGTCTCGCTCGGCAGCGTCCTGATGCGCCTGACCGTGGCCATGCTCGGCGCCGCCATCCTCGGCCAGGCTCTGGTCGTGGCCAAAGTCAAACCCCAGGACCTGGTCACCGGCGTCGGCGGCATGGCCGACATCCTGCGCCGCTCCTTTCCCCCTGACGTCACGCACCTGCAGCCAGCCATGGGCGCCGTCGTCGAAACCGTCGACATCGCCCTGCTCGGCACGGCAGTCGCGCTGATTTTCTCGCTGCCGCTGGCCATCTGCGCCGCGAGCAACGTCACCCCCTCACGCACGCTGTATCTCGCCGCCCGCGGCGTCATCGCGGTGAGCCGCGCCGTCCCGGACCTGGTCTGGGCGCTGCTCTTCGTGACAGCCGTCGGCCTGGGGCCCTTCCCCGGCGTTCTGGCCCTGTCCGTCCACTCCGTCGGCATGCTCGGCCGACTCTTCGCCGAGAACATCGAGGACATGGACATGGGACCCGTCGACGCGCTTTCGATCACGGGCGCCAACCGCGCCCAGATCGTCACCCACGCGATCCTGCCCGGCCTGCTGCCGTCGCTGATTGGCGTCAGCCTGTTCCGACTGGACGAGAACGTGCGTGCGTCACTCGTGCTCGGCTTCGTCGGCGCTGGCGGTATCGGGTTCCTGATTCTGACGTCGATGAACCTGTTCCAGTACCGCCAGGTAGCGACGCTGCTGATCCTGACCTATCTGCTGGTCATCAGTGTGGAGCGCCTGTCCGCGCTGATTCGCGCGCGCATCCGCTAGAGAGATTAGAGATTTCCCTCCCGAGGGGACCCAACGGAACGCGTTTTACGTTCGAGCCCGGGTCCCCTCTGGGGAAGAAGTCACTCTCTCTGGCGATTGACCAGTTGTCGACGGAAACCCGGGTGGCGGCTGCTGCGCACCTCGTGCTCCAGGGCAAACACCGCCTTGCCCGTGTCCGGGTCGACGATGTCCTGGAAGCGGAACTGGTGATTGCGAATGCCTTCGGTAATCAGATTGTGCTCCTCGAGATAGTCGAACGGTCCCGAGAAGTTCGCGATGTACACCGCGATGTGGTGGCCGTCATACTCGGGCACCTTCTTGCTTTCGCGGAATACCAGCGTCTGGCCGGCGCCGACCTCGACGCGCGCGGCGTTGCCTTCCACGGTGCCTGGCGCATTGAAGACCTGTTCGTAGAAGCGCTGAATCGCGGACGCGCTGCCCGCGGGCACCGTGAGCTCGACGTACGGCACGCCCAGCCTCATCGACCCGAACGACCCGGCCGGGTAGCAGCGATAGACGTTGCCCCACGGGCTGGTGGCTTCCACGTAGTCCTTATGCTCGGACCACTTGAACTTCGTGCCGCTGAGCTGCTCTTCGATGGAGGCCAGGCGTTCCTTGAGCGCCGCCAGATCCGGGACGACGAGACCCGTGTGCCCGCGCAGCACCTGCGGCTTGCCAGTCGGCAGATGGAATTGCTGGTCACCAATGTTGATCCACATATTGTTGAGGCCGACGTTCATGTACGGATCGCGGGTGAAGCCCAGGCCGATGATGTAAAAGAGCGTGGCCTGGGACTGATCCGCAATCTGCACGTTGACGTGCTCGAGGGAGACGATGTTGCCGACGTCTTCGGCAACAGCAGCGGTAGGGGCGGTCAGCGTCTGCATACTTGTGATAAGACAACGGCCGGCACGCGGATTCAAGGTTTAGCGCAAGCTTCGCCGCCGACCTCGGACACCTCACGACCACGAACCAACCTCTTGCCGCCGCGCGCCGGCAACTCCCCTCGGCGCTAGACGGCCCGTCGCACCGGCCGGTACGTTAGGCTCCGTGACCCCTCTGCGACTTGTTACTGCCCTGGGGGCTACCTGCTTCGTCTTCGTTATTGGCTGCAGCAGCGCGCCCGCGACGCCCACCGCGGCCCCAGCCGCCACCACCGCGCCGGCGAAGCCCGCCGTCAGTCCGGCTGCCGCCAGCCCGGCCCCGTCCGCGGCCAGCAGTCCGTCGGCTTCACCGAGTGCCCTCGCGGCCGCGAGCCCGGCCGCCAGTCCCGCGGCAGCGCCAGCCGCCTCGCCCGCGGCATCCGTGCTGCCGTCACCGTCCGCGGCCGCGGGCGTCGCGTCGCCGTCAGCGGTCGTCGACAACACGCCGTATCAGTCAGCGGTGCTGTTCACTGGCTCGCCGACCGCCGGCTTCACGCTGCAGAGCACCGACATTGCCGACGGCGCCACGATCCCCGTCATGTTCACGTGCTCCGCGCCGAACGGTGGCACCAGCCCACAGTTGAGCTGGTCGGGCGCACCGGCGAACACGCAGTCGTTCGTGCTCCTCGAACAGGACCCCGACACGAACCCGCCGAACACGCACTGGCTCGTCTACAACATTCCCGCCAGCGTGACCTCGTTGGCCCAGGGTCAGCCCGATGAGCAGAACACCCTGCCCAACGGCGGCATGCAGGGGCAGGATCACGCCAACGGGATCCTGCCCACCTTCGCCTTGATTGGCTACGAAGGCGCGTGCCCTCCGCCAGGCGGTCCGGCACACCACTACACGTTCCAGCTGTATGCGCTGGATCAGATGCTGGCGCTGCAGCCTGGCGCGACGGTCAACCAGGTGAAGGCTGCCATGGCAGGCCACATCATCGGCCAGACCGAGCTGGTCGCGCCGTACAGCCGCTAGAAAGCATCCTTCGCCGCGATCAGGTTGACAGGCCCCCAGGCTACGGGTCCCCTCTGGGGGAATCGAATCCGGGGGGCCCGGCCGCGAGGAGAAAACCTAGCGCAACGTCAACCGCACGACCTCGTCCGCGCGCGGCAGACTTTCCAGCCGGCCACACGCCGCAATCAGGTCCTCGAACTGCGAAGCAGGAATCGGCAGCCCCGGGGTGATCTCGCGTATGCGCCGCGCTTCCTCGGGAAAATCCCAGATGAACTCCGCGCCACTGGCCTGCCGCGAATAGCTCCGCCCATCCCGCAAGTACACCGTGACCCGCGGTGCGAACAGCGGCTGCGCGTGCGACGGAATCAGCGTTACCCGCTGCATCAGCTCCAGCACCTCCGGCGGGTGTTCGCCCGAGTGCAGCAGCGGGTAGCCGCGGAACACCACCCCATACGCAACGAAGTAGTGCGGACTGGCCACGCTCAACCGCGTCCGATCCGGCGACGGAAACGCCGGGCTCGGGTACTGCGTTTCCAGCCAGTTGACCACCGCCTCGACGTGCGAGACGTCCGCGGCCTGGATCGCGTGCTCCTCACACAGCGCCGAGGTCACCGCCACGTGGGCGATGTTGTAGCCAGGCGTCGAATAGATGCGATACAGCGTCTCCAGAAACGTCCACCGCTCACCAAGCCCGGCCACGACGTCGTCGAGCGAGGCCGACGTCGCCCCCGTGAAGCTGTACGTGAGCTTGCCCAGGTTGTTGCCAACGTAGGCGTGGTAGAAGCCGGCCTCGCCCTCGAGCACCGTCTCGCCCCCGGGCGCCCCATGCTGCGCGAGCGCCACCGCGAGCAGCGCGTTGCGCACCGCCGCGCCCTCGCGCACCGACCGGCCGCCGCCGCGCGCACCCTCGAGATTCCCCGAGGCCAGGTTGACACATTGTGCGATCGCGCCGTGCACCTGGTCGGCTGACAGACCCAGCAACTTGCTCGCGGCGACCGCCGCGCCGAAGATGCCAAAGACCGGGCCGGCATGAAAGCCGCGCGCCATGACACTCGGAATGAAATCCGCCGCCAGGCGTTCCATCACCTCGTAGCCCGCCGCGATCGCCAGCAAGTACTCCCGACCGGAAGCGCCCACCGATTCGGCCGCGGCCAGCCCGGCCGGCAGAATCGCCGAGCCGGGATGCGTGAGCATGCGGAACGTGTCCCACTTGCCCCCGGCCAGGATCATCTCCGCGTTCACGAACGCCGCACCGCTGCGCGTCATGCGCGTGCCATCGACCAGCACCGTCGACGGCCCGCTGCCAGCGGCCTCCTCGGCCTGCATGAGCCGCAGCGCCGAGCGACCGTCAGCCAGCTCCGAGCCGAGCAGCGCCGAGGCGAGTCCCTGCAGCGTCACACCCTTGGCGCGGTCCACGACCTCGGCGGGCAGGTCTTCGAAACGCAGCCCGGCCACCCAGTTCGCCAGTTGTCGGCTGAGCGACTCGCTCACAATCCACCTCCGATCGCAATCTCACGCAGATGGTCCGCGCGGGCCTGTGCCGACTGCAACGCCGCTGACCTGCTCGGCTCGAACCGCGTCGCGGAGCCGTCCGGATCGGGTGTGGGATGATGACCGTCCACCACCCAGCGCGCTTGACGCGCGGCACCGAACGCCGCGGCCTCCAGGCGCGGCGGCCGCACCACGACCACACCGAAGACGTCGGCGCACACCTGCGCCCAGCCGTCCGAACCGGAGCCGCCACCCACCAGCGTGACCTGACTGGCTTCCACACCTGTGCGACGCAGCGCGGCAAGAGCGTAGTCCAGGCCAAAGGTCACGCCTTCGACAACCGCGCGGACGAAGTCGACGAGCGTGTGGTCGGCGCGCACGCCGCTGAATGCGCCGGCCCCCGTCGGACAGTTCGGCGTGCGCTCGCCGCCAAGGTGCGGCAGAAACGTGAGCCCGCGCGCCCCGGGCGGAGAGGCGTCCAGGGCCGCCTCGAAGCCCGCGCGGTCGAGTCCGAACAAGCCAGCAATCCAGTCAGTTGCCACCGTGCAATTCAGCGTACACACCAGTGGCAGCCAGCCGCCGCTCGAATCGCAAAACGCGGACGCCTCGCCGAGCGGATCGACCGCCGGCTGCGAGCGGTACGCGAAGCCCGTCCCTGACGTGCCCAGGCTGACGACCACTGGTCCCTCGCCAAGTGCGCCCACGCCGATGGCCGCCATCATGTTGTCGCCCCCGCCGCCGCTGACCGGCGTGCCAGCCGGGATCCGCAGCTCAGCGGCCACCTCGCCGCGCAGCCGGCCCACCACCGACAGTGACGGCACCAGAGCTGGCAGGCTGCTCGCCCAATTCCGCTGCGCGTCTATCGCCGCCAGCACCGCCGGACTGTACTCGCGCGTGCGGACATCGAAATAGCCGGTGCCCGAAGCATCACCCGGTTCAGTCCGCAGCGCACCCGTCAGCCACAAATTCAGATAGTCGTGCGGCAGACACATGCGTGTCGTCGCGCCATACACCGCCGGTTCTTGCAGCAGCAGCCACAGCACCTTCGGAGCTGTCTAGCCCGGGAGAAACGGGTTGCCGGTCAACTCCAGCACGTGCTCGATTCCGCCCAGCGTCGTCGTCAGCTGCGCGCACTCCTCGGCGGTCGTCGTGTCGTTCCAGAGCTTGGCGCTGCGCACCGGCCGGTCGTCGCTGCCAAGGCATTTTGTCGGCCGAGCTGCCGCGGCATGCACCGTCTCCCGGGGGTCCCCTCTGGGGAGCTTTGTTGAGCGTGCCCGTCTCGCGAGTTCGCGGTGCAAAACCAAGTTTGTCGGCCGAGCTGCCGCGGCATGCGCCGTCTCCCTTTGGGGGGTCCCCTCTGGGGAGCTGTGTTGATCGTGCCCGCCTCGCATGGGCCAAACGCCAGCGCAGAGGCAGTTTCGCACTGAAAACTAGCTATGCAGTTCCGCGATATCTGATTGTGTCACCTGCCCGGGCGGCTTGCCCATGATGATCATCGCCAGCACCTCATCCGTGGTGACCGCCGTCTTGTCCACCGTGCCGACCAGCCGGCCGTGCAGCATCACGCTGATGCGATCCGCCAGATCGAAGACGTCATGAATGTCGTGGCTGATCAGAAAGATCCCGATCCCCTCGGCCTTGAGCTGCTGAATCAAGTCGCGCACTTGAGCGGTTTCCGCCGGCCCCAGCGCCGCCGTCGGCTCATCCATAATCAAAATCCGCGCATTGAAGTGGATCGCCCGCGCGATGGCCACCGCTTGCCGCTGGCCACCCGACAACCACCCCACCGCCGTCTTGAAATTCGTGAAGTGGGGATTCAACCGCTGCATCACCTTCCGCGCGGCGGATTCCATAGCCGAGTCGTCGAGCGAGCCGTCGCGCGTCAGGAGCTCGCGTCCCAGAAACATGTTGCCCGGTGCATCGATGTTGTCCGCCAGCGCGAGGGTCTGATAGATCGTCTCGATGCCCAGCCCCTTGGCGTCGCGCGGGTTGCCAATCGTGACCGCGCGACCCTCCATGAGGATTTCACCTGAATCCGCCGGATGCGCGCCCGAGAGCGCGCGCATGAGTGTGCTCTTGCCGGCACCATTGCCACCCACCAGTCCGACCACCTCGCCGCGGCGTAAATCGACCGTCACGTCGTCGACGGCGTGCACACCACCAAAGGCGACGCGGATATGCCGCATTTCCACAAGCGCGAGTTGCCTACTCATCTCCACCGGCCGCCTACTTTCGTCGTCGCCGCAGGAACCCATCCAGCCACACGGCCGCCACCAGCACAATGCCGACGACGATGTCCTGCGTCGGTGAATCTACCTTGAGCATGACCATGCCCGACCGGAGCGATTGCATGACCACCGCGCCGAGCAGCGCACCGGGGATCGTGCCGACGCCACCTGACAGTGAGCTGCCGCCAATGACCGCCGCCGAAATCACGTCCAGCTCGTTCTGCACGCCAAGATTGGTGACCGCGGCGTTCAGCCGCGCGGTTTGCACCGTGGCGGCGACTGCCACCAGCATGCCCATCAAGACGTACGTCTTCGTGATGGTCCATCGCACGTTGATGCCGCCCAGCTCGGCGGCATCCGGATTGCCGCCAATGGCAAATACGTAGCGACCGAACCGACGTCGCGTGGCAATGATCGTCATGACAATCGCGACGCCAGCGGTGATCAGGACCGGATAGGCGATGCCAGTCGGAATCTGGAGTCCGCCCGGCGGCTCGGGAATGTTGTGGGCGCGCGCGTACTGCTGCGCGAGCGCGGTCGGCCACGTGTAGCTGTTGGCGACCCAGACCGCCCCCAGCACGATGCCGCAGCCGAGAATGAGCACCGTGACCAGCGCCCAGACCGGTCGTACCGGGAATCCGTAGCGCTGGCGTCGACGCCGGTTGACAAACGTGACGGAGACAATCGCCAGGCAGCCCAGCAGGCCGACAATCCAGCTTCCCCACTGGCCGAGCGCGCCGGACGGCCCACCGCCCAGCAGCGCGAAGATGGCGTCCATGGGCGCGATGGTCTGCCCCTGGGCATACGCAAATATGAGACCGCGCCAGACGAGAAATCCGCCGAGCGTCACGATAAACGACGGCACGCCGCCGTACGCGATGATGGCGCCTTGCAGCAAGCCAATCGCCGCCCCCAGCACCAGGCCGACTGCCACGGCAATCAGCCACGTGTACGGCTGATTGAAACCGAGGTGGAGTGTGTTGGGAATCCACTGCGCCTGGACCATGGCCATCGTGTAGCCAAGGAAGCCAAGCACCGATCCGACCGACAGGTCGATATTGCGCGAGACGATGACGAGCACCATGCCTGTCGCCATGATGGCGATGGAGGCGCTCTGGACTGACAGGTTCCACAGATTTGCGTGGCGTCAGGAACAGCCCGCCCGACATGATCTGGAACCCAATCCAGATGATGGCCAGCGCCACCAGCATGCCGAGCAGGCGCGTGTCAATTTCGAGTGCTTGCGACAGCGACGCAAGTCCACGCTCGGACCGCGATCGCGGAACACTATCCGTTGGCTGTGACAGCGTGGCTTGCGTCATCTCGCTTTCGCGCCTTGCCTCGTAGGGTTGGATCCGTGTCAAAGCGCCATGTCATCGTGACGAAGGAAGGATCCTTCCTTCGTCACCTCACAATGACAGAGAGGCCGTCGAAGACTGAAGCAGCGTCAGGAGCACACTCCAACGCTGCCCGCCGGGACACCCTGGCACAGCGCCGACTTCGTAATCCACCCCGCGTCCAGCACAACGTTCAGATCGCTGACGTTGATCGGTTGTGGCGCCAGCAGAATCGCGCTCACGTTATTGCCGCCGGGCGTCTGGAACGTGCCAACGTTGGTCACCTGATCGCGAGTCACGCCGCCGCACATCTGCAGCGCCGACTGGGCCGCCGCCTGGCCAAGCAGGCGAGAGTCCTTCCAGATGTCCACGGTCTGCAGTCCGAGCGCCACGCGATTGAGCGCCGGTGCATCGCCGTCCTGACCCGAGACCGGCACGCGGCCAGCCAGGCCCTGCGCGGCCAGCGCCGAGACCACGCCGCCAGCCATACCGTCGTTCTCGGACAGCACCGCATCGACCTTGTTTTCGTTTTGCGTCAGGAACTGCTCCATCTCGGTCTGCGCGTTCGATGGATCCCAGTTGTCGGTGTAGGTCTCGCCAACGATCTTGATCGCTCCGCTGTTGACCGCACTACCGATCACGTCCTGGTAGCCGCCGCGCAGGAAGTCGGAGTTGGCGTCGGCCTTGTTGCCCTTGATGATGACGTAGTTGCCCTGCGGCTGGAGGCCCGTCACCGCCCGCGCCTGCATGCGCCCGACCTCGACGTTGTCGAAGGTGATGTACAGCACCTGTGGATCCTCGATCAGGCGGTCATACGCGATCACGGGGATACCCTGCGCCAGCGCGGATGCCACCGACGGTTGAATCGCCGTGCCATCCTGAGCCAGGATAATCAGGACGTTGGCGCCCTGAGTGATCAGGTTCTCGACATTCGACGCCTGCGTCTCTGCCGACGACTTCGCGTCATTTGAAATGTAAGTGGCTCCACCAGCCGCGAGCGTGTCCTTGATGGCCGGCTCGTCCCACTTTGCCCAGCGTTCCTCCTGGAAGTTGTTCCACGAGACGCCAACTACACAATTCGATGCCTGCTGCGCGTGCAGCGTCGTGGCGCCAGGCAAGGCGCTCAACAGCATCGCGCCACCTGCCACCGCGGGCAACAGCCGCGCTTTTCGCGACGCACACCATCGCGACAACCCACCTGATTGACTCGTCATAACTCCCTCTTCCGCCCTGGTTGGTCCCACCCAGGAAAAAGTTCCTGCGTAGCCTACTACGCTCGAAAGGAATTAGCACTGCCGCGGTGCTCACGCGGAGCTCAAAGCGACGTTCGCGAGTCTCGTTTCTCGCCGTGAACGGGCCCTGGGGTGCGCTCTCCAGCGTCCTTGCAGTTGGAGGAAGATTCACCGCTAAACAATTCAGTTACAAACCGTCGTCTCCGCCACCATCCGACCATGCTCCACGTCGGCGGCCAATGTGGAGGCGTAGGCCAGCGGGCGGGCGACCCGACCCGAGCGCCGGCTGCAACGAAGCGGCGGGCGACCCCGCTCACGGCCTGTCGGTCGTACCCCTGGGGCCCTCCCCCTGGGACCCTCCCCCTGGGACCCTTCGTGGTAAAGACCTACACTGTCCCCTGGAGAGGAGCGAACTACCTCAATGCTCAGCCCAGAAGAAAACGCGTATCTCACCAGAACTGGCCCCGGCACGCCTATGGGCGAACTTTTTCGCCGCTTCTGGCTACCGCTCTTCCTGTCTTCCGAACTGCCCGAGAACGACGGCCCGCCCATGCGTACCCGCATCCTCAACGAGGACCTCGTCGGGTACCGCGACACCAACGGCCACGTCGGCGTACTCGACGCGTATTGTCCGCACCGAAGGGCCCCGCTCTTCTACGGCCGCACCGAGGAGTGCGGCCTGCGCTGCGTCTACCACGGCTGGAAGTTCGACGCCAGCGGCACCTGCGTCGACATGCCCTCCGAACCATCCGAAAGTGACTTCAAGGACCGCCTCACGATCAAGGCGTACCCCACCTTCGAGGTTGGCGGGGTGGTCTGGATCTACATGGGTCCCGCGGAGCGGCAGCCAGATCGCCCGCCGCTGATCGAGTGGACGGAGCTGCCGTCCGCCCGCCGCCGCGTCCGCAAGTGGTTCCACGAGAACAACTACATGCAGGGCGTCGAAGGCGATATCGACACCGCGCACGTCAACTTCCTGCACATGGACTACCGCGCCGAAGCTGAGCGCAACCGCATCCGCCAGGCGAACCCCCTGTTCCGCGTTGCCGAGAAGCATCCCAGGCTCACCGCCATGGATACCGACTACGGCATGGTCTACGGTGGCCGTCGTCTGCTGCCCGACGGCACCTACTATTGGCGCGTCACCCAGTGGCTGCTGCCGAGCTTCTCGCTGATTCCCGGCAAGGGTCGACGCGGTGGCACCGCGTGGATCCCCGTCGACGACGAGCACTGCGTCCGCTACTCGATTGCCCTCAGCCCTGAGGCGGACATCAACATCGAAGAGGACGAGGCGCGCTCACCCAGCGGCAAACCCCAGCAGTTCACGCTCAAGGACGGCACGATCATCGACACGATGATCCCGTACGGCACCAAGGCCAACCAGTACGAGATCGATCGGGCGATGCAGAAGGCTGGCCACTACACGGGCATCTGGTCGATCGCCATGCAGGACAAGGCGATGATCGAGGGCATGACCCGCACCGTCGACCGCAGCCTGGAGCACCTGGGCAGCAGCGATGTCGCCGTGATCGCCGCGCGGCGCCGCCTGATCAAGCTCGCGCGGGATCTGGAGCAAGGCATCGAGCCGATAGCCGCCACGCACCCCGAGCTGTACCGCGTGCGTCCGCTGGACCTGATCTCTCCCGAGCAAGACTTCGGCCCGCTGCTGGATCAGCACGCCACCGAATCGAAGGTGCCGGTCGCGACCGGTCTGAGGACCGCCCCGGGGACCCGCCACACCCGTGGGTCCCCTTCGGGGAGACCGGGAGCCGGTCTCAACCGGCCATTGCCTGCAGGTACTCCGAGCGAATCTGTTCGCCCGCCTGATTGCGCCAGTCGGCGACCAGTCCGTCATAATCCGTGAGCGGTCGACGTCCCACGACAATGTCGACCGCCCCCTGACGAAAGTTCATCTCGGCGAGCGTGCCCTTCGAGTAGCGCGTGGGCGAGTAGTACGCCTGGGTCGGATCCAGCACGCCCTCGTTGACTTGCGTCACCTCCGCCGCGAATGACGCCTTGGCGTAGCCCGGTAAATCCGCCTGGTACTGCACATACGGGTGCTGCGACAGATACCGCCACGGCACGTAGCCCGCGTTGGATGTGCCCGCGGTCGTCGGCTGCGGCTGATTGTTCGCATCCAGCGTGTAATCGCTGCCCTCCAGGCCGTAGCTGAGCAGCAGGTCCTCCTGCGTACCGAACGGAGCCGCCAGCCAGTCCATCACGCGCAGCAGCTCCTGGATGCGGTCCGGACTGGCCTTCTTCATCACGTTGGTCGAGATGAATCCACCCGTCAGGAACGCCTGCGGCTGCGCGCCTGCGTCACTGCGGAACGGATTGACGAATCCGAAGTGGCGTGGCGGATTCTGCTGCAAGCCGCGTCGCCAGAAGTCGTTCCACGAATTGCCGAATCCCTCCACCCCCATGACAAATGCGCCGGCGACGAAATTACTTCTGGAGTCCGTCGATGCGTGCTGTCCGGCCACCACAATCCAGCTGACCACGTGTCGCGCATCCAGCCAATGGTGGCCTTGAACTCTTCGGTCTCCATGTCCTTGGTGAGCTTGCCGGAGGAGTCCAGGCTCCAGTTGTTCGGCGCCCCGAAGATCGCCGAATACCCGTACATGCCGAAGTTGAAAGCCGCGGTCGGCACGTTGCCCATCGCCCACTGGTTGTGCGCCGGATCGTTGACCTGCTTGAGCATCCGCGTGAAATCGTCGATGTCGCGCGGGACGTAGTCCGCGCCAAAGGCGGCGTCGTACACGTCGGAGTTCTTGTAGATCCCCTGCAGTGGCAGGTAGCGGTGGATCGGCCACTGATACAGTCGGCCGTCGATCGCGCAGATGGAGTTTTCCCAGGCGTACGTCGGAATGGCGGCCAGATTCGGGTAGTCCTTCGCGGCGTCGCCCGCGAGATAGGGCGTGAGGTCCGCGCACTGAGCCGTAAAAAAGTCGGGCAGGCTCGGCGCCGCGCCGATGCCGTTATAAATGTGGATGATGTCTGGCAGATTGCTCGTATCGGCCAGGACGGTGGCGATCTTGACCGGGTAGTCAGCGCCGGTGACCATCGACATCTGCACGTTGGCGTTGAGCTGTCGGTTGACCTCGTGCCACGTGGGATTCTGATCGTAGGGCGTCGGGGCTGGGTAGTACGAGACGATGAACGTGTTGACGGTGCTGCCCGTGCCGGGCGCCGGCTTGTTCCATGATTTGGCCGGGCTGGTCGGGTAGGTGTCGAAGCCGTCGGTGACGCGCGGATCCGGGCTGTGGTAGTCGGGTGGCGTGGGCAGCGTCACCGGCAGGTACGTGGGAAACGCGGCGGCGTTCTTGTTGGCGCCGGGCGTCGCGCCGCTGGCTGGCGGTGCGCCGGTCGCCGGCGTCGTGCCGGCAGCCGCCGCCGCTGCTGGCGCACTCCCGACGGTCGTCGCCGCTGGCGCCGGAGCGCTCGTCGCGGCCGCGGCCGTCGGCGCCCCCGGCGCGGCGGGCGAGCAAGCCTCGAGCACAAGTTGCACGGTCGTCGCCCCCGCGAGCAAGCGCACAAACGTCCGTCGGCCAATGATCGTCCCTGATAGAGTCATAGTCCGCTCCCCGAGTGACTGGGCCGTCGTGGTCCACCCCAAGCGTACGCCTACGCCGAGGCCACGTCCCCGAAACGCGTCGACCGGCCGAGGTCCCGTCCCACGCTCGGGGGAAAGTCTCCACCCCGTGGGGTCCCTCTGGGGAAAGACCCGGTCGACCGGGTGACCCGGTGACCCGTAGAAGCGCATGCGCCCCGCTAACGCCGTGGAATACGTCCCCGGTGGGTTCCCTCTCTGGGGAACCCCTCTGGGGAACACGCTACGCGTGGGGGTCCCCTCAGGACACTGCCACGCCAACGCCTGGCTGCGCATCCAGCGCCAGCCCCTCATGCGGCGCTACCCCCAGCCGATTGATCCCGTCAAACGCCGCCGTTTTGTAGCACTCCGCCAGCGTCGGATAGTTGAACACCGTATTGACGAAGTACTCGATCGCGCCCCCAAACGTCAGCACCGCCTGCCCGATGTGGATCAGCTCGCTGGCGCCCTCGCCAATAATGTGCACCCCCAGCAGCGCGTGCGTGTCCAGATGGAACAGCAGCTTCAGCAGCCCGGTGCTGTCGCCGAGTATCTGCCCGCGCGCAATCTCACGATAGTGCGCCTTGCCTACCTCGTACGGCACCCCCGCTTCGGTCAGCTCGTCCTCCGTTTTGCCGACCATCGAGATCTCCGGGATCGCATAGATCCCATATGGAAACAGCGAAGGCGCGCTCGACGCGGGCACGCCAAACGCGTGACAGGCCGCCAATCGGCCCTGTTCCATCGACGTCGACGCCAGACTGGGAAACCCGATGACGTCACCCACCGCGTACACGTGAGGCACCTGCGTCTGATAGTCCTCGTTGACCGGCAGCCGACCGCGATCGTCAACCTGCAAACCGGCCGCGCCAAGATTCAACGGTCGGGTAGCCCCCGTTCGCCCGACGCTGTACAGCGCCGCGTCCGTCACCACCTGCTTGCCGCTGGCCAGGTGGATGCGCACTCGATCGCCATACGTGTCGGTGATGAGCTCCATGCCAGAGACCTCCTCACCCAGACGCAACGTGACCCGGTCTTCACGCAGGTGATACACCAGCATGTCGGTAATCTCGCTGTCGACGAAGGGCAGCAGGCGGTGCCGCTTGTCGATGATCGTGACGCGCACGCCCAGCGCGGCGAACAGGCTCGCGTACTCGATGCCGACGACGCCCGCGCCCACGACGGTCAGGGAACGCGGCAGCCGCTCCATCGACAGAATGTCGTCGCTGCTGCACACCCGCCGAGCGTCGAACGGAATGCGAGCGTCGCGTGTCGCCTCGGTGCCCGTCGCGATGACCACGTGTTCGGCGCTGACCTCGCGCATGGCGTGCGCGCCGTGGTTATCCATCTCGTTGAGTCGCACCGTGTGCGGGTCGACGAATGCGGCCTCGGCGGTGAACACCTCCACCTGGTTACGCATCAACTGGTGGCGAGTAACGTCGATCTCGTGGCGCACCACGTGCTCGGTCCGAAACTGCAGGTCCTGCATGGTGATGTGCTCCTTGACCGTGTACGAGGCGCCGTACAACCCGCGCAGGCGATAGCCCGAAAGGTGCAGCACCGCCTCGCGAATCGTCTTGCTCGGGATCGTGCCCGTGTTGATGCACACGCCGCCGACCACCGTCTTGCGCTCGACGAGCGCTGCCCGCTTGTTCAACTTTGCCGCTTGAATCGCCGCTCGCTGGCCCGCCGGCCCGGAGCCGATCACCAGCATGTCAAAGTCGTAGCCGCCGTCAGCCATCCGCCTGCTCCGAAGCCTGAATCAGTCGCTCCAACGAGCATATCCCCGTGCGCCGCGAATCCCGTTCTTCCCGACGTGTGTTAACCGTCTTGATGACCCGGCGGGCGCCACGCGATAGGATGGCCGGCAGACATGGACTACAAGGTCATCTCAGCAGACGATCATCTTGATCTCCGCTTTTTCCCGGCCGACCTGTGGACTTCCCGCGCGCCAGCGCATCTCAAGGACCGCGTCCCGCACATCGAAGACGTCGATGGCCTGCCCTTCTGGGTCTGCGACGGCAAGCGCTGGGGACGCTGGGGCCAGTACAAAGCCGAGGGTCCGCGCCAGTGGGCGCTCGAGCGCGGCGGCGTCATGAACGAAGGTGAGCTGCGTCCGACCACGCCCGAGCTGCGGCTCCAGGACATGGATCGCGACGGTGTCGACGCGACCGTGATGTACGGCCCGACCGACCCCTTCTATACCGAAGACCCCGAGCTGCGCCTCGAGCTGTACCGCGGCTACAACGACTGGGTCGAGACCTTCACCGCCGCCTGCCCCGAGCGGCTGATTGGCGCCTCGCAGATTCCCCTGGACGATCCCGCGGCCGCAGCGACGGAGATGGAGCGCGTGGCCAAACTGGGCAGCCGCCACGTCAACGTCATGGCCTCGCGCGCCGAGCCGCCCATCTGGCACGAATCGTGGGAGCGGTTCTGGTCCATCGCCGAGGAGGCGGGCATCCCGGTCGGCTCGCACATTGCGGTGCTCACCTTTAACCAACCGCAGACCGACAAGCCGGTGTACTCCAACAACGCCGTCGACCGCGCGGTGGGCGGGTATCGCGTCAACAGCCAGCTGGTCGAGCCCGTCTGCGGGCTGATTTTCGGCGGCGTTCTGGACCGCCACCCCAGGCTGAAGTTCGTCATGGGCGAGTCGGACCTGGCGTGGATCCCGTACATCTGGTCGCGCACGCCCAACGATCCGCCGTCTGCCGGCGGACCGAAGCTGCCGACGCGCGAGTACTTCCAGCAGCAGATCTGGATGACGTTCATCCAGGACTCGGCTGGTGTGGAGATGGTCAGGGCCGGTATCTTCGACCCCGACAAGGCGATGTGGTCGTCGGACTACCCGCATCCGGCCAGCTCGTGGCCGAACTCGCAGCCGATCATCGAGAAGGTGATGGCCGGCGTGGACGAGGGCCTGAAGAAGAAGCTGCTGTACCAGAACGCCGTCGACCTCTACGGGCTCTAACAGCGTGTTGAAAAAGGTCTGCTTTTATCCACTCTTCAGAGAAGAAGGTTTTGCACCTCGAGACGTTACAGCCTCAAACGTCAGCCTTCGCCCTTTGAGGCACGCACTGTCAGCAATTCCACCTACGGTGGAGCCCTTCGATGGGTTTTTCAACGGCCTACTAAGCCTTGCGCGAGTCTGACTCCCCAACAGGTTCCCCCGAGGCGAACAGCGCGCGCACTGTCCGCGTGGCATGGTGTGAGACGACACGTGTCCTCGCTGATGTCTCTCGTCTGACAAAGACCGCTCGAACTGTCCAAACGCCCTCGGCTGAGACGGTACGTCTCCTCCCGACCGGGTCCCCTCTGGGGAATACCGTCCGTGACGCTTCGCTTCTGGGGAACGACGTATGAACCGCCGAGCGTTCGTCCGCGGTGTGGGCGCCAGCCTGCTAATCGGCCCCTCACTGCTCGCTGCATGCGGCGTCTCAACGGCCCCGCCGCCCGCGGCGCCGCCGCAATCCGCGGCGACCACCGCCCCAGCGCCCACGACGCTGGCCGCACCCCCACCCACCACCGCAGCCGCGACCGTCCCCAGGAGCGGCCCCGCCCCCATCCAGATGCCGACCTACGCGCCGCTGACCACCGCCCCACCCGACCTGCCAGGCGACGACAAAGTCGAGCCCGGCTACTTCGCCTTCCCCAAACAACTGACCAGAACCGTCACCGACACGCCCATCCAGGGCGGCGGCGAGGTCAACGTCATGACCTGGAACGTCACCGGTCCTATTGCGCCGCTCGAGGGCAATACCGCGTGGCAGGAGATCAACCACCAGGTCGGCGCGACCATCAACCTGGTCAACAACGTCTCGAATTCTGACTACCGCACCAAACTGGCGACCGTGGTCGCCGGCGGCGACCTGCCCGACACGATCTACATTCCTGCCACGCCGGGCGGCCAGAGTGCGCCCTTCGCCCAGTTCCCGGACTTCCTGGAGCGCTCAGCCGCGGACCTGACTCCGTATCTCAGCGGTGACGCCGTCAAGGACTACCCCAACCTGGCCGCCATCCCGACCCTGGCCTGGAAAAGCGTCACGTATCACAACAAGATCTTCGGCGTGCCAGTCTCGTTTCCTCTCGTCCCGGGCACCGTCCTGTGGGTCCACCAGGAGATGCTCGACGCCAAAGGTCTCGGTCGCCCGAGAAGCACCGACGACTTCAAGAGCATGCTTCAGACCATCCGAGACCCGGATGCAGGTGTCTTTGGCATCGGCGCATCGGTGCAAGGCGCCGAGACCACCAGTGGCGCCTTCGATCTGGGCCTGTATCAGATGTACTTCGGCGCTCCCAACAACTGGAAGCGCAACGCCGACGGCACGTTGATGCGCAGCTTCGAAACCGACGAGTACAAGGCCGCGGTCGGCTACGCACGTGACCTGGTTGGCTCCGGTCTGTACCACCCGGACTCGCCCACGCTGAATCAGGTGAGCGTGCGCACCAATTTCGTGGCGCGCAAATACGCCTTCGTCAACAGCGGCTGGCTTGCCGCGGCGATTCAGTACTGGAAAGGCGCCAATCAGCAGACTCCACCGGGCAACGTCGACGTGGTCACACCGTTCGGCTCGGACGGCGGAAAAGGCAGTTTCTACACCGGCACCCAGTTGTTCGGCTGGAGCCTGATCAAGAAGGCGTCCGACGCGCGGGTGAAGGATCTGCTGCGGTTTTTCAACTTCCTGGCGGCGCCCTTTGGCAGCCAGGAATATCTGCTCGTCAATTACGGCGTCCAGGGCAAGGACTTCAATTTCGACGATCAGGGCAATCCCGTGCTGACCTCCAGCGGCACAGCCAACGTCAACTCGTTGTGGACCTATATCGTGCAGCCGCCGCAGGTGTACTACAACGCCACCCAACCCAGAGACTTTGCGACGATGATGCAGAACGGTGCGAAGGCGATGATTGCCGTCGGCGTCGCCGATCCGGCGGCGGCGTTTTACTCGGAAACGCACGCCGCCAAGGGCTCCGTCGTCAATCAGGATTTCCTGTCCGCGATGGGTGACATCATCGCCGGTCGCCGCCCCTTCAGCGATTACGACGGCCTGGTGCAGGCCTGGCAAGCCGGCGGCGGCAATCAGATCCGCACCGAATTTCAACATGCCATCGCTCAGGGCGCATAGCCGACCACGTGTCAGACCCCGAACAGCCTGCTCCAGACGACTTCGCTCCAGACGACCTCGCCGCGGACGACACGTGGCACAGAGGACAGCGGCACAGAGGACAGCGGCGCGGACTCCGTCCCGATGTACGCGCTGGAGTCGAATGTGCCGCTCTCGCGCTCGATGGTCTGGCCGCTGCAGCGCACCTTCTACGCCGACCAGGGCATCGCCGCCTGGACGCAGAGCCGCGTCCCGCAATCGGTCACCACCTCGCCGAATATCGCCGGCGCGTACGCGCGCATCGCCCTTGGCTTCGTGCGGGACATGCACGCGGTGTTGGACCCCAGCCAACCCGTCTACCTGGTGGAGCTGGGAGCCGTCTGGCCGCTTTGGCTTCCGGTTTCTCAAAGCCTTCACCCGCCTGCTGCGGGACCAGCCAGACGTGCATCAGTCGTTCGTGTACGTCATGACCGACGCCTCGCCAACCGTCCTCCAGTTCTGGCGTGACAATCCGCGTCTGCGCCCGTTCGTCGACGCCGGCAGCCTGGACTTCGCCCATTTCGACGTTCTGGAACCCGCGCCGCTCCAGCTCCTGACCAGCGGTGCCACCCTGCGCGCGCACGGCTCGAACCATCCCGTCGTGCTGATCGCCAATTACATCTTCGACAGCGTCCCCCAGGACGCGGTCACTATCAAAGACGGTCAGCTGTTCCCCAACCTGGTCACGGTCAGCGCCTCGTCGCCAGAGCTGGATCTCACCGCCCCGGATTCGAAAGTGCGCATCGCGATCAACTTCGCCGCCGATACCAGCGCCCTGGACCTGGCCGATGAACCCGACGCCGCCCTGCGGCAGATCCTCCAGACGTACCGCCAGCATCTGGACGACACCACGGTCATGGTCCCGCGCGCCGGCCTTGCGTGCCTGGACTTCTTTCGCGAGCTTGGCGGACAGCGTGCGCTGTGCCTGGTGGGCGATTTTGGCGACGCGCGCGAGGACGAGCTCGAAAACCACGGCCCGCCGGGCTTTGGCGCCAGCGGCGGCCTGTGGCTGCCGGTGAACTTCCAGCTCCTGGGCGAGTACACGCGCCTGCTGGGCGGCCGCGCCCGCCATCCGCGCGGACGGCATCTGAGCCTGAACATCTCCATGCTGCTCTACGGTCTGCCGACAGACGCTGCCTCGCACGCCGAGCTGGCGTACGCCGACACCGTCGACCTGCACGGTCCGGACGAGCTCGCGGTGGTCAGTCGCGCCCTGTCCGAACAGTTGCCTGACCTGAAACTGGAAGTCATGCTCGGGCTGCTGCGGGTGACCGGCTGGGATCCAGACTTCCTGAGCCTCTGTCTGACCGCGCTGCTCGACGTGTTGCCGTCCGCTCCCAATCGCCTCCGACTCGAGCTCCTGCATGGCCTTGGCCAGGCGTGGGACCAGTACTATCCAATCGGCGAGCCAGCCGACGTGCCATTCGGCATCGGCGTGCTGCTCTACGGCCTCGAGCACTACGCCGAAGCCCTGGAGTTCTTCGAGCGAAGTCTCTCCGAGTTCGGCGAGGACCCCCGCACGACGCTGAACCTGGCGATGACCACCTATCGCCTGGACCGCCGCGAAGCGACGCTGCACTGGCTGGACCGCACGCTGGAGCTGGATCCAGACAACGAGATCGCCCACAGCATGCGCGAGGACGTGGCCCGCTAAGACCAGATACAGGCTGCGCACGTTCGCTACATGTCACGTGTCCGGGTCGGGGGAGCCTGCGACCCCCTGCACAGAATTGATAGGGTTTGAGTCTGTCACGTCTCCGGGTCGGGGGAGCCTGCGGCCCCCCGCCGCCAGTCGCTGCTCCGCTCGCAAGCTCGCTGCGCGCTCCTTCCCGCGGCGACCCCCCGCGTACGTGCTGGGCCGCACCTCTACGGGGTAGAAGCCCTAAAAGTTGAGGCCGCAAACCTCGGTTCTAGCGCATGTTGATCCTCGACACGTGATGGCGCCGACGTTCACCGAACAACGTGTCAAACTATCAAACTGTCACACCGCTGGACACGACACGGTATATGCCTCAGCGCGTGTTGACCCTCGACACGTGAGGGCGGGACCATTCGCCGAACAACGTGTCGAGGTGTCACACCGCTCGATGCCACACGGTATCTGCCTCGCAGCGTGTTGATCTCGAGACGTGTCGGCAGAAACGCTCAGCCAACCACGTGTCGAGGTGTCACACGGTTCAACGGACAAGGTTTGTGGACCACGCGAGCGAGCGTGCGACCCCGCAGAGGTGCGGCCCAGCACGTACGCGGGGGGTCGCCGCGGGAAGGAGCGCGCAGCGAGCCTGCGAGCGGAGCAGCGACTGGCGGCGGGGGGCCGCAGGCTCCCCCGACCCGGAGACGTGACAGACTCAAACCCTATCAATTCTGTGCGGGGGTCGCAGGCTCCCCCGACCCGGACGCGTGATTGGCTCAAACGTGCGCAGGATCCCTAAAGAGCCGGAGACGTGACATGCAACGAACGTGTGTTACTCAGTCGCGGGCGCGCTAAGGCGTAATGAAAAATGCGCGCAGCTCCGCGTACGTCTCCTCCGGCGCCTCTTCCGCCAGGAAGTGCCCCGAATCTATCCCCCGCCCTCGCACATCTTCCGCCCACTCCCGCCAGATCGCCAGAAAATCCCACCCCAGCGTCTGCCAGCTCTGCGCCCCCCACAGCACCAGCATCGGACACGTGATCTTGCGCGCCCCCAGATCCGCCTGATCCATCGCAAAATCGATGCTGGCCCCCGCGCGATAGTCTTCACAAATCGCGCGGATCGTCTCCGGGTTCTGGTAGCACCGCCAGTAGTCCGCCCGCGCCTCGGGGGTCCAGTACGTCGTGGGCCGCCGCTCGAAGAAGACCTCCGGCGCGCGACTGATCGCCCGTTCAGGAAAGTCTGCCGGCTGCGCGAGGAAGAACCAGTGCCAGGTCCGGAGCGCGAACTCCATGTTCGTCCGACGATACGACTCGTATGTCGGAATAATGTCCAGCACCGCGAGTTTGCGCACTCGCTCGGGGTGATCCAGCGCCAATCGGTACGAGCAGCGCGCCCCGCGATCGTGGCCAGCCAGGAAGAACTGCTCGAAACCCAGCTGGTGCATGACTTCAACCTGGTCGCGGGCCATCGCGCGCTTCGAGTACGCCGCGTGGTCCGCGGAGTTCGGCGGCTTCGAACTGTCGCCATACCCACGCAGGTCGGCGGCCACCACGGTGAAGTCCTGCGCCAGACGTGGAGCAATCTTGTGCCACATGACATGCGTTTGCGGATTGCCATGCAACAGCAGGAGCGGTGGCCCCGAGCCCCCGCGCCGCACGCGAATCTGCGCCTCGCCGGTGTCGATCGTGGTCAACTCGAAGCCTTCGAACATGTGACTACTGTACGCAACCGACCGGCGTCCGCCATGGGTTCCCCTGCGGACATCGCCCGTTCGCCTCACGAGCTCCCCGAGACCCTCCCGCTCCGTCCGCGATGGCGACTGACACTAGGTCCCCTCTGGGAAATCGCCTGTCCGCCTCACGAGCTCACTCAAGGGCCTTCCCCTCCGCCCGCGATGACGACCAAGACGTTCTCCCCTCAATGGGTCCCCTCTGGGGAATATCGTTGAGAGCATGCCTACCTATAGCCGCAGCGACGTCAGCATCCACTACGACGAGTACGGCGACCCCGCCGGTTTCCCGGTCGTCCTCTTCGCGCCCGGCCTCATGCGTTCCGCCGCCTCGCGTTGGGACCATATGGACCTCGTCCCGCGCAGCGTCCTCGGCAACGACTACCGCGTCATCGCCATGGACCAGCGCAACGCGGGCGAATCGAAGGCGCCCATCCAAGCCACCGATTCCTGGACCGACTACGCCAGCGACGCCATTGGCCTGATCGATCACCTGGGCCTCGACCACCTGGCGGTGTGGGGCCGCTGCATCGGCCCGTCCTTCTGCATGAAAGTCATCGAGCAGCTCGGCTCGCAGTCGAACCGCATCACCGCGCTCGTCGATCACGCGCCGATCGGACTCACCGAGACGAACCGTGGCCACTTCATGCACGGCTACTACGAGTGGGCCGAAGAGCTACCCCAGGGGACCTTCGCGCTGCCCGCCGGCATGGACCCGATCGCCGCGGCGCTGTGCGAGAACCTGTTTGGTAGCGACTTCGTCTTCAGCGTGTCGCGCGAGTTCGTCGCGTCCATGCAAACGCCGACGCTGGTTCTGCCTGGCCGAGACCTGGCGCATCCTGAGGCGATTGCCCTCGAAACAGCGCAGCTGGCGCCGAACGCGGAGCTGAAGCTGGGCTGGCAAGAGAACCTGGACGCCGCCGGCGAGTCGGTGCGGACCTTCCTCGCGGCACACAAATAGAACTCTCCTGAGGGTCGTTCTTGTTGACCCCTTCGGGTCAGGGGAGGAGCCTGCGCACGTTTGAGCCAATCACCACGTGTCCGGGTCGGGGGAGCCTGCGACCCCCCGCACAGAATTGCTAGGGTTTGAGTCTGTCACGTCTCCGGGTCGGGGGAGCCTGCGGCCCCCCGCCGCCAGTCGCTGCTCCGCTCGCAAGCTCGCTGCGCGCTCCTTCCCGCGGCGACCCCCCGCGTACGTGCTGGGCCGCGCCTCTGCGGGGTCGCGCGCTCGCTCGCGTGGTCCACAAACGTGTCGGTTGAACCGGTGTGACACCTCGACACGTGGTTCGCTGAGCGTCTCTGCCGACACGTCCCGACGGTCAACACGCGGTGACGCACCTAGCGTGTCGCACTGAGCGGTGTGACAGTCCGACACGTTGGCCGCTGAACGTCGGCGCTATCACGTCTCGAGGACCAACACGCGGTTGGAACCAATGGGGTTCGGCCCAAACGTGAGGGCCTTCAACCACGTGCGATCACCACGGTGTGTGGACCACGCGTGTTGACCCTCGAGACGTGTCATCAGAGACGCTCAGCTAATCGCGTGTCGAGGTGTCTCACGGGTTCGAACCGACACGTTTGTGGACCACGCGAGCGGGCATGCGACCCCGCAGAGGTGCGGCCCAGCACGTACGCGGGGGGTCGCCGCGGGAAGGAGCGCGCAGCGAGCCTGCGAGCGGAGCAGCGACTGGCGGCGGGGGGCCGCAGGCTCCCCGACCCGGAGACGTGACAGACTCAAACGTGCGCAGGCTGCCTTGACTCGGAGCCGTACGAGACGCGCCACTTTATGTCTTCCACGGTCACATCCGCAGCGGCGGCCGGAAATCTATCCCCAGCTGCCCGACTGAATACGGCACGAACCCTCCCTCCAGCGCCGCCGCGGCCAGCGCCAGATGCCGCTCCGCATCGCGCACGAAAAACAGCATGTGGCCCGGGAACAGCATGTCCACCTGCAGGTCGCGCAGACGCGCGAACGACGCCCGGTACTCCGACAACTGCGAGTCCGGATGGTTCAGCAGTCCCAGAATGCCATACATGAACACCACGTCACCGGTAAACAGCGCGCGGCCGCGCGGCAGGTCCACCAGATAGCACGTCGAGCCAGAGCTGTGTCCTGGCACCACGATCGTCCGCAAGCGCAGCGTCCCGACCTCGATCTGCATGCCGTGCGACAGTGGCACGTCCACCGGACAGGCAGGCAAGCCCTCCGCGCCTGCCTCCAGCACCGTCCGCTCGGCGGCGTGGACGCGCAGCCCCAGACGGGAGCGCGCCAGCGACGCGCCTCCGGCGTGGTCCGGATGCCAGTGGGTCAGTAACAGATGGCGCAGCCGCGAGACCTCCAGCGCGTCGTCGGCGATATTCGCCAGAATGCGCTCCAGGCTGTCGCGCTCACCGCAGCCGACGTCGATCAGCGCCAGCTCCGAACCGCCGTCCACCAGGTACACGTGGGCGTCCCACGGCATCCGACAGTCCGATTTCGCCACTGCCAACCAGGTGCACGCCCGGCGTCAAGCGCATGCTCAGTACGCCAGAAATCCACCATCGACCAGCAGCGTCGTGCCAGTGATGAACGAGGCCGCGTCGGAGGCCACGAACGCGACCACGTCGCCGATCTCCTGTGCCCGACCCTGGCGACCGAGGGGCGTCTGGCGCAGATATCTGCCCGACGCACCCTGCTCCACCACGTCCGATCGGATGCTGGCGCTGGCCTCGGTCGCCACGTCGCCTGGCGCGACGGTGACCACGCGAATGCCGTGGGGCGCCAGCTCCAGCGCCATGGCCTGCGTCAGGCCCGTCAGGCCGGCCTTGGTCGCGCAGTACGCGGTCGCGCCTTCCTGGCCGGCGAACGCGCCAACGGACGAGATGTGCACGATCACGCCACCGCTGCCCTGCGCCACCATCGTGCGTGCCGCCTCCTGTGCGCAGACGTACGCTCCGCGCAGGTTCACGCCGAGCACGAGGTCCAGGTGCTCGTCGGTGGTGTCCAGAAAGAGTTTGACGGCCGGTGTCCCGGTAATCGCCGCGTTGTTCACCAGAATATCGAGGCGGCCGTAGCGCTCGACGGCGAGGTCCACCGCGGCGCGCACCTGCGCGCG
Organism: uncultured Chloroflexia bacterium; assembly: GCA_963776625.1. Taxonomy (GTDB): domain Bacteria; phylum Chloroflexota; class UBA6077; order UBA6077; family CF-72; genus CF-72. Next base: position 665,068 of record CAVZNP010000007.1, on the reverse strand, counting down.
CTCGCGGACATCCAGCGTGGTGCCCGCAGCCTGAAACCCGTGGCTCGTGAGCTCCGCGGCGTACGCCGCCGCGAGGTCTCCGCGCCGCTGGCCGAGGACGACGCTCGCGCCGGCCTCGACGAGCGAGCGAACGATGCCGCGGCCGATGCCGGTGGCACCACCGGTGACCAGCGCGACGCGCCCTGCGAGGGCGGCGTCACTCATGCGCGGTCGCTCACGCGGGGCGCCGCGGCTCCGGCCTGTCTTGCTTCGGACATGGACATGTCACCTCGCAACATGCCACCACGCCGGCACGTCACCCGCCTGCCGCTCACGCTGCCCAAGCTCAAGCATGCGGCGTAGCCAGGCGTCTCGACGCTCGACACGTCACGCACTCAGCGCCCTGATCGCGCCAGGCCAAACCCCGTTCGCGGCGCGTTTTAGCCGTTGGGACGCCGCCCTCCTCACTTTCGCGCATGCTGCTTAATTTCGCGTGCTCATCCGATACGTCGGGAGTGCGCCCTCAAGCCGTGACCCCCACTGGTAGCCTACCGGCGATCCCCGTCTCGCGCACGATCGCGAGTACGCCTGCCTCTTCTTCAGCACTCAGCGGCAGCAGCGGCATCGCCAGCGTCGCCTCCCGAATAACCCCCATCTCGCGCAGCGCAACCTTGAACGCTCCCACTGCCCCAGCGGTGATCGACCCGCCACTCCTGGCCACGTGCATCATCTGCAGCGCGGCGATCGCCTGGCGTTGCAGGTCCGCCGCCAGGCTCCACTCGCCGCGCAACACCGCCGCGTAGATGCGTACGTACAGCCGCGGCGTCACGCTTGCCAGCCCCAGCACGCCACCGTGGCCGCCCGCCTGGAGCGCCGCGTCCACGTAATGCTCGGATCCGGTGAACGCGCGAAACCCCGCTACGTGCGCCGTGGCTTGTGTCATCTCTCGAAAGCCCGCAAGGTCGCCGCTGGAGTCCTTGATCCCTACGATCAGACCTTCCTCCGCGAGCGTCCGCACCGTCGCCACGCTGAGCTTGACCTTGACCGCGCTGGGCACGTCGTAGGTCGTCAGCGGCAAACTCAGCCGCGCGTGCAAATAGCGGAAGTAGCGCAGCAGCTCAGCCTGCGAGTGCAGATAGTAGTAAGGCGCGGTCGTCACCAGGCCGTTCGCGCCGGCCGCTTGAAACCGTCGCCCGAGGTCGACGCTTTCTGCCGGACTGGCGTGACTGATACCCGCCAGCACTGGCAGCCGCCCACCGGCCGCCGCGACCGTGGCGCGCACCACGCGCAGTTTTTCGTCGGACGGCAGAAGCGGACCTTCACCGGTCGAGCCCAGCACGAACAGCGCGTGGACGCCCGACTCAATCTGGAACTCGGTCAGGGAGTGGACCGACGCCTCGTCCACCCGTCCGTCCGCGTCGAGCGGCGTGATCAGCGCGGGAATGATGCCGTGAAGCGATCCAGCGGGAATCGGCGCGCCTGGTTCTATCAATTCCGTACCTTCCTCTCTCTCACTCTCTCTCGAGTCGCTCGAAAGACGTGGGCTCACCATCGGGCAGCGCAAGCATGTACGCCCCGTCGCCTGCCTCGATCCGTGCGGTGCGCCGCAGCATCACCACCACCCCGTCGAAGGGGGCCGCCAACTGTTGCACCACGGACCCATCACCTGGATCCACGATCGTACCCAGCACGTCGCCGGCTCGCACGCGCTCCAGCAGGCGCACGCGTTCGAGCAGCAGACCCGACGTCTCCGCCGTCAGCCAGGTATCGAGATCACCCGTGCTCCGCAGCCGCAGGCTGGGCGCCGGCGGCGCCTCCGCCAACAGTGGCAGCAGGCCGCACGCGCCCAGCACGCGCTGCACGCCCAGGCGATAGGCGGCATAGTGCGCGGGGCGCACGCGGCCGCCGCCGCCACACTCCACGTACAGATTCACGATGTTGTGCTCGACGGCAACACTGAGCGAGCGGCCGGGGGCAATGTCCGGGTGTGCCCAGAAGACGGGCGCGCCGAAGGCCAGCGCCGCTGCCGCGCAGCGCTGGCCGAGCGCATCGTCGGCAGCGTAGGCGCCTGCCAGAAAGGACATGGCGTAGTGCAGGCCGGCGCTGTGCAGGTCGATCAAGAGGTCCGCGTGACGGAGCAGCCCGCTGATGGCGTGCGCGATGCGCTCGGTGGCGGTGCCGTCGGCTCGCCCTGGGAAGGTCCGCGCCAGGTTGAGACCGTCGATGCCGCTCACGCGCGTGCCAGCGTGCCACGCCGGCAAGTTGGCGAGTGGCAGCACCAGCAGCGTCCCGCGCAGTGCCTGGAGGTCCACGTCACGCCAGACAGCCGAGGCGGCGCTGATGCCCTCCGGTTCGTCGCCGTGGACTCCTCCCAGAATCAGTGCGGTCGGTCCGTCGTGCAGGCCTCGAGCGATGAGCAGCGGCAGCTCGAGTTCGCCGTGGTCGCGTCCCGCGGGGACAGGGAGCGCGCGCTTTGCCCGCGCGGCGCGTGGGAGGTCCAAGTCCAGGGTGTGGTTCATCAACGAGGTCTCGTCGCGCGCCATCCAGGTGTGCGGCGCCAGGCGCTGAGGTCAACGCGCCGGAACGTTCGCCGCCTCTGGGCGAGGCCGCATCGCAGAGGAGAAGGCCTCACGTGACCCTCGAGACGTGAAGCCGCGCCGACTGACGCGACTCGCGACTGCCGGCAGGTCTGCTCCTCGTCAGAGAAGTCCACTCGAGGGTCGAGACGCCCGCCCGCGGAGGCGCCCGCCGACCTCCACCGCCGCGACGCCGTGCTTTCGCGTCTGGACTCCTCCGCGTCAACGCACGACTGCCGGCCCTCCGGACGTGACGCTCGACCCCTCCGAAAAGGATGCTGCTCCTCAGACAAGGACTCCTGACAGTTGAGACGTGACGATGCGCCCGCGGACCTCCACCGCCACAGCCGTCGCACGGCCTCGCGCCCTGCGGCCACTTCACGCCTCGACGACGGCATGCCCACGCACCCATGCTTCATCCACCTCCACCCCGAGCCCGGGCCCGGTGGGCACCGCAAAACAGCCGTCCACCAGCCGGCGCGGCTCGCACACCAGCCGCGTCGCCAGCGGATTCTCGGTGGTGTCAAACTCCAGCAACGGCGGCGACCCGCCGGGTACCCGCGTCGCCTCCGGCAGCAGCGCCGCCACATGCAGCGTCGCCACGTTCATAATCGCGCCATTCCACGAATGCGGCAGGCACGCCAACCCCATGAGCGCCGCCAGCTCGCCGACAAACAGCGCGTCACCAATCCCGCCGCAGATCGCCACGTCCGGCTGCACGATGTCCACCGCGCGACGATCCAGCAGCGCCTTGAACGCCGCTCGCGTCTGCAGCGTTTCACCGCCGGCGACCGGAATGTCGAGCGCGCGCGCAAGCTCTTCGTAGCCGGCGTACCCACGCCCCTGCGGCAGCGGCTCCTCGAAAAACAGGCAGCCCAGCCGCTCCAGCTCGCGGCCAACGCGCAGTGCCTCGCCGGCGGTGTACGAGCCCCAGGCATCCACCATCATGCCCACCGCGCTCGGGACCTCGGCACGGATGCGCGCCACGAGCTCCAGCTCTGTAGCCGGACTGAAACGACCCATCCGCAGCTTCAACGCCGTGTAGCCCTCGGCGACCCGCTGACGCGCTTCGGCCGGCCACACGTCCGACGGATAAACGTCCTGCTGATAGCAGAAGCCCGAGGCATACACGGGCACCCGTTCTCGGACCGCTCCTCCATACAGAGCGGTGATCGGCACCCCGAGCATCTTGCCCCACAGGTCGTGCAGCGCCATGTCGACACCACCCACGGCGAAGCCATTGTCGAAGGTGGCATCCAGCATCGACTGGTGCAGCGTTCGCACCTCCGCCGGATTGCGCCCGATGAGCAGCGGTCTCAACGCCAGGTCGATCGCCGCGCGCACGCCGGCGACGGCGTAGGTCTCGCCCCAGCCGATCAGCCCCGCGTCCGTGCTGACGCGCACCACGAGTGCCTGGCGTGCCGTATTGAACGCCCCGGCCGGGCCAGTCGGCACCGACAGCGGCACGCGTACCCAGATCGTCTCGACGTCTGTAATCCTCACGCCAAGGCCCGTTGACACCCTTGCAGTGACACTTTACAGTGACCGCCACCCTGAAGCGACACTGTACAGCCGTTGATCACCCATCTGGACCTGGCCGCCTGTCTACCTCGAACCGCGCTGAGCGGCACCCACCGCCCAGCCGCGTGGCTCACCGTCTTTTTTCGCACCACGGCTGGCCAGACGGGTACTGCCCTGTACGCCGGCGCGCACACCGCGGCGCCGCCCGTCACCCTCAAACTCAACGCCACGGGTTGGCACGAGATCCGCGTGGGGCTGTGGTCCAACTGGAGCGAAATCCAGCCGTATCTGGGCACGGACTTTACCCATCTCTTCTGGGGCACGGGCGTCGGCGGCGACATCGGCGCCTATCCGTCGGACCTCCTGAGCCTGGCAGGCGCGGGCCAGCTCGACTCTCCCAGACCTGGCGACCACCCTTCCTGCTGTACGAAACGCTTCTCACCGCGGCATATCCCGTGGATCCGCGCTCGCTGGACGAGCACGACGCAGCCTGGCTGCGCTTTCGCGCGCAGACGATGACTGACTTCATGCGTCGTCTGCGCGCGCTCGTCGACGCCGCTGGCGCGCGACGTGGCACGTCGCTGGAAATCTCGCCCCACGTCCTGAATGACGTCCCCACCAACCTGTTCTATGGTCTCGACGTCGAGGCCTGGGTCCACGAAGGGCTGGTGGATCGCCTGGTCGCCCACCCGTGGCGCGATCAACCGGTGGACATCAACGCGTTCGTCGAGCTTACCCGCGCCACCGGGGTGACGTTCTTCCAGGACGTGATGCCGCGCTTTCAGAGCGCCGCGGACTACCAGCGGCGCGCGCAGGACCTGTTCGCCGCGGAGGTCGACGGGCTGTGCTTCTGGGACACCGACCAGCGTGAGGCGCGGCTCAGCGAGTGGTGTATGCTGCGGCGCTTGAGCACATGGGCGTCAACCTCCCAACCGGAGCCAGAGGTTCGCCGCGTGCCCCTGGAAAGCGTTGCCGGAATGCGAGTGGACCGCTACCCGCCCCACTGGGCGTATTGAATCCGTTGCCATCGTACGGGTGAACTGGAGAACCACAACAGTGAGCATGCTGAGTCGTCGTCGATTACTGGAATTTGGGCTCGTCTCGGGTGCGGCTGCCCTGCTTCAGGCCTGTACGTCCGCGCCGGCAACCCCGGCGGCTACCAGCCCCCCGGCGGCTGCGGCGAAACCCACCAGCGCCCCCGCGGCGACCGTTGTCGGCGCTCCAGCGGCACCCCCCGTGGCGGCCACGCAGGCTGCCGCGCCCACCACGGCGCCGGCTGCCGCGGCGACCGCGCCGGCCGCGACGGGCGGCGGCGGCACGCTCACGCCCTTGTGGAGCGCGACCTTTCCGCACACCAATCCGTTCACCTCGGTCAGCAACATCCAGTGGCAGTACCAGGCCACCGTCTTCTCCTCACTCCTGACACCCACTCCAGATCACACGAAGTACGATCCCGAGCTCGCCGAAGTCAGCGTGGCGCCCGACAGCTCCTCGTACACGTTCAAGCTCAACCCCAACGCGAAGTGGCACGACGGCCAGCCAGTCACCGCCGACGACGTGGCCTGGACCTACACCATGGCCCTCAACAACGACACGAAGTCCAACCGCGTGTCGCGCCTGTCGATCATCAAGGGCGGAGCGGACTACACCGCCGGTACGGCACCCAGCGTTTCGGGCATCGTCGTCGTGGATCCGCAAACCATCCGCTTCGATATGGACTTTCCGAATGCCCTGTTCCTGCTCGAAACGGATCTGGCCATCCTGCCGAAGCACGTTCTGGGCAGCGTCGCGCCAGCGGATCTCGAGAAACAACCCTTCATGTTCGACTCTCCGCTGGGCAGCGGGCCCTTCAAGGCTGTCAAGAACCTGACCGACCAGTCTTCCGAAACAGCGGCCAACCCTGACTTCTATCGCGGCCGCCCGAAGCTCGACTCGATCATCTTCCGCATCAATAAGCAGTCCGACGCGGCGGGCATTGCCCTCCAGCGCGGCGAGGTCGACTTCAACGCCGCTCCCTCCAACAACCTGAACATCGCCCCGGATTCGCTCGCCCAGTTCCTGGCCCAACCCAGCCTGTACATGACGCGCATGGCCAATCCAGTCTCCAACACGCTTGGCTTCAACCTGCGCCTCGACCACTGGCAGGACAAACGTGTGCGCCAGGCGATCGCCTACGCCGTGGATCGCAAGAAGATTGTCGACAGTTTGTTCGGCGGCAACGCGGAGATCGTCAACTCGCCGATGCGCCACCCGTGGATCCAGTACCAGCCGAAGAATACGTACGACTACAACCCGGACACGGCCAAAAAACTCCTTTCCGATGCTTCCTGGGACACCAGCCAGACGGTGACCGTCAGCGCGCTGCCCGTCGGCTCGGATACCGAGCGCGCCACGCGCGCCGCCATTCAGTCGCAGCTGCAAGCGGTCGGCGTCCAGACGAACTGGGAAGAGCTGGAGGCCTCCGTGTGGGCCAAGAAGTTCTACCAGGACCATCAGCACGACATGGTGTTCATTCCGGCCACCAACTTCGTGGATCCCGCCCTGTTCCTGGACTTCCATTACACGACCAAGAGTCAGAACGGTCCGGGCTATGCCAATCCCGATTTCGATGCGCTGATCGAAAAAGGCCGCCGCGCACCGACGCTCGACGAGCGCAAGGCGATCTACCAGCAGATCGGCGACCAGTTGAACGAAGACCAGCCGTGGATCTGGATGTGGAGCATCTCGGACACGTACGTTTTCAATCGGAGGGTCAACATTCCGTTCCTGACCGCTCCGACCGGCGCGAATCCGCAGACGATTGCTGACGTGCCGACGACGACGGCGGCGGTGGCGCTGCCCACGTGGTTCTATCGAATCGAGAACTGGACGGTCAAAGCGTGAGGACCTGGCGGTAGCGCACACAGGTGAAGCGGCGTCCAACGCTCCGCCGGGTCCCGTCCGGTAGGTCCTTCACGGGTGGGACCCCTCTACAGTCACCCACCGGGTCCCCTCGGGGGAGAGGCGTGTTGCCCTCACGGGTCCCGCTCGTGACAACCTCTGGACTCTCCCCGCGGGTGCCTCTGGGGAAAAACCTGTGAACCGTCTCAACCACCCCTTCGGGGCTCCCTCGTCCACAGTTCGACCGCCGGCTCCACCTGGGGGGTTCGTCTTGACCCCCTCGGCCCGCTTTGGCGAACCACCCCTGTGACCGCTTATCTCATCCGCCGCACCTTGCTGGTGATCCCCATGCTCGTGGGGATCACCATCATCGCCTTCACCTTCATCAACCTCGCCCCGGGCGACCCCGTTTCCGCGATGATCGACCCGTCGGCGGGCGCCGGCTTCGACGCGCAGGCGATGCGGCACCGCCTCGGCCTCGACCAGCCCCTACCCATCCGCTACCTCAACTGGCTGACCGAAGTCCTCCACGGCAACCTCGGCTACTCCTACGGCACCGGCCAGCCGGTGATCCGCCGCATCGCGGAGCGCATCCCCGCCACAGTCGAGTTGACCGGGCATCGCCCTTGTCCTGTCCACAGCTATCGGTTGCACGCTCGGCGTGCTCTCCGCCCTGCGCCGCTACAGCATCTGGGACTATCTTCTGACCATACTCAGCATCATCTGGATCTCCGTTCCGGCCTTCTTCTTTGGCCTGATCGGCCTGTACGTCCTGTCGCTCAAACTGCAGTGGCTGCCCACCTTCGGCATGGTGACACCCGATTCCACCGATCCCACAGATTCGCTGAAACACCTCATCTTGCCAGTCGCGGTGCTGTCGCTCGAAGCGCTGGCCGGCAACATGCGCTACACCCGCTCGGCGATGCTCGAGGTCCTGCGCCAGGACTACATGACCACCGCCAGGGCCAAAGGGCTGGCGGCGCGCGCCGTCTACGTCGCGCACGGCTTCCGCAATGCGCTGCTGCCGGTGATCACCGTCATCTCACTGCGCGTCCCGGTCCTGCTCGGCGGCGCCGTCGTCATCGAGTCCGTGTTCCAGTGGCCTGGCATGGGGACCCTGGCCATCCTGTCGATCCAGCAGCGCGACTATCCGGTGCTGATGGGCCTGACGCTGATGATCTCCACGCTGGTGCTGTTCAGCAACCTCCTGGCAGACGTGCTGTACGCCTATGCCGACCCGAGGATCCGGTACAGCTGAAGTATGGCCGTCGCCGCTCAGAGTCAGACACGCGCCACCGCCTCCGCACCCGGCGGCGCCAGCGGACGCGCGCAGGGCAATACCGCCTGGCGCCGCTTCGCACGCGACCGGGTGGCCGTCTTCGGTCTGCTCGTGCTGCTGCTCCTGGTGCTTGTCGCCATCTTTGGTCCGCTGCTGGCGCTCGACCCCAACGCGGTGGACCTGGACGCGGTGAAGCAGCCGCCGAGCGCCGCGCACCTGCTTGGAACCGATTCCGCGGGCCGCGACGTGTGGTCGCGACTCATCATTGGCGGCCGCGTGTCCATGAGTGTCGGCGTGGTCGCCGTCAGCATTGCGACAGGCATCGGCACGCTGGTGGGTCTGTTGTCCGGTAGCTTCGGTGGGGTCGTCGACAATCTGCTCATGCGCTTCACGGAGCTGATCCAGACGTTTCCGCTCTTCTTCGCGGTCGTCATCTTCGTGGCGCTGGTGGGTCCCAATATTCTGAACGTGATGATTGTGATTGGACTGCTGTCCTGGCCCGGGCTGGCGCGACTTGTCCGCGGCCAGGTGCTGTCACTCCGCCAGCAGCAGTATGTGGAGGCCGCCCACGCGCTGGGCGCCGGCTCGCGACGCGTCATCGCCCGCCACATCTTTCCCGGCATCTTGCCGTACCTAGCGGTGTACAGCACCCTGGCGCTGGCCCAGGCAATCCTGACAGAGGCCGCCCTCAGCTTTCTGGGCCTGGGCGTGCAGATGCCTATTGCCAGCTGGGGTGGCATGATGAACGCCGCCCAGCAGCTGGTGGTGCTGGACAGCCAACCCTGGCTATGGGTGCCCCCCGGCCTGGCGATCGCCCTGGCGGTCCTGGCCGCGAACTACGCGGGGGAAGGCCTGCGCGATGCCTTCGATCCGCGCGCAGGCGGCCGATGAGCTCAGGCCCTAGTTCTTCCCACATGGCTCCCCGGTCTTGCCTCGAGGGGTCCCCTCCGGGGCATCACAAACCGATGACGGGCCTCACCTCCTCCACCACCTCGGATGAGGATGAAACCGCCGCCCTCGGCGCGGGCATCCGGCGCGAGCGCACCCGCCAGTCCCTGACCCTCGCCCAGCTCGCGGACCGCGCGGGCCTCTCCGCCAGCGCACTGAGTCAGATCGAACGCGGCGTCACCGACCCTTCCATCAGCTCGCTGCGCCGCATCTCCACCGCCCTCGGCGTGCCTTTTTTTCAGTTCCTCGTCCAGAACGAGAGCCCCGACCCCGTCGTCCGTCGCGCCGAGCGACGCACGATCGTGTTCCCCGGCCGCGCCCTCCAGTACCAGCTCCTGACGCCCAGCCCGCAGGGCGCCTTCGAAGTGCTGTCCCTGGAGCTGGCGCCCGGCGCCGCCAGCGGTCCAACCGCCAGCGGACACGACAGCGACGAGTGTCTGATCGTGCTCAGCGGAGCCGTCGACGTGGAGCTGGCCGGACGCTGGTTCCATCTTGAGGCAGGTGACGCCATGACCATCCAGCGCAACCTCCCGCATCGCGTCTGCAACTCGCAGTCCACCAGCACCGAAGTGCTGTCCATCATCAGCCCACCGGACACATTCTGAAGCCAATGCCTCTACGCCTCGACGATCTGGACACCCCCGCGGTCGTCATCGACCTGGACCGCCTGGAACGCAACATCGCCAGCATGGCGCAGCTTGCCGCCAGCGCCGGCGTCAACCTCCGTCCACATACCAAGTCACACAAGACCGCGGGCATCGCCCAGCGGCAATTGGCCGCCGGCGCCGCGGGCATCACCGTGGCCAAGCTCGACGAGGCCGAGGCCTACCTGAAGGAAGGCATCCGCGACATCTTCGTCGCCAACGAGCTCGCCGGTGAACAGAAATGGCGGCGCGCGGCGGCCCTCCAGGAGCGGGGAAGCGTGGCGGTCGGCATCGACAGCCCGCTCGCTGCGCGTGGACTATCCGATACGGCGCGCGAACGCGGCGTGCGCATTCCTGTCCTCATCGAGGTTGACACCGGCTTGCATCGCGCCGGGCTGCCGCCAGGCAGCGCGGTCGCTGACCTCGCCGAGCGCGTCGCGTCCCTGCCCGGCCTCGAGCTGCGCGGCGTGTTTACCCACGCGGGGCACGCGTACGGTGCCCATAGCCGGGCAGAGGTCGAGCGCATCGCCCACGACGAGGCGCGCGGCGTGCTGCACTCCGCCGAGGCGCTGCTCGGTCGCGGTCTGGCGTGCCGGGTCGTGAGCGTGGGCTCCACACCAACGGTCTGCGCGGCTGGCGCCGTGGCCGGCGTGACCGAGATTCGCCCCGGCAACTACGTCTTTTTCGACCGTATGCAGGCTGCTCTGGGCGTCACCACGCGCGAGGCCTGCGCGCAAACCGTGCTCGCAACGGTCATCAGTCGGCCAGCGCCAGATCGCATTGTGGTCGATGCGGGGAGCAAGACCTTCGCCCTGGACAAGGGGGCTCACGGCCTCGAAACGCTCGCCGGATTCGGTGAGGATGTGCAGTTCGGCCTGGTCCTGGAGCGGCTCTCGGAAGAGCACGGCATCATCACCACTACTCCGCCGAGCGCGGTGGAGGTTGGCGCGCGTCTGCGGTTTCTCACCAACCATGCTTGCACGGTGGCCAACCTGGCCGAAGTCCTGTATGGCGTGCGCAAAGACGTGGTTGAGGAGCTCTTTCCGGTGCTGGTGCGCGGCGGCGGCCGATGAGCTCGCCACCCCTGCGCTGCGCCGTCCTCGGCGCCGGTTTCGCCGGCAGCACCTTCGCCGAAGCCATTCGCTACGCTCCCGACGCGGAGCTCGCGGTGATCGCCGGCGGCCGCCGGGCCGCCGAGCTCGCTCAGCGCCACGGCGTCCCGGCCACACAGGACGTGCATGCCGTGCTCGACGATCCGCGTATCCACGCGGTGCTGATCGCCTCTCCCAATCCCTTCCACGCCCCGCAGACCATCCGGGCGGCAAGCGCCGCCAAGCACGTTCTGGTAGAGAAACCGATGGCCCTCAGCGTCGCTGACGGCCTGCGCATGATCCAGGCCTGCGAGGAGGCTGGCGTGGTGCTGATGGTCGGCCACCACCACCGCTTCCGCCGCAATCCGCTCGCCGTCAAACTGCTTCTGGATCGCGGGACCATCGGCGCGGTGGACATGGTCGCCATGGTCCAGAACGAGCCCGACTCCACCACCTGGTTGACGAAGCCCGAAAACGGCGGCTATCTGCTCGGCTCAGGCATCCACGGACTGGACCTGCTGCGCTGGTGGCTCGGACCTGTCACGCGCGTGGCGGCGCTCGAAGGCCGCTACCGCGGCGAGCAGGTCGAAAACGGAAGCTTCCTGCTGCTGGACTTCGCTAGCGGCGCGCACGCCAGCTTTCAAGACTCGGTCATTCCCGGCACAGTGCCGCCGCCCGGTTCGGGAGTCGTGCGCTTCGATGCGACGTTGACTGGTCGCACGGGCGTCATCGCCGCCGACATGTACGGCGAAGTGCGCCTGAGCACGAGCACGGGCTGGGAGGCGCAGACGGCGCTGCCGCAGTTCTCCAGCCACTACGCGCTGCTGCGTATGGAGGCGTACGCCAGTCAGGCGCGCGAGTTCATCGCGGCCGTCGTCGAGCGCCGGGCGCCGCGGTTTTCGGCGCGCGAGGCGCTGGAGTCGATGGCAGTGGTGGAAGCCGCGCATCGCGCCGCCGCCGCCGGAACGTGGGTAGCACCCGGCGACATCCTGCGGGAGTACACCGCGTAGTCGAGGTACGCGGCGCGGCGCGGTGGAGGGTCTCTCCGAGACGGAACCGTGTCACATCCGCAACGGAACTGTCGCTCATCCGATTCCGAGCCGCGTCGCATTTGAGAGCAGGAACGTGTCACATTCGACACCCAAGCGTCTGCAATCCGAGAGCGAACTGTCGCTCACTCGAAGTTGCAGACCTCGCTCGTTCGAGACGGAACCGTGTGCCATCCGAGGCCAGATCGTGTCATTCCCGAGAGCGGGCTGTCATCCTGAGCCCGCGAAGGATCCCGCGGATGCGTCCCCTCCAGGGAAGACGCTTACGGCGCGATTTTGGACGTCGTCGTCGCCGCGAGCGTCCCCGTCGTTAGGGCGATCGTCCCTGTCGGCGGATTATAGGTCGGATTCTTCACAATCGCCGACGAGTAGTCGCGGAACCACTGTCCATCAGGTCCGCACACCCATTTGTTGCCATTCACGTCGGTAGCCTTCTCGCCTGGCAGATAGAACTCGTACTGTCCAGGCCCGACTTTCGCGGCACACCGAACGCCAGGATCCGTAGGACCGTTGTCCTGGGCACTGACGATGGCCGGCGAGACACTCAGAACCGAAAAAGCGGCGGCGCACAGGGCCACTGCAAGTGTGCGGGTGCGTGGGCGAGGCTGCGTCATGTCGTTACGCTAAATGGTGACGCCTAGCACATCTATGAACCGCTTCACAACCATAACGTGAACGAGACTACACTTCAGCAGGGTGGCACTCCACCACGCATCTGCTGTATCGTTGCCCCGCAACGCGGTGCACTCCTGAACGCCACCGCCATCCTTGCGTGACAAAGGTCGCATAATCCCATAAGGGCCCACGGCGCCCGAGCCTGGTTCTGCACGAGCCGCCGACGCTGGAGGTCCGCATTTCGTGGATCTGGCCGCCTGCCATGTTGATGTGGTAATCGGCGGCCTGTCCGTGCCGCCGACCCGCTAACGCTTCAATCACAATCCTCCGGTCGGCGAGCTTGCCCCGGAGGTATCGGATTTTGCCGATGCTGCGTTGTCTGGTTTCGGTTGCTACGGTCTGCTCGCTGTCCTTTCCAGTTCAAGCCTTCGCATTCGACGAACAGGCGGGCTCACCTCCCGATTGGCAGGTCTACTGGGTCCACACCCTCGACTGGGCGGGGGTGTTCGTCCAGGCGGACGGGGATGCCAGCTTTGGTGAAGCGGCGCCCGGTCAATTCTTCCGCGTCGATGCACCCGAATTGAACCGACGCCTGTGGGTGTACAACCCGCTCAACAACGGTTGGGCCTGGCTGCCCAGCGTGAGTACCGAACCCGTCCCGGAACCGTCACCGGACGACCTGGCCGCCAGCGCCGCGGGATTGGATCCGCACGCCTACCTCTACCTGCAGGCGCCAGACCTCGCGCCACGACTCGACTGCATCATCTCAGGTGAGAGCGGCTGGGATCCGTCCCGCGTGAATCCACGCTCGCGCGCGGCCGGCCTGGCTCAGTTCCTGCCAACCACGTGGGCATCCACGCCGGAAGGCCAGAAGGGGATGTCGCCGTTCGATTCGAGCGCCAATATCGACGCCGCCATCTGGCTCGCGCGCACCAAAGGCTGGTCACAGTGGGAGGTGTACGCGCGCGGTCGATGTCATTGAACTGAGCGCGTCACGTCCAGTTGTCGAGAAGATCGCCGACGGCCCGATCCGCGGCGTCCAGTCCCTCCAGCCCGACGAAGTAGTACGCGACGTGCGTCAAGCTGTGGATGATCCACTCGCGGCCGACGCCCCACGCCCTGGCGAGCAGGGTGGCCTCCCGCATGCCGTCCTGCCGACCGTTGATCGCGCTGTTCCGCAGCATGAACAGCGGCATCATCTGCTTCGGCAGCTCACCTCGAAACGCGTTCTCCCATTTCAAGCGGTACGCCTTCAAAAACGCGGGATTGTATCGAAGCGCAAACTGTACCGAGCGCGGAACCAGGCCAATCGTCCGCTCGTACCACCCGACGAGATGCTCGCGGTCGGAGTCCGTCATCTCCAGCGTCGAGAGGTCCAGCCCAGCTTTGAAGGCGTTTCCGTCAGGTAACCATCCTGACGGAAACGCAGCCTGAATGGGACTATCTTGATACTCGCGTAGATACACGTTCGCGGCACGATAGACACACTGCAAGCTTTTCATTCCGCCCCAGATCTGCGCGGCCATCACGACCTCCATGATCTGGGCTTTGCTGACTTTGCGAAATTTGAGGCTGTCGATCTGGTTGAGAATGCCGTCCTCCCAACCCAACAGGATGTAGTCGAATAGCAGCGAGATGCCCGTCAATGGACCGCGCACGGGATCGAGCACGCCGTCGACGCGGCCGAAGATCCGCGCGCCTCGGCGGTGGAGTTTGACGAAGTCCGGTCGGGCGTCCAACCACAGGGCATTGGAGGTCATCTCGTACAGCGGCCCATGCGTCCGTCGCATCACGCCGAGGTAGGCGTCGATCTCGGCAGGCGTGGTCACGTCCAGCACGCTGAGGTTCAGCCCGTCGTCGATCATGTCGGTCATGTCGACACGCTACCCCACTGGGGTCTCCGCTCGTTCCCCAACGCCGCGCGAGAGCCGGCGCCCACTGCGTGCGTCGCCCTCCGTGGGACGTTACCCCGATTGTTGGGGCCCCACGCGCTCGATGCGAATCCGCAGCAGCACGCGTTTGTCACGCACCATCGCGCCGCGGTAGTCCTCCCAATCCGAATGCTCACCCGCCACCAGACGGTAGTAGCGCACCAGCCCCTCCATCGCCTCGGGCAGCGACTCGATACTCGCCATCCCCTCCGCCTGCACCCACGCGCCAAAGAACGAGTCCAGGAACACGCATACCGACGCCCGTCCGTTCCGACGCACGTTCAGCGTCTTCATCGCCGTCTCACGTGTGCTGATGATGAGCGACCCGTCGTCGTCGACGCCTACCGTCACCGGCGACAGCTGCGGCTCACCATCTTTGCGGACCGTCGCCAACACACCGCGATGATGGGCCTGTATGAACGCTCGCGCCTCGTCTACCGTCACACTCATGACGCCCCGGACTGTACACCGTGAGCGCACCGCGCGTTGAGCGGACACACCTCGCAGCGCGGACGCGGAGCTTTGCAGATCTCGCGGCCGAGCCGAATCATATTGACGTGGAAGGCGTAGTACTGGCCTGGCTCGAGCGCCGCCTCGAGCGCGTCTTCGGTCGCATCCGGACTCGTGCGCGCCGGGACGAGCCCCAGCCGCACTGCCACGCGATGCACGTGTGTATCAACGGGAATCGCCGCGACGTGCGAGCCAAACAACAGTACGCACGCCGCCGTTTTGCGCCCGACTCCGGGCAAGCTCGTCAAGTCCGCCACCGCCCGCGGCCGCGGCATGCAGCGGAAGTCCGCCAGTCGTACCTGCCCGTCGTCCCTGGTGAGCGCCCGCAGGACTGCCTGAATCCGCTCGGCCTTGACCACCGCTAACCCGCCGCAACGGATCGTCTCGATCAGCTCGTCCAGCGGCGCGTCGCGGACGGCCTCCCAACTGGAGTATGCCGCGCTGAGCGCGTGGAACGCGCGCTCCGAGTTGATGTCAGACGTATGCTGCGACAGGATCGTGCCAACCAGCTCCTCGAGTGGAGCGAAGCGCGTCTCCCACTCCGGTTCGCCGTAGTGTGCGACCAATCGTCGAAGAACCCACCGCGTGAGCGTGTTGCTGGAAGGCATCGACGTGGACTTAACCTAGTGGAAGAAACGCCCCGCGTCGATGATGACGTTTTGCCCGGTGGTGCTTTCGCTCCTCGCCAGCGTGACTACCTGGTTGGCCACGTCGTCTTTGTCCACGGTGCGGCCGAGCACGGACTCCGCTCGGCCGCGCTCGCGTTGCTCCGGCAGCATGCGCTCTGTCATCACCGTGCCTTCCATCAAGCCCGGCGCGACGCAGTTCACCAGTACCTCGGGCGCCAGCGCGAGTGCCAGGCAGCGCGTGAGATGCGCCAGCGCCGCTTTCGAGACGGCGTACGCGATGCTGCTCCCGCCAGGCTTGTAGCCCGAGACGGACCCGATGTTGACGATGCGCCCATGACCCTGACGTCGCATCACCGGTGCGACCGCCCGCGCGAGGAGGAACGGAGCGGTGGCGTTGAAATCCAGGATGGTCTGCCACAGCTCCGGCGTGAGCGCATCCAGGTTCTGGAACGGGACGCCCTGGTTGAACGCCGCGTTGTTGACCAGCACGTCGAGACGCCCCCAATTCTGGACGACGCCGTCGACGAGTTCGCTGATCTGCGCCGGTTGCGTGACGTCGGAGCGCACGGCCAGCGCGGCGTTTGCCCCGACGCTGAGGAGATCCGCGACGAGGCTTTCCGCGGCGTCAGGACGTGAGTGGTAGACGACCACCACGCGCGAGCGCTCCGCCGCGAAGGCGTGGCAGATGCGGCTGCCAAGGCCACCTGTCCCGCCAGTCACCACGACGACTGCATCCGAAAGCCGCATCAGCTTCGAGGGCGATGTTAGCGCACCGCTCCAGCGTCACACCGCCGCCTCGCCCGGTCGCTCGATCGCCGCGACGAAGTGCGGCAGCAGCCCTCCCCAGCCGGCTTGATTCGCCTCGCGCAGGTCCGGACCCCGCGCCCCCAGGCGCTGCCACCCTTGATGGACAATCTCCACCAGCGTGCTGGACCCATCCAGGGGTCGAAAGCGAACCTCCACATCGGTCGCGTCCGCCCGGTCCTGGCGGAGGTGCCACACATACCCGAGACGATACGGTGGTTCCCACAACGTAATCTCTCCCCAGTCAAACTCCTGCCCGCTGCTGGTGCGTTCGAAAATGCGACCTCCGATCCGCGGCTCCAGCACCACGCGCAGGTCGCGCTCGCCACTGACGGAGTGACTGACCGGCCACCACGTGGAAATACGCTGCGTCCAGACGTCAAACGCGCGCTCGGCTGGACACTCCACCTGGATACTGATACGCAGTGGCTCGATCATGCGTGCGGAACCTCGTCATGCTGCGCGTTCTCGGCGACGATACGAAACCGCGTCGCCGCCTCGCCCCACACCTGTAGCAGATACGCCTGCACCGCCGCGACACCGGCCGCTTGCAAGCGATAAATCCGCCGCGTGCCCTCCGGCGTCTCCACTACGAGGCCGGCGCCCTTCAGCAGTCGCAAGTGGCGGGATACCGCCGGGCGGCTGATCGGCAGCAGCGCCGCCAGCTCCTGCACTGAGCGTTCTCGCGCGCCGAGCAGCTCCACGATAGCCCGCCGGTGCGGATCGCCAAGCGCATTGAAGGGATCGCCGACGGGATCCCCGAAGGCATCGGCGGCGGACGACTCGAACGCAGACACAGGTAACCGAATAGTTACCGATGACCCTGCCCGAGCGCAAGCCTGCGCCGGCGCCCCACCCCCTCGGTAGCCGCCACCCTCGTTCAGCAGCCCTTCACGACGAGCAGAGTCTGGTCGTCGTCCTGCGGGGTGCCCTGGCCGAAGTCGGTAATCGCCGCGAAGAGCCCGTCCACGATCGCCTCCGCCGGCTGCCCGGCGAGCTCTTGCACCAGCGTCATCAGGCGTTCGTAGCCGAAGGTGGCGCCGTCCGGGTTGGTGGCTTCACTGAACCCGTCGGTACCCACCACCAGCACATCGCCGACCGCCATGCGCACGCATTCGTCGGTGGACGTGGAGTCCTCGAAAATACCGAGCGGCAGGCTGGTCGCCGGCAGCATGCGCGCCGATTCACCCGCCGCGCAGTACACGACTGGCGAGTGGCCGGCGTTCGCGAATCGCACCGCGTGCCGCCCGGGGTCGTAGAAGCCGACGAACGCCGTCACGAACGTATTGACGCGGTTCAGATCGTCGTACAGGTCGGCATTGACCTGCTCCACCACCGCGTTGGGGCGGTCCAGCAGTTGGGACGTGCCCCGCAGCACGTTGCGGGACATGCCCATGATCAGCGCGGCCGACAGGCCCTTGCCGCTGACGTCGCCGACGCTGAAGCTCAGCTGGCCGTCCGCGCGAAGTCGATGGTGATAGAAGTCACCCCCGACCTCGGTCGCCGGACGGAATCGGCCGACGACCTGCACGCCGGCCACGACGGGGGGCGCGTCGGCCATCAGTCCCGACTGCATCGTCGCGGCCAGTTCCATGTCGCGCCGCATGCGCTCTTGAACCAGCGCTTGCTCGTGCAGCAGTGCCGCCTCGACCAGCGCGCCCGCCTGCTCGCCGAGCGCCTGTAGCAGCTTGACGGTACCTGCAGAAAACGTGGTGTCGCGTCGGTTGACCACGCCCAGCGTCGCCTTCAGCGAGCCGTCCACCAGGACTGGCACGACGACCAGATTCTCAACAAATCTGGAGGGGTCGACGCCCGGCGGCAGGTCGTAGCTGGCGTTGGCAACCAGGGGTGTGTGCGACTCGCTGACCCACTCGAACGCACGCCACAGCGCGAGCTGCTGAATCGAGCCTTCTCGCGGGTAGACGACCAGTCGGCCGCCGGCTGACTCGGCCAGCGCCGCAAAGGCTAGCTCTGCCGCGGTCAGGCGCTGGACTTCCGCGACGAGCTCGGTCAGCACCGCGTCCAGGCTCAGTCGTCGCCGTGTGGCTTTGGCCAGCCCGTAGAGCGCCAGCAACTGATCCTGCGCGTCGATCAGCTCGCCGGTCATCTGGCGCAGCTCGTCGTCGAGCCGCATCGTCTCGGCGATGAGCTCCGCGTCGAGCGAGAGTCGACGCGTGGCGGCGGGACCGCTGAGCCCGCCGACGCGCAATTCCAGCGTGCGGGTCGCATCAAGGCGCCGCTGGCAGGTGAGCAGCGTGCCATGCTCTTCTGGCCACGCCTCTTCGAGCGAGGCACCCGCGCGCCATACACACTCGTCGGCCACGTAGATCTCGACGCCAGTCGCGCCGGCGTGCAGCCACGCGTCGCTCAAGACTCTGAACCGCTCCAGGTGCATCTCCAGCGCCTGGCCGAGCCTGCCGAGGGTTGCCGGTCCCGTCATGCGCCCGAGGCGAGCGCGTTCAGTGCCTGCTCCACCCGCCCGACCTCCTGTTCGACCTCGTGCAAGCGTTCGTCCACGCGGTCCAGGGTTCCAGTGCGAGCGCTCACTTCGATCTCACGACACAGCTCCGCCAGCCGATCGGCGCCAAGCCAGGCGCTCGACGACTTCAACTGGTGCGCCAGACGCGCCATGTCAGTCGGCTGGTTGGCCTGCGCCGCCTCGCGCATTCCGTCGAGCAACTGCGGGCAGGTCGCCAGGTAGTTGCCGACGATTTCGGCAACGAACGTCGGATCGTCGCCGACATCGTGGACGAGCGCCGCGTAGACCTCCAGCTTTACCGCTTCAGTTTCACTCATGCCATGGGCTCGCCGTGGTCTCACCGCGCATGCGAGGTTGAGCAGAATTCGCATGGAAGCCTACCAGCAGGCGCGCGGCGCGTACCAATGGCCGAGCCTGGTACGCTTTGGCCAGGCGTGGGGGAGACGCCCGAGGTTTTCTCAAAGAGCCATCGGCATGCCTGTCCAGACCAGCACGCAATTGCTTGGCGCGGTGCTGCTCGTCGTCTACGTTGTGGGTCTCGGGCTGGTGTCCCTGCGTTGGCTGCGGCCTTCGACCCCAGCTTCCTCGACCCGCGGCGCTTCTGCCCGTGAGTCGACTCCCGCGACAGCTCGCCAGCTGGCGGTGCGCTGCGCCATCCTGCGCACGCTCGCCATCCTGACCGCCGCCTTTGGCTTTGTGTACCTGAGCTGGCGCTGGACGTCCTCGCTCAATCTGGCTGTCTGGCCGCTGGCAGTCGGACTGGTCATCGCCGAAACGTACAGCTACATCGGCGCGCTGCTCTTCGGCCTGACTGTCTGGCGCGAAAAACACCGCGCCGAACCTGACACGCCGCCCGCCGGACTCAGCGTGGACGTCTTCATCACCTGCTACAACGAACCCGTCGAGCTTGTCCGGCAGACGGTGCGGGCAGCCGCGAGCATCCACTACCCGCATCGCACGCATGTGCTCGACGACGGGAATTCGGAGCTGATGCAGCTCATGGCCGAAACCGAGGGGGTCGGCTATATCGTGCGGTCCACGGACTGGCGCGGGCGCCCGAGGCACGCCAAAGCTGGCAACCTGAACAACGCGCTGCTGGCCACGCAAGGTGAGTTCATCCTGATGCTGGACGCCGACCAGCTGCCGACGCCCGCCATCATCGATCGCATGCTGGGCTACTTTCAGGACGAGCGCGTGGCCTTCGTGCAGTCCGATCAGCCGTTTTACAACGTCCCGCCCGGCGATCCATTCGGGTCAGAGGCGTCCCTGTTCTACGGACCGATCCAGCAGGGCAAGGACGGCTGGAACGCGGCGTTCTTTTGTGGCTCGAACGCCATGGTGCGCCGCGAAGCGCTCATGCACATGGGCGTCATCCGCTATGTCGTCGAGCTGGACCAGCGTGTCAAACGCGCGCTGTCCACGGCGGACCGCACGCTGAGGCAGGCGGCGCGGCAGGTGTCGGCCGACGACGTCGAGGTACACGGCGCGCTCGAGGAATTGCGCCAGATCGTCGCCACCGCCCAGCAAGAACTCCGTGGACACCAGCCAATTCAGGACGTGACCTGGACTTTTCAGCAACGTGCGCGTGGCGTGGCGTCTGGCATCGTTGCCGCGGACCTCGCGCGCATTCAAGCCGAGCTGAGCTCCATTCCGGGCATCGACGTCTCCGACCTCGATGCCGGCTTCGCCGACGCCCTCGACAACCAGCAGACGCTCCACGCGCTGGCGAATCGCGAGACGTCGCCACTGGCTGCCATCGAAGCGGTTCGCGGTCTGCTGCTCGCCGTCGACGTCGATCGCGGCGACGAGGCGCAGCCGATCATGCCCCTGTCGACGATCTCCGTCACTGAGGATATGGCCACCGCCATGCGACTCCACGCGCTCGGCTGGAAGTCCGTTTTTCAGCACGAGGCGCTCGCATCGGGACTGGCCCCGGAGGATCTGCGCTCGGCCCTGCAACAGCGCCTGCGCTGGGCGCAAGGCACGCTCCAGGTCTTTCTCCGCGAGAACCCGATGTTCCTGCGTGGGCTCACTCTGGCGCAAAAGGCCATGTACGTGGCGACCATGTGGAGCTACCTGTCGGGCTTCTTCATCCTGATGTACCTGGTCGCGCCGCCGCTCTATCTGTTCTTCGGCTGGCTGCCCATCACCGCGTTCTCCTTCGATTTCTTCGTTCGCATCATCCCCTACCTGGTCGCGAATCAACTGCTGTTTGTGGTCTTCGGCTGGGGGCTCAACACCTGGCGCGGGCAGCAAAACAGTCTGGCGATGTGGCCCATCTGGGTGACCGCGCTGGTGACCTCGGTCCGCAATGTGTACTTCGGAACTCCGCTGGGGTTCGTCGTCACCCCGAAAACGCGCCTCCACGGCGGCGCTTTGCTTTCACGTTTGCGATTGGTGCGCCCGCAGCTCGTCAGCATGGCCGTGCTGGCCTGCGCGGCGCTGTGGGGCTTGCTCCGCCTCAGCCTCGGACTGACTGTCGACGCGGTCGCCGTGCTCGTCAACGTGGGCTGGATTGTGTACGACCTGGCGATGCTCAGCGCCGTCCTCGACGCCGCCACGTTCGTGCATCGTCCCCCGTCGGAGAGCGTCCAGTCGTCGGCAACGCCAGAGATTGACACCGCCGCGGCGGCGCACGGCCGGGTGCTGGGTACCTCCGCATGACCAGCACCCAACGCGACTTTTCGAGTGTTGGTCAGCCGTGCGAGCTGCTGCCCGGGCGCGCACTCTTTCTCTCGTCCCACTTCGACGACGTGGCGCTGTCGTGCGGCGGCACCGTGGCGCTGCTCGCCGAGCGTGGTCCGCGGCCAACACTGGTCACGATCTTCGGTGGCGAAGTCCTCGACGAGGTCCTGAATCCCTTCGCGCGCTGGAAGCACAGTCGCTGGGGTCTGACCGATATGGACGCGGTGCGCGAACAGCGTCAGTCCGAGGATGCGGGCGCCGCCAACGTGCTGCGTGCGCAGACGCGCTGGCTGGGCATACCGGATGCCATCTACCGCGGCGAGCGCCACCTCAGCGACCAGGATCTGTACGGTTCAGTGCTGCCCGCCGAGCTGCCGCTGGCGAGCCTGATCGCCGACGAGATTCGAGCCCTGCCGGAGTGGGCGGACACGTCCGTCGTCTTCGTTCCGCTCGCGGCCGGCAGCCACGTCGATCACCAGCTGGCGTTTCTGGCTGGTCAGCAGCTGGCGAAGACGGAGGCGCACGTGCTGGCCTACGAGGACTGCCCGTATGCGATCCACTCTCCACAGGCACTCGACGTGCGCCTCGCAGAGTTGGCCGACTGCCTGGGCCCGCCGCGCTACGTGTCGATTGCCAGTACCTTCGACCGTCGATTGGAGGCTATCGAGGCGTATGCCACACAGGTGCCGGTCGTATTCCGCTTCACGAGCGACGTGCGTGGTGCGGTCTGGGACTTCTGTCGCCGGCTGGCGCCCGACCTCGGACCTGTGGAACGCTTCTGGCCGGTGCTGCCCGGTTACTGATGCGTAGCACCAGGACTTCCCGGAGAGAGTGATGGACCTCACAATCGTGCCGAAGAACGAGGGCGTCGCGGTGGCGGAGATCGTGGGCGACCTGAATTTACTGTGCGCATCCGACGTGCGAACTGGCCTCGCCGCGGCGGTCGGCGACGGTCACCGCCGCCTGGTCGTTGACCTGAGCCAGGTCAACTTCATCGACAGCTCCGGGCTCGGCGCCCTGATCAGCGGCTTGAAGTCCGCACGCCAGGCCGGTGGGGACCTGCGGATCGCCAGTCCAGGTGAACAGGCGCGTGTGGTGCTGAAGCTCACCACCCTCGATCGTGTGCTGCGCCCATACGAGTCGGTTGAGGATGCGCTCGACGGCTTCTGACGACCCCGACCAGCCGCTAGCCGAGGTCTCCATCACCCTGCCCGCCACGGCAGAGAACCTCGAGCGCGTCTACGCGAGCCTGGCCCAGTTCTGGACGCGGCTGGAAGGCCGCCTGAGCGCCCCACCGGATGCCACCTGGCGCGCGTACTTCGATACAGCCGTCGGCGAAATCGTCTCGAACATCGTCCGCTACGCGTACGCTTCCGCGACCGCCGACGGTGAGATGTCCATGCACCTCCACGGGTATCCCGACCGCGTCGAAGCCACGTTTCAAGATCGCGGCGTACCGTATGCTGGTTCTCCAATCGCCGATGCGCAGTTACCCGCTCAGAGTGCCGACGCGCTGGAGCTCCCAGAAGGCGGCTGGGGACTGGCCATGACCCTGGCGGCGGTGGACGATCTGCGGTACACGCGGGATGCCGACGTCAACTCGTGGCGCTTCATGAAAAAGCTCTGACGACGACACGACCGTGCAGGATTCCATCGCCAGGGCGCGCGCCACCAGCCTCAGACAGTCGCTACGCTGGTACATCGGCACCGACGTCGCGATGGCGGTCGTGGTGCTCGCGCTCTACATCGTCTACCCATCCCCGGTGCTGCTGCTGGTTGAGACGGCCGTCGCCTGCAACATTCTGATTTCGGTCTACGCGCGACGCCTGATCCGTCGCGGCCGCGTCGAGCGTGCCATCGGCTGTATGAGTGTCGGGTTGCTGGCCCCAATCCTCACCATTGCGTTCATTCTTCCGCCAGTCGCCGTCCCGATCCTGCTGATGCTCAGCATCTGGCCAGTGATCCTCGGCTTGCCGTATCTGTCGGCCGGCAGGTTGCGCGGCCTGATTGTCCTCTCGACGCTCGTCGCGATCCTGTCCAGCCTGGTTTCCCTGCGACAGGACCCGTTTCACATTCAGGAGTTCGTACCCGTTTGGGTGATCGGTTCGGTGATGGTGCTCTTCATCGCCCTCTTCGCCACCATCATCTACCTCCTGCTGTGGCACTACGACACGCGCCTCAACCGCACGCTCTTCGCCATGCGAACCGCGAATCGCGCGCTGCTCAACGCCGAAATGACGCTCGAAGCGCGGGTGGAAGAGCGCACCCGCGATCTCGCGCTGGCACGCGACCAGGCGCTCGAGGCCCAGAACGCGCTCGTCCTCCACACCCGACTGGTGGACCTGCTGCAACAGATTGCCATGGCAGCAAACGAAGCTACGCACCCCGAAGACGGATTGAAGACTGGCCTCGACGTCATCTGCGCGTACGCCAGCTGGCCCATCGGACACGCGTACCTCATCGAGGCCAACGAGACCATCGTGCCGACCGGCATCTGGCACGTCGATGCCGCGGACCCGCTCGCGGCGTTGCGCGACGCTGCCGAATCTGACCGCTTTCGACGCCATACCGGCGCGATCGGCGAATCAGTCCGCAGCGGCAAACCCACGTGGTGGCAGGACCCGCGGCCCACCACCGAGTTCCCCGTCAAGCTCGAAGTGGCCCTGCCGGTCCTCGTCGGAACTGAAGTGGTCGCCGTGCTGCGCTTCCTTTCCAGCTCCGAGCAACCACCCGAGGACCCGCTGCTCGACGCAAGCGAGCTCATCGGCACCGAGCTCGGGCGCGTCTTCGAGCGCCAGCGCGGGCAAGTCATCCTCGAGCAAGCCAAAGACGCGGCAGACCAGGCCAACCAGGCCAAGAGTGCCTTTCTGGCCACCATGAGCCACGAGATCCGCACGCCGATGAATGGTGTGCTCGGCATGGCCGGCCTGTTGATGACAACCGACCTGACCGACGAACAGCGCGAATTCGCCGAGATCATCCAGGACAGCGGCGAAGCGCTACTCACCATCATCAACGACATCCTCGACTTCTCGAAGATCGAGGCCGGCATGCTCGAAATGGAGGCGCAGCCATTCGATCTGCGCGCGTGTATCGAAGCCGTCCTCGATTTGTTAACACCCATGGCCAGCAAAAAGGGCCTCGACCTCGCCTACGTGATCGACGACAACACGCCACTCAGCGTGGTAGGTGACGTGACGCGCCTGCGTCAGATTCTGCTGAACTTGCTCAACAACGCCATCAAGTTCACGGAGCGTGGCGAGGTCGTCGTGTCCGTGTCGTCGACGCCATCCGGCACCAAATCGCACCTGCTGGCGTTTGGCGTGCGTGACACCGGCATTGGCATCGCGCCGGACCAGGTACAACGTGCATTCCAGCCATTCAGCCAGGTGGACGTATCGACGACACGCAAATACGGCGGCACCGGTCTGGGGCTGGCAATCAGTCGGCGCCTGGCGGAACTGATGGGCGGCACGATGTGGGTCGATAGCAAGCCCGGCGTGGGCTCCACGTTCTTTTTCACGATGCGGGTCGGCGGAGAAGCCGTCCCCGCCGACGGCCGCAACTCCGAGCTGATCTCAGATCAGCCGGAATTGAATGGCCGGCGCTTGCTGGTGGTGGATCCCAACGCGACGAACCGCCACATTGTCGAACATCAAACCATCACCTGGGGTATGGCCACACGCGGTACCGCCTCGCCGAATGAAGCGATGGACTGGATTCGTCACGGCGATCCGTTCGATGTCGCCATTGTGGACATGCACAGTCCCGAGATGGACGGACTCGCGCTGGCGGCCGAAATTCGCGAGCTTCGCAACGCACGCCAGTTGCCGGTCGTGCTGCTGTCCGCGCTCGGGAGACGCGACGCCGCGGCGGAAAAAATCACGCCGGCCGCCTATCTCACCAAACCGATCAAGCCGTCGCACTTGCTGGACACGCTGCTGGAGGTGTGCGCGCAGCAGCCGCCGATGCACACTACCTCCTCCCAACAGGTGCGCGCCCCAACCAGCGCGGAGCTCGCCGAGCGGTCCCCGTTACGGATCCTGCTGGCGGAGGACAATGCCGTCAATCAGAAGCTCGCGCTGCGGTTGCTCGCGCAGCTCGGCTACCGCGCGGACGTGGCCGGCAACGGGCTCGAGGTGATCACAGCGCTGGAACGCCAGACGTACGACATCGTCCTGATGGACGTGCAAATGCCGGAGCTCGACGGTCTCGAAGCGACGCGCCGCATCCGCGCCCACTGGATTCAACCCGCCGGTCCGCACATCATCGCCATGACCGCCAATGCCATGGAGGGCGATCGCGAGGCCTGTCTGGCCGCGGGCATGGACGACTACGTGAGCAAGCCCATCCGCGTGCACGACCTGCTCGCCGCACTGCAGCGCAGCCGCCAGCCCTGATGCCCCGACCAACGGATGGACGCCAACTCGACGTCCGCCCATAATCGAAGCGAAGCCCGTGATTGCACCCGACCAGCGACCTGTCTACGAACTGAAGACCGCCCCCGCGGTGCCCGCCAGCTACGACGAAGCTCTGGAGCGTGCCCGCGCCCTGAAGCCAGCGCTGCGCGAACGCGTAGCGCGCACCGAAGAGCTGCGCCATCTGCCGCCGGAAAACGTGGGCGACCTCCTGGAAAATGGCCTCTACGGCCTGATGACGCCGCGCCGCTTCGGTGGGTCCGAGCTGGGCCCCGAGGCCATGATCGACGTCACGATCGAGCTTGGCTCGGCCTGCCCGTCCACGGGGTGGGTCCACATGCTGTGGACGGCGCACATGTGGATGCTGGCCCAGTTTCCACTGGCCGCTCAAGAGGACCTGTGGAGCAACCCCAACTCGCTGGCGTCCTCGGTCGTCAACACCGTCGGCGACGTGGTACCTGTCGAGGGCGGCTTCCACTGGTCCGGCCGCGGCTTCTTTTCAAGCGGCGTCGATCACTGCAACTGGCTGACCGCGCTGGTGCCGATCAAGCGCTCGAGCGCGAACGGCGACGCCGACGCCGAAGGCCCGCCCGAGATGCGCTGGCTCTTGATCCCCCGCGAGGATTTCCTCATTGTCGACGACTGGTTCACCGTCGGCCTCAAAGGCACTGGCAGCAAAACAATCGAAGTCCACGACGCGTTTATTCCGGAGTACCGCACGCTGAGCGCCAAACAGGTTGAGGACGGCGTCGCACCCGGGCAGCAGGTCCACTCCAACCCGATGTACGGCGCCATCTCGTGGGCGAACTTCACGGCCGCGATGGCGGCTCCGGCGCTTGGCGCGGCGCGCGGATTTCTGGCCGCCTACGAGGACCGCCTGCGCTCGAAGTCCAGCAGTATCGACGACGGCCTGACGGTGAACATGGCGCGCTACGCGAACGCGGCGGCGACCGTCGATGCCGTTCAGGCGCTGACGCTGCAGAACGCGGAGCGTTATGCGTACGTCCCGGCCCGAGAAGTCGGACAGGAGTTCCGCGCGAAGTGCCGTCGCGATCAGGCCTTTACCGCGCAGTCCGCCCGCAAGGCGGTCAACCTCCTGTACGAGGAGTGCGGCGGCAGCGGCCTGTACGAGAAGTCCGACCTGCAGCGCCTGTGGCGAGACACGAACGCCGCCGCCGCGCACCGCGGCCTGACGAACGACTGGATTGCCGTGGGGAGCACCAAAACGCTGCTGGGCGTCCCGACGGATCCCGGCTTCCTCTTCTAATCGACTTCCCTGGTCTTCAGGCTGGCTTCCCCTCAGGGGAAAAGGCCCTCGCCGCCGCGAGCTCATCCGTCAGCCGCAAAATAATCTCCACGCCGGCCAGATTGACTCCGAGCTCGGTCATCAATCGCCGCACCCTGCGCAACCGCGCAAGTTCCGCCTCACTGAACAGCGGCCGCCCGCGCTCGACGACCGCCGGACGCACCACGCCCACGCGCACCAGGTGCCGCACGCGTGCCGGCGTAAGGCCCGCCACCCCGGCCGCAATCTCCACCGAACAATACTGCACCACGCGCTGTTCGCTCACGGCCGACCTCCAACTGGTGCCTCTTCCCCAGACTCCGCAGACTCCGCCTGTGCGCGCCCGAACTCCTCCAGCAGCTCGCGCTCCCGCGCCGACAGCCGCTCCGGCAGGTGCACGTGTACTTCTGCATGCAGATCGCCTCGCTGTTCAGGACGCCCCAGGTGCGGCATGCCCTGGCCCCGCAGACGAAACACCCGCCCATCCTGCGTCTCCGCTGGAATCTTGAGCGCCAGACGCCGCCCATCAGGGGTGGGCACGTGCACCTCACCCCCCAGCAGGAGCGCGGTGAGCGGCGCGGACACGCGGGTATGCACATCGTCACCCACCCGCTCAAAGCGCGCGTCCGACGCCACGGACGTCACCAGATAGAGGTCGCCCGCGGGACCGCCCGACCGACCTGGCGCCCCCTGCCCGGCGATGCGCACGCGGCTGCCATCCACCACGCCAGGTGGAATCTTGACTTCGAGTCGCCGCGACGACCCATCGGCTTGCTGCAGCTCGAGGGTGCGCGTGGTGCCGCGGTACGCTTCGGCGAACGAGACCTCGACCTCGGATTCGAGGTCAAAGCCGCGCCCCGGCCGCGCCGCCCGCCCCGCCGATGCTCCCCCGACTCCACCACCCGGTCCGAAGAACGTCTCGAAGAAGTCGGAAAACGGCCGATCCGTGCCATACAGGTCCTGCAGGTCCTCGGGTGAGACGCTGCGGTACTCGTAGCGGGCGCCACCACCTGCTCGCTGGCCCCCAGCGACGAAGTCGTCGAAGTCGAACGGCTGCCGCGGCTGCCCCGCCGCCGCGGCAGCGGCCTGTGCCCGCTCGTAGGACTCGTACTCCCGCCACCGCGACCCGAGCTGGTCGTACTTTTTGCGCTTGTCAGGATCCGAGAGCACCTCGTACGCCTCGTTGATGCGCTTGAAGGTGGCCTCGGCCGCAGTATTCCCCGGATTGACGTCAGGATGATGCTGCCGCGCCAGCTTCCGATACGCCGAGCGAATCTCCTTCTCCGACGCCGTCTTGGGCACACCCAGCAACGCGTAATAATCCTGAAAGTCGACCACGCCTGTACGCACTCAATGGTAACTGGCTGCCCGTACTTCGTGGCCGCCACCACCGACGCCCCCGCCTCGGGCCGAAGCTCAGGCGGATCCAGCGACTGCCGAATCGTCTCACGCACGAACCGGTACGCTGCCGAGGTGGACTTCGGGCTGCGGACCAGCGTCGCGCTGGCAGCCGGCGCCGGCGCGAGCCGCGAGTGTGGGCTCGCCGCGGCCCAAGCGCTGATCGACGAAGGCGCCCGCGTGGTGCTCTGTCGTCGCCGCGCGCCCGCGATCGAGCGCGCAAGGGATCGTGGACGGAGGAGAGGCCCCGGCGTACTGACATGACCGACACGACAACTCACGCAACACAGCTCGTGCTCATCCATCCCATTGGCAATGATCGGCGCTCCTGGCAGTTTCTGGAGTTGGACACGTTTCAGCACCCGCCGGTCGCCATCTACGAAATGCCCGGCCACGGCCGCAGGCCCCGACAACCGGGTATGACCACCGCCTGGATGGCGGATCAACTGGTTCAGGAATTTACGGGTCCGCTGCATCTCCTGGGCATCGCCGTCGGCGCGTTCGTGGCACTCAACGCGGTGGTGCGCCACCCGGAGCGCATCCAGTCCGCCATCCTGGTCAACGGTGGACCGGGCGGAGTCACGAACCCTGCCGCGCGTCAGACACTGTTCGAACGCGGACAACAGGCGATCGACCATGGCATGCCGTCCGTCGTCGACGAAACCTTTGGGCGCTGGTTTACTCCATTCGCGCAGCAGACAAATCCACCTGGTGTGCAGTTGGCACGCCAGATCCTCCTGGAGATGGACCCCCAGGCGTGGAATGACATCTGGCGCGCCAACGCGACAAGCGATCCGGTCCCAGAGGAGCGCATCGCTGGTATCTCGCAGCCGGTCTCACTGGTGGCCGCGGCCGATGACGCCGCGGGTGTGCTCTCGAACGCCAATCGTCTCCACGAGCAGATCCGCACCAGCCGACTCCAGTACGTCGCCGGTCCGCATATGGTGCACATGGAACGGCCCCGCAGCCTGTCCTCTGCGATCGACCACCACTTTACGTGGCTGAAGGTCTCAGCCTCGCGCGTCGAGGCGCCGCTGTACTTCGCTGGAGAGTAACCAATTAGCAATTAGCAATTAGCCGGCCAGCCACCCCAGCGACGCACGCTCGCCTTTGACCCCGAACTGAGGCACGTTTGACGCGTGTGTCGAGCGTGCGTTGCATGTTCGGGGCACAACCGTACATACTGGTTGCCACCAGGCAGAGCATCTGCTCGGGGGATGGCAGGCTCCGACTCTTGTACGACGCGGCATCAGGCGAATCCCGAGATCTTCGTACTGAACCGCCGCGGCGGGTTCAGTACGAAGACGCGACCGCATGACTGGACCCCGAGCCGGGCTCGATCCCGAGCAGCGTCCCAGCAATGCGCGCATGTATGACTACTTTCTGGGTGGTTATCACAACTTCGCGATCGATCGCACCGCGGCGGAACGGGTGCTCGCCGTAGAGCCGGATTTCGCCCTCTTCCTCCGCGCCAATCGTGCCTTCCTCCGACGCGCGGTGACGTTTGCCGTCAACGAGGGCATCCGCCAGTTTCTCGATCTGGGAGCCGGGATTCCGACCGTCGGCAGCGTGCATGAGGTCGCCCAGGGAATCGACCCATCGTGTCGCGTCGTCTACGTGGATAACGATCAGATTGCCGCGGCGCTCAGCCAGGACATTCTGGCTAGCCATCCCAACGCCGTGACCGTCCAGGCGGATGTGCTGCGCCCGGATCAAATCCTGCGACATCCAGATTTGACAAGAACGCTGGATCTGAGTCAGCCGGTCGCGGTGTTGCTGGTGGCCTTCCTCCACCTGGTCCCGGACGACGACGCAGCGCTGCACGTGGTGCGATTTTTCCGCGATGCGATGGCGTCCGGGAGTTACGTCGCCATCACGCACGCGACCGGGAGTTTCACACCAGAGCGGTCCGCGCGGACCAACACCGTCTACAACCAGGCGACCTCGCGTGTAACGCTGCGTACGCTCGAGCAGATGCTGCAGTTCTTCGAAGGTTTCGAGTTAGTGGAACCGGGCATCGTACCGACGCCGTCGTGGCGCCCGGAGTCTGGCGACGACCTGTTCGCCAACGAGCCGGAGCGAGGTCAGGCGTTCGCGGGAGTCGGCCGCAAGCCCTAAGAGCGCGGCCGAACAGCCCGTAGTCCACCTCGACACCGGCTGCCGCGCTCCTGGCGCAAACTGTCACACAAGTCTGGCCGACTGCGACTCGGGCTGAAAACGGCTTGTCGGCCAAACTGCCAGGAGATCAAGGGCTCCACCGTAGGTGGAATATATTCGACCGTGCGTGCCTCAGAGGGCGCGAGCTACCGTTCGAGGTCGCGACGTCGCGACGACTCAGCTGAGCTTAGCGCGCCACGTGCATCGGCATGATCACGTGGGTATAGCCGTTCTTCTCGCCGGCGGGTTCGATCAGGCCGGGGCTGGAGGGACCGGTGATCTTGAGTTCAACTTCAGGCGTGTCGATTGCCTCCAGCGCGTCGCGCAGGTAGCGCCCGTTGAAAGCGATCTGCGTGTCATCGCCGTCGACGCTGGCGTCCAGGGTGCCTTCGTTGTCGCCCATTTCGGCACTGGTGCTCTTGACCAGCACCGAGCCGTTGCCGGAGAGGGCGCCTTCCACGGCAGGGCTGCACTCCAGGCGGACGATGTTCGAGTTGTCGCGGGCGAAGACTGCCGCGGCGCGCGTGGCGCGCAGGAAATCCATCGTGGACAGCCGCACGCTGGTTTTCGAGTCGGACGGAATGATGCGCTCGTAGTCCGGAAACTGGCCTTCAATCAGCCGACTGGTGATCTCGGTCTTGCCGAAGGAGAAATAGACCTGGTTGCCATTCGGGGTCGTGTTGATCGAGACCTGCTCGTCCTCGTCGTCCGAGAGCAGCCGGGCGACCTCGATCAACGTCTTGGCCGGCACGATCATCGTCAGCTCAGGACCTGAGGCCGGCAGCTCGACTTTGCGAACCGCCAGGCGGAAGCCGTCGGCGGCAGCCAGCGTCAGCAGGGCCCCGCCCATCTTCAGTAGCGCACCTGCTAGCACGGGCCGCGTATCGTCGGGCGCCGCGGCGAAGACGACGCCGGCGATGGTCTCTTTCAACGTCGGCGACGGAATGGTGAAGCTCGGGCCGCCGCTTACCTGGGGGACGGGCGGAAAATCCTCGGCGTCGATGCCCGCGATGTTGGCCTCGTAGCGCCCGCACGCCAGGTGCACCTTGTGGGTCTTCTGATTGAGCTCGAGCTCGACCTTCTGGCCGTGATCGAGCAGCGCGACGTAGTCGGCCAGAAGCCGCGCGGGCAACGTGATCTCGCCCTCGTTGGCGATGCCCATGGTTGGTACGCGGTGGGCAACCGACAGCTCGAGGTTGTTGGCCGTCAGCTGCAGCTCACCGTCACGGGTCGAGAGCAGGACGTTGCTCAGGACCGGGAGTGTGCTCTTGGTCGGCACGACTCGGCCGACGACGCTGAGGCCTTCGGCGAGATTCTCCTGCAAGCACTCGAGCTTCATCTTGGGGGTGTCCCTTTCTCTCTCCTGGGCACAAGATGGTACCCGTCGGGGCGGCACGCCGGGACGGGTTTCCGGCAAAGCGTGACGAGCCGCGGTGCGGCGCAGCTGCCCGTGTGGCGCGAAAGGCACACGGTAGCCACGGGCGCCAGCGGTACACTGCACGCGGAGAGGGCAGCGCTCGAATGGCGATCGACGACCAGTGGCAGCGTGAGATGCAGCGATATCTGGCGCACTTCAACCGCGCCGGCAAACGACCAACGATTGTCTTCAGTCACGCACAGCCGTCACCGGTGTGGACACCGGCGATGGACGTGTACGAGACCGTCGACTCGCTGGTCATCGTGCTCGATCTGGCCGGCGTCGATGCGGAGCACACGGAAGTTCGCGCTGAGCCGCACATGCTGGTCGTGCGCGGCATGCGGCGCGAGCGTCACCAGGTGGCCCATCCAGACGAGCAGCGCAGCTATCTGGCGCTGGAGATCCCGTATGGACGCTTCGAGCGCAGCGTGCGGCTGCCGGCTGGGCTGGACACGACAGCGGCGCGCGCCAGCTATCGCGAGGGGCTGCTGGAGATCACGCTGCCCAAGCGCGTGGCGCGCCAGGTTCCGATCAGCGTCGAGGACGCTGCGCCCGCCTCATGAGTGAGCGAACCCGGCGCGCGGGGCCGGCGCGGGCGCGGCGCGCGGCTCCTTCACCCGACCCCACGTTGTTCGCCGCCACCGAGGACGAGTCGCCGACGCTCCAGACGCCGCCGACGGGACCGGCAGCTGACCAGACGCCGGATAGCCAGACGCCGCCGACTTCACCGCCGGGTAGTGACGTGCCGCCCGGCAGTGACGTGCCAACACCGGCACCTTCACCGGAGGCGGGCGACACGCAGCCGACGTCCCAGCAGCCCGATGCAGGGCCCGGGGGCACGGCGCCACAGCCCGTCGTTGTGCCGGTCGTCGGCACCTCCACCCAACCCGAGCTCGAGCTGCCGCCTAACCTGGCCATCCTGCCAAGCCGCGACGGCGTGCTCTACCCCGGGATGCTCATGCCGCTGCAAGCCTCCGAGCAGCAGTGGGTGCAGCTGATCAGCGACGCCGTCTCCAGCCGACAACCCATCGGTCTCGTGTTGCTGCGCGAACCCACGGCCGACTCCAGCCAGTTTGCCAGCCTGTATCAGGTCGGCACCGCGGCGAACATCGTGCGCCTGCTCAAACTGCCCGACGGCTCGCTGCAGGTCCTTCTCCAGGGCGCGTCGCGCATTCGCCTGGCGGAGACCCCGTCACAAACGCAGCCATATTTCCGGTGCGACATCCAGGCGCTGCCATCCGGCTTCAGCGAGCCGCCCAGCGTCCAGGTCGAGGGTCTCGTCAAGAACCTCCAGACGCTGTTCCAGCGCGTCGTGACCCTCTCTCCTGTCCTGCCAGACGAGATGGGCATCGCCGCCGCCAACGTCGACGACCCCGGCCGGCTGGCTGATTTCATCGCCGCCAACATCGACCTCGACGCCGCGCAGCGACAGGAGATCCTGCAGGAGCTGGACCCGCTGGCGCGCGCGCACCGCGTCACCGAGCTCGTCACCCGCGAGCTGGAAGTACTCGAAATCGGCTCCAAGATCCAGTCTCAGATTCGCGAGTCGATGGAGAAAACGCAGCGCGACTTCTATCTGCGCCAGCAGCTCGAGGCGATCCGCAAGGAGCTCGGCGAAGGCGACTCCGACGAGGCCGCGCTGGCCGATCTGCGCGCCAGGCTGGCCCAGACACACCTGCCACCCGAGGCCCAGGCCGAAGCGACGCGTGAGCTGAATCGGCTTTCGAGTATCCCGTCGGCCAGTCCCGAGCACTCGATGGTGCGAACCTATCTCGAGTGGCTGGCGGAGCTGCCGTGGTCGACGGCCACCCAGGATAACCTCGATCTCCAGCACGCCAAGACCGTCCTGGACGAGGACCACTTCGACTTGACGCGCGTCAAGGACCGCATCCTGGAATACCTGGCGGTCATGAAGCTGCGCGCCGACCGCGACGCGGAGTCCGCGGCGGCCCACAGCGAGACCGCGCCCAATGACACCGCGGCCGAGTCCGTGGCCGAGTCCGCGGCCGGGGCAGAGGCGCCCGTCGCCAGCGTGCGCGGCCCAATCCTGTGCCTCGTTGGCCCGCCAGGCGTTGGCAAGACCAGCCTCGGTCAATCCGTGGCTCGCGCGCTGGGTCGCAAGTTCGTGCACATGAGCCTGGGCGGCGTGCGCGACGAGGCCGAGATTCGCGGCTTTCGGCGCACGTACATCGGCGCCCAACCAGGGCGCATCATCCAGGCGCTGCGCCGCGCCGGCTCGCGCAACCCCGTGTTCATCCTCGACGAGCTCGACAAGCTCGGGAGCGATTGGCGTGGCGATCCGTCGGCGGCACTGCTCGAGGTGCTCGATCCCGCCCAGAATTCCGACTTCCGCGACCACTACCTCGACGTGCCATTCGACCTCTCGCACGTGCTGTTCATCGCCACCGCCAATGTCATGGACACGGTGCCGCCGGCGCTCCGCGACCGCCTCGAAGTCATCGACATTCCCGGCTACACCGAGGAGGACAAGCTGCAGATCGCACGGCGCTACCTGCTGCCGCGCCAGCTCACCGAGAACGGGCTCGAGCCTCACCAGGTGCGTGTCTCGGATGCCGCGCTGCGGCGGATCATTCGTGAGTACACGCGCGAAGCGGGCGTACGGAACCTCGAGCGCGAGCTGGCCACGGTGGCGCGCAAGACCGCGCGGGCGATCGTCATGGGTGAAGCACCCTCGGTCACCGTCACCAATCGCACCATCACGGAGATGCTCGGTCCGCCTCGCTTCCAGCAGGAGGTCGCGACCCGTGAGGACGAGGTCGGCGTGGCCACGGGGCTGGCGTACACGCCCGTCGGCGGTGAGGTGTTGTTCATCGAGGCGCGCGCGGTGCCAGGCAAGGGCAATCTCATCCTCACGGGCCAGCTCGGCGACGTCATGAAAGAGTCGGCACAGGCCGCGCTGACCTATGCTCGCGCGCGCGGACGCCAGCTCGGCCTGGGTGCCGAAGACCCGCTCGCCAATAAAGACGTGCACGTGCACGTGCCCGCTGGCGCGGTGCCCAAGGACGGTCCATCGGCGGGCATCACCATGGCCACCGCGATCATCTCAGCACTGACGCGCCGTCCCGTGGATCACAACGTGGCCATGACGGGCGAGATTACGTTGCGGGGTCGGGTGCTGCCCATCGGCGGCCTGAAGGAAAAGGTCCTGGCGGCCAATCGGGCGGGCATCACGCACGTGATCGCGCCGCGCGACAATCGCCGCGATCTGGAGGAAATCCCGGCGCGCGTGCGCAAGGAAATCACCTTCACGTTTGTCGACCACATGGATCAGGTGCTGAACCTCGCCCTCAAGCGGGAGGTCCAGCCCGAGCGCGACGACGTCAAACCCTTGCGCCGCACGTCGCGTCGCGCACAGGACGGAGTTGCGGCGAGGTCACGCAACGCGTCCTGAGCGGAAGGACCGCGGCGCCGTTCCGAGTAAGCTGGCTAGAGGATGACATTGGCTGATCGCGCCGCGCGGCCCACGATACAGGTCGGAATTCTGACAAAGGGCCGCCCCATGCTGGCGACGGTCATCGCCAACCTGGTTCTCCAGGAGGAGCTTCCGATCGAGATCTTCATCGTCGACACTGGCGACCAACCCTCGATCAAGCGCGTGGACGTGATGTCAGTCCTGCGCCTGGCCCAGGATCGGCGGGTGCGCTGCGAGTACGAGATGCACCGAGACCGTCAGCGCGCCTTTTCTGGCGGGCGACTGAAGCTCCTCGACAGCCTGACGGGACCGCTGATCGCCTTCATGGACGACGACATCGTGCTGGCCGGCATGGCGGCACTGGCCTCCCTGGCGCGTCGCGCCGAAGAGCTCGGCCCGCGGTTGGGGTGGGTGGCGCCCTACTGCGTGAACGCGGGCAGTGCGCGCGGCTTCCTGAAGGACCGGCCGCATTACTCGCCTGGCGGGATTCTCGCTCAGGACGAGGTGGTCCGCGGGATCTTGCTCGAGTACTACAACAACAACACCGACGTGCTGGACGCACGCGGGCCACGCGAGCGCGTGTGGGAGCTCGAGTTCCTGACGGAGCTGTTTCCGGCGCTCGGACGCGTGACGGAGGTCCAGCATGACACGGTCAGCTATCACCTGGATTACGGCGGCGGCACGCGCTGGGACCTGATGGAAGAAGCGCTGGCGGCGACGACGCGGCGCGAGCTGAATCGGCTGGTGGCGAAATACGCGCCCGCGGGGGCATCTCCGCGCTAGCTTGCGCGCGATTGCGCGTCTCAGAGCTGCGCGCGTCGCCCGGCTGCCGCATTGCGCGTCTCAGAGGTTGAGGTACGCACTGTCCGCCCGGCGGCGGAGCGGAGCGGCTTCTATCCCGTAGCCACTCGGCGTGGCTACGGGATACCGCTATCGCGCGGGGCCCCCCCTCTGGGGAAATGACTCAGTCGTCGCCCGGCGCGGCGCCCTCCCCGAAGAGCTCGTCCAGCCGCGGTCGCACGGCGCGCAGCGCGGCCTCGCTCTCCGGCTTGATGCGCACCTTGTCCAGGATGTAGTCAATCATCTTGCCGAGCGTGTCCGCCTCGTCCTGCTCCAGAAACAGGGCACGCTGCGTGCCGCGCTCCACGGGGGCGCCGGGATGCAGGCCCTCGATCGTCGCTGCCTCGCCGTGCGGAAACTCGACGCGCAGGGCACCGTCGTCAGCGTCGATCTGAATCATGTGTCGAAAAAGTGTACTTCGAGTTTGGCGGATACAGTTAGAGACAGATGCTGACCGTAGCCGACCTGCCCGGTTACCACCTCGACGGCGAATCGTTCGTGCGGCCCGACTTCGCCGGTCGTGGCCTCGCCAACGTGGCGCCTACGGTCCTCCGACTGCTCGCCCCGCACGCCCCCGCGCTGGACCTGCCGCCCCTCGACAGCCAGGTCCTGCCAGCGGCGCTGACCGAGGACGTCAAGACCGTCGTGGTGCTGGTTGCCGACGGGCTTGGCCACGTCCAGCTCGAGCGCGAAATGGCCGTGGGCAACGCGCCCAACCTGGCCGAGCTCATTGCCCGCGCCCGCCGCGCCGACCCGTGCGTCAATTACGCGCCGATCACCTCGGTATTCCCGACAACCACCGTCGCGGCCCTGGGGTCGATCAACTCCGGTGTGACGCCCGCCCAGCATGGCCTGCTCGGGTACACCGTCTTCTTGCCCGAGTTCGACATGGTCGCCGAGATGATCCGCTGGGGCCCGCTCAACCGCCGCGTTTCCTTCGCCGACCCCGAGTTCGGCAAGTCGCCCGAAACCTTCTTCTGGGCCCAGACCACGTATGCGCGCCTGCACGCAGCGGGTGTCGAGCGCACCTTCGCCGTCAATCCG
Organism: uncultured Chloroflexia bacterium; assembly: GCA_963776625.1. Classification (GTDB taxonomy): domain Bacteria; phylum Chloroflexota; class UBA6077; order UBA6077; family CF-72; genus CF-72. The sequence goes on along the minus strand of CAVZNP010000007.1, from coordinate 627,456 downwards.
AGCCATTTCTCCGGGACCGCGCTCACCCGCATGCTGCATCAGCAGGCCACCTACGCCGGGTACGTCTCGACGTCGTCGCTCACTCCCATCGTCTCGCGCATCGTCCACGAAAGCACGGCGCCAACCTACGTCTACGCGTACTGGCCGACCGTTGACACTATCGCGCACGTCGTTGGCCCACTCACCCCGGAGCACGGGTCCGAGGTGGCGACGGTCGACTTCCAGTTCGGACGCTTGCTGCGTGCGCTCGAGGACCGTCACGACACGCTGGTGCTGCTGACCGCCGACCACGGCCACATCGACACGGAGCCGGCCGACGCGGTCAAGTTCGCCGACTACCCGGAGCTGCTGGGGATGCTCAAGGCGACGCCTGCCGGCGAGCGACGCGCGGTCTATTTGCACCCGCGCGAGGGAGCCGCGGCAGACGTGGCAGCCTACACGCGCGAGCACATGCGCGACATTGCCGCGACCGCGCCGCGAGATGACGTGGTGGCCCACGGATTGTTTGGCCCGGGCCAACTCAGCGCTCGCGCCAAAGGGCGCATCGGTGAGGTTCTGCTCTTTCCGCGAGGTGCGCTGCAGCTGGTTGCGCCGATCGACAATCCCGACGGGAGTTTGCCGAAGCCGCCCGTCTTTCGCGGGCTCCACGGCGGCCTCACGTTCGATGAGGCCGTCGTGCCGCTCCTCGCGGTACGCCTCTAAATTCCGGCGAGCCCCGCGTAATGCTCGAGCTTCTCGAAGTTGTGCACCGCCTCGATGCGGCGCAGGGTGCCCGACCGTGAACGCATCACCAGCGTCTCAGTCGTTGCCCCGTGCGGGAAGTAGTGGACGCCCTTGACCAGCTCTCCGTCGGTGACGCCCGTGAGTGAAAAGAACACGTCGTCGCCGCGCACGAGGTCGTCGATGGTCAGCACCTGGTCAAGCGCCAGGCCCAGCTTCTCCGCCTGCTCCCGCTCCCCGTCGTTGCGCGGCCACAGCTTGCACTGAATATCGCCGCCCAGACACTTCAACGCCGCGGCCGTCAACACGGCCTCGGGCGAACCGCCCACGCCCAGCAGCATGTCGACGCCCGTGTTGGGCAGCGACGGCATGATCCCGCCTGCCACATCGCCGTCACTGATGAGCTTGATGCGCGCGCCGGTGGCGCGCACGCGGCCGATCAGCTCCTCATGTCGGGGCCGATCCAGCACAACCACGGTCAGATCGTCCACGCGCTCGCCCTTGGCCGCCGCGAGCGCATCGATGTTCTCTTCGAGGCTCATCTCCAGCGAGACCACGCCTTTGCCGGCGGCGCCGACGGCCAGCTTCTCCATGTAGACGATGCCCGGCGGGTAGTACATCGTGCCCTGGTTGGCCAGCGCCACGACCGAAACGGCGTTCGGCAAGCCTTTCGACAACAGCGTCGTGCCGTCGACGGGGTCGACGGCGACGTCAACCTTGGGATCCTGACCGTTGCCGATGCGCTCGCCGATGAACAACATCGGCGCCTCGTCTTTTTCGCCTTCACCGATGACGACGATGCCATCCATCTGTATGACCTTGAGGCGGTCCCGCATCGCGTTGACCGCCGCCTGGTCCAGGGCATTCTTGTTACCCCGGCCCATCCAGCGAGCCGCGGCCAGAGCTGCGGCTTCGGTCACGCGACACAGCTCCATGGCGATGTTTCGGTCAAGCCCTCCAGCCGACCCGAGAGCCGACCCGGCGACTTCGTCCGGTGTCAATGTCATGGTGTGCGAATTCTCCTCGGCATTGAGAAGTGTAGGGAAGACGGCTTGCCTGTCGACCTGCCGTCTGTCGACCGGCCCCCTCGCGCGGTCGCGACCGTTTTCAGGATAACGACGCTCAGGCGTCGAGGTCCACGCGCAATTGTTGCCACAGATCCTCGAAGGTCGACTCGGGTGTCGGAATAACGTGGCGATGGGCGATCTTGTCGCGAATCAGGGCGGTGTCGACCTCGCGGGCCACCTCCAGATCCGGGCTGTTGCGCACCGGATTGACGTCCTGGGCGCGCAACGCGAATCGCACGCGGTCCGGGCCGACCATTTCCGACGACCGCAGCACACGGAACACGCGCCCGCCCTTCGACCGACAGTATGGCGGCACGACCATACACACAGGGTAGCGCGCCTGAGAAGACCATCCGGGGCCGACAGGTGCGTCCCGCCAGGACGTGTCAGGACCCGGCGCAGCCAGGCTGACGACGCGGGTCCCCGTCAGCTCGACCCGCGCCAACCGGACGGGTTGCCGTCAGGCCGCCTCGCCGCCGAGCGCGACGTACTCGGTGCGCAGTCGCTGCCGAGCACGGCACAACGTCGTCCGCACGGCGCCCGACGACAGTTGCAGGCGACTGCCAATCTCTTCGCACGACAGGCCCTCGGCTTCGCGCATCAGCAGGCAGATGCGGTAGCGATTGGGCAGGCGACGCAGCGCCTGACGCACCAGGTCGGCGCGCTCGCTGCGCAGGACCTCGCGCTCGGGGTCGTGGCTGTCGCTGCTGAGCAGCGCCGCGGGCGAGACGGGGTTGGGCTCGCCCGACGACGAGCGTCGCGTGCCTTCGAGGGGCTCCCAGCGCACCAGCTGGCGGCGGCGCAATTCGTCGACGCAGGCATTGCGCGCGATGCGGAACAGCCACGGCTTGATTTCCAGTGCGACGGACGGTCGGCGATCCCACGCCCGCTGCGCCTTTTCCCAGGCGGTCAGCGTGAGGTCGTAGCTGTCGTCGGGGTCACGCATGAGTCGCTGCACCTGGCGGAAGACGGCGGAATAGTGCGTGGCGAACGCTTCTTCGACGGCGATCGGATCACGGCGCGTCTCGGCCACCGGGTGTGCGTCTGCAATGCGCATGTGTTCACGATAGGGGCCGGCGATTACGCCAGGTTTATGCTTGGATTACGGAAGAATTACGGATCGCAAAGTACGGCTGGCGTTTTTTCGTCACGAGTTTCTTCAGGAGTCGAAAGCCGAGGCTTTCTCCCGAGGGCGGGCTCGGGCTCGCGATCAGTTTTTTGTAGTCGAAAGCTCGTTAGGAGCGCTACGGCGAGGGCATGGCCCAGGTCGCCTCGGCCGTGCCGTCGGGCGCCAGCCGCTGGATGCGGCCATTGCCCGTGTCCGCCACGTACAGGTGCCCGGTGAGCGGATCGACCGCCACACCTTTGGGTCCCACGAACTGACCTGGATCCGAGCCGCGGCTGCCCAGCACTTGCAGCAGACGACCATCCGGCGCGAGCTTGATCACCCGGTCGCGACCATAGTCCGCCACCCACAGATTGCCATCGCGATCGACGGTGACCCCTTCCGGCCGACGCAGCTGCGCGTCTGCCAACGCAGCTAGCGGACCGGCCGCCGGCGTCACCGCGGGCGTCCCGACGGGCGTCGCCACCGAGGTTGCCGCCGAGGTCGCAGCCGAAGTCGCCACGGAGGTCGCCGCCACACTCGGCGAAGGAACCAGCGTCGCGGTCGCCGTCGCACCTGCCGTGCCGACAGGCGTGAGGCTGGCCGCCGCGCTGGCGGTTGGCGTGCCCGCCAACGACGTCGCCGACGTCGTCGACGCCGAAGTCGTTTGCGACAGCAGCGCGGTTGGCGTGCCCAGCGGCGTGGGCGTGTTCGTCGCGGCGATCGACAGCTGGGACGCGCTGGAAGTCGCCAGCGTACCGAGCTGCGCCTGGTAGCGGCCGTCGCTACTGAAGCGCTCTACCCGGTCGTTGAAGTGGTCGGTGACGTACAGCGACCCGTCGGAGCCGACGGCCACGTCGGCCGGCCGCTGAAACTGGCCATCGCCCGAGCCGCGGCTACCAAACGACGACAGCAGCGAACCGTCGACGCCAAACATCTGGACCCGATCATTGCCGAAGTCGGCCACGTACACGCGGCCGTTGCTGACCGCGACGCCAAAGGGCGTGCGGAGATCACCGGGACCCGCCCCAGCCGCGCCCCACGTGCTCAGCAGGGTTCCATCAGGACCGAAGCGCTGCACGCGATTGTTCAACTGGTCGACCACGAACACCGAGTTGGTGCCGTCGACGGCCACGCCGAAGGGTCCGCTGAACTGGCCCGGGGCAACACCAGAGGTACCCCACTCGCCCAGCACCGAACCATCGGGTCCGAACTTGACCAGACGGTCCAGCGCGTAGTCACTGACGTACACGTTGCCGTCGCTGTCAACGTCGATGCCAGCCGGAGCAGGTGCGGTGGGACTGGCATCGGCGGCGGCGAACACCGGAGACAGCCAGATCGAGCACGCCAGAACGCCGAGCAGCAGCGCTCGGGAGAGTGCGCGGGTCATCGTCCGACGGCGACGGGAGCGGAGGGCGGAGTGAGTGGGCGTGTCGGATCGGCGCGCGTGACCAGCGGCAAGCGGACGGTAAACGTGCTGCCACGATTGATCCCGTCGCTGGACGCCTCGATGCTGCCACCATGCACTTGCACCACGTACTGGGCGATTGACAGGCCCAACCCCGTGCCACCGTGTGCCCGCGACCGCGCCTTGTCCGCGCGGTAGAACCGCTCGAACACGTGCGACAGATCGGTGGGTGAGATACCAATCCCGGAATCTGAAATCGTCAGCTGCGCCATGGGTATCGAGCTGCCCGCATCACGAGCATTTCGAGAACGAACGGTTGCACTCCGCTGTTGCAGACCGGCAACAGTTCGCACCGTCACGTCGATTCGGCCGCCGGCAGGCGTATAGCGGATCGAGTTTTCGACCAGGTTGGTCACCAGCTGCTTCAGCCGATCGCGATCGCCAAGCACGATGCAGCGGTTATCGCAGGTGACGCTCAGGTGGTGCGTGGTCGCGCGCGGACGTGCCTGCTCGACCACCTCGGTCGCCAGCTCGCCCAGATCGACGCGCTCGCGTTGAAAACTGGGCATGTCACCCGCGTCGGCCCGCGCCAGCAGCAACAGATCGGCCACCAGACGCCCCATGCGCGCGGCCTCTTCTTCGGCTTCGACGATGGCCTCCGCGCGACTCGATTCCGGGATGTGCTGTCGCCGCAGCAGCGCCAGGTTCCCGCGAATGATCGTGATCGGATTGCGCAGCTCGTGAGACGTGTCGGCCAGCAGGCGTCGCTGCGACTCGAGCATGTGCTCGAGTCGCGCGATCATGTCGTTGAAGGTCGCCGCCAGAAAGAACAGCTCGTCGCCGTGCCCGAAGCGGGGTGGCGTGACGTGGATCCTCTGGCGATAGTCGCCCGTCGCCGCGATGTGGCGCGCGGTGTCGGTGATGCGAAATACGGGGCTCAGCGCGGCGCGGGTCAACAGCCAGCCAACGACCACCGCGAGCAGCAGGGCGGCCGCTCCAGCTAGCAGCAGCAGGCGGGCTACGGCCGACATCGTGTTTTCAAATGGTGACAGCGACTCGGCCACCTGGACCGCGCCGACCACTTCGTCGGTCCCTTCGAGATGGAGCGGCTGCGTCAGCAGGCGCACGCTGGCGTTGTTCTGCACAGGCACCGTGTCGAAGATGGGCCGGTCTTCCTCGATGGCCTCGCGGCTGCTGGGCGGCACGGGCAGTTGCTCGCCGACAAGATTGGGCGGCGTGGCAATAACCGCCGCCTTCTGATTCAAGAGCTGGACGTAGACGCCCGTACCGACGAACTCGCCCAGCGTCGACTGGAGCTGGACACCCGGCGCGACGTCCTCGGGCTGCAGCAGGTTGCCGATGCTCGGGCCGACCTCGCGCCGCAGCTGGTCCGCGCGCAACGTCAGGCGCTCGTCCACGCTGCTGGACAGGCTCTGCTGCAAGGTGAAATACACCAGGCCGCTGAAGGCCAGCAGCGTTACGGCCAGCAGCGCTCCGTACCACAGCGTCAGGCGCGTCCGCAGGGACATGCCGAGACGCAGCATGCGCTTCATGTCCGAAGGGCGTAGCCCGCGCCGCGCACCGTCTGGATCAGGCGGCCGCGCCCACCGGATTCCAGCTTGTCGCGCAGGTATTTGATCCGCACGTCCACCAGATTCGAGTCGCCCAGATAATCGAAGCCCCACACTTCCTGGAGGATCTGTTCGCGCGACAGCACCTGTCGCGGATTGCGCAGAAACAGCTCCAGCAGGTCATACTCGCGCGCTGTGAGCTCGAGCGTCTCGTCGCCACGCCGCGCGTCGCGTTCGCTCGGGATCAGCTCCACGTCCTGGAAGCGCAGGACTTCGACCTGACGCGGTTGCACGCGCCGCAGCAGCGCTCGCACGCGAGCCATCAGCTCGTCGTTTTCGAAGGGCTTGACGACGTAATCATCGGCGCCGCAGTCCAGCCCGGTGACTTTATCGACACCCGCGTCACGCGCGGTGAGCATCAAGATCGGCAGCAGGCTCTCACGGCGCGCCGTGCGGCAGACGTCGAAACCGTCCAGGTCCGGCATCATCACGTCGAGGATCATCAGATCGATCGACTCGCTGCGCAGGATCTCGAGCGCCGCCCGACCGTCACCGGCCAGGATGACGCCGTAGCCGTCAGCTTCGAGGATACGACGCATCATGCTCAGCATCCTGGGTTCGTCGTCGACGACCAGCACGCGAGCCGTACGTTCCGCTTTTTCGATGCTGGGCAGTGATGCCAGTGTCACGGCAGACCTGATCATACGGTGTACCCCGTCACTGGCCCCCGGTGTAAGGGCGGTTCGGCGTCTGGCAGCGCCGTCACCGATGCTCCCACTCCCTCGCGTGGGCGGGCACTTCACGCGGGTCCTGTCAGCCAACCTCCAGGAACCTTCGTCAATCTGGTCCTCGAAGGGTGACGGACTCGACTATCAGGGCGCGTGGCCTCGGTCACCCTTGCTCGAACGCGAACGTCAGGTCGGTATTGGCGAGATCGCTGGGGCGGCACAGCCAGCGCGTTCCGCCTTTGCAATACTGCGAGTAGAACTTGCTGCCGCTCGCCTGCTGCTGCAGGTCCTGCGGCAGGTTCGGGGCGTTGGGGCCGAGCATGATCTGCTTCAGATAGTCGGCCAGCAGCAACGACTCGGTGCCGATGCCCGCTCGGTAGTGCAGGATGACGCGCTGAAAGCGCTGGTAGATGAAGTTCGAGTTGGTCGGGTCGGGCTGGGGCTGGGAGATTGGTGCGCCCAACACCTCCAGACTGCCTTGCTTCATGAACGTCTGCCAGAAGTTGACGGGTTGCCCCATGAACGTATCCGGCGTCACGGATTGGATGTACGGCATGATGGTCGTGGCGTAGTTCGGGCTGCCGACCGCGGGCGTCTGTTGCTTGATCTGATCGTCCGCGGACGGGAAGACGCTGCCGTTGACGCGCGTGTACGGGAAGATGTCGGGGTCGAGCAGATTGATCAGCGAGGGTTGCTGACCAGGGCACATCTGAATGATCAGCCGCTGGAACATCTGCACCGGGCAGCCGAGGAAAGTGAACACGCGCGATATCGGGAAACCGAACGTGTCGACCCCGCCTTTGGCCTGGAAGTACGACAACATCGAGTTGTCGATGCGGAAGCCGGTCTGCGCGTAGTACTGCGCGTCGTGCGTCAGCGGCGGTACTGGCATCGGGGTCGCGGTGGGGGCCGCGGTTGGCGTGCTGGTCGTCGCTGAGGTTGGCGTCACCGTCGGCGGCGGCGCGGTGAACGGCGAAAGGCTGCCGCCGTAGGCCTGGACGTTGCTGGTGTCGCTGCTGTTGTTCGCGAGACTGAGATACACGTACTGCGAGTTCGGGAAGTTGACGTGACGCGAAATCGTGTTCCCGTTGCGCACCTGGCTACCGCCCTGCTGGGTGGGACCGAGGTTGTTCACGTCGGTGCCGGTGAACACGTTGAGGTCGGCGTTGTCGGCAGACGGCGCGACCGAGATGTTGATGGTCATATCCGCGCCCGGGTTGCCGTAGTACGCGCGATACCACACGGCCTGACCTGGAGCCAGAGTGCCGGAAAACGTGCCGTTGGTGCCCGTGATCAGAATGGCGCCGCTCGCGCTTCCCGCGACCGGACCGGCCGTCGGCGTCACCTGCGGTGTCATGGTGCTGCTGGCTGACGTCGGCGTCGGTGTGGCCAGAATCGACGTCGGCGTCACGGCGCCGACAAAGCTGACGGACCGATCCGGATGGTCGTTTTCAACTTTGATGAACACCACCCGCGGGCCGCCCGGGTCACTGTAGGTGATCGTGCGCGTGTTGTTGGCGAGCGACGAACTGGCGCTGTTCTGGCTCGGGTTGCTCGGGTCACCCGTGAAGTAGAACAGGTCGAGTCGCGTGGAATCGGCTGGCTCGAAGTTCAGCGTCGTCGTGACCTGCTGGCCGCCGCCAACGTAGTTGAACTTGTACCAGAGGATTCCGTTGGCCGCCAGGCTCCCCGCGAATCGGCCATCGCTGTTACTGATAGGGATCGCGTCACCAGCGCTGGCGCCGCTCTGCGCCTGGGCACTCGGCAGCACGCCGATCAACAACGCGCCGATGGCCAGGACGGTCGCCCACGGGACGAGACGCCGAACCAGGGACGATGACCTCGCCCGTTCGAACAGATCAGAGCGCATTCGGTGCCCTCCCCATGAGTATTTGAGCAACAACGTGTTTCATCAGGCGGTTACCGACTCAGTAAACAGCGTAATCACGACGGAAGAGACTCGTTTGTGACCGGCATGACGCGGGTTGTAACGCGGCTGTTATCCCTGATATGCAGGCTTAACGGCGTGATACGCGCGTGGACGCAGCCTCTCGCATGAATCTGTTGTGGATCAGACCGCTCAACGCCGAGGCCATCAACCAGCCCATGACCGAACCTGACGCGGAGCGAGTCCGCGACTTCGTCGATTCGCCGAGTGGCATCTCTGAGTCGGTGGAGTCGCTCGCCGACAAGATGGGTATCAATCGGCGCAGCTGTCGCCGCATTCTGGACGAGCTGGTCCAACAAGGCATCGTCCAACGTCGCGACTTTGCCGATATGCCGCCGATGTACGTGCGGTTTCCGAGTCGGTGACGCCCCCTTCGCTAAGATCCAGTGAATGGGCGAGGTCGAGGTCGCATGCCAGCGCTGCGGCGAACGTAAGCCTGGGCTGGCGCAGGCGCCTCTGCCTGGTAGGTGGGGACCGATCATCCTGGCGCAAACGTGCGCTGACTGCTGGCACGCCTGGGTCGACGAACAAACCCGACTGATCAACCACGAACGGCTGCTGCCCTCTGAGCCCGAGCATCGCCGGGTGCTGTACGCGCGGATGGCCGCGTTCCTCAACCTGGAAAGCGCGTAGGGCTCAGTGCGGGCGGCGCGGCTCATCTTCGCGCTGCTGCTGTTCGCCACAGCCTGCCAGACCGCCCCACCCCCCGTAACAACACCCCTGCCGTCCGCGTCGGTCGCGGGCACGCCTACCCTCAGCCCCACCACGCCGCCGACCGCCACACCCGCCAGCACGCCGACATCCGCCCCGCGCCCGCCTGTCACGCCGCTGCCGCTCCAGACACCCGTGCCCGGCGGACTCGATCCGAGATTCGGCGTTGCCGAGGGATTTCGCGATCCCAGCGTCATGGCCGACATCGGCGCTGGCTGGGAGCGCGTGGTGTTGTCGTGGGCGGACATTCAACCCGGCGGGCCGAACGATTTCAGTTGGCTGGGGCGCACATTGCCGCCGACAGCGCTGGCGGGTGAGCTCAATCGCGGCGTCAAGATGGCCGCCGTGCTGCAGTTCACGCCCGACTGGGCGGCCACCGACCCGAACGACCCGGGCCGATCGGTTCCACGCAACCTCGACCTCCCCGACGACGACCCGAACAACTACTGGGGCCAATTCGTGTACCAGACGGTCCGCTACTACGCGGGGCGTATCGACGAGTGGATCATCTGGAACGAACCAGAGTTTCAGCCCGGCGACGCGGCCGGCCAGGGAACCGTCACGTGGCTCGGCACCGACCAGCAGTTCGCGCGGTTGATGGAGGTCGCGTATCGCGCCGCGAAGCGTGCCAATCCGCAGGCCGTGGTCGCCTTCCCCGGGACGTCCTACTGGGTGGACAAAAACAGTGGCCGGCAGCAGTTCTACGAGCGCTTCCTCCAACTGGAGTCCAGCAACCCCGATGCGGCCGCCAACCATGACTTTCACGACGCGGTGCCGCTCAACCTGTACCGCGCGCCGGATGACCTGGTACGGGTCCATCAGGAATTCGCCGACATCCAGCAGCGTCACAACGTCACGGGCACACCGATCTGGCTGCTCGAACTGAACGCGATGCCGACGGACGACACGACCATCGCGTGCGCGGACATCCACGCCCGCAACCCGATCCAGACAACCCAGGCTCAACAGGCGGCGTACGCGGTCCAGGCGTTCGCGCTTGCTGCCGCCGTGGGCTATGCGCGCATCGGCTTTTATCAGATGGTCGACGACAACCCGTGCATTCAGTCGGCGGTGTGGGGCATCACGCGTGACGACGGCACGCAGCGCCCGGTGGCCACCACGCTGCGCACCGCGGTGCACACGTTCTCCGGTTTTCTCCAGGCCCACTTTGCGCCCCTCGTGAGATCGCCCGCGCGCTGGTCGGCCTGGCCACTCGATCCAACGTCGTACACCCCCAACTGGCAGATTTACGAAGTCGCGTTCGACATGCCCAACCAGCAGCGCGTCACCGTGCTCTGGAATGGCGACGGGACCGCGTTGCAAGCGCGCGTGCCGCGCCAGGCGAGCCAGGCACGTCTGCTCGACATGCAGGGCAATCCAGCCGATGGCCTGAAGCAAGTCGGTCAGGACTGGAGCATCACGCTGCCGCCCGCCAGCGCTCACTTCTCGGGTGACCCGGACGGGTACTACTTTATCGGCGGCGACCCCGTACTGCTCATCGAGGACAACGTGCCCGCCGATGCGCCGGTGGTCGCCCCACGCCTGGGCTGATCGTCTGTCGGCAAACGGATTTGCACGGACATGCCGCCGAGTGGCGACCGCTCGGCCCAGATGCGCCCTTTGTGCGCCTGGACCAACCCTCGGGCAATCGCCAGTCCGAGTCCGGCACCGCCGCTGGTCAGGTCTTCCCGACGCCGCGAGCGTTCCCCGCGGTAGAAGCGGTCGAAAATCCGCTCCAGCTCGTCGTTCGGCACCCCCGGACCGCTGTCGTCAACACTGACAAGGATCGTCGAGTCACCAGCCTCGGCTTCGACGCGAATCAGCCCGCCGCGCGGTGTATTGCGCAGGGCGTTGTCGAGCAGGTTGCGCAGCACGCGCTGCAGCCGCTCGGGATCGGCCTGGATCCGCGTCGACTCCACATCCTGCGAAAGCACCTCCTGCAGCTGGATCCCGCTGTCCGCCGCCGGGACCTGATAGGCGGCCACCGTCTCCGACACCAGCTCGGCGATGTCGATCGGCAGGCAGCGCAGGCGCAGCGCGCCGCTGTCGATCTGGCTCAGCTCGAAGAGGTCGTCGATCAGTCGCGACAGGTGGTGCGTCTCCTGCAGGATCAGTCCGAGGTAGCGCTGCACGTCGGCTGGCTCGGTGACCACCCCATCCGCCAGCGCCTCGACCATCGCCCGCGTCGTCGCCAGCGGCGTACGCAGGTCGTGCGACACGGCCGTGATCAGCTCGCGGCGACCCGCCTCGAGTGCGCGCTCGCGACTGAACGCCTGCTCGAGTTGTTCGGCCATGTCGTCAAAGGCGGCGGCAAGGCGCCCGATCTCGTCGGGCCCGTGCTGTCCCACGCGGACGGACAGGTCGCCTTCGGCCAAACGGTTAGCGGCCGCCGACAGCGTTTCGATCTGGTTGGTCAGGACGCCAGCCACGGCATACGCGAAGGCCACCGAAATGACGCCCGCGAACGCCAGCAGTAGCAGGAGGAGGCTGAGATCGTGCGCGCTGAGGAACATCAGCGCCGACGTGGTGAGAATGTTGACCAGGGCGACCAGCAGGCCCACGCCAAAGGCGAGCGCCAGCCGCCGCCGCACGCTGCCGATCCGCCCGCCGGCCCAGCGAATGGCCAGCGCCCCGAGTCCGAGCGACAGCACTGCCGAGACGGTCAGGAACCAGGCGAGCAGCTCGACGTCATGCTGCGGGGCGCCGAGCAGATGGTCGGCGGCCATGAGCGCCAGGAGCACCGCGCCGACCAGCGTGGCGCCGAGCGCCAGCCACATCGGCGTGTACGGCGAGCGCAGCCGCGCCGTCACCACCGTGCGAGCCTGGTCAGCCATGCGCGCTACGGATCCGCGTCACGTCGCCAGCGTAAGCCGTCGCCTCCAGCGGAGTCCCTCCGAGACGTCCTCTTCAGGAGGGATCGAACTTGTCAGCCGGTGCCCCACACGACCTTGAGGTGGCTCGGCCGGCTCGGGTCGCGCTCGATCTTCTCGCGCAGCCGTCGAATGTGCACCGTCACCGTCGCCGCCCACCGGAGAAGTCCCTGTCCCAGACCGCGTCGAGCAGGTCGTCGCGACTGAACACCTCGCCGGCGTGGGCCATCAGAAAGTGGAGCAGATCGAACTCTTTGGCGGTCAAGATCACCGGCTGACCCCGCACGCGAACCCCGCGATCGCGCGGGTCGAGCTCCACCTCGCCTCCCCGCAGGTGGCCATCGACCGGCGGCTCGGTGTCCAGCCGTACGCGCCGCAACTGGGCTTTGACGCGCGCCACCACCTCCGCGGGGCTGAACGGCTTGACGACGTAGTCGTCGGCGCCGATGCCGAGGCCGCCGATGCGGTCCGCCTCCTGGCCACGCGCGGTTAGCAGAATGATCGGCGCGGTCACGTGTGATTGGCGCAGTCGGCGGCAGACTTCGAGCCCGTCCATGCCGGGCAGCATGATGTCCAGGACGATTGCCTGCGGCGCCTGAGATTGATCGAGAGCGGCGGCCAGTCCGTCGGGGCCAGTGCTGGCGGAAACGACCGCGAAGCCGTCACGACGCAGGTAGTGACCGACGACCTCGGCGACGATGGGCTCATCGTCGACAACCAGCACCAGCGGCTTCGGGGTCCCCAGCGTCACGCGCAGAGTCTACGGCTGAAACGGGTAAGCAACCCTAACAACTCTTTCGCCGTGGTGGATCGCCTTCGAGTTCCGCACGTCAAGGAGGTAGTGAGCCGCACGCTCTACCCAGTCAAACCCTTTCGAACGTTGCTGTCTAACACGACCCGCGGGAGCGTCTGGGCCGCAAGCCTGTCCCCCGAATCTCCACCGCCGCGGCGTTTATGCGCGTGTGAAGGGAATCACTCCCAACGTGTGATCCACCTCACAGCCCCACACGTAGCCCACCCCTAGAGTGTGACTCACCGAAATGGAGACCTGACCCGTGATGCCGCCGACCCGAACCCCCCTCGAACCAGGTACCTACACCTTCACCCCGCGTGAACTCCAGCGCCTCGCCGTCTACCGCGCCGCCGTCGTTGCCCACTTCTACACCGACCAGTGCGACGCGATCGACCCCACCGAATGGGCGCGTTCCTACGACACGGTCCTGCGCACCCGCATCGGGTCGGACGCTAACTGATCTCCCACGTGGCCAGCCGCCGCACCGCCAGCCGAGACGCCACCAGGATCGCGCCCACGGACACAAGCGCCAGCAGTGGCAGGCCAATGTCGACCACCGGCGCCACCGTCACCGCGATCCGCGGCGGCAGGCTGAACAGGTTGCGCACCACCCACCATGCGACCACGCCGGTGTTGGTCGCGAAAAAGAAGATGGACAGGGCCGCGGTCACAATGGTCCCCAGGCAGCCAACTCGCCGCTGGGGGTTGTCACTTTCGAAGTCAGCCGTCAGCCCCGCGCCGGCCACTGCCGCGAGCGTGGCGCCCACCGCCAACCAGGTACCGGCGAATAGCGCCACGATCATCTCGATCGGCGTGCCGTTGTGACTGAGGCCCAGGGTCAGGGTCGCGGTCCAGGTCACCAGCAGCACCAGCGCGAGGCCACCGCATAGCTTGGCCACCAGCACACGCCCCATGCCCAGGGGTGCCGCCCGCAGCAGCGCCAGATTGCGGCCTTCGTACGCGAGCGTCGAGGCGCCCTGCTGACTGCCAACCAGAAACGCCAGGTACGGCACGGGCAGCATGCCGAACCAGAAGCGCATCAGATGCGCCGAGCGGGCTAACGGGTCGCCCGCGAAGAGCAGCATCGCCGGCAGTCCCAGAGCAATCAAACTCACCAGCGTGCCGGTGCGCCAGCGCGGGTCGCGAATCACGGTGCGCCAGTCCTTGAGCAGAATGCCGGCAACGGGACTGCGCGGGAGGGCCTCGACCGGCAGTCGCACGCCAATCCTTCTTCGCCCAGTAGTGGGGGCGCCGCTCGAAAACCGTACGCGTTCCCAGCCCGGCTGAAACAGCCCGCCAAAGGCGACCTGCAAGCCGACGAACAGCACCACCGTCAGCGCGATCAACAGCGCGGCTGACAGTGGCGCCGCGTCGTCGAACAACAAAATATGCGCGGCCCACGTCGTCGGCGCCCACGTGGGAGGATCGCCCATGCCGCGCAACTGGTCGCCCGCGAACGTCACCCCGCTCTGATTCAGGACCAGCGAGATGCGATTGCGGCCGGACCCCAGCGACGGAACACCCAGCACGCCCACCGGCAGAAACAGCACGATCGCCAGCAGACGGCTCAGGCCCAGAATCGATTCGCCGAAGCGCACGCGGATCAGCGCAAGCGTCAGGATGGCGCCCAGCGCGCTGGTGGCCAGCGTCAGCAGCAGCCCAACGATCGCGGCCGCCACGAAATATGGCGGAGCCAGGTTCAAACTGCGCCCGAAGCCGTACAGTGCCGCGCACTGAAACAGGATGACGTGCAGCGAGTCGCGCCAGATCTCGAAAATCTTCAGACCGAACAGGCCGCGCGGCGGGACGGGACTGGCCATCAGCAATTCGAGGTCGCCTGCCAGAAAGAGGTGATGGAAAGCGCTACTCAAACTGGTGACCAGCGTCAGCACGGTGACGCCCACCAGGATGACCGGCAGCGCCCGGACGGCGACCTGGGGATCGGTCTGCGCGACGCGCTCGACCAGCAGACCGGCGTTCAACCCCGCCAGCACCACGAATCCGAAGGTGAGGGCAAACGCGATGGTCGCGCCGATTAGCCGCGGCACACGCCGCGGGCCGCGCAAAACGCGGTTCATGCCCAGCTGCAGGCGCTGGCGCAGCAGCAGGCGGATCACGGCGTATCGCGCAGATAGGCCGCCACTGCTCGCTCCTCATTGCCACCCGTGAGCTGCAGAAACACGTCCTCCAGCGAGTAGGCTTCGCGCCGCGCCTGCTGGCGCAGCTCGTCGAGCGTGCCGATTGCGATCACCTGACCGTGATCGATGATGCCGACGCGCGTGCACAACTGCTCGGCGATCTCCAGCACATGCGTCGACAGGAACACCGTGTGACCGCGGTGCACCAGCCCGACGAGGAGATCCTTCACCAGGCGCGCGGAGCGCGGATCAAGGCCGGAAGTCGGCTCGTCGAGAAAGAGGACCGGTGGCTCGTGCAGCAGGGCGCCGGCCAGCGCGAGTTTCTGCCGCATCCCGTGAGAGTAGGTTTCGACGAGCTCATTGGCCTTGTCGTCGAGCTCGAACAGGCTGAGGAGTCGACTCGCGCGCTGGCGCGCGACCGCGGCGTCGACCTCGTACAGGCCCGCCATGAACGCCAGAAACTCGCGGCCCGTGAGCTTCGGGTACAGATAGGGCGCCTCCGCGAGATAGCCGACACGACGCTTCACCTCGCGCGGCTCGTCGAGCACGTCGAAGCCGGCGACGTGTGCGGTGCCACTGCTCGGCCGCACCAGGCCCGTCAGCATGCGGATCGTGGTCGACTTGCCGGCCCCGTTGGGGCCGAGGAAACCGAAGACCTGCCCGGCACCGACCTCGAAAGTGACGTCGCGAGCGGCGACGAATTTGCCGTAGCTCTTGCTCAGGCCGATGGCCTGGATAATCGGCGAGGAGGTCGGGGCCATGGCCGGCAACAACTGTCCCGTGCAGTGTGCCGCACTCGTGGTTCCGACTGGCGGAACTCGCCGCCGCCGGGGAACGACGACTGGGAAGCGCTCGGGGCTCAGGGGCTCAGGGGCTCAGGGGCTCAGGGGCTCAGGGGCTCAGGGGACGCTAGCAGCCAGCGGATCCAGCGTGAGCGCGGCGATGACCAGCGCGAGCAGGATGGCGCCGAACAGCGCGCAAGCAAGCAGCCACTGCAGGCGTCCACTGCGAAGCCGCGACATACACGCCGCTCAGCCGCACGAATCAGGCCACCCGCGCGGCAGTGCCTTGTCATACGCATCGCGTTGACGTGATCCAGGAGCCGCCGCCCCGCCGTCCCCACCCCTCGCGGGCCCACAACCCGTTGTGAACGACGCTCCTGCGATCCGCCTGAGAACGCGCCAGCCGTCAGCTACTCTCAGTTCCGAAACCGCCTCATGGCTGGCGCATGGGACGCTTGCGGCAGGCCCGACAGCACACAATCCTTCTTGTCAAGCGAGTAATTCGTCCCACAGTGCGTGCCTCAGCATCCCCTGGTTTCGCACCACGAACGAGCTAGCCCCCTCTTCGGCGGATTTTGTCACACCCACGGCGGAGGTGGAGGTGGAGGTGGAGGTGGAGGTGTGACCAGTCCGCGGCGTTGGCGCCCTCTCACTGCCCACACCCTCTCGGGCCCCAACCTGATACTCCCTGCAATGAACCACGCTTGCGCAGATCCGCCTGCCAACGCGCCAGCTGACGCCGTATCGCTGGCACCCCTTTCCGGACCCGCGCGCAGCCTCAGCACCCTTGCTGTTGTCCCTGCTGCTTCCACCACCCCGGCCGCGCCGGCGACAGCTCCTTGATCGACACCCAGTGATTCTCCCCACCGTTGAGCGGCTGCACCTCCACCGTGCCGCGCCCCAGCGACAACACCGCCACCAGGCCGTCAGTCGCCGACTGCGCAAGCCCACCCACCTCCAGCCACCGCGGCGACAAGCCGTACCGCTCGCGCCGATCGTCGTCGGCAATCGACCGCAGCCGTCGCCGCGTGCCCGCCCCGCGCGCACCTGCCCCGTCGTCCGTGCGCGCGCCTGGCCCGCCGGACGAGCGCTCCGCCATCGCCGCCGAGGTCCACGCCACCGCGCGCGCCCCGCGCACCGACCGACCCTCGAGCAGTGCCAGCCCGCCCACCTTGTCCAACCCGGCGTTGGCCCGCGGGCAGCCCGGCAATTGCATGCAGCTCGGGCAGCCCTCGCTGCACGGGCAGTCACGCACCAGCGTGGCCGCCTCGGCGAGCAAGCGCTCCAGCACGTGATACGCCTTCTCGGCCAGGCCAATACCGCCCTCGGCGAAGTCATACACGTACAGCCGGTTCTCGTCACTGCTCGAGCCGACATCGCGGCGGTCGCACAGTAGTCCGAGCGGCAGCGCATTGACCAGCGCGTGCTCCACCGCGTGCAGCGACTCGAGATCCGGCTCCAGCTCCGCGGGCACGTCCACCCACAGCCCGACCGTATCGAGCACCGACACAAGCGGCTCCTCCAGCTGGCAGGTCATGCTCTGTCCGCGCTGCGTCTCGCGATAGCCAGCCACGGTTTCACCCACACGCAGGGGCCCAACGCTCACCGTGAGCCCAACCTCGCCCAGCGCGAGCGTGCGCGTCGCCAGCGCCGCCTCTCGCGGCGCGACCTCGACTTCAACGATCGGCGTGGTCCGCGCATCGAACGAATCCGGCTCGAGCCGCACCGCGTGCGTACGGGCATCCAGCGTGCTCACTCGATACCCGCGGCCATTGTGCAGGTACAGCGCGCCCGGGTAGCACTCGCGCTGCAGGTACGGCGGCTCGATCGTCCCGATTCGCGTCTGGCCGACCTGCAATGTGTACGGCTCGCGTGACGTGCCGCGCAGCGAGACGTCGGCATGCACGCTCCGCGTGCGCGCCTGCCACACGGGTCCGGCGCTCAGCTCGCCAGCTTCGACAAGCCGCTCAACCAGCCGCGCGGCATTCGTCGGAAAGATCGGCAGGTCGTCTGGCGCGAGCGGCTGCTCCGCCGACGCGCACAGCAGATGCCCAAGCAGAATCGACGCGTTGGACGGATCCACCGCCGCATGCTCCATCGACTGGCCGAAGAACGCGTCGGGGTGCTGCACGTGGTACTGGTCGAGCGCGTCGTCACCCGCCACCAGGACAACCAGCGCCTCTCGGTCGGCACGGCGCCCGACCCGACCAGCCTGCTGCCAGAAGCTCATGGTGCTGCCCGGGTAGCCGGCGATGACGGCTACATCCAGTGCGCCGACGTCGATACCCAGCTCGAGCGCATTGGTCGAGACGACACCGCGCAGCGTGCCGCTGCGCAGGCCGGCTTCGATCTCGGCGCGCTCGTCAGCCCGATAGCCAGCCTTGTAGGCACTCACCCGACCGGCCAGCTCGGGTCCAACCAGGCGGCGCACGTCCAGCAGCATGCGCTCCACGGACACGCGCGCCCGTCCAAAGAGGATCCCGTTGTAGCCGGCCCGCAGCGTCTCGGCGAAGATTGCCGCTGCTTCGAGGAAGACGCTCTCGTGCTCGTTCAGGCTCTCGTCGCCGCGCAGGGGTGGCCGCCAGAACAGGAAGCGCCGCGCGCCAGCGCCGGCCGCGTCGCCGTGCACTTCGACAAACGGCTGGCCGACGATTTCGCTGGCAAGCTCGACCGGATTGGCGATCGTGGCCGAGGCCGCGACGTACGCGGGCCGCGCGCCATAGCCCACCGCCAACCGCTGCAGGCGACGCAGCACCAGCGCAACGTGGGCGCCAAAGACGCCGCGGTAGGCATGCAGCTCGTCGACCGCCACCACGCCGAGATTGGCCAGCAGCGTGCGCCAGCGTCGATGGTCCGGCAGCAGGCTCCGATGCAGGATGTCGGGATTGGCCAGCAGCAGCGTGGGCGGGTCAGCGGCCAGGCGCTGGCGCGCGTCGCGCGGCGTGTCGCCAGTCAGCACGTCGACGCGCAGGCCAAGTGCATCGCCCAGCACGCGCAGTGCTCGGAGCTGATCGCCGATCAAGGCCTTGGTCGGATAGAGATACAGACCGCACGTGCCCGGCGTGGTCAGCGCGCGTTCCAGGGTTGGCAGCGCGAAGGCCAGCGTTTTGCCGCTGGCGGTCGGGCTGGCCAGCACCACGTTCTGGCCGGCGCGCAGCGCCTCGACGGTGGCGACCTGGTGGGCGTAGAGCTGCCGCACGCCTGAGCCGACCAGCGCCCGCCCGAGCGCGGCGGGCAGCCGCGGGCGAAGCACCCCGAGCTTGGCCTCCTGAGCAGGGAACGCGCGTTCGTGCACGAGCACCGCCGAAGGCTCCGCCGCGCGCGAGGCGAGCGTCTCGCGCAGGCGCTTGACGAGCGGGTCAGCGGACTCCACCGTGTGTCCCTCCAGGCGTGACGCTATCCGGACCGCGGCACGTCGCCGCGGGCGAGGCAGGTCCTGTCAACACGTGAAGAACCACTCCGTGTGACGTCTCACAAGTTGACACGGCCTCCCTTGAGACGCTCGACAAGCCCCGATGTGACATCTCACGAGTCGAGGCAGGCCCTGTCCACGCGGAGGCGCCGAGAGGTGAACACCGGAGGACCGACCTACCTCTGGGATCCACCCCACAATCCCGCCGGCCCCCGTGCCCACCGCTGAGACCCCGAACTCCGTCCCCAGCCACGGAGAAGCACTCGCGCGACAGGATCCGGCTCACCGTCCCACCCGCCAACGTAAGCGCCACGACCCAGAGGGTACCCTTCGGGGAATACCGTGCCGCCCAGTTTTTCGATCAAACGTTCTGGTCGCCATCAAGCCGCGGACGCGCCCGCCTGGGCGAGCGCGCTGCTCGCCGCCTTCCGCGCCGAAGACATCCATCACCTCGTCTTCCTCCCGGACACGGTCATGGGCCGCCTGCTGGCGCTCGCGGAAGCCCAGGAAGACGACTTCTTCACGCTGACGAACGTCCACCGCGAGGAAGAGGCTGTCGGCATCCTGACCGGCCTGTTCCTGGGCGGCCAGCGCGGCGCGATGCTCATCCAGAGTTCCGGCCTCGGCAACTCGCTCAACGCCCTGGGCTCGCTGGCGATGGCGTACCACATCCCGTTTCCGCTGCTGGTCAGCCTGCGCGGCGAGCTCGGCGAGTTCAACCCCGCCCAGCTGCACATGGGGCGCGCCGTGCCCGGCTGCCTGGATGCGCTGACCATCCGGCACGTCACGCTCCACGCGGAAGACCACCTGTCCACCATCGTCGAGGGCGCGCTGAAGACGTGCTACACCGCCGAGCAGCCGTTCGGCATCCTGCTGTCCGCACAGTTGACCGGCTGGAAGCCAGAAAAGTGATGCGGCGACTGGATGCCACCCGCGTCGCGGTCGAGCTGGCCGGCGATGCGCCAATTATCGGCGGCGTGGGCAACAGCACGTTCGACCTGGTCGCGCACGATCGCCCACGCAATTTCTATATGTGGAATTCGATGGGCATGGCCTCGTCGATCGGCGTCGGCCTGGCGCTGGCTCGGCCGGACCTGCGCGTCGTCATTCTCGACGGCGACGGCTCGATCCTGATGAACCTGAGCTCGCTGGCCACCGAGCGTGCAAGCGGGGTGCGCAACCTGGTGCACGTCGTCTGGGACAACGGCGGCTGGGAGATCACCGGTGGACAGCCCGGCTCGGCTCGCCCTTCGGCGTCAATCTCGAAACCGTCGCCCGCGGCTGCGGCTTCTCGCGGACGGCGACCTCGACGACGTCGGCGCGTTCCGCGACGTCTTCGCCGAAGCACTGGCCGACGATCAGCCGTGGGTCATCGTGGCGCGCATCGAACCCGGCGACTCGCCCTACCTGCCGAGCAAAAACTGCGTAGAGCTGCGCGACCGCTTCAAAGCGTCACTGCAACCGGCAGCCGAGCGCTGAGCACCTTTGGACGGGGTCGTGTGTACTGACGAGACGTGTCACGACAACGCGAATCCGTCATCGCGTCGCCACCCGGGGTTTCGTCGTGACCAGGAGTTCGCTGCGATCTCCCAGAAGAAGACCTTCTTCAGTCTTGCCCACGTCTGACGGGATCCGCAGTACCGGCGTGCCCGCATGAGGTCACCACCCATCTCAGAACCAGACCTTCTTCAGTCTTGCCCAGGTCTAACAGGATCCGCGGAACCTGGCCACCAGAGGACCGCTCGCGCCCACACGTAGTCGCCACGGCATCTCCGGCTACGTCCGCTGCGCAACTGCCCCCGCGCCGGGCACCCGCACAAACTCCGACAGCAAATTCTCCAGCGCCGCCTCCGCGTCCGGTGACCGCCCCACGTGCGTCGGCGACGTCTGAATCATCGTGCTGCGCGGCGCCACCAGCCAGTGAAACCGCTCCGGCTTCGGCAACGCCGCGATCGGACCGCCCTCCGCTGCGCCGAGCGCGATCGCCCGAAAGATCGCCAGGTGGCGCTCCACCATCGCCAGGTCCACCTCGGGCGACAGGCTCCGCAGCCGCTCCTCGTCGAGCTCGAGGCGCGCTTCGAGAAAGTCCAGCTCTCGGCTGAACAGGACCACGCCCACGTTCACGAACTCGCCGCGCTCGACGCGCGGCATCACACGGACGATCGCGTAGCTATACCACACGGTGCGTGAGCCGACGCTGCAGCGTTTGCGGCCCGCGCTGCTGGGCGGACGCCGCCTCGGTCAGCCAGGCGCGCGGACCGTTGAGGCGTTCGACCAGATAGGTCAGGTAGGCCTGCCGCTGGTCGTCGAGGTCGATGAACTCTTCCTCTTCCGCGTCGAGCCACTCCTCCGGAACGCTCTCGACAATGGCCGTCAGCATCGACTTGTCCAGACGCGGCCGCAGGCGCGCATCCGCTGCCGCCAGGTCACCCGCGGCGTGCAGCAGCACGTGATCGGCAATCTGAGCAAACGGCGACTGAATGCGCTCGCGCCAGCCCGACCAGCGGTGGTGGAAGTACAGCGCCGCGCCGTGGTCGATGAGCCACACGCGCTCGCCACACACCAGCAGGTTGGTATTGCGCGATGTGCGGTCGACGTTGGTGAGGTACGCGTCGAACCACACGACGTCGGCGGCGAACTCCGCGGAGACGAGTTCGGCGTCGATCGCCGGGTCGAAGGCGAGCGCGCCTGGCAGGAACTCGAGGCCAAAATTCGCGCCGACACTCCCGCGCAGGATGTCCTGGATCTCGGGGTCGGGTTCGCCTCGGCCAAAGCCGTCATCCAGGTTGAGGATCGGCCGGCCTGGGCACCGGCAGCCCAAGCTGCACCGCGATGCCGGCCACGAGGGCTTCGGCGATGAGCGCGCGCGGACCCTGGCCCGCGCCGCGGAACTTGACGACGTAGCTGCCGTCGGCCTCGGTGTCGACCACGGCGGGCAGCGAGCCGCCCTCGCGCAGTGGCACGACGTAGCGCGTGCCGACAAGTCGTGGCAGTCCAGCCTGCATGCTGGCGTTGGTTGTACCCGATGGCGAGCGCGGTCACCGTCCCCCTTCGGCCCGCCGCCATCAGTCCTCAGCGCTCGGCAATCAGCCACGAGCTGGCGACGCGAGTTGTGGACCCTGCGCCGGCCCAATAGCGACCAGCAAATCGCTGATGCTACGGTGCGACCGTGAATCGCACCGACCGTCTGTACGCCCTCGTCGAGGAGTTGCGCGCCCACGCCCCACGGCTGATGCGCGCCACCGAGCTGGCCGAGCGATTCGAAGTCACCACGCGCACCATCGAACGCGACCTCCTGGCCTTGCAGGAAGCCGGCGTTCCGATCTGGGCGCAGCCCGGCCCGGGCGGCGGCTACGGCCTGAACGTCGACACCACGCTGCCGCCCCTCAACCTCACGCCGGCCGAGGCGGCTGCCATTGCTACGGCTCTGGCCGCCACGCGGGCCATGCCGTTCGCGGAGGCAGGCCGCTCGGCTCTGCAAAAGCTGACCGGCGTCATGGCCAGCGCGCCCAAAGACTCCGCGTCCCGGCTGGTGAGCCACATTCGCGTCGCACAGGGACCGCGGCACAGCCCGGCCAGCTCGATCGCCGAGGTGATCCAGCAAGCCCTGCTGGCCTCGGTGGCCCTCGAGCTGACCTACCGGGATGTCCAATCGCGCGAGACGCTACGTGTGGTAGAGCCGGCGGGCCTGGTCGGCACGCGCCACGGCTGGTACCTGGCCGCGTGGTGCCGCCTGCGGCAAGCGCCGCGCGCGTTTCGTCTGGACCGCATTGCCGCGGCCACGCTCACGAGCGAGCCGATCGCCATACGCTCGCTGGACGCGATGCTGCCGGACCTCCCGTTCGAGCTAGCAGAACCAGCACTCATCTAACGACTCATCTTCCACCTACCTGCCCTCCATGAGGCGTGTCAACCTGGACAAACGACGAAGAGTCCGCCCTCTTCGCGCACAACCCTGCAGTTGCGGATCCTTCGCAGTTCCCATGTCCTGCGGACACCACCGGGGAATGAACAGAGACCCTGGGTGGGGGGCTACGCTGTGGCGTGGACGGTGTGAGGGCGTATGAGGCCGGTGGGCGCTGGTGCCGCGAGCCGTTTCACACCGCCTTGCACCCCGCCGGCGCTGCTTCGAGAAGCCACCGCCCCACCCTCCAACTGCCTCTCCATACACGTCATCCTGAGCAGGAACGACGAAAACCCGTCCCCCTCTCCTCGTTTGCAGTGCAAAGCGTCGCGATCCTTCGCAACCTCAGCATGGCAGACACTCTTTCGAACATGGCGCGCCCGCTGGCCGAAATCGTGGGCAATTCCCGACACAATGCTGTCGCCTCGCACGCGTAGCGTGAACTCATGACCAACACCCAGGCCCATTTCGGCTTCGCGCTCGAATACGTCACCGACGTTCAGTCCACCAGAGACTTCTTCGTCAACGTCCTCGGCCTCAAGGTCGACCGCGACCACCCCACCTTCGTCCAGCTCTCCGACGCCCATGGCGCCAGCTACGCTATCGCCAGCGACGAGCGCATGGACCCCGCCCAGGACGGCATCCCTGAGCTCTGGTGGGTCGTCGACAATGCTCAGGCCACTCTGGAACGCATGTCGAGGACGGCTGAAATCAGCATGCCCCTCCGGCACATGCCCTTCGGCACATGTTTCGGCGTCAAGGATCCCTCCGGCCAGGTCCACTACGTGCTCGAGTTCGCCCAGCAGCGACCGAGCCAGCCGGTCGCGTGAGCCATGCGCTGATGGCGGACCCCGCAGCCACGACGTCGTTCACGCTCGAGCCGCTCGGCCCCTTCTCGCTGGAAGCCGCCGCCAGGTTCTGGGGCGACTTCACCCCGGCTGGCCACTCGGGCCTCGACCCCGAAGGTCACCTGCACATGGCCTTCCCCGTTGACGCCACCTGGCAGCCAGTCGGTATCTGCCTGCGCGACCTCGACCGGGACGGCGCCCTGGCCGCGGACGTCTACGGCGATGCCGACCGCGTCGTCGTCCAACGACAGACGGCGCGCATTCTGTCCCTCAATGTCGATGCGCGAGGGCTGGCGGATGTGGGCAAGCGCGATCCGGTCGCCGGCCGACTGCTGGAGCGCTTTCCGGGCTTGCGGCCGGTGTGCTTCTACTCACCGTACGAGGCGGCCGTGTGGGCCATCATCTCGCACCGCATCCAGATGCGGCAGGCGGCTGCCGTTAAAGGCCGCCTGGCGGAGGCGTTCGGCGAGCAGGTAAGCATCCACGGCCAGCCGATGCGCGCCTTTCCGTCGCCGCGGGCGCTGGTCGATCTCGCGGAGTTTCCGGGGCTGTTTGGGCGCAAACCGGAGAACATCGCCGCGATCGCCTCCGCCGCGCTCGCGGGCGACCTCGATGCCGCGGCACTCCGCGCGCTGCCCGACGAACAGGCGCTGGCGCATCTGCAAAAGCTCGCGGGCATCGGCCCGTTCAGCGCGGAGCTGATCCTGCTGCGCGGTGCAGGCCATCCGGACTATCTGACGCTGCAGGAGCCTCGCTTCCGCCGCGCGGTGCGCGAGGCGTACGCGCTCGATCACGAGCCGACGGACGCGGAGCTGAGCGCTATCTCCGAGGCCTGGCGGCCGTATCGGATGTGGATCACGTTCTTGCTACGCCAGCAAGCCGCTGGGTAAACGCGGGCGCCCAGCAGCTGAACCGGCCTGCTCGCGCCCTCGACGCGCTTCAAGCCGCCGTCGGACCCTTCCGGCCCCATCCCCGAGTCGGGTACAAGAGACCCTGATGGCAACCGCGCTCTCCATGGCCGCGGCAGCCTTCATTCTGACTCTCAGCCTCGGCTACCCGCTCCTCGGGTGCCTGCGCCGCGCGGGCGTTACCAAACAGGTCCGTGCGGACGAGCTGCCAAGCCACTTCAGCAAGACCGGCACGCCCACGATGGGCGGCTTCCTGTTCATCGCGCCGATCGTCCTGCTCACCATCGTCCTGGCATTCACCTGGCTGCGCGACTCCGGCCGCTCCATCCTGCTGCCGACAACCACCATGCTCGCCACCGCTGCCCTCGGCGCTTACGACGATCGCCTATCGCTGGTCGGCAGTCGTGGTGGCGGCCTGGGCGCGCGTGCCAAGTTCCTGATCATGGGGTCCGCCAGTCTGGTGGCGGCCATCGCGCTGTGGCACCCGGCCCTGCTCGGCGTCGACTACGTGTTCATCCCGGGCATGACGACGAAAGTCGAGATCGGCTGGCTGATCATCCCGCTCGCCTGGCTGGCTATTCTTGGCGCCGCTCACGCCGTCAACTTGACCGACGGTCTCGACGGACTCGCCGGCCACACCGCCGCGGTGGCCTTCGCCGCCTACGGCACGATCGCCATTGTGCAGGGCCAGGTGTATCTGGTCACGTTCTGCTTCACGGTCGCTGGCGCGCTGCTCGCGTTTCTGTGGTTCAACGCGCATCCGGCACAGGTCATCATGGGCGACACCGGTGCGCTGGCGCTGGGCGCCACGCTGGCGGTGGTGGCGCTGATGCTCGGCCAGGTGCTGCTGCTGCCGCTGATCGGCTTCGTCTACGTGGCCGTGACGGTGTCGGTCATCCTGCAGGTCGGCTACTTCCGGCTGAGCTCGGGCAAGCGGCTCCTGCGACGCGCACCACTCCATCGCCACTTCGAGCTCGTGGGCTGGTCGCAGATGCAAGTGGCCCAGCGCTTCTGGCTGGTGAGCATGGTCACCGGCCTGCTGGGTGTCGCGCTCGCGCTGAAGTAGCGGGGCACGACGGTTCCCACCAGACGGGACGCGCCGCGGGACGTGTTCGGCGTGCGGAGGCCATCGTCAGCGACCAGAACGCCCGGAGTCCTGGACGCATCAGCAGCGGGCAAAGCACAATCGTGCAAAACGGTCGCGATCAGGTCGCCGAGGCAGCCACCGCGGCTGCCACATTCCGCGCAGTATCCACCAGCGGGGACTGCGTGCGGACCACGGACCGTGGTGCGTCGCCAACGCCGGTGGCCGGACCTGGCTGGCGAGTCTCCGGAGCAACAAGCCCGCGTTGACGACCCCCCGGGCCGACGGCGTCCTCTCACTACTTCCAACCACAGGTCGCGTATCACGCGGAGGAGGAACGACGCACGCTCAGGACGACAGACAGCGCCCGCGCTGCTCGGAAGCGTCAGCGCACCACCTGGTCGCCAAGCCCCAACCAGCGGCCGCGCTCGGCTACGGCCTCAGCCATCTTGCGCGTCGCCTCGTCGATCATCTCGCCCTCGTAGCGCACCGCGCCGCGGCCCTCGCCTTCGGTCGCCTGCCGATACGCCTCGAGGATGCCTTCGGCGTGCGCGTACGTCGCCGGATCGGGGGCATACACCCGGTTCACGGTCTCGATCTGCGTCGGGTGGATCACCCACTTGCCGTCGAAACCGAGCGCCGCGGTGCGGCGCGCCGAGCGCTCCAGACCTTCCAGGTCGGCAAAGGCGGCAAAGGGTCCGTCGATGGCCAGCAGCCCATTCACGCGCGCCGCGACCAGCAGCCGCATCAGCGCGTAGTGCCAGATATCCGCGTCGTACCCGCTGTCATCGTGCATGCCAATCGTCAGCTGCCCGAGCCCCAGGCTCGCCGACAGGTCGCCCGGGCCGAAAATCAGCGCCCGCAGCCGCGGCGAGGCAGCCGCGATCGCGTCCACCTGTTGCAGCCCGTGCGACGACTCGATCAGCACTTCGAGTCCAATTCGACCCAGCGGCCAGCCGCGCGCGAGCTCGATCTCACTCAGCAGCCGATCGACGAAGTGGATGTCCGCCGCCGATTCCGCTTTGGGCAGGATCAGCGCGTCGATGCGGTCGCCCGCGGGCTCCACCACCTCGACGACGTCGCGATAGCACCACTGCGTATCGACGCCATTGACCCGCACCGCCACCGCGCGCTGCCCGAAGTCCAGCGACAGCAGCGATTCGACGATGACCTGCCGCGCAGCCACCTTCTCGGATGGCGCCGTGGCATCTTCGAGGTCGAGCAGTACCTCGTCAGCGGCGAGCGTGGCGGCTTTAGCCTGCATGCGCGCGCTGCTGCCCGGCACCGACAAGCACGACCGGTGCGGCTTTCTGGTAGGTCTGTCCATACTTGAGGTCACTGAGGTCACTCTCCTTCGAAGGTGATCCGGCCGCCGACCATCGTCAACAGCACACGCGAGTCCAGAAGCGCTTCTGGCGACTGGCCGAACGGATTCGGCCCAAGGGCCACCAGGTCGGCATCCATGCCCGCCGCGAGGCTGCCACGCCGAGCGGCCGCGCGCTCGGCCATCGCCGCACCCCGCGTATAGGCCCATAAAGCTTCCTCCAGTCCAAGGCACTGATCTGGATACCAGGCTTCCACGGGCGAGCCGCTCGGGTCGCGCCGCGTGGTCGCGGCGTACAGGCTCAGCAATGGCTCGATGTGCTCGACGGGCGCATCGGTGCCGAACGCCAGTACGGCGCCAGCCGACAGCAGCTCGCGCCAGGCGTACGCGTGCCGCGAGCGGTCGCCCCAGTGCACCTCCGCCGCCTGCCGATCGGCGGTCGCGTGGATCGGCTGCATGGACGCGATCACGCCTAGCTTGCCAAATCGCGGCACGTCATCAGGATCCACGAGCTGCGCGTGCTCGACGCGCAGCAGACGCTGACGCAAGGGTGCATACGCCGCGCGGGTCTGCTCGAAGACGTCCAGCACGCGCCGCACCGCGGCGTCGCCGATGGCGTGCACGGCGATGTCCAGACCCGCGTCGGCAGCCGTGCGCAGATCAGCGGCGAGCTCATCTGCGCCGAGGGTGGCAACCCCGCGATAGTCGTCGTCGACGCGGCCCTCGTACGCGGCCAGCAGCCATGCGGTGCGCGAGCCCAGCGAGCCATCCGCGAACAGCTTGACAGGTCCGACGCGCAGCCACTCGCTACCTGCCCCGCTGTGCAATTCGCGCTCGCGCGCATTGGCAAGCTCGCCGCGTGGCACGCCGTGGTACACGCGCAGCGTGAGGTCACCCTGGGCCTCCAGCGCCTGGAACACGCGGCGCGTGCGCGCGTCTTCGAAGTTGTGAATACCCGTCAAGCCTGCGGCCGCGGCCACGCGCAGCGCCGACCGAATGGCGTCTTGCAGCTCACGCTGGCTCGGCTCCGGAATCTGAGCGCGGACCAGATCCAGGGCATTTTCGAACAGCACCCCGCTCGGCTCGCCCGTCGGCTCCCGCTCGATGACGCCACCCACCGGATCCGCCGTCTCACGCGTGATGCCTGCCGCCGCGAGCGCCGCCGAGCTCAGCCACAGCGCGTGCCCATCGTGACTCGAGAGCGCCACCGCGCGACCACCCGCCACCGCATCGAGATCGGCGCGCGTCGGCAGGCGTCCCCAACGGTTGCGATCCCATCCTCGGCCCTGCAGCCAGCTGCCCGCCGCCAGCCGGTGGGCTTCTGCCCGCACCAGCGCGAGGCCATCCTCCAGGGTGAGCGCCGCGTCCAGATCGACCTGCTGTCGCGCTAGAGCAAAGTGCCCGAAATGCATGTGCGCATCGACAAAGCCCGGCACCACGGCCGCGCCCGCCAGCTCGATGACGCGCGTCGCTGGCCCGTTCCAGTCGTCGAGATCGTCGTCGGGCTCGCCCACGGCCAGGATGCGTCCGCCGCCGATCGCCAGCGAACGGACGGCCGTCTGTGGCTGTCGGTGGCCGGATGGATCATCGACAGAGCCCGGCACGACGACCGCGCCGCGCAGCAGCACCTCGGCCTGCATCGCCCATCGATTAAACGCGATCTGCGATGATTGTTCGCGGCGTGCCGAGCTCTGACGAACGTCCGCTGCTGATCGTCGACGGCGACAACCTGGCGCATCGCGCCTACCACTCCATGCCCAAGACGCTGAAGTCGTCCGACGGACGACCGATCAACGCCATCGTCGGCTGGACGAACATGGTGCTGACCATCTGGGACAACGAGCGGCCGCGCTCGATGTTCGTCGCCTGGGACACCCTCGGCGTGGACACCTACCGCCACAAGCTGTGGCCCACGTACCAGGGCGGCCGTGTCTTCGACGACGCGATCGTCAAACAGCTCAACCTGCTGCCGTCGTTGGCCGCCGCCTTCGGCTTCGGCGTCGGCAAGCAGCCCGGCTACGAGGCGGACGACTTCATGGCCGCCGCCGCCGTGGCCGAGACCGCGCGCGGCGGTCACAGTCTGCTGCTGACCACCGACCGCGACGCGTACCAGCTCGTGTCTGACCGCGTGACCGTGCTCGCCCCACGCAGCGGCGTGCGCGACCTGATCCGCATCGGGCCTCAGCAGGTGGTCGAACGCATGGGCGTGCTCCCGGAGCAGATTCCCGACTTCAAAGCCCTGGCCGGCGACGCTTCCGACAACATCCCCGGCGCCAAAGGCATCGGCCCGAAAGCCGCTGCCTCGCTGCTGCTCAAGTACGGCACGCTGGAAGCCACCCTGGCCGCGCGGCAGGACACGCTGGGCCCCCCGCTGGCCGACCAGCTTCGGATCTTCAAGGAGATCGTCTGCATGCGGCCGCAGGACCTGAGCGTGACGCTGCCCGAGACCGCCCCTCCAAACTGGCAAGCCGCCGCGCAGCGCCTGGAGGAGCTGGGAGCAAAGAACAGTGCCGAACGCGTCGCCGCGCGAGGCCAGTAGTGAGCCCCCGCACAGGATTGGTAAGGTTCGAGCCGTTCACGCGTCCGGGTCGGGGGAGCCCGCGTACGTTTGAGCCGTTCGCCCCTTCGGGTCGGGGGAGCCTGCGGCCCCCCGCCGCCAGTCGCTGCTCCGCTCGCAAGCTCGCTGCGCGCTCCTTCCCGCGGCGACCCCCCGCGTACGTGCTGGGCCGCACCTCCGCGGGGTCGCACGCCGACACGCGGGGTCCGCACACCCTGTTGATGGGACCTGTATGACGCCTCGACACGTGGTTAGCTGAGCGTCTCTACCGACACGCGGGGTCCACACACCGTGTTGATCGGAACGTCTTTGAACCCCCTGTAACGTTTGGGCCGAACACCATCAGTTCCCACGGTGTGTTGATCCTCGAGACGTGACAGCGCCGACGTTCAGCGAACAACGTGGCGACCTGTCACACCGCTCAATGCGACACGCTATGTGCCCCACCGCGTGTTGATCCTCGAACGTGATGGCGCCGACGTTCAGCGAACAACGTGTCGAGGTGTCACACACGTCCAACCAACACGGTGTGTGGACCCCCGCTGTCGGCGTGCGACCCCGCAGAGGTGCGGCCCAGCACGTACGCGGGGGGTCGCCGCGGGAAGGAGCGCGCAGTGAGCCTGCGAACGGAGCAGCGACTGGCGGCGGGGGGCCGCAGGCTCCCCGACCCGGACGCGTGAACGGCTCGAACCTTACCAATCCTGTGCGGGGGGTCGCCGCGGGAAGGAGCGCACAGCGAGCCTGCGAGCGCAGCAGCGACTGGCGGCGGGGGGCCGCAGGCTCCCCCGACCCGAAGGGGCGGACTAGCACACACCTCTCCCCGACCCGGAGACGTGCATCGCTCAAACGTGCGCGGGCTCCCTCGCCCCGGACGCGTGATTGGCTCAAACCCCGAAACTGCTCACGAGCCGCAGCAAAAGCCGGCGAGCGACGTATTTGCGCACCCTAGAATCGATCGTGGTTGAGCTGAATTTCGAGCGTGCCCTCGACGTCCTGGCGGGCACTCCCCCGGTCCTGTCGGCGATCGTGACTAACCTGCCCCGCTCGGCACAGGACGAACGACCCAGGGAAGGCGCCTGGTCCCCGCGCGAGGTCCTGGCCCATCTGCTCCACGCCGAGACCGTCAGCTTCGCGCCGCGCGTCAAGCGCGCCTCGGAACAGGACCACCTCGAATACGCGCCGGCCCCAGAACCCGCCGCGCCGGGCGACCCGCGCCAGATGTCCAACGACTGGGCCGACGCGCGTGCGGCGAACCTCGTCTGGCTCCGTCACCTCACCCCCGAACAGCGCAGCCACGTCGTCAAGCACCCACGCTACGGCGAGGTCTCGGTCGACACGTACGTGGCCGAGTGGGCCTATCACGACCTGGACCACCTGCGCCAGATCCTGGCGGTCCTCGCGACCGACCTGTACCCGCACATTGGCCCCTTCCAGGCCCTGTACACGGACCCGAGCTAAGTCTCGCACCCGCGAGCCGCCACGGAGCCCGCGTGCCGGTGGCCGAGCTGGGCATGACCAACGGGCTCGGCCGTCTCAGGCGAGGCAGTCCGCTCGAACCCACGTTTTCGGGGTCCCAAACGTCCGCGTATCTGTAAGCCCGAATGCTGACAAGCCCGAATGCTGAACGGCGTCCGCTGGGCAAACGTGCATGTGCCGGCCCGACGCCCCGCTTCATCACCGCGTGACGCGTGTCTTCCCCGAGGAGGAACGACGAAGGATCCGCGGATCTGGCGCTGTCAATGCAGACACTGGTTGACGAACCGCGGCACGAACTCCTCGGAAGCGTGCAGCGCGTGAACATGCGCCGGCCCGACGCCAGCCGCTTCATCACTGTGCGTGACACGTGTCTTCCCGAGGGGAACGACGAAGGATCCGCGGATCTGGCGCTGTCAACGCAGACCTGCTTGACGAACCGCGGCACGAACTCCTCGGAAGCGTTCAGCGCGTGAAGCGGCCGCCGGGGCCCAGGGTCGACTCCCGCTCGATCAGGCGCGGTGCCAGCACGCGCGGCTCGACCGTCTGGCCGGCGCTGGCTCGGCCCGCGATCTCGATCGCTGCCGTGCCCAGCTCGTACGCCGGCTGCGACACAGACGTTAGCCTCGGCCGCAACTGCGCCGCCAGTGGAATATCGTCGAAGCCAACCACCGCGAGGTCACGCGGCACGTGCAGGGCACGATCGGCGGCGACTGCCAGCGCGGCGATTGCCAGACGATCGGTCGCCGCGAAGACCGCGTCCGGGCGCGGCTCGAGCTCCAGTCGCGCGCGCAGGCGGTCATACCCGTCCTCCGGCGTGCCACTCGACTCGACCATGTCCAGGGCGCGCGGCTGCATCTCGTCCATGTAGCCGCGCGCGCGGTCCGCCATGGTCGTCTGTTTCCGCGGCCCGCCCAGGTGGACCACCCGCGTACAGCCAAGCCCGAGAAGGTGGCGCGTGGCCAGCCGCGCGCCGAGGCGGTTGTCGATGCTGACGTGCGGCCACTGCACGGGAATGGCCGGCCGGCCAATCAGCACCATGGGAATCGAACAGCGCCGTAGCGTCTGGAGCTCAACCCCGCTCAGGCTCGTCGCGCCCGAGAGCACGATCACGTCCACACGCCGCGCTTCGAGCAACTGCAGATATTCGGCCAGCCGTTCGAGCTCGCCAAGCGTGTTGCACATGAGCACGCCCATTTCCGCCTGCCGCGCGCCGTCCTCGACGCCGATGGCGATCTGCGGATAGTGCGGGTCCGCGAGGTCGGGCACGACGAGTCCGATCAGCCCGGAGCGCCGCGCCGCCAGCCCGCGCGCCAGCGGCGAGGGCACGAAGTTCAGGCGACGAGCCGCCTCGCGCACACGGTCGGCGGTATCCGCGCGCACCGGGTGGGGCACCGCCCCCGGCGACAGCACGCGCGAGACGGTGGCAATCAAAACGCCGGCCATCCTGGCAACGTCGGCGATCGTGGCCACGCGCACGATCATAATCACTCGGCGTCATCCCCGGAGAGAGGCTCTGTCAAGACAGCGGGGCGGGCTGCCGCGTGCTGGTCCCGTTAGGGTCCCGCCTCACCAGCCCGCCCCGCTGTCCCCCAAAAAGGAACTATGAGCTGAACGGTACGATCAGGGGATGCAATTCGGAGCGGGACTGCCGATCACCGCGATGAGCGATGCCATCGCCCTCCGCGACTTCACCCAGGCCCTCGACGGCGCCGGGTTCGACGTGCTCACCAGCGCCGGCCACCTGCTCGGCGTGCCGGCCGAGCGCTACACCGACCGGCCTCAGGCCACGTATACCGGGCCCTTCCACGATCCGTTCGT
This sequence comes from uncultured Chloroflexia bacterium, assembly GCA_963776625.1. GTDB lineage: Bacteria > Chloroflexota > UBA6077 > UBA6077 > CF-72 > CF-72. The sequence continues at coordinate 594,284 of CAVZNP010000007.1, read as the reverse complement.
CGCCTTCGGCTACCTCTCGGCCATCACCCAGCGAATCCACTTTCGACCGAACATCCTGATCCTGCCCCTGTATCCGACCGCTATCGTCGCCAAGCAGTCCGCCGAACTGCAGCATCTGAGCAACGGACGTTTCGAGCTGGGCATCGGCATCAGCTGGAACACCGCCGAATATCAGGCCGTCGGCCAGGACTTCTCCACCCGCGGGCGTCGCCTCGAAGAGCAGGTCACCGTGCTGCGCAAGTTCTGGACGCAGCCATACGTCACCTTCTCCGGCCGCTGGCACGAGTTGGAAGGCGTCGGACTGAACCGCCTGGCCACGGTGCCGATTCCCATCTGGATCGGCGGCGCGCACGACCGCGTGCTGCGGCGCGCGGCGCGCGTGGCCGACGGCTTCATGCCCCTGGGCGACCCGTTCACGGTCATTCCACAGGTGCAGAGCTACCTGCGCGAGGCAGGCCGCGACCCAGCGTACTTCGGGTTCGCGGGGCGGGTACTGGTCGGTCCAGGTGGACCCGACGAGTGGATTGAAACGACGCGCAAACTTGCGGCGATCGGGGTAACGCAGCTGTCCCTCGGAACACCGCCGGATCTCCAGGGGGAGGCTGCCCTGAAGCGGCTGATCGAGGCGCGGGACACGCTGGCAGCGGCGCTGGACGAGTAGCGCGGCTTCTGGCGGCGGATGGCCAGGTCGTCCGCGGGGCCGCGGACGACCTCGACACGTGGTTGGCTGAGCGTTCCTGCGGACACGTTTCGAGGATCAACACGCGGTGAGGTACATACCGTGTCGCATTGAGCGATGTGACAGTTCTACACGTTGTTCGCTGAACGTCGGCGCTGTCACCTCTCGAGGATCAACACACCGTGGGAACTGATGGTGTTCGGCCCAAACGTTACAGGGGCTTCAACCACGTTCGATCAACACGGTGTGTGGCCCACGCATGTCGGGCATGCGACCCCGCAGAGGTGCGGTTCAGCACGTACGCGGGGGGTCGCCGCGGGAAGGAGCGCGCAGTGAGCTTGCGAACGGAGCAGCGACTGGCGGCGGGGGGCTGCAAGCTCCCCCGACCCGGACACGTGCATGGCTCAAACGTGCGCAGGCTCCCCCGACCCGGATGCGTGACTGGCTCAAACGTGCGCGGACTCCCTCGAACCGGAACTGCGCACGAGCCTGGCGTGTGAGCCAGCTTGCGAGGTGGCAGTACAGATCGCGGACGGAGAGGCCAGCGCGCTGGGGCAGCAGCGCCAGCAGGCGCTCGCTTTCGGCTTCCGCCAGCAGGTCTTGCTGGCGGTAGCTCACCAGGTCCCGGGGATCGTCGGTCAGCATGGGTGGTACCTCGCTCCTCAACGCCTTGACCGTACGCCTCAACCAGGACAGAATCGGTCCGCATTGGAGTAACAACGCTCCCGCCCATGTCGCACCCGACGACGCGTGTTCTGACCGTGCTCGAGCTCTTGCAGTCACGCGCGCGACTGAGCGGCACCGAGCTTGCCGAGCGCCTCGAGGTCGATTCGCGCACCGTGCGCCGCTACGTCACCGCCCTCCAGGAACTGGGCGTGCCCGTCGAATCCGAGCCTGGCCGCTACGGCGGCTACCGACTCCGCCCCGGCTACAAACTGCCACCGCTGATGTTCAACGAGGAGGAGGCGCTGGCGCTGATCCTGGGGCTGCTCGCCTCACGCCGCGCCGGCTTGCTGGATGCCGCGCTGGCGGTCGAGGGCGCGCTGGCCAAGATCGACCGCGTGCTGCCCGACCGGCTGCGCGGCCGCGTCCAGGCGGTGCAGGGCGCGCTGGCGTTCACCCCGCTGCGCGGCTACGCCGCCGCGTCCAATCCGACGGTCCTGCTGGGCATCAGCGAGGCGGCGCAGCACAATCGGCGCGTCTGGCTCCGCTACCGCGCGGCTGAGGAGGAGACCGAGCGCACCATCGATCCGTACGGCGTGGTGGTGCATCGCGGACGCTGGTACACGGTCGGCTGGTGCCATCTGCGCGCCGACGTGCGCATGTTCCGGCTCGACCGCATCGTGGCCCTCGAGCCCAGGCATGAGACGTTCGCCAAGCCGCTCGACTTCAACTGCGTCGACTACGTGCTCGAGTCGCTGGCTACGCTGCAGTGGGGCTGGCCGGTCGAGGTCGAGCTGGAGCTAACCCTCGACGAAGCCCGCCGGCGCATCGCTGCCGACATGGGCACACTCGAAGAAACGCGTGGCGGCGTGCTGCTTCGAACCCAGGTCGAGGGCCTCGAGTTCATGGCACGCGTGCTGGTCCAGCTCGAGTGCCCCTTTCGCATCCATCACCCACCCGAGCTGCGCGATGCGGTACGCCAACTGGCGCGTCAGCTCACCCGCTACGCGCGGCGCTCGGAACGCGTGATCTCACGCCGGAGCGCGTCAGCTCCGGCCGCCAGCGCGTAGCTGTCCTGCTCCAGACGTTCGAGGAACTGCTGGGCTGACTCAGCCCGCGTCTGACGCGTGGGCGCGCCGAAGGCGATGACCAGTATCGTGCGTCGCAGGGACACGGGCACGCCACCGATCACCAGACCGTGGAAGTCGCCGACTGACGGCGGCATTGCCTCTTCCGTCCCGGCCAGGCCAAACGGCACGACCGGCGCGTCGAGCGCCTCGGCAATATGCGCGACGCCCGTCTTGAAGCGCACCGCCGGCGTATCGCCCTGCTCGTCGCTCGGTCGCGCTTGGGTGCCCTGCGGAAAAATGAGCACCGCGTTGCCACCGCGCGCCAGACTCGCGAGTCGTCGCAGGCTGGCCTCGCGATGGGCGAGGCGGTCGAGTGGATACAGACCGAAGCCGGCCGATACGTAGCGCGCCAGCGGCGAATGCCAGCCCGCGCCTTCGGCCATTGCCGCGATCACCAAACGCCGCGAAAAGCGCCGCGCCGGGCTCCGACCGAGCGCCACGCGCACCAGAGGCATGTCCGCGAACGAGCGGTGGTTGCCGGCGAACACCACTGTGGACGGCAAATCGCGCAGCTGGTCCGCGCCGAGCACCACCGTGCGCGGGATCCCGAGGTGATAGATCAGGTCGAACGGCGCGGTCAGCAGCGGGCGGACCGGCCATCCGTACCGATAAAACCAGGCCGGCACGGGCAACTGGCCTGCGCCGTCCAGGTCGCGGCCCTCGGCGCCGGAGGAGGCTGCCGCGAGGGCAGCGCGCAGCTCGGCGACGCTCATGTCGGTCGACAGCGCGCTTTCAGGCAGGACGCGACCGGTGCGTTCCTCCAACTGCGCCGACAGCTCGACCAGGCCCAGGCTGTCCACGCCGAGTTGGGCGAGGCTCTGCTCGTCGGCGACCGACGCCACGTGGGCGATGCCTGCCACCGCCTCGGCGACCGGGTCGCCTTCGACCGGTGGCGCGCCGCCGTCCGCGTCGGCCCCCGACATGGGCTGCGGCAGCAGGTGCCGCCGCACTTTGAGCGTTGAGGTACGCGGAAAGTCCGCCTCCGGCCACCATGACGCTGAGGCCACCCGTTGATAGCTGGCGAGTCGGGAGTTGACGCGCGTGATCACGCTCTTCGGATCGGTTCCGCGTGCGTTGAACTGCGCGGGAATCAGGTACGCGTGCAGGCGCACGCGGCCACCCGCGTTGGACACGGCGAGCACTGCAGCGTCGCGGACAGACGGGTCCGCCCGCAGGGCGTCCTCGACGTCCTCGGGCCAGACGTTCATGCCGCTCGGCAACACGATCAGGTCGCGCGCGCGACCGCGCAGCCAGATATTGCCGAGGCTATCGATCTCGGCGAGGTCGCCGGTGGCGTACCAGCCGTCAGCTGAGAGCACCTGGCTCGTGCGCTCGGGGTCCTGCCAGTAGCCGCGCATGACATTCGGCCCGTGCACCTGCAGCTCGCTGGTCTCGGCCAGCCGCACGTCGACACCCTTCAGCGGCGGACCGACGCTGCCCGCCGGCGTCACGCCCGGCACCCCGCACGCCACGACGGGCGAGCACTCACTGGTGCCGTACCCCTGCACGACGTCCACGCCGAGACGCTCCCACCCGCGTTGGGTCTCGACCGTCAGGGGGGCGCCGCCCGCCAGCATCAAGCGTAAGTGGCCGCCGATCTGACGGTGGACCATGAAGAAGAGCCTTCGCCGCACCGCCATCGGCGAGCGATCGGCCAGCTGCAGCATGGTTCGATAGACGGCCGGCGGCAGGCTCGACTGCAGCCGCTGCTCGAGTGCGTGGCCCATCAGGCTCAGCAATTGGGGCACGGCCATCATGTGCGTGATGCGCTGCTCGAACAGAACCCGCACGATGTCGGAGCCACGCCGACTCGGGATGTAGTGCACCGCCGCGCCGCGCAGCATCGGATACAGCAGGCCGCACGTCAGCTCGAAGAGGTGCGACAAGGGCAGGATGCTGCCGAGGCGGCAGTCCGCATCGAGGGGGATGCGCTCTTCGAACGCGGCCAACTGCGAGCACAGGTTGGCGTGGGTAATCATGCAGCCTTTCGGCTGGCCGGTGGTCCCCGAGGTGAAGAAGATGGCGGCAAGCTCTTCGGGCGGCGCTTGCCATGCTTCGAGCGGTTGCGGAGCCTCTCCAGTGGGAGAAGGCGCACGGGGGTCCTGTGCTGGCTCCCACCAGGTGATGGCCTGGGCGGGCGCCCAGGCGGGGCGTGCCGGCCTCGCGTCGAGGCTAGTGTCGGACGGGCGTGACCGTCGCCCCCGGGTTCGCGGGCTTCGCCTGGACGGCGGGCGCCTGCTGCGGCGGCGGCGCGGGCGGCTGCGTCGGCTGGGCGGCAGGCGGTGCCGGTGGTTTGGTTGGCGCCGCGGCCGGCGCAGACGTGGCCGCCGGAACCGGCGTCGGCGTAGCCGCCACGATACCAGTTGCGCCGGCGACCTTCGTCGGCGTGGCAGGCACCGATTGCGGGGCAACCGGTGTCGCGGGCTTCGCGGTCGGCGTCGCGGCCGCCAGTGTCGGCAGCGCCGTTGGCGAGCCTGCCGCCAGTCCAGCAACCGTCGGCGACGCCTGGGCCTCCACGGGCCGGCTCGTCGATACAATGGCCCGCTCCACCGTGGTCACCACCGGCTGTGGCGTAGGCGTCGGCGGGTGCGGTTCGCGCCAGACGGGCGGAATCGGCCGATCTGGTGCAGCCGGAATCATGGGCCGATCCTGGACCGGCGGCTCGTCCTCGAAATAGCTGTTGGCCGCCAGCCCGATCTGCGCGATGGCGGTCGCCGCGGCGGTCTCGTCGGTCGTATCCGAGACGAGCGCGGCAACCGCGACCGTGCTGTTCGGTCCGTACAGGATGCCAACGTCGTTCACCACGCCCGCCAGATTGCCGGTCTTGTGCGCCACCTGGACATCGTCCGACAGCAAACGTGGCAGGCGGTCGTTGACGCGCTGCCGCAACATCAGATGCAGCATGTCCGAGCTGGCGGTCGGCGAGACAGCCTTGCCGTCGGCAATCAGCTCGGTCAAGTGCAGCATGTCCAGGGCCGACGTCGTCATGCGGTCCAGGCTGTAGTGGGTCGTGTCCATGCCCAACGCGGCAAGATTAGCGTTGATATTGGCCGCGCCAACGCGACTGCCGAGCATGACACCCGACGTGTTGTCGCTGAGGGTGATCATCCGCTCGAGCAACTCGGCAACGCTCAGCGTCTCACCGGGACCAAGCTCCATCGTTCCCGAGTCGTACTGCAGCGCGTCCTGGGTGATCGGCAGCTCCTCCGACATGCTCAGACCGAGCTGAAACACCGTGTACAGCACGGTCAGCTTGTACAGACTGGCCGATTGCAGCTCGAGATTGCCGTCCAGCACCGCGCCGCGGCCGCTGCCCAGGTCCTTGACGGCCACACCGACGTGGCCATCCACACCCGTCAACGCCTGATCCAGTCGGCTGGCCAGTACCGGGTCGTTGATGATGCCGGGCACGTCAGTGTCCCACTGACGCTGCGTGGGCGGCGCGGCCTCGGTGGGCGTCGCCGCGGTGGCGTCGGCCGGCACGGCAGCGTCGGTCGTCTGGAGGTTGGCGGGCGCGGCGTTCGCCTGCGCGGCCGCGACGGGATTGCTGCCGCCGCCAGCGCTCTGGGCGCCGGAGGCAAACACGACGCACGCTGAACGTCCCGCCCGGCAAGCAAGACCAGCAACAAGCCGGCAAGCAGGACCCTTGGCGCAGGCCTACTTGTCCGACGGGTCGTCACGCGCCGCGGCACACCGCGGCTCGCGTATGGACGGCGAGCAGGCATTCAGCGTCAGACCGAGACGCGATTGTAGCTGGGCCACGCAGGTTACGGGCGACCCGCCGGGCCGCATGTCAAGACTCGGCCCGTTCCGGGCCGTCCGATGACCTCGTCATCACGAAAAACCATCTCGCCGCGGCGAATCGTGACCACGGGCCAGCCAGTCACCTGGCGACCCTCGTACACCGAATAGTCCGCGTTCGACTCGAGCATCGCGGCCGTCACCGTACGCAGCCTGTCCGGATCGAAGATCACGACGTCCGCGTCGCTGCCGACGGCCAGCGCACCCTTGCGCGGGTACAGTCCGAACAGCCGCGCCGCGTTCGTGCTGGTGACCTCGACCAGCCGCTGCACGCTGATTCGACCCGTACGGACGCCCTCCGAATACAACATCGGCAACAGGAGCTGCAGATTCTCGACGCCCGGCCGCAGGTGGTCGATGGTGTGGTCCGCGGCAAGCTTGGCCGCCAGTGACCATGGCGCGTGATCGGTACACACCGTGTCCACCTCACCGGCTGCCAGGCCAGCCCACAACGCCTGCACGTCAGCGGCCTCGCGCAGGGGTGGCTGACCGACAAATCGACCGGCGTCCGCGCCGGCGAACACGTCTTCCGTAAGGTGCAGGTACAGCGGACGCGTCTCCACATACACGGCCACGCCGCGCGCGCGTGCGTTGGCGCACGCTTCGAGTGCCCGCCGGCTGGACAGGTGGACAACGTAGACTGGCGCGCCGGTCAATTCCGCGAGTCCGACCGCGCGCTGGGTCGCCGTCACTTCCGCCACCACCGGCCGACTTTCACCGAAGTACCTCAGCCCGCTCCGGCCTTGCTGAACGAGCCGCTGCGTCGCGTGGCGCACGGCGGCGGCGTCCTCGCAATGCAGCATGGTCATGAGCCCGTTGTCACCCGCGAGCTGCACGGCCTCGACGAAAGCCGACAGATCGCGGTCGAAGTTGGCGCCGGTCAGAAAGATCTTGATGCTGCTGCAGCCATCCTCCAGCAAGCGCGGGATCTCGCTCAGGTTGCGCTCGTCCGGCACGCCGAGCACCGGGTGCAGAAAAGCATCCGCGATAGCCTGGGTCGTCGCGACGGCCGTGTCACGCGCCAGCGCCTCGCGCAAGGACTCGCCACTCGCGCCAAACGTCATGTTTCCCACGGTCGTCACACCACCAGCCAGCGCCGCGGCCGACCCCGAAGTGAAGTCGTCGACCCAGGCGGGGCGCGAGTCTTCGCGCGGCGGGTTGGACAGGTGTACGTGCGCGTCCACCCCACCAGGCAGCACGAGTTTGCCGCGCGCGTCGATGTCCACGACCGCTTCGAAGTCGCCCCCGATTTGCACGATGCGTTCGCCGCCGATCCCGATGTCGGCCACCGCGCCGTCGATCAGCGAACCGCCACGAATGGCCAGGTCCAGCCGGGGCATGTTGCGGCGCAGGGTACCGTTATCAGGTAACCGATGCGGCGCACCACCTTGTTCGCGCAGTTCACTGAACCGGCCGACGAGCGGCCCAGCTTCCAGGCGCTCGGATCCGCACACGTCGTCGCGCACGATGACACCGCGGTGCGCCTGCGGAGCGGAACCACGACTGTCGAGGTCTGCGCGCTCGCGCCCGATTTGTTTCGCGTGGGCATGTTTGGCGAAGGACGTCCGGTCGACTATCGATCTGAAGCAGTTGCTGTCAGTGACTGGTCGCCGACACCCGCGCGCTTCAACCAGACCGAGACCGCCGCGACCCTTCAGACAGGCACGTTCGTGGCTGAGATCGGCCTCGATCCATTGCGTATCGCCTTCCGCGATGGCGACCGCGAGCTAGCGCTGGACGACCCTGCGCTCGGCATGGGCTTTCTGCCGCTCGCGCCACCCGATGCGCGACTGGTCGACCCGCTGGGCGCCCCGGCGGTGGTCTTCAAACGCCATCAGGCAGGTACGCGCTACTTCGGTTGTGGCGAGCGTACCGGCGGCCTCGAGAAGACTGGCAGCCACCAGGTGTTCTGGAACGTCGATCCGCCCACGGGCCACACGGCGGCGCTCAACAACCTGTACACCTCCGTGCCATTTGTGCTGGCGCTGCGCGAGGGCCAGGCCTGGGGCATGTTCGTCGACAGCGGCTACCGCCTGGAATTCGACCTGGCAGCGCAAGACCCAACGCGCTGCGGCTTCGGCGTTGACGGTGGTCCGCTGATCTACTACGTGTTCCGTGGCCCCACCCCGCGCGAGGTGCTGGAGCGCTACACGCAGCTCACCGGCCGCATTCCGATGCCGCCGCGCTGGGCGCTGGGCTACCACCAGAGTCGCTGGGGCGTGACCACGGCCAACGAGGTGCTGGGCCTCGCGCGCACCTTCCGCGAGCACAACCTGCCGCTCGATGCGCTGTACCTCGACATCGACTACATGCGCGGCTACCGCGTGTTCACGTGGGACGCCGATCGCTTCCCGGACCCAGCGGGCCTGGTGCGCGAGCTGGCGGAGCTGGGCGTCAAGCTGGTCACGATCGTCGACCCCGGCGTCAAAGTCGACGAGGACTACGCGATCTACACCAGCGGTCGCGCGGCGGATCTGTTCTGCAAGACCTTCTCAGGCAGCGAATACCGCAACGTCGTCTGGCCCGGGACCTGCGCGTTTCCAGACTTCACCAATCCGCGCGCGCGGATTTGGTGGGCCGACCAGCTGCCAGCGCTCCTCGACGCTGGCGTGGCCGGCATCTGGTGCGACATGAACGAGCCCACCGTGTTCGTGCCCACGCCCCAAACGCTCCCAGAGGACGTGGCACACCACGGAGACGGTGAGGCCGTCCTGCACGCGCAGGTTCACAACCTGTACGGGCAACTGATGGCACGCGCCACCTACGAGGGCCTGCGTCGGCTGCGACCCGATCGACGCCCATTTGTCATCTCGCGCGCGGGCTTCGCCGGGCTGCAGCGCTACGCCCTGCACTGGACTGGTGACAATTCGTCGTGGTGGGAGCACCTGTGGATGAGCATGCCCCAGCTTCAGAATCTGGGGTTGTCTGGCTACGCCTGGGTCGGCGTCGACGTCGGTGGCTTCAGTGGCGACGCCAACGGCGAGCTGCTGGTGCGCTGGACCGAGTTCGGGATTTTCCAACCGTTCTGCCGCAACCACTCAGCCTGGAACACCCACCGACAGGAGCCGTGGGCCTTCGGCGAGGCTGTCGAGGCGTACATTCGCGGCTTGCTCCGCCTGCGCCAGCGCCTCATGCCGTACCTCTACACGTTGTTCGAGACGGCGCATCGGACCGGCGCGCCGATCTTGCGGCCGCTGCTCTTCGAGTACCCCGACGATCCCACGACATGCTCGGCCGACGACCAGTTTCTCCTGGGCTCGGCGCTGCTGGTAGCGCCAATCACCCGACCTGGCGTCGAATATCGCCACGTGTATCTGCCGCGCGGCACGTGGGTGCACTACTGGACGGGCCAGCACTCCGTCGGACCCGTCCACGCTCTGGCGCACGCGCCGCTGGGCCAACCCGCGGTCTACGTGCGCGCCAACACGCCGCTGCCCCTCTGGCCAGTCACAACGCCTGATCCGCTGACCTGGCTCGTGTGCGTGGCCGCCGACGCGGGGGATGGTGCGGGCGAATACTACGACGACGCCGGCGAGGGTTATGCGTTTCTGGAAGGCGACTTCGTGCGCACGCGCGTGGCGTGTCACGTGGCGGCCGATGGCGTGGACCTCGAATTCACGCACGAGGGTCACGGCGAAGCGCGTCACGGGCGGATCCACCTGGACATCCGCGGCGTGGGAGCGCCAGTCGAAGTTTTGCTCGACGGCACGCCGACAGACGACTGGGAGCACTCGGCCGATTGGCTGCTCGTTCGGCTCGACGCCAGCACGAACCTGCGCCACGTGCACATCGCCGCGAGCCCGACTCTGCCCACTATCTGACGCTCCTGACGCCAGCCGGCGCGTGGCCCGAAGTTTTGACAGCGCGTTAACGCCTCGCCAATCGAGCGCCAAGTCTGCCTGCGTACCTTTCTTGCCACCGAGCTATGCCCACTCATCGGATGCACCGCGGCCTGGTCGCCCTCAGCGCTTCGGCCGTCGCCGCGATCTACATGGCCGGTTACCTGCGCACCCAGGCCGCGGACGCGTCGATTGCCTCGGCCGCGGTGCCGACGGCAACCGTGGGCCAGAGCGTCCCCATCGCGGCCGCCGCTCCGACCGCGACGGCCCCGCAGCCGATCATTCAGCGTCAGCGACCGACGTCGGCACGGACTCAGCCAACAGCTCAACCCGCGCCGCCGGCCAGCGCGAGCGGCTCGGCCCCTGGCACAGCCACGCAGACGCAAGCCACGTACAAAGACGGCACGTATACCGGGCAGGGCACCAGCCGACGCGGCGACGTGTGGGTGAGCCTCCAGGTTCAGGGTGGACGGGTCACCAACGTCTCGATCACCCACTCCACGCTGCAGTACCCGCTGCGCGACATCGCCGACCTGCCCGCTGAAGTCGTGCAGCGCCAGAGTGCCCAGGTCGACATCGTCAGTCGCGCGACGTACAGCTCGATGGCCTTTCGCGGCGCCGTCTCACAGGCGCTGTCGGCGGCGCAGAGCGCCTGAAGCATGACGATGGCCACCCGCCGACCTGCGCCGCCGCGCATCAGCCACGCCTTCACCAGTATCTCGATGGACACGGGCGTCAACATTCAGATCGTCACCAGCCGAGCGCGCGACCTGGTGGACAAGGACGTCCAGCGCGCCCTGGCCTGGTTCGACACCGTCGAACGCATCTGCACGCGCTTCGATCCGCAGAGCGAGGTGATGCGCCTGCTCGACCATGTCGGCGAGCCCGTGGAGGTCAGCACGCTGCTGTTCGAAGCGGTCGCGTTTGCCGCGGATCTCGCCCGACAGTCCGAGGGCGCATTCGACCCCACGATCGGGGCCCACATGGAACAACTCGGCTTCGACACCAACTACCGCACTGGCGAGGTGCTGCACACCCCGATTGACGCCCGCTCCGGGTCCTACCGCGACGTCGTGCTCGATCGCGACCGGCGCACCATCTCGCTGTGCCGCCCACTCATCCTGGATTTGAACGCCGTCGCCAAGGGGCTGGCCATCGACCTGGCCGCGCACGAACTGCGCGACTATGCCAACGCGTGCGTCGAGGCCGGCGGCGACGTGTACGTCCGTGGCCACAACCTCGCGGGCGAGGCCTGGCGCGTGGGGATCCAGCATCCTCGCGCGGAGGGCCTGCTGGTCGAGACGCTGCACCTCAGCGATACCGCGGTCTGCACTTCGGGTGACTACGAGCGCCGCGGCCACATCGTCGACGCGCGCTCGCGCGGGAGGCAGACGGACCTTGCCAGTGTGACCGTCGTGGCGCCCACCGCGATGGCCGCCGACGGCCTGTCGACAGCGGCGATGGTGCTGGGTCGCGAAGAGGGCCGCCGGTTTCTGGAACACCAGGGCGTCGGTGCAGTCCTGGTGGCGCCCGACGGACGCGTGTCCAAGGTCAACCTGTGATGCGCCTCCTGCGCACCCCGAAGGCGCAGATGCTGGCGATCTTTGCCATCCTGCTGGCCATTGCCATTCCCGGCTCTTCCAATGGCGACGTCACCGCGCTCGTCCCCAACCTGGTCGCGGCGATCGTCCCGGCGTGTTTGATCGACGGCGTGTGGATGTCGGTCAGCGCCCGCCGCCTGCGCTTCCCGACCAGCGCGCTTCTGACGGCGCTGTTCGTCGTCAGCATCCTGTCCGTCGACGAAGCGTGGCTGGTTGTCGCGTGGACGAGCGCCTTTGCCGTCATCAGCAAGCGCATCCTCACCACCGGTCGTGAACACATCTTCAATCCCGCTGCGCTGGCGCTCATCCTGGCGCCCATCGCCTTCGGCAGCGGCGAGAGCTGGTGGGGTGCGCTTGGCGACGCGCCCTGGGTGTGGCTCGTCGTGCTGGTCGTCGCTGGCGTGTTCATGGTCGACCGGCTCAACAAGTTCCCGCTGGTGCTGACGTTCCTGGCGGTGTACTTCGGCTTCTTTTCGATTGCCGCGATGGTCAACGCCCACGCGGTCGCCGAGATGTTCCGCGACCCATTCCTGCAAGCCGCGCTGTTCCTGGCTTTCTTCATGCTGACCGATCCCCCGACCTCGCCGAATCGCTACGTGGATCAGTGCTGGTTCGGGCTGCTGGCGGCGCTGACCGCAGGAGCCGCGCAACTGCTCGGCGCGGGGCAGGTGTATCTCCTGATCGGCATTCTGGTGCCGAACGCAGTGCTGGCCGTGGTGCGCTACGCGCGACGCCAGGGGACCGAGGCGACCACTCGGGTGCGCGTCGTCGCCTGACCCGCCGACGGTTCAGCTACTCGTCCTCGCGCGCCGCGGTGAAGGCCCCGTGACGCGGGCCCGCGAGACAGCGGCCATTCCAGACCGTGTAGCCTGCCGAGCATGGAGCAGGAATACGCCCGCCTCAGCATGCCCATCGGCGAAGCCATGTTCAGCCAGCGATCCATCCGTCGCTTTCGGTCTGACTCGCTGCCGGTCGACGACCTGAAATTGATCATGGACGCAGCCGTCAAGGCGCCGAGCGGCGGCAACCGTCAGCCAGCGCGTTTTCTGGTCCTCACCGATCCCAACGTCATCCGCGACTTCGGCGCGCTCTACCGCGAGGCCTGGTGGGCCAAACGCCGCGACGAGAAGCAGCCCTGGACGCGTCGAGAAGAAATCCCCGCCGAAGAACGCGGCCACACTGCCGCCGCGCGCCTCGCCGACGAGATCAAAGACGCGCCCTGCATCGTCCTGGCGTTCACGACGGCCAGGAACGGCGCATCGTCGGTGATTCCGTCGGTCCAGAACCTGATGCTGGCCGCTCGTGCGCTGGGCATCGGCTCGGTGCCGACGACCTTGCACGCGCAGGTGCTCGAGCGCGTCTACGCGCTGCTGAATATTCCTGCCGAGATGGAATTTCACCTGTGCATCCCGCTGGGCTACCCGCGCGGTCGATTCGGTCCAACGCAGCGCGTGCCTGCCGCCGAGGTCACGTACCTGAATCGCTGGGCCGCGCCCGCGCCGTGGGCGACGGCAGCCGCGCGCGCCTGAGGACGAGGGCACTCGCCCTCGTCAGTTTCCGACGTGGCCTGGGGCGAGTGATGGACACTCGACCGAGTGTGATGGATGATCGACCCTTGACCTCGTCCAACGGTTGACGTTCGTGTCGACCCTAGAGTCTGCGCAACCTCGAACCCTCGCCGAGACGCAGGCACAGCCGTGGTTCAACGTGCGGGCGGCGGCGCCGCGCGTCATCGCCGTCGTGCTGTACGCCCTGGCCATGGCGTACGTCGAGTCCGCCGCCGTGCTCTACCTGCGCACGATCTACGGTGGCATCGACCCGGTCGGCCCGCGCCACTCGCTCTTCGACCCGCTGCCAGACTTCGTCGGGATCGAGATTGGGCGCGAGAGCGCCACGATGGTCATGCTGGCAACGGTCGGCTACCTGGCGGCCTCAACGGCCGTGGGCCGCATCGGTGCCTTCGCCATGGCGATGGGCATCTGGGACATCTTCTACTACGTCTTCCTCTGGCTGTTCGCGGGCTGGCCACAGTCTGCCCTCGCCCCGGACGTGCTGTTTCTGATCCCGCTGCCGTGGTGGGGGCCGGTGTTGTCGCCAGTAGTGCTGGCGGTGCTGATCGTGCTGGCTGGCGGCGCGGCGATGGCCCGCGAGCTGGGTGATGGCGTGCCACCCTTACGGCTTCAAGAACTGCTGGCCATTGTGGCGGGCGGCGCCCTGTGTCTGATCGCCTTCATGGCCAATAGCCTGGACGCCCTGCCCGACGGCCTCGACGCAGCCTTCAGCGTGCGCGGCGGTCCCTTCGCCTGGCCGATCTACCTCCTCGGCCTGGTCGTCGCAAGCTTCGGCCTCGTACGTGCGCTGACTCGCGCACCGTAAGGTCACTCACAAGTCGCTCACGCTTGCCGATTGGCGCACGCGCGGCGAAGTGGTACGGTGCCCACCTCCCAGTAGTGGGTTGGACCGATCCCCGTGCAGGTCGAACACCTCACACGCCTGCCGCTGCTTCCACACCCCACGGTGGCCGAGCTGCATCGGCTGCTGCGTCGTTTGCGCTGGCATCTGGGATTCGAACGCCTGGCCCAGGCGGCAATCCGCGGCATCATCGCCAGCAGCATCGCACTGATCGTCCTCTCGCTGACGCTCTGGCTGACCGCGGCTGAAAGCACCTGGCTCTGGCTGGGCGTGGCACCGCTGCTGGCCGCGCTCGGGTTCGCGCTGGTGCGCTGGCCGTCAGCCTTGCAGACCGCGCTCGTCGCCGACCGTCGCCTGGGCCTGGACGAGCGTCTCGCAACGGCGTTCGAGCTGAGTCAGTCGGGACCGGGCGGCCGCTTCGATCTTGTGCAGATACGCGACGCGGTACGTTGCGGCTCGGCCGTGGCACCGTCGGCCAGATCGCGGACGTGGCTCACGCTCGATACCCGAACCCGCACCGAGGCCCTGATGGCATTCGGGAGCCTCGTGGTGGCCGCCGCGACGTTGATGCTCCTGCCGACAGTTCCGCCACCCGCTGTGCTCCCGGGCGCGCCAGGCACCGAACTCGCCGACGGTCAGACGGCCGACACCAGCGCCGACCGCGGCGTACCGCTCGACGCCACGGCAGCCGATCAGGCGGCGGCCGCCACCCCACGCGCGGCCGCCACACCGGCTCCGGCCGATCTCGCCAGCCGCGTGCAGCAGGAACAGGCCGAGCGAGCCGCGCTCGACAAGCTCGTCCAGGGTCTGGGCAGCGTCTCGGCCGGGCAGGGCGCCGCCGACGCGATTCAGCGCGGCGACTTCAGCTCAGCCCACGACCAGATCCAGTCGCTTGGCGAAGAAGCCGATCAACTGTCCGACGCGGCCAAGCAACAGCTCGCGCGCGGCCTGCAGCAGGCCGCGGCCACGTCGTCGCAGTCAGACCGCGCGCTTGCCGACCGCGAGCAGCAGGCTGCCCAGGCCCTGTCACGCTCGACGTACAGCGACCAGCGCCAGGCGCTGAACGCTCTGGCCGATCAGGTCGAGCGCAGCGGCAGCCGCGGCGTGCCCGCCGATCAACTCGAGCGCGACCAGGGGCAGTTACAGCAGTTGCAACAGCAGCAATCGCAGCAGCCATCGCAGCAGCAACAGCAGACGACGAGCGGACAGAGTGGGGCCGCCAGCCAGCAACAATCCAACGCCGGACGGCCGGGCGCGACTGGCTCTAACACCGGAGCGACAGCCGACCAGGGGCAGCAGACGGCCTCCACCTCGGGCGGGACTTCAGACTCGAGCAACGGTGGCGCGCAGCAGGGGGGCGCCGGCATCGGCTCGGGCACCTCGCCCGATCCGTTCTCGAATCAGCCCTCACGGCTCGACACCTCTGGCCAGCAAGTCCAGGTGCCGACGCGGCTCGGCAACGGCTCGAGCGTGCGGCCCGCCGACGGCACGGAGGATCAGACCGCTACCAACCCGTCGCTTGGCGGCCAGTCGGTAGCCGAGCAGGCACAAGCCCAGCAAACGGGCCAGGTAAATCCCGAAGAGAACCTGGTGCCAGGTGAGCAGCGCCCCGTGGTTCGAGGCTACTTCCGATGAACAATCTGCGACGTCGCACCCTCGTTGGGTCCGATCCCGTTCCATTCCATCCCATACCATCGCCTGCTGGGGAGTGCACCTGATGCACGTCGTCCCTGACGCCAGCACCGATCCCGCTGAAGGCGATCTGCTGCGCTTGCGCACCACCGTCCAGTCCCTCGAGCACGAGGTCGCGCGGGTCATCGTCGGTCAGGACCTCGTCGTCCGCGGCGTCACCATTGCCCTGCTCGCCGGCGGCCACGTGCTGCTGGAGGGCCTGCCCGGCCTGGGCAAGACACTCCTGGTGCGCACCATCGCGCGTGCCCTGCGCCTCCAGTACAGCCGCATCCAGTTCACCCCGGACCTGATGCCCGCCGACATCCTCGGTACCAACGTCCTGCTCGAGACCCAGCACAGCACCAGCCGTGCGTTCCAGTTCCAGCCGGGCCCGATCTTCGCCAATCTCGTCCTCGCCGACGAGATCAACCGCGCCACGCCCCGCACCCAGTCCGCCCTCCTCGAGGCCATGCAGGAACAGGCCGTGAGCATCGGCAGCACCAGTCACCCACTGCCCCAGCCGTTCTTTGTGCTGGCGACCCAGAACCCCATCGAGCTCGAAGGTACGTATCCGCTGCCTGAAGCCGAGCTCGACCGCTTCTTCTTCAAGCTCAACGTCGGCTTTCCCTCGCGTGCCGAGCTTGCCCAGATTGTCGATCGCACGACCGGTCCGCGCGTCGAACCGCCGACCGCCGTCACCGACGCCGCCAGTGTCCTCGAGCTGCAGCAGCTCGCGCGCGAGATTCCCGTCGCCTCGCACGTCGCCGACTACGCCGTCCGCCTGGTGCTCGCCAGCCACCCCGAGCTGCCCGAAGCCGTCGAAACTGCCAGGCAGAACGTGCGCTTTGGCGCGAGCCCGCGTGCGGCCCAGGCGATCATCCTCGCCGCGAAGATCCACGCGGTCCTCGCCGGACGCTTCAACGTGGCGTTCGACGACGTCCGACGCGTGGTCCTCCCGGCGCTGCGCCACCGTCTGATCCTCACTTATGAAGCCGAAGCCAGGGGCATCACGACCGATCGCGTCGTCGCCGAGCTGCTGTCGGCGGTTCCAGAGCAGGCCTCTTAGAGAACTGTTCGAGTGTAGGCGTGGCGCACAGGCAACCGATCCCACCGGACGTGTTTCGTCAGCTCGACCGACTCTCCCTGGTGGGTCGGCGCCCCGCGAGGGCTGGCACCGGTGGCGAGCACGTCGAGTCGCCGGCCAGCGCCCTCGACGGATTTCGTCGACTACCGACCCTACGTCCCTGGCGACGACTTCCGACGCATCGATTGGAACGTCTACGGTCGACTCGGCTCCCTGCACGTGAAGGTCACCGAGGGTCGCGAGCGGCTGGCCGTCGTGCTGGTGCTGGACTGCTCCAGCTCGATGAATTTCGGGGAACCCGACAAGCTCGACTTCGCAACCCAGCTCGTGGCGGCACTGGCCTACGTGGGCGCTTCGCGAGCCGACGCCGTGCGCGTGGCCTGTCTCAGCCGCGCGCAGCCGGCTGGCTGGCGTGGCGGGCCGTTCAGCCGACGCGCGCGGCTACCGCAGCTGGTCCGCCAGCTTGCGGCGCTCGCGCCGGTCGGTCCCATCGAGGTCAACGCCGAGCTCGCCGCGTGCATGCCGCGAGAGGCGTCGGCGAACTCGCTGGTGATCCTCGTATCGGATTTACTCACGCCCGAGGGGGTCGCCGGCGGCCTCGACGCGGTCCGCGCACACTTCGCCGATGTGGCGGTCGTCCACGTGGTCAGTCTCGCCGAACAGAATCCGAGCTTGTCGGGCGAGGTCGAGCTGGTCGATGCGGAGTCGGGTCGCACGCTCGAGCTCGGTGTCAGCCTGGCCACGCTGGCCGCGTATCGCCAGCGCTTCGCCGACTGGCTCGACGCGCGCGAGGCCGAGTGCCGACGCCGCGGTCTGCGCTATATCCGCGTGCGCACGGACCGACCCGTCAACGAGCTCGTCCTTGACGAGCTGCGCAGCGGAGGCCTCGTCCGATGACCCTGCTGGCGCCGCTGGCGCTGGCGGCCGTGCTCATCCCGGCGGCGATCTACGTCATCCACTGGCTGTTTGGCGCTCGTCGGCGCCATCGCGTCTCGGCCATCTTCTTGTGGGCAGACTTGCCGCAGGCGAACATGGGTCGCCGTCGACGGCATCTTCCGCCGTTCACCCTGCTGCTGGCGTTGCAGTTGCTGGCGGCTGTGCTGGCCATCGCCGCGCTGGCGCGGCCGGGGCTGTCTGCCCAGCCTCCGCGGCACGTCGCGATGATCCTGGACGCCTCGGCCAGCATGCAGGCCACCGACGTCGCCCCAAGCCGCTTCGAAGCAGCCCGCCAGGCGGCCGACCAGCGTCTGAATAGCCTCCGGCCGGCCGACCTGGTCAGCCTGATCCGAGCCGGCCAGCAGGCCGAGATGCTGGCTCAGGGCTCGCCCGCCAGCGTACGCGACGCCCTGCGCATGGCCGCGCCCGGCCAGACCGCGCCGGCCATTCGCGACGCGCTCGCTCTGGCCTCCACGCGTCTCTCGGACACTCCGTCACGTCAGGGACAGATCGTCCTTTTCACCGATGGCGCCTGGCCGCCACCTGACGGCGTCGGGCCTCTGGCCGCGCCAGTTCAGGTCGTGCCCACCGGCGGCGGCTCGAACAACCAGGCCGTGACCGCGCTCGTCGTGCGCATGGATCCGACTGGCAACGGCCAGACGGCGTTCGTCGAGCTCGCCAACGCTTCCGACAGCGCCGCTCGCGTCCCGATGCAGCTCGCCGCCGACGGTTCACCCCTCGACGAGCGCGAGGTTGACATCCCTCCCCACAATCGGATCCAGCTCAGCCTTCCGCTGCCAGCCGACGCGCACCGCGTCAGCGTGCGCCTGGTCGGCCATGACGCGTTGAGCCTGGACGACCAGATGGACGTCCTGGGCCCAGGCGGCCCACCACGCAGCGTGGACGTGGTCGGCCAGGTTTCCGACGGACTGCGGCGCGCCATCGAATCAATCCCGTCCCTCCGCGTTCGCTCGGGGGATACCGCTCAGCCAGCAGACCTGACAGTGCTGGCCGGCGTCATGCCGGGCACGCTGCCAGCAGGGCCACTGCTGCTCGTCGATCCGCCGGCCAACAGTGCGCGCCTGGTTGGCGTCGGCCTGGGCAGCGGTGAACGCGTCGAGGCCGCCGACCCACTGCTGCAGGGCCTCGATCTGGCCGCGCTCCAGGACGAGACGCCGTCCATCAACACCGTCCCCGGCTGGGCGCACGTCGTCCTGGGCACACAACAGGGTCCCCTGATCATGCAAGGCACCCTCGAAGGTCATCCGGTGGTCAGCATGACCTTCGACCCCGCCGTGTCGGGGCTCGAGAAGACTCTGGCGTTCCCCTTGCTGATCAGCAACGCGACGTCGTTCCTCCTGTCAGAGTCCGAGACTGCCAATACAACCCTGAACACTCCGTTCGATACGTCCGAGTCCGACATCGCCCCGCGGCCCGCGCCGACGTTCGAGACCGTTGCCAGCGCCGCTCGCTCCGCGTCGAACGGGTCCAACGAGCTCTGGCCGTGGCTGGCCGCGTCGGGCCTCCTGGTCCTGGGGATCGAGTGGCTCGTGTTTGCGAGGCGTGGATGACGCAACTGGTGACGGTCCTGCGCACGCTCGCCCTGGCTCAGCCCATTGCGCTGCTCGTCCTGATCCTGGCCGTCCCGTTCGTGGTTATCAGCGCGCGCACGCGCCTACGCCTCACCTCCAGGCAACTGCGCGCCGGGGTCGTGGTGACACGGCTGGCTATCGTCGCGCTCGTCGTCCTGGCCCTGGCGCAGCCAACGTTGCGCGCCACGGGGCGTGGTCGAGCCGTGGTCTTTGCCGTCGACGTGTCCGACAGCATCACGCCCGACCAGCTGGCGTGGGCGCGGACATGGGTCGACCAACGCGACGGCCGCCCTTCCGCCGGGCAGTCATTCGAGCGTCGTCGAGTTCGGCTCGCGAGCCCAGCTTGCCGGGTCGACGCAACCGATGCCTACCACCAGCACTGACCTGAGCGCCGCGCTCGACCTGGCAGGCAGCATCGTCCAGCACGACAGCGCGCTCGCTCCCGAGATCGTGCTGCTGACAGACGGCTGGCAGACGACGGGCTCGCAACCCGTCGACACGCTTCCGTCGGGCGTTGCCGTCTCGTATGTTCCTCTGCCCGCGCCGTCGGCCGGCCAGGTGCCCCCAGCCGTCGTTCACACGTTGAACGCGCCGTCGGTGGCGCGGGCTGGCGACAGTGTCGACGTCCAGCTCGATCTGCAAGCCGCGCAGTCCGTCGACGCCCAGCTACGCTTGCGCGTCGACCAGACCGTCGTGGCCGGCGGGCCGGTGCACCTCGAAGCCGGCGACACCCAGCTCAGCTTGACGGCTCCGCTGGCAGCGCCGGGCTTCGCCGAGGTCCGCGCCGATCTGCGCGCAGGCGATCAGTCCAGCACGCTCTCGTCGGTCGTGGTCGTCAAGCCGAGCCGGCAAAGTCCTCGCGCTCGAGGACCAGCCGGGCGATGCCGACGCGCTGGCCGGGGTGCTGACCAGCCAGGGCCTGCAGGTCGTTCGCCAGTCCGCCTCCAGCGTGCCGCCGCGCGCCCAGGACCTGACCGACTACGACGGTGTGTTGCTGGTCAACACGCCGGCCACCAGTCTGAGCCTCGACCAGCAGCGCACCCTGCAGTCCTACGTTCAGGACATGGGCCGCGGACTGGTGGTCATCGGCGGCCCGCGCACGTTCTCGCCAGGTGGCTATGAGGGCAGTGTGCTGGACGACGTGCTGCCGGTGTCCGCCACCCCGCCCATCGAGCCCCAGCAGGGCAGCCTGGCGCTGTTCCTGGTCATCGACCGCTCGGGCAGCATGGATCTCGTCACCGGTGGCGAACCGGGCAGCGCCGGAGCCACCAAGATGGCCATGGCGCGCGAGGCCGCGATCGAGGCAGCCGGCTTGCTCCAGCCCGACGACACGCTCGGCGTCATTGCCTTTGACTCGTCCTTCCAGTGGGTCGTCCAGCCGACCAAGCTTCACACGCCAGACGACGTCAAGCAGATCCAGTCCCGTATCGCGACGATCAAAGCCGGCGGTGGCACCAGCATCCTCCCGGCGCTGCAGGCGGCGTTCGACGCGGCGGCCGCCAGCGATGCCCCGCTCAAGCACATCGTGCTGATGACCGACGGCGAATCAAATGACCGCGGCTACGAGGACCTGCTAGCGCGCATGTCCGCCAACCACATCACCCTGTCAACGCTGGCGATTGGCTCGGACGCCGACACGCGTCTGCTCACTTCGTTGGCGCACCTGGGCGGCGGTCGCTACTACTTCACCGAACGCGCGACGCAGATCCCGCGCATCGCCAGCAAGGAGACCAGCATCCTGACCCGCAACGCCGTGGTCGAAGGTCAGGTAGCGGCCGTGGTCGGCGACCCGAGCCCGATCCTGCGTTCGATTTCGGGCGACCTGCCGCCGCTCTCCGGCTACGTGGCCACGACACGCAAGGACCGTGCGGTGACCGCGCTCGAAACCCAACAGGGCCACCCGCTGCTGGCGCACTGGCAGTACGGGCTGGGTCGCGTGGTGGCGTGGACGTCTGAGGCACAGCAGGGTTGGGGCAGCGCCTGGGCGCAGTGGCCCGACGCGGCGCAGTTCTGGTCGCAGGCCGTGCGCTGGGCGCTGCCAGCGCCGGTCCAGGCGAACTTCCAGCCATCGGTCGAGGTCAAGCCGGATGGGCGGCAGGTGACGCTCTCGGTCCAGGCGCTCGCCGACGACGGGCGCTTCGCCGACCTGCAGGACACGCGTGCGACGGTCATGTCGCCCGACGGCTCGGCGCGCGAGCTGGTGCTGCCGCAGCGCGGGCCAGGCGTGTACTCGCTGGACACGGAGGTCAGCGCGCCGGGCCAGTACCGCGTGCTGTTCACGCAAGGCCAGCGCGAGGAGGTGGCCGCGTTCACTGCGCCCGACGCCGTGGAGCGTCACTCGGTGGGCAGCAACGCGGCGTTGCTTGACCAGTTGGCGACGACGAGCGGAGGGCATGCGCTGCAGGCGCCGACCGACCTGGCGCCGGGCAACGGACCGGGGCCTCGGCTGGATCTGTGGCCGTGGCTGCTGCTGGCTGCCCTGCTGCTGCTGCCGCTCGATGTCTATCTACGTCGGCGCACCTGAGTGCGAGAGCGCCCGAAGCGATTCCAGCGCGGTCCTCGGCAGAGGGGAAAGTTATTCGCGGAGCGCCTCCGCCGGCGTCAGCCGCCCCGCGGCGCGCGCGGGAAGCACAGTCATCAGCAGCGCCGCGGCCAGCGAGATCAAGACAACCAGCGCGATTTGATCCCAGGGCACCGAGAACCGTAACTCGGGATTCAGGCGGCCGAGAAACGCCACGGTGTTCGCCGCCACGAACAACCCCACGCCCACCCCCAGACACGCCCCGAGCAGAGCGACGACCGCTGATTCCACCAGCAAGCCCCCGCCCACGGCGCGCGCCGAAAAGCCCAGCGCGCGCAATACGCCAATCTGGCGGCGCCGCTCGACGACCGCCCGCGTGCTCAACGTGCCGAGCGCCGCCAGGCCAGCGATCAGCCCCACGCCCATGAAGCCCTGCAAGATCAGGTTCAGCAGCCCGCGCACCCCCTCCACGAGACGCAGCTCGTCGCCAAGCGTGTTGGCCTGCAGATCGGTCGCCGACAGATTCAACCCGGCGGCCAGGTCGCGGGCATTTGCGCCGTCCGGCACCGACAGGTAGTAGCCGCCGTTGGCCGGCGCGGGCCAGCCCGCCAGCGTCGCGGCATTCACGACCACCACGCTTCCCATCGGCCCGCGCGGATCCGCGATGCCGACCACTTGCACGCGCACCGACTGCCGCGTGTCTCCGCGCGTATCGCGCAGCCAGAGCGTCGTCGGCTGAAAGTCATGCCCCTCGCCATCGACGACCTTCAGCCGCGGCGCGACGGCGCTCAACACACCCGCGCCGACAATAGCCGTGCCCGGCTGGCTCAGCTGATCCCACCCCGCGCCTCCGACCATGGGCGTGCGCGCGCCGGCAATGAAGCCCGCGTCGACGGCCAGCAGATTGACGGGCGCCCAGCGCGCGGCAACTCCGGGGGCGAGCTGCAGCCCTTCCACGCTGAGTGGCGACGCCGCGCCAATCGCCGAGAAGGCATCCGGCGAGACGATGCCGCCGGCGGCCAGGTCGGAGCGCAGGTCGCGTGGCGGCGACGTGCTGGTGACGTGGATGTCCCAGCCACCCGTCAGCGCCTGCGGGTCGGCGTACGCCTGCCGCGTCGCCGTCAGCAGCACCGCGGCCACTGTCAGGCTCAGCACCACCAGCGCAAACATCGTCAGCGTCAGACCCGTCCGGAAGCGGTTCGAGGCGAGATACGCCGTGCTCAAGCGCCAGAGCGCGGCCGGGGCTCGGATGCGGCGCAGCAAGCCGACGTTGTACGCCAGCACCCACACCGCGCCGAGCAGCATCGAGATCCCGCTCAGAAAGCTCATTTCGACCACTGGCGGGAACACGCCAAGCGGCAGCAGCCAGAAACCAATCAACGCCAGTCCCGCCAGCGTGAACACGACGCGCTCGGCTCCGCGCCAGCCCAGGCGCAGCAGCAGCCAGCGCGCCACCAGCGCGATGCCGACAATCGTCAGCGCAACCCCGGCCGCGTACGCCAGGCTGAGCCGCCGCTCGACGGCCAACCCCACCAGGAGTGGCCCACCAACCAGCGGCACGACGCTGGCCAGCAGGGTCTGCCAGCCAGGCGCCGCCACGGGATCCGGCAGGTCGCGGATGGCGGTCACGATGCTGAAGCGGCTCGACCGCCACGCCGTGAGCGTGACCGCCACAAAGGTCAGGATGACGCCGAGGCCATAGCTGGCGGCAATGCTCGTCGGCTGAATCACGGGCTCGAGGTGGAAGCCGTATTGCTCGACCAGCCCCTGCGCCAGATTGATGATCGCCAGCGCCAGGGCCAGCCCGGCGCCCAGGCCGAACAGCGACGCAATCACGCTGTACAGACCACCCTCGATCGCCAGCAGCAAGATCACGTCGCGGCGCCGCGCGCCCAGGGCGCGGCTGATGCCCAGCTCGGCCCGCCGTTCGAGCGCCACCAGCGAAAAAACCAGCACGATCAGCAGCATCCCGCTGAACAGCGAGAACGCCCCGAGCACGACGAACAGATCGGTGAAGGCACTGCCCCAGCGGTCGGCCTGATCCTGGGCCACGCTCTGCACGTCGATCACGCGGAAACTGGTCGAGCCGGCGGCGGCGGCCGCGAACGGCGTATTGCCACGCGACACCGCTCCGCCCAGCCGCGAGGCCAACCGACCCAGGACTTCTGGATCGGTGGCCAGCGCCTTGAACTCTGGATTCTGCGCGGCGTTCGGCTGATCGAGGTCTGTCTGCAGCCGGCGCAACTTGTCGGCCACCAAGCCCGAGGTGTCCGGACTGGCAATGGCGCGCCGCAGCAGGTCGCGCGCCGGTCCCGACGACAGTCCTCGATACAGCCGCCGCGCGGTGCCGTCACTGATGAACGCCGAGCGCAGCGTGACCGTCACCGGCCACGAATTCTGGAGTCGCTGCGCGGTATCGCCAGCGTTGACGATGAGCACCTCGTTGACCTGGTCCTGGTGCTCGGACAGCGCCTGGACGCGCGCCAGCGGGAGGAACACCGTTGCTTCGCCGCCGCCCAGGTCGCCCAGGCGGGTGACGTCTTTGACGGTCCAGGTCGCGTCGCTGCCGTCCGGCAATCCGAGCGCGTGCACCTGCTGCCCGGCCGCCACCCCGAGCGCACTGGCGGCCTCGGTGTTCAGATACACCTCGTCGTCGCCCAGATCGTCCACCTGCCGCACCGCGCCGTCGTCGCTGGCCGAGCGCAGCGTGAGCGCGCCCTGCGGCGGCACGCCCAGCACATTCAGGCGCGCCGCGAAGGACTGACCGTCGCCGGCGATCGGCAGCTGGGTGACGATGACCGGCACCACAGCGGCGACATGCGGATCGTTGGCGACCAGGTCCGTAATCTGCTGCACCTGGCTGGCCGGAAAGTAGCTCGTGACGCCGGTGAGCAGCGCACCCGTAGCGATGGATTGCGCCAGGTCCCAGCCCGAGCGCTGGTCGGCGGCGGGGATAAAGGCAACCTCGTCGGCCGAGCCAAGCACGCCGGCCACCACCGTGCGCACCGACTGGCTCATCGTGTCGCCCGTGGTGAACGCGCTCGAGAGGATGACCGTGCCGATGGTCAGGCCCAGGGTGATCAGCGCGGCGAAGCCCGGGCGGCGCGGCACGTTGCGCCACGCCAGTCGCGGCAGGAGTGGGTTGCGCACGCTCGCGGCCAGGAGGACCACCACCACCAGCAGCACCAGCGCGCCGATGCCCCACAGCAGCGCATCCTGCGAGACCCCGAACAGGCTACGCACGTCGTCCCCTGGCGGGTAGGCTCGCGCCACTACGCCGGAACCGCATCACCCGATGGATCCCCCCTGGGTGAGTCCGTCTTCGACGATCTCGCCGTCTCGCATGCGGATGACCCGACCCGCGTGTGCGGCCACCTCGCGCGCGTGCGTCACCAGCACGAATGTCTGGCCATTCTCACGGTTGAGCCGGTCGATCAGTTGCATGACCTCCTCGGCCGAGTCGGAATCCAGATTGCCGGTCGGTTCGTCAGCAAAGATCACCGCCGGCTCGGTCGCCAGCGCGCGCGCCACGGCGACCCGCTGCTGCTGGCCGCCCGACAGCTCGCTCGGCCGATGCCGCAGCCGATTCTCCAGCCCGACCACCTCCAGCGCGCGCAGCGCGCGCCGCCGCGCCTCCGCGGACGATCGCCCGGCCAACAACAGCGGCAGCTCGACGTTTTCCAGTGCGTTCAGCACGGGCAGCAGGTTGTAGCTCTGAAACACGAAGCCCACTCGCCGCGCGCGGTGATCCGCCTTCTGGCCGTCCGACAGGTGCGCCAGGCTCAGGCCCTCGAGCCGCACCTCACCAGTGTCGAAGTCCTCCAGCCCCGAGAGGCAGTGCAGCAGCGTCGTCTTGCCGCACCCGGATGGCCCGACAATCGCCACGATCTCGCCGCGTTCGATGCGCAGGCTCACACCCCGCAATGCGGGCACCCGCACGCGACCGAGCACGTACGTCTTCTGCAGGTCGCGCGCCTCGATGACCGCCGCCACGTCGGGCCGCACGCGGCCTTCGCCGCCGGCGCCGCGACCACTTAGCGGCGAGCTACGCACCGCCAGCCGCCGTGCCGCTGTTCCCGTCAGCAGCATGCGCCTGGTAGGCCGCCGCGAACGCGTCGGCCAGGGCTTGATACCCCTCCGCACTCGGGTGAAAACCATCGGCCGACAGGTACTCAGGGTGCTCGGCAATCTCCTGCCACTGCGCGTACAGGTCGACCAGCGTGTCGCCGTGACGCGCTGTCGTTTCGGCGATCACCGCGTTCCAGCGGTCAACCTCAGCCGTCACCTGGTCAGCGTCCAGGCCGCGATACGCCGCCAGCGCCGCCAGGTCCGGCACGTTGCCGACCAGCACGCGCGCGTGCGTCGCCTCGAGGCTGCCCAGCAGGGTGTCCAGGTCGGCGCCATATTGCTCGAGCGGTACGCGTGCGTTCAGATCATTGACGGCCAGCCAGACCGTCACTACGTCCGGCTGCGCATCCAGCGCCGGGCCAAGCTGCTCCTCGAGCGCCTGACCGAGCGTCGAGCCGCTGACGCCCAGATTCACGACGCGCACGTTGGGGCCCAGCTGCGCGCCGAGCGTGGGTACCCAGCCGTCCTTTTCGGGGTTCGCCGCGCCAACACCCACCGCGTCCGAGGCGCCGATCGCCACGTAGGTGATAGGTCGCTGCCCGGTACCTGCGGGCTGGGCGTGCGCGGTGCAGGCGACCGTTCCCAGCGCCAGCATGACGGCGAGAGCCCCGATCAGGATTCGCATGGTGGCGACATCCTAGAGGACACCCCGTCACGTCAACAGGAATAGCTCTTGCTGGAGACCTCTTTCTGGACGCGTCGGTCTGCAGACGTGGTCTGGAGACGTGGTCTGGAGACGTGGAAACAGTGGTTCACCCGTCTGGACGGGCGCCACACACAGCCGACGTGACGCCTCGGCGGCCGCGCGCGGGATGACCGGCGAGTAGCAGCGCGTGGCGAGACGCGCGGCGTCCAGCGTGTGACGCAGCACCACCCCCAGACGAGACGTCTCACCGGCTCTAGCGAGTTCCCAGGGCGCTGTCAGCTGCAGGTACCGATTGGCGTCTCTGACGAACTCGCCGACGGCCACAACCGCCTCGTGCAGCGCGAGCGTCTCGAAGGCTTGCGTCACACGCGACTGCAGGTGTTCGGCCCGTTCGCAGAGCTCTTGTTCTGGGGCGCCATCGACGCCCGCCGCCTCCAGCGCGGCAGCGTTGCGCGCGGCCAGCGCCGTGGCGCGCTGGATGAGGTTGCCGTAATCGTTGGCCAGTTCGGCGTTGTACACGCGGACGAAACTTTCGCGCGTATAGTCGCCGTCCTGACCGAACGGCGTCGACCGCAGCAGGTAGTACCGCACCGCGTCCGAACCAAACTCGTCGACCAGCGCACCCGGATCAATCGTGTTACCGGTGGTCTTCGAGATCTTTTTGCCGTCCTTGGTCAGCCAACCGTGAGCGAAGACCTGCCTGGGCAACGCCAGCCCCGCGCTCAGCAGCAACGCGGGCCAGTACAGACAGTGGAAGCGGATGATCTCCTTCCCGACGAGGTGCACGTCGGCCGGCCAGTAGCGCTCGAAGCTCGCCGCGTCGTCCGGGTAGCCGACACCTGTCAGGTAATTCGCGAGCGCGTCGACCCAGACGTAGATCACCTCGTCGGTGCTGTCGGGAACGGGCACGCCCCAGCGCACCTGGCGACGACTCACCGAAAAGTCGCGCAGGCCGTCGCCCAGCACGGCCAGGATCTCGTTCCGCCGCGAGCGGGGCTGTACGAAGCCGGTATCCCTGACGAGCCATTCGAGCGCGTCTTGATACCGCGAGAGACGAAAAAACCAGTTCTCCTCGGTGACCGTCTCGCAGGCCAGCGCGTGAATCGGACACACGTCGCCAACCAGCTCGTCGGGCTGATAATAGGCCTCGCACCTGGCGCAATAGGCACCGGTATAGGTGTCGCGATACAGGTCGCCGCTGGCCTGCAGCCGTTGCCACAACGCCAGCACGGCGCGATGGTGGGCAGGCTCCGTCGTGCGAATGAAGCGTTCGTAGTGAACGTCCAGCTTCGACCAGAGGTCGCGGAACTGCGCGGCGACGCGGTCCACGTGTTCGCGCGCCGAGACGCCATTGCTCGCGGCGATGCGCTCGATGTTGACACCGTGCTCGTCGGTGCCCGTCAGCAAAAACACGTCACGCCCGACCAGGCGCTGATAACGGGCGAGGGCGTCGGCCGCGATGGTGGTGTACGCGTGCCCGATATGCGGCACGTCGTTGGCGTAATAAATGGGTGTGGTGAGGTAGCAGGTGTTGGACACGGAAATCTCCACGGCGAGGCGAACATGCAGGCGAGCGGAACAGGCAACAAAAAGCCCCGCTCACGGCGGGGCAGCTCGTCAGGCCGTGGACGCGTCCGACCTAGTCGGTCGTCCAGGACGACAGACGAGCGCAACGCATCGACATGTGTTGAGGCAGCCTGTCTGTCATCGTGGTGGCGGCGACTGTAACACACACCGCGCCGATCGCTTCCCTAATCTTTCGGCGTTCAGCTACCGGGCGTCTTCGCCCAGTCGATCACCGCCTAGGCGAGCGAATCCTGCCCGTCGGCCTCCCCTAACATCTGCAACCGCTCGAGCGACGCGGTCAGCTCGCGACGCAAAAACCCTTCGGCGAGTCGCTCACCGATCACGCCGCCCGGCACCTCGCCGCCGATATCGACCTCCACCTGCGTCACTTCGCCCTGCGGCTCCAGACGGAAGCGCGTCACCAGGCGGGGCCCGCGCACCGCGCGCGTGGAGAACAGTCGTTGATCCTCGAACTCGATGACTTCGGTTTCACTCTCGAGCGTCTGACCCAGCAGTCGACCACTCATGATCGCGCGCGAGCCAAGGCCGACGGGCTCGTCGGGCAACGCGCGGCGCGCCTTTTCGACCGACACGTTCCACTCGGGCAACCGCTCGGGCGCGCAGATCAGGCCGAAGACGCGCTCGGGCGGCGCCTTCACAACCACTGACGCCCTCAGACGTAGAGTCAGTCGGGGGCCCCGTTCGCCAGCAATTACATCGCGCCGCGCTCGGGCGCGGACGAAGCGTCGACCTTGGCCTTGAAATCGGCCGTGATCCGATCGACATCGACCTGGTCCATCTCGTCGATGTAGCCCCAGGCGACGACGGCAATCGCGTGGTCCATGTCCTGATATGGCGTGATCGCCAGGTGGCGAACACCAACCAGATTCGAGCGCGGCGCGCTGTCGTAGAACTGGCCGAGCTGCTGAACGCAGGCGTCGTCACACAGATCGGCGCGATACAGAACCACGATTGCGCCGTGTTCGAGCATGTGCACCCAGCGACCGGGCGTTAGCGGCGTGTCGTACATGCGATATTCCTGCGGCTGCGGCAGCGTGCCGTAGTGCATGCCCGACGACGGCGGCCGATGCGCGTACGTCAGCGACGAGCCCTCGTCGACGTGGGTGCCGGTTTCGGTCGTGACCTGGCGCATCATGGACGCCGACGCGCCCTTGGGCATCATCAGAATCAGCACGACGACGGCGAGGGCGACGATGACGATGATGCCCGCCAGCCACACGAGACGCTTGCGACGCTGCTGGCCGCGGGCCGCCTCGATCTTGCGACGCTGTTCGTCGATACGTCGCTGGCGGGAGCTGACGCGATCGCTCGACTGTGGAGAGGTCTGCGTCACGTCGCGGCTCCCGAGGCAGCCTCGCTTTCAGCACCGGCGGTGGCGACCCCGTCAGCAGCCGCGCCGTTCGCGTCAGCGTCGGCCTCGGCCGTCAGGGCCAGGCTGGTGGGACGCGGCAGGGCGACCGGAGGACGTGGATCGCCGCCGATGGTGGTCAGGTTGCGGACGGTGGCCACCAGCGGCACACCCGCCGCGATCGCCATGGCCGCGTCCTGCACGCCCTGCGCGGCGACTTCACCGCGCAGCGTCACGACGCCGTGGCGCGCGTCAACGCGCAGCACGTAGGCAGCGGTGCGCTCGTCCTGAGACAGGGCGTCGGCGACGGCGCGGACGACATCCGGGTCGGCGATGAGCTCGTTGACCACCTCACCCACCTCGGGCATGCGCGCGACGATGCCGCCGGCGATCAGCTTCTGGGGCAGCGTGCGCACGCGACCGCGCAGTCGAACCTGGTTGCCCTGGACGTCGATGAAGATCTCGGCATGCGACGCGCGCAGCGGCTCGTAGTCCCAGAGGACCCGCCGCACACGGGTATAGGTCTTCTTCTCCGCTCGCTCGAGCGGCCGATCAGGTGCGCGTACAACCCAGCTCAACTTATCTGCCCATCCGCTCTTAGCTTCGTCTTAGCTTCGACGTGGGCGTAAGACTGGCGCCAGCACCAGCCCGCTCGCAAAGCCGCCGAGGTGAGCCCACCAGGCGATCCCCGTCGTGGTCGTCAGCGACGCAACACTGCTGAAAACCTGCGTGGCCAACCATAGAAGAAGGAGCAGCAGTGTAGGTGTGCTCTCGACCACGTGCAAGAATAGCACGGGGGCCAGCGAGCCCAGCGTGGCGCCCGGGAAGAGCACCAGGTTGGCGGCGATGACCCCGGCGATCGCGCCGCTGGAGCCAACCGCCGGCACTGTCGACAGTGGCTGCAGCAGGACGTACGCCAGGCTGCCGAGCAGGCCACTGACGAAGTACAGGACCAGGAAGCGAGTCGCGCCGAGACGGCGCTCGACGGGTGGACCGAACACGGCCAGGTAGACCATGTTGGCGACCAGGTGGACCCAGCCCGCGTGCAAGAAGGTGCTGGTGAGCAGGGTGATGGCCGCGGCGGGGCCGTCGCGGACGTCGGTCGGCACGAGGCCCCAGCGGAGCACGAAGGTGTCGATGTTGGCGCCCTGCGAGAGCTCGACGACGAACAGCACGACATTGGCGACGACCAGGGCGAGGGTGACCACGGGGTCTGGCCCCATTGTGGCCCGCCCTGAGCGGAACCTCGATTGACGCGGCGGCCTGACGCGAGCCCGTCACGCACCGCCCGACCCGCGCACGGCGGCGACGCGGGCCCTCCACCCCCCGCCACCGCCCTTGAGTTTAAAGACAGGGCGTCACGCCGAGCGTCACCCAGGGCGTCACACGGCGGAGTTCAGGGACGGCGTCTCACGCGAAGCATCCGCCTCACCCCGCGTCTCGACCTTCGAAAACGTCAGCTGGCCCTCGGGTGTCACATCCACTTTCACCGTGTCGCCGTCACTGAAATCCCCCTGCAGCATGCGCACCGCCAGCGGCTGGACCACGTCCTTCTGCAAGGCTCGCTTCAACGGACGCGCCCCGTACACCGGATCGAACCCAGCGCGGGCAATCTCAGCCGCCGCCGCTGGCGTCAGGTCCAGCGACATCTTGCGATCCGCCAGCCGCGCCCGCAGACCCCGTAGCTGGATGTCCACGATGCGCGCGATGTCCTCGATGCCCAGGGCATGGAAGATGACGACCTCGTCGATGCGGTTGAGCAGCTCGGGCCGGAAGTGCGACCGCACCGCCTCCATCACCCGCTCGCGGATCTCGTCCTCGCTCAGGCCCCGCTCGTGGATCCACTGCGAGCCCAGATTGCTGGTCATGATGACGATCGTGTTGCGGAAGTCGACCGTGCGGCCTTGCGCGTCGGTCAGGCGCCCGTCGTCGAGCAGCTGCAACAGCACGTTGAGCACTTCCGGGTGCGCCTTTTCGACCTCGTCGAAGAGCACCACCGCGTACGGACGCCGCCGCACGGCCTCGGTCAGTTGCCCGGCCTCGTCGTAGCCCACGTAGCCTGGCGGCGCGCCGATGAGGCGTGAGACCGTGTGCTTCTCCTGGTACTCGCTCATGTCGATGCGCACCATGGCCTGCTCGTCGTCGAACAGGAACTCGGCCAGCGCTCGGGCAGTCTCCGTCTTGCCGACACCCGTCGGACCAAGAAACAGAAACGAGCCCAGCGGTCGATTCGGATCCTGCAGCCCCGCTCGGGCGGCCCGCACCGTGTTGGCGACCGCTTCGATCGCCTCGCTCTGACCGACGACGCGCTCGCGCAGCCGGTCCTCCATCTGCAGCAGCTTCTCGACCTCGCCCTCGAGCATCTTGGACACGGGCACACCCGTCCACTTGCTGACGACCTCGGCGATGTCGTGCTCGGTCACTTCCTCTTTGACCAGCGCGCGCCCGTCCTGGCTGCGCTCACGCTGACGCTCCTCCTCGAGCCCGCGCTGCTGCTCAAGCTCGCGAATCTCGTATTGCAGCCGCGCGGCGCGCTCCCAGTCGGCACGCTGCGTCGCTTGCTCGAGCTCTGTGCGCTGCGCGTCGAGCTGCTCCTGCATCGAGCTGACGGAATTCAACTGGTCGAGCTCGGTCTTCCACTGCGTCTCGAGCGCGCCGGCCTGCTCTTTCAGCGAGGCGAGCTCCTGCTCGATGCGCGCCAGGCGTTCTCGCGACGCGGAGTCCTTCTCCTTGCGCAGCCCCTCACGCTCGATCTCGAGCTGCATGATGCGGCGCCGCACCTCGTCGAGCTCGGCTGGCGCGCTGGTCGCCTCCATGCGCAGGCGCGCGGCAGCCTCGTCGACGAGGTCGATGGCCTTGTCAGGCAAAAACCGATCCGCGATATAGCGATGCGACAGCACGGCCGCGGCAACCAGTGCCGAGTCGCGAATACGCACCTTGTGGTGCTGCTCGTAGCGCTCGCGCAGCCCGCGCAGGATCGAGATCGTGTCCTCCACGCTCGGCTGATCGACATACACCGGTTGGAAGCGACGCTCGAGTGCGGCGTCCTTTTCGATGTGCTTGCGATACTCGTCGAGCGTCGTCGCACCAATGCAGTGCAGCTCGCCGCGCGCCAGCATCGGCTTGAGCATGTTCGAGGCGTCCATGGCGCCCTCGGCCGCGCCGGCCCCAACCACGGTGTGCAGCTCGTCGATGAACAGGATGACCTGCCCATCCGACTCGGTGACCTCCTTCAAGACGGCCTTCAGCCGCTCTTCGAACTCACCCCGGTACTTGGCGCCCGCCACCAGTGCGCCCAGGTCAAGTGCGACGACACGCTTGTCCTTGAGCCCCTCGGGAACGTCGCCGCGAATGATCCGCTGCGCCAGGCCCTCCACAATCGCCGTTTTGCCGACGCCAGGCTCGCCGATCAACACCGGATTGTTCTTGGTCCGTCGCGACAGGACCTGGATCGTGCGCCGAATCTCTTCGTCTCGACCGATGACCGGGTCCAGCTTCCCGGCCTGCGCCAGCCGCGTCAGGTCCCGCCCATACTTCTCCAGCGACTGATACGTCGTCTCGGGATTCTGCGAGGCGACGCGCTGATTGCCGCGCACTTCCTGCAAGGCACGGAGAACCCGGTCGCGTGTCACCCCCAGCTCTTGCAGGATGGGCTCGTCGACCATCGCCAGCAGGAAGTGCTCGGTACTGACGAAATCGTCCTTCAGCCGCTCGGCCTCTTGCTTGGCTGCCTCGAAGAGGTTGCGGAAGCGCACCGACATATACACCTGCTGCGGCGTCTGGCTGCGCGCAAACCGGCCCAACTCCCGTTCGAGGCGCTGCTTGACCTCCGAGGGGGCCACGCCGATCTTGTCGAGCACGGCCGGCACCACACCAGCTTCCTGGTCAATCAGCGCGCTCAGCAGATGCTCGGGCTCGAGCTGCGTGTTGCGACGTCGTTCGGCTTCGCGCTGCGCGGCGACAAATGCCTCTTGCGCTTTTTCGGTCAGTTTGTTCAGGTCCATCCTTCAGCTCCGTGTGTTCCCCCGGCCGAGCCCGTGTGCAGTTGGCGGACTTCGGCTTGTAAATCGTCGATTGTTCCTTCGAGTTCGCGAATGCGGTCGGTCAAACGCATGATGACCTCGACGCCCGCGAGATTGACGCCCATCTCGTCCGTCAGTCGGCGGATTTGCCGCACCCGCTCCAGATCGTGCAGCGAGTACAGACGGATGCGGCCTTTCGAGCGCGCAGGCTCTACCAGGCCGGCGCGTTCGTAGTAGCGCAGCGTCTGCTCGTGCACCCCGACCAGACGCGCCGCGACACTGATGACAAATGCCGCGTTGGGCGGCAGCGCCGCGGCGAAGTCCGCGTCGGCGTCCAGCGGTTGTGGTGTGGCCATCGAGCCTCGATCCTCCGACTGCACTACGCGGCCGATGCGCCGGAGCGCAAGCGGGCCAACTCGACGAAGACGTCTTTTTCGTGCGGCGAAAGGTTCTTCGGCAACTGCACCGTGATCTCGGCGAAAAGGTCGCCGCGACCCGAGCCGTTCACGCGCGGCATGCCTTGCCCGGTCAGACGCATGCGCTGCCCATTGGCCGTCTCGGGTGGCACTTTGAGGGCGAGATTGGTGCCCTTGGGCGTGGGCACCGTCACTTCGCCGCCCAGAATGGCCGTGTACAACGGCGTGGCGACCTTGACGCGCAGGTCGTCGCCTTCTCGATCGAAGAGCGCGTGGGCCTTGACGCTGACGATCAAAAACAGGTCCCCGGCGGAGCCACCGCTCGAACCCTGCTCGCCTTTGCCAGCCACGCGCACCCGCAGACCGTCCGTGGCGCCCGCCGGAATCTTGACCTCGACGGTGCGCGACTCCCCCGTCTGGGTGTCGCTCAGCGTGTAGGTCCGCTGCGTGCCGTTGAAGGCTTCCTCGAGCGAGATCTCGACGGGCTGCTCGACGTCCGTGCCGCGGCGCGGGGTGGTGCGCACGCGCTGACGGCCGCCCGACGCGCGACCGAACAACTGCTCGAACAATCCACCCAGATCTTCGGACTCGAAGTTGAACCCGGTGTTGCCCGCGCCGTTGGGCGCGGTGGTGTACGTGTAGCGGGTGCTGCCACCGCCGGGGCGAGTGCGGAAGTTCGCGCCGGCCGCCTGAGCATGGTCGATCTTCTCCCAGTCGGGGCCCCAACGGTCGTACTTCTTGCGCTTTTCGGCGTCGGAGAGGACCGAATAGGCCTCGCCGATCTCTTTGAACAGCGCTTCGGACTTTTTGTCGCCGGGGTTGACGTCGGGGTGATGCTTACGAGCGAGCTTGCGATAGGCGGTCTTGATGTCCTTGTCGGACGCGGTGCGCGGCACGCCAAGCACCGAGTAGTAGTCGCGCCGGGAATTGGCCGCCACGCGGCGTGCCTCCTTGGATCTCTATGAGTGACCTCACTATAGAACTTGATAGTGTCATTGTCAACTCTCTTGAGATGCGTCGGGGTGGGTGACGGCGGGGATTACCGTGTTGACCATGCGCGGCTGGCCGTGGCCCTGGCTGCTCGCGATCGCCATCTTCGCCGTCTTCCTGGTCACCGGCGTTGGCCACCTGGACACGCTGCCGCAGGTCTACGAAGACGAGCCGTGGCAGGCCTCCACCGGCTACAAGCTGGCCACCCACGGCGTCTTCGGCTCCGACCTCTTCGCCGGCTTCTTCCACATGGACCAGCGCTACTACGGGTTCATGCCCCTGCACCCGCTGCTGCTGGCGGCGACGTTCAAGCTGCTCGGCCTGGGCCTGGCTCAGGCACGCCTGGAGACGGTCCTGCTGACGGGCCTGACCTTGATCCTGACGTTCTGGCTGGGGGTGCGGCTGTTCAACGCGTGGGTCGGCGCCGTGGCCGTCGGCCTGCTCGTGCTGGTGCGCTGGACTGGCCTGACGTATGTCCAGCTCACGGGGATCCCGGTCGTCGACCTTGCGCGCATCGCCCGCTACGACCCGCTCGTGCCGGTCCTGGGCCTGGCGGCGCTGCACGTCTATATCTCGGCGCGCACGACAAGACGCGCGTGGCTGTATGCCCTCGCTGGCGTGCTGGCGGGTTTGTGTGGCCTGGCTCACGTCTACGGACTGTTCTGGCTGCCGGCCCTGGTGCTGCTGTCGATCTGGGATCGCGCCAGCCGCGCGGCGACCGGCCTGATCGTCGTCGGCGCGCTTCTGCCCTGGCTGCCGTACGCGGCGTATGTCCTGAGCGACCTGCCGGACTGGCGGGGTCAGACCGCGATCTACGCCCCGCGGGTCGAGGTCTTGAATCCAGCCTGGTACGCCGCCAACGTGCTGGGTGAGTACCACCGTTATGGACCGGGTTTGGGACCACCCGGGCTGGGCTGGCTGCTCCGCCCGGGCTTCTGGTTTCTGCTCGTGGCGCTGCCGCTGTCTCTGCTCGGCCTGGTGCGCCGCGCCTTCGCGTGTGACGCCGCGGCGCGGGCCATCGTGGTGCCGGCGCTGCTGTTTCCGCTGCTCTTCGCCCTGACGATCACGTTGAAGCTCGTCAACTACACGCTCATCGAGCTGCCCATCTTTGCAGTGGCGATCGGCTGGGGTGTCATGCGCGTCTGGCGCGACGGCGCGTGGTCAGCCTGGCCGAAACCCATCCTGGGTGTAAAACCAGCCCTGGGTGTGAAAGCCGTCCTGGGTGTGGTTGGCGCCGCGGTGGTCATCGAAGGCGGCGTCGCGCTCGCGCGGCTCGAGCAGGCAGCCGCGACGACCGCGCCCTATCCGACCTTCATCGCCGAGGTGCGCCAGTACGTGCCGCCCGGCACGCGTGTCCTGGGTCTGCACAGCTTCTGGATCGGATTTCAGGATCACGACTACCGATCGTTCCTGGTGCCGCTCAACTTCGCCGACCTCGGCGTCCCCCTCGATCAAGCTCTCGCGGACGTCGACCCCGACATCGTGCTGCTCGACGCGCGCATGCGCGCCTACTTCGACTCACCTCCTGCCGCCGCCGACGGCGCCCTGTTTCGTGCCTGGCTCGCGGCCCACGACGGCCAGGTGGTGGGCCGCGTCGATGACGCAACGTACGGACTGATGGAGATCTACCGCGTCAACCGATAGATGCTCACGGTCGGCCCGGGCCGGTCGACCCGATCGAGGTCCGCATACGGAGCGTAGATCTGGTCATACACGAAGGGCGGCTCCACGTTGCCGGCGTACGGCCGGAACTGGGCGACGAGGCTGGCTTCGGCGGGCAACTGCGTGGCGAACGCCTGGCGGTGCGCCTCGCGCGCGGGATCGACCGCGCGCGCTTCCGAGGTAAAGCTGCTGACGACGACGTAGTCGATGCCTCGGGCGCGGTACTCGGCCGGTGTCAGGTCGAACAGCGACCAGTCGTTGGCGACCACGACGTTCAAGCGATCTCCCCCGTTCGAGCCAGCCGGCGACAGCGTGGGGCCGAGCGGCGGCGCGTCGACCGCAAGCGTGCTGCCCGCTGGCAGCGAGGCGTCGATCCACTCGCGCGCGAGCGTGCGCGTGTCGGCGCGGGTCATGATCGCGTCGAAACGTACGCTGTCGACGAGGGTCGGCGCCGCGACAAACAGCGCGGCCAGCACGCCGAGCGCGGCGCGCCAGGCCAGCAAGGCGTCGAGCGCGACGCTGGCCTCGACGACGAGCGCCGGCAACGCCGGTAGCGCAAAGCGCGCGAAGTACAGCTTCTGACTTCCGAGCACGAGCAGCATGGCTAGCGGCAACGCCGCCACGACCAGGCTGCTCCAGTGCCGCCGCACCCCACTCAACAGGACGCCCGCGATGGCCATGCAGGCCATCGGCACGCCGAGACCGATCGCGAGCGCGCGCGCATAGAAGACGTAGCCACCCGACGGGTCGAGACCGTCGTAGCCACCCGTGGCGGACAGATACAGATGCAGGTAGACGTCGCCGATCACGCGCGTCGGCTCGGTCGCCAGCGACGGAAACGCGACGACCGCGGCCACGCCGCACCCGACGAAGCCGAGCGCCAGCTCAGCGCCGGGCGGCGCAGCGCGGCCGCTTCTTTGCGCGAAGTGGGCGACTACCAACGGAACCAGCAGCACGATGCCGTCGTACTTGGCCGAGAACGCCAGACCCGCCAGGGCTCCGGCCAAGATGTACTCGCGGCGTGAGCCGGCGCCCTGGGCGATGCGCACGCATGGCACCAGGCCGAGCGTTACCAGCAGCGTAACGAGCGTGTCGTCGACGCCGAAATGCGCCTCGCGGACCAGCAAAAACGCCACCGCGCACAGTCCCGCGGCGATCCATCCGGCACGGCGGCCGGCCAGCAGCCCACCGAGCACGCCGGCGACGACGGTCACCAGCGCGCCGAGGACCGCGCTGGTCACGCGCGCCATGCCGTATAGAAGTGACGGATTGGCGCGAAACGCTTCGATGAAGTCCTCAGGCGAGCGTGTCACGCCGATCACGCGCTCCACGCCATACGCCACGACGTACTCGCCCAGCAGCAGGTACTTGAAGAGCGGCGGGTCCGCGAACGTCAGACCATTCGGCAGCCCACGGCCAACTGCGAGCGCCTGCAGCACGTAGGCAGGCTCGTCGGGATGAAACAACTCCGGCAACCCGAAGCCGATGCCCCACAATCGCACGCCGAGCCCGACGGCGAACAGCCCCAACACGCCGAGATATGCGCGATCAAACCCCGCTAGCGCGGACCCCCAAAACCCGCGCTCCAGGCAACGAATCAGCGATACCGATAACTGATGCGACCCCGCGTGAGATCGTACGGGCTCATTTCAACCCGGACCCGATCACCCAGCAGGATGCGAATACGGAACTTGCGCATCTTGCCGCCCGTATATGCCAGCAGCTCATGACCATTGTCGAGCTTGACCTTGAACTGCGTATTGGGCAAGGCGTCAACCACCGTCCCGTCCATTTCGATCGAATCATTCTTCGGCAACGCGAAAATTTTATCCCCTGTTGCGTACTCCCGAGCGGGCTTTCCCCGACTCCCCCTGATGGCTCTATCCCGTCAACGCAACCCTAGCGGTAACTCCCTCGCACGGGTCGGCTGGTGCCGCGCTGGGTCTCGAAACAATCCGAGCAGTAGACAGGCTTATCTCCCCGTGGCTGGAATGGGACGCGTGCTTCGCCGTTGCAACTCGCGCAGGTCGTCACAAACATTTCGCGGCGCGGCGCCGCCGCATAGCCACTCGACGCATAACTGGTCGGGCCAAAGGAATTGGATCGCTCCGCCTTGCGGGCCGCGCGGCAGGAAGGACAGCGGCCAGGCGGATTATCAAAGCCACGACTTGCGTAAAACTCCTGCTCGCCGCTCGTGAACACGAACGTTGCATTGCAATCGCGGCACGTGAGCGTCTTGTCTGCGTACTGCACGCCGACTCCCGAAAAAAGGAAGTGGTGGAAGTAATCGCTAGTCGAACCAGTTACGTCGGCACGGCGTGGTTGACCATAGTCACCGAAGTGGACCGTAGTCACCGAGGTGGAAAGGATTCCCCCGTCGCTCCAAAGAACGGATCTCGTAAGCTCAGATTTCCAGCCACGCGACAGTATACGAACCCTCGTCAAGCCCTGCTTAGGCGCATTGTTCGACGAGTTTTTAGCTAAACCGTTTGGGGACTTTGAGGTTTTTAGCTAAACCTTTGTAGACGGCACACGTTGCGCGACGCGGTGGCTCGCGTGGCCGTCGGCGCCCTCGGAAGGGTGGCCTTGCGCGCCCCCGCGGACCGCCCTGCGCCTCGAGCTGCGACCCCGCCAGCGTGTGCTAGTTTGAACGGCGGATGCACACTCGAGGTCTGGCCGCCGCGGCTGCCATCGCGGCACTCGTGGCACTGCTCGCCACCCCGTCGTTGTCCCTGGCCTACGAACGGCGCACGATCGACGGGGGCAAGTACGACGTGGTCGTCGGCTGGGACACCGAACCGGCCTTCGTCAACGCGCA
This sequence comes from uncultured Chloroflexia bacterium, assembly GCA_963776625.1. Classification (GTDB taxonomy): domain Bacteria; phylum Chloroflexota; class UBA6077; order UBA6077; family CF-72; genus CF-72. The sequence continues at coordinate 554,738 of CAVZNP010000007.1, read as the reverse complement.
CAACGCCGCCGGCATCCGCATCTCGAAGGCGGGCACCAACCCGGCGGAGCCGCTGACTGGCGCCGAGAAAACCCTGCAGCTCCAGATCCAGCAAGGCTCCCAGACGCAGCAGTTCCCGCTGCGAGCGGTCACGAGTCAGCCCGGCTACTACCTTACGGACGTCGTGCCGACGCGGGCTGGCGACTACGTGTGGGTCTTCAGCGGCACGCTTGGCAACGATCAGGTCAACGAGACGTTCAATTCCGCCGACGGCAAGTTTGGCGCGGTAAACGCCACCAGCGATATCGAATTTCCCATTGCCGCGCCGGATCCAGACCAGGTGAATGCTCAGCTGCAGACCGCCGAATCGACGACGCAGCGCGCGCTGACCGTGGCGTATATCGGTGTGGCTCTGGGGATTCTGGGATGCGTGCTGGCGATCCTGGCCTGGATGTCACGGCCGCGGCACCGATCCGGTGTTCTGTCGAGTCGTGACGCCGCTGTTAGGCGAGCGCCCGGGGCAGGTCTGTAGTCGAAGTCTAGACTCGGCATGAATGCCACGTTTCCCGTGGGCCGCACTGGGTCTCACGACCACGGCGCTGAGTGTTTTGTTTGCGCCAATGGCCGCCTTCGCCGACCCCAGTCCGACCAGTGTGCACGTCGTCCAACAGGGCGACACGCTGTTGCAAATCGCGCTTGATGCAGGCACTGATACCGACACCATCGTTGCCCTGAATGGGCTCAGCAACGCCGACGTCCTGAGTGTCGGCGAGTCGATCAAAGTCCCAGCGCATGCCGCCTCTCCGTCAGGAACGACGTCGGGAACGACGTCGGCGGCGTCCACCAGCACACCAGCTGCCGCGGCAACGGCAACGGCCGCGAGCTACACGATTGCCAGCGGCGACAGCCTGTGGGACATCGCCCAGCGCTTTGGCACCACGCCCGACGCCATCGTCCAGCTCAATCACCTGGACGATCCGGATCATCTGAGCGTTGGAACGGTGCTCAGCATGCCGCCCGGCGCCCAGCCGCGCACGGCCGCCAGCGCCGCGAGCGGCTCAGCCGGGTCAGGCGGCTCCAGCAGCTCGAGCGCATCGAGCGTTTCCGGCTCCAGCCCGAGCGTCTCGGCCGCGGTGCCCGCGGCGACGCTGGTCATCAGCTCGACCAACGCGTCGGCGAAGCGCACGCTGATGGTTTCCTACACGGTGCAGCCTGGCGAAACGCTGATGCAGATCGCGCACCGGTTCGACGTAGCGGCCGACACCATCGTCCAGGCGACCAACCTGAGCGACGCCAACCTGATCGTCGTGGGGTCGGTCCTCAAGGTCCCCGTTCCCGCCAAAGCGCACGTGGTGGCGGACGGCGAGACGCTGCGCGACATCGCAGCCAGCGAAAAAGTCGACCTGGGGTCGCTGATTGACTTCAACCAGATTGCCGATCCAGCGCTGATTCGCGTCGGGCAGGTTGTGCTGTTGCCGGTGGCCGACACCCGCCAGGCGGTAGCCGCCACGCTGGGCGGCAGCACCACGGCGACGTCCTCCTCCTCCTCCTCTTCTTCTTCGAGCGCGACGCCGACGCCGACACCAGCGGCGACGCCGGCACCGACCTCGGCGCCCGCGACGCCAACGGCAGTCGCCTCGCCAACGGCAGTCGCCACGCAAGCGGCAGTCGCCACGGCGACCGCCAGCGATACGAGCGGCGGCGGCGTGCTGCTGGCTCCCTCCGCCTCGCCGACGCAGACCTCCACCCAGGTCGCGGCCTCGGTACCAGCGTCTGCATCGCCGTCGCTCCTGGTCACGACCTCACCCACACCCGTCGCGTCAACGACGCCAGCTGCTTCGGGCTCAACCTCGACCTCGGCCTCGACCACGTCGTCGCCCGTGGCCACGGCGACCGCCATGCCCGGCACGTCAGCCACCCCGTCACCCGCCGGCGCGCCGTCCGCGGCCATGGCTGCCACCGCGCTCAAGCTGCTCGGCTCGCCGTATATCTGGGGCGGCGCCAGCCCGAAGGGGTTCGACTGCTCAGGCTTCGTGTGGTACGTCGCCAAGCTATTGAACAAGCAGGTGAGCCGCGGCATGCTCGGCCAGTACGACAGTGGCTCGCACCCGTCGCGCGACGCCCTGCAGCCCGGTGACCTGGTCTTCTTCCAGAACACGTGGACGCCCGGCCTGAGCCACAACGGCATCTATATCGGCAACAACCAGTTCGTGAATGCCGCCGACGAATCCACCGGCGTCACCATCTCGAACCTGAACACCGCCTACTGGTCGGCCCACTGGTTCGGCGCCACGCGTCTACCCTGACGCCGTCCCGCGCCGCGACGCCCTGGGCGAGTTCAATCGTCGCGTGAGCGCGCCTCGGGCCGCGGCCGCGATCGTGGTCTTCGATCTCGACAACACCCTGGTCCACTCGCGCATCGACTTCCTCGGCATCCGTACCGCAGTCGTCGCGCGACTGGTCGAGGTTGGCGCGCTGGACCAGCCGCCACCCGATCCGCGCAGCCGCTCCATCCCCGAGTGGCTCGACCTGGCCGCTGCCCACGACGCCCAGCTCACCAGCGAACTCTGGCAGGTCGTCGACCGATTCGAGCGCGACGGCATGGTGCACGGCAGCGTCGAAGCCGATGCGCGCACTACACTCGATCGCCTGCGCGCCGACGGGTTCCGCCTGGCAGTGCTCACCAACAACTCGCTCGGCTCGGCCGAAGCCGCACTCGACCGTTTCGACCTGCGCGCCCCGTTCGACCTCGTGCTGGCGCGCGACGTGGTCACCGCGCTCAAACCCGCCGGCGACGGCGTGGCCCAGGCGCACGCCACGCTCGGCCGTGGGCCGACTTACGTGGTCGGCGACGCCTACATCGATGGCCTGGCCACCGAGCGTGCTGGCGTAGGCGCGCGCTTCGTCGCTTTTCGCGCGAACGCGGCGGAGCTTGCCGCACGTGGCGTGACGCCGTGGGCCAGCGTGCAGGCGCTGGGCGAGCTGCCGGCGCTACTCGGTCTTTGAGCGAGCCGCGGCACGGGCGAGACCACAAACCCCTCTGACGCTGACGCTGACGTCTCTCTTCAATTGTGACTGCTGCTGGAGTGCATCCGCGGTGTGATCACCCCCAGACGCCGCGCGCCCGCGCCTCAGAAAGGCAGGTCTTCCAGATCGTCGCCGCGCGCCGCGCCGCCGCGTCCGGCCGTCTCTCCGCCGTGCGGCGCACGCCCGCGCCCCGTGCCCGAACCGTTGGCGTTGCCACTGCCGTTCAGGCTCGAGACGCCAGCCGCCGCGGGCTCCGGCGCCGCGTCAGCGTCGAGCTCGGCACCGTCCACGTCCGTGCCGTACGGGCGCGTGCCCGCCATCGACACCGTCTGCACGTCGTCCGCCCACACGTCGTAGCTGACGCGCGCGTCGCCCTCCCTGCCCTGGTAATGGCCGATGTCCAGTTTGCCGATCACCAGCACGCGGCTGCCCTTGCTCAGCCGCTGGGCGTATTCCTGCTGTCTGCCCGAAACTCGGACGCGAAACCACTCGGTATTTTCTTGCCGCTCGCCGTCGGCGCCGATGCGCACCTGATTGACAGCGACTCGGAACTGCACAAACTGGCTGCCCTTCTGCGTGAAGCGCACCTCGGGATCCGCGCCCAGGTTGCCCAGCAACGTCACTCGCAACATCTACTCACTACTCCTCAATCTTCTTGCGCTGGGGCGGCGCCGCGGGCCGACACCGCTTACACACCAGAGGATAGAACAATTGTTCTCAGGATGCAACAATTGTTCTACTGTTTAAGATCGCTGGCGAACTGCAATGTCGCGTCGATCCGCTCCCCTCGTCGCGCCGCCAGCCACGCCGCTTGGACCGGCGCCTGCCCCGCTTGTCCGCCGCGTGGTCAGGGCCATCCTGCGGCTCTACATGCTCCCGTATCACCACCTGCGCCTGGTCGGTCGCGAGCACATCCCACCCCGCGGGCCGATGCTGGTCGTCCTCAACCACGCCAGCCTGCTCGACGTCCCCGCGCTGATGGTGCTCGACCCGTTTCCCGACACCGCCACCGTCGTCAAGGCCGAGATGTTCCGCCTGCCGATCATCGGCTGGATCCTGCATCAGTGGGGCGCGATCCCAGTCGAGCGCGCGGGGCGCGACTCCGCCAGCATCCGCAGCATGCTCGGCGTGCTGCGCGCCGGTGGCGTGCTGGCCGTCGCCGCCGAGGGAACGCGCACCCGCAGCGGCCGACTCGAAGCAATCAATCCCGTGCTGGCGCGCATTGCCGCCAGCGCCAACGTGCCCATTCTGCCAGTCGGCATCGGCGGCTCCTTCGCCGCGCTACCACCCGGCGCCGCCTTCCCGCGGCCGAAGCCCATCACGGTCCGCGTCGGCCCCGTGTTCCGACTCCAGCACGGCATGGACGCCACCGAGGCCGCGCGGCGCGTGCGCGCCGAAATCGCCCGCCTGCTGCCCCCCGAGATGCAGCCGCTGGACTGAGGCTATCTCAAGCCCATCTCGAAGGCGACTCAAGGCTGGCCGAACTGACGGGTCGGCTGGCATGCTGGGCACGACGATGCGCAGCATGTGGCGGCAGCACCCGCGGAGACTCGTCGCCGCGACGCTTGGAGCGCTCGTCTTGCTTGGCCTCGTCGGCCTCGGCGGGCTGCTCGTCACCTCGAATGCGCCCGGTGCATCCGAACCGCCGCCACAGGCGGCCGCCAGCGCCCCGGAGCCAACCCTGGTCAGCGCCGAAGCGACCGCCCAGGTGACCGACGCTCTCGCGCAGGAAACTCCCCAGAGCACGCCCGTCGCGTCGCCCTTCGCCGGCATCGCCGAGCCTCCGCCGCAGCCACCCCAACGCGGCGGGCTCGTCCACCACACCGTCACCGAAGGCGAAGTGCTGTGGCAGATCGCCGAGCAGTACAACCTGCGACCCGAAACCGTGCTATGGGCCAACGACATCCAGGATCCCGACCTGCTGCTCATCGGCCAGGATTTGCTGATTCCGCCGACTGATGGGGTGCTGTACACGGTCCGCTCGGGCGACCACCTGGCGGACGTCGCCAATCGCTACGGCGTCGACCTGCAGGCCGTCGTCGACGCAAACCATCTCGACAGCCCTGACCAGATCCAGGCTGGCACCGACATCTTTCTGCCCGGCGGACGTCCGCTGAGCGCGAGTGCCGCTCCCGCCGACACCGCCCAGGCCACGCAGGACGAGCAGGCCGCCGCTGCCAACGGCGAGGCGATCGTGCTACCCGACGACATCGACGCCATGCTCAACGCCGGCTGGCTCGCCGCGCGTGGCGCGACCAACCTGTACAAGACGGCCGACACCGGCAGCACCACGCTCGATCAACTGCCGGCGGGACGCAGCTGGAGCGGGTGAGCGGCGTCACGCGTGGGCGCATCCAGGTACGCGACCCGGGCGACGGCGAGACACGTCAGGCGATGACCGGCTGGGTCGACGCCGCCGAGCTCGACGTGGGTCGCTCGCCAAGTACGCGCGATCTCCCGCAGGCCTATCCGTCGGACACGGCGATGGACATCTTTCACGTCTTTGCGCCGTACCGCTCGCAGCTGGATGGCAGCGCCTATGCCGAGGCTAATTGCGGACCTACCGCGCTCGGGATGGCGCTCGACGCCTTCGGCGTCGACGTCCCGCCACGCCAACTACGCTCCGAGGCGCTCGACGCGCAGCACATGTACGGCAACGGCGTCGGCACGCTGATCACCGCTCTGGCGCAAGTCGCCCAGGAGCACGGCCTGCAGGCGCTCGACCTGCGCGGCGACGACGGGTCGATCAACCGCTGGAGTCTCGACGACATCCGCGCCCACCTGCAGCAGGAGCAGCCGGTCATCGTCCAGGTGCGCTACCGATTGCTGCCCGGTCGCGGCGGGGCGTACTACTTCGGCGACCACTACATTCTGGTGACCGGCATCGTCGGCGACGGGTTTCTGTACAACGACCCGATCAACGTCGACGGGCTCGGGTGGGATCGTGCGATCAGTGGCGCGGCGCTCGATAGTGCCATGAACGCCAGTGACGCGCGCTATTCGCACGCCGCGGTGGCCATCAGTCGCTGAGGTACGCGTCCGTTCGACTGATCAGCAGGGGAAGCACTTAGCGGGACACCGCCGCCGGCTGCGTGGCGTGACTCGTCGTATCGGACGTCGCAGGGCCCGTGGCTGACAGGCGGGCGACTTCGGTATTCAGGATGCGCCGGGCGATCGCCAGCGCCGCGGCGTACGTCGAATCCATTCCAAAGTAGCTGAGGTTGCGCTCACCCAGCGTCTGACCCTTGGTGTACGGCGTGTCTGAGGCGTAGTGCACGAAGCCCAGATCCACGGACGCACCCACCAGGTTGACCATCTCGCCGCGCGGCGCGCGCTGGGGCAGCAGCAGCTCCGTGAACGCCTCGAGGTAGGCGCCCGCTTCCATCTCAACCAGGTTGTTGCCCGCCCGATGCAGCGCATCCAGATAGCCCCAGTTCTGGAGGAACGTGCCCCGTACGCTGGCCGCGCGCTGGTTGTCGAGCGCGGTGCCGTACACCAGGTAGCGCTCGACGTCCTCCGCGTTGAAGCAGTTATGGAGCAGATACGTCGTCGCGGTCGTGTCGTCCGCGACGATATTGCACAGCAGGATATCGCCCACCCGACCCGTCAGCGTGGCGCCCTTGCCCATCACGTACAGACCGAGCAGCGCCCCAGCTTTGCGGGCCAGGGCGCGCTCCAGGAAGTACCCGGTTTGACCCAGCGGATAGTCGATGTTGACGATCAGCGCGTCGCTCCGCGCCAGCCGGTCCAGCGCCGGAAGATCCGCCAGACGGCGATCGATGCGGGCCGGTCGAAGCTTGCTCAGCTCGATGACCTGCGCATCGACGTCTGGTCCGAATGGCACATGCAGCGTGCTGATGCCGGCGGCCTGTTCTTCGGCGTCGAAGACCGCCGCGGCCTGCGCGTTGCGCGGGTCGGCGAGATACTTCTTCGCCGCGTAGTAGAGAAAGTTCTCGAGACTGCTGCGCACGCGGTCCGAAGTGATGCCCTCGTACTCGGCACGCAGGAGCTCGCTGTCCGAATCGCGAACGTAGTCGATGATGTCGGCCTGCCGCGCCACCGTCGACCCGGACAGCAGGTTCGACAGGCTGTGCATGTTGCTCGAGACGAAATAGATCGGCCGACGCGTGAGGTCCGGCGGAACATTGGCGGCGACGAACTCCAGCCAGCGTTCGACCGCCCGCTCGTAGTCGTTCCAGCTGCCGCCCAGCATGCGCACCGCCAGCTTCTTGCGCTGCTCGCTGATGCTGGCCAGCAACCGCCAGGTCTGCCCTTCCCAGACGATGGCCAGCCGCTCCATCTCGGTCTCCGAGAGTCCCAGCGCGTTGCCGAGCCGCACCACGTCGCCCGGCTGTGGGCCGTTGCTGGCGCCAAACTGGACGAGGCGACGCAGCGCCTGGTCGCGATCGAGCAGCTCGTGCAGCTTGTTCCACTCGACCTCATAGGCGACCAGGGCGGGGATGATGTCGTCCAGGTCGGACGGGCTGCTGACCAGCACCGCCAGGCGGTCGTGGCCGTCGAAGAAGTGGCGGCGCCGTCGCGACGGCGCGATCTGCGGGACCCAGGACGCGATGTTGGGCACGCCTCGGGCGGCCATGCTGTCGAGGGAGGCGCCCAGCAGGACCAGACGCACGCTGGGCATGCACGGCGGCAGACGCAGGCCGAAGTAGGTGATGGCAGCGGCGTCTGGCTGCGGCTCGCGGGCGCGCATGTGCAGGCTGGGCGCCATGGCCAGATACGGCTCGAGCAGGCCGGCAACGCGCACCTCACCGGTGCTGCGCAACAGCGTCTGGTAGGAGCGCACGAAAAGGTCGACGGCTTCGCGGCCGGGCAGCGTGGCGGGCGAGGGCAGTGCGCCATCGGCGTGGCTCACGGGGGAAGCGTACGGCCTGGAACGGGGACGGGCCACCCGCGCGCCCACGGTGTTTGCGCGCAGCGGAACGGCGTCGAGCGAGGACGGGCAGCAGCCCGTCCTCGCGTCACGCGTGAACAGAACCCGCCTCAGAGCGCGGCGGCCGAGCCATTCCGCTCGCGCCGCGTGAGGCGGGTCCGCTGACTATGCGACGGGCTCGAGGGTGCGTCGCATGTCTTCGTATTGCTCGCGGCTGATTTCACCGGCGGCATAGCGACGGCGCAGGATCTCTTCGGGTGTCTGCTGCGCGTAGTCCGACGGACGCGTCATACCGTCGTAGTAGCCGCGCCGATAGCCTCGCCCACCTCGGAAGAGGCGAACGACCAGGAAGAAGATCAAGCCGAAGAACAGTGCGCGGACCAGCAGTCCGATGCCCCACACGCCGAAGAGCCACGGGGCGACGAGGGGTCGGTAGCCGAATGGCCCAAACGGCGTGGCGAGTCCGCGGCCGAAGAGCAGGCCGCCACCCCAGGAAGACGCGACCAGCAGCACGATCGCGATAAGTCCCAGACCAATCCACAAGTTGCGCGATGTTGAACGTTCCATGTCAGGTAGTTGCCGCCTTGTTTTCCTCTTGTTGGTTCTACGCGGAATGGCCGCCGGGTGTTGCACGCGGCGTTGGAGGGCACAACAATCGGAGCGACTGGGAGGACTGCGAGCAATGGCAAACGTGGCACTGATAACCGGCGCCAGCCGCGGGATTGGCGCGGTGATTGCGCAGCGGTTCGCCGCCGGCGGATTCTCGGTGGCCATCACTGCCCGCACGGAAAACGAGGGCGATCACCGTCTGGAAGGCAGTCTGGCGACCACCGCGGCCCGCATACGGGCGGCCGGCGCTTCGGTTGTGACGATCACCGCGGACCTGGCCAAACACGCGGATCGCGCGCGCATCGTCGAGACGGTCGAGCGTGAGCTAGGACCCATCGACGTGCTGGTCAACAATGCCGCCGTCACCTACTTCGAGCCCGTCCTCGACTTCCCGGAGCGCCACTTTCAGGTCATGTTCGACGTGCAGGTGCGCGCGCCGTTCGAACTCGCCCAGCGGGTGTTGCCGGGCATGCGCGCGCGTCGGCGCGGCTGGATCCTGAACATCTCCTCGCGTGCGGCGGTACACCCCGCGGGGCCGCCGTTCAGCTCACGCGGAGGATCGACGGTCTACGGGATGTGCAAGGCGGCCATCGAGCGCTTCTCCTCGGGACTGGCCTCGGAGGTGTACGCGGACGGGGTCGCGGTCAATGCGCTGTCGCCCTCGGGACTGGTGCCCACACCGGGCGTGGTCTTTCACCACCTGACGGATGGGGTCTCCGAGGACCGCCTCGAAGCACCGGAGGTGATGGCCGAGGCGGCGTTCGCGCTGTGCACGGGGGATCCCGCGCGGCTCACAGGCAAGGTGACGTACGCGAAACCGATCCTCGAGGAGCTCGGCGTACCCGTGCCGGTCGCCGCACAGCACTAACCCAGCGCCCGCGCGCTAGCAGTTCGGCGGACTGCGACTTGGGCTGAAAGACGGCTTGTCGGTCGAACTTTCCGATGCCCTTTGCGCCAGGCTAGCGCGCCGTCCAGCCCCCGTCGACGACCAGCGTGTGGCCGTTCATGTAGTCCGAGTCGGGGCTGGCCAGATAGACGGCTGCCGCGGCCACGTCTTCCGGCGCGCCGCGCGCGCCCAGCGGGACGACCTGCGCCAGACGGTCGGGCGACAGCGCACCCACGCCAGCCATGCTCATCTCGGGGGCGGTCGCGCCGAGGATTTCCATCGAGTTCTGTCGAAGATCCGTGGCAATCGAGCCCGGGCAAATCGCGTTTACACGAATGCCCAGCGGCCCGTATTCGCAGGCCAGCTGGCGCGTCAGACCCACAATCGCGTGCTTGGACATGGTGTACGAACAGCCGCCACCCATCGCCACCAGACCGGCCACCGAGGCCATGTTGATGATCTTGCCGCGACCGGCTCGGCACCATCTCGGCCAGCGCCCGTTTGCAGCCAAAGAACACGCCGCGCACGTTGATGGACATCACCTGGTCGAAGAGCTCCAACGACGTGTCCAGACACGTCGCGTAGCCGTCCAGCACGCCCGCGTTGTTGACGATCACGTCCAGCCGACCCAGCTGCTGAATCGTCTCCGACACCAGGCGGTCGACGGCTTGCCAGTCGCGCACGTCGGTCGGAACGAAGATCGCGCGTCCGCCGGCGCGCACGATGGCTGCCTCAGCAGCCTCGCCACGCGGCTCGGAATATTCACCAATCGCAACAGCAGCCCCGTCACGAGCGTAGGCGGTGGCGATCGCCAGACCATTGCCCGAGCCGGCGCCGGTGACGATGGCGACTCGCCCATCCAGGCGACCCATGGCGTGATGTTCAGTCGCCCCGCGGGGCGTGTCAAATGGACAAATCGACGCTATGCACGACTCGCCTGACACCCCCGGTACGGACAGACCCGGTACGGACGACTCGATCGAGCGCATCATCGCGGAGGTGGTCGACTGCCGCAAGTGTGCGCGGCTGGTGGCCTGGCGCGAGCAGGTCGGACGCGAAAAGCGCGCCGCGTATCGCGACGACACGTACTGGGCGCGACCCGTGCCTGGCTTCGGCGACCCCGACGCGACGCTGTTGCTCGTCGGCCTGGCGCCCGCCGCGCACGGGGGTAATCGCACCGGACGCATGTTCACTGGCGATCGGTCGGGCGATTGGCTCTTCGGAGCGCTGTACCGCGCCGGGTACGCCAACCAGCCGACGAGCGTCAACCGCGACGACGGTCTGCGGCTGATCGGGGCCTACATCTCCGCGTGCGTGCACTGCGCTCCGCCAGCCAACAAACCGACACCCCAGGAGCGGGATATGTGCCTGCCCTATCTCGCGCGCGAGCTCCAGCAGCTTTCGCGCGTCAAAATTATCCTCTGCCTGGGAAAATTCGCGTACGACGGGGTGGCGCAACTGCTCCAGTTCAGGCGACGGCCGGCCTTCGGACATGGCGTGGAAGCCCCGCTGCCGGATGGGCGCACCATCATCTGCTCGTTCCATCCGTCGCAGCAAAACACGTTCACCGGCAAGCTAACCAGGACAATGTTCGACGCGGTGTTTGAGCGGGCTCGCCGGTTGTCGTGAAGAACCGTGAGGTCGCCAACGCTTTACGCGAGCTCGCCGACAGCATGGAGCTTCTCGGCGAAGATCGCTACCGCGTGGCCAACTATCGCGACGCGGCCACGCGCGTGGAGCACCACTACGAGCCGATCGAGGTCATGGCCGCGGAGCACCGCGTCGAGAAGCTGCACGGCATCGGTAAGTCCATCGGGGCCAAGATCGTCGAGTACCTGCATACTGGCACGCTCGCGGCGATCGAGGAGCGCCGACCGCGCGTTCCGGAAGCAGCACTGCGACTGATGCAGATCCCGGGCATCGGCCCCAAGCGCGCGATGCAGTTCGCTCAGGAGCTCAACGTGCGGACGATCGCCGATCTGCAGGCAGCGCTCGACAGCGGCCAGATCGCCGCCCTGCCGCGACTGGGCGACAAGATCGCCGACGCGCTTCGCCAGGAGCTCCAGCGACTCGACGCGCGCTCGCAGCGCCTGCCGCTGGCGATCGCCCTGCCGGCGGCCGAGGAAGTCATACGCCAGCTCAGGGCGTGCCCGGCCGTGGAATCGATCGAGCCCGCGGGCAGCATTCGGCGCTGGAAAGAAACGACCGGCGACATCGACATCCTGGTCGCATCGACCGACCCGGTCGCGGTTATGAGTGCGTTCACCTCACTGCCAGTGGTCAAGCACGTGCTCGGCGCCGGGGATACGCGCGCGTCGATCGTCACCGTGGCCGACGTGCAGATCGACCTGCGGGTCGTCGCGCCCGAGGTGATCGGCGCGGCGCTGCAGTACTTCACAGGCTCCAGGGAGCACAACGTCAAGCTGCGCGCCATGGCTGTGCGCAAAGGACTGCGCATCAACGAGTACGGCGTGTTCCCTGTCGACGACGACGCACGCAACCTCGGCAGCCGCACCGAAGCCGAGGTGTATGCCGCCGTCGGCCTGCCGTGGATTCCACCCGAGCTGCGCGAAGGCGCGGGCGAGCTCGTTCTTGCCCGCGCGGGCGAGCTGCCGCGACTCGTGGAGCTTTCGGATATCCGCGGCGACCTGCACCTGCACACGCGTCTGACGGACGGCTCGAGCACCATCGCCGAGATGGTCGCCGCCGCGGCCGAGCGCGGCTACGCGTACATGGCCATCACCGACCACAGCCAGGCGCTCGGCATCACTGGTGGACTGACCGAGGACGAGCTGCGCGCCGAGCACGAGCAGATTCGTGCGCTGCAGCCGCTTTACGCGGACATGCGGCTGCTGTGCGGCGTCGAAGTGGACATTCACATCGACGAGCGGCTGGATTGCAGCGACGGGTTTCTGGAGTCGTGCGACGTGGTGGTGGCGTCGATCCACTCGGCGCTGCAGAAGCCGCGCGACGTCCAGACGTCGCGGTTGATCGCCGCGATCGAGAATCCGCACGTTGACGCCATCGCGCATCCGACCGGGCGGCTGCTCGGCAAGCGGCCGGGCTACGAGATTGACCTGGGCGCGGTGCTGGACGCGCTGGCGCGCACAGGGACAGCCATTGAAGTCAGCGGTCAGCCCGAGCGGCTTGACCTGGACGCGGATGGCATTCGGGCGGCCATCGAGCGCGGCGTGCTGCTGTTGCTGAATACCGACTCGCACGCGGCGGAGCAGGTGGGCGGGCTGATGCGGTACGCGCTGGGGACGGCGCGGCGCGGCGGCGCGACGGCGGAGGCGATCCTGAACACGCGCGACTACGCGGGCCTGCGGCGCTGGTTGGACCGAGGGCAGTAACGCGCCCTGGCGTGGCCGCGTTGTGTGCAAACCGTCATGCGTTGGCGTGTGGGGTGCTGAGGTACGCTTTGTCACCCCGTGGGGAAACGGAGTGGGTGTTCCCCGCGGCGAATCAGACTGGGCCTACCCATTGGCACACCCGAGCGGGTCTAACCCTGTGAGCGCGAGGAGCGGGTCCGGCCGCTCCGGGGGAATCCTGCCTCGACCTACCGAAAGTGATGAGCCCGCCTTCTACCTGGCCGGAGGATGGCGGCGCGCGCGCTGCTGCTTAGAGTTGTGGCATGTCCGAGCTCACTACTCTTTCCCATCAGCTCGCCGACGCGGTGCAAGCGGCGAGCGCCTGGACGGTACGCGTCCAGGCTCGTCGCGGCCCGGCCGCGTCCGGCATCGCGCTGGCCGCCGACCTGATCCTGACCGCCGACCACGTCATCGATCCCGCCCGCGAAGACGCCATTCGGATCGGTCTAGCGGATGGCTCCGAGGTTGGCGGCACGGTCGTGGGCCGCGACCCGACGACCGACATTGCCGTGCTGCGCATCGCCGGCGGATCGCTGACCGCGGCCACGCCAGCCGCGGACGAGCCTCGCACCGGCGCCCTGGCGCTTGTCGTCGGCCGGCCCGGCGCCCAGCCCAACGCCAGTCTGGGCCTGATCACCGGCAGCGCCGGACCTACCCGCACACGTCGCGGCGGCATGCTGGAGCGCTTCATCATGGTCGACGCGGTCATGTACCCGGGGTTTTCGGGTGGCGCACTGGTCGACACCGACGGCAACGTGCTGGGCATGATTACCAGCGGCCTCGGCTTCGGCGGACCCGCGGTTGCACTGCCCTGGGCCCTGGTGACCCAGGTCGCCGAGACGCTCAAAACGCATGGCAAAGTTGCGCGCGGCTACCTGGGCATTGGCAGCCAGCCGGTGAGCCTGTCGCAACAGGCGAAGGACCTTACCGGCGGCCAGGAACGTGGTTTGCTCGTCATTCAGGTCGCCGAGGGCGGCCCCGCGTCGACGGCTGGTGTGCTGCAGGGCGATATTCTCGTGAAACTGGATGGAGCCGCCATCAGCAATGCCGACGACCTGCAGGGTCTGCTCAGTCCGAATCGCGTGGGTACCAGCGTGACTGCCTCGGTGGTGCGCGGTGGCGAGCTGCGCGAGGTGAGCGTAACCGTGGGGTCGCGCGACTGAGCTGCTTCGGCCCGTCGCAGCGTTAGTGCCGTGTCCGTCGTGACCATCGTCGCCGGTTTGCCGAGTGTTCGGCTGGGGCTCGCCGACATGCTGTCGAGCCACGGCCACAGCGTGCTTGCCGAAGACGACGCGGCCGACGGCACGGCGGTCTGGGTGCTCGATGCGCCCAGCGTGCCGGCACTCGATGCGCTGATGGCGCAGCGGTATTCGGATGCGCCGCGCGCGGCCGTGGTGCTGTCCGACGAGCCCGGCATGGCCAATCAGCTGGCGCGGGCCGGGCTGCGGGGCTGGGCGTGCCTGGCGCGCGACGCTGACGCGGATCAGCTCGACCTGGCGGTGCGCTCCGCCGAGGCAGGACTGGTGCTGCTGGACTTACCCCTGGCAGCGACGTCGCTGGCGCTGCCTGCGCTGGCCGCCGGCAGCGCGGAGAGCATCGAACCGCTCACCGCGCGTGAGCTGCAGGTGCTGCAGCTGGTGGCGCAGGGACTGCCGAACAAGGGCATCGCGCGGCGGCTCGGGATCAGTGAGAACACCGCCAAGTTTCACGTGGCGTCGCTGTGCGGCAAGCTGGGCGCCTCGAGTCGCACGGAAGCGGTGACGCTCGCCGCGCGGCGCGGCCTGATTCTGCTCTAGAGAGTTTTCCCCGGAGGGGACCCCACCCATGGGTGGAATTTGCGCTGCAACCCACCCGCCGGAGGCTGACGCGCAGCCCGGCCTGGTTCTGGTCTCAGACCGTCTCCCCTGGAAGGCCCACCCCGTGGGTGGAATTTACGAAGCAACCCCACCCGCCGGAGGCTGACACGCAGCCCGACCTGGTTCTGTTCTCAGACCGTCTCCCGAGAAAGACCCCACCCGTGGGTGGAATTTGCGAAGCAACGCACCCGCCGGCTGACGACGTTCGCCTCGCGTGCGCTACGCCGCTGCCACGGGTTCGGCGTGGACGGGCGCCGGGGCCTCCGCCAGGACGGGCTCGCCCGCCGGGCGGCCGATCGGCTGGTAGAAGAAGCCTCTGGCCACCATCTCGCTCGGGTCGTACAGGTTGCGACCGTCCACCAGCAGCGGGTAGCGCATCGACCTGACGTACGCGATCCAGGTCCAGGCGGCGGAACTCGCTCCACGGCGTCAGCAGGATCAGCGCATCGGCGCCTTCGGCAACGGCATACGCGTCGGAGCACAGTTCGACGCCCGGCAGGATCGCGCGGGCCGCGTCATTGGCCGCGGGGTCGAACGCCTTGACGCAGGCGCCCTCGGACTGCAGCAGGTGGATGATCTCGATCGCCGGTGACTCACGCAGGTCGTCGGTGTTGGGCTTGAACGCCAGGCCGAGCACGCCGATCGGTGCGGTCCTCGACAGTACCCGAGCGTACCGCGCACTTTCTGCAGCACCAGGCGGCGCATGTCGCGGTTGATCTCCATGACCGCGCGCAGCAGCTGCGGATGCGCGCCGGCCATGCTGGCCATGTGCGCCAGCGCCTTGACGTCCTTCGGGAAGCACGAGCCGCCGTAGCCAACGCCCGCGTCCAGGAATTCGGGGCTGATGCGGCGGTCGAGGCCCATGCCGCGCGAGACTTCCTTGACGTCGGCGCCGAGGCGCTCGCAGATACTGGCGATCTCGTTGATGAAGCTGATCTTGGTCGCCAGGAACGCGTTCGAGGCGTACTTGATCATCTCGGCGGTGCGAATGTCGGTCTTGATGATGGGCGGCTCGGGCTGCAGGTCTCGGTACAGGCTGGCAACGCGATCGATGGCCTCCGCCTCGGTGCCGCCTAACACGACGCGATCCGGGTGGCGGAAATCGTCGACGGCCGAGCCTTCGCGCAGGAACTCGGGATTGCTCACCACGCGGAAGCGGGCGCCGGAACCGTTGCTGGCGCGCTCGAGGGCCGGCAGCATCCAGTCCCCAGTACCAATGGGCATCGTGCTCTTGTTGACCACGATCAGGCTGCGTTCGGACGGGGTATGTTTGCCCAGGCTGTGCGCGGCGGCCTTGACCTGACTCATGTCGGCCTCGCCTTCGATGCCCGAAGGCGTGCCAACGCACACGAAGGCGAACTGGGCCTTGCTGAGGCCCTCGACGTAGTCGAGGGTGAACCGCAGACGTCCGGCCTTGAGGTTCTGAACGACGACTTCTTCGAGGCCCGGTTCGTAGATCGGCAGCTGGCCGCGACCGAGCCGCTCCACTTTGCCAGGGTCAATGTCGATGCCCACGACCTGATTGCCCAGCTCCGCGAAGCAGGCGGCGGTGACGAGCCCAACGTAATTTGTGCCGATGACTGCGATGGTGGCCATTAGCTGGGAGTGTAAGACGTGCATCCAGTGAACCCCAGGGGGTTCCCCGGTTGATTAACGGTTGCAACGAACGAGATGCGACGCCGGAACGGCGTGCGTTCGTGCCTCGTTCGTGCCTCGTGCGTGTCAGACCTGACTACGCTGCCGTGAGCGCCGCCTGCACGCGTGCCACGCCTTCTTGTAGCTGGTCCATGCTCAGCGCGTAGGAGAACCGCACGAACCCGGGCGTGCCGAACGCTTCGCCGGGGACGGTCACGACCAGCGCATCGTCCAGCAAGTACGCGCACAGCTCAGCCGACGACGACACCACGCGACCCTTCGGGCCCAGCGGACGCCCAAACAGGCCGCGAACATCCGGGAACACGTAGAAGGCGCCCTCGGGCAGGTCGCACACCAGGCCGTCGATCGCCGACAGGCCACTTACGATCGCGTCACGACGCTGTCGAAAGACGCCGACCATATCGTCGACGGCCGACTCCACCGCCGCCTGCGACTGCAGGGCGTACGTGGCCGCGCGCTGGGTGATGGACGACGGGTGGCTCGTCAGGTGGCTTTGCATCGCCGAGGCCATCTCGACCAGCTCCGGCGGACCCAGCAGCCAGCCCAACCGCCAGCCGGTCATCGCGTACGCCTTGGAGACGCCGTCAACGATGAAGCTTCGGTCGGCCATGTCCGGCGCGGCTCGCAGCCAGCGGCCGACTGGCACGTAGCTGATGCGCGCGTAGATCTCGTCGACGACGACCGCGACGTCCCGGTCCGCCAGGACCTCGGCGAGCGCGGCAAGCTCCGTGTCGGTGTAGACGCAGCCGGTCGGATTGCTGGGCGTGCACAGCACGAGCGCTCGCGAGCGTGGCGTGAGGTGAGCGCGCAGATCCTCGGGGCTGAGTTTCCAGGACGGAGCTGACGTGTCGATGGGCACCACGCGCGCGCCAGCCATCTTGGCCTGTTCGGCGTAGCTGACCCAGTAGGGCGCGGGCAGCAGCACCTCATCGCCAGGGTCGCACAGGACCTGCATGGCAATGAACAGCGCCTCCTTCGCGCCACTCGTGGCGATGACCTGGTTCCAGGTGAACGGGACCCCGGTGACCTCGGCGGTGTGATCGGCGACCAGCTTTCTCAGCGTCGGGTCACCGCTAACGGTCGTGTAGTGCGTCGCGTCGTCGGCCAGCGCGCGCGTGGCGGCGTCTTTGACCGGCTCGGGCGTCGGGAAGTCGGGCTCACCGACACCGAAGGAAATGATGGGTTGACCGGCGGCTTTGAGGGCTTTCGCGCGCGCGTCCAGGGCCATCGACGCGGACGCTTCGATCTGGCGAGCGCGCGCGCTCCCGGTGAGCCCGCGGCGAGTGCTGGTCATCAGGCGACGTCGAGGACGACGAGTCGCTCAGGACCGTTGGGCGTTTCGGCGGTGACCTCTTCGTTCTTCTTCCTGCCGACGATCGCGCGACCGATGGGCGACTCCTCGGAGATGCGGCCGCGGCGCGGGTCGGCCTCGGCCGGCGACACCAGCATGTACGCAGGCCTCCTCGCCGTCTTCGTGGCGCAACTTCACCTTGCGCTCCGAGACGGATGATGCCGTCGCGTGAGGATTCTCGTCGATCGGCTCAGCCGCGGCGAGCAGCGCGCGCAGTTCGCCGATACGCCCTTCGAGCAGAGCCAGCGCGTCCATCGCGTCGCGCAAGTCAAGGTTCTCTGCCGGATCGTTGCCACCGGCTCGGGCATCGCCGAGTCGGGAGGAAACCGTCGGCAACTCAGCCTCGAGCCGGGCCAACTCTGCTTCCAGCTCGCGCCGGCCTTCTGAAGTCAGTCGCACCGTCAGTCGTGCCACGGGGCTGGAATGCTACTCCCTCAACGCTCTGGATGCCACATTCGGCACGCAACGTGCCAACTGGGCTCAGCCGTGCTGGACCGCAACCCTAACCCTGACACCGCCGACGACGGACGGCGCGCGTCGATCGTAACGATGGACCACGTGAGCCATCGCTACGAAGACCTGGCCGCCGTCGACGACGTCAGTCTGAAAGTCCCGCGCGGCACGATCCTGGGGGTCATTGGTCCGAGCGGCTCGGGCAAAACCACCCTGATCCGCATGCTCACGGGCACCCTCGAGCCGACCGACGGCGACTTGTCAGTGTTAGGCGAGCATCCGCGCAAGTTCAAGCGACACACCCGCGAACAGCTCGGCTACATGCCGCAGAACTTCGTCCTGTACGAGGAGCTCACAGCCAGCGAGAACGTCTCCTTCGTCGGTTCACTGTTTGGCTTGCTCTGGCCGAAACGCCGCCGGCGGGTCAAGCAGCTCCTGACGCTGCTGGGCCTGTGGGAGGTACGCAACCGACGCGCACGTCAGCTCTCGGGCGGCATGCAGCGTCGCCTGGAGCTGGCGTGCGCCATGGTCCACGATCCCGTGCTGCTCTTCGTGGACGAGCCCACCGCCGGGCTGGACCCGATGCTGCGCGAAACGGTCTGGACAGAGTTTCGACGCCTGCGCGACGCCGGCCGCACGCTGGTGGTCTCGACGCAGATCGTCAGCGAAGCGGCGTATTGCGACACGGTCGCCGTGCTGGCGCGGGGACGCCTGATCGCCCAGGCGCCACCCGAGGAGCTCCGACGCATGGCCTCGGGCGGTGACGTCATTCACATCAAGACGGCACTGGCGTTCGACGGCGAGCTGCTGGAGGACCTGCCCGGCGTGCGCGAGATCCGTCAGACCGCGCCGCGCGACATGCTGGTCATTACCGATGACGCCGCGACCACCACTCCGCGCGTGGGCGAAGCGATCCAGGCCGCCGGTGGCACGGTCGTCTCCAGCAGCGAGTATCGACCGACGTTCGACGAAGTGTTCTCGCGACTGGTCTCGGGCGCGGAAACGGCGTCCGAGCACGACCCCGAGGCATCACCGGAGTCGGAGGAGGACAATCGTGACCGAACTGTTGCTCGCGCCGCTTAAGTCCTGGACGCGCGTCACCGCGTTTCTTGGCAAGGATGTCATCGAAGTCATCCGCCAACCCGGCGCGCTGTTCAGTCTCATCTTCGGGCCGTTTCTGATCATGGGCCTGTTCGGACTGGGCTACAGCGGCCAGTTCCAGCCCCTGAACACAGTGCTGGTCATACCTGCCGACTCGACCCTGCCACGCGACCCGAGCTACTACGAGGCGTATCTGGGTCAGTCGATCACGCTCACGCAGATCACCGACAACGTGGATGCGGCTCGCCAGGAGCTCCAGCAGCAACAGATCGATCTGCTGATCGTCGCGCCGGCGGACGTCCAACAGAACTTCCTGAACGGACAGCAGTCGTCGATCGACATCGAATACAACGAGCTCGATCCGGTGCGCGACAACTACGCGCGTTTTGTCGCGGACACCCAGGTGCAGCAGCTGAATCAGGCGATCGTCCAGCAGGCAGTGACTTCGGGCGAGCAGTATTTCGTCCAGACAACCGGGAACCAGCCACCCACGCAAATCCCGCCCGAGGTGGTCGCGGCGCCGACACGGGCGGACCCGAAGAACGTGGCACCCATCAGTCCGACCGTCGTGGCCTTTTTTGCCCCCGCGGTGCTGGCGCTGGTGCTGCAGCACATGGGCGTCACGCTGACGGCGCTGTCACTCGTGCGCGAACGGCTGAGTGGCGCGATGGACATTTTTCGGGTAGCCCCGGTGCGCGCGCTGGAGATTCTCGTGGGCAAATATCTGGCGTACGCCTTCTTCAACCTGTCCATCGCGGCGCTCATCTGCTTCCTGCTGGTCGGGGTGCTGCATGTGCCGATGTTGAGCACGCCTGGGGACGTCGCGATGGTCGTAGCGCTGCTCTCGTTTGCCTCACTGGGGCTCGGCTTGCTGATTTCGACGCTGGTCGACTCGGAGCGGGCCGCCGTGCAGATTTCCATGCTGGTGCTGCTGGCGTCCGTGTTTTTCAGCGGTTTCGTACTGCCGCTGGATCAGTTCGTGACCCCGCTGCGCTACGCGGCCTACAGCCTGCCGGTCACGCACGGGATTCAGTTGTTGCAGGACTACATGCTGCGCGGGAGCACGAATGAAGTGTGGGAGCTGTACGCGCTGCTCGGCATCGGGGCGGTGCTTTTCGTGGCGACGTCGATCACCGTGCGGCGGAATTTGCGGTCCGCGGCGTAAACGCAGTTCCCCAGAGGCGTCCTAGCGGGTGTTCCTGTCCTCGGTGGGCAAGCCAGGCCTGGGCCGCTCCTGGCCTGGGCCGCTCCTGGCCGACCGGGTTTCCGAGGACAACCTCATCGATGTGAAAGACCGACTGAGCGGATCCGCCTCACGAGGCGCCAGCTGACGGGACTTACACGACGAGCACGAAGGTCCGCGCGGAGACTCGTCTCGACAGCCGTGTGAGGCCCCGACCTTACGGTTTGGTCACATATCCGCCATCCTCCAGATACCTGGCGATGGCGGCCGCCGTCACGGCGTGCCCGTACGCGGTGAAGTGCGTGTCAATCCTCAGATACAGGTCCGTGCGGTCGGGCATCGAGCGGAACTCGGGCAGCAGATCCAGCATCGGCACGTTGTCGGCGGCGGCCACGCTGGCGAGGTCACGCTGCGGACGGTCCCAATCCACCTCGTCGTCCTGGAAGCGGAAGTTGGCCATCGTGCGCGCATGCATCTCGTCGTCAAACTGGCTCATGTCCGGGATCGACACGAGCACCAGCGGCGCACCGACCGAGGCTGCCGTGTCGCGCGCATCACCCAGATAGCGGCCGAACAGCGGCCAGGCCACGTCGAGCCAGTAGGTGTTCGGAATCTGGCGCAGAATGGTCCACTCGAAACTGGTCAGGTTCAGACGCTCCTGCTCGACGGCCAGCGGCGTCGCGCCGGGGGCGGTCGAGACGCTCGGGTCGATCGGCTGACCGAACAACTTGCCGAAGAGCATGGACTCGCCGCGCAGTCCATCCCAGACAGCGTGCGCGCGGTTGCGCCAGCCGCCTGGTGGGGGCGCAGGCGCCGGGGCCACCTGGCCGAGGTTGTGGTCGTTGCCAACTGGCTGTGGTAACGGCTGTGAGGGATCCCACGCGGGAGGAGGCGGCGGCCCGGGGAAGTTGTTGCGCGGGAACCAGTGACCGCTGTCGTCGACCAGTTTCGCGGCGTCGAGGCCCCATGTCATGCCTTTGGGATGCTCTGGCGCATCGCGATAGCCGGCCTCTGTGGCCAGCACGTTCTCCGAGACATCGTTGCCCAGAAACGCCGCCAGCACGACCAGGTCGGGCTGCAGTCGAGCGAGGTCCTCGCGCAGCAGGCCGCTTTCGTTGTACTCGGTGTAGCCGCCGACCCCGGCGTTGACGACACGAATATTGGCATAGCCCGCGTCGTGCAGTTGCTTCTCCAGGACCGCCGGGAAGGTCTGCTCGTACGGCACCTGGCCGCCAACGGTGTAGCTATCGCCGAGTACGACGATGCGGAATTCACCGGCTGGTTTGGTCGCGGGCAATTCCGGACCGACCATGCCGAGCGAATTGGTCTTGAGCACGCCGTCATATTCGGTCGTCTTCAGCCGCACGCAGGTATTCGGGCGCATGACATAGCCCGCGCCCTCGTCGACCAGGTACAGCCCTTTCTGATTCTGGAGCTGGGTGCCCGCCCCGACGCACTGCAGACCAGCGAGGTTGTTGGCGCGCAGGTCGGCGACCCGCAAGCCGATTTCCGAAATCACCGCCAGGAATACCAGGGCCGCGCCAAGCAGCACGATCGCCTGCAGCCAGGGGAAGCCGCCAGCCGACTGGCGAGGAGTCTGCGGTTGAGAGCCCGAGCCGCGAAGCGGCGGATGGTCGGTGCGGACGACGCGGAGAGCCACGCTTTGCGCAGCATAGAGTAATTCCCGTCCCGTCACGTGCGAAACGTCTGGTGCGTAAAGATCGCGTGACGGCTGCCGCGCGGCCTTCCAGGCTCATGTATCCTCGCCCCACATGGATCGGGTATCTCGCTCTCGACCTCGCCGCAATAACGTCGGGCTGCAGGTCGCCGATCGCGCGTCCGTTTCGGGTGACCTCATCAACCTGGTTTGGCACCACAAGTTGTGGTGGATGCTGCCGCTGTTGTTAGCACTGGTGATCCTCGCCGCACTGGTGGTGCTGGAAGCGACGCCAATCGGGCCGTTGCTGTACCCCGTTTTCTAGTACGTGGGTTGGCTGGTCGAGGTCTGGAAGGCGTACGCGCATCGCGCTGGCTCCTATCAGACACGCGTCCTGCTCAACCTGGTGTACGTGATCGTGCTCGGGCCAGCCGCCTTCACGGCGCGTCTGTGCGGCGCTCACCTGATGGACCTCTCCGCCACGGGTGGCTCCACCTGGCTCGAGCGACCCGCCGCTGACAAGTCGCTGGCTGCCCTGCGGCGTCAGTTCTAGCTGCCGTTGAACATCCTCGGACTGTCCTGCTTCTACCACGACGCTGGCGCGTGCCTGCTGCGCGATGGGGAGCTGGTGGCCGCCGCCGAAGAGGAGCGCTTCACCCGACTCAAACACGACGCGAGCCTTCCCATGCGCGCCGCCAACTACTGCCTCGAGGCGGCGGACCTGTATTCGGATGAGCTGGACTACGTCATCTTCTACGAAAAGCCGCTGCTGAAGTTCGAGCGCATCGTGGCCAGTTACGCCGCGACTCACCCTCGCTCGCGTACAGCCTTTGTGCGGGCCATGCAGGCGTGGCTCAGCCAGAAGCTGTGGGTCCGCGGTCAGATTCGCGCTGCGCTGAACTTCGACGGCGAAATCCTCTTCGGCGAGCACCACGTCTCGCATGCCGCCAGCGCGTTCTTTCCCTCGCCGTTCGAGCATGCCGCCGTGCTGACCGCCGACGGCGTCGGCGAATGGGCAAGCACCACGCTGGGCGTGGGGCACGACCTCGATCTCGACATCTCGCACGAGATCCGCTATCCACACTCGCTGGGGCTGCTGTACAGCGCTTTCACCGCCTATCTGGGCTTCGAAGTCAACGAAGGCGAATACAAGGTCATGGGCATGGCCGCGTATGGTCGTCCGACGTGCGTCGACAAGGTGCGCAAGCTGATCAACCTGGATGACGACGGGAGCTTTCGGTTGGACCTGCGCTATCTGGCCTATCAGCACGGCCTGCGCTCGATCGACCAGGCCTTCATCGACCTGTTTGGGCCGCCGCGCGACACGGGCGCCGACCTGGACCAACGCTACGCGGACATCGCCGCCAGCATTCAGGTCGTGACCGAAGACGCGCTGCTCGGCCTGGCGCGTCGAGCGCGGTCGCTCAGCGGCAGTGAGAACCTGTGCATGGCGGGCGGCGTGGCGCTCAACGTGCTGGCCAATGCGCGCATCCTGCGCGAATCGGGCTTTCGTCGGCTGTGGATCCAGCCTGCCGCGGGCGACGCGGGCGGCTGCCTTGGCGCGGCGACCTACCTGTATCACACGGTGCTGCGCCAGCCACGCAGGTCGCGGATGGAAACGGCCTATCTCGGGCCTGCCTACTCCAACGCCGAGATCCAGGCGTTTCTCGAGCGCGAAGGCGTGGCATTTACGGCCCTCGACGACGAGGCCATCGCGCCGACCGTGGCGCGGCTGCTCGCCGACAACGAAGTCATCGGCTGGTTCCAGGGTCGCATGGAATTTGGGCCGCGCGCGCTGGGTGCCCGCAGCATCCTGGCCAATCCGACCGACCCGACGACCAAGGACACCCTCAATGCCAAGATCAAGCATCGCGAGGCCTTCCGTCCGTTCGCGCCGTCAACCCTCATCGAAGCAGCGCCCACGTACTTCGACTTTGGCGCGCCGGTTGGCGACGTGGACAGCCCGTACATGCTACTCACCGCACGCGTGCGACCCGACAAGCAGCATCTGCTGCCGGCGATCACCCACCTGGATGGCACCGCGCGAGTGCAGACTGTCAGCCGGGCGCAGAACCCGCTCTACTACGCGCTGATCGAGGAGTTCGGCAAGCTCACGGGGGTGCCGGTGCTGGTCAACACGTCGTTCAACGTCAACGGCGAGCCAATCGTGTGCACGCCTGAGGAAGCGTTCAACTCGTTTGCGCACACGGACATGGACTACCTGGTGATGGGCAACGCGCTGATTCCAGCGAGCGCGAAGCGCAAGCTGAGCGCGTACCCGGGCCGCGCGCAGGTGCACGACGGCGCCGAGGTGGTTGTCTGACGGCGCCGATCGGCGTCGGCAAGAAGCTCGTCGCCGTGGCTGTCCCGTGGGTCTTCCTCGTCGTCTTCGCGGGCCTGTACATCACCCTGGCGCTGCCGCGCGTGCGCGACGGGCACCCGCTGGCGATCTGCCTCGGCGCCTTCGTCGCCCTCGTCTTCGTCGTCTTCCTTGTCGCCGCCGTCACCTTTTCCCGCGACGTCGTCCTCGACCGCTGGCCTGAACCCCAGCAATGAGCGCGAACCGCGTGCTACGTATCGCGGTCATCCCGGGCGACGGCATCGGCCAGGAAGTCGTGCCCGAAGGACTGCGCGTTCTCGAAGCCGTCGGCGGCGCCCATTTCGAGTACGAGCGCTTCCCGTGGGGCTGCCAGTACTACCTCCAGACCGGGCGCATGCTCGACCCCGACGCCCTGGATCGGCTCAAGGCCTTCGACGCCATCTACTTCGGCGCGGTCGGCTGGCCCGGCGTCCCGGACCACATCAGCCTGTGGGGCCTGCGCCTGACCATCTGCCAGGGCTTCGATCAGTACGCCAACATTCGCCCGGTGCGCCTGCTGCCCGGCGTACCAAGCCCACTGAAGCACGCCACGGCCGAGACCATGAACTGGGTCGTCGTGCGCGAGAACACCGAGGGCGAGTACGCCGGCATCGGCGGACGCAACCTCGAAGCGCGCGGACCGGGCAAGGGCGTGGCCATCCAGGCCGGCCTGTTCACCGAGGAAGGCTGCGAGCGGATCATGCGCTATGCCTTCGAGCTAGCCCAGCAGCGGCGCCGCAAGAAGGTCACCAGCGTCACGAAGTCGAATGCGCAGCAATTCGGCATGACCCTGTGGGACGAGGTCTTCGCCCGAGTCGCGGCTGAGTATCCGGGTGTCGAGACGGAGCACTGGCTGGTCGACGCCATGGCCGCGCGCTTCGTCCTCCGCCCCGACACGCTCGAAGTGGTAGTCGCCAGCAATCTCTTCGCCGATATCCTGTCGGATCTTGGCTCGGCTCTGGCGGGATCGCTGGGCATCGCCGCCAGCGCCAACTTGAACCCGGAGCGTGTATTTCCCAGCATGTTCGAGCCCGTCCACGGGTCGGCACCCGACATCGCCGGCCAGGGCATTGCCAACCCGATTGGCGCGATCTGGAGCGCCGCGCTGATGCTGGACCACCTCGGGCTCCAGAAACAATCCGCACAGGTGATGGCCGCGATCGAAGCCACCACGGCCGCGGGCGTGCTGACGCCGGACCTGGGCGGACAGGCGTCCACCCGCGAGGTGACGGACGCGATCATCGCGCACCTGGAAGACCAGGCACCTGCAGGCTAGCGGCTATGCGCGAGATGCTGCTCCGCGAGCCCAGGACATCGCTCGAGCTGATCGAGGTCGATCGCCCATCACCCGGCCCGCGTCAGGTGCTGCTCCAGGTCCAGGCGTGTGGCGTGTGCCGTACCGACCTGCACATCGTCGACGGCGAGCTCGACCAGCCAAAGCTGCCACTGGTCCTCGGCCACGAGATCGTGGCAACCGTGGTCGAACATGGCAGTGAGGCCCGCGAGTTTCAGGTCGGCGAACGCGTGGGCGTACCGTGGCTGGGCTGGACCGACCGGACGTGTCGCTACTGTCGACGCGGCCAGGAAAATCTGTGCGACACGGCGCTGTTCACCGGCTACACGCTCGACGGCGGGTATGCCGAGTATGTCGTCGCCGACGAGCGCTACTGTCTGCGTCTCCCGTCGAAGTACGCCGACGCCGAGGCCGCGCCGCTGCTGTGCGCTGGACTGATCGGCTATCGCACGTATCGACTCGGTGGTGAGTCGGCCGAGCGCGTCGGCATCTACGGCTTCGGGGCCGCGGCGCACATCGTGGCCCAGGTCGCGGTGCACCAGGGTCGGCGGGTGTACGCCTTCACACGTCCAGGCGATGCGGCCACGCAGGAGTTCGCCCGCGGACTCGGCGCGGTGTGGGCGGGCGGCTCCGACGCGCTGCCGCCCGAACCGTTGGACGCGGCCCTGATCTTCGCGCCGGTGGGCGCCCTGGTGCCCACCGCGCTGCGTGCCACCGCAAAAGGCGGGGTTGTCGTCAGCGGCGGCATCTACATGAGCGACATTCCGGCATTCGCGTACCAGACGCTGTGGGAGGAGCGCGTCATCCGCTCCGTTGCCAATCTGACGCGCGCCGACGGAGCGGAGTTCATGCGCGTGGCGGAGCAGGCACCCATTCATACATCGGTGGAGCTCTTTGCGCTCCATGACGCCAACGCGGCGCTCGACCGTCTGCGACACGGGCAACTGTGGGGGGCCGCCGTTCTCAAAATTGCCAACTAATCTGGGCTCAACAAACGTAGCCCCGCCGCGAGGACAGGACTAGTATTTGGGAGATGGCCGTCGTTGGCGTGCCCGACCTCGGCGCGGAAGTTGGTCTCGACTTTCCGAGTCTGTATACCGGCCACCGCGTCTACTCCTCTGAGGAAGTGCCGCGCATTGCGGTAGACGAGATTCCAACTCGCGTTCGGGCCGCACTCCAGCCCATCCTCGAACGCGTCGCGCTCGACGAACGCGTAGCCATCACCGCCGGCAGTCGGGGCATCGCCAACATGCCCGCCATTTTGCGCGCGTGCGGCGAGGCCATCCGCGAGTTCGGTGGCAATCCATTCGTCATGCCGGCTATGGGCAGTCATGGCGGCGCGACCGCCGACGGACAGCGCGACGTGCTGGCGGGCTATGGCATCACCCGCGAGAGCGTCGGGATGCCAGTGATATCCAGCATGGAGGTCCAGCAAATCGGTTGCATTGACGACGTCCCGGTGTACATGAGCACCACGGCGCTCGAAGCCGACCGCGTGCTGCTGGTGAACCGGGTCAAGCCGCATACCGACTTTCACGGTCCGATTGAAAGCGGACTGGCCAAAATCTGTGCGATCGGGCTCGGCAAACAGCGCGGCGCGCAGACGATTCACAGCTATGGCACGCGCGGCCTGGTCGAGCTGATGCCCCGCGCGGCGCGCTGCATTATCGAAAAGACCGAGAAAATCCTGGGCGGCCTGGCTATTCTGGAAAACCCGCGGGACGAGACTGCCGACCTTCAGTTCGTCGAGCCGGAGGGTATCGGCCTCGGGGCCGAGCAAGCCCTGCAGACCAGGGCCCGGTCGCTGATTGGCACCCTGCCGTTCCAGTCGCTCGACGTGCTGATCGTCGACCAGATGGGCAAGAACATTTCAGGCACCGGCATGGACACGAACGTGATCGGTCGCATGTTCGTGCCAGGCGTCGCCGAGGATTCTCCTACTCGCATCACCGCGGTGGTAGTGCTGGGCTTGACCGAGGAGAGCCACGGCAACGCGGTGGGGCTGGGCCTGGCCGACTTCACCACCGAAAGCTTTGTTCAGCAGGTCGACTGGCACGCGACCTATATGAACAGCTACACGTCGGGCACCGGCGGGTTGCTGCGTGGACGGCTGCCGACCGTGCTTTCGACCGAGCGTGCGGCAATCGCCACGGCGATTCGCATGTGCGGGCAACCGAATCCGTCGCGATTGCGGCTGGCCCGCATCAAGAACACGCTCCAGGTGTCCCACGTCCAGTTCAGCCCGAGCCTGCTCGAGGATGCCGACCTGGGTCACGTCGAGGTGACGGGCGCGGCTGCGCCAATGGAATTCGACGCCGCGGGTCGCCTCCTGTAGCTCGACTGCTGATCCTCGCCGACGACTTCACCGGCGCGTGCGACGCGGCCGGCGCCTTTGGCGCCCACCAGACGACACACGTCGTGACGCGCGTACCCGACGCTTGGCCAGCCGACACGGACGTCCTGTCGGTGGACCTCGACGTGCGCGAGCGATCCGATGCCGAGGCGTCACTGGCCATCGCCCGGGCGATTCGACGGCTGGGTGCCGACGAGGTGGACCCGCGCGTGTTCGTCAAGATCGATTCCACACTGCGCGGGCCGATCGCTGGACTGGTCGAGGGTGCACTCAGCGCCAGCGGACGGTCACTTGCCATCGTCGCGCCCGCGTTTCCCGAACAAGGCCGTCACATTCGCAACGGCCATCTGCTCGTGAACGGGCAGGTCGGTCCGAGTCTCGTCGATCTGCTTGGCCCTCTCAGCGTGCGGATCGTGGACGCGGAAGCTTCCGCCACGCTTGCGGAGGTGGCGCGTTCCGTGGCCGATCACCCGGAATGGCTGCTCGTGGGCTCCGCCGGTCTGGCGCGACGCCTCGCACCGCCCCACGTGCCGACCCGCCCGCTGGCCGACGGGCCCGGCCCGATTCTCATCGTGGCGGGCAGTCCCACCACGGTCACCCGCGCCCAGTTGGAACACGTGCCGGCGTTGGATGAGGTCGTGGTCCTCGCCTCGCCGCCCACGGACACGCGCGACGGTGGCGAAGCCGCCGCCGAGCTGGCGCTCAGCGTCGAAGCCTGGGCGCGTGACCGGACACCACGCGCGGTCGTGCTGACCGGCGGCGCCACCGCGCGCGAGGTGAGTCACCGCCTCAGGGCGACCAGTCTGCGCTTGCGCGGCGAGCTGCAACCTGGCATTCCCGTCGGCACGCTCGAAGACGGGCGCTGGCACGGGGTCACCGTGATCACCAAAGCGGGCGGCTTCGGCACTCCGCGGACACTTCTCGACGTGGTTCACGCGCTGGGTGTTTCATCATCGGACAAAGGCGCATGACTGCAACCACTTCGAGTTCCACGACCGCTCTGACTTCCAACAAGCCAGTGCTGGCCATCACCATGGGCGATCCGGGCGGCATCGGGCCCGAGATCATCGCGAAGGCCTTGACTCACGCCGACGTGTACGACCATTCGCGGCCACTCGTCATCGGCGAGCGGCGCGCCATGGAAGCCGCGGTCCGCATCACCGGCGGGCCACTCGAGGTGCGCGCTGTCCACCAGCCGTCTGAAGCCGGCGAGCACCCTGGCACCATCGACATGCTGGATCTGGCGAATATCGACATCGAGCAGCTTGGGCGGGCGCGCGTGTGCCCTGAGGTTGGCAAAGCCGCCTACGACTACCTGGAGCGTGCCACGCAGCTCGCGCTTGACGGACAGGTGGGCGCCATCGTCACCGCGCCCCTCAATAAGGAAGCGCTCAGCGAGGCAGGCTGGGTCGGCGTGGGTCACACCGAGCTGCTCGCCCGCTTCGCGGGTGTGCCGGACAAGTCGGTGGCCATGATGCTCGCCTCCAATCGCCTGCGCGTGGTTCACGTCTCGACACATGTCTCGTTGCGACGCGCGATCGAGCTGGTCACGCCTGAACGCATCATGACCGCAACGCGCCTGGCGGGCGAGACGGCCCGCGACATCGTCGGCCGCGAGCCGCACATTGCCGTTGCCGGGCTGAATCCGCACGCGGGCGAGCACGGCCTGTTTGGCTCCGAGGAAGCGGAGCTCATCGAGCCGGCGATCGACCAGCTACGCGCCGAGGGCTGGCACGTCTCAGGCCCGGTCTCGCCCGACACGGTGTTCCTGCGTGCCGCCGGTGGCGACTTCGACGCGGTCATCGCCATGTATCACGACCAGGGGCACATCCCCTCGAAGTTCGCGGGCTTCGACGACACGGTGAATGTGACGCTGGGGCTGCCGATTGTGCGGACGTCGGTGGACCACGGGACGGCGTATGACATTGCGGGGACAGGCAAGGCGAACGAGGCGAACCTCCTGGCCGCGATCGAGCTAGCGGCGCAAATGGCGGTCAATCGAGAGCGCCGCGCTACTGCCGCGAGTTGAGGTTGTCAATCTCCACGGGCGCGATGGCATCCGCCAGCAGGAACTTGAAGACCTGCGCGTAGAAGTACAGCTCCGCCTCGAGCGTCCTTTGAATGGTCTCGGCTTTGCGAAAGCCGTGCTGCTCGCCCTCGAAAGCCAGATACGCCACGGGCAGGTGCTTGGCGCGCAGCGCCGCCACCATCATCTCCGCCTGCGACGGCGGCACCACACGGTCCTCCAGGCCTTGAAACAAAATGACCGGGCAACCCAGTCGATCCGCGAAGTGGATCGGCGACCGCGCGTAGTAGACCTCGCGCGCGGCCGGGTACGGTCCAATCAGCCCATCCATATAGCGCGACTCGAACTTGTGCGTGTCGGTCGCCAGCGCTTCGCAATCCGCCACGCCGTAGTACGAGGCGCCCGCGGCAAAATCGTCGTGAAAGACCAGCGCGCACAGTGTGGTGTAGCCGCCCGCGCTGCCACCGCGGATGGCCAGCCGCCGCCCGTCAACCTCGCCTGAAGCGGCCAGATGGCGCGCGGCACTGATGCAGTCTTGTGTGTCGACAATGCCCCACTCGCCGCGCAGCCGCTCGCGATACGCGCGCCCGTAGCCGCTGCTGCCACCGTAGTTGACGTCGACCACGCCGAAGCCGCGACTCGTCCAGTACTGCGTACCCATCGCGAACTGCGCCAGTGTCATCGACGTCGGGCCGCCATGGCTCTCGACGATCAGCGGGGGCAATTCGCCAGGCGCGCCGACGAAGTCCGCGTTCGTCGGCGGGTAATAGATGGCGTACGCCGTCGCGCGTCCGCCATCCGTCGGAAACGCGATGGCCCGTGGACGCGACACATACCCGCTGTCCGGTGGCGCTTCGAGGCTACGACGCAGCACCTCGTACGCGCCGCTGGTGGCGTCCATGCGAATGACGGCCGATGCCTCAGTGGGCGACGCCGCGACGAAGACGAGCGTGTTGCCGCTGGCCCGAATCTGCCGCGAGATCGCGGTGAAGGGCAGGTCGGCAAGCTCCACGGCCTGACTGGAGCCGGGGCGCACGAAAGCGATGTGGTCGAAGCCGTTCTGACTCATGACGCACGCCAGCCGACCGTCCGCCAGGAAGGCGTAGCTACTCATGCCGAAAGTCCATTGCGGCGCGCCGAACTCGGCCTCTATCGGCGCCAGCGGCTCGGCTTGCGCGGCGCCATCGGTCAGCCGATACAGGTTCCACCAACCGGTACGATCGGAGACGAAGTACAGCGTGCCGGGTTCGGATTCGAAGGCACTCCACTCCGGCTGGAAGATCGACTCCTCCGGTCCGCCGGCGACGCGGCGTGCGTTGCTTGGCGAGCCGTCGCTGGCCAGGTCGGCCACCCACAGCTCGGTGCCGTCCCAGGGCATGCGCGGATGGTCCCAGCACAGCCAGGCCAGGCGACGGCCGTCGGGACTGATGCGCGGGCTCGAGTAGAAGTCGTGGCCCGCGGCGATGGCGCGGCCCTCAGTAAAGCCGTCACTGGAGGCGTCGGCGGCCAGGACGGCCAGCTCGTTGACGGCCTCGGTGACCTTGTCCGCGGCGTGCCGCTCGCGGACGCAGATCAGCCAGCGACCGTCGGCCGCGGCCTGGGCGTCGGCGTAGCGCACGCCGGCGGGGACGGCGGGCTCGGGCGTGATCGGTCGCGGCGCTTCGTCCGCGTCCTGTCGATACAGACGCTGGTCCGCGAAATTCGAGAAAAAGAGCGTGTCATTGGAGACGAGGTACGCGCCGCCGCCGTACTCGTGCACCCGCGTGCGCACGTTGAGCGGCGCCGGCGTCAGCTCCTGGCGGCTGCCATCGGCGTGCAGCCGCACGACGACGGTGCGGCCACCTTCGAGCGGCTTGCCCTCGAGCCAGTACACGTCACGACCAACGAGCTCGGGTGCGGACAGGGGGACTGCGCTGCTGGCGATGTCGGCCGCACTGATCGGCGAGCGCCAGCCACCGTAGGGTGCTGCCTGGGGCACGTTGAAGACTGTAGCGGACGCGTTTCCCCAAAGGGGACCCAGGGGCCCGAACGCCCACGCGCATCGCACCAGCGTCGCAGCGACACGCGTGGCGGGGCACACGTCGTTGCACCAGGTCCCGTCCCCGGGGATCCCTCCGGGCACTCGGTCCCAGCATCCCGCGGAGCACTCCGTCCCAGCGACACGCGTGGCGGGGCACACGTCGTTGCACCAGTCCCCTCCCGGCGACCCCTCCGGAGCACTCGGTCCCAGCATCCCGCGGAGCACTCCCTCCCTGCGTGCCCTTTGGGGAATACTCCCATGGGGTCCCCTCCGGGGAAATACCTCCCATGGGGGTCCCCTCCGGGGAAAACGATCATGTCACCCTGCTACGGTGACAGGCGTTGGCTCCACCGCCCGACGCCCTCGTCCTCGCCCTCGATGTGGGCACCTCCTCGTGCCGCGCCAGCCTGTACGACCTCCAGGCCCGCCCGGTCAGCGCCCACGTGGCCCAGATCCACTACTCGCCACGCGTCACCTCGGACGGCGGCGCCGAGCTCGACCCCCAATCGCTCTTCGACAAGGTCTGCGCGGTCATCGACCAGGTGCTGCGCTCCGCACGTCAGCCGATCGCCGCGGTTTCCGCGTCAACGTTCTGGCACAGTCTGCTCGGCGTCGATGCCAGTGGCTCGCCAGTCACGCCGCTGTATTTGTGGCTGGATGGACGCGCCCGAGGCGAAATGGCGGCCTTGCAGGCTGAGCTGAACGAACGCGATGTCCACGCTCGTACCGGCTGCGTCCTGCACTGGACCTACTGGCCCGCCAAACTGCGCTGGCTGCGTCGCACGTCACCCGACGTCTACGGGCGCGTGGCGCGTTGGATCTCCTTCGGCGAGTTCTTCCAGGAGCGCCTGACCGGCGCGACCAGCATCAGCCGCTCGATGGCATCCGGCACCGGGCTTCTCGACGTCCACAGCGGCACGTGGGACGCCTCGATCCTGGAGCTTCTGGGGCTCGATCCACGGCAGCTGGGCACCCTGGAATCGCTCCGCGACGCGGACGCAACCACCACTCACTGGCCGGCGCTGAAAGGCGTACTATGGCTGCCGGCCGTCGGCGACGGGGCCTGCAGCAACGTCGGAGCGGGGTGCGCCAGTCCCGAACATTTCGCTCTGATGATCGGTACCTCAGGTGCCGAGCGCGCGGTCTGGTCGCCATCGGCCGATTTTTTTATCCCCTGGGGGCTGTGGTGCTACCGCGTCGACGAGACGCGCATCGCGATGGGTGGCGCGCTCAACGACGGTGGCAGCCTGCTCGACTGGCTGCGCGCCACGCTGCAGCTCCCCGAGCTGGACCAGGCGCAGGCCGAGGTTGCTGCGATCGAGCCGGACAGCCACGGTCTGACCGTGCTGCCGTTCTGGGGCGGCGAGCGCAACCCCAACTGGGCCGACGACGCGCGCGGCGCCGTTGTCGGCCTGCGGCTCAGCACACCACCGGTGGCGATCCTGCGCGCGTGCCTCGAGGCCGTGGCCCTGCGCATTGCCACCATTGACAGCCTGCTTCTGCAAGCGCTGCCTCACGCTCGCGAGGTGATCGCCACCGGGGGCGGGCTGCTCCACTCGAACGCCTGGATGCAAATCATGGCCGACGTGCTGGGGCGTCCCGTCCTTGCGTCCGCGGAAGCCGAGGCGTCCAGTCGCGGCGCAGCCATGCTCGCCCTGGAAGCACTCGGCGTGGCGCCGACAGAGACCCGGCCCGTGACAACTACGCGGTTCGAGCCCGTGGCGGAGCACACCCGGCGCTACCGCGCCGCCGCCGAGCGGCAGCAGCGACTGTACGATGCTGTGGTCTGATGACTGATCGCCTCGACGGCATGCGCGTTCTGATCACCGGCGCGGGGGGTGGCATTGGCGCGGCCACCGCTCGACGTCTGGCCGGTGAGGGCGCCCAACTCCTGCTGACCGACCTGAATGCCGACGCGGTCAAGACGGTTGCCGACGAGCTCGGCCAGAGCTGGTTGCAAACCGACGTCACGCGCGCCAGCGACATTCAGCGCATGGTCGACGCCGCGTATCAGCGCTGGGGGCGGCTGGATGTGTTGTTCAACAACGCGGGGGTCGCCTGGGCCAAGCCGCTGTGGGACATTACCGAAGACGACTGGGACCGCATGCTCGGGGTCAATCTGCGCGCGGTGTTCTTTGTGCTGCAGGCGGTGGCGCGACGCATGCGCCAGCAGCCCCCCATCGCCGGCTCTGAGCTACGCGGCAAGCTGATTCAGACGGCGTCGATCGCCGCGTTTCGCGGTGGGCAGAACTACATGGTCCACTACGGCGCGAGCAAGGCCGGGGTGGTCAGCATTACGCGCACGGCGGCGAGCGTGCTGGCGCCGGACCGGGTCACGTCCAACTGCATCTGCCCCGGCGCGGTGGATACGCAGATGTGGGCCAGGATCGACGCGGACTGGGCGGAGATCGAAGGCTTGCAGCTTGGCGAAGCCTGGAAGCGGCGGACGTCGGTCATCCCACTGGGGCGGCCGGAAAAGGCGGACGACGTGGCCGCGGTGGTGAGCTTTCTCGCCAGTCGCGATTCGGACTACATGACCGGGCAAGCGGTCATCGTGGACGGTGGACTGGTCATGGGGAATTGAGGGCGAGGGCCCTCGACCCGTTTCGCACCGTCGTTTCGCACCATACTGAAAGTCGGTGCGCCCGGACCTGCCCCTGCCGCCTTCGCCCGAGTGGCCCGCCCTCACGACCGCCGAGCTCGTCAGCCGCAAGCCGCGCGCTGAAGCCTTCGAACAGCTGCGCAGGGCGCCCATCAGCGTGGTGCTCGACGACGTGCGCAGCCTCGCCAATGTTGGCCTCATCTTTCGGGTGTGCGACGCACTGCGCGTCGAGCGCCTGTATCTGTGTGGTATCACTGGGCACCCCGCGGACCCGCGGCCTGGCCACGATCAGCGGCCACGCCACGTCCAGGAGCGCGCCGAGCGGGAGATTGCCAGGACAGCCGTGATGGCCATCCCCTTTGTGCCATGGGAATACGCGGCCTCGGCCACGGAGGTCGTCGAGCGGCTGCACGCCAGCGGCTCTCAGGTCGTCGCCGTGGAGCAGGCGCACACCAGCGTGCCGTACACGCGCGGCGGGATCTACCGTCCGCCGGTCGCGCTGATCTTTGGCCACGAGCGCGCGGGCGTGGCGCCGGCGGCACTGCAAGCCGCCGACCTGTGCGTCGAGGTGCCTGTCTTTGGCATGGCCAATTCGCTGAACGTCGCGATGGCGTGCACGCTCGTCGGCTACGAGGTGCTGCGGCAGCACGACGGCTTCGGCCTGCAGCCGCTATAGCGGTCTTCCCCGGAGGGGACCCACGGGGGGGTGGATGTTCGCGCTCGCAGGGTCAACACGATGTCCCCTGCTGGGCCCCTCCGGGGAACCCGATCTCATCTTCGCTCGTCGGCGTCGAGGTGCTGCTCAGCACGACGGCCGCTCTGGCTCTCGCTCGCAGGGTCAACAAGGACTTGCCCCTGGGTCCCGTCCGGGGGAAACCGCTACAACGGCGGCGGGTACTTCAGCCCCATCCCGGTACAGAACAGCACCACCCGCTCGTCGCCGCGCAGGAAGCCACCGCGGCGAAGCTCCGCTGCAGCCGCCCACGTCGCCGCCGCCTCGGGCGCCGCGTACACGCCCGCCAGGCGCCCCATGTCCAGCTGCGCCTGCCGAATCGCTCCCTCGCTGACCGCGATCGCCGTGCCTGCCGTGTCGCGGACGGCATCCAGAATGAGGTAGTCGCCAATCGCCACCGGTACGCGCAGGCCCGCGGCGATCGTCCGCGCGTTCTGCCACGGTTCGGCGAAGCGCTCGCCGCGCTCGTACGCGCGCACAATCGGAGCACAGCCTTCCGATTGGACCACGACCATTCTCGGGCGCTTCGAGCCGATCCAGCCGAGCGCCTCCAGCTCGTCGAAGGCCTTGCGCATACCGACGATGCCGGTGCCACCCCCCGTCGGATAAATGACGACGTCGGGCAGGCAGTCTGCGCCCCAGCCGCCCTGCTCGGCGAGCTCGATGCCCATTGTCTTTTTGCCTTCCTGACGGTACGGCTCGCGTAGCGTGGACACGTCGAACCAGCCGTTGGCGGGCGCCAGCTCGCGGATCAGCCTGCCGGCGTCGCTGATCAGCCCGTCAACGAGCGTGACCTCCGCGCCGTAGACCTCCGCCTCGACGCGATTGATCTCCGGCACGTCTCTGGGCGTGGCCACGTGGCAGGCAAGTCCTGCCGCGGCCGCATAGGCTGCCGCCGCCGCGCCGGCGTTGCCCGCGCTCGGGAGCGCCACCGCGCGCGCCCCGAGCTCGCGTGCACGTGAGACGGCCGCCGACAGGCCGCGGGCCTTGAAGCTGGCCGTCGGATTCTGACCCTCGTCCTTGAGTTGCACGTGGCCGCGGTCGAACCCGAGGCTGAGGCGCGCGTGCTGGGGCACCGTCACCAGTGGCGTGAGGCCTTCGCCGAGGGAAACGACGTTCGTCTCGTCACGTACGGGCAGCAGCTCAGCGTAGCGCCACATGTCCCAGCGACGAGTGGCAAACGCTTCGGGGGTCAGCGCCTGCCGCACACCGTCCAGGTCGTAGCGCGCGAACAGTACTTTGCCGCATGCCGTACACACGGTGTGTAGCTGGTCGGCCGCGTGGCGCAAGCCGCAGTTCGTGCACTCCAGGTGGCTCAGGAAGCTGCGCCAAACCGTCATCAGGGCCCATCTTATGTGTACGCTTAATGCCGATATCGCCATGGCCGTCCCACGCCTGACTCCTGAACAACCTCTCTCGCGGCGAGCATGGTTTGCCGCCATCGTCTCGGGCGCGGGGTTACTCGCCGCCGCGTGCAGCGCGGGGAGCTCGCAAGTGCTCAATACACCGGATGGCCAGGTGCTCCAGTACGAGGGCGACGACCTGCTCATCCTCGTCAGCGGCCTGCAGCCCAGCTATCAGCTGGGTGATCAGATGCATCTGAACCTGCTGGTCAATAACCAGGGCACGGGCTTCGTGCAGATCAAGTTGCGGACGAAGGTACTGGGGCGCGCGGACCAGCCGGTGGTGCAGCCGGAGCCCGTGAACCTGGAAGTGAAGTCCGATGACGCGAGCAACACCGATCAGGCGTTCGTGCTGCCGAAGGATCTGTTACCAGGGGATTACACCTTGGCGGTCGAGGTGCCGCCGTGGAAGCTCGATGGGCGCGACTTCGGGGTGGGCGCCACGCTGCGCGCGCCGGTGCGGCTGAACGCCGCGACTGGCGAGTAGGCCGAGGTTCCCCTGCTTCGCACCGCCGTTTGAGCGGAGCCCGAGGTGCACCGCGCCGAGCGTGAGCGTGAGCGTCTCGGAGGCTGAGGCACGCACCGTCGGATGAGTTTTCTCTGTTGACAACAGAGGGAACGGTCGTGTGGAGGCTTCATCTCTCAGAGAGAAAGTCCGTGAGACCCGGGCCGCTTCGCTACGGGCTGGACCCGTCCCGCCTCGAATCCGACGGACCAGCGCCCCTTCCCCGCGGGCTGGACTCGCCCCGCCTCGCTACCCGATCGACGGGATGAACCCTGTCCTGCCGCACGGAGTGGACAGTGCGTGCCTCACCAGCCCATCCGCAAACGCTTGGTGAGTTCCCCAGCGGGCGAACGGGCGAACGGGCTGTGGCTATACTGCACAGCGCTCTAGCTATCCGATCGCGCGACGGATCGGGGGAAGTCCGGTGCAAGTCCGGCGCTGTCCCGCAACTGTGAGGCGGCCCTGCCGCCAAGCCAGAATGCCCGCCCGCTGCGTTTTGCGTCCGCGCACCTCCGCGAGAGGGGTACCGATGCTCATCAGACTCTTTCGACTTCTCACGCTGACCAGCCTGCTGGTACTGCCCTACAGCACAACCGCCGCGCGTGCTCAGGCCCAGTCAGGTGACTTCCCGCTAACCGTCACCGACGATTCGGGCGTCAGCACCACCTTCGCGGCGCCGCCACAGCGCATGGTCAGCCTCAATCCAGGGCTCACGGAGATCACCTTCGCGCTGGGTCACGGCGATTCGCTGGTCGGCGTCGACACGTACTCCGACTTCCCGCCCGAAGCCAATAACATCCAACCCCGACTGAGCGCCTTTCCCAATCCGTCGGTTGAAGCCATCGTCGCCCTGCAGCCGGACCTGGTCCTGACACTCGCCGAATCTGACGACATCATTGCCCAGCTGCGCTCCCAGGGCATCCCCGTCGTCAAGATGTTCCCGAAGGACTACGACGCAACGGTGGGCGCGGTGCGCACGCTCGGTCGACTGTACGGCAGCCCAGATGCCGGCGAGGCACTGGCCACCGACATGTCCAGCCGCCGCGACGCGGTGGTGGCCGCCGTGGCGGGTGCACCAAGACCTCGCGTCTACGAGGAGCTCGACGCGTCTCAACCGGACATGCCCTTTGCCGCGGGCCCGAACGGCTTCTACGGCCAGTTGATCGACCTGGCCGGTGGGACCAACATCTTCGCCGACCTGCCTGGCGACGCCGGTCGCGTGGGCGCCGAGAGCATCATCGATCGCGATCCCGAGGTCATCGTCCTCACCGACTCCGACCTGCCGTTCAACCCGCAGTCGCCAGACATGGTCCGCGCGCGACCCGGCTGGAGCGTCATCACGGCGGTGCGGAACGGCGCGATTTACCCGGTTCCGGGCTCGCTGTATTCGACGCCGGGGCCGCGACTGGCGACGGGCCTCGAAAACCTGGCCCGGATCCTCCACCCTGACCTCTTTCCGTCCAGCGAGCTGGCCCCGACGCTCGACGTCCAGCTCGACGTTCAGCGCGACGCCGCGTTCGATGCCGCCCCGAGACG
The DNA here is from genome assembly GCA_963776625.1 of uncultured Chloroflexia bacterium. Lineage (GTDB taxonomy): Bacteria > Chloroflexota > UBA6077 > UBA6077 > CF-72 > CF-72. Next base: position 515,887 of record CAVZNP010000007.1, on the reverse strand, counting down.
GTCCCTCGTAGCCTCATCCACATGAGCGGGCCGACGGCGCGGCGGAGTGGTCGTCGGCCGTCGACGCCTTTCGTCCTGGGAACCCTGGCGATCGTGCTGGTCGCTGCACTGTTGTTCGCCGCCGCGTTCGGCGCCGTCCAGATGCGTCCCGACGACATGCTGCGTATGACGCTCAACCACCTGATCGGCGCGCGCTTCACGCCGACCTGGCGGCCCCAGGACGAAGCCATCCTGTTCTCGATTCGCCTGCCGCGTGTCGCTGGCGCGGCGCTGGTCGGCGCGGCGCTGGCGAGTGCCGGGGTCTTGTTTCAGGGTCTGCTGCGCAACCCGCTGGCCGATCCGTATGCCCTGGGCGTCTCGGGCGGCGCGGCGCTCGGCGGTGCGCTGGGGTTTTTGCTGTCCGTGAGCTTTACGGTGCTCGGCTTCAGTCCGGTGCCGGTGCTGGCCTTCCTGGGTGCCCTCGCGGCAATGATGCTGGTCTACGGCCTGGCTCAGTCGGGCGGCAGCGCACCGGTCGTGACGCTGCTCCTGGCCGGCTTCGCCGTCAGCGCGATCATGGGCTACGCGGTGTCCTTTCTGCTCATCGTGAACGACCGGCTACAGTTGAATCTGCCGCGTGTCTACGGCTGGCTGCTGGGTGGCATTTCCGTAACGCAGTGGAGCCAGCTGGTGTTGGCCGTGGTCATGATCGGGCTGGCCATGACGGGTGGCTGGCTCATGCGCCACAGCCTTGACGCACTGAGTCTTGGCGAAGAGTCCGCCCAGCAACTGGGTGTGTCGGTCGAAAACGACAAGCGCGTGGTCATCGTGCTTGGCTCGGTGCTCACTGGCGCCGCGGTAGCGCTCGGGGGACTCATCGGCTTTGTCGGTCTATTCGCGCCCCACGTGACGCGTCTGCTGGTTGGCCCACGACACGGCTTGCTGCTGCCCGCCGCGGCACTGGTCGGCGCGGCGTTTCTGGTACTGGCGGATCTGCTGGCGCGGGCGCTCTTGCCGCCGACCGAAATTCCGGTGGGCATCCTGACCGCGCTGGTGGGCGGTCCGTTCTTCCTGTGGCTGCTGCGCCGCGAACGGCGCGCCTATCGGCTGTGACCGCCCGACTCGAGCTGCGCACTATCGAGGCGGGATACGCGCACACGCGCTCGAGGGTGCTCCACGGCGTCAGCCTCCAAGCACACGAAGGGGAAGTGGTCGCCCTCATTGGCCCGAATGGCTCCGGCAAGAGCACCGTGCTGCGCGTGGCCGCGGGCGTGCTGCGACCGTCCAGCGGACAGGTGCTGATCGACGGCGACGACCTGGCGCGGCTGGCGGTCAAGGAGCGCGCCCGCCGGATGGCGGTTGTGCCGCAGGAAGGGCCCGTGCCGAATGGCATGTTCGTCCGCGAGATGGTCGCGCTGGGTCGCACGCCGTACGTACGGCTGCTGCTGGGACCCACCGCTCACGATCGGCAGGCCATTGAGGGCGCGCTGAATGCGGTGGGCCTGCGCGACCTTGCCGACCGGCGCGTCGACGAGCTGTCCGGTGGCGAGCGTCAACGGGTGATCCTTGCGCGCGCCCTGGCGCAGGAGCCGCGCATGCTCTTGCTCGACGAACCGACCGCGAACCTGGATCTGCACCACCAGGTGGCGATGCTCGAGCTGGTGCGGTGTCTCACCCGCGAGCAGGGACTGGCGGTCGTCGCGGCCGTCCACGACCTGCAGCTCGCGGCGCTTTTCTGTGATCGGGTCGTGCTGCTGAACGAGGGGCGAGTGGTCAGTTACGGGTCGCCCGAGGCGGTGCTCACCCCGGCGCTGTTGCTGGAGACATTTGGCCAGCGGGTGGTGCTCTCCGCGCATCCGACGCACGGCGTACCGCTCGTCGCGCTGGTGCCGAATGGCAACGCGCGGCGGCTGACGCCGGGCGGGCGCGAGTACACCCCGCCGGCGTAGGCGTCTCAGAGGTTGAGGGCGGGGTCGGCTCGCTCAGGGGCGGCGAGAGCGACCGCGCGAGGCGCTCGCCACCCTACGTGGGCGGCGCGCTGGCTCGGCTGGTGCCTCAGGTGTCTCTTCAAGGGCCGACGCGCCATTGACCGTCACGTCTTCTGGCGGCGGCGCCGGCTCGATGTCGGCTGATTGCAGGGGCGGCAGCGGTGTCGCGCCACCATCCCCCTCGGGCAGCGGCTCCGTCTCGGCCGTCTCAATCACGCGGCGACGCGTGCGGCGCGGCCGACGCTCGCGGGCAACCGGCGCTTCCTCGGCGGGCGCGACTTCGGCTTCGGCTGGCGCGGCGTCAACCGGCAGGACGTCGGTTGGCGCCCCCTCGATCTCGACACCCTCTGCTACGGCCTCCGCCTCGACCGTTTCATCCTCGACCCCATCGGCGGCTTCAGTCGCGCCGGAGACGCCAATCTCGGCCTGCTCGAAATCCGGAGTCGAGGACGTCACGTCTTCGTCGTGGACGGACTCCGCGGTCAGCTCTTCGGTGTCTTCACCCTCGAGCCCGTCTTCGCCCTCTTCGGCCGAACCCTCGGCACCCAGCTCTTCGCCACTCAGTCCCAGACGATCGGACCTGCGCCGGCTGCCGCGCCGGCGACGGCGCCGCCCACTCGTCTGGGCATCGGCCTCACCGGGCACCGTCGCGGTAAAGGGTGCGACGGGTTCCGCGGAGGTGGCTGCTGCTGCAACACCGGCCGCCGCGGCGGGCTGCACCGCGGGCGTCGCGGGCGTCGCTTCGCGCTCGGGGCGCGAGGCGGCAGGCGCCGGCGCCGAACCGCGATCGCGTCCATCGCGCTCGCGTCGACGGCGCGTCGGCTCGGGCAACGCCGCGGGCTGCCGGCCGGGGCCAGCTTCGGTCGCGTAGCGCACGCCGCCGTCGGTGATCAACTGGCGATAGGTGACGTGCTCGTCGGCCATCTCACGCAGAGGGATGGCCGTGAAGTCGGAGCCGAGGACGACCACGAAGGCGCCGCGCTGCTTGGCCACGCGCACCAGTGGAATCAGGTCCTTGTCGCTAGTCGCCAGGACGACCACCTCAGGCGATAGCGTCCAGAGCATGTCCATGCCCTCGGCGACCATGACCGTGTCGGCCAGGCTCTTCCCCGAGCGATCGCTCTCGGTGCGCAGGACGGGCGCAAAGGCCGGCTCGATGCCGGCCTTGTAGACAGCCAGTCGCTCGGTCGAGAGGTTCCACTCGGCGTAGGCGCGCGCCAGGATGACCGTGCCGTACCGCTGCGCGAGCTGTACCACGGGCGCCAGCTGCAGGTCACGGCCGGGCGTGTCCCTGGCGGCACAAATTTGCAAATTGTCGTAATCGATCAGCAGGACAACCCTGCGGGAGCGCTCAGTCATTCTTTCTCAACAGACGCCATCAGGTGCGAATATGAGTTTTGCTGGCACTGATGGCAAAGGCCTCTTGTGTCGAATTGTACTGTTCTGAGGCTTCTTCATCATCCGGTAACAATTCGCGCGCAACATTGGGGGCGGCTGGCACGTCATGTGCTTTGAGAGGAAATCGACAAGGGATGGACGTCAAGCATCCGAAAGGCTCGCGACGGCGTATCTCCCGATGAGAGTTGCCATGTTGAAATGTGAACACTGCGCGTCCCACAACGTCCGATGGTTTACCCCACGCAGCTACGCCGAGCGTGCGGCCGTCTTGCTGTGCATGACCTGCCGCCGCCTCACGATTATGGCTCCGCGCGGGCGAAAGAGTATGGCGCCGTCCATTGAGACGTCGAAGGCGGCCTGAGGCGCCGGGGTGTCCGACCGCCACGTTCCCTTGATTGTCATTGGCAGCGCCGCCACGGCGCTGGCTGACAGTGTCGCGGTTCAACTGCGACGCGAGGGAAGCGTGGTGTACGTCACCCATAGTCCCGAAGGCTGTCTGCGCGTTGCTACCAGCGTCGCGCCCGACGTGGTCTTGCTGGATCCGGCCTTTCCGGGGCGGATCCAGAAGCTTTTGAAAGCCCATCCGATGAGTGCGCGCGCGCAGATTCTCCACCTCTCGGCTGACCTGTCGCGCGTCGCTTCCCAACTGCCGCGTACGGCGCTGACCGCGGGTCCGCACGCTGCCTGAGCGCGGCCTAAGATAGCGGGCATGCCCGCTTCGGATGCACTCACCAAGATCGTCCTCGGCGAGGACGAGATCCCGACCCACTGGTACAACGTCGTCACCGACCTGCCCACCCCGCCGGCGCCAGTGCTGCATCCAGGTACGGGGCAACCCGTCGGCCCAGCCGACCTCGCACCGCTGTTCCCGATGGCCCTCATCGCGCAGGAGGTCTCCCAGGACCGCACCATCGAGATCCCCGACGAGGTGCGCGACGTGTACCGGCTCTGGCGGCCAACACCGCTGTACCGTGCGCGTCGCCTCGAGCGCGCACTCGATACGCCCGCCCACATTTATTACAAGTACGAGGGTGTCAGCCCGGCGGGTAGCCACAAGCCGAATACGGCCGTGGCCCAGGCCTACTACAACAAGGCCGAAGGCATCCGCCGCCTGACGACCGAGACGGGCGCAGGCCAGTGGGGCAGCGCACTCGCGTTCGCGTGCACGCTCTTTGGACTCGAGTGCAGCGTGTATATGGTCAAGGCGAGCTTCGAGCAGAAGCCCTACCGACGCTCGATGATCCAGACGTATGGCGCGGAGGTCTTCGCCTCACCTTCGGATCGCACGCATTCCGGCCAGTCGCGTGCTCGCCGATCACCCCGATTCGCCTGGCAGCCTGGGCATCGCCATATCCGAAGCCGTCGAAGACGCGGCGACCCACGACGACGCGCACTACTCGCTCGGCTCAGTGCTCAATCACGTACTGCTGCATCAGACGGTCATCGGCCAGGAGGCCCTCAAACAGATGGACCTGGCAGGGGAATACCCCGATGTGGTGATCGGCTGCGTGGGTGGCGGGTCGAACTTCGCGGGACTGGCCTTCCCCTTCGTCGGTGAAAAGCTGCGCCAGGGCCGAACAACACGCATCGTGGCTGTCGAGCCCGAGGCCTGCCCGACGCTGACGCGGGGCAGGTACGCCTACGACTTCGGCGATACGGTCGGTCTGACGCCCCTGGTGAAGATGCACACGCTGGGGCACGGCTTCGTGCCGCCGTCCATCCACGCCGGCGGCCTGCGCTATCACGGCGCCGCGCCGCTGCTCTCGCAGCTGGTCGACGAGGCGATCGTCGAGGCACTGGCCTATGGGCAGAACAGCGTGTTCGAAGCCGCGGTACAGTTCGCGCGCACTGAGGGCATCGTGCCGGCGCCAGAGTCCGCCCACGCAATTCGCGCCACCATCGACGAGGCGCTGCGGGCGCGCGAGGCCGACGAACGCCGCGTGATCCTGTTCAACCTGTCCGGCCACGGTCACTTCGATATGGGCGCATACGACGCGTATCAGTCGGGGGCGCTGCAGGACTACGCCTATCCAGCGGAGGCCATCGAGGCAGCGCTCACCGAGCTGCCAAAGGTCGCGGCGCCGGTCTGAACGACAGGTCGCGGCTGGCTGGTGAGGTCTCGACGCTCGACCGAAGATCCCTGTCAGGGTGGGGGTGCCCATCGGGTCGATAAACGGATGGAGGCAAGCCACCAGTACCCAGACCAGACTGAGCAAGCCGAACGCCAGAAGCGGGTCGTCGATCCACAGGCCGCCGTGCGCATCAGTTAGCATGACGAACGTATGTTCGGTCGAACGGGTGTTCTGGCACAAGTCACTGCTGGGGCACAGACGCATCACGACCTTCATCAGCGCGTGCGCCGTGCTCGCTCTCCTGACCAGCGGCTGCCTGACCGACCCGCAGAAGGTCCAGTCGGCCGACCTCCTGGATCGTCTCACCGAGGCCCGTGCCAAGCTTGTCGCCTTCCCACCACCGCCGGATGCCTGCAACGAAATCGGTGACGTCGAAACCCGCCTGTACGGCGAGCCCGGCCTGACCGAGGTCCAGCCCGCCTGGTCGGAGCTGGCCGACGCCGCGCATGCGCTGCAGGCCGTCTGCGGTCAGGACACGCTACTCCTGCAACCTATCAGCGGTACGTCTGCGCTCGAGACAGCCCGGCAACGCTGGACCGAGGGCGAGCAGCGTGAGATGGGCGTCGCCTGCGATCACCTGCGTGCCGCCGCCGCTGCGCTCAACCGCGAGGCGCCATGCTAAGTTCAGCCTGTCATCGGAGATGACGGACGAAGTAAGGTCGCAAAGCCATGTTTAACCGTCTCAACCGGGCGTTGCAGCAGCATCTCGATCCCGGGCACGTACCGCCCCAACTTCGGCAGCCCACCGTCGAAAGCCTCCTGCCAGGTGATGTCGTCAGCTTCTGGGATGCCGGCGACAGCGTGGTACAGGCGGTGCTCGAGTGTCACGAGGAACTGAACGGGCGTGAGACGGCGTGGCGCTGGAACATCCTCGACGAGGGCCACGTGCTGGAGATCACCCCCGAGGGCAACACGCTGTACGAGCGCACCGCGATCCTGCGCCAGACCTCGGCCGAGTTCGAAACGCTGACCGCCGATCCGGAGCAGGGCGGCGTGCTCAAAGCCTTCGAGGCGCGTGTCCGCCAGGGCACGGCTGCCCGCAATCCGACCCTCTTCGAGTACGAGGGCAGCGTGTATCGCGTGGTGTCGACCGGCATCTTTGCCGCCGCCAGCGTTGATGCCGACGTCTACCCGAACCTCGACGTCTGGCGCGACATCAATCCTGACAATCCCGGCGACAACGTGTATTTCGAGCTCGAGCCCACCGAAGACGTACCTGAGACCGAGCAGCGGCAGCGAAGTTCTGGGCATCTGGACAACGCACATTGCGCTGCTCTTCGGCCGCCCGCTGAAGCCTGCCGACGTCCAAACTGTCTACCCACGCTCCGAGGAGGCCCAGAACCGCTGATGCCCGACGAAGTCGTCCGCTTCTTTCAGGCCCTTGGCACGACCATCCTCTGGAGTCTCGTCGCCATCGTGCTGGTCGCGGTGGTCTTCGAAGTCCTGGACAAGCGTTACCGGCTTATCGACGAGATCTTCAAAGAGAACAGCACCGCCGCGGCCATCCTGGCCGGTAGCTTCGTACTCGGGATCTTCTATACCGTCGCGCAGATTGTCGTCCACTGAGGTGTCGGCTGGTACGACCGTCTGGCTAGCGCGACATGGCGAGGCCCACAACCCGAACAACGTGCTGTATGCCAGGTTGCCGCGCATTCGGTTGACGCCTGAAGGTCGACGCCAGGCCGAAGCGCTTGCCAGCGTCCTCCGGCCCCGCCCACTCGCGGCGATCTACAGCAGCCCGATGCTGCGTGCGCGACGCACTGCCGACGCCATCCTCGCGGCGCACCCGGAGCTGGGCCGCATCAGGATCGACTCGGACCTGCTCGAAGTTCGCACGGCGTGGCAGGGGGAGCCGAACCTAGCCCTCGAGCAGATCGATTGGGACCTGTACACGCATCCGCGCCACCCCGAGGATGACACGCTCAAAGCCATCCTTGATCGCATGCAGCGCTGGCTGAGGCGCATGTTGAGGCGACACGCCGGGCAGGAAGTCGTCGGGGTCAGTCACGGCGACCCGATCTTGATCCTGGTGGGCACGCTCACCGGGCTGCCGCTGGATCCGCTGCGCATCTTCCCGCGGCCGTACATCGAGCCGGGTGTCATGTATTGCTTGCGGTTCGATGCTGCCGGCGCGTGCCAGAGCGTCGAACTGCAGGTGCCCCACGCCCAGGTTGCCGCGTGATCGACCTGGTCGACTCGGCCGTCCTGGCGCCGCTGTATCGCGATCCACGCAACGATCTGCGTCTGGTCTTCATTCGCCGCAGCCCGCACGGTGTTCATGGCGGGCAGATCGCGTTTCCCGGTGGTCGCCGCGAGCCCGAGGACGCCGACCTGCTGGCTACCGCGCTGCGCGAAGCCGAAGAGGAGGTCGGCCTGGACCCGACGCAAGTCGACGTGCTGACTGATCTGCCGGTCGTCGAGACCGTCGCGACCGGCTTTCGCGTCGCCCCGTTTCTGGGCAGGCTGCATGGCGCGCCGCCGACCTGGCGGCGACAGGAAACCGAGATCGACGAGATTCTCGAAGTGCGCCTCGACGATCTCACACGGCCAGAGTCGCACGCCGTCGAGACGTGGCAATTGCCCGGCTGGGCGGCACCACGCGAGATCCCGTTCTACTGGATCGGGCCCTACAAACTCTGGGGCGCGACGTACAGGATCGTTGGCTCGATTCGCGAGTACCTGGCCACGCACGCCGTCTGAGGGATAATTGGCCCTGCCTCGCGACCGCGTGCGATATGAATAGGCTGGCACAAGCGATGCTTTTTGAGGTGATGTGATGGCGGGCGACAACTCGACCAACGGCGCGGTCAAACCGCGTCCGCGTCCGCCTGGACCAAACGATGTTCAGCCGTCTTCGGGCAAGGCCAACCAGCAGCCCCCGAAGCAGAAGAATCCGTTGATGCGGCCGCGGCCATGGTGGATCAGTTTTATTGTGGTGCTGGTGCTCAACTTCCTGCTGGTGCAGGTGTTTCTGCCCGAGCGCTCCAATCCGCGCATCGACGTGCCGTACACCTTCTTCAAGCAGCAAGTCTCGGCCGACAACGTCCAGGAGATCACCAGCCAGGGTGACACCATCCAGGGCACCTTCGTCAATGCGGTTACCTACCCGGCGCAACCACAGCAGGGTCAACAACAACAGACGTCAACGTTGTTCGAGACCGTGCAACCGACCTTCGCCGATCCTGGCCTGGAGACGCTGCTTGAACAACACAACGTCACCATCAACGCCCACTCGCTCGACGAACCGCGGAGCTTGTGGCAGACGCTGCTGCTGAGCTTCGGGCCGACGATCTTACTGATCGGTCTGTTCTTCTGGATCTCGAGCCGCGCGGCGAGCCAGCTCGGAGGTGGCTCAGGCGGGCCGTTCGGCCTGGGCCGCAGCCGCGCCAAGCGCTACGACCAGACCGCCGAAGGCGTCGCGCGCATCACCTTTGCCGACGTCGCGGGGATCGACGAGGCCAAACAAGAGCTCGAAGAGGTCGTGGATTTTCTGCGGGATCCATCCAAGTACACGCGCCTGGGTGGCGCCGTACCGAAAGGCGTGCTGTTGATCGGCTCGCCTGGTACGGGTAAGACGCTGCTCGCGCGCGCCGTAGCCGGGGAAGCCAACGTGCCCTTTTTCAGCATGGGCGCCAGCGAGTTCGTCGAAATGATCGTCGGCGTCGGCGCCAGCCGCGTGCGTGATCTGTTCAAACAGGCGCGTGAGGCCGCCCCGGCCATCATCTTCATCGATGAGCTCGACGCAATCGGCCGCGCCCGTGGGACAGGCTCGTTCGGCGGCAACGACGAGCGGGAGCAGACGCTAAACCAGATCCTGACCGAGATGGATGGCTTCTCGTCGCGCGAGGGCGTCATCGTGCTCGCGGCGACCAACCGCCCGGACGTCCTTGACCAGGCGCTGCTGCGGCCAGGCCGCTTTGACCGGCGCGTGACCGTCAACCCACCGGACAAATTGGGCCGCGAAGCGATCCTCAAGGTGCACACCCGCGGCGTGCCGCTCGCCTCGGATGTCGACCTGAAAATCATCGCCGCCTCCACGCCGGGGCTGGTTGGCGCCGACCTGAGAAACCTGGTCAACGAAGCGGCGCTGATGGCCGCGCGGCGCAACGAGGATCGCGTCCATCAGAGCGATTTTCTGGATGCGCTCGAGAAGCTCGTGCTGGGCGCCGCCCGCAACGTGGTCATGAGTCCGGCCGAACGCGAGCGTGTCGCCTACCACGAAGGCGGCCACACGATTCTGGGGCTGCTGGTGCCTGGCGCCGACCCGGTCAACCGCGTGACGATCATGCCCCGCGGTCAGGCCCTGGGCGTCACATATCAGCGACCCGAAGACGACCGCCACAACTACAGCGAGGAATATCTGCGGGCGCGTATCACCGGCGCGATGGGCGGCCGCGCCGCGGAGGAGGTCGTGTACGGCGGGCGCACAACCGGCGCTGAGAACGACATCCAGCAAGCGACAAATCTCGCGCGCCAGATGGTGACGCGTTGGGGCATGAGTGAAGCCCTCGGGCCGGTGACGCTCTCCCCGCGTGACGACGCGTTCCTGCGGGGCGAGTCGTTCCCTGGACTGGGATCCGGCAAACCGTACAGCGACGCCACGGCCAAGGTGGTCGACGACGAGGTCGAGCGCATCTTGCAGGAGTGCTACACCGAGGGTGCGCGTCTCCTGCGCGAGCATCGCGACGCGCTCGACCGCCTGGCGCACAAGCTCCTCGAGCAGGAAACGCTCGACGAGCAGGAGATTCTGCGAGTCACGCAGCTGCCTCCGGCTCCGCGCACGAATGAAGCCCCGCTGGCGGTGATGCCGGCAGCGGCTTTTACGGAAACGCGTCCAGACGCCTGAGCAGGCGGTCGTCTTCTTCGATCGCGCGCACGGTCACCCGCAGCCAGTCCTTGAGTCGCGGGTCGCCGGGGTACGAGCGCACGATCAGACCCGCTCCCTTCAGCCACTCCGCCACGGCCACCGCTGACCGTGGCGGACTGCCCAGCACGAAATTCCCCGACGACGGCACCAGCTGCCAGCCCCGGGCCCGCAGCTCGTCGGAGAATCGTGTGCGCTCCGCGACGATCGAGGCGACGCGCTCCGCGAGGCCGGCCTGGTCATCCAGGGCTCGACAGGCGGCGGCGATGCCAAAGACGTTGAGATTCTGCGGCAGGCGCAGTGTCTCCAGTGTGCGCGCAATCTCCAGGTTGGACACGGCGTAGCCAACGCGCGCACCCGCCAGACCATAGCCCTTCGAGAACGTACGAATGAGGATCCCGTTGGGTGAAGACAGGACGAGATCCGCAACCGACGTGCCGCTGATCTCAGCGTAGGCCTCGTCCACTGCGATCGCGACATCGGGCAGCTCTTCGAGCACCGTCTGGACAAGCTCCGCCGGCAGCGTGCGGCCAGTCGGATTGCTGGGCGTGCACAGCCAGATGACGCCGACCGACGGCTCGCGGCCTGCCTTCAGGAGTGGTTCGAGGGGTAGCTGCCAGTCCGCGTCGACCGGGACGCCCACGAACCTGCCGCCGACCGCTTCGCTCGACACGCGGAACATCGAGAAACTCGGGTCAGCTGCCACCGCGGTCCGCCCAGGACCCAGGTATGCGCTGGCCACGAGGAAGATCGCTTCGTCGGCGCCGGCAGTGACGACCACCTGGTCGGGCAGGACGCCGAAGCGCGTCGCCAGCGCCGTGCGAAGCGGCTCATTCGACGGATGCGGATATTCGTTGGCCGGCACGCGTGGCAGGTCGAGCACGGTCTGTTCCCAGGCCGTCGGCGGCCATGGCGCCGTATTCATGTCGAAGCGAACGACCTCGGATTCGGGAATGCCCGCCGCGGCGGCCACGTCGCTGGCCGTGGCTTCCCACTCGTACGGAGTCAGCTGCTCGATGAACGCGCGAGGACGTGGCGGCACCTCAGCCACCCACCAGACCGATGAGCATTCGGACCAGCCAGGCGAGCGCGAAGCACGCCGGAATCGTCAACATCCAGCCCATCACAATCTGACCAGCTATCCCCCAGCGAACCGCGGAAAGTCGATGCGTAGCGCCTACACCCATGATCGCGGAGCTAATCGTATGCGTTGTCGACACGGGCACGCCCAGCCGACTCGCCGCCTCGATCACCGTCGCGGCTGCCGTCTCCGCGGCGAAGCCATGGATCGGACGCAACTGCACGACGCGCAAGCCCACCGTGCGGATGATCCGCCAGCCACCGATCGACGTGCCGAGACCCATGGCCGTCGCCGCGCACACGATGATCCAGAGCGGCACCTGCCAATCCGTGCCGCCCCAGTGCAGGTACGTCGCGAGCGCCATGGTCATAACGCCCATCGTCTTCTGCGCGTCGTTCGACCCGTGCGAGAAGGCCATGTAGCCCGCCGACAACAACTGCGCCCGCCCGAAGACGCGCGTCACCGTGGCGGGAAAAGCGTGCGCAAAGGCGTTCAACAGGCCCAGCATCACCAGGAAGGCGGCGAGAAAACCGAGCACTGGCGAAAAGACGAGGCCCTGAAACGTCTTCTGCAGCCCGGTGAAATCGATCGAGCTCCAGCCGGCGGTCGCCACGCCGGCACCCACCAGGCTGAAGATCAGCGCGTGGCTGGAGCTGGACGGCAGCCCGAAATACCAGGTGACCAGGTTCCAGATGATCGCCGCGATGAGGGCCGAGATGACCAGGGCCTGCGTCGAGATGTCCGGTGGAATGATGCCCTTGCCGACAGTAGTGGCCACTGCCGTACCGGACAGCGCCCCGACAAAGTTGAGCACGCCAGCCATGAGCACCGCCCGACCCGGCGAGAGCACCCGCGTGGCGACGACGGTCGCAATCGCGTTGGCCGTGTCGTGGAAGCCGTTGATGAAGTCGAAGGTGAGGCCCAGCGCAATGGTGAGCAGCAAGACGGCCAGGTCAACGCTCACGCGTTCTTGAGCGCGATGGTGCTCAACACCGTGGCGACCTGCTCTGCCTTGTCGGTGGTGTCCTCCAGCAGCTGATACAGGTCGTTCCAGCGCATCGCCTGGATCAGCTGCGGCACCTCCGTCACGCCGTCGTACAACGTCGCGATGGCGTCGGCCAGCAAGTCGTCGCCCTCGTTCTCCAGCCGATGAATCTCCTGAGTCGCCGCGCGCAGCACTTCCGCCTGACTGCGCTCCTCGAGGAGCGGCACCGCACGCGCGATCTGTTCAGCTTGCTCCAGAATGACCGTCGAAAACTTGCAGGCGATGAGCGTCGGCTTTTCGATGTGGTACAGCCGAATACGTCGGCCCACCTCTTCGATCCAGTCGATGACGTCGTCCAGCGCCGACGCCAGGTGGCTGATGTCTTCACGGTCGATCGGCGTGATGAACGTACGGTGCAGGGCGCCGAACACCTCGTGGGTAATCTCGTCGCCGGTGTGCTCGATGTCCTTGAGATGCCGCGCCTTGCGGTCGACGTCGACGTAGTTGTTCAGCAGGTCGTACAGCAGGCGGGCGCCCTCGAGGGTATTCTCAGCGCCGCGGTTGAAGAGGTCGAAGAAGCGGTCATCCTGAGGGATAAAGCGAAGTCTGTTGAGCATGTAGCGAGCTGAGCCACTAGTATGACGCATCGGTTGCCGCAAACCGCGCGCCAGGTCACGGCTCAAGCATGCGGCCGCGGCGGCACGGGGGAGATCAAGGCGAGCTGCGCGGCGCTCGCGGCACGCGCCTCGAGCTGACGCGCGTACTTCGCGGCGGATTCAGCCAGCCATCCCGACCAGTACGCGCGCATCGTGGCCACCACCAGCGCCGTCGGTACTGTCAACTGCGTTGACGGACCATGCGGGCAGTACAGCAGGTCGAGGATCGTGACCGGTCCGCCGTTCGGACCACCCACCGGTTGCTCGTAGCGAATATCGACCTGCTTGAAGCCCATGTGCTCGAACGCGCGACGACGATCCCATGGGTCGGTCCCCACCTGGCGCTCGCGCGCCAGCTCGTCCCTGGACAGTCGCGTCGGGTTCACCACGTCGATGAACACTCCGGGAGCACGTCCGCCCGCCGCTTGGTCGAGAATCCTGAAACGCTCCTCGTGCAGCCGCCGTGCAATGCCCTGACGCCGAAACTCCCGAGCGACTCCGAGAAAACTGGAAAATCCGCTCCCGGCGTCGGCAAGCCAGTGGAACAGCGCACCAGCCACCACGCGCCCCTCCGACTCGGCCACGAGCAGAAAATTGCGGCGTGCCTGGCCAGGCTCGAACACCAGCAAACGCGGGACGTACTGGGCGGGAATCAGGGTCTCGGGCGCGAAATACGCCGCGTTCTGCATCACGCCGAAGCCCTCGATCGCGGCGTCGTGCGGATCGGTGACCTGGCGAATGACCACGCTCATCGGTCAAAGGTCCCCGCCGCGCACGCTTCGGCCTCGCGTTCGAGTGGATTCGCGGCGTACCCGCACCGGGCGTGCAAAAACAGATAGATCGGCAAAAAAAACACCCCGAGCACCTCGTACTGGCGCGTGTGGTGGCTCTCGTGCATCAGCAAACGTGCCGTGATCGGCACCGCGCTCGTGACGACTCGGCCAAAGGTGATCGCGCCAAAGCCCCGCCGCGTGAGGAACAGATAGGCCAGCCCCCGATTCGACTGTGCGACGAGCAGCCCGTTCCTTGGCCGCGGGACGCTCAGGGACAACAGGGCGAAGCCCAGACCGATCAGCGTGTCGGGCAAGCTCCACAGCAGGCCCATCGTCGTGAGATGCCGCGTGCGGCAACCCGCCGTTAGTATGTCGCCAGCCGGCTCATGTTGCGCATCGAACACCTCAGGAAAGACTACGGCGGCCAGCGTGTCCTCGACGACGCGTCGCTCGCCCTCAAGCCGGGCGAACGAGCCGCGCTGGTCGCGCCTAACGGCGCCGGGAAGTCGACGCTGCTCAAGATCGCCGCCGGCCTGGAGGAGCCCGACGGTGGTCGCGTGCTGGTGCCATCCGGGCTCGTCGTCGGCTATCTCTCGCAAGACGCGGGCGTCCAACCCGGCCGCTCGCTGCACGACGAGGTCCTCTCCGCGGTCAGTGACCTGCTGGCCATCGAAGACACGCTGCGCTCACTCGAACACGAGATGGCGTCCGCCGACGACGACCAGCTGCAGGCACTCGTTGCGCGCCACGCCGAGCTCCAGGAGCAATTCGAGCGCCGCGGCGGGTACGCCATCGAGGCCGAGATCGGGCGTGTGCTCGCCGGCCTCGGCTTCTCGGAAGACGACAGGAGTCGCCAGACCCAGGAGTTCTCGGGCGGGTGGCAGATGCGCATCGCGCTCGCTCGGCTGCTGCTCGGCCGCCCCGACATCCTCCTGCTCGACGAGCCCACCAATCACCTCGACCTGGCGGCCACGGAGTGGCTCGAGGACTACGTCAAAGCCAGCCGCGCCACGCTGCTGATCGTCAGCCACGATCGCTACTTTCTGGACGCGGTCATCCAGCGCGTGTTCGAGCTTCGCGACGGGCGCATCGAGACCTTTCCGGCTGGCAACTATTCCGCGTATCGCATCGAGCGAGCCCGCCGCGACGAGGCGCAGCAGGACATCGCTCAGCGGCAGCAAGAAGAGATCGAGCGTGTCGAGGCCTACATTCGGCGCTACAAAGAGGGCAACCGCGCGACGATGGCCAAGAGCCGCGAGAAGATGCTCGCGCGTCTGGAAGCCCAGCGCGTGACCGTCGCACGGCCAGATCGCGTCGTGAAGTTCACCTTTCCGGCATGTCCCCCGAGCGGGCGAGAGGTCGTGCTGCTGTCCCACGTGAACCGCGCGTATGGCGACCGGCTCGTGCTTCAGGACATCAACTTGGTGGTCGAGCGGGGCGAGCGCGTGGCGCTGATCGGTCCAAACGGCGCGGGCAAGTCGACGCTGCTGCGGCTCCTTTCGGGGCGCGATCGACCCACGCGCGGCTCGGCGACGCTCGGCGTTGGCGTGCGGCCAGCCTACTTCGCTCAGGACCAGGCGGAGCACCTCGACCCGGCCAATACCGCCTTTGACGAGGTGTACCAGGCCGCCCCGGCCAGCTGGGACATTCAGGCCGTGCGCGACCTGCTCGGACGCTTCTTGTTTCATGGCGACGCGCAGTTCAAGTCGGTGGCGACCCTCTCGGGCGGCGAGCGTAGTCGGGTGGCGCTGGCCAAGCTGCTGCTGCGCCCCAACAACCTGCTGCTTCTCGATGAGCCGACCAACCACCTTGACATCGCCACCCGCGAGCGGCTCGAAGACACGCTCTCGGCATACACCGGCACACTGATCGTGGCGACGCACGATCGCTATCTGGTCAACCGCCTGGCGACCAGAGTCATCGACGTTACCGATGGCGGCATCAAGGTCTACGCGGGCACCTATGCCGACTACCAGCGCGCCCGAAGCGCCGTCAGCCCTCAGCCGCCTGCGCCGGCGACCGTGCCCGCCACGGCCACCGAACGCGCGAACGGCAGCGCGGCCAATGGCCACGTACGCGCGGAGGCGACACGCGCCAATGGCCGCGAGGCTGATCCCGCCGCGCGGCGGCGACTCGCCGCCGACCTGCGCGAAGCCGAACGCGCGGTCACCACGGCCGAGGAGCGCCTGAAAGGCATCGAAGCCGTCTTGAGCGACCCGGCCAGCTACTCCGGCGACCTGGCCAACCTGGCGCGGGAGCACGCGGCGCTCCTGGCCGAAATCGACACGCTCACCGCTCGCTGGGCCGAGCTGGCCGAAGCTGTCGAGGGCGCCGCCTGAAGCTCAACCGTCCACGACACGCCCGTCGTATGCCGAACGTGCCGCGGCAACTTCCCCGCGGTGGGCGCGCGCCCACGTGACCAGCGGCTGAATCGTTTCGAGCAGCGTCGTGCCCATCGGCGTGAGCGCGTACTCCACCCTGGGCGGCACCACCGCGTACACCGTCCGAGACACCAGGCCGTCCCGCTCGAGTTGACGCAAGGTCAACGTCAGCATGCGCTGGCTGATGCCGTCGATCTCACGCCGCAGGTCGCTGAAGCGGCGCGTGCTGCCGCCCAGCAGCTCGACCACCAGCAGGGACCATTTGTCCGCCAGGCGGTCGAGCAGATCGCGCAGCTCGCACGCCTGTGTCTGCCCGACGTCCAGGTCGCAGATCACGGTCTCACGCATGTAACCGAGGCACACCAAAATGCCGTCTTCCGCATTGCTCGATCATGACGCATGCTTGAGTCACAAAGAGTAACTGACTGACAAAAGGGTACCAATCCAGATGACTTCCTCACCGCGCGTCCCAGATCTTGGCGTGTTCTTGCCGAGCATGACCGCACCGGGGCTGAGCCTCGGCGACCTGCGCCCCGCCGCGCGCCACGTCGAAGACCTCGGCTTCGAATCGGCCTGGGTCGTCGATCAACTGGTCGCCGGCACCGGCGCGCCCTTTCTGGACAGCACCGTCGCCCTGGCGACCGCCGCGGCGGTCACGACTCGCCTGCGCCTCGGCTACGGCGTGATGATCGTGCCGCTGCATCACGTCGTCTGGGCGGCCAAGCAGGTCGCGAGTCTGCAGCACGCCTCGTCGGACCGCGTCATTGTGGGCGTGGGCGCCGGCGGCGATCGTCACCAGCTCGCCTGGCTGGCAGCCGGCGTGCCGCGCGGCGAGCGCGGGCGGCGGACGGACCTCGCGCTGCAGACCCTGCCGAGCCTGATCGCGGGCCAGCCAACGCGGCTGGCTGACGCCACGGTCCAGCTGGCGCCAGCGGCTACGGTTCCCGAGATGCTGGTAGGCGGCATGTCTGAGGCCGCGATGCGCCGCGCGATTGACTACGCGGCCGGCTGGTTCCTGCTGCCAGCGCTGCCCTCAGCAGTCGCGGACTACACGGCGAAGCTGACCGAGCTGGCGGCGTCCCGAGCGCGACCCGCCCCGTCGATCACGGCCGCGATCATGACCGCGCTGTCACCGGACAACCACCTGCCGGACGAGGACGCCCTGACGCGGCGGCTGGCTGACCCGAATGGCATGTTCGGCATCCCACCCGAAGTGCTGCCCAGCATGCTGGTTCGCGGTGGCCCGGCTGCCCTGGCCGAACAGCTTGCGCCGTACGCGGAGGCTGGCGCACGACGGGTGGTGATCAGCATCGCCGGCGGCGACTGGTTCCGCCAGACCGAGCTCGTCGCCGAGGCGCGCGCCATGCTGCACTGACACGGTCCACGTGCATCAAGCGCGGGTCAGTTTGTATCTGTGGTCTTTGTCCGTGCGTACCCCCGCTCTCACTGCAGGATGAGTCGTCGCAACTGCTCCGGGTCGCTCGTGGGCGCCTGGCAGACGTAGTGCTCGCACACGTAGGCCGCCGCGTGCCCGTCCCGCGGGCCGCGGCCTTCCAGCAACGGAATCGGCGCACCCGCGCCGGCGACGACCTTGTTCGGGACGAACGGCTCGAAGACGGCTCGACGCAGCGCGCGCGTATCCTGCGCGTCCGCTTCGCCAACGATCGCAACCTCGCGAGGTCGATCCAGGAAGAAGTCGAGCGCGTTGAGCGCGCGCGCGAAGCCAAGCGGATACTGCGCCATCGCATTCCGCAGCAGATGCAGGACGCTCTCGGCCGCTTCACGAAAGTCGGACCGATCAGTCAGCAGTGCCAGGCGCAGCAGAACGTCGGCAGCCACGGAGTTGCCAGAAGGTGTGGCGTTATCGAAGATGTCTTTGGGTCGGGCGATCAATTGCTCGTGACGTGTCGAGGTGTCGAAGAAGCCGCCACTGCCCTCGTCGACGAACTCGCGCAGCATGACCTCAGCCAGCTCGAGTGAGGCCGTCAACCAGCGCGGATCGAAGGTCGCCTCGTAAAGCGCCAGCAATCCGTCGGCGACGTTGGCATAGTCTTCGAGATACGCGTTGAGTCGTGCCGCGTGGCCGGGTTTCCACGTGCGATGCAGCCGACCCTCCCCGTCGCGCATGTCTTGCAATAAGAAATGCGCGTTGCGTCGCGCGGCCTCGAGAAAGTCGGGCCGCTCGAGCACCGCGCCTGCCTCGGCGAGCGCGCGCAGCATCATCCCATTCCAGGCGGCCAGAACTTTTTCATCGCGCGCCGGGCGGACGCGTTTGGCGCGCGCTTCGAACAACACCTGGCGACCACGCTCGATGGCTTCGAGAACCGCTTCCTCCGTGACGCCCAACCGCGAGGCGACCTCCAGCGGCGTGCGCTGCATGCGCAGGATGCTGGCGCGGTGCTCGAAGTTGCCAGGCAGGTTGACGTCGTAGAACGCGTTGAATAACCGGGCGTCGTCAGCGCCCAGCAGCGCTTCCACCTCGGCGGGGGTCCACAGGTAGAACCTGCCCTCCTCGCCCTCCGAATCGGCGTCTTCGGTGGAGTAGAAGCCGCCGGACGCATCGGTCATGTCGCGCAGCACATAGCCGACGATTTCTTCGACGACGTCCTGGAAAAACGCGTTGCCCGTCGCCTGATAAGCCATCAGGTAGGTGCGCGCTAGCTGGGCGTTGTCGTACAGCATCTTCTCGAAGTGCGGCACCAGCCACTCGTTGTCGGTGCTGTAGCGGGCGAAGCCGCCGCCGAGATGGTCGTAGATACCGCCGCGCGCCATGTGGTCGAGCGTGTGGCTGACCACGTGCAGGGTCTCGGGCCGCTGCGTGCGTTTCCAGGAGCGCAGCAAGAACTCGAGCGCCATCGGCTGCGGGAATTTGGGCGCACCCCCCAGGCCGCCTTCGGCGCGATCGTGCTGCTTCTCCAGGCCCGCGGCCGCGGCGTCCAGAATCGACGCGTCCAGATCACCCGGCGCGAAGGACAGGCCCTGCTGCAGCGACTCACGCAGCCGGCCGCCGCTTTCGAGAACCTCCCGGCGTCGCGTCTGCCACGCGTCGGCAATCGCCGCCAACACGCGCGGAAACCCCGGCATCTGTCCGCGGTCGGCCGGTGGGTAATACGTGCCACCGTAGAAGGGCGTGCCGTCCGGCGCCAGGAACACCGTCATCGGCCACCCGCCGTTGCCGGTCATCGCCTGGACGGCCTGCATATAGATACCGTCCAGATCGGGCCGCTCTTCGCGATCGACCTTGATGCTGACAAACGAGGCGTTCATTTGCGCGGCGATGTCGGGGTTTTCGAACGACTCCCGCTCCATGACGTGGCACCAGTGGCACGCGGAGTAGCCGATCGACAGCAGGATGGGCTTGTCCTCGGCGCGCGCCCGTTCGAGCGCCTCGGGCCCCCACGGGTACCAGTCGACCGGGTTGTGCGCGTGTTGCAGCAGGTAGGGACTGGTCTCGTTGGCGAGCCGATTCGTGCGCGTGCTGTCGCCGTGTGTGTGGTCGCGCTCGAGGTCTGTCATGTGTCGGTCGCCCTCCGGGGTGGCATGCTGGTCTGGCCGCTGCGGGATCGTCCCCGATAGGTCACTCCATCAAGGGTAGCGCGAGCCTCGAGACTGCCCTTCTCGGCGTCCTCGTGATCCCCTTCTCGCCGTCAATGTCCGGACGGTAAAACAACACCTCAACAGATGACCGAAGAAACCATCGTCGCCGACGCGCTGACCGAGTCGCTGCGGACCCTGCATCAGGACGATCCGGCGCCGGTGTACATCCAGATCGAGCGCCGCATCCGCCTGGGCGTCGCGGACGGCACGCTCCAGCCCGGCGATCATCTGCCGTCGGTGCGCGACCTCGCGCGCAAGCTCGGCCTGTCCCCCAACACGGTGGGCCGCGCGTATGCCGACCTGTCGCGCGAAGGCACGATCACCGCGCGCGCCGGTGGTGGCTCGGAAATCGCCACCCGCGAACGACTGGACCAACCCGCGCTGCAGCGCACGCGCATGGAGCGCTTGCGCGTGCTTGCCCGTCAGACCGCGGTGCGGGGCCTGGCGCTCGGGCTCGAGCCAGACGAGATCGCCGAAGCGGTGCGCGCCGAGCTCGCCGCCCACGGTCGGCCGGTGTCGGGCGCGCGACTGCCAGACACGCTGGGCGAGCAGGAAGCACCCCTGCTCTCGGCACGCAATCGCCTGCGCGGTCGTGTCACGGGCGTGCGCGCCGGCGAGCTGCTGGCGGAAGTCACCATCGAGGTGCGCGAAGGCCAGCATGTGGTCGCCGCCGTGACGCGCACCTCCGTCGAGCGCCTGGGACTCATCACGGACGGACGCGTCTCGGTGTACGTCAAAGCCACGGAGCTCACCCTCGGTCTTTAAACGCGCGAAACGTGCGCGCCCGCGGCGTAAAAAGATCGACAACGCGCGTCACAGGGACTTGCCCCTACGCTATAACCTCTCGCGTGCCGTCCCGCCCCGACATACGCAACGTTGCGGTCATCGCCCACGTCGACCATGGCAAGACCAGCCTGGTCAACTCGATGCTGGCCGAGGCCGGGCTGGTGCACGTCAAGTTCGGCGAGAGCGGCTTCACGCTCGACAGCATGACCGGCAATCCGCTAGAGCGCGAAAAGGGCGTCACCATCCTCTCGAAGATCATTGGCATCCCCTACGTCGACCGACGCTCGGGCAGCGAGATTCGCCTGAACATCATCGACACGCCCGGCCACGCTGACTTCGGCGGCGAGGTCGAACGCGTACTGGGTATGGCCGACGGGGCGCTGCTGATCGTCGACGCCGCCGAGGGCCCGATGCCCCAGACACGTTTTGTGTTGCAGAAAGCATTCGAGCTCGGGCTGCGCCCGATCGTGGTCATCAACAAGGTCGACCGCCGCGATGCGCGCGCCGACTGGGTGCTGGATGCCACCTCCGATCTGTTTCTCGACCTGGCCACCGATGCCGCGCAGCTCGAGTTCCCGGTGCTGTACGCCATCGCCCGCGAGGGCAAGGCCGGCCTGGGCCCAGAGCGCCTGGAGGACCACCTCGAGCCGCTCTTTCACACCATCATCGATCACGTGCCGGCGCCGGAGGGCGACCCTGACGCACCCCTCCAGGTCCAGGTCACCACGCTCGACTACGACAGCCACCAGGGTCGTTTCGCCATCGGCCGCGTGCGGCGGGGCGCCGTGCGACCCAGCGACAGCGTCGTGCGGCTGAATCGCAACGGTCAGCAGACCGGCCCATTCAAAGTCGTGGCGGTCTACACGTATACCGGGCTGTCGCGGGTGGCCGTCGATTGCGCCACGATCGGCGACATCGTCGCGCTCACCGGCATCCCCGACGTGGCCATCAGCGACACGATCGCCGACCCGCGCAATCCCGAGGCGCTGCCCGCGCAGGCCATTGAAGAGCCGACCGTGCGCATGACCTTCGGCGTGAACACCTCGCCGTTCGCCGGCCGTGATGCGAAGTTGTCGAGCACCTCGCGTCAGCTGCGCGCGCGCCTGCTGCGCGAGCTCGAAACCAACGTCAGCCTGCGCGTCGAGGACACCGACAGTGCCGACGAGTTCCTGGTCTCGGGTCGCGGCGAGCTGCACCTGGCGATCCTGGTGGAGACGCTGCGCCGCGAAGGCTACGAGTTCGCGGTGTCGCGGCCAGAGGTCATCACAAAGGAGATCGACGGCGAGACGTACGAGCCGTTCGAGCACCTGGTGGTAGACACCCTCGAGGAGCATGTCGGCGCGGTCTCGGAATTGCTCGGCAAGCGACTGGCCAAGATGGAGCACATGGGCCACGACGGGCACGGCGGGCTGCGCATGGAGTTCCGCGTGCCGACGCGCGGGCTGATCGGCCTGCGCAGTCAACTGCTCACCGCGACGCGCGGCCACAGCGTGATGGCCAGTCGCCTGGTGGGCTACGAACCGTGGCAGGGACCGATCGGCGTCACGCGTAACGGGGTGCTGGTGGCCAGCGACCCGGGCGTGGCGACCAGCTACGCGATCGGCAATGCGCAGGAGCGGGCGCAGACGTTCGTCGAGCCGCAGACGCCAGTGTACGAGGGCATGCTGATCGGTCTGAACTCGCGATCTGAGGACATGCCGTTCAACATTGTCAGAGAGAAGAAGCAGACCAACATTCGGTCGTCGACTTCGGACATCGCCGTGAGGTTGTCGCCGCCGCTGCGACTGAGCCTGGAGCAGGCGATGGACTTCATCGAGCGGGACGAGCTGGTGGAAGTCACGCCGCAGGGTTTCCGCCTGCGCAAGCGGCTGCTGACGGCCGAGGAGCGCGCGAAGGCAAAGAAGCGCGAAGTCGGCTACACCGGCCGTTCAAAAACCCGTCGAGGCCGCTAGCTGATGAACGCTCTGCGCGCCCCACGGGAGTACGCTCAGCCGTATGCCAGCTAAGCCGTACGTGATTGCCCTCGAAGAGCACTACGCCGATCCGGCGGTCATGGCCCGCGCCGGCGGCAACCCGCAAGGTCGGCTCGCCGGCCTCCAGCACAAACTCAACGACCTCGGCGACGTGCGCCTGCAAGAGATGGATGGTGCCGGCATCGACTTCCAGGTCATCTCCCACGCGCCCTCGCCTCTGCAGCAGCTCGAAGCCAGCGAGGCGCGCACGCTCGCCTCGCAAGCCAACGACCGCCTCCACGACGCCGTCGACCGCAACCCGGACCGCTTCGCCGCCTTCGCCGGTCTGCCCACTCCTGACCCACACGCCGCCGCGGACGAGCTCGAGCGCACCGTCACCCGCCTCGGCTTCAAAGGTGCGATGATCCACGGCCGCAGCCACGAGGAGTTTCACGATCTTCAGAAGTTCTGGCCGATCTACGAGCGCGCCCAGTACCTCGACGTGCCGATCTACATCCACCCGGGCCCACCCCATCCGGCCGTCCAGCAGGCCTACTACGCCGACTACCTGGCCGACTACCCCGGCCTGGCCAGCGCCGCCTGGGGCTTCACCATCGATACCGCCAACCAGGTGGTGCGCATGATCCTGAGTGGCCTGTTCGACGCCTACCCGAACCTGAAGATCATCATCGGCCACATGGGCGAGGGCATCCCGTTCCTGGTCGATCGCATCGACGAGTCGCTCAATCGACCCGGCGGCAAGCCGATCGCCTTCAAGCAGACCTTCACTGAGCATTTCTGGATTACCACCAGCGGCCACTTCTCGACGCCAGCGCTCATGTGCGCGCTGCTGGAGCTGGGCATCGATCGGATCCTGTTTTCGGTGGACTGGCCGTACGTCGACAACCTGCCAGGCATGCGGTGGATGGAAACGCTGCCCGTGTCGGCGACTGACAAAGAAAAGATGTTCAACGCCAACGCCCGCGCGCTCTTGAAGCTCTGAGTCCACCTCCCGCGCCGCGCCCATGTACTAGGATGCGCTGAGCATGACCACCGCGTCGCTGGCCACCCTCGACCGCGTTCAGCAGCGCGTCCTGTGGCTCGCCACGCGCATGATCCACGAGGCCAACCACGTCCGCCCCAACACGGACACCACCAAGGTCGGCGGCCACCAGGCCAGCAGCGCGTCGGTCGTGTCCATTCTGACGGCGCTGTACTTCGGCGGCTGGCTGCGCGCCGGCGACCGCGTGAGCGTCAAGCCGCACGCCAGTCCGGTCTTCCACGCCATTCAGTATCTGCTCGGCAACCTGGACCGCCGGTACCTCGGCACACTGCGCGCCTTCGGCGGCCTGCAGGCCTACCCGAGTCGCACCAAGGACCCGGACCCGGTCGACTTCAGCACCGGCTCCGTCGGCCTCGGCGCCGCCGCGCCGCTGTTCGCGGCGCTCGCCGATCGCTACGCCGCCACCCACTTCCGCTCCGACCAGACCCACCCATCGCGCCGCTTTGTCGCCATCGTCGGCGACGCGGAACTGGACGAAGGCAATGTCTGGGAGGCCATCAGCGACGAAACCATCCGCGGCACGCGCCTGGGCAACGTGCTGTGGATCGTCGACCTGAATCGGCAGAGTTTGGACCGCGTGATCCCCGGCATCAAGGTGCAGGAAATGGAAGCCCTGTTCCGCGGCATCGGCTGGCAGGTGATCGAGGCCAAGTACGGTCGGCGTCTCGAAACGGCCTTCACCAGACGCGGCGGCGCGGCCCTGCGCCGCCGCATCGACGACATGCTCAACGAGGAATACCAGGACCTGGTGCGCCTGCCCGGCGAGGCCGCTCGCGAACGGCTGATCGGCGGCGCGCCCGCCGACCAGCAGAAGGACCTGGCCAGAGCCGTGGCGGGCACCCCTGACACGGACCTGCCGCGCCTGCTCGGCGACCTCGGTGGCCACGACCTGGGCGAGCTGCTCAGCGCGTTCGAGAAAGCCGACGCGAGCACAGGCCAGCCGACCGTGCTGTTCGCCTACACCATGAAGGGTTGGGGGCTGCCCTTCGCGGGCGACCCGCTGAACCACTCCGCGCTGCTCACCGAGCCACAGATTGACGCGCTGCGCACCGAGCTGGGTGTCCCGGTCGACGACGAATGGGCGTGCTTCGCGCCGGACTCGCCAGAAGGTGAGCTGTGCCGCGAGACCGCGGCGCGCCTGTACCCACGCGGCGCGCGACCTCCCGTCGATGCCCCGCCCGTGCGCACCGCGGATGTTCCCGACTCGCTGCCGAGCCGTGTCCCCGCCAGCACCTCAACGCAAGAGGTCTTTGGCAACGCCCTGGTCGAGCTGTCCCGACTGGGCGGCCCACTGGCCGAACGCATCGTCACCGCCAGCCCCGACGTGACCATCTCGACAAATCTCGGCGGCTGGGTCAACCGTACCGGTGTGTGGGCCGAAAATCCCTGGCAGGCGCCCGCCACGGCTATACCCCGCCTGCTGCGCTGGGAGCCCGGGCCGAACGGCCAGCACATCGAGCTGGGCATTAGCGAAATGAACCTGTTCATGCTGCTTGGCCAGCTGGGACTGAGTTACGAGCTCAATGGCGAGCTGCTGCTACCAGTCGGCACCGTGTACGACCCGTTCGTGTGCCGCGGCCTGGACGCGCTGATCTACAGCGCCTACTCCGGCTCCCGCTTCGTGTTCGCGGGCACGCCGGCCGGCGTCACGCTGAGCCCCGAAGGCGGCGCCCACCAGAGCACCATCACCGCGTCTATCGGCCTGGAGCTGCCCAATCTGCGTCTGTACGAACCGTGCTTCGCCCGCGAGACGGAGTGGACGCTCCTGGAAGCCTTGCGCCAGTGCCTCGACCGCGTGGATGGGACGAGCACGTATCTGCGGTTGAGCACGCGCGCCGTGCCGCAAGCGGCCTTCGATGCCGCGCTCGAGCGAATCGGTCTCGACACTTTGCGCGAGCACGTGCTGCGCGGTGGCTACCGACTGGTCGAGCCCGATGCCGCGCTGCTCGCCAGTGGCGCGCCTCACGTCGTGCTGGCCGCGTGCGGCGCGATCATCCCCGACGTGGTGGACGCCGCCGCGGAGCTCACCGGAGAAGGCGTCGCGACGACCGTCCTGAACATCACCAGCGCCGACCGGCTGTTCGCCGACTGGCAGTCATCGCGCTTGTCGGCGATCCGCTCCTCGACGCTGCCCTCGACACGCAGCCACGTGGAGTCGCTGCTGTGCTTGCCAGCCGAGCATCGCGCACCGCTGGTGACCGTGCTCGACGGCGCGAGCCACGCGCTGGCCTTCCTGGGATCCATCTTCGGCCAACCCACGGTGCCACTGGGCATGGACCGCTTCGGCCAGAGCGGTGCGCGCGCGGACCTCTACAACTACGCCGGCATCGACAGCGGCCACGTCGTCAACGCCGCGCTCGTCGCCCTCGCCCACTAGACGAGCCAGGCTGAGGTGCATCCCCGCGTAGCGCGGTCCCGTCGCAACGGCGTCACGCATCGTCAGAACGGGTCCACACGCGCCAGACCAACGCTGACCCGCGCCGCGTGGCTCGCGCCGGTGTTCGGCGCCACCATCATCGTCACGCTCGCCTGGGCCGCCTCGCTGGAACAGGCGTCGCCCGAGATCTTTGTCGCGGCCTCGCTGGTCTTCGCCTTTGCCGAGGGCGTCATCCTGGCATTCGTGGCCACGGTCTGGAGCCCGCGCGGTGTCCTGGTGGCCGTTGGCATGGCCGTCCTGACGATCATCCTGGCGACACCGGGCCGTTGGGAGCTCGCCAGCCTGCGCACGGGTGAGACGCCGCAGTGGATGGACCTGGCCGCCGACGTCGGAGCCAACGTCGCCTGGGCCGTATTTGCGGGTCTGGCCGGCGCCACCATCCTGCGCAAACGGCTTTCGCGGCTGTTACCGCGGCGCTGAACCGAAAAATGGAGATACTAGGGGCAGGTACGCCATGTCCAGGCCACGTCCCCACACCGATCGATCCCAACGCAACGGGAGCCAGCGCCCACTCGCCCGACGCACCGGCCGCGGTGCCTGGTGGGCCGTCATCATGGGCGCGCTGCTGATCGTGGGCCTGGGCTGGCTCGTGTCTCTGCTACCGGCCGATTCGCAGTTCCTCGTGGCCAGCTCGCTGTTGTTTGCGCTGGTCGAGGGCATCGTCCTGGCGTTCGTGGCCGCGCTGTGGGGCAGCCGCGGCCTCTCGTACGCCGTCGCCGCCGCGGTTCTGACCGGCCTGATGGCCGCCGGCGGCCGCTGGGAGCTGGTCTACGTGCAGAACTCGCGCACCGCGCAGACGCAAGACCTGCTGCTGGACCTCGGCTTCACGATGGCCTACGCAGTCATCGCCGGGATCATCGGCGCGACCATCCTGCGGCAGCGGCTCTCGAGCCGCCTGCTGGGCTCCTAGCGCAAACGGTCACAGAAGCGCTCAACCTCGCGACCGGTACGACCCGTCTCTCCCTTGGCGGGGTCCCCTGCGGGGACAACAAGCCCTTGCTCGTGCGCGAGCAGCCAGTGCTTGCGCGGAAGCCCACCCCCGTACCCCGTCAGGCTGCCATCCGTGCCGATCACCCGATGACACGGGATGATGATCGAGATCGGATTGCGCCCATTGGCCGTCCCCACCGCGCGCACCGCGCGCGGCTCGCCGAGCTCGACAGCTAGCTCGGCGTACGTCGTCGTCGCTCCGTACGGAATGCCCTGCAGCGCGTCCCAGACACGGCGCTGAAATGGCGTGCCGCCCGTCTCCAGCTCGAGGTCAAAGCGCGTGAGCCGCCCGGCGAAATACGCCTCGAGCTGCTCTGCCACCTGGGGGAATGCCGCATCGTCGCGCGGCCACGCCGGGTCGAGCCGCGCCGATTTCGGCGCGTCGGCGAATCCGAGTCCGCCTAGCGTGTGGTCGTCACCCCACGCCACCAGGTCGCCGATCGGCGTCCGAACCACCGCGTAGTGCCTCACGCGCCGGAGGATAGCTCACGTTCGCGTTGGCCCCGAGGGCGCCGGGAACCGGATTTGGCATCCCGGACGTATGTATTCCAGAAAGAGGCAGGCGCGCCTCTTCAGGCAGGGAACGGTGGGCTCAACAACCGGAGGAACAACTCACATGACCATGGCTGGTCGCAAAGACTGGGTCCAGGCGGACCTGCGCTGCCTGATGTGCGGGCGCATCATTGGCCGCCTCGTCGGCCCGTTGGCGCCGGGTGAACCTGTCAAGCGGTCGATGATCGGCCGTCCGCCGCAATTTGCGGCGTTTCGTCCAGCGGACGCGCGCGTCCCCGCGGTGCGCCTGATGGGCGGCGAGCAATTCCGCTGTAGCACCTGCGGCGGAGCGGTGATGATGGACGAGCTCGAGACCTTCTCGACCTACGCCGACGTCGACGACGAACACGAAGACCGGCCCCGCCGCGGTCGACCACCCAAGCCCTGGCGCCGCAATCCGACGCCGCCCAACTGGTTCGAGACCCTCGGCATTGCTGGCTGAGCGACCGCGGAACGCCTAGCTCACCTCGTTCGCGAGCTTGTCGACCACTTCCGCGTTGGGCAGCCGAGCCAGAATCTCTGGCGCGGCGATCACTTTAAAGGCGCGACTGCCGCCACCCAGCACGACGCGTTCCCGAGCCATTACCCGCGCGTCGATCCACACCGGCAGCTCAGGCGGCAAGCCGAAAACTGTCACGCCGCCAATCTCCATGCCCGTGATGGAGCGTGTGTCTTCGGCCGGTGCGAACGACGCCTTGCGCGTACCCAGCCGTTGCCGCACGGCCTTGTTCACGTCCAAACGACAGGTGGCCAGCACCACGCATGCCGCGTACAGCGGCGGTTCGGATTTACCGATGACCAGGATCGTGTTAGCCGAATCGTCGAGTTTGAAGCCGTACGCCGCGCAGAAGTTAGCGGTGTCAGCCAGCTCGGGATCGCACGGGAACAGTTCGAAAGGAACGCCGAGGCGGTCGAGCTGGTCTTGAATCCGCGTGTCGATGCTCACCCCGCGGAGTGTAGAGTCCGCGCCAGGCGCGTCGGCGCGTAAGCCCCGCGGCGAGGGTCCCTGGCCAGAGGCTCGGCTCCTGCGCCCTCGCCGTGTACCTTTCGCGCATGAGCGCACTACGTCTCCTTCGTCGCGAGGATGAGCCCGTCGTCCCGCGCCGACGGCGCCTGATCGATCGTCTGCCGCCCGACTTCGTCGATCGCCGCCACCGCAGCATCCTGAGCTTCAACAGTCAGTTCAGCGCGCTGAGCGTGTTCAGCCTGTTCAGCTTTGCGAGCATCGCCAGCATCGGCTGCGCCGGCAGCATCCTGTCCATCGGCTCGAACGGCAGCATCCTGTCCATCGGCAGCGCCGGCAGCATCCTCTCGATCGGCAGCGCGGGCAGCATCCTGTCCATCGGCTCGAAGGGCAGCATCCTGAAGCGCGGTCGCCGCAAAGGCGAGCAGGAGGCCCTGGTCCCGGATCCGGAGCTCTGAAACCTTTCAGCTGCCCGGCGCGAAGCCGAAAAGGCGCCTCCTCAGGACGTCACACGCGCGTCGCGCGGCAAGCGTTCAGGGCGCCCCGCGCCAGAGCGCGTACTGCTCGCGCGGGGACTCCACCCAGTACCCGAACAGAGCCCCGTCCACCTGGCGCACGACCGCGTTGACCTTCCCCTGCCGCCGCGCGCTTGCGTCCAACTCGTCCATCACGCCCGCCACGTCCTTCTGCAGCTCGGCGCCGTGCGCGTGCCAGCCGCTGACGGGTAGCTCGCGAAAGGCCGCGACAATCGCCGCCCCGTCACGCTCGACGAGCAACGGCACCGCCACCCCGTCATACCCGTCGGCGTCGAACCAGGCGTTGTACTCCGCGAGCCGCTCCGACTCCGCGTGCGGCCCGAGCAGCCCGTATACGCGTGTGCCAGGGCCGAGCCGCCCCACGCGATACGTCTCGCGCATGTCGCGCACGCCCAGCTGACCGGGCGCCGTGCCGCCGCCCGCGTCCAGCGCGGCGTACGTCAGCAGACACTGCTCAGACCGCAACGCCAGCACGCGCGTCGCCAGCCCGGCCGGCCCCATGCCAATGGCGATCGTCGGGCGGTCCGCCCGAGCCAGCGCACGAAACGCGGGCAAACACTCGCGCACGTCGCGCGGCGTGCCGACGACCTTGACGACGTCCGCTCCTTGCGCCGCCAGCTCAGGCCACCACACGTCGGCAAGTCCAGTTGGCATCGAGGCGAAGTCGTGCCGCGAGATGATGACCCGCGCGCCCGCGGCGCGAACCGCGGCCTGGGCGGCCGGCGAGGCCGCGTCGAACTCGAGGTCCACATATTCGGCGCCCAGCTCGGCCGCCTGAATCAGTACCGTGAGCCGCTCGTCGGGCGGCAGCGTGGAGTGACCCCCCTGCTCCGGCGGCCGCAGCGTCGCCACGACCGGCAGCGAGCCGCGCTCGCGCAGCAGCACGCTGAGGTCGAATGCTTCCTCGAAGAGGTCGAGCCGCAGCTCGACACAGTCGGCGACTTGCCTGATCCTCGGCAGCCCCTCGCATGCCTCGGCCATGGTCGCGGGACCAAACGCCACTGCTACCATCCGCATTCGCATCGGCGTCCAAACGGTAGCATTACGCCGTTGTAGCTGGTGCACAGGTATGGCAGTCGAGACCGAAACCGAAACCCGCCGTCCAACTGAGACCGAAGAGCGCCACGAGGCGAAGGAAAGCCTGCTGCGCCCATGGTCGGTCATCCTGCACAACGACGACCACAACGAGATGATCTACGTGGTGCGCAGCTTGATGAAGAGCGTGCCGAAACTGGGCGCGCGCAAGGCGACGCAGATCATGTTCGAGGCGCACAACCACGGCAAAGCGGTGGTCACCACGTGCCCGCTGGAGCTGGCCGAGCTGTACCGCGACCGCCTGCAAAGCTGCGGACTGACGGCGACGATCGAAAAAGCCTGACGCGGCGAGTCACAAAGTCACCCACGGGGCGAGTCGTCTCAGACGACCAGCTGCACCGAGCGTCGCTCGCGCTGCCGCAGCGTCGCCTCCAGCTCTTGCAGAAACGCGTGCACCACGCCGCCCGGCGACCCCGCGTCTTTGCGACGGATCGCATCTACGCTGCGGCGCACCGGCGGCGCATCCAGCACCTCGATCTCGGAGAGCTGACCACCGCCGATCTCGCGAGCAACCGACACCCGCGGCAGCAACGCCACGCCGAGCCCTTCTTCGACCATCTTCTTGGCCGCCTCGATGTTGTCGAGCTCCATGACCGTGTGCGCCACGACGCCACCCCGCAAGAAGAGCGTCTGCGTCAGCTCGAAGTAGCTCGAGGTGCGGTCGAACATGATCAGCCGCTCACGGCCAACCTCGGCCAGCTCGACCGCCCCGCGCCGCGCAAACCGATGCTGCGTATTGCACACCAGCACCAGCTCGTCCTCGTAAAGCGGAAACGCGTCGATGTCCGGATGCCGCAGCGTGCGCACGAGACCGACCTGCACCTCGTCGTTGAGCACCATGGCCAGAATTTCTTCGGAGTGGCCGGTGCGCACCGCCACGTCCACGCGCGGGTGCAAATTCGCGAAGCGCTTGAGCACGGGCGGCAGCACGTACGTACTGACGGCCGGCGCCGCGCCGAGGGCCAGGCGTCCGGCGCTGGCCGAGCGCAGGTCGGAGAGCGCCTGGCGGCCATCGTCGACGGCCTGGACGGCGCGCTCCGCACACGGGAGAAACACGCGGCCGGCGTCGGTGAGCCGCACGCCGCGGCCGGTGCGGACGAAGAGGGCTTCGCCGAGTTCCTTTTCGAGCGCCTGGATGCGCGCGGTCAACGCGGGCTGCGTGACGTACAGCGCCTCGGCGGCGCGGCTGACATTTCCGGTGCGGGCGACTTCGATGAACGCCTGAACCTGGCCGAAAAGCATCGTCGCTTCGGTATCAATCCTGTCTATGGAGATGAACCCGGGCCGGGTTTTGCCACTATACCAGTTCCCCAGGGTGACGGGCGCGCCGTGCCAGGGATTCCGGTTGAAGCTTTTTGACTCCGCGGGACGAGTCACGTTCGCCGCGTGGCAGCAGCCTTCGCCCGACTACGGCTCCCGCGCAGGCCCGCCGTCCGGCGCCACCAGGTATGCCGCCGCCTCGTCGGCGACCAGCGTCTGGTGAATGCGATTGGCCTTCTGGATCCCGATCTTCAATTTGCGCGCCAGGTACCCGGGCGACACATCGCCATCATGCGAGGCCAGAATCTCGCGCGCCTGCGCCAGCAGCCGCTCCTCGGGATCCTCCTGGCGCGCCAGCTTCTCGAGCTCGGCCTCGTCGTCGTCGGTGTGCTGCGCTTGGCCCTGGTCGCGCCACCAGGCGCACACGGACTCGATCTCCTCGTCTGACGCGAGCGCGCCCTGCACGCGGCGCGGGTTCATTTCGTCGCCTGCCTGGTACAGCGCGTCGCCGCGTCCGAGCAGCCGCTCCGCGCCGGTGCGATCCAGAATGACGCGTGAATCGATCTGCGACGAGACGGCGAAGGCGATCCGCGTCGGCAGATTGGCCTTGATCAACCCCGTGAGCACGTCGACGCTCGGCCGCTGCGTGGCGACGACGATGTGCACGCCGGCCGCGCGGCCGAGCTGCGCCAACCGACAGATCAGCCGCTCCACGTCCTCCGCCGCGGTCATCATCATGTCCGCGAGCTCGTCGATGACGAGCACCATGTAGACCAGCTTCTCGTCGGGAAAGCGGTCGTTGAACGCCACGATATTGCGCGCCCCGACCTCGGCGAATAACGCGTAGCGGCGCTCCATCTCGTTGACGGTCCAGCGCAACGCGGCGACCACCTTCTCCATGTCGGTCACCACCGGCAGGCGCAGATGCGGCAGCCCGCGGTACTGACTCGAGCTCGACCTGCTTGGGGTCGATCATCACGAACTGGACTTCGTCGGGCGTGCGCATGACCAGCAGCGAGGTAATCAGGCTGTTGATACACACGCTCTTGCCAGAGCCGGTGGCGCCGGCGACCAGCAGGTGCGGCATGCGCGTCAGGTCGGCCACGACGGGTTTGCCCGCGACATCCATGCCGACGCCAATGGGCAGGCGTGCGCGCGTGAACTGCGGCGAGGCAATCAGGTCGCCCAGTTTGACGGTGGCCACCGACGTATTGGGCACCTCGATGCCGACCATCGGGCGCCCCGGCACGGGCGCCAGGACGCGCAGGGTTGGCGCGCCGAGGCGCAGCGCCAGGTCGTTCTGGCGCTGCACGATCTTGTTGACCGCCACGCCGGGCGCGGGTCGACGCCGAACTGGGTGATGGCGGGGCCCTGCTGCACCTCGACGACACGCGCCTGGATGTTGAACGACTCGAGGGTTTCCTCGATGATCTTCGCCCGCGCCTTCAGCTCAGCCGGCGAGAAGGAGCCACCGTCCGTGGCGCGCCCGAGGATCGCGGGATCCGGTCGTCGCCAGGTCGTCGCATCACGCGGGGGGCCGGGCGGCGGACGTTCCGCGCGACGCGAGCCACCGTCGGTGACACCGCCCTCGGCAGCGCGGTGCTCGGCCGATCGCGATCCGGCGGCCGTGGAGGCTCCGGAACCGAGTCCGCCCGGGCCCATGATCACCGGCTCGTTGCCGCGCGCGCCCGACGCGGGGCGCGGGACGCGCAGCGCCGGCCTGGCGGGCAGTGCCTTCTGTCGGGCGCGCCATGCGGACATCGTCAGACCGAAGCCGTGCTGCGACCACACCAGAATCCGATCCAGACCGATCAGGTTCACTAGCGCCGCCGCGCCGAGAATCGATACCAGCGCCAGGCCAGCGCTGCGGCCAAAGCCCATGTCCAGCAACTGGAGCAGCGTCTCGCCAACCACGCCGCCGGCCTGCGGCTCGCGGAGTGCCAGGGCGACCAGCCACGTCAGCGACAGAACCGCCAGCGCGGCGATGCGCAGGTACGACGGGCGCTGGCCGCGCGCAAGGCACCAGGCGGCGCCCGCCGCCCAGGCCGGCACCAGCGGGGCGCCAAGCGTACCGACGGCCGTCTGCAGGGCGATGCCCGCTGGACTGAGAGGAAACACCACGCCGGCGGCCGTCGACAGCGCGACCAGCACGAGGGCAGCCAGCACCCAACCGCCGGGCGGCGCCCAACGCTGGAAGGCGTCGCCGAGCCGCTCGAAGCTGCTGCGCTTGGGTTCGCGTCTGGGGCGAGATACGCGCCGCGGTGGCTTGGGTACGGGACGGGTCGGTCGACGTGACGGCGTTGCGAGTGGCACGCAGTCGGGAGTCTAACCGTGGGGCCGTCACTCGGGGAGCGGTGTATTGCAACCGTGACGACGCCGCGCTGACGTTTCGTCCGATTCTCGTTTTTGGGTGCTCGGGCCGACCCGTTTACCAGCGACCGCGGTGAACGACTTCGTCAACCGGCCGGTCGGCCGCGCTTCACCGAGCGCGAGGCGGATCGCCAGCCTTCGCATAGCCCACCGCCACCGTGCCGATCGGCGACAGCGCGTCGGGGATGCCAAACGTCTCGCGCAGCGCCGTGATCTTCTCCGGCGGCATGCCGAAGAACAGCGCGCCGAGCCCGGCGTCCACGGCCGTCAGCAGCATCAGCAGCGCCGCCATGCCCGTGTCGATGTCCCAGTACGGCGCCGACCAGTGCGCCTCGGACCGGTCGTTCCAACCCTTATCGGCCTCGGCGTACCGCTCCAGATACGCATGCTTGTTGGACAGGCACACGATCAGCAGCGGCGCGTTGAACAGATCCTGCCAGCGAAAGGCGGCGGCATCGCGCGGGCCAACCGCGTCCCAGTACATCCGCGTCTGCTCGGTGCCCTCGAGGACCAGGAACGCCCAACCCTGGCTGAAGCCGGCCGACGGCGCGCGCTGGGCGTTGCGCACGATGCGCTCCACGACCTCGGGTGGCAGCGGCCTGGACTCGAAACTGCGAACCATGCGCCGCAGACGCAAGACCTCCTGAAACTCCATCAGGCCGCGAGCCCGTGATGGAGCGCGTAGACGACCGCCTGCGCACGGTCGCGCAGAGCAGCTTTGGAAAAGATGTTGTTGACGTGCGTCTTCACCGTTGCCTCGCTGATGGAGAGTCGGTCGGCGATCTCGCGGTTGCTGTAGCCCGCGGCGATCTCGCGCAGGACCTCGGCCTCGCGTTGTGTCAGGCCGTCGGGGTAGCTGGTCACCGCCGGTGGCGGCGCGCTGGCGGCGGTCGACAGCGCGCGCTCGATCAACCTGCGCTGCACCGACGGGTCCAGCAGGGCTTCGCCCGCGTACACCAGACGAATAGCTCGCTGGATCTCGGCGGCCGGCGCGTCCTTGGTCAGATAGCCGCGGGCGCCCGCTTCGAGCGCGGCGAACACGGAATCATCGTCAGCATAGGTTGTCAGCACGATCACGCGCGTGCCTGGTAGCTCGGCAAGGATGCTGCGGGTAGCCGCGACGCCGTCACAGCGCGGCATGCGCAGGTCCATCAGCACGACGTCCGGTCGGAACTGGTGGGCGAGCGCGATCGCCTCGTCGCCGTCGGCGGCCGCGGCGACCACTTCCACGCCGGGCGACAGCCCGAGGAGCATCACCAGGCCTTCTCGCACCACGGTCTGGTCGTCGGCGACGAGCACGCGCACCGTCGGACCCGTCGCTGCGTCCGTCATGACGCCGGCAGCCACAGCCGCACGCGAAACCCGGTCGGGAGTGGGCCGGCCTCGAGTGTGCCGCCGGCGAGCTCCGCGCGTTCACGCATGCCGACCAGACCATACCCGTGCGAGGCCTCAGACGACGTCGCGCCGTTCGAGGCTCGCGTGCTGACCACGAGCGGCGCGACGTCCTCGACCACGAGCTCGGCGCCGTCCGCGGCGTACCGCAGCTGGACGTCAACGCAGGTCGCGTCGCGCGCGTGCTTCTGCACGTTTGTCAGCGCCTCTTGCGCCGTGCGGTAGAGCGCCAGGCGCGCCTCCGACCGCAGCAGGACGGCAGCGCCGCTCACGTGGAAGTGGCCGGGCGTGCCGGTAGCCTGGGTGAACTCGTCCACCAGGCGCTCGAGGCCATCGGGACCCGGCAGACTATCACCGCGCAGGGCGCCGATCGCACGGCGTGCCTCGGCCAGCCCCTCGCTCGCCAGGCGGTGAGCGCGCTCGACGGCGGCGACAGCGGCCGGATCACCCGGGCGCTGCTCGAGCAGCATGCGCGTGCCCTCGAGCTGGACGGCCAACGCCGACAGCGTGTGGGCCAGCACGTCGTGGATCTCGCGCGCGATGCGCGTGCGTTCGGCCAGCGCCGCGCGTTCGATTTCGGCAGCGCGCGTGCGCTGCAATTCCTCGAGCAGCGCCTCCGCGCGCTCACGCTCGAGCCGGATGCGCCGCACCGAGGCCGCGGCCATGTACGCGAAAGCCAGCCCCAATGCTGGGAAGGCCAGGTTGAGCACGCTCGACCACTGCGTAGTGAGGCCGTCGGCCAGCATGAACGTCACCGCCAGCACCACGGCAGCAACTGCCCCGCGTCGCACCTCCATGCGCGATCCGGCGCTGACCAGCGTCGCCACGATGCCGATCACCGGCCCGCTGCTGGGTAATACGTACATCAGGGCGGCGGATGCCAGACCCAGCACCCACACGCCGGCTTCCAACCAGCGCGTGTACTGGAGCAGCCAGCCGATCGACATGCCGAGCGTCAAGACGGCGACAGCAAGCGGGCGCGGCGTGGTCTCCAGGCCGCGCAGCGACTGGTAAATCACCAGGAGCATGAACGCCAGCCCAGCCCACGCACGCCAGTGGGCCCCCATGCGGGAGCCCAGACTTCCAACACGCGACGTGTTCTGCACCGTTTGGGGTGTGTTTTAGCTCGCCTTGATGCCGGCGCCGACGAACCGCAGGTCCTGGGCACGCAGCCAGACCACCAGCGCCTGGGCGGCCAGCGTCGCGGCGCCAGGCAGGAAGGTAACGGCGTTGTTGACGACAACGGCGCCAAAGCCCAGCTTTGCTTCCGCGAACGTGAGGCCAATCTTCACCGCGAGCGTCAGGACCCACAGGCCCAGCGTCAACGGGGTGCCGCGCATCAGCGCGCGGCCGTCCGGGCCGTGCCAGACGCGGAAGGTGAGGCCACGGGCAAAGCCGAGGGCCACGGCGAGCGACAGGCTCGCGGTCAGGATCACCCAGCCGGCCGAGTCGAGCTGCCCCACATCCTGGAGACCGAAGTACAGCAAAGCCAGCGGAGCAATGACATTGAGAAGGCTGGTGACGCCGCGGGTACTGAACTGACGCACGATGAAAAAGACGAGGACAGCAATGCCGATGAGCGCGCCTTCGAAGCCAGCGCTGGAGAAGTTCGAGGTGAGCATCTGCGAGTCCCTTCAGTTCGAAGGCTAAGCTCGGCCACGCATCGACACATCGTGACGTGGATGGATTTTCGATTTCGCCCTCTCCACCTGCAGGTGGACGCACTACCCGCTTGCTGCTTTGACGATGCCGACGTTGCGATCATTCGTGAGCCCAGGATGACTCCCCCTCTGGGGCCACCGCGTGAGTCACTCGGCAGCCTTCAGGCTCCAGATGATGCGGGTTAGTGTTTGAAGAGGCCGACGAGCTCTGCTTTGGCCAGGGTATTGAAGTGCAGCTGAAACCCAACTACCGCGGGCGTGGTGTCGGGGGTGACGCGAGCGTCTCAGCCCCCACCGCGAAGACCGTGAAGAAGACCGTGAACTAGTAGCGGTGCGGGTGGTCGCCTGGCGGTGGGCATGGCCCGGCATAGCCCCGTGCGCCGGTGTCGTTGCGAACGGTCACCGCGGCCGCGGGCATCTTGCCGGCCGTTGGGTTGCCCGCGTCGAGCGCCAGCGACGTGACGCTGGCGGGAAATGTTGGCCACCACCCAGTGCCAGAATCCGCTGCCGGTGGGCGCATGCGGGTCGAAACACGTCAGCGCAAAGCTCCGCGTGCCCTCCGGCGCCCCGACCAGCAGAGCTGCGGCGACCGATTGGCGCCGTTGCACCCGAAGCCGTAGCTCTCGGCGAGGACGCGCTCCATCGCCAGGTAGTCGCCGTCCTGGAAATTGGCACTGGTCAGCTGCATGCTCAGCTCACTCCCTTCTCATCAGGCGCGCGCCGCCGAGAGCACCGACTCCGCGGCGGCCGACGACGACGACGACGACGGGTCGAAGGTGGCCACCGTGTTGCGCAGCACACCAATCTTTTCGACCTCGGCCTCCATCACGTCACCGACCTTCAGGAACTCGGGTGGCTTGCGCGCGAAGCCGACGCCGCTCGGCGTGCCAGTCAGGATCACGTCACCGGCCTCGAGGCGCATGCCCGTCGAGATCTCCTTGACGATGCGCGGAATCCGAAAGGC
The DNA here is from genome assembly GCA_963776625.1 of uncultured Chloroflexia bacterium. Taxonomy (GTDB): domain Bacteria; phylum Chloroflexota; class UBA6077; order UBA6077; family CF-72; genus CF-72. Next base: position 478,031 of record CAVZNP010000007.1, on the reverse strand, counting down.
CATAAAGCGGGTATTCGAGTCCTGCTTGGTCGCGCCATTGACGCGCAGGGTGATGCGCAGCTGATGCGGGTCGCCGATCTCGTCCGACGTGACGATCCACGGCCCGAGCGGGCAATGCGAATCGAAGTTCTTCCCCTTGAACCACTGTCCGCCGTGACGCCGCTGGACGTCCCTGACCGAGACGTCATTGGCGACGGTGTAGCCAAAGATGTGCTCGTAGGCGCGCTCCTCGGGGATGTCCCGACCGGGCGTGCCGATCACGAGCGCCAGCTCAACTTCCCAGTCAAGCTGGTCGGAGACCGGGGCAGAGTGCCAGACGGGCGCCTCGGGCCCAACAACACACGCGGGCTGCTTGCTGAACAGCGCGGGGTAGTCAGGTATCTGCTGGGCGTCGTCGTTGGGTCCGCGCATGCCCTGGCCTTCGGCGAAATGCTCCAGATAATTCCAGCCGACGCAGAACACGTTGCGGCGCGGCGCTGGGATAGGTGCGATCAGGCGTGCACTGGCGAGCGACTGCCCGCCGCGCGCTGAGCTGGACGCCGAGCGCAACTGGTCCCACACACCCTGGCCAGCCGCGAGCAGGTCGAGCATGTCGGCGGGCGCGCCGCTGACGAGGTCGGCCACGGGGACGAGCGTCTGATCGGATGCAACCACGGCGGCCCGCGATCGTCCATCGACCAGGTATGAGGCAAGACGCATATACGCTGCATGCTATCGCTCGGTCCGTAACTCACGGCGCAGGAGTTTGCCCGCGGCGTTGCGCGGCAAGGCGGCGGCGCGAAACTCGATGTGGCGCGGGACCTTGTAGCCGGCGAGCCGCTGCCGACAGAAGGCGATGAGCTCGTCGGCGGTCGCCGTGCCGCCCGCGCGCATTACCACAACCCCCGTCACGCGACGACCCCATTCCGCGTCGGGGACGCCGATTACGCCAGCCTCGCTGACGCCCGGGTAGGCCAGCAGCGCGGCTTCCACCTCCGCCGGATAGACGTTCTCGCCACCCGAGACGATCAGGTCGTCTCGACGATCCAGCACGTACAGATAGCCCTCGGCGTCCAGGTGCCCCAGGTCGCCCGTCTGCAGCCAGCCGTCACGTGGCAGATGATTGACGTAGCCCGGGCTCACGCTCGGGCCACTGACGCAGATCTCGCCGTCGGCGCCGACGCGAATCTCCGAACCCATCAGCGGCTTGCCCGCCGACCCGAGTTTGCTCAGCGCGTCCTCCGGCGCCAGGGTGACTACTTGCGAGGCGGTCTCGGTCAGCCCATATGTCTGCACGACCGGCACGCCGGCCGCCGTCGCGCGCTCCAGCAGCGGCAGCGGCGCCGGCCCGCCGCCCAGCAGCACGCAGCGCAGGCTCGACGGGTACGGCCGCCCGCCGCGCTCGGTCAGCATACGGTCGAGCATGGTGCTCACCACCGAGACGATCGAGACGCCGTGCTCATCGATAGCGCGGTTGACCTCGGCGGCGTCGAAGCGGGACTGGACGACGGCGGTCATGCCACAGATCACGCTGCGCAGCAGGATCGACAGGCCGCCGACGTGAAACAGCGGCAAGCACGCCAACCAGCTGTCATCCGCGAGCAGACCCAGATTCAGCGCCGAGGCGACCGCGCTCCACCAGTGGTTGCCGTAGGTCAGGATGGCTCCCTTGGGGCGCCCGGTGGTGCCCGACGTATAGACGATCGAGTGCCACGCTTGCAGGTCGAACGCGCGTCCCGCGTCTCGCCGACCTCGAGGTGACGAGTGCGTCTCGAGCAGTGCTTGAAGCTCGTCATTGCCCAGTACCAGCGTCACCGCGGCGTCCGTCAACTGCCACGCCACCTCGGGGTCCGCGAGACGGGTGTTGATCGGCACGATGACGGCCCCCAGACGCATCAACGCGTGGACCGCGACCACGAAACCGGCGCTGTTAGCCGCACGAATGGCGACGCGTTGCTCCGCGCCTACGTCGAGCTTGCGCATCGCGGCATCGACGCGCGCATCGAGTTCGGCAAATGTCCACGTCGTCTCCCCACACACCAGCGCACGCCGCTCGGGCGTCACGGCGGCGCGCTGGCGCAGCCAGTCCGGGACGCTGAGGTTCAGGCCCGGCGGCTGGACGCTCGGGTTCAGCCCAACCACAAGGCCGCGCCAAACAGCAGCCCGAACACCAGATGCAGCTGGCCGGTGCGCTTGAGCGCCTGATTCAGGGGCCGGCCCTGCGTCTGACTGACGTAGCGCACGAGCCAGATGCCTAGCGGCACGCTCAGCAGCGGCAGCCACCACCACAGGCCTACCCTGCCCGTCAGGCCCAGCCCGATGACGACCGCGTACGCCACCGCCACGCACAGCGCGTACTCGACGCGCGTCCCGGTTCGACCCAGCAGGACCGCCAGCGTGCGTTTGCCAACGCGTCGGTCGGTGTCGATGTCGCGCAGGTTGTTCACGATCAGGATCGCCGTCACCAGGCAGCCGACCGGGATGGAGGCCCAGCTATCGAGCGTGGTGATGGACAGCGTCTGCAGATAGGCGGTCCCGAGCACGGCCAGAACGCCGAAGGTCAGAAAGCACACCAGGTCGCCCAGGCCGTGGTAGCCGAACGGCCAGGGTCCGCCGGTGTACAGCAGGCCCGAGAGCAGGCACACCACGCCGATGGCCAGGATCGGCCAGCCGCCGATCACGACCAGGTAGATACCTATCAGCAGGGCGAGGCCGAAGGTGACACAGGTTGCCACGAGCACCTGCTTGGGCGTCACGAGGCCGCCCTGGGTGACGCGCAGCGGGCCGAGACGCTCGGGGGTGTCCGCGCCGCGGCGGAAGTCGAAGACGTCGTTGGCGAAGTTGGTACCGATCTGGATGAGCAGCGCGGCGAGCAGCGTGGGGATGAAGACGGGCAGGTTCAGCGTGTGGGTGCCGTGCAGCGCGGAGCCGGTGCCGACGATGACGGGCACGACCGCGGCTGGCAGCGTTGCCGGGCGGGCGGCGAGGAGCCAGACGCGCGGCCCGGTGACGGCGACGGCGGCGCTCATGCGCGTGAGCGTCTCGTCGCGCGGCGGCGCGGGATTGCAGCGCCGCCGACGGTCACCGGCTCACGGAAACCGCGGGTACTTCGAAAAATCAGGCTTGCGCTTCTCGAGAAACGCATTCTTGCCCTCTTTCGCCTCGTCCGTAAGGTAGTACAGCAGCGTGGCATCGCCGGCGAACTGCTGCATGCCGGCCAGGCCTTCCGTAGCCGCGTTGAACGCCGCTTTGATGAACCGAATCGCCGTCGGACTCTTTTCGAGAATCTCACGCGCCCACTGGACGCACGTGTCCTCGAGCTCGGCTAGCGGCACCACCGCGTTTACCAGGCCCATGTCCAGCGCTTCCTGCGCCGTGTACTGGCGGCACAGGAACCAGATCTCCTTGGCCTTCTTGTCGCCGACGAGGCGGGCGAGCAGCGTCGAGCCGTAGCCAGCGTCGAAGCTGCCGACGCGCGGGCCGGTCTGTCCGAAGCGGGCATTGTCGGCGGCGATGGTCAGATCGCACACGACGTGCAGCACGTGGCCGCCGCCGATGGCGTAGCCCGCCACCATGGCAATGACCGGCTTGGGCAGCACGCGGATTTGCCGCTGCAGGTCCAGCACGTTCAGACGCGGCACGCCGCTCGGGTCCACGTAGCCACCATCGCCGCGGATGCGCTGATCGCCGCCCGAGCAGAACGCGTCCGGACCTTCGCCCGTCAGCAGGACGACGCCCGTGGTCGGATCATCTCGGACGTCGGCGAAGGCCTCCTGCAACTCGAAGATGGTCTCCGGGCGGAACGCATTGCGGACTTCTGGTCGGTTGATCGTGATCTTGGCGATGCCCTCGCAGCGCTCGTACTTGATGTCGACGAAGTCTCGAACTTTCTCCCACGCCACCGGCATGGCTCTACATTAGCTGGGATTTCCAACGCGGCGCACAACGACGGCGGTGGCGTTGTCCGCGCCGCCGCGCTCGACCGCCTCGCTGACCATCCGCTCCGCGGCCGCCTGGGCGCTGTCCGTCTCGCGCAGGACGGTGGTGAAGTCACCTTCGTCCAGATAGCCCGTCACGCCGTCGGAGACCAGGATCAGCCCGTCACCCGCATCGAGGTGCACGCCGGTGAAGATGTCGACGTCGACGCGCGGCGCGTTGCCCAGCGTGCGCGTCAGCAGGTTGCGATACGGGCTGGTACGCGCGTCACTCGGACTCAGGTCAGCCGGCTAGCACCTGCTCGTTGACCCAGGTGTGATCGGCCGTGACGAGGTGCACCTGGCCCCCCAGATACGCGTACGCCCGACTGTCGCCGACGTTGGCGATGACCACGTTGCCCGTCTCGTCCAGGAACGCGCACACGAGCGTGGTGCCCATGCCGTCTTTGGCGACGTCTTCGGCAGCCGCGTCCCAGATGGTCTGGTTGCCGAGTGAGACGCCGTTCGTCAGCAGCGCGTCGGCTTCGAGCGCCGGCTCGGCTTCTTCGACCACGCGTCGCAGCGATTCGACGGCCATAGCGCTGGCGACCTCGCCGGCATTGTGGCCGCCCATACCGTCGGCGACGGCAACCACGACCTGACCCTGGCGCGGACCGTCGGGCGCGACGACGAGCAACGCGTCTTCGTTGCCCTCGCGCACACGACCGACGTCGGTGAACGACCCGATGTCCATGAGCCTGACTTGCAAGCCTACTGCACGGCCAGTGGCTCTTCGACGGGCGGCGAGCCGTCGTCCGTGAAACGCAATCGCGCGACCACGACGCCCATCACCATGACTTGCTCTGCTGGCAGGTCGATCACCTCGAGCGCGGACGCGCCAACCGGCTCCAGCCGCACCCGACCGTGCGCGGTGACGTAGCGCCGCGCGGTGCGCAGCGAGTCGTCGTCGAGCTCGGCCTCGGCGACGACCAGGTCGCCGTCGCGCGGCTCCGCGCGCGTGTCGACACTGACGGCGTCGCCCGGGTGCAGGCCCACGCCCGCGAGCGCCTCGTCGCGAATCCAGAACGGATTGCGGCCGCTGGGCAACTCGGAATTCCAACTGAACGCACCTGGGGCGGCCATACAGAGCCAAATCTACTGCAGTCCGCTACAGTTGGAACACCATGAGCACAGCTGAGGGCGCAGACCCTCGCAGCGGAGCGGCGCACCGTGATGACCGCCGCGGCGATCGGATCGGTGTGGGCGGCGGAGACGATTCTGTCTCGCGGATTCAGCTGGCCGCACGCTGGGCGGAAGCCTATAGCACCGATACGGACTCGCTGGTCAGCGTCCTCAAACGGTTTCGGACCGCGTACGACTATCTCGACGCGGTGATCCACGGCGTTGATCCGCCGGAGCTCGAGAGTGAGGCTCCGGCGCGGCCAGAGCCCGCCTACGCGGCGCCGCAGTGGTCGAATCCCACGCCGCCGCCTCCGCCGCAGGGCGGGCCGCCGCCACCGTGGTCGCGTCCGACGGAGCCAGGCAGCCCGCCACCCGCGCCGCCGCCGACAGAGCCACGCCCCTGGGGCTGAGCTCCGCGACGCACGGAGTCAGGCGGGCTGCTCGGCACTCGCCAGCTGCTGGCAGCCGGTTTGCCGCATGGCGTCGGTCAGCGTGTGATCCGTGCCCGGGAAGACCGTCAGCGACACGTCCGCACCCTGCCGCCGCAACGTTGCAGTGAAGCTCTTCGCGCGGTCCACCCGGTTTGCCCCGATGTACGGGCTCCACGCCGCGGGCACGTCCGCGGCGTTGTTGTCCGCGCCGCCCACACCGATCCAGATGGGGACTTCCGCTGCGCCGCTGGCGCGCAGGGTGGCAAGGGACGGGCCCTGGGCGGCGAAGACGGGTGCGCCGGGCGCGAGGAGCACGAGGGCAAGCACCGGGAGCAGGCCGAGGAGTCGAAACAACGAGGTAGCCCTGGGCATGTGCGGGCGGGAATATATGCACATGGAACGGTGGCGAAGAGGGTTTCGGCGGACGGTTGACAGCGGTTGAAGCGTATGTCCGTACATTTGGCAGTTGCGTGGTGGGCCGCGGGACGATCCGCTTTGGGCAGCGCTGACCGACGGCTGCCGCGACCGCCTGACGACGCAGTCGGCTCGGGCGACTCGCAGCCCCTCGACGCGTGGCGAACATGGATGGGCCCGCCCGGTACGCTGGAGGCTGCATGCGCGTTGGACTGATCGGGCTCGGGACAATCGCCCGCGGAGTGCTCGAGCTCTTACAGCCCGCCGACCACATCGACATCGTCGGCGCGCTCGTCGCGCATCCCAACAAGCCGCGGCCTGGCAGCCACGTGCGACTGTGCGTGCGCATCGAGGACCTGCTCGCCCGCAAGCCCGAGGTGGTCGTCGAACTCGCCGGCCACGCCGCGCTGCGCTGCCACGCGCCTACGGTGCTGCGCGCGGGCATTGACGTGTTCATCCTCGCCGTTGGCGCCCTCGCCGAGCCCGACACCGAACGCGCCATGCGTGATGCCGCGCAGGCGGGCGACAGCCGCGCGATCATCCTCTCGGGCGGCATCGGCGGCCTGGACGCGATCGCCTCGGCGAGCGCCGGCCACCTGACGCGCGTGACGCATTTCACACGCAAGCCAGCGCGCGCGCTCCTGCCGCCCGACGAAGCCGCGGCGCTGCGCGAACCCCGCGAGCTGTTCGCCGGCAGCGCGCGCGAGGGCGTCCTCAAGTTCCCCGAGAGCATCAACGTCGCCGCGGCGGTCAGCCTGGCCGGCCTCGGCCTGGACCGCACCGAGGTTCGTGTCGTGGCTGACCCCTCACTCGAGCGCAACCGCCACGAGGTGGTGGCGGAGGGCGATTTCGGACGCCTGCGCTTCGAAATCGAGAACGTGCCCAGCCCGGGCAACCCGCGCACCGGCCGCCTGGTGGCCATGAGCGTGGTGCAGGCCTTGCGCCGGCGCCAGGCGCGGTTGATCATCGGCTGAGACATGCCCGACACCTTTGGCACGCCCGTCTACACCGCCGACGGCGTGGTCGCCGCCCCGCACTATCTGGCTTCACTGGCCGGCGTGAACGTCCTGCGCGATGGCGGCAGCGCGCTCGACGCTGCCCTCGCCGCCAACATGGTCATGGCCGTGGTGTGGCCACATATGTGCGGGCCGGGCGGCGACCTGTTCGCCCAGGTGTGGAGCAGCTCCGAGCGGAAGCTGTTCGGACTGAACGCCAGCGGCCGTGCCGGACGGGGGATGAGTGTGGCCGCGTATCGGGCGCAGGGACTGGAGAGCATGCCCCAGCGTGGCACACGCGCCGTCACCGTACCGGGCGCCGTGGACGGCTGGTTCAGTCTGCATCGGCGCTTCGGGCGTCTCGAGATGCCGCGCGTGGCGCGTGACGCCATCCACCACGCGCGTGACGGTTTCCGCGTGACGCCCTCCGCGGTAGGTGCGATTCGCGGCTCTGCCCAGCTGCTGGCCGAAAACGGCGGCGGCGCCGCCGTTTTTCTGCGCAACGGAGTCGCGCCGTCACCTGGCGACGCGCTGCGGCTGCCTGATCTGGCTAACACCCTGGAGCAGATCGCGGCTGACGGTCCAGGCGTGATGTACTCGGGGGCGCTCGGCGCGCGCCTGCTCGACTTCTTGACCAGCCACGGCGGGGGCCTGAGGCCCGAGGACTTCGCGGCCCAGCACTCGGAGTGGGTGGAGCCGCTGATGGTCGACTATCGCGACGTGCAGGTCTCGGAGCTGCCGCCAAACAGTCAGGGTGTGGCGCTGCTGGAGATCCTGCGCATGCTGGATGGCTTCGACGTCGCCGAGCACTCACAGACTTCGGCCGCGCTGGTTCACGCGCTGGTCGAGCGCAAGAAACTGGCGTTTGCCGATCGCGACACGTACGTTGCCGATCCGGCGCACGCCGAGGTGCCCGTCGACCTGTTGCTGGACCGCGAGCGGACCCGCGAGCGCGCGCGGCACATTGGCCCGACCGCGTCGGCTGGTCAGCCGCGCACGGTGGGTCGCTCCGTGGATGGCGACACGATCTATCTGTGCGCCGCGGATCGCGACGGCAACGTCGTGAGCTTGATCCAGAGCCTGTATGCCGCGTTTGGCTCGGGGGTACACGTGCCCTGCACGGGCGTCACGCTGCACAACCGCGGCTTCGGCTTCAACCTGATCGAAGGGCACCCCAACGCGCTTGCGCCTGGCAAGCGACCCATGCATACGCTCATGCCGGGCATGGCGCTGCGCGGCGGCCAACCGTGGCTGGCCTTTGGGACGCGCGGCGCCGACGGGCAACCGCAGACCGGACTGCAGTTGCTCAACGGCCTGCTCGACTTCGAGCTGGACCTGCAGTCGGCTATCGAGGCGCCGCGCTGGGCGCACGGCGCACCCGGCGGGCGGTATCCGGCGTCGGCGCTGGTCCTCGAAGGCAGATTCAGCGCGTCGGTTGCGGAAGACCTGGCCGCGCGCGGCCACGAGGTGATGCTGGCAGACGCGGTTGACCAGGTGATGGGCACGGCGCAGACGATTCAGGTCGATCAGGCGCGCGGCTGCTATATCGGCGCGAGCGACCCACGCGGCGACGGCGTGGCACTCGCGCTCTGAGGCGCCTCGCGGTCTGAGACTTTCTCGTTATCGGCCACGTGCCCGACTCGCCCGGATACCCCGCTCGCAAGCGCCAGGGCGGCTGCCGCGCTCCTAGCGCGCCGAGGTCCCGCCGTCCAGCGGCAGCGCGATGCCCGTGATATAGGCGGCGCTGTCGCTGCACAGCCACACCACCGCCGCGGCGACCTCCTCCACGGTCCCGAGCCGACCCATTGGCTGCATGCTCGCCAGTCGCTCGAGGTTGAAGACCCGCGGATTGGCCGCCACGAAGGCTTCGACCATCGGCGTCCGCACGAACGCCGGGCACACCGCATTCACGCGGATGCCAGCCGTCGCGTATTCCAGCGCGGCGGTGCGCGTGATGCCGATCACCGCGTGCTTGCTGGCCGAGTACGCAATGTTCAGCGGGAAGCCGATCAGTCCCGCGAGTGAGGCCGTGTTGACGATGGCCCCGCCACCCTGAGACAGCATCGCGCGCGCCTCGTATTTCAGGCACAGCCACACGCCCGTGACGTTGACGGCCTGCACACGGTCGAACCACGCGCGATCGGCCTCGTGCAGTGGGGCTGGAGGCGCGGCGACGCCCGCGTTGTTGTGGGCGAAGTCGACGTGGCCATATTCGGCAATGGACGCGGCAATGAGGTGCTCGACGGATGCCTCGTCGCTGACGTCGGCCTGGAGAAAGTGCGCCTCACCTTCGGCCTCGTGGATCAGACGCACCGTCTCGTCGCCACCCGACGGCTGCACGTCCGATACAACGACCTGCGCCCCTGCGCGTGCAAAGGCCAGGGCGGACGCGCGGCCGATCCCTGAACCGGCGCCCGTGACCAGCGCCACCTTGCCGTCGAAGAGCGTCATCCGCACCCCCTGTCTCGGCTTCTCTGGTCGGCGAGCTCGACCACCTGAGCATCGGCAGCGGTGACCAGATCACGCCACCGGCAGGCTTGCGCCCGTGAGCATACACTCGCGTGAATGCCAACCGCCGGCATCGGCGCCGCCGTGCGACGGCTGGAGGACCCGCGGCTGTTACGCGGTCAGGCCAGCTTCCTCGAGGACCTCGAGCTGCCACGCCAACTGCACGCCATGTTCGTGCGCAGCGAATATCCGCACGCGCGGCTGGAGACGATCGAGCTGGCCCAGGCGCGCGCCATCGCGGGTGTCCGCGACGCGGTCGCCCTGGATGACCTGGGTGCCAGAACGATTCACGCCGTGGTCGGGCATCCTGCGCTGCGGCCATGTGCGCAGCCGATCCTGGCGGACGGCAGCGTGCGCTACGTCGGCGAGCCAATCGCCGCGGTCCTTGCCGAGACGCGCGCGGCGGCCGAGGATGGCGCGGCAGCCATCAGCGTCGAGTACGCGCCAATCGACGTCGTGCCGTCGGCCGAGGCTGCGGTCGCGCCAGGCGCGCCGCTGCTCCACCCGCATCTCGGCGACAACCTGGCGGCCACCTTCGAGGTGCGCGTGGGCGATCCCGAGGCCGCGTTCGCCGCCGCGGACCGCATCGTCCGCGGTCGCTTCTACGTCCAGCGCTACACGGGCATGCCGCTCGAACCGCGCGGCGTGGCGGCCATCTGGGACGCGGGACGCGAGCACCTGACGCTGTGGTCGTCGACGCAGTGGCCGCACACCGTGCGTCAGGCGCTGTCAGTCCTGCTGCGTCTGCCGGAGCAATCGATCCGCGTGATCGCGCCGGATGTAGGCGGTGGCTTCGGCATCAAGCAGGACGTCTACCCCGAGGAAGTCGTCGTTGCCCTGCTCGCGCAACGCAGCGGAAGACCCGTCAAGTGGGTGGAAAGTCGTCGCGAGCACCTGTGCACGGCAGTCCATGCGCGCGAGCAGTGGCACGCCATGCAGCTCGCGGTCCGCGCGGACGGAACCATCCTCGGCATGCGCGCCGACGTGCTGTCCGATCAGGGGGCGTACACCCGCAGCCTGGGCGTCCTGTGCCCATCGCTGACGGCCGCCGGCCTGCCCGGGCCATATCGCTTCCACAACTACCTGTGCACCGTCCGCGTGGCGCTGACCAACAAGGCACCCGCGGCGGCGTATCGCGGCGCTGGCCAGCCCGAGGCCGTGTTTGCGACCGAGCGCATCGTCGATCGCGTCGCCCAGGAGCTGGGACTCGATCCGGCGGACGTGCGGCGCAGGAACTTCATCCAACCAGACGACTTCCCCTGGGATGTAGGCACCGAATCGGCCCAGACGCCCGTCGTTTACGACAGTGGCGACTACACGGCCGGCCTGGAGCGCGCGCTCGAACTCTCGCGCTACCCGCACTGGCGCAAGCAGCAACGCCTCGAACCGGAGCGCTGGCTCGGCATCGGACTGGCCGCCTACGTGATGCTCACCGGCCTGGGTCCGCACGAGAGCAGCTTGCTGCGCGTGGACCCGAGCGGCCGTCTGGCGCTGGTAACGGGTGCCTCGCCGCATGGACAGGGCACCGCCACGGCGCTGGCACAGATCGTCGGGCAGGCGCTGAGCGTGCCGCCGGCGGACATCCGCGTCGCGCATGGCGACACGGACGCGATTCCTTTTGGCGTCGGAACCTACGCCAGCCGCAACGCGGTGGTGGCCGGCAACGCGGCGCACGTCGCCGCGCTGGAAGTGCGCGGCAAGGCGCTGGCGCTGGCGGCGCACCTCCTCGAAACGGAGCCCGACGACCTGGAGCTCGTGGATGGCGGAGTACAGGTCCGCGGCGCGCCGTCGCGACGGCTGACGCTGGGTCAACTGGCGAGCGCCGCCGCGCCCGGCCAGCCACTGCCGCCAGGCATGGCGCCCGGGTTGGAGGCGACGCACTACTTTCTGGCGCCGCGCGCGACCTTTGCCAGCGGCCTGCACGTGGCGGTCGTCGAGATCGATCGCGACACGCTGGCAGTCCAGGTGCTCGACTACGCGGTGGTGAGTGACGCCGGGCCGTTGATCAACCCGCTCATCGTCGAAGGGCAGATCGTTGGCGGCGTGGCCCAGGGCATCGGCGGAGCGCTGTACGAAGAGCTGACCTACGATGAACAGGCGAACTTTCTGGCGCAGTCACTTCTGGACTACTGCATGCCGTCGGCTCGGCAGATCCCGACGATCAGGATCGCGCACCTGTTCACGCCGTCGCCGCTGAATCCGCTCGGGATCAAGGGACTGGGCGAAGGTGGCGCGATGGCGCCGCCAGCGGCGATTGCCAACGCCGTCGAGGACGCCCTGTCGCGGCGTGGCGTGCGCATCGACGCGACACCGATCACGCCTACGCGGCTGGCATCTCTCCTGGCCACGGCCACGCCCGTCGCCACGCCCGTCGCCACGCCCGTCGCCACGCCCGTCGCCACAAGCCGAGGCCCACCCACCCGCCGAGGTGCTACACGACGACGCGGCGACTGACACCGCGGGCGATCCTTCGGGCCGCTGATGCAGTGCTTGCATTGCGCGGCCCCGATCGACCAGGCCAGCGGGCGTGCCCTGTGCGTGGACTGCCGCGCTCGCCTGCGGGCGCTGCTCGCCACGCGCGCCGGCGCGCAGCGGCGGGTGAGCGAGCGCTCGGTCGCGGTCCAGTTCGTGCTCGCCAGCTTGATGAGCAGCCTGCTGGTCTTTGCCCTGCTGCACCAGTTCGGGGCGGGCGCTAGCCGCCCCGCGCCGCGGCAGGGCGGGGCGTGGCAGGTCGTCGACGACGTGCACTTCAGCAGCCCGGTTGGGCTGGCGCAGGACCAGGCCCACGACCTGTACGTCGCCGACTCGGCCAGCCATCATATTTACAAGCTCTCGCCGAGTGACGTGGTGCTGGGCATCTTTGGTTCGCACGGCTCGGCGCCGGGCCAGTTCGATCGACCCACGGGTATCGCGCTGGACCCGGCCGGCAACCTGTATGTGGCGGATACCGCCAACAGCCGCATTCAGAAGCTGTCGCCGTCGGGGACGCCTCTGGCGGCGTGGGGCTCGCTCGGGGCGGGGCCCGGGCAGTTCAACGCGCCGCGCGGCGTAGCCGTCGATCAGGAGGGCTACGTCTACGTGGCGGACACCGGCAACGACCGGCTACAGAAGCTGTCGCCGCTGGGCAAGACGGTGGCGGTCTGGGGCCAGTCGGGGCAGGGCCCGGGGGAATACCGGCAGCCGTTTGACGTCACCGTCGATGCCGACGACTCGGTGTACGTGGCCGACACGGGCAACCACCGCATTCAGAAGCTGTCAGCCACGGGCACCCTGGTGGGCGCCTGGGGGTCGCTCGGCGCTGGCCCGGGCGAGTTCAACGCGCCGCGCTGGCTGGCGGTCGACAGTCGCGGCGAGATGTACGTCTCGGATACGTATAACCACCGCATTCAGCGGCTGTCGTCGACCGGGGTGCCCGAGGCGGAGTACGGGGCGCGCGGGGGGCTGCCCGGGCAGTTTCGGCGGCCCGAGGCGCTGGTCGTCGACGAGCTCGGGGGCCTGGTGGTGGTGGACGCGGATAACGACCGGCTGCAGCGCTACGTGCCGTCGCCAGGCCTGTGAGGTTCGTTCACGTTCTTTCTTAGAGGAAACTGCGGGACCAGTGTCACCGAACCAGGCGGCAGCCAGCCTCTACCATGAAGCGCACGGCATGCCCACCACCGACCTGGCCCTGCCCGCGCGCTTGCTGGCCGGCGGCGGGCCCAGCTCACCAGATCCGCGCGTGTTGCGCGCCCTCACCACGCCCCCCATCGGGCAATTCGACCCGGCGTTCACCATGGTCATGGACGACGTCATCACCCTGGCACGCCACGCGTTCCGCACGGTCAGTCCCCACTGCTTTGCCATCACGGCGCTCGGCCACGGCGGTCTCGAGGCCGTCCTCAACAGCTTGATCGACGCGGACGCGGACGCGGCGGTGGCAGTCGCCGGCGAGCCCGGGTTCGTCGCGGAGACCGCCGACCTCGTCCGCCGCCTCAGCGGCAAACCCGTGTCCGTCGATCAGCTCGCCAGCACCGCGGCCAGACTCGTGGTGGTGCCCTTCGGGGTCGCCGCCCTGAAAGTGCAGGAGCTCGCGACCCTGTGCCACTCGCGCGGGGCACGCCTGGTCGTCGACGCCACCTTCAGCCTCGGTGCGCGCGAGCTGCGCGTCGACGATTGGGGTATCGACGTGTGCGTCGCGCCCGTCGAGTACGCCATCGGCGCGCCCGCGGGGCTGTCGCTGGTCACCTACACCGCCGCCGTCCACGACCTGCTGCAAGCGCGGCACACACCTCCGACCAACAGCTACCTCGACCTGATCCAGCTTCAGGCGTACTGGAGCCCCGAGCGCCTGAACCACCACACGGCGCCGACCAGCCTCGTCTACGGTCTGCGCGAGGCCTTGCGCCTGGTGCAGGAGGAAGGCCTCGCGGCGTGCTGGCATCGCCACGCCGAGGTCGGCTGGCTGCTGCGCGATGGTCTGGTCTCGCTCGGCCTCGCATGCGAAGGCGCGCTGCCCTACTCGCTGGTGACACTGCCCAGCTCGATCGACGAGACCCGCGCCCGGCATCAGCTGCGCGACCGTTTTGGGGTGTACGTCACGCGCGTTGCGCCGCGCACGTGGCGACTCGGACTGCTCGGCGCCGACGCGCGCCCCGAAGCCGCCGAACACCTCCTGGGCGCGCTCCAGAAAGTCCTGGTCGCGTGAGCACCACGCTGGTGCACGGCGGCATGCTCGTCGACGAGCTGTCAGTGCGTCAGGCCGACCTGCTGCTCGAGGACGGACGTGTGCAGGCCATCGTGCCGCGCGATCCCAGCCGCGCCGCCGACACGCGCATCGACGCCAGCGGCCTGCACGTCCTGCCCGGTCTGGTCGACGCGCACGTGCACTTCAACGAGCCCGGTCGCACCGACTGGGAGGGGTTCGTCACGGGCACCACGGCCGCGGCCGCCGGCGGCATCACCACCGTCTGCGACATGCCGCTGAACTGTCACCCGCCAACACTCGACCGCCGCGCGCTGGCCATCAAGCGCAGCGCCATTGCCGAGCACGCGCTGGTGGACTACGCGTTGTGGGGCGGCCTGGTGCCCGATTCGCTCGACCACCTGGCCGAGCTGCAGGAAGCGGGCGTGGTCGGCATCAAAGCCTTTCTGTGCGACAGTGGCCTGGCCGAGTTCCCGCACCTCGACAGCTTCGCGCTGGTCGAAGCGATGCAGCGCTGCGCCGAAGTGCGTCCGCGGCCGCTGCTCGCGCTGCACGCGGAAGACCCATCCCACACACTGCGGCTCGGCGAGCAGGCGCGCGCCGAGGGCCGCCGGACAGCACTCGACTGGGCGAGGTCGCGGCCGCCCGTCACGGAACTGGACGCGGTGCGCTCGGCGCTCGATGCGGCGCGCGAGACGGGAGCGCGACTCCACTTCGTACACATCAGCACCGCCGCCGCGGCGAGGCTGATCAGCAGCGCGCGCGCCGAAGGACTCGACGTGAGCGTCGAGACGTGCCCGCACTACCTGCTGCTGGATACGGCCGACCTCGAGCGCCTGGGCGCGTTTGGCAAGTGCGCGCCGCCGCTCCGCGATCGGACGGAGGTCGACGAGCTCTGGGAGGCGCTCGACGAGGGCGCTATCGACTGGGTCGCCTCGGATCACTCGCCCTGCCCACCCGAGATGAAGCAGCACGACGACATCTGGTCCGCGTGGGGCGGGTTGGCCGGCGTGCAAACACTGCTGCCCGCGCTGTTGACCGCCGGCGTGCACGCCCGCGACCTGAGCTTGCCGCGACTGGTCAGCCTGACCTCGGGCACACCGGCACGCCGCCTCGGGCTGTACCCGCGCAAAGGCGTCCTCGAATCAGGGTCAGACGCGGATCTGGTGCTGGTCGACGTGGACCGCGAGTGGACGCTCAGCGCGCACGATCTCCGCACCCGCTGGTCGATCAACCCATTCATTGGCCGCACCTTCCGTGGTCAGGTGGTGGCAACGCTGGTGCGTGGAACTGAGGTGTGGCGCGACGGTCAGCCGCGCGTCGCGCCGGGCTTCGGACAGCCCGCGCGCGTATGACCAGGCTGTCGACCCACGTGCTCGACACGGAGCGCGGCACGCCCGCTGCTGGCATGCGCGTGACCCTGTACACAGCGGAGCATGCGCTTGCCGCCACCGACACGGGTCCCGACGGACGCATCGCTGACCTCGGGGATGACCAGCTGACCGAGGGCACGTATCGCCTCGTCTTTGACGTGGCCGAGTATCTCGCGCGGCAGGCGCGGCCAGCGCCCTTTCTACAGCGCGTGACGATCGAGTTTCAGGTCGACAACACCCAGACCCACTACCACGTGCCGCTGCTGATGACCCCGTTTGCCTGCACCTCGTATCGTGGCAGCTAGCAACGCGGCCGAGGGTTCGGACATGCGCCCCGAGAACAACGACCGTGCTCCTCGCTCCAGTCTGTCGAAGCAAGGTCGGCCGAGCGCGACTCGCGCGGACAACCGGCTGGCCGGCCGAACTTCCAGGCCCGCCAACCTGGCGCTCGCCAGCCAGGCGCCCGCCAACCAGGCGCCCGCCAACCTGGCGCTGCGCGGCGGCACGCTGGTAACCATGGACGCGCTGCGCACGCTCGTCGTAGCCGACATTCTGATCGATGCCGAAGGTCGCATCGCCGAGCTCGCTGACCCCGCGGCACGGCGGCCGGCCGAACGCGCGATTGACGCCAGCGGGCTGCTGGTCGTACCTGGCCTGATCCAGTCTCACGTGCACCTGTGTCAGACGCTGTTTCGCGGTCTGGCCGAGGAGCAGCGCCTCCTCGCCTGGCTGCGCGAGCGGATCTGGCCGCTCGAGGCCGCACACGACCCTGCCTCGATGCACGCCTCGGCGCGTCTGGGCATCGCGGAGCTGCTGCTGGGCGGCACTACTTCGGTGCTCGACATGGGCAGCGTGCACCACACGGACGCGCTGTTCGAAGCCGCAGCCGAAACAGGCATTCGCTACACCGGTGGCAAGGCGCTTATGGACGCGGGCGACGAGGCTCCGCCGGAGCTGCTCGAGTCGACCTCCGCCGCCCTCCACGACAACGATCGCCTGGCGGACGCCTGGCACGAAGCCCGTGGTGGCCGCTTGCGGTACGCGTACTCGCCACGCTTCGTGCTGAGTACAACACTGGACCTGTTGCGCAGCATCGGGGCGCGGGTGCGAACCAACAACCTGCTGGTGCACACCCACGCCAGCGAGCAGCGCGACGAGACCGATCTCGTGCGCGAGCGCTTTGGCGTGCCCAACATTCGCTTGCTGGCTGATCTCGGCCTCGCCGAGACCAACGCCTGCTTTGCGCACTGCGTCTGGCCCGAGCCCGAGGAGTTCGATGTACTGGCCAGTGGTGGAGCCACGGTCGTGCATTGCCCCTCGTGCAACATGAAGCTGGGCTCGGGCGCAGCGCCGATCGCCGAGTATCTCGAGCGTGGAGTCAACGTCGCCATTGGCGCCGATGGCGCCGCCTCCAACAATCGGCTGGACGCCTGGGAGGAGCTCCGCGTGGGTGGGCTGCTGAGCCGTTTTCGGGACGGACCACCCGGCGTCGCGGCTATGGACCTGTTCGAGATGGCGACCATTGGCGGGGCGCGAGCGCTGGGCCTCGACGCCGACATTGGCAGTATCGAAGCGGGTAAATACGCCGACCTGGCGGTGCTGGACCTGCGCGCGGCGCACGCGGCCGGGCCCGAGGACGTGTATACCGGGCTGATCTACTCCGCGCGCGCCGCCGATGTGCGACTGGTGATGGTGGGCGGGCACATCCTGGTGGAGGACGCACGGCTGATCGCGTTCAGTGAGTCAGATGCGGTGGCCGAAGCGCACACGCAGCGCGCCGCGCTGCTCACCCGCGCCGGGCTCGTCACTTAGACATATTGCCCAAAGGCGAACCGAAGCCCCGGGCAAAATGTTTTATGCGCAAAATGTCTCAGGCAGGCAGTCCGTCGCGCTGGCCGCGCTTGTATTCGAGGAACAGGCGCTGGTACTGCCGCTGCAGCTCGCGGTACTGCTGCCTCAGCACGTCGTTGCCGGGTTCGGCCACCCAGGCGGCCATCGTCGCCCGCATGTCCTGGGTCAACTGCTCCATCTCAGGGGTTTCGTCGTCCATACCGTTTGCCGCAAGAATTCTAGGCGGCGCGCGGTCGCAGCGGCTCGCCTTCGTGGATGGCGCGATCGGTCGGATCCGCGTGCTCCTCGGCCTGCGACGGGTCCTCGCTGCGCAGCATGTGGGCGAGGATCACCTGCAGCGCGCCGGCGATGGGCACCGCCAGAAAGGCGCCGGGCAGTCCGGCCAGCGCGCCGCCAATCAGGATTCCGAGCATGACCGTGAGCGCGCTGACGCCAACCGTGTGCCCCATCACGCGCGGCACCAGCACGTTGCTCTCAATCTGCTGGATCACCAGCGCGTAGGCCACCACCATCAGCGCGCGGGTCGGGTCAACCGCCGCCAGCGCCACCAGGACCGCCGGCGCGAAGGCGAGGAACGGACCGACCATCGGAACGATCTCGCACAGACCAGCCACCACCCCCAGCAAGGCGGGATTCGGCAGGCCGAGCACGACGTAGCCCAGGGTGGCCATCAGGCCGACCGCCAGCATCAGGATGATCTGGCCGCGCACCCAGCCACCGAGCTTTTCCTCGACTTCCATCCAGACCGTGTTGAGGCCGCGCGCGTGGCGGACGGGCACGAGGCGCAGCGCGACCCGTTTGATCGCTGCCCGCTCGATCAGCCAGTAGAAAGCCAGCACGAACACCGTCACGAAGGCGAACAGGGTGTGCGCGGCCGTCGTGCCCGCCTGCACGATCTGGTCTTGCGCCGGCTGCTCGGGGGTCTGGACCGCCTGGATGACGTTCTGGACCAGGCCGTCCGCCAGGCCGGCGACCACCGTGGGGTGCAGGGAATCGGCATACTGCCGCAGCTGCTGGATGCGGTCCGGCAGCGTGGCGCTGAAGGTCGCGGCCTGGTCGACGACGCTGGGAATGAACAGGTAGGCGGGCAGACCGATGATCAGGATGATCAGCGTGTAGACGGCCAGGACGCCGGTGCCGCGATTGAACGGGCCGCGGCGCAGCCGCTTGACGAGCGGCTCGATGGCGGTCGCCAGCAGGATGGCGAGGATGAGCAGAAACAAGACTTCCTGGACCTGCCAGAGCAGGAAACAGCCAAACCCGACGCCGACGATGACCAGCGCGGCGCGCGCCACTTCGAGCGGTGGGAGCTTGACCGTGAACGTCACGATTGGCGCTCAAAAGCAGGGTGTGTGCCAGGCACCCCAGGGGCTCAGGCGGTTTGCGTCGCCACGTCTCCGTGATTCAGGGCGTGCGCGATGAGCCCGGCGGCGGCATCCAGCGCGCGGTTGGCGTCCCACGCGCCGCCGAGCGGCGAGAGGCGTCGGCCGATCTCGCACGGCGAGACGCCCTGCCGATACCAGAACACCACCGTCGGCAGCCGCTGTGCCGACCGCCCCAACTCACACGCCACCCGTTCCGACAGCAGATTCGACCACACGCCGATCTGCGCCGCCGCCACGTGCACCGCCGCCGTGCGCGGATCGTCGGCGCACTCCACCTGCAAACGCTGCAGCACCTCCGCGGCGGTGAAGCTCTTGCGCGGGCGCAGCAGTCGCGGCAAGAACAGCCACGGATTGCTCGAAATGTGTGACCGGGTGTGGTGCATGAGTATTCCAACCTGAACATAGACCGTGACGCGCCGACGGACACTGGTCGATGGACCGGATTCTTCGCGGGCGCGTCGGGCAAACTGCCCAATACCAAAGGTCAGGGTCAGGTCAGCGTCGAAGGGCTGGTGTACGCGCCACTGTGAGAAACGCCGAGCTGCGCGCCTCTCGCGTGCCAGTTCAGCCGTATACTGCCAGCCGTGCCCCACCCCTACGCCCACGGCCAGCGGAACGGACGCGCCGCGGCGACCGCGCCTCGACGCAAGGTCGTGCTGGTGCTCGAGGACCACGCCTCAGTCGGAGGTCTGATCGCGGGCTTGCTGCGTCAGGAGGGCTACCGCGCCGTGCGCGCCTGGGACCCGCAAGAGGCGCTGCGATTGGCACGCGGGCGCGCGCCGGATCTGGTTCTGCTCGACCTTAATCTCGCCTACCCTGACGGTCTCGACGTCCTGCGCCAGGTGCGCGGCAACGAGGCGACCAAACGCGCGCCGATCGTACTGGTCTCGGGCGGTGACCTGAATCTCTCGACCGAGGAGTCCGGCCTTGTCGATAGCGTCGTCCAGAAGCCATTCGACATCGACATGATGTTGAACGCGGTGCGCAAGGCGCTCGGCGATCCGGTGGTCGAGATCCAGCCGCGCCAGTACGACGCGCAGGACTACTTCCTGCACGGATACTGAGTCGCCCGAGATGCCCATCGTCTCGACACCCGCCCCACGCGTGACGCTCGCCTGCCCCGACTGCCGCGGCCTCGTCAATCCCGAAACCCTCCAGTGCGCTGGCTGTGAGCGCGTGTTTACCACCAGCAACGGCATTCCCGAGCTGCTCCCGAGCAACCTCGTAGGCGATACCGAGCAGCGACAACACGCCCTGTACAACGCCGTGGCGCACGAATACGACGACGTGTTTCCGCGCCACGTGGCCGAGCACTACATTGACAAACGCACCGGCCTGGTGAAGAGTCTGCTGCCGATGGGCGGCCTGGTCCTCGACGTCGGCTGCGGCACCGGTCAGCTTGGCGCCGCCATCGCCGCCCAGGGGTTCGACGTGTTCGGCGTAGATCTGTCGTCAGCGATGGTCGCCAAAGCCCGCGAACGCGGTCTGGTGGGGACCTTCGCCGGGGTGACCACGGCACTGCCCTTCGCCGACAACAGCTTCGACCTGGCCCTCACCGTGGCCACGCTGCACCACCTCGAGACGCCCGAGCGCGTCGCGGCGACCGTCGACGAGATGGGTCGCGTGGTCAAGCGGGGTGGTTTCGTCGTCCTGTGGGACCACAATCCGGCCAATCCGTACTGGCCGATTCTGATGAAGCGTGTGCCGCAGGACTCGGGCGACGAGCGACTCGTGCCGCGTGAAGAGCTGCTGCGCGATACGTACGCGTCTGGACTCCAGATTCACAAGGTGCTGCGCAGCGGCTTTACGCCAGATTTCCTGCCGGCGCAGCTGGCGACACCATGGAACTGGGTGGAGCGGTTCGTCGAAATAACGCCAGGACTGAACGTGCTGGCCGCGCACAACGTCGTCGTCGCGCGCAAGCCCTAACTGGGATGACGCGTGTGACTGCTTCTCCACACCCCCCACGTGGAGGGCTCGGAAAGCAAACCGCGTGACGCGCTGGCGCGCGCTGTTCGGGGCGAGCCTGCTGCTGGCCCTGGTCGTCGGCTACGTGCTGCGCGATTCGCCTGGCTACATGCTGCGCGGCGACGACGGCTCGCTGTCGGGCGACCTCACCCACTACGTCTACTGGACGCGGCTCGTCACGCTCGGCGGGATCCAGTCGGCCTACAGCGGAACGTGGCCCGAGACCTACGCGGTGTATCCACCGCTGACCATCCTGCCCCTCGAACTGGTGGGCACGGTGTACCAGCACCTCCAGGACCCGAGCTTCGATCCCAACCAGGCGCAACAGAGCCTGTTCCTGCGCGCCGGGATCAAGTTCGTCGCGATGGTCTGGCACCTGTTGACGGCCGTCGCCATCTTCGTGCTGGTTCGCCTTGTCAGCGGCGAGAAGCTGGCGGCGTTCGCGGCAAGTGCGTACGTCCTGAATCCAGCCGCGCTGTACGACGTGGCGCACTGGGCCCAACCTGACGGTGCCCACTCATTGTTCAGCGTGCTGAGCATTGGCCTGCTCGATCTCGGACAACTGGTCGCACCCTGGGCCGCTCTGGCGGCGGCGGCGATGGCCAAGCCACAGGCATGGTTTCTGGTGCCGCTCGTGACGATCGCCACCCTCCGACAACACGGCATACCAGGGCTGGTGCGTGGCGCGGTCGTTGCTGGCGTCGTGGCGTGCCTGATCGCCTTGCCGTTCATCGTGACCGGCCACGTGCGCGAGCTCTTGAGCCTGCCGAGCACGGTCTCGAGCGTGATGCCCGTGGTGAGTGCCGACGCGCACAATCTGTGGTGGCTGGTGCTCCAACTGCGCGGGCAGGATCCCATCTTCCTGCAGGACTCCGCGCGCGTGGTCGGCCCACTCACGTATCGAGAGCTCTCGGCCGCGCTCGTCGGAGCGAGCATGCTGCTGACCTTCTGGCTGTACTGGACGCGACGCGCGACTCTGGCCGAGGTGGCCGCCCTGGGCGTGCTGGGCTGGTTCACGTTCACGACGCAGGCCCACGAAAACCACCTGTTCTTTGCGCTGCCATTGTTGTCGCTGGCGTGGCCGTCGCGGCCGTGGCTTCTGGCACCGTTCGGGGTCATCAGCATGACGCTGCTATTGAACATGGTCCTGCACGATCAACTGGTCCTCGAGGGACTCGGGCGGGGCCTGGACGATCCGCGCGTCGAACAGTTGCGACTCATCAACGCGGCGCTCAACGTCGCCTGCTTCGCTGGCTGGTCCCTCTGGGCTATTGCTCGGCGTCCCGCGCCCGGCGTCGCTCCGACGCGCGCCGAATCCGTCGCCTGGGCTACAGTGCATACCTTGTGACTGACACGTGTGACTGACACGCAGGTGGCGCCCTACCCCGGCAAAAGTCCGGACCTGATCTCGCTCGGCGACGGTCTTAACTTTTCCACGCCACTGGCGCTGGTCGACCGGACCGTGGTCGACAATTCGCTGTTCTTTCTGCGTTCGAACAACCCGCCGCCAGTGGTCGCTTCGAATGACTGGCGCGTCACGATCGACGGGCGCGTCAGACAGCCGCTGACCCTCGACCTGGCCACCCTCAGGGCGATGCCGAGCGTCAGCTACGAGGTGTGGCTTGAGTGCGCGGGCAACAGCCGCAGCCGCTGGAACCCACCCGGCGAAGGCAATCAGTGGGACGACCAGGCGATTAGCGACGCGCGCTTCACGGGTGTGCCCCTGGCGGTGCTCCTCGACCAGGCTGGTCCCGAGGACGATGCCGTCGAAGTGGTGGCGACGGGTTATGACGTCGACGCCAAAGGCGTCCACTTCCAGCGCGGGCTGCCGCTGAGCGTTGCGCGCGATCCCGCGGCGCTGCTGGCATACGAGATGAACGGTCAGCCCATCCCCGCGCCGAACGGCGGCCCGGCGCGGCTGCTCGTGCCGCGCTGGGCGGGCATTGCCAGCGTCAAGTGGCCGGCGCGCATTGAAGTCGTGAACGCGCCGTTCAGAGGCTACTACAACGCCGAGCGGTACATCGTGGTCGATGGCGACGGGCGCACGACAGGCAGCGTTCGCGAGATGCCGGTCAAGTCGATCGTGGCGTGGCCAAACGAGGGCCAACGGATCGCGGCGGGCGCGCACGCGGTCTTCGGCTTTGCGTGGTCCGGGCATGCGCCGATCGAGCGCGTCGAAGTGAGTACCGACGATCAGCGGACGTGGGATGCGGCCACGCTGACGCGCGGCGAGGGGCCACTGGCGTGGGCACGCTGGGACGTCGTCTGGACGCCAGCAGGTCGAGGTCCGGCGAGCTTCGCGGTGCGTGCCACGGACGCGGCGGGCAATATTCAGCCGCGGCAAGCCGCGTGGAACAAGTTCGGGTACCACATGAACGCGATCCTGACGCGGACGGTCAGCGTCGACTAGCAGCCGACGCGTTCCCAGGCGGGAGAGTCGCCAGTACCTGGATCGCTCGCGCACTCATACGTCCGACTCTGGAAAGCTCAGCCTGGACGAACCTGAGAGAAGCGCTCGAGCCGCAGGCCCGCGATGTCAACCGCCGTGCCGCCGCGGGTAACGAGGTCGGCCACGACTTTGCCGACCGCGGGCGCGGTCACGAAGCCGTTGCCGCCGAAGCCAGTGGCCACAATGAAGCCCCGCGGCGACGCGCAGGCTTGCAGCACGGGCACCCCGTCAGACGTCGGGCCGATCGTGCCCGACCAGCTCCTCAGGATCCGCATCTCGCCCAGCCCGGGCATCAGCTCGAGCATCAAACGCGCGGTGCGCTGCATAGTGGCGGCAGACAGCCGGCGATCGAAACCCTGGACAGGCGACTCCCAGGCAGGTCCCGCCGAGCCGAAGTGCAGCTGCCCCGCGCGCGCTTGCCGGATGTACAGGCCGTTGCCGCCCCAGATCAGCTCGGTCAGCTTTGACATGCCCTCGGACAGCAGAATCTGGATCCGGCGCGGCGTCACCGGGCAGTCGACATCGGCCAGGCGCGCGATCTGTCCAGCCCATGGACCCGCGGCATCGACGACCACGGGCGCCTCGATGCGACCGCCTGGAGTTTGCACCCCCTCCACGCCGCCGTCGCGCACCAGGATGTCGGTGACCTCGGTCCGCAGCACGAACCGCACGCCGAGCTGCTCGGCGGTCTGCGCGAGCGACCTGGCGGTGAGGATCGGATTGACCTGGCCGTGGCGCGGTGAGAGCACGCCGCCTTTGATCTCAACCGTCAGCCCGGGCAGCAGCCGCCGACAATCCTCGGGGCTGACGAGCTCCGCGACGAAGCCGCGCTCGTGTCGATACGCGAGCAGATCGGCCGGCTCGGTCGGGTCGTTGGCGACGACCACGTACAGGCCACCCGCCCGGCGATACTCGGTTGGACCGTCGATCTCCTCGGCCAGCTCGGGCCATGTATCCAGCGCGAGGCGGGCGAGTGGTGCCCAGGCGCCGTCAATCGTCGGTGAGAGATGGCCACCGTTGCGGCCCGAGGCGCCAGCAGCGATCAGGTCCTTTTCGACGACCGTGACGCGCTGACCGGCGCGAGCCAGGTAGTACGCGCAGGCCACGCCGACAATGCCGCCGCCAACCACGACCACGTCTGTGTCTGCAGCGTGCGCTGTCATCGGCGTGCCTCGGACTCGCGTGTTTCGCGCTCCAGCGCGCGTGCCGACGTCTCGATCTCCAGCTCGGTTGCACCCTCGCGCTCGCATCGATACGCCGCTTCCAGCGCGGCGCGACGGAAACGCACCAGGGCGAGCGGGCGCAGTCGAGCGTCGTCTACTGCGTCGGTCAAGCGCGCCTCGGCCGCCGCGAAGGGGGCGTAGCAGGCTGGTAGCGGCGGCTGCTCCTCGGTGGCCAGCGCGGTTAGCGGTAACAGACGCACCGGCGGACGGAACGAGGCAAGCGGAAGGTCGCCGAGCGGCACGTTCAGTGCGAGCGCCATGAGGCTGGCGATCGACGTCCGACAGCGGCGCCCCTGGCACACGCCCATGCCCGCGCGGGTGAGGCGTTTGACCTCGTCGGGGTGGCCGTACGACCGCGGCAGCACCTCGAGGATCTGTCCGCGTGTCACATCCTCACAGGCGCACACGACCGTCTCGTCCGTGGCCAGGGCGTCCGCGAGGTGCTGCCAGCGTGGGTCCGCGGGGTCGGGTGTGCCGGCCAGATCGCCGCTGACCGTCACACCTGGGAAGGATCGCGGAACGTAGCCACCCAGGCGCACGTCGTAGTCGATTCGACAGCCCGCCAGGTAGGCGAGCTCGATGCAGGGCTGGCGGCCGATGGCCACACACAGCGCGTCAGCGACGATCGAAACGTCCGTGGCATCCGAGGTCACGCTCGCCAGGACGACCCCTTCGACGCGCGTTTCGCCAAGCGCGCGGCGGATCGTGTGCCGCGGGTGAACGGCGACACCCGCCTCGACCTCGGCCTCGTCTGCGCCTGGACCGACCAGCGCCACGACCTCGACCCCAAGGCTTCGTGCGCGGCGGGCGACCTTGCGCGCCAGATCGCCCGAGCCGAGGATAACCATGCGCCGCGCGTCCAGTGAGCCGTGCGCCCGCATCTGGCGGAGCGTGTCGAGGCCAAACACGACGCCAGGCAGATCGGCGCCCGCGAAGGCCAGATCCACGTCGATCGAGCCCGTTGCCAGGACCAGCTCTTGGGCTCGCACCAGAAAGGTGTGCGCACCGTCAAAGACCCCGGCGGTGATCAACTGGCCCGGGAACACGCCCCACACGCTGTGCCCAGTCAACACCTCGACGCTGGGTGGCAGGGACTGACTGACGAGCCCTTCGAGCTGGTCGGTCGGCTGCTCGTCGACCACGAGCGTCTGCACCCCGCGACTGGCGGCGTCGCGCGCGGCGGCCACGCCCGCGGGCCCGGCGCCGACAATAATCAGCTCAACTTCGCGCGTCGGTCGCGTCGAAAAACGCTCCACAAACCCCGACTATCTCACGGACAGACCGCGGGGAGACACACGCGTGGACCGACTACCTCGACAACAAGACCGCGTGATAGTGTTTGAGCCTAGCCATCCACTGTCATTTGCCCGGGGAGACATCGCTCGATGCTCAAGCAGGAAGAAAACGAACTGATCACGCGCGTTGGACCTGGCACGGGCATGGGCAAGACCTTGCGCCGCTACTGGATGCCCGCCCTGCTCGCCTCCGAGCTGCCTCACCCCGACAGCGACCCGGTGCGCCTGCGCCTGCTCGGCGAGGATCTGATCGCCTTCAAAGACACCACCAGCGCGATTGGCATCATCCAGAACAACTGCCCGCATCGCGGCGCGTCCCTGTTCTTTGGCCGCAATGAGGAGGCGGGCCTGCGCTGCGTGTACCACGGCTGGAAATTCGATGTCGAGGGCAACTGCGTCGACATGCCCAACGAACCAGCCGAATCCGACTTTCGTACCCGAGTCAGGGCCCAGGCCTATCCAGCGCTCGAACGCGCCGGCGTCGTCTGGGCGTACTTGGGTCCCCCGGACAAGCGCCCCCCGTTGCCAGACCTCGAGTGGATGCGCGCCCCAGCCGGCCAGATGTGGGTCTCCAAGACCTACGAGCACTGCAACTACCTGCAGGCCATGGAGGGCGGGCTGGACACATCTCACTCGTCGTTCCTCCATCGCGATTTGAATGCCGAAGGCATGGCTAACCCCCGCACGCGCTCAACGGCGCCTCGCCTGGAAGTGCTCAACACTGACTACGGCTACATGTACGCCAGCATCCGACCCCTGCCTGCCGATCATCAGAACTTCGTGCGCATCTACCACTACGTGATGCCGTTCTATCAACTGCGCGCGGGCGGACCGGCGACAAGCCTCGGCAATACCGACGGACATATGTGGGTGCCCATCGACGACGAAACCTGCTGGGCGTGGAACTTCCACTTCAACCACGAGGCGCCGCTGTCGTTCGAGAGCTGGCAGCGCTACGAGCACCGTATGGGGCGCGGTCTCGCCGAGGACTACATCCCCGGGACGTTCAACCTGATCGCCAACGCCAGCAACGACTACAACCTGAGCCGCGAGCGGCAGAAGAGCGTCAATTACACCGGCATCGAGGGCACCAATACCCAGGACTTCGCCGTCCAGGAGAGCATGGGACCCATCTACGACCGCACGCAGGAGCACCTGGGCAGCGCCGACACGGCCATCATTCAGATGCGCCGACTGCTGCTGGACGCGGTGACCGATGTCGAGGAAGGCCGCGACCCCGTCGGCTCCCAGGGCCAGGG
This sequence comes from uncultured Chloroflexia bacterium, assembly GCA_963776625.1. Lineage (GTDB taxonomy): Bacteria > Chloroflexota > UBA6077 > UBA6077 > CF-72 > CF-72. The sequence goes on along the minus strand of CAVZNP010000007.1, from coordinate 451,124 downwards.
CAGCCGCGTGCGACCGGCCCAGATGTATCTGCCGGACGACGCGCCCTGGACCGAGACCCAGCTCAAAGAGGCGCTCGTCGCGCGCTACTAACGGTGGTTGACATGGTCGTGGCCGCGGTGCAGGTGGCCCCCGAAACAACGGAGATCCGCGAGTTTGCATTGCCCGACGTCCCGAGCGACGCGGCACTGCTCAGGGTCGAGGCCGCCGGCGTGTGCGGCAGCGACGTCGGGGGCTATCGGCGTATGGGCGCCGCACCGCGCATCCTCGGTCACGAGAACGTGGGGACCATTGCGCGTGCCGGCGACGCCTTCGCCCGTCGCTGGGGCGTCAGGGAAGGCGACCGCGTCGCCATCGAGGAGTACCTGCCGTGTGGGCACTGTGAGCTGTGCCTGCGCGGTGAGTTCCGCCACTGCGCCGCGACCGACGTGCACGCGAATCCGGACGCGCTGCGCTACGGCAACACCCCCGTTACTACAGCGCCCGCGCTGTGGGGTGGCTACAGCCAGTACCTGTACATGCCGCCCGCCACGGTTCTCCACCGCATGCCCGACCACGTGCCCGCCGAGCAGGCGGCCATGGCGCTGCCCGTCGGCAACGGGATCCAGTGGGCCGTCGTCGAAGCGCATGCAGGCCCGGGTCGATCGCTGGTGGTCATGGGGCCAGGCCAGCAGGGCCTGGCCGCGGTGCTGGCCGCGAAGTCGGTCGGCGCGGACCTCGTCATCCTGACTGGCCTGAAGCGTGACGCCCACCGACTCGACGTTGGCCGCCAGTTGGGCGCCGACGTGACGCTCCAGGTAGACGCCGAGGACGTCAGCACGCGCGTCGCCGAGATCACCGCTGGCAAAGGCGTAGACGCGGTGGTCGATACGAGCTCTGCGCCGGCGTCAGAGATGGTGCCGCTGGCGATAGACCTGGTGAAGCGCAAGGAGGGTCGCATCGTCGTCCAGAGCCTGGGTGGCACCATCCGAGACTTCCCGATTGAGAAGCTGGCGCGCAAATACGTCACCCTCAAGGCCGCGCGTGGCCACAGCTACGCGTCGGTAGAGCAGGCGATCGAGCGCATTGCTTCGGGACGCTATCCGCTCGATTTGCTGGCCACGCACTGCTTCGGGCTGGACGACGTTGACCTGGCGATCCGCAGCGTGGGCGGCACGGGCGCGGCGGGCGCCATCCACGTTACCGTCACACCCTGGGCATCATCTCGAAACTGACGAGTCTTCAGTCTTCACTGCGCACGGCCCAGACTCCTTCTTGTCCAGAGCGAAACTCGTCTGAACACCGCGTGCCTCAACATGGCTCGCGGCTGGAACCTTTTGACTGGCTGCCATCGTTTACAGTTCGGCAGGGCTCCGGCGTGGCGGGTATTTTCGACCGATTCTTTCCCCCTGGACGCAATTCGTGGGTCCTCCCTGGGGGAGCACTGCTTGCAGCGGCGGCCGCGACGCTCGTCTGGCTCGTGTGGCTGTGTCCACCCGCGGCCGCGCAGACGACGCCACAGTTGGAGCTACGCCAGTTCGGCTGGCAGGCCGACGGCACGCTGAGTCCGCGCAGCTGGAACCCGGTGCTCGTGCGGGTAAGCGGCGCCAGCGACGACACCGTGCGCGTCCAGGCGACGCTCAAAATGAGCGTCGGCTCGGCCAACCAGACGTTCATCACACCCATCGCGACGTATGCCCAGGACGTCGCGCTGCCGCGCGGTGTCAGCAAGGACGTCAAGCTGTGGGTGCCACTCCAGGCGGACGGCACATATGTGGTGAGCGTGCAACTGCTCGACTCCCACGGCAACGTACTTGCCGAGCAATCGACACCCAACGGACAGACGGCTCGGGCCAACGGTGCCCCGCTGGTAGCCACGCTCGCTGACAACCCGACGCTCGCCACCCAGATCGCTGGAATCGACGTGCCGTTTCAACAGGGGCTGACGGCCCAGGTCCAGACCGTCACGCTGGCTCCCGCGGACTTGCCCGCCCGGGCCGAGTATCTGTCGGCTTTTCAGGGCCTGGTGGTGGAAGGCGTGGGAGCGGCGTCGCTTACGGCGGAACAGAAGCGCGCCATCCGCGAGTGGGTCGTCGCCGGCGGCGACCTCGTGATCGTCGGCGGACCGGACGCTTCTCGCGCCGCGGCCACGCTCGACGGCGCAGACCAGTTCGGCTCGCCGTTCGGCAGCGTGCACGGGTCGACGGATCTACAGCCGTTGGCCGCCTGGGCAGCTGCTGACGCCGCCAGCAGCTCGCCCGGCAGCGGCGCGAGCGCAGACATTCAGCTGGCTTCGGCCGCCCCGCTGGCCGGCCCACAAGCCCGCCCCCTGGCGGCGCGCACGGCATGGGGCGAGGGCAGCCTGACACTGCTCGCCGCCGATCCGACCCTCGATCCGCTGCGCGGCTGGTCCGGGACGCCGCAGCTCCTGAAACGTACGCTCGAGCCCGCGCTGGCGAGCGCGGCGTCGACCACGGACGCCTCGCGATCCCCCGTGGCGCAAGCCGCGGCGCAGCCAGATGACGCGCGGTTGCTGAGCGCGGTGGACGCGCTGCCCGCGGGCGCCTTCCCCGACTGGCAGCATGTCGCGCTGTTGCTGGGCGGCTTCGCGCTCGTCGCCGGGCCAGTCCTGCACCTGGTGTTGTGGCGCGCCGATCGACGACCCTGGCTGTGGATCGCCGTGCCGGTACTGGCCATCGCCGTGACCGCCGGCATCTACGCCTTCGCGGCGCTGCAACCTGGTCACGACGTCGTCGCCAACGCCATCAGCGAAGTCCGCGTGGATCCGACCACGGGTGATGCGCGCCAGGCGCTGGCCGTCGGCTTCTTCGCGCCGCTGCACGATCAGCTCAGCGTGCACATGAGCGGCGAGGTACCGGTGCGGGTCGCCACAGCGAGTCAGATAGGCAGCAGCCCGTTGGCGATGGGCCTCTCAGGGCCACCCAGCCGCGGCGGGCCGGTGCTGCCCGGGTTTCGGGTCATCTCCGGCCGCGACACGCAGGTCGATTTCACCAGCAATGCGACCGTGCAGAACGGGCTGCGCTCGCTCGTCCTCAGCCGTACGCTGTCGCGCGGCGAGTTCGGGCAACTGGAGTCCGATCTTCGCGTCGAAGGCTCCGACGGGATCGTGCGCGGCACGGTGCGCAATGCCACGCCCTACACGCTGGATCAGGTCGGCCTGGTCGTCGGCCAGTCGATCGCGAAACTCGGGCCGATGGCGCCTGGCCAGACGTCCAGCGTGATGCTCGACCCGCGGACACCGCCGCCCATGGCGCCGGGCTCGGTTCCCTACTCGTTTGCATGGCAGCTCCTGGGCGAGCCGTCCACCAGCCCGCGCGCGAGCAGCGCCTCGCCGACGGCACTGGACATGCCGAACGATCCTGAGACGCGCCGTCGGCTGCGCGTCGTCGACGCCGTCTTCTCATCCAGTGACGGCAGCTCGTCGCTGGCCTACAACGGCGGTGCCATACCCAGCACGCGGCCCAGCTCCGTGCGACCGATGCTCATCGCGCTCAGCAGCGACAGCATTGGCGGTGACGTGCTCCCGAGCGTCGGCGTCCAACGGACGTTCGAGCTCAGCGTGCTGGAGGTCCCCGTCCACCTGAGTATCCAATCCGGTGCGTTCACGCTGTCTTCGGCGCTGAACCCACCCAGCGTGGCGGTCGACAGCGGGGCGAGCCTGAATGTGGGCGTGACCTCCGGCGCAACGTGGCTCGACCTGCGCGGCGCGGCGACCTACACCTTCCGACCGGACGTGCCCGGCAACGCGCACGTCGATCGACTGACCATTTCGACGCAACAGGCCAGCGTCGCCCAGACCGGCGCGGGCTCGAATGCCACGGTGACGCTGCCCCCTCCGTCCACCGGACCGAGCACGCAAGGCACGTTCAGCATTTACAACTGGCAGACGACCGCCTGGCAGACACTCGTCTCCGGCGCGCAGCAGGTCGACCTCAGCGATGCCCCGCCCTTCATCGGGCCCGACGGCAGTGTGCGCGTCAAAGTCACCAGCGGCGGGACTGACCGGCTGATTCGCTTCTTGCCACCGGAGCTAACGCTCGAGGGCGAGGTCGGCTCGTGATCCGTGTGCGCGGTCTGCGCAAACAGTACGGCCGCGGCGTGCCCGCTGCCCTGGATGGCCTGGACATGGACGTGCCCTCGGGAGCGATCTACGGCTTCATCGGCCAGAACGGCGCGGGCAAGACGACCACCATCCGCACGCTGGCCACGCTGCTGACACCCGACGACGGTGAAGCGCTGGTCGACGACATCGACGTGGTTCGCCGCCCAGCCGAGGCGCGCCGCCGCATTGGCTATATGCCTGACTTCTTCGGCGTGTACGACGACCTGCGGGTGGACGAATACCTTGACTTCTACGCGCACCTGCACGGCATCGACGGCGCTGGACTGCGGCCGCTGCGCGGCAAGCTGCTCGAGCTGGTGGACCTGGGCGACAAGGAGTCGGCGTATGTCGAGACGTTGTCGCGCGGGATGCAGCAGCGACTGTGTTTGGCGCGCGCACTGATCCACGATCCAGCCGTGTTGCTGCTGGACGAGCCCGCCAGCGGTCTCGACCCGATCGCGCGTGTCGAGATGCGCGAGCTGTTGAAAGAGCTGGGCCGCATGGGGAAGACCATTCTGATCTCGTCACACATCCTCACCGAGCTGACCGACCTGTGCACGCACGTCGGCATCGTGGCCCGAGGCCGCATGCTGCGCGAGGGCCCGCTGGGCGAGGTCCTGTGGGCGGTCGAGCGACCTGGCTACCTCGTGCGCGTGCTGGAGCCCGCCGAGCAGGCCGCGGCCGTTCTCAGTCGCGTGGCAGGCGTCGGTCAGATCAGCGTCGATGAGCAAAGTGGCGACGTGCACTTTCGGTGTGAGGGGGATGCCGAGGGCGCGGCGTGCGCGGCGGCCGCCATCGTGCAGGCCGGCCTCCATCTAGCCCGATTCGGCGAAGTCGAAGGCAGCCTCGAAGCCACGTTCATGCGTCTCGCGCGGGACGGTGACGCGTCACGCGACGACAATGGTGTCCTGGCGTGACTGGGGATTGGTGAGAATGGCGGCATGAGCGTTGGCCTGGTCATTGGCGTCCGCGGCATCGTCGGCAAAGAGCTGCGCTCGCGCACCCGCGGCTACTGGCGGCCGATGCTTCAGCTCACGATCTACCTGGGGATCGTCACTCTGGCCGTCGTGGCGGTGCTCGGGGTGTCCATCTCGTCGACCGGGACGCTCTCGCCGACCCTCGGCGAATCGCTGTTTGCCGCTCTGGCCACCGGCTCGACCCTGCTGATCGCCTTCGTCGCGCCGGGGTTGACGGCGGGCGCCATCAGCGGCGAGCGCGAACGCCGCACGCTGGATCTGCTGCTGGTAACCCGCGCCTCGCCACTGGGCCTGATCGCTGGCAAGCTGGCCGGGGCGTTCTTGTGGGTGCTGTATCTGCTGGTGGCGTCGCTGCCAGCGCTGGGCGTCGTCAACCTGTTCGGTGGCGTGCCGCCGCTGCAGGCCGCCGCCGCCCTGGCGGTAACCGTCGCGACCGCTGCCAGCTACACCGCACTCGGCCTGGTGCTGAGCGCCGTGTTGCGTCGCACCGTTCTGGCGACGGTCGTGGCATACGGCGTGGTGCTGGTCACGCTGACGGTGCTGCCGATCATGGGCGCCTCGCTCAGCCTGAGCTCGGTGTTCGCCTCGGGCGGCGTGGCGCTACCGGGCCTGCCCAACGGGCAGCTGGGCTTGCCGCCCGCCTCGGCCTGGCTGACGTTCATCAGTCCAGTTAGCGCGATCATTTCTGTCCTGGGCGGCGCCAGTGGACCACTCTTCGGCGGGACGGGCAGCAGCGCGAGCTTGCTGGCCACCTACATCGTGCGTCCGACTGGCCCCACCGCTGACGTACGGACCGTCACGTCGCTGGCGCCGTGGGTGTTTTACACGCTGCTCAGTCTGTCGTTCGCGGTGGTGTGCGTATTCGCCGCCGCCTTCGCGCTGCGCCCCGCGCGCCCGCGGTTCGGGATGCGACGTGTCTGATTCTCCGACGCTGCTGCACCACCCCGCGCTGCGCGCGCTGGCGGGACGCGTCCGCGCGCGGTGGCAGCTGCGCCTTGCCCGGCGCGGTCTGCTCGCAGGCGTGGTTGGCGCATGTGCCATCACGGTCCTCGGACGGCTCGTCGACGCGAACGCATGGCCACTGGTGGCCATCGGCTGGGCAGCGCTGTGCGCGCTGGTGACGCTGGTTCTGGCCCTGGGTCGTGGACCGTCGGCGTGGACCGTCGCGCGCGAGGCCGACGCCCTTGGCCTGCTCGAACGCGTCACCAGCTCGCTCCACGCGCGGGCGATCGACGCGCCGGTTGCCGATCTGATCGAGCGCGACGCGCGCGCCGCGCTCGCCGAACTCGATCCGGCGCGCTACGCCATCGCCGAGGGTCGCCATGCCTGGTGGCCCGTGGCCGTCGGGTGCGCGGTGCTCGTCCTCCTTGCGCTTGCGCCCGCCCCCCACCTGCGCCAGGCCCCTGACCAACATGAGGCCGCGAGCATCGCCGTCGCGCAGCAGCGGGTGCAGGCTCTGGCGCTCCAGGTGCCCGCCGACGCCACCCGGCCAACGGACCTCAGCACCCGCACCGGACAACAGCTCACCGCACTGCACGACACGCTCTCGAAGAGCACCTCCCGCGCCGACGCTGCTCGGGCGCTCGAACAGGCGCAGCAGCAGCTGGCGCAACTGCCCAGCAGCGATGACGTTGCCCAGCGACGCTCGCTCGACAGCGCGGCCGCCGCGCTCGAAGCGCAGCAGGACGACGCGCTGATCCCGCTGGCTCGCGCGCTGCGCTCGCACGATGCGCAGGCCGTTCAGCAGGCGCTTGCTGACCTGCAGCAGCAACTCGATACGCCCGGCGCGGTCTCGGACGCCGACCGGGCCGGCGCGCAGGTTGGCTTGCAGTCGGCCGCCAACGCCGCCGCGGCGAGCCAGCCGCGGCTCGCCGGGGATTTGCGCAAAGCCGCGACAGGAGTGGGCTCTCGCCAGCCGGGCGCCTTGACGGACCCGGACCTTCAATCGACGCTGTCGCAGGACGCGGCCACCGCCGCGGCTCTGGATCAGCTCCAGCAGAGCGTGTCGGACCTCGGGCAGTTACGCGCCGCGACCTTGCCGGCCGACGCCACCCCGGCGGCGGCGACGGGCACGCCGTCGGCGTTCGTCCCCGCCAATGCAACAGCGGCGCCCAACGCGACGCCCGTCGGAGCCGCGCTCGGCAACGCTGCAGCGCCGCCCAATGCGACGCCACTGGGACTGGGCGTCGGCTCGGCCGCGTCTGACAGCGCGCGCGGCGCCAGCTCTAACGGCGCCACCTCCAACGGCGGGCCGGGCAGTGGCGGGCCGGGCAGTGGCGCTTCGCCGAGCGGGACACAGGCCTACGACCCCGTGTACGCGCCCACCCAGCCGAACGGCGGCAACGGTCCGGAGGTGCAGGTCGGTGGCGACGCCACGGGCGCGCGCGGCGACGGTGTCGACCTGCCGAACGGGCCAGTCAGCACGGGCGACGTGCGCCCGTACGACCAGGTGTATGCCCAGTACGCGGCCGAGGCGCGCCAGTCCGCGGCGCGGCAAGCACTGCCGCCGAACGTGCAGGGCATGGTTGACCGTTACTTTGGCGCCATTGCGCCGACGCCGGGCGCCAGCGACGCCAACCCATGACCGCCGCGGACACGCCCAGTCAGGAGTCCGCCGCGCATGCTCGGGCGCACATCGCGGCCATCGAGCAGGCGCTCAACCAGGTGATCGTCGGGCAGAATGCCGTGATTGCCCAGGTCCTGGTGGCGCTGATCGCCGGTGGGCACACGTTGCTCGAAGGCGTACCCGGCCTGGGCAAGACGCTGCTGGTACGCACCCTCGGCCAGGTGACCGGCCTCGGCTTCGGGCGCGTGCAGTTCACGCCCGACCTGATGCCCGGCGACATCACCGGCGCGGAGATCTTCGATCGTGCCTCAGGCGACCTGCGCTTCTCGGCCGGACCCATTTTCACCAACCTCCTCCTCGCCGACGAGATCAACCGCGCCACGCCGCGCACCCAGAGCGCGCTGCTCGAGGCCATGCAGGAGCACACCGTCACCGCGGGTGGGCAGACCCACACCCTGCCTGAGCCGTTCTTCGTGCTGGCGACGCAGAATCCGCTGGAAATGGAGGGCACGTATCCGCTGCCCGAGGCGCAGCTCGATCGCTTTCTGCTGAAGGTCCTGGTGCCCTTTCCTGCCGACGACGTGCTGGCTCGCATTGGTGAACAGACCACCGGGCCCGCGCCCATGTCTGCCGCGCGCGCCGTCGAGCCTGGCGAGCTCGGCGAGGTCATGGCCGCGGCCCGCCACGTGGTGGTGGCGCCGCACGTGCTGCACCAGGCTGTCAAGCTGGTCAGCGCGACGCACCCTGATCGCTCGCCCGTACCCGAAGTCGGCCGTTACGTGCGCTTCGGCTCCAGCCCGCGCGGGCTGCAAGCCCTGCTGCTGGGCGGCAAGGTGGTGGCGCTGCGCGCGGGCCGCTGGAATCTGGCCTTCGAAGACCTGTACCAGGTCGCCATTCCGGCACTGCGGCACCGGCTCATCCTCCACTTCGAGGCCACCGCGGACGCTATCAGCGCCGACGACCTGGTGCGCAAGATCGTCGAGCACTGGCGTGCCGCCGAAGAGTCAGAGCGCAACCTCGGCTGGGCGCGCGCCAATACGCGATGAGCGAGTTTCCGGGCTGGTCGCGCGGGCTGCAGGCGGCGCTCGATCGCCTCAGCATCGCCGCGCCCCGCGCGGCGCAGGGTCAGCGCGCCGGGCAGGTACTGTCGCGCTCGCTCGGCCGCGCGCTCGAATTCGCCGACTACCGCGCCTACTCCGCGGGCGACGATCCAGGACTGATCGACTGGCGCGCCTATAACCGACTCGATCGCCTGTACCTCAAACAGTATCGTGAGGAGCGAGCGCGCACCATCAGCCTGCTAGTAGACGGCAGCGCGTCGCTCGACTGGGGTGAGGCCGAACAGCACAAAGGTCGGTACGCCCGAAACCTCGCGGCGGCGCTGGCGTGGATCGCGACGGCCCACCTCGAACGCCTCCACGTATTCATCCTGCGCGGCGAGCGCGCCACGGCGCTGCGAGCACCGCCAGGTCGTGCGGGGATCGCCAGCCTGTTTCGCGAACTCGGCTCCGAGCGCGAGCACCACGGTCTGTCGCTCAGCGCGGCCGTCGACCACGCGCTCAAACAGCTTCGCGCCGACGGGCCGCTGTTCCTGATCAGCGACTGCCTCGACCCTGACTGGCGCGCCAGCGTCCAGCGGCTCAGTGCCCGCCAGCAGCAGGACGTCGTGCTGCAGGTCCTGGCGCCAGACGAATGGGATCCGCCACTTGCCGACGAAGTTGAGCTGCAGGACAGCGAGACGGGCGAGCTGCGTCAGACGCGCTTCGGCCCGGGCGAGATCCGCGACTACCAGGCGCGCCTCGCCACTTTCATCTCGGCAATTCGCGATACGTGCGGTCGACTTGGGCTGCGGCACATCCCGATCAACACGGGCACGCCGCTGCAGGACACGCTGCTCAAAACGCTCGTCGATGCAGGTGTCCTCCAGTGAACTTCGACAATCCGGCTGGCTTCTGGCTGCTGGCCGCGATCCCGGTCATCGTGGCGTTGTGGCTCCTGCGCCCCCGCCGCCCTCGGCTGCGCATCCCCAGCGTGCTGCTCTGGCCAACCTCGCCCGCCGAACGGCGCTCGGCCACCCCCTGGCAGCGCCTGCGTCAGCATCCGCTCCTGTGGCTGCAGTTGCTGATCGCGGCGCTGCTCGCCCTCGCCGCGGCGCAACCGTTTGTCCCCGCCGAAGCCGCGACCCAGCGGACGGTCGCGCTCCTGGATGCATCTGGCAGCATGCGCGCCATCGATGTGAGCCCATCGCGCTGGGACGCCGCGCGTGCCGCCGTCGTCAATCTCGCCAGCAGTCTTGGACCGGACCAGACGCTCAGCGTGGTGCGTCTGGACGATCAGCCGCGCGTGTTGCTCACAGATGCGCGCGATCCGTCAGCCGTACAGGCCGCCCTGGCCACCGAGTCGCCGAGTTACGGGCCGATCGACACTTCGACCGGCGTCTCGCTCGCCACTGGTCTGGCACACGGAGCGCCCAGCGAATGGGTGCTCGTCGGAGACGGGCAGTTCCCCGAGGTGCCAGGGGGCGTTGCCATGCCAGCCGGCACGCAGTTCAGGTTCGTCTCGATTGGTGACCCTGCCGCGGGTAACGTCGCGCTCACGGGCCTGAGCGTGCGTGCCAGCGGCAGCGCTCTCGCCGGCCAGCTCGGCATCGACAATGAAAACGACGTCGACGCGTCTGGAACCGTGGAGCTCGCGACCGACGAGGGCGTGGTCGTCGCCAGCCAGACGTGGTCGGCCGGTCCGCGGCAGGTCACGTACGTGACGTGGGATGACATTCCGAGCGGCGCGAGCTGGTTTTCTGCGCGTCTTGCCGCGGTCTCCCCGGCGAACGCCAACGCCCTCCCCACCGACGACCAGGCGTGGGCGATCGCCCCCACGCCCGACTCGGCCGTCGCACAACAGCGCGTCCTGTTGGTGACCGCGGGCAACACGTTTCTGGAGCGCGCGCTCGCCGTCGACGGCAACCTGCGCACCTTCAAAGTTGCGCCCGGCGATTGGCCGGGGCTGGTGAGCCAGGGCAGTGCGGACACGTATCCGCTCGTCGTTCTGGACCGTCAAACGCGTGACGTCGCGCCAACACACGGCAGCGCCCTGTACGTCGGCGGCTGGACCGCCTCTGGCGACACATTCCAGCCGCGGCTGATCGCCCCCGTGGCGGACCATCCACTCTTGCGCAATGTGGACTGGTCCGACGTGCGTGTGGGCCGCGCCAGCCGCCTCTCGGCTGACGAGCTGAGTGACTGGCAAACGGTTGTCGACTCGGACGGCGGTCCACTGCTGCTCACCCGCACCCTGCGCGACGGCGAGCAGGTGCGGCGTGAGGCGCTGCTCACGTTCGAGCTCGGCGAGTCGGACTTGCCGCTGCGCTCGGCGTTTCCCGTTCTCATGGCCAACCTGCTCGACTGGCTCGCGCCGCGGCCGGCTGGCAACCCGCGCAGCGTGGCGCCCGGCGCTACGCTGCAGCTCGATGCGTCGCCGCTGGCGTCGGGGCTGCACATCGAGTCCGCACTGGATGCCGCGCGCCCACCTGAAGCGCTCGCGCCACCATGGCCCGCGCAGCCGTTCCGCGCACCGCAGCCCGGCGTCTACCGGGCCGTCGAGGACGACCCCGATGGCCCGGTGACCACGCTCATCGTCGCGAACGGCTACGCGTCGAGCGAGGCCGACATCACCCCAGCCCAGCCCGTCGCGCTTGCTGGCCAGACGACGCGGTCCGACGCGATCGGCCAGGCCCTGCGCTCCGTGCGGTCCGGCCTGTGGCCGTGGTTGCTCGGCGGTCTGCTGGCGCTGGCGGCGGCCGAATGGGTCATCGAGTCGCGTGGGCATTGAGTTCTCATCGCCACCGTGGCTCCTGGCACTGCCGCTGGTGGCGGTTGGCCTGCTGCTGGCGCGCCTGGACTGGTGGCGCTTCGCTCTGAGTCGCCGTGGACAATATCGGCGCCTCGGGCTGCGGGGCGAAACGCGCCGCCTCGTCCTCAGGCTGGCGTGGCTCAGCCTGCTTGTCCTGGCCCTGGCCGGCGTGACGATCGTTCGACCGCTGGACCGCCAGGCGACGCTGCTCGTTCTGGACAGCTCCGCCAGCACCGCCACCGTGCGCGACCAGATTGAAAGCTCGGCACGCACGGCCGCCGATGCGCTCCGCGCTGGAGACGAGCTTGGCGTCGTCGCCGCCGCGGACGGCGCCAGCGTCGAGGAAGCCCCGACGGACCGCCCCGTCTTCGCCCATCTTGGTGCACAGCTGCCCGACGACGCCACGGATCTGGCCGCTGGCCTGCGTCTGGCCGGCGCGGCGCTGCCGCGAGATTTCACCCGCCGCGTCGTGCTGATCTCCGATGGCCGACAAACACGCGGCGACGCGGTCGCCGCGGCACGCGAGCTCGCCGCCGCCGGCACGCCGGTCGACGTACTGGCGGTGGGTGCGGCCGCCGCGGCAGACGTTCGTCTGGAAGCTGTCGACCTGCCGCGCACGGCGTACCAGGGTGAAGTGGCCACGCTCACTGCGCGGGTCAGCGCCGACCAGGCCACGCCCGCCACGCTGCGCGTCTGGCGCGACGATGGCCAGCTGGCACTCGAGCGCGACGTGCAGCTGGCCAGCGGTGAGCAGGAGTTTGCGCTGCCCTTACCACCGGCGAACGACCCCGGCTTGCATCGCTACCGCGTCGACGTCGATGTCGCCGACCGGAACGCCGACGCAACTCCCGTCAACAACAGCCTTGGCGCCGTCGAAACCGTCAGCGGTCCCCCGCGCGTGCTCGTTCTGGCCAGTCAGCCCGACTCGGCGAGTGCCCTCGTGGGTGCCCTCCAGGCAGGGGGTGCAGACGTGCGCGTGGCGGATCCCTCCGCGGCCCCGACAGACCTCAGCGGCTGGGCCACCTACCAGTCTGTTGTCCTCGACGATGTCAGCGCGGAGTCGCTGCCGGCCGCGAGCCTGGATCAACTGGAAGCGTACGTTCGGGACCTGGGACGCGGCCTGGCCATGACCGGTGGGCCCAACTCCTTCGGCGCTGGCGGCTACGGCGGCACCGGCGTCGAGCGCGCGCTGCCCGTGTACATGGACGTCCGCGGTCGCGGACGTCAGCCGCGGGTTGCCCTGGCGCTGGTCATCGACAAATCGGGCAGCATGAGCGGGCCCAAGATCGACATGGCCAAAGAAGCAGCCGTGCGCAGCCTGCAGGTCCTCGGGCCGCTCGATCAGGCGGCCGTGCTGACCTTCGACAGCGTTCCGCAATGGGTGGCCACGCCGACCCCACTGACGGATGACGGCCGCCAGCACCTCGACGACGCCATCGGGGGCATCGACGCCGGTGGCGGAACTGAAATCTACCCGGCCGTGGCCGCGGCGTTCGAGGCTCTGCGCGACGTCGACGCCGACGTCAAACATTTGATCTTGCTGACCGACGGCCAGGACGCCGGTAGCAACAACTATCAGCCCCTGATCGAACAGATGGTGGCCGCGCACGTCACGGTGTCCACCGTCGCGGTCGGCGACGATGCTGACCAGGGTTTTTTGAGCGCCCTCGCGCGGGCCGGACACGGCCGCTTCCATTTCACTGACAACCCGGCCGACATCCCTGACATCTTCACTCGCGAAACGCTGATGGCCACGCGCGCGCTGCTGGTCGATACTCGGTTCTACCCATCGGTGGCAGCCGACAGTCCGCTGCTGCGCGGACTTACCGAGACTCCGCCGATGGACGGCTACATCGCGGTGACGCCCAAAGAGCGCGCCGAGGTCGCACTCGTCTCGCCGGACGGCGATCCCCTGCTCGCGGCCTGGCAGTACGGTGCTGGCCGGGCGATCGCCTGGACCTCGGACGTGGGCGGACGCTGGACCAGCGCGTGGGCAGGCGCGACGGTCACCTCCGCCTTGTGGGGCAACATCCTGTCGTGGTTGCTGCCACCCCAGACCCAGGGTCCGCTCAGTGTGGACGTCAACGCGACCACTTCCGACACGGCGAGCGTCGACGTCGACGTTGCTCAGACCACCGCCAACTGGGCCCAGGTTCAACCGACGCGAGCGCACGTGATCGGTCCGGACGGCCAGTCTCAGGATGTCGAGTTGACCCCCGCGGGCCCGGGCCACTATCGCGGACCGATTGCCACCACGGAGCCTGGCGCGTACGTCGTCGAGGTCACCCAGGACGGTTCGCAGCCGCTGAGTGGCGAGGCCGGCTGGGTGGCGCCTTACCCGGCGGAATTCCGTCAGGTGGGCATCGATCAATCGTTCCTCGAACAGGTCGCGGCCGCCGGCGGTGGGCGGGTGCTGGACAACGCCCGCCAGGCAACACGACCGGCTCGACCATCCCACCTCCGCGCGCTGGCCGGCGTGGCCCCTGCTGGTGCTCCTGGCCGCACTGACGTGGCCGCTCGAGATTGCCTCGCGCCGCTTCACCCCGCCGTCAGCCAGGTTCAAGGTGCGGCCGCGCTGGTTCACGCGCGGACGGACCTCGTCCACACCTACTGAAACCGACGCAGCCCTTGACCCGGCGCAGGGGACGACCGACCGCCTCCTCGAGCGTGCGCGTTCGAGGAGGCGCGACCGTTCCTCAGCTACCTGAGGCCGCGGAAATGGCTGCCAGTACGGTATCTGGCAGGAATGGGACCGCCCGCAAGCGGACTCCGATCGCGTCGAATACCGCGTTGGAGATGGCTGCCGCGACCGGAGTCGTCGATGGTTCACCCACTCCGGTAGCGGGCTGATCCGGGTGATTGATCAGCGTGGCGTTGACTTGCGGCACCTCCGGATACGTCAGGATCGGATAACCCTGCCAGTCGACGCTGGTCACGTTGGAGTTGTCGAAAACCACCTGTTCTTTGAGTGTTCGACTCGTCCCCTGAATGATGTTGCTTTCGATCTGAGCCTTGACGGCATTCGGGTTGATGATCAGGCCACAATCGTGCGCCACCCAGAAGCGGGTGACGTGAATATTGCCATTGCTGGTATCGACCTGGACCTCGGCGACCTCGGCCACGCGTGTCCCCGTGTAGTTGACCACGGCGACACCCCGACCGGTTTTTACGCCATTCAACCCTGCCTGTGGCCCAGGCGATGGGCGCGTCTCCCAGTTGGCAGCTTGCGCGACCGCTTGCAGCGCGTCCATCACACGCTGATCTGACAGATAGGCCATGCGAAATTCGATCGGGTCGCGACCTGCCGACGCTGCCAGCTCATCGGCAAATGATTCCTTTGCGAAAACGTACGGGAACCATGCCGGACCTCGAATATTGGCCGTCCGGATGGCCATTGCAAACTCGCCCAGCTCGTTCTCCGTGATCGAGACGTTGGGAAAGCTGTACAACAGATCGGTCGCCCAGTTCGGGATATTACCCGGCAGAGGAAATCCGATCTGGATTCCGACGAGCGTTCCAGTCAGGCTGACCGAGTCGAAGTGGGGCGGAGTCCAGGCGGTGTGTGCGTAAGCGACCACGTTCCCGTCGGCATCCACGCCACCCTGGAAATCGTGAACCATCGCCGGACCTTTGGGCTCCCAGCGGTGCTCATCCTGACGCATGTACTGCACGCGAACCGGCTTACCGATGAGCTGCGACATCAACGCCGCATCGGTGGTCACATCGTCAGCTCCGTTACGGCCATAGCATCCCGACGCTTCCACGTTCATGACGTGGACGTTGTCTGGCGAGATGCCAAGGATCTTGCCAACCGCGCTTTTCATCGTATGCGGATCCTGCGTGCCGGACCAGATCGTAGCATGGTCGCCCTGAACATCTGCCACCGCGCAAGACGGACCAATCGAGCCATGCATCTGGAACGCGTTCTCGTACGTTGCGTTCAGCGTGGTCGCCGCGGAGCCCATGGCGCCGGCGAAGTCTCCGGTATTCGAAATGGGCCGAACTTCCGCCGGCGGAGTCGATCGAATCACCGAGTCAATGTCGCTCATATCCGGAAGACCGCTCCAGTCCGACCAGGCAACCTGGAGCGCGGTCTGAGCCTTGATGGCATCCCATTCGTTGTCGGCCACCACACCCACGAAGTCACCTTGCGTGACCACCTGAGCGCCGGGCACCGGCGGACTGAAACTGCCGATGCCAATCAATGTGGAGTGCACACCCGAGGGTCGCACCACACGCCCGTGGAGCATGCCCGGCACACGCACGTCTTGCATGTACGTGAACTGGCCGGTGACCTTGGGCGGAATGTCAATGCGAGGCGTGGACGTACCCACGAGTGTGTAGTGCGACGGGTCTTTCGTAGCCGCCGTTCCACTCAGCGAGGGTGCAAACGGGATCAGGCTACCTGTTGGTGTCGTCAGCGCTTTGAGCGTGATATGGAACTGGTTGTTGCCAACGAGCTGCGCATAGGTCAGACTTGCGGACCCGTCCGGTTTACTGACCGCACCCCCCTGGACTACCAGGTTGTCGGCGGGGACGTTCCACTGTTTGGCAGCCAAGTTGACCAGGGCCTGGCGCGCCTCAGCGGCGGCATGACGCAGGTTGGACCCAGTGCTGAAAATAGTGGCGCTTGCATCGGTGCCCGCTTCCTGGACCGTGTTGGCGGTGTCGCCCATCGCCACGTTCACCTGTGCCAGAGGAACGCTCAGCTCCTCGGCAACGATCTGCGTCAGCGCCGTCTGATTGCCTTGACCCATCTCGATCTTTGACGTGAACGCTGTTACCGTTCCGTCACCGCCCACTTTGATGTACGAATCAAGTTGCGTCGGATCGAGTTGCGTCGGGGCGAGAGCGGGCGTAGGCGTCGGCGTCGGCGAGGCCTGATCGGCTGGGGCGGCCTCCGCGAGTGACGGCAGCGCGCCGACGACTGAGATCGTCACGACCAGCGCGCCGGTGCCTTTGAGAAATCCGCGTCTGGAGGTCGAGTGTCCCTTGATGCTGGTGTTCATGATGGTGCCTCCTCCGCGCTCAGGCCATTGACGGCGCGGCAGCTTGCACCGCCCGAATGACAGCCAGGTGGCTCCCACACCGACACAGGTTGTTGGCCAGCCCACTGCGGATCTGGTCTTCGCTAGGGTTGGGCGTGCCGTTTACGAGCACGATCGACTGCATGATCATGCCGTTGGTGCAGTAGCCGCACTGTGCCGCCTGCTCGTTGATGAAGGCTTGCTGCATCGGGTGCAGCTGGCCGCCCGAGCCCAGGCCTTCAAGGGTGGTGATCGGCTGATTGACCGTGCTAACGGGGACACGGCAGGAGCGGATCGCTTGATCGCCCATGTGCACGGTGCACGCGCCGCACTGCCCGAGCCCGCAGCCGAAGCGTGGGCCGTGCAGCCCGAGCTCGTCGCGCAGCACGTACAGAAGCGGCGTGTCGGGCGCTGACTTCACGTTGACGGATTGTCCGTTGACCTGGATCGTGACGCCACCTGATCCCTGCGCAACCAGGTGGGACGCACTTGTACTGGCCACTGCAGTACTCCCCAATACGAATTGATCGCCTAGCTGTACCAGCCCCCTTCGATCAGCGTCAATATATGTATGGGGTGAACTACTGTGAGGCGGCGTATGCCGCCGCATATTCCATGCGACTCTTGTCACCACCCGCGCTGCGCCACGTGCTGACCAGGTCGTCCAGGTCGGACAGTGGCCGTCGGCCGGCCACGATGTCGGTGATGCCGTCACCAAACGGCTGAATGAGCTGGACCCCTGAACTGGCCTGTGTCGCCGAATACAAGCCCAGCGACGCGTCCTCGGTGCTGATGGGCGCCAGGATTTTCTGATAATCCTGAATGCGTTTCGCGAAGGTTGGGTCCGCCGCGCTGTACAGCACCAGATAGCGGCCCACCAGCGTGGAGAAGAAACTCACCGAACCGAGGCTCGGTGCAGCGAAGTCCACCTGACCGGTCTTGTTCAGAATGGGGTTGCCGTTGGCATCCGGATCCCAATCGCGTCCCTGAACGCCGTAGTTGATCAGCAAAAACTCCTGACTGCCAAATGGCGCCGCGACGTAATCCATGATACGCAGCAACATCTTGATGCGGTCGTCGGACGCCTTCTTGAGAAACGCGATACTGAACGCCGCCCGGCCGTTGTAATACTGCGGCTTGAACCCGGCTGCCGCCGGTGGCGTGATCAAATTAATGTTGACGGGCGGTTGGAGTCCCTCGGCGGCTGTGCCGCGAATGTCCCAGAAGTCTGGCCGGAGACCGGTTACAACGACGGCGCCCTGGCGGCCCTCGAAGTCCTGGGCGGCGGTCACCACGTTCAGGTTCTGGCTGTCGGGATGGAACACGCCCGCTTTGTACAGATCAGTCGTGTAGGCCAGCGCCTGCTTGTAATTGTCGGTCGTCCACATGTGCGTGAATTGGCCGTTGGAGTCGACCGCCCACAGGTTTGGCGCGCCGAACATCGACGGATACCAGCCATTGCCGGTGTTCATGTCGAACGAATACTGGTAGCCGCCCTGCGTCAGAAGGCCGTACTGGTTTTGTTGCGGCTTCGTGAGCTCGACGACCAGCTTCTTGTAGTCATCGGTGGTCTTGGCTTGCGTCTCGCCGGCCGCGTCGACGAGCTCCTGGTGGATGAACGGCCACCAGAAGAATTGGCCTTGCGCGGTCGGAGTCGGCACGCCCCAGATTTTGCCGTCGTACACCATGCCCTTCCACGCGCGGGTCGGCAGCGCGGCAAGGTTCGGATAGTCCTTGATCGCGTCGCCGCTGAGGTAGGGCGTCAGGTCCTGAGCCTTGGCGTTGAACAAATCGGGAGTGAGCGGGATGTCCTGGCGGACGAGCGTGGCGATGATGTCGGGCAGTTCGTTGCCGGCGATCAGCGTGGCGAAGCGCGGCGCCAGATCGGCGAAGGGATAGAACTGGAAGGTCAGTTTGGCGTTCAGCGCCTGGTTCCAGGCCTGCCAGGCCGGGTTCTGATCCATCGACGGCGGTGGCGCACCCATCAGGTTGAGGAAGATGGAGACCTCGCTGCCATCGCCGGGCGCCTGTTTGACCGACTGGAACGGCGTCTTCGGGTAGTTGACGTAGCCGGGCATGACGGAGCCGTCGGGCGAGCCCGGGTAGTCCGGCGTGGGTGCGTTGGCCGGCGGCTGGTAGGTCGGCAGCTGCAGTTTGGTGCTGGTTGGTGCGGCGGCGACCGTCGCCGGCGCAGTCGTTGCACCCGCGGCCGGGGCTGCGCCAGCCGGGGCAGCGCCGCCCGTCGCGCTAGTGGGCGCCGCGCCGGTCCCTGCAGGGTTGGTGCTGAGCCCGCAGGCCGTCAGCAGCGCGGCTGCTCCGACCAGTACCCCCGATTGCACGCTCGCGCGGAACAACCCACGACGGGTCAGGCACGACGCCAGAACAGTACCAACGCCAGACTCACGGTCGGTCACGCAACGCTCCCCTTTGCCTATGCCACGTCCGGACATTTCTCCATACAGTCCTGAGGCTGTCAAGGATCGGCGCCCGTGCGACCCGCGCGTTTCAGATGGGAGGCTGGAGCGCGGATGGTGTCAAACGCGTGTCAGCCCGTGCCGGCGGCCAGCGCGGGCGCCTTCGCCTGCGTCACCCCTATCAAGCTATCCCGGCTCACGAGCTCCGCTAACTGTGCCTCGCTCATCCCCTCTGTCCCCGACGGCTGCATCGGCAGCACCAGATAGCGGACATCCGCCGAGCTGTCGAAGACGCGAACCTCGACTGCATCAGGCAGCGAGGTTCCAAACTCGGCCATCACCGCGCGTGGCTCCACGACCGCGCGCGAGCGGTAGGCGAAGCTCTTGTACCAATCCGGCGGGCGCCCGAGGATCGGCCGCGGATAGCACGAGCACAGCGTGCAGACCACCAGGTTGTGCACCTGCTGCGTGTTCTCGAGCACCACAAACTCGGTCATCCCCGACGCGTCGATGCCCATCTCCGCGCAAGCAGCTTTCGGGTCGCTGAGCAGCCGCAGTTTGAACGGCGGATCGACCCACGCGCGCGCTACGAGGCGTGCCCCATTCGCCGGCGAACGCGCGTCCATGTACTCGATCTGGCGCTGGATGTCGTCGCCGGTGACGACCCCCTTGGCGATCAGCAGTTCGCGCATCGCGTAGATGCGCCTGCCGTAATACGGCACGCTGTTCCGCTCGGCGGCTTCCGGGTCGTGCTGCGCGACGTCGTGGTCGCCGTGGACATGCTCGTGACTATGCCCATGGCCCGCTTCGTGGTCGCTCATCCCTGCGTGCCCTCCTGCGTTGAAGCTGACTCCAGCCAGTGCTCGTACAGATCGACGTACAGACTGTCCGCTGGCGACTCCGCGTAGCGCGTCTGCCACAGGTCCGTCTGACGGAAGCCGACCAGGTACAGCGGCTGCCGCGGCAGCCCGTCCCCACCGTAGGCCAGGCTCTCCGGATTGCGAAACTCGCCCTGGACCCGCTCGATCCAACCCTGCTTGCCGCGCACGTAGGATGGCGTCCGCACGTGGGTTTGCGGATCGAACGTGTGGACGCGCACCAGATCGCCCGGCTGAAACTTCACGAGACGTCCCAGGTTGCCTCGAGCTCGGCCATTTTGCGGTCGATCTCCTCGCGCGTGAGGATGCCTTTTTCGACGAGCAAATCCTCGGTCCCCTGCGCCCAGCGTTCGTAATAGCTCAGCGACAGGTACTCGTCGCTGGGCAGGTTCTCCATGATGCGGCGATGCTCATCGGTGGTGCGGATGCCGCGCGCACCCAGCGCGACCGTCAGCGCGTCGGTGACAAGCTCCCAGTCGGCGAGCGTGTGCTCCTCGAGATTGAGCGGCTCGCTGCTTGGCCGACCGCCCATATCGTGAGTTCTGGCCATCGCCCATCCAGGGTAGCGCGTCAGTCAGGCGCGCCCACCAGCGGCCGCGTTGGTGGTTGCATGTGCAGCCGTGGGTACCGCAACGGCGAGCGGTCGCCAATCCACTGCGCGGGCGGCGACGCGAAGTGCCGCGCCAGCGCATTGACATGCCCGGCATATTCCAACCGCAGGCGACTGAAGTTCTCCCAGGCTTCGTCGATCTCTCGCACGCGGAACCCCGCCCACTCCAGTCGGCGACAGGCCTCCTCGAATTCCCCGCGCTCGAGACCGACCTCCGGGTCGTCCTCGAGGCGGAAGGTCTCCACCAGGTCTTCGAGGCAGTGACCGCCGACGGCCCGGCTCAGTTTCGCCCAGCCTTTGGGGCCATCCTCGATGGTGGTGAGCACCAGCGTGCTGGCGTCCATGACTGCGCCGAGCGAGCTGATCCACGAGTCGTTGTCGTGGCTGGAGCGGAAATAAGCCAGGACCGGATAGGCCAGGTGACTGTCGAGGACTTCGGCGGCCCACGCCTGCCAGAGCTCGAAGACGCGCGGCAGGTCGCCCAGGATGCGGGCCATCGCGTAGGTTTCGAGCAATGTGACACCCGACGGGGGCGCGCCCGCGCCAGCCTCGAGTACCACGACCGCCACCTCGCGACGTTGGAAAGAGCCGTAGAGCGTGAACAGCAGCGTCAGAACCGCGGCGAAGAGGCCCAGGCCGGTTGCGGCGGCGGCCAACGTGACAAGACGCGTCCAGCCGCTCACGGCCACGTAGTCGCCGAAGCCCAGCGTGAGCAGCGACGTGCCCGCAAAGTACAGCGAGGAGCCGAGATTTTCGGGCTGCGGCCTGATCTGGTCGCGCTGCGCGTCCAGCAGCAGGCCGTAACCCACCACCAGTCCGGCGATCCACCCGACCAGCAGCAGGATGATCGACAGCGCGCCAAAGCTGCCCAGGAACGCCTCGCGACGTTCCGTTTGATCCAGACGCAAGCCAATCCAGCGCCAGGGGAGCCACAGTCTGGCGACGACGTAGCGGCTGAGCCGCAAATACCGCCCCGTGGCCGGCGCACGCCGCGGCACGACCACGGTCAGGAAGATGTCGAACAGGATGCTGCCCAGGATCGCCAGCCCGACAATCGCTTCGACAACCCCCATCGGGGCGAAACTATAGAAGGTCTGCGCCGGCGCCGACGGCGTTACGCGGGCGGGGGTCTTTGATCCCGAACGGCAAATACGCCGCGATCACCAGCAAAATGACCGCGGTCACAAAGAACACGTTGCGCAGACCCAGCGTCGCGGCGATCAAGCCACCAGCCAGAGGGCCGAGCGCGAAGCCCATACCGTTGGCGAGATTCATCAGGCCGTAGGTAGTTCCATGCGACGTGTGTCCGCTCCCGCCGGGACTGCCCGGTCGCGACGAGGCGATCAAGGCATTCGCCGACGGCAGCAAGCCACCGTCGAAGATGCCCAGAAGCCCGCGCAGCGCGATCAATTGCGCAACGGTCGTGACCAGCGCCTGCGGAATGTAAATGAGGCCCGCGCCGAGCGACATCCCAATCAGCAAGCGACGGAAGCCAATCCGGTCACCCACCCGACCCCAGACCACGGCGCTCACCGCGGCGACGATGCCCGCCACCGTGAAGAT
Source organism: uncultured Chloroflexia bacterium (assembly GCA_963776625.1). Lineage (GTDB taxonomy): Bacteria > Chloroflexota > UBA6077 > UBA6077 > CF-72 > CF-72. The sequence goes on along the minus strand of CAVZNP010000007.1, from coordinate 429,140 downwards.
GATGCCGGTGGCCGTCGCGACTGACACTGTCGGATCGAGCGATTGCACGAACAAGGGCAGCATTGGCTGAACAACGTTCACGCCGAAGGTGGCCGAAAACAGCACGAGCATCATGAGCAGCAACTGACGGTCGCGGCCCTGGTCGCGAATGTCGCGAAACATGCCGCCCAGGCCTGGCCGCGTAGAGCCGGGCGGCGGCGGCACGAAGTGTTCTCTCACGAACAGAATGGTCAGCGCGCCTGCCATGAAAAACAGCGCGCCGCTCACCAGGAAGCTGTAGCGGTAGCCGAAATGATCGGCGCTGATACCGCCCAGGGATGGCCCGACGGCATTGCCCGCGAACGACGCCATCTGGATCAGGCCCAGCGCGAACCCCATGCGCGCGCGGGGCGCAAACGAAATGGCCAGCGCCGATGCCGCGGCAACCACACCCGTCGTCGCCCCTTGCAGCATGCGCAGGGTCGTGAACTGCCAGATGTTCTGGCTCAGACCCATCATGGCGATGATGATTCCGCCCCCGAAGGCGGCTCGCAGCACCATCAAACGCCGCCCGTGTCGATCGGCCACGGCGCCCCAGATCGGGGAGAAGATCGCCAGCACAAGGGCCTGGGCGAAGCTGCTGACGCCCGACCACACCTCGACTTGCTGGACGTCGCCCACGCCAAGTTGGGCAATGAACAGGGGCAGAAACGGGAAAACAAAACCAAACGCCGTGAACATCAGAAAACTTGCGGCGGTCAGCGCGTACAGGTTGCGCTGCCAGGGCGGTTCCGGCGCCACATGGGTGGGAGCAGGCGCCGTGTGTTCGGGCGCGCTCCTCACGCGCCGCCGCTCACGGCCACCGCCATCGCGCGGCTCGAGATGGTGACCAGTGCGGCGTTCGGCCCTGGCGGTGGGCCAGGGTCAACGCTTTGCGCGACTCGATCCCGCCCCGGTGGCGACCGCTGGCCTCGGTCGCTTTGCTTCCAGCTCCTCAATGGTCCGCGGCCAATCCTGCTTCAGCAGTCGCGACAGCGCGCGATCCGCCAGCAGCCGACCCCCGGTCTGACACGTCGGACAGTAGTTGGACTCGTTTTCCGCGTGGACGATGCGCTGCACCGGCGTCCCGCACACCGGGCACGGCTCCCCGTAGCGTCCGTGGACCGCCATGTCTTTGCGAAACGCGGTGACCTTCTCGGGAAAGCCGCCGTTGGCCTCCTTGCGCAAGCGCTCGATCCACTCCTTGAGGATCTCCTGCGTGGCCGCGTATAGCGTCTCGACCTCACCCTGCGACATCGCGTGCGCGAGGCGTACGGGCGACATCCGAGCCCGGTGCAGGATCTCGTCGCTGTACGCGTTGCCAATCCCCGAAAACAGATCGGGATCGGTCAGCGCGCGCTTGACCGTGTGGTTGCCGGCCAGCAGGCGCGACCGAAACTCCTCCAGGTCGGCGTCCAGCGGCTCCAGCCCGTGCCGATCGAACTCGGCGAGGGCCGCCTCGCCCTTGACGAGATGCAGCGCGGCGCGCTTCTTCTGTGACGCCTCGGTCAGCAGCAGCGTGCCGTTGGAGAAATCGAAGGCGGCCAGTCCGATCTTGCCCGTGATCGGCGCGCCCTGCTCCTTCCAGCGGAAACGGCCGGCGATCATCAGGTGGATGACCAGGAACAGGTCGTCTTCCAGCTCGAAAACCAGGCGCTTGCCGAGGCGACGCATGCCGAGGACGCGCTTGTTTTCGGCCGCCTTGAGGGGTGGATCGGCGGTGCGCAGCACAAAGGGGCTGGCGATGCGGATGTGCTCGAGCGTCTGGCCGACGACAGTGGCCTGGAGGAAATCGAGATAGACCGTCAGGTCGGGGAGTTCAGGCAACGCAGGTCCCGACGGCGATGATCGCCCTCCGGCCTGCAAGCTGGCAAGTTCCGCCCGAAACCCATGGCCTCGTCGACCGTGCGGCGCTACGCTGGACGACGAGATACGGTGATGTTCACCGAGACGGTCGAACAGCAAGACCTCGCCCGCCAGGACCCCGAGTACATCGATCTGCTCCGTCGCGTGCTGGCCATCCAGGCCGACTGCGAGGACATTCACTCCGTGATCATGGCCGGCGACGTGACTACCTGGCTCGGAGGCTAAACACACAGCATGGCACTCGCGACTGCAACCACGACTTCCGCTACTGAGGCAATCGCCGACTTCGCTCGCGGCAACGCGTTTGCCGACGCCCCCGAGGAGCTCTACGAGCGCGCCACCCGAGCATTCATCGACACCATCGGTGTCGCGATCGCAGGTCGCCACGAGGCGTGTTTCACCATCCTGGCCGAGACGCTCGGCGTTGGCGGACTGTCCGGCGAGGCAACAGTACTGCCGACGCGCGCACGCGCGAGCGCCGCGCAGGCTGCCCTGGTCAATGGGACGGCTGGCCACGCGCTCGACTACGACGACGTCGCCGACGAGATCCACGGGCATCCAAGCATCGTGCTGGTCGCCTCGCTTCTGGCCCTGGCGGAGGCGCGCCACGCGACCGGGCGCCAATTGCTCGAAGCGTACGCCCTCGGTTTCGAAGTCTCCTGTGCGGTGGCACGCGGACTCCCCGTCGATCCCCACTACCTGCGGGGTTGGCACGCCACCGCGACCGTGGGCATCCTCGGCGCCGTAGCCGCGGCCGGCCATCTCCTGGGCCTGGACCAGCCCATCATCCAGCAAGCGCTGGGCATCGCCGGGTCGATGGCCGGGGGCAGCCGCCAGAACTTCGGCACGATGACGAAGCCGCTGCACGCTGGGCTGGCCTCGCGCGACGCCGTACTGGCCACCCAGTTGGCCGCCAACGGCTTTACCGCGGATGCGCACCAGCTCGAGGGGCGCATCGGCTACTTCCAGATGTTCGGTGTCGATCCGCTGCCAGAGGAGGTGCAGAGCGCGCTGGAGCGCCCGAATGTCCTGCTCGAACGCGGGTTAAGCGTCAAGAAGTTCCCCTGCTGCTTCGGGACGCATCGCATGGCCAACGCGGCGCTTGCGCTGCAGGCGCGCGGACTGCGCGCAAGTGACGTCGACACGATTGACGTCAGCGTCTCGCCGGGCGGACTGGAGGCGATCATCCACCACCAGCCGAAGACCGGGCTACAGGGGAAGTTCAGCGGCGAGTATGTCGTGGCGGCGTGTCTGCTGGACGGGCGCGTGGGGCTGTCCACGTTTTCGGACGACGCCGTGTGTCGGCCTCCCGCGCAGGACCTGCTGTCGCGCGTGACGATCCAGGAGGTGGCGGTGCCGCCGTTTGGCGCGTCCGCGTTTGATCACGCCTACGCGACGCTGGAGGTCACGCTGCGGGACGGCAGTCGTGTGCGCGAGCGGTGTGACGTGCCGGCGGGCGATGCGCGAGCGCCGCTGACGAATGCAGAGCTGGACGCCAAATTCCGCGACTGCGTGGCGTTCTCTCAGAGCGACTGGGACGCCGACGCGCTGCTGCGGCGCCTGCGAGCACTGTGCGAGGTGGAGGACGTGGCAACGCTCTTCAGCTGACTGAGCCCCACCGACCTGCTGTTACCGATCTGCTCCTGCCGGCGGCCTAGCCGATCCACGCCTTCACGCGCCGAACATCCCCGTACGGGTCCTGCCCGATCGGCGTCACGTCGAGCCACGTGACGCCGGCCGCGCGGTACGCCTCGACGCGCTCGCGCACGAACGCCTCGGTGCCAATCAGCGACAGGCCATCCAGCATCGACTGTGGGACCGCCGCCGCCGCTTCCGCCTTGCGTCCTGTCAGATACAGGTCCTGAATCTCCGCCGCCTCGCGCTCGTAGCCATACTGGCACGCCAGGTCGTTGTAGAAGTTCTTTTCCCGCGCCCCCATGCCGCCGATGTACAGCGCCAGGTGCGGCCGCTCGTGGTCGCGCATCGGCTCGAGACCTTCGCCAATCGCCAGCAGCCCGCCGGCAACGATTTCGAGCGGACCGAGCGACGGATCGCGTCTGGCGTACCCGCGCCGCAGCGCCTTGCCCCAGATCGTGTCTGCCCGCTCAGGCCAATAGAAGATCGGCAGCCAGCCGTCGGCCAGCTCGGCGGTCAGCTCCACGCTGCGATCGCCGAGCGACGCCAGGTAGATCGGAATGCGGTCGCGCACCGGGTGCGACGACAGCTTCAGCGCCTTGGCCAGTCCCGAGCCCTGGTCAGGTGGCAGCGGCAACGTGTAGACCTTGCCCTGGTACTGCAGGATCTCGCGCCGCCAGACCATACGGCAGATCTCGATGATCTCGCGCGTGCGCTGCAGCGGTCGGTCGTAGACCACCCCGTGGAAGCCCTCGACGACCTGCGGTCCCGAGGCGCCGAGGCCGAGGATGGCTCGACCGTTGGACAGCTCGTCCAGTCCAGCTGCCGTCTGGGCCAGCAGCGCTGGCGTGCGCGAGTAGATCGGAAAAATGCCCGCGCCCAGTTGCGCGTGCCGCGTGCGAGCCGCGAGATAGCCCAGTCGCGTCGCGGCGTCGAAGCTGTAGGCTTCGCCGACCCAGAACTGCTCGACGCCTGCCTCTTCGAGCCTGACGGCCCGCTCGGCGACTGCGAGGAAACCATCGCCGTAGCCGAGACGGCTGGAGAGTCGCATCAGTAGGTCCCCCGAAACAGGCCGCCGTCAACGAGCAGGGTGACGCCACTGATGTAGCTGGCTTGCTCGGAGGCAAGAAAGGCCGCGGCGGCGCCGAACTCAGCCGGTCGGCCGTAGCGGCGGAGTGGAATGCTGGCTTGTGACTGGCTCACCACGTCTTCGAGTGGTCGGTGCATCTGTTCAGCGATGACCCCGTCGAGCTGCCGGATGCGCTCGGTATCGATGCGCCCGGGCGCGATGGTGTTGACGGTGATGCCGTGCGGGCCGAGCTCGTCGGCGAGGGTCTTGGCCCAGGCGGTGGTCGCGCTGCGGACCGCGTTGGACAACATCAGGTTCGGAATCGGCTGTTTGACGGAATACGACGTACTCACGATGACGCGACCCCAGCGTCGCGAGCGCATGTGCGGTAGGCACAGACGCGTCAGGCGAATGGCGGACATGAGGTTGAGGTCGACAGCCGCGTACCAGTCGTCGTCGGTCAGGCTGTCGAAGACGCCGGGCTTGGGACCGCCGGCGTTGGAGAAAACGATGTCGGCGCCGTCGAAGGTGTCGACCGTGGTTTTTACGACGCGCTGGATGTCGTCGAAGCGCGTGGCGTCGGCGGTCAGGCCCGTCACCTGGGCGCCGACGGCGGCAGCCGCCGCGCGGACGTCCTTGGCCGCTGCCTCGATGGCGGCCGCGTTTCGGGAGAACATCACCACGTTGGCGCCTTCAACCGCCAGCGCTTGCGCTACTGCCTTGCCCAGTCCCTGACTGGCTGCCGCCACAATGGCGGTCCGTCCACGCAGTCCAAGGTCCATCTCGCGCGGAGCGTATCAGAGCAAAGACGCGAGTACCCCGAGGGGACCCACCCTGGCGCTGGGCCGCAACGTCTCCGGGGGAAAAGGAAAAAGGCCTTTGGCCCTCAGCGCCGATACAGAGCCCGGTAGTGCCAGTAGTTGTCGTACACGATCCGCACGTACATCCGCGTTTCCGCAAACGGAATCTGCTCCGCCAGCAAGTCGGGATCGTCGGTGTAGTGTTTGATCCACGTTGACACGTTGCTGCCGCCCGCGTCGTAGGCCGCCAGCGTCGGAAACACCTGCCCGCGGTACTGGCCGATCAGCTGCGACAGGAAATACGCCCCGAACTGCACGCTGACCTCAGGCCTGAACAGGTCTTCCACGCCGAAATCGCCGTCGCCCAGTTTGCTGGCGATGCCGCGCGCCGTCGACGGCACCATCTGGGTGAGCCCCATCGCCTGCGCGCCCGACTGCGCGCGTGGATCGAACGAGCTCTCCTGGCGCATCAGCGCCAGCAGCAGCAGCGGGTCGATGTGATAGGCGCTCGCCTGCTGGGCGACGATGTCGCCCCAACCCGCCGGATACACCTGCTTCTGCATCGAGCGCGGCAAGCCGTCCAGCCCGACCAGGTCGCGCATCTGCTCGCCGATGTGCATGGTCAACTGCGGCAGATCGTGCGCCGTGGTCCAGTCCGCGACGGCGCTCATGTGCGCCACGTCTCTCGACGCCGCGTATTGCGCCACCACGCCGTCGAGCTCCCAACTGGCCTCGGTCTTCAGGCCGAGATCGAGCAGCGTCTCCGCGCGCTGCATCGCCGGGAGCCCGAGCACGTCCTGGCTCACCTGGTCAGGCGTCAGATTCAATGCCGCGAACCAGTTGGCGCGCTCCTGGACTTCTTCAGGGCCGGCCGTCAGCCAGGCCGCGTCCGTCGGCACGCTGGCCATGCTGAGGCTGCCGTCCAGCTGGTCCTGAGCGCGCAGGCCGTAGTAGCTCTCGGGCGAAGCGGCCGCGGCGTAGTTGAACGCCTCCTGGGCCTCGGCCGAACCGTCGGGCTGCGCTCGACCAATCCAGTACCGCAGTTGTGCCTGCAAGTCGGGGGCAGGCGGACCACTGGCGATGCCGGCCTGCCAGGCCGAGAGCGCACCCGGCCGGTCGCCGTGCAGGAAACGTGTGAAGCCGACGTGGAACAGGGCTTCGGCCGAGCGATCCGGCGCCACGGCGGCCATCTGCTGATAAGCCCCCTCGGCGCCGGCTTCGTCGCCATCGCGTTCGTCGAGCTGGCCGAGTCGCAGCAAGGCGCTGCCAGCCTCCGGGAGACCCGCATCGACGACAGACTGCAGGTCGGCGCGCGCATCCGCCTCGTCGTCGAGCTTGAGCTCGGCTTCGGCGACATGCAGCTGCGCGGCACCCCAATCCGGACTGCTCGAATCGACCTGGTCGAACTGCACGATGGCAGCCGAGTAGTCCCTGGCATTCAGCCGCACCACACCCGCCTGCAACGGGCTGACCGTGTCGGCCTGACCCATGTCGATCAGGGCGTCGAGCGCGCCCGGGTCCGCGAGCCTGGTCGGCATAGTCGACGACGACGGCCCGGAACCGGTCGGCGGCCAGGCTTGTCTGTCCGAGCGCGCGGGCGATCGTCGCGGTGGTGAACAGCATTTCGGCCGTGTACGCGGGAGTGCCGGCCAGCGCCAACGAGCGGTTGTAGTAGTCCAGCGCATCCTGTTGTCGTCCGAGCCGCAGATCAGCTTCGGCGGCGCGTTCGAGCGCCTCGATCTGCGTCAGCCGTGGTCCGCCGCCGTCAATGGACAGCGCCGCGTTGGCAGCCGAGAGCTCGGTCGACCATTGCCCCAGCTTCGAGGCGCACTGGGCGCGCTGTAGCGCGGCGTATGGTCCGATCGGGTCTGGCCCGGACGCCGCCAGATAGGCGTCCAGCGCGCGCAGGGCACCGGCGCAGTCGCCCGCGGCGCGGCGAATCTGCTCGAGTGCAAAGTACGCATTGGCGGTCTGGTCGGAGTCGGGATAGTCGCTCAGCAGTTGCTGGATGAGTGCCTCGGCGCCGGCGGTGTCGCCATCGGTCAGGGTGACGCGCGCCTGGAGCAACAGCGCACGTGGCGCGACGCTGGGATACTGGGCGGCCAGATCGGCGTAAAATTGCTCCGCCTGCGCGTAGTCACCCTGGTGGATGAGCCGCTGGCCGGGCTGGAAGCGGTCGTCGACGGCGGAATCCGCGACCGTCGGAACATCGGCGGTGCTCGGGGAATCCGCGACCGACGCGGAATCGGCGACCGACGGCGCAGCCTGCAAGTCGGTCGACGCCCAATCGACGTGCACGCCGCTTTCCACGTGGTCCGCGGGGATCGCCGCGGCCACCAGCACCACCACGATGAGCAAAACGAACGCGTGCTCACGCATGGCCAGCCGAAGTGAGTGTAGCCGCAAGTCGGACCTGTCCGGGGGGTCACCGCTTACACTTCGATCACTATGTCGATTCAGGTGAATACGAGCGAAAAGAAGGCGGAGATCGCCCGAGATGTGGTGGTTGCCTATCTTTCGCATGTGAAAGACGAAGAGTTAGCGGACCTTGGCAAGGTCGACGAGGCCATCACGCGATTGATTGACGTTGTCGACCGCGCCTTTTCGGTCGAACAGCACCGCGCGCCAGGTTTTGGTATTGGGCCATCGATTCCCGCACCTGCCGGTCATCACGACTGACCGATTGAATGAATGTGGCTGAGCCAGCTGCGGTTAGTCAACTTCAGAAACTACCGCGGTCTGCGGCTCGAGCCACAGCCTGGCGTCTTACTGTTCAGCGGTCACAATGGTCAGGGCAAGACCAACCTGCTCGAAGCGGTCTACGTCCTGGCCACGACCCGCTCGCCGCGCACCAGCGTCGAACGTGAGCTGCTCAGCTGGCGCGCGCCCGAAGACGCCGATCTCGCAGCGGTTACGCCCCCGTTTGCCCGACTCGACGCACGTGTGCGACGGCTCGGTGGCGAGATTCATCTCGAGCTGACCTTCGAGGGCGAGCGCGCGGCGAACGGCGGCCAGCCGACGCTCACCGGCAGCCCGGGGGCAATCACCCGCTCGATCAAAGTCAACGGCCTGTCGACGCGTGCCACGGCGCTCGTCGGCCAACTGCCAGTCGTGTATTTCTCGCCCGGCGACGTCGACCTGGCCGGCGGTTCGCCGTCGGGTCGGCGGCAGTATTTGAACCTGGCGCTGTCGCAAGCATCGCCGACGCACCTCCGCGCGCTGCAGCGCTACAACCGCGTACTCATGCAGCGGAACCAGGTGCTGCGCCTGGTGCGTGAGCGGCGCCAGTCCGCCGCGGCGCTCGAGCCGTGGACCGAGCAGATGTTCAGTTGGGGCGCTCAGATCCTGCACGAACGGCTGACGATGCTGCGCGATATGGAGTCATGCCTGGCCAGCATTTTTCGCGATCTGGCCGGGAACTCGGAGACACTCAGGGTCATGTATCGCTCGACGGTATGCAGCAACGAACCTGAAACACCACCGTCGAAGGCGGACATCGAGGCCACATTCCGCGAACGTCAGAGCCAGCTCGCGACGCGTGAAGTCGAACAGGCGGTAAGCCTCGTCGGTCCCCACCGCGACGACTTCACGTTCATGCTGGCGGACGTCGACCTGAATACGTATGGCTCCCGCGGCCAGCAGCGGCTGGCCGTTCTGGCTCTCAAACTCGCCGAGGCGGACTGGATGCGGTCATCCATTGGGGAGATTCCGGTCGTATTGCTGGATGACATGCTGTCTGAGCTCGATCCGCGGCGCCGCGAGTACGTGCTGCTGCGCGTCGCCAGGCCAGAGCCGTCCGAGCAGCGTCAGGTGTGGATTACCACCACGGAGCTCGATCTCCTGTCCGAAGACCAGTTCCCGACCAGCACGCAACGCTTCGTGATCGAAGCGGGTCAGGTGCGCGGGGCATAATCGGAACCAGGGTGGCGCTTCACAGTTTTCTAATCGACGCTCGACGGATACGGGGGGCATAATCCGCAGCGATGAGCTTCTTCGGCTTGGGACCCCTGGAGATCCTGCTGATTGTGGTCCTGGCCCTGATCGTCTTCGGGCCAGCGAAACTGCCTGAAATCATGGGCCAGGTTGGGAAGGCGATCGCGGATTTTCGACGGGCAACCAGCGAGTTGAGCGACGAGTTCAACCGCACCATCCAGGCCGAGCTGCAGGAGACCAAGTCCATCGTCGCGGACACCACGTCGGCAGTGACCAGCGCCCAAGCCAGCATCAACGCTGCCATTTCGGGCACCTCGCCCCCAACGGTTGCGACTCCGGCACCGGCGCTCGCCGCCGCCGCGCCGAGCATCAGCAACGGCACGAACGCCAATGGCACCAACGGCACCGTCAACGGCGCCGCGGGCACGAACGGCACCGCGACCGCCGAGCCGATATCCGGCACTACCCCACAGTGGAGCTGGGAGTCGTCGGCACCGGCGCCCACGCAACCGGCGGTGACGAGCAGCGGAGGAAGCGCGCCGAGCGCTAGCCCCCAACCCGTGCCGCCAACTCCGTCAGTTGCCCAGCCGCACACGACGCGCAAACCGACCCGCCGCGATGATCTTCTGCCACCGTACTGATGCGTAGACCGCTCGGACGCATGGCATACAATATGGGCGCATCCAGAGCTCCGCACTCGCGGGGTAGAGGAGAAGGCAGTGATTGAAGTCTACGTCGAGAGCATCCGCGTCAATATGACGAACTACCGCCGCGTAGTGATGCTCAAGGAGAAGACTTCCCCCCGCTACCTACCCATCTGGATTGGCCACTTCGAAGCAGACGCCATCGCGATCCCGATGCAGAACGTGCCCGTGCAGCGCCCGCTGACGCACGATCTGCTCAAGGGTGTCATCGAGCAATTGGGCGGCAAGCTCACGCAGGTCGTCATCAACGAGCTGGCCGACGAGACGTTCTTCGCCAAGCTGATCGTCGACGCGCACGGCCGCCACGTGGAAGTCGACGCGCGACCGTCCGACGCCATCGCCCTGGCCATTCGCGCCAAGGTGCCGATCTACGTCGAAGAGTCGGTGTTCGAGCAGGCCGGCCTGGTGTTCGAGAACGAGGAGGCCGAAGGCGCCGAGGGCGTCGAAGCCGAGGAGGCGACCGAGGTCGACGAGGAGAAGCTGTCTGTGTTCCGACAGTTCATCGAGACGCTCGATATCGACGATCTCGGCAAGGGTGGCCAAGAGCACAAGCTCTCGTAGCGTTCCCCAGAGGGGTCCCAGCCGGTTTGCGCCGAGAACGCCACGGGCGCCACGGGTTCCGCACCCCGATGCTGCACCTCGCGGGTTGCCCGGTCAGGGTGTGACGACCCGCCCCAGCCGTATGACGACTTCCCCCATCTCGACACGCGGCTGAGCAGATCCGCCTCAGAGGGCGCCACGCGAAACCTCCTCAGCTCGCGCTCGGTCGCTGAGTCTCCTCGAGCACGCGGTACAGCTCGTCGCGGCCCACCGAGTCGACCCGTTCTTCGCGTCCGTCCGCATGCAGCAGCACGCGACCATCCGCCAGCGGCGCGAGCACCCCGATCTGTGCCGCGGGGATGCCACTGTCCGTCAGGCCACGCACCATTGTCGCGCCATCGAGGCAGGCGATCAGCAGCGCGCCACTGGCGATCAGCCTCAACGGATCCACCCCGAGCGCCTCACACACCTGTCGCGTCGGCGCACGAACCGGGATCGAATCAATCCTCACGGAAAAGCCGCAGCCTGAGGCTTCGGCCATCTCCCACACGGCCCCGACCACGCCGCCCTCGGTCGGATCGTGCATCGCCCTAGCGCCCAGGTCGACCGCCAACCGCGCCTCGGGCACCACGCTGAGCTCCGCGCCATACCGACGGGCCTCAGCCAGAACGCCTTCCCCAACACCCAGCCCCAGCAACACGGACGCCAGGTCGCTCGCCAGCACGTGGGTGCCCTCGAGCGCCGCGGCTTTCGTCAGCACGAGCGCGTTGTGCGGCCGACCAGCCGCGGCGGTGAGCACGCGGTCGCGCCGCGCGCGCCCGACACCACTCATAACCACCAGTGGCGCCGACACGCCTGGGGCGATCTCCGTGTGCCCGCCCAACACCTCGACGTTCAGCACACGCGCCGTGGCGTCGATCTCGGCCATCAACGCGCCGATCGCCTCGGCGGTCGTGCCGGCCGGGAAGAGCAGCGTCGCCAGCACCCCGACCGGCTCGGCGCCCATGGCCGCCAGGTCATTGCAGACGACATGCACCGCCAGCCGACCGGCGTCCGAGGTCGCCGTGGTGATGGGATCGCACGTGAGCACACACGCCCAGTCCGCGTCGACGGCAATCACGGCGGCGTCGATGCCGAGCGCGGCGGACACCAGTGTTTCGGGTCGGCGCACGCCGAGCTGGCCCAGCACGAGACCGCGCAGCAGCTCGGGCGGAAGCTTGCCGGTGCCCAGTCCCGCGGGCTCGGGCGACACCTCAGATGCCGAGAAGTGCGTACGGTCGCTCGAGGAGCTCGGCCACGCGCGCCAGGAAGGCCGCGGCTGGCGCGCCGTCCACGACACGATGATCGAAGCTCAGCGACAGCGTGCACATGCTGCGCGCCACGATCGCGCCGTCGACGACAACCGCCCTGTCCGCGATGCGGCCGACCCCGAGGATCGCGGTCTCGGGTGGATTGACGATCGGCGTGAAGCCATCAATGCGATACCCGCCCAGATTGGTAACGCTGAAGCTTCCAGCCTGCATCTCGGCCGGGCTCAGCCGCCCCGCGCGGGCTTTTGCCACAAGTTCGAGCAGCTCGGCGGCGAGCTCGCGCAGCGAGCGGCGATCGGCGTTGCGCAGCACGGGCACGACCAGACCCTCGGGCTCGAGCGTGACGGCTACCCCGACGTTGACGTCGCGCAGCGCGCGCAAGCCTTCACCCTCGACCCACTGGGCCAACAGCTGGCGGTGTTCGGCGAGCGCCAGCGCCGCGGCGCGCGCGACGACGGCGTCCCACGGCAATCTGGGCACGCCCAGGCGCGCAAACTCCGGCTCCAGCTGGCGCCGCAAGCGGACGACCTCGGAGAAATCCGCGTCGAGGAACAGGCTGACCCGCGCCGTGGTCTGTGCGGAGGCAGCCATGCGCTCGGCGGTGATGCGCCGAACCCGCGAGAGCGGCTGTACGCCGGCCTCAAGGTCGGGCGTCGTCTCCCGCGGCGTGTGCGAGGCGCGCAGCACATCCTCCTGGGTCACCCGTCCACCGGGGCCGGACCCGTGCACGTCGGCGAGGGCCACGCCGTGCTCTTCAGCCAGACGGCGGGCCAGCGGCGTTGCGGGTACGCGTGGCTCGTCCACGACACGCCCCTGCGCGAGGACGTCCGCCTCGACGATCCGCCCGTTGGGTCCGCTGCCGCGCAGGACGGAGAGCTGGACGCCGAGCGCGCGGGCCCGCATCCGGGCACGGGGTGACGCGAACACGCGCCCGGAGGTGCGGCCCACGTCGGAGGTGCGGCCCACTGGCTGGGCGGTGGTTAGCATGCCGCTGCTCAGCGTCTCGTCAGGCGCGCCAATCTCGGCGATGAGCGTGCGCACCGGCACCGTCACGCCGGGCTGCACGACGATGCGGCGCAGCACGCCACTCGCCGGCGCCGGCACCTCGAGTGTGCCCTTGTCCATTTCGACCATCAGCAGCGGCTCGTCCCGAGCGACGCTGTCGCCCTCTTGCTTCAGCCACTCGGCAACAGTGCCCTCCTCCATCGTGGTGCTGAGCACGGGCATGGTGACAGGCGTGGCCACGCGGCTTCAGCGGTCCCGATTCATGAGCGCCCGAGCCGCGGCGACCAGGTCGTCCACCTGGGGCAGCGCCGCGGTTTCCAGCACGGCGCTGTAGGGCACGGGCACGTCGCGCGCGCAGACGCGCACGGGCGGCGCGTCGAGGTAGTCGAACGCGGCCTCGACGACGCGGCTGATGATCTCCCCACCGTAGCCGCCGCGCGTGTACGCCTCGTGCGAGACGATCAATCGGCCCGTCTTCTTGACGGAGTCGACGATCGCCGCCTCGTCGAGCGGGACCAGCGAGCGCGGATCGATCACCTCGAGCTCGATGCCGTCCGTGGCGAGCTGCTCGGCAGCCTGAAGGGCTTTGCCGACCATCGTGTGCACCCCGACGACCGTAATGTCGCCGCCAGAGCGCTTGATCTCAGCCACACCCAGCGGAATAGTTACGTCGCCAGCGGGCACGGCGCCTTTCGCGAAGTACAGCGCCTTGTGCTCGAGGAAAATGACCGGGTTGTCATCGCGGATGGCGCTTTTGAGCAAGCCCTTCGCGTCGGCCGGCGTGGAAGGCGTGACCACCTTCAAGCCCGGGATGTGGCAGAACCAGGCCTCCAGGCTCTGGCTGTGCTGGGCGGCGTTGCCGCGGCCGGCGCCTTCCTGAGCTCGAATGACCAGCGGCACGCGCGCCTTGCCGCCAAACATGTAGCGCAGTTTGGCGGCCTGGTTCACGATCGGCTCCATGGCCAGACCGATGAAGTCGACGTACATGATCTCGGCGACCGGCCGACTGCCGGTCGCGGCGGCGCCGACGGCCACGGCCGCGATGGCTTCCTCGCTGATGGGCGTGTCGCGTACCCGCTCGGGACCGAACTCTTCGACCAGGCCCTTGGTCACGCCGAAGATGCCGCCGCCGCCCCACACCGCCACGTCTTCGCCCATGACGAACACCGAGCCATCCCGACGCATCTCCTCGCGCAACGCCTCGTTCAGCGCTTCGGCGTAGGTGATCTCGCGCGGCGTCTCGGTACTGGACGGCGTCGTCGGGGCGCTCTGGAGCGTCGTCATGCGTAAATGTCCGTCATGAGTTGGTCAGGCGTCGGCTCGGGACTGTTCCTGGCGAATTCCACGGCTTCGTCGATTTCGGCCTGCACGCGACGTTCAAGATCGGCAATGTCGGCGCTGGTCATCACGCCACGCTCGACGGCCGCGCGTTTGACACGCTCGATGGAATCGACCTGGCGCCAGCGCTCGACTTCCTCTCGCTCGCGATAGTTGAGCGGGTCAGCCGCGTGGTGGCCGTGGTAGCGGTAGGTGGTGCAGACCAGGTACGCGGGCCCGTCGCCGCGCCGCGCGCGCTCGACGAATTCGCGCGCCGCGGCATGTACCGCGAACAGGTCCATGCCGTCGACGGTGACGCCCGGGATGCCGTACGCCGCGGCTCGACTGGCCGGGTCGCCGCCCGCCACGCTCCAGTCCGACCGCGTGGACATCGCGTACTGATTGTTCTCGCAGACGTAGACGACCGGCAGCTTCCAGATGGCAGCGAGATTGGTCGTCTCGTGCAGGACGCCCTGCTCGAGGGCGCCGTCGCCGAAGAAACAGATGGCGACCGATCCTGTGCCCTGGAGTTTGGACGTCAGCGCGGCGCCGGTCGCCAGCCCCATGCCGCCGCCGACGATTCCGTTGGCGCCGAGCATATGGCGGTCCATGTCGGCGATGTGCATGCTGCCGCCTTTGCCGCCCGAGTAGCCTGTGGCTCGACCGAGTAGCTCCGCCATCATGCGTCGCACGTCCCCGCCCTTGGCGATAGTGTGGCCGTGGCCACGGTGCGTGCTGGTGACGTAGTCGGTCGGCCGCAGCGCGAGGGTGACCCCAACGCCGACCGCCTCCATGCCGATGTACGGATGCGTGCTTCCGCGGATCTCACCCGCACGAAACAGGGCGATTGCCTGCTCGTCGAAGGAGCGAATGGTCAGCATCAGCCGCAGGGCCTCGCGCAGGTCAAGCTGCGAGGTCTGGTCTGTTGTGCGTGTCTCGAGCTCAACTGTCATCGATTCAGGCTCCCACGGCTTCAAACGCTTCAGCTTCGAACGCTTCAAAGGGTACGCCGCTGCGCGTCCGTCGGCGCCGCTGGCCGATAATGCTCCCATCCGCGGAGAGACGAAAGGGTCCACACACCGATGACGTCAACGGAAGCTACGCCTGCATTGGCGACCGGCACGCTGCGCGTGGTGCGCGCGGGCGACCGCTGCCCGGACACGGCCAGCGGGGCCATGTTGCGTGAGGCGGCCATCGCGCAAAACACGGTCGGCGCGCAGAAGATCTGGCTGGGCTACGTGGAGCTGGGCCCGGGCCTGATTTCGGCAGTCCATCACCATGGTGAAGCCGAGAGTGGCATCTACATCATCTCGGGCGACGCGCGCTTCTACTCGGGCGACCGCCTGGACGTCGGCCAGGACGCGCATGCCGGCGATTTCGTCTGGGTTCCGCCACACCTGGTACACGTCGAGATGAACGCGAATAAGGAGGTGCCGGTACGCATGGTGGTGGCGCGGTCGACGCAAGCGGCGCTGACCTTCAATCTGCCCACGCCCGAGGGTTGGAGTCCGCCGGCGTAAGCAGGCTGGTTGCTTGTCTGCCGGCGATGACGTATAGTGGGTGATGCGCTGCGCAAGTGGCGCATTAACAACCGCGACCGTCGTTGAGACGGGAAAGGGGCAACATCGAGTCAAGGCAGCGCCAACGAGGAACAGCCCGTTCCGCTTAGCGCCGTTCCCGATGTGCCATGTGGCAATCGGGATTTTTGTTGCCCCGACAGCACCTGAACAAGAGCAGAGTGGAGCAGAGCGGCACTTGTCTTTTTCTTCTGAAGAGGAGGGGGAGGGGAGTGTTGATCTGTGAGAAGTACGTGCCAGAGACAGTAAGGAACGCGAAGAGGAACGTGTGGAACACGACCTCCGTGGGTGCTGGTTCCTAGTCCACTAGGGACCACAAGTAAGCACTTAGATTCCTTTAGAGATGGAACTCGGAAGAGTGCAAGTCTCGTAAAGGGAGAGAATTCTTCATGATGGAGAGTTTGATCCTGGCTCAGGGTAAACGCTGGCGGCGTGCCTAAAACATGCAAGTCGCACGGCATCTTCGGATGCAGTGGCAGACGGCTGAGTAACGCGTGGGTGACATACCCATTGGTGGGGAATAACTGCCCGAAAGGGTGGCTAATACCGCATACGGCTGGAGCATCGAGGCTCTAGAGAAAGCCGCAAGGCGCCGATGGAGTGGCCCGCGTCCGATTAGCCAGTTGGTGGGGTAACGGCCTACCAAAGCGACGATCGGTAGCTGGTCTTAGAGGATGATCAGCCAGACTGGGACTGAGACACGGCCCAGACTCCTACGGGAGGCAGCAGTTAGGAATTTTGGGCAATGGGCGCAAGCCTGACCCAGCAACGCCGCGTGGGTGACGAAGGCCTTCGGGTTGTAAAGCCCTTTTCTCAGGGAAGATGATGACGGTACCTGAGGAAGAAGCACCGGCTAACTACGTGCCAGCAGCCGCGGTAATACGTAGGGTGCGAGCGTTGCCCGGATTTATTGGGCGTAAAGGGCGCGTAGGCGGCTCGACACGTCCGTTGTGAAATCGCCCGGCTCAACTGGGCGGGGTCAGCGGATACGGTCGAGCTTGAGCAAGCTAGGGGGCAATGGAATTCCCGGTGTAGTGGTGGAATGCGTAGATATCGGGAGGAACACCAGTGGCGAAGGCGGTTGCCTGGGGCTTTGCTGACGCTGATGCGCGAAAGCGTGGGGAGCGATCCGGATTAGATACCCGGGTAGTCCACGCCGTAAACGATGTCGACTAGGTGTCGGGGGTATCGACCCCCTCGGCGCCGCAGCTAACGCATTAAGTCGACCGCCTGGGGACTACGGCCGCAAGGCTAAAACTCAAAGGAATTGACGGGGGCCCGCACAAGCAGCGGAGCGTGTGGTTTAATTCGATGCAACGCGCAGAACCTTACCTCGGCTTGACATGCACGTGGTACCGATCCGAAAGGAAAGGGACCCGCGAGGGAGCGTGCACAGATGCTGCATGGCTGTCGTCAGCTCGTGCCGTGAGGTGTTGGGTTAAGTCCCGCAACGAGCGCAACCCTTGTCCTTAGTTGCCTTCTCTAAGGAGACCGCCGGTCTAAACCGGAGGAAGGTGGGGATGACGTCAAGTCAGCACGGCTCTTACGTCGAGGGCTACACACACGCTACAATGGCCGGTACAACGGGCTGCCAAGGGGTGACCCGGAGCTAATCCCACCAAAGCCGGTCTCAGTTCGGATCGCAGGCTGCAACTCGCCTGCGTGAAGTCGGAGTTGCTAGTAACTGCTGGTCAGCACACAGCAGTGAATACGTTCCCGGGCCTTGTACACACCGCCCGTCACGTCATGAAAGTTGGATACGCCTGAAGCCGGTGGCCTAACCGCAAGGAGGGAGCCGTCGAGGGCGGAGCCAGCGATTGGGACGAAGTCGTAACAAGGTAGCCGTACCGGAAGGTGCGGCTGGATCACCTCCTTTCTAGGGAGCTCTACTTCTCGTTCAGTCGCTGGGGTTGCCCCAGTTGCTGACGAGCATGCGAGTCTTTCCCAGGTCGATCCCACGGTCTGGTCCCACGCCCCCCTTCGGGTTCGGGCCTTACCCCGTTGCTGGCACGTCCACCCTCACACTCAGGCTCTGCTCCACTCTCCTCTTGCCTCAGGCGCTTTTCCGCGCGGTGTGTTGCCTCCGTCCCCTCGGTTCGCAACCTTGCCAATGACGTTGGCGTCCGGGACTCTGAGGCGCGCACTGTCAACCGCGCAGCGGACCTACCCCGACACGTCCGGCGCTGAGGCGCGCACTGTGTCAGCCGCGCAGCGCAGCGGACCTACCCCGACACGTCCGGCGCTGTGGCAAGCACCGTCAGCCGCGCAGCGCAGCGGACTACCCTGACACGTCCGTCGCTGAGGCAGCACTGTCAGCCGCTCCGCGCAGCGGACTACCCGACACGTCCGGCGCTGAGGCGAGCACTGTCAGCCGCTCCGCGCAGCGGACTACCCGACACGTCCGGCGCTGAGGCGAGCACTGTCAGCCGCGCAGTGCAGCGGACCTACCCTGACACGTCCGGCGCTGAGGCAGCACTGTCAGCCGCACCGCGCAGCGGACCTACCCCGACACGTCCGGCGCTGAGGCGCGCACTGTGTCACCCGCGCAGTGCAGCGGACTACCCTGACACGTCCGGCGCTGAGGCACGCACTGTCACCCGCGTCGCGCAGCCGTGACCGTGCTCACCCGTCGTGGACCGGCACGTGGGGTGCGGCTGGTCCACACCCCTCCGGGGTTCGGGCCATCCCCGCTCACGGCACCCTACCCCTCCCACTCAGGCTCTGCCCTACTCTCCTCCTGAGGAGCCGCCTTTCGCACGGTGTGTCTGTTCGCTGCGCGACGGCGGTGGGTCCACCCCGACCCCCTGGGGGTTGAGACTGCGTGCCTCACCATCCCAGACGCGAACGTCGGCAGGCTTCTGCACCCTCGGGCCTGAGCGAAGGCCCACCCCCTTGCGCAGCGGCAGCTAATCGCCTACTTGATCAGGTCAGCGACGTTGACGTCCGTCCCCAGGTACGGCTGCGTGGGCCTTGGCTTCACCGGCGCCGCCTTGAACGCCGAGCGCATCGACTTGCCCGCATACCGCGGCTGCGTCCGCCGCAACTTCAAGCGCTTGGCGCGACTCTGCATCGATCGTCCGCGCCGCAACTGTGAAATACCTTGCATCTCGGCCGAGATTGTAAGGTTCTCCCCACCACATACAACGAGGCCACCTCGGGCAGAAACCCTGGAGGTGGCCTCGACTCATCTCACGCTGGAATGCTGTCAAACGGAGTGCCCCAGCCTCTCGCCGTAAAAGCCCTCTGCTGGGGCCTTACCGATCCACTTGCCAGCGACAAACCCGTGACATGATTTTCCGGAAACTCGAATGCATCGCTCTCGCTAGCACCTCCTTCCGGGCAATCAGCCCTGAGAGATTCAAAATCTTTATAGCTTAAACTGGGCAGCCTACGCCATGACCACTACCGACCCCAACCCGCGCGCCGACCTGCTCCTGTCTCGGCGCGGGGGGCGCATCGCCGAAGAGCTCGAGCGTGTCGCCGCCGACGGCTGGCTCGTGTACGACTTTCGTGGGTCCAACCCCGCGTTCTCGCGGCTGCTCGGCAGCCCTGACGAGCTGAAGTCCACCCGCCGAGCCTTCCTGTACATCCCACGCGACGGTGACCCGCGACTGCTGATTCACCACGTCGATGCCGGCAACCTCTCCCGCCTGGGTCTGGACGTGCGCCCCTACGGCGGCCGCGAGGAGCTGGTCCAGGCGCTGGGGCTGCTCTTGAGCGGTGCGCGCCGTGTCCTGATGGAGTACTCGCCAGGCAACGCCATCCCATACGTCAGCCGCGTCGACGGCGGCACGCTCGACCTGGTGCGGTCGTTCGGCGTCGAAGTGCTCTCCTCCGCCGACGCGCTCGCCGCGGTGGTCGCCGCCTGGGATTCGGCCGATATCGCCAGTCACCAGCGCGCGGCCGACGTCCTCGATCGCTGCAAGGACGGCCTCTTCTCGGCCATGCAGAGTCGACTCGGCATGGGCGTTGACTGGAACGAGGTCGAGGCTCAGCAGCACCTCGTGCGGCTCATGCAAGAACACGGGCTCGAGTTCGACCATCCGCCAATCGTGGCCGTCAATCGTCACGCCGGCGACCCGCACTACGCGCCCGTGCCGGACAAGGCGCTGCCCATCAAAACGGGCGACCTGGTGCTGTGCGACGTCTGGGCCCGCGAAAAGGAGCGGCCTGACGGTGGCGTCGGCACCTACGCCGACATCACCTGGATGGCGAGCGCGGCCGACCCGATTCCAGGCGATCACGCGCGCATCTGGGAGACGGTGCGCTCGGCACGCGACGCGGCCGTGGAGTTCATCGAGGATCAGGTCGAGGCCGGCGAGCCGGTCCAGGGCGGCGAAGTCGACCGCGTCGCGCGCGCCGTGATCGACAAGGCCGGCTACGGCAAGGCGTTCACCCACCGCACGGGCCACTCGATCGGCTGGCTCGGCGCGCACGGCGACGGCGTCAATATCGACGACTTCGAGACGCATGACACGCGCCTCCTCCGCCCAGGGGCGGCGTTTTCGATCGAGCCGGGCATCTACCTGTCGAGCTTCGGGGTGCGCTCGGAGATCAACGTGGTCATCACCCCAGGCAACCAGGTGAAGGTCACAACGCGACGCCAGACGGAGCTGGTGCGCCTGGTCTAGCGCGCACCACACCTCCCAGGGGGTCCCCTCCGGGGAAAACCTACGTTGGCGTCTGGTGGTGCTTCGCGGCGGCCTGCTCTACCTGCAGCAGCAGATCGGCCAGGTCGAAGGGCTTCTGGATGACGCCGTCGGCGCGTCGGGCATCCGACCCCATCATCAGCATGGCGTACGCGCTGACCACGATCACCGGGATGTCTTGCGTGGGCTTGCTGCTCTTGAGCTCGTGCAGGACATCGAGCCCCGACTTCTCAGGCATGGCCAGATCGAGCAGGATGACGTCCGGCTCGTTACTCTCGGCCATCTCCAGGCCGGCCTTACCGTCGGGCGCCTGGACGACGATGTATCCCTCGCCTGCCAACAGGTCGGCCATCAGCGATCTGATCCAGGGATCGTCTTCGACCACCAGGACCGTCTTGTCTGGCCGTGCCGTCGTGCTCATCTTTGGGCTCACCTCTCTCGGCGTAGCAGCGGTGCGCGTGATGCGCACCGCGAACCACTTCCTGGGGACGGACCGGCGAGACGCTGCCGCCGCCGACTCGAACTACTGACCAGTGTAACGCCTGTGCGCGTCACCGGCCGGCTCGCGTGCGGCCTCGATACGCCCTAGCAACGCCGTAGAAACGCCATCGGCCCGCCTGAGGGCGCAGGCGGGCCGATGGTTACTGGACGTCAGCGTGCGGCGACTACGGGCGGGGAAGGGGGACCGGCTTGGCTCTCGGTGGGAGAGAGCCATCCATGGCCGTCGCAACGCGCGTCCCAACGAACGAGTCCAGAGCCGCGGGCAGGGAACCGGTGGGTGGTATACGAACTGCTGGGCTCGTCCGCTGATCTCGCAAGTGATCCGCCCTGCGCCGTTGCAGCTCGGATGTTTGTCTCGGTACTGACCCCAGTATCCGCCCTAAGCTATTAAGGGCTCACTAACGTGAGCGCAGAGAAACGTTAGCGTTGGATGAGAAACCTCTCACGTCAATCTCGACGCGGCGCATCGCCGTCGGCTCGCGCCTTGACACGGCCCTCCGCACCGACCCCCGCGCCCGGCGCAGACTTCGCGATCAGCCTCGCCGACGTGCGCGCCGCCGCCGAGCGCCTGCGCGGCGTCGCCAACCGCACCCCGGTGCTCACCTCGCGCACCGTCGACCAGTTGCTCGGCGCACACGTCTTCTTCAAATGCGAGAACCTGCAGCGCGCCGGCGCCTTCAAGTTCCGCGGCGCCTACAACCGCCTCGTGTGCCTGTCACCAGAAGAACGCCGGCGCGGCATCGTCGCCTTCTCCTCGGGTAACCATGCCCAGGGCGCCGCACTCGCGGCGCGCGAGCTGGGCATCCAGGCCACGGTGGTCATGCCCGACGACGCGCCGGCGCTTAAAGTCGCCGGCACGCGCGGCTACGGCGCCGACGTCGTGATCTACAACCGGCTGACCGAAGACCGCGAAGCGATCGCCACGCGCCTGGCCGAAGAGCGCGGACTGACCCTCGTGCCGCCCTACAACCACCCCTTGATCATGGCCGGCCAGGGCACCGCGGCTCTGGAGCTCATCGAAGACGTCGAGACGTTGGACTGGCTGCTCATGCCCGTGGGTGGCGGTGGCCTGCTTTCGGGCTGCGTCATCGCCGCCACCAGTGTGCTGCCGGCGATCAAGGTGCTTGGCGTCGAGACGACCACGTCCGACGACTGGGTGCAGAGCCTGGCCGCCGGCCATCCGGTGCATATCCCGCCACCCGAGACGATCGCGGACGGCATCCGCACGCAGGAGCCTGGCTCGCTGACGTTCCCGATCGTTCAGGCGCTCGGCCACGGCGTGCTGACCGTCTCGGACGACGAGGTCAAGCAGGCCATGCGCTTCATGCTGCTGCGCCTCAAGCTCCTGGTCGAGCCGACCGGCGCGGTGCCGGTCGCGCTCCTGCTATCCGGACGGCTGGACCTGCTCGGACAGCGCGTAGGCGTGATCATCTCGGGCGGCAATGCCGATCCCGGCCTGCTGGCCGAGGTGCTCGGCGCCGACTGACCGCGCGGAGCCCGGCATATGTCGCCGACCATGCGCCGCGGCCCGGGCGCGTCGCGCGCATCCGCGGCGTCGTCTTTCAGAGCGACGGCGCCAGCACGGTCGGTCGCATGTTCATCCGACCTTTCGAGCCGCTGGACCGCTGGAATCGTCGGCGTGCGGCCGTGGCCCAACGACCCCTCGCTGGCGATGCACGCCGGCATTCACCTCGACCTCGCCGATGGCCGCGAGTACGTTGCCGACCAACTGGTGGGCAGCGTCTACCTCGATTTCCGCAACGGCATGAACTGGACGCCAGTCGCTGCTGCGCTCGCAGGCTTGCTGCGCGCTCCTTCCCGCGGCGACCCCCCGCGTACGTGCTGGGCCGCGCCTCTCCCGGGTCGCACGCCGACACGCACGGTCCACACACCGTGGTGATCCGAAGTCTTTGAACCCCCTCTAACGTTTGGGCGGAACCCTGTGATTCCAACCGTGTGTTGATCCTCGAGACGTGATGGCGCCGACGTTCAGCGAACAACGTGTCGAACTGTCACACCGCTCAATGCGACACGGTATGTGCCCCACCGCGTGTTGATCCTCGAAACGTGATGGCGCCGACGTTCAGCGAACAACGTGTCGAACAGTCACACCACTCAATGCGACACGGTATGTGCCCACCGCGTGTTGATCCTCAAGACGTGTCGGCAGGAACGCCCACCGCACAACGTGTCGAGGTGTCAAACACGTCCGATCAACAGGTGTGTGGACGACGCGTGTCGGCGTGCGACCCCGCAGAGGTGCGGCCCAGCACGTACGCGGGGGGTCGCCGCGGGAAGGAGCGCGCAGCGAGCCTGCGAGCGCAGCAGCGACTGGCGGCGGGGGGCCGCAGGCTCCCCCGACCCGAAGGGGCGGACGAGCACACACGTGTGCGGGCTCCCTTGACCCGGATGTGCGGAAAACACAGAGCTTACGTGTGCTCCTGGTTCTCCCATCCAATCCACTGCGAGCCGTCGCTCCACACTTCCTTCTTCCAGATCGGCACGATCTGCTTCAGGCGATCGATCGCGTAGCTCGCGGCCTCGAACGCTTCACCGCGATGCGGGGCGGACACGGCGATCATCACCGACGCCTGTCCGATGTCCAGCACACCCGTGCGGTGGACGATCGCCACGCCGCTGATCGGCCAACGGTTCTTCATCTCGTCGCCAATCTGCGCCATGACCTTCTCGGCCATTTCCGGATAGGCCTCGTACTCCAGATGGGTGACCTCGCGCCCGCGTGACTGGCGGCGCGCCACGCCCCGAAAGACGATCACCGCGCCGTCGGCGTCGGTGCGCACCGCATCTTCGAGCGCGAGGGCGTCGATGGGTCCATCGACGATCTTGAACACGCGCCGCGGTCCTCAGCGCCCGCCGCTCACGGGTGGGATGAGCGCCACCTCGTCACCATCGTGCAGGATCGTATCCGGCTGCACGTAGACATAGTTGACGGCGATCAGCCCGCGCGTCTGTCGGAGCCCTGGCACCCGACCTTCGAGGTCCTCCAGGAGACGGCTCACCGCCGCGCCCGTAGGTAGCGTTGCCTCGAGATGTCGTGTCCCGGCCGCCTCGCGGTACGACGCGAACAAGCGCACCTGGACGCCGATGGTCGCTGCCGAGGTGGTGTCCGACACGAGCTTGAGTATAGGTTTCCTGCGCGCCACTCCAGCGCGCGTCGTGCCCGAGGTGTAAGAAAATCGTCCCGCGGTGGTGTTTGTCTCGTGAATGGCGATACCCACCAGAAACGCGGCCGTGGCGTGTTGAAGGTCGATGAGCCGATCTCGATCAGGGGTGGCGAATCGGCGCGGGTGACACGGTTCGATGCGCTCTTCGCGCGGTTTTATCCAGAGCTTTTTGGCCTGGTGTACCGCGTGCTGGGCGATCGCATGGAAACAGAAGACAGCCTGCAAGAGACGTTCCTGAAGCTCGCCGACGCGCCGGCTCTGCACGCGAGACCTGAAGAGGAAATCGGTGCGTGGCTGCGGCGCGTCGGGCTGAACCTGGCATTCAATCGGGTCCGGTCGGCGCGCCGCGCCCGCGAGCGCCTGCAGCGCGTCGGACGACTCGACAGCGACGCGCGCCAGCTGGTGCACGCGGATGCCAGCAATGCCGCCGGGCAGGTCGAGCGCGACGAACAGCGCGCCGCCGTGCGCCGCGCGCTGATCGACGTACCCGAACGTCAACGGGAGTGCCTGCTGCTGCGGCACTCGGGCTATTCGTACGCGGAGATCGCCGCGACGCTTGGCATTGCGGTGGGATCGGTCGGCGTCCTTCTCGCCCGGGCCGAAAACGCGTTCCGTCTGAACTATCGGAGGCTCGAGGGAGAACCCCATGACCAACCTGTCTGAGATGCAGCCTGACATCGGCGAGCTGATCGCCGGCCTGGCGCCCGAGCAACTGCCCGACGCCCACGACGTGGCCGCCGCCCGCGAGCGGCTCGACTGGCGCCGCGCGCAGGCGCTCAAGCGCGCGGCGCCAGACACCATCGACGACCCGGCCAGCGCCCAGGCGCGCCGCGCACATCTGGCACGCTTCTCGATGCCCTGGCGGGTAGCCTCTGCCGGCGTCGCCGCGGCGCTGGTGCTCAGCGTGGTCGTGGCCTTCACGCCGCAAGGCAGCTCAGCCGCGGCCAGCTTTCTGGCCCAGTTCCGCAGCCAGCAGGTCTCGGCCATCGAGATCACGCCGCAGTCGCAGGCGGACATCTTGCGCTCGATGGACGCGCTGGGGAATCTCGGCACCGTGCAGGTGCCCGGTGCCGCGACGGCAGGACAGCCGCAGGCCGTGGCGCGGCAGGTCGCCGCCGAGAGCCGCACGGTCACGCCAGCCCAGGCCGCCCAGACAGTCGGCTTCGCGCTGGCCACGCCGGACCCCGCGACCTTGCCCGCCGGCCTGAGTACCACGCCGACCGTCAAAGTCAGTCCTGCCTCGCAGGTGCGCTTCACGTTCGACAAGGCCAAAGCGCAGGCCTACTACCAGTCGACCGGCCATCCCGAGGTGAGTCTGCCGGACAAGTTCAATGGCGCCGCGCTGAGCGTCTCGATCCCGTCGGCGGCCCTGCTCAGCTATGGCTCGGGCGGCACATCGAAAGACGAGCTCGTCGTGGTCGAAGCCGGCGAGCTGGTCGTCGACGTGCAGGGCAACGTCAGCCTGCCCGAGATGCGCGACTTCCTGCTGGGTTTGCCAGGCCTGCCACCCACGGTGGTGAGCCAGCTGCGGCAAATTCAGAACTGGAACGACACCCTGCCCATTCCCGTGCCGGTGGACCAGGTCAACTGGCAGTCGACGACCATCGACGGGAGCCAGGGTCTGCTGCTGAATGACAACTCGGGGGTGGGCAGCGCCGCGGTGTGGCACGCCAACGGGCATCTGTACGGCGTCGCCGGCACGCTCAAGGCCACGGACCTCCAGCGCGTCGCGAACAGCCTGGCAGTCCGCTGAGCCCTCCCGCCATCGAAGCGGTCGGACTGCGCAAGGAGTACGGCCGCAAGATCGCGCTTCACGGGCTGGACCTCACGGTTCAGCCTGGTGAAGTGTTCGGATTTCTGGGGCCCAACGGCGCCGGGAAAACGACGACCGTCAAGATCCTGCTCGGCCTCGTCGCACCGACGAGTGGTGAGGCGCGGCTCTTCGGCAGGGCGGTCGGCGACGCCGAATCACGCCGGCATGCGGGGTACCTGCCGGAAAACTTCCGCTTTCACGATTGGTTGACGGGCGCGCAGCTCCTGGATTTCCACGCGCGCCTGTCGGGAGTCAACCGCGATGAGCGCGCGCGCCGCATCCCCGAAGTCCTCGAGATGGTCGGGCTGGCAGGGCGCGGCGACGATCGCATTCGGTCGTACTCGAAGGGCATGACCCAGCGTATTGGTCTGGCGCAGGCCGTCATCCATTCGCCGGACCTGGTGCTGCTGGATGAGCCGACCTCGGCGCTCGATCCCGTCGGCCGCCGCGAAGTGCGCGACCTGATCCGCTCGCTGCGCGCGCAGGGGATGACGGTGTTCCTGAATTCCCACCTGTTGAGCGAGGTCGAGATGGTCTGCGACCGCGTCGCGATTGTCGATCGCGGCCGCGTCGTGCGCTCGGGCCGGCTCGAGGAACTGCTCGGTGGCCTGCCCGAGCTGCGGGTGACGGTCGATCGCATCGATCAGCCGCTGCTGGAGCTGATGGCGGCGCATGGCGAGGTGCTGGACGCGCGCGAGGGGACGGTTGTCCTGGCGGTCGAAGACCTGAGCATCGCCGCGCGGCTGAGCGAAGCGCTCGTTCGCGGTGGTTACTGCCTGTACGCGATGGTGCCCTCCCACCAGTCCCTCGAAGATGTGTTCATCAGTTTGGTCGATCAAAGCTCAGACAGCTCGTAACGCGTCTTTTTTAGGAGTCGAAAGCTGCGGCTTTCTCCCCAGGGCGGGTTCGAGCTGGTCACGAGGTTTTTAGGAGTCGAAAGCTGCGGCTTTCTCCCGAGGGCGGGCACCAGCTTGTAACGAGTTTTCTCTCGACGTCGAAAGCTGCGGCTTTCTCCCCAGGGCTCCGCGCCCTGGACCCCGCGTCCCAGAGCCCTACACTCGGTGGCTGTCAGCCGCATCCGCTCGCTGGTACGCACGCACTGTCAACACGTGTGTATCCCGAAGGGGTTGTCCCTCCGGGGATGTATCCCGACGGGGATGTTCCCGAGCGTGATCCATGAGGGTGGGACACGCTGGCGTTCTTCGAGAGGCCCGCCCGAGGTTGTCCTCCGAGACGTGCCTCCGCGGCGGTGTCCCTCATCCGAGGTATCCCCCGACTGGGTTCCCCCGACCGGGTTCCTCCGAGGTGTTCTCCGAAGGTGTCCCACGGGAGCGTCCTCAACGGTGCCCCCAAGGGTGTCCCTTCCCGAGGTGTCGACCAGGACGAGACGTTGGGGAGAGCGGGCAACACCTAGGGTGCCCAACCCTCCTGGATTCCACACGTGTTGACAATGCGTGCGTCACAGCGAGCGGATGCGGCCGACAGCCACCGAGAGTAGGGCTCTGGGACGCGGGGTCCAGGGCGCGGAGCCCTGGGGAGAAAGCCGCAGCTTTCGACTCCTAAAAAAGACGCTGTGCAGAAAACTCTCTCAGGCGGCGAAACTCTCGCTCGCGCGCTCGCTCTGAGCCTTGCCCTGACAGTCCATCCACACCACCTCGGGCGGGCAGCCGAAGCGCAGCGGAATCGTGTGCCCCAACCCGGCCGTGATGTGCAGCAGCCCGGCCTCGATACGCTGAAAGCCCGATGCCACCAGGATGCGCGGATCCATGCGCAGCGTATACGGCGCGCCGATGAACGGCAGCTTGACCTGCCCGCCGTGCGTATGCCCCGCCAGGATCAGGTCCGCCCCACGCGCTTCGGCTTCGAACGCCAGGTCGGGCTCGTGAATCAGCATCAGGCACGCCTCGCCTGGCCGCCGGCCGCGCATCGCGGACCCTACGTCCGCGTGCCCCGCCCAGGCCGAGTCTGAACCCCCGATCCACAGGGTCTGTCCGTGCTTGCGCACGCGCACGCCTTGGTTGTGCAGGACGGTGACGCCAGCGGCGCGCAGCGCGTCGACCATGGCGTGCGCCTCGTGCGCGCCGTCGCTCCGCACACGAGGGGCGACCAGGCGCATGAACGCGCCGATGAGCCGCCACAGACCGTGGCGGTGCTGCTCGCGCACGCGGCCCGGCGCGGGGGCGTTGTGCTCGTGGTTGCCGAGGACGACGTACGTGCCGAGTCGCGGACGAACCTGCTTGAGGATGTCGACCAGAAGCGGGATGTCCTGGACCTTCTCGCACACGTCGCCGGTGACGCACAGCAGGTCGGGCGCCAGGCCGCGCAGGGCGCCCTTCTGGACGCGCAGGAGGCGCTGGTCGCCGCGGCGGACGTGCAGATCACTGATGTGCAGGACCGAGATGCCTGACGGCCAGGACGGCGGCAGCGGGAGACGGTGACGTTTGAAAACGGGCCGGTACGGCTCGCCGAGCACGGCGTAGCCGAGCACAGCGAAAGGCAGCAGGGGCACGAGCAGGAGCGCGAGGAAGGCCATTGGCAAACAGGAGTATGGTGAGCGAAGGCTCGCCCGCGTGGCTTGGAAATGGTTGAGAACACGTATCGGAAGTCGGTCCCCAGCGGGGTCCCATCCGGGGCGATCGCGAGCGAGTCGGCGTCGAGCCGTCCCGCGCCGCTACAGGACGTGAGCGCCCACGACGTCTCGGGACCATCACTGCGCCACCGGCACACGCCTCCGGCGTCGCAAAAACGCGGGCCACGGTGTTCTACTCACACAAACCCCCCGTGGTGCGCCCTCGCTACGTCCTCGACATCGCCCGCTTCACCCTCCAGGAGGCCGTCAGCCGCCGCCTGATCCTCGCCGGCGTCCTCATCAGCCTCAGCTTCATCGGCCTCTTCGCTCTCGGCTTCCACTTCGCCTACGACCGCTCCATCGAGACGAGCACCTCGGCCGAGGCGCGCCTGTCGCTGGGCGTCGCCTTCGCGTTCCTCACGCTCTTTGGCGTCTACGTCGTGAACTACCTGGCCAGCTTCCTGGCCCTGTTCCTCTCCGTGGCCGCCGTCTCGGGCGAAGTGGACTCGGGCACGCTGCACGCCCTGCTCGCGCGGCCGCTGCGCCGCTCCGAGTTCATCGTCGGCCGCTGGCTCGGCTACGCCGTCATGCTCGGCGTGTACATCACGGCCATGACGGGCCTGGTGCTGCTCATCGCGCGGCTGATCGCCGGCTACGAGGTGCCCGACCCGATGCCCGCCCTGCTCCTGATGCTGCTCGAAGGCGTGCTGCTGCTGACGCTCAGCCTCTTCGGCAGTACGTTCCTGCCGACGCTGGCCAACGGCATCGTGGTTTTCACGCTGCTCGGCCTGGCGTGGCTGGCCGGCATCATGGAGTTCGTCGGGCGGCTGCTGCAGACGGCCTCAGAGTCAACCGGCGGCGACGCGCTGCTCAACATCGGGACCAGCGTGAGCCTGCTGCTCCCGAGCGACGCGCTGTGGCGTGGCGCCTCGTATTACTTGCAATCGCCGTCGACGCTGGCGGCGCTGGGCGCCACACGCGGCGGTATTCCGTTCTTCTCGGCAGTGCCGCCGGCGCCCGCGCTGATCTGGTGGGCAATCGGCTACGTGGTCGTGGTGCTCGGCGGCGCGATACTGACGTTTCGAGCACGTGACCTGTGAGTTATGCACAGGTGCGTGGGGACTTATCCCCAGGCTAATCCCCAGGCTGCAGCCGCCGGGCTGCTGCAGCGCCGGACGCCTCGCGGCGGCTCCCCCTGGGCTAGTCCTCCGGGCTCCTCCCCTGGGCTCCTCCCCCGGGCTAGTCCCCAGCGGGCGCACCCCCGGCGATGACCTCGCGAATGCCGCGCACCGCGGCGCGACTGGGTCCGTCTCTGGCGATGTCGCTCAGGATCTGCTTGACCGCGTGCAAGACCGTCGTGTGATCGCGATTGAGCAGGCGACCGATGTCCGGCGTCGACAGGTGCGCGTCCTCACGCAACAAAAACATCGCGATCTGGCGCGGGACCACGATCTGCTTGTGGCGCGACCTGCCCTTCAATTCATCCGAGTTGATGCCGTAGAAGCGGGCAACGGCCAGCAGGATCGCCGTCGGCGTTACCCGCAGGCCGGACGGTCCTGGCGCGACCAGGTCGTGCAGCGCGCGCGCGGCCAGCTCGACCGTCACCGGC
Organism: uncultured Chloroflexia bacterium; assembly: GCA_963776625.1. Lineage (GTDB taxonomy): Bacteria > Chloroflexota > UBA6077 > UBA6077 > CF-72 > CF-72. The sequence continues at coordinate 399,040 of CAVZNP010000007.1, read as the reverse complement.
TGCTGCATGTGGCGGGCATGCGCGAGCAGGCGGTTCAGGCTGCCTTCGAGCTCGCGAATGTTGCTCTGAACTTTCTGGGCGATGAAATCGAGCACCTCGGACGGCACCGCGCCCAACGTCAGACCCGTCACTTTGGAGCGCAGGATGGCGATGCGCGTCTCGTAGTCCGGCGCCTGGATGTCGGCGGTCAGACCCCATTCGAAGCGCGAACGCAGTCGGTCTTCGAGAATCGTCATCGCGCGCGGCGGCCGATCGCTCGACAGCACGATCTGGCCGCCCGCCTCGTGAATGGCATTGAACGTGTGGAAGAACTCCTCCTCGGTGCGCTCCTTACCTGCGATGAACTGGACGTCGTCAATGAGCAGCACGCGCGCGCTGCGGTACTTGAGCCGGAAATCGTCGGTGCGGTGCTGGCGAATCGACTCGATCAGCTCGTTGGTGAAGGTTTCCGACGAGACATAGATAGCCTCGCCGCCGCGCGCGGACACCGCCTGGCCGATGGCATGCAGCAGGTGTGTTTTGCCGAGTCCGACCCCGCCGTACAGGAACAGCGGGTTGTAGGCGTTGCCGGGGTGGTCGACGATCGCCAGCGAAGCGGCGTGGGCGAGTCGATTCGAGGGACCCACGACGAAGGTGTCGAAGGTGTAGCGCGCATTCAGGCGCGAGCCCAGGGGCGCGACGAGCTTGGGCTCGGGACGCGCGGACGCCGAGGGCTGTTCGAGGCGTTCGAGCTGTGCCAGCAGGGGCGCAGGCGTGGTGCGCTGGCGTGGCGGACGTGTGGGCAGGACGGGTGCGAGCTCCTGGGCAGAGCAGAACTCGACGCGGACCGGCGCGCCGACCAGCTCGGCGACGACGGAGTGGATCAGCGAGCTGAGCTTGCCCTCCAGCCACGGCACGTGAAAGGGGTTGGCGACGGCGACGCGGATCACGCTGGCGCCAGGGTCGTAGGCAACCCCGCGGGTCCCGCGCAGGTAGGTTTCGAAGTGCGCTGGTTCAGCGTGAAGCTGCAGACGCGACAGCACGCGTTGCCAGAGCTGGTTCGCTTCAGGTGCCGCTGCATCGCTGGGGCGAGCGGCGGCGACCATCGTTAGGGCAGGGCTGGACATTGGATGGGGACGGATTCTAGGCACCGCGACGGTCGCTTGCCGGGTGCCCACGCTGCCCGATCCAGATGGAAATGAGCGGCCGCCGGAGCACTGTGACCCCCCGGACCGACCGATGTGACGCCCCGCAGAACGGCCGGTGTCAGGCGTGTGATCATTAGCGGCGATGAATCGCCGGCATACTCGTCAGCTGCGCGTGGACGCATCCGGCGTCGAAGCTGCCGCGGCGATTTTGCAGGCCGGCGGGCTGGTCGGCTTCCCAACCGAAACGGTCTATGGCCTCGGCGCCAACGCCCTGGACGCACGTGCCGTCGAAGGCATCTTCGCGGCCAAGGGCCGACCCGCCGACGACCCGGTGATCGTCCACCTGGCGGAGCCCGCGCAGCTCGACCGCGTGGCGGTGCCGACTCCCACCGCGCGGCTGCTCGGCGAGGCGTTCTGGCCTGGCCCCCTGACTCTCGTCCTGCCCAAGCTGCCGCGCGTACCGGCTCAGGTCACCGCCGGTCTCGACAGCGTGGGAGTGCGCGTCCCGTCCCACCCCGTTGCCCGGGCACTGCTGCGCGAAAGCGGCCTGCCGCTGGCCGCCCCCAGCGCGAATCTCTTCGGCAGGCCCAGCCCGACGACAGCCCAGCACGTGCTGGACGACCTCGACGGGCGCATCGACGCGGTGCTCGACGGCGGCCCGACCAGCGTCGGCGTCGAATCCACGATCGTCGACCTGACCACGTCGCCGCCGCGGCTGCTGCGACCGGGTGGCCTGCCCGCCGAAGCCATCGAAGCCGTCCTGGGCGTGGCGCTGGCCGCGTCCGGACCCACGCGCGGGGGGCCGCAGGCGGCCCCAGGCATGCTGGCCGTCCACTACGCGCCGCGCACAGCGCTGACCCTCATTACGGGCGCCCGCGCTCGCGAGCGGCTCACGCACGAGGTGGCGGCCGCCCTGGCACGCGGCCAGCGTGTCGGCGTGCTCGCGCTCGAAGAAGACACCCGCGCGCTCCCGCCTGGTATTCACGCCGAGATCGTCGGCACGTGGGACACGCCCGAACGGTCCGCGAATCACCTGTACGATGGGTTGCGCGCCCTGGATGGTTCAGGCGCCGACGTGCTGTTCGCGCGCGAGCTGGCCGACCCCCGCGTTGGCCTCGGGCGAGCCCTGGCCGATCGTTTGCGGCGCGCTGCCCGCCGCGTGCTTGACAGTCAAGACTAGAATCCCGCCAGAGAACAACCAATGCGCCTTTCCCAACGCGCCGACTACGCGGCGCACGCCATGGTCGAAATCGCGCGCTCGTACGGCGAGAAGCCCGTGCACGCGACCGAGATCGCCCAGCGCCAGGGCATTCCAGAGCCCTATCTCGAGCAACTCTTGCTGGCCCTCCGCCGCGCGGCGCTGGTGCGCAGCTACCGCGGACCGGGCGGCGGCTATACCCTGACGCGTCCGCCGGGGGCGATCAGCCTGGCCGACGTCGTCGCCGCACTCGAGGGGCCATTCGTGCCGCCCGAAGAAGGCCTGCACGATGCGGAGGGCAACGATCTGGATCCGCTGACGTGTCCAATTCGTGACGCATGGCACCTCGCAACCGCCACGATGCGGCGCATCCTTGAGGGCATGACTCTCGAGGTTCTGGTCGAACGCCAGAGGGAGATCGAGCGCAAACGGGCCAGCCAGGGTCAGTCGGCGGCTGCAACACGTTCGACACCGGCCGCGACCCTGCCCGCGCCGCTCTCGGCGTGAGCCTCACACGCGGGTGCGTTAACATCCTCGAATAGCTTTCCCCCGGTAGCTTCGCTCAGACGCCGCATGGTTCAGAACAACCGACGTGCGCCGACGCTTGGAACAGGACGCGCATGTCGACAACTTTTTCTGAACCACTCCGCATAGGCTCCCGTAACCAGACGGCCAAATCATGCACAGGAACACAAGTGGCTGGTCTGCGGAGCGGTGGCAGTCGCGTCACCCGGGACACCCCGCAGGCCAGACGGTGAATCGTGAGCCTGGCATGGGGAGACCCGGAAACACATATGCCCAATACTGCTGAACTTGCTGAGCCGCGTATGGTGACCGAGGGTTCTCCGCGGGTACGAAAAAAACGAGACGAGCTCATCCCGTTGCTTGAACAACTGGCGTACAACCTGCGCTGGTCGTGGGATCCATTGACGCTGGACCTCTTCCAGCGTCTCGCGCCAGAGCCCTGGGCTCGGACGCACAACCCCGTGGCCGCCATGAAGGCGGCGGTCAACGACCCTGACCGCCTGGCCGAACACGCCGAGAGCATCCTCGAGCGGTACGACGACCTCCAGCGCTACCTCAACCGACCACCCCACGTCGCCGACGTCCCCCGCATCGGGTACTTTTGCGCCGAGTTCGCCATCACCGAAACCCTGCCGATCTACTCGGGCGGCCTGGGTGTCCTGGCCGGCGATCACCTCAAGGCTGCCAGCGATCTCGGCTTGCCGCTCGTGGCCGTCGGCCTGCTGTACCGCTACGGCTACTTCCGCCAGATCATCGATGACGGCGGCTACCAGCGTGAAGCTTACGACCGCCTGGAGACGGACGCCGTCGCCGTGCGCCCCGTGCTCAACGCGCAGGGCGCGCCGCTGGTCATCGACGTCCCGTTCCCCGGCCGCAGCGTCTATGCTCGCGTGTGGGTGGCCCAGGTGGGCCGCGTGCCGCTGTACCTGCTCGATACCGACCTGGCCGACAACCGCGAGGACGACCGCTGGATCACCGGGCACCTGTACGGCGGCGACCAGGACACGCGCATTCGGCAGGAGATCGTCCTCGGCATCGGTGGCCTGCGCGCGCTGCGCACCGTCCTGCCCGCCGAAGCGCAGCCCGAGGTCCTGCACATGAACGAGGGCCATTCGGCCTTCCTCAGCCTCGAGCTTGCCCGCGAACGGCTGGTCTCTGGCGCGGCACACAACTTTGACGACGCGCTGCTTCAGTCCGCGCCACACCTGGCCTTCACCACTCACACCCCCGTGGCGGCCGGCCACGACGCCTTTCCCTCAGACCTGGTCGAGGCCTACTTCAATGGCTATCGCCAGCAGCTCGGACTGACGCACGACGAGTTCATGCTGTACGGACGCCGCGAACCCGAAGCTACCTGGGAGCGCTTTTCGATGACCGTGCTGGCCCTGCGCAGCGCCGCGCGCCGCAACGGGGTCAGTCAGCTTCACGGCGCGGTCAGCAAAGACATGTGGGGTGGGGTCGGGCTGTCGCTGCAGGACGCCACGCCAGCCGTCGAGATGGCGTCGATCACCAACGGCGTGCACACGGCTACGTGGGTCGGTCCCGAGATGGGCGGCCTGTACGACCGACAGCTGGGCCGGGACTGGCGCACGTCTCCCGACCGTCCCGCCAACTGGACGCAGATCAGCCACGTCGACTTCGACGCGCTGTGGGTAGCACGCACCGCGCAGCGCGCGCGGCTCCTCGAGCGCGTGGACGCCATGTCACGCTTCGAGGGGCTCGGCGGACTGCACCCGGACGTCACCCCCGAAAAGGCACTGGTGCTCGGCTTTGCGCGGCGCTTCGCCACCTACAAGCGGGCTGGTCTGGTGCTGACCGATCCCGAGCGGCTCGTGCGGCTCATGGATGGCGGCAACCGACCGCTGGTCATCGTTTTCGCCGGCAAGGCCCACCCGCGCGACGATCCGGGCAAGCTGCTGGTGCAGCGCATCGTGCAGGCCTCGCGCGACGAGCGCTTCCGCGGGCGGCTGGTCTTCCTCGACAACTACGACGTCGAGATCGCCCGCTTCCTGGTCCAGGGCAGCGACGTCTGGATGAATACGCCACGACGGCCGCAGGAAGCCAGTGGGACCAGCGGCATGAAGGCCACGCTCAATGGTGCGCTGCACCTGAGTGAGCTCGACGGCTGGTGGGACGAGGCCTACGCGCCTGGCATGGGCTGGGCGCTGGGTGAGGGGCTGCCCGAGGAACTGGTCGGCGATGCGCATGATGCCGCCGAGGCACGCCAGCTGATGGACCTGCTCGAGTTTGAGATTTTGCCCTCGTTCTTCGATCGCGACGCGGCGGGGGTCCCACGTAGGTGGCTCTCCTCCGTGGCGCGGTCGATCGAGACGATGGCGCCGAGGTTCTCGGCGCAGCGCATGGTGGGGGAGTACGTCTCGAGGTTCTACAAACCGGCGGCTGCCGCGATCGCTCGCTAGCTTGCGGCACGAGGGCGTCTCAGAGGTTGAGGCACGCCCTGTCCATGCCGTGGCGAAACGGAATGGGTCTATCCACCCCCGTCGCGAGGCGGAGCGGACCAGACGCGTTATTCCCCCAGCAGCGCGGCTACCGGGAACTCGCCGAAGACTTCCGCCAGCTTCAGCGCCGAACGCCCCTCGACGGCGCTCACCCGCTGGCCTGTAAATACATTCTCGTAACCACGGCCGGCGTCTCCCGGCACGGGCAGCAGCGCCTCGCGCCACACATCAGCGCCGATGGGTGGCGCGAGGTTGCCGCGCAGCAGCGAGGCCACTTGCACAGGCGCCGCAATGACCAGCGTCTGTCCGTCGAAGCCACGCGCGAACGCCGCCACGTGCGGATTGCCGCGCAGCGGCGTATAGCTCCCGCCTACGAACAAGTGCGGCCGCTCCCGCCGCAGGCACAACAAGCGCTGGGAGATGTACAGCTTGATCCGCCCGTCCTCCGGGTGCTTCAGCAGCTCAACCGCCAGTTGACGCCGGTCGCCGCTGGCCTCCAGCACTGACGCCAGCAGCCGCTGGCGCGCGGCGAAATCGACCGGCCGCCGATTATCCGGGTCAACCAGCGAGAAGTCCCACAGCTCGTTGCCCTGGTACACGTCCGCCACGCCCGGCGAGCCCAGCTTCAGCGCCGTCTGCGACAGCGAGTTGAACGTGCCGAACCACGCGACCTTCCTCTGCAGCTGGCTCAGGTCATCGAGAAACGCGCTGCTGTCCCGCGGGTCGAGGATGGTGCGCGTGAAGCGCAGCACCGCCTCCTCGTACTCGGTGTTGGGCGTGATCCAGCTGGTGTGCACCTTGGCTTCCTTCAGCGCCTTGAGCATGAACTCGCCAATGCGCCGCACGAACTCTTCGTCAATGGCCGAAGAGCCTGAAGAGCCTGGCCACGCGCCGAGCAGTGTCTGGTACAGCAGGTACTCCTCGTTGCGGTCGGGTACCACGCGGCCCTCGATCGTCAGCTTCTTGCGCCCGTTCAGTCGGGTCCAGCGCGTCAGCGCGGCTCGCCAGTCCCGCGGCAGCTCGGACAGGACGTTGATGCGCGCGCGGACGTCCTCACTGCGCTTGGTATCGTGCGTCGAGCTGGCCAGCAGCGCCGCGGGCCAGTCACGTGCGCGGTCGGCGTTGCGACGGTGGAACGCCGTCAGCGAGCGACCGAAGGTGTCAGGGTCCCCGCCGACTTCGTTCAGCGAGACCAGCCGGTTGTACTGGTAGAACGCCGTATCCTCGGTGCCTTTGGCCATCACCGGGCCAGTGGTCTGCTGAAAGCGCGCGATGAACCGCAGCAGAAGCTCTTTCGAGACGCTGCTCAGCTCGTCGCGCATCAGCAGGGTGTCGCCAACGAAATCGAAGATCGACGGATCGGTGCGCGGGTTACGGCGCTTGGCCTCCACCACGGCCTGGTCGATGGCCTGCTGGTCCTCGCGAGACGCCTGGCCGGAATCGGGATTGATGTACGTGCGGTAGATGCCCAACGCGGCGATGACTTCGCGGATCACGAACGTCAGGCTGTTCAGAGTGAAATCGCGATGCCGACGGTCGCTGCTCGCGATGTCGCGCAGCAGGTAGCCGAGCTCGTTGACCTCGCTGGCCAATGAGATCAACATGACCATCTTCTTGGTCGAGTTGGCGAGGTCGCGAAAGTGGCTGGCGCCCTGGCGCAGGAAGCGGAAGTAGATCGTGCTGAAGAACTGCTCGTTGTTGCGGGCGACGAAGATGCCATTGAGGTCGTTGAGGAAGTCGTAGCCCGTGGTGCCGCTGACGGCCCAGTCCGAGCGCAGCGCTTCGCTGACCTCGAGGATCTTTTCAACGACCACGTAGAACGCGTCGCCGGCGTCCTCAGCGTTTCCCACTGCTTCCAGGCAAGACTCCCGCAGACGGCGAAAATACGCAGCGGGGTCACGCAGGCCGTCAGGATGGTCGATGCGCAGCCCCTGGATCTTGCCTTCGCCGATCAGTCGCATCAGCAGCCGGTGCGTGTCGCCGAAGACCTCTGGGTCCTCCATGCGCACGGCCGCGAGTTCCGTGATGTCGAAGAAGCGCCGGTAGTTGATCTCTTCGGCCGCGACGCGCCAGAAGGCCAGCCGATACGACTGACGATCCAGCAGCGCATCGAGCCGGTCGAACGTCGAGGCCTGGCCGGCCCGGCCGTTGATCGCCGCCAGCTCTGCCTTCAGCGCACCCCGAAACGCATCCGAAACCTCGTGCAGCGTCGAGATGCGGCGCTTGACGATCTCCTTTTCGCGATTGCGCTCCTCCATCGCGTTCGCGTCGAGCATCCGCCGCGGTGGCAAGTGGCGGATGGCCGTCAGGATGCTGGCCAGCTCCTGCACCTGCTCGTGCCGATGGCCGAGCTCCTCTTCCATGCCCGCGAGCGCGCTCTCCAGCACGACGGGATAACTGTCGGGCGCCAGGGGAAAGCGTTGGTCGTAGTAGGCGATGTCGAACCCCGCGCCGGTGTACGACACGGACAGCTCGCCGTTCTCGAGCACCTTGCCGTACTGATCGCCGAGGGTGGGCACGACCAGCTTGAGCTGATCCTGTGGCTGGGCCAGGGTCGGACGCCAGTTGATGTCGAAGAAGCGCGCGTAGATCGACGCCGGACCGTTCTCGAGCACGTCCAGCCAGCGGTAGTTGCCGGGGTCACCGATGCCCATGTGATTGGGCACCACGTCGACCAGCTGGCCCATGCCGTGCTGTCGCAGGTCGGCCAGCAGGTGTTCGAAGTCGGCCTGGGAGCCAAGCTCGGGGTTGAGCGAGCTGGGATCTGCGACGTCGTACCCGTGCATGCTGCCCGAGCGCGCTCGCAAGTACGGTGAGGCGTACATGTGGCTGATGCCCAGATCGTGCAGGTACGGGACCAGCCGTCGCGCATCTTCGAAGGTGAAGCCAGCGTGGAACTGGAGACGGTACGTGGCGGAAGGAGGCGGCGGCAGGTTCATGCAGCACGCGCCAGAATGGCGGCCGAGCGCGCGGGGACGCCCACGCGCTCCACGTTCGACGTCGCCTCACCACGTGCCAGGACAACTCGCCATCCACCGCCGAAGTCGGACGTCTGGAACGGCTGGTCGCCAAAGTTGACCAGCAACAGTCGCTCGTCGTTCGCCGACCAGCGTCGGACGGCCAGCACGTTGGCCGACAGCGCTTGCGCGGACAGGCGCTCACGCGATTGATCGACGAGCACAGGGTCGGTGTGACGCAGGCTAAGCAGCGCAGCGTACCAGCGCTGGAGCTCGGCGCCGGGTGACAGCTCAGATTCCGATTCCCGCAGTTTGGAGGCCAGAAACGTCGCCTCGGCCTGCGGATCAGGAATGCGTTCGCGCACGGTCGGGTCGGCAAACGCCGAAAACGCGCTGAACTCGCGCCGACGCCCCTCGGTTACCAGGCGGCCCAGCTCGGGATTGTGATCGGTGAAAAACTGGAACGGAGAGGAGGCCGCGAACTCCTGCCCCATGAACAGCATCGGCGTATAGGGCAAGAACAACAGCAGAGCAGTCGCCGCGGCGAAACGCTCGATGCCAATCTGATGATGCAGTCGATCGCCGAACGCGCGATTGCCGACCTGGTCGTGGTTCTGCAACACGTACAGGAACTGCGACGCGGGCTGATGGCGCGCCGGTGTGCCGCGACGCCGTTGGCCATGGCTGCTGCGTGTCGGTTGCCCTTCGTACAACCAGCCCTGGGAGATGCAGCGAGCAACCTCGTCGAGCGTGCCCTCGAAGTCGGCGTAATACCCCTCGTGATCGCCGGCCAGGTAACGCCGCAGAGCGTGATGAAAGTCGTCGGCATACACGGCGTCGAAGCCGAACCCACCCTCCTGGACGCTGCGAAGGTAGCGCACGTCGTTCTCGCCCGTCTCTGCGATCAGCACCACACCTCGGTCGGGACCCGCGGCGGCGTGGGCGACCTCCGTGATTTCGGCCAGGATGTGCCGCGGCGACGCGTCGTGGATGGCATGCGTTGCATCCAGACGCAGTCCGTCCGCGTGATACTCGCTGAGCCAGAAGCGGGCATTGTCGAGCACCATCTTGCGCACCCACGCACTGTTCGGACCGTCGAAGTTGACGGCGTCACCCCACGGGGTGTGGTAGTGGTCCGTGAAGTAGTCAGTCGAGAAATCGCGCAGGTAATTGCCGTCCGGACCGAAGTGGTTGTAGACGGCGTCGATGATGACGCCGAGCCCGACCGCGTGGGCAGCATCGACGAGGCGCTTGAGTGCTATCGGCCCGCCGTACGCGTGCGCCACGGCGAACAGGTCGACGCCGTCGTAACCCCAGTTGCGCTCGCCCGGGAACTCGGCCAGCGGCAGCAACTGCAGGGCGCTGACGCCGAGGGCTCGCACGCGCGCCAGCTGACGCGTCAGCGCATCGAAGGTCCCCTCGGGGGTGAAGGTCCCGACATGGACCTGGTAGATGACCAGACCCTGCATGTGCAGCCCGCGCCAGGCGGCGTCGTGCCACTCGAAGGCGCGGGGATCGACGACCTCAGATGGGCCGTGCACGCCCTCAGGTTGGAAGCGCGAGTACGGATCCGGCCGTCTGAGCTCGCCGTTCAGTCGATAGACGTAGCGGGTGCCAGGCCGCGCTCGCGAGACACTGGCTGACCAGGTACCCGCCTCGTCGATAGCGAGTGGGACCAGTTCCCCAGACGCAACGAGCTCCACGTCCACGCTGCGGGCTGCCGGCGCCCAGACGGCGAACTGCACGCCATCAGGGGTAGGCGCGGCCCCCAGTTGGGCACGAATCTGGCTCAGGCAGCGGCCCCGTTCGCGCCCTCTTCGACAGCCATTTTGTAGCCGAAGCCGCGCACTGCGACGATCGCCGGCGCCGGCACCGGGCCCTGGCCCAGCTTCACCCGCAGCCGACGGATGTGGACGTCGATGGTCCGACCGCTGCTCGCATCCTGGTAGCCCCACACCAGCGTCGCGAGATCGTCGCGCGAGAGGATCTCGTCCGGGCGGCTCGCCAAGGCCGATACCAGTCGGTATTCGGTCGGCGTCAACTGAATCGGCTCGCCGCCGAGCGTCACGCGTCGACGCGAGCGATCGATGATCAGCTCGCCAACACGAATGTGGTCGGGCGGCGACGGGCTTGCCTCGGGCGCCCGCGTTTGCGTCGTCCGGCGGAGCACCGCCTCGACGCGTGCTTCGAGCTCGTAGATGTCGAACGGCTTGGCGATGAAGTCGTCAGCGCCGAGCTTCAGGCCGAGGATCGCATCGCGTCTCTGAGGCGTTGCACTGCAGATAATGATCGGAATATCGGCGACGGCCTTCAGGCCGGAGCACAGCACGAGGCCGTCGACGTCCGGCAGCATCAGGTCCAGAATCACGAGGTCTGGCCGCGTTTGATCGAGCAGCGTCCTGGCGTCCGCACCAGTCTCGGCGAGCCAGATACGGTAGCCACTCGATTCGAGAGCGTCGGTCAGGGTCTGCGCGACCGCGTGGTCATCCTCGACCAGCATAATGGTGGTTGCGCCCTGCCCTTTAGGCTGAATAACCACGCGCACCTCGTTCGCTGCCTTTTATCGAGTCAACGGAACAGTAAAACGTTGTGTGACGGTCCGTGCTCGTAGTCGAGTGTTTTTCGCACATTTCGTGCCAGCGGCCCGCCGGTATCAGGATACCTCAGTCTGGATCTCACCGATAACGGGAGTCACGGATGCCTACCACGCGACCGCCGATTCGCATACGACCCGAGGTGGCGGACGCACTCGCCCGCGCCCGTCCCGTCGTAGCGCTCGAAAGCACGCTCATCGCCCACGGCTTGCCGCGTCCGGACAATCTGGCGCTCGCCCGCGAGCTCGAGTCGATCGTGCGCGCCGAAGGCGGCGTGCCGGCGACCGTGGGCGTCATCGGCGGCGAGCCCGTTGTCGGCCTGAATGAAGCCGAGATCGAGCGGATGGCCTCGGGAGCGGAGATTCCCAAGCTCAGCGTGCGCGACCTCGCCCCGGCGATGGCCCACGGCAGCGATGGCGCGACGACGGTCGCCAGCACCGCGTGGCTTGCCAGCCGGGTCGGCGTTCGCATGTTTGCGACCGGAGGGCTCGGCGGCGTCCACCGCGAGGCCCAGCAGACCTTCGACGAGTCGGCCGACCTTACCGCGCTCAGTCGCACGCCAATCGGCGTGGTGTGCGCCGGCGTGAAATCCATTCTCGACGTAGGCGCGACGCTCGAGCGACTCGAGTCGCTGAGCGTGACCGTCATTGGCTATCGCACGCGCCGTTTTCCGGGTTTCTATCTGTCCGACAGCGGCTTCGGGATCGATTGGTCCGTGGAAACCCCTGCCGAAGCGGCCAGTGTTTTGCGCGCGCAGTGTGCTCTGCAGGCTGCCGCGGTGGTGATCGGCAACCCGCTGCCCGCGCAGGATCAGCTCGACCCTGAGTTGCACCGGCGCGTGCTCGACGCGGGGCTGATCGCCATTCGCGAGCGAGGCATCAGCGGCAAAGCCGTCACGCCGTTCTTGCTGGACTTTTTCCGCCTGGAGACGGGCGGGGCCAGCGTGACTGTCAACCTCCAGATCGTGCGCGGCAACGCGCGGCTCGCCGCTCAGATCGCCGCTGCTCTTCATTAGCGAGACGCACGTGCGCGAGTGATAATCTCGGCGGACCATGGCCCAGAGCGTGCGCGTACCGGGCTTCTTGCCGAGCACCAGCGGCCTGCACTTCGTGAACTACTACCCTCACGAGCCGACACTCACCGTCACGTTGCCGCTGGGCCGCGTGCTGCCCATTGGCGACGCGGCCAACGGCCTGTGTGGCGGCATGGTCTTCACCGTCATCGACTTCTTCCAGGCGCGGCTCGCCGTTCCCGCGGACGCGACCCCGCCCGCCGCCGGCTCGCCGCTGTATCAGTTCATCGTCAAGCGCCTGTTCGACAGCTTCAACCTGCCGCTCGGCATCGGTCGCTATCTGGCACTGATGGAGCCGGCGTTCCCGGACGTCGGTCTCGGCTTTGGGCTGCCCGGTCGAGCCAGCGTCATGGTGAGCGACGAGTGGCCGCGGATCAGAGCCTCCCTGGACGCGGGGCAGCTCGTGCCGCTGGGCCTGGTCAAGGTCAAGTCCGAAAATCCTGAGGACCTCGGAAAGAATCATCAGGTGCTCGCCTACGGCTACGACCTGGACGGGACGGACCTGACCATTCGGCTCTACGACCCGAACTATGCGGACAACGACGATGTCCAGGTGAAGCTGAGCATTCCCGGCGACGAGGCGCCGGTGTCGCTCACGTACCTTCCGACCGAGACGGTGTACTGCTTTTTCCACACCCCGTACACGTTCGCGCGGCCGCCGCAGCCCTGAGCCCGCCGGTCGATGCGACTCAGGCAGGTCTGCTCAAACGCGTACTGGCACGCGGGCGCGTCACGCAGCGCCCCCGCGCGCAGCATCGACCGCCGCCCCGCGCGGCACCTTGAACCCCCGAGACGCCAGCACCGCTTCCAGGCCGCCGAGCACCGCCAGAACGCTCGGCAGCCCCGCGTTCGTCCCCATCGTCCCGATGCGCCACACCCGCCCGCGCAGCGGCCCAAACGCCGCCATGATCTCGATGCCGTGCTCCACGAGCAACTGCTCCCGCACGCCCGCCTCGTCAATGCCCTCAGGCACCTGCACCAGCGTGATCATCGGCACCGCGTAGCCGGCCGCCCCGAACCGCGCGAGCCCCATCGCATCGACGCCGCGCCTGAGCGCCTCACTCGCCGCGACGTGCCGCGCCCAGCGCGCGACCAGCCCCTCCTCCAGCACCATGCCCAGCGCCTCGTGCCCGGCCATGAGCATCGGCGTCGACATCTCCGTGCGCGCGTGCGGCGTCTCCCACGCATGCGCCAGCCGTGTCAGGTCGAGATACGCCGACCGCGGCGGCGTCCGCCGTGCCGCCAGCGCTTTCATGAAGCGCGCCGACAGTCCGACGAGCGCGAGCCCGGGCGGCCCACCCAGGCATTTCTGCAACCCGCCGACCGCGGCGTCAATCTGCCAGCCGTCGAAGGCCACCTCGCAGCCGCCAAGACTCAGCACCGCGTCCGCGAGCAGCAGTGCGCCAGTCTCCGCGCACGCCGCGCCGATCGTTTCCAGCGGCTGCAGAATCCCCGTGGAGGTGTCCGCGTGGACGATCGCAACCAGCTTCGGCGGGGCCTGACGCACGCGCGCGGCGAGAACGTCGGCTGCCACGGGCGTGCCCCATTCGGCCTCCACTCGCTCGACAACCGCGCCGTACCGAGTCGCGAGCGTGTACAGCAGCTCGCCAAAGTGCCCATAGACGCCAACGAGCACCCGGTCGCCCGGCTCGATCACGCTCGCCAGCACCGCTTCGAGTCCAGCGCGGGACGCGCCTGGCACCGCCAGCGTTCGCGCCTGGCCAGCCTGCAAGACGCGGCGCAATCGGTCGGACAGATCGTGGAGCAAACGCTCGAAGACTGGCTCGTCCGCGGGAATCGGCGCCGCCGCCAGGGCCTGCAGCACGCGCGTTTCGGCGTTGCTCGGACCGGAGCCCATCAGCAGCCGACGCGGCGGGTTGAGCGGGAGGGTCGTGGTGCTTGCCAACCCGCTCAGCGTACCGGGATACCCTTAGTCCACCTATGGACCTCGAGTTAGCTGGCAAAACCGCCATCGTGACAGGTGGCAGCCGCGGCATCGGCAAAGCGATCGCCCGAGAGCTCGCACGTGAAGGTGTGGACGTCGCGGTCGTCGCGCGCTCCGCCGATGATCTGAAGGCCACCGCCGCCGAACTGGCCGAAGCCACCGGCCGTCGCATCGTGCCCATCGTGGCCGACACGAGCAGTGACGCCTCGGTCGCAAGCATGGTCGATCAGGCGGCCGCCGAGCTGCGGCACCTCGACATCCTCGTCAACTGCGCCGCGCAGGCGGGTGGGCAGGGGCCGGTGCCGAAGCTGGCGGACGTCAACGACGACCTGTTCTGGGCTGACGTGAACGTCAAAGTCATGGGCTACCTGCGCTGCGCGCGTCAGGTGGCGCCGCACATGGTCGGCCAGCACTGGGGACGCATCATCAACGTCAGCGGCCTGGCGGCGCGCAACACCGGCTCGATGATCGGCAGCATGCGTAACGTGTCGGTCGTGGCGCTGACCAAGAACCTGGCTGACGAGCTCGGGCCACAGGGCGTCAACGTCAGCGTTATCCATCCGGGCTTGACGCGCACCGAGAAGACGCCTGGTGTGGTCGCCGCGCTGGCCGAGCGTCAGGGCATCAGCCAGGCGGACGCCGAGAAGCGCATGGTAAACAACCTCGTCGGGCGCTGGATCGACGCCCAGGAGATCGCCTACGTCGCCACGTTTCTGGCCTCACCCAAGTCGGTGGCCATCAACGGTGACGTCATCGCCGCCGGCGGCGGCGCGCGCGGGTCGATCTACTACTAGGCTGCGCCAGGGCCAGGGCCAGGGCCAGGGCTAGGGTTTGGACGGGCCCGCGTCGTCCCCAGCGGCGGGGCGCACGGGCGCGCCCCAGATCAGATGCAACGGCCGCCGGGCTGCCGGCTCTTGCGTGACCGGCGGCAGCGACGCCATGGCGATGATTTGCTCCAGCCGCGTGCGGCGATCGCGCGGGTCGCGGCGGAACCGATCGCGCCGAGCGCGCGGCTCCCAGCGGGGTTGATCGTCAAAGTTGTCGAACCAGTCGATCTTCGGCACCCGCTGGTAAGTCTATCGCGCGGTCACAGTTACTCGTAAAACTCGTTTAGAAGTGCTCGTTACGAGCTGGTCAAGAAGGTGAGCACGTCCTGCGCGAACCGATCCGGCTGCTCCACTGGCACGCCGTGCCCGGTGTTGTCATATACCAGAAACTTGGCATTCGGAATCCCGTTCGCCGTCGGCACCCCCGTCTCGTCCAGCGCGTTGACGGCGTCATCGCGGCCCCACAGCACCAGCGTCGGCACCTGGATGTGCGGAAGCCGCCGCAGCGTGTTGTAGCGCTGCCGCGTAATTGGATTGGTCATATGCTTCATGACCTTGGCGAACGCTTCCGGATGTCCCGGCAGGTCCCGCTTGCGAATGTACGGCGCCGCCAGCTCATCCACCGAGAAGGCGCCGCCCGAGGCATCTGCCATCCGCTTGTAGTGCTCGCGAATCTGCTCCGGCGAGGGCACCTTGAACTCAACCATGTTCTGCAGCGGCCGCGTCGCCGCGCCACCACCGGCCACGTTCACGGCGCGACGCACGCGCTCAGGGCTCTCATAGCTGAGCAGTGTCAGGATCCAACCGCCCATCGAGTGCCCGACGACGTTCGCCTGCTCGAGGCCCAGCACGTCCATGAACTCGCGCACGTGGTCGACCAGATACGCGAACGAGAACTCCTGGTCGAGCACATCGCCAGTACCCCAGTTCAGACAGTCGATCGCCAGGACGCGTAGCTGCCGTGAGAGCGGCGCCATCGCCAGCGACCAGTTCTCGCAGCCAGAGTTCCAACCGGCACCGTGGATCAGAATCGTCGGCGTGCCGCTGCCCGCGTCCCAGTAGCGGGTCTTGCCGTGGTTCATCTCGGCGAACTTTTCGGTCCAAACCTTCTCTGCGATCGTCATCGCCAACCCTCCTCGGGAGATCACGCGAATGAATAGGGCTGCCAGGTACCGCTGTCCACACGTCCGATGCCGGGGAACGGCAGGTGATAGGACAGCACCAGGGACCGCTCGCGACGCGCACGGTCGAGCAGGTTGCGCCGCGTCTCCCGCGACAGCGGCGGCAGCGAGTCGAAGACCGGCGACCACTCGGGGTGCTCGATCTGCAGCGGATGATGGATCAGATCGCCAACGTAGACGGCCATCTCCTGGCCCGAGGTGAAGGCAACCCCCATGTGCCCGGGCGTGTGGCCCGGCAGTGGCAGCAGACGCACACCTGGGGCAATCTCCTGCTCGCCGTCGGCGAGGTCCAGGCGCTCGGCCGCGCGAAGCGGCAGGAGCTTGTCGGTCAGGCCCATCGGCGTCGCGCGTTCCGGCGGACTGAAATGGTCCCAGTCGGCGTGGCCCAGCCAGTAGCGGGCCGACGTGAACGCCGGGTGGGCGGACTCGCCACTGCCCTGCGCGGCGCCGCCGATGTGATCGCCATGGGCGTGGCTAATGACCACCGTGTCGATGTCCTCGGTCGACACCCCGACGTCGGCGAGGCTGTGACCAAGCTGCCCGACTTCGGGTCGGTCGGGGCGCGGGCCGAAACCCGTGTCGATCAGAATGCGGCGCTCGCCAACGCGCACCAGCAAACACGTCAGCGCGAGCTCCACATTGCCCTGGGCGTTGCGTGTCACATACGGCTGCCACTGGTCGGGCTCGGCATCTTTGAAAATGGAGGCCGGGTCCATCTGGAGGATGGCCCCGTCAGAGACGGGCTGCAGCGTGAGCGGCCCGAGGTGTAAGGGACTGGCGCGATGCGCGGTTGCCATCAGTCGATCGCAACGACGGTACCGCACCCCCGATACACGTGCCTAAAGCGACGCGGTAATTTTGAAAAAACCGCGTGAGGCAACAGCGGTGTCGGTCAACCGCGATGCTTTACACTCGCCGGGTGGCCGAAACCGACTACTTGCGGGAAATCGAGAGCCTCGAGACGCAGAACCTGCGTCGACCGCTGGCCATCGTCGGCTTCGGCGGTTGGATCGACGCGGGCTTCGCGGCGACCGGCGCCGTGCGCTACCTCGTCGAACACATGTCCGCGCAACGCGTGGCCGAACTGGACCCAGAGCCGTTCTACGCCTTCACCGACACGCGCCCGCGCGTGAGCCACCCGGCGCCAGGCCGCCGCGAGCCAGTGTGGCCCAAGGTCGAGTGGTACGCGGTGCACATGCCCGAGACCGCCACGCGTGACCTGGTGCTGTTCACCGCGCCCGAGCCGAACCTGCGCTGGCGCGGCTTCACGTCCCTCACGCTGGATGTGTTCCAGAAGCTGGGCACCGACACGCTGGTCAGCTTTGGCGCCGTACTGGCACCCGTGCACCACCGCGCCAATCCGCCGATGCGCGGCTGGGCGACGACCGACACACTGCGGACACAGCTCAGGCGGCGTCAGATCGGTTCAGGACGCTACGAGGGTCCGACAGGCATCACCACGGTGCTGCTGGCCGCCGCGCGCGATCGGGGCTTGCCCGCGTTCAGCCTCAGCACCTCGTCACCCAGCTATCTGACCGACATGCCCAATCCCCGCGCGTCGGCGGCACTGCTGCGTGCCGCGGGCGAGATCGGCTCGGTGCAATTCCCGCTGACCGATCTGGACGCCGAGGGACTCGTGGTCTCCGAGCGCATCGATCAGTTCCTCGCCGAGCGACCGGAGCTCAAGGAGGCGGTCGATCGGCTGCCATACACAGCGGAGGAGCCGGAGGAGAACGAGCCCAGCGAACCGCCGGCGGAGCTGCCCAGCTCAGCGGCCGTACTGCAGGATCTCGAAGACTTCCTGCGAAACCTGCGCCGCGACAACGGCGGTTCGACTGAGACGTAGGTTCGACTGAGACGTAGGCTCGGGCGACGCAGACGCAGCTCCGATCGGGGGCCCGGTCAGGGTATGGAAGGGGCCCTGCGCCACCGGGCAGCAGCAGCCCCTGGCCGTTACTCGGGAACAGTCATGATCTCGAGCAGATGCCCATCCGGGTCCGCGAAGTACAGGCCCCGACCGCCCCGCCGGTGATTGACCTCCCCATCACGCGACGACCCCGGCCCACTGCCGTACGCTACCGCCTCTGACTTGAGCCTCCCGAAGATTTCGTCAAACTCCTGATCGCTCACCACGAACGCATAGTGGTGACTGTCGAACCGCTCGCGATCGTCCCAGTCCAGCGCGAGCTCGTCGTTTACCCGCACCTGAGCAAAGTGACCGATCGGCCCCGAGTACTTCAGCCCGAACATCCGGGCGAAGAACTTCGCCGATTGCTCCTTGTCATGCGAGGGCACGATGGTGTGATTCAGCGTGATCGGCATACCCAGGTTGTAGCATTGCCGCCCCAGAAAACAGGGCGGAAAAGCTAAGAGGCGTGTGCCGTGTTGCGCGTGTGCGGCGGTTTGCCCAGATCGCGCCAGCTGGTCTCCTCCATCTCGACGTCGAAATGCTTCGCGGCTTTTTTGATATTGGCG
This sequence comes from uncultured Chloroflexia bacterium, assembly GCA_963776625.1. GTDB lineage: Bacteria > Chloroflexota > UBA6077 > UBA6077 > CF-72 > CF-72. Next base: position 380,680 of record CAVZNP010000007.1, on the reverse strand, counting down.
AACGCGAGCTCGCGGTCGGCATCGGAGACATCTTGCACCTGATCGAAACGTGCCAGTGCGTTACGCACGTGCGACGCATCCGTCAATGGTTCTTTACGTTGCTTGGGAAAGGCGTACGCGCTGTCGGGCAGCGCCTCGCGATCCTCGGTGTCCAGCTCGCCGTGGCGGGTGTGCGGTTTCCACGTGGGTGTGTGTGCCATACCGGCATCATCGCGCATGGAGCATGCCACGCGAGCCGCGCGCGTTCACGATGCGGCCGATGACAGGGTACGATCGGTCCGGCGCAAACTGGCGATGTTTACTGCCCGTGGGTGGTCGTACTCGAACTCGCGGCGCCGTCGACATCAGGGCGCCTATCGCGTCGCTCGACGGCGTAGTCGACTTGTGCGTTTTGCGGCCCTGGTGGTGCCGCTGACGCTGGCGCTCGCGGCCGCGCTGCTGCTCGCGTCGGTGCCCAGTGTGCTGACGGCCGGCTCGGCGGACGCCGGCGGCGACGCGGCCGCCTCAACGCCAACCGCCGCGCCAGCACTCGCCGCCGCCGCGCCAACGGCCAGCCCGGAGCCGACCCTGGCGCCGACGCCGATCCCCACCCCCACCCTCGTGCCCACCCCAACGGTCGTCCCCACCCCAACGCTGCCGCCGCTGCCGTCGCTTCTCCCCGACCACCTGATCGTGGCGTACTACGGCAACCCGCTGGCCAAGGAGATGGGCATCCTGGGCGAAATCCCCCCGGATCAGATGCTCAACAAGCTTCAGCAGCAGGTGGCCGCCTACGCCACCGCCGACGCCAGCCGGCCGGTGATTCCCGCCCTCGAGCTCGTGACGCCCGCCGCCCAGCGCTGGCCGGGCGACGACGGCCTGTACCGCGCGCGCATGAAACCCGAGCTCATCGACCAGGTCGCCAGCTGGGCCGAAGCCAACAATGCCCTGCTCATCCTGGATGTGCAGGTCGGGCAGAGCACCGTGCCCGAGGAAGTCGACGTGCTCATGCCGTACCTGAAGCGACCGTACGTCCACCTGGCGCTGGATCCTGAATTCGCCATGCCGACCGGCCGCGTGCCTGGCGACGTCGTCGGTTCGCTCGACGCGGCGACCATCGACGGCACCGTGCAGACGCTCTCGCAGCTGGTCACCGCCGAACACCTGCCGCCCAAGATCCTGATCGTGCATCGGTTCACCGAATCGATGGTGACCAACGCCTGGGAAATCGCCCACGATCCGAACGTCCAGGTGGTGGTCACGATGGACGGCTTCGGCTCGCCGACCGTGAAGCAACTCCAGTATCGCGCGTACGTGCACGACCAGGGAGTCGGCTTTTCAGGGATCAAGCTGTTCTACCACCACGATCAGCCGCTGATGACGCCCGCGCAGGTGGTGGGCTTAGACCCACACCCGGACCTCGTGATCTATCAGTAGTGGCCGAGGTTCGTGACGTTGTCTGCAGCCAGGCGAGGGTGGCCTCGGCTTTGGGCTGATGCCGCGCGAACAGTCAGCCGCTACGCGGAACCCCCGCGGGAGCAGCTACACAGCGTATCTGCTGAGCGTGTCCCGGTTGAACTCGAGCCCGAACCCTGGCGTGCTGGGCACCGTGAGATGACCGTCCGACACGGACGGAAACTCCGTCCACAACCGATACGTCCACGGCATGTACTCCACCGTCAGGGCATTCGGTATCGCCGCCATCAGGTGCATGTGGATCTCTGGAATGAGGTGGCTCACCACCGGCCGGTTGAACGCCTGCGCCATCCCCGCCACCTTCAGCCACTGGGTGACGCCACCCACCCGCAGCAGGTCGATCATCACAATGTCGACCGAGCGCGCCTCCAGCATGTGGCGGAATGGCACGATCCCGTACTGATATTCACCAGCGGCGACCGGCATCTTCAGGTTGTCGGCAACCGTCGCCAGGCCAGCGTAATCGTCATGCGCGACCGGATCCTCGAGCCAGAACAAGCCGTACCCTTCAATCGCGCTTCCGACACGGATCGCGTGCGGCACGCTCCACAACTGGTTGATGTCGCACATCAGGTCCACATCCGGACCGATGGATTCGCGCATCACGCGCACGCGCTCCACCGACCCCGAAAGTGTCGGTTCCGAGCCGCACTGCATCTTCATCTGCCGAAAACCCATGCCGACCAGACGAGGTCCGGCTTTGACCAGGTAGTCCACCGGGTGCTGGCGCAACAGTGCTCCGCTGGCGTACGCGGGCACCCGCTCGCGCAAGCCGCCCAGCAACGCGGCGACCGACTTTCCTTCGGCTTTGCCGCGCAGGTCCCAGCACGCAATGTCCAGCGCAGACATCGCCAGGGTGTAGATCCCGCCAGGGCCGGCGCTGCCCGCCGCCGCCTGCGCTTTTGCGGCTATGGCCTCGGTGCGCGTCGGATCTTCGCCAATACTCAATTCGGCGAAGGCGTCGACCGCCGCCTTGAGCGCGCCGGTCAGGCCACCACCAAAAAAGGTGATGCCTACGCCAACGACACCGGCATCCGTCTCCAATTCCAGCGTGACGAACTCGCGCGTGTCGCTGCGCTCCGGCAGTCCCACAACCAGCGGATTGTCAGCCGGACTCTTGACGATGTGACTGCGAAAACCGGAGATCTTCATGCTTCCACCAGCCGCTTCCGCAACGCGTGCATCTGCACGTCCAGCTTCGTGCCTGCTGAAGAGCGCACCAGGTAGCCATCCTCCGGTTCGGTTCGCACCGACACGAATACCGGCCCGCGCCGCTGCAACAGCTCCGGCAGCGCCGAGGCGAATTTCGCCGCGTCGTCGTACTGGGCGGTGTGTGCATACCCGGCCGCGCGGGCCATGCCGGTCAGGTCGAAACGACCCTCCGCCGGCAGCGGCTGGCTGCCGGACGTTTCGTACACACCGTTTTCGAAGACGAAGTGGAACAGGTTGGTGGGCGCGGCGCCCGCGATCGTGACCAGCGAGCCAAGCTGCATCAGCAGGCTGCCGTCGCCGTCGACGATGATGACCTTGCGCTCGGGGCGCGCCAGGGCGATGCCCAACGCAATCGTCGAGGCGCTGCCCATGCAGCCGACGACGTCCAGGTGGTCCGGAATCTCGTTTGCCGCCTCGGGCACCGCCGCGCGCCAGGCGCCGATGGCCTGCTCCGTGGTGACCGTCAGCGCGTCGCCCCGCGAGGCGATCAGCGCGGCGGTCGCTTCAACTCTGCGCATGCCGGCTAACTCGTCGGTGCACCGATGAGCACGACGGAGGCGCCACTGTGCTCGACACTGTGGCGGTACGCCTTGCCGACGGCGGAAAGATCGCCCGGTCGCTCGATCGGGAAATAGGCGACCCCCCAGGTATCGAGGGTCGGCTCAATCAGGTGGACGGCTCGGGCGGCGTTGTCACGCGCGGTGCGGGTCACGTCCCGACCAAAGTAGCCGACGAGCATGCACGTCGGAATGCGAGCGTCCATACACAGAGCCTTGACGTTGTTCATGGCCGCGAGCAGGCCGACTTGCTGGATCGACAGCACGGGGCGCCGACCGCCGATCCACAAACCGGCGTTGATGGCAATGGCTTCGTCTTCGGTACACGCGGTCAGTAACCGGATCTTCGATTGACGCGCGAGCGCCGCGAGCAAGCTGCGCTGGTGCGTGTCCGGCACGTTGATGACGTCGGTAACGTCGAGCTGCGTCAGCTCCTGGACAAGCGCCTCCGCCGAAACCGGAAGCGCGACAGGTTCGGCCTGGACCACCCGCCGATGTTACCCACCTCGGCTCAGTGCTCGCGTCGCAACGTTGTCGGCGGTCCACCCGCGGGGCGTCGTCCCTAAGCGTCACCGTTGGACGTCAGACGTGGTGAGCGGGCGTCGGCGGCGAGGAGGAGGACGCCTTCGGCCAGCGCTTCGACGACGGCGCTCGAAGCCAGGTCGGGCACATCGGGACGCGCAGGCTCAGGGACGCGCGGCGCAGGTCGGTGGCCAGCTTGAGGGCCTGGGCGGCCAGGAGGGCACCTTCGGACTGCACGCCCGAGGCGTCGGCGTTCGGCGCGTCGGCCGTGAGAAAGCCGGCTTCGAGTTCGGCGGCGGGTGCGTCGCCCGCCGCCGACAGCGTCGCGTGGATACCCATGTTCAGCTCGAACGAGTCCACAAGTGGCTTTTTCAGGCGCCGTCGTTCAGACCGGCAATCGCCTCGACCTCCACCATCCACTCCGGGTTCATCAAGCTCTTGACCACCACCGCGGTGCTGGCGCACGGGCGCTCCACCGACGCGAAGACCTGCGCGCGGACCTCGGAGATCACGCTGCGATACTGCGCGTCGGTCATGTACATGGTCACTTTGGCGACCAGGTCCAGGCTGGAGCCGCATGCCTCGAGCACGGCTTTCAGGTTGGCGAAGACTTTTTCCGCCTGGCCGCGGATGTCGCCGGGCGCGGCGGTGCTGCCATCCAGGTTGCGCGGCGTCTGTCCGGCCAGGAACAGCACGTTGCCAACGCGGACAGCCTGCGAATACGCGGCGGGTCGAAACACACTCTCGGGCTGAAAGACCTCGACGCTCATGCGCGTCCTCCAGTGGCCAGAATCACCCGGCCACTGTACGTGCGCGAGCGAGGGCTCGGCGCCGAGCCGCAAAACCTTGACAGCGGCCGCCCCACACCGTACCTTACCGATATATCGTGACGATATATCGTCAGAGCCAAAAACGCCCGAACGGGCGCACGGCACCGCCTATCATCCCGCTAATGGCTGCCCCTCCGCCGCCAGGCCGTGCCGCACTCCGCCGCCCGGCCGCGCCCCGCCCGGACTTCTCCACGCTCCTGCGTGCCATGGCCTATGCCCGCCGCCACCGACGCCTCGCCGTCCTGGCCTACGGCTCCCTGCTCATCGCCACCTTCGCCCAGCTCATCGTCCCCCAGCTCGTCAACATCATCGTCGACACGGTGGTCGGTGGTATCCAGGTCGACTCCACCGCGCGCGCCGTTGCCCCAGCCCTGATTGGCGCGATGCTCGCCATCATCGCCTTCGCCCTCGTCCGCGCAGTGTTCTCTTACGGCCAGCAGTACAACGCCGAGCGCATTTCTCAGAACATTGCCTTCGACTTCCGCAACCAGTTGTTCGCCAAAATCCAGCGGCTGTCTTTTTCGTATCTGGATCGCAATCAAACCGGCCAGCTGATGATGCGCGCCACCGACGACGTCGAGAAGGTGCGCCTGTTCATCGGCCAGGGCCTGGTAGTCGCCGTCCAGTCGTTCTTGCTGCTGGTCGCCACCCTGATTGTGATGTGGTTCAGCAATCGCAGCCTGACGCTGGTGGTGTTGCCGATTCTGCCCATCGCCTTCGTGGTGTTCTTCTGGTTTGGCGGACTCGCACAGCCACTGTTCATGGGTGTCCAGATCCGACTCAGCGCGTTGAACACCGTTCTCCAGGAGAACGTCGCCGGCCTGCGAGTGGTGCGCGCTTTTGGTCGCGAGCCCCACGAGCAGGAACGTTTCAACCGCACCGCGGACGCGGTGCTCGAACAACAACTGAAAGTCGGACGCACCTTTTCGTTCCTGTTTCCGGTGATCTTCCTGATCTCCAACCTGGGCCAGGCCGCGGTGCTGTACTTCGGCGGTCGCCAGATCATCGGCGGCACGCTCAGCATTGGCGAATGGCAGAAGTTCAGCCTGTATCTGGCGTACCTCTTCCTACCCATGGGTCAGCTTGGATTCATCATCAACCTGATGTCGCAAGCGTCCGCGTCAGCGCAGCGCATTTTCGAGATCCTCGACACGCACAACGAGATTGCGAACAAACCGGGCGCCCTCGAGTTGGACTCCATCCGTGGCGACGTGGAATTCGACAACGTCACGTTCCGTTACTTCAGAGCTGGCGAGCCGGTCCTGAGTGACGTTTCGTTCAAGGTTGCGCCAGGCCAGACGATCGCGCTGCTCGGCGCGACGGGCAGCGGCAAATCCACGATCATCAATCTGCTCCCACGCTTTTACGATGTCTCCAGCGGGCGCGTGCTGGTCGATGGCCATGACGTGCGCGACGTGACGCTCGAAAGTCTTCGCGCGCAGATCGGCATCGTGCTGCAGGAAACCACGCTGTTTTCGGGCACCATCCGCGACAACATCGCCTACGGTCGCCCGGAGGCCAGCCTCGACCAGGTGGTTGCCGCCGCGCGCGCGGCCGCGGCGCACGACTTCATCACGGAGTTCCCGCGCGGCTACGACACACCCGTCGGCGAGCGCGGCTCCACGTTGAGCGGCGGTCAAAAACAGCGTGTGGCCATTGCGCGCGCGCTGCTCACCGATCCACGCATTCTGATCCTGGACGACTCCACCAGCAGCGTGGATGTCGCCACCGAATCCAGAATCCAGGCCGCGCTCGAGCAACTGATGCTGGGCCGCACCTCGTTCGTCATCGCCCAGCGCATCAGCACGGTGCGCAACGCCGACCAGATCGTGGTACTCGACAAGGGCCGCGTGGCGGCCAGCGGCACACACGACGAGCTGCTGGAGTCCTCTGAGATCTACGCCGAGATCTACAGCTCGCAGCTGATCGACGACTCCACGCCTGCGGCGGCCGCGTCAAACGGGCACGTTCACGTGGACATGGAGGCTTCCGTCGGCCGATGATGGGCAACCGCGACTGGCTCTTCCAGCAGGAGGCCAGCAAGCCGACGGCGGTCGCCGAGACGCTAGGACGCTTCTGGAACTACTTCCGACAGTATTCCGTGGTCATGGTGCTCGAGATCATCCTGGTGGTCGCCAGCACGTACCTCCAGGTCCTGATTCCCAGCCTGATCGGACAGGCGGTGGACTGCTTTCTCGCGCCAGCGACCCAGGCCAATACCGCTGACACCTCCGAAGCTCACTGCTGGATCGCCACGCTGCCGGTCAACGCAACCACCACCGACTATCTCCAGGGACTTGCGCTGCTGGTCGCGCTGATCGCGGGCATCTACATCCTCAGCGCGGGGCTCACCGGCCTGCAGTTCTATTGCATGACCTACATGGGCCAGAACGTGCTCCGCACTTTGCGGGAGCAGGTCTTCGCCCACATCCACCGCCTGTCGTTCGGCTACTACAGCAAGCACGAAGCCGGCGACGTGATGAGTCGCATCACCAACGACGCCGACACGGTCCAGCAGGCGATCGGCTTTCCACTTGTCGGCGTGGTGCAAGGTGCGCTGTTGATCGTCTGGATCGCCTACACCATGCTGACACAGAGCCTGGTGCTGGCGCTGGTGGCGCTGTCGGTGACGCCGCTCATGTTCCTCACGACGTCGTGGCTCTCGGGTCGAGCGCGCAACGCGTTCCGCCAGGTGCGGCGCAGCGTCGGCAGTGTCAACGCCAGCCTGCAGGAGAATCTGTCCGCGGTGCGCGAGGCGCAGGCCTTCAATCGAGAGGACCAGAACATCGAATCGTTTTCGGAGTCCAACGCCGCAAGCCGCGACGCCAGCATCCAGGCGGTCGCGTACACCAGCGCACTGCAGCCAACGCTGGAAGGCCTTGGCTACGTGGCGGTCGCCCTGGTGGCGGGCATCGGTGGACTGATCCTGCTGAGTGGACAAACGATCGCCGGCACCACCGTGTCGCTCGGCCTGATCGTCGCCTTCATTGCCTACACCCAGCGGTTCAATCAACCCATTTCGCAGATTTCGGCAATGTGGACGAACGTGCAGAGCGCCATCGCCGGAGGCGAGCGCATTTTCGGCTTTCTGGACCTCGTGCCGGATTTACAGGATGCGCCGCGTGCCACAGAGATGCCGCCGATTGAGGGTCGGGTGGTGTTCGATCACGTCTGGGCGGAGTACGAGCCGGGCCAGCCGGTGCTGCGCGATGTCAATCTCGTCGCCGAAGCTGGCCAGATGATCGCCATCGTCGGGCCAACCGGCGCCGGCAAGACCACCATGGCCAACCTCATTCCACGCTTCTACGACGTCTCAGAGGGCGCGGTCACCATCGACGGAATCGACGTCCGCTCCGTCACCGCGCGCAGCCTGCGTTCGCAGATTGGCATCGTCTTGCAGGAGTCCTTTCTGTTCAGCGACACGGTCATGAACAACATCCGCTACGGTCGGCCGACCGCCACGGACGAGGAAGTCGTCGCCGCGGCGCGGATGGCGCGTGCAGACGCGTTCATCGAACGCCTGCCCAACGGCTACGACACCGTGCTGGGCGAGCGTGGCGGCGGCCTCAGCCTCGGCCAGCGCCAACTGCTGGCCATCGCCCGAGCCGCGCTGGCCACACCGCGCATTCTGATCCTCGACGAAGCCACGTCGTCGGTCGATACGCGCACGGAGCGACTGATCCAGCACGCGCTGGAGGAGCTGCTGCACGGGCGGACCTCGTTCGTGATTGCCCACCGCCTCAGCACCATCCGGCACGCGGACCAGGTGCTGGCCGTCAAGGACGGTCAGATCGTCGAGCGCGGCACGCACGACGAATTGCTGGCCGCGCGCGGATTTTATTACGAGCTGTACATGCGTCAGTTCCGCCGCGACATCGACTTCACCGAGGCGCCGGCCGCCTGAGTCGGGTGGAACTGCCGCCGCCCATCACGGCGCGACGACTGGACCTCGTGTGCATGTCACCGGCCTTCATGCGCGCGGCGCTCGACGGCGACCTCACGTACGCCGCCGGGCTGATCGGCGCGCGGGTTCCGTCCGATTGGCCCGCGGCGGCCGCTCGCACGCTGCGACGACGCTTGCTGCAGCTCGAGGCCGACCCGTCGGAGCAGGAGTGGCTGCTGCGCGCCATGCTCACCCGCCACACGCCGCGCACGCTCATCGGCCGCATCGGCTTCCACGCGCCGCCCGACGCGCGCGGCGCCCTCGAGATCGGCTACGCCGTGCAGCCGGCGCAGCGTCGTCGCGGCTACGCCACTGAAGCGGTCGAGGCGATGCTGGCGTGGGCACAGCGCGAGCATGCGATCCACCACTTCATCGCGAGCATCAGTCCCGCGAATGCCGCCTCACTCGCCCTGGCGAGAACGTTCGGCTTTGCCCAGACTGGCGTGCAGTGGGACGACGACGACGGCGAAGAGCTGGTCTTCGAGCTCCACGTGTAAGCCAACCCCTGCTCGCGCCGTCCGCGTGGGACCCCTCCGGGGCACACTTAGAAGCGTGCCAGCTCGAGATCCTTCGGTCAGCCTCGGCGTGCTGTTCCGCCTCTTCCTCAAAATCGGTCTGTCCTTCGGCGCCGGAACCGGCATGTCCGCGGTCCTCCAGGACGAGCTCGTTCGAAAGCGGCAAGCCATCGCCCGCGGCGAGTTCATGGCGCTGTACGGCCTCGCGCGTCTGGTCCCCAGCGGCTCGATGACCGCCCTGGCGGTGGCCATCGGCTACCGCTTTCAGGGCTGGCTGGGCACCGGCGCCGCGCTCACGGCGATGATCCTGCCCGGCTTTGTCCTGACCGTGCTGCTGACCATCGTCTACACGCTGCTGGCGAACAGCATGGCGCTGCGCGTCATCAACCTGACGCTCATGCCCGCCGCGCTAGCCATCGTGGTTGTGTCCGCCTACAACCTGGGCCGCGAGTTCTTCACCCCGTCGCTGGAGCTGGTGCTGGTCATTGCGGGCGGCGCCAGCGTGGTGCTCTTCAATCTGAACCCGTCCGTGGTGCTGCTCGCCGGCGGCGCGATCGGCGCCGTGGCGCTGCGCAGCCGCGACGAGGCCGGTGAGGCCCGCAAGTGACGCTCGGCCGGATGCTGAGCCAGCTGTTCGTGGCGAACATGCTGACCTTCGGCAACGGCACGGTGATGGCCGCCATTCTGCAGCAGTCGTTCGTCCAGCAGGCGCAGGTACTGACCAACGACCAGCTCCTGTACGCGTTCGCGCTCGCGCGGGTCACGCCAGGACAGGCGAATCTGTACGTGGCGTCGATCGCCTACATGATGTTCGGCTTTCCAGGCTCGGTGCTCAGCATGCTGGTCATTGCGCTGCCGAGCTATCTGATGATCCCGCTGCTGCACAGCTACCAGTACTTGCGCGGCAATCGGCTGGTGCTGAACATGACCCGCGGCCTGGGCGCCACGGCCGTGGGCCTGCTGCTGGCGACGACCTGGAATCTGGCCAAGGACTCGATGACGGCGCCGGTGACGTGGGTCGTCCTCGCGCTGGGCCTGGGGCTGCTGGTGTTCACACGCCTGCCGACGGTGGTCAGCCTGCTGGCCGCCACCGCCGCGGGCATACTTCTGGTCGTCGCTCTGGGCCTCGCCGGCTAGCGGCGTTACGCGCTCGGCGGCCGCACCATCCGATCCACTTTGATCCGAATCAGCACGCGATTCTCTCGCTGCATCCGCTCGCGGAATGCCTCAGCGGCCGTATCCTGCCCGCGCCGAGCGTAGTAGTCGACCAGTAGCGGCATGGCCTCCGGCAGGCGGGTGATCTGCGCCACGCCCTCGACGTGCAGCCACGGCCCGGGCCAACCCTCGTCCATCAGGCACAGAACAGCCCGCGGATCGCGCACCAGATTGTACGTTTTGGCATTGCGTGCGCGGGTCGCCGTCAGCACGTCGCCGTTGTCGTCGGCCAGCACGGACATGGGCGACGACTGCAGCCCGCCGTCCTTGCGTCGAGTGACGAGCACGGCGCGCGTGGTCTTCGCCGCGAACTGCTTGAGCGCGTCGAGGTCGCTGGATGCAACTGTCATGCGCCCATTGAAACCGACACGTCGCAATCAACGCGTGCGCGATACGCGTGCGCGATAATTGAAGCGTGGACAAAGTCGCGGCAACCGTGCCCGGCTATGCCAGCGTGGGACGCGCCAGTGAGGTGCTGCACCTGGCCCAGCGCTCGGTGCGCGACCTGATTTATTCCGGCCGACTGCCCTCGCTGCGAGTTGGCCGCCTGCACTACATCAAGGCCTCGGATCTGGACCTGGAGCGACGGCGCAGGTTGGGGCTGCCCGCTCGACGTCGCGCCGCACCACGGTCTCGGACTGACACCCCGCGAGCGCCGCGTCGGCCGGCGCCGCGTGCGCCCCGACAGCACACGCTGGATACAGAGCTGCGCCGCCAGCGGGCTGCCGAGCGTGCCGAGCTGGTCAGCCGTTGGGCGCAGCGCCACGGCCTGGTCGAGCCGCACGTCCCGGCGCGTGTGTTGGCCGTCACCGCGCCGCTGATCTGCGACGCGTGCGGACGCGCCGTGCGCGGTGGTCGTGTGGTCGAGCTCCTGGCAGACCCCGAGGGCGCGGGTGGTCATGGTCAACTTTGCGTGACGTGCGGCCGACGCGCACTGCTGGATTGGGCGGACCGACGCCGTCTGGAAGCCGCCGCTGCGCGCAGGCTGTCGCAGTCGCTGGGCGAGCCCGAATCGGACGCTCTCCCCGGCGACGCGTCGCCATCCAACGACCCGCCTGATACGCGCGCGGCCTGAGCCGGCGGGCTGAGACGCGCACGCACTGTCTCCCCGGGGTCCCTCTGGGGAGAGATGTTGATCGTGCCCGCCTGAAGGCGTCGAACGCTAGCAGGAAGGCGGTTTCACCGTGAAAACTAGCTATGCCCCAGCATGGCCAACACACAAAAGCACGTATTCCGTTGCTCAACTGAACCCGCCCTTTACCGCGTCGTAACCCGATCAGCGCCCCCGGCCGCGTTTAACGCTTGCGCAACGTTGAACCAGACGGCCCGGTTAAACGTATGTTGTTGGGGAGGCTAGAAACGCAATGGAGCAGACAGCCACTCGCTGGCCAAGTCGAGGGCCGCTCGCCGCGGGTCGCCCTGGCGCCGAGCACATCGATCCCCCGCCTTTCGCCCTCGCGGGTGCATACGACCGCATCGTACGCATCGCGGACCTGGAGCTCGATCCGGAATGGCACGCGGTCAGCCGCCACGGCCAACCGATCACCCTGACGCGCATTCAGTTCCAACTCCTGACGCTGCTGGCCGAGCACGTGAATGACGTCGTCGGCTATGAGGAGCTTGTGTCCGAGGCCTGGGGCCACACGGGTGAAGAGTCGCCCTCGAGCCTGGTCAAGTCGCACATCTCGCGGCTGCGTCGCAAGCTCGGGCTCGGACCGTTGGGTCCACTCGCCATCAAGGCCTGTCCCGGCCAGGGCTACATGCTGCGCCTGCGCCCGGTCGCCTGAGACGGCGGCGCGGCCTCAGGGTTGCGCTGGCGCAGGCGCAGGCGCCCTCGCCGCCAGCGCCGTTCCACCGCTCGGGGTCCCCGACTGCACCACGCTCACCGCTCCGAGTGGCCAGTAGCGCAACCACGCGCGGCCGACCAGGTTGTCGACCGGCACGAACCAGCCGAAGTGCGAGTCGAGGCTCTCGGGTCGGTTGTCGCCAAGGACGAAATAGCTGTCCTGCGGCACCGTCATCGAGTCGCCTGTCGACGGGAATCGATAGTCGGCGGGGAACTCGATGTAGGACTCGGTCAGTGGCGTACCGTTGACGTATACGTGTCCATCTCGCACGGCGACTCGATCGCCGGGCAGTCCGATGACGCGTTTGATGTAATCGACTCCCGGTTCGACCGGCGACAGGAAAATCGCGATGTCGCCGCGCTGCGGGCCGCCGAAGACGTAGTCGATCGAGCCCTGGTGGCTGCTGGGCAGCAGGTGCGCCAGTGGCGTGCCGTCGATGTGCAGATAGGCCAATCTGTTAACCACCAGAACCTGCCCGCTGGCAAAGTTCGGCTGCATGCTGATGCCTTCGACGCGGAAATTCTCGACCGCCGTCCGACCTGCAAAGATCAGCACGCCGGCCACGACGACTGCTTGCAGCAGCTCACCGCCGACTTCCAGGCTGCGATGCTGGTGCGTGCGCGCAAAACGACCGAGGCGCGCGGCGATCGTCGCGACCGAGGCTGATCCCGAACTCGAACTCGAACTCGAACTCGAAGTCGTCGCTGACGCCGAACCCGCAGTCGAACCCGAAGTAGAAGTCGTTGGAACCGCCTGGTCGCCAACTGATCCCGCCGCACTGCCGAACTCCGGTCTGATCTCCGCCAGACCCAGGTCACACAAACTTTGCAGTGTTGTTACACAACACCGGAGCCCGTGGCGTTTGACCAGCTCCTGGATATTCCGCTGGCCGTCGACATCCAGAAATAATCGGATCGCTGCTCGTGTCAGCGTGATCTCGAGGTCGTCCGGCAGCTCGGAGTTGACGACCAGGCGCGGGACGGAGGTCGGACTCTGCAAGCGCGCCATCCAGCCTTGCAGCGGGCTGGCGCTGAGACGCTGGATGCCATCGACGAAGTCCCACTGCGGATCGATCTCGGCTGCGAGCGTTGCGGAACCATCGAAGAACTCGAACGTGCCGCGCGCGCCGGCGCCGCTGATGATCAGCTCCAACGCTGAGAGCCCGCGTTCGTCGTCGATGCGGGCGGCGATAATGTGCCCGTCCTGCAGCGACAATTGGCCGACCCAGTGCTGGTCGGAGATTAGCAAGTCGCCGGTCTTGCCGAGGTTGGCAAGAAACTGCGCCAGCGGCGCAATGTGAATGCTGGAAAACGAGCCGGTGAGATCCGCCATATCCGCGGCACGCGTGACAAATGCCGCCGGCTCACTATAAACCTACCGCGCCGCAACTGGGAATTACGTCCCCTGGATACTCAACGACACTGCAACATCGTGCACTTTCCACATACGGGTGCACCGTCGTATCGTGGTCTGGGAGCGTTTCGCCGCCTGGCGACAAGCAGCGGCACTCTCCCATTCGCGTCGGTCATGCGGGATGTGTCCGACGCCAGTTCGTCTGCATCCGCGCTCCACAACAGAGACACGCGCTCATGACCCCGGGCGTTGTGCGAAGAAGCCTGCACGCTACTCGCACGGCGAGCATGCGCCTGCGTTGTCGATTCGAGGAGGTCGGTTCGACACACCTGTGTTAGTTCCTCAATCGCGTTTTGCCATAGTCCAAACGCACAGCGAGAGTCCAGATGCCGAGCTGGCTCCACACTGAAGGCCTCGCTGTAGCGGATAGCTACATTCGGGGACCTCCCACTCCGTTGCGTTGAACGGAGCGGCAGGGGGCTCTCTGGCCTCACCGAAGAAGCCCCCCGTCGCACGTCCCAGGGTCCAGGGCCTGATGGGCTCAGTCAGTGGTGTCGCGCGGTAGCCCGACGCTTAGCCGCTGCTTTTACCCCGGAATTCCGGAACAGGAGTATTTTCATCAATGACGCTGATTTAAAGGCAAGATAGCCCAGCGTTCCGCTGTGGCTCTCTCAGCCGCGGCGCTCGTCGGGGCGATGGCCTTGCCGTCTACGGTCTTCGGCCAAGGAATCACCCTGAATCGCTGCCCCGCCAACGCGAGCGGACTTGGCAGCGCCTCCGGCCTCTGCACGGCGCAGATCGGCGTGCCGGTCAACGCTCCGTCGACGTCGCAGGACGGTTCGACCAGCGGTGCGACGACGTCCAACGATCAGAGCAACACCGTGGACCAGGACGCCAGCAATCGCAACAGCGCCAACGCCCTGGACATCAACGCCCAATCGCAGCACGCGACGCAGATTGGTGGCGACCAGACCAACCACCAGAGCAGTGACCAGGATGTCCGCGCCAGCGCCAGCAACCCGGCCATCGGCGGCGACACGGTCGCCATCGGGCCGTCCGCCAAGCTGAACGTCTCTCTGACGCAGACGTCCAGCGCCGACGCAACAGGCGATGCCACCGTCGACACGACCACGGGTCAGGCCGGCGGCGATGCCACCGCGAAAGGCAACGGCAGCGGCAACGGCGGCGACGCCGGCGCGTCCTCCGAGACGACGGGCGGCGACGGGAATGGCAATGCCAAGTCGGCATCCGTGGCGGCGCAACTGGGCAGTGGCAACGGCCTCGCCTCCACCGATACTTCCGCGGGTGATGGCGGCAACGCGATCACACCCGGTGGCAACGCCGGATCCAAGAGCGGCAGCGGTGGTGACGGCGGCGACGCCAACAGTGGCCTGAACGGCAACGGCGCGACAGCGGCCGATCTCGCCGCGAGCCTGTCGGCTGCCATCACCGGGCACACGAGTCGCGCGGGCGTCGACCCGTCGAGCGGGGACGTGACCAGCGGCGACTCCAGCAACACCTCGGGCAGCGGCAGCGCCTCGGGTGGCGCAGGCGCGGCCGGTGGCAGTTCGTCCGCGACTGGCTCCGGCACGTCGACCGGCGGCGCCGGCGGCGCGGCTACCAGTTCGACCCCAGGCGGCACGGGCTCGGCGACCAACACCAGCGGCGCTTCGACCGGGACTTCCAGCGGGAACAACGGCAACGCCGCGGCTGACACGCTCGGCGGTAGCGCTGACGGTGGCAGCAACAACGGCCCGATGGCTCTGGGCGGCAACGGTTCCTCTGGCAGCAACACGGGCACCGCGGTTGTGGCCGGCGGTATGTCGAGCAACACGAACACGATCGGCCTTACCCAGACCGCGGGCGCAACCACGGCGACAGGTGGGGCTGTGACCAACAGCGGCTCGGCAACGGCCAACCCGTCCACCACCTCGACCAACACGGGGACGAACACCAGCACGCAGACGCAGACCCCGTCGCAGTCCGGTGGTACCGGCGCGCTCAACCAGACCCAGAATTCGCAGTCGACGCAGAGCACCAGCCCGTCCAACTCGGCCACCAACCGAGCGGCCAGCCGCGTTGCGAACACTTCGACCACGACTGGGAACAACGCCACCAGCACCGCGACAGCAACCCACTAAATCTTCCACCCAGGGCTACCGAAAGCACCGGGAGTCAGAGGTCGGCCTCACGAGGCTTTGAGGCCGACCTCGCTTCCCACTTCATTCGGAGCTGCCAGTCACTCTCTCGGCTAGAGAAAGGACCTCCACTTCGAGCATGGCACTGCTCAACAACTCCCGCATCGCATGGAGCGTCGCGCTCGCGTCGCTTGCGCTGTGGGCCACCAGCGTTCCGATGACCTGGGGCCAGCTCTCGGCGGATGCCAACCGTATGCCCGATGTGCCTTCCACTTCCACATCCACCTCCACTTCCACCTCCACTTCCACTTCCACTTCCACTTCCACATCTGATGATTCGCAACAGCCTGATGCCGCGGCCACGCCGTGTGCACCCGCTCCCGCTGCCGTGGCAGTTCCAGCGGTGATCGCCAGCCTGTTGCCAACGCCTCCACCACCTGCACCTCCACCACCATCGGCAGCGCAAGTCCCGGCTGCCGCCAGCGGAACCGCGACCGGTAGCCAGGGCTCGTTCCACCTGTGCGGCCCGGATGCTTCCGCCGCGCAAGCTATCGAACGGTTGATCACCGGGCGCAGCTTCAGTGCCAGTTTGAACACCACCGCCGATGGCTGTGCGGATCTGAACGTGCGGGCCACCTCTCCGGTTGGGAACGGCAGCGCCACCTCGCAACTGAGCGTGTCGCTCGGTTCCGGCCAGAACCTGCAAATCCAGATCACCTCGCAGAACGGCGACACACACGTCAGCATCGCTTCGGGGCAATAGAAGGAGGACTGATGCGAGCTCGACTCCATTCACCGTGGACCCACAGGCGCGCACGCCAGGCGACGTATACCAGCCTGGCAACGCTGGTCGCGGTCCTCGTCGTCTTTGCGCCGATCGAGACGCTGCCCAGCGTCTGGTCCGCGTCGCCGACCGAGTCGACCCCGGCGTCACCGCCGAGTGGGAAGTCGAGCTCGTCAGGCTCCGCGTCCTCGTCGTCGTCTTCTTCTTCTTCTTCCTCTTCCTCTTCCTCTTGGTCTGCTTCGACCTCGTCGTCCTCCTCCTCCACGTCCCCCAGCTCGACCTCGGCCAACCAGAGCAAGAGCTCCGGTTCCATGGACAGCAAGGGCAGCGGTGCGCCCCCCGCGAGCCCTGCCCCGAAGTCTCCGCCGAAGCCCGCGGAGCAGCAAGCCCCGCCCGCCTCGCAGGCCACCAACGCCGCGAAGTCAGCTACGCTGCCGCCCGCCTCGACGCCGGCCAACTCGACAACCAGCACCGCAAAAAACGCGAGCTCGGCCACGTCGGCCGCCGCGACGTCCGCCACCGCTGCATCGAAGGCTTCTCCGCTGTCCGCCTCCGCGGCGACGTCCAGGCCGGCGGGCAACCAGCAATACCAGCAACGCGGCGAGCTCCGCCACAAATGTCGCGAGTAGCGCGACGAAGACCACTACCACTGCCGCGACCAGCTCCACCGCCACGACTCCGGCGACCAGCTCGAACGCGACCTCGACGACGCAAAAGTCCGACGCGACAACGGTCGCCACGACCACGTCCAGCACCGCTGGCGCCACTGCCGCCACACCAGCCACCAGCTCCACCGCGACAACAGCGGGCGCGAGCTCCACGGCGGGTACCACTGGCGCGAGCTCGACCGCCACCACCGCTGGCGCTAGCTCTACCTCGACCGCCGCGACGAGCCCCGCGACCACCGCGGGTGCGCAGGCGAGCCCCTCGGTGACCACGGCGGGCTCCTCCGTCAGCCCCAGCAGCACGCCGGTTGCCACGGCCTCGGCGTCTCCCGCGGCGACGCAGACGGACTCCACGTCGGTCGCCAACACATCCACCGCCAGTGCCAGCGACACACCTGCTGACGCGTCGGACGACGGGGACGCCGAGCCGCTGCCCACTCAGACAGTCGCGCCTGTCGCCACGCCGTCACCGGTGCGCGCGGCGCGCACCGCCGTGCCGGCCGCGGCGGCCTCCACGGCTGCCACTGTTGCCCAGGTTCCCGCGGTTCCCGCCGTCTCCACTCCGGTCGTTCCCGATCCCACCCCGGCATTTGCGGTGGACAGCGCCAGCGGCGACTCGACCGCACTCGCGGGCCAGGTCGACACCACCGACGGCAACACGCAGATTGGCGCGGCGGCAGCCGCCGGCGGCACAGGCCCGGTGTCCGTTACCAATGCCCACTCCAGCACGATCACCGATGCCAGCGCTGCCAGCTCCGGTTCCGGCGTGTCCGTTGCCCTGGCGCCCACGCCAGGCGCGAACGCGACGCAGACCGGCGTCACGACGGCTCAGTCTGGCCAGACCTCTGCCATTGGCGTAACGGTGTCCAACGACGTCCGCAATAACGATCAGGCGGCGGTGCTGGTGCAGGGCGCCAACCAGAGTCCCGGCTCCGTGTCGGTGACCTCGAATGCGAACGTGTCCATCCAGGACACCGGCGCCGCGGGCGCCACGTCGGGTGCCGCCTGGGCGGTCGCGGCCGGCGCCGCGGATGCCGCCAGCAATGTCTCCACGCCCGTCACCGCCGGAGCGGCCCAACCAGCAGCGCGGTCTCCGCGACGGGCATCCAGGCCCAGAACGCTGGCACCAGCTCGACCTCGTCGACCGTGGACGTGCCGGGTGGACCCGCCAATAGCGGGACGATCAACATCACCCCCCAACAGACCGCGTCGTACACGACTGGCGGCTACGCGTCGACCATCTCCGGCGCGGCGTGTTCGGGAGCCACCTGTGGCTCGGCGAGCAGCGCACCCGGCGGCGCAACGCAGGCGACCAGCGGCACCTCACAGGCGCAGGGCCTGGTCGCCCAGAACGACGTCCAGACCAACGCCAACGTCGCGGTGAAGGTCGGCGGACAGAACTTTGCCCCGATTACCGTGGTCATCAACACGATCACCCAGATCTTCAACTGGGGTGCGGGTTCCGCGACCTCCGGCGCCGCGGTCGCCAACGGCACCACGGCCGGCAGCACCACGACGACCAGCGGCGGCGCGACCGCGGCGAGCGGCTCGTCCCAGGCCACTGGCGCGCAGGTCAGCAACACCGTAAACCTGAGTTCGTCCGCCGCGGTCCACGTCGCCGGCGACAACTACAACCCGATCAACATCCTCCTGAACCTGGCTGCCAATCTCGTGAACTGGGGCGTTGCGACGGCAACCTCCGGGGATGCGCAGGCCACCGGCGCCGGCGGCACCGCGACCAGTGGAGCCGCCAGCGCGACTGGCCTGCAAGCCGTGAACCTGGTCAGTCTCTGGGCGGATGCGTCAGTGGACATCGACGGCAACAACTACGCGCCCATCTTCATCAGCATCCAGTTCAATACCAATGTCGCCAACGTCGGCTACGCCGGATCCTCGAGCGGCAACGTTGCCGCGGGACAACCCGCGTCGGCGGGTGCCGCCGGTAGCGGCAGCGCGCCAGCCACCACCTCCGGCGCATCGGGTGGAGCCACGTCCTCGGGGTCCAGCGGCGGAACGTCGAGCCAGGCGCGCGGTGGCAATGCGGTGGCCGTCAGCAATTCCGTTGATGCGACCAGCGTTTCCAGCCAACTCGCAAATGCCAACGGCGGCAATTCCATCACCACGACGGCCATGGCCCAGATGCTTCGCAATCTGCCGTCCGGCACGTGGGACCCCTTCGTCCAGCAGAACCTGCCTGACACTGCTGCGCCAGCAGTCGTCGCCGGTCTGGCCTCCAGTTCCGGCAACTCGACCGCCATGGGACTCAGCACCACCATTGGCGCGACGAACGGCCAGATCGCCGCTTGCGAGAACCCGGGCCAGACGTGCTCGGCGGCCAACGCCAACAGCCTGTCCATCAGCATGAGCGACCTGACCCACAACCCCGCCACGCGCAGCGACGGCAGCGCCCGCGGCTCCGGCCAGGGCTCCGGCGGGCCCACCAACGGCTCAGACACCGGCTTTGGACCCGGCGGGACGACCGCTGGCAGCGGCTTCACCGGCGTCAACGCCACACCCACGCCGCCGCCCTCGTCCAGCACTGGCGACAACGATGGTGGTTCCGACGCCAGCTTCGATGATGGATCCGGGTCCGCTGGCGACGGCACCAGTGGCGGTGGCGGTGGTGTTCACCGCAACACCGCCTTCTATTCCACTAACCAGGTGGCGAATCAGCTCAACGTTGACGGTCATATCGTGCTGGTGGACCTGTTCGACCAGTGGCCCGGCCGTCGCCTGCCGCCCATGCCCAACCCACTCAAGACGAGTGTGGCGACCAGCACCGTCGATGCCTCGCTGGCTGGCTTCCCAGGTGTGGACGAGCTGCCCCTGCCCCTGCCCGGCGCCCCGGACGGCGACGGCGCCAGCGCCACGCGCGGCTCCACGGCCTCCGCCTCGGCGGCCTCGGGTCTGCGTCGGCCGCTCGGACCATCCGCCGATCAGTCCACTGGCGAAGACGGCGATCTGTATCCGCCGCTCGTGATCCAGGACGTCGACGCCTGGTCGGTCTGGCCCCAGAGCGAGGCTCTGCCCATGCCGATGCAGGTCTTGCCCGCCGCGGGCGTCGCCGCGTCGCCGGCGGTAGCCGCTCCTGACACGACAGCACCGTTACCACCCGACAACGGGGCGATGCCGACGCCATTCGATCTGGCCGCCTTCCTCTCCATGCTGACTGTGGCGCTTCGCGTCGCGACACGCCACGGCCGCGCCATGCTCGCTGTCCTGCGCTCGTGGTTCAACCAGCGGCGCCGAGCGATGATCCTGCTCCGCCTGGCGTCCAGCATGTTGCGACTCTGGTGAACTGGAGGTCCCACTACTCATGAACAGTCCCAACACTCACACCCATACCCGCGCCTGGTTCGTCCGGTTCACGAGCGCATTGTTCGTCGCCTTCTTGCTCGTCGCTCCGTTTGCCAGTCCGGTGGCAGCCCAGAGCCAGACCGCTCCCAGCCCGGGCGATCGCATCGACCTGGTCGGCCTGGTGACGCAGCAGCCCAAGCCAGACAGTCCGCCCAGCGACGTCGAGTTCCAGGCGACGGTCAACTATCACCTGGAGTCCGCCCCGAGCGGCTCCGTGCTGCTGTTCCTGTTCGAGAACAGCGCGTCCACGTCCACCCAGGACAGCTCGAACGCCATCCCGATCCAGCGCGGCAACGGCCAGCTCGTGCTGAACATCGACTACACCCTGCAGCCGGACATCAAGACGCTCACGCTCGTCGCCGGCGTCTTCAAACCCCAGCAGAAACTCCTGGCGTGGGTCTCGACCAATCCGATCAACATGGCGCCGTGGCCTGGCCGCGTGTTCTTCGAGAAGGCGATGGCCGATCGTCTGGCCAACGACTTTACGGATGCCGACCAGGAGCTGACCCAGGCCATTCAGGAATCGCCAGACACCGGCAACTACTACTACTGGCGCGGCGACACGCGAATCCGCATGCAGAACTACACCGATGCCATGACCGACTTCAACAAGTCGATCGAGCTGATGCCACAGGATCGACCCAGTCGCGTCGGTCGCGGCATCGCCGAGCTGTGGCTGAACAACCCGCAGGCAGCGGTCGACGACCTGACGACGGCGATCCAGGCGGTGCCCACGCCTGACAAGGTGTCGGCGTGGGCCTTCCGCGCCCGAGGCCTGGCGTACGCCAGCCTGGGCCAGTCTGACAACGCCGTAGCCGATTACAACCAGTATCTGACGTTGACGCCGAATGCCCCCGATCGGGATCAGGTCACCGGCTGGATCGCTGACCTGTCGAGCTGACGCACGGCCTCTCGAGCCGATGCCGGCGTCTCGAACTGAGGTCGCCAGACGTGCCAGCGTCGTACGCAATGCCCTCGCATTCCAAGTGTTCTCCAAGGTCGGCTCCCCAGACTGACGAGGATGACCCTGGACTCGACCAATAACATCCTGGTGGCCAGCGACGACGAGGCGCTCGTTGCCGCGGTCACCAGCTCGCTGCGCGACAACGGATTTCACGTCTGCACCGAGCCACCTGCGCACGCCCAGCCACCCAGCCTGATCGTGCTGGACGCCGACCTGGCCCCCGAAGCGCGCGCGAGGCTCCTCCACACCTGCCGCTCAGCCCCTGAGCAGTCCGCGCCGCCGATCGTCGCCCTGTCCACGCGCGCCACGGTGCGGCAAACCGCCGCTCAGGAAGGCGTCTGGGTCTGTCTGGCCAAGCCCATCGAGCTCGACTCGCTGCTGAGTGCCGTGCGCCGCATCAGCAGCTACACGGCCGCGGCGTAACCCCCCACAGCAGGCGCGCAGGGACCGGCCGTCGAAGAAGAACCAGAGTGCGTTCCAGATGCCCCGCGAGGAGCGCACCACTACCCCCGCCGCCCCTTTTGCGTGGCCTCGCGCGTTTCCCTCGAGCCGGCCGCAAGCCGTGCCTTCGGCGCTCCAGGGTGCGCAGTCATCGTCCGCGAACTGCACTGGCAGCGAAAGCAACAATCAGATGCTTTACCGAGGTGGGCGGTGGGAGACTCGAACTCTCGACCTCACGGATGTGAACCGTGCGCTCTAACCAACTGAGCTAACCGCCCGCGAGGTCTGGATTGTAGCGCCACGCGCGAGGAGCAGGCCAGCGCTCAGACTGGCGCCTGGTGAACGTCCGTCGCGGACGGAACCTGACCGCTTTCAGGTGCACAATGGTGTCAGTGTGAACAGGAGGGGCTACCGTCGTGACCAGCACTCAGACCACTCGCGAGCGCCAGGACCTGCTCGAGACGCTTGATAAGCACCGCGGCTTCTTGCGGTTCACCGCGCGAGACCTGACTGACGCGCAGGCCACCCAGCGCGCCACCGTCAGTTCGCTGACCATCGCTGGGCTGATCAAGCATGTCGCGGAGACCGAGCGTGGCTGGATGCAGTTTGTGGTCGGTGGCGCGGCAGGCATGGCCGCCAGCGCCGGCGACTACCAGAATCAGTTCAGCATGCGCCCGGGCGAGACCCTCGCGGGGCTGCTCCAGGGCTACGCGGAGATCGCCCGCCAGACAACCGACATTGTGGAGAGGCTGGCCGACCTCGACGCCGACCACCCGCTGCCCGAGGCGCCATGGTTCGAACGCGGCGCGCGCTGGTCCGCGCGGCGCGTGCTGCTGCACCTGATCGCCGAGACCGCGCAGCATGCCGGCCACGCGGACATCATCCGCGAGTCGCTGGACGGGTCCAAGACGATGGGCTGAGGTCTAACGACCTGACTAGTGCTCGGCGGCGTGCGTGCTGCCCCAGTTGTCCCAGAACGTCACGCTCTCCACGGGCTTGCGCGTCGTCGGCCCGAAGCGCTCACCATCCGGGTACCCCACCGGGATGACGGCCACCGGTTTGGCGTCGTCCGGCAGCCCAAACTCGCTGCGGATCACGTCCTCGATCCGAATGTTGAACGTCGTCAGTACCGTGCCGAGCCCGAGCGCCCGCGCAGCCAGCATCAGGTTTTGAACCGCGGCATAGATCGACGAGCCAGCCCACAGACTGTCGACTTCCGACGTTGGCGACGTGGGCGCGACCAGACACGGAATGATCAGCACCGGCGCCGACGTCACGTTCTCGCGGAATGCAATGGAGGCCAGGCGCATCCTGCGCCGCGTCGGGTCCATCTGCTGCGCCTCGGCTCGCCCTTGCGCCGGATCGCCCATACGCTCGCGAACCGCTCTGGCGATCGCCTCGCGCTTGGCGTGGTCGCGCACTACCAGGAATCCCCACGGCTGCGTGTTGGAGCCACTCGGGGCGCGGATCGCGGCGTCCAGTATGTTCCAGATGGCCTCGTCCGGCACCGGATCCGGTTTGAACCGACGGATTGACCGCTGCGTATGGACGACCTCGAAGAACTCCATTCGTACCTCTACGTGTGCAGTGATGCAGGCCGCGTGACGCGGGCTAGCTCGTCGAGATTCGCGCCGCTGAACTCGCGGCGGCCGTCCTCGACCTCGTGGATCATCTCGATCATGCCTCGCAGCAGCGGCACCTCCAGCCCTTGCTGCTCGGCGCGCTCGACGATCGGCACAAAATGCGCGTCCACCTCGGTGCGCCGTTTCCGAACAGCAAGGTCGCGCCACACACCACTATGGGTTTTCTCGTCGGTGTGACGTATCGCGATCAGCCGATCCAGCGAGGCGTCGACTTCCGCTGGATCGGCGGCGTAGATCGACTCTGGCTCGAACCCGTCAAAGCCACGCGGCTCGACGT
Organism: uncultured Chloroflexia bacterium; assembly: GCA_963776625.1. GTDB lineage: Bacteria > Chloroflexota > UBA6077 > UBA6077 > CF-72 > CF-72. The sequence continues at coordinate 356,962 of CAVZNP010000007.1, read as the reverse complement.
GCAGTGCCGCCGCCACGCCCAGTACCTCGCGCGCAAGCGCGACAACCACCTGGCGGTGCTGGTCGATCGCGTCGGCCATGGAGTCATTCGTCAGCGCGGTGGCGAACAACATCGCGCCGTAGGCCTGCTTGCCCCAGAGGTAGCCCCAGATGTTGTCGGTCGTGCGCACGACGCCCCAGTGCCCGAGAACGTGCTGGAGGGACGCCAATCGCGGCGTCAGCTCGCCATTGAGCTCGCCGATCACAAACGTGCCGCGGCCCGCGAAGTGGATGACGCCGGGTTCAAGATAGTCGGCCGAGAAATTGACGAACGCACCCACGGTGCGCTGCTCGCCGAGACGTCGGGCGATCACCAGCTCGTTCAGTCCGTTCTGGAGTGAGATAACGCAGCCATCGAACGCGAGCCGATCGGCAAAGGATGCGACAGCAGACTCCGTCGCGGGTGCTTTGCACGCGAGCAGGACGGTGTCCAATCGGTCGGGCAGCGCGTCAGGCGTCGTCGCCTCGACGGGGACGGTGAAGGTCTCGTCGAAGCCGCGGATGGTCAGCCCGCGCGAGTGCATGGCGCGCACGTGGTCCACGTCTCGGTCGACGAACAGCACGGATTCGCCGCCGCGAACCAGGTGCGCGCCGACAGTGCCGCCGATCGCGCCCGCGCCGAAGACCGTGTACCGCATCGCGGCAACACTACCATGGCGTGTATGCCTCGCAGCGTGGTCGTCACCGGCGCGGCCGATGGGATCGGCCGCGGCATTGCCTCACAGTTCGCGGAGATGGGCGATCGGGTCGCCCTGTTGGACTACGACGCCGACAAGCTCACGCGCACCACGTCTGAGCTTGCGGCGCACGGCCAGGTGATCGGCATTCCGACGGACGTGCGATCCGCGGCCGACGTCGAGTCCGCCATTGCGCAGGCTGCGCGGTCCCACGACGGCGTGGACGTGGCCGTCAACAACGCGGCGGTGTACCCAAATTCCGCCGTGGTGGACATGCGCGAGGACGAGTGGGACAGCGTGCTCGACACCAACCTGAAGGGCGCCTTCCTGTTCCTGCGCGCGTCGGCGCGGGTGATGATCGCGCAGGGGCGCGGCGGCAAGGTCTGCGCGATTACCAGCGGCGCGTACCGCTCCGCGCGGCGCGGCGCGGCGCACTATTGCGCCTCGAAAGCGGGCCTGGTGCTGCTGGCGCAAACGCTGGCCCTGGAGCTGGCGGAGCACGGCATCAACGTCAACGTGGTGTCGCCAGGGTTCATCGAGGTGGGCCCGCGGCCAGGCGTGTCGGTGCCGTATCGCGAGCGGATCAAACACGACATCCCGCTGGGCCACTTCGGCGAGCCCGAAGACATCGCCGCGGCGGTCGCCTTCGTCTGCTCCGACGAAGCTAGGTTCATGACCGGCAGCGTGCTCACAGTAGACGGCGGCTCGGGGGCCGGTCGCTTTCACCTCCCCTACAGCACATGAGACGGCGCTCTCTTTTTGGGAAATAACCGGGCGGGTTGGACGGGCGAGACCCTTGCGGGTGAGTAGGGGGTAGGCCGAGCGCGTAGGAGCGTCAGAGGGCCGGTATGAACACCTCGCAACTGCGTGCGCGTCCCGTTTGGGCTGCGCGATGTGGCGGTCCGAGACGCCGTACTCGCTGGCTTGCAGGGCTTACGGGCCACGCAACACGGGATTTCCTGGCGAACGTTTCTCACTACCGCAGAGATAGGCGCATAAGCGGTACGCGCACGCAGTTGCGAGGTGTTCAGCCGGCCCTCTGACGCTCCTACGTGCTCGGCCTACCCCCAACTCACCCGCAAGGGCCCCGCCTTACCAACCCGCCGGGTTATTTCCCAAAAAAAAAGCTCTCATCCGATGGTGTGGCGAAAAAAGTCCATCGCGTTCTGCCCCGCGATCTTGCGGATCGCAGCGTCCTCGTATCCGCGCGCGATGAGCCCACGAATGATGTTCGAGCCGTCCGCCGGCGACTCCAGGCCGTCCAGGTATGGCGCCGGCAGGGCGTCCGGTGCGTCGCGGCCCAGCAGCACGCGGTGGAAGCCCACGTGGTCGCCCACCTGCGTGTCCGTGCCAATCCCGACGTGTTCGATGCCCACCAGCTTGACGAAGTAGTCGTAGTGGTCCAGGACGCAGTTGATGTCCTGATGCGGGTCGTCGCTCAGCGAGTTCGGCACTGCCGTCACGCAGCACAGCCCACCTTTGGCCGCGCAGGCCAGAAAGTCCTCATCCGAGCGTGAGCGACGCGTTGGACGAATCGCCGCCGCCGCGTTGTGGCTGAACACGACCGGCACCTCCGATAGCGCGATGGCTTCGAGCGCCGTGCGCGAGCCCGCATGCGACAGGTCGATGGCCATGCCGCGGTCGTTCATCCGCCGCACGACCTGCTGTCCGAATTCGCTCAAACCGCAATCGGTGCGTTCGTACTGGCCATCGCCGATGAAGCTCTTGCGCGTATACGTCAGCCCCGCGAGCCGGATACCGATCCCGTACAGCACATCCACCCGATGCAGGTCATGCCCGATCGACAGATGCTCGACCGTCGGCATAAAACCGACCTTGCCCGACTGCCGCGCGTCCAGGATGTCCTGCGCGCGCGTGATCTTCCGCACCGAGTCGCTCTGCTGGTGAACGTCCGCCAGCATCAGGCCGATCTCGTCGACCAGGTCTTCGAAGCGGCTGAATGACCCCTCAGACTCCTTGCCGAAACACGACAGCACGTTGGCGGTGGCCACGGCGGTCCAACCGCCGGCTTTGACGGCCTCGAATGCCCAGCGGAACACGTTTCCCCGAAAATAGGCGGGCATCTCGGTGGCGTCGTCCGCGAGGACCATCGGGTGCTGGTGGACGTCGAGCAGCAACAGATCGTCCATCAGTCGCTCGAAGCGGAGTTCCTGACTGCCATCCAGCGGCACACGCATGGATGGCACGCGATTGACCTGTGCGGCGAGCACAAACTGTGGCGTTGGGAGCGGCATGGTGGCGGCGGTCAGTGTAGGGCTCCGTACAATCGGTAGCCTTGACCTCCGGCCCCGTCTTCCTGTCCCAGCAGATGGGACGGCGTCAGCTGACGTTGACGCTGGGCGCCCTCATGCTGTGCGTGTTCCTGTCAGCACTGGACAGCTCGATCGTCGCCAATGCCTTGCCGCGCGTGGTGGTCGATCTGCACGGCTTCGAGCTGTACGCCTGGGTCACCACCGGCTACCTGCTGTCGAGCACGGCCGTGGTGCCCATCGGCGGCAAACTCGGCGACCGCTACGGACGCAAGCCGATGCTGATGGGTGGCGCCATGTTCTTCCTGGCCATGACGCTGCTGTGCGGCCTCGCCCAGAGCATGCCCCAGCTAGTCGTACTGCGCACCCTGCAAGGTCTGGGCGGCGGCATCATGACCGCGACCGTTTTCGCCATCATGGGCCAACTGCTGGCGCCGGCCGAGCGCGCGCGGGTGAGCGGCCTGATCACGGCCACCTTCAGCCTGGCCGGCGTCGTTGGACCGGTGGTCGGCGGGTACCTGACCGACGCGTTCAGCTGGCGGGCCGTGTTCTACGTGAACCTGCCGTTTGTCCTGCTAGCGCTGGTCATCCTGTGGCGCTTCTTCCCGCAGGTGGGCGGCCACAGCAGTCGGCGCCTACCGATGGATATCGGCGGCGCGATCACCAGCGTCGGCGGCATCGTCCTGCTGCTGCTCGCGCTGAGCCTGGGCGGCCAGGAGTTCGCCTGGACGTCGCCCCAGGTCGTCGCCCTGCTGAGCTGTGGCTTGGCGGTGCTGGCGCTGTTCCTGTGGCTGGAGACGCGCGCGCCGGATCCGGTGCTGCCGCTGCGCTTGCTGCGCAACAACGTGGTGGCCATCTCCTCGACGAACTCCCTGGCGCAAGCGATGGGGCAGATCTCGCTGGCGCTGTTCGTGCCCCTGTACGCGCAGGGAGTGATGGGCACCAGCGCGACGGTCAGCGGCACGATCATGATCCCGCTGCTCGTCGGCATGGTCATCAGCAACATCACCGCCGGGTTGTGGATCGCCCAGATCGGGCGCTACAAGGCCTTCGCTATCATCGGGTTCGCGCTGGCGGTGGCCGGCTTCGGCATGCTGGCCGAGTTCGGGCCAACGACCCCGTTCGTGGTGCTCGGCGGGTGCCTGGCGATGCTGGGCGTCGGGATTGGCATGATCTTTCCGACGCTCACGCTCTCGTATCAGAGCGCGGTCGAATTCTCAGAGCTGGGCGTGGCGACGTCGCTGAATCAGTTCTGTCGCTCGATGGGCAGCACGCTCGGCAGCGCGGTGTTCGGCAGCATCCTGGTGCTGCGCTTCACGACGGGCTTGCACGGTGGCGTGCCGCAAGCTGTCGGCGATTGGCTGGACAGTCCCTCGGGCGCGGGGGTGCGCGATCCGCAATCAGCGTTGAACCCAGACGCCACCGCGGCGCTGCGCGAGCAGCTGGCAGTGGCATTTCCAAACCTGCCCGACGCGGCGGACCTCGTGCTGAGGTCGATTCAGGACAGCCTGGCGGCGGCGCTGCATACGGTCTTTTTCATCGGAGCAGCGGTGATGGTGTGTGGCCTGATCGGCAGCATCGTGTGGCGGGAGATCCCGATGCGCCGCACGACGCAGAGTGCGCCGAGTCGGAGCTCTCTTCAACCCGCACACAAGTAACGTTGTAGCCGTCATGCGTCCAGGTCGGGGATCCTGCGCACGTGTGAACCATACACGGCTCCGGGTCGGACTAGCAGACACGTTAGGAGGCTGATGACTTGCGCATGGAGAGTGAGATCCGGCGCCGCGCCACGTCTACCTCCAGGACGGTGACCTGTACCAGCTGCTGCACGTGCACCACTTCGTTCGGGTCGCGCACGAAGCGGTCCGCCAGCTGACTGATGTGCACCAGCCCATCCTGGTGCACGCCGATATCGACGAAGGCACCGAACGCCGTTACGTTGGTGACCACGCCGGGCAGCGTCATGCCCGGCGTGACGTCCTCCAGCGTGCGAATCCCCTCGCGGAAGTGCACCACGTCGAACGTGGCGCGCGGGTCGCGCCCCGGTCTGGCCAGCTCCGCCACGATATCGTTCAGCGTCGGCAGACCAACCGACGCGCTCACGTAGCGCGACACCTCCACGCGCCCACGCAGCGGCTCGGAGGCCATCAACTCGACCACGCTGACGCCCAGGTCCGCCGCCATGCGATCGACGATCGGATACGACTCCGGATGTACCCCCGACTGGTCGAGTGGATTGTTCGCACCGTGAATCCGCAGAAATCCGGCCGCCTGCTCGTAGGCTTTCGGGCCCAGCCGCGGCACCTTGACCAGGTCCTGGCGGCGGGTGAACGGACCCTTCTCCGCGCGATAGCGCACGATATGCTCCGCCACCGTGGAGCTCAGTCCAGAAACGTAGGCGAGCAGCTGTTTGGAGGCGGTATTCACCTCCACGCCAACCGCGTTCACGCACGAGACCACCACGTCGTCGAGCGACTGCCGGAGCGCGTCTTGATCGACGTCGTGCTGGTACTGGCCAACGCCTATACTCTTTGGATCGAGTTTGACCAGCTCGGCCAGCGGATCCATCAACCGCCGGCCGATGGACACCGCGCCGCGCACGGTGATGTCGCGATCCGGGAATTCCTCTCGCGCCACCTCTGAGGCGGAGTAAATGGAGGCGCCGGATTCGTTGACCATGACCACGCCAACGTGCGGCGGCAGGTCCAGCGAACGCACAAAGGCTTCGGTTTCACGACCACCGGTGCCATTGCCGATGGCGATCATGTCGATCCGGTGTTCGCGGATTAAACGCAGCAGCGTGTCACCGGCCTCACGTCGCCGTTGCTGGCCCTGATCCGGATACACGACCGTGTCGAACACCAGCTGGCCCTGTGCGCCAAGTACGACGGTCTTGCACCCGGTTCTCAGGCCCGGGTCGATGGCCAGCACGCGCTTCTGACCCAGTGGCGCCGCCAGCAGCAATTGTCGGAGGTTCTGCGCAAAGACCGCGATCGCGGCCGCATCCGCGCGCCGCTTGGCCTCCGCGCGCGTCTCGGTCTCCATGGAGCGCGACAGCAGGCGCTTGTAGCCATCGCGCACCGCCAGGCGCACCTGGTCAGCAGCGCGGCTGGAGCCCCTGACAAACATGCGCTCGAGGATGACAAGCGCGTCCTCCTCCACCGGTTGGATTGCACAGGACAGCACTTCCTCCGCTTCGCCGCGCAGCATCGCGAGGACGCGGTGCGAGGGAGCATTGGCGATCGGCTCCGACCAGTCGAAGTAATCTTTGAACTTCGCGCCGCTGGATGCTTTGCCAGCGCGGACTTCCGTGCGAATCACGCCTTTCTGCCAGAACAGGCGCCGGATCCGCGCGCGTGCCTCCGCATCGTCGGTGACGCGCTCGGCGACAATGTCGCGCGCACCCTGGAGCGCGGCCTCCGCATCCGTCACGCGCAACCCATCCTCGACGTCCGCGCCAGATGGAGTCACAAAGCGTCGAGCCTCAGCCACCGGATCTATGCGTCGTGTCCTGACGAAACAGCACATCGGCCAGTGGCTCGAGGCCCTTGTCGCGCGCGACGGATGCCCGCGTGCGCCGCTTGGGACGGAACGGTTGGTAGATGTCCTCCAGCGTCGCCAGCGTCTCGGCGGCGTCCAGTTGATGGCGGAGGTCGTCCGTCAGCAGGTTGCGCTCCTCCAGCGACGCGACAATGGCGGTTTTGCGCGCATCCAGCGCACCCAGTTGCGCCAGACGATCCCGAATCGCGGTGATCGCCACCTCGTCCAGGGAGCCCGTCGCTTCCTTGCGATAGCGCGCCAGGAACGGGACCGTCGCGCCCTCGCCAAGCAAGTCGGCCGTCGCCTGGACCTGGGCCACCCCCAGACCGAGCTCACGCGCGGTGCGAGCAACATGGTGCGTGCTCACGACGGATCGAACGTCCTCACGATGGGTCCTGCCGGTTCACGCTGGGTCCAGCACGTAGCGCGCGACATCCGCGTGGGTGGCCCACCACACGCCCTTGTGGCCCGCGATGTACTCGATCAGTTCCTCCAGAATGACCATGCGCGAGCGGTGGCCGGTGATGTGCGGGTGCATCGTCAACTGGAAGAGACCCGCCTCGGCGTAGGCGCGATCGAATTCGTCACGCCAGATACTCAGCACGTCGCGCGGCGCGGTGTACGGACGGATGGCGCTGTACCGATCGAAGCTGAAGTACGGTGCGTCATCGCGGATCCACTCCACCGGAATCTCGACGACGCCGGTGGGTTCGCCCTCGGCCAGAAGCTCGTACGGCTCGTCGTCGGCCATCAGCGACGAGTCATACAGCAAACCCAGCTCGCGGACGATGGCCAGCGACGCGTCGCTGAAATCCCAGGACGGCGTGCGCAGCCCAACCGGCCGACGGCCGACGATTCGCTCCAGCGTATCCGCGCACCGAAACGCCAGATCGCGCTCATCGTTGGCCGCCAGCCGCATGTTGCGTTCGTGAATCCAACCGTGGAGTCCGAGCTCATGTCCGTCCGCCGCGTAGCTGCGCGCCTCGTCCGGGTGCAGCAGCGCCGACACCGCCGGCATGTAAAAGCTGGCCGGGATCGAATGCCGAGCGAGCAGATCCAGAATGCGTTTGGAGCCAACCCGAGCGCCGTACTCTCCCTGACTGAGCTTGCCCGGTCGGGTTTCGCCATCGCGCAGCGGAATCGTTTCGTGATCGGCGTCGAACGACAGCGCCACCGCCACCCGCGCATCATCTGGCCACGTGGACGGGGCCAGCGAGCGGCCAGCGCGGACGCGGTCGACGTGTCCGCGCCAGGTTGCCTCGTCCCAGCGCCACGTTTCGGGATCGGGATCCTCAGGCATCCCGATGGACCAGCTCAGGTGAAAAGGCCGGCAAACACACCGAGACGTAGTCGGCGCCATCGTCAGCGGGCGTGCCGTACTGCACCCACTCGCCCGCGTGCGCCAGGAGCGTCTGACCGGCGTGCACGTCGAGCGCACCGCCGCGGTGGGCGACGCGCAGCGTGCCACGCAGCACGAGGGTGTATTCATCGAACTCGGGGGTCTGGCCAGGCTCAACCCAACCACCTGGGCTCTGCATTTGAGCAATGCTCAGCGCGCTCGTCGCGGAGTTCACCCGACCAATGAATTCGCGAATGATCTTCGGTTTGTTGCCCGCCGCTTCGACAATGCTGGGTTGGCCGATCAGGGTTGGTGGCATGCGCTGAGGATAGACCGCAGCTTGTCCGGGTTGACCACCGAATACAGCACCTGGACCTGGTCGTCGCGGACCTGTAGCAGCACCACGCCATACAGCTCGCCGTGATGCATCGCGACAATAGCCGGCTGGCCGTTGATCTCTTCGATCCATGCTTGGTCGGGCGGCATTTTCCGCAGGTTGCCCAGGAAGCCCCGCAGCACGTGGTCGCGCGAGCGGATCGGGCGCACGCCCGCGAAGGCCTTGCCACCACCGTCGCCGATGCTCACCACGTCCTCGGCCAGGAGCGTCACCAGTCCCTGCACGTCGCCGGCGGTCGCCGCGCGCAGGAATCGCTCGGTGAGCTCCTCCGTGTGCTCACGCGTTGACGTGAAGCGCGACTCCTCGGTCGCGAGTCGCTGCCGCGCGCGGTGAAACGCTTGACGACAATTGGCCTCGGTTCTAGCCACGATCGGTGCAATCTCGGCGTAGTCGTAGTCGAATACCTCGCGCAACACGAACACCGCGCGTTCGACAGGCGAGAGTTTTTCGAGCATCAGCAGGAACGCGAACGATAGCGATTCACGCAGCACCACGCTGTCCGTCAGGTCCGATCGCCCGGTGGTCACCAGCGGCTCCGGCAGCCACGGGCCGACGTACACCTCGCGTCGGGCGCGCGCCGAGCGCAGCTCGTCCATGCACAGCCGCACGACAATCGTTGCCAGATAGGCGCGCGCGGACCGCACCTCCCCGGCTTGCGGGCGGTCCCAGCGCATGAACGCTTCTTGCAGGACATCCTCGGCGTCGCTAACGCTGCCCAGCAAGCGGTACACGATCGAAAAAAGGTAGCTGCGCTGCTCCTCGAAAGCGCTGACGTGTTCATCTCGTGGTTGCTCGAGCGCGCGCATGTCCCGGTCAGTATCGATCACGCCGCGAGCAGCGCAGGGCGGCGGGCCTCCAGCTGCAGGAGCTCGCTCGCCGCCGCGCGCGCACTGGCCAGGCTCGCGTCGACCAGGAAGCCCTCGGGTCCGACCCAGTCGCCAGCGAAGTAAAGGTTGTCGACGTCCTGGCTGCGGTGCCCAATCCGACCGGCGAGCCCACCGTGGCGCGCCAGCGGGAGCGCGGCTGAAGCCAGCATGTGCGGCAGGAACCGCCGCTCGACGCTCAGCGCTTGCCAACCTGGCTGGGCCTCCTCGACGAAGGCTTCGAGCTCTGCGCGCGCCTGCCGCGGGTCTGCCGGCTGGCGCGGATCCAGCTGCAAAAAGGCGTGGAGCACCGCGCCACCCGCGGGGGCGAGCCTGGCGAATTGCGATTGGACCGTCATGAAGCGCGGCCGTTCCAGATCGAAGACGACGGGATGTTGTCGCCGCGGCAGCGAGCTCAGCGCCACATCGAGACACGCGACGTACGCGGGTAGGAGCGCGGCCAGTGCCTGTTCGAGATGCGGCGCGGCACCGCGAGGCAAGACGCGCAGCACGTCCTCGGGCGTCGCGGCAATGACCACCGCGTCCGCGGGCACCTCGCGGCCGTCACGCAGGCGCACCCCGCTCGCGCGTCCGTCGTCGAGCCGCAGCGTCTCGATGCTGGCGGCGGTCTGGATGTCCACGCCGGCGGTCTGCGCAGCATCGCGCAGGCCGTCGACCAGCGTCTGCCAGCCACCGTCGACGTAGTGGATGGGATGCTTGATCGCCTGCTGGAAGCGCTCGGCAAAAACGTCGGCGCTGACCAGGTCGAGCGCCGACGTGTACATGGCGACACGCGCGGTCGCAACGAGCAGCTGGTGGACTCGCGGCCGCTGAACACCGGCCGCGATCCAGTCGGCGACGGACTGACGGGCCACGCGCTCGGGCTTGAGCATGCCCAAGCGCAAGAACACGCCGAGAAGCTCGCGCTTGTCCGCCGCGCTCAGCAGATCGGTGCGCACCAGATCCAGCGCCGACGCCGGGTACGGCTTGAGGCCGCGCGAATCGCGGGCGAAGACGTGGCTCGGCGAGCCGCTGGAATAGTGGATGTCGAGCTCGTGCAACACGCTCGCGGCCGGACCACCGGTGTACAGCGCGTGAACGCCACGATTCAGGGCGAAGCCGGACTGCGTGTCGGTACTGGCTCGACCGCCAAGGCTGTCGGCTTTTTCGAAGACGGTGACCGTCGCGCCGCCGCGAGCGAGATAGCTAGCGCTGGCCAGGCCGGCCACGCCTCCGCCGACGACGATTGCGCGAGTGGGGAAGGGAGTGTGAGCTGTCATCGCGGTCTAGACGCGACAGCCGCGCTGGCTGTGACAGCCGGGGACGGATCAGCGGTCGAAGTTGACGTTGTCGGGGCGCTCGGGGCGCTCGGGGCGCAGGTCTCGGCTGTCGGCGCCCCAGCGCATGGCGGCGAGGTCAAGGAGCAGGAGCGCAACGACGATGAGCAGCAGTTCCACGAGCAGTCCCTAACCTTCAAACATACCTTTTGTAGTTAGAGGGTACTCCGGAATTTCTAACCTGTCAATGTGTTTTGATACGTTAGATAACCGGTCATGATCTGGTCAGCGGTTAACATCGAGGCAGGCGCTCCCGACGCGATGACCGACTCTTTCACTTTCGAACTCGACGCCGGACGCGCGTGCCTCGATTTCGCCAATACCCGCGACTCCACCGGCGAGCACCTCACCGCCTACGCCAATCTGCTCGCCTTCGCCGTCCAGTCAGACCTCATAACCCCCCACGACGCCGAGCAGTTGCACGCCACCGCCAACCACGACCCGCTCGCCGCCCAGCGCGTGCTCGACCGCGCGACCCGTTTGCGCGCGACGATCTACGCGATCTTCTCCGCCCTGGCCGCGAACCGAACACCAGCGGATGCGGACCTGCTGCCGCTCAACACCGAGCTCGCGTGCACCCTCGGCCACGCGCGTGTATTGGCCGACGGCGTGGGCTACCGCTGGGGCTGGGCGGCGACGGCGCTCGACGCGCCGCTGTGGTCCGTCACGCGCTCAGCCGCCGACCTGCTGACCAGCGAGCACGATCGCCCGCGCGTGCGCGAATGTGGCGGCTCCGACTGCCGATGGTTGTTCCTGGACACCAGCAAGAACCGCTCGCGGCAGTGGTGCTCGATGGCGTCGTGTGGCAATCGAGCCAAGGCCCGCCGGCACTACCAGCGGCGTCGCACCGCTTCGCGAACGGCGAGCCAGCCGAACACCGGGAGCGCCAGTTGACGTCGCCAGCGCCACGGCTGGGTCACCAGACGGTGGAGCCACTCGAAGTGCACGCGCCGCACCCAGCGCGGCGCACGCGGCGTGGCGCCTGAGAAATAGTTGAAGACGCCACCGACGCCGATGCCGACTGGAATGTCCAGGGCCCGGAGGTTGCGATCCAGCCACTGTTCTTGTTTCGGGGCGCCGTACGCCACCAGGAGCACGTCCACGGGCCGCGCGGCGGCGATGCGCTCGCGGACGATGGGATCGTCCTCCGCCAGTGGCGAGCCTGGCTCGGCGCCGACGACGTCGAGTCCAGGGAACTGATCCACCAGGGCGCGCCCCGCCCGGACAGCGGCGCCGTCCTCACCACCCAGCAGGAACCACCGACCTCCAGCACAGGCGGACGCGGCGGCCAGCAGCAGCACCAGATCGGTGCCCTGGACGTGCTCGCGCAGCCGCCGGCGGGCGAGGCGGGCCGCCAGCACCAGCCCGATGCCGTCCGGAATGTTCAGCGCGGCACGATTGAGCGCTGCGCGAAACGCCGCGTCGCGGCGAGCGAGCATCACGATCTCAGGATTCGGTGTGGTTACGACGTGTGGCGTGCGGTGTCTAATGGCCTCGAGCAGCAGCGCGAGGGCCTCGGGATACGTGACGTCGTCGATCCGCACACCGAGCACGTCCACCGAGTCCATGCCCCAACGGTAAATGAGCCACGCCGACGAAGTCGTGCCAACTGGGCCGCGAACGTCAGCCCGTGGGTCCGCGCTGGGGAAAACGTCTTAGAATGCCCGCCGAGTGGCGACGTTGCTGACCGGCGCCGGGTACATTGGCGCGGCCTTGCTGCGCCGCCTTGACGATGGCCCCATCGTCGTCCTGGAAAACTTCTTCTGCACGCCCCGCGAGGCGGTCGAAGCCGCCCTCCCGAGGGGGACCACCCTCGTCGAAGGTGACGTCGCCGAGCCCGCCGACGTGGTACGCGCCTTCGCCGCACTCCCGCACGGCCCGCTCACCGTGTTCCATCTCGCGGCCCAGCCCAGCGCGTCCATCGCGGCACGCGATCCGGGCGTCACCGAGCGCAGCAATCTCACTGGCGCCCGCGTGCTGCTCGAGGCCGTGCGCGAGCGCGGCGCCCGTGTCGTCTTCGGCGGGTCGTTCCGCGTCTACGGCGACGACCTGGTTGGCGCATCGGTCGACGAGGACACGCCCTACGGCCGCGTCGGAGACCTTTCGCACCTGAGCAAGATCTATGTCGAACAGCTGGCGCGCATGCTCGGCGTGCCGTTCGTGTCAGTCCGCCTCGGCGTCACGTACGGGCTCTCGCCGATCATGAAGAGCACGCCCTCGTTCATGACGGTGCCCAACCTCTTCTGCCGGCGCGCCGCGCGCGACGAGACGCTCCAGGTGCTCGAGGACCGGCCCGTAGCTTTCATCCACGTCGACGACGCGGCCGACGCGCTCCTCACTGCCGCCGCCCTCGCCGAGCGCGGCTGGCAGGTCGTCAACGCGGCACCAAACGTGGCGACCATCGGCGAAGTCGCGCGCACCGTCGAACGGCTCGCCCACCAGCGAGGCACGCCCGTGCGCGTACAGGGTGAGAGCCCGACGGAAGCTACCTTTCAGGTACGGTCGCGCCTCGCGCTCCAGCCGCGGCACAATCTGGAAACTGGACTCGGCAGCGTCCTCGACTACTTTCTGGCACAACGCTGATGCGCGTGCTGGTAACCGGCGCAACCGGACTGATCGGCCGCCACACGCTGGCGCTGCTGCGCGAGCGCGGGTTTGCCGCGCGCGCGTTCCAGCGCACCCCGATCGTCGACGTGGAAAGCGTCACGGGTGACATCCGCACCGATCGCGCCAAACTCTGTCGCGCGGCGGACGGCTGCGCCGCGGTGGTGCACCTGGCCGGTCGCGGCGACGTGGGCGAATCGCGCCGCGATCCCGTCGGGTACGCCGAGTTGAACGCGATGGGTGCCCTGCATGCGCTCGACGCGGCGCGGATGGCCGGCGCGGTCTTCGTGCTGGCCTCCAGTCAGCGCGTGTATCCGCTGCACCCTGGCGTGTGCCTGGAGGATGAGCCGCTGGCCCCGGACAGCCCGTATGGTTATGCGAAGTGGGCGGCCGAGCTGTGGTGTCGCATGGCCAGCGAGCAGTTCGGCGTGGCGAGTCGGGTGTTGCGTTTCTTTTCGGTGTACGGTCCAGGCCAGCAGGCCAACGGCACCAGCGGCGTGGTGACGATTTTCGCTCGCGCGGCGCTGGCCGGGCAGCCACTTGTCGTCCAGTCCCACGGGCGGCGTGACTTCACCGATGCCCGCGACGTGGCGTGCGGCATCCTGGCCGCGGCGGAGCACGCTCAACGCCACGGCGGACAGCGCGTGTTCAACATCGCAACGGGTACCGGAACTTCGTTCCGCGACCTGGCCGAGACGATCGTGGACCTGGCCGACTCGACGTCCCCGGTTGAGGTCCGTTCACGTGAACCCGAAGGAAGTGATCTCGTGGCTGACATGACGCGGGCGCGCACGGAGCTCGACTTCTCGGCGTGTGTGGCCCTGCGCGACGGATTGCGACGGTATATCGAATGGTTGCGGCAAAACTGCTCCTGAAAGCGCGGCCGACGCCCGCGCAGCTCGCGGATCGTCTGCGCCCGGTCGACGGCGTCTGGCCAGACGGCATCGAGCTGTATCTGGCTGCCGCCGATCTGGCCGACCAGGCCACCCTGGACGACATCGTCGCTCGCCTGAAGCGCGCGGTGACGCCTCCAGACTTCGCCTGGCTCATCGAGGGACCGGTCGACTCACTCGACGGCAAGGACTTCGACATTGCCCGCGAGAGCCCCGCCGATCGTCTGGTGCTCGAGCGCGTGGCTCAGATCGCCGAGCGCATCGGCGCCAGAGCCGTCAACATTCACGTCATCTCGCCCAGCCCCGACCTGGGCCGCTTGACGGTCCCCTGCCGCGCCGAGGTGCTCGACAAGGCGGTGCCCTTTTTGCGCGGATTCGTCGAGTTGATGCACGCCGCGGGCACCATCCCCACCGTTGAGCACATGCCGCCGGTGCTGCGCATGCGACGGGCCGACTTCGCCTTCACGCCGATTGGCATGGCCTCCGCGGATTTCCGCTACCTCGTTGAGTGGCTGCCCGGCTTGCGCGTGCTGGTCGACACCTCGCACGCAGGCCTCTACTTGAATGCCCGACGCCTGCCCGTCGACGACACCCTCCCCTGGAACGGGCCGCTGCGGCGCTACCTGGACGAATTGCCAGCGGAGCCTGCCGACCTGGTCGACTTCATGGCCGCCTTCCCCGCGCTCGAAAACGCCCAGATCTCCGATGCCACGGGCTTGCTGGGCGAGGGCCTGGCGTATGGCGCGGGCGAGCTCGACCTGGATCCGACGATGCGCTGGCTGAATGCCAACGTGCGCCACATCGTGACCGAGACGCTCGAGCCCAACAACGACGACGCCGTCAACATGCGCGACGCCTTGCGTCGGGTGCGCAAGGCGCTGGCTTGAGTCACCCGAGTCCGCCGCCGCCCGCGGTGCTCCTTGGCCGACCCGAGCGCGCGGGCGACGTCGCCCGTGCGGCCGAGATGGTCCACGATCGTCAGGTGCTGCTGACCGGCGCGGCCGGCAGCATTGGCTGGCCACTCAGCCACGCGCTGCTGCGCGCCGCACCGCGCCAACTGGTGCTGCTGGACCACCACGAGCATTCGCTGTTCGGCCTGGAACGCGCGCTTGGCGCCCTCGGATCGCGCGACCGCACCATCTTCGAGCTGGCCGACATCCGTGACGCGCCGCGGCTCGGCCGCGTCTTCGACGAGTACCGGCCCGAGGTCGTGATCCACCTCGCCGCGGCCAAACACGTGCCCTTCGGCGAGCGTTTTCCTGAAGGCGCCGTCGCCACGAATGTGCTGGCCACGCGCACCCTGCTCGAGCTCGCCGGCCGCTACGGCACTCAGACGCTGGTGTACCCCTCCAGCGACAAGAGCGTTCTGCCGCCCAGTGTCTATGGCGCGACCAAGCGCCTGGCGGAGGCGCTGGTGCAGGCCATGTGCGGTGAGCGTCGGTGGGCCGTGGTGCGCTATGTGAATATCATCGGCACACGCGGCAGCGTGATCGAGACGTTCACCCAGCAGATCCTCGCCGAACGGCCGCTGAGCATCACCGACGAGCGCATGACGCGCTACTGGATCAGCATGGACGAAGCCATGTGGTCCGCGCTGATGGCCGCCCAGTGCGCGGCGCCAGGTGACATCGTGATGCCGGATTGCAGCGAACCTGTGCCAATCATCGAGACCGCGCGGCGGCTCGCTGGCTGGTATCGTCCCGAGCAGGTGCCTTATCCGCTGACGTGCACCGGAATCCGTCCCGGCGAACGCCTGGATGAGGTGTTGCTGTCGCCGAACGAGTGGTTCGCGTCTGAGCCACCGGCGACCGGGCTGCGGGCAGTGCGCACCCGACGGCCGCCCACGGCGCTGGCAGACATTCACGCCACGCTCGATCGACTGAGCGAGCTGGCCACCCGCGGCGACCGCACGGCGCTGGCGCGGACCTGTCTGGAAGCCGCGGACGCGCTGCAGTGAATCCTGTTCCCTGGCTGCTGCTGGCATTTGCCGCGGCCGCCGCGACGACCTTCTGCCTGGCAGTGGTCGCCGAACGTTGCGGCCGTCGACTGGGTGTCATGGACCTGCCCCGGCCTGGCGAAGTCCAGCGTCGCGCGGTGCCGCGCACGGGCGGCTACGCCATGCTCGTCGGTTTGTGGGTCGCGCTGCTGATCGGGTACGTGACGCGCTCGTCCTTCCTGGTCGATCCAGATGCAGGCCCCGGCTGGAACCCGGCCGACGACATGCGCGTGCTGGGGCTGGTGATCGGCACCATCTGCATCGTGCCCTTGGCCGTCCTGGACGACCGTCGCCGCCTGGGTCCCCTGCCGCAGCTGTTCGGGCAGCTGCTGATCGCGTGCGTGCCCGTCGCCTTCGGGCTGCGCGTCAGCAGCGTGGCGCAGCCCTTCGGTGACCCGATCGATCTGCCCGTCTGGCTCGACGTCCCGCTCAGCATCCTGTGGTTCGTCGGCATGATGAACGCCATCAACTGGGTCGACAACATGGATGGCCTGGCCGGTGGACTCGCCTTTGCCGGTGCCCTGGTGCTCTTCGCGCGCGCCTTTCTGTTCACCGAGTACTCCGTGGCGCTGTTTCCGATCGCCCTGGCTGGCGTGTGTCTCGGTTTTCTGGGACGCAATCGGCCGCCCGCGACCATCTTCATGGGCAGCGCTGGGTCGCTGCTGCTCGGCTTCGGGCTGGCCGGGAGTGGCATTCTGGGCGGCGCGAAGCTGGGCACCGCTGTGCTGGTGCTGGGCGTGCCGATCCTGGACGCCGCGTGGGTGATCTTCCGGCGGCTGACGCGCGGGGCACGCCCGACGATCGGTGGCGATCGCGAGCACCTGCCCATGAAGCTGCTCGATCTGGGTTTGACGACGGGTCAGACGGTGCTGGCGCTGTATGCGGTCTCGGCGGTGCTGGGCATCGTCGGGTTGAGCCTGCACACGCCGCCGGAGGCGCCGAGCATTGACAAGCTCTACGCCCTGGTCGGGATGGCGCTCATCCTGCTGGTGGTGCTGGCCGCGCTGACGGTGGCCGTCACCCGCCGCCGCGCCTCACGCTCAGGCTAAGGCTCGGGCTCGGGCTAGGCTCGTAACGAGTTTTTTCTAAAGTCGAAAGCTGCGGCGTTCTCCCCAGGGCGCGCTCGAGCGGGTAACGAGTTTTTTAGGAGTCGAAAGCTGCGGCGTTCTCCCCAGGGCTCCGCGCCCTGGACCCCGCGTCCCAGAGCCCTACTCTCGGTGGCTGTCAGCCGCATCCGCTGGCTGGAACGCAGGCACTGTCAACACGTGTGTGATCCGAGAGGGTGGGACACCCGGGTGTTTCCGCTCTCCCTAACGTCTCGTCCTGGTCGACACGACGGGGAGGGACACGCACGTCGTAGTGACGGCCACTGGTTACCGTGTGCACCTCCTCGGGAGACACCTCTGACGACGCTCCGTCGGGACACCTTCGGAGGACACCTCGGGGGAATACAGTCGGGGGATACCTCGGAGGGCACCTTTCGGAGGACAACCTCAGGCGCGCCTCCGGAGAACGCCCGGGTGTCCCTCCCCTTGGATCACACACGTGTTGACAGTGCGCGCGTTCCAGCCAGCGGATGCGGCTGACAGCCACCGAGAGTAGGGCTCTGGGACGCGGGGTCCAGGGCGCGGAGCCCTGGGGAGAAAGCCGCAGCTTTCGACTTTAGAAAAAACTCGTTACAAGCCCGAGCCAGTTAAGAAAAAACTCGTTACGAGCTCAAACCCGTCCTTATTCTCGTAACGCGCTCCTCGAGGCGGTCGAGCAACCCCGGCGGCGATGCCACACTGCCCGGCGGCGTCAGCAGCGTCCCGAACCCGTGATAGTCACTGCCCACCGTGGGCACCAGGTCATGCGCGACGCACGCCTCCAGCATCTCCTCGTTCACCGACGGCGGGTACTCCCCAGATTTCGAGTAGTACACCTCCAGCCCGTCTACGCCAGCCGAAAGCACCGCCGGCAGGTACGTGCGCCAGTCCTTGCCATCCAGCTCATTCGGGTGCGCCCACGACGCGAAGCCGCCCACCGAGTGGATGAGCCGGATCGCGTCGGACGGCTCCAGGCGGAAGCCTTCGAAGTACGCCGGCCCGCCGTGCCCGAGGTAGCGTTCAAACGCCTCGTCGATGGTCTGGATGTAGCCCGCTTCGAGCAGCGCCTGCGCCACGTGCGGCCGCCCGACGCTACCCTCGCCGGCAATTTCGAGCACCCGCTCGAGACTGATCGAGACGCCCAGGCCATTCAACGCATTGACCATCTGCTCGGCGCGCTCGAGGCGCGCCTCGCGAAAGCGGCGGAGCGCGACCTGCAAGTCCGCGTCATGATGGTCCAGGAACTGGCCCAGGACGTGAATCGAGGCCCCCGGCAGATCGGTGCTCAGCTCGATCGCCGGAATGATGCGCATGCCCAGCGACTCGCCAATGCGCTGCGCCTCATCGACCCCGTCCGTCGCATCGTGGTCGGACAGCGCCATGATCGTGACGCCGTGCGAGTGCGCAAAGCGCACGAGCTCGGCCGGCGGGAGTCTGCCGTCCGAGACCGTGCTATGCAGATGCAGGTCGAGCGTCAACGCGCGTAGTCGACCGCGCGTGTCTCGCGCACGACCGTCACCTTCACCTGGCCGGGATACTGGAGCGTCTCTTCGATCTTTTTGACGATGTCGCGCGCCAATCGCATCGCGGCCAGGTCGTCCACCTGCTCGGGCTTGACGATAATGCGCACTTCTCGACCGGCCTGGATGGCAAACGACTTCTCGACTCCCTCGAAGGAGTTGGCCACCTCCTCCAGCGCTTCGAGTCGCCGGACGTAGTTCTCGACACTCTCGCGCCGCGCGCCGGGCCGCGCGCCGGACGCCGCGTCCGCGGCCTGGACGAGCACATCCTCGATCGACTGATGCTCGGGATCGTGGTCGTGGTGACCCATGACCGCCTGGACGACCAGCTTGGGCTCGCCAAACCGACGGATGAAGTCCGCGCCGATGATGTGGTGCGGTCCTTCGACTTCGTGGGTGAGCACTTTGCCAATATCGTGCAAAAACGCGGCGCGCCGCACGACGTTGACGTCGGCGCCAACCTCGGAGGCGAGCATCGCCGCGATGTGGGACGCCTCCACCGCGTGCTGCAGCTGGTTCTGGCCATAGGACGTCCGAAACTTGAGGCGACCCACGACCTTGATGATCTCGGGGTGCAAGGCAGGCACGCCGGCCTGATACGCCGCCGCCTCGCCTTCTTCGCGGATCTCCTGCTCGATCTCCTGTTTCGACTTGGCGACAACTTCCTCGATGCGCGCCGGGTGAATGCGACCATCCTGTACGAGCTTGGTCAGTGCCAGCCGAGCAATCTCGCGGCGCACGGGATCGAAACAGGACAGGGTGACCGCGTCGGGCGTGTCGTCGATGATGAGATCGACCCCCGTGGCCGCCTCGAGCGCGCGGATGTTGCGGCCCTCGCGACCAATAATGCGGCCCTTCATCTCCTCATTGGGGATCGGCACCACGGTGGTGGTGATCTCACCGACCGTGTCGCTCGAATACCGCTGGATCGCGACCGACAGGATCTTGCGCGCTTGCATCTCGGCCTGCTGGCGCGCCTCGAGCTCGATGATACGCGCTCGGCGTCCCGCCTCGGTGCGCACCTCCTCCTCGACCCGCTGGAGCAGCAGGGTCCGCGCTTCGTCCCGGGTTAGCGCGGCGACGCGCTCGATGGCCTGGACCTGCTCGACGCGCAGGTGCTCGACCTCGTGAATACGACCTTCGGCCTCCTCCTCACGCTGCTGCAGTCGCCGCTGACGCGTCTCTATCTCGTCGCTTTTTCGATCCAGCGTTTCTTCCTTCTGGCGCAGCCGGCGTTCCTGCACGCCGACCTCCATTCGCAGCTGACGCGCCTCCTCCTCCGCGCTGGCCAGGGTGCGGATAGCCTCTTCCTTCGCTTCCAGCAAGACGGCTTTCTTTTCGGCTTCGGCGGCAGCGCGCATCTCGGCAGCACTCTCTTCAACCGCTGCCTGACGCATCTGGCCGTCCTTTGATTGCCACTTCAGGATGTAGTAGCCCAGCCCGGCGCCCAGCGCGACGGCAACTAGAGCCACGATGATCGTCATGACGTCCACATCGATTCCCCTCCTTTCTCTGTTGTTGTTAAGCGTCGCTCCCGTCGTCGCGGTGGACGCGGACAAGCCGGAACGGGGCCCGCTCAGCGAGATGGCCCTGCGCGGATTGTACGGCTAGTCGATCATCCGAACAGGCCGGCTTTGCGTAACAGAGCCCATTGATTGGGCAGCAGTTCCGGCAGGTCGGGGAGGTGTGCCCAGCGGTGGCGCGCGGTTTCATCAGATGGTCGATAGCTGCCGCTCACCACGTGGCAGCGAAACAGCAAATCGAACTGGCTGCCGGTCCAGAAATCCGCCGCCAGCAGCTGCTCCACGCGCACGTGCAGGCCGGTCTCTTCCATGACCTCACGCATCAGTCCGGCCTCCGGACTTTCGGCGGTCTTCAGCCAGCCGCCTGGCAAGCCCCACGGCACCTGGCGGCGGTAGGTGTGCTCCACCACCAGGACCCGCCCCTGCTCGTCCTGGATCAGCGCCATGGCGCCGATCATGACCGACGGATTGATGACGCGCAGAAACAGCTCGCGCATCCAGTTCGGGAACGGCACATCCCGCCAGACACGCAACAGCACGCGCCGACCGCGCGAGCCGGTGGCCATCAACCGCTCGCCATGCGCGGCCAGGTTCGGGTCCCCGGTGGAAAGGAACGTCTTGTCACTCGAGACCTCACAGGGACGCCCCTTGCCGCCCTCGCGGAACCCGGACGGGTTTCCGAGCGTCATCCATAGCCTAGAGCGAACACCGCATAGCTAGCAGCTACCATCGGAGACATGACTCAGGCAGCCACTGAACGCCTGTCCCTCAGAGATCGCTTGCAGGGTCGCGGGCGTGTCTGGGTGTGCGGCCATCGCGGAGCGATGGGCCACTGTCCAGAAAACACCATGGCCTCGTTCGAGCGTGGACTCGAGCTCGGCGCCGACTGGATTGAGCTGGACGTGCACCTGTCGCGGGACGACGCGCTCATCGTGATCCACGACGAAACACTGGATCGCACGACCAACGGCCACGGGCTGGTACGCGAGCACTCCCTGGCCGAGCTGCGCACCCTCGACGCGGGGGGTGGGCAGACCATCCCGACCCTCGATGAAGTGCTGGCATGGGCGCACGAGCGGGGAGCCATTGTCGACATCGAGATCAAGAACGCGCCCATCTATTACGAAGGGATCGAACAGCGAGTTGTCTCCACGTTGGATCGATTCGCAATGACCGAGCAGGTCATCGTGATCAGTTTTGACCACGCTGCCGTAAAGCGGGTAAAGGACATGGACGGCCGGATCACGACCGGCGTGTTGTACGCCTGTCGACCGACGGATGCGGGGCTCGGCCTCGCGCGCTCGGCGGGAGCGGATGCGTTGCTGCCGCACTGGGCCTACGTCACCCGCGCCGATGTGGATGCGGCGCACCAGGCCGGCCTGTCGGTCGCGCCGTGGGCAACCTCGGACCCCGAGATCATGCGTCAGCTAATCGCCTGCGGCGTCGACGCGATCGGCACAAACCATCCGGACATCCTGCGTGACGTCCTGCTCTCCGCCGATACGACCGCGCGTGAGGCCACGCCTGAGTGTCGAGACGTTACGGCCACGAACGCGCACGGGGTCACTCCATGACCGGCGCGTGGCCCGGCGCGTTCGTCAAGCGCAAGGACTTCCAGCTCTTCCTGACCAGCTTTCTGGCCCTGTACGCCGAGCTGCTGTGCATCCGCTGGATGCCCGCTCACGTGCGGTTCCTCTCCTACTTCACCAACTTCATCCTGCTGGCGAGCTTCCTGGGACTGGGCGTCGGCATCCTGTCCGTCCGGCGCCGGCTGCCGCTCGGCCCGCGCACGTTCCCGCTGATCCTGCTGTTCGCGGCCATCCTCATCGCCGCAACCAAGTTCGAGCTCCAGATCGGCTCCGCCGGCGTCCTGTACTACGGCGCGGGTGAGAGCGGCAACGCCCCACCAGAGAACGCGCTCGTCCTGCCAGCGGCGTTCCTCCTCGTCAGCCTGCTGTTCGTGTGTATCGGCCGACCGCTCGGCATCCTGCTGCAGGAAGTCACGCCGCCGCTGCGCGCTTACGCCTTCGACATCGGCGGCAGCCTGGCGGGCATCGCCGCGTTCTTCGTGCTGTCGTGGTTCGAGCAGCCGCCCGCCATCTGGTTCATCGGCCTGCTGATCATGAGCCTGCTGCTGATTGGACCAACCTGGCGCGACCGTGCCTTTATGGTCGTGCCGCTCGCGATCGCCGCGATCATCGCCTACAACATCGGCCAGGGCTTCTGGTGGTCGCCGTACTACAAAATCGGCCTGACCCCAACCGACAACGGCGACGGCTGGGCACTGAACGTCAACAACAGCGGCCATCAGTCCATGCTGCCGTCCGACGAGAAGGAGCCGTTCTATCGCGCGCCCTACGAGCTGTTCGGCTCCGGTCAGTTCCAGCACGTGCTGATCATCGGCGCGGGCAGCGGCTCTGATACCGCTATCGGCCTCAAGTACGGCAACGTGGGCCACATCGACGCGGTCGAGATCGACCCCGTCATCGCCCAGCTTGGCGCCGAATACCACCCCGAGCAGCCATTTTCCGACCCGCGGGTCACCGTACACGTCGACGACGGCCGCTCGTTCATCCGCAAAAGCAACGACAAATACGACCTGATCATCTTCGCCCTGCCGGACTCGCTGACGCTGACCTCACAGTTCTCGAGTCTGCGTCTGGAGAGCTTCCTGTTCACCGAGGAGGCCTTCAAAGAAGCGCGCGCCCACCTGACCCCTGACGGGGCGATGGTCCTCTACAACTACTACCGCGACGATTGGCTGATCCGAAAGCTCGCGGGCATGCTGCAGGACGCCTACGGCCAGGCGCCGTACGTGCAGAGTTTCGGTGGCTGGGGTCGCGCAGGCGTGCTGGTCGACGGACCTCGCCTGCAGACCTTGCTTGCGCAGCGTCCTGACCTTGCCCAGCCGTACACCGAGATTCGCGCCCCAACTCCGCAGTTGAACGAGGATCCGAACGCGATTCTGTTGCCGATGGTCGGTCAGGGTGTGCTCGACCACAGCAATGTGGCGGGCGACGACGAAGTCGCGCCGCCGACGCCGGCCACCGATGACTGGCCGCTCATGTACCTGCGCGACCCGTCCATGCCGTGGGTCTACGTCGCGGGTCTGGCGATGGTCTTCGTGATCGCCATCGGACTGATCTTCGGTCTGGCGCCGCCAGGCGCGCGTCGAGGCTTCAGCCTGCACATGTTCTTCCTTGGCGCGGCGTTCATGCTGCTCGAAACGCGCAGCCTGGTTACCTTCTCACTGCTGTTCGGCTCGACGTGGCTGGTCAACTCGCTGGTGTTCTTCGCGATTTTGTGCAGCGTGATGCTGGCCGTCTTCCTGAGCTCGCGCTTCCCGATTCGCCCTTCGCTGCCCCTGTACGCGCTCCTGGTGGCGACGCTGCTGCTGGCGTACTTCGTACCGGAGGAGTGGTTCCTGTCAATCAACGTGCTGCCGCTGCGCTACGCGCTCGCCAGTCTCGTGGCGTTCTTGCCGGTGTTCGTCGCCAACCTGGTCTTCGCGGGTTCGTTCAAGGGCACCGGCCTTACCGCTGACATCGCGTTCGCCTCGAACCTGATCGGCATTATGGTCGGTGGCGCGCTCGAATACGCCTCACTGCTGATCGGCTACCGCAACCTGCTGCTGATCGTCATCCTCTTCTACCTGGTCTCGGCCGCGCTGATGCGGCGTCGCGAGCCAGCGCCACAACCCGAATCGGACGACGTGCGGGTGCCGGTCCCGGCGACGTAATCCATGCCGGGAGAGGCCGAAGAGGTGGATCCAAGCCTCACTTTTCCGCTCTCCGAGCACCCCAAACTGCGACCGGTCGAGGTCTTCCCTATCCAGGACCGCGGCCGGCGCAGCATGGTGCTGCGCGACCCTGCTGACCCCTCGCTGAGTCCGCTGCTGCTCTCAGACGGGGCGGTCCAGATCCTGATGCTGCTGGATGGCCACCGCACTATCAGCGACGTCAGCGCCGCGTTGCTCGTGCGCGGAGCCAGCATCACCGAATCGCAAGTCAGGAGCTTTCTTGTTCGCGTCGACGAGGGCGGGTACCTGGAGGGCCCACGGGCGATGTACCGGTTCGAGCAACGGCGCGCCGCGTTTCTGGCGCTGCCAAGCCGTCCGGCGGTTCACGCCGGCGGCGCCTACGCGGGCACGCCGCGCGACCTGCTGCGCCAGTTGAACGCGGGCTACACCGACCACGACGGGCCGGGCGCTCTGCCCCGCTCTGTGCACGCGGACACACCCCGCGCTCTGATCGCCCCGCACGTCGACCTGCACCGCGGCGCGCCCACGTACAGCTGGGCCTACACGGCCCTGGCCGAGGCGGAGCCCGCCGACCTGTACGTCATCCTGGGTACGTGTCACACGCCCGTCGACGGTCACTTCGCCGCCACGCGGAAGGCGTACGACACGCCGCTCGGTCCCGCGCCCGCGGACGACGACTTTCTCGACCGTCTGCAATCAGCGTGGGGCCACGACCTGTTCGCGGGTGAGTTCTCGCACTCCGGCGAGCACTCGATCGAATTTCAGGCGGTATACCTGCGCTCGCTTGGATTCGCCGGCGAAGACGCGGCGCCGATCGTACCCATCCTGTGCGACTCGCTCCACAGCATGGTGCCGTACAACCGCACGCCGCGCGAGGTCGAGCTGGTCGCGGGCTTTGTCTCGGCGCTGCAGCGCACCGTGGCCGAGGATTCGCGGCGCATCACGCTGATCGCCGCGGTCGACCTGGCCCACATTGGTCCGCGCTTCGGCGATGACTGGTCGGTCGACATCGCCCACCAGGCCACGGTTCGCGCGGCCGACGAACGCCTGCTGGAGTTCGTCGTGCGCCCCGACGTGGACGGCTACTACGCCGACGTCATGCGCGACCGGGACGCGCGTCGCATCTGCGGCTTCACGCCGATCTATCTGCTCACGGCGTTGATGCAGGCCGAACAGCGCGCTGGTGAAGTGCTGCGCTACACGCAGTGGGTCGATCGCGACCTGAGCTCGAGCGTGACGTTCTGCAGCGCGGTGTTCCGTTGAGGCACGTCTCCCGTCGCCGCGGGTGTCGCCGATGAGCGTGTATCTCGTCGTCGCGGCGCATCCGGACGATCCCGACTTCGGCGTCGCGGGCACCGCGGCCCGTCTGGCGCGCGACGGGCACGCCGTCCACTACCTGCTGCTGACCAGCGGCGACGCCGGCAGCGAAGACCCGACGCAGTCCGCGGACGAGCTTATGCGCATCCGCGAAGCCGAGCAGTCGGCCTCGGGTCGCATTCTGGGTCTGAGCAGCGTCGTGTTCCTGCGCTTTCCGGATGGCGAGCTGCAGCCGAGCCTCGAGCTGCGCAAGGCGATCGTCCGCGTCATGCGTCAACTGCGGGCTGACGTCGTCCTGTGCCAGGACCCGCGCTCGCTGGTCGACGACGACAGCACGTATCTGAATCACCCGGATCATCGTGCCGCGGGGCAGGCTGCCCTCGACGCGGCGTTCCCTGCCGCCGGCAATCCACGCGCGTTTCGCGATCTGCTCTTCGACGAAGGCCTGGCGGCCCACAAGGTTCGCGAGGTCTGGCTGTATTTCACGGCTGGTCAGCACGTGAACCACTACGTGGACATTACCGAAACGCTCGAGCAGAAGATCGCCGCCCTGGCGGCGCACGCGAGTCAGATCGGCGATTGGGCGAGTTCAGGCGGCCTGCGCAAGGAGATGACGAAGTGGGCGGAAGACGCCGCCGGCCGCAGCGGGCTTGGCGTCAGATACGCCGAAGGCTTCCAGCGCATCGTGCTCGAGGGCGAGCAGCAACAGACCCCCGAGTCGGCCGCGCTCGAGGCCCAGAGCGACTCACACTGACGGGATGACCCTCGGAGAGACTCGTGTTACGCGGGCGCCGCCGCCGCCTGCTCGGGCGTGAGCGCCTCGTCGATCAGCATCACCGGGATCCCATCGCGGATCGGATAGTGCCGCTGGCACTCCCCACACACCAGATAGTTCCCCTCGCGCGTCACCGCGTGTTTGTCCAGCGGACACGCCAGAATCGCCAGCAGCTCCGGATCAACCTCGCCCCCGAGCTTGGGCGGCTCGAACGCCGCCGGCGCCACCTCCGGCGACGACCACCCATCCTCAGCACTACCCGCGGAGCGCCGCCGCCACCAGTACGCCGCGCCGCCAGCAACCGCCAGCACGAGCAGAAGCTTCCTCATGCGCGAACCGCCTCGGCCGCGCTAGTCGTAGTCGTGGTGGTGGTGGTGGGCAGGATCGCCGCGCGCGTCTTCTCAAACCCGTCGATGTCCGCGGCATGCGCGAGCGTCAGGCCAATGTCATCCAGCCCATGCAGCAGGCGGTGCTTCACCGACGGATCGATGTCAAACTGTGCCAGCGTATCCCGCGCATCCGCCACCGTCTGATTCTCCAGGTCAATCGTGACCGTGTACCCTGGCTCCTGCTCCGTGCGGTCCAGCAACTGCCGCACCAGGTTCTCAGGCAGTGCCACTGGCAGTAGCCCATTCTGATAACAGTTGTTGCGGAAGATGTCCGCGAAGTTCGGCGCGATCACCGCGCGAAAGCCGAACTGCTGCAGCGCCCACGGCGCGTGCTCGCGCGAAGAGCCCGAGCCGAAATTGCGGCCGCTGATCAGAATGCTGGCCCCCTGGTAGCGCGGCTTGTTCAGCACAAAGTCCGGATCAGGCGTGCCATCCGGCCGAAAACGCCAATCGAAGAACAAACCGGCATCGAACCCGGTGCGGCTGATGCTCTTGAGGAACTGCTTGGGGATGATCTGGTCGGTATCGACGTCGACACGGTCAAGCGGTGCGACCAGCCCGGTGTGTTTGATGAAAGGTTCCATGCGCTCAGGTCCAATCTCGCACGTCGACGAAGTGGCCCGCGATGGCGGCCGCGGCGGCCATCGGTGGACTCACCAGGTGAGTTCGGCCGCCCTTACCCTGGCGACCCTCGAAGTTCCGGTTCGACGTACTGGCGCAGCGCTCGCCCGGCTGCAGGATGTCCGGGTTCATGCCCAGACACATGCTGCAGCCCGCTTCGCGCCACTCGAATCCAGCGTCCACGAACACGCGGTCCAGGCCCTCCTGTTCGGCGGCGACCTTGACCTGATGTGAGCCGGGCACAACCATCGCCCGTACGCGGGGGTGAACCTTCTTCCCGCGAATTGTCTCAGCCGCCGCGCGCAGATCCTCCAGCCGACTGTTCGTGCACGAACCAATGAAGACGCGATCCAGGGGGATATCTTCGATCGGCGTCAGCGGGCGCAGGTCCATATAGCGCAGCGCCGATTCGATGGCGCGCCGATCATCCTCGGATGGCGCCGCGGCCGGATCAGGGACGCGGCCGGTAATCGGCACGACCATGCCCGGATTGGTTCCCCAGGTCACGTGCGGCACCAGGTCCGAGGTCTGCATGATCACCGTGCGCTCGTAGACCGCGCCCGCATCGGTGCGCAGCTGGCGCCAGCTGTCCAACGCCGCTTCCCAGGCCGCCCCCCTGGGCGCGTGCGGCCGACCCTCGACGTAGGCGAAGGTCGTGTCATCGGGCGCGACGAGCCCCGCGCGAGCGCCGCCCTCGATACTCATGTTGCACACCGTCATACGGCCTTCCATGGACAACCCGCGGATGGCGCTGCCGGTGTACTCGATGACGTGGCCGATCCCGCCACCAATGCCGATGCGACCGATGATGCCCAGCACGATGTCCTTGCCGGTGACACCGTTGGGCAGCTCGCCGTCGACGCGCACCTCCATCGGCTTGGGCTTGCGCTGCGGCAGGGTCTGCGTCGCGAGGACGTGTTCGACCTCGCTCGTCCCGATGCCAAACGCCAGCGCCCCGAGTGCGCCGTGCGTGCTCGTGTGGCTGTCACCGCACACCACGGTCATGCCTGGCTGCGTCAACCCGAGCTCGGGACCGATGACGTGCACGATGCCCTGCAGCGGACTGAAGCGGTCCTCCAGTCGAATGCCGAACTCCGCGCAGTTTCGGGCCAGCGCGTCGAGCTGCTCCTTGGCGATCGGATCGGTCACGGGCTCGCTGAGCGGCCACGTTGGCGTGTTGTGGTCCATCGTGGCGATGGTCAGATCCGGGCGCCGGACCTTCCGACCAGCCATGCGCAGGCCATCGAAGGCTTGCGGCGTCGTCACCTCGTGGATGAGGTGCAGATCGATGTACAGCAGGGTTGGTTCGCCGGGTGCTTCGCGGACGACGTGGGCATCCCAGATCTTCTCGAACTGCGTGCGAGGGGGCATTGGAGCACACGAAGTCTACAATGGGGGCGATCCATGAAGCGGCGCGCCGCATTGCGTGTGCTGGGGGTGGCCGGGCTGGCATCGCTGGTGGCCGCGTGCCAGGTCGGCGCGCCCCTGAATCAAACACCGACGGCGCCGCCGACCACCGAACCGACACCCGTGCCGACGCTGGCGCCCACCGAGGTCGCGGTGGTGCCCGGGTTGCGGCTGGCCATCGACCAGGACCCCGACACGCTCGACCCCGCTGGTCAGACCAATCCCATCTCGTCCAGCATCGTCGAGCACCTGGCCGAAACCCTCGTCCGTCTGCAACCCGATGGCAGCATCGCGCCCGGCCTGGCGCGCAAGTTCACCCAGTCCACGGACGGCAAGACATTCACCTTCGAGCTTCGACCCGACGTCGAGTTCCACGACGGCTCGCTGCTGGATGCCGAGGCCGCCGCTCTCTCGCTGAATCGCTTCCTCGATCCGCGCCTGCGCGTCTCGATGCGAGCGCCATTCGACGCGAACCTGGTGGCGGGCATCACGCCAGTCGATCCGCTCACGCTGCGCATCACGCTGAAAGACCGCTCGCGGCTGTTCTTGCAGAAGCTGGCCGCGACCGAGCTCGCCATCGTCTCACCGGCGCACGCCCGCGGGTTCCCGGACAGCTTCGACGACGAGCCGGTCGGCACCGGTCCGTATCGCTACAAGGAGCGGCGCAAGGGCGAGAGCGTCGTGCTCGAACGCTTCGATCGCTACTGGGGCAAGCGCCCGGCGTTTCCTGCGCTGCAGTTCCGCATCGTGCCCGAGGTCGCGACGCGTGAAAGCTTGCTCCTGGCCAACCAGGTCGAGGCCATCATCGAGCCACCCCTGTCCGACCTGCCCGCGCTGCAAAACAATCCAGCGCTGAAAGTCGTCCAGACGCCCACGGCGCGCTCGACCTTCATCGCTATGGACCTGACGCTGCCCGGCGGTACCCCGCTGGCGATCAAGAAGGTGCGCCAGGCGTTGAACTACGCCGTCGATCGCGACGGGATCATCCGCAATGTGCTCTTCGGCGCCGCGACGCCGCTGGATGCGCCCATGGCCTCGACACTGGTCGGCTACTCGCGAATCGGCGGCTACGGCTACGACCCCAACCATGCGCGGCAACTGCTCATGGAAGGCGGCACACCCCAGCTTCAGCTGAAGCTGATGTACCCGACGGGCCGCTCCATGCAGGAAACGCTGTTCGCGCAGTTGGCCCAGGCAGTCGCCGGCAACCTGCACGACGTGGGCGTCGATACCGAGCTGATCGGCGCCGACTGGGCGACGTTTCTGGCCGCGATCAACGTGCCGTCCGACAAGGGCACCGCGCACATGCACCTGTTCAACTGGTCACCGGCGCTGCTGGATGCGTCGCAGCAGATGACGCAGTTTGTCCGATCGCAGTGGCCGCCTGCCGGGCTGGCGACCAGTCATTACTGGAATCCCAAGGTCGAGCTGCTCGTGTCGGAAGCCGCGCGTGAAGCCGGCGATCAGCAGCGGCAGGACGAGTACGCCGAGGCGCAGCGCATCGTGTGGGACGACGCGCCGTGGATCTTCCTGTGGTCGCCGTCGTTCCTGCTGGTCCACTCGGCGAAGGTACAGGGGCTGACCGCGCTGCCGACGGAGAAGTTCTCGGCCGCCAACGCCGAACCCGTAGCCTGACATCCCGACCGCTCGCCCAGTACCTCCTCCTCCGCAGCGTGGCCTGACATCCCGACCGCTCGACCAGCACACCCTCCTCCGCAGCGTGGCCTGACATCCCGACCGCTCGACCAGCACACCCTCCTCCGCAGCGTGGCCTGACAACACAGCGGCCCACACGTACCTCCATCCACACGTGTGTTGACAGTGCGTGCCTTACCAGCCCGCCCGCCAACCGCACATCCGGAGGCGCGACACTGTCGTCGGGGTAGACTGACCCCCGGTCGCCGTCGCTTGTGCTGCACTACGTCGCTCGTCGCCTGGTAGCCGCGGTGCCGACGCTCCTGGGAGTGTCGATCGTCGTCTTCATGATGGTCCGCCTCTTGCCAGGCGACCCCGCCCGCATTGTCGCCGGCCTGCTGGCCAGTGAGGCCGACGTCGAAAATATCCGCCACCAGCTCGGCCTGGATCAGCCCGCGCCCGTCCAGTACGCCCAGTTCCTGATCCGCCTGCTGCACTTCGACCTGGGGACGTCGGTGCGCACCGGCCAGCCCGTCCTCTACGAGGTCATGGCCCGCTTGCCGTGGACCATCGAGCTGGCCGCCACCAGCATTGCCCTGGCGACCGCGCTCGGCGTCGCCGGTGGCGTGGTCGCCGCCCTCTATCACAACCAGCGCCTCGACATGATCATCTCCGCGCTCATGCTGTTCGGCATCTCCATGCCGGTCTACTGGTTTGGCCTGATGCTGATCGCCGTCTTCGCCATCAAGCTGCAGTGGCTGCCTGCCGCCGGCTCGCAGGATCCCGGCGCATGGATCCTGCCGACCATCACCCTGGCCGCTTTCTCCGTGGCGCTGATCGCGCGCATGACGCGCTCCACGATGCTCGAAGTCCTGCGCGCCGACTACGTGCGCACTGCCCGCGCCAAGGGCCAGCTCGAGCGGGCCGTCGTCTACGGCCACGCCCTGCGCAATGCCATGCTGCCCATCGTGACGGTGATCGGTCATCAGTTCGGCACGCTGCTGGGCGGCGCGGTGCTGACCGAGACCGTCTTCGGCTGGCCCGGTATGGGTCAGCTGCTGGTAGACGCGCTGTTCGCCCGCGACTACCCGGTCGTGCAGGGCGTGGTGCTGACGTTTTCGGTGCTGTTCATTCTGGTCAACCTGGGCGTTGACCTGCTGTATGGCATGATCGACCCGCGAATCCAGTATGCGTGAGCCCGGCGTGCGTCTCCGCGAGCACAGTGGCATCCGCCCGATGGCCGAGCCTCGCAGACCCCGAGTTCGCGCCGCATGACCAGTGGCGTTGACGTCAGCCCTACCCCCGGCCCAGGGACGACCGGCCTGCGCCTCGAGGAGCTCAACTCTCCGTTTGGGAAGGCCGGGCGCAGCGTCAGCGAACGCCCGAGCCAGTTGCGCCGCGGGGTGCAGCGCTTCTGCCGCAACCGTGGTGCGGTGGTCGGTGTACTGATCCTGTGCCTGTTCGCCGCGGTCGCCCTGGCTGTGCCGCTGGCCACCACCTATGACTCCGAGCAAACCCAGCTCGACCAGAAGCTCCTCGATCCGTCGGCCGCACACCTCCTTGGCACCGACCACCTGGGTCGCGACATCCTGGCGCGGCTGGCCTATGGCGCGCGCTACTCGCTGCTGATCGGCTTCGCGGCTGTCAGCGTCGGCCTGCTGATCGGCGTGCCGCTCGGCACACTGTGCGGCTTCTACGGCGGCTGGCTCGACCTGGTCATGCAGCGGGTGATCGACGTCTTCCTCTCGTTACCGGGCTTCTTGCTGGCCCTGTCACTGGTCGCCGTGCTGGGCGTGGGCATCAATAACGTCATCCTCGCCGTCGGGCTGGGCGTGGTGCCGGCCTTTGTGCGGCTGACGCGCGCCTCGACGCTGTCCATCCGCTCGCGCGCCTATGTCGACGCGGCCCGCGCCGCCGGCGCATCAGGACCGGTCATCATCCTGCGCCACATCCTGCCGAATGCCATGGCGCCCATCGTCATCCAGGCGACCCTGGGCATCGGCGCCACGATCCTGACGGCCGCGGGCCTGGGCTTCCTGGGCCTGGGCGTGCAGCAGCCCACGCCCGAGTGGGGCGCGATGCTGGGCGAAGGTCGCAGCTACATCTTCTCGAACCCGAATCTGGCCACGTTCCCGGGCATCGCCATCTTCCTGACGGTGCTGTGCTTCAACCTCGCCGGCGACGGACTGCGTGATGCCCTCGATCCTGCGCTCTAGCTCGCAACGAGTTTTTCTTTAAGTCGAAAGCTGCGGCTTTCTCCCCAGGGCTCCGCGCCCTGGACCCCGCGTCCCAGAGCCCTACTCTCGGTGGCCGCCAGCCGCATCCGCTGGCTGGAACGCACGCACTGTCACCACGTGTGTGATCCAAGGGGGTGGGAGACCGGGGCGTGTTCTCGGAAACGTGCCTCCGCAGGGGTGTCCCTCATCCGAATACCCCCGACCGTGTTCCCCCGAGGTGTCCTCCGAGGGTTGTCGCGAGGGAGCGTCGTCAAAGGTGTCTCCCGGAGTGTGTCCCTCGCCTGCGTGTCGACCAGGACGAGATGTCTCCCGAGGCTGTCTCCCCCGCGGTGTCGACCAGGACGAGACGTTGGGGAAAGCGGAGAGCACCTCGGGCGTCCCATCTCTCGGATTACACGTGGTGACAGTGCGTGCGTACCAGCGAGCGGATGCGGCTGGCAGCCACCGAGAGTAGGGCTCTGGGACGCGGGGTCCAGGGCGCGGAGCCCTGGGGAGAAAGCCGCAGCTTTCGACTTCTAAAGAAGACGCGTGATCAGCTCAAACCGGCCCTGGGGAGAAAGCCGCAGCTTTCGACTTAAAGAAAAACTCGTTGCGAGCTTTCCACTTCTAAAAAAAGACGCGTTACGAACCGGCCGCGGACCGACTGCTATGGTTATTGACCGTGAGTCCCCGCGCGGCGCGCACCCCCCCGAAAGCCAGCGTCAACGGCCGCGCTGCCCAGACGAAAGCCCGCCCCTCGAAAACGACCGGCGATCCCACCGAGCTGCTCGGCTTCTACCGTCAGATGCTCCTCATCCGCCGCTTCGAAGAAAAAACCGCCGAGATGTACCAGCGCGCCAAGATCGGCGGCTACTGCCACCTCAACCTGGGCGAAGAGGCCACCTGCGTGGGCCTGACCGCTGGTATGCAGCCCAACGACTACCTGTTCACTAACTATCGCGAGCACGGTTACGCGCTCGCGCGCGGCATCGAGCCTGACCGCGTCATGGCCGAGCTCTTCGGCCGCGAAACCGGTGTCTCGCATGGCCGCGGCGGCTCGATGCACCTGTTCGACCTCGAAAAGCGCCTGCTGGGCGGCTACGCCATCGTCGGCGGCCAACTGCCGGTGGCAACTGGCGCCGGCCTCGCCATCCGCCGTACGGGCGTCAACGACGTGGTCGTCTGCCAGATGGGCGACGGCACCACCAACATCGGTGCCTTCCACGAATCGCTGAACCTGGCCGCGCTGTGGAAGCTGCCCGTCGTCTACGCCATCGTGAACAACGGCTACGGAATGGGCACGTCAGTCGAGGGTGGCTCCGCCGTGGCTGAGCTGCACGAGAAAGCGTGCGCCTACGGCATGCCTGGCGTCGAAGTCGACGGCAACGACGTGCTGAGCGTGCGCGACGCGACCCGCGAAGCCGTCGAGCGCGCCCGCGCCGACCACACCCCGACGCTGATGAACCTGAAGAGCTATCGCCTCAAGGGCCACTCGGTGGTGGACCCCGACCGCTATCGGCAGGAGGACTATCTGCGGCGCATCCGCGGTGAAGACCCGGTCCTGCGTCTGGCCGATCGACTGCGCGACGAAGGCGCTGTCGACACGCCGATGCTGGATCAGATTGACGACGAGGTCGAGCAGATCGTCAACGCCGCGGTCGAGTTCGCCGACGAGAGCCCCGAGCCGAACCCCGAGAAGCTGTTCGAGTTCAGCTACGCCACCGAGGTCCCCAACCAGCCGTCGGCGCTGCCGGGGCAGGCGCCGTGGCAGTAGTCACGTATCGCCAGGCCCTGCACGACACGCTGGCCGAAGAGATGCGGCGCGATAGCTCGGTCGTGCTCATGGGGGAAGAGATCGGTCAGTTCGAGGGCTCGTACAAGATCACGGCCGGCCTGCTGA
Source organism: uncultured Chloroflexia bacterium (assembly GCA_963776625.1). Classification (GTDB taxonomy): domain Bacteria; phylum Chloroflexota; class UBA6077; order UBA6077; family CF-72; genus CF-72. The sequence goes on along the minus strand of CAVZNP010000007.1, from coordinate 322,860 downwards.
AGGAGTTCGGGAGCGAGCGTGTCATCGACACGCCGATTGCCGAAGAAGGCTTCGTGGGCGCGGCGATTGGCGCCGCCATGCTTGGTCTGCGACCCGTCGTCGAGATCATGACGGTCAACTTCAGCCTCCTCGCTCTGGACCAGATCGTCAATCACGCGGCGAAGATCCACTACATGTTCGGCGGGCAGGCGCGCGTGCCCATGGTGCTGCGCACCCCGGAGGGCGGCGGCCAGCAGTTGGCGGCGACGCACTCCCAGAACTTCTCGAGCTGGTACGCCTACATACCTGGTCTGAAGGTGGTCGCGCCAGCGACGCCCGCCGACGCGCGAGGCCTGCTCAAGTCGGCCATTCGCGACGACGATCCCGTGATCTTTCTGGAAAACCTGGCCCTCTACAACACCAAGGGCGATGTTCCTGGCCTGGGCGACGACGCTGCCTCCGGCAATGGCCACGCGCGCGCGGACGACGCCGTCCAGATTGGCACCGCGGCGGTCATGAAAGAGGGCTCCGATTTGACGCTGGTCGGCTACTCGCGCATGTCGGTGGTGGCGCTCGAGGTTGCCCGGCGCCTCGAGCAGGACCAGGGCATCTCCATCGAAGTCATCGACGTCCGCTCGCTGCGACCGCTCGATCGACCGACGCTGATCGAATCGGTCAAGAAGACCAACCGCTGCGTGGTCGTCGAGGAGGACTGGTACTCCTACGGCGTCGGTGCCGAGCTGGTGGCGAGTATCCAGGAAGGCGCTTTCGACTATCTGGACGCACCCATCCGCCGCGTCGCGCAGGCCGAGGTGCCGCTGCCGTACGCCAAAGTCATGGAACAGGCGGCACTACCCAAGGCGAGCAATCTGATCGAGACGATCAAGAGCACGCTGGACGCCAGCGGCTACCGCTATCGCAGGACGCCGAACTGATGGCCGAAGTCACGATGCCCCGCCTGAGCGACACGATGGAGGAGGGCACCATCGCGTCGTGGCTCAAGAAGCCTGGCGAACAGGTCAGCAAAGGCGAGGTGATCGCCCAGATCGAGACCGACAAGGCGACGATGGACCTGACGGCGTTCGAGGCGGGGACGCTTCAGGAGATCCTGGCGCCCGAGGGCAGCACCGTGGCCATTGGCAAGCCCGTGGCGCGGATCGGCGCAGGGGCCGCACCCGAGGAGGGACGCACGGCGTCCCGTGCCGCGGCCCGCCGTGACGCCTCGAGCGCCCCACCCGCGGAGCAAACGCCGCCTGAAGGTGAGCTTGCGCCACCTGGGGGTGCCGGTGCGTCTCGACAGGACTCGCCTCACGAGGAGGAGTTGCCTGCGCCCGAGGCCAACGGCAAGCTCCGCGCCTCGCCCATGGCCCGCCACATCGCCGCCGAGCACGGCCTCGACCTCGCCGACATCAGCGGCAGCGGCCCCCAGGGGCGCGTGGTGCGCGCTGACGTCGAGGCGGCCCTCGGCGGCGGCGCAGCACCATCCGAGCCAGCGCCACCCGAGGCGGCGCAGTCGGCCGAAGCCGCGCACGAGCCCTCGCCCTCGTCCCAGGCGCCACCCTCCGTTGACCGAGACGGCGACGAACGCGTCCCGCTCTCTCAGATGCGCCGCACCATCGCCCGGCGCCTGGCCGAGAGCAAGCGCACCGTCCCCCACTTCTATCTCACAACTAGCGTCGACGCCACCGACCTGGGTGCCCTGCGCACGCAGATCAACGAGCAGACCGCCGAGGCCGGCATCAAAATCAGCTTCAATGACCTGGTCGTCAAAGGCGCCGCCCTGGCCATCCGTCAGGTCCCGGACGTCAACGTCTCGTTCGTCGACGACGCGCTCATCCGCCACGCGCACGTCCACATCGGCATTGCCGTGGCAACCGAGCGTGGCCTGATCGTGCCGGTCATTCGCGAAGTGGACCAGAAGTCAGTCGGTCAGATCTCTCGCGAGGCGCACGACCTCGCCGAGCGCGCCAACGCCGGGAAACTGCAGTCCAACGAGTACACGGGCGGCACCTTCTCGGTCAGCAACCTGGGCATGTTCGGCGTCGAGCAGTTCGAAGCCGTCATCAATCCACCCGAGGCGGCAATCCTGGCCGTCGGCGCGATTACTCGCGAGCCGGCTGAGTTCCAGGGCGAGGTAGCGCTGCGCAACCGCCTGCGCCTGACGCTGTCCGTCGACCACCGCGCTCTCGACGGAGCTACCGGCGCCCGCTACCTGCAGGCGCTCAAGGCACTCCTCGAAAAGCCTATGCTCCTTCTCGTCTGACGTGACACCTGCTTTTCGCCTTATCAGTGCTTTTGTGATGCTGCTCAGCGTGGCACTCGCCGCGTGCGGTTCGACATCAGCACCTACGCCAACACAAACATCAAGTGGCGCCGCGAACCCGAGCGCCACGGAGGTGAGCATGCCCGATGGGCTGCAATACACCGACGACGTGGTCGGCACGGGCGCCGAAGCCGCAACTGGCAAGACGGCTGTCGTCCACTACACCGGCTGGCTGATGGACGGCACCAAGTTCGACAGCTCTGTCGACCGGGACCAGCCGTTCTCGTTCCCGCTGGGCGCGGGCCAGGTAATCAAGGGCTGGGACGAGGGTGTCGTGGGCATGAAAGTCGGCGGCAAGCGCACGCTGATCATCCCGCCGGCACTCGGCTACGGCGCCCGCGGCGCCGGCAACGTGATCCCGCCGAACGCGACCCTCAAATTCGAGGTTCAGCTTCTCGACGTGCGCTGACGTAAGAACACTTCGCGCTCGAGCCTGAGCAGTTCGCCTATTCGTGCCACGCTCACGTCCGCCGCCGGGTACTCCGCCAGGATCTTCGGATCGTGCGCGTAGTGCCCCTGCTTCGGAAACACCGTCGTCACTCGCTCGCCCCACACCTGCTTCACCGCCGACAGAATCTTGAGCTTGTCATCCACCAGCACGTAGTGGCGCGCGGGAAACCGCTCGATCACGTCGTCCAGCTCGTGCTCCTTGTGCACGTAGATGAGCACCTGCCCGTCCACCGCTGACCAGAGGCCCGAGCGCTCAATTTTGCGCGGCTGAAACACGACGTCGCCATCCGACAGGATGACCACCGCTCCCCACCCCTTGAGCTGGTCGATCACGTCGAGCGACTCGGGGTACAGCCGATTGGCGAACGGGTAGTCGATCAAGAAGTGCGACAGGTACAGCACGTGCGGATCGCGCGGGCTCACGTTGCGATAGCGCTGCAGGGCGCCCAGGTAGTCCGCGTAGCCGAGCTCTTCCCGCAGCGCCTCGAAGATGGTGAAATACTCGTCGGCGCGTTCGCGGCCCACCTCACGTTCGAGCATGCGGTGCATGTCCGCGGTAATCCGGTCGTTATCGACCAGCGTGTTGTCCACGTCCAGCAGGAAAACGAGCTCCTGCACCTCGCCAGCGGGCGCGCGCATCATGGCTCAGCCCAGCCTGAAATAGCGGAAGCCTTCGCCGATCTCGAAGGGCAGGTTGAACATGCGCGCGGTCTGCCGCGATCGCTCGCGGATGCGCTCGACCACCTCGTCGAACCGCGTCCCGACCTGGCTGGTGTGCTGGCGCAGCCCCTCGAGCTTGCGCTCGAAGCACTCGCTAACGTCGATCCAGACGTCCGGGTTCTGCATGGTGGACATGAATACCTCTTTGACCTTGTGCGGACCCAGACCCTCGACCATCAGTTCGGGGAACACGTGCGGGTCGCGCGCTGACGGGTAGACAGCGTCCAGACAGGCATCGCCGGCGGCGCGGTGATCGGGATGGTTGAGGTAGCGATTGCCGCCAAAGCGCATGGTCGGGTCCTGGCAGATGACCGCGTCGGGTTTGAAGCGACGGATTTCGCGCGCGATGTCGCGGCGAAGCTGCAAGGTGTTCTGCAGCGTGCCGTCCTCGTAGGACAGGAACACGACGTCGCGTGCGCCGAGGGCATGCGCGGCGTTCTGCTGCTCCACGCGGCGCGCCTGCGCCAGCGTCACCGGGCTAATCGTCACATCGCTCGAGCCCTTGTCGCCACTGGTACACAGCACGTAGTTGATTTCCTTGCCGGCGGCCGCCCACTTGGCAATCGTCCCACCGCAGCCGAATTCGGCGTCGTCCGGGTGGGCCATGACCACCAGAACACGGTTGCCCTCAGGTTCAGTGGGCACCGGGGTATCGAGCATCATCCCGAAAAGAGTACCGTCTGGTTGGGCGCGCGTTTTCTTTCGGAGTTCGAGCTCGTCACGAGTTTCTTGAGACGTCGAAAGCTGCGGCTTTCTCCCCAGGGCCGGTTTGAGCTGATCACGCGTCTTTTTTAGAAGTCGAAAGCTGCGGCTTTCTCCCCAGGGCTCCGCGCCCTGGACCCCGCGTCCCAGAGCCCTACTCTCGGTGGCTGTCGGCCGCGTCCGCTCGCTGGTACGCACGCACTGTCAACACGTGTGTGATCCAAGGGGGGTGGGAGACCCGCGGGTGTTCTACGTTCGCCCCAACGTCTCGTCCTGGTCGACGCCTCGGGGAAGGACACGCACTTCGAGTGACGGCAACTGGTGAGCGGGTGCACCACCTCGGGGACACCGTCGGAGGACACCTCGGGGACACCCTCGTGACACCTCAGGGGACTCAGTCGGCGATACCTCGGATGAGAGGGACCTCGGGCGGCACGTCTCGGAGGACAACATCGGGTGCCCCACCCCCTTGGATCACACACGTGTTGACAGTGCGTGCGGAACGGCGAGCGGATGCGGCTGGCGGCCACCGAGAGTAGGGCTCTGGGACGCGGGGTCCAGGGCGCGGAGCCCTGGGGAGAAAGCCGCAGCTTTCGACGTCCAAAGAAAACTCGTTGCGAGCGCTCGAACTCAATCGCTCGAACGGCAAAAAGAAAGGCGATCCGGTTACCCGAGATCGCCCTCTCCGCGGTGAAAGCTTATGGCGTCACGCCCCGTGGCTGCTTACGCAGTCGCGGAGGTGACGCCGAAATGGGTACTCATTTCGTGGCATCACCTCCTTCCACCGTCACCAATCATACCTGCCCACCCCCGCGAAACACAACTGGTTCTTTAACCCGAGACGTCATCTCACGCGCTGGCCATGCCGGCGCGGGGCGCCACACGATGCCACGCTGTCATTCGTCATCGCCATCGCCCTCCTCCCCCGTCTGACTTGGGCGGCGCCAGTGTACACGCGGGCCACGAGTTTGCAACCCTGGTAGATGATGTACGAACACTTGCTGGTCGCACTCGATGGATCGCCCGCCGCCGAGCGGGTGCTCGAGCATGCCGAAGCCCTCGCCGTGGCCTTCCACTCGCAGATCACCCTGCTGCGAGCGACGGTCTCAACCGAGATGGTCCTGGCCGAGGAAGGCGCCGGCGATGCGAGCGTTGGGCAGATTGCGCCGACCCTCGATCCCGAGCCCATCATCGACGCCGAGGCCGAGACCGCCGAGGCCTACCTGAAGGAAGTGGCCGACAGGCTGCGCGCGAAGGGCCTCGACGTGTCGATCGAGCATCCTGGGGGCGTCGCGAACGCGGTCATCGTCGAGCGCGCCGCCGAGCTGAATGTGAGCCTGATCCTGATGACGACGCACGGCCGCAGCGGACTGGGCCGAGCGATCTTCGGCAGTACGGCCGACTCGGTGCTGCGCCACGCGAGCTGTCCGGTGCTGCTGGTGCGCATCCCACACGACGCGGCGAAAGGCTAGATCGAATCTGCCTCCCGCGGCTCGCCGGATTGCGTTTGGACCCCGCGAGACGGGTTGGGTCGAGGCCGTCAGATGGCGCCGAGCGACGCGGATCGCGTCAAACGCTCCGCGTACAGGAGGATTGGATACACGGCGTTTACGAACGTGAGCTCCCCAGGATGAACGCGCAGCAACCTTTGCGAATGCCTGGGGCAGGGCCCTGTGGGAACCGCGTTTTGACCCCGACCGGTCCCGCGCGGGACCTCTCTGGGGAACGCTTTACAACGTTTTGAGCGCCTCGATGCGCCGGTCGATATCGGCGAGCGCGGCGTAGTCCTCGTCCACCAGCCGGTAGCACCGCTCCAGGAACAACTGGGCCAATTCCGCCGATCGACTTTCCGGGGACCGCGCAGCGGCGATCAGCTCCGCCGGCCGGTACTTGTCCGACAGGTGGCGCGCAACGCGCTCCATGTCCGCCACCGTCTCGTCGATCAGCCGCGTGTCGCCGCCCTCGACCGCGTACCGCAACGTGCCCGTCAGCCGCGCCAGTCGGCCCACCTTCTCACGATCCGGCATCACCTGCAGCAGCAGCTCGTCGACGTCGACGTCGGCCTGCCGCTGGGCCGGCTCGTCGGCGACGGTGTCCGGCACGTCCGGGGCGGACTCCAGATACGACACGCACTTTTCGGCGTACTGCGTGCCGATGTCGGTCACCGGCTGCAGCGCGTAGAGCGGCTCGCTCATGCGCAGCGTGCCGCCGTCGATGAGGTCATCGGCGCGCAGCGCCGCGAGCCGCTCGAGGGCGGCGAGGCCACCTTCGAACTTCTCCGGCACGGGCGGCAACGGATACGCCGAAGGCCCCGCCGCCGAGAGCTGTCCGGACAGCTGCGACGCGAACGCTGCCGGGATGTACTTGCCCAGATCCATTTTGATGGGCGCAACGATGAGGTAGGTCGCCCAGACCGCCCCGGGCGCGTCGCCATCGCGGAAGAACACCAGCGCGTGTCCGCGAGGTCGATCCGGGTCTCCCGTGTGGAACGTCAGCACCGTCCGAAATTGTAAGCTCAGATCTGCACACGTGCGGTTGTTCCTGTACGACACCCTTTCGGACGAGCAAAAAGCGCTGCCCGAGGGGCCGATCAAGATGTACGTGTGCGGCGTGACACCCTACGACACCACCCACCTGGGACACGCCTTCACCTTCGTTCAGTTCGATGTGCTGGTGCGCAGCATGCGCTGGCTGGCTCCCGATCGCGAGGTGACGTACGTCCAGAACGTCACGGACATCGACGACTCGATCCTGATGCGCGCCCGCAAGCTCGGCGTGAACTGGCGCTCGCTCGGCGACGAGCAGCTCGAGCTGTATCGCGCCGATATGCAGGCGCTGCGCGTGACCGGGCCCAAGCTCCTGGTGCGGGCGACGTCAGCGATTCCGACCATCCACACTCTGATCCAGGCGCTGCTCGATCGTTCCGCGGCGTACGTGGCCGAGGGCGGCAGCGTCTTTTTTCGAGTGCGTTCGCGGCCCGGCTACGGTGAGCTGTCGCGTTTGACGCGTGCGCAGATGCTCGAGATCGCCGGGCAGCAGGACGACGCCGACCTGGACGATCCCCGCAAGGAGGATCCGCTCGACTTCGGGCTGTGGAAGGGCTGGTCCGGCGACGCCGAGGAGCCGTGCTGGGACAGTCCCTGGGGCCGCGGTCGGCCAGGCTGGCACATCGAGTGCTCGGCGCTGTGCCGTCAGTACCTGGGCGAGCAGTTGAGCGTCCACGGCGGTGGGGCCGACCTCGTCTTTCCGCATCACGAGAGTGAGATTGCGCAGAGTGAGACCGCGCTCGGGGTACGCCCCTTCGCGCAGGTCTGGTCGCATGTGGCGATGGTCCGCATGGACGGCGAGAAGATGAGCAAGAGCCTGGGCAATATGGTCTTCGTTCGCAAGCTGCTGGAAAAGTTTTCGCCGAACGCCATCCGTCTGTACTTGCTGGTGCATCACTACCGCCAGGTGTGGGAGTGGTCCGCCGACGAGATGAGCGCCGCGGCGGCCCTCTCCGCGGGGCTCGAAGCGTCGGCGCGTCAGGCGGACACGAGTGCGCGTGACACCCGTGAGGCGTTTGACGGCGCCCTGGCTGACGACCTGAACACGCCGGCGGCCATCGAAACGCTGCGAAAGGCGAGCGGCGCGACGCTGCGCGAGCTGGCCGCGGTGCTGGGCCTGCAGCTCTGAGGCGGTAGCTCGCCGCCAGCACCACCCCGAAGGGAAACTGCCGGCGAGCCTCTGGCCGTCACGGACTCGCCGGCACCCGTCACGATCGCCGCGCCACCCCGTTACAAGCATGTGTCTCGCCAGGCCCCACGCCGGCCTGCGACAATCGCTGCCTTGAGCGTCGGCATGGATCGACCCGCATCCGCACCTCGGTACCACCCTCGAGTCGCTCGGCAGGCGGTGCCAGTCCAAACGCCAATTCGTCATTGGAAAATCGCGGCGACGTTAATCCTCCTGATGCGCCTGCTCGTCGCCTTCGTGGTCGGCGCCGCCGTCGCGCTGCTTGGCCCAGGCTACCTGCTTGACGCACCCCAGCCGGCGCCCCGCGTCAGCGACGCCATCGTCGTCATTAGCGGCGACGAGCAGATGGCCCGCTTCGCCGAAGGCGTGAACCTCTACGAGCAGGGCTTCGGCAAATACCTGGTCTTTTCCGGTGCCGCCTACGACAACGGCACCAGCAACGCCGACGTCATGCGCGGGCTGGCGGTCGATCGTGGCGTCCCCGACTCGGCCATCCTCGAGGAGCCACTGGGCGAGGACACCTGGGGCAACGCGGTCTATACGCGCCAGGTGCTCGAAGCGCACAGCCTGCAGAGTGCAATCCTCGTCACCTCCCCGTATCACCTGCGCCGCGCGCAGGTAACCTTCGACGCCGCCTACGCCGGCAGCGGCATTCAGCTCATGGTCCACGCCGCGCCGGACAGTGAGTGGCGCAAGCTGTCATGGTGGCAACAGCCTGAGACCAGGCGCCTGACGTTTACCGAGCTCCAGAAGCTCGCGTACATCTTCGCAACCGGCCAGTACCACTAGCCGGTCACTGCGCAGCAAGCGGTCGAGGCGCCGCGGACTTCGGCCGTAGCTCGCCCACGCCATTCTGCGTCGCCGTGAATCGCTGCACGGCCACCTGGTTGCCATCTCCCCCGACGAAGACGCCAATGCGCCCCGGCGGAAGGTCAGCCGTGAGATCGATGACCTGCGTGTCGTTGACCAGGAACGTGAGCTGGCGCCCGTCCGCGCGGACCGTCAGCACGTTTGGCATCGGCCCCGGATGGGCCGCCTCAGTCGCCGACCACGATTTGAGGTCGATCCAGCGATCCTTGTCCCGCTGCCAGACGCCGAAGGTGCCTTCGTCGCCCACCTCAAGGACGACGAATTGCCCACCCTGGTACACCCCGTCGTGCGCGTCGGGGCCCTGATCGTCGACGATCACGCCGTATCCGCCGCCAGACGGACCCCCGGTCTTCTCGAAACGCGCGCTGATGGTTCCATCATGAAACGCGTCCGTGGTCGGGGCATCGATCGCGACAAACAGACCGGCCTCGCGCGGTTCCAGCAGGTATTTGCCGTCGGCGTACCACGCTGTCGAATCTGGTTGGTCGGGCCAGCCGCTCGGTCGTGCCGCGAACGTCTCATCCAGCACCACGCTCGGCGTGGGTGTGGCGAACGCCGCGGACGCCTCGCGGCTCTGCACGGTTGCCTGCACGGCCGCGGCTACCGTGGCGGATACACCGCTCGTCTGTGTGCGCGCCGCGGGCGGCTGTGCGCTTAGCGCTAGTGCTCCCAGCAGGACGAGGGCGGCCACGGCGGCAGCCACCACGAGGTAGCGGCGTTGACCCTGGGTGACGCTGCGCGACAGACGCTGCCACGCGCCCGCGTACTTCTCCACCGACGCGTAAGGGAAGCATGCGACAAGCGCCAGCCGGTTTCCCATCAGGTTGAGACTGGGTTGAGTTCTCAGCGCCTGGTGCCGCGTGACTCGCGGCAAACGCTAGGAGGCGTAGCCAGTCAGCTCAACGTAGCCTTGACCTGTGTGGTCCCCCGTGATCGCCACGGCGCCTTCCCAGTACTGGAGCAGGCCTGGCGTGTCGGGGAACCACAGCTCCTGATCCTGAAGCTGGGGAGTCAGCGCAATGTGCGATCCATCGGGCAGGGTCAGCTCCCAACCCGACGGGTAGACCGCGCCGGTGTGCGGACTGCTCCACGCGCCGACCGCGTTGGACACCACGGCGCCGGGCGTCACGTCCTGCACCTCGCCATCAGGCAGAACGTACGAGCCGTAGACCGCGGTCGTATCGCCTGCGTCAGAGCGCAGCACGTACAGCATCAACTCGGTGTCATTGTCGAGCTGCAGGCTGTACCAGTCCCAGCCACCTCGCGTGCCGATTACGAAATTGCCCCACTGGTGGTCCATCCATGCCGTCCCACTCACGTCGACCGCACCACTATCGGCAACGCCGAGCGAGCCGGAGACCGCGAGTCGCGTCCGCGAGTAGTAGTACGAACCGCCCACGCCCGGATAGGCGATGTAGCCGCCATGGTGCAGCGCGGGCGGTTTTTGGTCCTGCAGCGTCAGGTGCAGGACAAACGGCGCGGCCACCCCATCGCCTGGCGCCATCGCGGCCTGAATGGTGTCCACATTGCCCTGGTGATCGAGCGTCCAGCCTCCAACGTCCAGCGGAAAGCTACTGGCCGGAACGGGCTCTGGAAGAAGCGAGCCTGGTGACTGAACGTCTGGCCAGTGATGTCGGAGATGGCGTAGTGGGCGAGGTAGCCGGTGGGCTGATCCTGACGACGTACCTGAAAGATGACGAACTCAAAGCCGTAGGCGTGGCCATCGCTGGCCGTCAGGTGGCCCGTGTAATACCACCACTCGGTGAGGGCGTCGTGCGGTCCGGCGTCCTGCGGGAAGACGATGGCTGGCGCGGGAGTGGCCGTCGGCTGCGGGACGTCTGGCAACTGCGCCGCCGATGGCGCGCACCCCGCCAGCAGCACCAGCAAGGCGCAGAGCGCCAGCCAGCTAGCCTTCACGCGAAAGCGCCCCGTGCGCGGGTGAGGCGTCGTCTGGACACTTTCCAGTGCATCTAGCGCGATTCATGCGGTGCCCCCGCCCGGAAGAAGCGTGGCAACCAGGACGGCGCCCACCAGTTCCAGTCGCCCAACAGACGCATCGTCGCCGGCACCAGCAGCGCGCGCACCAGCGTCGCGTCGAGCAGCACCGCGATCGCGGTCCCGAGGCCGAGCGCCTTGATCAGCACAATGTCAGCCGCGACGAACGACAAGCTCACCAGCACGACGATCGCCGCGGCGCTGGTAATGATGCGCCCGGACTTTTCCAGCCCGCGCGCGACACTCGTGGTGTTGTCGGCCCCGTCGAGGTGCGCCTCCTGCACGCGCGACAGCAGAAATACCTCGTAGTCCATCGACAAACCGAACAGGACGCAGAACATGATGATCGGCAGCGACGCCTCGACGTAGCCGAGCGGCTGAAAGTGCAGCGGGCCCGAGAACGCACCGTCCTGGAAGATGACCACCAGCGCACCGTAACTGGCCAGAATCGACAGCACGTTCATCGCGACCGCCTTGAGCGGCAGCACCACCGAGCCGAACGTGCGCAGCAGGACGAGGTAGATCGCCAGCACGACGACAATCGCGGCGCGTGGAAACTCCTGGTACAGGCGATCGGCGTAGTCGAGAACTCCAGCCGTGCCGCCGCCGACCAGCATCTGGAAACCTTGGGGCGGTGGCGTGGCCCGAATCGCCCGCACCAGTGCTTTGGAGCGGTCGTCGGTCTGCCCGTAGCGGCTGGTGACGCTCGCCAGCAGCGTGTCCTGTCGCACCGTGGCCTGCGCCAGCGCCGCATCGTACCCATCGCTCACACGCGTGGGGTCGGCGAAGATCGACGCGTACTGCTCGGGCGTGATGCGTGGATCCACGCTGACGACGCTGGTGACCCGGTGGACGCTCGGATCTGCCTCAACCCGGCGCATGAAATTTGCCAGCGCCTGGACGTGGTCGGCGCGCAGCGGACTGGAGCCATCCGTCGTCTGGAACACCAGCAGCACGGGCGACAGCTCGCCAGCCCCCCAGTGCTGCTGCAGCAGGTCGAACCCCTGTCGCGACTGGACGTCGGTGGGCAGGATCGAGGCATCGGGGGCGCCGAACTCGACGCGCAGGAATGGCAGCCCCAGCGCGATCAGGATCAACAGCAGCGGGACCAGCACCGCCACGGGACGCGCCATCACGCCGTGCGCCAGACGCGACCAGAACCCGTTGCCGTTCGACGCGTGCGCGGCCGAAGCCGCCAGCGGGCCAATCGACAGCGCGTCGACGCGCTTGCCCAGAACTCCCAGGAGCGCGGGCAGCAGCGTCAGCGCGGCCAGCACGCTGATGGCCACCACGAGCGAACCCGCCAGTCCCATCGAGCGCAGCGCGGTGATGTCAAAGGTGAGCAGCGCCAGCAGCCCGATCATCACCGTGGCGCCGGAAAACAGCACCGCTCGGCCGGCCGTGGCCACCGACCACGACACCGCGCGCTCGACCGACTCGCCCCGTGCGAGCTCCTCCCGGAAGCGCGAAACGACAAACAGCGAATAGTCGATGCCGAGCCCGAGACCGAGCATCGTCGCGAGGTTCAATGAGAAGATCGACAGCTCCGCGAACTGACCGAGTACGACCATCAGCGCGAGCGTCAACGCGACGGCCGTGCCGCCCACCACACCGGGCACGATCCCGGCGACCACCGAGCCAAAGACGATCACCAGCGCGACCGCGGCGGTTGGGATCGAGAGGAGCTCGGCGCGTCGCAGGTCACGCTCGGTGACGTCGAAGATGTCCTGGTAGAAGACGGGCGCGCCGGTGAGTGTGACGCGCAGGCTGGTCGGCCTGAGCGCCTGCTCGATCGTCGGCACGATGGTGTTGACGTTGCCCGCCGTGTCGGGCAGACCGACGCTGACGTACTGGGCCTGGCCATCGGGCGCGATCTGGCGGGCGTTACTCTGCGCGGTGACGATGGGACCGATGTTGGGCAGGTTGCGGACGTCGACGAGCGAGTCGTTCACGGCCTGCGAGAAACGCGGGTCGTTGGCGTTGAGCGCGCCGCTGGGATCGTCGTAGACCAGCACGAGGTTGGACTGGTTCGACCCGAAGCGCGACGACAGAAGTTGCCCGGCGCGGAAGGCCTCGAGGTCCGGGCTGTCGAAGCCGCCGGCGTTGAGCGAACGGAACACGCGCGGCACGATTGGGAGGGCCACCAGGATGACGAGCGCCCACGCGACGAGCACCAGCCGACGGTGTGCGTAGAGCCAGCCCCCGAGGTTCAGCACCGCCTTCAACCGTACACGCTGACGTGGCAGCGATCCGCCTATTCCCAACGCTCGTTGGCCCCCCTCCCCTGGACCCTGGGTCGTCCTGAATCCTTCCCACGACATGACGCGTGTCATCCTGAGTCAGCGAAGGATCCGCAACTCCCTGGCTACCAACGAAGGAACCGGACCGCGGCGTCCGCCCCGCGTCTGTGCCGTCTTTGTTCTTAGATCCCCCGGCCCCGACTGCGTAGACTTCAGGAAAAATGTCTCATGATCGCCGTCATCTCGCACTGCTGACGGCGATCCTCTTTGCCCTACTCGTCGCCTGCTCCCCCGCCATCGACCGCCCCATCCGCGGCGCCGTGCCGGGCAGCCCAGCCCCGACACCGCCCGGTCTGCCCCCCACGCTGGTCGCCAGCGACGCCCTGCGGCGGAGCGTACCCTCGCCCTCCCCGGGCGAGGCCGACTTCGAACCCTCCCCCAGCCCGGCCGTCGCCGAGGCGTCGCCGAGCCCTGCCGTGGCCGAGCCCTCGCCGGGCGCGACGTCCATCCCCTCACCATCGGCCGTCACCGCCCCACCCATCGTGCGCACGATCGTGCCAGGCGCCAACAGCCACGTGGCCGCGAGTGGTCCCGTCACGCTCTCGGCCGTCCTCGTCGGACGTGGCTCCGACCTGGAGTCCGCCTCGCTCTCCGCCGACGGTACCGACGCCGGCGCGCAGATCGACAAGCGTTCTCCGCGCGATTGGACCATCTCCGCCAGCCCGCGGTTGAGCGATGGACCACACACCGTTCGCGTGCTGGTCCGCGACACGAGCGGCCTCTCGGGCGGCTTCACCTGGCAGATCACCGTCGGCGGCGCGCCCGACAGTCGGCCCGGCCCCGCGGCGTCGCCGTCGCCCGCGGCGTGAGAATCGGCGTCCTGGGCGGCGGCGCGCTCGGCCTGGCCGCCGCCTACCGCCTGGCCCAGACCGGGCAGCAAGTTACTCTGATCGAGCGCGAGCCCCAGCTCGGCGGACTGGCCACCGGATTCGCCGTCGGTCCTGGCTCACTCGAAAAGTTCTATCACCACATTTTCCGAACCGACACCACGATCATCGGCTTCATCCGCGAGCTTGGCCTCGAAGGCCGCCTGCTGTGGGGTCAGCCAAACACCAGTACGTTCGCCAACGGGCGCATCGTGAGCCTCGGCGGGATCCCGGACCTGATCAAACTCCCGCTGCTGCCGCCCGTCGATCGCGCCCGCTTTCTGGCGGGCATGGCCGTCCTCAAAGCCATTCCGAACGAGAGCGTGTTCCGCGGCTGGACCGCAGCGCGCTGGATGCCCCGTTTGATGGGCAGGCACGTGTTCGACGTGATGTGGGAACCCGTCCTGCGCGGCAAGTTCGGCGCTCGCGCCGATCAGATTGCCATGAGCTGGCTGTGGAGCCGCGTCCACGAGCGCTCGCTGCGGCTGGGCTATCTGCGGGGCGGCTTCCAACAGCTCTACGACGCGCTGGGCGAGCACATCCGTGGCCTCGGTGGCATCGTGGCGTCGGGCGTCTCGGCCCAGCGCATCCTCACGCGCGACGGGCTCGTCGAAGTGCACACCGACAACGGCCAGGTGCATGCGTTCGACCGCCTGCTCGTCACGCTGCCCACACGCCTGTTCAACCAGCTCGCCCCGCAGCTGCCGCCCGAGTTCGTGCAGCGCTACCCGGGCCCCGAGCACTACGGCGCCCACGTCCTGATCCTCGGACTGCGCCGCCAGCTCGTCCCAAGCGTGTACTGGCTGAACATCAACGACCGCGACCTCCCCTTTCTGGCCCTGGTCGAACACACCAATTTCCTGCCGCCCGCGGACTACGGCGGTCTGCATCTCGTCTATCTGGGCAACTATCTGCCCATGGACCATCCGTTGTTCGGCCAGTCGGACGCCGAGGTCCTGGACACGTTCTTGCCCGCCGTGGCGCACATTCGACCTGGCTTCGACCGCACCTGGCTCGCGCAGCACTGGATCTTCCGAGCGCCGTACGCCCAGCCAATCGTGACAACTGGATATCTGGACAAACTACCCCCGCATCGTTCACCACTGTCAGGTGTCTTTTTGGCCAACATGGCGCACGTGTATCCCCAGGACCGCGGTCAGAACTACAGCTTGCGGCTCGGCGAACGAATGGCGCGCATGCTGCTCAACCAGCCGATTTACACGACGTAACTGATTCACGATCGTAACCTTCTGCCCGTTTGCTCGTTGAGCCAGGCAGGTCTCGACCGTCAATTTTGACCCTTCAAACACGAAGCGTTCGGAGGAGGCGCACCTTCAACGATGCCGTATCCCGAGTCGTGCCCCGAGTGTGGCGGCGCCTTTCGCAACACCGGTACCCACTACACCGCTCGACGCAATGAGGTTGGTCGCCACGTTTTGCTCGAGTTAGGCTGCCAGAACACTTCGCGTCGCTACTGGTGGAATTTCACCAACGGCGTTTCCGCGGACGACACCACGACCCCCACCCGACGCCCGAGTTTCGTGCCGAGCGAGGATGTCGTCGAGGTCGAGGCCGCGGTCGCTCCCAATGGCTCATTCGATCTCGAACCCAATGGCCACACCGCCGTGGTCACCCTCGAACCGCCCGCACCGCCGACGACCAACGGTCATCACGTCGTAGACGAGGAGCCTGTGACCATTACGTCTGATCTTGATCTGGGTCCCGCGCAGCCCCCCGACGCGGACCTCCCGGTGACTCCGGGCCCTGCTCCAGTCGTCCCACCCACGCTCAAAGATGCTTTCCTGCGCCAACTGCAGCTCGACCGACTGACGCTGCGGCAAATGCGCACGTGGCTCATGGCGGAAGAAGCCCGTCGCGCGATGGAAGTCGCTGCGGGTGCCACCGAGGCGACCTACGAGCGGCTGGCGTTGATCCTCTTCGGCGTGGATCTGCCCCAACTGCTGGGCAAGCAAGCCGCGCCACCGCCGACGCCAGGGATGAGCGCCGAAGAGCGGCTCGAGCTCCAGCGCGAGAAGGCCCGCATCCGCGCCCGCCTGCGCCGCGCCGCCGCGAAGGCCGCCCGCCAACCATAGCGGCGCTGGACCTTCTCGGCACCACGCGCAGCTCACGCGCACTGTCGTAGACCGTCTCCAGCAGGCCGGCGGCGCGCGCCGTGCGTGGCCGGCGCTGCAGGACATGCAGCACGCCGTGCACCAGCGGCCGCGCCTGAATGAGTGCCACCGCGCCCACGGCCGCCGCGGCGACCAGCAGCAGCGCCACTACCCCGAAGCGGTACGTGACCAGACCGGTCGTCGCCAGCAAGAGCATGGCGATACCGTCGACCAGCCGCTCGGCGAACACGATCGGCGCCGTGCGCATCACTGGCGCGCGCTCGGGGCCCGCGATTTCCCGCAGCCAGTAGCTCTTGGTCAGCTCGCCCGACTTGCCGGGTGTGAGTCCCATGGCGAAGCCAGAGAGGAACACTAGCGCGCTCTGCTGGCGGTTCACGCCGCTGACGCCGAGCACGCGCAGGTAATAGTTCCAGCGCAGCCAGCGCAGCGCGTAGTTCCAGGTGGTCAGCAGCAGCACGGGCAGGATGAGCACCGGCGGAAAGCTGCGCAGCGCGGAAGCCACCGCCGGAGCGTCGCCCCACGCCACGACGAGGGCGAACACGCCGAGGGCGAGGATCGCGGTGACGATGGAGCCGCGCATGAGCCGACTAGTCACAGCAGCGCTCGGCCATCCCCGCGCAGGTTCGATTCGGTCAACGCGGGACCGTCACTCGACATGCAAGAGATACGCGTCCGCCCGGGCCGCACGCCCTCCACACGGGTTCGAACGCCGCCACTGCAGCGCCCGTCCAGGGCCTCACGCACCACATACGCGTGTCTGCTGATAAGCCAGCGCGCGAGTGAGCGCAGCGAACAATGCCCCCTGGCGTCCGTCGCGCGACGAAGGCGCTACGCCCCCGAGAGCGACTCGAGCACCCGGCTGGGCAAGTTCGCCTCGCCCACGTCCCACGGGTACACGATCCACGCGTCCGTCTCGTCGACGAAGAAGTCCGGCCGAGCGTTGCTGTACGCGTTGTGCGCCGGCTTATAGTGCAGCACCGCGGTCTCGGGATTGCCGCCCGCGTCCATGACGCGCTCGCGCACCGCCATGATCGTGCGACCCGAGTCCCACACGTCGTCGACGATCAGCACCCGCCGATTGGTGAGCAGCGGGTCGGCAGGGAACTGCAGGAAAATCGGCTTGTCAAGCGTGCGCTCCTGCCCCGTGTAGAACATGACCGCCGCGACCAGGATGTTGCGCAGGTTGAGCCGCTCGCTGACGATGCACGCGGGCACCATGCCCCCGCGAGTGATGACCAGCATCACGTCGTAGCTGTTCGGCAGCCGGTCCGCCAGGCGAATCGCCAGGTCTTCGATCTGTGTCCACGTCAGGTGCTGTTTGTTCACTGCTGACAGCTGAGTTTACCAGTGACGCCGGCCCACGGCCGTAAGGCGCGGTGATCCATGCCCTGCCGTCGCGCGTAGGTGCTGTAGGCTCTCGTCGCTGCATGCCACCACCGCCGGTTGATGACCACACTGAGGAATTCGAACAGCTCGCGGGCTTGGCGGCCCTGGGTGTACTCGAGGGCGACGACCAGGATCGCTTCGAAGCGCATGCCGCCCACTGCGAGCGCTGCCGTCTGATGCTGCAGCTCGATCGCGAGGCGCTGGCGCTGGCGGCGCCCGAGATGGACCCGTCGCCGGACTTCAAGGCGCGGCTCATGCAGCGCGCCGCGGCGGAGTTGGCCACCGGCGAAGCGGTCGCCAGCGAGTCGCCGGGCAACGTGACGCCGATCACGCCGCCCAACGTCACGCCGCTTCGCCCCGCCGCTGAGCGGCGCGACCAATCCGTGCTGCCCGTGGCCGACGCCGACGCCGAGCCGCCCGCCGCACACCAGGCCGACGCCGAGCCGAGCATTGCTCGCGAGCCCGCGAAGGTGATCCCCTTCTGGCGCCGCTCACCGTGGACGTCGGTCATCGCCGCCTTGCTCGTCGTCGGCATCGTCACCGCCGGCGCATACACCTACCAGAACCAGGTGGTCGCCACCTACGCATTGAGCGGCAACCTGGGCGGCAGCGCGGTCGTCAACGTGCGCCGCTCGGGGGCCACCCAGCTGGACATGAACGGCGTCCAGAACCCGCCCCCCGGCTACATCTACGAGGCCTGGATCATCCCACCCAACGGCCAGCCCGTGGCTGCCGGAACCATGCAGAGCGGCGACGCCAGCGTCCCGCTGACGCAGCTACCCGACGGCACCACGGTGGCCGTCACCCAGGAGCGCGGCCCGGTCAACGCGCCGACCAGCGCACCCATCATGGCCGTGGTGGTGCAGTCGTGAGCGACCCGCAGACGCCTGCACCCACGCCTGCCCCGACGCCGCGGCTGGCAGAGCTCGAAGCGCTCTACGACGCGCACCATCGCCAGGCGATCGGTCTGGCGTACCGCATCTTGGGCGATCTGGGCGACGCCGAAGAGGTGGTCCAGGAAGTGTTCCTGTCCGCCTGGCGGAGCGGACATCAGTACGATCCGTCGCGCGGCTCGACCCACGCGTGGGTGCTGGCGATGGTCCGCAATCGGTCGATCGATGTCTTGCGCGCGCGTAAGCGGCGCCCGGTGCAGCCGCTCGCCGAGGGCGTGGACCCGCCGTCGACCGAGGACGTGCCGACGCTGGCCGCTTCGAACGTCGACGCCGACGCCGCGCGGCTGGCCCTGGACATGCTGCCGCCCGAACAGAAACAGGTCATCGAGCTGGCCTACTTCGGGGGCCTGAGCCACACGGAGATCGCCGCTCAGCTGGCGGCGCCCATCGGTACGGTCAAAGGTCGCATCCGCCTGGGCCTGGACCGCCTGCGAGTGGCGATGGGCGTGCCGCAGGACGCGTTATCGACGTCGTGAAGGTCAGCTCCCGCGGGCCTGAACTGGCCAGACGCGCGCGCCACGCACTGTATCGACGACAGTGGGATCGACTGACAGTGCGTGCCTCAGCACCCCGCAGGCAAGCGACGCGATGCGCTAGGCAGCGCACGCCAGCCACACGTTGACCGTCGCCCCGCGCCCCCGCTCTCTGCCCAGATGCGCCCCGCGTGCCACTCGACGATCCAGCCCCATGCCCTGAATCTGCCGCGCCCGCGCATTCGCCGCGCGTCCGAACGGCGTGAAGATTGTCGGCTCGGCGTTAGCCTATGCCGTGGTGCACGTACATGACGCGGTCGTCGTCGGCGGAGGCCCTGGAGGCTCGGCCACCGCCCACTTTCTGAGCGCGCAGGGCCTCGACGTCCTGCTCCTCGATCGCGCCGACTTCCCGCGCGACAAGACCTGCGGCGACGGCCTCACCCCGCGCGCGCTGCGCGTCCTTGACGCCATGGGCATCCTGTCGGACATTTCCGCGCGCGCGTGCGCCGTCGATCGCTACGAGGTGGTTGCCCCCAACGGCCGCGTCACCGCTGCGCCCATCACCGGCCACTACGGCGCGCTGGTCATCCCCCGCCTGACACTCGACCAGACCATCCTCTCCCGCGCCATCAGCTCCGGCGCCAGGTTCGAGCCCGGCGTCACGGTCAGTCGCGTGCTGGCCACCGCGGACGGGGCGCGCGTCTCGACCGTCGACGGTCGATCCTTCGACGGTCGGCTGGCCGTGATCGCCACTGGCGCGGCAACGAATGTCCTGCGGCAGTCCGGCATTCTCCAGCAGCAGCCGCGGGCGATGCTCGCCGCGCGCGCTTACTTCGACGGTCTCGCGCGGGATCTGCCGAGCAGCTTCCAGCTGCGCTTCGATGGCGTGCCGTCGCCCGGGTACGGCTGGGTCTTCCCGACCAGCCCACGCTCGGCCAACATCGGTGTCGGCTTCCTGCCCCACAGACGCTCGGGAACCGCCGCGCAAGCGTTCGATCGTTTCACCCGCGTCGGAGCGATCTCGCGGCTCCTGGACGGCGCGCGCCAGACCGGTCCACTCAAGGGGTACCCGATCCGCGTCGATTTTCTCAGAGCGCCGACGTTTGGCCCGAACACACTGCTCGTCGGCGAAGCAGCCGGACTCGTCAATCCGCTGACCGGCGAAGGCATCGACTACGCGCTCGAATCCGGCATGATCGCCGCCGAGCATGTGGTCCGCGGTCTGACCTCAGGCGTACATCATGCATGGCTCACCGACTACGATCGGCTGCTTCGCGCTCGGTTCGAGAAAGTCTTTCGCTTCAGCGAATGGATTCGCGACTGGTACTGCAAGCCGCCGCTGCTGAACCTGCTGGTGCCGCTTGCCAATCGACAACCGGAGCTTCGACAGCAGCTGGCCAATGTCGTCCTCGGCGAGCGCGAGCCGCGCGGCTCTGGACCGCTGACGCTGGCCGGGCGCCTGATCGTCTACCTGGCGCGCCATCGCGGAGCGCGCGCCCGTGACTGACTTGAAGCAACACGTCTCCGTGCGCGACTCGGCCGGCAGCTTGCTGACGAGCCACTTCTCGCGGCATCCCGAACGCTACCTCGAGATCTTTCGCGTCCTGCGCAAATACCGTCTGCACCATATCGTCGCGGAGCTGGGCGTGCGCCACCAGCACGCCGACGACGACGATCTGGACGGGCTAGTCGCGTCACATGGATTCCAGGCCGACACGGACCCACACGCGCACGCCGAGGACGACCACGGCGCCCAGCTCGCCAGCGCCCTCGAGGAGCTCGGGCCGTGCTTCATCAAGCTCGGCCAGCTGCTCAGCACGCGCCCGGACCTCCTGCCGCCGGACTACATCCATGCTCTGTCGCGCCTCCAGCACACCATTCAGCCCGTTCCCGCCGAGCGCATCGTGCAGATCATTCAGGCGGAGCTCCACGCCCCGCTCGAAGAGCTGTTCCTCGAGTTCGACCGGTTGCCGCTGGCGACCGCGTCGATGGCGCAGGTCCATCGCGCGGTGCTGCGCGACGGCACGGAGGTGGCGGTCAAGGTCCGGCGCCCGGGCGTTCGGCAGCGCATCGAAATCGACCTGGAGGTACTGCGCGAGATCGCCGAGTTCGCCAGCCGCCACACCGCCGTCGGCGCACGCTACGGCCTCGCGCAGATGGTCCACGAGCTCGAGACCAGCCTGCACCAGGAGATGGACTTCCGCATCGAAGCCGAAAACACGCGCCGCATCGCACGCCAGATCGCCGGGTTCAAGATGCTGTGCACGCCGACGGTTTTTCCCCAGTTTTCGTCTGCGCGGGTATTGACCCTGAGTTTCGTGCACGGCCGCCACCTGGAAGCCGTCTCACGCGACGAGCTCGAACAGCGCGACCCGAAGGCGATTGCCGCCGATTTGCTGTCGGCCTACATGAAGCAGATCGCCATCGACGGCGTGTTCCACTGCGACCCGCATCCCGGCAACATCTTGCTCACCGACGATGGCCGCCTGGCGCTCATGGACTTCGGCATGGTCGGTCGTTTCGACGCCGGGCAGAAGGACAATATGATCTTGTTCCTGTTGGCTTTCTCGGAACGTCTCGGCCAGCGCGTCGCCGACACCTACCTGGACATGATCGAGCAGCCACGCGATCTCGATCAGCACGCCTTCACGCAGGACATCTGCGCGCTGGTCAGCCGCTACCACGACATGAGCGGCGGACGCCTGGGGCTGGGGTCCGCGCTTCTGGACCTGACGCGGCTGGCGTATGCGAACCGCGTGCCGGTGCCGACGTCGATGACGCTGCTCGGCAAGACGATGCTCAACCTGGATGGCGCCATCGGCGTCCTGTCGCCGGAGCTGGATCCGGTCGAGCTGATCCGCGACTACATGCTCGACGTAATGATGACGCGCGTCGGCGACCAGCTGTCGCCCGGCCGGGTCTTCGCCTGGGTGCTCGACATGAAGCACCTGTTCGAAAACTCGCCGCGGCGTGTGGATACCATCCTGGGCAAGCTGGCGGACGATCGCCTCACGATGCGCATGGAGGTCGAGCACTTGCAGGAGACGACGCAGTCGCTGAATCGCGCCGCGACACGCCTGGCAGTAGGTGTCCTGGCGGGCTCGCTGCTGATCGGCGGTGGTCAGGTGCTGTCAGCCCTGATCCGCACCGGCGCTGTCGGAAAGCGCACGCCAGCGTGACCGGTTCCCAACGGGTCGACGTTTGGCACTGTCAACGCGTTCCCCAGAGGAGACCCGGTGGGAGTTGCTCGCGCGTTCGCTCGACGGGTCGCCACGGTTGCCACCTGGGACCCCACGGGGAAGTGTGTGCTTGCCCTCTGGAGAACCCAAACGGGAGTGTTCGCACCGTGAGCGGACACCGTGAGTTCCCCCCGGATCCCCTCTGGGGAATACCCATGACAGCGCGTGCCTCACCATCCCACCCGCCAAACGTCGGCGCGGACTAGCGAGCTGACCTGCAATGGCCAGGTGCGTCTTCGACGAGATCATCATCGGCACGCTGCCCGCCGCGGTTGTCTTCGACGACGCCGCTGTCCTCGCCTTCCTCGACCACCGTCCGCTGCTGCCTGGCCACGTGCTCGTCGTGCCGAAGCAGCACGTCGAGACGCTCGGAGACCTGCCCGAAGGCGACGTTGGCGCGTACTTCGTGGCCGTCCAGCGCATGGCGCGCGCCGTGGAAGGGGCCATGCACGCCGACGGCTCGTTCGTAGCCATCAACATCCGCATTTCGCAGAGCGTGCCTCACCTGCACACGCACGTCGTGCCGCGGCGCAAAGGCGACGGGCTCTTTGGCAAGACGTTTCAGTGGATGCGCCGGCCGTATCCCAGCGAGGCGGCGATGCGCGAGGCACAAGCAGCGATCGTCGCGGCGCTCGCGTCAGGTTCGACCCACTGACGAGGCTCGCCTCGCCACGCGCGCCGACACCCCCAACTCAACGGGCCGCGCGCGTGCACCCGCCGCCGTCTCGCCCCTGAGCGCCCCTTCCCCCAGCGCGTGCAGCAGCAGCGCCTGCGCCACACCCGCAGACTCCCCCCAGTGCGCGGTCGCCACGCGCACCTCCGCGTCGCTCGGCGCCAGGGCCCCCAGGTAGGCCAGCCCCACCGCCTTACGCACGCCCAGGTCGCCGGCGACAACCCTCGGCCGCCCGAGCGTGCGCGCCAGCACCCACTCCGCCGACCAGCGGCCAATGCCGCGAATGCGAATCAGCCGCTCGATCACCGCCTCATCGTCCAGCCCACGCAGGTCGGTCAGCTCCAGACCGCCCTCGACCATCGCCCGCGCCGTCGCCACAATCGACACCGACTTGCTCGTCGTGAACTGCAGCGCGCGAATCGCTGTCGGATCGACGTTCGCGATCTGCCGCGGGTCCAGCGCGTACACCGTGTGCTCCTCGATCTCGTGCCGACTGCCGAACGCTTCCGCCAGACGCCGACGCGTCGTGACCGCCCAGCGCAGGTTGACCTGCTGGGAGCTGATGCAGCGGATCAGCGCGGTGAACACATCCAGCTGACGGATCTGGCGAACACCAGGAAAGCGCGCGTCAAGCTCGGCGATGACCGGGTCTTCGGCCAGCAGCCGCGCGTAGTCCAGCGGCGCGACCATGAACGTGTTGGCCACAACCTGGCGCACGCCGTCGACCGACGACGCACTCGGGACCGACACGTCGAACCCCGCCACGTCGGCTTCATCGACCTTGCGGGCCACGAACGGTGTCCAGTCGCCAGCGTCCGTCAGGACGGCGCGCACCAGACGCGCGCCGTCCCACCGGTCCACGAGGTCGTCCCCAGAGCGCCGAAAGAGCTCCAGAGAGCCGCTGATGTCGATCGGCTGAGAGCCCAGCTGGACGCGGAAGCTAACCGTCAACGTCTGCGAGCGTAACCGACCGCAACCCGCATCGCAGCTTTTCGAGCGCCAGCCGGATGCGGCTCTTGACCGTGCCGAGGGGCAGACCGGTCTCGTCGGCAATCTCCAGGTGGGTCCGGCCGCGAATGAACGCGCGGCGGATCAGGTCCGCCTGGGCGGGCGGCAGGTTGTCGACCAGTTGCCAGAGGAGCGCGGCGCGGGCGGCGGTGGTCAGCTCCTCGAGCACGTCGGCGGCAGGATCCGCCAGCCGCTCGGCGAAATCGGCAACGTCGTCGCGTGGCCGGAGCGCCCGCCGGCGCAGACGATCCAGACTGCGGTTGCGGACCACGGCGAGCAGCCAGGCGCGGCTGCTGCCGCGTTGTGGGTCGAAGCACTGCGGCGTGTGCCACAGTCGGAGGAACACGTCCTGGACCACGTCCTCGGCCTCGCACGGGTCGAAGAGCAGGCGGCTGGCGAGGGCCCGAGCAGTCTCAGCGTGCTGGGCATACAGGGTCAGAAAGTGATCCGGCGCCGTGTCAGGCGCGTAGTCGGAGTGGACGGGAACGAGCGACGGCATCGTCATGCGAGTACCCGCAGGAAACCCGCTGCTGCGTACTGGACTGGTACCCGCGCCGTACCCGGCTCCTACTCACCCGCTACACGCTCGTGAAGGTGTCGATCGACTCAGTCGCCCAACGCCGCGATGGCGCGATGCGCGCGCTCCAGCTCCGGCTTTCGCCTGAATCGCCGCGAAGTGCTCCGCCGCCGCCTCCAGCCAGATACGCGCCCCAGCGTTGTCCCCCAGCGCCGCCTCCGCCTGGCCCATCACCCGCTCGCACAGCGCTGCGTCGAACAGGTACCCGTACTTCGTCGACAGCTCCAGCCCCATGCGAGCGAATTCCAGCGCTGAGCCCGCGTCCGATCGCCCGAGCTCGATCTCGGCCAGCCAGCCGTGCGCGCGCCCGAGCAGCACCCACGTCCCCGCCGCCTGCGCCATGGCAATCGCCCGCCGCAGCGAGCGGGCGCCACCCTCCGCGTCCCCAAGCTGCGCCTCGGGCAAGCCCACGTACACCAGTCCGACGAACTCGTGCACCACGCTGCCCGCCGCCCGCGACATCTCCACCGCGCGCCGCCCATGCTCACGCGCGCGAGGCCAGTCGCCCTGCATGTGCTAGACGGCACACAGAAACCCCTCGCCGGCGGCCAACGCGGCATGGTCCTGCACGCGTTCGCTGTTCGCGTAGGCGGAGCCTATTAGCTCATGCGCCCGGTCGAACGCGCCCATGTACGCGTAGGTCGCACCGAGCATCTCGATGGCAACCGTCGCCTCGATCCCGGACTGCTCGCCCAACAGCTCGATCGCCTCGTGCAGCGCGGGCACGGCCGCGGCGTAGTCGCCGCGCAGCGCCTGCAACTGACCGTAGACACGCGGAAACTGCGCATGCAGTACCGCGTCGGGCGTCGTGACTGAACGAGTACGACGCCTCGCCCAGGTCGCCAGTGCGCTCGCGCAATAGATGGCTCGCGAGCAAACGCTCGAGTGCTCCCAGCGCGCGGTCCTCGTCCTGGCCCGCGACACCACGCGCGTGGTCGAAGTCCACCTCGCCACCGAGCACCGCCGCGGCCCGCGCCAGCTCGTAGGCATCCTGGTCGAGCCGCGCCAGCCGCGCACGGATCGCGGCCTGGACCGACTCGGGCAAGGGTGTTGGCCCGGTGCGCGCCGATTCGCCGAGCTGGAGCTCGCCGGATTCGAGCAGCGACCGAATGGTCTCGACCGCGAATAGCGGATTCCCTTCGGTCTCGGCGTGCAGTTGCTCGCCGAGTTGACGGACATCCTCGCGGACGACCTCGCGCAACAGCTGGACCGTGGCTTCGACCGCCAGCGGTCCCAGTTCGATGCGTTCGAGCAGCCGCTGCCGCTCCAGTCCGCGCACGACGTCGAGCAAGTGCTCGTCGACGTCTTCGCTCCGCACGGTTGTCACCAGCAGCGCCGACCGCAGTGCCTCGTGATGGGCGAGGTAGGCGAGCATCCGCAAACTGCCTTCGTCGGCCCAGTGCAGGTCCTCGATCACCAGCAAAACCGGCGACGGCAGTGCGCCCAGAAAACGCGCGGCGCCCTCGAACAGACGCCGGGCTTCCTGCTGTGGGTCGAGCCGCGCGGGCGTCGGCAAGTCGGGACGCTGCTCGACGAGGTCGGGCACCAGGCGCGCCACTTCTGCCAGCCAGACGTCCGGCAGCACGATCTCGGCTCCGAAGCCGGCCACCGCCGCGCTCAGCAAATCCACGAACGGCTGGTAGGGCAGCCCCCGCTCGGAGGCGTGGCAAGCACCAAGCAGCACCGTCCAGCGCGGACCGACGCCCAGATCTCGCGCCGGCTGGCCGTCCAGCAGCCACACCAGCTCTTCGAGCAGGCGCGATTTGCCAATGCCCTCTTCTCCGCCCACGGCGACGAGCGTGCCTCGGCCTGCGGCGGCGGCGTCGGCCGCCGACAGCAGCTGGGCGAGCGGCGCCTGACGCCCGACCAGCGGAAACATGGGCGGCGGCCGCCGCGTGGGTGATGGCGGCGGTGGCTCGTCCCGCGGTCCGCGAGCAAGCTCGGTGGCTGTGCCTGACGCCGGCCGCGCGGGTTCGGTTGCCGCCAGGATGTCGCGATACACGCGTTGCGTCGCTGGGTCCGGCTGGACGCCGAGCTCGTCGATCAGCAGCCGACTCATCGTGCGATAGTGCGCCAGAGCGGCGGCGCGATCGCCCGCCAGCTCGTACTGGCGGATGAGCTGGCGGTGGAAGCGCTCCTGCAGCGGATCGATGCCCAGCGCTCGCCCTGTGAGCACCATGGCCGCGGTCCAGTCGGCGTCGGCGGCGCATGCCTCCGCGGCGCGCTCCAGCACATCGAGCACCCGCTGCTGCCACGCGGACCGTTCGACGGCGAGCCACTCATCCCAGTCGGAGCAGCCGCGCAGGTCGAAGCCTTCCAGAAAGGGTCCCCGCCACAGCTCGACGGCGTGCTCCAGATCCTCACGCGACGCGCCGCTTCGCGTGAGCTCCACGAACGCGCCGATGTCGGTCCACACCAGGCCGGCGGGATCGGATCGCCACACGAGCGAGTCACCCGTCGCCACGATCGGGACGCGCGGCAGACTATGCCGCAGTCGAGACAGCGCGGTACTCAGGCTGTTGCGGCCTTCCTGCTCGCCGCTTCCCTCCCACAGCAGCGCGACGAGCCGCGTGCGCGTGACAGGCTGGTCGGGCCGCGCCGCGAGATAGAAGGCCAACGCCGCCCCCTTCTGGGCAGCCACGTCGACAGGCCCAGGTGGATCGCCTGCTTCGACGTGCGCCGGTCCCATCAGGCGCAGACGCACGACATGCCTATGGCTCAACACCCTGTGGTCCCGCCCGCCACGGATAGTAGCCGCCAATCTGACGCATGCGTAACAGGAATGTTGCAATCCGGTCGAGGGCCGGATACGCCCCTGGTTGCAGACGGGCAGGCAGGCAGCCGATACCCTTGCCAGCTAGCGACGATGAACGAGCTGCAGAGCTACATGGTCCGCGAGTACGTGGCCGACTACAAAGCCGGGCGCTTGTCTCGCCGCGACCTCGTTCGGCGGGTGTTGAACATCACCGGCGGGCTCGGCACCAGCGCCACACTCTTGCTCGCGCTCGGCTGCTCCGCTGCGGCACCGAGCCCGACCAGCGCGCCGGCGGCGACGTCCGCGCCGTCCAGCCCAGCGTCGGCGGCCTCGCCCGCGGGCAGCCCGTCGTCGGCCGCCTCGGCCGCGGGCGGCCCGGCTGTTGCCCAGAGCCCCTCGGCCAGTTCGGCGGCCGCCACGAGTGCGAGTCCGTCCGCGGCGACCAGGCCGGCCGCCTCGCCCGCGGCGTCGCCTTCAATCGTCGCCATCGGCTCGACGTCGGCGGTCGCGCGAAGCCCGCTGTCCGTGGCCGCCAACGACCCGACGGTCGACGCGCAGGACATCAGCTTCCCCGGCGCCGACGGCGCGACCATCCTGGCCTATCAGGCGCGTTCGCGCGGCGCCACTGGGCCGCTCCCGCTGGTCCTGGTGTGTCATGAAAACCGGGGCCTGACCGAGCACATTCGCGACGTGACCCGCCGCTTCACCAAAGAGGGGTTCATGGCTTGCGCGGTGGACCTCGTCAGTCGTCAGGGCGGCACGGCCAACATCACCGACCCGAATGCCTTCTCAGCGTTGCTGACCGGGCCAAACGTCGATCCGGATCAGTTCGTCGGCGACTTTGCCTCGGCGGTCGCGTACTACAAGACGAAGCCAGATCTGGTGCAGGCGGACAAGATCGGCATGAACGGCTATTGCTTCGGCGGCGGAGTGGTGTGGCGGTCCACCGAGCAGATTCCAGAGCTCAAAGCTGCCGTCCCGTTTTATGGCGCCTTTCCGCCGCCGGACAAATGGAACCTGATCAAGGCCGCCATGCTGGGTGTGTACTCCTCGGATCCGAACGACTTTGCCAACGCACGTCGAGACGAGCTGGACCAGGCGCTGACGGCGTCGGGGACGCCGCACAAGTTCAACGTGTACCCGGGCACGATGCACGCGTTCAACAACGACACGGGTGCGGCGTACAACGAGGAGCAGTCGCTGGCCGCGGAGCGGGACATGTACGCGTGGTTGCACCAGTACCTGGTGTAGGCCGCGACGGACGTCGGCTCGACCGTTACCCCGCGACTGACGACATCCTGCGGGCCGCGAACACGTCGGATCCCGCGTTACCCTGGCACTGACCAGCCCGGGCTGACGGCACGTCTGAGCAGATCCGCCGTACGAGGCGCCAGCTGACGCCCGCTGAGGCGGGGCCTGTCGTCACGCATCGAATCCCAGCCAGTTCGTCCACTTCAGCGGAAGAGGCGGCCATGGGATCAGACGCGGCCCCACTCGTGCCCCGACGCTTATCAGGCCGTTGAAAACCCGTCGAAGGGCTCCACCGTGGGTGGAATTGCTGACAGTGCGTGCTCGAAAGGCCCTTTTTCAACACGCTGCTATGCCCCGACACTCACGCGCTCCAGCGTCGGCAGCCGCCCCGCGTACTCCTCCACCCACTTGCGCTGCGCGGCCGTCGCCTCGCGCGCGGCGCGCAGCTGCGCTTCTACCTGGCCCGCCGCCGGCCCTCCATACACCTGTCGCGCCCCGACGATCTGCTCCGCCCGCAGGCCCACCGCCGACGCCTCGAACACCGGCGAAAACGCCCGCAGCTCCTCCAGCGAGAACTCCGCCAACCCGCGCCTGGACCCCTCCGCCGCGCGCACGATGCGGCCCACAATTTCGTGCGCCTGACGGAATGGCACCCCGCGCTGCGCGAGGTGATCGGCCAGGTCCGTCGCGGCGATCAGCGGATCGTTCGCGGCCGCCGCCAGGACCTCCACGCGCCACGTGGCGCCGCCGATCATCGCCGCCGTGAGCGCCAGCCCATCGTGCACCACGTCGACCGCCTCGAAATACGGCGCCTTGTCCTCCTGGAGGTCGCGGTTGTAGCTCATCGGCAGCCCCTTGAGCGTTACCAGGAGACCGAGCAGTGCGCCGTAGACACGCCCGGTCTTGCCGCGCAGTAGCTCGGCGACATCCGGATTGCGTTTCTGGGGCATGATGCTCGAGCCGGTTGTGAACGACTCGTCCAGTGCCACGAACCCGAACTCGACCGTCGACCACAACACCAGCTCCTCGGCACAGCGCGACAGATGCATCGCGATCGTCGCCAGTGCCGCGAGATGCTCGATCAGAAAATCCCGGTCGCTGACCGCGTCGAGGCTGTTGCGGCTCACCCGCGAAAAGCCCAGCAGCCGCGCGACGTAGTCGCGGTCGAGCGGATACGGCGAACCCGCCAGGGCGCCCGCGCCGAGAGGCAGCACGTCCGCACGCGCGTAGCAGTCGCGCAGGCGGGCGGCGTCGCGCTCCAGCATCTCCCAGTAGGCCAGCAAGTGATGCGCCAGATTGACGGGCTGCGCGCGCTGCAGATGCGTGTAGCCCGGCAAGATACTCCGCGTGTGCTTCGCCGCGACTTCCAGCAGGGTTGACTGCAGCGCGGCGACGCCGGCCACACCTTCGATCAGCGCCGCGCGGGCGAACAGACGCGCGTCCGTGGCGACCTGATCGTTCCGCGAGCGCGCCGTGTGCAGCCGACCGGCCGGCTGGCCGATGCGCTGCGCCAGCTCGGCTTCGACCAGGCTGTGAATATCTTCGAAGGCACCGTCTAGCGGCGGTGGTGTCCGCAGCAACGCGCCCAAACCTTCGACCAGGCTCGCCGCGTCTTCAGCCGGGATGATGCCCGCACGACCGAGCATGCGCGCGTGCGCGATACTGCCCAGCACGTCCCACTCGAACAGCCGGCGGTCGACCGGCAGCGACGTGGTGTAGCGCAGCGCGCGCTCGTCGAGGGATTTCTCGAAGCGACCGCCCCACACCGGGGTCAGCCCAGTTCCGCTGCCGAACCGCCTGGCGTCACTGTCGTTGAGGCGTGCACCACGGAAACGGAAGCAGATCCTTCTTGCCCGAGAGAGAATCCTCTGACAGTGCCTGCCGCACTATCCCAGACGCCTACCGTCAGCGGGTTCTGCACCTCGAACTAGCTCGACCCGGGCTCTTGATCGTCGATGGTCGGCGCGACCAGGCTGTGAATATCCGCCGAGCTGCCCGCGCCTAGCTGGACGCGAGCCTGCGTGCGCAGTCCCTGACTGAACAGCTTGATAAACGACACCGCCGCGTCGTGGTCGAACTGATCGCCCGTCTCGTACGTGGCCAGTCCAAAGTCGTACAGCGACTGCGGCGAGCGACGCCCGACCGCGACCGCCTGCCCCTTCAGCAACCGCATCTTCACCGTGCCCGTGACGTACCGCTGCGTGCTGGACACGTAGTACGCCAGGTCGCGGTAATGACCCGAGAACATGCGCCCGTCGTAGATCAACTGCGCCATCTCGTTGGCAACGATCTCCTTGAAGCGCCGCTGTTCGCGACTGAGCGTCAGCCCCTCCAGGGCCGCGTGCGCCGTGTGCAGCACCATCGCGCCGGGCGCCTCGTAAACCTCGCGCGACTTGATGCCCACCAGCCGGTCCTCGACGTGGTCGATGCGACCAACTCCGTGTGCACCGCCCAGTTCGTTGAGGCGGGTGACCAGGGTGACGCCATCCACGCGCTCGGTATGGTCTGGATCGTCACCCAGCGCGACGGGTATGCCGCGCTCAAAGTCAATCGTGATGTAGGTCGGCTCCTCTGGCGCGAAGCGCGGGTTGATGGTCCACGCGTACGCGTCCTCTGGCGGCTCGTTCCAGGGGTCCTCCAGGACGCCGGCCTCGATGCTGCGACCCCACAGGTTGGCGTCCACCGAGTAGGGGCTCGCCGCGGTCACCGGCACTGGAATGTTGTGCTTCTGCGCATAGCGGATCTCGTCGTCACGCGTCATCCGCCACTCGCGCACGGGCGCTATGATGCGTAGCTCGGGCGCGAGAGCCTGGATCGCCACGTCGAAACGGACCTGGTCATTGCCCTTGCCCGTGCAGCCGTGCGCGACATGCGTGGCGCCTTCGCGCCGCGCATAGTCGACCAGCAGTTTGGCGATCAACGGCCGCGCCAGGGCCGTCGCCAGTGGGTAGACGTTCTGGTACAGCGTGCCCGCCTGCAGGGACGGAAAGGCAAAGTCGTGGATGAAGGCATCCTTCGCGTCGGCGATGAACGCCTGGATCGCACCCGTGCGCAGCGCCTTCTGACGGACGACTTCGAAATCGGATTCGTTGCCGACGTCGACGGTGACCGCGATGACGTCGAGGTTGTACTTCTCGTTGATCCAGCGGATCGCCACCGAGGTGTCGAGGCCACCCGAATACGCCAGAACGACTTTGCCCGTGCCCATGCGCAAGTCGAAGGATAGCTCAGTCGCACTCTCTGGAAGGCGTGTTTGGTCCGTAACGCGGGACTGACCGATCCATCGGGTAACCGTCGTTAGACTCGAGTACGAACCATGTTCTGGCGGTACTTCAAATCGTGCGTACTCGTCTGCGTGCTGCTGCTGGCAGTGTGGCCAGAGACGAGGCCAGCCCTGGCCGCCGAACTGGTCGTCGACGATGCGGACGCCTCCGTGCAGGTCAAGGGTCAGTGGACGTCGACGACGTCCACGCCCGGCTTCTATGGCTCCGATTACCTGTTTCGAACGCCCGGCGACGGCAGCTCGAGCGTCACCTGGCCCTTCCCGTCCACCGCGGTGGCTGGCCGCTACGCCGTCTACGCGCAGTGGAGTAGCGGACCCAATCGCGCCAGCAATGCCACGTACCAGGTGAGCTCAGCCGCTGCCGCGGCCAACGCGTCCGCAAGTCAGAAGACCAACGGCGGCGGCTGGCAGCAGCTCGGGACATTCGATTTCGTCCCCGGCAAAGGCCAGGGCGTCGCGCTCACGGACAAGGCCGACGGTGTGGTCGTCGCCGACGCGGTGCGTTTCGTCGGGCCACAGGATAGCGCCTCGGCCGCCGGCAACACCTCGGCGCCGCCGCAGACCGCCGCGGTCGTGAGCCCGGCTCCCAGCCCACCGCCGACCGCGACTCCGGCGCCCCCGTCAGCTCAGGCGGCAACCACGCCCGCCGGCAAGCCCGGCGACACGCGCTACTTCACCCAGACGGGCTATCGCATTAGCGAAGACGCCTTCTGGAACTACTTCCAGTTCCGCGGCGGCGTCCGCAGCTTCGGCTACCCGGTGTCCAACACGTTCTACCTGTACGGCTCGAAGGTGCAGATTTTCCAGCGGCAGATCATGCAGTTGCGCCCGGGCGGCGGCGTGCAAACCATGAACCTGCTGGACGATGGCCTGCTGCCCTACACGCGCATGAATCGCAGCACCTTCCCCGCCAGTGATCCGAGCATCACCGCGCAGGCGCCCACCCCGGACGACCCGAACTACCTTGCCAGGGCGATGGATTTCGTGCGCGCCACAGCGCCGGACACCTTCGACGGTCAGCCGGTCAACTTCTCGAAGACGTTCTTCAACAGCGTGACCGCGAAAGATGCGTACCCGAACGGCGTCCCCGCCGGCGGCGACGCGCTGGTGCAGTATTTCAACCTGGAGATCTGGGGGCTGCCCACCTCCAAACCAGCCCACGACCCCAACAACGCGGACTTCATCTATCAGCGCTTCCAGCGCGGCATCATGCACTACGACAAGAGCTGCGGCTGCACGCAGGGCCTGTTGCTCGCCGATTATGTCAAAGCGCTGCTGACCGGCCAGAACCTCCCGTCGGATCTCGGAGATCAGGCCAGGGCCAGCAAGCTCGCCAATCAGCTCCGGCCGAACACGCCACGGTGGCTGGCGCGCCCGGCGGACCTCCCCGGCAGCGACCTGACGAACGCCTTTGCCAGCGCCGGCCGCAATCCCATGGTCGCCCTCGACCCGGGCCACGGCGGCTCCGAGATTGGCACCTCGCACACGTTCCCCGACGGGAGCGTTATCACCGAAAAGGACCTCAACCTGCGCGTGGTCTTGCGCGTGCGTGACCTGCTGCAGCAGGCCGGCTTCCAGGTGGTCAGCACGCGGACAACCGACACGCAGGCCAACGCCGACAGGAAGGACCTGACCGGTGACGGCAAAGTCACCCTCTCGGACGACCTTCAGGCGCGCATCGACCGCGCCAACAGCGCTGGCAGTGACATCTTCGTTTCCATTCACTTCAACGGCGTGAGCGACACGTCCACGCAAGGCACCTACGTCTTCTATGACCCGGATCGACCCTTCACCGACCGCAGCAAGGCGCTGGCCGACCTGGTGGATACGTCGCTCGACAAGTTCATGAAGGACGCCGGCTATAGCGCCGTCGACCACGGCGCGGCGAAGGACACGTCGGTACTGGCGGGCGACCACTACTACCTGCTGAGTCCCAAGACGTCGATCGTCGCCAGGCCCAGTGGCATGCCAGCGATTATTGGGGAGGGCCTGTTTTTGACCAACGACGCCGATGCGACGGCGCTCAAAAACGACGCCGTGGTGGAGGCGATCGCCCAGGGCTACGCCGCGGGCATCAAAGCATACTTCGCGCGCTACCCCGTGACGTGACCAGAACATTGAAACGTTTTGCTGCCCCTGCACGTCCCTTTGACATGTGGCGACTTCTCGTACCCCTGGCCCTCCTCGCAACGCTCCTCGTCCCGGCCTCGGCCGCCGCCGACCCCCTCACCTCCTGGACCCCTGGCCCCGACGCCATCCTCGACAACACCTACGACGGCTCCATCGATACCCCCTCGCTGAACGCCACCGTGCCCAACGGCAACTTCACCGTCTCCGGCTGGTTCGTCGACAAGCAGGCCGACGGCTGGGCCGGCGCCGACAACGTCCAGGTCTGGCAGGGCACCATGGACGGCGGCGGCAAACTCCTCGCCACGGCCCAGTTCGCGGAAAGTCGCCCCGACGTCGCCGCCGCCGAAGGCAACCCCTACTGGGCCAATTCCGGTTTCTCCGCGGTCATCCCCAGCGGAGCCCTCTCCAACGGCCCGCAGACGCTGTCCGTGTACGTCCATACGCCCGGCAAAGGCTGGTGGTACAAGCAGGTCCAGGTCAACGTCTCGCCCTCGGCTCCGACCGCTCCGACCGCTCCGACAGCCCCGTCAGGCGCCCCCGCGCCCACCGTCAGCGGCGGCTCACCACCGATCCTGGTGGTCGAATCGCCCACCTCGGGCACGAGTTTCACCACAAAGCAGACCTTCACCGTCATCGGCTACGCGCTGGACCCCAACGCCGCGCCGAACCAGGGCTCGCAGGGCACCGGCATCGACCAGGTGTCCATCTACGCCGATGGCCCGCGCGAGACCAACGGCATTTTCCTCGGCAACGCCGATCTCGCCTTCGGCGACCCAACGGCCCAGGCGAGGTACGGCAATCAGTTCGCCAGCGCGGGGTGGCGGTTCGACCTCGAACCGACCAACTTCCACCAGGGCGACCACAACCTGTTTATCTATGCGCACTCGGCGGTGACCGGCAAAGAAAACCTGGTCACGCTCGGCTTCGGCGTGGTCGAAAGCGACTGAATCAACTGTCAGTCGTGCCGCCAACCCTGCCTGTCGACATGCGCGTGCGTAATGTTCAGGACCACAGAGGCCTCCTCTGAGGGGCCTCGTCGAAAATTGGGGTTGTAATCCTCGGCCGCGAGCATCGCGGTGAACGGAACCCACAGGTCACGCGCCATCGGACGGTCCACCAGGAATTCGTCCGAATGGATGGCCTTGACCTTGCCTACCCGCTCACCGTCCAGCGACATCACCTGCATGCCAACCTGCACCTGGTCAGGGCCTGGTGACGACGCCTTGAGGATCTCGCCCCGAGGCTCTGCCTCCCAGGAATCGTCGCTCGCGCTCGTACTCATGCGGCTTATGGTAGGGGCACGGCACGGTACGCGAAGCCCGGTCCGCCCAGATAGATACCTGGATCCACGTTGACACAGCGTCCGCCGCGGTAGACGTACGCCGCGGTCGCCGTCGCGGGCGCCACCTGCGCCATGCGCGGCACGGGCGTGTGACCGTGGATCAACCGACGCACCGCAAAGGCCTCCAGGTAGCGCTCCAGGTTCACTTCCCCGTGCGGGTCCATGAATGCCCGGTGCTCGCCGAACTGAGCCAATAGCTGCTCCCAGGCGCTGGTGTCCTCGCGCGTCAGTACGCGTTCGAAGGCAGTGTTGACCTCCGCCACGGACGATCCGTACCCCAGGTAGAACATCGCGTCCGCGTGCATCAGCAGCGCGTCTCGTTCGACGACCATCGCCGGCAGGCCCGTCAGCCAGGCAACGTGTGCGTCGCGCAGCCCCTCCAGATCGCGCAGCACGCCGCCCGATTCGCGCCAGTTCGCCATGAACGGGTCGCCGAAGCGGTACGCCGCCAGCAGCAGGACGTCGTGGTTGCCGATCAGCACCACCACCTTGCCGCCTTCACCAGACGCCTGCGCCTGCAGACGCATCAGGAGGTCCATTACCCCGACCCCGTCAGGTCCGCGATCGACGAGATCGCCGACCACCACCAGCGTCGATGTCCCCCCGATCCAGCGCCCGTCAGGATCGAGCAGACGATTGTCGCGCAACACACGCTGGAACGGTGACACAAACCCCTGCACGTCGCCGACGACCCACAGCTCCTCAGGCATCCGACCTCCGCTCGGACCCAAACACCGGCCGGCGGTCGTCTGCTCCGCGTACGAAGATCCGCTCCAGGCGACCTGACAGCCCGTTGGCGATCTGCAACAGGTTGTGCGTCTGCCCGGAACCGGTTGGTGATTCCACCACAAAATCGTCGGCGTAGTACTGGTAGAACTTCTTCAATGACTCGATCTACAGATAACTGATCGGAAACCAGATCGGTCCCCGCCAGTTCGAGTTGCCACCGAACAGCCCGGTACTCGACTCGCCGGGCTCGTAGCGGAGCTCATACGTCCTACCCTGCGCCTCGAGTTGATACGGGTGCTCCAGATGATAGCGACTCAAGCCGCGTACGCCGCACTCCGACCAGTCCAGCATCCGCTTTATACGCTGGCCCCGCGCAAGCGCAAACAGCCGCCGGTCGTCTTTTGCCCGCGACCCGCCAGCGGACACGAGGCGGGGAAGATCCGGTCGAAGGTGCAGGAATCAGTCCACCCGTCGCACGAAATTCGGGAGCTGCTCCGGCCGGTTGGGCTCGATGGTCTCGACCGCGAGCAGCGGGTTAATCCGACCAGCGCCACCAGGGCACGGTGGTGCTCGCGGACCTCCGCCCGCGCCGCTCAGGATCCAGCGTGGGCACTACCCCCAGAGCTGCTTCGTCGCCAGGCGCGCCCCGTCCACCAGCGACTGGAGCTTGGCCCAGGCAATTTCCGGGTGACCCACGCGCGTGCCGATGCCACAGTCGGTGCCGGCGATGACATTCTCGCGCCCGACGACCCCGGCGTAGCGCACCAGCCGATCCGCCACCGTGCCGGGGTGCTCGATCACGTTGCTCGCGTGCCCAACCACGCCCGGCATCAGCGACTTGCCTTCCGGCAACCGCGTCGTCTGCCACACGTGCCACTCGTACTCATGCATCGGATTCGCCGCCTCCACGGAGTAGCACTGCGCGCGCACCTTGAGCACGACGTCGACGATGTCTTCCAGCGGGATGTCGTTCCGATGCGGTCCGTGACCGCTGCCCCAGCAGATGTGCAACCGCACGCGGTCTTCGGGAATCCCCTCGAGCGCGCGGTTAATGGCCGCCACGCGCAGGTCCGCATACGCGCGGTAGTCGGCCACGCTCATGTCCGGATACATCTGCCAACCGTCGGGCAGGTCGGGATCGTCGATCTGGAGCAGCACGCCGGCGTCGGTGATGGCCTTGTACTCCTCGTGCAGCGCGTCGGCGATCGCGAACAGAAAGCTCTCGGGGTCCCCGTAGTGCTCGTTGATGAGCCAGTGCTCCACAGTCCCGGGCGCCACGGCGGGCAGGTACGGCTCGACGTCGAGAGCAGCGGTAGCGGCCTTCAGGTTGGCGACATCGGCTTCTACGTTGGCCTTGCCAATGTACGTCAACGGGCCGGTGCAGAAAAATGGCGCGTTGGCATTGGCGCCGCGGAATGGACCGATGCCAGCGGCGAACGCCCCCGGAAACTGGGCACGGTCCCGAGCGGTGACGTCGTGCCGCGGAGCGTCCGTTGATTGGCGCTGCTGGATGCCGCTGATGCGCGCGCGGACGTAGCCCGAAAAACCGCCCCGCTTGCTGAACTCGCCATCGTTGACGATGTCGATGCCGAGGTCGGCCTGGCGGCGCACCACGTCTTTGACCGCGGCGGGCACCACCTGTTTGAGCTCGTCGTCCGCGCCGGCGTTGAACGCGCGGTCAACAGCGTCGGGGCGTGGCAACGTGCCGGCGTGGGAGACGAGGATACGATCGGTGCTTCGGAGCATAGGATGCAGGATATGAGCAGTCGGCTTCGCCTCGCTCTCAGAGGATTCGCCTGCGCGGAGCACGCCGCCTGCTGGCGGCAGACGCGCTTGAAGCTGCTCGCCGCGCGGGGTGACAGCACGTCGACCCACACGTGGCGGTCTGCCGGTGACGCGCCCTGTGACTTTCCCGCGTGGGTCCCCGCTGGAGAGCCGTGATGGGAGCCCGCACTGGCGCCGCCTATCTCGAGCGCCTCCGCGACGACCGGGAGGTCTGGCTCGACGGCGAGCGTGTCGCCGACGTCACGTGCGACCCGCGCCTCGGCCGCGGCGTCCACTCGATTGCCGCGCTGTACGACCTGCAGCTCGACCCGCGGCGCATCGAGCAGATGACCTACGTGTCGCCGACCAGTGGAGAGCGCGTCGGCCTCTCGCATATCCAGCCGCGCAGCATCGACGACCTGGTGCGCCGCCGCACCATGGTCCGCGCCTGGTCCGAGTGGAGCGCGGGCATGCTCGGCCGCAGTCCGGACTTCCTGAACACGATGGTGATGGGCTGCGCCGCCAACGCCGACTACTTCGCCCACAACGACCCGGCCTTCGGCCAGAACATCCAGCGCTACTACGAACAGGTCCGCGAACAGGACCTGTGCCTGACGCATACCCTGGTCGCGCCTCAGGTCAACCGCGGGATCCATCCGGACCTCCAGGCCGGCGGCGACGTGGCCCTGCATGTGGTGGACGAGACCGATGCCGGCCTGATCCTGTCCGGCGCGCGCATCCTGGCAACCCTGGCGCCGGCCTCGGACGATCTGTTCGTCGCGCCATCCCCCTCACGCTCGTTTGCCGGCGAAGGCAACCCCCGTGCGTTTTCGTTCTCGATCCCGGTTGCCACGCCCGGCCTGCGCATGATCTGCCGCGAGAGCTTCGACATCGGCCGCTCGTCCTTCGATCACCCGCTGGGCTCGCGCTTCGAAGAAATGGACTGCACCGCCGTCTTCGACCGTGTGCTGGTCCCGTGGGAGCGCGTCTTCCTGTACGGTGACCAGGCCTATTGCGCGGCGCTGTTCCGCGCGACGAACTGCTTCAACCAGTCCATGCATCAGTTTCTGACCAAGAACTGGGTCAAGGCGGAGTTCGTGCTGGGCGTGGCCATGCTCGTGGCCGAGGCCATCGGCATCGCCGAGCAATTGCACGTCCAGCGGCTACTCGGCGAGATGCTGCACGCGGCGCTGACGCTGCGCGCATTCATTCGCGCGGCAGAGGCGGACGCCACGCCCGGTCCCGGCGGCGTGTGGGCACCAGACACCGAGACGCTGCTGACGGCGCGCAGTTACTTCCCCGAGGTCTACCCGCGCCTGGTGGAGATCCTGCAGATCCTGGGCTCGAGCGGCCTGGCGAATATTCCCTCCGAAGCCTCGGTGGATTCGCCGTCCCTGTCAGAGGACATCGAGCGCTACTTCCAGGGCGCGACGCTGGGTGGCAAGGAGCGGATCAGGTTGTTCCGCCTGGCGTGGGACATCGCCTGCAGCTCCTTCGGTGGCCGCCAGGTGCTGTACGAGCGCTACTTCGCCGGGGATTTCTACCGCAACGTGGCGGTGCACTACGTGAACCACGACAAGCGCGCCTACCGAGAGATGGTCGAGGCCTTCCTCCACCGCTCAGAATCTAGTAACGCGTTGTTTTCATGACGTTTTAAGAAAACAACGCGTCTTTTTTAGGAGTCGAAAGCTGCGGCTTTCTCCCCAGGGCGGGCTCGAGCTCTTGTAACGCGTCTTTCTTTTGACGTCGAAAGCTGCGGCTTTCTCCCCAGGGCTCCGCGCCCTGGACCCCGCGTCCCAGAGCCCTACTCTCGGTGGCTGTCCGCCGCATCCGCTCGCCATCACGCAGGCTCTCTCAGCACGTGTGTAATTGACAGCGGGTGTCATCTCCGAGGTGCAACTGACCGAGCTCTCCCTCATCCGCTCGCGCTGAGGCACGCACTGGCAACACGTGCGTAATCCGTGGGGTTTCCCGCCAAGGTGGTCTCCCGATGTGTCCTTCCCCACGGTGTCGTCCAGGACGAAACGTTCGGGCCAGCGGATGCGGCTGACAGCCACCGAGAGTAGGGCTCTGAGACGCGGGGTCCAGGGCGCGGAGCCCTGGGGAGAAAGCCGCAGCTTTCGACTTTAAAAGAAACCTCGTGACCAGTTTAAAAGAAACCTCGTGACCAGCTCAAGCCCGCCCTGCGCGGAAAGCCGCAGCTTTCGACGTCCAAAGAAAGACTCGTTACGAGAGCTCGAGCCGCCATCCGATCACACACGTGTCGACAGTGCGTGCCTCAGAGCGAGCGGATGCGGCTGACAGCCACCGAGAGTAGGGCTCTGAGACGCGGGGTCCAGGGCGCGGAGCCCTGGGGAGAAAGCCGCAGCTTTCGACTTTAAAAGAAACCTCGTGACCAGCTCAAGCCCGCCCTGCGCGGAAAGCCGCAGCTTTCGACTACGAAAAAAGACGCGTTATGAGATTCTGAGTGGCACGGCGTCAATCAGGACAAACAACACGCGGCAGACCGCCTCCGAGCGGTTATCCCACGCGTGAAACGTCCCGCGTTGAATGAGCACATCCCCTGCCTTGAGCAGCGTCTCCGCCTCATCCAGGATCGCCCAGACCTCCCCTTCGAGGACGATGGCATAGTCCACCGTATCGGTCTGATGGAACCCCGGGTTGCGCGCCATCCGCTCGGGCGTCGCGTGCGCGCCAGCCAGCGACGTCGCCGGCGCCGGCGCCCCGCGGCTCGCCGGCGCAAAGTCCACCACGCGCAGGATCGTCCCGCCCCGCCATGGCGGCGGCACCGGGTTGCGCACGCCCGCGGGCGCCGCATCCTCGTTGCCGGCATTCGACGCGGGCGCGCTGTCCGTCACCCACAGCACCGTCGAGCCTGTATCGGCAAAGGCGCCGGTATTGACCTGCGGCGCCGCCTCGTCCATGACGATCGTCGACTGACCCTCGGGCGTGTGGCCCGTCACCACGCGGCGAATCGGCTTCGGCATCAGGCCACCGCCGCCACGCGGCCCGCCAGCGTGGGCATCACTTCGCGCGCGAACAGGTCCACCGAGCCGAGCGTCTGCTCCAAGGTCAGGCTGCCGAACGAGAAGCAGCCCGCCACGTAGTTGGCGCCCGAACGCTCCAGATACTCGCCAAGTTGCGACCGCACGGTGGCTGGCGAGCCGACCACGATCGAGCCGCGCTCGAGCTCGTGATCGAAGTTGCGACGGTCGGCATAGCGCTCGGGGTTGCCCCGACGCACGTAGCGGTACGTGAAATTGTGGGCGAAGGCGTCGTAGGCCGGGCGCGCCTGCTCACGCGCCCTGGCGTCGGACTCGGCAACGTGGATGTGGACCATGAAGCCAACCTTTGGATCGCTGACCTGCGCATTCAGACGGCCGGCGTCCCCAGCGTGTGCCGCGAGCTCGGCCCAGTAGCGCTTGACCATGGCCTCGATGCGTGCGAAGTCAGGCGCCAGGTGCACCGAGAACACCGCGTTGATGCC
The DNA here is from genome assembly GCA_963776625.1 of uncultured Chloroflexia bacterium. Taxonomy (GTDB): domain Bacteria; phylum Chloroflexota; class UBA6077; order UBA6077; family CF-72; genus CF-72. The sequence goes on along the minus strand of CAVZNP010000007.1, from coordinate 281,738 downwards.
CTGGCCAGCGATCCACGGCACCGACTCGAGGTTCGAGGTCGGGTACCACAGGGGTGGGTACGGCTTTTGCACGGGCCGCAACCGCGTGATCAGCTTGCTGAAGTCGAAGTACTGACCGTGGAAGTCGATCTCGCCGGTCGAGATGCCCATAAGGATGACCTGCAGGGCCTCGTTGAACATGGCCCGCGCTTTGTCGGGATCGGCGTCGATGTGCTCGCCAAAGGAGCCGCGGCTCAGGCCAAACTCGGCGCGGCCGCCGCTGAGCTGGTCGAGCATGCACACCTCTTCGAGCAGGCGAATCGGGCTGTAGAGGGGCAGGATGTAGCTCAGCGCGCCCATGCGCAGCTGCCGCGTGCGCTGGGCGACGGCCGCCAGGAACAGGTTGGGCGACGGCACCGTGGACAGCTCGGTGGCGTGGTGTTCGGCCAGATGGTAGGCATAAAAGCCGGCGCGGTCGGCGAGCTCGAGCATGCGCAAGCGCTCTTCGTACGTCTCGCCCTGGCCCCTGCCCGATTCGTCGAGCCAGTCGAACAGGCCAAAGTACATTCACACAGTCTATCCCCAGGGCGGGCTCGAGCTCTGGTTACGAGTCTTTTTTAGGAGTCGAAAGCTGCGGCTTTCTCCCCAGGGCAGCTCGACCTGGTCACGAGGGTTTTTAAGTCGAAAGCTGCGGCTTTCTCCCCAGGGCTCCGCGCCCTGGACCCCGCGTCCCAGAGCCCTACTCTCGGTGGCCGTCCGCCGCATCCGCTCTCCCGAACGTCTCGTCCTGGTGGACACCTCGGGGAGGAACGCCGTGGGCACCTTCCGTGGTAGCTTCCGCGGACACCTCGGGAGGCACACCTGGGGGACATCTTCGGGGGACATCTTCGGGGGAAACCTTAGGCGGGTCACCTTGGGCGGCACACGTAGGGTAAGACACCCCATCGGATCACACATGCGTCGACAGCGCGTGCGTCCCAGCGAGCGGATGCGGCTTACAGCCACCGAGAGTAGGGCTCTGGGACGCGGGGTCCAGGGCGCGGAGCCCTGGGGAGAAAGCCGCAGCTTTCGACGTCCAAAGAAAGCCTCGTTACGAGAGCTCGAGCCCGCCCTGCGGAGAAAGCCGCAGCTTTCGACTCCTAAGCTTTCCTTTTAACCCATGACAGCGTGTCCAACCGGAGGATAGACGGCTGGTTTTGTGACGACGGAGCGGGGTAGACGGGTCAGGCGGCTTTTTTGAAGGCCGGGAAGCGGGGTGCCCGGCCGGAACGAGCGCCTTTCGGGCGTCCTGGCGAGCGGCCGCAGGGTTTTGGCGCGTTTGCCGGCGTCTCGAGTGTGACCAGGAGTTGCAGAAATGCCTGCCGGACGCGGCCTGGCGTCAGCATGCGACGGTCGGGGCGTTGCGGGCGTTCCCAGGGCAAGCAGACCTCTTCGATGGTCCGCCGCGCCAGACGCAGTTGCGTGTAAGCCAGCGTGACGAGCCAGGTCCAGCGGTCTGCCTGCTCCGGCGTTCGCACGCGTGGCGTGGTCCAATTGAGCGTCTGCTTGCAGAAGCGATAGGTGTGCTCCAGATCAAACCGATGGACGTAGGCTCGCCAGATGACCGCCAAGTCTGGTTGGCCCGGTCCGCGCCACCACAGCCAGAGGCGTTTGGGAATACGCGTCTGGCGCGGTAAGCGCTCAACCTCGACCAGGACCAGCGTGCCGCGCACCACGGCTTTCGGGCGGTAGCTGCCTTTGGCGGGATGATTGTGCGTTTTCGTGTGCACGTCAGCCCAGGCACGCACCCGTACATCTCCATATTGCCCGTGCTGTTCACGCTGTTCGCTGGTGGGCGTCCACCAGGTCCGCTCGTCGGCACATGTGAACTTCTGGCCATGCCGTCGTGGCCGCCCAACTTTGATCCCGTCCCCTGGTGGCGGGTCGGCATAGAAGCAGCGGTCGCTTCGTAGCCGCACCAGTACGGCGACCTGCTGCCCATCAAGTTCCGCCAGTTCGCGGGCGAGGGCCCCAGGATCGTAGCCCGCGTCGAAGACGAACAGCGGGACCGGCGCCTCCGCGGGCAGGCGCTCGACAAGCTCGCAGATCTGTGCCGCGGCGACCGAGTGGGGGTTGCCACCGGCCGGCACGCGTTGGACATCCAACGGCGCAGTCCAGCTGTCATGCGTAAAGCTGAGCTGTGCCAGCCAGGCATATGACCAGCCGGTGACAATCGGCTGGCCCGCCGACTGACGAGACGAGGAGTGATAGTAGCCGCGTCCAGGACTGGTCTCTGCGTCGTCGCGGGGCCAGACGCTCGTGTCCAGCGCGTAGATCGGCTGCCCGTCATCCAAGGGGTGGTCGGCAATCAGTTCCCGCAGCGCGGCAGCATCGACGTCGCCGGCGGCCAGTGCGTCATACAAACTCCCCCACCGCCGTCGATGCACCGGTGGCAGACTCACATACGCTAACGACGGCACCAGGCCAGCCACCGTGGCAGCATCCAGCAACTCGAACAATGCGTCGCGCCGCAGATCAAAGCAGTCGTACACACCGGCTCTGAACTGCCGGAGCGTGTTCACTGTAGCCGGGTCGATCATGCCAGAGCCTACCGGGCAAAACCGGCCCGCGTCCCCGGAATCAAGCCTAACTTACCCTCCCGGGCTTAAAATCGCAAGCTAAGAAGACGCGTCTTAGGAAAAGGACGCATTGCGAGCGGCTTCATAGAATGTTGGGACGCATGATCATTGATATCCACGGTCACTACACGACCTACCCGCCAGGCGTGGAGGCGTACCGCGGCGCGCAGATCGCTCAGATGAGTGCCCCGGCCAGGGGCAGAATGAACGTCACCGACGACGAGATTCGCCGCAGCATCGAGAACGGCCAGCTCAAGGTGCAGCAAGAGCGCGGCACCGACCTGACTCTCTTTTCCCCACGCGCCAGCTGGATGGGCCACCACTTCGGCAACGCGCTCATCAGCCGCTACTGGATCGAACACACCAACGACCTCGTGTATCGCGTCCAGGAGATGTTCCCGGACAACTTCGTCGGTGTGTGCGCGCTGCCCCAGTCGCCCGGCACCGATCTCAGCAACAGCATTGCCGAGCTGGAGCGCTGCGTCAACGAGCTCGGGTTCGTCGGCTGCAACCTGAGTCCCGACACCTCAGGTGGCTACTGGCAGGAACCGCCGCTGACAGACCGCTACTGGTACCCGATGTACGAAAAGCTCGTCGAGCTCGACGTGCCAGCCATGGTCCACGTCAGCGCCACGTGCAACCCGGCGTTCCACCAGACCGGTTCGCACTATCTGAACGCCGATACCACCACGTTCATGCAGTTCGTGCAGCAACCGCAAGTGTTCAAAGACTTCCCCACGTTGCGGTTGATCATTCCGCACGGTGGCGGGGCGGTGCCGTATCACTGGGGACGCTACCGCGGCATGAACCTGGACATGGGTCGCCCGGAGCTGAATGAGCTGCTCATGCGCAACATCTGGTTCGACACGTGCGTCTACCACCAGCCAGGCATCGACCTCCTGTTCAAAGTCATCCGCCTGGACAATCTGATGTTTGCCTCGGAGATGATCGGCGCGGTGCGCGGCAAAGACCCGGACACCGGCTTCTTTTTCGACGACACCAAGCGGTACGTGGACGCCATCGGGCTGTCCGAGAGCGATGCCTACAAGATTTACGAAGGCACCGCGCGCACGGTATTCCCACGACTCGACGCGCGGCTCAAAGCTCGAGGCACATAGCCCGTGAAAGCCGAGGAAATGCGCCTGGGACCCCTGCTCGAGGGGCCGCGGCAGTACGTCGTTCCCTACTTCCAGCGCGCGTACAGCTGGCGCCGCCGCCAGTGGACCACCCTGTTCGACGACATCCTCGAGCTCTACGAGCTCGGCTCCCGGAACTCGCATTTCCTCGGCTCCATGGTCCTCCTGGCGGAAAACAACGAGGCGGACCCCATTCCGCACACGCTGGTCATCGATGGCCAGCAGCGCATCGTCACCCTGTCGCTCTTCCTCGCCGCCATCCGCGACGTGGCGCGCGCCGCAGACGCTGCTTTCGCGGACCACCTGCACACCGCCTACCTGACCAACCAGGACCCGGAAGGCGTCAAGGTGCTCACCACGCATGGCGACCGCGATGCCTTCGTCACCGTCATGCTGACCGGCAAGGAACCGGACGCGTCGCCCATTCGCGACGCGTACCGGACCTTCAAAGAAGCCATCCAGGAGCAGATCGACAAGGGCATCGACCTGGATCGACTCGTGCACATCGTCATCTCGCAGCTGTCATTCGTGGCGATCACGCTGGATGCGGAGGACAACCCGTATCGCATCTTCGAAAGCCTGAATGCCAAGGGCATGCCGCTCACCCAGGGCGACCTGCTGCGCAACTACTTCTTCATGCGGCTGCCGGCGGGTGAGCACGAGCGCTGGTACAACACGGTCTGGTCGCCGATGCAGTCGCGCCTGGGCGAGCGCTTCGACGATTACATGCGCGACTTCTTGCTCAAAGAGGGTCAGCCAGTTCGTCCGGACGAGGTCTATCAGGAGTGGCGCAAACGCCTGGGACCGCTCGACGAAGTAGGCATTCGCGAGGTGCTGCGCGAGCTCGCCGCCTGGTCACTGGAATACGACCAGATCCTCCACCCTCAGCGCGAAGCGGATGCGGATGTCCGCAAACGCCTCCAGCGGCTGACGACGTGGTCGAAAACCGTTCCGTACCAGTTCAATCCGCTCCTGCTGCGGCTGCATGCCGACTACCGGCGCGGTGGACTCAGTGCGGAGCAGGTGACCCGACTCTTTCTGGCGATCGAATCGCTCATGGTGCGCCGACTGTTCACCGGCGCGCCCGCGCGCGACGACAACCAGCTGCTGATCGAGCTCTACGACGGCGCAGCATCAGCGGAGGATCGCGCGGAAGGGTTCGTGGAGTCGCTTGCCAGACCTCAGCTCGGCTGGCCGAATGACGCGGACTTTATCGAGGGCATTCTGCGTCATCCGCTGTACTTCGCCAGTCATCCGGATCAGCGCAAGTCGATCGCCGAAGCACTCGAAGACAGCTATTCGCATCGCGCGCCCGTGCGCTACGAGCAGTTGGACCTCCAGCTCATCACGCCACTGCTGCCGCGCCCGGATTGGCTTGCGGAGCTTGGGGTGGGCGAGGAGCAATACTGGAAGATCATCGGCACGCTCGGTAATTTCACGTGGGTGCCGCGCGGTCGAGCGCCGGACCTGGGCGTGGCCGAACGGAAAAAGGAGCTGCTGCGCATGACCCGCTACGGTCTGGAGCTGGTGAAAGACTTCGCGCAGGTGGAACGCTGGTCCGCCGAAGCAGTCGAGCAGCGGTCGCGCCGTCTCGCGGAGCGCGCACTAGAGGTATGGCCGCGTGCGTAGACCCCTGGTGGTTGGCAACTGGAAGATGAACACGACACGCGAGGAGGCATCGACGCTAGCCCGCGCCCTGGTCAAATCCCTGTACGGAGACAACCCTCCCGGCGCCCAGCGCCTCGCACCCGGCGGCGGCTCCCAGGCCAGCCAGCCCTCCGCCTGCGGCGGAGGCACCTCGCGACGCCAGCCCAGCGCGCCGCCCCACGGCGGGGATTTTCAAGGGGCGCCGCCCCTTGAACCCTCGGAGAGACCATCTGAGGGCGGAGCCACAGCAATCGCACCCGCCGTAGAGGTGATCATCGCCCCGCCCTTCCCCTGGCTCACCGACGTCGCCGCCATCCTCACTGGCACCCCACTCGAGCTCGCGGCCCAGAACATGCACGCCGACGTCGGCGGCGCCTATACCGGCGAAGTCTCGCCACGCATGCTCAAAGGCCTGTGCCAGTACGTGCTCGTCGGCCAGTACGAGCGCCGCATTCTGTTCGGCGACAAAGAGGCCATCGTGCGCCGCAAGCTGCACTCCGCGCAGGAGCAGGGTCTCAAACCCATCCTGTGCGTCGGCGAAAACGCCGACCAGCTCGACGAAGGCCTGGGCCTGTACGTGGTCGCCGAACAGGTCGAAGCGGACCTCGACGGCGCGCGTCTCGACGACACGCTGGTGATCGCCTATGAGCCATCCTGGACAACCATGGGCCGCGTGGCGCCACCGCCCGTGTCCTACGTCGTGGACATCGTCGGCCACATCCGCGACACGCTCACCCTGCTGTACTCCAGCGAGGTAGCGGAGCAAACGCGCGTGATCTACGGCGGGCAGGTCAACCCGCGCAACATCGCGGAGATCGCCGCGCAGAGCAGCATCGACGGCGTGCTGGCGGGCACCGCGGCCACCAACGCCGCGAACTTCGCCACCCTGGTCAGCGCCTTCGCGACGCGATGAACCCCGTCAGCGGCCCGTTCATCGGGCGGGCGCTGCCACGCTTCGAAGACCTGCGGCTGGTGCGCGGCAACGGACGCTTTACCGACGACGTGCACTATCCGAACGAGGCCCACGCCGCCTTCGTGCGCTCGCCCCACGCGCACGCGACGATCGCGGGCATCCACACGCTCCAGGCGCGCGCTGCGCCCGGTGTGCTGGCGGTCCTCACCGGAGGCGACTATCTGGCCGACTGCCACACCGGCATAGCCCACGCCGCGCTGCCCACCGACGCCGTCAACCCGCGCAGTCCAGCGTTTCGCTACCCCGATGGTCGCCAACCCTTCGACCAGCCCCAGTTGCCACTCGCCGTGGACCGTGTCCGCCACGTCGGCGAACCGCTGGCGGTGGTCATCGCCGAGACCGCGGCGCAGGCGCGCGACGCCGCCGACCTGGTGGACGTCGAGTATGCCGTCCTGCCAGCCGTTGCCGACATCCCGGAGGCGCTCCAACCTGGCGCGCCCGCGGTGTGGGACGCCGTCCCCGACAACCGGGCCCTGGACGGCGAACACGGCGATCGGACCGCCACCGAGGCGGCACTCCAGACCGCGGACGTTGTCGTCCAGCACACCTTCCGCAATCAGCGCATCGCCAACGCGCAGATGGAGCCGCGCTCCGCGATCGGCGTCTACACGCCGGAAACCGACAGCTATCTGATGGTGGCCGGCAGCCAGGGCGTCAGTCGTCAGCACTCCGCGCTGGCCGGCGCCCTCCACGTCCCGATGGAGCGAGTCCGCGTGATCTCGCCCGACGTCGGCGGCGGATTCGGACCTCGCTCCTATTTGCAGTCGGAGCAGGTCGTAGTCGTGTGGGCCGCCCGACGTGTCGGTCGACCCGTGCGCTGGACCAGCACGCGCTCTGAGGCCTTTGTCAGCGATCACCAGGGCCGCGACTCCGTCGCCACCCTGCGGCTCGGCCTGGATCGCGACGGAAGCATCCTGGCGCTGGCCGCCGATTGCACGTACAACCTCGGCGCGCACACGGTTGGCGGGTACGTGCCGCTCGCCAATTTCTCACGCATTCTCACCAGCGTGTACCTCATCCCGCACGCGTTCGTGCGCATGCGCGGCGTTCTGACGCACACCGGCTGCACCGGTCCCTTCCGCGGTGCAGGCCGACCAGAGGCCATGTTCATGCTCGAGCGCTTGCTGGACCTGGCGGCCTCCCGGTGCACGGGTATCGATCGCGTCGAGCTCCGCCGCCGCAATCTGATTCCACACGAGCGGCTGCCGTACGCCACGCCACTCGGACTGACCTACGACAGCGGCGACTTTCTGCATAACATGCAGCGTGCCCTGACGTTGTCCGACTGGTCCGGTTTCCCGGAGCGGCGCGCAGCGGCTCGGCGGCGCGGCATCTACGCGGGGATCGGGCTCGCCAACTACGTGGAGGCGCCGGTCGGCGCACCCCACGAACGCGTGAAGGCGACGGTCCTGTCCAACGGCACCGTAGAGCTGGTGGCGGGCACGCAGTCCAGCGGCCAGGGACACGAAACCAGCTTCGCCCAGGTCGCGGCTGACCAGCTCGGCGTGACGCCACGGCAGGTGCGCCTGATCACCGGTGATACGCGCGTGGTGACATCTGGAGGCGGGACACATTCGGATCGGTCGATGCGGTTGGCCGGCACGCTCATCGTCGACGCGTGTGGACAGATTCGCGAACGCGCGCGACAACTCGCCTCCCACGTTCTCGAAGTCTCGCCCGACGACCTGGCCTTCGCCGCCGGCGAATGGACCGCCGTCGGCACGGACCGCCGCGTGTCCCTCGTGGACCTGGCGCGCAGCGTGGGCGACGACGCGCTGGTGGGTGAAGCAATGTTTACTGGCCGTATCCCGGCGCACCCCACCGGCGCCGCGGTGTGTGAAGTGGAGGTGGATCCGGAAACAGGCGCCGTCAGCATCACCCGCTACACGGCGGTCGACGACGTCGGTCAGCCGATCAATCCGCTCATCTTGCACGGCCAGGTAGCCGGCGGGATTGCGCAGGGCATCGGTCAGGCGCTCTCCGAATATGCCCGCTACGAGACGGGCAGCGCGCAGCTGCTGACCAGCAGCTTCCTCGACTACGCGCTGCCACGCGCCACGGGAGTACCGAATTTTCAGATGGAGCTGACCGAGGACCCGACGCCAGGCAATCCGCTGCGCGTCAAAGGCGGCGGTGAGGCAGGCATCACGCCGTGCCTGGCGGCAGTCGTCAACGCCGTCGTGGACGCGCTGCGGCCGTTCGGAGTCCAGCACCTGGAGATGCCAGTAACGTCCGAACAGATCCTCACCGCGATCGCCAAGTAAGGCTCGTCGCATGTCACGCATATGGGTCGGGGGAGCCTGCGCACGTTTGAGCCAGTCACGTGTCCGGGTCGGGGGAGCCTGCGGCCCCCCGCCGCCAGTCGCTGCTCCGTTCGCAGGCTCACTGCGCGCTCCTTCCCGCGGCGACCCCCCGCGTACGTGCTGGGCCGCGCCTCTGTGGGGTCGCACGCTGACGCGCTAGGTCCACACGCCGTGGTGATCAGACGTGGTTGAAGCCTCTAATATTTTAGCGTTTGGACCGAACCCCATTGGTTCCAACCGTGGGTTGATCCTCGAGACGTGACAGCGCCGACGTTCCGCGAACAACCTGTCGCACTGTCGCACCGCTCGATGCAACACCGTAAGTGCCTCATCGGTTGTTGACCTTCAAGAACGTGTAGGCGCAGACGTTCAGCGGACAACGTATCGAACGGGCACACCGCTCCATGCCACACGGATGTGCCTCATGAGTTGTTGACCTTTCAAAAACGTGTAGGCGCGGACATTCAGCGGACAACGTGTCGAACCGTCACATCGCTCCGTGCGACACGGTAGGTGCGTCAACGCGTGTTGATCCTCGAGACGTGTCGCCAATGACGTTCGGATAACCGCGTGTCGATGGGTCACACACGTCCAATCAACACGGTGTGTGGACCACGTATGGCCGCGTGCGACCCGCAGAGGCGCGGTTCAGCACGTACGCGGGGGGTCGCCGCGGGAAGGAGCGCGCAGCGAGCCTGCGAGCGGAGCAGCGACTGGCGGCGGGGGGCCGCAGGCTCCCCCGACCCGAAGGGGCAGACTAGCACACACGTGCGCGGGCTCCCCTCACCCGAAGGGGCGGACGAGCACACACCGCTTCCCCGACCCGTACACGTTGATGGGCACGAGCCCCAATTGAATCTCCTAACTACATGCAACTCACGAAGGCCCGCTACCGGTCATCGCCTCTTCGTAACTCTTGCGCTGTCTTTCCACCGCCTGCACCGTATTGCTCAGCAGGATGGCCACGGTCATCGGGCCTACGCCGCCCGGCACCGGCGTGATCCACCCCGCAACGTCGACGACGCTCTCGAAGTCCACGTCGCCCACTATCCGGTTCCCCACCTGGTTGATGCCAATGTCGATGACAGCGGCACCCGGTTTCACCATCTCCCCGGTGATGAGCCCTGGTTTACCCACCGCCACGAACAGCGCCTCCGCTCGCCGGGTGTGGATCGCCAGATTGCGCGTCTCCGCGTGGCAGATCGTCACCGTGGCGAACTCCTCCATCAACTGGAGCGCAATCGGCTTGCCGACGATTTCGGAGTGGCCCACCACCACCACTTCCAGTCCACGCAGATTCAGGCCCGTCGACTTAAGCAGCACCACCGATGCGCGCGCCGTGCACGGGCCAAGCGCCGAGCCGCCATACACGATGTTGCCAATGTTGGCGGCATTCATGCCCTCCACGTCCTTGTCGGGATGGATGGCGTTCTGCAGGTACTTGAGGTCCAGGTGACTGGGCACCGGCCGCTGCAAAATGATGCCCGTCACGCGCGGATCGACATTCAGGGCTGAGATCGCGGCGCGCATCTCCTGCTGAGTGACGTCGCTGCTGTAGGAGCGATCCTCGAAGGCGATGCCCACGTCGCTGCAGGCGCGCTGCTGATTGCGGACGTACAGCGCGGTAGCCTCGATGCCGCCCACCGCGATCGAGACCAGCTTTTGACTCCAGCCCAGCTCCCGCAGGACGCCGACGCGCGCCTTGATGTCCTGTCGGAGGGCGCGAGCCTGGAGACGACCGTCGATCAGTTTGTACGACATGCGCGCGAACGATCTTATGGCGTTGTAAGGTGTGCGTGTGGGGATGCGGCGCAGGGACGTCCTGCGACTGGCCGCCTCGGGCACGGGGCTGGCCCTGCTCACCGCGTGCGGCGCCTTCCCGCCAGGCCAGACGCCGGTAGCCGCAACGTCCGTCCCCGTGGGCGGCGCGGCCGCGACGACTGGCAGCGTTTCGACCACGCCCGCCGCGCAAACCACCTCGACGCCTCAGCCACAGAAGGGCGGCACCCTGCGCTGGGGCGTCCCCGACGCCATCGTCACTCTCGACGGCCACTTCCAGAGCCAGGGCTCGGACTCCATCGGCCTCGTCTTCGACCAGCTGACCACCTACGACGACAAGCTCACGCCCCAGCCGATGCTCGCCGAAAGCTGGGAGATCAATCCCAATTTCACCCAGATCAAGCTCAACCTGCGCAAAGGCGTGCAGTACCACAGCGGTCGCGAGTTCACCAGCGACGACGTCAAATACAACCTGCTGCGCGTGCGCGATCCGAAGATCACCGCCTCCGGTCTCGGCACGCAGAGCGCGTGGTTCACGGGCATCGATACCCCGGACAAGTACACCGTGGTGCTCACCTCGGATCAGTCGCGGCCGACGGCCTTCGACCTCTTCGAGCAGCTAAACATCGTCGACCGCGACACGATGGAGGGGCCTGACGCGAAGACCCGCGCCGTCGGGACCGGACCCTTCGCCTTCAAAGAGTGGTCGCAAGGCGACCACCTGGACCTGGTGCGCAACGCCAACTACTGGCAGTCGAATCTTCCGCTCCTGGACGGCGTGCACATTCTGACGCTGACGGACGCCCAGGCCGCGATTGTGCAGTTCGAGTCTGGCGCACTCGATGCGCTCAAGTCGCCGGCGATTCGCGATTTCGCGCGCTATAAAGCTGACCCCAACTACCGCGCGCTGCTCAATCCGTCGACGGGCGCCTTCCAGAACATGGGCGTGGACGTGACCAGGCCACCCACCGACAACAAGCAGTTGCGCCAGGCGCTGAACTACGCCATCGATCGACAGCGCTTTGTGGATACGGTCCTGCTCGGCATTGGCGACCCGCTCGACCTGCCGTGGCCGAGCTACTCGCCGGCGTACGACGCAGCTCGCAACGTGCACTACGCGTTCGATCTCGACAAGGCCCGCTCCCTGCTCCAGGCAGCAGGTGTCTCGGGCGTGGAGATGGACATTCGCGTTCAGTCTGCCAATCCAGAGCAGCTGGCCTTTGCGCAGATCTACCAGGCGGATCTGGCGACGCTGGGCGTCAACATCACCATCATGAACCTGGACCTGGCAACGTGGAAGGACCAGGTCAACAACAAGAAGTACACGGGCATGTTCGTGGCGCTGGGAGGTGGCGGCCAGTTGTCGCCGAGCTCTCTGTTCACGACGGGCATCGCGTTTGCGCCGCAAGTGAACAACCAGGGGTTCACGAGTCCCGATTACGTGCGCCTGATCGGCGAGCTGACCTCCGAGCTGGACGACAGTAAACGCCCGCCGCTGTACGCGCAGCTGAACGACCTGTTGCTGGATGAGTCGTTCGACATGCCGCTGGCGACGGCTCCCGCGAGGTTAGTGACGAGCGCCGCGGTTCACGACGTGGGCTACACAGTGGGCCAGGCGCTGTACACGCACGCCTGGCTCGACTCGAGGAATCACTAGCACGCTCGTTGCGGTTCGCGTGTACGAGTCGGGGGCCTGCGCACGTTTGAGTCCTTCACGCATCCGGGTCGGGGGAGCCTGCGGCCCCCCGCCGCCAGTCGCTGCTCCGCTCGCAAGCTCGCTGCGCGCTCCTTCCCGCGGCGACCCCCCGCGTACGTGCTGGGCCGCACCTCTGCGCGGTCGCAGGCCGCTCGCGTGGTCCACACACGTTGTCGGTTCGAACCTGTACTGAGCAGCGCAGCACGTCTCCTGGGTCCTGCACGCGGTGAGCACACACCATATCGCGTCGAGCGGTGTGACAGTTCGATACGTTGTTCGCTGAACGTCGGGCCATCACGTCTCGAGGATCACAACACGGTTGGAACCGATGAGGTTCGGCCCAAACGTTAGAGAGGCTTCAACCGCGTCCGATCAACACGGTGTGTGGACCCCGCATGTCGGGCATGCGACCCCGCAGAGGCGCGGCCCAGCACGTACGCGGGGGGTCGCCGCGGGAAGGAGCGCGCAGCGAGCCTGCGAGCAGAGCAGCGACTGGCGGCGGGGGGCCGCAGGCTCCCCCGACCCGGATGCGTGAAGGACTCAAACGTGCGCAGGCTCCCCCGACCCGGACACGTGACTGGCTCAAACGTGCGCGAGCTCCCCTGACCCGGATGCGCTAACGAGCACGAACCTAATTGACGTCAGGGGATGAGGGCGCGAATGGCGCGGAGCTCCTCCTCGTTCGGATCGCCCTCGTTGTGATGCCTCGGCCGCTCTTGCTGGCGCGGAATCCGCGGGCGCAGCAGCGCGTCGTCGAAGCCGAGCTCGGCCAGCCGGCGCAGCCGGTGCGCGGCTTCCTCCGGCCCGCAGCGCAGGTGGAAGCGGTCCGCATCATCCAGAACTGTCGAAGGAGCAGCGAGGTCAACGTCAATCGTGCCGACCATCGCCCGCTTGCCCCCCGCATCGCGGAACCGCTGGATGCCCATGGCCAGAGCATGGAAGCTGGTCATTCCGCCGGAGGCCATCCACCCGTCGTACTCGCGCGCCGCGCGCACCAGCCACGGACCACTCTCCCAACTGCCGATAACAATCGGCGGCCCGCCGACCGCATCGGGCCAGGGATGCAGACTCGCGCTGTCGACCTCCTCGCCACGAAAGAGCCGCTTCATGCGGGGGAGCGCGTCGGCCAGCGTCTTGAAGCGCGCCTCGTAGTCCACCCCGAGCGCGTTGAAATCTGCCACGGTCGACCCGGCGCCCAGTCCCGCTACAAAGCGTCCCCCGGTCACCGCGTGCAGCGTCAGCAGGCGTTGCGCCAGCTCGACGGTCCGCCGCAGCGGAACCTGCAAAATGGCCGTGCCGAGCTCGACGCGACGCGTCGCGGCACCAGCCAGCAGGAGCCACATCAACGGGTCCGGCCGAGGCGTCTGCAGCCGCCCGATCGAATCGGGCACCCAGATACCGTCAAAGCCGGCCGCTTCGATCGCCCGCGCGCGCGCCATGACCTCGTCGGTGGTGAAGGACGTGCCATCCGCCCGCTGATGCGGCAGGCCGATGCCCAGTCGCATCAGGCCGCGAGTCCGCGCAGAATCTTTGGCGCCAGCAGCCAGACGAGTCGCGCCGTGCCCGGCTGCAAGCCTCCGCCGAGCTCGAGACGCGCCACACCACCTTTACGAAACTCCACCTGCGCGTGCGTCGTGTCAGCCGTCAGCAGGTACGACACCAGCTCGTGCATGCTCGGCTCGTGTCCCACCAGGGCCACCGCCTTCGCGCTGGCGTGCGTCTGGAGCGCCTGCAGCACACCCGCCGGCGAGCCGCCCGCCTCGAGCGCATCGCACACGACGGGCCGCGGCCATCTCGCCTCCGCATTGAGGAGCTCGGCCGTCCGCCACGCGCGGCTGAACGGACTGCTGAGCATCGCGTCCACCGAGTCAACCAGCTGCGCCAGACCCCTGGCCGCTTGCCGAAAGCGCTTCTCGCCGTCAGGTGTCAGCGGCCGATCCCGATCGTCGGGCCACCGCGCCGCGTCCGCATCGTAGGCGACCCCGTGACGCACCAGGTACAGGTCCATAGACCTTGATTGTGCGACACCAGCGGCGCCCGCGTGGCCGAGCTTCAGACGCCTCAGTCGATGATCTGGACCGTGTCGACGCCGTTCACCGTGTGCGACGCGGCGAACGTGGCCATGTCCTGCACCAGCGGCTCGATCATCTCGCACAACGTGTGGAAGACCTCCGACACCGGGCCGCGCGCGTCGACGGTGGTGAACACGTGCTCCACCGCGAGGCGGCGGAACTCCGCCAGCAAGCGCGTCTGGTGCTCCACGAAGTTGCGGTACACGTCCGGCCCCGGCAAATAATCGTGACCGGACTCCCAGTAGTCGAAACCGGTGCTGCTCAGTACGCGCGGCACCAGGTGAGCGACGTCGATATCCAGGTAGACGACGAGGTCCGGCACCAGCGCGAAGCCATACAGATTCTCAATCCACTCCGGTGACAGACCCCGCACCCGCGCGCGCGCCATCAACGAATAGATATAACGGTCCACCAGTGCCACCATCCCGGCCCGCAGCGCGGGCAGGATCTGCCGCTCCAGGCGATCCCAGAAATCGGTGGCGTACAGCAGGTTCAGGGTGAGCGGGTCCAGCGTGTTGCCCCGCTTGGCGCGTTCGATCCCGCGACCCGCCAGCTCGGAGCGCCGCAGCCCGGTATTGACCACCGCGTAGCCGCGCGACTCCAGCCATTCCTTGAGGAGCGAGACCTGCGTCGAGCGGCCGACCCCATCGGTGCCTTCGATGACAATCAGGCGGCCCGGGAGTGCAGCGTCTTCCACGCCCGGCGGCGGCGCACCATAGAAGCGTGGTGCGCTCACTGGTCTGGCTCCGCGAGTCCTTTGCTTTCTGCCTGGCGGTGACCCAGTGCCGCGGGCGAAAACCCGCGCCACATGGACTCGGGCGCCGAGTTCGGCAGCCGCAGCGCACCCTCCAGATATGGCCGGACCAGTTCCCGCATGCGCTGTTGCTGGTGAATCAAGCTCTCGGTGGCATCCATGCGCACCAGGCCAAACTCCGACACCACGCATTCGTACTCCTGGCGGATCAGACCCTGAAAGCGTCGGAACGACTCGTAGGGATCACTGCTGAGCCCGAGGTCCAGTCCCGCCTCGTAGTACTTCAGCTCGGGCCGGCCGCCGACGATGCGCCGCATCGCCTCCTCGAGCGGCACGTCGAAGTAGAACGCCAGAGTCGGTGGCACGGCGAACGAATACAGCCCGCGCAGCCAGGTCCGGTCGACACCGCGCACGGCATCCCGCGCGTACGCGGTGTACACGTAGCGATCGGCCAGTACCACGGCGCCCGACTGCAGGGCGGGCAGGATCTCACTGTAGGTGCGGCTGGCGAAGTCTGCCGCGTGGATCAGGCTGAACGACATCGGCGACAGGAGCTGCTGTCGCTTGCCCAGGCGCGTGATGCCCTTGACGATCGGCGACGAATTCCACTCGCTGAAAATGACCAGGTAGCCCTGGTTGACGAGCCACTTGCGCAACAGGTCGAGCTGTGTGCTCTTGCCCGAGCCGTCGATGCCCTCGACGATGATCAGTCGACCAGGCAGCCGCTCCTGGGCATCCTGACGTTCGTGGTCGAGGCGTTCGTCAGGTTGAGACGCATCCGTAATCTCCGGAACGGATCGCGGGGTAAGGACTGCGTCGCCGGAGGCGTGCGGAGCGTGGTCATCCAACGTGGAGAGCGTCACCGTAGCGGCTGATGCTGGTTCCGAAGGCACGTTCAGCACGCTGCGTCGGCGCCTCGAGCGGCCATTCATCGACCACCGGCGAAGCCAGGACCACATGGCTGTTGCTGCGTTCAAACGCGATCGTCTCCGGATCGACGCTACCGTACCGCACCAGAGCATCTGCCAGAGCGACGCCTGCCGCGATTTGTTCGACAATCTGCAGATCCGCCGCGCTCAGCAACGGCGCATAGCTCTTGACCGTCGCTTCTCGCTCGCCGACGGCGTAGATGCCCGCGGCGATCAGCGCCAGCGTGCGATGCGAGTACCCGTCGAGGTTGGCATCGCACACGATGCGAGCCGAGTGCTCGTGGCGTCGGTAGTGATCGATGCTCGCGCCGATGTCCAGCAGGCGCGCGGCGGCGGTCGCGGCCAGCAGCACCTCGTCGGACACGCCCGGCCGAAGCTGCGCCATCAGGCGACGCGTCAGTGACGCGCGATGGTCAGCGCGCGAGCCGTCATACGCCGTGAAGTGGTCGTTCAGTGCCGTCACCGCCACGCGCTGGACCTGCTCGACACTGGCCACCTCGTCGGTGACACAGTTGAGCGCAACGCCTTCGCGCAGCCCGTAGCCCGCCACGGTGAGCTCCACGGCGAGCAAGCGATCCATGACCGCCTGTACGACCAGTCCGCCGCCGACGATCGAGTCCGCTCGGTCGGCATTCAGGCCGGGGATCGTCGCGCGGCTGCCGGTCTGGCGTGCCGGACAGCAGCGAGGCCACCCCGTCGAGTCGGCGGCGGTCCAGGACATACGCGTGCAGTCGCGAAATCGGATAGTCCCCGCGCATGCGGCGGTCGACCTTGGCCAGATTACGGATCGAGCCACCGGTACCCAGCATCCGTTCGCCAGCCACGAGCGGACGGATACCCGCTTCTGACAACGTCGAATACACGTGCGCCTTGAGCGCGCGCATCTCGCCGCGGCTGGGTGGATCGGATTTGAGGAAGCGATCGCTCAGCCGCAGGGCGCCCAGCGGTAGGCTCCACGAGCGCTCGAGGCGCCGACCACGAAAGTGGATGAGCTGAATGCTGCCGCCGCCCACGTCGAGCACAATGCCGTCCTGCACGGGCAGACCGTGGACCGCCCCGAGGAACCCGAAGCGGGCTTCCTCCGCTCCGTTGGCGATGTCGACCGGGATGCCCAACTCGTCACGCGTGCGCTCGATGAATCGCTCGCCGTTGCTGGCTTCGCGCACCGCAGCGGTGGCCACGGCCATGGTGCGGTCCGCGCCGCTGCTGGCGGCCACGGCGACGAACCCGCGGACGATGCGCAGGGTGCGATCGATGGTCTCAGGGCTGAGCTCGCCGGCCTGGGTGACGTCGCGCACCAGACGCAGCGGGCTGCGCGCGTCGCCGAGGACGTCGAGGTGCGCCGCGCCGCGAACGCGCGCGACCAGGACGCGCCCGCTGTTGGAGCCGATGTCGATGACGCCGAGGGTCTGGCCGCTACTCGGTAAAGACGTAGCCGATACCCCGCACGGTCTGAATGCGGCGCGGCGCGCCCGGGTCGATTTCGATCTTGCCCCGCAGCCAGCGGACGTGCACGTCGACGGTGCGCGTGTCGCCGACATACTCGTAGCCCCACACGTTGCGCAGCAGCGTCTCGCGCGTCTGCAGCTGGCCGGGGTGGCGCATCAGATACACCAGCAGGTCGAACTCGCGCCGCTTCAACTGCAGTTGCACGTCGTTGCGCGACACGCGATGCGCGCCGACGTCAACCAGCAGGTCGCCCGAGGCCAACTGGAGCGGCGCGTCTCGCAGGGCGGTGCCCATGTCCGCGCGCCGCAGTTGCGCTTTCACGCGCGCCAGCAGCTCGTGCATGCTGAAGGGCTTGGTCAGATAGTCGTCGGCGCCCACCTCCAGGCCCACGACGCGGTCGATCTCCTCGTCGCGCGCGGTGAGCATCAGGATCGGGACGTGCGCCACGGCCGGGTTCAGGGTGTCGGCCCGCACTGCGCGGCACAGGTCGAGGCCGTCGAGGCCGGGCAGCATGAGGTCGAGGACGACGAGCTCCGGCGGATTGCCGCGGATCATCTCGAGCGCCTGCGCGCCGTTGGTCGACAGCCGCACGTCGTGTCCGGCGCGACTGAGGTTGTAGCGCAGCGTCTGAAGGAGCGACTCCTCATCTTCGACAATGAGAATCTGCGCCATTAAGCTCCCGTCACGCTAACCGGCCCTGCGTTAACCGTACGTAAATTGCCGGTAAGGGTTCGCGCCTTTTCCCAGGAGAAGGACCCGTCACAGGCCGACGAGGTGCGGATGGATCAGCTCCCGGCTAGCTTGGCCACGATCGGCGCCATCGTGTCCATGGCCCCTCCGGGGATAACCGGATACGAGATATCCCACTGCTCGCGATTCGCGTGCAGTTTGTTCACAATTGCCTCGCGACTGCCGACCAGCGTCCCGGGCATCGCCCGTACCACCTCAGGCTTCGTCTTCATCTGGCTCGCCAGCGTCTCGACCACCTGCTCGACGTCATCCGTGATGCGTGGAATGCTCAGCGAGCTCAGCTCCAACTCGGCATACCGCTCCCCGGCGCACGAGCGCACGATCTCCATCTGCTGCGCCATCGTCAGCCCGAGCCCGGGGTTGCCGGCCGTGCTCACACCCACCGACGGACGATCCGGAAAGTTCAAAATGTCAGCTTCGCTCGCCGCGAGCGTCAGCATTCGCCGCCCCGCGGCGCCAAGCATGATCGGCGGTCGAGGTCGCTGGGCCGGGAGTGGCTGCCCATCCAGCCCCTGGACCTGGTAGTAGCGCCCCGCAAAGTTCACCTCGCCACCCGCGAACAGGGCCTTGATGAGCCGCAGCGCCTCCTCCAGCTTGGCAACGCGCGTGCCCGCGGGCTCGAACGTCAACCCCGTCTTCGCGTAGTCCGCCGGGTTCCAGCCCGCGCCAATGCCCAGCTCCAGGCGCCCGCCCGTGAGCACATCGACGCTGGCGGCTTCCTTCGCCGTCGCGGCCGGATGCCGAAAGTCGTTGTCCAGCACAAACGTGCCAACCCTCAGCTGGCTGGTCACGCTGGCAGCCGCGACCAGGGCCGGCAGTGGCGCAAGCTGCCGGCCGAAGTGGTCCGCGATCAGGAGCGTCGAGTAGCCCAGACCCTCAGCCTTGCGGGCCAGCTCGCGCCACTCGCCAGCCGTCTCGGCACGACTGACGAGCACGCCAAATCTAAATTTTCGGGGCGTCAACGCGCGGGTGCGGCCGCGAATTCCGAGCGTCGCTGCGCGGTGGCGTCCCACCAGTTCACCTCACGCGGCAACAGCACGCCGCCCGAGCGCTGGCGATACAGCTCGGGCGCGTCGACGCCCGGCGGAATCACGCCCTGCTCTTCGAGGGCCCGCGCCGCCGTGATCATGCGCCGTCGCGTCCGAATGATCAGCGCGTCGGTCGTGCCGAGGTGCTCCGACTCGCGATCGAAGATCGGGCCCATCGACTCGGTCACGGCCATGTCTTGCTGGCGAATGCCTGGAATGCCGGTGTAGCTGCGCATGGCGCGCTGCGCTTCGCGATCGATGAAATAGTCGTTGTCCATCGCCTGGTGCAGGTTGAAGCGGCCGTACCAGTCCGTGGTGTTGGGCTTGTACTCAGAAGTCGCCCGAGCCGTGGGGCGTCGACCCTCCGAGCCGCGGGCTTCAGCGGGCAGGTCGTCGGGATTCATCAAGCCGCGCGTAATCTCCCAGTGCAGCGTGTGCTCGTCGTCCATGGGCACGTAGGCGGCAAAGCGTGTCTGCTGACCCATCATGCCGGCCGGGATCATGGCGTAGAAGGGGAACAGCATGTGGGCGATGCGCCAGTAATAGGTGTCCTCCATGGCAGGTCGAAACGCGCCATACGAGGTCCCGTAGGGGGTGTCGACGACGGCGAACTTCGGCGCGGGCGTGCGCGCAATGAAATAGTCGAACGTGCCGGGCGTGGTGTGCTGGAGGCGGGTGGCGCCGGCATGCAGGAACGCCTGGTGGACGGTGTCCATCTCGCCTTCCCAGCCCTGCATCCAGTTGCACGGCCGGTGCAGGATTGACACGACTGTGTCATCCATAGGCAGCATGTTGGCTTCGAAGTCGGGGAGCGGCGGCGGCTCGCTGCGCGGACCCATGTACGCCCAGACGATGCCATTGCGCTCGCGGCACGGGTAGGCGGTCGCTTTGACCTTGGACTTGAAGTCGGACTCGGCAGGCTCGTTGGGCATGTCGACGCACGTGCCGTCGGTGGCGAACTTCCATCCGTGGTAGACGCACCGCAGACCGGCCTCTTCGTTGCGTCCAAAGAACAGGGAGGCGCCACGGTGCGGGCAGTTGTTCTGGATCAAACCGACCTGGCCGTCGCTTGCGCGAAAGCCGATCAAGTCCTCGCCGAGCAGCCGCACGCGGAGTGGCGGCGCGTCGGGTTCCGCCAGCTCGTCGGAGCGGATGGCTGGCAGCCAGTAGTGACGCATGAGATTGCCCATCGGCGTGCCCGGCCCGATGCGACACAGATACTCGTTTTCAGCTTTGCTGAGCATAGGGAGATGGTAATTCCCCAGGGAGGGGGTATCGAGTGCGCCGCCAATCGCGCGGTTCGTCAACGCGAAGCGCAGCTTCTTCAACGCACCCCGCTCGACCCGCACTACGCCGCGCTGACAGGATCCGCCTCACCAGCCCGCGTCAAGACCCCTCCGCACCCCCAACACCCCTGTTGCCAACCTTGACATCCATGTGCTAATGTTGGGTGCGTCACACGCACTATGGAGACTCTCACGGTCCACGAGGCCGCGACCACCACTGGCTGGTCCGCCCGCATGCTCCGCTATCTCGAACGCGTTGGCCTGGTCGTCCCGCCACGCACCCAGGGCGGCTACCGTGTCTACGGCGCCGCAGAGCTGCAACGCTTGCGCACCCTGCGCGAGCTCCTCGACCAGCACCGGCTTGGCCTGTCCGACGTCGCGTTTGCCAAACGCCTGCGCGATGAGCCACAACTGTCTGCATCGGTCCAGCAATGGCTGCAAGCCAGACCCAGCCGCCCACAGGCCGTGCCCAGCTCAGATTGGCTGCGTTTCGAACAGGACAAGTGCCGCCGGCTCCTGGCCGCCGCCGCGGCATAACGCGAGCGCCCTACCCTCACAGTTCAACCAGGAGAAAAGAGCAAGCACATGACCATCGCCCCGTCCGCTCCGACCCAGCCGTCGGTCGACTACAAGGTCGCCGACATCGGGCTGGCCGACTTTGGTCGGAAAGAGATCATCCTCGCCGAGCACGAGATGCCCGGTCTGATGGGCCTTCGCCGCGAATTCGGCGAGGCGCAGCCCCTCAAGGGCGCCCGCATCTCGGGTTCCCTGCACATGACCATCCAGACCGCCGTCCTGATCGAGACGCTGGTCGCCCTCGGCGCCGAGGTGCGCTGGGCCTCGTGCAATATCTTCTCCACGCAGGACCACGCCGCGGCCGCGATCGCCAAGGCCGGCGTGCCCGTCTTCGCCTGGAAAGGTGAGACGCTCGACGAGTACTGGTGGTGCACCAAGCAGGCGCTGACCTGGGCCGGCGACGACGGCCCGACTACGATCCTCGACGATGGTGGCGACGCGACCATGATGGTCCTGCGCGGCGTCGACTACGAGGAGGCCGGCAGCGTGCCGAATCCCGACGAGGCGCCTTCCGAGGAGTTCCAGGTTTTCCTGCGCCTGCTCAAGGACACGATGGCTGAAGACGCCACGCGCTGGTCGCGCTGCGTCGCGGGCATCCTCGGTGTCTCGGAAGAGACCACCACCGGTGTGCACCGCCTGTACGACTTGCAGGCCAAGGGCAAGTTGCGCTTCCCCGCCATCAACGTCAACGACGCGGTCACCAAGAGCAAGTTCGACAACCTGTACGGCTGCCGCCACTCCCTGCTCGACGGCATCAACCGCGCGACCGACGTCATGCTCGCCGGCAAGGTCGCGGTGGTGTGCGGCTACGGCGACGTGGGCAAGGGTTGCGCCGCCTCGCTGCGCGGCCAGGGCTGCCGCGTGATCGTCACCGAGATCGACCCGATCTGCGCGTTGCAGGCGCTCATGGAAGGCTATGAGGTCCGCACGGTGGAGGACGTGATCGAGACGGCCGACGTCTTCGTGACCGCCACCGGCAACAAGGACATCATCACCGCCGACCACATGAAGCGCATGAAGCACCAGGCCATCGTCGGCAACATCGGTCACTTCGACAACGAGATCGACATGGCCGGTCTGGCGCGTATCTCCGGGCATCAAGCACGAGAACATCAAGCCACAGGTTGACGAATGGATCTTCCCGGACGGGCACGCCATCATCGTCCTGTCCGAGGGTCGCCTGCTGAACCTGGGCAATGCCACGGGCCACCCGTCGTTCGTGATGTCGAACTCGTTCTCGAACCAGGTCCTGGCCCAGATCGAGCTCTTCACTCGCCACGACCAGTACGAAAACCAGGTCTACGTGCTGCCCAAGCACCTGGACGAGAAGATCGCCAGGGTCCACGTCGAAGCGCTCGGCGCCCACCTGACCAAGTTGCGAGATGACCAGGCGGAGTACATCAACGTCTCGGTCGACGGCCCGTACAAGTCGGACCACTACCGCTACTAATACTAAGCTCTTAAATCGCGACGCCGGGTCGGGGGTGGACTGAGCTACACCCCCGCGCGGGCGAGAAACTCGGCGGGGGACGTTCAAGGGGCGGCCGCCCCTTGACCCCTCGGAGAGAAAGACCTTCGGCTCGGAGCGCAGCGATCGCGCGAAACCCGCATGGGGTCCCCCTGGGGTACTCTCGGAAGCGTGGAGCCCCTCGAGCACGCCCCTGATCAGTTCGGCGGCATCATGGTCGATGCCCAGCATCTCCCCGAGGACCCAGACGCCTTCACCGAGCGGCTGCGCCTGTCCATCGACACCTGGCGCTCCGACGGGCGGCGTCTGATCTGGCTCGATGTGCCGCGCCGACTGGCGCAGCTCATTCCGATTGCTACCACCGAGGGCTTCATCTTCCACCACAGCGACGAAGACGAGCTGACGTTGGTCTGCCGTCTGGTCGAAGGCGCGTTTGTGCCCATGCACGCGACGCACTACATCGGCGTCGGCGGCGTGGTGATCAACGAGCGCGAAGAGCTGCTGGTCGTCTGCGAACGCCACCGCCGAACGGCGCAGCCGTATTACAAGCTGCCCGGCGGCGCGCTGCTGCCAGGCGAGCACCTCGTCGACGCCGTGCTGCGCGAGGTCCTCGAGGAAACCGGCGTCAACGCGAAGTTCGAGGCGCTGGTCTGCTTCCGCCACTGGCACGGCTACCGCTACGGCAAATCTGACATCTACTTCGTGTGCCGCCTCTCACCGCTGAGTCAGGACCTGACCATGCAGGCCGAAGAGATCGAAGAGTGCTTCTGGATGCCCGTGGCCGACTACTTCGCGTCGGACCTGGTGAGCGTGTTCAACAAACGCATCGTGCGAGCGGCGCTGGCCAGCCCGGGCGTGGTGCCCGAGTGGATCGACGGCTACGGCGATCCGGCCCGCTACGAGTTCTTCATGCCGTCGGGCGAAGCTGGCTCCGGCGCCTGATAAGCGTGCCCGCTGGTGTCCGGTTGGCGCCCTGTCAGCTTCAGAAACACGTCCTCGAGACTGCCCTCTCCCACGCCCAGCCCCGCGCGCTCGACTAGCTCGTCCAGCGTGCCCGAGCCCACCAGCTTCCCGTTCGACAGCAGTAGCAGTCGATCGCACATCCGCTCGGCATCCCGCAGCTGATGGATGCACAGCAACAGTGTGCGCTGCTGCGCGCGCAGCCCGCGCAGGATGTCCATCATCGCCTGGGTCTGATGCAGATCGAGACCGTCGAACGGTTCGTCGAGAGCCAGCAGCGGCTGAGGTGACATCAGCGCCAGCGCGATGAGCAAGCGCTGCAGGTTGCCTTTCGACAGCGCGCTGACCTTCTTCTGGAGCACGGGGCCAAGCGACAGCTCGGAGACGATGATGTGCTCCCAGCGGTTGGGCTCGACCTCGAACATCCTGCCAAATAGCGACAGCACGTCGATCGTGTACAGCTCGGCGTACGGTGTCATGCCGTTGGGCAGGTAGAACATGAGCCGCCTGGGATTCCAGTCGGGTGGCGCCACGTCACCTTCATAGAACGTGCCTGAGCTGCGCGGCCGCAGGTTGGCGAGGCACTCCATGAGCGTGGTTTTGCCCGCGCCGTTGGGGCCGATCAAGCCGAGGATTTCGTTGGCGTAGATCTCGAAGTTGATGTCGCTGAGAATGTCGGCGCCGCCAATCTCCTTCGACAGGTGCTCGACGCGCAGCAACACCTGTCCGCGTGCCTCGCTGGACTGCGCCGACGCATGACCAGCCGGCACGTCAACGTCCGGGAGCCTAACGTGTTGGCGCGGATCGCCCCGCCGCGGTGCCGCCCGTAAGCCCCGCAGCTCGACCTGTAGCGCGGCCAACCGGCCGCCGACGCGCTCGATGCGCGCTGAGATGCGCTCCAGACGGTCAGCCATGTCCGCGTGCCGCCGTTCGGCCGCCGCGAAGCGTCCGTCCGCCTCGCGCATCGACCGCTCGACGCGCCACACCGTCTCGCCTTGTCTGCGCGCCAGGTCGCCGACAAGCTCCGTCAGCAGCTCGCGCTGCAATCCGTCGCGTGGCATCGCTCCTTCGGCCGCCTCACCCGGATCGTAGTGGATCGCGTCGGATCGCAGCACGCCATGGCCCACGCGACGGGACACAGCCATACACTCCGGTGGTGTGGCGAGCGTCAGCCGCACACGTCGCACGCTGAGCCTCCTCTGGCTCATCTTCTCGCGTGAGCTGCGGCTTACGTGGCTGCTGTTCGTCAAGGAGCTCCGCGAGATGCTCGTCAGCCGGGCGCTGTGGGCCATGGTGGCCATCAGCGCGCTGCTGGTTGGCTTCAGCTTCATTCAGTCCGTGCGACTGTACGCTCAGAACAGCGCCAGCGCGCTCAAGCTGCCGCAGCTGGCAGTCAACCAGAATCCGCTCGACGGCATCGTCATCCCCGTCTTCGGCGCGGTCTATCTGATGAATACCTTTCTGTTTCCGTTCGTCGCCATTCGTGCGATCGGCAACGAGAAGCAGTCGGGCGCGCTGAAACTGTCGCTGCAGTTGCCGGTGGGCATCTATCGCGTGGTGGGCGTCAAACTCGGCGCGCTGTTCGTCGGCTGGAGCATTGCGCTTGTACCGACCATCTCGGCGCTGCTGATCTGGAGCCAGCTCCTCGGCGGGCACCTGTACGGTCCAGAGCTGATCTCGGTGCTGCTCGGGCACGCGCTGTACGCGCTGGTGATCGCCGGCGTCGCCTTCCTGGCAGCCGCGCTTACGGAGTCGGCCGCGACGGCGGCGATCGTCGCGCTCGCCTTCACCCTGGCCTCGTGGATCCTCGAGTTCGCGGGCAATGTCGGGACGGGACTCGTGCGCTCGGTCTCCGCGTTTTCACTCAGCCCCGCCCTGCGCGGACTCGAGCAGGGCCTGATCGGCTCGCCGACGGCCGTGGCGCTGGCGGTGCTCGCCTTCGGCTTTCTGGCACTCACGGTCGTCTGGCTGCCGCCCGGCGTGACCCGACGCGAAAAGCTGCTTCGCTCCGGAGCCGTGGCCGGTGTCGCCTTCCAGGCGCTGCTGCTCGCGATTCAGCTGCCGATCTATACCGACGTTACCGAAGACCAGCGCAACTCCTTCAATTCGGCAGACGTGCGCGCCCTCCGCCAGATGCCCAGGGAGCTCAAGGTCGACGTCAACCTGGCGACCAACGATTCGCGCTTCCTGGACCTGCAGCGCAACGTGCTCACCAAACTGCAGCGCACCGCGCCACACGTCACGATCAACTACGCGGAGACAAGCACGTCTGGCCTGCTCGGCGGAACGAGCGGTGCCAACTATGGCCAGGTCACGTACACCTACGGCGGCAAGCAAGGCACCAGTCGTGCGACGACGGCTCGCGAGGTCCTGCCACTGATCGAGGCGCTCGACGGGCAGACCGTCGTCCCCGATCCAGTCAAGCCCTATTCCGGCTACCCGCTGGTGACCAGCGCCGACGGAGCCGGCGTGTGGTTCTACGCCATCCTGCCTCTCCTCGCGCTCGCGGGCTGGTGGTACTTCCAACAGGCACCTGCCGTGCCGGGCGTCGTCCGCGTCGAGCGCCTCGAGGTGCGCCGCCGCTGGCCCCGGCTGACGCCGTACATCCCGGCGTTGCGGCGCACGGCCATCGTGCTCGGCGCCGGCTTCGTCGTCATTCAGTTCGTGCCGTATGGACGCGACCACGCCAACGTCAGCCTGAGCGCTGGCCCACCCACCGGCGTGGGCAGTGCCCAGTGGTGCCCAACAACCTTCGCGCCGAGCACTGAATCCTCGATGACGCTGGGCACCTTGCGCCAGCAGGTCGGCGGCATGCAGTCCACGCTCGACGCCTCGCTCGGTGCGCTGGCAGCCGCGAACGACGCGGCCCTCCGCAACGCGTACGCGCAGCTAACCACGGCGCATAGTGGCATCCAGAAGGAGCTAGCAGAGCTCTATCCTGTCCGCTGTCCGCGACTATTCGGAGATCGCATGGCCGCGGACTCGGCCATCCTGCAGCCACGGATCGACGCCGGCGCCGCCGCGGGGGCGTTGACCGCTTTGCGGGCTGGCGTGGCGAGCATCAGCGGCGACGTCGACCAGCGCATCAGTCAATCCAGCCCTAACGGACTGGTAGGCAACGAGGCCGCGGACGTCGCGGACGCGCCGACCGTTACCGGCGTTCCTGCCTGGAACACCCCACTGACTCAGGACCTGGCGACACGCGCCTGCGCCGCATGTCACAGCAACACTCCTGGCTGGGGCTGGTACAGCAATATCGCGCCCCTGTCGTGGCTTGTCCAGCACGAACTGGACGCTGGGCGCGACGCACTGAACCTGTCAGAGTTCGACGTGCCCCAGCCCAACGCTGCCCTGGCCGCGGCCAGCGTCCAGGATGGCAGCATGCCGCCGGCCTGGGCCGGATTCGTCGATACGCGTCTGCAGCTGAACGACGTGGACCGCGCCCAGCTCATCAGCGGCCTGCAAGCGACCTTCAATACCGTCCCGACCGTACCGTCGGCAGCCGCGCCCGTGGCGGCCTCGAGCCGCAACCCCAGGCTTCCTGTCGCGATCGCGGTCGTCGGCGTGCTGGTGGCGCTGGCGTTCATGCTCGTCGCCAGCGCACGCCAGGCTCGCGCGACGCGAGAACTCACAGCGCGGAGGAACGTCTAGATCCATGCAACACGGCCACACGTCAACGATTCTGGCCACGATGGTCTTGGCCACGATGGTCGGCATCGCCACGCTGATGCTCCCCGCGGCGGCCACCGCCCAGAGCTCGACGGCAATCACCGAAGACTTCACCGAAGAGCAGGTTGGCGCTGCGCCGACTTCGTTCAGCACCCCCAGCGGGTGGTGGTCGATCGGCACCGATGGCGTCAACCCAAAGCCCGTCCTGTTCGAGGATGGGACGCGCTACGCCGCCGCGACCAGTACCAACAGCCTTGCGACGCAAGCGCAGGCGCAGGCGCAAGGCGAAAATCTTCATCAGCTCGCGGATACCTCGCCTGGCCTGGCGTATTTCCCGATCGCGCTGTTCAACAAGGCACCCAACTTCACGCAAGGGACCGTCGTGACGCGCTTCGCCATCGTCGGCGGCGACCTGGACACAGAGGCAGGCATCGTCTTCGGCTACCAGCCGAACGGCGATTTCCTCGCGCTGCGTCTTGACGCCGACGAGGACACCCTGGAGCTGTACCAGTTCACGCAAGGGCAGGCGAGCGCGTTGAGCAAGATCCAGAACGTGCCGTCGGGGCTGGCGCAGTGGCACGAGCTGCAGCTGACGCTGGCGCCCGGGGGAACGCACGTCTCGGGCGCGGTGGATGGCACGGCGTACCTGCAGGCGGACATGCCGAATCCAGTCTCGGGGCAGGTGGGGACGATGACCAAGACCGATTCCGTGGACCTGTTCGACAGCTTCACGGTCGATCCGAATGGCGGCCAGTAGCCCCACCTTGCCACTCCCCAGCGGCGAGTCCCCCGCCGGGACAGGTTGATCGATGAGCATCGCCACCTCGGTCCAGACGCGTGGTCCCACCCGCCGCAGCGCGGTGGCCGCCGCGCAGGAGCTGACCTGGCTCAGCCGCTACGTGGTACTCGCCATCGTGTGCGTCGGCGTTTTCATGAACACGCTCGACAGCGGCATCATCGATGTCCTCAATCCAGTCTTCGTCTCCCAGTATCACCTGGACCTTTCCCAGGAATACTGGATCGAGCTGTCATACGCGATCCCACTCATCGGCATGCTGCTGCCGGCCGGGCATCTGGGCGATCGGCTCGGGCGCAGGACGGTCTTCCTGGCCGGCATGATCCTGTTCGGCAGCGGCTCCGGCCTGCTCACGCTGATGCCCACCTTCGAGACCATGTTTGCCGCGCGCGTGGTTCAGGGTGTCGGCGCCGCGTGCATCTCCGCTAACGGTGGGGTGCTGGCCGTGTCGGTGTTCCCGTGGAACCAGCGCGGCCAGGTGCTCGGCATCATCGGCACCGCCGTCGCGCTGGGCCTGAAAATGGGCCCGCTGGTCGGTGGACTGCTCGCCGACAACTTTGGGTGGCGCTCGGCGTTTCTGGTCAACGTGGTGCTCGGCATCGTCTTTGTGTTGATCGGCTCGGCGGTGCTGCCCGCCACCCAACGCATCGTTGGCCGCAAGTTCGACGTCTGGAGCCCCATCTTTTTCGTCGCGGCCATCGCCTGCTTGCTGCTGCTGGTGAACCAGGGGTCATCGTGGGGCATGCGCGACCCACGCTTCATCTGGGTGACGCTCGCTTTCCTGGCGTTTGGCGCCATCTTTTTCTGGGTCGCAAAGCACGCCGCCGACCCGACGATCGACCTGTCGCTGTATCGCAGTCGCAACTTCAGTGTGGCCGTGGTGGCCGCGTTCATCAGCTTTCTCGCGCTGACGCCGGTCAACCAGCTGATCCCGTTCTACATGGAGGACGTCCAGGGACTGCACGTCAGTGAGACGGGCCTGATTTTCATCACCACCACGCTGGCGATCGCCATCACCCAGCCGTTCAGCGGGCGACTGGCGGACCGCATTGGTTCCCGACCGGTCGCGTCAACCGGATTGCTCATGCAGGGGCTCGGCCTGCTGGCGCTGACCCTCATTCCGCTGAATATCGATCCGAACTGGCTGGTGCCCGAGCTGGCCCTGGTCGGTTTCGGGGTTGGGCTGTTCCGCTCGCCGAACCACCGGGCGCTGTTTGGCGCGGTGCCCAGGGACAAGATGGGCCAGGCGGGCGGCTATCAGCACCTGCCGCGGCAGCTCGGCGAATCGATCGGTGAGACGGGCGTGGTGACGATGTTCACCGCGATCGTGCTGGCGAGCGCGTCGGTGGCCGGGGTGCACCTGGCGTCAGCTGCTCCCACGCCGGTGCCGACGGTCGCCCCCTCGCCGACGCCCGGCGCGGGTGTCGGGCTGAAGCCGAGCGTGGTGATTCAGCCGTACGTGCCGGCCGCCCAGGCAACGCCGGCGTCCGTTGCCGTCCCGACCGCCCCCGGCGCCTCGACGCTGGACACCGACACGTCTGACGACAACATCGTGGATGTTCCGGATGACAGCTCGGACAGCGGCGACTCGGGCGATCTGTCACCCGCGGTGACGTCGCTGCCGCCGCCAGTCCAGATGAGCGGCTACCGCCTGATGTGGGGTCTGGCGGGCATCATCGCCCTGGCAGGCGCCGCGCTGTCGTTCTTCGGTCGTGAGGAAGAAGAGACCTGAATACTATCGGTGATCCGTCATCCTGAGCCTGCGACGGATCCGTTTAGCGATACTCCGTCACCCGCGCGAACTGCTTGTGAAAATCTGGCCCGAGGATCTCCGCCAGCCGCTCCTCTTCCATGGCTCGATGCTCGCGAGCTTTGGCCGCCAGTTGATCGGCAATCTCGGCGGGAATCACCGTGATCCCGTTCTCATCACCGTGCAGCAGGTCGCCTGGCCGCACCTCCATCCCGTCAATAGTGACGGTCGCGCCGACGTCGTAGATCGACGGACGGCCGTGGGCCACCACCAGGCCGCGGCCGAAGTAGTGGAAGCCACCCAGCGCATTGATCTCGCGGATGTCACGCAGGCCACCGTTGGTAACCAGCCCCACGGCACCCACCCGCTTCATGGTCGTGGCCATCATCTCGCCGGCGTGGCACGACAGGTGAATGCGTGACGGGTCGCCGTCATCGCCGATGACGACCACGACCGGCAGCGGCTGCATCGCAGAAATGGCGCGATACAGATCAGCGTGCTCGCGCCGATCCTTGTCCTCGGTCGTGCTGTCACCCTTGCACGTAACTGCATAGCCGAGCATGAAGCCAGCATCCGGCGTCAGGCAGCGCACGTTCGAGCCGCAATAGCCGGACACGCGCGGACGGATAGTGAAGTATTCGATTGCGTTGGCAATCGTGGGGCTGTCGATGGCCCGAAGCTCGTCCAGTTGCTCACTGGTGAGCTGCACGTTGGCGACCATGATCGCCAGACAGCTTATTACTCCGCGAGCGCGTACGTGATGCGATCGCGGGTCTCGATCGGTAGCACGCGGCCGAGCCGCTCCAGGAAGCGCACGCGCGCCAGCACGATGCTCACTTCGTAGCGCGTGGCAATCGGGCGTCGGTCGCGCAGCGCGCTCTCCGTGAGCAGCTCGTACGCCGTGGCTGGTCCGTTGCGCAGGTGGTCGAGGATCACGTCGAGCTGATGCTGGATCTCGGCGTGGATCTGATCGAGCCGCTGGCGCAGGTGGTGGAAGGGCCGCCCGTGGCCTGGCAGCACAGTCTGGACGGCCCTGGAGCGCAGCTTGTCGATGGACACGAGGTAGTCGCCGAGCGGATTGTCGTGCTGCGGGTGGCGCACGGAGACCGGCGCGGGCGCCCGCCGCATGATGTGATCGGTGGTGAACAGCAGGCCACGCTTCGGCTCGTGCAGGCAGATCAGACCTGGCGTGTGGCCCGGGCACCACACGACCTGGAGGTCGAGGTTGCCCCAGCACACTCGTTCGCCGTCTTCGAGCAGACGCGTGGGCTCGGGCCAGTGGAAGCTGCGCCACCCGGCGGGGCGCGGCCCGCCGTCTTCCGGCAGGCCGTGACGCTGGAGCCAGACCTCGTCGAACTCGAGATTACGACCTTCGCGCGTCTCGATGCGATGCGCCAGCATCTGTCCGCCGTGGTCGAGAATGGCTTGCGCTGCGCCGACGTGGTCGGTGTGGCCGTGGGTGACGAGCAGTCCGCGAACGTCGCGATCGAAGTCATAGCCGAGAGTCTGGATGCCCGCGCGCAGCGTGGACTGCGCGAGATCGGAGCCGAGACCACCGTCGATGAGCCACACGCCGTCGTGGCCGATACTCACATAGGCGTTGACGGGTGAGCCGTCGTACAGCGGCAGGGGAATCGCGAAGAGGTCGTCGTCGAGCCGCTCGGGCTCATAGGAGAACTGCTTGTGGCCACTCACGGGTGACTACAGCGTAGTGAATTAGCCGCGCGGCGCACCTGTGTTCCGAGTCGACGCGTCGTTGCCGCGAGGGGTCGTTACGCGGAACTTGTCGACAGGAGGCACGCGCCCGTGAGCGTCGAGCCGAGCGCCCGCCGGTCCCCCGAAGGGGCCCCTCCGCGGGACAAATCCCAAGTCGGGACGCCGCTGGGTAGCACTTCTCAGAGACGCCACGGGTCGTAGTCCACCTCGAGCGCCTCCTGCGCTGGGCGCTGCGCCTCGGGCACGTGCTGCAGGTTGACTCGAATCCGCGTCCAGGACTGCGAGCGCCCACGCATCGAATCGACCAGGATGTCGTTGGGCTCCAGCCGCGGCCACACCTCGGGGTGCCGCGCGCGCCAGCGCTCCAACCCGGCCATGGCCTCCTTCTGGGTCGCCGCGCGGGCGATCTCGATGAGCGGCGCGCTCGTGCGGCGCCGACCCGTCGGCCCGACGTCTTTGCCCGGCGCCGGCGCTGGCACCTGCCCCGACGCACGTGCCGGCGGCTCATCCGCCCCATCTTGAGCTTGCCGTGTCGCCAGTTCCAGCAGCGCCACCAGCGACCCGACCGCCGCTTCAATGCCTTCACCCGGGTCGCCAAGGCGCGCGTACCTCTCTGGCAGCGTATCCAGCGTGAACAGAGCGGGATCGCACCCGGGCACTTCGGCCCACAGCAGCGGCGCCGACACGCGCGCCTCCGGCGTCGGCCGCACCGAATACGCCGACGCGGTGGTGTGGTCCTTCGCATTCTGGTTGTAATCGACAAACACGCCGTGCCGCTCTTCCTTCCACCACTTGCTGGTGGCCAGGTCCGGCGCCCGCCGCTCCACCTCGCGCGCCAGCGCCACCGCGGCACGCCGCACCTCGGGAAACGTCCAGCGCCGCTCGATCCGACAGAACACGTGAAACCCGCGCGAGCCCGACGTCTTGGGCCAACCCTCCAACCCGAAATCCGCGAGCACGTCACGAATGACCAGCGCCACCTGGCGTACCTGCGGCCAGGCGACGCCGCGCACCGGGTCGAGATCGACGCGCAGCTCGTCCGGATGATCCAGGTCGTCGGCACGGACGGGATGCGGGTTCAGGTCGATGCAGCCGAGGTTCACCACCCAGATCAACTGCGCCGCGTCGCGCACGACAATCTCCGACGCCGAGCGGCCGGAGGGATAGCTCAGCTCGACCGTTTCGATCCACTCGGGACGCGAGTCAGGCGCCCGCTTTTGAAAGAAGGGCTCGGCGTCAGCACCGTTGACGAACCGCTTGAGCGCCATCGGCCGCCCGTCGACTCCTCGCAGCGCCCCGTCGGCGACGGTCAGGTAGTAGTTGACCAGGTCCAGCTTCGTGTGCCCCGTCTTCGGAAAAAACACCTTGTCGGGATTGGTGATCCCGACCTCGCGGCCCTCGATCTCAAGGACGACGCTGCGCTTCGGCACGCCACAGCTTACGCCGGGTCGAAAAACGTGAACCTAGACGGGCGTGATTGACCGATCTGTCTGTGAGGGTCCTGCGATGGGCAAAGCCGCGCGATGCTATCGCGTGTGGGGCGACTGATACCGTTGCAGGTAGGAAAGCAATGAACATTCTTGTCGTCGACGTGGGCGGCTCACACGTCAAGGTGCTGGCCACCGGCCAGACAGCAGCGCGCCGCATGAATTCCGGTCGTGAGCTGAACGCGGCGGCGATGGCCGAGGGTGTCAAGAAGCTGACTGCCGATTGGAGCTTCGACGTCATTTCCCTGGGGTATCCGGGCCAGGTGGTGCACAACCGCCCGGCGCACGACCCGGCCAACCTCGGGCGTGGATGGACAGGCTTCGACTATGCGGCTGCCTTTGGACGGCCCATCCGCATCATCAATGACGCGGCGATGCAAGCGCTCGGGAGCTACCAGGGCGGCCGCATGCTATTCATCGGGGTCGGCACCGGGCTGGGCTCGGCCATGATCGTGGACGGGCAGCTCGAGCCTATGGAGCTCGGCCACCTGCCCTACAAGAAGAAGATGACGTATGAGGACTTTGTCGGCGAGCGGGGGCTGGTGCGGCTTGGCAAGAAGGCGTGGCGGGAGGAGGTCCTGTCGATCGTCAGCGCGTTCCGGAACGCGCTGGAGCCCGACTACATCGTCCTGGGCGGGGGCAACGCGAAGCTAATGAAGCAGTTGCCGCCCGACGTGCGGCTGGGGAGCAATCAGAATGCCTTCATCGGCGGCTTCCGGCTGTGGGAAGACACGGCGTCGACGCCGGCCGCCGGCAGTAACGTGGCGTCGCCGTACACGGAGAGGATCCAGCAGGTCGAGCCAGTTTCAGAAACGCAAGCGAGCGAGCAGCTGCCGAGCGAGTAGCGGCCTTCAGGACCGAGCCGGACCCCGCAGCCCGCGCCCTGTGCGGCGGTGATCGTGCATGTCAAACGCCGGAGTTAGGCTCGACATGCGACTCAGCCCTGCACGAACGCGTACGTCAGGTCCGTCGCCGGCAGGTCATTCGGCCGGGAGAGCCACTGCGGCTGGCCCGGGCAGTACTGCGCCGAAAACTTGCTCTCCTGTGACTGCGCCTGCAGATCCGCGGGGACGTTCTGCCCCATCAGGATGTCCTTCAGGTAATCCGCCAGCAGAATGCTCTCGGTCCCCGTCCCGGCGATGTAGTGCATGATGCCGCGCTGGAACCGCTGATAAATGAAGTTCGAGTTCGCCGGATCCGGCGCGGGCTGCGAGATCGGCGCGCCCCAGATGGTCAGCCCGCCAGTCGCATTGAAATGCTGCTGGAAGTCGACCGGCTGGCCCGAGAACGTGTCCGGCACGTTCTGCTGCACGAAGGTGGCGATGTCCGTCGCATACGTCGGCGAGCCAACCTGCGGCGTGTTGTTCTTCAGCGTCGGGTCCGCCGCCGGGAAGGTGCTGCCGTTCACGGTCGTGTACGGAAAGATGTCAGGATCGAGCATGTTGATCAGCGCCGGGCTCTGACCCTGGCACACCTGGATGATCTGGCGCTGGAACATCTGCACCGGGCAGCCGATGAAGGTCATCATGCGCGAGGTCGGATAGCCGAACGTCTCGACGCCGCCGTACTGCTGGAAGAAGTTCCACACGTCGTCGTCGTCGATGCGGTAGCCGGTCTGGCTGAAGTAGCGGTCGTCGTGGAGCATGGCCGGCGCATTCGCCGCTGCCCCAGGAGTTGCCGCGGGGGTCGGGCTCGCCGCTGGCGAGGGAGTAGCTGTCGTTGCAGCCGTGGGCGCGGTCGTCGGCACCGCCGTGGCGGCGACCAGCGTGTAGGTCGCGTTGACAACCGTGCCACTGGAGGCGCCGGTGGCCGTCACGCCATACTGACCCGCGGCCAGCGACGCCGGGACGGTGAACGTCCACACCACGTTGCCGCCCGTGTCGGCGGTCGCGGTCGCCACGGTCGGGCCATTGAAGCCGAGCGTGACCGACTCGCCTGCCTCGAAGCCAGCTCCGTTGACGGTCAGGGAAGCACCAGGCGCCGCCTGGGTCGGATCAAAGCTCAACGTGGCGCCGCCCTGGTTGACCGTGAACGAGGTCGCCGCGGTTCTGGCACTAGTAAGACCCGTCGCGAGCACGCCGTACTGTCCGGCCACGAGCTGCGGGACCGTAAAGCTCAGGCTGAAAGTGCCGCCCGTGTTGACCGTTGGCGATCCGACGTCCTGACCGTTCAGCGTCACGTCGACGGTTTCACCGGCCTGGAAGCCGCCACCGTTGGCCGTGATCGAGGCGCCCGGCACCCCCGACGCCGTCGAAAGGCTCAACGACGCATTCGGCACGCTGGTCGTGGCAGGCGTCGCGGTGGGTACAGTCGTTGGCGAGGCAGCCGCCGTTGGCGCGCTGGTTGGCCCCGCGGTGGGGGCGCTGGTTGGCGCACTTGTGGCCACCGCCGTGGGCGCGCTGGTCGCCCCAGGCGTGGGCGTGCCCGCTGTCTGGCCGAGCGCCGTGCTCGGCACCAGCAGCAGTGCTGCCAGGACGACCCCAGACATCGTGGCAATTGACCCGATTCGAAAACTTGGTTTGTCCGAACCTTTAACGTTGCGCTGCGCGTTACTCAAACTCTCACCTCGTTTCCCCAACGTGCGGGGTGGTTGGGCCACATGGACCGCATCCCGAGGCGGCTGCAGCATTCAGGCCAGAACGGGCTCCAAAGCCAGAGCTGAGCATTACCATCCGATTACGACGCCATATGCCTGCGGTAACTGAACGACCCGCGTGGCGGGCCCTCGCAGCCCACCACGCCCGGATACGCGACATCCACCTGCGACAGTTGTTCGCCGACGATCCTCAACGTGCCGAGCACTTCTCGATCGAGACGCTCGGGCTGTACTTCGACTACTCCAAGCACCGCGTCACGCAGGAGACCATCGGCTTGCTGTTGCAGCTCGCGCGGGAGTGCGGACTGCGCGAGCGCACCGAGGCCATGTTTGCTGGTGAGCGCATCAACGTCACCGAGAACCGCGCGGTGCTGCACGTCGCCTTACGTGCTCCACGCGACGCAACGATCCTGGTCGACGGCCACAACGTGGTTGTGGACGTCCACGCCGTGCTCGACCGCATGGCCGACTTTTCGACGCGCGTCCGCTCAGGCGCGTGGACGGGTCACACGGGCAAACCGATTCGCAACGTGGTGAACATCGGCATCGGTGGGTCCGACCTGGGCCCGGTGATGGCCTACGAAGCGCTGCGGTCCTTCACCGAGCGCGACATGACGTTTCGCTTTGTCTCGAACGTCGACGGGACCGATTTCGCCGAGGCCACCCGCGATCTGGACCCGGCACAGACCCTGTTCATCATTTCGTCCAAGACCTTCACCACACTCGAGACCATGACCAACGCGCAGACCGCGCGTCAGTGGCTGCTCAACGCGCTCGGCAACGACGCGGCAGTGGCACGCCACTTCGTCGCGGTCTCGACCAACACCGCCGAAGTCACGCGCTTCGGCATCAACACCGACAACATGTTCGAGTTCTGGGACTGGGTCGGCGGACGCTACTCCATGGACTCGGCGATCGGCCTCTCGACCATGCTGGCGATCGGCCCCGAGCACTTCCGCGACATGTTGGGTGGCTTCCATCAGATGGACGAGCACTTCCGCACGGCAGCGTGGGACCGCAACCTGCCCGTGCTGATGGGTCTGCTGGCCGTCTGGTACACGAACTTCTTTGGCTCCGAGACCGTTGCGGTCATCCCGTACGACCAGTACCTCAAGCGCTTCCCGGCCTACCTGCAGCAGCTCACGATGGAGAGCAACGGCAAGTCGGTCACGCTGGACGGCACGCACGTCAACTACGACACGGGCCAGGTCTTCTGGGGCGAGCCGGGTACCAACGGGCAGCACTCCTTCTTCCAGCTCATCCACCAGGGCACGCGGCTGATTCCGTGCGACTTCATCGCGTTCCAGCACTCGCTGAATCCCCTGGGCAATCACCAGGTGCTGCTGCTGGCCAGCGTGTTTGCGCAGGCCGAGGCACTCGCGTTTGGCAAGCCCGCCGACGAAGTCAAGGCCGAGGGCACCCCCGATTGGCTCGTGCCGCACCGCACGTTCGAGGGCAACCGGCCGTCGACACTGATTTTCGGCGACCGCCTGACGCCTGAGATGCTGGGCAAGCTGGTCGCGCTGTACGAGCACAGCGTTTTCACGCAAGGGACGATCTGGGGCATCGACTCGTTCGATCAGTGGGGCGTGGAGCTGGGCAAGGCGCTGGCCGCGCGCATCGCGCCAGAGCTGGAGGGCGAAGCCGAGGCCGAGCTGCACCACGATTCGTCGACGAACGCGCTGATCCGTCGCTTTCGTCGAGCCTCCGCGAGCGCGTAACGAGGTGAGGATCCCTCTGAAGAAGGCGATGGCCACCGGGCTGGTCACCGACGGAGGGATCTCCGCCGGGAAACACGTTTCTTTGCACCCGCCGGCGAGGCGCGCTGACGGGCGTGGACCCTGCCAGACCGCCCCAGGCACTCGATCGGTACGCGGCTATGCGGGATTTCTCCCGCACCCCGGAACCGCCGCCGATGGCCGTCCACCGCGACGGGCCGCTGACGTTCACCATCCAGAAGCACGCCGCGCGCCGCCTCCACTACGACTTCCGCCTCGAGATCGACGGCGTCCTGGTCAGCTGGCCCATCCCCCGAGGTCCGGCCTACAGCTCGGGGGAACGACGCCTGGCTATACAGACTGAAGACCACCCGTATGAGTACGGCACGTTCGAGGGCGTCATCCCCTCACCGCAGTACGGCGGCGGCCAGGTCATCGTCTGGGACGCCGGCACGTATACCGTGATCGACAAAACCGCTCCGATCGACTTCCACGCTCGGGCCCGCGCGGAGTCACTCGCGCGTGACGGCCTCGAGGCCGGGCACCTGTCGGTGTTCCTCAATGGCCGCAAGCTCAAAGGTGGGTGGACCCTGCTGCGCACCAGCGGCGAGGGGGTCAAAAGCCAGTGGCTGTGCCTGAAACGCCGCGACGGCCTGGAGCGTCCGGGCGTCGACATCACCAGAGAGGACCGCTCCGTGCTGAGCGGCCTGTCCATCGAAGACCTCGAAGCGGGCTTGCTCCCAGCATGGCGCGCGAGCCAGCTTGCGCCCTCCGCGGAGCACGTCGCGGGCGCCCGGCAACGGCGGCTGCCCGCCCCGCGCGAGCTCGATAGCCGCGCTGGCGCGCTCGCCATCCTCGATCACGGCCGGGTGACTTTCCCGGCGCGCGAGCAGAGCATGGATGCGACCCTCGCGCGGTTGCTCGCCAGCCAGCCAGTCACGCAAGCGGTGTTGCTCGGCGAGATGCTCACCGACCCCACGGCGCGGTTTCGGCCGCTGGATCTCCTGTACCTCGATGGCTTCGACTTACGTTCCGCGGCGCCGGCGGACCGCCGGCAACTGCTCGACGCGGTGCTGGCGCCGCTGCACGGCGTCGAGCTCGGATCAGCCTGAAAACTCGGGTCAGCTTTCCCGGCTGACCCGGGAAATTAGAAGAACGCCAGCGTCTCGACCCCGACGCCCATTTCGAACTCACGCACGGGCCGCGCGCTGGCGAGGTCAACCACCGTGATGCGGCTCGAACCATGGTTGGCCACCAGCGCCGTCTCCCCGTCAGCGTGGAAGGCCACGCCCATCGGTCCAGGCGCGACCTCGAACGTCACCTGCCGCTGCAAGTCAGCGGACAGAACCGTGGCTAGCGGCTCTTCGTCCGCCGTCACGACCACGTAGCGCCCGTCCGGACTGCAGCGCACTCGCTGAGCGGGATGCGCGTACCCATCCAGTCGCAGCGTGCCGACCAGCTTGTCGACGGTGCTATCGATGACCAGGACATTCGGCTCGCCACTGTCGGCGACCAGCACCCGCTTCCCGTCGCTGGAAGCACACAGGCCGAGCGCGCCGCTCGGGATCGGCACCTCGCCAATGCGTTGACGCCCGTGCGCATCCATCACCGAGACGAACGCCGCCTGGTCCTCGTTCTCGGCATACAGCTTGCTGCCATCTGGCAACATCGCAATCATGTGGTTGCCCCGCGAGCCAACGTCTATCGCGCCGAGCTGCGTTCCCGTCGATGGGTCGAGGACGACCACGACGCCGCTCGCGTCGCAGCTCGCAAACAGCAAGCCGTCGGCGCCGAGCGCCAGGCCATGCGGCGCGAGAAAGGGCTGAACGTCGAGGGTTGCCACGATTTCGCGCCGCTCCAGATCGATCACGACGATGCGGTGGTCCGGTTGCGGATTGTTGCCGTAGACCCCCGAGCCATAAATCGACACGTACGCGGTGTGGTGATCGGCGCTGATGGCCACCTCGTGCGGCCGAGCCGGCAGGTCGAAACCCGCCAGCTCTGCGTAGCTCGAAGGGTCGAGGAACAGCGCCCGGCACCCACGCTTGTCGATGGCGATCAGGCCCGTGCTGCCCGGTCGGGTTGTTGACGTCCATTACGCCGGCACGAGCTCGCGCGCTGCCTCCTGGATGAGCTGCGTGGCGACTGGATACACCGGGTCTTCACCGGTGATCATCTCCAGCACGGCCGGCTGCCCGTCGCGGGTTGCCGCGATCGCGCGCTCCAGGGCCGCTCGCACGTCCCCGGGCTGCTCGACGCGCTCCGCGTGCGCACCCAGACCTTCGGCGACGCGCGCATAGTTGCCGGACAGCCGGTTGCTGCGGAACTGTTCGCTGGCGGTCGGCATATGGTGGCCGTACCCGCCCATCACCGAGTTGTTGAGGATAACGGTCATGATCGGCAGGCGCTCTCGAACCGCGGTCTCGACCTCCATCCCCACCGTGCCGAAGGCCAGGTCGCCCATGACGTTGACCACCGTCTTGTCGGGCGAGGCCAGTTTGGCCCCCAGAGCAATGCCCAGCCCGGTACCTAGCTGCGTCGACTTGCCCCAGCCGAGATAGCCACGCGGCGTCGTCACCTCGAAATTCGTCAGCGTCTGGTCGCGCGGGTTGCCCGAGTCATGAGTGATGATCGAGGCCGATTTGTCCAGCACACGATTCAGCTCCGCGATCACGCGATACGGGTTGATCGGCGTGTCAGCCGACTCGAGTCTTGACTGCCATTCGCGGAACGTCGCGTCCCTGACCTGTTGAATCTCGGCTGCCACGGCCCCGTTGCGCGACGCACCGCCGCCTTGACCCCGCACCTCGTCGATCAGCTGGCGGAGCACCAGTCGCGCGTCACCGACGACGGCTTGCTCGACCAGATAGTCGCGGTCGATGTCGCGACCGTCGACTGTCACCTGGACGAGCCGCTTGCCCGGCGGGATCGGCGACGAGAAGCCGCCGCGCGCAAAGCTGCAGCCCACCCCGAAGACGAGGTCTGACTTGACCAGAAACTGCGCGGCCGCGCGGGTGAGCGTGTGGCCGCCGGCGCCCAGCGCGAGCGGGTGGTTCTCGGGAAATGCGCTCTTGCCTGCCATCGTCGTCATGACTGGCACCGACAGCAGCTCCGCCAGCTCGCGCAGCTCGTCCCAGGCCTGCGCCCACAGCACACCGTGGCCAACGTGCAGGACGGGACGCTGCGCGGCAATCAGCATGCGTGCGGCCGCGGCCACGTCGTCCGGGTCGCCCGCGGACCGGTAGCCACGCGCGGGCGTGTACGAGAATGTCGCGTCGTCTACCTGTCCGCCCGAGACGTCCGCCGGCAATTCGAGCAGCACGGGGCCCGGCTTGCCATTGCGCAATTGGGCAAAGGCGCGGCGCGTCAACTCGCCGATGCGCTCGGGCATGTTGATGCGGCCCGCCCATTTGGTGACGTTGCGATACACCGGCAGCGGGTCGAAATTGGGCGGCTCGCCGGTGCGGCGCTGGTCACCGCCACCAGGAATCATGAGCAGTGGCACGCCGTCGGAGTACGCCTGAGCGAACGCGCCGAACGCGTTTTCGATGCCCGGCCCAGCCTGAACGACGATCACGCTGGGCTTCTGGCCGTTGGTCGCGCGCGCGTAGCCATCCGCCATGTTGATCAGCGTCTTCTCGCCGCGGGCGATCACCGGTCGGATCCCGATCTTCGCCGCCGCGTCGATCAATGCGTGGTTCGGATAAGCGAACAGGACTTCGACGCCTTCGAGTTTCAAAATGCGCGCCAGTGCATCCGCTCCTCGCATCGCTCATAACCTCCTCAGCTCATCAGACGCCCGGCCAGATCAAGCCGCGCGGCACGTCCAGGCAGTAACCTAGCGGCGGGTGAAGCGTATCAATCTGGTCAAGATTTCGACCCTGGCCGCGGGGTGCCTGGTGGTCCTGATCGCCACGGCCTTCGTCGGTTTCGAGGTGTCCAGCGCAAATCGCGTCAAGCCGGGCGTCATGGTCCTCGACACCAGTCTCGGAGGCCTGACCCTGGATCAGGCTCAAGCTCAACTGGCCCCGCGGGCGCTGGCCATCCTCGACCAGCCGGTGCAGATTCAGCTCGATCAGTCGACGTGGACCACAAGTGCGCGTCAGCTCGGCGTCCACCTGGACTCGCAGGACCTCGCCGCGGCGGCGTACGCGATCGGTCGTGACGGCTCGCCGTTCGTCGAGCTCCAGGCGCAGGTGACCGCCCTGCAGGCTGGCCTCAGCGTGCCCGTGATCGGTCAGGCCGACGCCTCCATGGTCGATGACCTGGTCCAGCGCATCGCTCAGCAGGTCGACCGACCCGCGCGCCCCGCCCAACTCGCGGTCGCGGATGATGGCACGCTTACCTACGTCACCTCCGAGCCGGGCCTGCAGCTTGACCAGGCGTCGGCGCGCGCGGCGATCGCCCAGGCGCTCACCGACGGCGATGCGCAGGTCACACTCACCGCTCAGGCGGTTCAGCCTGACGTCAGCACGGACCAGGTCACCGCGGCGCACGATCAGCTGCAGGCCATTCTGTCCCAGCCGATCCAGCTCACCGCGGCCAACTATTCGCGCACGCTTGAATGTCGATGACATCCTGCCGCTCGTCTCGCTGAACGACGCCTCGCCGGGTCAGCCGGCGACGCTGACGGTCAACTCAGACGCGCTGCAGCCGCTGCTTGACGATGCCGCCAAAGCCGTCAATCAACCGGCCAGCAACGCCCGCTTCTCCTGGGATGGCAAAAACCTGGGCGTCATCCGCGAAAGTCAGCCCGGCCAGACTCTCGACGAGGACAACGCTCGCACCACGCTCAGTAGCCAGATCCTGGCGGGCGCCCACACCATTGATTTGCCCGTCACCACTGCCGCGCCCGCGGTGACCTCGGCGGATGCCGCCAAGCTGAACATTCACGAGCTCATCGAGCAGAGCACGACCTCCTTCGCCGGCTCGGTGCCCGAGAAGTCCTACAACATCAAACTCGCGGCGCAGCGCCTGAACGGCGTCGTCGTGCCACCCGGCGGAACGTTCTCGTTCAACGACGAGGTTGGCCCCACGACACTCGAGGCCGGCTTCGAATGGGGCTTCGGTCTGACCACCGGCTCCAACGGCACCGCCCACACGGTGCCAAGCGTCGCGGGTGGTATCTGCCAGGTCGCCACGACCCTGTTCCAGCCCGTGTTCTGGGGCGGCTACCAGATCGAAGAACGCTACTGGCACCTGTACTGGATTCCCGCGTACACCTCGCGCAACGATGTGGGCCTGGATGCGACGGTCGACGAGGACTCCGGACTCGACTTCCAGTGGAT
This sequence comes from uncultured Chloroflexia bacterium, assembly GCA_963776625.1. Taxonomy (GTDB): domain Bacteria; phylum Chloroflexota; class UBA6077; order UBA6077; family CF-72; genus CF-72. Next base: position 239,315 of record CAVZNP010000007.1, on the reverse strand, counting down.
CAACCCCACCAACGACTACGTGCTCATCCAGTCGTCGACGACAGCCGACGCGGTGACGTTCTCGCTGTACGGCAACAAACCGAACTGGAAAGTCCAGGTCGATCAGCCACAGATCACCGATCGCGTGTCGCCGGACACGACGCCGGACGTCGAGGCCGAGCCAGACCTGCCCTGGGGCCGCGTCGTGCCCGTCGAGACCGCGCGGGACGGCTTCACCGTCGTCATCAATCGCCGTGTCACCAGTCAGGACGGCTCGCCCGAGCGCGATCTGAGCCTCAAAAGCATTTACCAGCCAGGTCGCAACGTGACCCTGGTCGGCTCCGGGAACGCGCCCAATGCCGACGTGGTCAGTAGCGCTGTCAGTCGGGTGCTCTCGGGCATGAAACCCGCGGCGGCACCCGCCACGGCGGCAGCGCCTGCGTCGCCTGCGTCGGCCTCGGCTGCGGCGCCGGCAGCACGCGCGGCAGCACCTGCTCCTGCCGCTGCGCCAGCACCCGCCACGCCGTCCACCTTCGACACCGCCAATGGCCAGCGCACCCTGACCCAAATCCGCGACGAGCTGCGCAACGCGGGCTGGGGCGGCGGCTCAGACCAGGACGCCGTAGCGACCTACCGGCGTCTGGCCGACAGCGCGTCAGGTCACTGACGCGCGGGAATCTGGAGCGTCGTTCCAGCCACCAACGCGTCCGGATTCGGTCCGATCGTGCTCCGGTTCGCCTGGTAGATCGTCTGCCACATCTCGGCGTCGCCGTACTCGTCGAGAGCGATGCTGCGCAGCGTGTCGCCTGGCTGGACGACGTACTGGGTAGCAGCCGACGGTTGCGGCGATGCGCCAGCAACCACGTTTGACGTCGCCGCCGACGGCGACGGCACCGCGCTCAAAGCGGGCGCCGCGCCCGGCGTGGGTACGACGATGGCAGGCCGTCCGTTGCCGCCGCCCTGACTTGCCAATGGCCCGCCCTGTCGACTCCCCAGTGACAGGCCGATCACGCCACCAACAATTGCCACGACCACGACCACGAGGACGGCCCAGACCCAGAAATGACTGCGTTTCGGTGAAGGTGCGGGTTCGGGTGATGTCTCCCCGGTGGCCACAACCGAGTCTAGTAAACGTACCAAGCACGTTTGTATGTACGCGCGTCACGAACCCGTGCCACCCCTACTGGTTCACGCCGCGCCGCGCCGAACCCTACGGAGATTGGTTCCGGCCGGCGTCAATCATCGAACGCTGGCAGGACGTCGCGAGCCATCAAGCGCATTGACTCGAGGCTTTCGTCGAGCGTCATGTCCCCCCACTGAAGCGCTGGCGCAAAGTAGAAATTCGGCCGCTCGCGAAGGCGCGCCACGCAGCCTGAGACGTACTCACGCACCATCGCGGGTGTTCCGACCACCAGCCGCGTCCCCTCGCGCAACACCGTGTCGAAGTCCTCGCTGACGGTGACCGCCCGACCCTCTAGCATGCGCGCCGACGTCGCGTGAAAATTCGCGTCAAAGACGGCCCACGCGCGGCGCGCCACCGCGATCGCCTCCGCCTCGGACTCGCGGATCACGACATGACGGGTCACGCCCGCGACAGGCGACTCGAGGTGCTGGTTCACAAGGTCCGGCGCGTTGCGATGCTCGTCCACCAGGTCCCAGTAGCGCGCCACCTGATCGGCCGTCCGCGATAGCAAATTCAGGTGGTGGCGCCCCGCGAACTCGATGCCACCCGCGTACCACAGGGGTGGGTAGGGCCGCTGCATCGGCAGCATGTCCAGCGGAGCCTCGGGTATCTGGTAGTACTCGCCGCTGTGCTCGAAGCGTCCCGAGCACAGCGTGTCCACCACAATCCGCAGCGTCTCTTCCGTCCGCTGGCGGCCCTCGTTGGGGTCGAGACCGAACCATTCGAGCTCGACTGGCCGAATACCGCGCCCGATGCCCACGTCCAGCCGGCCCCCCGACAGGTTGTCGAGCATGCAGATTTCCTGGACGAGTCGCACCGGGTGGTACAGCGGCAGGATGTACACCATCGTGCCGATGCGCAGCCGAGTGGTAGCCTGCGCCAACGCCGCCAGGAAGACGTTGGGCGACGGCGCCATGTCCAGCGGCGTCAGGTGGTGTTCGGCGATGTGGTAGCCGACAAAACCAAGCTGCTCGGCCTCCTGGAGCAAGGCGATCTTCTGTTGGAACTGGAGATCGAGCGGAATGCCAGGCCGACGCTCGAAATGATCCCAGACGCCGAAGCGGACGCGCACCACATTCAGGCTACGCCAGCGGCTTATGCTTGAGCCAGATGCAGGACTTCTCGAACAGGGTCGCGGTGGTGACCGGGGCAGCCAGCGGCATCGGCCGAGCGCTGGCGGAGCGGTGCGCGACCGAGGGCATGCGCGTGGTGCTGACCGACATCGAGACTGAGCCGCTCGAGGCGACCGCGGCCGACATTCGGTCCTCGGGTCGCGAGGTCCTCGCCGTGCGCACGGACGTGTCGGACCCGGAGTCTGTCGAACAGCTCGCCCGGGCGACGTTCGAGGCCTTCGGCGGCGTCCACCTGGTCTGCAACAACGCCGGTGTGCTGGGCGGCCGCCGCGGGCCGATCTGGGAAGCCACCTTGAACGACTGGCGCTGGATCCTCGGCGTCAACGTCTGGGGCGTGATCCACGGCCTGCGCAGCTTCGTGCCGCGGATGCTCGATGCGGGCGAAGAGGGCTGGATAGTCAATACAGCGTCGATGGGCGGCCTGGTGCCAGGCGGCAGCCCGTATGGCGTCTCCAAGCATGCCGTGGTGGCGATTACCGAGGCGTTGTACAGCCACCTGCACCTGCGCGAGGCGGCGGTTGGCTGTTCGGTGCTGTGTCCGATCTACGTCAAGACCCAGATCCTGCAGGCGAAGCGCAATCGCCCCGCCGCGCTGCTGGACGCTCCCGAAGCCGATCCTCCGAGTAGACTGCCTGCGCCGCGCCGCATGAGCGGCCGCGTCGAAAACGGTCAACCTCCCGAGGAGATCGCCGACGCCGTCTTCGACGGCATCCGCAACGAACAGTTCTACATCTGGCCCGGCGACGAGGTAGACGACATCGTCCGCACGCGCTTCGAGCATATTCTGAACCGAACAAATCCCGAGCCACGTCCTTTCGGCTAACGCATCTTTCTTAGAAGTCGAAAGCTGCGGCTTTCTCCCCAGGGCGGGCACCAGTTCGCAACGAGTTCTTTTTTAGAAGTCGAAAGCTGCGGCTTTCTCCCCAGGGCTCCGCGCCCTGGACCCCGCGTCCCAGAGCCCTACTCTCGGTGGCCGTCAGCCGCGTCCGCTGGCTCAGAACGCACGTACTGTCGACACGCGCGTAAACCGACAGGGTGGGAGATCCGGGTGTCCTCCCAGTCCTTTACTCTCGGTACCCGTCGGGCGCATCCGCTGGCTCAGAACGTGCCGTCCTGGTGGACACGCTCGAAGAGAGACCGTCGAGGACACCCCCGGAGAGATCCTCTCGAACAAACACCCTCGGGGACAAACGCGTGAACAGACACCCACCGGGTTACACACGTGTTGATATGACAGTGCGTCTCGGAGGACAACCTCGGGTGCCCCACCCTCTGGGATTTAGACGTGTCGACAGTACGTGCGTTCTGAGCCAGCGGACGCGGCTGACGGCCACCGAGAGTAGGGCTCTGGGACGCGGGGTCCAGGGCGCGGAGCCCTGGGGAGAAAGCCGCAGCTTTCGACTTCTAAAAAAGAACTCGTTGCGAACTGGTGCCCGCCCTGGGGAGAAAGCCGCAGCTTTCGACTACTAAAAAACTCGTGACCAGCCCGAGCCGCGAATCGATCTAACGAAACGGCTGGACTAACACCGATACGAGATTCCCCGGGTGCCGCAGGCGCACGAACGCTTCGGGCCCACCACTCAGGGGGACCCGCTCGGTGATCAGCGCCTCCACATCCACCTTGCCGCTGGCAATCAATTCGAGCGCCTGCCCGAAGTCCCGCTTCCCATACGCGCACGCGCCGAACATCCGCTGCCCTTTGCCCACAAACACGTGTGTGTCGAACGCCGCCAGCGTCCACCCCAGCGCGACCGCGACGATCGTCCCCGCACCGCGTACCGCGCGCCCCAGCACCACGAGCGCTTCTGGATCCGCCGAACACTCGTACGCCTGCGCCACCTCGATGCCATGCTCCGCCACGTAGTCGGCCACGTCCGTCTCGCGACTATCCAGGACCACGTCGGCCCCACTGCGCCCGGCCGCCTCACGGCGACCGGCAGACGAGCGGCCCACGGCAATGATCGTCCCCGCCCCCAGCGCGCGCAGCCCCTGAATCAGGTGCAGCCCGATAGGCCCCACGCCGAACACAATCGCATTGCAGCCCGCCGGGCCGCCAGCCTCGGCTATGGCTCGCAGCCCGACCGCGAGTGGCTCCACCCGCGAGCCAAACTCGAGCGGCAGACCCTCCGGCAGCGCATACAACTGCGAGTGGTGCGCGGCCACGTACTCCGCGAAGCCACCCGGCGCACCCAGCCCGAGATTCGGCCGGACGGTGCACCGAATGAGCATCTCCCGCTGGCACCATTCGCACTCGCCACAACTGCCCAGCGGATTGACCGCGACCACCTGACCCACGCGCCAATCGGCCACGTCGCGCCCGATGTCCACGACGGTGCCCGAAAACTCGTGCCCGGGAATGCCGCCGCTTCGCCCGGCATTGGCCTCCGCCGCGTGCACATCGGAGCCACAAATGCCGCACGAATGCACGGCGACCACCACCTCCTGCGGACCGGCCACCGGATCCGGTTGTTCGGCAACCTCCACGCCACCTGGAACGCGGACGAGCGCTTTCACCGGCCGGAGTCAACCACGAGCGCCGCGGGCAGCTCCAGCAAACCCTTGACTGCCTGGAGGAAGCGGGCGGCCGGTGCACCATCGACGGCCTGATGATCGAACGACAGATTCAGATACAGCATCTGCCGCTCCTCCACCCTGGCCTGCTGCAGGGTCAGCTTCGGGAAGATGCGCCCGATACCCAGGATGGCCACCTGGGGTGGATTCAAAATAGGCGTGAAGAAGTCGACGCCGAGGGGTCCGAGAGACGTAACCGTGAACGTGCCGCCGCGCACGTCATCCGCGTGGAGGGCGTTGCCGCGCGCCCGCGCGGCGGCGTCTCGCGTGCGGCTCGCGAGACTGAGCAGGTCCAACTGGTGCGCGTCCCTGACCACTGGCACGATCAGTCCATCATCGGCATCCACCGCGAGACCCAGGTGCACTTCCGGGTGGAGCTGCAAACGCCCATCGGCGAGGGTCGCATTCAGCGCCGGGTGCTCGCGCAGCGCCAGGACCGTGGCGCGCATAACCAGGTCGGTGATAGTTGGCCGACGCTCCTCCGCCACCAGTTGTCGAAGCTGGTCGCGGAGGTTGACGGCCGTGGTCATGTCAACTTCCATCGAAAGCGTGAGCTGAGCGGTTTGCGCCAGACTGGCGCGCATGCGCTCGGCGATCACCTTGCGTCGGCCCGCAAGTGGTGCTCCGGCGCCAGCGCCGGTGTCAGCGTGGACGTGCGCCTGCACGTCGGCCTCGCGCAGACGGCGGCCGTTGGCAATGCGGCGCAGGTCCACGCCGAATTTGCGCGCCAGCGCGCGCGCCGCGGGCGTTGCCCGTACCTCCACCGGACCCGCCTTGACCGGACCCGCCTTCGGCTCGGCCAATCTCGCCGTCGAGGAGACCACCTCGCCGCCGGCCTCCGCCGCAGCGGTGCGTGATTGCGCGTCAGCGTGGAATCCAGCCGCCGGCGTGATCGAAGCGCTCGACACGCCGAGAGCCACGGGTGACGGAGCGGTTGCCACGCTCGCGACGGCGACGAGTCGCCCGACGACGGCCCCCACGGGCACCGTCTCACCCTCGCTGACGACGCGCTCCAGCGTGCCACTCTGCGGCGCATCCACCGTCAGGTTCACTTTGTCCGTCTCCACCTGATAGAGCGGCTCGCCCTCCCGCACGTACGCCCCATCCGCCTGGAACCACTCCGTGACGGTGCCCTCGGTCATCACGTCGCCCAGCAGTGGCAGCGTCAGATCCATGCGAGCGATCAATCCCGCAAACTGGCGAGCGCGGCGGCGACCACGCGTGCCGCGTCGGGCACGTACGCCGCCTCCAGTACGCCGCTGTACGGCACCGGCGTGCGCGCGCCGGTGACCGTCTTCACGGGTCCATCCAGGGAATCGATACCCCGATCGGCCACCAGCGCCGCGACGGATGTCGCTACGCCGCAATCCGGCCAGTCCTCGTCAACCACCACCAGATGTTGGGTCCGCCGCACCGACTCCAGCAGGCACTCCTCGTCCAGCGGCGCCAGACTCAACAGATCGATCACTTCAGCATCGATCCCCTGATCCGACAGCAAAGTGGCGGCCTCGCGGCACACATTCGTCATGTGGGAGATGCCAACCAGCGTCACGTCACTGCCGGCGCGCACGGTGCGCGCTTTGCCAAGTGGCAGCGTGTATGGCTTCTCCGGAACATCCATCCGCGTCGGACCCACCTTGCGGTGGCTGAAGTACACCACCAGGTTGTCGTCGCGGATCGCCGCGGTGAGCAAGCCCTTCGCCGTGTACGCGTCCGAGGGCGCCACGCACTTCAAGCCGGGAATGCGCGCAAAGATGGAGTACATACTGCCCGAATGCTGCGCGGCCGAACCGCCACCATTTGGCGGGTTCGTCGCGGTCGCGCCGATCGCGGTTTTGAGCACCATCGGCACTTCTACCTGGCCGCCTAGCATGTAGCGCAGAAACGCGCCCTCGTTCATCACCGAGTCCAGCGCGACTCCGACGAAATTCACGAACATCAATTCCGCGATAGGTCGCAGGCCGGTGATCGCGGCGCCAACCGCGGCGCCGATGAAGCTCATTTCGCAAATCGGCGTGTCGATGATGCGCTCCGGTCCGAATTGCTGGATCAGACCCTTGGTCGAGCCCATCGGACCACCCCACGCATCGACGAAACCCAGGTGCGCTCGCCCCGCGGCGCCGGCGATGTCCTCGCCGAGCATGATCACGCTCGGATCGCGCTCCATCTCCTGTCGGATGGCTTCGTTTTCCGCTCGACTGGCGAGCAGCTCGCGCGCCATTAGCGTCCGCCCTCGAAGTAGACCTCGGTCGTCAGGTCGGCAACACCTGGCGCTGGACTGGATTCCGCGAACTCCACCGCCTCGCTGATCGACTGGTCCACGTCGCGCGCGATGTCGCGCAACGCTCCCTCCGACAGGGCCCCGCCTTCGCGCATGGCTCGCTCGAAGCGGTCGATGCAGTCGCGGCTCCGGAAGTAGGCCTCTTCTTCGCGGGTGCGGTAGCGCAAGGGATCGTCGCCCAGGAAATGGCCGTAGTAGCGATAGGTCTTGCACTCCAGGAACGTGGGCCCCTCGCCGGAGCGCGCGCGCTCGACGGCTTCGCCCATCCGCTCGTACACCGCGAAGACATCCTGACCGTCCACCACGAACGCGGGCACCTCGAACGCGGCGGCGCGGCGGGACAGGTCGCGCGTGCTCAGCGCGTACTCCGCCGAGGTCGACTCCGCGTAGCCGTTGTTCTCACAGACGAAAATCAACGGCAGCTTCCAGATAGCCGCCATGTTCAGGCACTCGTAGATCGGGCCCTGGCCCATCGCGCCGTCGCCGAAGAACGCCACCGCGACCTGCCGCGTGCGGCGCGTCTTTGCCGAGAGCGCCGCGCCCAGCGCGATTGGTGTTCCCGCGCCAACGATGCCCGTCGCGCCCAGCATGCCGACCGACGTGTCGGCAATGTGCATCGAGCCACCCTTGCCGTGGTTGGTGCCAGTTGCCCGACCGTACAACTCGGCCATCATGCGCGCCACGTCGACGCCCTTGGCAATCGCGTGTCCGTGTCCGCGATGGGTGCTCGCCACGTAGTCGTCGCGGTTCAGCCGCGCGCACACGCCGGTGGCCACGGCCTCCTGCCCGACGTACAGGTGCAAGCTGCCCTGCAGCCGTCCCGACGTGCGTAAGCCGTCGACCTTTTCCTCGAAGGCGCGAATCAGGCGCATCGTGCGGTACAGGCGCCGCAAGAGATCGGCGTCTTGCGGGACGTGCGCCCCGGTAGCTTGTTCCGAAGAGGTGGCAACCATGCTGCTCGCGGCCTCCTGCTGGCGCGATGGTACCCCCTTATATCCTGTTCCGCGTATGGCAGACCTCGCCGACAACGTCCGCGCGTTTCTCGAGGAGACGCGTTTCGCGGTCATCGGTACAACCAACCGCGATGGCTCACCGCACTTGACGGCGCTGTGGTACGCGCTGCGGGGCAACACGATCATGCTGAATACGGGCGCCGCGTCAAAGAAGGTGCGGAACTTGAAGCGCGACGCGCACGCCTCGGTCTGCGTCGTCGACGTCGGTCAGGCCCGCCACGTGACGCTCGAGGGCACCGTCACCTTCGACGACGCGCACGTGATTGAAGACCTGACCGTGCTGGCCAGCCGCTATGCCGGTGCTGACCGGCCCGGGCATCGCCGCGAACATCGGCAAGACGCCGCACGTCAGCCTCATCCTGAACGTCGACCGCGTCAAGACATTCGGAAAGATCTAGTGACGCCCGCGTATCGCGCCGATCAGGTCGGCAGCTTCCTCAGACCTCAGGCTATCAAGGACGCCCACGCCGCCTATACGCAGGGCCAACTGTCACTGGAGGCGCTGCGCGAGATCGAAGACCGCGCAATCCTGGAGGTCCTCGACCTCCAGAAGCAGGTCGACGTCGACGTCTTCAGCGACGGCGAGTTTCGACGCGGCGGCTGGTCGGGCGACTTCGTCGACGCCGTCGACGGCTTCGTCTCTGGCGCCCCCGCGGTCACGGTCTTCAATACCGCCCGCGGCAACAATCCGTCCGCGCAGCCGGGCGGCCCCGCCCGCCGCATCATTGGCGACAAGCTGCGCCCCAGGCATCGCCTGACGGAGCACGAGGCCAGCTTTCTTCGTGCGCATACGCCGGGCCCCTGCAAGATGACAATGCCCGCGGCGTCCTACGTCCTGGCGCGCGGCTACCGGCCTGACGTCACAAACCCCGTCTACGGCTCGCGCGCCGCGGCCCTGCACGACGTGGCCGCCATCATCCGCTCGGAGATCATGGCGCTCATCGACGAAGGCGTGCCGTACATTCAGCTCGACAATCCACACTATCCCGACTATGTCGTCGAGGAGCGCAATGCCCAGTGGCGGGCCGTCGGCGTCGACCCGGTGTCGGCGTTGCAGGAGGACCTCGAGGCAGACAACTCCACCCTCGATGGGCTCGCCCGTGACGGCCTGGCGCTAGCGATGCACCTGTGCCGTGGCAATGGCGGCCGCGGGCCAGATCAGCCGGGCTGGCATACCGCCGGCGGCTATGACGCCATCGCGGAGCAAGTCTTCGGCGGCCTGCACGTCGATCGCTTCCTGCTCGAGTACGACAGCGAGCGCGCCGGCGGGTTCGAGCCGCTGCGCTTCGTGCCGCGCGGCAAGATCGTCGTCCTTGGCCTGGTGACCACCAAGTCCGGCGAGCTGGAATCGCAGGACCTGCTGCTGCGGCGCATCGAAGAGGCCGCTCGCTATATGCCCGTGGAGAACCTGGCGCTGAGCCCGCAGTGCGGCTTCGCGTCGACGATCGCGGGTAATCCCCTCACGGTGGACGAGGAGCGCCGCAAACTCGAGCTGGTGGTGAGCACCGCTCGCAAGGTCTGGGGCTGAACAGGTGTCATCCTGAGCGCGGCGAAGCCAGGCGCCGCGTCGCTATACCCTCGGACGTATGGCGAACGTCGTTCTGGGTATCGGACACTCCCATACCCCGCAGATCAGCGTCGATCCCGAAGAGTGGCCAAATCTCGGTAAGACCGAACAACCCAGCCCGCACATCCCGGACAACCTCGAGGACCAGCTCCAGCTCGCGTGCTTCCGCGAAAAGCACGCCCGCGTCCAGGGCGCCATCAAGCAACTCAGCCAGCTGATCCAGTCGACGCCCGTCGACGCCATCGTCATTTTCGGCGACGACCAGCACGAGCAGTTCAACGACGACAACATGCCCAGCGTGGCCATCTACCACGGCGACACCGTCGACGTGCACCCACGCCGCGCTCGGCCGCCGGGCAGCAATTTCCCGACGGTGCACCTGGAGGAGACGGCAACCGAGTATCCGAACGCCAGCGATCTCGCCGCATACCTGATCAACAACCTGACCGAGCAGGAGTTCGACGTCACCAGGACCAACCAGCTCAAGGCAGAGCGCGGCATTGGCCACGCCTTCAGCTTCCTGTATCAGCGCCTGTGGCCGAGCTGCAACGTGCCGATCGTCCCGATCATGGTCAACACGTACTACCCGCCCAATCAGCCGACGCCCAAGCGCTGCCACGACCTGGGCAAGGCGGTGCGCACGGCGCTGGAGTCGTGGTCAGGTGCCGAGCGCGTGGCGGTGCTGGCCTCGGGCGGCCTGAGTCACATCGTCATCGACGAGCCGCTCGATCAGCAGGTGCTGGACGCGTTGAAGGCCAAAGATACGCAGGCGCTGCACAACCTTCCTCGGAATCTGCTCAAGGGCGGGACGTCAGAGATCCTGAACTGGGTGGCACTGGACGGGGCCGTAGGCCCGCTGCCGATGACGCTGATCGATTACATCCCCGGCTACCGCAGCCGCCCCAGCACGGGTTGTGCGATGGCCTTTGCCTACTGGAGCTAACCACCAGTTCGTATCGAACACACTCGTCGCGCTAATCGGCGGCAGCGTGCACCGGCGTCTTCTCGAGTTCCGCCGGCACGCGCTGCGGCTGCGCGGCGCTCGGCCGCTCTCGCACCTGGAACGCGAAGAACACCGCCAGCGCCGCCATGATCAGCAGCACCGCCACCGTGGCGTGGAACGCCTGCAAGCCCTCGACCGGCGGGACACCCGCCAGACCGCCCACGGCCGCATTCGTGTCCGGCAGTTGTGAAGTCAGCACGGACGCCGCGACGGCCACGCCAACCGCCACCGCGATCTGTCGCGAGGTATTCCACAGTGATGATGCGCGCCCCGTTTTCTCCCGAGGCACGTCGGAGAAGAGCGCCGTTTGCATCGACACCATGTTGAACGCGATGAAGCAGCCCCGCAGGAACATGATCAGGCGAACCCACCACAGGTCGGTCTCCAGACCCACGAACAGAAACAGCGCGGTGGTCGCCAGCACGCCACCCGTGCCAATGACCAGATTCAGCCGCGCGCCCAGTCGGTAATACATGCGGCTGGTGAACTGCACCATCAGGATCTGACCCACCGGCTGCGGGAACGTCGTCAAGCCTGACTCGAACGCGGACAACCCGCGCAACTGCTGCAGAAACAGCGGCAGGATGAATAGCATCCCGAACTGCGTCCCGAAGAACATGAAACCGACCAGGTTCGCCGTTCGGAACAGCTTCGAGCGATACAGGTTCAGGTCCAGCATCGGCGCGAACAGACGCGTCTCCACCAGAACCAGCAGGATGAAACACACCGCGCCGCCCAGGCCTGTCGCCAGGACCAGCGCCGAGGTCCAGCCGTACACCGGGCCCTCCGAGAGCGCAAACAGGACGCCAGCGGTGCCAAAGCCCGAGAAGATGAACCCGAGTGGATCGAACTTGCCCGCGCCCGGTTCCTTGTGTTCTCGCAGCACCAGCCACGAGAACGCGAACGAGATTGCGCCGACGGGCACGTTCACGTAGAAGATCCAGCGCCAGCTGACCGCGTCCACCAGAAATCCGCCGAACAGCGGCCCGAGCATCGGCGCGAGCATGGTCGGGATGGACAGGATCGCGGAGGCACGCGCGCGCTCGGCTGGCGTGAAGGCGCGGTACAGCATCGCCGTCCCGACGGGCGTCAGCATGCCGCCACCCACGCCCTGCAGGATGCGGAAGAAGACCAGCGACTCGATGCTCCACGCTCGACCGCACAGGGCCGAACCAAGCGTGAACATCGCTGTCGCGAACATGAACGTCTTCTTGGTGCCGTACTTGTCGCCGATCCAGCCCGAGGCGGGAATCCAGATCGCCAGGCTCAGCACGTAGCCGGTCACCACCCATTCGAGGGTGGCCGTGTCCGCGTGGAACTCTTCGGCCAACGTCGGGAGCGCGACGTTGACGATGGTCGTATCCAGGATGTCCATGAACAACCCGAACACGAAAGTGGCGGCGACGAGGTACTTGTAGTCGAACCGGGCGAAAGGGCTGGCCAGAAAGCGCATCGAGTTTGCCTCTACACCATAGCGGCTCGAGGCCAGCCCCTGGATTTAGACGACCCGACCGAATTTTTACGTCTCGGCTTGGATGGCCCCTATGAGCTCGAGGATGCGCGCCGGCGGCAGGTACTGCTCGGTGATGCGGACGCCCGATGATGACAGGGCGTCCTCGATCGCGCTGTTGAGCGCCGGTGGCGCGGCGATCGCGCCACCTTCGCCCACGCCACGGAACGGAATCTCGTCTCCGTTGGGAATTTCCAGATGCTCGATCTCGATGTGCGGCACCTCCACCGACGTCGGCAGCAGGTAGTCCATGAAGGTCGCGGCCAGAAATTGACCGTCATCGTCGTAGGTCGATCGCTCCAGGAGCACTGCACCCAGGCCTTGAGCGACGCCGCCACGGATCTGGCCATCGACGATGGCCGGGTTGATGAGGTCGCCGCAATCCTCCGCTACGACGTAGCGTTTGACTTCGGCCTGCCCCGTGTCGCCATCCACCTCGACGATGCACGCGTGGGTGGCATACGCCCAACCGCCGCCGTTGCCACCATCGAACGACGACGTCTCTTCGACGCCCATCTCGTCCCCCTTGGGCAGCATGTGAGGCGCCATGTAGGCCACGGTGGCCACGCCGCCAAGCGGCACCAGCTTGTCAGGGGCGCCCTTGACGCGGACCAACCCATCGACGACCTCCAGGTCGTCCGCGCTCACTTCGAGCATGCCGGCGGCGATGCGGAGCACCTTGTCTTTGACGCGACGCGCCGCGAAGCGCGTCGCCCCGGTAGCCACGCTCGACGCGCGACTGCCGCCCGTGCCGATCAGGCTGAACGGCGACGACACCGTGTCGCCATGGATGACCCGCACCGACTCGAACGGCACGCCGATCTCATCAGCGACGACCTGGGCCAGCGTGGTTTCGTGACTCTGACCGTGGGGCGCCTGGGCGGTGAAGACCGTCACGTGACCGTCGATCTCGAGGCGAACGCGCGCCTGTTCGGGTACCGCCGCCGGCATGCCAACGGACGGAAAGAAATTGGCTGGCCCCGGCGCGAACTCCATCAGGTTGGTCACGCCGATGCCCAGCAGCCGACCCTCGGCACGCGCGCGCTGCTGCTCGGCACGAAAATCGGCATAGCCGATGCGCTCGAGCGCGCGATCCATGGTCTGACGCTGGGTCATCTGGGAGATGTCCGGGCCGGTGACCATCGACGTCGGGAGGTCACCGGCGTCAAGCAGGTTGGTGCGGCGCACGTCCACCGGGTCCAGGCCCAGATCGCGGGCGATGATGTCGAGTATGCGCTCCCGCACCCAGGTCTCCACCGCCCACGGCCCGCGGTACGGCACGTAGCTGGCCTTGTTGCTGAAAACCGTGCGCAGCCGAAAGCCGAGCGCCTTCAGGCGATACGCGCCTGGCAGCATCGTGCGCGCCATCAGACCGAACGCATTGGGCGCGTTAGGTGGCGTCGGGTACGCGCCCTGGTTCATCACCATGTCGAGGCGCAGCCCCAGCAGCGTGCCGTCGTCCTTGACGGCAGCTTCGACGGCGACGTCTTCTTCACGTGCCTGACCCGACGCAGTCAGGTTCTCGCGGCGGTCCTCCACCCACTTGACGGGGCGCCCGAGGATCTTGCTGGCCGCGAGAATGGCCAGATCTTCACGGTACACCTGGGCTTTGCTGCCAAATGCGCCGCCAATGTCCTGGGCGTTGATGACTCGCAGTTGATGCACGGGCACGCGCAGCGCGGTCGACAGCAGCAGCCGGAACACCTGGGGGGCCTGATTGGCGGTGTGATACGTGAGATGCCCCGTGCCCACGTCGTAGTCGGCCACCCCACCCCGACCCTCCAGCGGCACGTTTGCGTAGCGGTGCTGGTGGAACGTGTGCTTGATCACGCGGTCTGCCTGGGCGAAAACCCCGTCCACGTCGCCAAAGGTCTGCGGAAACTCGAAGGCGACGTTGTCGCCGAATTCCTCGAAGATCGGCGGACTGCTCGGGTCCAGCGCCTGGGCAATCGTCGAGACTGCCTGGAGGGGCTCGTAGTCGACTTCGACCAGGTCGCAGCCATCCTCCGCGAGGTAGCGGCTTTCGGCGACCACGATCGCCACGACGTCGCCCACCAGCCGCACCTTGTCGCCCACCAGACCGTAGATCGGCGGCGACTTGTGGCCGGGCATCGGCTGATTGGCAAGTGGGTTGGTCACCGCTTCGATGTCGGGCGCCGTGTAGACCGCGACAACACCCGGCAGCGCTTTCGCCGCCGACGTGTCGACGCGCGTGATCCGCGCGTGCGCGTGCGGGCTGCGGACAAACGCCGCGTGCAGCATGCCCGGCAGTTTGAGATCGTCGATGTAGTGCCCGCGGCCGCGCAGAATGCGCTGGTCTTCGACCCGATGGACGCTCGCGCCGACGAAGCGCAAGAAGCCGCTACCTTGCGTCTGGCCATTGGTGTGGCCGTTGGTCGGGCTGTCGGTCATCGCGCGACCCCCTCGGCGCCCGGGCTCGTGGTGATGCCCGCCGCCAGCTTTTCTTGAGCCAACTCGACGCCTGCCACGATGCTCTGATAGCCGGTGCAGCGGCACAGGTTGCCACTGAGCGCCGGCCGGATCTCGTCGCGCGCCAGCCCGCCCGGCGAGTTGGTGAGCAAGTCATACACGGTGATGACGAACCCCGGCGTGCAGAAACCGCACTGGAACGCGTGGCTCTCCATGAACGCTTGCTGAATCGGATGCAGCGTGCCATCCGCGGCAGCCACCCCCTCGATCGTCAGCACGTCGGCGCCGTCGGCCTGAACCGCCAGCATCAAACACGAGCGCACGGCGTCGCCATCGACGAGCACGGTGCACGAGCCACACACACCGTGCTCGCAGCCAAGGTGCGTCCCCGTCAGACCCAGGTCGTCGCGCAGGAAATCGGCCAGCGTCTTGCGAACCTCGACGTTCGCCGACCGCTTTTGACCGTTGACGGTCAGCTCAACCGTGGTGGTGATCATGCCGTTGCCCCCTTGCTGGCGCGTCCAGCCGCTTCACGCAGCGCTCGTCGCGCCAGCACGCCCGCGACGTGTCGCCGATAGGCCGCGGTGGCGTGGACATCCGATTGCGGATCGATCGCCGGACCAACCCGCTCCGCCGCGGCATTGATGGCGTCATCGGAGATGGGCGCGCCTTTGAGCGCCGCCTCGGCTTCGCGCGCGCGCACCGGACCTGGCGCTGCCCCGACAAATGCCAGCCGTGCGTCGGTGCATGTCCCGCTCGCGTCGAGTTGGACCAGCGCCGCCGCGCCAACCAGCGCGTAATCCCCGTGCCTGCGCGAGACCTCCATGAACGACCAGCCGGCTCGGTCTGGCCAGGCGGGCAGTCGAAACTCCGTCAGCAGCTCGTCGGACTCGAGCGCCGTCGTCAGGTAGCCTCGAAAAAAGTCGGTGGCTTTGATGGTGCGCTGGCCGCGCGCCTGGCTTTCGACAACCATTTCGCCGTCCAGCGCGACCGCGATCGCCGGCAACTCGGACGCCGGGTCCGCGTGTGCCAGATTGCCGCAGATCGTCCCGCGGTTGCGGATCTGGTGGTGGCCGATGTGGGGAAGCGCATCCGCCATCAGCGGGCAGCCGGCACGGACGGCGGTCGAGCGCTCGGCAGCGCGCTGTCGCACGAGCGCGCCAAAAGTGAGTCCGCCACTGGTCGGCTCGCCGATACTGCTCAGCGGCCCGTCCAGACGGTTGATGTCGATCAGATGCGCTGGTCGGGCCAGCCGCAGGTTGAGCAGCGCGACAAGACTCTGGCCACCAGCCAGCACCTTGGCCTCATCGCCCAGGCTGCCGAGCAGCGCGAGGGCCTCAGCCTTCGAGCCAGGCCGGTGATATTCGAACGGGGGTGGCTTCACGGTAAACATCTCCCTCCTCTGCCACGGCGGGTAAACGTTGCCCGACGAGGGTACTCGGCCGACGGGGGTACTCGGGCCCCTTGCGCGCTGCACCACCGCCTCCGGTACATTAGCCGCCGGGGTGTTGGCAGCTGTCGTTCAGGCGACCCGCGTACCGACGCGTGTCGTGCAATTCGCCGGCTGGTTCGCCCTGGGCGTTCTCGCTTTCGGCATTGAGATCGTCCTGCTCACCGTCCTCCACCAGTGGCTCAAAATCAGCCTGTGGATTGCATCGGCGATGGCGGCCGAAACCGTCCTGATTGCTCGCTTCCTGACGACCGACCGCATCGTCTTCGGCTACGCGAGGCCGTCGCTCGCAAGGTGCTGGCGTTTTCACATCTCGGCGCTGGGCTCGTTCCTGGTCAGCTGGCTCGTGCTCAACAGCGCCGCGGCTATGCTCGGCCTCCAGTACGTGCCGGCCGCCTTTCTGGGCAGCGTCGCGGCGTTCGGCTGGAGCGGGCTGACGAACTTCCTGTGGGTCTGGCGCCTGCCGCGCGGCGAGGTCTGGCGCCTGCCGCGCGGCGACAAGTCCCCCTGAAGCTTCCACCGCGGGCGGCTTGGACGAGCCAGCGTTCGGGTCCCCCCTGGGGCAAAGGCTAGCAAGCGGGTTTCCTGTTGGTAACCCGGTCAGAGCGTCGGTAAGAACTCCGATGCGAAGATCTCCAGGTGCTCCGCCTCGTCGAAGAGCGGCGTGAGCAGCACCAGCTCCGCCCCGACGTCGACCACTTTCTGCAGGCCAGCCAGGCATTCGCTCACCGAGCCCCACACCGCAATGCGCTCGTGCGCCGGCCCTGAGCCGCCCCGACTGTAGCCCCCCAGGCGCTCCGCCAGCCGCTGGCCCGCGCGCTCGCGGTCGTTGTCCACGGCAATATAGACGCGCTTGGCGAACGGAAACGTCGCCGGGTCGCGCCCCGCGGCCTCGAGCAGCTGCCTCAGCGTAACAACCTCAGAGGCGAACTGCTCTGTCGAGCTGCCGCCAGCGCCGATGAAGCCGTCCGCATACCTGACCGTCCGCTTGAGCGCGTTCGGATGGTGTACGCCGAACCACAGTGGCGGATGTGGCTGCTGCACCGGCTTCGGCTCCATCGGCACACCGCGCAGCTGCCAGTGCTTGCCCTCGAAGTTGACCGCATCTTGCGTCCACAGCGCCTTCAGGATCTGCACACTCTCGGTGAAGCGACCCACGCGCGATCCCGGCTCGAGGCCGAAGGCGAGGTCCGTGTCGGAGGCAACGCCCAGCCCCAGCGCCACCGTGAGCCGTCCCGCGCTCAACTGATCCAGCGTCGCCAGCGTCTTGGCCAGCGGCACGGGCGCCCGAAGCGGCAGCAGCAACACAGCCGCACCCAACCCGATGCGGCTGGTGCACGCGGCCGTGAAGGTCAGCAGCTCGATCGAGTCCAGCTGGCGCTGTCGGCCGATGATCGACTCCTGAACCCACAGGCTGTCGAAGCCGAGTTCTTCAGCACGCTGCGCGAATGTCCTGATGCTCGCGGGCGAGATGGGCCCGCTGGGAAACGTCTGCGGGATAGAAACCGCGAGCCTGGTCCGGGCGCTCATCAGCCCAATGTAGCGATCGGCCACCTACACTGCCAAGCGTGCGCGCTCCAAAGGCCTTGCTCGTCGCGCTGCTGGACGACGCGTGCCTTGGCGAGCCGCCGGCGGCGCTGCACCCGGTGGTGTGGATGGGCCGCTGCCTCAGCTGCCTGGAAGCGCATGCGCCAGCGGCCGAGCCGGCCCGCCTGGTGTACGGCGCCTCGGTCGCCTTGGGCCTCCCGATTGTCTGGGGCCTGCTCGGCTACAGCGTTGAACGCGTCGCCCCGTGGCCGCTCCATGCGCTGCTCCTCAAGCCCATGTTCGCGGGACGCGCTCTGCTCGAGGCCGGCCGGCGTGTCGAGGACGCACTCGTTGACGCGCAGATGGACGAGGCGCGGGCGGCGCTGCGCTCGCTCGTGAGCCGGCCAACCGAAAACCTGGACGGCGGGCTGGTGGCCGCCGCGGCGATCGAATCGCTGGCGGAGAATCTCGTCGACTCCTGGGTGGCGCCGCTCGCGGCGTACGCGTGCTTCGGCCTGGGCGGCGCGTACGCCTACCGCGCCGCCAACACCGCGGACGCGATGTGGGGCTACCGCTCGCCAGCTTACGCATACCTGGGCAAGGTCGCCGCTCGCCTGGACGACGCGCTGAACCTGCTCCCGGCGCGTGTCGGAGCGCTGCTCCTCATCTGCGTGGGAGCCCGCTGGCGCGATGCGGTCAGCACCTGGCACCGCGACGCGCGCCTCACGGCCAGCCCCAACGCGGGCCAGTCGATGGCCGCGATCGCCGGCCAGCTCGGCGTGCGCCTCGAAAAACGCGACGCCTACGTGTTGAATGCCAGCCGTCGCGTGCCCGACCCGACGGACCTGAACGCGGCGCGACGGCTCGTCCTGGCGGCCATGTTCGCCAGCGCTGCGCTCGGCGTGCTCGTGCGCGCGTGGCTGGCTCATGACTGAGCTGGTGCGTCCCGAGTTGCTGTCGCTGGGGCCAGTGGCGCACGGCTCCGTAGCCCTTCAAGAATTGCGTCAGTACGGTCTGAACCCGGCGAATGTGCTGGATTTCAGCGTCAATACCAATCCGTTGGGACCCGCCCCGAGCGTCCTGCGGGCCGTGTGTGACACCAGATGGAATCGCTACCCGGGCGACGACGAGCCACCCCTCCGCCAGCAGTTGGCCGCTTCCAACGCGCTCTCCGAGCACCAGGTCGTGCTGGGCAACGGATCCGTCGATTTGCTCTGGTGGACGCTGCTGGCGGTAGTGCGACCGGGTGACCTGGTGGCGGTAGCCCCGCACACGTTTGGCGAATACGCGCACGCCGCGCGGGCGGTCGGAGCGCGCGTCCTGGCTACACACGACCACTCGGACGCGCGTGTCGTGTTCGTGTGTCAACCCAATAATCCGACCGGTGAGTATCGATCGCGCGAAGCGATCGAGCAGCTGCTGTGTGAACGGTCGAACCGTCTGGTGGTGCTGGACGAGGCGTACGCGGCGTTCGTCGACGGCCGCTGGCCGGCGCAGCAGCTCCTCGCCGACCATGCCAACCTGCTCATCCTTCGCTCCATGACCAAGGACCACGCGCTCCCCGGACTCCGCCTGGGCTACTTGCTGGCCGCGCAGCCTGTCGCGCAGGCGATCGCGGCGGTGCGCCCCCCGTGGAGCGTCAACGCGGGTGCGCTGCGCGCGGGATTGGCGGCGCTGCAACCCGAGGCCCGCGAGCACGTCGACCGCGCGCGCGCACTGGTGGCGGAGTCTCGTTCGATCCTGTCAGACGGGCTGACCCGACTCGGATTTGGCGTGCGCCCCTCGCACGCGAACTTCGTGCTGGTGGAGGTGGGTGACGCCCCGACCTTTCGACGTTTGCTGCTCCCTGCCGGCTTCGTGGTCCGCGACTGCACGTCTTTCGGTCTCCCGGCGTGTGTGCGGATCGCCTGCCGCCTGCCCGCGGAGTGCGAGCGCCTGCTGGCGGCCATCCATGAGGTCGGACGTGCCTGAGCCGCCGGCGCCGCGTCTCGCACCCGTGGTGATGGTCCTCGGCACCGGCTCGTCGGTTGGCAAAAGCGCGCTGGTGGCCGGCCTGTGTCGCCTGCTGGCGCGCCGCGGTGTGCGCGTTGCGCCGTTCAAAGCCCAGAACATGTCCAACAACGCGGCCGTGTGCCGCGACGGTGGCGAGATCGGTCGGGCGCAGTACGCCCAGGCCGTCGCTGCCGGAATCGACGCAACCGTCGACATGAATCCGATCCTGCTGAAACCTCAGCCAGGCGGCTCACAGGTCGTCGTTCGTGGACAGGCCGTCGGCGTGCAGACCGCCGTTCAGTATTTCCGTTCGCGCCGGATGGAGCTCTGGCCAGTGGTCGTCGAGTCACTCGCGCGCCTGCGCAGCGACTACGACGTTGTGCTCGCCGAGGGCGCCGGTAGTCCCGCCGAAATCAATCTCCGATCACGCGACCTGGTGAACATGCGCGTCGCGCTCCACGCCCGGGCAGAGGTGCTGCTGATCGCGGACATCGACCGCGGCGGTGCCTTCGCGGCGCTGCTCGGGACGTGGGAGTGGCTCGCACCGGAGGAGCGAGCGCTGGTACGCGGCTTCGCGCTCAACAAGTTTCGCGGGGATGCCACCCTCCTGGCGCCCGCGCCAGCGCTGCTCGAGGAACGCACCGGTGTCCCGGTGATCGGCGTGGTCCCGTATCTGGAAAATCTGGCGCTGCCGGAAGAAGACGCCGCGAGCCTGCAGCAGCATGCTTCCGCGCAGCCGAAGGTCGAAATCGCCGTCGTGCGGCTGCCGCACGTCGCCAACTTCGACGAATTCGGCCCGCTGGCGGCGGAGCCCGCCGTACACGTCCGCTATGTCACACAGCCGGAGGAGCTGCGCGCGCCGGACCTGATCATCTTGCCCGGCACCAAAGCCACCATCCCGGACCTCGCCTGGCTGGAAGCTCGCGGCGTCTCCCAGCGTATCCGCTGGCTCGTCGCGCACGACACACCGCTCCTCGGCATCTGCGGTGGCTACCAGATGCTCGGCCGCCGCGTGCGCGATCCGCTTGGTCTCGAATCCACGCGGGACACAGTCCAGGGGCTGAGCTTGTTCGCGTTCGAGACCGTCCTGGCGCCCGAAAAGCGACTGGCCCGCGGTTGCGGCAGGGTCGTCGCGGGCTTGCCGGGCATGTGGCGCGCGCTGGGCGGTGCCGCCGTCGAGGGCTACGAGATCCACATGGGTCAGACCGACGCATCCCCGGTGGCGTTCCTTCAGGTCGGCCCGCACGCCGATGGCGCCGTCAGTGACGACGGCCGCGTCGCTGGGACGTACCTTCACGGCGTGCTGGAGCAGGCGGAGCCGCGTCACCGATTGATCGAGGCACTGGCCAACCGCCGCGGCTTCGACTGGTCGCCAGGCGCGCAACCCCAGGCTGACCCCTACGACCGCCTGGCGGACACCCTGGAGGCGTCACTCCAACTGGAGGCCATCCCGTCCCTGGTCCCCACGCGTTAGCCCATGGGTTCGCGCGGATAAGCCTACGCGCCGGCTGACGCTATCTCCACGCCAGCCCCCGCGCCGTCATTCCCCAACCAGGACATGCGCCGAAACGCATCGGCGAAGTCGGCCCAGAACCGGCGCTCATCCTGTGCGTACAGCTCCACGTACGGCCTCAGCTCCGGATCGTCCAGGATCGCCGTATCCGTCTGCAACAGCAGGCTCCCCTTGCGCTCCACCAACTGGGTGTAGAACGTGTTCGAAAACACCCACGGATCTTCGGTAAACGGTTTGCGCTGTGTAAATCCCAGCGTGTGTGCCCCCGACAGCGCCACCAGTTCGCGTGGTCCCAACCCCATGCGCGCGAACATCGACTTGAGCATGCGCGAGCCTTCATACCCGCCCGGCAGGCGATGCGGCGGCGCGACGGTCGTGGCGTCGCTCCGTCCCAGGCCGATCTCGATGATCGGTCCGCCACATTTCTGCACGGCCGCCGTGCCGCCCAGCGCAATCAGGTCCGCCCAGGACACCGAGGGATAGGCTTCTTTGGCCTCGGCGAGCAGCGCGATGCACTCCTGGCCCCAGCCGGTGTTGTCTGCCCGGCGCAGCTCCTCGGTCAGGTGAACCGAACCATGCGCGCCGCCGGTCCCGGTCGCCTGGTCATAAGTTCCGGCATCGTGGAACGCGAGCCGCAGATGTGCCGGCGCGTGTTCGACGGGCATGAGCTCGACGAGAAACTCGCGAATCTCGGCTTCAAGGTTCTGTGGTGAACGGTTTAGTGCATGCATCGTTGAGGCGACCGCTGGTGCAGTATAAGGATCCATGCCAAACCGAGTCGTCCACTTCGAGATCGAAGCTGCCGATCGCGCACGCGCCACCAACTTTTACGCGAAGGCTTTTGGCTGGCAGTTGCAGCAGCTGGGCGAAGAGATGGGCCAGTATGTGGTGGTCACGACGGGTGACCCCAAGGAGCCAGGCGGCATCAACGGCGGCATTTATGGCACCGCGCCAGGCGCGAGCAAGGAGATCAACGCGTTCTCCTGCGTGATTGGCGTCGACAACATCGACCAGTCCATCGCCAGCGTGAAGTCCGCCGGCGGCGAGGTCCAGGGCGACAAGATGGACGTTCCCACGGTGGGCACGTTCATCCGCTGCAAGGACACGGAGGGCAACGTTTTCACCATGCTCCAGCCGTTGCCGACGTCATAGTCCGAATCGGGGGAGCCTGCGGCTCCCCCAAGTATCGAATCTCCCAAGGTGGGTCCCCTCTGGGGAAATCTTTGAAAAGATCTGCCTCACGGCGCGCCAGCGGACCGCATGTGTGTTGCGTCCCGCGCCCTTCAGGATGACACCCACGGTGGACACAGACCCCGGGGGCCCAAGGCTCGGCTCAGCTGAAGCCGTCCAGGACCGCGTCCAGCGGGGTCACCTCTGAATAGACGTGATACACATCCACCGTCGCTACGTCCGCGGAAGCCCCTACTTCTCGAAGGCGCGCCGCGAAGCGCTCATCTGCATCTGAATCCCGCACGAACACCGTCACCGCGTTCGGCGTCTGCGCCACGTTGTCCGCCGCTGGCAAATAGCGATTCGGCCCATCGGCAATCACCGCCGCCTGCACCAGGTCGCCCGACTCGAACATGATCGTCTGCGCAATCCAGTAATCCGTGTACACCTGGTGCCGGTCCTTGCTCTCCAGATACTCGATGAGCACCATCCGGTTGGCAGGCGTCGTGTCCAGCATGCCAACCGGCCGAACCAGCAGCACTGCCGTCGCAACGATGTTCCACACGTTCAGCGCGACCACCCCGGCGCACGTTCCCCAGCGCAGCACCCCCGGCAGCCGCCAGACGGCGCTGGCCACCAGCGGTACCGCCGAGTACAGCGGCAGGGCATAGCGCGGCTCAGCCATGAAGTAGCCGTAGGAGGTGAACACGAGCGTCACCGGCACCATGAGCGCCACCAGCACCAGCAGTGCCGCGTCGCTGCGCGGTCCTGGCTGCGCGCGCGAAACCAGCTCGCGCACCGAGGCAGCGTGCAGCCACAACACGCCCAGCAGCGCCAGCACCACCACGCCAGCGATCGGCCACGCCCCCGCCGTCGGCACATCCCAGGCCATGTCCTGCGCCAGCGTCGGCGGTGGCACGGGTCGACCGACGCCGGTGAGCATCGGCACGCCAGTTCGCAAAAAGCGCAACAGCTCGCCCGCGGGCTCCGGACTCACGCCCGTCGGACCGCCCAGCACGCCGAGCGTCTCGAAGCCATAGCTCAGGTTGGCCACCAGTAACGGGGCCGCGCCAACCATGAACCCGCCGCCCGCCGCGAGCGCGTCGATCACCGACCACGTGCGGCGTCGCAGCGCCAGGAACCCAAGCGCTGGCAGGATGTAGACCACTGCCAGCAAGTGCGTCCACAACGCGAGACCGGCGATCAGCCCCCATGCCAATGCGCCCCACGCCACGCGCCGCTTCGATCCAAGCCAGAGCGACAGCAGCAGCAGCCCCTCGCCAAGGAACAGCACCTCCGCATAGCCACCCCGCGCTTTGGTGCTCCACAGCGCCCACATCGCGGGCGGCAGCGCCAGGTAGAACGCGGTGAGCACCGCCGGACCATCGCCGAAGACGCGGCGGGCGACCAGCGCGCTGAGGACCAGGAACCCGAGACTGTAGGCCAGCGGCACCAGCTTCAGCAGCACGCCGCTGGAGCTGAAGACTCGAAACAGCGGCGCCGCGGTGAACGCCTCGAGGCTGCCCAGGTACGCCTGGCCGTAGTAGAAGATCGGCAGCTCGCCGTCGAAGGCGATGTGCCGCGCCATCAGCCCGACGACGGCTTCGTCCGCGTCCAGCTCGCCCATCGGCCCCGCGAGCACGCCGAGGCGCACCACCAGCCCGAGCGCGACGGCGGCCAGAATCCACCACTTCATGCGTTCGTCCACGACAGCCGCTGAATGCGGGCGTTCGCGGCGCTGAGATACATCCACGCCACCAGCCAGGACCGCGCCAGCCGTTCGCGCCGCGCATCGCCACTGAGCCCGACGGGGCTTGCGCTGCCGAGCCCCCGCAGGACCTGAGCCGCTGTTGCCAGGTTGGCGCGCTGCAAGGCCGCCTCGTCGCGCGCCAGGCCGCTGTGCGCCACCTCCGACACCACCGACCGACCACCGCTGACCACCTGGTACACCCGCCGTCGCAGCGCATCCAGCGGATCGATGGGCGCGGGGTCTTGCGTCTCGCTCGCGAGCACCACCGGCTGCGCGGCAGCGCGGCGCAGGTGCGCGGGCCGTAGCACATCGAGGCCGAGATTGACCCGATTCGCCAGATTCGCGGGCAGATCAAACGTGCCGGGCTCCGCGGGAGCGACCGCCAGCAGTACGACTGAGCGCGGCCGGCCAAAGATCACGCGTCCAATGGCCAGCAGCCCCGCTCCAGGCACGCAGCCGAGCAGCCGCAGGTTCGAGCGGTATCCCAGATCCGGGTCGTCGCTGGCCGCCAGGCCCGAGACGCGTAGCCCCCCATCCGTCACCAGCTCGAGGGTGGGTCCCGCCACACCGCGCACCACGCCGCGAATGAACACGAGGTCCAGCCCCGCGCGTTGGCTGGACATACGCGTCGACCACGCTCGATCTAGCTGGTCCTCCAGTGGCTCGCGCCACAGACCCGCCAGCGGCTCGTCCGTCCAGGCACTCCCGTCAGCATGCACGGCGCCCACGCCGCGGCCCGCGCCCAGACGCCCGTCGGCCGACCCCGTGGCGCGCTGGACGTACAGCCCCTCGCGCGCCAGCGCCCGATGCGCCAGCGAGGCATCACCAAGGTCGATGGGCGACGCGTATGCCAGCAGGCAGCGTTCGGCCGGTCCCGGCGCCACGTCGGCCAGCGACCAGATCCGACCCGCCTGGTCGCACAGATACGTGACAACGCCGGCGTAGCCAGCCGCGCTCACCACGGCCTCCGAGAACAAACCGCTCACCCGCAGCGAGCCGACCGACGCGTAGGCCCGCCGCGCCGTCCCCACCCACTCGCGTCTCGCCTCGTCCGCCAACGCCAGCTGTCGCGAGGTGCTCAACAGGACAGCCAGGTCAGCCGTGAGCGCGCCGAGCCGAAAGGTCGGCCGTTCCGCCTGCAGGTCGCGCAAGCGTTGGGCGACGCGCTGCCCCGCGGCAGCCACACGGTACAGTCCCGCCTCACGGCACGAGTGCACCGCCCGCAGCAACTCGCTGATGAGCAGCAGCCCCGCGCCAGACGCCCCGGCATCAAGCAGCGCTGCCGCGGAGCTCCACGCCTGCTCGGCAGCCGCGCGTTGCCGGCTACTCAGCGATACGAGATCCACGCCGCCGGCCCGCGGCGCGTCAGTCGCTGATTCCTCTGCCAGCGGCAGGCGCAGCAGCACTGCCGCAAGGTGCAGACACCGCGGTGCTAGCAAGCACGTGCAGCCGACCTGACTCAGGTCCGAAACGGTGCCAGCAGCGATCCTCACGCGTACCTCGGACGACACCCGTACCTCGACGCTGCCGCCCGACTCCGTCCACGTCCAGTGGTCGGCGATGTCTGGTTCCGTATCCAGACGGTGGCGCAAACGCGCCGGCAGCCACTCGGCCACACCAGCCAGCACGCCAGCCGTCACGCGCGGACGTTGACTCATCGAAGCTGCTCGCCGATCCAACGCGCCAGCTCCAGGGGTGTGACCGCCGCGACGGGCATCCCGGCGTCGACCACCTCTTCGGCGACTGCCCGCGCAAACCGCGGGGCGCCCCGATCGTCAAGCGCCGCCAGGCCAAGCGGTCGGGCGCCCGATTCGGCCAGCGCGCGGACCTCCGCCAGCAGCGCGGGCAGCGCGCCGCCTTCCTCGAAGTCCGTCACGAGCAAGACCATGCTTCGCCTGGGCACACTCAGGAGCTGACGCGCGTACCGCAGAGCGCGCGCGATGTCCGTGCCACCACCGACCGAGACCGCGAGTAGCAGGCCCAACGGGTCGTCCACTTTGTCCGAGAGATCCACGACATGCGTCGAAAAAGCCACGAAGTGGGTGCGCACGGCCGGCAGCCCACCCAGAATCGCGGCCATCAACGCGCTGTAGATGACCGATGCTTCCATCGAGCCCGAGACGTCGACCACCAGGACGATCTGCCAGTCGAGCGAGCGGCGCGCTCGACTGCGAAACACCAGGCGGTCCGGGACAAGCTGCGGGGAGCCGTCGGCGCGAAAGCGCACGGTGCGCAGGTTGTCGGCAACGGTGCGGCGCAGGTCGAGCTGACCGCCGCGCCGGCGGGTCGGACGGTTGATGACCGAGCCGACGAGCGCAGGCTGTACGCGCACCATCAACTCTTTGAGCAGGGCTGCGACCACGCCGTCGACGAGTTGACGCACGTGGCGCAGCCGTTCTTCCGGGAGTCCGCCTCTGAAGGACAGCACCTGTTGCAAGAGCTCGACTGAGGGCATGACATCCTCGGGATTGAGCTCGAAGACCACGTCGCTGCGACCGCGCGCCACGGCGCGCCCGACGATCTGCTCGCGAACGCGGGCGCCGAAGATAGCCGCAAGCTCGTCGGCCCACTCGCGCGGGGTTGGGCCGCCGGCGTCGGAGTCGCCCAGATCGGCGGCGGACCCTTCGCCGCGGCCGTCGCCGTAGAGCTCGTCGAGCGCCTGGTTGACGCGCTGGCCCGGCAGACTCAGGCGCTCGCGCTCGCGTCCGAGAATCAGGCGCCAGCGGTCTTGCGCGTCCAGGCTCATTTCATCGCACTCCCCCCTGGGCCAACCCTGCAGGACAGCGGGTCACGTTCCCGAGCCCCAGCCGAGCGCCTCGGCATCGACCGCGGCGGCCGCTTCCCACCCCGCCCGGTCTCCCGCCCCCCAACGCCCCAGCATCGTCGCGGGGTACTCCAGCGCGAGCGGCTCGCCTACTCGCAGCCCATCCAGAAATCGCTGGCGCGCCGCGGGCGACAGCACGTCGAACGCCTCCCGCAAAGCCGGCAAACGCGCCAGAAACCCGGCGTCGTCCAGCGCTTCAATGCGCGCAAACAACCGTTCGGTCACCACCGGCGCCGCCTCGAGCAGCGGTGCCGCCATCAACAGCACCCCGCGCAAGCGTCCAGCCAGCACCACCTGCGAGCCACTGCCGACAGCCACGTCGACCCACGACCCCAGCCGCTCCCCGAACGCCTGAGCCTCAACCTGGCCGAGCAGCACCCGCACCGCCCCGCCAGCACCCTGCATCAGCGGCGACCCCTCGCGCTCCAGTCGCTCGAGGGCCCAGCGCAGGCGGCTGTCGCCCACTACCAGCGCACCCGCGTCCCCGCGCTGCAGGCGCTGGACGAGCGCCAGCAGTGCCTGCGCGTCGTCCAGCCGCTCGCTGCCTGATAACCCCTCAACCTGATTCAACGCGGCGCCAATCAAGCTCGGCAGGATCGACACAGCCAGCCGCTCGCGCAGGTCGGGCGGCGGATCGAAGCCCGGCACGTGCCCGCGCGCGATCCGGTCCACCAGCTCGACGCCCTCGATCAGCTCGAGCAGCGTGGCTTGCCGTCGGAACTCGCCCTCCAGTACGCCCAGCTCGGCCTGGGCCAGCTCGACGATCCCGCACTCGGCCGCTACCTCCAGCTGGGCGAGCTGCAAACGCGCGGTCACGCGCTGGTCGCGCTCGGCCTCCGTGCGCCGCGTACGCAGCGCTCCTTCGGCTGCCTGAGCGAGCGTCACGCCGCGCAGGCCCGCCAGCTCGAGCATCGCGCTGGTCGTCGGGGTCCAGCGCAACCACCACCGGCTGGTGAGCTGCTCCACCTCTAGCGACAGCGCATCCGCGTACGGGACACCACACACCTCGAGCCGCTGAATGGTCACGTACCGCCGGCGGTCGAGCTCGGAGCGCAGCGGATCCAGACGCATCTCGATCCCCGCGGCATCGCGCGGACCCGGAAAGCGCAGCGTGCTGAACAACGCTTCCACATGCGGCACCAATCCCGAGCGAGGCGTGCCGGGCGCGAGCTGCCCACGGCGGCGCCCCACCAGCACCTGCTGCATGGCCGCCGCGACGGCTCGGCCGCGACCGAGCGGCTCTCCCTGGGCCAGTCCTGTCTGCAGCGCCTCGACCAGCTCACCACGCCCGGGTGCGCTCAGTCCGCGCAAGCGCGCCAGGTCCACGGCGAGTCGAGTCGACTCACGCGCATCCGGCACGCCCGCCGGATGACCCTGCTCGCGCAGCGCCCGACAGACACGCACGCTGGCTACCTGCGCTGTGCGCGTCGCGGCTTCGGGCGTGCAGCCGCCATCCCAGACGGCCTGTTGCCATTCGGGATCACGGATGCCCGCCGGGTAGCCGGTGCGCGCGTCGAGAAGCTCGAAGGCGTACGGGATGAGCGAGGTCACGATCTCGACGGATTTGCTACGTCCGGCGCGGCTGCGCTTCGCGGACGCTGGAGACGCTTGCGCCGCGGATGACGCGCCGCCGGCGGTGGTCAGGGTCGACGCGCGCGGGATGTCGGCCGGACCGTGGGCGCTGGACGCCAGCAGCGCTGGAGCATGGAACGCGCCAATGACCGCCGCCGGGCGCTGTACACCTCGCTCGAGCGCCGCGGCAACCCGCGCACGCATCCACGCTTCACGCCGCAGGTCGCCGTCCGGCACCTGGCCCCAGGTGCTCGACTCGAGACGCAACGCCCAACCAATCGCCAGCGCGGCGCGGCGGACCTCTTCCGGCTGCGCGCCGGCCGCGCGCACTTCCACCAGACGGTCCCACAGGTCTCCGCCACCGGCGGTACCCAGTCGCTTGCCCAGGGCCTGCGACAATGGCGCCCGCTCGTCAGGCGCCAGGCGCGTGCGCTGCTCGGTCGAGTCATCGGCGGCCCGGGCAACCGGCAGATCGAACGCCTCGACGGGCACGCCCCGGCGCACCGCCCAGCGCACGGCCGCCAGCTCCGGCGAGAAGTCGGCGTAGGGATAAAACAGCAGTCCCGTGCCGTTGGCTTGCGCCGCCGCAAGGGCCACGGGCGCCTCGAGGCCGTCGGCTCCCAGCCAGGGCAGCCACGGCTGGAGCTCCTCGGGCATTTCGACGAACACCAGGTCGGGCTGCAGTTGGTCGAGCAGGGCAGGCACGGCCGTCGCCAGGACTGGGGAGTGGTGACGCACGCCAATCAAGAACGGCGTGCGCCAGGCTGCCAGGGCCTCGACCGCCGCGCGCGGATTCGCCTGTTCACCTGTCACCACACCGTCACCCCTCGATCAGCCCACGCAACTCCCACAAACGCGCCCACAGCTTCGCACCGGCCTCCGCGCGCCGCTTGACCGCCGCATCCCAGTAGCCCAGCAGCCGCGCCTGGTCTCGCGGGTCATCCTTGCGCACCACGCCGAGCAGATACCCGGGCAGGAGCGCCAGCCCATCCGCCGCGTCCGAGAAGTACGCCGCCTGGATGCCCAGCGAGGTCGCCACGCCGACCGCCTCCGCCGTACTCATCACCGTGCACGGGCTTTTCGACCGCCCAGCCCTCCGCCGTCCGCCCTGCCCGCAGGTCGCGAAACGCCGTCACCAGCGCCTCCAGCACCGACTCGTCCACGGCGAGCGCCGCCCCGCTGCGCGCCAGGGCGGCCGCCGCCTGACGCTCGACCAGGCGTCGCTCGAGCTCGAAATCGCCAATCGGCTCGACCAGCTCGAAGTTGAAGCGTCGCTTGAGCGCCGCCGACATCTCCGAGACGCCCCGATCCCGCAAGTTGGCCGTCGCGATCACGTTGAAGCCGGCCTGCGCATACGCCACTCCGGCGTCGCCGCTCAGCTCCGGAATGCTCAGCCGTCGTTCCGACAGCACCGAGATCAACGCGTCCTGCACCTCAGGCAGGCAGCGCGTCACTTCCTCGACGCGTGCGATGCGTCCAGTCAGCATGGCCGTCAGCATCGGCGAGGGGACCAGGGCCTCGGGGTGCGGCCCGCGTGCAATGAGCAGCGCGTAGTTCCAGCCGTAGCGCAGGTGCTCCTCAGACGTTCCCGCCGTGCCCTGCACCGTCAGCGCGCTCGTACCCGAAATCGCGGCCGCGAGCAGCTCCGAGAGCATCGACTTGGCCGTGCCCGGCTCGCCCACCAGCAGCAGTCCGCGCTCACCCGCCAGCGTGACCACGCAGCGCTCGATCAGCGCCCGGTCGCCGACAAATTTGGGACTGATGCTCAGCGCGCGGGAGCCTGCATGCAACGCTTCGTCGTCAGAACCGTCGTCAGAACCAACGATGAACGTCACCACCGCGCGCGGCGTGAGCCGCCACCCCGGCGGCCGTCCACCGCTGTCCCACGCCGCGAGAAAGCGCAGCTCATCCGCGAAGACGGTCTCGCTCGGCGAGAGCTGCGGACGGCCCACGCCTGCGGGACCCCCGGGATTTCCGGTCACTCGAGGTCACTCTCGGCTGCTAGCCGACCCGCGTAGATCGCCGCGGCCATGCGCATGCCTTCGGAATACATCACCGGACTGACGCTGGCGACGCGCAGCGCGCAGCCGCCGCCGTCCACCCACTCCAGATCGCCCGTCACCACCTCGCCGTACGGCGTGAAGCTGCCAATCCAGTAGCGTGCCTCGCACACCAGCGCCCCTTCGCGGAGCCCGGTGACCGCCGTGCGACCGCTCACCCGGATGCCTAGCTCGCGGCAGCGGCTGGTGACATCCATCAGCTGTGTGAAGCGTCCGCCACTGAAGCGGGTTTCCCGCACCAGGTCGCGGTCGAAATCGACAGGTCTGGTCCACGTCTCGCGGTACAGCTGCCGAACGGCCTGGTCGACCTGCAGCTCGGTCGCAAATTCGCGATAGTCCGCCAGATTGGCCAGATGGACGGGGTGCGGCAGCAGCACCCTCGCCGCACGCGAGTACACCGTTTCGCCATCCAGCGTCACGACGCCCACGCCGCGCTCGAGATCTACGGCGCGCAGGAAGCCGGCCGCGGCCTCGCAGCGCCGTCCACTGGCGTCGAGCGGCACGACGACCACGTCGTGCAGCGCTCGGCGCCAGGCAGACTCCGCCCACAGACGCCGCAGGACTGGCATCGGCACCGACAGCGAGCGCACCGTCCAGGCTTCGACTCTGGCCAGGCAGTCGAGCTCACGCCGCGTCCGCCACGCGCGCAGCTCGCGCAGTTGGCGCACCGCATCGCAGTCGCGCAGGGCGGCTGGGACCGACTTCAGCACGTGCCCGCGTGGACCGCGGACAACGACCTTGCCGTTGCACAGCGCCACGGCATAGCCGCCGGGGACTTCGATCCACTCCAGCTCCGCTGCTGTCATCGCGCGCGTGATTACGCAGACGTTACCGATCGTTCGGCCTGTGCCAGATCTTCTGGCGTCCTAGCGTTGAGCAACGTCCGCGGCGCGGGGTCGAGGCGCTGCAGCTCGTCGTCGTGGACGAGCGCCCGCCCGCGAAAGATGAGCCCACGCACGTGGGCCGCGCCAGAAGCCATGCCGAAGCTTAGCCCGTCGCCGTCCCGGCGCGGCCCGCGCGGACGCACCGTGGTTCGTAATGACCTCTCGACTGGTCCAACCGTGCGCGCCCGGGTGCCCCGAGCCCCCACACGGTGGGTCCCCGGGGTTTATCCGCTGACCCACGTGGGTCCCCTCTGGGGAAAAACGTCTACTATGTCGCCCGTTGTGAGACGGTTCGAACTCGCCCTGCCGGACACACTCCAGGCATGCCAGCAGGCGCTCGCGGATGGCCCTGATATCAAGCTCGTGGCCGGCGGCACCGACCTCCTGCCACAAATGAAAACGGGGATGGTCCGCGCCCGCACGGTCGTCGACCTCAGCGCCCTGCCCGAGCTCAAACTGATCGCGCAACAGCCCGACGGCTCGCTGCGCGTCGGCGCCGCCGTCTCGGCCAGAAGCCTGGAGCAGGCGCCACTCGTCAACGGCGCCTTCGCCGCGCTCGCCGAAGGCGCGAGCGTCGTCGGCTCGTACCAGATCCGCAATCTGGCCACCCTCGGCGGCAACCTGGCCAACGCGGCGCCTTCCGCCGACATGGCCCCGCCCCTGCTCGCCCTCGACGCTGACCTGCTCATCGCCGGCCCACGCGGCACCCGCCGCGTGCCCGTCGCTGACTTCTTCCTCGGCGTCCGTCGCACGCAGCTGGCGCCCGACGAGGTCCTGGTCGAAATCGTCATCCCCGCCCCGCCGCCAGGCAGCGGCGCCACGTACGTGCGCCACACCCCCCGTCGCGAGCTGGACATCGCCGTGGTTGGCGTCGCCTCTTCGTTGACCATCAGCGACGGCAGGTGCGCCCGAGTGCGCATCGCCCTCGGCGCCGTCTCGCCGGTCCCCCTGCGCGCCGAAGCCGCCGAGGCCCGCCTCGTCGGCGAAGCCGTCACACCCGCGTTGATCGAGGAAGCCGCGGAGCTGGCCGTCCCGGCCTGCAGCCCGATTTCCGACCAGCGCGGCTCCGCCGAATTCCGTCGCCATCTGGTTCGCGTTCTCACCCGTCGCACGCTCACCACCGCCTACGAGCGCGCCACTGGCCTGCCGGCCGCCCGAATTGGAGCCAACTGACCGATGCCCCGCATGCTCCTCAGCTGCACGCTCAACGGCGAGCCATCCGAGCTGCTCGTCCAGCCGTACCACACGCTGCTCGAAGCCCTGCGCGACGTCGCACGCCTGACAGGCACCAAGGAAGGCTGCAGTACCGGCGACTGCGGCGCGTGCACCGTCCAGCTGGACGGCAAGCCCGTTGCCAGCTGTCTGGTCCTGGCGATGCAGGCGCGCGACCGCGACGTGCGCACCATCGAGGGCCTCGCCGCCCGGGACAGCCTGCACCCGGTGCAGGCGGCCTTCGTCTCGCACGGGGTGCCCCAGTGCGGCTTCTGCATTCCAGGTGTACTGATGTCCGCGAGCGCGCTGCTGGCGGAAAACCCGTCTCCGTCCGAAGCCGAGATTCGCATGGGCATCGCCGGCAATCTGTGTCGGTGCACCGGGTATACGAAAATGGTCGCGGCGATCCACGACGCCGCTGGCAGGGTGCAGGAGGACTGAACGTAAATGGCTTCCGTCATGACGACGAGCCGCGAGGTACGCGGCATTGGCGTGTCCGTTCCACGCTTCGACGCGCCTGAGAAGGTCACCGGCCGCACCCAGTACGTCGCCGACGTCCAGGTGCCCGGCATGCTCCACGCCCGACTGCTGCGCAGTCCGCACGCGCACGCCCGCATCAAGCGCATCGACGTCTCCCGCGCCCGAGCCCTACCCGGCGTGCGCGCGGTGCTGACCGCCGCGGACGTCCCCGAATTGAAGCCCGGCGCCAAAACACGCGCGCATGCGCTGCTGGCCATCGACCGTGTGGTCTTCGCGGGTCAGCCAGTGGCCGCCGTGGCCGCCGACGAGCTATCCATCGCCGACGAGGCGCTCGATCTGATCGAGGTCGAGTACGAGCCGCTGCCCGTTGCCGCCGACCCCGTCGAATCCATGCAGCCGTCCGCTCCGCGCGTCGCGGACCTGGGGACGCAGGCCGACACCAGCGAGGCCCAGGCGCACTCCGGCATCGCCGTCTCGGGCACCCAAACCGCGACGCGCGCGCCGAACATCGCCCAGGAGGGCCGTCTGACGCGTGGCGACGTGCCCGGCGAAATGGCCAGGGCCGACGTCGTCGTCGAGCACACCTACCGCGTGCCCATGGTCCACCAGGGCTATCTCGAGCCGCACTCCGCGATCGCCGACGTCGACCCACACGGACGCATCACTATCTGGTCCAGCACCCAGGGCTCGTTCGCGTGTCGCGCCGACGTCGCCGACGTCCTGGAGATTCCCGAATCGCGCATCAAAGTCATCCCTATGGAGTGCGGTGGTGGCTTTGGTGGCAAGATCCGCGCGCTCGTCGAGCCCCTGGCGGTGCTGCTTTCGCGCGCAACGCATCGACCGGTTTCGCTGGTCATGACGCGCCGCGAGGAGCTGCAGGCGGGCATGCCGGCGCCCGGGGTCATCATCCGACTCAAGACGGGCGTGAAGCGTGACGGCACGCCACTTGCCCTCGAAGCCGAGACGGTTCTCGAGTCCGGCGCGTTTTCGGGCGCTCTGCTGACGATGAGCGCCGTGTTTCTCGCCAGCGTGTACCAGTGGCCGGCGTTCGACGTGCGCGGCTTCGAGGTCCTGACCCACAAGCCCAGCGTCGCCGCCTATCGCGCGCCGCTGGCGCCGCAGACGGCCTTCGCCATCGACTCGCACATGGACACCATCGCCCGC
The DNA here is from genome assembly GCA_963776625.1 of uncultured Chloroflexia bacterium. Lineage (GTDB taxonomy): Bacteria > Chloroflexota > UBA6077 > UBA6077 > CF-72 > CF-72. Next base: position 205,047 of record CAVZNP010000007.1, on the reverse strand, counting down.
CGGCTGGAGCTGGACCCCGCCGAGTACAAGGCGCGCTACCTGCAGCATGGTGGTGACCTGATGGCCAACGATCAACCCTGGGCCGTCAACGGCGCGAGCGAATGCCTGCGCCTGCTCACCGAGCACCCGCTGTGGCGCGAACGCGACGCGTGGCGCGCCAGCGGCGGACGCAACGGCAATGGTCTGCGCGGGACCGGACTCGCGGTGGGTGGTTGGGTCCCCAACATTCAACCGACCAGCGCCACCGTGCGACTGGATTCGGACGGCAGCCTGACCGTCGTCACCGGCTCAGTCGACATCGCCGGCACCAACATGGGCCTGGCCTTGATTGCCGCCGAGGCCTACGGCGTGGACATTGATCGGGTGCGCATCGTCACCGGCGACACCGACTCCGCGCCGCTGTCCGGCGTCAGCGCCGGCAGCAAGACTACTTACACCATGGGCGCCTCCGTGCGGGACGCCGCCGCCGAGGCGCGTCGGCAGACTTTCGAGATCGCCGCGCGCGAGCTGGAAGTCTCGGTCGACGACCTCGACCTGGATCAGGACGCCGTCGTCGTGCGCGGCGTGCCGGACCGCTCGATCACGCTCGCCAGCATCGGCAAACGCAGCAACACGTTCGGCTCGAAGATTGCGCCAGTCCTGGGCGCGTCGTCCAACGCGTTTAGCGTGCAGGCGCCCGCGTTTGCCGCCGAATTGGCCCGCATCGAGATCGATCCCGATACCGGCCAGCTCACCTTGCACGACTTCGTAGTCGCCCAGGACGTCGGGAAGGCCATCAACCCGCTCGGCGTCGAAGGCCAGATGCAGGGGGGCGCGGTCCAGAGCCTGGGCTTCGCCTTGAGTGAGGGCCTGCTGTACGACGGTCAGGGTCGACTCACGAATCCCAGCTTGCTGGACTATCGCAAGCTGACGGCGGCGGACCTGCCGAACATCGAGACGATCATGGTCGAGGTCCCCGCGCCCGAGGGCCCCTTCGGCGCGCGAGGTGTGGGTGAGCCACCCATCGTGCCCGCCCCGGCCGCCATCGCCAACGCGGTCGAGGACGCCACGGGCCTGCGCTTGACGGAGCTGCCGCTCACGCCAGAGAAGATCGCCCTGGGGATCGCCTCACGCTAGCTTGCTAGTTCGCGGTGCAAAACCCGCCCATGCTCGGCGTCTGAGCTGCCGCGGCACGCGCAGTCTACCCCGTGCCAAACGGAGTGGGCTAACACGCCCTCATCTCCACGACGAAAAGAACCGCTCGTTCTCCCAGGGGGGTACCCTCTGGAGAGGAGTGTCGAGCGTGCGCGCCTGAATGTACCAAAGGCCGGCGTTCTGAGGCAGGCAGGACAGCACACGTCCCGTCTTTCCACACGGGGTCCCCCAACGGGGGAACACGCCTACTCGCGCCGGCGGCGGTCCCACACCTCAGGATTGATGAACCCCGTCGGCGGCTCGCCGGCGTCCGCCTGCAGCACCGTCTCGACGATCATCACCGCCGTCGCCTCCTGCGCCTCCTGCGTCGACCCCGCGACGTGCGGCGTCAGCACCACGTTCTTCAACCCCTCAAAGCGGTCGTCCACCGGTGGCTCGCTCACCCGCACGTCGAGGCCCGCACCCGCGATCGTGCCCTTCTGGAGCGCGTCGAACAACGCATCCTCGTCCACCAGCACGCCGCGCGCCGTGTTGATCACCACCGCCGTGGGCTTCATCAATGCCAGCCGCGCGGCGTTGACCAACCCGTAGTTCGGCGGATCGCCCGGCGCATGCACGGTCAGATAGTCGCTGCGCTGAAACAGCTCCTCTAGCGACCCCACCAGCTCCACGTTCCAGCGTTGGCAGAACTCGAGGTCCGGCACCGCTCGTAGGCCAGCAGCGTCATCTCGAAACCGCTCGCGCGCTGGGCGACGCCCTTGCCAACCCGTCCCAGGCCAACGATCCCGAGCGTCTTCCGCCACACGTCCCGCGACAGCGGCCGCGACCACGTGCGGTTGCGCGCCACGGCGTCCAGCTCGACGATGCGGCGCGCCACTGACAGCATCAGCCCCATCGCCAGATCGGCCACCGCCCAGTGGTTGGCGCCTTGCGTGGTGGTGACCACCACGCCGTTGTCGGTGGCCGCCTGGACGTCGATCGTCTCGAAACCGACGCCCCAGCGGGCGACGTGCTTCAGCGTGTCGGCACGCTCGAGGACCGCGCGGGTATAGCGCTCGGAGGCGGAAGCGATGACCACGTCGTTGCCCTGGACCAGCTCCACTACCTCTTCTTCGTCTGGCCGGCCGCCCGGCCAGCGGTGATGGCGGATGGTCCAGCCGGCCTCTCGGAGGGGAGCGAGGCGTGGATCGTCGGGTCCAACCACGCCGGGAGCAGTGACCAACAGACGCTTCATGGCCCAAGCATAGCCGCGCCACCGTGGACGACTCGGCGACCTCGCCGAACCGCCCTGTTCGCCCCAGCGATCGCTCCTGCCACTCGCTACGATGGCACCACGTATGTCGCCACTGCCCGATGCCCCCGCGCCACCCATCCGCGTCTTGCTGACCGGCGCCACCGGCTACATCGCCAGCCAGCTCCTGCCCGTCTTCCGCCAGCGCTACGACCTCCGCGCGCTCGACGTGCGCGCGACCAACGCCCAGGGCCAGCCCGTCGAGGGCACCCGCTTGGCCAACCTGCTCACCGATTCCGACGACGCGCTGAAGCCTCACTTCGCCAACGTCGATGCCGTCGTCCACCTCGGTTACTACCGACCGCCCGGCACGACCGTCACGGGCGAAGGCAAAACGTACCTCGACGAGCGGCCCAACGTCGACATGGCCGAACGCGTCTACCGCTTCGCCCTGGACGCGGGCGTCAAACGCGTCGTCTTCGCCAGCTCCAACCACGCCGCCGACTGGTGGGAACCCCTGATCCATCAGCGCAGAGTGGACGGCATCGGCCCCAGAGACCTGCCGCGCAGCAATAACTATTACGGCTGGGCCAAGATCGCCTATGAGGGACTGGGCTGGATGTACGCCTGCGGCGCCTTCGGCCGCAAGCTGGAGGTCGTCCAGCTGCGCATCGGCGCGCCCCGCGAGATCGACGCTGCTCAGTTCGAGGGGCGCGTCGCCGAATACAAACGCGATCTGGGCGCCTACCTCAGCTCCAGAGACCTCCAGCAGTTGGCCGTGCGCTCGATCGAATGCGGACCTCTCGAAGATGAGTGGGGTGTCCCGTTCCAGATCTTCTACGGCGTCTCGAACAACACGCGCGCGTTCTGGAGCATTGCCAATGCCCGCCAGGTGATCGGCTATGCGCCCGAGGACGATTCCGAGCTGCGCTACGCTTCCGACATCGCCCGCCTGCTGGGCAGCTCACCTGGCCCGGTTGGCACGCGCTGAGGAACAACCCGTGCCCGTGCAGTCCTGCCCTCACCGCCGACAGGTCGTCCTGGACACCACCGACGCGCGTCAGCTCGCGGACTTCTATCGCGAGCTGCTCGGTTACGCTATCACGCCGTGGAGCCGCCGCGGGCGTACGCTGATCCAGCGGGCCACCCGTTTTGCATCTTTGTCGCGCCAGCATGAGCATGCCTGAGCGGTTGATTGACGGTGACACGCGACTCAGCCAGGTGCTCGACAGTGTTCCCGGTGCGCTGGAATACGTGATCGGGCTGAACCCGCACGACTTCAACCGACTCCTAAATCCGGTGCTGCGCAAATACATGGCCAACCGCATCTCCGTGCGGCGGGTGGCTGCCATGACCAGCGTCCCGGAGGACGAGCTGGTCGGTCATCTCCGCGAGCTTGCCAGTCAACCGGCCGCGGCAGATGCTGCGCACGCCGCTGTGCCGCAATCGACTCAGGAACTCCCCGCCTGGATGGTCGATGTCGATCCCGACGCTATCCACTGGGTGGATCTCTTCGGGGTGGACGCTGCCGAAGGCGATCCATTTCCCGCTGTCAGCCTGGCGGTACGTCAGCTCGGACCGGGCGAGGTGCTGGGCATCCGTCATCACTGGGAGCCCCAGCCGTTGTACGACGTCTGGTCGAAGATGGGCATGCAGTGGTGGGCGCAGCAGATTGGCCCGGACACGTGGCACGTATTCGTTCACCGCCCACTGGCTGTGGCCGGCTTTGAAATAAAGCCGCTGATCGGCTCCTCGGTGGGCAGCCTGCCTGCTACAGAGGTGGTGCCGCGCATGGTGAGCCTGGCGCAGCAGCTCCAGCATGAGCAGAGGCTGCAGGTCACCGGCGTGGCGGCCGCGGACGTCGAGGCCATCCGCCAGCAGGTCGTGCAGGCACTCGGCGCTGGCTACACGTGGACTGCCGAGGAGGATGATGCACACGTCCAGGGCGACGCACGTGGCGTGACTGTTACGATTGCCGCTGCTTCCTGATGCCAGAGCGCCAGCTCCGCCTGACCGCCGGCGGCCTCGCGTGTGTGGCCACGCTGCTGTCCAACGCCACCGCCCAGGCAATCTGGGACGCGCTCCCACTGGAGGGACGCGCGAACCGCTGGGGTGACGAAATCTACTTCGCGATCCCCGTCGAACTGGAGGAGGACCACGCCCAGGAAGAGGTCCAGGTGGGCGATCTGGCCTACTGGCCGCCGGGCCATGCGCTGTGCATCTTCTGGGGTCCGACGCCCGCGAGCCAGGCCGCCGAGCCGCGCGCCGCGAGCCCCGTCAACGTCTTCGCGCGCATTGCAGCGCCAGTCCCAGACTTCAGTTCGATCCGCGGCGGAGCAACGGTCAGACTGGAGCCTGTCTGACCGCGTCCCCCGCGCCCCAATGGGGAAGCAACCACGCCACACGAAGCGCCACTGACCTGATCGGCCCAACCGTCAATCGGCTTACGGCCCCGTTGCTCCCCCACATGTGGTGAGTGCACCCGTCGACAAGACCCGCCGTACGACGCGCCAGCCGCCCCCCACGCTTAACTTCTCGCCGCCGCGAGCCCCGCCCCGAGGCGGTCCAACCGCTGCTCCCGCTCCGCCACGAACCGCTGAATCCCGCGCAGCAGCCACTCCCGCGACAGGTGCGCTTCTTCCATCACCTCGTCAACCGTGCCGCCCGTCCGCCAGCGATTATCCCAATCCGACGACATCGCGTACTCATCCGCGATCCGATGCTGTACCCAGTCACGCATCAGGCGCCGCGCGCCGTTGGTGATGTACGTCATGTCCATCAGGTCTGCCGGCGACAGAATCGACTCGCGATAGGCCGCCGGCTGCAAGCGGAACAGCTCCGGGCTCACCGCCGCCACCAGCTTCACGTTCAGCCCCAACTCGTCGAGCTTCGGCAAAATCCGCACGGTGTTGTACGTGGACATCGTCCCCTGCACCAGAATCGTGCCCATGCGCGCCAGCCCGGGCGTGTAGTCGCGAATCAGGTACGCGCCCCGCGCCGCCTCGAAATGCGATGCCATGCCCAGCGCCTCGCGATTCGGCACCTCGATCGGCGGCCGCGTCAGATGCAGGGCAACAATGTGCGCATCCGTCGCCATCGCCGCGGCGATCAGCACCGGCACCTCGTTGTGCTCCCAGGGAATGATATTGATGACGTGACCCTCTGGAAACAGTTCCATGACCGCGGTCTCGTAAATGCCGAAATGCGTGCGCGAGTCCTCCGCGGTCTCCGGTCCGGAGTGCCCGGCCACCCACAACACCTTGCCCACCTTGATATTCGAGTCCTGGGCAATCTGGCTGAAGAGCCGCATCAGTCCGTACTTCAAATAGCTGAACGACGCGTACGTCGAATGCGCGGCGTAAAAACCGTCAAAATCCTCCAGGGGCGCGGGTGACAGGTTGACGCACGCGATGCCCGCGGAAACTCCGGAATTGGTGAATTCGGTGATCTCCTGGGACAGCAGCGCGCCTTCGCGATTCGTCTCTCGGTCGTACCGACCCCAGCCCTCGACGTCGCCGACGCCATTGGCGAAGCCAGCGATATTGGTCGACTCCGCCAGATCGGCTGACATCGCCAGGAATAGCGGCCGGTTGTAGTGCTGGCGGCCAAACGAGTTGACCCATGCGCCCCACTTGCCCAACGCGGCCCGATTGGGAACGTTGCTGCCAGGCTTCACGTACAGATCGCTCGGATAGTTCCGAAAATCCCACAGCCGCTTGTCGTGCCACGGGTTGCGGTCCGTATCCAGGCGCAGGCCCGGGATCTCGGCTGGGACCGAGTCGCCGAGTTCCACCAACCGGTCGGCGAGGTAGTCCACCAGCGCGTCATCGCCGGTAATCGTCTCGGCAATGGCTTTGAGATTGGTCTCGAATTGCGCCCGCAGCTCGGCCGGATCGCTGGGCGCCGGTTGGTCCAATCCCGCCCACTGGGTCCCGTACTTGTCGCTGAACTCTTTGCGGAGCTGCCAGAACATTTCGGAGTTGAGTCGGTGCGGCGTGCCGTGCGACCGGTATCCGGTGACGATGTAGCCCCGCCCCTTGATCGTCTTGAACCACGTCATGTTCGGGCGTTGCTCGGGATTCGGCGAGTGCATCGTGTCCAGGTAGGCACGTGTGACACTCGCCCAGTCGCTGCCGTCCTCGGCGCCGTGCACGTTGAAGCCGTACGGCTCGAACCACGAGCGGGGGTCGCCGTGCACGATGCGGCTGGCGGGTACTTCATCGATGCCCCAGTCGTTCCAGTCGATGAGGTAGTGCAGGTTGTCGAGGCCAAGTCCGTACGCGGAGTTCTTGGTCTCGTGGCTGGCGCCGGCGGTCAGGCCGCCCTCGCCTTCAACCGCGAAGACCTTGACGCCGTCCGCGCCGGCACGCTTCAACGCGATGGCTTCGCCCGCCGCGGGTGGGGATCCATGGCCGGACGGGCCGGTGTTGAACTTCAGGAAGAGCGTCTTGCCTTCCATCTCCGCATGGCCCGCCAGGCCTTTGTTGCGACGGAAACCGAGCAGGTCACGCCAGACGAGCTGCCGTTCTTCGGCGTGGGGCACCAGGTAGCGCGGGTCCTGCGTGCGCGCGTACTTCGCCTGCAGGGCGGTGTTGTAGACGGCCAGCATGGCGTAGATGACCGGCACGGTGTGGCCGGCGACGAGGATGAAGCGATCCCCGAAGCGTTTTTCAGGGTGCCGAATGTCCCAGCGCATGAAGCCACCCAGCGTGAGCGCCACGAGCAAGTGCACCTTGGAGCGTGAGCCGCCGGGATGGCCGCTTTGTCGGTAGTTTTCAAAGACGTCGATGTTCTGATCGATGCAGTCCTTGATCTTTTCCCAGCTCGCAAAGTGCGTTTCCAGCTCGCGATACTGTGTGCCGATCTGCGGGTCCGCGGCGACGTGCATGTGCTGAGTTACTCCTTGGTACACGAGTATGGTATCGGCCGCTGCGCACGTTCGAGCCGTTCGACCGTTTTTATGTGGCGCGTCCCCACAGCCTCCGCGACGCGATCCCCGCCCCCGCCGCCATTGCCCGAAACTTCGCCCACTGCACCGACGCGTGCGCCACACGCTGCAGCCCGCAATCCGTCCCGGCAATCACGTTGTCACGGCCCACGAGCTCCGCGTAGCGTTCCAACCGCTGCGCCACCGCCTCCGGGTGCTCGACGAACTCAGGCGCGCAGTGCCCCACCACACCTGGCATCAGAATCTTGCCAGCCGGCAGCTTGACATCGGCGAAGACCGCCCACTCGTGCTCGTGCTGTGGATTGGCGGCTTCAATCGAATAACACTGCGCCCGTACCTTGAAGACCAGGTCGATGATGTCGCGCAGCGGGATGTCCTGTGTATGCGGATGGTGGGTGCTGCCCCAGCAGATGTGCAGCCGCACCATCTCCTCGGGGATGCCCTGCAGTGCCCGGTTGATCGCCTCGACGCGCAGGTCCGCAAACCGACGGTACTCCTCGATGCTCATCTCGGGATGCACGTGATAGCCGTCTGGCAGGTCCGGGTCGTCCAGCTGCAGGATGATCCCGGCGTCGGTGATCGCCTTGTACTCCTCGTGCATCGCGTCGGCGATGGCGAACAGCATGTCTTCTTGCCTGGCGTAATACTGGTTGCGCATCCAGTGCTCGACCGTGCCCGGCGCAAGTGCGGTCAGCACCAGCTCTTCGACCTGTACGCCCTGCGCCGCCTCCTTGATGAAGGCGATGTCGCGCTCGTACTCCTGCTGGCCGATGTACTGCAGCGGGCCCACGCAGAAGACACCCTCGCGACTGGCCGACGGCGCGGGAACAGGCTGACGGCGCCCGAAGCCGGCCAGGCCAAGGGCGAAGAACTCCGGGAAGTAACGCGACTCGCGTGCCGTGATCGAGCCGTAGTTCGGATCTTCTCCGTCACGCAGCGGCCGGAACTCCAGCCCGCTGAGGCGCCCGCGCGAGTAGGTCTGCCAGCTGCGCTTGGTGTACTCGCCGTCGTTGACGACGTCGAGGCCGTTCTCGGCCTGAAGGCGGACGACGTCCTTGACGGCCTCGCGCACGCGCTGTTCGAGCGCGGCGTCGAAGGGATCGCCATCCCGCCGCGACGCCATGGTGTCGCGCAAGTCGTCGGGTCGATGCAGGCTGCCGGCGTGGCTGGTGAGAATCCGATCGGTACTGCGCTTCAAGGTCTGTCCTCTCGCTTCAGGTCTCGATCCCACGATACAGGCCCAGCCGTGACGCGCTGCGACCGCGACCCTGCCGCGCCCGTGCTTTTACGCGCGCAGCTTCCTCGCCCCCATTGCTGCCACCTGTCGCTTGTTGGCGCGCAGCATCGGGACGCGCTCGGTCTTGAACACCTCGTACACCCGGCCGGGAATCAGCAGCTGCCCAACTGGATCCACCGGGTGCGGTTGCGTGGAGGCCCGCAGCCACGGTTCATACGACCGCCCCATCCAGGGCACCACGTTGTATTCGAAGCATTCTTTCGAGACCGCCACCCATTCGTCGGTCTTGTCGTCGGTCATGCCCCCATTGTCCCATCCGCAAGGCCCACGGTCGCTCACGCATCGGGCTGCAACAATTCCCGGCGCGTGCGCGTCCAAGCCACACCCTGAGATAACTGGTCAACGCAACATGCGCTCGTTCTTCGCCTTCCTGCTGCTGCTTTTCGTCCCGCTTGCCCTGATCTGGCTCCCGGTACCCGGGCCTGGCTGCCCTCATCGGTGGCTTCGTCGGCGGTTACGTCGCCGCCCGCCCCGGACGCGCCTTCCTGCTGGCCTTGCTCCCCGTCGTCATCATCGACGCCCTGGCCTTGCTCATCACCACGGGCCTTGGCCTGCCGATCATCGGCGCGGTCGTCGCCGGCGCTGCCTCGATCTTCTTCATCGCGCACAGCGTGGCCCTGATCGCTGGCGCCATCGTCGGCGGTTTCGTCGGCCAGAGCCGCCAGAGCACGCTCCCCGCCACATCCCGAGCCGAACTGGGGACGAGCTACCGCTGATTCCGTGCGCGGTGCACCCGGCGCACCGCTGAGAAACCCCGCCTGAGTCGCGCCTGAGCACACGCCGTCCTACCGTCCGCCCATCACGCACCGTTGGTGCTTGACCAGGTGACGGCGTGTTTCACAGGCTGCTGGTTCCACTGGATGGCCGACCGCAATGGTCAAAGCCCGTCTGCACCTGGTCCTGGTTCAACCCCCCGGCGCCGGCACTAGCGCCCTGCGCCAGGCCAGGCAGCGCATCGAACGCATGGCGGCGCGGCTGTCGCGCGTCGGCATCCACACGGGCGGGAGCGCCCTCGAGGGGGATCTCCCGACCCTACTTGCCGAGATCGCCGATGCGTCCCGCGCGGACCTGATCGCCATGCGACAGCCCTGCGCGGCGGACCTGGCGCAATTCGACTGCGACGTGGCCGGCATACTTTCGTCAACGCGCCGCGCCGTGCTGCTCGCGAGGCCATAATCCCCTGGCCACGTGCGCGATGTGCCGTCCCCGGTTCGGGGCATACTGGAGCATGCACGGCGTTCCTGCTAGCGCGCAGGCCGGTCGATTCCTCGGCAGGCTGAGCCGTCGCCGGCTCCTCACCCGTTCCGCGGAGAGCGTCGCGGCGACCCTGGCAATCCTGGGCGTGGCGCCCTCCCTTCAACGGGCGCTGGCGCAGACGCCGTCGCCGCGTGCAAGCCTGGACGACGTCCGGCACGTGGTCATCCTGATGCTGGAAAACCGCTCGTTCGACCACTACTTCGGCACGCTGGCGGGCGTGCGAGGCTTCGGCGACACCAACGCGATGACGCTGTCCAACGGTCAGTCCGTCTTCTACCAACCGGACCCACAGAACCCCGACGGATACATGCTGCCGTTTCACCTCGACACGAGCACCACTGCCGCGCAGAAGATTCCCTCCACCAGCCACGCCTGGTCGGTGCAGCACGCGGCGTGGAACCAGGGCGGCATGGACCACTGGCTCCCGGCACACCGCTCAGCGGACGGTGGCAACGGGCCATTCACGATGGGCTACTACACGCGCGCCGACCTGCCGCTCCACTACGCCCTCGCCGACGCCTTCACCATCTGCGACAACTATTTCTGCTCGGTACTGGGTCCAACCCATCCCAACCGCCTGTACCTGATGACCGGCAGCATCGACGCATCCGGTTCAGGTGGCGGGCCGATCACCAGCAACACGCATCCACAACCCTTGCGCTGGACGACGTACGCCGAACGCCTGCAAGCCGCCGGCGTGAGTTGGCGCGTCTATCAAGAGCACGACAATTACGACTGCAACGCGCTGGCGTGGTTCCAGTCGTTCCAGGACGCGCCGCAAGCGTCGCCACTCTGGATCAACGGCATGCAGCGGCTGTCCGCCGGTCAGTTCGAATGGGACGCGCGGAACGACCACTTGCCCCAGGTGTCGTGGATCGTCATGCCGTCAACACAGTCGGAGCATCCGGACTACTGGCCGGCGGCCGGCGCGGCGTACGTCGCCAGCAAACTGGATGCCGTCGCGGCCAATCCCGACGTCTGGAACACTACGGTGTTCATTCTCAACTACGACGAGAACGACGGGCTGTTCGATCACGTGCCGCCACCCGTGGCTCCGCCCGAGACGCCTGACGAAATCGTTGACGGCGCGCCCATCGGCCCTGGCTTCCGCGTGCCCGCGCTGCTGATCTCACCCTACACCCAGGGCGGCTGGGTGTGCAGCGACCCGTTTGATCACACCTCGGTGATTCGCTTTCTCACCAGCCGGTTCGGTGTAGCCGAGCCCAACATCAGCGCGTACCGCTCCAGCGTTCTGGGCGATCTGACCACCGCGTTTCGACAGGTTGATACCCCTGTCGCGGCCTTCCCGTCGCTGCCCGACGCGGAGGCTGCGCTGACTGCGGCCCGCTCGCAAGTCCAGACGCTTCCACGCCCGACGGCGTCAGTCACGCCGCAGGTCATGCCCCAACAAGCGTCGACGCGTCCAGGCGCGGGAACTACCAGTACCGCCGGAGCCTGAGCGGGCCAACGCGCTACACGGCCGGACCAGCAGCGTGTTCGATCATCTCCAGCAGGTTGCCGTCCGCATCGCGGAACGCGAACATGGGCGGCACACCCGGCCAGCGGAGGAGGTCGTCTACGGCGACGTCATGTCTACGAAGCCGAGCATGCTCCGCCGCGGCATCCAGTGTCGTGAGGCGAATGCCGGTCTCCACGCCGGCCGGCGCCGCGTCGCTCGCCGGGATGAGCGCGATCGACACGGCCGCCCCGGTGGGCGCCACTTCGATCCAGCGGCTGCCGGTAGGAAGGGGCCGCTCCAGGCGTAGCTCGAAGCCGAGCACGTCGACATAGAAGCGCAGGGCGCGCGGCTGGTCGGATACGCGGATGCCAATGGCGTAGATGCCGGTAATCTGTGATGTTTCGATCTGTGATGTTTCGATCTGTGATGTTTCCACCGGAGAACCTCCACTACGACGTGTTGAGAGGGTGTGAGGCGAGCAAGACGCGCCTCCAGGTCTCTCACCTTCTAGACAAGCGGGCAGGGCTCAAATCGACACCCCCCACGGGCAAGAGCTGGCAAGCACGTGCGCTTGCCAGCGCCGCGGGGCGTGGCTGACAATACCCGCGCGGTCCCGACCGTCAGGCACGCGACCGACGAAGAGAGCACAAGACCGAGCATGCCAACCATCGACGCGGAGGTCCACGCCTATGAACGCCACCACCCGGGCCGGCCCTGGGCCGGCACCCTCCAGGGCCCGACGGAGGTCACTGGCGATCAGATGGTGGCAGCCCTCGACGCGGTCGGGGTGGACGGCGCAATCCTGGTCTCGCCCTTCTCCCTGTACCGCTACGACGCCAGCTACGCGCTCGAGGTACGCGCCAATCACGCGGACCGCTTCGCTCTGGTCAAGCCGGTCGACCCGACGGATCCCGCGGTAGCAGAAACGATTGCCGACTGGGCGTCCACGCCGGGCACCGTCGGCGTGCGCATCATGCTGAATCGTGAGCTCTCGGCGGACCCCGCCGATGCGGGTCTCAACCTGGTCCTCGCGTCCGCCGCGCGTCACGCGCTGCCGGTCAATCTCCTGGCGTGGGGCCGGCTGGAGCAGGCCCGCGAACTCGCCGCGCGCAACCCCGACACGCAGATTGTGATCGACCACCTCGGGCTGCAGCAGCCGTTCCAGCCGCCTGCGCCCGCCGAGCCCTTTGCCGATCTGCCAGACGTGCTGGCCCTGGCAGCCCATCCCAACGTTGCCATCAAGATCACCGGCGCTGGCACGCTGTCGCACGCTCCCTTCCCGTACCAGGACATCTGGGACCCACTCGTGCGCATCTTCGACGCCTTCGGCCTCGATCGCTGTCTGTGGGGCACTGACTGGACGCGCGCCACGGCGCTGCTGACCTTTGAGCAGGGCGTGCAGGCGTTCCGCGTGACTGACCGCCTGTCCGACGCCGACCGCGCCACCCTGATGGGCGGCGCGCTGACGCGCATTTACCGCTGGGCACCAGCGACGGCCTGACCGAGGGGCCCACACCGCGCGGGTTCGCGCCGCCCACCAGGGTGGCGCGAACGACACCGTGACGCTCGCATCGGCGACAACGCGGCCCGACACACCTTCGAGCGGCTTCGGCCAACTTCGGCCGACCCACGGTTCACAGGAACGTTAGCGTCGAGGCGGTGACGTGCGTCGGTACGATAGTACTTTGAGCTCAGTCACCAGCAACATCTGCGTACGTCACCGGCCCAGCCGGCGACGATGACCGACCTGCAAGAGCGCGCCCGGCCGCGCATGAGCCACAACCGAACGTTCGGCGCGCTCAGCGTCTACAACTACCGCCTCTTCATTGCCGGCCAGGCGGTCTCCCAGTCTGGTACCTGGTTGCAGCGCACCGCCCAGGCATGGCTGGTCCTCGAACTGACCAATTCAGCCGTGGCACTCGGCCTGGTCACCGCCCTCCAGACGCTGCCGTACACCTTCCTGTCACTGTTCGGCGGCGTTGTCGCCGACCGCGTCCGCAAGCGACCGTTCCTGTTAGTCGTCATCGGTCTGGAAGTCGTCCAGGCCACGGTCCTGGCCGCGCTGACGTTGTCTGGCCGTATTCAACTGTGGCAGATCTACGTGCTGGCCTTTGTGCTGGGTGTGCTCACCTCACTCGAGGCGCCCACGCGCCAGTCCTTTGTCAGCGAGCTGGTCGGCCGCGAACACATTCAAAGCGCGGTGAGCCTGAACTCCTCGGTGTTCAACGCCGCGCGCATCGTTGGCCCAGGCTTCGCTGGGGTCGTGATCGCCGCGGTGGGCACCGGTGTGTGCTTCGCGTTGAACGCCGCGAGCTTCCTTGCGGTCCTGCTCGGTCTGGCGCTGATGCACCCGGACCAGTTCGTGGCCTCACGCCGCGCCCCACGCGGCGCCATCCACACGCAGCTGCTCGAAGGTCTCTCCTACGTCGCGCGGACACCAGATCTCCGCTTTCCGGTGATCCTGCTCGCGTTTCTGGGTACCTTCGGCTACAACTTCCTGGTCATCCTGCCGCTGCTGGCACGCTATACGCTCGACGCCGGCGCGGTGGGTTTCGGCGCTCTCGACGCGGCGATGGGCGTGGGGTCAATTATCGGCGCACTGGGCGTCGCCACGCGCTTGACCCCCAACCGACGCAATGTGCTCCTGGCGGCCACCGGCTTCTCGATCCTGCTTGCCTGCGTGGCGCTCAGTCGCAATCTGTACGTGTCGATGATGATCCTGGTGGTGCTCGGCCTGCTGAGCGTGGTGTATTCAGCGCTCACCAATACCACACTGCAGCTGGGCGCGGAGGAGCAATACCGCGGTCGGGTGCTGAGCCTGTATTTACTGCTCAACCAGGGCACCACGCCCATCGGCGGTGCGGTGACCGGCAGTCTGGCCGAAGCCTGGGGCGTCCAGCTGGCCATCGGACTCGAAGCGACGATCTGTCTGATAACGGTCGCCTTTGGCTTCGGCGCGCTGCGACGCGGCAATCAGACGCAGAAGCCCGTGCAGAGCGGCTGACCCAGCGCGCGTCAGCGGCGCCGCGATCAGGACGACCCCCACAGCTCAATCAATGTCTCGGAGTTGATCAGCGCCAGTCGATAGAAGGCCGTTTCCGAGCCCCGGTAAAACCAGTCGATCTCCCAGAGGATGGGCTGGTCCGCGAATTGCCGCTGCCGTTCCCCGCCAAAGGCCACGACGATCGCCAGGATCCTGGCCCGATCCGCGGCCGAAGCATGCTGCGCGGCCCAGTCCGCGACGCCATCGACGTCCTCGACGGTGACGGTATGAACTTCAGGCAACGGATCCTCCCTACTGACTAACAACAAGGTCTATATCCGTCAACTCGTGTCAGCGAGTTACGCCAACCTGACAGTTTGCCCACAGTTCTCCTACACTCCGTTCTCAGACCACGCGCTTGCACACTTCGGAGATGGTCGGCGCGCTCATGGTCGACGTGGCGTGGGCGGTCGACCAGGAACGTTGCCCCAACGTACGAATTTGGTCAATGCGGTTTCGAGCAGCCTGCTGCACACGGCTGTGGTCACGTCGCGCCCCGCGGCGTTGCGCACGTGACCGACGAATTGCGCGTGGAGACTGACTCGGCGACGTTCGCCGACCTCCTGCGCGTCTTTCGAGCCCGCGCCGGGCTTACCCAGGCGGACCTGGCCGAACAGGCCGGGGTCAGCCTGGCGACGATTGCCGCACTCGAACAGGGCTTGCGCCGACGACCATATCCCCACACGCTGCGGTCCATCAGCCGCGCGCTGCGGCTCGATGCGTCGGACCACGCCGCGTTGCTCGACCGCGCGACTCCGGTACCCGACCGATCACCTGGCCGGACCGAATCGCGTGACACACGCCCGGCGCCGCCGCGCTTTCCCATGTTCAACGCCCCCGCGCTGGCGTTCCCGCTGATCGGTCGCGACGCTGACATAGCGGCCGTGAGCGCGCTGCTCATCGGACCTCAGCCAGCTGCGCGACTCGTCACGCTGGTTGGACCCGGTGGCGTGGGCAAGACGCGATTGGCGCTCGCTGTCGCGTTCGGCGTGGCAGAACGCTTTTCTGAGGGCGTGCATTTTGTCGATCTGGCGCCGCTTCGGGACGCCGAGCACATTCCGGCGACCATCGGCAACACGTTGCGGGTCCACGCGTCGGGCGGGCGCAACGTCTACGAGCTGCTGGCCCAGCATCTGCGGCAGCGATCCGCGCTGCTGGTTCTGGACAACTTCGAGCACCTCGTGAGCGGCGCCCGCTTCATCGGGGAGCTGTTGAGCGCGTGTCCGTCCATAACGTTGCTGGCGACCAGCCGCACTGCCCTGCGTGTGCGCGCCGAGCGGCGCTTCGCGGTCGAGCCGCTCGCCCAGCCCAGCGAGCGGCCGACATTCCGCGACATCGCCGCTTCACCGGCGGTGCGGTTGTTCGTCGAACGCGCGCAGCTTGCAGCACCAGAGTTCGCGCTCGAACCACGCAACGCTTCGACGATTGCCGCGATCTGTCGGCGGCTCGACGGCATGCCACTGGCAATCGAGCTCGCCGCGGCGCGGCTGGGCGTGCTGGGCCCAGAGCTCCTGCTGCGACGCCTGGACCGGCAGTTGCAGTTGCTCACCGGCGGACCACCCGAGCTGCCCGAGCGGCAACGCACGTTGAGCAATACGCTGGCCTGGAGTTACGGCCTGCTCGACACGCGCAAGCAAATGCTGTTGCGCCGCGTGTCCGTGTTTGCCGGTGCCTGGACGCTCAGCGCGGCGGAAACGGTGTGTGCGGACGCCCACCTGGCCCCCGCTGACGTCCTCGAACCACTCAACGGACTCGTGGACAGCTATCTCATCCGACGACCAGACAAGAACGAGGCCGAGCCGCGTTTTCGGATGCTCGAAAGCGTACGCGAGTACGCGAACCAGAAACTCATCGAGAGCGGCGAGTACGACGCGCTGCGCGCCCGCCACTGCGAACGGTGCTCGGCGCTCGCCGAACAAGCAGTGATCGAGCTGACTGGCAGAGCACAGGCGATGTGGCTGGAACGCCTCGAGCGCGCGCTCGACGACCTCCGACTGGCGTTGGCCTGGCTGTACGAGCGACTGCAGAGCGAGCGCGGCCTGCGCCTCGTCGGCGCGCTGGGGCGCTTCTGGTCTAACCGCCGGCACGTCGCCGAGGGCCGCGACTGGGTGGAGCGCTTTCTGGAACAGCCGAACGCCGATTCCGCGCCGGCAGCGGTCCAGGCGCGCGCCCGCTACGCGGCAGGTGTGCTCGCCAGCATTCAGGGCGACACCGCGCGGGCCGTGTTAGACTGGAAGAGAGCATTGAGCTGCATCATCAGGCTGGCGACCTGGTGGGTGCCGTGCGCGCCTTGAATACGCGCGGGGGCGTGTCGTACGACGTGGGCCACCTCGCCTTCGCGGCGGCCCTGTGGGAGCAGACGCTCGCCCAGGCGCGCGCCGCAGGCGACATTGGCGAAGCGTCGCACGCGAATCGGCAATCTTGGCGAGGCGTATTTCCACATGGGTAACGTGGAGGGCGCCGCGAAGCAGCACGCGGAAGCGCTCGCCCTGGCTCGCCAGGCTGGCCGTACCGACGTGGAAGCCATGCAGCTCGGCAACCTGGGCAACGTGGCGCGAGCGCAAGATGACCTGCCGCGGGCGACATCGTTCCAGCGGCAGGCGCTCATCCTGAAGCGCGAGCTGGGTGCCCGACGCCAGATTGCAATCACGCTCGCCGACTTTGCAAGCATTGCCGCGCTCGACGGTCGTGGTGGACGCGCTGCGCGCCTGGTGGGCGCCGCGCTGGCGCTCCGCGAGCTGATCGGAACCCCTCAGCCAGTGCCGGAGCGCATGGACATGGAGCGCTGCATCGCGGACGTGCGCATGAGCCTGGGCGCGGAGCAATGGAGCAGCGAGCTGCGAGCGGGTCGCGAGTGGGCGCCGAACAACCGCATGAGCGTGCCCGACTGGCCGGACGTGCAGACCATGTCGACCACGCGTCAGCCGGGTCTGGCCGCGCGTGGCCTGTACTCCGCCACACCCGGCGATGTGCGCGACCCACAGACGACGCAAGAGCAGCCGACCAAACCAGAACGGATCAAGATGTCCGGCGTGCGCGCCGAGGGCTCGGTCAACCTGGAAAGTGCCTACCAGAACTATCTGGTCTTTCTCAACAACTCCGTCGGCCAGGCGTCGACCCTCTTGCTGCACGACTACGTCAACCGTCAAGGGCTGTACGTCGCCTCGAAGGACCACCCCACACCGTTCTTGATCTACGGTGACGGCACCATGCTCAAGGGCGGCGACGGCGTGAAAATCGCCAGCGAAACCGCCCAGATGTCGCAGCAATCGATTCTGGATGTGCTGGAGCGGGGCACCACTCAGATCACTCCGGAGCTCATTCGCAGTCGGTTCCCGACTATGGCGCGCGGAGTCCACCAACGATATGCTCCCGCTCGAGCGGTGGAGCGACTCCATGCGGGACCGCGCGCACAAGGAATTTGGAGCCGTGCATGACGTGGTCCTGAGCTACGTGCGTCCTCGCATCGGCCACATCTCGGCGGACATGGGCGGGTTCGTGCTCAGACTCTCGCGCAACGGCATGGAAGGCTACCTGGCGCGCGGACCGAACGACTGGGCGGTCCTGTCCGACCGGGACAACGCCGTCCGACTGCGAACCCGCATCGACGACGGCGCGCTCTACTACGGCACGGACGACGATCGGTGGCTGAGCGTGGGCACCGTCGGCGCCAACCAGGGTTACGTCGGTCTGTACGGCTGGAAAACCACCGGGTATCCCGCCTGGAAATACGACGTGGCGACCAGGCGCCTGACCTCCGGTCTCGCGGGTGCTCAAATGGGGATCAAGGAGTATTCCGACGGCCACATCTACTGCTACTCCGGATCGGGTTACGCTCCGGCAGAGGTCGAGGTGGAGTACGTCGCATAGCTGGGTGTGAAGCACCCGGAGAAGGATTGCAGCGATGCCAGTACTGATAAAACTATCCCACAACGGCCTGAAGGGCTACCTGGGTAAGGGCTCCGGTGAGTGGGCGTGCCTGGTCGAAAAAGAGCGCGCCGCGCGCCTGGTCACGAAGGTCTACAGCGGCCAGCTCTTCTACGGGACCGAGGATGACTGGTGGATGACCGTGGGAACCGAAGGGTCGCGCAACCGCTATGTCGGTTTCTACGCCTGGCGCAACGCGGGCTGGCCCAACTGGCGCTATGACGCGGACACCAAACGTCTGTTCTCCGCGTACGGCAACGGCCCGATGGCGCTGACGGTCAAATACGACGGATTTATCTACTGCTGGTCGGGCGACGGCTACGCCGCCGCTGACATCGAGCTAGAAACCGTCTCCTCCTAGAAGTCTGGCCGACAAGCCCGTTTTCAGCCCGAGTCGCAGTCGGCCAGACTTCTGTGGCAGTTTGGCCTAGGAGCGCGGCAGGCTCACATCTCAGTACGGTGACGGCTGATTGAAAATTACCGTCAAGCTCACAATCTTGCCGTCCCGAATACTGAAGTAATTCGACATCACCAGCTCGTCCGGCAGGTTGGTCTTGTCGTACGTACCGTCGAACCTGGCTCGCACGATGATGTCCCCATAGTGATCCACGACCTCGCGGACCTCCATGGTGACGTGGTCGCCCACGAACTCCCTGGCCACGAACTTGCGGATCGCGTCGGTGCCGCGGATCTCGCGGCGGTTGTCGTTCACGTAGGCGTCCGGCGCGAACGTCGCCACGATGGCCTCGGTGTCGAAGGCGTTTACTGCCGCGATGTGCTGGGCAACGATAGGGGGCAATCCGACGGTCATGGACACGTCCTTTCTCGATGTCGGCCAGAGTGCCGATCGAGCTCAGCATCGGTGCTCCCAGTCTGGGAGGGTCAAGACCCAGTTCGCGGCTTGACTCTCCCACTGTGGGAGACCTCACAGTAGGAGCGTGCGATCGACGCTTGCCATCGGCGACTTCTCGCGAGCGACCCACCTCAGCGTCAAGATGCTGCGCTACTACCACGAGGTCGGTCTGCTGGAACCGGCCGAGGTCGACCCGACCTCTGGGTACCGCCGCTACGCCACCAATCAGATCGCCACGGCGCAGATCATCCGCCGTTTTCGTGACCTGGACATGCCCGTGGAGGACATCCAGGCCGTCCTGGTGGCACCCGATGTCGCCAGCCGCAACGAGCTGATCGCGGCGCATCTCGCTCGTCTGGAAGCGAGCCTCACGCGCGTGCAGGACGCCGTCGCGGCCCTTCGCGACCTGCTCGAACGGCCAACCGCGGCCGCAACCATTACGCAACGGCGCGTGCCGTCCATCGCGGCCGCCGCCATCAGTCAAGTCATCGAGATCGGGGACGCCGCCGTCTGGCTTCAGGGCGCCCTGGGCGAGCTGCGCGCCACGCTGGCCGCTCAGGGCATCGCGCGCCTCGGATCGCCGGGCGGGATCTACAGTACCGAACTCTTCGCCGACGAGCTCGGGGCGGCCACCGTCTTCGTCGCGTGCGGAACTCCTCCGCGAGCCATGGGCCGCGTCGAGACGCTCGTGGTTCCCGCTGTCGAGCTGGCCACCCTGGTGCACGCGGGTCCCTATGCCGGCATGGATACCGCATACGGATTGCTGGCCACCCACGTCACGCACCACGCCCTGGCCGTCGCTGGCCCCATCCGCGAGTACTACCTGGTCGGCCCCCTCGACACACCCGACGAGAGCGCCTGGCGAACCGAGATTGGATGGCCAATCTTCCAGACTGGCAGCTCGACACATGAGGACATGGGCGAGGACAGATGAAGCTCCGCGGCGCCACGCGCCGCACAGGCTGCAGAAGGCTGGCCGACAAGCCCGTTTTCTGCCCGAGTCGCAGTCGGCCAGACTTCTGTGACAGTTTGCGCCAGGAGGCCGTTGAAAAACCCATCGAAGGGCTCCACCGTAGGTGGAGTTGCTGACAGTGCGTGCCTCGAAGGGCGAAGGCTGACGTTTGAGGCTAGGCGTCCAGCAGCATCTGGATCAACGTCAGCAGCAATGCAATCGCCACGAGCGCGGTGGCCACGAGAAGCGGCGTCAGCAGCTCGTACCACGGATTGCCAGGCGGCTCAGCCACAAGCGCGTCGACAATGTGCCGCATGCGTTGCATTCGACCTTTGCTGCGCATCACGTACGCATCAACTCGATCGACCAGGCGGTTGGCTTGTCGCGCCACGGCTTCCATGCGGCACCTACGAACGTACCACATCGTCAGGGCTTCGACCCAGCGCCGCACGCGCCTCGGCGAGCACAGATGCCCTCGTCGTTCGATGTCGTTTCGGCAGCACTGCTGACCGCGGACGCGGCTGACCACACGGCGGCTCGCAAGTTTGTCACGTTTCCTCGAGTGAGCGTGTCGCAGATGTGACACACCACGAACCCGCCGCCCGACAAGACGTACCGCGCCGACCCGAGCGGAGTGGTCCGTCACGGATTCAGCTCGTAGTCCCGGTTTTCCACGCCTCAAAGAGTGGGCCTACGCTGGCAGCCCTGCTGCTCTCGTGCTCTCGTGGGCACGGCGACCAGCAAGCCGCCGCCGCCTCGCCGAGTCAGCCAGCGGCGCGCGACGCGAAGCGATCACCCCAGCTCACCGACACGTCGAGTCGGCAGCGTAAGCGGTTCTGGCACCGCATGGAGCAAGAAGCTGCGCTCGGTCCCGTAGGCAGGGCGAGCCACGCGCGCACCCTGGCAGCCGGCGACAGTTCCGGACGCCCTGTACTCAGGCATCATGCAGGAAACACAAGGAGCGTTGCCACTTCATGACACAACCACTCTGGGGCATCTCACGTGGACTGAACCTCGATAGCCTGGAGATGTCCCAGGAGGAATCCGACGCGTTCCTCAGTTACCTGCGGCGTGACCGTGGTCCGCTCTATGAAGTGACCGCGAACACCGTGTGGTTCGAGAACCGACCGGATTTCGCCAAGCTCCACCGACGCGCCACCAGTCTGTTCGACGATCCGCAACGCGTCAAAGCCATGGTGATGTCCTTTGCCAACCTGCACACCTACATCAACATCGGATGGGAGGTTGGGATCCTGAACGAATTCCGCGTGCTCCAGAAGCAGGGCATCACTCGCGCGCAGTTGATGGACGTCGTCATGACGGCACAGCTCACCTCTGGTATGCGTGGACTGGAGTGCGTCTACCGCGCGGTGGGTGGCATCTTGCGGGATTTTCGCGATCGACCAACACCGGCCGTCTTTCCCGACGGATGGTCGGCCGACCCCGAAGCATTTCAGTGCGGACTCGATGCATCAAGCAAGGACCTGACGCCTGGTGATCTGACGGGGCTTCGCGCGTGGTACCTGCGCAACGTTGGCGAGGTCCCGCGGTGGGTGGAGTTGTCCGTCACGCACCATCCGCGCCTGCTCAAGGCGACCCGTGCGAAGTGGGAAGGCGCCTTCCGCGGCGGGCTTCCCAAGCAGGTGATGCCCTATCTGATGCTGCGCCACAACACGTTCATGGGGTATGCGGATGGCGTCCGCGAAGCGGCGCTGCTGGGCAAAGCCTGGGGTCTCACTCGGGAGTGGGTGATCGATGCCGTCTGGTGGACGGCGTACTACTTCACTGGCATGGAGGTCCTGTCCTCGCTCAGCGGACTCGCCGACGTCCTTTCCAACTGGAACGCCTGAATGCTGTGCGAGTAGCGCGCAAGCGTCGACGACGGCGAATCCTGATGGACGTCACGCCCCCGAGCTGGCAGAAGGCTGCCCCGGGTGCAGCCTTCTGCGTTGACGTCCTCAGGTCGAGGCCGCCGCTCGCCGCGGCAACTTCCACTTCGGCCGTGGAAAGTGGCACGTGTAGCCGTTCGGATACCGCTCGAGATAGTCCTGGTGTTCCGGTTCCGCTTCCCAGAATGGCCCCGCGGGCTTGACCTCGGTCACCACCTTGCCTGGCCACAGACCTGAGGCGTTGACGTCGGCGATGGTGTCCTCTGCCGTCTGGCGCTGCGCCTCGCTGGTGTAGAAGATAACCGAGCGATAGCTCGCGCCCATGTCGTTCCCCTGCCGATTGCGCGTCGTCGGATCGTGGATCTGAAAGAAGAATTCCAGCAGGTCACGGTAGCTCAACTGCTGGGGGTCGAACAGAATCTCGATGGACTCGGCGTGGCTGCCGTGGTTGCGATAGGTGGCGTTGGGAACCTCGCCGCCGCTGTACCCGACGCGCGTGTGCAGCACGCCGGGCAGCTTGCGGATGAGGTCTTGCATCCCCCAGAAGCAGCCGCCGGCGAGAATGGCCTTTTCTGTATTCGTGTTCATGCTGATGACCGAAATGCTAACGCGCAGACCATGGCGCCGTGGGCCTTACCGCGCAAGCGTCGGGGCCGAGGCCCGAGAGTGTCGGCGCCGCGAAAAGTACCAATGGCGCTCGCAACGAGGCAGGTTGGCTCTCCCCGTCACGCGTGAACGGGCGAATACTAGTCCGGCATGCCTCCTTCCACGACCACTACTCCCATGCCGATGCCCGCCGCTCGCCGTGCTGCCTACCGCCGCCTGGCGCTGACCGTCCTCGGAGCCGACGTACAGACCCTGCTGAGCCAACTACAAGAGCGCCACGAGCTGCCCACAGCCTATGTGCGTCTGCCCGTCCCCGAAGCGCGTGCTGCCTGACGCGACCTACTCGAGACACACGGCCCACACAGCGCGTGGCAGCCGTCGTCGTGCCTCCTCAGGATGACGAACACGTAACTCCGCCTGCGAGGCAGCAGGCGGCGACCACCCGATCAGTGGCTCGCCGAGGCGCCACCCCGCAAATGGGGTAACGCGACTGCAAATATGGGTGTCCGCGCCCCATGCGCCACCCGGGTTTCACCCGCATGCTGCGGAGCCATGCAGATCGAAGAGCGCGTGCCGTGCCCGCGCTGTGGCTTCCGCCGTGTCATCCGACGCGCACGCCACGCGTACGTGTGCTTTCAGTGCCGCTATGGCTGGTCGACTGATTCCGAACATGCTCCAGACCCCGGGCAGCCCGACCTTGCCCAGTGGACCGCGCCCGAGCGGGCGCGCCTGCTCGCCTACCGCGCCGCGATCCGTGCAGGTCTCTATACCGACTGGCTCGCCTAGCCGAATTGCGGTGCTATGCTGGCCCCCGGAGACGCAACGGAGGACAGCGATGCCTCGAGTGGCGATTCTGGCGTACGGTTCACTCGCCTGGTCCGCCGGTCCCGAACTGGAGGCTGCCGAGCGCCGCGAGAACGTCGAGACTCCTTTCGCCGTGGAGTACGCCCGCAGCTCCAGGTCACGCGGCTGGGCGCCCACCCTGGTCCCGGTCCCACAGGCTTATGGCCAACCGGTGCGGGGCTGCCTGCTCATCCTGCCAGAGGACGTCGATGTGGTGGACGCCAGAAATCGCCTCTATCGCCGCGAGGTGCACCGGGAGGGAGATCCGTCGGTCGTCTACGACCCCAATCACGTCCGCGACATCGTCATCAACGAGCTGCAAGCGGCGAACTTCAAGCCGCCGCTCGACGGCGTGAGCACGGTGCTCTCCACCGCCCCAACACCCAACATTGATGTCATCACCGACCCCGACGCCGACGACCTCAGCCGCGGCCTGGCGCTTGCGCGCTACGCGCAGGCCAGCGTCACGGAGCGCACGTTCACCAGCGAGCAGGACGGCATCATCTATCTCAGAAACAACCTCGACGCCGGTATCAAGACGCGTTTGACCGACGCGTATGTCGAAGCCCTCCTGCACATCACTGGAGCTTCGAACCTGGACGAGGCGCGCCTGAAAACCGCGCTGGACAACCGCTTGAAAAGCGCGCCACCGGTTGCCCACCCTGCCGGATCGAACGCCGTCCCGCTGGACGCCGGGTCGGCGGTTGCCATGCCTCCAGGTTGGTCAGCCGTCAAACTGGTAACGCCACCCGCTCCGGCCGCCAATGACAAGATCACCATGAGTGACGACCTGGCGGTCAAAGACTGGAGTGAGGCTCGCTCGACGATCGGTCGACTGGATACCACCATCGCCGGTTTGCGCCAGTACGGCTTTACCCTGACGACAGGGTTCCTCACGGCCAGCGCGCTGGTGACTGAGGTGGGAAGCTCCGGCGCGAGCACCGCCGCGCGCGCGGCGGTGGTTTCCTCGCTGATGCTCTTGATCCTCGTGCTCTACGGAGTGGACCGCTACTACTGCGTCCTGCAGAGCGGTGCCGTCGAGCGCGCTATGAACCTCGAGCACACCAGTAGCGACGCGCTGAGCATCACGACTTATGTCAGCCGGAATTCGATTGTGTCGGTGGCTGGATGGATGGCGCTCGTGCTGTATATGGGCCTGTTGCTCGGCGCGCTGGCGCTTGGCCTGGGCATCTTACCCACGCCGTCACTCACCTTCCTGGTGGGCGCGAGCTGGGTCGAGGGGCTCGCATTTGCGGCGGCGTGGGCGGTGCTGGCCGTCAGCGCAGGCTGGTGGCTGGAGCTGGTAGCGGAGCATCAGCGCACGCGGCGAGAGGCGAACTCCGACGACACCTATTCGAGGCGCCTGGGGCTGTTGCTGCTGCTGGACTTCGTGCTGCCCGTGCTGGGGCTTGGTGTGGCACTCACCGATCTCGGCCGGTTGACAACCGACCTCCCCTGGTCTGTCTGGACGCTGGTGGCGATCGTCGTGTTGGTGGCGCTCGCAGGCCTGGTCTACGCCTGGAAGCAAGCCCAAGCACAGACGAAAGTGGCCTGCCGGCCGAGCTATCCCTACTACTGGTGCTGGGTGCTGCTCGTCGCGGCGCTCGGGATGGGGGTCGGTACGGGGTTGGCTGCCGCCGCGGCCATGGGCCTGCCGCACGCTGTCCTGTACCACGTGGTTATGGTTCTGTGGGTGTGCCTCACGCTCATGATTTCGTACTTCCTCTATACGGCGTGGACCACTGGCACGGAGTTCAGTAAGCCGCGCAAGTGACGCTCGCGGTCCGACGCCCCGGCAACGCCCGGGGCCGAAGCCACCTGGCCGGCGGCCGCGGCTGTGACGCGCTTCACATCTCGCCTGTACGCTGCCTCACATCCGTCGGACCGGCGCCTCGGTACAGTGAGGCGCACCCAGAGGCAACTCGGATCATCCTTTCTGGAGTGCGTACCCGCGAAGGGGGGCGCCACGTGGCTGCCAGCATCGAGCGCGACCGTAGCCTGTTTGCGTCGAACGCGCGCGTCGGACTCGTGGACGCATCGCCCCAAACCAGCGCGTCCGCGTCGGTCACATTCACACATGTGCTGGTGGCTGTTGCTGGCTCCAGCGCAGACGTCGTGAAACAAAGCGGCGAAATCATCCGTGCCGCCGTGGTTGGCACGGCGCCGCTGGCGCCCATGGTTGCCGCGGTCGTCGCCGTAGCCACCGTGGCCGGTCGACTCACGTTGTTTGGCCTCGAGCCCGTGTCGTTCTCGTCCGCGGTGATCGACCTGCTCGTCGGCTGGCCTGCTGATGTACGCCGTCTTGTGGCTTGCGCTCGCTGCCGGACTCAGCGGGCCGTACCTCATTGGTGGGATGGCGTACTTCCTGGTTGGCGCGGTTGTCGGTCTGGTGAGCCGCTTGCGGGCCGAGTTCGAAAGCGATACGGCGATTGACGACTTCGGCTTGTCCGCGATGCGTCACTTCGCGGCACCACAGTTATCCGGGATTGCCGCGGTCCTCGGAGTCGGCGTGCTGGCGATTACTGGCGTCACGGCGAATACCGCCGATCCCATGGGCACGGCGTTCAACTTCCTCGCGAGTCCCATGAACCTGGTGACCGCGGCCGTGTTTGGCCTCACGCCAGCGTTGTCGATTGATCGACGCCGCGAAAAAAAAGGAAGTACCCCGCGCCTGTTTTTGTTCCACTCTACCGGCGGGATCGCGAGAGTCGGTGCCGCCCTGGGAGCATTCATGGCAGAACCTCGAAACACAACCTCGCTCGTCGTGCCGTCGGCGTACATGGTACCGATGGTCGTCGAGCAAACCAGCCGCGGCGAGCGCGCTTCCGACATCTACTCGCTGCTGCTGCGCAACCGCATCATCTTCCTGGGCACGCCGGTCGACGACACCGTCGCCAACTTGATCGTGGCGCAGCTGCTGTTCCTGGCCCAGGACGATCCCGAGCGGGATATCCAGCTGTACATCAACAGCCCGGGCGGCTCCATCGACGCCGGGCTTGCCATCTACGACACCATGCAGCTGATCCAACCGAAAGTCGGCACCACGGTGGTGGGCATCGCGGCGAGCATGGCCGCGTGGCTCCTGGCCGGCGGCGCGAAAGGCAAACGTTCAGCGTTGCCCAACTCGCGCATCTTGATCCACCAGGCCTCGTCCGGATTCCAGGGAACGGCGGCGGACATCGAGGTCCAGGCACGTGAGCTGCTGCGTCTGGAGGCGCGCATGCAAGAGCTCCTGGCCGCCGATACGGGTCAGCCCGTCGAGCGCATCGCGCGTGACATCAACCGCGACTACTGGATGAGCGCCCAGGACGCGCTGGACTACGGCATCGTCGACACCGTCGTCGGCCAGAGTGACAAGACCCTCGCCGCCGACCGCGCGGAGATCGCGGCGGCCATCGGCACGATGCCTACCCGAACGTGAAGACGTACGCCGCGACGCCTGAATTTTGAAACTGGATCTCGAAGCGACGGTCCATCACCGGGCATCGGTTGACGGATAAGTTGATGCATGCGCTGGTCTGCCAGCCTGCCAAGCCCCTGCTCGTCGACATCCAGTCCATGCGAGCTGCCCGGCGCCCGTCCATCGATCCGCACGCGAAATCCAACGGACGCTCCGCGGCTGACGGGTCCCATCACCAGGTGAAGGTCTCGCGCGTGAAACTGGTAGACGATGCGGCCGGCGGCTGCGTTGGAGACCACGGCCTCACGCTCAAATGTCCAGGCACCGTCGAGCGCCCACTGATTGCGCGTCAGTTGGGCGGGGACGCGGTACACGCTGGACTCGCCTGGGGCCACCTCACCCGCGGAGGCGAAGTGCTCGGTCCGCGAGTAGCCGAGATAGCTCTCCGTGGACTCGAGATCCTGCCAGTCGGCGCCAAGCTCCGCGCCGCCCGGGTCGACGGACACCAGGTCAGAACCCACGTGCTTGTCACCCGCCTCCGTCAGCAACTGCTGGATGACACGTTCGGATGCTTCGTAGTCACCTTCACCGAAGCGGTGATGCCGAAGACGGCCCGAGGCGTCGACGAAATACAGGGCCGGCCAATAATGGTTGGCGAACGCATTCCAGACCGCGTAGTTGCTGTCGATCGCGATCGGATACTCCACCCGCATGTCCTTCGCCGCCTGTTGGACGTTCTCGACGGTGTGCTCGAATCCGAACTCTGGCGTATGCACGCCGATTACCACCAGACCCCGGTCGCGGTAGCGTTCTGACCACGCGCGGACGTACGGCAACTGGCGAAGCCAGTTGATGCACGTGTAGGTCCAGAAGTTGACCACGACGACGTTTCCGCGCAAGCCAGCGGGTGTCAGCGGCTCCGAATTGAGCCAGCCGGTTGCGCCGTCAAATGATGGCAACCTGCCTTCGGTACTCAAGCGTCCGCGAAGGATGGTATTGGGCGCGCGTCTTCTCTGCAACGGGGGTCGTCAGGCTACCTGGCCGCCCGCGGCAACGAGGCTTCGCCAGGCGCACGTCGGTCGATGGTCCCCCCGGCGCGCCACACCCGTGTCATCTCATGAGGACGCCGGCCAGCCAGGCGGCAGAACGCACGCGGCAATCTGGTACTCGCCTCGCCAGCGGCCATTGCTGCCAGCCTCGATGACCGCGCGGTCGCAGGTAATGCAATGCAGGGTGATGCCGCTCACACCGGGCCGGACCGTCAGCGCGTGGCTGACATGCAACTCCAGCGCAGCGTGGATATACGTGCCCTGGCGTCGCTCGCTGGTGAGCCTGACGTAGGTGATCTCGTGCGGCGGCCGTCCGCAGTGCGGGCAGCGCGGCGGTGGGTTGAGGATCATGAGCGGGGGTCATCAGTCTAGGGCGCAGGTGCCGGCGCGGATGTGATGAGTCGGTTTCAGTGTTGCTCGCGGCCGGCACGCCCATGCCCTCAGTTCGAGGCTCGACCGGGGCCGACCCCCGCCGCGCGCCAGGTCGCAGGCCACTTTCCATGCGCCGCGCTCGTTGTGGCGGAATGCGTTACACGCGTGGTCTCTGTGCTTCGCCGAGGAACGCGTTCGTCAACTCAGCCAGCGCGTCAGGCTCCTCCACGTGAGGCAGGTGGCCGGCATCCTGGCGGATGACCAGGCGTGAACTTGGAATCCGCCGTTGCCACTCAACTGCATACACCGGCGGTAGGACGCGGTCGCTCTGGCCCCAGATGATGAGCGTCGGCACCCGCACCCGATGGATGCGCTTGCTCAACCCGCGATCCGGGATGGGCCACAGGAAGCGGGCCGCCGCGGCCATCGACTGCGCTCGCTCGAGCATGAACGCGA
Organism: uncultured Chloroflexia bacterium; assembly: GCA_963776625.1. Lineage (GTDB taxonomy): Bacteria > Chloroflexota > UBA6077 > UBA6077 > CF-72 > CF-72. Next base: position 176,331 of record CAVZNP010000007.1, on the reverse strand, counting down.
TCAAGCCCTCCTGCCCCTCGGGCGCCCTGGCCGTGGCCTGCGCCGCGGGCGAGTCGCGGTCGCGGTACAGGGCCTCGGCGAGTTCGGCTGGTGGTAGCACGAAGTAGTCGAGCGTCGGCACCTCGGGGAGCCACAGCCCGAACGGGTCAAGCAGGACCAGATGCGAGACGCGCGCCGGCTGCACGGCGGCCAGCTCCGCGGCGAACATCCCACCCAGACCATGCCCCACCAGCGCCACCTCGCGCAGGTCGAGTGCATCGAGCAGGTCGAGATACAGGTAAATCGCGTCGTGAATGTCGTCCAGCCGCTCGCCACCGGTCGATGCGCCATAGCCAGGATGGCTCGGCGCCAGCACGCGGCGCTGTCCGGCGAGCGTGTCATGGAACCGGTTCCAGACCGGCCCCGCTTCACCGTGCAGCCACACCACGTCACGCCCCGCGCCGGCCTGGCGTAGCTCGATCTCGAACGCACCATCCTGCACGCCGATTTTCGACATCTCCATCAGCGCCCCTCCCTCAGCGCCGCGTCGCCGCGAGGTCCGCCTGAGCCAGCAGACCCGGCGGCTGTCGCCGAGCAGCGCTGGGTTTGATCCACCAGCGGTCCTCCCATTCGTCGTCCCACAGGTGGCGGAGCTTCGGCAAAACGCGTTCGCCCATCATCCGGATGTTCTGCATTGCCAGATCGTGCGGGATGGACCCGAACTGGTTGAGCAGCATCAGGTGGCCGACCCGCAGGGTTTTGATGACGTGCTCGAGCTGCTCGACCACCTGGTCCGGGGTACCGGCGATGATGTTGCCCTGGTCCAGCAGGTCCTGCCAGCGCAGCGAGGGTGGCCGGTCGCCGAAGCTGGTCGTCTGGCCGAGCAGCCCCATGCGGATCGTATCCAGCGTTCGGTAGCCAGGCGCCTCGCGGAAGCCCGGATAGACCGTGCAGCATCTTGTTGTAGAAGTACTCGCCGTGCGGGCCGAACTGCTCTTCGACCTGGCTTTCGGATTCACCCACCGCGACGAGTTGCAGGAAGCCGGCGTGGTACGGGTTCGGTTCGACGCCGAGCTCCTCGGCCTTACGCCAGAAGCCATCCATGACCATCCTGCCGCGCTTGAAGCCACCATACGACAGATAGGCGTACAGGTAGCTCTTCTCGAGGCACCAGCCCCACGTCTCGATTGATCCGCCGCCCGGGATCCAGATCGGCGGATGCGGCTGCTGCATAGGCCGCGGCCAGATGTTGACGTAGCGCAGCTGGGTGTATTTGCCGTTGAAGGCGAAGACGTCGGGGTTGGTCCAGGCCTCGACGATCAGCTTTTCGGCCTCGTAGTAGCGGTCGCGCAGCGTGGCCGGGTTGAGGCCGTAGGCGAAGTTCGTGTCCTGACTGCTTCCGACCGGGAAGCCCGCTACAAGCCGGCCGCCGCTGATGCAGTCCAGCATGGCGAACTCCTCGGCGACGCGCACGGGCGGGTTGTACAGCGCGATCGAGTTGCCCAGCACGATCAGCGCCACGTCCCGCGTGCGCCGCGCCAGACTCGCGGCCATGATATTCGGCGACGGCATCAGGCCGTAAGCATTCTGATGGTGCTCGTTGACGCACACGCCGTCGTAGCCAACGGTGGCGGCAAGCTCGAGCTCGTCGAGCGTATCGTTGAACATCGCGTTTGCCCGTTCAGGGTCGAACAGGTGGCTTGGAATGTCCACCCAGACGCTGCGGTACGTCTCGGCGAAGTCCGCGGGCAGTTCACGGTACGGCATGAGGTGGAACATTTCGAGCTTCACGTGATCCCTCCTCGTTTCCCAAGCGTACCGCGCCCGCCCTGGGGCGCCGATGTGCCGCGCGTGATCAGAGGGCGTTCAGGCGCCGCGCGGCGCAGTGCCGCGCGGCGAGTTTTCGGCCACCATCGTCGTGCACCGACACCCGGCGCATGACAGAAGGAGGTCTCGCATGGAACAACGCATCAGCCTCGTGACGCTCGGCGTCCGTGATCTGCCCCGAGCCAGAGCATTCTACGAAGCGCTGGGCTGGCAACACGCTCAGCAGCCCGACGACGAGGTCTGCTTCTTCCAGGCCGGCGGCATGGTGTTCGGTCTGTGGACGGCCCTGGGCGGCCACGGCGCCCCCGGCATCGAGCTGGCGCACAACGTCCGCGCACCAGAGGATGTCGCCGCGGTGCTCAACGCCGCCAGAGCGGCGGGCGGAACGGTGCGCCGTTCGGCAGCCGCCACCGACTGGGGTGGCACCTCGGGCGCCTTTGCCGACCCCGAAGGGTACGTGTGGGAAGTCGCCCACAATCCGGCATGGACGATCAACGCTGACGGGACCGTCACTATCTAGAAGTCTGGCCGACAAGCCCGTTTTAGCCCGAGTCGCAGCCGACCAGACTTCTAGATAGTTTGCGCTAGAAGCGCGGCTGCCGGTTTCGAGCTGGACTACCGGCTTTTCGGCCGCGCTCCTGGCCGGCTGCCGCGACAGTCGGCGTTTGTCCGCGCCCCAGATGTCGGGGTGTCACAGGACGTCCGCGAGGACCTCCTCGGCCATGTCCATCCGCTCGGGACCGCAGAAGTAATACGCCCCCTGGATGATGGTGTTGACAATGATGGCATTGCTCAAGCCCCAGGCTTTGGCCAGCAGCGCCGCCTCCTTGAGACCGCCAGGGTTGCCGCTGACGATGTTGTGCCGCAGGGAGAGGTACGGCATCATCTGCTTCGGCAGGGCGCCACGGAAAACACCTTCCCACTTCGCCCGCCAGGACTTCAGCGTCACCGGCTCGTACTTGGCCAGGAAGCGAACGCGCGGCGGCTGCCAGCCCAGGGTGCGCTCGTACCACGCCTCGATGTTCTTGAGGTCTTGCTGCGTCAGCTCGATCGTGGACTTGTCGAGACCGCAGTAGAAGGCATCCATATCAGGCGCCCAGCCTGCCGGCCAGTCCGGCTTGATCTCGCGCTCCACGTAGTCTCCGAGGATGATGCCGATGGCGCGCGAGACCAGCTCCAGGCCGCGGATGCCAGCGCTCATCTGCGCGTGCATGACGACTTCCATCACCTGGTTCCGCGTAAAACCACGCATCTGCAGACCGCGCATGCAGTTCTCGATGCCAATCTCCCAGCCCTGGTTGATATACGTGTGCATGTTCGCTGACGACGACGCGGTCAGGATCCCCGCGTTGATGCCCAGCGAGCGCCACCCGGCGCCCACGCGCATGTGCAGCTTGGCAAAGTCGGGACGGGTGTACAGCCACAGGCTGTTGGCGGTCATGTCGTAGCGCGGCCCCGGATCGAGCGGGCCGCGAATGATCCGCTGGCCGTAGACAGACTCGTGGCCGCCGAGGCGGGCAGAGGTCAGGTAGGTATTGATCTCGTCGTCGGTGGTGACGTCGAGGTTGTCCAGATTGAGTCCGTCGCGGATTCCATAGATCTCAGGCATGCAGCAAGTCCTCTTTCAGTCGCGGCCAGACCGCGCTGGTTGTGATGGAACCACGGTACCTGATCGATCGGCCGCCTTCGCGAGCGCCAGGCACCAGCGCCGCCGACGCCCGCCCTCAGTCCGTCGTTGCACCCGCCTGCCTGCGCGGGCAGCCTCCGCGGTGCGCAGCGGAACGGCCCTACCGTCTCGACGTGCAACGTCCGTAGACGGAAACTCCGTTGCTGCCCGGCGCCGCCAGGTTGGGCACAACCGGAACGCAGGCTCGCAATACCTGGCCGGACGCAGCGTTGCCGCCACTCAAAATGCGGACGTCGATTCCGTACAGCGCGCGGAGCTGTTGCTCCGACATCACCCCACCAGGAGACCCAACCGCCAGGAACTGACCCTCACGCATGAGCGCGACACGCGTCGCGTGAACCAGTGCATGGTCAGGACGATGGGTCGTCATCACAATCGCCAAACCCTGTTTGGCCAGCCCGGCCACGAGCGAAAGCACCATCGCCTCGTTGTGAAAGTCGAGATGCGAGGTCGGCTCGTCGAGCAGAATGACGGCCGGCTGCTGGGCGAGCGTGCGCGCAATCCGCACCAACTGACGCTCCCCTCCACTCAACTGCGTATAGGGCTTATCGCGCACGTGCAACATACCCACCAGATCGGGCGCCTGACCTGAGCGTTGCCGCCGGGCTCGCACGGCACGCTCTGACCAGCGACAGCCGCCTCGACAGTTTCGTCGAGCGCCTGCCGCCAGGCCGTCTGTCCGCCGCCCCGCACGCGCGCGGACAGACGGTACCGACCCGCGGCACGCTCAATCGCTCGCCGACTGGACCTTTCCCGCTTACGGAGCCTGGCGATTTAGCCTGCGGCTAGCCTCCGGTTGGGAGGTGACGAGGACTCGTCGTTGAACGCCGGGATTTCCAAGGGGCCCTGGTTTCGAGCTCGCTCAGGCGTGGCACCACCTTTTCACACGCCTCGCGCACCAGGGCCGCGGGGTCGGGCACATTCGGCATGATTTCGACCAGGTCGACGCCGATGGCGGCATAACACTCCATTTTGCGCAGAAATCCGTCGGGGTCGGCGGCCGGGTTGTCACCCGACAGAATCGTGACCTGGATCTCGGTGGGGTCGCGCCCTTGCGTTCGGCAATGGTTCGCCAGGACGTCGAGTTTCGCCTTGACCTGATCCGCCGACGTGGCGAACAAATTGCAGGCGTCGGCGTAGCGCGCGACCAGTCGCAACGTCTTTCGCTCGCCGCCACCACCGACCAGAATGCGCGGGCGCGGCTGCTGCACAGCTTGCGGTACGCAGATCGTTTCCGCTAACTGGTAGTACCTGCCGTTGTACGGTCCCTCATCGGCGCTCCACATCTGCTGACAGATTTGCAGAGTCTCTTCCAGGCGGCCGAACCGCTCGGCAAGTGGTGGAAACGGGACTCCCAGCGCCAGATGCTCGCGGGCGTACCAGGCCGCGCCAAGACCCAGAAACGCGCGTCCGCTCGAGAGCACGTCCAGGGTCGTCACGATCTTGGCCAGCAGGCCGGGATGGCGGTACGTCACACCGGTAACCATCAGCCCCAGCCGCATGCGCTGAGTCAAAGCCGCGACAAAGCCGAGCGACGTGTAGCCCTCGAGCATCGGGTCTCGGGCGGTCCGAAAGCTTTCCATCTGGAACCAGTGGTCCATCAGCGTAAACTGGGTGCAGCCGCCCTCGTCGGCCGCGCGGGCCGTAGCTGCGAGGATGGGCGCGAGACGCTCCGGACCTCCGGGCAGGGTGAAATTCGCGAAGTGGACGCCAAGTTGCATGCAAAAGGGGTCTCCTGCAAATACGTACTCTCCCCTGAGACTACACAGTTGCGTTCATCAACCCATGCTGCTGATGTGCTCGACCTCGATGACGATAATCACCCGCACCTGGTCACGACCGCCGAACCACGGGTACGCCCGGCCCAGATACCGCTGCGCCAGCTTCTCAATGTGGTCGACCGCACCCTGAGTCGTCACCTCCAGCACGTGGCCGCGCACCTGAAAGTAACGCGACGGGTTATTCCGATCGGCGACGGCGACGGCCACCCGCGGGTCCCGTGCAATGTTTCTGATCTTCACGTGGGTTTGCACGCTGTTGACAAGTACGTGCTCGCCGTCGGTGTCGACCCAGGTCTGCGTCACCTGGGGTGACCCGTCGGGCATCGAGGTAGCGATATAACACGGGTTCGGCTCGCGCAGGAGCGCAAGCTGGTCATCTGTGAGTTTCACGCTGGTCCTTGCTGAATGGGGAGTCGAGCGACTACATCATCCACGCCCGGGCGGTGATCGGACAACAGGGCGGGCGACTTCGCGCGCTCGAAAGTCCGTCGTACCGTACCGATGTACGCCGCTCATTACTAATGTACGCCACCGCGCAAAGCGCAACGGGACGCCGCTCGTCCGCCAGGGCACAGCCTGGTCTCGGGTCCCGCCGCCCCACATGGGTCGAAGTCAGCGGCCTGCGCCAGCGTGAGCCAGTGTGTGTTAGCTGACCTCTGTCGCGTGCCGTGAGGTCCCGCTAGGATCAGACACGGACGCCCCGCGCCGAAGAGACTGAGCTTGCATGTTCGTCGGACAGCTGCGCTACCTGGTCGCACTTGAAAAGGAGCGCCATTTTGGCCGCGCCGCCGAGGCTTGTCACGTGTCTCAGCCGGCGTTGTCCGGCGCGATCCGCAGCATCGAACAGGAGCTGGGGGTCACCATTGTCCAACGCGGGCGACGGTTCGAGGGGTTCACACCTGGTGGCGAGCGGGTGCTGGCCTGGGCCAAGCGGGCTCTGGCGGAAGTTGAGGGGCTACAGCAGGAGGCGCTCGCCGTCCGTGGCGATCCGGTGGGAACACTACGCATCGGCGCGATTCCAACCACGCTTCCGGTGCTGCCGCTGCTGACCGAAGGGAGCCTGCGGCAGTTTCCACATATGCGACTGGAGATTCACACGCTGACGGCCGCGGAGATCTTGCGGCGTATCGCGGAATTCCAGCTGGACCTGGGGCTGAGCTACCTGGAGGTAGAACGGGCACAAGAGTTCGACACCATCCCGCTCTTTGAAGAACGCTACGCCCTCGTGGCGCGGGAAAACACGTTCGCCGGACGTGAGGCTGTCTCCTGGTTGGAGATCGCACACCTGCCGCTGGTGCTGTTGACGTCGAACATGCAGAGTCGCCGGGGCATCAACGCGGCGTTCGACGCGGCCGGGATTGAGATCGCGCCGCGCGTCGAGACGGACTCGATGATGACGCTGTACGCACACATCCGCAGCTCCGGGTTGTACGGCATCCTGCCGCACGGCGTCTTGTGCCTGCTCGAGATGCGGCAGGAGCTCACGGTGGTGAGGATCGTGCCAGAGCTGCGGCGTCAGATCGGTCTCTTTTCTCTCATGTACCGATGACATCACTACATTAGCGGCGATCGAGACACGCGGCGCGCTCGTTAGCCGCCGCGGACCTGGGCGAGCGGCCGCCAACCTTGCCGCCGTACGGCCAGTGGGGCGACCACGATCGAAGGTGGACAGCGCCGTCGCGGCGCTGCTCGCGCCAGGTGATACGTGGCCGGTTACGCCGCCCGACAGTCAGCCCCCCTCAGTAGGGCAGACAGATCGTTTTGGGCTCGGTGTAGAAGTCGAGCGAATACTTGCCGCCTTCGCGTCCCATCCCGCTGGCCTTCTGTCCACCAAACGGCACGCGCAGGTCGCGAATGAAAAAGCTGTTGATCCAGACCGTGCCCGCGCGAATCTGCTGCGCCACGCGATGCGCCCGGCGCAGATTGTTCGTCCACAGCATGGCGGCCAGGCCGTACGGCGTGTCGTTCGCCAGTCGCACCGCCTCGTCGTCGGAGGCGAACCGATTGATGACCACGACCGGCCCGAAGATTTCCTCGCGATACACCTCCGCGTCACGCGCCACATCCGTGAAGATCGTCGGTCGCAGATAGTTGCGTCCCGCCAGCGGCGCGGGTACGTCCGGAACGTCGTCGCCGCCGATGAGCAGATTGCAGCCTGCGCTGATGCCGTCGCGGATGTAGCGCCGCACCGAGTCGGCCTGCTGTCCCGAGATCAGTGAGCCCAGCTCAGTTGTGGACTCGAGCGGATCGCCCAGGCGCATGTTCTTCGCTGTCGTGGTAAAGCGATCCATGAAAGCGTCGTAGATGCCGTCCTCGACGAACAATCGCGTTCCCGCCAGGCACACCTGACCCTGGTTGCGGAAGATCGCGCGGACCGAGCCATTCACAGCCAGGTCCAGGTCGCAGTCAGCAAAAACCAGGTTGGGCGATTTTCCGCCCATCTCCAGCGACAGTCGTTTGAGCGTGGGCGCGGCCGCCGCGGCGATCGCTCGACCGGTACGCGTGGAGCCGGTGAACGAGATCAGATCGACATCCGGGTGGGCGCTCAAGGCCGCGCCAACCTCGCCGCCACCAGGCAAGACATTGAAGACGCCCTCGGGCAAGCCGGCTTCGGCCAGGATCTCGGCCAGACGCAGGGAGGTCAGCGGCGTGAGCGGAGACGGTTTCAGGATGGCCGTGTTGCCGAATGCCAGGCACGGTCCGGCTTTCCAGGTGGCCTGCATGAGCGGCGAGTTGAACGGCGGAATCAGCGCGGCGACGCCAACCGGATCGTGGACGACATAGCTCAAGAAATCGTGCTGTGTCCCCAGGAACGGCGCCTCCGAGAAGACAGCATCCGAGGACAGGTCGCGCACAAAGTCGGCGAAAAAGCGGAGGTTGTGCGCCGCGCGCGGGATGTCGCCGGCGCGGGTCTCGCCGATCGTTTTTCCGACGTTGAGCGTTTCGAGGCGAGCGAGCTCGTCCGCGTGCGCATCGATGAGGTCGGCCGCGCGGTGCAGGATGGCGGCGCGCGCCGCGGGTTTCGTGGCGCTCCAACCGTCGAAGGCGGCACGCGCGGCGGCGACTGCCTGGTCCACCTGGCGGGCGTCCGGGGTTTCGACATCGCTGAGTTTCTGATCTATCGACGGGTTGCGAACCTCAATCGGCTCAGCACCGCCGGCGACGAATCGACCGTCGATGAACGGACGGGCCTCGACACTGATCGAGCCGCCTGTCGGCGTGAAGATGGAAGTAGCCACCAATGTGCCTGGCTTTCCTTTCGAGTACGCACCGGCGCCAGGTTGACGGCCTGCCAACGCCAGATGAGTCGAAGCGAAGGGTACTAGAGTGAGGCGCAAAGGCAGGTTGCCCGCTCGGCGGACAGCGCCGGGCCCCTTTCCCGAACGGGCTGGCAGAGGGCAACTATGGGCTGCCAGAGACGACCCGCCGCCAGGACCGCTTCACCATTTTCAAGTGGGCGAGCCGCCGGTCGGTTAGCCTGAGGTAAGGCCGGGCGTCGGGCCCGTTTGCTATGCCCACCACGAGTCGCGAAGCCGTAGCTACGTACCTCCTCGGTCGCGCCAGCGCACCGCGACAGCAGCATGAACTCTCCTCAGATGCAGTCGAACGCCTCGACGCACAAGCCGCGGCCCTCGTGCTGTTAGCTGAGTTCGTACGCAGCCTGCCGGAGGACGACCATCGCTTACTGATGCTGGCGACGCTCGCCGTGCGCAACGGTGAGTTCGTGCCGGGTCCGGGCGCCGCCCACGCTGTGAGCCAGTTCGCCGGCACCTCGCCCGAGGCATGTAGCGCGTTCCTCGACAATCTGGTTCGGACGGCGCGCGATGACGCCCTGATGCGCGCACGCGCGCACGGCCACTTACCCCCCGACCGGCCACGCTGAACAGCAGGGCCGATGGTCGCGGCCTGGCGCGATCAAAGGCGTCTATAACACTGAGAAACGCCACGCGCCCGGGGGCGGTGCTGGCGGGTCGGCGTACCGTCGAACAGGTCGATCACTGGGGCGGTGACCATCACGGCCGGCCGATTTTTGTCCCCAGCCATCGGCCACCCGGTGCGTCAGTCGCCAACTACCCGCTGGTAACGTATGTCCACGACGGCATCGAGCGCGCGATGGCGCAGACGAAGGCGTCCGCCGGGGAACGGGTCGTGCTGGTGCACGGCGCGTACACGGCGCAACGGGCGCTCGAGGCCGGGGTGCTGGATGAACTGCAGATCAGTCACATCCCGGTGCTGTTCGGTGACGGGCGGCGACTGTTCGACGTTTTGCCGTCGCGCATCGAACTGGAAATCGTGCGGGTAATCGACACACCGCAAGCCACGCACATCCGCTACCGGGTTTGTCGCTGATCGATCCCACATCGTGCGCGAATCTGCCAGGCGCAGCGTTTGTGTGGAGTCCCACGAGCTGTGCCGCACGTGGGACTCCAGCCGTGGAAGACAATCGCTGCACGTCCTCAGCCGCCATAGACTTCTCATTTCCGGCCCCACAGCACGCTCGCCGTGCCTGGTACGGTGGCACCCGTACGGGAAAGCAAGCAACACCATGCAATACACCACACTTGGCCGGACAGGCCTGCAGGTCAGACCGGCTGTGCCTGGGCACGATGAACTTCGGCCCGCATGCCGACGAACCCGCCAGCTTCGCCATGATGGATCGCGCCCTGGAACACGGCATGAACCTGTTCGACACGGCGAATGGGTACGGTGGCGAGCCAGGCGCCGGGCTCACCGAACAAATCATTGGCCGCTGGTTTGCGCAAGGCGGTCAGCGTCGCTCCAGAGTCGTGCTGGGCACCAAGCTGTATGCGCAGATGGTCGACTGGCCCAACGGCTCGGGCATCAACGCCCTGAGCATCCGACGCGAGTGCGAGGCGAGCCTGCGCCGCCTCCAGACTGACTACATCGATCTGTATCAGATGCACCACATCCCGCGCGGCACACCCTGGGAAGAGATCTGGCAGGCGATGGAGCAGCTTGTCCGCGAGGGCAAAGTGCTCTATATCGGCGGCAGCAATTTCGCGGGTTGGCACATCGCCCAGGCCAACGAGCGCGCACGCGCACGCCACTTCATGGGTCTGGTATCGGAGCAGAGCGTCTACAACCTGACCGCCCGGATGGTCGAACTGGAGGTCCTGCCGGCCTGCGAAGCGTACGGCGTCGGTCTGATTCCCTACAGTCCACTCGCCGGCGGCACGCTGGCGGGAACCCTGGAACAGTCTCGCGACGGGCGCCGGACCACGCCGCGCGTGCAGCAACGGATCGAGGAACAGGGTCCGCGTCTGGAACAGTACGAACAGTTGTGCGCGGATCTGGGCGAAACGCCTTCGAGTGTCGCGCTGGCGTGGTTGCTCCGCAATCCCCTCGTGACCGCGCCCATCGTCGGACCTCGCACGCTCGAACAACTCGACGCGCTGGTCTGCAAACTGGAGCTGCAACTGTCGGCGGAAACCCTCGACCGCCTGGAAGTGATCTTCCCGGGTCCAGGCAAAGGCAGAGGGCTCCCCGCGCCAGAGGCGTACGCCTGGTAAATCCATCGCGCTGGGTCGGACGGTAACAGGCGGCGAGCGACGGCGTCGTGCGATCCGCCTCGCAGGCGAGGGCCCCGGCCGGCGTTTCTCGCACGTACCGGGCAGAGGTGGCTGAACGGACTGGAGGACGCCTGGAGACGCCAGGCGGCTCAGCCGTTTTGGCAGGAACCGTCATTTGGCGACCGATGAAGTTGCAGGAAGGCAGCAGCGGCATCCCGGGCACGTTTCGCGATCTCGCGCGCGTCTCGGTCGTTCGGCGACCCCCAGCAGCAGGCTGACCATGAAATCCCCCAGGAGCAGGTCGCCGAACTGGTTCGGCAAGTTCCGCTGGCCGGCCAGTGACCAGTCCGGAGGCCAGCGCCTGGCCCATGATGCTCACGCACCGCGACGCGGCTGGTCTCCCGCCCAATTGAGTCGAGCGCCCGCGCCACCTCAGGAGCGTGGACGGCCTCGGCGATCGGCTAGGCGGAACACCCCGATGACGGTTGGATCGCTTATCTCGCGAAGGAGCTGTGCACCGAAGGAGACCAGCACCTGCTCGAGGGTCTCGCGATGCGCGGCACGGGCAGGTCAGCCGGCACCTGCATCGCCTCGCGCGCTCGGTGATGCAAGCGACGAGCATCTGGTGCTTGTTACCAACCAGCGCGTACAGCTCTCGCTTCGAAACGCGCGCGCGTGTGGCGATTTCGAGCGTGCTGGTCGCCGCATAGCCATGCTGCATGAACGCTGCGAAGGCAGCCTCGAGGATGCGCTCGCGCACCGTGGCTTTCGTCGCCGCCTTCAGTCGCGTAGTGCCGACGCCGTCGTGATTGTTCTTGACATCGCTGGTACCACATAGTACCGTACCCCGAAGACCCCTGGTACCACTCGGTACCGGGCTCTTCAGGAGAACCGTCATGACCGCTACCACGACCACGAGCGTACGTGACCACTATGCGCCACCGGCCTCACCGACCGGATCAAGTCTGCGCTCGCAATGCTCACACCCGAAGATCAGCTGCTGACCGTCGCGCAGCTCGCGCCACTCGACCAGTTCCATATCCGCGGCATCCTTGCCACCCAGGAATTGGCCGGCGCCGCGCGCATCGAGCCATCCAGCCGGGTGCTGGATCTCGGCTCTGGCATTGGCGGCCCGGCGCGCTATCTCGCCGCCACGTTCGGCTGCAGGGTGACCGGAGTCGACCTGAGCCCCGGTTTCGTCGATGCCGCCACGTATCTGACGGCACGGTGCGCACTGTCCGATCGCGTCACCTTTCAGTTGGCGACGCCCTGCATCCGCCATTCCAGGACGGCGCCTTCGACGCCGTGTTCCTGCAGCATGTGGCGATGAACATCGAGGACCGCGGTGCCCTGTATGCCGAGGCGCGCGGCTCCTGACCCCGGGCGGCCGGTTCGCCACGTACGACCTGGTGCTTCGCGATGGCAATGTGGTCTATCCCGTGCCGTGGGCGCGTGATGCTTCCACCAGCTTCCTGCATGAGCGAGGGCGAACGCGAACGGCGCTGGAAGGGCCGGGTTCCAGGTGCTCCTCTGGCGCGACGACACCCAGACCGCGCTCACTGGTTCAAGGCGACGCTGAACGGCCCACCCCCGAGCGGGCCAAACCTCGGCGTTGTGTTAGGCCCGGACTTCGGGCCATGACCGCCAATCTGGCACGCAACATCCGCGAGAACCGCCTCGGCGTGCTGTCCGCGGTCCTGACTTGCGAATTGTAAGGAAGCAAATGCGCATGTAACCGCAACTTGCTTTTCTCGTAAGCATCGCTTTAGCTTTCTCGCCTGGGGGATCGTCACCGCACGCTATATCTGGCCGCGGCTCCGCCATAAGCAACGGACCGAGGCGCCTTGCAGCCCGTGCTCATGCTGCACAGCTTCCGCTTCCTCGGGTTGGCAACCGCTGATTCCTGGCGTCGTGTCGCCAGACCTGCCAGTTGCCTTCGGGCAACCCGAGGCTTATGGAGACTTCATTGCGGCAATACTCGCGTAGCTGACGCTGCTGGCGCTGCCACGTGGTGTCGGCCTCGTCATCGCGTGGATATTCAATATCTGGGGTTCGGTGGATCTCGTGAACGCGCTCTACCAGGCCAACGGAGCAGGGCTCCTGGCCGGGCAGCCCGGCGCCGCCTACTTCATTCCGACCCTCTTCGTGCCGCTCCTGCTGATCACGCACGGACTCGCTTTCCGCATTCTTCTGCAACCGCAAAGGGAATCCGCATGCGGCAGAGTCTGCAGCCAGCGTGAATCGTGGCCTGCGTGGGTGTGCGGTGACCCGCCGAGCCTATCTTCCCGACGAACAGGTCTGGTCCGACGAGCAGGCGAGGTAAGCGCGATACGTCCTCACTTGCCGGCACAACGCGGCTGGCCACGGCCTCGTGGCAACCGCGGGCGCAAGAACCGTGACCAAGCCTGGACGGAGGAGCGCCAAAACGCTCATGCGGAGCGTTCCTCATTAAAGAACTCTTAACCGCGGCGCAATCCCAACTAAACCAGGTTCGCGCCCGCCGGGCTCGAAAACCTCGAAGGCTTCACTGTCCTCGTCGCAGCAACCCAGCCATTGGCCACGTCCGCCAGAAAGGTCTCATCGTGACTTCACGCCGCTTGTTCGCTGGACTTCTTTCCGCCCTTGGTGCCCTCTCGATGCTGTTCGTGCCCGTCGCGTCGGCCCAGGGAACGGGCCGCTTCGAGCGATGCGCTGTCCAGTCTCCGGACTCTGGCACGGTGATCGTCGCCTACACGCTCGACAACCAGGCCGCCGTTCAGGTCGCGGCGGCTCAGTGCAGCTACTTGATCTCGACGGGCAACTTCATCGCCGCGACGAACCACGTTGGCCTGACGGACAACCCGGACTTCGACCGCGTCTGCGTGATTGAGTACTCGAGCGCCAACTCGATCAACGTCTTCCGCAGTGCGTACCAGCCAGCCTCGTACCGTGTCGCGGCGGCGGCTTGCCAATCGGCCGACGACGGTTCCGCACTGGTCACCTACGACTGACCACGTGGCACCGCCGTCGACGCTGGATGCGATCCGAAGCGCCCGGCCTTCGTGGTGCGGGGTGCTGGACCACGCGGCGACGTTATCACGCGGGACTGGCCTGCCCGCTGAGAAGTCCCGGGTGAGCTCAGAGCGTGCGCGCCTGGGGCAGCACTTCCTCCGCGAACCGTCGCATGTCGTCGTAGCGGCTGGCGGCCGGGAAGGCGAGGTGGAAGGTGTCGGCGCCGGCGGCGCGGTGCTGCTGGATCGTCTCCAGAATTTGCTCGGCTGAGCCGAGCAGGCCATTGCCCGAGCCGGCGGGTGCACCACCGCGGCTGGCGCGCGCCTGGGCGTCGGCCGTGGCCGTTTCGCCGAAGCCGGCCGCCCCGTTGAGCACGCGCCGAATACGACCGGGATCGCGCCCAGCTTTTTCCGCGCTCTGTTCGAGCACCGCGACGTAGCCCTCCAGTTCCTCGGGCGACTCCGGCCAGCCGCGGTTCTTCAACCAGCCGTCGGCCACCGCACCTGTATACCGCAACATGCGAGGCCCGAGCGCACCGATGTAGATCGGCAGCGCACCGCCCGTCGGGCGGGGTTGGACCGTCGCCTCCTCGACGCTGTGCACGCGCCCGTGGTAGGTAAACGTCTGGTTGGCCCAGAGTCCGCGCAGGATCGCGATGCAGTCCTGCAGGTCCGTGACCCGCTCACCGGGCGTGACACCCCATGGTGCGCCGTAGCTGGTGAAGTGCGGCCCACCCGTCCCAGCGCCGAGGGTCAGGATGACTCGATCGGCGCCGGCGATTGCGTCCAGGCTGGCGGCCATCTTCGCCAACAGCGCCGCGTTGCGCAGGGGCACGTTCAGCGTGTTGTGCGTCAGTCGAATGCGCCGCGTCACCGCGCCAATCGCCGACGCGAGCGTCCACGCTTCGAAGTTGTTTTCAGGTGGGCGATCTGTCATGGCGACGGTGTCGAAGCCCAGCTCCTCGGCGAGCTGGGCGGTGGCCAGAAGCTCGGAGTACGTTCGGTCGGGCCCGGTGAGGTTGATGCCGAAGCGAAGGGGATTACTACTGGCGGTCATGTGCGTGCCCAGTGTGCCACCCCCGTTGCCTCGTTGCCTGGTTGCTTCGCCTCAGGCGTGATCGGCGCCAAGCCACGTCGGGTTCCCCGGATCCAAGGAGCACGAGATCAGCAGCCAGACGTTGGCGGCGCTGAGCGTTTTGCTAGAAGCTCGAAGAGGCGGTTCGGTGTGACGGGCAGCGTCGTCACGTCGGCGGCGACGCCGAAGGTGCGCAGCGCGTCTTCGAGCGCTGCCGCCAGCGCAGCCGGTGCCGAAATCGTCCCGGTTTCGCCGACGCCCTTGAAGCCGGCCGGGTTGTTCCCCAGAATGGGCGCGCGCATGTCGATCAACTGAGGCTTCAGCTCCATCGGGATGCCGCGGCTGGGAATCGTGTAGTCGGCGAAGTTGGCGGTGGTAAAGGTGCCGTCGTCCAGGTAGACCGCCTCCTCCATCAGCGCATACCCGACGCCGTGCACGAGCCCACCTTGCAATTGGCCGTCGACGAGCAGCGGATTGATCGGCTGTCCGCAGTCGTGGGCGATGACGTAGCGCTCCACCTGGACGGTCGCCAGTTCCGCGTCCACCCGGAGGACGACCGCGTGCACGGCGCTGGTGAAGGCGCCACTGCTCTGGAACTGCTCGCGCGCTTCGAGCGCCTGGGTGCCATCGACAAGCTCGGCGAGCGAAACCTGCCGACCGGGCACGCCGCGAACCTCGACGCCGCCGGGTGTGATGACCAGGTCATCCGCCGAGACCTCCAGCGCGACTCTGGCGCGCTCCAGCAGCAGCTCGCGTGCTCGGCGGGCGACGCCGGCGGCCGCGTTGCCGACCTCCAGCGCGGAACGTCGAGCCGGCGGTGTTGGCCGAGGTCTCCACCGAGTCGCTGTCGCCGGCGACGACGGTGACGCGGTCGACCGGCCAGCCGAGATGGTCCGCCACGACCTGGGCGAAGACGGTGCGGTGGCCCTGGCCGCCGGGTGTCGAGCCAAGGAACACGCGCACCTGACCGTCGGGCAGCACGTGCAGCGTAGCCGGTTCGACTTGCTGGATGCCGGCGGACTCCACGCAGCACGCGACGCCAATGCCCAGGTGTTCGCCGCTGGCCTGCCGCCGGCGCGCGCCCTCGTAGTCGATCGCCTCGAGCGCGCCCGATAAAAGCGCGGGGTAGTCGCCACCGTCGTAGACCGTCGGCCGCGTGCCCATCCGCAGGTAGCCAGTCGTGTACGGCATCTCCGACAGCTGGATCAGGTTGCGCCGACGTACTTCGGCTGGATCGAGGTCCAGCGCCTGCGCGAGCCGGTCCATCAGGCGCTCGATGAGAAAATTGCCGACCTCGCGACCGCCGCCGCGGATGAAACCGGTCGGCACCGTGTTGGTGTAGACCACCGACGAGTGCGCCTGGAGCGCCGGCAGCCGGTACGCACTGACCAGGTGGCTGAGAATGTTGTCGCTCTGGCCGAGACCGGCGCCGCCGTACGCGCCGACGTCGTGCAGCAGCCGTACCCGCAGCCCACGCAGCGTGCCATCCAGGCTGGCTGCGAGTTCAGCCTCGGCCACGTCACCGTGTGACTGGCCGGTTGCCTGCGTGTCCTCGGTACGGGCGGCGACCCAGCGAACGGGCCGACCGAGCCTGCGCGCCAGGGCGGGAACGAGGATCTCCTCGGGATAGATCTGACCCTTCGCGCCGAAGCCCCCGCCGACGTCGTTGGCGAGGACGCGGACCTTGTCGCCCTGGAGGTCGAGCAGCGCGCAGATGCGATCCCGCACGCCGTAGACCCATTGCGTCGAGGTCCAGACCGTCACCTGGCCCGTAACCCGGTCCGCCACCGCGGCGGTGCCGCGTGGCTCCATGTAGCCGCCGATCACCCGCCCGAGGCGAACGGTCACGCGCACGATGGTGGCGCCCGGCGCGAAGGCGGCGTCGACGTCGCCGAAGCCGCGGTCGACGTTACCGGCGAAGTTTGAGCCGATGGACTCATGCAGGACGGGGGCCTCACTCCGCGTCGCGGCAAGCACGTTGCCGACGCCCTCGAGCGGGGTGAACTCCACCTCCACGAGGTCGACCGCATCGCTGGCGATCTCACGCGTCTCCGCCACGACGACGGCGATGGGCTCGCCGACGTAGCGCACGTGGTCGCGCGCCAGGACTGGCCGCGGTGCGGCGGCCAATCCCGGCGGAGCGGGGTCGTTCATCGCGCTTTTGATCTCAGGGAGGTCATCCGCGGCGAAGGCGCCGACGACGCCGGGCAGTCCGCGGGCCGGCTCCAGGTTGATCTGCTCGATCCTGGCGTGCGGGTACGGCGACCGCACGACCGCCATGTGCAGCATGGCGGGCAGACTGACGTCCTCGACGTACTGCCCCCGACCACGCAGCAGTGGCGGGTCTTCGCGCCGCCGCAGCGAAGCGCCAACCAGTCGCGCGCCCTGGGCCAGGTTCATCCGCTCCTCGGTTTGTGCACGGCTCGTGCCCAGGTTAGCCGCCGCGCAGGGTCATCCCGTTAGACTTCAGCGCATTAGACCCCGGCCAACATCGCTCACAGAACGCGATACGGGTGGGGACCGAAGTTGGCCTCGTAATGGGGTGAAACCATACCACCTGGTTCCACCAGCGCATCGATCTGCCGATAATCGGACTCGCTCAACGACACGGCTGGTGCGCCGAGATACTCATCCAATTGCTCCAGCGTGCGTGGACCGATGATCGGGCTGGTTATGCCCGGCTGCGCCATCACCCATGCCAGCGCCAGTTGGACCATGGTGCAGTCCTTGGACTGCGCGATGCGTTCGACCTGCTCGACAACATCGAACATCGGCTCCGCAAGGCGCCGGTCGCGGCCCGGCGTGGTCGGGTCCGCGAAACGCGTGCCAGGCGCCGGCGGCTCGCCGCGTCGATACTTTCCACTCAGCAGGCCACCAGCGATCGGACTCCACGGAATCAACCCGATACCGAACGTCTGCGCCATCGGCACCAGCTCGCGCTCGATGCGTCGATCGAGAATGTTATACGGCGGTTGCTCTGACACGAAGCGATTCAGACCGAGCTCCTTGGCCACCCACAGCGACTCGACAACCTGCCAGGCCCCGAACGTGCTCGTGCCGATGTAGCGCACCTTGCCAGAGCGGATCAGGTCGTCGAGGGCGCGCAGCGTCTCGTCGATGGGGGTCTCAGACTCCGGCCGGTGGATCTGATACAGGTCGATATAGTCCGTCTGCAGGCGCTTGAGGCTGGCCTCGCACTGCTCGATGATGTGACGACGGCTATTGCCAAAGGCGTTCGGGTCATCGTCGGCCATGCGTCCGTGGACCTTGGTGGCCAGGACGACCCGCTGGCGTTTGCCGTTGCGTTTGAGGGCAGCACCCGTAATTTCTTCGCTCTGGCCGCGCGCGTACACATTGGCCGTATCCAGAAAGTTGATGCCGGCGTCCAGGGCGCGATCGATGATGGTGGTCGACTCTTCGGCGCCAGTCCGGCGGCCGAACATCATGCAGCCGAGGCACAGCGCCGTGACCTGCACGCCGGTGCGGCCGAGTGGTCGGTACTCCATAGCTATTCTCCCGAGAGAGTAACAAAGTGTACCGAGGGGACTACCGACATTCGCCCGTCGTTCGCACGACGTGACGCGGGAACTGCTGACGCTGCAACCTGGGGGGCCTTTCTGAAACGAAACGACTGCCGGCCGTTCGATAACTCCGCCCGATCAGAGGGCGAACTGGGCCTCCGCAAGTACCTCGAGGACAACAATCACGAGTTCGTGGTGACCTCCAGCAAGGATGGCGCCGATAGCGTACTCGACCGCGAGCTTTCTGACGCGGAGGTCGTGATCTCGCAGCCCTTCTGGCCTGCCTACATGACCGCCGAGCGATTCGCCAACGCGCCGAAGCTCAAGCTGGTGCTCACCGCCGGAGTCGGCTCGGACCACACGGACCTCCAGGCGGCGGCCGACCACGGAGTGACCGTGGCCGAAGTGACGTACTGCAATAGCAACAGCGTGGCCGAACATGTCGTGATGGTGACTCTGGCGCTGGTGCGGAATTACCTGCCTTCGTACAACTGGGTGATCAACGGAGGCTGGAACATCGCCGATTGTGTGGCCCGTTCGTACGACCTGGAGGGAATGAGCTTCGGCACGGTGGCGGCTGGCCGCATTGGTCTGCGAGCGCTGCGGCTGCTGAAGCCGTTCGATGTCAAGCTGCATTACCTGGACCGCCACCGGTTGCCCGAAGCAGTTGAACGAGAACTCAACGTCACGTATCACGACAACCTCGCCAGCTTGACCAGCGTGTGCGACGTCGTGTCGCTCAACTGTCCGCTCCATCCCGAGACGGAATTCATGATCAACGAGCGCTCGCTGGGACACTTCAAGCGCGGCGCGTACCTGATCAATACGGCACGCGGGAAGCTGTGTGACGCGAACGCGGTCGCCGCTGCCCTGGAGAGCGGCCAGCTGGCGGGGTACGCGGGCGACGTGTGGTTCCCACAGCCGGCTCCGGTCGATCACCCGTGGCGTACGATGCGGCACCATGGCATGACGCCGCACATCTCTGGCTCGAGCCTGTCAGCGCAAGCGCGCTACGCCGCCGGGACGCGCGAAATCCCGGAGTGCTACTTTGAAGGCCGACCAATCCGCGACAAGTACCTGGTCATCAAAGACGGCAGTCTGGCCGGCGTGGGTGCCCACTCGTACAGCGCGGGCACCGCCACAACCGGATCCGAGGAGGCAGCGCGCTTCGCGCGCTAAGTCCTGCATCCCGTAAGTCTCGGGTCCTGTACAGCCCGCATGTCATTATGAGGAACGAAGGATCAGTCTCTCGTTTTCCGCGAGGCTCATGAGTGTGGTGCTCCAGCACCTACGACGAGCACCGGATCAGTTCGATAGACATCCGGCCAGGTGCGCTTCAGGGCGTCGATCTTCGGCAAATCGTTGACCACGATGTACAGATCGGACGGGTTCTTCGTCAGAAAGTCCTGGTGATAGGTTTCGGCCGGATAGAACGTCTTCCCCGGCTCAATGCTGGTCACGATCGGCGCGCGAAACACGGCGGCCTGGCCAAGCTGGTCGATGTACGCCTGCGCGACGTATGCCTGCTCGTCACTGGTCGGAAAGATTGCAGACCGGTACTGCGTTCCAACGTCTGGCCCCTGATAATTGAGTTCGGTTGGATCGTGCACAACGGAGAAATAGATCTGCAAAAGGCGGCCATAGCTGATCTGCCGCGGGTCGAACGTAACTTGCACCGATTCAGCATGCCCGGTGGTGCCGCTACTGACGCTTTCGTAGTCTGCCGTCGCCTGGCTGCCACCTGCGTAGCCAGAAACTGCCTGGGTGACACCCGTTACGTGTTCGAATACGCCTTGCACGCCCCAGAAACAGCCCCCAGCCAGAACCGCGACCTCAGACTGCGCCTGTCCGGCCGGCTCGTCGACAGTTGCCGAGGGAATCGCGGGGACGTCGGCTTGCGTGGTCGATCCGGGGGACAGTTGTGCACAGCCAGCCAGCAGCAGCATCGCCGCGGCGAGGCCCGCCAGCGGGTACCACATGAATTTGCCAGCAACTACCTCGCGTCGCAGATGTCCCATCAACATCAACTCCTGTACGTCACGACGCCCTGCCCATCGGCCGCGACGTCGACGCCTCTCTGACCTGGCGGTGCACCGTCAATCGTAGTCCGAACGTGGATTGGTCCACTGCCGAGCGTGGGTCCAAACAAGACAGCTCTCGAGCATGAAAGCGATAGACGATGCCGCCGCCTGGCGCATCAAGCCCTCATGCACGACGGGGTGCATTCTCGCACGCTCATGGTTGCGTGCACGGGAAATACCCCCGTGGCGCCCGGTCCACACCGGCCGTGCGGCACCATCTTCTCGAGCAGCACGCTCTTCCAGCATTCCACGCCGGCTACCTGCAGCGGCTTGTCCCTCTGCTCGGCGGTGAGCAGGAGCAGCTTGCCGAGCGACGCGGCCAAAACTCGAAACGTGACCGTCGATCAGCCGCTTGCCTGGACCCGCCAGATCACATTCGCCGCGTCGTCAGCGACCAGCAGCGAGCCATCCGCCAGGACATGCAGCCCGCACGGCCGACCATACACCTGGCCTGGATCCTCGGCGGAGATGAAGCCCGTGAGAAAGTCCTCCAGGGGTCCGGACGGCCGACCGTTCGCAAATGGCACGAACGCGACCCTGTATCCGGAGAGGACGGAACGATTCCACGAGCCATGTTGCCCGATGAAGGCTCCACCGCGATACCGCTCCGGGAAACCGCGGCCACGATAGAACAGGAGTCCGAGCGACGCAGTGTGCGAACCCAGCGCGACGTCGGGCGCAATGGACCGCGCCACGAGGTCCGGTCGCTGACCGAGCAGGCGCGGGTCTTCGTGCTGACCGAAGTACGCATACGGCCAGCCGTAGAATCCGCCGGCTCGAACGCTGGTCATGTAGTCCGGCACGAGCTCATCACCCAGCTCGTCGCGCTCGTTGACGGCAGTCCACATGATGCCGCTTTGCGGCTCCCAATCCAGCCCAACAGGATTGCGCAGGCCCGACGCGTACACGCGCTCGTGTTGACCGTCGAGGTCGACCTCGAGGATGCACGCGCGCCGGACTTCTTCCGCCATCCCGTATTCGCCGACATTGCTCGCAGAGCCGACGGTGACGTACAGCCGCGAGCCGTCAGGGCCGAGCACCACGTTACGTGTCCAGTGGTTGTTGTAGCCGCCGGCGGGCAGGCCCAGAATTTTCCTTCCGCTCCCCTGCAGATGCGTCTGTCCCACGCGAAAAGCAAAGACGTAGACGCCATCGGTGGCGCCGACGTAGAACTTGTCGCCAACTAGCGCCATGCCGAAGGGGCGATCCAGGCCCTCGAGGAAGGTGGCGCGGAAGTCGGCTACGCCGTCGTCGTCGGCATCGCGCAGCAGCGTAATACGGTTGGCGCTGGGACCCATTGCACGCGCGCGGATGCTGCCCTCGACACCGGGATCGTTGCGATCGGCGCCGGGTGGAACGATGGTTCGCGACTCCGAGACCAGCACGTCGCCGTTCGGCAATCCGTGGAACCAGCGGGGATAGTCAAGTCCGTCGGCCCAGCGGTTGACAGCGAAGCCGTCGGAGGGAACTGGCGTGCGGTCCGCAGGCCACCCAACCACGGTGGCGAAATTGACGGCCGACGGGGTGGCGTACGGCGCTGGTAGAAGCGGTACGCCTGCCACGTCGTCGTTCTGGAGCGGTGTCATTGTGGTAGCCCTGCGCAGCCGTCGGCACACACTTTGGGAGAGTCTGGCTGCTGCGCCGGTCGTCCGCCAACCTTCATTCGCGTCTCACGGGGGCCTTCAGTTCGAGTCGAGGATAACGGCTTTCACCTGCGTATACTCCCGGATCGCATCCGGGCTGACCGTGCGTCCGAAACCGCTCTTCTTGTAGCCGCCGAACGGTGCGCCGATGATCTTGTCCGCCACGCCGGCGATACGCGGCGGCGGCGGCGCCCAGGCGCGCATGAGGCTGGCGGGCACCGCCGGGTTCGTGTCTCGCCACGCCGGGAACGCGGCCTGCGCGGCCTGGACGGCGGCGTCGATGTCCTCGGCGCGGCCGCGCGGGACGCGGCGGATGACCTCCTGCGTGGACGGGTCGATGACGTCGAGAGTCTCGCCGCTGATGGCCGGTACCCATTGCCCATCAATCAGGTGGGCATTGTTTGCGACGAGTGCAACGATCGAAGCTGACGTCGGGCCGTGACGCCGCGGCAGAGGCCGTCATACGAGGCGCTCCCTGATGCTGAATATTCTCCGTAGAGAGAACCGCTCCTGAGGATATCACGCGGCACGGCCGAGACAGGAGGAGACACGTCGAAGCGACGGCGCCGGAGGAAACTCCGCGTAGGCCCCGTTGGCCGCGCTGCGCCATCCACGTAAATGCGATCGTGGTCACCGGCTATCCTGCGCGAGATGGCGCACTCCTCAGACTCGACGCTGCCCGGCCAGCCGCTTCCTCGCCTCAGCCTCACGTACCTCGCCCCCGAGCAAGAGTTGCTCTGCGCGCGTCTGCTCGATCTCACTCCACGTGAGCTCGAATCTCCCAGCAACCTGCCAGGCTGGAGTGTCCTCGAGCTCGCGGTGCATATCACCCGCGTGTGCGATTCGATCCTGCTCGCGGTGCAGCGCGCCAGCGTGGGTGACCAGACACCCGCCTTCGGTGCCGCGGCGCGGCCGCGTGAGGAAGCGATTCGCGCGATGTCGCCCCAGGGCTGGGTGGACCTGCAATGCACGGCCCGCGCCGAACTCACGCGCCTGGTAGCTGGCTTGACGGACGCGCAGCTCGAGGAGTGCCACTTCCCACATCCACAAGGCCAGCGCAACGTGCGCTGGTTCTGCACGCAGTTGCTGACCGAAGTCACGTTCCATCGCTGGGACCTGGGTCGCGCGCTAGGGGAATCACGCCCCCTTGACGGCGCGCGCGCGGCGTATCTGCTGCCCTTCATGCTGGACCCGGCGCAGCCACTCTACGCGCAGCTGCGCGCGCCGGCGCCAACGAGCTTCGCCCTGGTGACCGACGGCGACGGCTGGACCGTGGACGCCACGGCCGAGGGCACGGTTGTGCAGCGCGAGCGAGTCCACGATGCGACTCATGCGACGGTCCGCGCCAATGCCGGCTGGCTGGCCCTGGCCGTCTACGGGCGCATCCGTGTGGACACCGCTGCGTTCGAGATCGACGGTCCACCGTCGACGGCAGATCAGTTCGCCGCGCTCTTCGGCCCACGGCGGTGACGGCGACGTCTCAGATCGCGCGTCGCGCCGCACGACGCGGATGCAAATACATCATCTCCGGCTACCGCAAAGGACTGGTCCCCCAGCGCACGCGCACCGCGTCGCCGAGCCGCACCCGCCCGGAACTGACCACCTCGCCCCAGACACCCAGCGCCAACGGCGCCGTGGTCGCCGCTGCATCACGGTACGACTTGAGCCCACCCAGCGTGTCCAGGTCAGGCTGGCCGTTCGCCGGGTTCTGGCTCGTTACGACGCAGCGGCCCACGTGTCCGTGCAGATGGACGACGGCCTCACCGACCTCGACGTGGCTCCCGACCCAGGCGTCTTCGGCGTGTGGCTTCAGCCCATCCACCCAGAACAGCATGCGGAACCTGGCTCGGTCGATCGCGTCCACGCCCAGCGCATCGGCAAGTGACTCGAGAGACGCGAGCGAGGCAACGCTCACGCTGCCCGCCACGCCACGATCGACGCCGACGAGGCCAGCCGCTGGAGCGACCAGGCGGAGCGGCTGGCCCGCCCAGTCCGAAAGTGCCGCGCTCCATGGCCCGTTCACCAATCGGCCCTGGCGCGGCCGTCCGAGGAAGGTCGTCTCGACCGCGTCGCCAAGCTGAACTACATCGTCGACGACTCCGCCGTCGGAAAAGCGAAGCGCGAGTCGGTTGTCAGCCTCCTCGAGCTCTGGTTTCACCTGGACCAGTTTGCCGAGACGCTTGCCATTGACCATCTGCAGACGCTCGTCGACGAGGAAGAACCGGCGATTGCCCGCCACGCCGGCCGCCGTCAGATCGACCTCGAACGGATAAATCAGGCCGAGTCCCTTGACGGGTGTATAGGCAATCTCGACGATCCGCACATCGTGAGACCGTACCAGGCCTGCTGACTTCTGGCGACGCAATCGCGGATCGTGGCCCAGGCAATCCGCTGAGCGCACTCAGCATGTTTCCGCCCGTGACCCCGCCAGGCGCACGTTTTCGAGATAGGCTCGCAGTGCCCCCGCGGACCCCGTGCCGCCTCGGAACCCGATGTAACCATCAGGTCGCACGAGCACAAAGGCACCCTTCTCCGCCCGATAGCGGCGGGTGAGGCCGAGGTCGGGATCGGCGGCTCGGTCCACGCCAATCGCCCCCTCGACGGGCAGGAGGTCCGCGGGTGGAGGAAGTGCCCCAGCAGCGCCGGGAAGCACAGCAGCGTGAACCGGGTTGGATCCAGCGCGTCGAACAACCGTCCGCCGGCCAGCGGCCCATCAGGGCTCGGTCGCCTGCGCGCGGGTCTGACGGCGCGCCGTCATCGACACTGAGCCAGGAGCGGCCGCGATAGGAAATGCCCAACTCCGACGTCGCGTAGCTGCCGGCGCGATTGGCGCGGACGGTACTGAACAGCGCGCGCAATGCCAGATCGCGACAAGCTCGGGCGAGCGGGTTGCGCAGCGCGAAGATTCGCCGACGGCGGTCAACATCGCGCATCGTCTCGGCCGCGACGGGACGCCGTTCAGCTTCGTACGTGTCGAGAAGCCTGGCTGGGCTCCGTCCACGGCTGACGTTTGCGAGCTTCCAACCAAGATTGAACGCGTCCTGCAGGCCCGTATTCATGCCCTGCCCACCGTAGGGCGGAAAGACATGCGCAGAGTCGCCCGCTAGAAACACGCGTTGAGAACGATAGTGGGCGGCGAGCCGCAAGTTGGTCCGGTAGGTCGAGGTCCAGTAGACAGCGCGAATCCGCATGTGCCCCGCACCCATGCCGCGCTCATCCAGGAGCGCCTGCAGCGTCGCGAGCGTCGGTTCCGGCAACTGATCCGCCCTTGCGCGGTCGGTGACATCCACAAAGATCCGCCACTGTCTCGGCGCGCCAGGCATGCGCATGAGCATCAATGGCCCATCAGGTCCGAGCCACATGGCCGGGATCGGAACAGGGTCCTCCGGTTCGAACGACACGTCGGCGAGCCAGTGCACCTCGCCAGTAGCCTGACCCTCAAACGCCAGGCCGACCGCATCGCGTGTGCGGCTGTGCGCGCCGTCGCAGCCGACCAGCCAGTCAGCCTCGAGCTTTCGGCCGTCGGCGAGCGTCGCGACGACTCCGGCCTCGGACTGCTCGATCTGGCTGAGCTCGGCGTTCCACTCCACCACTACTCCAAGCTCAGCCAGCCGATCACAGAGTATGTGCTCCAGAGCGCGCGACGACCGAAACGCGGTAGCAAGACCGGCCAGGGCGCACGATGCTTCTGAAAGTGCTCAAACGAGACACCCACTCTTGTGGCAAAAGGTGCGAGCAACGCTTCAGGAGAGAAGAGAGCGCCTGGCATATCGCCACCTCGTGGCAAGTTGCCAACAGCGTCGTAAGCCTGCCAATTACCTCGACAGGGCAACGCCTCTGGCGCGTCATTGCCGACATCGATACCGGCGGCTCTCCACCTCAAGTTGCCCGGCCCACGACGCGTCCAGTCACGGCCCCGCGTGTCCTCTGGCGGGTGGAGAGCCCGTGACCACGGACGAGCGGCATCCACCAGAGGCCGACCACTTGAGGGCGACCGCATGATCGAGTCGTGATGGACGCAGCATCAGATCCAGCGTAGCGCTAGACGATCGGCTCGAGGACGATCACAGGGATCTGCCGTGTCGTCTTCGTCTGGTACTCACCAAAGTTGGGCATGACCGCGGCCTGGGCGTTGAAGAGGCGATCGCGTTCTTCTCCATCAACCACGACGGCTCTGGCTTTGAAGCGTTTGCTGTCCACCTCAACGGTGACCTCGGAATCAGCCACGAGGTTGTGGTACCAGTCGGGGTTTGTCGGATAGCCGCCCTTCGAGGCAATGATGACGTAACGATCTCCATCGCGGGTATATGCCAGCGGATTGACGCGCACGTTGCCGGTTTTCGCACCCTTCGTCGTCAAGAGCAAGAGTGGTGATCCGTTTGGCATCGCGCCATTATTGGCGCGGAACGTCTCGATAAGCTGCTGGTTGTACTCGTTGGTTGGAAATGTCATCGTCCACAGCTAACAGTGCTGGCCGGCCCAGTATTCCGACCTGTGAAGTCAGCCATTCTTGCCGAGCGTATTGCAAACACGATCGCGGGCACCGACTGCGCTACTCGCGGGGTTGGGACGTGCGACACCAGGCCAGGACTGTGGGTCAAACGACCGGTCGCCCTGGCGCGACGATCGCACAAGTGCCGGCGCCGGAGGCGGCCGAATCGAGCTGCTCACACGCGGGAGACCGACTCGGGCACACCGCGGGCTCGCCAATTTCCTCGACGCTTGCTTGCTGCGAGATGCTGTGTTCCGTGTGCTGGATGCAGCATGGGCAGACACGAGTCGCAGTGTTGGTTTGCTTGTGCGCTTCGCTGATGATCTTGTCATCAGGATCGTCAATGGCGGCTCGCGAGGGCGAATGATTTCACAGTCCATCTGTGAAGTGCTTCACATTCAGCGCTCGCGCCGCGGTGCGATGCTGCTTGCGTCGCACCGTGGAAATGATCCTCCCATGAGCCGCCTGTCGGCTTGTCCGACCGTCTCGCCAGGGCGACCGGTCGTTTGAACCACAGTCCTGGCCTGGTGTCGCCACTGGCATCGACGCCGATCTCGTCGACAACGCCGCGGAGCGTAATCGCATCGCATCGCATCGCATCGCTCGTGACCCGCCACATCAGCCGAGGCATGCGCCAGGCGCACTTTGTCCAACTATGAACAGCATCGCCCTGGAGTTGCCCTACGATCGAGCGAGGGCAGCAGTACCCACACCCACACCAACCGTCGCGACGAAAAGAGACCTGCGCGGAGCCTACGCCTACTTATTTGCAACCGCGCTCCTGGTCAATCTCTATGTGCTCTGCCTCTACCTGGTGTTCAATTCGTTCAAAGCTGCGAATGTTGCGGCGTGCCTGGCAACAGCCAACATCTTTGTCGCTATCCTGGTCAGAAATGAGCTTTTCCTGAACGGGTTGTACCGAATCCTCGTCAGCATCTGTCGCCCGGCCGCGGTCCCCCTCGGACTAAAAAATGGCGTAACCTCCGCGCTGCTGCATATTGGAGGACTCCACGCGGGGTGTGCTGTCGCGAGCGTCGTGTGGCTCGCCGCCGGCATGCTGCATCCAGTGTCGACTGGCGAGGTCGACAGACCCTGGCTGGCGCCTGCGTTTTGCAGCGGTATCTTGCTGTTGCTCAGCGTGATGTGCATCATGTCGCTGCCGGCGCTGCGCGACAGATATCACGATCTCTTTGAATGCACGCACCGCTTTCTGGGCTGGACCAGTTTGCTGCTGCTGTGGGGCTACGCTCTGCTGACGGTCAACTGGTCGTCTGACACCGCGGACTCCGGGCTTCTGGTGGTGACAGCCAGGAATGTCAGCCTCTGGCTGACGGTGTTCACGACTGCTCTGATCGTGTCACCCTGGCTCACGGTCCACAAGGTGCGCGTTCAGACGCGCGTTCACTCGCCGTCGATCGTGGAGATCACGTTTCCGGGCAAGTCTCACGCCGGCATGTTCGGGCGAATCAGCCGCCGCGCTCTTGCGGACTGGCACGCCTTCGCCGTTGTTTCGAGAGAAACGCTGATCGCATCGCACATGATGGTTATTTCTGGAGTTGGTGATTTCACCAGAGAGCTGATCACCACTCCACCGACAACGCTCTACACGAGGAGGCTCAAGTTCCCCGGCCTCCCCTACTGCGTTCCGATGTATCGGCGCTCCATCATCATCGCGACGGGCGCCGGAATGGCCCCATATCTGTCCTTGCTGCCGGTTCTACCGCGTGGCCGTCACCGGTTGATCTGGGTCGGGAGATCATTTCGAGAGTGTTTTGGCGACAGGCTCTACGAAATGGCACTCCAGTGGCCCGACCTCGTGCTGGTTGACACCACAAAGAGCGGTCGTCCGGATATGACCGCCCTGGCAGTGGAGCATTACCGCGACTTTGAGGCGGATGCCGTTTTCGTCGGGAGCAACCCGGAAGCTACGCGGCAGATCGTCTCGAGCTGTCGCGCACTCGGCATCCCGGCCTTCGGGCCGAGTTGGGATTCCTAGAATTTCGGCGTAGTGCTGAGTCACGGAAGTCCTGGGCCCGGTCTCCACCGCAAGTGCCATCCAGTCTTTCGTTGACGGCCGCGGGGTTGCGGATCCTTCGCAGGCTCAGGATGACAGCACGCATGACAGGCAGCGAACGCCTCGAGGCAGACTCTGCAGCATCCGTGTGCCACGTCAGTCGCAAGAACCGTGCGCGCTTGCGCTTCTAGTGTGCTCGTCTTGCGAGGCCGGGATAGTCGACGATCAGGCCGCTGGTGTCATAGGTCAGCTCGGCCGTGAACCCGAAGGCTGGCGCTTCGTACTGGAAGCGGTGCCGCTCGTCAAGTCGGGTGTAGTGCTGTTCGAGTCGCTGGACCTCGAGCTCCGCGGCGCGAACGTAGGCCGCGGGCACTGACTGCCGCGCTCCCACGCTGGGACTCAGCCGATGGACCGGGAACGTATTGGTCATGGCTGACGACTCGAGGTCGATATCGAGGCACCCCTCGAGGTCCGGCCGGGCAATGTCGTTGACGTGCCAGTTCCCGCGTCCGTCGTGGCTAAGCGTGACCCGCCGCTCACCGCCACTCGAGAGATTGACGACGTCTGCCGACCGCGTTAGCCATTGCTCGCTGACCTTGATTTCGTAGCGCACGGCCCACGCCTCAGACCCCTCGAGCGCGGCCGTCATGCCTCTGACGAGCCAGCCGTCGGCGACTCGCTGGAAGGACGTGACCTCGAATCCGTCGCGAGCGCGGACATGCCGCCACGCCGCGACGACTGGGAGAGCAGCGAACGACGTCACCGATTGATTGTGGCACCAGGCACGGCCGCCCGAAACGACCAGCCTTGCTCGTAGCTGCGCACCGCCTCGTCGACGGGCGCCTTGCTCAGCTGGTAGCGAGTTTGCCCGCGCGGGGACGATGGTGCGGTGGATGTCTGGACACACGCGAAAAATGGGCGAGCTCCCGCGATGGCGCGTCAACCGGGCAGGCGGCTGGCCACGCCTTCTCGCGACGCGGCCGAAACCCTGCGGAGGACCTGCCGCGTTCCTCGACGCAAACCGTCAGACGAAGCTCGGCCGACTGTGTCCCGCGCCCAACGACGGCTTGTCCGCCGAACTTCTAGCGCAGGATCTCGACGTACCCCTGCGTGCCATGCACACGGATCCGCTGCCCGTCCTCGATCAATCGGGTCGCGTGTTCCACGCCGACCACCGCTGGCAGGCCGTATTCGCGGGCAATCACCGCGCCATGCGTCATCAGGCCGCCCACTTCCGTGACCAGGCCCTTGATCGCGACGAACAGGGGCGTCCAGCTCGGGTCCGTGTAGGCGGTGACCAGGATGTCGCCCGGTTCGAGGTCGGCCTCCGCCATGTCCAGGACGACGCGCGCCCGCCCCTCGACGGTCCCGGCGGAAACTGGCAAGCCGACCAGCGCGCCGGAGGGCACATCGTCGCGGCGGTACGAGCCGGCGACGCCCTCGCCGTCCGACGTGAGCACGCGCGGCGGTGTGAGCGCTTGATACGACCTGCTCGCGTCCTTGCGCTGGCGGATGAGCCGGTCGTCCACGTGCTGCGTGCGCACGACATCGTGAAGCTCATGGAGCGTGAGGTAGAAGATGTCTTCCTTCTCACGCAGCACGTGGGCCTGCACCAGGCGCTCGGCTTCTCCCAGCAAGGCCTGCTTGTAAACGAAATACCGGCTGACCATGCCGTACTTCGGATACTCGCGGTACCCGATGAAGGTGCGGACCCGGTCGATCTTCCGCTTGACCTCTTCGGCCTTCCGCTCCCCGTCGGGCAAGGCCCGCACGCGCTCCAGCACCTCTTGCTCCTTGGCCCAGGCCTCCTGCCGCCCCTGCTCGAAGCGTCGCTTGCCGGCGCCTGGCTCGAAGTTCTTGATGTTGCCGAGGATCATCGGCAGGAGTGTGGCAGGGCGTTCGCTCCAACGCGGCCTGGTGATGTCGATCTCGCCGACGCAGCGCATGCCGTACTTGTCGAGCCAGGCCCTGATGGCGTGTTGCGCTTCCTGCCCGCCCGCGAGCCTGGGCAGCTCGTCCAGGAAGTCCTCGTTCTCGACGTGCCGCGGTCGGAGTTGGAGTTGTAGAAAAGTCACCACGTCCGGATGGGGGCGGATCACGTCCGCGACGTCCAGCAGCGCCAGCCCCATTTCCGATGTGACGTTGTCGGGGACGGACTGCGTCAGCGTGTCGGCCGCGTTTTTCTCACCCAACCACGCCTGCAGTTCGTCGTTGAGCCACCAGGCGGCCTCCATCGCCGACATGAATACCTGATGGCTGCGTGGATCGAACAAGATCCGCCGCAACTCCTGAAAGTCCGCCAGGATGAAGTCCAGGAGCGCCGATCCGGACTTCGTCCGGATGTCGCGCTTCAGGGCGGCGATGGAAGCCTGGCTGCGCGCGATCAGCTCGGCGACGATGGCCGGATCGGTCTCGATCGGAGCAGGGGCGCCGACAGTTGGCGCGGCGACCGAACCCCCATCCGCCGCGAGCGAGCGAACGAAGTCGCCACGGTCGAGGATCGTCTGCAGCGCGTCGCGGATCAGCGGATCGCCTCTCCCAAAGACCTCCAGGAGGCCGTCACGACTTGCTGGCGAAGCCAGGCCCTGGGTGACGTCAACGAAGAGCCGCCCGCCGGCCTCAGCCATCGGCCGCGGGGTCGTCAGCTGCCACACAGACAATCCCAGGGGCTTCATGGCGTCGGTCATCATCTGCCCATGACCGACCGAGACGTAAACGTGGTTCTCTCGGTCGGCGGCGGCGGGGATGGGGAACAGCGTGGTGATGGGCCGACTCTGCACAATCTGGAAGTCATCGTCGACCAGGCACCATTCGACGTCCTGCGGGGCGCCGAAGTGCGCTTCGATCCGCCTGCCAAGCTGCGCGAGCCGCACAACCTGCGCATCCGTCAGCGCCGGCTGCTGCTGTCGCGCCGCCTCAATCGCCCGCTTCTGCGTCCCGCCTGTCGGCGAGGCGCCGATAGCCAGCTGCTTGACGGCAATCGTCTTGCCGACGACCTCGCCGTCTCGCACCTTGAAGACGTCTGCGTTCACCAGGCCCGAGACCAGGGCCTCGCCGAGGCCGAAGCTGGCTTCCACGGAGGCGACCTTGCGGTTGCCCGTGACGGGGTCAGCCGTGAACAGGACGCCAGCCGCCCGCGGGAAGACCATCTGCTGCACGACCACAGCCATCTGGACCTTCCGCTGGTCCAGGCCGTTGCGCAGGCGATAGGTCACGGCCCGCTCGGTGAAGAGGGAGGCCCAGCACCGGCTGACGTACCGGAGGATCGCCGCCGCCCCCACGACGTTCAGATACGTGTCCTGCTGGCCCGCGAAGGAGGCCGTCGGCAAGTCCTCCGCCGTCGCGCTGGATCGGACGGCGCAGGCAGCTTGCTCGCCGAGCCGGGCGAGCGAGCGGGTGATCGCCGCCGCCAGATCGTCGGGGATGGCGACCGCTTCGAGCGTCCGGCGGATCTCCGCACTGAGCGCGCGGGTCGCTTCCTGGTCGTCCGCCGTCAGGTGCACCAGCCGATCGAGTCGATCGTCGATCGACGGTGCCTCCGCCAAGATCCGCTGGAAGGCGTCCGTCGTCACGCAAAAACCAGGCGGCACGCGGATGCCCTCGATGCGCGACAGCTCTCCCAGGTGCGCGCCCTTTCCGCCAACGACCGCGACCTGTGCCTGGTCGATATCTTTGAAATCCAACACATACGCGACCATCCGTGTCCTCCTTTGGGCGTTCTCTAAAGAACCGTCGCAGCGCCTTACCGGACCCATTTGCCCAGCCTGGGCGCGTCGTGGCATGGGCGCCATGTCGGCTTCTCAGCCGTCTCGACGTCGGCGATCAAGCTGGTGGCCCTGGGTTCGCGGCAGCGGAACTCGATACCGGCGGCCTGCCGGATCACGACCGCATGCCCGGTGATAGTCGCACTCCGGCCCACATGACGTCGGTCGGCGCATCACACCCCGCGCACGCGCCGCAAACGTCGACAAGAAGATACGCACTTCAGGATTGTCATGTTCCGCGGGTTCTTTCGTAGACGGGCGATTCTGCGGCACGACCCTGGTCTTGCCGCAAGACCCCCGGTGCGCTGTACTATGAAACTGGTGGGGAGGCGTACGCACGCTCCCCCCTCGGCCGCCCGCCACAGCCATCCGCCCGCAGTCGCCTGCCGAAAACTCCGCGACGCTGCGACGTGCCGGAACAAACAGGATGGCGCAGCTCACTGGGTGAGCCACGCGGTCGACCATCCGCTCGGCAGCTGAACCGGGTCGCCGCCGGGATTCGACTCAGCGCGGACAGTGCAGTTGGGCGAGCCTCAGCCCTCCGAGCGGAGCCACGCGCCAGCGGACAGCTGCGCGACCATCAGGCAGGGAACACTCGATGTCGATACGATGTGGCGTCTCGAGGAAGATGACTTCCACGCGCAAGGTGTTCGCGTCCGCCCACCCTCCAGCACTCGCGACCGGAATGTGCTGTCCGAAGCTGTCGACGGGAGTTGCTGCGGTCCAGCCACGCGTGCCCACGTCGAAGCTCAGCGCGTTGTCAACCTCGCTGAGCGTGAGCTGGACGCCCGCGCCGACGGGTTGCACGCGAATCGCGGTCAGCGACGACTCGATAGACGCGTCGTTGTGCTTCGCGGTCACGGCAAAGGGCACGGCGGACCATGCCGCCCGGTCGAGTGGCTGCGCCGTGCCCTGGTAGGCCGGTAGCTGCAGCTCACCGAGTCGGACCGCAAGCTTGTCCTGAGCGCTGCTATCCGTGGGGGCCCGGTCCAGCGCTGGAAGAATGTGGGTCCATATCGCCTCCAGCACCGCCTGCATGTCTCGGGTAG
This sequence comes from uncultured Chloroflexia bacterium, assembly GCA_963776625.1. Taxonomy (GTDB): domain Bacteria; phylum Chloroflexota; class UBA6077; order UBA6077; family CF-72; genus CF-72. Next base: position 142,897 of record CAVZNP010000007.1, on the reverse strand, counting down.
CGGCGGTCGTCGCCACCACGGCGTCGTGGTCGGGCAAGATGACGCAGAACTGTCCGAACGCCCCGTCGCCGCGATACCCGTGGCGCGACATCCAGAACTGAAAGCCGTACCCCTGGCGCCAGTCCGGATTCTCCTGCTGGTCCGCGGTATCGACGTGCCTGGAGGTGGCCTCGGCCACCCACGCTTCCGAGATCAATTGCGATCCGTTCCATGCGCCTCGCTGCAGATACAGCTGTCCCAGTTTGGCAACGTCCTCGGTGCGAGCGTGCAACCCAGAAAAACCTTGTTCGCGCCCAGCCAGGGTTGACCATCCGACTTCTTCGATTCCCAGCGGGTCAAACAGACGCGTCCGCAGGTAGCGCGAGAGCGGCATGCCCGAATTGCGCTGCACGATACTTCCGAGCGTGTACGTGCACGGCTGGTTGTACGCGAAGACACTGCCAGGCGGGCGATCCGGCGGAATGAGCAGGAACCCGCGCACGGGCTCATGCGGGTCGCGGTCGACCGCCTCGGTACGCGTCTCTCGCTCGTGACCGCTGGCCATTGACGCCACGTGACGGATGCGCATAGCACGACTGCGTGGATCGGTGATGTCCGCTTCAAATTCGGGAAAGTGCTGGAGCACGGTGTCGTCGAGGTCCAGCAGACCTTCGGCCGCCGCGAAGGCCGCCGCGGTCGACGTGAACGACTTGCTGAGCGAGTACAGCAGGTGGACTCGATCGGCGGTGTACGGGTGCCACCAACCCTCGGCCACGACGTGCCCGTGTCGCACCAGCATGAAACTGTGCAGTTCGATGTCAGACCGGGCGTGCATGGCATCCAGGAAGGCGAGGACACCGGCCGGGTCCACGTGCTGGTCACCCGGGGTGCTTCGGGGCAGGCGATTGGCCACGACCAGAGTCTAACTAGAAGTACGCGGTGCCCGGCGACGGCGCTTGCGCGGATGTGGCAGGCCAGGCTTTGCCCCATCGATGCTCCGATGACAGCTTGTCGCATAAGGTGTCCTGACACTTTCCGAATGCGCCGGTCGCGCGGTTGTGCCTGCACGAGCCGCCCATCGAGGTCGCTGGCGAGGGGTAACATCCGCCTGCACCGCGACAGTGGCGCGAGTTGGTTGGTTGGTAGGTTGGTCTGTGCAGCACTGGTTCTGGATCGTCGTTCCCACAGCGGTGGCGCTTCTCCTTGCAGGTTGTCAGTCGGCGGCCCCCGTCGTTCCCACGCAGGCTCCGACGCAGGCGTCGGGCGCAGTCTCCAGCAGTCCCGCGGCGGCGCTGCGTTCGGCGCCGAGCAGTCCCTCACCGCTGACCGGTGCGTCGCCCGCGGTTGCGTCGGCCAGCCCCGCCGCGTCGGTGGCCGCGGCTGCCTCGCCCAGCGCCGTGGCGTCCGGCGCCACCACCATCGATTTCAACGCCGTCGACTTCGGCTACACCCTGCCCGACACGGTGGTGGCCGGCGAGGTTTCTTTCGTAATGCACAACGCCGGAACCGAGGCGCACCACGCGCAATTCATCAAGCTGAACGACGGCGTCACGTTCGACCAGTTCACCGCGGCGCTGAAGCAGAATCCGAACGCGGCGTTCGGTCTGGGTGAGCAGGTAGGTGGCAACGGCGCGCTGAATGCCGGCTCGGACACCGACGAGGTCACCCTGAACTTGCAGCCAGGCAGCTATGTGGTGTTGTGCTTCCTGTCCGGTGCCGACGGTGTGCCGCACGTCGCCAAGGGCATGCTCAAGCTGCTCACCGTGACTCCCGCACCCACGGGCGCAACGTCGGCGCCGCCCAGTGCGGCGGTCAACGTCACGCTGCGCGACTTCGGTTTCGATACGTCCGCCGCGGTTCTGCCGAGCGGTCGCACCACCTGGCAGATCACCAACACTGGTCCGCAGACGCACGAACTGCAGGTGGCGCGTCTGCCGGCGGGCGGCTCCGCGAACGATATCCTCGCCTTCTTCAACACGCAGTCTACCGGAGCGCCGCCAAGCTCGGCCATTGGCGGCTTCCAGGGCATCCAACCGACGGGCACCGGCTACCTGACGCTGGATCTCACGCCTGGCCAGTACGCCTTCTACTGCGCCCTGCCTGACCCGAATCAGGGTGGGTTGAAGCATGTCCAGGAGGGCATGCTCAAACAGGTGACCGTGCAGTAGAGCGTCGCGCTCATCGTCGAAGACGACTACGTCCAAGAGCTGGTTTGGAGATTGGGATCTTGAGGATTGGTGGTGGGACTCCTGATCGATTGCGGTCGGTGGCTCGCGGCCCTGGCGTCGGATGTGCTGATCGCGGGCGCTCAGATCCCCCCGAACGATGACGTATTCGCGAGTACGCGGGCTGGCGAGGTGGCTGAGCCCGAGTATCACGTTGAGGTGCTGCCGTGAGCGGGGCGGAGTCCGACTTGACCACCGCCAGCACTACAGGCGGCTTGTCGATGCGATCAGCAGCCCTGACTCTCGCCAGGGGAGGCGGCGGAGCAGCAGGAGCTACTGAGCAATCCGTATTCACGCGTGGACGGTTGGCGGAGCCTGCAAACCGAACAGGCTGAACAGCTCGACGCTCGTCAGCACCGCCTCGAGGTTGAGTGTTACTTCGTCGACGACGTCCTCAAACAGCCGACGTTTTCGTTGCATCACCGCGTCGATTCGCTCCTCTATGGTCTGCTCGCAGGTATACGTATACACGTTCACCGGATAGGCTTGTCCCAGCCGGTGGCTGCGATCCTCCGCCTGCCGTTCGACCGATGGGTTCCACCAGCGGTCGAAGTGGAACACGTACGACGCGTCCTGCAAATTCAACCCTACCCCTCCTGCGCGCAATGACAGCACGAGCACGGAACGGGACGGATCTTGTTTGAACGTCCGAATCGCCTCATCTCGCTGCGCCAGGCTCATATCGCCTGTGTAGAGCACTGGTCGGAAGGCGGAGAGCCGCGCGGCGATTGCTCGCGCGCCGAAGGTGGCATCCGTGAACTGAGTGAAGATCAGCGCTCGATGGCCTTCGGACACGAGGGTGGCGAGTCGCTCGTACATATCGGCGAGCTTCGCGGAGTGACCACTCGCCGGGTCTGCATTGCAGAGTTGCTTGAGGCGGGTAATGAGCTCCAGTACATTCTGGATCCGCACTTCGGCGCCACGCGCCCGCAAAGCGTAGATTCCCTCGCGCTCGGCCCGTTCATAGCTCGCGCGCTGCTCCGGGTCGAGTTGGAGCGTGATCGTGCTGCTCAACTTCGGGGGCAATTGCGGCAGAACGTCTGCCTTGCGCCGTCGCAATTGGACCGCGTGCTGCCGCTCGATCACCTCAGGACCGACAAACAGCCGCTGAGGCGTACGCTCGGTTGACGGCGCAACGAACTCGAGAATGGAAGCAAGCTCATCCAGATTGTTTTCCAATGGCGTACCGCTGAGCGCCCACGCCCGCCGCCGACGGAGGCGTTTGCAAAGGCGGCTGACCTCCGTGTCACGGTTCTTGATCCGCTGTGCCTCGTCCAGCACCACGACGTCCCAGGTCCGCTGACGGGGTGGACTGGTCGGATTGTGCGCAGCCTCCTCGCGCAAGGTGTCGTAGCTGATGAGGTACACGTGTGCCGGCGATTGCCACTGCCAGGCCCGTTCGGCCGCGGGCCCACGAACGGTTGACACCTGCAGCTCTGGCGCCCAGGCACTGGCGGCCTTCCGCCACTGGTGCAGAAGGCCGGCTGGCACCACGACCAGCGCGGCGCGCATGCGACGCTGGAGCGCGAGCACGCGCAGCGCGGCGATTGCTTCGATGGTCTTGCCGAGGCCAGTGTCGTCGGCCAGAAGGATGGCATCGCGAGCCAGGAGCGTGCGGACGCCATCGACCTGGTAGGGGAACAGAGCAGCGGGCCATTCGATCGGTCCGGTTGTAGCCAGCAAGAGATCCGCGGGTGGCTGGAGCAGATATACGAGCCGCTTCCACAATGGTGGGGGCAGATGGTCAGCCACACCCGCGCGTTCGCCTGGCCGGTGCCGAAGCGCGGCGGCACGCGACTCGCTCAGGTCATGCAGGACGCGGAACGAGAGATCGAGACTCCCCAGCGGCCCTTCAAGGACTTCTCCTGCCCGTCGACTGGTAGCTGGCTCCCACGTCCAGTCCCCCAGCAGAAGACGCGCGTCATCGACTCGAGTTTCCGATGGCCGCGGGTCACCGACCGCGCCGCTCAGGATCTGGACTCGCATGGCTTCGACCCGTATACCTCGCGTAACGCGACAAGCGCGCGATCGAACGGCTCCAGCAGCAGCCCATGCGCACTCAAATGCTCGAAAAGCCGACGCTCCAGCGAGCCATCGTCGGGTGGGCCCGGTTGCCAGGCGACGGGTGGTGGCTCATACTCCTCTTCCAGTACCTCTCCCGTTTCGGTGTCCACCTGTCGATAGACTGCAACCGCTCCAATCCGCGCAACAGGTAGCTCTATGCTCAGGTCCTGACCGAAGAGTTCGGCGCCGACCTCGCTGGCCAGGCACAACACCAGTCGCGGACGCTGGCTGCATACGCTGAGTAACGAGGTCGTGAGGCGCCGCTCGGTATAACGTCGAAGATCTGCCGGCCGCCACAGGTACGGCTGGGGAACTCGCACCCGGTTGTATCCGAACTCCAGCGGCTCACCACGTGCGCTGACCACAAACAGCGCACCGAGACAACACGCGTTGTCAGGAGAGCACTCGAGCTTGAGGAACGCGACACTGCCAAGCCCGTCGTCATCGTCCGCGTCTCTGAACGCGATGGGCATTCCTCAGACGGTGTCGTCGTCGTTCGAGAGCGGGTCCCCGCGTGTCTCGAGCTCCGGCTGCTCCGTGTACTGCATCGGCATGTCCGCGACGATGGTCTCCGGCGTATAGTCTGGATAGAGCCGCTTCAAATCCCACTCGTTGATCCAGCGCCGCACGTACTGCCGCATGCGTGTCGTGGAGAGTTGCTCCCCTGCGCCCAGATCGGGCGGGGTCCACCCGAATGCTTGCGCGTGGAGCACGCGAACTTCTTCACGTATGCGCTCGAGCATTGCCCGGTCTGGACCGCGCAGTCGCAGCGGCTCTCGAACGATCATCCGCATTCCCTGTTCTGCCTGGCTGGCGAGCGTCGCATCCGCATCCACCCCGCTAGCACGCAGCTTACCGGGCACCCGCTCCAGATCACCCTTGTCCTGGAGGACGGCGGCGTCGAAATCCGTCGTAATCGCGAAGGTCGCGGCGAGCCCGGGGATGCCGCCTGACTTCAGTTTCCCGGCCCAGCGAGCAAGTTCGGCGTACGAGCGGGCGCGCTGCTTGAATGAGTACCGTCCGATCAACTCAACCTCGTCAAAAAGGACGACCCAACCCGCGTAACCCGCGGCCATGATCAGTTTCGCGACAAAGAGCAGTCGTTGGAATGCCAGCTCCCGCATTGGCGCGCTCTCGAGTCGATAGGTTGTCCGCTCGCCAAGGTCGCGCAGCCGCGAGCGCGTGTCGCTGACGTTGAGAGGGTCGCCTTCCCAGAACGAGATCACGCGATCACGACTCTCGGGATCCTTCACCTGCTGATACAGAAGCAGCGTGGCCGCGAAGCGGGAGCTCAGGCCAACATCCGGGCGACTGACCCAGTGCGTCAGCGCGCCACTTTCAGGAGTGTCTCGATCGAGGCTGGCCGCAATTTCTGTCAATGCCGATCCACGCTTGCCAGGTACGACCAGGGTTTCGATGGCCGCACGCACCAACCGGTTGAGATCGTACAGGGGCACTTCCTTGCTGATGACCACCCGGCTGCAGACGTACCTCTCTTCGAGAGCGATGTGCTCCAGGTACTCGAGCAGATGCGACTTGCCGGTGCCGAAATCGCCGGCGACGAGCACTCCAGGTGTCGGACGACCGGCCGCCGCGTCCTCAGCGAGCGCGCCAAGCTGACGACGAAACCGTGTCTCGGCCTGAGGTTGTTGCGGGCTCAGCAGGCGAACCGCGTCCCGATTGGGCACGCCGGCACGCAGCGCTTCAATAGCCCTTCGGGCGTGGATCGGATCGATGTCCAGAGGCGTCGCGACCGGTCCGAGGTCAACTGGCGGTCGAGCTTCGAGAGGGTGGCTCACGCGGTTCCAGAAATGCGAACGAGCGAGGAGAAGGGGTTTTCGCGGTTGCGGTCGTAGACCTCGTCCCAGATACGGAAGTAGAGCGCCTGGTAGCTGCGAATCCCGCGCCGGTCGTCCTGGAGCTGGAGTTGAAGAAAGTCAGGCGCCACCAGGACGGCCATGAAGCACGCGTTTACCTCGTCGGTCGCGTCGATAAGTTGGCGCAACACCTCGTACAGGTCAAGGGCCGCGCTCGTGCTGTAGTAGTTGCCCTCGCCACGCTCAGCCCGGCGGACCACCTCGCCATAGCGGGCGATGTCCAGCACAAGCACCAGACCACTCTTGCCCGTCAGGGTGAGCCAGCGCGCGAGAGAGAACAACATGTGGCGGGCGTTGTGACGCGCGATCTTCTGGAAGATGAGCGCGCGTTTGACATCGGACACGAGGCGGAGCTCACCTGTCAGCCATTGTTTGATTGACGCTACCAACGCCGGATTGTCGGTGGGGTCCAGTTGGGCCGCGCAGATCGCAAACATCGCAAGCCGAAACTCTCGACTCATCGCGTAGTCTTCGAACAGTTCGTGCGCGAGCACGCCGCGCAGCTCGTTGCGCAGCAGCTCCTCCGGTGCGGCGTTGAGCTCAGCGAGGCCGCCAGCCGACAGCGGTTCGCCAGCAGGCGGTAAGCGCAGGCCGCGCGCTCGGAGCAAATGTTCCAGAAAAGCCCGCGCGAGGCCGTCCCAATCCACGTGCCGGGCCACGGCATGGAAGAGGCGTTCGATGAGATGGAGCCGGACCTCGCTTGCGTTCAGCATCACCACCTGAAAGCCGTGGGTTTCGCCGGCCACCGTCAGTCGTTGTCGCGACTCGGCGCGCCCCGCGTCGGTGGTCGCCGCCGCAAATTTGACCGCGGCCCCGCCCTGCTTCACGAAACTCGCCAGATACTCGCTCTCGACGGCGGCGACCCACTGCTCGGGACTCATCAGCGACCGCGATTCTAGCCCTCTCGCGTGAACGCGATTCCCCAGTAGCGACGCTCCTGGCCGCTTTCACTGATAGCCGTGATGACGCCCGACTTCGATCTGGTTCCCGTGCTGGCCGGGAAGCTCACGACGAAGCCATCCTTCGTGGTGGTGATGCCGCTGCGATCAAGAAGGTAGATGTCTCGCGCGAACTCCTGCCGCGAGTACTCGCGCGCCTGGCCAGGCAGCAGGGTCAGGAGCTCGTACACCTGCGTCAGGTGTTCCACCGGACTGCTCTGGAGTGCCGCTGGCCCATGTCGCAGCGCAAGCGCCTCATACGCACTGAAGAGCGACTCGAGAAACGCCTCCGGCCTGAAGCGCGGCGGTCGCTCCTGCAGGGTACGAAGGTGCTCTATCACGATAGAGGGTCGCAGTCGCCGCTCGCGAAGGCGGTCGATCAGCACCATTCGCTCAGACGGCAGCACCTGGACAAGCGATGGATAACAGTACAGCCGCTCGTCCTGCTCGAACATGGCAATTCGCATCTTCGCCGCGGTGGCCAGCAACTCGCGGGTGTAGACGCCGCGCGAGAAATAGCCTGTCTCGTCGAAGTCCCAGTTCTGCGCGGTCGCCGTGACCTGTTGTTGGAGCGCATCCAGTGTCTGCTCAACCGCGGACAGGGCGGTCTTCAGTTCCCTCAGATTCCCGTCATGGACGAGCTGGCGGAAACGCTTGAGCGTCCTGGTGAGAGCCGCCGCTGATTTGAGGCATGCGTCGGCATCCGCTTCTGTTCGCTGGAGCGCCGCCTCGAACTGCTGAGGGGTGTCGTCTTGGCTCATGCTGCCGTCCATTTCAGTGAAGTGAAGCCGCCGCTGAAGTGGAGCCACCGCAGGGCTCGCTGGATCGATCGCGACGCCCGACACCAGTACGCCCTGGCGACACCGCCTGGACATGCTGGCTAGGTTGGGTCGGGAAGGAGCTGCAGGACGCGAACGTGTCTGGGGCGAAGCAGTCTAAAGTGGCGACGGTCGAGCGTCGCCAGTTTGGGCTCCCTGAGGCGCTCGGTAATCGCCAGGACGGCGGCGTCCACGAAGCCGATGTCGGAATCCGCGTATTGGTCGCAGAGCTCATGCACGCGCCGATAGTCATCGCCCTGGAGATCCTCGATTCGGTAAGCGCCAGCATCGATGTCATCCAGGAGTGCCACCAGGATGCCAGGATGCAAGCGCTGGTCAATCCAGTAGTCCACCTCGACCAGGACGGGCGCGGGAATGACCAGCGACTCCTCTGCCCTCTCGATGAGGTGCCTGCAGCTTCGATAACTCGCGTCATCGCGGTCCAGAGAGGCATACAGCGGGCCCGTGTCCAGGATCAGCGCCACGAGCGCGGCATGGGGCGCTCGTTACCGGCGCGTTGGGCTGTGTCGGCGTGGCCAGAGGCACCCAGACCCAGACTTCGCGGGCGCGGATGGTTGGTTGCGACCTTGTCCTCGAGAGCTTCACGGATGAGGTCGGCCATGGACGTGCCGCGCTCGGTCGCCATGTGCCGCAAGCGCTTGAGCAGCTCCTCGGGCGCCACGATCGTGGTGCGCTGCATGGCTTCATTATGCCATGCGACGCGTCACAATGGAATAGATGTTCCACGTGCGAGTGACACATGGATCACCATCGGCGCACGCGTCCGTCTCTAGGCCGGTGGCCGAGCCGGGTTCGGGGCTGGCTCGCATACCGAGGAGGGTCTGCTCGAGACTGACACACAACCACGGGACGCTCGAACGCCGCTCATCTTGGCACGGGAGAACGGCATGCTGCCGCTCGCCATCGGCACGCAGACGACCGGCTCGACGATACGCCCGGCATCGTACTGCGGGGTGTTCGGCTACCGCCCGACCTGGGGCGACCTGCGCTGCGTGGGGGTCAAGGAAGCCGCGGGCTCCCTCGACACGCTGGGACTGCTCGCGCGCTCGATCGAGGACATCGCGCTCTACCGGGACGTCCTGCTGGGGTCGGCGCCGGAACCCCTGTCCGGCGACTCGCGCGCGCCGCGGATCGGTTTCTGTCGGACCCACTTCTGGCCTCGTGTCGAGCCCGGCACGCAGCGGCTGATCGAGGACGCCGCCCGCACGCTCGCGCGCGCCGGCGCCACGCTGGTGGACGTCGAGCTGCCCTCCGACTTTAGCGACATCGAGGACGCGCATCTCGCGATCTCCAGCTACGAGTTCTCGCGTAATTTCACGTGGGAAATCGAGAATCACTGGGACGAGATCAGCGAAACGCTGCGTAACGGCCGCCTCGAGCACGGCCTGGCGTGCACTTTCGAGCGCTATCGCCAGGCGCGCGATACCGCGGAGCGGTGCCGCGCGCTGTTGCCGAACGCCGACCGTGCGCTCTTTTCCGCCGCGCGCTGGGTGTATCGGGTCCTCACGGAGCGCAAGGCGAACAAGTCGGACGCATAAAAGAGCAGCTCAGCCTGAGGGTTCTTTTCGCCTTTTCGATTTGTTCCCTGAACCGGGGACTCCCTGGTGTCCGGTGCACCTCCCCGGTCTGGTGAGACGTTCGGGTTCGCGGCAGGATCCGACAGAATCGGGACCGCATCAGGGCCATGCTGGTTGCAGAGTCATTCGAGCGCGACTCGCAATGTGCGCCCGGGAACGCGGCAACCGGCTTCGAGGTCCATCTCGGATTTCGGCCGCGTTCGAGCAGCGTGCGGCAACCTCGCCGCTGGCGTGACGTCAAAGGCCTGGCTCGCAACAGCATGGGCCCCCTGGCAGGATGCGCGAATCGCTGGACTGCGAGATGATTACGCGTCGTGCCTACCACGGAGTCGATTGCCTCGCCGCTCACGGCATGGGCGAACTTCTACATGATCACCGGCTCGGCCGGTGCAGCGCTGACCGGACTGATGTTTGTAGCGATCGCCGTGATGACTCAGGTGCGGCGCGAGCTCTCACGCGAGGGCATTGGTGCCTTCAGCACGCCGACCGTCGTGCATCTGAGTGCCGTGATCGTAATCTCGGCTGTCCTGAGCGTGCCCTGGCAGGACCCGCGGCCGCTGGCGGTCTGCCTCCTGGCCAGCGCGCTCGCGGGGATCATCTACGCCGCGGTGATTGTTCGCCGGTTTCGACGCAGCAGGCCTTACCGACCGGACCGTGAAGACTGGGCGTGGCACGGTGTCACCCCGAGCGTCGCCTACCTGACGTTGGGCTTCGGCGCGCTGCTCTTCGCAGGCGCTCCCACGTTGTCCCTGTATCTGCTGAGCGCGGCCATTCTTCTGCTGATGGTGACCGGCATCCACAATGCATGGGATATGGTGGCCTATACCAGTACCGTTCCAACGCGCGACTCGGCCACCGCGGGCAGTGGGGTCACCCACACACAGGACTAGTTAGTTAGGAGCGCGGCCGAGAAGCCCGCAATCCACCTCGAAACCACCTGCCGCGCTCATAGGATGGGAATCCAATGCGACGTCCTCGCCAATGATCGGTGAGGGAGGAGCCGAAGTATGAAAATCAGCGCCGTTCGTACCATCACCTTGTCCTGCAAGGTCGACCCGCCCTATGCCAGCGCCGTTGGGATGCAGTCAGCTCGCGCCGGACTGATCGTTGAGATTGAGACTGACACCGGGATCGTCGGCATCGGCGAAGCCGGCGTCGGTGGCGGGGTAACCGCGGATGTCATCGACAAGCAGTTGGCCCCGCTGGTGATCGGCGAAGACCCACTGCTGATCGAAGGACTGTGGCAGATGATGTTCCATCGCACGCGGCAGTTCGGCCGGCGCGGCATCGTCATGCAGGCAATCAGTGGCATCGACATCGCCCTGTGGGATATCGCTGGCAAAGTCGCCAATCTACCGCTCTACAAATTGCTGGGCGCTTGCCGCGACCGGGTTGAGGTGTACGCCAGCGGTGGCTTCTACCAGGAGGGTAAAACGGTCGACGACCTTGCCAGCGAGGCCGAGGACTATCGCGCGCGCGGCTTCAAGGGCATGAAGATGAAGATCGGCCGCAACCCGTCGACCCAGACGCACCTGCGCGAATGGGTCGGCAACACGACGTTCTGCGAGGTCGAGCCCGCCGACGACATCGAGCGGGTGGCCGCGGTGCGGCGCGTGCTGGGGCCGCGGGCCAAATTGATGGTCGATGTGAACTGCGCGTGGAGCCCGGCGATGGCGATCGAGATGGGCCGCGCGATGGAGCCCTCTAACCTGTACTGGATCGAGGAACCGGTCGCGACCGATGATATCGAGGGCAGCGCCCGCGTTGCGGATGCGCTGGCGACCCCGATCGCCGGCTACGAGACCGAGATGGGCTTGTACGGCTTTCGCGAGCTTATCGACCGCCATGCGATCGACATCGTGCAGACGGATCTCGCCTGGTCTGGCGGCTTTTCCGAATGCCGCCGCATCGCCGCGTACGCTCATGCCCATCACCTGATGGTCGCGCCGCACGCTTTTGCCAGTGCGGTACTCCTGCTGGCTTCGCTGCATTTCGCAGCGTCGATTCCGAACGGGCTGGTCCTCGAATGGGACCAGAATCCGAACGGGATTCGCGACGAACTCTTGAAGGAGCCGCTGCGTCTCGAAAGCGACGGCACGATCAGACTGCCCGAACGGCCGGGCCTGGGCATCGAACTCGACCGCGGTGCGGTCGACCGCTACCGTGTATCAACGTGACGGCATGTCATGCAACGACGCGCAGATCGAGCACCCTCCGCGAGGATGCACGATGGGTCCCGGCGGTCCACGCTCGGGGAAAAACCAGGGCATTCTGGGCGGAGGACGTCGCGGCTGCCATCGCACTGGCTAGCTGACTACTCGCAGTTCGCGAAGAACTTCGCAATCGGATCCTGGTAAAAGTTCGGGTAGCCCACCGAGATGTGCTCGATCCATTCCGCCGGGATGCCCGTGTGGTCGATCACGAGTCGCGTGCCGTCGGCCGGCCGGCTCGAGCGTAAAACGAACCGTGGAGTAGACGCCTGGCTCCCAGGGCGAAGGATGCGCGGCGCCAAAACGCCACGCCTGCACGACCCGCTGGCCCGGCACAAGCTCGATCTGCCGGCCCTCCACCCGACCACCGAAGATCGAGAAGGCATCGCCTTCGCGATCGGTGATATCGGCCGGTTGCCCAGTTGCAGCGCTGAACAGGCTGCCACCGGTGAGCAATTCGAACACCTGCCGCGGCGGTGCGGCGATGAGCGTTTCCTGATGGATGGACATCGCGGCTCCTGGTGCGTGTGCTTCGCGGCGAGCTCTGTCCGCGGCGCTCCCGAACGGGCTTCCGCGGCCAACCTCGAGGTAGTCGCGCAGGCTCGTCATGTAGTGGTTCCAGCTGCGAGTGCACATGTCGTTGCACTCCAGTTCCTCGCTCAAGCCCATGTGGTGGAAGCCAAGTTCGGACGCGTCGCCGTCGACCGGGGTGATCGTGAACGTGGGCCTGGTCCCGACCCAGTCGGGCAGGAAGGGGCAGTCGGTGACGGACCACCGCACCGACCTCGGCCGGCTCGCCTCGTCGACGTGGATCACGAGCGGTTCTGGAGCGTTCATGATGAACCTGAGCTCGCCGCCAGTCTCGCCGGACCCGCTGACAGGGTTCCACCATGCGGCAAGCCCGGTGACAGTGGTGAGCGCGTCGAAGAGGGCGTCGGGCGATGCTTTCACGCGAATGGTCGTCTGGTAGTCTGCTGGGGTTGCGGAGACTTGTTCCGTGGTTGTCATGGCAATGCTTCCTTTCATTCCCATTTGCTTGTTGTTGTGGTGACAACAGGGGCGGACCTGTCGAGGTGGTCGCTTAGCGCCTCGAGACGGTCGTCCCAATCGTGGGCCAACGCGGCCAGGAACTGCTGCGCCACCTGCACGGGCGCGGAGTGGAGCCGGTAGCGCACTCGTCGCCGTTCGCCGGGCTCGGGGATCACGAGATCCGCGTCGGCCAGCAGGACGAGATGCTTGGCGATCGCCTGGCGCGTGATCGGCAGTCGATCGGCCAGATCCGTGGCGGTGGCCGGACCCTGGGCCGCCAGCGTGGCCAGGATCGCGCGCCGGGTGGGGTCGGCCAAGGCCGTGAAGACCTGCTCTGCGATCGCCTCGGCGTCACGCGGCATCGAGGTAGCCCGCCAGCTCGCCGAGCTCGTTCGCCCATCCCTCGGCGTGGCTGTCGTAGGTCTCGCGGCGGGAGTCGTCGGGTAGCTGTGCGAAACCGGTCTCGACCACCCGCAGCCGCGTGCCGGCACCCACCGCTTCGAGGGTGAACTCGACATAGGTCCGACGCGGATCGTCCTCGGGCAGGTCCGGGAGCCGCCAGGTGAAGCCGAACACCGCCGGCTCCTCGATCCGTTCGACGCGCATGTCGACCGTGAGCCCGCTGCGGAACGTCATCTGAGCGGCCCCGCCTGGCCGCGGGTCGATCGTCGCCTTGTCCCCGAACCAGGCGGACAGACCTTCGGGCGTGGTGAGCGCGGCCCACACCTTCGCCGGCGGGTGAGCGAGCTCGACGCTGCGCTCGATTCGGTCAGGAAACCCCATCGCCGCCGCCCTCCTGTATGTAGCAACCCATCGGTTGCGATAGTATGGCAACCGTTTGGTTGCGTCAAGACCCCTGGCCTCGACGGTGTCGCCCGAGCGCCCCAGGCCGTCCGACGCCGGCGTGAGCCGGCGCACCTGGAGAACAAGCGGGCTCAGCGGGCTCAGCTCACGAGCACATCCTGGACTACCCTGGGGCGTTACTTGCTCGAATTGAGACGAGCTTTCGCCCGCAAGCCGCCTGATTTCGGCGTGGTCTCGTGGCCACCCTCTCACAGGGTGAGCAAAAACAGTTGACGGCTCCACCGCAGGGGGAACTATTGAAGGTGTGTGCCTGAGCTGGCGCGGACGTTTGAGGTCACAACGTCGCGCTGTGCAAGGGATCCTTCTCTGAAGAGTGGATCGAGGCAGAGTCTTCTAGCAGTTACCCAACGCCGAGGGCGACCGGTGGGCCTCCGGCCGCGGCAACAGGTGTTCGTTGCCCTGGACAGGGCTGCCCCGCCTGGGAGCGCGGCCGAGAAGCCCGTAATCCACCTCGAAACCGCCTGCCGCGCTCCTGGCGCAAACGTCACGGAACTCTGGCCGACTGCGACTCGAGCTGAAAACGGGCTTGTCGGCCAGACTTCCAGGAGCGCGGCCGAGAAGCCCGTAGTCCACCTCGAAACCGCCTGCCGCGCTCCTGGCGCAAACTGTCACAGAACTCTGGCCGACTGCGACTCGGGCTAAAAACCGGGCTTGTCGGCCAGACTTCTAGCAGGGCGTTGAAAAACCCGTCGAAGGGCTCCACCGTAGGTGGAATTGCTGACAGTGCGCGCCTCGAAGGGCGAAGGCTGACGTTTGAGGCTGTAATGTCTCGAGGTACAAAACCTTCTTCTCTGAAGAGTGGATAAAGCAGACCTTTTCAACACGCTGCTAGGGTTTCTGCGTGATCACCGTGCCATCCGGCGCAATGACGTACCACAGGCCGCCGTTGAGGTCCACAGCCTGCCCGGTCGCCTGCCCCGGCGCCGTGTCAGCCACATAGGTATACAGGGGCCAGCCCTTGTAGGTAACTACCTGGCCGCCCGAGGGATTCGCGTCGCTCCCCAACAGTGACTGCATGACCGATCCCGCGGCGACCGGAGTCTGGCCACTAGCCAGGGACAGAGGCGGCCACACCGCCGCACAAGCGGTCACACACGTAACCATTGACGCGTTGTCCGGAGCGAAGGTGTAGAGCGTGCGTCCTTGCGCGTTCACCAACACCGCGCCAAGCCCGGGAATCGTGGCGCTCGAGACCTGGACACTATTGGCGGCGGCGCCGGCCGATGAGGCCGCGGCGGGGGACGCCGCGGAGGATAAGGGCGCGATCGGCGAAGCAGACGCCGACGACGTACTGGATGCCGCCGAAGGCGCGGTGGACGACGGAGTGGAGCCGCTACAGGCGGTCAGCGCCAACGTCGCGAGTATCACGAGCGGCGCCAGGAACCTTGTCCGATACCCCCGGCGCTGCTGACATTGTTCACCCGGAGGGCATGAGTTCAGTCGTAGCGCCCTGCGCGCGCGTTGCAAAGTGGTCATAGTTGTCGTGCTCCAACTGAAAATGTAACGCGCAGCTGCATAGGGTGCGCCAGAATCCACCAGCCGGCGGCGAACCGTGACGGACATCGCTCACCAGCTTCGCCTCAAGTCTGGCATCCGACTTCGGCGGCGCCGGTCGCCACTCCGGCGAGCTGGTCGGTCTCCAGCAAGGCGTCCGGCTCCTGGCGCCGCGGCAGGAGCCGGCGTGGATGTCGACGCGGTCGAGGCAGGTTGTTGTGCCGGCCAGCGCGCGCCAGGATTCGACGCAGAAGTGCCCGCATGTCGCCCGTCCACGTTGTGCTTGGTTTCCGAGTTCGTGCTTGTAAACCCGGTTTCGATCCGAATGAGGCCAGCGCACCGAGCGGTCGGCCGCGTGGCCGCCGACCGCCAGGCGCTCGAACTCAGTCTCGATCTGACGTATGGCGAGTTGTGCTCAAACGGACACGGCGCGGGTCGAGGCGGGTCGCTGAACTCGGTGCGAGCGCGCCAGCACGAGGGGTGCGGTCTCAGGCACGGTCACGTACCTGTCGCACTCTCCTCCAGCGGGCACACTGCGTATGCGGCTCAGCCTCGTTCGTCCGTGCACTCGCGTCGCGACCCCGCTGCCTGACGTGTCATTCACCACTCGGTGAACTCGGCCTAGCCGAGTTCACCGAAGCCGAAGCGATCTCGGATCTTTGGCTCGTCGTCGACGACGAGCGTCAGGACCACTGCCGGGGCGGGGTGATTGGGGAGTGCACCGTACAGGCCGCATCTACGCACGCAGGCGTCGAGCACTTCGCGGTCTGGGGCTTATTGGGTCCGATGTACGGACACTTTGGCATGCGTGCCTGACCGCCGACGCCGCGCGCACGGACAATCTCGACGAGTTCCACAAGCTGGCACCCGATGCGCGGTTGGCTCCGCTCGCGCGGGTGCACACTCATTGATGCGCGCCGCCAGTGGACGTACCCTATCCCTGAAGTGAGGAGCCTGGCATGCTGCTGACGCGCGAAGAGATTGGCAAAGACAAGATGCTCGGCCGCATCGAGGAGGCCATCCTGACCTATGACCAGGCCTCCACCGCGGGCTTGTTCCATCAAATGGTGGCGGGCGAGGGCCGATCGATCGGCGATGCACTGGCCCTCATCATGGAGGCCGAGGCACCGTACATCCAGGTGCCAAACCACATCAACCTCAAGAACGGCGACATCGTCCTTACCAACAACGATCACACGATCTTTGGTCTGCGCACGTCTACGGACTTGATGCGGTATCTGCCCAAGGAATACCGCCTGCTGCCGCTGATGCAGAGCATCTGGTACATCCCTGCCGGACTGGACATCTGGAGCCAGCTGCTTTTCGAATATCCGGGTCGCTATGCGCTGATGAAAGGCGTTGACGTGCCGAGAGCCGGGCAACTGCCGGTGGTTTGGACTTGCGACCAGCAACCACGCGTCGAAGGCAAGACGCTGGAGGAGCGGCTGCACAACCATCTCGTCACTACCATGGCTGGCAACGTCGACGCATCGTATGCGCAGTTCCTTGGTCTGGCCGCTGACGAGAGCGCCCGCGCGGCCTTGCGTGATCAACTGCTGTTCCTGGGGTGTATCGACGTCCAGGAGACCGTCGCCGGTCGGAAGGGGCGCAACACGGGACACAAGGCCATCCGTGCCCGCGCCACGCTCGACCTGGCCGATACCGTGGGCTGGGAACGAGCTCACGGGGTTTTCTACGCGGGGGTGCCGGACATGGCAGTCGGCCCGCTGTACTACTCAATGTACGACGCCGCTTGTGTCACGACCAATGCCCGCTTCCCGGATGGTGCCCGGCAACTGAAAAAGACGAATCAGACTCCGCTCAGCGACGACGAGGTGAATGCCTTCCTCGAAGTCGTGCTGGAGGGCGAGCCAGGACAAGCCTGGGACCAGGTGACCGCGTATCTGGAGGCGGGCAAGTCCGTCACCAGCCTCGCACACGTCCTGCAGATCGCCGGCGCCGAGCTTATCCTGCGCTGGCAGGCCGACCCGGCCGTGCTGTCGCTTGGCCAACACGTCAATGACTACTGCAACGTGGTCAATCACTGGTTTCGCACCAGCGACAATCCCTGCCAGCCACGCGTGCTGTACCTGATGGCCGCCTACGCAAATGACGTCGCGCGCAGCACTCCGCTGCATACCTCGCATCTGGACGAGGAACTCGCCGCGCACACGGTGCCCGACATGCCCTCCGATCGCCTGCTCCGCGAGCTCGACAACGCGATCATGGCGCTGGATGCAACTGGATCAACTGCGCTGGCGAACGCCTATTTGCGATCCGGTGCCGACCGGCGGCCGTTTATGGAAACTGTTGCGCTGGCCGCGTGCCGCTTCCAGGACGACCCCCACAATCAGAAGATCATCCACTCGACGTTCGAAGAGTACGAGCACAATACGACCCATCTGCGCGACAAACTGCTCCTGGCTGGGGTTCGCCTCCTGGCCGGCTGGACCAAGATGCCCGGCGAGCGCGACTGCTTTGCTCGGTTCGAGCGGGAGTACAACAAGTAGCCTCAGGCTAGGCAGTGCACGAGCCTGCATCGCCGATGTGAAATTGTCGGCGAGGGCAGGCACCGCCGACAACCCCCTGGGCCACGTGCCAATCCACGCGCAGCGGCGGTCGTTACGGGCCCTTTCCCACACGGAGATGTGGCTGCGGCTCTCACTCACAAAAGGCGCCCGGTGCCAGTCGCCCCAACGCTCGCGCAAGGTCATTCCCGCGAGTCGCGCCATGAGGTCCAACTCGGCTGGCCACACGTAGCGATGCGGGGTTGAGAAAGTCCTGAGCTGCCCATCGATCACCCAGTAGTGGTGCGAGACTGCTATTTGCGTTGCGAGGTCATACTCCTCAAATCCGACATGCGTTGGCGTCGCAGTGAAGACGCGCTTCGTCTCACCGGGCGGGAGGCGCTGTAGTTCGGGGATGTAATTCTCGATGACGAAGCAGCCGCCGGGTTGCAGGTGGGCAGCGGCGTTGCGGAATGACTCGATTTGTTCGTCCTGGGTGGTCAGATTCGTGATCGTGTTGCGCAAGAGGTAGACGAGGGTAAAAGCCGCATCTATCCTGGTGGACGCGAAATCGCCGGTCGTGACTCGTATGTCAGCGGCACCCGGTTGTGCTACCAGCCGGGCCACCATTGCGTGTGAAAGCTCGATGCCCTGTACGCGAACGCCCCGTCGGCTGAGTGGCAGTGCCAGGCGACCCGTGCCGATGCCGAATTCAAGCGCGGGACCGTCCCCGGCCAGGGCGGCGAGAAACTCTACCGGGGGATCAATAGCCGCGGGGGCGAACAGCTCCGGCCACAAGGTCTCGTATCGCTCTGCGATCCACTCGTCGAAATACGTCTGTGCCACGTGGCAGAGTATGACAAGTGGCATTGCGCACCCCTGGCGGCGGAATCAACGGCCAGGCCCTATGCCTGGTGGCCATTCGGAACGGTAGGAATTCCACAGGCGCATCGGCACTGTTCGACAGCTTCTCGTGTCGGTGCGCGAGATCGAACGAACTGGCAGAGCTCGGTCGACGGCTCTAACGTGATGGTCGTCGAACACGCCTGGGTGACGAGCCCGAACAAGATCAATCATGGGGCGCGCCCACACGGGGGGTACGGCCCCCCTGCGCGTGCCACGCGCGCGTTCCCTGGAGCGCCACGGGGTCTGCGCGAGCGCAAGGGGTTCCTGGCGCTACGTCACGCGACGGCTCTCGGTACCTCCACGCGATTGACCGTTGCGGCACTGCTGTTGGCTGAGCGATCACGTGTCCAGAGCTGGCTACAGAGACCCAGACACCCGCCGAACTCGGAGTGCGGAAAGGCGGCGTTTGTGGCCCATACGCTGGGCTCGAGCCGTGGCGGTATAGGGTTCTCCCCGATGATGGGGCCCGTGGACCCGTTCTATGCTCGTGGAGCCATGACAGGTTGTCGGGCCTGCAACCGCGACGTTCCGCTGGTCACGATCGGCGTTTCCGATCCCGCGGCTGCCGGGCCAATGTCAGCCCTCATGCGCAGCGAGGGCGCGATCGTTCTCATCGTCGAGGGCGATCGCGCTTCCCTGTGCGCCACGACGGCGCTGAGTCCCCGTGTCGTCCTCGTCGACCCGCGCCGCGAACGCGGCCTGGTGAGTTTGCAACCCTCGCAGTCGTTTTCCCTGACCAACGATGCGGGTTCTCCGCTGGAACTCTGTCAGCGTACGGACCATGGTTCGTGACCCCGCGGGCGAGCGCGTTGGACCTGCAACCACCGCGTTCGCGCGGACACGGCAGTTTGAAGCTGCTGCAGCACAGGTCAGCCGCGAATGCCACAACTCGGCGGCGAGTAGCGGGCGCTCTCGACGATGACGTGGGCGATCGGGACCGCATCGTCCGGCTAGCGGAGCTGGCTGTCCGTGCCGATGTCGGTATTGGCGGGCGGAACACCTGCAACGGCGGCCGGCGCTACTGCCACGCAACGTGTCAGGGCCGCGGCGCGGGAGGACGCCTGTGACGGAGGATGAGGCACCCCTCGATCCGCTAGCCCTGCTGCGGTCCAGAGCCTATGTGGCCCTGTTGGTGCTTGCAGCGATCATCGGCGTGCCGGTGTCGGCGGTGGCCTACTTCTTTCTGGCGCTAGTCGCCGCGCTGCAGGGATGGATTTTCGTCGACCTGCCCAGGAGCCTGGGCTTCGCCGCGGCACCCGTGTGGTGGCCGGTTCCGCCACTGGTGCTGGCCGGGTTGCTCGTTGGTCTCACCATCCAGCATCTCCCCGGGAAGGGCGGTCACTCGCCAGCAGACGGGTTCAAAATGGGCGGCGGCCCCGCGTCTTTCAGCGCGCTGCCCGGTATCGTGCTCGCAGCGTTTGCCTCCTTGAGCCTGGGCGTGGTGCTCGGACCCGAAGGGCCTCTCATCGCCATCGGCGGTGGGCTGGCTGCCGCCGCGGTTGGTCTGGTGAAGCGTGACGCTCCGGCCAGAACCCAGGCTGTCGTGGCCGCGGCGGGCAGCTTCGCCGCGATCAGCACACTGCTCGGTTCGCCGCTGACCGGCGCGTTCCTGTTGATGGAGGCTTCCGGGCTCAGCGGGCCTATGCTCGAGCTTGTGCTGGTCCCTGGCTTGCTGGCCGCCGGCGTTGGTTCACTGGTGTTCATCGGCCTCAACGCCTGGACTGGACTCGGCACGTTTTCGCTGGCCATTCCTGGCCTGCCGTCCGTGGGGGCACCCACTGCCGCCGCGTTCTTGTGGGCGCTGGCGATCGGCGTGCTGGCTGTTCCGCTCGGTAACGGCATCCGCTGGCTTGGTCTGTTCCTGCGACCGCATGTCGAGCGGCGGACGGTGCTGCTGACTCCGCTGGTTGGCCTTGTCATCGCCGGCCTGGCGATCGTCTACGCCGCGACCACCAATCAGAGTTTCTCGGATGTGCTGTTCTCCGGGCAGTCCGCGCTCGGGCCGTTTATCGCCAACAGTGCCAGCTATACCGTCGGGACGCTGGTGTTGCTTATCGTCTGCAAGGGACTTGCGTATGGGCTCTCGCTGAGCAGTTTCCGCGGCGGTCCAACCTTCCCGGCCATCTTCCTCGGCGCGGCGGGCGGGATCGCGCTGTCGCACCTGCCGGGGCTCCCGATCATTGACGGCATCGCCATGGGTATCGGCGCCATGTCCGTGGTCATGCTCAGGTTGCCGCTGACCTCTGTCTTGCTGGCGTCCCTGCTGTTGGGGTCGGACGGTCTGGCAACCATGCCACTGGTGATTGTGGCGGTCGTCGTCGCCTACGTGGTCTCGGTGAGCCTGACTCCAGGCGGCGCCGCGGATCAGCCTCCCGCCGACGAAGCCGGCTCGGCAGCAGCAACCGGCGGCCAGGTCACGTCGGCGTAGCCCGCCCGCGGTCACACTCGGCCGCACGCGCCAGTGCCCGGGCAACCGGGCACGTTCTGGCGCCGTCGGAGCGTCACACGGTTTCCGGCCGTGTCGCTCGAGGTCCGATGCGCGCAGCCACACGGATGATCAAGACGGTGGACGCCATCCTCTCGGCAGCGTCGTTTGACCCACCTCGATTACGTAGCCGTCGGGATCCCGAACATAACAGCGTATCTCGGTCTCGTGCTGTTTGGGCGGGGTCAGGAAGTGGGCGCCCCGCGCGCTCCACTCGGTGTACACGGCCTGGATGTCGGCGACCCGGATGTTGAGAAAACTGCTCACCCGATCTGGGTCGCGCGGCGTCTCCAGCGTAACCGTCGGCTTGTCGTCCGTCGGACCTCCTCCGACGTTGATGATGACCCAGCTGTTCGCCAGCGCGACGTACGTCACGTCGTCATTCGCCTCACCGGAGATGACCGTTTTGCCGCCGAGCACTTCTGTGTAAAAGCGGCGGGATCGCTCGACGTCACCTGAGACGATGAAATGAGCCAGGACCATCTGCTCGTCGATGTTGCTGCTCATGCTGACCTCCGTTGTTGGAACGGGCTCCACAGTCTCGCCTGATTCCAGCGGCGCGCCGTGTGTGTCCCTGGTCCGATGCCCGGTCGTTGCACAGCGTTCGCCCGACGTACGGCACGACCTCCTCGCGCTGAGCGGCGATGGGTATCGCTTGAAGACGATAGCACCACCCTCAGTCTGACCAACGATTGCGGTGCGAGATTCGGATGTGCTCACAGGTCCAGCACGATGTCGCGACGGGGCTGTGAGCAGCAGATGAGCACGCTTCCGTCGGGGGGTGGCTCCACCGGGTCAGGCCTGTAGCCGACACTGCCAGCGATGAGCGGGGTCTCACAGGTTTGGCACACGCCGGTGCGGCATGACCAGCGGACCGGTACGTCGCACGCCTCCGCGAGTTCGAGCAAGCTGGCGTAGTCGTCGCTCCACGGGATCGCCAGGTCGCTGCGGGCGAACTCGATCGTCGGGCCCTTTCCGGCCTGGCCAGCTGGTGGGTGCGGCGCCCGCGCGGGTGTCGCCACGATGCCCGGCGTTTGACTCGGCGCAGAGCCGAACGGCTCGGTGTGGATGTGTGCGGCCGCGACCCTCAGACTCGACAGACCGGCGCTGATCTCGTCCATGAAAGGTGCGGGCCCGCACACGTATGCCTGCGCGTCGCGGGGCGGTTCAAGCTCCGCGAGAACCGACGCGGTGAGCCGCCCCATGCCGTCGAAACCGTGGCCCTTGACGTCATTCGGACCGGGGCGACTGTAGTACACATAGCTGCGCGTGTTCGGGAGCGAGGCGAGAAGTGCCCGGACCTCGGCAGCGAACGAGTGCTCGGCGCCGTCGCGTGCGCCGTGCAGCCACCAGATCTCACGATCGGCATGCTCCTGCACCAGTGCCTGGAGCATGGCCAGAACCGGGGTGGCACCAATTCCGGCGCTGACCAGCAGCACCGGCGCGTCCGTCCGGTCGAGGATGAACGTGCCACGCGGTGCGGCGATGTCGAGCTGGTCGCCGACGGACAGACGCGTGGACAGGTAGCCGCTTGCGGCGCCACCCGGTTCGCGCTTGACGCTGATCCGATAGTAGTCAGCCCCGGGCGGTCCTGAAAGGGAGTAGTTGCGCAACAGCGACCGCTGCCCCACATCGGGGCGAACGCGGAGCGTGAGGTACTGACCGGGGCGGGCGGCTGGTAGTGGAGCGCCGTTGGGGTCTTCGAGACGTATCGAGATCACCGAGTCGCTTTCGGGGGTGATCGCCGTGACGGTCAGCGACCGAAAACCGGGCCAAGCGGGCGGAGGGCTGCTTGCCGCGAGGCCGGCGTTGCCACTTCCGGGTTCCTGATCCAGCAGAGCTCGGAACGAGGCCTGCCAACCCGGACTGAGAGCGGGAATCCGCAGCGCGCGGAGCAATTCCTGGTGCCCGTGTTCGGGGAGGTAGAGCAGCGCATCGACTTCGGCGACCGGCATCTGCTCGGGTCCTGAAGCGAGCTTGATGATTTCGTCTCCCGCGTGCACCTCGCCCTCTTCGAGCACGCGGAAGTAGAAGCCCGGGCGGCGGCGGGAGACGAGGAGCGCCGGAATCCGCGGGTCGTTCAGGCGGATCCCGACCCGGTAGCAGGTCACGCGCGGTTGGGTCACCTCGAACGTCGCCGTACCAATCCGATAGCGGTCACCGACGCACACCTCGTCGTCGGCGAGACCGTCTACGGTGAAGTTCTCGCCGAACTGTCCGTACACAAAGTCGTTTCGTCCCAACTCGCGCTCCCAGTACCGATAGGAGTCGATCTGGTAGACGAACACCGCACGCTGCTCACCGCCATGTCCCGCCAGGTCGCCCTGGCCATCGCCCTCGACGTTGAGCTTGCCGATCCGGCGGGGCCCGGTGACGGGGTCCTTGAACACGCCGGTGAAGACGGTTCTGCCTTGCCACGGCACGTCTTTCGGCATGCCGACGTTGACCGATAGCAACCTCCCGACACGTTCGGCGAGAGGCTGGGCTGGCTCGACGCGCTGAGACTTCGAGCCCAGGCCCACAGTGCTACCATACCCCAGCGTCGAAGTCGTCGTCGGGTACGAGGTCCGCGCCGTCACTCCGTGGCAGCGAGAAGCGGCTGGACGGACAGTGCGCGTTTCAAGAGCGTAGCCCAGTAGCGTTGCCGAGAGCAACGTTGTTGACACGCCGCTCTCGGCTGGCTCGTGGTCGGGCTCCTGGTGGGCGTGTACAGCATGCTCGTGGTGCCCGCGACCGTGTTCGGCGACTGTTAGACTGCCAGTGAGTGCCATGTCGAACGACTTCTGGTTTCGGAGCGTGACGAGGTTCTGTCCGAAGTCTGTGACAGCGGCCTCCTCGTTACGGTGAGCACACCGTGACGCGACGCGCAGACGTGGTGGACTTGCTTCAGAATCAATTCGGCCACGAATCGTTCCGGGCGGGCCAGGAAGACATCATTTGCACGCTGCTCGAGGACCGGGATGTCCTGGCAGTTCTCCCGACCGGCGCTGGAAAGTCCGTGGTGTACCAGCTGACCGCCCAGTTGCAAGTCGGGCTCACCGTCGTCGTCTCACCCTTGTTGTCGCTGATGCAGGACCAGGTCCAGTCGCTCACCGGGCATCACGTGCACGCCGTGGCGCTGAACAGCGCTCAGTCTCACGCTGAAAATGAGACCGCGCTGTCCAGCGCAACAAACGGTCAAACGAAGTTGCTCTACGTCACGCCCGAGCGCATGCGGGATAAGCGCCTGCTGACGACCCTTCGGCGCGCACCGGTGTCGCTCTTTGTGGTTGACGAGGCGCACAGCATCGCCGAGTGGGGAGACACGTTTCGTCCGGCGTATCTCGAACTGGCGGATGCGGTTGAGCAGCTTGGCCATCCGACCATCCTGGCGCTCACCGCGACCGCCACGCCCTGGGTCCGACGTACGATCATCGAGCGACTCGGCATGCGAGATCCGCGTGTCATCGTGCGAGATACCGACCGCCCAAATCTGTTCCTGGAAGTCGTGCGAGTCGAGGAGGAGCGCGAGCACCGGACAGTTCTCCAGCAGCTGCTCACTCGGGGCATCGAGCCTGGAGTGCCGGAGGCGCTAGGCGACGCAATGCAGGGCGCGGGCATCATCTACACTGCCACCACCGGCGCGGCGGAACAAACCGCGGAATGGCTCCAGCAGTGGGGGATCGCCGCGGACTACTACCACGGGCGTCGCCCGAAACTGGAGCGCGAGCGCACTCAAGACGCCTTTATGAATGGCCGTTTGCGAGCGATTGCCGCCACCAACGCATTCGGGCTCGGAATCGACAAGCCCGACGTTCGGTTTGTTGTCCACCGCGATATCCCCGCGAGCGTCGAAGAGTATTACCAGGAGGCGGGTCGTGCCGGGCGGGATGGCCACCCCGCGCGGTGCATCCTGATCTACCACGTTGGCGACCTCGGTCGAGCTGCGTTTCTGGGGGGCCACGGCCAGCTGACACGCGAGCACGTCAGCCGCGCACGAGAAGCTCTCCTCGAGCGCCGAACCGGCACTCAGCAGGAGCTAGCAGCCACAATGGGTCTCGGCGAAGGCAACATCGTGCGTTTGTTAGAGCTCCTCGAAGCCCGGGGCATCGTCGACCGGAAAGACGGACGCTACCAGCTGGTGACGGACGACTTCGACCCTGCCCTGGTCCCGCTGGACAGCGAGGAGACGCGGCATGCCTACGAGCGGAGCCGGTTGGAGATGATGCGCCGCTATGCGGAGCTGCGCGAGTGTCGGCGGCGCTACATTCTGAACTATTTTGGAGAAGAGCCCGACTGGCAGCAGTGCGGACACTGTGATGTCGACCTCGCACATGCCGCGGTGCCGACGCGAGCCGCCGGACCGTTCGTCGTAAACGACAAGGTCATTCATGTCCACCTTGGCCCTGGCGTCGTGGAACGTGTTACCGCCGACACGCTCACGGTGTTGTTCGACAAGGCTGGCTACAAGACCCTGAGTACGGATCTTGTGCAGCAGGAACACTTGCTGGAGAAGGCGCGGTGAACCACACGTTGCGCGAGATTCACGTGAC
Organism: uncultured Chloroflexia bacterium; assembly: GCA_963776625.1. Taxonomy (GTDB): domain Bacteria; phylum Chloroflexota; class UBA6077; order UBA6077; family CF-72; genus CF-72. The sequence goes on along the minus strand of CAVZNP010000007.1, from coordinate 117,371 downwards.
CAGGCTCGGCTGGGCGCAAGTTTAAACTTCAAGCTATGCGTGCGGTAATCGATCACCTGGCGCTTCCTGCCACCAACGCGGAAGTGGCCGCTCAGTGGTTTGCCGAGATCCTTGGACTCCCAGCGCCCGTGCCAGACGGGCCTGATGGAGACATGTACAACGTAGCCCTTGGCGGCGCCACTTCGGTGCTGTTCGTCACCGAGCCGACGGCGCCGAGTCACCACGTGGCGTTTGGCGTGAGTATCGCAGACTTCACCTCGATTGTGAGCCGGCTGCGGCGGAGTGGAATCACCTTTGGAAATGATCCAGAAGACTCGGCCAACGGGGCGACCGCCGATCCACTTGGTGGAGCCGGGCGAGTCTATTTTCGGAGTCCAGATAACCACTTTCTCGAGGTGACGGTCGTCCAGACCGGCTGATTCGTCTGTCGCTCGTCGCAGCAGTCGGGAGGAGCAGCCCAGGCAAGACCTGGTCGTCTTGACCAATGAGACAAACCAGAACCTGAATTTTTACAGAGCTTCGCGATTTAGCCTGTGGCTAGCCTCCGCTTGGGAGGCGACGAGTTCTCGTCGCTGAACGCGGAGATTTCAAAGGGGCTTTGAGAAAAACCTCTTTGACCCCCGGAGGGACTGTGCCGCCGCGAGCGAGCGAAGCGAAGCAATGCGCCGTATTCCGGGAGGTCATAAACCGCCAGTCCGCGATGGGGTCAGCCCCTGGCGATTGCTTCGCGGACCGCGGGCGCGACTTCGTGTGCCCAGAGGTCCAGTGTCGTCTCGCTGATGCTCTCGCCAGGAGGGAGCAAGTGGATGAAAGCGGCAGCGCCGCGTTCAAGTACGGCGAACGTCAGCTCCTCTACCCACCTGCGTCACTCCGCCTCCAATCCAGCGGCCTTCGTCGTCGCGGGTTTCTGGAATCGTGACCCGGGTAATGCGGCCTGACACGTTGTAGATGGTGTCGACCTTCGTCGGGTTTCTGCCCACCGAGGCAGCCGCTTCGTCGACGATGGGCCGTGACTCCGCAACCCGCGTGCTGCGCCAGTCGGCCAATTGTCCTGGTCCGGGCGAGCACGGGAGCGGGACGGCTGAGCAGGTTGGTGCAAATCACCAGGCCGCTGACGTTGCTGCTCGCGCCCAGGACGAACCCGAGCGCGGCGTAGGCGTCGACGCGCTCGGCGAACTAGGGATGGTCGGAGAGGCTGACGACGCCGAGACCCGCATCGTCGGCCAGGCGGGCGTGCCCGAGCATCTCGCTCACCTGGTGGACGCCGGTCTCCAGCCCGAGGCCGAGAGAACTTTGCGGTTGATGTCTCTGCTTATGCCGCGGGTTCGTAGTCCGCTGAAAGTGGCAGCTCGTCTGTGTAAAAGCTGGCCTCGACCGCCCGGCGGACCATGACCAATCGCGGCAGGATGTCCGTCACGTTCAAGCCCTCAAAAGCGACGGATACAGCCTGGATCTCGGTTGGCGACGGATTCACCGCCCCCCACATGTTGACGCTGTTCATGACCCGCGATGACCTCCTGAGACCGTGTCCGATATTCGATGCAACAAGCCTAAAGGCGTTGGCCGCACAGGCGTATGACGGCGGTAGTTACAGGCACCGTACAAGCCCCACTCGGGCGTAACAATCACGTAACAGCTCGCGCACGGCACTATGGCCGACGCTCCGGGCGAGAGCGTCAGCAGTCAACTCCGCGCTGCGTTCGTGACCTGAGGTGGCCCACGGCGTCGATCGCTGCCGACGCGTTGCCACCTCGGATCAGGCTCCTGTGGATCGAGCGTGCGTTCGAGGCGCGGGCATGCTCTGGCCGTCTCGATTCACCCACGCCCTTGGTGCGAGCCTGGCGTCGCGGTCGAGGCGTCGATCACCTCCAGCGCCGTTGCGTGCGTACCCCATATCTCCTGTTCCAGCAGCCAGACGCGATAGTGCAGGGCGGCGGCGATGGCCTCTCCGGGCGAAGCTGCCCGCACGATGACCTGCATCCATTGTCCGCCGTCCACGATGAACGAACTGAGCGCCAACTGGCGCTCCGCGTCATCGCAGGGTCAAATGTCGGCGAGTTCCGCGGCGTGAACCGTCCCGTCGCGATCGATCACCACCCGCCATGGAGTCCTCGAATCGGGCGTCGCGTCCACGACGTGGCCTTCGATCCGGTAGTCCTGCAGCCGCCCGTTGGCCGCCGATGGCACGACGCGCCGCGCCGCCTCGAGGCTCGAGAAGATGCCCACCACGGTCTCGCCGACGGGTGAGTGCTCGACAACGACGAAAACGACATCGGACACGCTGTCATGCTAACAGCGTGCGTGCCGTTCACACGGGTGATCCTTGCTGCATGTGAGGCAAAGCGCCAATAGAGATCGGGCGAAGACCGGCTGGATGCAAAGCCGCTGGACATCCTGCTCCCGAAGCAGATTCCGCTCATGACGTCAACAAGCGACTACGAGCGTCGTGACCGTCGCCTTTCGAATCGGCGTCGCTGACGGTTCAACGACGCGAGTGTACGAGCAGCGGCCGAAAAGCCTGTAATCCGCCTCGAAACCGCCTGCCGCGCTCCTGGCGCGTCCCGTCTCAGAAGTTCGCCGCATGCTTGCTGAACGCGAGCGCATCACGAGGATCATTCGACGAATCTCTGGGACAGGACACCAGCAGGCCGATGAAAAACCCGTCGAAGGGCTCCACCGAAGGTGGAATTGCCGACAGCGCGTGCCTCGAAGGGCACGGCTGACGTTTGAAGAGTGGACAAAAGCAGACCTTTTCAACACGCTGCTAGCCGCCTGCCATCGCGCCGACGATGAGAAACGGCTCAGCGCCTGTGGCGATCGCCTCGGGCAGTGGCTGCTCGGGCGAGGCGTGCGACAGGTCTTGCTGACAGGCAAAAAAACGCACAAACGGGCGGCGCTTGTGCGTCGCCTGGTCGCGCAGCGTTCCACGCAGCATCGGATAGCGCACCTCGAGCGCGTCGAGGACCGCTGCCTGCGTCACCGGACCCTCGACGTCGAGCCGCACTTCACCCTCTACGTGCGCCAGCGTCTTCAGTTGCGTTGGCAGCACCACACGAATCACGGCAACGTTTGCACCTCCACGGACAGCACCGTTGGCAGGTCGCGCACAATCGGAAACCAGCTGTCACCGGCGTCTGCCGAGACGTACACCTGCCCGCCACTGGTCCCGAAATACACGCCACACGGGTCGAGCGTGTCGACCGACATCGCGTCGCGATAGATGTTCAGATAGACGTCCCGCTGCGGCAACCCGTTTGTGAGCGCTTCCCACTCGTTGCCTCCACAGCGACTGCGGTACACGCGCAGCTTGCCGTCTGGCACGAAGTGTTCTGAATCGCTTTTGATGGGCACGACGTAGACCGTCTCGGGCTCGTGCGCGTGCACGTCGATCGCAAAGCCGAAATCCGTTGGCAGGTTGCCGCTGATTTCCCGCCAGTTGTCGCCGGCATCGTCGCTGCGCATGACGTCCCAGTGTTTTTGCATGAACAGCACGCCGGGACGGGTGGAGTTCATCGCAATGTGGTGCACACAATGCCCCACTTCCGCATGCGGATCCGGAATGCCCTCTGAATGCAGTCCTCGGTTGATCGGGGTCCACGTCTTGCCGCCGTCGTCGGACCGGAAAGCACCCGCCGCCGAGATTGCGATGAACATCCGCTGCGCTTGACTCGGGTCCAGGATGATGGTGTGCAGGCACAGGCCGCCCGCTCCAGGTTGCCAGTCTGGACCGGAGGCGTGCTCCCGCACACCGCGCAACTCATCCCAGGTGTGTCCGCCGTCACTGGAGCGGAAGAGCGCCCCGTCCTCGACGCCGGCATACACCGTATCCGCATCGTCAAGTGATGGCTCGAGATGCCAGACGCGCTTGAACTCCCACGGACGGGGTGTCCCGTCATACCACTGGTGGGTGCCCGGCACGCCGGCGAACTCGAACTTGTTCCCGACGGGCTGCCACGTCTGGCCGCCATCGTCGGAGCGCTGGATCAACTGACCGAACCAACTGTTCGACTGCGAAGCGTAGAGTCGATTCGGATCACACGGTGAGCCCTTGAGGTGGTACATTTCCCAGCCCGCAAAATACGGCCCGCTGACGTTCCATTGTTCGCGCTTGGCGTCGGAAGTCAGGACGAAGGCGCCTTTGCGGGTCCCCACGAGAACGCGTACCTGGCTCATGATGGGTCACTCTCCTTTCGTACCCAGGTGATCCCTGCACTGTAGCCTTGCTGCGCGAGCGCGACCAGCGCGAGCGGGCCGCCAACCTTGCGATAGTGCACTGCTGAACCTGAGGCAACAGCCCGCGCGGCTCTGATCGTCTCCGCCGAAGCGCGATTGGCATGGGTCGGGCGATGGCACTGGGGCTGGCCGCGGCAGGCGCGCGGGTGAGCCTGGTGGATATCGACGCGGCGGCCCTCGAAGAGGCAGCAACGGAGACAGCAAAAGTGGGCGCCGCCGTGCCAATGGTCGCGGACATCTCGAAACCCGACGCGGCCGAGCGGGTCGTCGAGCGCACGCGGAGCGAGCTGGGAGGCATCCACATCCTGGTCAATAACGCCGGCATCCAGCTGCGTCGGCCACCAGAAAGTCCGGGCGACCCGGTCCGAATCAGCGCCAACTTCTGGGGAACCGACCCGGAGCACTGGATGCGCCTCATGGCGATCAACCTGCCCGGCCAGTTTTCATGGCCCGCGCGGCCGTCGGTCCCATGCTCGCTCAGCGTTGGGGCCGCATTATCGGCGTGACCACCAGTCACACGGCGATGGTCGGCAAGGGCACGGTGCCATAGGGTCCGTCGAAAGCTGGCCACGAATCGCTCATGGCCATCATCGCGCGCGACCTGGAGGGTAGCGGCGTTACCGCCAACGTGCTCGTACCCGGCGGTGTGGTCGATACGCACCTCGTCCCACCCGAAATCAATCGTACCGGCTGGATCCAACCTCAGATCATGCACGCGCCGGTCGTGTGGCTCGCCTCGGAGGCGTCCGGTAGCGTCTGGGCGAAGGCAATCGAGGAGGCTGGATTCGACAGCATCTGCATCGGTGAATCCATCGGCCGTTCGCAGACGACACCGCGGCCGGACATTCTGCTGTGGCTGACAGCCGCCGCGGTGCAAACGCAGCGTCTGGAATGGATCACCGCCATTCTGGAAGTGCCGTTGCCGGTAACCAGTTGAGCACAGCATCGCGTTTGCCAGCCGCTCGTCTTCGCGTGCCAGCTTGAAGCCAATGCGATCGGCAAGCGCCATGTCGGCGATGTGGGCTGCCCCGTCGTACGTACCGCGCGGCATGTCGCTCCAGTGCAGTCCGCCGCCGGGCGACAGCAGCGTCGAGCCAACGCGTCGGTCGGTGAAGCTGTTGATCGGCGACTTGCCATCCAGGCTCCATCCCTCACCACCGTCCCTGGCGGGCAGAACGCGCGGCACTCGATCCTTGAGGTGGTCTGGTACCCGATCGACAAACGTGCCAGATGGCTCGACGACGTGGTTGTCCGCCGGAAATGACGGAATGGCTCATCCTGTTGGCCTCTCCGATTCAAATTTCCGCGCGTTGCGGTCCCACATGGCGAAGGTACGGGTTGTCAGGGTACGCAGCCACGATCGCCCCCCAGGCGTCGATGCCGCGCGTCTGGTAATCCTGCATGAATTGCCACAGACTGGCCTCGATCAGCGCGTGCGGCCAGCTGGGGAAGACGGCGATGGTCACGCCCAGCTCGAGATGCTGCTGCAGGCTCAGGTAGCGCACCTGGCCGCCGTCGAGCAGTGAAATGAACGAGAACGGTCCGGACACGACGGCTCGCGCCTGACGGATTTCCTCCACCGATCGAGGTGAGCCGAACTGCACCCAGTCGACGTGCGCTTCCTGCTCGTAGGCCTGCAGCCGACGCAGGCACTCCTCCAGTCCACCGTTCTTTGCGTTGCGCGCGTACGTGTGCGCCTCAATAACGAAGTCCGGGTCCAGCTCGTTCTTGCACTCGACGGCGGCCCTGTAGCGAGTCAGCGCCATATCCAGCGGCACGACGTGGTGCCCCGGCAGGTCATCCTCGGCTGTCGCTGGCAGATCTTCCATTCGGATGCCGGCGATACCGGCGCGGATGCAATCCTCCACCATACGCCGGATGGGCCCAACTCCGCCATGGCCGGCATCGGCGTCCATCACGATCGGCATCGTCACCGCGCGGGCGACCCAGCCGGCGACCGTCACCGCTTCGCTCACGGTATTGACGCCCTCGCCGCCTCGGCCCGTGTGCGCGCTCACCTCGCCGTTGGTGCCGATGAAGCCCATTTCGGCGCCGGCGGCTTCCATTACTCGCGCCAGGCGGGCGCTCGGGGTGTTCATTACGGTCAGCACCCGGTCGGTGCGGTGGATGAGTTGCTGGAGCCGGGTGGTGGACTTCACGCGTTCAACCAGGCGTCTTTAAAGGAGAAGGCATCGTGCGCCAGAGGTGTGATGTCCTGCAGCCTGGACGTGGCCACGGCGATGACGGTCAGCACGGCGATCGCGTCGACGAACGCCTGGTCAACGAAGATGTCATTGATCTGCGAATATAGCGCCCCGCGCTTCTGGGGGTCCGCTTCCGTGGCGACGGTCGTCACCAGATTGGGGGACGTGTCGTCCTTGAAGCCCTGATTGTTGGTGTTCGGGTCCCACGCCTGGCTGTGCGTCAGCGCGCTGGCTGGCTCGGCCTGTGCGGAGGCGCTTGCGTAGTACACGCCCGAGTAGTTGCGGTTGTTGATCCCTTTCAGGAAGTCGGCGCCGTGCAGCGTCTTGATGTTCAGCTTGGCGCCAATTTTGGCCCTGGAAGAGTTAGGCAAAGTCGAAGCCGGGGCCGGTCGGGCCGACCAGGTAGTCGAACTCGAGACGCCCGCCTGGTCCAGCAAGGAGCTGGCTTTGTCCAGGTCGAACGGGCAGCCGTTCTGTTTGTTCGCCTCGAAGGCCAGCGATTTGGGAAGCCCAGGGCCGTGCGCCGGCTCATCGCGGTGCCAATCCCCATTCGCGCGCTCCCCGCTGGTGATCAGATACAGACCAGCTAATGGACACCCCGCGGCAATCGTCAAAAGCGCGGAGCGATCGAACCGTTGTTCGGGGACGGGTGCGTAGGCGCATGCGCATGCTTCGCTAGAAGCACTACTGCGAGGACAGTGTGGGCGTGGACGAAATAGGAGAAGTGGTCGTTGGCATCGTTTGCAGGATCCCGGCCAGGCTCTGCTCGAGCGCGAGCTCGCCGGAACAATGCAATGCATCGACGACGCTGACGAGCTGGGTGCGGCTGAGCGTCAGGTAAACATGGTCGCCAATCACGCACGACTCGGGCTCGCTCGGACGGCGGAGAGCTGTGATATTCCCCATCACATGTATGTCCTGAAGCAACAGCTATGCCACAGCTATGCCGGTTGCGCTCCGGTGAGTGGGCCTTCGAGCATAGCGGACCGACCCGCGGATCCGACGCTATGAGCATTCGTCGGCTGCTAGCTCGCACTCTGAGAACCGCATCTCCAACGTGGCCAGGCCACACTGCCGAGACTCCACCCGGTGCGCAAAGAGCAAATCTCGTCCATCTGGCCGATAGCGAAGTCCATGTCTGCGTGTCCGCTGGCCCGGGTGGCCAGCAACCCAGAACCAGGCGGTATAACAACCCGTGCAGAATAGACTTCCCTGGTTGGTCCAACGAGTGCGTCTGAGTTTGACAGCCGCCTCTGCGTGCCGCCGATCGAGTCGACCCCCGACGAGGTCGACCGGCTCAACCTGTGGCCAGCACAAGACCTCGCGACGGCCGCGAGCGCCGCTCGTGCTTGACGGCGCGCAGATCAGCCGCTGGCATCGATGAGCGCCGCCCCCAATCTAACCCGCGTCGACGCGCGTGCCCGCTCCGAGCTCCTCGAAGTCACCGCATATCAAGTCGAACTGGACCTTACCGACGGTGCGGGACGCCCAGGCGAGCAAACCTTCCGCTCGCACACGACGGTGCGCTTTCGCGCGCGACACGTTGGCGCGTCCACGTTCGTGGACCTCATCGCGGAGCGCATCCGCGCGGCGACCCTCAACGGCACGCCGCTGCCAACCTCCGATTACGCATCCCAAACCGGCCTGCCGCTTCCGTCGCTTGTGGAAGATAACACCCTCACCATCGATGCGGATTGCATGTACTCGAATACTGGTGAGGGTCTCCATCGATTCGTGGACCCGGTGGACGGCGGCGTGTACCTCTACACACAGTTCGAGACCGCCGACGCCAAGCGCATGTACGCGTGCTTCGACCAGCCGGACCTCAAGGCGCCATTCTCGTTAACCGTGACCGCCCCAACTCACTGGGAAGTCATCTCAAATGGCCGCGTTGCTGCTCGCTTCGACGGCCCCGGAGGAGCGCAAGTGGTGCGCTTCACCACCACTCCGCCGCTGTCGACCTACGTCACCGCTCTGGTCGCCGGGCCATACCACAAGCACACTGACAATCACGACGGTATCGAACTTGGCGTCTATTGCCGAGCCTCATTGGCCGAGTACCTGGATGCGGATGCGATTGTGGAAGTCACCAGGCAGGGCTTCGATTGGTTCCACCAGGCGTTCGCCTATCGCTATCCCTTCGACAAGTTCGACCAGTTGTTCGTTCCCGAGTTCAACGCCGGTGCGATGGAGAACGCCGGGTGCGTGACCATCATGGAGGACTACGTCTTCCGCTCAAAGGTCACCCAGGCCGAGTACGAACGACGCGCGGAAACCATCCTGCACGAGCTCGCGCACATGTGGTTCGGCGATCTGGTGACGATGCGCTGGTGGGATGACCTGTGGCTCAACGAGTCGTTCGCCACGTATGTATCCGTGCTGTGCCAATCGCAGGCAACGCGTTGGACCTCGGCCTGGACCACGTTTGCGAACGTCGAGAAGACGTGGGCCTATCGGCAGGACCAGTTGCCCTCCACGCACCCGATTGCCGCGGACATTCCGGACCTGCACGCGGTCGAGGTCAACTTCGATGGCATCACCTACGCCAAGGGTGCGAGTGTCCTCAAGCAACTCGCGGCGTACGTTGGTGTCGACGCGTTCCTGCGTGCGATGCGTGTGTACTTCCGCAAGTACGAATTCGGCAACAGCACGCTGGTGGACCTGCTGCTGATCCTGGAGCAGGAGTCGGGACGCGATCTAGCGAATTGGTCGGCGCAGTGGCTCGAGACCGCGGGGATCAATAGTCTGCGCGTGCAGTTCCGGCTCGACGAACAGGGTCGCTACACCTCCTTCGCCGTCTTGCAAGGCCCGGCCGAGCCAACCAGTGGTCCCTTGAGAAACCACCGCCTCAGGATCGGGCGGTACGCGCTCGATGGGGGCAAGCTTGGCCGAGTCGGTCAGATCGAGCTCGATGTGGCCGGTGAGCTGACCGAGGTGGCGGAGCTGGTCGGTGTCCTCCAGCCGGAGCTCCTGCTGCTGAACGACGATGACCTGACCTACGCCAAAGTCCGTCTCGATGAGCGCTCGATGGCAACCGTCGTGGCGCGGATCGCGGACATCGATGACGGGCTGGCGCGCGCGTTGTGCTGGAGCGCCGCCTGGGACATGACGCGTGATGCAGAGATGTCCGCGCGTGAGTACGTGAGGCTGGCGCTCGGAGGCGTGCTGCAGGAAACGGACATCGGCGTCGTGCAGTCGATTCAGCTCAGGCTGCGAGGCGCCCTGGACCGGTACGCTGATCCGGCCTGGGCGCCCGAGGGTTGGGCGCAGTTCGCGGACCTCGCCTCGACTGGCATGCGCACCGCCGCGCCGGGTTCTGATTTTCAGTTGGCCTGGGCTCGCGCGTTCGCGGCGGCCGCTCGCACGCCTGAGCACATTCACCTGTTGCGCGATTTGCTTGACGGGTCGCAATCCGTGGCGGGTCTGGTCGTGGATACCGAATTGCGCTGGTCCTTGCTGCACGGTCTGGTGGCCCTGGGCGCCGCGGACGAATCCGACATTGATCTGGAGCTGGAACGCGACAACACCGCGTCCGGTCAGCGGCGGGCGGCGACAGCTCGCGCTTTACGGCCTACTCCGGAAGCCAAGGCCAACGCCTGGCGGCTGGCAACCGCGGATGCCGAGTTGCCCAATGCCATCGTCGAGTCGATCGTGGGCGGGTTCTACCACCCGGCGCAGCACGAGCTGACCGAGCCGTACATGCGGCGCTATTTCGACACGGTCGGAGAGATCTGGGTCCAGCGCCCCGGTGAAATGGCGCGCATGCTCGCGGTCGGTTTGTATCCGGATGCGATCTCGGACGACGCGCTTTTGACGGCGGACGCATTCCTGTCGCAGGCCTTACTCCCGCCCCCACTGCGCCGGCTGGTCTCGGAGGGCCGCGACGACGTGCAGCGTGTGTTGCGAGCCCGCACGCGCTACACCCTTGCCTTCCGTGGCGACGGCGGGGTGCGAAGCTCTCAAGAAAAACAGAAAGACCTGGGTGCGAAGTTTGGTGGTTCGGGTCAGTAGATGACGTGCAGGTCCAACGTTCGCCGAGCTGATCTGATGCCGCGCGCTCGACGTAATTCATGGGTCGCATAGCTCTCGATGTTGCGGAGTGGTGGATTTTTCAGGCCGCCACGCCTCGACATCTCGACAAAGCGCAATTCAGTGTGAAACACTGGCTATGCGTAATCAGCTTCACAGGAAAGGAGCGCTGGTCGATGCCGTGTGCAGATCCCCCCAGTCGCCCAGTCGGAGGAGCCGCGTAGAGTATGGCTGTGGACGCTTGACGAAGCGGCCAACATATCGGTCCGCACCTGCTCGTGAAACGTCAGACTTGCAGCGCACGGCCCGCTGGAATGCTGTGGTCGCTACGTCATTCTGTTGAGCTGCATGAAGGAATCCAGCGATCCGCCGCCCGCCTCACTTCGCGCTGATAAGAAACTCCGCCAGCGGCGCGCCATCGCGCAGGTTGCCATGCGCTTGTTTTTCGAACGCGGCTTTGATGCCGTGACGGTCGCCGACATCGCGCACGACGCTGAGGTCGCCGAAAACACCGTGTACAACTACTTCCCGTCCAAAGAGGATTTATTCTTCGGTCGACAAGCCGAGATGGAGGATGGGTTCAGTCGCGCCGTGCGCGCGCGACGTGCCGGCGAATCCATCGCCGCTGCGCTGAAGCGTGATTTTCTCGACGCCTTGGACGGTGCACCGGAGCACATCGGGTTGACCACAGGCATGTCGGCTTTCTGGCGCATCGTTGATGCTAGTCCGCGCCTGCAAGCGCGCCTGACGCGAATTGGCCAACGAGCAGTGGATCGTCTTGCCGAGGAGTTAGCGGCCGAAGGGCTGTGCGCACCAGACACGGACCTGACCCTGTCTATCGCCAGCCTGGCGGTCGCGGTGCCCTGGTCCCTGCATGCTGACATTCGCCGCCGGGTGTCTCGGGATGAGTCACCCGAAAGCGTCAGAGCGGTTATGCGCCCACTCGCGGAAGCCGCTTTTGCTCTGCTCTCCGACGGACTCGGCGCATTCGGCACGCGTCGCCCGACGGCTCCAGCGGCGGCCGCAAGCGCGAGAGTACGAACTCCTGGATCAACCGAAACCTGGCACGCGGCAGCGGTCCTACCAGAAGTTCGGTAAGAACGCGCCGTCAGCGTCAAGGTCGACGTGTTCGTTGTCTTCGATCGCATGGCTCCCACTTTGCAGCCGCCTCGAAAGTGTGGTGTGTTGCAACTTGTAAGGGCGTCTCCCCAGGCACGGTCCTTGCGTTTGACGAGACCTGAGCCCGTCCCCGCAGGAGCCGGCAGGTTGGGCGATCCATCATCTGGAGGAAAATAGACCTTGGCACTAGAACCCGGTGGCTTGATTGCCTGGTTGGTGGTTGGACTGATCGCCGGCTAGCTCGCCGGTCAATTCATGCGCGGTGGCGGCTTTGGCATTCTCGGCGACATCGTGGTTGGCATCATTGGCGCGTTCATTGGTGGCTTCATCTTCAGCCTGCTGTTGCCAGGCAGCAGCGTCGGACTGATCGGCAGCATCATCGTGGCTGTCATTGGCGCGGTCGTCCTGATCGCGTTGCTCAGGCTGGTTACAGGCAACCGCACCGTCGCTCGCTAATCGATTGACGGACACGTGTCCGGCGAGGTACCCCGGCGTCCCACAGAACGACCCCGCGGCGCCGGGAACCCGTCCCTGTCTGTGGTGACCTGGCACACCACTTGCGTTAGAAGGTTCTCGAACGCAACATAAGCGGCCGGCTGAGACCCCGAGCTAACGTAGGACGCCGGCCGTTTTGCTGCCCAGGTCAAAGTGACCACCGGCGGGATGGGCAACTGACCGTGAACTATGGATGCTGGCATTACCCCGACCGCCGGTCGTGCGGCAATCCGCTCTAGTGTCAGCACGCCCGTCTGAGCCGCTGCGCGCGGCTCGTATCGACGCTACCAATGATCGGCATCGCCAGGATGCCACGCCAGACCCGCAGCACGGGCGTTGCGCAGCTCGCTGATGGTGCGGCGCTGTTCCTCGATCTGGGCATGTTGTTCGGCCAACGTCACGTATGTCATCCGATCCTCTCCCGGCCATCCGGCGGCCTCCTCGTCGTAATCCACCTGGTGTTTGCAGCACTCGGTAGCAGTGCACGCTGCCGCGCAGCGTGCATGAACTGCGAGGGGTTCGACGAGTGAACGAGGACCTGGGGTGCGATCCTGACGCTGCGCGCACGGGCTCGCCTCTACTGATCAGGCGTCTGGTCCTGGAGTGGAATAAACGCAATGCACGCCTCCACCCGCGCAGGCACGCGCATGCAGTGGCCTTTACCCGAGAGGTCTTCCACCAGGTAGGTGCTTCCAGGGCGTACCCGACGGACGTTGCCGTCACTGACCTCCAGCTCGAACTCGCCACTCAGAACGATCACGTACTGGCGGCGTGGAGCGTGGTGCCAGTTCGCCGAGCCGCGGACTCGCTGTGACCTGGTTGAAGATGATCTCCGTCGAGGCAAGTGGCAGGGTTCGCCCGAGGGTCGCATCGACGACTTGAAATGCGAAGGTGAGATCCTGAAAGTGCGACTCCCCTTCGGAGTCGGCGTACATTCGGAAGTGATCTATATGAGTAGCTGGCATTGGCACCGAGGTTATCCGACGACCCGATGGACTCGGACAGCGCGCCGCACTCTGAATCGGCCGTGGCCAATTACGGATGACCGCATCGTGCGGCCGAACGGGAAGACATATGTTAATCGCGCCACAGTGTGGTTCACTGTGACGCCGCCGGACTGATCGACACGTATCGCTACTATCTGAAGAGGCCAGCCGCATCGTTCGGCCGGGTTTAACGGGGCACAAAGCGCCGCCAGCGGAAGGACAGCGCTAGGGTTGAGCCCCTCCTGACGCACAGATGCGTCGGGCAGACGAAGACTGCTGCTGGACGTGCGAGACAGGCCAGCGTTCGTTGCGAAGTAGCGTCGTATTTCAATCGTGACCGCGGCCTTTCTTCTTGCCCTGATCGTGGGACGTGGGAGCGGGACCACGAACCGACGGCTGAAGCAGACTGACGGTCGCAGGTGGCGTGGCAGTCGGTTCCACGTCGGCGGTGGGGGTGTGCTGGGGCCCTGGTGCGGCCGCGGTCGCGGCCACCGTGGCTTCGGATGAAGGCTGAGTAGCAGGCCAGCTGTAGGAATGGGCGAAGCGCCAGCCCGTGAGCACCGTGAGGGTTGCCACCGCCGCAAGCGTGATGACAGCGGCGGAGCGCCTGAATCCCCGCGTGACGCGCGCCACCGGCAGTACTTGGGTCCGCTCAGTCGCGGTGCCCAGGGCGGAGCATAGCGCGTCGCGCAGGTCCGCGGCCGTGGCGAACCGGTGTGCGGCATCACGCGCAAGCGCACGCATGACGACGCCGCTCAGCGCCATTGGGATGCTCGGGTCGATTCGACGCGGCGGCGGCGGTTCCGCCACCAGACGCTGCGCAGCGACACTGGCGGGCGAGTCCCCACTGAACGGCTGGCGCCCGACGATCATCTCGTACAGCACCACGCCCAGGGCGTACACGTCCGTCCGCGCGTCGACCGATTCGCCGCGGGCCTGTTCGGGCGACAGGTATGCTGCAGACGCCCAGACCGCTCCGTCGGCGACGTCCGGGTGAGGACCGGCCGCGGCCTGGGCGACACCGAAGTCGGTCAGTTTCGGGATTCCAGAGGGGGTGATCAGAATATTGCCTGGTTTCACGTCGCAGTGGACCAGGCCGTGGCGGTGGATCGCCTCGAGAGCGTCGGCGACCTGGGCAGCCAGCCTGGCAGCTCTGGCCGGCCTCAGACGGCCTTGCTCACGCAGGACCTCGCGCAGCGAAGGTCCCTCGACCAACTCCATGACAATGAAGCCCGAGCCGACATCAAAGATACGCACGACCCTTGAGTGCGACACGCCCGCGGCGGCACGCGCTTCGATGGTGGCGGCCGCATCCTCAACCAGTTTGACGGCGACATCGCGATCGAGCAGCGCATCATGAGCGCGGAAGACACGACCCATCCCACCGCGGCCGAGCGGCTCTCCGAGCACGTATCGGCCAGCGAGCCGTTCGGGGATCTCAACCGCCATCAAGGGGTTTAGCCACGCGCAGGATGCGTACCAGTCGGCCAGATCGCCGCAGATGAACTTGCGCGAAGCCGAGTTTGCGGGCGCGCTTTTGAGCGTTCACATCCGCCGATCACGCACACGGAAGCTGGCACAAACAACACTCCTGCAACGCGCAGATTCAGGCCTCCGTTCGTGATGAACACGCGGTACCCGCCAATGCGGCCTCGCTCGGCATCAGATCCCATCTGAGGGCGGGATCACCACCGTCAGATGAAGTGGACGCCGTCGTCGGCCGTTCCTGTCCCAGCACCCGACAGCGCGGGCCGCTCCCGTTGCTGTTGGCTCCACAGCCCGGGCGGTTGGCCGTGCTGGCGGCGGAAAGCCGCGGCGAAGGCGTAGGGCGAAGCGTAGCCAGTGACGTTCGGCGACCTGTGCGAGCGTCAGCTGACCGCTTCGAAGGTAATCTCGCGCCAGCGTCATACGCCAGGTCGTCACATACTGCATTGGGGGCTCGCCGAGCGCTCGTTGGAAGTTCCGCGCAAAGGCCGCGCGCGACAGCCCGCTGACGGCGGCCAGTTCAGGGACCGTCCACGCGTGGGCAGCATCGTCGTGAACCGCTTGCAGGGCCGCGCTCAGTCGGGGATCGGCCGAAGCCAGGTACCAGCGAGGGGCATTGCCGCTCGTCCTGAAGCTCGTGCGGATGGCGAGGACCAGGAGAATGTCGAGGAGCCGGTCGAGTACGGTCTGCTGGCCGGGTTCCGAGGCAGCCAGTTCCCTCGACAGCACAGCGATGACGTCGCGCACCGGATCGCCGACGGCCGCTGAGATCGGCAGGACCTGGGGCAACGCGCTCAGCAGCCCTTGTCCGACGTCACCGGAAAATCGATAGGCGCCGCACAGGAAGAGCGCGGCCCGCCTGTCATCGGAGCGCTCGTCGTTCGCGTGCCGCGCTCTGAACTCCGCTGGCTCCAGGCAGGCGGCGCCAGGCTCATGGGCGATGTGATGGTCGCGACCACCCCGCACGAGTGCCAGCTCGCCGGGCGCCAGTTCGAGAGCCGCCCGCGGATCGTCGAGCCAGAGCCATGCGCGTCCCTGAACAACGGCGTGCAGTGCGAGCTGGATGGTCCCCGACAGCTGTAGCCCCCAGGGTGGCGTGGCCAAGGTCCGGGCGAAGACACCGCCCGATGCGCGCGCCCTGGTCAGGTGCGCCTGCAGGAGGTCCATATGGCGAGATGGATGTTTGCGAAGATCGACTCAATCGTCAAGCAAGATGAGCGTCTGACGTAAAGGACATGGCGTTACTCGCATTGATTCACTCTACACGTGCTCGCATCATGGAGCGATGGGCGATTCACGTCAGACCACTCTCGTCCTCGGCGGCACGGGAAGAACGGGATCACTGGTCGCAAGAAAACTCGCCGAAAAGGGCTTGAGCGCGCGGACAGCGTCGCGGCACGGTGCCGATGTACCGTTCGACTGGGACGATCCCGGCCACGCACGGCCCCGCCCTCGCGGGTGTCGACCGCGTCTACCTCGTCACACCGGTCATGCGGGTCGGGTACGCCCGGCCTGGTGTCCGACTTCCTGGACCTCGCCGAACGCTACGGGGTACGCCATGTCACCTACCTCAGCGCCTACGCCAGCGACCAGGCCCCGCCGGAGGTCGACATCAGGGCCGTCGAACTCGATCTGACGAGCCGGGAAACCTTCACGTCCTCGGTCCTCCGCCCCGCGTGGGTCATGCAGAACTTCACCGACGAACACTTGCCCGTCGTCCAGGACATGATCACGGTGCCGACCGGAGAAGGCGCGGAGGCGTTCGTGGATGCGGCCGACATCGCCGCGTCGATGTCGTTGTGCCTGACCGGTCGGCCCGAGGATGCCCACGCTGGCGCGGTGTACTCACCTACTGGTCCGCAAGCGCTCACCGTGGCCGAGGTTGCCGACACCATCGCGGGCATCCTTCAACCGGCCAGTTTCGCGGAGTTCGCACATCGAAATGCGCGGGCCTGGGCTGTCCCGGCGGCGCGCTCGTGACCGGCTGGCCGGGTTACGAGGCACTCGGTGCGTTTTTCCGCATAATCGGCGAGGGATTAAGCGGGCTCGTCGACGGAGAGCATTTCTTCGACACGATCGCCGAGGATGCAATTTTCGAGTACGTCATCTCCGTCCCCGGTTACCCACGTCGCATCGTCGGGCGCGACGCCGTGGCGGAGCTGTACCGCGGCTACGGGGAAACGATGCTTCTACACCGCGCCGACGAACTGGCCGTCCATCGGGACCGCGAAGCGTCAGTTGTCGTCCTCGAGTACGCAGTCCATGGCCGAGCGGTCGGCACCGGGCGAGCCTACGACAACCACTTTGTCTCCATCATCACGATCAAGGAGCGCAAGATCGCGCACTGGCGCGACTATCTCGACCCTGTGGCTGTATTCGACGCCGTCGGCTGGCCCACCCGCCACAACTGAAACGACGCAGCGCTGGTTTCCGCTGCCGAGCATGATCAAGTTGTCCAGTTCGTCTTTCGGTGAATCAGCATCGTGTTCAGATAGCGTTGGTCCGCCGTCGACACAACAATTATCCCGCTACTTTCACCCTGGCGATGCGGACCGCGGTCGAATGAACCGCCGTCGGGCCTCCAGAACAAGCTAGGCTTCGCGCTGCAGCTGACCACCGCCCCGCCTGCCTGGGCGTGTGGGCTGGCGATCAGCAAGAAACACCAGTCCGGTGGTGCCCTATCGGTGCACCAGGCGACCCAGGCCGCTGAGCTTACGGCTGAGTTGGCGGTGCCTACGCTGGGCGTTGATAGAAGAAGTTCGGGACTTCGCGATGCACCTCGTAGTGCCGCGGCCAGACGACGGTGGCCGACCCCGAAATCGGCGGGACGATCCAGCTCCACACCGCCGACAGGCTGCGCTGGGCGGCGAGCTCTTTTTCCGCGTGGCGCACGAATTGCCGACTGGCCGTGTGATGATCGCCCATGCTCATCCCGGCACCAGCGAAGGAGTGCATGACCGCCGCGTTGAGCTCGACCAGCGCGCGGTCACGCCACAGACTTCGGTCGTTGTGCATGTCCATACCCATGCGTTCGGCAATCACGGGCAGCAGGTTGTATCGGCTCACATCGCCGAAGTTCCGAGCGGCCAACCGAATCGAGCTTCTCCGCGGCATTGACGCCCAGCGGCAGATACTCGGGAATCTTCGTTCACGACGCGGGTGAAATCGCGCAGGTACCGCTGGCTGGCGCCGATGCTCTCAGGTGCGTCATCGACGAATGCGCATCTGAACATAGATAAGCTGGGTGTGCACGGCATCCCTGAGTGCGGCAGTTGCGGGTGGGAGTCCAATCGCGTTGAGAGACGTTCGCGGTTACTACCGTTTACGTTCGAGCGTTTCGGCCGTTCCACGCGTGCGATCCAGTCCGTCAAGCGCCGCCATATCCTCGTCGGACAGTGAGAAATCCCAAACAGCGGCGTTCTCCGGTATGCGCGCGCGGTGGGTAGCTGAGCTCCAGCGCCCACCGGACAGCGGTTTCGGTAGTCGAGCCATCCGGGACCTGCCACGTCCCCAGCGCCAGACGGGGATCTGCTGAACGTTCGAGAGCGACCGAACGGGTAATCGGTGGTGCTGCTCACGCATTGACGCTGGCGGGAAACAGGACCCGGGCACCCCAGAACCACAAGGCAGTCGGGTTCAGGCGCTCGGGATACAGCTGCAGCATGGCGCTATAGAACTCGAGCGCGCTATGGCAGGTCCCCGATAGGCGCCCGACATCTACGAGGTAGCGGCGCGTCTCGTCAATGGCTTTCGGATCGTCGTCAAGCGCTGGGTTCTTGTGACTCGCGACAACTCTGCGCGGCTCGAGCGCGGCGATGGTGTCCAGCGCACTGAGCCATTTCTGGATTCCGCCGTTGCCGCTTTCCACAAGGTACTGGTGCACACCGTTGTAGACCGCGTCGCCGGCGACCACCAGGCCGATCGATGGCACGTGCAGAACGGTCGTCTTGTCCGTATCCGTGTGTCCCACTTCGACGATGCGCAGCTCGTTTCCCTCCAACTCGAACGAGTTGCCTGAAGGCGTCGTCGCGACGATCGAAGCCGCTGGGATCTGACCTGGGAACATCCTGTCCCAAACGGCCGCGCGGACCTCCGGCGAGCCGTGGTATCGCATCACCTCAATCGTGCCCGGCGCCGCAAACACCGTGACGTCAGCAAAGCGCTCGAGGAGCGGGCCGGTGCCGAACCAGTGGTCGCCATGGCCATGCGTGATGAAAATGTGCTTCAGCCTTTTACTGCTTGCTTCGACCCAGTCGATGACGCGCGCCGTCTGCTCGATTGTCATCGGCGGATCGACGAGGACCGCGTCGCGCTCGCCCGAAATCAAGGTCGTAGCGCTGTATTGAAACATCTGCCGTTCGCCGTTGGGCGCCGTGTCAGGACTGGAGAAAGGAATCGGATCTGACATATGAAGTTCGTATTGCAACGGTCTATCGGTCGTCATCACAAATCTGCTCTTTCGGGGGCTCAGTAAGTCGAGATTCACATTTCCCGGACTGTGAAGCTCAATAAGGCGCTTGCTGTGAGTCCGCTGCCAGGAATTGCGACGCCTGATTCACAAAGGAGCCGTGCCATTGGAACAGCGAGCCGTGTCCCGCGTCCGGATAGACGAGGAGCACCGCGTTCGGCAGTTGTTCCGCCAGCCAGTAGGAATTGCGCACCGGAATCATCTCGTCGTCAACACCATTGACCACCAGTGTCGGTTGGTCGATGCGTTTCAGGTCTGTAAATCGCTCGGCGCCGACTTGCTCCCACTCGCGGAAGGCGGCAATCTGGGCACTGGCGACCTCTGGGCCCGAGATGCGGTCACGATCCTCCGTTCGCAACTGGAGCCTGCCAACGAATGCTTCTCCCGCTGCCTGACTCGCAGCGGTGAGTGTGAAGAAGATCTTCTGCAACACAGCGTACCCCTGGAGCGCCGGATCATCGAGGTAGTGCGCGAGCCTGGGTTTGTCGAGGTGCATGATGTCCTCGCCACCCCGAGGCGCAGTGCCAACGAGGATGATCCGTCGAAAGATCGACGGCCGTTCCAGCACCATCTGCTGGGCGATCATGCCACCGAGCGAGAAACCCAACACATCGCATCTGTCGAGGCCAAGGGCATCCAGAAATGCGAGCGTGTGGGTCGCCATGCCGGCCACGGTCGGCGGCACCGTTCCAGTTGACCGGCCAATCCCGGCGTTGTCGAAGAGGATGACCTCTCGATCCGACGCGAGTTTGTCAGTAACCGCCGGGTCCCAGTTGTCCAGAGTCCCGGTGAAGTGTTGAAGGCACAGCATCGGTAGTGCCGCGGTAGCGCGAGCGCCGAAGCGGCGATAGGCATATCGCTCGTTCGCCGCGTCTACGAAACGGGTCGGAGCTGTGATTGTAGTTTCGGACGTCGCGGTCATGACTCACCTCACGGAAGGGGCATCCGTAAGTGTTGCGCGGCTCCGAACGCATTCGCTTGAGTAAAACGACTCGACTTCGGACTTACGACGAGCCAGAATCTGCGATCACGCTGGTAGCTCGTAAAGTCGAGCTCGGCGGTGTTGACGAACGCGGTCGACCTGAGACGTCACTTGTTCTCGAACTCGGCGATGCGCTCGAGCAACGGGAGCAGCCTCGGCAGTAGTCGTTGCGTCCGGCGACTGTTCCAGCGAGATGCGGCAGCCTCCCGGTGGGCATCAGCCGTGTGAGCGAGAGCCAGTCTGAAAGGTCATACAAATCACTCGGATCGGGGCATGCATCCTGCTCTGCCTGGGACCAGAAGTCTGGCCGACAAGCCCGTTTTAGCCCGAGTCGCGGTCGGCCAGACTGCTGTGGCAGTTTGCGCCAGGAGCGCGGCAGCCGGTTTCGAGGTGGACTACGGGCTTTTCGGCCGCGCTTCTGGGTCGCGGCTCGGTGGACACGGCCAGCGATTCGCAGTCCGCGGGGTCATCGCAGCCTGACCAGGAGTGTGCGCGAAATCACTGATGTCCCCTGTGCGTAGGCGGCGCCAGCCTCAGGAAACCAACTACCGCGTGTGATCGGGCAGACCGTAGCGCAGCCCGTCTATGACCAGCTCGAGCATCCTGCCGACGTCCTCTCGCCACTGGGGGCCGTCAGGTAGGTACCAGATGCCGTTGATGACACGCATAACGTCTCTTGGATCCACGTCGCTACGCAGTGTGCCCGACGCCGCGCCGGCTTCGAGCAGCAGCCGCAATGCACCCATGATCCGCTCGCGTGTCGAGGCAAACAGGGGGGAGTCGCTCGCAGCCGCGGAGCGCAGCGCGTTCCCCATGCGGCGCTTGGTGGCGATGTAGTCCGCAAACCGGTCCGTCCACGCGCGCAGTGCCTCGTCCGCGGGTTGCGCCCTGAGAAGGTCCGCCGCCGCCCCGCAGAGGACGTCCACCTCCTGTCGGTAGGCGGCGACGACCAGAGCGTCCCGATTCGGGAAGTGGCGGTACAGGGTGCCGATGCCCAGGCCGGCGCGCGCGGCGACGCTCTCCAGGGCGACATCCTCGCCCTCGGCGGCGAACGCCTGTGTGGCCGCGGCAAGCAGCCTTTCGCGGTTGCGCTGCGCGTCGGCGCGCAGCGGGCGTTCGGTCATGGTCATGGCGGGTGCACCCTCATTCTTGCAGAAACGGAGGCTCCTCCAGTTATACTGTGCTCGAAACGGAGGAAGCTCCGTTTGAGTGTAACGCCGGCCGCCCCGAGGCGGCTACCCGCCACCGCTCCGAACCAGAAGAAAGGATCCGCCACCTATGATTGATAAGAACACTCGCTTCATCAGCCCCGTCGGTCGCCTCCGAGACCTGCATGTGGCCGGCGATGAGCCATCGCACATCCATATTGCGCGGCCCAGTCGCTTGCTGCGCCGTGACAGCTCAGGTTTCCGTGTCGAGCCGACGGACCAGGCCCCCGAACTCGCCGGCACGGAAGTCATCGTCCAGGTGGCGTGATGTCCGTCGACGAGTTCAGCATCTGACTGCCCGTCAACCGTGTCCGCCGTGTCCGCGCGCGTGCGCTCGCGATGACATAGCCGCCGACAACGACCCGGGCGAGATCGTAGCCCGCCCAGCACGCAGAGTTGAAAGCCGGAACCTGATTGTGATGAGAGGGACGAACACATGACCACCGTCGACCAGCGAATTGATCCACCTGGCGGCACGTACGTCCTCGCCGGGCATCTCGTGGCACGCATTGGCTTCGGCGCGATGCAACTCCCCGGTCCACGCGTATCCGGTCCGCCGCGTGACCGGACCACGGCCCTGGCCGTGCTCCGTCAGGCCATCGAGCTGGGCGTCAACCACATCGACACGGCTCAGTACTACGGCCCCGACGTCTCCAACGAGCTGATCCACGCTGCCCTCCACCCTTATCCGGCGCACCTGGTGCTGGTGAGCAAGGTCGGCGCCGACCGCGACGCTCAGGGCGCCTGGATCCCGGCGCAGCGCCCCGAACAGCTGCGTGCTGGAGTGGAGGCCAACCTGCGCAGTCTGGCGATCGAGCAGCTCGGCGCGGTCAACTTGCGACTGCCCGATCCCGATGGCCTGCCGGACGATCAGCGCGTCGACCTGGACAGTCAGCTGGCCGAAATGGTCGCTCTGCGCGACGAAGGCAAGATCGCCGGGATCGGGATCAGCAATGTCAGCCTCGACCAGCTCCGTCAGGCGCTCCCCGCGGGCCTTGCCTGCGTGCAGAACGGCTACAGCCTCCTTGACCGCTCGAACGAGCCGCTCCTGGATCTGTGTCGAAAGCACCGCGTCGCGTGGGTGCCCTACTTCCCACTCGGCTCAGCATTTCCAGGCGTTCCCAAGGTGACTGAACACCCAGCCGTGGTGGCAGCGGCGACAGCTCTCGGGGCCACGCCGGCCCAGGTCGGCCTGGCCTGGCTCCTGGCACATGCCCCTGAGGTACTGGTGATCCCCGGCACATCCAGCCTGGGTCACCTGGCCGAGAACGTCGCCACCGGGCAGGTGCACCTCGACGGCGACACAATGGCCGTACTCGACGGTTTGGCAGCGCCACGCAACTGACCAGAGTTGCCGGCTCTGTTGGCTGGCGTGTTTCAGATGGACCCGGAAGCGACTGGAAAGGGCCATCCGCTGGACTCTACGGGTTGGTGCCGCGGACCTGGCCACGGTGTTGAGTTTTCAGAGCGCACACATGACCATCGCTGAGGTGGTTGTGCCACTCGCCATACGCAAGAATCCGGACCTGCGCGTGGTGCAGGACATGCTCGAAGTCTGGCCGACAAGCCCGTTTTAGCCCGAGTCGCAGTCGGCCAGACTTCTGTGACAGTTTGCGCCAGGAGCGCGACAGCCGGTTTCGTGGTGAACTACGGGCTTTTCGGCCGCGCTGCTAGCTAGGGACTAGGCACCAGGTGGCATGCTCCGGCTTTCGACGACCGGCCCGCCACCGCTCGATCGACGGTTTCCTCCACGTCGCCGGCGTCGATCGTGGCACTGTGTCGACGCTCAGTGGTGCGCGCACGCGACCACATTGCTGAATACCCCGGGGCCGCGAGGGTGAGCTGTCGAAGCGGCGCGTAGTCAGCTTGATAGACTGCGCTGGGTGCGCCGGGCCAGACCATGCATACGTCGCATGCGCCTGAGTCGTTTCGCGGCATGCTTCTGCGCCACCGCGGGCGAACCGGACTGATCCAACGCGACGTCGCTGCCCGCGCGGGCGCGAGCCACAGGTCCGTTCAGGGCTGGGAAAGCGGCGTCAACTACCCGAGTGCTGCGCGGCTACAGGCGATTATCCGCGCGCTGCTCGAGACGGGTGGTCTGAGGCTGCCTCCGCGCGGGTGGTGCTCGCCGCCACCCGTTGGAGCGCTTTCACCGGAGTCCACGCGTGGCAGCCGCGGGGCTACTTGGCATCGGCGCCATTCTGGTCGCGTGCATCGGCGGGTACTTCTTTTTGACTGAGTCTCGGCTGGGAACTGGTCGTGTGAAACCTCATCCAGTCCGCCGCTTCGCGCACATGCAGGAGGTACTTCAAGAAGCAAGCCTGCTGCAGCATATCGCAGACGACTGCATCCGCGGTGTGTGGTCGTTTACCACCGGCGACCACGTGCGAAAATACGTCGCAGACAACCTGGAGTGGTCTGTGAAGCGCGAGGTGCGGACGATTCGGATTGTTGACCTGGCGCTCAGCTTGGACGAGATCGCCCACCACGTCGAGGAGACCTGGACGCGATTGACGGACACAGAACCTACGCAACGGTACGACCTTCGTCTCACGCTCGGGCTGCGATCGATTCACCAGCGGCTCAGAAGCGCGGCTTCGAGCTACTGATTGCGGATGCAACGGCTGCTGTCCTGTATTCACATTATGAGGACCCGGACCATCCAGGGGAGATCACTTACCAGATTGACCCACTCCCAGCCGGTGCCGCCCATCCAACTATTCGCAGACTTGCTGCCGGGCAGCGTAGAGTTCGACCCTGTCCAGGCCGCTCAGGGCCAGGTCTTCAATTTGAGAGCAATGCCGTCGCCTGGCTCGGCCACGCCAGAACTGCCATCCGGACCTCTTTGGCACCATGACCGCCGCTGTGACCAGCACCCTTTGGGCGGCCGGTCGCCGCATATGGATTGCTAAAGCGCGGCCGCACACCGCCGGTTATCGAGATTGTGGTGATCACGCTCACTGTGGACGGGCCCTGCCAAGGCGTTGCGGGCAATTTGAATGTGCCGCGCGGCGCGGGGTGACAGGCCTCGGATGGCACTGAGTGGCACACCCACCGCGCCGGCAACATGCCCGGTCGGTAGCTCCGGCATGTCCTCGACACAGCGTGCCCAGATCGTGCGGTCGGGGCAGTCGTGTCCGATGGACTGTGCTGGCACTCGGGTAGGCAGCCCGAGCAGGTGTTCGTCCGTCTGACGCTGGCGGAAGCCGCGGGACCCGCAGACGAGACCAAGCCGCTCACACATCGTGTGTCGACATCCTCTCGCGGGCAAAGGTAACCGCGCCGACCGCTTCGCAGCACCACGACCTCGACTCAGGAAGTGCGGACTGGATAGCCTGGCTCATATGACACAACCCACCACCGGCATCTGGGGCGTCCGCAATGGTCTCGATCTCGACAACCTCGAGACCACCAGTGACGAAGAGATCGACCAGTTCCTCGCCGAAGCCCGCAAGGGCCGAGGTCCGCTTGACCCGGGCCCCCTCTACAACATGACCTCCAACAGCGTGTGGCTGTATACGCGGCCGGACTTCGCAAAGCTGCACGGGCGTATGTCCGTGGGCTTCGGCATGCATGGCCTCGAACGAGTCATCACCGCCATGTCGTTCACCAATCTGCACGCGTACATCAACCAGGCCTGGGAGATTGGCATCGAAAACTGCACCCGCGGGCTGCAGCAGCAAGGCGTCACGCGCGCGCAGTTGATTGAAACGATCATGCACGCCCAGCTGTCCGCCGGCATTCGGGGCCTGGAGTGCTGCTACCGAGCCCTGGGCATCATCCTGCGTGACTTCGCAGAGCGACCCGAGCCTGCGGTCTTTCCAGCCGGGTGGGCGCCAGACATGCCCGCGTTCTACTGCGGGCTGGACCCCACCACCAGGGAGCTCACGCCCGAGGATCAGCGCGCGATCGAAGGTTGGTACGAAAGCGCCATTGGCGAGGTCCCGCGTTGGGTGCGAGTCCTGGCTCGAGTGGACCCCCTCTCGCTGAAGGCGCATCGCGCGCGCTGGGAGGGCTGCTTCCGTGGGGCGTTGCCCAAGCAGATGATGCCCTACCTGTCGATCCATCACCACACCATCGTGGGTAATCGAGAAGGTCTGCGCGAAGCGGTGCTGCTGGGCAAGGCGTGGGGGATCAACAACGCGTGCATCGTCCATACGATCGTCACCGCCGCCTACTACTTCACGGGTCTCGAGCGGATGGACATGCTCGACGAAGACATCGTCGCCGCGCTCGCGTAATGCGACACACTGCAATCGCTCCATCTCGGGATAAGAGGAGGCGCTGGCAGGGCGTCCACGACGTGCCGACCTTTTGTTGAGCATGACGCACGCGGCTCTGCCCGGCATTGCCGGTAGGCAATCTCCGCTCGCCAGGGCTGCCCGGTTCAGGTGAGTTGATCACCACCGACGTGCCAGACGGGGGTCGGTTCGCGTCGCAAGACGTGCTCCAACCCTGTTTGCTCGAGCTCGACCAGGCCCTCGTCGATTGGCGTCGGTGTGTCGACGTGACACGCACCCTGGAGATAGCGCCGGGCGGTCCCCACGGTCGGGCCGCGAACGAGGCGGAGGATCGCATGGCCGTGACCAAAGCCGGCTTCCTTGCCTTGCTGGGGGACGCGTATCGACGCCGACACCTCGTTGCGCCCATGACCTTTCGCGATCGGTGCAGTGGTCCTCGTTCAACCGACATGCGAGGTGGCCCACGCCATGGCTATGCTCCGCGAGCTCACTGCGGCGGCGAGAGTGATTCAGCGCGAAAGCGCGCGGTTGGACGCGACCGCGGCCTGCGTTGTTCTGGCCACCGACGGGCGCAGCGTGGCAGATGACCTCGAGACCGGCGTGCTGGCGCTCGCGCGCAGCCGCTCGCAAGCCGTGGGAGTGGATACCGAAGCTGGCTTCGTGCGGCTTGGTCGTGCCCGAGCCCTGGCGCAGCGACTTGGCGCCGAGTTCGTCTGCCTCGCCGCGTAACACCGACGCGGCGAGGGCACAACGAGAGCGGAACCCTGGGTTCCTGATAGCAAGAACAATTTCCGACTCTCGCCGAGCTGACTACCGCAGAGGCGCGGAGCGCAATGCTCCCGGCGGGGCGGACTCGAACCTCCATGTGACCGTTAAGGCGGCCAACTCCTCCGTGTGAGCGTTACACGGATAACAGCTGCGTGGGCAGGGCTCGAACCTGCACGACCTGTGTCAAAGACGGGCGAGCTACCAATGACTCGACCTCGCACAGGAGCCTGAGAGCGGAGTCGAACCGCCGACTTTCGCGTTACGAAGGCGACGCTTTTGGCCAACTGAGCTAGCCAGGCACGATGAACTGCACGTCGAACATGAGGGCCGCCTCAGGGAATTCTTGGACTGGTCCGGGCGGCGCGACTCGAACGTGGCCCGCTATCGAAGTGGGCCATACCAGCCTCTCAAGACCACCGCAGCTGCCACGCTCCAGCGTACAGGCGTTCAGCCTGACCGCTGGGGGGCAATGATGTCGCGGCGCTCTCGGTCAGATAACCTCGGGCGTCGTCAGCGGCCAGGTGTGGTAACCCAAAACGGGCTACCCAGACCTGAGCGCTGGTACGGGTCCTACAACGGACGCTTCGAGTTCGGCTGGTTCACGTCTCCATCGAGTTCGACCTTGCCGTCCTTGTCGACGACGGCTTCCTCGCGCCGAACCGTTTCTGAGACGTGTTGCGTCTCGTCCACCGAGCGCTTGCCGACCTTCACCTCCTCGTAGACGACCGACTGCTTGTCGACCGACACTTGCTCCTCATGGACTGGCACACTGATGGTCTCATTCTCGCCAATTGGCTGGTCGCTGGGACGTCGATCGACCGGATGGCGCTCGATGGTGACCTCTTCGCGGCTAACGGGTACGTCGAGGGTCTGTTGCTCGGAGACGACTTCGGTGTGGAGACCGACCTTGCCCGTCTCGACCGTGCGCTTGCGAGCGACGAGCTCCTCCTCGCGCAATTGGAGCGCGCGCGCCCCCTCGGTTGACGCGGACTTCATGTCTCCTTTCATTGGCTGCCCACTCGTTGTACGTTCCACAGTGGTGTCGTCGTACTCTCCGTCCGCCGCGGTCGGCGCTGCGTCGAATCCGAGATCGTCGAGACGATCCTTGGCGACGTTCAGCTGGATCTGGCCATTGCGCACATCGCTGATCGCGCGAAATGGGATGTGATGCTCTCGACCCATTCCGAGGAAACCCGTCGGCACTCGCAGGTACCCGCCGCCGCTGCTGCTGGACTTCTCCGAGGCAGAGGCGTCGTAGACCTGCGCAACTGTGCCGATCTTTTCGCCGTCGGCATCCATCACGTCCATGCCGTCGCTAACTTGGTTTGAGAAATTCTTGATCACGGTTCACATTTCCTTTTGGACTAGCGGCCGTTGCCGGCCTCGCGTAGATCCCAGCGTTCCTTGCGTTGAACCCCCAGTTTTTCAACGACTTCCACCGAGCCCAACCATCTTGAATCAGCTCACTCGGTCTCCTGCCCAGGCTTGCCTCGCGGAGCCTCTAGTAACAAAGGCGGCCGCCGACTAGCTGCTCTCACAGAGCAGTGCGAAATTACGGCGCCTGGAGTCCGTCACAGGGAGTCGCGAACTCGCACTCCAGCCCGCCGGGTGTCGCGCGCGTTCCTCTTTAAGTGATCACGCGCGCCACCGCGGCGAGCAGGACATCCACGTCCAACGGTTTGGACAGGTACTCTTGCGCGCCGACCAACCGACTGTCCACGCTCGCGGTCGGCTCGGCCGATAGAACCAGCACAGGCAGCGCCGCACACCGGGGCTGACTCCGACAACTTGACAAACGTCCGCCCGTCCATGACGGGCATAGTGATATCCAACAGAATGGCGTCGGGCACCCCTCGGTCGACTAACTGGAGAGCCTCTGACCCATCTCGAGGCTGCGATACCGCGTACTGGTCACGAAGAAGTCCCGTGAGCAGCTCTCGCATACTGGCGTCGTCGTCGACCACCAGGACGCTCTTCATGCGCTACCCCTCCAGACACGGTCTCCGGAGCGCCTCGAGTTGTTGCCTGACCACTGGACGTCTGCTTGATCACGGCTCTCGAAAGACTGACTCTCACAAGCCCCAGCCGCCCCGACTGTGCGCGACCCTGTCAAGAGTCACGGGCCTTACTCGCTGAGGGATTGTCGACGAAGGTTGGCGTCCTCGAAACCTGGGCGGTGCCAGCAACGTCCACCTTCAGTTCTTCTCTGCGGACACGTGCCTCCACGTGCACCAGATTGCCAAGTTCGCCACGCCGGACAACCACCGCTCGCGCACAACCACTTGCTTTTCCACCACCACGTCTTCCGCGCGCACGGGGAGTCGGATCGACCAGCCCAACTGCCGGAGTACGGGCGTTGACTCGAGCGGCAATGTGCGCGGCATGCGCGCAGGTTCCTCTGCGTCGGCATGCATGTGTGGCACTTGCGAATGCGCACCAGGAAAAGGTGTATCTGACACGGCGGCCTGCGTCATCACTGAAGTGCCTTTTGCACGAGGCTTCCCAGAAAGCCAGGCGCGGGTTCACCTGGCTCAGAATCATCGGCGCTGATGGCTTTCCCATCATTTTGCGGCTCGCCTGTGGAATACCGCTCGCGTACGAGTCCGGTGCCTTGCGGATCGTCGACGACGAGCCGCTCGCGTCGAAGAGTGTCCTGAAAGAGTTGACGCTGGGTTGTGCCAACTCGGCGGACGCGCATGCGTTCTCGCAGCACCAGCCTATTGGTAACGACGAGCTGCTCCTCGTAGATGGGGATGATCAACACGCCATCTTCTTCCCAGGGCTTAGCACGCTCACTGACCACCTCTCCAACCGTTTCGTGCTCGATGACGACCTCTTCCCGATATGCGTCGACTTCGAGGCGGCCGGGCACATCGTCGACCTCGGTTCGGACCTCGATCTCACCCAGCTCCCGCAGATCGGTGTGTGCGACCAGCTGCTCTTCGCGGAGTTCAATCGTCTGGGCGGTCTCCGAATCGAATTCGGCTTCACTTGCGGGTCGTGTTTCTGACACTCGGTAGGCCTGCGGCCGATTGGCTGTGGACATCTGCTTTCCCTCCGTGCAATGACCGTAGCCACGGCCGTGGAGCTCTCTAGCTCCTATTCATCATCTGTGCAGGTTGAAACTGGCCACTTTGACTCAGAAGCACACCGGTATGACGTACCTCTGATCGTGGCCACCGTCGGTGCGACTAGCTGGTGGCTGGCGTCTTCAGCGACGAGCTATTCGCCGTCCCATTGTGGGCCTGCCTGGATGCGGCGTCGGCGGCCTCGCCGAGCTTCGGCGCAGCCTGCTGACCCTGCTCGTACCAGCTCCGCACAATCTCGGCAGCCGTCTCGCGACCCCCAAGCCCGAACGCCAGAGCGAATGCCACGGCAACGGCGCCCACGGTGGCCATGAACAAAGTGTTGACAATGGTCGTTGCCACGCCAATCTGGTTCACGGCGATCACGATGGCGAACGCCCACACCGCGACCCTGGCAATCGTCGCCAGCAGCTCCGGGTTGCCCAGACCGGATTCGGCCGTCGCGCCACGGACTAGACCAGCCAGGGCATTCGCTGCCAGACCACCGATGACCAGCACCACCAGCGCGACGACGAGATTCGGCAGCCACAGCAGGATCTGCTCGAGCACCTGCGACACGGCCGGTAGACCGAGTGCGTCAAACGCCGTCACCAGGACGATCAGGCGGACGAACCACTTGACGAGCGTGGCGAGAAAGCCAGCCGCGTCAGTCTTGACGCCCATTTTCTGAACAAACCCGCTGATACCCGCCCGCTGCGCGAGTTCGTTGAATTTGACACTTCTCAAAATTGCGGCGACCGCGGTCGCCAGCGCCGAGGCAATGATCCAGCCGATGATGACGATGACGGCGAATCCGATAACTTTCGGAATCGCTCCGAGCAAGAGCGCCAGGGCGGCGGCGACGGATGTCATGATGGCCTGGCCCCAGTCGGTAACGGGCGTCGTGAGCATGTGGTGCTTCCCTTCAGAAAACGTCGCGTGCACAACCCCTGGGAGCGATTCACTCCAAACGGCGAGCGTGAGCGACTGTTCGTCGAGAGAGGCACGATCAGTGCCATGTTTCACGAAACGGCTCCGGTTCGGAAACGAATCGTAAAGCAGTGATTCAACTGTCGGGTGCCGTTCCCACTCAGCACCAGGCGTCGGCTATGCACCGGAAGCGCCCACCACTTGCGCTGCACCGCGCTGCGCCATCGATCGCACGAAACGACCACACGGCTTAGCGCCGCGTGCCGCACGTTTCGGCGTAGCTAATCGGGCCGGCACCACCGGCCCTGCAACGTACGAACGCTGCAGTTAGACCAGGATTTCAGAAGCTCGTGGCCCCACGGGCGAGTTGTCTGATAGGGCCCGGAACTTCGGGGATGCTGGTCTTACAGAGAATCGCGTAATTGCCGGCGGCCTGGAGCAGCCAAATCGAGTTCGGGAACTCATACTCCAGCCGCCGCGTATTACACGAACGTCTTTAGGCGTGGCCAACATGCCGTACAGTCACTATGGACTGCTCCTCCACTGCATCACGTTTCGAGCCCGGCCGGTGCCGGGTGGCGGCTGAGTTGCCAATTCCCACATCGGGAGCATGCTTTGCCACCACCATCCACACGCGTCCAGCCGAACCGGCTCCTGGATCTCCTGCCGCCGGACGAGCGCGCGTTTGTTTGACCATCTCGAAGCCGTCAAACTCTCCGCCAGGCAACCAGTAGCCCGCGAGCCGTACACGCATGTCCTCTTTCCCACGCCGGGTGTGATCTCAATGCTGGTACCAATGGGCGACGAGCCGTCGCTCAAAGCCGGCGGTTGTCGGTTCGAGGGCATGCTCGGGCTGCTGCTCGTGCTAGGAGATGGACGCGATCTACACGAAGTGACTTGCCAGGTCGACGGTACCGCGTGGCAAATGTCGTCGACGACGTTCTTGCGTCTTCTGCCCGTGTCCGCAGCTGCCGCAGACGCTCCAGCGCTACGCGTTGGCGTTGCTCAACCAGACATCGCGCGGCGACGTCTCGAAGAGGCGGTCTGTCGTGATTATCAGCAGACAATCGACGAGCGCGAACGCGTGCTTGGCCCAGGCGCGGCAGGCGGCTAACCGCGGGATCCGCTGCTATGCGGTGGAGACGAATGCATCTCAATGGGCCGCGCAAATAGTGGCGCTTTCCAGGACTTCGGTTCGGCGAATCACCAAAGCTTTTGAGGTGACGTGCAGCGAGGTCTTGGCGGGCCCAGCGCTTAATGTGGGAGCCACGCACATGACACAGCTAGCAGTGCTGCGGCGCCTGACACTGAACCACAACGCTTGTGACGTTCGATAGTGGGTCTCGTAGTGTGAGTTGGTCTGCTGCGTGCGCGACATCGCTCGACTTCCGGGCAGGCGCTGTCGCTGCCAGAGCTTCGATCATGTCAGCCCTGAGCCCCGTTGACGAGACATTCCGACTCGTAATGGAGTTAGCATACAGGCGAAGTCCGGACGCGTCATCCACTTGGGTCGCACGCTGTCGCAAACCGAGTGGGCAGCGAGTGCCTGCAACGTGGACGGCCAACCCCGGCCTGCAGAATCCCCACGTCACTAGCAATTGCGCGTGTCGCTCAGGCGTCCGACACCATCACACCCAACCCATTCGATGACGCTATGCGCCTTGTTCGAGAATCAGGTCATCCGCACGCAGGCGGACGGGCGCCTGTGGGTTGGGTTCTGGTCCGACATGCGGCGTGTGATCGCCTCCAGGTCGCTGCAGGCCTCGCCAAATCTCCCCCTGTGCGACGCTTATGCACCAGATTTGTGAAACTCATCGCCGAATGGCGGCACACTCCAGACCCATTGAAGACGCGCCTCCTGACTGCGCTCGACTTGTAGCTATTGCCCTCAGGCTCGAATCGAACATTGATGCCAGCTGACTGTCTTGCTGCCGATCCCGGAGCCCCACGACACGCCGCCAGCTGGTAGACGTCGGCAAGTCGCTCTATACGTCCTTTGCAAGGCAGGTGGTCAGCCTGAAAGTGTTGAACATCTTGGCCCCAAGGTCTCCGCAAGGTTAGACCTTACTTGTACGTGCGCCTGTCGCGGCGCCGAGCGTCTCAGGTGGTTTGCGCGAGCGTTTGAAGAAAGCGATAGCCACGGCCGGGCGCGGTGGCGATCAAGCGGGCTGCTACCAGCCATCGGGCAGTTTGCAGGCGGAGATTGCGAACCTGACGATCTACCACGTTGCTCCCTAACACGTAGTTGCCTTCCCAGAGCGTATCCAGAATCTCTTCGCAACTCACAACCGGCCCGCGTTCGAAGCGACCACATACAACAGGCTCCGCTCGAGCGCCGTCAGATGCAGGTCGGACTCACCCGCGCGCAGCGTTCGGGTTCGCAGATTCTGATCACCGACATGAACGTGACAGCGTCGCTATACGACCGGAAGCACGCGTGCGGCTCCTCGACGAGAGGTCAAACTCTCCGCCGGCCAGCCCTTTGGCCTCGAGCCGCAGGTGTATGTGCTGTTCGCCGGTCGAGGCAGGATGTTGTCACCTTCCCGTCGTCACGTCCTTTGGCCGCGGTCCGGTGGCACCCATGCTCGCCCTCAGCCGATGGGGGTGCCTCGTCAACTGGCTCCGAAGAGGCTCACTCCGAACGCGCCAGGGGGCCTGGCTTGCAAGCAGAACCAGGACCGCGGCAGTCACGACCACGAATGTCCCCCACCCCAGGACGAGGCTCAGCCGACCATTGCGCAAATTACCTGTCAATCGTCGGTCGCTGGCCAACACCAGGATGAAGACCAACACAATCGGCAACAGAATCCCGTTCAGCACCTGAACACCCACCAGTACCAGTAACTGAATGAGCGGGACGTTCGGTATGAGGGCGACGACCGCACCAAGAACGATGAGAGCGTGCGCGACGAAAACCCAGGTCGACCCCCTTGCGGAAGGCGAATGCCTCGCTCACCGACCGTGCAAGATCGAGCAGACCAGATCGCAGGTGCGGACCCTGCCGAGACAGGTGGCGTTGAGCAGTCTGGGGCCACTTCCCCAGGAACCCCGCTTGGAGCGGAAGCTGATCATGGACGTGGTCAAGATCGCCGCCTACAACGCTCAAGCGTGGCTCGCCGATGGTCTGGCCCGCCACTACGCGAACACGAATGATCTGTACGACCTGCTGCGTTCCTGCGCGCACCTCTCGGGCACGCTTATCTATCAAGCAGATGGTGGTCTGCGGGTCTGTTTGCAGCCGCCGGATCTCCCGCTCCAGCGCCGCGCCCTGACGGGGTTATGCGCGGAGCTGAATCTCAGTCGGCCCGTGTTTCCGGGCACGCACGTCGCGATGCACTACGAGGTCGTCCTGCCACAGCTGCCCAGCGGCCGATGCGCGGCTGACGCTTCGCTCATCGTATGATTGTGTACGATGGAATCAATGCCGTTGGGCGGACCCAGCGGGTTGGCTGCTCCAGGAACGCGTTCAACTCGGCGCCGAGCACGAGCACAAT
Organism: uncultured Chloroflexia bacterium; assembly: GCA_963776625.1. Lineage (GTDB taxonomy): Bacteria > Chloroflexota > UBA6077 > UBA6077 > CF-72 > CF-72. The sequence goes on along the minus strand of CAVZNP010000007.1, from coordinate 83,664 downwards.
CCCAGGATGTAGAGCCAGAATGTCAGGACCAGGAACACGCCGAAAACCGCGTACGCGTGATTTGGTGGGAACAGCCTGACGTAAATCGGAAAGGCTTGCGAAATAAGGATCACCAGTACCATTGACAGGAGCGTGCCGGGAATGACGCTCCGCCACGTCTGAGCCGCGTTCGGGAGCACGCGATAGATCAGCGCGAACAGCACGAAGACACTGACAATCGCCACGCCCCAACCGACAACCTGACCCAGGAGCGGGCCAATCGGCAGGACGCCTGGAACGTTCGACACCAGACTGGTGAGTCCCGCCGCCAGCGCCGAGACCACCAGCAATGCTGCCGTCACGACGAGCATGCCCAGCGCCACAAGGCGCTCCACGACCATGTTGCGGCCTTCGACGTGATACGCGTGGTCGAACACGGAGGCCATATTGGAGAAGAAACTGGAACCGCTGACGAGCAGCAGCACGATGGCCACAATGCCCACGGGCGCCGCGGAGCCCTGCCGCATGCCATCCAGCACATCGGTGACCGGGCCGGCCGCCGCCGACGGCAGCGCGGACACGACCGCGTTGTACACCTGGTCGAGTCGCTGCTGATCGCGGAGCACCAGCCCGGCAAGGCTCAGCATCCCCAGCAGCAGCAAGGGCTAGTCCGACGGATCAGCGCTCCCAGGTTCGGGTTTGATCGTCGAGAACTTTCTTGGTGAACAGCCCAGCGCGCGAGCGCTGAAAGGGCCTCCAGCCGGGCTTTCAGCGTATTCATGCTCGAGCAAAGGCACGCTGCATGCCAGGCCTCCACTGACAGCGGCGTGGCACCGTGTGCGAGACCCTCTGTCGATCGACAATTGTGAGCGCCGACTCACACGTGTCCAGAAAAAACTGAGGCGTGTCCAAAAAAACTAGGCCGGCAAAAGTTTCCGGGTGGGGGAGGCGTTCAGCATTGGCCAGGTAGGCAGCCGGGTCATGACGCAACCGGCGCTGCAGGGCACGTGTTGCCTGCCGTTGTGTGAGCTGGTGGCGTAAAGTGCGCCACTCCGTCAGATTCTTCGGCTGTAAGTCAGTGGGGCTGAAGGCAGGCTGTTGGCAGGCGGCGGCGCCTGCGCGACCGATGTGCTGATGGGGTTTGAATTCGGCCGACCGCAGTCTTCACGCAGCCGCCCCCGTCCGGCATACATCGAGCAACTGCTCGCGTCACGACTGGGGCAGCAGGCCTCGTATCGGCGCGGAACCAGCAAGTTCAGACATCTAGAACAGATGCATGGCTGCCTATTTACCTGAGAAACAATCCGGACGGCAGAACGGGCTCAGGTCGTCACCGACCGGGCCGCGATGCCCTATCTGGTGATGCGCCCCGCAACGACACGCCTGCCCAGCTATCTCGTAAGTTGCGAGCGATGTCTGGAGCCCGAGCGTGAGATCCATCGGCTGTGCGACCAGAAGTCTGGCCGACAAGTCCGTTTTCAGCCCGAGTGATGACGTGCCAGACTTGCTGTAAAGGCGGTGGCGTAGCTTGTGCGGCGATGTGTTACGCGACTTTGACGGTCGATGTCGCGCTGAGTGCGACGGTCCTCATCTGGAGGACCTGACGGTGCTCGAGGTTGGTGAGTCCGAGTCCGTCTGCGCCGTCGACAGCGAGACGATCACCGACAACGACCGCGAGCAGTTGTCGAAACGGTGAGCGACTGGCGAGCCAGATGCCGGCGCCGGCTCGACATTCTCTCGGTCACCTCGCCAACGCCGCACAGCGCGCCAAGTCACCCACCGTACATCATGCCTGCATCAGACATCGCTGACCAGCGAATTAGGCCGCGCCAGTAGTTTGTTTACGGTGCGCCGTGCGGTTCTACGGCCTCCGTTGCCTCGGGCGCACTGATGCCGCCGCTGCCGCCGGATTCGGATGGAGTCGCGAGATCCGACACCTTGTCCTGCGCCTTTGAGACAAAATCTCGAACCTGCGGGTTGTTGGCGACCTGACTGGCACGCTCAGTTGCCTTACCGAACGCCTCAGTCAGCGGCTCGGGCGCCTGACCCATGAGGGCTTGCAGTTTGCCGTTGCTGTACGCCCACATTCCAACAACACCAATGGCCACGCCAAATAGGAACTTCATACCCGTCCTTTAGACTCCCCTCCTCTGCAAATCGCAACCATCCAGTCGCAATCGGCGTGCCAGGCGCGACAAAGAGCGACGACTATGCTTCGGCCAGATGTCACATTAGGCAGACTCGACCGACAGGATCCGCGGCCATCGCAGCCAACTCGCCGCACGGTCATGACGACATGACACATACAATAGTGGGGGCGGTCAGTCAGCGACGGAGTGCCGACGGGGTGATCGGCGACGCAGAAGTCGGGATCGCCGGTCGCGGCGGCACAAGCGAACTTCAGTCGCCCGTTTGTGGCAGTCATCGTGTTCGCCAAAGTGCTTGGCTGGGAGGCGAACCTGTTCAGGTCGCCCGTCGTAGGTCAGGCGTCAGTTTGTACTGGTCCGGGATTCGTCGGCATGATGGTTTCCCTTCCGCGGCCCATACGCACAAGACGCGCCGCCTTGCTGGCGACCTCCTTCGGACGATCCAGCGGTGGCACAGGCTCGTGCCTGCAGCTTGTCACCGCGTCCAGTTCGGTGCGAGACTGCCAGGGGTGGCCGTCGACCGGCCACCGCCTGAACGATGCAACCTGGGTACCGAAGCGCATGACTTCTTCCGCGGATCCGAAGCAGCAGGCAGCTCAAAGGCCGCCACGCGGACCCGCCCGCGTCCTGTCAGTGCTCGATCAACGCACGACCGTTGAACTGGTCAAGCTCACGCTCAACCACGGCATGTATGTCGTGCGCAACGTCGCCAGCCTGCCTGAAGTTGAGACGGCGCTCCCCGAATGGCAGCCACACCTGATGCTGATTGACATGGACCTGGATGGTGCGCGCATCTTGCAGCTTGTGGTTGCCAGAGCTGGCCCGCGCCTACCGGTCATTGGGCTGACGCGTCGAGGCGATCTGAAGACCAAGCTAGCAGCGTTCGACGCGGGGGTCGATGACATCCTGACGGTCCCGTTTGCGCCAGAAGAGTTGCTGGCGCGCGTCATCGCAGTCCTGCGCCGGTCGTATAGCGATGCAGTGACATTTACGCCAACGATCAGACTCGGCGAATTGGAAATCGACATCCTCAACCGGACCGTACGCACCGGTACATCAGAGTTACACCTGACGTCGCTGGAGCAGAGCCTGCTCTACCTGCTTGCCGCAAATGCGGGCCGTGTGGTCACGCGTGAGGAGATTCTGGACACATTGTGGGGCTCCGACTATGTTGCGGAAAGCAACGTGGTGGATCGTCAGGTTCGCAACCTGCGGGCGCGCCTGCAAAACGATTGGCGGCGGCCCCGCTTCATTGCCACCGTGCCGGGGCACGGCTATCGTTTCGTCACCACCTTCACCGAATCCGCTGGCTAAAAGCTGGCTACGCTGAGGCACCTTCTTGTTCGCGTGGCGTGCTCTCCGGCAGGTTGCGCGTCACGGAATTCATCCTGTCGTTGGCCTTTTCGTCAGGACGCTGCTGGCCAGCCTCGGACCAGAGTGGCCGTTTCGGCTGGCATGGCTTTGCGTGACTCGCCGCGGCGCTGCCACATACTACGGTGCATACTCGTCCTCCATGTTCCAGCCTGCCGTCCCTCGCGGAGATCCAGCAATTCGTGGTCCGAACCGGCCCAGTGCTGGACGACCGACGCATCGTCCTGTACTTGGTGTTCTTGCAATTCGAACGTTGCGGAGCACCGCGTGCGGCGTGCGAGATCAAGGACACAGCGTAACGTGTAACGAGAACGCTCCCTGCCATTGGAGATCTACCCTGCGTCGGCATCCTCGGGCTGCCGATGCTCGCGGACGACAAGGCCGACCCAGTACGCGACAAACTGAAGCAGTTGCAACCGGGTATCGCTGAAATGCTCGGCCTCGGCGGACGACGCCAGCAACACGCCCCGTTCGTTCCTGCTCGCTTCAAGGGGCACCATGAGCGTGGATCGCACGCCTAGATCCTGGCGGATACCCAGCAACTCGACACTGTCCTGATCGACATGGCCGTCCTGAAAAGGTCGTCCGTGTTCGAAGACCCACACAGCCCGGCCACCGTGGGCCAGCGACAATCGGTCGAGTCCGAGCTTATGCTGCCGCTTGCTCATGTGATCAACATGTTACTCGTGCCGACCGAGACCAGCACCGCTGCCGTCGTGTCACACAGCATCGCGTCGACCTTACGAGAAATACGGGTGCAAGCACATTCGCCACATCATGTTGAAGCGCGCCGCCAAGATCCGTCGTGCTGACCTCACGCAGGCGCTCGAGAAGCGCCCTCACGGACTCCAATTGACTGGTGTGCTGCGGTGTGGCCATCCACGTGGCGACCTGCACCCGGGATTGCAGTTCCAGATTGACCCAGAATATGTCCCACGTGGTTTACCACGGTTCCCGGCGTGACCCACGAGCGCCGAGCGATCTGCTCAATGCTGAGTCCCCGCGCAATCAAAGCGGCAACATCAGCTTGGCGCGGTGTCTGCTCACAACCGTGAACCTTGGCGTTGGGTCGAGATGGGCGATGTGTACGACTGCGCCGACTGCTCCGACTGTGCCACTAGCATGCACTCCGCCACGGAGCAAGGCAAGGTTGTCTGCGAGCCTCTCATAGTTCCATGTTGAGTTAGGCGTGGGACTGGCGTCATGGAGTTTGTTCATACGACGGAACCGCACAGCGGTTGATGCAGTCCACTTGCATGGCGCGCTGTGCGGAGTCCAGAAGACGCAGCCGGGCTCACTGCTTCAAGAGATGACTCTCGCGCGTGCCGGTCGTCGGCTCACCCTGATGCACGGACCGTCAAGGATCGGGGGCGAAGCTGTGGCTCAGTCAGTCCTGATGAGAATGGAGGGTTGTCGTTTCTGAGCAGCGCGGTCCACCGTGTCGACCGATATGGAAAGATCGAACGGTTTCTCCATGAACCCAGCGAATGCAGCCTCCCTGCTGCGCAGTGTTTCATCGAGCTGGGCCTCACCGAGATCGGTGGTTATGCGCAGTGAACATGACCACGAGGATGGCGCGCGCTCGACCACGCCGCGGTGTCCCGGGAATTGCCATAGCCACCAGAATCGCCACCATCCGACAACACCGCGTCAGGCTCGAGGCGATCCACTTCCTGCTGGAGGGCAGCGACTTCCGGCATAGCGAGCCACGAAACCACGAAGCCCTCGCGTCGCAGCACCTCTCCACCACACCAGCCACGTCTGCATCGTCGTCAACGATGACCGCGCATGACCAATCCGTGTGCAACTGCAGGAGCTCGTCGGCTTGGCTCAGCCACGACATGGCGCGGGCTCTGGCGCTAACGTGTCCTCCCCTGAAGCCTGCGGACGTGGTTCGCGCCGCTGACGCGCTGGCAGACTCGACGGATCCCGCCCCGGTCATCAGCCGCCTACTTCGGCTCGGCCCCGACCTGTTGGGCGCGCGAGGCATTGTTGAGGCCCTGCGTGCGCTCCGTGACCTTTAAGGTCCTGGACCACGTCAGCACTCCATCCACAGTCAGCCCTCGCCCACCGGTCGCACGCGCAGCCCTCGTTGTCGTGTTTCCGACGACGGGCGACGATCGCTTTGACGGACCGCTGGACGATACTCGCCTGGAAGACCTCGAACGGACTGGCATCGGCAAGACCTTCTAGTCTAGCGAAGCGCGGCCGAAAAATGGGCGGGGGTCTTCCGGCGAGCAAGCAGGGCAGGGTAGCGTACGGAGTGGAAGACCTCTGATCGAAGCGAAAGGACGAGCGTGCTGGGCAAACGGTCGGCGCAGCGGGGACTGTTCGAAGCGGATACGCGGTACGGAGAGTTTGTTGGTCAGCGGACGTTCTATGGCTACCTGGCCAGCCAGCGGCGACGAGCTGTTTCGAGACGAGGACTTTGCGGCGCTGTACAGCCGCCACCGTGGTCGGCCGAGTGTGCCGCCCAGCTTGCTGGCGACCGCGCTGGTGCTGCAAACCTACGATGGCGTCTCGGATGAGGAAGCCAAGCAGCGCGCCGACTATGACCTGCGCTGGAAAGTGGCGTTGGGTCTCGAAGTGGAGACGCGGCCGTTCGCCAAAAGCACCCTGCAAGAGTTTCGCGCGCAGCTGATCCTGCACGACAAGACGCGCGCCATCTTCCAGCGGAGTCTGGAGGTGGCCAAACACCGCGGGGTGTGGAAGAAGGGGAAAGCGCCAGAGGAGCGGCAGCACATCAAGCTGGCGCTGGACACGACCTACATTCTTGGGCGTGGCGCGGTCAAAGACACCTATAACCTGCTGGCGGATGGCATCGTCCAGGTGCTGCGCGGCCTGGCCGAGTTGGTCAAATGCGAGCTGCTGGAGGTGGCCGAAGAGCTGGACTGTACGCGGTATGTGAGCGGATCCAGTCTGAAAGGCCAGGCTGAGGTGGACTGGAGCGACCCACAGGCACGGCAGCGGTTCCTGGCAGAGATCGTCAGTGATGCGGAGCAGGTGTTGGAGGTGGTGCGCGGCACGCGCTCGGATCTGACCAAAGACAGCCCCGAGGACCAGGCGCTGGTGGCGGCGGCCGAACTGCTGGCGCGCATCCTGGCCCAGGACATCGAACGTGACGAGCATGGACCACGCATCAAGCGCGGTGTGGCGCCCGACCGGCTGATCTCGGTGCACGATCCCGAGATGCGCCACGGTCGCAAGAGCAGCAGCCACCGCTTCAATGGGCACAAGACCCAAGTGGCGGTCGATACCGACTCGCAGTTGATCACGGCGGTCGAGGTGCTGGCGGGCAACGCGCCTCGACGCCGAGCAGGCCCTGGAGGTGGTCGAGGCCAGCGAAGCAGCGACGGAGTGTCACGTCGCAGAGGTGCTGGGCGATTGCGCCTATGGTGCGGGTGAGACGCGCGCGGAGTTCGCCGCGGCTGGCCGCACGCTGATCGCCAAAGTGCCAGACCTGCAGAACCAGGGCTACTTTGCCAAAACCGACTTTCAGCTGGATCTGGAAGCTGCCACGTGTACCTGCCCGAGCCAGCAGACGACCAGTGACTTCCGAGCGGCGCAAGGTGGCGGTGGCATGTTCGTCTTTGACGCCGACACCTGTGCGGTGTGCCCGCTGCGCGCCCAATGCACGCGCGGTCAGGGTGGTCGGACGGTGCAGGTCCACCCGCAGGAAGCCTTGCTCCAGCAAGCCCGCACGTTCCAGAAGAGTCCAGCGTTTGCCGAGTTTCGCCGCCGGCGGCAGGTGGTGGAGCATCGCCTCGCGCGGCTGGTGCAGTTGGGCATTCGCCAGGCGCGCTACATCGGACGGACCAAGACGCTATTCCAGCTGTGCCTGGCCGCGGCGGTCGCCAATCTCACCCTGCTTGCGGCAAGGTCCGATGCCGCCACACTTGACCATCTATGGCTCGCACTGAGCCTCCTGGTAGCACTCCTCGCGATCCTGAGCCTGATCGTTGGCTCGCCCATGCCGATCCCCGCATCGATGACCGCCCGTCCCGCGTCCCTCGCTCCACCTCGCTAACCTGCTACAAGCCCCTTTCTCGGCCGGCCTTCTAGACTAGAGTGCCGTCATGACAATCAATCTTCACCACAACCTCGCGGTCGAGGCCACCGGACTGGTGAAGCGCTTCAGCACCTTCGCCGCCGTGGAGGGTGTGGACCTGGCGGTCCGCACAGGCGAGATCTTCGGCGTCCTGGGACCCAATGGTGCCGGGAAGACCACCACGCTCAAGATGCTGGCCACGCTGCTGCCGATCGACGGCGGCCGCGCCACCATCTTCGGGGTCGACGTCGCCGCGCATCCCCACCAGATCCGACAGCTCGTCGGAGTCACCGGCCAGTACGCCTCCGTCGACGAGGACCTGACCGGGCAGGAGAACCTGTGGCTCTTCGGACGCCTGCAAGGGCTCTCGTCGAAAGCTGCGAAAGCGACCGTCAGCGACCTGCTCACGCAATTCGGGCTGGAAGACGCCGCGAATTGGCGCGTCCAGAACTTCTCGGGTGGTATGCGTCGGCGCCTCGACCTCGCCTGGGCGGTGCTGGGCTGCGCCGTGATCGTAGGATCTTTGCGCCGCTGGCCGTCCACTCGTACAGCCGCAAACTGTGAAGGCGGAGCGTGGTTTAGCGACCCGAAACCGGGCTCTAGCCGAGCTGAGCGAGCAATGCATGCAGCTCTCCGAGCAGTTCGGGCAGCTTGCGATTGCCGATGTCCGCGGGCCGCCCGAGGGACGTCGCCCAACTCCAGTCGAAGCTGGGAGCATGCGGCTGAATGCGAAGCGCTCGGCGTACGCCAGGAGCAACTTGCCCATAGCTTGGTCCCCGTAGACCAACTCCCACACCGCCAGCGAGAAGACCCCGCAGCCCAGAATCGGGACGTCGACAAAGCCAGCCGAATGGCTGCGCGCGGTGATGCGTGTTACGCGCGCCAGCACCTCGTCGCGGTAAGGCTGCGCGCGCCGGCCGTGTCGAACCGAGGCGGTCACCAGCGCGGCAGGCGGGTACAGCAGCAAGGGCTCGAACACGTCAATACGCTCCAGCCCCGGAATGCTCAGGCTGCGAACGTAGTGCACCGCCGCGGCATAGGCCGCCAGGCCCGCGGTCACCTCGCCGCGGCAGAGAAGCAGCTCGGCGCGGCCGAAGATCAGCATGAGCCCGCCACCGTACACAAGCTGCGCGCCGGCGTCCTGCCCGGCGACTTCGTCGAATAGACGCTGCGCCTCGTCGTAGTTAGTTGAGTGCAGGTCCAGTAGCCCCAGCGTCGCGTGGACTCGCACGGCGTCTTCGGCCGCTCACAGCTCCTGGAGCAACGGGAGCGACTCCAGCTGGTACGCGGGCGTATCGGGCCGTGGTGCGTGAGTCGGCGTGGCCGAGCAGGTCCTGGACGGCGCGCAGGTCGTGCGTGTACTTGTAGGCGAGTGTGGCGCCGGTATGGCGGAGCGCGTGATTCGAAACGCCCGGCCGCTTCAGGTCGAGGTGAGCGTCGACGATGGTGCGCACGCTGCGGCGGCTCAAACGCTTGCCGCCGGCGCGATTGCCGACCGCGGTCATGAGCGGCTCGCCGAGTGCGTCGGCGAGGACCTGGCCGCGAGTCTCGAGGTAGGCGTCCAGCGCCTCCGCAACGTCCTGCCGCAGATAGATCAGCCGATCATGGCCTTTACCGCGCACGAGCAGCGCTCGCTGGTCGTCGCGAGGCTGGACATCGTCGACGTTGGCGCGCGTGATCTCAACGGTACGCATCACGCCGCGGTTGTATTCTGGCGTAATGAGGCTTGCCGGAGTCCAACATCGGTAATGGCGGATCCGTTCCAGTTGGCCCAACTTCTGTCGTAGATCCGAGACGTGGGCGCGAGACCATGGTGAAGCTCCGCTCGCACAGCGTCTACATCGGCCGCCGCCCCGCGGCCCAGTCTACGCCGCGCCGGATGAGCTCGCGAAATGCTGGCGAGTCCCAGGGGCCGCGCCGGTCGGGCGGGTCGGGAACCGTTGGACTGGCTTTTTCGAACGTTCGGTTTGCATGGCCGAGGCCGAGGTACAGGATCCCGCCGTTGCCTGCACGGAGGCGATACATGAGCGGACGTAGCGTGTCATCGAACGGACGGCCGCGCACCTCGCCGCCCCACCGTGTTTCTAGCAGAACCTCCACATCGCGCGAACATTCGATGACGTAGAGCTCGTCGTCAACCTGGAACGGTTGGAGCCCGTCAAGCAGCGGATCCGTTGGTCGACTGATTGAGACGCCGAATTGGCCGTACGGTGGGTGCGCGAGGAAGCGGCTGCCCACGATATCCGCGAACTCCGCGCTCTCAACGCCGGCATTGGTCCCGTGTAGAGCGAACCAGCGTCCGCCACGCTCCAGAAACCGGCGCAAAGCCTGGCACTCAGCAACGCTCGCCTGCAAGCCGGCGGTGTAGGTGACCAGCAGATCCGCGGCGTCCAGACGGGCCGTGTCGGCATAGTCCATGCCGACGTCAGTCCAGATCCCGCCGGCAGCGTACAGCGCTTCGGCCAATCGAACGCGAGCGAAATCACAGTCGTGATTACGGTCGGGGCTGTGGCAGACAAGGTAGGCGACAAGCGGCGCAGCGGACATCGCGGCAAAGTATACTCGCCAGGCGCGGCCTGTTTCGGACCGAAAACGCCGCGAACTCGGGGGTCTCACATGGCTGCACATGACTGGACCGGCCTGGACGATTTTTGAACTACCCAGGTGCATCGATCATGGCGCTCACTGGCATCCAGGACCGATAGGCGGCTTTGCCCCAGACGGTATCCGCGGGACCGGCAATGGTCAGCGAATTCAACGCGGCCGCGCCGAGATCCAGGCGGCAGTCGAGGGCTCCTTCAAAACCTGGAATGGCACCGTGCGGCATCTCGCGACGCCCTCGTTCATCGAGGGGAACGGCAAAGCGCTGCAGGGTTCGGACCTGTGGGCAGGCGTGTGTCCAACGCGCGGGGGCCAATTCGGATCGCGGCAGTGGACGAGTACGAGGACGTGTGCGTCAAGCTGGAGGCACGCCGGTACTTCCAGGAGCGCCGTATCACCACGCTGCTCGAAGATCCCACCGATGCACTGCGAAGGGACTAACCGCGGTCACCCCACAAGTGCGGCGAGGCCAGTCGCGCGGCCTCCGCCAGGGCTTGAAGCTTCGCCCATTGAGCCTCGGGGTACACGCGTCCACGGCGGTGATCAGCCGTATGCAGCGCGCTTGCGCTAACCCGTATACACTCGTGTACAGTCAGGATCTCGGAGGACCTCAATTGCAGAAGACGTAGGTGGACCCCATCCTGGGCTCCGCGGCGGGTACCCACCCACCAAACGAGGGTGGGGTAACTGCTGCAGAACCAGGACATGGTGCGTTGTGACGTGTTCACGGTTGACTTTCACGAGTGAAACGGGGAGTGGGGGGTAGTAGTCAAATGCGGAACAGGTTCATCTGGTCGGCACTCTACGTATCGGTGTTGGGTGTCCTGGCAGTCTCGTGTGCTCAGGCGCCTCAGGTAACACCGGCCGCGACCGCGCCGGTATCGGGCCCAACCGCCGGGCCGACCACGAGCGCGGCTCCGACAGCCAGCGCGCCAGGCGCCGCGCCGACAGCCAACGCGGCAGATACGTCCAATGCCCTCCGGGTCGTCGAGGTCAGCCTTGGGGCCGAGTCGATGGACGCGATTGCTGTAACAGAGCCTCCCCCACAGGACTACCTCATTTACGAGCCACTTTTGCGCTATGACGCGCAGGGCAACCTCATTCCATGGCTCGCCAAGAGTTGGTCGATGAGCGATGACGGCAAGACCTGGACGTTCAACCTGCGCGACGACGTGAAGTGGCAGAACGGGGACGATTTCACGTCAGACGATGTCAAGTTCAGCCTTGAGCGGTACATCTCGCAAGATTCGCAAAGTGCCTGGGCGCCGATGCAGCGCAATACCGTCGACACGATTGATACACCAGACAAGTACACCGTGGTGGTCCACGCGAAAGCCGTAAACGTCTTCTACGGAGACTTCATTGCAGGCGCCTTTATGACGCCCAAGAACTACTTCCAGAGCGTCGGCGCTGATGCTTTCGCCAAGCAGCCCATCGGGACGGGCCCCTGGAAGCTCACCAGCTTCTCGCCCGCTGCTAGCGTCGAGCTCGCGGCCAACCCGGACTACTGGGGTACCAAGCCCGTCTGGGACAAACTGGAGCTGCTGCAGGTGCCGGAGGAAGCGACAAGGATCGCGATTCTCAAGCGCGGCGAAGCGGATATCGTGCCGGTCAGCAATGACAACGCCATCGCGCTGCGCAATGCTGGTTATGGGCTCCGCCAGACCAGGTCCGCGTCGGCGCCCGCGTACTATATTCCGGGTTACTGGGCTACCAACAGCCCTACCTCGGATGAACGGGTTCGCGAGGCCATGGATGTTGCTATCAACCGCCAGGAGCTCGTCGATTCCTTCTTCGACGGCTTTGGGAAACCGACCGTGGGAAGCACCGGCCTGGACGAGACCCATTGGGGTTTCGACCCGATCTGGTACACCAACAACTACGATCCGGACAAAGCCAAACAGCTTTTGCAGCAAGCCGGCTACCCCGACAAGTTCGCTAACCCGGTGGTGCAGGTCTACTCCACGACACAAGGGTCCTTCGCCCAGGAACCGGAGCTGGTACAACTTCTGACCTCCTACTGGCAGGCAGTTGGCATCCAGACTCAGGTCGCGCCCATCGACGTGGATGCGATGCGGAGCGCCTGGGTCGCCCTCGACCCTAAAATGACGGGCAGCGTCGTGCCCTGGATAGGGGGCACTCGACCAAACAACATCGCTGGCCAGCAGAACAATATGACCTCGGCGGGCATCAATGTAGCCGCAAAGGACCCAGACCTGGACCAGGAATATCCAGCGATGCTGGCGGAGCTCGATCCTGCGAAGAGATTGGCGCTCTGGCAGAACATCCAGGAGCGAGCCTATGCGTTGCATTCGGTCGTCGGCATAGCTCGCGTCTACCAGCAATACGCCGTGAGTGATAGGGTCGGCGACTGGACGGGTATGGATTTCAATATCGAGGGATTCGAATTGGGTCTGACCGGCGTCCAGAAGCGATAGCTCGAGGAACGAAACCTGAAAGAGATTCGGGAGCGCGCGTCGATAGGCTGAGCGCCATGCCGGCTTGACTGCTCATCTTGCACGAGGGACGCAAGCGGGAGGGTATACGCTTTGAATCGGAGCACCGATCGTATTCTGACGACGCACGTCGGGAGCCTGGTGCGGACACCAGCGATCCTGGAAGGCATGAAGGCCCGCGTCCTGGACCGTCCGTACGATCAGAACAAACTGGCGAGAGATATCCGTGATGGCATTCAGGAGGTTGTTCGGAAACAGGCCGAGGTGGGCATTGACATCCCCACACATGGTGAACTGGGACGGCTGGGTTTTCAGGCGTACATCAACGAGCGCCTCGATGGCCTGGAAGTCCGCGCGCCGCGCGAAGGTGAAGATCCGTGGCGCGACAATACCAATGCGGACAGGGCCGCGTTTCCCGAATTCTACGACCAGTATTCACGGCATTACCGCTTCTTGTGGATGCCCCCGGAAGTAGATATTTCCGAGGTGCCTAACCGGCCTGGCAACTACGAGCGCTGCCGCCTGGTCGGACCGGTGACCTACAAGGGTCAAGCAGCCATCAAGCAGGAGATCGAAACCCTCAAAGAGGCCATGCGGGGTTACCAGTTTGCCGACGCGTTCGTGCCCGCTGACCTGCCGACGACACGGATGGGCGACGAAGACATTTTGAAGTTCTACCCGACAACAGAGGCGTATCTCTACGCGGTGGCGGATGCCTTGCGCGAGGAGTACCGGGCGATCACCGACGCCGGCCTGATCGTCCAGCTGGATCTGGCGGCACTTACGCCCTGGCGACGGTGGACATTGACCGAGCAGCAAGGAATGTCGGCGGAGGATCGGCAGCAAGCGGTGGACCAGGGTGTGGAGATCATCAATCACGCGCTCCAGGGCATCCCTGAGGAGCAGGTGCGCTATCACCACTGCTGGGGCAGCGGCAACCAACCCCATACACAGGATCCTCCATTGCGATCCTTCGTGCACACGATGCTGCGGATCAAGGCGCAGGCATACTCCGTCGAAGCGGGCAATCCGCGCCACGAGCACGAGTGGATGGTCTGGCAGGACGTGAAGCTTCCCGATGGCAAAATTCTGATCCCGGGCTTGATCTCGCATCAGACCAATGTGGTCGAACATCCCGAACTGGTGGCCTGGCGAATCAAGAACTTCGCCAGTGTGGTCGGCAAAGAGAACGTAATTGCCGGGACCGACTGTGGCTTTTCGCAGTTCTGGGATTCAATCCGCGTGCATCCAACTGTGCAGTGGGCCAAGTTGCAGGCGCTGGCGGAGGGCGCTGCGCTCGCCAGCAAAGCGCTATGGGAAGGGTCGCGCAGCGCCAGCGGGTAGTGTGTTTACTCAACCCGTCTTGAGTCGATCCCCGTGGCCGTCCAGCATGAGCACGATCGCCCGCTGTTGAAACAACCACTGGCCATCCAACTTGACGCAGATGTCTCGATACTCCGCAACCTGAGAAATCGCACAGGGTCCGTTGGGGAGCTCGACGATCTCCTGTACGTACGTGGACACCGTACACCGGTCGTGGTCGCCCTCGATGAGCGGCAGCGCCATGAAATGTCGCACCTTGGCCGTCCACGAATCGAAGGTCCGCTGAATCTCTGCCTGAATCGCTTCCCGCCCGTGCTGGGTCAGCCGCCGCGACCCGTCGTCGTCAATACGCAACCCGTCCGGGGCGAAGAGCGCCGCGTAGGCGGCGGCATCCCGTGCGTCAATCGCCCGGCCGTAACCGGCCAGCAAGTCCAGAACCGCGAAGCGATCGTCAATTGTAAATGCGTGGGCCGCGGTCATTTCCACCTCCGTACGCGGTTACAGGGGGTCGCCGGCCAGCGGCCCATTTAATTCCGTCTGCGGACCAGCTCGTCGAAAACGGGCGTATCCCACGGATCATGCCGGTCGGGAGTATCTGGGGCCGGTTGGAGTGGCCTTTTCAAACGGTCGATTGGCGCGGCCGAGGGCCTGATACAACACGCCGCCTTCGCCTGCTCGGAGACGATACATGAGATAGAAGGCTGTGCCGGAAATACTGCCCTCGTCCCTCGCCTCCCCAGTGCAGGAGAGCTTCTACGTCACCCTTGTGTTCGATGAGGTAGAGCTCGTCGTCCACCTCGATAGGTTCGAGGCCCTGGACGAGTTGATCCGACGGCTCGGTAATTGGAACAGGAAAGTGGCAGTACGGTGGGTGGGCAAAGAACCGACTCCCGACGATCTCCGCCAGTTGCGGGTTGCTTACTCCAGCATTGGTGGCGTGTAGCGCGAACCAGCGTCCGCCACGCTCGAGGAAGCGCCGCGGGGCCTGGCGTTGCGCGTCACCCACCGAGACTGCCGCCGTGCAGGTACACCAACAGTCCGCTTCGAGTCGACCGTCGTCTTCGTAGTTCATCGCGGCGTCGGTCCTGATGCCGCAGCCGCGTACAGGGCCTCCGCCAGACGGATTCGCGCCAGGTCGAAGTCATACGTAGCGCCGGGGCTGGCGCAGATGAGGTTGGCGACCAGGGGGTGCACCGGGCATCGGTTACCTTGTTCCTCCGAACAATTGGTCGCTGGCGGTCGTCGGCGCTCCAGATGAGGTGCGCGCGACGTGCTCGCCATTGACATGCGCGAATCGCGCGTGATGCTGACGCAGGTAGTCGCGTCCGTAGTCGTTCCCATTCGGCGATCGCACCACGGTGTGGATATGGACGCGGGTCGGTTGATCGACGTCGAAACAGACGCCCGGCTGATGGTCGAACTCGATCAGGATCACTGGACTGTGGATACGGTAGTAGAATACCCCGCCTGGACTGACGTCACCCATCCACATGACGTACGTCGCATCCAGATGCTGGCGGATGGCATCCAGCCAGACTTCGGAATGGCCGGAACGGAGGCGGCCAGTGTAGACCTCAATGAGGCGTAGCAGTTGATCGCGTTGACCACGCGTTAGCTCCGTCGCCGCAACCCCCTCGTATGGAACCAGCATGTTGTCGCGAAATGCGGCGGCGTGAATGCGCCCATCGGACCCCAGGCGACGCTCTGTTGGAAGCTTGTCGGCCGAGTCGTACGGTATCGCCTGGTTCCGCTGGCTCTCGGTAAACGACTGCATCAACACCGTCGCCAGACTTTGCTCGTCCTGGAGTACCGCCGTGCCCTGGTACTTGCCCGTCTCAGCTCTCACCGGTTCAGATCCCATGAACATCGGCGTCACCACTATCTGATCGCCGACAATCAGGCAGTTGATATTCAGATGATGACCATCGATCTGCCACCCCCAGGGTTCATCAGGCGAGGGATTCCCGAAGATGCTGATGAAGTACACCTGCTCGCCGAATGCGTCCCAGTCGTTGGTGAGCTCGCCGATCGTGTGGTTCAGCCGCATGATATCTCGCGCGGTGCGATAACCACTCACGCTGAGCGTTTGCTCGACAAGTCGCAAGGCAGCCGCGCGCTGATCCTCTGTGAGATCTTCTAGAAACAGGCCGTGCCGCATCAGAAACGCGTGGATATTCCACCAGCGACGCCACGCGTCGGATGTGACGTCGAAGCTCGCCTGCGACCGCTGGCTGGAGTCGAGGGTATCCAGGAATTCGATCGCCGCGCGCCGAATCGGCTCGGTGGAGATCCCTGTTGATGCCAAGGGATACAGGCCCGGGACAATGGTACCGTCACTCGTGACGCCTCTGAACGGCTCAGCAACCAGCTGGTCCGCGGTTTCCTGTATGCGGCTGAAGTGGTCGTCAGGCGCGAACTGCTTGGCCGAGACGAGCGTTATCTTTCGCATCCCGAAGCCGAAATATGCAGTGGTCACCGTTTGACCTCCCGTCCGCTACGATACGGGAAACGGGCGCACACACACAAGCTCGACCGTGCTCTGCTGATCTCGAGACGGCCGCTGCCTCGCCCGCGGCCCCCTGTCATCCCATACATGCGGTAGTCGGCACACGGATTCCCCGACACGCCTCAGCATAAGACGCCCGGCCCAGTCTATCGACCCGTGATGCCATTGTTTGTTTGCTCACTAAACACTTGTCACTTTCAGTTTTCGGTCCGAAAACGGGGTAGCTTGCCGTCGACTTGTGCGAACCGCATTGGGTCCACGCGCATGTAGATGTGATCGCCGCACCGCGGACCGTTGCCTTTTCGGATCGCTGGGCGGAGGCACGGCACGGTGTTGAGTGCCACCTCCGCGGTGTTTCGGCACACCCAGACAGGCGTCAGTGCGCGGCGTGCTGCACGGGTTACCAGAGGCATCACTCGCCGCCCCGGCCCTCCCCGTCGCATCACGAGCGGCACCACTCGGGCCAGCCGACGTCCCCGTAGACACTGGCCATCGTCGACGGCCGACCAACTGCTAATCACCCATGGCCAATCACCCATGGCCAATCACCCATGGCCAATCACCCATGGAATGAAGCATGCGCTCTTTCCAGGCGAACGCGCTTTCGACGTGCGGCCAGATGCTGACAGCGACCCCTGAAGACTTCGTTTGTCACGAAGTACCTGCGTTGACAGCCCGTCATGGGAATCAGTACGCTCCCGTCCGCTGGGAGGGAATGCCAATGCCAGCGTCGCCTATCAGGTTTGCCATCGTCGGAGTCGACCACAGCCACTGGCGAAACCACGCTCGCATCCTGCTTGGAGCCGGCGGCGAGCTGGCCACGTTCTACACGGATAAGCCGAATCTCGTCGCCGAGTTTCACGAGCTTTATCCCGACGTGCCGCTCGCGCCGTCCTTGCAGTCGATCCTGAATGACGAATCCGTCCAGGTCATCGGTGGCGCGGCGATGCCGGCCGATCGCGCGGCGATTTCCATCGCCGCCATGCGACATGGCAAGGACGTGCTCGTCGACAAGCCAGCGGTGACCACGCTCGAGGAGCTCGCAGAGATCGAGCGCGTGCAGCGTGAAACTGGTCAGCTCTGGCGCCTGTACTCCAACGAGCACTGGGAGAGGCGCTGTACGGTCAAAGCGGGCGAGCTCGTCGCGCAGGGGATCATCGGGCGTGTAGTTCAAACCACCGGCTTCGGACCCCACAAGCTGGCACCCACGTCGCCGCATGCCTGGTTCCTCGACCCATCCATCTCGGGTGGCATCATCGGCAACATCGGCGCGCACCAGACCGAGCAGTTCCTGTACTTCACCAACTCCACGACTGCGCGGGTGCTGTCGTCCCAGACGGGCAACTTCGCGCATCCAGATCACCCCGAGTTCGAGGACTATGGCGACGTCTCACTCGAGGGCGACGGCGGACTGGGCTGGTTCCGAGTTGACTGGTATCCGCCGCAGACCATGGAGTCCTGGGGCGACATTCGACTGTTCATCCTCGGCACCGATGGCTACATGGAGATGCGCAAGTACTACGATCCGGCCGGACGCCCGGGCGATCAGCACCTGTTCGTCGTGGACAAGCAAGGCACTCGCTTTGTCGATACCACGGATGTGCAGCTAACGTTCGGGTCGCGCTTCCTGGACGACGTGCGCGATCGCACCGAAACGTCGATCAGCCAGAACCGCAGCTTCCTGGCGATTCGGCTGGCGACGGAGGCCCAGGTGCACGCGCGTCGATTGGGTGCGCAGCGGCCCCCAGTTGCTGCCGTCTAGTCATCCAGATGCGCCGTCGTACGTAGCGCTCCGATTCCGCGCACGAGCAGGCAGTCAGAGCGGGAACTGGATGCGACGCTCCTGGAACAGCCAGCGCGCGCCGTGGCGCACCAGGCGATCGTAGTACCGCCCATGACCGCGGGACTGGAACGCTCCCTCGCCGGCTGGCTCATACTCGCTGACTTCGGTCTCTGCCGTGGCGGTATCCACGTTCGCGCGGACGACGGACGTTGTGCAGAAATGGATGACCCGCTGGTCGGGATCTCTGGCCCACGTGGCCCGAATCGTATTCTTGATCGCGTCGCGCCCGGTCAGCTCACCCGCAGGCATGCTGAGCTTCGCATCTGGAGCGAAGAGGTTGCTCCAGTTGTCGGCATCGTGATCGTCCAGGAAATGCGCGTAGAGCGCTATCGTCTTGTAGATCTCGCCGGTCCCTGGCAGCGGCGGCGCGGCGGCCAGTTGGGCGCTGCGGCTGGTGATCGTCAGACGAGGCTGAATCGTCCAGCGGGAGAACAACCACCCGGAGTGAGCGCGGACAAGATCCGCGGTATACCGATTGAACTGGCTGTTGCGCCACGCGCCGTCCACGGTTGAGCGTTCGTGGAAGAGCATGTCGGCGTCGAGTCGGGCCGTGTCGCCATCAATCGCGATGACGATGTTACCGGAGAGGTGGCAGGTATCCCAGCCACCGTGCAGCGTGTTGAGACTACGCATGAAGGCACGAATGGCGTTGCGCCCCTGCCATTCCCGGCCGGCCGACGTCGCGACCATCAGATCTGGCGCGTATTGCAGCGTGCCACGCCAGTCCTGGCCACCGAGGCAAACAACGCCTTCCGGCGCATACAGGAGGCTCCAGGCTTCTTCGTCCTTGTAGTCGTTGAAACGCGAGTAGAGGGCCAGGGTCAGTCGGATCTGCTCTTCATCTCGCATCGTTGGCCTGCCTTCGGCTCGACGATAGCTGATTTCAGCCTCCGCGACTACTCGACGGCGCGGGGAGGGGTCGGATTGACGTGAAGACCGCTTGGCGACACAATGTTCTCGCTCTCCAGGGGGAAATGCGCCGTGCGCGAACTGCCGATCCAGAAGCGCGATCCCCTCTCCAGGCGGAAGGGGTAGAAACGCATGCAACGCGAAGCATCCCACACGAGCGAAATGATCAGCCGTCGAACAGCGTTGGGAATGCTCGCCTCAGGCGGCATTGTTGCCCTGATCACCGCCTGCGCGGCGCCCGCGCCGCCGTCGTCGTCAAACGCCCCGCCCGCGCTGTCCGCGCAGGCCCTGACGCAGCCGCCTGCGAGCGCTACAGCGACCACCACAACTTCGGCAGACACGACCACGAGCCTGGCAACTCCCGCCACGACCTCGGCAGCCTCGGTCGCAACAACGGCCTCTGGGACCCTGATGGTCGCCTATGGTGATCTCGGGAGCCAGTCGTTTGACCCCATCAGTGCCCTGTATGGGGTGCCCCTGTATCTCGTCTATGAGCCGTTGTTGCGCTATGACCGTCAGGGCAATTTGCTGCCCTGGCTCGCCGAGAGCTTCTCCATGAGCCCGGACGGCATGCTGTGGACCTTCAACCTGCGTAAAGGCGTGAAATGGACCAGTGGTGACGACTTTACCGCCGACGATGTCACGTTTAGTCTGCAGCGCTACATCTCGCCCGAGGCGAAAAGCGCGTGGTCACCAGCGCAACGCCAGACAGTTGACCACATCGAAACGCCGGACCCGTACACGGTGAACGTCTACGCCAAGGGCGTCGATGTTTTCTATCCGGATGCCTTGCAAGGGCTCTACGTCCACAGCAAGAACTACTTCGAGAAGGTCGGATCTGATACCTTTGCAGCCAATCCTGTAGGCAGCGGACCCTGGACGTTGACCAGGTTGACGGGGGGTGCCAGCGCCGAGCTCGCGGACAACAACGCGTACTGGGGCACGGGTCCGGTGTGGGCGAACCTGGTGCTGGATCAGGTGCCCGAAGAATCTACCAGAATCGCCATGCTCAAGCGCAGCGAGATAGACATCATCGGGGTCTCGAACGACAATGCCGTCTCGTTGCGCGACGGCGGCTATCAGCTTCGTCAGACCGAAGCCCCGACGATGCCTGGCGTCTTTATTCCTGGCTACTGGATGACTACTGGTCCGACATCAGACGTGCGGGTGCGTCAGGCATTGAGCATCGCGATCAACCGCCAGGAGATCGTCGATTCGTTTTTCAAAGGCTTTGGCCAGGCGGGTGGCGGCAACGTCGCCCTGACCGAGCTTCATTGGGGCTTCGATCCGGTCTGGTACAGCGACACGTACGATCCCGATCACGCCAAACAGTTACTGAGTGATGCGGGGTATCCGTCCAATTTTCCGAATCCGGTGGTCAGCGTCTTCTCCACGACACAGCTGGCCTATACCTGGGAGCCGGACTTCATGCAGCTGCTGTCGGGGTACTTTGAAGCGGTGGGCATTCAGACGCAGCTCATCCCGATCGACTACTCAGCCATGCGCAGTGGCTGGGTTGGCAAGGATCCCAAGATCATGGGCGGTGTCGTGCCGTTCGTGGGTCAGGGTTCAGCGGCCAACAATATTCCCGGCCAACAGAATCACTACACGACGAGCGGTGTGAACCTCGCAGGGAACGATCCGGGAATCGACCAGCTGTTCACTGACATGCGATCTGAGCTCGATCCAGCCAAGCGTTTGGCAACGTGGCAAACCATCCAGGAAAGGGCGCACGCGCTCTATTCGGTGATCGGTACAGTGCGGGTCTTTGACCAGTATGCCGTGAGCGACAAGGTTGGCGACTTCGGCGGGCTGGACTATCTTTACAACCCGTTCGAGCTCGGTCTGGCTGGTATTCAGCACAGATAAGTCCAGCGGGTTCGCCCGGGAGGCCCACAACATCGCGATGATCGCACCGGGGAGAGAGAAAGAAAGCCGTGTTACACAGCACCGACCGAATTCTGACGACCCACGCCGGAAGTCTCCTGCGGCCAGTGGACGTCATGCACTTCATCAAAGCCAAGGATGCGCAGGAACCGTACGACGAAAAGGCATTCGGAACGCTCCTCGACGCAGCAGTAGACGAGGTCGTGCGCGAACAGGCCCAGATCGGCATCGACATCGTCAACGATGGCGAGTTCCCCAGAACCTCCTATGCAAACTACGTCCGAGATCGCCTCACCGGCTTCGAGATGCTCAAACCCGGCGGAGACATCATCGCCAGGCTCGACCAGGTGAGGAGCGGCAATCTCGTGCCGGGCTCTGTACGCGCCCGGGCACAGTTCGCCGACTTCTACGAAATGTGGGCACCAGTTGAGCGGACCACCTGGATGCCAGGGGAGCTGCGGAGCAGCCTGCCGCCCACAACGCCCACCGAAGTCGCCGTGTGCACCGGTCCCATCCGCTACCGTGGGCTGGACGAACTGACGCAGGATCTGAATCGGCTAAAGACAATGCTGGGCCGAGTGAATGCGAGGGAGGGGTTTGTGACGGCCGCCTCACCTTCCATCGCCGCGTACCATTTCTCCAACAACATCTACTATGCCACCGCCGAGGAGTACCTTTTCGCCCTGGCAGACGCCCTCAATGTCGAGTACAGAGCCATCACCGATGCTGGTTTCGACCTCCAGGTCGACTCTCCGGAGCTGTGCCATCTGTACGATCCGGAGTACAAAGAGGAGTACCTGCGGTGGCTTTCGGTGCGTATCGACGCCATCAACCAGGCGCTCAAGGGGATCCCCGAGGAAAGAGTCCGTCTTCACGTCTGCTGGGGGAGCAGCAACGGTCCCCACGTCAACGACGTGCCTCTCAGGTTCATCATCGATCAGGTGCTCAGGGTCAGAACGCAGGGCTACTCACTGGAAGGCGCCAACGACAGGCATGCCCACGAGGTTCTGATGTGGGAGGACGTCAAGTTCCCGGAGGGCAAGATCCTGCTGCCCGGCGTTGTCGGGCACGTGAGCAACATTGTCGAGCACCCCGAGCTGGTCGCGTGGCGAATCAGGCTGTACGCGGAGAGAATCGGCAAAGAGAACGTCATTGCCTCCACCGACTGCGGCTACTCCCAGAATTGGGATGTCCGACGCCTGCACCCGCAGATTCAGTGGGCGAAACTGCGGGCCCTGACCGAAGGGGCGCAACTGGCCTCGCAGCAGCTGTGGAGTGCATAGCAGCGAACGCCTTTTCTCAGAATTCTCCAAGCGAGGTATAGACTGGCCCCACGCCACAGGCCGAGCCATGCAGTATTTCCGACGAATCGAGCCAGGCCTGTCAAGTCAGTCCAGGGGAGAGGTGCGAGGTGAACACCAGGGCAGAAACACGCTATTTCTGTTGCGGGGCGCGTTGAGTGTCGCGAGTTTCTGAGAATGTCCGGGGTCGCTGGCCTCGGGATTTCACTGCTGGAGGCGTGCGCGGTCCCAGTTGTGCCTTCGAGTTCTGCCAACCTCCGCTCCTGCCGCGATCCCCACAATTGAAACCACCGGAAATGCGTCGGCCGTTGCCAGGGCAATTCTGCCAACGTACGTGCCCAGTCCCATTATCAAACCGCGACCTGGCGCCGAACGACGCGGGGCTTCAAGCAGGCTACCTGAACTATCCGAAGGACCAGATTCAGACCGTGGCCCGCATCCCGGGCCTCGGTGGCGACGTGACGGCCATTTCCTCGCTGATCGGTCCGCCGTCGCCCTCAGTTGATCAGAACCTGGCATGGGAGGCGGTCAACAAACAACTCAACGCGAGTAGTTCGCTGACGGCCCAGCGATCGTCGGCGGTCAATGGTCCAGGTTGTGTCACGTCCTGCGTCCTCCCAGACATGCACGTGCGGCAGTTAGCCTCGCCACACTATGGCTCACACTTCCATCCTCCGGGGCGAAAACATCAACGATCGAATCGCTGATATCGTGGATGTGAGGGCGCGAGCGCACCTCGGCCTGTCGCGCGTGGCCGCCCGCGGCCGACGTCGACCAGGTCCTCGTGCAAGCGCTGCCTGGCGCGAATGTTGGAACACGTAGATCGGTTCGCGCAGACGCCGCGGCCGCAGACGATGCGATGGGAACGATTGGCGAGTTGCACGAGCTCACGATTGCCAGCCACATCATGACAGCCAGCCCTGTGAAGGCCACGTCGAGTCGATTGTGCACGCAACACGGTTCCACATGGGATTTGTTCGGGCTGATTGACGCGAGCTCATGCGCGGCCGGCCAAGAGCGGCTCGGCCTGTCGCAGGTCGTGGACTGGTGCACTGGCGGCGCAACGCAGGGCACGGAGTTCGAGCACTTCGCACAGCGGAACAGGTTCAGATTTCGCGCAGGTTGAATTCGCCGGTGACCGCATGCTGGTTGGGCGACAGTCGCGCGAGTTCTACGCGATCCGGGCGCCACAAGGCTTCGCGAACGTCCAGTTGTCCGGCGAACGATGCCTCTTGCAGGTGCCGAACCGCAGCGCTCCGCTGGTGATGGCTTTGTGCGGCGACACGGTAGGTACGTCGGCCAGGCTCTGGCGCCCGCCAACCGGAATCAAGTCGCCGCGCGCAACGCCGTCAGCCCGCGGAAACTCATGGCCGCACCGGCGAAATCTCATATTTCATGTATGATACGTCGCATGCTGCATTGGGAGGACAGACTGGAGTGGGGACAAGGCCGTAGGAGTTGAGACTGGCGATCTCCAATGATCGCCTGCTACACCCAGCTCGCCGGACAGAGGAGTTCTCAGGCTTGGACGCGATCAACGCCACGCACCGCATTCACCATCGTCACGTCGGTCTCCTGCCAGACTGCAACGCGGACACCGTGACCAGCCGTCGGCACCTGCTGCGACTGCTGGCCGGAGCCGCTTCTCTTGGCGTGTTGGCCAGTTGCACGACCATACCGAGTGCCGCGCCGCCGGCCTCGGCTCCGCAGTCCGCGCCGACGTCCGCGGCACCGACGCAGGCCTCAACCGCCAGCAGTCAGGCCGCGCAAGCCGCAGCGCCGACATCGGCGGCCCAGGCCAGCGCAACGGTCAGTGCCCCAGCGTCGGCGTCAACGTCAACGACCGCTCAGCCCCGATCCGGCGGTACGTTACGCACCGCCAACAGCACCGATATCGCCAGCCTCGATCCCTTCCAGTTCTCCAGCAACGCCACCGACACAACCTGGCTCGCTTTCGACCGGCTCATCAGTTACGACGAGATGCTCCACCCCCAGCCGATGCTCGCCGAAAGCTGGGACATCTCGTCGGATTCCCGGCAGTTCAAATTCAACCTGCGCCAGGGTGTCCAGTATCACACCGGGCGAGAGCTCACCAGCGATGACGTCAAATACACCTTCCAGCGGGCGCAGGATCCGTCGGTGGGCAATGGCATCATCCCGAATCTGGCACGCGGCGTCGCATCCGTCGACACCCCGGACAAGTACACGGTCATCGTCAATTCCGACACGTCGCAACCAGGCTTCTTCGATTTGTTGGACGTGATGAACGTTTGCGACAAGGTGAGCCTCGAAGGCGCCAACGCGAAAGACACCGCCGTTGGAACGGGCCCCTTCATGCTCACCGAGCGCGTGCAGGGGGACCACTTCACGCTTTCCAGAAACCCGAACTACTGGCTGAGCGGTCACCCGTACCTCGATACCATCGTCGCGGGCATCCGCAACCAGCAGTCGATGGCGCTGCAATTGCAGGCTGGCGCCCTGGATATGGTGAAGACGCCTCTGCTTCAGGATTACGTCAGTCTGCGCGAGGATCCCACGTATGTTGCCCAGGTCGCATCGAATACGGGCACATACTTCGAAATCGGTATCCATGTCACTGTTCAGCCCTTCGACGACAAGCGCGTCCGCCAGGCGCTCAACTACGCCCTGGATCGCAAACGCTTCACGGATGTGATCTTTCACGGCGTGTCGACCCCCGTCAGCCTGCCATGGTCACAGAGTTCGCCCGCCTACGACGCAAGCAAGAACACAGCCTATGCATTCGATCTGGATAAGGCGCGATCGCTCCTGGCGCAGGCTGGTGTCTCGAATATCGAGACTGACATTCTGGTCCCCGGTGCGCTGCAGCCCGAGCTCCTGTCCTTCTCTCAGGTCTACCAGGACGACCTGGCTTCCATCGGAGTCAAATTGAACATCAAGAACCTGGATAACACCGTGATGTTCGACGCAATCAACAACAACAAGCCCGACTACACTGGCCTGTACTCAACCAGTGATAACTGGTCGAGTATGACGCCGGGCACCATCTTTTCTCTGTCTACCGCCTGGCGTTTGATGAACAACGGCTCCAAGTTCGCCAGCGACGACTACACAAATCTGGCATCCATGGCGGCATCGGAGTCCGACCCCGCCAAACAGCAACAGGTCTACGCTTCGATGAACGACTACATGCTCGACCAGTCGTTCGTCATGACGACAAGCACGTATCCCATCACGTATCTGAGCACTGCGAAGGTCCACGGCGTGGAGTTCCTGCGTCACCTCGGTGCGTTCTCGTTTACGAACGTCTGGATGGACGCCTGAAGATCATGACAGACGAAGAGAGCATTCGCATCACCCTCACGCGCTACGTGCGGTACGCCGATGCACGTGACGCTGACGGCTGGAGTAGCCTGTTCACCGAAGATGCGCGGTTCACGCCGCGCGGTGGCACGTTGTACGAGGGGCGTGACGCTATACGCACCTGGTTCGTCGAGCTGTTCAGAAACCGACCCGAAAACCGATCGCTGCACCTGTGCGGCAATCACGACATCACGGTAGACGGCGACACCGCTCGCGCCGTCAGCGACGTGGTGGTATTCGAGGCCGACGTTGAGCAGCCCTGGGTGGTACATCAGCTCAACCAGTACTTCGACCGCCTGGTTCGACGAGACGCCGAATGGCTCTTTGCGGAGCGCCGCATCGCGCCGAGATGAAATAGGCACCCGCCCGCACAGCGGGCGCGGAGGACGCGATCCGTTCGAGCGCGGCGGGCACGGCCTCCGCCGAGGTTGCCTCGCGGGCTGGTCCGCGCCGCGTCAACCCGGCCCATTGCCGTGCGGCGCGCCGCGCTGGGCTGACCGAGCCGCCCAGCAAACAGCAAGCCACCTGCATCGGGCGGGTGACGCGGTCCCTGGCCAACGAGCTCGCAAAACGTCCGCACTCGGGTAACTGAGCGCCGGCGAGACCTACAAACCGACCAACGTGGCGCGCGCTCAACAACGCTGCCATCGCTGCGCTCATCGTCGCGGCCACCGCGGGTAAAGCTCCGGTCGACGATGACGTCGCGAAAAAAGCCGTCGCCGAACTGACGCGCGACTGAACACCACCCGGTCAATCACGTTCTGTCACCACCGGACTTCGGATGCGTCGTCACTCGGGGTCCAGTGATTCACCAAACATGGCATTTGACGCAGGCTCACGGTCACTCCGCTGCCGCCGTCCACCAGCACCACCCTGTTTCACCGAAGGCCGCCAAACCGTCACCACCCAGTCCTACCATTCGGTGTGCAAACACCGCCGCCGCCAACACGGGCAAGGCTTCATTGCCGAAGGTGCCGAGCAGGGGTGACCGCGCCCAGGCCATCGGGAGCCGCTCCTTGACGCTCGTCCTACAACGGAACGGCTATCTCTGGAAGCTGAGCACGTACGAGTTATCAGTGCGGATCTCGTCGGCATGCGCAATCAGATAGTCCAGGTCGTCGCGGCCGGCGCTGATCAACCGGCCTGCTGCCAGGCGAACTACGAGATCGGCGGTGCATTCCACCGGTGTGAACAGGGGCTGGTGCGTGCCGCGGCGGCGGAGCCACTCGGGCGAGTGTGCGAGAAACTCGTGCATCCCGGTGTCGACCTGACCGGGTGGTCAGTGCCGAGCTGTGTGAACGAGGTCGCTGGACCGAGGGCTGGTTATTCGGGGCGATCTAGAGAGACGACAGTGTGGCAACAGGCCTAATCCAGGTTGGTTCGGTCACATGAATGTCGAATAGGCGCACATCCTGCAGTTGTGGCGCCACTTTGCACTTGGTGGCGCGAACCTTACCTTCGTGGCGCGCCTATTGGGGGTGCGCCCGAGTGACTTCAGCGGGTGACGAGATTCAGCGGCGCTTCGCCGCGCACGTAGCGGCCGATGTTGGCGGCGGCTAGTTGCAGGGCCCGCGGCAAGCTCGACCTGCTGATACCCGCGTAGTGAGGTGTGACCACGACCTGGGGAAGGTCTGCGAACGGGTTGACGTCGCTGAGCTCGTTCTCGAGGACGTCGAGACCAGCGCCAGCCAATTGCCCGCTCCCGATAGCCTGTCGTAATGCGAGTTCGTCGACCAGGTCGCCGCGCGAGGTGTTGATCAGGAACGCTGTCGGCTGCATCTGGGCGAGCTCAGCAGTCCCGACCAGGTGGCGGGTCTCGGGGCTCGACGGCAGGTGCAGGCTGACGGTGCTGCTGGCGGCGAGCAACTCGTCGAAGGGCGCGTAGCGGACTCCCAGGCGAGCCTCAGTCGCCTCATCCACGCGGCGCCTCGCGTGATACACGAGGCGCGTGTTGAAGCCCGCGAGTCGCGCGGCGACAGCTTGTCCAATGCTGCCGAAGCCCACCAGTCCCACCGTTTCCTCACCCAGCTCGCGGATGAGGCGCTGATTGGCGCCAATGAACGCGCTGGTTGGAAACGCTCCCGAACGCGTCACGTCGAGAGCCTCGACGAAGCGGTGCAACAGCAGCAGCATGAGTGCGATGGTGTGCTCCGCAACAGACGTGGCGTTGAACCCGGGATTGTTTGACGCGAGGACGCCAGCGACCTGTAAGGCTTCCAGGTCGAGGTTGTCATAGCCAACGCCCAGCTGCTGGATGAAGCGGAGCCGCGGCAGGATCTCGAGCGCACGCGCGTCGATTCTGACGCGAGCGGTCACGAGTACATCCGCGTCCTGTGCGCAGCGCGCGAGCTCCTCGTGGCTTTCGACTTGCACTGCGTCGAAATCGACGTCGTCAGGCAGCAGTGCGTGCAGCTGCTCGGTGAGAAACGGCGGGAACCTGTCCGCCAGAACTACCCTCGACATGCCACGCAACGATACGCGCGGGTGGTCGGGGTGTGCCATCGGGCGCATGTGAAGTGCCCAGGGGTGGACCTTTGGCCCGCGTCGTCTTCTCGGCGAAGTGAACGAACTGGTTGAGCGCCTCGACACCACCTGCTGACAGCGTCATGGATGATATTGAATCAACACGCGAACACACCAGCCATCACGGGCCGGCGCCGGATCCTCGAAATTTCGTGGCGCTGCGACCTCGGCGCTGCGGTGGGGCGTTGCGTTCGCTCGTACCGCACCTACCGGGTGTCCCCATCACGCACATCCTCAGCTTCTGGTCCACTCAGCGATATTCCAGGAGAACACGTCGAACGGCCCAGGATTCGGACCTTGTATGCCCTTGCGCTTCGCATCCGTCAGCTTGCGATCGACGAGTGGCACATCAACGTACGCGTTGATCACCAGGTCGTTCATCGCCCGCCAGGTAGCCGCGGCATTCTGGGGATCAATCTCGGCGCTGACCGTATCAAAGAGTGCGTCGTACTGGTCATCTTTCCACTTCAGGAAGTTCTGAGCCGACCACGCGTTGGACTTCTGCGCCCAATCAGTGCTCGGGTTTCTGGCATAGAACAACTTCATATACAGCACCGGGAAGGGCGACTCGGGCGCAAGCGTCAACATTTCGGCGTCCGCCGAAAAGTGGCTGTAGGTGTCCGGGTTGCCGGCGTCACTGGCGAAGTACACGGAGGCATCCACCGACTTCTCTTCAGTTTCGATCCCGATTTTTTGCCAACCATCCTTGACGATATCCTGCTCCTTCTGGCGCAGCGAATTCGTCGAAGTCTGGAAGACAACATGCATTCGGGTCCCGGTTGGCGTCGCACGGATGCCATCGTCACCCCGAGCGTAGCCCGCGACATCCAGGATCTGGTTTGCCTTGTCGAGGTTGAACTCCATTGACGTGTTCTGAGAGGCTAGATTCGTCGGAACAGTCAAGACGTTCGAGGTGGCGGCCCCCGTCTGTCCGTACAGCTGTGTGGCGATGGTCGCGCGATCAATAGCCAGTGTCATCGCCTGGCGCACGCGCTGGTCAGTCAAGAACGGATGCGTGCTGTTTGGGCTGCCACGTTCGCCATCAACCTCGACG
Source organism: uncultured Chloroflexia bacterium (assembly GCA_963776625.1). Taxonomy (GTDB): domain Bacteria; phylum Chloroflexota; class UBA6077; order UBA6077; family CF-72; genus CF-72. The sequence goes on along the minus strand of CAVZNP010000007.1, from coordinate 54,374 downwards.
TTCGGGTCAGCCATATTGAAGAGGATCTGTTCCACGCCACCGCCAGGCGCGGTGACGAGATCACCCCTGCCGCCACGCAGCAGTTCGTCGAGCACCTGCGCCTCCACTTGCAAGTTCCAGGCGTAGTCATATTCGCCGGTCTGCAGCACGGCGCGCCCCGCTGAGGTCGGATCACCGCCACCTTTGATGGTGACCTGACTGAAGAACAGTTTGTTGGAGTCGCGGTAATTCGGATTCGCGCTGAACGTGACATGGTCACCTGGATTGAAGTCCTGGACCACATACGGTCCAGTGCCGAATGCCTTCAGGTTGTAGGGCGCATCACGTGCGGCGGCGCCAATGAAGCTGTCCAGCGCATGCCTCGGCAAAATAGTGCCGGTGTATCCCAGGAACGGGACGAACCAGCCACCCGTCGGCTGCTTGAAAGTCAAGCGAACCGTGAGTGGATCGATGGCCTCGACAGCGTCCACGCTGGAATAGCTGCCGGCGGTCACCGCCGCAGTATCGGTGTTGGTGACATACTGATAGGTGAAGACGACGTCGTCGGCGGTGAATGGCTCGCCGTCTGCCCACTTGACGTTGGGCTTCAGCTGGTACGTGACGGTCTTGCCATCCGCCGCGACGCCGCCATTCGCCGTGGATGGCACGTCTGCCGCCAGCACAGGGGAAAACACGCCGTCCGCGCCAACGGTCAGAAGTGGCCCACAGCAGAATCGGGCTGCGACGTAGTCCTTCGTTCCTTGCGAAAGGTGCCCATTGCCTATCGTCGGACCTTGCCACATCAGGATTGTCAGGGTGTCCCCATGAGCGGTGTTGGACGTTTGCGCGAGTGTTGTCGCGGGAGCGGCGGTGGGCCCGCTGGTCGGCAAGGCCGCGGCGCGTGCCGTGGGTGCGGCTAGCGTCGCCAGTGCAGGACCGCTGCTCGAGGCGCAGGCCGCGATCAACGTGGTCAACGATCCAACTGCTAGCCCAGCACTCACGCGACCAATTAATTGCCTGCGGGTTAGCTGGGTGGACATCTCCGCTCCTGGGTGAATGTCCGGGGTGGCTGGCGGTTCATCGAGAGAGTCTTCGCACCCCGGGGTGGTCGCGGATCGAACGACTCGGGAATCGCGACAGTAGCCCAATAGTAGATACATTCGACCTACCAGGTCAACGTGCACCTGCGAGATACGCGGGGCGACGTTGGGGCCAGCAGCTCGTAAGAAACGTACGTGATCCGCGTGATCATGCGTGATGACGGGAACGGTCAGGTCGTCCGGGTCCGGTGGCATCGCGCATTGCTCGAGTTGATCCGCGATCTGCCGGGTGAGCCAGCGAACGCGTCTCGACCTGATTCGACGACGAGTTGCCCGGTCGCTTCGGTCCTGACGTGCTGGCGCGCCTCGGTCGGTCGGTGTAGCAACCGGAATCGCGCCCTCGCCGCTTCGTACCCACAGTGCGTAACCGGTCGCCAACTCGCGTGCGGTGGCGACGTCGCTGGCAACGACCTGGTCGGCCGAGACCCTGATGCAGGGTCGATCTGACTCCGCCGACGGGTTGAAAGCCGTACGGTAGCGGTCTGATGGCTTCGAGCGCGGTCGGTGGAGTGACGTGGTAGTTCGCCGCGAAGCGGAGTGCCGTTGGCGCCGCCCAGGCTCGCGCTTCACCGCCACTACTGCGGACGCTCCAGACCTCGACCTGCGCCGGGGACGCGTAGTGAGGCTCTTTCTCTGGGCCGGCAAGTGCCGGCGCGTGTTCTGGCAGTTGATCTTCAACGTGCTGGACGCGGCCGGCATGGGTGGATCCACCAATGCGTACGGCTTGCCGTCAACTGCGTCATGCCTGCACGTGACCACTCAAACCCGGCGATGCCAGTGGCAAGGGACCAGCCAGTGCTCCGGCTCACACGCCCCGACCTCACAATTGGTGTTTTGACGAATGTCACCCAGCGGTCTGTGCCGATAGTCTTCGGCGCAGATGAATGATCGTACCGACGCCGCGAGCGTTCGCCGCGCAGGGCGACTCTCGCATCCGTGCGCAGCGTGGACTCACGCGCCCCAGCAGCCAGCACGTGGCCTGCATCGCGCTGAGAAGTGGCGGGTCGTGCCGCCAGGGAGGCGGAAAGCCAGATGAGTCTGCGCTCTCGGATCGTCCTGGCGGACAGCCTCGACCTGGTGCGAGCCGGGTTGCGAGCCGCACTCAAGTTGGACTCACACCTGGCAATCGTCGGCGAGGCGCGTCACGTCCGGGAGGCGCTGGTGGCGATGCAGCGCCTTCAGCCTGACCTGCTGGTGGTGGACGTCGAGTTGCCCGGCTTCGATGGCCTACAGACGCTGCAAGCTTTGAAGCAGGCCTGCCCGAAAACGAAGGTTCTGCTGCTTGGGACGCGCGCGCCCGACGATTTCGTCTACAGGGCGCTCGGGGCTGGGGTGGCGGGCTATCTGCTCAAGGAGGCGAGCCTGTTCAAGGTCCGTTTGGCCATCCGCCAGGCGCTGCGGGGCGAACTGTCGATCGACGAACACTTTGCTCGCCAGGTCGTCAGAGCTGTGATCGACAAACGGGCTGGAAACGCCGAGTCGACTCCACGCCCGCTGCTTTCCCCCCGCGAACTTCAAGTGGTCGAGTGCGTTGCGCGAGGCTACAGCAACCGACAGATCGCCGCGGAACTCGTGATTACGCCGCATACGGTCAAGATTCACATCGAGCATATCCTCGACAAGCTTGACGCTCAGGATCGCACCCAGGCCGCCGTGCGCGCGCTGGAGCTTGGATATGTGCGCAGCGACAAGCGCGCGGCCTGAAGGCTTTGGCGGGAAGCGTTTAGCGGCACCCGCAACGAGCACAGGCGCGCCAGGCGGCACGCGCTGACAGGCTGAGCTCAGTCTGGCGAACCCCTGGACGCGCGGCGGGTCGGTTACCCGCGCCAGCCCAGCGGCTTGAGATCGACCCAGGGCGTGGACAGGCTCCATGTTCCCAGGTCGATCGCCGTGTGCAAGAGCGTTCCGCCGCAGCGGTGCAGATCCGGCAGGATCTCCGTGAGAGTCGGTGGAGACACGAGGAGGAAGATGGCCGAGCTGCCTGGCGGTAATGCCGCGCGCAACTCGGCTTCGAACTGGGGCGCAATACCATAGTCCTGTCCGCTGGCGCGGCAGTCAGCCGTGCCTGGTGCCAGTACCAGGGTCGCCACCAGTCCTCGCCAGAATTGATGGACCGTGTCGTCGCGTCTGGCAAGATGAGTACCGTGAGTCAGCGTGACGTTCCAGTCGGTGGCCCTGACCACGCAGGCCGCGCTCTCGTCCTGGAACGCACAACCCGCGTCCAGGCGCCGCAACATGGCGAGGACTTCCGCGGCTCGATGCTCGTCCACGAAGGCCAGCACGACAAGTTTTTGCACTACCAAGAGCCTAGAATGCGCGGCTGCGGCGTGGCATCAGGGCGACCACCAATCTTGGGCTCGCTCGCGGGCATGGTGTCTCGCGGCGGTCGCGAGCAGATGAACGTTTTGCCTTCGACTCTGCAACGCTGCCGCGCGATGCGGGCAACGTGAGAAGGGCTTCGAATCGCGGCCGGCGACGGATTACCGAGAACTTGAATACCCGGCAGCCGCTCCGACGCACGGAGGCCGCGCTAACGTCCTCCTCGCCAGCATTGGATCTCGGTGCTGGGAATCTCCCGCGTGAGCTGACCTCGTTCGTGGGCCGCGGAGATCAACTTGCGGATATCGCCCACACCTTGCAGACGGCCCCACTGCTGACTCTCGTCGGCGTGGGTGGTGTTGGTAAGACCCGCCTGGCAGTGCGCGCCGCCGCCGACGCCGGCGGACGGTATGCGGCTGGCGCCTGGCTGGTTGAGTTGGCGCGGATCAGTGAGCCCGCTGGGGTCGCCGCCGAAGTGGCACGCGTACTCGGCGTGCGCGAACAGCCCGGGTCAAGCCTTCTTCAAACAGTGTGCGCGGCGCTGCGCAATCGGCAGCTTCTGCTGGTCCTGGACAACTGCGAGCACGTCGTGGCGGCTTGCGCCGCACTGGCGGGCAGCCTGTTGCAGGCCTGCCCGGATCTGTGCATTCTCGCCACCAGTCGCGAGGCGCTGGAGGTTGCCGGCGAGCGCGTCTACCACGTGCCGCCGTTTCCCGTCCCGAGTGCGCAAGAAGCGGTGGCGGGACCTGTCGACAATGAAGCGGTCGACCTGTTCGTCGAACGTGCACGATCAGTCGAGCCAGATCTCGAGTTGACGAGCGAGGCAACATCCAGCATCGCCCGCATCTGTGTCCTGCTGGACGGGCTGCCTCTGGCCATCGAGCTTGCGGCGGCGCGTACGTCAGCGATGACGCCGGCTGAGATTGCGCGACGACTCGACAACCCTTTCAGCCTGCTCACGATGGGGCCTCGGTCCGCGCCCCTGCGCCAGCAGACCTTGCGGGCGGCCATCGACTGGAGCTACGAGCTGCTCACTGAACGCGAGCAAACGTTGCTGCGACGCCTGGCAGTATTCGTGGGAGGGTTTACACGCGAAGCCGCGACATCGGTCTGCACGGATGTGGATCTCCCAACCGGACAGATCGACGACCTCCTCCACCGCCTGGTAGCGCAGTCGTTGCTGGTAGGCGTCAAACAGCAGGCGTCCACGCGCTTCCACCTGCTCGAAATCGTGCGCCAGTACTGCTGGGGCCGCCTCGAGGAAGCCGGCGAAGCCAGGCTGTTGCGCGGGCGACATCGCGACTGGTGCTCGAGTCTCGTCGCCGGAGTCGCTCTTGAATGTCGCCTGGGTCTCGCTGTAGACGCGGAGCTGGCGAAGCGTCTGGAACCCGAGATGGACAACGTACGTTCGGCGATGAGCTGGACCATCGACAGTGGGCAGGCTGATGCCGCGGCGCGTCTGGTGGTTGCCCTCACCAGCTCGTGTTTCTTTCACGGGAACTTCAGCGAGTGTCGGTTGTGGGCGACGGCTGTCCTCGACTGTGGTGCCAGCAGTTCCCCCACTCCGGAAATGGCGCTAATTGGCACCGCCGCCGGAATCATGGCGTTCAACCAGGGGGGACTTTTCAGGCGCCGAAGAGCTGATTGGTCGTGCGCTCGAGCTTGCACGGGTTTCGAACGACGACTACGCGGTGATGTTCACCGAGAGCCGGCTCGGCAGGCTGGCACATCAGCGAGGCGACATCGCGACGGCGAAGGAATTGATGGAGCGGTCTCTGGACCGCCTTACCGAAACGGATAATTCGTGGCAGGCTCTGGTCGTCGTCATGGGTGACCTGGCACTCACGCATCTCGAGTTGGGTGACACGACGAGGGCCGCCGAACTCTTACGCGCGGTTACCGAAATGGCCACGCCTGAACGATCACCATTCATGAGCGCGCGTTTCGTTACCACCCAGGCGCATTTGGCCGCGCGCGAAGGAGATTACCCTCGGGCGATCGAGCTCCTCGCCGAGGCTGTCGACGCGCAGCGAGCCATGGGCGACCAGGTTGGCGTTCTGGAATCTCTCATTCTGCGAAGCACCATAGCCATCCAGAGCGGGGATTGGAACCTTGCGGCGAACCTGCTAAGCGAGGCACTGAATCTCGCGCAACTGTTTGGAAGCAGAATCCGGCTTGCGCGCCTCCTCGAGGCGGTCGCTGCGCTGTTCGTTGACTGGCAGCCAGCGGCGTCGGTCCGCATGGCAGCCGCCGCGGAGCAGTTGCGAACCACGCTGCGCGCCGTACCCTTTCCAACCGAGCAGGCATGCACCGGGCTCCACCTGCAAACCGCCAGGCAACGGTTGGGGCATCGCCTCTACGGGGACATCTGGGCCGCCGCGCCCGGGGTCACGCTCGACGCCACGCTCGCGGAGGCCCGCGAGCTCATCCTGGCGCTCCAGGCCGGGCGCCCGCCGGAGACGACATCGGCCGGTTCCCGCACCGAGACGCTTTCGCAGCGTGAGCGGGAAGTGGCGATCCTTGTCACCCGTGGACTGAGCAACGGCGAGATTGCCGCGGAACTGGTCGTCACGAACAAGACTGCCGAAGCACACGTCGCCCATATTTTGAACAAGCTGGGCTTTACCAGGCGGGTGCAGATCGCGACCTGGGGAATGCGTCGCGGACTCTTGACGATAGGAGCTGGCAGCGGTGCATCCGTCGATCGCGCATCAGCGTGAAGCAAACGCGAGACAAACTCCTAGCCGGAAGCGGCTGACGGACGGACGGACGGACGTTGCGACCGCCGCGGTGCGGCGGCTTCCTCAGCCGCCAGGTGGGCCGAGTACAGGGTGGTCCCGTGCGCATGCTGGTGCCGGAGGCATCCGGCTCAAATCCGAAAAGTGGCTGCAAGCGCATCGAGTTGACCAACCATTACGCCGCGAACGACACCAACGAGTCCGGCAACAACGCCCTCGACAGCCAGATGAAACGGGACTGCCGGTAAGCGACGGCCGGCACCACGATTGTGAGATGCCAGGCTCACCTCACGCATCCGATCCCGGCATTCGGCTGGAGCGTTGTGCCGGGCCCGGTAGCAGCCGCGGTAGTTCGCGTGGCGGACAGTCATCTAGCATCCAGCGACCTCGCGTGGCGCTTCCTGCACGATGATATACTCGATTCCCGCGGGGGATACGCTGTGATTGTCAGTCCTCCGCGATCGGCCGACCGACCACCAGGGCCTCGCGCACCTTCGGGTCCAGTTGGTGGTAGCGCGCGTCGGCCCGGACCCCGAGTGCGTCGAGCGTCTTCGAGAAGAAGCAACGCGCCGCGGCGGCGAGCACCACGTCCATGATCTCTTCGTCCGTGAGACCCAGGTCGCGCAGGCGTTGCAAGTCGGCGCCGGCTATCGAGGTCGCGTCGTCGACGACCCGCTCGGCCAGCTCCATCACCGCCACGTCAACTGGGTCCAGGCCCGCGGACCGGTAGTCGAGCGCGATCGCGTCCACCGCCTCACCGAAACGCTCCAGGAGCACCGAGCCATGAGCCAGGGCACAGTAACTTGACCGCAGGCGACGCGCGGCGGCGAGCGTCGCCAATTCGTAACGGCGCGGGTCCATTGACGCTTTGATCGAGCCGTTGAGCCGCGCCCAGGCCGCGTACACCTCCGGCCGCTTCTCGAATGCGCGCTCGTAGTTTGTGGGCATTGAGCGATTGTGAGTCGGCACGACCTGGTTGTCCAGATGCTGACAAGTGTCCGTATTTCGGCATGATTCCTTCCTGCACGGAGGCTCTAAAGGGGATGAATATCTGCTGTCCCGCTGGCCGTTCATAAAATCCACGATGCCTCTGGCGGCGGCGATTGACCTCACCAGAATGAGCGAAAGTCGCTCACATCCTGTGTGAAACGCACACCGACTGTGTTGATAAGCCGGTCTGCGCCGCTGAATAGACATGTCGCCTAGCGCGCGGCGATGGCAGAACAAACGTGAGTGCGACGCCGCGGCGGCCGACATTCTCGGCCCACACACGACCAGCGTATGCCTCGACAATGCCGCGTACGATCGATAATCCGAGACGGATTCCGCCGAGGGCGGTGCTCAGTCGATAGAACTTGTCGGTAAACGATCCAGGTCACCCGTCGGATCTGACTGCCTTCGTTGAAAACTGTCACGCGCAAGCCCTCTTCGACGACTTCGACCGAGACAACAATAGACGACTTCGGCGACGAGCAGCGCAATGCGTTGTCGATAAGGTTTGTAATTACCTGCTGATCTGCACGAAGTCCAGTGGTGTAACCGGCAAACGCGTGCGATATGTGTCGGGATAACGCGCGCCTTTGCGATCGGCGGATGCGGTCCAGCACGTCGGAAACCAGATCGACGATGGATACTGGCTCGAGGTAAGGCCGCAACGCGCCAGCCTCGAGCCGTGACATGTCCAAGAGGTTGCTAACCAGACGCGTCAGCCGATCGGTCTCGCGATTGATCGACTCCGTGAGCTCGCGCCTTACCTCGCGGTCGGCCTCGACGACCTCGTCCGGCAAAGTCGTGACCCACGCTTTATCGCTGCCAGGGGTGTTTTGAGCTCGTGTGACACCGACGAGACGAGGGCCGACCTCAACCGATCGTTCTCCTCGACCGCGAACTCGCGGATCACACTCAGCGGGCGCCGTCTCTAATGGAAGGGCGAGGTCAGGGTGAAGCCGGGAGCCTGCAAGGTGCTCGATCGCCTTTCGGTAAAGGCGCTCTGCCTCCTCACCTTCGCTCAGCAACGCCCGGCAACGTGCCTCGATGCCCAGCGACCAGTCAGTGCCGGCGGCATGGCTCACGTCAGAGAGCCGGGCGAGCGCGCTGGCCGCGGTCTCGAGTTTCCCAGACCGTGCGGCTGACTCGATGAGTCCGCAAGCACCGAGTTCGCCCGACAGGAGGACTATGAAGGCGCGCGTTCAAGGGGAACGGCAGCTCGGAAAAAAGAGCCGGTACCGCGAGCACCCTGGCTACTTGTTCGTCCGGGCCCGTAGCGCCCATGGCACGATGCCAAGCGCGCCGGTCGGGATCGAGCTCAGAATCGATGCTGTCGGCAAGGGCCTGCTGCGCGAGGCGCTTTTCCCGATCGGCTGCCGGCCGGTACACGGCTGAGCGGACGAGTGGGTGCCAGAACCGCATTCGTGCCCCGAACTCCGCGAGGGACTGGCGTGCGGGATCTGCCGCTTCGGTGGCGATCCCGAGGCTGCGGCCCGCCAGACCAGGGCGACGTCACCCGAAGGCTCGGCCGCCGCCAGCAGGAGGAGGCGGCGGGTGTCCTCAGGGAGCGCCAACGGGTTTCCGCCACGATCTGATCGCGGACGGATGCGGTCATCGGCGCATGCAGGGCGGCCTCCAGCAGTGCGCGCGTATCGGCCTCGCGCAACCCCCCCTCACCGCGAGCTCTCGTAGACCCGCCAACACCTTTCCCGGAACACGCGCCGCCAAGATCAGATCGATCGACTCGGCTGCCAGGCGGCGAGCGATAAACGCCAGCACCTCTCCTGAGGCCTGATCGACCCATTGGTGGTCGTCAACCAGACACAGCAAGGCCTTCTGGTCAGCCAGGTAGTCCAGCAATGCCGTCTTGCCAACCCCCGCTTCGCCGCGTACCACCATGGCACGGCTGTCCGCAGCTCGTATTGCGACGAGGACCTGGTCCAGGACCGCACCGCACATTCAGACTGGCGCCGATCGACTCCATCCCACGCCCTCACCTGAAGCCGAAGGCACGTGCAAGGTAGCAAAGGAATCCGAACTACGGCGAACCGCGCCGAGACCTGTGCGAGTTATGCCGACATATGGCTGAAACCGGGTCTTTTTGCGGTTGCTACGAAAGCCTGGTTCAGGCTATTGCGGCCGCGACACGTCGTCTGCGACGGCGCGCACATCTCTTGCGCTGGCACGGCCCGCCATGCTGCTGGATCGCGGCCTCGACCTCACCCTGCGCCCGATGCGTTACCCACGCTTTTACCAGATGTTCCAGGCCGCGATTCGAAACATGTGGACCGTAGACGAAGTGGACTCGCAACGGACCTGGTCGACCTCCGCACGCGGCTGTCGCCCGCCGAGCACCACCTCATCAACCGCCTGGTCGCCTTTTTCGGAACACACACGCCGCTGGCGGCGGCTCGGTCCCGGGTCATCTAACCGGTTCGGAGGCAGGCGGTCCGGCCTGGGCACGCCAATCCGCGGCTGATCGCACAAGGGCCAGCCTTTTGAGGGCGGTCGCCAGATCTGAGCACGTTCTACCCGCGTTTGCCCAGGATGTCCTCGACATGGCGCTGCTTGAAGAGCCAACGCCCGTTGACCTTAACGAGAACATCTTGGTACTCGCTGAGGCCGCCGATGCCCAGCTCGCCCTGTTCGCTCTCATGTAATCGAAAGGAGTTGGTACGAACCGTGCAGCGCTCCGCATCGCCTTCGATAGCCGACCCGCCTACGAAATGCCGTCCGCGCCCGCGATCGGTTCGAGGTCGGGCGCCAAGTCGTTCGAAGTGACGCCGGATCTCGTGCTGTCCCACACAGTGTCCCAGCACTGTGTGGAAAACGCCATCTTCCACGAAGTTACTCACGAATCCTTCGATGTCCCAGTCATCGAGAAGGTGGTTCTGCGAGGCAATGAGGCCAACTATGACCGTGCGATCCTCGGCGGTTAAGGGGCTGGGTTGAGCCATGCTCGTTTCTCTCCTGGTCTGGTGTGTTCCGGATCGAGGCCGCCGACACAATCGAGCCGGCGAAGCCAGGTGATTATCGCAGCGCATTGACCTTTCGCACGAATAGTGCGAAAGGTCGAACACCGTCCACATGGGCGAGGCCTTTGGTGTGCGCGTGTCGGATCTCACGCCGGCGCCTTACTGAGGTCGATTCCGTTCGCCCGAGGACGTCGTGTTCGACCAGGGTCACTTCCACGTCAAGGGCAACCCGAGCAATGCAAAGAGCATAGGTGAAGTCGCCTTCGCTGCCTATGGCGCCAATCTTCCGGAAGGTGTCGATCACGGCCTGGAGGCGACGTCGTCCTTCGATCCGCCCAACTTTGTCTGGCCGTTCGGCGCCCACACTGCGTGGTCGAGGTCGACCCCGACACCGGTGGTCGAGATTCAGAAGTAATCCGTTCGTGCACCCGCAGCCGTTGGCGAGGCGAAACGATGGACCAGCCCGCGACCTCGCGATCGGGATTAAGCCACTGCTCGAAGTCGTGCTGGTTCGCGGGCGATCTATGGAGTAACCCCGGGCGGCACCGACTGCGTGGCGTGGGCGAGCGCTCTCCAACGTCGGCCCGCGGCTGTTGGAAACGTATGAGATAACCAGCGTGTGCGTGGACACGACACGCTCGTACCGCTGCGTTTTACAGTACGTAGCCGACGCTGGCGGCGAATGGCTTTCGAAGCGCACCTCAATGGGTTCCGATCAGCACATCCGTTCACGAGTGGTGATCACGTACACCGCCCGCTCGTCGGCACTCACGCCTCCAACCGGTCCGTGATCCGGGGTGTAACGTCACCTGATCCCGGCGAGGTGGCATTCACGAATTCCGAAGTTTGCCTGCTCTGACCGCCCGCTATGATGCTCCCTGGAGGCAGTTCTTCCAGGGGGATCCGCTCCGTGATGATGTCTGATTCCGATTTGCGCAAAGCACTGCTCGGTACATGGCGACTCGTCAATTGCCAGGAGGAAATAGACGGTGCGGTCGTCAAGCCGTACGGCGACGAGCCACTCGCCGCTCGCATCACGTCAGGAGCGGTGACCACCGAGGCGTGCAGTTCGCTGCTCGCTGCGGCCCCTCCGCCTCCGACTAGAAGTCTGGCCGACAAGCCCGTTTCTAGCCCGAGTCGCAGTCGGCCAGACTTCTGTGACAGTTTGGCGCTAGGAGCGCGGCAGACCGGTTTCGAGGTCGACCACGGGCTTTTCGGCCGCGTTCCGAGCTCCTCGCGCTTGCCCAGTCCGAGCTTCTGCTTGCCGCCCGTCGCCAGCGTCGGCACCGAGGCGCAGCCCGGCTCGACGGCTCCACTAGCTCGCCGTAAGCTCCACGGTCGGGCGTGATGCGTGAGGACGCGTTCCTGCTAACAACACGGCGCCTGGTGCTACGCCAGGTCACTGCCGCTGACGCCAGCGCGCTCTACGCGCTGTACGGTGACTGGGAAGTCGCGCGCTGGCTGTCGCGGTTGCCGTGGCCGTTCACGCGTGCGGCGGCTCGCACCATGGTCGCCGAGGCGGACGCAGCCTTGCGTCGCGGATCGGGCTATTTTCTCGCGATGCTCGAGCGCGACACCGGCGCCTGTGTCGGTGTTGTCAGTCTCCGTATACCGGCTCGGGAACCCCAGCCATGGACAGATGACGCCGGGCTCGGAATCCTGGGCTACGCGGTTGCCCACGATAGCTGGGGTCAGGGGTTTGCGGGCGAAGCTGCGGCCTGTCTGACGGCTTTTGCCTTCACCGAGTTGGGCCTGGCACGGCTACGAGCGACGCCGCTGCGGGGCAACACGGCCTCACGCCGTATTCTGGAGCGCCTCGGCTTCACCGTCGCGGAGGTCGGCGTGGAGGAGACGCCTCGCTATGGCGGACCGCCTCGGATTGGGGACGTGTATCTACTCGAACCGCGCCTGCTCGGATGGAACGCGCCGTCGACAAGTGCACTTGTCGACGGCGACTGACCTGACCGCGTTCAGCGGTAGCTGGTACGCTGCGAATTCTGGATCCGACGCGGGTGCGGGTTTCGAGCGGGGTGGACACGGCTGAACAGCGTGGTGGGTCGCCGGCTCCAGGACTGGGAAGCACGTGTCGTGCGCGCCGAGCGCGACAACGCTGGGCTCGGGTCGCACCTGAAGGCTTTGCTTGCCGAGATCTGTCGGCTTCGGGACGGGTAGCGCGCGTGTGCGGGCTGCCACCGCAGCGAGCCTGGCGGCGACTCCGTGATATGCAGGAGGTGCTGGCTCACCAGCCGGCGATCGCGCACACCGTGCACTGCTTGCCGCTGAACGACCGACTCGAGTTGCACAAACAAGACGATTGGCCTTCAAGACTTCAAGAATTTCGGAGCTGCTGCCACCGAACATTCCGTCCGCGAGCGGCGTGGCATCCACGCGGTACACCGCTCTGACGTGTTGCCACCTCTATGTTGAATGAGGACTCTGGGAGTCCTTCCTGGCGTCATTCAAAGCACAGCACCGTCCACCGCTCGCGTTCGTTGAGCGCCCGCGTCCGCGCCTGGAGTAGCAGGTGTGAGGTGTGCCCCACGGGTGTCCAGCGGCGCCTCGGCCGAGCTCGTCATCGCCGACGCGACGCAATCGACCAGGGCGATTGAAGCCATGAAGCCATACACCGGGAACATAGTCGTGGTCACTGCTGGCAGTGAACTCTCAGGCATCATCGGGCAGGCCGTACTCAGCGATACATCGCCCCCGCCTGAGGCTGCTTCGGCGGCGCAAGCTGAGGCTCCTCCAGCGCCGGAGACGCAGGTGCCACCCGCGTCTGCCTGACAGCGGACTTCGCGGAAGTCGCGAAGAGGAGCCCGTGCCATCAGCCGCGGGTGTGCGTCCAGCCCACAACTCGACCCGGCCGACAGGGTTGAACCTGCACTACATCGTCGCGTGCGATGCGACCGGGCCGAACACGGACGACTGGTCTAACGCGGCCTGAGGCGCGGGTTCGAGCTGTGTGGCAGTCTATACGGGTGGCGAAGACAGGTCAGCACGACGCGACTGAGGACAGTGCGTTGCTCGAACTGTTCCGCGCGATCGCTGCCGGCGATGACGTCGAGATCGCGCGACGGCTGAGCTCGTCGAGCGAACTTGCGATCCGGTGGATCCGTGTCGGGGCGAGCCGCGCGGACCCCGACACATATTTCCTCGTCGCGATCCGTCACTACGTCTACGTCGGTGACACCGCGTTGCACATCGCCGCCGCCGCGCATCGACGAGAGCTCGTCGCGTCGCTCGTTGCGCAGGGCGCCGATGTGCGAGCTCGTAACCGACGCGGAGCCGAACCGCTCCACTACTCCGCCGACGGGAGTCCCGGCACGGACTACTGGCATTCGGTGGCCCAGGGCGAGGTCGTCGGCGATCTCATCGAAGCCGGCGCGGATCCGAACGTGTTCGACAAGAGTGGCGTCGCGCCGCTCCACCGAGCCGTCCGCACCCGTTCCTCGGCGGCGGTTCGCGCCCTCCTCGAGCACGGTGCCGACCCACAGCTGAGGAACAAGAGCGGTTCGACGCCGCTGCACCTCGCCGTTCAGAATACTGGCCGGAGTAATTCCGGCTCCGACGCGGCCAAAGACGCACAGGTCCGCATCATCGCGATGCTCCTCGCGCACGGGGCGAATCCGACCGATGCGGACGCGAAGGGCAAGACCGTCGCGGCCGCGGCCGGCAGTGACTGGATCCGCGACCTGCTCCACGAGCCAGGCTGAGCAGATGCCAGGACTCAAAAGGATCGCGCCGACCTTTCCCGTTCGTGACGTGCAGGTTGCGCTTGCGTACTACCAGCGGCTCGGGTTCAGCACGCGGGAGTACACTGGAACGGTCGGCTGGAAGTCGACGCCGACAGTGGTGTACGGCTTCGCGTTCATGGACGACGTCGAGATCCAGGTCGGGATCACGCCCGACGGGAAGGCCACAGCTCCTGCAACGGCGTACCTGTACGTCGAGGATGCTGACTCTCTGGCCCGCACATGGGCGTCGGCAGGAGGCGACGTTCGATTCCCCGAGGACACGGAATGGGGTCAGCGCGAGGGCGTGCTAATCGACCCTGATGGAAACATCATCCGCTTTGGCTCCCCGCTGCCGGGCTGACTCGTGCATCACCGATCCGGAGCGAACGGCGTCGAAGCCAGCTGCGCATGGTGGCAGCAAAGATTCGAAAGAGCGGCTCAATGCAAGGCACGTAAGTCGGATGAGATCAGCCGGAATCCGCGGTCCTGTTCGACCCCATCGACGTGCTCGACCGAAATCGCCGGCAAGGTCCGGCTCGAGGAACTCGTCCCGTAGGAATCCAGTCGGTTCCGACGGGCAATCCGCGCCCTCGTTGACCGCCTCGGTTAGGGGTAGTTGCTCCCTGACGCATAGCTTTGCGTCAGGGGCGTCTGTCGGCGTCCATCCGCGACGAACTCCGTGAGCGCCGCGACAGTGAAGTCTGCAACGTCGTCAGGACTTCGGTCGCATCTTGCGACTTCCTCGCCGAGCAACGGATCGCGCATCAATTCCAGCCCGCCAGGTAGGTGTGTAAGACACCAGCCGTGCGACGCTTCCACTGGATCGCGGCCGAGAATTCGACCTCGGAGATGTGCTTGCAGGCCGTGAGGCGGAAACAGCGAAGATCACCGTCGGCTGCCCGCAGTGCACCGGCCAGTTCGATGAAATAGTCGCGTCGCCAGACGGTCATCGGCATCACCAGCGTGTATGTGGGTATCAGCTCAAGGCGCGGTATCGAGGAGTTCGACGCCGCGTGGCAGGGCTTGCCGACCTAGAGTCTTCTGGTGCGCTGGCGATCGTCCCAATAGAAGGCGTGCCAGTACAGACATGCGCCGTCAGGTAGCTGGCTCGCCGCCGACCAACCCCGCCACGCTACCGGCTTGCTCGACCACGGGCAGGCGTCAGCGCGACCTTCACCCAGCCGTGGTCTAGCAATACGTCTGCCTGCTGCACCCGGGCACGGACGGCACCGTGACCGTCAGGCCAACACGCCGCACCCCCACCAGCAGGCGTTCTACGACCAGCAGAGCACACGGCAGCCTGACCATCATCGGGAAGGCCTGAACCTCTTCGGCACTGGGCTGGCAACCGCGCTGCGTGGCGAACCCGGGCACGTGACTGCGGGTAATGGTGCTACGTGCCCGACAGCTTCGAGGGCAACGTCTGGGTCGCATGCTTTTGCGCAAGGGCGAGAGGGTGACGTGGACCAATCTGGACTCCAACACGCCTCACACGATCACGATCACGATTGGGACGGGGCCAGGAAGCTTCTTCGTACCGACCGGGGCACGACGGTGACCACCGCGCCTCGCGCGACCACGCTGAATTCGGGCTTGTGCGGAGCACCGAATTTCGGTGCGGAGCCGTTTCGCGCTGACCTTCGATCATGCCGGCACGTACAACTATTACTGCGCCTTGCACGAGAACCTGAGCATGCAGTCGGACGATCGTCGTTCTTCCGTATGACACGTCGCGCGGCGGCGGCGCAGGAGCGGTTCCGCACCCGCCGCCGTCAGGCCCGTTGCCACCGCCCCTCAGTTGCCAGCGTCATCCGGCGACGGATGAATTTGTAAGGAAGGCAACGGCTGCATCGCACGGACGTCGCGACACGTCGCGCATTCTCGGTCGCTCCGAGCTGCAAGTCGATCATCAGGTCGCCCAGGAGCAGGCTGCCGAACTGGTCGGCCAGCTCCACGGGGAGGTTCTGAGCAGTCCAGACGCCTGAGCCTGGGCCGTGACCTCACGCACGGCCGTGCGGCTGGTCTCGCGTCCGATCGAATCGAGCGCCCGCGCCACCTCTGGCGCGTGGACGCTTCGTCGATGGCCAGACGAAAGACTCCGACGAGTTCAGGATCGCTGATCTCGCGGATGAGCTGCGTCCCGAAGGCAATCAGCACCTGCTCGAGGGCTACGCGTGCGCGGCACGGGCAGGTCGGCGGGCACTTGCAGCCGCGTTGCGTGCTCGGCGATGCAGGCGTTGAGCATTGCCTGTTTGTTGCCAACGCGCGCATAAAGCTCTCGCTTCGAGACGCGCGCGCGTGGCAATCTCGAGCGTACTGGTTGCCCCGTAGCCATGGTCCATGAAGGCCGCGAGGGCTGCCTCGAGGATGCGATCGCGCACGGTGGAGTCGTTGCCGCTTTCGCGGTGCGGCGTTGAGCTGGGCGCGCTCAGACTGGCGCTTGACAGGCTTTGGTACCACATAGTACCGCACACGAGAGAGCGGGCTCCAGCAGAACGCGGTGCGCCTGATCGTCCTGGTCCTCATTCAGTATGCCGCCTGGATTGGGCTGACCCGCACCGATTTCGTCGGTCGCCATGCCGAGGATCCTTGTGGTTACGGCCACGGGCGCGTGGCTGGCATCGTCCGCTTCAACGCGCCGATCTCGGAGTTGATGATCCTGCGCAACGATCGACTAACTGTCTGGTTGGCGATTACCGTCCCGCTGTTCGCGTGGCAGTCGCTCGTCTGGTGGCTCGCTGCGACCGGCGCCTTCGAGGCGCGCGTCATCCTGCTCCCGCTGGCCATCCTTATTCCGCTGCTGATTGGCCTACCGCTGCTGTTGCGGTCCGCGACGATTGGCCAGCTGCTCGATGCGACGCCGCCAGCCTGGCTCGTCGGACTCCAGGTCTACCGCGTTTTCGGGATCGCCTTCGTGGTCGCCTGGCTCGCGGGCGGCGTGCCTGGCATGTTTGCCTTGCCGGCTGGCCTGGGTGACACGCTCGTCGGTTTGCTGGCGTTGCCAGTGGCATTGTTGCTGCACTCCGGTGCGCACGGCGCCCGCGGCCTCGCGGTTGGCTGGAACGTGCTCGGCATCCTGGACCTGCTGGATGCAATCACGCTGAACGTGCTGACAACGGCGGGTCCGCTACAGTCCATAGCGTCAGGCACCGATCTCGTTTCGGCGTATCCGCTGGTGCTCATCCCGGCGTTCGGGGTGCCGCTGTCGCTGTTGCTGCACGCGCTGTCGCTGCGCCAGTTGCGGCGCGCCGCGCGCCAGGCAGACCGCGCGTCGCGCGCACGCATGCCTGTCACGGCCTACGCGTGATGTTTCACGAGCTGGGCATTGCCGCGTAGACAATTGATTGTCGTTGAGCTTTCGCAAGCCGCTAGTTAAAACCCTTCTTCAACATTAGTTTGGTCGTCGAGGTGAGGGCCACACCCTACCTGGCTTCGACTTCTTCTCCCGTCGTCGCCATCACCGCGCAGCCGTGGCTTCCGTGGAGCGACCAGAATCCCTGAAATGCAACGCCTACGCCAGGATCCATGGCCGCTTCGGCAAGAAATTCTACGCAACACGTTCTGGCGGATCGGTCCAGACACACATGCTCAGTCGGCGGTGGCGCCTCAAATCAACTTCGCGGCCTGTGGATGATGACTGCACGAGTTGGTGAGCAACACTCAGACGATTCAGCAAAGCGATCTTGTACACACTCAGGGGTCGTACGCTCGGAGAGCGGGGTGGTCCCGCCACGGCGGCGTCTGCTCCACTCGGGTAGAGACTGGCGGGCGAAGTCCCACCGGCTTAGCGACCGTCGGCTCGTTCGCGTATGAGGGCGAGTTGAGTCGAAAGAGAGGACCTGCCTGCAGAGGATTGGAAGCGCGGTCGACCTGGTGTCGACACGGCCAGCCGCGCATTCAAAAACGTAACGGCCGACTTTCTCAGGGCGCTGGATCTTCAGCCTGAGCATCTGTGTGCCTGCTGCCAGCCCCGGGCGTCAGATGCCGCTGTTGGTTGCGAGCTACAGTGGGGAGCGGCTGGACCCGTGACAAGGGTCCGGGAATCGGCCGTTCTCGCAACTCTCCTGGCAGGTCCCGAGCGCACGGTCAGCGGGGTGTCCAACTGGACAGTGACAGAGATCCGTGATTTCGAAAATGCAGCGGGTGGTCGACGAGTATCCGGCACGCGGTCACTGTCAAGCGGCTGGAGGTACCCACCACGCCAGCTGATTCCCTGCGAATGCGCCGCGCTGGCTGTGGATCGACACGAGTCCCGGCCCCATCTGTGCGCCACCATGGCATCATGTACCTGCTCTGAGTGACCCATGCCTGACCTCACGATCTCCGCCACCGATGGCCTTGCACTCGACGCCTATCTTGCCCGTCCCGCCGTCGGCAGCGGCCCGTTTCCGGGTGTCATCGTCGTTCACGATGCGTTAGGCCTTACGGATGTCGCGCGCGAGCATGCCGACCGCCTCGCGACCGCCGGGTATCTCGTGCTGGCACCCGACCTGTACAGTCGCGGTGGGCTCATGCGGTGCGTACGCGCCACGTTCGGCGCACTGAAACAGGGCTCTGGAACGGCGTTCGATGATCTCGAAACCGCCCGTCGCTGGCTGGCGGCGCAGCCGGCCTGTTCGGGACGCATTGGCGTCATCGGCTTTTGCATGGGTGGCGGTTTCGCGCTCATGACTGCTCCGCGAGGCTTCTCCGCGGCCGCACCGAACTACGGTCAGCTCCCAGACGATCTGGCTTCGCTCGATGGAGCCTGCCCGATTGTCGCCAGCTTTGGAGCCAGAGATCTCGGCCTCAAAGGCGCCGCTCAGCGGCTCGGCAGCGCGTTGCAGGAGCGCGGCATTCCGCACGACGTGAAGGAGTATCCCGAAGCGGGGCACGCCTTTATGGACCGCTTCAACACAGGCCCCCTCTCACCAGTGCTTAAGTCGCCGGTCTGGGCTACCACCACCCGAGCGCCGAAGACGCGTGGGGACGTATCCTTCGCTTCTTTGCTGAACACCTGCAGCGCAGCACGGCCCGGTCCAGCCAGAGGAAATCGGATCGAGAAGTCCAATAGGTCTGGATTGACACGCTTCGCGGCCATGGCATCCCTCACGGCTTGATCGGCCTGCGCGCCGTCGCTGATATCAGGCAGGTTACGATGGCCTCTGAATCCTACATCTGAAGGTGAGAGCAGCAGTCTAATGAAACTGGTGATGTTCGAGACCCCCGAAGGCATTCAACTGGGCATTGTCACTCCGGGGGGCGTCGTACCAATCGAGGCTTCAGACGCGCTGGCGCCGGCGGCAGTCCTGGCCGACGGCGAAGCTGGACTCGGACGTGTGCGCGCGGCGTACGAGCGTTCAGGCACAGCTCCCGCGCTTCGGGAAAGCGAGCTCCGGCTAGCGCCGTGCGTCTGTGAGCCGGGCAAGATCGTGGCTGTTGGATTGAATTATCGGCGCCACGCGCAAGAAACTGGCGCGCAGATTCCGGAGACTCCGATACTATTCTCGAAGTTCAACAATACCTTGGCGGCTTCGTCCCGACCTGTTGGATTGCCGCGTGTCGCGACGCAGTATGACTACGAAGTCGAACTGGGGGTAGTGATTGGGAGGCGCGCCGGGGCCGTGAGCGTCGAGAACGCGCTCGAATATGTGCTGGGGTATTGCACGGCCAACGATCTCAGTGCACGTGACCTTCAAATGCGCACCAGCCAGTGGCTGCTGGGCAAGTCACTCGACGGTTTCTGCCCGGTTGGGCCTTATCTGGTGACTCGCGACGAGGTACCGGATCCGCAGAAGCTGGCGTTGCGAACCTGGGTCAACGGCGAGCTCCGCCAGAACTCCAACACGAGTGACATGATCTTTTCGGTTGCCGAGATTGTGAGCTATGCCAGCACGTATATGACCCTGGAGCCGGGCGATCTCATCATCACGGGTACGCCTGAGGGAGTGATTCTGGGCATGCCCGAACCCCGCGTCTGGCTCAAATCGGGTGACGAAGTGGTCGTCGAGGTTGAGGGTCTCGGGAAACTCGTTACTCCGCTTACTGAGTGAGTCGTGGAAAGAGGTTGCATGGCCTCGACGCTCGGATCGAAAATTCCGCCGGTTTGGCCCCGCAAGGTTCCGAGCCGTCCGGTGCCCGCCTCCCTGAGCACCACCGTGCGTGCCGCTTGGCGGAAGAAGCGGGTTTTCTTCCGCCAATAGGCCACGTATGCCGACGATCGGGCCACGCTGATGGACCGGCATCTGCCGGAAAAACTGCCGTGGTCACCGGCGCCAGTCAGGGCGTCGGCCTGGCAGTCGCCCGCGCGCTGGCTCGGGTCAGGGCATCGTTTCGGGAATTAGCTGAGCGTGGGTAGACGAGGCTCAGACCTCTTCCTGGGTGGTGAGTGGTTGCCCGTCGTGTTTGTCGCGCAACAGAGTGTTCGTTGACGAGGTCGACCTCGATCTCGAGCGGCGGTTGCGCCGGCAGATTTTCGTTCTGGCCCATTTCGCGCCGCCGTGCAGCGATGCATCGTGCCCGGCCGCACGGTGGTCGGCGCGCACCTGCTGGACTTCGCCTCGCGCGTGCTGCAGGAGCGGGGCGAGGTACCGGTCGTCACGCTGCTGCTGTCGCGGGCCCTGATCCGAAGCGAATACGAGGTGCCGACGCTCCGTAGCACGAGCAACTACTCTGGCTTGCCACGGTGGGCCAAGCGCTGCGCCGAGCTACCGGAACGGTTGCGGGCGGTCGACGGGATCGGGCTGACGTGCCGCCTACTGGAATCGGTGCTCCCTTTGGATCGGGCGACTACCGCCTGATCGGATTGCCCAAACGTCTTTAGGACGCAGCGCTCGTACGTTCCAGGTTCCCTCGGATCCACTCGGCTGAGCAGACGCGAGCGTTGCTTGTGGCTTCGTTCAATAGATTCCGTCGCAAGGGTTGATGTGCTCTGCGACTGACAGGTTGTTCACGGTTCGGTAAGCGCCCCACGACCTGTTCGCGTGGGCATTGTCGTCAGGCGTCTGGAGTCAGAGGCCGACTCGGCGGCGGCGATCGTACACTTTGACTGGATCGTTGACCCCCTTCTGCCAATCGCCCAGATGGTCGCTGAGACGGTCAATTACACGCCGGCACAGATCAAGCACGTCGTTAACGAGGCCGTCGTGCACGCGGTCTGGGACGGTCGACAGGCAATCGACTACGACGACTTCCGCTGGGCGCTAGAGACGTACGAGTGGGGCATGCACATGCCGGTCATCGGCATGAGCTGTCGCTGGACATCTAAAAGCGGCCAGGCGCAGACGGGGTAAAAGCGGCCAGCTGAGGTAGGCGTTCAGGCATCTTCGATCGATCAGATCGGAGATGACCATGGGGAACTACCTCAAAATGCCCGACAAACGACGCGTACTGGCCTTACTGGAACTGGGCTGGAGCTATCGGCGCATCGAGCGCGAGACGGGTGTCCGCCGCGAGACAGTAGCCCGCTACGACCCGCGGCGGACAACAAATGCGGCCAACCTGTCCACCGGGTCGGAGTTGGCGAGCGACGAGCTGGCTGATGGCGAATCAAATGCGGACAACCTGTCGGCCGGCTCGAGTCACGCGCATGGGCCACCTGGTGTCGCCGAGCCGTACCGTGCGCAGATCGAGGCCGGCCTTCGGCAGGGATTGACGGCGCAGCGCATCTACCAGGATTTGTGCGAACTCGAAGCCTACCCGCACAAGTACGCCTCGGTGCGGCGCTACGTGCGGCGACTCAAGCACCAGCACCCGAAGTTGGTCGACGTCATGGAGCATCCGCCGGGTGAAGAAGCACAGGTGGATTTCTTCCAGGGTCCCCCGACGTTTGACGAAGCCCAGGGCCGCTGGCGGCGGCCGTGGATCTTCCGCATGACGTTGTCGTGCTCGAAGCACGGCTACGAAGAGCCGTTGTGGACTCAGGACCGCGACGGATTTCTGCGCGCACACGAGCACGCCTTTGTTCGGTTGCAAGGTGTGCCCAAGGTCATACGGCACGATAATCTGAAGGCCGCGGTTGTGCGCGCCTGTCTGTACGACCCGGACGTCAGCGAAGTCTACGCTGCCTTCGCCCAGCATTGGGGGTTTGTGCCATTGCCGTCGAGGCCGCGCCACCCACAAGAAAACGGGGTCGCGGAGCGCAGCGGCGGGTACGTGAAATCCAACGCGTTGAAAGGCCGCCGCTTTGACAGCCTGGAGGCGCTGGCCGAGTATCTCGAGCGCTGGAACCGCACCGTGGCCCAGGTCCGCATTCACGGCACCACACGTCAGCAGGTGCTGCGCCATTTCCTCGAGGTCGAGCAACCCCTCTTGCAGCCGCTGCCCAGCGAACCGTTCGGGTTATTCCAGATCGGCACCCGCAGCGTGCATCCGGATGGTCACGTCGAAGTTGACGGCGCCTTCTACTCGGTGCCGCACACGCTGGTTGGCGAGCAGGTGCGTGCGCAGTGGGATGGCCACCTGGTGCGCATCTACGCCCTCGCCGCAGACGGTGAGCGTCGGCTCGTGGCGGTCCACCTGCGTGTGCAGCCAGGCAGCTACTCCACCACGCCTGAGCACCGACCGCTGCATCGACCAGCACGTCAAGCGGCGTATGAAGCCAACCTGCTCGGCAAAGCTGAACACATCGGTCCCCAGGCGCTGGCCTGGGCCCAGGCGGTCATCGAGGAACGCGGCGTGCGTGCGTACCGCCTGTTGCAGGGATTGATCAGCCTGACCCGCAGCCATCCACGTGAGCGGGTGGATTGGGCCTGCGGCCAAACGCTGCCGCACCGCCTGTTCCGCTATCGCACCCTGCGCCGACTCGTTGAACAGGCCGCCGAGCGCGCTGTGGTGCCACGCCTGTTGCAGGAGCATGCCGTTATCCGCGACCTGCGCGAGTACGCCCAGATCGCTTGAGTGAGTGAGTGAACAGCGCTGACGTTGAAGGACATGCCACCAACCATGACCACCACCACCATGAACACACTGGCACCGGCGACGCATGAACTGGAGCGCCAGCTGCGCACCCTGAGCCTCTCAGGTATGGCCCAGACGCTGCTGGCTCGCAACCAGGAGGCCATCAGCCATCACCTGGCCTACACCGAGTTCCTCGAGCTGCTGGTCTCCGACGAGTTCGCCAGACGCCGCGATCGGCTCTTTACCCGCCGGCTGAAGGCGGCCAGAGTGCCCCAGCTCAAGACGCTCGAGAGTTTTGACTGGTCGTTCAACCCGCAGATCCCCAAGGCCCTCGTCCTGGATCTGGGGACCGTGCGCTTTATCCCCGAGCACGGCGGACTCTTGTTGCTGGGACCGCCGGGTACGGGCAAGAGCCACATTGCACTCAGTTTGGCGGTGGCGGCCATCCAGGCGGGCTACACCGCGTACTACCGCTCGGCGTTCGATTTGGCCCAGGATCTGGCCGAGGCCGACGCCACCGGTACCCGAGCCGAGCTCATCAAAAAGCTGACGCGCGTCGACCTGCTGGTCATTGAGGATCTTGGCATGCGGCGTCTGCCGCCCACCGCGGCCGAGGACCTGCTGGAGGTGTTCACCCGCCGCTATGAGACCGGAGCCATCCTGGTTTCTTCCAACCGCCCAGTCGAGGACTGGGGCCAGGTGCTGAGCGACACCGCCGCCGCGGGCGCCCTGTTAGATAGGTTTCTGCATCACGCGGAGATCATCCGCCTCCAGGGCCGGAGTTGGCGAGTGCATGATCGACAGCGGCGACGTTCGACCGCACCCGATGCGGATCCGCCGAACGGTGCTCAATGAACTGGCCGCCAACCGCCTCCAACCCCGTGTGTGACCGTCCCTGTGACGGTGTGGCCGCTCAGCTACCGAGCGGAGTAGGGACGGCCGTCCCTCTCGTCCAGCCCACGCTGCACGGGATCCTACCCCACGGTTCCGAAGAGCCGCGGGTCCCCATCCCGCTCCGCTCTACGGGGCTTGACGATTCACCCTGCTGCTCGACGATTGACGTGGAATTTGTCGAAGACAAATCCCCCTTTCCACCGGAGAACGCCGTGTGTGACGGATCGCGTTACCCATCGCTTCCTGACCAGATTCGCCGCTGCGCCAACGGTGACTGCACCAACCTGCTGGACTCCGCACGCTCGATCTACTGCTCGCCGGCATGCAAACAGCGTTGCTACCGCGCTCGACATGCCAGTCCCCGCCTGGTCAAGGTAGCCACCCACGCGCCCGAACGCCTCCGAACTGACCGAGTGGCGCACTCCGTGTATGAGTGCCCACGCTGCAGCGAGCGCTTCGTTGGCCTCCGCCGTTGCCCGGACTGCCACCTTTTTCTCGCCAATCTCGGGCTCGGCGGCGCATGCGTCCATTGTGATGAGCCACTGCTGCTGACCGAGCTTCTCGGCGACGGAGGTGCTACCCTCCTCGACTAACTTCCAACCTGCCCCTCAGTGGCCGCCTTTGACGTGTCCGCCAATGGCCGCCTTTGGGTGTTCGGTGACACATGAGCTACGCTGACAAGCGCCGCCTGGCGTATCACGAAGCCGGTCATGCGGTGGCGGCGGTAAAGTTGCTCAAGCGTCATCGAGTGACCCGGGCAACCATCGAAGCGCGCCACGATCTTGGCGCGGCGGCGCTCGTGGCCTGGAAGCCAACCGAGGAGATTCACACACGAACCAGGCTCGAACTGCTAGCGGACATGCAGATCGCACTGGCGAGTCGAGCGGCCGAACAGATCTTTCTGGGAAGTGGCCAGGAGCTGGTTGGGGCCTCGGGTGATCTGGCAAGCGCCACGCGCATTGCCGAGCAGATGGTGAAATTGTTTGGGATGAACGGCTCGTTGGTCTCGATGAGCGGCGCCGAAGGTCGGTACCCCGGAGTGGCAGACCGCGACGTGGACTACATGCTCGACCAGAATTTCATGCGCGTCAAAATGTTGCTGGAGGAACACCGCGAGGCTGTCATCGGGGTAGCTGAGGCGCTGATTGGGCAACATACGTTGACGGGCGACGAAGTGTACACGCTCGTCGCCAGGGCAGAGAGCCGCACGATCGACCCGGGCAACGACATCAACGACATCCCCTCAGCGTCTGTGCCCGTTTGAAATCATCGCCGGTGCTCGACGCCGCGACCCAGATTCGCGCGGAAGCGGTGTCGACTTACCGCCCCAGGTTCGGATTGATGGTGAGGCATAGCGACCTGCGGCCGCGAGTCACGTCTGTGAATTGCTGGACCACGCCTTTGTCGAGGGGCTCAACCACAGCACGGTTCGAAATCCAAGCACCTGCGGGTACGCTGCGGAGTCGCCGACTGCGAGCCATCCTGAGCGATTACGCCAAACTGAGCCTTACTAGACAAGGGGCTCCGCCCCTTGAAATCCCCGGGTTGACGGGCGCCGAGTAGGGGAACGGCGAGCCAGGTCTACGATGGGAAGTTGTCGTGTAACCCTTCCATGACGGAGGAGGCCCGCCGTGAACCCATTTATCGAGCACCACCAGCAGAGCATCCGCTTTCAGTACTCGTGCTTCGATCGTATGCTGCTCAACGCGGTCGTTCAACCCATGCAGCAGCCGGCGATGATCGTCGGCTTTCTGGACAAGTGCCGTCAGGTGCCGTCGATCACCAAGGCCTACTTTCGCGGGGTCTCGGAGGACTACCACCGTTTCGTCGGCCGCCTGGCCGCAACGCAACACGTCCAGATCGTGGAGCCACCCAGAGGCGTGCGGCGCGAGGAGTGGGTGGAACCGTTCTATCAGCATTTCGGCTCGCGCTTCGGGATTGTCGTCATCCTCAAGAGCCGCGAGAACGCCCGCATTGCCGTCAGCTACCCGACCGCCAGCGGTGGCAACCGCATCGAGGTCTACTCCCGCTTCGCGTGGCAATACTACTTCTCCCTGCGGGATCAGGACTGGGGCCGCATGTTCCTGCGCAGCTGCCCCTACTTCCCAGTCAACGCTCGAGTCTGCCTGAACCAGCACGAGTGGTTAGCCCGGCGGGCCGTCGGCGATGTGACGTGCGGTTGCCAACAAACGTCTCCAACTCTAGGATGCGGCCTTCGACAAACCCCTGGTCCGCTTTGACCTGGTTGAACTCGTCCGCATCATCTCCGCGCGTGCAATCGCGCGCTTGACGCAGGCGCTCGGTAATCTCGGGTCTGCACACGGAGATAAGCTCCTGCAACTCAGCCATGAAGCGCTCCACACCATCGGGTGTGAGATAGACAACTCTTGTGTGCATGGGTATGTTCCACTGTTCGGCGTCCGCCGCGGTCTGTCAGGAAGTCGCTCGCGGGTGCACAGTACCTCGCGACCTTTCAGGCCACGCGGGGTGGCGGCGGAACGCCAACCGTGCCGGTGGTAGCCCGGATCGGAGTGTGCATGGACGTTTTCATGCCCGGGTACCCGACCTGCCTCTCAGGTACGTCATTATCCCACTCCGCCCTTCAACACACGCTCAACGTGGGCGATCTGAGGCTCACTATCGTCTCAATGCGTCGACAAGGAGAACGTGATGCCCTGCAACATCGCGAGGTGCTCGGAGACTGCGTCGATCGCCAGGACCGGGGAAAAACGAGCAGCGCTCCGACGATCACCGCTGCTCCGACCAGCACACTGGCGAACAGCTTCCTCCGCTGTTCAGGGCCCGACTGTCGCGGGAACCGCGGCCGCCCATGCTGAGCTTAGCAAGAAGGCCGACCCGGGGATGAGGTCGGCCTTCTGCTGGGCGGCGCAGCAGGGCCGCCACTTGACGGCGTGACCCATTAGGAGGGGGCAGGGGCACGCCCTGCTGACAGTATCCTCGAACATCGCTCACAGTGGGGACAACAACCGGGGTCACGCTGTCAAAAAAGACTCAATAGTTGCGTCGTTGCGTCTGTCAGGATCACCTACGAGGTGGACGTCCACGTCGCCTGGACAATCGACGCCACCAATTCGCGTTGGGACCAGCGCGGCCTTCAAGGGCGGCGGCGCGTACCTCGGCGTCTGATCTGCCGCGCCAGAATCTTTGACCTGGCGAGTGGCAGGACTCGGGTGAAGCGCACCGAAGCTGCACCGGGCTCGTGGACGATTTCCCCTTTCCAGATCGAACCTCGCCGCGACTGCGGACACGAGCGACTCGAACACACCCATGTCGTGATTGGTAACGTTGCACGTCACCCTCGTAGCGGCAACGTCGGCCGAAGTCGCCTGGCGCAGCGTGGCCGCGGCCACTCGGACGGCACTCTCGCATTGGAGACCGGTGCGTTGTTCAATCTGGGCGAAACGTGCGTGTCGTGGTACAGGACGCTGGTCATGGGGAAGCCGTCACCTTGGAGGCCAATCTCCTTCACTCCAAGTATCCGACCGACCGCATCAAAAGGAGGTCAACGCGGGACCCAATTGTTCAATTACTTCTCAATAAGGAGTTCGTGGAACGGTGTATGGTCTGGGGCGCGACGGTGTCGACGTCGAACCAGCGTCACGCAAGTTCAGCGTCTGAAGTACGGTAGAAAGCTCGGCCTCGCGCCGAGCGGCCCAATCCAGACCGTGGCGACCAGGCTCATACCGCTACTGAACCGCGAGGGAGTTAACCAGTGCGCGGGCGCTTACCGCTGCGGCCTCGAGTCCGTCGCGGCGAGCAGACATCCGGCGTACTGCGGAGCCAGGAAGATTGGGCAGTCGCAGCACGAACGCGGCCCGTATCCACAGGTCCTTGCGCCTTGCACCTGCGGCGCCGACTTCATTGGGCGGCTGCGTATGACTTACCTCCGCGTCTCCACCAAGCAGCAAAGCAGCGACCCACACCGTTGAGGGCTCGCTCAAAATCCTCTCAACATAACGCGGAAAGAGCGCCACATCGGTGTGCCTGCGCTGCAGAATGGATTGCGAACGAGGACCGCGAGTGGGAGTTCGCCCCGGCCTCTGGATGTTGGAGTCCGCAGATGATCACCCTCGATGAAGCAGAAGTTCCGCCTCTCGACGTGCTTCCGCGGCCTGAAGCCGGGGACGGAGCGCGTCGGTGCACGCTGTGCCTGAACTGGTGGCCGCGCGACGAGATGATACAACTCAATCCCGTGGTGTCCTGGTGCAGCACCTGTGCTCTTCTTCATCCAGAGCTGGTGCCGCCTCCGGTCGACGTGCTCTGGCCCGTAGGCGGATCCCTTGCCGGTGTGCTGGCCGGTTGTCTGCTGGCCATCAGTCAAACAGGGCCTTCGGGAGCCATCGTTGTCAACGGACTGATTGGCGCCATCCTCGGCATCGGGGTGGGCAGTGGTCTCTGGTTTTCGCGTGCCTGGCATGAGAGCCACTGAAGAGTGACGCTCGATGCGGATGGAAGCTGCGATTCACCCGCATGTCGGCTGGTGCGCGGTCCGCTTCTCGCGCCGCAAGCACGCAGCACGCCGGTCTTGAGCATGACTCGAGCCGATGGCCGACCGAGCGCTGATGAGATGCTCGACCGTGTGCGGCGCGAGGCAGGCGTAGGGCACGCGGTCGCCATCGTGTATATCTCGGTATCGCGCCTGGCGTCGGCAAGACCTGCACCGCGCTCGAGGAGTTGATCCGGCGCAGGCAACGCGGCACTGACGAATCATCGGCTTCATCGAAACGCACGCCCGGCCAAAAACGATTGAGTTGGCCAGATCGCTCGAGCAAGTGCCGCGCACGCAGATCATGTACAGAGGTGTCCTCGTCGAGGAGATGGACACTGACGCCGTGATCGGGCGTCGTCCGGCGGTGGCACTGGTCGACGAGTTGGCTCACACCAACGCGCCCGGCTCCAAACATGACAAGCGCTGGCAGGATGTAGAGGATCTTCTTGCCTTCGGCATCACCGTCATCAGCACGGTCAACATCCAGCACCTGGAGAGTTTGGCCGACATCGTCGAGAACATTACTGGGGTGCACGTGCGGGAGCGCGTGCCAGACCGCGTAATCGACGATTCTGACGAAGTCGAGTTGATCGACATGTCACCGCACGCGCTGCGCCAGCGCATAACACGGAAACATCTATCCGCCCGAACGAGCGGAACGCGCGTTGGACTCCTTTTTCCGCGAGGGCAACATTCTGATCGATCCTGACAGTCGGGTCAGGCCCACGGATTTCGGCATCGCCGCGCAAATGGGTTCTCCCCGATTCACGCTGTCGCACCTGTCGGATGCAGTCGGCACACCGGATTACATCGCGCCCGAGCAGGTGCGCGGCGAGCGCGGCGACGCAGGCACCGACGTATATGCGCTGGGCGTCATGCTCTACGAGTTGCTGACAGGTGTCGTTCCCTACCCGACAGGGGATACGCTCGATGCGACGCGCCGCAAGGATCTCACGGATCCTCCGCTGGTCCGGGTCCGACGCCACGCGGTATCGCAAGGTCTAGAAGTCGTTGTCTATCGCGCGTTACGTCGAAGACCCGTCGAATGCTACGCGTCTATGGCGGCCGTGCGGAACGATCTGTCTCACCTCGACGATGTACATCTGCCAGAGAAATATGAACCGGACGAACCACCACCAACTCCACCGGGCGATTTGCCGCCCTGGTCCACCACCCTCCGCATCATGGCGGTGATCACAGGTCTGTTGGTGCTTCTCGGCTTCGCCGCGGAGTTGCTGCACCGCGGAATGGCTTCGCCGTAGAAAGCCCGCTTCACGCAGCCGAGACGCGGTTCGGGGTCATCGGCTGCGGGTCGCGCTCAAGGAGTTGATCCGACAGATGGACGTCCATCGGGGTGGCGCAACGAGGCGCACCTCGCCGACCTGCGCTGCAACATCGCGACGATGATGTCCCACTGTCCCCACTACCCGAGCTTGGCGGGCGCATCCCAACGGTCAACCAGGTCGTCGAGTGCGAGGTGCCCCGACGCAGGTGCAGCGCTGGCTAGCTGGCCATCAGCAGTGCGAGCTGCGCGGTCCTCAACGATTCGTCAACGTGTGCCGCAGCCGGCTCAAAATCTCCTCACAATGTGACACCGCGCTGTACTCCCGCCACGCTCGTTGAGCCGATCTCCGTGCAGAAGGAGTGCTTCATTGAGCCCATTTTGACTCGTGGCATCCGATACTTCCTCATGACCCCTGCACCTGAGACCAGCCACGCCGAGCTACCTGCTGCCGGCGGACTCGACCGCAACATTGGTCTGGAACTCTGCCGCGTCACCGAAGCCGCGGCGCTGGCGTCGGCACGCTGGATGGGTCGTGGCGACAAGAACGCCCTGGACCAGGCCGCAGTCAATGCCATGCGCGACCATCTGCGCGTGATCGAGATGGACGGCATCGTGGTTATCGGAGAGGGGGAAAAGGACGAAGCGCCTATGCTGTACATCGGTGAGCGCATCGGCACAGGCCGAGCACCCGTGGTCGACGTGGCGGTGGATCCGGTCGAGGGGACCACGCTACTGGCGATGGGGCTGGCAAACGCCGTGTCGGTCGTCGCGCTTGCCGAACGCGGCACGCTATATGACGCTCACGGCATCTTCTACATGGATAAGCTGGCAGTCGGTCCCGCCGGCCGTGGCGTGTGTTCGCTCGAATTGAGTGTCGAAGATAATCTGTCAGCGCTGGCGCATGCCAAGGGCGAGCACATTCGCGACCTGACCGTGGTTGTGCTCGATCGGCCCCGCCACGCGAGACTCATCGAGCGCATCGCCGCGTCCGGTGCGCGCCTGAAGCTGATTCCGGCGGGTGACGTTGCCGCCGCGCTGATGGCCGCCATTCCCGACACCGGCGTCGACATGCTCCTTGGAATTGGGGGGGCGACGGAGGCTGTGCTCACGGCGGCCGCCTTGAAGTGCCTGGGTGGCGACATCCAGTGCCGGCTCTGGCCACGCGATGAAGGGGAGCGAGCAGCGGCCGAGCGGCTTGGGCTCGACATGGAGCACGTCCTCGGCATCGACGACTTGGTGCGCGGCGACGACGTTTTCTTTTCGTTGACGGGCATCACGGATGGCGAACTGGCCAAGGGCGTGCACTACTTCGCGCACGGCGCGACAACCGAGAGCCTCGTCATGCGCTCGCGGTCGGGGACCATTCGCCGCATCCACGCGGTGCACAATTTCGAAAAACTCGAGCACTATGCCGAGCTCTCAGGTGTGTAGGTCTCGGGTGAGCGAGTGACCGAGTCAGGCCGCGTGCCAACTGTCAGTTCAGAAACCAGGCACCTGCCTCCGAGAGCCCAAGCTCCTGGCGGTGTTTGACTTCGTCGTAGGGTGTCATCGTTTTGAGCATGCTGTACAGCACAGCGGAGAGCTTGCCACCCACATGCCCCATCGCCCTGGCGGATCGCATGCCGCGTGCGGTCAAGCGCTCGTAGTAGGCTCGGTATGCCGTAGTTCGGATCACGGGCGCGAGCATGATCATCACCATCTGGCCGGGGACCTTTCGACTCAAGCGGACGCCACTCCTGACGTTCCGCAGGATCGAGACAGTGATCGACCAGATCGTTGCCCGCGAGCTTGCAGGTATCGACGCTGCTCGACTGGCGCATCAACTCAAGATCAGCCTGGCCGGCGCCTCACTTGTGTGGTCTACGCCGGATAGGAAATCATCGGCAAAGAGGTGCGCGACGTGGCGGATCTGGTGCTTGCGCCGTATCTCCGCAAATCTCACACAGCGAGGGCTAAAGGGCTAAAGGGCTAAAGGACGTTTGTCGCATGCCAGCAGTGACCCGCCGCACCCCAACCGATTCGTCAGCAACCAGCCGAGCTACCGTGCCCGAGCTGGTGCCGGCCGTCTGACGGCGACGACCATGGCGAAGCGAACTCCAGCAGCACAGACAGCCTTCGGGCCCATGGTGATCGTGGCCGTGGAGCAGGACTATCCCGCTCCGCAACGTTTGGTGCAGGACGACCTGGCGGTCCGATTCCTGCCACCTGGCACCGGGTCGTTCGTGAGCGCCAGCCGCTGGCGATTCTTACGCAATCTGATGATCAGGCTTTCGGAGCGGCGCGCACCAGGCGTATGGGGCGGCGTGCTGTGTCGCAAGCGCTACATCGACGCCAGAGTCACACAGGCCGTTGGTGGCATGGTCGAGCAAGTGGTGATCCTGGGTGCCGGTCTCGACACGCGGGCATACAGACTGGCGGCGCCGGACGGCATTCCCTCGTTCGAGGTCGATCTGTCCGCGAACACTGCGTACAAGGAGCAACGACTTCGGCACATCTACGGCGGCGTGCCAGAACGCGTCGCGCTCGTGCCCGTCGACTTCGAGGTCGACGATCTCGGCGCTGCTCTGGGGGCGCATGGCTTCCGACTCCAGCGCCGGGCCATTTTCGTCTGGGAGGCCGTCACACAGTACCTGACTGAGGACGCCGTTCGACGGACCCTTGCGTTTCTGTCGCACGCAGTCAGCGGCAGTCGATTGACACTCACGTACGTCCGGAAAGATTTTCTCGGCGGCACGAACCTGTACGACGCGCAGAACCTGTATCGCGACTTCGTCGCCAAACACGTGTGGCACTTCGGCATCGAGCCCGAAAACGTAGCTGGACTGCTCCGAGAGTACGGTTGGGCGGAGTGCGAGCAGGTTGGCCGCGCCGACTTCGCAGTGCGATATCTTCAACCCCTCGGCCGTAACCTGCCGGTTTCGGAGATCGAGCGCTGCGTATATGCCGAAAAGCGCTGAGTCTGACGTCGCTAAAATCTAACCAGGTGAACCTGAAAGCCCGATCGCTCGCGGTAACCGGCAGTGCGTCGCTTGAGCGGCGCTTGCTGCTCGGGGACTGAGGGGCGGCGCCCCCTCGCCCCGCTGGGCTAAGGGGAGTTGAGGATGGTTACTTGCCAATCATCCTCTTTCCACTGCGTGTAGATGCAGTGGCGCAGGGTAGGCACGGAGACCTCCTGAGGTGAGAATGGGGATGTCCAGTGTCTCAGCCTCACCGCGGGAGGATCATCCCATGGAGCGATTGTTAGAGCGGTCGCTCGGTCCTGCGTTGGTATTACCAAACGTCGTTCGCCAAGAACTACGTCCGCGGTGATCAGCATGGTGACCGCATCCTGCGCGCCGAAACCTGCTCCAACGACACCCGCCACTTCGGCGTCGGCCGCCCGGCTCGAAAATCTGCCGCAGCTACGCGACAAAACTGGCGGCCACCAACGAGCGCACACTGGCGCTGCCGGCCGACCTCATGGCCAGTAGCGTGGACACCGGCGTCTTGGCGGCCCTGGCCAAGCCAACCCTCGTCGGACAGCGCCGCGTGCCCGGCGTGAAACTGCACGACGACCGGGTAATCCGCCTGCTGGAGACACTGCTGCATCCCGGCGCCTTCGCGACTGACTGGACAACCCCTGAGTTGCTTGCGCGTGTTCTGGCTCGCAATCGGCTCGCTGACAAGGATTACCGCCTCAGCCAGCTACGCTGCGACCTCGCCAAGCTGCGCGCCAAAGGCCTGGTGCAACGCGTCGGCCGCACGCGCCGCTGTCGCCTCACGCCACAGGGCGCCAGACTCGGCGTCCTCACGTCAAACTCCGCATCCGGCTGCTAGGCCCGATCGCCACACTCGCTACGCAACCCTGCGTTGGAGGCCCAGCTCTACATCACAACCCCGTCGACCCCGTCGACGCTGCCTTTCATCACGTCGACTCCGCCCTCGACCAACTCTGGGCTGCACTCGGCCTCCACCCGGCAGCGTGAACCGGCGTTTCGTAACGGCGGCAGCAAAAAAGTGAACGCGCATCATGGGCTTGGTCCGGTGTGATGCGTTCGCCCGACACCCTCAACAACTAACCACCCTCAACAACTCAACCCTAAGGCGTGGCTCTGAGCCACCTCGGCTGATTCCACGTGTTCAGCACCGCCTCCGAAATACGTGAGGCGCTCGACGGTTTGGGCAAGTCGAGATCGTACTCAGCGGCGAGTTCCAGGACCGCGGCGGCGACGACGATAGGAGCGTGCAGTTGGAGCGAGACGCCCAGAGCGTCGCTGGGCCGTGCGTCGAGTGTCTGCTCACCCTCAGCCCCGGCGACCACGATTTCCGCGAAGTAGGTCTGGTCGACGATGCGGTTGATGCGCACTTCGCGGACCTGCACGCCGGCTGCGGAGAGCAACCGCCCCATCGTCACGATTGAGAACGGTCGCGGAGTTTCCACCCCGGCCAGGAGAACGGCGAGTGCCGCGCCCTCCTGTTGGCCGACCCAGATCGTCAGGAAACGACTACCCCGGGTCTCCTTGAGGATGGCGACGTGGCGCCGCTGATCGGAGCTGGCATTCACGACGAACACATCGACGAGCTCCAGAGCAACCCATTCCGGACCGTGGTCGCGCCAGCCTTGCCAGCGCTCGAGGATCTCGTCTGCAAGAGTAGACGCTCCCACGGAAGCGGCACTGAACGGATCAGAAGTGCCGTTGGCTCTCAAACGGGTGCTGGAGAATTCGCCGAAAACGCGCTCGTCCACGCTAAGCGGGACGCCGGTGACCAGGCTTCTCAGCAGCGCAGGAGCGACCATCTCGAGTGCCTCGGTCGAACCACCATCTGCTGCCTCGATCTGGAGTACCGCGGTAAGCTCGCCGTCGCGGATGATCACCCGGACGTCACATAGCGACCCGTCAATCCAGCGCGGTGGCACTCGGGGAGCCCGTCGAATGAAGGCTCCTTCGCCGCGTCCACGTACCACTTCGTCGCACAACCAGGCCGGCAGCCGCTGCCGCTGGAGGGCGACCGCCAGTGCCGTCGCGAGGTCAGCGTCGACTTGCCGCTCGACGGCTATCCAGCATTCACGCCCGCCGCTGCTATCGCGCACGATGACCCAGAGTTGACCGTCTGCAGAGCGGCGCACGTCCGCGACGCGCGCCGCGATCTCGTTCCCATCGAGACTCAACGTTGACGGTTCGTCGGTCATACCGTCCTCCCAGAGACTGAATAAGTCGCGTCGCAAGCGGGCGCGTGCTTTATGCAGGCGCGTTTTGACCGCTCCCGGGCGAATGCCGAGTACCTCGGCAACCTCCGCATGCGTCAAGCCGCCCAGATAGACGAGCATCGCCGCCGAGCGCTGACCAATCGGCAAGTCTGCGATCGCCTGTCGAACGCGCAGGGCGACCTCGCGATCGGTCAATGAGCGCTCCGGATCAGCATGCTCATCGATCGGCTCGGGCATGCTGCGTCCGCCGGCCAACTCGTCGAGCGACCAGACCGAATTCGCAGTGCGTGCGCGCAGCAGACGGTGACAGACGTGCATGGTGATGCCCGCGTACCAGGCGCCAAACCGATCTGGCTGCTTCAAGCCACCGAGGCTCAGCAGTGTTTGCAAAGCCGCCTCCTGCAGCGCGTCGTCGATCAGCTCAGTCGGGGCAAGCGCGCGGCGGCAGATACTCAGGGCTATCCCCCGATGGCGCTCGAAGAGCTCGGCGCACGCCAGGCGATCGCCCTCACGAGCGAGGGCCACGAGCTGCGCATCGGAGAGCGTCATCGGTTCGACGTCGCAATAGTGCCGCCACACCACCAATTGGTTACCCGTCTGATGGGGCACATTCGGTGACTGACTGAAGACCCGGCTTTGTCGAAGGAAGGACGCCGACCGCGCAAGCTGATTAGACCTGCGGCCTCAGACTGTAACCCTTTCCATCGCTCCCGCATTCTTCGGGCATTTGGACGAGCGCTACCATCAACCGTGCCGAGGACACCACCCGATGCGGACGCCCTGGTCGCGGCATTCGACCTGGGCACCAGTGTCGCGCCGCTAGAACAGATCGCCAGCGGCTGGGGTGGGCGCAACCTGCTCTGGAGATGTACCACGTCGGACGGCACGTGGGCCATCAAAGAGGTAGGACGCGAGCTGAGTCTCGACCCTGAAGATACGCTGGCGCTCGAGCTCGCGGCCTATGACGGCGGTGTTCCGATGCCGCGGCCGGTCCCGACACGCGCTGGCAGATGCTTCACAGCCCTGCAGGGTCGGCGCTATCGCTGCCACGAATGGATCCATGGCACGTCATTGTGCTGGCACGCAGTAAAGTCCGAAGAAGCCGCCGTGGCCGGTGGCGTGCTGGCGAGGCTGCACGCGTTGCATCTACCGTGGTCATCGCGGCTGATGCCTCAGCGACCCAGCCCAGGCACTGACCGTTGGCATGCTATCGCCGAACAGGCACGATATCGGAACCAGGAATTGGCAGAACGGGTTGGGAACGCATTCCCAGCCATCAATCATCTGGAGGCGCTCGCGTATGAGACGTGGTCCACCGACGGCATGGTTGGCAGCCACCGAGATCTGACCCCGACGAACATCATGCGCGTGGACGCGCCGCGACGCTACATGCTCGTAGACTGGGACACGGCCGGCCCGGTGGTGCCGCGCCAGGAGGTCGCCTGCTTTGCCCTGGTACTGGCCGATCGCGGTGGCGGGCTGGGGTACGCGAGCGACGTGACGTGCGCATTCATCAGGGGTTACCGTGAGGCAGGCGGCGAGTTCAGCGCCTCCTCAGCAGCAGATCTCGCGATGCTGGTCCAGGGGCAGTTGTGGTGGACCGAGCAGAACGTGCGTATGGCGATGGCTCTAGACGGCGGCACTACACAGGACCGGTTGGCTGCCAACCTTCTGGGCAACCTGGAGACGATACCAGCGCGTCTATCGGAGATGTCGACGGTCCTCGCGGCGTGCGGGTGACCAGATCCGGCGGTGATTCATCCTGTACCTCGCGCAACATCCAGTCAACTCAAGGAAGTCCAGACCCAGCGGCGTCAAATGACCATACGATTGTCGGCAGTGCCACGGTGGTGGCGATACCGACACATACTCTCGACATGCAAGCAGAACGAATGTGAGGGACCCAGGTCCATGCTGCGACCACCTGTCCGACTTTCGGCCGCCACAATTTCCTCTCCTGATGCCGCGCGATTGGCGACGTTTGAACAGGCGTCGGCTGGGTTGAAGTTGCGAGCAACGACGGCTGGGTGAGACTACGTCCTCCCTCAGGCGGGGCCGGCCTGTCTTTCCACCATGAGGACTTGTATCAGCCGCCCGTCTGGCCAAGCAAACCAGGCAGCCAGTTGATGATGATGCACCTTGACATTGCCGTGGAGGACCTGGACGCGGGTCTGGCCTGGGCTCAGGAGCTAGGCGCCACCGCCGTCGAACACCAGACCCAACGGCACGTCCGTGTCATGCTGGATCCGGACGGTCATCCTGGCGAAGCTGGTTCGCCAGGTTCGGCGTGCGCCCGCACCTCGTGCGCTATGAGGATCTGGCTGCCAATCCCGTCCGCACAACGTTTGGCATTCTGGACTTCCTCGGACTCGACATGCCTGCTGGGCGGATGATTGTTTCGCACCGCCAGCGTCAGGCCGATTTGCTGAATGCCGAGTGGACTGCTAGCTACCGCGCGATGGCACTCGCGGTGGGACCGCTGCTCCAGGGACGTGCTCGAGCTGGGTGACGACCCACGACTCACGACCCACGACGAAACCGCCGCGATGCGGTCAAGTGGTGCCCGGATATCCTGGAACTGACGTGCGGCGAACCCGATCATACGATCAGATTCACAGTATCGGCTGGGCCGCAGATACCTGAGCTGATCGACCAGGCTCGCTTCCGTCTCCGGCAAGACATCGCCGAGCAAAACCCGATAGTTGCACTGCACGATCCCGCTGCCTATGTCGAGCAACCACACGCGGCCGCCAAGTACCAGTGCACGGCTGACCATCTTCAGGCGTCGCGGCCAGCGGATCACCCCACACCATCGATGACGTCGCGCACGTTACGGGTGCGCGACCAACCGGCGGAGGCATTGCAGTCGCGGCTTGATCAGCCGCCAAGGAACTCGTCCACCGCTTCGATTAACATGGCGAACGCGGGCTCGTCCGCTTGAAGAATATGGTTGCGGCCGGGCAGTGCGATCAGCCTGCTTCCCGGCACCATGGCATTCAACTCCTCGGCCTCCTCGAACGACCAGACCCTATCGTCCACTGCATGAAGAATCAGCGTCGGGACATCCAGCCTTCGAGCCGCCTCCGCGCAATCGAGCGCGCCGAACGCCCGCCATAACCGAAGCGCGTTTCGCGGTGAAGTCGAGCGGCGCTGCAACTCGTCGAAGGCGCGCCACGTCTCAATCGGCCCGTCGGGGAGGAATCTCGCGTCGTACACCTGTCGGAACCCTGGTTGATCGGTGCCCCACGACACTCTGATCAATTCGCCGAGTGCAGTGAGCTCACGACGCTGCTCGTCGGTCGCCTTCGCCCAGGTTGCCCGCGCGCACGTCCCGTACACAACCACGTGGCTGACTCGCTCGGGGTGACGAGCCGCATACGTGATTGCGATCGGGCCGCCCTGTGAGATTCCGAGCAAGGGGAACCGCTCCAGGCCGAGCGCGTCAACAACCGTTTCCAGGTCGCGCACCCACGCCTCGAGCGAGTATGAATCTGCATTTACGTCCCAATCAGAGAGGCCACAACCGCGTTCGTCGTAGCGCACCAGCATGTGCCGCCGCGACAACGCCTGCCACCAGTGCTGCCATACCGGGCTGCCCCAGTCGTAGTCGAGGTGTGTTAGCCAGTTGCTCGCCTTCACTAGAGGCGGCCCCTTCCCGCTCGTTGCGTAGGCCAATCGCACCCCATCCGTCGTCGCACAGAAGTGCACGCTCTGGGTGGCGAGTGGAGCCGACCTCAGCGGATGCAAGGCCGGTGCACCGTGCGCGTCAGGCGCATGTACGGGACCGAGGGCAAGATCGCGTAGCGAGCACGCCTCGACGCTCGGACCGACCCCGAGGTCCTCGTCGAGGATCCTGGTCAGCAGCTTGAACTGGCGCAGAACCCCGGTACGGTCGCCGGCTCGGAGCATGCCTCGCATCACACCGACATGCCCGTCTTCGTCAGTGGGGTCGAGCGCGACGAGTTGGTCGAACCTCCCGCCACGACGGAGCAGTTCGCGGTGTCGCAGCTGGAGGCGCTGGCGGTGGTGGAACGCCCAGACTTCGTAGGGATCAAATGGCAGCAGTTCGCCCGAGTAAAGGGCGAGCGCCCGCTCGATGGCGTCGAAGTCGTCGCGCGCCAAACCCTCCGCGGCAAGTTGCTCGAAGATGAGCGCGTCGACCTCGAGGTCGGCGCCAGGAAAGAGTGCCACCGTGTCGGCGCCGAGCACGATGCTGTCCGGAATGCCGGTGGCCTTACGAACAAAGTGGGCTGCTTTGTGCAGGCGGTTGGCTACTGACTTCAGTGGGACCTCAGGCCAAAGCGCCTCGATGACCTGTTCGCGGTGACGGCGGTGCCCGTCCGCCAAGGCGAGGAACTTGACCAGTCGTGCAGCGTCACGGCGACCAAGGTTGGAGGGCTGGACTGCGCGTCCGTCGATGATCACATCAAATCGTCCGAGCACTGCAATCCCCACGCGCACGGCACCAACTATAGGGTGTTGGCAGTGCGGTCTTCCGTTAGAAGATCTACCTCGGCGAGAGCCCCGCGGCCCAGCGTTGAGGGTCGAGGGCTGGCCGTTGCCTTTTGGAATACGTCGGTTGCTTGCACCCGAATCGGGCTGCAGGCGAGGAGCGTGCATCGAGCACCGCGCCCCTCGGAAGCGATGATTTTTCGCGCGGGCCCTGCATGGACGACATTGGCAAGAGTCGGCTCAGTCGTATCTGTCAGCACGTGATAGCGACGCGGCGCCCGATAAACGCGAATAGAGGTCTGACCGGCGTCGTCGCTGGGCGGTGATCTCGACCAAGCCGCCGGAATGGACGCCATACCCACCCAGCTGGCGAATGCGTCCGCCCGCGGAACGACGCCGGTCGCCACATCACTCAGTGATTGGACCCGCACTGAAGCCGACTTCTTGACCCCACCCCCGCCAGACGGTGGATAGCGACACAGCGTCAGTTGGTGGGATTTCCTGTGTGACAACCCGCCCGACTGACTCGACTACCATCAGCAGGCCGTGTGGACGAAATCGTGGAGGGCGAGCGTGCGCATTCCAACCGCTCGAAGTACGAACCGACCTGTAAGGCGATATCAGCCATCGAGCGTGCGCGTGGTGCCAACCCAGAAAGTCAGATGCCGCGTTTCTGATTCCGTACCGTGATGGGCGACATCACGGATGCGTTTGTCTTCCCCGACGCGCATGACCTCCACCCGGCCGGTGATAGTGTCGCCCAGGTACACCGGACAAACTTCCAGTCCACAGTGAGGAACACGCAGCCTGGGCCAGAGAGATCCCCCGCAGCCAACGGCTTGACACGACGGCCTGGACAGTTGGCCGCCGAACAACGAGTGGCGGGCGGCGCAGCGTCGAACAGGCCAATGTCGCGGCACCCACTACGCTCGGCAGTGACCGCTTCATTTGGCCTACTGGGGATCGTGCCGCGCTCCACTAACCCAGCATGGCGGCTGCGCACGCTCAACCTGGTCCATGCAGCTGGCCAATCCTCATGCCGCGGTTGCGAGGCTCAGGTTCTGGCCGTCGAGTCCAGCGAGCAGCTCGAGTTCGTCAGTCATCGACGCCGAGAGGCGCTGCAAGAGATCGGCGATCTCGGCGCTGCTCCACCGGTGGGAGGCAAGCGTGTCGATTAATCCGAATACAGGCAACGACAGAGCGTCTCGCGTCGCCTGGTAACCGGCCAGCGCCTCGGTCTCGTCACCGCCTTCGAGGACCGCGGCCAGGGCACGCGCAATGAGTTCGGCATCGCGCAGGGCGTCCGTCATTCCGTGAGCGCTGAGCGGGTCTTTGAAGTAGCCAGCGTCGCCGACGAGTGCCCAACCCTTTCCCCATGCCCGACGCATGAAGCCCGGATGTCCGCGGAAGGTGCGGGTAGACGCAGGCGCCCGGGCCGCGCGAAGCCGTTCAGCCAGGTCTGGTGCAGAGGCGCGCAAGATCGACTCGATGACGCCAGTGCCGCCGTGTCCAATCCGTTCTGCGGTGGCGCTGGCGAAGACGCACACCTGGTTGTCGTTAGTCGGGATCGCACCCGCGGCGGCATCGGGGAGGAAGACCCATTCATAGCCCTCCACTTCGGCACCGGTCCAGTAGCCGTACGTGATGGCGCTGGCGTACTCGCCCCTGTGTTCCAGGGGGGCCTCGACGAGCCGTGCAATCGTCGAGCCGATGCCGTCAGCCCCAACGACAAACCGAGCCCCGATGGTAAACGGGTGGCCGTCCGCCCTCGTCCCGGTGACGCCGTTTGGTCGGCCGTCTGGGCCGCGCGTGAGCCCGGTGACACTGAAGCCGAAGCGGACGTGTGCGCCCGCGTCGGCAGCCGCGTTTACGAGAATCGGATCGATCACGGTTCGGCGTGGTGCGTACAACGCGTCGACACCATTCGATGGTTTGATGGTGATGGGCACTACGCCATCCTGATAGGTGAACGTCGTCCGGTGAACGGGTGGAGTGCCGGCGGCGCGGACGCGGTCCAGAAGTCCCCAGCGATGGAGTTGTAGGACCCCGGCGCGCATCAGCGCGTGAGTCGACGTCGTGTCGGCCCCGAATCGCGAGCGATCCACAAGGGCGACGCGGACGCCGCGGCCGGCCAGCAGCATGGCCGTAGCCGCCCCCGCGAGGCGTGCCCCAACGATGACCACTTCGAAGCTTTGCCCGTCGATGGCATCTTGGTTCGCACACAATCCGCTTCTGTCAGCGGTGGCCGGGGTTGGGAAATGCCATTCGCTTGTCGCGGTGTCGTTCATCTGGGTCCTCCTGTGGGTTGGTTTGGAAGTGACGTCTGAACGCTATGCGTGCCGCATTCCCCATACCCTTCCGTCAGCGAGGCAGGCCGCCAGAAGGTCCGGCGGACCACGATGCCCCGCATATCTGTCAGGGAACGGGCGCCCACCGGTCCGCGCCTGGAACGCGCAAAAGCACAGAGCTCCGCATGTCGTCGTTTGATGCGCTGCGAGCGGTACTTCCCGATCATGATTGCGCGTAATGCCTCCGCGAAATGCACATGTTTGCCCGCCGGGGCCATACGCGCTTTTGCCTTCTCCACCAGAAGCCACTCACGGCGATGATGTGCGTTTATTTCGACCATGAATGGATGCAGCATCGGGTGTGTTCTCGCAACTGGGGGAATGCCATGACCGGCGTTAGGCAGCCTCGTCCGACTCGGAGCCCACTTGCCGGTCAGTGGCCGGAACTCTGCGTGCTCGAGTCGCTCGCCGTCGGCAAGCCAGCGATCGAAGCACAAATTTGCCCGACGCGGCACGTCGGGAGTTTCAGAGAACACCTGCAGATCGGAGTCATAGCGTGATTTCGGCGTGTCGAGACTCATCGCATATGTTCTCTTCCTTACCCAGTCGCAAACCGGGCACTGTACCCAGCCCCCGACTGAGAATTCGCGTTCGCTTAGCTGGTGACCGTTTCGATGGCCACCGGAACGCCGTTGGTGAGCACGTCGAAGACGGCAGAGCGCTGACGCGACTGCTCGACAACCTGGCGCAGCTTGTCTGGGTCGTCGCCCTTCAGGTTGAGGGTGACCTTGATCTGCTGATAACCATTGCGGACATCCCCCGATAGTCCAAGGACACCGAGCAGGTCGATGTCGCCTTCGACCGTCGAGGTGACCTCGGTGAGGCGCACGCCGCGCGCGGCGGAGATGTTGGCCACGCCGGCAGTCAGGCAGGACGCCAGAGCGTGCAGCAGGAACTCGATCGGGGTCGGCCCGTTGTCGGCGCCGACGAGCACGGCCGGGTGGTCGGCGTCGATCATACGGCTACTGGAGTGACGCATCTCCTGCTTGGCGCCGAAGAAGTCGTCGAACGTGGACTGGCTGTGCGTGCCCGCAATCCATCGGTTGCTGGCACGGAACTGGAATTTTGCGATCTCCGGGTCGGCCTTGACAACGTCGAGCGTGGCGAACAGCGTCGCGGTGTCGACGCCGTTGCGGATGGACGGGCGGGTCGTGATGTCGCTCATGCGGATTCTCCTTTGGGCGTATCGAGTGACTACCCAAAGCTACGGCCACGCTCTTCCCTGCGCCTTCCGCCGCGGGGAAGGTCCGGGGAAGGCCCGCGGGGCACCCTGCAGCTGTGGCTCAGGCCGCAATCAAAGTAAGGTTGCTCTGGTGGTTCGAAATTGTCGTGGCCGACAGCATGTGCAACCACCGACGTGCCTCGTGGAACCCCTCGCGCGGGCCCGCCGACGCTCGCAGACCGAAGCGGTCCTTGACTGGCGAGTCGAGCCACCATACGCCTCGAGCCGCTTGACTCGTTCGCCGGCCGAGCGCACCTCCGCCAGATGTCGACGCGCTCCGCACGGACCGGTGGCCACCTGGCCACGGCGTTGCGGGACTGGTCGCGGCGACCGGCGAGCCAATGGATGTCGCTGGCGCTGCCAACAACTCCGCATCCTCGGTAAGCACCGGTTGCCATTCGATTCAAGACTGTGCTGCACGCGCTCCATGGGTACTGTTGGTGAGCGTCCGGAGGTTACATGCCGTGTCCGACGAATACGTCGCGCCCGGAGCGTGCCTCGAGCAGCGAGGCGCCGCAATACCGGCACGTT
The DNA here is from genome assembly GCA_963776625.1 of uncultured Chloroflexia bacterium. Taxonomy (GTDB): domain Bacteria; phylum Chloroflexota; class UBA6077; order UBA6077; family CF-72; genus CF-72. Next base: position 11,235 of record CAVZNP010000007.1, on the reverse strand, counting down.
ACGGCGCGCGGTTCGGCCGCCGTGCCACAGTGAACGCAGGACGTCGGCGATGATCCCAACGCTGACTCGGATGGTGTCAGCAGCGGATCGGTGTCCGCCATTGTGTCGGGTGCGTCGACTCGGTCTTCCCCCGGCGCCGGGCCGACGCGGCTGGCGAGGCCAGTGTAGTAGTACCGCAACATCCGCGGAATGCGCATCACGCTGGCCATCAGGCGATCCTTGCCGACATGCACTGTATCGCCCTCGTGCTCTTCGAACACCATCGTCCCGTCGCGCAGAGCCATCTTCATCTCTCGAAGAAAGCGGCGGTCCCAGTCTTCCAGCACCGAGCACAACCCACGCAACGTTTCCAACTCATCGGCCGCAGTTCCCCGCGAGCCCATACCAGCCGCGAGATCACTGATCATCGTCCGCATCGTCTCGGCGAACGTCCGCACGATCCGCGCATCAGGTGAACCATTGACGGTGGTGATCTCCTGACTCAGTTTCCGAATGTCCTGGTCCGGAGCGCACGCCCCCGATGTGATGGCCCACAACATCTGGAGATCCTCACCAGTCAGACCATCGAGGTACACGGCCACGAACCGCTCGTGAACATCCGCCACCATCTGGAACTTCAGCGGAGTCATCTCACCGGGTTCTTCGCTCTGCGTCGTGGCACGCTCCAGGAAGCTGAAGTCGTTCGCGAGTGCGTTCTCCATCTCCACGACCAGGTAGAGGTAGCGCACCCAGGTTCGAAAGAGGTCCTCCAGAGACCGGTAGAATAGACCCCTGGGTCCGATGGCCACGCCCCATGCCCCTCGGAAGTCCAGACGGCGGATGGCGCCGATGTGATACATGCCCAGCATGGCGTCGACCTCGGTATTGACGTGGTGCAGGACTCGGCGGTACGCGTCGGTGGCGTCCAGTCCGGAGTACGCCATTATGAGCTTGTTGCCACCCGGATGTAAATGCGCGAATTCGCTCATGTCGTACACCTGTCCGTCGATGACGAGCCACTTTTCGCGTGCGCTCCCACTGTGCAGGACCACGTCAGACGCGTTGTAGAGGGTTGTGCCCGGTTCGAGAGTTCCCGTATACGTGGTAAAGATGTCCTGTAGGTAGCGGCCGTCCGCAACGAGCTGGAAGAGCATTTCCCGCGATCCCTCCTCGCGCGATATGTCGTCCGGGCCTCGAGAGAATTGAAAGACAAGTTGCTCGAGACTCTTCCAGATGGTGCTCGCGAAACCCGTTCTCCCACACACGTAGAACGTTGCGCCGCGACCTCCTTCACGACGGGGCCGCAGCAGATCCCAGAGCGCGCTTGCCGTTTCCGGCTCCGCCGTCAACCGGTCGATGCGCCGCCGCCGACCGCTTTCGAAGATGAGCTTCGGCCCCTGCTGCGTCCGGATACTTAGGAGCGTTGTGTCTTCACCCGAAAATGCGACACGCAGGTGTAGCCTGCCCTGCTTCACGGCGTCTTCGAGCGTTTGTCGACCGTAGAGCTCGTGGCGCGTTCTGGTTCCAAAGAACAGCCAGTTTTCGCCGGGGTTCTCCTGTCGTTCGCGCTCCTGAAGAAATCCGAGAAACGGCGAGATTCCTGCGCCGGCGGCGAACATGACGATCGGCCGGCTTCGGTCCGCCGGCAAATGGAAGCGTGGCGCGGGCACGCGCTGCACGGAAATCTCGTCGTACGCTCTCGCTGGATCGGTTACCGCCCGCACCAGGAAGTTGGAGGCGGTCCCGAGGCGTTTTGCCGCCATCGAGGTGGGCGTGTCTCTGGTCGCATACTCCAGACGTGCGACCGTCAGTTGCAAAGAGCGGGCGCCGGCAGCGGACGGGTCTTCCATTGCGCACGAAATCGAGTAGAGACGGAAAGGCTCTGGTGGAACGATCCGACAAATGCTTTCGGCTTCCCAGGGTTGGGCCTTCCACAACCGTCGAGTATCGAAGCCTGCCTCGTACAAGAGGTCGAGAAGGTCCCAGAGTTCCCAGTGGTTTTCCGCGCGAGCGTTGATGATTTCCCTGAGGCGCGACGAAGCCGTGAGCGCGTGAAGCGCTTTGGCGACCTCGCGCGCGACCGGGCGAATCTTGCCATACCGCAGAAACATCGCAAGCGGCAGCGACTGCGCCGCGCGGTGCCAGCTACGCAGCTGCACGGCTCGTTGCCACACCCGATCCAGATTGATAGTCTCTTGGCCGCTCGCCCGCAGCGCGCGGAGCGTTCGGTCGATGAGATCGTCCTCATTCTCCGGCAGGACTGCGCAGCGGTCAGCCGGGCCGGTACAAGATTCCGGCGTTTCCGGCGTCGAGCGCGATGCTGGCCACTGCTCCTTCCGACGGTGTGACTTCGTAATCACGGGGGATCGGGCGCGCGTAGAACGGGTGTCGCGGAAGTTCGAGATAACGCTCGTTGCGGGTGATATCGAGCTCAGCGTCGACGCGGTTCCACTCGCGGTCGGTGAACAAGCCTTTGAAACCGCCAATCGTCACGGAGCGACCCATCTTGAAAGCCGTTTCGAGATAGCCGTAGACCTTTACCGGTGCACGCCGAGAAACCCCTTATCTCCGGCGTAGCTGTCCACGAGGTTCTGGAAGAGCCCTTCGAGCACGCGGTCACCGTATTGCGACACGAAGTCGCGGACCGATACCTTGCCTACCGCCTCGAGGAAATCGCGCCAGTGTTCGGGATACCAGGCGCGGATGTGCATCGCTTCGCCGCCCAGCAACGAATCGTAGGCGGCGCGGCCGAGGAACGCGTCCATCAGGTGGAAGATGGGCGAGGACGTGCCGCTCGGCCCCTGCACGCCCTGCTTGATTGGTACCGCAAACGGCGCCACAGTCTTCGCCCAGACGACGGGGTCGACAAACGTCGAGCTTCGCGGATTCGGGCTGATCTTTTGGAAGGAAATGTCGGTGACGTGCTGAAAGCACTCGAAGATGCCCCGCAGCTCGCGCCCAAGGCCTTCCACATCGCCGCGCGTGACCGCCTCCTGCGCCCGGACCACCGCGCCGACGACGGGGGCGCACTGGGCCAGGATTTCAACCTGCGTCAGATAGAAGACCCGCTCCTCCTGGTTCCCGACCGTTGGAATGAGAAGATCCATATTCTCGACCCGCATAGGATCCGCCAGCGTCGCATCGCGGAGGCGCCAGTTGTAGACAATAAGATCGATGTACGAGAGAAAAGGCTCGGGCCGCCGCAACCGGCGCGTGACCTCTTCCCACGGCTGTCGGATGCACGCAGGGAATTCCGCCGGAGGTTCAACGCCCCCGCGAAAGTAGGCATGAGCGAAGATGCTCAGGAGCGCGGACGCGCGGCACAGGAACGTGTCCGGCAGGCTCTGGGCGTCAGCAGGGAGCACGGGCATGGCATCGAATGCTTCGCGGAGCCCGAGCGTCCTGAAGAGCGCGGGCAGACGCCCGACCATGTCGTCCCAGGCACGGTGAGACGGTGGCAAACTCAGCAGTGGTGGCTTGCTCGGCTCGAAGCCATGGTTTTCGGACAGGAAGCCCAGATTTTCGTGTCCGAGCTCACGGTTCGTCGCGATTGCCCTGTCGAGTACCGACCGGCTGGGCACCGACTCGTCAGTGGCGGGGTTCATCACCGCGGTTTAGAACCGAGAGTCGCCGCTGCGGCGAGCAATGCGCCTCCGCGTCGCTCGCCGCAGCGGCGCGAGACCGCCGTCATAGTGCGTAATAGACTACCGCCCGACAGATATCGGCGCGTGAGACCGTGCCAACCAATTTCCCGTCCTCGACAACCGGCAGGCGACGGATCTGTTTTTCGACCATCGTCGCCGCGGCCATCGCTACGTCGTCGGTCGGCTTCAAGATGATGGCGTCGCGGATGACGAGCGGGTCGATGCGCCGTTTCGCCAGCTCCTGACCCTTGCGCACAAAGACCTGGAAAGCGTCGTTAAGCGTGCCACCTGTCGCGAGGATCTCGTCGAAGTTTGGCAGCACCGCGCGAATCACGTCTCCCTCCGAGAGCACGCCGACGAAATTTTTCACGTTGTCGACGACCATCACATCACTGACTTCGGCGATGCTAATGATCTCGGCGGCGCGGTGTATGGTGGCATTTTGATCGATGTGGACCGGATAGATCGTCATCACGTCGCGGACAAGCATCGCGAACCTCGCTGCGACAGGTTACCGAACCGCCGGGGTGCACGCCGGTCGACCCATCGACAGGCCGTCTGGGCGTGAGCGTGAGGACAACGGTGGCCGACGCACTGATCGCGATCGTCACCAACCGCCTGCACTCTGAGGTCTCACGCCGCGGCTACCGTTCTGCCTTGCGCCAGTTCCTCGGCTGGCATCGCGCACAGGCGGCGGCGCGCTCAGCCGCGCGCTCGTCCAGCGCTATCGCATCATGCTCGAGGGCAAGAACCTGGCGCCGTCGACGATCAACCAGCACCTGAGCGCCATTCGCGCCCTGGCCGACGCTCGAACTGGAGACCGCCCTTGAACGTGCGTCACAGGCGACAGGTGCGAGGTCGAGCAGCTGGCCGATATCGCGAGCGTCGCCTGGGCCAGGCACGCCCAGCGGCACCGTCAACTTACATCCCCCTCACCAACACACTGGACTCTGGCTATCGCCCGGAGGCAAGAGGGCGAGCGACCCGATGCGGACGTCGCGTTCTGTCTCGAGTGGTGCGGCGTTAAGGTCCCAGTCGACGATGACGATGGCGTAGGCGTCGGTGACTCGGCTGGAATACCGCTGGTGCGTTTCGGCTTATTACCCGGCCACGAAGACACTGGCGCACGCTGGGGCCACTACATTCTGCTGTACGCGGGTGTGGCGACGGATGCATGTACGGAACCCCGCGTGCGTCCGATCGACGAGGGCAAAGACCGCTGGATCAGTCGAGCAAGCACAATGGATTGGGCGATGGCGCCACTTTGGCCCCTGCGCCAGCTGTCGCTATTGGTAGTGAGACAAGGTAGATGCGACAGCCTATGCGTCTTCGGAGTGTGAGAGGATTCACGACGTCACCCAGCAGCCCCGGCCAGCGCGTAAGCAATCGCCGCGTCTAATGTCATCGCCCGGCCTTCCGCCCACGCAGCGCCAGCGGCTTCATCGCTCAACACAAGACGGCCTGGTGCCAGCCAGCGGTCCAGTCGCGCCTGACGACGGCTCGTCAGCGGTGGGTTGTGCAGCTCGCGGTGCGCCCTGGCGAAGCCGGCGAGTCGCAGCGTTCGCCGGGCGCTCGCCACACCACCAGACTGGACTTCGCTCGCCGCGACGCCAGCGAGTCCCTCAAAGGTCATGGTGATGTACGGGACGTCACCAATCTCGCGCTGCACTGGTAGGCATTCCATCAGTAACGCTCGCGCGACCGGGACGTCGCCCGCGTCCAGGCAGACCAGACCCATACGCTGTTGCACATGCGCGACCCCCAGGCGATCGCCTAACTGCCAGTTGAGTGCCAGCGCTTCTTCGTAGAAGCTACGCGCTGCGGCGTGATCCTCTTCTTCGAAGGCCGTGTTACCGAGCCACTCGAGCGCGTGCGCCATCACCCAGCGGTTGCCTGACGCCCTGGCGAGGGCAAGGTTCTCGGTGAAAGCGGCTCGCGCGGCCGGGTAGTCGCCGTCGAACAGGAAGCAGGCGGTGCCAAGGTGCATGAGCGCGACTTCGACGGCCCACTGGTCGCCAATGCTACGCCCGAGCGCGAGTGCCTCCTGCAGGGGCGGCCGCGCCCCAGCGTTGTCGCCATGGTAGTGGTGGGTCAGCCCCATGACGACGAGCGCGCGCGCCACGCAGCGCGTGTCGTCGATCTTGCGCCCGATCGCGAAGCTCTCCTGGCAGAGCCTGCGCGCTTCCTCGTTCTCACCCTGGTCAATCGCGAGCCATCCCGCTGTGAACAGAGCGCGTGCGCGTAGTGGCGTATCGCCCGCTGCCTCCGGTAACGCCAGGAGCTGTGCCAGCGCAGAATGGCTCTCACTCCACTGGCTGCGAAAGTACCAGAACATGTAGAGCGCGCCCGCGAGGCGGAGGCCAGGCTCCACCGCTCGCCGATCGCCGCACCAGCGCATGACCGCGCGGAAGTTGTCGTGCTCACGGGAGAGGCGGTCGAGCCACCTCGGCGCCTCTGGACCCAACAGCTTTGTCTCCGCTTCCTCAGCCAGGGCCGCGTAGAACTCGGCATGTCGGCGCGCGATCACATCTGATTCGTCGGCTTCCGCGAGCAGCGTGGACGAATACTCCCGAATCGTCTCCAGCAGACGGTAACGGGCCGCGCCGTCTTGCTCGTCGGCCACTACCAGCGACCGGTCGACCAGGCCAGCCAGCAACTCGAGCACATTGGAACGCTCAATTGTTGACTCCGGTCCGCCAGATTCGAACGGCTGATCGGCGCAGACCGACTCGGCGGCATCGATCGTCCACCCGCCGGAGAACACCGCGACCCGCTGAAGCAGCCGGCGCTCGTTCTCGGCAAGCAGTTGGTAGCTCCAATCGATGGCCGCGCGCAGAGTCTGGTGGCGGCTGGGGAGATCGCGAGCGCCACCCGTGAGCACCGTCAATCGATTCCCCAATCGAACCAGTAGCTCCGCGGGAGGGAGCGTCCGCGTCCGCGCCGCGGCTAGTTCGATTGCGAGCGGAAGCCCATCAAGTCGGCGGCAGATTTCACCCACTGTCGCCGCGCTGGCCTCGGTGAGGTGGAAATCGGCACGGGCCGCCCGTGCTCGCTCGACAAAGAGCTGTATGGCCTCGTATGCCAGGCTTTCTGCCGGCACGGGGTCCAACCTATGCTCTGGAGGAACGGCGAGTGGCGGGACCGCGTAGACTTGCTCGCCACTCACGCGCAGTGGCTCGCGGCTGGTCACCAGCAACGTTAGCGCTGGAGATTCACTCAGCAACTCGACAAGCAGAGACGCGGCCGGCGCGACCTGTTCGAAGTTGTCGAGCACCATGAGCAAGTGCCGTCCGCGCAGCGCATCTGCAAGGAGCTCAAGTGTTGCGCGGCCTGGAACCTCCTGCAGCCCGCAGGCGCGCGCGATCGCTGGCACGACGAGCTCGGGATCTGAAACCGACGCGAGGGCGACAAACGTAACAGCATCTGGGGACTCCTCGGCGTCCGCCTTAGCCGCGGCGATCGCGAGGCGGGTCTTGCCCGTGCCAGGCGGACCGGTGAGAGTGACAAGCCGCCGCCCGTCGGCGAGTAGTTGGCCGAGATCGGAGACCTCGCGGCCGCGGCCGACAAAGCTGGTTAGCGGGCGCGGCAGTGCGGCCTGGCGCCTCAACCGATCGGACGGTCCCGGTGCGCCCTCGAGAGGCCGGCTCAGCCGTCTGTTCCGCCCAACGCTCGCGGAGCGCGGCGGCGACCGCCGTGACAGCACGAGCGTGATCTCGGTAGTACTGACTCTTGGCAATGGCGAGACGCGCCTGCACAGCCGGCGCGTCCAGGCCTTCAACATAGCGGAGTTGCAGCAGCTCGTAACGGCGCTTGCTGACCGTCAACCTCGATCGCCCGACAGGCTCTGGTCGCAGGCGCTCAATGGCCTCCAGGAGGCTCTTTCGGAGTGCCTGCGCTCCGGACGCAGTCCCATCGTCAAGCAGGGACGCTAGTGGATGAGTCTGGAGGTAGCCAGTGTCGTACAGATGTGCCAGGGCATCGGTTACCTGGGCCACCACATCGCTGTCATGTTGAGCTGCATCGCCGACAGAGGCGTTGGCTTCAACCTGGCGCAAGCGCTGCATCGTGCTCATCGATCCAGTCGGCAGGGCATCGTACACGGCCACGCTGTGATCAGGGGAATTCGGGGGGAACTTTCGGGGAATTGCCACCTGGAATGCTCCGCCTGAACCCGTGAATCTGACTTGGCCGCAACCAGCGCTGACGAAGTGGCTCGGCCAGGCAGAGGAAGGAATCACCGGAATGGCTGGAACATGCGAGACCACGCATGAAGAACCCGACCTGTTCACGAAAGGAAGCCGTTTAGCTGCACCCTGCAACAGCGAATTCCCACTGCCTGTCGGCGGTGACGTTCCTCTCCCGGAACGTCACGGTCTCTGGTAAAAGCATCGAAGCAGCTGGTTGTGGTAGGCCTGGACCAGGCTCGAAGAGAGCCGCGGGGCCGCAGGTTTGCCCGTGTGCCGGCGACCCCTGCTCCGCTCCGCTCGAGATGGCGATACTGCGCGATCGCAGCAATCGTCGTATTCGCGCTCACGCTCTGCTACCTGTTGGGTGCCCTGACAACGGGCGACGATGCCGTCCAGGACAGTGTCCGTGTCGTGGACGCATTCATCAACGCGCGAGCGGCCGGCGACGTGAAAGCGCTAGCTGCCTCGATGCGCGAGGATGTCGTGATCGTGGATATGAGCCACGACCGCATGGCAACTGGCAAGGACTCGTTGGTTGATGCATTGCCTCTCAGTCACACGTTCACAACCGGGCCCCGGTACATGGACGACTTGGGTCAAGTCATCTGGACGGAAACGGCCCTGACCGCGCGGACCGACGACGACAGCATTCTGGACAGGTCCACACACGACGTCATCACCGCCGGTGCGCGATGGTTGCCGGCCCGTCCCACCACGAAACTTTCTACACGGACGATCCAGGCCAGCGTTGTGCAGGGGAAGATCAAGCTGCTGGTCGTCTTCCCTGCAGTCCCGTTACAGTCAGTTCGCTCGACGCTCCCGGGTCTCCCGCGCTTTTTCTGGACGCAAGTGCTGGTCGTTGTGGGCACGCTGATCATCGGGCTGGTCATCTGGCGACCTTCAGCTGATGCACTGGCCTCCGACCGCCTTTCGGCCGATGGCAGCAAAGCGACTATTGTTGGCCTCAAGACGTGGTTCGCGCAGAAGCGAACGGACACTGGCGTGCGATGTAAAGGGCCCTCAACCAACCAGAACGGTCCCAACCAGCGCGCGGCCTCAAATAGCACATCGATGGCGACAGCCACGGCGGCGTCTGAGCGAGTCGCTTCTGTACCCAGGGCGACCAGGTCTCTTCCTGTTCTCGGGCAATCCACGGCCGTTCGGGATGGATCACGCGGTGCGTGAACTTGATCCACTCCGAGCCCGGGATGCAGTGGTCATTCCAGTACAGCCGCGGGTAAAGGCGGCGAGGATCTGGATCCCGGCGCGAATCACGAAGCCCATGAGCAAAAAGTTGATCCAGTGAGTGACGCGGATCCACTCCGGGAAGCCGTGTATGGAATCGCTCATCCTGCATTGCCTCCGTCCCTTGCTCTCGTCTGTGCCTGCTGTGGACGTTCAACTCATCGTCGTTTTGGGGTCCAACTGTCCTGAGAGCGGACGATACCGTTCCACGGACCTGCTTGGAAATCGTAGTTCTGGAGCAAAGCTGGGTCCGACTGGTCGGGCAGCGAGCATTGGCCTGCTGGTTCGCGATTCGAAGGTCCGCGAGCACCCCTGCGTGCATGTGCACGAGCGGTGCCTTACGAAGCCGTTGACGATCCGTAGGCGGCGGGCGCACATCCAGAGTGTTTCCACGCTCGGCGCTCATTTCAGCCTCGCCACAGACCTTCGTCGTTCGATCCTTTCCGTTTGCCATGCGTAAGTACGGAGCGTATCGTCGGCGAGAGTGTCTGGTCGAGGCGATTGGCCGAGGCTCCGCCAACCGTCGACCATGCGACGGCTGTCCACTGCAGACCCTCGATCAGAAACCAGGGCTCATTGAACAGCAGATCAGGCAGGTCTGATGCGCGCTGGTCGATCGAGGCCCAGAATGGGAGGTGCATGAGCGACAAGCCGTTCAGACTGAGCACGCGCTGGACCATGTCGGCCAGCGCCACGCATGACGAAGGCGACGGTCATGATCCAGCGGCTCGCGAATACGCCCGTGCGCAGCGACGGGCGTTGCCTGGCGGTCCAGGTCGCGACTGGCGCGGCGACTGCGACCATCAGCAGGCTCTCGCACTGCTGGATGGCATCTACGACGGCGGTCTATCCACAGCAGAACTAACCGGCCTGCACCTCGATGACTGCTCACCTGTGTTGCCCATGCTGCAGGTCCACCCCGCCCGTTCGGTACCGCCAGGTCGAACTCGGTGGCGACACCGCCGACAGCTTCGGACGATGGCGGGCCACGCGCGGCGGTCAACCAGGCGTGTGGTTGCCTCGGTTTCGGCGTGGTGGCCTACTGCCAAAAACAGCTTTGACGGCTGCAGGCATCACACACATGGTGCTCGAGCGTTCCGCATCAGCAGGACTCGCGACATTTGGGCCGCAAGATCTTCGCCGCACGGCGATCCACGACTTCCTCGAATCAGGAGTCAGCCTGGCCGATGTACACCATCGTCTCGGGTTCGTGAGCCACATGACTCTGGCCGCGCGCTAAGATCATCGCGATCTCAGTGACGCGCGCTGGCAATCACAGATATGGGAGAGCATCGCACTGCCGACTCTCAATCTGGGTCAGTCGTGCTGACGTCCGCCCTCATGACCTGTGACAAATACCGCGTCAAAAAAAAGCGCGACAGTTACCAGGTCAAGTGACAGCTCGCCGATCAACACTCGGCCGCCCCCTCGCTGGTGCTCGGCGTGGCCAAGCACCACGTCGCCGACGCCGCGCGCTACCTGGTCGCCTACCGACAGGACTCGGGGTATGCGTACCTGCTCCACGAGCCCTGCACGCCGCCCGCCCAGCCGGTGCTCGAGGATCTCGGCTCGACGACGCTGATCAACGCGCGGTTCGGCACGTCCGCGGCGCTGGCGGTTGTCGAGCACGGCGCCAGCCTGGACCTGTGTTCGCTCCCGAACTGCGCGCTGGAGTCGAGCGACGATGATGAGCGGCAGCGTGTGGCCGACTTGGTGGCGACCGTGGCACGCTGGCGTGGCTTCGGCACCTCGACGGCCACCAAAGTGCTCATTGACACCGCGCGTGAGAAAGCGTGACCTTGTCGTGCAAGGAACCGTCTGCATCGCGGCTCCTTTCGAGACGGCCGGTATCACGCCCGACGCCAGCCAGCATCCACCCAAGGAGCCTGGTTCGGGCCTCGGTGATGATGGCTGGACAGAACGCAGCCTTTGCCCAGGCTCCAGATAGCCGACATAATTGGCCAGGGGAACGCCCCGAGTCTACCGACCGGGACTCTGCGCCTGTCGGCATGAGCCCCAATACCCGGGTCCCCTGGATCAGAGATCGAGCCCGCCCGGAACGATCTGCTGGGAGATGCTGGGAGATGCTGGACTTCTCGCCGGCCGGCTCGCTCCTGGGATTCTCGCAGGAGACGCCGAAGGAGACGAGCGAGATGCCCACCGATTACCCCAGGCCGTAT
>CAVZNP010000006.1:0-303745 GCA_963776625.1 uncultured Chloroflexia bacterium | reverse complement strand
GTCCTCGAAGCGGTGGACGGCTACCGGAAAGGCCTTCAAGTCTTCCGGTGACCTGGAGCGACCCTACGTGAGTGTCTCGGCCGACGTGGTCGTTGCCAGGGATGCGGCCACCGCCCGCGAACTGGCCACGGGTTACGGACTCTGGGTGCGCAGCATCCGCACCGGCGAAGGCGCAATTAGATTCCCAACGCCGGACGAGGCCCGCCGGCACGTCTGGAGCGACGCGGACCGCGCACTCGTAGCCGACCGGGTGGAGACGCAGTTCGTCGGCTCACCCGACCAGGTAGCTGACCAGCTCGATCAGCTGCGCGACGCGACTGGGGCAGACGAGCTGATCATCACCACGATTGCGCACGACCACGCCGATCGGGTCCGCTCCTACCGACTGCTTGCGGAGGAGTGGCAACGGCGATGAAATGCCGCCATTGCCTTCATCCCACACACCAGTGGTGCTGGAGGACGGAGCCGGCGCCGCTCATGACCAGTCATGCTCAGCTCAGCCAGGTACCGCGACGTTGTCGAAGATGGGGTTGTACGCCTTCGTGATGTCCCGCTTGTACTTCAGCGAGCCGCTCTGGAACGCGAGGTCCACGATCTTCTGCTGCTTCGCGACGAATGCGGGATCGCCAACCTTGTAGAACCGTGTCAGGGCGATGACCTCCCAGTTCACCTCAGCGATGTCGTCGGTCTGCTTGTTCGTGGTCTTCTGGATCTCGACGTACTTGTCACGATTGTTGGGAGTCCACTCTCTGTACAGTTTGCTGTACCGGCTGAAGAAGTCGTCCAGCGCCGCTTTCTTCTTCGGATCGTTCAGTACGTCCGGCCGGAGATGTAGCCGGAGCCGCCGGCCACGCCGAGCTGACGTTGCCGATCAGCAGCTTTGCCTTACCGGAGTCGACCACCGCCTTGATGCTCGAGTAGCTGCTGACGACGGCTTGGGTGTCGCCGGTGTTGAACGCCGTCGCGGCAAGCTGATTGCTCTCGAACAGCTGCGGAGTGATGTCCTTTTCGGTCAGACCGCCGAGCGCGAGCACATCCAGGTACCCGGCATAGATGTTGCCACCGAAATTGTCAGCCACCGTCTTGCCGCGCAGGTCAGCCGGCTTCTCGATGCCCGCGTCGCTCTTCACGTATACGGCAGGGGACGGGTACTTCCAGTCCGGGGGCGGATTGATGACCGTGGCGCCGGCGATCTCATACACCGCAGGGTCGTACCGGCCTGATTCCATCCTGATCCGCGTTCGCCCACTCGAACCCGGCGGTGTTTTCGCCTACCAGGCCGACATCGATGTTCTTCGCGTACAGCGCCGCGATCTGGTTCTGCGGGCCCGAGATCACCGGCGTCTTCAGCTCGTAGTTGAGGTTTTCGAACAGGCGGAGGCCTTGAGGAGCTCCGGATACTCGGGAGTCTGGAACCCGAACGTGATCGTCGTCTTGGTGTCGTTGCTCGCCGGATGACGCCCCGCCGCCGCAGGGTGCGTTGCAAGCGGAGCTCGTCACGAGCAGGGCGGCAACGGCGGCCGGGATCAGCGACCGGCGGAGCTGCCGATCCTTCACTCGGGTACGTTCACGGACGTGCACGGTGGATTCCTCCGATCATTTCTCAGGAAGCGGCGGCGAGTGGCTCAGCGCGGAGCCGACGCCGAGGTGGCTGAGCAACACTGCCCGCAGATACAGGAAGCGCGGGTGGCTGCGGTCGCGCGGCTTGTCGATGTCGACGGGGGCGTCCACCTGCACCTTGCCGCTGGAAGCAGCAAAACCCGATCGGCCAGCAAGATCGCCTCGTCGACGTCGTGCGTCACCAGCAGCACCGCCGGGCGGTGCCGCGCGATGAGCTGCGCCACCAGGTCGTGCATCTTGATCCGGGTCAGGGCGTCGAGCGCGGCGAACGGCTCGTCGAGGAGGAGCAGGCCGGCTCGGTGACCAGGGCACGGGCCAGCGCGACGCGCTGGGCCTCGCCACCGGAGAGTGTCACCGGCCAGGCGTTGGCGTGCGAGCGCAGTCCCACCTCGCCGAGCGCGTCGAGGGCGTGCTCGCGGTGCTGGCGGGCGTTACGGTGTCCGATCACCACGTTGAGCCAGACGCGCTGGGAGGGCACCAGACGCGGCTCCTGGAACACGACCGACCGTGCCTTCGGGACTACGACCTGGCCATCGTTGGCGGTGTCCAGTCCGGCCAGGATGCGCAGCAGGGTGGTCTTGCCAGTCCGGAGGGGCCGACCAGCGCGACGACGTCGCCCTGGCGGAGCTCGAGGTCCACCCCGTCCAACACCGCCCGAGTGCCGAACACGCGGCGGACCCCGCGCGCGCGCACAATGTAGTCGTCGGCGGCGAAGACGAGCTGTTCAGAGTGAGACACGGACCCTCCACGGCAGTGCGTACTTCTCGACGCAGCGCATGAAGAGATCGACGACGATGCCGAACAGGGCGTAGACCAGGACGCCGGCGATGAGGATGTCCGTACGCTGGTTGAGGTTGGCGACGAGCAGAATGTGGCCCATCCCCTGGATCGCGTTGATCTGCTCGGCCAGCACCAGGGCCAGAAGCGCGACGCCCAGGGCGTACCGCAGGCCGGTGAGGATCTGCGGCAGCGCCGTCGGCAGGATCACCCGCAGCGACAGTCGCCAGCCGCCCAGCCCGAAGACTTGCGCGGCCTCGACGAGCTTCGCGTCCACGCCGCGGACGCCGTGGTTGGTGTTCAGGTACACCGGAAAACGGTCGCCGCTGCGATCAGGATGATCTTCGGCTTTTCCTCGATCCCGAACCACATGACCACGAGCGGCACGATCGCGATGAATGGGATGGTGCGCAGCATCTGCAGCGGTGCGTCGAAGATCTCCTCGCCCAGCTTCCAGAGGCCGGCCCAGATGCCGAGGAACAGGCCGAGTGACGCGCCGATGGCCAGTCCCGAGAAGGCGCGCTGCAGCGACACGAGCAGGGCGCTCTGCAGGTCGCCGTCGCGCCACAGCTCGCCGTACGCGGCCAGGACCGCGGTCGGCGAGGGGAGCACTTGCTCGCTGAAGAGGTCCGAGTGAGCTGGAGATCTGCCACACCAGCATCAACAGCGCCGGCACGGTGACCCGCAGCCCGGGCCCGCGCCACGCGCGGAGCGTCTGTCACCAGGCGCGCTGGGCGACCGTGGGGCTGAGGTCCTCGAGCTCGACGGATGGCCAGCCGCCCGCCGGCGCTCCTACCGCCTGCGGTGCCGCGGCAGTCTCGACGGCGGTCACTTCGAACGTGGCGACCTTCCGAAACTTTTGAACGGCACCGTGTCGTCGGCGTCGAGCTCGGCGACAAGGCCATCTTCCCAGGCCAGATAGCGGCGGAACCCCGCTTTGCGGCGTTCCGGTCGGTCTCCCGCCAGCCGGAGGCGACCACGTCGTCGACCTCGTGCAGCAAGTGCTCGTCCCGCTCTCGACGGGCAGACCGGCCCGCTGCCAGGCGGCGAACCCGCCGTCGAGCACCTTCACCGGTCGGTGGGTTGCCTGGGGGAGCTCGGCAGCGGCCAGGCGGGCCAGCACGCCGTCCTCGGACACGAGCAGGATCGGTCCCTCGCCGGGGATGTCGGCGGCCGAGCCAGCCAACCCTGCCCGATTCGCGAACACGGCAGTTGGTACGTGGGCTTTCCGGTAGTCCGGGCTCGGCTGCAGGTCGACGACCGCGCCAGCGTCCCCGGCGAGCACCCGCTGTGCCGCATCGACGCCGACGAGCCTCTTCCCTGTCTCCGGCAGGCCGAGCACCGGCCACGCCACCGGTCCGGTCTCCAGCTGTTCGTCGGCGAGTGCGTCGGCGAGCACGTAGACCTCACCCCAGCCGATCTGAATGATCCACGAAGCAGCCACGGTGGCCCGTACCTGGTCGTTGTCGACCAGCACGAAGCGGGCGTTGTGCGTTGCGGCGCGGCGGAATACCCAGGGCGCGACGTCCCAGCTCGGCGCCGAGACCGACCCGGGCAGGTGGCCCGCCTCGAACTCGTCCGCCGGCCGGACGTCGAGCAGGTACAGCGTCCGCCGATCGGCTTCCGCGCGGAACTCCTCCAGGGTTGCCTTGTCGATCCAGCGCACTCCGAAACTCCGTGTGAAACGCGCGGCCGCCGCGGCGGCCTCGGCCAGTGCCTGGCCGGTGCAGCGGCGCCTCGCCGCGTCGGCCGTGTTCCAGCTCGTGGCCCTCGAGCACCCAGGACTGGGTGCCGCCCTCCAGCGCAACCACCTTGTTTCGCAGTCCCGCATTGATGAGCACCTGCGCGCCCAGGATGCTTCGCGTCCGACCCGCGCAGTGCACCACCACCAGGCAGTCGTCCGAGGTGATGACCTCCTTCGCGCGATACACCAGCTCGGCACCGGGAACGGACGTTCCGCCTGGCAGGCTGTGATTCTCAAACTCGGCAAGCGGTCGACTGTCCAGCAGGACGATGCCCTCGCCGGCGGCGACCCTGGCCCGGTACTCGGGGACGCTGATGTGTGGCGTAGCGTAGATCGCCTCGATCCACTCGCCGAACGCCTGGCCGATGACGTTGTCCCCGCCGGTGTGCACCTTGAAGCCGGCCTCGGCCCAGGCTTCGATGCCCCCGTCAAGCACCTTCACGTCGGTGTAGCCGAGCGCGGCAAGTCGGGTCTGGGCAAGGTGCGCGAGGCCGTCGGCGGCGGCTAGTACACGACGACGGTGGTGGAGCGGCGGGGGACGAGCCCGCCCACCCGCAGTTCCAGGACGCCTAACGGCAGTGACACGCCGAGCAGGATGGACCCGTGCTCGGCGGTCGCGCGTGGCTGGCGGACGTTAAGGAGTGCGAACTCCTGGGAGCTGGCGAGCAGGACGTGCAGGTGCTTGGCCGAATCGCGTCAGCGCTGGTGGCGGACATGGGGACTCTCCTTCGGTGGCCGGCCATGGCTCGCCCGCGCAGCAGGGGATGTTTGTCGATTTACTAGATCTAGTATATTAGTTTACTATTCTATTCGACTACTTCGTTTTGTGCCTGCGCGGCTCCCAGGACACGGTCTTCCTCGGTACCCGCCGCGCTCGGCACGCGCCAGAGCGGTCAACGCTTGATGGCGAACTCCAATCCAACACAGACATGCGAAAGGCAACGCTCATGCGTAACCGGCAACTGCACTTGAACGTGAACGCGAACGGTCTGGGCCGCGCCCCGGGCGCGTGGCGGCTGCGTGACAAGCCCCTCGGTTTCCTGGACCTCAGTGTCTGGGAGGACCTCGGAAGGACCGCGGAGCGCGGTCTGCTCGACGGAGTGTTCCTCGCCGAAACACTCGGCTATGCGCGCAATGCCTTCACCACGCCGTGGAATGCGCTCGATCCGTTCATCGTCCTGACCGCGGTGGCACGCGCGACTACCCGCGTGGGACTGGTGGCGACGGTATCGTCGACGTACCGCCATCCCTACCACATCGCCCGGCTCGCTTCGTCGCTTGACCTGGCATCGGTGGCCGGGCAGCGATCAACGTCGTGACCACCCGCTCGACGCGGGCTGGCCAGCAGTTCGGGCTGGACGAGCACCCCGACTACGACGCTCGGTACGGTCGGGCGGACGAGGCGATCAGCGTTATCAAGGCCCTGTGGGAGTCGTGGGACCCCGAAGCGCTGGTGGGGAACAAGGAACCGGTGAGCTGACCGATGTATCCAGGATCCGCGAAGTCAACTTCGAGGGCGAGCATCTGCGCATGCGGACGTGGTACCAGGTGCCCCGCTCGCCGCAGGGGTATCCCGTGGTGTTGCAGGCCGGTGCCTCGCCGCAGGGCATCGACCTGGCGGCGAAGTACGCCGACGCGGTCTTTTGCGCGGAGCACAACCTGGCTCAGGGCAAGGAGTTCTATCGCACCATCAAGTCCCGGGCGGCCACGCTCTACGGGCGCAACCCCGACGAGATCCTGATCCTGCCAGGCCTGTGGCCAATCCTGGGCAGCACCGAGGCCGAGGCGCACACGCGCAAGGCAGAATTCGACAGTCTCGACGAGGACGGCGACACCCTCGGCAAACTCGCCAGCGAGCTGGGTCTACCGCGCGTGAGCCTGGAGCTGGACAAGCAGCTCCCGTGGGACCTCGTCGATGATCCGGGCGGATACCGAGCAGCCACGGCTTCGCCAATTCTGTGATCGCGATGGCTCGCAACGAGCACCTGACCGTGCGCGACCTGGTGATCGCGCCGCGGTCGGCGGCGGACACCGCATTGTCGTCGGCACACGGAACAGGTGGCCGACGAAATGGAGGCATTCTTCAACGAGCGCGCCGCCGACGGATTCAACCTGAACCACGACTTTTACCCGGATGGTCTGGATCTGATCGTCGACCATCTGGTTCCCGAGCTCCAGCGCCGGGGGCTGTTCCGCACGGAGTACCAGGCGACGACGCTGCGCGGCAACCTTGGGCTGCCGATACCGACCCCGGCTGTGAGCTCCAACGGCAAGGTCCCGGTTGCAACGTAGTCAGACGCGGCCGCATGCGGCGGGTGTCGCTCAAATGAACGGACGTCGCACGTCAGTGCGGGACGCCCAGCCGGCGGCTCAGTTGCCCGTCTGACTCGCGGCCGTGACGGGCGCTAGCGCCGCTGGCCAAGCCCGCGCCCCCGAGTTCGTCGCGCGCCCTTACCGCGTGTAGCGCGTTCGTCTTGGCGCCGGGTTGGGTCCGAATCCTCAGGCATCGCCAGCCAGGTACTCGGGCGGCGTGCGCGCCTGCGCGTCGTCATCAGCGGCCCATCGCTTCCGTGGCAATTTCGGCCATCGCCCTCTTACAGAACAACCCGCGGATCCAGGATCCACGGGCCGTCTGCCAGGAAGGAGCGCCTGTCCGCAATCGCCACGACATGTGCGACGTCACTCGTGGCGCAGCGTCTGCACCGCTCAGTCGGCCACGGCGGCACCTTCCCGCACCGCGTCGGTCGTGGGCCGTACTGCGAGCGCACTGCAACACGTCTCCATGATCATGCGCGTGACCACATACGGGTCCATGTTCGCGTTCGGGTCGGCGGTCTTCCAATCCAGCCCTTGCGTTAGCTTGCGCCGACGATCCACGGGATGCGCACCGACGCGCCCCGATCGGAGGCACCATAGCTGAAGCTGCACTCCAGTCGTGCCGTTTCGTGCGCTCCAGTCAGACGATCCTTGATACCTGGCTCCGTAATTTTCAACGTGCGCGATCGGATCGCTCGTCCCAAGCGCTTCGACAAGCAGTAATGATTGGCGTCCCAGCCCTCGCGCATGGCGTCGTGTGGAGAAGTTCGTGTGCGCGCCGGCGCCGTTCCAGTCGCCCGGACATAGGTTTGGCGTCCAACGAAACGACCACGATCTTATGGTCTTCCGCGATGCGGTTGCAGGAGCCAGCGAGCCCATCCACAGGTGGTCGCCGACCAGCGGTGGCGGAAGGATCACCGATCTGGAACTCCCACTGGCCCATCATCACTTCCGCGTTGGTGCCCTCGATCGCCAGCCCGGCCTTCATACATGCCAGGGTGTGGGCCTCGACGATCTCGCGGCCGACCATCTTCTCGCCACCGGTCACCGCAGTAGTACGGGACCCTGCGGCGCCGGGTACCCGTGCGGGAGGCCACCCCAGCGGGTCGGCCGTGCTTGAAAAAAGGTGTACTCCTGCTCGATCCCGAACATAGGTTCCTGATCTGCGTAGAGCGCACGGCGGCGGCCGCGCACGCGGCGCGGGTATTGGTAGCGTGCGGCGTGACAGTCGGTCAGTTCGACTTCGCAGAGGACGAGCACGTTGTCGCCACCACGAAGTGGATCGGGACACGAGAACACGGGCCTCAGCACACAGTCGGAATTCTGGCCCGGCGCCTGGTTGGTGCTCGATCCGTCGAACCCCCAGATACCGGGTTGCTTGCCATCGGCTCGACGACGCGGGTTTTGCAGCGCATCAACGGTGAAGGCTTGCGTCCCATCGATCCAGATGTATTCGGCCTGGTAGCTCATCAGGCACGGAGGGTATCGGGCGGCGGTAGCGCAGTGATTCAGTGCGTCAACCTAAAGCCCAGGCCCAGCATCTGTGCAAAGTGCACAACGCCGAGTTGCTCGACAGGGGCATCGTGGTAACCCGGACGTGGCAGCGACCGCGGCGTCCACTCGCGCGTCCCGGGTCGGCGGCGCCGTGGGTACGCCAAAGCACGTACGTGACTTTGCGCCTTCTGGCCGATGGCAGCGCCCATCGCCGGTTACATCATGTACTGTGCGGAGCCCGAATTGAGCATGTCGTACCAGTATGCGTTTTGTCCAACCTGTAACACGTCTCGCATCGCCCACGAATATCGCTGTTCCGTCTGCGATCACGCGGTGCCGTCACAATCGGCGAGCTTCGCCACGCGTGAGGCGCTCGTCGAGGCGGTGTACCGAAAAGAGCTGGCTGCCATGCTCCGTCCAGCGCAGCAATTGAAGGCGAGGTCAGACGAACGGAGTCGCGCAGTCCAACCCTCGGCTCGCGGCTGCCGCACCAACCGATTGCGGGGCAGAACTCCGGGCTCCAGCGGCGCACCCGGCCAGATGTAAGCCGTGGGCGCCGGGCAGCCCGACGCGCGCGGCGCAAACCCCAGGCCCACGCCTACGGCCGTTGAAAAGCCCGTCGAAGGGCGTGCTAGGCGAGCGCGTCGCTAGCGATGCGCGCGCCCTCGACCAGCGCCGCCAGCTTGGCCCAGGCGACACTCGGCGGAACACCCCGAGCGCGCACCGCGGTGCCGAAGCCACAGTCCGTGCTCGCGAGGACGCGCGCTGGGCCGACGATCTCCGCGAAGTGTAGCAATCGTTGCGCCACCAGCTCGGGATGCTCCACATAGGTCGTGCAGGTATTGATCACACCGGGGATCGAGCGTCACGTGGTCTGGCACCGAAATGCGCTCGAACACCTGCCATTCGTGCGCGTGGCGCGGATTGGCGGCCTCAAAGGAGATGCCGCCCACTGGCGCGGCAAACACCATGTCGACGATGTCCGCGAGCGGAATATCGTGGTTATGTGGGCCTTCGTAGTTGCCCCAGCACACGTGCAAACGCACACGCTCGCGTGGCAGATCGCGCAGCACGTCCGACAGGACGTCGAGGTGCATCTGGACCACATCCAGGAATTCAGCGTCAGTCAGCTGGCCGAAACGCGTCGAGCGCGACATCGCCAGGTCGGGACAGTCCACCTGGAGGTCGAAACCCGCGTCGACGACGGTAGCATACTCGTCCTTCATCGCTTGCGCGAGGTCACTCAGGTACTGGCGGTCGCTGGCGTAATACGTCGTCGGCATGAATGTGTCGATGACGCCGGGCGACGCGGCCGACATGAACGCGGCCTGACCCGGGGCGAGCGCAGCTTTCAGATTGGCGACGTCGCGGCGCACGGCAGCGGGATCCCGCAGCGTGACGGGCCCACTGTTGGTCGGGAACGCGATCACCGCGGTTCCTCCGCGGTCGAAATCGGGGAATTCCTCGGTTTCAGGCCCGCGCGGCAGGACGCTGCGCTGCCTGCCATCGAAACCCGTCAGCCGCTCCTTGACGTACGTGGCGTACGAGATCTTGCCGAACTCACCGTCGCTGACAACATCCAGGCCGGTGTCGACCTGGCGTTTGACCACGTCCGCCGTGGCAACCTGCACGGCGGCGTACAACTCGTCGAGATCGGTCTGTCGCCCCTCGTCGAATTCGATCATGAGCTCAGCCAGACGCGCCGGTCGCGGCAGACTCCGCGGTGTGGGTGGTCAGAATACGGGTCATACCAGCAGCCAATGTGAGCATCTCGCTCGGGAAAAGGCAAGGCGACCGTCGTGCGGGAGGCGACTGGCGGCGTGGCAGACGTCCTCGTCTGCGACGCGCACGTTGCTTGACACGCAAGGCGGCTCCGTAGAAAGCCCACCTGAACGCGTGTCATGATCGCCCTTCGTGTTCTTGCCGACGTTACGCGCGACCCCACACTCGTTGCTCGCGAGTGCCGCGCCGGCGACCAGCGCCTTGAGCTTCGCCCACTGCACGCTCGGGTGCACGCGGATCGAGTCCCAGTGCTGGGAGAACCCGCAGTCGGCTCCGGCGATCACATTCTCCTTGCCGACGACGCTCGCGTAGTTCTTGATTCGCCACGCGACTACCTCGGGGTGTTCCACCACGTTGGTTTGATGCGAGATCACCCCCGGAATCAAGATCTTGCCGTCCGGCAGCTTGACGTCCTTCCACAGCATCCACTCGTGTTCGTGGCGGGGTTGGCTGCCTCGACGAGTACGCCTGGGCCTTGATCTTGAGCATGTGCCGCACGAATCTTCGCAGCGGCGCGTCGGTGGTGTGGGGGTGATTCATGCTCCCCCAGCAGTGGTGGTAGCGCACCTGCTCTTCGGGGATGTCCTGCAGCGCGTAGTTGACCACCTCGACGCGCTCTTCGATGGCCTGCGGACTGTAAGTGCTGGTGGATGCCAGGTCTAACTGGAGGATGTCGCCGGGCATCGGTAATGGCCTTGTACTCTTCGTGCAGCGCGTCGGCAACGGCATAGGCGTACGCCTGTGCGTTGGGATAGAACTCCTGAATATTGCGGTCGGCGCGCCTGCCGGTGGGTGGCGTTGCCGTGATGAAGGCGTCTGCCACGCCCAGGCCCTGCAGCGCGGTCTGGAGCGTCTCGATATCACGACGCACTTCCGCCTGGCCCGTGTACGTGATGGGACCGGCCAACTGGAAGCGCTCGCCGGTGCCAGGGCGGTTGGGCATGTCGTCGAGCGAGATGTCCGGATAGATCCACAGATAGCGGAAGTGCGAGGAGTACTGCTGAAAGAAGTCCGGAAACACGGCTTGCTCCGCGGCGTCGCCGCCACCCCACGGGTTGCCCTCCAGGTCGGGTGGGGATCGCTACCCAGCCGCCCCGACGCTGATTCACGTAGGCGGAGAACACCGGTACGCGCCAGCTCCCCGTCGTTGGGAATATCGATGCCGATCTCGACCTGCTTGCGCACGACGTCGATGATGCCGGCACGGATGTCGGCCGCGAGTCTCGCCTGGTCGTAGGGCTGGCCAAGCGCCTGCGCCTTCATGCCCTGCATGATCTCCGGCGTACGGATCAAGCTGCCAACGTGGTCGTCAGCGTGCGGTCAGTACTGCGCTTCATGGCTGAATGTTCCAACTCCGCGAGCGTCTTGTCAGGATTGGCGTGGCCAACCTAACGGTGCTGGACGCGGTGAGTCCCAGGATATGGCGCTAGCACCCCAGGACTGGTAGTCGAGGCCAGTCCAGTCGCCGACCTTCTGGCTGACGGCATACTGGTCATAGACGCGGGCGACGCCCAGGACGGAGTGAAGCGCAAAGGCTTCCTGCTGCACCGTATGCCACTGGGCCAGCCGTTTGTTGCGTCCAGCTCCGACACCATCGCAAAGAAGTCCGTGTCCAGCTGTGGATCGTTGCCGCTGAGTTGACGCCCTTGGAGGTCATGATGTTTTGCTGAGACGGAATGCTGTTGGCTGCCGAGCCGCTGCCGATGCCCATCCACGGCGCGAGCCACCCATGATCTTCGGGTCCTTGGCCAGCCAGGAACTCCTGAAGGCGGTGAAGTCCATTGGCACGATCTGGGTTTGCAGTCCGACGCCCTCCCAGTACCCGGAAATGACCTGTAGCAGGTCGGGTTCCCAGGTTGCGGACCCCTGCACGACCGAGAAAATGCGGATCACCGGGTCCGAGAATTTCCCCGGGTAGCCGGCGTCCTGCAGCAGCGTTTTGCGCGGGCGGGATCGTACTGAATGCTGTACCAGACCGGATCGAAGCCCCAGTGCAGGTCGGTGAGGCTGATGTTGCCGGCCGCCGGCTGCCAAAGCCCTTGAAGAACGAATCGACGATCTCCTGCCGATTGATGGCCAGATCCATCGCCTCGCGCACGCGCTGGTCGGACGTTGGGCCGGCCTTCAGCCAGTAGCCAGTCAGGAACAGCCCGGAATCGTTGCGGCCCTGGTCTGGCGGAGCTGATAGCCGCTTGTCGCGCAACTTGACGGCGTTGTCGTTGGAGACGCCGACGATATCTGCCTCGCCGCGCTTGAGCATCGCGATCCTGGTGGACTCTTCGGGCGCTTGCAGCAACTCGAGTTTGTCCCACACGGGCTTGTCGCCCCAGTAGTCTGGATTGGGGTGGAACTGGGCGCTGACTCCAGGCGTGAAGCCGTTAACATCCAGGGCCCGGTCCCACGGGCTGCTTGGAAGGTGTCCGGGCCGACCTGGTTGAAATACTTCTTGGGATGATCGCGGTGCCCTGCACGGCATCCGGATAGAACACGTACGGGGGGTCTTTCGCATACACCTGGAGCGTGTACTTATCCGGTGTTTCCATATGGTCGACAGTCTGGCGGTGCAACGGCGACCAGGGACTCTTGGAATCATCTGAGATATACCGTTCGAAACTGAACTTGACGTCGTCTGAGGTGAGCTCGTCGCCGTTGGTCCACTTGACATCTTTGCGCAGGTTGAATGTCCACACTTTGCCTTCTGGACTCATCGAGAAGCTTTCCGCCAACCATGGCACAAGGTTCCCTTGCGGATGTACCGCAACAACGGCTCGTAGATGAGCGGGATGACGTTGTTGACCTGGGGAATGATGACGTCCATGTTTTCAGTGCCCAGGTCGGCAATGGCCACGTTGAGCGTGCCACCGGAGGTCTGGCTCGCCCCAGTCGTCGCGGCGCCCGTAGACGCGGGCGTCGTGCCCGTGCCAGCGGTCGTGGACGCGGGGGCGCCTGCGCCTGCGGTAGTCGCGGCGGTCGTGGCCGCGGGTGCCTGCGTGGCGGCCGGCGCGGGTTGGCCGCAGGCCACCAGCAACCCGGCGACGATCACCAGACTTGAAACCCACCATGTTCCCGTTTGTCGCATGCCCTGGGACCTCGTTGACGGCTAATCGGCGTGCACCGTGCTTGGCTCAACGGCTAACCTGCCACGTCAGCCGATGGCCTGCTCCGCTGGCTGTTGGCTTGCCCCGGAGGGTGCTGGACCTAGTCGTTCTCGCCGACCGTCGCAATCGGCAGGCAGAATCTTATATCGTGGTCTGGGCGCCAGGGGTGTGGCAACGCCGCCCGCGCCTGCACCGAGCATGATGGAGAGTGTCCATGGACGACGAGGACCAGATTCGGCTGACGCTGGCGCTGCACGCGCAGCGACTCGACGACGGTGACGCCGAAGGCTACACCGCGCTCTACACGGAGGAGCGGGCAGTTCACCTCGGCGGCTGGCACCCACACGGGGCGCGCGGCGATCCGCACGTTCATCGGCGATCTTTCCGCCGCGCGGACCGCCGAGCGTCGCAGCAAACATCTGTTCGGCAACACGGTCATGACCGTGGTCGGCGACGTTGCCG
Source organism: uncultured Chloroflexia bacterium (assembly GCA_963776625.1). Lineage (GTDB taxonomy): Bacteria > Chloroflexota > UBA6077 > UBA6077 > CF-72 > CF-72. Next base: position 290,452 of record CAVZNP010000006.1, on the reverse strand, counting down.
AAGCCGTGACCGACGTTTCGATCAGCCAGCGCGTTGGCGACGGACCCTGGACGATGGGCATCGTCAATCGCCACTTCGATCGCCTGGTGCGCAGCGGAGACCAGTGGTTGTTCGCCGACAAGCGCGTCGTGCAACATTGGCCCGGAGGCGTGACCATGCGAGATGAAGAGCAGATTCGACTGACCCTGGCCCTCTACTCGCGCTTCAACGACTACAAGGACGAAGAGGCGTGGACGCTGCTGTACGCACCCGACGCGGTCGTCGTCGAGCAGCAGCCGCCGCCATTACGTATTGCTCGTGCCACTCCTGACCTGCGCGCGCGACGACGACCGCGTCGGGTGCGTACAGCAGCGTCCACGCCTCTTCGTCCTTGTAGTCGTTGAAGCGCGAGTAGAGGGCCAGGGTCAGTCGAATCTGCTCTTCATCTCGCATGGTCACGCCTCCGGGCTCAACGTCGCACGACGCGCTTGTCGGCGAACAACCACTGGTCTCCGCTGCGCACCAGGCGATCGAAGTGGCGATTGACGATGCCCATCGTCCAGGGTCCGTCGCCAACGCGCTGGCTGATCGAAACGTCGGTCACGGCTTCGGCAACGTCGCCGACCACGGTCATGACCGTGTTGCCGAACAGATGTTTGCTGCGACGCTCGGGTGTCCGCGCGGCGAACAGATCGCCGATGAACGTGCGGATCGCCGCGCGCCCCGTGTGGGTGCCAGCCGCCGAGGTGAACTGCCCGTCCTCCGTGTAGAGCGCGGTGTAGCCTTCGGCGTCACCGTCGTCGAGTCGCTGCGCGTGCAGCGCCAGCGTCAGCCGAATCTGGTCCTCGTCGTCCATGGACACTCTCCATCATGCTCGGTGCAGGCGCGGGCGGCGTTGCCACACCCCTGGCGCCCAGACCACGATATAAGATTCTGCCTGCCGATTGCGACGGTCGGCGAGAAGTGATAGGTTGAGCACCCTCCGGGGCAAGCCAACAGCCAGCGGAGCAGGCCATCGGCTGACGTGGCAGGTCAGCCGTTGAGCCAAGCACGGTGCACGCCGATTAGCCGTCAACGAGGTCCCAGGGCATGCGACAAACGGGAACATGGTGGGTTTCAAGTCTGGTGATCGTCGCCGGATTGCTGGTGGCTTGCGGCCAACCCGCGCCGGCCGCCACGCAGGCACCCGCGGCCACGACCGCCGCGACTACCGCAGGCGCAGGCGCCCCCGCGTCCACGACCGCTGGCACGGGCACGACGCCCGCGTCTACGGGCGCCGCGACGACTGGGGCGAGCCAGACCTCCGGTGGCACGCTCAACGTGGCCATTGCCGACCTGGGCACTGAAAACATGGACGTCATCATTCCCCAGGTCAACAATGTCATCCCGCTCATCTACGAGCCGTTGTTGCGTTACGATCCGCAGGGCAATCTCGTGCCCTGGTTGGCGGAAAGCTTCTCGATGAGTCCAGATGGCAAGTTGTGGACATTCAACCTGCGCAAAGACGTCAAGTGGAGTAACGGCGACGACCTGACGTCAGACGACGTCAAGTTCAGTTTCGAACGCTTTATCTCTGACGATTCCAAGAGTCCGTGGTCGCCTTTGCACCGCCAGACCGTGGACCACATCGAAACGCCTGACAAGTACACCGTCCTGGTCTACGCCAAAGACCCGCCGTACGTGTTCTATCCGGACGCCGTTCAGGGCACGGCGATCATCCCACGGAAGTATTTCAACCAGGTCGGGCTCGACACCTTCCAGAAGCAGCCCGTCGGGACCGGACCCTGGATGTTGACGGCGTTCAGCCCTGGAGTGAGCGCCGAGCTCCAGCCCAACCCAAACTATTGGGGCGCCAAACCGGTGTGGGACAAACTCGTGTTGTCGCAAGTGCCGGAGGAGTCCACCAGGATCGCGATGCTCAAACGCGGCGAGGCAGACATCGCGGGTGTTTCGAACGACAACGCCGTTCAGTTGCGCGACAATAACGGCTATCAGCTACGTCAGACGAAAGCCTCAACTATCCCCGGGCTGTTCATGGCTGGTTACTGGTTCCAGCCAGGACCGACTTCTGATGAGCGGGTGCGCGAGGCGATGGACCTCGCCATCAACCGCCAGGAGGTTGTTGACTCCTTCTTCAAGGGCTTCGGACAGCCAGCCGCCGGCAACATCAGTTTGACTGACCTGCACTGGGGCTTCGATCCGATCTGGTACAGCATCCAGTACGACCCTGCGCGGGCGAAACAACTCCTCCAGGACGCCGGCTACCCGGGCAACTTCTCGGATCCAGTCATTCGCATCTTCTCGGTCGTACAGGGATCCGCCGGCTGGGAACCCGACCTGATGCAGGTCATCTCCGCCTACTGGGAGGCGGTCGGCATCAAGACCCAGCTCATCCCCATGGATTTCACCGCCTTCAGGAGCGCCTGGCTGGCCAAGGATCCCAAGATCATGGGGGGCGTCGCGCCGTGGATGGGCATCGGCAGCGGCTCGGCCGCCAACAGCATCCCCGCGCAGCAAAATCACATGACCTCGAAGGGCGTCAACCTGAGCGGCAACGACCCACAGTTGGATACGGACTTCTTTGCGATGGTCTCGGAGCTGGACGCCAACAAACGGCTGGCCGAGTGGCACACCGTGCAGCAGGAGGCCTTCGCGCTTCACTCCGTCCTGGGCGTCGCCCGCGTCTATGACCAGTACGCGGTCAGCGACAAGGTCGGGGACTGGACTGGTCTGGACTATCAGTCCTGGGGCGCCAGCGCCTTCATCCTGGGATTGACCGGCGTCCAGCACCGTTAGGTTGGCCACGCCAATCCTGACAAGACGCTCGCGGAGTTGGAACATTGAGCCATGAAGCGCAGTACTGACCGCACGCTGACGACCCACGTTGGCAGCTTGATCCGCACGCCGGAGATCATGCAGGGCATGAAGGCGCGGGCCCTTGGCCAGCCCTACGACCAGGCGAGACTCGCGGCCGACATCCGTGCCGGCATCATCGACGTCGTGCGCAAGCAGGTCGAGATCGGCATCGATATTCCCAACGACGGGGAGCTGGCGCGTACCGGCTTCTCCGCCTACGTGAATCAGCGTCTCGGCGGCCTGGAGCTATTGCCACCCGACCTGGAGGGCAACCCGTGGGGTGGCGGCGACGCCGCGGAGCAAGCCGTGTTTCCGGACTTCTTTCAGCAGTACTCCTCGCACTTCCGCTATCTGTGGATGCATCCGGACATCTCGCTCGACGACATGCCCAACCGCCCTGGCACCGGCGAGCGCTTCCAGTTGGCCGGTCCCATCACGTACACGGGCCAGGCGGAAGTGCGTCGTGATATCGAGACGCTCCAGACCGCGCTGCAGGGCCTGGGCGTGGCGGACGCCTTCATCACGGCAACGCCACCCACCGGCAGGCGCGCCGACCGCAATATTCAGGAGTTCTATCCCAACGCACAGGCGTACGCCTATGCCGTTGCCGACGCGCTGCACGAAGAGTACAAGGCCATTACCGATGCCGGCTACATCCTCCAGCTAGACCTGGCATCCACCAGCACTTACAGTCCGCAGGCCATCGAAGAGCGCGTCGAGGTGGTCAACTACGCGCTGCGGGACATTCCCGAAGAGCAGGTTCGCTACCACCACTGCTGGGGGAGTATGAATCACCCCCACACCACGGACGTGCCGCTCGAAGACTTCGTACGGCACATGCTCAAGATCAAGGCGCAGGCGTACTCGATCGAGGCCGCCAACCCGCGCCACGAACACGAGTGGCTACTGTGGCAGGATGTCAAGCTGCCGGACGGGAAGATTTTGATTCCGGGGCTGATCTCGCATCAAACCAACGTGGTGGAGCACCCCGAGCTGGTGGCCTGGCGGATCAAGAACTACGCGAGCGTGGTCGGTAAGGAGAATGTCATTGCTGGAGCCGACTGCGGGTTCGCACAGCACTGGGACGCGATCCGCGTGCATCCGAGTGTGCAGTGGGCGAAGCTGGAGGCGCTGGTGGCTGGCGCGGCGCTGGCGAGCAGCGAGCTGTGGGGTCGCGCGTAACGTCGGCAAGAACACGAAGGCGATCATGACACGCATTCAGGTCGGCGCTCTCTCCGGAGCCGCCTTGCGTGTCAGCAACGTGCGCGTCGCAGACGAGGACGTCTGCCACGCCGCCAGTCGCCTCCCGCACGACGGTCGCCTTGCCTTTTCCCGAGCGAGATGCTCACATTGGCTGCTGGTATGACCCGTATTCTGACCACCCACACCGGCAGTCTGCCGCGACCGGCGCGTCTGGCTGAGCTCATGATCGAATTCGACGAGGGGCGACAGACCGATCTCGACGAGTTGTACGCCGCCGTGCAGGTTGCCACGGCGGACGTGGTCAAACGCCAGGTCGACACCGGCCTGGATGTTGTCAGCGACGGTGAGTTCGGCAAGATCTCGTACGCCACGTACGTCAAGGAGCGGCTGACGGGTTTCGATGGCAGGCAGCGCAGCGTCCTGCCGCGCGGGCCTGAAACCGAGGAATTCCCCGATTTCGACCGCGGAGGAACCGCGGTGATCGCGTTCCCGACCAACAGTGGGCCCGTCACGCTGCGGGATCCCGCTGCCGTGCGCCGCGACGTCGCCAATCTGAAAGCTGCGCTCGCCCCGGGTCAGGCCGCGTTCATGTCGGCCGCGTCGCCCGGCGTCATCGACACATTCATGCCGACGACGTATTACGCCAGCGACCGCCAGTACCTGAGTGACCTCGCGCAAGCGATGAAGGACGAGTATGCTACCGTCGTCGACGCGGGTTTCGACCTCCAGGTGGACTGTCCCGACCTGGCGATGTCGCGCTCGACGCGTTTCGGCCAGCTGACTGACGCTGAATTCCTGGATGTGGTCCAGATGCACCTCGACGTCCTGTCGGACGTGCTGCGCGATCTGCCACGCGAGCGTGTGCGTTTGCACGTGTGCTGGGGCAACTACGAAGGCCCACATAACCACGATATTCCGCTCGCGGACATCGTCGACATGGTGTTTGCCGCGCCAGTGGGCGGCATCTCCTTTGAGGCCGCCAATCCGCGCCACGCGCACGAATGGCAGGTGTTCGAGCGCATTTCGGTGCCAGACCACGTGACGCTCGTCCCCGGTGTGATCAATACCTGCACGACCTATGTGGAGCATCCCGAGCTGGTGGCGCAACGATTGCTACACTTCGCGGAGATCGTCGGCCCAGCGCGCGTCCTCGCGAGCACGGACTGTGGCTTCGGCACCGCGGTGCGCGCTCGGGGTGTTCCGCCGAGTGTCGCCTGGGCCAAGCTGGCGGCGCTGGTCGAGGGCGCGCGCATCGCTAGCGACGCGCTCGCCTAGCACGCCCTTCGACGGGCTTTTCAACGGCCGTAGGCGTGGGCCTGGGGTTTGCGCCGCGCGCGTCGGGCTGCCCGGCGCCCACGGCTTACATCTGGCCGGGTGCGCCGCTGGAGCCCGGAGTTCTGCCCCGCAATCGGTTGGTGCGGCAGCCGCGAGCCGAGGGTTGGACTGCGCGACTCCGTTCGTCTGACCTCGCCTTCAATTGCTGCGCTGGACGGAGCATGGCAGCCAGCTCTTTTCGGTACACCGCCTCGACGAGCGCCTCACGCGTGGCGAAGCTCGCCGATTGTGACGGCACCGCGTGATCGCAGACGGAACAGCGATATTCGTGGGCGATGCGAGACGTGTTACAGGTTGGACAAAACGCATACTGGTACGACATGCTCAATTCGGGCTCCGCACAGTACATGATGTAACCGGCGATGGGCGCTGCCATCGGCCAGAAGGCGCAAAGTCACGTACGTGCTTTGGCGTACCCACGGCGCCAACCTCGGGTTACTCGGGTTACCACGATGCCCCTGTCGAGCAACTCGGCGTTGTGCACTTTGCACAGATGCTGGGCCTGGGCTTTAGGTTGACGCACTGAATCACTGCGCTACCGCCGCCCGATACCCTCCGTGCCTGATGAGCTACCAGGCCGAATACATCTGGATCGACGGTACGCGACCGACGCCACTCATGCGCAACAAGACCCGCATCGTCGAGTCAGGCAAGCAGCCAGGGATCTGGGGATTCGACGGATCGAGCACCAATCAGGCACCCGGCAAGAATTCCGACTGTGTGCTGAGGCCCGTGTTCTCGTGTCCTGATCCACTTCGTGGTGGCGACAACGTGCTCGTCCTCTGCGAAGTCGAACTGACCGACTTCACGCCGCACGCTACCAATACCCGCGCCGCGTGCGTGGCCGCCGCGTCGCTCTACGCAGATCAGGAACCTATGTTCGGGATCGAGCAGGAGTACACCTTTTTTCAGCACGGCCGACCCCTGGGGTGGCCTCCCGACGGGTTCCCGGCGCCGCAGGGTCCCTACTACTGCGGGACCGGTGGCGAGAAGATGGTGGGCCGCGAGATCGTCGAGGCCCACACCCTGGCATGTATGAAGGCCGGTCTGGCGATCGAGGGCACCAACGCGGAAGTGATGATGGGCCAGTGGGAGTTCCAGATCGGGATCCTTCCGCCACCGCTGGTCGGCGACCACCTGTGGATGGCTCGCTGGCTGCTCAACCGCATCGCGGAAGACCATGACGTGGTCGTTTCGTTGGACGCCAAACCTATGCCGGGCGACTGGAACGGCGCCGGCGCGCACACGAACTTCTCCACACGCGCCATGCGCGAGGGCTGGGACCCAATCATTACTGCTTGTGAAGCGTTGGGACAGGATCCGATCGCGCACGTTGAAAATTACGGAGCAGGTATCAAGGATCGTCTGACTGGAGCGCACGAAACGGCACACTGGAGTGAGTTCAGCTATGGTGCCTCCGATCGGGGCGCGTCGGTGCGCATCCCGTGGATCGCGGCGCAGCAACGCAAGGGCTGGATTGAGGACCGGCGCCCGAACGCGAACATGGACCCGTATGTGGTCACGCGCATGATCATGGAGACGTGTTGCAGTGCGCTCGCAGTACGGCCCACGACCGACGCGGTGCGGGAAGGTGCCGCCGTGGCCGACTGAGCGGTGCAGACGCTGCGCCACGAGTGACGTCGCACATGTCGTGGCGATTGCGGACAGGCGCTCCTTCCTGGCAGACGGCCCGTGGATCCTGGATCCGCGGGTTGTTCTGTAAGAGGGCGATGGCCGAAATTGCCACGGAAGCGATGGGCCGCTGATGACGACGCGCAGGCGCGCACGCCGCCCGAGTACCTGGCTGGCGATGCCTGAGGATTCGGACCCAACCCGGCGCCAAGACGAACGCGCTACACGCGGTAAGGGCGCGCGACGAACTCGGGGGCGCGGGCTTGGCCAGCGGCGCTAGCGCCCGTCACGGCCGCGAGTCAGACGGGCAACTGAGCCGCCGGCTGGGCGTCCCGCACTGACGTGCGACGTCCGTTCATTTGAGCGACACCCGCCGCATGCGGCCGCGTCTGACTACGTTGCAACCGGGACCTTGCCGTTGGAGCTCACAGCCGGGGTCGGTATGGGCAGGCCAAGATTGCCGCGCAGCGTCGTCGCCTCGTACTCCTTGCGGAACAGCCCCCGGCGTTGCAGCTCGGGTACCAGTTGGTCGACGATCAGATCCAGCCCATCCGGGTAAAAGTCGTGGTTCAGATTGAATCCGTCCGCGGCGCGCTCGTTGAAGAATGCCTCGATTTCGTCGGCCACCTGCTCCGGCGTCCCGACGACAATGCGGTGTCCACCGCCAACCGCGGAGCGACTCACCAGGTCTCGCACGGTCAGCTGCTCGTTGCGCGCCATCGCGATCACAGAATTTGCGAACCCGTGACTGCTGGGTATCCGCCCCGGATCATCGACGAGGTCCCACGGGAGCTGCTTGTCCAGCTCCAGGCTCACGCGCGGTAGACCCAGCTCGCTGGCGAGTTTGCCGAGGGTGTCGCCGTCCTCGTCGAGACTGTCGAATTCTGCCTTGCGCGCGTGCGCCTCGGCCTCGGTGCTGCCCAGGATTGGCCACAGGCCTGGCAGGATCAGGATCTCGTCGGGGTTGCGCCCGTAGAGCGTGGCCGCCCGGGACTTGATGGTGCGATAGAACTCCTTGCCCTGAGCCAGGTTGTGCTCCGCGCAAAAGACCGCGTCGGCGTACTTCGCCGCCAGGTCGATGCCCTGCGGCGAGGCACCGGCTTGCAACACCACGGGATACCCCTGCGGCGAGCGGGGCACCTGGTACCACGTCCGCATGCGCAGATGCTCGCCCTCGAAGTTGACTTCGCGGATCCTGGATACATCGGTCAGCTCACCGGTCTCCTTGTTCCCCACCAGCGCTTCGGGGTCCCACGACTCCCACAGGGCCTTGATAACGCTGATCGCCTCGTCCGCCCGACCGTACCGAGCGTCGTAGTCGGGGTGCTCGTCCAGCCCGAACTGCTGGCCAGCCCGCGTCGAGCGGGTGGTCACGACGTTGATCGCTGCCCGGCCACCTGATGCCAGGTCAAGCGACGAAGCGAGCCGGGCGATGTGGTAGGGATGGCGGTACGTCGACGATACCGTCGCCACCAGTCCCACGCGGGTAGTCGCGCGTGCCACCGCGGTCAGGACGATGAACGGATCGAGCGCATTCCACGGCGTGGTGAAGGCATTGCGCGCATAGCCGAGTGTTTCGGCGAGGAACACTCCGTCGAGCAGACCGCGCTCCGCGGTCCTTCCGAGGTCCTCCCAGACACTGAGGTCCAGGAAACCGAGGGGCTTGTCACGCAGCCGCCACGCGCCCGGGGCGCGGCCCAGACCGTTCGCGTTCACGTTCAAGTGCAGTTGCCGGTTACGCATGAGCGTTGCCTTTCGCATGTCTGTGTTGGATTGGAGTTGGCCATCAAGCGTTGACCGCTCTGGCGCGTGCCGAGCGCGGCGGGTACCGAGGAAGACCGTGTCCTGGGAGCCGCGCAGGCACAAAACGGAGTAGTCGAATAGAATAGTAAACTACTATACTAGATCTAGTAAATCGACAAACATCCCCTGCTGCGCGGGCGAGCCATGCCCGGCCACCGAAGGAGAGTCCCCATGTCCGCCACCAGCGCTGCCGCGATCTCGGCCAAGCACCTGCACGTCCTGCTCGCCAGCTCCCAGGAGTTCGCACTCCTTAACGTCCGCCAGCCACGCGCGACCGCCGAGCACGGGTCCATCCTGCTCGGCGTGTCACTGCCGTTAGGCGTCCTGGAACTGCGGGTGGGCGGGCTCGTCCCCCGCCGCTCCACCACCGTCGTCGTGTACTCAGCCGCCGCCGACGGCCTGGCGCACCTTGCCCAGACCCGACTTGCCGCGCTCGGCTACACCGACGTGACGGTGCTTGACGGGGGCATCGAAGCCTGGGCCGAGGCCGGCTTCAAGGTGCACACCGGCGGGGACAACGTCATCGGTCAGGCGTTCGGCGAGTGGATCGAGGCCATCTACGCTACGCCACACATCAGCGTCCCCGAGTACCGGGCCAGGGTCGCCGCCGGCGAGAGCATCGTCCTGCTGGACAGTCGACCGCTTGCCGAGTTTGAGAATCACAGCCTGCCAGGCGGAACGTCCGTTCCCGGTGCCGAGCTGGTGTATCGCGCGAAGGAGGTCATCACCTCGGACGACTGCCTGGTGGTGGTGCACTGCGCGGGTCGGACGCGAAGCATCCTCGGCGCACAGGTGCTGATCAACGCGGGACTGCGCAACAAGGTGGTTGCGCTGGAGGGCGGCACGCAGTCGTGGGTGCTCGAGGGCCACGCGCTGGAACACGGCCGACGCCGCGAGGCTCCGCTGCCGACCGGCCGGTCACTGGCCGAGGCCACCGCGGCGGCCGCGCGTTTCACACGCACTTTCGGTGTGCGCTCGATCGACAAGGCAACCCTGGAGCAGTTTCGCTCCGAGGCCGATCGGCGCACGCTCTACCTGCTCGACGTCCGGCCGGCTGACGAGTTCGAGTCAGGCCACCTGCCCGGGTCGGTCTCGGCGCCGAGCTGGGAGGTCGCGCCGTGGGTGTTCCGCCGCGCCGCGACGCACAACGCCCGCATCGTGCTCGTCGACAACGACCAGGTCCGGGCCACCGTGGCTGCTTCGTGGCTCATTCAGTTTGGCTGGGGTGAGATCTACGTGCTCGCCGACGCGCTCGCCGACGAACGGCTGGAGACCGGATCGGTTGCCTGGCCGGTGCTCGGCCTGCCGGAGACCGGGAAGAGGCTCGTCAGCGTTGATGCGGCACAGCGGTTGCTGGCCGAAGACGCTGCCGCGATCGTCGACCTGCGGCCGAGTCCGGACTACCGGAAAGCGCACGTACCAACTGCCGAGTTCGCGAATCGGGCAGGGTTGGCTGGCGTGGCCGCCGACATCCCCGGCGAGGGACCGATCCTCCTGATTTCGGAGGACGGTGTGCTCGCAAGCTTTGCCGCTGCCGAGCTTGCCCAGGCAACTCAGCGTCCCGTGAGGGTGCTCGACGGCGGGTTCGCTGCCTGGCAGCGGGCCGGTCTACCCGTTGACAGCGGGACGGAGAATTTCCTGACCGAGGTCGACGACGTGGTGGCCTCTGGCTGGCGGGAGACCGACCTGGAAGGCCGCAAAGCTGGCTTCCGCCGCTATCTGTCCTGGGAACAGGGTCTGGTTGCCGAACTCGATGCCGACGATACGGTCCCCTTCAAGAGTTTCGGAAGGTGACCACGTTCGAAGTGTCCGCCGTCGAGCCCAGCCTCACACGGCAGGCGGTAGGAGCACCAGCGCGCGGCTGGCCATCCGTCGAGTTGGAGGACCTCAGCCCCACGCTCGCGCAGCGTTCCTGGCGAAACACGCTCCGCGCCTGGCGCGGCCCCTTGCTGCGCGTCACCGTGCCGGCGCTCTTGCTGCTGGTGTGGCAGATCTCCAGCGCACTGCACCTTTTCAGCGAGCAACTGCTCCCCGCGCCAACCGCGGTACTTGCCGCTTACGCTGAGTTGTGGCGCACTGGTGACCTGCAGCTCGCGTTGGTCGCCTCGTTGCAGCGCGCGTTCGCTGGCCTGGCCATCGGCGCTTCACTCGGTTTAGTCCTCGGCATCTGGGCTGGACTCTGGAAGCTGGGCGAGGAGATTTTCGACGCGCCCCTGCAGATGCTGCGCACCATCCCGTTCATCGCGATTGTGCCGCTGCTCGTGATGTGGTTCGGCATCGAAGAGAAGCCGAAGATCATCCTGATCGCGGCCGCGACCGTCTTTCCCATGTACCTGAACACCTACCACGGCGTGCGCGGCGTGGACGCGAAGCTCATCGAGGCAGCGCAAGTCTTCGGCCTGGGCGGCTGGCGCCTGTCGCTACGAGTCATCCTGCCGACAGCGCTACCGCAGATCCTCACGGGTCTGCGCTACGCCCTCGGCGTCTCCCTGCTGGCTCTGGTGCTCGCCGAACAGATCAATGCGCTCGAGGGGATGGGCCACATCCTGCTCGTGGCGAACCTCAACCAGCGCACGGACATCATCATCGCTGGCGTCCTGGTCTACGCCCTGTTCGGTATTTTCGTGGACCTGTTCATGCGTCTGGTCGAGAAATACACGCTCCCGTGGAGGGTCCGTGTCTCACTCTGAGAAGCTCGTCCTCAGCAGCCACGACCCTTACGTCGTGCGCGCGCGGGGGGTTCGCCGCGTGTTCGGCACTCGGGCAGTGCTGGACGGGGTCGACCTCCAGCTCCGCCAAGGCGACGTGGTGGCACTGCTCGGTCCCTCCGGCACAGGTAAGACCACTCTGCTGCGCATCCTGGCCGGACTCGACACCGCCAACGACGGCGAGGTCGTGGTCCCGAAGGTGCGGTCGGTGGTGTTCCAGGAGCCGCGCCTGGTGCCCTCACAGCGCGTGTGGCGCAACGTGGTGATCGGCCAGCGCAACCTTCGCAGGCACCAGGAGCACGCCCTCGACGCACTTGGCGAGGTTGGCCTGCGCACGCACGCCAACGCCTGGCCAGTGACACTCTCCGGCGGCGAGGCACAGCGCGTCGCGCTGGCCCGAGCCCTGGTCACCAGACCTGGCCTGCTACTCCTCGACGAGCCGTTCGCGGCGCTTGACGCATTGACGCGGATCAAGATGCACGATCTGGTGGCGCAGCTCATTGCGCGCCACCGACCAGCGGTACTGCTGGTGACGCACGACGTGGACGAGGCCATCCTGCTCGCAGACCGAGTGCTGCTGCTAGCCGATGGCAAGGTGCAGGTGGACGCACCCGTCGACATCGACAAGCCACGCGATCGGAGCGAGCCGCGCTTCCTGTATCTGCGTGCACTGTTACTCAGTCACCTCGGCGTCGGCCACGCGCTCGGGCCAGTCGCCGCTGCTTCCTGAGAAATGATCGGAGGATCATCCACTGTGTACGTCCGTAGCCGCACCCGACCCAACCGTCGGCAGTTCCGTAGGTCGCCAACCTCGGCGGTCATCGTCGCTCTGCTCGCGACGACGCTCACCGCTTGCAGTAGCGGATCACCACCTGTCAATAGCAGCGCGGCGACATCCGGCTCGAACAGCGACACGAAGACCAGCATCAGCTTCGGGTTCCAGACACCGGAATACCCGGAGCTGCTGAAGGCATCCGGCTTGTTCGACAACCTCGACTACGAGTTGAAGACGCCGGTGATCTCGGGTCCGCAAAATCAGATTGCGGCGCTGTACGCGAAGAACATCGACGTCGGCCTGGTGGGCGAGAACACCGCCGCGTTCGAGTGGGCGAACGCGGACCAGGATTGGAACCAGGCGGGCACGACGCCGGCCGTTTACGAGATCGCGGGCGACACGGTTACCAATCCGCCCCCGGACTGGAAGTACCCGTCCCCAGCCGTGTACGTAAAGAGCGACGCGGGCGTCGAAAAGCCAGCTGACCTGCGCGGCAAGACGGTCGCCTACAACTATGGTGGCAACATCTACGCCGCGTATCTGCTGGTGCTCGCGCTCGGCGGCCTGACGGAAAAGGACATCACCCCGCAACTGTTCGACAGCAATCAGCTTGCCGCGACTGCGTTCAACACGGGCGACACCCAGGTCGTGGTCAGCAGTTACCCCAGCATCAATGCGCTGGTCGACTCCGGGAAAGCCAGGCTGCTCATCGGCAATGATCAACTGGGCGTGGCCGGTGGCTCCGGCTACATTTCTCGGCCGGATGTGCTGAACGATCCGAACAAGAAAGCGGCACTGGACGACTTCTTCAGCCGCTACAGCAAGCTATTCAGCGACTGGATTCCGAACAATCGTGACAAATTTGTCGAGATCGAGAAAAACACGAACAAACAGACGGACGACATCGCGGCCGTGAACTGGGAGGTATTCTCCCGCAGCCGGTTCTACAAGGTCGGTGATCCCGCGTTTGTCGCGACGCAGCAGAAAATCGTCGACCTCGCATTCCAGAGCGGCTCGCTGAAGTACAAGCGCGATATCTCGAACGCCTACAACCCGCTGTTCGACAAGATCGCGGTACCTGGCTGAGCTGAGCATGACTGGTCATGCGTGCGGCTCCGTCCTCCAGCACCACTGGTGTGTGGGATGAAGGCAATGGCGGCATTTCATCGCCGTTGCCACTCCTCCGCAAGCAGTCGGTAGGAGCGGACCCGATCGGCGTGGTCGTGCGCAATCGTGGTGATGATCAGCTCGTCTGCCCCAGTCGCGTCGCGCAGCTGATCGAGCTGGTCAGCTACCTGGTCGGGTGAGCCGACGAACTGCGTCTCCACCCGATCGGCTACGAGTGCGCGGTCCGCGTCGCTCCAGACGTGCCGGCGGGCCTCGTCCGGCGTTGGGAGTTGAATCGCGCCTTCGCCGGTGCGGATGCTGCGCACCCAGAGTCCGTAACCCGTGGCCAGTTCGCGGGCGGTGGCCGCATCCCTGGCAACGACCACGTCGGCCGAGACACTCACGTAGGGTCGCTCCAGGTCACCGGAAGACTTGAAGGCCTTCCGGTAGCCGTCCACCGCTTCGAGGACGGTCGCAGGGCTGACGTGGTAGTTGGCCGCGAAGCGCAGTCCGTGCTCACCGGCGACCGTGGCGCTTGCTCCGCCGCTACTGCCGAGCACCCATACCTGGACCTGCGCGCTAGAGCCCGGCACCACGCGCGCTGGCTCACCGTCTTTGGACCGGTAGCAGCCGGCGAGGAGCGCCAGAATGTCGCCGACCTGCTCGGTATAGTTCTGCGGCTGCGCGCCGGGCAGCCGAGGCCCAGGTGATCGCGCAACGTGACCCCCGCGTATTCGCCGCGGAAGACGCCGCGCTCCTGCAGCACGGGCACCACCTGGTCGACGAACGGATCGAGGCCACCCGGCGTGATGTACGGCACCAGGATGAAGCCATCGCTGGCGTCGCTCTGCACGAAATGGTTGATCTGCTCAGCAATCGTCGCCGCGGAGCCGATGAATGACTGACGCGAAGTGACCTCGATGATCAGCTCGCGGATGGAGAGCTGTTTGGCCGCGGCGAGGCGCCGCCACTCCGAGGCCGTGGCCAGAGGATCTCGATAGCTGCGCACACTCGCTCGACCCCGCGCGATGGTGTTCTCGCCGAGCAGCGGGTCGACCTCCGGCAGCGGTCCATCCGGGTCGTAGCCAGACAGGTCCCGGTTCCACACCTGCTCCAACAAGCGTACGGCGGTCTGGCCGCTGACCTGTTGCCGACGAACGTGGCGGGCTAACTCCGCGCCTCGATGTCGCTGTCCGCGAGCACGAACGTGGCCGCCGGAAGAATCAACAGTTGCTCGTGCGTGCGGCCGTAGCGGGCCAGGCGACGCTTGAGGTCGGCATGAAAAGCCTGTCCCGCGGCCAGGGTGCTGTGGCGGCTGAAGATCACGTCGGCGGCGGAAGTTCTCGCCGCGGCGGAAGTTCTCGCCAGTAAAGGCGTCCCAGGAGGTAACGACATTCCAGCCGGCTCGACCACCGCTCAGGTGATCCAGGCTCGCGAACTGGCGGGCGACTTCGTGCGGCTCGTTGAAGGTGGAGTTGATGGTGCCGGCCAACCCGAGACGATCGGTCGCCGGGAAAGTGAGTGGCGAGGTGGATTGGCTTGGAGGGTTTACCCATGGGTCGGAATCCTTCAGGCGACGGCGTAGCGGTTGGCAGGACGGGGCAAGTCGAGGAGTCCCCGAAGGGTGGAAGACTCGTACCGGCTGCGGAACGCGCCGCGGCGTTGGAGCTCAGGCACCAGACCACGCGTGATCTGCACCAGATCGTGCGGTAGCGCCGCCGGGCGGAGGCGGAATCCGTCAAGGCCCGCTTGCTGCCACTCCAGCAGCAGATCGGCGAGCTGGTGCGGGCTGCCGGTGAAGATGGTCGCGTCGCTGCGATACTCGCTGCCGGCGAGGTTTTCGAGCCGCAGTTTGCGAATCGCGGCCGTTTCAGGGCGGTCATTGAGAAACACGACCAGCTCACCAAAGAGGTGCAGGTTCTCATTTGCGCGTCCCGCCGTCGCTTGCTCCGCACGGATCTGGCGCACGATCTCGCCTGCGTGGGTGGCATCCCGAGGCGTGAGGTACCCGACGTCGGTGGATCGCGCGATCAGGCGGTACGGCACGGCGGCGTGGCCGAGCGCCGTCACGGGCGGCTGGCCTTGCGGTGGCCGCGGCGTAATGGACGGACCTTTGACGTTGAACCAACGCCGCTCGAAGTCGATGTAGTGCAACTTGTTTCGGTCGACGAACCGGCCGGTCTGCATGTCGCGGATCTCGGCATCGTCTTCCCAGCTGTCCCACAAGCGGCGCAAGACTTCCACGCAATGGGCGGCTTCGTCGAACGAGTCGGCAATCACTTGCTGCACGCTGGGGTCGGTAAGCTCTTGGGTGCGCACCTCAGCAAACGCGCGCCGTCCGAAGTGCGCTGCCTCGTGCCCGCGTCGCGACACCTGTACCCGCACGCCGGCCCGCCCGCTGCTGACGTAGTCCAGGGTGGCGATCGCTTTGGAGAGGTGAAACGGCTCGGTGTGGGTCAGAATTGCCGTTGGCACCAGGCCGATGCCTTGCGTTCTGGGGGCAACGCGTGCCGCGATGAGCACGGCATCCAGTCGTCCTCGAACGCGGTCGGTGCGTGCGTCTGGTCGCGCCCGATCGTCGGATTGCAGGCTCAGGCCGTCTTCGATCGTGACGAAGTCCAGCAGGCCGCGCTGGGCTTCTTGGACGAGGTCGAGCTAGTAACGCTGCACTTAATCTAGTACACGAGTAGACTAATCGACAACTATTGTCGATTAGTCTACGGCTCAGCGCGTCTTTCGGCTCATCGAGCGGATACGCAGGCAACGCGCTTCGGCAGACCCGCTACACTCTCATCGTGCCCAAGCCCGATTGCAGCATCGGACTCGACCATCCTCGCGGATGAGCTCGCCGACAACCCTCGCCATCGATATCGGCGGCACCGGCCTCAAGGCGTCGGTCCTCGACGCAACCGGCGGCAAGATCGTTCAGCGTGTGCGCAAGCTCACGCCATACCCATGCCCCCCGCGCGTCCTCATTCGCTCACTCGACAAGCTCACCTTCGAGCTGCCCGCGTGGGACCGGGTATCGGTGGCCTTCCCAGGTGTGGTGCGCGGCGGGCGTGTCCTTACCGCACCGAATCTCTCGACGAAGCGTGGGCCGGGCACGCCGATGTCACCCAAGCTCCGGGACAAATGGGCGGGCTTCCCGCTCGCCGCCGAGCTCCAAACGCGGCTCGGCAAGCCTGTCCGTCTCTCAAACGACGCTGACATGCACGGTCTGGCGGTGATTGGGGGCGAAGGGCTCGAGCTGGTTATCACGCTCGGAACCGGGCTGGGCACCGCGCTGTTCTACAACGGCACGCCGACGCCGCACCTCGAGCTTGCGCTTGTTCCGTACGAGGGCGAGGGCACCTTTCAGGACCTGCTGGGTAACCAGGCGCGCCGACGTGTCGGGAACAAACAGTGGAGCAAGCGCGTGCGGCGGGCCGTCGAGACGTTCGACTCGCTGCTCCAGTTCGACCGCCTGTACGTGGGTGGTGGCAACGCCGGGAAGCTGACCACGGACCTTGGGCACCGCGCGCAGATCGTTGACAACGCCGCGGGAATCCTCGGCGGCATCAAGCTCTGGGACGTCGAGCCACTCTAGCAGGCCGTTGAAACCCGTCGAAAGGCTTCCACCGTAGGTGGAATCGCTGACAGTGCGTGCGTCCAAGGGCGGAGGCTAGAGTTCGAGGCCGTACTGTCGCGGGAATCCTCGGCGGCATCAAGCTCTGGGACGTCGAGCCACTCTAGCAGGCCGTTGAAACCCGTCGAAGGGCGCCACCGCAGGTGGAATTGCTGACAGTGCGTGCCTCCAAAGGCGGAGGCTAACGTTCGAGGCCGTACTCGTCGGGGCTTGCACGCTCGGATGCGCTAGCAGTCTGGCCGACAAGCCCGTTTTTAGCCCGAGCCGCAGTCGGCCGGCGGTTTCGAGGTGGACTGCGGGCTTCTCGGCCGCGCTCCTAGCTAGGACCCTGGAGCGAGGCAGGGGATTCGAACCCCTACTACAACCTTGGAAGGGTCGTGTGCTGCCATTACACAAGCCTCGCTGGAGACCACGCAGTATACCGATTCGGGGGCGTGCGCCGTGGGCGTCTCGACAGCAGCGTAGGTGACCGGAGCGCCCCGCTACTCCAGCCACATTTCTGCGAATTTAGGCGCCTGGTTGATGCGCCACGTGATGTTCTTGAGATTGGTTCGCGCGACGATGTACACCGGCTGGAGCGCGAGCGGCATGACGAAGCACTCGTCCAGAAACAGGTCGTTCAAATCTGAGAAGACCTGCTTGCGCTTGGCGAGGTCCGGCTCATTCTGCGATGCGGCGATCAGTTGTGTGTACTGGTCACTCCCGAAACTCGTAGTACCCTGTGGCGCCGGCCGGTACAGCCCGCTGAGGTTGAACATCGTGCCGGGCTCCATGTGGGAGAAGAGGGCATTCTGCAACGTGATCTGGAAATCGTGCGCCGCGGTGCGAGCCAGATAGGTGGGTGTCTCCAGTGGCACGAGATTGAGATTGACCCCAATCTTGCCGAGATCACTGGCCAGGATTTGCGCGAGCTGGCCGAGCTCCGGCGGGATCGTCAGGAAGGTCAGATCGAACGTCAGGTTCGACACGCCGGCCTGGGACAGCAGCGACTGGGCCTTGTCCAGGTCGAAGGCGTAGATCTGTTGTTTGGATGGCTCGTCGGCGGGCGCGCCGGCTGGCCACGGGAGATCCTGGCCCGGGCCGCCGAGCTTGAGCAGGATGGTGTCGGCGAAGCGCTTGCGGTCGATCGCGTAGTTGATCGCCTGACGGACCTGCTTGTTGTCGAAAGGCGGCTTGGCGACGTTCACCGCGGCGGTGAAGAAGTAGCCATTCGGGTCGTCGACTGCCACCTGGTACTGGGGGTCCTGCTGCCACCGTCCGGCATTCTGCAGTGGGGGCGTGTAGATCGCATCCAGCGCGCCCGAATCGAGCTGCAGCGACATCGCCTCGGGGTCCTTGACGATCGCGACGTTGACGTCGTCCAGATAGGGCCTACCGGACTGCCAGTAGTTCGTGTTTTTGGTGAACGACACGTGGTCCCCGGAGACCCATTCCACCAGTTTGAACGGCCCGGTGCCGCCGGCCGTCGTCTTGGCGTCGGGGCTCTCGGCGAGGTCTTTGTCGGTGATGTTCAGGTACTCGAGAAAGTCGAATGCCAGTGGGCGTGGTTGGTCGGACGTGAGAATGATGGTCGATTTGTCGGGCGTGTCGAGTGTGTACCAGCTGCTCATGCCACCCAGCTGGTTATGCGCCGGGTCGCGCACGCGGAGCATGTTGTATTTCACGTCGTCGCTGGTGAACTCGCGCCCGGAGTGGAAGGTGACGCCCTGGCGCAGGTTGAGTTTGAGGGTCGTGTTGTCGGTGGACCAGTCCCAGCTCTCGGCCAGCAGCGGCTGGGGCTGGCGCTGCGCGTCGTACGCCGTCAGCGTGTCGAACATCATGAACACGGACGGGGTGTAGGCATTGCCCAGTCGCGCGGCTTCGACGCCCTGGTCGAGGTCGGTGGCCATCGCGAAGCGCAGCTTGCCGCCGGTCCTGGGTGCGCCAGCCGCGGACGCAGTGGCCGGCGCAGCGGCGGCCGGGGCGGTGGTGGCTGAGAGCGTAGCCGCCGGCGCCGTGGTCGCCGGCGCGGAGGAGGTGGCCGCGGGGGCAGGCGTGGCGAACGAACCCGGCGCGGACGTGGCGCCAGCGGCCGCGCTCTGCGCGGTCGGCGCCGGGGCGGCGCCCCCGCTGCAGGCGGCCGCGACGACACCGCCGAGCCCGGCGGTGAGGGCAACCAGCGCGTGACGTCGGCTCAGACGCGTGGGATGGCTTGTGGTTGGGCTGGACGTGTTATGCATGGGCTTGTGTCCCTACTGACCTGGGCGCGACCAGCATATCAACCAGCCTTACGAAATGATTGCCCAGTACGTGACCAGCAGTGTGACGAAGAGTCCGGCCAGCATCAGGCAAGTGCTGACGTAGGCGCGGTCGAAGATGCTCGAGGCGCCCGCGCGCGCGGCCAGCATGAACAGCGGGAAAATGAGATAGATGTGTCTCCAGACCGACATCGTCGAGCCGCTGGCGAGGATGACCAGCAGAAACACCGTGGCGAACGCGGCATACGTCAGCGGCAGCAGTTTCCACGCGAGCAGCGTCGCGGCAGCCCCGAGGACCGCGATCCCGAACTGCAAGCCGCCAAGGTCCAGCCGCCCTGACAACTGCTGATCCCGTGTACGTCGGTACGCGGTCACCAGGGTCTCCAGGGGGGAAGTCAGGTGCTGTTGATTCCACGCCGCCTGCGCGTGGACAAAGACCAGGGGATCGCCGGTCAGGCTGTACAGGTAGCCCATCCAACCCACCAGCGCGGCGGGCGGCAGCAACAGCGCCGCCGCGTGCATGCGCAGCATCTCGCGTGGCGTGTCCCAATTCTGGCGCACGTATTCGATTACGAGAGGTACCGAGATCAACACTCCGTATGGACGCGTGAGCGTTGCGGCCGCGCCGGCCACGCCGGCCAGATACCAGCGATGCGTTCGGGCGGCGTAAATCGCGCCAACGGTCGCCGCTAGGAACACTGGCTCGGCATATGCCGAGGACAGATAGATGCTCGCCGGGAACACGAGCATGTACCACACCGTGCGCTGCGCGACCGACGCGCCGAACTCGCGTAACACCAGCCGATACAAGAGCGCAAGCCCGGCGACCGCGCAGATGTTGGCGACAACCAGCGCCGTCACGGGCACCGCGCCCGAGTTGCCGCCCGCGAGTACGGCGCTCACGAGTCGCGTCAGAAGCGGGTAGAAGGGGAAGAAGACGACGGGTGTCTGTCCGCCCCCAGCCGCGGGATCATAGCGATACCAGTTCGAAGCAATATCGATGTACCACTGCGCGTCGTATTGCAGCAGCGCGCCGAACCAGTTCGTGGCGTACGCCGGAGCAACGGGTCCATGCTCGGCCAGACGATCAATGCTGATCGCGGCGACTTCGCCGACAACCAGGATCGCGATGCGAGTGACGAGGTAGGGCGCGAGAACGAACGGCCAGAGCCAACGCAGTGCCATTGACGCCGACGTGACCACGCCGCGCCACCGCTCGGCGACGCGCGGGTGCTGAGCGCTCGGGGATGGCTGGCCGGCCACGAGCGGCTCCGCGTCCGGGACCGCGCTGGCAAGCAGAGTCTGAGGACGCTGGAGCGGTCGACTCACTGAGTCGATACTAAACTGATTCGCTCGCGTACGTCAGCGTGATGGAGGATAGCCCGTCGGCTGAGTCAGCTTACGCGCCGAGCCCGGAGGCGACGAGCGCCGGATGGCCCCGACGATCGCGCAGGCGGGTCTCACTCGCCGCCATGCGCTGCTTCAGTGGCCTGACCGCGTTCACCATACGCAGCGTGCCGCGCATCGCGGCCAGTGTCAGCCCGCCCCAGCGCGGGTCGTGCAGCGGCTGATCGGCGGTCATTTGCTTCAATGACTCGCGCACTGCCTCCGAGCCGTACTGCCGCATGGCGTCTTCGTAGCGGGCCACCGCCGCCCGCCGTGAAAGGCGACCAGCGCGGGCTTCGACCAACTGGTGACAGAGCAGTAGCGCGTCCAGCAGCGCGGTGTTGGCGCCCACGCCGCGTCCGGGCGTCATGGTGTGCACCGCGTCGCCCAGCAACGTGACAGGTCCGCTCGACCAGGGTTGCAAGGGCACCGAGGTGCGGATGGCAACCGGAAACGTTGCCGAAGGATCAGAGAGCTCGAAGAGGCGGCGCAGATTCACGTGCCAATCGGGTGTCAGCGCACACACGCGCTCTACCAGATCGCTGCCCGCGAGCTGCATCGGATCGAACGTCAGCCGCTTGCGCGCGGCGCTGAAACCCCACATGAAATAGTCGGTGGTGTTGTCGAACAGGAGTCCCGGCCAGCTCTCGATCAGCTCCGCTTCGGTGCGGCCGATGCCGTCCTTGATCGAACCACCCGGTCGCCACGGCAACTCCATGGTGTGGGACACCAGACCGAAGCCGTGTGGGGCAAGGACCAGCGCAACGCCGCTGTACAGCGGACGCGTGAGCAAGGCGCGGACCTGCGCGTCGAGTGGCACTTTCCCGGCGACGGCGACGATGCCAGTGTCGGCCAGGGCAGCATCCGGCAGCAGCTGACGCCGCACGCGTGAGCTGGTGCCGTCGGCGCCGACCAGGAGGTCGGCGACGACGCGCGTCCCGTCCTCGAAATACACGTCGACACGGCCATCGGAGCGCTCCTGATAGCGGCTGAAGACCGAATCGAAGGACACAATGTCGTCCAGGCCCGTCAGCAGCACCTGGCGGAGGGTCATGCGACTGACCGACTTTTCGCTGTCGACCGGATCGTGGCCGAGGTCGAGACCATCGGCTTCGGTGATGGACAGCAGGACGCGCAGTTGCTCGTCGAGGAAGGTCAGGCTCGACGGGGGGCGAGCGCAGGTGGCGACGAAGGTGGCGTACAGCTCGGGCGGAAGGCAGGCGTGGAGCGCGCGACTGCCGTCCGGCGAAATCCCGACGCGGTAGCCCTGCAGACCGTCGCGGCGGGTGCGGTCGCGTTCGTAGACGGCGACATCGAAGCCGGCGCGCAGGAGCCCGTGGGCGAGGCACAGGCCGCCGGTGCCGGCGCCGATGATGACGACGTCGTGGTGGGTGTCGCCGAGCGAGGCGGCGAGGCTGGGCGATGGCGTGGCGACGGTGGCGGGCGGGCTGGCGGCCGCCACGCGGGAGCGGTCAGTGTCGTGCATGGGCTATCAGTGTTGATAGTAACTAACGTTGTTCATAGTGTCAACGGTGGTAGGCTTGGGATGTGCCCCGCAGTCGCCGCCAGCTCGACGACGTCACCGCCGCCTGGGCGCCGCCCACCCCCCGCCGACCCGCGCTCGATCGCGACCAGCTCGTGCGTGCCGCCCTGGCCCTGCTGGACGCCGTCGGCTTCGACGGCCTTACCATGCGCCGACTCGCCCAGCGTCTGGGCGTCCAGGCCGCCTCGCTCTACAACCACGTCCGCGACAAGCAGCAACTGCTGACCTTGCTCGCCGATGCCATCTGCGCCGAGGTGCCCGGCCTGGACGCGTCGCGCCCCTGGCGCGAGCAGCTCGAACACGCCGCGCGTGATCTTCGCCGCGTGCTGGTATCGCATCGCGACGCGGCACGCGTCATGATGGCTACCCCGCCGGTGGGACCCAACCGCCTGCGGGCGATCGAACAGGTGCTCGCCGCGCTGCGCGTCGCCGGCTTCGACGCTCGCGACGTCGCCGACGCCGGCTGGGTCTTCAATACGTACGTGACCGGCTTCGTGCTCGACGAAGTGCAGCAGTCCAATGCCGACGTGCCCGAGACGCGTGCTCAGATCGAGCAGCTCTTCAAGTCCTTGCCGGTTGACCGCTACCCGACTCTGGTCGCGCTGGCCGACGCGTTGATCGACCCGGATGTGACTCGTCGTTTCGAGTACGGACTGCAACTGGTGCTGGACGGCCTCGAAGGCCGCCGTCCAGGCCACCGCGCGAAACGGTCAGGTTGACGGGACCGACACGCGTGATTGTGCCTGAGCGTCGGCCCTGCCAGCTGCTGGACCCCGCGATCGCGTGGGCACCTCGCCGCCAGTTTCTTCTACGATGTCCACTCGCTACTGCTCGGCGACTCTTGATCCACAGCGAGGAATCCACGATGCGAACTGGCCTGGTGACACGCGCATGACAGTCGTGAACCTGGAAGTCTCTGAGCGCGGACCGTACCAGGGCGGTGTGCCCTTTGGCGAAACCGGGCCGTATGAGTATCTCGTGGGCGTGATGCACTTCGCGGTCGATCCGACGTCCCCTGCCAACCAGCTGATCTGCGATATCGATCTGGCTCCCACCAACGCGCGGGGGCAGGTCGAGTTCTCCGCGCAGTTCCACCTGCTCGCACCCCTCGACGCACCGCGCGACGGTCGACTGCTAGTTGACTCTCCGAATCGCGGCAACATGACCGCGTTGGGGATGTTCAATCGAGCGCTGCGCCGGGACAGCGCCACCGCGGATGTCGACCCCGGCAACGGCTATTTGATGCGCAGTGGCTATAGCGTGCTGTCCGTTGCTATTCAGTGGGACACGCCCCAGAGTCCCGAGCGGCTCCGCGCCACGTTCCCCGAGGCTATCCGCGCTGGTCATCGACTTCAGGGCCCCGCCTTTGTGCAGTGGTGGGGAAATGAACTCACCCACCAGCATCTGCTCTCAGATGCCGGGCATGCGCCATATCCAACCGCGGATGTGACCGATCCACACGCCACGTTGACCGTTCGCGACCATCATGATGCGGCACCGCGGCTGGTGCCGCGCGAGGAGTGGCAGTTCGCTCGACTGGCGGACGGTGTGGCGGTGGTCGACCCCAGGTACTGCCTTCTGCGCGCGGGCTTTCAGCCAGGTAAGGTCTACGAGCTCACGTACACGGCTGAAGGCGCGCCGCTCATTGGCCTCGCATTCGCGGGCTTTCGCGACGCGGCATCGTTCTTCAAGTACGCAACTGCTGCTGAGGGGAATCCATGCGCCGGTCGCATCAGGTACGCATACGGTTGGGGACAAAGTATGAATGGCCGGTGGCTGCGCGAGTACCTCTACTGGGGCTTCAACCGCGACGAACAGGGCCGCGTGGCGTACGACGCGCTGATGCCACACACCGGCAGCTCCCGGCGCGGCGAGTTCAACTTTCGGTTTGGCCAGCCGAGCACCAACATCCTGCGGGCTCCCGGCAACGTCTATCCCTTCGCCTTCGAGGCCACACCCGATAGCAGCACGGCTGAGAGTCGGGGTCTGCTCGACCGCAGTCGTACGAACGGCTCGATGCCGAAGGTGCTGTGTGTCAATAGTGGCATGGAGTACTGGTGGAGCGGCGCGTCACTTGCGCACACAACGCTTGACGGCAAACGTGACCTGGATCCGCCGTCGGATGTTCGCACCTACTATCTCGCGGGCACCCAGCACGGTGCGGGTTCGCTCCCGCTCACCAATCGAACGGCGGAAGACTTCGTCGCCAGCAACCCGGTCAACGTGCAGGACTATCGGCCTGCGCTGCGGGCGCTCCTGGACGCGATGGACCTGTGGGTACGCAAGGGTGTCGAACCGCCCGCGAGCCGCGTGCCTCGCATCGCGGACAACACGGCTGTCTCGCGGGAGGACTGTATCGAACGCATCAGCCGTATTCCTGGCGTAACGTGTCCGCGATACCTGCCTCAGCGCTTGCGTCTCACGTTTGTTCCGACCGCTGACTCGGCTGAAATCCAGTACCCGCCAACTGAGAATGGCGCCTACCCGGTTGTCGTCTCGGCCTACGACGGTGACTGTAACGACGTCGCGGGGATACGCCTGCCAGAGGTCGGCGTACCTCTTGCGACATACACCGGCTGGAACGTTCGCGACGCGAGCATGGGAGAAGCGGGGCTGATGACGTCTGGCTCTCCGCTCCTCGGCAGCACCATTCCGTTTGCCCGGACCCGGCGGGAACGTGAGACGACGAGTGATCCGCGCGCGTCGATCGAGGAACGCTATCCGAACAAAGAGGCGTTCCTGGCTGAGGTCCGGCGGTACGCCGTCCAGCTGGTAGCCGAGCGCTTGTTACTCGAGGAGGATGTGGAGTGCTGCGCGGCGATGGCGGCCGAACGGTGGGACGAGATCGTCGGCACCGCAAACTAGCTAGTGCTCGGTGCAAAAGGCTCGGATCTACGTTTGGGCGGCTGAGGCGGGCATGTTCACACGTCTTCCCCGGAGGGGACCCCTCTGGGGAAGTGCGTTTGACCGTGCGTGCCTCAACCTCCCAGGCGCCAGTGGATGGGTTCTGCACCGCAAACTAGCTCGTCTGGGGACGCAACCGAAAAGCCTGAGATGGACCTCGAAACCGCACGCGTCCCTGGCTAGAATTTAGAGCGAGAAGTCTGGCCGACGAGCCCGTGGGCTGTTGCTTAGCGCACGTCGGTTGCCGCGGCGGAGCCAGCCAGACGACCGAACACCGCGGCGCTCGCGAGGCCAGAACCGCCCGGATAATTCGCGTAGAACAGCCCGCCAACCATATCACCGGCCGCGTACAGGCCGGGAATGGGCGTGTTGTCCACGTCCAGCACGCGGCCGGATCCGTCGACGTGCACGCCGCCGAAGGTGAACGTGATGCCACACGTCACCCCGAACGCCTCGAACGGCGGCGTATCCAGCGCCTGCGCCCAGTTGGACTTGTCAATGTCCAACCCGTGGGTGCGCCGGCCATCTTTGCGACGATGGTCGAACGCCACATCTGTTTGCACCGCGCGATTGAAGGCTGCCACGGTGGACAGGAAGCCGTCCCGGTCAACACCGACCATGCGCGTCGCCAGGTCCTCCAGACTGTCGGCTGCTACGCGGCACGCGTTCGGCAGCCGGTAGTCGGCGTGCAGCAGCGACTGCACCTTGGCGTCGTAGACCTGCCAGGCTAGCTGGCCTGGCTGGGTGCGAAGCCGGGCCCCCATCCTGGCGTAGATAAAGCCCCAGACGTCTTCGCCCTCGTCGGCGAAGCGCTCGCCCCTGGCGTTGATCATGATCCCGAAATTGAAGTCGTCGCGCTTGAACTGTGTGTTGAAGCGCAGCTCGTTCACGTCCGGAGCATCGCGGTCCCAGCTTGCGGCGTGGCAGCCGGACCAGTGGCCGTAGGCCGCAGCGCCCGCGCGCAGCGCCATCCGCAGCCCATCGCCCGTGTCATAGCGGCTGCCACGGACTTTGACGAGATCCCAGCCTGGGCCGAGGTAGCGCGCTCGCCACTCCGGATTGGCCTGGAAGCCGCCCGCGGCCAACACGACCGCGTCCGCCTCGAACGTCGTGTGACTTCGACTTCGACCCGTCCTGGCCCGCACGCTCACACTGCCGCCGCCACCCTCGTGCAGTGCTTCCGCACGCGTCGCGTAGTGGATGTGTATGCCGCGTTGTTCGGCACAGGCGAACAGCGAATCCGACAGGCCGGCGCCTGAGCCTTTCGCCTCCAGACCCACGCGCAGGCGACCGTCGGGCAGCGTCACCGCCCAGTCCCAGTTGATCCCGAACCGCACGCCGTGCTCTCGCAGCCAGACCAGCGTCGGGTAGCTGTGATTGACGACTGTCGAGGCGAGGTGCAGATCGCAGCGCGACTCGGTCACCCGCACGAAGTCACGCAGGTAGTCGTCGGCGGTATAGCTGCCGAAATCGCATCGATCGCGCTCCTGTGGCGTCAGGTCGGGGACCAGCGCCAGCATGTGGTCGCGACTCGCGCGCACCGCTCGGATGGCCGAATTGGAAAAGCGCGTGTTGCCACCGCGTTGCTCGCGTGGCGCGCGCTCGAGCACCACGACCTCCGCTCCAGACTCCTGCGCCGTCAACGCCGCTGAAAGACCGGC
Source organism: uncultured Chloroflexia bacterium (assembly GCA_963776625.1). Lineage (GTDB taxonomy): Bacteria > Chloroflexota > UBA6077 > UBA6077 > CF-72 > CF-72. The sequence goes on along the minus strand of CAVZNP010000006.1, from coordinate 263,698 downwards.
GATCCCGGCGCCGACCACCACAACTCGTGGCATGCGTGCCTACCTCACTGCTCGAAGGCCAGGTACTGGTGGACCGAGCGCACCGCGGCGGAGCCCTCGCCTACCGCGGAGGCGACGCGCTTCATCGAGCCTGAGCGCAGGTCACCGACCGCGAACAGGCCCTGGCGGCTGGTCTCAAACGGAAGTGGTCGACGATGCGCAGCCCGCCAGCCGTCATTCAGCTGCTCGTCATTGAGCGCCAGGTCGGTCAGAACAAAGCCGTGCTCGTCGAGCGCGGCGCAGCCGCACAACCAGCCGGAGCTTGGGTCGGCGCCGATCAAGGAGAACAGGCCGGCACACGGAATGACGGTTTCGCCAGCCGGATGCGTCACCCCAACCGCGCTGAGACTTCGCTCGCCGTGCAGACCGGTCACCTGCGTGTTGAGATGCACGCTTACATTGGGATGCGCCTGGATACGATCCACCAGGTAGCGCGACATGTTGCTGCCCAGGTCAGAGCTGCGAATGACGAGCGCGACGGCGCTGCCGCTATCGGCAAGGTAGATCGCCGCCTGACCCGCGGAGTTACCGCCACCGACGACCATCGTCGGCGATCCGGCGCACAGCCGCGCTTCGAACTCGGTCGCCGCGTAGTACACGCCGTTACCTTCGAATTGCTCGAGGCGATCGACTGGCAGGCGCCGGTAGCTGGCGCCCGTGGCGGCGATGACGGCTCGCGCTCCGACATCGGTGCCATCGCTGAGCCGCACCAGCAGATGCCCGTTTTCCTCGCGCAGTTGAGTTGCGGCGCATGGACTCGTGAGATAGGCGCCGAATTTCTCGGCCTGGACCAGCGCCCGCTGGGTCAGGTCCTCGCCAGAGACGCCGGTTGGAAACCCGAGATAGTTTTCGATCCGCGAGCTGGTCCCTGCTTGGCCGCCGACCGCGACCATCTCGACGACCAGCGTGCGGAGTCCCTCGGATGCGCCGTACACGGCGGCCGCGAGTCCGGCCGGACCTCCACCCGCGATCACCAGGTCGAAGCTGCGGCTGGGTAAGCTCGCAACCGTCAAGCCGAGATATTCGGCCAGCGATCCGGCTGTCACTCGACGCAAAACGGAAGTGCTGGTGAAGACCACCGGTAGCTCGCCTGGACCGACACCGGCGGCCTGGAGGAGCTCGTCGATGGCCGCGTCGAAGTCCGGGTCGAGCCACTCGTGCGGAATGCGACTGCGAGTCAGGTATTCGCGGATGCTGCGCGTCTGCGGTGAGAACCGCGAGCCCACCAGTCGCAGCGATTCGGCCGCGCCGCTGAGCAGGAGGTCCCGACGGGCCATCAGCGCCTTCAGGATGATGTCGCTGAGGCCGGGCTGGGTGGCGATCAGCGTGCGCAGGGCCTCGCGCGACACGGCCACGACCTCGCCGGATTCCACGACGCGGGCTGAGACGAAGAGACGGAGACCCGTGACGAGGCTGAGCTCACCGACGAAGCACCCGGCTTCTTCGCGAGCAAGCACGTGGTCGGCGCCCTCACCCTGCACCACGATCTCGACGGCGCCGGACAACACCGCGTAGAAATCGTTGGTCTGCTCGCCCTGCCGAAACAGGTAGTCGCCCGCCCGAATGGACTGTCGGCTGCCACGGCTTTCCAGCAGCGCGAGATCGGCATCACTCAGGGTTGGGAACGCTTCGGCATGCTCGAACGACACGAGGGTACCTTATACGCTGGCGCCCCCTCGACGGTCCGCAATTCGTACCAAACGCTGGTTATACGAGATCGTATACGATTGGGCGACGGGAGGACGATGTGAAAGCTGGAACGATCAGTCTTGGTCTGTGGCACATTGAGCCGGGCCATCATCGAGAAGTGTGTCGATGGCACGATGCCGACCACAAACCTGAGGTCCTGGGCACAACTCCCAACGTGTTCATCTCCCAGCGCTGGGTGGCGTCGCCGGCGATGGTCGCGGCGCGATCGGTCGCCCGACTGCCGCACGGGGGCGGCGAGTATGTGAATCTGTACTGGACGACCGGGACGCCGGATCAGCTCGGGCAGGACTTCCAGGAGCTGGGCGCGCGCCTGACCGAAGCCCGGGCGAATGGAGCCCAACAAGTACATTCACACCGCGTGGCGCACCCGCACGCGCCCGGGTTCGCTGCTGGCACGCCCGGAGCAGGTGCTGTCGGCAGAGGCGGTGCCAGCCTCGCCGGTCAATAGCGGCATGTTGCTCGTGGTTATCGAGCTGCTGGGTCCGCGCCGCGACGACTATGTCCGCTGGCACCACACCGAACGCGTGCCAATGATCCTCGGCACGGGTCTGTTCACTGGCGCCGTCGAAGTCCAGGGCAGTGATCCTGAGCGGCAGAATCATCTGGCTGAGCTGTTCTATACCGACGCCGACGATGCGACGCTTGCCTACGCCGAGCTACAGAAGGTGCTGGCCGACTGGACCAAGGCCGGCCGCGATTTTTCCGAGGCGGACCAGGTCCGCGCGGTGCTGCACTCGAGCATGTACACCAACAGCATCGGACGGTACGAGTTCTACGACTGACCAGCAGTTCGGTTGGGCTGAGAGAGAGAGAGAGAGGTGGCACAACAATACGTCTTCCATTCTGCAAGCTCTGCGCATCCCGCAACGGGGCTGGCGTTGGACCAGGAGACCATGGAGACGCGGGTGAGTTCACCTGAGCCAGTGACCCTCGCCCAGCCACTCACTCGGCGCGCGCTGGTGCGCCGAGTGACGTTCGGCGCCGCGGCGGCCGCGCTCCTGGCGGCATGTGGCCTGCCGCCGAGTGCTCCAACTGGCCCGGGCGGCGCTGCCTCTGCCCCCGCTGCCACCGCTGCCACAGCTGCCACAGCCGGCACAGCCTCGAGCGCGCCGACGGCGAATCCCACCTCGGCCGCTGCCGTGCAGCCGGTGAAACTGCCCGCCTCCGTCCCGGTGCAGGGTCCGCCGCCAGACCGGCCCGCCGACCCGACCACGCTGCTGCCCCCGCTCTACGTGAATTTACCCTCCACCCTGGTCAAGTCGATTGCTCAGCCGCCGGGCGACGGGAGCACGGTCGTCAAGATGACTCAGGTCACGGCGCCCCAGGTTCCGCTGGAGCAAAATGCCACCTGGCAAGAAGTGAATCGTGAGCTGAATGTCAACCTGAATCTGCTCGTATATACGGTTGGCGACTACCCGGTCAAACTGTCGACCACCGTCGCTTCGGGCAATTTACCCGACATGTTCACCGTCCAGACGGCGGTCTTTCCAGAATTCGTGCAGTTCCTGGAGTCGTCGTGCGCGGACCTCACGCCGTATCTGGCTGGTGACGCCATCCGCGATTACCCGAACTTCGCCAACTATCCCGCGTATACCTGGCGCACGGCCGTGTTCAACAACAAGATCTTCGGCCTCTCGCCACCAGCCGGTGCGTATCTCGGCTTCGGGTTATTGACGAAGCAGCCATATCTCGACCAGGCGGGCGTGGCGATGGGCTCGATCAAAAGTGCCGATGACTTTCTGCGCGCGGCCAAGCTGCTGACGATACCCGGTCAGCGCTGGGCACTCGGCGGCGGGACGAACCTGGGTAACCCCGTCACCATGTTCAAGCAAATCTTCGGCGCACCCAACATCTGGCGGAACGATGCTGGAAAACTGACCAGAGACATCGAGACCGACGAGTACCGTGCCGCGGTCGCGTTCTGCCGCCAGTTGTGGGACGCCGGCGTGGTGTACCCGAACCTGCCCAACATGGACGGCGTGGCGTCCTCGACGGCGTTCTACAACTCCAGCTATCTGATGTACATGGGCCAGTTGAGCTCGTTCGGCTCCAGCAACTGGGCGCGCGCCGCGCTCAACGACCCGGCCAGCGTACCGTGTGGGCTGATTCTGCCGTTCTCGGCGGACGGCAAGAGCACGCCGATCCATCATCTGGGCACTGGCGCCGGCACGCTCGTGGTCTTCAAGCGCGCGAGCACGGACCGCATCACCGAGCTCCTGAAGATTTCCAACTTTCTGACGTCGCCATTTGGCACGCGGGAGCATGCCCTGCTGAATTACGGCATCAAAGATGTCGATTACACGCTGGATGGCAATGGCAACCCGGTTCAGAACAAACAGGGCGCGGCGAATGTCCCGTCCATCCCGGCGTGGAATATCGGCGTGCCGCTGGTGCTGTACTACCCTCAGGCGCTGGACGCGGGTCCGTACGTCTACAACTGGCTGCAACAGATTTTGCCGCTCGCTATTCAGAGTCCAGTCGTTGGCCTGTATTCGCCGACCGACAGCAGCAAGGGCGGCGTGCTGGAGCAACAGATCCGAGATGGCGTCGAAAACATTATTTACGGACGCAGCGACGTCAGTTCACTGGATCAGGTGATCAGTGGCTGGCGCTCCGGTGGCGGCGACCAGATTCGGGCGGAGTACGAGCAGGCCTTGCAGACATCGTCGTGACTGGCATGAGGTCGCAGACCGGACGCGCCGCCACGCAAGGCCCCGTCAGGCAAGCCACGAGTCCGCGTATCAGAGCGACCAGCGCACCAGAGTCACGCGGGCGGTGGAGGTGTTGCGCAAACGACGCGTCGATCACAAGAGCCTGTACGGCGTGGTTGCGAACAGCGGTCCGTGACCCGGCACGATAAAGTCCGCGCGTGCCAGCAACGCCGCCTGACTGCGTTGCTGTTGCCGCGGATGTCGACTGTACGCCCGCCACGACGTGTCCGCCGGATCGCCGTTTTCGAAGACGTCGCCGGCGATTGCAATGACGCCCGTCCACGTGTGGACCACTACCGAGATGTCCTCCGAGGTGTGACCTGGCGAGGCCACAATCTCAATGCCGTCGGCCAGCGTGACGGGTCCGTGGGCGACATCGAGGGGCCAGAACCGATCCCCGACCGACCGGTCCCGGCCAGAGACGAACGTGGCGCCTGGAAACAGGTTGGCATTGCCCACGTGATCGATGTGGCCGTGGGTGCACACGACGTACGCAATGTCTGGGGCGGCGAGACCGTGTCGTAACAGCGCGGCGAGCAACAGGTCACGATCGGCTGGCCCGCCAGGATCGACGAGCATTCGCCAGCCTTCGCCGATGACGAGCGAAATGCTGCAGCCCGCGAGCGTGACGCTTCCGTCGGTCTCGGGACGCTCGGGACGGCTGTACCCCGCGCGCAGGATGACTACCTCGGGCATCGTGAACGGCACCTCGGCGGCAATTGAATCCCATGTGTGATGGGCAGGTAAGTTGCAAATTCGCGGGCAGGCGTCGCATACTCGCGCTCCACAACGATGCCAGGTTCCGGGGAGGCCGAGTTGCACGCACAGGATGTCACGCGTCGCTCGTTTTTGCGCGTCGCGAGTGGCGCGGTGTTGGGCGCTGCCAGCATGCCCCTGCTGGCAGCCTGCTCGGGCGGGCTGCCAGGTGCTTCGGCGCCATCTTCGACGTCTTCCTCGACGTCTTCCTCGACGTCTTCCTCGACGTCGTCATTGGCGTCCTCGTCGACGGCCGGGACTCCGTCCAGTGGCAACGTCAAGGTGCGGCTGCCGACGTACGCGGCGCTGCCGAATCTGCCCCCGCCAGACCTGCCCGGCAGCTCCGACGGTCTCCTGGCTCCGGGCTACCAGAAGTACCCATCGAACTTGATCAAGTCCGTCCCGCAGCCGCCAGGCGCAGGCGGCGAGGTCAATGCGCTGACCGTCTCGCTCAGCCCGTCGCCGACGCCCCTCGAGAGCAACCCCGCATGGCAACAGGTGAACAAGGAGCTGGGTGTCACGCTGCGCATTCCGTCGATTTCCACCGCGGACTACCCCACGCGGCTCAACACCGTACTGGCCGGCGGCGACCTGCCGGACATCATCGCCGTCGCCATCTTCAGCACGACGATGCCCAACATCGGCGACTTCGTCAATTCCGCCTGTGCCGATCTGACGCCCTACCTGAGTGGCGATGCCGTCAAGGACTTCCCCAACCTGGCCAACCTGCCATCCACTGCCTGGCCGCCCATGCTCTACAACAACAAGATCATGGCTGTGCCCGTCGCCGCCGGGGGCGTGCGCCAGTCACCGCTGCTCCTGGCGCGAGGCGGCGATCTCGATAAGGCCGGCATCACCAGCATCGGCAGTCCCGACGAATTCATGGGTGTGTGCAAGCAACTGAATGACCCCGGGACGCGCTGGGCGCTTGGGGCGAATACCCTGGTCAACTGGCTGGCCATGGTGTACGGTGCGCCGAACGGCTGGTCTCAGGCTGGTGGCAAGTTCACCAAGGACTACGAGACTCCCGCGTTCAAAGCAGCCGTCGCCTACCATCGTGCGCTGTGGGACGCCGGGTTGTTTCATCCCGACTCGGCATCACTTTCGGGGAGCCCGGCCGGCGTGCAGTACTACGGTGGCAAATTCGTCTTCTCGCCGCATGCCAGCTGGTCGCTCGTCGCCTACCAGACAGCCTGGGAGCGGGCAAACGCCGCGGACCCGGAGTTCAAGCCGCGCGCCGTGCTGCCGTTCAACAGCGACGGCACGGGTCGAGCCGGACAGTACATCGGTCTCGGCTCCACCGGGACGATCGCGTTGAAAAAGGCATCGGCCGACCGCATCAAGGAACTCCTGGGTGTGTTGAATTACGTGACGGCGCCTGTCGGCACCACGGAAGCACTGCTGATGCAATACGGCGTGGAAGGCCCGGATTTCTCGCGCGACGCCAACGGGAATCCGCTACCCACCCAGCAGGGGCTGAACGATCTGATTGTCCCCTGGAAGAACATCGGCGGCCCGCCCGACTATCTGTTCAGCTCCAATTCGGCGGATTTCGTCCCGTACACGTACCAGGCGCAGAAAGAGCACTTTGCGCAAACGGTGCCCAACGCCATAACCGGCCTGTACTCGGCCACCGATAGCTCCAAAGGCATCACGCTGAAAAATACGTTCACCGACAAAATGAACGACATCCTGTTCGGCAGAGCGCCGGTGAGCGGGTTTGACGATCTGGTGACGGAGTGGCGCTCGAACGGTGGCGATACGATTCGTGGCGAGTACGAACAGGCGTATCAGCAGGCAAACGCCTAGCAGTCTGGCCGACAAGCCCGTTTTCAGCTCGAGTCGCAGTCGGCCAGACTTGTGTGACACCTTGCCCCAGGAGCGCGACAGGCGCTTTCGAAGTGGATTACGGGCTCTTCGGCCGCGCTCCTGGACTAGCAGGCCGTTGAAAAACCCGTCGAAGGGCTCCACGGTAGGTGGAATTGCTGACAGTGCGTGCCTCGAAGGGCGAAGCCTGACGTTTGAGGCTGTAAACGTCTCGAGGTTCAAAACCTTCTTCTCTGAAGAGAAGCAGACCTTTTTCAACACGCTGCTAGGTGGGCGCAACTTCCGACAGGGGAAAGTTGAGATTGACCTGGATGCCATCCGGATCGCTCAAGTGCACCTGGTGTTTGTCGGGCAGCGTTCTTTCCGTAATCGCTACCCCGTGCGCGCTCAGCCGCTGACGCACACCGCCAAGATCGGTCGCCCAGAACTCCACGTGGTGCAATCTTCCCGTATTCCAGCCGTCCAGTTGTTCGGGGCCAGGGAATCTGGCGAAAATGGCTTCCATCTCGGCCGAAGCCTGAAACACGTGTACGACTTCGCGGTCGCCTATGGAGACGATGAACGCTGGAATCGAAAAACCTTGTCGCGTGCGTACGTTCAGTCCCAGCGCCTGCCCGTAAAACGCGCGCGAGACCGCGGCGTCCTTCGTGCGGACGGTGAAGTGATCCCACTCGGTGATCGGCATGGTGCAAACCTCAGCTGTTTGACTGCCTGGCACGGTACACCACCGTCAGGCGTTCATCGCCCGACTCGGCGACCGACGGGCGTCAGTGGTTGACGATATTGAAGCCGACCAGCGTCTCGCTCTCCATGGCAGTTGAGCGGTCAAGGGCGTAGGCGCGCAGATTGTGGTGATCCGTTCGGAACTGCGACGGATTGAACACGAGCAACCACGACCCGTCGCTACCCGGTGTTGCCGTGCCAAGGTCGGTGGCGCCAGGGGCGTTCCGCTCGCCATCGATCCACACGTCGATGGTTGTGTTGGCCGCGTCGCTCACGGTGCCGCTGATGACGAACTGGCGCTGCAACTGGGAGATGTCCTGACTTTCGGTCGGGGTGAGAATCTGGACCTGCGGTGCGCCCGAGGGGGCCCCCTGGAGCGTGGAGCTGCCGCCTCCATTGACGGCGACCGTGGAGAACCACCAGCCGTTGTTGGGCGTATGGGCGTAGACGTACAGCACCTGAGGTCCGCCTGGCACCGAGGCGCCCGCTGGCGACGCGTCGAATCCTGAATTCGACCAGGCAGGATTACCGGTCGCCAGGCCGACGTCCGGTCGGGGCTGCCCGAAGTTCGCCTGCGCGAGCATGTGACCGCCGCCGTCCATGGTGCCGAGCCAGACCTGGACGTTGTCGGCGCCTGCCCAGCCCTGTGCCGTCGTATCGACGAACCACCCGCGCACCAGAAACGTCCCGCTGCCGGGCACGATTGCGCCGGAGGTGGGCGAGTCGATGAAGCCGGAGTAGGTATCGCCGGATACGGCGCCCGGTCCAGGCTTCCATCCTCCCGCCTGCCCACCCGCTGGCGTGCTTGCGCTGACCGCCTGCGCGCTCGTGCTGGCAACCGGGAAGACCAGGAGGATCACCATCGCCGCGAGGGGCACGGCGAGCCGAGACCACGGAGTCCGCATCAGATAACTCTCTTTCATGAGCATGCCTTGCCCGCGCGGAGGATACGCCGAGGCGGCGTTGGCGCGTTCATAATCGAGCGCTGCGCGCCGCCCGACTTACGCCGTCGGGGCGCCGCCCGCCTGGAACGCTCCGGCGCCGACCTGCTGCATATACCGTGGGAAATGCTCGAAGCGCGGACTCGCTTGACGGAAGGTGATGCCCGAATCTGGCGGACTTCTCCCACTTGAGTGAGACGTAGTCGTCGAAACCAAGTCGTGCCAACCTGGAGAGCATCTCGCGACCCGGAACCGCGCCATCGCCGATCCAGCACGATTCGTAGCGGATGTAGTAGTAGCGTCCGTCGAATTTGGCCAGATCCTCCTGTACGAGTTTGCGATCGGCGTAGCAGATCTGATGGATGTACGGAGCGTATCGGTCGATCAGGTCGAGCAGGTTTTCCTGCATGACCACCACGTGATCCGGCGAAAATTCGACGCCAATCCGCGGATCCTTCATCCGCTCGGCGGTCGCCAGCAGTTGTTCGGCATTAGCGCGATCTGGATGATTTTCGACGACCGCGTTGAGGCCGGGCGCCGCGTCCAGCACGCGTCCGACCGTCTGCCAGATGCCATCGAGATACCTCTCCCAGGAGATGCCGCTCGCCGGTACCGCCGTGAGCTGAAATCGAATTCGGGGAGTGCCTAACTTCTGAGCGAGCTCCGCATGCTGCCGAAGCTCGTTCTCCAGCGTAGCAAGCGCCGCGGCGTCCAGTGTGGTTGGACTGGCGTTGTAGCAGTTGAGGCTCGAGATCGCGACATTCGCCTGCGCGAACGCGCGTTTCGTGCGCTCGATGTCGTCTGCGCTCGATTGGAGGGTCAGGTTCTCGCCGATACCGGGGTTTCTGCCTGGAGCCGTGACCCGCAGGTCGACGCCCTGGTAGCCCAATGCCGCGGCTTTCCGCGCGATTTCTTCGTTCGTCCAGTCAACGTCGTACAGAGTCCAGAAAGCTAATTTCACCCGATCTCCTTGCTCAGCGCGCCCGTGAAATTCGCAGGCCGGCCGGCGAGCCTGCGCTCCTCGGCGTGGTCGTGGTCTGGGTGCTGCGGCAACACGCGTAGGGTACCAGCGCGCCGACTGCGACTCGGGCTGAAAACGGGCTTGTCGTCAGACCTCTAGACTAGCTAGGCTCGCTACACTAGCTAGGCTCGCTACCGCTCGCGCCTCTGCCCGGCGTACCCTGGCAGTGCGGGTTGGCGCCGGGAACGTCGATCCGGCCCAAATCGGTCTGGAGGTTGCTTGCATGTTCGGACCTTACGGCCTCCGATCTCGGGAAGCCCCGAGCGCGCGGCGCACCCGGCTGCCCGTGTTCGTCGCGTTCGTCCTCCTGTTCGCGGCCGTCACGCCCGCCCTGGCCCAGAGCGACGCTGACCCCACGCCGCCTGCCGTCCAGACGCTGGACACGCCGCTCTGGGCAGTCGCGCTGCAGCCCACGCCACTGCGCTCACAACCCGACGACGGCGGCGAGCAGTTCGCGATGCTCAGGCAGAACGCACCGCTGCAGATCCTGGGGTACGCGGGCGACTGGGCGTACGTGTTCAACCCACGTTCCAGCGGGACGGCCTACGTGCGCAGCGACCAGCTCGGCCCGGCTGACGCGCCGTCCAGCTATGCCCAGCAGGCCCCGCCTGCGCTCGACGAGCAGCTAGACCGCACCGGGCGAGTCGGCCAGGACACACCCCTTTCGTTCTATCCCACCGGCGATCCCGCGGCCGCCTACACGGAGCTGAGTGGCGGGTCGTCCGTGCACATCATGGGCTCGACGACTGGAGACGACGGACAGCAGTGGTATCAGCTTGACACGGGCGACTTTCTCCCGGCCAGCGCGGTCGTATTTCCCAGCGCGCCGGCGGCTCCCGTGGTCGCCGCCCCCCAGCGCACATTCGCCGGACACTGGATCGACGTCAACCTCAATCTGCCTGCCCGCATGATTGCGTACAACGGATCGACACCTGTTCGCTCGATGCTCACGATCATTGGACGTGGTCCGCTCGCGACCCCAGCCGGTACCTTCAGCATTATTCGACGCGTTGCGAACGAGACCATGGACTCCTCGACGGTGGGCATCCCGCGGAGTTCTCCGGGCGGGTACTACCTGACCAACGTGCTGTATACGCAGTACTTCCTGCCGGGCGGACAGTCGATCCACTACAACTACTGGTCGAGTAATTTCGGCTACCCCGGCTCGCACGGCTGCCTGGGCCTGTCCTATGCCGACGCGTCGTTCATGTGGAGTTTTGCGGGCATCGGCACGCCGGTCTCCATCCACTACTGACGGAGCCGGCGCTCTCGAGCGTTGATGCCGACGCTCGAGAAGTCCTGCTGGTAGCATCCCCGCGAGCGCGTGCCAGGGCATTTATGGCGTCCGCTGCCAGGACTAACCGTCGTCGTCGGCCTTGTTGGAGCGCTGTATGTCGCCGCGTCCGCGTTCATTACCGATCAGGCCACCCACGCGACCCGGACCCCGATTGACGGAACGCCGGCCGACCTGGGGCTCGCGTACGAGCCGGTAAGCTTCGAGAGCGCCGGCGACCGCATCCCGCTGCGGGGGTGGTATCTTCCCGGCCGGGGCGAGCGAGCCATCATCATCGTCCACGGCATCGACCAGAATCGCTGGAACACGTGGGAACACATTCCCGAGAAGGCCCGGTTGTTCGTGCAGCACGGATTCGACGTGCTGGTCTTCGACCTCCGCGGACACGGTGAATCCGGGGGCGAGCGACTGGGCTTCGGTTGGCTGGAGCGCAATGACGTGCGAGGCGCGGTCGCCTACCTCGAGCAGCGTGGCATCCCCGCCGGGCGAATCGGCCTGCAGGCACATTCGTACGGCGCGGTTACCGCCTTGCTGACCGCCGCCGTCGTTTCAGACGTCGCCGCGGTCGTCGCTGACAGTGCGTTCTCGGACATGCGCCCGCTGCTGAACCACGAGGTGCAATTGCGTGGCTTTCCTCCAATTTTCACCCCGGGCATTGCCCTGGTGGGGAGCCAGCTCTATGGCCTGAATCTGGACGAAATCGCACCGGAGCATCAGGTGGCGAAGATCGCACCCCGACCGATTCTCTTCATCCACGGCATGCAGGACGAGCGCATCCCGGTCGAAAATAGCTACCAGCTTTTTGCCGCGGCGCGGAATCCCGCCAATGAGCTCTGGATTGTGCCCGATGCGGGTCACGTGCAGGCATTCACACACGACCCCGAGGTATACGCGCAGAAAGTGCTCGCCCTCTTTGAGCGCAACCTCCGATAAGGCGCGGTTTTATGAGCGTTAGCGCTAATTGGTGACGTAGCCCGGCTGCACGGGTTGACCGGCCGGCTCTTCACGCTCGACACCGGCCAACCATGCCACGACCGGCACCCGTGCGAACGAGCTGCTCCAGGCTCCGTCGAGGCCCCAGACCAGACCGGCCGCTGAGACCACCATCATCAACTCGATCAGCACGAAGAAGCGATCCACACTCCCGCCCCCATTCAGGAGCCCTTTCATCAGCATGTAGTTCAGATTCAGGAGAATAGCCACGATACCTCCGGCGCGCGTCAGCAGACCGAGAATCATGCTGACCGCCACGCACAGCTCACCCAGCGCTACCAGACGGGCGAACAGATCGGCATTCGGGATAACCACTGACGAGAGGAACGGCTGGTAGAACCCCTGCGAGCCTGGCAGCCCTTGCTGGAGTTGTCGCCCCAGGCCGGCACCGGTGGACAGGTAATTCCCGGTGAGCTTCTGGATGGCGAACGACAAGAAATACAGGCCCAGTCCGATGCGGATTACCGCCAGGCACTGCGCTGCAGTCATCCCGCGCATGCCGGCGAGTCTAGACCCGTTGTGACGACCCGTCCAAAAAGTCACTGGACGGCGTCGCCTGATAGCCTGTCTGCGCGCGGAATTGCCGCGAGGAGGATTGATGCAACGGGTCCCCAACGTCGAGCGCGAGCAGCTCGGACCTGAAGGACAGGCGGCTTACGATCGCATCGCCGCGACCCGCGGCTCGGTGCGCGGGCCGTTTGGCGTGCTGCTGCACCATCCACTGCTCGGCGAGCGAGTGGCTGACGTCGGCGAGCTCATTCGCTACCACGGTGTGCTGCCCGGAGCGGTGCGTGAGCTGGCGATCTGCGTCACGGCACGCGAGTACGATGCGGCGGTCGAATGGGCGGCGCACGCGCCCCTCGCCCTGAAGGAAGGCGCCAGCGCCGAAGCAGTCGAGGTTGTGCGACAGCACGCTCCAACCGCGAGTTTGCCGCCGCACGAAGCGCTCATCGTCGATGCGGTGCGCACGCTATTTGTCGAGCACGCTCTGACCGACAGCCAGTACGAGCAGATCGAGGCCGCCTACGGACTGCCGGGGGTGATCGAGCTGACCGTCCTGGCGGGCTACTACGGGTTGCTCGGGTTTGTGCTCAACACGCTGCGGGTGCCCGCGGCGAACGGAGTGGAGCCTTTCGCGGCGCAGACGTAGCCACGAAAGGCGCCGGTGCCTGCGCGGGTAGGGCCAGATGCTCGCGTTTAGCCAGACGCGCTCATCTGGCGCGCCGCCTGAATCCGGTCAGCCGTGAAGGGCAGGTCGCGCATACGCACACCCACGGCGTCGTAGATCGCATTCGAGACGGCCGCCGATACTGGCCCGATCGCCGGCTCGCCAAGGCCCTGCATCGGCTGCGACCTGTCCTCGACGAACACTACGTCCACGCTCGGCGCCTGGTTCATGCGCAGCGGCCCGTACTCGCGGAACGTGGCGTTGCTGACGCGACCATTGGCGAAGGTGATGGCCTCGTTCAGCGTGCTGCCCACACCCTGCGCGATCACGCCGCCTTCGACCTGTGCGCGGGCGCCCGCTGGGTTGACCACCAGCCCACAATCGACCGCCACGTCGATGTGGTCGACGTGGGGGATGCCGCTACTGGGGTCGATGCTGACGTGCGCCACCTCGGCCACGTACGTGCCGTCGCCGAAATCCAGCGCCATCCCGATGCCCTGGCCCGAGCGGCCAGCCGTTGGCGTCCAGCCGGCTTTCTGAACGACGGCTTGCATCACCGCCAGCATGCGCGGATTGTTGGCGAGCAGTGGCTGCCGGAAGGTGACCGGATCGACGCCAGCCAGCTCGGCGAGCTCGTCCAGCGCGGTCTCGCGCGCGAGCGTATTCACTGGCGCGCCGTTGTCCCGCCAGTTGTGGACGGGGAACGGCGACTGCGACTGAAAGAATGTCGTCTGGGCGTTGGTGAGGCCGTAGATCGCCGTCGCGTCCGCGCTGGCGTTGGCCGAGGCTTGCATCGGACCTGGCCCCATGGGCGCGTAATACGCCGCGGCGTACAGGTCGTACTGCCAGGCCGCGATGTTGCCGGCGGCATCCAGGCCGGTGTTCAGCTCAATCAGCATCGCAGGCCGGAACTGGTCTAGCTGAAACTCCTCATCGCGCGTCCAGTTGACGCGTACGGGTGCGCCAATGCCGCGGGCGAGGCGCGCCGCCTCGATGCCAGCATCGGGAATAGCTTTGCGTCCGAAAGCGCCGCCCGACATGACCGCGTGCACCGTGACGTTGTCGGCAGGAATCCGCAGCGCATCCGCGATGGACGTCCGCAGTTGAAATGGGGCCTGGCTCGATGCCCAGACCTCGATCGCGTCGCCAGCGGGTCGCGCCAGCGCCGATTCGGGCTCGATCGACGCATGCGCGACGAACGGGGCGCGCACCGTGAGGCTGAGTGGTCTGGTGATCTGCGCCAGGCCGGCCTGCACATCCCCCGCGGTGCTGACGCGCCCCTGATCCGGCGTCGTCTTCAGCAGGTCGTAGATCGTGTCGGACGTGGCGCGGGATTCGAGCTCCTGCCACGTGGCCTGCACCGCCTGGATAGCAGCTTCGGCCTGATCGTGCGTCTGGGCCGCCAGCCCGGCGAAGCCACCGTCCTGGAAAACGCCCACGACGCCAGGCAGCGCGTTGGCCTGGCTGAAGTCGACGCTCTGCAGACTTGCACCCACCGATGGTGGCCGCACGACTTTGCCGTGGAGCATGCCTGGTACGGTCGTGTCGTAGCCGTATCGCATGGTGCCCGTCACTTTGGCGGGCACGTCCACACGTGGCACGTCGGTGCCGATGACCGTGAATTGATCTGGTGACTTCAGCGGCGTCTGACCGCTCATCTGCCGGCCGCTCGATTTGCCCGCGGCGAGCGCGGCGAAGCTAACGGACTGGTCGGGCTGATTGGCGACGACGACTGATCCGTTGGACAGCGTCAGCGCATCGCTCGAGACGCCAAGCTGGTCCGAAGCCAGCTGGAGCAGCCACTGCCGCATCTCGCCGGCCGCTTGCCTCACGAGCGGTCCGGTGGAGCGCATGCTCTGGCTGCCGACCGTCGCATTGTCATACGGAACCTGGTCGGTGCTGCCCATGATGACGTTCACCGACGCGAATGGCACGTCGAGCTCGTCGGCGACGAGCTGGCCAAACGCTGTCTGGATGCCCTGGCCGAATTCGACTTTGCCGCTGTACAGACTGATGGCGCCGTCCTGACCGATCTTGAGCCAGGCGTCCACGTCTTTCGGAATAGCGTTGCCGCCGAAGCCGCCGCCTGCCGCGGGCGGCGGCCCGCCCGTGGTGGTGGTTGGCGCTGACTGGGCCAGCGCGGCGGTTGGGGAGCACCCGGCGCCGATCCACAGCACCAGGCCACCGCCGGCCAGCGCGGATGCGCGCAGGAAGTCGCGTCGCGAGACGTGCGTGGGTAGCTGTGTCACGCCTGGCCCCCATTCATGCGCGCCGCGGCCAGCTGGACCGCCTGCACAATGTGGTTGTAGGTTCCACATCGACACAAATGTCCGTTGAGTGCCTGTCGGATGTCGGCATCCGAGGGCGCCGGATTGCGCTGGAGCAGCGCGCTGGCTTCCATAATCTGCCCGGGTTGGCAGTAGCCGCACTGGGGTGCCTGCGCATCGATCCACGCCTGCTGCAGCGGGTGCAAGTTGTCTGGTGTGCCGAGTCCCTCGATGGTGGTGATGTTCTTGCCAAGCACCGAGCTGACCTGCGTCTGGCACGACCGCACCGCCTGACCGTCCACCAGCACGGTGCAGCAGCCGCACTGGCCCGCGCCGCAGCCAAACTTGGTGCCCGTCAGTCCGAGGTCGTCGCGCAGGGCGAACTGCAACGTGGCGTTGTTGTTCTCGGGCAAGTCCATGTCGCGTCCATTGACGTGCAAGGTGAGCGTGGTCATGCGTTCACTCCTACGCACTGTTGTGCCTCAGCGACGCGGACCATGCAAGTCGCGCTCCGTGCCCCAACAGGGCACGGTTATCAGGGTTTTGTTGGGGCTGACCGGCGCGATCTCAAGCCGCCCACAACTGCTGCGATGCGAGTCGCGCGCCTTCGGCCAGCGTCTCCAGCTTGGCCCACTGCACCTGCGGATGCGCCCGACGCAGCGACCAACCCTGGGAATAGCCGCAGTCGGTACCCGCGATCACGTTGTGTTTGCCGACGCGCTCCGCGTACAGCTTGATGCGCCAGGCGACAAGCTCGGGGTGCTCGACGATATTGCTCACGTGGCCGACGACGCCGGGCATCAGAATTTTGCCCTCCGGCAGCTTCACGTCGTCCCACATCAAAACGTCGTGCGCGTGCCGGTCGTTTGCGCCTTCAAGCGAATACCCCTGCGCTCTGACCCGCAGGACCTGGTCGATGATCAGTCTGAGCGGCACGTCTTTGGTGTGCGGACTGTTGCCGCTTCCCCAGCAAACGTGCAGGCGGACTCTGTCTTCCGGGACGCCCTGGAGCGCCTGGTTGATCGCCTCGATGCGCACGGACAGCCAGCGCTGGTACTCCTCGAGGTACTCCGGGTCGTACAGGTGACACAACTCCGGCGAGTCAATCTGGAGGTCGAAGCCGGCATCGGTGATCGCTCGGTACTCGACGTTCAAAGCGTCCGCCACGGCGAACAGATAGTCTTCCTCCGTCGCGTAGTAGGCGTTATTGGACAGAACGTACACGGCGACGGACGGCGAAGCAGCGGTGACAAACGCGCCGGCCACATCGACCCGTGACAGTGTGGCCTTGAGGCGATTCAGGTCCTGCGTCAGTTCTTCCATCGCGTTGTAACGGATCGGGCCGGTGCACACTGGCACATGTGTGGGCGCTGACCGCGGCGCGCCGCCGAGCAGTTCCGCGGGCATCCACATGCTCCGCTCGATGGGACTCCACATCTGAAAGAAGTCGCCGAACCGTTCGCGGTCTCGCATCATGCCTGGCGTGAGATTGCCGTGGCGCACCTGGTCGAGACCGGAGATGATGTCCCCGCCAGGTTTGCGCATCTCGTAGCCCGACAGCCGGTCGCGAACATAGTAGGCAAACGACGTGCGGCTGAACTCTCCGTCGTTCACGATGTCGATGCCAGCCCTGGCCTGTTCGCGCACGACGAGGCCGCCGTTTCGATGCTGTCTCCGCGGCGTGTCGACGTCAAACTGCCGGTGCGGATTTCGGTCCGAAATAGACGAGAGCTCGCGCTACGCGCGGCTGAACGTGAAGCCCGGCGGAGTTGGCAGGTCGAGGGTGGCTTTGGTCCAGGCGACCGCGTGCCAGTCCCAGGTGAGACCGTGGTGCGCCGATGCCGCGCTCGTGTCGCGCCACAGCCGCTGGAAGTCCGAGCTCTCGTAGAGACCGCTTCCGCCGCACTCCTCGTACAGCAGATTGACCGCCTTGCGACACGTTTGCGCAATGAATGCGTTGTCGCGCCGACACTTCGCGCGGTCCTCGCTGGGAACCTCCTGCGCGGGCAGACACCGCAGGCGGCGCGCGTTCATCAGGCTCGTGGCATGCACCGCGTCCACCTGCGCCGCGGCCTGTGCGTAGCGCGACATGTTCACGAGCAGACCATCGTCGATGTTGCTCGACTTCGAGCGGAGCCGCTCCTCGAAGCGTTGCAAGAAGCCGCGCGCGGCGCCGACCGCCGGCGACGCCATCGCCGCGGTGAAGTTCGCCGAGGCGATAGCCCCGTACATCGGATGTGGATTGATCTGTCGACCGGGCGCCTGGCCGTCTTCGAGCGCCGTGTTCGCCAGCGTGCGTCCCTCAGGCACGAAGACGTCCTCGAGGACGATCGTTTTGCTGCCCGTTCCCTTCAGTCCGACCGTGTACCAGTCGTCGACGATCTGAAAGTCCTCGCGCGGAATCAGCATCCAGCGGCGCTCGGGTGGCTGTCCCTCGGGCGCGTCCGGACGCTTGACCGGTACGGCCGCCGTGAGCCAGTTGCAGTGGTCGACGCCGCTCGAGAAGAAGCCGCGACCTGTCCAGCGATACCCGCCGTCGACCGCCACGACGTCGCCCACGGTATTGACCACTGACGATGCGAGCGTGTTCGGGTTGCTCCACAGCTCCTCCTGGGCCGCCGGCGGAAAGAGCGCCAGCAGCCACATGTGCGCCGTCCAGAGCATGTGCACCCAACCCGTCGACGGGCAAGCGGAGGCGAGCTCAATGGTGACGTCGATCATCGCCTCGCTGCCGAGCTCTGAACCCCCGAAGCGCTTCGGGGTCATGAGCCCGTACAGACCGTTTTCGAGCAGGTCGGCGACGTTTTCGGCGGGCAAACGCCGCAGACGCTCGGTCTCGGGGACGCGCTCGAGCAGTTTCGGCTTGAGCGCGCGGGCGCGTTCGATCGCTTCGTCGTAACTGGCCGGCACGGCCGGCACCGACTTCAGCGCGTATACCGGTCGCTCTTCAACTGGAATCAAGGTCCTTCCTCCGGTCCGGGGCTCGTGCGTCTGGTTATACGGCAACCCGGGCCGCGACGGGTCAGCGCGCCACCGCGGAGGTCACCGCTCCGATCGCGGCAAAGACCGCTCCGCTGGCGAGTCCGACGCCGGCCGCTTCGGCGATCTCGACTGGCGTGGGCGCGCCCGTCGCTTCAGCCAGAAGTGTGGTGAAGATTGCGCCAGCGATGCCGATACCGAGCAGCATGCCAAGATTTCGCGAGGTGGCCAGAACGCCCGAAGCCACGCCACGCTGCGCGCGCGGCACCGCGCCCAGGGCAGCGCTGGTGTTGGGCGACGTGAACAACCCGACGCCGATGCCGATCAGCCCGAGTGTGGCGACCATCACCAGCAGTGGCGTGTCCAGTCCCATCTGCGACAGTACGCCGAGGCCGACGGCAATGATCAGCATTCCAGCGGTCGCCGGCAGGCGCGCGCCGATGCGGTCCGACAGAATGCCACTCACGGGTGCCGTAGCGGCCATCACCAGGGGTTGGGCGGTCAGGACCAGTCCCGCCGCGGCGACCGATAACCCACGCGCCTCGATCAGCAAGAATGGCAACAGAAACGTCATCGTGAAAATCGACAGGTAATTCAACGTCGCGCTCACGACAGACGCCGAAAATGCACGCGCGCGAAAGACGCGAAGGTCCAACATGGGCGAGCGCGAACGCAGCTCGACGACGGCGAAAAGTGCCAACGTCAGTGCCGAAGTCAGCATGCAGCCGAGGAACGCCGGCGAGGTCCAGCCCCACTCGTGGACCTGGTTCAGCCCGAAAATCAGCACGACCAGCGCCAGGGTGAATACCAGCGCGCCCAGCATGTCAAATGATTCCCGCCGCTCGGCGCGGACTGGATCGGGCGGCAGCACGCGCGCGCCCAAGAACAGTGCGCACACGCCGATGGGCACGTTCACGAAAAAGACAGCACTCCAGCTAAAGGCCGCCGTGAGCCAGCCACCCAGCGACGGACCGAGCGCCAGACCGATATACACCGCCGTGGCCTGCAGGCCGAGCGCCTTGCCGCGCTGCGCTTCGGGGAAGGCGTTGATCAGGATCGCAGGCGAATTCGCCGCGAGCATGGCCGCGCCGACCGCCTGGATCCCGCGAGCCACGATCAACATCTCGACGGAACTGGCGAAGCCACACGTCGCGGAAGCGACCACGAACAGCCCGAACCCGGCGAGGTACATGCGCCGGTAGCCACCCAGATCTCCCAGACGTCCGAACGGCAGGAGAAAGCAGCTCAGGACCAGGATGTAGATGGAGACGACCCATTGCGCGGTGGCGATGTCGGCGTGCAGCGAGCTCGCGATGACCGGCAGCACCGTGTTCGAGATGCTGCTGTCCAGGCCGGACATCATCGAGCCAAGTGCCACCGCCAGGAGCACCCACCACGTCTGCCTCGTAACTGAGACGGAGGGGGCGGCCACGGCTGGCCGCGTTGCGGTGCTCACGTCTGCATTGGGCACAGCGTGGAGCTTCGCACACTCGTCGGCGATTCGTGAGGATTGCGTAGGTTTCGCGGCTGCCGCCGGCCAGTTGACGTAGAATCCAGTGCGGGAGTCAACTGGTCGAGGGAGAGGTTGCAGTAATGAGTCACGGTGTGCATGGGGATTCGAGGCAACATCGGCAGGAACCGTCACAGGTCTCTGGGCGTATCTTGAGTCGGCGCGCGGCGCTGGGGATCCTGGGTTCCGGCGGTGTGGTGCTTCTGGCCGCCGCATGCGGCCCCTCCGGCACGACCGCACCGGCGGCAGCCGTTGCTCCAACGTCTGCCGCGGCACCGACGCAGGCCCCTGCTCCAACGCCTGCCGCGGCAGCAACGCAGGGCGCCGCGCCAACGGCCGCGGCGGCTCCAACCTCGGCGGCCGCGGGGGTCACTCCCGCTGCCGCCGCGACTTCGGCGCCAGCCGCGCAGGCCACCACGACGTTGCCTCCGAAGTCGGGTGGCACCCTGCGCGTGGGTGAGCCGAACGACATCGCGAGCCTGGACGGCATCGTTCGAGGCGGCTACGAAGACACCTGGCTGATCTTCGACCGCCTGGTCACCTACGACGACAAGCTCAAGCCGCAACCGATGCTCGCCGAAAGCTGGGATCTCAGCCCGGATTACACCCAGATTCAGCTCCATTTGCGGCAGGGGGTTACCTGGCACACCGGTCGGGACTTCACCAGCGACGACGTCAAGTGGAATTTCGTGCGCGTGCAGGACCCTGGAGCCGGCTACGGTGACTTCGCGGCGCAGTCAGCGTGGTTCACGACGATCGACACTCCCGACAAGTACACGGTTGTCTTGAAGTCAGACCAGCCGCGCCCGGCGATGTTCGATTTCTTTCAGCAGTTCAACATGGAAGACCAGAACATCATGACCGGCCCGGACGCCAAGACCAAGGCCTCGGGCACCGGACCCTTCATGTTTGTCGAATGGGCGCCCGGCGACCACATTACGGTCTCGAAAAATCCCAATTACTGGCAGAGCGGCCGGCCATACCTCGACAGCATCGTCGCCAGCATTCGTAGTGGAGACCAGCCGGGGCTCGCGGCGCTGGAGGGCGGCCAGATCGATCTCCTCCGCACAGGCTCGGTGCGCGACGTCGCCCGGCTCCAGGCGGATCCTACCTATCAGGTCTTTCTGCATCCCAGCCCCGGCACGTTCTACGAGATGGCATTTCTGACCTCGGTGCCACCGTTCGACAACAAGCTGGTGCGTCAGGCATTCAACTGGGCGATCGACCGGCAGCGGCTCGCGCACGAGGTGTTCCTCGACTTCGCTCAGCCGATCGACTTGCAGTGGAGCGCGTCGTCGCCGGCGTATGATGCCTCCAAGAACCAGACCTACACGTTCGATACTGACAAGGCGAAGTCCCTGCTGCAGCAGGCAGGTGTCTCGAATCTCCAGACGAACGTCATCGTGACCAGCGCCAACCCCTTGAACGAGCTGGGGTTCTTGCAGATTTATCAGGCGGGCCTGGCCGCGGTGGGAGTCACGCTCAACATCCAGACATATCGAGCCGGCGTCGTGGGCCGCCGCGGTCCTGGGCCACAGCTACAACGCCATGTACGCCACGCCGGATGTCGAGGCGCAGATGCTGCCGATCAGCAACCTGAACGGGCCGACGTGGCGGCCGAATCCGAACAACACGAACTTCAATGACCCAGAGTGGCAGATGCTGTTCAGCCAGGCCGCGAGCGAAGCGGATCCAGATAAACAGAAAACGCTGTACGCGATGATCAATGACTACATTCTGGATCAGTCGTGGGCCATGCCGATCTCGACCAACCCCCAGATCATGGTCGGGACCGCGAAGCTGCACGGCGTGGAGCCCAATCAATACGGGGCGTGGTATTTCACGAATGCCTGGCTAGAAAGCTGAGCTGAGCGCGTCGCCGAGCCCGAGGTAGCGGGCGTCGCGCGGACGGGAGGCTTCAGGACCACAGCTCCTGGCTCGCCAGCGCGGCGCCGTCCACCAGCGATTTCAGTTTTGCCCACTGGACGCTGGGGTGGACGCGAATCGAGTCCCAGTACTGCGAGAAGCCGCAGTCGACGCCGCCGATTACGTTCTCCCTGCCCACCACGCTGGCGAAGTTCTTGAGCCGCCAGGCGACCAGCTCCGGATGCTCGACCACGTTGGTCTGGTGCGAGATCACACCCGGGATGAGAATCTTGCCGTCCGGCAGTTTGACGTCCCGCCACACCATCCACTCGTGCTCGTGACGCGGGTTAGCGGCCTCCAGCACGTACGCCTGGGCCCTGATCTTCAGCATCGGCCCCACGATCTGGGTGAGCGGCTGGTCCTGAGTATGCGGGCTGTTCATGCTCCCCCAGCAGTGGTGGTAGCGGATCTGGTCTTCGGGAATGCCCCGCAGCGCGTGATTGAGCACCTCAACCGCGAATTCCATGGCGCGCGTCATCTCTTCCTGCGTTGGAGCGCGGTTGTTCTGCAGCACGCCGCGGCGTGGGTTGAGCGCCCCGAGGTCAACCTGGAGCAGAAAGCCCGCGTCGGTAATGGCCTGGTATTCGGTGTGCATCACGTCGGCAAGCGCGTACATGTAGTCTTCTTCGCTTGCGTAGAAATCCAGCACGTTGCGGTCGCTGCGGACGCGCTGCATGGGTGACACGGCGTTGATGAAGGCGTCGGCGACGCTCAAGCCCTGCAGTGCCGCTTTCAGGGTCTCAACGTCGAGTTGGATAGCCTGCTGGCCAATGTACGTGACCTTGTCGACCAGGCGGAACTTCTCGAAGTTGCCCGGCAGGTTGGGAACGTCGTCGATGGGCACCTCCGGCGGCATCCACAGGTAGCGGAAATGCTCGTGGTATTGTTCGAAAAACTCCGGAAAGACCTGTTGCTCGCGGTCGGCGCCGGCGCCCCAGATGTCCTCGTTGGCATCCAGCGGCCGCCGCTCGATGCCAGACATGCGCGCGTGAATGTAATTGACGAAGCCGGCGCGCCCGAACTCTCCGTCACTGGGAACATCGATGCCCAACTGCACCTGTTGTCGAACGACGTCATTGATGCCGTTCCGCACGTCGTCGGCAAGCACCTGCTGGTCGTACGGCTGTTCGATGGTGCGGGCCTTCATGCCGCGCAGAATACTGACGGGCCGCACCAGGCTACCGACGTGCGTGGTGAGAATTCGCTCGCTGCTGCGTTTCACTCGGGCTCCTTTGTGTGAGCTCCCCAGTATACTGGCGTGCACGTCTGTACACGGGGCGCACGTCAGGAACGTGCACTGGGGCCCGGATCGATAGTCTCCGCGCAGCAGCCTGTTGGGCTTGCCGACGGGCAGACCAACAGCAGGGGCAGGTGATCACGACGGAAGACGTCGTCGGCCGGGCTGCCGAGCAACAGGCGGCTCAGGCCTTTCCGCACGTGGGTGGCCATCACCGCCACGCCGATTGGGTCCGCCTTGCCTGTGGCCGGGTCGAGTCGTTCGGCGACGTCGCCCATCACCAGTTGGGTTGCGACGTCCAGTCCGTCGAAGCTGTCGCGCAAGTGTTCCATCGTCCACTCCAAACTGGCCTCGGCCGCCTCGGTAGCCAGATCCGCCTGCCACAGCGGCCAGTACGCGCCGGGGTCCTGGAGTGACGCGCCGCACGCGAGCGGCAGCGGAGGGAACTCGACAGTGTGCAACACCAGCAAGCTGCCATCCATGACGCGCGCCAGCTGGGCGGCCACCGGCACACCCGCCTGCGCAAATTCCGACCCGTCCAGAACGACGATCACCCGCTTGCGCCGCAGCCGTCTGATGGGCTCGACCGGCAGTTGGGCGCGTGGATCGATAACGAGCACCGGTGCGCGGCCCGAGGCGACGACCAGGTTTGCCGCGCTGGGTGTCAGCGTATCGTGCAGCACGGAGTGGGGACACGCGGCCATGACCACAAGCTCATCGCCGTCACCCGCCAGGCCGCCGATGATGGCGCGCGCCGCGTGGCTGCCCAGGCCTTCGTGCTCGGCGAAACGGTCGGTCGTGTGGACCAGGACCACACAAGCTCCAGTGAATCGGGCCAGCTCGGTGGCATACGGCAGCGCTTGCTCGGCTGCCGGTGAGCCATCCAGTGGAACGACCATGCGGGTGAACATCGCGGTGTGCCTCCATGCACGCTAGAAGGTCGGCCGACCTCTGTGAACTCAGATCACGATGGTTTTGAATGTGGCGCCGTGGATCACCTGCACGACCAGCGCGGATAGCAGGACCAGCCAGTCCCGGGCGGCGTTTGCCACGGCCCGAGTCACGAGGTGACCGCGCAGCAGGTCCACCAGGATCGACACTGTCGCGAAGAAGGCTGCACCGACGACCACCGTCATTTGGTGAGGTGGGTGACCTCAAACATCGGGCACACTGCCGGATTCGTCCTCCACTTCCAGACCGACGCGGTGCGCCTCCTCCAGCACGCGTCTCAGCAGGCGCTGGAGCTGCGACTGGTCGTCGCGACCGAGCGGGCTCAGCAGCTCGGCTGCCTGCTCGTGGCGGCGCTGGCGCCAGCGCGCGAGCTGTTGTTTGCCGCGCCGCGTGAGCGCCACGATGACGACCCGTTCGTCGTGGTCCTGTCGCTCGCGGGTCAGCAGGCCGTCGCGCTCGAGGCGCTTGCACGCGCTGGTCACGGAGCTGGGAGTGAGGCTCAGTCCGTTGGCAAGCTGGCGCATGCTCAGACGGCCGTGGTGGCCGAGCTCGCGAAGCAGCCAGAACTGCTCGGGCGTGAGCTCGCCGCGCCGCACGGGGCTGGTCTGACGGTAGAGCAGGCGGCTGAGATGCAGCAGGTCGTCGGCGAGGGTGTCGTTGAGACGCTCGGTCAACATCACGCCAGGGGTTGTACACCAGTTCTGTTTGAATATCGAATGATTTTATTAGCAGACTTTTAGCGTATCCAGGCATAGTGTCTGCAGTGACGCCCGGTAGCACCGGAGGCCTTTCATGCAGATCCTTGCCCCACCACCCGTCCCACCCGTCCTGCCTGCCTCGCCCGTTTCGCCGCCGCCACGCCGAGGCCCACGGCGGGCAGGCCCGCTCGCCAGACTCGTGCTTGCCCTGCTCGTGCTCGTCGCACTCGTCATTGCCATCGTGGGTATGTTCGCCATCCGCTTTGGCTGGCTCGGCGGGCTGCCGTTCAGCGTGCCGGCCGACGGTTCGGACGCGACCATCGAGCAGGTGATTCAGCAGGCCGACAACGAGCAGATCCAGGCCCTGGCCAGCCAGGACCCGTCGGTGATGGCCGACACGGCCACGCCGCAGCACTATCAGGAGCTGCTACAGGTCAACCAGCAACTGGTGACCGGTGGCGTCGCCAGCATCGCGCTGGATGGCATCGATTGGGGCGCCATCAGCGTGAACGGCACCAGCGCGACGGCGGTCGACTATGAAACCTGGACCACCACGTATGCCGATTCCAGCACGCTGGAGTCGCGCGACGAGAACGACTACTCGCTGGTGCAGCAGAACGGCGCCTGGGTGATCTCCGCTGACGCGAACCCGACCGAGACGCCCAGTGCTCCGTCAGGCAGCACGGGGCCATCGTCCGGGGCTCCCGCTCCGTCTGGCCCGGCGCCGTCCGCGCCAGC
Source organism: uncultured Chloroflexia bacterium (assembly GCA_963776625.1). Classification (GTDB taxonomy): domain Bacteria; phylum Chloroflexota; class UBA6077; order UBA6077; family CF-72; genus CF-72. The sequence goes on along the minus strand of CAVZNP010000006.1, from coordinate 238,209 downwards.
GCCGTCTGGTTCCTCGCCGTCGGGTGCGGCACCCTCGAGCTCGGCGCCGTCCGGGAGTGGCAGTGGCAGTGGCAGTGGTCCGTCAGTCGCGGCCCCTTCGCGGAACTGGGCGGGCTACGCCGCGATCGGCGGCCAGTACACCGCCGTGAGCGGGACCTGGAGCCTGCCGCCCTACGACAGCACCGAAGCTGGAGGGCTGGACGCCACGTGGGTCGGCATTGGCGGCATCCAGAGCACCGACCTGCTGCAGGCCGGTACGCAGGAGCAGACCAGCGGCACCGGCCAGACACAGTACTCGGCCTGGATCGAAACGCTGCCGCGGCCGTCCCAGACGGTTCCCCTGTCCGTGCATGCGGGTGACTCCATCAGCGTGTCGCTGACGGAGCAAAGCCCGGGCATGTGGCAGGTGGCGATGACCAACAACACCACCGGTCAGCAGTGGCAAACCAACGTTCAATACCAGTCGTCCAATTCGTCGGCGGAGTGGATCGAGGAAGCCCCCAGCGCGGGCCGCGGCGGCGTGCTGCCGCTGGACAACTTCGGCATGTTGAACATCTCCGACGCCACCACGGTCTCCAACGGCCAGTCCCAGAACCTGACCCAGGCCGGCGCGCGGGCCATCGATATCGATAGCGGTTCAGGCCAGGCGCTGGTCACCACCAGCCCACTCGGCTCCGACGGTTCGAGTTTCTCCGTGACGCGCACCGCGACCCCTGATACCCGAGCCGGCGGGTCGCACGAGCAGTCCCCACAACCAGTCGGAGCGCGGCTAGCTAGGGACGCGGCCGAAAAGCCGGAGATGGACCTCGAAACGGCATGCCGCGTGCCTCGCGCAAACTGTGTCCAGAAGTTCGCGCATCGTCGACTTCATCGCGTCGCCGTTCGGCAGCGAGGAGTCCAAGCTGCTGCTCTCTGGTGTCGAAGGCCGCGACCATACGCTGAACGCCACCAGCGACCCCATTCTCAACCACTCACTCGTGAACTTATGGATTCGGCGGCAACAGCAGCTCCGCCAGCTGCGTCGGCGTTGTTGACGTTGTTACTGGAGCGGTGGGGCGAGCTTGTCGTAGACCCCGGCGACGTACGCCAGGTACTGATTCATCGTGAAGCTTCTGCCCGGCTGTCGCGCCACCTGCGCGTTCCATGCGTCAACGATCTGGCGGTACTGATCGAACTCGCCTCGCAAGCGGTTCCAGGCGGCAAGCCAGCCGGGTTGCCGCGGCTCGGAGTCAGACCACGCGCCGCTCGGGCAGAGGGCGCCGGGGCGCAGGGCGATGACGTCGGCGGTGGCCAGCATGGGGTAAGCGCGGCACACGGCTGGTCGCTCGGCGTAGATGCCGCAGCGGCTGATGACTCCGTCCACCCGCTCCAGGAAGACGCAGGGTTGGCCTAGCTCGAAGGCTCCCTGTTTCTCGAGCGCCAGCTCGTACAGCTCGCCGCGGTCGGACAAGCGGAAGCCGAACTCCGCGCCCGGCTTCTGGGGGTAAGCGACGACGAAGTCGGACGGGTCGAGCCCGCGTGAACGGCTGATGCGCCACACGTCGAATCCCGAGATGGGGACGTAGTAGGCGTGGCAGCATGCGCCGCAGGCGGCACACGGATCGCCCGTGGACGTGGACGTCACCGGTGCTGTCTGCTCGAGCGACGTGGACATCGAAGCCCAGTGTCCGCGCGCGTGGTTTCGCCGCGGTTACTCGCCGGTTACGCCGATGGCGCGACAACGGGTCGCGACCGCTCGCTCGTGAAGGTCCCTCCCCCCACTTGCGGGCTGGCGTGTGTGCCTTGATCGCTGCTACAAGGGGGCGCAGCATGAGTGACCTGTCATCCTGGGCGCATACGTCCACTCGGCAGACGATCGAAGACTTCGTCAACGGCGTGACTAGCGGGCCGAACGCGGTGCCGGCTGAGGAACGCGTGGCCGTTTTCGACAACGACGGCACCCTGTGGACCGAAAAGCCCATGCCGACCCAGTTGCATTTCATCGTCCAACAGTGGGCCGCGGCGGTCACGGCCGATCCGTCCCTCGCCGACAAACAGCCTTACAAAGCCGCCGCGACGGGTGATCTCAGCTGGCTCGGCGGCGCCGTTGACAAGCACTACGCCGGCGATGACTCGGACCTCAAGGTTATGGTCGGAGCAATCCTGGCTTCTACCGCGCATGAGAGCGTCGAGGACTACGAGGCCTCCGTTGCCGGGTTCTATCGCCATGCGGAGCATCTCACCCTGCACCGTCCGTACCGCTACGCGGTCTACCAGCCGATGATCGAGTTGCTGCGCTACCTCGAGGCGCACGACTTCACGTGCTACATCGTCTCGGGTGGTGACCGTGACTTCATGCGGCCGATGACCGCGGAGTACTACGGCATCCCGCCGGAGCGTGTCATCGGTTCTGCCCTGGGGCTGAGCTACGACGAGCAAGCGAACCAGGTGCGTTATGGCACCGCCTTCGACTTTATGGACGACGGGCCCCAGAAACCGGTGCGGATCTGGACCAGGGTCGGTCGACGCCCGCTGCTCGCGGCCGGCAACTCGAATGGCGACGTAGCCATGCTGCGCTACGTGCAGGGCAATCCGCTGAGCCTGAGTTTGCTCATCCGCCACGACGACGACACCGGGCGCGGCGACGCGCCGTACGACAAAGGCGCGGAGCTGGCACTGGAGGCGGCAGGTGCACACCAGTTCACCGTCGTCAGTGTCAGGTCCGACTGGACCACGATCTTTCCCGGAGGCTGACGCCGTCACTCTGCGGCGAAGCCTTACACGGACGTGGGCCATCTCCCAACGCGGGGCGAGCCGCGGGCTAAATCGCGAAGCTCTGTAAGGTAAGATGGTTCGACCTCGCATGCAAACTCTTGGCCTGCTCCTGCCCGAACCGTTCGCCGGTCGCGTTGTGGATGCCCGCGCTCGGCTGGCGGAGGATCCCGTGCTCGGTCTCATTCACGATCCGCCATTCGCGCACTTCACCTTGCAAATGGCCGACGACTATGACTGGGACGGTCTGGCAGACGCGCTCGCCCGCTTTGCGCGTCAGCAAGCCCCCATTCCGATTCGCACCGTCGGGTTGCTGACGGTCACCGGCCCGTCGACGGGCATCACGCTGGAGCCGTATCGCGACGATCGCCTGGCGCGCTTCCATGCGGAGTTATGGGAGGTCGTCACTCCGTTCGCGCGCGGCACGGTGGCGCCCTTCTACCTGCCGGACCGCTGGGTGCCGCATGTCACGATCAAACGCTGCGGGCCGCAGCGCGCGGCGTTCGGCCGGGCCATGGCGAGCCTGTCAGACGACACGTTTATCTGGACGATGCAGGTCGAGCAGCTGTCAGTGCAGCACGACCCGGCCAATAACAATCTGACGCGCTACCAGCGCTTGCTGGCGCCGCTCGGCGACACGTCGGCGGCACCGCCGACAGAGGCGGCGGCGGCGCTCGCCTCGAATGCGACCATCGTCGGGGTGGTCGAACCCTCGAAAGACAGCGCGGCACCCGTCTGGTGCGCGCAGATCCGTGCGGACGACAGCACGCAGGTGGAGGTTCGTTGGAGCGCGCCCGAGGCCGTGCGCGTCATGGCCGCGGCAAAAGCGCCGCTGATGTATTTTGGCGGGGCGCGCTGCCGGCTGGAGGGCGCGGTGGTCGCCGACATCATGGCCGTCACCCCGCATCCCATCGCGCGCTAGTTGACGTAAGTCCGGCAGCGTGCGGACGCGCCCGCCGGGGGAGTATCGTGAACTGCGCGGTGAACGCCGCCTCTGGACCCGTGCCTCGCATTTCGAACAAAGCCAGCCAATTCACCGAGTCGGTCATCCGCGACATGACCCGGCAGATCCTCCAATACCATGGATCCTCCGGCGTCAACCTGGCCCAGGGCATGCCCGACTTCGCAGCGCCCGACGTGCTTAAACAGGCCGCGAGCCAGGCCATCTTCGACGATCACAACCAGTACGCGGTCACCTGGGGTCAGCTTGCGCTGCGTCAGGCCATCGCGGAGAAGTATTCCGAGACCTGGGGCGTGCCGATCGACGTCGATCGCGAGATTACCGTGTGCTGCGGAGCCACCGAGGCCATGCTGGCGTCGATCATGGCGGTCATCGACCCCGGCGACGAGGTGGTGGTCTTTTCGCCGTATTACGAGAACTATGGTCCTGACTGCGTGCTCGCGGGCGCGACGCCACGCTTTGTCACGCTGCACGAGCCAGATTGGTCGATTGACCCGGACGAACTGCGCGCTGCCTTCTCGTCGCGGACGCGCGGTATCGTGGTGAACACGCCGCACAACCCAACAGGCAAGGTCTTCTCGAGTAGCGAGATGGAGCTGATCGCGGAGCTGTGCCAGGTATACGACGTCGTCGCCTTCACGGACGAAATCTACGAGCACCTCGTCTACGAGGGCACGCACATCAGTCTGGCGACGCTGCCCGGCATGCGCGAGCGGACGGTCACGATCAACGGGCTGTCCAAGACCTTCAGCGTGACTGGCTGGCGGCTCGGTTTCGCCATCGCCCCACCCGTGCTGACCGACGGCATTCGCAAGGTGCACGACTTCATGACCATCGGCGCCGCGGCGCCGCTGCAGCTGGCTGCCGCGGTGGCCCTGCGGTTGCCAGTGAACTACTACACGGAGCTCCTGGCGGGCTATCGCGCGCGACGTGATTACTTGCTGCCCGTGTTGCGCGACCTGGGATTCGAGGTCTTCGATCCGCACGGCGCCTACTACACCATGACCGACATCAGCGCGTTCGGCTACGCGAACGACGTCGATTTCGCGACGTATCTCGTCCGCGAGGTCGGCGTTGCCACGGTACCCGGCAGCAGCTTCTATCACGAACCTGCGCTCGGTCGAACCAAAATCCGATTTGCGTTTCCGAAGCGCATCGAAACGCTCGAACGCGCGGCGGCTTTGCTGCAACCGGTTGCGCAGCTCGCCCACGCGCGGACCTGATCGCTTTTGCGATCCGCCGGCGCCGCCAGGATCCGATGCAGCTGACGAACAAGGTCGCGGTGATTACCGGTGGCGGCCACGGCATCGGCCTGCGCTATGCGCGGGGCTTCGCCGCCGAAGGTGCCGCCGTGGTGATCGCCGAGATCGATGCCATGGCCGCCGAGCGCGCCGCCTCAGAGCTGCGCGCCGCTGGTCACCCGGCGCTCGAGATTGCCACTGATGTTGCCGAAGAAGCGAGCGTGCGCGCCATGGTCGAGCGCGCCATCGGGACATTCGGGGCGATCGACGTGCTGATCAACAACGCGGCCATATTCGCCAGCGCGTGGGGCGAGCGCGGGTCCAGCGAGGAGCTCACGGTCGAGCAGTGGGACCGCATGTTCGCGGTGAACGTGCGGGGGACCTGGTTGTGTTGCAAGCACGTCGTCCCACACATGCGCGCACACGGCGGAGGGTCGATCATCAATATTTCGTCCGGGACCGCATGGAAGGGGTCTGCCGGTTTTCTGCACTACGTGACGTCGAAGGCGGCCATCGCCGGTATGACCCGCGCGCTGGCGCGCGAGTATGGCGCCGATGGACACATCCGCGTGAACTGCATTGCTCCTGGCAGCACCGAGTCGGAGACGCTCCCGCCAGCCGGAGCGTCCGAACGTCAGCGCGTGCTTAGCCAGAGGATCATTCAACGACCCGAGGTGCCCCAGGACATGGTCGGGACGGCGATTTTCCTGGCGTCCGACGCGAGTGCCTTTATCACGGGGCAGACCATCCACGTCGACGGTGGCTCGGTCCTGACGTAGCCGCGGCGACACGCCGTCACAGTCCCGCCAGGGCCCGCGCTACGCCGATTCCCGCGCCGGCGGCGATCAGGGCCAGCGGATGCATGCCGGTGCGCAGCAGGATCGCCGCGCTGGCGACGGTCAGGCCCACGCTCACCAGATCAGCGTCCGCTCCGCGCGCCAGGACCAGCCCGCTCGCGAGCACGAGGCCGATGGTCATGGGCGCGAGACCAGCCTGAAGCCGCCGTCGCCAGAATGCGGCGCGCTGGCTGGCGAGGCTGCGTGCAACCAGCAGGGCCAGTAGCGAAGACGGCCCGCAAATCGCCAGCACCGACACTACGGCGCCAGCCAGGCCGGCAACGTGCCAGCCGATCAGGCTGACCACCAGGATGTTCGGACCGGGCACCGTCTGCGCCAGGGTGAAGGCGTCGGTGAACTGGGTGTCGGTCATCCAGCCGTGCACGGTCACGACCTGGCGGTGGATGTCGGGCAGGACGCTGTTGCCGCCACCGACCGCGACCAGAGATAGCGGCCCAAAGACCACCGCGAGCTGCAGCAGGAGATCGAGCACGCTACAGCTCGTCGCGCCAGGACAAACTGACGCTTAGCGGCGCGGCAACGGCGACCACCAGCAGCAACGGCAGCTGCAGGATGCCAATAGCCAGCAGCGTGAGCCCACCGATCAGCCAGGCTCGCGGCTGGGTGCGAAAGGGCCGCGACATCTTCAGGCCGGCCGCGAGGACCATGCCGGCGACGACCGGCGCGGCACCGCGCAGGGCCGGTTCGGAGAACCGCTCGACGGCCGGGTTGGTGACCAGCCCACCCACGACCAGGACCAGGACGAACGGCGCTACGAGCAGGCCGGCCAGGCAGACGGCCACGCCACGCAGACCGTGAAAGCGGTCGCCGACAAAGACGCCGACGTTGATGATGTTGCCGCCTGGCAGCACCTGGCACAGGCCGAGCAGTGCGGCAAATTCGCGCTCGCTCAGCCAGCCGCGCCGCTCGACGAGCGTGCGGTGCGCCCACGCCAGCACGCCACCGAAACCTGAGAGCGTCATCTCCAGGAAGGCGGTGAACAACTCCCAGAGCGTCGGGCGCGGCGTGCTCAGCTGTTCCGCGGTCGCGCTGCTAGCGGCACGGCTAGCGGCGCTGCTCGCGGCGCTGCTCGCGGCAGTGTTGGCCAGAGTCGCGGGCGTCGGGTTGCACACCTGTCTAGCGCGGCCAGTCCAGGACACGGCGGACGGCGCCGCCGAGGATCCACTCCTTTTCGGTGCGCGACAGCTGGTCAGCATCCAGGAGGTAATAGAGGCACTGCCCCCACGAGTTGCCGTTCTGGTCCCGCGCGACGGTGTAGTCGCTGGCCCACATGATGCGTTCCGCACCGAACGCCTCGATCGCCGTACGCAGCAGCGGCATCAGGTCGCGATACGGATAGTCCTCTTCGGAAAGCAGTCCCGGCGCGTGGCACCATTTCAGGGCGACATTCGGGTACTGCGCCATGTCGCAGACACGTTCCAGCTGGGCAATCCGGTCGGGCCGGGATTCCGTTAGCGAGGTCGCCATGGTCACCGGTAGCTGCCCGATACGCACGGGTGCGACGCCGACCCCACAGTGGTCGATGATGAAGTGCAGCTTCGGGAACCTGCGGATATACGGCACCAGGAGGTGCGCCCGCCCGGGCACCCACGCGAACACGGGCACCTGCTGGCGTTCGGCCGCGGCGAACAACGCATCGAATTCACCGTGTTCCAGGCTGCCGACCTCGCCCGTCTGGGGCACGGGCACGATGCGCATGCCGTGTGCGCCTGGCAGGCTGCGTACCCCCTCCGCGATGCGCTCCATGTCCGGGTCCTTGAAGTCGATCCGAATGTGATAAATGAAGCGCTCGGGGTGCAGCTCGACGGCGCGCTCCGAAAACGGATAGTCGGTGCGGATGGCCCCATTGGGGAGCTGCTCGCCCTGCGGCTGCATCCTGGGATCGAAGCCGCGCGCCTCACCGATGAGCACGCGATCGACGCCGACCGCGTCCATCGCCTGGATACCCGTGGCGATGACGTCGTCCATTGGCGCGGTGCGCCAGTCGGGCACGAGCTGGTTGAGGTGGACCTGTGCGTCAATGATCTCGATGGTCCTGGTCACGGCTACTAGAGTCCTCGATCTCGATGACAATGTCCATCGTTGGCCCGCGTGCTCCGCGGACAGCTATAGGATGGGTCCGAACATGTTGAACAAGCTGACCATCATGGCCGCGAGCCTGCCGGATACCCCGCCGCTGGAGTTCATCGAGGCGGCGGCGGACGTCGGTTACGAAGGCATCGGTCTCCGACTGCATCCATCGCCTTCGTTCCCGCGCTGGCAGGATTGGCTGTCCGACGCGTCGCTGAAGCGCGAGGTCAAGCGGGCCCTGACGTATTCCGGGCTGGAAATGAATGAGATCCTCAGCTACTACATGACACCGGCTGTGGACCTCGCGTCAATGGCGCCGTCACTGGAGTACGGCGCGCAGCTCGGCGCAACGTACGTGTGGATCACCAGCCGCGACGACGATTGGAACCGCCAGTGTGACAGCATTGGCAAGTTCTGCGACATGGCGGCGGGTTTCGACCTGACGGTGATGCTGGGCACGCCGGTCAATACCTTGACTCCGATACACACTGCCTTTCGCGTCGTTGACGAGGTGCGCCGATCGAACTGCACGGTGTGCGTCGGCGTCGGACTGTACCTGCGCGGTGGGAATCTGGAGGATCTCAAAGGGAGGAATCGACGCTTGCTGCCGTTGATCCACTTCAATAACGGCACGCCAGCCGACGAGGTTGCCGCTCTGCTGGACGAGCTCCCGATGAACGTCGTGGTGAGCGTGGAGTCGCCGAACCGCACGGGCCGGCACTACACGGCGAAGGAGTGGTGCCAGCACACGCTGGGCGTGACACGGCAGTTCTTAGCGGAGTACCGGAGTCGCACGCTCATTGAACAGCCGGCAACTGGAGGTCAGAGTTAGCGACCGGTTCGACAACGTGTGTTGACGTACGTTGCGCCTGAGCGCCGAGTCACGTCTTGTGAAGGTCGGCATGGCTCAGGGAACGCGTCAGGGCTGAGAGCAGCTCCGGCACATCCATACGCGGCACACACGCCTGCACGAGCGTGACGCCGCCGGGGTGGCTATCGGCATGCAGCAGCGCGTCGTCAAGCTCGCCAACCGTCTCAGCTCTGCAGGCATACGCCTCACGACCTGGAGCCAGGACCGCCGGCAGTTGCGTCCAGGCCCAGCGCGGCAGATTGTTGTAAGGCTCCTCCGGACCGTGGATCGCGCGTTCGACTGTGTAGCCGTCGTTGTCCACGACGATGACCAGCAGCGGCAGCCCGAGGTGGAGCATCGTCGACAATTCCTGCACCGTCATTTGCGCCGCGCCGTCGCCAATGAGCACAACCCCGCGTCGACCGCGTTGCGCCAGACACGCGCCGAGCGTCGCCGGCAGCGTGTAGCCGATCGACGCCCACAGCGGCTGCCCGAGGAAGGTGACCTCGCGCGGTAATCGGTGGGTGGCCATGCCATAAAACGACGTTCCCTGGTCGGCCAGGACGATGTCGCCCGTTCGCAGGTGATCGGCCACCGCGTTCCACAAGGCTGCCTGTGTCAACGGCGTATCCCGCGGCGTGCCACCGTCACTGCCTACGGGGGCTGGTGGCGGCGCGACTGAGCGCGACGGCGAAGCGCGACGACGCGCACGCGCAAGCGTCGCCAGGCGGTCCAGGGCCGCGGCCATGCCGACTGGCGCGAACGTGGCAGCGCCCACGCTGGCGATCGTGGCTCCAAGCTCGATGGTGCGTGTCCGCGGAATGTGCTGAGTGAAGAAGCCGCTGTTCAGGTCAGTGAACTGCACGCCGGCGACGACCAGCACCGGCGCATTCTCGACCGCCGCCCGGACCACCGCGTCGCTGGCGGCGCCCGCGTAGATCCCCAGATAGCGGGGGTTGCTTTCGTCGACGAGGCTTTTGCCCCACAGTGTGGTCGCGTGTCGAAGCGGACCGGCGTCCAGGAGTCGATACAGGCTGGCCACGGTCTCAGAACCCAGCCGGTGGACGAGCAGGCCCGCCAGGACGCTCACCTCGTCCAGGCGCTCGACTTGGCTGTCCATCAGGCGGGCGGCCGCCGCGGTAAATGCGTCGAGCGCGATCGGGTCGGTGGGGTTGACGGGCGATGGCAACGGCGTTTCTGGTGGCGTCGACGCGCTTTCGGCGACGTCTGCCGGGAGGAGAAGGTAGCCGGGCAGATGCTCGTCGCGCACTCGCACGAGTACCCGGTCGATTTCCGTGCGCGCGTTGGAAACGGTCAACGCGGCTCGGGCGCAGGTGATGCTGGCGTGCATGCCGAGAAAGTGCGTGAAGACGCCGTCGCCGAGCGAGTGATGCACGATGCGATGCGCCGACTGACTGAGACTGGACGGCGCGCCCACGACGTGAATGACCGGCACGTGCTCTGCGAAGCTGCCCGTTACGGCATTGATCGCGCCCAGTTCGCCGACGCCAAACGTCGTCATCAGTGCAGCCACGCCGCGCATTCGTCCGTAGCCGTCGGCGGCGTAACCGGCGTTCAGCTCGTTCCGGCAGCCAACCCAGGTCACCCGCGGATGGCGGACGACGTGGTCCAGCAAGCTCAACGTATAGTCGCCCGGTACGCCGAAGGCATGCTCGATACCCAGTTCCGCCAGGCGGTCGAGGAGGTAGTCGCTGAGCGTGTACGCGGACGCTGTCATGCGATTGGCGCCGTGGCGGCTGTGGTCATGCGTCGATCATCACGCGCTGCGTCACCGATGGGAAGAGGGGCTGGCCCCCGGCTTCGGCTGGCCCCCGGTGTCAGCGTACGGGGAACGGCGCTTCGGGCAGGTCCTGGCCGTGGCGGACGGCTTCGGCAAGCTGGTCGTGCTCGGCCAGAGCCTTCCATCGGCTCGCGTACCAGCACGAGAAACCACCCCACGGCTGCGGGCCGACGACCGACGTCTTCCACAGCACTGGCGGGCCGTGGCCCAGGAGGTCGTGGTCGATGCCCATGAAGAGGGTGGTGACCGTCCATTCGCCGGCTTCGTCGACAGCGATCCGTCGACGAGCGAGGTCCTTCATGAACGCCTTCCACGCCACGGGGTCCTCCTGGCGGAGGGGGTTGCCCTCGTCGTCGAGGACGTAGCGCCGCAACACGCTCGGATCATACGCCGGCGCCGCCGAGGTGCTGCAACGTTGCGGTGTGCACGCGCCCTGAGGCGACCGCCTGAGCGACCGCCTGGAGCGACCGCCTGAGGCGACCGCCTGGAGCACCTCGACCGGTCGCCTGAAGCGCGCCCTTGATCTTGTCGATCGCCGCGGTTTCCGGCGGGCTCTCGCCCGAAACAGCTTTCGCCACCGATTCCGAAACGTCGACCACGAACGCGGTGTACGCCGAGCTCTCCTCGGGCGCTTTGGCCTGCAGCGTGGCCAGCGCGACGCGCAGGGCATCGAGCGTGCCGGTCTCGAGCTCCTGAGGCGATGTGCCAAATCCGAAACCGTGCGCGCGTGTCGCGGCGAGCTCGCGGATCAACTCGCTGGAGCTCTTCTGGCGCGCCTCGTTGAGATAGCCCGCCAGTGCGCCCACCTCCTTGAATGAGTCGAAGAAACCGGGGTCTGATACGGACACGAGCATCGCCGCGCCTGTCACGCCCCGCTCCAGTGTTTGCCACTCTGTCTCGGTGAAATCGGCTTTGCCAGCCATGCAATGAACCTCCTATCGATCTCTTTCGCGTCGGTGTTTCGGTGTCCGCTCGCGTCGGTCCAGCCCGGAGCGCGGTGTTCATCAGCGCGCTGCGCGTCAGCCGCTATAAGCGATGCGATACAGCACGCCCGCCTGATCGTCCGAAACGATCAGACTGCCGTCGGGCGCAACCACCACGCCTGCGGGACGGCCCCAGCGCGTTTCATCTGGAAGCTGCCAGCCGGTGGCAAAGTCCATGGCGGCGACGGGCTGCTCGCCGTTGAAATGCACACGGACTAGCTTTGGCTCGGCCGGTGGCGTGCGGTTCCACGAACCGTGCTGCACGACGAACAGGTCATTGGCATAGTCCGCGGGAAACTGCTGTCCGGCGTAGAACGCCAGGCCGAGCGGCGCGCTGTGCGCCTGGATTCCCATCGTTGGTGGCGTGATAGCGGAGCAATCCGCGCCCGATACCTGCGGAACGGCATTCGGCGGCTGGCAGTTGGGCCACCCGAAATTCTGATCCTGCTGCAGGATCGTGACGAGGTCCGGTGGGATCTCATTGCCCTGATTGTCACGCTCGTTGACGGTCGCCCACAGCAACCCGCTGCCCGGTTGAAAGGCGAGTCCAACCGGATTGCGCGTCCCATATGCGAAACGCGCGTCCACCGGTGCCATCCGGGGCGAAACGCGAGACAGCCGCGCGACGCGGGTCGGCATCGTTGCAGATGTTGCACGACGAGCCAATCCCCACGTACATCATGCCATCTGGGCCGAAGGCCACCGTACGGGTGCTGTGGCCTCCGCTGGGCAAATCTGGCACGACGACCTCGCGCGCGCCGACGTCGCTGGCCGGGTCGTACGCGTAGCGACTGATCGCTGTTGTCTCGCCGACGAACAGATAGCCATTGAAGAGCGCAACGTTCGACGGCGCGTTCAGGCCGGAAATGAGCGGCGCGGGAGGGTGATCCGATGTGGCGATGGAACCGCCGGAGGCCGGATAGCGGTAGACGTTGCCGGCCGCCGCGTCGGCAACCAGCAAGTTGCCGCCGGTGTCGAAGGCCATGAAGCGCGGATTCCGCAGGCCGCTTGCGACGACGGCGGCGGAAAAGCCCTGTGGCAGCGCCAGCAACTGGCCGGAGCCCGCCACGGCGGAGGGTGCCAGAGGTGCGGTATTGGCCGCGGCGCTGGCGGTGGTGGCGTTGTCGGCAACGAATTGCAGCCCGGTGACGCTCGCCTCCTGGGCGTGTCCGACACCGATGGAAGCCAGGGCCATCAGCAGCCCAATCGCCAGCTTTCGCATGCAACAGTCTACTGGCTGGGCGCCGAGCGGTACGCTCTGGCAGATGAGCGCGCCGAGCGATGTGCACCTGTTGCAGATGGAGATGGACCTCCTGTGGGGCGTCGAGGACGGACCGGAGGTGGTGCTTGCCTGCGCACGTGATGGGGTGCGGATGCGAGTGAGGCCGTCGGTGCAGGAGTCGCTGGCGCGCGCACTACCGGAGTCGCTGGCGCGCGTGGCAGCTGCACCGTCCGTTCCTGAATTGTCAGGGCCGGTGCCGTCGGTGGTGGAGGCCGTGCGGCGAGACCTGGAGGCCGCGCTCGGGTTGCAGGTCATGGTGGCCCCCGCGTCCGGGCCGAGTTACGTGATCGAAGAGGGTGTTGTCTTTCCGCCGACCACGCGGTTGACTCGGTCGGATGCAGCGGACGCGGACCTTTTGCGCGGTGCCAACCCTGGCAATTGGGAGGCCGATGCCTGGCATGACCTGCTGGACGGTCGGCTGGGCGCGTGGGTGATGGCCGTCGAGTCCGGCCGGGTGGTCTCGATCTGCCACACGCCGGTATGCAACGCGGGCGCCGCCGAGGCCGGCGTCTGGACCGATCCAGCCTGTCGGGGGCGGGGCTACGCGGCAGCGTGTACGGCGGAGTGGGCGACATTGATGCGGCCGACACGGCGGGCGTTGTTCTACAGTACGTCGCGCACCAATCGCGCGTCGCAGGCGGTTGCCAGACGCCTCGGGCTGCGGTTCCTTGGCTGCATGTGGCAGCTGCGCACCGACTGCGACGCGGGCTGAAACGGGCGTGTCGGCCAGACTTCTAGCCTGGCCGTTCAGCTGGCAAGGTTGCGCCCGCGTCGCGCGCCCGCGTGAGCAGTTTTGCGTTTGTGCTCGGCCGCCGCGTCGAGGGCTTCAACCAGTTTGCTCGCCGCGGCCCGCACTTCGGGTCGCCGCGCGCTGATCACCAGATTTCGAATGTACTCCGGATGGCCCATGGCCACCTGGGCCAACGTCGTGCCCTTGTACGGACCGAACTGCAGGATCAGGCTGCTGGCCTCCCGCATTTGCTGGAGGCGGCGCATGAGCTCCAGGTCCTCTGGCTTGACGCTTGGCGCGGCCGGCGAGGCGCGTGGCAGATAGTAGCGAGCGCCGCGCGAGCGGGCGTCGTCGGTAGGTAAGGCCGGAGGTGAAGGAGGTGAAGGTGAAAGAGGTGAAGGCGGCGGAGCAGGAGACGGCGGCGGAGCAGCAGCAGGAGGAGGAGAAGAAGAAGGAGGAGGAGGCGGCGGAGGAGGAAGCGGCGAAACTGGCGAAAGTGGCGCGTCTCGCGTACGCAGCGTTGGACGCGCCTCGGCCGCCAGGGCAGCGTCAGCCGCCGTCGGCGGTGGCGCAGTCGCGGATTGCTCCGTCGGCAGGTCATCGGCCGACGCCACGCGTGCTGGAGTCCAGGCCACCCCGTCGAGCAGATGCTCCGCCAGCAGGCGCTGCAAGCGCATGCTCTCCGCCTGGACCTCGAGCATGGCGCGCAGCAGACCGACCACGCTGGCGTCCTCGCGTGGCGCTGGCGTACCGGCCGGGTCACGCATGCGGGCTCAGCTCGCGCGCCCGATGTCGGCGGCGGACGACACGTCGGCGCTCTCTTCAATGGCAATCACCAGCGCTGAGCGCCACGCGCCGGGCTGCAAACGCACGATTTCGTCGATGAACAGCTTCGAGCCGGTAGCTTCCTCCTGGTTGAGTCGTCCGCGCGCCACCAGAAACGCGCCTTCGCGAAGTGGCGACTCACCCCCCGGCGCGTCGGACAGACGTGCGAAGGCTTGCGGGAAGACCGCCGCCTCGATGGCACCCGTGGCGTCGGCGAGCGTCAGCCAGGCCATCTTCTCGCCCTTTCTGGTCAGGCGCAGGCGCAGCGTGGTCACCACGCCCCCGACGCTGACGGTGGCGCGGTCCGGGTAGTCCACCAGCTCGGCGATGCTGGTCACACCGAATTCTTCGGTCAGCCGTCTGGCGTGGCGCTCCACCTCGAGCGGGCTGGCGGTATAGAAGCCAAGGTGCGCCAGCTCGTAAGCGGCAATGGTCTCGGGCGACCACTCCGCGCCTGGCACGAAGCGGAGCACGCCCGTCCCGAGGTCCTCTTCCAGGGCGCCCAGGTCCGCCGGGTCGCCATCGCCGTAGCGTACCGTCTCGGCTAGCGAGGCGTAGTACTGCTCAGCGGCGGCGAGTTGCGAGCGACTCAACCCCGTGAAGCCGAGAGCGCCCAGCTTGACGAGCACGATCACGTCGTGGCGGCTGACCAGCCGACGGTCCACCTTGCGAGAGAAATCCAGCAGGCTGGTGTAGCTGCCGAAGGCGCGGCGCGCCGCCAGGATGTGCTGCGCGGCTTGCGGTCCCAGGCCGCGGATAGCCGTCAATGGGACGCGGATCGCGGCCAGTGTGCCGCGCCGCTCGGCCGCGGGCGCTCCCTCGTCCTCGACCACAAAATGGTCGCCGCTGCGATTGACGCACGGTGGCAGCAGCTGCAAGCCGAACCGCCGTGCTTCTTCCACCGCCGAACCGAGCCCGTACTGGACGGAGCCGCCGTTGTTCAGCACCTCGGCGAAAAAGCGCGGCGCGGTGGCCGGGTTAACCTTCAGACACGCCTGGCGAAACACGTGCTGCGCCATGGCCAGTGCGTGTCCGTGCAGATGCAGATACCCGACGTGCTCGACGAGCAAGGCGATCAGCGCGTTGCTCTGCTCGGTGCTCCAGCCAAGCCTCGCCCCCGCCTCGCGGATGGCGCGCTCCATGACGTCGCGACCACCGGTCGGGCCGACGGCGATCGCGCGTCGGAAGCGCTCGGCCCAGGCATGGTCGAAATCGAGCAGCTTGACCAGGTCGACCAGTTGATCCGCGTAGAGAACATGCCCGAACGTCGGGTCGAGTACGGCGGCCATGGCTGGATGGGGATAGCTCGGGCGTTCGCGGGCCACGAAACGCGCGTTGAGGTACGACTCCTCGCGCTCCTTGCGGTAGACGCCGGGCTTCCACAGCGCCAACAGCTGCGCCAGGTCCTCGATGCTGCGGAGCGCGTGGCCGTCGCTCGAATGAAAGTCGGCGAGCTCATGCGCGTGCTTGAGCAGCATGCGGACCCCGAGGCTCTCGACCTGGCTGATGCCGACGGTGTCGCCCGCCTCGAGCAGCCGCCAGGCGGCGGCCTGGGTGGCCGCGTCGAAATCGGCTTCGATACCGACCGTGGCCATCGGCGCTGACGGGCTGATGTCGAGTCGCGCCAGCCCGAGCGCCTCCAGGTCGTCCTTCGTCCATTGCAGGGCGATGACTGGCCCGCCGCTGTCGGTCAGATCACCCGCGGCGGCCGCGTCGCCATCGCGGTCGAGCGGCCACGCGGGCGACTGCAGGTTGCTGGCGCGCGCCGGCGGGTGCGCCAGCGTCGCCGCCGCGGCGCGCTCTTCGGCGACGACCGCGAGATGGCGCGCCGCGCCAAAGACGCGCCGCTTGCCGGGCGCGCCGCCGCTGACCCATTGTGCCGGCAGCCAGTCCAGGGCGCCGGGTCCGTAGAAGGAGAAGGTAAAGGCGGAGGGGTGGGTGCCGTAGCGCTGAGGCAAGCCTTCCAGGCGGCCCGCGACGTGGACCAGCGTGTTGTAAGGTTCGACGCCAGCGCCGACGTCCGGGATCCCCAGCTCCGGCGCGCGCAGCATGACGTTGTCGATCGCGCCCGGACTGGACAGAACCGGCACCTGACGCGCGACCGTATTGACGCGGGGTGCTTCCATGCCGAGTGCGCTGCCCACCGCGCGCACCGCCTGACGGGCGCCCATACTGACGTGGACGCCGACACGAATGGCACGCAGGTGCGGAAACTCGCCGGCGGCGTGCGCCGGCAAGCCTTCGAATCCGCCCTGTTGCACGAACGTGGACACCGCCTGTTCGTGGAGTGAGGAGACCTCGAGGTCCAGGATCCGGCAGGTCCTCGCGGCCTTTGTGGACGAACATCCGCCCGTCCAGCTCGTAGTCGAGCGGGCACAGGTTGGACAGACCCAGCGCCCAGACCGCCAGGCTGGCGGTGGCCGAGCCGCGCGCGCCCAGCGGAATCTCGTGCTGAGCGCAGAACTGGCCAACCTCATGCGCGAACAGCAGCAGGTCCGCCAGGCCGCGGTCGCAGATGGTGCGCACTTCGTCGCGTGCGCGCTCGACGACCTCGGGTGAGGGTGCTCCACGCCCCGTCTCCGCGCACCGCTCAGGCAGGGCTCGCTCGACGAGCGTGGCCAGTTGTTGCTCGCCCAGCTCACGCGCCGGCTCGAGGCCGAACAGCAGGCCCGGTCCGAGGGGTTGGCTGGGCTGGTCGGACAGCCGGCTGCGCACCAGCGGCAGGCGGAACGTGCATCGCTCGGCGATCTCGAGCGTGGCGCGCAGCGCGCCTGGCAGCTGGGCAAACGCACGCCACATCTGCTTCGGTGTCTTCAGATACGCCTGCGAACGCACCGCCTCGAGCGTGAGCGTGGGCAGATCGTACCCGTCCCGCCCGCTGTGGCCCAGGATGCCGTCGGCGACCGAGCCGTGGCCGATCGCCTCGAGCAGTTTGTGCGCCAGCGCGTCCTCGGGGCGCACGAAGCGCACCGCGTTGGTCGCCACCAGCGGCAGCTCCATGCGCTGGGCGATGGCCAGCAGGCCGCGGTTGACCAGTTTTTCGGCCGGGTTGCCGTGGAAGGCGAGCTCCAGGTACAGCCGGCCCGGGTACAGCTCCATCAGCCGCCGCGCCAGGCCATAGGCTTCGATCGGCTCTGCGGGGTTCGCCGAGGACTCGATGGCTGCCGACAGCAAGCCGCTGCCCCCGGGCATGCCGGTCAGCGCGATCAGGCCCTCGTGGTAGGTCTCCAGATCTTGCAGATCCACACGCGGCCGTCCGCGGTCGGCGCCGCCCAGAAACCCCCGGTTCGCGAGGCCAACCAGCGACAGCCAGCCTGACTCGTCCATCGCCAGCAAGATCAACTCGCCCGGCCGCTCGCCCCACGTCTGGTAGGCGCGTTGCGGAACGACGCGCACGCGCAGTCCGACGATGTGTTCGATGCCCGCCCGGTCGCATGCGACCGCTGTTTTGACCGCCGAGTGGAGGCCGTGGTCGGCAATGGCGATCGCCGGTCGCGCCCGCCGATCAGAGGAAGCATTGATGGGGTACTGGCGCGCGAGCGCCTGAACGTAGGCTTCGGGCAGGTTGGGGCTGCAGTGCTGCGAATACGCGGTGGCGACGTCGAGGTGCACGAACCCGCCGACCGGCGGGTCCTCGTGGTGCGCTGCGGAGTCCATCACTCAGGTGCCTCGCTGCATCCGGCGGCTCGGCGACCAGCGGAAGCTGCTGCGAGCGCAGATGACGGATGCGCTTGCGCTCCGTCGCGGGTCGCCAGCCGCGCTCGTCATAGCGGCCGCGGTACGCGCCGCCTTCGAACAGGGCGAGATACAGGTGGCGGCCGTTCTGTGATCGGCGCAGCTCGGCCGTCCAGGCGCACAAGGCCGTCTGCCAGGTAGCGCGATCGGCCGTGGTGAACGTGCCCAGCGCGGTTGGGACCTCCCAGTCAATCGGGTTGGCGCGTCCGAGAGACCAGATACGCCCGGCCGCCCGCGCGAGGTCGCTATCGCCGTGTGCCTGCATGGGGTGTTCCTCCGAGGTGAAAGGGCTGCTCCTCAGATTAGAACATATGTTCGGAAGAAAGGCACGCTTTTTTGCGCAGTGTGCCGGCCGGCGCCTTTTAGGGCGCTGGCTGCTGGTCAGCCCACACGTAGGCGCCGGGCAGCAGCTCGGCGATCGGCACGCCGCGTGGCGCGTCGGGCGCGCCAACGAGCACCGTCACGTCTGGAAAGTAGTCAAGCAGCACCTGGCGGCAGCGGCCACACGGCGCGAGCAGTCCCCGGTCGCGGTCGCCCACCGCGACGATTGTCTGCAACGCGTGCACGCCCTGCGCGGCCGCGGCGCCGATGACCACCAGCTCGGCACACGGGCCACCGGTGAAGTGGAAAACGTTCATGCCGACGAACGTGCGGCCATCTGGGGATCGCGCGGCGGCCGCCACCGTGTGCGCATCAGGGTGGCTGAAGCGACGCGCCACGGCCGTCGCCGCCTCGACTAGCTCGACGTCGGCGCGTTCGGCCATGGCGCTCACATCGTACGCGCCGTCGCGGCCAGAAACCTCGGCGGCACCCGGCCGCGTCAAGCGGGCTTGCGTGGATCTGGTACCACGGGGAACTGATGGTCAAGATCACCGGTTGCCAGACGGCCGTCGTGCGGGTCGGGCACGACGAGTCGATCAATGGCGTGCACATCGTCTTGCGGCTCCAGACGGACGCCGGCCTGGAGGGCATCAGCTACATCACGCGGCTCCACGAAGCTGCGCCGGCCGCCCTCAGCATTCTGCGGCTCTACGTTGATCGGATCGTTGGTATGGACGCCCTCGCGCCGGAAGCGATTACCGATCGCTTCCTGATGCGCGGACGACCGCTGCCGTGGTTTGAAGCGCGGGCCGCCAGTGCCGTCGACGTCGCGCTGTGGGACATCCGTGGCAAAGCCGCGGGCCTGCCGGTGTACAAGCTCATGGGCGGGTACCGCAATCGGGTGCCGTGTTACGCCAGCTGGCGGATCGAGCCGGAGGGGGACCTCGACAAGGTGGCGCGCAGCGCGGAGCGACACGTCGCCAACGGGTTCACCGCGATGAAGTGCCACCTGGGACGGGTTCGTGTGTCGGACGCTGTCGAACACATGCGCGTCCTGCGCGAGGCGGTTGGCGACGACGTCGACATCATGGTCGACGTCAACCAGCAGTGGACCGTGAAGCAGGCGATTGCCTACACCCGCGCGCTGGCTCCCTATCAGCCGTACTGGCTCGAGGATGCGACGTCGAACGCCGACTTCGAGGGATTGCGCCAGGTCAGCGAGGCGCTGGATGTGCCCACCTGCGCGGGCGAGACCTACTACACGATCGCGTCATTCCGTCCGCTGGTGGAGAATCGGTGCGTCGACATTGTCATGGTCGATCAGGACCTCGGCCTCTCGGGCGCCTTGAAAGTGGCCCACCTGGCGGAAATCTACGGGTTGAAGGTGGTGCCGCATCTGGCGACGGAGATCCTGGCGCACCTGATCGCGGCAGTTCCCAACGGTCTGACCGTCGAGTACTACCCGTGGGCCGTGCCGCTCTTCCGGGAGGTCCCCCCGGTGAAGGGTGGCGACCTGGTGCTGTCGGATCGACCGGGGCTCGGACTCGAGCTCGACGACGCCGCGCTGCAGCGCTACGCCTACGAGTAAGCCGTCTCGGCGCCGGCGACGGCCCGGTCGGAGTGCCACATGCGCACCAGCACGACGAACGCCACGACGGAGATCACCAGGATCAGCGCCACGCCGACCAGCGTTGGCTCGATCCCGCTGAGCGCGCCAAGCGCGCCGGCGATACCGGACGAGGAGTCGAACACGCCATGCAGGAATGACACGAACAGATAGACGCCGAGCAGTCGCCGGGTCGGCAGCCAGCCGCCATGGGGCTTCTCGGCAAACAGGACGCCGCCCAGGATGCCGGTCCACAGGCCGTGGCCGAGGGGAGACAGCAGACCGCGCAGAAACTCACTGATAACCAGGTCAGACAGCGACAGGGCAATGGGCTGACCGTTCTGGATGACGAGCAGCGCGTTGAAGGCGTACCCGCTGGATTCGAGCGCGGCAAAGCCGAAGCCGACCGATGCGCCGAGCACAATGCCGTCGCGCACGGTGCGCGTGGTCAGGCCGCGCGCGATGAACATCAGCGCAAGCAGCTTGACACCCTCCTCGATCAGGCCGACGCCGAAAAACATGGCCATCCCAGGACGAATCAGCAAACTCTCGAGGATCGAGGCGGCCATGACGCCGAGGACGCCACCGACAATGAAGGCGCGCACCACCAGACCGCCGGTCAGCTCGGGGCTGTGGTAGTGATCCACATACCAGACGACGGCGGTCGCCGGCACCAGGAAACTGCCGAGCAGCACGACGGTCGGGATGAGATTGATGTTTCTGGTCAGCGCGGTCACGACGATGGAGGCAATCCATAGCAGCAGGCCAGTGAAGAACATGCCGCGCCAGCTCAGGCCGGTCTGAGCAGCGGCGTGGGGTCGCTGCGGTCGGGGCGCGGGCGGTGTCAGGTTCTGTTCGGTGGCGAACATGTCACGTCCTTCCATCTGCGCGCCAATCAAATCTCGGGTCGGCATGTGGAAGCAACCCTCCCGAATGCGGGACTACCCTGTCAGCGTGTCGCTCATCTCGGGAACGACCTATCAAGCACGCTGGTTGGTCAGGGATGCCTGGTGGCTGGCGTTTGTCTGGGGGGTGGCCGCGGTCGCCCTTGGTGCGCTGCTGCTGGTCGACCCGTCACCAACGTCGGAGGTGTTTTTCGCGGTCCTTGCCGGCGTCTTTCTGACCGCTGGCGCCGCCGAGCTCGTCCATGCCGTTGTGCATTGGCCTCACATCGACGTCCGCAACCTGGTGCGCGGGACCTTGAGCGTGCTGGTCGCGGCGCTGGTGCTGGTGCACCCGCTGGGGAGCACCGCCAGGGTGACGTACTACGCGATGGCCATCGTCGGCTTCGGCAAGGGTGTCTCGGATCTGACGGCGCTCTACGTGCAGCACCGCGCTGGGGTGCGCCTGCCGGTGCCGTCGGTACTGAAGACCGTGGTGCCGGCCGTGTTCAGCATTGGCTTCGGCGTGGCGATCGTCTTCCTGACCGTCGACGCCAGCACGCTCAGCCGTACGGTGCTGTTGACGGGCGCCGCCGCGGTGGTGGGCGGCGCCTTCGCGATCTTCCTGTCACTGCGCGCCCGACACGTGCCGCTGCCGAGCTTCCCCTACCCGCGGCCGAAACCTGACGCACGGGCGTGAGAGCATCGACTGCGATTTGAGCCGCAGGCGGGCGTCTCCGCCGACTTTTGGGCGTCCCGTCAGTGTCCTGGCGGTGGGCTGCTCGGACTCAGTGCGCCATTCGACAGCGTGTACGTGACCGTCATCGACGACCCGCCGGCGGAGTCGGTGTAACTGACGTCGATTTGATCCTGGCCGGGGCTGCCCATGAGTTGCAGGGGCGCCAGACTCGGATTGCTGGTGTCGGTGCCAAGATAGCTGTCACCCAGGAAAAAGAACACCAGCTGGCGGTTGGTCCCGTCCGCGGTGGTTTGTGTACCGGAGATGCCGATCAGCGGCTGGCCGGCGTCGGTGGTGGCCGTTGCGACGCCAGTCACGTCGAAATTCGTCGCCGCAACCTGCTGCTCGCCGACATTGATATCCGCGAGCATCGGCGGTGGTGCGGCCAGCGTCAGGCACACCGCCAGCGTCGTGCCTTGCACGGAGGGTTCGAGTCCGCTGAGACTGGCGGTCACGTTGACACCGCCGGTATCAGCCATCGGCAGGAGCTTGACCTGGCCAGTCGCGGCGGAGCCGGTAAATGCTTGCAAGGTGCCGCTGCTGCCGAACCCGGGCGGGAGCGGAGCGGTGAAGATGACCGCCCCCGCCTGGGCGGTGCCGGGCCGATACGGAGTGGTGCAATTCGTATTGGTTACCGTCACGCTGCCCCACGGACCACCCAGGTTCGGGAGGTTGCTGGAAAAGCTCCAGTCGGCCCCCGTCACCGCCATCTGCCCGACTTCGACGCCAGCCTGGGGTGGGATCGCGGCCGTTTGAGCGGCGGCGATCGGCGCGTACGCCAGCAGGCCGGCGGCCACCAGTCCGGCGACACCCAATCCGGCGACACTTGGATGAATTTTCATAGTTCGACGTTATGCGACGCCCGTTCGGGACGGTGAGGGGGTTAGCCCCCCATCTGGGTGGGACAGAGGCAGCCGCACACACAACTCAGCCCCGCCGCGCTCCACACGCGTGAGCCGCCAGCTGCCGCCGAAGTAGGCCGCGCGCGCACCGATGGTGTTCAGCCCGAGACCCATCGGTCGCCCATCCAGGTCCGGGCCCTGGCCGTTATCGACGACGCGCAGCACCAGCTCGGCGCCCGGCGCGCGCTCGACGCCGAGCTGGATCGTGACCTGCGTCGCGTGTGCGTGACGCCAGACGTTGGCCAGCGCTTCCTCAACGATCCGATATGCCGCCAGGCGAAACTCGTCAGGCAGCTGGTTGTCGACGGGGTCATCCAGGACCTCGAGCTCCGCGCTCGCCTGCAGCACGATGTCGAGGCCAGGCGACTGGCTGGCAATGAGCGATTCCAACGCCGGGATCAAGCCAATGGTGATGACGCTGGGATGCAACCGGTGACTGACGCGTCGCACGTCGTTTTCGCGGATGGAGTCCAGCTCGTTGCTCAGCTGGGCGAGGCTGGCTTCAGTTGCGTCGGGGTCCGTTCGCAGCGTCTGGCGCGCCTGGGTCAGCCGAAAGCCAGCGAGTAACAGACGCGTCTGCACACCCCCGTGCAACTGCTCCGCGATTTCCTGACGCAGACGCTCCTGGGCCTCGATGGTGAGCTGGCGCGAGCGCTCCAGCTCCGTGATGCGGTACTCCTCCGTCGTTTCGGTCAGCAAGAGGACCGTGCCCCGCACGCGGCCAGAGCCGTCCGCGAGGGTTGACCGATCAATAGCAAAGGTCCGCGGCGACGCGTCGCTCGGCAAGACGAGCTCTCCATGGTCGCCGCGCAGCGTCGGCAGGCACGCGGCCAGCGCCGGAAAGGCGTATTCCAACGGCTCGCCGGCCGGGCCCGCGGTTCCCGCGAGTCTGGCCGCGGCGGGGTTGACTTGCAGCACGCGTCCCTGGCGGTCCAGCACGACGATCCCGTTGGCGATGCTGCGAAAGATCTCGGCCTGGGCCAGCGGCATCACGTCGAGAAGCCGCTGCGAGAACAGCGCGACCGCGAAGGCAACGGCGCTCACGGCGAACGCTGGTGCGGTCAGGTCTTCACCGCCGCTAGTGCCCAACAGGAACAGGAAATTGGCGAACCACGGCACGCACACCGCCACCACCAGCAACAGCACCTGACGTCGATACAGCGCATGTGTCTGGCGCAGGAAGATCAGCAACCAGATCAGGACCACTGCGCGCAGGATGTAGGCGTAGACCACGTGGACGTACCACCACGGGCCGCGTGCCGCGATAATGGGAATCTGGGTGCCGTCGCCAAGCGTCGTCACGCTGGTTTGCCACATCAGGTGATGCCAGTCATTCGTGGCGATGAATGCGAGAGTCAGCGCCGCTTCGAGACCCAGTACCAGCATCCACTGCCAGGACCAGCGATCCTGCGCGCCGACGTACTGCACCACGAAGATGAGCAACGTCGTCGCGGTCAGAACGATCCCGACCCAGCTGATGCGCACGCTGTTGTAATCCTGGGGGGTCGTTCCGGGAAACCTGATGGCGAGGTATGCGCTCGACAGGCACCACCAGCTGACGGACAGGGTGTACGCCAGAAAGGCCATCGCGGCCGGTGCGGAGCGGCGGCGCCATGCAACGACGGTTGCGACCAGGCACACCAGACCGGCCAGCAGTGCCAGCAGCGCGATGACCTGACTTGCATGCATACCGGTCCGCGTTCCTGGTCCAAAGGGCGTGATTACCGGGTCCGAGGAACCGGGCCAGTCTAGCAGGCGACTCGACGGGGCCGAGTTATCTCAGGACTGGCGAGCCAGGTGAAATTCGGGGGCTGGCCCCCTGTCGAGTCAGCCGTCTTCGGACGCATACTCATGTCGCGATGCCGAAACTGCTCCGAGATGGCCGCGATGCTTGAGCCGACGCGCTTGCGCGTGGTCGTGGTCGAGGACGAGGACCTGTTTCGGGACCTGCTCACAACCAGCCTCGAAGCAGAACCCGACCTGGATGTCGTTGGCTCCTTTGGCGACTCGGCGGCCGCGCTGTCGCTGACACCACCCCTCAAGCCGGCCGTGGTGCTCCTGGACGTACAGCTCGGCCGTCCGCCGGATGGCATTCATCTTGGCATCGAGCTCCGACGCCAGTTGCCGGACCTGGGCGTCGTCGTGCTCTCACACCATGCGGATGTACGCTTCCTTGCGCCGCTGCCGCGCGGCGGTCTGGGCGGCTGGTCGTACCTGCTGAAAAGCTCGGTTCGCGAGCACACCGTTCTGGCACGCGCGATCCGCGGCGCCGCCGCGGGCGAGGTCGTGCTGGATCCGGAGCTCGTGCGGCGCCGCGAGGCGAGACCCGGCACGCCGCTGGCGCGACTGGCACCCCGCCAGCGTGAGATCCTCGGCCTGGTGGCACAGGGCTGGACGAACGCGGCCATCGCCAAGCGCTTGAGCATCACCGAAAAGTCGGTCGAGAATGCGCTGACGATCACTTACGAGCATCTCGGGCTCGATCGTCGCCAATCGTCACGCCACGTGCGAGTCCAGGCGGTCCTGGCCTACCTGCATGACGGTGAACCCGTCGAGCCCGAGGCATCTGCCATCGCGACGGGCGTGCCTGAGCCGCAGCCGACGCGCCCGGCATCGACGCGGCTGGATCCGGATCAGCTGTCAGTGCTGCTGGTCGACGATCAGCAGGCCTTTCTGGACGCCGCCAGCGTGGTCCTGGGCGCCGATCCGCGCTTGCGCATCATGGGCACCGCTTCCAGCGGACCGGAGGCGCTGCGGCTGGTCACCCAGCAAGCTCCCGCGGTGCTGCTGCTCGACGTGCAGATGCCGGCCATGAACGGCTTCGAGGCGGCCCGCGCTATCCGCGCGCTGCTCCCTGAGGTGCACATCGTCTTCGTCAGCAGTGACGACGAGCCGGCGTACGCCAGCGTCGCGCGGCGTCTGGGCGACGGCTTCATCGCCAAGTCGCAGTTATCGGCCCAGGCGGTGCTCGACCTCGTCGCCACCGCGCGCTGACTCGGGCGCAGGCCTACTCGCACCCCGCGTGGCCGCAAGTTACGCGCCGAGCGCGCGCTGGCGGGGGTGCACTGTGAGTGTGAACAGCTTCACAGACGTGCGCGGCCGGCCGGGCCTAGCCTGAGCACCGGTTCGAAGTGATGTCATCACCGCACACGGGCGAAGCGCTGCGCAGGTGGATGCGGCGCTACTTGCCTGCCGAATCGGCGTCGGTCATGGCCACGCTCGCGGGCGCGGCGCTGGCCTTTCGGCTCACGTCCAACTGGGAAGCCACGGCTCTGGCCGGCAACTGGTCCGAGACAGCCGCCTTCTACCTGGTCATGGTGACGCGTGAATTCATCTCGATGCAGAACCGCGGCCATGCCCGGCTGACCGCGCTGCCGCTGGTCATTCGCAATCTGACCATGGAGTTCGCGCTTGCGGAAGCACTCGACAGTTTCGTGCTTCGGCCGGTGTTCATGGATGGCGCGATGCGCATGACCGGTGATCTGGCCATCGGCATCGTCATCGGCAAGTTCATCGCTGACATCACCTTCTACCTGCCGACGGTCGTCAGCTACGAGCTCCGTCGCAAATACGTCGATGGCTCCCAGGCGGCTGAGCCCCGCCTTGGGGCGCGTCGACCCGGATTGGAAAGCGGCGTGTCGGCCGAACGTCTCGTCGAAGCAGTCGCGTAGCGCGCGGCAGACTCGCCATCCCGGCTCCGACGAGCTCGACGTCGACCTCGACGTCAGCACGAGCCTGATGCACGTGACTCGCCCGAAACGCTGGCAGAAGTGTTGGCTTCCAGGGTTCGCAAGCGCTGCTGGAGCTCCCGCTCGTGCTGCCAGCGTGCGGTCACGTCGCGGACCAGCGCGGCGACGCCGCGCAACAGGCCGGCATCGTCGCGCAGCAGGACGACATAGAACTCGACTGAGATCCGCGCACCATCTTTGCGTAGCGCGGGTACGGCCAGCAGCTCGCGACCATAGCGTGTCTCGCCGGAGTGCATCACCGCGTGATAGCCCGCCCAGTGGCGCTGGCGCTGCGGCTCCGGAATGATCAGGTCGAGGCTCTGACCGAGCGCCTCCGCCGCCGAGAAGCCGAAGATCGTTGCGGCGCCCCGATTCCAGAACCGAATGACGCCGGAGGTATCGGCGACCACCACCGCTTCGGGCGACGCGTCCACGATGCGCCGGTACATCCACTCCGCCAGTCCGTCCGCCACGCCGTCCGCCGGTCCGTCCACCGGTCCGTCCGCCATTCCATCGAGTGTAGCTCCGCGCGGGTGACGGAAAAGTGCTGATGTACACTGCTGCGCGAGGCGCACGCTGTGCTGAACGCTCCCGATGTGATTGCTGCCCCGTCTCCAATTCCGCTCTACCACAAAGTCAGCACCGTGCTGCGTTCGCGCATCGTTGACGGCACCTACGCGGAGGGCGAGCAGATGCCAACCGAGGACCTGCTCACTCTCGAGTTCAAAGTCAGCAAAGCGACCGTCCGTCAGGCAGTCGGCGAGCTGGTGCAGAGTGGGCTGGTCCAGCGTAAACAGGGGAAGGGCACCTTCGTGCTGCCCAGCGTCGTCCATAGGGTGCGTCAGCGCTACACCGGCTCGCGTGCAGATCTGATCACCGAAACGCCCGGAACCAACCTCCGCGAAGTTTCGGTGTCCCACCACTCCGCCATTCCGCCGCGCGTGGCCGGTATGCTCGAGCTGGAGGCGCCCATCGGCACGGTCGTGCGGCGCACGCGCGAAATGGAAGGCCAGGTGTACTGCTACACCGTCAATTACCTGCCGTCAATCCACGGGCGGCGCCTTTCGCGCTCCAGGTTGATGCGTCAAACGTTGACGGGCATTTTGCGAGCCAATGGCGTCGAGCTTGGGCGGAGCACCACGTGGATTCGCGCTGACGTGGTGGACCCGGCGCTCAGCCACACGCTGGAAATTCCGTTCGGCGCACCCGCGCTGGCGGTCGAGCGGTTGATCCACGATCCGCTGGGACACCCAATTGAATTCGTGCACGCGTGGTATCGCGGCGACATCTATCAGTACACGGTTGAGGTAGATCACCAGCATTGAGCCGTGATTGACAGGTCATACGTATGTTGATATGAATGCCGACTATGACTCAGGCGACAGCGGAGCTCCTCGAGCAGCTCCGATCGCGCATTGGCCAGGATAATCCGCCAGGCGACTGGCTGCTCATCACGCAGGATCGTGTCAACCAGTTCGCGGACGTTACCGACGACCATCAGTTCATTCACGTCGATCTGGAGCGCGCGAAGACGACTCCCTTTGGTGGCACCATTGCGCACGGCTTCCTGACGCTGTCGCTGTGCTTGATGCTGCCGCGCTACCGTGAGGGCGGCGCCGCGGCTGAACCCGCGGCTCGCGAGACCTCCAGCGGCCCGCGGCCGAAAATGGCCGTCAACTACGGACTGAACAAGGTGCGATTTCCATCGCCCGTGCCCGTCGGCAAGCGTATTCGCGGCAGCACGCGGCTGCTCAGCGTGGACGAAGTGGCGCCTGGAATTATCCAGAACGTGACGCAGATTACGATTGAGGTCGAGGGCTCAACCAAGCCCGCCGCGGTGATCGAGCTGGTGGGGCGCCAGTACTACTAACCTGATTCAAAGGTGACGGTGCGCTCAAGCAGATGCCGCAGGCGCTGACCCAGCCGGACCAGAACCAGTGGGGCATCGCCAGCGGTGGGACCTGGACATCTGGCTGGAACTCCGGTAGCGCGCTGCTGGCGGTGTTTCGCGGCGACGACCAGTGACTGACATCGACGGGCTGGTCGCCGTCTGGCGGAGCGTCGCGGGCGATTAAGCCGCGCGGCGAGTACGTGGACGCGTTGTCGGCCAGCGGCAAGAGCTGAAGCGTTGCGCTGCGCCGGGGCCGGCGGACTGGACGCGCTATCCGGACGTGTCGCTCCCAGAGGCTCCGCTCGAGCTCAGACCGAGAACACGCCGCACGTGCTCCTCCGGCAGAGCACCCCGCTCAGCCCACGTAATCGCCTGCTCCAACTGCTGCATGCTCGAGAAGCCAACCAGCACGCATGAAATGCCTGCCCTGGCCAGCGCAAAGCGGAGTGCCAGCTCGTAGACACTGTCGAGTTCCAGGGCCGACGCCAGGGCGGCCAACTCGGCGCCGATGCTGAACAAGCGCCCGTGCGTGAAATCGCGCGCGTACGGATGCGCCTGATCGAGCAATCCGCCGGCCGAAAGTGGCTGGATATTGACGACGCCCAGTCCAGCCCGCGCGGCAGCGTCGATGACGCCCCCGAAGTCCTGCTCGCCTCGGCTGAGGCCCGCGTAACCGGAACTCGGGTTGGCCGCGCTGAAGTACACCTGGGCCACGTCGAACCCGCCCGCGCGCGCCAGCTCTTTGACAGCGGGGGTATCGCCATGAGCGGTGAACCCGGTCAGCGCCGTCGCGCCCGCCGTCTTCATCCGCGTCAGCAGCCTGGCCATCGCGTGGGCGTGCGGCGTACTGATGGAGCGGCTATCCGGCTCGACGCGCACCTGTGAGTGCAGGAACAACATGTCGACGTGGTCGACGCCGAGGCGCCCGAGGCTGCCCTCGAAGATCGTACGCAATGTGGACTCTGGCCGCGCCATGTCCGCCTCGAGCAGCCCGACCTTGGTGCCGATGGACACGCGATCACGAATCCCGAGCTCGCGGAGCACGCGTCCCAGATTCGTCTCGGAATGTCCCTCGCCGTAGTTCGGCGCGGTGTCGAAGTAGGTGATCCCGGCCTCGACCGCGCGCTCGATAATGGCGCACTGTTCGCGTAGCTCGCCCTTGTTCATGAGGCCGCCCGCGGTGCCGCAGCCGAAGCCAAGCGCTGAAATTGGAATGCCCGTCGTGCCGAGCAGTCGCTGTTCCACATCTCTCCCGAGCGCGGTGATGGGCGCGCCGCTGTCCGCCAGAATACTCGGTACGCGGGCAAGCCGCGAAGCTTCGCAACGCGTGGCATGTTCGGGCGCCACCCCAGCAAACTTCCTGATAGGCTTTGGCCTGGGCACGGCACTGAGGTATGGCTCGCCGGACTGACTTTTCGTACTTGCGCAGGCCCACGATTGGCATGCGCAGTTACAGGCGCTACCGGCAGGGCCCGGGAATCGAGCGGCCCGTGGCGCGGGCGGTCATCGCGACCGTGCTGGGTTTGTTTATCGTGGCGTTCGGCGTCGCTCAGACACTGGCTGGCGCCGGTCCTTCCGAACAGGCGCTGCAGCTCGCGCACATGAACCCGCTGGCGCTCATCGAGGACCAGAATCAACATTTCCTGGCAACACCGGTGGCGGCGATTCCGGCCGAGACGGACGACACTCCGCTACCCGAGGCGAGCGCGCAGCCGGCGGATGGCACGCCAACAGACGAGGTGAAGGTCGTCGATCCGGGCGGGGTCGGTGTCTTGCTGCGTTCGGGACCCACGGACGGCAAGCTGGTCGCCAGCCTGCAGAACGGCCAGGTGCTGCAGGTCCTCGAACGACGCACCGTCGACGAAGTGCAGTGGCTGCGCGTACGGACCACCAGTGGCGTCGAGGGCTGGGTCTTCGCGGGCCTGGTTCTGCCCTACTGAGGTTCTGCCCTACTGAGGTCGTTTAGCCGGCGGCGGACGGATCCGTATCGGCCGGACTGAGCAGGTCGGCCGACATCCAGCCAGGCGTACCGTCAGGCGCGCGGACCTGGGCCCACGCGGTGCCGTCGACCTGCATCTCCGAGCCAATCACCACCACCGCCGTGCCCTCGCCCAGCAGCCGCGCCACCGGTCCGCTCACCGGCGCAGTTCTCAGTCGTGCACCTGCGCCGTCGGTGTGTGAGACGACCAGCGTGAGTGGCTGGACGGTGACCGGCGGCGAACTGGAAAGGGGGCCCACCTCCACAACCGTGGTTGGCGCCGGCGCCGCCGCTGACAGGCTCGTCGCGGGCGCGACAACCGCCGGCGAGTTTGGCAACGTCGAGGACGCTACGACTGGACGATTGAGTGAGATCGTCATCAAGAACAGGAGCAGCGGTGTCGCGGTGCGGAGCCAGGTCGGGGCGACGGGTCGCATCGCGGGCGCCACCTCTGCCAGTAGCTGGCTGACCGGTCGTAAGCGGGCCTCGTGCAGCGGCGCATCCCACCACGGCGTGGCGCCCTCACCGTCGAACTGCCAGCGCCGGTCGAACACCGCGGTCCACTGCTCTCGTTCGCGGCGCTGGGCAATCGCCGCGAGCAGCACGGCGGAGTCAAGGCTAGCGCCAGCCGCCTCGGCCATCAGCGCCTGGTAAAAGCCCTCTCCGACGCGGTGTCTGCGGTGCGCCTGCTCGGCGACCTTGGCGACGAGCAGTTGGAGCGTGTCGTCCACGGGGCGGCTCCTGACCGCCGCCCCCGCCCAGGCCCAGCGGCGGGCGTCAGACTCGAGATGAAAGCTCGCTAGCAGGTCGCGCGTATCCGCATCCGAGACGCCGTACCCGCGCAGTGAGGTGTACAGATGCAGCAGATCTGACTCGCTCAGCCAACCCTTCTTGCCGTACTGCTCAAAGACCCGCTGGGCCTGGGAGCGCACGCCACGCTGGCGGTCGCTGGCCCGCTCGGCGCCGAGCAAGCCCTCCATCTCGCAGGCGAGCTCCCAGTCAATGGGCCAGTGCTCGGCGGCGCAGGCGCGGGCCAGCGCCTGGGCGCTCTCGTCATGCGAGACGCCCCAGCGACAGCCGAGCGCCAGCAGCGCGCTGAGGTAGCTCTGGGTGATCAGCGGTGTGCGTTTTGCCTGAGCGCGCGCGCGGGTGACGAGCACGTCGACGGGCGCGGTCCCATCCGAGGGCAGAGGTTCGTCGGGAAACAGCCAGTGCTGTTTGGCGGCGAGCTGGGCGAGGTCGGAGGCGAGCTGTGCCTGGTCCTCGGCCGGGACATCGAGGGCGCCCAGGTGCGCGATGGCCGTCTGCCATTGCTGCAGGTCCAGGTAGCCCTCGCGGCGACCGGACTGGGCCAGGTCGGCGCGCATCGCGGCCAACAAGTGCTCCGGCCGAGACCGTTCACCCCGCGCGCCGCGAGGCAGCTCGTCATGCGCGACCGCGTCAGTCTGGGTGTCCATGCGCCAACTCGGAGAAGTGCATCACTACGGTAGCCGAGACGTGCCCGGGCCGCTAGATGCAGACCCGCGTTTTTGCGCAATTGGTCAAGATGTCATCGCGGGGGCTGCAACGCGCTAGGGACGCGGCCGAAAAGAATGAGATGGACCTCGAAACCGCCTGCCGCGCTCCTTGCGCAAACTGTCTGGCCGACTGCGACTCGTGCTGGAAACGGGCTTGTCGGCCAGACTTCCAGGTGTGCGAGCGAACGCGCTCGTCGCGGCGACGGCCCTCGTGACGACCGCGAACCGTGCGCCGCGCGTGCGAAAAGTCTTACGCGCGTTCCGTGCGCTGTAGCCGCCGATGCTCGGGCACGCGTGTGAATTCGTCTTCCCACTCGAGGCCGGCGCGTACCAACTGGTCCCACATCTCGCGCACCGACGTCCTGAGCAGCAGGCTCACCGCGCCCTCGCAGGCAAGCTGTGTCGTCCGTGCGAAAAGCAGTCCAGAGTCCATGAGGTCCGGCGGGCCCGCGCGGCTTTCCCGCTCCTGTGCTTCCCCGGCTACGCTGTCGTCTGGTTCTCGGACCTGGCTCGTCATGCGTCTTCTAATCTCCACTTATCACCGTGCAGTCTACCTGCGTCGGATGACGTATGTGCGAGCTACCGCCCTTGACGCTCGGTAACCGCCGTATCGGGCCGTCGCCTGACGGGCGCTCCGCAGGGTGTGGTTTGCTGTCCGAATGCGACTGAGCACCGATCGCATCCTGGTCTCCCACACCGGTAATCTGCCGCGCCCCGACGCACTCGATCGTCTGATCGACTCCAGCGGAGGGGCGCCGCGGCTCATCGACCACTACGCGTTTCATCAGCGGCTGCCGCGCGCGGTGAACGGCGTCGTTGACCGACAGATCGAGCTTGGCATAGACGTCGTCAACGATGGCGAGTACGTCAAAGCCGGCAGCTACGGCGGGTACATCCACGAGCGACTGGCCGGCTTCGAGTGGCACGCCTACGATCCCGCTATCGGGCCCAAGCGCGCCCCACCGAGCGGGCGTGACGCGCTGGCCTTTCCGAGCATCTACGACTCGGGTCTGTGGTTCGCCGGCGCCGGCGGCCCGATTCGGCCCGGCTTCATGACGCCCGGCAACCGACCGCCAGAGCCGACCAGGCTGCGCGTCTGCACAGCGCCCGTCCAGTACACCGGTCAGCGCGCGATAGCTCAGGACATCAAGAACCTGCAGGCGGCAATCACGGGCAAACCCATTGAGGGTTTTCTGTCATCCCTGGGGCCGCTGAGCGTTGGCGCCGGGTTGCGCAACGCGTACTACGCGAATGAGCAGGCGTATCTGATGGCCGTCGCCGAGGCTGTCCGCGAAGAGTACCGCGCGATCACCTCGGCTGGCCTGATCGTCCAGATCGATGAGCCCGAGTTCGCGACCAGCTGGCAGTTCTATCCCGAATGGACCCTCGAGGACCTGCGCGCCTATCTCGCGATGTGTGTCGAGGTCATCAACCACTCACTCGACGGAATTCCTGAAGAGCTCGTCCGCTTCCACTTCTGCTGGGCCAGCCCGCATCGACCCCACGTGAACGATATCGAGCTGCGGCACATTATCGATTTGTTGATCAAGATCAGGGCCCAGTCCTACGCGTTTGAAGCCGCCAACGTGCGCCACGAACACGAGTGGGACGTGTGGAAGAGCGTGTCGGTGCCGGATAACAAAATCCTGATGCCGGGCGTCATCACCCATTCGACGGACCTGGTTGAGCATCCGCGGCTGGTGGCCAACCGACTGAAGGACTACGCCAGCATTGTCGGGCGTGATCGCGTGCAGGCGGGCACCGATTGCGGCATGGGCTCGCGCGTGGGGCACGCCGACACCGTGTGGGCCAAATTCGCGACGATGGTCGAAGGCGCGCGGATCGCCTCGACGGAGCTCTGGGCCTGAAAAGTCAAGTACAGTGCGACTGCAGGCATGCTCCCCGTCGTCGCCTCGGTCAGTCGCAGTGCTTCGCACTCGTTCAGTAAAGCGCCGGTGCCGTATATCGACCTGGTGGTCGGGTTGGGTGTCGACGGCGACGCGCATCGCGGCAGCACCGTCCAGCATCGCTCCCGCGTCGCCCGCGATCCAACGCAGCCAAATCTGAGGCAAGTGCACCTGGTTCACGCCGAGCTCTTGACCGAGCTCGCGGCGTGTGGCTTCAGCGTCTGCCCAGGGGCCATCGGCGAAAACGTCACGACCAGTGGCGTGCAGCTGCTGCACCTGCCAACCGGCACGCGGCTGCGGCTTGGCTCAGAGGCGGTGGTGGAGGTCACAGGACTGCGCAACCCGTGCAAGCAGCTCGATCAGTTCCAGGCGGGGCTCATGGCTGCGACGCTCGACCGCGCCGACGACGGGAGCCTGGTGCGCAAGGCGGGTGTGATGGCCATCGTGGTGGTGGGCGGACGGGTGCACGTCGGCGACGCCATCCAGGTGGAGCTGCCTGCCCTGCCACACACACCGCTGGCGCCGGTCTGAGATGTTGGACGTGCCGCTGATGAATGCTCGTCTGAGTTTGTCGCCGCCGCGTTTCGAGCTTCTCGCTGCGTCGACACTGGACAACCCCGTATCCGGTGTATGACCAGACGCGCACGTCCGCGCCGATGTACCGCGACCGACGCTGTTTTGGCTGGATCGTCACCCGCCACGCGAATGTCGTCGGCATCCTGCGCGATCCGCGCCTATCCGCCAGGCGGTCATCCGCCCAGGACCCCATTCCCCGCTCGCTGGCCAGCGTGAGCGACGCGCTGCGCGACCTGCCCGAATTTCAGAGCCGCTGGATGCTATACCTCGATCCACCGCACCACACGCGACCGCGCACGCTGGTCAGCTCGTTATTTAGCGCGACACGTGTCGCGGGCTTGCAGCCACTCTTGTCTGGGTGCGCCCCTGGTGCGCCTGGAGGGCCGGCTCGCGTTGGCTCAGCTCGCCCGGATGTTCGGCGGCTGGAGCTCGACGGAGCCGTGGTTCGTCGTCGGCGGAATTTCCACATGCGCGGCCTGAAGGGCTTGCCGCTGGTCGGCACGGCGGCGTAGCGCAGTGACGCGCTAGCGCTCATCGTCATCGCGCGCGTCGCGGCTGTGTGGTGCGAAGCTCACTCCGCGCAGCACTTCGCCGTACGTGGCGGTGCGCAACAGGGAAAAGCGCTCGAACCTGGCCACACCCGCGTCCGTGTTGGACAGTCGGTCCGAGATGAAGACCAGCTGATTGGGATCTGCCCCCTGGTCCCCATTCGCGCTCACGGTGGAGGTGACCGCCCAGAGCTCGACGCGCCCGTCGTCGGTCACGCGGCCGGTCAGGTTGCGGAGCCCGTCAGGTGACGGATTGAGACTGGTCGGGTAATTCCTGACGGCATACGGCTGGCCCAGATTGAGTCCGGTTTGCAGCACGTACACGCGCTGCCAGGTTCCCGTGCTGTCCAGGACCCACTTCTGCAGCCCGGCGTTCGCACTGCTTGCGGCGTCAGCGGCGGTGCCATCGCCTTCGTCGGCGACGTACAGCGTGTGCGCGTTGGCGAAGAAGATGCCAAACGGATTTTGCGCGCCAGTGGCGGCCTTGGCCAGCGTGGTGGGAAAGCCGGGCAGGATCGTGATCGACGCACCGGCAGCATTCGCCTGCGTCGGCAATTGACCGGCGGCGCCGACTTGATAGACGGTGTTGATTCCGTTGCTGCCGCTGCCCTTGGTCACAAACAGCGTGTGATCGAAGATCGTCAGTCCACGGAAGTTGTTGTCCTTGCCCGCCTTGTCGGCTTTGTTCGGGGGGACCTGGGTGATCGAAAAATTGCCGATCATCTGCGGCGTTCCGGGCGCGGCGCCGGGCACGATCAGCTCGGCGCCGGTCGACGACGTCAGCGACGGCAGGGGGGTTCCGGACCCGTTGTTGTCGTTGCCGACCGCGTAGTACAGCCCGTCGGCCTTGATGGCGGCGCGACCGTTGTTGCCGCTGTACGCATTCGTATCGGTAATCGACAGCCGGCCGTGATCGTCAACCTCCGCCACCGCGCGATACACGTTTTCGCCCACCGGGTTGGTCGGGTCGACGACGCCGGGCGTATTGGCATTGGAGGCATCGAGCGTATTGACGGGCGTGACGTAGCCCATGAACGTCAGCGCATCGTGGGTGGTGGACAGATTGAGCGCGAGCTCGGACTTCGAGCTGAAGCTCGTCACGATGCGGCGCGAGTCGATGGGCAGGGTGTTGACCACACGGCCGTCGGGCGACATGTCATCGAGGAAGATGGGCGAGGCCACGCCAAAGCTCGCGTCGACCGTGTCGTTGTTCCACACGTTATTCGTCGAGCCAATCGCTGGAAACAGGCCGTTGTCGATGGCGGCGACGCCCTTGTTCTGGGTGCCGCCGCAGGTCGCGGTGGCGGTGGGGCAGTTGGGTGGAAGCAGCTCACCGACGCTCACCGTTGAAGCGGTGCCGCGATACACGCTGCGCGACACGACCAGGTCGTCCGGTCGGAATACGCCATCGTCGTCAGCGGAGGCTGAAGTCGCAATGGGGCCGGACACCAGCAGGATGGTGGCGGCCAGGCTGAATCCGCTGGACAGCGTGAGCCAGCGGGGGAGCAGCGGGTGCATGTCGGCAGACTAGCCGAGCGACCGGTGTTCGCCAGCCTTTGCCGGCCTGAGGATTTAATGTGTACGGGTGTTGAATTGCAACACCTGTAACTTGGAGTCGACGCGGATGTACAGGTGGAATGCGGGCAGTGCTGAACTGTTTACACGCGACTAACACGGCGCTAACCGGAGCGCTGTGTGAACTTCTGCGCGACTACGCGTCGCGAGTGATGTGCTGGGCCAGGTACTGCTGGAGGCCGACCAGGTTGATGGCCGACTGCTGCGTCTCGAACTGGTCGATATGCGCCTCTTCGCCGCTGAGCATCTCTTCGAACAGCTTGCGCGTGTTGAAGTCGCCCACCTGGGCGCAATGCGCGACTGCCTGGCGCAACTGATCGACGGCGCCGACCTCCAGCGCGAGTCCTGCCTCGAGCAGCTCTGGCACATTTTCGCCGACCGCGATGCGGTTCAGGCGTTGCAGGTTCGGCAGCCCCTCGAGGTACAGGATGTGCTGGATCAGCCTCTGGGTGTCTTTCATTTCTTCGAGGCTGAGTGCCCGAAAGAACGCGCGCAAACCCGGAAAGCCCCAATTGTCGCACTGCTCGGCAGCCAGGAAATACTGGTTGACCGCGGTGAGCTCGATGGTGAGGGACGCATTGAGCAGCTCGACGACGCCGGGGAGGGCTTTCATCGCTGCCCAGCAGCGCGCAGGACGGTGACGTGCCGGTGCGACTGCTCGTCAGCGGTGCGGGCCAGCGCGACGAATTCGTCTATGTCCGCCTGGCACTGTCCGCAACACACGTCCTCGTCGTCGAGTCCGAACAGCGCCACGAGTGCATCTGGTTCCACGACGCCTTCGCAACCAACCCCCCGGACGGCAGCCTCGGTGATGCCGCGACAGATGCAGACGAACATGGCAG
The DNA here is from genome assembly GCA_963776625.1 of uncultured Chloroflexia bacterium. Classification (GTDB taxonomy): domain Bacteria; phylum Chloroflexota; class UBA6077; order UBA6077; family CF-72; genus CF-72. Next base: position 201,112 of record CAVZNP010000006.1, on the reverse strand, counting down.
CAGATATTACGTAGCCATCAGGCGCGCGATCAAGGTCTACGTCGAGATGTCCTTCGGTTGCGGGAAGCTGTAAGATGAGGCTGTGCTAACGCAACGCCGGCGTATGCGACCGCCCCGCAAGGTCGGCGGTGATGGCGCGGCACTGTGTGTTTGTGAACATCCGCGAACGCGCGCGCCCCTGGGCGCACCCCTGGCGTGGCGCCTTCGCCTGCTCGTCGGCGCGTCGACGTGCACCATCGGCCTGCTGTGCGGCGTCGTGGCCGCGCACGCCGGCCACTGAGCGCGAAGCCTCTTCCTGCTCGTTGAGCGCGCGCGCGACATGAGCAGCCGATGAGCACGCCGCCTCGGACACTCGGCTGATGCGCGAACCGCCGCCATCAGAGCCGGCCAGCTCGGATACCCGGGTGGTGGGCGGCGACCTGGTGCCCGTCACGACGGCCCTCGTACCCTCCAGCCCACCCTCAGGTGTGGCGCCGCTGGACACCACTCGACCAGCGCGGCCGAAGTGGCTCACACCTGTTGCCGCGGTCCTGATTGCGTACGGTGCCTGCGGCATCCTGTTGGCGGTCATCCTGCTGGTGGTCAGTCTGCAGGTGTGGCCGCTGGTCCAGTTGCTCGTCGGCCAGGTGGCCGCCACGCTGCACGCGACGGCGTTCACACTGGGGACGGCGGCCGTTGCCGCCGGCGGCGCCGGCACCAGCCTGGACCAGGCCCAACAGGTCGCTTCGGCCGCCTCGCAAACTGCCATGCAGGCGAGCAACAACCTCCGTCAGCTAGCGCAGGCGATGGACATCCAGATCCTCGGCGCCCGACCGTTCGGCGACCTGACACCTCGCTTCATGGACACCGCGGACAACCTGCAACAGCTGGGTACTTCACTGGCGGGCACCAGTCAGGCGCTGGCGCAGAACAGCACACAGAGTGGTGCGATGCAGACCAACTTGACGACGATGCAGCAGCAACTGACGCAACTCGCGGACACGCTCGACACCGGCTTCGGCGGCGTGGGTCTGCCCGTCGTGGTCCTGGCCGCGATCGTATGGATCCTGCTCATGGCGCAGGCGCTGCTGACGCTTTTCGCGGGCGTACTGCTGCTGTGGAAAACCGAATGGTGGACGACTGCGTAAGTCGCGACTTCGCGACTACGTATGTCGCGCACGTGTCGTGAACAGCGCATAATCCTGCCAGGAGCCATCGCCATGTGCGTCCAATGAGCCATCGGGGCCGCGGCCGGGTTTGGAGTTTTCCAAACGTATCGATATGTGTTCAAAGACCGAGCGCGCACGTGGCTGGTTTTTTCGAAGCGGCGGCGGGGCCACACGTCACAGGCGGAGTCCGCCGCCAGAAACGCCGAGACTCCCGTGGTGGACGAACGCGCGGACGTCGGTCGTGAAGCGCGCGAGCTGAAGCCTGAGAGTATCTGAGCCCTGGCTCTCGCTGCAGGCGCGCGCCGCCGAGCGGGCTGCGCGTTGGGAGCTGAGGCTTGGCGAGCGCTTTCCCTTGACGCCGGGCAGCCCGGGCAACTTCGTCGCACCGGCACTCCTGTCGGATGGCACGCATGGCGTCCTGAAGGTCGGTGCCCATGGGCACGAGGCGCGCGGGGAGATTGCCGCGCTGCGGGTGTGGAACGGCCGGGGTGCCGTCCGTCTGTTCGCGAGCGATCTGGAGATGGGCGATCTGCTCATGGAACGAGCGGAGCCGGGCACGATGCTGGCGGAGATCGCGGCCAGTGACGATGATGCCGCCACGCGCATCGCGGCGGGGCTGCTACGCGATCTGTGGCTCCCGGCCACATCCGCGGCTGCCGATTTGACGCCGCTCGAGGTGTGGTGCGGCGCCTTTGACCGCACCCGCGAGGCGCTCCTCGGCGGCGTTCCCGACTTCCCGCGTGCGTTATTCGAGCACGCGCATGCGCTGTGCGCCGACCTGCTGGCCTCCACCCGTGCGCCGGTCGTCCTGCACGGTGACCTGCATCACTTCAACGTCTTGCGCTCCAGCCGTGCCGGCTGGTTGGCGATCGATCCCAAGGGTCTGGTGGGTGACCGGTGCTTCGACATCTGTCAGTTCCTGCTGAATCCGCACGCGGTGCCAGCCAGCGTGAATCGGCGGCGCATCGACATCTTCTGCGCCGAGCTTGGCCTGGATCCACAGCGTGCCCGCGCGTGGTGCACGGTGCACGCCGTGCTGAACGCGTGCTGGGCCTTCGAAAACGGGGACCCACCTGGTCCACGTGTCGCCTACGCCGAACAGACTCTAAGCTTTTGAAGCTACGCGGCCCGCGTTTGTCGGCCCGCGTTCGCCACGGGCAGCCAGTCGATCTCGGCCGTTGCGCTCACCGGGTGCGCCTTGAGCAAGCGCAGCAGCCCGCGCTGTACTCGGCGGTCCAGGAGGATTCGATCGGGACCTACGGCCGTAGCCACGCGCAAGCAGCCGCGTGCATCGCGCGCGCGCATGACGACCGCTCCCTGGCGGCGCAGGCGGGCACTCTCGGCTTCGGTTTGCTCCTGGTCCAGGCCCAGGACCACGACGACGGAACGGTTTCGGCGTACCTGCATCTACACTCAGTTTCGCCGCTCACCTGGGGCGCCACACCACCCGGGCGGCCGGTTCTGCGCCCCGCCGACTGGCCAGGCGTTATCGTGCGAGGCCCACGCAGCGCCGGGTGGCGCCAGGTCTGGCCAGGGCGTAGACGCGTACGCCGCCACTGTCGAGCATGACGTCGTAGTCATTCAGGCGTGTGCCCCACGCGGCGCTCAGCGCCGCGGCGCCGCCCGGGCCATCCGGCACCTTGAGGGCAATGAAGTCCACCAGGCCGTCCGGGCACTGGCTTGCGACCTCGTACGCCGCATCGTGTGGTAGGAGGAACGCGCCCGGCGTTGCCATCAACGCCACCACCGGGTAGAGCTGCGTATCGTCGAGCAGGATGCGCTGGCCAGGCTGCAGCCGACTCTCGAGCTCGGTCGCGGCCGCCTGATACGGCTGCAACCACGGCGTTGGCTGGCCGCCGACGGCGCGCACCAGGGCGGCGTCCTCGGCGCCCGGATGCAGCGGGCTCGCAGTCGGCTGGAGCAGCAGACTCGCCCAGGCGAGCACCAGGCCAATCCCCAGCGTGAGACTGGTCAGCCCCCAGCCGAGCCAGGCGTAGCGACGCCAGGCATGGCTCGCCTGCGCATGGCTCGCCCGGGCATGGCTCGCCTGCGCATGGCTTGCCCAGGCATAGCTCGCCAGCAGTGGCATCGCGAGCAGCGGCAGCATGACGTCGAGCGGGCGTGGTGCAACGGACTCCACGGCGAGCCAGGGTCGGACGACCGGCTCGAACAGCGGCACGAGCAGCAGCAGACCCAGGCCGAAGCGTCCTGACGCGTGGCTGAGCAGCGCACGCACGACGGCCCACGCGCCCACCAGGAGCGCGGCCGGTGCAAAGACGACTAGATTTGTCAGCGAGCCCGGCAAGGCGGACAGGTCCGTAGGCACGACGCAATTGGGGTCGACGCCGGTCTGTCAACGCATCGGCGCTGGTCGCCTGACAGGCGCTCCAATGGGCCTGTTCGAGTCCCAGGCCGCCACCGAGCTGCACCCCCAGCAGGGCTCGGCCAACGGCCAGAAACACGGCCGGGAACAGGAGCATCAGAACACGCGCCATTTGCTCGGCGCGCGGTCGCGCCGAGCAAAAGACGAGGGCCAGCGCCAGGTACAGCCACAGGATCCACGGGGCTGGCTCGAGCAGTCCGAGACCGGCCAGGCTGGCCGCGGCGACCAGCAGTGCGTACGTTTCGCCGCCGTCCGCGTAGCGCAGAAGCCAGATCACGCAGCTCAGGATCAGCAACGCGCGTAGCGCCGGCTGCGGGTACTGCGCGGCGGTCAGCAGGATCGCCGGATGCGTCACGCACAGCAGCATGGGCAGCAGCCACGCGAGGCCACGGCCCGCGGCTCGGCAGGTACGCCACCAGCCGTGGACCAGGACCAGGCTGCTGGCCATGCCGGCGACAGCCGCGGCGGCGACTGCCGACGCCCCGAGGGCGGCCACGTACAGCACCAGCGGTTGGGCACTGCTCACCAGCAGGTTCAGGCGGGGTGGGTCAGCACCTTCCAGCAGACGGCGCTGGGCTTCCCAGTACACAAGCTCCGCCGAGATTGCTCCCCGCGATCCGAGCAGCCAGAGGTCGAACGCGGCGAAGGCGGCCAATGAGGCGACGGCCAGCGCGAACCATACCCAGCGGCTGGGGCCGCGGTCGACTTCTTGCGCGGCACCCTGCTCGCGCGGCGCGTCGGCGACGGCAACGGAGGAAGCGGCCATCTCAGGCTGGCGCCACCGCGGTCTCGCCCACCTGCGTCTCTTCGAGCATGGACTGGGAATGGACTGACGTCAGCCCGTGGTCCGTTTTTTCCCAGTAGAACGGCTTGGTGAACAACTGCCACAGCGCCATGTACGCCGCGGCCGAGTGCAGCAGCCAGTAGAACGGGTTCGTCAGCGCGAAGGGCGTGAGCCCGAAGAGGCGGCGGCGGAAGACCGCCAGCATGCTCAGGTAAATCCCGATCATGTTGCCGAACAGGAAATTGAACAGCGCCAGGTCGAGTACCCAACCTGAGAAGACAGCCGCGATCCAGTCTGGTCGGAAGATCAGCCACACGAGCATGCACAGCCACAACAGCGGGTTGATCAAGAACGTCGCAATCGACCCGCCGATGAAGAACTGATAGCTGAGCCACGCGATCGGTCCAATCTCGCGCAGCAGCTTGACCGGGTGGCGGTTGTGCACCAGCCACGTCTGCATGTAGCCCTTGATCCAGCGGCTGCGCTGCCGAATCCAGTTCTTGACCGCCTTGTTCGCCTCTTCGTAGGTCGTCGAGTTCACCACGCCGACCGTGTAGCCGCGCGCACTGGCGCGGATACCAAGGTCCGCGTCTTCGGTGACGTTGAACGGGTCCCACGCCCCCAGACCGCTCAGTCGCCCGAGTCGGAAGTGGTTGCTGGTGCCGCCGAGCGGAATCGGCAGGTGCAAGCGGTCCAGGCCGGGCAGCATGTAGTCGAACCAGTAGCTGTACTCGAGCGTGAACATACGCGTCAGGTAGTTCTCCGCCGGATTGAAGTAGTTGAGCGCGGCCTGCACACAGACAAGACTGTCGGCGCCCTTGCGAAAGGCGATCACCGCTTTTTTCAGCTGGTCGGGCTGCGGAATGTCCTCGGCGTCGTAAATCGTGACCAGCTCTCCGCGACAGAACGCGAGCCCGTAGTTGCAAGCCTTGGGCTTCGTCCGCGGCTGGCTGGCCGGAATATAGATGAAGCGGAAGAACGGCGGCGGATCGGCGGCCCGCGCGGCGGAGATGGTCTGCTCGTCGTCCTCCTCGACCAGCAGCAGCACGTCGAGCTTTTCGAGTGGGTAGTCCAGTCGGCGCAGCGCCGCGAGCAGGGTCGGGACGACGGCCGGTTCTCGGTACACCGGCACCAGCACGCTGTAGACCGGCAGGTCGTGCTCGTCGAGCGCGGCGACCTCCTCGTCGGTCACGCCGAGCTCCCGCTCTTCGAGCGCACCGACGAAGGCGAGCAGACCTTTGAAGGCCACCGCGGCGGCGTACAGGATGGACGTCGCAACGATGATGATCGACAACGTGCGGCTGGTGTCCAGAATCAGTCCGGCAGCAAGGAGGAGGGAGAGCGCGGCGAACACCACGATCTGCGAGCCGGTGAATACGCGTGAGGCCGACTCGTCCGGTCGCACCGAGCGCAGACCGTGCACCGCCTGGTAGGTGAGTCCGGTCTGGAAGGCGGCGTCCATGAGGCGGGTCACGTCACGCTCGGTTGCCACCAGGGCGATGATCTCGGTATCCGGCAGCACCTCCTGGACGGCGGCAGCGACGGCCGGATCATCCGGGTTGACCGCGAGCAGGGTGGTGAAGCTGCCGGTGTTGGCCAGCGGAAAGAACAGAAACCGCATCAGCACCGCGGGCGAGAACTGTCGGGCAAGGGTTGGGTCGATCGCGAGCGCGTCGGTGCCGACGAGCGGACTTCCCAGGCCGGAGTCGGTCACGGCGGCGATCTGCGCGGCGTATTCGCGCTGGCGGAGTGCACCGTTGGCGCCGAGGATGTCCAGCAAGGGTGAGCCCGTGCGGCGGTGGACGGCGATGGCCTCCGCCGCCTGCTCCTCGGTGATGGTGCCGGTCGCGAGCAGACGCAGCAGCACGAAGCGCTCATCCTCGCGGAGCGCTTCGGTGCCCGCCAGGTCGAGATCGAACGGGCTGAACGTGGGGTCGGGCTCGGTGCTCATGGTTGTGTTCCCGCGGGTGTGTTGTCGGGGCGGACGGCAGACGGTGGCGGCTGGCCCACGCCGCGATACACGCCAACCCAGAACAGGATGATCAGCACCCCGATCGGCAGCAACAGCACCCAACGATACGCGGACAGGAGTTCCACCCAGCTCGGCGGGGGCGTCGCGCTGGCGATCAGGCCCATGCTGGTCAGGTCGATGACGACCTGGTCCTTTGCATCCGCGAGCACCACATTGCCATCGAGCGTCGCAAAGGTTGCTGGCGTCGTCAGCCGCTGAAACGCGCGATCGAGCACCTCGTCGTCGGCATCCGGCGTCGTGGTGACCGCGAGCACCGGCGGACCATCCGGCAAGTACTCGATGGCGATGTACGGGTGGTCGGGCGTCCCAGTTAATAACGGCGACTCTGGCGCGGATCGGGTGCTCACGGCGAGCGAGGACTGGATGTCGAGGGGCAGGCCCAGAAGCGGCGCGGCGCTGGGTGCTGCGCCAAAGATGAGGCGGTAATTGCCGTGAATTGGCGCATCCAGTTGATCGGGCTGCGCCAGTGCTGGGAGGAGGGGCGTGGCGGTCCAGCGATTCAGCACGCCGAGCACGCGCGCGGCGGCGCGGGCTTCGCCCGGACTACCACTTGGCAGCAGCAGCTCACCCTGACCCTGCAGGCGGGCCGCGAGCTCTGGCAGTTTTGCGCGGGGGGCGCCGAAGCGGGTCCAGTTCAGGCTGGCCGCGCCGTCCACCGGACCGATGTATGCGGGTCCATCCCGGGCGCACGTTTCGCTGCCGGGGGCGGAGACGCTGGTCAGCTCGAGCGTGTTGTCGGAGCGCAGCAGCACCGACGGTAGCGGTACCGTGCGCTGGTCATCGTGCGAATCGACCATGTCCACGAGTACGCCATTGAGCATGACGCGCGTGAACATGCGGGCACTTGCATCTGCCGCGAGCGACGAGTTCGACCGCAACGTGAGTCCGAGGTCCGCCGGCCACCCGTGCAGGTCGCCGACGCTGAAATGGATCTGCTCGGGTAGCGTGGTGCCGCTGCCGCCCAGCGACAGCGAGTTCGAGTTCGCGGTGGCGCCTGGAGCGGGGACGGTCTGAAGCAGCTGCGCGGCGGCGTCCGCGCTAGCTGGAATCTGGAGTCCATCCGGAGTGAGCTCAGGTGCATCGCCGGTCGGCACAATCTTGACGTTACGATTCGAGGGTTCAGCCTCCGCCGGCACGTCCTCCGCGAGCTGTACGTCCGTCACCTGGCTTCGGGCAGCGTATTGCAGCGCACCGACAATCGCCGCGCTGGCAGCCTGATGCTCCGGCGTATCCCACAGTCCGGTGACCACCAGCGTGCCGCCGGGCTGCTCGAGGAAGGCGGCCGGCGAGTCAGGGATACGCGTGGGTTGGTAAGTGAGCGCCGAGTCAGGCAGGACCCGCAGCCAGGCGTCACTGTCTGTGGTCGTCGCGGGTGGGCACGCGCCTGTGCCAGCGATGTTGGCGCGGCTCACCTGTACCGCAAGTTGGCCTGCCGTGGTTGCGCTGACGGGCAGCGTCAGCACGCCAGTGCGCCGCAAGTCAGCGGCCGCCGTTTGAATCATCGCTCCATCCGGGCCGGTCACGCGCAACGTCGACTGATCGTCAGCCGCTGACCCCACGTCGACGTGCACGTCGAACTGACCACCGTCGATACCGCCTGGCGGCAATGGAAAGACCAGCGTCGCCGTGGGCGCCTGCGCCCTCGAGGGCCAGGCCGCCTGTATAGCCCAGCTGCGTCAGGGTCACCTGACCGTTCGTGCCCGCCTGTGCCGCGACTGGCAATGCGCTCGCAGCCACGCCAGGAATCGTCAACGCCGCGGCGAGCAGCACGCGGAGCCTGGCCCGCCAGGCCAGGCGACGTATGACCTGAGGAGCGCGGCGTGTATCTGCCAAGTGTCTGCCCCCAAACAATTCCCCGACCCGATGCAGGTCAGAGTAACGTCAGTGTAACGGCCACTCCCCTGCCTCTACCTGACCAGTCGCTCTGCGTCGAGGGGGCATCCGATCGCCGGCGCCAGTTACTCCGCTACGCGGGTCGCCTGCCAGGCCACCATCTGCCAGTGGCCGTCGCGCAAAGCGTAGACGTCCAGAAACAGCACCGGGTAGCTGATCTTTTCACCGCCGGCGCGAATCAGGCGAATCTGGGCAATGCCGCGTACGATGGCGCCTTCAGCGCCGCACGGGCGCACCTCTTCTCCGGAGTAATCGACGCCGAGATACCCGTGGTCCGTGGCGGCAATCAGTGCGATGAAGCTGGCCTTGGTGTCGGTTCTCCCGCCTGAATGGGTGTAGGTCAGGTCGTCGGCCAGGATACGGTCCAGGGCGGCGACGTCACGATTGACCATGGCCGCCACGCGCTGGCGCTCGATATCCAGAATTTCGCGTTGAAGATCGAGGCTGATGTCTTGAGCTGTCATGCGTTGCCTTTCTTGTGGATGCCGCTCAGGGTTCCAGCACGAGTTTGCCGCTCGATTCGCGGCCCTCCAGCAGACGGTGGGCGTCGGCCGCCTGGGCGAGCGGATAGGTGTGGTGAATGCGGAGCTGCAGTCTGCCGTCGCCCACCATGCTGAAGACGTCCGCGGCGCGCTGGAGTAATTCCGCACGCTCGGCGATGTAGTGGGTGATGGTTGGTCGCGTGACAAACAGACTGCCTTTGCTGTTGAGCGTCTGCGGATCGACCGCCGGTGGTTTGCCGCTGGATTGCCCGAAGACAACCATGTAGCCGCGGGGTCGCAAGCAGTCGAAGCCGGCCTCGAAGGTGCTTTTGCCGACGCCGTCATAGATGACGTTGACACCGCCGCACAAGCGCTTCACCTCGGCGACGAAATCCTGCTTCGTGTACAGGATCACGTCATCGGCACCGGCTGTTCGCGCCAGGTCCCCTTTGGCCGGGGTCGAGACCGTGCCGATGACGCGTGCGCCTGCTGCGCGCGCCATCTGGCACAGCAGCAGACCGACACCGCCGGCCGCGGCGTGCACCAGGCACGTGTCGCCCGCTTTGAGTGGATACGTACTGCGCGTCAGGTACTGTGCGGTCATGCCCTGCAGCATCGCGGCCGCCGCCTGACTCGAGCTCACTCCGTCTGGCACGGGTACCAGCCGCTGCGCCGGTAACACGCAGTATTCGGCGTACGCCCCCGGCAGCATGACCCAGGCAACACGCGCGCCGACGGTGACGTCGGTCACGCCGTCGCCAATAGCTTCGACCGTACCAGCGCCCTCGCGGCCCAGGGTCGCGGGCAGCGCTTCTTGATAGGCGCCGGTCCGGGTAGTAAATGTCGATGTAGTTGACTCCGCTGGCCTCCACCTTGACCAGCGCTTGACCAGGACCCGGCTCGAGGGACCTCGATGTCCTCCAGTTCGAGGACACCGGGGTCGCCATGGGCGTGAACGCGAATCGCTTGCACGCGCTCAGGCTAGCTCATTCGCACCGCGAACCTGCCTGCACGTCGGCCGAACTTCTAGCAGGCCGTTGAAAACCCGTCGAAGGCTCCACCCTAGAAGGCTGGCCGACAAGCCCGTTTTCAGCCCGAGTCGCAGTCGGCCTGGATAAAACTTCTGTGACAGTTTGGCCCAGGAGCGCGGCAGGCGTTTTCGAGGTGCATTACAGGCTTTTCGCCCGCGCTCCTGGGTGGAATTGCTGACAGTGCGTGCCTCGAAGGGCGAAGGCTGACGTTTGAGGCTGTAACGTCTCGAGGTACAAACCCTTTTTCTCTGAAGAGTGGATAAAAGCAGACCTGTTTCGACACGCTGCTAGAGCCGCCCCTCAACCGATGGATCAAGATCGGGGTGCTCTGAAAACGCGACACGCAGGTCACGCGTTGCGTCGATCCAGTCCACGGATGTGGGCAGAATCACGCCACCCGCGCGGACGAGATAGGCGTCGGGATCATCCACCCCGGGCGGCGTGACGCCGCGTTCCTCGTGCGCCCGCGCGGCGTCGATCATGCGCCGGCGCACGCGGATGATCATCGAGTCGCTCGACCCGAGACGCTCGTTGGTGCGATCGTAGATCGGCCCCATGCTCTCGGTGACTGCCTGGTCCTGCAGGTTGACGCCGACGATGCCGGTGTAACCGTTGACGCCCTGGTTGGATCGCTGCAACGCGCGGTCGATCTGGTAGTCATTGTCACGCTTCGCGGCAGTCCGGAACCGCCCTGTCCACTCGGTGGTGTTGCGCAGCATTCCAGAAGACATTGGTGACGCCACCGAGCTGTTTGGCGTAGCGCGCAGGCCTGGTCGCGGCGACAGCGTGAAGATCATGGTGTGTTCGTCGTCCATGGGCACCCAGGCGGTGAAACTCAGCCGCAGGCCCATCACTCCGCTGGGTGGCATGGTGTAGCACGGGAACAGGTACTGAGCGATGCGCCAGTACTGGTGTCCCGCTTGCGCGTCGCGGTAGGCGCCGTACATCGCGCCTGCCGGCGTGTCGAGAACCGCGTAGCGCGGCGCGCGGTGTTTGAACGCGTAGTACCAGAAGGTGCCGGGCTTGACGTTCTCTGGCTTGAGCGATCCGTCGTGCAGAAAGGTGAAGTGCGAGGTGTCAATATCACCCTCGAGCGCCTGGAACCAGTTGCACTCTCGCTGCACGGCCCGTGCCGGACTCGCGTCACCCGCCACGGCAACCGCCTCGAAGTTTGGTGTCGGCGGGGGCGTCGGGCGATTGCCGAGATACGCCCAGACCATGCCCCCAGCTTCACGCGTCGGGTAGGCCGCGGCGCGCACTCTGGACTTGAAGTCCGATTCCGCGGGCTCGTTCGGCATGTCAAGGCACGTGCCCTCGGTGTCGAACTTCCAACCGTGGTACACGCAGCGCAGACCAGCTTCCTCGTTGCGGCCGAAAAACAGTGAGGCGCCTCGATGCGGGCAGTTGTTCTGGAGCAGCCCGACCTTGCCGTTCGAGTCTCGAAACGCGATCAGCTGCTCGCCGAGCAGCAGCACTCGTAGCGGGTCACCATCGGGCTTCGGAACCTCGGATGAGAGGCAAGCCGGCAGCCAGTACTCGCGCATCAGCGCGCCCATGGGCGTGCCCGGCCCGACGCGGGTCAGGAGCTCGTTGTCTTCTCTGGTCAGCATGACATTCCCATCTGCCTGGTTCGTTCTATTGCTTTGCCGCCGCGATGGCGTCCAGGTATTCGCTGCGCATCTGGTCTCCGGCGGCCGTCCGCCAGTCCTTGACGAGCTGGTCGTAGCTGCTCAGCGTGTCGTGCCCGACGATGATCTGATTGATGCCGTCGATGAGCGTCTGGGTCGCGGCTACGCCCTTGCCAAACGCTGTTGGCGAGTAGTAGCTGATCACCGGGTCCTCCACCCCGATTGGAATCAGCGTGTGCTCCGCGTCCCAGACGGCTCTGGCATACCCCGGCAAATCTGCGAGATACGCGACCTGAGGGTGCTGGCAGATGTATTTCCACAGGCCGCTGACCGCGTCCAGGTTGCCCTGCGCCGTTGGTATCGGATTGCCGTCGTCGTCCAGGTTGTAGTCCGTATTGGGTACGCCGTACGACATCAGCAGGTCCTCCTGGGAGCCGAACGGCGAGGCGAGCCAGTCGATGACACGCAGGACCTCCTGGATGCGTTCGGGTGGCGCCTGCTTGAGCACGTTCATCGCCAGAAATCCACCGGACATGTAGGCCTGAGGTGCCCGGTCCCGTCATGCGTGAAGGGTGGAACGAAATCGTAGTGCTGGGGTGGTTTGTTCTGGAGTCCGCGCCGCCAGAAATCGTTCCAGGAGTTGCCGAAGCCGTCAACTTCGACCGCCATCTTGCCGACGACGAAGTCGTTGCGCGAAATCGTATTGCTCTGCAGCGCGTCAGGCGGAAACAGCCCGCTGGCCCAGAGGTCCGTGACGTAGGCGACCGCGGCTTTGCCCTGGTCCGTCTCGAAATCTTTGGTCAGGGTTCCTGCCGCGTCGAGCTTCCAGTTGTACGGTGCGCCGAAGAGTGCCATGTACGCCGGCAGGCCGTACCAGTAGCTCGCCACGTTCTCGACCGCCCACTGATTCTGCGATGGCTGATTGAGTTGCTGCAGCATCGACTTGAAATCCGCGGCCGTTTTGGGATTCGCGTTTTCGCCGAGGGTCTTGTTCCAGATGTCCGTGTTCTTGAAGAAGTAACCGATGTTGTTGGCCACGCCCGCCGGAATCTGGCGCTGGACGGGAATCAAGTACAGCTTGCTGTCGACCGCTGAGATCGAATTCTTCCAGGCATACGTCGGAATCGCGGCCAGGTTGGGATAGTCTTTGACGGCGTCGCCGCCGAGGTACGGGGTCAAATCCGCGCACTTGGCCTTGAAAAAGTCGGGCAGGTTGGGTGCGGTGCGGTAGCCGCGGTTGAGGTGGATGATGTCGGGCAGGTCATTACCGGCCATGACGGTGGCCACACGCGTGGGATAGTCGTTTGTGCCAGCGGCGTCGATGTGGAGCTGCGCGCCAAGCTGCTTTTCGATGGCTTGCCAGGCCGGGTTCTGGTCGCGCGGCGGCGACGGTGGGGTGCTGTACTGGCTGACCAGGAACGTGACGGTTCCGCCATTCGATGGTGGAGCCTTGGTCCACGACGCGGCCGGATTCCTGGGAAAGGCGTTGTAGCCATCCTCGTAACGTGGGTCGGGATCGTGAAAATCCGGTGTGGGCGCATTGGGATTGGCGATGTACGTGGGGTACACTCCCGCGGCACCGCGCGGGGCTCCAGTCGCCGCGGGGCCAGGCGCGGCACCGGTCGGGGCCGTACCCACGGATGTTGGCGGCGTGACCGCGTTCGAGGCGCTCGGGCTCGGCGCCGCGCACGCCTCCAACAGGGCGCTACCACCCAGCACAACCCCGCCCGCGATTCGCAGAAAGCTGCGACGTTGCATGGCCACGCGTCAGTCGGCGACCGCCGCGATTTGTGGCTGCGCGACCGACGCCGCGACCGCGACCTGCGAGGGTGATGGATCGAGGAGCAACCGCACCGCTTCCTCCAACGGAGCATCGACCGGCAGCTCGACGCGCCGGGGCAGGCGCAAACTGAATGCCGCGGCATTGTTCGGCTCAACCGGTTCGATGCCCTCCTGCAGGGCGCGCGCAGCATCCATCAGTCGGCGACGCACGTGGATCAGATACTTGTCCGCGCTGACCAGGCGTTCTTTGGTCCGATCGGTGATGGGTCCGCGCTGATTTTCGGTGACGGCGAAATCCTGCACCGGCGTGTTCACGATGCCGGTGTAGTTGAAGAAACGCTGCTTGACGCGATCGACCATGTAGTCGTTCGACTTGTTTCGTTCGTCTCGAATGGTGTTGCCCCCTTTGGTCTGCCAGTCCTGAAGCATCTGGTCCGAGTCCGACAGCGGCTGCCGTCCAGCCACGATGGCCACGATGCCATCAGCGATGGCCGAGCGAAGCGCCGGGCCCGGGCTCAGGTCCGACCGTGGGAGTCGCCGCCGACGGGGTCGAAGACGACGAACTGGGCGCAGCCAGGCAGGCGCTCAGGAGCGTGGGGCCGAGCAGCGCGGCGCCGCCCGCCCAGCGTAGAAAACTTCGCCGCGATAGGGCGGCCCCTTCGACCCTCGCGCTCGCCATAAGCTCGATCACCTGCCCTGTAGTTTGCTCTCTGCGCGTGCCTTGATATGCCGACAGGTGGGCACGATCAATACGGTTCCCCAGAGAGGACCCACGGAGACAGTGCGTGCCGCGGCATCTCAGACGCCAACCATGGGCTCCTTTTGCATCGCGAGCTAGCTAGGTTGTGGCCGGCGCTCGATCGTGGGCCGGCAGCGTGCGTTGAAAGAACACGCGCCAGTCCCCATCCGCGCGGCGATACGCTCGCACGTAGCGGTCGTAGTTGCGCCGGCCGTCCGCCCAGACGATGTCGAGGTCGCCCATCGCCACGGCCACATCCCCGTGAATCTCGACGTCGATACCGCTGGTGACGCGGTCACGTCGTCCGACCAGTGGCTTGAGCCCTTCGAGCCACTCGGCCTTGTCCTGGGCCTTGCCCGTCGAGTGGTTGTAGCGAAAGTCGCTGGCCAGCAATGCGCCCAGCGCATCAAAGTCACCCTTGCTGGCCAGTTGATCGATACTGGCATCGAGGTCTCGAAGCTTCGCCTGTAGCGCGGCAGTGTCGTCTGTCATGGTCGCCTGACAGGTTATCGCTACGCGCTCTGCCGACGGCCTGGCACCCGGCGTGCACTGAACGATCCCACCATGATGACCCGGGGACGTGCGATCATTCGCGTGAAGCGTATGCTCGGGCGTCGCGACAACGGAAACAACGAAAACAACGGAGACAACGGAAACAGCGCAAACAGTCGAGAATCGCGTAATCAGGTCGAACGACATTGATCAGTCGTCTGGATCTGTGCGAGATCGATGGCGCCTTGCTCGAGGTCGAGCGGTCATGGCCGCGCATCGACGCCGACTTGCAGCGCCTGCGCATCGGACGCAAGGACCCCTTCACGGCGGTCCTGCGCGGCAACATGCTCAGCGCGTACGCGTATCTGGACGAGTTGTTGGCCAGAAACATCGCCCCGTTTTCTCCGGCCTGCTTCGATCACATGTTGGCGCTCAACGATCGCGTGCACTACGGCACGGATACCGTGTTGATGGCCGAATTCAGCACGGCCATCGAATCGAACGTCGAGAAGTTCAATGCCCAGATTGATCCGATCGCCAACTGGTACTGGCGACACGCCGGCCAGGGAGACCATCCGCACAAACTTGCCGCGGAGACGTATGTCAGTATCGTCGGTGAACCGCAGTTGTTCATCGAGGGCAATCACCGCACCGGTTCGCTGATCGCCAGCTGGATCAATCTGTACGCGGGCTATCCGCCCTTCGTCCTGTCCATAGACAACGCGATCGATTACTTTGCCCCGTCGGCGGCCATCAAACAGTTCGCCAATCGGTCAACCTGGCGCGGAAGGCGGCAACTGCCCAAATACCGCAAGTCGTTTCGCACCTTCTGGGAACAGCACGTCGAGACGAAGTATGTCCTCGGCGTGGCCGATTCATCGTCACCCACGGCCCCTCGTGCAGCCCCGCCTACAGCCAGCCGCGACGCTTGAAGAAGATCACCAGTACGACGGTCAGCACGGCCATCGACAGCAGTGCCAGCGGGTAGCCAAAGTAGAAGTTGAGCTCGGGCATGTTGAAGGGCGACACGCTCGGGTTGAAGTTCATCCCGTAGACGCCGGCAATGAACGTGATGCTCATCAAAATGATCGAGTACGAGGTCAGCACACGCATGACCTGGTTGAGGGAGTTCGCGCTCTGCGCGTTGTACGAGTCGAGCACGCTGCCCAGCATGTCGTGATACACGTCAATCGTCTCGATGACCCGCTGCAAATGGTCTGCCACGTCGTGGAAATACAGCGCCGTCTTTTTGTCGAGAATGGGTAGCCCGCGCCGGGACAGCACGGCGAGCACGTCGCGTTCCGGGCCGATCACGTAGCGCAGCTCCAGCAGCTCCGCGCGCAGGGCGAAGATGTCTTCGTGGAGCGCGCGTCGAAACTGGGGGGAGCTGGCTGGCGAAGACGCGCCGCTCGAGCTGCTGGATGCGTTCCCGAATCTGCTCGACCACGGTGAGATACGCATCGACGATGGTGTCCGCCAGCGTATACAGCAGGGCGCTGGCGCCGTGGTCGAGCGTGTGCAGGTCGGTGTGCAGGCGTGAAGCAATGCGCTGCACGTCATGGACCGGCGTTTGATGCACGGTCACCAGATAGTTGGAACCCAGAAAGAAGTCGATCTCGTGCTCTTCGATCTGATAGGTCTTCAGGTTGTAAATCACGCCAAAGAGCACCAGAAAGTAGAAGCTTTCGTACTGGTCGATCTTGGCGCGTTGATGTTCCTGCGTAGCGTCTTCCACAGCCAGCGGGTGGAAGTTGAATCCATTGGCCACCGCCTGCAGTTCGTCGAGCGACGGCGCCTCGAGGTCGAGCCACAGCAGATCGAACTCGTCTGGCAGAACCAGGACGACGCTGGAGGGCTCGATCTGATGCTCGGCGCGATACTTTTCGGTGCAGACCAGCGTGCGTACGCGGTCAGACGCGGGGAGCGAAATCACCATGGGGTCCCGTCAACATCGGTCAGAGGGCTGAGTTCCGACCAGGGGCGCTCACTAACTGCGCCACGGCTCGTGCGCGATCTGTTTAGCTCCGGTTAACACACAGTTTACAGGGCGGCCTGCCAGCCGGCGCACGCGAGCGGGGCATAATCGGGGGGTCGGAGGCTAGATCGAACGTGCCGCTGCGTGCATCCTCGCCACTTGTCCGGAACGGGTGTTTCCTGAGTCCGGCGCCAGGCGCCGCCCAGCTTCTGGTGGGCAGCCCGGCGTGGTTCGGGTGGCTCGAGACGCATTCGGCATTTCGCTATGACGGCCTGGCTGGACATTTCGCGGCGCACAGGCAGCGCGTGCGAGACAACGTCGCATACTGGCAGGCCTTTCGCAAGCAAGCCGGCAAGCTGCGCAGCGTTCACCTGGGACGCTCGCCCAACCTCACCCCCGAACGCCTCGAAGCCGCGGCGCGGGCGCTCGCGCCCGCGATCGCGGTCCAGTCACGTGCAAGCATCGCCCCCGCCGCGACGAGCGACCGATCCATGCTGACCGATCGTGAACGCGAGGTTCTGCGCTATCTGGCGATGGGCTGCGCCAACAAAGACATCTGTCGGCACCTGGCGATTTCGCTCAGTACCGTAAAGTCGCATCTGTCGACGCTGTACCGCAAGCTCGGGGTAGAGAGTCGGACCCAGGCTCTTGCGCACGCGTATTCACTGGGTGTGCTGGACTTGCGCTGAATGCAGTGCCGGTAGGGAACCGTCGCAATCCGATGCGTTCCAGTGTCGTGACAGACAGGTTAACAGTTACGCACCCCGGACTTTCGACCGATGTCGTGCTCGTGCGCGCGTGGGTAGAGTCGCTGGACGAATGGTGCTGAGAACACTGGACCTCGAAGAAACCATTCGGTCCGTCGATCACGACGAGACTCCGCAACTTCTCACTGACCCCGCGCTGTACACCAATTTCCAGGTGAGCTGGCTCGCGTTCAACGAGCGAGTTCTCGAGGAAGCAGAAGATCCAGGCCAGCCACTCCTCGAGCGCGCCAAGTTCCTGGCGATCGTCACCACCAACAGCGATGAGTTCTTCAACTTGCGCGTAGCCGGTCTGCGCCAGGCGAGTGAGTCCGGCAGCGGACCGCTGGAGGATGATGGGCTGACGCCGACCGAAGTGCTGGAAACCATCAACATGCGCAGTCAAGCGCTGGCCGAGCGTCAGCTCCGCTGTTTTCAAGAGCAGGTTCTCCCAGCACTTTCACGCGAGCACCTTCACCTGCTGGACTACGCGCAGTTGGACGACCACCAGCGCGCGGCCATGACCGAAACGTTCAAGCGCGACATCGCTCCAGTGCTGACGCCGCTCGCAATCGATACCGGCCACCCATTTCCGTTTATCTCAAATCAGAGTCTCAATCTTCTGATCGTGCTTGGCAACGGTGATGCGCCCGGCGAGCGCGTTGCGCGCTTGCGCGTACCCCCCACGCTGCGGCGCCTGGTGCCCGTCGAGCCCGGACCGGCGCAGCACGCCGCGACCAACGCACGTCGCCAGCCAGTCTGCTTCGTCTGGCTGGAGCAGGTGATCGCCGCGAACATCGAGTCGCTGTTCACGGGCATTCCCATACTCGCCACCTACCCCTTCCGCGTTCTGCGCAATGGCGATCTGGAGATCCAGGCTGACGAGGCGCTGGACCTGCTCCAGAACGTCAAAGCGATGCTGCGCGCGCGACCGTTTGGATTCGTCACCTGCCTGACGGTGGATGATTCGATGCCTGACGACCGGCTCGCGTGGTTGCAAGAAAAACTGGAAGTCGGGTCGAACGCGACGCTGCGTCTGAATGGTCCGCTCGGGCTGTCAGGGCTGATGGGTTTGCTGGCGCTGGATCGCCCGGAGCTGAAGGATCCGCCACTGGTGCCCCGCGTGCCGCGCGGCTTCGCGACGCCCGCTGAAACCTTCGAGACGCTCGGCCGGCGCGATGTGCTGCTGCACCATCCCTACGATTCGTTCGAACCGGTGATCGGGTTGATTAACGCGGGCGCGCAGGATCCGGATGCCCTGGGCATCAAGCAGACACTGTATCGCGTGGGCAGCCACTCACCCGTCGTGGAGGCGCTCGGCGCGGCGCGTGAAGCGAATACCGAAGTGGCAGTGCTCGTTGAATTGAAAGCGCGATTCGACGAGGAAAGTAATGTCGGCTGGGCGCAGGCGCTCGAAGCCAAAGGCGTCCACGTGGTGTACGGGCTGCCCGGTCTGAAAGTTCATTCGAAAGTCGCGATGGTCGTGCGTCGCGAAGAGCATGGGTTGCGGCGCTATCTGCACCTGGGTACCGGCAATTACAACGCGGGAACAGCCCGCCTGTATACGGACCTCGGTTTGCTCACCAGCCGCGTCGACCTCGGTGACGAAGCCGCGGAACTCTTCAATTCGCTGACCGGGTACTCCGACAAGCGCGACTATCAGACGCTCCTGGTGTCACCGGTGACGCTCCGCGAGCGAATGTTGAGCATGATCGAACGGGAGGCCGAGCAGGCGCGCCGAGGTGTGCCAGGCCGACTGATCTTCAAGATGAATCAGCTGACGGATGGCCCGATGATTCGCGCGCTCTACCGCGCTTCGCAGGCCGGTGTGCGCGTGGACTTGCTCGTGCGCGGCGTGTGCTGTTTGCGGCCGGGTATACCCGGTGTGAGCGAGTCGATTAGCGTGACCAGCATCGTCGGGCGCTTCCTGGAACACGGGCGTATCTACTATTTCGACAACGGCGGCAACGAGGAGTTGTATCTGGGCAGCGCCGACCTGATGCCTCGCAACCTGGACCATCGTGTCGAGGTTGTCTTCCCGCTGGCTGATCGAGAGCTGCGCAAGCAGGTACGCGACGGGATTCTGCGGGTCGAGCTCGCCGACACGGTCAAGGCGCGTCGGCTGCGTTCCGATGGTAGCTACGAGCGGATTCGGCCAGCCCCCGGCGAGGACCCGCTCGACAGCCAGGCGTGGTTCATTGCCCACGCGCTCGACGACACACCGGCGGTCCTGTCACGGCACGCCGACGGTCTTGTCGCGCGTGATGGCGGCGCCACGTCGTCTTTCGTGTGTGAAACGGAGTAAAGGAGAAACTACATGTTCGTCGCGAACCCGCGAGGGTTAGTGCTCACGGGTCTCGTTGTCAGCGCGCTGCTGACAGCCTGCTCGTCACCATCAACTTCGACGACCGCGAGCCCCACGAGTCCACCCGCGGCCGCCAGCTCGGGCTCGGCCAGCAGCGCGGGAACGTCCGCACCCGCGCCAGCCGCTGCCGGCAGCCTGAGTGGCAAACTGACGATTGCCGGCTCGTCAGCCCTTCAACCGCTGATCGACCAGGCGGCCAAGAACTTTCAGACCACCAACAAGGACGTGCAGATCACCGTGTCGGCGGGTGGTTCTGGCGCGGGGCGCACCGGCGCGTGCCAGGGTAGTCTTGACCTCGGGATGAGCGACGTACCACTGACCAGCCAGGAGGTCTCGAGCCTGAACTGCTCGGACGCGGTCTCGACGGCTGTCGCTATCGAAGCCTTCGCCGTCGCCGCGAACCCCAAAGGCCCCGGCAGCGTGAAGGCCTTGACCAAGGAGCAGATGCAGGGCATCTTTGGCGGCACGATCACCAACTGGTCCCAGGTGGGCGGCGACAATCAACAGGTCGTGCTCATCAATCGACTCAAGGGATCGGGTACACGCCAGAGCATGGCCAACTACCTGTACGACGGAGATGACACCAAGTTTGCCGTTGGCGCCTCCGAAGAGGACAACAGCCAGACCGTCGCCAACACGGTTGGCCAGACGCCTGGCGCCGTCTCGTATCTGGGACTGGCCTTCCTCAACGGGCCCGGCATCATGACCATGAACATTCAGGACGGCAGCAGCACGCTGACGCCGGACCACGACACCGTCGCGGGTGGCAAATGGCCCATTGGTGGACCCGGCCTGGGCATCACCAAAGGCGCCGCGAGTGCGCTCCAGGCGGCCTTTCTCAACTACCTGATCGGCCCGGATTTCGAAAAGGATCCGATCTGGGACAATCTCGGGTTCATCCCACCGGCGAACCCGAAGATTGGCAACCCGACCGGTACATAGAGGTCTGCCACGGATCATGACCACCACTCAGCGCATCATTCGGGCGGAGGCGATCTTTTTCACCTGCGCCGCGATCATCGTCCTGTCGATCATGGCTCTGTTCGTGTTCCTGGGATTCACCGGACTCGCTACCTTCAAATACACGAGCCCGGTCGACTTCTTCTTCGGCACGACCTGGAACTCGAGCACCGGCCAGTTCGGCGTGGTCCCGCTGCTGTACGGCTCGGTCATGACTGTGCTGATCAGCATGATCATCAGCACGCCGATTGCCATCGGGTCCTCGGTGTACATCACCGAGATCGCCAACGAGTCCGTGCGTCAGACACTGCGCGTCACCGTGCAGATGTTTGCTGCCCTCCCGTCGGTGATCTATGGCCTGATTGCGCTGGTGGCCATTGTCCCCTGGGTGCGCGAAACGTTCAATGCTCCGCTGGGCAAGGGCATCCTGCCGGCGGCGATCGTCCTCATCTTCATGGTCCAGCCGACCGTCATCAGCATCGCGTCCGACACGCTGAGCTCGGTGCCCGAGGCCTTGCGTGAAGGCGCAACCGCGCTCGGCGCAACGCGCTGGCAAATGATCTCCAGAGTGCTGCTGCGTTCGGCAAGCTCGGGGCTCCTGACCGCGCTGATCCTGGGCGTTGGACGCGCGGTGGGCGAGACGATGGCAGTCCAGATGGTGATCGGCAACATCACGCAAGGCATTCCCAAGGATCTGGTGAGCGGCGCCACGACCATGCCGGCGGCCATCGTGACGCAACTGCCCGAAGCGTCGCTACCATCACAGCGGAGCGCGCTGGTCATGGTCGCCTTCCTATTGCTGATCATCTCCTTCCTGTTGATCGTGGTTGTCCGCCAGGTCACCAGCCGTCAGCCGCGAGCGCGGGCCAGACGTGTGGCGCCTGCCGCCGCCGCCACGGTTACCGCCAAGGTGGGCAGCGCGTGAGTCTCGACGCATCCGCACCCGCCCTTTCTGGCATTGACCCTCGCAGTCTGGCGCTCATGCGGCGGCACGCCGAGCCGGCGTCAGGCGCGCGAAGCCGCGCAGCGTCGCGCGAAGGTGTACGACCGTATCGCCACTGGCGCGATGCTCGTGCTGGTCGGCTTTCTGGTGGTGGTGCTGGTCATCGTCGTCGGCGCGATCCTGATTCAAGGTGTGCCGCAGCTGAGCTGGTCCTTCATCACCTCGTCCAGTTCGCTGACGCAGGCTGGCGGCGGCGTCGGCCCGCAGCTGTGGTGCACGCTGTACCTGATGGTGCTGTCGCTGGTGGTCACCATCCCCATCGGTATCGGAGCGGCCATCTATCTCGAGGAATTCGCGCGCCCCAGCCGCTTTACCGAAGCCGTGGCCTTCAGCGTTGAAGCCCTGTCGTCGGTACCGTCCATCGTCTTCGGAACCTTCGGCGCCGCGATCTTCCTGGCGGCGCTGGGTTTCGGCTACAGCATTCTGTCGGGTGCGCTCACCCTGGCGTTGTTGAACTTGCCGCTGGTGGTGCGCGTTGGTCAGGAGGCGCTGCGGTCGGTCCCCCGCGAATATCGGGAGGCGAGTCAGGCCCTGGCGGCTCAGCCGCTCGAGACCATTCGCAAGCTGGTGCTGCCCACCGCGTTGCCAGGCATCGTCACCGCGATCGTGCTGACCGCCGGGCGTGTCATTGGCGAGACCGCACCACTCATTCTGACCATGGGCACCTCGATCTCGCCGAATGCGCAGTACAGCTTGAATCCCCTGGCGACGGGCGAAACGCTCGCGGTGCACATCTGGGTGCTGAAAGTGGCGGGCGTACCAGGTCTGAAAGACGCTGATGCCGTGGCCAATGGTTGCGCGGCGCTGCTCCTGATCATTGTGCTGGGCCTGAGTCTGTCGGCCACGTTCTTCACTATTCGTCTCAACCAGCGATTGCGCGGGCTACGCTAATGGAAGGAATTTCTGAATGACCAGTGCTTCCGTGGGCGCCGCGCAAGGAGCGTCAGTGCCCGACGAGGACGATTCCACGGTGACGTTGGATGGAGTCAGCCTCTACTACGGTGACTTTCGGGCGGTCAAAAACATCAACTTGAAGTTGCCCGCCCACGCCATCACGGCGATCATTGGTCCGTCGGGATGTGGCAAGTCCACCGTGTTACGGGCTATCAACCGTATCAACGACAAGGTGCCGATCTTTCGCGTCGACGGCAAGATCCACGTTGGCTCGATGGACATCTATGCGCCGACCACCGATCCCGTCATGTTGCGCCAGCAGGTCGGCATGGTGTTCCAGCGCCCGAACCCGTTCCCGATGAGCATTTACGACAACGTCGCGTTCGGGCCACGTCTGTTCGACAAGCCGCCGAAGAAGGAGCTCGACGAGGTTGTCGAATGGGCACTCGACGAGGCCGGCCTCTGGGAGGAGGTCAAGGACAAGCTCGGGCAGTCCGGACTGGGCCTATCGGGTGGGCAGCAGCAGCGGTTGTGCATCGCGCGCTCCATTGCCACCTACCCGGAAGTGCTGCTGATGGACGAGCCGTGCTCGGCGCTCGACCCGATATCGACGTTCAGGGTCGAAGAATTGATGGCCAGCCTGAAACGCCTGTGCACCATCATTATCGTCACTCACAACATGCAGCAAGCCGCGCGTGCCAGCGACTACTGCTTCGCGATGAACGTCGATCCGGAGGACCGCGCCGGTTTCGTCGTCGAGTTCGGGACGACGCAGCAAATTTTTATGGATCCCCACGAGTTACAGACCAAGCAGTATGTGTCGGGCCAGTTTGGCTAGAGCCAGTTTGACTAAGAGGATGTAACGCTTGACTCCGCAATCAGGCAACACCGATCACCAGGGCATCGTCGCGTCCATGGCCACCGTTGATCAGCCCACGCCGTCGAGGCCGACACACACGGCGATCGACATTCGCGACTTCAATTTCTATTACGGCTCCTTTCAGGCCCTCGATGCAATCAGTATGAGCATCTCCGCCAATCGCGTGACCGCATTGATCGGAGCTTCTGGCTGCGGCAAGTCGACGCTGTTGCGTGCCATCAATCGCATGCACGACAACACGCCGGGCACGCGAGGGGAGGGCCAACTGCTCTTCGACGGCGAGGACATCCTCAAGCTGCGCAATCTGGTGAGTCTGCGCAAGCGGGTCGGCATGATCTTTCAGCGCTCGACGGCGTTTCCGATGTCGATCTACGACAACATCGCGTACGGCCTGCGGCTGTCCAGTCAGCGTTGGCCCGAAAAACAGATCAAAACACGCGTCGAGCAGGTGCTCAGCGATGCGGGGCTGTGGGACGAGGTCAAGGACAAGTTGCACCGCTCCGGGCTGGCGCTGTCCGGCGGACAACAACAACGACTGTGCATCGCGCGAGCCGTGGCCGTCAATCCGTCTGTCCTGCTGATGGATGAGCCGTGCGCGGCGCTCGATCCGCTCTCGACGCTCAAAGTCGAAGAGTCAATGCGCGCACTCAAGGAGCGCATCACCATCGTCATCGTGACGCACAACATGCAGCAAGCCTCGCGCGTGGCCGACTACACGGCGTTCATGAATATGAACGCCGAGACGCGCGCTGGCCAGTTGATCGAGTTTGGCGAGACGGAGCAAATCTTCAATCGCCCCCGCGACGAGCGGACTGAAGCCTACATTTCGGGGAAATTCGGCTAGCAAGCTGCTGAAAAAACAGGTCAAGGGGGGCTCGAGCATAGGTGGGCGTGCCTCATCACCCTGCAAGAAGTTCGGCCGACGTTTCCTGACCCGCGCTACGCCTCCATCCGCAGTTCCTCGAGGTCCAGATCCCGCTGAACCTTGAGCCACACCCGGTCATCGATCGCCCCCTGGTTCCGCAGGCTGAGCACCGCGGCTCGCTCCGCGGCGATGACCGACTGACGAATCTTCTGATGCTCGATCAGCTCCTGATCCGCCGCGCTCGTCTCGTCACTGGCGGCATGCTCGCCCAGGTGCGTCGCGCGGTGCTCGTACTGCGCGCGCAGCGAATCAATCAGCGGCAGGTGCGCTGGCCACTCCTCGGCTAGCTCCTCGATGCGCGCGATGGCTGCCTCAGCCGCTGTGTTTCGCGCCCTGAGCTCGTGCTCATTGCTACCGCGTCCGCCAGGGTCACTCACCCGCAGCCCGCGGATAATGGCGGGCAGCGTCATTCCCTGGCCAACCAGCGTCACGAGAATCACCGCGAAGGTGACGAAAATCGCCGGCTCTCGCCCGGGCAACGTCAGCGGCAGCGCCAGCGCCGTTGCCAGTGACACGACGCCGCGCATGCCAGCCCAACCGACCACGAATGTCTCTTTGAGGTCGCACAGCCGGCGTCTGGGTCGATGCGTCACGCGGGTGATCAAGAGGCTGACGGCGCGGTCAGCGTACACCCAGATCAGCCGGATCGCGATCACCACGCCCGAGACGAGCGCCGCGAAGATGATCAGGTGTTGCAGCGACTGGCCCGACAGCTCATGCAGGATCGTCGAGAGCTGCATGCCGATCAAGATGAACACCATGCTGGTGAGAATGAACACCACCATGTCCCACACCGCACGCGCGCGAAGGCGTGTCTCGGAGTCCATGATGCCCGGCGACGCCCAGCCGACACACAGCCCGGCTGTCACGGTTGCCAGCACGCCTGAAACGTTCAAATGCTCGGCAGGCAGGTACGCCGCCCACGGCGTCAGCAGCCCGATGGTGATTTCGACCGCCGGATCGTGCAGCACGCCACGCAGATGGGCAACCAGCCAGCCAATCACGAAGCCGATGGCGATGCCTCCCAGGCCTGCGAACAGGAACTGACCGGCGGCCTCGGTGGGCGAGAATGCCGAGGTCGCCGCCGCCGCCAGTGCAGCCTGGTACGCGACCAGGGCAGTCGCGTCATTGAACAGGCTCTCGCCCTCCAGCAGCGTCACCACGTGGCGGGGAACACCCAGGCCGCGCAGCAATGCGGTCGCCGCCACCGCGTCCGGCGGCGAGACGATGGCCCCCAGCGCGAAGGCCAGCGGCCAGCCGAGCTCGGGCGCAAAGGCCTGCGTTACGACGGCCACCGCGACGATGGTTGCGAGTACGAGCCCAATCGCGAGCGAGGTGATGGCGGGCAACTGGGCGCGGACTTCACGGATCGACGTGTCGAACCCCGCGATGTACAGCAGCGGTGGCAGAAACAGCAGGAAAACCGTTTCTGGCGCGAGCTCCACGTCGGGCACGAACGGCAGCAAGGCCAGAATCAGTCCGCCGACCACCAGCAGTATGGGATACGGCACGTGCAGCCCTCTGGCGGCCAGCGCCAGCACGCAGACGACAACCAGGAGCGTCAGGATGAGTTCAATGTCGAACATGCCGTCGTGACGCAATTAGAACATCACCTGACCGGCCCGGTCAGGGTGTTTTCTCCGGCGCATCGCAGGCGCAGCCCTCGGCACCACCGCCTCAGAAGACAACGCTCCACCGACGCGTAAGCGGCTGTCTGCCGAGATCCAGACGGGGACGTCCCCTGGACCTGCGGCTACGCGCTACCGACCTGGTCGCTCTGGCGCGCGAGTCAGCCCGCGGCCAGCAGCACACGTCGGACGCGCACCGCGTCCGCTTCGAGAGCGCTGAGCGTCCTGGTGGGCGACTGGGACCCCGATCGCCCCCAGCGCGTCCAGGCAAACCTGCTGTCGAACGCGATCGAGTACAGCCCCGCGGGTGGCGAGGTCCGCTTGCCGCTCGAGAACTTCTGACATATGGATCCGTCGTGCTGAGAACTGGATCAGTCGTGCGACAACGCGACGAGCGCGTCGCCGATGCGCGTCAGGCTGGCTAACAGCATGGCGTGGTCCGACGGCTGCAGCGCGCCAACCAGGCAGGCCTCGACCGCCGACGCGCGCGTGAAACAGGCATCCAGCGTGGTCTGACCGAGCGCGGTCAGGTGCGCTCGCAGGATGCGCGCGTGGGCCGCGTGCGGCGAGCGCACGACCAGTCCCGCGACCTCGAGCCGCCCAACGATGACATTCATGGTCTGCGGCGTCACCAGACTCTGCCGCGCAAGTTGGGCATTCGACAGCCCCGGCGTGGCTTGCAGGAGCGCCATCGCCGCGAACTGGGGTGCGGTGACGCCGGTCGACTCCAGCGCGCGCTCGAGCGCCAGCCGGTAGGCATACTGCGCGCGGCGTAGCTGGTAGCCGAAGGGCAAACGGTCCTGAACGGGAATAAATCGGCACCTCCTCAGGCAGTATCAGTACACTGAGATCGTAACCCTGACGCCTCTCCTCACGAGGTGTTGCGGGTCCGGGTTGTTTCGCGCGGGCCAGTGATTATCGTCACGACACGCGGGAACACGATCGAAAAAAAGGTCGTGAGGAGTGGTCGGCTGGTTCCGCTCGAGCGCGTCCCGCCGGCTGGCCACCCAGGTGGTTGTGGCGTACTCGGAAAGCGAATCCTGGTATGTCGACGTGGAAACGCTGGCAAGACTGGGCCAATGTGGTCCTGGGCGTCCTGCTCTTCATTTCTCCGTTCGTCTTTGGTGCCATGGGTGTTCAAGCCGCGGCGTGGACCGCGTGGGTTGGCGGCGTGCTGCTGGTCATCGTGGGTCTCTACGACCTGTCGAGTCCCGATCAGAAGACAGGCCAGTGGATCGAGGGCATCATCGGCGTGCTGCTGTTCATCTCGCCGTGGGTTCTCGGGTTCTCGGCGCTCATGCCCATGGCCTGGACGGCGTGGGTCATCGGCGTTCTGTCGGTTGTCCTCGCCGCATGGGTGGTCTTTGGCGAGGGCGTCGCCCAGCAAAGGATGGTCGGCCAGCACTGATCGATTACTGACGCGCGTCGGGCGGCAGCCACCACGACCTGGTGTCTGGCCGCCCGTTCTGGCGTGCTTCAGAGGCGAGTGCCCACCGCGCAGTGGTACGGCTCCGCCCAAACCATGCTGCCTTCACTCGTCGCGCGCTTGACGCTGTCGCGGAACTGACGCGCTTCGTCCGCCGATAAGCCCTGGGCGACGCGCCCGACGAACAAGCGCAAACGGTCCGGAGCGTGTTGCCCGGTGTCAGCACCGTACTGCGGTCCCATGACCAGATCGCGCAGGCCGGCGGCCACGAAGCGGCGATACAGGCTCGCGTCCGCGCACCCGTGTTCGTCGGCGCCTGCCCCCGCCACGCGTTCGGCGGCGTGTCGGACCTCGTCAGCCAGATCGACGTTCATCCACGGCACCATGTCGATGGCGCGCACTACGACCCCGATGCGACCGCCGGGCCGGGTCACGCGCACCAGCTCGGCCAGCATGCGGTCGGCGTTGACCTCTTCCATGACCGTGCAGGTCAGCGTGACGTCGAAACTCTCCGAGGCCTGCGGCAGCGCCTCAGCGTCGCCGACGGCGTACGAGATTGCGTCGCCGAGTCCGGCAGAGCGAGTGAGCGCCTCGGCTTCGCGCAACAGGTAGGCGTTGACGTCCACGGCGGTAATGGGACTGGCGCCCTTCACATACCGGGCCAACCAGCGAGCGATCGCGCCCGAACCGCAGCCCACCTCCAGGATGGCTTCGCCGGGCGCTGGTCGGCACGCCTCCACCACGCTGCGTACCACCGACTGATACCCACCGCGCATGCGCGTCTCGAGTGTTGGCACGAAACCCAGGAACGCCCCGCCCAGGACGAGCGTCGTGTAGCGTTCTGCCAGTGTGTCGATGATCGGGTCCCACTGGGAGCGCGCCAGGCTCAGCGGTAACAAGAGCAGTGGCGGACCGCTGCCCCGCACCTGGTACGTGATGCCGGCAATCTCGCCCACGCCCTGCTCGAGCCGGACCGCGGGCACGTGCTCCTGGCTGGTCATCGCGTCGAAAAATTCCGAGAGCGCGGCCTCGACGTCCGCGCGTCGGTCGGCGACTGTGTCCGACCACGCGGCATCCGCGTAGTCGTGCAGCCGCAGGCCCCGGGCGTGAGGTAAATCCCGCAGCAGGCTCGGCAACATTGTCGCGTTCGGCCCGCGGTCGCCCGCGATGAACAGGACCCGCGTATCGAACGCGCGGAACGGCTCTGAAGGCAGGCGCGACGGAGACACCACCGCGATCGACGCGATGCGATCGGGCACGGCGCGCGCCAGCGTCACCGCGTCGAGCGCATGCCCTGAACCCACATGGACACGCTGTAGATCCAACCTGGTGAAGAGCTCACGCAGCCGGTCTTCGACGCTCGGCTGCTCGGTGTCGAACGACATGCCGACATTCAGCGTACCGCACTCCCCGAAGGGTGCAGGTCAGCCTATCCTGTGTCTACACAGACCTTTCAGACTCTCAGAGAAGGAGAGCGCCCTTGAAGCGCAGCAACGACAGAATCCTCACCACGCACCCTGGTCGCCTTCCCAATCCGGACAACTACGCCGAGATCATGCAGGCGCGCAGAAGTGGTGACCAGCAGCGGTTCGACGCGCTGACGACGGCAGCTATTCAGGACATGATCCGACGCCAGCACGAGATCGGCATCGATATCCTGAGTGACGGCGAGTTCTGGAAGGTGCGCGACCAGCAGTGGTACGACGACCGCTGCACAGGCGTTCTCGTGCGACCGCTCAAGCCCGGCGAGGCGGGGTTCAATCAGCTGCGGTTCCGTCGCGAAGGTCGCATGCCGGAGTTCAGCGCCTTCTACGAGATCTACGACCAGGTTGGGAACACGCCGATGCCCGGCGGACGTCCCAATCCACCGGCCGACATGTACCAGGTGATCACTGGTCCAATTCAGGTCACCTCAGGCGATGCGGTCCGCCGCGAGGTCCAGCGCACCAAGGAAGCCATTCTGGCGGCGGGCGAAAGCGTCGAGGATTTCGTTTTTCCGGTGCTGGGTCCAGGCTGGCTGGGTCACGCCCTGCATGACGAGTACTACCACGACCGCGACACATACAACTTCGCCATGGCGGAGCTGTTCAAGAACGACTATCACGCCGTCATCGACGGCGGTTTCACCCTCCAGATCGACGACCCGGCGCTGTGCACGCGCAATACGCTGTACGACCCGCCGATGGACCGCGCGGAGTACCGCAAGGATGTGGAGGCGCGCATTGAGGCGACCAACTGGGCGCTCGAAGGCATTCCGCAGGATCGCATTCTCTATCACACGTGCTGGGGCTCGTTCCATACCCCGCACACGACGGATATGCCATTCGAGTGGGTGGTGGACCTGCTGCCAAAGTACAACGTCGGGGCGTACTCCGTAGAAGCCGCCGACGTGCGCCACGAGCTGGATTGGCAACTGTTCGAGACGTTCAAACTTCCGGAAGGGCCGCGGGTACTATCCCGGCGTGATCGCCCACAAAACCACGACCGTCGAGCCGCCGGAGCTGGTCGCCTACCGGCTGGTGCAGTACGCCAATCTGCTGGGCAAAGAAAACGTGGTGGGAAGCGTGGACTGCGGCGTGGGCGGCCGCTGCTATCCAGACATCGGCTGGGCCAAATTGAAGAGTCTGGTAGAAGGCGCCCGCCTGGCAAGCAAACAGCTCTGGGGCTAGTACTACTTCGTGTGCGTGTGATCACGATTTAGCAGTGAAAGTTGGGTAAAAAGGGGGAGGTCGCTGAGGGGACGCCGCGCCACAAGACACAAGGTGGGTTGATTCACTTCCAAACGGTGGTTGGGGCGCGCTTGGTGCGGACCCGTGCCGCTTCAGGTGAAGCCTGAGAGGTACAGGTAGGCGTAGTGTGCTCGGCAGGCTGGGCACGCCAGGGGACACGGCGGAGCCAACCACCGCTGCAAGGCACGCCGCACCGCCGGCAGCGTGGCCCGCTGTCGGGGTGTCGGCGGGTCCGGACTCAGGCTCGAAAAGGGCGGGCGGGCTCGCCCGGGAGATCCTCCAGGTCGGTCGGCATGCCGCGTAACCGCTCCAGCGTTAGAAACCCGTAGGCCAGGCAGCACAGCGTCGCATGGTGGTGGAAGCCCGCCCAAGAGCGGCCTTCGAAGTGGTCCAGACCCAGTTCCTCTTTCAAGAGTTGATAGCCTTGCTCGACGTGCCAGCGCGTCTTCCACAGGCTGGCTGCCTTGGCCAGGCTGGTGCCGGCCGGGAGGTTGGACAGCGCGTAGCGGATCGAACCATCCCGACGCCATTCGACCAGCAACCAGCGCGCCTCGGTCCTGGTATTCGGCACATCCCTGGCGGCCCGTCCTTTCTGCCAGTCGTGGGCGGGCCACACGCGGACCCAGGCAAACTCCGCTTCCAAGGCGCCTTTGGTGCCCACTCGCCAGCTGAACGAGCGGCGCCTCAGGTGCTGCGCGAGCTGTGCAATGCTGACCGGCTCAGGCGTCTCGGCCGTGACATACCAGCGACTCGATGGCCGACCCCGCATGACCGGCGCTCGTACTTCCCAGCTGGGTGCCCGACGAAAGACCACTTCTTGCCCGTTGACGCCGACCACATACGGCTCACCTCGCGCTTCCAACGCCTGCCGAAACTCGCCACTGGTGCCGTAGCCCGCATCGGCCACCACCGCCTGGTGCGGCAGCCCCTCAGCCCGCACCACGTCCAGCACCTCCAGCGCGATCTCCCCTTTGGTCTTGGGCGCCCGCTCCGCGAGTGGCACCCCGACGGCTTGCAGGCGCTCCACCTGGCTGGTCCAGGATTCTGGCAGGAACAGCCGCAGCCCCAGCGGGTAGTCGCCCAGCGGTGCGGCATAGTGCAGCGACACCGCCACCTGGCAGTTGTCGGTCTTGCCCAGCGTGCCGGATATTGCCGCGCTACACCCACCGAGTGACGGCCCTTCTTGGCGAAACCGGTATCGTCCATGACAATCACTCCCGTCGGATCACCCAGCGACGCCGCCAACAACCGCCGATACGTGCGCCACACCACCTCCTCGTCCCACGGACTCTGGTTGACGAATTGCTGCAGGGCTTGCATCGTATCGCCCGACCAGCCCGGACCGTGACTCGCTGCGCCAGCGGCTGGATGCTTTTGCGCTCGCCGTCCAGGAACAAGCCCTGGAGGTACACCTCCGCCCAGTACCGACGGATGATCAGCCCGAAATCGGCCATGAACTGCGCGACGTACTCGCTCAGGTGCTCGAGTACTTCCGCATCCAGCTCCACCACCGCCGCCGCGCGCCACGCCACCACCCTACAGCTTGACCGGAACACTCCGGTAGTCCCGCGGCCATCACGGACGCATCACAATGATCACACGCACACGAAGTAGTACTAGAACTTCGGCCGACAAGCCTGCCTTCCTGCCTTCCTGCCTTCCTGCCTTCCTGGCGTTCAGAGGACGGAGGACAGAGGACGGACGGAGCCCCAACTTCGCGCCAGCGGAGGCGACGCGGCGGCTCAGAGCGTCTGGCGCCGCAAACTGAAACTCTGTCCGGTTGCACCCGTTGGCGGCTGCGCAGCCAGAAACACCGCCAGCGGGACGATCTCCTCCGGCTCCCGTATCCGATCCCCCGCCGGACGAGCCGTGGCGGACGGCCGCTCACTCGCCGGCCGGTACCGATCCAGCGTGGTCCGCACACCCCCGGGCAGAATCTCATTCA
The DNA here is from genome assembly GCA_963776625.1 of uncultured Chloroflexia bacterium. Taxonomy (GTDB): domain Bacteria; phylum Chloroflexota; class UBA6077; order UBA6077; family CF-72; genus CF-72. The sequence goes on along the minus strand of CAVZNP010000006.1, from coordinate 169,245 downwards.
CATTAATCGCGTCCGATCGAAGCTCGTCCGCCAGCACTCGCACCAGCATCCACAATGCCGCTTTCGAGCACGCGTACGCGGCCACCCCGGGACTCCCATGGTGCCCCTGCCCGGACCCCATCATGATGATGTTCCCGCCACCGCGTCGCTTCAAAAGCGGAATGGCCAGCCGCGCACAGTGATAGGCGCCATGCAGGTTCACCTCAAACGTGGTCATCCAGTCCGCGACATTGCTGCGCTCGACGTTGTTCCAGTCCAGGCTGATGCCATGGTTGAGCATCAGAATGTCCAGCCCACCGGCGCGCTCCTGCGTGGTGCCCAGGAGCGCCTCGACCGCGCTCGGGTCCGCCACATCCGCGGCAACGGCGAATGCCTGGCCGCCGCGCGCGACAATCGCCTGCGCCACCGACTCGACCTCGGCACTCGTGCGCGAGACGCACACCACCGTTGCCCCGGCTTGCGCGTAGCCGTCGGCAATCGCGGCTCCGATGCCCCGCCCCGCGCCAGTTACAATCGCCACTTTGCCGCTCAACTCGTCAGCCACGGCTATACGATAGGCTATACGGCTGATGTCCGGACCTGAGGCGGAGCCACTGTCGCTCGCGGACCGTATCGAGATTCGCGAGCTCATCGCGCGCTACAACTGGGCGATTGATACGCGCGACGGCGTCGGCGTCGCCGATACTTTCATCCCCGATGGCATTTTCGATGGCGGCCGCATCGTGCGTGGCCGCGAGGAGTTGATCGCATTCGGCGCGCTGCGCGACCGTCCGCCAGCGGAACCAGGCACCGGTGCACAGCACTGGGTCACCAACCTGGTGTACGACGGCGACCATGCCCGCGTACACGTCAAGTCGTTCTTCATCCGACAGAACGTCGAAAACGGCGTCGTGAAGTCAACCAATCTCGGGTACTACCGGGACGACGTCGTCAACGTCAACGGCCGCTGGTTGTTCGAACGGCGCCGCTGGCGTTTGTGGCCGCCTTCCGACCTAAGCGAAGCCCATTCGGCCGGTTAGCTCGTCGGATTCGCCTGTCACGACGGCGCGCGGCGCCGTCGCGGGTAGCATTCAGTGGGCAGCATTCAGCATTCAGGCGGCGCGCCGCAGGAGCACCACCTTCTGGATCTTGAATCGCCGCATCATCGAGCGCTGAAAGCTGTCGAAGGTGGCCGTCGCCGCCGCGGCGTCCATCACCTCAGGGTCGGTGAGCACATAGACGTGCTCCTTCCATCGGATGCGGCACCCACCTGCGGCGCGCACGTTGCGGTACCAGTCGGTGGTCTCACCCCATGGCATGGGCACCACGAAGCCGTGCGGTGCGGGTCGCACCACCACCGGCGTGCGAAAGACCTTGCCCGAACGGCGGCCGCGGTGCTCCAGCACCCCGTACAGCGGTAGCCAGCGGGTGCCTGCCAGCGGCAGCACAAGCTTGTTGAAAATACGCGTCAGCCCGAGAAACGCGGAGTGCGAGCGTTGCCGCGGCGCGGGCGCGCCAGTAGTCGAGGCGACGGACATGAGCGGGATGTTCCTTTCTCACTGCAACTGCGAGAGTCCGAGCAGGCGCTCGAACTGGTGAAAGACTTGATCGGCGATCTCGGCTGGTGATCCGGCCATCGTCGGCAAGCTCATGCCTTTGATGGCCACCATCAGCAGGCGTGCCGTGCCATCCGCCTGGAGCGTGGCATCGATGGCACCTGCGTCGATGCAGCGCTGGATCAGGTCGGCGAGCGTGCGATGCCAGTAGTCGTCGGTTTGACGAAAGACGTTGGCCAGATTCGGGTCGCGCGGCGCGCGCAGCACGAGTTCGCCCATGACGGCCCACAACTCGGGGTCGGTTTTGAGCAGGTGGGCGAGTGCACGCAGGTGACCGCGGAGTTGATCGACGGCCGCGCCCTCGCTGGGCATGGTGTCGTGAAAGCGGCCGACGGCGAAGCCGATCACGGCGCGGATGAGCGCCTCCTTGGTTGGGAAGTAGTAGTGCAGGGTGGCGATGTTGACGCCGACGTCGGCGGCGACGTCGCGGGTGCGCAGGCCCTCGAAGCCGGCGCTGGCGATGCGGGCATAGGCGGCGGCGGCGAGGGCCCGACGGCGGTCGGGACGTGGCTCATCAATCACTTGATGGACAGCCTAGTCCGCGCGGCGGCGCGTGTCAATCAATTGATTGATGGTGCGAATACGGGTCTGGCGAACTACCCTGGTGGGTGATGGCCACCTCCCGCATTCGCCCGCTCCAGCTCAGCGACAAGGACGAGCACGTTCGTATGCGCGTCGCCCTGTGGCCCGACGCCAATCCCGACGACCTCGCCGATGAGTTCGACGCGCTGCTCGACGATGCCGATCAGGCGGTCTTCGTTGCCGAGCGTGACACCGGCGGCCTGTGCGGCATGGTCGAGGCCGGCATCCGCCCGTTCGCTAACCCGGTCGACGAGCAGCCGTGCGCCTTCGTCGAGGGCTGGTGGGTCGACGCCGACGTGCGGCGCAGCGGCGTGGGTCGGGGGCTGATCGCCGCGGTCGAAGACTGGGCTCGCGAGCACGGTTTCCACGAGCTCGGCAGCGACGCGCTGCTGGAAAACGAAGTGAGCCACGCCGCGCACCTGGCCCTGGGCTTCGAGGAACGCGAACGCACCGTCGCGTATCGCAAGTGGCTCTAGGCTAGAAGTTCGGCCGACAAGCCGCGTTTCGGCTCAAGTCGCCGTCGGCCTCTGGCAGTTGTCACCGCCACCCGCTGCGTTCGGATCGCCACGGCGTAGCCCCGCCCCGCTTTCACAATGCGGAACCTCGCCCAACTGTCGCTACGGCGTAGCCCCGTTCCCCCTACGGCCTAGTCCCGTTCCCCATTACGGGGTAGTCCCGCGCCGCTCCCTACCAGGATGATCTGCCCCCGCGTTGACAGTGCGCGCCTCGGCGTCCGACACGCCAGCCGTGTCTCCCAGCTTCAGACTGGAGTACTAGCTCACACCGAGTCGGCTTCTCGCGCGCGGCAGCAGGTGCTCGCCCACGGCGTACGCCTGCTCCAGAAACGGATAGCCGTAGATCTGGAAGATACTCACCCCCACCTCGGCGTAACGCTCGAACAGCTCCGCGATCGACGCGTACGAGCCCACCCACGCCGAGCCGTACAGCAGGTGTGCAATCCCCGACCACAGGTGCGGCCCCGACCACGTGTGCAGATTGCTGCCCGCCCGCGCGCGCAGGTCCTCCACTGACACCGTCTGCCGCCCTCGGGCGATGCGATCCGCCACCAGCTGCAGGTCCGCGTGCTCGGCAAAGTCCTGCGCCAGCTCCCGCGCCGCCGCGTCTGTCTCAGCCGCGAACAAATTCGCCGCGACGCAGAATCTCGGCGACCGCCCGAACTCCGCCGCCCGGACCGCAGGCCCTCAATTCGCCGCGCGATGTCCTCGACCGTGCCTGCCGACATCATGTACACGTCCGCGTGCCGCGCCGCCATGTCGATCGCGGCTTCCGAGGCGCCAGCCAGGAACAGCGGCGGCCCACCCGCCGGTACGGGCTTGAGCGCCATGCGCGCCTGGTGCATCTGATAGAACTCGCCGTCGAAGTTCACTTCGGCCTCGGCGTGGCTCCACAGCCGCTTGCAGATGCCGACATACTCGACGGCGCGTCGGTAGCGGGTATCGTGGTCAAGGACATCGCCGAACTGCTCCATGTCGCCAGGTGCGCCGGCGGTCACGATGTTGAGCGCCAGACGTCCGCCTGACAGGTCGTCGGCGGTCGCGCACATCTGCGCGAAGACGCCCGGATTGATGAACCCGGGCCAGTGCGCAATCAGGATCTGCATGCGCCGCGTCGCGCCCATCACCGCCGCGCCGAGCGTCCACGCGTCGACGTACGGCGCATCCACTCCGTAGTTGCCATTGCTGAATGCGCACGGCACCAGCACGCGGTCGAGCCGACGTACTCCGCCGCGCGCGCAATCTGCGTCAGATACTCGACATGCGGTGCGCGTTCCGGCATCGCCTGGCAAATCCAGTGCCCGTCACCCGCACACGGAATATGCCAGTTGAATTCAAACGTCACGAACGCTGGAAACCGCCCGCGCCGGTCGGATAGTGATGGTTGGTCTCGCCGTTAATCAATGAAGACAGGCTCTCGGCGGCCAGCTGGTCGGTGATCAGCACTTTCGGAATGCCCGTGCGCACCGCGCCCAGCAGGCTTATCGCCTTGCTCAGCCCACCCGCTACCGCGACGACCCTGGGGACCTTTCGCAGCTCGTCGATCGAGATCGACAGCGTCCGCCGACTGACCTCGTGCTCGACGAAGTGGCCCGCCGCGTCGAACATGTGCGCGCACAGGTCGCCGACGACGCCATGCCGCTGCAGGTCCGAGCGCACGTCGTCGGGCAGTTGGCCCATCACCGACAGATAGTCAACGCCCTCCACCGACGGCGCCGGACCGACGCCGACGATCGCCACGTCGAGCTCCGACCAGCGCGAGGTCACCGGCCGAAGGCTGCGATCGCGCAGCAGCGCGTCACGCGTGTCGGCCCGATCGAAGAGCATCGGCGCCGGCAGGGACAGCGCGCGGGCGTGCAGGCTGTGCGCGGCGTCGCGACACACCTGGTCGTTGTGCACGTGCAGGCCCCCTTCGACCCAATTGCCCTGCAGCGGCACGATGGTCAGATCGACGCCGGGCATCGGGTCGAGCGAGTGCGCCAGCTGAGCGACCGTGTAGCCGCCCGAGAACCCGACCAGCCCCTGCATCGGCAACAGCCGCGGCAGCATGCGCGCCGCCATGAGCGCCGCGGCGCGACTGGCCACCGAAGCGTCGGCAACCCGCGCCGGCGCCACGTAGACCGCCTGCAGACCCAGCCGCTCGGCCAGTTCACGCTCGAACGGCGACTCGCCGACGCGCGAGGCAGCCACGTGGATAGTCACGATGCCCTGGCGGCGAGCCTCGGCGAGCAGACGCGAGACCTTGGACACCGAGGCGCCGATCAGGTGGGCGATGTCGGCCTGGCCCTGCTGCTGGAGGTAATACAGCTCGGCAACCCAGCGCAAGAGCTCGTACTGCTCGTCGGGCTGAGACGGACGAGGCGGCGGACTGGGACGCGATCGAGGAATAGGCACTGGGCTGAAGGCTGGCGGACTAGGATGAGACAGCGCTTGACAGGCGGGGACTGGCTGCGAAAGGATAACCCGTGCAATAATTTGCTGCGAATTCTTGCAGTAGTCCGTGCCTGGAGGGTGCTATGCCCAGATTTCTACTGGCCATCGTACTGGCCGCGCTCCCCTTGGTGGGCAGCCTGCCGGCCAGCGTGACGCCAGCCGCCGCCCAGACCCCCAACACCCTCGTCATCGACACCACCGCCGACCCCGGCTCCCTCGATCCAGCGATGGTCGCCCAGGCCTCAGGCTTCTCCGTCATCAACTCTATCTTCGACAATCTCGTCGAACGTGACTACTCCGGCGCGCTGGTGCCCATGCTCGCCGAGTCGTGGTCCTACCCCGACCCGACCACCATCGAGTTCAAGCTCCGCCAGGGTGTCACTTTCCAGAATGGCGAGCCGTTCAATGCTGCCAGCGTCAAATACAGTATCGACCGCCTGCTCGATCCGGCGCTGAATTCGCCCTTGCGCGGCGGCTGGCCCCAGGCGTTCCAGAGCGTCGAGGTCGTCGACGACGCCACGGTCCGCTTCCACTTCTCGACCCCCGACGCCACCATCTTCGACACGCTGGCCCAGAGTGCCGCGATGCTTCCGCCGCAGTACTACTCGTCCAACTCCGAGGACTTTCTGGCCGCCAACCCCGTCGGCACCGGGCCCTACAAACTCGTGGAGTACGTGCCCGACGATCACGTCACCCTGGCCGCCAACCCCAACTACTGGGGCACCAGCACGTACAAGGGCTCGCCGCTCGTGCCGACCGCCATCTTCCGCCCCGTGCCCGACGCCGCCACGCGCATGGCCGATTTGCTCAACGGCACCGCGGACATGATCTTCGACGTCGCGCCCGACGACATCGACACGCTGCGCGGTCGCTCGGGTGACGGCTTCCAGATCGTGACCGGCAACGCCGACAAGTTGCAGTTCATCCAGTTCATGCCGAAACAGGCCACCGATCCGCTCGCCGACCGTCGCGTACGGCAGGCGCTGAACCTGGCTGTCGACGTCAACTCCATCGTCGACAACCTGTTCAATGGCCTCGGTCAGCGCCAGTCGAGTCCGATCATGGTCGGCGCGTTGGGCTACGACCCCAGCGTGGCGCCGTACGACTACAACCCGACCTACGCCAAACAGTTGCTGGCCGCGGCCGGCTACCCGGACGGCTTCTCGGCCACCATGGATCTCGCCAGCTCTGACAATCCCAACGAGGCGCTGGCCGTCATCGGCCAGTTGCAACAAGTCGGCGTCAACGTCCAGCCGCGCACCTTCGAGGTCGGCACGTTCAATGCCAACTGGACCCAGGACAAGTCCGGCGACATGCGCATGGCGCGCTGGGCTGGCCTCCAGGATCCGGCGAACTTCCTGAACTTCACCAGCGTGTGCGGCGGCTTCCTGGGCGATCAGTACGCCTGCGATCAGGACGCGACCAGCCTGGCCAGCCAGGCCGCCGCGACGTTCGACCAGGGCGCGCGTGCGGGCCTGTACTCGCAGATCGCTCGCCTGCTGCACGACGACCCGATGGGCATTTATCTGGCCAACGACGTCAGCATCTACGGCGTCGGCCCGCGCGTGCAGGGCTGGCCCGGCCCGACCGGCCGCGACTATCTGCTGCCGACCAATATCACCCTCCAGTAGGCAGCCGACATGCCTGCCTGGGCGTCCTGTGCCGCCTTGACGCGCCAACTCTCGCCCAGGCGGATCCCCCCGGCGAATGGGCTCCCTCCAGGGAATGGCTTCCCGCCAGGGAGGTCCCCTTCGGGGAATGGCTTCCCGCCAGGGACCACGCGTTCGCGTGCTGATCTACATTCTGCAGCGCCTGCTGCACGGTGTCTTCGTCCTCCTCGGCATCTCGGTCATCGTCTTCGGCCTGACCTGGCTGACCGGTGACCCTGCCGCGGTCCTCCTGCCGCTCAATACCCCGCCGGACCAGGTCGCGCAGTTCCGCCACCAGATGGGCCTGGATCAGCCCGTCCCCGTGCAGTACGTGGAGTTCCTGGGCCGCGCCGTCCATGGCGACTTCGGCACGTCGTTCCGCAACCGCACCGCCGCGCTGCCGCTGGTGCTGAGTCGATTGCCCGTGACGCTGGCCCTGATGGGCGCCGCGCTCCTGTTCGCCATGCTCGTCGCGGTGCCACTCGGCATCGTGGCCGCGCTCTACCACCGCCAGACGCCGGACTTCCTCGCCCGCCTGGTGGCGCTGCTCGGCCAATCCGTCGCCGCGCCGTGGCTGGGGGTGATGCTGATCCTGCTTTTCGCGGTGAACCTGCGCTGGCTGCCGTCGTCCGGCGCCGCCGGCTGGCAGAGCATCATCCTGCCCGCCATCGTGGCCGGCGCGTACTCGGCCGCCGGCTTGACCCGACTCTTGCGCTCGAGCCTCCTCGAGGTCATGGCCAACGACTACATGCGCACCGCCCGCGCCAAAGGCTTGCCCACGCGCGTGGTCGTGCTGCGCCACGCGCTCAAGAACGCCGCGATTCCCGTTGTCGCCTTTCTGAGCATTCAGATCGCGTTCCTGTTTGGCAACACGGTCATTGCCGAGGCGATCTTCGCCTACCCGGGTATGAGCCGCCTGGCCGTCGACGCGATCTCCGCCCGCGACACGCCTGTCATCCAGGTCTTCGTGCTCCTGGCCGGTGCGATCGTGGTCCTGGTCAACCTGGCCGCTGATGTGGCGTACGCGTGGCTCGACCCGCGTATTCGCCTGGCCTGAGTGGCCACCGCATGGCTCGACCCGCGCATCCGATGAGCCTCAGCGCTCCACTCGTGCCTCGTGCGCGTGTGCGCGTTGCCCAGCCGGAGTCACCCCGTCGCGCGACGCTGTGTGCGCTGCAGCGCGTCGAGCCCACCGCCACGTTCGCCCTGATCGTGGTCGTGCTGTTCGTTATCGCCGGGGTGTTCGCGCCGTTGCTCGAGCCACACGATCCGCTCGCCCAGAACATCGCGCTGCGGCTCAAGCCGCCAGGGTTCGTCGATCCTCGCACCGCGACGCGGTTCTGGCTCGGCACCGACGGCCTCGGCCGCGACATCCTGAGCCGTCTGATCGAGGGCGCGCGCGTCTCACTCCTGGTGGGTGGTCTCGGCGCGCTGCTGTCGGCGGCGCTGGGCACCAGCATCGGTCTGACGTCGGGCTACCTGGGCGGCTGGTACGACTCGGTCATGATGCGCCTGGTCGACGTCTGGCAAGCCGTGCCGTACGCCATTCTGGCGATTGCCGTCGCGGTAATCCTCGGCCCGAGCCTGCCCACGCTGGTCCTGGTGCTCGGCGTGACCACGTGGGTGAACTACGCGCGCGTGGTCCGCGGGGAAACGCTCGCCCAGCGCCAGGGCGAGATCGTCGTCGCCGCGCGCGTGGTGGGTGCCAGCAATACGCGCATCGTGGTGCGCCACGTCCTGCCGCAGGTCTCGTCCAGCATCATCGTGTTGTCGTCACTGCTGGTGGCGAGCATGATCCTGTTCGAAGCGTCGCTGAGCTTCCTGGGCCTCGGCGTCCAGCCGCCCACCCCGAGTTGGGGCAACATGGTGCTGGACGGCGTGGAACCCATCCGCGCCGCATGGTGGGTCGCCTTCTGGCCAGGCCTGACGATCCTGATCGTGGTGATGGCGATCAACCTGCTGGGCGACTACCTCCGCGACCGTCTGGATCCTCGCCAGCGCGAGTTCTGATCGCGCTGCCCCCGAGGCGGCTTGTCGCCCACAACGATCCAAACGGGACCTCGCTGGGGAAACCTCCTCCCGTCGGGCCCCCTCCAGGAACCCCTCTTCCCGTGGACGACTCCGCGGAAAACCTACTCCCGGCGGGGACCCCGCTGGGGAACCCGCCTCCCGGTGGGACCCCGCTGGGGAAACCCGTCTGCCGAAGAGACCCCCGCTGGGGAACCCGCCTCCCGGATGGGATCACGCCTGGGGAAACCCGTCTGCCGAAGAGACCCCGCTGGGAAGCCCGCCTCCCGATGGGACCCCGCTGGGGAAAACCTCTTCCCGGGTGGGGACCACTCTGCGGAAAACCTACTCCCGGCGGGGACCCCGCTGGGGAAAACCGCCTCCCTGGTGGGGACCCCGCTGGGGAACCCGCCTCCCGTGGACCCGCTGGGAAGCCCGCCTCCCGTGGGACCCCTCTGGGGAAAACCTCTCTACGGCGTGACGACGATCCTGTACGTCTCCGGTCGAATCGCGAGCTCGAACGCCGTCTCCAGCTCGCTGAGCGGCACGCGCCGGTCAATCAGCGGCCGCACGTCGATCAGCCGCCGCCCCAGCAGCCGCACGGCTATGAGAAAGTCCTGGACGCTCTTGCCCTCTACCCCCAGCACATCGACCTCGTTCTTGTGAATCAAATTGTGGTCCACCCCCAGCGCCGCCGAGGGATGCGCTGAGGCAAACAGCACCACCTTGCCCGTACGCGCCACCAGCTCGAACGCCAGGGCATCCACCTGCGCGCTGCCCACCGCCGCGATCACCGCTTCGGCGCCCCGCCCTTCGGTCAACCCGCGCACCTGCTCGACGAACGCGCCACGCGCCGGGTCGAGCACCACATCCGCGCCCAGCGCACTGGCCTTGTCGCGCCGCGCGGCATCCAGCTCACACACGATCACCCGCACGCCGCGCCGCTTGAGCACCAGCAGGTTCAGCAAACCCATCGGTCCGGCGCCGACGATCACCACGTCGTCGCCCAGCTCCGGCTGCAGCGCCCGCGTCGAGTGCACCACGCAGCTGATGGGCTCACACAGCGAGGCCTCGGCGAAGCTCAGCTCTTCAGGCACGCGAAAAGCAGCCCGCGCGGGCACGAGCTTGAACTCCGCCAGCCCCCACGGACCCCACGCGCCGTCGAGCGAAAAGCGCCCCAGGCTGTTTTCACAGCGCGCCGGGTAGCCGCGCCGACAGTAGTGGCATTCGTCACACGCCACCGGCCCAAGTGCAACGTGGTCGCCAACCCGCGCCGACGCCACCCCGTCGCCCACGGCGGCCACCACGCCGGCGGTTTCGTGACCTCCGACGAACGGCGTCTTGATGTCCTGGACGCCGGCATACGTGCGCTGCTCCCAGGTGCACAGCGCTGTGGCGCGTACGCGGACCAGGACCTGCCCTGGCCCCGGACGCGGCAGATCGAACTCGCGTAACTCGAGGGTGCGGGGTGCGACGAGCACGCCCGCGCGCATCGTCTGCGGCAGATCGGCGGGTTGCGGCAAGTCGCCTCGAGCGGAGTCGCGCGCAAGCATCGTCATGTCGCGAATTGTAGCTGCAAAATGTTGCACATGATCATTCGCAAGCTCGACGACGGCGGCGCGCTGGCGATCACGCAGACCGACCACTCGCGCCTGGCCGGCTTCCTGGCCGCCCATTGGGGCAACGCCGACTTCGCGCCGCTCGATCCGTACGAATCCGTCACCCGCGCCGCGGTGTTCCACGACTTTGGCTGGCTCCGCTACGAGACGCGACCCGACGTCGACCCCGTCAGCGGTGAGCCGTTCACCTTCATCAGCCTGCCGTTCAGCCCCGAGCAGCTCGCGGCCTACCAGTGGTGCGTCGACTGGCTGGCCGAGGTCGACCCGTACTCGGCGCTGCTGGTCGGCATGCACCGCGTCGGGCTCTGGAAATCCCGCTACGAGACGATCACGTACCCTGCCTGGAGATCGGTCCCCGACTTGCCCACCCAGATTCACGAGTTCATCGCTCACGCCGAGCCCGTCCAGGAGCACCAGCGCCAGACCATCGGCGGTAGCACGATCTGGACGAACTATCGTCTGCTGCAGGTGTGGGACCTGCTGGGCCTGTATTTCACGACGCGCGAGCCATACCCCCACGCGGTGGAGCCCGTGCCGACCGCCTATGCTGCGGATCTGCACTCGGGTGTCCGCCTGAGCATGCAGCCGCTCGGCGAGGGGCGCGTCGCGTTCGATCCCTACCCCTTCGATGTCCGACCACTGGCCCTGCACATTCCGTGTCGCCGGCTGGATCGACGCACCTTTACCAGCGGTGACGAGTTCCGCAAGGTGTATTTCCAGACGCCTCCTGAAATGCTGAGCTATCAGGTCGAATAACACTGATGGACGCCGTCCTGGGCATCGACGTCGGCAACCGGCTCGCTCAAAGCCGGGCTATTCGCGCTCGACGGCACGCCACTGGGTCTCCGCCAGGCCGCGTACGGTGTGACCTCGCCTGAGGACGATGCCCAGGAGCAGGACCCGCGCGACTGGTGGACCGCGCTCTCGACGACCTGCCGGGAGCTGATGCAGTCCACGCGTGTCGACGTCCAGGCCGTGGCCGTTGGCGGCCAGGCGCCCACGCTCGCTCCCGTCGACGCTGATCTGAACCCGACGCACCCGGCCATCACCTGGCTGGATCCGCGCCCGTCAGCCCATGCTGAGCGGTTGTACGCGCGTCTGCGACAGTCCGTGCCGGTCTGGGCTCCTGGCCCGCGCAAGCCGCCTGGTTCACCCACAGCCGGCCCGATGCCTTGCGGCGTACACGCTGGCTGCTCGGCTGCCCCGACTATCTCACCTCACGCTTGATCTGCGCGCCGACCGCCTTGCTTGCCGTGACCCAGGCGGAGCTCGCGGCCGGCGACCTGGACGCCCACTACTTTCCCGAGGCCTGGACGCCCGGCAGCGTAATCGGCAGCGTCAGCCCCGCCGCTGCGCTGGACACGCGCTTGCCCGCCGGCACGCCGGTCGTCGGCGGCCACGTGGACGGTTTGCTCGGCGTGCTGGGCAGCGGTGTCAAACATCCGGGCCACGCGTGCGCCAACTGCGGCACCTCCGCCACGTTCACCGTGGTCAGCGAGCCGCCGAACGGCTATCCGATGTTCGACCTCTACGTCTCCGGCACGGCCGCCAACGCCGGCGCCGCGCTGGACTGGTTCCTCGCCAATGTTGCCGATCCGGCCTGCTCGTTCGCGGATCTATTCGCGGCCGCGGCGCGCGTCCCACTCGGATCCGAAGGCCTGGTCTTCCTGCCCAACCTAGCGGGCGACCGCGGCGCGTCGCACGACGCGTATGCCCGTGGCGCCTGGGTCGGACTGACGCTGACGCACTCGCGCGCGCACCTGTTCCGCTCCCTGCTGGAAGGCGTCGCGTTCAGCTTCCGTTCGATGCAGGACTGGCTGGAGGCCGCCGGGGCGCCGGTGCACGACGTACGCTGCGTCGGCGGCCAGGCGCGCAGCGACGTCTGGAATCAGATCAAAGCCGACGTGCTGAATCGCACCGTGCTGCTCCCGCGTGTGGTGGAGGCAGTGGCGCTGGGTGCGGCGATTCTCGCCGCGCTCGGCATCGGCGCCCACGCCGACCTCGCGGCGGCCGTTTCGGCCATGGTCGGTATCGAACGCCAATTCGACCCGGACCCCGCGCGGGTGGAACAGTACGCCCGCGTGTTTGAAACCTACCAGTCGCTGTATCCGGCGCTGCGTGAAACCAACTGGCGCCTGCACGACCTGGCGCGGAGCTGAGGCAGGATCCAACACATGTTCACGGGCATTGTCGAAGAGTTGGGAACAGTCCGGCGTGTGACGCCGAATGCGACGGGCGCTCTCCTGGAAATTGGCGCCTCCACCGTCCTGGAGGACATCCGCGTGGGTGACTCCATTTCGCTGAATGGCTGCTGCCTGACGGTCGTGGCCATCCATGCGGAGAGTTACGCCGTGGACGTGGTGGAGGAATCGCTGCGTGTCACGTCGCTGGGTGGCTTGCAGACTGGCGACCGCGTCAATCTGGAGCGTTCGGTGCGTCTGGCCGATCGCCTGGGCGGGCACCTGGTGCAGGGCCACGTCGATGGCATCGCGACGCTGGTGGCACGCGAAGGTCTGTCCGATGGTTCCCTCCAGCTGCGCTTCGCGGCCCTGCCCGAGGTTCTGCGCTACGTGGTCTACAAGGGCGCCATCGCCGTGGACGGTATCAGCCTGACCGTCGCCGGCGTCGATGAGGCGAGTTTCTCCATCGCGGTGATCCCGCACACGCAGGAAGTCACCACGCTGGGCTTCCGCCAGCCGGGCCACCGCGTCAATGTCGAAACCGACGTCATCGCTCGCTACGTCGAGAAGCTCCTCTCGGAAGTGAGAGCCTGAGGGAGGTCGTGATTGCCATGCACGTCGCAACCGTCACGCCGTTTCTGGTCGACACCGGCGGCAGCAAGTCCTGGCTGTTCGTCAAAGTTGAAACCGACGAAGGCCTGGTGGGCTGGGGCGAAGCCTACACGCAGCAAGACCGCGATGGCGCCATGCTCGCGCACCTCACCGAGATGGGCCGCTTCCTGATCGGGCGCAGTCCGTTCGCCATCAAGCACTTCACCAGCGTCATGTACCTGGACTACGCGCTGCGGCGACCCGCCATGGACTACTGGTCCGCGCTGAGTGCCCTCGAACAAGCCCTGTGGGACATCGTCGGCAAGGCGTGCGGCCAGCCAGTGTACAACCTGCTGGGCGGCGCCTGCCGCGAGCGCATCCGCGTGTATGCCAACGGCTGGTCCGAAGGAGCGAACCAGCCGGATCAGCTCGCGCAGCGCGCGTGCGACGTCGTACAGCGTGGCTTCACGGGCATGAAGTTTGATCCGTTCACCAATCCCTGGCGGACGCACATCGGCCGCGCGGCGGAAAACCTGGCGTACGAGCGGGTGAAAGCCGTGCGTCAGGCGGTTGGACCCGACATCGAAATCCTGATCGAAGTCCACCGCCGCCTGTCACCCAACGAGGCGATACGCATCGCCCATCGCCTGGAGGAGTTCGCCCCCTTCTGGTACGAGGAGCCGATAGACGCCGAAGACATGGACGGACTGGCCGAAGTGCGCGCGCGGATCTCTTTGCCCGTGGTGACCGGCGAAGCGCTGTACAGCAAGTCGCAATTTGCGCAGGTGTTCGCGAAGCGGGCGGCGGACATCCTGAACCCGGATGTGTGCAACTGCGGCGGCATTCTGGCTCTCAAAGAAATCGCCGCGATGGCTGAGCCGTGGCATGTCGCGGTCGCGCCGCACAACTACAACAGCACCACGCTCGGCCTGGCAAGCACGCTGCAGGTCGCCGCGTGCATCCCGAATTTTCTTATCGCCGAGTACTTCGTCAATTTCGAAAAGCTGGGCGCCGAGATCACGGCTGGACCGACGTTCGAGGTCAGGGACAGCCACATCAGCCTGCCAACCGCGCCTGGCCTCGGCTTGAGTCTGGACGAGACCGCGCTGCGGCGTCACCTGCTGCAGGGTCCGCGTCGCGAGCGGCATATTCGCGCGTTCGCCGAAGAAGCCTGACCCGAAGCCCTGAGCCGAAGCCCGAGCCGAGGTGCGTCTCCTACCATGCCTCTGATGGAGCTGTTCGATCTGCGCGACAAGGTCGCCATCGTCACCGGCGGCAACGGCGGCATCGGTCTCGGTATGGCTCGCGGTCTGGCTCAGGCGGGCGCCAACATCGTCGTGGCGGCGCGCAATGCTGACAAGACGTCGCAAGCCGTTGAGCAGCTCAGCAGCCTGGGCGTGCGCGCGATGGGCCTCCAGACTGACGTGACCGACACGGCGCAGATTCAGCGGATGGTGGCCGACACGGTCGCTGCCTTCGGCGGTGTCGACATCCTGATCGCCAACGCCGGCATGAGCATTCGCAAGCGACCCGAGACCTACTCCATCGACGAATGGTCGACGGTGATCACCACCAACCTGACCGGCGTCTTCGCCTGCTGCCACGCCGTCCACCCTCAGTTCCTGGCACGCGGGGGCGGCAAAATTGTCACGATTGGCTCGATGAGCAGCATTTTCGGCATGGAGATGGGCGCACCGTACTCGGCCACCAAAGGCGGCGTCGTGCAGCTCACGCGCAGCCTGGCGTCGGCGTGGGCGCGCGACAACATCCAGGTCAACTGCATCCTGCCAGGTTGGATCGACACGGAGCTGACCCAGGGCGCGCGTCAGGCGATGCCCCGATTGGACGCATCGGTGGTCGACCGCACCCCGCAGAAGCGCTGGGGGCGGCCGGCGGATCTAGCCGGCGCGGCGCTGTTTTACTGCAGTCCGGCGAGCGATTTCGTGACCGGCACGGCCCTCCCAGTGGATGGCGGTTTTTCGAGCTCAATGTTCTAATCCGCGAGCGGGAGCCACGCCTCATGAGCAAGATTGCCCTTCCGCCTGCCTCGGCGGCCACCGACGGACCACGCCTGGAAGATCGGCTGCGCGCCGCGGGGTACGACGTGGTGATTGCCGACCGCTGGAGCGACGCGGACCTGCGTCCGCTCTTTGGCGACGTGGATGTGGTGGTCGCCTCGCCGGCACGCAGTATCCGGTGGAGCTGTTCCAGGCGGCCACGCGCATGAAGCTCATCACCAGTCCGGTGATCGGCGTCGATACGATCGACATCGACGCCGCCAACGAGTTTGGCGTGCTGGTCGCCAACTGCCCGACGGCCGAAAACATCATCGGCGTCGCCGAAGCCACGGTGATGTTCATGGTCGCGCTGTTGCTCAAACTCAAGCAGAAGGAGCACAGCCTGCGCGAGGGCAACTTTCGGCCGCGGCATGCCTCGCACCTGTTGTCGGGTCGGACGGTGGGGTTGATTGGCTACGGGCGCATCGCCCGTCAGGTGGAGCAGCGCCTGCAAGGCTGGGGCGTGACTATCCAGGCCGCGGATCCGTATGTTGCGGGAAGCCTGCCGCTGGACGAGCTGCTGCGCACCTCGGACGTGGTCTCGGTGCACGTGGTGCTGACGAAGGAGACGCGCAACCTGCTCGGCGCGCGCGAGCTGGCGCTGATGAAGCCGTCGGCGATTTTGATCAACACCTCGCGCGGCGGCGCGGTCGTCGAGGAGGCGCTCGCCGAGGCCATCAACGCCAATCGGTTGGCTGGCGCCGCGCTGGACGTCTTCCAGCAAGAGCCGATCAACATGGACAACCCGCTGCTGGAGTGCGACGCGGATCGGGTGATCCTGACGCCGCACTCGATTGGCCACAACCTGGAGTCGGGTCCGACGGGGGTGCAGATGGCATTCGAGACGATCGAGCGTGCGCTGCGCGGCGAGCTGCCCGAGAGCGTGCTCAACCCCGAGGTGATCCCCGCCTGGCGCCGCCGCCTGGCGCTCCTCAAGTAGTCAGCCGCGCGCGTTTTCGCCAGTGGGTCCCCTCCGGGGAAAAAAGCTTAGTTGGGTCCCGCCCGGGGCAGTGACCTTGCTCAGCCAGCCCTCAAGCCGCCACGCGGCCCGCGCCCCCTCGTCACGCCGCGCGCGTTTCCCTCCAGCGGGTCCTCCCAGGGGGTCCCCTCCGGGAAGAGACCCTGGATGGGTCCCCCCGGGGAAAGACCTAGCTCAGTCAGCCTTCAAGCCGCCACGCGGGCCGCGCACCTCGTCCCGTCGCGCGAGCGTCCCCCCCGTGGGGTCCCCTCCGGGAAGAGACCCTGGATGGGTCCCCCCGGGGAAAGACCTAGCTCAGTCAGCCTTCAAGCCGCCACGCGGGCCGCGCACCTCGTCCCGTCGCGCGAGCGTCCCCCCGGGGTCCCCTCGGCAAGAGACCCTGGATGGGTCCCCCCGGGGAAAGACCTAGCTCAGTCAGCCTTCAAGCCGCCACGCGGGCCGCGCTCCCTCGTCCGCAGCCGCGCGCTCTCCCCCAGGGGTCCCCTCTGGGGAAAAGACTTAGGATGGGTCCCTTCGGGGGGAAAAAGACCCTGCTCAGTCATATGACCCAAAACTCGCCGCAGCGGCGCCGTCCACCGGCAGCGCCACCCCTGAGATGAACTTCGCCTCGTCCGAGTGCAAAAACAGCGCCGCGAAGGCGACGTCCCACGCCGTGCCCATCTGGTGCAGCAACGGCACCCGCTTGTTGCGCATGGCGAGGACGTCCGCGCGACTGGTGCCCTGCGCCACGCGCGCCTCGATGGCCATGGGCGTGTTCATCAGCCCGGGCAGGATCGCGTTCACCCGCACCCCGTGCCGCGCGTTGGCCGCCGCCAGATTCTCGGTCAGCGCCAGCAGCGCCGCCTTCATCGTCTTGTAGCCAACCAGCGGATACGCTTCCAGCGCCGCCAGCGACGAGATGTTCACGATCGACCCGGACGTGTGCTCGCGCATCACCGGCAGCGCGTGCTTGGCCGCGAGCCACGCGCTCTTGAAGTTGACCGCGAAGCTGCGGTCGAAGGCGTCGACGGTCATCACGTCGGCGCGCGCGTCGCCGAGGGCAATACTCGCGCCGACGTTGTTGTGCAGGATGTCGATGGTGCCGAAGCGCTCGGCAACCTGCCGAATCATCGCCGCGATTGACTCCTCGACGGTGACGTCCACCTCGCAGGCGACGGCCTCGTTGCCCTCGCCCTTGATCATGTCGACGGTGTCCTGCGCGGAATCCGCGCGGAGGTCGGCGACAACCACGCGCGCGCCCTCGCGGGCCAGCAAAATGGCGGTCGCCCGCCCGTTTCCGATCGTCTCGCCCGGGGTCTGCCCGCCGCCAACGACGATGGCGACCTTGTTGGCAACGCGGCCTGCCACGCGGCTCAGGCCCCCTGCCCGAGGATGGCCTGCACGCGCGTGGCCACCGCTTTCATGTCCGCCCGACCGCGCAACCGCGGCGACAGCAAGCCCATGACTTTGCCCTGATCGCGTGGTGCGCTGGCGCCACTTTCGCGAATCGCTGCCTGCACTGCTTCCTCCACGGCCGCGGCATCGAGCTGCTGCGGCAGATACGTCTCGTCAACGCCCAGCTGCGCCACCTCGACGGTGGCGAGGTCCGACCGCTTGCCCTGGGTAAATGCCTCGATCGACTGACGGTGTTGCTTGACGCGCTGCAGCAGGATGGCCTGCTCCTCGTCGTCGTTCAGCGACGTACTGGCTCGCACGTGATCGATCTGCGCCTGCTGCTCGGTCGTGATCTGGACGTTTTCGGGCAGGATGAGGCCCTGCTTCGACAGGGTGCGCGCGAGCTTCGTCTGCTGTTCGGATTTGAGCGCGGCGATCAGGCCGCGAATTTCGTCGCGGCGCACGCTGTCGCCGGCGCGCATGGCTTCCTTGAGGTCGGTGTTGAGCCGATCGAGAAGGGATGGCATAGACGCACGGAAGTATAGGTTCCGCGCCGTCGCGCCCTCCGCACGCCGCGGGCCGTGACCCGCCGCGCGTGCGCGTGAAAATGGTTGCGAAGAGGCCGGCAAGCGCGTATGCTCTAGAACAGATGTTCGGATCAGAGTCACAAGCGGAGGCCTCCATCTACGCGCAGCTTTCGGCGCCGTTCGACGTCACCTTCACTGACGTCCGCGGCGGTGTCGAAGTCACCTTCATTTCGGGCGAGCAGGTCGTCTCGCGCCTGAATGAGGTGCTGGGCGTGGCTGGCTGGAGCTTCCGCGTGCAGCACCAGGAGATCCATGCCGAAGCCGACGAGGTGTGGGTGCTGGGCGAGATGGTGGCGGACATCGACGGCCGCGCGGTCACGCGCCAGCAGTTTGGTTCGCAGAAGATCAAGCGGTCGCGCAGCACGGGCGCCCCGCTGGACCTCGGCTTCGACCTCAAAGGCGCGGCGACCGACGCGATGAAAAAGTGTGCGAGCTTGCTGGGCGTGGGGCTGTATCTGAGCCGCAAGCCACCGCCCCGCCCGCGGCTGGCGCGGATTGGAGGCAATGGCATGCGTTGATGGCGGCAGTTGACAACTGAAGAGGCGGCTCGTCCGTATACTGCGCGCGGTGCCCGGCCAGA
The DNA here is from genome assembly GCA_963776625.1 of uncultured Chloroflexia bacterium. GTDB lineage: Bacteria > Chloroflexota > UBA6077 > UBA6077 > CF-72 > CF-72. The sequence goes on along the minus strand of CAVZNP010000006.1, from coordinate 150,497 downwards.
TGTACGACCCGGCGATCCAGCGCGCGCTGCTCGAGAAGCTGGCGCGCTGGCGGCAGCTGCCCGAGGGTGACCTGGTGGGTATGCTGAGTCCCGTGGAGCGGCTGCGCTTCCGTCCCGAGGCGCTGGATGACCTGGAGTGGGATGGGCTGATCGAGGCGCACCGCACCGGGGACGAGCGCATGGTCAGCATCACGCACGCGGGGGATGCCTGGCTGCAGCAGGTGCACGAGGGCCAGCCCAGGGGTGGTGGCACGTGACGCCGCGAGACCCGGACGCCGTGCTGGCGCCCTTGCTGGAGGGGCTGCCGCCCGAGGAGGCGGCGCGCACCCTGGCGCAACTGAGCAATCGCGCCGCCGCGCGGCTGCACACGCTCAGTCGCGGCGAGGCGGCCGCGCGCAAGGACCAGCCGGACTGGCCCCAGTGGGCGCAGTTGCAGAACGCCGCGCGGGCGCTGGTGCTGCACGCCAGCACCTGCCGCGACCTGGCCGGGCGCCTGCCGTCGTCACCAGCTGCCGCGCCACCGCCGTCCTCCACGCCACGCGAGGGCGAGGCGTGAGCATCCTGGTGTGGATCGGCCTGGGCCTCGTCGGCGGCCTGGTGTGCGGCTGGTTTCTGCGCAGTCGTGGGCGCGCGCTGCTCGGCGACGCGGCCGCCGGGGTGCTGGGCGCCGTGATCGGCGGCTTCATCGCCGCGGTGCTGCTCGGCCTGGACATCGCCGACATCGACGGCACGAGCACGCTGACGGCGGCGATGGGCGCCGCCCTGCTGATCCTGGTCCTGCACTCGCTGCCCAGCGTCGACGTCTTCGAATAGCTGCGATCCCTCGTCCAGTTCGGGGAAGCGCTTGACCGTGCCCGCCTCCGCGACTCGCGCAGGATGCCTCCCGCGCGTGGTCGCCGCCTCGCAACGGGTCTCCTCCGGGAAAACCGGTTCACCGTGCCCGCCTCAGCATCCCAGAACCTACCTCAGCCGCTTCACGTTTCGAGTAGTCCAAGTCTCGCGCCCCCCAAGGTCCCCTGTGGGCAACCTCGGCCCTCAGGCAGGCGCTCGACGACTTCGAGTGGTCCGAGTTTCGCGTCCCCCAAGGTCCCCTGTGGGCAACCTCGGCCCTCAGGCAGGCGCTCGACGACTTCGACTGGTCCGAGTTTCGCGTCCCCCAAGGTCCCCTGTGGGCAACCTCGGCCCTCGGCAGGCGCTCGACGACTTCGACTGGTCCGAGTCTCGCGTCCCCCCAGGCGGGACCCCTCGGGGAAACCAGCCACTAGGCCTTGCGCTTCAGCACCACCTTGAGTCGATTCTTGAACACCCGCACCGTCGCGCGACGATCTTGCGGCGTCCGCCGCCGGCTGCTCTCGATCACCTCGATCGCCCGCCGCAGCACCCGCTCCGCCTCCTCCCACGCCCCGCGCTTTTCATAAATTGCCACCAGCCGCCCATACGGCAGGTCGCCCACAAACCCCTCGCTCACGTTGCGCTCGTAGAGCGCAATCGCCCCGTCGACGTCACCCGCGTGCTCCGCCGTCAGCCCCTCCAGGTTGCGCGCCGTCTGCGCTTCGAGCAGCCAGCGGTCCTCCAGCGTCTCACGCGGCTGCGCCGCCGACCGCGCTCGTCGCGCGCGTTCCACATTCATCCCGGCAGCTTCATCGCGGCAGAAGTTTCGCGCCCAAAGGGTCGGGGAGAGAGGATTTGAACCTCCGGCCCCCACGTCCCAAACGTGGTGCTCTGCCTGGCTGAGCTACTCCCCGCGAAGTTCCCCTGAACTCTACCAGACGCGCTCTGTTGCTCTTCCGTTGCACGCCCGCCGCGTACTCGACACCAAACCGCTTTGCGAATCTGCTAGCTTGGAGGTGGACCGCAGTGAATTGACATTGCCATCTCTCACGCTCCCCCGCTTGAGCTCCCGTCGCGCGCTCGAGATCCTGCCCACCGCCGCGGTGTGGCTGATCATCACCGCACCCGTGTGGGCCGCCATCGTGGCCCCCGAAGCGCTCGGCTTCGGCCTGATCGTCTTCAGCATCTACTGGCTCTGGAAGTCCCTCGGCTTCGCCAGCGGCGTCGTGATCGGCTTCTGGCGGCTCCACCAGGCCCAGAAGCGTGATTGGCTGGCCGACGGAGCCAGCCTGCCCGACTATGACAAGCTCCAGCACCTCGTCCTCGTGCCCACCTACGGCGAAAGCGAAGACATCGTCGCCGATGCGCTCCACTACCTGACCCTCCAGGACGTGCCGCTCGAGCGCGTCTCGGTAGTGCTGGCCTTCGAAGAGCGCGACCCGATGGCGCCGCTGCGTGCCCAACGCCTCAGCGAGCGCTTTGCGCCGCTCTTTCAGAACCTGCTGATCACGTTCCACCCCGACCAGGACGGTGAAGTCCGCGGCAAGTCCGCCAACCTGACCTGGGCCGCGCGCCGCGTGCAGACGCAGTTGATCGACACCGGGCTCCTCGACCCCCAGCACCTGATCGTGACCGTGTGCGATGCCGACTCCCGACTGCATCACCGCTACCTCGGCGCCCTCGGCTACGAGATCCTGAGCGAGCCCAATGGCTTCCTGCACATCTTCCAACCCGCGATCCTGTTCTACGCCAATCACTGGCGGCTGATCGCCCCGCTGCGTGCGCTCAACAGCATCTATTCGCTGTGGGAGCTGGCCCGCATGGTGCCCAGCCATCGTCTGGTGACCCAGTCCACATACTCGCTGAGCTGGCACACCGTGGCATCGGTCGGCTACTGGGACGTGGACGTCATCCCCGAAGACTCACACATGTGTTTCAAGGTGCTGTTCCACTTCGGGCAGCGCGTCAAGGTGCGACCGATCTTCCTGCCGGTCTACGCCGACGCCGCCGAAGGCGCCACCCTCAGGCGCACACTCGAGAATCAGTACCACCAGATCTTGCGTTGGGCCTGGGGCGTCTCGGACATTCCGTATGTCGCCTTTGGCGCCCTCCGCGCGCGCGACATGTCGTGGCGCACCCGCTGCATGCGCGTGGTCTGGTACGTCGAGGAGCACCTGATGTGGCCGTCGCACTGGTTCCTCCTGACGTTGGGCGGCCTCGTCCCGCGCTTGATCAACCCGACGTACGCGCAGAGTCAGCTCGGGCAGTGGCAGTCGAGCCTCGTCTCGGCCATTCTCGGACTGTGTCTGCCGTGTCTGATCCTGGTCATCTTCGTCGATTGGCGCCTGCGGCCCCAACATCCTGATGGTGAGGACGCGATCGACGTCTTGATCGGCTGGGCGTCGTTCGCGCTGCTGCCCATCGTCGGCCTGATGCTCTGCGCCCTGCCCGCGCTCGATGCGCATACCCGCTTGCTGTTCGGTCGTCGACTCGAATATCGCGTGACTGAAAAAGTGCCCGTCCAGGCGCGCTTCAGGGGGCAGGAGGTCGTCCCGGCCGTCCAGCCAACCCAGGACCAGGCGCCCTCACGACGTGCCCGTATCGATCAGGTCCCGCAGTATCCGGCGTACGCGCCCGGCAGCACGACCGCGGTGACTGATTCGGTCCTTCTCGTCTATCGGGACCTGCGCTAGCGTCTGGCGCAAGCGCGGGATGTAGAACACCGGGTCGTAGCCGAACCCACCGTTGCCCGCCGCCTGCAGCGCGATCTGCCCCCGCACTTCGCCGCGCGCCCGCCACAGTCGACCGTCCGGATGACGCACGAGTACGGCGCACACATAGCGACAGGCGCGCGCGGCGCCTTGCTTGCCTTCGAGCAGGCGAATCAGCAGCGCATTTTTGTGGACATAATCGTTGCCTTCCCAGCGCGCCGACCGCACGCCAGGTCCGCCATTCAGCGCGGCGACGGACAGTCCGGAGTCTTCGGCCAGCGTCAACAACTGGCTGGCCTTCCCGTACGCTTCGACTTTGAGCAGCGCATTGGCCGCGTACGTTGAGCCGGTCTCGTCGACGTCGAAGGTGATGCCCACATCGCGCAGGGTGAGCAGCTCGAGGGGCAGATCGTCCAACAGACCCTGCCACTCGCGTAGCTTGCCCGCGCTGGTCGTCGCCAGCAGCAGCGGTGTTCGTACGTCAGCCATGCGCCTGAGTAACAGTACACATGGCCAGCGATAGCCTCGCTGCCGCGGTACTCGAACTGCCGGCGCCCTGGCAGGGCACCTTCTTCGACGCGGTCGACAGCACGCAGGATGAGGCGCGCGTCGCGGTGCAGCACGGGGCGCCTAGCCGTTCGCTCTTTGTGGCTGACTTCCAGCGCGCGGGACGTGGCCGAGCCAGCCGCCAGTGGCTCGCGCCGCCGGGTAGCGCGCTGCTGCTGTCGATGTTGTTCCGCGAAGAAGTCCAAACGGCCGCCATCCGGCCCTGGCGTTATACGCGGATGGCGTCGATGGCGCTGATCGGCTGCATCGAACACTTCGTGCCTGGTGCCGCGATCGCCATCAAATGGCCCAACGACGTCATGCTGGACGACTCGAAGGTCGCGGGCATCCTGGCCGAAACCAGCTGGGACGGTCGGCAGCTGCAGGTGATTGTCGGCCTCGGCCTGAATGTCTCGGCGGCGCCCGCCGAGGTTGCGGGCGCCACCTGCCTGCAGGCGGCACGCGCATCGGATGCCTTGCCGCTCGATCGCGGCGATGTGCTGCTTACGTTCGTATCACAGCTCGAACGGCTGTTCGCGCAAGCCGATGAGGTCGTCTCGGCAAGCTGGGATGCGCGACTCTGGCGTCGCGGCCAGCGACTGCGCATGCTCGACGGCGATCGAGCCGAAGAGGTGGTCATTCTCGGCGCACTGCCAGACGGCTCGCTGCGGATCCGCGACAGCCATGGCCGCGAGCGCATCACCACCACGGGTGAGCTGCTCGCGTGACGCACGGGCTCGCCGTTCTGAAACAACACCTGTTTGCCGTCGGGGTGATCGGCATGCTGCTCGTCGGGCTCGCGCTGCGGCTGGCGATCATCGTCAGCCCGCTCGGAGAGATCGACGGGGACGAGGCGGTGGTCGGTCTGATGGCCCGCCACATCGCCTTTCTGGGCGAGCGACCGGTCTTTTACTGGGGTCAGCCGTACATCGGCAGCCTCGAAGCGTTCACCGCCGCGCCCCTGTTCCGCATTTTCGATTCGAGCACGCTCCTGCTGAAGCTCGTGCCGACCGCGTACAGCCTCGGATTTCTGGCGCTGTCGGCGCTGGTCGCACGCCGCCTGTTTGGCACCGGGCCCGGCCTGGCCACGGCGGCCTACCTGGCCGTGCCCCCATCCATGTGGGCCGTGTGGAGTACGAAGGCGCGCGGCGGCTACGCCGAAGTGCTTTTTCTCGGCGAGGCCTTGCTGCTGGCCAGCCTGGCGCTCGTCTGCTCGCCGAGCCGTCGCTTGGCCGCCGTGTGGGGCCTGCTCGCGGGCCTTGCCTTCTGGACACATTTGCTGGCCATCGTGTACCTCGCGCCGGCCGCGATCTACCTGCTGGTGGGCCGCCGCGGCCGATTTGCCCCGATCCAGTACGCGCTGGCTGGCCTGGGTGTCGTCGTCGGCATGCTCCCGATGATCCTCGACAACCTGACGACGGGCTTTCGGACCGTGGCGTCGCTCGTACAACCACCCGACCTGCCCATCGATCCGCCCGCGCAGTTCCTGCGCTTCTTTCGTGTCGGCGTACCGGTGCTATTGGGCCTGGGCCAGCCAACCACATCGGAGACGATGTTCGACAACGACTGGCTGCAGCGACCCGCGGGCCATCTCGTCGTCGCCCTGGGGGCTATTGCCGTGCTCGTCGCCGTCGTTGCGGTGTATCTGCCGGCCGTGCGTCGCCTCTTCGTGTGCGGCGCCGACACTCAGGCGGCGCCCGCGCTGCTGGTCATGGTCGCGGTCTGCGTCCCGCCAGTCGTGGCGCTCACCCGGTTTGGGTTCTTCGTGTCCGAGCCACGCTATGCCCTGCCGCTGTACAGCACGGTTCCGCTGCTGTTCGGCGCGCTGTGGCGGATGCGCTGGTCGGCCATCAGATGGCCGGCGGTAGGACTGCTCGTCGCGTTCAATCTATGGAGCTTGCTCAGCACTGATCCACGCCTGTGGCGTCCCGAAGACACGCCGGACAGCACCGCGGCGACGCGGGCTCAGCTCGTCCAGTTCCTGGTGCCGCAGGATCGCCACCAGATGTACACCGATTACTGGATTGGCTACCCGATCATGTTCGAGTCCCGCGAAACCGTGCTGGCCTACGTGACTTCGGGCGGATTCAACCGCTACCTGCCGCCCGCCGACAACGTTCAGCGGACACCCAATCCCGCCTGGGTCTTCGAGCCTGGCACGGATGCCGAGCAGCAGTTCCTCGACAAGCTGGCGTCGGTGGGCGGCCACGCCGACGCGACCGACGTGTCCGTGTATCGCGTCTATACCAACGTTGCGCCGCTGGAAGCGATGCGCCCGCCTCGCTTCTAATTCAGTGGCGACCGAGCAAGCGACGGCACGGCGGGCACTCGCGCGGCTGCAAGGCCACGCCGCGAATCGCGTGCAGCTCCTGCTCGCCAGCCGAGTACACGAAGTGCGCCCCACAGTGTGCGCAGTGGAGCTCGACGTCGGAATGTCGGATAGCGGACATACCCTGAATCATCGCAACGCCAGGTTGAACCGGCGTTGACGACCAGGTACCGCCGCGTTGAGGCGTTAGAAGTCTGGCCGACAAGCCCGTTTCAGCCCGAGTCGCCGTCGGCCAGACTTCTGTGATAGTTTGCGCTAGGAGCGCGGCAAGCGGTTTCGAGGTGGATTGCGGTCTTTTCGGCCGCGCTCCTAGAGTCCGCAGAGATAGATATGCGACGCGCGCTGGCTCTTGCCCTTGCCTCGATCGCGCTGATGCTGGCCGCCTGCGGCCCGAGTACCACGCCGCCCACGCCCACGCCTACCCCGCTCGCCGCCGCGATACCCCCTGCCTCTGGAGCAACCCTCGTGGTTCCACCCGAATCTGCCGCCCTCGTTGACGCGGCGCTCGACGATGCCGCCAGCCATCTCAACGTCAGTCGCGACACGCTGCGCGTCGACCAGGTCGAGTCACGGGACTGGCCAGATGCTTCGCTCGGCTGCCCACAGCCCGGGCAGCTCTATTCACAGGTCGTAACGCCTGGCTACCTGGTCATGATCGCCTCAGGCGGCCACCAGCTCGAGTACCACACCGATAGTCGCTCGAGGGTGATGCTGTGCGGCGAGACCTAGACAGAGACAGAGACGTCGATGGTTGAGTTCACTCCCTTCGGCTATCTGCGCAACCTGACCCATCGCGCGCGCGCCTGGGACGATACGCAGGGCGGCAACCTGCGCACCTGCATGGACGTGCTCGGCGTCGAGTGGGCGTACCCGGTCGGACGCGATGCGACTGCCCGCGCGGGCATAGCCCTCCAGACCAGCGTGGACGGCCGCCCGTGCCGCACACGTGCGGACTTTGACGCTATCGGCCTGGTGTGCAGCTATCACTCCTGTTTGATCGTCGGCTGCGAGTGGCAGCACAACGGCGTACACGTGGAAGCGCGCTGGCACCTCATCGGCGACGATGCGCTGTGCGCCCGCGTCACGGCGACCAACGTCGCCACCGAGCCGCGCTCCGTCAGGGTGGACGTTTTGCGCGTGCGCGATGGCTCGCCGCCTGGCCAGCACGTGCTCGTCGGCCCGACGTCGCTCGCGGCAACGCTGTCGGCGGGCGAGCAGCGCCAACTCGTGGCGGTCCTCGGTCGGGCGGCAGCCACGTCGGGCGCGACGACCGCCGCCACCAACGCGCTGCGTGACGCAGAGGCGGCCCACGCACGGCTACTCGAGGACGACGCCGCGTTCGAGATCGCCTGCCCAGCGTTGAGCGGCGATTGGCCCGTCCACTGGCGCGAGGGCCTGCACCACGACTTTCAGACCACGCGCTTGCTGGTGCAGCCGGCCGGCGGCATCTTTGCCGACGTGTGGCCGGCCTGGATGACCGCCTGGCCGCGGGTGGTCTTCGCGGAGGGCACCCTGGACATGCTGCGCCTGGCCTACGTCGAGCCCGGTCTGGCCCTGCGCGCGGTGGAGACCCTGCTGCGCGACGCGCCTGCGCCAAACGTCCCATGCGTCTTCAGGGATGGCGAGTACAACATGCTCGCGGCCGACGGCAGCCGGTGTGGCACGTCGCCGGCGTGGTGCCTGCCGTTTTTGAACTTGCAGCTCGTGTATCTGCGCACCCTTGATCGAGATTGGCTGGCGCGCATCTTTCCGTTCGCCGCTGCCTATGTCGATTGGTGGCTGGCCGAACGCACCGATGCCGAAGGTTGGCTCGTCTACAAGTGCACGTGGGAATCGGGCGAGGACGGCAACCCACGACTGGATCCGACTGGCTCGGGCGATGCCGACGTGTCGCGCCGCGTGCGGCCCGTCGAGCTGCAGGCGACCCTGGCTCAGGCGGCAGGCGTGCTGGCGTTCTTCGCCGAACAGCTCGAGTTGGACCCTGCTCGCTGGCGTCGCCTCGAGCACGACTATCGAGAGCGCACGCGCGCCATGTTCGATGCTGGCGTCGGCCGCTACCGTGACTGGCTGATCGCCGAGCACCGACCGCAGCCAGACTGCGCCCAACGGAACTATTGGGGCATCGACGCGTGCCGCTACTCGGCGCAGTCGCTTACGCCGCTGCTCGTCGGTTTACCCCTGGATGCCGACGAGGTCTGGCGCCACGCGACTCCGCCGTGGACGCTGTGGCCGTCGTGGACGTGGTCGCTGGTGGAGTCGGCCGCCGCGGCCGACCTGTTCGGCGGCGTCGGCGAAGTCGCCTGCGAGATCATCGATCGTGTCTATCGCGTCACGACCCGTCGCGAGCTGGGCAGTCTCGAGCGACCGATGCCAGGCTCGTCGCCCGAATTCTGGCCGGAGGACTGGCGAACGTACGGCGGCAGCGACGCCTACGGCTGGGGCGCGACTACCGCCAACCTCTTGATTCGGCACGTGTTCGGCTTCAAAGAGTCGATGGATACCAGCGCATGCGTCTTCGACCTCACGCCGGCCTTCCCGTTAGCGATGCTGCGGGACGGGGCACGCTATGCCATCCGCCAGCTCAGTTATCGCGGTCGCAGATTCGACCTGGCTTTGACCGTGCTGCCCGACCGACTGCGCGCCGAGGTCGATCTCGGCGCCACGCAGCAGGTTGTTGATGTCCAGAATGGCCACCGGACGTCGATCCGCCTCGCGTAGTGTCGCGCGGCGCTTTGTATAGTTGTCCGCGCAAATGCGGGTCACGTTCTGGGGAACCCGCGGATCCGTGCCGACGCCGGGACCGGCCACCGTTCGCTATGGCGGCAACACTTCCTGCGTGGAGGTCGCTACCGCGGCCGGCGGCTGCCTCATCCTCGACAGTGGCACCGGCATCCGCGAGCTCGGGCTGCACCTCGCTCGTCAGGGGAAGCCGGTCTCAGCCCACCTGATGCTCGGGCACACGCACTGGGATCACATCTCGGGCTTCCCGTTCTTCACGCCTGGCTTCGCGCCCGGTAATCGTCTGGCGATCTACGGTGCGCGTGACCCCGAGCGGTCGCTGCACGACGTGCTCGCGGGTCAGATGCACTCCAGCTACTTCCCGGTGCCGCTCTCGGATCTTCGCGCCGACCTCACGTTCTGTGAGCTGGGCGAGGGCAAGCTGCACGTCGAGGACGCCACGGTGCGGACCCACTACCTGAACCACACGTCGGTGTGCATCGGCTACCGCATCGAGGCCGACGGCGTCTCGGTTGCGTACGTGACCGACCACGAGCCCTACGCGAGCGACGCCGCTGGCCCGACGCCCGCTGGCCCGACGCCCGCTGGCCCGACGGGCGGCGACCAGCGCTTGATCGACTTCGTCGCCGGGGTTGACCTGCTGATCCAGGACGCGCAGTACACCGCCGAGGAATACGCGGCGCGGCGGGGTTGGGGACACGGCAATACCGACTACGTCGTCGACGTCGCGGTCGCCGCCGGGGTGCGACGCGTGGCACTGTTTCATCACGAACCGACGCACACCGACGCGGACATCGATCGGATGCAGGCCGCCGGTCGAGCGCGGGCGCGCGATGCCGGGAGCGCGGTCGAGGTTTTTGGGGCGATCGAGGGCGCGGTGCTCGCCCTCTGAGCCCGAGTCTCAGGCGCCTGACGCCGGCATGTCATCAAGCTGATTCTCAGAAAATACGTTGTCCAGGGAAAACGGTTTTCGTATATTGCCGCGAGCTATGCAGGAGTTCCGACCCGGCGAGTGGTGCTTCGATCCCTACGCGAAGCAATGTGAGCGCTGCGACGCCGTGATCGGTCGCTTCGCTGTCATGACCGACGACAAGGGCTTTCGCAACGTACTGTTCTGGCCCCACGCCCAGTGGGATGGCATCGAAGGCTCCAATCGCTGCAAGGCGCATTCGAAGATCGCCCAGCAGTGGATTCGCCTGTTTTAGGCGTCAGTTCCTGGCCGTCGGTCCCTCCCTCCTCTGGTTTTTCTAAGGTTTATTTTTCTTCGCGGCTGCCCCGCTCAGGGCAGCCGCGCCACCGCGTTCCAGTTCCGCTCCAGATTGGCGATCAGCTGCGGGCTGTAGTGGCAGTACGCTTCCTCGCGGCAGTACAGCGCCATGTACTGCCGGAACAGGTCGATCGGCTCCTGTCCAAGTCGCAGCGCCTTGCGATTGCCCGACGCGCTCACCACGCCTGACACCAGCAGCGCCCCGATCGTCTCCTCGAGCGCGGCGTCCATCTCGCCGTCAGCCACCACGCGGTCGCAGATCAAACGGCCCGCGGGGCTATCCGCGTCGAACCGACGCTCGAACAGGATCGCCTGCCGCGCCGCGCGGTCGCCCACAAACCGCCAGAGGCGCATGTTCGCGACACCCGGGATGATCCCTTCCTTGCGCGCGGGCAGGTTGAAGTAGCTGCTGCGCTCGGCCAGCACGTGGTCCATCGCCAGCAGGATCTGACAGCCGCCGCCGATGGCAAAGGCCTCGACCGCCGCGATCCAGGGCTTTTCGTCGCACACCTCGACTTCGTTCGGCCAGTACTCCTCGGCGCTCAGACCGCGATACATCTTGTGCAGATAGCCCAGGTCGCGGACGACAAAGAAGTCCACCAGCGAGATCTGACCGTGGTACAGGTGGGTGAGGTTGATCCCGGCGTTGAAGACGCGATGGCCGGCGTACCGCGCATGGTCGACCGCCTTGCCGCGCAGAATTCCGACCTCAATCGACGCGTCGAGCAGCACCAGGTCCGTCGCAATCTCGAGCGTGGCGGTCGTCGAGTCGTCTTCGGCATTCAGAAACCGTGGGTTGCCGTGCAGCACATACCCCACCGGCCCGCGGCGCTCGACGCTGGTGTTGCCAACGTCGAGCTGCCCCCTGCTCTGGAAATCGGCCAGCAGGTCCAGCGACTCCTGACGCGGGCGTAGCATGGCGTGCACCAGATGCCCGCCGGCAAGCGGATCGCTCAAGACGCACGAGAGAAAGACACCCTGGTCGACCTCGTAGCCTTCTTTGTCCTTCTGCGGGTGCTCGCGCTCGGCAGCGATCTGCGCTCGGGTTGGCACCAGCCCGGGCACCACCTCAGCGGCGCGATAGATGAGCTCTTCGACTCTGACGAAGCGGCTGCGCCCGTCGGTTAGTGCGCTGTACAGCTCCGTGGTGTGTCGCCTGAGGAAGGCGGTTCGCGTTGCTCGCAGCTGTTGATGGAGTGCCTCGGCTGCCGCCTGTTCGACAGGCGGACGGCTGGCGCGTGCCGGCAGGCGATCGATCAGCGCCTGCCCCGCGGCAAAGAATCGACTGGCCGCCTGGGCATCCGCTGTCAGCGAGTCGCCGAACGATCGCACGGGGTCCAGCGCGGAAAGGTGAGCCAGCTCGTCCGCGGAGAAACCCACGCCCCCGGAGACGTCGATAGCCATGCTCGGACTGTAGCGCTATCGTTTGCCGCGTGCTGTGGAACCCCGAAGCGGAAACGCTTTCCCGCGAGCAGCTCGCCAGCCTGCAGCTCGAGCGACTGCGTCAGACCCTCCGCCGCCAGCTCGAGGACGTCCCCGTCATTCGCGAGAGACTGCATGCGGCTGGCCTGCACGCGGCGGCCGAAGTTTCCGCACTCGACGACCTGCAGCGCCTGCCTTTCACGTACAAGACGGACTTGCGCGAACACTATCCGTTCGGTCTGTTCGCCGTCCCGCGCGACCAGATCGTGCGCGTGCATGCCTCGAGCGGCACGCGCGGCAAGCCGACCGTCGTCGGCTACACCCGCAACGACCTCGGTGTCTGGTCGGAGGTGATGGCGCGCACGCTGACGATGGCAGGCGTCTCGCCGGGCATGGTGGTGCACAACGCCTACGGCTACGGGCTGTTCACCGGCGGGCTCGGGTTCCACATGGGCGCCGAAGTGCTCGGCTGCATGGTCATTCCGATGTCTGGCGGCCTGGGCCAGCGCCAGGTGTTGATGCTCGAGGACCTGGGCGGGCAGGTCTTGTGCAGTACGCCGTCCTACGCGCTCAACATTGCTCAGACGCTGGTCGAACAAGGCGTGGGCCTCGATCGCCTGAAGCTTCAGGTTGGCGTGTTCGGCGCGGAGCCGTGGACCGAGCAGATGCGCGACGCGATCGAGCAGCAGCTGGGTCTGACGGCCGTCAACGTCTACGGCCTGTCGGAAATCGTGGGTCCGGGTGTTGCCGGCGAGTGCATCGAGGTCCGCGACGGCGCCCACGTGCACGAGGACCACTTTCTCGTGGAAGTCATCGATCCCGTGACGGGTCGTGTGCTAGGACCGGGCGAAGAAGGAGAGCTGGTCTTCACCACGCTGACGAAGGAGGCCCTGCCGATGCTGCGCTACCGCACCGGTGACGTTTCGTCGCTCGACGTCAGCCCGTGTGCGTGTGGGCGGACGACGGTGCGCTTGGCCCGCGTACGCGGTCGCATCGATGACATGCTCATCATTCGCGGGGTCAACCTGTATCCGTCTGAGGTGGAGCGGGTCTTGCTGCGCGTGCCCGAGGTGGCGCCCCACTATCAGCTGGTCGTCGATCGACCCGGCGCGATGGACGAGCTGACGGTTCTGTGCGAGACCGACTCGAGGTCTGATGCGCTGACGCAGCACATCCAGCACGCTTTGCGTGAAGCCACGGGGCTATCCATGATTATTCGCGTGCTCAGCCCGGGCAGCGTTCCGCGCAGCGAGGGCAAAGCCGTCAGAGTGATCGACAACCGTCCTCGCTAGTCGCGAGTGCCAGTCCCCTCAGGCGAACGACTGGAGTAGACGTCCGCGAACGCGTTCGACCGCTGGCCCGGTGCTTGACTCGTATGGGCCACGGCGTCGGCCACTCACGCTCTGCGCGTGCTCGCAGTTGCCCGGCCAGCGCATCGTCCAGGAGCCCGTGGTGCCGCGGATAATGCGCAAATCCAGGCAGCGGATCGTGGCGGCGTGCCTCGACCAGCTCCTCCGGTGGTCGCGTGTCGCCCACCTGACTAGTTCGGGCGACGCGATGGCCCGTCGTCGGGCGGCAAGAACCTGGCCGGCCGCGCGCGGCCGGACCTCGGCTGCCCCGGGTGCTTCGCGGCCAAGGGCATGCTTTTATGCTAATCCCATACAAGCATGGCTGAGCGAAGACGGGTAGCGGCGCGGCGCCGCGCCGCACCGCGTGCCGTCGGCACCGGCACCGGCACCGGCACCGACGCAGGCGCAGGCGCAGGTGCAGACGCTGACCTCGACCTCGACCTCGACCTCGACCGCTCCGGGTCTGCCTCCAGCGCTAATGCCGAGGTTGCCCGCCTGTTCGCCGAGATCGGCGACATTCTCGAGATCAAAGGCGAACCACCCTACCGCTACAACGCGTATCGCACCGCCGCGCGCAGCGTCGGCAGCGCCAGCGAGCGCCTGGATGTCCTGTTCGAGGAGGGCCGCCTGCGCGGGCTCAACGGCGTCGGCAGCTCCCTCGAGGCCAGGATCATCGAGTATCTGAAGACCGGCCGCATGCAGTCCCACGAGGACGTCCGGCGCGACTTTCCCGTGGCCCTGGCGTCCCTGCTGCAGGTGCCTGGCCTGGGACCGGGCCGCGCCCGCGCCGTCTATCAAGAACTGGGCATTTCCACCCTGCCCGATCTCGAGGACGCCGCTCGCTCGGGCCGTCTGCGCGAGGTGACTGGTTTCGGCCCGAGGGCGATCGACGCGCTGGTGCACAGTCTCGAGCAGCTGAAGCAGCGCTCCACGCGTGGCTTGCTTTCGGACGCCTGGGCGGCGTTCGCACAGGTGCGCGACGCCCTCGGCGGCCTCGATGCCGAAGACCAGCGCCTGGCCGCGGTAGGCAGCGTCCGTCGCATGCAGGACACGGTTGGCGGCCTCGACGTGCTGGCTGGCCGCGAGACTGCCGAAGAAGCCGAGCAAGCTATCGAGACCGTCGCCAATCTACCGAACCTCGTCCAGGTGCTGGACCGCAGCGCCGACGAAGTCAGTGTCCAGCTGTACGGCGGCCTCGAGGTTCGACTGATGATCGTGCCGCCCGAAACCTGGGGCAGCGCGCTGGTGTGGTACACGGGCTCGCGCGGCCACGTCGCTCGTCTGGAAGAGCTGGCTCGCGGACGCGGCTGGCAGCTCTCACCCCTCGGCCTCGAAGACGACGCCACGGGCCAGCTGCTCGAGCGTGAGCGCGAGGCGGCCATCTACGAGCGGCTCGGCCTGGCGTGGATCCCGCCTGAGCTGCGCGAGGATGCGGGCGAGATCGAGGCGGCGCAATCCGGCAGTCTGCCCAGACTCGTCGAGCTCACCGATATCCGCGGCGACCTGCACACGCACACCAACTGGACTGACGGCACCGAAACGCTCGAGGACATGGCCAGGGCGGCCAGGGCCAGGGGCTACGAGTACATGGCGCTGACCGACCACACCCAGAACCTCGCCATGACGCGCGGCCTGACGCCGGAGCGCCTCGAGGAGCAACGCGTGCTGGTCAGCCGCCTCAACAAGAAGCTCGCGCCGTTCGTGGTGTTGCTCGGTACGGAGATGGACATCCTGCTCGACGGGCAGCTCGACTTTTCGGACGACGTGCTGCGCTCGCTCGACTACGTCTCGGCATCCGTGCACAGTGGATTTCGCCAGGCGGGCGACGTCATGACCGAGCGCATGCTGCGGGCCATCTCGAACCCACTGGTGAATACCCTGAACCACCCCCACGGGCGCATCATCCGTCGGCGTGACGGGTACGCGGTCGACATGCAGGC
Organism: uncultured Chloroflexia bacterium; assembly: GCA_963776625.1. GTDB lineage: Bacteria > Chloroflexota > UBA6077 > UBA6077 > CF-72 > CF-72. Next base: position 135,363 of record CAVZNP010000006.1, on the reverse strand, counting down.
GGTGGTCGAGCGAGCCGCGCGCGTGGGCTGCGCGCTTGAATTGAACGCGACCCCCGACCGCCTTGACCTGAACGGAACGTGGGCGCGACGCGCCAAGGAACTGGCCGCGCGCTTCACGATCAGCAGCGATGCGCACAACACGCACGAGCTCGACTTCATGCAATTCGGCCTTGCCAGCGCCAGACGCGGGTGGCTGACTGCCGCGGATGTGCTCAACACACGCCCACTGGACGAGCTCAAGCACCTCCTGGCGGCGCGTCGCCAGTCGTGACCCCCTTGGGGCACCCTCCGGAAAACGGGTACAGTCGCCACACACGTGTGGACTCTGGGTGAGACGCTGCGGCAGGCGCGCCTCGATAAAGGTGTGTCGCTCGCCGACGCGGCGAACGATACGCGCATCCGTCGCAGCTATCTCGAAGCGCTCGAATCCGAAGATCTGGCGGCATTGCCGCCGCCGGTCTACACCCGCGGGTTCCTGCGCACGTACGCCGAGTACCTCGGCCTCAACGCCCAGGCGATGGTCGACCTGTACCAGCCAGCCGTCCGACGCGAGCCCACGTCGACGCTGCGCCCCGCCGTGCCGCACGTGGCCCTGCCGCGCAGTATCCCGGTGCGGCCCGTGCTGTACAGCCTTGGCGGCATCGCCTTCGTGCTGATGTTCGGTTTCGCCTGGAACTGGTACCAGGACGTCCAGCACACGCTGAATCAGTCGGACGCCGCCCTGCGCCAGCAGGCGCGCCTCGGCACGCCGACGCCGATTGGGGCGCGCCTGCCCACCTCGATTGCAGTGCTGTTACCGACTACCACGCCAACACTCGAGCCGACACCTGAACCAACACCCGAGGCGACGATTACCCCGACGCCAACGGTCGACGGCATACTGGTAGAGTTTCGGACGAACGCGCGCGTGTACGTCGAGGCCGCCGTCGACGGTAAACAGGTCGTCGCCGAGACACTCGCACCAGGCACCGATCGTCAGCTGCCCGTGGCCCAAAACTCTGTCATCATGCGTACCAGCAATGGATCAGCCGTGGCCATCACAGTGAATGGCACTCCCCAGGACCCCCAGACCGCCACCGACCCGGTCGAGCTGAGCTGGCAGCGTTGACGTCGCTGGTTGCAGGCGTGGCCGCACGCTCGTTTCTGATCGTCTCGTTGGGGTGCGCCAAAAATACGGTCGACTCCGAGGCCATGGAACAGCTGCTCCTGGCCAGTGGCCACGTCCGCGCGAGCGACGCGCAGTCGGCCGACGTGCTGATTGTCAACACCTGCGGCTTCATCGAGTCGGCCAAGCAGGAGTCGATCGACACGTTGCTGCAGCTCGGCGCGGAAAAGCGGCACGATCAGAAGCTCATCGCCACGGGCTGTCTGGTGGAGCGCTACCCGACGGACCTCGCCAGCGAGCTGCCGCAGATCGACGCCTTCGTCGGCGCGCGCAACTGGTCAGCGCTGCCGAACGTGCTCTCGCAGCTGGAGGAGGCGCGCGCGCCGGGCTCGTCGCTGCCGCTGGTGGAGCTGGCCCCCGAGGGGCGCCTGGACCTCGAGATCGCCGTGCGCCAGCCGAGCGGGCCAAGCGCGTACCTCAAGATCAGCGACGGCTGCGACCAGCGCTGCGCCTTCTGCGCGATTCCGTTCATGAAGGGCAATCACCGCAGCAAGCCAGCCGCGTTGATCCTGCGCGAGGTGGGGCAGCTGGTCGATCAGGGTGTGCGCGAGATCGTGCTGGTCGGTCAGGACACGACGCGCTACGGCCACGATGTGGGCCAGCGAGACGGGCTGGCAAGCTTGCTCGAGCAGATCTGCGATGCGTATGGGCCCGCGTCGTTGCCGTGGATCCGCGTGATGTACGCCTATCCGCGGCACGTCACCGAGCGTTTCCTGCAGGTGCTGCACGAACGCGAGCAGGTGTTGCCCTACGTGGATATGCCGCTGCAGCACACGCACCCGTGGACGCTGGCGCGTATGCGCCGCCCCCACCGCGACACGGAGGACCTGGTGGCCTGGATGCGCGACCGCGTGCCAGGCCTGGTGCTGCGGACGACGTTCATCGTGGGCTTTCCGGGTGAGACGGACGAGGAGTTCGCGTCTCTGGTGGAGAGCGTGCAGCGCCTGCGCTTCGATCGGGTTGGCGTGTTCACCTATTCGCATGAAGAAGGCACCGCCGCCTTTGGCCGCGATGATGACGTTCCGCCCAAAGAGAAAGCGCGCCGCAGGTCGCGCTTGATGGCCGCGGCACGCGACATCACGCTGGCCTCGAATCGGGAAATGATCGGCCAGGAAATTGACGTGCTGATCGAGGGCCGCCCCGAGCCGGGTCCGGCTGGTACGCCGGGCGTTCGCACCGCGACGCGCCGGAGGTGGACGGCCTGGTGCTGGTCAAGGCCGAGCAACTGCCGGTGGGCGAGATCGTGCGGGTGAGGATCGAGCGCGCGCTGGCGTACGACCTGCTCGCACGGCCGGTGTGACGCCTCGGGCTGCGGGATGCCTCGGGCGAGGTGACGTCTCGGGCGAAGTGACGCCCGAACTGACGCCCGAGTGACGGTCGACGTGACGCCACGTGCGTAAGCTGAAAGCGTGCAGGACCTCGTCCAGATGCTCGCGGCTCGCCAGGTCACCGTCGCGGTGGCCGAAGGCGATACCGGCGGCCTGTTACTCGAGCGGCTGACGGCCGTGCCGGGCAGCAGCGCGGTGGTGATCGGCGGCGTGGTGGCCTACGCGGACGCGCTGAAGGTCTCGCTCCTGGATGTGCCCACCGACGTGTTGCGCGCTCACGGGTCGGTCAGCGCCGAGGCCGCCGAAGCCATGGCGATTGGCGTGCGCAAGCTGGCCAGGACGCGCGTCGGGGTTGCCACGACGGGCATCGCCGGGCCCGGCGGGGCGACCGAGACGAAGCCCGTCGGCCTGGCCTATGTGGCGGTGGCCAGCGCCGAGGGCGTCGTAGTGCGCGAGTTTCATTGGCAGGGCGACCGCGCCGCCAACCGCGCGGCGAGCGCCGTGGCGGCGGCCGACCTGCTGCGCGCCACAATTGTTTCCATCATAGAACAAGTGTGCTAAGCTCAGCTCAGCAGTAAGAAGGGGTAAGCATGGCTGAAGCCGACAAGGCGAAGGCGCTGGAAAACGCCATCTCGCAGATCGAAAAACAATTCGGCAAGGGCGCGATCATGAAGCTGGGCGAAGCCCAGCAGCGCATGGCCGTCGACGCCATTCCGACGGGTTCGATCGCGCTGGACATCGCCCTCGGTATAGGTGGCGTGCCGCGTGGGCGGGTCACCGAAGTGTTCGGCCCCGAGTCGTCAGGGAAGACGACGCTGGTGCAGCACGTGATTGCGGAAGCCCAGCGGACGGGCGGCACGTGCGCGATCATCGACGCCGAGCATGCGCTCGATCCGGCGTACGCGCGCCAGGTGGGCGTTGACGTCGACAACCTGTTCATTTCGCAGCCGGACTCGGCCGAGCAGGCGCTGGAGATTGCCGAGGCGCTGGTGCGTTCGGCGGCCTTCGACGTCGTGGCGATCGACTCGGTGGCAGCGCTGGTGCCGCGCGCCGAGCTGGAAGGTGAGATGGGCGATAGCCATGTTGGCCTGCAGGCCCGCCTGATGTCGCAGGCCCTGAGAAAACTGACGGGGGCGATCAACCGCAGCCGCACGTCGCTGATCTTCACCAACCAGCTGCGTGAGAAGGTCGGGGTGATGTTCGGCAATCCAGAAACGACGCCAGGTGGCCGCGCGCTGAAGTTCTACGCCTCGGTGCGCCTGGACGTGCGGCGCATCGATTCGATCAAGCAGGGCACGGACGTCGTCGGCAGCCGCGTGAAGGTGAAGGTGGTCAAGAACAAAGTCGCGCCACCGTTCCGCGTGGCCGAGTTCGACATTATGTACAACGAGGGCATCTCCAAGGAGGGCGGTCTGCTCGATCTGGCGGTCGAGCTGGGGCTGGTCAAGAAGACTGGCTCGTTCTTCTCCTATGGTGAGACGCGGCTGGGCCAGGGCCGCGAGAACGCGCGCGAATTCCTGAAGCGCAACGCCGAGATGGCCGAGGAGATCGAGCGGTTGATTCGCCAGCAGACGCTGGCCAGCCGCACCGCGGTCGAGCTGCCGGGGGCCAATGGACGCGCTGGCTTCGAGGAGGTGGATCTCGCCGCTACGTTCTGAGATCGACTACGCCCGCGCGCTCGACACGGCGGTCCGCTTTCTGGCGCAGCGGCCCCGAAGTGAATACGAAGTGCGACAGCGCCTGCGACGGGCTGGCGCCAACGCTGAAGTGACTGAGAGCGTGCTTGCGCAGCTGCGTCAGCACGGCTTTGTCGACGATCAGGCCTTTGCCGAGTACTGGGTGGAGCAGCGGCAGACGTTTCGGCCACGCGGCGCGCGGCTGTTGCGCTCCGAGCTGGCCCAGCATGGCATTGCTCGAGCCGGGGCCGAGGCGGCCACCGCGCCGCTGGGCGAGACGGCCGAGCGAGACGCGTATCGCGCGGCGGCCAGGCGCGCACCGCGCCTGCGCGGGCTGGACTACGCCACGTTCAGCACGCGTCTGGCCCAGTGGCTGGCCCGCCGCGGCTTCGACTGGGAAACGATCACCCCGGTCGTCGCGCGCCTGTGGGCCGAACAGGCTGAGTAGGTCCCTGACGGCTCACTGCTGACCTCCAGGACCTCGCGACCCCGGACCCGTCGGACCTCGGACCTTCGGGACCCTCTGGGGAAAAGACGTCAGTACGTCATCAGATAGCGCTCGAGCTCCCATGGCGTCACGCGGATGCGATAGTCATTCCACTCCGCGCGCTTGGCCTCCAGGAACCACTCGCACACGTGCGCGCCCAGCGCCGTCTGGATCACCTCGTCCTCGGCGAACTCGTCGAGCGCCTCCTCCAGCGAGCCGGGCAGCATGCGCACCCCCTGCTTGCGAATCATCGTATCGTCGAAGTGGTACAGGTTCTCCTCGACGGGGCGCCCCAGCTCCAGCTTGCGGTCGATGCCGTCGAGCCCCGCCGCGAGCATCGCCGCGAACGCCAGGTACGGGTTGCAGCTCGGGTCAGGGCAGCGCAGCTCCAGCCGCGTCGACTCCGGCTCGACCGCGCGATGCCTGCGGGATGCGGATCAGCGCGGAGCGATTGATGCGCGCCCAGCTGATATACACCGGCGCTTCGTAGCCCGGTACCAGCCGCTTGTACGAGTTGACCAGCGGCGCCAGGATGGCGATCATGCCGCGCGCGTGCGCCAACAGCCCGGCCATGAAACTGCGCGCCGTCGCCGATAACTGGTACTCGTCGTTGGCGTCGTAGAACAGGTTGGTCTTCCCGTCGCACGACCACAGGCTCTGATGCGTGTGCATGCCGTTGCCGTTGATGCCGTGGAACGGCTTGGGCATGAACGTCGCGTACAGCCCGTGCTGCTGCGCAATGGCCTTGAGCGTCGTGCGAAACGTCACGGCGTTGTCGGCGGTGCGCATCGCGTCGTCGTAGCGGAAATCGATCTCGTGCTGGCCAATGGCCACCTCATGGTGGCTGGCCTCGACCACGATGCCGAGCTCCTCCAGCGCCTCGACCATCTCCTTGCGCACATTGGCCGCTTCGTCTGTCGTCAGATCGAAGTAGCCCGCCTGGTCGTGCGGCAGCGGCTCCACGTTGGGCGTCGCGTTGGGGGCCAGGTCGTCGCCGTCCGCCACAATGCGCCGCAGCATGAAGAACTCCAGCTCGGGTCCCGTCATGTAGCGCAGGCCCAGCTCTTCGGCACGCTTGAGCTGTCGCCGCAGCACGCCGCGTGGATCGCCGGCGAACTGCTCGCCGTCCGGCGTGTACACGTCACAGATGACTTTCGCGGTCGAGCCTTCTTTGTCGCGCTCCCACGGAATGATCCCGAACGTCTCCAGGTCAGGGTCCAGGTACATGTCGCTTTCGTGGATGCGCGCGAAGCCTTCGATGCTCGAGCCGTCGAACCACAGCCCGTGGTCGATCGCCCCACTGAAACGGTGGAACGGGATATGGACGTTCTTGACCACCCCCATGATGTCAGTAAATTGCAGACTCACGAACCGCACGTTGGCCGCCTCGGCCTGTTCCAACACTCGCTGCGTCATCGCAGCCTTGTCCGTGCCCGGCATGGCTCTATGTTGCTCCTAACACTGCCGCGCTGCCGCCCAGCGCAGCCCGAATTTTGAGTGCCAGCTGGAGGTTGAGCCGCGTTTCGGGATCCTCCAGGTCAACGCCGCCCAACAGTTCCTGGATGCGCTCTAGACGGTAGATCGAGCGTATTGCGATGCACGCTCAGGTCGCGCGCGGCGCGCATGTGGTTGCCACCCGCTCGCAAGAACGCGTCCAGCGTGCGGACGAACTCTGAGCGCCGCGTCGCATCCGAGTTCTCCAGGGGTCCGAGCACGTCGCGCTGAAACGCCCGCAGCTCGGGATTGTCCGCGAGGTGAAAGATCAGGCGCAGTGCGCCCAGCCGCGCAAAATGCAGCGCCGCCGGTGATTCGAGCGGCATGCTCGCGGCGATGTCCGCGGCGCGCGTCGCCTCGCGCATGGCGGCCGAGGGCGTCGTCTCGGGCCCCGGCGTGCGACCCACGCCCGCGACCACCGAGATTGAGTCCGGGGTGAGGGACTCCTCGAGCGAGGCGCGCAACCGTTCAACCCAGCCCAGCCCCGCATCGACGTCAACGGGATCCACGTCGGCGGGACACGGCATCAGCACCTGGACGCTGCCGTCGAGCTCGCGCAGCAGCGTGGTGATGTCCGCGACGACCAGACGTCGACGCGTCGCATCGACAAAGCGCTGGTGGCTGCGATTGATCGACGTCGACCCGTTCGTCGACCCGTTGCTACTCGGAGAGTCGCGCGGCCGCAAGACGAACACGAGATGCGGGCGAGCAAGGTCGTAGCCCAGCCGCCGCGCGCGATCGACCAGCGCGTCGTCGGGGCTGCCCGGATTGTCGAGCAGGTCCGAAAGAAAGTCGCCCTGCGAACGCAGCCGAGCTTCGACCACCGCGGACTGTTTGGCGAGTTCGATCGCGAGCACCGACGCGGCGCGGTCGGCGACCTGATGGTCGAAGTCGCCAAATTCGTCCACCGAGCCAACCATCGCCAGGTAGCCCTCGACCGCGCCCCGCAGCGTGAGTGGCCGCAACGCGAGCGCGGTCGGCTCCTGGTCGATAGGCCGCAGCACGATCAGCCGCTCGGACACATTGCCCAGGAGCCCCTCCCAGTAGCGGCGGCGCACGTCGGCCAGGGCCTCGGCCGTTCGCTCGTTGCCACCGGTTTGCACCGTGGGCTGGAAGTGCTCGTCCAGCAAGTAGACCGATTTGCCGGTCACTTCGGCCACGATGTCGGAGATGAGCTCGAGCCCGCGATCTTCGATCAGCGTCGCCAGCAGTCGCTCGTAGATCTCCTGGACGCGCTGACCAATCGCCCGTTCGCGATCCACCAGCACGGCGACGATGGACTTTTCGATTTCGGCCAGCGATGCGTCGCTGGCGACGCGCAAGATGGGTGTATGGATGTTGTTGGCTTCGGCCTCGACCTCCGGGCCGAGCGGCTGGGGCGTGACGAAGGCCACGACGCCAGCCTGGCCCATGTCATGGACCATGCGCGCCACCGCGCGCGGATCACCGACCAGCTGCAAGGCCGCGGTGGACAGCAGCCAGATCTCGCCGTGCTCGATGCGCCCGAGACTGGTCGGTCGCGTGCGCAGCAAGCGCGCCCAGGTAGCCGCGTTCCCCAGGCCCGCGGCCCCCGCGGCAACCTCGGTGGTCGGTGGCAGGGCCAGCCGCAGTACCTCGGACACAGTGACCAAAGGCATGGCTTAGAAAACGCTCATAGGCGCCGGAGTTCGTGCAAATGATACAAGAGTGGCGCTGCCGCCCGGCCAGGGCGTCTAATCAGGGGTCATGATGGCGGAGATGCCCTTCGACAACCCGCTGCTTGCGCAGGTGCGCGATGACCCGTACCCGCTGTATCAGCGGTTGCTGGCGCATGCTCCGGTGCAGTGGAACGAGGTGCTGCACGCCTGGACGCTCGTGCGCTATGTCGACGTCGTGGGCAGTCTGACCGACGCGCGCTTCTCGGCTGAACGCAGCCCCAGTCAGACACGTGCCGTCAGGTCGATGCTGGTCTCGGATCCGCCTGATCACACGCGGCTGCGGGCGCTCGTGCAGAAAGCCTTCACGCCGAGGATGATCGAGCAGCTGCGGCCGCGGATCGTCGCCATCGTCGGCGAGTTGCTGGATCGCATCGCGGAGCGCTCAGATCTTGTCGATCTGATTGGCGATCTGGCCTACCCGCTCCCGGTGGTGGTAATCGCCGAGCTGCTCGGCGTGCCGGCCGAGGATCGCGTGAAATTCCACGCATGGTCGGCCGTTGTGGCCGCCAACCTGGACCCACTGGTGCCGGAGACCGTGGCTAGCCAGGTCGCGGATGCGCGCGAAGCCCTGCACGCGTACCTGCGCGGCATCATCGCGCAGCGCCGTCGCGAGCCACGCGCGGATCTGATCAGCGCGCTGGTGGCGGTCGAGGAGCAGGGCGACGTGCTCAGTGAGCCAGAGCTCGTGATCATGTGCACGCTGCTGCTGATCGCTGGACATGAGACGACGGTGAATCTCATCGGCAACGGCATGCTCGCCCTGCTGCGTCATCCAGACGAGCTCGCGCGCTTGCGCGCCGATCCGTCCTTGATCGGCTCAGCGGTGGAAGAGTTGTTGCGATTTGACTCGCCGGTGCAGCTCACCGCACGCATCGCCACCGAACGGGTGGAGATCGGTGGTCAGCCAATTGAGGCAGGGCAGTGGATTCTGCCGCTGCTTGGCGCGGCGAATCACGACCCGGCGCAGTTCCTCGATCCCGAAAAGCTGGACCTCAGCCGTACGCCGAATAACCACGTGGCATTTGGGCGAGGCATTCACTTCTGTCTGGGCGCGCCACTTGCGCGCCTCGAGGGGCAGATCGCGCTCGGCGCACTGGTACGGCGATTCGCGAACCTCACGCTGGCGGGCGAGCCGGTGCGCAGAAATCAGATCACCCTGCGCGGCCTGTCGTCGCTCCCCGTGGCCATCTCCGCCTGACGAGTCCGCCGCTGAAGCGCCGCGAGGCGCCGGTAATCCACGGCCCTCACTCGATCGCGCGTACACTCTCGCCCAACACCTTTAAATGCGGCCCTGTGAGACCGCGAAGGAGTGCCTGTGCTTGACCCTGGCCAGAAACAGCTGCTCGGCGCCGCCGACATCCGCCGTGCCATTGCCCGTCTCGCGCATGAGGTGGTCGAGCGCAACTCGGGCGTCGAGTCCCTCGTCCTGGTAGGTTTGCGCACGCGCGGCATTCCCCTGGCGACACGACTCCAGCAGCGCATCCTGGAGTTCGAGCACGAGCTCGTGCCGCTCGGCGAGCTGGACGTCACGCTGTATCGCGACGACGTCCACCAGCGCGCGCCGCGCACCCTCAGCCCGACGTCGATTCCCGTCGACATCGGCGACAAGACCGTCATCCTCGTCGACGACGTGCTGTATACGGGACGCACGATCCGCGCGGCGCTGGATGCCCTGATTGACCTGGGACGCCCCAGAGCCATTCAGCTCGTGTGTCTGGTCGATCGCGGCCACCGCGAGCTGCCCATTCGCCCGGATTACGTCGGCAAGAACGTGCCGACTAGCCGTCACGAGAAGGTGGCGGTCCGTTTGGAGGAGGTCGACGGTGTGGACGAAGTGGTCCTGATTCAACCGCGCGTTGGGGCGGCGGAGGTGCCGGCATGAGCCTCGACGTGCTGACTCGCCCGGGCCCGGCTCGCGTCAGCTCGGTGGCAGGCGGCCCACTGCTGCCGACACAGGCCCGCAGGCCGCGACGCCACGTGCTCGACCTCGACGACTTCAGCGTCCAGGAAGTGGAAGCCGTGCTGCAGACCACGGCCGCCATGAAGGACGTCCTGCAGCGACCGATCAAGAAGGTGCCGACGCTGCGCGGCAAGACACTCGTCACACTGTTCTACGAGTCGAGCACCCGCACGCGCGTGGCATTCGAGCTGGCCGCGAAGGCGCTTGGCGCCGACACCGTCAGCGTCTCCGCCTCGACCAGCTCTGTCACCAAGGGCGAGTCACTCATCGACACGATTCGCACGCTGCAGGCGCTGGGGGCCGACTTCGTGGTCATGCGCCACCACCAGGCCGGCGCACCGTACGTCGTCGCCGATGAAGTCTCGGCCTCCGTGATCAACGCGGGTGATGGCTGGCACGCGCATCCGACCCAGGCGCTGCTGGACCTCTACACGATCCGAGAACGTCTCGGCCGCATCGAGGGTCTACGCGTGGCTATCGTCGGCGACATCCTGCACAGTCGAGTGGCGCGCTCCAACCTGTGGGGCCTCATGCTCATGGGCGCCAACGTGGTGCTGTGCGGTCCGCCGACGCTCCTGCCCGCCCCGGACTTCTGCGACGGCCTGCCGTGGAGCTTCGAACGCACTTACCGACTCGACGAAGCCATCGCAGGCGCCGACGTGATCATGCTGCTGCGCATGCAGCTCGAACGCCAGTCCGGGGGCATGTTTCCCAGCCTGCGCGAGTACGTCCGCACGTACGCGCTGACCGAGGAACGCCTGGCGCGGGCAAAACCGGGCGCGGTGATCATGCATCCAGGCCCGATGAACGAGGGAGTCGAGATCGACCCGCGCGTGGCGCGCGGTAATCAGTCGGTCATCGAGACACAGGTCACCAACGGCGTGGCCGTACGCATGGCGCTGCTGTACTTGCTCAGCGGGTTGCCGGCGTGATCCGCGTCACGGGTGGTCGAATTCTCGATCCAGCCAACGGCCGCGACGAGGTCGGCGACATCCGCATCGAGGACGGACGCATCGTCGAGCGCGCTACCAGCGCTGAGGAGTCGGTCATCGACGCGGCGGGCTACGTGGTGGTCCCGGGATTCGTGGATCTGCATTGTCACCTGCGCGAGCCGGGCTTCGAGGATGCCGAGACCATTGCCAGCGGCACCCGCGCGGCGGCCGCCGGCGGCTTCACCACGCTGTGTGCCCTGGCCGACACGCAGCCGACGATCGACACCGGCGCCAATGTCGAGTCGCTGCTGACGCAGAGCAGGCGCGATGCGGTGGTGCGCGTGCTGCCTGTTGGCACGACGACCAAGCAGCGCAACAGTCAGGAGTTATCCGAGATGGTGGACATGGCCGAGGTGGGCGCCATCGCGTTTTCGGACAGCGATCGGTCCGTACGGTCCGCCAGCCTCATGCGCCACGCGCTCGAATACTCATTGCTCGTGGAGCGACCGATCGCCAGTCACGCCGAAGAGGCCGACCTCGCCGACGGTGGGGTGATGCACGAGGGTGCGCTGGCAACCGTCCTCGGCCTGAAGGGCATTCCGCGCGAAGCAGAAGAGATTGCCGTCGCACGCGACCTGGCGCTGGCGGGGTTCACCGGCGGTCGCTTGCACCTCGCCCACCTGAGTACCGCGGGCGCCGTCGAGCAGGTGCGTCTGGCCAAGGCGCGCGGCGTGCGGGTGACGGCGGAAGTGGCGCCCCACCATCTGGCTCTGTCCGACGAGGCGCTCGTCGCTGAAGCCGTATGACACCAACGCCCGAACGAGTCCGCCACTGCGGTCGGCGGCCGATGCTCGCGCGCTGCTGGACGGCTGCTCGATGGCACGATCGACTGCGTGGTCTCGGACCATTCGCCGCGACGCTGGATCGACAAGGCGTGCGAGTTCGACCAGGCGCTGCCAGGCATCTCCAGCCTCGAGACGGCCTTCGGCTTGTTGATGCGGCTGGTTCACGCCGGCGCGCTGACGCTGTCGCAGTTGATCGGCGCGCTGACGACTCGACCGTCCGGGCGTGGAGCCTGCCGTACGGCACGCTGTCGGCGGACGCGCCCGCTGACGTGGTGGTGGTCGATCCAGATCAGGCGTGGGTGGTGGATACCGAGCGGTTCTTCTCGAAGGGCAAGAATTCGCCGCTGGACGGCCAGACGCTGCGCGGGACCGTGCTTCTGACGATCGCGCAGGGCAAATCGTGTACAGGAACGGCTTGTGATCGAGGCGGCGCTGGCTCTGGAGGACGGTTCGGTCTTTCATCGGCGAGGGTCTTTGGCGCGCCCATCGAGGTCGCGGCGGAAGTCGTCTTCAATACGGGTATCACGGGCTATCAGGAGGTGGCCACCGACCCGTCGTACCGCGGCCAGATGGTGGTCATGACCCATCCGCAGATCGGCAACTATGGCGTCTCCGCGTCCGCAGACGAGTCCGTCCGCCCGTGGGTCTCGGCGCTGATTGTTCGAGAGCTGGCCGACTATCCGCACCACTGGGAGTCTCACACGCGGCTCGAAGACTTTCTGGAGACGTGGGGCGTGCCCGGACTGCAGGGCATCGACACGCGTGCGCTGGTGCGACGTCTGCGTGACTCGGGCACCCAGCGCGGCGTACTGCGCCAGGCGCCGGCCAGCGGCTTTTCCCCGGTGGAGCTCGACTCTCTACGCGCGGCCGCGCGTCTGGCTCCGTCCGTGTCGCAGCTCGACCTGGTGACCGACGTATCAAACGTCCTGCCGTCCTGCCCTTCTCTTGCTCTTCCCACAGACGAGATCGCGGTACTTGACCTGGGGGCCAAGTGGAACATCCTCCGATCGCTCGAACGACGCAACATCAGGCCACACGTGTGGAACTGGGACGCCTCGGCCGAGGAGATTCTGGAGACCAGGCCGAAGGGCATTCTCGTTTCGAACGGTCCGGGCGACCCCGCGAAGCTCAACGGCGTGGTCGAGACGATCAAGGGCCTTGTCGGGTCGGGCACGCCACTGATGGGCATCTGCCTCGGCCACCAGCTGCTCGGGCTCGCCGGTGGCGGCGCGACCAATCGGCTGCTGTATGGCCACCATGGCGGCAACCATCCGGTCCGCGAGCTGGCCAGCGGCCGGGTGACCATCACGACGCAGAACCACGAATTTCAGGTCGTCGCTGACTCGATCCTGCCAGACAGTGGCTTCGACGTGTCGCACGTCAACCTGAACGACAACTCGGTCGAGGGACTGCGCCACCGCGAGCTGCCCGTTTTCTCGGTGCAGTACCACCCCGAGGGCTGCCCGGGCCCGCAAGACTCCAGGGGCTCTTCGATCCTTCCTCGACCTCAGCAGGTGTCGCCCGACCTGAAGGTGATGGTCATCGGCTCTGGCCCGATCGTCATCGGCCAGGCCGCCGAGTTCGACTACGCGGGCACCCAGGCCTGCCGCGCTCTGCGCGAAGAAGGCCACAGCACGGTGCTGGTCAACTCCAACCCGGCCACGATCATGACCGACCCGGACGTCGCCGATCGGATCGTACATCGAGCCGCTGACCGCCGAGTTCCTCGAGCGGATCATCGAGCAGGAGCGGCCGGATGGCGCTGCTGGCCGGCCTCGGCGGCCAGACGGGCCTGAACCTCGCTGTCGAGCTCGCCGATCGCGGGTGTGCTCCAGAACGTACAGCGTCCGGCTCCTCGGCACGCCCATCGAGTCGATTCGCACAGCCGAGGACCGCGAGCTGTTCAAGAGATCTGCTCCAGCAGATCGGCGAGCCGGTGCCCGATAGCGTCGTCGCCCGCTCCGTCGCACGACGCCGAGGCCGTTCGCCGATCAGATCGGCCTGCCGCTCATCATCCGCCCCGCCTTTACACTTGGCGGCACGGGCGGGGGCATCGGCGTACGACGCGAAGCAGCTCGAGCGCGATCAGCTAGAGCGGGCTGGACGCGAGCCCGCATCCATCAGGTGCTGTCGAGCGACTCGCTGCTCGGCTGGAAAGAGATCGAGTACGAGGTGATGCGGGATGCAGCGCGACAACTGCATCACCATCTGCAACATGGAGAACTTCGACCCGATGGGCGTCCACACCGGCGATTCCATCGTCGTCGCGCCGTCCCAGACGCTCTCCGATCACGACTACCAGATGCTGCGCAGCGCTGCCCTCAAGATCATCCGCGCGCTGGGCGATCGAGGGCGGTTGCAACGTCCAGTTCGCGCTGGATCCGGCCATTCGCGCCAGTACGCCGTGATCGAGGTCAATCCCGCGCGTCAGCCGCTCGTCGGCGCTGGCCTCCAAGGCGACCGGCTACCCGATCGCCCGCGTGGCCGCCAAGATCGCCGTCGGCAAACGGCTGCACGAGATCCCGAACGCCGTCACCGGGAAGACGACGGCGGCGTTCGAGCCGTCGCTCGACTACTGGTCGTCAAGATCCCGCGCTGGCCCTTCGACAAGTTCCCGACCGGCGACCGTCGCCTTGGCACCCAGATGAAGTCCACCGGCGAAGTCGATGGCCATCGATCGCAGCTTCGAGGCGGCGTTGCAGAAGGCCGTGCGCTCCCTGGAGATGCGCAATCGCGATCTGCTCTGGGAGGACCCGTCGTGGACGCCCTCGAGACCTGGAGCGCTTGATCCGTGAGCCCAACGACCTGCGCTCTGTGGGCGCTGATGGCTGCGCTGCGGCGCGGCCTGGAGCCTCGAGACGCTCGCCAACCTGGTCGGGGATCGACGAGTTCTTCCTTACGAAAGCTTGTGAACATCGTCGCGATGTGAGCGCGAGCTGCTCGAGGACCAGTCAGCTGACCCCGGCTGCTCGCGAGACGCGCCAAGCGACTCGGCTTTTCGGATCGGCAGATCGGCACGCTCCTGGACGAGATGCCTGACCGCATCCGCGACCGCCGCCACGACTGGAATATTCGGCCGACCTACAAGATGGTCGACACCTGCGCCGCGGAGTTCGAGGCCGTGACGCCGTATTTCTATGGGACCTACGAGATCCGAGAACGAAGCGCCCACGCTCGACGGACCGCAAGGTCGTCGTGCTCGGCTCAGGTCCGATCCGCATCGGGCAGGGCATCGAGTTCGACTACTGCTCGGTGCGTGCTGCCATGGCGCTGCGCGACCACGGCGTGCAGAGCATCATGATCAACTCGAACCCCGAGACCGTCAGCACCGACTTCGATGCCTCGAGTCGCCTGTATTTCGAGCCACTCGACGACGAGTCGGTGCGCGACGTGCTCGAGAACGAGACCTCCGCCGACGGTCAGACGCCGCCCGTTCTCGCCCAGTTCGGTGGTCAGACGGCCATCAACCTGGCCGAGCCGCTCGTCCACGCCGGGTACGCGCTGCTGGGCTCTGACCTGCACGCGATCGACCTTGCCGAGGATCGCGACCAGTTCAGCGACTTGCTGGACCACCTGGGCATACCGCAGCCGCCGGGCGGCATCGTCGCGAATCCAGACGAAGCCGTCGCACTCGCCGAGCAGCTCGGCTACCCGGTCCTGGTTCGACCGTCGTTCGTGCTCGGCGGGCGCGCGATGGAGATTTGCCGAACGGCGGACGAGCTGCGGCAATTCGCGGCGATCGCCAAAGAGGTGTCCGGCAAGAAGCCGCTGCTGGTCGACAAATACCTGGAAGGCGCCGAGATCGAGGTCGATGCCATCTGCGACGGAACCAACATCCTGATCCCGGGGATCATGGAGCACGTTGAGCGCGCTGGTGTCCACTCGGGCGACAGCATCGCGCTGTACCCCGCGCAATCGCTCAGTCCCGAGCACATCGAGACGTTGGTGCGGTACACCACCGATCTCGGTCGTGCCATCGGCGTGCGCGGCCTCTTAACATTCAGTACGTCGTCTTCGAGGGCGGCGTGTATGTCATCGAGGTCAACCCGCGCGGCTCGCGCACCGTGCCATTCCTGTCGAAGGTGACGGGTGTGCCGATGGTCGACCTGGCCGTGCGCGTCGGGCTGGGCCAGAACCTCGCCGAGTGCGGCTTCGGGACCGGCCTCTGGCCGGCCCAACCGCTGGTGGCCGCCAAGGCGCCCGTCTTCTCGATGTCCAAGCTCACGCAAGTGGATACGTATCTCGGCCCCGAGATGAAGTCCACGGGCGAGGTCATGGGCCTGGGTACCAGCGTGAACGAGGCGCTGGGTAAAGCGCTGCTGGCCGCCGGCAGCGGCTTGTCTCGCCCAGGTTCGGCGGTGCTCCTGTCGCTCGCCGATCGGGACAAGGCCGAGGCCATGCCACTCCTTCAGCGCCTGGGCGACCTGGGCTACGATCTGCTGGCGACCGAAGGCACCGCGCGAGCGATCCGCGATGGGCTGGGTTTGCCCGTCGATACTGTCACCAAGAAACTCAACGAGGGGCATCCCAACGTCCTCGACGCGATCGCTTCCGGACGGGTCAGCGCGGTGGTCAACACCGTCGACCGGCGACCGGCGCCCGTTGCGGGACGGGTTCCTGATCCGCCGCGCGGCTGTAGAACGCCGCATTCCCTGCTTCACCAGCCTCGACACGCTGCGCGCCGCGCTCGATGGACTGGCGCCGCGCTCGATGGACGGGCACCGCACGGTGCGTACCGTGGACGAATACCGTGGTCAGCCCGACAGTGCCCAAAGTGGGGACGTGCGGCCCGGGACACCCGTCCCGGCGGGGCATATAGTGGGTGTTGGCCGCGATGAACTCCGCTCCGCCCGCGTCGCACCGCGTTCCGGCTTCTACTCGTGACGGCTGGCGAAGCTTCGAGCACCGCGTCCTGAAACGCCGCGCCGCCGGCCCGCGCGCCCTCCGTCGTCGACGCCCAGCAACGCCCCTGATCGTTCGTGACGGGATTGAGACCTGGCCAAGCTGGGGGCGCATCTTCCGTTTTCTGGCTCGTCTGGCGACCGTCGGCCTGGCTGCCCTGGCCGCCGCGGACCTGATTAGCGACGCGCCTGGCCTGCGCCTGGCGGCGCTCATCGGCGCGGTCCTGGTCGCGGGCCTCGCCTCGCTGTTGGCCGTGGCGGCCGCGGAGCCAGACGGCATCTATCCGGCGTACGCGCGGCGCTGGCACCTGCAGGCGGTCGCTAGCGCGGTGGTCATGTTCATGCTCATGGCCAACGCCCCCGACGGCGCGCCGGGCGACCTGCTGTGGTTCCTGATCGTCGTTGGCGCGGCTTCGACACTCGTCGCGATGGCCACCAGCTACCGCGACGAGGGCGGCGCAGGCGTCGGCGGCGTGTGTCTGGCGTTCGACTCGGCAATCGTCGGCTTTACGACCGCCTTGATCACCGTCGCCGTGGCCAGCACGAATGCCCCGATCGGCAGCGCCGCCGTGTTGCTGGGCGCGTTCGCGGCTGCCGGCTACGCGGTCGCCGTGGCGACACGGCCGGCTATTCGACTCGAACCCCGCGGCGCGGACGCGCTGTTTCTGGGCGGTGTGCTCGTCCTCTGCCTGAATGCCGCGGGCGAGGCCGCACACGAGATCGGTCTGGGCGCCCCAGCCATCCTGGCCGCGCCCGGCGTCGCGTTGTTCGGCACCCTCGGCCTGGCCCGCTCGGCCTGGCGCGCGCCTCGCCGCCCGCCCGACACGGAAGCGCCGCCGGTGTCGAGCGAAACCCGCCTCAGCCTGGTCCCGGCCGTGGCCGCGGCCAGCGCCATCGTCCTGCTCTCGTGGCTCGAGATCGAAGGGCGGGGTACGCGCGCGGCGTTCTTCGGCATCATCACCCTTTTCGGTCTCGTCGTAGGTCGCCTCCTGCTGACGCTGGTCGAGAATCGACAGCTGCTGCAGCGTGTCGAGCAGTCGGGTCTGTTCGAAGAGAAGCTGCGCGACCTCGGCGGTGCGCTGGTCGCCGCCCTGGATCGCAAGAACACGCTGGAGCTGGTGTGTCGAACGGCGCAGCTCGCCCTGGCGACCGATTCCGTGCTGCTGTGGATGCTCGATCCCAGCACCGACGAGCTCGAGGCCGTCGAGGTGCTGAGCACCAAGCGAGACTCACTGCTCGGTCGCCGACTGACACTTGACGAGCCGACAGTCGCTGGCCGCGCGCGTCGCGCGCACGGGCGCCGCCGAGATCGTCTCGAGCGTACCCTCGGCTAACGCCAGCAACGGCTTCCTGAATGTGCTGTTGCACGCGCAGACGCTTGCTGGCTGTCCCGGTGGTCCACGGCGGGCGCGTGCAGGGCGTGCTGGTATGTGTCGACGCGCGCAATCCGGCCGCGTACGGCCCTCGCGAGCTGGCCAAGGCCGAGTTGCTGGCCTCGCAGGTCGCCGTCGCGCTCGACAACGCCTATCAGCACGCGCTGCAGCGGCGGCGTCTGGAGGAGCTGAGCGCGCTGTACCAGTTCGCTCAGTCCGGCGCACACCGCCTTCTCGGCTCCCGAGATCGTTGCGTCAGCTCGTGCCTATCCTGACGGAGCGCCTGAACTACGCCACCTGCACGATCTGGTTGCGCGACGAATCGACCGGCGCGCTGCGCGTCGCGGCCAGCGACGGCCAGCCCGGCGTCTACCGCGCAGGTTCTTGCGGCCCTCGTCGCTGGCGATGCGCGCGTTCGTGACCGGCGAGCCGGCCGCGGCCGGGCTCAACTGGGACGATGACGGAGCCGATTCGGCGAGCCAGCGCTCACAGCTCGCCGTGCCGATGGTGCTCAAGCGACGCGTGGTCGGCGTGGTCGACCTCGAGAGCGCCGACGGCCTACGCCTGGTCGTCCACCCGACGAACGGCTGCTGGTGGCGCTGGCCAACCACGCGGCGCTGGCCGTTGACAATCTCCACCTGCTCGACGAAACGCGTAAGGTCGCCGCGCTGAATGAGCTCGATCGGATGAAAACCGAGCTGCTGGGAACCGTGTCGCACGAGCTGCGCACGCCGCTGGGTTCGATCAAGGGCTACGCAACGACACTGCTGACGCACGGCAACAAGCTGAGAAAGGACGAACAGCGCGAATTCCTCGAGATCATCGACTCTGAGGCGGATCGCCTGCGCGAGCTGATCGAGAATCTGCTCGACCTGTCACGTCTGGAGGCAGGCGTCTTGCGCATCGACCAGGAGCCGACCCGGCTGGCGATTTCCATTCGCGAGGTCGTGCGGAAAGTTCAGCTGGCCAGTCCCTCACACGAGTTCGCGCTGGACTGGCCGGCGGACGACCCCATGGTGAACGCAGATCAGAAACGCATCTACCAGGTCATCCAGAATCTGATGACCAACGCGGTCAAGTACTCGCCAGACGGAGGCTGCATTACCGTTTCAGCCCAGGTGGATCGACGCGAGCTGATCATCTCGGTCGCCGATCAGGGGCTTGGAATCCCCGCGTCGGAGATCGATAGAATCTTCGACCGCTTCCATCGGGTCCAGACGGAGGTGTCGCGCGGCATCGGCGGCACCGGCCTTGGATTGGCAATCTGCAAGGGCCTCGTCGAAGCGCACGGAGGCCGCATCTGGGCCGAGAGCGAGGGTGAAGGGAAGGGCAGTACCGTGCGCTTTACCCTGCCGCTCCTGGCCGAGGCGCTAGACGTATCGTCTGTTCCTGCTACACCGAGTCGTTCGAAAGGTGCACATGATCACCAAGAAGCAAACCGTCCTCGTCGCCGATGACGATCCGCGTCTGCTGAAGCTCATCCAGCGCAACCTGGAGATTGCCAACTATCGCGTTGTGACCGTTTCCGACGGGCCCAGCGTGTTGAAGCAGGCAGAAGCTGAAGAACCGGACATGTACGTCCTCGACATCATGATGCCGGGGTTGGACGGTCGCGAAGTCACGCGACGGCTCCGCGAGTTCAGCATCGCCCCCGTGCTGATGCTGACGGCCAAGGACACCGAGGATGACAAGGTGGCTGGGCTCGAAGCCGGCGCGGACGACTACCTGACCAAGCCCTTCGGCGCGCCGGAGCTGATCGCGCGCGTCAAGGCGCTCATGCGCCGCGCCAAGCAGTACACCAAGGAGGCGACCACCCCGTCGTTCACGACGGGTGACCTGACGGTCGACTTCTCGCAGCACCAGGCGCTGCGCGAGGGCCAGGCCATCAACCTGACGCCGACCGAGTACCGCATTCTCGCGCACCTGGCGCGCAACGCCGGCCGCGTCGTGACGCAGGATGACCTGCTCACGAAGGTCTGGGGCCCCGCGTACCGCGACGAAGCCCACCTGCTGCGGGTGAATATCGCTCGCCTGCGGCAGAAGGTGGAACCCGAGCCGTCGAACCCGAAGTACGTGATTACCAGGCCAGGGATCGGCTACAGCCTGACGCGCATCGAGACCAACGGTCATCGCTGAGCGCTATACGGTCGCGTATAACACCGTGAGGTATAAACGGGTGTTGACGTGGCCCTCGCCAGGCCGCGCTTCCGTTTCGGCGAGATCGTCGACGGCGAGTACCTCGCCAACCGTGATACCGAAGCACGCGCCCTGGCCGAGGCCATCCGCCTCGGCCGCAACCTCGTCCTGATCTCCCCGCGCCGCTTCGGCAAAACCTGACTCGTCCTGCGCGTCATCGACGCCGTCAAGCGTGATGGCGTGCGCGCCGCGTGTCTCGACCTGCTGCGCACCGCCACCAGGGCCAGACTCGCCGACCAGCTCGCAGTTGCGCCACCCGCGATCGACGCCGACCTCGACCAGACCCTCGAAACGAGCTGACCCGCGGCCACGCGAACGACACCCAGGAGCTCGGCCACTTCACCTGGGCAATCGGCGTGTCGCACGAGCGAATGTGATGCCCTCGTAGCGAATGGCATGCCGGTCGCAACGTCTACGTAACACCGGATCAAGCAAGATCGTGTGAACCGCCGCCTACGGTCGCTCGCAATTACCGCGGCGGAGGACCAGCCCAATGATCGCCGAGCCAAATTCGTCAACAGGTTCCGAATCGACCCCCGCGAGCACCTCGTTTCTCGAGGGCAGCCCGCTGTCTGCCGATGAGCTGTATCAGCTAACGCTGTACAAGTGGCGCTATTCGCTCGAGGCGTATGGCTTTGAGCCGGGCGAAGTGCGCTCGCTCATGTTCATGAAGTGGCTCTACGCGAGCCACCGCGTCCAGGGGTAACTCCTCGCGGAGCGCTGTTGGCCATCGTCACCGCGCGCTTGTCCTTCGCTCCGCATGCCGACTACGCTGTGCTCGGGCAGGGAGAGGCGTGGAAGAAGGACGGCTGGCGTACCGCGTCCGCACCGCCGAAGCGACTGACGCGGCAGCGCTGCGCGATGCGATCACCGCGACGCTGGCACATCCAGATCAGGCAGGACGCCGCGAGAGCTATCGCGGCGGCGCCAGCCGGGGTGACATCCTCGTGCTCGAGCGCTTCGATCGCTCGGTGCACGACTGGCAGGTGGCCGGCTTCATCGAGTGCCACCTGCGCGTCGACGACAACCTGTCGATTCGCGACATCGGCACGACGGGTGACGGGCCACAGATTGGCGTGGTGCGCTACCTGCTCGACCAGGCCTTCAACGCGTTTCGGCCGGTCGAGTCGCAGGTCAAGATTCGCCGCGACGCCACCGCGTGGCTCGAGATCTTCCGCGGCATTCCCGGCTTTCACCTCGAGGGCGAGGAATACCGCCGACCACACTACTGGACCATCTGGCGTTGGGACCGCGAGCAGGCGCGCGCCGACGAGCGCGCTGCGCAGCAATCGCCGCCCCGCCAGGCTCCGACTGGCCCGCGTCCGCCGCGGCCGCCAGCTCCGCAAAACGGCACGGGTCAACGAGGTCCTCGGCCAGGTGGGCAAAGTCGCCGAGGCCCGCTGCCCAGTTCGAGTGCGCACCGTCGCGGGCCGCGCCCCGACAGTCGCCCCTCGAACCCCCGCTAACGTCGCACACGTCCCCATCCGCCCTACCCCAAAGGTGTTTCCGCGCTTTTGGTGCTCGCGGGCACGACGCGCCAACCGGCCCGAAGGTCAGGAGGGCAACAACCGAAGATATGAATGAGCGTATCGACGCGTTCCTCGTCTATCTGGAAGGCGAGCGAAGTCTGTCGCCGAATACGATCTCGGCGTATCGCAACGACCTGTTG
Organism: uncultured Chloroflexia bacterium; assembly: GCA_963776625.1. GTDB lineage: Bacteria > Chloroflexota > UBA6077 > UBA6077 > CF-72 > CF-72. The sequence continues at coordinate 113,640 of CAVZNP010000006.1, read as the reverse complement.
CAGTTCGCCGACTATTTGCGCGCCGAGGCGGAGCGCCAGGGCGGTCGCGACTTCGCGGTCAGTACGATCGACCGCGATCTGATCATGACGTACTTCCTCCACCTCCGCGACCGCGGCTATTCCGCCGCGTCGATCGCGCGCAAGACCGCCGCGCTACGGTCGTTCTTTCAGTACCTGAGGCGCACAGGTGAGGTGGCCAGCGATCCGACGCAGGGCATCGGCTCGCCTGAGGTCAAAAAGCCACTGCCGCGCACGGTCGAGGACGACCACGTCAACGCGCTGATGACGTTCCTGGCCTTGCGGGATACGCCTGAGGGCATCCGCGATCACGCCATGCTGCGACTGCTCAGTGCGACCGGCATGCGCGTCGGCGAGCTGGTCATGGTCGACGTTGGGGACATCGACTTCGAGGAGTCGCGCGTGCGGGTAGTCGGCCGTGGCAACCGCGAGCGCACGCTGCCGCTCGACGCGGCGACACTGGAGAGCGTGCGACTCTACCTTGACCGCGCGCGACCGTATTTGACTCGCAACTCGCCGGGTGAAACGGCGCTGGTCGTCAATCAGCGTGGGCTGCGACTCACGCGGCAGGGTTTCTGGCTGATCATGAAGGGGCTGGTGCGCGAAGCGGGCCTGCCGTCGATCATGACGCCGCATATGCTGCGGCACTCGTTCGCGACGCACCAGATCGGTGAGGGCCTCGGACTGGAGGAGCTGCGCCAGTTGCTGGGCCACGCGAGCATCGCGACAACGCAGATCTACACCCAGCTGGTGGCGCAGAGCGAAACGCAAGATGAAAACGGCGCGCCGCGCGTTGCCGTGACGTCGAGCTGAGTTCGCGCGGCGCCAGCCGCGATCCCGTGCGCGGCGCGGCCCTTCGACTAACATTCCGCGAATGATTTCTCGCGCCGACTCCGTCGTGCCGACCACGGCCGAACGAGTCGCCGAGGCCGCCGACGCCGTCCGCGCCTTGGCCAACGTCACCCCCAGGGTCGCCCTGATCCTGGGCTCAGGCCTGGGCGACCTCGCCGACGAGATCGACGATCCCGCCGTCGTCCCCTTCGGGCACATCCCCAACTTCCCGATCTCCACCGTCGCCGGCCACGCCGGCACGCTCGAGGTCGGCGCCCTCCAGGGGACCACCGTCGTGGCGATGCGCGGTCGCGTGCACTTCTACGAGGGCTATTCGCTCCGCGACGTGACATTCCCCGTCCGCGTCATGCGCCGCCTCGGCGCCGAAATCCTGATCGTGACTAACGCCGCGGGCGGGCTCAACGAAAGTTTCGAAACCGGCGACCTGATGCTGCTGACGGACCATCTCAACATCATGGGCATGGCCGGCCAGAGCCCTTTGCTCGGCCCCGAGGAGCCCAACCTCGGCGTCCGCTTCCTCGACATGCTCAACGCCTACGACCCTGACCTGCGCGCCGCCGCCCACCGTGCGGCCCGAGATCATGGCTTCAAGCTGCGGGAGGGCATCTACGCCATGGTCGGCGGCCCCGCCTACGAGACCATGGCTGAGATCCGCTTCCTGCAGCGCGGCGGCGCCGACGCCGTCGGCATGTCGACCATCCCGGAAGTGATCGTCGCGCGCCACGAGCACATGCGCGTCCTCGGCATCTCCGCCATCACCGACATGGCCGTCGGTCACGCCGCCGCCCACCAGATCACCCACGCCGACGTGCTGGCCGCCGCGGAGCGCATCAAGCCGCGGCTGGCAGCCGTTGTGCGTGGGGTCGTGGCTTCGCTCGCGCGAGGCTAGCTCCGTGCGCCGACCGCGGGGCGCCCTGACCCTCGTCTCCACCCTCGCGATACTCGCGGTTCTCGTCAGCGTGCCAGTGCCTGCCGCCGCCGACGACCGCTCGGCGCCCCAGCTGATGCTCGACCACGTGCGCAGTGCCCAACTGCCGGCTCGCGACCCGCCCGATCTCGCGGAGCGGCTGCGCGGCGCGGCCCCGCCGAGCCCGTCAGTCGCGCAGACGGCGGCGCCGCTGGTTGTCGGCGCAGCCGACAGCTTCTGGATTCTCGACCAGCGCACCGCGCAGCTGTCCCAGGCTCACGCGGTGCTGCGTCTGGTCACCGATCACGCGTACTGGTTCGTCGAATCAGACATGGTCGACCGCGCGCCACTGGCCGACCTCGAGCAATCGGCCAACGTCTTCGAACAGAAGACGTACCCCCTGATCCATCGCTACTTCGGCTCGGAGGCGGCACCCGCGTTCGAGCCTGACCGCCACATCGTGTTCCTGCTCGCGAATGTGCCCGGCGTGGCGGCGTACTTTTCGAGCGCCGACGCCTATCCACGCACCATCAATCCACGTTCGAACGAGCACGACATGATCTATGTCAACCTCAACGCGCTGCGCCCCGGTCAGGTGACGTTCGACTCCACAGTCACCCACGAGATGCAGCACATGGTGAGCTTCGCCCGCTGTCCGAGCCAGGAGGGTTGGCTCGACGAAGGCGCGTCCGAGCTCGCGATGCGCGTCGGCGGCTACGACACGGGTGCTCCAGCCGCGTTCGCCGCTCGCCCGGACGTGCAATTGACCGCCTGGACGGATCAGCCCTCTGACCTCACGCGCCACTATCAGGCCTCGTACCTCTTCTTGCGCTATGTCGCCGAACGGGCCGGTGGCTGGGACGCACTGCCCGACATCCTGGGTTCTTGCGCGCGTGGCGAGAACCTGTTCGCCGGCTACCTCACGCGCAACCCGATCGACCCCGACGTCGATTCGCTGTTCTCTGACTGGACCGTCGCCAACCTCGTACAGGACCCGTCCGTGGCGGACGGTCGCTACGCCTACGCGGGCAGCAATTTTCATGTGGCACTCACCGGTCGGGCTAGCGCGCAGACGGCATTTCTCGGGTTGGTGCCACAGTACGCGGCCAACTATGTCGAGCTGCCGTCGACGGCCGGGACGGCAACCTTCAGTGGCGACACGTCGGTGCCGCTGCTGCCGCTGGACGCCGACAGCGCCGGGGTGTGGTGGACCAATCGCGGCGACAACCTCGACAGCCGGATCACGCGTCAGGTGGACCTGAGCGGGGTTGCGCAGGCGACGCTGCACTTCAGCGCCTGGTACGACGTCGAGCCGCAGTTCGACTACGTGTACCTGAGCGCGTCGCGGGACAACGGCCAAACATGGCAGGTGCTGCACGGGCAGCACACGACACCCGACCGCTCGGCCGGCAACGACTACGGTGAGGGCTGGACGGGCTCGACCGGCGGTGACTGGATCGACGAGCAGGTGGACCTGACGCCGTTCGCTGGCGCGTCGATGCTGCTGCGCTTCGAGTATGTGACCGACCAGAGCTACAACGGGCCCGGGTTTGCGTTCAAGGACCTGCGGATCCCTGAGATCGGGCTGCAGGAGCCTGGGGCCGTTGAAGACGCGTGGACCAGTGAGGGCTGGCTGCGCGTCGACGCACCGATTCCGGAGCGGTGGAATTTGCGGCTGGTGCGCTGGTCAGGCGTCGGGACGACGGTCGAGACCGTTCCCGTGGACGCGGATGGCAACGCAACGGTCGCGCTCGACCCCGGCGCCCAGCGCTCGGTCCTGGTGCTCGCCCCGACCGCCCCGCGCACCCTGCTGCCCGCGAACTACTCGGTGACGATCTCGCCGCCCGCCGAGGACCAGTGAGCCCGCTCAGGTTGAGGCCGTCTGCGCCTTGAACTCATCCGCGTAATGGCGCGTCAGGTCGATGTATTGCCGCCCCGTTTCAACGGTCTCCTGGATGTCCGTGCCTTCGCTGAACTCATTCCACGTCTCAACCGCGAGGATATGCCGCCCACTGGCTGCCGCCTGCTGCAGCTCCCCTTCGTAGCGCGCGCCATTCTGGCGGTCCACGTCGAAGCAGTTGTTCTCGGGCCCACCCTTGCAGTACTGGGTGTTGTTGAACCCTGGCCCCACCTGGGCGATCGTCAGCTCCGGCGAGCTGTTGTAGCCGGACGGTGCCGCGCCCCACGCGTACAGCCCGTCGCTGGTCACCGCTGACTGGGGCACGACCCCCTTGGACGTCTGCCACTGCGACTCGCGCACGACGAACAGCCGCAGCCCGTTGAAGTCGTTTTCGAAGCGCGCCGAGAGGTAGTCGATGCTCGACTGGTCGAAGCGACTGATCCAGATCGTGTCGTACAGCCAGACAATCGGTCGGCCGTCGATGGCGGCCCAGAAGCGCGGCGGAATGCGCGAGTAGTAGTCGCGCACATTGACATAAAAATACTCTTTGCCCGCCGCGGTCGTGAGGTCGGCGTTGGCCATGATGGTCGTGTCGTAGAACATGCCAATCTGCAGTGGCGGTGCGCCCTGCTGCTCATTCTGCTCGAGGGCCGCGACCATGGCGGGGATGCCCTCCGTGCTCCAGTAGTCGGGCGAGGTTTCGGCCGTCGTACGGCCGGGGTGACCTGGCTCGCCCCAGTACACGGGCAGCACGAAGTCGAGGCCCGCGGCGAGCATGTCGTTGAACTCGCGCTGGTGCGTTTCGGGGAGGAGAAAGCTGTAGTGGGCGGGGTCGGGCGGCACGTGGAAGCGACCTTGCTGGCGCGCCAGGCGGTCGGGGTCGGTCAGGTCGTGCCAGTAGAAGTAGTACGTGGTGGCGAGGTAGTCACTGGCGTTGAAGCTGCGCAGGGTGAAGTCAGACCAGGTGGGCTGGATGTACTCGCCCGGGTGGGCCCAGGCCAGGGAGCCGGGGTCACGCGCGGGGCCGCCCGGCATGAGGCGCTCGAACGCGGTCTCCGGGGTGGGGAAGCCGTCGGGGACGGTGTTGGATTGCCCCGGGTAGCCAGTGGGCGCTGCCTGGGCCAACGCCACCAGCGGCACGCCAACCCCCGCGGCCGCCAGGAGTGAGAGCGCCCGCCGCCGCCGCATCGTCCACGAGCGTAGCGCAGCGTCTGTCCGCTGGCGCGAAAAGGTTGCCATCGCACAGGTTGCGGACCCTCCGGGGCACTAAGATCCCTCCGATGAGGCGCCTGACACCCGATGCGCTGGTGTACGAGACGATCGCCGCTGGTGAGCCGCAGGTCTCCCCGGACGGCACGCGCGTCGTCTACACGCTGAGCCGCGCCAATCGCGACCTCGACCGTTCGACCACCCAGGTCTACGTTTCGGCCATCGACGGTGCCGACGTGCGTCAGTTGACGCGCGCCGGTCAGCGCAACCGCGAACCCCGCTGGTCGCCTGACGGCGCACGGATCGCGTTTGTCTCCGACCGCGTCGAGGGCCACACGCTGCTGTGCGCGCTGCCTATCACCGAGCCAGGTGAAGCGTGCGAGCTGACTCGCCATCGACAGGCGCTCGGCAACGTCGCCTGGTCCCCTGACGGAGCGTTCATCGCCTACACGACCGCCTTCGATCCCGACAATCCCGACGAGCAGCCACCGCCCAGGCACCGAGCGCCAGACGTGCGCGTCACCCGTCGTCTGGATTACAAGCAGGACAACCGTGGGTGGCTCAACGACGTGCGCAGCCAGGTTTTTGTCGTCGATACCCGCACCGGCGAGCGGCGACGGCTCACCAGCGAGCCAAGCGACCTGTGGTTTCCGCAGTGGTCCCCAGACGGACGCACGCTCGCGGCGCGCATCACGACCGACAACGGCATCTTCTCGCAGCTCGTCCTGATCGACGTGGCCAACGCGCGCACGCGCCGCGTTGGTCCTGACCTCGGGTCGGTCGGCGTGTGGTCGTGGTCGCCCGCCGGCGACCGCATCCTGTTTGGCGGGGACGCCGAGCCCACACCAGGCGCTGACTTCTTTCTGTATGACGTCCGCGCCGATAGCATCACCCGCCTGACCACCGACCTGCCGTGTTTGCCCGAGGCCGGTTTCCCGACGATCAGCGGGCCGTCACAGCCCGTCTGGCTGAACGAAGACGAGGTCCTGCTGCACGCCACGCGCGGCGGTGAGAGCTGCTACTACCGCTTCAACGTTGCGAGCAGCCAACTCGGGCTCGAGGACGCCACGCGGTCGATCAGCGCCGGCTTCAGCCTGGATGCTGGCAATCGCTTGATCGCCCAGGCGCATTCGAGTCTGAACGCAATCGGCGAAGTCGCGGTCTACGACCGCCACACCCGCCAGCGTCAGCTCATCACCCGCCACAATGCCGACCTGCTTCAGGCGGCGCCGCCAGCCGCGTGGGAGCGCTTCGACGTCGAACGCGACGGGACAACCGTCGAGGCATGGCTGCTGAAGCCCGCCGATTTCGACGTCGACAAACACTACCCGCTTGTTCTGGACGTGCACGGCGGCCCGCATGGCTTCCATGGCTACGCGTTCAACGCGATGCAGCAGGTGCTCGCCAGCCACGGCTTTGTCGTCGTATACGCCAACCCGCGCGGATCTGGTTCCTACGGTCGCGAGTTCGCCCAGATGGTGCGGAACGACTGGGGCGGCGAAGACTTCCTCGACCTGATGGCCGTGGTGGACGCGGCGCTCGAGCAGCCATATACGGATCGCGAGCGGACCGGCATCTGGGGCTACAGCTACGGCGGCTTCATGACCGCGTGGACGATCGGCCATACGCAGCGCTTCAAAGCCGCCGTGTGTGGCGCGCCGTGTTTCGACCTCGAGTCGATGTATGGCACGAGTGACATCTCGCACGCGTGGGGGCCGTACCAGTGGGGCGGTAAGCCACACGAGGCCAGCGAAGCCTTCGCGGCCCACTCGCCGTCGACGTTCGCGCACCGCGCGAGGACCCCGACGCTGATCATCCAGGGCGAGGCCGACAATCGTTGTCCGATTGGTCAGGGCGAGCAGATGTTCGTCGCGTTGAAGCAGGCCGGCTGCGAGGTCGAATTTGCCCGGTACCCGGGCGGGGCGCACACCATGCTGCGCGTCGGACCGCCCTCGCACCGCGCCGACATCCTCGAGCGGTCGCTCGGCTGGTTCACCGACCACCTCGCATGCCCCTCGAGGTAACCACCACCGCCGCGACCGCCCTGGCGGAGTTCGTCGCCACGCCCCTCGACGCCGCGCTGGCCGGCGCCAACGATCCGCGGGCAGCCGAAGCCCGCGCCGTGGCGCTGTTCCATGAGGTTGCGCGCGACGTGCCCGCCTACGCGCTCTTCCTCGCAGAACACGAAATCGATCCCGACGAGATCCGCATCTTCGCAGACTTCCAGCGCCTGCCGCTGATCACCAAAGCCAACTACCACTCCCAGTACCCGTTGCGTGACCTGTGTCGCCACGGCCGCCTTGCCGCCAACGACTTCGTCGCCGTCTCGTCGGGCTCCACGGGTCAGCCGACGTTCTGGCCGCGCTTCGTCACCGACGAATTCGCGATCACGCGTCGGTTCGAGCAGGCCTTCTACGACAGTTTCCGCGCCGACGAGCGCACCACGTTAGCCGTGGTGTGTTTCGCACTTGGTACCTGGGTCGGCGGCATGTTCACGACCAGCTGCTGCCGCCATCTGGCCGCGCGGGGCTACCCGCTCATGGTCGTCAGTCCGGGCAATAACGTCGCCGAGATCTTGCGCGTCGTGCAGCGCCTCGCGCCCGAGTTCGAACAGACCGTCCTTCTCGGCTATCCGCCGTTCTTGAAGGACGTCGTCGACGCGGGCATCGCCAGTGGCCTCGACTGGTCCGCGTGCAACCTCAAGCTGGTTATGGCCGGCGAGGTCTTCTCCGAGGAGTGGCGCACCCTCGTCGGTGACCGCATGGGCTCCGCGGATGCGTGCTTCAACTCCGTGTCGCTGTACGGGACCGCGGACGCGGGCGTGCTAGGGAATGAGACGCCGCTCAGCGTGGCCATTCGCCGTTTCCTCGCCGCGCATCCGGACGCGGCCCGAGAGCTCTTTGGCGAGTCGCGTCTGCCAACGCTGGTCCAGTACGATCCGCGTTCGCGCTTCTTCGAGGCACTTGACGGAACGCTGCTGTTTACCGGCGACAACGGCATTCCGCTGGTGCGCTATCACATCGCAGACGCGGGGGGCGTCATCCCGTTCCGCACGATGATGGACTTTCTGGCCGCGCGGCGGTTCGATCCGCGTCCCGACCTGGGCGACCGGGGCGTGCGCTCCTTGCCGTTCGCCTACGTCTTTGGGCGCGCGGACTTCACGATCTCGTACTTTGGCGCAAACGTCTACCCCGAGAACGTCACGGTCGGCCTGGAGCAATCGCCAATCCACGGCTGGGTGACCGGCAAGTTCGTCATGCAGGCGCGCGAGGACGACGATCGCAATGCCTACCTGTCCATCGTCGTCGAGCTCGGAGAGGGCGTCAGCCCCGATGCCGACAAGACCGCCGCGATTGGCGAGGCGATCCTGCGCAACCTCTTGCGCCTCAACAGCGAGTTTGCCAACTACGTCCCGGCCGAACGAAGGATGCCGCGCGTCGAGCTCGCAACGCGCGGCGATCCAGCCTACTTTCCCGTGGGTGTCAAGCATCGCTACACGCGCCGATGATGGACCCGCGCCCGCGCGTCCTCATTGTCGACGACGATGCGACCATCGGCCAGATCCTCCAGGAGGTGCTGCAGCCGACCTTTGACGCGATGGCGGTCACCGACCCCGAGGTCGCGCTCGAGATCGTCAAGGACACCGACGCCGACATCGCCATCGTCCTTGCCGATCAGCAGATGCCGCGCATGAGCGGGCTCGAGCTCTTGACCGAGGTGCGCCACATCAAGCCGACCACCGTTGGCGTGTTGATCACCGGGCACGCCGACCTGCGGGACGCGGTGCGGGCCATCAACACCGTGCGGGTGCTCGGCTTTCTGACCAAGCCGTGGGATGAAGCCGAGTTGCTGGGTGTGATGCAGCGCGCGCTCGAAGCGCACGCCGCTCTGGGTCAGCTCAGTCGACAACCGCGTCCGACGGAACATGAGGTCGCGGTCGCGCTGCAGTCGCTCGCTGGTGCGCCCGCGCCCATTACCGCCCAGCGCTTCGGCGTCCTGCCACTGCGCGACAGTCTGCCGCGTGAATTCGAGCGCATGGCGCGCGCGTATGCCGACATTCTGGGCATGGCGTTGGAGCAGCGTGCGTTCAAGGTCGACCGCAGGACCAGCCAGGCGCTGCAGGAGCTCGCGGATGAGCTTGGCTTGCTCAGCGCCGGACCGCGGGACGTTATCGACCTGCACGTTCAAGCCATCAAAGAGCGCCTGGAACTGGCAGGTCATGCAGAGAGCTCAGCTTTGATTGAAGAGGGTCGCTTGCTGGTGCTTGAACTGATGGGACACGTGGTTACGTACTATCGGAGCTACACGTTGGGGGTACGCGCATGACTTCTGTGTACGTGCTGACGCTGTACGTCACTGGCCAGAGCGCACGCTCGCAGTGCGCGGTGGCCAACCTGCGCAGTGTGTGTGAAGGCCTGCGTGAAACCTGCGAGCTGACCATCGTCGACGTGCTCGAGCGGCCTCAGGTCGCCGAAGATGAGCGCATCCTGGCCACGCCGACGCTGATTCGGCATCGACCCCTGCCCCTGCGACGGGTTATCGGCGACCTGTCCGATCCCGAGCGTGTGATGCAGTGGCTCGACCTGCCGCAGCCGCTCGTCTTGGGTCGTGAGGGTCAGGCATGAGCGAGCGCGACCGGGGCGGAATGATCGAAAAGCTTCCGACGCATATCCCCGGTTTCGACCTGATCGCCATGGGCGGGCTGTCGCGCGCGCGAGCCACCCTGGTCACGGGCACGGCTGGCTCCGGAAAGACCATCTTCGCCGCCCAGTTCCTCGCCGAAGGCATTGCTCAGGGCGAGGGCGCGGTCTTTGTCACGTTTGAAGAGACGCCGCGGGACATTTGCCAGAACGTTGCGTCGATGGGTTGGGACATCGCCAGTTGGGAGGCCAGCAACCGCTGGGCCTTCGTCGACGCGTCGCCCCAGCCCACCGAAGACAGCGTGATCATCGGCACGTTCGATCTGGGCGGTTTGATGGCGCGCATCGAGCATGCCGTGCGCCGCGTTGGCGCGCAGCGCGTCTCCATCGACACGCTCAACGCCGTGTTCAACCGATTCGAGGACAACGGCGCGATTCGTCGCGAGCTGCTTCGCCTGGTGTCCGGACTGAAGGACCTGGGTGTGACCACGGTCATGACGTCGGAGCGTTCCAGCGAGTCGCGCCGCGGCGACGAGTACGCCGTCGAGGAGTTCGTCGTCGACAACGTCATCGTCTTGCGCAACACGCTCGACGATGAAAAGCGCCGTCGCACTATCGAGATCCTCAAGTTCCGCGGCACCGGCCACCAGAAGGGCCAGTTCCCGTTCACGGTGCAGCCGAACTCCGGCATCATCGTCATTCCGCTGTCAGCCATCGAGCTCACCCAGAAGTCGTCGATCATCCGCATCACCTCGGGCAACGATGACCTGGACGGGCTGTGCGGCGGCGGCTTCTTCCGCGACTCGGTCATTCTGGTCTCGGGCGCCACGGGCACGGGCAAGACACTCATGTGCACCGAATTCATCGGCGGTGGCACGTCGGTTGGCGAGCGGTGCCTGCTGTTGGGCTACGAGGAGAGCCGCGACCAGTTGTTCCGCAACGGCATCGGCTGGGGGCGTGATTTCGCGGCAATGGAGCGCGAAGGCCTGCTGCGCGTGAGCTGCGTGTACCCCGAGGCGATGCAGCTCGAAGATCACCTGCTGCAGATCAAGCGTGACATCGAGGAGTTCCGCCCTGGTCGTGTGTCCGTCGATAGCCTATCTGCCCTGGAGCGCGTCTCGACCCCGCGCAGCTTCCGAGAGTTCGTGATCGATCTGACCTCGTTCATCAAGGAACGCGAGATCGCCGGCATGTTCACTGCAACTACGCCTGCATTGTTGGGTGGGCAGTCAGTGACAGAAAGTCACATCTCGACCATCACCGATTCGATCATCTTGCTGCGTTACGTGGAGCTCTACGGTGAGATGCGGCGGGGCATCACCGTGCTGAAAATGCGCGGCTCGGCGCACGACAAACAGATTCGCGAGTTCTCGATCGACGACGTGGGGATGCATATCGGCAACCCGTTCCGCAACGTGACCGGCATTCTGGCCGGCAACCCACGCCAGGCCACGCCCGCCGAGCTCGATCGTGTCTCGCACCTGTTTGACAGTGAGGCCTGAACCCTGCGCATGGTGCCCGACGGCGACCTGACTCGCGAGCTCGCGGCGACTCGGGAACAACTGCGCAGTTTGATCGAACGCAATGGCGACGCGATCGTCGTCCTGGATGCGGCTGGCCTGGTGCGCTTCGCCAATCCGGCCGCGGAGCGCCTGTTTCGACACCAGGCCCAGGATCTGCTTGGCGCGCCGCTCGGCATGCCGGTGGTCGTCGGCGAGACGACCGAGATCGACATCGTTGGCCAGAGTGACCAGCTCGGCGTGGCCGAGATGCGCGTCGTCGAAACCGAATGGAACGGTCAGGACGCGTTGCTTGCCGTCCTGCGCGACATCACCGAGCGCAAGCGCGCTGAGCAGCAGCGCGAGCAGCTGTTCCAGGAGCAGTTCGCGCGTGCGCAGGCCGAGCAGGCCTTGCGCGAACGCGATGACTTTCTGGCACTGGCTTCGCACGAGCTCAAGACGCCGGCCGCCACGCTGTCCGCGACCGCGCAGCTCCTGTCGCGCCAGCTCGGGCGGCAGGTGCTCGAACCTGCCCAGCTTGCGCGGTCGCTCGATCGCATCCAGGATCAGTCGCAGCGCCTGGCGCGCCTGGTCGACCATCTCCTCGACGTCTCACGCATCAACGCCGAGCGATTGACGATTCAGCCGCGGTCAACCGATCTCGTCCAGCTCATTGCCGAGGTGGTGGCCGCCTGTCAAATAACCACGCTGCGCCACACGCTCGTGCTGCGCGCGCCAGACCGACTCGAGGCCGTTGTTGACCCTGACCGCATGTCTCAGGTGGTGACGAATCTGGTCGACAACGCGATCAAGTACAGCCCGAACGGTGGGTCGATAGACATCGACCTGTCGCTGACCGCCGATGACCTGGCGTGTCTGACGGTGCGCGACCGTGGTGTGGGCGTCCCCGACCAGCGGCGCGACAAGCTGTTCGAGCGCTTCTACCGCGCGCATGCCGACGATCAGTTCTCGGGGATGGGTCTGGGCCTGTTCATTACCCACCACCTGGTCGAGCTCCACGGCGGCACCATCGAGGCCGACGCGCCGGCCGGCGGTGGGACGCGCTTCACGGTACGCGTGCCCCTGCACGTCGCGTCGGCACAGGCCATGCAGTAGCAATCCCAGATGGCTAGCGCGCGCCGGAGCATCCTGATCGTCGAGGACGAGTCCGCCTTCGCTGAGGTGCTCTCAGAGCTGTTGATCGACGAGGGCTATGCGGTGCGCCACGTGCGCGACGGGGTGACCGCGCTCAACCTGATAGCTTGCCAGAAGTCACCGCCCGATCTGATCATGTGCGATGTCATGCTGCCTGTGTTGCGTGGCGATCGGATCGCCATGGAGGTCCGTCGACGTTTCCCAAGGCTGCATCTACCGATCGTGTTGATGTCCGCGAGCGCCGACCCGCGCGTCGAGCTGCGCGACGTCGACTTCATGGCCAAGCCGTTCGAAGCTGCCGACCTGCTCAAGCGGCTGGCGGGCATGCTGGACCCGCGAGATCGCGACCTGGTGGCGGCCAGCTGATCACGCTGCGCGCCTATCACGAAGCCACCAGGCACTCCCTGGCGAGCGTCCAGGCGAGTCGTGAGACGCTGGATTGGCCGAACCAGCCGCTGCCGTTCAAAATCTACACCTCGCTGGAGCCACAGCCGCTCGCGCTGACGTTCGACGTTTCGAGTCGGCCGAGCGGTGAGGTCGACCTCGGCGCGATCGGTCGGCTGGCGTATTTCAGCAATGGCGTGACACGCGTCTTGCGTGGGATGGCCTTCCGCGCCGCGGCCTGCACCGGGGCGCTCTTTCACATCGAGCTGTATCTGGTGACCGCTGATCTGGCCGACCTCGAAGCGGGTGTATACCACTACGGGGCGCATGACAACGGTCTGCGTCAGCTGCGATCGGGTGACTTTCGGCGCCGCCTGATCGACGCGACCGGCGGCGAACCCGCGATCGTGGACGCGCCGACGGTCATCGTTCTGACCAGTACGTGGTGGCGCAACGCGTGGAAATACGAGTCGCGTGCCTACCGCCATGCGTTCTGGGACAGCGGCATGGTCCTGGCCAATTTGCTGGAGGTGGCCGCGGGCCAACGCATACCGGCACACGTGGTCGTCGGCTTTGCTGATGCCGAAGTCAACGCGTTGCTCGATGTGGATGCCGCACACGAAGCCGCCATTGCGCTCGTGGCGATCGGCGGCGCCGCGTCAGCGCCGCCCGCGGCTCCGTCCGTGTCGACCCTTCGGTTGCCCACGCGATCACTCTCGCCCCAGGAGGTGGAGTACCCGGCAATTACCCAAGCGCACGCCGCGTCGTCTCTGCCCTCCGGCGCGGCGGCTGCCGCGTGGCGTGCCCAGTTTCAGGCGCCCGCTACCGCCGCCCTACGCGGCGATCGCGAGGGTGAGCCGGTTGAGGCCGTCATCCTCCGCCGCGGGTCAAGCCGCCGCTTCTCCCACGCGCCGGTGTCTCTCGACGCGTTTCAAGCGCTGGTCTCGGCGGCCAGCGCACCGGTGTCGACGGATGCGCGGGTACTGACGGACCTCTACCTGATTGTCAACGCCGTCGAGGGTCTCAGCTCTGGCGCGTACGCGTACGACCGCGCCATGCGCCGCCTGAGCCTTCTCAAATCAGGCGACTTCCGCCGCGAGGCGACCTATCTGGACCTCGGCCAGCCACTGGCTGGTGATGCCGCCGTCAACGCCTACTGGCTCGTCAATCTGGACGAGCTCGACGAGCGCGACTATCGCGCCGCCCAGCTGTCGGCCGCCGTCGAGGCGGGCCAGCTCTACCTGGCCGCCTACCGCGGCGGTCTGGGCGCCACCGGCCTCACCTTCTTCGACGACGACGTGACCCGCTTCTTCGGGCCGCACGCCGCTGGCAAGAGCGTGATGTTCCTGACCGCGGTAGGCCATCCGCTCAAGCGTCGCCAGGCTTGAACGCGCTCCGTCGCCCGCGCGGTTCCCCCGACTAGACGGCAGGTCGGTCCCCCGGCTCGCCGTTGTTCTCATTGGCCTTGCCCCGCCCCCAGTACGCCTTAGGCGACAGCTGCTCGATCGGCAGGCCGCGCGCCAGCGCCGCCTTCAACACCGCGCTCACGATCTGCACCTCGCCGGCGATATACACGTGGCCCCGACCCTCGGGCAGCTCGGCTGCCGTCATGGCCTCCACCAGCAGCGTGCTGCGAATCGCCGGCACGTCGCCGCGGTACAGCCAGGTGACGCGTTCCGCCGACGTGAGCAGCTCGTCTGCCGCTGAGGGCACCTCGAGCAAGGCCTGGCCAGGCACACCCGCCGGCAGCGACTCGAGCATGTGCAGGCTGGCCGGCGCGGCGCTCTCGTCGCCCAGGAACAGGTGCCAGTCTGCCTCAATGTCCGCAAAGATCTTCCCGCGAGGACCAACGCCGTTGATGCGGTCGCCTGTTTGCGTTTGTGAGGCCCACTCGGCACCAGGCCCGTGCACGCCGTGCGCGACGACATTCAGCTCGAGTGTCTTTGACGCCTGGTCGAACCCGCGAATGGTGTAACGACGGCTGAGGGGTCGCTCGCCACCACTGAGTACCAGCATGACGTCCTGCCCGGGTTGATACGTGAAGTCCTGGAGCGCGTTGCCGCCCAGCCGAATCCGTCGCATGTGCCCGCCCAGCTCGGCGACCTCGACCACCTCGAGCTCGAGCGGGCGCACGCCTGGAATCGACACCAGGCGCTGCGTGAGCGGAAACGCCCATCGATCGCGTGTATGAGTCTGAACCACGTCGTTCATGATCGCCGATAGGCGGCCGCGCTTGCGACGACGTTGGTATATTTGTCGGCACCGTGGCGGCGCCTACTACGCACGTATTCAAGACCTATGAGGACGCGCGCGACGGCATCCGCGCCCTGGAAGCCGAGGGTGTCAAGCCGGATGCCATCAGCGTGCTGTGTCGTTCGCCAAAGGCTGCCAGGATGCTCGGCCACGATACGGGCGTCTCGGACGACCTGGAGGACTCGGTCGACCGCGGCCGGTTTGGCTTCCTGGTGGACTGGATCGGCCGCTTCGAGTCCGCGACCGTACCTGGCTTCGGCGCGGTGCTGGGCAGCGGCAATCTATTCCAGGACATCCAGGTCGCCGGCCGCGGCCACGGTGCCATTACTGGCGCGCTCGTCGGCAGCGGCGTGTCCGTGGACGAGGCCGCTCAGCTAGAAAAAGCGGTGGACGAGGGCCAGATTCTGGTCGTCGTCCACACGTGACGCCGCCAACGGCTTAGCTGGCGCCCTCGATGATGCGTATATCGCGGTCCGCGCTGTTGCCAAGCGCCTTGAGCGCCGCCTGATACGCCTCCGAGTCGTGAGCGGCGACGGCCTGCTCGACGCTGTCGAATTCGATGACGACCACGCGCTGCATGAGGCCCGATTCAAAGGCCTTTGAAGGATTGCCACGCACCAGGAACTTGCCGCCGCCGGCTTGAATGGCGGGCCCCGCCAGCGCCGCGTAAGCAGCCATGCCGTCTGGATTCGAAATCGATCGATACGTCGCGACCCAGTAGCCCTTGGCCATGTAGCTTCACGCTCCCGTGTTGTTTGGACCGATTGTAGGGCGCTAGTTGCCTGGCACCTGAGCCGCGCTTCCGTCAGCCAGCGCCGGTCGTCGCCCCCAGCGTCGTGGTTCCGGACTTGAGCGAAAACACCGCGCCCGATAGCGGCTGATCGTTGGCTCGGTCCGTCTCGGTGATCCTGCTAGCACCAAAGATGACGGGCGTCCGCGTCGGCGTCGCCTGCTCGCGGCAGTCGCTGATCCATCGACGACCGCGCCGAACCACGCACTCAGGCGACCGACATCAACCGCGGCGCGTGCTGGTCGGGATGCCGAGATTCGAACTCGGGGCCTCGTCGTCCCGAACGACGCGCGCTACCAGGCTGCGCTACATCCCGAAAGAACTGTTCAGTTATGAGGAGCCGAACGACGCGCTTGCGCACTCCGCGCAGGCGTGCACGTGTGCCGCACCAGTGTACTCAAGGCCCGGCCGGGGTTGCCACTCGGCGCTTGGCTTCCGCCCACGCGGCTTCGAGATCGGCCAGCGGGCGGTCTCGCAGTGATGACCAGCCCCGCTCGCTGGCGATCGTCTCCAGAGCCGCGAAACGCGTCGCGAACTTGCGGTTGGCGGCGCGCAGTGCCTCTTCGGGATCCAGGCCGTCCTGCGACGCGAGTTTGGCCAGCACATACAGCAGATCGCCCAGTTCTTCGCGCGTCTCGGCGAGTGTGACCGAAGCCAGAAGCTCGTCGAGCTCCTCGCGGACCTTCGCCAGCGTGCCATCGCGCGTCGGCCAGTCGAAACCCGCTTTGTTCGCCCGCCGCGCCAGCTCCGCGGCGCGCTTGAGCTGCGGCAGGCTGGTCGGCACGCCGTCCAGGGCCGACGTCGGCTTCGGTAAATGCTTGCGTTCGGCGGCCTTGAGCTGGTCCCAGTTGCGCACCACCTCGGAGGCGCCACTCACTCGCACCTCACCAAAGACATGTGGATGGCGCCGCACCAGCTTCTCGGAAAGCACGCGCACCACGTCGTTCCACTCGAACTCGTCCGATTGATCGGCAATCTCCGCGTGCAGCGCGACCTGCAGCAAGAGGTCGCCGAGCTCGTCGGCCAGTCCCGCCAGGTCATCGGACTCGATCGCGTCAACGACCTCGTACGCCTCTTCGATGGCGTACGGGATTAACGTCCGATGCGTCTGCTCGAGATCCCACGGACAGCCGATCTCGGGCGCGCGCAGACGGCTCACGATCGCCCGCATCTGATGCGACGAGCCCGTCGGGGTGTAGCCCACTATCGCGGGCGCGACGACGTGCGTCAGATGATCGAACGCGAGCGCACTCCGATCCAGCTCCGCGAGGGGGAGCCGTTCAACGCGACCGTCATCCAGGCCCGGGTGATGGACCAGCCGCACCTCATGGTCTGTCGGATAGACCCGCAACAACGCGAGTTTTAGCTCGCTGGCGACGCCTGGGCTGTAGACACCCGTCACCACCGCCGGCCAGCGCGGGTTCAGTTCGATGAGCAGGTCGAGGCCGCTGCCGCCCAGCGACGTCGCTTCCACGACCTGAGCGCCATCGCTTGCCGCCAACCCCGCGACCGCCAGGGCGCCAGCACCGAGGGGTATGCCCGGAATGACATCCACCGTCGCGCCGCTCGAGAGCAATCCCTTGAGGATCGCCTCGCCCAGAACACCGTCGCCCGGCACCGCCAGCACCACCTCTTCGCCGGCAGACAACACGCGGTCCAGGATCGCCGCGTGAACTTCGTCGAGCGAGCCGGCCGTGTCGTACACCGTATCGAACGACTCCCACGCGACTCCCTCGAGGAGCTCCGCCAGGGCCGGCAGCAGGCGCGTGCGGGCGAAGACGCGCGCGCCCGGCGCGTGCAGTTTTGAGCGGGCCGCGGGTGTGATCCAATCCAGGCGACCCGGCCCCAGACCGACAACCGAGACACGCATAGCGGTATCTACTCTACGTGAGCCCACCACCTTCACGGACACGGCAACCCGCACCCGCAGGCGATAACCTGCCGCTGCAGCTCACACATTTCTTCGGTCGAGACGCAGAGCTTGTCGAGATTCGCGACAAGCTCGCGCAACAGCGTCTCGTCACGCTCACCGGCACGGGCGGAGTCGGCAAGACGCGACTGGCGCTCGAAGTCGCCGCCGGGCTCCGCACGCAATTCGAGGACGGCGTGTATTTCATCGAGCTCGCCGCGTTGACCGAGCCTCGCCTGGTGGCGCAAGCCCTCGCCGCGCCGCTGGGCATCCGAGCGGAGGCGCAGCACCCCCTCGAGCAGAGCCTGGTGAGTGCCTTGCGCCCCAGGCACGTGCTGTTCCTGCTCGATAACTGTGAGCACCTGATCGAAACGTGCGCATACGTCGTCAATGCGCTCTTGCGCGCGTGCCCGCGGGTGCACGTGCTGGCGACGAGTCGCCAGCCACTGCGCATCGCCGGCGAGTGGACATGGCGGGTAAGCGCGCTGCCCGTGCCGGACGACGAGGCCGCGCAAGCTTCGGCCGAACGGCTCCTCGACTTTGCGGCCGTGCGACTGTTTGTGGATCGCGCGTCTGCCATCGCTGGCTTCGTCCTGACCGACGACGTGGCGGAAGCCGTTGCGCGCGTCTGTCAACGGCTGGAGGGCATTCCGCTCGCGCTCGAGCTCGCCGCGGCACGCGTGCCAGCGCTGGGCGTGGCGGCGCTGGCCGCACGGCTCGACGACGCGCTGCGCTTGCTAGTGGACGGCAGCCGCACCGCACCAGCCCGCCATCAGACGCTGCAGGCGACGATCGACTGGAGCTACGGTCTGTTGACAGCCGAAGAGCGGGGATTGCTGGACCGCCTGTCGGTGTTTGCCGGTGGCTTCATGAGCGACGCGGCGGAAGCGATCGCCGCTGACCCTGTTCAGACTGCCGACCCGGCCGCGATCCTGACGCTCTTGAGCCGACTGGTCGACCGATCCCTCGTCAACGTCGAGACGACCCGCGATGGCAGCGTGCGCTACCGACTGCAAGAAGTCGTGCGCCAGTATGGGCAGGCGCGCCTGGCACGTGGGCATGAGCTCGAGACGGTCCAGGTCCGCCACGCGACGTTTTTTCGCGACCTCGTGCAGCGTGCCGCGCCCGGCGTGCTGAGCGGCCAACGTGAGCGGTGGCAGGATCGACTCGAGCTTGACCTCGACAATTTTCGCGCGGCGCGCACGTGGTTCGTCGAGCGGGGCGAGACCGACTCGGCCCTGCGCCTGAACGCGTACCTCTTTCTGTTGCTGGCCTATCGCGGGTTCGCCAACGAGGGCCGCGCCGCGCTGCGCGAGGCGCTGGCGTTGCCGGGTGGATCGCCGCCGCTGCGTGGTCGCGCACTGCACTGCCTGGCGCTGCTGGCGTACTTGCAGGCCGACTACGCCGCCGCGGCGGAGTATGGTCAGCACAGCCTGGCGCTGCGCTGCGAGGTGGGCGACCCGTCAGAGCTGTGCTGGACGTTCCTGGAGCGGGGCTCCACAGCGTGTGCCCAGGCCGACTTCGAGACGGCTGTGCCAATGCTGGAAGAGGCGCGGCGGACCAGTCAGCTGGGGGGAACGCGCTACGTCAGCGCGTACAGCCTCGCCATGCTGGCCTACGTCGACGTGCTGCGCGGAAAATTTGCGGCCGCTCGCGCGGCGGCAACCGAAGCGCTCGAGCTGTCCAGGGCGAACGCCTTTATCGCACCGACGTCGCACGCGCTGGCCACGCTCGGCGAGATCAGCACCGTCGAGGGGGATCTGCCCGCCGCTTCTGAAGCACTGCAGGCCGCGCTGGACAGCGCCAGCAGGCCCGGCGAAGCCTCACTGGTCGCTCGGCCGATGCTAGCGCTGGCGTTGATCGCCACCGACCAGCGCGACTTTCTTCGCGCACGTGAGCTGCTGAGCGACAGCATGCGTATTTCCCGACGCCTGGGCAACCCGCATCGAGTGGCGCAGTGTCTGGAGCGCGTGGCCGTCTTTGCCGCGCGCATGGGCAGCGCTGACGCCTGGCGATTCGTCGAAGCCGCGGACGGCATCCGGCTGCGCATCGACGCGCCACTGAGTCCGCTGGAGCGGCGTCTCCTGGACGAGCGCCTGGCATCGAACGGCCGTGATCCCGATGCGGCGGTGTGGTCGGTCGACCGCGCGTGCGACGCGGCGTTCGAGCTGCTCAACTCGACGACAGCGACCGCTTCCCATGACGATGCCGCCTCGTCACGCGAGGCCGCGACGTCACGCGAGGCCGGTCCGCGCCTGACCCGCCGCGAAACGGAGGTCGCGGAGCTGGTTGCCCGCGGTCTGAGCAATCGCGAGATTGCTCAGACGCTGACCATCGCCGAGCGGACCGCCACCAGCCATCTCGAACACGTGCTCAACAAACTGGGCTTTCATTCG
Source organism: uncultured Chloroflexia bacterium (assembly GCA_963776625.1). GTDB lineage: Bacteria > Chloroflexota > UBA6077 > UBA6077 > CF-72 > CF-72. Next base: position 93,728 of record CAVZNP010000006.1, on the reverse strand, counting down.
CGCAGTCAGATCGCCACCTGGGTGACCGAGCAGCGCAAGAGTCGCGAGGCTCAGTAAGATGACCCAGGCATTTCCGTCCCGCTCGATGCACGACACGCCGTCCGCGGCCCAGGCCCTCTCCCGCACGCTGGGCTACTCGTTTCGCGATACGTCGCTGTTGCAGTCCGCGCTCGTTCACACCTCGTACGTGAACGAGCGGCCCGGTCGTGCCCTGGAATCGAACGAGCGCCTGGAGTTTCTGGGCGACGCGGTGCTGGGCGTGGTCGTGGCACACCGGCTGTACGCGCTGCGGCCCGAATCGCCCGAGGGCGAGCTCACTGTGCTGCGCGCGTGGCTCGTACGCCAGTCGACGCTGGCCCGCTGGGCGCGCGAGCTCAGCCTGGGGCCACACCTGATGCTGGGACGCGGTGAGGCGCGCGGCGGTGGACGCGATCGGCCGGCGCTGCTGTCGCGCGGCTTCGAAGCCGTCATCGGCGCGGTGTATCTCGACGGCGGCCTCGACGCCGCACGCGACGTGTTGCTGCCACTGATCGACCGCGAGGTGCAGGTCGGTTTCAGCCCGCAGCGCGTGGTCGATGCCAAATCCCGGCTGCAGCAGGTAACGCAGGCGCGCTTCGAGTCGACGCCCGTCTACAACCTGGTCGACCATTCGGGCCCTGGGCATGCGCCCGTGTTCATGGTCGAGGTTCACGCCGGGCCCGAGATCAACGCGCGTGGCAGTGGCCATTCCAAGCGAGCCGCGCAGCAAGCAGCGGCGCACGCCGCCCTCCAGTTGCTGAACGTGCAGGAGAGCTATGAGGAGCCGGTGGATGACATTGGCGCGCAGGACGACGATCCCGCGGATCTGAACGAGGCCTAGTCGAGAAGGGTCCCCCCGGGGGAAGACATCCTGTAAGGTCTACGCCGTCTTGTATTTGCGTCGTCTTGACCTGGTCGGCTTCAAATCCTTTGGCGCCCGCATCACGACGGAGCTCCAGCCAGGCATTGTCGTCATCGTCGGCCCCAACGGCAGCGGCAAGTCCAACGTCTCCGACGCGCTCCTATGGGTGCTCGGCGAGCAGTCGGCCAAGGCGGTCCGCGCGCGCAAATCCGAAGAGGTGATCTTCGCCGGGTCGGCGTCGCGCCAGCCTCTAGGCATGGCCGAGGTCTCCCTCGTGCTCGACAACGCCGATGCCAGCCTGCCCATCGAGTACGACGAAGTGCGGGTTACCCGCCGCCTGTACCGCTCTGGCGAAAGCGAGTACCTGCTCAATGGCGCCAGGGTGCGCCTGCGGGACATCACCCAGCTCCTGTTGCATGCTGGCTTGAGTCCTGACAGCTACGCCGTCGTCGGCCAGGGCTCCATCGACGAGCTCATCTTGCAGCGTCCCGACGAACGCCGCGTCGTGTTCGAAAATGTCGCCGACATCCGACGCCACCAGCTGCGGCTGACCGAGACACGGTCGAAGCTGGCGTCTACGCAGGCCAATCTGGTTCGCGTGCAGGACATCCTGGCCGAGCTCACGCCCCACGTCCGACGCCTCAAAACTCAGGCGGAGCGCTCGGAGCGTGCCGAGCAGTTCCGTGCCGAGCTGCGCAGCCTGCTGCTGCGCAGCTTCCGCTGGCGCCTGTCGCGAGCGCGCGCCGATCAACGCCAGGCCGAGGCCGAATCGCTCGAGGCGACGGGCCTGGCACAGCGAGCCGAAGCTGAGACGCTGGCCGGCGAACAGGCGCTGCGCGGGGTCGACGAACGGCTCGCCAGTCTTGAAGAACGCTTTTCAGAGCTGCGACCGCGAGCCGAAGCTTTCCGCGAGCAGCTGCGCGTCGCCGAGCGGGGTCTGGCCGTCGTCCGCGAGCGGCTCGCGGCAATGGGCGAGCAGCGCTCAACGGCTCAGGCCGATCTGCTTCGTCTGCGCGGCACGCTGGAGCGCCTCGCCGGCGACGAGCAAGACGCGTCTCTTTCCACCGACGAGGGTGCCGCCATCTCGGCGACAGACGAGGATGACCGCCTCAACGGGCTGCGCTCTCAGCTCGGAAAGGAGCACGGCTCGCTCGAATTGGCGCAAACCGAGCGCGCCGCTCGGCTCTCCGAGATCGCACGCACTGACGCGACGATTCGCGACGCGGAGTCGCGTCTGGCGCGCACGACGCAGCACGTCCACTCGCTGCAGTCCAACCTCGCCGTCGACGAGGCGCGGCAGACGGACCGTGACGCGCGTCTGGACAGTGTCCAGCAGCAGCTCGTCAGCGTGAGCCAGGAGCTACGTGAGCACGAGGTCACCCTCGAACACACCCGCCACCGAATGACGACGGCTACCGAGGCGCGCTCGTCCGCAAGTGCCCGCCTGGATGCGGCCCGCGAACGCTTGCGCGTGGCGAGCCAACAGGCCGACCGCTTGCACGGCGCCCTGCAAGCTCTCGGCGCGATCGACATCTCACGGCCGGATGACAGCGACCTGCCGTCAGACTGGCAGACAGCTCTGGCTGGCCTGCCGGTCGTCGGTCTGGCGGGTGAGCTCGCGGCGCGCATCCGTCCGATCGACCTGCTGCTGGCCGGCTACGTGCGTCGCATTGTCGTGCTTGCCGACGATGCCGCCGCGCGTGAGGCGCACCAGCGCCTCGCCGCGCGCCTGGCATCGGATGCGCCCGCCTGGGCCGTGCTCTCACTCGACGGTCTGCTGCTGACGGCGGAGGGACCGCGGCCCATGGATGCCGTCGAGGACCGTGGCCAATCAGCTCTGGCGGACTGGTCGCGCCAGGTCCGCGAGCTCGAGGCGGACCTCACCACCGCCGAAGCTGAGCGCCACGCAGCACTGGCTGACGTGCAGTCGTCGCGCGATGCGCTGGACGACGCCGAAACGACCGAGCGCGGCGCGCGGCAATCCCTTGGCGAGATCGACGTGCGCATGACCGAGCTGCGCCGCATGGAGGCCTCCGCCCGATCCGAGGTCGATGATCTGCGGGTCGCTCGCGAGCGCGCCACACGCGCCGCGACACAGCGCGCTGAAGAGCGCGAACGCGCGGAGCAACGCTTGCGGGCCATCGAGCAGGAGATCGAGGCGGCGCGTGCTCAGCGCGAGACGCTGGGCGAGGCGCTGCGACTTGCGGACGAGGCGCTGGCCACGATCGGCGAGCGCGCCGCGACGCTGCGCATGGAAGTCGCGGCCCTGGAAGCCGCCGCCGGTCGGCGCGAGGCCGAGCGCGCTGCTCGCGAGGCCCTGGTCACGCGTATTCAGAGCGAGATTGCGTCTGCAAGCGCGTTGCGCGACGCCGCCGTCGCCCGGCTGGAGCAACAGGACGAACAACAGCGCGAGCTGCAAGCGCGCGAAGCCGCCCATGCGCGTGACATGGATGCGCTCGGGCGCGAACTGCAACCGGCCGAGGCCGAGCTGCGGGCCGCCGAACTACGGCGGACCGACCTCCTTGCGGAGCGTCAATCGGTCGAGCAAGAGGTCGCGGTCCTGCGCGCGGCGGAGCGCTCAGCCCACGAACGCCGCGAGGCGCGCCACGTGATCGCTCAGCGTGCTCTGGATGACGTCGAGCGTCTCAAGACCGAGATCGACGAAACTGCCGAGCTGGAGTCCGAGCTATCCGGCGATAGCGTGTGGGCCGAACAGCTGCGACTCGATCTCGAAAACGTCGATACCGAATCACGCGAGACATTCGATGTGGAGGCGGCGCGGCGACGGATTGCCACGCTGCAGCGCGAGTTGCGGGCTGTCGGCGGCGTGGCCGATTCGGTCGTCGCCGAGTATCGCGAGTTGAGCGAGCGGCACGCGTTCCTGGAGCACCAGTCCGCCGACCTGCGCGCGGCCATGACCGAGCTGGAGCAGGCGGCCGTTGAGCTCGAGGGCCACATGCGCGACCGTTTTTCCGAGGCCTTCGGCGCGATCCAGACCGCGTTTCAGGAATGCTTCCTGCAGTTGTTCGGCGGTGGCGAGGCGCGCCTGGTGCTGACCGAGCCGGACGATCTACTGCGCACCGGGCATCGACATCGTCGCCCGCCCCCCTGGCAAAAAGCTGCAGGGTTTGCTGTCGATGAGTGGCGGCGAGCGGGCGCTGACGATCGTGTCGCTGCTGTTTGGCCTGCTGAAGATCAATCCCACGCCGTTCTGTGTGCTCGACGAGGTCGATGCCGCGCTGGACGAGGCCAACGTGCAGCGCTTTGCCAATCTCCTGGCCGAGTTTGCCCGACAGATACAATTCATCGTCGTCACGCATAACCGGGCGACGATGGACAAGGCTGACGCCATGTATGGCGTAAGCATGGACGCGGCGGGTGTCTCGCACGTATTTTCGGTTCGGCCCGGCTCGGTGGCGAGTTCAGCCGACCGCCCCTCGGATCGCAAAGAAGGCGCGCCGCCGGTCAGCGAAAATCCTCTGATCGAGTCCACACCGTGATCCCCACACCGGGTCCCCCCTGGGGCGAAGCATGATCCTCAGTCGATTTTTCAAGCTCGACAAGTCCGTCGAGAAGTCGCGCGAAGGTATTTTCGCCCGCATTGCTTCGGTCTTCGAGCAGTCGCGGGAGATTGATGATGACCTCTGGGATGAGCTCGAAGAGCTGCTGCTGCAGGCCGATGTCGGCGTGCACACCACGGATCAGCTCATGGAGATCATGCGCAACGAGGTCGAGCTGGGTAACGCTAGCAACTCGAAGGATCTGTATCGCGTGCTGCAGGACGAGCTCGTCCTGAGTTTGCAGGAGGTCGCGCCCAGAGATCCGGGCGACTTGCTGGCGCCAGACGGCGAGCTCGGCGTGGTGCTCATCGTCGGCGTCAACGGCGTGGGCAAGACCACCAGCATCGCCAAGCTGTCGGACTACTGGAAGCGGCAGGGCCGAAAGGTGATGCTGGCCGCCGGCGACACGTTCAGGGCGGCGGCGATCGACCAGCTGAAGTTGTGGGGCGACCGCGTCGGCGTGCCGGTCGTGGCCCAGAACCCGGGCTCCGACCCTGGCTCGGTGGTCTTCGACGCGATCTCGGCCGCCCGCTCGCGGGGTAGCGATCTGCTGATCGTCGATACGGCCGGCCGACTCCACACCAAGGTCAATCTGATGGAGGAGCTGCGCAAGATCCGTCGCGTCCTGGATCGTCAGAACGTGGCGCACGTGCGCACGCTGCTGGTGCTGGACGCCTCGACGGGGCAAAACGCCATCGTCCAGGGGCGCGCCTTCAAGGAAGCGACAGGTCTGGATGGGCTGATCCTGGCCAAACTCGACGGCACTGCCAAAGGTGGCGTGGTCTTCGCTATCGTCGACGAGCTCGAAATTCCCGTGCTGTTCGTGGGCACCGGCGAAAAAGCGAGTGATTTGTCCGAGTTCGACGCCGAGGCCTTCGTCAGGGCGCTGTTCAAGACGTGAGATTCATGACGTCAGAACTCAGACATCAGAACTCAGACGTCGGAACTCAGACATCAGAAATCAGCCGGTCTCGCAGGCTCCACTTACAATTCGAGTTCTGACCTCCAACTTCGGCCTCCTGACTTCTGACTTCTGACTTCTGACTTCTATGTTTGAATCCCTGTCCGAAAAGCTCCAGGCGGTCTTCGACAGGCTCGGCCGCAAGGGCCGCCTGACCGAAGAGGACGTCGACCTCGCCCTCCGGGAAGTCCGCGTTGCCCTCCTCGAAGCCGACGTTTCCCTCAAGGTCGTTCGTCAGTTCGTCGCGGGCGTCAAGGAAAAGGCCGTCGGCCAGGACGTCATCCACAGCCTGACGCCCGCCCAGACCGTCATCAAAATCGTCCACGACCAGCTCGTCGAGCTGCTCGGTACCGAGCAGCCCAAGTTGACCGTCTCCTCCAAGCCGCCGACCGTCGTGTTACTCGTGGGTCTGCAGGGCTCGGGCAAGACGACGCATGCCGGCAAGTTGGCCGTGCATGTCCGCAAGATGGGCCACAAGCCCCTGCTGGTTGCCGCCGACCCGTATCGGCCCGCCGCTGTCACCCAGCTGCAGACGCTCGGCAAGCAGATCGACGTACCCGTCTTCCACGACGCTTCGAAGAAGCCCCCGGAGCTCGTCCCAGGCCGCGGTCAAGTACGCGGAGCAGAACGGTCTGAGCTTCGTCATCATCGATACCGCCGGCCGCCTGCAGATCGACGACGAGCTGATGCGCGAGCTGGAGCAGATCAGCAGCAAGGTCAATCCCGACGAGACGCTGCTCGTCGCGGACGCCATGACCGGCCAGGAAGCGGTCCGCGTTGCCGAGGGGTTCAAAGAGCACGTCGCACTGACGGGTGTGATCCTGACGAAGATGGACGGCGACGCGCGCGGCGGCGCCGCCCTGTCGCTGCGCGAGGTCACTGGCGTTCCGATCAAGTTCGTCGGTACGGGTGAAAAGCTCGACGCACTCGAGCCGTTCCACCCCGACCGTATCGCCCAGCGCATCCTGGGTATGGGTGACGTCATGAGCCTGATCGAGCGTGCGCAGGAGCACGTCGACCAGGAGCAGGCGGCCAAGATGCAGTCGAAGGTCGTCAAAGGCGAGTTCGACCTGCAGGATTTCCTCGAGCAGATGTCGCAGCTGCGCAAGATGGCCGGCGGCGGCGGACTGACCGGGCCTGGTCGAAATGCTGCCAGGCGTCGGTCGCGCGCTGAAAGAAGCGCGTCAGGCCGGCCAGGCAGTTGACGAACAGCAGTTCAAGCGCATCGAGGCGATCATCCAGTCGATGACGCTCGAGGAACGTCGGCGGCCGGACATCATCGGCGGCTCGCGCAAACGTCGCATAGCCAGCGGCTCCGGGACCTCCGCGGCCGAAATCAATCAGCTGCTTGCCCAGTTCCGTCAGATGCAGGGCATGATGAAGCAGCTCTCGCGAGGTGGCATGCCCGGCATGCCGCGCGGCATGGCCGGTCTCGGTGGTCTGGGCGGCGCTATGCCGAGCCTGCCACCCGGCATGAATGGCAACGGGGTGCCCGCCGCGCCAGCGCTGCCGGCCGCGACCGCTGCACCGGTGGCCAACAGTCGGCAGCATCACAAGGCGCGCAAGAAGAAAAAGCGCCGCTAACGGCGCCTTTGCCAACATCCCACTGACCCGCCCGGGGCGCACGCCTGAGCCGTCGGGGCACGCGTCGTGCAAGACAGCTTTTCCCCGGGAGAAGCTTTGGGATTCGACGCTGAGGAGCTCCGCAAACTGCTCGCTGAGGCAGGGCTCGACGCCGAGGCCGGCAGCGACGCCGAACTGATACTGCCCCACACCTGGACCGACGCCGGCGCTCCGGACACGGCCACGGCTGACGAAGCGCCACCCACCAGTGCGGCGATCTACTTCCGCGACATCTCGGCCACCGCGCTGCTCACCGCCGAGCAGGAGATCATCCTGGCCCAGCACATCGAGCGCGGCGAGGACGCCAAGCGTTTGCTGGACCACCCGCGCCTCTCGAACGGAGAGCGCGACAAACTGGAAGTGGTCACCATCGAAGGCGAACGCGCTCGCGGTCGGCTCACCGAGGCCAACCTGCGTCTGGTGGTGAGTGTCGCGCGCAAATACCTGAACCGTGGCCTGCCCATGCTGGACCTGATCCAGGAGGGCAATATCGGCCTGGCCCGCGCCGTCGAGAAGTACGACTGGCACAAGGGGTACCGCTTCAGCACGTATGCCTACTGGTGGATTCGCCAGGGCATGACCCGCGCGTTAGCCGAGCAGGCGCGTGCCATCCGCGTGCCCACGCACATGGTGGCGGCCATCGGCGACGTGTACCGTGCCTCGCGTGACCTCCAGCAAGAGCTCGGGCGCGAGCCGCGCGTGCAGGAGATTGCTGACCGCCTGGAGCTGACATACGAGCGAGTGCTGGAGATCCTGGCGTCGTCACGCCAGCCGGTGTCCCTGGAGACCCCGCTCGGGAGTGAGGACTCGGGTGGCACGTTGGGCGACCTGATCGCCGACCATTCCGTGCGTGAGCCGCATGAGCTGGCGGCGCACTCGATGTTGCGGCGGCATATGGACGACGCTATGCAGGTACTTTCACCGCGCGAGCGGCAGGTGCTCAGACTGAGGTACGGCCTGGCCGGCGGCCGCGAGCATACGCTGGGTGAGATCGCCGATCGGCTGGGCGTGACGAGCGAGCGGATTCGTCAGATCGAGGCTGCCGCGCTGAGCAAGATGCGGCAGCCGAAGCTGCGGAACAAGCTGCGCGAGTATCTGGACGAATACGTGGCATGAGGCGTTCTTCTCCCGCGTTCACGTGGCGTGTTGCCCTGCAAGCCGTAAGCCGTAAAGGCGCTGCGCGTCACGCCCGCGGCGCTAGGCTTCCACCGTGGCAGCTCACCGTGCTCGTCTCGACGTCGTCCTCGTCCAGCGCGGCCTCGCCGAAACGCGCGAGCGAGCCCATGCGCTCATTCTTTCTGGCTCCGTGCGCGTCGACAGCGCTCCCGCCACGCGGCCCGCGCAAGCCGTCAGCGAAAACGCCAGCATCGAGCTCGAGCCAACCCACCCCACCTACGTCAGCCGCGGCGCGCTGAAGCTCGAAAAAGCCCTCGACACCTGGGCTATCGATCCCGCCCAAAAAGTCGCCCTCGACGTCGGCGCCTCCACTGGCGGCTTCACCGACCTGCTCCTCGAGCGCGGCGCCACCAGGGTCTACGCGGTCGACGTCGGTTACGGCCAGCTTCACTATCGGCTGCGTACCGACCCACGCGTCGTCAATCTGGAGCGCACCAACGTTCGCTACCTGACAGCGCTTCCCGAGCCTGCTCAGCTGGGAGTCATCGACGTCTCGTTCATCTCGCTCAGGCTCGCCTTGCCGCCTATGTTCGGGCTGGTGACCGATCAGATCGTGGCCCTCATCAAGCCGCAGTTCGAGGCCGGCCGCGAACAGGTGGGCCGCGGCGGCGTGGTGCGCGATCCGACCGTCCGCCAGCGCGTCATCGACGACCTCGAGGACTGGTCCGCGACGCAGCCGTGGCGGCTCATCGACAGCGTGGAATCGCCCATCAAAGGCCCAGCGGGCAACGTCGAATTCCTGAGCCACTGGTTGCCTGAGAGATAATCAGCGCGGGTGCTCAGCCAGCTGACGATCCGTAACTTCGCGATCGTCGATCGCCTCGAGATCGACTGGCACGCCGGTCTCAACGTCATTACCGGCGAAACAGGCGCGGGCAAATCCATCCTGTTGGATGCAGTTGGCGCGCTGCTTGGCGATCGCCAGGGCCCTGACATGGTGCGCAGTGGCGCTCAGCGTGCCCTCATTGAGGGCGTCTTCACGTTGCCGTCGACGGTGCCGGAGGAGCTGAGTGCCACCCTCGATGAGTTCGGGCTCGAGCCCGAAGACGGTGCCTTGATCGTCAGTCGCGAACTAGCCGGCGGCGTCGGCCGCGGCAGTGCGCGCATCAACGGTCGCGGTGTGCCGCTGTCAGTGCTGCTAGCGGTCGGCGAACAACTGGTCGACGTACACGGTCAGTCCGAGCACATGGCGCTGCTGCGCAGCCGCGAACAGCTCGACTACCTCGACCGCTACGCTGGCGCACTTGGGGAGCGGGCCGACGTCAGACCGGCTGTGTCGTGAGCTGCGCGCCACCCGCGCCGCGTACGAAGAAATGGTCGCCAGCGCGCGGGAGACGGCCCGCCTGCAGGAAATGCTGCGCCACGAGATCGCCGAGATCGAAGCGGCCGCGCTGTATCCCGACGAGGAGGCCGAGCTGATGCTGCGGCGCACGCGCCTCGAACACGTCGAGCGCCTGCGCCAGGCTGCGCAGGTCGCCGTCGAAGCGCTGTCAGGGGCCGACGACGAGCAGCGCGGCGCCACTGATCTGCTCGCCCGCGCGGTGGCTGCCTGCCAGGAAGCTGGGCGCATCGATCCCGCGCTGGCGAGCGAAGCCGAGGTGCTCGGCTCCGTGCTTGCCCAGGCCGAAGAGTCCGCGCGGACGTTGCGTGACTTCGCCGAGTCGGTCGAAGCTGACCCGCGGGCGCTCGAGCGGACGACGGAGCGCCTGTTCCAGATTGGCGACCTGAAGCGCAAATTCGGCGAGTCGATTGCCGACATCCTGTCGTTCGCGGACGACGCCGCTCGGCGGCTCGAGGAGATCGACCAGCGTTCTGAGCGTCTCGAGGAGCTGTCCGCGCGATCGGCCGACCTGGAGGCGCAGCTGATGCAGGCGGCGCGGGCGCTGTCCACACGCCGACAAGCCGCGGCGGCTCGCCTCGCCGAGGCCGTTCAGCGCGAGCTGCACGACCTTCGGCTGGCCGATGCACGCTTCGAGATCACGATCGACTCGGCTGAGATTGACGCCACCGGAGCCGATCGCGTCGACTTTCGACTGGGCGATGAGCACCGCGCCATGGCGCGCGTCGCATCCGGCGGTGAGCTCGCGCGCATCGCCCTTGCGCTCAAGACCGTGCTGACGCGCGCCGAGACGCGTCCGTCGCTGGTCTTCGACGAGATCGACGTCGGCGTCGGCGGTCGCACCGCACCGGTCGTTGGCCAGAAGTTATGGACAGTCGCCGCCGCCGGCCACCAGGTGCTGTGCGTGACGCACATGCCACAGGTCGCCGCCTTTGCCGACCACCACTACGTGGTCAGCCGCACGGCTGACGGCGTGTGCGTGTCGGAAGTGGCGGGCGATCAACGTCTCGACGAGCTTGCCGGCATGCTGGCCGGCAGCGTGTCCGCGGCGGCACGCAAAAGCGCGGGCGAATTGCTCGCCCGCGCTGTCGCGTTCAGAAAGAACGCTCGCTAACGAACTGGTTCGCCAGCTAGTTGTCCTGCAGCATCTGGCCGCCCACACCAATTTCGAAGGCGGGGGCATCCGGTGGTGGTACATGGCCGTTGGTGTGGCCGTTCGTGCGGCCCTCAGCCTTCGACACGAGATCGTAGACCTCGTCGCCCATCAGCGCGTGCTTCTCGATCAGCGCCTCGGCAACGGCGATGACCGCGGGCCGGTGCTCCTCGAGCATCATCTTGACCCGCTTGAACTGCTGATCGAGCAGGCGGTCGACATCGCGTCCGCCGCCGCCACCCATCGCGCCGAAGGGGTTACCCGCGCCGAGCATGCCGCCGTACGAGACCAGTGAGCCGTTCATGCCATAGAGCTTGATCATCGCCTCGGCAACGTGCGTCGCGCTGGCGAGGTCGCCCGACGCGCCGCTCATTTCCTCGCCTGGGCCAAGGAAGATCTGCTCCGAAGCGCGGCTGGCCAGCGAAATCTGGATGCTCGCCAGAAGCTCGTCCTTCGTCTGCGTGTGGATTTCTTCGAGCGGCTTCATCGATACCAGCGCCGCGGCCCCGATGTCGTGCCGCGCCTCGATGGTCGCCCGCGCCACGCGATGCCGCTTGAGCAGCTTGACCGCGGCCACCGCGTGACCCGCCTCGTGGTAGGCCAGGCGCCGCTTGTCGGCGTATGTCATGCCGATGACCGGCATGCGCATGCCCCACTCATAGGTCTCGAGCGCCCAGCGGAAGTCGTCGTAGGTGATCGCGTCGCGCCCGTTCCAGACGGCATGCACGACCGACTCGTTGACGACGTGTTTGATCTGGGCCGGCGAGTAGTTGACCGTCTCGGCGACCATCTGGTCGATCGGCAGATCCAGGTGCTTGACCTTGGACAGGTAGTAGTCGAACACTTCGCGGCGGCCGTCGTAGGACGGGAAGCCGACGCGCAGCTGGCGGTCGAAACGGCCTGGCCGCAGCAGGGCCGGGTCGAGCACGGACACGAGGTTCGTCGCCGCGATCGTCAACACGGGTGGCTGGTCCGCCTTGCCCTTGCGGATGCCGAAATTGCGCAGAATCTTGTCCTTGAAACCGTCCTTCGGCAGCGGATCCATCTGGTTCAGCAGCTCGTTGAGTGCGCCGCCGCCGCCGCCCATCATCATGCCGCCAAAGCCGCCCGCGTTACCCGCGCCCGAGCGCGATTTGCCGATGGCGTCGATTTCGTCGATGAAGATGATGCACGCGCCGTGCTTGCGGGCGAGCTTGCGAGCCTTGTTGTAGAGGCTCAGGACACGCAACGTGTCCATGCCCCAGAACATGCCCTGGATGCTCGGGGCGGACATATAACCGAAGGGCAGTCCCGACTCGGTGGCGATCGCCTGGCCGAGGTAGCTCTTGCCCGTGCCTGGCGGTCCTTCGAGCAACAGACCGCGAATCGGCTGACCGCCCATCTGCTTGAAGCGCTTGACACCCTTGAGCAGCGTCACGACCTGGCGGGCTGACTCGAGGACTTCAGGGTTGCCCTTGTAGTCTTTGAAGCCGACGCCGGTTTCACCTGGCATCAGCCAGTAGATGCGCGGGCGCCCGATGAACCAGAACAGCACGATGAACTGGAAGATCATCAGGAACGCCACGTAGAACAACTGGAAGACCAGATACAGGCCCGTGGTGATGAACGGCCCGACGCTGTCCCACTGTGGGTAGATGACGAAAAAGCCCACGAAGCCACTACACCGATGACGAACAGCGTTCGAATCAGTGTGCCGACCCGCCCCAGGGCACGGTCAATCTTGCGGTCGAGCTCGTCGTGCTCGTCCACTCCGAGGTTCACTTCGAGCGTGCGGTCTGAGCTCATCCGCTTCTCCCTTCGTCCATCAGGACGTATCTCGTATCTCTACCTTATTGAACTTTTACTGAACTTTCGCGATTTTGCCATCATGATCCAGAGTGAACATGTACGGCTGGTAATCGACGCTCGCGCCAGTCTGCTGACGCACCCCTACCAGATAGAACTGCATGCTGGTGCCGTCGGGCAATGATTTGCCTCCGATGTACGACATCTCGGCGATCTGCACCCCCCGCTGTTTGGCGGCGTCCATCTGCTGCTGCAGGTCGTCTTTCGAGCCGCCTTGCGAGGTCAAGCGCGACTGGGCGTCGGCATCCAGGCTGTTCCACACCAGGTCGGCGTTGTAGTCGCGATTGCCTTGTAAGTAGTCCTCGGTGGCCGTCGGCGCCGTCTGCGAACGCAGGCCGGACGCGCCGGGATGTAGCCGATGTACAGGGGTGCGGCCACAATCAGCGCCACCACGACCACGACCGCGGCCAGGAGCGCGACGGTCAGCGCCGGGCGCAGCACGAAGTAGCGGACTGTGCGGACCAGTCCCTTGCGCATGCCCTGCCTACTCCAGATCCGAGCTTGCTGTCACGTGGGTGCCTGACTCTCCGACGCGACGTTCGTACGCGTTCGGTCGGGCTGACAGGCTACTGTGTAGGCTGGCGGACAACAACTAAATGCGCTTGGCGATCGCGGCTGGATTCTAACGTAAGGAGCGCTCCAGCAGGGCCAAAGCGATCCGCTCAGCCGCGTCAGCGGGCATGCTGTTCGCCAGGCTGCGTGCCAGGTGTTCACGGCGTGGCCGATCCTCGAGCAGGCTCACGATGCGCTGGCTGAGGCGCTCAGGCGTCAATGCCGTCTGGTCGGCTGCTTCAATCGCCCCGAGGCGCGCGAAGGCCTGCGCGTTCGCCCACTGGTGCGACTCGGGCAGGGGAATAACCAGGGCCGCCTTGCCGAGCGCGGCGAGCTCCGTCAGAGTGCCCATGCCGGCGCGAGTTACGACCAGCGTCGCCGCCGCGAGCAGGTGCGGCATCTCGTCGACGAGAAACTCGATGGCCTGGTACCTGGGCGATGCTGTCTGGGGTGGCACGCCACGACCCCTGCCCGTGAGGTGCACGATCTGCGCGTGCTCGACCAGCCGCGGCGCGGCGGAGGCCACCAGGCGATTGAGCCCGAGCGCCCCGGTACCGCCCCCGGTAGCCACCACCAGCGGCGTCTCAGGCTCGAGGTTCAAGCGCGCGTACGCCGCGGATGGGTCCGCGCTCAGGATCTCGGCGCGCACCGGGTTGCCAGTGACCGTCGTGCGCCCGCGGGGAAAATGGGCCAGCGACGAGTCCAGGCTCACGGTGATCTGGCGCGCAAATGGCACCAGGAGCCGATTGGCCAGCCCTGGCTCCACGTCCTGTTGGTGGATCAGCGTCCGTGCGCCAAATGCTCGCGCCGCGAGCATGGGCGGTACGGCGCCGAAACCACCCGCGGCCATCGCCGCCCGCGGCTGAAACTGGCGTACCAGCGCGTAAGACTCGCCGACGCCCTGGACGACCCGCAGCGGATCGCTCAGGTTGTGTACGTCCCAGTAGCGTCGGAGCTTGCCGGCGTGCACGCCGCGGAACGGAATGCCTTGCGCGGCGGCAAGGGCCGCTTCTGGCCCGTCGCGCGTGCCGACGTACAGCAGCTCGACGGACGGCTCCAGCCGGCGCAGCGCCTGGGCGACCGCCAGTACCGGGGTGGCCGACCCACCCGAGCCGCCGCCCGCGAGCAGCACCCTCACTCGTCGACGGAGTAGGCGGTACGGTTGCGCGATCGGTCCTCGAAGCGCTCCAGGCCGAGCTCGGCGATGCGCGTGACCAGCTCGGCGAAGGACACGCCGCTGGCTTCCCAGAGCTTCGGATACATGCTGATCTCGGTGAAGCCGGGCATGGTGTTGATCTCGTTCAGAAAGAGGCGATCGGTACCTCGCTCGAGGAAGAAGTCGACGCGCGCCAGCCCGTTGGCGTCGACCGCATTGAAGGCGGCCATGGCCAGGCGCTGAACCTCGCTGGCGAGGCTTGCGGAGATGTCTGCCGGGATGAGCGCCTGCGAGCCAGCGTCGACGTACTTGGCGCGGTAGTCATAGAACTCGGCGCCAGGCAGGATCTCCCCGACCACCGAGGCGACCGGGTCGTCGTTGCCCAGGACCCCGACCTCGAGCTCGCGCGCGTCGACGCTGCGCTCGACGATGAGCTTGGCGTCGTACTGTGCCGCGGTGGCCAGGCCCCGCTCGAGCTGCGCGCGCGCGCCTGCCTTCGACACGCCGACGCTCGACCCGAGATTCGCGGGTTTGACGAACACGGGATACGGGAAGGCACGTTCGATCGAGTCGATGACCGCGTCGGAATGGCGTTCGAAGTGGCGGCGGGAGACCTGCAGGTAGTCCGTCACGGGCAGGCCCAGGCCGCGCCACAGCGTCTTCTGGACCACCTTGTCCATGCCCAGGGCCGAGCCGAGCACGCCGGCGCCCGCGTAGGGCACGGCGGCGAGGTCGAACAGCCCCTGGACCGTGCCGTCCTCGCCGTAGGTGCCGTGCAGCACAGGGAAGAGGACGTCGAGTGTGCCCGTCGGCGTGCGTGTCGCATCGTCGCTGATCTCGACAGTGGCCGGGACGATGCGCGATTGCTCGTCGTCGTTGAGCGGGACCAGGCCGCTGGCGCCGGGCTGGGGCAGCATCGAGACCTGGCGCTCGGAGGTCCGCTTGCCCGGACAGCAGCGCCTGCAGCGGATCGCCGCCGACGAGCCAACGGCCCTCGGGGGTGATGCCGATGGGCACGACCTCGTGGCCGGCCTGGCGCAAGGCGTGCATCACGGCGCGAGCCGACTGGAGGGAGACCTGGTGCTCGCCCGATCGCCCGCCGAAGAGGACGCCCACGCGCAGCCGACGGTTGGTCACCGCCCTACAGGGTAGCCGCCGGCCGCGTCCGTCGCTGCTACTGTGCACTACAAGGTACCTTGCGCTACACTGCACGCGTGCAGGATGAGCCCGGCCGACGCGACTGGCTCGCCCAGGCCCGCCGCGGCGTCCTCGAGCTCTGCGTCCTGGCCCTCATCGCCCGCCAGCCCCACTACGGCTACCAGCTCGCCACACAGCTCGCCGCGCTCGGCAAGCCCCTCGCCGCCCCCGAGGGCACTCTCTACCCCCTCCTTCGCCGCCTGCAGCGCGACGGCCTGGTCGACGCCACCTGGCAGGAATCCCGCGACGGTCCACCGCGCAAGTACTACCGCCTGACCAGCGCCGGTCAGCGCCTGCTCGAGGTCCAGCTCACCGAGTGGGAAGAGCTGACCCACGCCATCGCCGAACTTCGACGCGCGCCTGAGTCTCGCTCCGACACCGTGGACAAGGAGGTCCCCGATGGAACAGGATCCCACCGCCACCAGCCAGCGCTACCTCGATCAGCTCCGACACCTTCTCGAGCGTCTGCCGCAACCTGAGCGCGACGACGCCGTACAGGAGATCGCTTCGCACATAGCCGACGCCCACGCCGCCGGCCTGCCCCTGGCGGCCGTCCTCGCCCGGCTCGGCGACCCCGCCACGCTAGCTCGCGCCTACGAATCCGACTACCTGCTTCAACAGCCGCTGCCCGACGACCTCGAACCACCCGATTTCGAGCAGGGCAAAGTCGTGCGCATCGTCGGCCCGGTCGTCGACATCGAGTTCCGCAAAGCGAACGTGCCCGAGATCTACCACGCTCTCGAACTGGATACCGACGACGGCGGCACGCTGGTCCTCGAAGTGCAGCACCTCATCGGCAACAACGTGGTGCGCTCCGTGGCGATGGGTCCCACCGAAGGCCTGCGCCGCGGCATGCCGGTGCACGGCACCGGCGCGCCGATCAGCGTACCGGTGGGCAAAGCCACCCTCGGCCGCGTGCTCGACGTCCTGGGACACCCGATTGACGACCGTGGACCCCTCACGCCGGAGGCGACGCTGCCGATTCATCGGCGGGCGCCCTCGCTGGCCGAGCAGAACGTGGCGCGTCGCATGTTCGAGACAGGGCTCAAGATCATCGACCTGATCGCCCCATTTCCTCGTGGCGGCAAGATCGGCATCCTGGGCGGCGCGGGCGTCGGCAAGACGATCATCATCCAGGAGCTGATCCGCAATGTCGCCAGCGAGCACGGCGGACTGTCGGTGTTCGCAGGTGTCGGCGAGCGCACGCGCGAGGGCAACGACCTCTACCACGACTTGCAGGAGCGCGGCGTGCTCGACAAAGTCGCGCTGGTGTTCGGGCAGATGAACGAGCCGCCCGGTGCCCGGCAACGGGTCGCCCTGACAGGCGTCACGCTAGCGGAGTTCTTCCGCGACCAGGGCCGTGACGTGCTGCTGTTCATCGACAACATCTTTCGGTTCACCCAGGCCGGCTCCGAGGTGTCCGCGCTACTCGGTCGACCGCCGAGCGCGGTCGGTTATCAGCCGACGCTTGCCAATGAGATGGGCCAGTTGCAGGAGCGCATCACCTCGACACACACCGGCTCGATCACGTCGCTGCAGGCGGTCTTCGTCCCCGCCGACGACTACACCGATCCGGCGCCAGCGACGACCTTCGCCCACCTCGACGCAACGCTCAGCCTCGAACGCTCGATCATGGAGCGCGGGCTCTTTCCCGCCGTCGATCCGCTGGCCTCGACGAGTCACATCCTGGATGCGCGGGTGGTCGGCGCCGAGCACTACGCGGTGGCGCGCGAGGCGCAGCGGGTGCTGCAGCGCAACAAGGAACTGCAGGAGATCATTGCCATTCTCGGCTTTGACGAGCTAGCTGAGGACGATCGTCTGCTGGTCGGCCGCGCGCGTCGATTGGAACGGTTTTTGAGTCAGCCCATGTTCGTCGCCGAGGTCTTCACCGGCTTGCCAGGTCAGTACGTGCCCGTGGCCGAGACGGTGCGGGGTGCTCGTGAGATTCTCGAGGGCCGCTGGGACCACCTGCCCGAAGCCGCGTTCCTGTATATCGGCCGCGTCGAGGAAGCGGCCAGCAAACTGACCGTCGCTGCCTGAGACCCTCTCCTTCTCCCTCGGCCGGGCGTGGGCAGGCTGGTTTCGACCCGCAGACCACCGGGATTGGTGACGTTCACCGCCAGATGGCCATTGATGCCGCTCCGGACCACCTCGAAGTCGACGCGCGTGCTGCCCACGCGCAGGCCGGTGTACCGAATCGTGTCCAGCCAGCGCGGCAGCATCGGCCGCAGGTGCACGACGCCGTTGAGCGCGTCGCATTCCAGCCCCAGCAGCGCCTGGAGCAGCATGAACGCGCTTCCCGCGGCCCAGGCCTGGGGGCTGCAGCCCACCGGGTACTGAGCCGGCATCGAGCTGTGGCGGCGGTCGCGCGGAAAGCCGCACCAGAGCTCGGGAAGTCGCGCGCCGGGGAACTGCAGCGCCGCCTCGAGCACCTCGGAGGCAACCCGGCACGCCGCGGCGTCCTGTCCACTGCGCTTCATGCCCAGGGCGACGATCGCCGTGTCATGTGGCCACACGGCGCCATTGTGATAGCTCATCGGGTTGTAGTTGACCGCCTGGCGTGACAACGTCCGCAGTCCCCACCCACTGAGCATGTCTTCCTTGAGCAGGCGCTCGACGATGAGCTGCGCGTCGGCTTCGTCGAGCACGCCGGCCCACAGCGCGTGCGCGGGGTTGGTCGTCACCGAGTCGATGCGACGCTTTGCGGCATCCAGCCCCATGGCCCAGAAGGGTCCGTCGACGGTGGCCATCGCGAGGCGGTCGACGAACAGCTGTTGGACGTGCGCCGCCTGCTGTGCCTGACGTTGCTGCCGTGCCGGGTCGCCCAGCACGCCGTAGACGCGGGCCATGCGCGTGTGCGCGCCGAATCGATATGCCTGGATCTCGGCCAGGGCCACGGGCGCCTGGGCCCGCTCGCCGTTGCGATGCGTCATCGCGTCGGGCGAATCCTTCCACCCCTGACTGCCGAGGCCGCCGTCGGCGGGGTGGCGATCCGCTTCGAGGAAGCCGTCACCATCCAGGTCGCCGAAGTTGTCCATCCAGGCGAGCGCCGCTTCGGCATTCGGCAGCAGCTCGCGAGCAAACTCCAGGTCTCCCGTCCAGGCGAGATATTCGCCGAGCGCCATCAGGAACAGCGGAGTGGAGTCGGCGCTCCCGTAGTACACGCTCTGACCACCGTCCCCCAGCTCGCCCGGCCGCACCTCATGGAGGATCTTGCCCGGCTCTTCGCCGCGCGCCGTGTCAACTGTCTGGCCCTGGAGGCGCGCGAGATAGCGCAGCGTGCCACGCGCGAGGTCCGGCCGCACCGACAGCGTTTGCATCGCCGTAACCAGGCTGTCGCGACCAAAGGGCACCGCGAACCATGGAATACCCGCGGTAGGCACCAGGTCGCCGTCGTAGGTTTCCACCAGCAAGTGCAGGTCGAGAAGGGCTCGGCTCAAGAACGCGTCGATGCTCGCGTGGTTGGTCTGGATGGAGGTCGCCGCCGAGCACCACGCGGCGTACGAGCGCTGGAGGTCCTTGACAGTCGCGTCCAGGCTGACCGCGCGCGCGGTCAGTGCTCCGTCCACGGCCTGCGCTCGGGTCCCACCCGGGTAGTCCGCGCTCGGCGTGGCGTCGATGGTCAGGCTGCGGCCCTCCATCGGCGGCAGCTCGATCCGGAAGACGGCCGCGGCGATCGGGGGTACGACCACCCCCTCGTCACGTTGGTCGACCTGTTCGTCCGCTTTTCGGACGACCTGGCGCAGCGTAGGGTTGACGATCTCGATGTGTTCCGGCGGCGGATCGAACGTCAGTGTGGTCTGGCGCGGCATGCCCGCCTGACTCTGGTAGCCCAGCAGGATGCCGTCGTCCAGGACCACGATCGGCTCGACCGTGCCTTTGCCGACTTCGCCCTGAACCTCGAAGCCACGGACGTCGAACATGTTCCGAAAGTCCGAGCCGCAGATGAAGCGCACCGTCAGTCTGATCGCGTGCGGGTTGTAGTTGAACAGCTCGAGACGTTCGTGGAGGCTGCCGTGGAGGAAACGGCTGCGACTGACGCTGATGGTGCGCGGCTCGGCGATGACGCGTCCGTCGTCGTCGAGCAGCGCGTCGTTGGTGAGCTGCTGCTCGCTCATCGAGTTCAGCTCATCGTTGGCGGACAGCAGCGTCAGCCGCGTTCCGCTGACGTCCATCTCGAGCAAGCTCAGATGGCGCCTGTCGCGGTAGTACAGGCCGTGGCCCTCGCGGTTGAGCGCCTTGATGTCGCCGCCGCGGTCCGCGACTAAAAACAGCGGCCCGGACTTGAGGACCGTGCGCTCCAGAACCGACGCGGACTGGTTGCCCGGCCACGTGGGCCTACAGCTGGACGATCTCTTCGCGCGCCTCGCCGACCCCGATCAGCTGTACGGGTGCTTCGAGCAGGACCTCCAGGCGTCGGACGTACGCCTGTGCATTGGCGGGTAGATCGGTCCAACCCCGCGCGCCCGTGAGCGGTTCGTCCCAGCCTGCGAACGTTTCGTACACCGGACGGCACTCGGCGAGCGTTTCGGCCTGGCTCGGGAAGTAGTCGATCTGCTGGCCATCGAGCGCGTAAGCGACGCAGACGCGCAACTCGGGGAAACCCGTCAACAGGTCGAGCCGGGTCAGCGCAATGCCGTCGAACGCATTGATACGTGAGGCGTGCCGGCCGGCCACGGCGTCGAACCAGCCGCAGCGTCGCGGTCGACCGGTAGTGGTCCCGTACTCGTGCCCGATCTCACGGATGCGATCGCCGGTCGCGTCGAACAGCTCGGTGGGGAAGGGCCCTTCGCCGACGCGGCTGCAGTACGCCTTGTACACCCCGATGGCGCGGGTGAGCCGCCGCGGACCAATGCCCGAGCCCTGCAGCAGACCCGCGACCGTGCAGTTGCTACTGGTGACATACGGGTAGGTGCCGTGGTCGAGGTCGAGCAGCGTCGCGTGGGCGCCTTCGAGCAGCACCTGTCGACCGCGGGCGACCGCCTCGTCCACAAGTGGTTGGGTTTCGGCGATGTACGGCTTGAGGCGCTCGGTGAGGTTGAGGTATTCGTCGGCGATGGCGTCCGGGTCCGGGCGGGGAATGCCGACCGCGGCCAGCTCGTGGTACTTGCGATCCAGCACAAAGCGCAGCTTCTCGCGGAACTGCGTGGGGTTGAGCAGGTCGCCGACGCGCAGGCCGACCCGTCGCGCCTTGTCGACGTACGTCGGGCCGATGCCACGGCCAGTGGTGCCCAGGCGTCGCTCCTCGCGCGCGTCGTCCTCAGCGCGGTCGAGGCTCTGGTGGTACGGCATGACCAGGTGGGCGGCAGTGCTCACGCGCAGCCCGGCGGTGTCGATCTCGCGTGCGCCGAGCTCGTCCAGTTCCGCGACCAGCAGTCCGGGATGCACGGCGACCCCGGGCCCGATGACACACAGGGCGCGCGGGTTGAAGATGCCCGCGGGAATCAGGTGGACGGCGAAGCGACCCTGTTCGTTGACCACTGTATGGCCAGCGTTGGCTCCGCCGTGGCCGCGGATGACCAGGTCCGCGTCGCGCGCGAGCAGATTGATGACTTTGCCTTTACCCTCGTCGCCCCAGTGGCCGCCGACGACTGCCGTGACTGGCACGCCCTTAACCGTACTCGACGCCGACTGCTAGCGCGCGAACGCCGACCGATCCGCGTAGTTCTGCGCGTAATACGCCTGATGGCGCTCTCCAGATTTGATCGGCCGCCACCACGCCTCGTTGTCCGCGTACCACCGAACCGTGGCTTCGAGCCCAGTGAGAAAACTCCATTGTGGCTGCCAGCCAAGCGCCTGCAGCCGCGACACGTCCACCCGATAGCGTCGATCGTGCGCCGGGCGGTCCACGACATACTCGACCAGCGACTCGGGCTTGCCCAGTAACGCCAGAATCCGCCGCGACACGGTCAGATTGACGGGCACCGTCTCTTCCGGCTCCGGGTTGCCCACGTTGTAGATCTCGCCGATCGCGCCCTGGCGCAGCACCGTGTCGATTCCGGAGGCAAAGTCCGACACGTACGTCCACTGCCGCCGCTGCTGCCCGTCCCCATACACGGGCAGGGACTCGTCGTCGATCGCGTTGGTGATGTGCAGCGGGATCAGCTTCTCGGGGTACTGGTACGGCCCGAAAGCATTCGCGCCGCGCACGACCAGCGCCGGTAGCCCGAACGTCCTGGCGGCAGCCAGCACCAGCAGCTCGCCGCCCGCTTTGGAAGCCGAGTACGGGCTGGTCGGGTCGAGCCGATCAACCTCGGTGGACGCGCCGCCGAGTACCGCGCCGTAGACCTCGTCTGTACTCACCTGCAGGAAGCGCTGGACGTCCGCGGTCCGCGCCGCCTGGGCCAGGGTCCACGTGCCGAGCACGTCCGTCTTGACGAATGCGTCTGGATCGAGAATCGAGCGATCCACGTGGGTCTCCGCCGCGAAATTGACGACAACGTCGCAGCCGTCCAGCGCGCGTTCAACCGCTGCTCGATCGGCGATGTCGCCCTCGAAGAAGCGGTACCGCACGTCGTCCGCGACCGGCGCGAGATTCGCGGGGTTGCCCGCGTAGGTCAGCTTGTCGAGAACCGTGACTTCATCGGATGGATAACGTGCCAGCGTGGAGCGGACGAACTCCGAGCCGATGAACCCGGCGCCGCCGGTCACCAGGATGCGCACGCGCTAGATGGCGAGCGTCGCGACTGGCTCGCGGCTCGGCGTGAGCGTTGGCGGGGATGCAGCCGCCTTGTTGGCGCCGTGTTGCCGCACGAAGTCGATGACCGAGTAATACACGTCGATGGACTCGCCGGCATCGCCCCAGAAGCCGTCGATCACGTCGTATTCCATCAGCCCGCGATCGACGTAGGCGTTGTTGACATCGGTAATTTCAAGCTCGCCACGACCCGACGGCTTCAGGCTGCGCACGATGTCGAACACGGCCGTGTCGTACATGTAGATGCCGATGACCGCGTAGGGGCTGGGCGGCGTTTCGGGCTTCTCGCGGATGTACGTCAGGCGATCGTCCTTCCCGAAGATCGGCACGCCGAGGTGCCGAAGATGGGTGGGGTCTTCCATCTCCTTCAGCAAGATGCGGCCGCCTTTGGGCTGGCTGACGAAGTGTCGGACGTACGGTGCAATCGTCTGGCCCAGAATGTTGTCGCCCAGCATCACGACGACTTTGTCGCCGTCGACGAAGCTTTCGCACAAGCCAAGCGCCTCGGCGATGCCGCCTGCCTGAGCCTGGAAGGAAAACTGCAAGCGCCGCAGTCCGAACTCGGTGCCATTGCCGAGCAGTGGCAGGAACTCCCCGGCGTGGTTGCCACCCGTGACGACCATGATCTCGTCGATGCCGGCCGAGACGAGCGTCTCGATCGGATAGAAGATCATCGGTTTGTCGTAGACCGGGAGCAGGTGCTTGTTGGTGATGCGCGTCAGCGGGTGGAGTCGCGAGCCCGTGCCGCCCGCCAGGATGACGCCTTTCATGGTTACTCGGCCCCTCCTAATAGGTGTACATCTTCGCGTCGGCGCGTACGTCGGTCAGCACGACCCCCAGGAGATTGGCGTTGACGCGGTCGAGTTGTTCTCGCGCTCGGCGCGCCAGGTCACGCTTGGTTTTGCCAGAGCTGACGACCAGCAGCATGCCCTCGAGCCGTGGCGCGAGCACCGCGACGTCCGCCAGGGCGCCGGCCGGCGGGGTGTCCACCAGGACGAAGTCCGCCTGCGCCCGCACCAGTGCGAGCGTTTGATCGAAGCGTCGCGAGGCGAGAGCCTCGAGCGGGTTTGAAGGCAGTGGCCCGCTGGTCAGGACTCGCACGCCGGTGGCGGCGGTGTCCTGCAAGGGGAGTTGGGTGTCGTCGCCCTTGAGCACGTTCGCCAGGCCCTCGTCACGATCGATGCCGAACAGCGTGTGCTGGCCGGGTCGGCGCAGATCCGCGTCGATCACGATGACGCGGCGGCCGTTCTGCGCCAGCGCCACGGCGAGATTGGCAACTGTCGTGGACTTGCCCTCGCCCTGAGCGGCGCTGGTCACGCCGATGGTCTGCAGCTGGCGATCGGCGTACGCGAATTGCAGGTTGGCAGCTAGGCTGCGATACGCCTCGGCCGACGGCGAGTGGGGGTCGGTCAGCAACACCAGCGAAAGTTGGCTGGTCTTGACGACGGGTGCGAGCGACCGCCCGTTGGGAGAGACCGGGGCGAGTCGGTTCATGGTCGCGTTCGCGCGGCGCTAGTCGGCACTTCCATCTCAGTTGGACTCCTGGCTTCTGGTTCTGTTGATCGCGCGGCGCTGGCGGGCAGCCGTCGCGCCGCGGTTCGGAATCGAGGAACAGTCCCGAGCACGGGGAGCTCGAGATAGCGCTCGACGTCGCCCGGCGAGCGGATCGCATCGTCGAGGTAGACCATGGCCAGGACGACCAGCCCCGCGACGAGCACGCCCAGGACGCCGGCGGCTGGCACGATGATCTTGGTCTGTGGCCAGATCAGGATGGCCTGGTTCGGGCGGTCGAGCGTCGAGAGGATGACGCGCTCTTCGCGAAGTTTGCCCTGCTCGGCGGCGTTGTGCTGCTGGGTGTAGACGTCGGCGATGGCCAGGCTGAGCTGCTCCGCACGCGTAGCGTCCGAATCGTCGACGTCGATGCGGATCTGGTCGCTGTCGACGACGGGCTCGGCGCGGGTGTGGTCGAGCATGATGTCCGGCGCGAGGTCGGTGTGCAGGTTTTGATCGACGTCACGCATGATGTCGAGCTGCAGCACCTGCTCAGCAAGTGGTCGGAGCTCTTTTTCAAGGGCCAGGAAGTTGCCGTAGTCGAGCCGCCCCGTCGCCTGCATCAGGACCGACGAGCGCCAGCGGGGCTCGACCCACGGCAGCCTGACGGTGATGTAGGCGGCCAGCGCCGCCACGAGGCCCGCGGCGACCAGGATCCACCAGCGGTCGCGCAGCGCCCGCACGGCTTCGCCGGCCGTCATGCCAGCACCGCCTCAGACGCATCCACGCGCGCAACGTCTCGTGGGCTCAGGCGGTCGCTCCTCGCCGAAACGCCGGGCGCCCACGCGTCGCTGGCTTCGGAATCTCGCCCAGCACGGGCATCTCTAGCAATCGCTCCGCCTCCTCCCGAGTTCGCACGCTCGGATCGAGGTAGTCAATCAGAAACACCAGCCCGATGCCGACCAGCAGACCGATCAACGTCCGCAGCCCGATCTCGCTGGCCAGGCCAAGCGGGGTGTTGGCGCGATGCGTTACCGGTGGGGTCACGATCTCCATCTGCGTGTGGTACGCCGTGAGCGCCGTCAGGTACTGAGAGACGTGATTCGGGTCGCTCAGGATGCGCGAGATCGAGCCCGCGATCGCCTCGCCCTGCTCCACCGTCGGCGTGGTCAGCGTAATGTCGATGAAGCGATGCGTTTTCTTGGTTCGCGTCGCGGTCATGATCGAGTCGATGTCGACGTCTATGGGTGTATCGCTGCTGGCCAGCTCGCGATGCACCTCGTCGGCGAAGGCGCGGCTGGTCATGAACTCACTCATGTCGTCGGCCAGGTACTCGGAATCAAGATTCGAGTAGTACGTGGGGTCGTAGTACAGCGTGCCGCCCGGATCGGGCGTCGGAATGGTGCTCACCGCCAGGCGCATGTCGGTCCTGTACGCGGACGCGCCGCGCAAGCCCACGACCGTCGAGGCAATCAAGGCCACAAGCGTGATCGCCACCGGTAACCACCAGCGACGGCGGATGATGCTCCAGTACTCGCGCAGTTCCATGACTTTCCGTTGGCCTCTCAGATCGCGCTCAACTATAGCTACCTGGCCGTTTGTTTACCGTATCAGGCGCAGGTACTGGTAGCCGTGCTCAACGGCGGTCGCTTCCTGGGTATTAACGAGCCACACGCTCACACGTGGCCGATCTTGCAAGACGACCTCGCTGACCAGCGGCGCATCCTCCGTCGCAACCTTGAGTGGCGAATCCAGCACGACAAGTTGTGACGTTCCCGAAGGCAGATCGGTGCGCGTCAGTGCTGTCTGGAAGTCTGGCACGTATTCGCTGAACAACAGGTCACTCTGGTACTGCGGAACGTAGTAGTGCAGTTGGCGAAAGATGTCGTGGGCCAGCACGAACGTGGTCGCGACGTTCTGCTGCTCGATGTAGTTGATTTGTGCCAGGGTTGTGGCGTCGTGCGCGCGAAGGTCAGGTAGCCGGCCGGGTCCGACGCCCCGCGTGAATGCCTGGACGTTCCAGCCGACCACCGCCAGGGTCAGCAGGCCGGCGGTGGCCAGCCCGACCCAGCGCGCCGGCGGCAGCCAGTGCCACCCGCGCGTCCGCAGCACGTTGGTGGCGATGGCTAACTGGTCGCGCAGATCCACGATCGCGACGGCAATCAGCAATGCCGACTGGGGCGCCAGGGACAGCACGTAGCCGGGCTCCCCGAGATGGGCGAATACATACACGGCGAGCGGCGGGAAGACCCACAGCACGAGGAATCGGCTGCGGTAGTCGGCGACCAGCACGCCCGGCGCGAAGCGTCGACCGAAGAGGTAGAGCACCAGCAGCAGGCCGATGCCCAGCATCTGGCGCAGGTAGTTCACTAAAAAGTTGAGGTTGTAGGTCGCCTGCGTGTCGCCGCCAGACGCGAAGTCGCCAACCACGTACGCGGACTGTGGCGACCAGACCCGCAGGTAGTCGGCAATGGCCTGGCGGTAGACATCCCAGCCGCCGGTGAACTGAATCATCGGCACCGCGAAGGCGACGACGATCACCGCCGCCAGACCCACCGTCACGAAACGGAGTCGCCAGGAGACGACGCACAGGGCCCACAGCGCCAGCAAGCCGCAGAACACCGCGCCGTCCCAGCGCACGCCGAGCGAGATCGCCCACACGATGCCAAGGCCGATGACCACCCGCCGTTGACCGGACAGCACCATGTGCGTGAGGAGCGCCAGCGCGGCCGTCTCGCCGGCGAGCGCCACATACGGGTATGCGACCTCGCCGTAGCCCCAGAAGCCGACCGTCGCAAGGAGGAGCAGGCCGCTCAGCAGTCCGATGGTTGGACCGAACAGCCTGCGGCCCAGCAGCGTGCTACAGGCGACCGCCAGCGCGCTCCAGATGATGCCCTCGAGGATGAGCGAGCGGTTGGCGTCGTGAACCGCGAAGTCGATCAGCTTGCCGAAGAACACGTACAGCGGGTAGCCGGGGGGGTGCGGCTGGTGAAAGGCGACGTTGTAGAAGTCGCGGATGGCCAGCGCGTAGTTGGCCGAGTCGAAGGCGTACAGGCTGCGGGTCATGAACGGCAGGCGGGTGGCGATTGTCGCGACCACAAGCACTGCCGTCGCCGCCTCGAAGGACGCCAGCGTTCGCCGTCGGTCCGCCCTGCTCGCTCCCTGCGAGGGTCCCCCGTCAACCCCCGGCGGGTTCAGCTGTGGCGCGAGCGACAGCGAAGCGCCGCGTCGCTCAGGCGAAGCTGGCGCCGGCCGCATGGGCCGCGACAGACTCCCCGACAAACGCCAGCAGTTGATCGCGGAAGACCTGCCGATCGAACTTGCGGGCGTGCTGGCGCAGCTCGACCGAGTCCCAGCTCGTTGCCTCAGCGCGTCGCACCGCGTTGATCAGGCAGTCAACCTCCTGGCGCTCGAACAGTACCCCCGTTCGGCCGTCGACGACCGTGTCCAGCGCCCCGCCGGCCGCGTAGGCGATGACCGGCCGCCCGCTGGCGTTTGCCTCGAGCGGCGCGATCCCGAAGTCCTCTTCGCCCGGGAACAGCAGCCCCCGACAGCTGGCGTACAGCTCCTTCAGCTCGGCGTCCGATACCCGTCCCACGAACTCGACATTCTTGCCCGCCCTCGACTTGAGCTCCGCGAGCGCCCGCCCGCCGCTGCCCACGATTTTCAAGGGAATCCCGAGGCGAGTGAACGCGTCGACCGCCAGGTCGATCCGCTTGTAGGGGATCAGCCGAGACACCACCAGGTAATAATCATCGACGCGCACCGGCGGCAGCTGGAACGCGTCGCAGTTCACCGGCGGATAGATCACCTGCGCATCCCGACGGTAGTACTTGCGAATGCGCGAACTGACCGTGCGCGAGATGGCCAGGAAGCGGTCCACGTTCTGGGCGGTCGCGACGTCCCACGCGCGCAACTGGCTGATTGCCGCCGGCAACACCATGCGCGCCATGAAGCCCAGGCGCTCGCGATCCACGTAGGCGTGGTAGTTCCACACCCAGCGCATCGGCGTCAGACAGTAGCAGATGTGCAGCGTACCGGGCGGGGTGACCACACCTTTGCTGAACGCCGAGCTGTTCGAGATGACCACGTCGAAGCCAGACAGATCGAAGCCTTCGAACGCCAGTGGGTACAGCAGCAGGAACGGCTGATGGTTGCGCGTCACCAGCGGCAGGTGCTGCATGAACGACGTGCGCACATCCAGGCCGCGGATCGTCGACGACATCTTCTCGGGCCAGTACATCGAGGTGTAGACGGGCGCGCTCGGGAACAGCGAGTGCAGCTCTTCGAGGACGCGCTCGGCGCCGCCGTACTGGTTCAGGTAGTCATGGACGAGTGCCACCTTGAGCGGACGGTCCTGCGGCGGTGGCGCGTACGTGCCATTGCTCGAGACCTCGAGCTCGACGGTAGCCAATCTAGAACGCTCCCTTGCCAGTCAGGACCGCGGGCACGGTCCGCAGCAGAATCCGCAGATCGAGCCCGAGCGACCAGTTCTCGATGTAGGTGATGTCCATGAGGACCTGTTCCGAAAAGCCCAGCTCGCTGCGGCCGCTCACCTGCCACAAGCCGGTGATGCCAGGCAGCGCGTCAAGACGGTGGAGCTGCCACTCTTCGTACAGGGCAACCTCGCGCGGCGTCGCCGGGCGTGGTCCAACCAGACTCATGTCGCCTTTGAGGACGTTCCACAACTGGGGGAGCTCGTCGATGCTCCAGCGCCGCATCAGCGCGCCGATGCGCGTGCGGCGCGGGTCGTCGCGCATTTTGAAGATGGGTCCTTCGGCTTCGTTCAACGCCAGCAGGTCGGTGAGCTGCTTGTCGGCGTCGGGTCGCATCGAGCGGAACTTCTGCATCGTGAACTGGCGTCCGCCCCGCCCGACCCGCTCCTGACCGAAGAGCGGGGAGCAACGTCGATCTTCGATCCAGATCAGCAGCGCCAGCGGCAGCAAGAACCACGAGAACAGCACCAGAAGTGCCAGCGAGATGACGACGTCAATCGCGCGCTTGGCGAAGAAGTTCACGCCCTGAATGGCCGGGTTCTTGATGCCCATCAGCGGAATGCCGCTGACGGTGTCCACGTCCAGGCGACCCAGGCTGACCTCATACAGGTCGGGCACCAGTTTGAATTGCACGCCGTCCCGACGGCAGTGGTTGACGATGCGCATGATGGCTTCGTGCGACGCGCTCGGCAAGGCGATCACGACCTGCGCGATGCGCTCCTGGCGGATGACGCGCTCGAGTTCATCGGGCGTGCCGAGGCGGCGGAATCGACCGAAGTCCGTGTCGCCGTCGGTTGACAGAAAGCCAGCCACGGCGTACCCCAGGTGCGGTCGGCCGGCGAGCGCCTGCATGATCATGCGACCGACCGTGTTATCGCCGACCACCAGCGTACGTTCGACGCCGATGCCACGCTGGTGCAGCACGCCCAGCATCCACAGCCAGTTCGCCCGGCCGAGGAAGGTCAGCAGCGTGATGACCATCCACGCGAAAATCAGCGTCAGGCGCGACTCGGCTGGATAGCGCACGAAGGTCGATGCCGCGAACAGCAGCATCACCGAGATTCCGGCGACCGTGAACAAGGTCGACAGGTCGTCCATCGCACTCGCCGCGCGTGGCAGGCGGTACAGGCCGCGCAGCGCGATGATCGACGCGAACGCCAACGAGAGCGCAAGCTGCAGGGGCAGATACACGTCGTGCTCGACGTAATTGCCAGGATCGAGCGCGACGAACAGACCCAGTCGGTACCGCGCGTACCAGGCAAGGTAAAAAGCCAGGTTGACCATGACCACGTCAATGGCGACCAGGACTATCAGCTCGATGACGCGTGCCCGCGTGAGCGAGCGCGTCTGGGGTGTCCGGGCCTCGGCACGCTCGATCATGCGTGTCGCGATTGCGATCGAGTCGAGGGAAGCAGAGGAGGCGGAAGCAGCGGAGGCGGAAGCAGCGGAGGCGGAAGCGGAAGCGGAGCGGGAGGACTGCGTCGTCACACTCAGTTCCGCCTCGCGGCGAGGTTGTTGCTGGCGAGGTTGTAGCTGGCGACGGTCTGGTCGGTCATTGCGCGCCAACTGAAGCGGCTGGCCTGGATGCGGCCGGCCGCGCGCAGTTCCATGCGCAGCTGCGAATCGTCGAGCACACGTGCCATCTCTTGCGCGATGCGGTCAATGTCCTGGGGTGGGACCAGCAGAGCGGCTTTGCCAGCCACCTCGGGGAGCGACGCCGCCGTCGACGTTATCACCGGGGCACCACACGCCATCGCTTCCAGTACGGGCAGGCCAAAGCCCTCGTACAGACTCGGAAAGGCGAAAAGCCGGGCGGCGTTGTACCAGAGCGGTAGTTCATCCTCTGGAACGAAGCCGAGAAAATGCACTTCGTCGGTGATCCCTAGCTGGCGGACTGTCTCAAAAATGGGACTGACGTGCCAACCGCTGCCGCCCGCGACGTACAGCGGCGGTCGCGGCTTGCTCAGCCGCGCGAAGGCCCGCAGCAGACCCACCAGGTTCTTGCGCGGTTCAAGGGTGCCCAAAGTGAGCACGAAGGCCTCCGGCAGTCCGCGGGCGCTTCGGAATGCCTCGACTTCGTCCTCGGGGAGTCGGCGGTAGCGATCTTCGACCGCCGGGTACGTCACGTCAACGCACTCCTCAGGCACGTTCAAGAGCCGCACAATATCACGCCGCGCGTGCTCCGAAATGGTCAGAACCCGCCGCGCGCGCCTCGCGGCGGCGCGGGTCGTGGCGGCCAGATAAATACGATTGGCGGGTTTGAAGGCCTTCGGGAAGAGCAGGAAGCTCAGGTCGTACACCGTGACAACACTGGGACCAGACCAACCTACCGGCACCGCGTAGGCCATGCCGTGCAGCAAATCGGGTCTGAGCAGGCGCAGCTGGCGCGCGAAGGACGTCTGCTCCCAGAGGATGCGGCGCGCGGGACTGATGGTCTGAGCGCCGCTCGCGTGGAAGCTGAGCGCGCCCCATGCTCTGGCACTCCCCGGGCCATTGGCCGGGGGTGCTTCGGGGAGGAAGACCTCGTAGGCGTGCCCGCGCGGGTCGCGGCCAAGTTCGGCGAGGGTGTGGTAGATGACGCGGCTGATGCCGCCGCTGCGGTAGTTATCGGTGAACGACAGGAGTTGTGCGTTGAGCGCGATCCGCAAGCCGGTTTCGAGTCTACCCGGCCGTCGGGGCGCCGGTCCTGGCGCGCCAGCGAAACCGCGGCGTCGAACCGCAACTGGCGATACGAGTGTGTCAAGTTCGCAGCGGCGCGACCGCAATCTGCCGTGACACTTGAGATACTCTCCTCAGGTGTCGGACCGGTTTCCAGCCCGGCGGTCGCGCGGTGGTGATCTGGCTACGCCAGTAGCTGGGCTCCTGCTGTTTTTCGCCCTGCTTGCACTCATCGTCGGCGCCACGCGTGATCCAGGCGCCGCGATGTTCGGCCTGTGCCTGCTCAGCGCCATCGTGGGCGCAGTCGGCGGCGTCCTGCTGCCATGGGGCTTCGCTTATCGCCAGCTTGCCTACGCCATGACCGAGAGTGCCCTGCGCATCGAGTGGCTCGGTCGCAGCCTCGTCCTGCCCTATCCGGCTATCCAGGGCATCTATACCGGCCAGCGGCTGGCCGGCAGCGCTACCGCCGAGGTGCCGCGCTGGCCAGGCATCAACGTTGGGCCCGCGCGCGTGCGCGCCCTGGGCCCGCTGCGCTTCTTCGCGACCTCGACCGACCAGTCGCAGCTGACGTTCATCACCGTCGAGCACGGCGGCGTGATCGTCTCGGCCCAGGACCCGACCGCTTTTCAGACGGCGTTGATCGACCACGTCGAACGCTACGAACAGGCGGCCGTCGGCGACGAACAGCCGTCCACGTGGACCGAGCGCGAGCCGAGCCGTGCCCCCTGGACCGCGCTTGCCGATCGCTGGCTGCCGATCTGCGCGGGGCTTGGCACACTGGCGCTGCTGCTGGTGCTGGCCATCATCTGCGTGCGCTACGAGTCCCTGCCAGATCAGTTGCCGTTTCACTTTGACGCCAGCGGCGTGACGAGTCAGATCGCACCGAAATCGGACTTGCTGCGCCTACCACTGCTGGGGTTGATCTGTCTGGCGGTGAACTGGACGCTTGGCGTGGCCGTTCATCCGCGCGAACGGGTGCTCGGTCGGTTGCTGTGGCTGGGTGCGATCATCGTGCAGGTGGTGCTGCTGGTGGGCGTGCTGCGCCTGGTGACGTGAGCTCCCTGGCGGAGGTCATCCGAGCGGTGGACGCGCTCGAGGACCGCGCACCGAGCTACGTGACGCTCGAAACACTCGTCGCGGACCTGGGCGACGTTTCAGAGGCGATCGCCGCGCACGTGCTGCTGGTGGACCACCGCACGCGCGTGGATGGCACCCAGGTAACCGTCTGCCGCCTCAACCGGCGCCACCCCGAAGTGGTGCGCCTGGCGGCGTGGTAGCCCAGGGCCGCGAAGCGTCTGACGGGATCCGCCTCACGAGGCGGCGGCCGACGTTCGAGCGGAGCACGTCGCCCCGACGGGTGAATGACCCGGCTCAGGAGTTCGTCGGCAGGCGAAAGTCCTGCCCGACGACGATGCGAATATCCGCGGATGCGTCTGCCGGCGGATCCCCGCTCACGATCGCCGTCTCCGGCATCTTGAGCGCGCTGGCCACCGCCTGCGCGGCGCCGTCGTTGTCCACGCCCAATACCTGCACCAGCGAGGAACGATAGTCACTCCGCTCGGCCGCGGCGACGTTCACCACGTTGAAGCCCTGCGCCGTCAGCAGGTCCGCTGCCTTCTGCCCCAGCCCCGCCGTGCCACTGCCATTCAGGACCTCAACCTTGGCGCGCAGCTCGGGATGCGCGGCCGACTTTTGCGCATTGGCGATCGCGTGCCTGATGGCCGGAAAGTTGGGATCGAGCAAGTCCGCTCCATCCGAGCCGACAAACGGCCGCACGTAGTTCGCGTCGATGACCAGATTCGTGATGCGATCGCGGTCGATCTGCGACACCAGTTTGGCCAGCGCCAGCATCTGGACCGGCTGCAGGTCAGTCGAAACAGATTTCTGCACGATGCCGAGCAACTCAGGCGCGTGCGAGAGCATGTCAAGCTGCAGCACGCGGTTGCGGACGCCGACGATGACTTTCTGCTGTCGTCCCGCGCGCGCAAAGTCGCTGGTACCGTGTCGGGAACGGGCGTATTCGAGCGCCTGCTCGCCGGACATCAGCTGCGGGCCAGGCCCGAAGTAGATGCGCTGGTAGCCGTAGTCGGCCGTCGGGTACTCGTCGTCCTTGACCGGCCAATCCACGTCGATGACCACGCCGCCAACGGCGTCGACCATCTGCTGGAACCCACGGAAGTCGACGCGCGCGTAGTACTGGATCGGCACGCCGAAGTCAGCGGTCACGGTCTGCACTGCCAGGTCCGGACCGCCGACGGCGTGCGCGACGTTGATGCGCTGCATGCCGCCCACGCAGCCCGCGCGCGCGGTGCAGCCCGGGATGTTGACCCACATGTCGCGTGGCAGCGACACCAGCGCCGCCGATTTGGCGACCGGGTCGATGCTGGCCAGGATCATCGTGTCCGATCGAGTTCCGTCGATCGGCTCGTCGTCGCGCTTGTCGATGCCCAGCAGCAAGATGTTGATCGGGTCGGTGCCCTGCCAGTCTGGCAGCACGTTCTTGACCACCGACACCAGGTTAGTAGCGAGCTGCTGCTGCCCTGGGTGGTCCGCCGCTGGAGCTGCCGGCTGCTGATTCGGCGGACTGACGACCGGCACCATCACGCTCACGGGGCCGGCAGCCAGGGTCACGACCGGCGGCGGTGTGCCGGCCTGCCGCGCGGCGGTTGTGCGCGCGTTCAGGACACGCCAGTTGCCAACGAAAACCCCGCCGAAGGCCAGACCACCCAGGACGAACGCCCAGAAAGCAATGACCGTGAACAGCGGCGGTCCGGACCGGCCATTGCTCATCGCGATGTGATCGAGCTTACTGCCTGGTGAACGATCTCAGCCGGCACGTCGTCGCGTACCCGGCCGGTGCCGATGCGTTCGACAAGCACCCAGCGTTGACGGTCGCCCGCGCGCTTCTTGTCAAGACTGAGACGCCCGAGGATCTCGTCGGGGCTGGCCGCCCAGCGCAGCGGCAGATTCAGCGCTTGAAGGAGCGCCGTCTGGCGGCGGACTGCCTGCGTATCGAGCATGCCCATGCTCTCGGCGATCGACGCCGCGGCCTGCATGCCGACTGACACTGCTTCACCATGCAGCAACGTGCCGTACCCCGCGCTGGCTTCCAGCGCGTGCCCGATCGTGTGCCCGTAGTTCAACAGCATGCGATCGCCCGACTCGCGCTCGTCGCGTTCGACAATCTCCGCTTTGAGCTCGATGGACCGCGCGACCAGCGGGGCCAGCGCCTCCGCGTCTGACGGCATCAGCCCCGCTGCAACCCCTTCCAGACGCTCGAACAGCGTGGCGTCCAGGATCATGCCGATCTTGGCGACTTCGGCCATGCCCGCGGCGAAGGCGCGTGGTGACAGCGTCGCGAGCAGGCGGGTGTCGGCGACGACGCACAGTGGCTGGTAGAAGGCGCCAATCAAATTCTTGCCGCGCGCGTGATTGACGCCGGTCTTGCCGCCAACCGAGGCGTCCACCTGGGCGAGCAGGGTCGTCGGCACGTTGACCAGCCCGACACCGCGCAGATAGCTCGCGGCCGCGAAACCTGCCAGATCACAGACGACGCCGCCGCCGAACGCGAGCAGCGCGTCACGCCGCTGGGCGCCCTGCTCGATGAGCCAGTCCCAGACGCGCGAGACACTCTCGAGGGTCTTGTCTTCTTCTTGACCGCTGATCGGCAGAATCGGGGCGTCAGGCTGCACTGCGTGCAGGGCTGCGCGGTGCAAGTCGAGCGCGTACTCGTCGGCGACGACGAACAGGCGGCCCTCGAATCCCGTCGCCGCCAGCGCGGCCGGCAGTTCCAACAGCGCGTCAGGGCCAGCCAGCAGGGGCACGTCGCGGCCGCCGGCCCGCAGCGCGCGCGTCGCGAGGGTCATCGGCGCCCCGCGGCGACGGCCGCCGGGCGCCCCTGGCGAGCACGCTGCCACGCCAGCCAGCGCCGACGTAGCTCGCCCACCAGTTCATAGCGGGTCCGATCGTCGACGCCAATGGTCACGTGTGCCGCCGAGTACGCGTCTTTGCGGTCGGCCATCATCTGGACCACGCGCTTGAGCGGGTCCGGACTGTCCAGAAGTGGCCGAGGACGTCCGGAGCGGCTGTTTTTGAGGCGGTCCACGACGGTCTCGGGGCGCACCTGAAGGTGGATGACCAGGTTGCCGTCGCGCAGTCGCTGGCGATTGTCGGGATCGACGAACGCGCCTCCACCGGTACTGACGACCTGGTTGCGCTGTTGGAGGATGCGGCTGATCGCTTCGCGCTCGGCAGTTCGAAACGCCGCTTCGCCGTCGTCCCGAAAGATCTCGGGAATGGTGCGGCCGGTCATCTCCTCGATCAGACGGTCGGTGTCGACGAACGTGAGCCGCAGCCGGCGCGCGACGTTGCGGCCGAGCGTCGTTTTACCGCTGCAGCTAAAGCCAACGAGGATCAAGTTGTCCATCGCTGGCCGACCGGATTGGCTCGTACCTGGTGCCAGTTCGGAGTGGCACCGAACGCGTGGGACCCGCGCAGACGCGGCAGTCACGCACTTCGCTCCATGTAGGACCGATAGTTGGACAGCGCCTCTTCGAGACTGTCGCCGCCGAACTTCACCCGCATCGCGTCCGCCACGACGATCGCGACCATCGCCTCGCCGACGACGCCGGCCGCGGGCAGCGCGCACACGTCGCTGCGTTCCACGTGACCCACGTCCCGCTGGCGCGTCGCGAAATCGACCGACGGCAGCGGGTTGATCAGTGTGGAGATTGGTTTTGCCGCGCCGCGCACGATCAGCGGCATCCCATTGCTGACGCCGCCCTCCAGACCGCCCGCATGGTTCGTCGGCCGCGTCCAGCCACCTGCCGCGGGGTCGTAGTCGATCACGTCGTGCGCCCGCGACCCGTAGCGACCCGCGTTGGCAAATGCATCGCCAATCTCGACGCCTTTGAGTGACTGGATGCTCATGATCGCGGCCGCGAGCCGGCCATCGAGGCGCTCGTCCCACTGTCCATAGGTTCCGAGGCCAATAGGCACGCCATACGCGATCACTTCGAAAATGCCGCCCAGCGTGTCGCCGGCCGTGCGCGCCGCCTTGATCAGCTCGATGGCCGCTTCCTCGAACGCGTGGTCGCCTGTCCGAATTGGCGATTCTTCGACCGCCTGCCACCAGGGATGCGCCGCGCCATCCCGTACGAGGTCCAGCTCCGCGGGGGCCTCCGCCTGGGCGGTGCCAATCGATCGAACGTGACTGCGCACTTCAATGCCGAACTGGCGCAAAAAGGCTTTGGACAGCCCGCCGGCGGCCACCCGCGAGGCAGTTTCGCGCGCGCTCGCGCGCTCCAGAACATCGCGAATGTCGTTCAGTCCGTACTTGACCACGCCAGCCAGATCGGCATGCCCCGGGCGCAGGCGCGTCACCGGCGGCGGCGGCTCGGCCACCGGCGCGATGTCCATCCTGCCCTGCCAGTTGGCCCAGTCTCGGTTCTTGACGACCATCGCAATCGGGCCGCCCATCGTTCGACCGTGCCGCACGCCCGCGACGAACTCGACACAGTCGTGCTCGATTTGCTGGCGCCCGCCGCGCCCATAGCCCTTTTCCCGGCGGGCCAGGTCGACGTCGACGTCTTCGGCCAGCAGCGGCATGCCGGCCGGCAGGTTCTCCACGATGATCGTCAACTGGGGGCCGTGCGATTCGCCCGAGGTGACGACGCGCAGACGACCGAGGCTCATGCGGCGGTCCGCTCGCGGACAACCGCTTCGTAAACATCCATGGGCGGAGCCTGGCCCGTCCATCGCTCAAAAGCGAGTGCAGCCTGGTGCAGTAGCATGCCGAGTCCATTTTCGGCCCGCGCGCCGGCTTCCCGCGCCGCGACCATAAAAGCGGTCACGGGTGGGTTGTAGGCCAGCTCGATGGCCACGCTGTCACGACTGTACCAGCTAGGGTGGACTTCGGGCGCTGACCCGTGGTGCCCGAGCGACGTCGCGTTGACCACAACACGCCATGGCCGCGCCGACGGCTCCGCGGCTTCGGTGATATTGCCCCACATCAGGTCGATCGACTTCAGATGCGGCTGCAGGCTGGTCACCAGCGCCTGCGCACGTTCGACGGTGCGGTTCAGCACGACGACTCCCGTGGCACCCAGGTCGGCGAGCGCCCAGACCGTCGAACGCGCCGCGCCGCCGGCGCCGATGACCACGGCGGGCCCGCCCGCGGGATCAATCTGTGAGAGGCGCATCCAGCGTGCGAGACCGGCGGCGTCCGTATTGCCGGCCACGAGTCGGCCGCCCACGTTGACGATCGTGTTGAGCGCGCCCAGCGCGCGCACTTCGTCGCCCACTTCGTCCACCAGCGGGATCACCGCCTGTTTGTGCGGCGCGGTGACGTTCGCGCCCAGGCAGTCGGCGGCTCGGAGCGTCCGCACCACACTCGGCAGCTCCTCATGAGTGACCAGTTGCGCGTCGTAGTGCGCGTCGATCCCGAGTGCCGCGAAGGCGGCGTTGTGCAGCGCCGGCGACAGGGAGTGAGCAACTGGCTCGCCGAGCAGGCACGCCCAGCGGTGACTCATGATCTGGTGAGGTGTTCCAGGTCGGACCAGAAGCTGGGGTACGAAATGGCGACGCTCTCCGCGCCGACGATCTCGGCGCCGTCGCCGATGGCACCGGCCAGCGCGAACAACATCGCCATGCGATGGTCGCCCTGACTGTCTGTCAGCGCACGCCGGAGCTTGGATCGCCGCATGCGCCAGCCGTCGTCTGTCGCGGTAATGTCGCCGCCGAGCGCCGCCAGCCCGTCCGCCACGACGGCCAGCCGATCCGACTCCTTGCCGCGCAGCTCTGAGGCGTCGGCGACAACGGTCTCGCCGTCAGCGAACAGGCCGAGAAGCGCTACCAGCGAAATCTCGTCAATTGCCAGCGGCACCAGCTCGCCGTCGACGCGCGTGCCATGCAGATCGCTCGACCGCGCCACCAGGTCGGCCACGGGCTCGCCCGCCACATCCCGTTCGTTCAGACGCTCCACGTTCGCGCCCATGTTCGCCAGGATGGTCAGCAGCCCGGTCCGCGTGGGGTTGAGCCCTACATTCTCTATACGCAGCTCCGCCGACGGGTGGAGCACGCCCAGCACCAGCCAGAAGGCGGCGGACGAAAAGTCCCCGGGCACCACGACGTCGACGCACCGCAGACGATCGGGCGGCTGCACGGTGACGGCCAGCCCGGCCGTCTCGACCGATGCGCCCATCGCTCGCAGCAATCGCTCGGTATGATCGCGCGTCGCCGCCCGCTCGACCACGCGTGTGGGTCCGTCAGCGAACAGCCCCGACAGGAGCAGCGCGGATTTGACCTGGGCGCTGGCGACCGATGGCCGGTGCTCGACGCTCCGCAATGAAGCGACGGGAGCAATCGCCAGCGGTGGCAGACGGCCACCGTCGCGCGCGTCGATGTGGGCGCCCGCCTGGCGCAGTGGCTCGACGATGCGGGCCATCGGACGACGCCGCAGCGAGCCGTCGCCGCTCAAGACGGAGAAAACTCCCGCCCCGGCCAGCATGCCGCTCAACAGGCGCATGCTGGTGCCGGAGTTTCCGCAGTCCAGCACGTCGGCAGCTTCGACGAGTCCGCGCAGGCCGCGGCCGTGCAACTCGACTCTGTCGCCGTCGCGCTCGATGTCGACGCCGAGGCTGCGCAAGCACGTGAGCGACGAGCCACAGTCCGCGCCCGGCGAGAAGTTGGTAATCGTCGCGCGGCCGTCGCCCAGTGCGTTGAAGAGCGCGGCACGGTGCGAGATCGACTTGTCGCCCGGCACGCGCAAAGTCCCATGGATTCCTTGCGCCGGCTCGACGGACCGATCGGTCGCTGCCAGTACCGACGTCACACCGTGGCTACCTCGAGCCGCTGCTGACTGGCATTCGTGCGTGGCCGTGCCAGCGGGCGGCCGACCGCGGACAGGACCTGCTCGAGCGTCGTCATCAGTTCCGCGAAATCCTCCAGTGTGAGCGACTGCGGTCCGTCAGATAGGGCTGTCTCCGGCTCGGGATGGACTTCGATGATGAGGCCGTCCGCGCCCGCCGCGGCGGCCGCGAGCGCCATCGGTTGGACCAGGTAGCGGTGGCCGGTGCCATGACTCGGGTCGGCGATGATCGGCAGGTGGCTCAGCCGCTTGATCAGCGGGATCGCACTCAGATCGAGCGTGTTGCGCGTCGCGGTCTCGAACGTACGGATCCCGCGCTCGCACAAGATCACGTTGGGATTGCCCGCGTACATGATGTACTCGGCTGCCATCAGCCACTCCTCGATCGTGGCCGACAGCCCACGCTTGAGCATGCAGGGCGTGTCAGTGCGACCGATTTCCTTGAGGAGTGGGAAATTCTGCATGTTGCGCGCACCAATTTGCAGCACGTCCGCGGTCTCGGCAACGCGCTCAACCTGGCCGGGTTCCATGACCTCGGTGATGATTGGCAAGCCCGTGTGTGCGCGACCTTCTTCGAGAAGGTTGAGACCGTCCTCACCCAACCCCTGGAAAGCGTATGGCGAGGTGCGGGGTTTGAACGCCCCGCCACGCAGCAGGGTCGCGCCCGCGGCGGCCACGCCGCGAGCTGTGGTCACGAGCTGCTCGCGGCTTTCCACCGAGCATGGACCCGCCATGACCACGAACTCGCGCCCGCCGATGGGTTGTGCACCCGCGCTGACCACGGTGTCCATGGGTTTGAAGTCGCGACTGGCCAGCTTGTAGGGACGGGTAATGCGCGTGACGCGGTCCACACCTGGCAGTACTTCCAGGGTTTCGAGCAAATCATCCGGGAATCCGGTTCCGATGACGCCGATCACGGTGCGCTCCTCCCCTTTGGAAACCTGCGCCTTCAAGCTGTGCAGCCGCAGGACTTCGACGACGTGCTCGACGTCCTCGGCGGTGGCCCCTGGTTGCATGACTGCGATCATTGGTTCTCCTTCTGTTCAGACCACAAAAAAAGCGGCCCTTGTGGGGACCGCTCATGCGTGACAGGACTGATTGGCGCCGCTAGCGTTCCCGCCGCAGCCCCGTCACGCGGGACGTAAACCAATACGAGTAGGCCTGCTGCCTCATTCTGGCCGCGAGTATAGGCATGCACTTTTTCGACTGTCAATTCCATCCGGGGTCCTTTCTGCCCCGACCGGTCCTGCGTGTGCTGCCCAGTCGTAGTCGACTCGCCGCGCAGCGGCGCCCTCGCGTACTTGCGCGGATCCTCGAATCGCGCTCGCCGCAGCGTTGATTCGCTGACACATGAGCGCGCTCCAGCTGTTCACCGCCGCAGGTTCCGTCTTCCACGGCTTGCCCGACAACGTCATCGACCGCGTCCTCGCCCGTGCCCAGCGCCGCGCCTACGCGAGCGGCGAGACGCTCATCACCGAAGGCGAGCACCCGCGCCGCATGGCCCTGGTCGTCGACGGCTTCGCCGACGTGTTCATTGCCGGCCGCGGCGCGCAGCAGCAGCGGATCAATCGTGTGGGGCCAGGCAGCACTCTGGGCGAAATGTCGTTGCTGACGGGCGAACCTGCCTCAGCCACCGTTCGCGCCGCCGGTCCACTCCAGACCCTGGCCCTGACGCGTGCGCAGTTGCATACGCTGGCTGCCAGCTACCCGCGCGTCTACCAGAACATCGGCGCTAATCTGGCGCTCAGGATCACGCGCGCGGACCGCCGTTCGGTCGGCCGAGGCGGCGGCACGCTGACACGGCTGGAGCTGCGCCACGCCCCGCCCGAGCTCGCCCTCGCGCTGGCTGCCTCGATGGCCTGGCATACCCGCCGACCCACGCTGCTCCTGCGCATTACCCAGGATGCCGCCCACCAGGAGCGCCTTACTGGTCCTGGCGCTCATCTGCTCGTGACACCCCCGTCTGGCCGCTTCGCTCCCGAACAGCTTGGCCACACGCTCGACGATTTGCGGCGCCGCTACGAGCACGTCCTGGTCGAGTGCGCGTCACCGATTCGCGCGCCGCGCGTCGTGCTGCTCGGACCTGATGCCCTCTGGGCCGCGTGCACGTCAGATCCACCCCTCGTCGTGCTCCGCGGATTCTCCGAATCGCCCGTTGCTACGCGAATTGGCCCTGACGCGCGCGGGATCGTCCAGGTGCCCGGCCTGCGCGACGCCGATGCGCAGGCGCTTGCCGACGGCTCGCTGTCGACGACGACGCCGGCTGGCGCGGGCGTCGGCTGGGCTGCCCGTCACATCGCCCACCTCAAGGTCGGTCTGGCGCTGGGTGGTGGCGGCCTCAAGGGCTACGCGCATCTCGGCGTCCTGCGCGCGCTGGAGCGCGGCGGGCTGCGTGTCGATTACCTGGCGGGAACCAGCATCGGCGGCGTGGTAGCCAGCCTGTACGCGCTCAACCACACCCCGGACACGATCGCCGACGTGCTCGACGCCGCGGCCGCGACGCTGGTCCGACCGGTGCTGTCGACGCGCTCACTGCTGTCTTCCGATCGGTTGCGGCACTTTTTGCGCACACAGGGTGACTGCGTGTCGTTCGACGACCTGCGCACGCCGCTGGCCCTGGTGGCCAGCGACCTCTACTCGGGCCGTGAGGTCGTCTTCCGCGGCGGACTGGTCTGGCCGGCGGTGCTGGCCACGGTCGCCGTGCCGGGACTGTTCCCCGCTCAGCCGATCGGACCGTATTGGCTGGTGGACGGAGGTGTGCTCAACCCTGTGCCCGCCGACGTCGCGCGCGACATGGGCGCGGATGTGGTGGTTGCCGTACGGCTGCGCGACGAGCGGCCGCTGGGCCAGGCCGAGGCGCGCGCCAGCGTGCCGGTTGGACCCTCGCCGTCGATGCTCGAGGTGCTGACCCGCTCGGTGGACTTGCTGCAGGGCAGGATGTCGCCGCGCGCCGAGGCGGCCGTTGATGTGCTCATCGAGCCGCGCTGCGACGGCGCGCCGAGTCTGGGACTGCGCAGCTTCAACCGCGGACGGCGATATATCAAAGCCGGAGAAGCCGCGGTAACCGCCGCGCTCCCGTCATTGTCCCGCTCGCTTCCCTGGGTAGCCGACTAGCGTCAATTCCCCAGAGGGGAGCCTCCTGGCACCCTCCTGGGGAGACGGTTACGCGAGCGCCGTAACTTGACCTGCTCAAAAGCCTTGTGCTCAAAAGGCGTCCGCGCTCACCGCGCTGATCCACGCCGTGTCGTCGCGCGCGGTGCGTCCGTTCGCCTCGCGAATCAGCCGCGCCATGATTGGCAGCAGGCTGAGGGCGATCCGCGGATTGTCGCGCACGTCCCACGCGCCCAACAGCGCGCACCGCGTGCGCTCCAGCGCGACGATGGTCGCTGAGCGTGGCGCGTCATCTATGACACCCAGTTCGCCGAAGAAGCCGTCGGAAGCCAGCTCACGCACACAGTGGCCGCCGACCTCGACGGCAACTCTGCCCGCCAGAACCACATACAGCGCCATGCTGGTATCGCCCTCACGTACGATCGTGGTCCCCGCGGCAAAGCTGCGCGTCGTGGCCAGTGCTACCAGCCGCCGCCTTTCGGCGGGGCTCAGCCCGGCAAACAGGGCGATGCGCCCGAACGCCATTTCCACCTCACGCGAACCACTCATGCCCGAATCGCCTCCACCTGAATCTCATCGACGACCTGAAACTGCTCGCCGAACCGCAAGTTCGGACTGAGCTGTGGGATTTTGACCTGTGCCTCCGGCGCACCGGCCGCCACCCGCTGCTGACGGAGCTTCTGATACGAGCCAGGCGCGACGCGG
This sequence comes from uncultured Chloroflexia bacterium, assembly GCA_963776625.1. Lineage (GTDB taxonomy): Bacteria > Chloroflexota > UBA6077 > UBA6077 > CF-72 > CF-72. The sequence goes on along the minus strand of CAVZNP010000006.1, from coordinate 51,261 downwards.
CGGACCAGCGGCGGCCCCAGGCGTTGCGAGCCGCGCTTCGCCTCGTATTCCGCGTTGTTGGCGCACAACGCCTGATCGACGTGGCGAGCGAAACGCCGCAGCGTCTCGACGGATTCGCCGTCCGCGCCCTCGACGTAGAACGCGTACGCGGGACGGTCTCCGAGCGCGACGCAGGCTGTGAAATGTTCGAGCGTTATCGGCTCCGCATCCAGCGCCTGGAGCAAGGCAGCCGTCACCTGTGATTCGGTGAGCTTCTCGCCGGTGATCGAGCTGATGCCCTGACCCTTGCGAACGAACTGGATAACGGGTGTGTGGCGATAAAAGTCGACCACACGCACCACGTCATTGATGTGGTAGCGATACAGTCCGCCCGATGTCGTGAAATAAACATAGTACTGGTGGTTGGCTTCCAGTTGATCGCAGGTGAGAAAGTCGGGATTCGGCCGGTCGATCTGCTCCTCCGGCACAAACTCGAAAAAGTGGCTGGTGATGCTCAACACGCCAGCGGCGCCAGAATTGACCAGCGGCGTTCCGCCGCGGCCTTCACTCGCCATGTAGCCAAGATCGCGGACCGGACAGTCGCCGTACAGCGCTGGCAAGCGCCGCAGGTACAGCGGCATCGTGCCACCTTTCCAGCAGCTGATGACACGCAGGTTGGGCCAGACGTCACGTGGGAGCAATCGTCCGGTACGGGCCAGCACGGCCTGGAGGTCCGCCGCGCGGCGCGGATTCGGGCGCAACGACAGCTGGAGGCCGGCCGCGGCCGCGTGCGGCTCGAAGTGCGAGTGGAGGCCCCCGCGTCGGATGTCGAAAATCAGCTCGTCGGCGAACGCTTCCAGTTTCTCAGCGAGGAGCGTGAGGCTCGACGGATTGGGCATGACAATCAGGCGCACGTCCGCGTCCGCGGCTGCCCGCAGCGTCAGGTAGTACTTCGCATCCATGTCCTTGACGTTGGAGAGCGCATACGGCAGTACATAAAAGCGCTTGATCAGCGCCGGCTGGGTGCGCGTGAGGTACCCGGAGATCGCGCCGTACGGAATGCCGGCTGATGTTCGACCCTCCAGGTCACTGCTGGAGGGCACGAGCGCTTGCCCCTGAAGAAGGTCGGGAAAGTCGGCGAATAACCGGTACGTGTGCACGTGCAGGGCGTGACTGTACTCGCGCAGATACGCGGGGGTGACCGGGATGTACTTGGCTCGACCGGTCGTTCCACTGCTGGTCGCGAACATCGACGGTCGTTCGGCTGTGAGCACGCCTGGCTCGCCGTTGCGCACCCGCTCGATGTAGGGCTCCAGTGCGTCGTACTCGGTTGGTGGCACGTTGCGCTGAAAGTCCGCGACCGAACGCACCGACGCAAACCCGTAGCGTCGTCCGTACTCCGTCTGAGCGTTGTGCTGAAGGATGTCGAGAAGTTTCTCCGTCTGGGTCCGGTCAGGCCGCCGGGTGGCGGCATCGAATCGATCGGCGGCGCTGAGGCGCAGGTACCACGCGAGCAAACTCTGGATGGAGGGCCCGCTCATGAGGCCACCGCGAGTCCTTCACATGCATCGAGCGTTGCGCGATGCTGGCACAGTCGACTGAACAGGTCCGGACGGATGTTCACACCGAGGCCGGGACCCCGAAACGTGCGAGCCCACCCACCCCTGCCGGGCAGGACTTGCTCCATGGTGAGGTCCTCCTTCAGGAGCAGACCACCGGCGGAGCCTTCGACAAACATGACCCCGGGCAGCGCCGCGGCGAGGTGCCGGCCGGCGGCGGACAGAATGCCACTTTCGCCCACCTGCGCGCCGACGACGCGCGCCAGGCCATGCCCTTGAGCAACGTGCGCGATCTCCAGGGAGCTCAGCAAACCGCCGCATTTGGAAACTCGGATATTGAACGCATTGCAGGCGCGGTTTTCCGCCAGGCGCCGCGCATCGTCGAGCGAGCACAACGATTCGTCGACGATGATGGCTTCCCGCGTGGCACGCGTCACGTCCTGGAGTCCCAGCAGGTCGCCGGCCGCGACGGGCTGCTCGACGCTGCTGATGCCGTATGGCTTGAAGCGGTCGATGGCGCACAGGGCCTCGTCGGCGGTCCATGCGCAGTTGGCGTCCACGCGAATGTCAACGTGCGGGCCGACCATGCGACGGAGCACTCCGAGCTTGCGTGCGTCGCGTTCCACGTCGTGGCCGACTTTGAGCTTGGCATTGCTGAAGCCCAGGGCGCGGACCGCGCCCCCCAGCACCGCCAGTTGTGGAGCGCCGCCAAAGGGGATGATGGCGTCGTAGCGCACGCGCTCGGCGGGTGCGTCCGTCAGCCAGTAACTGACCGAATGCGCGAAGCGTCGTCCGAACGCGTCGAGAACGGCGAGTTCGAGCGCGCACCACGCCGCGAGATCGCGGGTCAGGTTTCGTGCCACCGATCGCAGCAGGCGTGGCACGTCATCGACGTCGCGAACGTCGTGGCCCACCACCTCGGGCGCCAGTCGCTCGGAAAGCGCCGAGAGGGCGGAGTCGATCGTCTCCCCGGTAACGTAATCGCGCGGCACACCTTCGCCGTACCCGACGGTGCCGTCGTCCAGAGTGACGCGCACGAACACGTTGTCGGAGGAACGCCGCGTGGCAAGGGAATGTCCGAACGCAAAGCGAAAGGGCAAACTGACGGTAAAGAGCTCAATGGTCGCGATGTAGGGTGCTGGCATGCAGATCCTGTCAGTGCGGTCAACGGGCTCGACGACGGCCGACAGTCGGGGAGCCGCAAGGCGGCGCCGGTGGCCGCGAGTCCGAGGACGGCCGAGGCGCCGAAGGCGGTGTGAAAGTCGGTGACGCTGCTCGCCGACGCCAGCACGCTGGCTAGCGCCGCGACACCCAGCGAGGCGGCTACCTGGCGCGCGGTATTGAAGAGCGCGGACGCTCGTCCGGTGGCGGAAAGAGAAACGTTTGCGAAGGTGGCGGTTTGCAGTGGGAGCAGCGCCATTCCGAAACCGATGCCCCGGCCGAAGAGCACGCCGCGGATCCACCACAACTCGGTGTGCAGGTCGGTGGTCATGAGCAGGAGCGCGGTCGCGGCGGTGAGGGACAAGCCCACGATCGCCAGCGGGCGTGCGCCGAGCCGCGGGTAGAGGAATCCCGCGAGCGGCATCGCGCACACCAGTCCGACAGCTTGTGGAAACGAGGTCAGGCCCGACTCCCAGGCGGACAGTCCGCGCAGGTCCTGCAGGTACAACGGCACGAGGAACAGTGTCCCGACCAGGCCCGCCACGGTCAGGACATGCGTCAGGTTGGACGTGGCGAACACGCGGTCGCGGAACAAGGTCAGATCCAGCATCGGTTCGCGAAGGTGCATTTCGACGTGGACCAGCATGAGTGCCACCAGCACGCCAAGTCCGGAGAAGGCCAGGACGACGGGTGACATCCAACCTTCGTCGGGTACGCGCGACAGGCCATAGAGGAGCGACACGAGGCTCATCGCCGCCAGCGCGAAACCCCGCACGTCGAAGCGACCGGGCTGGGGTTCGCGCTGTTCGCGGAGCACAATTGCCGCGAATGCCAGTCCGAACAGGCCGATGGGCAGATTGACGAAGAAAATCCAGCGCCAGCCTGCGCCGTCGACGAGATAGCCACCGATCAGCGGGCCCAGCACCGGTGCGAGCACCGCCGGAACACCGATGATCGCCGAACCTCGCGCGCGTTCTTCGCGTGGAAACGCACGCACGACCATAGTTGTCCCGACCGGCGTCAGCATGCCGCCACCGATGCCCTGCAAGACACGGAACGCGATCAGCGCGTCGGCGCTCCACGCCAGCCCACACAGGACGGAGCCACCGGTGAAGATGCTCAGCGCCAACAGGAACACGCGTTTGGTGCCGAATCGGTCGCCGAGCCAGCCAGAGGCCGGAATCCAGACGGCGAGGCTGAGCAGATAACCGGTGACGACCCACTGGAGGACGTCGTTGCCGACGTCTAGCTCGCGCCCAAGGGTCGGCAAGGCGACGTTGACGATGGTCGCGTCCAGGACGTCGGCAAACAGCGCAATGATGAAAGCGACCGCCACCAGGTACCGGTACGGCACGCCCTGTCTTGCCCGAACGGTAGCGGCGGCGGTGGACTGTGAAGCGATTAACACCCGGTTTGTGTGTCTCCGACCACAGAAACGTCCGTCGAGCCGCGTTTAGTGTGTGGCGGGACCACCCAGCGGGCAGAGGTCGAGCCAATCTTCCCAGAAGGTTCTGGACACTGGACGAAAGAATGCACAAGGTTCGTACGTTCCTGAGCGACTACATGTCGCGCCATGCCAATCCGTGGTGCAGGGCGCTCCACGTCATCGGCGTGCCGCTCGCCCCGTGGGGTGCAATTGGCTTGCTGTTTTTCGGTAAATTCGGCGCGGCGGGTGCCGCGCTGGTGGTCGGCTACGGCCTGCAGTGGCTTGGACATCGCATCGAAGGCAACAAAATGGGCGATTGGGAGATGTTCAAGGCGGTAGTGGCCTGGAGCTTTCGGCTCGGCCGGGGGCATGCCCACACGCACACGCATGCGGCCTAAAGCCTCGCTAGCTGGCTTCGCCGCCGCGGGCGTGCTCCTCGTGAGCGCGTGCGCCGCACCAGCCCGCTCGGGCGTGCCGACTCTGCCACCCGCGCCGACAGCGGTCGGCGTACAGCCGACCAGCGCGCCACGTGCCGACGGCCTGCCCGCCTTCGAGATCTGGGCGCACGACGACAGCTACACCGCCCCCGACACGGTCCCCGCGGGGCGCATTGGCGTCACGCTGCGCGTCGATGGACACGAACAGCGCAACGCGCAATTCTTCAAAGTCAAGGACGACGTGAGCCTGGCACAGGTCGCCACCGCGTTCCAGCAGAATCCGCGCTCGGCCACCGAGCTACTGGACTTCGTCGGCGGACCAGGCACCGTCCCACCCGGTGGCACGCAAGACGAGGTCCAGGACCTCGCGGAGGGCCAGTACATCATGGCCACGCTCCTGCTCGGTCAGGATGGTCAGCAGTATGTGCCGACAGGCATGATCAAGACATTTCGTGTCGTCGCACCACCGCAGGCTCCGGCCGCGGCCCCGCCGTTTCCTGGCGACCAGCAGGTTACGCTGTCAGACTTCGCGTTTGGCATTCCGCAGCTACAGTCAGGACAACAGACGCTGCAGTTGCACAACGTCGGCACGCAGCCGCACGAAATGCTCGTGAAACGCCTCGACGACGGCCACGACCTGAAGGATGCGCTCAATTTCGTCATCTCCCCGGTCGGAACACCACCGTACTCAGACGCGGGAGGCTTCCTGGTCTTTCCCGGTGGCGAGACGACGTCGGTGACGCTCGATCTGACACCTGGTCCGTACGTGGCCATCTGCTATTTCCGCGATCCAGCCAGTGGCAAAACACACGCCGAGCTGGGCATGATTCGCGACTTCACCGTCGAATAGATTTTCAGAGGAACCCCCGGTATGACCACGTCAAACACCGTTCTGGTGACGGGCGCCACCGGCTGTCTTGGTCGACACCTCGTCGACAGCCTGATTGCTGACGGCACGCATGTGCGAGCACTGGTGCGCCCAACCAGCGATACCCGCCATCTCGAGGAACGCGGAGTTGAGATTCTGCGCGGAAGCCTCATCGACGACTGCGACCTTCGAGAAGCCGTCAAGGGCGTCGACGTGGTCTACCATCTGGGTGGACTGGTCGTCGACGATCGACCGGATGACACCAGCGACGCGCTGTGGCTGCAGATCAGAGAGACGAACGTCGACGGCACGCAGCGACTGGCCTTTGCCGCGGCGCACGCCGGCGCGCGCCGCTTCGTCTTCTGCAGCTCAGTTCGCATCTTCGGTTTTGGGAATCAGATGCGCTGGCATGAAGACGATCCACGCACCGCGTCGGATCTGTATTCACGCGGCAAGAGTCTTGCCGAACACGGACTCCTGCGGATCGGACGCGATACTGGCCTCCAGGTCGTGAACGTCCGCCCCCGCTTCATTTACGGCAATCACGACCGGTATGTCCTGCCCAAGCTCGTCAAGCAGGTGCGCGCAGGTTGGGTTCCGCTGGTGGGTGGCGATGCCATTTGCGACCTGGTGTATGTCGAGGACTGCGTGCAAGCCCTGCGGCTGGCAGCCGAACGGCCTGTCGCTGGCCAATCGTTCAATATCACCAGCGGCGAGTGTCTGAGTTTGCGCAACATCCTCGAGCAGGTCGCGACCGCGCTTCGTCAACCCATTCACTTCGTGCTGCTGCCTGGGCCGGTGGTCTTCGCGCTCGCCAGCGCCATCGAAGGCGGGGCTCGCCTGGCAGGACGCCGTCCGCCACTTTCGCGCGCACAATTGCGCTGGTATCTCAACGATCACCACTTTTCGATTTCCAAGGCACGTCGCGAGCTTGGCTACGCACCTCGTTTTCGGCTGTCCGATGCGCTCAGTCGAATCGACCTGCAGAAGTTCGCCACGAATGGGGGGTAACCACAGCTCTCTCATGCGACCGCTCATCAACACGCCGATCGCCATGTATCTCCGGCGCCATCGGCGTGCCACGGACACGCTCCTTCGGGAAGTAACCAACCAGCCGGAGGTGTATCAGGAACGCACCCTGCTGCGCATGGTTCAGGCGAATACACCGACCACGTACGGCCGCGAGCATGACTTCGCGTCGATCCGCGGCGTCGCGGACTTCCGCTCGTCCGTACCGATCAATACGTACGAAGAGCTGCGTCCCTATGTCGACGCGATCGCCAGCGGCGCCGACCCGCATGCGCTGACAGCCGACCCGGTCGAGATGTTCACCAACACCTCCGGCACGACCAGTAAACCGAAGCTGGTACCGGTTACCGCGTCCAGCCGAGCCGCTGAGCGACGTGTCAAGAACATGTGGCTGGCGTACCTCGCCGCGGCGCACCCAGGTGTGCTGCGCGGCAAAGCCTTCTACCTCTTCAACAATGCCGAGGAGTACCGCACACCCTCCGGCGTGTGGGTCGGAAGTAACGCAGGCCTGATGTATCGCAATTCCAGTTCGCTCCTGCGTTCGGCTCAGGCAGTCCCCTACGAAGTGTGTCTCATCAACGACTACGAGAGCCGCTACTACGTGATGCTGCGCCACATCCTGGCGGCCGACATCAGCATGATGGCGTGTATCAACCCCTCCAGCATTCTGCTGCTTGCCGAGCTCGCCAACCAGCACGCGGACACGCTCATCCAGGACATCTACGCGGGCGACCTGCGCGAGGGTCTGGAACTGTCCAAGCGACAGTACGCTTTCTTCCGCCGGCGGCTGCACGCCGATCGTGCCCGCGCTCGACAGCTTGCGCGAATTCTTGCCGAGGACGGGCGCCTCACCCCCTCGCGCTACTGGCCCAACCTCGAAGTGCTGTGTTCGTGGAAGGGGCCCGGCGTCAAGGCGTTCATCGAACGCTGTCGCACGTGGTTCGGGGACCTCCCGTTCCGCGATGTCGGCTACGGGTCGTCCGAGTTCCGCACCGGACTCGCGCTGTCCGACCACGGCTCACCCAACGTGCCGCTGCCCGACAACTACTTCTACGAGTTCATTCCGGACGAGGACCGCGTCGCGTATCTGTCCGGCGCAAAAATGCCGCTGCTCCTGCATCAGCTCGAGGCCGGCCAGCGCTATCTGATCCTGCAGACCGGGCCACACGGCCTGTATCGCTACAACATCGAGGACATCGTCGAAGTCAACGGCTTCTGCGGACGGACTCCGACGATTCACTTCGTGCAGAAGGCTCGCATGGTGACCTCGATCACCGGCGAGAAGATCTACGAGTCGCAGGTGATCGAGGCGATGGACCGCGTGGCCGCGATTCGACCGGACCTCGAGCCGACCTTTTTTGTCTGCTACGCGGATATCGAGGACGCGAATTACAAGCTGTGCGTCGAATTCGAGACGCCGCGAAGTGGCGACGACCTGCGCGATCTGCTGCGGTTGTTCGAGCGCTGCCTGGGCGAGGTGAATATCGAGTACCCGTACAAGCGGGCGTCGCTGCGGTTGAAGGATCCGGAGATCTTTCAACTGGCGCACGGCACCAGCGTGCGGTTCATTCAGTACATCGGCCGCAATGCGGTGATGGACAATCAGGCCAAGATTCCGCGGCTGAGCCGCGACGTGGATGCGCACTTCGAGGTGTTCGGACTGAGCCGACGCGGAGTGGCGAGTGCAGCGTGAGGTGCCTGGTGCGGCAGCGGTCCCCTACCCAGCGCTGGTGGCTCAGACACGCATCTTTCCCCGTGAGAAACACGTCTTTGACGGTGCCGGCGTCGTAGCTGAAAGCTTCCCTCCGTCCATCGGATCCGGCTTCCTCTGGCGCCCCGCCAGACCTCCTAGCGCGATCGCCATCCTGATCCATGGGCTGCAAAGTCACGCCGGCTGGTTCCTGGACGCTGGCGAACGCCTGGCCGCCCAGGGTCTGGCCGCATACGCCCCCGATCGCCGCGGCTCCGGCCGCTCGGCATCTGCCCGCGGCGATATCGCCAACTTCCGCCAGTGGTTTTCGGACCTGGCGGAAATTGTGCGTTTTGCGTCGAGTGACTATCCGGAGACTCCCGTCCACCTGATCGGGCACTGTTTCGGCGCCGACGTAGCCCTCGGCGCCGTCCTGAGCGGCACAACCTCAGCCGCGTCCATTGTCATGCTGACCCCCGGCCTGTACATCCTCCCGACCTACTCACGCTGGGACATGCTGCGCATCGGTCTGTCCGCCCTCCTCGCGCCCGCGACGAAGTTCCGCGTGCCGCAGGACGACGACCTGTTCAGCCGCGACCCGGACGTTCTCGCCTGGATCGCTGGCGACGACCTCGGCGCACGCAGCGTCACAGCCCGAGCGCTGATCCAGATCAACCGCATGCTCGACGACCTCCGCTCACGTCTCGCGTGCCTCAGCATCCCAACGCTGGTACTGGAGGCCTCGCGCGACCGTGTCTCCGACAATGCTCGCAACAGGACGTTGCTGACCTCGGTCCTCGGCGACCGGTGTTCGTGGACGACCTTCGACGCGGAGCACTTTCTCCTGGCCGAGCCATGCGCGGCTCAGGTGCTCGACACGATCGTCCGTTGGACGGCGCATACCTCGCTACAAGGAGTTTGACGCAACCGATGAAGGTTCTGATTACCGGGGCGACCGGATTCATGGGCGCCCGCCTCGCGGCTGCCGCTCTCGAGCGCGGCGACAGCGTGCGCGGACTCGTGCGTGACCTCGACCGCGCAGCGGACCTGCGTGCCGCCGGCGTCGAAACGGTCCAGGGCGACATGCTCGATTCTGACTCGTTGGGTCGTGCGGTTCAGGGGGTGGATTGCATCTTCCACACCGCCGCCGTGATTGGTGACTGGCCGGATCGCGAGCTGTCGCGGCGAGTCAACGTCGAAGGCACTCGCCAGCTCGTCTCGCTGGCGATCGACGCCGGCGTGCGGCGGGTGGTCCACTTCAGCTCGCTGGCGGTCTATGGCAACCAGCACCACCGCGGCACCGATGAGTCGGCGCCCTATCGCTACGGCGACATCTACACGGACGCGAAGATCGACAGCGAGCGTGCCGTCTTCGAGCTTGCCCGCGACGGAGCCATCGAGGCGGTGAGCCTGCGACCCGGCTTCGTCTACGGGCCGGGCGATCGGACCCTGATTCCGAAGATCCTCGAGGCGCTCGGCGACGGGAAGTTCATGTTTGTGGGTGACGGCAGCAAGCAGATGAACTGCGTCTACGTGGAAGACGTGGTGCAGGCGGCCATGCTCGCGAGCGTTGCGAGCGGGGTGTCCGGGCACGCCTACAACGTTACCGACGGCCAGATTCCACCCCTGAAGGAGTTCATCGGCTTCATTGCCGAGTACTGCGAGCTGCCGATGCCAACGCGGCACGTGCCGCCCGCGCTGGCGGTGGCGGGCTGCTACGCGTCGGAGTATGTGGGCCATCTCGTGGGCGTGAAGCAGGCGCCGCTGATGAACATCTCGCGCCTGCGGTTCCTGTATTACAACCAGGCGTACTCCATCGAGCGAGCGTGCGCAGAGCTGGGCTATGCGCCGCGTTTCACCCTTCGTGAAGGTCTGCCGCCGACGCTGGAGTGGTTCACGGGCCGGGCGCACCCCGCGCTAGCCGCGGCCGCGTAGTCCGAAGGTTTTCGCAAAACGCCCCCGAGGCCCTTCGCCCGGGGGCGTTTTCACGTCCTGGTCAGCGCCCGTCACGTCCTGGTCAGAGCCCCCTCCGAGGCGGATCTTGTCAACGGCCGCACCGGATCGACCAGCTTCATTTCCGCCCGCGACATGAACACTGATGACCGTTCGGGGGACACACCCCCAGTGTTGACAGCGTCTGAGGAGACCCGCCCTTCGAGGCGAGAGCTGACCGCCTCCGCCTCAGCCTGCACAGAGGCGCAGGCCACCCGCGCGCTCAGTCGTTCGCCGTCACTGGTGCCAGCGCTGCTGGCGTTGCCCGTCTGGTGTCGCCTCGCGTTCGCGCCCCGACCCACCTCACCAGGCGCCCGATACCCACCTGCAGGTCGTCGAAGACCGTATACATCGCCGGCACGAACACCAGCGTCAGCAACGTGGAGGTCAGCAGACCGCCAATCAGCACCAGCGCGACACTCTGCAGCAGGTCCGAGCCCTCCTCGACTCCCGAGACGATCGGCAGCAGCGCTGCCATCACCGACACCGTGGTCATGACAATCGGCCGCAAGCGGCTCGGACCCGCCGCCAGCAGGGCCTCGGACCGACTGAGCCCAGAAGCACGCAGGCGATCCGCGCGGTCTACCAGCAAAATCGCATTCTTGCCCACCAGGCCCAGCAGCACTGCCACGCCCAGCATCGAAAACAGCGTGAACGCGCTGTGTGTGAGCGCCATGGCCCCCAGGGCGCCAATCAAAGCCAGCGGCAGCGACATCAGCACCACCAGCGGGCGCAGTACCGAGCCGAACAGCATCATCATCAGCATGTACATGAGCAGCACGGCGACACCCATCGCGCGCGCCAGGTCGCCGAAGGCGCTGCCACCAATCTGCCCGGACCCGGCGTACGTGACGCTGTACCCGCTCGGCAGATCGACGTGAGCCACGGCCCGCTGCACGGCCGACTGCAAATCGCCCACCAGCCAGCCGTCACCCGCACTGACCGATATGGTGACGCTGCGTTGGCGGTTCACGTGCTGAATCGACGTCGGTACCTGCGCCGAGGCAAACGTCGTGAACTGCCCCAGCTTCATCAGTCCGTGTGCGCCGGGCACCGGCAGTTGAGCAATCTGGTCGGGACTGAGCGTGCCCGCGTCCGTCGTCAGGACGCGAATGGGAATCGCCTTCGATCCCGTTTGTCGGAACTGATTGGCGGTCGAGGTATAACCGTCGAGGGCAGCGCGCAGCGTGGCGCCAGCGTCCCGCGCGGTGACGCCGAGGTCGGCCGCCCGCGTCCAGTCGACCTTGACGCGCAGTTGTGTCTGCACGTCGTCATTGCTGTTGTCGACGTCGACCGCACCTGGCACATGCTGGATTGCCTGCTCGATGCTTCGAGCAGTGGTGTCTACAACCGACGGGTCGCTGCCCTGGACCTGAACCTGGATGGGTGCCCCGCCGAAGCCACCGAAGCCGAACGCGTTCGGCACGCCGAGTTGGACTTTGACACCAGGGTAGCGACCCTCCAGTCCGCGGCGAATGTCCTCCGCAAGCTCCGTCGCGGACAGGTTGCGCTGGCTGGGTGGGACCAGCAGGCCCGTAATCTGCGCCTGGTTGGCGCCGCCCAGCGTGGTGTTGGGCCCGCCGGCGCTGGCGCTGCCGACCGCGGTGTAGATCGAGCGAATCTCTGGATACGCCGCGCGGAGCTCGTGCTCCACCTGCGTTGCAAGCGCGCTGGTGGCATCCAGCGACGTCGCGGGCGGCGCCGTGAGTGTCAGGTCGATCTCGCTCTGGTCCCCACTCGGAAAGAAGTCGAAACCAATAAATCCGAACAACAACAGCGCCATACCGGCCGCGAAGCTCGCCAGACCAATGGCGATGACCAGCCAGCGCTTCGGGAGCGCGACGCGCAGCAACCACTCGTAGCGGTGTTCGAGCGCTGAGAAGCCTCGATCCCAGACAGCGCCAAAACGTCCCAACGGCCCGCGCGAGTCCAGGTCAATCCCACGCTTCAAGAGCAATTTCGACAGCAGCGGCGTAAGGGTGAACGAGACCAGCAGCGACGACAGCGTGGCGACCGTGATGACCACGGCGAACGGCGCCAGGAACTGAGCGGGAAGACCGGTGGTCATCGCCGCGATTGGCACGTAGACGACGACGTCTACGAATGTAATGGTAACCGCCGCCATGCCGATCTCGGTGCGGCCGTCGAGCGCGGCTTGCAGCGGCGGTTTACCGCGCGCGAGGTGTCGGGTGATGTTTTCAAGCACGACAATCGAGTCGTCGACCAGAATCCCAACGCTGACTGTCAGCGCCACCATCGTGAGCAAATTCAGGTTGTAGTGGAGCGCGGACATCAGCCCCAGCGTGCTCAGCAACGACACTGGAATGGACACCAGCACGATGAGTGTGCTCCGCCACGTGTGCAGGAAGACCAGCAGGATGAGGCCGGTGACGAGGACCGCCTCGAGCAGCGCATTGCGGACCGTGGTAAATGAGCTGGTGGTGTAGCGCGAGCCGTCGATCACCATGTCCAGATGGGCATTCGCGGGCAGGCGCGCCTGGATCACGTCCAGCTTCTGTCTGACTGCGTCGACCACGCTGATCACGTTGGCATCCGGCAGCTTGACGACCACGAGGGCAATGCCCTCCTGACCATCGACGCGTACGAGTCCGTCTCGATCCTTCGTCGTGTCCGCTACGCTGGCGACGTCGCTCAGTCGAACCGTGCCCTGCGGCGTCGATTGGACGACCAGGTCGCCCAGCGACTGGATCTGCGGAGCCAGCGAGTCGAAGTACACGCTGAAGTCGTGTCCGCCGTTGGCGACCGTGCCGGCTGGAACCTCGATTTGCTGGGATTGCAGCGCGTCGATGACGCTCAGCAGCGACAGCCCACGCGCTCGCAAACGTTCCTGATCCACCGAGATGTGGACCTCGCGTTCAACGCCCGACCGAATGCTGGTCGTGCCAACGCCGGGCACCGTATTCAGTTCTGGCTGGACGATGTTCTCCGCCACGTCCTGCAATTCGGAGAGCGACTGCGGGCCAGATAGCACGACTTTCGCGACGCCCAGCGCGTTGATGTCAACTTTGGTGACAGACGGGTCGTCCGCGTCCGCCGGTAGCTGACTGCGCACACCGTTGACCACGCGCTGCACGTCGTTGGACACCAGGTCCGGATTCGCCGCGCTGGTGAACTGGACCGTGACGATCGACACACTGGGCATCGATGTCGAGGTCAGGCCGTTGGTGTCGATGTTGGGCAACGCCGCGATGGCGTCTTCGATGGGCCGCGTGACGTTGGCTTCCACGCTCTCGGGGTCCGCGCCCGCGTAGCGAGTCATCACGACCACGGACGGATAATTGACATTCGGGGTGATGGCCACGCCGAGCGTCAGGTAAGCGAAGATGCCAAAAACGCACAACACCACCGCCAGCGCGGCGACCACCAGTGGATTGCGCAGCGAGAACTGGGTAATTCCCATCGTGGTGGCTCCTTCCGTGTCAGTTCGCGCTGACGGCCTGCGCCGACGTGGGGCTCTGAATTTGGGGCATGACCACGTCGCCGTCGCGCAGGTCCGTCACGTTCGACGTGGCGACGATCTGCCCGTCGGAGACCCCACTGGCGATCTCCACGCTCTGCGCGGTCTGGATGCCAATCTGCACGGGCGTCGTATGGATGTGGTGGTCGGCGTCCAGTGTCAGGAGCGACGGTTGCGTCGATGCGCCGCTCGTGAGCAGCGCGACGCGGGGAACGACCAGGACGTCCTGGTGCGTCGCGGTCACAATCGACGCGGTGGCTGACATACCAGCGCGCAGCACGCCATCTGGATCGGACGGCTGAATGCGGATTTCGGCAGTGCGCGTCTTGGGATCTACGCTGGGCGGCACACTCTTGACGGTGCCCGTGAAGGCCTTATCAGGAAAGGCCGATACGCTGATCTGGACGCTCTGACCCTCCGCCAGCCGGCCGAACTGGGTTTCGTCGGCGCTGACGGCGAGGTCGACCTGTGGCGGCACGAGTGTCACGATGGGTGTGGCCGGACTCACCAGTGCGCCAGGCGATTGGAGTCGGTCCTGCACCTGTCCGTCGACCGGCGCCACCACGGTCGTTTCCTTTACAGCCAGGCTCGCCTGGGCGACCTGCGCATTGGCCTGGTCAACCGCGGCCTGGGCCGCGGCCAGGTCCTGGTCCGTGTACGGATTCGAAGCTTTGTCGAGCATGGCTTGCGCCTGAGCGACCGCTTGCGATTGCTGTCCGAGGTCGTAACTGGTATACGGCTGCTGCGCTTTTTGTAGCTGAAGTTTGGCCTGCTGTACGGCCGCGCGCTGCGCGCGGATGTCGTCGTCCGTCGCAGGCGATTGGGCCAGCGCCAGTTGCTGCGTCGCCTGGTCGACCGCCGCTTGCGCCTCCTGGAGATCTTCGTCAGTTGGTCCGTCGAGCAGTTGCTGGAGGCGTGACTGGTCGGCTTTCAGTCGCTCGCCAGCGGCGGTCACCTGCGCCTGGCTCTGTTTGACCTGTGCATCCTGCACCCCGCTGGTGATGGCCTGAAGTTTGGCCTGCGCGGTTTGCAGATTATTCTGGACGGCCACCAGCTGGCTCTGCGCCTGCTGTTGCTGGGAGAGGAGTTGGGCGCGCTGCGCGTCGATCCCGCCGCTGACCAGCGCCTTCAAGCGCGCGTCAGCCGCCTTCACCTGCGCGTCGGCGGTATTGAATGCTGCCTGGAGCTGGGCGTGCTGTGACGGTGATCCTCCGCGTTGCAGCAGGTCGAGTTGTGCTTGTGCCGCCTCGACACCCGCGTCACCCGCTTGCACCGCGCTGCTGGCAGCGGATTTCGCTGAGCCGCACGCGGTGCTGTTGGCATTGACGCGTGCGCCCGTCGGCAGAAATACCGGCGCGCAGGGTGGCGACGCGTTCTGCTCCAGTGCCGTTTGTTGCGCCTCCGCTTGCTGGCGGAGGGCGTTGGCCTGGTCGACGGCTGACTGTGCTTGCGTCACGGATGCGATGGTGGGTGATGCCGCGCCGTCGAGCGCGGCTTTGGCCGCGGTGCGCTGCGCATTGGCCGAATCCAGCGCCGTTTGCGCCTGTTGAATGTCGGCCGGGGCCGTCCCCTTCAGGTTGTTCAACGCCGCGTTGGTCGCGTCGACCGTGCTCTGCGCGGCCTGAACCTGCGATTGGAGTGACGCGATGGCTGCCTGCGCGGATTGGAGGTCAGCCGCGTTGCTGCCCCCGAGAGCGGCGAAGGCCGCCTGGGCGCTCGCGAGCGCTGCGAGGTCCGCTTGAACCGCGCTCTGGGCCGCCTGACGCACGTCGTCGGGCGCTCCCTTCTGGACCGTGCTCAGCTTGGCGTTCGCCGCGTCCAGCGCCGCCTGTGCCTGGGCGACTGCCTCCGGTCGCCCGCCCCGCAGCATCAGGTCCAGCTTGGCTTGCTGGGCGTCGACACCGGCTTGTGCCAGACGCACGTCCTCGTCGCGTCCGCCATTCTGCATGTTCTGGAGTTTGATCTGCTGCTGGTTGAGGGCTGCCTGCGCGGCGGCCACGTCTTCGGGCCGCGCGCCAGTCTGCAGCTGGGACAGTTTCGCACTG
Source organism: uncultured Chloroflexia bacterium (assembly GCA_963776625.1). Classification (GTDB taxonomy): domain Bacteria; phylum Chloroflexota; class UBA6077; order UBA6077; family CF-72; genus CF-72. Next base: position 35,597 of record CAVZNP010000006.1, on the reverse strand, counting down.
GCGGCTGCCAGCGCGGCTTGCGCTTGCCGGAGCTGGACCTGGGGGCCGTCCTGATCCAACTGGGCGATGACGTCGCCGGCTTTCACACTCGCGCCGCTATCCACCAGTACCTGCTCCAGGCGGCCGGAGGCCTTCGGTGCGACGTTCACTTGCTGCGTCGCACGGATGTCGCCGCTCAGGTCGAGCGTCTGCTGGATGTCGCCGCGCTGGACGGTGGCGGCGGAGATGTTCATCGCCCGCGGCGTCGCCGGCGCGGCGGAAGTGGGCGCCGCGCCGCGAGGCCCGCACGCACCCAGCAACAGCGCGCTCGCGGCGATACCCGCGGCTGCCAGCCACCGCCGTGAGCGGAGGCGGCGCGGCATCCACCAGTTGGCGCGGCCCATCAGACGCATACTGGCGGGCACCAGCACCAGGCGGATCAGCGTGGTGTCGATCAGCACACCGACCGCGAGACCGACGCCCAGCTCCTTGAGAAAGATGATCTGCGAGGTCCCGAACGAGGCAAACGTGCCGACGAGCACCAATCCCGCGGCGGTGATCACGCGCGCGGTGTGATCCAGTCCGCTGGAGACAGACTCGGTGTTGTCGCCGGTGGCGCGGAAGCGTTCGCCGATGCGCGACAACATGAAAACCTCGTAGTCCGTCGACAGACCGAACAGGATGACGAACAGCAGAGCGGGGGTGATGACGAACAGCTTGCCCTGCGGATTGAGGCCGATCAGGTTGGCGCCCCAGCCGTCCTCGAAGATCAGCACCAGCGTTCCATAGGTGGCGAGAATGCTGACGACGTTCAGCAAGATCGCCTTGATGGGCAGGACGATGGAGCGAAACAGGAATGTCAGAATGAGGAACGTCAGTCCGAGGACGGCGGCAACCAGAAGAGGGAACACGCTGTACAACGCCGAGGAGTAGTCCTCCACGCCGGCTGACAGCCCACCGACGAGGACGCGATAGTTGTGCAGCTCTGGGATCCCCGGGATGATGCGATCGCGCAGGTCGTGGACCAGCGCCTGGTGATCGTCGTCGAACGCGCTGCTGCGAACGTACACGGTGATCGCCGCGTCCGTGCCGCCGTGGTCCAGATTGATCAGGTCCGCGGCTTGCGCTGCCCGTGCCGGGTCCGCGCGGAGAAGATCCGGTGTCAGTGACGGAAAGATAGTGTCCGGAACACCGGCGGACCGGGCGGCCGTAGACAACGACAGTACGCCATCCACCCGCGGGTCCGCGGCGATTGCGTCGCTCAGCTTCTGGAGTCCGGTGAGAAATTGTGGAGTGAAGGCACCATTCGGCTGCGCGGTGCTCATCACGATCTGGATCGGCTCCAGACGATTGGCGCCGAACGCGCTGGCCGCCACCTGCATACCGCGTGTGGATTCGACGTTTGCCGGCAATCCGTCCGGATCGACGCCCATCAGGCGCAGGTCGAGAACCGGAATTGTCAGCACGGTCAGGACACCCAACGCACCGAGCAGCCAGACCCAGGGGTGGCGCATCACGCGCTGACTGAAGCGATACCAGATGCCGTGGCCGTCGGCATTTCGTCGGGGCTTCGGCAGCACGCGCAGCCAGTAAATGCGCCGCCCGAGAATAGCCAGGAGCGCCGGCAGCAGGGTCAGACCGGCTATCACCCCGGTACCAGCCACCAGCATGACGGCCAGGCTCATCGAGCGTACGACCAGCAGATCGATGAACAGCGTCAGCAGCAGCATGCCCGCGAAGACAGTCATGCCCGAAAAGGCGATCGACCGACCAGCGGAGGCCATGCTGGCGACCACGGCGTCGTGGGGCGTGCGGCCGTTGTCCAGCTCCTCGTCGAAGCGATTGACCACGATCAGCGAGAAGTCGATGCCGAGCCCCAGTCCGATCATCGTCGCGGTATTCAGTGCGAAGATCGAGATGTCGGTCGAGAACGAAAGCAGGTACATCATCGCCAGTGCCAGCGTGACGCTCGCGCCACCCAGAATCAGCGGCAGGGTGGTGGCGACGACGCTGCGAAACACGAGCAGCAGCAGGATGCCTACGATTGGCAGCGTGATCAGCTCAGCGTGACGGAGATCGCTTTCGCTAACGTCGCGCACGTCGGCGTTGCTGGCGGGTTGGCCGGTGACGTAGTGCTCGAGCGCGATGGGCTGGAGTGCCGCCCGCAGGTCGGGGACGCGTGCCTCGATGTCACGCTCGGAGCCGTCGAGCGTCACGACGCTGATGGCGCTGTGGCGGTCGTTGCTGACCAGAATAGGCGTGCCGGTCTGGATGTAGCTGTCGACGTGGCGGACGCCCGGGACGGCGCTGAGCAGTGCGTCGGCTTGCGTCAGTTGGTCCTTGACGCTCGGGTCGTCGACGGTCGCGTTGGGAAACGTGAAGACGACGCTGATATTGTTGCGATTGGCGCCATTGAAGGCCTGGTCGAGCACGGTCGCGGCGGCGGTGGACTCGGAGTCCGGCACGTAGAAACCGCCGGGCTGCAGAACGGCCGCGGCGCGCGGCGCCAGAAAACCACCCGCGCCGACCAGAACCAGCAACCAACCAGCAAGGATGACCCAGCGAAAGCGGACGACGATGCGTCCCCACCAGGTGAATGGATCAGACATGTTGGACAAGCCTCTCTCAGGTCTTGCTAGCGGCCTTGCGGGGCGAGACCGATGGAGTAGCGCGCGGTTTCGGGGTCCGCCAGGTCGAGCTGCTGGGCGAGCATCACGATCTTGCCGCGACTCACCACCAGCGTGTGAATGAGCGAAACGCTGGAAACCCCGGCGTGCTTGATCGCGTCGGAGGTGATGGTCACGTGGTGGACCGCCGTGTTGTCGACGATTTGCGAATTCGAGAACGACACCTGGAATCCGGGGTTCCCCTTGATGAAGGTCTCCACCGATTTGCGGATGGCGTCCTGGCTGGGGAAGATCCCGAAGGGTGAGATCTCGACCGTCTCGGGTGCGAACAGCGCCATCGTGGCGTCCAGGTCGCCCGCCTGAAAGTTCTGCTTGAATGCCGCGTCGACCGTCGCTACGGAAGCGCCCGTGTCCTGCGTCGGTGCGGTGTAGTCCAGGACGAACAAATTGAAGGCGCGCCGCTCCTGGGGGCTCGTGTTGATGATGCGCAGCGGTGTGTTGGCTGGCGGACCCATCAGGCCCTGGCCAGCGCTCACCGACAGCTCCTGGTCGAGCGTCGGTAGCTGGACGGTCTGCTCGCCAGCGAACATATACCACGACTCCACACCTGGGTGGGTGTGCTCGGTGCCGACAACCTTGCCGGCGCGGCTCTGGTACGACAGCTGAAGCAGGTAGTTGGGGGCGTCCGGTACGGGCAGTGGGCCGATCTCCGCGAGGTGCGTTGCGCCCGGCGTCTGGTCACCCTGGTGACCGAGGGTGAACAGCCAACCCCGGCCCTCGGCTTCGAGCGTCATCGAGTACTGCGTCGCCGCGGCGTTGGCCTCGGCGAACGTCGGAAAGGTTTCGACCTGCCAGTACAGCGGGCCCGCGGGCAGGCTGGTCACCTGGTGCTCGACTGGGCCAGCGATCGTTGCGATGCCAGGCAGACCGTCGTCGGCGCTGATGCCGGTCGGGTCGACCGTGTTGGCACCCGACGTACTGCCGTTGGTGGATGACGCGCTGGTGGGCGCGGCGCTCGGGTTTGGATCGGCGGCGCCTGGTCGGACCGGGCGTGCCGTGCGAACAGCGATGCCCGCGCCAAGCAGCGCTGCGCTTGCCAACCCCGCGCCAACGCCCGTCAGAAAGCTTCGTCGGTGCATGGCCGGCGCTGGCGCGCCGGTCTTCTCGTGTCCCAATTCGACGTCAGCGTCCGCTGCTTGCTCGATCATCGCTGAGTGAAACGGCGTGCTCGACGCGCTTCGCGCATTTGGCACGGGCCCCCACTACAATTGCCGCGTCTGGATGGCTCGCCTCAAAGTCCTGACCGTCTTCGGGACCCGCCCCGAGGCCGTCAAGCTTGGTCCCGTTGTACGCGAGCTTGCGCTGCACCCCGATCGCATCGACAGTCGCGTGTGCGTCACCGCCCAGCACCGCGACATGCTCGACCAGGTGCTCGCCATCTTCGGCATCCAGCCCGAGCACGACCTCAACGTCATGCAGGACAACCAGACGCCCACGCAGGTCGCCTCCATCATCCTGGCGCGTCTCGAGCCCATCCTGCAGACCGAGCGGCCCGACTGGGTGCTGGTCCAGGGGGACACCACCACCGTGGCGGTCGCGGCACTCGCTGCTTTCTATGCCCGCGCGCGTGTTGGGCACGTGGAGGCTGGGCTACGCACGGGCGATCGCTGGCAGCCCTTCCCTGAGGAGATCAATCGCCGTGTCGCGGGTGTCATTGCCGACCGACACTTCGCGCCCACGCAACGCTCGCGGGACAACCTGCTGCGCGAGGACGTGCCCGCGCACCAGATCCTGGTCACGGGCAACCCGGGCATCGACGCTCTGCACTGGATCACCGCCCAGCCCGAGAGCCCGCTCGTGCACGAGCTCCTCGGTGAAGCACCCGAAGCCCGCACCATCCTGGTCACCGCGCATCGGCGCGAAAATTTCGGCCCGCCGCTGCGCGAAATTTGCCTGGCGCTGCGTGAGCTGGTGGAGCGCTACGCCGGCTCGGTGCGGGTCGTCTACCCGGTCCACCGCAATCCCAACGTGTGGGAGCCCGTGCACCAGTTGTTGGGCGGGGTGCCGTTCGTCACGTTGACCCCGCCCCTCGATTACCTGTCGAACTTACAGCTGATGAAGCGCGCCTATCTGGTGGTGACCGACTCGGGGGGCATTCAAGAGGAGGCAACGGGCCTGGGCATTCCAGGGTTGGTGCTGCGCGAGGTCACCGAGCGGCCGGAGGGTGTGGAGACGGGTGCGCTGCGTATCGTCGGCACCGATCGTGAGCGCATTGTCACTGAGGCGAGCCGCCTGCTGGACGATCCACGCGAGTACGCGCGCATGGCGGAGGCAGAAAACCCGTTTGGCGATGGCCATGCCGCCGAACGGATCGTGGCCTCACTACTCGCCAGTCCCTGATCCGCGCTGAGACAGTTTCGCGCCGCTAGTCGTGGCCTTTGCCGCCGCCCTTGTTGCCGTTGCCGTTGCCGTTGTTATTGTTCTTGTTTCCGCCGTCCCCGTGGTTGTTGTTCTGCGGTTGTGGGGGCGCCGGCGGCCCCGGGTCCTTCTTGACGTCAGGCTTCGGCCCGTCGTCCGGACGCGGCGGCGGCTTCGGGTCATCGCGCACCACGATCACGGCCACCCGCGGTGGCTCGGGCGGCGGCGCGGGCTCGTGAACCACTGGCGCGGGCGGCGGCGCCGCCGCGGGCTGGTGCGCGGCAGCAGGCGCCTTCACGGCCGGCGCGGACGCGTGGACGACCGGCGCGGGGGCCGACTGCGGCTGCGATGCCGGCGTGTCGGCGACAGGCTCTGGCGCGGGAGCATCGTCGACGCTCGCTGCGTCAATCTCTGGGGCAGCCTCGTCGGCACCAGCAATGGCGGGCGCAGCCAGTCGCACCGGCGCTGCAAGGCGTGCCGCCGGTGCCGACGCCGTCTCGGGCGCGCTCACATCGGCACCAGCATCGTCCGCGGCTGGCGCTGGGTCATCAGGTGCCGCGATATCCACCTGCAGCACGAGCGGTGCGGGCAGCGGCTCCGGTAAGAACACCGACGGTGTCGCTACCGGTTGTGGGGGTGGCGGCGGCGGCGCCGTCGCTGGCTGCACAATGGCGCGCACCTGCTCCACCGGCGCGGCCAGCGCGGAACTGAGCTGCGCCAGCAGATCCGGGTGGCCGCCGTTGATCAGCGGCAGCGCCACGATGGGTATCGGGACCGTGATGCTGGCGCTCTGAGCGCCAGGTGGCGCCGAGGGCGTGTCGAGGCCCGTCTGCGCGAAGCCGTGGTAGCCCAGGGCGATGCCGCTGATCGTCAGCGCGGCTACCGCTGACACCAGCGACGCGGAACGTCGCACAGGCGTGCTCGACGTCGGCGGATGCTGTTCATCGGCGCGGTAGATCGGTGCGTGGTCCATCAGGCTCCTCCATGCCACACGTCGGTGAGCGCATTGGCGTACAGCGCGGTTGCAAACCAGCCCCACTCCTGGGCATACAGGTCGGTCGCGTCTCCCCAGTAGACCTGCCCGTTGCTGGTCTCGGAACCGCCAACGACGGCATCGGCATACAGCCGGTTGGCGGCGTTGGAATCAAGGGTCAGCAGTGCGGCGAGCGCGCCCGCCGACCCGACGACGCTCGAATCGGTACTCGCGACCGAGCCGTCGTGCGTGTAAATGGCGCGCACTGCGCCGGATCGATTGACTTCGTCGTCGAGGAAACCTGCCTGTGCGAGGTACGCCGCGGCGCGGCCATCGTTGTCCCAGCGCTGATCCAGAGCAATGCGCCAGTAGGTGCGCGGCGCGTCGTAGCTGTACGCGGTCGTCGGATCGGATCCAAGACTCAACGGTGTCATGGACCCGCTCGTCCGGTCGAGACCGACCCAGTCGGGTGGCAGGCCCGCCGACCGATCGCTGCCCAGGGTGTCGGCGGAGCTGTTGAACAGCACCTGATAGCCGGAGTCGACCACGCCCAGCCAGTTGTGATCGGGGTCGACTTCTTGAAAGATGTGGTACGCGTACGGCGCAAAGTAGCTGGGATTGATCGCCAGCACGTTCGAATCGGCCGCCCAGTCCCCGCCCACCACGTAGGGCGTGCCGTCGACGACTGTTACGTCATGCGCCCAGATTGCGTTGACCATGGCCGTGCCATCCGCCTGCCACGCTGGATCGTCCCACTTGTGGCTGGCCATCAGCAGGGCGAGCGCCGTGTCGGTGTCGGCATCCGTGGCGCTGTCGGTGTCCTGCACCGTTCCATTCCACTTCCACGCCAGCAGACCTTCGCTATTGGTCAGATGGCCGCTGGTCCACTGCCACGTGCGCGCGAAGCCGTCGCGGTCGTCCGACCAGACCGCGCGCAGCAGTCCGTACGCTTGCGACTCGGAAGTGACCGTGCCATCCGCGGTCACGAACGCGCCATCGTTGTCGAAGTGCCCGGTGAGGTAGGCGTCACTTGAGCTGAGCAGACCAGATTCGGTCGCGCCGATCTTGTCGACCTTCCAGAGTTCCAGACTTGACCCGTCGCTCGTCCAGCTTTGCACTGGGTGGGCGTTGTGGAGCGCATCCAGCGCGACCGTGTTGCCCGCGGCCACCAGCGAGTCCTCCAGACCGGGCGAGACGATCAGGTAGTCGACGTTGTGCCAGTCATCGTGGAACACGCCCGTTCGAATCGCCGGGTCACCACCAACTTTGGTGTAGCTCTGCACATTCGGGAAGCCCGGCGCATTGGCTGTCGAGCCAAATCCAGGCTCGCGCAGATCGGTCCACAGGTCGTCGCCGGTGAGGATGAAGGCGTCGGGCGGCACGTGCGTCTTGATCCAGGTCAGCGCCTCCCGGCCGCTGGTACTGGGCGATTGGGCGTACAGCGGCTGCAGCACACCCGTTGCGAAATAGCCGACCCCGAGGGCCAGGGCGATGCCGGTGGCCAGCCCGGTTGTTGCGAGCGTCGGCAGGCGGCGCGACAGAGGCGCGATCAGCACGACCAGGTTCAGGCACAGGAAGGGAATCGCAAACAAAATGTAGAAGTCGAAAACGATGCCGCCGCGCGCGAGATACAGCATCGGCAACAGGCCGAGGAGGCCCGTCGCCATCGCCCGCCGCTGTTCGATGCTGCGCATCCGGCAGCCGCGCGCGATATTCAACAGCGTCGTCAGCGTTCCACCGACCAGCAGAACCGCGTCGCGCGGCAGCCAGTCGGACCGCACCAGCGCCCAGAACTGGTTGTCGAGGTTGAACGCGCCGCCGCCCCCGCGACCGACCTGCCAGATCAGCGAGTCCACCAGGGAGACGCCCGTGTTGCCATAGCCACTCGTCGAGAACTGGACCGCGCCACCCGCCGGAAGCAGTTCGCCTTTCAACGCGGCGTACAGCGGATACCAACTCACCACCACGACCATCGGCACAAGCCAGCCGAGCACCGCGAACCGAGCCTGGTGCTGCCACCGCTGCTGCCACGCGATGAACACCATCGGCAGGACCAGAAAAACGGCCGTCTCCTTGGTCAGCATCGCGATCCCGAAGCACACGCCACTCAGCGTTACCCGACTGAGCCGACCCCAGCCGTCGAGCAGCAGATCCAGGCTCAACAGGATCCAGAACAACATGATGTTGTCCAGCAGCAAGCGCCGACCGTAGGTGAGCTCGAGCGGTGAAATGGTGAACACCAGGGCGCCCAGTCCGGCCAACGCGACTCCACAGCCAAGCTTGCGCGCCACGCGATACAGCATCACCACCGACGCGACGTGCAACAGCAGCATCAGGACTCGACCACTGTCGATCGCGCTGCCAAAGGCGTGCGGCCCGCCGGTGAGCACCATCCACCCGGCGAGGAGGATCCAGCCGCCCGGGACGTGGTCGTAGACGTACGTGTAGGGCGACAGTTGGCCTTCACGCAGAATGGCCCATGCCTGGGACGCGTAGATACCCTCGTCGTCGATACCCGTGAACGACGGGAACTGGAACATGTTCAGGCCATGCGCCAGCAGACCGATGGCGATCAGTCCGATCAGCAGCGCCGGTTCGCCACGCAGGCCGCCGGCCAACGACCGAACGTCAAGCCAGGCAACCGGCGACGTGCGCCGCCACGAGATCGCTCTGGCCATCTAGCGTGACTCCGCGGCGAGGCGGTGCGCCCCGGTGTGAACGGTCTTCTCCCAGCCACCTTCGCCGCGGACCTGTCGCCAGACGGCACGTAGTGCCGAATACCCCAGCATCCACTGGAAGGGCATGTAGGCGACCAGCAGCTGCAGCATGGCCATGCGTGAGCGGCGCAGGCCGTGCACACTCGTGAACTCGTACAGGCCCACCGCACTGATCGCCAGCTGGATGAACAGCATGTACAGCGGCAGCACGCTGATCATGGCCACCAGCACGGCCACCTTCGCGGACATGATCGACCACAGGCTGATCGGCACGTAGAGCATCATGAGCATCTGGAAAATCGGAAAGCCCAGCGTGTAGAGCGCCAGCACGCGCTGGCTGCGCGTGGGCAGGCGCAGCCAGTCCCGCTTGAGCAGGACTTGCAAAAAGCCCTGGTTCCAGCGTGTTCGCTGTCGCACGAACTGCTGCACCGTTGGTGGCGTCTCCTCACGAGTGACCAGCGCATCCTCGTAGACCACGCGAATGGGAACGCCGCTGGCGCTCAAGCGGATGCCGATGTCGGCGTCTTCGGTCAGACACTGCTGATCCCAGCCATTGGCGCCGAGCAGCAGATCGCGGCGCACGAACACCGTGTTGCCCCCGAGTGGCACCATGCCCATCGCCGCGTGATAGTGCATGCGGCTTTTGAACCAGAAGAAGTACTCGAGGACATTGAGCGACGAAAACCACCGGTCGGCGTAGTTCATCAGCTGCACACCGCACTGAATGACCGGCGAGCCCTCGCGATCGATGATGGTATTGACGACGTTGAGAATGTCGGGGTGGGGTTCGTCTTCGGCGTCGAAAATAGTCACGACATCGCCGCTGGCGCGCGTCAGGCCCACGTTCAGTCCGTGGGGCTTGTTGATTGGCGGGTCGTCGAAGGTCACCATCTCCACGTGATCGATTCCGTGCTGACGGAGCTCGGTAATCTTCTGGCGGACGATGTCGATTGTGCCGTGGTCGCCCGACTCCATGACGACGAGGATCTGCACCAGGTTGGCCGGATAGTTGAGCTCGACCAATCGCTGGATCGTGTCAGCAATGACGGCCTCTTCGTGCCGCGCGGGCAGCATGACTGTGAAGCTCGTCCTGGGCGCGACCAGATCGCGCGGGGCCCGACTGCGCGCGTGCTTGTCCTCGTCTTCCCACGCGTAGAGCATGAGCGCCGTGGAGTAGATCGCCTGTGCCGTCAGCAAGAGCGATCCCACGGCAAGCACGAGCTCGAGTGGGCTCATGGATCGATTTCGAACGAGCCAATGTACGCCTGGCTCACGCCGTCCGGCACCTTCAGGCCGACCTCCTCGAAATTGTCTGGGTTGGCGAGATCCCACGAAATCGTGGTCCAGGTGTTGGGCGGCACGACCCAGCGGAATCCATCGTCGTGCCACTGCCAGTTGCTGTCAAAGCCGATGAAGCCGACGCGCATCGGGCTTGCGGCGCCGTCCTGGGTCGGCACCAGCAAGACTCGCGCGCGGACGCGCGTCACGTGTCCACTGATGCGCCAGCTCACCATTGACGCGTCCGCCGTCGGTGTGAACTGCAGCGTCGGGTGTCCGCTCCAGGCGGGCTGAGCGGTCGTCGTAACCTGCAGCCCTTCCTGCCAGTCGGCGTTGTCCGGGTGTGCACCCCAGCCCGGGCTACCGCTGTCAAATGAGTACGACACGGGCCAGGTCGGCTGCCCATCCGCGGTAGTCACCGACCCGCTCGGCCGTACAGGCGCGTAGACCTCAACCGTAAAGGCACCGTCCTGTCGGGAATAGACGCGCTGATACGTCTCGTCGATGGTTTGCCCAAGCTGGTTGCGAATGGCATTGCCCTGCGGCGTCACGCCGCCATCGAGCACGATGGCATCGAAGTAGCGGTCGGCAATCGCCATGCGGTAGGCGTCCAGGCCGTCCTGCGATTGATACGTGAAGTAGAACGGGCCGACGATGCGATCTGTCGACATCGCCGGGTACATGTAGTACCGCAGCGCGGTGTCGTCCGTGAGCACCAACGCCGAATTGGCAATCGCCGGCTCGATGGCCGCCAGCGACGGATTGAGGTTCGGATAGAAGGCGGTCAGCTGGTCGGCGGCGGCCAGCGTGGGTGACCAGGCCAGTATCGCGAGGACGCCCGCGCAGATCACGCTGACGACCCGCGCCGTCCCACTGGTGAGCGGAACGCGCAGCCAGGTCAGCGCGGCAACCGGCGCCAGAAAGTAGAGGACGAAAATCGAATGCTTCCAGAAGTCGAAATCAGGCCGCGCGACGAGCTGGAACGCAGCGATGATCGCCGTACCCGTGATGGCGATCAATCGGCCGCGCCAGGTGGCGAAGCGCCAGCCACATGCCACGGCCAGTGCAAGGGCGATGAGCTCGGGGCGATTCCAGAAGTATTCGCGCAACGGATCTGGACTCTTCAGATCGCCGTAGTGCAGCGACGACGTCAGCAAACTGAGGAGCGGTCCCAGAAAGACCAGCGCATACGTGGCGCACAGCGCGGTCAGCGGCAAGACGAACCACACCGCGTCGCGAAGCGCGGCTCGGATTCGCGTGCCGTGCCGAACGACGACGTAGACGCACACGACCGGGAAGTAGATGGCGACCACATACTTGGAGAGGAAGGCGACGAACAGCAAGACGGCCGCCGCCAGGAGATGCACCGCCGGAACGGGCCGCTGGTCGTCGGCGGGGATGAGGAGCGTCGCGCCGAGCATGAAGCCGGCGCCGGCCAGCGCGTCGTAGGTGCCGAAGCGCCCGACGCCGATGGCGGTTGGCGCGACGGCCATGACCCCACCGGCGATCAGGGCCACGGCAAGACGACGCTCGCGAGCGAGCCTCCCCGACGCGAGGCGGAACGCGGCGAGCGCCGTCGCGATGACCATTACGACTCCACACGCGGCGGTGACACCGCGCACCATACTCAGGCCGCCGAGTTCATCGGCGACGCCAGCGACCAGTGGCCACAGGTACGAGCCATACGCCCAGTTGAGGACTTCCGCGTATACCGCGTGCTGTTCGATGAGCATGCGCCCGGTCAGGACGTTGGTACCCTCGTCCATGTAGGCGCTTTGCTGGTCGGCGCCGGCCAGTCGCAGCGCTAGCGAGAACGCGATCAGCGCGGCGCTGCCCACCACCCACGGGTCGGCCAGGACGTACCAGCGCCGGCCAAGCTGGGCCAGGCCGGGTTTGGCGTCGAGTGCCAGTTGGCTCACGGCGTCGCGCTCGTCACGTAGACGGCGTACTGCCAGGGTTTGCCGAAGTCCGCCAGGTAGAGTCGTTCGTCCTGCTCGCGCGCTTGGCGGTGCACCGGGTCGGGATCGTTCGGACCGCCGATACCTTGCAGCGCGTGCTGCAGGTCGGGGTCAAACGGACCGCCCGGCGCGAAGTTCGGCGTGCCAGCCACTACCACGGGCGCGGGTACGGGCGTCGGCGCGGGCGCCGCTGTCGGAGTTGTCGGAACTGACGCTGCTGTCGGAGCTGACGCTGCTGTCGCGGCTGGCGCAATCGTGGGGGCTGACGTTGGAGCCGAGGCGGCTGACGTGGGCGCCGCGGCGGCGACAGGCTGCGGCGCCGCCGCGGTCGGAGGGCTCTGGGACTGGCCGCTGGCGACCAGCGGTGACTGCGCGAGCATCGCCAGCTTGCTCTGGTCGAGCGTCGACCAGTCGTCGTCCAGAATGCCGCCGGTGTCGCCCGAGTCCGGGTTCCACGCCCAGTACGTGTAACTGATGTTGTTCTGCCGCAAGAAGTCGACCAGGCTCCGCTGCCAGACGCCCTCGGCGTCCGAGCCGGTCGACCGCCCGCCGAATTCGCCGACGATTACCGGTGCGATGTTGCCCTGCACGAGATAGGCCCAGTGCGCCAGCCAGATGCCAGGCAGATTTCCAGGGAAGTTCGGTGCGTCGAACCACTTCTGCTGGTAGACGCCTGGCCCGTAATCGTGGGTCGAGTACACGAGTTTGTCGGACGCGCTCAACTCGACCGGAGCGTTTTGCGCGCCCTCGAGGTTGCCGCCCCACCAGTACCAGTCGTCGCCGTAGTGCTCGATGCCTTCGACGAGGATCAACCAGTCGGGATTGACCGCCAGAATGGCATTGCCCGCGCGCTGCGCCGCGGCCCGCCAGTCGGTCGCGGGATTGCCGTCACCCCAGGTCGCGGCCCCGTGAGGCTCGTTGTGCAGGTCCGCACCAATGACCGTCGGGTTACCGGCGTAATGCTGGGCGAGCATGACCCAGTCCGAGATCCACTGCGACTCGGGGACGTCGTTTGAATACCAGAGCTCGGTCTGGCCCGCCGCGGTGGGTCGATGTCGGTCGAGGATGACTGATAGGCCACGCTGCCCGGCCGCGTCGATGATTTTGTCCATCACCTGCATGCCATTCAGGCCCTGCAGATCGGGGTTCTTCTGATAGTCGATGCCCTGGGGCATGCTGCTCGGCTGCAACAACTGATTGCTGAACGGCAGGCGAACGGTGTTGAACCCGGCCGCCGCCATCTGGTCCAGCATGTCGCCGTAGTTGCGCGCCCACAAGCCGTGCGGCGCGAACGTGTTGGTCTCGAGGCCGAACCAGTTCACGCCCGTAAGGCGCACCACGTCCCCCTGGGCATCCATCAGGTTGGCGCCCGAGGTGTGCAAGTAGCCGAGTGGGACGGACTGCGCCGCCGCGACGGGGGGCTCGGCCAGGAGCGACACCGAAGTCAACAGCAGCAGTCCGAGCGACAGTGCCGTGCGCCCCATAAGCTTCAGCTTAACGAGGGCTTACCAGGCGCTGTCACGAAATCGCTACGAACCGACGCGGGTATTGGTGCAAGACTGCACACCTGACGCCGCGCGGACGACCGCTTTTCGTAAGGTCGGTCCGTTACGATTCGTTAAACCGTCGGGCGTCGAACGCCGCGAACTCGCCGAGCGGCGCGCTTCCAAGCAGGTGGTCGGCCACGCGGCGGCCCGTCAGCGGGCCGAGTAGTACGCCGTTGCGGTAGTGCGCCGTGGCCAGAAACAGGCCTTCGAGCCCCGGCGCCCAGCCGACAATCGGGAAGCGGTCCGGCGCCGCCGGTCGCAGGCCCGCCCAGAACCCCTCCACGCTGAAGCCACCGACCGCGGGCACCACTTCGAGCGCGGCTTCGGTGAGCCGATTGAACCCCGCCAGCGTGGGCCGCACGTCGTAGTTGCCCTCTTCCTCGGTGGCGCCCAGCACGATTTCGCCATCCGGCCGCGGCACCAGATAGCACTCCCCCGACCAGATCACCTGACGCGGCGCCTTGCCCAGGCCGCGCAAGCTCAAGATCTGGCCCTTCACTGGCGCTACGGGCAGGTCCACTCCCGCGCCGCGCGCGACGTCCGGGCTCCACACCCCCGCGGCCAATACGACCGTCTCGGCGGCCAGGGCGCCCGTCGGGGTGCGCACGCCCGTCACGCGCTCGCCCGACGTCTCTAACCCCGTGACCCAGGTGCCTTCGATGAAGCGCGCCCCACGTCTGGCGGCGGCCTGCGCGAGTGCTTGCACCAGTCGCGGACCCCGCACCTGGCCTTCGTCTTTCAGCCACAGTCCACCAGCAAGCAGCCGCCCCGCGACACCTTTGAGCAACGGTTCGCATGAGCCGAGGTCGTCGGACTCGACCCATTCGGCGGAGAGTCCGCGCGCGGACTGCCAGCGCAGCATGCGTTGCAGGTCGACCCGCTCCGATTCGGTGCGCGCCACCCGCAGAATGCCAGTCTGGCGATACTCGACGTCCAGCCCAACGTCGTCGAGCAGCGCCGAAGCCAGCGGCGCGTGCTCGGCCCGACCGAGCACGCACAGGTCGAAAAACGGATCGGCGAATGGCGCCTCAACCTGCGGCGCGAGCATGCCCGCGGCCACTCCCGAGGCGCCCGATGCCAGATGGCCGCGCTCGACCAGCGTCACGCGCGCGCCGCCGAGACTCAGGTAGTAGGCAATGCAGCAACCAATCACGCCGCCACCCACGATGACGACGTCGGCGTGCCCTGAGGCGCGCGAGCTCAAGCCAGGCCTGTCCCGACCAGGCCGGTGAGCGGACTGGACGGGATCGCTTCCTCGCTGCGCGGCATGCGGCCCGCGCGATACCCCAGGCGGCCAGCCGTGATCGCCATCCGCATCGCCGTGGCCATCAGTGGCGGGTTGTCCGAACGCGAGATGGCCGTGTTGATGAGACACGCGGCGGCGCCAGCTTCCATCGAACGCACCGCGTCAGAGGGTGTGCCGATCCCAGCGTCGACGACGACGGGCACGCTCACGCGCTCGGCGATGCGACGAATCGCGTCCCAGTCCTGCACGCCCTGCCCCGAGCCGATCATCGAGCCCAGCGGCATGACCGTGGCCGCGCCGGCGTCCTCGAGGCGCAGGGCGGTGACGAGGTCCGTAGTGGTGTACGGCAAAACCACGAAACCCTCGCGCACCAGGATCCGCGTCGCTTCGACGGTGCCCGCGACATCCGGCCACAGGGTGCGCTCGTCGCCAATCACTTCGAGCTTGACCCAGTTGCTGTCCAGCGCCTCGCGCGCCAGCTCAGCCATGAACACGGCTTGCCGAACGCTCGTGGCGCCCGCCGTATTCGGCAAGAGCAGATAACGATTCCGATCGAGCGCCGAGAGAATGCCCGGCATCAGGTCCGCTGCCGTCGACCCCCGTCATGCGGATGGCGACCGTGACGATCTCGGTCCCGGACGCCTGGAGCGCAGTCCGCAGCACCGCCGGGGACTGAAACCGCCCCGTGCCCATGAACAGTCGTGAGCTGAACGTCCTGCCAGCGATGACCAGCGGGTCGTCGTCCCAGGCCCCGCCGGCGACCGCTTTCACCAGTTCGACGCGGTCGCCGTTGGCAAGCGTGACGTCGGCCCACTTGCGTTTGGGGACGACTTCGCCATTCACCGCGAGGGCGACCGACTCTGCGGTCAGGCCGCGGCTAGCCAGGAGCGTCGCGACGTCCAGGCCGTCGCCGGTGAATTCACAGGGTTGCTGGTTGATGATCAGCTGCATTGCGGGGTGTTCTCCAACTCCTACTCCAACTCCACGGGGTGCGGGGCTGCCGCGGTGATGCGTCGAGCGCGCGCCTCAGTCGGGCCGCGGCGTCGCGCGGATCAGGGTTCGAAAGAATGGCGGAAATGACGGCTACGCCGGCACAACCGGTCGCCAGTACTTCGTCGAGGTTGTCGACCGTGATGCCGCCGATAGCCAGGACCGGGAACGTCGACGGCGTCGACGATCGCGCCCAACTCGACGAGCCCGCGCGGTGGCAGTCCGGGGTGTGTGGATGTTGGAAAGACATGACCGAACGTCACGTAGTCCACGCCCGCTGCAGCCACGCTGATCGCCTCGTCGAGACTGTGGACCGACCGACCAATCAGGGCGCGACCCGCGGCGAGCTCAACGGCGGCGTCGACCGGCAGGCTCTGCGCCGCAAGGTGTACGCCGTCCGCACGGGCGGCCAGCGCCACGTCCAGTCGGTCGTTGACAGCCAGCCACGCGTGGTGCTCGCGCGTGACCTCGAGCAACTGGCGCGCCTGGGCGAGCATGCCAGCCGCCGACGCCGTCTTGTCCCGCAGTTGCAGCCAGTCGACGCCGCCATCGAGCGCGAGACTGACGCTCCGCACCAGCTCCGCTGGTGGTTTGCGCGGCTCGGTGACGAGATGCAGTTGGTACGTGCGCTGTGGCGTCGGCACAGAACGCTTCCCTCCGCTGGTATGACCCAGATCAGGTTCCTGGGGTACGAGGACTCAGTCCGCCCCGTTCTCAGCCCGAAGGCACCCCCAGCGTTCTATTCAAGTGGGTGAAACGGGAGTATAACTTGCTGCATGCTGCAATCGCATCTGCACAGTCTGATCGCGAAAGCGCACCGCTACCAGGAGGAGCCTGAGCGCTTCGAGCGCACCAGTGTGGCGGGGGAAGCGCTCAGCGTGACGGTGCACGGCGCCAATGGCGACCACCGCGTGGTCCTGGTCGACGGTCGTCTGAGGTGCGACTGCGACGGCTTTGCCCACCGAGGGGAAGGCATCTGCGCCCACGTGCTAGGGGTAGAGCACCACTTCCGCGACGAGGTGCCCGCCAACGCCGTGGAGTGGCCCTTCGCGACCATCTAGTTTTTGTTCACAGAGCGTCGCGATGTGGCCCGCGGCATCCCCCGCGTTGGGCGGTGGCGAGGTCTCGCCGCTGAACGCGGGGATTTCAAAGGGGCTCTCAGTCGGAGCTGAGCTGAGCTGAGCTGAGTTGAGTTGAGAAAACCCCTGTCGGCCCCGTGTACGCTTGCTGCGCTCCTGGCCCCGGATGGGAGGTGCGAGGTCTCGTCGCTGCGGGGATTTCAAAGGGGCGGCCAGCCCCTTTGACCCCCGGAGGGACTGCGTTGCGGCGCGAGCGGGCGCAGCGAAGCAATGCGCCGTATTCCGGTGGCCAGCAGCTACCCGAAGACGGCGCGATGCACCGCCTCGTAGTCCGCCGGCAGCTCTATCGGCTGGTTCACCTCACGTGAGATGATGCCCAGCTCGCCCAATGCGCCGTCGTGATACTTCACCTTGAAGTCCGTGAACTTCAACCCGTTCGCCGTCGAAATCACCACCACCCGCTGCCCGCCGCGCAATCGTCCCGCGCGTGCACCAGCTTCTCCAGCACCGCGAGTGCGACCCCGGTGTGCGGATCGTTGAACATCCCCGTCAGGTCCGCGCGGGCGGCCGCATCGGCCAGCTCATCCTCGGTGGCCTGCTCGACCACGCCGTCGAAGCGCTGCAGCGTGCGCACCGCCCGCTGATAGCTAACCGGGTTGCCGATGCGGATCGCGGATGCCAGCGTTGGCCGCGCATAGACCGGCTCGAGTGATCGAACCCGCGCGTGTAGGAAAGGTACAGCGGGTTGGCCCGCTCCGCCTGCGCCACGGCGATCCTCGGCAAGGCACGAATCAACCCGAGCTCATACAGTAGTAAGAAGCCCGCGCCTAGCGCCGAGACATTTCCCAGGTTCCCGCCGGGGATCACGACCCAGTCCGGCACTTCCCAATCGAACTGCTGCACGATCTCGATGGCGATGGTCTTCTGCCCCTCGAGACGCAGCGAGTTCATCGAGTTCGCCAGATAGATGCCCGGTTCGCGCGCGAGGCGCTGGACGATGTCCATGCAGCCGTCGAAGTCAGTGTCCAGCGCCAGCACCCGCGACCCGTTCGCCAGCGGCTGCACAAGCTGCGCCGTGGTAATGAGTCCTCTGGGCAACAACACGACCGAACGAATGCCCGCCACCGCGCAATAGGCCGCCAGGCTCGCCGACGTGTCGCCCGTTGAAGCGCACACCACCGCCTGGATCGGTGAGCCGTGCGCGATCATCTGATTGACCACGCTGACCAGCACCGTCATGCCCAGGTCCTTGAAGCTGCCGGTGTGGCTGTTGCCGCACATCTTGATCCACAGGTCGTCGAGCCCGAGCGACTGGCCGTAGCGGTTGGCCCAGAAGAGGTTGGTGCCGCCCTCGTCGAGACTGACGATGTTGCCATCGTCCAGTTGGGGCAGGACCCACTCTTTCTTGCCCCACACCCCGCTGCCGTACGGCCAGGTGGTGCGCTTGTAGCGGTCGTCGAAGAGCTTCATCCACGCCGATGGGCTGCGCGCCCGCAAAGCGGTCAGGTCATGCGTGACTTCGAGCAGGCCGCCGCACGTCGGACAGTGGTACAGCACGTCCTCGATCGACCATTGCCCATGCTCCCCGTTCGTGCAGCGAAACCAGGCTTGATAGTGCACCCCGCGCCTCGTCGGCTAGCATAGACGACTCGACAGATGGCGCCCCTCACTTTGACGATCCTGGGCGCTGGGCCGGCTGCCCCGAACCCCGGTGGCGTCAACTCGGGGTACCTGGTGCGTCAGGGGGACACCGCGGTTGGCATGGATTGTGGGCCCGGCACGGCCGGTCAGATTGCGCTGCACGTGCCGCCCGCGCAACTGGAAGGCATGGCAATCTCGCACTTCCACCCGGACCACTATTTCGACCTGATCGCGCTGTACTACTTGCTCAAGTTTGGCGAGCGGCGGGCGACGCGGCTGCCCGTCTGGATTCCACCTGATGGCCGCGCCTTCCTGGACCGATTCGGCCGCGTTATCGCCAGCCGCGGCGCGATGTTGGAAGACGTGTTCGACCTTCAGGAGTACGTCCCGGGAGGTGAGGCCCGCATCGGCGAGCTCGTGTTCAGCTTTCACGCGGTGCAGCACTACGTGCCGTCGCACGCGATGCGGGTGTGCGGCCAACGCGAGGGCAGTGGGGTGCTGGTGTTCTCCTCGGACGTGGCGCCCTGCGCGGCGTTGCCAGAAGCTGCGCGGGACGCCGATTTGTTCTTGTGCGAGTCGGCGCTGCTGGATGCGTCGCAGGACGAGCGCAAACCTGAAGACCGCGGGCACATGACCGCGGCGGAGGCGGGCGCCGCGGCCGCCGCGGCGCATGCCAGGCGCCTGTTGATTACCCACTATCGCTCTGGCGAAGATCACGACCAGCACCACCTGGCCGCCGCGCGCGCGGCCTACAACGGGCCGATCGAGCTGGCCCGCCCGGGCGCCACGTACACGGTCGGCTGAGCTCGAGCCCCTAACACGCGCCCCCTGACGCGTTTCGGCGCCCGACCCCCAATCCGTTACCCTTCACCCCGATGGCCGAGCGCCAGCCCATCCTCGTCTGTACCGCCTGGCCGTATGCCAACGGCTCCCTCCACGTCGGTCACCTCGCGGGTGTCTACGTCCCCGCCGACGTCTTCGCCCGCTACCAGCGCCTGCGCGGCAACGATGTCCTGATGATCTCGGGCACCGACGCCCACGGTACCCCGGTGACCGTGCGTGCCGACCAGGAAGGGGTCACCCCCGCCGAAGTCGCCGCCCGCTACCACGCCGAGTTCAAAACCTACTGGCGCGACCTCGGCGTCAGCTACGACCTGTACACGACGACGACCACCGACAACCACCGCGAGGTCGTCCAGGACGAGTTCATGATGCTCCTGAACAAGAACCTCCTATACAGAGCCAGCTCCACGGGCTTCTTCGATCCGGTCGCCAGACGGTTCCTGCCCGACACCTACATCGAGGGCGAGTGCCCCTACTGCCACTACCCCCGCGCCCGCGGCAATCAGTGTGAAAACTGCGGCCGTCTGCTCGAGCCCGAGGACCTGATCAACCCACACTCTCGCCTGAACCCGGAGGCGCAGCTCGAGCGCCGCGAAACCGAGCACTTCTACTTCGACCTGCCGAAGGTCGAGCAGGCGTTGCTGGACTGGGCGCGCCCGATGACCCACTGGCGACCGAATGTCTACCGCTTCACCATCAACTTCCTGGAAGGCGGCCTGCAGCCGCGCGCGATCACGCGCGACCTGAGCTGGGGGGTGCCGCTGCCACCAGAAGTCGGCCCCGGTTGGGATGACAAGCGCATCTACGTCTGGTTCGAAGCCTGCAGCGGCTACCTGAGCGCCGCCACCGAATGGGCCAAAGACGTCAGGGGTGAGCCGAACGCGTGGGAGCGCTGGTGGAAAGATCCCGCGTGTCGTCAGTACTACTTCATCGGCAAGGACAACATTCCGTTCCACACGGTGATCTGGCCTGCCATTCTCGTCGGTCGCGGTGACGTCATCCTGCCCTACGACGTGCCGGCCAACGAGTACATGAACGTCGGCGGGCAGAAAGCCTCCAAGAGCGCGGGCGTAGGCTCCACCGTGCCGCAGTTGCTCGAGGCCTTCGACCCCGACGCGATCCGCTACTACCTGATCGCCAACGCGCCCGAGTCGGCCGACACCGACTACACCGAAGAGGACTTCGTGCGCCGCAACAACGACGAGCTGGTGGCCACCTGGGGCAACCTGGTGCACCGCACACTGTCGTTCATGCAGCGGTCCTTCGAGGGCGTGGTCCCCGAGCACACGACCGATCCCGAAGTGGCCGACCGCATCGCGGCGGCGTGCACGAGCGTCGAGACGCAGCTCGACGCGGTGCACCTGCGCGCGGGACTGCGCGAAGCGCTCAACCTGGCGCGGTTCGGCAACGAGTGGTTCGATCGCCGCGCGCCGTGGCGGCAAGTGCGCGAAGATCGCGCGGCCGCCGACGCCACCATGGGCACATTGCTGGACCTGATCAACGCGGCCAAGATGCTGTTTGCGCCGTTCCTGCCCCACACCTCGGCGACGCTGCACGAGCTGCTCGGCTTCGGCGACGCGCTCGACGCTGGCGGCTGGCGCTTCGAGCCAGTGCCGGGCGGCCAGCGCCTGCCCGCGCCGCGACCCCTGTTCCGCAAGCTCGAGCTGTCGGCCGCAGCGGCGGCGTGATCGACTCCCCGGCGGGGGCCCACCGGGAGTCGACGCTGCACGTCACCAGGCGTCCGCCGCGCCCACCTCGAGCTCGGCTCGGGTGGATTGGGCTGGGTCTGGCCCTGCTTGCGTACGCCCTCCTGGCGTACGGCTACCTGCGGCTGACGCCGATCTGGCAAAACCCGGATGAACCCGCCCACTACAACTACGTCGCGTTCGTCGCTGAAACCGGCGGCCTGCCCGAGCTGCGCCAGGGCGACTGGGATTCGGCGCTGCTGGAACGCCTGAAGAACGGCGCCCTGCAGCCAGGCGACTCGATCGCCGCCATCCGCTACGAGAGCTGGCAGCCACCGCTGTTCTATGTGGTGGCCGCCCCGGTCTATCGGATGGGCTCGACGGTTGATCCCGCGCAGGTGCTGCCGCGTTTGCGCGCGCTGGACGCCGTGTTTGGCGCGATCACCCTGGTCCTCGCCTACTTTGTCGCGCGTCACCTCTTCGAACCCGGATTGGCGGCCGCCGTCCCACTGGCGATGGCTGGCGTGCCAATGTTCATCGCGGTCTCCGCGGCTTTGAGCGCCGACCCACTCGCGAATCTGCTGGCGGCCGCCATCCTGCTGGCGCTCCTCGAGCACCCGACCAACCGCGCCGCCACGACGCACATCCATCGCGCGGTCAGCGACGCGCCCAGCGAGCGCTGGTCGTTTCTGGTCGGCGCGCTGCTTGGCCTCGGCCTGCTTACCAAACTCGAGCTCGGCATTTTCGTACCGATTGCCCTCGGCGTGATTGCGGTCCGCTCCGAGCACAAGGTGCGCGACGCTGCGATTGTCCTGGTCACCGCGGGTGTCTGCGTGCTGCCGTGGCTCGTTCACCAGGTGACCACTTACGGTTGGACTGACCCGTTCGCCCTCTACCGTCACTCGCAGGTCGTTGCCGATCAGCCGCGTTTTCCAGGCTTTACGCCGGACTGGCTGGGCCAGTTCCTGACGGTGAGCTTCCACAGCTTCTGGGCGCAGTTTGGCTGGATGGCGATCGTCGCGCCAGTGCGTCTGTACGTGGCATGGGGTGTGGTCGCGCTCGTCGCGCTGGTTGGCCTGGTCGTCGCCCGCCGGCGGCTGCGTGAGCCTGACTGGCTGCTGATGCTGGCGACAGTGCTGGTCGCCTGCGTCGCGTACGTTGGCTACAACCTGGCGTTCGAGCAGTTCCAGGCGCGCTACGTGTTCACCGCGCTGACGCCGATCGCCGCGCTGTTGGTGCTCGGCTGGTCCAGGGTGCTGCCGAAAGGCACCCTACCGTGGAGCGTCCTGCTCCTGGCGATCGCCCTGATCGCCCTGAACGCCTACGCCCTGACGCGCGTGCTGGTGCCAGGTTTCGCGTAAGCGTGTTTTGTTCCCAGAGGGGTCCCGCCTGGGGAACGACATGTTAGCCTCACCTCACTCTTGCTGAGGAGGCACGCCCCACGTGGACCTTCGCGTCCAGCAGGCATCCGTCATCGACATCGCCACACCCCTACTCGTCGTCAACCTCTTCGAAGGTGTCACTCAGCCGGACGGCGCCACCGGCGCCGTTGACCAGGCGCTGGGCGGCCAGATCTCGCAGTTGATCGCCGACGGCGAGATCACCGGTGAGGCGGCCAGCGTCACCGTCATCCACACCAACAACGGGCACACCGGCCTGAAAGCGCGTCGCGTCGCGGTCGTCGGCCTGGGCAAACCTTCCGACCCCGACCACGAGCGCTTCGAAAACGCGCGCATTGCTGCCGCCCTGGCAGCCCGCAAGGCGCGCGAGCTGAAGGTCGACAGCTTCGCCACCATCATCCACGGCGCGGGAGCCGGCGGCCTGTCCCTCGAGACCGCGGCACGCGCGACGATGGAGAGCTCGATTCTGGCCCTCTACCGCTACGAGCAGTTCAAAGAAGCCACGAAGTCGAACCACACGGTAAGCACCTGCACGATCGTCGAACAGGATCCTGCACGCGCCCAGCAGCTCGAACAGCACGCCGAGCTGGCGCGCGCCACCTGCGACGCGGTGATGAAGGTGCGCGACCTGTCGGTTGGGCCAGGCAACTACGTCACACCCACGTATCTCGCGGAAACTGCCCGCGAAGTGGCCGCTGCCCACGGGCTCGAGATCCTCGTCTGGGGCAAAGAGGAGCTGAAAGCTCGCGGGATGAACGGCATCCTGGCCGTCAACCAGGGCAGCGTGCAGCCGCCGGCCTTCGTCGCGATGAAGTACACCGCGCCAGGCGCCACCCGAACCCTGGCCGTGGTCGGCAAGGGCATCACGTTCGACTCGGGCGGTATCTCGATCAAACCTGCCGACCACATGGAGTACATGCGCCACGACATGACCGGCGCGGCCACGGTGATCGGCTTCATGCAGCTAGCAGCTGCCAGCCGCGTGCCCGTCAACGTCCTGGGTATCTTCGCCGCCACCGAGAACCTGCCTTCGGGCTCGTCATACAAGCCAGGTGACGTGTTCAAGGCCTACAACGGCAAAACGATGGAGATCGTCAATACCGACGCCGAAGGCCGCGTCATCCTGTCGGACTCGCTAGCGTATGCGGCCGAGCAGAAGCCGGACGCCATCATCGATTTCGCCACGCTGACCGGCGCGTGCCAGGTCGCCCTGGGCGACCATGCAACCGGGCTGATGACCAACAATCAGCCGCTCGCCGACCAGCTGCTGGCTGCGGGCGAGAAGTCGGGTGACCGCTGTTGGCAGCTGCCGATGTGGAAGGTCTACGGCGAGCAGATCAAAACGGCGATGGCGGACATGCGCAATACGGGCGGCCGCCGCGCGGGGGCGATCACCGCCGCGCTGTTTCTCAAGGAGTTCGTGGCCGACGTACCGTGGGTCCACCTGGACATCGCAGGCACCGCCTACGCCGACGGCGAGCAGACATACGTGGCCCCGTACAACCCGCGGCCAGGCGCCACGGGTGTCGGCGTGCGGCTGCTCTGGCACTTCTGCCAGGCTTGGAAGTAACCGCCATTTTCCCCGAGGGGCCCGCTCGGGTCCGGGTCCCTCCATCTGGTCGGCCCCTGTCTCGGGGTGATCGTCCTCGCGTACGGGTTTCGCGTCGAGCGTGTCTGGGAAAACGGGTCGTCGCGCTTCACCGTGTGTGATATGCACGGGTACGCCCTCGTTAGATGGGATGTGAGAGGGACGGGCACCCCACGTCGCTAGCCACGTGTTGAGGGGACCCGCCTCACAGCGCGCCAGCGAGCGCCGTCAAGCCCCGCGCCATCAGACGGTCCCGTGCGTACCTGATGGACCGCTGGATGCTCCACCACCACGGGCGGCCCCGTGAAAAACCCCACGCGGCGCCTCGCCCTCAACACCCTGGCCCCCATGGGCGCTCGCCTCGTCGACGCCGCCTTTGCGATCGTTTACCTCCGCCTGCTCGGCCGCGCCGACGTCGGTGCCTACGCCTTTCTCGTCGTCTTCACCACCTACCTCGATACGCTCGTCGACTTCGGCCTCAACGCGCTCGTCGCCCGCGACGTTTCGCGCAACCCGGCGCTCGCCCACGCCGTCCAGCGCTCCGTCAACCTGATCCGCGCCGGGCTGTGGCTGAGCGGCTTACCCCTTGTCATCCTCGTGTACGGTCCCCTGCGCAACGAGGCGAACCTCTCGGCCGACGCTGCGACTGCCGGTTGGATCTTCTACATCGCCCTCCTGCCAACGGTCGTCTCGAAAACCGCGAGCGGCCTGCTGTGGGCGGCGGAGCGCCTCGACCTGACTGCCGCGGTGTCGATCCTGGCCACGCTGGTCAAGACCGCCGCGGGCGCCGCCGTTCTCTTCGCGGGCTTCGGTCTGGTCGGCCTGGCGCTGGCCTCGCTGTTCACCAACCTGGTCACGACGGTCACCCTGTGGTGGCTGGCCCAGCGGCGGGCGTTCACCGCGCAGACGCGTGACGCACACGAGGCCCGCGGCCCGTTCCACTGGCTGCGCGAATCCTGGCCGCTGTTTGTCAACCAGCTCCTCCAGGGCCTGTTCTTCAAAGTCGACGCGCTGCTGCTGCCCGGCCTCGCCGGCGACGTGGCCGCCGGCACCTACGCGGCCGCGTACAAGGTCTCCGAGGGCGCGGGCATCATCTCATCCAGCTTCACCCTGGCGCTGTTCCCGCGCCTGTCACGCGAGAGCGACCTGAGTCACGCCTACCGCCTGGCACTGCGCATCCTGCTGCAGATTGCGTTTCCGCTCGCGGCGGGCGTGGCGCTGCTGTCCGAGCCGATCGTGGCCCTGGTTGGCGGCAAGGACTACCTGCCGGATTCGGCGATCGCCCTGTCGATCCTCATCTGCTACCTGCCGCTGAGCTACTGCAACGGGCTGACCCAGTACGTGTTGATCGCCGCCGGGAAGCAGCGCATGCTGACGGGCGCGTTCGCCGCCGCGCTGGTCTTCAACGTGGTGGCCAACGTGATCATGATTCCACGCTTCAGCTACGTCGGCGCGGCGGTCGTGACGGTGGTCAGCGAAGTCGTGCTGCTGGTGCCCTTCCGCATGGCCGCGGCGAGCGTGACCCGCGGCGTGTCGCTGGCCGCCGAAGCGTGGACGCCGATCCTGGCCACGCTGCTGATGTGCCCCGTGGTGTGGTGGCTGCGCGACGCCGTTCACCCGGTGGTGGCGATCCCCGTGGGTGCCGCGGTCTACCTGCTGGCGCTATGGAGTCTGGGCGGCATCGACAACCAACAGCGCCGCCTGCTCGTTCAATTCGTCCGCCCCTCAGAAGTTACATAAAAAGAAAACGTTCGTTGCTCGTCACGCGTGTTTTAAGAAAAGTGGGGCGGGCCGCTGAGGCGGATCCCGACTGCCACGCGGCAGAGTTTCCAGCGTAGGCGCCTCGAGTTTGGCGCGGATCGCCTCTACGGGGTGGGCTGGCCGGCGTAGGCTCCTTGAGGTCCGCGGCGGGGTGGCTCGATCGGCTCTGCCTGAAATCACGAGATGTCGCGTCCGATGCCCACCGCCTGGAGGTGTTCCTCACCAACCTCGAGACGCCTACGCAGGAAAGTCTGCCCCGAGACAGTCGGGATCCGCCTCACCAGCCCGCCCCATTTTTCCCAAAACACGCGTGACGAGCAACGGACGTTTTCTTGAGTCCTAACTTCACCCGCGGGAGTGCTCACCGACCGTCCCACGCAGCGTGTCTACCGCATGCTGCAGCGCCGCGGTCACCGCCCCCAGGTTCTCGCGCACCGCCTTGGGATTGCCCGGCAGATTAATGATGAGCGTCCGCTTGCGCACACCCGCCACGCCGCGCGAGAGCATGCCCATCGGCGTCACCTGCAGACCTGCCGCGCGCATCGCCTCCGCAATCCCCGGCACCTCGTAGTCAATCGAGCGCAGGGTGATCTGCGGCGTCACGTCGCGGGGCGCCAGCCCGGTCCCACCGGTGGTCAGAATGAGGTCCACATCGGTCCGCTCCGACAGGTGGAACAGCGCCTCGCCAATCAACTGCTCCTCATCGGGCACCACACGGTAGTCCACCTCGGTGAACACCACCCCGCCGGACGCGAGCGTCTCGCGGATCGCCGGTCCGCCCGCGTCATCCCGTTCTCCGCGCGACGCTTTGTCGCTCACGGTCACGATCGCCACTCGAATCATGTGCGCACGAACTCACCGCTCTTGCCGCCAGCCTTGTGCACCAGCTGAATGTCCGAAATTGTCATGCCTCGATCGACCGCCTTGCACATGTCGTAGACCGTCAACGCCGCCACCGAGACCGCCGTCAGTGCCTCCATCTCCACGCCCGTGCGGCCGGTGACGCGCACGGTGGCGCGAATTTCGAGCCGCGCGCGCGCCGCGTCCAGATCGAACGCCATGTCGACGCCCGTGATCGGTAGGGGATGGCACAGCGGAATCAGGTCGGGCGTGCGCTTGGCCGCCATGACCCCGGCTACCTGGGCGACCGCCAGCACGTCGCCTTTGGCCATGCCACCCGACCCGATCAGGCGCGCGGTCTCGGCCTGCATCTCGACGACCGCGCGCGCGGTCGCTTCGCGGCGGGTGACCTCCTTATCCGAGACGTCCACCATGCGCCCGCGGCCGGTCGCATCGAGATGGGTGAGCCCGTTCATAGTGGCTGCAGCACCTCCACAAATTCCGCTGTCAGGATGGCAGGATCGAGGCCCTCGAAGCCCATGAAGGCGAGCAGCTCGTCGGCCGTATGGCGGCGTGCAGGTCGCCACAGCTCGTCCTTGATGAAGCGCGCTGCGCGACCGGACCGCCACCATTCCTCGTCAAACTCCCGCTTCAAGAACAGCCGCACCTGCGCGGCAAACACCTCCGCGCGCAGGTGGATTGCCGAATCGAGTGTCGACCAGGGCGATTTGAGCAGTAACCGCAGGTACTCGTCAGGAAAATGGCGGATGCGCGTCGCGGTGCTCAGCGCCTCTTCGAAGTCGGCGGCCATCGACGCGCCCGGCTCCGCCTGCCACAGGCGCTGTTCGTATGCCGCGAGCGCAGCGACGCGGCGTACCCGCCGAAGCCACGCGAGATGCGCGATGACCCGAAAGTCTTCGCTGGCCACGTACTCCATCCGCTGGGCAAGCCAGTTGGGGTCGCGCACCAGGCTCTCGAACAGGTAGCCGTACGCGATCGTCGGCGCGCGGTCGCCCAGCCAGCGCTCCCAGACGCGCAGCGAGGCGTCCGCGTGCGCCAGGTGCTGGGCGAAACCCACGCCGCTCAAGGTCCGCGCCAGGTCTTGCCAGCCGCCCACTAGCCGCACGAGGACGCGCGTATCCGCCGGAATTTCAAGCGGCAGGCTCGCCACGCCAACCTCGATGCCCGGCTCCAGTCGGATCTCGGTTTGCTCTTCCAGTTCGATGCCGAGGTCGCGCATGGCGCGAATGACGGCAGGCATGCGCACTCGCTCGGGGAACACGCCGTCGAAGCGGGGCGCGCGGAATGCCCAGTCGACGTCGACACTCCAGACGTCGTCGATGGGCAGGTCCATCTGGGCCAGATAGACACCCAGGCCGTGCTCGTACACGTCGGCGGTCTCGTCGAGCACGCTGTGCGACAGCCTGTCGACGAGCGCCAGATCGAGTCCGAGCAGCCCTGACCAGAATCCGAGCCAGTCGTCGCTGCCGAGCGGGACCAGCTCCGCGCGGAGCGCCTCCTGCCAGCGCTCGAGAATCGGTGTGATTTCAGTCCGCAGCACGCCCCGCCAGCCGTCTTCGAGCTCGTGTCTGCGCGGCACGTCGAGCAGCAGTGGCCAGCGCGCGGGCGCTTCTCGCCAGGGCAGGGTCTCGTCCTCGAAGACGACCGTCGCCTCCACTTCAACGCGCGTCACCTGCACGGCGAAGTCGCGCGTCTGGCCTTCCAGGTGCGCGGCGGCGAGCATGGCCGACAGGCGCGACAGCTGGCGCGGGTCTTCGGGTGTCGCCGCCTGCAGGTCGTCCCACAGGTCATTTGACGTAAAGTCGGGAAAGTCGGTCTCGTACAGGCTCACGAGGCCGCGGCCGGGGCGCAAACCACTGCGAAACTGGTGTTCGCGCCACGCGCGCGCCTGCAGAAAAGCCTGGGCTTGTGTCTCGAACCGCTCGAGCGCCAGGCCGGGCACCTCCGCAGTTTAGACTCACAGGGCATGGATCGCACGCCGACGACTCCGCGCGTGTCCTCGCTCGACCGCATGCGCGCCGCTCTGGTGGCCGCGGGCCTGGCTGATGTCCCGGTGACGACCTTCCCTGAGGGCACGCACACCGCCGCGGCCGCCGCCGCGGCGCTCGGGACCGACGTCGAAAAGATCGTCAAGTCGCTGGTCTTCATGGCCGGCGATCGCGCCATCCTGGTGCTGGCGTCCGGTCCCAATCGGGTCGACGTCGCAAAGGTCGGTCAGCTGGTTGGGCAGCCCATCGCTCGGGCGAACGCCGACCAGGTGCGCCAGGCCACTGGGTACGCGATCGGGGGCGTCCCACCATTCGGGCACACCCAACGCCTGGATACCTTTCTGGATCAAGATCTGCTCGAGTACGAGCAGGTGTGGGCCGCCGCCGGCCGACCGGACACCGTCTTTCCGATTGACCCACGCGACCTGGCGCGTATCACCGATGCGCGGGTCGCGGAACTGGTCGAGGTCGATGCCGCGTGAGCACCACGCGCGAGCTGTTCAACGTTCGCACGCCGCCCGACGCGCTTGCGTGCCTGCTGCGCGCCTTGCCGACTTCTGGCGAGTCTGAGCAGATCGCCACGGCTGATGCGCTCGACCGTGTGCTGGCCGAGGACGTCCGCTCGCCCGGAGATCTGCCGACGTTTCGTCGCTCGACGATGGACGGCTTCGCCGTGCGCGCCGGCGACACCTTCGGTGCGAGCGAAGGCTTGCCGGCCTATCTGGAGATCGTCGACGAGGTGTTCATGGGCCACGCGCCCACGCACGCGCTGGTGCTCGGCCAGTGCGCGCGCATCGCCACCGGCGGCATGCTGCCGGTGGGGTCCGACGCGGTGCTGATGGTCGAGCAGACCCAGCAGGTCGGGGCCAGCACGATCGAGGCGCTACGCGCCGTGGCGCCCGGCGAGAATGTCGTGCAGGTCGGCGAGGACGTGCGCGTTGGCGACGCGATCCTGCCGCGCGGGCAGACGCTGCGCGCGCAGGATCTGGGTGGCTTGATGGCACTCGGGATCACCTCCGTGCGCGTGGCACGACGCCTGCGCGTCGGCATCGTTTCGGGCGGTGACGAGCTGGTCGATCCGCACCAGGCGCCCGGCGCGGCGCAGATCCGCGACATCAACTCCTACACGCTCGCGGCGCTGACCCGTCGCGATGGGCACGTGCCCTGCCTGGCGGGGATCCTGCCAGACGACTTTTCGGTGTTGGAGGCCGCGGCGCGGCAGGCCCTGGATGACAACGACGTGGTGATCCTGTCGGCGGGCAGCTCGGTGAGCACGCGTGACATGACCGCGCAGGTGGTCACGAGCCTGGGCGCACCGGGCGTGCTGGTGCACGGCGTGTCGCTCAAACCTGGCAAGCCCACGATTCTCGGTGTGTGCGACGGGAAACCGGTCTTTGGTCTACCGGGCAACCCCGTATCGTGCATGGTCACGTACGACCTGTTCGTGGCGCCCACGCTGGCGCACCTGAGTGGCGCCGCGATGGTCCCGCGCCGCAGCGTGACGGCGCGGCTGACGCGCAACATCGCCTCGGCTACGGGCCGCGAGGACTATATTCAAGTGCGACTCGCCCCGCGCGCCGATGGCGGCCTCGACGCGGTGCCCGTGTTCGGCAAGTCGAACCTGATCTTCACACTGATCCGCTCGGACGGCATGCTGAAGGTCCCGCTAGACGCCGGCGGCCTGAATGCAGGCGCAACGGTCGAGGTGGTGCTGTTCTAATGCGCCCGCCAGAGCGAATCACGAGCCACACCCCGTCGTGGAAACCTCTTCTGCCGCCCCGCGTGTTGACAAGATCCGCCCCACCAACCCAAACGCGCCCCGCGTCTTGACGTACAACTGACACACACACCGATGTCCCCCCGAGAGATCTACCTCGAAGACATCCCCCTGGACGACGCCCTCGCGCGCTTCTGGTCCGCCCTCGACCACGTCGGCGCCCTCGCCCCTCTGCCCGCCGAAGAAGTCCCGATCGACGCCGCGCTCGGCCGCGTCACCACCGAGCCCGTCTTCGCTCGCCTGAGCGTACCTCACTACCACGCCGCGGCCATGGACGGCATCGCCGTCCGCGCCGACGATACCCTCGGCGCGAGCGAAAGCAACCCCGTCCAGTTGCAGGTCGAAACGCAGGCCATCTGGGTCGACACCGGCGACCCGCTGCCCCACGATACCAACGCCGTGATCATGGCCGAGCAGGTCCAGGACCTGGGCGACGGCCGCCTGGAGATTCTGGCCGCCGTCGCGCCCTGGCAGCACGTTCGCTCGATGGGAGAAGACCTGGTCGCCACCGAGCTCGTGCTGCCAGAAAACCACGTCCTGTCGGCGGTGGACCTGGGCGCGGCGACCGCGGCCGGCCACACGTGCTTGAATGTGCCGCCGGCGTCCCATGGTCGCCATCCTGCCGACGGGTTCGGAGCTGGTCGAGGCCGGTCGGACGCCGCTGCCCGCGGGCGCGATCGTCGACTTCAACTCGGTCGTCCTGGCTGGACAGGTACGCGAGTGGGGCGGTGCGCCCACGCGACTGCCGATCACGCCCGACGACCGCGCGCTGATCCTCGAGCGCGTTAAGGCCGCCCTGGCCGAGTACGACGTCGTGATCGTGAACGCCGGCAGCTCCGCCGGCTCCGAGGACTACACCGCTGGCATCGTCCGTGAGTTGGGCCAGTTACTCGTGCATGGCGTCGCGATCCGCCCCGGCCATCCCCTGGTGCTGGGGGTCGCCAGCGACAAACCGCTGATCGGCCTGCCCGGGTATCCGGTCTCGGCCATCCTGACCAGCGAGCTGTTCCTCAAGCCGCTCCTGTATCGGCTGCAAGGCCTGTCCACCCCCACGCGCCCGTCGACGACGGCGATCATCACGCGCAAGCTGCTGTCGCCGATGGGCGAGGAAGAGTACGTGCGCGTGAAGCTCGGTCAGGTCGGCGAACGGCTGGTGGCCGCACCGCTTTCGCGCGGCGCGGGCGTGATCATGTCGATGGTGCGCGCCGATGGACTGGTGCGCATTCCGCGTTTTTCGGAGGGAGTCCACGCCGGTGGCGACGTCGACGTCGAGTTGCTGCGAGGCATGGACGACATCCGCAAGACGGTCGTCTGCATCGGCAGTCACGATTTGGCGCTCGACCTGCTGTCGAATGCGCTGGCGCGGCGCACGCCCGGCGCGTCGCTGGCGTCGGCCAACGTCGGCAGCCTGGGCGGCCTGCTGGCGCTGGAGCGAGGTGAGGCGCATCTGGCGGGCTCGCACCTGCTTGACGAGGACACCGGCGAATACAACATCAGCTACATCCGCCGCCACCTGAGCGGCGTGCCGGTCGTGCTCCTGCACCTGGCGGGTCGCGTGCAAGGGCTGATCGTGCCGAAGGGCAACCCGCGCTCGCTGACGTCGCTCGAAGACCTGGCCCAACCTGGGGTGCAGTTCGTCAACCGCCAGCGCGGCTCGGGGACGCGGGTGCTGCTGGACTTCAAACTGCGCGAGCTCGATATTCCGCCCAGCGCCGTCTCGGGGTACGAACGCGAACAATACACGCACCTGGCCATCGCCGCCGACGTAGCCGGCGGCGCCGCCGACGTAGGCCTGGGCATCCTGGCCGCCGCGCGAGCCCTGGAGCTCGACTTCGTCCCGCTGTTCAACGAGCAGTACCAGCTGGTGATCCCGCGCGAGCACTACGAGTCACCCGTGATCGCGCCGGTGCTGTCCATCATCAACGACCCAGCCTTCCAATCCGAGGTAAACGCCCTGGGAGGGTATGACGTCACCGAGATGGGCAGGCTCGTCTGGCAATCCTGAACCGTCTCAGCATCTCGTAACGAGTTTTCTTTCGGAGTCGAAAGCTGCGGCTTTCTCCCCAGGGCGGGCTCGAGCTAGTCACGAGTTTTTTTTAAGTCGAAAGCTGCGGCTTTCTCCCCAGGGCTCCGCGCCCTGGACCCCGCGTCCCAGAGCCCTACTCTCGGTGGCCGTCGGGCGCATCCGCTGGCCAGAACGTCCCGTCCTGGAGACACGCCCGTCTATGGGACAGGGGCGTCCTGAGGAGGAAGGCTCGAAGACAGACCGCCGAGGACACCATCGGAAGACGCGCCCGTAGGAGCACCCGAAGGAAGGCCCCAAAGAGCACCCGCAAGCAGCACCCCAGGACGCACACTTGACGAAATGTTCAAGCGGACACCCTGTGCTCAAGGGACACCCTGTGGGTAAACACGACGTGTGGACAGTGCGTGCGTACGCGGCGAGCGGATGCGGCCGACGGCCACCGAGAGTAGGGCTCTGGGACGCGGGGTCCAGGGCGCGGAGCCCTGGGGAGAAAGCCGCAGCTTTCGACGTAACAAAACTCGTGACTAGCTCGAGCCCGCCCTGGGGAGAAAGCCGCAGCTTTCGACTACAAAAGAAACCTCGTTGCTAGCTTTCGACGTCCAAAGAAAACTCCTAACCAAACCCCGGCGCGCGGAACACGCGAACCCAAAGACAACGGTGAGCGATACTTCTACCCGTTATGCCTGCCGAGCACACAAGTTTCGACGTCGTCATCGTCGGCGGCGGGCCGGGCGGCTACCCCGCGGCGATCCGCGCCGCCCAGTACGGCCTCCGCGTCGCGTTGATCGAAAAGGAGCGCCCCGGCGGCGTGTGCCTCAACTGGGGCTGCATCCCGACCAAGGCGATGCTCCGCACCGCCGAAGTGCTCGAGACCATGCAGCACAGCGCCGACTTCGGTGTCCTCGCCGACAACGTCCGCCTCGACTACCCGGCCGTCCTGAAGCGGAAGGACGCCATCGTCAAAGGCCTGAACGACGGTGTTAGCCAGCTGCTCAAGGCCAACGGCGTCACCGTCTTCAACGGACACGCGCGCTTCACCGGCCAGAACACCCTCGAGGTGGTGGGCGTCGGCAAGTCACCCCTCGGCGCCCACGGTCCGCTGTACAACGCGCCCGCGGACGCCAGCGGCCAGCCACAGGCGACCGTGAGCTGGCAAGCACATCATCATCGCCACCGGCTCGACGCCAGCCCAGCTGCCCATTCCAGGAAACGACCTGCCCGGCGTGATCAACTCGGACGGCGCGTTCCTGCTGCGCGAAGTGCCCGGCGTATCGTCATCATCGGTGGTGGGGCGGTCGGCACCGAGTGGGCGACGATGTTTTCGGCGTTCGGCTCCGAGGTTACGCTCGTTGAGCTGCTGCCGAACCTGCTGCCCGTCGAAGACGAGGACATGGGCCGCACGCTCGCGCGCTCGTTCCAGAGGCGCGGCATCAAGGTCCTGACCAGCTCGACCGTGGCGAAAATCGAAGAGGCGGGCAAGGGACTGAAGGCTGGTCACCATCACCGACAAGGACGGCAAGAACGAGCAGGCCGTTGAGGTCGACAACGTGCTGATCGGCGTCTCGCGTCGCCCGAATACGCTCGACCTCAATCTCGACACGACGGGCGTCGAGACCGACCGGCGGGGCTACATCGTCGTCGACGATCGCCTGCGCACCAGTGTCGACAGGGTGTTTGCCATCGGCGACGTGGTCGGCAAGATCCTGCTGGCGCACGTGGCGACACACCAGGGCCTGGTCGCGGCCGGGGTCATTGCCGGCCGTGACGAGAGGATCGATTACAAGGCGGTCCCCGCCGCGACGTTCACGCATCCAGAGGTGGCCAGCGTGGGCCTGACCGAAGCGCGTGCGCGCGAAGCCGGCCACGACGTGGTCGTGGGCAAGTTTCCGTTCGCGGCGCTCGGCCGCGCGCAGACGTATGGCAATACCGACGGTTTGATGAAGATCGTCGCCGACCGCAAGTACGGCGAGGTGCTGGGCGTGCACATCATCGGCCCGAGCGCCAGCGACCTGATCCCGGAAGGTGTCCTGGCGCTGCAACTGGAAGCCACGCTGGAAGACGTGGCCAACACGATTCACGCCCACCCGACGCTCGGTGAAAGCTCGATGGAGGCCTCGATGGTCGCGCTGGGCATGCCCGTGCACGTTGGACCGCCGCGGCGCGCGGCGTCCTCGACGGGCGCACCACAGCAGCCTGCTGCCGCGGCCGCCCGCTGACCTGTGGCAGCGGTAAGCGCCGACCAGACCGTGGCTCAGCTTGAAGTTCGAGAGCTGGGTCTCGTGCGCCTACGTCGAGGCCATGGCACTGCAGGATGATCTGGTCGAGCGGCGACGCCGTGACGAGATTCCCGATACGCTGCTGCTGCTCGAGCATCCGCCGGTGATCACACTCGGCCGCCGCGGGTCGCTCGACCGACGTTTTCGTCTCCGCACAGGAGTTAGCGCGCCGTGGCATCACCATCGAGCAGACGACACGCGGTGGTCTGGTCACGTACCACGGTCCAGGCCAACTGGTGGGCTACCCGATCGTCCACCTGCGCGAGCGCGGCCTCAGCGTGCCGTGTTACGTGCGCGCGCTGGAGCTGGCGGTCATCGACGCGCTCGGGGAGATTGGCGTCGCCGCGCACATCGACGAGAACCACGTCGGCGTGTGGACCGACGGACGCGGCAAGATCGCCGCGATCGGCGTGGCGCAGCAGCACGGCGTCGCGCTGCACGGCTTCGCGGTGAACGTGCAGCCCGAGCTGAGCCACTTTGGACTGATCAACCCGTGCGGCATCGGCGACCTGGGGGTGACCTCGGCGGCGGCCGTGCTGGGCCACGCGGTGGACATGCGCGTGTTCAGGCTGCGCATCGCGACCAGCCTCCAGGCCGCGCTGGCCACGGTCGCCTGCTCGCGCTGACAGGTCGCAAACCGGCCAGGTCTGTGCCTGCGGGAGGTTCCCGCCGGGCACCCGGCTCGACCAGCTGGTCGTCTTCGGGGTCGAGCGGACCTCCGACGTTAGCGACGGAAAAACGTGTAGTACAACCGCTGGCCGGCGCCGTGGCGATCGTTCAGCTCGATGCGTCGGCCGCGCCAGTACATCGTCTGGGAACGCGGTCGGACGAGGTAGGCGATGCCCGCGGCGAGCAGCAGCAGGATGCCGATGGGCACCAGCAGCGCGAGAGGATGGATCAGCGCGGAAGCAGCACCAGCCGAACGAAGTAGAGGGCAGT
>CAVZNP010000005.1:0-352498 GCA_963776625.1 uncultured Chloroflexia bacterium | reverse complement strand
CACACCAATGCCGGCCACGATCAAGGGCACGGGCGAGCGCAGCGAGACCAGGGGATTGCTGAGGCCGCGGCCGGGGGAGCGCGAGCCGATCATCGCGAGTGCTTTGTAGCACGCGGCTCAACTCCCGGCGGAGTCACCCGAAGCAGGGAGCTCGCTTGGAACGGCCTCACGCACGGCGAAGGTGAGCTGCTCCTGCGCCGGCTGGTCGGCGCGGACGTGGACCTGAATGGTGCGGGAGTTCCCCGGCGGGATCTCCACGTTACTGATGAGGTGCCAGCCGGCGTCGTCCTTGTCGAACGTCCCCGACGGCTCGATCCCGGTCACCGTCCACTGGTCCCACGGGCCCGTCGTCGCAACGTAGACGCCCTCGGCAGGTCTATCGCCGTCGTTGCCAATGGTCAGCGCCAGCGTAAAGTCCTCGCCCGCGTGGGGCGTGGGCGGGTCGAGCAAGGCGCTGATGTGGAGCGCGAGCGGCGGAACGGGCGTGGCGGTCGGTGGGACGGGTGTGGGCGTCGGCACGCGCGTTGGCGTCGGAACCGGCGTGGCTGTCGGCGGCAGGGCCGTTGGGGTGGGCGTTGACAACACGGGTGCGGGGGTCTCGGTTGGCAGCGCCTGACCCGTCGCGTCACAGCCGGCAAGCAGGAGCACGAGCGCGCCAAGCGCGAGGGACCAGCGGAGCACGGACAGGAGCTCAGTCAGCAGGCGCCGCGCTGATGGGCCTGCCCACCGGGCTCGACCGCGGCGCCCGCGCCGAGCTGACTGGCAATGAGATGCGAGTAGAGCCCGTCGAGGGCAAGCAATTCGGCGTGCGTGCCGCGCTCGACGACGCGGCCGTCATCGAGGACGATAATCGCGTCCGCCTCGCGAATGGTCGAGAGCCGGTGCGCGATCACCAGCGTCGTCCGTCCGCGCGAGAGGCGGTCCAGAGCCTGGCGCACTTCCGCTTCGCTGACCGCGTCGAGGTGCGAGGTGGCCTCGTCCAGCACCAGAATCGGCGCGTTCTTCAACAGCGCCCGGGCGATCGACACCCGCTGACGCTGCCCACCGGACAACTGGAGCCCGCGCTCACCGACGGGTGTGTCGTAGGCATCCGGCAGCGCCTGAGCGAACTCGTCGACGTTCGCGGCGCGGGCGGCCTCGAGCACCTCGGCGTCCGGAGCTTCGGGCCGACCGAGACGAATGTTGTCGCGCAGGCTGGTGTTGAACAGGTACGTGTCCTGCGCGACCAGCGCGATCAGGCCACGCAGGTCGTCGAGGCGCAGTTGGCGTACGTCCTGACTTTCGACGCGGATCTCCCCCTGCTGCGGGTCCCAGAAACGCAGCAGCAAGTGCGCGGCCGTGGTCTTGCCAGCGCCGGAGCGACCCACCACCGCCACCGTTTTGCCAACCGGCAGGTCGAAGGTCACCTCGCGCAACGCGGGACGCTCGGTGCGCGCATAGGCAAAGGTGACATGGTCGAAGTGCACGCCGACACTGTCCAGACGCGTCGGCAGCGAGACAGGCCCGTCGACCACCGGCACCGGCTCGTCTTCAACGGCAAAGAACCGCCGTGCGGCGCCGATCGTCTGGTGCAGCTCCTTGGCGACGGTCACGATGGTGATCACCGGCTGGAAGGACGCGGCGGCCAGCAGGGTGGCCAACGGCAGCGCCGTGCGCGCCAGTTCACCCTCGGTCACCAGGCGCACGCCGGCGCTGATCACCGCCAGGGCGCCGAGCCCCATCAGTGCTTCGATGACCGCGTTCTGGACCGCTTGCCAGCGTAGAAATTCGCGCCGCAGATCGCCCAACTGCTGGCTGCGCAGCGCGACTTCCGCCGAACGCGCCTCGCCGTGATCGAAGGCGGCGATGGTGCGCAACCCCTGCACGCTGTCGACCGCGTGCGCGGTGACCTCGCCGGTTGTCTCGCGCAGCGCGCTGCCCAGACGCGATGACTGACGCGCCGCGAGCATCGGCGTCAGCGCCACGCCGATCAGGAACGGCACCAGCACCACCGCGAGCCATGGGGCGAGCACCGCGAGCACGATCAGCACGAAACCCGGCACCAGCACCGCCACGACCACCGGCGAGACCGTGTGCGCATAGAAGAGCTCGATGAGCTCGACATCGCCCAGCAGCGCGCTCACCAGGTCGCCACTGCGACGCCGCACCAGATAGGCGGGTGCGAGCGGATCGAGCAGCTGATACAGTCGAATCCGCAGCTCGGCCAACAGACGATAGGCCAGGTCGTGCGAGATCCACGAGTCCACCCAGCGCAGCACCGCGGCCAGCGGCACGCAGATGCCCAGCGCCCAGAGCCAGGGGGTGAGGTTGCCGCTGTTGACGACCTGTGTCACCAGCAGCGCGCTGATGACACCGAGCGCCACCTGGGCGCCGGCTCTGCAGCGGTCCCGTCAAGAAGACCAGCGCCGTCTCCCACCACCACGGGCGCACCAGGCGGAACAACCGCAGCCAGACCTGGCTGGCGCTGACGGTCGCGACCGATTCGGACGCCGTGGCCAGCGCGGGCGCGGGCGCATGCGAGTGCGCGGGCCCATGCGAGTGGCCGCCCGCGATGAGCGACAGGCGCGCGGCGATCGAGTGGACGGGTTCGGGCTCGGGCTCAGCTTCGTCGGTCCCAATCAGGACCGGCGGCGCCGCGGACCGCTGAGCGGCCATCAGGCGGTAGTAGACGCCATCTTCGTTCTGCAGCAGCTCGCGGGGCGTGCCCTCTTCGACCAGTTGGCCGCGCTCGAGCACGACGATGCGGTCCGCGTTGGCCACGCTCGAAAGACGGTGGGCGATGACCAGCGTGGTGCGGCCGCGCTGCAGATGATCGAGCGCCTGCTGGATGGTCGATTCGTTTTCCGCGTCAACACTCGACAGGGCTTCGTCCAGCACCAGGATCGGTGCGTCCTTGAGCAGCGCGCGGGCGATGGCCAGGCGCTGGCGCTGCCCGCCCGACAGGCGCACGCCGCGCTCACCGATGAGCGTCGCGTAGCCATTGGGCAGCTCGAGAATGAATTGATGCGCGTTGGCGGCGCGGCACGCCGCCTCCAGCTCCTCAGGTGTGGCCCGCGGCCGCGCGACGTGCAGGTTGTCAGCGACGCTGCCATAAAACAGGTACGTGTCTTGAGAAACCACGGCGATCTGGCGTCGCAGCATGTCGACCGGCAGGTCGCGCAGGTCGTGTCCGTCGAGCAGCACGCGACCCTGCTGCGGATCGACGAAGCGCAGCAACAGGTTGACCAGCGTGGACTTGCCCGCGCCCGACGGCCCGACCACACCCAGGCTCCGGCCCGGCTGCAGCTCGAACGTCATGTCGGTGAGAGCCGGGCGTCGGCCGCCGGCATAGCCAAACGTCACGTGGTCGAACCGCACAATGGGTTGCAGCTGCGCGGGCGTGCTCGGCGTGGCCGGCGACTGCACCTCGGGGACCGCGTCGAGCAGCTGGTACAGCCCGCGCGTGGCGGCGATGGCCAGCATGCTGCTGTGAAACAGTTGGACCAGGTCACGCAGCGGGCGGAACACTTCGACGCCCAGCAGCAGGACCACCAGCAGCGTGGCGAGCGGCAGCTCGCCAGCCTGGACACGGATCGCGCCCCAACCGAGTGCGACCGCCGCCCCCGCGGAAATGCCCAGCAGCGTGATACTGCCGGTGGCGATGTTGATCCCGAGCACCCACATCGTGCTGCGGTACAGGTGGCGGGCGCGCGCCGCGAGCCGCTCGCCGCGCTGGCGGCTCTGCCCGAACGCCTTGAGCGTCGCGAGGCCCTGGATGTTGTCAAGGAACTCGGCGGCGGTGTCGGCTTGCGCGCGACGGAAGGCCATGCTCGCCGAGCTGTTCAGCTTGTGGAAAGCCGCCGGCGCGATCAGCGTCACCAGCGCGAAGACCAGGAAGATGGCCGCCGTCTGCAGGTCCAGAAACGCCATGAAGCCGAAAATCATGACCGGCGTGAGCACGGCGACGATCAGCTGTGGCAAGTACTGGCCGAAAAAGGGATCGAGTTGTTCGACGCCGTCGACCAGCGTCAGGGCCGCGTCACCGCTGCGACGCTGGTCGAAGTAGCCGGCGCCGAACTCCAGGACGTGCGCGTAGACCATGCCGCTCACGCGCGCCTTCATCCGTGCCGCGGTGCCGTTGGCAATCTCGTCGCGGGCCAACTGCAGGAGCGCACGCAGCAGAATCAAGCCAGCGATCAGCGTGAGCAAGCCAATGAGCGCGTCGAACGGCTCGCCGGTGAACGCGCGAGCCATGGCCTGGCCCGTAAGCGTCAGCCGCAACATGGCGACGGGAACGGCGGCGAGACCGACGAGCGCGGCGAGGGTCATACGCACACGAAAGCCGCGAGTCATGCGGAGCAGTCGCAGATCGAGGTACACGGCTGAAGCTCTTTGAAGTCAGGGTACCGCTGCCCACGTCACGGTCAACCCGTACGGCGGGTAGAGGCGCGCGTGTGACGGTTATCAAGCTGGACGCGCGACTGTGAGCAGCGTCACACCCGAACTGTGAAGCGTCTCACAGTCTCCGGGCACGCGGCGCACCTACCGTGAAGGCAACAGAAATCCGCTGGAGCCACACTCGCCGTGACCGCCAAACCCCTCAAGCTGGAAACCCGCCCCTACCTCGAGCTCGTCGCCACACAGCCCTGCAGCCGCGACTCCGAGCCCATCGAGCTGCGACCGTCCGCCCGCACACTGTCCGCTCGACCGGCGCTTGACCATGGCGGGCGTCACGTCAGGCCTGCAATTAGTGCTTGCCGCGCGACGCGCCGCCCGTTTCTCGGGTCCTTCGGACTAGATCGCCGCAAAACCCGCAAAAACCCGTCATGCGCACGTTCTACATCGGTGAAAATGCCGATGGCTTTCCGGGCAATGGTGTCGTAGTCTGCCCGACGGAGGAACGTGCCTTTCATGACAGGTCCGACCACTCACAGCGACTCACTTCGGAATGGGGCCCGACGCTCGTCGACCGCGGCCGTGCGTGCCGAGCCCGAAGTGCTCGCCCGCGTCGGACTGTTCGCAGACCTGTCTCCAGCTGAACTTGGCGGCCTGGCGGCGCTCATGCGACCGCGCTCGTACGCCCGCGACGAGGTCATCTACCTGCGCGGCGACCCCGGCACTGCCTTTTACGTGATCGCCAGCGGTCGCGTGAAGATCGCGCTGACCTCACCCGATGGTAAGGAGC
This sequence comes from uncultured Chloroflexia bacterium, assembly GCA_963776625.1. Classification (GTDB taxonomy): domain Bacteria; phylum Chloroflexota; class UBA6077; order UBA6077; family CF-72; genus CF-72. The sequence goes on along the minus strand of CAVZNP010000005.1, from coordinate 347,334 downwards.
TCATTTTGCGGCGGCTGAGCCCCGGCGAGTTCCACGGCGAGCTGGCCCTGCTCGACGACGAGCCCCGCTCGGCGGACGCCATCGCCACGGAGCCCAGCGTGCTGCTCGTGCTGCAGCGCGACGCGTTTCGGCAGTTCCTGGCCGAGCATCCAGCGGTGGCGACCAAGCTGCTGGCGACGGTGAGCCAGTACCTGCGGCGCAACGCGGAGCTGATTCAGGATGCGACGTTCCTCGACGTACCGGCGCGACTGGCGCGGATTCTGCTTGAACTGGCGGGCGGGGATGGCGCCGACGAGCTGCCGCCGCCCGGCGCGGTGCTTCCGGATCGCATGAAGCAGGCCGAGCTGGCATCCCTGGTGGGCGCGACGCGCGAGAGCATCAACAAGTGGCTCGGCGCGTTCGAGCGGCAGGGGTTGATCAGCTACGAGCGAGGGCAGATCACGCTGCTGCGGCCCGGGGCGCTCAGGCAGCGGATCTACTAGGCGGGGGCACGTCCTCCGTTTGGGGGCCGGCTCGTGAGGCGGATCCTGTCGACGCAGCGCGTGACATGCGTCATGTACTGGGATGGATTCAGCCCGGTGGACTGGTCCAAGCCCGTGTTGGTAGGCCCTCAGTGGCGGACGTCCCGTACGACAGGCATGACCCTCCTCTCGCGAGGGGTCCCCTCTGGGGAATCGTTTACCGGGTGGGCGCGGTAGGAGTCGAACCTACGACCTCTTGTATGTCGAACAAGTACTCTAACCAGCTGAGCTACGCGCCCGACGCGTAGCGGTGAGTATAGCGGCCTCCCGCGGCCACGGACCAGCGCGCCTCCGTGATAAGCACCTCGGGCGGAGCGTATGATGCGGAGGCCACTGCGAGGGGCGTCATGCGGTTGGCTGCGGGGTGGGTTCCGATCCTGGTCGTGCTGGTAGCCGCGTGCGCGCCCCTGCCGTTCGCGGCGTCGTCGGCAACGCCTACGCCCGCGTCGTTGAAGCCCGCGAATCTGCTCACGCCGCGGCCGACGCTCAGGCCCGCGCCGCCAGCGGCAACGCCAACGCCGCGCGTGGTGGACACCAGGCCGACGCTCGCCAGCGTGCCGCTCACCGCACCGCAAGGGGCGACTCGCGCAAGCCCACCAAGCGGCACGGCCGCCGTGACCCCACTGAACAGTACGCCGATGCCGAGCGCCGCGAACCAACCAGACGGCACATCGGTTGTGAGCCCCGCGAGCCAACTGCGCGGCGCGCCCGTCGCTGCCTCCGAGCCGCTCCTCGGTTTTCTGCTCGACGACCACCTCGACTCACCCATCATCGGGCGCAGCTTCGCCTATCGCATCTACCTGCCGCCGGACTATCTCAGCGACCCAGCGCGGCGCTACCCCGCCCTCTACATGCTCCACGGCGCCGGCGGCAACTACACGGAGTGGTCCGATTCGTTCCTGCCAGAACAGATCGATCGCCTCATCGCGGCCGACCAGATCCAACCCATGATCGTCGTCATGCCCGACGACGGTGAAACGACCTACTGGGCCAACTGGGACAACGGCCCCCGCTGGGGCGATTACCTCACCGACGACGTCGTGTCGACCATCGACCAGCGCTATCGCACGCTGGCCAGTCCCGCCGACCGCGCCATCGGCGGACTGTCGATGGGTGGCCTCGGCGCGCTGAATCTCGCGTTCCAGCATCCTGACGTCTTCGGCGTGGTCGGCTCGCACAGCCCGTCGGTGCGATTGGAGCCCGACCCCAACCTGTGGTTCCTGACTGGCGAGAACTTCTGGGAGCACAACCCCCTCTGGCTTGCCGACCACGCCAGCGGACTGGAAGGTCTGAAGATCTGGCTCGATGTCGGCTCCGACGACTACTGGCTGCCCAACGTCGACGCGCTGCACTCCGTGCTGGTTGCCGACGGTCTCCACGTCGAGTGGCACGAATTTCCGGGCCCACATGAGGCCGAATACTGGATCGACCACGTGCCGGACTACCTGCGCTTCTACAGCAGCGCCCTCCAGGCGCCCGGCACCCCGTAGGCACCACGGCTCGTGGGCCCGGATAAAGCTTCTATACTTGCGCCGCTCCGCGATGCCCCGCACGCTCGGCCGCCTGTGCCTGCTTCTGGCTCCAGCCCTGGCCGTGGTGTGCACGCTGGCTACGCCGCTGACCGCCGACGTGGCCGACGCCCCGGCCGACCCGCTCGCCGGCACCCCAATTCGGTCGGTCTTCGTGCGCATGCCGCAGCGTGCCATGCCCGCGAACGCGCCGCTTCAGGTGCTGGTCGTCCTGCACGGCATGGGCGGCAACGGTCCGGACTTCGCTCGGGACCTGTTCGACCAGGCCGACGCGCACGGGTGGCTGATCGTGGCACCAACCATCGACTACGGCGACTGGACCAATCCCAGTGTCGTGGCGCAGGAAGACCCGTTGCTGATCCAGGCGCTGAATGACTACCTCGATGGCCTGCCGCGGCTCGTCGGCGGGCCGCTGCGCCACCTGGTGCTGCTCCTCGGTCACTCGCGTGGCGCGCAACTGGCACATCGCTTCGCCGAGTTCCGCCCCGATCGCGTACTCGCCGTGGCCGCTCTGTCCGCGGGCACGTATACCCTACCCACGGGCGTCGGACCCACCGGCAACCTCAACTTTCCCTTCGGGGTACAGGACATGGATCGCTATGCCGGGCATGCGTTCGACCCGCAGCGCTTCGACGCCGTGGTGTTCTGGGTCGGGGTTGGTGGGCAGGACACCAACCCTGGCGACGTCCCGCGTCAGTGGGACAGTATCGAGGGCTCGACGCGCGTGCAGCGCGCCAGCGCCTTCGAGGCCGCCGTCCGCCAGCTAGGCGCGACCGCCCAGCTGCGCGTGTTCGGCGACGCGCACCACGAGCTGACCGGCGAAATGCGCTCGGCGGCGTGCGAGTTCCTGCAGGGTGCGGCCAGTCAGGCGCCACGCAGCGATCTGTACTCGGTCGACGGCGCGCCTTCCTGACAGCGCACGCGTCGTGGACCTCGCTCGGCGTCTGATACCAATGCCTCGGGGGTCGGGGCAGCGGCGTGCCGCGGCGCTGAGCCTCACGTGGGTATGCGCAGCGCTCGCGTATCTCGCGTTGACGGAATGGCGCGTGTGGGCCCAGGGCGAAGCGACCCAGGTGCGCACGACGAGCATGGGCACCGACCTGCTCGGGGCGCTGGTGAGCCTGCTGATCTTTCAGGCCCTCGCGCTGCTGGTGTTCGGCTTTTTGACGAGGAGCTGGCCCTTGCGCGCGGCGGTCGGTCGGCCCACCAGCACCGAAGTGCTGCTGTTGATCGGCGTGACGTGCATCGCATTCGTGCTGCGCTTCGCCGCTTTGCAGGAGATCCCGCTCGGCCTGTGGTTCGACACTGCCGAAAACGGGAACCAGGCGTTGCGTATCCTGCGCGACCCGACGTATCGACCCGTGTTCATCGCCGAGGCAACGCAGCTGCCGGCGCTGTTCATCTACTTCGATGCCGCCTCGATCCACTGGTTCGGCGCCGAGGCATTCGCGGTGCGCGTGCCGGCGGCCTTGCTGGGCACCGCGACGATTCCAGTCATCTGGTGGCTCGGTCGACAGTTGGGCGGTCCGGTGCTGGGCATCGTGGCCGCGTTCGCGCTGGCCACCAGTCGCTGGCACATCGACTTCTCGCGACTGGCGATTTCCAGCATTGTGACGCCGCTTGCCCTGGCACTGGCGCTGGCCGCGGCGCTCGCGGCGCTACGAGCGAAGCGGCGACCTGCACGCGTCGCGCTGGGCATGCTCGCGGGCGCCGCGATCAGCCTTGGACTGTGGTCGTATCCCTCCAGCGTGCTCATCGTCCCAGGCGTGGCCGGGGCCGTCGCGTGGTGGGTGGCGCGCGGATGCCGCCAGCAGTGGCGGGCACGGGTCGCGCCGGCCGCGACAGTGCTCGTGGTCGCGGCGGCGACCTGCGTGCTGACGCTCGTCCCGTTGATCGAACAGGCGATCGTGGCGCCGAACACCGTGCTGCAGCGCTCACAGACGGTCGCGATCAGCGGCGACGATCCGGCCGCGCAGGTCCTGCAGAGCTCGCTGCAGCACGTGCTGATGTTCACCGCGCGCGGCGACCGCAACGGACGGCACAACACACCAGGTCGGCCGGAGCTCGGCTGGTTCGCTCCGTTTTTTCTGGCGGGGATGGGCGCCGCGCTGTGGCGCTTCGGGGCCGGTATCAGTCTGGCGATCCCGGGTGCGCTGCTGCTCCTGCTGACGGGCATCTTGACCGTGCCATTCGAAGCCCCGCAGTCGCATCGCGCCATCATGGCTGTGGTGCCGGCCGCGTTGCTCGCCGCGCTGCCGATCACGCTGGCCTGGCCGCGGCACCGCCGGCTGGCAATCGGTCTCACGCTGGCGTTCGTGGTGGCGGGCTGCGTCGAAGCCGCCGACTACTTTCGAGCCCAACTGCAGGAGTCGTCGGTCTACCTGGAGAACTCGCTGCTGGAGACGCAGACGGGCCGCTGGCTGCGCAGCCTCGGGCCGGACGTACCCATCCTGGCCGAAGAGCGCTTCCGTGGCCATCCGACCATCCGCTTCCTCTCCGGTGACCACATCTCGGTCGCCACGGCTGGCAATGCCGTCTCAGAATATCTGCCGCTGGACGGCAGCCAGCCTGTCGCCGTGGTGGCCGGCTACGACGCGCCGGGGGTATTCAATCGTGCGCTGGCGCTGTATCCAGGCGCGCCAGTTCAAACGTTCGAGTCACCCCTCGGGCAGGGCATGCCGCTGCTCTACACCCTGTTCGTCTCCCAACAGCTGCAGCAGCAGACACGCGGGCTCCTGGCCGAGTCGGCCACGGGAGCCGTGACGCCCGTCGCGAGCGTGCAGTCATCAGATGCCGTCGCGTGGTCGGCGACCATGCATGTGCTCACGAGTGACCGCTACACCATCGATCCAAATGGGGGCAGCGTGGCGATCGACGCCCAGGCAGTGGTTTCGGCGGGCCAGCCGCCAGCGACGGTCTTTCTGGCGCGAGGAGCGCACAGCATCCATTTGTCGCGCTCGGACACGTCGTCGTCCCCGCAACTGAGAGTCTTGCTGGCTTCGACCGGCGGCGTCGCCCAGGACGTGCAGTTCTACGCGCTGCCATCGCCGGGGGGTCTGCTGTTCACGTGGGAGATTCAGGGCAGTCCGCTGCAGGGGGCGATCGACTCGGCACCGGACCGCGGCTTCGAGGGCAGCTTCAACAACGGCCACCCGTGGACGGCGCAGTGGCGTGGCCAGCTACGCGCGCCGCGGGCGGGCGCCTACCTGTTCCACGTCGAAGCGATTTCGACCGCGTCGCTGTCCATCGACGACCAGGTCATACTGGCCCGCCCGGGCGACAGTGAGGCGAGCCTCTCCGAAGGCTGGCACACCATCCGCATTGACTATGCCGACAACGATCCGTACGCGCATCTGTCCGTCCGCTGGCGGCCGCCTGGCGACGAGGGCTTCGCGCCCATTCCCGACGAACTCCTGCAACCGGCGCTCGCCTTGCCGTAGTATTCGGCGTACTTCCCACATACGACAAAAGGCACTGATCCGGACGAGTAGTCTGGCCACAGACATCAGCGAGCGGGCGATGGTGAAAGACCTGCGGTCGATGGGCCAGATGAAAACCACCGGCTAGCCTGACGGCGAACCGCCAGCCCGACTGGGCAAGGCCAAGTAGTCGATCACGGTGGCGCCCCGTTAGCGGCGCACAAGAGCGTTTCGCCTGGCGTCGGGTCGGCGAAACGAACTTGGGTGGAACCACGAGCACCTCCCTCGTCCCAAGACGGTGGGGGGTGTTCACGTCTACGGGAGGTTCCGCCCCATGAGCCACAACGGAAGCAACGTCTCCGAATCGGAGCTGGATGTGATGCGCCACTCGGCGGCGCACATCCTGGCCAAGGCCGTCCAGCGCCTGTACCCGGGCAGCAAGCTCGGTATCGGTCCGGTCATCGAAAACGGCTTCTACTACGACATCGACATCCCCACGCGCCTGAGCGAAGAGGATTTGCCGCGCATCGAGGCCGCAATGCGCGATATCGTCGCCGCCGCCGAGCCCTTCAAGCGTGAGGAGTGGAGCAAGGACGACGCCCTCGAGCACTACTTCGCCGAGGACGACAATCCCTACAAGCGCGAGATCATCGAGAACCTGGCCGAGGACGAGCCGATCAGCTTCTATCGGACTGGCCCGGATTGGCTCGACCTGTGCCGCGGCCCGCACGTGACGAATTCATCGCAGCTCAAAGCCTTCAAGCTCACGAACGTGGCGGGCGCCTACTGGCGCGGCGACGAGCACCGTCCGATGTTGCAGCGCATCTACGGCACGGCCTGGCAGACACAGGACCAGCTCGACCACTACCTGGACCAGGTCGAGGACGCCAAGCGGCGCGACCACCGTCGCATCGGCAAGGAGCTGGGCCTGTTCATGTTCTCGGATCTGGTCGGGCCTGGGCTGCCGCTGTGGCTACCCAAGGGCGCCACGATCCGACGCGAGCTGGAGCGCTGGGTTACGGACCTCGAGCTACAGCGCGGCTACCAGCACGTCGTCACACCTGACGTGGCCAAAGTCGAGATGTACAAGGTCTCGGGCCACTGGGCGCACTATCAGGAGTCCATGTTCCCGGTGATGCACGCCGGCGACGAAGAGCTCGTGTTGCGCCCGATGAACTGCCCGCACCACATCCAGATTTACCAGAACGAGCAGCGCAGCTACCGCGAGCTGCCAATGCGCCTCGCCGAGTTCGGCACGATGTGGCGCTACGAGAAGTCCGGCGAGCTGAGTGGACTGAGCCGCGTGCGGCGCATGGACCTCAACGACGCGCACATCTTCTGTACGCCAGACCAGATCCAGGACGAGATCGTCGGCGTGGTCGAGCTCATCGAGGACGTGTACCGCGTGCTCGGCATCACGGACCACTGGTATCGCTTGTCGCTCTGGGATCCGAACGACAAGGAAAAGTACGTCGACAATCCCGAAATGTGGGAACGCGGCGAACGCTATCTAAAGGACGCCATGGCGCGGCTCGGGCTGTCCTACGTGGAAGCGCCAGGTGAGGCCGCGTTCTACGGGCCGAAGATCGACATCCAGCTGCGCGATCCACTCGGACACAGCGAGACGATTTCGACAATTCAGGTCGATTTCCACCTGCCGAATCAGTTTCAGCTGGAGTACGTCGGCGACGATGGACAGTTCCATCGGCCGGTGATGATCCACCGCGGCGTGATTGGCACGCTGGTGCGGATGATCGCGTACCTGATCGAAAAATATGGCGGGGCGTTTCCGCTCTGGCTTGCACCGGTGCAGGCGGTGGTCATTCCGATTGCCGACCGCCACATGGACTACGCCGCGTCGGTGAGTGCCGCGTTGCGTGCTGGCGGCTTCCGTGTGGAAGTCGATGCGCGGCGCGAGAAGATGCAGGCGAAGATTCGCGACGCGCAGGCACAGCAGGTGCCGTACATGCTGGTGGTTGGCGACCGCGACCAGCAGGCGGGAACGGTGAGTGTGCGCGAGCGCCGCGAGGGAGACCTCGGGGCGCAACCGCTGGATGCCTTCGTGGCGACGATGCAGACGCGGCGGGAGGAGCGAACGTAGGGATTTCGTTCCGCCCGGCGGCGGGCCCGTACGGCGGATCTGCTCGACGCGCGAACGAGCTTTCGCTGAGAGCTGGGACCTTCAGCACGTTGTGACAGACAGGGTCTCAGGTCTCAGCCGTCCACGAGTGACAGGATCTGCCTTACGAGGACCTGCACCACGCCTACGTCTACGCGACGCTCGAAGCCCGCGGCCGCCATGCGAGTCGTGCGAGAAATGAGTAATCCGTCCGATGCGCACGCGTCGGGCTGCTCGGATAGTGTCTGACACGGGGAGAAGCGTGATCGTAGCTCGATATCGGTCCACGGCACTCGTACGGCGGCGCGTGGAAACCGCGCACGTGAGCCCAGCGCCCGAGCGGTCCGCGGTCGGCGTCGCATCCCACATCTACCTGCTGCAAGCACACCTCGGCAACGCGGCGGTCGCGCGTCTGCTGCGCGCGCCCGGGCTCGTGCAACGCGACCCTGACAAGGGCTGGAGCGACGCCGCCGCCGGTGGCTGGAACGCGGATCGCCAGACCGTCGAAGAGATTGACCGCTACCCGATCGCCGACCTGGGAGATTTCGGCGTGGATCTGTCTGGGCCGAGCGACGAAGAACGGCAAGCGAAATTCAAGCACCACACGTCCGAGTCGGCCAGCCATCGCTGCATCGCCCTGGTGCCGCACGCGCTCAATCCCGCCGAGCCGACCGACGTGCTGCTCCACTTTCACGGCTTCACTAACCGGTCGGCGGACCCCTACGCCGGCTGGCGGCAGCGCGACGACGGCACGGTGCGCGACGTCGCCCAGGACCGCATCGAAGCGCAGATGCGCGCCTCCGGCGCGACCCAGACGGTCGCCATCCTGCCGCAGGGCATCAGCCATTCGCAGTTCGGCAAGGTCCCGACCGACCCGTACATTCAGGCGGTTCTGGAGCGACTCCGCGGCCGCGGCGTCAAACTCCACAAGGACTACCGCGTCATCCTGTCGGCGCACAGCGGCGGCGGCAACACCGTCATCGCCAACCTGAACAAGGAAGCCGGCGCGAAGGGCAAGCACGCCGCCGAGGTGGTCCTGTTCGAGGCGATGTGGGAAGGCAATCAGCAGCGCGCCGTCTCCACGTGGGCGACCGCGCAGCTCGACAAAGCCTATGGCGCCATCGTCCACGCCAGCAGTGACGCGGACAAGCAGGCGGCCGTGGACGCGTGTCCCGTCCTGCGCGCCTACTACAGTGGCGCAACTCCCGTGTACGTGCGCAGTTACACCGCGCTGGACGGCGACCTGCAGGCATGGTTCGGCGCGCATGCGGACAAGCTAGGCAGGTACGCCGACGCGCTGCGCAGCCACTTCCAGGTGCGCAAGGTCGGCGGGACCAACCATGAATCGTTGATCCACGGACTCGGCGGCCCAGAAGCGGGGCCGCTGGCGGATGCGCTGCGCGCGGAACACACGCCCGAGGCGAAGAGCTTGCTCGACGTTGGTTCCAGCGCGACGCCCAGGAAGAAGTCGACGGCCCGGAAGAAGTCGACCGACGGCAAGAAGTCGACCGATAGCAAGAAGTCGGCGGCCAAATCGCCGCGGCAGGCCGCCGCGCACGCCCCCAGCAGCAACGGCAGTGGCACCACGTCGACGACTTCGGGGAGCGGCGCCACGGCAACGACAGCCTCAGATGGCGGCGTTAGTACGACGACGACGGCGGCGCCGGGCACCGCGACGGACAGTGGCGCCACTCGGAAGCGGCGCACGACCAAACGGCCGGCCGCGGCGGCGCACCCCGCGGCGCCGGAGCTCGATCGCGCCCAGATGATCGCCCTGGCGATCGACAAAGCCAAGCACAGCGGCGGCAAGGGCGCCATCAAGCAAGTTGCCGCGGATATCGGCAAAGCTGTCGACGCGCAGGGCGTGCAGTACGACGTCGATACCTGGTTTGCCGAGTTCAATCCTGACGCCACGTTCCTCGGCCTCAAGATCCGGCCGACTACCGCGGGCGAGGCGACCGGGGTCCACTCACAGCTCGCCACGGTGCTGACGGCCGCCGAAGGCAACCTCGTCAAATCTGGCGAAACGGTCGAGACAGCGCGCGACCGGCTTGGCGTCCACGACGTCGGGGGTCTGCGCCGACCAAAGGCTGCCACCGGCGGCACCCGACCGAGCATGCACTGCTTTGGCATGGCCGTCGACATCGAGGCGGCGGACAACCCCTTCCTTGGCAACAGCTCGGATACCCACGCCGTGGCCATGGCCGAGCGGGCCACGCTGCTGCTGGCTGGCGCGGCGCACGATCCGCGCGCCGCGCCTGTGCACCTCACCGGCAAGCACGCCACCGCTTCCGAAGCGGACCGTGCCGCGCGCGCCGAGCGCGCCGGTGAGCAGTGGGACAAACTGCATGCCGACTCCGACACGGTGCAGCGCTATCTGTCGCTCTCTGGCGAAGAGCTGGACTCGATCCTGGCGCAGCGGCTGGCGGCGATCGCCGCATGGTCGAAGAAGTCGCACGAGACGTCGACGCTCGCCGGCGAGCCCGTCACCGACGCCGGCTGGTGGCACACTCAGCTGGAGCAAGACCAGGCGCACCCGCGCGGGGGCGACTTCACCAAGGGGTCAGACCCGAAGAAGCATGGGTACATGACGGTGCAGAAGGAGCTGGTCACCGCCCTGGTGCAAGCGGGTCTCACCTGGGGCGGAACGTACAACACGGGGAAGGACCTGATGCACTTTGACCTGCGCACGGGGAGTATCGGCGGTCGCCCCGTCGCCTGAACATCGCCTGAACGCTCGTTGTCTTTCACGCATCCGGGCACGGTTGAGCCATGCACGCATCCGGGTCGGGGGAGCCTGCGGCCCCCCGCCGCCAGTCGCTGCTCCGCTCGCAGGCTCGCTACGCGCTCCTTCCCGCGGCGACCCCCCGCGTACGTGCTGGGCCGCGCCTCGTCGGGGTCGCACGCCGACACGCGGGGTCCACACATCCCTGGTGATCGGACGTGGTTGAAGCTCCTCTAACGTGTGGACCGAGCCCCATCGGTGCCAACCGTGTGTTGATCTCGAGACGTGACGGCGCCGACGTTCAGCGACAACGTGTCGAACTGTCACACGGCTTGATGCGACACGGTATGCGCTCACCGAGTGTTGATCCTCGAGACGCGACAGCCGACCACACGTCCAGCGAACAACGTGTCGAACTGTCACTCCGCTCGGGTCAACACGGTATGTCCCTCACACGTGTTGATCATCGAGACGTGCCGGCACAGACGCTCAGCTAACCACGTGTCGAGATGTCACATCGGTTCAAACCCGCACGTTTGTGAACCACGCGAGTGAGCGTGCGACCGCGCAGAGGTGCGGCCCAGCACGTACGCGGGGGGTCGCCGCGGGAAGGAGCGCGCAGCGAGCCTGCGAGCGGAGCAGCGACTGGCGGCGGGGGGCCGCAGGCTCCCCCGACCCGGACACGTGATTGGCTCAAACGTGCGCAGGCTCCCCCGACCCGGACGCGTGAAGAACTCAAACCCTGCTGGGACCTTCAATCAATGGATTACTCAGCCCGCAGGTGAACTCCACGTCGGCCACGCTTGTCGGGAAATAGACCGTCCCTGAGATTTTCACTTTGTCCCCGTAGCCTGCCGTCTGGCCGTCGGCGCGGTGGACCTGCAGGTCATCGTCCGTAAAGATGTACTCGCCGGGGATGTCGGCCATCGTGTTGGGGCCCGTGCCGAAGTCGATGTTCACGCCGATCGGGGTGCCCTGGAACTTGCCGCTCTCGAACAGGCGCACGACGACGATCTTCTCGTCAACGGAGCCGGACGAGGATTTGTAGACCTGGATTTGATCGGGCAGACGCAGGTAGCCCTCCACCGCGACGCGGTGGCCGTCGTTGGCCTTGTCGCACACGGAGCTGAAGTCGCGCGGCTCACCAGGTGTCGGCGGACCTTCGCTGCATGCCACCAGGGCAACGGCCGCGAGGCTCAGGCCGAGAAGAGTGAAAGTACGCAAATGCATGGCTCGCCCACTCTAGGGATGAGGCTGAATCCCGGCATCGGAAGGAATACTCATGCCGCGACGCAACCTTGCGAACGTGTGACTCGCAACGCGGCACGGCGTTCGCAGAGCGCGCGAACTTGCCAGACTTGCGTCTGCGACGTCATCCTGAGCGGGCTCGAGACCGATGGCTCCACCGCTACTTACGCCGCGTGACCTCAATCGCGCCGCGCTCGCGCGGCAACTGCTGCTCGAACGGCACTCTCTTGCGGCCACCGATGCCGTGCGGCAGCTGCTTGCCATGCAGGACCAGCTTGCGCGGGCGCCGTTCGTCGGGCTGTGGGCGCGCACGCGGGACTTCTCGTCAGCCGACCTGCGGGACGCGATCCGCGGACGCCAGGTAGTGCGCGCCACGATGCTACGCGGCACGCTCCACCTCATGCTGGCCGCCGACTTGCTCGCATTTCGGGCGGCGCTGCGCACCGAGAACGAACTGACTCTGCCGGGTGGCACACGTCTGACGGGTACGGACCTCGAACAGTCGCTCCAGATCGCGCGCGAGCACTTCCAGGTACCAGCCACCTTTGAAAGCCTGCGCGAGCGCTTTGAAGCCGCCGGCCTCGACGAGGTGCGCATGCGCGCGTACGCCGCGCGGCTGCTGCTGCCCCTGGTTCAGGCGAACTCGGAGGCCGCCTACGGCTTCGACGCCGGCGGAGCGTTCGTTCTCGCCGAGACGTGGCTCGGCGCCAGTGCGGCCGCGCAGCCTGACGTCGCGGGGCTGATTCGGCGTTACCTCGCGGCCTGGGGACCGTCGACGCCCGCGGACTTCGCGGCCTGGTCAGGGATGCACGGCGTGGCACGCTGGTTTGCCGCGCTGGGCGACGACCTGGTCACACTCAGGGACGAACGCAGGCGGACGCTGTACGACCTGCGCGACGCGCCGCGGCCAGGTGGGGAGACGCCGGCGCCACCGCGGCTGCTGCCCGAGTTCGATGGGGTCATGCTCGGCTGGCAGGACCGCACGCGGATGATCTCGGCAGAGGACGCGCGGGTGATTGCCAATCGCAATCTGCAGATTCCGGCGGTGGTGCTGGTAGATGGCTTCGTGGGCGGGACATGGAAGCTCGAGCGCAAGCGCAAGGTGGCGGTTGTGACCGTCAAGGCGTTCCGCGCCCTGAGCAAGGCCGAGCGCGCCGCGCTGGAGGAGGAGGCACTCGGACTGCTGCGCGCGTTCGAGCCGGAAGCCGCGCCGAGCGTCGCGTTCGTATGAACAGTGGACGGGCTTTGCGCCCGCATCAGCGTGGCCGTCAACGAAAGACACGGATCCTTCGCAGGCTCAGGATGACACCCCGACGGAGACAGGGCCCAGGACTTCCGGGGACCCGGCACCTCGATTCGCGCGAGGGGCTGACTAGCAGTGCGCTGGCGCGGACCGCCCTGTTGTTTCCTTCACCTGGCGCGGGCGCGGCGCTACGGTAGCTGCGTATGACCTGGGTACGACTGATCGTTGGCATTCTCCTCGGATTGATTGGCCTCGTGTGGCTTGGTCAGGGACTGAACCTGCTCAAGGGCTCGATGATGACCGGGCAGACGCAATGGGCGGTGATCGGCGCGGTGCTGGTCATCGTCGCGGCCTGGCTGCTGTGGGGCGTGGCGCGAGCACGCGGCTGGGTGCGCTCCGCGACGTAGCGTGCGCAAACATCGGGTCTTGAGGCCGCGCCCATTTGGAGGTACGGTCAACTACTAAAGGAGTGGCTGCGACGCATGCTGTCGAAGGAAGACAACGAGGCGCTCACGCAGGTTGGACCGGGCACAGTGATGGGCGAGTTCATTCGCCAGTACTGGCTTCCATTTCTTCCCTCCCGGGACCTGCCGGCGGCTGACGATCGACCGATCAAGGTCAAGTTGCTCGGCGAGGACCTGATCGCCTTCCGCGACACCAATGGCCAGGTCGGCCTTCTCGAGGAGAACTGCCCGCACCGCGGCGCCAACCTCTTCTGGGCCGCAACGAGGAGTGCGGCCTGCGCTGCGTCTACCACGGCTGGAAGTTCGACGTGAACGGCACGTGCGTCGACATGCCCAATGAGCCCGAAGACAGCGACTTCAAATACAAGGTCAAGGCCGTCGCCTACCCCGTCAAGGAGATCAACGGCGCGCTGTGGACCTACATGGGCTCGCAAACCGAGCCGCCGCCCTTCCCACCCTTCGAGATCACGACGCTGCCGGCCGAGCGCGTTTCGCCGCCGCACGTGATGCTCGAAGAGTGCAACTGGGTCCAGGGCCTGGAAGGCGACATCGACTCCTCGCACATCGACTGGGTGCACGGCCGCCTCAACGAGGATCGCGGCGATGGACCGATCGACGTGACGCGCCGCGGCACCTTCAACCGCGACCGGCGCCCGCGTCTGGAAGTGCTCGCGACGGACTACGGCGGCTGCTACTCCGGGAGTCGACGGGTTGACGACGACGGCACACGCTGGCACCGCATCACGCAGTTCATCATGCCGCTGCACACGATGATTGCCGCCAGCGATCCCAACACGGTCCACCTGCGCAGCTGGGTGCCGCTGGACAACGAGCACCACATGCTCTTCTCCCAGACCGCGCGGCTGGATCGCGCGTGGACGAAGGAAGAGCGGGCCGCGTTCGACGATCCGTTCAGGTCGATTGGCGGCTACCTGCCCAACGATCCGGCAAATCCGCTCACCCGCTACCTCAGCGTGGCGCGGCTCGCCAACCAGTACAACCTGGATCTGGAGCTGCAGAAGAAGGAGCTCATGTTCGGGGTGCCGTTCGTCGGCAACATCCAGGATCGGGCGATGACCGAGGCGATGGGTCCGATCTACCGCCGCTGGAAGGAGCACCTCGGCTCGACCGACGCCATGGTCATCTTCGTCCGGCGCCGACTGCTGGACGCGGCGCAGGCGCTGCGCGAACGAGGCGTCGCGCCGGGCAACATGCTGGATCCGTCGCTGAATCGGGTTCGCTCGGCGTCCATCATGCTGCCGGAAGGCCAGGGGTGGGCGGCGGCCACCGAGGAGGCGCGCAGGTCGGACTCCAATGCGCCGATCGCGTGGGCGCCACTGCCCACGTGAGCCAGGGACAGACGGCGGTCCGTCCATCGCAGGCCGACGTGCTGGAGTGGATGGACTCGCTGTCCAACTGGGGACGCTGGGGCGCCGACGACCAGCGCGGCACGCTCAATCTGATTACGCCCGAGGCGACCCTGCGGGCAACGCGGCTGGTGCAGGAAGGTGCGACGGTGAGTTGCGCGCGCCCGTGGACCTATGAGGCGGCCAGCGATGTCAACGCGCGGCGGGTACCGCAACACTACATGATCGCCAGCGGCGAGGCGTATCGCCCGGGTGAAGGTCCAGACCGACAGGTGGCGCTCGATTTTGTCGGGGTGGCGTTTCACGGGCAGACCGTGACGCACATCGACAGCCTGGCGCACTTCATGTGGGACGGGCACCTGTATAACGGCGCGTCGTCGCGCTTGATCCGCATGACGGACGGGGCGACCAGTCACAGCGTGGAGAATGCTTCGCCTGGCATCGTCACGCGCGGGATTCTCATCGATGGCGCCTGGTTGCGCGGCGTGGAGGCGATCGAGCCCGGCGATGGGGTCGGGCTGGCGGAGCTGGAGATGGCGCGCGAGCGCTGCGGGGTTGCGCCTGAGCCGGGGGACGTCCTGCTTTTGAGGACGGGGCAACTCGGGCGGCGCGATCGGGTAGGGCCGCTGGCGCCCTCGGCGGGCTCGAGCGGGCCCTTGCCGGAATTGCTGCCGGTGTTGCGCGCGCAGGACGTGGCGGTGCTCGGCTCGGATACGGGCAATGACGTGTCGCCGTCGGGCTACGAGCGTTTCAGCAACCCGGTGCACCAGGTGGGCATCGTGGGGCTCGGCTTGTGGATTCTGGACAACGCGTGGCTGGATGACCTGGCAGAAGCGTGCCGCGCGCGGCAGCGCTGGGAGTTTCTGTTGTCGATCTTGCCGCTGCGGATTCCCAACGCCACGGGGTCTCCGGTCAACCCAGTCGCAGTCTTCTAGTCAGGTTTGAGCCTTGTCACGCATCCGGGTCGGGGGAGCCTGCGCACGTTTGAGCCAATCACGTGTCCGGGTCGGGGGAGCCTGCGGCCCCCCGCCGCCAGTCGCTGCTCCGCTCGCAGCTCGCTGCGCGCTCCTTCCCGCGGCGACCCCCCGCGTACGTGCTGACCGCCCTCTGCGGGGTCGAGCCGCTGCAGCGCGCGGGTCGCAAACCCTGCGTTCAAACGGTGTGACACCCGAGACGTGATCGCTGAGCGCTCTGCCGACCACGTCTCGGGTGTCACACGCGGTTCAACCGAGGCGTTTGTGACCCGCGAGTCGAGGGCTCGACCCCGCAGAGGTGCGGCCCAGCACGTACGCGGGGGGTCGCCGCGGGAAGGAGCGCGCAGCGAGGCTGCGAGCGGAGCAGCGACTGGCGGCGGGGGGCCGCAGGCTCCCCCGACCCGGATGCGTCAACGGCTCAAACGTGCGCAAGCTCCCCCGACCCGGAGCCAGTGTCAGCTCAGAGCCCGCAGGTACTCCGCCAGTGCATCGGGGTGCGAGAGCATCGCGTAGTGGCCCGCGGCTAGCTCCGCGTACGTGCCGTTGAAGCGTTCGGCGGTGCGCCGCTGGTGCGCTTCGGGCGGCGCGGCACTCTGCGTGCAATTGAGCACGTCCACCTGCCAGGGGCGCGACCAGAAGTCCTTCAGGTCCACCGGATCATCGGTGGGTTTGATCGGCTGCTGCGTGTAGCGCGCCAGCGCCCAGTCCTCGACGTCCTTCGGCAAGCCGGCGAAGACCGTCCCGCGCGCGCCCTCCGGCGCCGGGCCGTAGACCACGTTGCGCTGATCGTATGGCGCCCGACTATTGATCTGAGGGACCGATTCGCCGGGCAGCGGGACCAGCGCGTCGATGAACACGAGCCGTTGGATGCGATCGGCGACACTCGGGGCAGCCTGGCACACAACCATACCGCCAATACTGGTGCCGACGAAGATCACGTCGCGCAGGTCTTCGAAGAAAAACAGGTCCGCGATCTCGGCGCCATAGTCGGCCAGCGTCAGGTTGGGAGTGATCTCGCGTCGTCGCTCGGCCGAGCCCTGCAGCGTGGGCCGATACACGAGGTGGCCGCCGGCAGCCAGGCGTTCGGCCACTGGTTTCCAGATCCAACCGCCCTGATAGGTGCCGTGCACGAGCACGAAGGTGGACATACGCCCTCAGCCTAGCGCCTCAGCAGGTCGCCGGGTGGCTCATCCCGCGAGCATCTCCACCAGTTCATGCGCGAAGCACTCCGCGGTGAACGGCGCGAAAGCCGGCGAGCGCATGAACGCGTCGGCGGCCTCGAGGTAACCACGCGTGGCTGCTTCGCCGAGGTTGTCGAGGTAGTCCTCGAGCGCACGGTAATCGCGAAAGCTTCGCAGGTCGATGAACGTCTCAGGCGGAACATAACGGCCAATGTCAGGCGCGCCCAGGTAGATAGGAATGGTGCGTGTGAAGAAACAATCGAAAATCTTTTCCGAGACGTAGCCGGCGAAGCGTGAGTTCTCGAAGCACAGCGAGAATTTATAGGCGGCGAGGGTCTCCAGCTTTTCAGCGACCGGCCCTCGGTAGGCGCGCAGGACGGCCTGGTGTAGTTTTTCGGGAACCGCTGGATGGCGTCGCTGCCAGCCCTGGCCGACCATGTCGAAATCGGGGCGCGGCGCGAAATGGGCGGCTGCCCGCAGCCGCTCCAGGTACAGGTCGTCGCCGATCGGCGGATAGCGCCGGCTGGCGAGCTCGCGCTTGACTGACACTTCGCGCGGGGTATCGAACCAGCGCGTGAAGGAGCGGACGATGGCTTTGTTGCTGTTGATCGACACCAGCAAGCGCCGCTGCTGCCAGTCGGTCCACTCCGTCGCGGGCGTTGCGTTCCACGGCCGCGGGGTGCGGACCTGGGGAAAGTACAGCGGATGGAAGCGGGTCTGGGGCGCGACCCGTGGCGCGGCGCCGCCAAACAGGTAGACGTGCGGAAAGCGCGCGCTCAGCACCGGCAGCCGGTAGTAGAGCTCCCAGGCGATCACCGGCGGCTCGAGCGACGTGAGGACACCCAGTTGGGCACCCTGCGCGACGAGCGCATCGGTAGTCGGCGGCCAGTCGTACGAGACGAGGGTCACCTGACGAGGATCGATCCCTCGTGGAGCGACCTGGTCGGCGGTCATCAGCTGTAACCCGGCCGCGTGGCCGTACTCGCGTACCAGGCGCCAGGGCGTGTAGGGGGCCTGGTCGACCGGTCCATCTGGGAGCAGGTCGAAGATACGGTCGGCCTGCATATCCGCGTTGCGGATCGAGAGCGCGACCAGTCTCACCGAGTCGAGGCGGCGACGGGTGGCGCGAGGGTAGCGGCGACCTTGCGTTCGATCCAGGTGTACGTCTCGGTCAGACCTTCTTCGAGACTGACGGCCGGCTGCCAACCCAACACCTGTCGCAGGCGCGTGTTATCCGAATTGCGACCGCGCACGCCCTGCGGACCGGGCACGTGCACCTTGCGGATTTCGATACCGGCGATCGCCGCGATCATGTCTGCTAGCTCATTGATGGTGACCATGCGATCCTGGCCGAGATTGAGCGGCTCCGCGTATTCCGAATCCATCAGCCGCCGCAGCCCTTCCAGGCAATCGCTGATGTAGCAGAAGCTGCGCGTTTGCTCGCCGTCGCCCCAGATCTCGACGTCGGGGTTGCCGGTCAATTTCGCCGTGGCCACCTTGCGACACAACGCCGCCGGCGCCTTCTCACGTCCCCCAGCCCAGGTGCCGAGCGGACCGAAGATGTTGTGGAAGCGCACAATGCGCGTCTGCAGTCCGTAGTCGTCGCGGTAGTGGGTGCACAGTCGCTCGGTGAGGAGTTTTTCCCAACCGTAGGCATCCTGGGGCTGTGCCGGGTAGGCGTCCTCTTCGCGCAGCGGGGCGATGTTTGTCTCGTTCTGGCGATACTCGGGATAGACGCACGCCGACGATGTGTAGAGATAGCGGCCGACACCCGCGTGGCGGGCCGCCTCGAGCGTATTCAGATTGATGAGGCTGTTGTTGTGCAGGATCTGGGCGTGATGCGCGCTGATAAACCCCATGCCGCCCATGTCAGCGGCCAGCGCGTACACGGCCTCGACGCCCTCGCACGCGGCCACCGCGTCCTCCCAACGCCGCAGATCGCCGATCTGAAACTCGTCCGCCGCGCTCGGCTCGTACTCGGGTAGCTCGAGGTCAACACCGCGGACCCAGAAACCGCGCTCGGTCAAATCTCTGACCAGGTGATGGCCGATGAAGCCGCCGGCCCCAGTCACCAGTACTCGCCTCACGATTTGCATGTTGTACCCCGGAAAAAGGTCAAGATGCGGCGACCTGCAGTAACGCATCCACCACATCTCGGGCAAAGCGCTCGACGCACCAGCTCTCGAAGCGCGAGGAGATCAAAAAGGCATGCGCGGCATCGACGTACCGCCGCGCGTCGTCTTCGGTGGTGAGCACCAGGAAGCGCTCGAGCTCGGGAAACGACTGAAATTGACGCACGTCGATGAAGGCTGACGGGGGGACGTACTGCGCGACGTCAGGCGCACCGCTGTAGATGGGGATGCAGCGTGCAAAGAAGCAGTCGAGGATGTTGTCCGAGACGTATCCAGGGAAGCGGGTGTTCTCGTAGATCAGCGCGAAGCGGTACGTGGCCAGCAGCTCGAGTTTGCTGTGCACCTGGCCCCGATACACGCGGGCGGCGGCTTCGTGGAGCTCGGGGTCGACGGCCGGATGGCGCTGCTCCCAGCCCTCGCCATACAGATCGAAGTCGTCGTGCCCCGAGAAGGCCTCGATTGCCCGCAGGCGGGCCTGGTACCGCTCGCGCGCGACGGGGCGGTACCGAAAACCCGCCCACGTACGCTCGAACGACAGCTCGCGCGGTCGATCGAGCCAGCGCACCAGATCGCGCGCCCGCGGCAGGGCATGGTTGTCGCTGATCGCCACCATGAAGCGGCGACTCGACCACGGCAGACCAGTGGGCCGCGGCGGGGGGCACGGCACCGGATAGAACAACGGATGGAACCACGTCGTCGGGGCGACACGCTCGCGAGCGCCCTCGTACATGAAGGTGTGCGGGAACAGGGCGCTGACGCGTTGGAGGTGGTAGTAGAGCCACCAGGCGATAACCGGCGGGTCAAACGAGACCAGGACGGCGGGCCGCGCACCCTGACTGATGAGTTTCTGCGCTTCCCTGGTCCAATCCGTGGCCACCACGAGGACACGCTTGGGATCGGCGTGTTCGGCCTCCAGGCTGTCGGCGTTGACCAGCTGCAGCCCGTGTTCTCGCGCGGTGGCGCGCACTCGCAGCCAGGGGGTCGCCATGGCTTCGACCGAGGCATGGTCGCGCGTCGCCAGGGCGACGTACTCGAACACTAGTGGTCGAGCAAAGGCGCGTACAGCTGGGCGGCGGCCCAGCTCTCGGGCGCAGCGGGCGGTTTCAGCGTCAACGAGCCGCCAGGAACCTCAATCGTGCCCGTGGTGCGGGTCAGTGTCCCGTCGGCGGCGCGGGTCAACAGAATGACGTTGTCTTGCGGCAACGTCTCCCAATGCTCGTCCCAGGAGGCCGCCGGCACCCACCAGTCCAGGTGATCGCCATCGGCCTGCACGCGGTTCTGCCACTCGGTCAGACTGAACAGGCGCGGTGGCTGCGACCAGGTCGTGGGAAAGGCGAAGGTCTCGCCCAGAATCAGGGGATCCGCCCACGAGTTGGTGAAGATGAACGTCGGCTCCTCGGCTGAGCTCAGCGTGTAGAGCAGCACCGTGCCATCCTGGAGATCCGAACAGCACGCCTGAATCTGCTGCCAGAAGTCGCGCTGGAGCTGCCAGCTACGGACAAAGTCCTGTTCGATAGTCACGTAATAGCCGACGGTCAGTGCGAGATAGCCGGAGATCAGCGCAATGCCGAGCCGCGGTCGCCAGCCGAGCAACAGCCAGGCGACGCCAGTGGCCAGGACGGACATGCCGAGCGTGGCGCCCAGGTGCACCGAAGTGCCGCGTCCGACCAGCGCATTGGGCGGGTAGTGGGTAAACGCCAGTGCGTAGCCGATGACGAGCATGACTGCCCCGGCAATACCGACCTGTAGCGCCTGGCGAACGTCCGCCTTCGGCCGCGGCACGCGCCACAGCACCAGCACGAATCCGACGAAGCCGATGACAGCGGCCAGGATTGTTTCGACGTTCCAGGTCGGAATTGCCTTGAGCGGACCGTAGAACATGCCGGCCAGGCTGCGCGCCGGTCCAAGCATGAGCGAGCCCAGGAATGGCGGCAAGATCGCACCCACGTTGCCGACCGAGCTGGTCGCCCGGCCTTCACCCACGAAGTAGCGCACGACGACAACCGCGGCGACGATGGCCACCAGGATCAGGATGTGGCGTATCCACTCGCCAATCAGGCGGCGGTCCCAGATGCGCGTGGTGAACAGCGGCAGGGCGAAGAGCGCCAGAAAACCGTTCTCGTACGACAACAACGCGCCGACCGAGATGACGTAGGCCAGGGGTTTGCGGCCGCTCGCGTAGGCCAGCGCGGCGAGGAGGGCAAAGGTGAGCGACGGCTGCAACTGGAAGTCGTGGGTCAGCAGGATCTTTGTCGTGTCGGACGGAAACAGACAGAAGACGGCAGCCCCGACGACCGACGGAGCGATGGGCACGCGGGTGCGCAAAAGTCGGTAACACAGAAACGTGTTGAGCGTGACGATGACAAAGCCGACCAGATAGATGCCGGGCAACCCACCGAGCTTGTCGCCGACAAACGAGAACAGATCGGGCAGAAAGAAACCCAGCGGTCGACCTTGCGGCAGCGTCGTGAAGGCAGTGACGAAGCGGCGCTGGAGGTAGTCGACGTTTTTGCCCATCGCCTCCGAGATGAACCAGTAGTCGTCTTCGTACAGGCCGAAGTCGCGAAAGTGGTGGAACTGCGCGAGCCAGGCGAGCGCCGCGATGAGCGCCAGGGCGATGACGGACTCATAGCGAGCGACCCCCTGCGACCGGCCGGCTCGTTCGCGGGGCAAAACGCCTCCTAGGTTGGCGTCTGCAACGCTGAGGCACGCCGTGTCAGAGGACACGTCTCTCTTGACAAGAAGCAGCGTCTGTTGACGTGCCCGCCTCACCAACGCCAGCCCTGCGGCTAACGCCAGCCCCGCGGCAGTTTCGCGGTGGAGACTAGCGAGCGCGCGCGACAAAGGCCACGTTCCAGGTGTGCTCGCTCGGTTCCTCGTCAAGAAGCGGGAAACCGCCGATGCGCACCAGCTCGAATCCGGCTTCGGTCAGGAACGCCTGCAGCTCTGGCTCGAAGAAGTACCGCATCGGATGCTCTTCTCGCACCTGAGCGGTGAGCTTGCCATCTTCGAGTCGCCAGAGCTGGTAATGCACGGTACACAGGTCGCGTCGCGCGTCGAGCTCAGTGGATGCGGCGCGAATCACCTGGCCACCACCTGGCGTGGCGATGACCTTCACCCGTTCGGAGGGACGCTGAGCGAGGACGGCGGGACCGTACCAGACGTCGGCGAAGAGCAGCCCGCCCGTCGTCACGTGCCGACGCGCTGCCCCCAGCGCAGCCCGAACCAGCGTGTTGTCGGTGAGATAGCCGAGCACCGCGAACATGATCAGCGCGGCATCGAAGGTCTCGCCCAGGTCGATCGACGTGATGTCACCCGCGAGAAAGCGGGCGGAGCTGCCACGTTCGCGCGCGCGACGAAGCATGTCTTCAGAGCGATCGACACCGACAACGCTATAGCCGCGTTCGGCGAGTCGCACCGCGTGGCTACCGGTGCCGCACCCCAGGTCGAGGACGCGCCGTACTGGAGTCAAAGCATCCGAGCGGAAAACGTCTTCGATCAGGTCGCACTCGGCCGCATAGTCCTTGTCCTGATACAGCTCGTCGTAGGCAGCCGCGTAGCCTCCACCGAAAACCGTCACCTCAGCGCCTCGCGCACCGCTGCGCAGATGGCATCGATCTGCGCGTGTTCGAGCCCAAGGCTGGACGGCAGGTACAGGCCCTGGCGCGCCAGCCGCTCGGTGACCGGGTAGGACTCCCCGTTGAACAGGCCTCGCTCGCGAAGCGCGGGCTGCTCGTGCATCCCCAGAAAGAATGGGCGCGTTTCCACGCCAGCAGCACTCGAGCCGGCGAGCCAGCTCCGCCGCGTCGACGCCGGTGGCTTCGCGCGCCAGCAGCCCGTACATCCAGTACACGCTGCGTGACCCGGGCTGTTCCACCTGAAGCTCCACCTCGGCAATCTCCGAGAGGCGATCCGTGTACGCGCGACCCATGTCTCGTTTGCGGGCGACGATCGCATCGATGCGCTCAACCTGCGTCACGCCGAGGGCGGCCTGCAGGTTGGTGAGACGAAAGTTGTAACCGAGCTCGCCGTGCAGGAAGCGTCGACCGGGCTGGAAGCCGAGATTGCGAAGCCGGCGCGCGCGCTCGGCCAGGGCATCATCGTCGACCAGGACCATGCCACCCTCGCCCGTGGTCACAAGCTTGTTGGCGTAGAAGCTGAAACAGCTGACCGTACCGAAGCTACCGATGCGGCGACCGCGGTAGTCGGCGCCGTGCGCCTCCGCGGCGTCCTCGATGATCTCCAGGCCGTACTCACGGGCGAGGTCGAGCAGTGGCTGCATGTCGACCGGGTTGCCGTAGATGTGGACCGGCATGATCGCGCGCGTGCGCGCGGTGATCCGGCGCGGACCTGGCTGACGTCCATGGTCCACGTGCATGGATCGGAATCGACCAGCACCGGGCACCGCATTGGCCAGCACGACGGGCCAGGCGCACGAGATGATCGTGAAGGCTGGCATGATGACTTCGTCGCCTGGTTGGAGGTCCAGCAGCGAGACGGCCACCTGCAGCGCAACGCTGCCGTTGGCGACGGCGACACCGTGTTTGCGGCCGCAATACGCGGCCCAGCGGGTCTCGAACTCCTCGACGTGCGGCCCCGCGCCGGAGATCCAGCCTGACCGAAGCGCGTTGGTCACCGACGCGACATCCGCTTCGGTGAGGAGGGGCTCGTTGACGGGAATCATGCGAGCGAGGCGGGCTCCGCGAAGCGCGTCACTAGAAGCGTTCCTTTTCTGCCCCGCCCGGGTAGGGACCCTGCTTGACTTCGAGCAGAACCGTGTCCTCGAGCACGCGGAAGCCATGACCGCCGCCCACGGCAATCAGCATGTCACCGACGTTCAGTTCGCGCGTGGTCACCAACTGTCGGTCGGGGCCGAAGATGTCCACCTCGCACCGCCCGCGCTGGACAATCAGGACCTCGGTGGTGCCGGTCAGGTGGCGCTCCACCGGGAGGTGCATGTGTCGGGCAATGCGGGTGCCGCCGCCGTACACGACCTGGCCCACCTGGAGGTTGCAGTCGTCAGGTGTCACGAACGTGGTGCTGTCCGGATACGGGCGGCTGCGAGACAGGTAGGCCAGCACTACGCCGCCGGCGACGATGGTCTCGAGCTGAGTCACGGCAGCGCATCCACGCGTCGCACGACTTCGCCGAATGCGCGATTGAAGTCAAGCTGCTGGTCGAAAAAGCGGAGCGCACCCGCGCTGAACCGGTCATAGGCATCGGCGACTACCTGGAGCGCCGCGCCGATGCCTGCCGCGCCGTCGACCGCGACGCCCAGGCCGTCGTGGTCGACGACCTCGGCAATGGACGCGGCGCGATTGACGATCACCGGCAGACCAGCGCGCAGATAGTAAGCAAGCTTGCCCGAAGACAGGCCGATGGTCTGCAGGTTGCGCTGGGTGAATGCCGATCCGGCCTGGGGCACGTAAAAGGCGAGGCCCACGTCGGCGCCGTCGATCAACGGGTCGTACTCCTGGCGCGGCACGGGCTTGAGCGAGAAGTACACCCGCCGCGGGTCCGCGCTGGCACGCAGGCCCTCGACGTAGGCCGAGGATTCCGCATCGAAGCGCGTGTGAATCACCAGCACCCAGTCGGTAGGCCAGTCGGGGACCGAGTGGACGATGGCGTCGATGCCTGTCCAGTCCCCCAGGCTGCCAGAATGAACCACCACGCGGGCGGCATCCGGGCAGGTCGAAACGCGCGTGCCAGTAGCGATCGGGGCGTCGTCGGGCCGGCCCGGCAGGCGCGTTTGGAACGAGCACGACACGCGACCAGTCCAGCGCATTGTCCTCGGCGAGCAGTCGACCCCGCTCCTCGTCCTGAACGATGACAAACGAAGCTTGCTGACTCAGCGCGCGCTCGTGCGCCTTGAGCTGCCGATCGGCCGGCGTGCTCAGCTCGTAGGACAGCAGCAGCTCGAGGGAGTAGTAGCCGAGCGGGACTCCGCGAGCCAGCCCGTGGGCGAGCTCGAGACCGTCGGGATCGACGCCAATAACGCAGCCATACGTGGACTCGCGCTCCGCGACCACGCTTCTGGCGCGCGCGGCCAGACGGCTGCCGCCCGCCAGTCCAGCCCCCAGCACGTTATACGTACGAACAAGCGGCGCGCGCGCAACGCCTGGCAGCCAGCCCACGCGCTTGACCGCGCTGCGCAAGCTGGCCGTGGACAGGTCGGCGAGGCCCTCGACGCCGAGCGTGCGCAGCCGAATGCGAGGCGAGGCGAACTCTGGATCTGGCTGACCTGCCTGTCGATACGTGAACACGTCGACCGCATGGCCTGCCTCGGCGAGCTGCTCGGCGGCGCCGATCAGCGACGGAACCGTATCGAGGTTGGCACGTGGGTAGACCATAGCGAGGCGCATTGCCTGGCGATTATGCCCGGAATGCGGTGCTGACCGTCTGTCGCGCCTCGTCGGTCACGTGCGTTTGGGACGGGTTACGGGCGTTTCGACGAGATCCGCGGTTCGAGCTGCAGCTCCACGAGACGGGAGCGGCCCATTCGCGCGACAACCAGCCATCGGCTCAGGGCTCGCCAGCCGTAGAAGACTACCGGCGGCAGGAAGACAAAGGCCAGCAGCAGCGGCGCCACCCAGTCGGACGGCAGGAGGTTCTCATGTCCGGCGTAGAACAGTGGCAGGTACAGCACGGCATACGTCACGGCCAGCACCCCCGCGTCGCTGCTCAGCCCAAGCACCGCGCCAAGCGTCAGCGGCCACACGAAGTACCACGGCAGTACCTGGGTAAATACCAGCAGCAACCCGACGATCAGCATCCGCGTGGCGGTCTCGACAGCCGCACGTACATCGACGCGCGATCGCCACAGGTGAATGAGCTCGATAGCCACGTACAGCGCGAACAGAGGGCGGACCAGCAGCGCTCCCCAGGCGCGAATCGCGCTCTCGGCGGCTCGAAGGTCGTGCCCGTGCGGATCGACCCAGCGCACGGCGATATAGGTGGTTGGCAGGTCGACCACTGAATTGACGTAGCGCTCGCCGCCGGCGGAGGCGCTCGCCATCAAGGCGCCTGGATCGCGCAAATCGATCCACGGACCAAACAGCAGCAACGTAAAGAGCGTGAGCATGACGGCGATGCCCGCGGCACGCAGCACGCGGGTCCGCCACGTGGGCAGGGGGCGCAGCCAGATGATGCTCAGGCACACGGCCAGCACGACGGGCACCCATTTGACCAGGGCGCCGAGCCAGAGGACGGCCAGCGCCAGCCACCAGCGCGATGCGCTGATGAGCACCCACAGGCCCAGCAACACGAACGTCATCATGAGGCCATCGTTGTGGGCGGAGCCGACCAGCTCGAGCAGGGCCAGCGGGTTCCAGGCGTAGAGCAAGATCGCGAGTCGACGCGTCGCGGTCGTCTCATCTGCGACAAGCCGCGAGATCAGAAAGCAGTTGAGCAGATGCGCGGCAGCGCCCAGCAATCGATAGGCCCAGACCTCCTGCAGCAACGATTGCTGGGAGGTCACCTGCGTGAGCGCTATCGAGACGTCCGTCCAGAGTGGCCCATACGGGCTGGCGTGCTCTGGGCCGAAGGCGATGGCGGTCCAGGGCGAGAGCAGGTAAGGGTTGATGCCCAGGATGGCCTCGCGTCCGAAGGCGATGTACGCGAGGACGTCACTGCTCAGCAGGCCGGGCATGAACAGGAGGGTCATGATGAAGACGAGCGTTGAGCCGATGATCCAGCGCTCGCTGAGCCGCCCGCGGGTGCGGTACTGCAGGGCGAGGGCGACTACGTAGGCGAGGGTGACGAGCATGAGACCCGCCACGAGCAGGCTGGCGGGCACGGCCTGCGGAATGCGGCGCAGGGGGATAGCCCAGCTCCACAACTTGCCGGTCTGACCGAGCATGGCCGCACTGAAGTCGTACGACTCGCTCAGCGGCAGGCTCGCGGCGCAGACGGCGACCCAGCCAAGCTCCATGACTGCCGCGGCCAGCACGAACGGCCACGCGGCTTTCAACATTCGCCTGATTCGCCTGATGACGCGCCAGCCGTCACATCGATGTCTGAGCGTAACGTGTAGATGTTGCGGTCCGCCTGGCTGGAGTCATACCGCATCACCGCCTCGAGCGCGCGTGTCACTGGAGCGGGAAACGCGTCGAACTGACCAAAAGTGTCGGCATGGTCCCCAAGTCGATAGTCGAGGATGAGCAGCCGTACCTGCCCGCTACAAATCGTCTGGACGGCAGGATCGGGTCGCCACTTCCCCTCAGCCATGAGGACGCTGTAGATCAGCGGTTCGAGGTAGACCGGTCGGTCAGCAAGCACTACGACATCGGGCGGGTCAGCCAGGACGATGCCCGGCTCTTCGCGCACGCGCTCAACGAGGCTGTCGAAGTCCGGATCATGCGAACCGGCTCTGAGCATGGATACATCCGCCGCGACTTTGGTCTCTTCGGTGCGGATCGCCCCGATCCCGCCGAATGCCACCTGCGCAAAGCTGCCACCCAGCGCCAGCCTCAGGACGACCAGCAGACCTCCGGCCGCGACCAGGGAAAGCTCGTGCCGACGAAGGTGGAGCAGCCTGTAGGCGCCCAGCGCGCTCAGCATCGCGGTCGCGGCCGCGAACTCGATGAAGTAGTTGTGATTCGAGCCGACTTTTCCCAGACCGACCAACTGAAAACTTGAAGCTATCCAGTAGATGAGCAGTAGCCGTTCGGTCGGGCGCTTCCAGGGACGGAAAAACAGACACACGCCAGCCAGCGCAATTGGTAACCATTGCGTCGCAACGAATTCGCGAACCATCCGCGCGGCGACCGACGCATCGAACGGATTGAGCGGCGACAACACGTTCTGTACGAACGCCCCGGTTGCCAGTTCCAACCACACGCACGGAATCCCGATAACCAGCGCGGCGACAGTCACGAACGCGAGCAGCCGCGGCCGCTCGGACCATTGCCAGACAATGCCTGCCAGGAGCGCGGCCACGAACGTCTGCTTGCAGAGCAGCGCAAGACCGGCGAGGATCCCGCCCGCGACAGTCGCGCGCATGCCGCGGCCGAAACTGAGAGCCGCGATTGCCGCCACTGACAGCGCAACCCCGAGGGTGTCCACGCGATACAGCCCCAGCCAGGGCGTCCCCCCTGGAAATGCGAGCGCCAGGAACAGGACCGCTGCGAAGGCGCCCACCCAGCTCGCGCGGGCGACGTGCGCTGCGATCAGTCCGATCAGCAGCGCGGTGAGGGCACCCGACACCAGCGACAGTGTGCGGCCCGGGCCGAAACCCTTCCCCGAGGACCGCGCGTAAAACGGACGCAAGGTAGTGATACAGGGGGGTGTAGGGAGTGACCGTATAGGGAGGGCCCGCCACGGGTTGGTACAGCGGTTCTCCGCGCAAAATCCGCAAGGTCCCCGCGTACACGGTCGTTTCGCCGAAGTCGAGCGATACGGGTTGGATGGTTGCCGATGCGCCCGCGAGCAGCGTCGCGTAGGCCGGGCCGGTTGCTAGCAGGACCAGCAGGACACCGGTAGCGGTTCGCAGCCAGTCACCAAAACGTAACACTCCCAGTCTCCGCACGAGTGGCAGGCAGGCCACCTCGAAGCGTTTTACGACTGCCACGTGGCGTCACATCGTATATGCGCCGAAGCCCACGGCATAATGGCCCGGTTGGTGCCTGCGTGGGCCAAGACGAGCCTGATCGTGTTCTGTGTCGTTGAGCTGGTGCTGCTGGCAACGCTGCGGACAGTCTCGGGCGTGGCGCACGTGCACGCGGTCCAGGACGTGAGCGACATGTCCGCCGCCACCGTGACCGCGGCTTGCTCGGAGACCGTCGCTGCCATCGACGACTTCTGGCCCGCCGTCGACCTGCTCAGCGTCGGCCGCATGCTGCCGATTCCGATCGCCCAGGCGTGGGGACAGGTCCCGCGGCTCGTTGGCATCGTGCACGACACCTGCCCGTCCGTGGCCACCTACGCGGGCGTCGTGCCCGCCCCCGAGCGGTCGATCCAGGACGGCGCAGCCGCCGACACGCTCACGACGATTCGGCGTCAGCAGAGCGCACTGGCCACGGCCAATTCACAGCTCGCCGCCGCCTGGACCCAACTGCAACGCGTCGACGTGGGCGCCATGGCAGCCGACCCGCGCCTGGCGCGCGCCGCGCGGGCGCTTGGCGCCGCCCGTGACCAGCAGGCCGACGTTACCGACGCGCTGACTTTTCTCGCGCCGGACCGCCTGGAGACGTTTCTCGGCGGGGACGCGCCGCGCGCGATCGTGCTCAGCGTCGTCGACGATGCGCCAGGCACGCAGGGCTACGCGGTGCTCGATCAAGGCCGCGTGGCGATGACGGACGTCGGGCAACCTTCGGCGTCCGTGGCCCCCGCCGCGATCATCTCGGTCAACCAGGCAGGACTGCGCAGCCTGCAGGGCACGTTGAGCCATGCGCAGATCGCGCCAGGTGTCACGGACGCCGAGGTGGCGCGCGCGCTACTCGTCGAGTTCGCACGCTTGCCGTTCGCCGACGAACAGAATGTCGTCGCGGTGCTGAAACACGCCGCCGACGATCACGACGCCTGGCTGTGGTTTGACGACCCGTCGCTGCAGGCCGTGGTAGTCAGGCGCGGCTGGGTACGCCAATAGGGTGCTGTAAGCGGGCAGCGCGCCGGGTGGCGCTTGGCGGCGTGGTCGCCCTTGTGCTGCTCGGCATCGGTGAGCTGCTGCCCGGTGCGCTTCCCGTTCGCGTCGGGGTCGAGGTGCGCGGCAGCGCGGGTCACGTCACGATGGACGGCGGCGCCCACGACGTGCAGGTGCCGGACCTGCCACCCGGCGCGCGGATCCGTTTTGAAGAGCCTGGGCCGGTGCAGCGCGAGTATCAGATCGACGGCAGCGATACGACCGCGCGCAACGATCGCGACTCCGATCAGATTCGCGCCGAACAGAACACGCCGTGGTATCGGTTCATGGGCTGGCTGCGCGACGAGGCCAGCTATAGCCGCTGGCAGAACGTTCAACTGATCGATCTGTCGGACGGACACGTGATCGCCAGCGGTCGCGACGCGGTGGAAGCCAGCCCGCTGCCGAGCGCCTTTCACTTGCAGGCGGACCTGCGGCGGCCCGAGGCGCCCGCGCGGATCTGGCTCGAATCGCCGAGCGACGAGCGGCTGGCCGGCTTGTCGGTCGAGAGCGCCAACCATCAGGCGCTGTGGCAGGTGGGTGACAGCCGTTCAGGCTTGACGACGTGGTTCTTTCCGAATGAGCCCTGGCCGTTCCTGGCCGGGCTGCTCGAGCTCGTCGGACGGTGTGCGGCGGCAGCAGTCGCCCTCTTCGGCGTCATGCTGCTGGTGGGCTGGGGCGCGTCCAGGGTGCAAGCTCCCGATGACAGCGGCCGGCCACCGGCTGCCGGGCGGTGGCCACCCGCGTGGGCCATCGGCGTGATGATCCTCATCGCCTGGCTCACCCTCGCGCTGTTCGTCACCGTGCGCGTCTACCACCAGCTGCCGCACATCGTCGACGCCCAGGCCTACTACTTTCAAGCGCGCATCTTCGAGACCGGCCGCACCTGGCTGCAGATCCCCTCCATCGTCGACAAGCTCGACGGCTTCCAGCAGGTCGAGTGGAACGGGCGCTGGTTCGCTCAGTACCCGCCCGGGGCACCGGCCCTGTACGCGCTGGGCGGACTGGTTGGCCTCGCGTGGCTCGTCGGTCCGCTCGCCGCGCTGGCCCTCCTGGTGGGCACGGCAACGGCCGGCTGGCTGCTGTACGACCGGGCCGTAGGCCTGGGTGCCCTGGTGCTGCTCGCTATCTCACCGTTCGTCGTGTTTCAGGCCGGTTCATTCATGAGCCACCCCATCTCGGGCGGAGCGGTCGCCTGCTCGTTAGCGGCGTTCGCCTGCGGCGTGCGCTCGAACAGGCGCGCGGCCTACGTGGGGGTCGGCGCGCTGCTAGGCATTGCCTTCAACGCACGTGAAGTGGCGGCGGTGCTGTACGCAGTGGCGTATGCGATCTGGCTGCTGGCGCAGCGCCGCTGGCGCCCTCTGATCTGGATCGGCGTCGCGGCGCTGCCGTTCCTGGCCGTATATCTCCTGTTCAACCTGAGCACGACCGGCGACCTGTTCACCCTGCCGCGCAACCTCTTCAATCCCAACGACCGCTGGGGCTTCGGCGACGTGGGACCCAACGGCCAGCACACGCTGGCAGCGGGGCTGGAGAACACCGACGAGAACCTGACCCTGCTGCAGTTCGACCTGTTTGGCTGGCCGCCTCTGGCCGCGCTGGCCGTGGTCGGCATGCCGTTTCTACTGGGTCGCGCCAACCGCTTCGACGCGCTGCTGGCCCTGTGCGCGGGTGGCTTTGTCGTGGCCTACGTCGGCTACTTCTATTCGGGTATTGCGCTCGGGCCGCGCTACTACTTCGAGGCGGTGCCGGCACTGGCGCTGCTGGCCGCGCGCGGCGTCCAGTCGTGCGTGCAGCGACTGCGCGAGCTGGGCCTGACCCGCCGCGCGGCGTGGGCTGGCGCCGGCGCAGTGCTGCTCGTGCTGTGCGGGTGGACGCTCAGCTACTACTTGCCGCACGCGATCGAGCGGCGCATGGACTTCGGTGCCATCGGCAACGGCAAACGTCTGGTGATGCCGTTCGTCGCGACGACGCTCAGCGGCCCGCGGCTCATCGGCGTCGATCCGCCGGCCCTGGTGCTGGTGAGCAACGGAGACGTCTTCAAAAGCCTGTCGGCGCTGAACTGCCCGCTGCTGGAGGACGCGTATCTGGACCAGTGCCCTGTGCTGCTGGTGGACAGCAACGTGGCCGACGCCGAGAAGGACCTTTACGCGCGCTTCCCAGGCCGCGCGGTGTGGCTCATCGACACGCAAGGCGACCTGGTGACGCTGCAGCGCGTCCGCAACTCAAGCTAACGCTGTGCGCAGGGGCGGCCGTTGGGGAACTTCAGCGCAATGTACGCCGTGACGCTGTAGTCCAGCAGACCCGTGGGGTTGACGAAGGCAGCTTTGGCATCGTGGTCAGGCGGCGCCAGCGGCGGGTTGCCGTCCTCGGTGCAGTTGTCGACGTGCCGCAAATAGTCGTCCATCAGCACCGTCGTCTCCGTCCAGTTCGGATAGGGCGTGATCAGCGGTGAGCTGAACAGCACCACCGCCGTCATCACGCCCGCCAGACCTACCGGTACCCAGCCGATTTTCTCGGCGCGGCGCTTCAATCCGCCCTGGACCATCGCCGCGATGGCGATCGAAGCGCCGATCAGCGGAAAGTACAGGTACCAGGATCCGGCGTAGACCTTCAGTCCGGCGTAGAACGCGGCGAAGAAGACCACCCACAGCAGCCCCAGCCAGACGAGGAAGCGCTCCTTGTTCGGCAGGAGCGTGGCCACGGCGGCAACGCACGCAAGGAGCAGCACGATGGCCACCGCCGCCATCAAGCCCTGGCGGATCGGCAGGGGATACAGCAGGTCGATGAAGTACTTCGCGAACTTGTCCCAGTAGATCGGGATGGCCGAGATGCTCGGGTAGGTCGCGGTGCCGTAGCCGCCCAGGTCTCCGAGCGCCAGCACGCGCATGCCGACCGCGACGACGGCGGGCGGGACTAGCCACCAGGCGCGCCGCATCGGCTGCCCGGCAGCCCTGAGCATCAGGGGCACGAACGGCAGCGCCGCCAGGCTGGTCTCCTTCGAGAGAATCGACAACACAAACAGGAACATCGGCAGAACCCGCTGGCCACGGATGAGCAGCACCACGCTTGGCAGGAAGAACAGCGCCGACAGCGTGTCGTGGCGACGCGCAATCGCCGGCACTGTGCCGACGATGGCCGGGTGCAGGGTAAAGATGGCCGCGGCGAGCGTCGCCGCCCAACGCGCCAGCCCCAGCGCGCGGGCCAGGGCGTACACCCCGAGCGTGACACCCAGATGGATCAGCAGGTTGGTCACCTGCCAGCCGACCGTGAAATCCAGTCCGTACAGCTTGTAGTCGAGCGCATCAGAGAGCACGGCGATGGGTCGGTAGTGACGCGCGGTCTGCTGGATGAAGTGCGGATCGCCGGCGCCGATGGGCTCGCGGAAGGCGCGAATGAAGTCGGACAGATTCGTGACCTGGTTGGTACTCAGCACGGGCCACCAGTCGGTGGAAACCAGCCCGACCTGCAGGAACTGGCCAAGCGCGAGCACGACGAGCACGGTCAGCACCAGCGGCGGCCAGACTCGCGGCCACCAGGCCGTCTGCGTGAACGCCGGCGCGCGCAGCCCCATCACCATGGGGCGTGCGCCCCGTTGGCTCACGCGCCCGATGCTGTCCGGCTGCATCCCTAGAGCCACGACTCGCGGGCGACGAGCGCGCGCAGCCGGGGGTCGAACATCAATCGCACAACGTACTCCAGTCGGGACCACGCCCGGACAGCGCGCAGTTGAACGCGCAGCGCTCGCGAGTCGGTTCGGCCGCGGAACAACGGCTCGGCAGCCCAGTCGCGCGCGCTCTCGCGGACGATCTCGACGCTGGTCCTGACCAGCGCACCCGGGGAAGGCACTCGAGGATGAAATCGGGCATACATGTCGCAGGCGCCCTCGTGTGTCTGACGCCTGCGCAGATAGGCGACGGTCATGCGCTCCGCGGAAACGTGGTGGTAGACCAGGGCATCGGGAACATAGCCAACTAGCTGACCGCGCGCCCAGAGTTTGCGATTGAGACCCGTCTCGCCATCGCCCAACCAGCGCTCGCCAAAGATCTCGGGATTGAAGCCACCCGCATCGAAGAGCGCCGCACGCCGGACGGCCATGTTGACGCCGAAGAAGATGCCGTCCGGGCTCACCCGAAAATCGGGCGCCAGGTCGAGCAGGCTCAGGGCGGGAAACATGCTCGGGTCGGCCTGCAGCGCCGAACACAGCCAGGCGGGCGGCGGCGCATCCCACTTCGGCAGGACCCGCCCACCCGCGGCAGCCATGTCGGGCCGCGCATCGAAGCGCCGCGCGTACGCGGCCAGCCAGTCGGGATCGAACTCCGCGTCGTCGTCGGTGAAGACCACGACGTCGCCGCTCGCGGCCCGTGCTCCCGCGTGGCGAGCGTTGTGCAAGCCCAGGTGCGGTTCGTGGACGTACACCGCCCGTACCCGCGCCGCGCGATTGAACGTCTCGATGCGCGAACGAAGTTCCGCGTCCGCGCTGTTGTCGACGAGCAGCACTTCAAACGCTTCAAGCACTTGCAACTGGACGCTACCCAGACAGCGCAGAGCGTCCTTGGCCCGTCGGTAGGTAGGGATGACCAGACTTACTCGGACCACGGCGTCGCCCATGCGTACCCGGGACGGGCCATGGTGAGGCGCGCGACACGCCAGACGGCGAGCTTGTCCGCCAGGCTCAAATCCTGTCGCCAGGTGCCCGCGCGCGCCTGGCGAATGAAGCCTTCCGGCTCGCGCACCACACCACCGGCGAATTCGCCACCCAGCGGAATGGGCGTGCCGCGGCCTGCGCGGGCGGCGTCCGGCGAGTTGCGCTCCAGCGCGGTCCGCAGCTCCGCGTCCGGCCAGCTCACGCCGAGCCAGTCAATCAACGCGCGCAGCACGCCCGAGCCATTGGCGTGCAGCGCCTCGTAGCGCACCTCGAAGAACTGCGCGGCCGGCAAGCTGCGCTGCGCGGTGCGGCCGGCATCGACGTGACCCACCCACGTCTGCGCCGCGTGCGCGGCCCGTCGAGGCGCCCAGGCACGTCCCCACGTACGCGAGGCGCTCAACAGTGATGCAACTGTGTCGCGCGCGTCCCGCAGGACGTGGATGAAGCGCGCCCGCGGCAACAGCGCATGGATCTCGGAGACGAACATGACGTGGCTCGGCGTCTTTTCGAGGAACAGCTCACCCGGTTGCAGGCAGCCAACCATCGGCTCGAGGAGCTGCAGGACGTAGGACTTCAGCGCGCGGCGGAACTCGCCGTCGGTGAAGTAGCAGCCGAGACCAACCCCGCCGCGGCCGCTCGAATCGACGCGCAGCTCCGTCTGCCAGGTGCGCAGCAGCGGGCCGACGTACATGTCGAAGAGGTCGGACTCCTGGCCGGTGCGGATGCACGGGTGGCTGGCCAGCAGGCGCTGGACCCAGGTCGTGCCGCTGCGCGGGCAGCCGACGACGAAGACGAGGTTGGCGCCTTCGTAGTCGAGGTTGAGGGCCGTCACGTCGGGACCTGCAGTTCAAACGCACGCCCTGTCGACGCGTTGCGAATGCGGGGTGACAGTGTCGAGGAAGCGGGTCCAGCCCCACCCCAGCGCGGGGATGACGGGCCCACCCGTCGGCGCGCGCGGGTTGACGCGTTGGGCTCTGAACGCGCCTCAAACACTCGCCGTCTCCTCCCGATGGGTCCCCTCTGGGGTAGACGCCACGGCGACGCCAAGCGTTGTTAGGGTGAGCAGCGCCAGCAAAGCGACGTTGAAGACGGGCCACACCACCCACAACGGATCGTCGTAATTGATCACGAAGCCACGGGCGAGGCCCGCCACGCCGACGAACGCCAGCGTGGGCAAGAAGATGAAGGCCAGCTCCGCCAGGCGGGCAATCGGCTCGCGTGTGGACAGGCTCCACATCGCGGCCAGCGGCACCGTTAGCAGCACCAGCCCGTGCATGTGACTGTGGTAACTCACGAGGAACGTACCGACGAGGACCGCCAGCAACTGCCAGTCGAGCGCGGGCGTGCCGGTACGCCACCGCCCACGGGTCGCCCACGCAATGGCGGCCACGGTCAGCAGCGACAGCGCGACGAACGCCAGCACCCCCGAGGTGTTGCCGATCGACGGTCGCGCGTTGACGATCAGCGACCGCCAGTTGACCATCTCGGCCGAGGCGGCGTACGGGTCGCGGATATCGCCCATCGCCGACACCGCAGTCACGTAGTCGAGGATTGACCGAGGACCGGCCGCCAGCGCCGAGGCGATCAGCACCACGCCCACGCCGATGGCCGCGCCCGCCACGGCGCGCCAGCGACGCTTCCACAGCAGGAACAGGCCAAGCAGCAGGCCGTACTGAGGCTTCAGCACCAGCAGGCCGAGCCAGACACCGCCCCGAACGTCGGCGCCCTTTCTCAAAGCGAGGTACGACTCGGCCATGGCGACCGCCAGAAACAGCACTGGCTGGCCGAGGAGAAAGGCCTGCAGCACGGGCAGCGTGGTGAAGAAGATGACCGCCGCGCGGGTCTTGCCGACGCCCGGCGCCAGTTGATTGACGCGCCATAGCAGGACCACCGACGCGGCGAGGCTGAAGGCAGTCCAGATGCCAAAGGCAAGCGGCGGCGGGAGCTGTGTGAGCGGCTCGAGCACCGCCGCCATGGCCGGCGGATACGGAGATGGCCACTGGAGGAGCGGCACGCCCGGGGTAGCCGTGTAAGGCGTCAGCCGCTGAACGTAGCGGCCGAGCTGATCGACCTGGTACATGGCACTGACGTCGCCGTTAGCCAGGGCGGCGGCCTGGCTGTAGAAGAGACCCCAGTCGAAGCCCAGGCGACGGAACAGGCCGCTGTCGCGGTAGACGATCCAGATGCGCTGGGCGTAGAAGGCAATCACCGCGAGCGCGAGAAGCACCTGGACGGGCGTCGGGATTGAGACAATGCCGCTGACAACGGTCTGGGCCCAGGCGCGGGCCGTATAGCGTGTGCCCGTTGGCGCGTGGACGGTCCCGACGTTGACGCCGCCCGCGGTCATGGGCCCGCCTTGCGCGCGGTGAAATACGTGCTCTTGCTCAACTGCTGTCGCTCGAACGCCTCGAAGCCGGCCTCCGTGAAGACATGATCGATCACCTCGGGCGCGTGGTACGTGTACACGTCGGCCAGCCGCCTGCCCTCGGTATGCAGGTGCTCCCAGCCATCGGGTGTCGTCGGGTCGAGATAGTCGAAGACCACCACGCCGCCGGGCTTCAGCACGCGGGCAAACTCGGCGGCATAGAGTCGAATCGTGCCCAGCTTCAGGGCGATGATCGTGCCGGCGACGAAGACGACGTCCAGCCACCCGTCGTTCGGCATCGGCAGCGACTGCCCGTCGCCAGCGTGCACGAACACGTTCGGCTGAGCACGAAAGTAGCCACGCAGAAAGCGGACCATCCAGGCCGAATGGTCGACCAGGTGGAGCTGACCCCGCGGCATGCGCGGCAGGATGTAGCGCGAGAAGCGCCCCGTGCCCGGCCCCACTTCACACACGACCGAGTCTGGCTGCAGAT
This sequence comes from uncultured Chloroflexia bacterium, assembly GCA_963776625.1. GTDB lineage: Bacteria > Chloroflexota > UBA6077 > UBA6077 > CF-72 > CF-72. Next base: position 310,288 of record CAVZNP010000005.1, on the reverse strand, counting down.
GGGCAAACAGCGTCGCCTGCAAGAGTGCTTCGGCCGAGTACCAGCCCAGCTGCTGTTCTTCGTAGTCATTGACGTCCATCCGCAGCAGGTGTGCTGCTTCGAGATAGCCCGGGAACCCCTCGGGTTTCTCACTGAGCACATGGTCGCGGACCTCATACCCGAACGGACGCAGGGCAATGGCGGCGCTCGCCGCCACGACGTCACGAACGGTACGCACGTTGGCTCATCCACATGTCCACGCTCATCAGACCGAAGGCCAGCATGAACAGCGCCGCCGGCAGCACGTTCGGCCAGACCGTCCAGAGTGGGACGTCACTATCCGGCGACACGGCGAGGCGCTCGACAACACCCGTGACCCAGATCACGATAAACGTGGGCACATAGACCGCCAACCAGGTCGTCACGCGCGTGGGGAGCCGGAATGCCGACGTGGCCCAGGCGGCCGCCAGAGGAACGATCAACAGCGCCGCGCCATGTGGATGGCTGTGGTAGCTGCTGACCAGCACACCCAGCGTGAGGACGCAGAACCTTGCCGCGAACGAGGGATCGGCAGGGTCCCACTTCCCGCGAAATGGCAGCAGCGCCAGCAGCATCGTGAGAATTGACAGCGTCCAGACGATCGTCAGGCCCAGGTTCTCGCCAATCGTGGGTCGGACCGCGATAACAATCGCCCGCCAGTTCATCATCAGATTGGCGCCGGCGACGCCGCCGTGCAGGTCGCTCATCGCACCAATGGCCGACGCGAAGTCCAGATAACTCGCGGGTCCGGCCGTTACCGCCCCGAGCAGCAGCAGCACGACGCCGCCGAGCATCGCGCCAGCAACCGCCCGCCAGCGGCGTTTCCAGAGGATGCACAGACCGAACAGCAGCGCGTATTGGGGTTTCAGCAGCAGCGCCGACAGCCACAGGCCGGCGCGGAAGTCATAGCCGGCCTTCAGCGAGATGAACATCTCACTGACAGCCACCGCCAACAGGACCATGGGCTGACCCATGAAGAGACCCCACGCCACCGGGATAGCGGCGAGGATCGCGAGGGCGGACCCGACGCGGCCCAGATCTGGCAGGAACTGGTACACGCGATAGGCCAGGAATCCGGCCGCCGCCAGTGACAGGCCCAACCACAAGGCGAACGACACCGGCGCGGGCGGCAAGGTCGTCGGTGCCAGGACCGCGGCAAAGAAGGGCGGATAGGGTTGGGGCCAACCGTCCAGCGACGTCAGTGGACCGCCGTAATACTGGATCAGTGGTTGCAGGTAGCGGTCGATCACGCCCTGGTCGTAGATGCCCGCACCCGCGCCAGCACGCAGGGCCATCGCCTGGGCATAGAACAGGGTCCAGTCGAAGCCGAGGCGGTGGAACAGCTCACCCGCGGCAAGCACTGTCCAGAAGCGGGCAACGAAGAAGGCGACGCTCAGCGCGCAGAAGGCCAGGAACGCGTACCTCAGCGCCCGCGACACGTCGCGCTGGCGTGGCGTCGAAGTGATCATGTCCACGGCGACGCCGTTCGAACCGCCGTTTGAACCGTTGGTCGAACCCTGTGGGAAGTCCGCGGAGGTGAGCGCGCGGCGCTCGCGAGCCGCCTCAGCATGAGCGGTCGAGCGCGTCGGCCCGCGACTCATACCGGCGCGCCCAGCACATCTGGCGCATCGTCGCTTATCGCGAACGGGTCCTCGGCACGGAACGTCGCGTCCTGACGCAGGTCCCACTGGGAACGAATCAGCACCGGTCCGTTGAGCGGGTGCGGCAAATACCCACTGTCAAAGTAATCACGCGGCTCGACGCTGAAACTGGCCACGTGCTCCAGCAGGTCTAGCTGGCGTTCACCCGTCATGCAGCCAATCGTGAGCAGATATTCGCCCGGCACCAGCGGCACTTCGTCGAGGCGACAGACGACGCGGCCAGTCGCCGGTGCCGATTCCCAGAGGCCATGCTGCGTCCGCGTCTGCAAGAAGAACAGCGGTATGCCCATGCCGTTGGACACGATGATCCCGAAACTGGGGCTCTGGATCTCGTCCGCGGCCGAATACGAAAGATGGAATTCCAGCGTTTCCCCTGAACCGACGGCTGAAACGGGCGTGCCGTCCGTGGCCCGCAACTCCAGGTGGGTGTAGACGGGGACCAGCCGCGGGTCGAGACGCGGCACCGCCGCCAGGTCGACCCCCGAGCTGGGCTCGGCGTGCGCGCCGAGATAGGTGGCGATGCAGGCGACCGGATCGCCCTGCATGACCAGTCGACCGCCGTCGACCACGATCACACGCTGACACAGCTTCTCGATGCTTGGCAGGTTGTGACTGACGAACAGGACCGTGCGACCCTCGCGCGCGACCTCGCTCATGCGCCCCAGGCATTTCTTTTGAAAGGCCGCGTCGCCAACCGCCAGCACCTCGTCAACGAGCAGGATCTCCGGTTCGAGGTGGGCCGCGACCGCGAACGCCAACCGCAAATACATCCCGCTCGAATAACGTTTGACCGGCGTGTCGATGAAGCGCTCGACGCCCGCGAAGGCGACCATCTCGTCGAAGCGGCGCCCGATTTCAGCGCGCTTCATGCCGAGGATGGCGCCGTTCAGATAAATGTTCTCGCGCCCGGTCAACTCGGGATGGAATCCTGTGCCAACCTCGAGCAGACTGCCCACCCGGCCGCGGACTTCCGCGCGGCCCTCGGTCGGCTCGGTGATGCGCGAGAGGATCTTCAGCAGCGTGCTCTTGCCAGCGCCGTTATGGCCGATCACGCCGAGAACTTCGCCGGTCGCGACCTCGAGCGACACGTCGCGCAGCGCCCAGATCGTGTTGTCGCGCTGGGCAGAGCCACCCGCCGAGCGCAGGCGGCGCAGCGGGGCACTCACGGCAGAAGTGAGGGTGTCGCGCAGGGCGCGGTACGTCTCACGCTCACCGATGCGGTAGCGTTTGCCCAGGCGGTCGGCGCGGATGGCGAAGTCACTCACCAGCGGATCGGCACCTCACGTACCCACTGATAGCGGTTGTTCTCGAGTCTGGGCAACACAACGGACCGCGCCCGACGGAACGCACCTGAAAAACGCCGCGGCATGGTGTTTTCGAGGATGGCCAGGCAACGGAACATGGCCACCGACTCGCGTGTCACGGTTGTGTTCTTGGAGAACGCGCCATAGTGAATAAAGTCGCGCCGGTATTGCCCATGCAGGTGGTCCAGGCGTAGACCGGTGTCGCGCAGGGATTTCTGGAAGTAGGCACAGCTATCCCAGCAATTGCGTTCGACCGGCGCGCCCACCAGCATCTCGCGGTGAAACGCGTGCGAGACCTGCGAGATCTCGAAAGCCTGCTGGCGGTAGATGCAGAACCAGGTGTGATTGCGTTCGTTCAGGACGATGGTGTTGCCGGTATAGGGCTCGAATACCACGTCGGTCGGCGAGTAGTCCGTCGACATGCCAACCAGGTCAGGCTCGGTCCGCAAGCGGCGCATCATGGCGGTCACGAATCGCGGACGGATGATTTCGAAATCCGCGTCGACCGTGCCGACGAAGGGCGTGCTGAACGCGTGGAGCTCGCGGTCCCAGATCGGGTCGCAGTATTCGAACGGCCCCTCGAGGCGCTCGTCGGCGATGCGCGTGCCGATCGCCGCGATGTCCGCGTCGTGGTGTGCATTGCGTGCGACGTGGACGAACGGAAGCCTTTCCCAGCGCGGAAAATAGTAGGCCTTTTGCTCCGGCAGCAAGTAGTTGGAGTACACGTACAGCGTGAAGTCGAGACCGCGGACTCGACCATAACTGCGAATCGCGTAGTCGGCGATGACGGCGTCGCGGGGAGTGACGATCATGAACAACGTCACCTCGGGGCTGACGCTCATGCGACCTCCACGTCCCTTGCGATCGCCGTCGTCTGAAAGCGGTGGCCTTGCCGACCGCGAAGCAGCTCTGCCAGACGACTGCCCGCGAACAGGCCGACGAGCGGCAGCGCGGGCGTGGTGAAACGCTCGTCCACCGCGATGACGATGTGCACTGCGGTCAGAAACACGACGACGACCACAAAGCCGGCGCCCAACGCCCGCGTCTCGGGATTGGCGAGTGAGCGCGCGGCCTGCCACAAGGCCAGCAGCAACAGCGCCAGTTCTGCGCCCCAGATCAGGTAGCGAGCGGTCGACGGCAGGTGCGGCGCATCAGCCTGGCGCACCGGTGTATGCCCGGCCCAGATCAGAATCGGAGCCTCGGCGAGGTGGTTGACCAGGTACTGGCGCAGGTTGAGCTGGATGTTGCCGATCGCCAGGGCGAAGGTCTCGCCGAACGGCAGCTCGTACGGCCCGCGCGCCTGCTCCATATAGCGTTGTGAGAGATCTGGCCGCGGGCCGACGGTGGCCGCCGCGGCGATTGCCGCATCGCGTGGGCCAGGCGTGGTTTCAATCTGCTGGAGCTCGGAAAAGGTCTGCTCGTCGAACACTCGGAACCAGGTGCCCATCAGCACCAGGTTCGAAAAGGGGCTCTCGTTGTACAGAGCGGGCTGCCCGGTGGTGACCGCGTAGCGCGCGACCCACGGCGCCAAGACGACCACCGTTGCCGCGATCAGACCGAGCGCCTGTCCCAGGGCGTTGCGCCCTCGCAGCCAGAGGAAGATCGCCGCGAACAGTACCGCCAGAGCGAGATACTCGGCGCGCAGATAGGCCGCGGCGCCGATCAGGACACCCGCGTAGATGGCGCGCAGCAGCGAGGGCGAGCGCGACCAGGCGTCTACCCCGCCGACCAGCAGGAGCAGCACGGCCCCGGTCAGAAACTCGGTCAGGGCCTGCGCGGCGTAGTACCCGATCGCCGGATTGAGTCCAACACACGCCGCGACCCAGATCGACGTGCTCTCACCGAAGGCGCGCGCGGCTAACCGCGAGGCGTACACGACGAGCGCCGCGTAGATCAGGCCCTGGATGACGGCGATGCCGAGGCGAGGATCGCCCAGGGCCAGCTGCCCGACGGCGATGACGGCGGGCAGGCCGGGCATGTAGTGGACCGCGCCCTGCCACGTGCCGTGCAAGACTTGCTGGGCGAGCTCGATATAGGCGACCTGATCGCCGGAGGCGCCGGCGCCGTTGTAGTTGCCCGGATCGTCGCGCAGGTAGACGTAGTAGGCGAGGGTCTGGGCAAACGCCAGGACGGCGAAAACGCCGACTAACCAGGTGCGCCGGGTACCAGTCATATGACTAGTACCCGGGGTAACGCGTGTAGCGGAAGGCGCTCAGGCCCATGTTCACGACCATGAAGCCCAGTGCCACCCATCGACCACGCGGCATGCGCACCAGCGCGAGCAGGGGCGGTACCAACAAGACAACGAACGGTAGCACGAGGGCAACGTGGTACTGCGGGTGCGGCGGCGCCCAGGTCAACGGCGGCAGCACGCTCTCCGCCATGATCGCGACAACGACCACCCAGGCCGCCTTTGGCAGGTCGCGATAGGCGTTCCGCACTGTCGGCAGCAGCACGACCAGTATCAGCAGGAATGGCACAACCCCCGGAAAGGTCGACAGATTCGGGCCGACCAGGATCCAGGTGTTGTCCCAGGCGCTGCGCACCGACTTTTCCACCGTCGTCCACGGGTGATTGAGCGCGAGTGGCACCACCCCAGCGCGGAGATTGGCCGGTCCGAAGTACGACAGGCCATCGGTCTCGCGGCAGTTCTCGGTGGGATTGGTGTGACACGCGGGCGACAGCCACGAATCAGGCGTGCTGTCGAGGAACGTGTGCGCGGTATAGAACCAGGCCTGCGACACATCCACGTTGGCGATCTGATACGTGACCAGCAGCGTGCCGGTCACCAGCGCGGCGGCGGCAGCGTACGCGGCCACCACCAGCAGCGCTCGACGGCGGTAGACGACCAGCACGGCCACGAGCAGCACCGCGACGAACGCGAGGACTTCGATGCGGCTCCAGATGCCGAGCAGCATCAGCCCGACCAGCATGAACGCCTGGCGCAGCGTGACGCGCTGTGGACCCGGCGAGCGGAACCGGCGCACCACGTCCGCGCTCAAGAGGAAGATCGCCGAGCTCGCGAGCACCACGGGCATGTCGCGGTAGTGGTGAATCGAATGGTTGAACGGGATCAGGATGAAGACCAGCAGGCCGATGGCCTGCTCCTGGAGCCGCTCGGGAAAGATCGCGCGCAGCACGACGACAAAAGCGCCGTACTGCACCAGGCTGGCCAGCAGATACAGCACCGCCACGGTCTGCTGCTCGTTGGCGCCCACCAGCACGATCGGGACGCCCAGGAATGCGGGCAACTGGGGGCGGACGGCGTCGAGCCAATCGCCGACGATAATCCCGCGCGCGGCGTCGACCACAAACGAGTTCATCCACGGCCACGCGCCCTGATGTGCCAGGACGAGCACGCGGGTGACCATCCAGAAGGCCAGCGCCGCAGCGTAGATCTTCGCCGGGCTGATCGTCGAGGAGCGCACTTCGAGGCGCGCTGGCGCCGCCGCGACGGTGACCGTCACAGGCTCGGATCCAGCACCTGGTCGTATGCCTGCTGATACAGCGGCACGACGGCCTCCAGGCTGTGCTCGCGCAGCAGCCTCTCGCGCAGCCGGGCGCCGGTGGCACGCGCGGCGGTCGGATCGGCGAGCACCTGGCAGACGCGCTCGGCGAGGGCCGCGACATCGCGCAGCGGCGCCAGGTAACCAGTCTCTCCGTCGGTCACGATCTCATTGTGAAAATCGTAGTCGTACGTCACGATGGGCACGCCAGTCAGTCCAGCCTCGATCAGCGTGTAGCCCATGTGTGCGGCGACCACCGCGTCACTGGTGGCGAGCAGCACGGGCAACTCTTCGAGGGGCAGGCTGCCCAGCAGGTGCAGATTAGCCTGAACGCCTAGCTTGTTGGCGCGCGTGTGCATCTCTCCCGACAAGGCGCCCGTGCCCGCGCAGACCAGCTGGGCACTCGGAAAGCGGCCCTGGACACGGCTCAGGCAATCAACCAGATCGAGTGGGAACTTGTCGGAATCGAGGCGACCCACGTACGTAAGCAACGGACCAGGGCCCAGGGCGTAGCGCTGTCGGAACGATGCGTCCGCCCGAGCTGTGACGAAAGCGCTATCCGCGAGCACCCGTGTGGCAACCGCTCGCCCGGGGGCGGCGCCGTTGCGAACCGCGAAATCGCGGTAATACGCGCGGTCCGCCAGCACCAGATCCGCGTGGCGCAGCACCCAGCGGCCGACGGCGCGTTCGACCCGTCGACTGGGGTACACCGAACGAAACGCTTGCTTGCCCAGCACTGCCCAATCCCAATCGTAGTCGCGGGTGATGATGACCGCGTATGGCAGACCAAGGAGTCGGCTCGCGATGGCGGCGTTGAGTCCCTGCAGGTATGGGTTGGTGGCGGTCAGCACCGAAGCTCGGTAGCGGCTCAGGAACGGCAGGAGCCACACGAGGAACCGGACTTCCCGCCACGCCAGCGAGGTGATCCGCAGTCGCTGCGCGCCGACTGCATATCGCCAGCCGCCAGGCGGGCAGAAGTCGACGTCGATGAGGTGGTGGCGCGGCGTGAGGTCCAGGCTGCCGCGCGCACCGGCCGGAAAATGGACGTTCCAGAGCTGTTCGAAGTAGCCGCCGAAGTCGCTGCACTCGCGCTCCAGGAACAGGTTCACGCCGTTGCGGGGAAAGATCTGGGCGATCTGACCTGTGCCAAGGTAGACGATCCGCCGCGCTTTGCCGCGCTTGCGCAGCCCGCGCACGAGAGCGCCCTGGAGCAGCACGCACGCGCCACCGAGGACGACCACGAGTGTGGCCAGCACTGCGTCCACGACCGCATCCACCACGAGACGAGCTGTCATCAGACCGGGAGCGTCGCGATCACGACAGTCTCATGCGGCCATTTGCTGAGTCAGCCACCCCGACCACGTCGTCGCCGCCTGACGCGCGACCACCTCTGCGCGCGCGTTCAGGTCCACCAGCTCGGCGGCGTCGGGATTCGGGTCGCGGTGCATCGCGAGCTGCAGCTCGAAGGCCACCGCGCCGCGATGACCAACCACCGTCGCAACGCCACTCGACACGGGCCCCGGCGCGGCGAGCCACACCACGTCCTGCTCCTCAGGTCCGGCCACGCGCTCTTGCGACCAGCCACTGTCCGGATCGCGGATGTCCATGGCGCGACCCATCAGGCGCGCCCACGCGTCGGCGCGCAATTCGCGGTCAAACACAATCACGTCCAGGCGTGCCGTTACCGGCAGGTCGCTCGCTGGCGCGCTCCCCGGCGAGCCCAGGTCGATGCGGGCGGCGTCTCGCACGCCGCCGACGACACGCTGGACCGAGCTGGGCGGCCCGAACAACGGCATCTGGGTGCGCGCGTCGTTGCGAATGACGAGCAGCGGCAAGGCGCGCGTCACGCCGCGCGCCAGATCGGTAGCGCTCGGCACGTCCGCCGATTCGGCCAGCGGCGCGCGTGACTCGAGCCAATCCAGCACCGGCAAGCTGTGATACCGACTGGTGTACTGCTCCGTTGCCTCTACGGAGATGGCGGCCAACAGCATGGCCACCGCGATCAGCACGTGGACGCCGCTCATCCCGACGCGCTCTGGCGCTCGAGCCGCAGCAGCACGATCCACGCCAGCAGCAGACCCACGAAGGGGAAACCGAAGAACTCGTAGGGACCGATCGCCGAGCCGATCTGGTCGACGAACAGCGAATTGTTGCTGTTGCCGGTGACCGACAGCAGCCAGGTGATCGGCAGCGCGCGTGCCGCCAGGTTCATCGGCACGAAGACGCCGATCAACACCGCGGCGGCCGCCCCGAGCGCGCTCTGGCCGAGTCCCCATGGCCGCGGCAAGCCGCGCGTCCACAGAAACAGCCAGACGCCGAAGACCGGCAGGACCGTCACCAGATAGTCCTGGGCCGTGTGCGGCGACACCAGCAGCATCGTCACCAGCCCGAGGCTGAACTCGATCGAGCGCCGTGCGGTCGAATCATGGCGGCGGCCGCGCCAGGCCGCGAAGAAGAGATAGCCGATCAACGCCGCGGCGATGGCGTACGCGGCGAGGCTCAGATACGGGAACGCGGCCGGATCCAGCACGTAGTTGGTGGTGTCGCCTTGCAGTCGGAAACCGTCGGCAACCTTGAAGATCAAGCCACGTACCGAGTTGTTTTCGAAATGCGTTGACCAGCGGGCGACGGTTTCGCCGCCCATGGAGAGCATTGCGAGCGGGTATCCGAAGCCCATCAGCGTGCCGTACAGGAGCTGACCGATGCCGAGCAGCAGCCCGATGCCCAGCACGCCGATCAGCGCGGCGCGCCAGTAGCGCAGGGCAAGATACGCCAGCAGGAGCGCCGGCAGCAGCTTGGTCAGCGTGGCGGCGGCCAGCGGGAGCCCCGCGTAGCGCTGCTGCCGCTGGGACCCGGTAAAGAGGAACAGCGCCGCGCTCACGAAGAGCAGTTGCCAGGCGTCGACCATGTGCTGGGCTATCACGTACAGAAGCGGCACCGAGCTCGACCAGGCCAGCGCGATGATCAACCACTGGGCGGGATCCTGCTGCGCATACCGGCGGGCGATCAGCACGTACGCCGCGACCAGACACGGCAGGGCGACACACGCCGCGTACAGGGCGAGGGCGGACAGATTGGCGCCCAGCACGCGCAGCGCCGGGTCGAAGACGAGGAACACCACCACGCCGTACTGGCGCGCATCGACGCTGACGATGGGCTGACCGTGGATCAGCAGGTCGATGAGCGGGTTGAGCTCTTCGTCGAACCAGGCGGGGATGCCGTAGCTGAAGGCCGTCACGAGCAGACGCCCGACGGACAGCAGCGTGAGCAGGGCCAGGATGCCCAGCCACGTGGCCCGCTGCGCGTTGCGCGTCGCGTGGGCGGAGATGGCCTGGGAAGACGACTCCTGGATGGCGGCCAAGATGCGCTGATCTTAACGGTCGAACTGGCTTAACGTTCGCCCGTTCACGCATCCGGGTCGGGAGACATAAGTGCTCGTCCGCCCGGGAGACGTGACTTACGAAGGACTAATCGGCCGTTCCCAGCGCCTGGATGATGACCTCGCGCTCGGCGCGGGGACCGTCCAGCTCTACCAGGAAGATGCGCTGCCACTGGCCGAGGAGCAGCTCGCCGTCGCTCACGGGAACGGCTTCGCTGCTGCCCATGAGCATCTGCTGACAGTGGGCATGCCCATTCGGACTCTCGTCGTCGTGCATATGCACCGTGCGTACCCGGAAGTCATTGTGCCGGTAGTGCGCTTCAGCGGGCGCGGTGCGATGAAGGAACTCGCGCAGGTCTTCGAGCAGGAGGGGCTCGTCCTCCTGAATGCACACGGCGGCCGTGGTGTGGCGCGAAAAGATGTTGGCCACCCCCTCACGCAGGCCGGCGACGCGCACGAGCTCGGTGACCGCATCCGTGATGTCGAGGAACTGGATGGGCTGGTGAGTCTCGAACACCAGGCGCCGGAGCCGTGAGACGACACCCGCCGCGCTCGAAAGCTGCATCGGTAAATTCAGTCCTTTCCGAACGTACAATACCCGATTCACGCCGGGCGTGGCCAGACCTGGCAGGCGCGTCGGATCGCGCCCTCGGGCAGCTGGTGCCTGTACTCTGGCAGACCGCGCCCGCGGCGGGCCATGTCTGGCGCGCATAGCTGCCGCGTCCTTCCGGCCGCTATGCTCCTCAAACGGCAGATGAGCGATCGGGATGAAGTGCAGGTCGCCCGTTGGTCGGCGATCAAAGGCCGCGTCGGTACGAGCCTCCGCGAACTGCGTCAGTCCGACCCGGCCGCCGGCAACGGGTCGCGCAGCCAGGCGCGCCTGGCCGGCGAGCTCGAAGACCTTGGCTACCACGTGACCCAGAGCATGGTCAGCCGTTACGAGCAGGGCGTGCTCGAGGCGCCGTTGACCCTCGAGCGTATGGTCGGTTGGGCGCTGTGCTGCGAGGCGCTCAGCAGTCGCGCCTTCAAGGAGCTGCTGGCACTCGCCGGCTACTACCTGCCGTGGCACGCCGCCGACCTGCTGGCGTTCGACGACCTGCTGCGCAGCTATCGTCAGCTCAGCCTGGCCGACCAGGTGGTCGTGCGCACGCGCCTGCTGTGGCACATCCTGGGCATCGAGACGTCACAGCCAGTCACCGAAACGAGCTGATGGCCAGACTCGTGCCGCAGGCCGAAACCACCGCCGCGAATCTCGCGCGGGTGCTGCGGCTGCACACTCTGCCGAGTACGCCGTGGGAGCCGCGCCAGCGGGCGGTAGCGGCGCGCCGCCTGCTCGAAGAGCTCGGCGTGCACTGCGACGAGACGGCCGCGTTGCACGACCTCAAGGGCTTTTTGCTGTCCAGCCCGCGCGGCACGGAGCTGGTCGTCTCGCGTGATCTCGACGACGAGCAGCGTCTGGAGGTCTACGCCCACCTGATCGCGCACGCGCTGCTGGGACCCGACGGTCCGGAGCTGGCGCTCGCTGCCCGTTTCGAGTACGTGCCCGGACGCGCGCCCGGCGAGCGACCGGCCAATGAGCTACGCGAGGAAGTCCTGGCCGACGCGGTGGCGCGCGCCATCCTCGCCGGACGGTTGGAAGCGGCGCCGCGCTTGATCTACTGCCGTGATCTTGGGCCAGGCCGCGGCCGCTTCTCGCGCGCGGTCCTGCGCGGGCTGCATCTCGGTAGCCTGGCGCTCTACCGACGCTCGCGCAGCTACCAGCGGCTGCGCTCGCTCCCGGTGGTGACCGCGCTGACAGAGCGAGTGCACAGTTTTCTCGGCAATGCGGCCTGAGCCGGGATGAGGCTCAACCCATTTGGCCGCAGGCGCGACGCCGACGAGCCGGCGCGGGGCTGGCGGCGCGTGCCAGCCAGTCCGGAGATGCGGGAATACTTCGGATTCTCTGAAATGGCGCATCGCGAGGATGCGCGCCGCTGGTTCGAAGCGCTCTTCGAGCGCGAGCCGTTCAGTGGCGAGGCCGTAGCCTACTTCACAGGCTTGCGCCTGGAAGTCGGCACGCTCGACGAGCCAATGGGTGGCGGTTACTGGTTCGGCGACCGCGGACTGGTGATGCTGCGCGGCACGCAGGAGGAGGCCGCGGTCCATGAGCTGGCGCACGCCTGGTGGGAGCGGCGTCGGGGCACCGAGCGCGATGCGCTGATGGAAGTGCTGCGCGCCCTTGGCTCGCACTGTCCGGCGGAGTACCCGCGCATTGCCGAGCTCGCGAATGTCTACTGCAACGGGATCAAAACGCAGGTCGATCCGAACTCGCCGACGGGCTACTGGCGCGGCATGCTGGCGGAAGACAACGACCATGAGACGTTCGCGGGCTTCTGCTCAGGCGTCATGGCCGACGCGAGGCAGATGCCGCCCGAGCTGCGGCGCTTCTACGCGGGGTTTCTCGAGCGCTCAGAAGTCAGCTGATTTCTGAGTTCTGAGTTCTGAGTTCTGATTTCGACTCAGGCGCCGCCGATCTCGAAGAAGGCCCGCGCGGCCACCTCGGGGTCGGGTGCGCGCAGGATCGCGGCGCCCACACATACGCCGTCGGCACCGGCCGCGAACAGGGCGACTGACCGCTGCGGCGTGATGCCACCGATGACCACCAGCGGCAGGCGCGTCGCCGCCCGCACGCCGCGCAGCAGTGGCTCCCCCGCCGCGGGCCCGGCGTCCAGCTTGGTGAACGTGGCAAACATCGGCCCCGCCGAGACGTAGCTGGCCCCCTGGGCAGCCGCCGTGTGCGCCTCCTCGGGCGTGCCGACGGAGACGCCGACGATCGCTGCTGGGCCCAGCAGCCGCCGCGCATCCCGCGGCGAGAGGTCCTCCTCGCCGATGTGGCCCACGTGCGCCCCATCCGATTCCGCGGCCAGCGCCACGTCGACGCGGTCGTTGACCAGCAGCGGCACGCTGGCCTGCTCGCACACCGCCTTGAGTCCGCGCGCGAGCTCCAACTGCTCGAGGGTGGTGGCCAGCTTGGCGCGCAGTTGGACGGCGGTGACACCGCCGCGGAGGGCGGCTCTGACCACGTCGATCAGACTGTCCGGCGAGACCAGGCCCGTATCCGCGAGCAGGTAGACGCGCATGGCAGCGCGCAGGCGATCAGAGTCCCAGAGAGTCATGCGCTCACTCGTGCGAGATGAGAGGGTATGCCATCCGATGGGGCGTTGGAAAAACCGTATACTCGGATTCGTCACAGATATAGAGGAGAAAGAGATAAGACGTAGCTATGGCCCTTGCTGAGGCCGATCGAGCCGCTGTCATCGAGAAGCACCGGCTCCACACAAGCGACACCGGCTCCGCCGACGTGCAGGTCGCATTGCTGACGCACCGCATCAATGCTCTGGCCGAGCACCTGCGCAGCAACAAGCACGACAACCACTCGCGGCGCGGCTTGCTCAAGATGGTCGGCCGACGGCGCCGACTGCTGAATTACCTGTCGAGGACGGAGCACGACCGCTACCTGCAGTTGATTGCCGACCTGGGCCTGCGCCGGTAAGCATAGAGTCGAGTTTTTGGAAGTCGAAAGTCTGCGGACTTTCTCGCCAGGGCGGAGACACACTCGCCCTGGATCTCACCTGAGGTATCCGGGCAGACCACATGCGCCCGTGTACCCGCCTCCGCCCCATCGGGAACGTCTTGTCGGGGGAGGACGTGCGTTCGTCCCGCGGGCAAAGGGGAGCCGACGCGGGGTTGGACCCGCCGAGACGTCGCGTGGGCCCGCGTGGGCGATGGAAGGCTGCGGAGCGCCATGGATGGTGGGGCCGTTGTCGTCGTTTTGAGAATTTGAGGTATTCGTGGCTGTCCACAAAATTGATATCGAGATCGCCGGGCGCAAACTGACGCTCGAGACTGGCCGCGTCGCGGGGCTCGCCGACGGCGCCGTGCTGGTTACCTACGGCGAAACGGTGCTGCTTGCCACCGCCGTCTCGTCCGTCGATCCCCGCGAGGGCATCGACTTCTTCCCACTCACCGTCGAATACGAAGAGCGCATGTATGCCGCGGGCAAGATCCCAGGCGGCTTCATCAAGCGCGAAGGTCGGCCTGGCGAGCAGGCCATCCTCACGGCCAGACTGACGGACCGGCCGATTCGGCCGCTCTTTCCGAAGTACTACCGCAACGACGTCCAGATCGTGAACATGGTCATGTCGGCCGACCAGGCCAACGATCCGGCCATGCTGAGCATCATCGGCGCGAGCGCGGCGCTGCACCTGTCGAGCATCCCATTCCAGGGACCGGTCGCCGCCGTCAAGATGGGCCTCATCGACGGCAAGCTGGTGGTCAACCCGACCATGCGCGACATGTACGACCTGTCGGAACTGGACCTGACAGTGGCGGGCACCGCTGACGCGGTGCTCATGGTCGAGGCGGGCGCCTCCGAACTGCCCGAGGACCTCGTGCTCGAAGCCATCATGACCGGTCACCGCGCTATGCAGCCGCTGATCGAGGCGCAAGAAGAACTGCGTCGCCTGGCTGGCAAGCCCAAGCAGGAAACGGCACCGCCGCCCGTCGACGAGGCGCTCAAGAAGAAGCTCGTCAAGCGCCTGGGCAAAGAGCTCGAAGCGGCGATTTACAACCCTGACAAGGGCGGCCGCGAAGACGCCACGCGCGACCTGCGCCACACGGTCACGGCCGAGTTCGCCGAGGCTGGCTCCGATCCCAAAGAGGTGGGCAAGCTCTTCGAGTCGATCGAGAAGGACCTGGTGCGGACCAAGATCCTGAAAGATGGCAAGCGCCCCGACGGTCGCGGCACCAAAGACATCCGCCCGATTTCGATCGAGGTCGGCGTGCTGCCGCGCGCACATGGCTCCGGCCTGTTCACTCGCGGCCAGACCCAGGTCATGAGCGTCGCGACGCTGGGTACTGACTCAGACGAACAGTCGATTGATTCGATCGGTCTCGACGAGCCCAAGCGCTACATCCACCACTACAACTTCCCACCGTTCAGCGTCGGCGAAGCTCGCCCCCTGCGCGGCACCAGTCGCCGCGACATCGGTCACGGCGCCCTGGCCGAACGCGCGCTGGTGGCGGTGCTGCCCAGTGAGCAGGAATTCCCCTACGTGATTCGCGTGGTGTCCGACACATTGAGCTCGAATGGCTCGACGTCGATGGCCTCCACGTGTGGCAGCACGCTGGCCCTGCTCGACGCGGGCGTCCCGCTCAAGGCGTCGGTCGGCGGCGTGGCGATGGGCCTCGTCACCCAGGACGGCACAGCCAAGGGCAAATACGCGATCCTGACCGACATCCAGGGCGTCGAAGACGCGCTGGGCGACATGGACTTCAAGGTCACTGGCACGCGCGAGGGCGTGACGGCGATTCAGATGGACATCAAGGTCGCCGGCTTGACCGAGGAGATCCTCGAAAAGCGCCCTGACGCAAGCCCGCGAGGGACGCCTGTTCATCCTCGACAAGATGGACGCGGTCATCGCGGGGCCACGCCAGGAAGTCAGTCGCTACGCGCCGCGTATCACCACCATCAAGATCAATTCGGACAAGATCCGCGACATCATCGGGCCTGGCGGCAAGATGATCCGCAAGATCACCGAAGAGACGCGCACCAGCATCGACATCCAGGACGACGGTACGGTGAACATCGGCTCGAACAACGCCGAGAACACCCAGAAGGCGGTCGACTGGATCAAGTCGCTGACCCGCGACGTCGAGGCCGGCGAGATCTATACGGGCAAGGTCACGCGCATCATGCCCTTTGGCGCGTTTGTCGAAATCCTGCCTGGTAAAGAAGGCCTGGTCCACATCTCGGAGCTCGCCAACTACCGCGTGCCAACCGTCGAGGACGTGGTCAACATCGGCGACGAAGT
Organism: uncultured Chloroflexia bacterium; assembly: GCA_963776625.1. Lineage (GTDB taxonomy): Bacteria > Chloroflexota > UBA6077 > UBA6077 > CF-72 > CF-72. The sequence continues at coordinate 294,568 of CAVZNP010000005.1, read as the reverse complement.
CCAGGTGCTGGTCACCGAGATCGATCGCCAGGGACGCGTCAACCTGTCACGTCGGGCGCTGCTGGAGCCGTCAGAGGATGACCACGACGGCGAAGAGGACCACGGCCGCAATGGCGATACTGGCGATCGCCGGCCGCGACCCTTCAACGAGCGACGTGGGCGAGACGGCGATCGCGGCAACCGCAACGGTGGTGGCGGGAGCGGGGGCGGGAGCGGGGGCGGGTATCGAGACCGCGCGCCACGCCACGACCGTGAACCGACGCCCGATGCCGAGAGCACCAGCGCGGCGGCACCGAGTCGCCCGCGTCGCGAATCCTCGGGCAACCGCCCGCGGGGATCGGCAACCGGTCGACGCGCCACCATGCGAGTGACCGAGACCGAGCCCGCCGACTCGGAGTAGCGAGTCCGCGATGATCCGCGTCGTCGTGGCGGGTTCGACCGGACGGGTCGGACGCGTCATGATGAGCGGACTGGCGGAGTATCCCGACGTCAGCGTGGTCGGCGGGTTCGGGCATACGGACGCTCTGGCGGAGCTGGAGCGACTTGCCCCCGAGACTGACGTCCTCGTCGACTTCACGACCGGCGCCGCCGCGCCGGACCTGCTCTGCAGCGCCGCGCGCCTCAGACTCCACGTGGTCAGCGGAACGAGTGGACTCTCCCAGGACAGCCTCGCCAGGGTCGATGCTGCCTTGCGCGAGCACCATCGCGGCGGGCTGTGGGCGGCGAACTTCGCCATTGGCGGGGCGCTGATGATGCACTTCGCCCGCGTCGCGGCGCGCTTCATGGACGCGGCCGAAGTGATCGAGCTGCATCACGACAAGAAGGTGGACGCGCCATCGGGCACGGCGATTCAGACGGCACGCGAGATCCGCGCCGAACGCGACGGCGACCTGCCGGACCCGCAAGTGGAGCGCTGGACGCTCGAGGGCTCGCGTGGCGCCGTGCAGGGCGGGGTGCGCATCCACAGCGTGCGGTTGCCGGGTTTCAACGCACACCAGGAGGTCCTGTTTGGCTCGCTCGGCCAGGTGCTCAGCATCCGACACGACGCACTGGGCCGCGAGGCGTACCTGCCGGGCGTAGCGCTCGCCCTCCGCGAGGTGCCAAAACACGTGGGCCTGATGACCGGCCTCGATACACTGATGGGTCTTCAATCATGAGCTACGCCATCGGAGTGCTCGGTGCGACCGGCCAGGTCGGCCGCGAATTTCTGCGCATCGTCGAGGCGGGCGACCGTCCCGACCTCCCCATCGCCAGCCTGCGGCTGTTCGCCTCCGAGCGCAGCGCGGGCAAGCAGGTCACGGTGCGCGGTGACAAGCACACTGTCGAAGTAGCTCGCCCCGATCCACGCCTGTTCGAAGGACTCGATTTCGTCATCTCGGCCATTGGTGACGTCGAGGCGCGCACGTACGCCCCGCTGGTCGCCCGGGCCGGCGCGCTCGACGTCGACAAGTCCAACGCCTGGCGCATGGATCCAGGCGTACCGCTGGTCGTGCCAGAGGTAAACCCCCAAGCGGCGCGCGCGCATCACGGCATCATTGCTGGCCCGAACTGCTCGACCACGCAGATGGTCGTGGCGCTGTGGCCGATTCATCAGGTCAACCCGATCCAGCGCATCATCGTGGACACGTACCAGGCCGTGTCGGGTACGGGCTGGCGCGCGGTGGACGAGTTGCGCGCTCAGGTCCTCGACTCGCGGGCGCCGCACGCGCAGTACCCCTATCAGATCCACCAGAATCTCATCCCGGAGATCGGCAGCTACAAGGGCGACGGCCTGTTCAGCGAAGAGCGCAAGATGATCGACGAGACCCGCAAGATCTTCGCGGCGCCCGACCTGGCCATCAGCGCCACGTGCGTTCGGGTTCCCGTGGTGGTCGGCCACTCAGAAGCCATTCACCTCGAGCTCGAACGACCAATGTCGCCTGAGGAGGCGCGCGAACTGCTGCGCCGCGCGCCAGGGGTGGTGGTAGCCGACGATCCACGGCAGTCGGCTTACCCAATGCCGCTGTCGGTAGCTGGCGAGGATCCCGTGTTCGTCGGGCGCGTGCGCAAGGATCCGTCGCATCCACGCGGTCTGGCGCTGTGGGTCGTGGGTGATAATCTCAGGAAGGGCGCCGCCCTGAACGCCATCCAGGTGTTTGAGCTCGTGGCTCGCCATGGCTGGCATTCAGCGCCTGTACGAGACGGCCAGGAGGTGCATGCATGACATTTGGACGTTTGCTCACGGCGATGGTCAGCCCGTTCGACGCTTCGAACGGCAAGCTGGATCTCGACCAGGCCAAGCGTCTGGCAGCGGCCCTCTTCGACTCGGGCACGGAAGGCCTGGTGGTGTGCGGGACGACCGGTGAGTCGCCCACCCTCAGCAACCAGGAGAAGCTGGCGCTGCTCGAGGCGACGGTCGAGGTCGCTCACGCGCGAGGCGCCACGGTGATCGCCGGCACGACCACGTACAACACCGCCGAAAGCATCGAGCTCTCCCGCGAGGCGGCACATCTGGGCGTGGACGGGATTCTGGGCACCGTGCCCTACTACAACAACCCGCCACAAGAAGGGCTGTTCCAGCACTTCGGCGCCATCGCGCGCGCGGTGGACCTGCCGGTCGTGCTCTACAACATCCCGTCGCGGTCACCGCGCAACATGGAGGCAGCCACGACGCTGCGCCTGGCGCGTGAGGTGTCCAATATCGTCGGCGTCAAAGAGGCGAGCGCGAATTTCAAGCAGATTGGCGAGATCATTCGCGATGCGCCAGAGGGCTTCCGCGTCTGGAGCGGCAACGACGGGGACATCCTCACCATCATGGCTCTGGGCGGGTACGGCGTGGTCTCGGTGGCAGCGCACCTGGTCGGACGCCAGATCGCCGAGATGATGCGCGCGTTCGTCGCTGGCGACGTGACCCGCGCGGCGGAGATCCACCATCGGCTCATGCCGCTGGTCGACGCGCTGTTTGTGACCAGCAGCCCGATCCCACTGAAGTACGCGCTCAACGAGGTCGGGATGCAGGTTGGCAACGCGCGTCTTCCACTGGTGCCGATCGATTCCAGAAGTCAGGCAATCGTGGACGCGGCGCTGGCCGCGACCCACGTCGACCTGCCCGTTGGCGTTCCGGCGTAAGGCGTAAGCCGGCCTGCGTCACGAATGGGTATCGAAGGATTGGGTCGGGCGATACCCATTTGGTAGCATGCCGGGCCATCATGGCTGAGCGAGTGATTGACGACAAGGCTCTGTGCTGTTCCACGTGCGGGGAGGGTTTCGTCTTCAGCAGTGGCGAGCAAGAGCTGTTTCGTCTGCGCGGGATTACGAGCGAGCCGGCCCAGTGCCCGCACTGCGCTCGAGGGCGGCTCCTGGTCACGCCAGGGCGCGGTACCGCTAGCGAACGGCGACCAGGCTGAACCTGGCGTTCTCGAGCTGGCGTTTTTTGACGTTCGCGCCTGGCCGCGGCGAGCTGTTATGAGTGAACCGACCTTCAGGCGCCCGCCGCCGACCGGGTTTTCACGGGCGCTGCTGCGCGTACCGCGGGCTATGTACGCCGGACCGTTCGCCGAGCTGCTGCGCTCGCGATGCGTCCTGCTGCTCACCACCCGCGGGCGGCGCAGCGGCCAGCCGCGCACCACGCCCGTCAGCTTCATGCCGGTCGGCGACCGCTACATTGTCTTCTCCGGCTGGGGGGTGGGCTCCAGTTGGTACCACAACGTGCGCGCCAACCCGGAGGTCCTGATCCAGGTCGGACGACGCCAGATGCACGGCACCGCCTACCTCGTCGAAGACCCGGACCAGCGCGCCGCGTACATGCGGCTGATGAGCGCCCGGTTCGTCCGGCTGCGGTCCCCCACGACCGATTCGACCGCTGCTCAAGCTCACCGGAATTTTCGACTACCAGGGCGAGATCGACATGGCCCTCGCCGCCGGCGGGAGCCTGCCGGTCATCGAGATCGTAGCGTCACCCCTGTAGCACGACGATTCGCCCGTTGCGGTCACCGACGACGATGCTGCCGTCCGGTCGCACCGAGGGCGCCGTCCACACGGGCGCCCCGAGGTCCAGATCGGTGATGTACTCACCCGTGGACGTCGAGACCGAGAACACGTGGCCAACCGTGCTGCCCGTGTACAGCGTGCCACCCGCATCCAGCGCGGGTGAGCCGTACACCGAGCCGATGATGTTGAACTGCCAGTTCAATGCTCCGGTCTGCGTGTTCAGGGCGTAGACGCCACCTTTGTTGGCGGCGAAGTAGAGCGTCGATCCATCCGAGCTCAGTGCGGCGGTCGTCCAGATACCCGCCAGCTCGCGCTCAGCTTCGTACATCCACTTCTGCTGACCATTCGGGTTGATGGCGTAGAAGTTGCTGTTGTTGGCCCCGACATAGATCGTGCCGTCCGGACCGATGGATGCCGAAGCTCCGGTACCGACGCCATCCTGGCCCCGATTCGGCCCAGCAGTGACCGGCGCCGTCACCAGCGGCGTTGGGCCCAGGTGTTGGCCGAAGTCGAAGTTCCACTTGATGGACCCCTGGTTGCCAGAACCGCCCGGAGGCGACACCGCGTATAGCGAGCCAGTCAGGGCGCCGACGTAGACGGTGCCGTCGGGTCCCACGGCAGGAGCGACTTTGACCGTCTGGCCAAACTGGGCAGGCTGCGAAGTGCCGATCTGGGTGGTCCATTTCACCTGGCCCGACGTCGGGTCGATCGCGAACAGCACGCCCGCGACGTTGACGATGTACAGCGTGCCGTCGGGGCCCTGGGACGGTGTGTTCTGGATATTGCCGGGCGGCAGGTCCGTCTGCCAGACGACCTGTCCATCCATGCCGCTGGACGGCGCGCGAACCGCGTACAGCGTGCCCTTGGCCGCGGCGCCCGTGCCAACAGTGAACGAACAGTAGATGGTGCCGTCGCGACCGACCACCGGCGTGCAATGGAAGGGCGAGCTACTCGCCGGACGGAATCGCCACGCGAGGTCCAGGCCGTTGGCCGAGCTGGGGCTATCCTGGAGCGCGAACAGCCAACCGACGAAGTTCGTGGCGTAGATCGTGCCGTCTGGTCCGATCGACGTCGAGCTCTGGATGTCGATGCCCGGGAACAGGGCATCGTCAGGATGCAGGTCCGGTTGATTGGTATCGAACGTGCGCGTGACGGCTAGCTGCTTCGCGCCCATATACGGCGAGCGCCCGGTGTGGAGTGCGTCCATCTGGTACTGCGGCTTGCCAGCGAGGCCGGCTGGCTGGAGCGCGGGCACCGGTGAGGCACTGGCAGCGACAGCGGGCGACGCCGAGGGGACGGCGGGGCTGGCCGCGGCGGCCACCGCCGGAGCGGGTGACGCGCCGGCAGCTGGAGATGCAGCCGGCGAGGCGCCGGCCGCGCTGGCGGCCGGTGAGCTAGCGGATGAGGGAGTCGGCGGCGCCGCGCTCGTCGGGGCAGCTGGCGGGACGGTGACGGTGATCGGCTGAGGCTGACTCTGACAGGCTGCCAGCAGAGTCATTCCACCCAGTGCTACGACTTCCGTGCAGCCGGCCAGGAATTGACGGCGAGTGAAGCTCATCGCGCAACGTAATCCTCCTTGTGTCAGTCGCCTTGATCGGTCGCCTTGGACTCACTGCTCGGCTGGGCGCATGGCGGCGACGGCGCAGGTCTCGTGTTGCTGCATGAGGATGAGATCGGTCTGCGACCCGCCCAAGCGCACGAAGACACGGTCCCCGACCGCGGCGGCCACATCAGGACAGCCGTCGCCCGTCTGGACCGTGAACAGGCTCCCGGAAGCATCTTCTACCACGACCGCGTTCGAACCGTCCTGAAGGACCTGAATCAGCGTCATGGGCTCAACCCGCGCCTGCTCGGCTGCTTCGGGTTGCGCCTGTTCGTTGTCCGCGTCGGGCTGCGGCGTCACGGGCGGATAGATGCCGTTGTGCCAGTTGCCCGTCCACTCCTGAAGGCCGGCGTCAGTCAACGCCCAGTGCTCCTCACCCGAGGCGAACACCAGCATGCCGTCGGCTCGGCGGACGGCGAGGCCGGTGCTGCTGACCTGGATCGTGTTGCCGTCGCCATCGACGCGGGCGCAACCGCTGGGGTCGCCCATGACCGCGCCGATCTGCTGCTCGAGCGGGGCGAAGTCAGGTGCAAACTGCGTGCACGCAGGCTGGCCGAAGGCCGGGCCGGCATAGGCCAGTGTTGCGATTGTTACGCAGACGGCGAACAGTGGTAGTCGTCTTGTAACCGTCGGGCGCATGCGCCGACCTTACTCGCGCGGGCCGCAAGTCGCAAGCTACCGGTGCGCCGTTCGCTGACGCGGCTAGCCCAGCTCCAGATGCGGCCAGCCAGTCCCACCGTTGGGCTCCGGCAGGGTGAAGGCTTGCTCCTGCAGTGCGCCTGTACCGTCGGTGGCACGCGCCATCAGCGCCACCTTCGAGCCAGGCGCAGACGTGAACGTGGCACGCCAGCGCATCCAGGCGTCCTGCCCAGGCGACGCCTCAACGAGGTCGGCATCCGCCCACGTCTCGCCGCCGTCAGAGGTGAACTCCACCCGCTGGATGCCACGCACGCCGGCGTAGGCCACACCGCTGATCGAGTTCGGCCCAGCCGCCAGGCTGTCGCCCGGCCCGGGACTGTCGATGCGCGACATGGTCCGCACGATGGCGTCCTTGCTCCAGTTACGCTGCCCGTACCAGTCCAGGAACTCGCGCGTCATGGGACGCATGCCGATAACCCACTTCGGGTTCTTCATACCGTAGCGGCCCGGCACCAGCAGGCGCGCCGGGTAGCCGTGCTCGTAAGGCAGCACCTCGCCGTTCATCTCGTACACGAGCAGCGTGGCGGGATCCATGGCCACGTCCATGGGCAGAGCGCTGGTGAACTCGTCGGCCGAGAGCACGGCCAACCATTCGGCACCAGGCTTGGGCCCGCCAGTCAGCGCCAGGATGTCGCGCACCGCGACACCCTTCCACCGCGCCGTACTGATCAACTCCGCACCGAACGGCGCCAACTCCGGCTTGCCGACGAAATTCGAGATGCACTCGAGCGTCTTGGTGATTTCGACCGCTGGCAGCCGCCGCAGGGTCGGGTAATCGAGCTGGAAGCTGCGCTGCACCTCGCCGTCGACCAGCAGGCGCCAGTCTTCAGCTTTCAGGTCCGGATCGCCTCCAGCGTTCTTGGTCACGACGTAGAAATCGGTGTTGGCGGTGATCTCAGACGCGAGCTGGCCAGCCGGCCGGCCCGAGGGCAGCACGGCCCCGTCCTTGTCGCGGTCGAGTTCCCGTTCTGGTCCTGGCTTCGGCAGGCCAGGTGTCGCGCTGACTTCAACGGGGGCCGCGGTGGGCGCCGCGGTGGGGCCGCCCGCCGGCTGGGACAGTGGGCTGGTGACCGCCTGCGGATGGGGATTCGGCGCATCCACCCCACCCGACGGCACGGGCTCCTGCGGATCGAGCAGGACAATGGCTGGGGCGCGCGCAGACGCCGGGAAGAGCAGGCCGCTCGCGTACGTGGCGACATATGCCGCGGTGGTGGCCCCGAGGCCGGCCAACAGCGTGCGGCGATCGCGCACGGGCAGATCGAGCACTCGCTCGGGATCGCCGTCGACGTCGATCCAGGTGCGAACCACGACGAGCGCGCCAGCGTACGTCAAGCTGACCGCCAGGTAGCCAAGCACAGCCGCCGCGGCGCCGTCGGGCAACGCGCTGGCGAACGGCCCAGCCGATGTCAAGGGCATGATGCCGAGCATGATGACCAGCCACACGCCGAGCCCCAGACCGAGGAGCCACGACGCCGACCAGCCGCGATGCAATGTCTCGTACCCGAGCCAGGCGAGCGCTCCCAGGATGACGACAATGGCCGCGTCCAGCCCGTAGCGCTTCGCGTCGAAGCCGAACTGGCGCAGCAGGGCTTCGAACACGCTCGGCGGGATAAACAGCAGCAGCCACTCCATCAACCGCTCTGGAATCGAGCGCACCTCGATCGTGGAGCGCAAAAGGAGCATGCCAATGCCAAAGGCCAGCGAGGCGGTGATGCCGCCGACAATGGCTACCGTGTCGCGCCTGGGTGAGGGAACGGGGGTTAGCGGGCGCCGACGCGAGGCGTATACCGTCACTTGCATCGGATACTACTGGGTGCCCCGTCAGGGCAGGCAACAACATCCGCGACACGTTGGCTATGCGTAATCCACCGTGATCGCCACGCCACGATGAAGCCCGCCACCGATCGCACCATACGCCGCTGGAGTGCCGTCGGCGTCGCGGTGGTGGCCATGCTGGTTGCGATGTCGTTGCAGCAGGCCATCCGCATGGCCTGGCAGGTGCGCACCCTCCCCGAACGGGTCATGGAGACACTGCTGGTCTTCGTCCCGCTGGATCTGTTCGAGCGCGGACTCCAGCAGTTCGGTGCCAACGCCAAGGACATTGCCCTGGACGGCGCGTACGTGGGCATGGCCGCCCTGTTTGTCGTCATTGGCTGGTTCACCGTCCGCACGCTCAACGCCTGGCTGGCATTGCTGGTCGGCTTTGGCCTGTGGCTGGTGGCCATGGTGGTCGTTATGCCGCTGACCGGCGCCGGGTTGTTTGCGAGTGGCCTGCTCGTCAACCCGCTGCTGACGGATGCGGGCTATCTCGCTATCTTCGGCGCGTACGCGGTCGTTCTGGCGCTCGGCACGGGACTGTTGACCTGGCTCGACCCCGGCCGCTACGCCGCCCCGGAACACACCGCGAGCCTGGAGCGGCGCAGCCTGCTCGCCGGATTGGGCGGCACCGTGGTGAGCATCCTGGCGTTCGGCTTCGCGCGATCGGCCGCCGGCACGGGCGGCGGCGTCGTCCAGTCGAGCCTGCCGCTGGCCGCGGCGCCCACCCGCCCGCCGGTCGCGGCCACGAGCCCGGCGCTTGCCCAGACGGCCGCGCCGGTCGCCCCGGGCGCGTCCGGGGCGACCGGCGCTACGGCGGCACCAACTGTCGCGATTGCCCAGCCGACGGCAACGGCGGCGGTCGACACCGGATTTCCCACGCCAGCACCGGTCCGCTCGCTCGCTCGCGACCAGGACGGCTCGCTGACCGCCGCCGGTCGCCCGGCGGGCAGCCTCGCCCCGTCCATTACCAGCAACCAGGACTTCTACATCGTCACAAAAAATGCCGTCGCCGATCCGGTCGTGGACGCCAACACCTGGCGGCTGATTATCGACGGCCAGGTCGATCATCCCGTGCAGGTGGACTACGCGACGCTGATGGCGCTGCCCTATGTGGAAGTCACCAAGACCCTCGAATGCATTTCGAACTTGACGGCTGGCTGCAATATGGCGAGCTTCGGCTGCGATCTGATGTCGACGGCCGTCTGGCGCGGGGTGACCGTGAGCGATCTCCTGAACCTGGCGGGCGGCTTGAAAGCCAACGTGGTCGACGTGGCGTTTCTGTCCATCGACGAATTCACGTCGGGCCTGCCTGCCGAGGTTGTCCTCGATCCGGGCACGCTGATCGTCTACCAGATGAATGGTGACATCCTGCCGCGTGAGCACGGCTACCCGGCGCGCCTGCTCGTGCCTGGTCGCTACGGCATGAAGAACCCGAAGTGGCTGGCGGGCATTCGCGCGCTCGACCAGCCGTACGTGGACTGGTATCAGCAACGCGGCTGGAGCCGCGACGGCATCATCAAAACCATGTCGCGCATCGACGTACCCGCCGATGGCGCGACGCTACCCAGCGGCCGGCAACGGGCGGCGGGTGTCGCCTACGCCGGAGATCGCGGGATCACCAGGGTCGAACTGAGCGCCGACGGTGGCACCACCTGGCAAGCGGCCTCCATTCTGGAGCCCGCCGCTGGTCCAGATTCCATGGTGCGCTGGGAGGCCATGTTCCAGATGAACGGAGCGCCGGTCAACCTGCTCGTGCGAGCGACGGACGGCACGGGTATTGTCCAACCCGACGATTTTGGCCTGCCCGCCCCGGATGGTAGCTGGGGACAGGACAGTATCACCGTCCAGCCGGGCTGAGTTCGTTTAGTAGACTCTGGAGTCCTGTGCCGCCGCAGCACACGTGACGGAAAGACGTGGAGGGGCATCTCGAGCATCCTGACGTTCCAGCTCGGTCCGAGTTGCCTGCTGGCCTGGGACTGAGCGAGGCTCTGCCGCTTCTGTTCAGCGCCGCCCGCACCGGTCGGCTCTCGGCGCACGAAGTCGAGCTCCCGCCGCTGGACGTCTGGCTCGAGCAGGGGCGTGTCATGCATGCCACCTGGGGGTCGCTGCGCGCGCTGAGCGCGCTCGAGATGGCGGCGCTGCTGCCGCCGCGCGTGGCGTGTGAGTTTGTCGAGGGCGAGCACGCTCCGAGCCACACCCTCGACCTGAGCGCGATCGACGTTGCCGCACGACTGGCCGAGGTCGCCCGAGCGGGTGGCCAGCTGGCAGCGGCGATTCCTGGCATCGAGGCGGTCCCGCGGCGGACGGATCATCGGCCACGGGCGCTGGATCCGGACGCCGCGCGCATGCTGGAGCAGGTCGACGGGACACGCACGGTGGCCGACCTCACCAGCGGGCGGCAGCCGCTGGCGGTCGTGCGGGCGCTGGCGAGCCTCGTGGCGCAAGGGGTGGTGACCTTCACGCTCGCCGCGGAACCTGCCGAGGTCGTCGCGTACGTAGCGCCTGTGCCTGAACCCGCACCCGAGCCGCAGCCAGAGCCAGTGCCGGACCCGGAGCCGGAGCCCGACGTCGGGGCACATGTCATCCCGATGACGGTGCCCGTGCCGTTGCCCGTCGAGACAGAGACTCGCCAGATCGACACGCGACAGCGATTTCCGCGAGTGAACGTCGGCCTGGCGACGCTGGCGCTGGTGATCGCGGTGGCGTTGTGGTTCGCGGTGCAGCGTATGCAGACGCAGACGCAGACCCAGGCGTCGGTCGCGGGCGTGCAGGCGACCGCGGTGGCGAGCGCCACGCCCATCGGGGCGGGGGCGGTGGCCGCCGCGCCGGTCGTGACCGCCACGCCGCTGCCGGCCACCGCGCCGCCGACGCCCGTGCCAGCCACGCCCGTGCCGACCTCACCCCCGGCCGCGACGACCGCGCCAACCCCCCTTGCCGTCGCCAGCGTGGCACCGACGACGGCTCCGACCATCGCGCCAACCACGGTTCCAACGATCCCGCCGACAGCGGCCCCATCGATCGCGCCGACAACTGCCCCGACGGTCGCCCCGACGACGCCTCCAACGGTCGCCCCGACGACGGCTCCAACGGAGACAGCCACCAGCGCGCCCGTCGCGACGCCCGCCACGGTGACGGCCGCCGCGTCGGCCTCGCCCGCGGCCCCAGTCCTCGACGAGACCTTCGCCAGCGGCGCCGACGGCTGGCCGAACGCGGCCACCGCCTCCGCGTTCTGGGACACCTCCGGCTACCACCTAGTGCCTCGCATCGCCGCACAATTCGTGGCCATCACCGCTCCCTCGAGTTCAGCACTCAGCGACGGCCTGGTTACAGGCCAGTTCCGCAAGATCGCCGGCCCAGTCGGTGGCGGCTACGGCCTGATCCTGCGCGCCCAGGCGCCCCTCGACGGTGCCGACCAGGGAGGCCGCTACTACGTCTTCGAGGTCGGCGACAAGGGCGAAGTCGGCGCCTGGCGCCGCGAGCAGGATCAATGGATCGACCTGATGCCGTGGCAGGCTTCGGGTGCGGTCAATGCCGGCGACGCCGAGAATCGTCTGCAGGTGCGCGCCGCCGGCGCGCAGTTCACCTTCAGCGTCAACGACAGCCAGGTAGTGCAAGTCTCGGACGCCACCCTCACCTCGGGCGCAGTCGGCGTGTTTACCGGCGGCGACGGGAATCAGGTGGTGCTGGAGCGCTTCACGGTCGCCAACCCGTAGCGAGTCTCAGAAGGCAAACAACATGTAGATGTCGTTGACGTTGGTATTGGTTGGTCCGGTGCGGATCAGCTGTGATCCACCCAGCGCGTCAAAGAACGTATAGCTGTCGTTGTTCGCGAATGCGACGGCCGCATCCAGACCGAGCGCCTGCGCACGCGCCAGGCTTGTGCCGTCCACCCACGCGCCCGCCGCGTCCGTGGGTCCGTCGCTGCCATCCGTGCCGATGCTGGCAAACAGGACCTGGTCCAAGCCACTTACGCCAGTTGCCGCCGCGAGCGCGACTTCCTGATTGCGTCCGCCTTTGCCCTGGCCGCGGACGGTGACGGTAGTTTCGCCGCCTGCCACCACGCAGCATGGCCGCGACAGTGGATGGCCACTCGCGTCGATTTCGCGCAGCACGCCGGCCAGGATGCGTCCGACGTCGCGTGCCTCACCCTCGATATAGCTGGACAGGATCATGGACTGCAGACCCTCCTCCGTCGCGGCACGCGCCGCTGCCTCGCACGCCAGCAGGTTGCTGCCGACCACCACGGTCTGGGTTCCCGCAAACAGTGAGTCACCCGGCTTCGGCGTCTCGGGCCAGTCGCCGCTGGCGCCCGCGCGGATACGGTCGGCGACCGACGTCGGCAGCGCCGACCACAGCGCGTAGCGCTCGAACACCTCGACCGCGTCGGCAAATGTCGACGTGTCGGGCACTGTCGGGCCGGAGGCAATCGCGTCGAGCGGGTTGCCAACCACATCGCTCAGCACCAGCGTGACGAGCCGCGCCGGAGCCGCCAGGCGTGCCAGGCCACCACCTTTGACGTCGTCCAGGTGTTTGCGCACCACGTTGATCTCGTTGATGGTCGCCCCGCACCGCAGCAGCGCGTCGGTCGTGTGCTGCAGGTCGGCGAGCGAAATGCCGTCGGTGGGCAAGGTCAGCAGCGCCGAGCCGCCGCCCGAAATGACGCAGATCACCAGGTCGTTCGACGTCGCGGACTCGAGCGCCGTGACAATTTCACGCGTGGCGGCGACACCGGCGGCATCCGGCACGGGATGCGCTGCCTCACGGATGGGCACGCGTCGGGTCGGCACCTTCTGGCCGTAGCGGACGGTCACGCTGCCAGTCACTGGCAAACGATCGCCAACGATTTCCTCGACGGCCGCTGCCATGGGCGCCGAGGCCTTGCCCGCGCCGACGACGACCACGCGTTGATAGTCGGCTAACGGGTACTGGACGCCGTCTATCAGCAGCGCGTCATGCGCGAGCACGACATGCCGACGCACGGCCTGAGCGGGTTCCACTGCCGCCAGGGCAGCCTGCAGGACCCGATCGAGAGCGACCTGACCACGATCGATCACGAGATCACGCGCCGGCTCGGCGTCTAGCGAGCAGCGGCCTCACGCGCGGCGATGTCCACCGTTTCTCCGCTTGGCAACTCGCGCGCAATGTGGCCATTCGAGGACAGAAAGCGCTGAAAGTCGCGCTCGATGACGTCTGCCGCGATCAGGCAGTTGCGGCCGATGCGCAGGCCCGTCGGGATGCGGGCGCCCTTGCCTACGACGGTGATCCCTGACTGCAGGTTGCGCGGCTGCGTGCGATTTGGACGTGTGTCAGTCCCCTCGCCGAGTCGCACATCGGCGCCAACCACCACGTGTTTGTCCAGAATGCCGTGGTCGACCAGACTGCCCGGGCCGACGATGCAGTCGGTGAACAGGATGCTGTCGCGGACCACGGCGCCCTCCGCCACGAAGACGCCCGGTGAGAGTACCGAATGCTCGACCCTGCCGTTGATGATCGACCCGTGTGAAATCAGACTGCAGATGATGGTGCCCCGCTCCGTGACGCGCGCCGGAGGTCGCTCTTCCGAGCGCGTGTGGATGAGCCAGTCCGTGTCGTACAGGTCGAAGTCCGGCGGCTCGTTGAGCAGGCCCATGTTGGATTCCCAGTACGACTGGATGGTGCCGACGTCGCGCCAGTAGCCCTTGAATGGGTACGCGAAGACGCGGTCGATCTCGACCATGCGCGGCACGACGTCACGCCCGAAATCTCGCTTGGAGCCCTGCGCACGGGCATCCTCCTCGAGTCGCCGCACGAGCACGTCCCGATCGAAGACGTAGATGCCCATACTGATCAGGTTGCTGTGCGGCTCGGGGGGTTTTTCTTCAAAGGCCACCACGCGACCGTCGGGCGCGGTGACCAGCGTGCCGAAGCGATGCGCTTCTTCCATCGGCACCTGGAGCACCGCGACGGTGCAGTCCGCTTTGCGATCCTCGTGAAAGGCGAGCATCGCGTTGTAGTCCTGCTTGTAGACGTGGTCGCCGGAGAGGATGAGCAGCGTGTCGGAGCGCCAATCGGCGAGGGCTGACAGGTTCTGGTAGACGGCGTCGGCGGTGCCCCTGTACCAGTCGCTGCCCTTGCGGCCGAGGTAGGGCTGCAGCAGGCGGACACCGCCGCGCATGCGGTCGAGGTCCCAGGGGCGCCCGATGCCAATGTGGTCGTTCAGACTGTGGGGCCGATATTGCGTGAGCACCGCGACGCGGTCGATGCCCGAGTTGACGCAGTTCGAGAGGGTGAAGTCGATGATGCGGTACTTGCCTGCAAACGGAACCGCCGGTTTTGCTCGCTGCGCTGACAGGACGCTCAGCCGCTCCCCCTGACCGCCAGCGAGGATGACCGCGGCCACGTTGCGAATGGCCATCTACGCACGAGTGTAGTCCCCAGCGGGGTCCGCACGGGTTGTGGAGCACATCTTCGCGGAATACGGCGCGTTGCGGCGCGAGCGAGCGAAGCGAAGCAATGCGCCGTATTCCGCGCCCCGACCTTTAGAGCAACTCCATCAGCACCGCGTGCACGTGCCAGAACAACCGCCAGACGTCGGGCACAAACGTCTGCCACGGCACATCCCGATCTGGAATCACGTGCTCGAAAATCGAAAACTCTGTGTAGCGCGCCACGACGCCCGGCGGAGCGCTCGCCACCAGGTTGCGACTCTCCGTGAACGGAATGAACGGGTCATCTACGTCGTGCATCACGTACAGCCGCGCGTGTAGCTGATCCAGATACGCCGAGGGCGAGATGCTCTTGAAGCGAGCCACCACCTCTGGCGAAAACCCCGCGCAGATCTCGGCCGCGCGCTCGCGCGTTGGCCCGTCCAGCAGCTCCGTCCGGTCCGCGTCGTCCACCCCGGCGGCAATCAGCGCATTGGCCACCACCTCTACGGTGCGCTGGTCAGGCTCCCAGTCGCGCACCGAGCTATCGACGTCGATGGAATGGCTGGCAACGTCCACCAGCAGCTGGATGGCGTCGTCATAGCTGCCAAAACTGTTGACGAAGCGGATAGAGTCACGCAGGTCCGGCTGGGCCGCCGCGACGATGGCCAGGCCGCCCGACGCCGACAGTCCGACAATCCCGACGCGTGTCGGGTCAACGTCGGCGCGAGCTCGCACCGCGTTGACGCTCACGCGAATGGCGTCAACCTCGTCGAAGCTCAGGTGCTCGGCCAGCATGCCCGACGATTCGGGCACCGCGACCACGATGCCCAGGCGCGCCAGCGCCTCGGCGAAATGAACCGCCAGATCGCTGCGCGGCAGGTCGCCGGCGCCCAGCAGCAGCACGATCGCGGGATGCTGCCCGCCAGCCGACGGGGCGAACAGTTGTGTGTCAAGCGTCCCGCCCGCATACGTCGACGCCTGCTGCTCCTGGACCGGCTCGGGCGTGAGCAGCGCCAGGGGGTCGATGGGCGGCGAGGGGAACAACGCGGGCAGCAACAGGAGCGTCTGCACAGCCACGCGCGCGGGGCGCCACAGCGCGAGCGCGCCCACGAGCACCAGCGTCAGTCCAAATATGAATGGGCGCATTGATCGGCGGGTAGCATAACGGCGTGCAAATAGCCCGCCGAGTATTCCTGCGTCGAGTTGCCGCCGTCGGTCTCGGCTTGCCGTTAGCCTCGGCACTCGTGGCTGCTTGCAGTCCTTCAACGGCGGTCGCTCCGACGTCGCCGCCGACGACAGGCGCGGCGCCCGCGAGCGCGCCGACCGTCGCCCCATCGGCCACGTCCGCGCCGACAAACGCCATGTCCCAGGCCGCCGCCGCTGCTGCCGCTGCTCCTACCGCCGGCTCGGCCGCGGCTACCTCCAGCAAGCCGAGAGCGATCATTGGCTTCACGCAGGAGCCCACCTCACTCGACCCGACCGCCGACGCAACCGCCTCGATCGCCACCATCCTGCTCGACAACCTGTATCAGGGTCTGGTGCGCCTCGATGCCTCGGGCAAAGTCACCCCCTCGCTCGCCAAATCGTGGGACGTTGCTCCCGACGGAACCGCGTTCACGTTTCACCTGGCAAACGGGGTGACGTGGCATGACAGCACGCCGTTCACTGCCCAGGACGTGAAGTTCTCGTGGGACCGTGCGGCGGATGCCAACACCAACCCGGTCAATCCCCACCGCGACTACTGGGCGCCGGTCAAATCGGTCGACGTCGTCGACGATTCGACCGTCAAAGTCACGCTCAACCAGTACAGCGACAACTGGCTCTTCCATATGGCCGCCGGCTCTGCGTGCATCGTCTCGGCTGCCTCCGCGGCCACCAACAAGACCAATCCGATCGGTACTGGCCCCTTCAAGTATGGCAACTGGAACCATGGCGCAAGCCTGGCGCTCACCCGCAACGACGATTACTGGGGCAACAAGGCCAAGCTGACCGACATCGAGTTCCGCTTTTTCTCCGACGGCAACGCGATGAACAACTCGCTCAAAGCGGGTGACATCGACGCGCTGGGGCAGATTGGCGCACCGGACCAGGTGGCCACGTTTCAGCAGGATCCCAATTTCACGGTCGTCAAGGGCCCTGCTTCTGGCAAATTCATGATTTCGATCAACGAGGCCAGTGCGCCGCTCAACGACCCGCGGGTACGTCAGGCGCTGTATGCCGCGATCGATCGCCAGGCGTATATCGACGGCTACCACGCGGGCCTTGCCGTGCCGATTGGCAGCCACGCGTCGCCGAACGATGGTGAGCCGTACTACGCCGATATGACCGGGGTGAACACGTACGATCCGGACAAAGCCAGGCAATTGCTGGCAGCGGCTGGGCAGGACAACCTGAAACTGCGCCTGGCGCAGGTCAGCTCGTTTCCGTACGCGGTCGCTTATACCGACATCCTGACCAGTCAGCTGCAGGCGGTTGGCGTGCAACTGGACGTGCAGCCGATGGAATTTCCGCGCTGGCTCCAGCAGGTCTTTTCCAATGCTCAGGACTACGACCTGACGATCATCAACCATGTCGAAGAACGTGACATCGGCAACTACGGCAATCCGATGTACTACTGGCACTATGACAATCCCGATGTCGTGGGCTGGTTGAAGCAGGCGGACGCGGAGCCGGACGAGACCAAGCGCAACGCGCTGTACACGCAGATTCAGCAGCAGCTGGCAGACGACGCGGCGAACCTGTGGATCGCCGCGGGCAACAACCTGGGGATCCTGAAGAAGGGCTTCATGGGCTACCAGGTGCAGGGCATCACCGCGTCACTGTTTCTGGGCGACGCGTACTTCGCCTGAGGTGGCACTACACGATTCCCCAGCACGTGATTCCCCAGCGGGGTCCCCCAACGGGAGCCGCGATTGCCCAGCTGGCCACGGTCCACACGCCATTCCCCAGCAGGTCCCCGGAGTCGCGATTGCCCAGCTGGCCACGGTCAACACGCCATTCCCAGCTGGGCCCCCGGGGGAATCACGATTGCCCAGCGGGGGCCACGGTCAACACGCCATTCCCCAGCGGGGTCCCAGCGGGAGTCGCGATTGCCCAGCGGGCCACGGTCAACACGCCACTCCCCAGCGGGGTCCCCGGGTGAAGATACGATTCCCCGAGGGGTGCCTACCGTCTACACCGGTGGCGTTCCTGCGGCTCCAAGCACGGCCTCCCAGAGGGGTTCCCCACGGGAGAACAGCCGCGTCTCCCCAGAAGGGGGGTCCCCTCCGGGGAATTGACTCAGTCGTGTGGCTATCCTCATAGTCGTCCGCCTCTTCTGGCTCATCGTGAGCCTGCTGGTGGCCTCGGTCCTCGTCTTCGTCGTCGTCAACGTCCTGCCCGGCGACGTCGCCGCCGTCATCCTCGGCACCAGCGCCACGCCGCAGTCGCTCGAGACCTTGCGCCACCAGCTTGGCCTCGACCAGCCCGGCTGGGTGCGCTACCTCGAATGGATCGGCGGCCTGCTGCACGGCGACTTCGGCACCTCAGTCCTGTCCAACGCCGACGTCGGCCCGCTGATCCTCCAGAAGCTGAGCGTCAGCGCCCCCCTGGCGCTGGCCAGCGCGGTGATCGCCCTGCTCGTGGCCGTCCCACTCGGCGTGTACGCCGGCACCCACTACCGGCACGCCAGCGGCGCGCTGATCTCCGCCGTGAGCCTGATCGGCATCGCCATCCCTGCCTTCTGGGCGGGCCTGCTGCTGGCCACGGTCTTTGCCATCCAGTTGCACCTCTTTCCGGCCGGCGGCTTCACCGACTGGTCAACCGACCCCATCGCCGCGGTCAAGTCGCTGGTCCTGCCCGCCCTGGCCCTGGGCCTGGTGCAGGCCGCCGTGCTGACGCGCTACATCCGCTCGTCCATCATCGACGTCCAGCGGGAAGACTTCATCCGCACCGCGCGCGCCAAAGGTCTCACCCGCGACCAGGCACTCCGCCGCCATGGTTTTCGCTACGCGGCTATCCCGGTGGTCACCATCCTGGGGATTCAACTGACTGGCCTGCTGGTCGGCGCGATCGTCATCGAAAACGTCTTCGTCCTCCCCGGACTCGGCCGGTTGCTGTTCCAGTCCGTCGGCAACCGCGACCTGCTCGTCGTGCAGGACCTGGTGATGCTGCTGACGGCGGTCGTGCTCATCGTCAACTTCCTGGTCGACCTCACCTATCGATTTCTCGACCCGCGCATCCGAGCCAGCGCATGAAGCGGCGCGTGCCGCCGACGCTCGTGGTCGGCGGCCTGCTGGTGGCGCTCGTCCTCGCGGCGGCACTCCTGTCCATCGTCTGGACCCCGAGCGACCCGACCCACGTGGACGTTGCTGCGCGGCTGCGCGCCCCGGGCGTCGGCGGGTCCGTGCTCGGCACCGATCAGCTTGGCCGCGACGAGCTGAGCCGCATCATGGCCGGCGCGCGCAACACGCTGCTGGTCGGCGTGGTGACGGTGCTCATCGCCATCGGCATCGGCGTGCCGCTGGGCGGCCTGGCGGCGCTCCATCGCGGAGCGGTCGAAGACGTCACCATGCGTCTGTCCGACGTGCTGCTGGCGTTTCCCGCGATCCTGCTGGCGATCATGTTTGCCGCGGTCTTCAACCCCAGCACGGTCACGGCCATGGCGGCCATCGGCATCGCCCTCGTACCCGTGTTTGCGCGAGTGGTGCGCGGCGCGGGGCTGCAGATCATGCAGCAGGAGTACGTGACGGTCACGCGGACCTATGGTGGAAGCAGCGTGTGGATCTTCGTGCGCCACCTGCTGCCGAACGTCTCGTCGGTGCTGATCGTCCAGACGACGGTGGCCTTCGCCATTGCCATTCTGGCGGAGGCGGCGCTGAGTTATCTGGGCCTCGGTACACCGCCGCCGACACCTTCGTGGGGCCGCATGCTGAGCGAGTCGCAAACATTCCTCGACCAGGCGCCGCTGCTGGCGCTGTGGCCAGGCGTGTGCATCGCCGTGGCAGTCCTGGGCTTCAATCTCCTGGGGGATGGGCTGCGCGAGCTGCTGGACCCGCGGCTCGTCGAGCGGGTCCCCGCACAGGCATAGACGATGCAGGAGACGCAAACCCTCGTCGTCGAGGACCTGACCGTGTATGTCGGCGCCCTCGAGGTGATCCACGGCATCAGCTTCGTCCTCGCTGCCGGACAGCGCACGGGGCTGATCGGCGAAAGCGGCTCCGGCAAGACCCTGACGGCGCTAGCGCTCATGGCGCTGTTGCCTGACGGCCTGACGGCACAGGGCCGCGCGCTGTACCGCGGCCGCAACCTGCTGGAGCTCGACGAACAGGAGCTGTGCCACCTGCGCGGCGATCGCCTGGCCATGGTCTTCCAGGAGCCAATGACAGCCCTGAACCCGGTCATGAACATCGGCGACCAGGTAGCGGAACCCCTGCGCATCCACCGTGGACTGCGCGCCCGCGACGCTCGCTCCGCCGCGCTGACCGCCCTGCGGCGTGTCCAGCTGCCCGACGCCGAGGAAAAAATGCACGCGTACCCGCATCAGCTCTCAGGCGGCCAGCGGCAGCGCGCGATGATCGCGATGGCTACCGCCTGCGCGCCCGAGCTCCTCATCGCCGACGAGCCAACCACCGCGCTGGACGTCACGGTGCAGGCGCAGATCCTGCGCTTGCTGGTGGGGCTGGTCGAGGACGGTGGCGCCAGCCTCCTGCTGATCACGCATGACCTGCCGGTCGTGGCGACCGTGTGCCAGCGAGTGCTGGTGCTCTACGGGGGCTACATCGTCGAGGAGGGCGACGTCGACGCGGTGTTCGGCGACCCGCGACACCCCTACACGCGGGCGCTGCTCGACGCGATCCCGCCCCTGGACGAAGAGATCCCGGACCGCAAGCTGAAGGCGATTGCCGGCGCGGTCCCGGGCCTGGGCGAGTTCCCGGCCGGCTGCCCGTTTCGCAATCGCTGCCCGCGCGCCGACAGCCGCTGCGGCACGATGCCGGAACCGGTCGGCAACAGCCATCGCGTGGCATGCTGGCACCCGCTGCCGTGATACGCGACCCGCTGTTCGTCGTCGATCACGTCAGCCGCCGCTACCGCTTGCCGCGCACGAGTCTGTTCGGCCCGCGACGGATACTGACCGCCGTCGACGACGTCAGTTTCCAGCTGAACCGCGAAGCGACGCTCGGCGTGGTGGGCGAGTCCGGTTCGGGCAAGACCACGCTGATGAAGCTGCTGCTGGCCCTGGAGAAACCTGACGCCGGCTCGGTCAGCTATCTGGGTGAGTCACTGCGTCGCGAGGTCCAGGTCGTGTTTCAGGATCCAGCCAGCGCCCTCGACCCACGCATGCGCGTCGGCGACATCATCACCGAACCCCTGCGGGTGCTGCGCATCCCCGGAGACCATCGAGCGCGACTGGCCGAGCTGTTGAGCGCGGTCGGGCTGCCGCTCGGCGCGGCGCGGCGATATCCGCACGAATTCTCAGGCGGCCAACGGCAGCGCATCGCCATCGCCCGCGCGCTGGCGCCGCGACCGAAGGTGCTCATCGGCGACGAGCCCGTCAGCGCGCTGGACGTCTCGGTGCGCGCCCAGATCCTGAACCTGCTCGAAGATCTCCGGGTCGGCTTTCAGCTGACGCTGATCCTGGTCTCGCACGACCTGTCAGTCGTGCGGCACATGACCGACCGTGTGCTGGTGATGCAGCACGGACGGGTTGTCGAGGAGGGCGCGACCCGCGAGGTCTTTCGGGCACCGCGTCATCCGTATACGCAGCTGCTGCTCGAGTCGATCCCGCGCTTGCCGTCTCACGCGTCGCGCAAATAGAAGAGGAAGACGGCCGGAGCCAGCGACGCGAGCGCGAGCGCCAGTGCGATCAGGCCGCCCGTCACCCACCAGGTGAGTGCGAAGGCCCAGGTGATGAAGGCCAGCGCCGCAAGGCACAGCACAAAGAGAAACGGGTCGCGTCGCAGCCTCTCGCGTAACCCCCCGGCTCGGCCGGGACGAGGTGGGGTCGTTCGGGTGGTCGATCCGCGCGGGCCGGCCTGAGAAGTGCGCGTCGGCCGTTGGCCAGATCGGTCGCTCATTCGACAGTAATGTTAACCGCCGTGGAGTCGCCCGTCCGCATCGAGGTCGTCGCGTGCGAGCCTTGCCCGGGCGTCGATGGACGCTGGCGCGTGACGATCCTGGTCGGCAACCGCGGGTCTTTGCCAGTGGTTCTGAGCGACGCGTGGCTGCCACATGGACGCTTTCGGGGTGACGGCCACGTCGCTCTGGAGGTGGCCATCCTCCCGAGCGAGGCATACGTGCTAATGCTGGGCGCAACCGCGCGCGAAGACCCTGGGACGGTGGTGCACAACGCGTTTCTGATCCTGCGCACCGACGCGTGCCGCGTGTTTGCGCGCATGCGCGTCGAGTTCGACGCGGAGCGCAAGCCGCGGCCGGTCGTCGAGGCGGTGACCGCGCAGTTCCTCACGTAGAATCGACCGGCGATGGCGCTCTCGGACGACGATCGCTACGTCCTGCAGCGGATGCGCGGTTGATACCGCAATTGAAGGGGAACCTTCGAGGAGACCACGGGTATGGTCTCGAGCACGCTGGATCTGGACCTCGAGTGGCTCATAGCGACGCTCGAGCGGCTCCGCGCGGAGTGCGCGGAGGACCCGGAGTACGTCGAGCTGCGCGCCGCGCTGCCTGAAAACTGGCCGCTCTAGCCATTGAAAAAACCCGTCGAAGGGCTTCACCGCAGGTGGAATTGTGGCCCCGCTGGGGAATCAGGCCTCCAGCGCCACGTCGGGCGCACGCAGCTGCAGCGGACCGACCCCCTCCCAGTGGCTGCGCGCGTTCGTCATCGCCTGCACGTGCCCATCCCATTCGAAGTTGAACGCCCACGCGCCCAACTGCACCGCGCTGCGCACGCTGGACTGCAAATCGTCAGTCGTGGCGAAGCGGCGGATGGCGTCAATCTGCCGCCCGCCGTGGCCCTCATCCTGCTCGGCATGCAGGTGATACGTCTCGGCGGCGCGCGGCGAAAAGCCATAGTAGCCCACCATCTCGCGGTACACCCGCGCGGCGACGCCCTGCCCCCCGCCGTGCTGGTCCTCGACAAACGCCAGCAGCGCCAGTCCCTCGAGCGCCGAGCGCCGCTGACAACCGCCCACGATCATCTCGATCGCGGCCAGCGTGCCGGGCGCGGGGTCGGCGCGGTCAGCTTCTTCCCGCGAGATGCCGGCCTCTTCGATGAACTGCAGCATGATGTCGACGTGCGTCCGCTCGCCGCCAAGCTCCTCCATGAAGTTGTCGAGCACGACCTCCATCAGCGCGTAGTGTTTCTCCTGGACCGCGTTGATGGCGATATACCCGAAGAAGACCGGGTTCGTGCGCACGCGCAGGTAATGCTGCACCTCGCCAAGCACGATCTGCTCGCGCGTCCAGCGGTGCTCGATGATGCCGCGGAACCACGGGTGTTCCAGCATGGGCACCTGTCGAGCAATCCCCCAGAGCTCGTCGACGAAGGCGTCAGGTGACAGGGGCACGGCCGAACCTCCCAGGTCGTCAGGGATGCAAATGCAGCGAGCGGATCAGCGCGGCGAGCGTCTCAGAAAGTGACGTTCGTACGCGCATCTCGGGATTGTTGGCGCGCAAGATGTGACCACCGGCGGCCATCCTGGCGTCAGGATCTTCGGCGACGACCCAGGACGGAAAGCGCCCGTCGACGCGGTACGCACCCGAGATCGCTGGCCAGCTCAGGCGGATGGTGCCATCACTCCAGTAGCCCAGGATCACGCACTGGGTGCCCGGCTCCGCGCGCCAGGGCACGGCGCGCTTGCCCCACATGCTGTTCATCAGGGTTTCGCCCTCGACGGTCGCCACGAACGTCGCGGGCATTTCTGGTCGCGCAAAGGAGGGTCGCGCTTCGGCGGTGGTCAGAAAGGCGGCGCGCGGATCGCCGATCTTCGGATCGTAGCGGTAGTACGGGGTGCCGGGCGCCTGCGCCATGCGCGTTCGAGAGTCTACCGTTACGCGACGTCGCGTTCAGGGGAATCGGCGCGCGAATCCCCGCGTCCGCGCGCCGAAAGCCCCATACTGTAGACGCGTGATCGAAGTCATCGTTCACGGTCTGGGCATCGCACCGCCAAGCTCGCTGCCGCTGCTCTTGCTCAAAGAGCGCGAGGGCGAACGGGTGCTGCCTGTCGGCATAGGGCCCAACGAGGCGCAGGCCATCGTGATGCCCCTGCAGGGGGTCCGGCCACCCCGCCCGATGACCCACGACATCTTCGTCGAAGTGGTGGCCTCCCTGGGGGCGCACCTGAGGCGCGTGGAGATCACCGATCTGATCGAGAGCACCTTCCACGCGCGGCTCATGCTCGACGCGGGTGGGCAGGAACGCACCTACGACATTCGCCCATCGGACGCGGTGGCGCTCGCGGTACGGACGGAGACGCCCATCTTCGTGGCTGAGGCCGTATTCGACCAGGCGGGCATACTGTCGCCGCAGGTGACCCAGGCAGGGACTTCCGAAGAGACGGGTGCGGAGCCCGCCGAGAAGGTGGACGAGTCGAAGCTGACGCCGTTCAAGGAGTTCATCGAGTCGCTGGATATTGACGACCTCGGGGGCACGCAGCCAGGCGGGCCGAGCCAGAGCTAACGCGAGCTCGGCGGTTGCGCCTCATCCTCCACGCTGCGATGAAACGGCTCCCGCCCTGGCGGCTGAGTCGGCCGCGGCCGACCAGCAGCCGGCGGAATGGGCCGCGTGAGGGCCTGCGTCGGCGTCAGCACGAAGGGCTCGCCATGATGACTGAGCCGCACCGGCGGACCTTCGAGCAGCGCGTAGATCGCTGACTGCGGCAGCGCGGTCACCTGCAAGATGCGGCCGCGGTAGCGCAGCTTGAAGCTGAGCCGCTCCAGCTGCCGCGGCAATCTCGGGGAGAAGCACAGGTCGTCGCCGCGATTGCGCATGCCACCGAAGCCATCCACCAGGGCAATCCAGGCACCGGCAAGCGCAGCGATGTGGACCCCGTCTCGTGTGTTGTGCTCGAGATCGTGCAGGTCCAGCAGCGCCGCTTCCACCAGATAGTCGAAGGCCAGATCGAGGTGGCCAACCTCGGCCGCCATGACCGCTTCGGTTCCGTCCGACAGCGATGAATCGCGGACCGTCAGACGCTCGTAATAGTCGAAGTTGCGCGCCTTCTGTTCGGCGGTGAACGCTTCACCGCGCAGGTGCATGGCCAGCACCAGATCGGGCTGCTTGATGACCTGCTTGCGATAGAGCTGGAAGTACGGTGCATACAGCAGCAAGGGGTAGCGCTCCGGCGGCGTATTGGCGAAATCCCACTCCTGGTGGCGGGTGAAACCCTCCGCTTGCTGGTGGACGCCGAGTTCCTCGTCGAACGGAATGAACATGGCCTCGGCGGCAGTGCGCCAATCGCGCAGCTCGTCCAGCGTGACATGCAGCGACTGGGCCCGCTCCGGGTGGCGGAGCGCGGCGCTGACCGCCGCCTGCAGATTCTGCTGAGCCATCAGATTGGTGTAGATATTGTTGTCCGCCAGGGCGCTGTACTCGTCCGGGCCCGTCACGCCGTCGATCCGAAATTGTTGTTTGGAATCGAAATGGCCCAGCGACCGCCACAACCGGGCGGTTTCAACCAGTAATTCCAGGCCGGTGTCCACCTCGAAATCCGTATCTCCGGTCATGCCGACGTAGCGCACGACCGCGTCGGCAATGTCGGCGTTGATGTGAAACGCGGCGGTACTGGCCGGCCAGTACCCCGAGGATTCCTCGCCGGTAATGGTCCGCCACGGGAACGATGCGCCGTTCAACTCCAGCTGCTGCGCGCGCGTGCGGGCCGCCGGCAAGGTGGCATGTCGCCAGCGGAGGGCCGAAGCGGCCGCTGCCGGCAGCGTGCACGTGAGCAGGGGCAGGACGAACGTCTCCGTATCCCAGAACGCGTGTCCGTCGTACCCGGGCCCGGTCAGACCTTTGGCCGGAATCGGCCGGTCTTCTCCGCGCGCGCCCGCTTGCAGGATGTGGAACAACCCGAAACGCACCGCCTGCTGGACCTCGATGTCACCGTCCAGCTCCACGTCGGCGGCATTCCAGAACTCATCGAGATACGTGCGCTGTTCCTCCACCAGGCCGTCCCAGCCCGTGTGCCGTGCGGCCGTCATCGCAGCATGCACCTGGTCCAGCAGCGCCTGGCGCGAGCGCTGACTCGACCAGCCGTAGGCCAGCAGCTTGACCAGGCAGAGACGCTGACCGGGTTCGAGCCGAATGGTGATGCTCATCCGTCCGGCGTCTGCCGAGGCCAGCGTGGAGATGTCGGCACCAGCCGGACAGTCGACGATGTGGTCCATGGCCGCGGCCAGCCGCAACCCGCTGGCAGTGGTGCGATGCACCAGCTGCACCGCCATCGCTCGATCGTGATACTCCTCCGACAGCAACGCCGCCTCGAGGGGTGCGCCCTGTCGGGGATCGCTGGACAACACGCCTCCTGCCAGCTGTTCATTGGCGACGAGCTCCGACTGGACCACCAGACGCGCCGGCCGTTCCAGCGGCTCCACCTCATAGAAGATGGCAGCCACCGCGCGCTGCGTGAAGGACACCAGGCGCCGCGAATGCACGCGCACCTTCTGACCCGCGGGTGAGGTCCACTCTGCCAACCGCTCCAGGATGCCCGTGCGCAGATCCAGGGTGCGCTCGTGTTTGATGAGGTGGCCATAACGCACGTCGAATGGTTCGTCGTCGACCAGCAAGCGGATCAGCTTGCCGTTGGTAACATTGATGACCGTCTGACCCGACTCCGGGTATCCGTAGCCGGGCTCGACATACGCGAGTGGTCGCCGTTCGTAAAACGAATTGAGGTAGGTGCCTGGCAGTCCGGCTGGTTCACCCTCGTCGAGATTGCCGCGCAGACCCAGATGACCGTTTGCCAGAGCAAACAGCGATTCTGATTGCGACAGCACGTTGAGGTCCAGATGCAGCTCCCGAATCTTCCAGGGATCCTCCGGAAAAGCGGGATGACGGATCATGCGTGGTCGAGCAGCTCGGAGAGATCGTCGACCACCCGCGTCGCACCGTGTTCGCGGAGTGCGTCACGCTGCCCCACCCGATTCACGCCCACCACGAACCCGAAGCCACCGGCGTGGCCGGCCTCGACGCCGGCCAGCGCGTCCTCGAACACCGCGGCCGCCGCGGGTTCCACGTGCAGCAGCCGCGCGGCAGCCAGGTAGGTGTCTGGCGCGGGCTTGCCCCGCAGATGATCTCGACCGGCGACGACACCGTCCACAATGGCGTCGAAGGCGTTGTCGAGCCTGGCCGCGGCCAGGACCTGGCGGGTGTTGGCGCTGGCGGAGACGACCGCTCTCGGGAGTCCCGCCTTGCGGACCGCTTCCAGGTAGCGGACCGAGCCCGGGTAGACCTGGACCCCATCGCGCTTCAGCGTATCCAGCAGGATCTGGTTCTTGCGATTGCTGAGGCCGTTGATGGTCTCCGCATCAGGCGAATCGTCGGGATTGCCTTCGGGCAAGGTGATGCCGCGGGACGCCAGAAATGAGCGGGTGCCGTCGGCGCGCAGCTTTCCATCGATGTACGCATCGTAGTCGGCAACAGGGTCGAAGGCGACAAATGGGCATCCCTCGCGTTTGGCGCGCGCGGCGAGGTAGGCGTCGAACATTTCCTTCCAGGCGGCGGCGTGCACACTCGCAGTCTGGGTGAGCACGCCGTCGAGGTCGAAGAGAAAGGCGCGGATGGAATCGGGGAGGCCTAACACCGTGCTTCGATTGTCGCACGCGGTTCCACTGGAGCGTCGAGAAGAACTCCGCGATCCCGCAGAGCGGACCCATGGGGTGCGACACGAGTGGCGGGCCGAAGGCGGGTGGCAGCTGCCTCACGGGGTGTCCACCGATCCAGGCGCGCGGCCGGGAAGAATGTTCGCTCTGGGAAACATTTCCCAGAGGGAACCCGTCGAGACCAGATCCGCCTTACGGCTCGACGCCGAGGACGACGCCCTCGTTGGGCCGCAGCGCCAGCTGCTCGCCTGCCTCGTCCGCCCGATCGAGGTGCGTCGAGATTAGCACTCGCGCGTGCGGCTCCGACCATGCCAGTGTGCGAGGCGTGCCCGACAGGTTGAGCGCCACACGCACCCGCGCATCGCCCGCCATGCGCTCGTAGACCAGCAGGTCCTCGTCCGCATATACGCGCGCGTAGCCTCCGACCGAAAGGGCGGGCAGCTCGCGGCGCAGCGCGATCAGCCTCCGGTGCAACGTCAGCATCGACCTGGGATCGTCCCGCTGCGCCGCGACATTCACCGACCCGAAGTCGGCCGCCAGCGGCAGCCACGGCGTCCCCCGCGTGAAGCCCGCGCCGCCCTCTGAGCTCCACTGCATCGGCGTACGCTCGGGATCCCGCCCTACGCCGATACCTGGCACGTTTTTCTCGAACGGGTCCTGTACCAGCTCGGGCGGGATGAGCACGTCGTGCATGCCGATCTCGTCCCCGTTGTAGAGCGTCGGCGTGCCGCGCAGCGTCAGCAGCAGCATCGCCGCCACGCGCGCCTGCTCGGTGCCCACGCGCGTCGCCACCCGCGAGCGGTCGTGGTTGCCCAGCACCCAGTTGGGCCAGGCGTTGGGGGGTAGTGCAGCCTCGTACGTATCGATCAGCGCGGCGATGGCCGGCGCCCGCCAGGGCGTCAGGATGAGATGGAAGTTGAAGGGCAGGTGCAGCCCGCGTCCGTCACGACCGTAGTACGCGACCAGTCGCTCAATCGGCAGCCACAGCTCGCCGATCAGCACGCGCTCCGCATATTCCTCGGCGATCGCACGAAACTGGTGCACGATGTCCATCAGCTCCGGTTGATCGGCCGAGTAAACCGGCAGCAACCGAAGATATGGGTCCTCGCCCGGTGTCCAGTCCGGATTCGGAGGATTGTCGCGAAACTGCGCGTCTTTGATGACCTGCCGCAGCGCGTCGATGCGGAATCCGTCTACGCCGCGGTTGAACCAGAAGCGGAGGACGTCGTACATTGCGGCTTGCACCCGCGGGTTGCGCCAGTTGAGGTCCGGCTGCTCCTTCAGATACGCGTGGTAGTAGTACTGCGTGGTTGCCGGATCCCACTCCCAGGCGCTACCACCGAACGACGAAAGCCAGTTATTCGGCAGCCCACCGTCCGTGCGTGGGTCGCGCCAGAGGTACCATTCACGGCTGGGATTGTCGCGACCCGAGCGGGAAGCGATAAACCATGGGTGCTGGGCGGACGAGTGGTTGGGCACGTAGTCCAGAACCACGCGGATGTCACGCCGGTGGGCCGCCTCGACCAGCGCATCGAAATCGGCGAGCGTGCCGAAGCGCGGATCGACGTCGGTGTAGTCGGCGACGTCGTAGCCGAAGTCCACCATCGGTGATGGAAACATCGGCGAGATCCAGATGGCGTCCACGCCGAGCCACTGCAGATACTCCAGCCGGCTCGTAATGCCGGGTACATCCCCCGTGCCATCGGCGTTGCTGTCCATGAACGAGCGCGGGTAGACCTGGTAAATCACTCCGCGCTGCCACCACGTTGTCGGCGTCGTTGTCGGCGTCAACGTGTCGGGCCGCTCTCCGTCGGAGGTGGACGCCGCTGGGCGCGCAGCACCATGTCCAGCGTGTATTCGAAATACGTCGCGGCCTCGCTCAGCGTGAAGCGCTCTTTCGCGAAGGTCAGCGTTGGTTTGCCGTCGTCTTGCTGCGCGAAGCGCACACCGTGATCGGACGGCCATGGGCGAGGCGCAGCCATGCCCACGCCGCCGAGGCCGCCCCCGCGGGTTGGAGCCGACCGGCCGGACTGGGGCGGCGCGGAGGCGTGGCTGAAGCGCGGGGCGATGATCATGTCCGGGCGCACGTCGATCAAACGGGCGTACGCGAAGACGCAGGCGTGCACGCAGGCGGGGTAATCTCCGTCATCCAGGGCTGACTCCGCCTGCTTGAGCGAATCGCGCATGAGCGAGTCGGTGACTTCCGCCACGCTAACCATCAGCCGCGTTGCCCCTTCAGATCGACGAGTTGACGGGGAATCTCACTCCGTCGAGCTGCTCATCGCGCCACTTCTGGTGCGCCGGGTGCCGCTCCGCGAACTCCGGCAGCACCTCTTTGCCGAACAGCTCCATCGACTCCATGATGTGCTCGTGGTGTCGCGGACCACACTGCACGAAGAAGAGCACGGCATCCATGTGGGCCTGCTCGTACCCGCACAGGTTGTTGCGAATATAGGCCGGTGAGCCGATGAACAGACCACGCCGAGCCGCGCGATACAGCGCCCGCGCGCTTTCATCCGACGGCTCCAGCGACGTGGCCGACTCCTGCGCTGCAGCCGTCGCCTGGGCAGCCTGCCGCTGGCGGAACTCGCGATACACGTGGTCCTGTCCGTGCTTGACGGCTCCATGCGTCCAGCCGAGCGAAAAGCCGAAGAACTGGGCACCCTCCAGTCCACGTTCGACCGCCAGCTCGTCGGTTTCGGCGCACAGCATGTTGCCGACCGTCACCAGCGCCGGATTCATCGCCTTGCCGATCGGCGCGCGGCAGCGACGGATCAGATCGTAGTAGCGCGCGACGCGTTCGTCGGCCTCCTCGGGTGACTCGAAGCCGAAGCCGATGGCGCCCATGCCCAGTCGGGCGGCAATCATCGCCGTCTCGCGCCGCGCCGCTGCCACCCAGACCGGCGGATGCGGCTTCTGCAGCGGTTTGGGGATCAGGTTGCGCTCGGGCATCGAGAAGTACGTGCCCGCGTAGCCTGGATACGGGGTTTCGGACATCATGCGCAGGCACTCGCGGGTGGCCTCCTCCCAGGCTTCTTTCTTCTGCGAGTGCTCGGTGCCGAAGCCAGCCAGCTCGGTGGTGGTCGCCCCTTCGCCCGTGCCAAATTCAACGCGACCATTCGAGACCAGGTCGAGCGTGGCGATGCGCTCGGCCACGCGCGCCGGGTGATTCTGCAAGGGCGGCATCTGGATGATGCCGTGGCCGAGTCGCACGTGGCGCGTGCGCGCGGCCGCGGCGGCGAGCATGATTTCTGGAGCGGAGGAGATCGAGTACTCCTCCAGGAAATGGTGCTCCACGAAAAAGATGTAGTCGAAGCCCAGCCGATCCGCGAGCTCGATCTGCTCCAGCGTTTGCTGGATCATCCTGTGTTCGTCGTCAGCGTGCCACTGGTCGCTGTCCAGCGGACGCGGTAGCTGCATTTCGTAGAGAAGACCGAACTTCACGTTGGCGTGCAGTGTACGCCCGGCGGAGCGGGCTAAGCTGACGCATGGGGTACGCGGGCATTTTCGGGCGGGTGGCGCTCGTGACCGGCGCCAACCACGGCATCGGCGCCGCGACGGCGCGCGCGCTGGCCGCCAACGGGGCGCGAGTGCTGCTAAGCGGCCTCCGCATCGAGGATCCACCCGAGGCGGGCTTGCCCGAGACCTATCGGGTGAACCGCGCGCGGCCGGCCAGCGCGGTTGTCGCGGCCATCCGCGAGGCGGGCGGCGAGGCCGAGGCACTCGAGGCCGACCTGCGCGACGTGGCAACGCCGGGGCGCTTGTTCGATCGGGCAGAGCAGGTCTTCGGACCGGTCGAGATTCTGATCAACAACGCGACGGGCTGGCGCCCGGACACGTTTCGGCCGGCGACCGTAGATCGACTGGGGCGTGCGCTGGAGCAGTTGTCATCAGCCAGCGCGACGCAGATGCTGGAGGTTGATGGTCGCGGCTCGGCGCTGATGATCGCGGAGTTTGCGCGGCGGCACGTGGCACGCGGCGCGACGTGGGGACGCATTGTGGGGCTGACGTCCGGCGGACCACTCGGCTTTCCGGAGGAGGTCTCGTACGGGGCGGGCAAGGCGGCGCTGGTGAATTACGCGATGTCCGCGGCCCTGGAGCTGGCCGAGTTGGGCATCACCTCCAACGTGGTGTACCCGCCCGTGACGGACACGGGCTGGGTGACGGACGCCGTGCGCGAGTTCGTGGCCGGCAGCGCCCTGCACGCGCACGTTGCCGGGCCTGAAGAGGTGGCCGAGGTGATCGCGTACCTCGCCTCGGACGACGCGCGGCTCATCACCGCGAACGTCATCCAGCTTCGCTAGATCCCCCGCGAAGCCCCTCAGGGAGCGCGCAGCAGTGCAATCACCGGCGCGAAGGCCTCGAGGTCGCGGACCGTGAAGTAGGAGATGCCCCAGCGCTCGCGGCACTTGCTCAGGTGCTCGGCTATTTCCGCGTGCGTGCCAATCGCCAGGAACGGCGTCGTTTGCGCATCTTCCGCCGTCAGGCCCTCGATGCGGCCCACGACCTCGGCGATCGCGGCAGAGCGATCGGCCGTGACCGTGGTGACCTGCACCAGCGCATTCAGCTCCAGCCGGTCAGCCCGCTGCGCTGCCTGACCCCAGATGTACTCGACCGTTCGATCCAGACGGTCGGCCTCCCAGCGCACTTCGTGGCGCAGCCCGTCGGCCAGCGTGCGGCCCAGGCCGAACAGGCCAACGATGTCCGCGTGCCTCGCCGCGTGCGCCAGCGCCCGTCGGCCGTTAACGGCCACCATGATCGGCACGTGCGCCTGCTGCGCGCGCATGGTGTGCACCTCGGCAAGCTGGTAGTGCTCACCGGCGAACGAGACGGTCTCGCCGTCCAGCAAGCGGCGCAGCACCTCGACCGACTCCGCCAGGCGCGCCTTGCGCACCGCCGCTGCGTCGAACCGCTGTCCAATGGCAGCGTACTCGGTGAAGGCGTGGCCAGCCCCGATGCCCACCTCGAGGCGCCCGGCGCTGAGCTGATCCAGGCTGGCGAGCTCGCGCGCGAGCTGGACCGGATGCCGGAAGTCGTTGTTCAGGACCAGCGGACACACGCGCAGCCGCGTCGTGCAGTCGGTGGCCGCCAGGAGTGGCAGCAGCGGCGCCCAGCCCTCCGAGACGTGGTCGGAGACGCTCAGAACGTCGAAGCCCGCTGCCTCGGCGTCGCGGGCCAGGCGGCGCAGCTCGTCGGCTGAGGGCGTTCTGATCTGGAGTCCAAAGCGGAACGGCCGTTCCATACCTCGAACGACCGTAGCAGAATCTCAGGCAGCCGGCGCGCAGTCGTAGAGCTGGCCGCCCTCCACCTGCGCGCAGTTCTGCTGCACCCAGCCCATCACGCTGGTATTGCCGCCGAACCCGCCGAATCCGCCAAAGCCGCGGCCGCCGGCCATGACGAAGCGCACTGCGCCGGCCTGGACCAGGTTCGCAAAGCTTTGCGCATCGAGGATCGGGTCGCTCCCCAGGAAGCCGCCGAGAGCCATGACCGGCTTGCCGGTCGCCAGCACGAGCGGGGCGGCTGCATTGGCGTTGGATGTCGCGACCAGGAATTCCGCGGATCCCTGATTGGCTTCGAGATAGTCGATCAGCTGCTGCTCGTTCGCGCCGCCGCCGGGTCCGCCGCGGAAGAAGCCGCCGGGTCCGCCCGCCGCGCCAGGTCCACCCGCTGCGCCAGATCCACTCGCTCGGCCAGGTCCGCCCGCTGCGCCAGGTCCAGCCGCTGCGCCGGGCCCAGCCGCGCCGCCGGCACCCCCGGCACCGAACTGGCCACCCGGCCCGCCGCGCACGCCAGCGTTCGGCGCGCCGCCACCGCGCGCGAACGCGACGCCAGGACCGCCACCGCCACGCGGACCGACCGCCGACGGCAGCATGCCGCCGCCTTCGCCCAGCGCTGGCATCGCCGCCCACACCGACGGCGCCATGAGCAGCGCCACGACGCCAAGCGCCGCCGCGCCGGTCGCCAGCCCGCGCACTGCGCGAGCATCGAAACGCTGCACGATCCACACGCCGACCAGCACCACCGCGCTGAACAACGTCAGCCCCAGCATCGTCGGCGCCAGCCAACCGTATGCGCCGCCCGCGTATGGCACCAGCAAGCGTCCCTCGAGCAGCCCACCCGCGATCAGCACCACGGGCAACAGCCACGCAAGCCGGGATCCGTCGCGTAGGGCGCGCCAGCCGCCAGCCGTGCCAATCGCCGCGAGCGCGGCCACCGGGCGGACCAAGTGTCACGAGGTAGTAGCTGTGGAAGTATTCGGCGACGCTGAAGAACGTCCCCGCCGTGAGCAGCCACATGCCCCACACCAAGAAGGCCTGGGCTTGCCGACTCGACGACAGGCTCTTGCGCCAGCGCCAGGCGGCGAGGCCGCTGACCACCAGGCCAGCGAGCGAAAGGCTCAGGAGCCAGCTCGCTTGGGGTCCAAGCTGCTGATCGATCAGGCGTAACGGACCGGGCGCGCCATTTTCCTGTCGGCCGCCGGGGCCGCCACCGAACCCACCAACGCCCTGCGCGCCTGCGCTGGCCGAGCCGGGCACCGAGAGGCTCAGCGTCGCGCCGCGGCCGAGCAGTCGCTCGATGCCGTTGTAGCCGAGAGCCAGATCGACGGCGGAGTTGTCCTGGGTCGAATCTACCCAGGGGCGCTGATTCGCCGGGGTCAGATCCACGGCCACCGGCCACGCGAACGAGACCGTCACCAGGACGAGTGTCGCCAGCGCCAGGTGACCGATGCGCATCAGCCACCCCCGCGGGGCGGCCACGAGGTACAGGAGCCCCAGCGCCGGAACGATCAGGTAGGCCTCGAGCATCTTGATCTCGAAGCCCAGTCCGACGACCGCCGCCGAGACCAGGAGCCATTTGAGCGAGCCGCTCTCGGCCGCTTTGAAGGCCGCCCAGGTGGCCAGCAGCAGCGTGAAGACCAGCAGCGAGTCGATGGTGTTGTTGCGACTGACCGACACGCTCACCGGCGTCAGCGCCAGCATCAACGCCGCGAGCAAGCCGGTGCCGGTGCCGAACGCGCGCCTGACCAGGTGGTAGGTGAGCAGGACCGAGCCGACGCCGGCGAGCGCTTCGGGGAGCAGGATGGCCAGGCCAGAGAAGCCGAAGAGCCTGGCGCTCGCGGCCTGGACCCAGAAGCCGAGCGGCGGTTTGTCGATCGACACGAAGCCACCCGGATCGAAGGACACGAAGAAGAAGTTGTGCCAGTTCTGGAGCATGCTGAGCACGGCGGCGGCGTAGTAAGCGTTGCCATAGCCAGCGCGCTGGAGGCCCCACAGGTTCAGCCCCGCCGCGAGCAACGCAATGGCCGCCAAGGCGACGGGCGGCCAGCGCCAGACGCGGGTGCCTTCGCGCGTCGCGGCGGGTGCGACGCCGAGGGGTGCCTCGACTGTGGTCATGCCCCCATTTGTAAAAAGCGCAGCTTGGAGATTACTGAGAGAGACGAAGTCGATCTCTCCGTCGCTGTTTTTCTCAGGAGGTGGGGCGCGCTGGAGAAACGGATTCCGCCTCAGGCACGCAGTCCGTCAGCGGGTGTTGTCTCGAACGATGAGACGGCGTCTCAGGATCGACACTCACGGTGTGCGGGGGAACCCCGTAAGCAATGCGCCATAGTCCGCGAGGGTCAGTAGGCTCGCGTACGAAGCCTCAGACGCGATGGCCGGCTTTTTCCATAATCGCCACTTTGAGCTCCTCTTTGCTCATCTTCGACCGCCCCCGGATCTTCAGCTCACTCGCCTCTTCGCGCAGCTCGCGCAGCGTCGCCGCCTGGCCCACGTCGTAGCCCCCGGTCGGTCATGCGGTGCGTGAAGCGATTGCCTTCTGCCTGTGGATCCGACGCGCCGCGGTGTCCCTTCGGCACCCACTGGTCACCTGACTTCCGATATTCGTGCTTGAGTGAAGCAAAAGCCGTGCGGTGCGCGCGTTCCCCTTCGCCGTACTGCTCGACCGCCGCGTCGTGCGTCTTGACGTAGATATCCTGCGCCCGCGCGTCCGACCTGCGGATGGTGCCTGGCATGTCCTGTTGACGTGGCATACCGATGTCGGAATGCACAAGGCGGACCACCCCCACAGTGCCCGTATAACAAGGCCTCGATGCGCGTGGGCCTGATCGGCACCGGTCACTGGGCAACCAGGATCCACGGTCGTGGCGTGGTCGACCACCCGACCGCGGAGCTGGTGGGCGTGTGGGGCCGCGATGCTGATCGAACGCGGGGCGCGGCCGACGCACTGGGCACGCGGCCCTACGCGAGCCTGGCTGGCCTGGTCGCCGACGTCGACGCGCTGACCTTCGCCGTGCCACCTGAGGTGCAGGCCAGCATCGCCACCAACGCGGCGCAGGCGGGCAAACACGTGCTGCTCGAAAAGCCAATCGCGATGTCGGTAGCCGACGCCCAGAGGCTACAGGCGGCGATCGGACAGCGCGGCGTCGCGTCGATCGTCTTTTTTACCCGTCGATTCGTGCCGGAGCTGGAAAGCTGGCTCGAGGGGCTGCGCCAGACGGGCGGCTGGGAGTGCGCGCGCGTGGAAATGGCGTCGGCGATCTTTGTCGAGGGCAACCCGTTTGGCGCGTCGGCGTGGCGTCGCGACAGGGGCGCGCTGTGGGATGTGGGTCCACATGCGCTCTCGTCGCTGATTCCGCTCCTGGGGCGGGTCGAGTCGCTGGTCGCGGGGGCTGGGGCAGGCGATCAGGTGCACCTGGTGCTACAGCACGCAGGTCGACGGTCGAGCACCGTGTCACTCAGTCTGACGGTGCCGCCCGCCGCGGTGGGCAACTCGCTGTACGTGTACGGCGAGCATGGACGTGAGGAGGCGCCGTCGGGGCGGTTCGACACGGCACTCGCGTATCGGGCGGCGCTAGACGCGCTGATTGGCCAGGTGGAGCGTGGGCGACCCGGGCACGCTTGCGACGTGCACTTCGGCGCGCAGGTGGTGGAGGTGCTGGCGGCGGCCGAAGGGGCGCTGCGCAGCGGCTGCCGCGTGGCGGTTGGCGGCTGAGGTGCTGAGGCACGCACTGTCAGCAATTCCACCCGCGGTGGAGCCCTTCGACGAGTTTTTAGTTTAAACGACGACGTGTTAGTACTACTTCGTGTGCGTGTGATCACGATTTAACAGTGAAAGTTGGGTAAAAAGGGGAGGTCGCCGAGGGGAGGCTGCGCTACAAGACACAAGGTGGGTTGATTCACTTCCAAACGGTGGTTGGCGCGCTCTGCGGACCCGTGCCGCTTCAGGTGAAGCCTGAGAGGTACAGGTAGGCGTAGTGTGCTCGGCAGGCTGGGCACGCCAGGGGACACGGCGGAGCCAACCACCGCTGCAAGGCACGCCGCACCGCCGGCAGCGTGGCCCGCTGTCGGGGTGTCGGCGGGTCCGGACTCAGGCTCGAAAAGGGCGGGCGGGCTCGCCCGGCAGATCCTCCAGGTCGGTGGGCATGCCGCGTAACCGCTCCAGCGTTAGAAACCCGTAGGCCAGGCAGCACAGCGTCGCATGGTGGTGGAAGCCCGCCCAAGAGCGGCCTTCGAAGTGGTCCAGACCCAGTTCCTCTTTCAAGAGTTGATAGCCTTGCTCGACGTGCCAGCGCGTCTTCCACAGGCTGGCTGCCTTGGCCAGGCTGGTGCCGGCCGGCAGGTTGGACAGCGCGTAGCGGATCGAACCATCCCGACGCCATTCGACCAGCAACCAGCGCGCCTCGGTCCTGGTATTCGGCACATCCCTGGCGGCCCGTCCTTTCTGCCAGTCGTGGGCGGGCCACACGCGGACCCAGGCAAACTCCGCTTCCAAGGCGCCTTTGGTGCCCACTCGCCAGCTGAACCAGCGGCGCCTCAGGTGCTGCGCGAGCTGTGCAATGCTGAGCGGCTCAGGCGTCTCGGCCGTGACATACCAGCGACTCGATGGCCGACCCCGCATGACCGTCGCTCGTACTTCCCAGGTGGGTGCCCGACGAAAGACCACTTCTTGTCCGTTGACGCCGACCACATACGGCTCACCTCGCGCTTCCAACGCCTGCCGAAACTCGCCACTGGTGCCGTAGCCCGCATCGGCCACCACCGCCTGGTGCGGCAGCCCCTCAGCCCGCACCACGTCCAGCACCTCCAGCGCGATCTCCCCTTTGTCTTGGGCGCCCGCTCCGCGAGTGGCACCCCGACGGCTTGCAGGCGCTCCACCTGGCTGGTCCACGATTCTGGCAGGAACAGCCGCAGCCCCAGCGGGTAGTCGCCCAGCGGTGCGGCATAGTGCAGCGACACCGCCACCTGGCAGTTGTCGGTCTTGCCCAGCGTGCCGGAGTATTGCCGCGCTACACCCACCGAGTGACGGCCCTTCTTGGCGAAACCGGTATCGTCCATGACAATCACTCCCGTCGGATCACCCAGCGACGCCGCCAACAACCGCCGATACGTGCGCCACACCACCTCCTCGTCCCACGGACTCTGGTTGACGAATTGCTGCAGGGCTTGCATCGTATCGCCCGACCAGCCCGGCACCGTGACTCGCTGCGCCAGCGGCTGGATGCTTTTGCGCTCGCCGTCCAGGAACAAGCCCTGGAGGTACACCTCCGCCCAGTACCGACGGATGATCAGCCCGAAATCGGCCATGAACTGCGCGACGTACTCGCTCAGGTGCTCGAGTACTTCCGCATCCAGCTCCACCACCGCCGCCCGCGCCACGCCACCACCCTACAGCTTGACCGGAACACTCCGGTAGTCCCGCGGCCATCACGAACGCATCACAATGATCACACGCACACGAAGTAGTGTTAGAGGCTCTCCACGAGCGCGGCGCGCGGCGCGGGAACCGCTTCCAGCGCTGGAGCACCGCGCACGGCTGAGAGCAGGCCGGCGATCGCCGCCAGTGCGGCCAGGAAAAAGAGCGTCTGATGGAACGCCACCGCCAGCGCGGTTGGGGCGACGTTCAGCGTGCTGTCCACGTGCACGCCCGTATACGCACTCAGCAGCAGCCCGAGCAGCGCGCCCGTCAGCGCCACCCCGAGACTCGTGCCCAGACTGCGCGTCATGTTCAAGATGCCGCCAGCCACGCCCAGTTGCCGCTCCGGGGCGCTGCCCATGATCGCGCTGTTGTTCGGTGGCGTGAACAGCCCGAGGCCGATACCCAGAACTCCGAGCAGCATCAGCGTAAGCGGCAACGCGACGTCGGGGACCACCGCGAGTGCCAGCAGCGCCAGCGCACTCAGCAGCATGCCCGTGACCGTGGGTAAGCGCGAGCCGAAGCGGTCGGTCAGCATACCGGCCAATGGCGCCATGATGCCCAGCGCCAGCGGCACCGGGCTGAGCAGCAGGCCAGCTTCGGCGGGTGTGCGCCCCAGGATCCGCTCCAGATAGAACGGAATCAGGAACAGGCTGCCAAAGAGAACGGAATACGACAGCAGCCCAGCCACGATGCCAATGGTGAACATACGTGACGCAAACAGGCCGAGGTCGACCAGGGGTGATGCGACGCGCAGCTCGGTCGCAACGAACAACCCAAGGCTCAGCGCGGCCAGCAGCGTCACACCGATCAGCGCGGGGCTCGTCCACCCCCAGTCGCTGCCGAAGGTCAGCGCAAGGAGGAACAGTGCCACGGATGGACCGAGCAACAGGGCGCCCGCCCAGTCGAAGCCCTCCCTGCGATCGCGATCCTCGACCGTCGGCGTGGTCGGCAGGACCAGCCAGCCAAGGACGGTGCCAATCAAGCCGAAGGGCACCGCGATGAAAAACACCCAGCGCCAGCCGAGCGAATCGATCAGAAATCCGCCGACCGACGGCCCGACCGACAGGCCGATGGCCTGGGCGGCACCCTGGACACCGATGGCGCGCCCAAGTCGGCGACGCGCGGCGGCGGCGGTGATGATCGCCACGCTGTTAGCCTGCAGCATGGCCGCGCCCACTGCCTGGAGCACACGGAAGACGATCAGCCAGCCCAGGCTCGGTGCAAAGCCGCACAGCGCTGAGCCGGCGATGAAGACCAGGAAGCCGGCGACATACAAGAGCTTGCGACCCGCGAGGTCGGCCAGACGGCCGAACGGCACCACCAGGGCCGCCAGCGTGACCAGGTAGGCGATGGCCACCCACTCAACAGCCGCGACCGGCGCGGAGAAGGTCTCCTCGAGGGTGGGCAGGACGAGCCCGGCAATGCTGGCATCCAGCTGTCCCAGGAACGCGCCGACGCAGACGGTGCCAACGATGAGCCAGGGATAGGAGGGTAAGCGCGTGAGCGAAGCGAGTGGCGCCGGCTCGTGGACTGCCGCCACGACGCCGCGGCATCTCCCGTGGCGCAGCGGAGCAGGCACGCTTCTGACTGTAGGCTCGCGCGGGGCGGCGTACGATCGACGTTCCTCGCCTATGCATCAGCCGGGCTGATGGGTCCGTTGGCCAGCAGCGCGTCTCGAACCTCGGCCACCAGCGCGTCCGCCGCGGCTGAGAGCTGGGCGCCGCGCATGCGAATCAGGCTCAACGTGCGGCAAATCGCCAACCCGTCGACGCTGATCGAGGAGAGCTCGCCGCGACTGAGCTCATGCAGGATGGCCAGTCGCGGCAACCACGCGAGCCCAACACCCTGGAGCACGGCTTGCTTCAGCGCCTCGGTGCTGCCCAGGACCAGCAGGGTCGGCGGGGTTGCGCCCGCGCGGGCAAGCTCGGTGTCCACGAGCTGTTGTGTGCCCGAGGTCGCCTCGCGGCGCAAGATCGGGACGCGGATCAGGTTCGCGGGCGTCATTCGCCTGTGCATCAGGGGATGAGACGTCGCGCGGGTCAGAAGCAGTTCGTCCTGGCCGATCGGGTCGATCTGGACCTCAGCATCCTGAAGTGGTGCTTCGACGAACCCGAACTGGATGCGGTCGGCCTTGACCCACGCGAGCACGTCGCCGGACGTACCGATTGCCGCGTCGAACTTCACACCCGGATGCGCGCGGGCAAAGCCGCCGAGCACCATCGGCAGTAGATAGTTGCCCAGCGTCGTGCTCGCACCGAAGCGCAGCACGGCATGCTGTCCGACACGGGTCGCCTCGAGTACCTGACTGGCTTCGTCGAGCAGGTGAAAGACACGCGCCGTGTACGCATAGAGCGCTTCGCCAGCCGCCGTCAGGTGCGTGCGCCGCTGCCGAACTTCAAAGAGTCTGACACCGTAGTAGTGCTCCAGTGCTCGGATGTGGGCGCTCACGGCCGGCTGCGAGAGGTCCAGGCTCCGCGCGGCGCGCGTGAAACTCCGCTCGCGCGCCACCACGTCGAAGGTATGCAGGTAGTACAGGACCGGCGGCGGGCGGGACCCCTCTGCCGTGGTCACACCCCGAGTGATAACTGCCAGTTCACGTTGGCCTGCTCGATCTCGAGCAAGCGCTGCTTGGTGGCCACGCCACCCGGCGCGGAGAAGCCGCCCAGCTTGCCGCTCGCGGCGAGCACGCGATGGCAAGGCACGACGATCGGGAACGGGTTGCGACTCAGCGCCTGACCGACGTCGCGCGCGAGCCCCCGATCGCCCAGGCGCGTCGCAATCTGCCCGTACGTGAGCGTCTGACCCGCGGGGATCGTGCGCGCAACGGCATACACGCGCCGTTCGAACGGCTCGACAGCGTCCAGGTTCAGGCGTACATCAGAAAGATCGACGCGCGCGCCGTCCAGCAGCGCACGGATGCCCGCGATGGCGTGCGCAACGTCCGGTGGGGGCACCGACTCGAGGCTGCCTGGGAAGCGGCGTCGCAACCGCGCTCGCACGCGCGCGCCGTCCGGCTCGGGCAATTGCAGTCCGACGACACCGCGCTCATCCCAGGCGATACCGCCGCTGCCGATGGGGGTGTCGAACACGCGGAAGGAGAATGGCATGAGTGTTTCGGAGCGTAGAACACATTCTGGCGCACTCCGGTTGCACCGCGGGCCATTCAGATGCGGATCAACTGATGGTCACGGCGTCGATGGCTCTGCTACCCTGCCGGCGGTTTCGGGACAAGGTGCTCGAAATCACAATCCTGACAAGAAGGAGCGGAGCGGGGCATGAAGCGCTTGTCGTTGGCTGTCCGACTGGTAGTTGCAGCTCTAGCGCTGATGCAGGCAGTTCCCGCTCAGGCGGCGGAACTGGTGGTGTCGAGCAATGATCTGTCGGTCCAGGTCAGTGGACCCTGGCAGACCGCGTCGACGTCCGATGCAGGCAACTATCTGTACCGACCGGCGGGCGCAGGCAGCGCGACGGTCTTCTGGCCATTCCCCTCGAGTCTGACTCCGGGGCAGTACCAGGTCTTCGCTAACTGGGTGAGCGGGCCGGATCGTGCCAACGCTGCCACGTATTTCGTGGCGTCCGGCGACGGTACGCAGACCGTGACCGAGAACCAGCAGTCCAACGGCGGCAGCTGGCAGTCGCTCGGCAGCTTCACGTTCCAGCCAGGCAAAGGCCAGGGGGTGACGCTGAACGACAACGGGTCGGGCATCGTGGTGGCGGGCTCGGTGCGCTGGCTGAGCCCGAACGACGGGAGCTCGGCGGCGGTGGCGGCCGCGCCGGTAGCGGCGGGCGCCTCGGCGACACCCGCGGCTTCGCCTTCTCCCGCGGCGTCGCCTTCTCCCGCGGCTTCGCCTTCTCCCGCGGCTTCGCCTTCTCCCGCGACTTCGCCTTCTCCCGCGGCTTCGCCCTCCCGCGGCTTCTCTTCGGCGTCTCCAGCAGCGTCAGCCACGCCCGCGGCTTCGCCTTCTCCCGCCGCGTCGGCGTCTCCAACGGACGCCTCGGCCACGGCGGCTGCCTCGCCCACCGCGGATGCCTCGTCGCCCGGCGCCTCGGCCACGCCCGCGGCCACCCAGACGTCCCCCTCGGACGGGCCGTCCACCGACCCCAACGCGATCTGGACCGTGGCGATGAACGCGACCGATCTGCACGCCGGGCCGGACGCGTCGACCGACACGCTCGCCCGCGTGCCGGAGTACTCCTACCTGCAGATCCTGGGCTACCAGGGCGATTGGGCCTACGTCTACAACCCACGCGCTCGCGGCACGGCCTACGCGCTCAGCAGCATCCTCGGCCCGACCGATCCGCCGCCGGCCTGGGTGACCGCGCCGCCACCAGCCTCGGCAGCCTCGATCGAAGAGATGGGGCGCACCGTGGGCAGCGCGCCCGTCGCCTACTACCCCGTCGACGACAAGTTCGCCTACACCACGAGCCTCGGTCACGACGTGCCGATACTCGTCCACGATCGTGTGCAGGGCGCTGATGGTTCGACCTGGTACCGCGTCGACGGAGGCTACCTGGCCGCCAAGTCAATCCGCCTGCCGCGTACCCCGCCCAAGTACTACTCGGGACGCTGGCTGGACGCCGACCTGCAGGAGCCAGCCATGTTGACCGCGTACGACGGCGACAAGATTGTCATGGACACGCTGGCGATCAAGGGCACCATCGCCAACCAGACGCCAACCGGTACGTTCAGCATCCTGCGTCGCGTCCAGGACGAGACCATGGACAGCGGCACGCTGGGCATCGATCCCCACGGCCCCGGCGGCTATCACCTCGAGCACGTACTCAACACCCAGTATTTCACCAACGACGGTGCGAGCATTCACTACAACTACTGGTCGAGCAACTTCGGCTACTCAGGCTCGCACGGCTGTCTGGGGCTAGACCTGCAGGACAGTCAGTTCATGTGGAACTGGGCAGACATCGGCACCCCCGTCGTCATTCGGGACTGACCAGGGAACCCGGCCCGCGACGACGCGCGCGGATCAGGCGGCGCGCGCGGGCGGGGACCAGCCGGTGTAGCCGCAGCACCTGCTCGCGGTGCTGTTCCTCCTCGAGATTGCGCGCACGCGCCCGCAGCAGGTCGCGCAAGCCAATCATCCCGGCCAGCGTAGCGGGCGAGCCGCGCTGCATCACGGGCATGCGCGTCACGCCCGTCTTGGCCATGCGGTACACCACGGCACGCAGCGGCTCGTCCGGGTAGGCGGCGACCGGTTCGCGTCGGACCAGATCCGCCAGAGGACGGTCACCGCTGCCCGCGTCCGTCGACGACAGCGCCAGCTCCAGCTCACTGGCGGCCACCACGCCCGCCAGCACGGCGTCGTGCTCGACGACGGGGTACAGTCGCTGGCCTCGATCCCGGTGATCGTCACGCAGCGAGTTACTCAGCTCGCCGACCGTCACGCCGATCGGCAGCACGACGACGTTGGTCCGCATCACGTCGCGCACGAACGTCGTCTCGAGCGGATCCACCGCGTATTCACGGCTCAGATGCAGCCCACGCCGGCTGATTTTTTCGGTCAGAATCGAGCGGCGCATCGTCAGTACCGTGAAGGCGTAAGCGGCCGGCACCGCGATCATCAGCGGCAGCAGCATCGGCACATCGTGGGTCAATTCCACGGCGAAGATGATCGCCGTGAACGGCGAGCGCATCGTGCCGCCCAGGATGGCCGCCATGCTCACCAGCGGCCAGAAGCCCGCGCCCTCGTTGGGCAGGATGCCCGCTTCGATGCCGCCCAGCGCCGCGCCCATCATCAGCAACGGCGCGAGC
Source organism: uncultured Chloroflexia bacterium (assembly GCA_963776625.1). Taxonomy (GTDB): domain Bacteria; phylum Chloroflexota; class UBA6077; order UBA6077; family CF-72; genus CF-72. Next base: position 250,854 of record CAVZNP010000005.1, on the reverse strand, counting down.
ACGCCACCCGAGGTCCCCGACCCCAACGCGACGACCCAGATCACGGATTTGACGAGCAGCACGCCGATGATCACATTCGCGGCGGCGTTGCCCTGCAGCAGCGCGCCGAGCGTGTCGTAGCCGACGCCGAGCGCCGGCGGAAAGATCAGGCCGCCAATGCCAATCACCAGACCACCGATGGCCGGCCACCACATCCAGTGGATGGGCAGGTGAGAAAAGCCGTCTTCGGCGGTGTACACCCCCACGGTCAGCAGCGCCGACAGGCCGCCGGCGATCGCACCGACGACCAGACAGGCGGCCAGGGCCAACAGGTCGGGGGTGGGGTTGTGGGGCGGCGTAGGAAACAGGGGGCCGCCGCCGAGCAGCGGCCAGCGCACCGCCGCCGCTGTGGCGCTGGCCAGCGCCACGGGAATCAAGCTGCGCGGCCGCCACTCGAACAGCAGCAGCTCGACGGCGAGCAACGAGGCAGCGACGGGCGCATTGAACGTCGCCGACATGCCTCCGGCAGCACCGGCGACCAGCAGTGTCTTGCGCTCCATGGCGCTCAGGTGCAGGAACTGCGCGAACAGGGAGCCGATCGCTCCGCCCGTCATGATGATCGGACCCTCCGCCCCGAAGGGACCCCCGGATCCAATCGAGATCGCCGACGACAGCGGCTTGAGCACCGCTACCTTCGGGTCGACGCGACTGCCGCTGATCAGGATGGCCTCGATAGCCTCGGGAATGCCGTGGCCGCGGATCCGCTCTGACCCATACCGCGCCATGAACCCGATGATCAGCGCACCGACGAGCGGCACCAGCACGACCCACCAGCCCAGATGACTGTCGACCGGCGACACCAGGTCGGTGCCCCAGCGCTGGAAGAAAAACAGGTTGGTGAACAGTCCAATCAGTCGCAGGAGGGCGAGTGCGACGAAGGCGCTGACGACGCCGATGCCAATCGCCAGCGCGCACATCGGCAGCAGGCGTGGCGTGGTGATGAAATCGCCGAGGCTCTCCACCGTGGCAGCGTCGGAGGCGGGGGCGGAGGCGTGGGCGCGGGCGCGCGACGATGCCGCGACGACGCCGTCGACGGCGTCTACCGGGTCTACGACGTCGTTCACCGTGCCGTTCACGGAGCCGTTCACGACCGGGGGTCCAGCACGCGCCGCAGGGCAGCCAGCAGGGCCGGCGCGGTGGATGCCAGCTCATCCTGGTGCTGGACGGACAGACGGTCGAGCAGCGCCTGACCGTCGGCGGTCAACATGACCAGCACACGACGGCGGTCTTGCGCGTCGTGCTCGCGGCGCACCAGGCCGCGCGCAACGGCGCGATCGACCAGCTCGACGGCGCTGTGGTGCTGGATTGCCAGCCACGTAGCGACGTTGCCGACCGTGGGCGGCTCCTCGGTGGTGGGCAGGCCTTTCAGGGCCAGCAGGAGCTGGTGCTGCTGCGGCTCGATGCCGGCCTCGTGCGCGGCGCGTTCACTGAAATGCAGGAAGCGACGCAGCTCGAAACGGAAACGAGCGAGCGCCACGTAGTCGACGGAGGTTGCATTCGGGCTGGGTGCCGGGGCCGCCATGCCGTCGATTGTATCGTCTCACGATCTAATTGCGCCTGCAATCGCGCCGACCGCCGCCGCCAGGTCGCCGCGCTCGCCCACTTCCAGCGCGTCCAGCTCCAGCCACGCCTGCATGGTGCGCAGCTCCGCGAGCAGCTCCTCCGCCAGGTCGCCTGGCTCGTGGCCTGGCTCCGCGAACGCGCCCCGCAGCATCAGCACCCGACGCTGACGGTCGGCCTTCAGGTCGCAGCGCGCCACCAGCGTCTCGCCCAGCAAAAACGGACACACGTAATAGCCGTACACGCGTCTGGGCAGCGGCGTGTACAGCTCGATGCTGTACTTCATCCCGAACAGGCGCTCGATGCGACTTCGTTCCCAGACCAGCGAATCGAACGCGGTCACCAGCGCGCGGGCGTGCACCGAACGCGGCACGCGCGCGGCCGGGTGCAGGTAGGCCGGCTCGCGCCAGCCCTCGACCTGCGCCGGCACGAGGCGGCCCTCTTCGATGAGCTCCGCCACCAGCCGCTTGCCGATACTCTTGACACGCCGCGGCGCGGAGGCTGGTAAGCGGTCCCCGTGCGGGCCCGGCGGCAAGCGATCGCGCCAGCCGTCGATGGTGAAGTAGCCGAGGACGTCCTGGGCCGTGCCGACGCCGTACGCCTCGGCCGCCAGGCAGATGAGCTGCTTCATGGCTTCCTCGCGGGGCAGCGTCACCTCGAGCGCGGCCGGCGGGATGACACGCTCGACGAGGTCGTACTGGCGCTCGAAACCGCGCCGACCGGCAATGGCGACCAGACCCGCGTCGTACAGGTACTCGAGCGCCGCTTTGCCGCTGGCCCAACCCCACCAGTTCCCCGAGCGCTTGCCAGGGTTGGACAGCTCGCCCGCGGTGATCGGTCCACCCTCGGCGACCTCGCGGTAGACCTGCGCGACGTAGGTGCCCCGCTCGGTGGCCATGTACTCGCGGGTCAGATCAGCTTGCATCCGATACCGCACCAGAGGGAACAGGCGGATCGGCAGCAGGCACGCCGCGTGGCCCCAGTATTCGAACAGCTCGCGCTGGCGATACGTCAGCGTGTCGAGCGCATCCATCGGATACGGGCCAAGTCGAGCGAACGCCGGCACGTAGTGCGCGCGCACGAGCACATTGACCGAGTCGATCTGGAAGGCGTGCACCTGCGCGGCCAGCTTGCGCACGTGCCCGATCGTCGGGTTGAGCGGCCGCCGTCCGAACGCCTGTGCGGAAATCGCCAGTCGGCGCGCTTCGGCCAGCGAAAGGGTGTTCGACATTGTTCGAGGCATTATGCGTGAGCCGTCGGGCGATACCATCCCTGGCGTGATGCTCCTGGTCCTGATCGCGGCCCTGTTCATGCAGTCGCTCGGGCAAACTCAGCCCCCGACCACGCCAGTACCGACCTCACCCAGCGGGTCTGTCGCGGATGTCAGCGGCCCGGGCCAGTCGGTCGCGCGGCCCGCGCCACAGTGTCCGAGGACCACCAGTTGCCAGTACTCGGAGCGGACGTTCCTGCCCGATGGCTACCGCGTGCAGTCACTCGAGGTATGCGGCGCCAATTGCACGACGCAGTACTGGGTGAGCGACAGCACCGGCAATCAGCAGCTGCTGGCCCTCGATCCGGTGCGGGGTGGAGCGGTGGTCGCCGTCGGGGAGACCAAGGACAATCATCCGCCCGTGCGCGTGATCATGCCGAACTACGCGGCCACCGATGCCGCGTGCTGCCCATCCGGGTTTGCCGATACGACGTATACGTGGGACGGGCCGACGAATTCGCTCGTGGCAGGCCAGCCGGTGATCACGGCGAGCGCGGACTTTCCTGGCTGGGACGCCGTCCGCCAGGAGCTGATGACAGAAGGCTGGATCCTCGCGGGCGTCTAGCAGCGTGTTGAAAAAGGTCTGCTTGTATCCACTCTTCAGAGAAGAATGCTTTTGACCTCGAGACGTTACGGCCTCAAACGTCAGCCTCGGCCCTTCGAGGCGCGCACTGTCGGCAATTCCACCCGCGGTGGAGCCCTTCGACGGGGTTTTTTTTCGACGGCATGCTAGAAGTCTGGCCGACTGCGACTCGGGCTGAAAACGGGCTTGTCGGCCAGACTTCTATGACAGTCGCGCTGGGAGCGCGGCAGGCGGTTTCGAGGTGATTTCGGGCTTTTTCGGCCGCGCTCCTAGAGCTGCGCAGGCGGCCGCCAACCCGACGATCGGGCACGTTGACCCGCTTGCCGCGTTCCCCCGCTTGCCGCGTTCCCCCGCTCGCCGCGTTCCCGGGCGAACCGTTTGAAATTCGCTCGACGCGCGCGAAGCGGCCCATACTTGCCGCATGTTTCGAACGCCCCTGCGCGCGCTTGCGGCCATCCTGCTCGTAGCCGCGCAGTTCTCGAGCGCTGGCCAGGCCTCCGCCCAGGCCGTGTCGCTGACCAGCACCACCATCTGGCTGCCTGGACCTGACGGCAGCGGCGACTCGACCTACTCGGGTACCGTCGATCAGCCCCAGAGCGCGGCCAGTAGTCAGCTCACCGGCTGGGTCGTGGACACCACGGCGCAAGGCTGGAGCGGCATCGACCAGGTCCAGGTATGGAACGGTCTCATGGGCTCCGGCGGCCAGATGATCAGCAACGCCATCCTCCAGGTCAATCGGCCCGACGTAGCCGCCTCGCTGGGCAATCCGTACTTCGCCGCCAGCGGCTACAGCGCCAGCATCCCACCCACGACGTGGACCAGTGGCAACATCGTCTACATCTACGCGCACACGCCGAGCAAGGGCTGGTGGTACCAGCAAGTGCTGTCCTCAGGCTCGGCGGCCGGCTTCGCGGCTGGCCCACGCCTGGATATCGAGACGCCAACCACGCTGGCTACCGTGCATGCCAACGCCGCGTACACCATTCGGGGCACGGCGTACGACCCGCTGGCGGATCCGAGCAAAGGCACCGGCGTCGACCGCGTGTCGGTGTATCTGAACGGTGACCGCAAGACGGGCATCTATATCGGGGATGCGACGCTCGGGCTATACGACAAGTTCACGCAGCAGCAGGGCCAGGACAACGCGGGCTTCGAGCTGAGCTTCCAGCCAAACAGCTGGATGCAGATCGGCAGCGACAATCAGATCACCCAGTTGACGGTGTACGCGCACTCCTCGGTGACAGGGAGTGAAACCAGCGCACAGACGTCGATCATCATCACGACGCCCTAGGAAGGTGTCTGCTTGTGTTCTTCAGTCGTGAACTTCTCCCGCAAAAGGAGACCCCGGAGAAGAACAGACTGACAGTGCGTGCCTCAGCATGCCCGACGCCAGGCGGTCGGGTTGTGCACGGCGAACCGCCGGGCCACGCCGGGACCGCGAAGCGCGCGTCAGTGCATCGCCACCGGCGGGCCTAGCACGGCAGCCGCCTCGTCGGGGGCTTCCCGCTGGCTTGTGCGCAGCGTCGCCTTCGGAATCAACACCGCCGCGATCAGCACGAGGGCGCCGGCGATCGTCGGCAGCACGAACGCCTGCTGCACCACCCCCGCCACGGCGTCGCCAACGCCGGCCTCGCTGATCCCGGTCCCCACGATCGCGCCCGCGACCGCGGTGCCGACCGACGAGCCAAACTGGCGGCACAGCGAGAACAGTCCCACACCCGCCCCCAGTTGCTTGCGCTCCAGATCGTTCTGGTACGAGATCATGAAGGTGGGACCGCCGAAGCCCGTGCCAATGGCGGCAATCAGATACGCCCCGACGACCATGCTCTTATCGGCCGAGGGCGACATGAACAGCAATAGCCCCGCACCAACGAACTGAAAGATGCCGGCGATCCAGCTGGTAATCCCGTACCGCCCCGTGCGCGCCATGATCTGACCCGCCGCCACGGAGCTGAGTGGCCCGAGCACGATGCCCGGCGTCAACAGGGCGCCGGCCTCGGTGGCGCTGGCGCCCAGAACCAGCTGGAGTCGCAGCGGCACCAGCAGGATCAGACCGAACCACACCATGCTGTTGGCGAAGGCCGCGATCAGGCTGTAGATCCGCGCGGCGCCGCGGATCAAGTTGGCTGGAATCACCGGGTCAGGCGCCGCCTTCTCCGCACGCATGAGCAGCAGCGCCGAGGCGATGGCGATCCCGATCAGGCCCAGGATCACCGGCGAGATCCAGTCGAACTCGCGACCGCCCCACGTACACACGAGCAGCACGGCAATGATCATCACCGTGCTCCAGATGACGCCCGGCCAGTCAATGCGCGGCCGCGAGGTGGCGTGCGACTTGTCTGAAAGCCCGTAGAGCAGTGCGCCAACAGTGGCGATGCACAGCGGCACGTTCAGCAAAAAGATCCAGCGCCACGAGTAGTTGTCCGCGAGGAATCCGCCCACGGTCGGGCCAATTGCACTGGCCGTCGCGAAGCCGATGCTGTTGATGACCTGCCAGCGTGCGCGCTCGCGCGGCGGAAACATGTCGCTCATGACGATCAGGCTGCAGGTCTGGATCGCGCCTGCCCCGATGCCTTGCAGGCCACGAAAGCCGACCAGCTGTGGCAGGCTGAGCGCCAGGCCGCACAGCAGCGAGGCTGCCGAGAACAGACCCACCGAAATGAGGAAGATCGATCGGCGGCCAAACAGGTCGGCGAGCTTGCCGACCACGGCAACGGTTGCCGTGGCGCCGACGAAGTACGCGGTGAACACCCAGCCGAGCAGAGCCGCGCCGGGCAACGACTCGAGAATGTGCGGCAAGGCCGTCGACACGACGGTCTGGTCGAGAGCGGAGAGCATGGCCACCATCGACACGGCGGCCAGGGTTGCGACGGCCTTGCGCGTCAGCTGCATTCAGGGAGGGTCGTGGCGACGCGCATCTGATGAGGATAGGCGCTCGCGCCACCGTCGGGTGGCCAGGCGCGTAACCTTAGAACCCGCGGGACGGCGAGCACACGAAAACCCCCGCTGCTGATCGACCCCGTGACGGAGGCCATGTCCTGCGCGCCCGTCTGGATGTGGATCAGGTTCACGGCAGATCGGGTGGCGGGCACCGCTTCGCACTGCTTACCCTCCTGCAGGTGCCAGTGACGTACACGCTGCTCGACGGCCAACCGCCGAGGATTGGAGCGCCCCGCCACTGAGTGTGAATCGCACCGTCCGCCTGCGCCCGTGGCAGCACGCGGCGCTGACTCGCTTTGCCGCGGCGGGTCGGCCCGACTTCCTGGCGGTGGCCACGCCTGGCGCGGGCAAGACGACTTTTGCCCTGGTCGCCGCGCGACTGGCGCTGGCTGAGCAACGCGCCCGCGTCATCGTCGTCACCCCCACCGCCCACCTCAAGCAGCAGTGGGCCGAAGCCGCCGCGCGGCTGCACCTGCACCTGGATCCCGCGTGGTCGGCGAGTAACGGCGGACTCGCCACCGACATGCACGGTGCCGTGACCACGTATCAGCAGGTCGCGGCCAACCCCGCGGCGCTTCGGCGTCTGGCTGTGGACGCCTTCGTCATCCTGGACGAGGTGCACCATGGTGGCGAGGAGCGAGCCTGGGGCGACGCGCTGCGCCAGGCCTTCGCCCACGCGCGCGTGCGGCTGGCGCTGTCCGGGACCCCGTTCCGCAGCGACACCCGCGCGATCCCGTTCCTGCGCTACGAAGATGACGAGGCCGTTCCGGATTTCGAATACGGCTATGCCGACGCGCTCGCCGATGGTGGCGTGGTGCGACCGATCTACTTTCCCGCCGTCGGCGGCGACATGGAATGGACCGCCCCCGACGGATCGATGTACGGCGCCTCATTCGACGATCCGCTCAGCGTGGCGCTGTCGAACCAACGCCTGCGCACGGCGCTTTCGCTGGAGGGCGACTGGCTGCCTACCGTCCTGCGCGAGGCCTGCGAGCGGCTGCGCAGCCTTCGACGCCGGCACCCCGCGGCTGGCGGCCTGGTGATTGCTACCGACCAGGAGCACGCCCGCCAGATTGCCGACTTGCTGGCCTGGCGGCTGAACGTGACCGCGTCGGTGGTGACCTCCGACGACCCATCCGCATCAGCGCGCATCGCGGCGTTCGCCGCCGATAGCAGCGAATGGCTGGTCGCGGTGCGCATGGTGTCGGAGGGCGTGGATATCCCGCGCTTGCGGGTGGGCGTGTACGCCACGCCGACCACGACAGATCTCTTCTTCCGACAGGCGGTCGGTCGGCTGGTGCGCTGGACGCCGGGCGACGGCGATCAACGCGCGTGGCTGTACATGCCGGACGATGCGCGGCTGCGCACCTGGGCGGCACAGCTGGCTAGCCAGCGGCGACACTCGCTGCGGCGGCTCGTCCTGGAGCCTGGTGCGCCTGATGCGGCTGCACCAGCCGAGCAAGCCTCGGCCGAAGCCGCGCAGGAGCAGGATGTGCGTCAGCTGTCGATGTTCGCGCCCCTTTCGGCGGTGGCGACGCGGGTCGCGCCCGTCAGTCCGTGGAACGAGCCGCTGCCCGCCGAGTGGTCGCTCCGGGAGCAGCACGTCGAACTGGAGCTGGCGCCACCGCCAGCCTTGTCGGCTGGCGCTGAAGGTGGCAGCTCCACGCGCCGCCAGGCCAAGGACGAGCTGCGGCAAGCCAACGCCAACACCGCGCGCGACCTGGCCCGCCGCACGGGCCAGTCCCACGCGGCCATCAACGCGGAGCTCAACCGGCTGGCAGGGGTACGGCGAATCACCGAAGCGACCGTGCAGCAACTCGAGGCGCGCCTGGCGCACGCTGAGCGGTGGCTCAAGCGCCTCTAGCAGCGCGTGGAAAAAGGTCTGCTTATCTTCAGAGAAGAATGTTTTCGTACCTCGGCCGTTACGGCCTAACGTAACGTCCGAGGCGCCAGGATTGGTTCGAGCGTAGGAGCGAACGCGAGTTCCGGGTGCGTTCGCTCACGCGTACGCACCCGGAACCGGAGCGTATTTCGAAATTAACGACGCCCTGGCATGGCCCGGTGCTAGTGTGAAGTTCGACGCAAGGGACGGGGCGATGTCAGCGCGCCACTTGCCAGGACCACCTGCATTCGTGCGTCCTTCGGCTGTCGAAACTCTGGCCTTGGCTTGAGTCCCACGGCGTCGAAGAAGGAGTGACAACTATGCGTGGCACGCAGCCGAGGCTGCGCCATCTTGTTGGCGCAGCCACTCTCACGGGCTCTCTGCTGTTCGCGGCCCTGACGTTCGCCAGTCTGCCCGCTGGTGCACAGACGACAACGGCGGCGGTGGCGACCGCTTCATGCCCGGTCCTGTCCGTCGGCAACCCCAGTGCGGGCAACACGATCCAGCAGGGCGATTACGTTGTTTCCGGTGAAGCGTGGGATCCGGCCGCGAGCTCCGGTTCCGGCATCGCCAGGGTCGACATGTTCCTCGGTCCACGTGACGAAGGCGGCACGTTCCTGGCCAGCGCCGTTCCTGGACTGGGCAATAATCCGCGCGCCTACAGCGTCACGGTCAACATCCCGACGGTAAATGAAGGCAATACCTTCGCCGCGTATGCGATTTCGGCGGTAACCGGGCAGGAAACCGCGGTCCTGGTCCCGATCTTCATCGGCACACCGACGCGATCCGTGGGTGCAACCCCAACCCCCCTTCCCACGACTGAGACCGTGATCAGTACGTGTCCAGGCGGCGCAGCCGCAGCGACGCCGGCAGCCGCTGGCATGCCGATGGCCAGTACCGGCGCGTCCAGTGGTGGTGCTTCGACCGCCAGCACGCCAGTGCCCGCAGCGCCCGCCGCCGGTGGTAGCACCACCGCCGCGACCACGGGTGCCAACTCCTGCCCCGTGTTGACGCTTGGTAATCCGAACCCCGGCGACGTTGTTGCTGCCGGTGATCTGGTGATTTCGGGTGGCGCCTACGTCGCGGGTGCGAACCCGGCGCCTGGTGTTTCCCGCGTGGATCTGTTCCTCGGCCCGCGTGATCAGGGCGGTACGTTCCTGGGCAGTGGCACTCCCGGTACCGGGCAGGCCGGGCCAACGTCCTGGAGCGTGACAGTCACCATCCCCGACTGGGGTCGCGGCTCGAGCTTCGCGGCGTACGCTATCGGCGCCAACGGACAGGAGTCCAGCATCATCTTCCCGATCTTCGTAGGCACCGTGCCGCCACGCAACGGCGTTGGCGCCACACCAACACCGATTCCGCAGAACGTGACGACCGCTTCAACCTGCGCCCACTAGCGGTCAGATCTCAGCTCGCGATCTGGATACGCGATCCACCCGTCTCGGATGACTGGTGGATCGCATCCATGATTGCCTGGACGCGTAGCCCCTGTTCGAACGTCGCCACATTTTGGTCCGCCTGACCGGCGAAAACTCGCGCGACGTGCGACAGATACGCGGTCATCCACGTGACCGGACCCTGGGGGTCCGGCGCGGTGACCTCGACCGGTTCGAAAGCGCCCGGCGCGTTCGCGGCCAGCAACCGGTTACCGTCAATTGACAGCGATCCGCTGCTGCCGTGCGCTTCGATGACAGATCGTCGTGCACGCGAGACACCGCTGACGTAGATCACACCGCTGGCCCCGCTCAGGAACTTCAGCAGGGCCGCGTTTGCGTCGTCGGAGGTAACCTCTTTCTGGCCGCCGTCCGGCGTCGGACGCGAGCGGACGAACGTGTCCAATCGGCCGGACAAATGCCCGATGTCGCCGAAGGTCCACAGCAGGAAATCGATCAGGTGCGACGTCATCGCCTGGAGCATGCCCCCATACTGGCTCCGGTCCGACCACCACGACCACGGACGGGCTTGATCGAGCAGCATCCCGACGTCCAGAAGCGCGCGTACGTCGAAGGTGGTCCCCACGTAGCCGGCGTCCACCATCTGTTTGAAGACCCGTGCGCCGGAATCATGCGGAATTCGTGGTTGACGGCGTGACCAACACCGGCTTTGCGCACCGCCGCGAGCATGTCGGTGGCTTCCGTCAAGCTGGTGGCGAAGGGTTTTTCACACAGGACGTGACGACCGGCTTCGGCGGCGGCCACGACAATGTCGTGGTGGAGTCCGCCCGGAACGGCGATGCTGACGACGTCGAGGTCCACCTCGCGCAACATCCTCCGGTAATCGTCACCTGACCAGCCGATGCCGTGTTCGGCCGCGACGCGCTCGGCGTTTTGCTTGTGACGGCTGACGACAGCAACAACGTCGAACTCCGGGGCGGCCTGGAAGGCAGGCACGTGGACGGTCGAGCCAAAGCCGGTACCGATGACGCCCACGCGCAGCGGGCGGGCAGTGGATGAGGCCATTGGTGGCATGATGCCGGATGCGCAGCCGGCGAGTGGAACCGCCACACGTGTGCGTGCGTTTACACGGGTGTCACCTCACGTGTGTCAGCTCACCTGGACAGCGTGTGTCCCTCGCTTGTGGAGGCCCCGTTATGTCTATCCGACCGATCGCGCCGCTCCTGGCCGGCGTGGCGCTGCTGCTCAACTGTGCCGCGGCTCTCGCCCAGGCACAGGTTCCGGTGCAAATTCCACCACCCGCGCTGGTTCCCGTCCCGGGTCCAGCTGCTTCCGCCGCCAACCCCCTGCAGGGCACCTGGGCCTGGCAACGGACCGAGTACAGTGACGACTCCACCATCGCGCCGACCGATACCAGCAGGTACACCGTCACGTTCCGTCCTGACGGGCAGGCCATCATCCAGGCGGACTGCAACACCGGCAGCGCCGGCTACACCCTGGACGGTGCTTCGCTCACCTTCCAGCCGGCGGCCGTCAGTCTGGTCGGCTGCCCGCCGGGCTCCCAGGACACCGTCTTCCTGCGCGACCTGTCCCAGGTGGCGACCTTCGTCCTCAACGGCGACGAGCTCGCCCTCAATCTTCGCTTCGACAGTGGCAATATGATCTTCAGTCGCGTGCCGCCGCCATCCCTCACCCGTGTCACCTGGCGCGTGACTGGCGTGAACAATGGCCAGCAGGCCGTCGTCTCGGTGCTGTCCGAGACGCAGCTGACCTCGATGTTTGGCGACGACGGACGGGTCACCGGCGACACGGGCTGCAATCTTTACTCGGGGCCGTACACGCTCGCGGGACCGAGCCTGAATCTCGGTCCGCTGATCTCGACGCGGCGGGCGTGCGCGTCGGAGGCGGCCAATACGCAGGAGCACGCGTTTCTGACTGCGCTTGCGGCGACGACGACGTTCGAGCTGGTTGGCGATCGGCTCACCTTGCGCGATGACAGCGGGGCGACGCAGGTCACCATGGTGCGCCCGCTGAACTGAGCCTCACGCGGGCACCCGATCTCAAGAAATCTCCCAGAAATCTCCAAGGTTTGCCCCCTAGAGTGGCCGCGTGTTGCTGGCCGGGGAGGCGCGCCTCAAGCGCTGGCTGCTACGCCACTGGGGCATCATCCTCGGCTGCCTGCTCGGCGTCCTCGCGATCGCCATTCGACTGAGCGTTCTACCCTTCGAGGGTTGGGACTACAAGGACTACTTCCAGAAATGGTTTGCCACGCTGCAGGCCACCCCTGGCCTGTCCGCCCTGCTCACCACGTCTTTCTCGGACTACACGCCACCGTATCTGTACCTGCTGAAGCTGCTCAGCATGGTCATGCCCGGAGAGGCCCTGTGGGCGGTCAAACTCATCTCGGCGGCATTCGAGGTCCTGCTCGCCTGGGGCGTCTTCCTGCTGGTGCGGGTACGCTATCCACGCGGCGCACTGCCCTGGGTGGCCGCGGCGATCATCCTGTTCAGCCCGACAGTGCTGCTCAACGGCCCAGTCTGGGGCCAGTCCGACGCCCTGTACACGTCGCTCCTCGTGCTCGGAGTTGTCGCCGTCGTGCGAGGGCAGCACGCGTTGGCGTTCGTGCTGCTCGGTCTGGCGCTGGCCTTCAAAGCCCAGGCGCTGCTGCTGTTGCCGCTGCTGCTGCTGGTCTATTTGCGGCGGCCGGTCTCCGTCACGTACTTCCTGCTGATCCCGGCCGTCTACCTGGCCATGATGCTTCCAGCGCTGCTGGCCGGCATGTCGCTGCCGTCGGTGCTGGGCGTGTATGTGAACCAGGCCAACTTCTACAAGCAACTCTCCATGCACGCGCCGAACCTCTTCGAGTGGGTGCCGAACCGCTACTACGACGTCTTTACCGGATTCGGCCTGGCGTGGTCCGCGTGCGCCGCGCTGGCCATTGCGTCACTGGGCGTGCTGTCGAAGCGCGCACTTTCGGCGGACCTGGTGGTGCGTCTGAGTCTGGCGCTGGTGCTGACCATCCCGTACGTCGCGCCCTTGATGCACGAGCGTTACTTCTTTCCCGCCGACGTGCTGTCGGTGGCGTATGCCTTCTACGTGCCGCGGCGCTTCTGGGTGGCAATCCTGGTCAGCCTGTGCTCGACGCTGAGCTACTTGCCATTCTTATTTGGTGTCGAGCCCGTGCCGGTCGGTCTCGTAGCGATCGCCATGCTGGTGCCCATCAGCGTTGTCCTCATGGACTGCGTGACGGCCTGCCTGGGCCCGCGGGCGTCGGCGCAGGCCGCGCTCACCACCAACGGTGAGACGCTGATGCTCGATCATTACGTGTCTCAACCAGTTCAGACTCAACCTGTCCAGACTCAACCTGTCCAGAAAGGAAGTGTGTGAGCGTCCAGACCGATCTGTCGGGCCGGGTCGTGGTGATCACTGGCGCGGCGCGAGGCATGGGGTACGCCTACGCCAAGGCATTTCGTGAGCGCGGAGCGCGTGTTGTCGGTCTCGATCGCGCCTGGGACACGCGGCAGCATCGTCAATATCTCGTCAAGCGGCAGCGTCGGACGCCCGCATGCCGATGAGCCTGGCGTCTGGCACGGCCGCAACCCGGCTTTTCGCAACCAGCCCTATGACGCGTCGAAGGCGGCGCTGACGAACATGAGCTTCTACCTGGCCGACGAGCTGAAGCCGAGGAACGTCGCCGTCAACGTGGTGTTTCCGGGCGGGCACGCGGACCACGGGCTCCGACGCGATGGTCGCCGGGCGAGAGCGCCTGGGCATCCACGTTGGGCCGCTGGCCAGGCCTGAGCACGTGGTACCGCTGGTCCTGCACCTGGCCAATCAGGCTGGCGACGGCGAAACTGGCCAGGCGTACGACGCAATTCAATGGAATGCTCGCCACGGCTTCGGTACAGTCGAGGGATGGCGAGCATGAACGACGACGATTTCGACGAGCTGCTCAGGCAGCTCACTGGTGGCCAGTCGACCGAGAGCACCTGGCAAGACGTGCGGGTGGAGCTCGAAGCGCTGGCACGCAACCTGGGCGACGTGTTTCAGGCAGCCTGGCGCAGCCAGGACGGAGACTCGAGCCTGGCGCGTTTGCAGGAGATGTTTTTTTCGGCAACCCAACAGCTGAACGACGCGGTCGACGGCACCCCCGAGGCCCAGCAAGCCCGCGATCAGGTGTCGCACCTGGCAGAGTCGCTGAGCTCCGCTGTCGAGCGCGCTGGGGATCAGGTACGCCCCGAGCTGCTGCGCATGCTGCGTCAGGCCAACGCCGAACTGCGTCGTCGCGCTAACCCCGACGACAGCGCCAGCAAGGAGTGAGGCGTAGCGACCAGCACATCCTCACCACGCACACGGGCAGCCTGCCGCGACCGCCCGACCTGGTAGATCTGATGCTCGCCCGGGAGGGCGGTGGGTCCGTCGACCAGGCGCTGCTCGATCGGCGCGTCACTGAGGCGACGCGCGACGTCGTTGCGCGCCAGGCTGATGCGCACATGGACGTGGTCAACGACGGTGAGATGAGCAAGCCGTCCTACTCGACGTATGTCAAGGATCGACTGAGCGGGTTCGAAGGAGAAGGCCGACCGCCAACCGGCGGCACGACCGAAGCCGAGGACTTTCCTGGCTACGTCCGCGCGGTGGACCCGTCGCGGAGCCAGCTGCGCTTCCCGACGTGTACCGGACCGGTGACGGTTCGCGATGCGAGCGCCGTGCAGCGAGATATCGACGTGCTGCGCGCGGCGTTGACTGGCCGCGAGACGGAGGCGTTCATGTCCAGCGTTTCGCCTGGGCAGATCGCCCGCTTCATGGGCAACGCGTTCTACCCGACGTACGCGGCCTACATCTACGCGCTGGCGGACGCGATGCGATCCGAGTATGAGGCCATCGTCGCCGCCGGGTTCGTGCTGCAGGTCGACTGTCCGGACCTGGCGTCTGGGCGCGCGAACAGCGAGTTCGCTTCACTGTCGTTTGCGGAGTGGCGCAAGATCGCGCTGATGCACGTGGACGCGCTGAACCAGGCGCTGCGCGGGATCCCGCCGGAGTCGGTGCGGCTGCACCTCTGCTGGGGCAACTATGCGGGGCCGCACCATCGGGATGTGCCGCTCGCGGACATTCTGGACATTGCCCTGCAGGCGCACGTCGGGGGGTTATCGTTCGAGGCGGCCAATCCGCGACACGCGCACGAGTGGGCGGTGTTCCGCGACGTGAAGCTGCCTGAGGATTTTGTGCTGATTCCCGGGGTGATCGAGTCCTGCAGTCTGTACATCGAGCATCCCGAACTGGTCGCGCAGCGGCTGCAGCGCTTCGTGGAGGTGGCCGGCTTCGAGAACGTGATCGCGAGCACGGACTGTGGCTTCGGGACGTTCGTGAGCTCCGCGGCAATTCACCCGGGCATCGTGTGGGCGAAGCTCGACGCGATGACCGAGGGCGCGGCGAAGGTGCGCCGCTAGCCCGAACTACACGCCTCAGGCGGCGCGCTGCTGCCGCCACGCCTCGTAGCGATCCAGCAACTTGTGGGTGCGCTCCACCGTCATCTTGGCCCACTCGGCACCGGTATACGTGTAGTTACTCGGAAACTGCGCCTCGGTGCTCAGGTCGATCCCCTGCGGCAGCGCGGCGAGATACTCGAACAGCGGCACCGTGCCCTCGCCCGGCAGGATCCCGTTGTTGCTGCCGTACGGCGTGGAGTCGTTGATTTGGGCGTAGGGCAGTAGCGCGCGGTCCACATCGCGCAGCAGCACACTACTCTGCTCCTTTTCGTCACGGAAACCCTGCCGCGGGTCCATGCACAGCCCCACGTTGTACTCGCGCGTGTCCTCGCAGAACTTCACCGCCGTCGCCATCGGTGTCAGGCACGTGGCGTACGCCTCGATGCACACGCGGATACCCATGGGCTTCACCTTCTCGCAGATGCGACCCATGTTGTCGACCATACGCTGCCACTCGCTGTCGTCGCCGATGACCAGCAGGTACTTCGCCCCCAACTCACCGGCGAAGTCGAGCGAGGGCAGGATGATGTCCCACTCCATCGTCGGCTGCAGGTAGTAGCTATAGACGTCGTACATCTCCAACCCGAGCTCCGGAATAGCCTTTTTGACGTCGCGCATCAGCGACGCATTGCCGACGATCGGGTTGTAGTTATAGGTCCGTCCCGGCGCTCGATAGAGGCGGATGCCAATGCCTTCGTAGCCCGCGTTTCTGGTGGCGTAGATGTAGTCCATCGGGGCAGTCGTGCCGAGGTTTTGCGGCGAATTGATCAGCTTGTTCATCCAGTACCGTCCTCGTCGGGCGCCAGGGTAGCACCGGGGTACGCTCTCTGGCATGCCTGCACAGGACTGGCTCGGCTGCGCGACGTTTCGGTTGACGCGTAACGGCCTCGTCGTGTTCCTCGACGCGGGTACGCCTGTCGTCCGACGTGACCGTCGGCGTGTATCCCAGCCTGCATCTGGACGCATGCAACGTTTCACCAAGCGGACCAAGCGGACCAAGTGTGCCTGGGCGACCTGGGGGTTCTGCATCAGGACCGCCTGGCCCGACTCAGCGAGCGCGGCCAACAGCGCCAGGCACTCGGCGACGAGGTCCGCCAGCATTTGCGCGCCAGCCAGCAAGGCGCGGGGTGACGGCGGCGCGCTGGTCTATCGCCTCAAGATGCCCGAAGGCACGCTGCTGTATCAGGACACCTGCAGCTACTGGCCAGGGATTCTGCCAGCACTCCAGTCGGACGTTGCGATTCTGGCGGCCGCGGGGCGGGGGAACCTGGCCGGCGAGCCAGTGCAGGGTTCGCTTGCGCAATTCGTGGCCCAGGAGGTCGGACAGCTCCGCCCGCGCCGCGTGATTCTGGGACACCACGACGACTGGCTGCCAGGCGTGTCGACGGCGGTGGACACCGCGCCGATCCGCGCGGCCATCGCCGAGAAGTGTCCGACGGCGGAGCTAGCCGAGATGGGCTACTGTGCCGCATTCGAGGTCTTCGCGAAGGCAGTTTGAACTGGCTAGTTGCCCGCCGGCTCGTCCCCGAGCGCTGCCACCGTCGCGAAGCCATAGCCCATCGACTGCAAGCCCTCGATCACGGTCGGCAGCGCCGGACCATCGCGCGATTCGATGCCTACGTGCATCACGTAAATCGCGTTCGGCGCCGCCAGGCGCAGCGAGCGCGAGACGATGTCCTGCACCGGCGCGCCGCGCCACCCCAGCGTGTCGATCGTCCAGCCGACCTGCTGTGTATAGCCGATGTCCGCCACGTCGCTGGCCACCCGCCGGTCCCCGTCACCATAGGGCAGCCGGTACCAGGGGCACGTGCTGTGACCGATCAGCGGAGCGATGATCGCGTCCGCGTCAAGCAGCTCCTGCTGTCGTCGCGCGGACGACAGACCACCAAGCTGGTCCGACAGCCCGGTGAACGAGCGGTGGTCGAGCGTGTGATTGATCAGCATGTGCCCGTCGGCGGCCATGCGCTGAACCAGGTCCGGGTGAGCGCTGGCCCACTGACCGGTCATCCCGAACGTCGCGGGAATGTGCGCGTCCGACAGCGTGTCGAGGATGTCCTCGGCGTAGCCACGGTCGGCGCCAGCGTCGAACGTCAGCGCGACGACACCTGAAGGTCCGTCCACGCGCGCCGCTATCGGGGGCGGTGGTACTGGAGTCAGGGCCGCGTCCGCCACGGGACACGCCGATGGCTGACCACCGTGTGAGGTCGGGTCTCCCTGGGCAGAGACCGGCGTCACGGACAGCAGTAGCGCCAGGGTCAGCACCGCGACGGCCACTGTGCTGCGCAAAGGCTAGCCGTCCAGTGCTTGGGCCGCGAGCGTGGCGATTTCCTCGTCGCTGTCTGGGCCGGATCCGCCGACACCGACCGCGCCGATGACGCCGCCGTCGCGGCGCAGCGGTACCGCGCCAGGCGCAAACACGATGCGGTCACCGTTCAGACGGTTGACCCGCTGCTGGACCGAGTTTGTCGCCGAGCGCTGCGAGAGCACGCGGCTGGGCTCCTCCCACATGGCGGCACCCATGGCTTTGCCATAGGCAACGTCCGGGTAGTAGTGCCGCGCACCGTCCAGTCGGACGGCCATGACCAGGTCGCCACGTGCATCGACAACCGCGACTGCCGTCTTCAGGCCGCGTCTCTGGCATTCGGCAACGGCCGCTCCAACTACCCGTTGTGCTTCCTGGAGCGTGATCGACGGCTGCATCTCAGCGGCAGCGTACTACACTGATCAGCGAACAAGGGAGCAGTGGCCGCATGCTGAGTCAGGCCGAGAACGAGTACCTGTGCCGGATCGGTCCCGGCACGCCGATGGGTACCCTGTTGCGCCGCTTCTGGATGCCCGCGTTGATCAGTACCGAATTGCCGGAGCCTGACTGCCCGCCGATTCGTATGCGCCTCCTCGGCGAGGACCTGATCGCCTTCCGCGACAGCACCGGTCGTGTGGGTATGATCCAGAACAACTGTCCGCACCGCGGGGCTTCCCTGTTCTTCGGTCGCAACGAAGAGTCGGGCCTGCGCTGTGTATATCACGGCTGGAAGTTCGACACGACGGGCGCGTGCGTCGACATGCCCAACGAGCCCGCCGAATCCGACTTCAAGCACAAAGTCACCGCGACGGCGTACCCGACGCAGGAGGCAGGCGGCGTCGTGTGGGCGTACTTTGGCCCGTCCGAGAAACGTCCGCCGCTGCCACGCCCGGAGTGGACGCTCGTTCCAGCGGAGCAGCGCGTCGTCAGTCGCTACATTCAGGAGAACAACTGGGTCCAGGGTCTCGAAGGCGGCATCGACTCCAGCCACGTGTCGTTTCTGCACAGCACGGTTGCCTCGCACAGGGGCGACTACACCGGCTCGAACACCAACCTTTTCGCGCTCGATACGGCACCGGAGTTCCGCGTGGTCGAAACGGATTTTGGCTTGATGATTGGCGCCCGCCGGCGAGTATCAGATGACCGAGGATTACTGGCGCGTCACGCCGTTCTCGCTGCCGTTTTATACGGTGATTCCGCAGGTTCCTGGGAGTGGTCGCTATTACGCCGGGCACGGCTGGGTACCGATCGACGATCACAACCTGTCGATGGTCACGTACTCGTGGCACCCGATGCAGCCGATGCGCGACTTCGGTCCCAGGCCGCGGGGCACCCGGCGCACCACGTCAAAAAGGATGCGCGACGCGCTGCGCCCGGTGCAGTCACGCGCCAACGACTACCTGATCGATCGTGAGCAGCAGCGGACCACGTCGTACACAGGTATTGAAAATGGCTCGATCCAGGATCGCGCCATTCAGGAGACGATGGGCCCGATCTACGACCGAACGCAGGAGCACCTGGGCAGCGCCGACGCCGCGATCATCATGATGCGCCGGCTGCTGACCAGGTTGTCGCAGCAGCTCGAGGAAGGCGTGGAGCCGTATGCGGCGCAACATGGAGAGATCATGACGCTGCGCTCGGCCGGTACTGCTGACCGGGAAAGACGTGTCCTTCGTCGAAGCAAGCGAGCCCCTGGTGCGCGTGGCAGGCTAGCGGAGCCTTACCGACGCGTGGTGTTCCCCAGGTGGAGCGATGTTGCCCCGCTGGGGTCCCAAAGGGAGGATCGAGTTGAGGGTGCGAAGCTGCCAGATCGTTGGCGTCTGGGATGTTGAGGCACGCGCTGTCAACGCGCTGAAGCGGAGCGAGTCAACGCCGTAGCGAAGTGGAGCGGGTCGCTTGGCGGAGCGAGGCAGGTCCACCCGGTCGGGAAGCGGAGCAAGCCCACCCCCGTGCCGAAGCGCAGCGGGGTCCACCCTCGTGCCGAAGCGCAGCGGGGTCCACCCTCGTGGCGAAGCGCAGCGGGGCCACCCTGGTGGCGAAGCGCAGCGGGGCCACCCTGGTGGCGAAGCGCAGCGGGGCCACCCTGGTGGCGAAGCGCAGCGGGGCCACCCTGGTGGCGAAGCGCAGCGGGGCCACCCTGGTGGCGAAGCGCAGCGGGGCCGAGGGAAGGTACCCTCGTGGCGAAGCGCAGCGGGGCCACCCCGTGCCGAGCGGGGCAGGTCCACCCCTCGTCGCCATGCGGAGCGGGAGCCACCCTCCGTCGCGGAGCGGAACAGGGCCACCCTCGTGGCGAAGCGCAGCGGGAGCCACCCTCCGTCGCGGAGCGGGGCGGGGCGGGGCGGGGCGGGTCCCCTCCGGGGAAGGACCTTTCGTGCCCCTTCAATTCGATCCTCTTCCTTCCCCCGAGGTCCCTCTGGGGAAAACCCCCACAGTGGCGAAACAGGGCAGGTCCACGTTGTGGTGGAAGATCAGATCGGTTTCCAGGCCACCGTCGCTGACAGACAGCTCGCGCTGGGTCTGCGGCAATCGTGAATCGGACTTCGGTGTCGCCGCTTTCATAGCTGGCAGCATCCCACCACGACACGACTCGCACATGACCGCACCTTCACGATTGCATACGTGTGCCACTGAACGGACTCTCATCGGTGAATCACGCCGACCTCATGTGCTGCTGACAGACTGTGTCCGAGGCACAGCCCCGTGCACAACACGCTGAAAACAACCATCCTCCTCGCCCTGCTCGCCGGACTCCTGGTCGCCATCGGTGGCGCACTGGGTGGAGTGACCGGCATGCTGATCGCCCTCGTCGTTGCCACGGCGCTCAACCTCTCGGCCTACTGGTTCTCCGGTGACGTCGCCCTCCGCATGGCCGGCGCGCGCGAAGTCACGCCAGAGGAAGCGCCGGAGCTGTACCGTCTGGTAGCGGAGCTGGCAACCTACGCGCTCCTGCCCACACCCCGCGTCGCGATCATCGACAGTCCGTCGCCCAATGCGTTTGCCAGCGGCCGCGACGCGCAGCACGCGGTGGTCGCGCTGCCCACCGGCATTCTGGACCTGTTGACGCGCGACGAGCTGGCGGGCGTGCTAGCCCACGAACTTGCCCACGTTCGCAATCGAGACATCCTGGTCAGCAGTCTGGCCGCCACACTTGCGGGAGCCGTGACCTTGCTGGCCAATGTCGCCCGGTGGTCGCTGCTGCTGGGCGGCGGCGGCCGCTCTACTGACGGCGACAATCACGGCAGCGCGCCCGGTGGCCTGTTGACGGTGCTCCTGGCTCCGCTGGCCGCCACGCTGATCCAGCTGGCCGTCTCGCGCTCGCGTGAATACGGGGCGGATCTGACAGGCGCAGCCATTCACGGGCAGCCGGAGTCGCTGGCGCGCGCACTGGAAAAGCTGGAGCAAGGCAGTCACCTGCGGCCGCTTGCGGTGAATCCCGCCACCGCGCACCTGTTCGTGGTCAATCCGCTCGCGGCAGGTGGCGTGAGCGGCCTGTTCAGCACGCATCCCCCAGTCGACGAACGCATCCGCCGCCTGCGGCAAATGCCAGCCAGTGCCCTCGTTGGGTAACGGGCGACGACTGCTGCCGCTCGCGGCAGCGGTCGCGCTGTGCGCACCCTGGCTGGTCCTGAGCCAGAACCATGTCCTGAGCCAGGGAAAGCTGACTGCGCCGTGGCTGATCGCAATTCTGGCTGGCGCAGCCATTCTGGGTGCCGCGTTTCTGCTCTCGTGGGCTGCCGAGCTCTTGCAACTGGACGTGTCCCAGGCCCTCGCCCTGGCACTCCTCGCCCTCATCGCGGTGCTCCCCGAGTATGCCGTCGACGCGGTCTTCGCCTTGCAGGCCGGCCGCGACCCGGCCGTTGCGCAGCAGGGCTACGCCATCGCCAACATGACCGGCGCCAATCGTCTGCTCATCGGTATCGGCTGGAGCAGCATCGTCCTGGTGGCCTGGTGGCGACACGGCAGTCGATCGGTCCGACTCGATCGCAGCCAGACACTCGAACTGGGCGTCTTGCTCATCGCCAGCCTGTACGCGCTGTCCATCCCATTGAAAGGCGAGCTCAGCTTGCTGGACACCGCGGTGCTGGTGGCGCTCTTCTTCGCCTACACGTGGGACTGCGCGGGCGCCGTCCAGCGAGCCGGACCTGGCGGGTCCCACGGAGACACTCGGCGCGTTGCCGGCCAGGCTCAGAAGGCTGGTAACGCTCGGCATGTTCGCGTTTGCCGCGCTGGTGATCTTCCTGGCAGCGGAGCCGTTCGCCCGCGGCCTGGTCGCCACGGGTTCCGCCTTCGGCGTCGACGAGTTTCTGCTGGTCCAGTGGCTCGCGCCGCTGGCCTCCGAGGCTCCGGAGTTCGTCGTCGCGTTGCTGTTCGTCTGGCGCGGCCACGCCTCGGCAGGCATGCGCACGCTCATTTCGAGCAAGGTCAATCAGTGGACGCTGCTGATCGCCACGCTGCCGCTCCTGTTCAGCCTCGGTGCCCGGGCGCTGGGCGGGATGCCCCTGGTTGCCCGCCAGCAGCAGGAGCTGTGGCTGACGGCCGCCCAGTCACTGTTTGCCATCGTCCTGATCGGTGATCTCACCATCCAACGCTGGAAAGCGGTCGCGCTGATCGTGCCCTTCGTGGCACAACTAGTCCTGCCAGCACACATCGGACCGCTTGACACGCACGTCGCCTTCAGCGCGGGGTACCTGTCGGCAACGGTGGCGCTGCTGCTCCACCCGCACTGGCGGGCTGCAATTCCCGCGTGGGTGGCTCGACCGCGTCCGGGTTCAACCACGACGGTTCCGCGGGCAGCACAACACTGAAACGCGCGCCACCCGGTGCCCGATTGCTGGCAAAGGCACGTCCACCATGCGCTTCGGCCACGTGGCGCACGATCGCCAACCCGAGGCCGAAGCCGCCATGCGCGCGGCTGCGCGCTTTGTCCAACCTCGAGAAGCGGTCGAAGACGCGGTCCAGAGCGTCCTCGGGCAAACCCGGTCCGTCGTCTTCGACCGTCAAACGCGCGTGTGCGCCATCGCGCTCGAGGAGCACCCGCACGGCGCCAGGCTTCTGGGAGGCATAGCGCAGCGCGTTTTGCAGGAGGTTGCCGACGACCTGACCCAATCGCTCTTCGTCACCGGCCACCACCACCGGTTGGTGGTCCACCTCGACGCGTGCGGCGTCCGCGGCGGACAATCGCGCGACAACCGCGTCGATCACGAGGTCCAGCCGCACGGGTGCCCGCTCGGGACTGATGCGCTCACCGATTTCCGCGAGCAGGAGGAGATCATTGACGAGTCGGCTCAAGCGGCGGACTTCCTGACGCGTGTCGGCCAGCACCTCGGCACGGTCCGCCTCGGGCAGGTTGCCCTCGAGGAATTCCAGGTTGCCGCTGATCGTGGTCAGGGGTGTGCGCAGCTCATGCGACGTGTCCGCGACCAGTTGCCGCTGGGCGGTCAACACCCGATCCACGCGCGCGATGAGCTGATTGAAGATGCGCGTCAAGGCAGCGGCGTCTCGGTCGCGCACGTTCTCGTTCAAGCGATGTGAGAAGTCGCCGCGCGCGGTCATTTCGGAAGCCGTGGAGATAATGAAGGTCATCCCGCGCAGGACGCGTCCGCCGAGCCAGCCGGCCAGCAATGCCGCGACGCAGGCCGCGACGACGCCCAGCACCAGGGCGCGTGGGGCACGCGCGTTGATCAGGTAGTTGTCAGCGACGCTGCCGTCGGCCAGCACCTCGAGGTAGAACACCACCTCGAACGCGATCAAGGCCAGCAGGACGATGAGGCCAGTGATCAGCGCGAGGCGCAGGCGCGTGCTCACGTCACGTGCGCAGGGCGTACCCGACGCCGCGTACGGTCTGGATCAAACGGGGCCGTTGCCCAGCCTCCAGCTTGCTGCGCAGGCAGTACACGTTGGCGTCGATGATGTTGGAGGTCCCGAGAAAGTCGCTGCCCCACACGGCGGAAAAGACACGCTCGCGAGTGAGAACCTGACGAGGATGCTGGACGAAAAACGCCAGCAGATCGAACTCGCGGGCGGTCAGGTCGAGCGACTGGCCCGCGCGCCACGCCTCACGCGTGCTGAGATCCAGCTCCAGGTCCGCGTAGCTCACGCGGGGGTCCGCGTCGGCCGAGGGCTCCCGCCTGGAACGACGCACCAGGGCGCCGACGCGTGCCAGCAGCTCCTCGAACGCGAAAGGCTTGGACACATAGTCATCCGCGCCGCTCTGAAATCCGGCGAGTTTTTCGTCGAGGCGGCCTCGGGCGGTCAGCATCAGGATGGGTAAATCGCGACTGGCGGCCCGCAGGCGCCGCGCGACTTCGAGACCATCCAGCGGCTCGGGCAGCATGACGTCCAGGACGACGACGTCGGGATCCTGGTCGCGGGCCAGGCGGAGCGCCGCTTCGCCATCCTCCGCGGCGAGCACGCTATAGCCGGCGAGGATGAAGCCGCGTCGCAGCATGCGCAAGAGATTCGGATCGTCGTCGACAGCCAGGACCTGCACGCGAGCATTGTGGGCTACGCGACGCCACGCTCACCAGGCTATTCACCGAACCGGCACCGTCCTTTCATCCCCGCCTCATGTTGCGCGGCAATGCTGGCGTTTATGCTCGGCGCAGCGGGTCGGTGGATTGCCACTGCTCGTCTCGATACGGGCCGCTGCCGCCCCCGTATTGGAGATCGCGCCACCGACCCGCCCCGTCCTCACTGCCTGGTCGTGCAATCTGGAGGCGCCGCCTGGGGCGCAAGGCTGTCGACTTCGGGACTGTCGCAGCCCTGCCGCCCGGTGTTGGGACGGCTACGCGGCGCGGCCGACTTTGACGCCCGGGACGCTGACGCGTAAGCGGTACAGGCTCGTCGACGCGGTCATGTACAAGGAGCACCAGTCTGCGTCTCCCCATGCCAGATTGGCGGTCACCTCGGGCATGTGGATGCGGCCGATCACGCGGCCGTTGTCACTGAAGATCCACACGCCTCCGGGTCCGGTGCAGAACACGTGGCCGGTCGAGCTGACCTTCATCCCATCGGGCACCCCGCGCTCGTCCGCTTTCGGCTTGAGCTCGGTCCACACGTCGCCACCCGACAGGCTGCCGTCGGCGGAGACGTCAAATCGTCGGATGTGAAAGCGCGCGGAATCGTCGACGTAGAGGGTTTTCTCGTCCGGTGAAAACGCCAGCCCCTTGGGGCGGTCGAGATCCTCCGCCACGAGCGTGAGTCTGCCATCCGCATCGAGTCGAAACACACCGTTGACCGACAGCTGCTTGTCTTCGGAAAAGTTGCGCAGTCCGTACGGCGGGTCCGTAAAAAAGATCGCTCCGTCCGAGCGGACCACCGCATCGTTGGGCGAGTTGAGGCGCTTGCCCTCGTAGCTGGTGGCCAGCGCCGTAACCGAGCCCGACGCGTCGACGCGTGTGAGCTGGCGTCCGATCTGCTCGCAGGCGATCAGGTTGCCAGCGAGATCCGGGTCAGGCCGTTGGCGCCACCGGTGGGATGGCGGAACGTGGTGATTTCCGGGCCCTCGGCGAGTGGTCGATAGCGGACGGTGCGGCTGTTGGGAATATCAGAGAAGAGCAGGTCCGTGCCGCGCCACACGGGACCTTCGGTAAAGGTAAAGCCGCCGGCCACGCGGTCGAGCAATGGCAGCAGCTGGTGGACGGCAGGGTGCAGATCTTCGATGTGATAGTCCAACGGGAAGTCCTCCGGCAGACGTGACGTGGCCCATCCTACGCCAGCGTGGCGAGGGCGCGCGTCGGGGCGGGCGGAGAGCCGCCGGTCTTGAAGGGATGCACACGTCGTGGCGCGGAACGTCAGCTCGCGCGCTCTGAGGCACGCAGGTTCAACATTTCCACCTACGGTGGAGCCCCTTATAACTCGTTTGTGGGGGCGCCTGTCCACAGGATCCGCGTCGATGTCTCGAAGGCAAACGAGGGTCGCGACTCCGGCGCGCCTCACCCCTGCGCGTTCGTCGCATTGAACCCCAGGCCCAGCACCACCTGGTCCCCGACACTCGCCACGAACGGCACGCTCGGAATCGAAATCCCCCAGTCGGAGTACTGGATCGTGCTCGTCGCGGTTCCCGTCAACATGCCGTCATCACCTTGCGTTGCCGTCACATCAAACGTGACCGGCCGCGTCGTATCCCGAATCGTCAGATCACCGGTGAGCTGAAACGTGAACGGCTGACCCGCTGTCACCGTGTCCGGCAGGCCGCTGAGCGACGTCGGCGTCAGCGAGATGTACTCATACTGGTCCGTGCTCAGAATCTGATTGTTGAGCACCCGCGTTCGAGAGGAGTCATCCGTCTGCAGCGTGCGCGCGTCAATCAAAATCGTGCCAACCTGCAGCGAGCTGGGATCCGTCGAATCGAAAGCAATCTGTCCTGAAACCTGATCGGTCGTGCCAACCACGGTCTTCGGCGATCCGCGCAGCACCTCGTCAATGGTGAAGGTCGCCTCGGAAGCCCCCGACTCGATCGCGTACAACGTCGATCCGTTCGTGGCGACCCCCGAGCTGTCATTCGAATTCATCGTGGTGATCGGCACCACCTCAACGGGTCCGCTCTGCGGAGCCGTCGGCTTGAGGTACGTATACGCACCGACTCCAACCGCCGAAGCAGCGACGATCACGGCGGCGCCGCCCGCGACAAGGAGGCGGCGGAGACCGGAAGTTCTGGATGCTCGTGGGTTGTGCATGTGCCTAGCATCTGTGTCTGGCCTTGGAGCGACCTGAGACCGAACCCCGTCCAATAGTCGCGCTGCTCAGGTCCCGCTGCTCGGGTACATTCATGTCCAGATGTATCCATGACGGTCGCCGCGCAGCCGCAGCGGCGGCAATCGGCGCTCCGCTACTACAACGCGCGCCTCTTCCTCGGCGGCCAGGCGCTCTCGAACATCGGCACGTTTTCCCAGATCGTTGCTCTGTCACTGCTGGTGCTCGACCTGACCGGCAGTGGCATCGCGCTGGGCGCGGTGATGGCCGTCCAGGCGCTGCCGATGCTGCTGCTCGCGCCGTGGTCGGGCCCGCTGTTGGACCGCGTTCCGTTGCGGCGGGTCATGGCGGTGACCGCGCTGCTGGGCGCCGCGCAGGCGACCTGCCTGGCACTGCTGGTTTCCACCGGCACGATCTCGATGCCGTGGGTCTTCGGGCTGTCACTCATGCTCGGTCTGGTCCAGGTGTTCGATCGGCCGGCGGGCCAGGCATTCGTCGTGGAGCTGGTCCCGCGCGAGATGATTCCCAGCGCGGTGAGCCTCGCCAGCGCTGTCCAAGCCATCGGCAGGCTGGGCGGGCCGGCGCTGGCCGCGGTACTGTACTCGGTCAGCGGCGCCAGTACCGTGTTCGCCGTCAACGCCGTGTCGTATGCGGCGGTGCTGGTGGCACTGGTCCTGCTGCGCTCGAGCGAACTGTTGTCGCGCGGCACACACCACGGCGGTCGGACGACGATGTCGGCCGCGCTCGGGTACGCGTGGCACGCGCCGCAGGTCAGAGCCGTGCTGCTGGCGAATGTGCTGGTCGGGCTGCTGGCATTCAACTTCGCGACCTTTTTCGCATCGATCGCGAGCCTCACCTTCGAGCAGCCGAGCCTGTTCGGCATTGCTGAGACACTGAACGCGGTCACGAGTCTCGCCGGCGGATTCCTGCTGTCGCGCTACATGCGTCGACCGACGACGATCACGGTCGGCCTGGCGTGTCTGGCGCTCGGCAGCTCGCTGGTGTGGGGTGCGCTGGCGCCGACGCCGCTGGTGTTCCTGGCGAGCATGCCGTACTTCGGGTTCGTCGTCGTGTGGTACGTCACGTCGTCGCAGGCACTGGTGCAGCAACACACGCCGCCAGGGATGGGCGGACGCATGATGAGCCTGTATACGCTCGGCACGATGGGCACCACGCCGCTGGGCGCGCTCATGGTAGGCGCGGTCACCGATCACTACTCGCCGCGCGCGGCGATTGGGCTTGGGGCCGCGAGCGCGGTGGTCGCTGGAGTGGCATTGCTGCTTTCCGCGATTCCATACTGGTCTACGGAACGGAATGCATCAGTATGAGAGACCCAATGATGGCGAGCTTCAACAGCAATGTGCAGGCGGTCGCGGCCGTGACTGATTTGCTGAACGCGGGATTTTTGAATGTCGAGCACGAGCAGAGTGGCGCGTCCGCGCTGGTCGTGGTTGACCCGGGCGAGCGCGTTGCGGACGTGCACAAGATTTTCGCCGCCCACGGTGGCGTCGAGCTCTGACGTTGTTTTCCCCAGTGCGTCCCCTCAAGCAGCGTGTTGAAAAAGGTCTGCTTCTATCCACTCTTCAGCGAAGAATGCTTTTGTACCCCGAGACGTTACGGTCTCAAGGGTCAGCCTCGGCCCTTCGAGGCACGCACTGTTAGCAATTCCACCTACGGTGGAGCCCTTCGACAGGTTTTTCAACGGCATGCCAGGAGCGCGGCCGAAAAGAGCGCAATCCACCTCGAAACCGCCTGCCGCGCTCCTAGCGCAAACTATCACAGAAGTTTTATCCAGGCCGACTGCGACTCGGGCTGAAAACGGGCTTGTCGGCCAGACTGCTAGGGGGCGCACTCCGCTTCGCTTCGGCGTCGACGGTGCGTGCCTCAGCATCCCAGACGCCAACGTTCGAGCGGTCCATCCGCGAGCGAGCGAGCGCGCGCTAGCTACGGTTCCACGCACGTAAAGTTCGCGGCATCGTCCATGCTCCCCTCGCCCGTCCAGCGGGCCACGCGGGGGTAGGCGCACAACGGACGGGTGCGCACCACCTCGCCGTCCTCCACGCGCGAGGCAACGATGTGGTCCGGCGCCACGCCCTGCTCCACCCAGTCGACCAGCGGATGCAGCGCGTCGAAGCGGTCAGTGCCGCTTCCGCCCCGACAGTGCCCCATCCCCGGCAACAAGAACAGGCGCGCAAATTCCTCGGCGGCCGCCCGGCCACCCAGCGTATCCATGACCCGCTCGTAGTAGCGTCGCGTGAACTCCGGTGAAATGTGAGAGTCGCTCCAACCGTGAAACAGGATGAGCTTCCCGCCCCGCTGTTTGAACGATCCCAGGTCCGGATCGATCGCGTCCATCACGTCACGCAGTTTGGCAACGGCCGCCTCGAGGTCCGCGTCGAAATTGAAGGTCCGCCAGTCCCAGTCCGGTTCCTCGAAGACCATCTGGCCGTAAATCAGTGGACCGATCGGGAACGGGCTCGGTCCACCCGCAACCGGCCCCCACTGGGTTTCGCCACCCGGCATCAGCCCCGGGTACACCGACTCGCCCGCCGCGTTGACCGGCCCGCCATACAGCGCGCGCAGCGTCTCGACCTGCCTGGCCGTGAGACCCGCTGCGTCCTGGACAGCCGCGTAGTCCATCACCACCCGGCGTGGATCTTCGATCACCCCGTCCGGCGCTCCGTCACTGGCATCCCACCTGTCCAGAACCCAGCGATTGACAGCGGCGTACTGCTGCGGCGTGATGTAGCTCTCGTTGTCCACCAGCGTGTGCTGGGCAGCCCACACCTGCCCGGTGTGAAAGACCGAGATGTTGATGGCCGGCGCGCCCGCCAGGATGCCGTCATAGTCCGACGGATACCGCTGCGCCTCCATCAGCCCCTGGCGACCACCCGTCGAACACCCATTCCAGTACGAGTGGTGCGCCGGCTGCTCGTAGAATGTCTCGAGCACGGCCTTCGCCTTCAGCGTCATCTCGTGGACCGCGCGGTGACCGTAGTCCGCCACCAGGTCCGCTCGACCAATGGCCCACAGCGCGTCGGTGCTGCCCACGTGGCCGGTGTCCGTGGACGCGGCGCAGAAGCCGTCGAGCACCGCGCTCGCCAGCGCCCAGTAGGAGATTTGGCCCGCCAACCCGCCGCCGCCAACACCCTGAAACCGACCGTTCCAGTCCGCCACGGGCAGCCAGACTTCGACGTTGATCTGCGGCGCGACCACCATTTTCACGCGGCAATGCTCAGGCAGGTCGACCACCAGCGGCGTGGGCGTGCCTGGCGGCGTCGCGTTGTAGGGGCCGGCCGCAACGATATCGACAGCCTTGACCCTGGTCTCGGGCAGCGACAGAGCCCTGATCCGCGCGCATCTTTCGGACAGGTCCATACGCATTGATGGTACCGTGGCCTGGTAGGGAGGTCCGCTGATGCGAACGCTGGTTGGTACGATCGGACAGAGCGTCCTGGGAACGGATGACGGCAACCGATGGGAGCGCAGCGGACCAGCCGCGGGCTTTCACTCGGATGCGATTGTGCGCACGCTGGTCAATCGACCGGAATCGCCCCACGTGGTCTGGGCGGGCACCGATCAGGGCGTGCTGCGCAGCCAGGATGGTGGCCGCCACTGGCAGCGGCTCGATGGTGCGCTGAACGGCCAGCAAGTCTGGCGCATCTCCTTTCACCCGGGTGACGACAAGGTCGTGTTCGTGGGTACGGGCACGCCTTCGCGGGCCAGCGTGTTCCGAAGTGACGACGCCGGAGCGAGCTGGAAGGCGCTGCCCGTGGACATCGCCACGGAGTGCGCCGCTGTCGGCGTGCCGCGCGTGACCGACATCGCCATCGACGCGGATGACCCGCGCAACTTGTGGGCGAGCATCGAGGTCGACGGCATGCGCCGCAGCTCCGACGGCGGCGAGTCCTGGCAGCGTGTCGACGGCGGCATCACCAATCCCGATGGCCACGCCGCGTCCGTCACCGCCGGTCCGCCGAAGTCGATCTTTCTCACCGTCAACAACGAAATCTTCATCAGCCGCGACGACGGCCAGACGTGGGTCCCTGTCGGGGTCCGGCAGCACTTCCCCTACACGCACATCCGCGACGTGGTCTTCGACGCGGTCGACCCGTGCACGGCCTGGGCGGCCATTGGCGACTCCACGCCCGGCACGACTGGCACCTTGATGCGAACCAGCGACGCGGGCCAGTCCTGGCAGGCGGCCACCCTCGACCAACCGCCCAACTCGGCGATGTGGGTCGTGCGCGCACAGCCCGATCACCCGCAACGCGTGCTGGCTGCCAGCCGCTACGGCTATCTGTACGAGAGCCAGGACGGCGGGCAGACGTTCCAGAAAGCTCGTCGCGAGTTCAGTGAGGTGTCGTCCATCGTGTGGGTTCCTGATTGATGCAGCGCAGCACCGATCGCATCCTCACCACGCATACGGGCAGCCTGCCGCGGCCCGATGACCTGGTGTCCATGGTCGAGGGCCACGATCAGCAGGAGCTGCGCAACAACCCCGCGTTCGAACAGCGTGTCAAAGACGCCGTCCGGGAAGTCGTCCGCGAGCAAGTCGACACGCACGTGGACGTGGTCAACGACGGCGAAGTCAGCAAAGTTGGCTACGCTACCTACGTCACGGAGCGGCTCACCGGATTCGACGGCGACAGCCGCGCCGCGCGTCCCCAGGTCGAAGCGGCGGATTTTCCGGAGTTCTACCAATTGAGGGTGCTCGGCGCGGGGAACCTGAAACGCCCGGTCTGTACCGGTCCCATCACCTGGCGCGGCGACGCGCTGGTCAAGCGCGACATCGAAAACTTCGCCGCCGCGCTCCAGGGCGCCGCGGTGGCAGACCAGTTCATGACCGCGGCGTCGCCGGGCGTCGTCTGGAACTTCCTCGAGAACGACTATTACAAAGACGACGAAGCGTATGTCTTCGCGGTCGCCGACGCGATGAAACACGAGTATCGCGCGATTGTCGACGCACGGCTTCGTGCTCCAGTTGGACGCGCCCGACCTGGCCATGGGCTGGAATCGCTACGTCTTCGCGAACAAGAGCATCGACGACTTCCGATCGGTCGCCGAAATGCACGTGGAAGCGATGAACCACGCGCTCGAAAACATCCCGGCCGAACGCGTGCGGCTGCACCTGTGCTGGGGCAATTTCGAGGGCCCCCACATTCGCGATATCCCGCTGGCGCGCATTCTGGACATCGCCCTCAAAACCCACGCGCAAGCCCTGTCCTTCGAGGGCGCCAATCCCAGGCACGAACATGAGTGGAAACTGTTCAAGGACCACCAGCTACCTGACGGAACGATCCTCATTCCGGGTGTGCTGGACTCGACCACCAACTTCGTGGAGCACCCGGAGCTGATCGCCGAGCGCATCATGCGTTATGCCGAGCTGGTCGGTCGCGAGAACGTGATGGCGGGAACGGACTGCGGCTTCTCCACGTTCGCCCGATCGCAGCTGACGGTGCATCCCAGCGTCACCTGGGCGAAGTTTCAGGCCATGGCTGACGGCGCCCGAATAGCCTCAGACCAACTGTGGCACTGAGAATCGCTTTCGGCATTGCCATCCTGCTGGCGTCGGCCATGCTCGCCGGAAGTTTGCCGGTGGTGGCCGACACGCCAGCTCCGACGGGGACTCCCGCAAGCTCGAACTGCTCGTTCATCCATCTCACGCTGTCCAATCCGAGTCCAGGTGACGTATTGAGCCCCGGCAACTACGTGGTGAACGGTCAAGCCGTTGACAGCAGCGCCGCGACACCGCCCGGCATCGACAGGGTGCAGGCCTTCGTCGACAATCCTCGGCAAACTGGCGGTCACCTGGTTGGCGAGGTCGACGCGACCAACACCAACCCGTCGCAATTCCTGAACGCGGGTGGCTTTGCGTTGCTGGCGAGCATTCCCAATACACCCGCCGACAACAACACCCACTTCCTGTACGTGTATGCGCGTTCGAGTCAGACCGGCGCTGAGCAGTCCCTCATGATCACCTTTCAACTCAACAAACCGCTGAGCGTCGGTTCATTCACGCCGACGCCAACTCCGCCTCCCAACGTGCAGGCTCTGGCGACGTGCGGCTCGCCCACGCCGACGCCCACGTTTCCGCCGTTTCCACTCGCGGCCCCGGGCGTCGGGGCAACCCCGGGTGCCGTCCGCGCGCTGACGCTGCGCGTTGGGAACCCCTCCGCCGGCGACACTGTCTCCGCCGGCATGTACGTCTTCCAGGGCGTCGCGTTCGACCCGCAAGCGCAGGGCAGCAGCGGCGTGGACCGTGTCCAGGTCTTTCTCGATCCTCGCGATCAGGGTGGCGTGTATCTGGGCGACGCGACGCTCGGACCAAACGTGCCGCAGGCGCCGTTCGGATTCCAGTTGACCGCCCCGCTGCCGGATCGCAAGGGCGGCCACCTGGTCACGGTGTATGCGCACTCGAGCGTGACCGGGCAGGAGACCTCTGTGTCCGTGCCGATCACCATCGAGTAGGCGGTTCTTATGTCGAGATGGGTGTGCGTTCGCTAGCCGCCAGCAGCGAGCCGTCGGACGCGTAAGCGAGAACCTGCCAGCTCATCCCATCGGCGACCTTTGGGCCGGGCGCATTGGCGGGTAGCGGGCCGCTCCCATCGCCCAGCTCCACGGATGTAGCGCTGCCTTGCCAGGCCCAATATGCCGTGCCGCTTGGCGTGAAGAGGGTGACGAAATACACGTCCGCGCCGGGGACGCCGGACCACACGAGCGTCGGCCGCGGGCCGCCGCCGGACGACGGTGTTTGCAGCTGAACCGCCGCGAGGCCGGACATCAGCGGAGCGCGCTCCGACTGGGCTGTGGCCGCGCCTCCGGAGGTGACAAACTGACGAGCAGCACCGCGAGCGTTAGCAGCGCCTGAGTGCCGAGACGGTTCCGCGACACGTCTGACCGCGTCCGCGAGGGCGTCTGAAGTTGTGGGACCGCTGAGCGCGGCGCGTTGAACCCACTCATTGATACGCCTCCACCTGCTGAAGAATGTCATCGAAGCCGATCATCTGGGCGGTGAGGTACACCTCTCGCAGCGCCGACACGTCCGGCGCTCCCGCCGCGTTCGTCGCCTGCTGCGCCTGATCCTCCAGGTCCTCGTGCAGCGTCCACAGATACAGCACCAACCGCGCATGCGGGTCGTTACTCGTATCGCCGATCGTCGCATTGAGATCTGGCAACGCCGCGGCTACCGCCTCCGGACTCAGATAGCCAGACTCGTAGCCGAGCGCCACCAGCGAATGCAGTTGATCCGCGTTGAGCGTGCCCGGTCCCAGGCAGAAACCAAACAGCACCTGTACCGTCGGCAGCAAGAACGAGCCCCACGTGCCTGACGCGGCGCACCCAGCGTCACCAATCACGTCGTAGATGTGGCTGTACACGAGATTGGCGGAGTGGATCAGCATCCACACCTGCTGCAAGAAGTCTGGCGCCGACAGCGAGCCTGCCACGGGCTTGAAGGCGAGCGCCCGTTGATTGAGGTCGGTGATCTGATCGAGCAGCGGCCCGGGCAGTCGGTCCGCATTGCGAAACGCGGCGAACTGCGCCGTCAGACTCTGCACAATCAGGCCATTGCCGGCGGCCGCCTGAGCCAGCGGTGGCGCGAAACTACCGTCGATTTCCGCACAGTTGGCGGCGAGGATCTGCACCTTCGACCCGGATCCAGGGATCTGGTCGGACACGCTTACCGGCTGATCGAACGACATGCCGGACACGTTGACGTGGATGGTGCCGTTGGTCGCTGATGTTCCGTCAAACGCGACGGCATCGGGGGCGCCGGCCAGCGTCCCGTTGCTGGTGACCTGCAAGACACCCTGGCCCGTGGCGTCGCGCGCGGCGGTCTGGGCCGTGAAGCTCGTGTCCCAGTTGAAGGTGCCCTTCACGGCGGTGTCGGTGGCCGAAAGCTGGATAGTGCCCTTGCCGCCGCCGCGGGCGGAGCCCGAGACGATGCTGAAGCGTGGCCCGAGTGAGTCGGCGGCCTGGAGGTCGATGACGCCGCTGTAGACGCCAGGGGGGATGGTCGGGGCCGCCGCAAACGCGCCGCTGGCCGCGAGGGAGAGGGACAATCCGAGCGCCCCAGCGAGCATTCGGCGCAGGCGAGTACCTGGGAGTTGCACGTGCGCCAGACTAGGCACGCGCCACGAGGGTGGCATCCCCCAAACGGTTGATCCTCATTCCTTTGCGTGTGCGCCTCGCTCGGCGGTTCCCGTCAACCCGTTTCAGCCAAAGCTTGCAGAGACGTGCGCAGGAGCGACGCCCACCGTCTCAACCCGTTCTCAACCGCTTCCGCCACGCGAACTCCTGGGAATCCCTTGATTCTGTCGCCACGTGCTACGCACGCACCGAACCTACCTTCACGAGGGCATTGAAGAGTGAAGCGTCTGTTCCGTATTGGACTCCCCGCGGCGATCGCCGCACTGACTCTTGCCGGCGGCATGGTGCAAGGGGCACTCGCCGACCCGCGCGACTTCACACTGGAAAACGACTCGCTGTCGTACATCACCGAGCTATACATCTCGCCGTCCAGCTCAACCGACTGGGGAGACGACGTCCTCGGCGTGGACGTCCTGGCGCCAGGCCACAGCGTGGATATCACGTTCGACGCATCGAGCGGTCGCACCTGCATCTATGACTTGCTGGTCGTAACCGAGGACGGCACGAAGACCCGCAAGGACCAGGAGAATTTGTGCACGACGTCCACCGAGTACTACTCGGAGGACTGAACACTTCGAGAATCCGAGACACGCGGCTCGACGGGCGATCGGTGGGGTCGATACGCTGAGCCGCGTACAGTCAGGTCACCATGTTGGACCTTCTCGTTCGCGGCGGTGAAGTGGTCGGTGCTGACTCGGTCGGCCGGTGGGACATCGGCGTCCACGACGGCAAGATCGTCTCTCTGACGCAGGCCGGCGCGGACGTACCCGAGGCGGCGCGCTCGGTGGATGCCAGCGGCCTGCTCGTGGTGCCAGGCGGCGTCGAACCGCACGCGCACCTGGCGCACTACATCAGCATGCGGACCGAGTCGGAGATGTACACGCTCGGCCCCGAAGAGGACACGGTCGGCATGGCGTT
Source organism: uncultured Chloroflexia bacterium (assembly GCA_963776625.1). Taxonomy (GTDB): domain Bacteria; phylum Chloroflexota; class UBA6077; order UBA6077; family CF-72; genus CF-72. Next base: position 215,632 of record CAVZNP010000005.1, on the reverse strand, counting down.
CGGCGGCGTCACCACGCACATCGACTTCTGCCAGATTCCGCCTGGCACGACCGCGGACCAGGGTATCCAGCAACGCATGGACCGCTGGAAAGGCAAGTCGTTGACCGACTACGCGTTTCACGTGAATTTCCTCGGCGCCACGCCCATCCCCGCGTTCGAGCAGATCCCGGAGCTCATCCAGGCCGGCTTCCCGAGCTTCAAGGTCTTCACCTGCAACGTTCTGCCGCCAGTGCCACCGCGGCGCTCCTACAAAATGGACTTTGGCCGGATCGGTCGGCTGATGGATAAGGTGGCCGCTGGGGGCGGCATCGTCGTCGTCCACGCCGAGGACGACGACCTGGTCCAGTTCAACTACGAGCTTTTCAACGCCGAGGGCCGCACCGACGGCCGACACCTGCACCTGGTCCACTCGAAGCTCTCGGAGCATCTGTCGTTCGCCCGCACCATCCTCCTCGGTCGTGCAACCGGAGCGGCCGTGTACTTCGTACATACCTCCGCCAGCGAAGGCGCCGCCGCCATCGAGCAGGCGCGCGGTTACGGCCAGGTCGTGTACGGCGAGACGCTCCACCAGTACCTGTGTCACACGGCGGATGACTACGCGGACCCCGGTGGATTCCAGTACCACACCTATCCTTCCGTCAAACTGCGCGGTGACCAGGACGCGCTATGGCAGGGGCTGCTCTCGGGGTCGCTGTCGACGGTGGCCACCGACGAGTTCCCGACCACGCGCGAGGTCAAGCTCAAAGGCTCGACGATTGAAGACGTCACCGGCGGCAACCTTGGCGCTGAAGCGCGTCTGGGCATCGTTTATACGGAAGGTGTGAGTAAGCGCGGCATGACGCTGCGCCGGTATGTCGACGTGACTTCCTCGAATGCGGCGCGCATCTTCGGTCTGTACCCGCGCAAGGGCGTGATCGCTGTTGGCAGCGACGCGGACCTCGCGCTGCTCGACACGCACCAGCGCCGGCGCCTGACGGCGGCGGACTTTCACGTCGCGGACTACAGCCCGTGGGAAGGCTGGGAGGTGACGGCGTGGCCCACGAGCACCATCCTGCGCGGCCAGGTGCTGACCCACGACGGCCGGCTGCTGGCCAGGCCAGGAGTCGGCCAATGGCTGCCGCGCCGCATCGCTCCCAGCATCGTCGAACGCGTGGCGGTGTAAGGGCTGATGGCCAGTGACCCGACGCGCCTGGCGTCCGATCCGCGCGCGCACCCGCCCGCCAGACTCGTCCCGGGTGCTCGGTTCGGTCGCTACGAGATCGTCGAGCGTCTGGGCTCTGGCGGCATGGCCGAGGTGTACCGCGCGCACGACCCGACACTTGACCGCTTCGTCGCGCTGAAGGTCATCCTGCCGCAACTCGCTGCTGACCCGGAGTTCGGACTGCGCTTCGCCAGCGAAGCGCGGTTGGCTGCCCGCCTGAACCACCCCAACGTGGTCACCGTGTACGAGATCGACGAGGTCGACGGTCAGCAGTATCTGGCGATGCAGTTTGTGCCGGGGCCAACGCTGGCCGCGATCGTCGCGCGCCAGGGCGCGCTGACGCCCGCGAGCGCACTGTCCATCCTCCAGCAAATCGGCGACGCGCTGGACCATGCACACGCGGCCGGCGTCATCCATCGCGATCTCAAACCAGCGAACATTCTGGTCGATACGGAGCAATCCCGAGCGTTGCTGGCGGACTTTGGCATCGCCCGCGCGGCGGACGCGGGAACGCGCTTGACGCGCACCGGTGGGACGATGGGCACCGCCGCCTACATGGCGCCAGAGCAGGTGACCGATGATGAGCCTGTCGGTCCGGCGGTGGACCGCTACGCGCTGGGCGTGGTCGCGTACGAGTTGCTGTGTGGCCGGGTGCCCTTCACCGCGTCGCGGCCGACAGGCGTCATGTTCAAACAGGCGTACGAGCCCGTGCCACCGATTCGGCAGTTCAATCCTCGCCTGTCGGGGGGGACCGAGGCGGTGCTCATTCACGCGTTGGCCAAGCAGCCGCGGGAGCGGTATCCGACGGCGGCGGTGTTCGTGGCCGAGTTGCGTGGCGCGATCCGGGACGCGACGCCCGAGGCGCTGGAGGCAACCGTGGTGGCCACGCTCGTGTCCGCGGGGTCGCAGTCAGCAGACACGGCGCCACCCATCGCCACGTCGCCCGTGACGGCGGATGAACCCTTGACTGCTGGCCCCGTGGGCGGCCCTCCTGACGGCGCAGCCTCGGCAGGCGTGGAAGGTGAGGTAGGTGCGGTAGGTGCGGTAGCTGCGCGGCCGAGGGACAAGGCAGTGGCGGCTGAAACCGTGACCGACCTGCCCGTGACCGACCCGCCCGTGACCGACCCGCCCGTGACCGACCCGCCGGAGGCCGCGCAACCCACGCCTGGGCGCGGCACCCCGAAGCGAGGCCACAAGAACCTCGTCCTCGTTCTGGCCCTCGCCTTTGGCTTCGCCGTCATCGCTCTCGGCGTGCTGGGTGTCGCCCTCGCCGGCCGCGAACCTGCCGCCGTGGACCCTGTCCCCGTCGCCGTGAACACGCCCGTACCCGGCCCGCCGACCAACCAGGAGGCACTCGCCGCCGTCACCCCGCCCCTGCGCGCCTACTACCAGCAGCACGGCGTCGACCCGCGCACGCTGCGCACGCGCCTCGCCAGCCTCAACCCGTCGCAGACCGCCGGCGTCGTCGAAGTCATGTACCCGGCTTCCGCCAATCAATCGACCAACGGCGTCGACTGGACCATGCAGACCACCGCGCTGGATGCCTGGCAGCTCGACAAAGACACCAGCCAGCAATGGAGCCTTGGCAAGCAGCTCAGCTCCAAATACGTCGGTGGCGTCTCGACCGCTGATGCGCTCGCGACGGTGCAGGCCATCCTGAAGTACGACCAGGTCGAGGAAACGGCCGCGCGCAACCTGAACGCCAATTTGCTCGCGCCCGTATCCACACCCGCCTGGGCCCGCGAGGTGCAGGCGCGCTATGCCGATCTCAAACAGCAGGGCTATACCAGCATGGTGGAGACCCTCAGCGCGGCGCGCTTCTGTCGCTTCACGCAGGACACGCCGTCGCAGGTCTCGGTCGCGGTGGACGAGGTGTGGACTCACTCGGATTACAAAAAGAGCCTGATGGTCGACCAGCAGGCGAACGAGCACGACCCACAGGTGGAGCGTGTGGCGCTGGTCGGCACGTCCTGGCTGGTCGACGGCGAGCAAGACACCGCGGATCTGCCAGCTGACTTTCCGCCCGCCTGCCGCGGCCAGAGCTGAGCGCGGCAGACACCCTCCGCGCTGGCGCCGGGGTTTTTCACTGCCAACCAGCTCGCTACACTGGTCCAAATGTCCATGACCATGGCCGAGAAGATCCTCGCCCGCGCCTCCGGCCAGGCAGTCGTCCAGCCGGGCGACCTGGTCGTGTGCGACGTCAACGTCGCCGTGCAATCCGACGCGTCGTTCACCGGCTACCGCATGATGGGCGCCGAGCCCGCGCAGGTCTTCGACCCCGACAAGGTCATCCTGGTGACCGACCACGCCGTGCCAGCCGTCGCGCCGGATGCGCAGGACGCCCACGCCCGCATGCGCGCCTTCGCCTCGGAATTCGGTCTCACCCACTTCTACGACGTGGGCCGGCACGGCATCATGCATCAGGTCCTGGCCGAGCGCGGTCGCGCACTTCCGGGCACGCTGCTGGCCGCGGGCGACTCGCATACCTGCGCCGCGGGCGCCTTCAACTGCTGTGCGCGGGGTCTCGGCGGTCCCGAAATGCTGTTCGTCGTCAGCACCGGGAAAACCTGGTTCCTGGTCGGCCGGACGGTCCGTTTCGAGCTGGAGGGCGAACTCCCCGAAGGCGTCTTTCCGCGCGACGTGATCCACCACATCGCGGGGACGTATGGCGACTTCGTGGGTCGCAACCTGGAGTTCGTCGGGCCGGGCGTGGCCGGGCTGAGCATCGGCAGCCGTCAGACGATTGCCACCATGTCAGCCGAGGTCTCGGCGGAATTCGCGCTGTTCGAAGCGGACGATCGCACGCTGGAGTATGTGCGCGCACGCACCGATCAGCCGTTTGAGCCAGCGTTCTCCGATCCAGATGCACGCTTCGAAGCGGTGCACCACGTTGATCTGAGCAGCTTGAGCCCGCAGGTGGCGTTGCCCGGCCGCGTACCCAACAATGTGCAGCCGGCGGACCAGCTGCACGGCATCAAGATTACGCAAGCGTTCGTCGGCTCGTGCGCCAACGGCCGACTCGAAGACTTCGCGGCCGTAGCAGACGTCCTGCGCGGACGCAGCGTCCACCCGTCGGTGCGTATGATCGTGACTCCCAGCTCGCAGCAGGAGTACATCGAGGCGGTCAAGGCTGGCTACGTCGAGACGATTCTGGCCGCGAATGCTGTCGTGACGGGGTCGTCGTGCAGCCTGTGCGGCAGCAACTCGCTCGGCCCCGAGGACGTGTGTATTACCGCCAGTACGCGCAACTTCCAGGGACGCATGGGCAGTCCGCTGGCGCAGATTTACATGGGCTCGCCAGCCACGGTGGCCGCGAGCGCGGTGCGCGGCGAGATCACCGACCCACGCGACCTGGACTGAGGACTCGATGTCGTCAACTCCACGGCTCTGCAAGCACGTTTTCATCCGACTTGCCGGAGAGCGCGCTGACCGCCTCGGGCCGCGTCAGCTTGCGCGCCGTGAGGCGGATCCGTTCACCAGCACACCTTCAGCTTCAGCGTTGTAGAGAGAGACGGCCATGAGTCTGTTCCAGGGACGTGTGTGGACATTCGGCGAGGACATCAACACCGACCTGATCCAGCCCGGGTCGGCGCGCAATTTACCCCTCGACCAGCGGCACCTTGCCTGTTTCTCCGCCAACCGACCTGGTTGGAGCTCGGAGGTCCAGCCGGGCGACATCATCGTCGCTGGTAAGAACTTCGGGACGGGCTCGAGTCGTCCCGCCGCTCAGAATTTCCTCAAGCTGGGCATTGCCTTCATCGGCGCCGAGACCGTCAACGGTCTCTTCCTCCGCAATAGCATCAACTTTGGCTTCCCGGTGATGGCCGTGCCCGGCATCGCAGCCGGCTTCGAAGAACCGGACGTCGCGGAAGTGGATCTGGCAGCGGGCACCATCCGCAACCTCCGCACGCGGCGCACGTTCCAGTTTGCGCCGCTGCCACCCATGCTGCTCGATCTCCTCGCTCGCGGAGGACTGATGAAGATCATGCACGAGCAGCACAAAATCAGGCCGCTTGCTCCTTCAGGAAGCGAAGCAGCAGCGCGCTGACCGCCTCCGGCTGCTCCTGCTGGACCCAGTGGCCGGCGCCCTGCACCAGGTGCACGCCGCGCAGATCGGTGCACACGTCGGTCTGCATGCGCTCCAGCCGCCGGGGCGCTGGTAGACCCCCCAGTCGCTGGCGCCACCCACAAACGCCGCGGGCACGTCTATCGTCCGTCCCGTGAACAGGCGCAGCTCCGCGCCAGAGCCCGGGCGCGTGCCAACCCGATACGACTGCAGGCCACCCTGGAAGCCGGTCCTGGTGTACTCGGCGCTGTACACCTCCAGCTCTTCCTCCGTCAACCACGCGCATGCCGCGATTCGGTCGGGCGACGGCATCTCCGCGGCTGCCGTCTCGGCCATCGTGCGGTCACGGTCCATCACGTAGTAGCGCGGGAGCCTTGCGAGCTCTTCGGCACTCCAGGCCGACAGCGGGTATGGCTCGTTGCCGGGCCAGTCCGCGCTCTTGAAGTGGTAGTAGCCGCGCAAGAACGCGTGAACGCCCTGGGGGCAGTGCCACATGTCGGTGTTGGCGTCGCGCGTCGAGTAGTACCAGTGGTAGTGCTTGCGCGGCGGATCGAGCGCCGCCAAGTCTTCGAGCACCTTCAGGCCCGCGCCGCGTGGACCCGGGCTGGCGAAAGTGGGCGTGCCTTCGAAGGGCGCGCTCATCAGCACCACCGAGCGGAAGACGTCCGGCCGGGCCAGCGCGCTCCAGGCGGCGACTGGCGAGCCGTAGTCGTGGCCGACCACCGCGGCCACCGAGTTGTGGCCCAGCGCGAAGACCAGGCCCAGCGCATCGCGCACGTGGTTGAGCAGGGTGAATGGCGCGAGGTCGTCGTCGAAGCTGACCTGAGTGCCGCCGCTGCGGCCGTAGCCGCGCTGGTCGGGAGCGACGACGTGGAAGCCGGCGTTGGCGAGCGGGAGCAGCAGCTTGCGCCAGCTGTACGCCAGTTCTGGAAAGCCGTGCAGCAGGAGGACGCACGGCCGGCCACCGGCTTCAAATCCGGCCTCGAGCACGTGCAGGCTGACGCCGTTGTGGGTATCCACCACCCGCGAGCGGATGCCCGAAGGCAGGGTTGTGGCGCCGTAGGCTACGTCAGCGTTGGTCATAGGAGGGTTGGATACGATTGTCCCCGGCGGGGTCCCAAAGGGTCAAGCTGCAGGTCCCCAAAGGGATCCCCCGGGGTCGTCGCTCTCGGCGGGAGCATCCCGCGGGCCCCTGGACAGCCGACGGCGTTGTCCCCCCAACCGGCCGTCTCGCCCCGAGGGCGGCAGGTTGGAGGCAACTCGCCTCGTCCCCGACGTGGGTCCCCGCTGGGGAGTGCATATGCTAACGTCGCGGCCGATGACTGGTCTGGTAGAGGGGCGCGCCGCGCTCGTCACGGGCGCTGGCAGTGGTATCGGCCGGGCTACGGCCCTACTGCTCGCGGAGCAGGGCGCGCGAGTCGCCATCGTCGACATCAACGCCGAGGGTGCGCAGCACACCTCCGAAGAGCTGCGCGCCGCGGGCGCCGAGAGCCTGGCGATTCACGCTGACGTGGCCAACCCCGACGACGTCACCCGCGCCGTGCGCACCGCCGCGGAGGCCTTCAGCGGCCTCGACATCCTGGTCAACAACGCCGGGATCCCCGCCGGCCCGCGGCTGAGCTCCGAAGAGGTCGAGCTCGCCCGCTGGGAGCAGATCCTGCGCGTCGACTTCTGGGGCTACCTGCTCTTCGCCCGCGCCGCGCTCCCCTGGCTGGAACGCAGCCGCGGCGCCGTCGTCAACAATGCCTCGTCGGTGGCAATCTCCAGCGCGCCGCTGTCGTCGCCGTACACGACCGCGAAGGCGGCCGTGGTGATGCTCACCCGCCAGCTAGCCGGCGAGTGGGGTCCGCGCGGCATTCGCGTGAACGCCGTGTCACCGGGCATCATCAACACCGGCTTCGGCCGACCGGCCGACCAGCGCCACATCGTGGACCCGGACCTGCGCGCGCGCCACGAGCGCTACATTCCGCTCGGCCGAGAAGGCACAGCCGAGGACATCGCGCGCGTCATCCTGTTCCTGTGCTCCGACCTGGCCGCGTACGTCACCGGCCAGAACATTTTGATCGACGGTGGGCTGCTGGACATGGTGTATCCCATGGTCAACGACGTGCACGGGCAGGCGTAAGCTAGGAGCGATGCTCACGCTCGAGATCTTCATTCACATGGACGCCGTGGATCGCAACGCGTGGCAGGGCGCGCCGGACGACCGGCCACTCACGCCACTGGGCGAGCAACAGTCGGCGCGCATCGCGGAAGAACTCACGGCTGCGCCCGTGCAGGCGATTTTCAGCAGCCAGGCGCTGCGCTGCACAGCCAGCCTTGCGCCGCTCGCGGCGCGGGTTCAGTTGCCAGTCCAGGTGCTCACGGAGTTTCAGGACACCGCCGAGAAGGCGCTGGGGGCGCTGGGGGAGATCCACGCGGCGGTGCCCGATGGTCGCGCGGTGCTGTGCTCGTACGGCGATGTGGTGCCCGCGCTACTGAATCACCTCACCAGCGCGTGGGGCCAGGTGAACCCCGCGCGCGACGCGCGCAAAGGCGCGGTGTTCACGCTGCGGTATGACGTCGCCAGCGGGTCAGTAGAAGCGCGGGGACCAAGCCCACAGTTCCCAACATAACAACGCTCGTCGCATGTCGCCCCTTTGGGTCGGGGGCCTGCGCACGTTTGAGCCACGTATCACGTGTCCGGGTCGGGGGAGCCTGCGCACGTTTGAGCCAATCACGTGTCCGGGTCGGGGGAGCCTGCGGCCCCCCGCCGCCAGTCGCTGCTCCGTTCGCAGGCTCACTGCGCGCTCCTTCCCGCGGCGACCCCCCGCGTACGTGCTGGGCCGCACCTCTGCGGGGTCGCCCGCTCGCTCGCGTGGTCCACAGACCTTGTCCGGTTGAACCGGTGTGACACCTCGACACGTGGTTGGTTGAGCGTCTCTGCTGACACGTCCCGACGGTCAACAAGCGGTGAGGCACCTACCGTGTTGCATCGAGCGGTGTGACAGTTCGACACGTCGTTCGCTGAACGTCGGCGCCATCACGTCTCGAGGATCAACACTCGGTGAGCGCATACCGTGTCGCATCAAGCCGTGTGACAGTTCGACACGTCGTTCGCTGAACGTCGGCGTCGACACGTTTCGAGGATCAAGACACGGTTGAAACCGATGGTGTTTGGCCAAACGTTAGTGGGGGTTCAAAGACTTCCGATCACCATGGTGTGCGGACCGCGCGTGTCGGGCTGCGACCCCGCAGAGGTGCGGCCCAGCACGTACGCGGGGGGTCGCCGCGGGAAGGAGCGCGCAGTGAGCCTGCGAACGGAGCAGCGACTGGCGGCGGGGGGCCGCAGGCTCCCCCGACCCGAAGGTGCGGACGTGCACACACCTGCTCCCCCGACCCGAAGGGGCGGACGAGCACACACCTCTCCCCCGACTCGAATCAGCGTAAGAGGACGAACGTTGTCAGGAGGCAAGCCATGTGGTGCGGAGCGTCCATTGCAGCACCGGGTAGTACCCCAGGTCACGCACGTTGGGCGCCTGCGCCAGAATATTCGGATACCCCGACACGACCAGCGCGAACGCCTGGTCCAGCAAATAGTCGTTGATCTTCGAATAGCCCTGTTTCCGCTTGGCGGGGTCCGGTTCGTCCGCCGTCGCCATGGCAAGCTGCTTGTACGCGTCGTCGTAGAAGCCCGATTGATTGATCGCCGTCCCAAATGTCGACGACAGAATGAAGTGCGACGTCGGCTCGCTCACGTTAGTAAAGGCCGAGGCGTTCAGCCGCGCACCGGTGTACGGTGGATTCATCCCGAGGCCCGCCGCGGTGAAGGCGGCGATCTCCTGCGGCTTGAGCGTGACGTTCACGCCAATCTGGGCCAGGTTCGCCTGGATGACCTGCGCCAGCTGCGCGTATTCCCCCGCGAAGCTTGCCAGCGGATACGCCAGGTCGAACGACGAATCGGAGACGCCGGACTGGTCCACCATCGACTTCGCCTTGTCGAGGTCCAGCGTGTAAAAGTTGTTTTTATCCGCCTCGTAGGCGGCCGACGCCGTGGGCCACGGCAGGTCCTTCGGAATCCCCGCGAACCCCTTCATGATCGAGTCGGTGAACCGCTGCCGGTCGATGGCATAGCCGATCGCCTGGCGGAACATTTTGTTGTCCATCGGCGGCGTCGCGACGTTCACCTGCAGGTAGAAATACTGGCCGAGCTCAGCGTTGTTGTAGATGTTCCACTGCGGATCGGTCTTCAGGCGCGTCGAGTCCTGAATCGGCGGTCCGAACGCCATGTCAATGGCGCCAGACTCCAGGGCGACCACCATCGCCGGCTGATCGTTGTAGACCTTGATGAAGACCTGGTCGAGATACGGCAGCCCCGGCTCCCAGTAGTTGGCGCTCTTGGCCAGCGTGATGTGGTCACCGGAGGCCCACTCGACGAACTTGAACGGTCCGGTGCCGTTCATGGTGGTCGCCGCATTGGGCCCCTCGGTCGTCTCTTTGTCCAGAATGCGCAGATACAGGATCGAATCGAAGGCGCCAGGCCGCGGCACATCGGACGACAGAATGACCGTGTACTTGTCGGGCGTATCGACGCCGCTCCAGTACTTCGCGCCGGGCCCGACCGTCGCGTTGTTCACGGTCTTGGGATCCTGGGCTTTGAGCAGCGTGTATTTGACGTCGTCGCTGGTGAACTCGCGCCCATTCTGGTACTGGACGCCCTGGCGCAAGTTGAACTTGATTTGCTTGTTGTCCGAGCTGAGGTCCCAGCTTTCGGCCAGTCTCGGCTGTGGCGAAAACGACGTGTCGTAGGTGATCAGCTGGTCGTGGACCTCGCCGACGGTATTGCTGTTGTTGGGGGACCAGACGAATGGATCCAGCCCGGTGATGTCGCCCACGATGCCGACGCGCAGTGTGCCACCTGTTTTGACCTGGCTGGCACTGGCGGCAACGGGCGTCGGCGTGATGGAAGTAATAGTTGGCACCGCCGCGGCCACTGGCTGCGTCGGCGCCGGGGCGGTCGTTGCGGCGGGAGCCGCGGCGGTGGCGGCCGGCGTTGGCTGTGGCGCAGCCGGGCCGCTGGGCGCAACGGTAGGTGCCGCGGGAGTCGCCGCGCCGCCGCACGCTGCCAGCAGCGCGGCGGACGCGGTACTCAGGACAAGGCGGAGTGCCGCCCGGCGGCTCAGCGACGCGGGAACGCCATCTGCCGGAAGGCTGCTTGTCATCTCAAGCGGGCTGCTTTTCGACGTCCGCGGTGACGGTCAGGGCACCCTTCGGCATGACCTTGCCATTGGTGCCGTTCGCGCCGCTGCTGCCGTTCGCGCCGCTGGTGCCGTTCGCGTGGGCCTGCTGGAAGGCCTCCCGCTGCGGGCGCAGATAGTCCCAGAAGTCCTGCTCCTTCGGCACCATCGCCCACCCGGAGCGCTGGCGGTACATTTCTGGCTGGTCGACCCCGGGGGGAACCGTACCCTGCTCGCGCAGCTCCTTCGCCGCCGTCAGCAGGCGACGTCGAACGCGGATGATCATGGCGTCGGTGGAGCCCAGCGCCTCCTTGCTACGGTCGACGATGGTGCCCTGGCTCCACGTGATCGCGCTGTCCTGGACGATGACGCTGGGCATGCCCGTGTAGCCCGTGACCGTTCGCCCCGTCTTTTGCTCCTCGCGATCGACAGCGAAGTCGTAGTCATCAGAGGCCGCGGTGTCGTAGAAGAACTTCAGGCGGTATCGACCGAGGAAGCTGGCGGTGTTGGGCAACAGATCCCGTCCGCCACCGGCACGCTGCGGCGCATTGGCGGGCAGCTCGAACCGCCCGGTGCTCATGCCCCAGGACATCGTGTGAGTGTCGTCCAGCGGCACGGTGATGACGCAGTTCGCCATCTGGCCGAGCTTGATGACCGGTGTCATCGTCACCCACGGGAACAGCCAGTGCATGGTGCGGTAGTAGTTGCTCTCCTCCTCACCGGGTCGAAACGCACCGTAACTGCAACCGAAGTCGGTGTCTTTGACGATGAACGTCGTCGAGCGGTTGCCGACGATGTACTTCAGGTCCTCGACCGGGCCCGCATATGCCAGCTGGGCCTTTTCGGGATCCAGCGCATCCTCCAGCGGCACGGCGCCGAAGTGCAGGATGCCCTGGTGCGAGGTATCCATATTGTTTTCCATGCACTGGAACCAGTTCCAGTTGAACATGTTGGGGCTCACGCGGCCACGGCCCTCGACCATCATGTTCGGCTCGAGGTCCGGCAGGGGAGGCGGCTCCTGGCGCGGCCCCATATACGCCCACACCAGTCCGCCGCGCTCGACGCACGGGTACGTCACCGCGTGGACTTTGGATTCGAACTTCGACCCCTCGGGCTCGTTCAACTGGTCGACGCACGTACCTTGAATGTCGAACTTCCAGCCGTGGTAGGCGCAGCGGATGCCGTCTTCCTCGTTGCGTCCGAAGAAGAACGACGCGGAACGGTGTGGACACGCGTCCTGAATCAGCGCGACCTTGCCCGACGTGACGCGGAAGCCAATCAGGTTTTCACCCAGCAGGCGCAGCCGCACGGGCGGGCAGTCCGGCGCTTTGACTTCTTCGGAAAGCAGCGCGGGCACCCAGTACTGCCGCAAGAGGTCGCCCATGACCGTGCCGGGTCCGACGTGAGTGAGAGCTTCGTTTTCTTCGACGCTGAGCATTTACTGGGCTCCTCCCTGGGACTGTGTGGATACGAGATCGCGCGCCGCGAGGACGCGCCCGGTGTACTGCATGCCGTCACGACAGATGGTCGCAACCGCGCTGGCGATGATCTCGGGCGACTCCGCCCGCGAGAACTCGACGTTGCGACGGAGCGCCGCCTGGCGAATCCGTTCGGTGATGACCAGTCCGGGCGACACGCTCACGATGGCAATGCCGTGGGCCTTGAGCTCGCCCGCGTACGCGGTGGTGATGCGATCCAGCGCTGCTTTGGTAATGCCGTAGGACGGATCCATCGTGTCCAGCTCGGCAGCCGTCGCCGCGACCACCGGGACCTGCGGATGGCGTGCCGCGCCGGAGGTAATGTTGACGATCGTTCCGCCGCCGCGAGCCGCCATGATCTCGCTCACGCGTTCGGCCAGGCGATATGGCCCGCGCACGTTGACGCGATACGCCAGGTCGATGAATTCGGCGTCTCCGCCCAGGAACTTGCGGCGCGGCCCGACGATGACGGCGTTGTTGACGAGGATGTCGATGCGCCCGAATTCGCCCAGCGTCCGATCGACGACCGCGTCGATGTCGGCGTCATTGTCGAGATCGAGCTTGAGCGCCAGCGCTCTGCGACCGAGCCCCTCGACCGCGGCCGCGGTCTCGCCGATCGTGCCGGGCAGCTCCCCCTGCGTCTGGCTGCGGGCGCACACGACGATGTCCGCGCCATCCTGAGCCAGACGCAGCGCGAGCACCTTCCCAATTCCCCGCGAGCTACCCGTCACGATCGCGACCTTGCCTTGCAGCGGCAGCGCCAACCACGTACCTCCCCATCGGCACCCTATCAGATCGCGGCCGCGCGACGCTAGCAGATTCCCCTGGAAGCACCGCTCTGAAGCACCAGGGCACGCCGCGACGCGGGTACCATGACCAGACGTCAGTACACGTCACCCCTGGGGTCATTTAAACCCCCCTTGGGGCTCATCTCCAGGGAATAGATTGGCTGGGAGGGTCTTGGCATGGTTCAGGTGCGACCGCTCGGAGAAAAAATTGGCGTTGAGGTCTCGGACGTCGACGTCAACGCCATGGATGAGGCCGACTTCGGCGCTATCTACCGCGCATGGCTCGATCACAACGTCATGGTGATCCCCGGTCAGGCGCTCGACATCGCGGCGTTTTTGCAATACAGCCGCCGATTTGGCATCCTCGAGCCGCACCCCTCGAAGTCCACCCGCCATCCCGAGTACCCCGAGATCACCCTGCTGGGCGCGAACAAGTGGGACGCCGACGGCAGCCTGAACATGGCCATCTATCGCCGCGGCGCGGAGGGATGGCACACCGACGGCGCCTACGACGCCGTGCCGTTCAAGGCCACCCAGCTGTATGCCGTGGCCATCCCCAGCCGCGGCGGCGACACCCTCTTTGCCAGCATGTACGCGGCGTATGACGCCCTGCCCTCCGCGTTGAAGGAGCGTCTGGAGGGACGACTCGGGGCGTTCACCTACGGTGGCCGCAGGAATCCGTCGCTGCTACTGGACGAGGCCGACCGCGACTGGAAGCCAGTTCTCCACCCGCTGATTCGCACCCATCCTGAGACCGGGCGCAAGGCGCTCTACTTCGACCCCGGCAAGATGCTGCGCATCGAGGGTCTCGAGCCAGCCGAAAGTAACGCGCTCATCGACGAGATCAGCGAACGCATGATCCAGCCGAACGCGCAGTATCGGCACAAGTGGCACGTGGGCGACATCGTGATCTGGGACAACCGCTGCTCTTACCACCTGGCAGCGGGCGACTACCCGCCCGAGGAGGAACGCGTCCACTGGCGCGTCTCGATCCACGAGTTCAGCCACAACTAGCAACGGTCTGAAAAACCCGTCGCGGCTCCAGCGCAGGCGGAGTTGAGCTGCTCAGAGTGCGTGCCTCGAGAGGCGGAGGCTGACGTAGCTGGCCGCGCCGTCCCATCGCAGAGACAGACGACGCGGCCGAGAACCTAGCGGGCGGCGGCCGCCTGACCGTCCACGGACACGCTCAACTGGCCATCGGCGGTGCCGCACACGGTCTCGATGATCAGACGCGTCACGACGTAGGGGTCCATGTTGGCATTCGGCCGACGGTCCTCGATGTAGCCCTTCTGGTCCTTGGCGACCTGCCACGGGATTCTGACCGAGGCGCCGCGATGCGACACGCCATAGCTGAATTCCCGCCACGAGGCCGTCTCGTGCTGGCCCGTCAGGCGTTCTTCGATGCCGACGCCGTAGTTGACAATGTGCAGGTCGTGCCGCGTGCCGAGCGCCTCGGCCGCCGCGATGCAGGCCTGGTAGTCGTCCCGCATCTCCTTCGTGGAAAAGTTGGTGTGGCAGCCCGCGCCGTTCCAGTCACCCTTGACCGGTTTCGGGTCGAGTTTGGCCGAGACACGATTGCCGGACGAGGTAGGGAAGTCTTCCGCCGTGCGATACAGCAGCCAGCGCGCGATCCACAACTGATCGGCGGCTACTGGTGACGCCAGCGGGCCCACCTGAAATTCCCACTGGCCGGGCATGACCTCGGCGTTGATGCCCGAGATGCTCAGCCCGGCTCGGAGACAGTTTTCGAGGTGTGCCTCGACGACTGGGCGACCGAAAACCTCATCGGCGCCGACGCCGCAGTAGTAGCCACCCTGCGGGGCGGGGAACCCGTTGTCCGGCCAGCCGAGCGGCTTGATGCCGTCGAACAGCGTGTACTCCTGTTCCATGCCGAACCACGTGTCATGCTTCGCGTAGCGCTTGGCCATCTCGCGACACGCCGCGCGGGTATTGGAGGGATGCGGATCACCGCTGACCAGCTCCACCTCGCACATAACCAGCTTGTTGTCGCCGCCGCGGATCGGGTCGTCACAGATGAACACGGGCCTGAGCACACAGTCCGAGCGATCGCCCGTGGCTTGCTGGGTGCTGGAACCGTCGAAACCCCAGATTGGCGGCTCCTGACCGTTTGGAACGACCTTCGTCTTGGAGCGGAGCTTGTGCACCGGCTGCGTGCCGTCAACCCAGATGTATTCGGCTTTGTAGAACGGATATTCCTGCGCCACGTAATCTCCTTGCGCACTTTGAGCGCGGCCGACGGCGACCCGAGCTGAAACCGGCTTGTCGGCCGAACTTCTAGAGTGTGCCTGAATCTACACGGTAGATGGGTTACGGGTCGACAGGCGCGTAGCCGAGCGCGAGCAGAGCACCCGGCACGACCTCCACGTTGAGCGGCGTCGTGCCCAGAGGATCGCCGTCACTCTGAACCGGTATCTCGCCTTCCAGTGTCTGCAGGCGCACGCGCTGCACCTGACGAATGATGACCTTCGGGTCGGTGTGGTGCAGCCCGGCCAGCACGCGGACGGCGTGCCCGCCGGTATCCAGCGGATTGGCGCCTGGAAACAGCACCACATCCAGCAGGCCGTCGTCCAGCTGCGCGGTGGGCAGCAAAGGCACCACGCCACCGTACAGCCGCCCATTGCTCACCATGCATGCCAGCAGGTCCAGGTCGACGGGCGGCTCGGCATCGAGCCACACGCGCGTCGGCGAGCCGCGCATACTCAGCCCCACCCCCAGCCCAACCAGCGGGTACGCCAGCTGGCCCCAGCCTTTGGGACCGTCCTCGCGCTCCATGACTTCGACGATCCGCGCGTCGAGTCCAGCCGACGCGATCACCAGAAACATGCGCTCGTTCGCGCGGCCGACATCCACGCGGTGCGGCTCAGAGGCGAGCTGGCGGGCGATGGCCAGCTCCGGCTGGAGCGGCAGACCAAGCTCGCGCGCCCAGACGTTGCCCGTGCCGAACGGCACGACGCCCAACGCGGTGTCCGTGTGAACCAGCGCGGGCAGGATCCGCGCCAGCTGTCCATCACCCCCGGCGCCGAAAATGGCATCCACGCCGCTGTCCCGAGCGCGCACCGCCGCTTCATACGACCAGTCCGCCCCCGCGCCCGCCCAGATCTCGGCAGACCAGCCGGCTTTGCTGAATGCCGTCAGCAACCGGTCGATGGGCGCTCTTCCGCCTGACCGCGACCACGGATTGAGCAGCACGATGGCGCGACGCATGAGCGGCGCCCTTGAGCATAGACCTCTATTGGGTTTGATAGCCCGCCGCGCGCGCGGCGTTGTTCATCACGTTGACCCCGTTGTTGTAGCTGGCCAGCAATGCGTCGACGGCAGGCGCCGCGTCGCGACCCGGTGTCGCCATAGCCGCGCTGGCCTGGTCGAGTGCCGCGCTCGTCTGGTCCAGGGCGTCGGGCGCGTACTGCGCGAACAGTGGCTGGGCCGTTGGCCAGCGGGAGGTGAAGTCCGCGAACGCGGCGCTGGCCCTGTCCGTGTCACCCGCATGAAGCGCCGGACTCACCGAGCGCAGCGGCGCGCGGGCGCTGCGCACCGTCGCCAGGTCGTCGAACATCGGGCTCAGCGGCGCGCCGGAGTCTGATAAACGGATGGCCTCGTCGTACTTGCCGACCATTCCCTGCAGCAGAGGTAGAACCTGGGCTGGATCGGCGTTGGGTGCCTTCAACGCCGCATCGATGTCGGCTTCGTAGTGACTCTCGATCTCGCCATACAGCTCGCGTGAGCGGAAGTTGACGTAGACCTCGATCCCGTTCCACTCCGCGTTATAGGCGTCCATTGCCGACCTGGCCGCGGGCAGATCGTGGTCCTGTACGGCCGTCGCGGCCTGTTCCAGACGCGCGCGCGGCGCGGCCACCAACCGCGACTCGTCGCGCGTGCTCGTGAGCACCGGCGCGGGTGGAACCGCCGACGCCGGCGTCACGCTCGACACGGACGACTCGTCGAGGCGCGCGGTGGACACGAACGCGGTTCCCAGGACCAGCGCACCCACCGCCGCCAGGCCCGCGATGCGCGCCGGCAGGCTCAGGCGCTCGCGCAGCAGCACCCACACGGCGAGCCCGAGCAACAACAATTGCGCGATCGTCGTCGGCCAGGTCGGATACAGACCTACCGCGTCCAGCGACGGCAGGAACTCCGCGCTCGCAGACGGGACAAATCCCGAGACCTGGAGCGCGTGAATGCCCGTACCGATGAACTTGAAGCACAGGTAAAAGACGAGCACGCTCGCCACCGCGAAGAACGGGCGCATCGGGATGCGCACGCCGACGACAACCAGCAGAAAGCCGAGAATCAGCAGGCCTCCGAAGCCGATCGCCAGTCCGATCAACAGGTCGGCGTTCGAGATGTTGCCGACCATGCCCAGATAGAACAGGGCGGTCTCGGCCCCTTCGCGAAAGACGGCCAGGAACGCCAGCACCGCGATGCCCACCAGGCTGCCACCCTTGAGCGCGCCGCGCGTCTGGGTATTGATGTAACTCTGCCAGCCCGACAGGCTCGCCTTGGTGTGCAACCAGTAGCTGACATAAACGAGCATCGCCGCGGCGAACAGACCGATCACGCCTTCCATCAACTCGCGGTTCGCCGGGTTGACGATCGTGCCGAAAAAGGCCTGAATGGCCAGTCCGAGCAGGACACTCAGCCCCAGACCAGCCAACGCGCCAATCCACAGCCAGGCCTGACCGGCCGGCGTTTCAGATCTCTTCAACACGGCCGACAGGGCGGCGATAACCAGCAGCGCCTCCAGCCCTTCGCGCAGCAGGATGATCGCCGCGTCGAAGATGCCGTAGCGGCCAGCTTCACGGTACGGCTCGAGTCGGGTAGCCATGCGATCGACGACGGCTTGCGCGTCGGGCGAGCCCTGCGCGGCGAGCGTCGCGGCGAGGCCCATGTCCGTCTCGGTCTGCCGATACGCATCCGCGGAGCGCGTCTTGATCTCGCCCTCGACGTCCAGCCAGGTCGACTGGAAGGCGTTCAGACGGGCGGCCGCGGTGGAGTAATCGTTGCGCCCGAGCGCGGCCTGCGCCTCGCCGAGTTCATCCAGCAGGCTGGCGACGGTGGGCTTCGCCGCGGCGGCCGCCGTGACACGCGTTGAAGTCGAAGCTGTTGAAGTCGACGCTGCTGAAGCAGAAGCCGGGCTCGTGCCCGGCGCCGGAGCGCTCGACGCACCGCTCAGGAACTGCTGCTGCTCGGTGTCGAGCGCCGTCAACGCGGAGACAACCTGCGTCTGATCCGGCGGGGTCGCAGCCAGGGCGGCGGTCACCGCGGTCATGGACTTCTCGATGGCGACGTACGCATCGCGCGAGGCGCCGCGGATGCCGTCCTCGATGTCGAACCACGTCGTTTCGTAGCGCGCGTAGGACTGCTGGGCCGTGGCCAGATCGCCACTTCTGGCCGCGGCGAGCGCCTGCTCGACCAGCGTGTTCGCCTGGCGCAGGTCGTCGGCGGGACTGCCCACCGCCAGGGCCGGCACGCCAAACAGGAAGCATGCACCAAGACATGCCGCAAGCACCGCCGCCACGCGTGTGTGTGCCACGATCCAGATCACCCCACCCGATTTCGCTTGCAGCAGGTTAGTACGGGCTAATTCTACCTGTCAATGGATCCTCAGGTCCTCACGCGGCGAGCGGGTGGCGACTGCGTGGGCGCGGTCGGTCCTGCGCTGGCGGCGAGCCGCGCACCCGGTCCGGTAGGATCCCGTCCTGTTGCAGGCCCCGCCCCATGGATCTCACCTATAGCCCCGAAGACGAAGCCTTCCGTCAACACGTGCGCGCCTGGCTTGCCGCGCGCCTGCCCGTCAAGCGCGACACCCTCGCCAACCGACGCGCGTGGCACGCCCAGTTGTTGGCGGCTGGCTTCGTCGGCATGGGCTGGCCGCGCGAGTACGGCGGCGGCGCCGCCCGCCCCGTCCAGCAGGCCATCCTCACCGAGGAGATGACGCGCGCCGGCGCCCCGCCGCACGCCAGCGGCCCAGGCATGAGCCTGGTCGCGCCGACGCTCTTCGCCCACGGCAGCGAAGCGCAGAAACAGCGCTACCTGCCGAAGATTCTGTCGGCCGAAGAGTTGTGGTGCGAGCTATATTCAGAACCGAATGCCGGTTCGGACCTGGCCTCGCTGCGCACCGCGGCCACGCGGGACGGAGACCACTACGTCGTCAACGGTCAGAAGATCTGGACCAGTGCCGGCTTCAACGCCGACCTGGGCATACTCCTGGCGCGGACCAATCCTGATGTTCCGAAACACCAGGGCATTTCGTACTTCATCGTCGAGATGCGCACCCCGGGCATCGAGGTGCGGCCGCTGCGGCAGATCACCGGCGACGCGGAGTTCTGTGAAGTGTTTTTCACCGACACGCGCATTCCCGCCAGCAACATGATTGGCGCTGAAGGCGAGGGTTGGCGCGGGGCGCAAACGACGCTGAGCTACGAGCGCGGCGGCAACACGCTGAGCGCCGCCACGGGACGCCGACAGTCCCTCGAACGTCTGATGCGGACCTGTCAACGCACCGGCAGACTGGATGACCCGCGCGTGCGCAACAAACTCGGACGCATGCTGGTTGACATCGAAGTGATGCGTGCCGCCGGCCTGCGGATGTTGTCCTCGGCTGAGAAAGGCCAGCGGCCAGGCGCCGAGTCGTCGGTGCAGAAGCTGTCGGCCAGCGAGATGGAAAAGCGCCACCAGGACCTGTACCAGGAGATTCTGGGCGCCTTTGGCCAGTTGACCGAAGAGGACGATTTACCCGCGGACTATGCCGTCCACCAGACGGGCTCGACGATTTCGGGCGAGCCGGTTCCAGACAACTGGGCGTTCCCGTACGCGTGGTCGCGCGCGCTGACGATTCTGGCGGGCACGTCGGAGATCCAGCGCAACATCCTCGCGGAGCGAGTGCTAGGCCTGCCGCGCGAGCCGCGCGCGGACCGCGGCGCCTAGTTCGTTCGCTCGCGCCGCGGTTTGCGTCTCCGGGTGCTGAGGCACGCAGGGTCACACTTTTTCTCCTCTCCTCTCGTTTCCCCTCGCGGCGCTGGCCACCGGCAGCGTGAACGCGAACTTCGAGCCCCGCGCAGGTTGCGACTCAACCGAGACCGCCCCGCCGTGTAGCTCCACAATCGACTTCACAATGGGCAGCCATACCGAAACGCGTGAACAATTTCGGTATGGCGTCGGCCGGAATACCCATGCCATTGTCCTGCACGCTGACGCGCAAAAAGCCATCCGCACGCTCGGCCGACACAGCGATGGAGCCACCAGCGGGTGTGTATTTGTGCGCGTTGCTGACCAGGTTGGTGATGACCTGTACGACGCGATCGCGATCGCCCATGGCTGGCGGGAGGTCCGCCTGCACACTGGTGGTGAGCGTCTGCTGCTTGCCGTCCAGCAGCGGCCGCAGGGTGGCCACCACCAGGTCGATGCTGGCGCCCACATCGACAGGCGCCAGATCGAGCTCGACGCGCCCGGACTCGATGCGAGAGATGTCCAGCAGATCGTTAATGAGCGCGACGAGCCGATCGACGTTCGCCTTGACGATGTCGAGATAGGCCTGCTGCTCGGCGTTGACCCTACCCGCGTCGCCATCCAGCAGCAGCTCGGTGAAGCCTTTGATGGCGGTGAGCGGCGTGCGCAGCTCGTGGGAGACCTGCGAAACGAATTCCGTCTTCATCCGGCCGAGCTCACGCTCCTGGGTCACGTCGCGGAATCCGTAGAGCCGACCCAGAAACCGACCATCCGACAGCACCGGTCTCGAAAACAGTTGCAGTGTCCGCTCCTGGGGCCACACCTGCTGGAGGGTCTCCGTGAATTGCGCGGTCTGCTCGGATGCAGTCGCCGCCACGCGCTGGCGCAGCTCATCTGGGCGTGCGAAGACGCGGTCAAGCTGCGCAAGCTCGTCTTCAAGTGGGCGTCCGACAACCTGAGAGCCGCTGCTGCCAAAGAGCTCTTCGAACTGATGATTGACGCTCAGCAGCCGGTGGTCATCAGGGGCTACCAGCACCAGCCCCTCAACGACACCGTCGACCACCGCGCGCGTTTGCGCCTGCTGCTCGCGCTGTTCGCTCAGCGCTGTCGCCAGAACGGCGTTGATTCGGTCGAGCCGGTCGGTGATCAGCACGATGAGCGACGCAACACACACGTAAATGGCGACGCGTAGCCAGTCATCGACGTCGAGGCCGGGCCCGAACGGTGGAATCTCGAAGCCGATGTTGACGACCAGTCCCACGACGCCGGCCACCAGGGCGGGACCCAGTCCTCCGTACCAGGCGGAGACCATCACCGCAAGGTAGAACACCGCGTAGACGTCGGTGCCGAACGCGGGACGGAACACCCAGGCGACCAGCAGCGCAACCACGCTGAGCGCAGCGGCAACGCCGTAGCGCGCCGTGAGGCGCTTCGAGCGCGCGAAGGCGTGCGCCTCCGCCAGCGGTTCGACGATCTCGCGCGGGAGCATGCGCAACAGCGCGTAGACGATGGCGAACGACAGGGCCTTGTCGAGCGGGTCGGCGACGAAGCCCTCGAGCGTGATCGCCTTGAGCAGGTTTTCGCCGGTGGACTGGACAGGCTGCCCTCGGCAACGCCCATGCCGACGCCTCGCTGAGCAGGTCTTGAGTGGCTCTGAGCAGACCGTTCCATCCAGGATGACGTCTGCCTCGTTGATCGATCGGCCACGGCCAGGCGATACGCTTGTGGGCAACATCCCGGGTGAGGTGGATGCGTTCATCGGCCGAGAACAGGCGCTCACCCGCCTCCACAAACTCCAATCCGAAACGCGGCTGCTCACCCTGGTCGGTCCTGGCGGGGTCGGCAAGACCCGACTGGCCCTGCGGCTGGAGACACGCGTCAGCCACGACTTTCCTGACGGCACCTGGCTGGTCGATCTGAGCCCGATCACCGATCCGGCCCTGGTGCCCCAGGCGTTGGGCGACGTGCTGAACGTGCGCCAGCAACCAGGCCAGTCGATGCTGGGTGAGCTGACGCGCATGCTGCGTGCCCGTCGCCTGCTGCTCGTACTGGACAACTGCGAGCACCTGATTTCGGCGTGCGCGGAGCTGGTTGACGGTCTGTTGCAGTCCTGCCCGCACGTGCGTGTGCTGGCCACCAGTATCCAGCCGCTCGGCGCGACAGCCGAGACCACCTGGCGCGTGCCCCCACTGTCCATCCCGGTTGCCGACGCGCAAGAACCAGAGACGTTGCAAGCCAGCGAGGCGGTGCGCTTGTTTGTGGCCCGCGTCCAGGCCCACTGGCCGGACTTCAGCTTCGGCGAGCACAACGCGCAGCTCATCGCCGAGATCTGCCGCCGCCTCGACGGGCTGCCGCTGGCGCTCGAGCTGGTTGCCGCGCGGGTCGAAAGCCTGGGCATCGCCGAGGTGGCCGCCCGCCTTGGCCACCGCTTCGAGCTCGCCACTGGTCACAGCTCGACCGCTCCGGCTCGACAGCGGACCCTTCAGGCAGCGCTCGACTGGAGCTGCAGCCTGCTCAGCGAAGAGGAGCTCATCTTGCTGCGTCGCCTGGGCATCTTCCTGGGCGGCTGGACGCTCGACGCGGCCGAAGCAGTCTGCAGCGATCCTGCGCTGACGGGTCCCTGCGTCGTCGATGCCCTCAGCCAGCTCGTAACAAAGTCCCTGGTCGTCGCCGACCACGATCAGCTGTCGGTGCGCTATCGACTGCTGGAGACGGTCCGCGCGTATGCTCTCGGGCAGCTCGCCACCGCCGGCGAGACGCAGGCGCTGCAGCACCGACATGCCGACTACATGCTCCAGCTGGCCAGGCCAGGGCCGACGCTGCTGAATTCCGACGTCGCCGTCGTACTCAAACGCGAAGAGGACAACTTGCGCGCGGCGCTCGAGTGGACCATCCAGCGCGACCAGCCTGAGCTTGGCCTTCGGCTCGCGGCGGGCGCCTTGTCGCTGTGGATGTACAGCGGTCACTACGTCGAAGGCAACCACTGGTTCGAACGCTTGTTGGCGTTGCCCGGCGCCGCCAGCGCGGGCGATGCCTACGCCATGGCGTTGTCGATCGACGGTCTGATACTCGTGCTGCTCGGCGATTACGCGCGCGCCCAGGCGCGAGGAGAGCAAGCGCTCGAGGAACATCGCTCCCGCGAGTACGCCTGGGGCGTTGGCACGGCACTGATGGTGCTCGGCGAGGTGGCGCTCCAACGTGGCGACCTGGCGCAGGCGGATACGCTGCATTCCGACGCCGCACGCCACATGCGTGGCGCCGGCAATCCGGCCGAAATCGGAAGCCTCTTGCAGTTGACCCAGGTGGCGTGCGAGCTCGAGCAGCCCGAACGCGCGCGCCAGCTCATCGCGCAGATAGAGGCGCTGGGCCGCGCGCGGCAAGAACCCGTGGCGTTGGCGGCCGCCATGCATCTGCGCGCGCTGTTGGCCGCCGCTGACGGCGCCATGGCGATGGCGGCCCAGCTCCTGGAGCAGGCCCTGGCGCAGCGCGGCCCGGACCAGCAGGGCATCGTCAAGTCGCTCACCGTGCTGGGCCACGTGCGGCTCGACCTGGGGCAGGACCGCGCGGCGCTGGACGCGTTCAGCGAGGCCATGCGGCGCACGCGGGCTTCAGGCGAGCGCTTCTGGCTGATTCGCGCGCTCGAGGGATGCGCGCGCTGGCTGTCAAGCAGTGACGCCGAGGCAGCGGTCCGCCTCGCAGGCGCGACCGACGCGCAGCGCTTGACCCTCGGCATCGTGCCGTGGCCCAGCGAACGTCGCTATCTCGATAGCTGGTTGACGCGCGCGCGACGCGAGCTTGGGGCGCTGGTCTACGAACGCGCGTGGGAGGACGGCCACGCGTCGACATTGGCGCAAGCGGTCAGTCTTGCGGAGGCGCTGACCATCGAACTGCAGACGGCCGCGTCGCTGGGCGGCGCGCTTTCACCACGTGAACAGGAGGTCGCGATCCTGCTCGCGCGCGGCCTGACCAACAAACAGATCGCCGCCGATCTGGTCGTC
The DNA here is from genome assembly GCA_963776625.1 of uncultured Chloroflexia bacterium. Classification (GTDB taxonomy): domain Bacteria; phylum Chloroflexota; class UBA6077; order UBA6077; family CF-72; genus CF-72. Next base: position 191,919 of record CAVZNP010000005.1, on the reverse strand, counting down.
AGTCCGGCGACGGTCCGCTCCCACGTCGAGCACATCCTCGACAAACTCAACCTCCGCTCTCGCGCGCAGATCGCCGTATGGGCCAGCCAGCAGGGGCTCCTCCCGGGCGAGGATGACTAGCGATCCAACCAGATGTCCTCAAACGCAAAGAAGCCGAACAGGTTCCACACCGCGTTGTGCACGCCGCTCAGGGCCACCTCAGGCCCGGCGTCTCTGTCGGTCGCTTCCGCGATCATGCCGACGAAAGCCTGGTCCAGCATGATCTGCGTGATCTCGTGCACCGCGGGCGCGAGCTGCGCGTCGTTGGTCTCCGAGACAACCTGACCGATCAGATCGCGGTAGCGCTGCAATTCGAAATGCGAGGTGTTGGGCACGCGTACCGGAAACGCGCTGGTCAGGAACGTCGCCGGGCTCAGGTTCATGCCACCCATCGTGGTCATCCACAACGATCCGAAGCCGCCGCCCTGCAGGCGCGCGAAAAAGTCCACCGTCTCCAACTGCTGGAAGGTCAGGTTGACCCCGACGCTGGCCAGGTCGGCCTGGTAAATCTGGGCCATGGCGCTCGTCAGGGGCGAGGAACCCGGCAGTGCCAGCGTCAAGGGGGTGGTCGGATCCCAGGCGGCCGCCTGGAGCAACTGGCGAGCGCGCGTGAGATCAAAGGTATACGTCGTGTCCTGGGCGGCGTCGTACCAGGGCGACTGCTTCGGCCACGGCACCACGGCTGGTCGGCCGAACGAGGTGAGCGCGGTGTCCACCATCCGCTGGCGGTTGAGCGCAAAATTCAGCGCCTGGCGGACCCGCTGATCGGCGAGCGACGGCACCGCCACGTCTTGCCCAAGGTAGTAGAAGGTACCGCCAGTCGCGGTGAGCATGACCTGGTAGGCCGCGTCACTCTGCAGTCGACGGGCGTCCAGGCCGGGCACGCCGCTCACCCAGTCCACGCTGCCGGTCTCGAGGGCGACGAGCGCTGCCTGCGCATCGCGCATGATGTGCAGCTCGACCTGATCCAGATAGGGCTTGCCGGATTGCCAGTACTCCGCGTTGCGCGAGACCGTCAGGTGGTCGCCGGGCACCCACTCCTGGAAACGAAACGGGCCGGTGCCGAAGAAGCCGCGGCCGGCGTTCGTGTCGTCAAGCGACCGCGGATCCGCCATGAGCGTCGCCGTGAACACGTCGAAGCTACCTTTGGCCGGTGCGTCGTAGTCGATCACCAGCGTCTGCGGGTCTGGCGTGCTGATGCTCATCAGATTGACATAGCTGCGCCAGTTCGAGCCGACCGCTGGGTCGCGCAGGTGCTCGAAGTTGAACTTGGCGTCCGCGCTGGTGAACGCTCGCCCGCCATGAAACGTGACGTCCGGCCGCAGCCTGAACGTCAGACGCCGCGCATCTGAGGACCAGTCCCAACTGGTTGCGAGGCGTGGCTGGGCGTTGAACTGGGCGTCGTACGTCACCAGCGTGTCGTAGACGAGTGGAAACAGGTGCAGATTGTCCGGTGTGAGCAGGAACGGTGCGCCGGCGGACACGACATCTCCGACTTTGGCGATGCGTAGCGTCCCGCCAGTGCGCGGTGTGGCCGCGGCGACAGGCGCGGACGTCGCGGACGCCCTCGGCGTGGGCAGCCGCGACGGGACCGTGCACGCGCTCAACAGCGCGGCCGAACAAACGGCCAGCGCGCGCGCCAGCAGAGCGCGGCGGGTTAGCAACTGCTCAGCACGTGTCAGGGTTCGACTGGGGACTCGGATCTGGTGCGGACTCCGGCAGTCCCTCGCTCTTGGCGCGCTCGGGTGGCTGCGGGCGTTCCGCGCGGGTTGACTGTGTAGTGGGTGCGGCGCGTGGCCCACCCGTGAGCAGACCCGGGCCACGGCGCATCATGGATTGCCTGAACATGACTCACTTCCTCGCATGCATGCGCTCGTGAACGACGATCCGCCCGTGCGCATCCAGAATTGCGCTTTCGATGTGTCCTGTCCAGGAATGCTCCAGGACCATCAGCGCCGCCGACGAATCCAACTGCAGCTCGGCACCGACGTGCGCGATGTCCGCGACCGACAACAGGCCGCGGACCTCGTCCACCACGTCGAACACGGCCAGATCGCATTCCTCCAGCTCGGCGAGCTCGTAGCTCGTGACGACGCCCGCCGCATCTTTACGGATGAACGTCAGGTCGACGATGCGCAGCGTGCCGGCGTCGATGGCCGAGGCGAGCGCGCTCATGAACTCGCCCCTGACCTGTTCGCCCGGGAACTCGACTACCACCACTTCGAGCGGAGCCGTCACCGCCGTTCGGCTACCCCCGGTTCAAAGCCGCGTCGAGCGTGACCGCCGCGCCAATCAGCGACAGATGGCTGAACGCCTGCGGGAAATTGCCCAGCTGCTCGCCAGTCGGTCCGATCTCCTCCGCGTACAACCCCACGTGATTGGCATACGTCAGCATTTTCTCGAACACGTAGCGTGCCTGCTCCACGCGGCCGGACCTGGCCAGTGCATCGACATACCAGAAGGTGCAGATCGAGAAGGTGCCCTCATCGCCTTTCAGGCCGTCTGGGGATGCGCTCGGGTTGTAGCGATACACCAGGCTGTCCGAAACGAGCTCTTGCTCGATCGCATCCAGCGTCGACTGCCACATGGGGTCAGTCGGTACGACAAAGCCGGTGATGGGCATGACCAGTACCGACGCGTCCATCACGTCTGTCCCGTGGTACTGGACGAACGCATTGCGTTTGGGATTCCAACCGCGCTCCAGGATCTGGTCGTACACGGCGTCGCGCGCCGCGGTCCAGCTAGCCACGTCGGCGGGCCGCCCCAACTCGCGCGCCATGCGGATGGCGTTGTCCAGCGCCACCCATGACATCACGCGTCCGTAGGTGAAGTCCCGCCGGCCGCCGCGCGTCTCCCAGATGCCTTCATCAGGCCGGTCCCAGTTCTTGACGAGCCAGTCGATGATACTCGTGATGTCTTTCCAGCCCCGATGCGCGACTGGCGCCCGAAACGTACCGACCTGGCCCAGCGCAAACATTGCCTCGCCGTAAATATCCAGCTGCAGCTGGTCGGCCGCGCCGTTGCCGATGCGCACTGGCCGCGAGCCCATGTAGCCCTCGAGGTGGTCGAGCGACTCCTCCACCAGATCTGACGAGCCATCCACGCGATACATGATTTTCAGTGGGCCGGACGAGGTCCCGACGTGTTCTTCGAACCGGTCGCGCAGCCAGACCATGAACGCGAATGCTTCCTCCCCGTAGCCCAGCGCAAGCAGGGCGCCCACGGAGTAGGACGCGTCGCGGACCCAGGTGAAGCGATAGTCCCAGTTGCGCTCGCCACCCAATTGCTCCGGCAGCGCCGTGGTGGGCGCCGCGACGAGCGCTCCCGTTGGCGCGTACGTCATCAGTTTGAGCGTCATCGCCGCGCGATCGACCATTTCACGCCAGCGCCCGCGATACGTCGAGCGGCCAATCCAATCGCGCCAGAACTGCGCGGTGCTTTCGAGCAGCTGCCACAGCTCCTCGTAGCTGTACGGCCGCGGCGGGGTGGCCGCGGCGCTCTCCAGCACGACACCAAAAGTTTCGTTGGCGTGCACCGTGCGGGTCGCGGACACGTCGTCGCCCTGGCGCTCCAGACCTGGCATGCCGTGCAGTGTCAGCTTGAGACCGGCGCCTTCCAGCACCGCGCCGTGCTCGGTGACCTCGACCGAATGTTGCGCGCGGCCGTAGTCGAAGCGCGGGGCACAGTCGACCTTGAGCTGCAACTCACCCCGGATGCCCCGCACGACGCGTACGATGCGATGGTTGTCGGTCACCACCTTCGGGTCTCGTGGAATGGGCATGAAGTCGATCAGCTCAGCCACGCCCGTTTCGGACATGAAGCGCGTGATCAGCACCGCCGTATCCGGGAAGTACAGCTGCTTGACCACGCACTCGTCGCTGTTGACCGGTGCCACGCGGAACCACCCGCCGCGCTGACGATCGAGGATCCTGGCGAACACACTCGGAGAGTCGAAGCGCGGGCAGCAGAACCAGTCGATGGTGCCGTCCGTGGCCACCAGCGCGGCGGTCTGCAGATCTCCGATCAGCCCATGCTCGGAAATCAACGAGGGGGTCTTCGCACGCAACGCGTGCACACTTGTCGCCGGGATCACGTCGGTCAAGGCCATGCCCCAGCCTACGACCAGCGCTCGGCGCGGCGCGTCGGTGTAGACCCTGAATCTTGGTGCGCGTTAACCCCTATAAACCGCTCGCAATTCGCGAGACTCGCGATTGCCAATCGCCTGTGCGAGATTTGCCTGGATCACGACCGTCGCCGCCAGGCATCCTCGCAGAGACCGCCATGTTCCGTCGCCCCGGCGCTACGAATTGCCCCTGGCGTCGTGTTAAATCGAGCGCGGGTATGACGAGCGCCCAGCCACCGCGGACGTTGGGTCCGTACCAGATCATCGCGGAGCTCGCGCATGGCGGCATGGCCACCGTGTACCGCGCCCTGCAGCCAAGCCTCGGACGCTACGTCGCGCTCAAGATTCTGTCCACGGAGCTCTCGCGCGATCCCGAATTTGTCACGCGCTTCCAGCACGAGGCCCGCGTGGCGGCCCGCCTCGAGCACCCCAACATCGTGCCGATCTATGACATCGGCCAGGCGGACGGCACGTTCTACATCGCGATGCGCCTGGTGCCCGGCCGTTCACTGGGTGACATCATCACCGCCGATGGCCCGCTGCCCCTCGAGCAGATTCGCCACCTGCTGGCGCAGGTCGCCGGCGCACTGGACTACGCCCACCGCCAGGGCGTCGTCCATCGCGACGTCAAACCAGGCAACATCCTCGTCGAGGACAACGACCAGCTCAGCCTGGCCGACTTCGGCATCGCGCGGGCAACCGACGCCAGCCGCGTGACGCGCTTCGGCGTGCTGGTTGGCACGCCGCGCTTCATGGCGCCGGAGCAGGTGCAGGGTCTCGACGTCGACTACCGCGCGGACCTGTATTCCCTGGGTGTGGTTGCTTATCTCATGGTCACCGGCCAGGCCCCGTTCGAGGCCGACTCGGTGGTGACCCTGCTCCACAAGCACGTTTACGAGGCACCGCCCTCGGCCCGCGCGCTGCGGCCGGAGCTGCCGGAAAACATCGACGCGGCGCTGAATCGCATGCTGGCCAAGCCGCCCGGCGAACGGTACCCGAGCGCCGCCGCGTTCGTCACGGCGCTGCACCCGCAGCCGGCGGCCGACCTCTCGGCGCATCCGGCGCCCCAGCCGACAGCCAGGCCCACACCGGTCGAATCGCGTCCTGCCCAGCCGACGCCGCCGGCCCGCCGCTCTAGCGCGCCGTGGCTGGTCATCGGCAGTGTGCTGGTGCTCACGCTCGCCGTCGTAGCCGCGCTCCTCCTGCGCCAGCCAGTACCGCTCGCGCTCGAGACTCCGCCGCCCACCGACCAACCCGCGACGCCGGCCACGCGCCTCCCGGTGACACCCGCCGGCCTGCAGCTCCCAACCGCGACGCTGCTGACACCGACGCCCACCGGTCCCCGCCCACTGGCCGGCACCTGGGAGATCCTCGCCGGCGATCCCACCGCCGCGGGCTTCTTCAATGGGCCGTCTGGCGTCGCCGTCGATCAGCAAGGCAACATCTTCGTCGCGGAGCTGCTGAATCATCGGGTTCAGAAGCTCTCGCCCAGCGGCCAGGCAGTGGCACACTGGGGGACGTTCGGCGACGCCCCGGGCCAGTTCCGCGACCCGGCCGGGCTGGCCGTCGACCCGAGTGGCAACCTGTATGTCGCCGACCGTGGCAACAATCGCATTCAGAAGCTCGCACCGGATGGCCGCCCGCTCGCGCAGTGGGGAGGTCCTGGCCAGCTCAACGGTCCCGTCGGCGTGGCGCTGGATTCGCAGGGCAACGTGTACGTTACGGACTCCGGCAATAGTCGGATCGAGAGATTTTCTCCCAGTGGGCAAGTGCTCCAGCAATGGGGCGTCTACGGCGAAGGACCTGGGCAGTTCACCAGTCCGGCCGGCATCGCGGTCGACGCCCAGGGCATCATGTACATCGCCGATGAGGCCAACGACCGCATCCAGAAGCTCGCGCCTGACGGGCAGGCGCTGGCGCAATGGGGCACCAGCAGCTCGTCCACGACGGACGACACGCAGCAGCTGACCTTCAGTGGGCCGAGCGGCATCGTGCTGGACTCGGCGGGCAATCTGCTCGTCACCGACAGTGGCGGCAATCGCATCGTCAGGCTCTCCCCGGACGGCGCCCAGTTGGCTGAGTGGGGCGGTTGGGGCGACGGGCCTGGCGACTTCGAAACGCCCGCCGGCATCGCGCTGGATCCCCAGGGCAACCTGATCGTCGCCGATCACGACAACGATCGCGTCCAGAAGCTTTCGTCAGACGGCAAACCCGTGACCCAGTGGGGCTCCGAGCGCACGCCGCCACAGCAGTTTCGCCAGGCCGCGGGTGTCGCCGTCGACGGCCACGGCAACGTGTACGTCATCGACAAAAACAATCAACGCATTCAGAAGCTGTCGCCGACCGGCAGCCAGGTGGCGCTGTGGGGCTCGCAGGGCGCCGATCCGGGTCAGTTCAGCGTTCCGGCTGGCATCACCGTCGACGGGCAGGGGGACATCCTGGTGACGGACAGCGGCAACACGCGTGTGCAGCGCTTCGCCGCGGATGGGCACCTGCTGTCCTTCTGGGGCACGGCTGGCGAAGGACCCGGCCAGCTGGAGTCGCCGGCCGGCATCGCGACGGATTCGCAGGGGAACATCTACGTGGTCGATTCGGACGCTAATCGGATCCTGAAGTTCTCGGCCACCGGCCAGCCGATCACGCAGTGGGGTGCGCTGGGGAGCAAGCCGGGTCAATTCCTGACTCCAGTCGGTCTTGCCGTGGGCGCCGACGGGTCGGTCTACGTCGGCGACCAGGGCAACTACCGCGTCCAGAAGTTTTCCTCCAGCGGGCAGCCGCTCGAGCAGTGGGGCATGAGCGGCTCGGACCACGGCCAATTCCAGCAGATCGAAGGCCTGGCGATCGACCAGCAGGGCAATGTGCTGGTCGCGGATGCGGGCAACAACCGGGTGTACCGATTCTCGCCGGACGGTCAGCTGCTCGCGGAATCGGGCGCGCGGGGGATGGCCGCGGGCCAGTTCCAGGGCCCCGCCGGCGTCGCGGTGGACGCGAGCGGAGCCATCTACGTTGCGGAGTTGTGGAACCACCGAGTCCAGCGGCTGAAGCCCTAGACTAGGAGCGCGGCCGAAAAGCGCGTAGTCCACCTCGAAACCGGCTGCCGCGCTCCTGGCGCAAACCGTCACAGAAGTCAGGCCGACAAGCCCGTTTTCAGCCCGAGTCGCAGTCGGCCAGACTTCTAGCTGGCGCGCCTTCGTTCATGGAGAGAGACTGAGCGTTCGCGTTCGCGTTCGCGTTCGCGTTCGCGTTCGCAGAGCTGAGGCACGCACTGTCATTCGGATTCCTACATTCATCAAGAGGATGACGGTTCGGTTGTGTCGGTTGACAGAAGACAGTCCTTCTTGTCCAAAGAAAAATTCATCCGACAGTGCGTGCCTCAACATCCCAGACGCAAACGTCGGCCGGGGTTACCAGCGGAACTCGCTACGCGCCCAGCCCCAGATCGCGCAGGCGCCGCTTGTCGGCAGCCTCTGCTTGCGGCACCGCCAGCGAGCCGTCCAGAAACGCATGCACATACGCGGTGAGCTCGGCGTTCAGCGCGTGCTCCACCCGCTCCGCGGGACGGCCCAGAAACGGCACGTGGGACACGAACCCGTGCGAACGAACGTAGATCGCCGTCGGCACGCGCAGGTCGACCCCGACGCGCAGCTCGTAGCCGCTGCTGCCACGCATCCAGCGCCCCTCGACGACCGGACGCCGCCAGTCAACCAGTCCCTCCGACGCAGCTCCGTCGTCACGCTCCAGGACGGCCGCCGGCCACTCGGCTCGGAGCGCGTACCACGCGTTGAGCACGTCGCCCTCGCCGTCACCAGCCGCCTGCAGCTCGACGCGGCCCCCGCGCCAGATGAAGTCGCGAATGTAGCGCAGACGGCCGCCCACGTCGAAGCGATCCAGGATGGCCCGCACCGCGTTCGCGGACGATCCATCGCCCATCCCCGAGAGCGTCATGTCACCAGTCGCGACGCGCGGCCGACAGCGCCAGGAGCGCGGCCCGACTCGGGCTGAAAACGGGCTTGTCGGCCAGACTTCTAGTTCGTGGCGCTGGCCAGAAACACCGGAATCTGACGCTCGGTCCGCGTCTGGTATTCGGCGTAGGGCGGGTACGCGGCGACAGCACGCTCCCACCACAGTGCACGCTCGTCGCCACTCAACTCACGAACCTTCGCGGCAAAAGGCTCGGCGCCATCCTGAATGAGGACCTCGTCCGGATTCGCGCGCAGGTTGTAGTACCAGACCGGGTTTTTGGGCGCGCCGCCCATGGACGCCACCAGCGCGTACTCGCCATCGTGCACGACGCGCATGAGCGCGATCTTGCGCACCCTGCCAGTCTTGTTGCCGCGCATGCTCACCACGATCACCGGCAAACCGGTGTCGCGCAGCGTGTTGGCCTCGGCGCCCGCCGACCGCTCAAACGCCTCAACCTGATCCCGCACCCATTCCCGCGGGCTCGGAGCGTACTCACCTTCCAACATGATCGTGGAACCAACGTACTGGACTGGCTCGCTGCGCGGCAACGCGACCGCGGCGGCGTGGCGAAGGTCACGCCGCAGCTTGCGCCAGCGTTTGCCGCTGACTTGCCGATACGCACGCTCGAACTGCCCACGAAGCTGCGCCGCTTCGTCCGCGTAGCGCTGCGCGAGCTGGCCCAACGCAAAGAGCGCACGCGGCGACAGCTCCGCGCGTTCGGCGAGCCCCCGCAGCTCACCGATCGCCACTTCAGCGTCCTGATGTTTGCCGAGCACGTCCTGCAGCGCCACCAGCTGTCGCACGAACTCCGCGGCCGACCGTGGGAATGCGTCGGTAATGAACTCCACCGTGTAGCGCAGCAGACGAGCGCGCCTGCGCACGGCGTGGAACTCGGTGGCGGGCGAATCGACGCTGAGCCGCCTCGCCAACTTCCGAAAGCGTCGAAAGGGATGCTCCACCAGCGAGCAGGCCGCGCCACCCACGGTCACCTCCGCGCGATCGGGCACCGGGCGCGTTAGAAGATCGGCACCGAGCGTGAGAATCGCGCGGTATCGGTCGGAGTCGAGCAGCGATGTCAGGTCTGATCGGGCCGCCTCCCGCTCGCGCCGCAGCGTCGCCTGCAGGACCTCGAGCGCCTCGCGGTCGGCCGGTGATTCGACGCTGGTCAGACCCTGGACACGCTCGATCTGCACGTCGAGGTCGCGAGCGGCGGCCAGGCCGCCACCCAACCAGCGCAGCTCCTCGTAAAGGACGTCACCCTCTGGCGGCAGCGCGGGCTTGAAGGTGCGCAGCGCGGCGCGGAGCCTGCGCGTCGCGACGCGCATGTCGTGGAGATCCTCCGGGTCCTGGCCGGAGCGCGACCCGGCCTCGTGCTGGCGCAGGAGGGTCAGTTGCGCGCGTACCACGTCGTAGGTGAGGCTGCTGAGACGCGTGTGAGCGAGGGGGGTATCCATTTTTTGCGAGCGGCATAGCATACAGGATTGGCACGCGCTTGATCGCCGAGCGCCACAGCGTTACCCGCAAAATGTGCGGACATTACACGGGAGCGCTGGGATGTTCCGCGCGCCACCCACGACGCTCCACTTCGACCGCGTGTCCGGCGCCGGCGGCGGCGTAGACCGCATCGAGGATTTCGAGCACGCGCAAGGCATCCAGCGCATCCGCGGGTGTCGCGTCACCAGGTGTGGCGGCCAGAAATTGTCGGAAGAAGTCCTGGCCGGCGAGTCCGCCGTAACCCGGGGACGGCGTTGACGTGAACTGAAACCCGCGGCGCGACGCCGCTCGCCAGCGCGGCGCCAGGCTCTCCAGCACCAGTCCCGACTCCTGCCGATTTGCCGTGTACTGGATCAGCCCCTCCTGGCCCCGCAGCGTGAGCAGGATGTCATGGCCGGCGGCGCGGTAGCCCGGGTTCCCGAGCGCGAGGACGTACCCGGCGTGCAAGGACCCGACCGCGCCGCCCGAGGTCCGAAACGCCACCACGGCGGTGTCTTCGACGTCGATCGCCTCGCCGCTCAGCGTGGCGATCTCCGCCTGCACGCGCACGATCTCCTCGGCCGTGACGAAGCGGAGCGCATCCAGCCAGTGGCACGCCAGCCAGGCGAGGATGCCACCGCCAGCCACGTCGCGGCGGAACAGCCACGACTCAGGCGTACGCATGCCGACCCGCGTGGTCACCATCCGCAACTCCACCGACAGCAGCCGGCCGATGGCGCCAGCGCGATACAGCTCGCGGGCTTGCTGGATAGCCGGCGCGCCTCGGTTCAGGTACGCGACCCCGAACGGCACGCGGCGACGCTCCAGCGCGACCAGTACCGGCTCGAATTCGGCCGCAGAGCGGGCGGCCGGCTTTTCCGTGAATACGCTGACGCCGGCGTCGATGACCTGGACCAGAGCGCCCGGCGTACGGTCGTTCGGCAGGGCGACCAGCGCGTGCGTGACGCCGGGGTGGGCCAGCGCCGTCGGCAGCTCGGCACAGGCGGCCAGCAGCTTGCGCGTCTGGCCGGCTGTCGCAGTACGCGTGCGGTCGTCCGGTTCCACGAGGACGATGCCACGTACTTCATCCAACGCGTCCAGCGTCTCGAGGTACATGTCCGCGTGCGGGTGCGCGAGCCCAACCATGACCACGGTCGCATCTCCATCGGGCATCGGGGCACACCATACCGAACCGACGTTGCGCGGTTCCGGAGCGTCGCCCGCTGCCGGTCTGGAGCCGGTAGCATGCGAGTGATGAGGTCCGCCGCGTTCCTCCTCGGGCTGCTCATGGCCCTGGTGCTGAGTAGCTCGACGGCGTTGGCAGACACAGCGGATGCCCCCATTGGCGCAACGGTGACGCGTGTGCCGACGGAAGACGGCTGGACGCCCACGCCGCCACCACCCAGCATGACGCCGACGCCGGTATCCGCCACCGTGACCGCGGTGTCCGCCAGTGCCGTGACGCTGACGCCTGCGCCTGCCAGCAGCAGCCCCACGCAAGGCGCAGCGAGCAGCAGCACGCCCGTGGCGACGAGCACGCCCACGCCCGCGCCCCCCAGCATCACGCCCACCCCGAGCGTCGCCGCGGCCACGCCGACCGCCGCGACCACGCCGACTGTCGCCGCCCCGACGCCGACCTCCGCCGCGCCGACGCCGACCTCCTCCGCCACCACCCAGGCCGACGCGGCCTCAACGTCGTCGGACGCCACCAACGACGCGTTCCGTGATCGCGAAGACCGCATGGCGCTCATGGTCGGCCGCGCCAGGGTGACTGCCGGCTTGCTGCCCCTCGCCCGCAGCCCACAGCTCGATCGCGCCGCTATTGCCCATGCGCAGGACATGGTGGCCCGCGGCTACATGGACCACGATGCGCCAAATGGATCCTCACCCGCCTCGCGTGCTGCCGCCGAGGGCTACAACACGCCACCCGGTAGTGCCTGGCTGGTCGTCGAGACCATCTCGGCAATCAGCGACGACCCCGACGGCGCCCTGGGCTGGTGGCTCTCCGACAGCGTGCACCGCCGCGTGCTCATGCACGGTTTCTGGCGAGAGCTCGGCGTGGGCTACGTGCAGGGTGGGCCGTACGGTCGCTTCTGGGTGGCGGAGTTCGGCTGCCGACCCAACGTCCTGCCCCCCGTGCTCCTCGACGGCATGCTCGACATTCCAACCGAGTCGTGTGGCACGTCGGCCGACGCGTTCGGGGCTGTGCAATCGGTGCGCTTCGGCGAAACCAGCTCGGCCGCGCAGAGTCAGGATTGGAGTACCTATACCGCCCAGCAGCCGTGGCCGGCCGGCCATCCGGCTGTTGTCGACATGCGCGACGGCAACGGTCAACAGCTCGAAGTGCACGCCGCTGATCCGACCGGCGCCGCCACCCAATCGCCCTAGCAAAGCCGGTGAAAAACCCGTCGAAGGGCTCCACCGCAGGTGGAATTACTGACAGTGCGTGCCTCGAAGGGCGGAGGCTGACGTTTGAGCCTGAGCAGTGAGTGAGTGCAGCCGCATGTCGAGCGAGGAACTGGCCCTCACCTGCTACGGCGTTGAAGTTCGCGTCGCCGACGCGGCCGGCGCCGGCCTGTGTCAGCGCTTGCGAGACACGCTGCCGCCCGAATTCGTCACACCATCCGAACCTGCGCCGGTCAGCGTCGCGTACAGCGTCACCACAACCAGTCCTGAGAGCGCGCAGGCAGCGCCTGAAGCGTCGACCGAATACGTCGTCGCCTGTGACGACGTGGCAGTCTTCGCCACCGACTCAGAGGAAGACCTGTTCCGCTGGTTGCGTCGCGATATCGACCTGTGCGTCGCGCAACGTTCACCGCGGCTCGCGTTCATACACGCCGGCGTCGTGGGCTGGCGCGGCGTGGCCATCGTCTTTCCCGGACGAGATGCGGCGACATCAACCGATCTGGTGGTGGAGCTCGTCCGCCGCGGAGCGATCTACTACTCCGATACGTTCGCGGCCCTGGATGAGACGGGCAGGGTTCACCCCTATCGCGGTCTGCCTGAGGTGGCCGGCGACGTACATCCACGCGATCTGCGACTCATCCTGGAAGACGCGCCCGCCGAGCCGCTGCCTCTCGGCCTGGTTGTCGCGGGGGCGTATCAGCCAGGCAGCGCGTGGCGACCCACCATCGTCCGTGGTGCGCATTCGACGCTGCCGCTCCTCGACAGCATGGTTGTGCCGCGCGACGCATCGGCACGCCTGCTCAGCATCGCCACACGCGTCGCCCCGGGCGTGATTACCCTGCGCGGTCCGCGACCCGAGCCGAGCGAGGCAGCCGCGCACCTGCTCGACCTGGTCGACGAGGCCCTGGTCAGCCACGCGATCACGGCCGTGGACGGGAGCTCGAGCAGACTGGCAAATGATCTGGGACGCGTGGCCGAGATCCGCCTCCGCTCGCCAGCGGGTCGGCCAGTCTCGCCGCCTCGCACGCTGGCCGCCACCCGCTTCGTGCGGCTGCCGGATTTCCTATCCAGTGCCGAACACGACCGGCTGCTGGACCACGCCCTGGCGCACGAGGACGAGTTCCGCGAATCGGGGATCGTCGGCAATGACGGCGAAAACAAGCTCGACCATGAAACGCGCAAGTCACGCACACTTTCAGGCGCGCGTCTGGAGGAGATCTGGCCGATGTTCGACGAGCGCCTGCGCGCGATGCTGCCGTACGTGCGGCAGGAGCTCGGACTGGCGTGGTTTCCACTCGGCGAGGTCGAGCGACAGCTCACAGCACATGGCCGCGGCGGCTTCTTCGTGCCCCACGTCGACACGGGTCACCCGATCGCGGCTACGCGTCGCGTCTCGTGTGTCTACTACTTCCACCGCACTCCGCGACCCTTCTCCGGTGGTGAGCTGCGTTTGTACGACAGCTGGATCACGCCCAGCGGCTCCACCGGAGCGGCGACGTGCACCACGCTCACGCCACTGGATAACAGCATTGTCATGTTTCCCAGCAATGCCTTTCACGAAGTCCGTCCCGTGCTGCCCGAGACGGATAATTTTGGCGATAGCCGCTTCACGGTGACAATCTGGCTGCGCGAAGGAGCCTGGTCCGAGGCGTCCGAGGCGTCGCAGCCCCCAGGTTGATCGACGCTCACCGCGGTTCGGAGCTGCCCAACCCCAGATAGACCAGCTCCGCCACGTCCGCGAAGCGTGCGTTCGGCAGCAGGCGCCAGCAGTCGATGACCACGCAGCGGCGTCCGCGGCGCTCCAGAAGCCCGACGTCGAGCCGCGCGTACTCCGGCCACGGCGTGACGATGATCAGGACGTCAACCTCACGCGCGCACTCCTCCAGCGATACGAGCTCCACCTCGAGCCCACCGCTGGCCGACAGGGCAGCTCGCGCTGCGTCGAGTGCCAGTGGATCGGAAGCTCGAACGCGATAGCCGCACCCGGCCAGCTGTCGAGCCAGTACCAGGCCAAAACTGCCGTCCACCACCGGTGTGCCAGGCTTGTACGCCAGTCCGAGAATGCCCACGCGTGCGCCCGGCGTGGCGTGCGCCCGAACGTGCGCCACCAGTCGCTCCACCTGATGCCGGTTCGTCTGGTCGGTTGCCTGGGCGATATCCACCGACGTACCCAGGCGCCGCGCCAGGGCGCTCAACGCGACGTTGTCACGCGGGAAGCACGGACCGCCATAACCCACCGCCGCCGTGAGGTATCCAGCTCCGATGCGCGTATCGAGCCCGATGGCCTCCGTCACCAGCGCGACGTCCGCGCCCGGTACGTGCTCACACAATTCGCCGAGCATATTGGCGTACGAGATCCGGGTGGTGACATACGTGTTGATGGCAAGTTTGGCGATCTCCGCGTTGACGGGGGCCATGCGCCGCACGGCCGGTGCCTTGTCGCACACGCTGCGATAGACACGTTCCAGGAGCGCGCCGGCGGTCGGGTCCGATTCGCCCACCAGAATGAGATCCGGATGCCGGATATCCCGCACGACGCTGCCAAGCGCGACAAACGCGGGCGTGTAGCCGAGACCCAGCCTGTCGCCGACACGGCGCTCCGCGGCGTCCTCGAGCACACGCCGGACGTCGCCGTCGGTGGTCCCCGGCAGCACGGTGCTGACAATGCCGACGACGTGGTAGCTGGCGGAGTCGCGCAGGGCGCAGCCGACCTGCCGCACGGCTGCCAGAACCGCCTCGTGGTCGAATAGACCGCTCGCGGCACTTGGCGTGGGGACGCAGATGAGCGTGACGTCGGTGGCCTGGATGGCCTCAGCGGTGGAGGTGGTGGTGGTCAGTCGGGCGGCGCACGCCTCGAGCAGCGCCTGGAGCCCCGGCTCCGGGACGGGGGCCTGGTGGGTGGCCAGAAGGTGGACGACGTGGGCGTCGCGATCGACGCCGACGACGGTGTGGCCGGCATTGGCCAGGACGGCGGCAAGCGGGGCGCCGAGTTTGCCGAGGCCGACGACGGAGATGTGCACCGCTGCCCTACTCAGGGATCGGCGTGGGCGTGGGCGTGGGCGTGGGCGTGGGCGTCGGCGTCGGCGTCGGCGTCGGCGTCGGCGTCGGGCGTGGGCGTGGGCGTCGGTGTCGGCGTGGGTGTCGGCGTCGGCGTGGGCGTGGGCGTCGGAGTCGGCGTGGGCGTCGGTGTCGGCGTCGGCGTGGGCGTGGGCGTCGGCGTCGGAGTCGGCGTCGGTGTCGGCGTCGGCGTGGGCGTGGGCGTGGGCGTCGGCGTCGGCGTGGGCGTGGGCGTGGGCGTGGGCGTGGGCGTCGGTGTCGGCGTGGGCGTCGGAGTCGGCGTGGGCGTGGGCGTCGGCGTGGGCGTGGGCGTGGGCGCCGAGGTGGGAGTCGGCGTAGGCGTCGAGGCGTCGAGGTCGGCGTCGGCGTGGGACTCGGGGCCCGGGCCGGCGCCGGTGCTACCGCGTGCGGCGCAGATGTCGGCGCCGCTGCCGCCGACGTCCCCGCGGCCGCCGCCGTCCCGCCTCGCGGCGTCGTGGTGATCTCAAACCAGACCATCGTCGCGACCTGCTCGCCGGTGACCGCCGACCGCGCCAGCACATACAGGTTGTGCCCCATCGCTCCGAAACCGCTCGGCGGAAACGACACCTGAAACCCACCGTTGGCGAACTGCGTCCCGAATGTCGCCGCGCTCGTGTCACTGACGCCCAGCTGGGCGGGTCCCAGCAACGCGCCATCCGGGGGAAAGTCCAACCATACCTGCACCAGGTCGACACCGCTGCCCTGGATACCCTGATTCGCACCCGCGCTCCTGTCCAGCGCATACCCGACTACCAGATAGTCCCGGTCGGTATGCACGGCCTCGCCGGATCGCGGCGCCTCGACCCCCACGATCAGCGAGCCGAGCACGGCGCCGATGCCGCCTGGCACTGGCTCGGCGACGGGCACTGGCGGCGGCGTAGCCGTCGCCGCGTAGACCGCGGGCGGCAGCAAAATGTTCTCTACGACCGGCAGCATCGCAATGGCGGCCGCCGAAAGTGCGAAGCGCCGGATCACCGATCGCCGTGTAATCGTCGACGCCGGCCTGGGGCTCTCCAGAACAATCAGCCCGGCATCCACCAGGTCCGCCAAGGCCAGATCCACGATGGTCTCGTCGGACGGCAGCCCCGTACGACGGCGGATCTCCGCGGCCATATCGGCTTTCGAATGCTGCCCGTCGCACAGCTCGTAGACGGCCGCGGCGCTCTGGTTCAGCGCGTGAGCTTCGGAGGACGCGACTTTGACGGCCAGAATCTCGTCTGCCGCGTGTTCGAGATGCACGCCTTCGATGCGTCTCGCCGTCATGCCAACGTCACGCCAGTCTACGCGGCGGCCCGGAGCCCATCAAGGACCCAGGACGATGTCTGGATTGGGGCGATCCCCGCCATAGAGCCAGTGGGGATGATTGCCTTCCACAAAATCGACGCTGATTTCTTCCATGCCGTCCACGCCGTAGATATGCCGTCGGTTCAGCACGGGACTGAACACCCGCGCGGTCGGCGACAGGACCCCGGCCCACCAGCTAAACGACGAGTTGGCGCGAAAGATCGTGCGCGCGAAATAGAGTTTCAGAAAGTCATCGAGCCAATCAAAGACGATGCTTTTGACGTACCTGGAACCGGTCGGATAGCTCCAGCCGGCCGGGTAGCGCAGCTTCCGATCGGTGTGCCACTTGCCCGAATAGTCGTCCGATACCCACTGCACATCAGCGTCCGAGTAGCCGAACTTCTTGAATGCGTCGTAGTAGGACGCTTTGGACAGAACCGAGTAGCCTTGCGCGTGCGTGCGATTGTACTCGGCATCGGAGATGTCGTCGCGCCTGAGATGCGCGACGTCGTACAGGCCCTGCATGTCCTGGTAACGCCTGTACGCGGGAAGGCCTTTGACCTCGTCACTGAACTCGCACAGGCGTTGCAAGTGCGCGCGTGACATCCCCGCGAAAATGGCCGGGTTGTACGCGCAGCCGTTGGCATGACAGACAGGGTGTGACGGCGTCCAGTACGGGTCGCCAACCACCTCGGCGTCAAACACCTGGGCGTCAGGGAAGCACGCGGTGACCAGATCCATGCGCCTCTGGTTGCTCGCGGCGCCTTCTTCCGGCTGTGCGAGGGCGGTCTGAATTTCGAGATTGTCCACCACACGGTAGGGCTGGTGCTTGAAGAGTCGCGCGCCCTCCCACTCGGACGGCAGCCAGTAGTCGAGACCCGTGCGCCGCGCGAACGTTGCACCATATGCGTACTGCACCAGCCGATTGCCAAAACGTCCGGTCCAGCGCAGCTGCAGCAGAAACGCGCTCACTCCTACCACCGTGGGCGATGGCCAATGGTAGCATGATGTCCTCTTGCGGGACGCAGAAGTCCAGCTGATCCTCGCTTGCGCGCGGCCAGATTCCACGCCCCAGCGCATTCGTTCGGTGGTGGAGTCACGCCCCGATTGGGCCCGAGTCCTCGAGACTGCCGAACGCGCCGGGCTGGCGCCACTGGTGTATTCACGCCTGCACGAAGCGACGACCGCGACGGCGACGGCGACGGCGACGGCGACGTCCGAATTGATTCCCTGCGAGGTGATGCGGCGGCTCAGGCAACAGTTTCAGCAGTCCATCGTCCTGAGTGTTGTGCTACGACGCCAGCTGCGCGAGGCGCTGCTACGCCTGGCCGACGCCCACCTGCCCGTCGTCGTCGCTGGGGAGGTCCTCCTGGCGACGCGGGTATACCCTTCGCCGACGCTCAGGTCGCTGCAGCACATCGACCTTCTCGTGCACGCGGATGACGTGGACCGCGTCAAACTCCTGCTCCACGACGTGCCGTCCGTGGCGTTCAGGCTGCACGCCGAGCTCTTTGAATTGGCCGGCGTGGTCGACGACTTCTTCAGTCGGGCACTGACCGTCGACGTCGAAGGCGTGCCCAGCCTGGTCTGCATGCCCGAGGACCTCCTCCTGCACGTAGCAGTCGATTTCGGCAGACGCCTGGGCGATGCGGATGACGTCGCCACGCACCTCGCGGCCCTGTGCGACATTGCCGCGATCTACCGCGCGTATCGAACTGCTTTCGACTGGCGCCGAATCGTCGAACAGGCGCACGCGTATCTGACCGGGACGCTCGCCTCCGCGGCGCTCCGCGTTGTGCTTCAGCACCTCGACCTTGACATCCCGGCAGTTGCGCTGCAGACGCTCACACCCACTCCGCCGCTGCTGGAGTCGCGGCGCGAACCGGGGCAGGTCGCGGTCACGTATGACAACAGCTCGACTGACGGTGTCGGTTCGCAGTTGCAGCGCATCTACGCTCTCTTTGCGCTGTCGCGCGCCCTCGACGTCCGTTACCTTCACACGCCACTCGGTCGTGTCGGCTATCAGGGCCTTATGCCGCTGCTCTCCGGGCAGATCGAGCCGGATTTCGCGACGCGCTACAACGCGGTATTTTCGATCCCGTCGGACGACTTCGACGTGCGCCGCGCGCAGCACATCCGCATCCACACGCTGACGCGGCGAGTGGTCGAGCGCTATCGGCAGCATGCAGGTCAAACCGGGCAGTCCGTGCTCCTGTCAACATGCATACCTTTCCCTTATACCGACCGCGAGCCGGCGAGCTACGCCGCCGTGCATTCGGTGAGCCCGTACCGCCACCACCGGCCCGAGGGACCCATACGGGTGTGCGCGCACCTCCGACGTGGCGACAACAGCGTCTCGGGGCGATCCGATCACGCCGAGCGTCTGCTGCCAAACAGCTTCTACCTGCGCGTGTGTCAGACCCTGGTGGAGGCGCTACAAGCCTACGGAGCACGCTTTGTCATCCGCATGCACACGGAGATTCCGCCGCGGGCGCACACGCTCTACCCCGGCGATCCGGGGCTGTACTTCCGCCTGGATCAGCCTGGCACCATCGACCCGGCAACCTACGCGCTGGACGACTTCGCGGGACTGCCCAACCTCGAGATCGTCGCCAACGTCGACGCCGCGAACGTGCTGGAGGATTTCGCCACGGCGGATGTGCTCGTTCTGTCGCGATCGTCCCTCGGCTATGTCGCAGGCCTGCTCAATCCACATGGCCTCGTCGTCTGGGCGCCGTGGTGGCACGCGCCTTTGCCGACGTGGCTGGCGGCCGACGCGCAGGGCAACCTCGACGCTGCGCAGGTCCGAACCCGCATCGCCACTCTGGTCGCTCGACGATCAGGACCGCCGACGCCTCGGTGCTAACATGCGCGCATGAATCCGGAGCTGCGCAAGAGAGGCTATATCGCCTGTAAAGGTCTGCTCGAGCCCAGCCTGGCCCGCGTCATGTACCGGACATTGCTCCTCCAGCAATGGCGGGGGGAAACGTTCCGCGACAATCACATCCCTACCGCCGCGAGTGTCTCGAACCTCGCGCCGACCGACGCGTTGTTGCTGGAACTCTGGCCAAAAATCGAGACGATCTCCGGCTGCCGGCTGGTGCCAACCTACAGCTACGCGCGGCTGTACTTCCACGACGATAGTCTGATCCGACACCACGATCGTCAGAGCTGCGAAGTGAGCGTCTCGATCCACCTGGGCAGGGACGAGGGCGAGGGTAGTTTGTGCTTTGCGCCAGGTGACCGGGTGGAAATGGAACAGGGCGACGGCGCGGTCTATCTGGGTGTCGAAACGGACCACTGGCGGGAGCGGTTCACCGGCCACACGCTGGGTCAGATTTTTCTCCATTACGTTGTGGCCGGTGGGCGGTTCGCCCACAACTACTTCGACAGCCATCCCGAACGCTTTCCCCCCTCGGTGTCGGCAGGCTTCTACTGAGCCACGGCGCGGACGTGGATGATACGCGCCGGCTTTTCTTCCCCGGCTATTACTCCGGCTTCAGCAACAACAAGATGTCCCTGGACATCGGGATTGCGCTGGCGTACCTCACCGGCCGAGTCCTGGTCCCGTACCGCTTCCGCATGCCGCGCCGGTATCCGGTCGACCCCGAGTCGGAGGACGTGCTCGAGCCAGCGCTAGTTCCGGATCTATTCGACATTCCTGTCCCATGGTCCAGCGACTACCTGTTCAAAACCTGGATCTCGGTCTCAAACGCGGTCCAGCGCAGGTGGCCCCCAGTGTACGAATCCGTCTTCTGCCCGAGCACACGACCAGCCCCCGACGAAGCGCGTTTCGTTCAATTTCGCAACGGACGGCGGTTCGTGCTGACCTTCACCTCCCAGGAGGAGCAGGCCGCCGACTTGCACCTCACGACCCAGGGGCTTGGTCTCTATTCCCACTTCTTCCATCTCGAGGAAGCACAGCGGCGCCAGGTCGTGAACCTGATGCGACGCGTACGGCCGAAGCAGGCGTATCTGGACGTTGCCGAGCGCGTCGCCGCGTCATTCGGAGCCTTTAACGCCATTCACCTCAGACGCGCGGACTTCGTCTCCAACGAGCTGTCCCGCCGCAAGATTACGCGCGCCGCGTCTGTCAACGGTCAGGAAATTGTCGCCAATCTTGCTTCGCGCATGGGTCGAGATGACCCACTCGTCGTCTGCACCGATGGCTCCTCCCGCGAGGAGCTGTTCGGTCCCGTGCAAGCGTACTTTCGTGAAGTCATCTTTCTCGATCGGTACCTGCGTGAAGATCCGGCGAGCCGCACGCTCCTGAGTCAGCTGCCCCGCTATGACGAAGCAGTCGACGCGCTCCTGGCGCAGCTGATCGCCAGCAAAGCGGACGTGTTCGCCGGAACGCTGTTCAGTACCTTCACCACGCTCATCCACCGCTTGCGCGCGTTCGAGCGGCAGGAGTCGAACTTCCTGTACTGTTATTCGGATTTCCATTCACCGCTCGTGCACTTCGAGCGGTGTGAGTTCATGCCGGTCGACGACGGGCCCTTTACGTGGAACAGAATTCGGTATCCGGTTTCTCCGGACGCGTACTCCTGGATTCGCGAGTGGCCTGAAGCCGCGAATTGCGGACCGCCAGCATTCGATCAACCCTCCGAGGTAACAGGGTGCCTGGAACTCACGGCGGGGCGGGCGACACTGCATGGGAGCGGCCTGCGCTGCGTGCAAGAACAGGGCGAACAGCCGGTCATCGGCAACTGGATTGATACGTCCGAGTTCGCGAGCTGGGAGCTGCGGCTGCCGGAGAGCGGCGCGTACGCGGTGGAGATTCGCTACGCGTGCCCGGAGGAGTCGGCTGGGACGCATTATCACGTTGGTGTCGAGCATCTTGACGAGCTGGACGCCGTGGTCTGGAACACCGGCGCGTGGGCGTCACTGTCCCCGTGGCTGGCGCTGGGCCGCCTTCGGCTCCCCGCCGGTGTCAGCACGCTGCGCGTGCGGGCCGATGAGCAGGCGCGCCACGCGGTGATGAACCTGAGCGGTCTCCGCCTGCGGCGCGTATGAGACCTTAGCTCGCCAGCGCCGCGCCCTCCACCAGACTGCCGAGTTTGGCCCACGCCACACTCGGTGCCACGTGGCGCGGTCCCACCGACGTGCCGAACCCGCAATCGGTGCTCGCGATCACCCGCTCCGGGCCTACCCGGTCGACGAAGTGCCGAAGCCGCTGGGCAACCAGCTCCGGATGCTCGAGGTAATTTGTGCACGTGTCGATCACACCCGGAATGAGCACGAGGTCGTCCGGCAGCGCCCTGTCCTGGAAGACTTTCCACTCGTGCTCGTGGCGCGGGTTGGCCGCCTCGAATGAGAGTCCACCGACGTTCGCTTCGAGCGCCACGTCCAGAATGTCTTGCAGCGGGATATCGTGATTGTGCGGGCCCTCGTAATTGCCCCAGCACAGGTGCAGCCGCGTGCGGTCGCGCGGCAGGCCGTCGATCGCGCGGTTGAGCATCTCGATGTGCAAGCTCGCCAGCGCGCGGAACTCGGCGTCGCTCAGAGTCGCGAAGCGCGTGGTACGCGACATGGCCAGGTCTGGACAGTCGATCTGGAGGACGAAACCCGCGTCCACAATGGCCCGGTATTCGTCGGCCATGGCCGCGGCGAGTGCCTCCAGATAGGCGCGATCCGACGGGTAATAGGTGGTCGGCATGAACGTCTCGATGACGCCCGGCGAGGCGGCCGACATGAACGCTCGCGTGTGCCCCGCCTGTTGCAGCGCCGCCTGCAGCGTGCTGATATCGCGACGCGCCTGAGACGGATCGCGCAGCTCAACGGGGCCATCGCACGTCGGGAACTGCACGGGTGGCGAGAACCGCCGCACAAGATCGGGAAACTCGGAGCTGTTGACGCCGGAATTCGGTCCGCGCGGCGGCCCGTTGAAGCCAGTGAGACGGTCTCGCACGTAGGTCGCGTACGACGCCTTGCTGTACTCCCCGTCTGACGGAATGTCGATGCCCAGCTGCACCTGCCGCTGCACCACCTCCGCCGTTGCCTCGGCAACGCGCTGCGAGAGGCGAGCATCATCAGTGACCTCGCCGCGATCATGCTGGAGCATCAGGTCCACCAGATCCGACGGCCGCGGCAGACTGCCGGCATGCGTCGTGAGAATCCGCGATTCGGGCATCGCTGTATTATGCCCGCTCGGGAATTTTCTCTACTCCGGGGAGGGCACATGCAGGATATCAGCAGCGAAAACCAAACAGGTTTCAAGATCGCCCGCAGACGAATGCTGGGGCTGTTCGTCTCGGGTGCCGGCGTCGCGCTGCTCAGCGCGTGCGGCGGAGCGGCCGTCCCGGTCGCACCCACCAGCCCTCCCGCGTCCAGTTCGACGCAGGCGGCCGGCGCACCGACGAGTGCCCCAGCGGCCTTGCCGACATCTGCGCCCACGGCAGCTCCGGCCGCGACCAGCGCACCCCCAACCACGCTCCCAGCCCCGACCGGCACGGCGGCGGCGAGCACTCCGGTGGTCGGGGTCGTCGCGCCGCCGCCCCAGACCACCGGAGTCAGATCGGGCGGCGTGCTGCGGATGGGTATCGTCGGCGACCTGCCCTCGCTCGACGGCAACGACTTCGGCGCCGCCTTCGACGTCACCTACCCGATCTTCAACGATCTCGGGCAGGAGGATGAGAAGCTCAACCTCAGCCCTGAGCTGGCCGAGAGTTTCGACCTGAGCAGCGACTCGCGCACGCTCAAGCTCAACCTGCGCCAGGGCGTCATGTTCCAGTCGGGCCGCGAGATGACCAGTGACGACGTGAAATGGGAGATCGATCGTTCCAACGATCCCAAGGTTGCCGCTGGCGTCCTGCGCGCATTCCGGCTGTTGTTGACGTCCGTTGAGACCCCGGACAAATACACGGTCATTATCAAGAGCGACCAGCCGTGGCCGGCCATCGCCGACTACATCCACGTCATGAACATCCTGGATCCGCAGACGCCGGATCAGAAGCTGTCGCCAATCGGCACTGGCCCGTTCAAATTCCAGGAGTATGTCCAGGGCGACCACCTCTCGCTGGTCAAAAACCCCAACTACTGGAAGCAGGGTCTGCCGTATCTGGACGGTATTCAGTTTCAGATCTTCAAGGACCCGCAGAGCATGCTGGTGGCGTTCGAGGCCGGCCAACTGGATGCCGTCGATACGCCACCCATTCGGGATACGGCTCGGTATCAACAGGATCCGAACTGGCAGGTGGTGTTCAACAACATCGCCGGCGACTCGTACGTCATCACCTTCAATACCACCCAGCCTCCGACCGATAACAAGCTCCTCAGACAGGCGATGAGTTTTGCGCTCGACCGGGCAGCGCATCGCCGACAGCGTGCTCCAGAACGTGGGCGCGCCCAAAAACATCCCGTATTACCCCAGCTCGCCAGCCTATGATCAGGCCGCCGACCAGTTCTTCACCTTCGACCTCGACAAAGCGAAGTCCTTGCTGGATTCCGCCGGGCTGGCGAACGTGCAGATGGACTTCAACATCAACTCCACCAGCGATGCCACCGAGTGGTCGGCCATCTCACAGATCTACCAGGCGGATCTGGCGAGAATTGGCATCACCATCAACATCAAACCCGCTGACAATCCGACGCTCGGCCAGATGTTGGCCGCGGTCAGCTACAACGGCATTGCCGCGGGCACGTCCACGGTGGGGCACCTGCACGCGGGCGTGCTGTCCGCCAGCCCAACGTTTGGCTACACCAGCAATCGCTCCGGCTTCAAACCTGATGAGTTCAAGGCGATCGACTACGCGATCCTGACCGAGATCGATCCAGCGAAACAGCAGCAGGCCTATGCCGCGTGGCGCAATTACTTCCTGGATCAGCAGTGGGCCATGGTCGTGACATCGAAGCGTCCGCGCGTGGCGACGAGCGCGAAGGTCCACGGTATCGGCTACACGCGCGCCGAGAAGCTGTACTACGACCAGACCTGGCTGGGCTGAGAACGAGAACGCAGAAATCGCTGTCCCGAACCACGTCCTGCGCACGACTACTCGGTTGACATGCTTCGACAAGGAAGGCACCTGAAAGACCGATGTCCACTACCGCCGGCGTGAGTCCGGGTGTCCTCGGCACGAGGCCCGTCAGCGCGGCGGCGGTCGGGACTGACGAGCACCTCGCGCATGACGGTCGCGCCGACGACTTCTCGTTGTTGTACGAGCGCTATCTGCCCGCCGTGTATCGCTACGTCTCGGCGCGGGTTGGTACTCGCGAGGAGGCAGAAGACCTCACCAGCGACAGCTTCCGTCAGGCGTGGGCCAACCGCCGCACCTATCGGGGTCGCGGCAGTTTTCGAGCGTGGCTGTTCACCATCGTGCGCCGCACCCTGGCCGACCACTACCGCTCGCGCCGCCCGACAGAGCACGCGACGCGGCCCGCCACGCAGGCCGACGACGACATCCTGGATGACACGCCGTCTCCCGAAGACCACGTCGTCCAGAACGAGCGCGAGCGCTTCGTGCGCAGCCTCCTGGCAGGCTTGAGCCCCGAACAGCGGGAGATCCTGTCGCTGCGATTTGCCGCGGAGCTGACCTACGCCGAGATTGCCGCTGTCGTCGGCAAACGCGAAGACGCCGTCAAGAAGATCGCTTACCGCGCCCTCGATTCTCTGCGCGGACCCACCGCGGAGCACCGGCAACGATGAACCTGCACCTGCACCTGCACGCCGACCGAGGCGTGGACGCTCGCCTGAGCGAGCTCGAACGCGAAATGGAACCTGTTCTGACCAGCGTCTGGCACGCGTCGACGCCGCGGCCTGAATTCGCCGTGCGGCTGCGGGCGGACGTCACGGCGCCGCCAGCGCCTCCGCCACACGCACTGCCGCTGGTCCGCCAGCCGAGTCAGTGGCGGCGGCGCGCCTGGGGAGCCGTCGCCGCCGCGGTGGCGGGTAGTGTCCTCGTGGGGTCGGCCGCGCTCCTGTATCGGCCGCAGCCCGGCCAACGCCGAGGCCGTGCTGGACCAGCTTCAGACCGAGGCGGCCAGGAGCGCGCCGCTGGGCGGTGTCGGCGGCTGCGCGGCGGCGACGGGGACCGCCACGACTGGCGCCACCACCGGTGGCATGCTGGTGATTGGCACGGATGGCGGCAAGGCCGGGTCCATCAGCTTCAGCAGCGCATCCGAGCTGTCCGACAAGCTGGCGGCGGCGCTGGGTGTCAGCGGTGACCAGGTTCGACAGGCGATGCTCGAGACCATGCAGTCGCTCATGCCCGCGACGGCGCCTCCACCGGACCCTATGGCAGCCATTGCGCAGCAGCTCGGCGTCCCAGAAACGCGGGTGTGTCAGGCGTTCTTCGGCTCCGCGTCAGCGCAGAGCGTGGTGATCGCTCGAAGCAGCAGCAACGCCAACGCTGCGTTTGCATCGCAGAACCCTGTTGGACCAGACGGCCACCCGGCACTCAACCTGTCCACGGCCAGCACTGACCAGCTTGCAGGGATCGCCGCGACGCTGGGCGTGAGCCCGGAGCGCCTGCAGGCGGCGATCAAGGCCGCGCTGGTTCAGGCAGCCCCGCCCAACGTGCCCGCTCCTCCCAGCCAGCAGCAGATCGTCAGTGCGTTCGCCCGCAATCTGGGTCTCGACGAGGGGCGAGTCAGCGCCGCGCTCAACCAGGTCGAGGGCAACTCTGGCTTCTACTTCGTGGTGACACTGCCTGGCGGGAGCCGCTAAACCGCCAGCGCAGCCGCCGCTGCCGCTCCGTCCAGAACAAGCGCTCCGTCCAGAGCAAGAGGAGCCGGTAACCTGTCCTGGACGGAGACTGGTCATGCCCCAACAGCTGACTTTTGGTGCGTACGCGCTTCCAAGCTTTCACGCCGAATCTGACCCTCCCCAGGGCCCATTCATGCGGCACGTGCTCGACCTGCTGGCTGCCGCCGAGCCGCTCGGATTCGACAACATCTGGATCAACGAGCACCATTTCGATTCCTGGGGCGGGATGATGTCGGCGCCGGCGCTGGCGCTGACAGCGCTGAGCCAACGCACGCAGCGCGTGCGACTGGGCACCTCTATCGCCGTGCTGGGTCTGCACCATCCGTTGGCCGTCGCCGAGCAGATGGCCACGCTGGATCTGATCTCGAACGGGCGGCTCGACTTTGGGATCGGGCGCGGAAGTGAGCCGTACGACTACGAAGCCTTCGGCATCGACTACGCGGAGGCGCAGGCGCGCACGATGGAAGCACTCGACGTCATTCTCAGCGCGTGGACACGGCCGAGGGTGACGCACGCCGGTACCTACTTTCAGGTGGACGACGTGGAAGTCTGGCCTCATCCCGAACAGCGGCCGCACCCACCGGTCTGGGTGTCGTGCGCGAGCAGCCCGACCAGCTTCCAGCAGACCGCGCGGCGCGGCTTCTACGCGCTGACGCTGGGCTTTCCACGACCAGTGCCGCAGTTTGCCGAGCTCGCACACACGTATATCGACGCGTGGCGCGAGAGCGGCCGCGATCCGAGCGGCTATCAGATGGCGACGCTATATCACACGGTGGTGTGCGAGAACAGCGAACGCGCGCGGGAACTGGCGAGCAGCCACTTCAGCCGCTTCCTGGGGGGCCTGCGGGACTCCGCGCAGCGCCCGACGCGCAGACCGCAGCCGCAGCGCGCCTCGAGCAGTCTGGCCGAGCTGGACTGCCGAGCGCTCATCGACGGAGCACGCCTGATTGCAGGCAACCCGCAGGAGGTGGCCGACATGCTGCGCTACCTCCAGGGCGAAGTGGGCTTCACACAGTTGAACCACATGTTCCAGTTCGGCGGTCTCAGCTTTGACGTCGCGCACGAGTCGATGCAGCTGTACGCGCAGGAAGTCATGCCGAAGCTGCGAGTCGCGACGCCGGTTGCGGTGTAACCGGCGCAGACGTTTCCCCAGGGGGCGCATCGACCGATGTCGCGGCCGATGCCCACGCATTTGGCGTCGGGGATGTTGAGGCACGCATTGTCCACGCCGTAGCGTAGGTAGGGGGTCCACCCCGAGGGGTCCACCCCGGAGCGCAGCCGAGCGGGTCCACCCGTGGCGCAGCCGACGGGGTCCACCCCGGAGCGCCGCAGAGCGGGCCACCACGTGGCGCAGCCGACGGGGTCCACCCTGGAGCGCAGCCGAGCGGGCCACCACGTGGCGCAGCCGAACGGGTCCACTCCGGAGCGCCGTCGAGCGGCTTCACGCCGGAGCGCAGCCGAATGGGTCCACTCCGGAGCGCCCCGAACAGGTCCACGCCGGAGCGCCGCCGAGCGGGTCCACCCCGTGGCGCAGCCAACGGGTCCACTCCGGAGCGTTGCTGAACGGGGCCACCCCCCGTGGCGCAGCCGAGCGGGTCAGGTGGACTCCTCCCTCGAGAAGAAGAACGTCTTCTCCCTGGGTCCCCTCTGGGGAAACGTATTGATATAACCACCTCAACACCCAGGACCCAGGACCCAGGACCCAGGAACGAGCACGCGGCGCCCGCGCCCTGCGCTGCCACAATGAAGCGTTGCGCAAACACTGGCACGTCATCCTCGGCCTGCTGCTGACCCTCTGTCTGCTCTGGCCCCTGCTCGCGGCCCCCTACTTCAGCCACCAGGACAACGTCCAGACGATGCGCATCTACGAGATGCACCAGTGCATCGTTGACCTCCAGATCCCCTGCCGCTGGGTGCCCGACCTCGGCGGCGGCTACGGCAACCCGCTGTTCAACTACTACGCGCCGCTGCCGTACTACGTCGGCGAGCTGTTCTACGTCGCGACGCACGACATCATCGTCGCCGCGAAACTGACCTTCGCCCTCGGCTTTGTTCTCCCGTTCCTGTTCACCTATCTCTTCGCCAGTATGCTGTGGGGCAAGCTTGGTGGCAGTCTGTCGGCGATCTTCTACGTCTTCGCGCCGTATCACGCGCGCAACATGTACATCCGCGGAGCGATGGGCGAGCTCTGGGCGATGGCCGCCTTTCCCTTCGTCTTCTGGGCCTTGTTGCGACTGCGTAACAGCTCAACTCCATGGAATAGCTTGCTGCTCGGCGTCGCGCTGGCAGCGCTGATCGTCTCGCACAACCTTTCGGCGATGCTCCTGCTTGGCGTGATCACCTTCCTGAGCGTTGTTCACCTGTCGACCAACTGGCAGTTCAGCTACGCAAAATACCTCGTCCTGGCGGGTTTCTGGGGGGTCGCCCTCTCCGCCTTTTACCTGCTGCCCATGTTGCTGGAGACCGGGTTCGTCCACTTCGACACAATGACCAGCAACGAGCTCAGTTACGCCGAGCAATTTCAAGGGCTGCGCACGCTGTTGATCGAAAAGCCGTGGTTTACGGGCGGTGGCAACACTCAGGTCTACTATCAGATTGGCGCCGTCCACCTGCTCGCCTGGGCGCTGAGCTTGTGTGCCGTCTACCTGTGCTGGCGGCGCAGCAGGGATCTGCGGCTCATCGTTCTGCCGCTCTCCGTCGTCATCGTGGCCAGCATCTACATGATCACGCCAGCATCGGCGTGGATCTGGGATCGCATCGGACCACTGAGCTATTTGCAGTTCCCGTGGCGGCTCCTGAGTCTGATCAGCCTTGCGACCTCGACCGCCGCGGGCGCCACGCTGCTGCTGCTCCCGACTCAGCGCGGCAGAGTGATCCTGTGGTCCGCGCTGGTCGGACTGGTGGTCGCCCTGAACGTCGGCTATTTTCGCCCGGACCGGTTCCTCAACGTCAATCAGGCAGACCTGCTATCCGACGGCGGGTGGGACAACCTGCGGATGTACGCGATCGGCGACTTCTTGCCGAAAGCCGTGCAGGATGCCCCGAGGCAGCCCTCAATCGCACTCTATCAAGTGCTCTCGGGCCAGAGCGACGTCACCAACGCGCAGAGTGGCTCGGACTGGGTGCGGTTCGACGTCAGCAGTCCATCAGAGGCCGTCGTGCAGATCAACAAATTCGACTTCCCAACATGGCAGGTCACCGTCGACGGCCAGCCCATCGCCTACGACCACGACGCGAGCTCAGGCGTGCTCAGGGTCGCGCTCCGGCTGGCTCGCACGCGGTTGAAGCGCACCTCGGCGACACGCCCGCGCGGATCATCGGCAACCTGATCTCCGCCGCGGCACTGATCCTGTGCGCGGTCCTCTGCCTGCGGCCGCTGCTCAGGTCCTTCAACTTCAACGGCTTATTCAACGGCGTACGACGCCGTGCTAGGCCGGCATGATCCCGACCGTGGGCGGCGGTTGCGGTGTGTTGGTCGGTTTGGGCGTCGCCGTAGGTGGCGGCGTGTTCGTGGGCTGGGGCGTGCTCGTCGGCTGCGGCGTGCTGGTCGGCTTGGGCGTCGAAGTCGGCTGTGGCGTGCTGCTCGGCTGCGCCGTCGGTTGCGCCGTGGCGGTCGGCTGCACGCTCGGCTGGACGGTCGACGTTGGCTGAACGGTCGGGGTGCTCTGGATCGTCGGCGTGCTGACGACGGTGGAGGTGCCCGCGGGCGTCGGCGACGTGCTCGGCGTCGCGGTCACGCTGGGTTCAAGCGTGGGCGACACCAACTCCTGTTCAGGTGTCAGCGAGACGGTTGCGGTCGCCGTCGCCGTTGGTGACCCGGTCGGTGACGGCGTCGGCGTTGGCGTCGCGCAACGAGCCCGCGATGGACGGCAGCTGCACGGGCGGCACCTGCACGGGTGCGCTCGGCTGCGCGGCTTCACGGTCCTGGAGGCGTCGCAGAGTGATGCCGAGGACGATGACCTGGAGTGGAGTGAAGCGGCCGGTCGTGGGCGACGCCACCACGTTGGGGGCGGCGCCAGCGCCAGCGCCTCCACCACCACCGCCACCGCCGGGCGCGCCGGGCGTGTTGGTGGCCGTTGGCGACGCCGTGGCGGGCGCTACGGTTGCGCTCGAGAGCGTGGGCGTCGCGGTCGAACTGCTGCCGCCGCCACCACCACCCGGTGTCGACGTTGCCTGAGGCGTGGGCGTGCCAGTCGAAATCAGGGTTGGCGTACCCGTGGCCTGTGGCGTGGGCGTACCCGTGGCCTGTGGCGTGGGCGTGCCCGTCCCCGGTGGTCGGGCCGGTGTCGTCGGGCCGGTCGTTGGGCCGGTCGTTGGCGTAGACGGCGGGACGAGCGTGGAGGTCGGCGCCTGCGTCACTGTCGCGATCCCCGTTGCCGTCGGCGTGGGGACGACCGTCAAGCAGGACGCGGGCGTGCTCGTTGGCAGCGGCGTGACGGTGCTTGTTGCGACGGCGTGGGCCCGTTGGGATTGAAGACGGCCTGAACCACGCTCGCCTGCGGCAGCGTTACCGCGGACAAAAGCGCCAGGGACACGCCAAACCTGATGAGCCTGTGCACAACTCCCTCGCCGCAAGACTAGGAAGATAGTTGCTCAGTATTTACTCAGACTTCACAGTCACCGGCTAACACGTCGAAAAGTCGCGAGATTTGTTATAGGTGTAACAAACACCATCTGTAACATTTGGAGTTATGTCAGGTTGTTAGACGTGTGTGTTCAGCCTTTCAGCCTTTTTTGTCTTCAAGCTTTTCCGGGCAAGACCCGCTTGCTCCGCGCAATACGTGCGCCTCGGCGGGGTGGTGCCGTCTGGCGCTCGGGCGCGCCATCCCCCACAATTGAGCACGTCGTGAGGTGAGGCCCACGCATTGTGCTGGGGTACCTGCGAGTCCTGATCGGGCATGTCTGTCAGTTCCCATCGACCTGATCCTTCACACGGCGACCCCAACCGTTCGCGCGTCTACCGTCCCCCCGTCGGCCGCAACTTCGCCGCACGGCGACCTGGGGAGCATCACTGGGCGCGCGCGCGCTTCGGGTTGGTCGTCGTCGCCGGCGTGCTGGCTCTGGCCAGCCTGAGCGTCGCGGGCGCGCACTGGTGGCCCGGGGTTGCATCGCCCGCTCTCGTCGGGGCGGGTTCGGCGGCGCCGCCCGCCGGCGGCACCACGTCGGCGAACCTCGTCGCCAGTTCGGACGTCGACGCCGCCGCGGCAGCGCAGCCCTCGCAGCCGGCACCGACCCCCACCGAGGACGCGAGCAGCCGCCTGGCATCGCTGAGCGATCCGGTCGCGGGCGCGAATCTCACGCTCGACGTGACGTTCGGCCAGGCGCACACGACGCTGCACCAGGCCGATCTCGCGCCGCTCATCTCCGCCAATGGCGGCCAGCCCACTTTGAATGCGGACACGGTGCAGGCGCTGGCCAGCAATCTGTCCGATCAGTGGGACGAGCCCATGGTCAATGCCCGCTTCAACTTCAATGGCGGCGACCTGACCCCGATCCGAGACAGTCAGGAGGGCCGCACGCTGGACCAGGCTGGCGCGGCGACAGCCATCGGGCAAGCACTGCTCAGCGGGCAGTCGAGTGTCTCGCTGCCAGGCGACATCGTGGCGCCCAAGGTCTCCTCGGACAACCCCCAGGCCCTCGGCATCACCACCAACCTCGATCGGGGGAGCACCTCGTTCGCGGGGTCGATCCCCGAAAAAGCGCAGAACATTCGGCTGGCGGCCGAGCGCCTCAACGGCGTGGTCGTGCCGCCCGGCGGCACGTTTTCCTTCAATGACGAAGTTGGGCCGACCACGCTGGATGCCGGCTTCGAATGGGGATTTGGCATCGAGGCGAGCGCCGACGGCGCGCGCACCGTGCCCAGCGTGGCGGGCGGCATTTGCCAGGTCGCCACAACCCTCTTCCAGCGCGTGTTCTGGTCTGGCTTCCCGATGGTCGAGCGGCACTGGCACCTGTACTGGATTCCCGCGTATACGACGCGCGGGCTGGTCGGACTGGACGCCACGGTCGATGAGGACAGCGGGCTCGATTTCCGCTGGAGCAATCCGACCGATGGCTACGTGCTGATCCAGTCGGCGACCGACGATTCCAACGTCTATTTCGGACTCTACGGGAGCCAGCACAACTGGAAGGTCCAGGTGGACGATCCGCAAATCAGCCACCGGGTGGCCGCCGATCCGGCGCCGGTTGCCGAGGCGGAACCCTCCCTGCCGTGGGGTCGGATTCTGCCCGTTGAAAGCGCGCGCGATGGGTTCGACGTTGCCGTCAGCCGCACCGTCACGCGCGAGGACGGTCAACCACGAACGCTGACGATCCAGAGCAGCTACGAGCCCGCGCGCACGGTCACCCTGGTCGGCACCAAAGACAAGCCCGCCAACGCGGATGTCGACGCCGTGCTGGCGCGCATCGCGCCGCCGACGCGCGCCGCGGCGGCCGCGTCCGCCTCGCCCTCGCCGTCGCCATCACCGGTGGAGCTGAACGCGCCGGCCCCAGGTGAGACGACGCTGGCCAGTGAGACCTCCGGCGCGTCGACGTCGGGCACGCCGTCAGCCAAACCCACAAGCGTGCA
This sequence comes from uncultured Chloroflexia bacterium, assembly GCA_963776625.1. Classification (GTDB taxonomy): domain Bacteria; phylum Chloroflexota; class UBA6077; order UBA6077; family CF-72; genus CF-72. Next base: position 159,282 of record CAVZNP010000005.1, on the reverse strand, counting down.
GACGCCGACGCAGGCAGGCGCCCCCGCGGGTGCGCAGACACCTGCCGCGGCGGCTACCAGCGCGCCGACACCGGGGCCGGCAGGAACGTCCGGCGCGGCAAACCAGGCCGCGGCCACGCCGACGCAGCGGGCGGCCACCCCACCCGCCGGCACGCCACCCGCTGGCACTGCACCCGCCGCGACACCGACGGCGGCAGTGAGCTCGGCCGGCGCGACGCCAACCGCGGCCTCCACCTCAACAGGCGCCACCACGTCGTCAGGCGCCACCACCCAGCTCAACAGGCGCCACCAGCTCAACAGGCGCGACCCCGACGGCCGTTGCCACACAACGCGCTCAGGCACCAGCCGCACCGACCTCGACTCCCACCCGGCACTGATCGCCTGGGCGGGAGTACCTCCGGGACGAGTTACCCGCGGGCGGTCGGCATCCCGGCCTGAGCCAGCGGTGCCGCGCTCCTCGGACCTTCTGCGAGTGCCTGTTGCGCCGCGCTCAGGCTCGCCCCCAGCTCAACCGAGTAGCCCAGCCGGTAGAGCCCACGTTCAATTGCCGCCAGCGTGGTCAGGATCTCCGACGGCCCGCAAATTCCCATGTGACCAACCCTGAAGCTCCTGCCGCGCAGCTCGGGATGGATCGCGCGCGCGATCGTCACGCCCTCTGCCCGCACAGCGTCGACCAGTTCGTCGCCGATGCCCTCGGGGTTGTACACGACGGTCAGCGTGTTGGCGTTGACTTCGGGCGCGGCCACGTTGTTCAGGCCCAGGGCGGCAATGCCCGCCTTGAAGGCGCCGGCGATGAACGCGTGCCTGGCCACACGCGCGGGCATGGGCTCGGCCGCCAGCTCTTCCAGGGCCGTATGCAAGTTGGCGAGCAGCGTCACCGCCGGGGTTCCGAAGTAGCCAGGCGTGCCGCCCTCGTAGCTTTCCATTACCGGCAGCCAGTTCAGGAAGTCCGTGAAGTAGCCGGGGTAGGGCGCGCGCCTGTTCTCGCGGGCCGCCCGCGCGCGCGGCCCGACAGTAACGATTGCCAGGCCTGGGGGTGCGCCAATCGCCTTCTGGGACGCGGTAAGACCCACATCCACGCCCCAGGCGTCGCCGTGGAACTCCTCACCGCCGATCGAGCACACGCCGTCGACGACGACCAGCGCGTCGCGCTCGCGCGCGATCCGACTCAGCGGCTCAACGTCCAGCCGTACGCCGGTAGACGTGTCGACGTGCGTGATGGTGACCACCTTGGGGCGGTACGTCTCGACCGCGCGTCTGACCTGATCGACGTCGATGGGCTGGCCTGGCGGTGCGGCCTCGACGCGAATTTCGGCACCGTTGTGTTCGCCAATCGTGCGGAAGCGCCCGCCGAAAACGCCAGTCTCGATAATGAGGACCCGATCGCCAGGCTCAACCAGATTGGCCAGCGCGATCTCCAGGGCGAGCGTGCCCGAACCAGCGCAGATGATCGGCTGCGAGGCGGGCGCATCGAACAACGTGCGAAGGCGCGCCAACGACTCGGCGACAAAGCCGCGGATGCGTGGGTCAGAGTGGGACAGCACCGGCCGCGCCCCGGCCGCGAGCACCTCAGGAGTAATCGCGGTTGGACCCGGAATCATCAGCAGCGTGCGATCGACGCGCGCGGCTGCGGCCTGAATGTCGGCGATGCTTTCACGATGCGTTAGCACGACACGCATCCTTCAAGTGCGATGCGGCTGTCGAGGCGAGCGACCATGCTATGCACGATACTCCAGAGCCGCACCGCGTTCACCGTCGCGCGTTCGCGACGGTGAATGCGTACCAAATCCGAGGGATCAGACCCGCGCGGCGAGGCTTTCGGGAGTCACGTTCTCCCGCTCGGTCACCTGCTTGAGGACGAAGTCGTAGGAACCGTGCTTGGTGCCCTTTTCGTCGATCGTGCAGCGGACCAGCAGCTCAGGCGAGTAGAAGTCATCGTCTTCGTTGCCTGGCTCGCCCTCGATGTACAGCTGGGTGGTAATCGGGCTGCTCACACCCTGCACCTTGACGTGCAGGTGCTTGGCGTCGCGAGGTTCATAGCAGCCAGGAATGATGGTGGTGAACTCGTAGCTGCCGCTCGCATCGGTCACCACGTACCCGTGGTATTTGTAGCCGAGCATGTCGTAGTTGCCGACGGCATCCGAGGACCAGATGTTCACCACCGCGCCAGGGATCGGCTTGCCGTGCTCGTTCAACACGTGCCCGGTCAGGACCAGTTCTGGCTTGTCGTTTGGCTCGAGCAGGTTGGAGCGCATTGGCGCGCCCAGCCGAAAGTACGGGCCCTCGATCTCACGCGGTGTTTGACGCCTCTCCCCGGCGCCGGCGGATCAGGCTGACGTACGGTCGTGCCCGCTCGGCTACCGCCTTTGTGTTCTTGCGTCGTGGTCATTCGTGAGTCCTCCTTCGTTTCCAAAGCAGTGTAAGGCTCGAATGGCCGTCAGTTAAGAGGCAAGCTCCGATCAGTTGATCGCCCTGAAAGGTCGGCCGACGAGCCGGGTTCTCCGGCAGCGGACCCGGTCGCGCGTGTCAGGCGCTCGCCGCCTGAAGCTCGAAGACCGCGCAACGCGGCACCCAGCAGCGCCACCGGCTGAGAATGACGAACACGGGTATCTGCTGGAGCAGGCCGCTGAGGCGCCCCTTGTCGCGGAACGTGGTGTGAAACAGCGACCAGTCGCGCGTGGGCGCCATGCGCTGCACGATGCCGCCGGCCATATACACGCCACCTGTCGCCAGGACGGTCAACGCCAGGTTGCCCGCCTCCTTGCCGAGCATCGTCGTGAACAGGTCGAGCGTCGCTTGCGAGAGGGCGTCCGGCCTGTCGGAGCGCAGCGCCGCGGACATGATCGTCGGTGTCCGATCGTGAACCCCCTGCAGCTCCGCATGCACACCCGGCGATTCCGTGAATCCGCCATAACCTCGCAGAAAGTCGTACAGATCAGGAATGCTCTGGCCAGCGCACACACGCTCGTAGCTCACACTGCCCCACCGAGCTTGCAGAAAGCGCAACAACTCGATCTCGCGAGGGGTGCTCGGCCCGAAGTTGGTGTGCCCACCTTCAGAGGCGTGGGCGAAATACCGCCCGCCATCCGAGGTCAGGAAGGCTTCGCCGAGTCCCGTCCCCGGCGCGATCACCGCGAGCGTGCCGCCGGGCTCTGCCGTACCCGCCTGCACCGTGTGCAGCTCGCGCGGGAGCAGGTGCGGTACAGCCGACGCCATCGCCTCCAGGTCGTTCAACAGCGTCACCGACTGGAGTCTGAGCACCGAACGCAGCGTCGCGACTTCGACCACCCACGGCAGATTCGTGAGCGTTGCCCGGTCTTCGACGACCGGGCCGGCGACGGCAAAACACGCGTTGGAAATCGGCAGGTCGAGCTTGGAAACAAACTCAGTCGCGATAGCTTCCAGACTCGGATAGTCCGCGCTCGGGAAGCGCTTCTCCGCGATCGGCGCCCGCGGGCCGAATGCGGCGCTGAATACGGCCATGTCCGTCTTGGTACCGCCGATATCGGCAGCCAGGAGCATGGGGGTCTGTGGTCGCTCCGACATTCCGATCGAGATGGTACCCGCCATAAGTCGCAGGCCGCCCCGGCTACCGCGGGATGCGACACATCCCCGTGTATCCCTCAAGCCGTCATCGACGAGCTGACCGCCGACCGAGACGCCACGACCGCCCGAGTCACGCCGCCGTGCGTCAGCGGCCAGCGTCCGCGAACAGCTCTGGCTCGCTTACCAGCTTGCCGACCTTCTCGTATTCTCGTCGAATCGCGTGCAGGACGTGTCGACGGCTGATGGGCTCACCGTCGCTCGCGGCGAGGAACGCGGCGGTCAGCGCACAATTGCGAATGTGGCCACCCGTCAGCTTGAAGGCGCGCGCGAGGTGCGCGACGTCCACGTCGTCGGCCCGCGGCGCGCGTTCCGGCAGCGAGCGTCGCCAGATCTCGTAACGTTCGTCTTCTTCGGGAAACGGAAACTCAACGATGGCGTCCAGGCGACGCAGGAAGGCTTCGTCCAGATTGCCGTTCAGGTTGCTGGTCAGGATGGCGATACCGCTGTACGTCTCGAGCCGCTGCAGCAGATAGGCAACCTCGATATTCGCGTAGCGGTCGTGAGCATCGCGAACCTCGGAGCGTTTGCCGAACAGAGCGTCAGCCTCGTCAAAGAGCAGCACCACCTCGCCCTGCTCCGCCGCGCGGAAGATGTTCTCGAGGTTTTTCTCTGTCTCGCCGACGTATTTACTCACGACGGCCGACAGATCGATGCGATACAGATCGTACCCGAGGTCCGCCGCTACGATCTCCGCCGCCATGGTCTTGCCCGTGCCTGGCAGGCCCACGAAGAGGGCCGCCGTGCCTGGCCGCGCAAGTCCAGCCGCGCCGTAGCCCCACGTCTCGTACACCGTCGCGCGGTGTCGAAAGCGGGCGCACAGCTCGCGCAGCCGCTGGATGGCATCCGCACGGCAGCACGATGTCCGACCACGCGTACCTGGGTTCGAGGCGCCGCGCCAGATCGCCGAGCGCCGGACTGCTCACTGCTCGCGCGGCGTCGATCACGTCGCTGAGCTCGACCCGTTCACTTCCGCGGAGCGTTGCTCGGCCAAGCGCGCCCTGCGCCACGGCAAGCAGGCGCTCTTCCTCGACGAAGTGGTACCGCGAGCCGAGTTCGTGAGCCGCCTCGGCGGGAAAGCGGTGGTCCAGATGCGCAGCCCAGACGTGCGCGCGGGTCTCGGACGACACCGGGCCGGGCGTGAGGCTCAAGCTGAGACGTTTGGTCCAGCAGATAGCCGCCTCCCAGCGCGCATGGCCGATCAAGAACGCGAGCCCCGGATACTCCTCGAGCGCGGTCCGCAAGTGCCCCATCTGGAGGCCATCGAATCCGCGTTCGACGACCGGTTCGACGCCGCTCAGGACGAGCGTGGCATGCTGCAGCAGCGCCTCGCGCGTGACCGCGACCAGCGTGTCCCAGCCGAGCGGGCCGCCCTGTGTCAGGCGCCAGGCGCCCACGTCAACCAGCAGTAGACGTGCACCAACCGCGCTGGCCCATCCGCGCGCCAGCATGACGCCGCGCGCCAGATCGTTGCCATACACGTACACGACAGGCCCGGGCACATCCCAGTCCCCCGCGCGCGGAAAGCTGTCCACCAGCGCCCGCGTCTCTCCCAGACCTGCATCTGCTGCGCGCGCGCTGCCGCCACCTGGCTCGATCAGCGCCGCCCACTGCGCCAGACGCCGGTCCAGGCCGCCGAGTCCGAGCAGGTACTCGGTCAACCGCGGATCAACTCGCAGGCTCGTCGACAGGAATGCGCCATCCTCGGGCACCTCGGTTTTCAGCGTCGCGACCAGCCCGCGCCGCTGAAGGCGCCCACCCGGGCCAAGTGCGTGCCGCACCTCTGGCGAATCCTGGTCGAGCAGGCGAAGCAGCAGATCGACCGTTGGCCTGCGGCGAGTCATGTCGTCCTGCAAGTAGCCGTACAGGCGTTCGTAGCGCAGGTCCAGCTCGGGCGCCAGACAGATGAGCAAAATGTCCAGATCGAGCGCGTCGAGCGCGAACGTCCGCGCCAGGCACGGCAACTGCGCGGCGACCTGCTCGACGCGCGCATGCTGCGCCGGTGGGGCACCGTCTGGTCGGCCTGCTCCGGTCAGCAGACCATCGACTTCGCCGTCCGAAATGTACAGGCCGCGCAGCGGCGTATCGGCCTGTTCGGCGACCGGCGCGCGAAACTGCTCGACCGCCGCTTGCAGTCGGGCGTCAAGCGCATCGAAGAGTCCGACTGCGATCGGCTGGACGCCAGGCGCGGCGCGTGCGGCGCCGCCGCTGCCGCGTGCCTGGGCTCGCCTCACGGCGGTTCGGGGGCGGGCGGGCAGGTAGCGGCGTTGGCGATCGCAAGTTGGCGTCGAATCAGATCGGGAAGGTGCTCGGGTTCCGTGAAATGCAGTCGCTGGCCGCTCGCGACGTGCGTCACCTGACCAGGCCCCATCTCCCCAGTAGCGCGAACGAGGACTCGGACGACAAACGACTCGTAACGCTCCCCGCGCATGCTTGGTCGCACTCGGTCACCCCCCGTGGACGCCTTGCCCGAAGGTGAGCGGGTCATAGATACCTCACGTTAGCGCGCGTATGTTTCCTGGCGGTTACCGGTGGGTGACTCGCCGGCTAGCACCGACACCGACGGCGGCACCGACTGGGGCAGCGATGGGTGGACCGACGGCGGCAGCGATGCGTGCAGGGACGGCGGCTCCGCCAGGTCGCCGGCCATGGCTCGCCGGTACGTCGCTTGTGTCTCCGGCTCCGGCTCGACGTCCAGCTCGCCGCGCAGCGTCCGCACGCAGACTTCGTACCAGCGACGCACCCGACCGCGCTGCCCCAGGCGCGCATAGCACAGCATCAACACCCGGTAGGCCTGCTCGCGACACGGGTCGTGCGCCAGGATCTGCTGACAGTGCTCGATGCACTGTTGAAAATCCATGTCGGCAAAAGCGGCATCCGTCAATCGCGCCAGTGCGTGGAGGTACTGGTCCTTCAGGCGTTCTCGGCGGAGCACGACCCATTCCTCCGAGACGTCTTCGAGAAAGTCGCCACGGTACAGGTCCGCGGCGCGACCGTAGCAGGCCGCGGCATCGGCGAAGCGTCCCTCAGCGTCGTAGCGCCGACCCGCCAGGCACCAGTGCTCGAAGTCCTCGACGTCCACCCACAGATCGGGACCGTCGAGCCAGTACCCGTCCTCCGTGGCCTGGATCTCGACCTGCCTGGCCGTGAGGCGCAAGAGCTTGCGCACGCGGTGCACCACGACCTTGAGCGCCGTGCTGGCGGGTGCCGTCTCCGGGTTTGGCCACAGCGCGTCGATGAGTGCCTCGCGTGGGACAGGTCGCTGCCGATGACTGACCAGATACTGGAAGAGCGCGCGCGGTTTGATCGCACGCCAGGTCTCCATCGGCGTGCCGCTCAAACACATCTGAAAACCGCCGAGGCAGTACACGGCGATCGCCGGACTGCCCAGGGGCGGTTGCAGCGAAGGCGTCCCCGGACCACATACCTCGTCTGGCTTCACCGTCGCGCTGAAAGCGGCGTCCCTTCCACGCAGCGAATCGAGCGTCGTGCTCAAGCGCGCGATCGCATCCGCGAGCGCGCGTTGTTCGAGAACGATTCCATCGGCCAGCAGACGCAATGAGGCCGGAGAAGCGTCGATGTCGTTGCGGCTGTCGAGAGCTGCGGGCTGGCCCGCGGTCTGGTGCAATGGCATGTGGGCAAAGGCCTTATGGGGCGGGATAGGTGGTGACGTTCGCCTGAAGCGCGGTGAGCTCTCCCCTGGGGTCGACTGGTGCAGCAGTCGCGATTGTTGCAGTCGTGACAGTTGTCGCATAGGTACATGCTCGGACCGGCGGCTGTCCCGTACCGGCCGGTCCTGGCGGGGGTCCCAGGGTAGGCGCTGCGGGTTTCACCCTGGTTACGCCGGGGTGTCTGCCACTGTCGCGAGCTCGTCGGGGTGGGAGGCATCCGGTGCCTCGCCAGACTACTCGGGCGCGCCCCATTGCTGCTCAATACCACTCAGTTCGCGACAATCCAGGCCTGAAACCCGCGGGAAACCGACGGGAGACTCGCCCTGCGTAGGCTCCGCACCTGTCAGGGGTCGCATGTTGTTGGACACCATCTTGAGCGGAATTCTGATTATCGGCGGTAGCGTCGCGGCAGCCCTTCTCGGCTTCGTTGTGGTGGATCGACGGATCCCCGCAAGCGTCCGCTGCAGATACAACGACGTCGCGGGCTTCATCTACGCGGCAGTGGGCGTGATCTACGCCATCCTGCTCGCGTACGTGGTCATCGTCGTCTGGCAGGAGTTCGACGCGACCAGCTCGACCGTGCAGCTCGAAGCCGTCGCCGCTGGCAACATCTACCACGGCGTCGACGAGTTTCCGGACCCGATGCGCGCCACCGTGCAAAGCAAGGTGAGGCAGTACGTCGAGACCACGATCAACGAGGAGTGGAGCTCGCTCGCCGACGACCAGACCAGTCCCACGGCAGAGCAGCTGTCACACGACGTGCGCGACGCCATCCACCAGCTCCCGGTCGACTCCCCACACCAGCAGGTCATGTTCGACCACGTGCTTGGCCAGTATGAGCAGATGATCACCGAACGTCGCATCCGCATTTTCCAGGCGGAAGAAGGGCTGCACCCGCTGCTGTGGGCGATGCTCATCTGCGGCGCCGTGCTCACGGTCACGTACACCTACTTTTTCGGCGTCGAGGATGCGCGCGTGCATGCGCTGATGATCGCGGGCCTGGCCGTGGTCATCAGCAGCATGCTGTTCATGATTCAGCAGGTCGACCACCCGTTCGCGGGCCAGGTGCACGTCTCGTCCGACCCGTTCCAGACTGTCCTGCAGACGTTTACGGACTGATCCCGGACACCGCGGTGGGGCGAACGTCGTCACTGAGTCGCCCACCGTCAGTAATAGTGGCGGCGGCGGTGGTAGGAGGCTGTGGCGGAGGAGCGGCGCCATGCGTCGGCCCCGCCATCTGTCCGAGGTACGAGAGCGTGGCGGCGCCGATCGCGAACTGATCGCCCGGTTCGAGCTTGCGGCGATCGATCGCCATCTGACCGTCCAGCAGCGTGCCATTCTGACTGGCCAGATCCTCGATCCAGTACTCACCGTTTTCGAGCGTGATGCGCGCATGATGGCGTGAGACATGCAGGTCACGCAGGACGATGCTGTTGTCTGCGTCGCGTCCGATCGATAGCGGCTGGCCGCCGAGCGCCACATCCTGTCGCTGTCCGTTGCTCTCGATGCTCACACGCGGCGTCTCCGATACTCCGCTTGCGACTGGTGTCCGCTCGAGTGGGGCTTCGAGCTCCAGCGTGGTGTCATCCGCATCGGAGGCTGCCCCGGCTCCAGCCGAACCACTGGTCGACCGCGTCAGCCACGCCAGCCAGCGGCCGACGGCGGCCAGCGCCAGCACCACGAGCAGAAATACCGGCAGCCACCACCAGTCCTGCGAAACAAACGCGCCCGGTTGAGACGCGGTGGCTGGCGTCGCGGCCTCGCTCGGTACCGATGTGGCGACTGGCGCTGGCGTGGCCTCCGCCGCGATGCTGAACGGCACGTGCTGCTCGCTGACTCCGCCAGCCGAATCGGCGACGCGCACCGCGAGATCGTGATCGCCGGCCGGCAACCCGTCCAGCTCGGTCTCGAGGCTGGTCGGCTGACCGGTACTGCTCGCTACCGCTGCGCCGTCGACCAGGATGTCGATGCGCTCCGCGTTGCCCGCGTGCAGCGTGGCCTGAACGTCACGGTCGTCGTCGGCCGGCACGGTCTCACCTGGAGTAACGCCGCTCACGTCGACCGCCACCGCGCTGGGAGCCGCCGTGAACGTCGTGTCGGCCTGTGCGACCTGACCCTGATAGGACACGCTGGTTGCCAGCGTGTGCTGTTGGTCGGAGCTCGCCGACGGCGCGTGATAGTGCAGCAGGTACGTGAGCCGCAGCTGATTCAGGATGTTCTGGAAGGATCCGCTCAGAACTGACGGGTCGTCGGTGTACAGCGCATCGCCGTTGCCCGCCTGAGCGATCTGGTCGAGAACGCGGCGGTCCACGTCACTCCCGATGCCTACGACGTACACGACGCTCCCGCTGGTGCGCAGGTTCTGCAGCACGTCGTTCAGGCGTGTCGCGCTCTTTGTGTCCGTGCCGTCAGTCACGATAAGTTGGACTTTGAGGGGCTGCGGGAGCGCTTCGGCGAGCAACGTCGTTTTCTGGATTGCGTCGTATAGCGCGGTATTGCCGCCGGCCTGGAGTCCGTCGATTGCCGCGCTAAGCGCGCCCTGGTCGGACGTGATGGCTTGAACCACCTGCGCCGTATCGCCAAAACTGATGACCGCGGCTTCGTCCTGCGGTCCAAGTGACATCACCACCTGTTTGGCGGCCTGCTTGGCCGCGTCGAGCTTGCCGGCGTCGTTCATGCTACCGCTGACATCCATGACCAGCCCAAAGGCGATTGGCACCTGACTATCACTGGAGACGGCGAACCGGTCGAGCGTTTGAGCGGCGCCGTCCTCCGTGAGCGTGAAGGCGCTGCGATCCAGACCAGTGATCGGGAGTCCGCGTGAGTCGGAGACGCTGACATACACGTCACGCCAGGCGACCTGACCGGTGTCAACCCGCAGGATCGACGCATGCAGGCTTTCGTCGGCGACGCTCACTGGAGCCGCGGGAAGGCCGAGCATGAGCAACACGAGGAGCAATGCCGGCAGCGCTCGACCTGGATGCAGCATACTGGTCGACTCAGCGTAGCGCCGCGGCCGTAACCCGCCGGTTTCCAGGCGGTTACACCGCTCGCGTTAGACTGTTGGCGGGCAATGGCCAGGCACGCCGTGACCAGCGCCGCACGTCGCGTCGGCGCATACGTTCTGGGCGAACCACTCGGACAGGGCGGCACCGCCACCGTGTGGCGTGCTCGCAGCTCCGCCGACGGGGCGGAGGTCGCGGCCAAAATCCTGTCACTCGACGACGTCGACGATCCACCCGTGTTGCTCGCGCGCTACCAACGCATCGCCACGCTCGACCATCCGCACATCCTGCCGATCCTCGACGTGGGCGTCGCGGACCAGACGCTGTACGTCGTGACGCCGTTGGCCCAGGGGGGCAGCTTGCGCCAGTTGCTGCAACGTGGACAACTGGACCGCCACCTGACGCTCCAGCTCCTTGGACAAGTCGCGAGCGCTCTGCAGTATCTCCACGCGCGCGAGATCGTCCATCTGGACGTGAAGCCCGCCAACATTCTGCTTGGCGACGGCGGGCATCCGCTGCTGGGTGATTTCGGACTGGTCCAACCTCGGCCTGGTCCAACCGGTCGTCCGCGCGTGCGCGGCACACCCGCCTACATGGCGCCCGAACAGTGCCTGGCCGCTCCCCTCGGGCCGGCGAGCGATCAGTACGCGCTCGCGGTGATGAGCTTCGAGCTCCTCACCGGGCGCCGCCCATTCATCGGCGGGGCGCCTGAGACGATGTTGCTGCGACAGGTCAGCGAACCACCTCCAGCCGCCTCACACGTCTGCCCGCAGCTGCCACGTGAGGTCGACGCGGTCCTGATGCGAGGACTGGCGAAGGATCCGTCGCTGCGATTCTCGAGCGTTGCCAGTCTGGCGGCGGCGCTGCGTCGTGCGCTGGCCAGCGCTCCAGCGGGTGCACCACCACACGATGCCAATGCGCCCCCCGCCGCCGCCACGCTCGACCTCGTGACCCTCGAACCAGTGACCGTTGAGCTGGCGCCCGGCGGGCGCGACGCCGCGTGTAACTGACCAGAAACCCACTGGAAACCGGGCGCGCGTAGCGTGAACCACGCTTTCTGTACATGCGTGGATTTGCGTGTTAGCCGAGCTCGACGAAACCGTCCGCCAACTTCTCACGCGCTACGTGCCGCTCGATCCGGCGCACGTCGACGTCAGTTTCGATCTGCCCGACCGCGAGTGGTCCGCGCGTCTGACGCGTCCAACCGTGAACTGTTTCCTGTACGACGTGCGCGAAAACCTGAAGCTGCGGGGGGCAGGCTGGGACATGCGCCGTCAGACAGCCACCGCCACCGCCACCCGCCAGAAGGGTCCACTGCGCATGGACGCGACCTATCAGATCACCGCGTGGGCACGCGCCAACGACGACCAGCACCGCTTGCTCTGGCGCACGCTCGCGGCGCTGGCACGCCATCCAGTGCTCCCCGCGGACCTTCTGGTCGGGGAATTGAAAGACCAACCCTTACCGGTGTCGACAACCGTCGCGCAGCCCGACCAGGGCCCACGCGACGTTGGCGACTTCTGGAACGCGATTGACAACCGCTTCCGTCCGGTCCTGACCTATGTGGTCACGCTGGCCCTAGACCCGGAGCGGGTGGTCGAAAGCAAGCTTACGCTCTTCCAGCCCACGATCAGAGTCCAGCAGCTCGATCGAGCGGAAGTGATCGATGGCTTCACCATTCGAGGCAAGGTTCGGGACCAGTCCGACCGCGCGAACATGGTTGACGGTGCGCTGGTGGTCGTGTCCGAAACGGGGGATCGGATGCTGACCGACGATGAGGGGGGCTTCGCGTTCCGCGGTGTACAACGTGGACCGATCACGCTGGTGGTTTGCGCGGCCAACCGCGCCCAGACAAACTGGACCTTCAGGGTCCCCGCAGCGAATTACGACGTGGAGGTGTGACCTGGCCTGATCCATCCGGCACACGTTCGATGCGCTGCTGAAGGCTACTGAAAAGGAGATTGCGCAATGGCTACGAGCTATCTCACTCCAGGTGTATACGTCGAGGAAACTCCCCCGGGCAGCCGGCCCATCGAGGGCGTCGGCACGTCGGTTGCCGCGTTCATCGGTTTCGCCGAGATGGGTCCGCGCAACCGACCAGTTCTGGTGACCAACTGGTCGCAATACCAGAACACGTTCGGCGGCTACGTCGATGGGTATTACCTGCCCCATTCGGTGTACGGCTACTTCGCGAATGGTGGCGGCACGTGTTTCGTCGTGAACCTCGCCCCCTCGCTCTCGCCGCAGACGATGCTGCCGCCGGCCGTCAACGGCAGGGCCGGCAATCAGGCGAGCCTGGAGGTGTACGCCACCCGACGCGGCTTGCAGACCCCGGGCCTCACCGTACAGGTGGAGTACCCGGCGGCTGGCGCGCTGCCGGGCCCCGCTTCGCCACCACCCAGCTCGACCGAGTCGTCCCGGTCGGAAGCCGCCAAATCCGATGGCGCCACGGCGGGCTCGAGCGACACGCCCCCTCCGTCACGTCCGGCGCGCGGTGGTGCGACCCCGCCGCCCACATCGACGACACCCTTCGTCCTGCGCGTCAGCCGCGGCGAGACCGTCCTCGAAAGCTACGAGTCCGCCACGATGGACCGCGAGAGCCCGCGGTATGTCGAGACGCTCGTCAATGGCATCTCACAGTACATCTGGCTCACGCCCGCCGCGGGCCGAGCGCCGAACTTGCCGGCGCCTCAAGCGGGAAACTTCGAATTGCAGCCACCCGCGCCGCAGCCACTAACCGTCTCCAGCAACGACTTCGTGGGCGACGTGCGCCAACGCACTGGTTTCGATGGGCTCGCCGCGATCGACGAGATCACCATCGTCTGTGCGCCCGACCTGATGAGCGCCTATAAGCAAGGCCTCATCGACGACACGGTGCTCGTCGGCCTCCAGAAGGCGATGCTCACCCACTGCGAGCAAATGGGCGACCGCGTCGCGATTCTCGACGCGCCGCCAGGTAAAGATCCGCAGGACGTGCTGGAATGGCGCGACGGTTCGATGATCGACTCCGCCTACGGCGCGCTCTACTACCCGTGGATCAAAATCCTGGATCCACTCGACAAGACGGGCAAGCGCATCCTGTCGGTTCCGCCGTGCGGTCACATGGCTGGCATCTGGGCGCGCACCGATGCCGAGCGGGGGGTCCACAAAGCGCCTGCCAACGAAGTGGTGCGCGGCGCGCTCGACGTCGTCGCGCAAGTCACCGACGGCGAGCAGGGATTGCTGAATCCGAAGGGTGTCAACTGCATTCGCGCCTTCGGCACGCGCGGCATCCGTGTGTGGGGTGCGCGCACCGTTTCCAGCGACGCCGCCTGGAAGTACATCAACGTGCGCCGCTTCTTCAACTGGGTGGAAGACTCGATCCAGCACGGCACGCAGTGGGCCGTGTTCGAGCCGAATGACTTCAGCTTGTGGCAGCGGTTGAAGCGCGACGTGACCTCCTTCCTCCTGCGACCCTACCGGGATGGCGCCCTGTTTGGCGCGACACCCGACCAGGCCTTCTACGTCAAATGCGACTCGGAGACCAACCCACCGGATCAGATCGACGCCGGCATGGTGGTCGTTGAAATCGGAATGTGTCCTGTCAAGCCGGCAGAGTTCGTCGTGTTCCGGGTCACGCAGCTCGCCACCGGCGGGACTGAGTAAGCGGAGGTAAACAGTCATGCCCGACGAAATGGATCCAATCTCGGCACACCAGTTTGCGCTCGAGATTCAGGGCATCACGGAAGCGACCTTCCGTGAGGCTTCGGGATTCGGTTCCGAACATCAGGTCATCGAACAGAAGGAGCAGGGCCCCAAAGGCAATACTGTCATCCGCAAGATTCCAGGCACGCTGCACTGGCAGAACATCTCCCTCAAACGCGGCATGACCAGCAACGACGAGTTGTGGAAGTGGCGGCAGCAAGTCATCGACGGCAAAATCGAAGACGCTCGTCTGGACGGCTCCATCGTCGGCTACAACGAGGACGGAGAAGAAAAGATCCGCTTCGACTTCCGCCGCGGCTGGCCCAGCAAGTGGGAATCCTCGCCGATGAACGCCGGCGGCAACGAGCCAGTGGTTGAAAGCATCGAGATCACCCACGAAGGACTGGATCGGAAGTTGTGAGCCCAGCCGCCACGGGCAATCGGTTGCAAACGGAGTTCCCGTTTGTCCTGCCAAAGGGCTACGTGGACCGCGAAGGCAACCTGCACCGTGAGGGTACGATGCGTCTGGCGACCGCTAACGACGAGATCGCGCCGCTGCGCGATCCTCGCGTTCGCCAGAACGAAGCGTACATGACGGTCATCGTGCTTTCGCGCGTGATCACCCGTCTCGGAACACTCAACGACGTCAATCCGGGGGTCGTCGAGAACATCTTTTCCGCTGACCTCGACTATCTCCAAAGCCTGTACCGACAGATCAACGAGGCCGGGGACACGAGTGTCCCGGCTGTCTGTCCGGATTGTGGTCGTGGGTTCGACGTCCACGGAATCGCCCCGACGGGGGAATCGTAGGCTACCCTCTCGACCGGCTCCGCGAGGAGGTAGCCTTCATCGCCTATTACTTCCACTGGCCACGGAGCGCCGTCCTGCAATTGGAGCATGCCGAACGTCGCCAGTGGGTCGAAGAAATTAGCAAGATCAACCGCAAGCTCAGCGGGAATGCGAGATAAAGCGTGTGAGTCAGCCTGTACCACCCGCGCCTGACGACGACCTGGAGGAGGGCGCGCGCGACCTGCACGGCGCGATGCGGATCGACGTCGAGCAGATCGCGCGCCTGGTCTATCAGCTGATGCTCCAGGACCGGGCAATCGAACACGAAAGAGGCGCCTGGCGACGTGCCATTTGAAGAAAAGGATCCATTGATTGGCCCCAGCTTCTGGATTGAGGTCCAGGGCATCGTGCTGGCGTCGTTCGCGGAATGCTCCGGCATCAGCGCCGAAACCGAGCTGCAGGAATATTCGGAAGGCGGACGCAACGATGTCGTCTACAAACTGCCGGTACGCACCAGGTTCGGGAATATCTCACTGCGGCGCGGTTGGACGACCTCCAACGAGTTGTGGACGTGGTACCAGGAGATCATCGACGGGGTGATCCGCCCGCGCGACTGCTCGATTGTCATGTGCACCAACGATGGCCAGAATCCGGGAGACGAGCTGGCGCGGCTGAACATCGCCCAGGCGTTTCCGGTGCGCTGGCAAGGCCCGGACCTGCGCGTCGATTCGAACGCGGCGGCGATCGAGACGCTGGAGCTGGCGCATCTCGGGTTCCGCCCGGGCTGAGCTGGAGCGACGTGCGCATGGAGCCTGGAGGAGATTCCGCCGTGCAGCCGACGGACGGCGACGCTCGGGAGCACGTGGACGGCCCCTCGGGGGAGCACGTGGACGGCCCCTCGGGGGAGCACGCGGATGGGTCCGCCCAGGAGCACGCGGAACATGGGGCCGTGGAGCAGCTTCGCGACCGCGCCCCGGACCAGATCGCCGCACCCGCGGCCGGCCACGTCGCGCGCGCCCGCGGGGCACCGCCGCGCCAGTTGCTGACGGCCGTCCGCTCTGGCGACTCCCTGGGTGAAAGGGCCCGCCAGCGCGCCGACTGGTGGCGCACGCTCGGTGTGCCCGTCGACCTGCACCGCTGGCTGCAGCGCCGCTGGCAAGCCCGCCTCGACGGCCTGCGCCGCCCGCGAAGCCGACGCTCCAGCACCCTTCCACCGTCACTGCTCGAGTTCGCCCAGGGCGAGCCCTTCGCTGACGCATCGTGGTCGACGGAGCTCCCCGAGCCAGACCCGCCTCCGGCCGCGCTGGCCCGCCGGGCGGAAGCCCGCGGCAGTCCGTCGCCCCCAAGGTCCGCATCGCGGAGCACCGCATTCCAGCAGAGCTCACCGGGTGGAGACCCGCCCCCGAGCGCCTCATCTCAGAGCACCCCGCTCCGGACCACCTCCGAGCAGGGCACCTCTGCGTTGAGCCGCGCACCCCAGACCACCTCCGCGCAGCGGCGCTTATCCCCGAACACCTCCGCGCTGAGCCGCGGCCCTCGCGGCGCACCCCTACCCCGCCGCGCACCCCTGCCACGCCCCGTCGTCCCGCCGCGTCCCTCACTCGCCCGCGCGCCGCTCCTTGACCGTCGTTCGCGTACCGTCACGACCGCCCGCGAGCTCGTGCGCAAGCTCCCGCCGCCTGTCGAGCGCCAACCCATCGGCGCAAGCCCCGCGCCGCTGCGCCGCCCCGAGCCGGCCCCGCTGGCGGCAGAGTGGCCGCTGTCCACGCCTGCGCGCGCGTCCTCCGCGCCGCGCCCAACACCGCAGCCGCCAGGCCAGTCAGCGGAGCGCAGCGTGCGCCCCCCGGCGGAGCCAACCGCACCGCGGACAACCCCCGGAGCCAGGGGCCCGGTCGCCCAGCCCTCGGGACGCTGGTCCACGCCGCCCCTCCCAGGGCCCACAGGTAGCTGGTCAACCCCGTCTCCCAGCGGTCCAACCGCCGGGCCAGCGGACCACGCTGGGCCAACCGACCCCGGCGGGGCACCGGCCGCGGCCAAACGTCCGTCGCCCAGCCGTCACGACGCTGGTCTTCGCCCGCGCCCGTCGGTCCCGCCAGCGAGCCCACGCCGAAGCCGACAGCCGCCTCAGCGCGTGGTCCCGTGGCCCAGCCCTCGGGTCGCTGGTCCACTCCGCGAGTCCCGCGCGCGGCCTCCCAGCCCGAGGCACCCGGCTCCACGCCGCCCGGGCGAGCACCCACGGACGCCCCCACGACGCCTGGGCCAGGCGGCGTGGCCGCCGAGGCCGGCGGCGCACCCTCGAGTTCGAGGTCGATCCCCGCCGGAGGGGAGCTCGCCGCGCGACCCACCGCCCTGCGAGTCCCCGTCGTGTGGCCCGCGTCCCAGGTGGTAGAGATGCGCCCGCCGCGGCGCTCGAGCCCGCCACCCGCGGCGGAAGCGGATCAGCTCCCAGGCGAGGCGCCCGCAGGAGTAAACGACGGAGCGCCCGTCGCAGATAGTGGCGAGGTCCCCGGCGTCGCACATGGCGAAGTCGCTGTCGCCGCCCGTGGCGAGGCTCCTGTCGCAGCACGCGGCGAGATGCCCCTCGTCGCAGATCGCGAGGTCCCTGCCGCGCCGCCCGCCCTTGCTGCCAACACGGAGCCCTCAGCGTCGGCCACCGTTTCACAGCTCGAAGCCTCCGACGACCCGCCCGTCACGGGTGCGCGCGAACCGGCTGCCAACTGGCAACCTGCACCAGCGGCAACCTCCGAGCTGGCGTCACCCCTGTTGCCCGCATACGCCCCGCTGCCGCGGGCGACGCTCGTCCATCCGTCCACGCCTCGCGGCGATACGCCACCCAGCGTCACGGTGATGTCGGACACGGAGATTGCCTCGGCACCGGCGACGCCACGCGGCGGACCGCCAGCCGAGCCTACCCTCGGTCAGGTCCCCGCGCCCTCGCCCCTCGAATCCCCGTCCGATGCCGCCCCGCGCGGCGCGGATCACCCACCGGCCGACCGAGGAGACAGCGCACCCAGCCGAGCCGAGCCTGAGCCAGTCAGCCCCATCCACGCGCCATTACCGTCGGCCGCAACCGTCGCGGCGGTCACCCCGCCCATCGCGCAGGACCTCACGTTCGCCCCAGTGCCCCACCAACCGCGGCCCGCGGCGGCGCAAGAGGCCATCCAACCGTCACGTGTCGAGCAAACCGATGCACGCCTCCGCGTGGACGGCGCCCGCCCGTCATCCAGCGTCAACCTCGCACCCGATCCACCGGCGTACCAACCTCCGCGCGGCGTGGCGCCTGCCACACCCCCGGCGAACGTCGAGCCCGAGCCTGTCGCTCGCGGCGACGCCGAGCGCGGTCGAGCAGCCCCCCACCCGCCGTCGGCCGCGCGTCACCCAGCACAGAGGGGACCGTTCCCCCCGGTTCAGGCGCCGTCAGCCACTGACCCCCTCATGACCGAGCGCGGCGCTACGGAAGCGTCGTCCGCCCGCACGTTCGTGCTACACAACGCCACGCCCGCCACCGTTCAGCCTGATGTCCCCGCCTCAGTGGGGCGGACGCCAGCGCCCACCGAACCCATCCAAACCGAGGTTGGCACCGATCCAGCCTCAGCGCCCCCGCGGGAGACACCTCGCGCCAGAGCAAGCCAGAACGCCGCGCCTGCGGTAAACGCACGCGGCGCCGAGATCGTCCATCGCGCTGTGCCGCCCGCGGACGTGCCGGAGCCGCGTCACGCCAGCGTCGAGCCAGATCGCCACGCGCCAGCGCGTGCGCCGCGCGCTCAAGATCACCCGACGCACGTCACCGAGGCGACCGCCGCCAGGCCAGGCCAGGATCCGTCCGTGGCGCCAGCCACGACGCCCGAGACGACAGGCGCCAGCACCCCGACCCGCGCGCGGCTGCCCGACGCGCTTTCAGCGGCTCCAGCCCCAACGGCGCCCAGCACCGCCACGCTCCGCGCCGGCTCAGGGCCCGCGGAGAGCCCTCGCGCGGCCTCCGTCGCCGAGCAGGCCGCCGCCGCGCGCCTCGAAGCACGCGCAGCGGTTGACGCACGCGAGACCGACGCTCCGCAGAGGGAGGCCGGTCCGACCCCGCGCCAGGCTCGGGCGGATGACACGCCCGCCGAGGCGGACACACCGGACTGGCAGGGCTCCGCCCGCGAGCGGGGCGCACTCCAGCAAGGTGAACCACGACTCCCGCTCCCAGTGGACCTGACGTTCGTTGAAGTCCGCACTCCAATCGCGCCCACCGTTGCACAGCCGAAGCAGGGTGCCGTCGTACCGACTTCGGCGCCGGATGAGCGCACCCAGGTCGAAAACAGGCCGTCGCATGATGAGCCAGCGGATGACTCGCGGCTGACCCCCGCGCCGGCGGCGGAACCGTTGCCTGTGGAGCCCCCACCGCGGCCGTCGTCCGAGCCCCTTGCTGATGAGTCGCGACTGACTCCTGCGCCAGGAGCGGAACTTTCGCATGTGGAGGTTGCGTCATGGCCGGCGCCCGAACCCCCTCCGGATGATTCGGGAATGACCCTCGCCTCAGGGGAAGCGTCCTACGTTGAGGTCCGAACGCAGCCGTCGCCCGAACCACCTCCTGATGCCTCACGGTTGACCCCCGCGCCCACGGCGGAAGTGGCCCATGTGGAGGTTCCGTCACGGCCGTCGCCCGAACCACCTCCTGATGCCTCACGGTTGACCCCCGCGCCCACGGCGGAAGTGGCCCATGTGGAGGTTCCGTCACGGCCGTCACCTCATGCGCCAGCGGATGCCTCGCACGCGCACGTGCCGCAAGTCGGCTCGCCAACCGCCTCCGCCGCGGCGGAACGCACCTACGCTGCAGTCCCGACCTGGCCGTCGCCCGCTGCAGCGCTGCACGCCACGCCTGCGCAGCTGCCGCCGGATACCTCGCGCATCACTTCCGTTTCGCGCAGCACGCCACCACCGCCGACGGAGCCACGCCTGGGACTCAGCCCGGCCGATGCTCCGGGCGAAAGTCATTCCACCACACCTGGCGATGTCTCGCGCACCAGCGCGGTGCCTGACCTCGAACCAGCTACCACCCCGACGGCAGCAAACGCGCGTGCCCCGCGGCATGCCAGCGCGCCGCTGGTTACGGCTGCCGCCCACCGTTTGCCCATCCACGCACCGGGCGCCACGCTCCGTCGGCGCGCGGCCGCTACCCCCGAGGCGCTCGCGTTCGCGCGCCACGTCGTCGCCGACGCGTTGCGCACCCCCCACGCGGTATCCGTCCCACGTCAGGTGAGCACGCTCCAAAGCCGCGGCAGCGCACATCCCTGGCCGCGCAGCCAGGACATCGTCTGGGCCTGGCCCACGCACGCGCTGGAGGCCACCGCCGCGGAGCGCCTGGCGGCGGAGGGCTCCGCATGGCCTGGCGCGGGGTGGCCAGCCTTGCCGACGCCTCGGTCCGGCACCTCGCGCCAACCGGCGGCGCCGCGCGCGCCATGGGCAGGCGCGATCGAGGCGCAAACGCGCGGCTCACGCGGGACGCACGCCCGATCCGCGAGCGCGCCGCCCGTCGAGCGCGGTCAGGCTCCGGGCGCCTCTGAGGACATTCGAGCGGCGGACACGACGACGGCGCGCTACTCGGCGCCGCAATCGAGCCGCTGGAGGCTCGCCACGGGCCAACGCGCGGCGGCCTGGCAGGGTGCCGCCACTGAAGCCAACCGACCCACCGCTGACGCGCCGTTCGAATCGGGGGATGGTTACCTGGACACGCGAGCTGCCGCGCGGGGATCTGACCAGATCCTGGCTCCCGGCGAGGAGGCCTACGCCGCGTCGGAGCCGTGGGCGGCCGACGAGCGCGCGACGAACATGCAGGCGCCCGACTGGGCGTGGCGCGTCGACGGGCAGCGCGCAGAGCCGCGCCACGGTACGGCGCGCGCCACGGATGGGGTGGCCGGGGACACGCCAGCGGCCGCGGGGGCGTGGCATGCAGCTGCACCCTCGGCCCCCGAGACGCCGCATGTGGCTGCAGCCTGGGCCTCCGAGATGCGGCACGCGGACACACTTCGGGCTACCGAGACGCCTCGTGGAGGTGCAGCGTTGCCCACCGGGACGACTCGTGAAGATGCACCCTGGGTCAGCGGAGCGGCGTATGCAGCTCCGCCCTGGGCCTCCGAGACGCCGCAGGCAGCTACAGCCGCGGCCACCGAGCCGCCAGATGATGCTCCGCCCCGGGCCGTCGCGGCGCCGCGCGCGGCTACGTCATCGGCGTTCGAGGCGCGGCACGCTGATGCCCTGCCCGCCGACGAGTCGCCTTACGCGGATGCGCCGCGCACCCCCGAGGGCCTTGCCCCGTATGCGCACCTGCATGCCGCCACGCGGCGGCGCGGGGACTCCAGCACGCGCCAGCCACCGAGCGACACGCCCCCGGCGAGCGGAGGGCAGCCGTACGCCAGCGTGGCGGACCAGGGCGCGGCACACGCCCTCCCATCCGCAGAACTGCCCATCGCCAGGGCTCAGCGCATCGCTCCGCGCCGAGCCGGCCACCGCCGACTGGACCGTCATTTCGCCGCGACGCGCGCCGGAGGCTGCCGCGATCACCGCCCTGCCCGCCCCGAACCCGTGGCCCGCCACCAGCCCCTCGTTCGCCGCCAGCCAACGCGCCCAGCAGGCCGCTTCGCACCTGCCGAGCGCCGCGGGCGGCCAACCGGCGACCACCGCGGGCCAGCATGCAGCCTCGGGCGTTCACAGTTCGCCAGCCACCAGCATGCAGCGGTCGGCGTCGGCTTCGGCCTTTGCCTCGGCTCCGGCCTTTGCCCCGGCTCCGGCCTTTGCCCCGGCCTCCAGCGCCGTGCCGCGCGCCGCCTTCGGCGGACCATCCCCGGCCCCGCGAGCCCGCGCAACAGCCTCCGGCGCACCCATCCAGCGCTTTCGCAGCGGCGGCGGCAGCTCCGATTCCGCCAGCATCCAGGTTGCCCAGCCAGACCTCCACCTGATCGCCCAGCAGGTCTACCGCATCCTCAAACAGCGCCTGCTCCTCGAGCGCGAGCGCGCCGGAGTCTCCCGTGGCTGAGCAGAGCGGCCGCGGCATCCACTTCGGCAGCGGCAAGCCCGTCAAGGCGTCCATCTGGAACGAGGACCGTCAGCCGCCCAGCAAGGTGGTGGACTGCCTCTTCAATCCCACCGACTACACCTTCGCCAAGCGCAACGAGTGGTCCAGCGGCTCGCCGACAGGCGGCGATATTCCCCTGGTCAACTTCTCCAGCGGCGGCGCGATGAACCTCGAGGTCCAGCTCCTCTTCGACACCCTGACGATGCTCGCCGACGGCTCCGACACCACGCCACAGGACGTGCGCGAGTACACCGAAAAGGTGCTCGACCTGATGAAAATCGACGCCACGACCGCCGACTCCAGCAAGGGCACGCCAGGCCGACCGCCGCGTGTGAGCTTCCGCTGGGGGCGCTTCTGGAGCTTCAAATCGGTCATCACCAGCGTCAACCAGAACTTCACCCTGTTCTGGGACGACGGACGACCGATCCGCGCCACGCTGACCGCCAGCTTCCAGCAGGTAGAAACCGAGGGCACGTATCCACCCCAGAACCCCACCTCCGTGGCGCGACCCGAAAAGGTCCGCACCGTGCTGCCTGGCGAGACGATCGACGCCATCGCCTTCAGCGAGTATGGCGACAGCGCCCGCTGGCGTGCCATCGCCGACTTCAACCACCTGGACAATCCGTTGCGCCTCCGCGTTGGGCAGCAGCTGGCCCTGCCCCCGCTGCGCTGAGCTGGACTTCGCCCATGACCATGACCTCGCCGCACTTCACCGCCACCATTGACCTGAAGGTCAACGGGACCAGCGTGCCGGAAGACCAGTTCGCACGTGTCAACGAGGTGACGGTCGAACAGAGCTTGCACCTCCCGGATATGTGCTTGCTGTGGCTGCACGACGTGGGCGTCGATCCCTCACGCGCCATCTTCTTCCGAATGCTCGATCAGGATGTTTTTCCCATTGGCGCGGAGCTGGACCTGAGCTTGAGCCGCGAGGGAGAGCCGCAGTCCGTGTTCAGCGGCGAGATCATCGCGGTGGAGCTTGAAGCTGCCAATAACCAGACGCCGCGCGTGCTCATCCGCGCATACGACCGCTCGCACCGCCTCCACCGCGGGGCGCACAACCGCTCGTATCTCAACATGGCAGACTCCGACATTGCCTCGAAGATCGCGCAGGAAGCCGGCCTGACCGCGTCGACAGACTCGACCACGCCCGCGCACGACTACGTCTTCCAGTACAACCAGACCAACTGGGAATTCCTGCGCCAGCGCGCGGCCCGCAACGGCTTCGAGTGTTATGTCGAGGGCCGCACCCTGTACTTCGCAAAGCCGCGCAACGGCCAGGAGGTGGGGCCAGAGCAGCGCCTGTGGGACAACCTGCTCGACGTTCGCGTCAAGATGACGTCGTCCTTCCAGGCATCCTCGGTCGTTGTCCGCGCCTGGGACGTGAAGACCAAGGAAGCCATCGTCGGCACCGCCAGCAGCGGATCCACGGCCCCGAAGATCGGCGAATCACGCTCGGGACAGGCGATGGCAACCGACTTTGGCGATGCGACGGTCTACGCGGTCAATCGACCCCTGGACGATCAATCAGAAGCGGATACGCTCGCGGAGGCGCTCTACAACGACCTCGACGGAACGTTCGTCGAAGCTGAGGGGACCTGCCTCGGCGACCCCTCTCTGAAAGCTGGTATGACCGTCAAACTGCCAACCCTGGGCGAGCGTCTATCGGGTGACTACTATTTGACCTCCGTTGTCCATACCATCCGATCGCACACCGCGTACACCACCAGCTTCGTGGTCAGCGGTCGGCGGAGCCACTCGCTCTACGAGATCGTGCAGGGTCCACACGCGGGCTCGGGTTTGCCCAACGCGGTCGTCGCGCTGGTCACCAACAACACCGATCCGGAGGGCATGGGTCGCGTCAAGGTGAAGTTCCCCTGGCTGGATGAATCCGAAGAAAGCTGGTGGGCGCGGCCGGCCGTGCCGATGGCGGGGCCCAGCCGCGGCATGTTTTTCTTGCCCGGAGGTCAACGACGAAGTCCTGGTCACCTTCGAGCATGGTGATTTCACGCGGCCTTTCATCCTGGGCGCGCTGTGGAATGGGCAGGATTCGCCGCCGAAAACCAATACCGAGGTCGTCGGCAGCAGCAAGGTGAACGAGCGGATCTTGAAGACGCGCGCCGGCCACACCATTTCGCTTGACGATACGGAGGGCTCCGAGAAAATCACCATTTCCGACAAGACCGACAACAACAAGGTCGTGATCACGTCCTCCGATAACACGATCGAAATCTCGGCCGACGGGGATATCAAGCTGACGGCGAAGGGCAATGTGAAGATTAGCGCGACTGGCGACGCGACCGTCGAGGCGCAGAATGCGACGATCACCGCGCGCCAGGACATCTCGGCGACGGCGACGGCGCAGCTCAAGCTGAAGGGCTCGGTGGTGAGTATTGAGGCCGAGGCGAATCTGGATATCAAATCGAGCGGAGCGCTGTCCGTTAGCGGCGCGCTGGTGAGGATCAACTGATGCGCGGTCCATGTGCGCCAGCCAGCGTCCTTTCGCACCCAGGCCACGCCTGCGCCGGCTCCTCGCCGCGCCACGACCATCACGGGGCCGCATGGATCAGTTAGAACCGCGCCACTTCCTCGGCACCGGCTGGGCGGCCCCCTTCGGCGTCGACGGGCGCGGCGGCGTCAACCTCGTCTCCGGCGATCGCGCCATCGAGCGCTCCATCCTGACCATCCTGTCCACCGCGAAGGGCGAACGGCGCATGCGACCCCAGTTCGGCTGCGGCATCCACGACCTGGTCTTCGCGCCCAACGACCCGACGACCGCCGGTCTCATCCAGTCACAGGTCCTCGAGGCGCTGGGGTGGTGGGAGCCGCGCATCACCGTTAAAGGCGTGGACGTCGAGCCATCCCAGGACGACGACGGCCTGCTCCTGATCGACATCCGCTACACCATCAAGGCCACCAACGCCGACCGGAACCTGGTGTATCCCTTCTATCTGATTCCAGGCGAGGGCTGAGGCGTGCAACCACCAGCCATCGATCCGCGCACCTTCCAGGACCTCGTCGACGAAGCCAAGCGACGCATTCCTCTGTACTGCCCGGAGTGGACTGACCACAACGTGAGCGATCCGGGCGTCATGCTGATCGAGCTGTTCGCCTGGATGGTCGACATCCTGCTGTATCGGCTGAACGAAGTCCCCGAACGCGATTTCTTGAAGTTCCTCGAGTTGATCGGCGCCCGGCCGCGCCCGGCCGTGCCGGCGACCGCCGAGCTGTTGTTCTGGTTCACCGCCCCGTCGACGGGAATCCGCGAAATCCGGCGTGGCATCGAGGTCGCGACGCGCCAGACCGAAACTCGCCCGGCCGTCCTGTTCACCACCGACGCGCCGCTCACCGTGCGCCAGCCGAACCTGCGCTACTTCATTCTGGAGCGCCACATCCGGTTGTCAACCGGCACCGCGCTCGACTACGAGGACGTCTCGGACCGTCTACTGCGCGGCGAGCAGCTGCGCGCTGAGGCCTTCCAGTCCATTCCACAAGAAGACGACGCGTTCTATCTGGGTTTTGCCGACAACATGGACAATCACGTCGTCCGGCTGAACTTCTACTGTGACACGCTGCGCGGCTCGAACATCAATCAGGAGGACCCGCCGCTCGTCTGGGAGTTCTGGGACGGCCAGGATTGGGTCGATCTGCAGCCCGACCTGGAAGACCTGACGCTCCTGCGTCAACTGGAGCCGGAGTGCGTTGAGCTGGGTCACCGCCTCGACAATACGCGGGGTCTCCTGCGCGACGGGCGCGTGCTGCTGCTTCTGCCGCGGACGTGCACGACGCGGGAGCTGCGTATCGAAGATCGAGCGCTCACCGCCTGCTGGGTTCGCTGCCGAGCCCGACGACGTGGCGATGCGCGTTTCTATGACCGCTCGCCCATGATCCAGGGGGTGCGCGCGGAAAGCCTTGGCGGCACCGTCGACGCCAGCCACGCCTTCGAGGTCACCGGCGAAGTGCTGGGCCGCAGCGACGGGACGCCCGGCCAGCACTTCACCCTGATGTCGCCGCCGGTGCTGCCCAGCCGCAACGAGCCAGCATGGCCCGAGCAGGTCGAACTCGTGCAGTCCGACGGCTCGCTCGACGTGTGGACAGAGGTTGAAACATTCGCCCGATCACGCGCAACAGACGCGCACTATGTCCTGGACAAGCTGTCAGGCGAGGTCCGCTTCGGTCCACGCATCGTCGCGCCAAGTGGCGAAGAGCAGCAATATGGCAGGGTCCCACCCAGGGGCCAGCTCATTCGCTTCAGTCGCTATCGCAGCGGCGGTGGATCGATTGGCAACGTGGGTCAGGGCACCCTTGTCGTTCCGAAATCCGCATCGGACCTGCCGTACGTCAAATGGGTGGCCAATCTGCGCGGGGCGAGCGGCGGCCGCGATCGCGAAACGCTCGAGGCGTATCGACTGCGAGGGCCGCAACTGGTGCGCACTCGCGAAGTCGCCGTCACGCGCGCGGACTTCGAGAGCCTTGCGCGCGAAGCATCCTCACGCGTTGGCCGCGTACGCTGCGTCGCTCCGACTGGCGTGCTCGCCGTACCGACACCCACGCACAACGGCGTGGCGCGGACGAATGGCGCGCTGGCGGCGCACCACGCCGCGTCGATCGGAAGCCCGATCTCCGCGAGCAACGGCGCCATACCGGTCGGCAGCACGCCAGGCCACGTGCGGCTGCTGCTGGTGCCCTCGATTACAGCCGTCGACCGTCCACTCTCGCCGGACGACCTGGAGATACCGGAACCGGTCCGCCGCTCCGTTCACGCGTATCTCCGCGAGCGCGCGCCGCTGACAACCGAGCTCGTGGTGGCGCCGCCAGATTTTCGCTGGGTCAGTGTGCGGACGCGACTGATCATGCGCGCCAGGCCGGGGCTGGACGAGGTGAGCCGCGAGCGACGCCGCCGCGCCGCCGTGGAGCACGCGGCGCAGCGACTGTATCAGTTCATCCATCCGGTCAGTGGAGGACCGGACGGAGGGGGCTGGCCATTCGGCGCGTCGCTGACACTGGGCGACATTTACCCGCTGCTGCAAGAAGATCCGGAAATCGAGTACGTCGACGAGCTGCGTTTTCGAGCGGTCCACCCCACCACCGACGGCGGCTGGAGCGTCGGCCCGGATGAACGCCTGCTCCGCCTGAAAGAGACGGAGCTGCTCATCTCGCACACGCATGAGGTCGAGGTCGAGGAAGACATGGGGGCACGGTGATGATGCTCGCGGATGCACCCGATCGCACCGAGCACGTGGTGCTCACCGTGGAGGCGGGCGGCTCCATCGAAACGGTGTTCGAGGTCGTACCTCCGCAACCGGGCACCGACCTGGAGCCGCGATTCGAAGGCCTGCCGTCCAGCTGGTACAGCCTTTCGGTTGGACACGCCGCTCTGGCCTCCGACGGGCGCGCGCGAGCGCTGCTGGTCATCCACCCGCCGCGCCTGGAGCACGGCGGAACTCCGGGCGACTACGACCTGAACGTCGAGGGCACAGATGCCGTGCCCTCGGCATGGCGCGTGCGACTCGTGCCGCCGGGCACTACCGAGCTCGAGCGTGGTGCTCGTGTCCCGCGCAGTCGCCTCGTCGAGTTTCTGCCGCGCCACTATCGCAGCGACGAGTTCCTGGGACGCTTTCTGCTCATTTTTCAGGCTGCCCTCGACTCGATCGAGCAGTCCATCGACAATACCCATCTGCTGCTCGATCCGGGCCTGGCTCCGCCAGAGCTGCTCGCGTGGCTGGCATCCTGGCTCGACCTCGATCTGACGTCGACGACGGATGTTCAGAGCCGCCGTATGCTCATCGAGCGCGGCGTCGAGTTGTACCGATGGAAAGGTACGCGCCGCGGTTTGCGAACCGAGCTGGCACTCCGCCTGAATGTGCCGTCGCTGATTGTCGAGAACTTCGACGGGCTCCGCCTGGGTCACGACGCGGCGCTGGGTGTCAATACGCATCTCGGACGGCGTGCCGATAACTGCTTCGTGGTCACGCTGGGGCTTCCGCCTCACGCGGATGACGACGTGTTGGACACAGCCGCGGAGCTCATCGACGCAACCAGACCCGCCGGTTGCGGCTACGTGGTACGGCTGGCGCCCACATCGCGCACGGCACGTGGAGGTGATTGATCCGTGGCAAGTCTGATTGCTCCTGATGGAACGAGCTTCGAGCTGGCCGAGGGTGAAACCCTGGTGGGCCGCGGCGAGCGTCAGGTGGGCGACCCGCCGAAGGTAAATCTCGGCCACCTGCCGGGCGGTCTGTCGGTGTCGCGGCAGCACGTCAGGCTGCGCCAGGAGCGTGAGGAGTGGCAACTGGAAGTCGAGCGCCAGAGCACGAACGACACGCTGGTAGACGGCTTCGCGCTGCCCAAGGGTTTCGTGACACCGATCAAGGACGGGACCCGAGTGCAGCTGGGTGAGGTGGTGGTGGTCTTCCGCGGACCCGACGGCTCCTCCGACGACGTCAACGACACGCTGGACCAGGACCCGGTCCAGACTGAGCCTGAGCCGCCAGCCACGCTCCTGGTATCGACAGCGCCACCTGTCGTGCCACAGGCCGGACCGTGGGTATCCCGTCTACCCGCCCAGCCCACGGTGTTCGAAGCGGTGGGGCTGCCCGAGCTGACACGCGTCAACGCATTCGAGGGGCTGATGGTGGATGCCGAGACGTGGTCGGACGAGCAAACCTACCATCGCGCTGCCGCGCGCCTGCATCTCTTGACCAGTCACGGCTGGGGGATCGTCGAAGGTCTGGAGGTGGTCATCTCCCAGGCTGCGCCTGGCACGCTGCTGGTGCGGGCGGGTGTGGCCGTCGACCCACTGGGCAGAACACTTCTGCTCGCGGCTGATACCCAGCTGCCCGTCTCGGTCGAGGTCGACACGACGGCATACGTCACCATCCAGTACACCGAAGCACCGGCTCGACCCCAAAGCGCGTGGGACGGCGACGAGCACGCCACGCGGATGATCGAACGCGCGCGACTCAGCGTCGAGCGGCAACGGCCCGAGCCGCCGGCCCTCGAGCTCGCGCGGGTGATCGTCGCGCCTGAGCTGCATGACGCGGACGAACCCACCAATCCGGGGCCGGGCGAGGTCGATCTCCGATTCCGCGAGCGGCAGCTGGTGCGGCCGCGTCCAAACCTGGCTGTCGCCCAGCTGGTGCTTGCCGCTGCCGCGGACCCTTGGGTGAGCCCGGAGCTTCACCGCCTGGGGCTCCGCTTCGTCGCGCGAGAGCTGCTGCAGACCACCGCGTATCGCGCGCGGTGGGCAGGCACGGTTGACCTGACCCGTCCCATCCCGCCCGTGTCCGTCGTCTACTTCACAGGCCTGGGTGGCTTTCCGTCGTTTTCCGCGGTGCAGCTTGACCACCTGCGGGAGTTCCTCGAGGCCGGCGGGATCCTGTTCGCGGACGCGTGTCGTGAGGGGAGCTGGCAAGAGTTCGCGACGTCGGTCGAGACCCTCGCCCACGACCTGGGTGTCGAGCTCAAGCCCGTGGAACGCTGGCATCCCCTGCTCGTGTCGCGTCACGTGCTGGCCGCGCCACCGCTGACCGTTCGCGGCGACTCGGCGCTGCTGGAAGGCGGCGGCCTTGTGCTGAGCACCTCCGACTACGGCTGCGCCTGGCAGGGCGGCCCACGCGACCAGGCGCTCGGCCGCGAGCGAATCCGCGCGGCACTCGAATTTGGCGTAAACGTGGCAGTCTTCGGCCAGCAGCGCCGCCGGCCACTGGATGTCCTGGACTTCGAGGCATGACGATGACCACGGACGGCACCGTCGCCGGTTCTCCGCAGCTCCCGGGAACCGCCGCGGCGGCCACCGTTGGCGGCCCGCCGGCCGAGCTCCGTTTCGGCAGTATCCGATTTCCACTGGTGGCAGAACCCGGCCAACACCTGTCACTGGGTCGCAGGTCAGAGACCCGCACTGACGTACCCGATATCGACCTGGCCGACCTGCCCAACGGTCGAACGGTGTCGCGCCGGCACGCGTCGCTCTTCCACCGCGACGGAGAGTGGTTGCTCCGCGTCGAGACTGGAGCCCTCAATCCGACCGAAGTGGACGGCGAGTCCATCCCGCCGGGGCTGGAGGTGCCACTCGACCACGGCCAGACACTGACGGTTGCCGCGGTCAGTCTGGACTTTTATCAGCCCCAAACGGCGGTCCAGCTCGTCGACGACGATCAGATCCAGCTGGACCTCGCGCCGACCGAGCTTCGTGTCGAGCCCGGCGCCGCGGTCACCACCGGCGTGCGGATCATCAACTTCACCGACCACGTCGACCAGTTCATCGTCGAAGTGCGGGGACTGCCGCCGACCTGGTACAGCCTGGCCTACCAGGGCACGCTCGCGCGGCGTGCGGAAATTGGCCTGTTTCAAACCCAGTCTCGCATCGCCCCGGCGTCCGATGCCCAGGCGCGCCTCCAGATTCTGTTCAACCCGCCACGCGAATGTCACTCGAGCGCCGGCCAACACACGTTCACCGTGCGTGTCACGACGCGCTCGTCGCCGCGCCAGCGACGCGAAGTCTCCGGGACGCTCGTCATCCTCCCGTTTCAGGGAGTCGAGCTCGATCGAGGAACCGCGCATGCGCACGCGGCAAGCGGGCAATACGCGTGGCAGGTACGCAATACCGGCAACGCCTCGACAAGCATTGATCTGGCGGCCACCCCCGCGGACGTAACGGGCAAGGGCATGTTCGCGCGGATGCCCAGTCGCTTTCGGGGACTGGTAAACGAGCCCGACGAACCCGGACTCGACTTCAGCTGGGAATCACCCAGCCTGTCGCTCGACGCGTGCGAGGCAGAGCCTGCCCGACTCGAGGTGTCCGTGCGCCGCCGGCACTGGCTGGGTGACACGCTGCAGTACCACTTTGCCGTGAGCGCTACCTCTGGCGCGGCGGTCGCGACGGCGGAGTCGTACATCGAGTGTGCGCCACGCATCTCGAGCGCGCTGCAGACCATCGGGCGCTGGATCGCGAACCGCTTGCCGTTCCTGGTCGTGGTGGGTGTCGTCGCCACGCTGGCGTGGACGTTCTTCCAGCCGCCGGAGGTGATCGATTTCCGCGCGGACACGACCGATATCGTCGCGGGCCAGCGCGTGACTTTCACCATGACCGTCAGGCACGCCATCTTCTTTACGATCCTGAACTCGAACTACCCGGGTAACAACGTCGACTTTCTGGACCAGCTGAAGCAAACTACCGACGAGTGGCAGGAAACTCCCAACGAGACCACGCAGTACATCCTCCAGGCGAACAATGCCTTCGGGTTCACCAAGACCAATGACCAGGTAGTCGAGGTCCATCCCCGGCCCTCCGTGGCCGCCTTTACTGCCGTGCCCGCCACGCTCGTGCGCGAGGGAGATCCTGTGCAGCTCGATTGGAAGATCCAGACCGCGCCTGATCGCCGCGTGGCAGTTCAGCTGGTTGCCGTCGCAGCCAACGGCGCCACGCGGGACCTGTCCAACGGCTCCATCATGGACCAGCTGGTCGATCACCCCACGGACGCAGAAACTGTTTACCAGTTGACAGTCACCGACGAGCTCGGCAACTCCGAGACCGCCAAGCAGCGCGTGACCATCTCGCCACCACAGTTGACCAGCTTTACGGCCTCGTCCGCGTCAATCGGCCAGGGAAGCCCGGTCACGTTGGCCTGGATGGGCAGCGGGTATACGTCACTGACGCTCCGCGCGGGCGCCGCGGAGGACGACGAGAGCCAGCCCGAACAGCCCATCGACACACGCGTCAGTCAGCTGACGGAACTGCCCGACGCCAACACGTGGTACACGCTCACGGCGACAAACGCCGCCGGCAGCGTGTCCAGAAGCCTCCAGGTGTTGGTCACGCCAAGCGGTGTCGCGCCGCCCAAACTGGACTTTCTGCTCGCCTCGCCAGTGATGATCAGCCAGGGTGACACGACCACGATCAGCTTCAGCGCACAGAATGCCGACAGCGTGCTCCTGCGCGACGCTCAGGGCCGAACCATCCTGCAGCAGGACACGAGTGGCTCGCCGAGCGTGATGCGGAGCATCGATATCGTGCCGGATCGATCGACCGCGTACGCGCTGACACTGACCAACGCAGGCGGACAGCTCACGCAGGCGGTCTCGGTCCAGGTGATCGTCCCGACGCCGACCCCCGAGCCGTCCGTGACGCCCGCGCCATCGGATACCCCGCCGGCGGGTTGAACAGTGTGCGGTCCTCGGCATGTGTGAAACTTGACCACACGCGTGGAGGACCGATCTGTGCACAACCTGACGTACGCCTGCGTTCTGACCGACGACATCGATCGC
The DNA here is from genome assembly GCA_963776625.1 of uncultured Chloroflexia bacterium. Classification (GTDB taxonomy): domain Bacteria; phylum Chloroflexota; class UBA6077; order UBA6077; family CF-72; genus CF-72. The sequence continues at coordinate 127,210 of CAVZNP010000005.1, read as the reverse complement.
ATGGACACGTTCTACCGACAGGTGCTCCAGTTGGAGCCGCAGGCACGCGAGGCGTACCGCGAGTTCGCAACGCAGCCAGGCATCTTCTCACTGTGGTCGCTGAGTGAGTTCCGCCAGATCGTCGGCGAGTCGGCGGCCCAGCGGGTGGCGCAGGGCAGCGTCATGCTCGAGTTCCAGGTGGCGGATGCCGACGCCGAGTACGCGCGGCTGCGCAGCCTGCCCGGCGTGACGATTGACTTCGTCCTGCCGCCCACGACCCTCGCGTGGGGTAATCGGTCGATCTATTTCCGCGACCCGGATGGAAACTTGATCAATTTCTTCACTCCGCCATCGACGTAGCCGCCGCAAGCGGAATGCGGATCGTCACACGCGCGCCTCCGCCCGGCCGGTTGTCCACGGTGATCTGCCCACCATGCGCGGCTACCAGGCTGTGGGCGATCGCCAGGCCCAGTCCGACTCCACCGGTCCGCCGCGAGCGCGACGCATCTACTCGATGAAAGCGCTCGAAGACACGCGCGAGGTGCTCCGGCGGAATGCCCTCACCCTCGTCGTCCACCTGGAGCTCGCCGGCGTCCGCCTGCCGTCGCACGCCGATGCTGATGCAGCCGCCGACGGCCGAATGGTTCAGGGCATTGTCCAGAACGATGAGCCCCACCTCCTGAAGTCGGTCGGGATCACCCTCGACCACCGGCGGTGGAGTCTCTACCTGAATGTTGACCTCGACGCGGCGTGCGTCGGCGAGCACCGCCGTGCGGCGTTTCAGGTCGTTGGCCAGCATGGCCAGGTCAACCCTGCCCGAGGCAAGCTGCAGTTCACCGCGATCCGATCGCGCCAGCGTGAGCAGATCGCGCGTGAGGCGCTCCATGCGGACGATTTCCGTACGGATTTCGTCCACCAGTGCGCGATTTTCCAGGGCCGGCTGGTCGCTACGCTCGTCCAGCAAGTCGGCGGTGGAGTGCAGAATCGTCAAGGGCGTGCGCAGCTCGTGCGATGCATCCGCGACGAACTCCTGCTGACGCTCAAACGCGCGCCTCACCGGCACCAGGGCGCGCCCGGAGAGGAACCAGCCGCCGACGAACGACAGCACAAGTCCCAGCACCCCACCCAGCAGCAGGATCATGAACAACTGACGGTCGGCAGCCGCTTCGGACTGGGTGCTCTGGCCAACGACCAGGATCGCGTCAGCACCGCTCGCCAGGTGAATCTGGCGCGCGTAGGTGCGCACCGGTGCGCCGTTCACCTCGAACGACGCGAACGTCGGCAGAGAACCTGACCAGGCATTTGCCGGCATCACCTGGAGGTTGAGCTGACTCGGATTGGAGGCGGTCGACCCGTCGGAGGTGATCACCACGGAGAACGTTCCGGGCAGGTAGTCGTGCTCCGCGTGGCCCTGCTCGTCGGTCTCGTTCAATTCCGTTTCGGTTGTGGCGCTGCTGGCGACCAGGGCGCTGTCAACGCCCTGCGTCAGGCTGGCCGTGGTGCTGGCATATACCAGGCAGCCCACGGTCAGCAGGATGGCGCAGACCACCAGCATGGACCAGGCCACCATCTTCCAGCGCGCGCCGCCGAAGAGCGACATCGCGCTACCCGTCGACGAGCGCGCGGTCCACGCCGCGCGCGCCGCGCTTGTCGTCGTCCACGCTCAGGCTGCTCACGGGTATGCCGCGGAGAAGGATAGACAAAGCCCGCGGAACGGCAAGCAGCCGCGTTCCTCCTCGCCTGACCTCAGGACGACACGCGTCACGAAGGGGGAGGCCTGTTGCCCGCGGCAGCCGCGTGCGGCACACATTCTGCATAAAGTCTGTACACTGTTCGCACATGGAGACGCGCGTCGGCGCCGGGCGTGAGGTGCTGCTCACCGGCGCAGCCGGTTTCGTTGGTCAGCGCCTGGCGACCGTGCTCGAGGTCCTCGGCTGGCGCGTGCGACGCGTCACTCGCGACGCGCGCCGGGCACGGCGCCACTGGCCGCGACGCACCTGGCTCGAAGCCGACCTCGGCCCGCGCGAACGACGTCCAACGCGTGCCTGGTGCAAACAGGACAGGACTGGTGAGGACCGCGTCAGCCCGCGGACCGGGCGCGTAAGGTCTCGTCGCTGAAGCCGGGGATTTCAAAGGGACAGCGTCTTGTTGTCCGGGAGCCGCTCCGCGGCCGCGACTTATGACAAGCCGTGCTCGGTCGACCGTCGCCGCCTCGGCTGTTTTGCGGTGCGCGGCCTGCGCGCGCCACTACGCGCCGCCGGCGTCTTCGGCAGCGATGGAAACACGGGTTCGCGTGCCCCGGTCGGCGCGCGCGCGAGCAGCAACAGGTCGCGGAACAGCGAGCGCAGCGCCGCGCGTTCAGCTTGCGTCAGGTCTTCGGTGCGGATCTCCAGCACCAGGCGATGAAACTGGCGGATTGCCTGGGTGAGGCCGCGCGACCGTAACGGCGAGACCGCCGGCGTCGAACGCCGCGCGCCGTTCGACGGCTCAGACTCAGACTCAGACTCAGACTCAGACGGAGCTTCAGCCTCGGCCTCCCGTACGGCGGCACGGGCGCGGACCTGGTCCCAGTGCTCGGAGAGGGCACGCTCGATCATGGTCTGACGCACATCGACCGGCGCCGCGAGCAGCTCCTCGGCGGTGGACACGGGCAACCCCCGCTCGGCAATGGCCGCACGCAGCAGCGGATCGTCGAACACCCGCACCCGCTTGGAGACATACGCAACCGAGCGTTTGACGGAATCCGCAACCTGTTGAACGGTCCAGGCGCGGGTGCGGATCAACTCGCCGAAGGCATTTGCCTCCTCCTCGGGCGAGAGATCCTCGCGCTGGAGGTTTTCGATCAAGTCCAGCAAGTACGCTTCGTCGGCATTGACGGAACGCACGAAGGCCGTGATGCTTGCCCACTGCAATGTCCTCGCTGCCGTCAGTCGCCGCATTCCGGAGGTGAGCGCAAAGCGCTCGCCGACGGCCCTGACGCTGATGGGCTGCTGGAGTCCATAGTCCTGCATGGACTCAGCTAACGCGGCGATGTCGCCCATCTGGCGACGCGTGGGACGACCTGGCATATCGATGCGATCAATCGGGACCTGGGTCAGGGTGGCGTGTTCCGCGGCACCCTCGATGTGAACACGAACCGGCTTGCCCTTGGCCGATTCGCGCGGTTTCCTGTTCGAAGCGCCGCGACTCATACACCGCCAGTGTAGGCGTATTCATCACATTTGGGTCTACTGATCTGCTAGCTACTGTCGAGGCACACCGCACGGCCCCCGAGAAAGGCGCGACGCGTTCTTCGGAGTGTCGTCACCGGACACGTTAGGATCAGAGCCAATGAAGGTTCGCCTGGCGCTGGGGTTGGCGCTAGTGCTGGCGGTGGCGCTGCTGGTCGCTCGCGTCTCGGTGGCCGCGCCGATAGCCCAGATCGTCGCGCCCGCGACGGACGATGCCTCGGCGCCCGTGCTGGACCAGGCACCGCCGCAATCGGCCGCCGACGCTTCGGTCGCTCAGATGCCGGCCGCTCAGTCGACGCAGCCCTCGCAGGCGGCCCCTCCCGATTGCGGCGCTTCACTCCAATCCCTGATCGACGCGGCACCCGCGGGATCCGTGGTGGATGTACCGCCATGCATTTATCACGAGATGGTGACAATCAACAAACCGTTGACACTCGACGGCCACGGCGCGGCGCAAATTCGGGGAAGTGACGTCTGGACGGCATGGACCTCGAGCGGCGGCAGCTTCGTCTCCAGTCTGACACTGCCGACATTCAGCAGTGAGCACCAGGGCGTGTGCGCCGACGGCACCAACCATTGCAACTGGCCCGAGCAGGTCTACGTTGACGGCACGCCATTGACGGAGCTTGCGCCTGGCAGCGTGCCCGGCCCCGGCCAGTTCGCGCTCGACAGTGCTCGGCACGTCGTTCTCCACGACGATCCAACCTCACACGTCGTGGAAGTCACCACGCGTGAAGGCTGGGTGGACACCGAGTCCGACAACGTCACCATTCAGGGCATGACGTTCTGGCACGCGGCCAACCCCGCGGAGACGGGCGCCATCGGGAATCAGAATCGCAACGGCTGGACACTGCAGGACAGTCAACTCTACTCCGCCCATGGCGGCATCGTGTCGCTGGGCGGTGCGAGCAACCCCAACACCCAGACGCGCGTGCTCCGCAACGTCATTGCCGGCAGCGGCTACGAGGCCATCGACGGATACCAGAACACCAATACGCTGATCCAGGGCAACACCATCTACAACAACAATCTGAGCGGCTTCGACTCGGTGAACTGGGCGGGCGCCGGGATCAAAGTCGTGGCCTTCTCCAATCTGGTCATCGACCAGAACGAGGTCCGCAACAATGCTGGGCCTGGCCTGTGGTGCGACATTGGCTGCCAGGGAGTCACCTTCTCCAACAACCGAGTCCATGACAATCAGGGCGCCGGCATCCTGTTCGAAATCAGCACGGGCGCGAAGATCTACAACAACGCGATCTGGAACTCCAGCCCAACCGCGCCGGCCATCAATATCTCGAGCTCGGCGAATGCCGACGTCTACTCAAATGTGCTGGCCTGGAACAACCTGGGTATCGCCGTCTTTTCGGAAGACCGCGCGAATCGTCCCAGCCAGGGAACGGTCAACATCACCGTTCACGACAACACGATCCTGAACAACGGGCAGTCGGCGCTCTCGCTGCAGTGGTTTCAGCGCGGATCCGGCAACCTGTTCGACGCCAGTTCCGGCAATTCTGGTAGCTCCAACGCGTTCTGGTATCCCAGCGACGAGGACGGCGCCGGCCGCTTCCGCTGGCAGCGCTACATCAGCTCGTTGAACGACTTCAAACAGACGCCGAGTGGGGCGAACTCGCGCTACCTCACGCTGCAAGAGCGCGACCAGGTGCTCTCGAGCTGGGGCATTCCCAAGCCAGGTGGCGGATGAATCCGCCAGCGCGTCAGGCTCCGACCGTGCGGGGAGATCTCTTACCTGTCGGTGGCCGGCCCAACGATACCGCGCTGTCGCCCCACCTCGCGACGACGGGCAGCACCCTGGGCAGTGCCCTGGGCCGCCTGGCCCCCCGTGGGTCCGGCATCCGGCGCGGCTGGCGCTGGGATCACGCTCGTCAGTGGCGCCGTCCGGCTAGGGACGTGGTTGAGCACCACGCCGACAACGGTTGCCCCCGCCTCGCGCAGCGCGGCCAGAACCGGGTCGATCGTTCGTTTGCGCGCGTGCTGTGCGTCCACGACGAGCACGACCGCGTCGGCGCGCGCGCTCAACCACGCGCCTTCCGAACGGTCGGTGACACCTGGCGTATCGACAATCAGCACGTCGCACCCGCGCTGTAGCTCCTCCAGCACGGCCGGCAGTCGTTTGGACAACAACAGCGCCGGGCTATCGCCGGTTTTGGAGCTGAGCGTGCCAGCCGGCAGCAGTTGGAGATTGTCAACCGCCGTGGGCACCAGGCAGTCCGCCGCCTGCTCGACCTGTCCGCTGAGCACCTCCGCGAGCCCGACCCCGGTCTTCACCTTGAACTCGGCTGCCTGCGCCGGGCGGGCCAGGTCAGCATCCACCAGCGTGACACGGCGCCCGGTTCGGGCGAGCGCGACGGCAAGGTTCGCCGCCACGGCGCTCTTGCCATCGCCTTCGTGCGCGCTGGCCAGCGCGACGACGGGCGTGTCGTGGTCCTGCGGCTCGGTACGCAAGGCTGACAGCAGATTGCTGCGCAGCTCTGAGATACCTGCCGCAACGCCCGCGTCCAGCGGGCCGGAGACGCTGAGGCCAGTCGGCGCTTGCGGGATGCGCGCGAGCGTGGGCAGCTGCAGGGACTTCAGCACACCTGGCGCGTCCCGCAACCGATCGTCGAGATACTCCGCGAGCCACACCAGGCCGACTCCAGCGAACGCTCCAGCCAGGATCGCCATCAACACGCTCAGCCAGCGATTGGGACGAACCGGGGGTGGCCGGTGGCACGGCTGGATCGATAACCGACAGCGCTGTCCCGCTACGCGCGGAGGCCAGCTGCAGATCCTGCAGGCTGCGGGAGGCCACCGCCTGGCTGGCTTGCAACTGCGTCACCTGATCCTGGAGACGCGCGATCTGTGCGTCGCGGTCCGCCGACGCGGCCTCGCCACGCAGACTGTCGAGTTGCTGATTGCGGCCGTTCTGGTCATTCTGGAGCTGGGTGACGAGCCCTACCAGGTTGTTTTGCGTCGCCGTGTAGCGCGCGACATCGCCCTGCGAGGTCTGCGTGATGAAGGTCGTGACGATGGCATTCGCAAACTGCGCGGCCAGGGTTGGGTCGGTGGCTTGCACCGACAGACGCACCAGCGCTGTGTTGGTCAGACGCCGAGCCTGGACCATGCTGCTCAGTTGGCTGGCCGACGTGGACGACAGACCGACACTGCTCGCCGCGGCGGTCAAAATCGGCGTCGCCAGGATTTGCTGCGCGTACGAGTCGGCCAACGCCTGGGCGGACTGCACATCGGGCACCCCGTCAGCACCGGTGGTCGGCTGGACAGAGACCGTCTCGTCGGCTTCATACACGGAGGGGATGCGCTGGACGATCGCCAAGCCGATCAGTCCAGCCACGATCGGGCCTACGAGCAGCACATACCACCAGCGCCGTACCACAGAGACGAGACCACGATCAGCCAAGGGATCGTGCCTTCAACATAGTGGATAACCTCACATGCTGGAGTTTCGTTACGAAAAATGGTGGCAGCGCGGGTGACGACCTACCCGCGGCGGTGTCGCCGGGTCGCCACGTCACCACCGTCGTACGTGGACTGTACCAATCGGCCTTGGCGACGTCGAGCAACGCGGAGCCGGCTGCTACGTGTGCCGCGGTCGCCCGCTCCGCGCGGCGCGTTCGAGCGCCCCGAGCGTCTCGGAGGCGCTCGTGCGCCACGCAAACTCGCGCCGGACGCGGGTGGACGCCTCCAGCGCGCTGCGTTTCAGCTCCGAGTCGGTCGCCACGCGCTGGAGCGCGGCGGTCCACGCGTGCGGGTCCTGCCACGCCACGTACACGGCCGCGTCGCCGACCAGCTCACGGAAGACCGACAGATCGCTCGCCACGACCGGTGTGCCGCACGCGATTGCCTCGAGCAGCGGAAAGCCGAATCCTTCGCACACACTTGGGAGCATCACCGCCGACGCCAGACGATACAGGCTGGCTAGCTCCGCGTCCGAGAGCCCGTCGACAAACAGCGTCTGCTCCGACGCGAGGCGCGACGTCGAGAGGCACTCGACGATCCTCGGCGTGTCCCCCGAGCGGCGCCCGACCAGCACGAGGCGCGGCACACGGTCCGGCGGCACGCAGTCCACCTGAACACGCTGCTCGACGTGTCGAACGAATGCCTGCACCAGGACGTCGAGATTCTTGCGCGGCTCGTGTGTGCTGACGCACAGAAAAAACGGTGGCTCGAGGCCGAACCTGCGCAGCACATCCCCATCGTCGGGAGATGGCGTCGCCGTAAATGTTGGTGCGATTCCGTGCCGGACGACAGTCACGCGGCGTTCGTCAAGCGCATACGCGGCGACGACACCACGTTTGGACGCAGCGGAGGGCGTCAGGACTTCTGTTGCGGACCGAACCGCGGCTGCCAGGAGGGCATCACCACCTCGGCCGCCGTCAGGGAAACGCTCAGGATGCGTCCGAAAACAGATGTCGTGCACCGTGACGACGGCCGGCGCGCCCAGCACTTTCGGCAGCACGGACCACGGAAAGAACAACACATCGGGACGTTTGGTAGCGACAATCGCCGTGAAGACCGTATTCGACCACAAGCGGCTGCCTGGCCGCCCGCCCCAGCGCCCCGGCAGGTCGGGTGCGGCATGCCATCTGACGCGTTCGCCGGTCGTGAGAGCCGGCGGACACGGGCCCGGACCGACCAGCGTCAGTGACGGCGCGCAGGCAAGCTCGACCCATTCGGCGGCGAGCGCGCGCAGATATCGGGCGTGGCTCGTCTCGGGAGCGAGCGAGACCCAGCGTGCATCAACCAGGACGCGGAAATCTGCCAACGGCGTTCGAGTGTAACGCGTGCGGACCGCCGGCCGACGTCGTGTCTCGCTTACACTTACTCCAGTGCTCGAGGCTCCAAGCAGTCCTCTCCGTGTGCTGGACCCACTTGTCAAACGCATGGTCGTGGAGGACGATTTCTACGCACAAACAGTAGCTGGCCTGCTGGGAAGCGGCCTTCTGCGCCGCGACATGCGCGTCCTGGTCGCCTGCGGCGGCAGCCTCGACAGGGACGTCCTGTCCAGGCTCGGCTTCACGAATGTCACCATCTCCAATCTCGACGCGCGCCTCGGCGCCGCCGAGTTCAGGCCCTACGGCTGGTCCTACGAGGACGTCGAAAACCTGACATTCGAGGACGAGGCGTTCGACTTCGCCATCGTCCACAACGGGTTGCACCACTGCTATTCGCCCCACAGGGGTCTTATCGAGCTGTATCGCGTCGCGCGCTTCGGCGTACTGGTGTTCGAGCCGCGCGACACGGCCCTGGTCCGACTCGGCGTCCGCTGGAGTTTCGGCCAGAAGTACGAGGTGGCGTCTGTGACGCACAATGGGCTCGACGCGGGCGGCGTCGGCAACAGCCGCGTGCCGAACTACATCTATCGGTGGACCGAGCGTGAGGTTGAGAAAACCATCCTCAGCTACGCCCCGTACGGCGAGCCGCGCTTTCAGTTCAAGTACGCGCTGCGCGTGCCGTGGGGGCGTTTGCTGTCGCTCCGCAATCCGCTGTTTCTGACCGCCGTGATCGCGGGCTTACCGGCGTTGAAGGTGCTATTCCGAATGTTCCCCAGGCAGGCCAACGGTTTTGGCTTCGTCATCGAAAAGCCAGAACTGCCACGCGATCTTCACCCGTGGCTGAGCCTTGACGACAACCACATCAGCGTCCGCGATGAGTGGATGCGTCACCGTTACGCGATTGGTAAATAACGTACACACCGACAACCTGCCACGCGTTCTCGTCGTCCACAATCACTACCAGCAACCAGGCGGAGAAGATCAGGTCTTTCATGCCGAAGCCGCACTCCTGCGGCGGCGTGGACACGCGGTCCGCGAGTACACCGAAGACAACCGCGCTATCGCCTCCGCTGGATCGACGCTGCGCGTAGCCGTCGAGACCGTCTGGTCAGCTCGTTCGGCCCGCAAGCTCGGCCAGGTACTGCGCGAGTTCCGACCGGACGTGGCGCACTTCCACAATACGTTCCCGCTCATCTCGCCATCGGCGTACTACGCCTGCCAGTCGGCAGGCGTCGCGGTGGTGCAGACCGTACACCACTACCGCTGGGGATGCCCCAAGGCCACGCTGTATCGCGACGGGCAGGTGTGCGAAGACTGCCTCGGCAAGCTCGTGGCCTGGCCGGGCGCGTTGCGGGGCTGCTATCACGACAGCCGCGCCACCAGCGCGGTGATCGGCGTGATGAACGCGACACACCGACTGATCGGCACGTGGCGCACGCAGGTCGACCGCTACATCGCGCTGAGCTCCTTTCAGCGGAGCAGACTGATCGCGGCCGGCATACCTGCAGCGCGCGTCGCCGTGAAGGGCAACTTCGTGGATCCGGATCCGGGTGTCAGCGAGCATCACCTCGGGTACATGCTGTATGTCGGGCGTCTGGTTGAAGAAAAGGGCGTCGCGACCCTGCTGCGCGCCTGGCGCATGCTGAGCGGCACCGTGCCCTTGAACTTGAAGATCGTCGGCGACGGCCCGCTGGCTGGGTTGGTCTCGCACGCCGTCCTCGAGGTGCCAGGCGTCGAGTGGCTGGGCCGCCGAACGCCGCCGGAGGTACGTGCGCTGATGGGTGGCGCGGCGGCGCTGATCGTGCCGTCGGAATGGCACGAGCCGTTCGGGCTGGTCGCCATCGAGGCGTTCGCCCGAGGCACGCCCGTCCTCGCGGCGCGGTCGGGTGCGCTTCCCGAGATCGTCGAGTCTGGCCGCACCGGGCTGCTGTTTGCGCCGGCATCGCCCCAGGCGTTGCTGAGCCAGGTTTGCTGGGCGGTCGACCACCCGCCCCAGCTCGCCGAGATGGGGCGCGCGGCACGCGAGACCTTCGAGCACAGCTACACGCCCGAGAACAACTACGCGCAGCTCAGCGACATCTATCGCGCGGCGCTCCGCAGGCATCGTGCCGGCATAGCGCTCACAATTACGTAAATAACCGTAACCTGCTCTTCAAAAAGCAGTTACGCGGGTGACATACTGGGCCGGGTAGGCCCATGATGCATCGAACACTCCTTCGTCAGCGCGTGCCGTGCTGGCGCGCGCTCGCGCTCGCGAGCGCCGTCGCACTGGCGAGCGCCCTGCTCGGCCCCGGCCTTCCGGCTGAAGCTGCCATATGCAGCACGTCGCTGCAGTCGCTGATCGATGCCACCCCCTCAGGCGGGGTACTGCGCTTGCCCGCGTGTCTGTACGAACAGTCGGTCACGATCAACAAGCCGATGACGCTGGACGGTCAGGGTCAGGCCGAAATCCGCGGCAGCGACGTCTGGACTGCATGGACCCAGAGCGGCTCGACGTGGATCTCCTCAAACGTCCTGCCGCCATTCAGCAATGGCAGTGGGGTGATCTGTGATGACCCGCGCTGCAACTGGCCCGAGCAGGTCTTCGTCGACGGCACGCCGCTCATCGAGGTGGCCGTCGGCGCTACGCCCACTGCAGGCCAGTTCTCGCTCACGGCCGCGCGTCAGGTGGTGATGGCGAGTAACCCCGCCGGACACGTCGTCGAGGTCAGCACGCGCACCACCTGGATCGACACCGAGTCGGACAACGTGACGATCCAGGGCATGACCATGCGCCACTTGGCAAATCCTGCCCAGACCGGCGCCGTCGGCAACCAGGGTCGGAATGGCTGGACGCTGCAAAACAGCCAACTATACGATACGCACGGAGCGACCGTTGTCGTAGGCGGCGCGAGCAACCCTGGCACCCAGACGCGCGTGCTCAACAACAAGATTGCCGAAAGCGGCTTCGAGGGCATCCTGGGCAACCAGAATGTCAACACCCTGATTCAGGGCAACGAGGTCTTCTGGAACAACACCGAGGGGTTCATGCTGGATTGGGCCGGCGGCGGCGTGAAACTGTCGGGCGTGACCAACGCGACCGTGGACTCCAACGTGGTCCATGACAACCTCGGGCCCGGGCTGTGGTGCGACCAGGCGTGCAGCAACATCACGTTTTCGAGCAATCGTGTCTACTCCAACGGCGGGCACCGCGATACGGGGCCCGACGGCAGTCCACAGATATTCTTCGAGATCAGCGAAGGCGCACTGATCCAGGGCAACGCGGTCTGGGGTGCAACCGGCTACTGGCCGGGCATCTACATCTCGAGCTCCGGCAATGCGGAAGTGCGCTGGAACGTCGTCGCCGCCTCGTCGCGCGGACTGGAAGCGTACCTGCAGACACGCTGCTGTATTCCGCCACAAGGTGAAACCAACGTCTACTTCCACGACAACGACGTCATCATGGGCTCGACGGGCGACTACGCCATCTTGTGGGGCGACGACGGCTCGAATCAGATCACGACCGCGTCCAACCACGCCTGGAACAACGCTATCTGGTACCCGACCTCTGAAAACGGCCAGGCGCGCTTCCGCTGGGGTAACCAGCAATTCACAAGTCTGGCGGCCTTCGCCGCGACCCCCGGCGGACTCGGGTCGACCTATCTGTCGCCGCAGCAGGCGTCGGCGGCGCTCACGACGTACGTGATACCGATGGCAAGCGCCGTGGGTCTGACGCGCTAAGATGCACTGATCCAGGTCTTACTTCAGCACCCCACTCAGCATGCGTCTGAGGCGGCCGCCGCGCGCGGGCGCGGCTGGCTGAACGAACACACTGTTGTCAGCACGCTGCTGTTGGTCTGGTGGCTCGTCCAGATGGCCCAGCAGTTCAATCCCTCGACCCCCACCGCGCAGCAGGTGGGGGACGTGGTCGTGGATCAGGCGGCTACCGCTGTGGAGCAGGGTTCGCTCCTGAACACGCTGCTGGTGGTCGCGTATGCACTGATCGGCGCGTGGTTCATTCCCCGCACGCGCAGCGCTCTCGAGGGTCGCGCGCTGCGACTGCTGGTAGGTCTGCTGGGTCTGTACCTCGCGTGGGCCTTTTTCTCGATCCTGTGGAGTGTCGACCAGGCACTGACGATCCGCCGTTTCGGGCAGGTGACGCTGCTCGTTATCGGTAGTTACGGCCTGGGCATTGGCTTCTACGGGAGATCGGAGCAGGGTCGGCATCTGCTCGGCATGCACGTGCTGGTCGCCGGCCTCACGGCCATGGCCACGTTGTGGCTGGCGCTGCTGTCAACCGGCGGTATCAACCTTCTGGACCCGGCCTTTGCCGCCAAGAGCATTGGACTTGGCACCGTCGTCGCGCACCCCGTCGCCTTGTCGATGTTCGCGGCAATCTACCTGTGGCGACAACGCGTCCTGAACGCGTGGGTGTGTGTGGTGTACGTTGTCGCGGCGCTCCTGGCGCTGTTCGCCCAGAAGGTGCGCCTGATCGGCGCGTACTCGACGAGTTTGCTGCTGATCCTGCTGCTGAGCCGTCTCAACGTGCGGCGCGCTGCACCCTGGCTGCTGGCCGCCGGCTTCGTCGCCAGTCTCACGCTGGCGGTCGTTGCCGTTTCGGACGTCAGCTCGCTGACCGGCACCGCATTTGAATTTGCCACACTTGACAGCGGCCAGGATATCAGCGACCTGTCAGGTCGAGTCGAGTTGTGGGCCGTGCTGCAGCAGTACGTAGCGGCCCGCCCGGTGCTCGGGTATGGCTTCGGCGCGTTCTGGAATCCGGACAATCTGCATCAGGTCCAGGAGGTGATTAGCTGGGCGCCCGTCGTCGCCCACAACGGCTATCTGGATGAGGTGCTGGCCACCGGTCTGATCGGCGCGACGGTGTGCGTGGCCTTCTGGCTGGTGGGAGCGCTGTTTGCCCTCGCCAGCGCACGTGACCTCCGCGATGACTTCGCCGCCATGGTCGCCTGCTGGACAGTGCTGTTTCTGCTCTTCAACTGGGGCGACTCGATCATGCAGCTCTACTTTCGTTTCCCGTTCTATGTGGCGCTCACCGGACTGTTTGCACTCGCGGGTCGTCCGGCCTTCTCCAGGATGGCGAACCGCCCCGCGAAGGTGGGCGGCAACGTCAGTCTCCAGCGGTCAGTACGCGGCGCGACGAACTCGTCCACCGCCGTGCGGGCCCCAGCCGAGAAGTGTCCGTAGTCATCGACGAGCACGTATCCACCCTCCGACACACGACTGTCCAGAAACTCCAGCGCGGTCAGGATCGGCGCGTAGAAATCGAAGTCGACATACGCAAAGCACACCTGGTCAGGCAGGCCCGGCTGTCGGATGGTGTCGTTGATGAAACCCGCGACGATGCGCGCCCGCGTCAGTGGGAAGCCAATCTCCCGCAAGCGATTGACGACCTGCGTCTGGTCCTCGACCATGCGACCGGCGTACTTGTCGATCGATCCAAGACTGTAGATATCGTCGAGCAGCACGTCCTGTCCTGTTGGTCGCGGCAAGCCCTGAAACGAATCGAACAGCCACAGCCGCTTCGATGTGAGACGGATCTCATTCGCCATGAGGGCTGAGGTCGCGCCTTGCGCCACGCCAAACTCGCAGATGTCGCCGTCAGTCTCGAGCGAACGATTGAGATGCCCGAGCAGCCACATGGCCTCACTCGCGCCGGTGCCCTGTAGGCTGACCATCAGCGGCACGCGCCCGGGGCGTTCGGGCAGGTCGGGAAAAACGAACTGCCGAGCGACTGCGTCGAGCTCGCGGCACGCGTCCTGGTAGCGGCTCAGATACGCGTTCAGGGTGCGCGTCTTGAGCACTTCGATGCCGAGCCCAGCCACGAGCTGGCGCGCGGCGCTCTTGACGAGCGCGCCGACGTTCCCCGGGGTGGCGTGCATCTGCAACGCCTGGTGGGTGGACTGCGTGGTCATGCGCGAACGAAGACGCCGTCGATGAACACGACGTGTCCGTCCGTCGCGTACGTCTGATCCAGGTTTCCAACGTACCGGTACCCCAGCCCGTCAAGTAAATCGAAAATGTCCTTGAAACTCCCTTGCTGTTCGTAAAGATGGTCGAGATTGATTTCGACGATCACCGCGCGTGCTCGCTGGAAGACCGAACGACCACCGCGAATGACCCGATCGTCATACCCCTGTGCGTCAATCTTCACCAGAATGTCGGGTTCCAGGCGCACCGAAGCTTCTTCGAAATACCGATCGAGTGTCGTCAGGCGTACGTTCAGCGTACTTTGCTCCTGCTGATACGGGTACAACTGGTGGGCCAGCGGCGTGGTGTCCAGCAGCGACGACGAATAGTCCCAGTCTACGTGGACCTGCATGCGCGCCATGCCCTCGGAATCACCCAGCGCGAGGTTGACTGGCGTGATGTGTCCGCGGCCCGTGGTGGCGCGGTGTGACAGGACCTGGAAGGCTTCGGGTTGTGGCTCGAAGCTGATGATGTGGGCGCTCGGAAAGAACGCGAGAGCTTCTTCGGCAAACTGGCCGCGGTTCGCGCCGACGTCGACGATGGTCCTGATCGGGAAGCGGCGCAGGCCCATGAACGTGGTGCGCGGCACGCGATACAGACGGATCAGGTCGAAACCGACCGGCCGCAGGAGGTCGCTCACGGCGCCGCGCAGCGCTTTTTTCGCCGCTTGCGCCATGCTGCTCGCACCGGTCCTGATGGAGTCCATACTCGCCCCGTTCACCCGACTGTTGTACGCTTGTGGACCGGAGGCGGGCGTACTTAAGGTCACGCTGCTGCCGTTCATGTGAATTCAGTACTCCACACATTGTGCTCTCTTGCTGCTTGATTTAGCCGCATCAGGCGAGGTTCCGCCCTTCAGTGTAGACGTGTGTATTGTCGGGGCCGGTGCGAGCCGGTCTGACGATCGCGCGTGAGCTGGCCAACCGAGCCCTGCACGTCTGTCTCATTGAGGGGGGTGGCTTGCATGGCGATGCCGGCGCGCAGGCTCTGCTGCGCGGCGAGATCGTTGGGCGACCATATTTTCCACTCGAGCAAGTCAGAATCAGCGGTTTCGGGGGCACGACCACCATCTGGAACGGGGCTTGCCGCCCGCTGGACGCGATTGATTTCAGCCGTCGCGCATGGGTCCCGTGGAGCGGGTGGCCGATCACTCGCGAACAGCTTGATCCGTATTATGCACGTGCCCAGACCGTGTGTGAGCTCGGCCCGTTCGCGTACGGTGTAGACGACTGGGAGACGCCGCACGAGCGACGCTTGCCGTTTCCGCCAGACGGGATCGACACGCACATCTTCCAGCTCAGCAGAACTCGCTTCGGGCGCGCGTATCGGCAAGCCGTCATCGACGCGCCGAACATCTACACCTGTTTGCGCGCGCATGCGGTGGAGGTTGAAACCGACTGCCACGGGCGCACCGCCACGGGTGTACGCCTCAAAACGCTCGACGGACGCGAGCGGCGCATCAACGCGCGTGCGGTTGTTCTGGCGGCGGGCGGCATCGAGACTCCCAGGTTGCTGCTGCTGTCCCGGCGCGCCGCACCTGGCGGCCTCGGCAACCAGCACGACCTCGTCGGCAGATTTTTTACCGAACACCTGTATCTGGATTCGGGTGAGCTCGTGCTGTCCAACGGCTGGCGCCGATCGCGCTTCTATTCGATCCACCGCTCGCAAAAGCTCGTGCCCCACACGCGCATTGAGGCGGTGCTTGCGCTGAGCGACGCGCGGCAGCAGCGCGAGGAGCTCCTGCGCGCCGCCTTTCTGTTTCCGCCTCGCTGGCGAACGGGCTCAGCCTACTATTCAGCGGGAGTCAGCTCGCTGCTGCATATGGTCCGACTCGTGCGTATGGGTTATCTACCCTATCAGTGGCCCGAACACGCGCGGTCCGTCGTTGGTGGACTGGACAGCGTGCTCGCCGCGACTCGACGGCGCATGCTGCGCCATATCGAACCAGCCAATCGCATCATGGTACGTGCTTTTGCAGAACAATCTCCCAACTTTGACAGCCGCGTGCAGTTGTCCGCGCAGCTCGACCGCCTCGGTCGCAACCTGGTGCGGCTCGACTGGCGCGTGACCGACACCGACCTGCACAGCATGCGACGTGCGCACGAGATCCTCGCCACCGAGCTCGAGCGAGCCAACCTCGGCAGGCTCGACGCTCTGCTCGACGCGGCGGACGCGGAGTGGCCGTCTCGAGTGACGGGCGGCTACCACCATATGGGCACGACGCGCATGCACGACGACCCACGCCAGGGCGTCGTCGATGCAAACTGTCGCGTGCACGACATCGCGAATGTGTACGTCGCCGGGAGCTCGGTCTTCCCGACCGCTGGCTACGCCAACCCAACACTGACGATCGTCGCCCTGTCGATTCGCCTGGCTGACCATCTCAGGCAGGCGCTGGCGTGACCAGCTCGAGCGACATCGAGCTGTCGGTGATCACACCCAGCTTCAATATGCTCCGCTACTTGCAGCGCTGCTGCGCGTCCGTTGCCGACCAGGCGGGTCTGCCGTACGAGCACCTCGTCGCGGATGGGGGATCGACCGACGGCAGCGTCGAGTGGCTGAAGACGCAGCCGCGCGTCAGCAGCATCGTTGGCCCCGATCGGGGCATGTACGACGCGATCAACAAGGGTCTGCTCGCCTCCAGCGGCAAGATCGTGGCATACCTCAGCTGCGACGAGCAGTACCTGCCGGGAACGCTGGCGACCGTTTCCACGTATTTCGAGGCGCATCCAGACGTGGACGTGCTGTTCGGTGACACGCTGGTCACTCGTCCGGACGGAAGCCTGGTGTGCTTCCGTAAGGCGTACGCGCCCGTCTGGCCATTCATCGCTTCGAGCGATCTGTACAACTTTCCGAGCTCGATGTTCCTGCGGCGGCGTGTCGTCGACGCTGGTGATCTGTTCGACCCGAGCTTCAGGGACGTGGGCGACGCCGAGTTCGTGATCCGGCTGTTGCGTAAGGGCTATCGCATGGCGACGCTCCGCCGCTATTTGTCGACCTTCGCGCTCACGGGTTCCAACCGAAGTCAGAACCCGTCCGTCCGCCTGGAGAGCGAACGGCTGCACGCCATGCTGCCAGCGTGGGTCCACCGCGCGCGGCTGCCGCTCAACGTGGCGCGCCTGCTGGTGAAGCTGGCCAGCGGCGCATACTTCGAGCGCCCGCCGCTGCGCTACGCGATGTACGTGGCAGTTGCTGACCGGGCAGCGCACCACGTTCGAGACTTACACCCCGTCGCCGCGCTGGCGCCTGGCATAGCAGCACCCGCGTTTTCCCCAGAGGGGACCCAAGACGGCGGGGTTTCGTGGTTTGGGAACCTCGCCGGGGACACATCTATCCCAGTGGGATACACAGGGGAAGCACTTACGCTGCGGGGAATCCCCCGGGGAAAGCCTCTGCCCTGCTGGACCTCACCGGGCAAACATCGGCTTGTGACGACCCCTACGGGGAAGGCAGCTCCCCCTGGGGACCCTTCCGGGGAAGGCAGCTTGCCCTGGGGACCCTTGCGGGGGATGGCAGCTCCCCCTGGGGACCCTTGCGGGGAGGCAGCTCCCCCTGGGGACCCTTGCGGGGATGGCAGCTGCCCTGGACCTTGCGGGGGATGGCAGCTGCCCCTGGGGACCCTTGCGGGGGATGGCAGCTGCCCTGGGGACCCTTGCGGGGATGGCTGCCCTGGGGACCCTTGCGGGGGATGGCAGCTACCCTGGGGACCCCTGCGGGGAAGGCAGCTTGCCCTGGGGACCCTTGCGGGGGATGGCAGTGCCCTGGGGACCCCTGCGGGGATGGCAGCCGTGGGGACCTTCGGGGGAGCGCGTCAGCCGCGGGGTCCCCCCGGGGAAACCGACCTCAGGCCGCGACCTGTAGCCTGCCTGCCTTCTCTAGCTCCAGCTGGATCCACTGATACGTGCGCCCCAGGCCCGTCTCGAGGCTGATCGACGGCTCCCAGCCGAGCACCTGCCGCAGCCGCGTATTGTCGCTAGTTGCGCCCGCGCACGCCCTGCGGCTTGGTCAGGTCGTGGCGCTTGTAGATCGTCTTGCCCGCCGATGCCAGCCACCATGTCGACCAGCTGATTGATGGTGACCAGTCGATCGGTGCCCAGATTGAGCGGCTCGCGTAGTCGGCGCGCATCAGCCGATAGATCCCCTCCACGCAGTCGTCGACGTAGCAGTACGAACGCGTCTGCAGGCCATCGCCCCACACCTCGATGGTCGTCGCCGTCGTTCGCCAGCGCGATCTTGCGGCAGATCGCCGCCGGCGACTTCTCCCGGCCACCGTCGTACGTGCCCAGCGTCCCGTAGATGTTGTGGAAGCGCACGATGCGCGTTTCGAGTCCGTAGTCCTCGCAGATAGTGCCGGCACTGCCGCTCCATGAACAGCTTCTCCCAGCCGTAGCCGTCCTCGGCTTCAGCGGGATAGGCGTCCTCTTCCTTGAGCGGCGTGACGTCGGTGCTCTTCTGCAGGTACTGCGGGTAGACGCACGCGGACGAGCTGAACAGGAAGCGGCTGACCCCGTTGACGCGCGCCGCCTCGATCATATGCGAGGTTGATCAAGCCCGTTGTCGCGCATGATCTCGGCTTTGTCGACTCGATGAAGCCGATGCCGCCCATGTTCGCGGCCAGGTTGTAGACCTCGTCGACGTCGGAGGTGGCCTGCAGCGCAGTGTTCCCAGCGCCGCAGATCGAGCTGCAGGAATTCGTCGGCGCTGGTCGGCTCGTACTCCGGCTGCTTCATGTCGACGCCGCGGACCCAGTAGCCGCGCGCGGTCAGGGATTTGACCAGGTGATGCCCGATGAAGCCCCCGGCGCCGGTGACGAGCGCGCGTGGGCTGGGTCGCTGACCATTCTTGGTATGCATGGATGTGTATTCCTTCCGTCTCCTGGGCTCAGGGTTTGGACGAGCTCAAGCGTTGGGTGAGGTACTGGCGAGTCACCAGCATCACGAAGATGGGGATGTGCTTGGCGTAGCGCCGCCACAGGCGGCGCGGCTCGATCAGCAGCCTGAAGCACCATTCGAGTCCATGCGACTGCATCCAGCCTGGCGCCTGTCGCAAGGTACCCGCATGAAAATCGAAGGCGGCTCCGACGCACACGACTGGCCGACCAAGCTGGTCGCGATGGTCATAAGCCCAGCGCTCCTGGCGTGGGCAGCCCAGGCCAACGAACACCAGTTGTGCCTGTGAGGCGATGATGCGGTCGACCTCCTCAGCGTCTTCCTCGGCGGTGAGCGGCCGGAAGGGTGGCGCCGAGTACCCGGCGATGGCCAGACGCGGCAGACGCGCACCCAGCCGTTCTACCAGGCGTTCGAGCACCTCCGGCCGACCGCCGTAGAAGTACACCGAAATTCCCTCCGCGGCGGCGGTCTCACACAGGCGGCGCATCAGCGTGGGGCCATACACCCGCTCTTTCAGACCGGTGGCGTGCAGCACGTTCATCGCCCAGCGCACCGGCTGACCGTCGGGCGTCACCAATTCGAAGCTGTTCAGGACTCTGCCAAAACCAGGGTCGATCGCGGCGATGGTCAGCCCGTGCACGGATGTCGCCGCCGCGTGCAGCGGCACGCCCGCTCGCGCGGCCTCGACGAGACTGCTGACCGCCTCCGCGTACGTCGTCCGACTGACCAGGACCCCGGCCACCGGCAAGCGCACTGGCAGCGGGATGGCCGCGGCGGCCGCCTGGCTAGAAAGCACCGACGCCTCGCAGCACGATGCCAAAAGTGCGCGCCAGGATGCGAATATCGAGGGCGACCGACCAGTGTTCGAGATAAAAGAGATCGAGCTCCGTCGCCTGGTGCATCAGATGCACGCCGTCGCGATTGACCTGCCACCAGCCGGTAATACCAGGCGCGGCCAGGTGGCGTGAATGCTGCCACGGCTCGTACTGCGCGACGATCTCCGGTAGCTCGGGTCGCGGACCAACGATGCTCATCGAGCCGCTCAGCACGTTCCAGAACTGCGGCAGCTCGTCCAGACAGGTTCGGCGGAGAAAGCGGCCTAACAAGGTTATGCGCGGATCGTTGGGCGACTTGTGCGTACGACGCCGCTCGGGCACACCGGCTGGTGGTCCGAGGTTGCGGGTCCGCCGGTCGGCGATCATCGTTCGAAATTTGAGCATCACGAACGAGCGGCCATACCGGCCGATGCGCTCCTGACGAAACAGAATCGGCCCACGCGAATCGAGCATGACGCCGAGGGCAATCACACCGAACACAGGTGAAAGGACGACCAGCGCGAGACTCGACAGGCCAACGTCGATCACACGCTTGATAGCCCGGGCCCGAGCATCCGTCGCCAGCCGCACGTTGCCGAGCGGCCGTGCGGCGAGGTCCGCGGCAGGCGCTCGGAGTCGATCGTGGATGGGGACAGGGGACAATGAAGGAGATGGTGACGCGGTGAAACCACGGAGTGGGGGCATAGCATCCCTGCGTGACGTGAACACATCGACGGCTGCATCCGGTGCAACCGGAACTACGGGTAATCGCTCTCGACAGGTGCGGGGAGGAGGGCGAACTCTAGAGATCTTGATATCAGTCCGACCCCCGGATGTCAAGACAACTGGCTGACAACGGGATGACAATGCCGTCGTGAGCGACGTTTTTCGTTACGAAAAATCATGCGATCCACGCGATCGCCGGGGCGTGCGGCATGGCTCGGCGCTGGGCCGCAATGTCGTGCCGGTCGCGCGCATACGGGTGACACTGTCGAACTCGAGAGCATCCCAACCACGGCGGACTCCGCACGCGACGGGAGTCCTCCGTCACGCAGTTACTGAACCGTTTATCAACTGGAGTGTCGCCGTTACAGCTCACACGGTCCGCCCGGTTGAGGTGCGCGTAGGGCTACGCCGCACGCCCGTGGCAGCACGTCCTCGAACCGCCGGTCAGGCGCTTGAGCCTGCCATATACGGCGCGCTGATTCCGCCACGTGGCACGATGGTTGCGATAGACAGGGTCCCGTCACACAGACGGCTCACGCGCCGTTGACCATTATGCGTATCAGTCCGACGACATGGCTTCCCGCGGCCACGCGCGTCGGACGTCAACATCAACTCGAGAGGTTCGCGCCAATGCTGGGATATGGAGGAGCTATGCACGTCCGCGATTGCTCACGCAAGGTAGGTGTCGTCCGTCGACGACACAAGGCGAACACGGTCCTCTCGAAGGAGATCGAGGAGTTCAGTCGGGGTATGAGTGTGTCGCTGTCTGGCAGCCGGCTCTCCCCGAGCGCGCACGCCGCCCTTGTGGCGCTGATTGCCACCCTGGCCGAACTGCTGGGCGAAGTCACCCCTGGCGAGCTGAGCGTATTTCTCTTTCGAACATTTGTTCTATTCAGGTTGCGGTCGTGCTGCCCCGCGCCGCGTGCGTGACACCATGCACGCTGCATGCAGCAAGACCTCGAGAGCAAAGTCGCCTTCATTACGGGTGGCAGCGGACTCTTCACCGACCAGAGCCGCCTTCAGGCGGTGCTCGACCGTACACCGATGGCCCGACTCGCGTCACCGGAATCCGTTGCCGACGCTGTGGCATTTCTTGCATCACCGCGCGCCGATCTGATCACGGGTGTCACGCTGCCGGTGGACTGCGGTTGGACCGCCTGGGGATGCTCGCGCAAGCCGGTTCAGCAGCGGCCGGCGCGAACCTTGCTAAGGCTCTCCAGCATGAACAAGGCGTCCGACCACTTCGACGAGCTGTCACGACTCGCCGCGGCGTATGGCGTGCCGTCCGGCGTGCTGGAAGACCTCGTCGCCCGCCGCCGCGCGGGGGCACACGATAGCGAGTTACTTGTCCTGCTTGGCCAGCCCGATCGTGGCGGTCTGGATCCGACCACCGCCCGCACGCTGGTCAGCGAGCTGCCCGAACGCTAACGCTAGAGTCTGGCCGACAGGCCCGTTTTCTGCCCGAGTCGCAGTCGGCCAGCCCCTGGCCACGGGTCGCCGATGCGCTTACGCGAGCCAGACGTTCGCGTATTGCCAGCCGCTGAAGAGCGTGTTTTCACCGCCGCGTACGTTCGCCCGCATGAGCGTCGTCGGATACGTCGGCGCCAGCGGCATGGCAAACGACTCGTCCAGCAGCAGATCGTTCACCTGCGAGACGACCTGCTGAAGTTTGGCGGGATCCGGCTCGGTTGTCGCGGCGTCCACCAGCTGGCTGTAGGTATCGCTCTGATAGCCCGAAATGTTGGTTTTAGGGTCGTAGACGCGGTCCGTGCTGAGCTCAGAGCCAGGCGAGGCGGCGCGCGCCGCCGGCAGGTAGTACAGGCCACGGTACTTGTCGTTATTGAGCACGTCCAGTAACGCTGCCTGGTCAGGCGTCTGCAGGTTCAGCTTGATGCCCAGCGTGGCCAGGTCGCCCTGATAGATCTGTGAAAATGCCGGGCCTTCCGCGTTGGGGAAGATGGTGATGTCCATCTCGACGTCGCTCACGCCGGACTGAGCCAGCAGCGACTTCGCCCTGTCCAGATCGAAGCCGTAGGCCGCCTGCTTGGCCGCCTCGTTCGCCGGTGCGGCCGGGTCCCACGGCAGCGCGCTCGGGGTGCTGTTGCCTTGCAGGACCGTGTCGACGAAGCGCTTGCGGTCGATGGCGTAGTTCAAGGCCTGGCGAAAGGTCTTGTTGTCGAACGGCGGGTACTTGATGTTGGCGCCGATGACGTGGAACGAGGTGCTGATCTTGTTGGGCAGCGCCTGGTACTGCGGGTCGTCCTTCAGACGCACGTAGTCCAACAGCGGGATGCTGCGGGCGATGTCGAACGAGCCACCCTCGAACTGCGACACCAGACCCTGGGCGTCTTTGACGATGCTCACGTGCACGCCGTCCACGTAGGGTCGGCCCGACTGCCAGTAGTTCGCGTTTTTGGCCAGGCTGAAGTGGTCACCCTGGGCCCACTCTACGAAGGTGAACGGCCCGGTGCCGTTCGCTTTCGTCTTCGCGTCGGGACCCTCCATGGTGTCCTTGTCCAGCATGTACAGGCGCTCGAACAGATCGAACGCCAGCGGCCGCGGCTGATCAGATGTCAGGACCAGGGTGTACTTGTCTGGCGTGTCGATGGTCGTGAACCAGTTGCTCTGGTTGACGAACAGTCCGGCGCCGACCTTGGGGTCGCGCACCCGCAGCAGGTTGTACTTCACGTCGTCACTCGTGAAGTCGCGACCGGTGTGCCACGTGACGCCCTGGCGCAGATGAAACGTGATTGTCTTGTAGTCGCTGCTGGCCTCCCAGCTCTCGGCGAGCACCGGCTGGGGCTGCAGTCGCACGTCGTAGGCACTCAGGCGTTCGTAAATGAGCCACAGTGTGTCGGCCGCGCCGCCAGCGAAAACGTGCCCGTCCAGACTGGCGATATCGGCCGAAAGGACCGAACGCAGCGTGCCACCGGTTTTTGGCTGTGCGCTGGCGCCCGCGGTACCGGCAGCCACGGCACCGGCTGTGCCCGTGGCTGTGCCCGTGGTGCTCAGCGTGCTTGGCGTGCTCGTCGTGGGCGCTGCCCCGACAGCGCCGCCGGTCGGCGCGGCCGTGCCCGGCGCGGACTGTGCCGCGCTCGCCGCCGCTGGTGCCGAAGTGCTCGCCGGTGCAGCCGGGTTCACGCCGCACGCCGCGAGTACGCTGGCGCCCAGGCCCGTGGCCAGAAGCCACAGCGATGCTCGGCGGCTGATCACCGGCGCTGACGGTGTCGCACCCGTGCCCTGCTGTTGTTGTGTGGTGCTGGACCTCACGGTACCGGCTACCTGGTGTCGAGCATCCAGCATCCTGTTCAACCCCTGTCGATCACGCCCACGTTAGCACGTCTGGAGCGGGGCTCGTTAGCTGTCGAGCCAGGTGTCGGTGTACGAGAAGCCTTCGTGGAGCGTGGGGCCGATGTCATGCACCGCACTGCGCAGCGCCAGCTTGGGACGGAACTGGCTGATCACGATGGCGAAACTCTCGTCGAGCAACAGGTCATTCAATTGAGAATAGAGTTGCTTGCGTTTGGCGGCGTCCGCTTCGGCACCTGCGCTGGCAATCAGCTGCGTATATTGGTCGCTCTTGAAACCCTCGTTGTTCATGACAGGGTCGTACGTTCGACTGCGCGTCAGAATAGTGACCGGCTCGAGCTGGGCGAAGTTCTGACTGCCTATGGTGATGCCTGAATATTTGCGATTGTTGATCTGGTCGAGCAGGGCAGCCGACTCGAGACGTTGGATGTTCAGTGTGACGCCGATGCTGGCCAGGTCACCCTGAACGATCTGAACCAGCTCGAACAGCTCCTGGGTCGAGCTCGGGATGAGCGCGTCCATGCTAAAGGCGCCCACGCCGGCCTGGCCGATCAGACTCCTGGCCTTGTCGAGGTCGAATGTCGCGTTCTGCTTGGCAGGTTCGTACGCCGGCGAGAAGGACGGCCACGGCAAGGCTTCCGGGGCGTCGAGACCACCCAGCACGGTGTTGGTGAAGCGCTGCCGATCGATCGCGTAGCTCAGCGCCTGACGCACCAGCTTGTTGTCCATCGGCGACATCAACACGTTGGCGCCCACTACGAAGAACTGGGCGCTGGCCGGGTGCACTAGCACCTGATACGCCGCATCGGCCTGGAGTCGGATCAGGTCGCTGGCAGCCGGATTAGGCACTACGTCCAGTGAACCGGACTCGAACTGGGCGAGCCGCGCCTGCTGATCGGTGATGATCGGCGCGGTCATCCCATCGAGGTACGGACGCCCGCTGCGCCAGTAGTTGGCGTTCTTGCTGAGCTGCACGTGGCTGCCCTGCGCCCACTCGTCGAACTTGAACGGGCCGGTACCCACGGCATGCTGCGCCGCATCCGGAGCTTGCATCGTCACCGGATCGAGAACGTTCAGGAACTCGAAAAAATCAAATGCCGCCGGGCGTGACTGGTCTGACTTCAGCACGAGCGTGTACCGGTCCGGAGTGTCCACCGAGGTGAACCAGCTGCTTTGATTGACGAAACCGCCGGCGGCAACTTTCGGATCGCGCACGCGGAGGATGTTCCACTTGACGTCGTCACTCGTCAGCTCGCGGCCGGAGTGGAACTGGACCCCTTTGCGCAGCTTGAGCTGGAACTGCGTGAGATCGGGCGTGACATCCCAGCTTTCGGCCAGCATCGGCTGGGGCTGCAGTGTGGCGTCGTACGCCGTCAGTCGATCGAAGACCTGCCACAGTGTGTCGAAACCGGTGAGTCCCTGGGTGAGGTGGCCGTCCAGCGTGGCAAGGTCACCTGGCAGGCCCATGCGCAGCGTGCCACCACTGCGCGGCTGGCCCGTGGCAGGCGCTGGCGGAGCGACGGTCGCCACACTCGTGACGGTACCGGCGCCGGTGCCGGTGCCGGTTGTCGGCGCGGCGAGCGGTGTGAACGCGGGTTGGCTTGTGGCAGAAGCCAGCGCGTTGCTCGGCGCCGATGTGGGCGGCGGGCCCACGTTCGACGACACCGGCGCGCTGCACCCCGCCAGCAGCGCCGCCCCCGCACCGAGCGCGAGCCCGCGTAAGGCCGCGCGCCGGCTCACCGACGTCATCGGCCGCGTCCGAAGACTGCAAACGCGACGTCGCCGAAGATCTGGTCCTGTTCGATTTGCGGACGAGCGGCGAACTGGTCGCGGCACAACCGCAGCGCGTTGGCGTAGCCCTCGCGGTTGGCGACGGGCGGATAGTCGCTGCCCCACATCATGCGACCAGGCCCGAAGGCGGCGTACGCCGCTTCGAGGTTTGACGGGATGGGCTCCTCGAACGGAAACGGGTACCTGACGGGGAGGGCGCGCTGCGCGAATTCACCCAATCCGGTGACCTTCACCAGGACATTCGGAAAGCGGGCGAGGCTGGCGACTCTCGGGCGAAACTCTTGCTCGGCGGGGGATGACGCGCGGCCAGTGTAGTGCTCCAGCACGATGCGCAGCGTGGGCAGCGCGGTGGCCAACTCTTCGACAAGGGCCGGGTCAGTGCCATTGCGGTACAGGCTGATCGCCAGGCCGAGTCGATCAGCCGTCCGCCAGATCGCGAGTGGGTCATCGCCGGGCGAGCGCAGGTCGGCACCCAAACGAACGCCCGTTGCGCCGTCGGCAGCCAACTGCTCCAGTCTGGCGGTCGCGTCCGCCTGGGTCCCGTTCACGTGTACCACGCTTACAAACCGATCGGGATACCGACGCGCGCACTCCTGCTGGTAAGTGTTGTCGTATTCACGGACAATCTGGATCAGGATGGCGCGTTCCACGCCGTTGCTATCCATCTCGTGCAGCAGGGACTCAACGGGCGCGTACCACGCCAGCGAGGCGTGGCAATGACTGTCGACTAGCACGTCACCAGCGTATCGGACTCCCTCCGGTGGACAGCACCAGCGCTCCAGCGCGCGGCGCTGTCATGCCCGCCTCGGCAACGGTCCACTCCCTACGCCAACCACGTGTCCGAATATACGAAGCCGTCGTGCGCGCTGGACTCGATGCCGCGCACGTTCGCCCGCGTCGCCAACGTCGGCGGGCTGCCCGCCAACGGAATGATGAACGACTCGTCCAGCAGAATGTCATTCAACTGCGAATAAATCACCTTTCGCTTGGCGGCATCCGGCTCCCCCGCCGCGCTCGCGATCAACTGAATGTACTGGTCGTCGGTGAACTGCGAGTTGTTGGAGTTCGGATCTGTCGCCCGCCCGCTATTGAGCGTGGAGCTTGGCTCGAACTGCGATGAGCCCGAGTTCGACAGGTACATACCCTTGTACTTGCGGTTGACCGCCTCGTCGACCCAGATCCCCAGTTCCAGCGCGCGCACGTTCAACGTGATGCCCAGCTTGGCAAGGTCTGCTTGGTACACCGGCGCAAACGCGACCAGTTGTGGCCACGCGTTGAGCACGTTCAGATCCATTTCGAATGGCCCCACGCCGGCCTGCTGCAGCAGCGCGGCGGCCTTGTCGAGACTGAACGTGTAGAAGTTCTGCTTGGCGGGCTCGAACGCGGGTGAGCTTGTCGGCCAGGGCAGTGACAGCGCCACACCCGTGCCGTACAGGAACGTATCGACGAACCGCTGCCGATCCAGCGCGTAATTGAGCGCCTGGCGCACCAGCTTGTTGTCCAGCGGCGGGTAGCCCAGGTTGCACCCGAACAGGAAGTAGTTGCCGCTGACGGGATTGGTGATCGTCTGATAGCTAGGATCTGTCTTGTAGCGCGCGAAATCCTGCGGTGCAACGCCCTTGGCGACGTCGAGCGCGCCGGATTCGAACTGCACCAGCAGCGCCTGGTCGGAGCGCGCGTACGCGATGTAGGTGTCGACGTACGGCCGACCGGTCTGCCAGTAGTTCGGGTTTCTGGCGAACGTGAGATGGTCACCCTGGACCCATTCGACGAATTTGAAGGGCCCGGTGCCGATCGACGTGGTCTTGGCGTCCGGCCCTTCCATGGTGTCCTTGTCCACCTGGTTGAAAAGCTCGAAGAAATCGAATATCGCCGGGCGGGGCAGATCGGACGTCAGGACGACCGTGTATTTGTCGGGCGTGTCGATGGTGGTGAACCAGTTGCTCTGGTTGCGCAGCGTCGGAATCTGGAGCGTGGCGTCGCGCACGCGCAGCATGTTGTATTTGACGTCGTCGCTGGTGAATTCGCGACCGGAGTGCCACTGGACCATCTTGCGCAGGTTGAGCTTGATCTGCTTGCCGTCAGCACTGAGATCCCAGCTTTCGGCGAGGTAGGGTTGCGGCTGCAAATTGGTGTCGTAACCGATCAGCCGATCGAAGACCGACCAGGTCGTGTCGTACTGGTTTGGCGTGGTGTTGTGCCCGTCGAGCGTCGAGACGTCGCCAGTCATGCCGAGGCGCAGCGTCCCGCCTGGCTTTGGCTGGTCACCGGCTCGGCGCGCTCGCGGGCACTGGCGTGGCCTGGACAGTCGTCGCAACACTCGCCGCCGTCGGTTGGGCGGGCGCCACTGCTGTCGCGGACGTCGGCGCGGCGGCGGGGTTGCCACTGGCCGGCGCCGGAGCGGGTGTCGTGGCGGCCGGACCGCACGCTGCCAGCAGCGCGGCTCCACCGCTGAACAGAGCCATCCGCAGCACGGCCCTGCGGCTGACAGCATGATCGATAGTCATCGGTGCAACGCTCCCCTCATCCCCACACTTTGCGCGCGGTGTCGACCAGCAGTTCGAGCTTCCGCCGCTGCTGGTCCTCCGACATGAACGCACCGGCATTGTTGCCAGCGAATCCGCAGTTACTGATCAGCGCCAGGCTGTCGACTGAAACGTAGCGCGCGGCCTCGTCCACCTTTCGCAGCAGCACGTCTTGCGACTCCAGTTCGGGATCGCGGATATTGATGACCCCGAGCGCCACCACCTTGCCTTTCGGCACATCGCGCAGCGCCTGGAGTGCACCCTCCTGGGCTCGTCCGGTGTATTCGACCTGAAAGACGTCCGCATCCAGCGCGGAGAACAGCTTGCCTGTCCACTCCGGGTCGTACTGCACCGGGACCTGTCCACCCAGCGGACCGGGCTCGCCCAGAAAAAATGTCCCGAGGCAGATGTGCACCGCCGAGGTGACGCCGGGCGCACGCGCCTGGTCGAGCAGCGCGTTCTCCATCGCCACAATCCGCTCGAATGCCTTCTGCGCATCCGCCATCTGGGCGCGCTGCTCGGGCACCATGAATCGGGTATAGCCCGGGGCGTCGACCTGAATGTAGGCCACGCCGTCATTCACCAGTGCCCGCACCTCGCCGGCCAACAGGCCCACGAGCGCCTCCCACACCGCTTCCGTCGAAGGATAGAACGCGTCGCTGACGCCTGGCTTGAACCAGACGCCGTGGGTCGCAAGCGTGATGGGGCTGGGAATGGTGATCTTGAACGGCCGGCTCGCGTGCTGCTTGAGGAACGCGACTTCGTCGCCGGTGATGCGCCGCTTGAGACGCAGCGGACCGACCACGACCGCGCTCGGACGGGTGACTTCAGGCAACACCTCGGGGTCGACGTCGCGCAACCGCGGGAAGCGCTCGAAGTCCGGGGTCGCGATGTCCTCGACACCTTCGAGTGCGGCGTAGGGGCCGGTCATGAAGAATTTGCGGCGGAACTCACCATCGGAGGCGATATCGAGGCCCACCTCGCGCTGCAGGGCGAGCACGTCGAGAATGGCCTCGTCCTCGATATGCCTGAGCGCTTCGTCGCTGATGCGACCCTGGGCCCGATCGACGCGCGCTTTGCGCAGCGCGGCAGGGCGGATGAAACTGCCCGGGTGATCGGCACGGTAGACCGTGCGCGGGGGTGTCGTCATGGCACGGTTGGCTCCGACATGCGGCAGCACTCCAGACAGGTGGGCACGATGCGTGGATCGTACCGGGACTCAGCCGCCGCGGCATGCGGCCCGCCT
This sequence comes from uncultured Chloroflexia bacterium, assembly GCA_963776625.1. Taxonomy (GTDB): domain Bacteria; phylum Chloroflexota; class UBA6077; order UBA6077; family CF-72; genus CF-72. The sequence goes on along the minus strand of CAVZNP010000005.1, from coordinate 97,940 downwards.
GCCACTTCCAGGTCACCATGCAGTGGCGCATGTGCGACGCTCAGCGAGCCTGGGGCGCATCACGTCTCGGGCTCGACCTCCGCGCGCAATCTGCCGGTTTCGAGGTGGACTACGGGCTTCGGCCGCGCTCCTGGCGCGTCCTCGTCCGCGGCGGTGATAGCCAGCTGCGCCGCTCCAGCCCCGCCGCCAGTCGGGGATGCTGCCGTAGCCACGACTCCAGCGGACCGACCCCGGCGAAAACCAGCGGGTTCACGGAAATCGACACGATCGCCGCCGCGAGGATCAAGCTGTGGCCCTCCTCAGGCAGCAGGTCGAGCGACCGACCGAGGTCGGCCAGAATGAATGAGAACTCACCGACCTGCGCGAGACCGGCCGCAACCGTCAAGCCGGTTCGCGGCGGGTACCCCAGCAGTGCCACCAGGCCAAGGGCGGTGAGCCCTTTGCCGAGGACCACCACCGCCAACACCGCCAGCACCTCGAGGGGAGCCGCCAGCAGAAAGCTCGGGTCGAACAGCATGCCGACGGACACGAAGAACAGCACCGCGAACGCGTCACGCAGCGGGAGCGCCTCCGCCGCGGCCTGGTGACTGAGGTCCGACTCACTGATGACTACGCCCGCGAGGAACGCGCCCAGTGCGAGTGAGACCTCGAAGAGGCCGGCGGCCAGGCACGCGATGCCAAGCGCTGTTGCCAGTACCGCGAGCGTGAACAGCTCGCGCGAGCCGCCGCGACTGACCTGTCCGAGCAGCCACGGCACGACTCGGCGGCCGCCGATCAGCATGATCGCCGCGAAGACCGCGACTTTGCCCACCAGCAGCCCGATGAGCAGCACCGGGTTCAGGTCGGACGGCTGGGGCGGGCTCGCCCCGCCGAGCATCGGCGACAGGACCGGCAGCAGCACGAGCACCAGAACGGTGAAGAGATCCTCGACGATCAACCAGCCAACCGCGACCCGTCCGTGCAGGCTGCCCAGCGCGTCTCGCTGCGCGAGTGCGCGCAGCAACACCACGGTGCTGGCCACGGAGATGGCCAGCCCCAGCACCACTTGCGCGCCGAGCGACCAGCCCCACGTCATCGACACGCCAATCCCCAGCGCTACGGCCACGCCGATCTGGGCAAGTGCGCCGGGCACGGCGATCGATCTGACTGCCAGCAGGTCGCGCATCGAAAAGTGGATGCCCACGCCGAACATGAGCAAGATCACGCCGATCTCCGCAAGCTCGTGCGCGATCTGCGCGTTTGCGACAAAGCCGGGCGTGAACGGCCCGACCAGCATGCCCGCGAGCAGGTAGCCGACAATCGCCGGCAGATGGAGCCGCGTGGCGACGAAGCCACCCACGCAGGCCACGCACAGACCCACCGCGATGGTGGCGATCAGCCCGTCAGCGTGAATCATGGTCGACCACCGTCGACCACGCGCGGCGGATGTTTGAGCAGAAACGGTTGCATACGCACGTACCTCCGCCACGGTGGGCGCACCGCGACAGATACAGAGATGACCGAGTCCGAGATGGCAAAAGCGCCATGGAAGGTCGGCGGCTGCGACCCTGGCCGCGGGACTCAGTTCAGGTACGCGAGGAGGAGGGCTCGCCCACGCCGGCCGGGGGGAAAGCGCGAAGGCTGGTGCGCGAGCAAACAGACCGCGCACGCGGTCGAGCCCCAGCCGAGCAGGGCGACCGCCATGGGCAGCCAGGAGACGGACAGCTTCGAAACCGGCGGGCGATGCGCCAGTGCCAGGACCGAGGGCGGCGCGAGCTCAGGGCTGCCCGGCAGGAGCGTGGTGAGCGTTGGGTGCGCGCGATTCCGCGGCGTTGCATCGCTCGCGCTCGCGGGCACGCCTACCATCAGGAGCAGGGTCACGACACCCACCAGCAGGAGCAGGGCGATACCGCTGGCATACAACCAGCCAGGCCAGTGGCGGAACGCTGGTGAGCCCTGCACGTGAAGCATCGAACTTGAATAATTAAACGCTGCGTCCCATAATACGCCAGGCGTGGCCGCGCAGCAAGACGAGCATGTCACGCGCAAACGCGGGCGGCCGGTAAGTGCCGCGGCGCACCGCGCCGTCCTCGACGCCGCGCGCGACCTGCTGGCGCGCAGCGACCTGACGCATCTCAACTTCGAGCATGTGGCCGAACAGGCTGGGGTCAGCAAAGCGACCATCTACCGCCACTGGCCGACGCGCGAGGCACTCGCGCTGGAGGTCCTCGCCGAGCTGACCGGACAGCTGAGGACGGCCGACCGGGGCGACACGCGCCTCGAGCTGATCGCCATGCTCGAAGGCACGCGGCGCATCCTGACGCAAAGCCCACTGGGCAGCTTGCTGCCCGGCATGTTCTCCGCGCTGGCCACAAATCCGGCCATTCGCGAGCCGTTTCGCGCCCGGGTGGTCGCCGCGCGGCGCGCGGCGGTGGCTGAGGTCATGCACCGCGGCATGCAGCGCGGCGACATCCGCGCGGACGCGGACGTCGATCTGGCCACCGAGCTCCTGGTAGGCCCGCTCTACTACCGGCTGCTGTTTGGCGGCCCACTTCCAGCCGAGTTTGCCGCCCGCGTGGTCGACTGCCTGCTGGCAGGCTTCGCCACGCCGCGTCACTAGCTCGTTCGCGCTCCGCACTGGCGTCACACTGACGGGAACCGACCAGTGCTCGCCACGCCGCTCACATCGCACGGTCGGCTGGTAGCTGCAGCCCGCGTATGCTTCGAGGTGTGACGGCCAGCGATCGCGATCGACTCGTGATCATGGGCGGTCGGTCGCACCCGGCCTTCGTCGAGGCGGTGTGTCGCACCCTCCAGCATCCCGTTGGCAAAACCCGCACGAGGACCTTTTCCGACGGCGCCATCGAAGTCAAGCTCGAGGAGAACGTCCGCGGGCGCGACGTGTTCGTCGTCCAGTCAGGCCATGAGCGCCCTAACGACCACGTCATGGAGCTGCTGTTCCTGCTTGATGCCGCGCGGCGCGCCAGCGCGCGCAGCGTCACGGCGGTCCTGCCGTACTTCCCGTATGGCAAAGGCGACAAGAAGGACGAGCCGCGCGTCTCCATCCGGGCACGGGTGATTGCTGACGTGATCCAGGTCGCCGGCGCCGGGCGCGTCCTCACCATGGACCTGCACGCCGGGCAGATCCAGGGGTTCTTTCACGTTCCGGTCGACAACCTGTACGCCTTGCCAGTGCTCGTCGATGTGGTCCGAGCCTGGTGCGCCACCGGCACCGTCGAGCGTCCGGTCATCGTCGCGCCAGACGCCGGGGCAGGTCCACTTGTGCGCGACTATGTGCGTCGGCTCGCGGGCACCGGCGCCGCCATGGCCATGGGCGACAAGGTCCGCGCCTTTCACGACGAGCGGTCCGAAGTTGTAGCGCTGCTCGGCGACGTGCGGGGTCGCGATGCGATTCTGGCCGACGACATCCTGTTCACCGGCGGCAGCCTCGCCAATATGGCGCACGCCGTGCGGGAGGCGGGCGCCCGCTCCGTACGCGCCATCGTGACCCACGGTCTGTTCACCGCCGACGCCGTCCAGCAGCTACGCGCTTCGCCACTCGACGAAGTCGTCGTCACCGACACGGTGCCACTTCCCGCCGCGGCGGCCGCGGAGCCGCGCGTCCGGCAGGTCTCGGTGGCCCCGCTGTTTGCCGAGGCCATCCGCAGCATCTACGAGGAGACGTCGATCAGCCGCCTGTTCGACTAATTTAACGAGCCCGTCTCAGCGAGCGGGGACAATCGCCTGTCGCCCCAGCTGCTGCCATGCCAGTGGCGCGGCCGCCCTGACCAGGCGTTGGTCGACCGGTTGCGTCTCATCCCAGTGATAGGCAATCACCCGCTGACCGTGCACCGCGTCCGAAGCCGTCGACGCGAGCCACACCACCGGCGCCTGCATGACGTCCGGCTGAATGAGCGCGCTGCGGTCAAAGGCGGTATCCGGCGGCAACAAATTGGTGTTGGCGGGACCACCGGGGACCAGCACGTTGACCGTCACGCCCGTGCCCTCGAGCTGCTGCGCGATCGCGGCCATGAACGCCTCGTGCCCCGCCTTGGAGGAGCCGTAGGCCGGATTGGTTCTGGAGTACATCGTGTCGAGACTGGTCGTCACGCCGATGATGCGTCCCCAACCCTGGTCCACGAGATGTGGCGCCGCGGCCCGGGCCATCATCACCGGACCGAGATAGTTCACCGCGGCCACCCGAAACCAGGCCTCGGGATCGCCTTTCCAGAAGGTCGCGCTGTCGTCGCTGGTAAACCCGGCGTTGCGCGGGTTGGTGCCCGCGTTGTTCACCAGCACATGCAATCCGCCGAGGTCGTCGATCGCCGTCCTGACGGCGCGTTCAGCGTCCGCCGCGCTGGAGACATCACCCACCACGCGCGCAACGCGGCCGCGGCCAGCACTCTCCTCGACTTCGTTGGCGGTGCGCTCCAGCGTCTCGGCGTCAATATCCATCATGACCACGCGCGCACCAGCGCGGACCAGCGCCAGGCTCATCGACCGGCCAAAGCCGATCCTGCTCCCCGCGCCGGTGACAATCGCAACTCTGTCCTGCAGTGGCGAACTCATGCAACCGCCTCACTCCGTACCCATGCTCCCGCTGCTCCCACGCGCGCACGTAAAGCACGCGAGGAGGCGTGCAAACTCCTGACGATCGTGCTCTGGCCAGTCGCGCATCGCCTGGCCAAACTCGGCTCGGCGATGCGCGTGCATCGCCTCCACCAGCGTACGCCCGGCCTCGGTCAGCTCCAGCAGGATGCGCCGCCCGTCGTCCTGCGAAGCCACGCGCGCCAGGTAGCCGGCTCGCACGGCTCTAGCCACGAGTCGACTCGCGCGCGAAGGATCGACGCCGAGCCGCTCGGCCACCGTGCCGACGCTGACACCCCGCCCGGAATCCTCAGCGGCCTCGTCGACCGCATCGACGGCGAAGACCTGAGAGAGGTCGTCATCCTCGAGGATGCCAGCCATGCGCTTGCCGAGCTCGCGACGGGTGACGCTGCGGCGAATGCGCAGCATGGCGCGCTCGATGGCCACCAGCGTGGGATCCGCCGCCTCGGGCAGCTCGGGCATGCGCGCCACAGCATACACGCTTCTTGACATCTATATGACTTGGGCATATATATGCTACTCGCATCTATTTCGGGAGGCCGCGTGTCCGAACCCGTCTTCGAACGCTTCTACCAGTCTGTCCAGCGCCCGCCCTGGGACCTGGACGGCCCAACCCCCTTCGTCGTCGACCTCGACTCCCACGCCCAGTTCCGCGGTCAGGTCCTCGACGCCGGGTGCGGCACCGGCGAAAACGCGCTGTACCTCGCCGCTCGCGGCCACGCGGTGGTGGGCATGGACGCCGCCCCAGCGGCGATCGCCCGCGCGACGGCCAAAGCCCACCAGCGCGGACTGGCCAGCGTCAGCTTCGTGCAGGCCGACGCCTGCGACATCCCCGGCTACGCCGCCGCCTTCGATACGGTGCTCGATTGCGGCTTCTTTCATGTGCTCTCGCCCCAGGATCAGGCCCGCTACGTGCGCGCCCTGGGCCGCGCAACGCGCGTCGGTGCAACGCTGCACCTGCTGTGCTTCAGCGCCGCCAATCCACCCCAAACCGCACAGCGTCCAGTCGGCTGTTTCACCCATGGAGTGAGCGAGTCCGAGCTCCACGTCGCTTTCGACGACCAGTGGAAGCTGGCCTCGGTCGTGCCGACACACAGCGTCCTGTCAGTTCCGGGTCAGGACCAACGTCAGGTCCAGTTCCTGCAGGCGAGGTTGCTCCGCACAGCATAGTTCGGCGGCCCTGTCACATTTTCCGGGTAGGGTGTGTCTACACCAGAGACCTCACCACTGAGACAGGAGCACACACGCAACCATGAAAGCCGTCCGTCTATACGAGCCCGTGGGCATTCGCGGGCTCACCTATGAAGACACACCCGATCCGCTGCCCGCCGTCGGCGACGTCCTCGTCAGGGTGCACGCCTGCGGCATCACGCCAGGCGAGTTGGACTGGCCGCTGTGGACGGACCCACTCGGGCACCAGCGTGATTACCTCGTCCCGGCGCACGAGTTTTCGGGTGTCGTGGTTGCCCTCGGCTGGGGCGCGGCGGGGGTGTCCGTTGGCGACGAGGTGTTCGGGCTGATCAGCGGCTATCGCGATGGCGCGGCCGCCGAATTGATCGCCATCGAAGCGCGCGACGTGGCGCCGAAACCGCGCACCGTCGACCACGTGACGGCGGCAGCCGTCCCGCAGGCAGGTCTGACGTCGTGGCAGGCGCTGGTCGACCACGGCCACCTGGATGCCGGACAGACCGTCCTGGTGCACGGCGCCGGCGGAGCGCTGGGGTTGGTCGCCGTGCAACTCGCCCGCTCGCTCGGCGCCCACGTCATCGGCGCTGGTCGTAGCGGCGCGCAGTCGCGCGTTCTGGAGATGGGCGCCGAGCGCTTCGTCGACGTCGAGCAGGATCGCTGGTGGGACAGCGTCGGTCAGGTCGACGTCGTCTACGACGTGGTTGGCGGCGACATTGCCGCACGCTCGGTCGCCAATGTGAAGCCGGGCGGAGCGTTTGTGACGGTCATTGCTCCGCCGCCGGAGACCCGCCCGGACATTCGCATCGTCAATTTCGTTCGCGAGCCCGGTCGCGCGCAACTCACGCATATCGCGCAACTGGTGGACGCCGGTCAGCTGCGCGTCCAGGTCGGCGCGGTGTATCCGCTGTCAGAGACGCGCAAGGCATTCACCGATCAGGCCAACCGCGACGTCAGGGGCAAGATCATCCTGCAGCCCTGACGTCTTTCCTGACGTCTTTCAGCCCACCCCCACGCCGGCCTCGTGTGCCGCGTACGCATCGATAATCTCACTGCCCGTCGCCAGCCACACTTTCTCGTGCGCGGCGACATGCGCGAGTGCGCTACGCAGCGCATCAATCTTGTTTGGCTGTCCGCTTATAAACGGGTGCAGCGCCAGACACATTACTCGCCCTTGCGTTGCCCCTTCGCGGTACAGGACGTCGAAGGACGCCTTGATCATGCGTTCGTAGTCCCAGCCGGTGGCCCACGGCTCGCGAAAGAGTGGTCTGTCGTTGAGCTCGATCGTGTATGGAATGGCGTACAGGCCGTTGTTCATGCGGTACGGCTGATCGTCATTGACCCAGTCGCACGTGTACTCGATGCCCGCCCGCTTCAGGAGCTCCAGCGTATCCAGCGTCTCGCTCAGGCCCGGCCCCAACCAGCCGCGCGGGGGCTTCCCCTGAAACGCGCGAATCTCGCCTATGGTCATGTCGATCATCTGCCGTTCGTCGGCCGGCTCGAGTTGATGGTTCGGCTGCGAATTGGTGACACCGTGGCCCATCAGCTCCCAACCCAGGTCCAGCGCGCGCTCCACAATGCGCGGGTAGTGGCGACAGACCGACGCGTTGAGCGCCACCGTCCCGCGAATGTCGTACTCGGTCAGGGCATCCATCAGTCGCCAGATGCCGACCCGGTTGCCGTAGTCACGGTGGGAAAAATTGCGCACATCGACCCGCCGCCCTTCGACGTCGAGCTCGTAGTGCTCGATATTGGGCACGACCCAGACCGCGAGGTGCGCGCCATTGGGCCACACCACCGGCGGCCGATCGACGATTGCCGAAAACGGGAACAGGTCGTGGCCGGCGCCGATCTTCACGCCAGTGCCGCCGCACGCGCACGCGCCAGGGCCGCGCTCGCGCCAGGGCCGCGGAGGTAGTCCTCAGCGGCTGTCGACGAGATCACCTGGCCAGGTGCCGCACTCCGCGGCGCAATGTCGCCAGGTGTCAGCAGAACATCCCAGATCGCCACGGCGGACCTCCGAGAGTCGCAAGATGCAACTGCACAGCAGCATAGCGTCCGCGTAAGAGCGTGCGCGTAATCGGGGATACCCACGTGTAACTCACGTGCAACCCGCCGGGCGTAGCCTCTCGCGCGAGGTACCACTCCTGGCGTCTTCTTGCGAGACGCGCGGGAATTGCCCGTACATGCTGGAGCGCGACGGCCAAGGCCAGACACATGCCCGAGGGTCGCGCCGTCTCGTGTTGAGCATCGTCGGCGGCCTGGCCTGTTCGGCGCTGATTGTTTCCGCCGTGCTCGCTGTCGCCGCGCGCATGAACGTGGCGACGCCTCTGAGCCCGTCTGGCCCCGCGCACCTGACGCTGACGACCGGCAGCCTCGCGGGGAGCCGCAACGAGATCGCCGAGTCCTACCTCGCTCCCGCGGCGACTCGCTACGGGCTGGACATCCAGATCGTCGAGACGGTCGGCTCCGAGGACTCCCTCGACCAGGTCAACTCGGGCGCAATCGACCTGGCGCTGAGTGGCGGCGGGCTCTCCACGGTTGGCCGCGACAACGTGCGCGAGATCATGCCGCTGTACGTCGAGCCGCTACACCTGCTCATCCGACCGGACCTCGCAGCGGCCGACGATCCCAACACGGGCCTGGCCACGGAGCTTCGCGGTCAGACGATCAGCTTCGACGTGGTTGGTACCGGCACGCGCACGCTGGTGTCGCCACCCGACGGTCTCCTCGGCGCGTTGGGCCTGAGCTCAGGGGATTTCACCGAGGTTCCCAAGAGCCTGGACGAGCTCGCGGATCCCGCGCTGGACTGCAATGGCCTGCCGGCGGCCATTTTTTTGCTCGGCCCGCTGCCGCACCCCGGCGCCGCAAACCTGGTGGCGCGCTGCAATTACCATCTCCACGCGCTGCCGTTCGCTGACGCGCTGCACATCACGCGCAACCACATCTACGCGGCGACGATTCCGGCCGGCACGTACCGACTGGATCCACCCGAACCACCCGCCACACTCGAGACCATCGGCACCCAGCTGCTGCTCGTCACCAACAAGGACATGCCCGACAGCGTCGTCGAGAAACTGATCGCGGCAGTTCTGGAGACAAGCTTCTCTCACCTGTACGACCCACCGCTGGATATCGGGCAACTGAGCATCGTGCCAGAGTTTCCCCAACATCCCGGCGTTGCCGCGTACATCGACAGCCGCAAGCCCGTGACATTTCAGGGGTTGACCGACGGACTGACGACGGCGAGCACCGCGATTGCCCTGGTCACCGCCGTCATCCCCATCACCATGGTCACACTGCGCGTCGTGTCGCAATGGCGGCTACGCGAACAGGTGGTCAGTGTCCGCCAGCTGATGGCGGAGGCATTGCTCATCGAACGCCAGGCTCGCGAGCTGGAGCATGCGCCCGGCCCGGTCGCGGACACCGCGGCTGAGCTGCGCAACGAACTGCTGCGACTGCGCTCGACCGCCCTCCACAAAAGCTCCTCCAAGCAGCTCCAGGAGCCGGAGCTGCTCCCGTCGTTTCTGAGCTACGTCGCTGACGTCCTGAGCCTGCTGGATCGTCTGACACACACGCTGCGGACGCCCACGTGAGCGTGCAGGCCGAGCGTCCAGTTACGCGCGGCGACCTCAGCGTGGCGGAGTACTTCCTTGGTCTGCTGAGTGACCTGGACGTCGACTGGTTGGTGGGCGCCGGAAGCCGACACGCACTCGCCCGCGGCGAGGTCCTGGTAGACGTGCACGCCGACCCACCCGGCCTGTACTTCGTACTGAGTGGCAGCCTGGCGGTCACGGATGCGTCCGGCGCGCACATGGCGCGCGTGTCCCGTGGCGAGCTCGTCGGCGAGGTGTCATTCGTCGATGGTCAGCCGGCAACCGCCACGGTCGCCGCGGCAGACGCCGCGGTTCTGTTTGGCATCGACCGCCAGGTGCTGCTGCGCAAGCTCAGCCGCGACCCTGGCTTCGCGGGGCGCTTCTATCGCGCTGTCGCGGCGGTCCTGGCCACGCGCTTTCGCGGTCGCATGACTTCCGTACGTTCGGCGAACGCGGCTCCATCGGCGGCAGTGCCGGACGCCAATCCGCACCTCGCCGCGACCCGCTTCGAGCGCCTCCTGGCCAGAATGGCGCACGCGCCAGGGGCGCTGTTGCTGACCGGCAACGACCTCACCGTCTTCGACGTAGCGCGCGTCGCGACCGAGCGCATCCAGGTCGAGGCGAGCCCACTGGCGCTGGAACGCATGGCACGCTCGCGCGCCGTCGTGGAGCACGCGGTCGACGGCGCCGCGGTGTACGGATTGACCACCGGGCTCGGTTCGCTCAAGGACATCCGCGTCGCGCCGAGTGAAATGCAGGCGTTTCAACGCAACATCGTCATGAGTCACGCCACCGGCATCGGCCCCGAATACTCATCCACCGAGGTGCGAGCCATCATGCTGGCGCGCCTGAACGGCATGTGTCGGGGTGGGAGCGGCGTGCAGGTGGCTGTCTTTCAACAGCTGCTGAACATGCTGAATGCTGGCATTCATCCGATTGTGCCCAGCCGCGGCTCGATCGGCATGTCGGACCTGGCCCCGCTGGCGCATCTGGCACTGCCCGTGATCGGCCTTAGCGACGTCGAGTATCGGGGCCAGCGCATGCCGGCCATGGAGGCGCTGCGTCAGGCCGGCTTGAGCCCGGCCCAGCTTGGCGCCAAAGACGCGCTCGCCCTGTGCAGCGCCAATTCGGCATCCGTCGGGCACGGCGCGCTCGTCCTCCACAAAACGCTGCATCTGCTGGCGAGCGCCGATCTCGCGGCGGCCCTCAGCCTGGAGGCGTTCCAGGGCCATATGAGCCCGCTGGACGAGCGCACGCACGCGGTGCGTCCGTATACCGGTGAGCTCGTCAGTGCCGAACGTCTGCGCCGCTTGCTGCAGGGCAGCACGTTCGAACAGCGCGGCCGGCTCGACAGTATTCAGGATCCGCTGAGTTTGCGCTGTGTGCCTCAAGTGCACGGCGCGTGTCAGGACGCGCTCGCCTTCGTCCGCGGCACGATGGAGATCGAACTGAACGGGAGCGGTGACAACCCGGTCGTGCTGATCGAGGAGAACGCCATCGTGTCCAACGGCAACTTCCATTCGGCGGGCCTGGCGATCGCCTTCGACACCCTGGGCATCGTTCTTGGCCAACTCTCCGGGCTTGCCACGTCGCGTGTGTTGCGCGTCCTCGACCCGCACCTCACGGACCTGCCGCCGGCGCTCGTGCGACGCGCCGGCGTCAACACGGGCTTCAACGTCTTGCAGAAGACGCTCACCGCGTTGAACGCCGAGAACCGCTTCCTCGCCGCTCCCGCGTCGCTGGATTTTCAGCCGGTCGCGGGTGAGATCGAAGACCACGCGACCAACGCCGCGCTGTGCGTGCGCAAAGCCGCGCAGATCGTCGAGAATTGTCAGCTCGTCCAGGCGATCGAGATCCTGGTCGCGACCCAGGCGATCTCGCTGCGACAGGCATTGGTCCTCGGCCGAGGTACGCGCGCCGCCTTCGAGGTCGTCCGCGAGGTGGTGCCTTTCGTCGAGGAAGATCGCGTGCTGGCGCCGCTGCTGGACGGGGTGGCGCAGCTGCTGAGCTCCGGTCGGCTCCTGGAGGAAGTGCGTCAGCGGGCGGGCATCGACCTGCTGCCCGCGTCGATGTGACGAGCAGCGCCGTCGCCCCCACGCCGCTGAGACTCGCGACGTGCATGCCTCCCGCACGTCGCGAGCTGGCGGCGCTGCCGAGGCTGGTTATGCCCAATCGACGTGGACCAGACGTGTCGATGCCGTTCAGCCGCGGTCGAGACACGTCAGCGCCCGATCACGCCTCCCCTGCAGCGCCGTTGGGAAATACGATGCGTGCGTTTGAGTCTTTCACCCCTCTCTGGCGTGCGCGTCCTGGAGCTCGCGCAGGGTGTCGCCGGTCCGTACGCCGCGCGCCTGCTGGCCGACCTTGGCGCTGAGGTCATCAAAGTCGAGCCGCCTGGCGGCGACCCCACGCGCACCTTCGGGCCCTTCCCCAACGCAATGCCGCATCCTGAGCGCAGCGGACTGTTCGCCTACCTCAACGCCAGCAAACACGGCTGCGTGCTCGACCTGACCGCTGCTGACGACCGCGATGCCTGCTTGCGGCTGGTCGAAAGCGTCGACGTCGTCGTCGACAGCTTCACGCCGATGGAACGCGAGCGCCTGGGCCTGGTCACGCCAGCATTTCGAGACCGATGTCCGTCGCTGGTGGTTGTCTCGGTCACTCCGTTCGGATGCACCGGTCCGCGTGCCACCTGGCGCGGCAACGACCTGATCGCGTTCCACAGCTCTGGCTTCGCCTTTGGCTTTCCCGCGTTGCAGGTGGACAATGTTGCGCTGCCGCCGCTGAACGCGCCAACCTACGCGGCCGAGTTTCTGGCGGGCCAGGTGGCGGCCGCCGCCGCCATGCACGGCTTGCTCGCAGTGCAGCAGTCCGGACGCGGCGCGCACCTCGACGTGTCGCTCCAGGAAGCTGTCGCGTCTGCCAACAATGCCCAGTTCAACCGCGTTGGGTCGACGGCCGACGGACCGCGATCCACACGCCGAGTGTTTTCCGACAAGCCGTCGAATTCCGTCGTCGCCCTGTTGCCATGCGCTGACGGCTGGGTGGCCATCTCGCCGCGTGAAGAGCACCAGTGGTCGCGTTGGCTAGAGGTTATGGGCACGCCGGACTGGGCCGACGATCCTCGCTTTCGCGATCGCACGCTGCGCGACCACCACTGGGCGGAGCTGTACCCGCTGCTGGCCGAGTGGACCGCGGCGCGCGGCAGGGCGGAGGTCTTCGAGGCAGCGCAGGCGCGGCGCGTGGCGTGCCTGCCGCTGGGCACGGCGACCGACCTGCTGGGCTCGGCGCAACTGGCCGCGCGCGGCTTCTTTAGCAACCTCGAAGATCCTGAGCTGGGTGGCGGCATCCCCCTGCCCGGACGACCCTACCAGCCCTATAACCTGCTGCCGCCATCCGAGCCGCAAGAACCCGCGCGTGTGGCGCGGGCGCCGCGTCTGGGCGAGCGCACGGCTCGAGAGCTCGCCACGCCCCAGGTGCCGCGCGGCGTCCGAACTAGCTGGGAGCGGCGCGATTCGCAAGAGCAAGCGCTGCGCCCGCTGAAAAACGTCCGCGTTGTGGACTTCAGCTGGGTGCTGACCGGCCCCATCTGTACCCGCTACCTGGCCGCGCTGGGCGCCGAGGTGATCAAGGTCGAATCCGCCTCGCGCGCGGACCTGTCTCAGCGGAACCTGGCCTGGGAGGAGCTCAATCCAGGCAAGCGCAGCATTACGCTCAACCTGAAGCACGCCCAGGGCCGCGAGCTTGCCCGCGCGTTGATCGCGCGCAGCCAGGTCGTCGTCGAAAACTTCTCCACGGGCGTGATGGAACGACTGGGCCTCGACTATGCGCGCCTCCGAGAGGTCAACCCGAGCATCATCATGGCCTCGTCGTCTGCCCACGGCCGTAGCGGTCCCGATCAGGACCAGGTCGCGTACGGCACGTTGATCCAGTGCGCGACCGGCTGGGCGGCGCTCTCCGCGCACCCGGGCTACCCTCCGCGCTCGGCTGGCGGCGTCTGGACCGACCCACTTACCGCCGTCTTCGAGACATTCCTCGTGCTGGCAGCCATCTGGCACCAGCGGCGGACCGGCGCCGGCGTCATGCTCGACCTGTCGATGGCCGAGACGACCATCGCCGCGTTGCCGGAACCGGTGCTGGCCTGGTCTCTGGCCGGCCAGGTACTCGGACCGCGCGGCAATCGCCACCCGCTGTATGCGCCGCAGGGTTGTTACCCCGCACGCGGTGAGGACCACTGGCTGGCGCTGAGCGTCCAGTCGGACACGCAGTGGGCCGGGCTGTGCCGACTGATAGAGCGACCCGACCTGCTGGGCGATGCGCGTCTGGCGACCTCGGCCGGTCGGCGCGAGCAGCACGACCTGCTCGATGCCGCGATCGCCGCGTGGAGCACACCCAGGCCGGCGCCGAAGCGGCGGCCGAGCTCCAGTCGCACGGCATCCCGGCCACGGCGACGCTCGAACCCGCCGATGTCGCCGACGACGTCCAGCTTCAGGCGCGATCGTTCGTCAACCAGGTGCCGCGTCTCGACGGCAGCGGCACCTTCACGTCGCACGGCGTGCCGTGGATGATGGACCAGCAGCGGCCCCGCGCTCCCGTCCGGCCACCGACACTCGGGCAGGACAATGCGTACGTCTTCAAGTCGCTTCTGGGCCTCGAGGAGCATACGTACGATGCGCTGGTCCGAGAGCAAATCATCTACTGATGGAGCCACCCCAGCAAATGCCAGCCCCAGCCCCAGCCATGCCAGACAGTGCCACCCCGCGCCTGGTCGCTTTTGAACGAACCGGTCCGATTGCTCGCATCACGCTCGATCGACCCGACAAGCTCAACGCGATCAATCACGCGCTCGGAATGCAGTTGTGGGAAGCGTTCGCGCGCTGCCAGGAAGACGTGTCGATTCGAGCGATCGTCCTGGCAGGTGCCGGTCGGGCGTTCTGCGCTGGCGATGAGCTCGGGCGCGAGCGCACGCCCGACGAAGAGGAGTCGCTCCGACGGCGCGGCAAAATCAAGCACTACGTCAGCGGACCAGGCCGCTGGACGAGCGTGGTGCGGCTGATGCGCAGCCTGGCACAACCGGTCGTCGCGCGCGTCCAGGGCTACGCGTACGGGGCGGGCTTCAACCTCGCGTTGGGCGCGGACTTTCGCGTCATGGCCCGCGACGCGAAACTGGCGACGCCGTTCATCAAGCGCGGTCTGGCGACCGGCACGAACCTCCTTCAGCAGTACGTCGGGATCGGAAAAGCCATCGAGATGACGCTGCTTGGCGAGCCGATCGAAGCCGAGGAAGCTCTGCGGCTGGGCCTGGTTAACGAGGTCGTCGACGCCGTGGAGCTCGACGTGGCCGTCGAGCGTTGGGCGCAGCGGTTGGCGGATGGTCCCACCGCGGCGATGGGCCTGACCAAGCACGCGCTCTACGCTGGCTGGAGCCTGGACCCTGACGCCGCGTACTGGCACCAGGGCTCCGCTGTCGCCGAAGCGCGCGACCTCGACGACCTGGCCGAGGGACTCGCCGCGTTCAAAGCCCGACGCGCGCCGCGCTTCACCGGTCGCTGAGCGAGGGCAAGTCATATGCGTGGCTCCGCTTGGAGCGTGCAGGACTATATATTCCCGTCGACACGGAACCGGTGTTTCAGTGGCCAACTCCGAACGCGGCGTCCGTCATCTTTTCCATCACCTGGTCAATGGTGAAGCTGGCTGCCCGCTGACGCGGCGGAAACTCCTGGAAGGTCTGCATCAATTCACCCACGAGGGATGATGCCGCCAGCACCAGATAGTCGTTGTCAAGGAACCAGTCATAGTAGGTATCTGACGTGACGTCCGCGCGCTCGTACGGGTCAGTGCGCAGGTTGTAGAGCTTGGGAACCGGACGTTCGCCTGGCCAATCGTCTCAACGCGTCGTTCGAGCTTGCCGACCGCTTCTACCTCAAGCCGCTGCTGCGCGCTGGTCGAGATCATGACGGCACGCCAGGAGCTGTCGATGCCTCCCTCGATCAGCGTTGAGCAGGTGAGGGCTTTTCGTCGTACGCGACCCGCACTATTCTGTCCGGACGCGGCGACGAAACTGGTCGACCTGGCGGTCACGAACGTGGGCCGGCGCGTCTTCAATCGCTGACTCATGGCACCCCGCTGAGCAGCCGCTGAGTCGAAAGCGGCGTATCCCGGACAGGAGTCGCACGAACTGGTCCGACTCTTGTCCGAGATATGCCCAGCACACGATGGGAGAGGTCATATGGCAACGACAACTGAAGAGATGCATCTCCAGACGGACGGACCACGCGCCGACGCGACGCTGTCCCGACCACGCGCCACCGAACTGATAACCGCGGACGGCAAGACGAGCATCGCCGACGTGGTCGTGTCGAAAATCGCTGCCCTCGCCGCCAGGGAGGTCTCAGGCGTCCATGAGCTTGTCGGACAGGGCGTCGGCGCCGCCGTCTCTGGCTTGGCTCAGCGCGTCACCCGCGCCGACCAGCGCTCAGCAGGCGTCAACGTCGAGGTGGGCGAACGTGAGGCGGCGGTCGACCTCCGATTGACCGTCGAGTACGGCGTGAGCATCCCACAGCTTGCGGAAGCCGTACGCGCCAACGTGATGGACCGCTTGCAGTCCATGACCGGTCTGCACGTCAAAGAGGTCAACATCGACGTCGTCGACCTGTATTTTGCCGATGACGATACTCCCGCTCAACCCGCCGGGCGGCGCGTCGAATAAGCGTCTCGCTGGAGCACTGGACTGCGGCCATGACAGACGGCGCCAGGCAGGTAAGCGAGCTGACCCTCGCGCGTGCGATTGTCGCCGCTGTCCGGGCCGTGCCCGGCGTGGTTGAGCTCAGCCCTGGACGATTGCCGGAAGTGGCGACGTACGGAGCGCGGGAACGAGTCCGGGGTGTCGCGGTCACTGCCAGCGACGACGCCCTGGACATCGAGGTGCACGTGTGCGCGCAGTACACCGAATCTCTCGACCTGGGTGCATTGGGGCAGCGTGTGCGAACGGCCATTCGTGAGTCGGTTGAAGCCGTCGATGCCAGAACGCCCACACGCATTGACGTCACCGTTGACGACGTGCGGGTAGAAATTGAACAGGACGCCGGTGCGTGACGCTATTCAACCGTGTGTTGATCATCGTGCTCGCGCTGGGGCTCCTGGTAGCCAGCGGCGCGGTGCTGCTCACAGCACTGGGCGTGATCCAGCCCGTGCAAGTTGCGCCCGCCGGACTGTGGTTCGAGGATCGCCTGGCGCCGTTCACCCAGCTCGACCCGACGCTCCGAAGCTGGACCGTCGGCGTCTGTCTGCTACTGCTGGTGATTGCCCTGGTTCTGCTGATCCTCGAGGTGAGTGTTCGCGCGCGGACTCCACGGCGGATCACGCTCAAAGACGACGCGTTCGGCCGGGTCACGGTCGCGCTCGACGGGCTCCGCGAACTTACCGAGCGCGAAGCAAGTCAGGTGGCCGGGGTCAATACGGCACGATCGCAAGTCGCGGAGGACGCGAAAGGGCTGAACATCGCGTGCCGCGTGTCCGTTGACCCGGCCATCAGCATCCCTGACATGACACAGGAGTTGCGCGACCGTCTCAAGGCCGTGGTTGAACACCACGTTGGCGTGCCGGTTACCCAGGTGTCCGTGGACACCCAGGTGGCCCCCCTGGTCGCCCACACGGGGCGTCGGCGCCGCCGTGTGGAATAGGCAACTGCCAGGAGGACGCAGACTGTGCTGAGCTTTATCGACCTTACGCGTGCCAGCCCACTGGCAGCGACGGTGGCCGCGGCGTTGCTGATCATCGTCGGAGTGCTGGTGATCGTCTACCCGTGGTTGCTGGCATGGATTGCGGGAATCGGCTTCGTGCTCGCCGGTATCGCGGTCCTGGCGGCGGTCTTTATTCCGAGTGACAGGATCGGTTCATAAAACTCACCCCCACGGCCCGAGGAGCGGCTCTCCTGTGAACGTGTCTGGCAGTGGCTCGAGCGTTTCTGGCCAGCGCGCAGGGTCCACCTCGCGGCGTTGGGACGCCTGCCGCGGCCGTCCGTCCCACCCCACTTGCTCCATGTAGTAGTACAGCTGAATGCAGTGGCCCTCAGGGTCGAAGGCGTGCGCCGCGTAGTCCACGCCGGGGTACAGCTCGGGCGGAATCTGCGTCGTTTCTACTCGAACGCCACTCTCACGCAGGAAGGCCACAGCATCGCGGAGCTGGCGATAGTTTGCGAGCTGAATCCCGAATGACGCACAGGTGGTGTCCGGGCTCAGACCCAGTTCCGCACGCAGCTCGACAGGCAGCAGGCCCAGCGAGTGGTGCTCGGTGCTGCATCGCAGGAACGCGCAGCGATACCCACGATAGACCACCTCTTCCGTCACGGTGAAGCCCATGATCTGCACGTACCAGTCCCGCGACCTCTGGACGTCATCGACAAACACGTTGACCGGCCCGTGTTTGACAATCTTGAACGGCCGCGGCAACAGGATCCCGTCGACGTCGAAGCGTCCCGGCAACTCCATCGGTCGAAAGCCCGCGTCCAATGGACGCTCCGTTGTCGCCAGGGACTCCTGGATCTCCTCGAACTCCGCTTTGACTGGCAAACCGACTTTTTCGCGCACGGGACGGCGGTACTCGGCCGGTTTCGAAAGCCCGTCCCAGCCGATCTGCTCGATACCGTAGTAGAGCTCGTTGGTATGTCCATCCGGATCGTAGAAGTACGTGGCCCAGTTGGAGCCGGCCCCGTCGCGACCGGTGCGCTGGAGCTCGACGCCACGCTCGAGCAAGTAGTCAACCGCATTCACCGGCTCGGTCAGGCTCTGCGTCTGCCAGGTGATCTGGTTGATGGTGATATCCGGCTTTCTGTATTGCCGGTCGACCGCGGCGGGTGCGGCGGGTGCGGCGGGTATGGCGCTGTTGTCTGCCGGCGGCTTGCGGAAGAGCGCAAAGGCGTGATGGTCCGTTCCAAAACGCATGAACCAGCCACCGCGTGCGAACTCGTCGGACGCCCTGAATCCCAGCAGGTCTGAGTAAAAATGATACGCCGCGTCGAGGTCGGTGACGTTGAAACCGAAGTGCCCGAGCCGACGAATCTTGAACGGCCGATCGAGCAGAATGCCGCCTACGTTGTACTTCGTGCCAACTGAGGGTGCTGTGACCATCGCGTCCTCCCGTTCTCCTCGAAGCGTACACGCGCTCGTCAAGCGCTTACCCGCCGACGGCGCGTATGCTGTCGACAGGAGTCTTCTGATGTTGACAGTGACCGGCCTCGATCACATCGGCTTGAAAGTGACCGACCTCGACAGGTCGCTGCACTTCTACCACGACGTCCTTGGCCTCGAGATCGTGCACACGTCCGGACCGCACGACAACGGCGGACGGTCGGCCACCCTGCGCGCGGGCGCCCAGCAACTGGACGTGTTTTATCGCCCAGATTTTGTCGAGGCCGACCGGGACAAGCCAGTCGGCATGGACCACGTGTGCCTGACACTCGAAGGCGATTCTATGGAGCACGTGGTGGATGTTCTCCAGAAGCGGCAGGTCGAGATCATGTGGGGCCCGGTGACGCGCCACGGGACCACGTCGGTCTACGTGTTCGATCCCGACGGTATCCACGTCGAGCTGCGCCTGCCAGTCGTCATGGCAACGGCCGAACGACCGGCGCAGCCCGCGGCCGCGCGACAGCCAGCGACGCCGACCTGAGCAACGCCCCAGTTCCGCGCGCGTGCCCCGCGCCCGCGCGTCTGAGATCGCCGAGTACCTGGCTGTGGATCGCGGTCGGCGTGCTCATCGCCTTCTACAGCCTGGCGTTTGCGCTGAGCACGCTCGTCCGACTCCAGCAGCCCACCGAGTTCCTGTACGGCGAGTCCGTGGTGCTCGCGCAGGTCCGCCGTCTGGACCTCGGCCAACCGCTCTACCCGTCCGCCACAATGCTGCCACTGAGTGTCACCGCGTACACGCCGGTGTACTACCTGGTTGTCGCGGCACTCCAACACCTCACGCAGCAGCAGGATTATCTCGTCGGCCGCCTGGTGTCCGTCACGGCAAGCCTCGCCGCGGCCGGGCTCATCATGGGCAGCGTCCGCGCGGTGGCCGGCGGCTGGTGGGGCGGTCTGCTGGCGGCTGGACTCTTCCTGACGCAAAACCTGACGGTGCTGTTGTGGGCACCCGTCCAACGCGTCGACATGCTGGCATTGTGTTTGACGCTCGCGGGGTTGTTCGTCAGCAGCACGGGTCGCACAACGCTTGCGGGAATCCCGCTGGCGCTGGCGGTCCTCACGAAACAAACGTATGTCGTCGCCATCATCAGCGTCGCCGCGCAGGTGTGGCCCAATCGCCGGTCACTCGCGGCGTTTCTCGGCGTCTCGGTGGGCGGTGCGTTGCTTGCACTGGGCATCGGCCAGGCCGTCACCGGTGGCTGGTTGCTCTGGCACGTGGTCGTCGCAAATGCGAATCCACTGGACTTCGACTATTTCTCGGCGATGTTCACGGCGTTGCTGCAACTCAACGTCGTACCGGTGATCCTCGCCGCGCTGCTACTGGCGGCACCGTCGCTGGCGCGCGAGCGTCAGTGGCGCGTCTATTTCGTGCTATCCGCGGTCGTGCCGCTGCTGATGATCGGCAAACTGGGCGCATCCTCGAATTACTGGCTCGAGCTGACAGCGGCTACCGCGGTGTTGATCGGGATCCAGGCCGTACGGCTCAGTCGACAGCCATCCGGCCGCGCGCCCCTCACCTCGGCCAGTCTGGCCGCCCTGGTGCTGGCCTCGCTGCTCACCGCGATGCCGGGGTACGCCGCGACCGTCAAGCAAGTGACGCAGATGGCCATGACGGATCCCTCGACACAACTGCAAGCCGCCAACTGGCTTGCTCAGCAGGATGGCGAGGTCCTGACCGATGACCCAGGACTGGCAGTCGAAGCGGGTCAACCCGTGGAATTCGAATTCATCATCTTCACGATCCTGGCCGCACAGCATGTGTGGAACGAGCAGCCGATCCTCGACGCGATCGCGGCCCAGCGCTTCAGCCTCGTGATGCTGACGGAGCCGGTCGAGACCCCGCAGCCAGAGCTGATCGCGGCGCGCTGGAGCCCTGCCGTCCAGGACGCCATCGAGGCGAATTACGCGGCCGACGGCCAGGAGGGTGCGTACTGGGTGTATCGACCGCGGGCACGGACGGGCGGCTGAGCGGGCACCATCCTGCTACAGTCGCAGTCCTCGAACCAGCCTGTCCGAGCGACACTCGCCAGGACGGCCAAACATCATCGGAGAGAACAGACACATGCAGATGGAACCCGGTGGGCTCATTGCCTGGTTGGTAGTTGGACTGATAGCGGGCTGGCTCACCGGTCAACTCCTGCGCGGTGGTGGTTTCGGCCTGATTGGCGACATTGTTGTTGGCATTATTGGCGCATTCATTGGTGGATTTCTGTTCAGCCTCGCGTTGCCGGGCTCCAGCGCCGGTCTGATCGGCAGCATCGTCATTGCATTCATTGGCGCGATGGTCCTGATCTCGCTGGTTCGTCTGTTCACCGGAGACCGCACCGCTCCCTGACACGACGGTCCGAATCAATCTTTGGCATTTCTTCATAGCCTTCACTACACGGAACCAGACGCTTGCCGCCAGGGGGCCGCGTTTCAGCAGACCAGGTCGCTCGTTATTAACGTCAGAAATGGACTGCTCGCCCCGCATTAGCACCGTCTCGCGCCGTCACATACCCGGATGAGAAAGACCCCGAACGCCGCGCTTGTGCTCGGCACCTTCGGGCTCGCGATTGCGCTCCTGGTGCTCGTCCTTGGCGAGATTGGACTTCGCATCGGCGCGCTGCGCGAGTCCGGCCTGGTGGAGCTCCAGTGCGCCGGCACCGCGTCTCTGCTCGACGGGCAGAAAGGCCTTTTCGAGCTGGATGCCGTCAGTGGCTACCGCATGCGACCCAACACGTGTGTCAGACTCCAATCCTCCGAGTACGACCAGGTCCTGAAAACCAATACTCACGGCTTCGTCGGTCCCGACATCCCTGCCGAGAAGCCTCCAGGCGAGTTTCGCATTGTCGTGCTCGGCGATAGCTATACGGCCGGCGGACAGGTCCCGTTCGAACAGAACTACACGGCCCTGCTCGAAACCGACCTCCACCAGATGGGCTACCCGAATGTGCGCGTCGTCAACGCGGGCGTCGGCGGCTGTGGCACGTTCTGCCAACTCGGCCAGTTGGAGAACAACATTGCCTGGATGCAGCCTGACCTGGTTGTGGATGCGGTCTTCGTCGGCAATAACATCTCGGAGAACGTGTTGTGGACCGCCGGTGGGTACCAGGCGGCGCCCTGGCATCCAAAGGGCATCACCTGGGGCGCGAGCGCGGCCGCACTGGTTGATCAGAGCGGACACTGGTTCGCCCGCAACGGGACGGCTGCCACCAATCTGCCACCGCCCTGGGACCCTTCGCAGCCCCTTCCCGCACCTGTGGGCAACAGCCCGATACCCGCGCCACCCCCGCCTGCCACGTTTTCCAAGCGCGCCCTCTGGGATGGGCTTCGCGCCCATTCGCTGCTGCTGTCACGCCTGTTCGGATCGCCAGTTGACCCCAGCGTGACCACCGCGCCTGGCGAGCTTCCGCTGGCTCAGCAACAGGAGCAGTTGAACCTGACCAGCTTCGAGTGGACCATTCTGCAAGATCCGCCGCGGACGTACTGGCTCGATGTCGCCTGGCCACTCTTTGGCGAGTACCTTGCGCAGATCGACGACACCGCCGCGAGCGTGAACGCGCCGACGGTGGTGATGGTCATTCCACAGATGGGCCAGTTCGACGCGCAGGCACGCTACCGGAGCATGTACGACTATCGCTTCGCCGAGAGCGAAGTCGACTGGAACAGGCCGCAAGCCCAGGTCGCGGCCGAGGTCGACCGACTCGGATTGCCGGAGCTGGACTTGCTGCCGATCTTTCGCGAGCGTCCTGACGCGGACCAACTGTACCTGCGTGAAGACACCCACTTCTCAGCGCTGGGTCACCAGGTGGTCGCCGGGGCGCTGGCGACATATTTGCGGAACGCTAACTGGCTGCCTGGCGCCGCCCCGCGAGCTCAGACCTGAGCCGTCTCAGCCGTTCCGGAGCCACGCGCGAACCTGAGCGGCAGTCATGTTTCCACCGCACAGTGGCACGGCTAGCGTACCGCCGTGCCACCGATCGCGCTCGAGGAGGCAGCCCGCGAGCCCGGCGGCGCCCTGTCGACGCATGCGCTCGACTTTGAGCAGATTCGCCGAGCGTGCCGCGAAAACGGTTATCGCGCGCCCGTGTCGAGCACTCGCGTACGCCAGTCCCTGGCCGAAATTGCCAGCAGACGCGCACACGAGCTGGTCCGCCGCCGCGCCATCGTTGGCCAGAGACTGGAGGAAGTAATCCGCGCCCCGGCCCTTGAACGAGCGGATCGGGTTCACGCACTCGAGCTTGCACAGGATGCGTGGGCCGATCTGGTCACCAAGTGCGTCACTGACAAACTGTGGGGTGTGGAGGAAGACAGGATCGATGTCCCGCGCCGCTTCGGCGATGTGCTCCAACGACAGCGGACTGGCGTCATGCATACCGCATTCCTCAGGACGTGAAGTCGGGCGAAACTCCCAGTTGTTGGCCAGCGTTCGTGCCCAGCATGGCGATGCGATCGTCGTCGGTGAAGCCTTCCGCCCCCAGAATGTGGTCCACCGACGCCGGCTGCCACGGGTACGGGTGGTCCGTGCCGAGCATCAACTGACTGACGCCCACTTCCGCGGCAAGATGGCGCAGCGCTTCGGAGGTAAACACCAGCGTGTCGAAGTACATCTGGCGCAGGTACTCCGATGGCTGCTTCTGCAACTTCACACCCGTGTCCATCTCCGGATGAATACGCAGGGCATAGTCGGAGCGGGCCGCGTATGACGGCAGGTAGCCTCCGCCATGCGCGGAGCACAGCTTGAGGCCCGGGAAGCGATCGAGCGTTCCCTCGAAGATCAAGTGCGACAACGCGATCGTCGTATCGAGCGGATTGCCGATGGTGTTGGTCAACCAGCCGTTGCCACCCAGCCGCCGCGCGAGATCCGGGGTTCCCTGCGGGTGCACGAACAGCAGCACCCCGAGCTCCTCGGCTTTAGCCCAGAACGGGTCGAACTTCGCCTCCGCGAACTCGTCGGTGCCGACCGTCGCTCCCACCGCGGCACCGCGCAGCCCAAGTTGCTTGACGGCGTGCTCCAGCTGCTGCGCCGCGAGCTCGGGAAACTGCAGCGCGACCGACGCGAACGCGACGAAGCGGTCGGGGTTGATGGCGCAGTACTCGGCGAGGCGCTCGTTCTGAATGCCGACCACCCGCTCGGCAACCGCGCGCGCGGCGCCATACCAGGTCGGATTGATGCTCAGCGCCTCGACGTCGATCCCCTGCTCGTCCATCACCTGGAGGCGCTGGGCGCCGACTTCGTCGATACCGCGTCCGAAGCGTACGTCGCGCGTGGGCATACCCAGCAGCGTCTGCGCCTCCTCGATGACGCAATGGGCGTGAACGTCAATCGTCTTGACACGCCGACCGCCGACCATGACCTGGCGTCGCCCGCCGTGGGAGCGGGGAGCAGCACCGGCCCCACCTGTCTCGTCACGTGCGGCCGCGAAGATGCCGCGATGACAACTCGTGAACTGCATGCTGCCACGGTACAGTCCCTTTTCGGGGAGCCGCACAACACGCGCGGCAGCCGGGGTGGTCCCGGGCGGGTCCAGGACTTGATACGCTACGCGTCGTTCATCCGGACGGGGGGAACCAAGCACACATGCCCAGAAGTCTGGCCGACAAGCCCGTTTTCAGCCCGAGTCGCAGTCGTCCACACTTCTGTGACAGTTGGCAGTCCAGGAGCGCGGCAGGCGGTTTAGAGGTGGATCGCGGGCTTTTCGGCCGCGCTCCTGGACTACCCCGGCTCACCCGCTTCATCCTGGCTGCCACGCTGGCCCTCGGCTCACTCGGCGCGGCGCCGACGCCCACGCCAACACCAGCACCGTCGGCAGCCGCCACACCGCGGGTCACTGCAACGGCGTCGGCCCCCGCCAGCCCGACGCCGTCGCCAACGTCAGTCGCGCCGCCCACTCCAACGCCCACTTCAACTGCCAGGCCGATCATCATGCCTGATCTGGCCGTTGCTCCCGTGCGGTGGCTGCCGGTAGGAAGCTCTCCGCTGGTTGCCCACGCGTGGTCTCCCTCTTCCACATTGCAAGCAGCCATCGAGGCCGCCGTGGGTCGCCACCAGGGGTCGATCTCGGTCGTCGCGACCGATCTCGACACCGGTGCGACCGCGAGCGTCAACGCCGACCAGCAATTGTCCTCCGCCAGCCTCTATAAATTGTTTCTCCTCCAGGCGGCCTATGCTCGCATGGCAACCGGTGACCTCAGCGCGCAGGAACAGCTCACGCTCGGGCAGGCCCTCGCCGACTCGGACCCGTATACGGATCTGACTATCGGCACGCGGTCCAGCGTGACGTGCGCGCTGCAAACAATGATCGAAATCAGCAGTAACTCCGCGGCTGACCTGATCGAGGACCGTCTCAGCGACAGTGCGGTCAATGCCTATCTCCTGGGTCTTGGACTGCAGAAAAGCTACATCACGCCCGATCACGCCTACACGTCCGCCGCCGACATTGCGCGTCTGCTGAATGGTATGGCGCTCGGCCAGGCCGTGAGTCCGACGGCGAGCAGCCAGATGCTGACAATGCTGCTGGCCCAGCAGGAGAACAATCGCCTGCCAGTCCCGCTGCCCGTGGGGATACCGATTGCCCACAAGACTGGCGAGCTGACCAACCTTCGCCATGACGCCGGTGTCATTTACGCGCCATCCGGCGCCTACCTGCTGGTGACGCTGGTGGCAAACGCGCCCGACGAGGCAGCCGCGAGAGACACGATCGTCGACATCTCACAGAGCGTCTACAACGTCCTCGGACCGGCCGGTGCGCCGCGCTACCTGGGGTTGCCCCCGCGTCTCGCGCAGGAGGTGCTGCAAGTCCCAGACGCGCAAGGCCGCTTGCCCGTTTTGCTGGACCCGCGCACGGACAGCGTGCCGATTGCCCCGCTCGGCATCCAGCAGGCCACGGACGACCCGATCCGATTGCGTCAGGAAGCCGTACCCGACCTCGAGGCGCTGCAGCAGGCAGCAGCCGCTGCCGGTTTCCCCGTCTGGGTCGTCAGTGGTCTCCAGCCCCCGAATGACAGCACGGCCGCGAAAATCCTGCCGACCGCGTTCCTCGCTCCGTGCAAGATGGACGTGCCACCCCCAGCACCGGCGACAGTGACATCGACGCCGGCCACGGCCATGCCGACCGCCGGAAACGGCTACGCCAGGGCTCTCATCTGACGTGGCCACGCAGACTCCAACGGCTGTTCCGACGCCAGCGTCGACGCCAGCTCCGATTGCCCCCCAGGCGTGGCTCGGCACGGTCGTGCGGGTGACGGATGATCCGAGCCATCCACCGACCGCGGACGACGATTCCGACAACTTGACCATCCAGTGGCTGCAGGCCAACGCCTGGCAATTTGGCTTTGTGCCGGCCATCCCCGAGACCGATGCTGGGGCCGCGATCGGGCATGAGCCCTGGACATTTCGCTGGGTTGGCCGGCCGATGGCGGCGCGGCTCCAACCGCTGGTGGGCTCGCCGGACTACGGCACCAACGCGCGACAGGCCTTCGAGCGTGCCGAGGACGAGCTTGCTTCGCAGGCACAGGCGGACGAGGGCGAGTTGACGAGCGCGGTCGTGCGCGCCCCGTGAGGATAGGATCCAGCAACGGCGCGCACTGACGTCGAGCCGCGGGTACTGATCCGACTCAGCTCGTAAAGGTCTCCAGCACTCTCTGGAGCGGCTCCGGCACAACATGCAGCTGTCCGGCGAACGGATGCTCGACCTGCTGGACCATGAACAACATCCCACCGATGAGCAGCGCCAGCCCCGCGATCAGGAGCAGGTGCACGCGTGCATCCTCGAGGCCGAACAGATAAGTGAATCCAATCGTCAGCGCTCCCCCTCCGACGAGCAGCGCCCACAACAGGGGATGCACGCCTTCCTGTCCCTGGAAGATGCGCAGGCGTCGCTCCGCAAGCAGGTGCTCATAGTCCGTCAGCACGTGACCGAGCATCACCTGCTGGCGCGGATTGTCGGCCGGCAGCTGGCGAAGCGTGTCGCGCACATCCTCCGCGAGGGCCTCCGCCTTCGGACTCACCTGATTGTCGGCGAGCAGCGGCCATTCCTCGTCGATGGTCGTCTCGACATACGCCTTCACCGCACTCTGTACCCTGCTTCGCATTGGTTCTGGAAACTGGTCGACGCCGTGGTAGATGTTGTCCGCGGCGACCGCCTCGAGTTGCACGTCGGACCTGGCGGCGTCGAACTGCTCCGAGACGACAATGACCACGTAGGCGACGACGATGGCATACACGACGCTCACAGCCGCGTAAACGAACCCGGTCACGTCGTTGTAGGGGGCCCGAGCGGGCGCGGGAGCCAATCGATGCACCACCGCGAACCCGAGCAGCGCGAGTGCCAGGGTGCCGCCGATAATCAGGATCCCGCTGAGAAGCATGCGTCAGCCGCCAGTCAACTGGCGTAGCGCCAGTGTAGGCAGCAGCGGTCGCTGCCGGGTTTCAGTCAGGTTTCAACTGTCTCACCTGCCCTCGATCTCGACGCGCGCACGTCAGCGCGCACGACGGGGAGCGAACGTACCAAGCGAACTACCGGACGTACCACTCAGTCCTCGCTGCCCAGGACACGATGCACCATCTCCAGCAGCATGTCGAGGTCGAACGGCTTGGGCAGCGCACAGATGCCGAACTTGTCGAGCCAGGGCTGGTGCTCGTGGAGCGACTGAACGGCGGCGGAGCACACAATGATCGGAATCGGCCGAGTTGCGGGATCCAACGTCAGCAGGTTGAGTATGGTCCAGCCACGCTCCTCGCCACCCATGCGGATATCAAGGATCACGAGCCGCGGACGCTGCTCCTTGATGAAGCCGTAGGCATCATCCCACTCGCGGCAGATGAGCACTTCAAAGCCTTCCTCCTCCTCGAGCAGGTCGTGCATGAGTTGAAGGAAGGGCGTGTCGTCGTTCACGACCACCACCCGTTCGGAAGTCCGTCTCATCGCGTTAGCCATGCCGCGATCCCCCATCTGGAACGTACCTCAACACCGCTCGGATTCACGCCTGAACGCTCAGGCGGAACGCTGCGCGGTGGCGAGGGCGGCTCGCGCTGGAAAGCGATGCTGAGCGATCGCCCGCACGAACGCGGACCCGAACCCGGCCAGGTCGTCGCCATCGCTGGTCAGAACGCCGGCGTCCGGTTTGAGCGCCGCGTCAGCGTCAGCGCCGTTGCCGCGGCCGCGTGGAACGCCGGTGCGCTCGAGCAGCGACACACCGTCGCCGACCGCGCCTACAGGTTTGCCATGCCGATAGGCCTCACCCACGAAATGGCGCGCCTCGGCGTTGGCGATCAAGCTATCGACCCCGACCCTGCCACCGGGCACGAACACGCCGTCGTACATCACGGACGCCACGCCAGACAACGCTCGATCGACGGCCAACGAACCACCCTCAGCGGTGCGGACCTTCCCGAGCACCTCACCGACAGTCTCCACGACCGCGCCCTGATCGTGCAGCGTCTGGCGCACGTGATCCACCACCCGCGACGAAACGCCATCGGCAACCAGGAAGGCAATCTTGCGCGTCGCAATGGAGTCGCCGGGTTGATTGGCAAGACTCAGCGCGGGCGAGTTCTCAACCCACACGCCGTCATGCGCCGGTGGTGACACGCGGTGCAAGACCTGTCCCGAGGCATCTTGAATTCGCACTTGCCCGCGCGGCACCGGCACCCCGATGCCCTCGGCCACCCGCCGCGCAAGCGACGCATCGATCAGACTGAACAGACCCACCATGCGCTCTCGAACAGGCATCGTCTCGACTTTGCCGAGCTCGAACCGCGCGGCTTCGACCAGGTGCCGCTGCTCGAATTCGCTCAGGCTGTTCCAGTACAACCTCGCCTGGCTGAAGTAGTCCTTGAATTTCCGAGACCGCGTGCGCACGGCGCGCCCCTCGACTGATTCGGGGTAGTGATGAAATGCGCCCTCGTCCTCGGGCGCCAGCCGCAGCGCACCGTCGTCCAGCGTGCTCGGGAAATACGCCACGCGGCCCGATCGGATCCGCTGACGCATGTAGCCGTCATTCTGAAAATTGTGCACAGGTGCGATGCTTCGATTGATCGGAACTTCGCTGAAGTTCGTACTATTGAAGCGATTGATCTGCGTGTCCAGATAGGAGAAGTTGCGCCCTTGCAGCAACGGATCGTCGCTGGGCTCGATGCCCGGCACGACGTTGGCGGTGTGGAAGGCGACCTGCTCCGTCTCGGCGAAGAAGTTCTCCGGGTTGCGGTTGAGCGTCAGTCTGCCGACCCGACGCACCGGGATCAGCTCCTCCGGCCAGAGCTTTGTGGCGTCGAGGATGTCGAAGGGATACTTGTGCTCGTCAGCCTCAGGCATGATCTGCAAGCCGAACTCGTACTCGGGGTACGCTCCGCTGGCGATCGCGTCCCAGAGATCACGGCGATGGAAATCTGGATCCTTGCCGGCAAGCTGCTGCGCTTCGTCCCAGACCAGCGAGTGGACTCCGAGCATCGGCTTCCAGTGGAACTTCACGAAGTGCGCCTTTCCGGAGGCGTTGACCAATCGGAAGGTGTGCACGCCGAAGCCTTCCATCATGCGGAAGCTGCGAGGAATGCCTCGATCCGACAACGCCCACAGCAGCACGTGCAGGGATTCGGGCATGAGCGAAATGAAGTCGTAGAACGTGTCGTGCGCCGTCGCCGCCTGAGGCATCTCGTTGTGGGGTTCCGGCTTGGCAGCGTGGATCAGGTCCGGGAACTTGATGGCATCCTGGATGAAGAAGACGGGAATATTGTTGCCGACCAGATCGAAGTTCCCCTCGGACGTGTAAAATTTGGTGGCGAATCCACGCACGTCGCGGGCAGTGTCGGCGGAGCCGCGCGAGCCGAGAACCGTTGAAAAGCGCACGAAGACGGGCGTCTCGATAGTTGGATCCTGCAGGAACGCCGCGCGGGTGTACTCGGCGAGGGAGTCGTAGACGCGAAAGACACCATGCGCACCGGCGCCGCGCGCATGCACGACTCGCTCCGGGATCCGCTCGTGATCGAAGTGGGTGATCTTTTCGCGCAGGTGAAAATCTTCGAGCAGGGTCGGGCCGCGCTCGCCCGCCTTGAGCGAGTCGTCCGTGTGCGGAATGCGGACACCCTGCTCAGTGGTCAGCAGATCTCGGTGCGTTCGCTCGCGGAACGGCTCGAGTTGAGTTTCTTTAGGGGACGAGGCGCCGTCGGACGCATCGGTGGTCGGCATGGCGCTGGCGTCGCAAGAGGCGTGCCGCCGCACCGGGCACGCGTTGCGCGTCAGCCGCCGCCGTCAGCCGCCACCGCGCCGTGGCCCGCGGCGCCACGGTACGCCCATGCACGCGCACCTACCCTCGGACCAGGCGCGCTTCGGCCCCTGCGCGCTTGGATTCGCCCGTGGCCCGCGGCGACTCGAAGATTGCAAAGCACTTGCTGGAATTCATTGCCCAGCTTTCGACGTACTCGCACACGTCCGGCGTACGCCCAAGCGCCTCCATCGCCCCGACCAGGCAGAACCAGTTCAACAACTCCTGGTGGCCGGACTCTTCGATCGCCGACAGCGGCACACTGCGCCAGACGTCGTAGTCGCCGACCCGCAGCGCGTCGTACAGCTTCCGGTCGGCCGCGACATCTGGATACAACTGGTGGTGCTTGTCCGTCAAAAACGCGTGCGACCAGCTCGACGAGGCGATCAACGCCACCCGCCACGGGCTTTCGAGCAAGACTTGCGCGGTCGCCGCGCCAACCTGCAGACAGCGTCTCGGCGACGGCGAGGGCGGATCGAGGTCGGCCGCGGCCAGCGGCGCGGCGAGGCTCGAGCGATAGCCGCGTTGCGCGATGACGCGGCTGCCGTAACAGTTCACCTGGAACGGCAGGATCGGGTACGGAAAGCCGGCGCGGTCGTAGTCCAGGAACAGGACGGTGTTGATGAAGGCGTGCCCGATGCCGTCAGCGTGCAGGGGCTCATACGCGTAGGCCACGTCGATATCGCGCTCCAACAGTCCGCGCGCCAGATATCTGCCAGCCTCGCGGTGAATGGGCATGCGGAAGGTGGTCTCCGCGTCCTCGGACCAGACGTTCGACGAGAAACCCGCGCGCGATTGGCGCTTCCAGGGTTGCGTGTCGGCGTGATCGAACGCCAGGATGCAGAAGGCGGGAATGATGTCCTCTTTGAAATTTTCGTACTGATCGTCACCCCAGATGACCACGAGGTCCGGCGCGAAGTCGTCCAGCGCTTGCCGGAGGCGCCGCAGATTGACGCGGAGCGCCTCTCGGTGCACCGCCGCGGCTGCCCTGCCCTGGTCCGTGCCGTACTCGCGTCGAAGCGCCTCCGGCCAGTTGCGCGGGTCTCGCTCGCGCTCGGGCAAGCCAGGGTCGGCGAGTACCTGCCGCAGGATGCCCGTCATGTTCTCGTCCCGAGCCGCCAGCCCAGGATAGTGCGTCATGCCCAGGCCAAGGATCTCTCCCATCAGTACCTCCCGTTGTCGGCCCTGTTCGGACTGTGCACAAGCATTCTACCCTCGAAGCACGGCGGCACCCACCTTGCGCGCCCGCATTGGAATTCGTCACGGGCTGCTGCGACGGCGATGCTCCGCCCATGCACCGGCCAGCAGCGCTCCTGACCCATGCGTCGTCTTCCGCGAAGGTCATGCCTGGGCGCCCCCGGCCAGCGCGCCAATGACCGCCTCGACGCCCGCCAGATTGCGATCGAAGTCTTCGCTGGTTGGCGTCGAGAGTTCGATCAAGATGCTGCCCATCCCCACCGAGCGCAGCCAGACGTTCAGGCTGCCCGTGGCGCGGTACGGGTACGGATTGACCCCCGGCCGCGGCCGCGGGTAGCCACTCGCGTCGGTGTAAACGCCTGCCAGATCACTGCCCGGGCCGTCGAGTGGACCCAACAGGAACCCACCCTGGCTGTGGTAATTGACGAGAAAGGCAGGCGGATGCGCCAGCAGCCACGCGGCGAGCGCTTGCGTTTCGGGTTCGGAAAATGGCTGCGGGCCTCCAAGGCCTGGACGGAACTGCGCGTTGGCGTCCCACGCGTCTTGCATCCAATCCGGCCCTCCCCAATTTCGATTGGGGTCCACTCCGCTCAGGAACTGCCTGCTGTTCATGGCGACGCCGTCCGGATTGTTTATTGGCAGGATGTCGAGACCGACGTCGTTCGGCAACGGATGCTGGTCGTCGCTGAAGTAGGCCAGGAGATCATTGGCGAGCCAGGCGGAGTTTTGTTCGGGTCCGCCATCCTGGCCGCCCAGAAGAAACACGCGGGTCGGACCCTGGCCGAGACTGTAGAGGATCAGCGGTTGACCTCCCTGCGAGGTACCGATCTGCGTCTGCGTCACCTGCGCGGCCAGCGATTGGCCAGGCTCGCCGAGCCAGGCGACCACCAGGGCCAGGAGCACCGCTCCGAGCACAAGACGCCTCTGCCAGTTGACAAACCTGGGGAACATGCCGCCAACCACCCAGTGTGCCACGCGCACGGCGGCCGTGCGCGTGCCCAACACGCCACAACTCCAGCCCGCGCCGCGGAACGCCTCCGCGACTGAGTCGGCGAGCGGTTAGCGCAGGCAGTAGTCCGGTACGCTCGCGTCGGTCGCGAATACGTCGGTCAGCTTCATAAAGGCCCAGAGCCAGGGACTGGCGAAGGTCCAGTCGCGCGGGCGCACGCGCAACGCGGACGGAGGAGCCGGGAATGGGCCGGCATTGCCAGTACACGCCACGTGCGTCAGCCGCAGCATGCGGCGGTTACAGGCAGTGAACGCCGCAGCGTCGCAATGACGCGCTGCGCGGCGTCGCAATGACGCGCTGCGCTTCGGCCTCGAGCGCATCCTCGACGGCGTGGCGTCCCTCATCGCCTCACGCGCCGACTGAGCTGCGCCGCCTCCAGTCTGCCGTCGGGCCGAACGCGGCCCCGCTCAGAGCTGTCCCGGCCGTTCCACCGCCAGAGCGCGGAGCTCAGAGACCGGGTCAATGACTCTCGAGAGGATGTCGAAAAGCCCCCCTGGAAGGGCCTCACCGCGGGTGGGTTTGTCGAACCTGTGTGCCTCAGCAGGCGCCAGCTGACGTTTGAGCCCGCAACGTCTCGAGGTGCGAGAACATTCTTCTCTGAAGAGCGCATAAACGCAGACTTTTCAACAGGCTGCTAAGGCGCGCAGCACCTCGCCCAGATGCTGCACGTCGCCGTGTACAGGAATCAACATGCAGTGCTCGTACTCGGGCTCGAGCGGATCGCCAGTCCAGTTGAACGCGCCAATGGTTGAGGCAACCCCAAACTCCTGGCCCAGCACGCGCATCGCGTCCGTCCACACGAGGGGACCCCGCCCGCGCAAGACTGGAGCGAGGTCCGGCCCAGCTCCCGAAGCGACTGCCGCATGCATCCATCGCGGCCATCCGTCAGCCAGCGGGCTGCCCTGCAGAAGTCCGACGCTGTACTGCCGCCGCACGCGCTCATATTCGACTGAAGCGACAATGGAATTGGACAACACCCACGCCGACACCGCGGGATGGATCGCTTGATCGCTGTTCTTGAAGAACTCGCGGTACGCCTCGCCTGGGCGCCCGGCCGCGACTCCGTCGAACGCGTGTCTGGTGCGCGGTGTTATTGCTCTGGATTCGAACACGCTGTACCGCGATGACTTGCGAGCAAGTCCGCCGCCCAGCAGCCCGAGCGTCTTCGAGAGGCTCAACACTTCCACGACGTCCGGGTGATCGATACTTCGGGAAAAGAAGTCGGCGGAGTCCACCCGGTCTATCACGAGCAAGCGCTGCGCACAACGCGTGAGCAAACGCGCGAGAGCGCCACTCGACAGCGGCCATCCCCATTGTTCGTGAACCAGCAATCCGTCCAGGCGGGTGTAGTCGTCGATGCTCATCCCCCGGGCGGAGACTGGCGTCGCAACGTTCTGGATCGCGCGCGGCACACACGCCGATACGAAGCGCGGATGACCTATGCGCGAGGTGGTCGTGTGCCCCGCGTCCGCAAGCGTCTGTGCAATGGCTCGCCGTGCACTGGGGAACAGCGCCTCGAGCGGAACTGAGTCTCGACTCCGACCAGGCGAATCAGACGGCGCCGCGCTGCGCCAGAGGTCACACGTCCCGCTCATGCGTCCAGACATCTCGGCACGCGTGGGCCGCCCGACGTCCTGCGCGACATTCGGGACAGCGGTGATTGAGCCGAGCGGCACTGGCATGGGGGCGTACATGCGTGACGTCTTCGAGTGCATGCTTTCCCGGCAGTCGCGCACACGCGCAATTCTAGCCTGTCGGTGTGTCAGGGTCGTTGGTTACTGCTGCGCTGAGCAAGGCGAGCTGGAGTCGCAAGGAGCGATCCTGCGCTACCGGAATCGATACCAGGATGGATCCAGGCGCCGCCCGTGACGCTGTGCTGGAGGGCCCCGACGCTCCGCTGGTATGCCGTTTGCCGCCTCCAGCTATTCGACATCGCCGCCAACCGGTCTGACGGTGAAAGGACGCTGCCGACCGCGCACGCCGGGCTACAGGCGAACCCTTCGCCATCCCGACCCGCGCGAGTCCCCGCACCCGACATCCAGGCCCCCTCACGAAGTGGATGACTCCGGCACGGCGGCCGGCACCGAAAACGCAGTTGCCAGCACCCAGGTTGCCCGTTGGACGTGGGGGACTGGCATGGAGTGTGCCTCCTGGGGCTCGGGAGGGTCAAGAGGTTACCGATGAACCGGATTGAGCAAAAGCGTGTTCTCGTGGTCGAGGACAACGACCAGCTCCGCGCCACGGTGGGCGAACTCTTGCGCTGGCACGGCTACCAGGTCAACGAAGCGGCCGACGGTGCGGAGGCCCTCACGGTGGCAGCCGCGGTGCAGCCGGATGTGATTGTGACTGACCTGGAAATGCCGGTCATGGACGGCACGACCTTTATTCAGCGCTGTCGCGTCATGCCGGCGTTCGACAACGTGCACATCGTTGTGATGTCAGCACGCGCCGAGCCAGAGTCGACGCTGCAGCGGCTGCGAGCAGCGCACGTAAGCGCATACCTGGTCAAGCCCTTCGGAGTGCTGGAGTTGACCACCGCGATCGAGGGCGACGCCTCGTCATAGTGAGGGTCGCGTGCGATCAGGGACGCGGCCGAAAAGCCTGAGATGGACCTCGAAACCGCGTGCCGCGTCCCTGGCGCAAACTGTGTGCTCCCGCTGCTGGTACGCAGTTACTCATCGGCGACGCTTGAAGCACTGCGGCGCCGCCGATCACCCGGCCGCTGCCGCCTCGGCGGCGAACCGCCTCAAACCAGCGCGAGGCGTGTCGCCCGATGCGCGGGGAACGACTCGCGGCTGAAGCCTTTTGGCCTGGCAGGCCGTTGAAAAACCCGTGGAATTGCTGGCCATGCTGGCACTCAAGGGTTAGCGAGCTGCCCGTATCTACCCTGGGAGCGCAGCCGAAAAGCCCGTAGTCGACCTCGAAACCGTCTGCCGTCTGGTAGCCCGTTGAAAACCCGTCGCTGGAGGGCTCACCGTAGGTGGAATTGCTGACAGTGCGCGCCTCGAAGGGCGGAGGCTGACGTGTGAGGCCGAGCGGCCCTTTGACGCCAGTCAGGGTAACGAGGGTGCTCTGGAGCTACGGGCTCGTCATCGACGGTGCCTGGCTCTGGCCTGGTTCGACAAACTCCTCACACGCGCAGCGCTCGGAAATCGGCGCGTGCTGACCCGCCTCCGCGGTGCCCATGCAGAACTTCATCGAGTCATCGTGCAAGCCGCGTTGATGGCCACACGTCGCGCATGCGGCTGCGCGCTCGCGCTCTTGATCCGGGTCTGTATTGACCATTGGTACGTGCTCAAAGCAATAGCCGTGCCGCGCGGAAGGCGAGCCACACGCACACGGCCTGGCCGACGCCGCGTGTAAGGACCCCGTGTGCGGCTCGCCTTCCGCACCGAGCTTCGACTGACCCACCCCTCATGCAACCACTGGTTGCGATTCGGCACGCATATGTGCAACCATTTGTTGCATATCATTCGCCCTGAGGAGGCGCCCGCCGTGCCACTTCCCGATCGCATCCAACGCGACATCCTCATCCAGGCCCCCATCGACATCGTCTGGGCCGTCCTCACCCAGCCCGAGCACATCGCCCGCTGGTTCAGCGACGCCGCTGAAGTCGACCTCCGCCCAGGCGGCAGCGGCCTCTTCACCTTCACCGAACGCGCCACCACCCAGCCTGTCGCCGCCCCGATCCAGGTCGAGACCGTCGATCCGCCGCACACCTTCGCCTATCGCTGGGGTCATGCCGGCGGGACTCAGGCCCACGCCGGCAACTCGGCACTCGTCGAGTTCACCCTCGCCGCCGAAGGCGACGCCACACGCTTGCGCGTTGTCGAGAGCGGCCTGCTCGACATGGGCTTATCCGCCGCGGACCGCGCCACCTACGTCACGGACCACACCCACGGTTGGGAAGTCCACCTGGCCAGCGCGCGCGACTACATGCGCGCGCACGCTCCACTGCGATGACCCGTCCGGCCGTCGTCCAGTTTGAAATCAGCGCCCGCGATAGTCCGCGGCTGCAGACGTTTTATGCCGACCTGTTCGGCTGGACCATGCACCCGACGCACACGCCGAGCCACAGTCGCATCCTGGCGGGCGAGCACGGTATTCCGGGCGCCATCGGCCCGAGCTGGGATGGCGGCCCGGGCCGCGTCACGCTCTATGTCGAAGTTGATGATCTCGACGCGACGCTGCGACATGCCGAAGCGTTGGACGGTACTGTCGTCGGCGCTCCCCTTGACCAGCGTCCCGAGACCCAGCCTGCCCGCTGGCTGGCGGAGCGTCGCGTCTTCGAGGTTCCCGCCGCGGGCATCTACTTTGCCTTCGTCGCGGACCCCGCGGGCAACGTCATCGGCATCTCCCAGGGCCTGGAACATGGTCTGGAACAATTCACCGCCGCGCACGAGGGCGCCGCATCCTGAGCTTTGCTGATCGTCGACGCGTGGCCGCCGGTCACGATCGACGGCCGGCGCTACATGGACGGTGACCTGTGCTCGTCGACCAACGCCGATCTGGCCGTCGGCTATGCCAGCGTGGTGATCGTGACGCCGACGGGTGACGGCTCGCCATTGACCGCCGGTGGACCAAATGCGCTGGAGCGCGCGTTTCTTGTCGCGGCTGCGAACGCCGGCCTGCGTCACGCGGCGCTGCTGGCAGACGAGCATCGCGCGCAGAGTGGGCGAGGACTGCCACTGCACCCGCGCCGGGCACGCTCCGCGCCGTCGCTCGCTGGTGTCCGCCACGTGGATGGCGGCATACGAGCCGAGCAGGCTGTCAACTTCCGCGACGGACGCGCGCACGCTCGAGTCGCGCTTCGCCAGACCCCCGCGTCCCACGACTTGAGCTACACACGCCGGATTCGAGATGATCTGTCCCACCGTGAACATGTCTACCTTCGTCTCTGACAACCCTGGGCGAGATGTGCAGCGCGTGGGTACCTCGCGCGTGCTCGACCAGGATCCCGCCAAGATTTACGGACCCGTCTGGGGTGTGCTCGGAAACCTCGGCGACAGCCAGTGCTATCTCGGCGTGGCCAGCAAGGTCCAGGCCATCCACGCGGCCATGGCAGACCGCATTACGCGCGACAACCTGCAGGTCCGGCTCATCGCGCCTGCCTTCTCGATCGGCGTCTCCGACGGACAGTTGAACGGCACCGACCGCATGCGGTTTTCGCTGATCAGCCGCGAAGTGGTTCACGACAACGTGAGCCTCCACCTCGCCGCCAACGACGTGCAGGGCTTCGTCGGCGTTGTGGCCTGCGACAAACCCCCCGTCGGCACACTGGCGGCGGTGCTGGAGCACAACCAGCCCGCGGTGCTGCTGTCGGACGGCTCGATTACACCGGGGGTCGATCCCGAGACGGGCGAGGTAATCGACCTCGTCGCGGCGTTTCAGGTCGCTGGGGATCCAGACCCGGAGCGGCGGACGCGCTACGCGCTGTACGGCTGTCCCGGCGATGGCAGCTGCGGAGCCATGTACACGTACAACACCATGCAGTCCTTCATCGCCGTGCTCGGCATGGAGCCATTGCACATGGTTGCTCCGCCTTCCGACAATCCCCGCCGCATCGGCGACTTTCCGGGCGAACTGGTGGACTGCCTGGTGACCATGACCGAGCGTCAGATCCGACCACGCGATATCGTCACACCGGCGGCGCTGCGCAATGCCATCACGGTTGCAATCGCGCTTGGAGGATCCACCAACGTGGTCCTGCATAGCGTCGAACTTGCCCGCGCAGCCGGCATCGACCTGTGGGGAGAGGTGCTCAGCCAGAAAGAGTTCAACGACCTGTCGCACAAACTGCCCGTCCTGGTCGATGTGAAGCCGTTTGGTCGCTACTACATGGTTGACATCGACGCCAGGGGCGGACTCCAGGCCATTGTCCAGGAGATGTTGAATCAAGGTCTGCTCGACGGCGACTGTCTCACGTGCACCGGGGAGACCCTGGCTGAACAGGTCCGCCGTCTGGACCCCCGCCCGCCTGACGGTGAGGTCATCCGCTCCGTCGCGGCCCCGTACAAGCAGACGGGCGGCCTGCGCCTGCTGAGCGGGAACCTTGCGCCGGAAGGCGGCGCGGTGCTCAAGATCGCCGGGTCGAGAGCGGACTCGACGACGGTACCTTCACCGGGCGTGCCCGCGTCTTCAACAGCGAAGGCGATCTGCTCGATGCGCTGGAGCGCACCCCGGAGGCGTTTCGTGACCGAGACATTGCGATCGTGCGCTACGAGGGTCCCAGAGGTGCGCCGGGGATGCCAGAGATGCTCGATCCGACGTCGCGCATCACGACGTTGTGCCGGCAACAGCACATCACCATCGCGTTGATGACAGACGGCCGGTTCTCGGGTGGATCGATCGGGCTGGTCATCGGCCACGTCGCGCCCGAAGCGATCGTGGGCGGTCCGATCGCACTGATCGAAGATGGCGACACGATCGTGGTCAACCTCAATGCCGATCGGTTGGATTGCCGCGAACTCGACGACCCGGCGGAGTTCGAACGCCGCGCGAGCCGCTGGCGCGAGGAAACAGCCGCCAACGGCGGCGTCCACCCGCACGCAAAGCCCGTTTCGAACCGCTTGCTGGTGCGCATGCGCCGCACCGCGCGGACTGGTTTACAGGGAGCAGGTATGGAAAGCTGAGCAAGCGACGCGCGTGGTGCGGAGGTCTGGAGGAATCGACGACGCTCAGTATCTGGTTGCTGCCGTTGGCACGGCCCCAGAAACTCGTCTCGC
This sequence comes from uncultured Chloroflexia bacterium, assembly GCA_963776625.1. GTDB lineage: Bacteria > Chloroflexota > UBA6077 > UBA6077 > CF-72 > CF-72. The sequence goes on along the minus strand of CAVZNP010000005.1, from coordinate 59,212 downwards.
CTGCTCGCTCTAGCTAGTTCGCGGTGCAAAACCCGCCCACGGTTGGCGTCTGAGATGTCGCGGCACGCACCGTCTACCCTGCGAAGCGGAGTGGGAAACGCGAACTCCTCTCCTGAGGAAACAACGTAAACGTTCGTTCTCCCTGGGGGTCCCTCCGGGGAAACGTGTTGGTCGTGCCCACCCTGAACGGGCCAACCGCCAGCGCGAAGGCAGTTTCGCGGTGAATCTATCAGCATTCCATGAGGCGACCGGTTGCGAATCAGCAGTTGTCGATGACGGCCGGCGTGTACGCTTGGCGGCATCCCGCGCAGAGACCTGCTGCTACAAGCGAGGTGCCCGGATGATCAGGCTGGCGTTTCCCTGGCAAGCGACTGCACGTCGCCATCACGATCGCCAGCGCATGCGTCTCGGACGTTCCCTCCAGTTCAGGGCCGACTGTCTTGATGTAGCGGACGGTCGATACGCACCGCGAGCGGTGTTCGCTGCATGGTGACAGCTCCACACACGTCAAGCGGGCGCGTCTTGCTGCTCGCGTGTCTGGCCCTGACCACGATGGGCGCCGCGCCGTCGCCATCCCCAACTCCAACTCCTGCTCAAACTCAAACTCAAACTCCAACTCCCCGTGCAGCTCCTTCGACAACACCAGTTCCGTCTCGCGCCGCAACCTCCGTGACTCCTGCTCTCACCGCGACGGTTTCCCCTCTCACGGCCACGGCAACTCCGCCGCCCATACCGACCACGATCCCGGGCGTGCTGCCCGACCTGTCGATTGCCTCACTCCCGTGGTTGCCCACGGGCGGCTCGCCGCTCGCGGCGCATCAACTGCTCGCGTCGCCAGCGCTGCAAGGCGTCGTGGCCGCGGCGGCATCGCGTCACGCCGGGTCAATTTCGGTGGTCGTCACAAATCTGCTGACCGGCGCCTCCGCGGAGGTGAACGCTGATCAACAACTCGCTTCCGCCAGCCTGTACAAGCTGTTCCTGCTGCAGGATAGCTTCGCCCAGATGTTGACGGGCAACCTCGGCGCGCATGACCAGCTCATTCTCGGACAAGCCCTCGCTGACGCGGACCCTTACACCGATCTCGTCGTTGGGACGCGTTCCACTGTGAGCTGCGCTCTGCAGACCATGATTGAGATCAGTAGTAACTCGTCGGCAGATCTGCTCGAGCAGCGCCTTGGCGATGACAGCATCAACGCGTACCTGCGAGGTCTCGGCCTCCAGCAAAGCTTTATCACACCCGATCAGGCGTACACGTCGGCGGCGGACATTGCGCAACTCCTCGATCGCATGGCGCTCGGCCAGGCGGTGAGCCCGCTGGCCAGTAGCCAGATGCTCACCATGCTGCTCGCCCAGCAGGAGAACAATCGTCTTCCGGTGCCTCTGCCCCTCGGGGTGGCCGTCGCACACAAAACCGGCGAGCTCCCAGATCTGCGCCACGACGCCGGCATCGTCTACGCTCCGACCGGACCGTACCTGTTCGTGGCCATGGTCGCGGATGCCCCCAGCGAGGCCGCGGCCCGTGACACCATCGTCGATCTCTCGCAGACGGTGTACAGCTTCTTTACGCCAGGCGGTGTCCCGCTCTACGACGGCCTGTCGCCGCGTATCGCGCGCCAGGTGTTCAGCGTTCCTGACGCCCAGGGTCGCCTGCCGCTGCTGCTCGATCCTCGCACGGACACCGTGCCCATTGCCCCGCTGGGCGTGGCACTGAGCGACGGAGTCGACGAGATTCGTCTGCGCCAGGAGGCGGTGCCCGACTTGGTAAACATGCAGAACGCTGCATCTGTCGCGGGCGTCCCGTTCTGGGTTGCGGCGGGCTTGCAATCACCGAACGACAACACCGTCGCCAAAGTCCTGCCGACAGCGTTCATTGCTCCATGCGCGATGGATTTCGTCCCACAGCCGTTAGCCAGCCAGGCGCCACCCTCCGCGACCCCGACACCCGGCGCAACAACGGCTCCTCCGCTCGTCGCGCCGCAGGCCTGGCTGGGCACAGTCGTGCAGGTGGCCGACGACGAGAGCGGAGTGCCGACCGCGGCGGACGGTAGCGACGACGCCACCGCGCAATGGCTCGCCGCCAACGCCTGGCAATTTGGCTTCGTTCCGGGTCTGCCCGAGTCCGAAGTTGGAGTAGCTCTCGGCTATGAGCCCTGGGCCTTTCGGTGGGTGGGCAAGCAAATGGCCGCGGAGCTTCAGCCGCTTACACACGCGACCACCTACGCACAGCAGGCGACCGGGGTGCTGATGCAGGCCGACAAAGAGCTCGACTCACAGGCTGGCGCAGCGACGGCTACGCCAGTGGGACATTGATGCGCGCGCTCCCACGCTAGCCCGGCCACGGGCAGACTGACTCCCAACTCGCGACACCGCTCTTCGATTCGTCTGACAGCATCGACGACCTCCGGTATCGCCAAGCGGTACATGCACAGCGCATGTTTCTGGCGCCTGCTGCCGCGAGGAGCCGGGTGTCCTTACTTGTCGTATTCAGCAACGTGTACAGGCGCGGCATCTGAATCACATCGAACTCGCCAGACTCGACGGCCTTCCACAGCGGGCCCGATGGTGCCGGTCGCAACCCCGATGTGCTGGACCAGGCTGCTACTCGGCGATCATAGACATACGCCCAGGCGGCGATCCTGCCGCGGCTCAGCATCGTGCTCCCGACCATTATTGGCTCGTTCGTCGCGGTGAGCAGATGATGCTGATGTAACCCTGGGGATCACGCCAGGCACGTTCGGGTTAAATGTTCGGCCGCTTCCGCATTCAGGACGAGATCCGTCGCACGCTGGAGACCTGAGATGGCTAAGACAACTGAAGAGTTGGGCCTGTTCCTTCCGCCCGAGAAGGAGCGTCAGCTCCGCGAGCTGGAGGGCCTCGATGCCGAACAACAGGTGCGGGTTCGTCGACGGATGATGTTCCGCTGGATGGGCTGGGGCGCCGTGATGGTGCTCCTGGCGCAGTGGAGCATCGGCTTCGTCAGCTTCTTTACGCCCAAGCGGTTGGGCGCCTTCGGTGGCAACGTGGTCGCCGGCCAGATCACCGACTTCAAAGTCGCCGACGTCAAGCAGGTGCGCGACGGCAAGTTCTATTTGACGCGCGTCCCTGAGGGTTTCATGGCGCTGTACTGGAAGTGCCCGCACCTGGGCTGCACCGTGCCGTGGGCGCCCACGGACCCGGCGATGCCCGGTCCGCCCGACGGCGGCGATCTGGCATACACCGACAAAGGCCGCTTCAAGTGTCCGTGCCACGGCTCGATCTACAACCGCTACGGTCAGATCATCCAGGGCCCGGCTCCACGACCAATGGACCACTTCCCCATGACTTTTGACGCGACTGGGCGCATCACCGTCTCTACAGGCCCGTCCGTGGCCATCTCTCGCGCCGTCGCGACCATCGCCGACGTCACCCCGCCGCCCTCATAAGCCGACCGAGGCTCGCAGCCACACTGTAACAACGGCTATCGACCCGCGCAGTGCGCCGCCGGGTTCAGGCCAACACCGCGCGAATCGTCGCGGTGTGCTCCCGCGGGTGGTGGATCAGAATCGCCTGGACCGCTTGCTCGACCGTCAGCTGCCTGCCAGCCAGAAATTCGCCGCGCACGTCAAGCTGGCTCTCGGTCAGTCCGCGCAACATCTGCAGGGCGTATGCCGCGCCCTGGTCGTGCACTCCCAGTGTCTCGGACCTGGAACACGTGGAGAACTGCCCGGCGTGCGCCGCATTGCCCGCGTGGATCAGCTCCAGCGTGAGCGAGGACTTCTGCCCAGCGAGCATTGCTGCAATGACGTCGGCGATCCCCCGATGCGCGCTGGCGGCGTGATGTGCGACGACATTTACCTGCCGCCCGTCGCCTGGTGTCGCTGCTTGCCAGTGATCCTCCGGCACGCTCAGGATGGCGTCCCTGAGGTCCGCGCACGCCGTTTCGAACCCGCGGATCAAGGTCTCGCTGCGCGATCCTGGAGCCGTCATCCCGCGTACCGACCAACATTCAACGCGCCGGCGGTGCGCGCCGCAAGCGGACCGATCAAATACGCCAACGTCTTTCAGCCGCCGCCTGTTCCATACTCCACGCACGCTGGAGCTGGAGAGCGTCGCCGGCCGTGCGTCCGACCGGTGCGACGCGGTCAGGCGCGGCGCGGGATGCGCGAGCTCACGAGACGCGTCACACAGGCCAGCCGCACCGCGGCTGGCGCTGCAGGTCGCCGACGCTGCAGGTCGGCGAGTGTGAGTCGCGGGCTCGACGCGGGCTGACCCCGCGGTCACGCCGACAGATGGCCGACAGATGGCTGTCGTCCACTGTCCGGCCGACCGTTCCAGCAGGCGACCATCGAAAACCATAAGGTCCACCCCGCAAGCCGAGCGCGGCGCCGTCGCGGGGGCCTAACATGCCGGTGGAAGTCACCTCGGGGAGGGGGATTGATGCGTCTAGTTGGTAGTTCGCGTGTGTGGCGGGCGCTGTTCCCGCTATCGCTTGTCGCCGTACTCCTGGCACCCTCGACCACCGCTGGCGCCCAAACGGCGACCGACACTCCCATCAAGATCGGATACATGGCCGACGCGAACGGCACGAGCGCACCGATCGCGGCCGGTATGCACCTCGGCACCGATCTCGCGGTGCAGCAAATCAATGCCGCCGGTGGCATCAACGGCCATCCGCTGCAGGTGGAATACGTCGATCCACAAAGCGACCCCACCCAGTCGGTCCAGATGGCCACGCAGCTCGTCCAATCCGACAATGTCGACATCGTCATGGGCGGCGTCCTGAGCTCTGAGTGCCTGGCCGTGCAACAGCTCATGAGCAAGTTCCGCTCGACTGTCTACGTGCCAACCTTTGGCTGCGCCGCCGAGGAGTTCTCCTCGCAGTCCTGCGATCGGTACTCGTTCCGTTTCGAGCCGGTCGGCAGCCAGGAAGTCGTCCCGCTGGTGCAGTACATCGTCAACACCTACGGCAAGAACTACGCAATGATGTACTCGGACTATGCCTACGGCGTGTCCCAGCTGAACGCTTACAAGAAGGCACTCGAGGCCTACGGCGGTGACGTGACCGTGCCGATCGCCGTGCCCCAGAACGAACCCAATCTCGCGCCGTACGTCACCAAGGTCCCGACCGATGGCTCCGTCCAGGGCGTGATCCTGCTCGGCCTCGGGGCTGGCGACCTCAACCGCGTGTCGCTCGCGCTGGGCCAGTACGGCATCAATCAAAAGGTGCAGATCATCGGCAATTCGGGCAAGGACACGTACGGCGGGACCTATCCCGATTTCCTCAATGGCTCGGTCAACTATCAGACCTTCCTGAACAACCAGCCGCCCGGCAACGTCGACGGGGCGAACTACGCGCAGGCGATCAAGACCCTGGCCGCAACCGACGATGAGTCGCAGTGGACCACGATCCTGACCGGCCAGAGTGGCGCCGGCGGGGCCGCGATCCTCGAGCCGTTCGAAGCCTATGTCCAGTACTCGGCCATGACCGCGGTCGCGAGCGCGATGCAGGCGGCAAACTTCACGGGCCGCGCTGATACCGAAGCGCTCATCGGCGCACTCGAGAACGTCAACCTGCCGCTCGGACCGCAAGCCCCTGGCGGGGAGATCGTGATGAATAAGGCCGATCACCAGGGTGCCCAGACCGTCTACGTCTACAAGATCGACGGCCAGAACGACGACATCCTGGAGACGATTCCGGCCGACCAGATCCCGCCGCTTGGGAACTGTCAGGTCTGACCCGGTCGCCGGCTGTGGCGCTCCTGCAGACGCGCGGGCTGACGAAGGAGTTCGGCAGCTTCCGCGCGGTCGAGGATGTCGACCTCGACATCGAGGAGGGCGGCATCCACGCCCTCGTCGGCCCTAACGGCGCCGGCAAGACCACGATTCTGAACTTGCTCGGGGGCCAACTTCTCCCCAGCGCGGGTCAGATCTTGCTCGACGGGAAGCCGCTTGGAGCGCTCCGTCCGCATGACCGCGCGCACGCTGGCATCGGTCGTTCGTTCCAGCTCACCAGTATCGTGCCTGGCTTTACCTGCCGGCAGAACGTCATCATCGCGGTTCAGGCCAAGCGCCCGATGGCCGGATTGCTTCGGCTGCGCCCGCACGCAGACGACGCCAGCTTCGCCGAGGAGCTGCTGAGCATGGTCGGTCTGGAACACGCCGCCGAGACACCAGCCGACCTGCTGGCACACGGTCAGCAGCGCCAGCTGGAGGTGGCGATGGCGCTCGGCGGACGCCCGCGCGTCCTGCTGCTGGACGAGCCGTCATCGGGGACGAGCGTCCACGAACGCCAGCAGTTGGGCCAACTGCTGCGGGGCATCGCGGCGCACACGACCATCGTCATGGCCGAGCACGACGTCCCGCTCGTACGCGCCGTGGCGACACGCGTGAGCGCCTTCAGCAACGGGCACACGCTGGTGGAGGGTGACGCGGACCAGGTGTTCGAATCACCCGAGGTGCAGCGTGTGTTCCTGCGCGGGGTACGAGATGTTTGAACTGGACGATCTTCACGCCTTTTACGGCAAGAGCCACGTGGTTCAGGGCGTCAGCTTTCGAATCGAGCCTGGCGAGGCCGTCGGGCTGGTCGGGCGCAACGGCGTCGGCAAAACGACGACGCTCAAGTCGATCATGGGCATGGTGCGCCAGACCCAGGGGCGTGTAACCCTCGCGGGCCAGGAGCTGTCGCGCATGGCGGCGCACGCACGCGCTCGTAAGGGCCTCGGCTACGTCCCGGAGGAGCGCGCCGTGTTCACCAGAATGACGGTCCAGGAGAATCTGCGGATCGGCGCCATGCTGCAGGAGGGCAAGGCCCAGGAGCGGAGCCTCGAGACCGCTTATGGACTGTTTCCTATTCTGCGGGAGCGACGCTTGCAGATCGCCGGCACGCTGAGCGGCGGGCAGCAGAAGATGTTGGCGCTGGCACGCGGGCTGTCGCTCCAGCCAGCCGTGCTGCTGGTCGACGAGCCGAGCGAGGGATTGATGCCGCTGAACGTCGAGCTCATCACGCGAGCGCTCGTCCAGGCGACCGACGCCGGCGTGGGCGTGCTGGTCGTGGACGCGTCGTTTGACCTGTTGCGAGCGACGTGTCGACGTCTGCACGTGATGGATCGCGGCCGGCTCATCGCCACGTACCGACCGGAGGAATTCTCAACGCCCGACCAGCTCGCCGCCACCTACCTCGGCGCGGAACGCTGACGCGATGCACGACATCATCATCCAGCTGGTCAACGGGCTCGTCGTTGGCCTGTCACTGGCGCTGGTTGCCTCTGGCCTGGCGCTCATCTTCGGCGTGCTCGACATCGTCAACTTCGCTCAGGGCGAGTTTTACATGCTGGGCGGCTTCACACTCTTCTTCGTCTACCAGGCGACGCATAGCTTCCTGATCGGCCTGGTTGCCGCAGCGCTAGTGGTCGGGGTTGGTGGCGGACTGCTTTTGCAGGGCATGGTCTGGCCACTCCTGGACAAATCGCAGGCCTTGCCGCTGCTGGCGACGCTCGGCCTCAGCCTGATCATCCAGCAGTTGGCGTTGAACGTGTTCGGTGGTACCACCCGCCTCGTGCCGCCACCCATTCCAGGACAGATCCCGATCGAGGGCGTCAGCTACCCCATCTACAACCTGGTGATCGTCATCGCGAGCGCGGCGATCCTGGCCGCCGGCTTCCTCTTCCTGAAGTACACGAAGTACGGCATCTGGTTGCGGGCGGTCGCGGAGAATCGATCAATGGCCAGCGGGCTCGGCGTGCCGGTGCCGCGCGTCTACTTCCTCGCGTTCGCGCTCAGCTCCGCGCTGGCTGGCATCGCGGGCGCGCTGCTGGCACCCGTCCAGTCCGTGTACGCGGTCGAGGGCTCCGACGTCATCGTGAGCGCCTTCATCGTCGTGGTCGCCGGCGGCATGGGCAACTTCCGTGGCGCCGCGCTCGTGGCGTTGTTGCTCGGCGAAGTCCAGGCGCTCGGCTCGATCTGGTTCCGGCCCTCTGAGGTCGAGGTGTTTGCGCTCGGGCTGGTAATCCTGCTGATGGTGCTGCGCTCGCGCCAGAAGACCGCGACGGCGCCCGTCGAGGACACCACGCTGACCGCGCGTGGCCAGTCATCGGCGACGGACCGGCCAGGCTCGCTTGATCGCCTGTGGGCGGTGGTCGCGATCGTGCTGGTGGCGCTGGCGCTGGTGCCCCTCGTGGTCGGCGGGACCCTGCCGCAGCGAGCGGCGGTGTACCTGATCTACGGACTGCTGGCGCTGTCCGTGTCGCTCATCATCGGCTTTGCCCGCCTGCTCAACATCGGTATCGGCGCCATTTTCGGACTCGGTGCCTACTCCGTGGCGATCCTGACGCAGCACGGCATCTCGAATCCCCTCGTGGTCTTCGCGGCCGCGATCGTAGTTGGCCTGATCGTCTCCGTACTTTTTGGCGTGTATGCCAACGTCGCCTCGGGCGTCGAGTACATGATGCTGACGTTCCTGACCACGCTTGCAATGGCTACGCTGCCAAGCGTGGCGCCAACGCTGACGGGCGGCGACAACGGCCTGCAAGTGAAAGGCGGCTTGCAGGTGTCGTTCGGCATCAACCCGCTCGTCGGCAGCCAGTTCTACATCTTCGTGCTCGGCGTGACCGGTGTCTGCGTGGTTACCTGCTGGTTCATCCTGAATTCGCAAATGGGCAAGTCGGCTCAGGCAATCGGCCGCAACGCCGTGCGCGCGTCGGCCCTGGGCTACCGCGTCAGTAACTACCGCATGGCCGTGACGCTCCTGTCGGGGTTCCTGGCCGCGACGGCGGGCTGGCTGTACGCACTCGAGAACTCGTTTGTCTCGCAGGATCTGCTGGGCCTGAGCAATTCGTTGAACGGCATCCTGTACTCACTGGTCGGTGGCGCGGAGCACGTCATCCTGGGCTCCTTCGTGGGCGCGACGAGCTTCCGTTTCCTCACCGACAGCCTGGGCCGGGCGACGTCGCAATCGTCGCTGTACATCGGCCTGGCGCTGCTCGTGGTGGTGTACCTGATGCCGAACGGCATTCTGGGGCTGGTCGAGTCGGCTGCCCGCCGCGTCCGCCCAGCGCCAGCCGAGCAGCCGCCGGCGCGCACCGAGGAACGCGAGCAAGTCGCCTCGCCTCTGGGAGACGGTTAGGCAGAGCCTGGGAGGAGGCGTCGACGGGTCCCCGGTGCCCGCATCGTGCTTGAGCCAAACACCGGCTGCCACCAGACCTCCAGACGGAGACCATCAGGCAGCACATCACGCGAAATCTACGAAACCGTCGCGTTGTCCGCCTGAGCCAGGAGGATGGCGCGGGCGCCGATCTGCAGGGTGACCAGGCCTGTCATCGGCACCGCCGCGGAGAGGGCTTCCAGGATGTGCTGGACCTCCAGTCCACTCTCCAGCGCAGTGCGCACGTGATCCGCCGCTAGCTCGACCAGGCCGCGCCACGACAGACAGACGATCGCGATGAGCTCGCGTGTAGCCGGCGGCAGCGTCCACGTCCGACCGGTCTGATTCGAGCCCAGGATCTCGGCGTAGAACTCGAGCGTCAACTCCGCCAGTCGTGGATCGACCTGGGCAATCAGGCGCCATTCCGGCGTACTGGCCAGCGACGATCGCTCGGGAGGCGTGTCACCGAAGTGGAGCTCCGCGAAATCGGTCAGGCCGCGCGGTGGTCCGTCGGGCGGCAGGCTGCCCTCGAGGTTCGTTGGGTCATCTGCGAGATGGACGCAGCGCACCCCCGTCAAGACATGCGCCCGCCCCACGAATGGGCTCGCCGCCCAGAACGTGTCGATCACTACCTGGCTGGTGACGCCGAGACGGTACAGGCGGCGGATGTGCCGCGCCGCGAACCGTTGATGGCCGACGACGGCGAGCATCAACGTGGCGATGAGCTCGCGGAACTGACTCGACAACCGCTGCCCCGGATAGCCCGCTTGCTCGTAGTGGTGGACGTAGTCACCGAGTGCGACGTCAGGCGCCAGGGGCGTGAAGCGCCGCAACAGGGCAGCCTCCCAGAACGGTGCTTCTCGGCCATACGCTGACGGATTATCGGTGGTGGTCATAGCCGTCCTCTGATTGCTGGTGCCTGTGACACTATGGAGGGTCGCGCACGGCGCGGTCAATTGCAGGACACACCCCAGCTGGAGGACCGCTCCGTGCGTTGTGGAGTTCACCGTCAGCTTTCTGAAGCGCGATGTTGTCCTTCTCCCTGGGACCGGCACCAGCGTGCCCAGACGGCTCCAGGATGTCCGCCAGGTTATCTACGGCCAGCAGCTGCGTCACGCCTGCTTCGCAGACTCCCCGATGGAGTTCGTCGCCCCCGCGCATTGACGACGTCTCGTCGCATGCGCCAAGCTCCGTGCGTGTGAGCGACCGTCAGCGGGATCGAGTTATCTGGGCTGCCTGCCTGCCTGCACCGGCGCCGGTCGCGGCTGGGTCGCGCCGAGCGTCGTCTGGGCGAAGTTCCGCGCGCTGGCCGAAGGGGCACAGATCGCGACGCGCGCATTGTGGGAGAGGGAGAGAGAGAGAGAGAGAGAGAGAGAGAGGGGGTGGACGCGGTGAGCTGGACTGATGAACTGGACCCACCCTTTGCGCGGGCGTGGTCAGAGTACGTCGACGGCCTAGCGGAACGGCGAGTCTTGCCGGAGCGCGCCCGGTTGCTGGTGGCGATTGGCCAGTGCACGTCTATCGGCGAGCCGGAGGCTGCACTCCGACTGACCGAGCGCGCGCTTGGGAGCGGGGTCTCGATCGCTGAGATCCACGAGGTCCTGTTGCAAGCGTGCATCTACGCGGGCCGCCCCGTGGTGGATCGAACACTCGAGGCCTTTGCCGAGTTCGTCGCCCGCGCCGGCCTGAAAGACGAGCTCATGCGCGCGCGCCTGCCGCCGCAGGGTGGCAATGCCGAGCGTTCGCTGGAACGCGAGCGCCAGGCATGGCCAGCCCAGCACCACTACCGACGCGTGGACGAGATGCTGAGCCGCTACGATTGGCGGGGTATCAGCACGAGCATCATGACTCAGCCAAAGCACGCCAGTGCGTTACTGGAAACACTTGACGTTCTGGACCCAACCTACGCTTCGCTGTGGCTGAACTTCATTTACCGGGACATGTATTCGCGAAAAGTGCTGGACGACAGGACGCGCACGATGGTGATGATCGGCAACTGTCTCGCGCTGGGCTCACGCGACCAGACGGAAAACCATATGCGCAACGCCATGGCACTGGGCGCGACGCCAGAGGAGGTACAGGAAGTCATCTTTCAGTCCCTCCAGTACCTCGGCACCGTACGCTCGCAGTGGGCGATTCCGATTTTTCAGAAGATCATGGCGGAGCGGCAAGCGGGCTGAGGAGCGCGTGTCGATCGTCTCCACGTGTCATCCTGAGCCTGCGAAAGCAGACCGTTATCAACACGCTGCTAGAAGTCTGGCCGACAAGCCCGTTTTTAGCCCGAGTCGCAGTCGGCCAGACTTCTGCGACAGTTTGCGCTAGGAGCGCGGCCGAAAAGCGCGTAGTCCACCTCGAAACCGGCTGCCGCGCTCCTAGAAGCTGGTGATCGTCAGGTAGATCGCCAGCGTCAGGCCGGCGACCAGGATGATGAACAGGATACTGAGCTCGGCGAACGCGGACGGGATGTAGTCCGTGCGCTCGATCTGGTTGCGAGTGTGGAAGAATTCCACGGCGCCGAGCGCGCCAGCCGCGACACCGGCGGCCACCAGCGCGACGCCGATCCACGCGGACCAGCCGGGCGTGGGCGCCAGAGTGACGCTCTGGGCGGCGGCCAGCTCGCGCAAGAACAGGGAGAAGCGCGCTACCACGAAGCCCAGGCCCATCAACGCGATCGACGTGCGGATCCACGCGAGGAGGGTGCGCTGGTTGGCGAGGTGTTCGCGGGTGCGGGCGTCGTTGGGACGCGGCTGGGGCGGAGTCGAGGGCGGGGGCGGAGTCGAGGGCGGGGGCGGAGTCGAGGGCGGGGGCGAGTCGATGGACACGCCCCAGTATCTCTGGAATCGGGGGCCGCGATGCCGCGGTCGATCGTGCTCACGCGTCACCGTCGGCCGGCAGTTGGCGCTGCGCGCGCCTGGACATGCCGTCAAGCCGCGGGAACGGCCCTCCGCTGCACTCGCCGAGCGCGTCAGCCGAGGAATTGCTCACTTGCGGGAGCTCGCGGTTCCCGAGCCACGCCGCGCCTGATGCCGGAAGCACTCCAGAATTCTTGTGCGCTGCGCACATGTACACCACAGCCGAACTGTGTTGTCGTTGCCTGCACTTCAGGAGTGGAGGCATACCGCAGACAATGGCTTCGTGGTTCTGTGTCTACCGTGACCGCGCGGGGGCGCATGCTCGAGCGAACTTTGATACCAAAGACCTGGCCAAGCAGTTCGCGGAACGACACGCCCGCGCCGTCGCTCCGAACGGCATGCCAGTCAAGTGGGAAGACGCTGGCAATACGACGGTGTTGACGATGGCGCGCGGCGACTATGTTGTCGTGCGGGCGGACCAGCAGTAACGGCGCAGGGTTGCCACCTTAGCGGAGCAGGTCACCATGAGTGAGCGAGCCTGGGTTGCCAGGCGTCGGGTAGCCTGACGGCGTGGAGACGCGCCAATGCTGAGCCGCGAGGACAACGAGCTTATCTGTCGAGTCGGACCCGGAACCCCCATGGGCGACCTGATGCGCCACTACTGGCTGCCGGCAATGCTCTCCTCCGAGCTGGCGACGCCCGACAGTGATCCGGTACGTGTCAAGCTCCTCGGTGAGCAGCTCATCGCCTTCCGCAATACTCACGGTCAGGTGGGACTGCTGCAGCACAACTGCCCGCATCGCGGCGCGAGCCTGTTCTTCGGTCGCAACGAGGAGGCTGGTCTTCGCTGCGTCTACCACGGCTGGAAATTCGACGTGCACGGCAACTGCGTCGACATGCCCAACGAGCCGGCTGAATCAGACTTCAAACACAAAGTGAAGGCGGTCGCCTACCCGACGCGCGAGCGCAACGGCGTGATCTGGGCGTACCTGGGTCCGCGGGCCGACCCGCCGCCCCTGCCGGACCTCGAGCCGAACATGCGTCCCGAACTCGGCCTGTCGGTGTACGTCAGCCAGCAGGAGGCCAACTGGCTGCAGGTCCTCGAAGGCGACATCGATACCGTCCATGCTGGCTTCTTGCACAGCGGTTCGATCAGTCCCGAAGAGCGCCAGCCAGGCTCGCACACCCAGTACATGGTCATGGACCGCACCGCTCGCTTCGAAGTCGTCGACACTCCGGCGGGCGCGCTGTCCGGCGCCTGGCGCGCGGGACCGCCCGGTATGACCTACTGGCGACTGGCGTATTTCCTGTTTCCGGTGTACGACATGCCGGCGCCCGGCTTGCTCGGCCACAAAGTGGCGTGCATCTGCCGCGTGCCGATGGACGACGAGCACACCCTCTCGTTCTTCATGAACGCTGGACGCGGCTCGAACGACTTCGGCAATCCCACCCTGCCAGATACCACCGACTGGCTGGGCCGCTTCCGGACCGCGGCCGCGCCTGACAACGACTTCCACCTGGACCGCGCCATTCAGCGTGGCAACAAGGGTCGCTGGGGCTACAGCGGCATCCCGGGCGGCGCCGCCATGCAGGACGCGGCGATGACCTGGAGTATGGGCACGGTCTTCGATCGCACCCGCGAGCGACTGGGCAGCACCGACGCCATGATCATTCGCGTGCGACGTCGACTCATCGCCGCGGCGACGGCCCTGCGCGACCGCGGCGTGGTGCCGCCGGGGGTGGATCACCCCGAAGCGTATCGGGTGCGTTCAGGCGGCGCGTTCCTGCCCCAGGACGCCAGCTGGCTGGAGGCCACCGAGCACTGGCGCGAGGCCTTCGTCGATCATGCAGATCTGGACGCGTCCATCGTCGGACCGCTCTGACGTGGCGTAGTTTGGTCGCATGGCCGGCGCGCGCGGCTCAGTCGGTGAGCTCGTGCCACTTCGGCGTCCACGCGATCTCCCACTGGAAGCCGTCCGGGTCAGCCATGTAGCCGATTCGCCGCTCGGGGCCGTCCTCGGGTTCCAACACTACTGAGCCGCCGAGTTCCTTGGCCCTCGCCAGGATGGCGTCGACTTCCTCTGGCGTCTTCACGTTGTGCGAGAAGCAGAAGCCCGGGTAGCCGGAGCCCTCCGGCGAGGACTTTGAGAGCGAGGCCAGCCGATCGCGCTGGAAGAGCGCCAGCCACGACCATTCGAGCTCGAAGAAGACGGCTCGCTCGCTGCTTTCCGGTCGTGCGACCCAGCCCATGCCCTCGTAGAAGGCACGCGCTCGCGCGATGTCGGCGACACCGAGGTTGAGCACGGCGATTCGCGGCTTCATAGCAGTTGTCATACGGCACTCCTACTTCCTGCCGCGGGTCGGCCCGGGCATCCAAACGCGTCCAGTGTACGGAGCCGAGGTCTTCCTTGCCGCCTCGCGGTTGAGCCGGGCTGCGCACTAGAAGTCTGGGTTAGCCCGAGTCGCAGCCGGCGTACAACAAGCTGAGACGCAGCGCGCGGCGCTGTATGGCACGCGCCTCGTCGATCATATCGGTGAGCCGCTGACTGCGCGCGGCCTGGTAAAGACACTGTCGCCGAAAGGGGCACTGACGTTCAGGCGCAGGGGTGCCATTTCGCTCTGGCGCGGGGCAGCCGCACGCTTGTTCATGCTCTCAGAGTGGTATTGTATACACGCGCATGCGAGGAGGGAGACGTGGCGGAGCACGAAAAACATAGCCTGAGCATCGCGGTCGATATGGGGAGAACTTTCACCGATCTGGTGGCCTTCAACGATCCACATCGAGCGGTTGAATGCGCCGTCTACCGACGAGATCTGCCGGGCGCACATGCGCGCCTGGACGGCCCGTGTGTAATCGAGGAGTACGCTTCGATAACCGTCCTGCTCGACGGAGACACCGCACGCATTGCCGAAACCGGCGAGATCATTGTCGACGTGGCATCGGCGTGACCTCGGCCTACTGTACGCGGGGAGAGAGCATCCATGCAGATCGTAACCAGTCCCCACCTGGATTACGTGGACAACGTTCGCCTTACGCGTTTTCACGGCGTCTTGCTGTTGGGCGTTGCTCTCGCTCAACTGCTGGACGGCTACGACTTCCAGATCACCAGCTACGCGCTGCCCGGCTTTACCCACGATTTCGGACTGGATACCGGTCAGGCCGGGTCGGTCGCCGCGATGGGGAACTTCGGTCTCCTCATTGGAGCTATCCTGTTCTCCCAGCTCGCGGACCGGTTTGGTCGCAAACCCATTTTCCAGGTGGTCTTGTTCGGGTATGCCTTTGGCTCGCTGCTGAGTGCTCTCGCGCCTGACTATCCGGTCCTGCTGATCGGACGTTTCATCGCCGGCCTCGGAATTGGCGCGGAGTTCCCAGTTGCATTTGCTCTGCTAGCCGAGCTTTCCCCCAGAAAGTGGCGCTCCAAGTTCGTGCCGTGCGGCCCGATTTTTTATGGGCTGGGATTCATCGTGGCGGGCTTTGCCTCCATCCTGGTGATCGTGCCCCTGACGGCACAGGGCCTTGCTGGGTGGCGGTACGCCTACGTCCTGGGAGTACTGCCGGCGCTGATGATCCTGTACGTTCGCCGGTATCTCCCTGAATCGGTGCGGTACCTGGTCCAGAAGGGGCGTCTCGACGAAGCCACCCACGTGGTCCAATCGATTGCGAGGACTGCCGGCGAAGAGTTCACTGCGCCGAGTGCGGACGAGGTCGCCGTCCGCCGGCAAGCGCGCATGCCGATCGGTCCGTACTGGGTGGCAATCGTACTCCTGGGTTTGATGATCGCCCTGCTCAGCATCAGCTCGTACGGCCTTGGCGCATTTCTGCCGCAGATTTTCGCCTCGCAAGGCTTTCCGTTACTGCAAGCATTCCAGTACACACTCATTATCAGCGCGGTCCAAACGCCAGCCAGCATTTTCGGCGGATGGTTCCAGGATCGGGTTGCGGAGCGCCGAACCGCATTGTGGACCACAATCTGGATCGGCGGCGTGTTCAACGTGGCGTTTGCGCTGACGATTTTCAACAAAGGTCCTATCGAGCTGGCGGTTGGATTCCAGCTCATGGCCGGCCTGATCGGCGGTGCGGTCACGGCGATTTATTACACGCTCGGAACGGAGTTGTTCCCGACGGATATCCGCAGCGCCGCGGTTGGCTGGGAGACGGCGATTGGCCGCACGGGGGCGGTGATCGGACCGCTGCTGCTCGGCATCCTGGTGACGACTGGCCTGTCATTCGGCGAGGTGCTCATATTCTGGTTTGTGCCGGTCTTTCTGGCGGGACTCATCCCGCTGTTCGGGCTGCGCGGCAAGACAAAGGATCGTAGTCTCGAAGTTACTGCCCGGGTCGTAGGCGCCGACCAGCCTGCACTTTCACTCGACACGCCAGCCATGGCCATCAAGAAATAGGAGCGTGGCCGCGGGTCTGCTGCGCGCCCGGCCACTGCGATAGCAATCGACTGGCCGGACTGCACGCGATTCTGCTCTACTGAAAGCGTGGGGACCACCACACTCAGGTCTGGGGCGGCGAGCCTCACGCTGCCGCCCCGGCGAGCAACAGCGCCACTTACCGACTACGGCGGGCGTCACGTGGCGGATTCACCGTATTTGCTGGTACAGCCGGTGGATCTCGAGGGCTTGCAGGCCGCGATCGTATGGGCGGCCGAACGCCACGTCGCGGTGCGGATCCGTGGCAACGGCCATTCGATGAACGGCTCGTCGGTGCCGCGCGAGAACGAGGTCCTGATTTCAATGCGGGAGTCCCGGCATTTCCGCTTCGAGGAGGCGGGAACCATCAGCGTTGGCGCGGGCGCGGCGGTCTGGGACGTGAACGAACTACTCAAGGGCTACGGCTACGAGCTGCTCGTGTACAACATCGGCGATTCGGCAGCCGCGTCGGTCGGCGGTTACCTCTCTGCCGGCGGGTTCGGCGAAACCAGCCGCCGTTACGGCGGCTTCTGGGAGACCGTGACCGAGGTGGTGCTGGTCTCCGGCAACGCGCAGGTCCACCGTTTTACTCCGGCCGACCTGGAGTTTCGCTGGTTGTTTGGGGCGATGGGCCAACTCGGCGTTGCTTTTGAGCTGAAGCTGCGCATCAAACCGACCAGTCGACGAGCCCGCGTCTATCCGATGGGCGCCTCCGGGCAGGTGAAGCGCAGCAACACGCCCTGTGAAACGCTCCAGTGGTACACGCTGTTCGTGCCCGAGTCCGACTGGCGCGACGTGCGCACGCGGCTGTGGCTCTGGCAAGCGATTATTGCGATTGGAGCCCGTTACCAGCATGCATGGCGCGGGCGGTGGCCGTACCTGTACTCGATTCGCTTTGGGCAGTTCAATCCTCCGCTGATTCATCCGGCTCAGGAATCCCTGATCGCGTTCGGGCTGTGGGGCACGCCGCGCGCAACGGGGTTCGATTGGCAGGCGTTGAATGGCATCGAGGCGGCGGTCGATCAGCTGATCGCCAGTTATCCGCGCTGTCGACGCTATCTGCAGGCGGAGCTGGTGCCGGACGGCTACGACTATCGGCGCTACTTCGGCGAGCGTGTCTTTCAGGCATTCGGCGACATGAAGCGCTCGTTGGACCCAGATGGCGTGCTGGTGCCCGCCCTGGAATGAACGGGGACAAGTGTGCGCGCCAGTGCGGCTCGATCGATTTTCCCGTTGCGCGTATATGGCAACCTTGGCAGGATCCTGAACTCGTCCGCGATCATGTAGCGTGGGAGGCGCGCGGCACTATGCCGCTTGAGCTCGAGGTAAGAGGGGGCGTGGGCCGGGTCGCACGCCAGAAATGCCACGAGGCGCGCGTCCAGACCCGTGCCAGCGGCCGTCACCGCGGCCGCGGTGACGGCCGGGTGCGCTAGCAGCGCGGCTTCGACTTCGCCCGGTTCGATTCGGTTGCCTCTCACCTTGAGCATCTGATCGCATCGTCGGAGGTAGACGTAGTTTCCGTCGGCCAGCAATCGCACCCAGTCTCCGGTGGCGTACGGTGCGGTTCCCTGGGCCGGCCGTCCCCAATAGCCAAGCATGACCGATGCCCCCTCGACCATCATCTCGCCCTCCTCACCTGGCAGCGCCTGCCCGCCGTCGGACTTCCTCGCCCAGATCCGGTCCCCGAGCAGGCTTTGCCGATGGGAATGGCAGCGTCGCTCTCGAGCGTGCCGGGCGTGACTTCGAAAAACGAGCACACGTTGGTCTCCGTCGGGCCGTAGAGATTGTAGAGGCGGGCTTGCGACACGCGCTGACGGAGTCGCTGGATGAGCGAGGTGGGAAATGCTTCACCCGCGAACAGGACCGTGCGTACCGTCTCCAACGCTGTTTGTGCGTCGTCGCGCGTATCGGTCAGGAGCGCCAGTACCGAAGGGACGGAGTACCAGATCGTGATCTGGTGCTCGACCATAAACTGCTGCAACTGGTCGGGTGTCCAGGTCATCTTTTCTGGCACGAGGTGCACCGCCGCACCCACCATGAAGGCCGCGTACAGGTCGAAAACGGACAGATCGAAATGGAAAGGTGCGTGGTTGCTAAAGGCGTCGGCCGCGGTCGGCCGGACCTCGGCCACCGCCCAGTCGACGAAGGCAAGCGCGTTCGCGTGGCTGATGCACACGCCCTTGGGTGTCCCTGTCGAACCGGACGTGTAGAGGATGTATGCCAGGTCGTGCGGCTGAATTGGAACCGCTTCCAACGGCGTGGGAGCATAGCGATCCACGTCCGACCGCGACAGATACGGTCCGCTCGCGCGATCCTGCAACACCGGCTGGAAGGCTCGGCCAGCCGGCAGCCCCTCGAGTCGGTCGGATGTCGTGATCAGCGCACTCACCGCGCAGTCGCTCAGGATGACGCTCGCCCGCGCCACCGGACTCCAGGCGTCGATCGGCACGTACGCGGCCCCGAGGCGCAATACGGCCTGCATCGCCACGACCGCGTCAACCGACTTGTCAAGCCAGATGCCGACGCGGTCCCCGCGGCGAACGCCCACGTCGCGGAGGGCTCTGGCGAAGCGGTTAGCCAGCGCGTCTACCTCCGCGTACGTCGCCGTGCCATCCGCGGCGCACACGGCCAGGGCCGCGGGTCGGCGGCGTGCCGATGCGAGCAGCAGGTCGGCCAGCGTCACAGACCAAGTGCCCTGGCGACAATCTCGCGCTGCATCTGCGACGTACCGGAGAAGATGGTGGCGGGCACCGCGTCGCGGAGCTCCTGCTCGAATCCGAGCTCGGTCGCATAACCGAGGCCACCGTGGAGCTGGATCGTGTCGAGGCCGGACTGCACGGCCGCCTCGCTGACGGCCAGTTTGGCGAGGGAGATCTCCAGCGCGGCGTCCTGCCCGGAGTCGAAGACCCAGCAGGCATGGTACAACAGCAGGCGCGCCGACTCGAGACGCAGCGTCATGTCCACCAAGCGGTGTGACACCGCCTGGTTCTTACTGAGTGGTTTGCCAAACTGGCGCCGCTGGCGGGCGAACGCGATGGTCGTCTCCAGTTGCTGCTGCATCAGCCCGAGATACGCGGCGAACAGGCATGATCGCTCCCACAACATGGACCGATTGAAAACCAGGCTGCCCTGACCCGGCAGACCAATCATGTTGCAGGCCGGAATGCGGCAGTCCTGGAGATAGACGGAAGCGATGGACGCTGACTGCAGGCCGCCCATGCGCATCGGGGGTCCGACCGACAGTCCGGGCGTCCCGCGCTCCACGGCAAACGCAGAGATCCCCAGATATCCGGACTCCGCGTCCGTTTTCGCGTAGACGACGATGACGTCCGCGAGAGGGGCGTTCGTGGTGAAGCTCTTGACGCCGTTGAGCACGTAGTCGTTGCCGTCACGCACGGCGGCGGCACGCAGACTGAACGCGTCGGAACCCGCCTCCGGTTCCGTCATCGCGCCGGCGCCCACCCATTCACCACTGGCGAGCCTGGGCAGCGTCGATTGCTTGAGTGTTTCGCTGGCGTGCTCGTCGATAGGCATCGCACACGCGAACAGGTGGGCGGACGCTGCCAGCGCCAGGCCCATGTCGCGACTGCCGCGACCGAGGGCTTCGATTACACGCGCGGTGCTGGTGGCGTTCAGGCCCAGGCCCCCGTACGTTTCAGACACACACAGCCCGAGCAGACCCAGCGCACCGCATGCTTGCCACGTCTCACGGCTCAACGCGCCCCCTGGGGACGAGCGGGTGAGCCTGGCCCGAGCAAACCCCAGCACGCGTGCATAGAGTTCTTGCTGCTGCTCGGTCCAGGAGAAGTCCACTATGCTGCGCGGGGAGCCGACGGGCCGCAAGGCTCCAGCTGCGCGGCGCCGATCAGGATCGCCATATTGCCTGGCAAGTGTCGGTTGTGACGCATCAGCTCGTGACACAGACCAGTGTCGTCGAAGCGGAATGTCTGGCTCAAGCAGGTGTCGATCTGTTGGTTACGTACCAGATCGTTGAACAGGGCGGCCTCGGAATCGTCCGCCGCGTGAGACCCTTGCAGGCGCTTCGAGCGCATCCACAGCAGGCGCGCATCCAGGGTTGCGTTGTAGCCGCTCGTCCCCGCGCAGGTTACGACCATGCCGCCCGGGGCGCAGACGTACACGGAGGTTGGCATGGTGGCTTCGCCGGGGTGCTCCACGACCAGCCGTGGATTCTGGCCGCGGCCGGTGATATCCCAGATCGCACGACCAAACTCGCGCGCCTTCGTTGTCCACGCCCCAAATGTCTCCGGGTCATTGATCGTCGTGGTAAGCGGACCCCAGTGGTCGAAGCGCGTGCGGTCGACGTACCCGATGGCGCCCAGGCGCACGCACTCCTCACCCCTGGCTTTCGAGCTCACGACGGCGACCGGGTGCGCACCCGCCAACCGCGCGAGTTGAATGGCCATCACCCCCAGGCCACCTGCGCCACCCCAGATCAGGACGATGTCGCCCTCCCGCACCGTATGCGGCGCCCAGTGGTGCAGCATGCGGTACGCGGTCATGCCGCACAGGAAATACACGGCCGATTCCGCCCATGACAGGTGGCGCGGTCGCGGAAAGCACTGTCGAGCCTGCACTTTGCAGAACTGCGCGAACGAGCCCCAGTTGGCCTCGTACCCCCACACTTCACATGATGATGCGCATAGCGGGTCTTCTCCGGCCAGGATCTGCGGATCACGTTCGTCCCATCGCGCGCAGTGGAGTACGACCTCGTCGCCGACCTGAACGCTACGCACATCCGACCCGATCTGATACACGATGCCCGCGGCGTCGCTGCCGCCAATGTGGAACAACTCGGGTGCGCCCCGCCGCTGACGCTGGGCGATCACATCCACGGGATAGCCCGACGCAGCCCAGACGTTGTTGTGATTGACGCCAGCCGCCATGACCGCCACCAGCACCTCGTCGGGTGCCAACGGCGGCACATCCACGACTTCCCGCTGAAAAGCCTGGCGTGGTGCACCGAACCGTTCGGCACGAATGGTCTGCGCGTACATCTTGCGCGGAACCATACCCAGCGGGGGAAGCCGACCGATCTCGACGATCTCCGGTCGACTTCCCGCTCGATGAACAGTGGTCACGGTTCTGGCTGAACGCCGGTTGGGGTGCGGCTCAACTCTGTTCGGGCGGCTCGATGACCACCCGTTGGGGGGCCGCGCTGGCAGCGGAGGCGGGCGCGCCCCCGGGCGCACTCTGCGGGTCGATCCGCTCGATCTGCGCGTTCAGCAAGGCGACGTACGCTCGAAGCACATCGGCCTGGGCATGCGAGATGTTCTTGCTGAATTCCGGAAAACCCGGCACGAAAAATGACATGATGCGGCCAAATGGGTCGCCGCCCATATCCCCCCAGAACGCTGACCCCATGGAGTCAGCCACGACGGTCCGTGCGGCCTGCTTGGCATCGTAGAACATCAGACACTCTCCTTTGCGAACCTGACTGTGACCTTCTGGCCATCCAACGTCGCGCCGGCCGTTTCGAGCGGAATAATCGCTCGGGGAAGCAGAATGTTCCGCTTGAACGTACCGATACGTACGACGAGGTCCTCATTTTTGCGCGAGACCGCGATCTGATCGCGGGGTACGAAAGGCAATTTCAACTCCAGTCGGTAGCGCCCCAGGCCGTCCTTCGCGAAGCCGTACGCCGGGGTATCCACGAAGAACCGGGTGGGGTCCTGTCCGCCGAAGAGCTGCGTCTCGAAGCCGATCAGTCGCTCGATGCCCACCACCTCGTTGGCCATGAGCGGCAGGCGTACGACAGGCACCGGGTCGAAGTACGCCACGATGTCATCGACGTAGCGCGCCTGGCTTTTGGCCCAGTCCGCGAAATAGCCATCTCCCGCGGGCAGCAGCCGATTGATGACAATCAGGTCTGTCGTCATGTCGTACATGCAGAAGTACATGTAGGCGCGCTGCGTTTCGCGCACCACCATCTTGTCGGCATTGGTCACCAGCCGGACCGTGGTCACATGCGGGTCGTGGAGTAGCTGGTCCACGCCGGCGAGTCGATCGAAAAGACGTTGCAGCGCGCCGAAAAAGTCGTCGTCAGGAATCGAGACACTGGCCGATTCGCTGAACCTGCGCGCCAGTGGCCGGACCAGCCTGGCGAGCTGACGATCGTTCTTCAGCCGCTTGCGCACGTACCAGTCAATCGACGAGGTGATACTCACGAATTGAAGCGCGGCGCTGGTCGGTGGACAATCCAGCACGATCACATCGTAGCGGTTCTGCGCGACGTGTTCGTTCAGTTGGATCAGGGCGACCACGTCCTCCATGCCAGGCGCGATGGCGACCTCTTCGGCGACAACCTCGTCGAGCCCGCCGACCGCAAAGAGCCCGGCGCTGTAGCGATACACTTCGCTCCACTGTCGCTCCAGTTCCTCCGGTACGTCGATCTCTTGAATATCGAGGTTCTCCTCGATACGGATAGGCTGCCCCTTCGCGGTGGAGAAGAGATCCTCCTGCAGATCGAACGAGTCACTCAAGCTGTGCGCCAGATCGAACGACAGCACCAGGGTGCGATAGCCCTGCCGCGCGGCGGCGAGACCGCTGGCAGCGGCGACTGTCGTCTTGCCAACGCCGCCTTTGCCGCCGACCAGAAGAATTCTCACCATACTGCCGAGCTCACCTCGTCCGCCGCTGCGTTCTGGCTCGTGGAGCGCGAGCCGCCGTGGCTCGTGGTGGAGCTGACTCCGCCGGGGCAGAGCTTGGCGGCTGCTCGGAGGCCGGCACCCAGCCACTGCTGGTGAGCCAGGTGAGCGTTGCCTGCAAGGCTTCTTGCGTTCCAGGCAACGCCAGCAGCGAATCGACGCCCGGCAGGATGTCCGCGCCTTTGCTCACGTTGAGCGCCTGGGGCACCAGTGGATCGAGGCGCTGAAAACCGTCGCGGAGGAGTTTGCCGCATTCGTAATTGACGACATCGATGCCACCTTCGAAGAACATACTTATCAGAACGAGCGGGTCACTGAGATTCACCAACCAGGGCCTGTAGCCCCAATCAGCATAGCCGTCGACGAGTTTGGGGTCGAGGTAGGCGGGTGTCTGCGCGTTGCCCACTGAGAGGACAAGGATCTCGTTGAGGACGCTGGTTACTGCCGGGTCTTCACGGATGACGTTGAGGGCCGCCGACAGCGCAATCATCGCCGGATTGTTCGCCACGATCCCCCCGTCAATGTAGCCCTGATAAATGGGTGTTATCACCGGTGGCGATCCGGAGCGCAGTGCGACCTCCGCGCACAATTCGTCGAGATCTTCGCTCCTGTCGAAGTTGTGAAATACTTTGGGCTTCCAGGTGCGGTTGCTGGTGTTGTGGTTGTCGAGCTGAAAAGCGGTGATGACCACTTTCTGTTTCAAATCGCCCAAACGCGCCTGGCCAAACTGACTGGCGAAAAACTCACGCAGTTTCGTCGTGGACAGAATGGCGTTCGATCCGGTCACCGCACCGAGCAAACGACCAGGTGTCCACTGACCGGATGCGTCGAGCGCCCCTTCCCAGAAATCCATGATGTCGTCGAGAGCCGCGTCGGGGTTATCGTGCATGGCCAGGAACAGCGCGTTGAAAGCGCCCGCGGACGTGCCGCAGAACGCAAAGACGTCGTTGAGGAGGGATGGCGATCCTGGCTCGTCGTGGACCAGTGCGCGAGCTCTTGCAGAAGGCCGGCTGTCACGAAGCCGTTGCCACCCGAGAGAGAACCGCCATCCATGGACAACATGCGATACTTTGGCATCAGTACTCCACACTCCGCGACTGCTGACCGGCGCGGATCAGGCTTTCTCGAAGCTGCCGTCCCAGCTCCATGGCGCGAGCCCGGTCCAACACCATTTTCAGGTGCGTGCCTGGCGACGGATAAATCTGCAGGCCTCCCCTGGCAAACTTGCGCGTGCCGGTGATGAGTGGATCAGCCGGGGAACGTCGGTCCAGGTTGGTACGGAAGAGCACGGCTGTTCCCGCGTAGGAGGTCGGTGTGTAGGACAGTCCCGCGCGGGTGTTTGACCATGCTACGCGCAGGGAGCGGAGGCTGCCCGCGCCCAGGTCGCGCGCGACATTCCATTGCGCGTGGAGGTCGCGACGACGCAGGCCAGCAGCTGACTCCGGAAGACTGATGCCCACCCACTGAGCCAGCACCCTCAAGTCCGCGTAAGAGCGGGGCAGGCTGCCGGCCATGGCTTTAAGTGCATCCCAGGGCGCGCGCAGAACCAGCCGCAAGCGGTCCAGGTCGGAGAGTTGGCTCACATCGTGCACGCCGCCGTCGAGCAGCGCCAGGACCGCCACCTGCTGCCCTTGCCGTTCCAGGGTAGCAGCCATGGCACATGCCACGAGACCGCCAAACGACCAACCGCCCAGGTGGTAGGGGCCGTCGGGCTGCATGCGGCGCAGCGCGTCCACAAACAGGTCAGCTATCTGCTCAACACTGCGGAGGACGCTCTCGCCGGGACCCAGGCCGGGCGACAGAAATCCGTAGACGGGGCGGTCCGCATCCAGCATCGCCGCGAGCGCCGTGTAGCACATCGGACTACCAGAAGCCGGAGGCGTCAAAAACAACGGCGGCTGGCTACCCGACGCGTGCAGCGTGACGACGCAGTCGGGTAGCGCGGCTCCGGCTGGCGAGGCTTGCTCCGCGATCCAGCGTGCCAGGCCGCTAACTGTCGGGTGTGCGAACACCACTGACAGCGGCATGTCCACGCCGAGCCGCTGACGGATTCGGGTGATGAGGCGATACGCCAGGAGCGAGTGACCGCCCAGATCGAAGAAGTCGTCGTCCAGTGCGACGCTCTCGAGGACGAGCAGCTCCCCGAAGATGCCACACAACGCTTCGTCGACGTCGGAGGCGCCCCAGCGCACGCGGCCGGCCACGCTGTCGGCCTCGGAGGGTATCAGCGCCCCGAGCGCCTGGCGGTCCACCTTGCCGTGTGCCGTAAGTGGGAAAGCAGCGTGGAGAACGAAGGCCGACGGGAGCATGTACGCGGGGAGGCGCCGCGCGAGGTACGTTCGCCACTCGGGTACCAGGTAGGCATCGAGTTTCGATCGCAACGGGCTGCTCGCGTACGCGCTCAACGGCAGCGGTGGCATTTGCACCGTCGCGGAGACAGTGTCGAGCGGCGCGCTCGACAAGAGCGCGTCGAATCGACCGGGATCGTCAGCGTTCCAGCACAGGTCGACGTTGTATCCCGATTTGGCGCCGATTGCCCACACGTCCTCGGGGTCAACGCCAGGCGAAACAGGCGGCCGCAATGCGCTGCGCACGTCGCGAACCCTGCCGCCGACGCGGGCAAGCTCGCGCTCCAGCCGCAGATCCTCGGTCAGGCGGGCGTTCGGCAGTCCAGTAATGCGCACAGCGCGTGGTCGACGAGTAGCGACGAACTCGCGAATCCCTTGGGCGGTCAGGTCGGTGCCGTTCAGCACGTCGGTCTGCTGCGGCACCGGGGCAGCAGAGGGACCGCCCGCGCGCAGGACGACGGTATAGCGGTACTTGCAGAGCTCGTTGTGCACGCGACCACGCTGCAGGTGGTGCTGGACGGAGCAGATTTCAGGAAACCTGGCAGGCAGCGCCTGGAAGAATTCCGGGTCCAGGCACAGCTCGCGCTCCAGCTCTACCTGGCGGTCGATGCGGCGCCGCAGGTCGGCAGCACTCAAACTGTCCTCTGCGCGGGCGAACTGCACGGATGTCTGAAAAACGCGATCGAGACGGTAATGGCGCACGTCGCCGACATAGATGGCGCCGCCCGGGCGAACGACGCGGAAGCAGCCTTGCAGAACTTCCAGCAGATATTCGGCATCTGGAAAGTACTGAACCACCGAACTCAAGATCACCGCATCAAAGGACGCGCGTGGTAGAGCGTCAAAATCGTCGGCTGTTTGCTGACGCAGGTCCACGTGTGCAAATCGCCGCGGCTCGTCAGCCATCTGGTTGCGCACGTACGCGAGCGCCGCGTCGGAGAAGTCGGTCGCAACGTACGTCTCAGTTGCCGGAGCAATCTGAAACAGCAGCAGTCCGTTGCCGCAGCCAATATCGAGCACGCGAGCTGGTCGCTTCGCCAGCACCCGTTGCGCAATGTCTTCCGCCCACACGCGCATCTCGGCCTCTGGAATTGGCCGACGACGATAGCTGTCCAGCCAGCCAGCGGTATTGAAGTGTGGATCACGCGACGTCGATTCCGGGTCCACGCTATACCCATCGAAGACCGTCTCCCATTCGGTGAGCCGCTGATCTACGAGCGTTTGACGCGCCCTCTCGGGAAGCACATACGCCGGGTCGAGCGCGATGTGCGCCACCAGGCGTCGGTCGACCGGGGTTTCTCCGCGGGCAACGACGACGGCGCTGTCCACCGCGGCGTGCTCGGTGAGCAGTGCTTCAATCTCCGCTGGTTCGACACGGAAGCCCCGTATCTTCACCTGCTGGTCCGTACGCCCGAGAAACTCCAATGTGCCGTCGGCGCGGTAACGGGCCAGGTCGCCCGTGCGATACAGTCGACTGCCGGGCGTGCTGCTGAATGGATCGGGGACAAACCGCTGCGCGGTGAGCGCCGGCTGGTCTGCGTAGCCGCGGGCGAGCCCGGCGCCGCCGATGTACAAGTCGCCGATCACACCCACTGGCACCGGCTGGAACGCGCCATCGCAGACATACAACTGCGTATTGTCAATGGGGTGTCCAATTGGCACCGATCCCCGTGTGGGGTCGCTGGCGTTCAGTTCGTACACGCAGCAGCCGACCGTGGCCTCGGTGGGACCGTACTCATTGATCAATCGCGGAGGCGACGCACGAGACCGCCACCCCGTTAGACCTTCGGCACTGAGCGCCTCGCCACCGATGATCACTGTCCGCACGTTCGGTGCGCGTGATGTGCTGACCTGCTTGCCGAGCGCCTCCAGGTGGGCGGGGGTAATCTTGATCAACGCGACGTCTCGCTCCTGACGCAGCGCTTCGGCAAGTGGCTCAACGCCGGGCCCATCCGGCACCAGGTGCACGCGCCCTCCAACCAGAAGCGGCGACAACAGGCTGGTGATGGTGAGGTCGAATCCGATGGACGAGTGCACCAGTGCGGTATCCCCCACCCCGACACCGTACGACTTGACACACCACTGCAGGTAGTGCATCAGTGACGCGTGGGAGACCATCACACCGTGTGGCGTGCCAGTCGACCCCGACGTGTACAGGATGTAGGCGAGGGTGTCGGCATCTGGGGGGCCCCCGATTTCGGCACTCGCAGGCGACGGCGTTCGCCAGGAATCCGGGGCATCGACGTAGACGATGGTGTCGGACCCGATCCGCCCGATCCGCCCGATCCGCCCGATGCGCCCGTCCGCCCATTCACGACTGGTCACCAGCAGGTGCGCACGAGCGTCGCGCAGGATCAGCTCACCGCGTTCGACCGGGTACGCTGGATCCACCGGTACGTATACGCCACCGGCATCGAGAATGGCCAGCAGCGCAACCAGCATGTCCGGCGAGCGCGGCAGGCACAGCCCGACTCGGACTTCGGGACCCACGCCAAGCCCGCGCAGGTGCCGAGCCAGCCGGTCGGCGCGTTCGTGCAGGTCGCGGTAAGTGAGCGATCGGGTGCTGGACGAGACCGCCGTGGCATCCGGCGTGCGCTCGGCCGTCGCCGCGAAGGCGGCCGGCAGCAACTGCCTCGGCGCGGGCGCCGAGGTCGCATTCCAGTCCAGCAGCATCGTCTGCTGTTCGACATCCGTCAGCAGCGGCAGCCGCGAGATGCGCTGGTCCGGATCCCGCGCGACGCCCGCCAGCAACGTGCGGAAGTGGGCCAGCATGCGATCGATCGTGACGGCGTCGAAGAGATCGTGCTGGAACATGCACATGCCGTGCAGCTCGGGACGAATCTCGGGACCCGCCGACCACATGTGTAGCTCCAGGTCGAAGCGGACTGTCACGTCCGACTGAGGCAAGCGTTCGACCTGGAGGCCTGGCAACGTGAACCCCGGCACCATCGCCTCGGCTTGCTGAAAGGCAAAGCTCACCTGGAACAAAGGGTTGCGACCGAGGTCTCTCTTCGGCTGGACGACTTCCACCAGTTTTTCGAACGGCAGCTCGTTGTGGGCGAACGCGCCCAGGACGACCTCGCGTACCCGCGCGAGCACGTCAGTGAAGGTCGGGTCGTCGCCGAGATCAGTCGCCAGCACGAGCGAATTGACAAAGAAACCGATCAGGCCTTCGATCTCCTGGTGGTCGCGGTTGGCGGTCGGCGTCCCGACAACGATGCGCGGCTCTCCCGTGTAGCGGTGCAGCAACACCTGAAACGCGGCAAGCAGCGTCATGTAGATCGTCACATCGTGCCGGCGGCTGATTTCGTGCAGCGTCGTCGCGACGTCAGCCGAGATCCCGAACGTCCGTGCGCCACCGTGGAAGCTGGGCACCGGGGGGCGCGGACGGTCCGTGGGCAGCGAGAGTGTCGGGACGTCGGCGAGGTGTTCGCGCCAGTAGTCAAGCTGAGATTCGAGCACCTCGCCTTGCAACCGCTGCCGCTGCCAGACCGCGTAGTCCGCGTACTGGACATCCAGCTCTGGCAGGGACGACGGGTGACCAGCCGCGAACGACGCGTAGAGCGCGCGCAGTTCTCGCAGCAACACGACCACGGACCAGCCGTCGGCGGCGATGTGGTGGAGCGTCAGGAGCAGCACATGCTCCTGCGCGGACAGCCGCAACAGACGAGCCCGCAGCGGGGGGTCGTGTCGCAGATCGAATCGTCGCGCCGTGTCCTCAGCCGCCATGCGCCGAAGCGCGCTTTGCTGATCGGTCAGCTCGAGCCCCCCGAGGTCAGTTGTCGGGAGCGTCCAGTCGCCGGCGGGCGAAATGACCTGATACGGCTCACCATCCCGTTCGCCGAAGAACGTACGCAACGTTTCGTGGCGCCGAACGATTTGACACAGCACCTGCTCCAGGGCAGCCGGACGAAGTGGACCGCTGAGCCGCAGCTGAATCGGGATGTGGTACGCGTCTCGGGTCAGGTCAAGCTGCTCGATAATCCACAACCGCCGCTGCGCAAAGGACAGCGGCGTCTCATCCGCCGGCGGTCGACGCGTGATGGCCTGGTCAGGATCGAGCAGCAGACCCTCGTCGGCCAGCAGCAGCGACAGCAGCTCCTCGCGTTCCTGTGCCAGGACCATGTTGGCGTCAGACGGTGGTTCGTGCGACACGTCTAGTCGGACCTATCGGCCGCTTGCCGCTTTTTGCGCAGGAGCGCGCGCACGTCCTCCGCTGGCAGCGACTCCAGCTTCAAACGCAGTTCGGCAATCCTCTCGATATGCCCCGGCTGAGGTTCGAAGGCGCTCAAAGCCGCCGCCAGGCTCTCGACCGTCGGTGCTTCGAAGAGAGCTCGAAGCGGCAGTTCGACGCGCAGTTGCTGCCGAATGCGTGAGACGAGCTGCGTGGCCAGCAAGGAATGGCCGCCGAGGGCGAAGAAGTCGTCGCGCACACCGACGCGGTCCAGTCCCAAAAGTTCGGTCCAGATCTTGACCAGCACGTTCTCCGTTGCAGTTCGCGGCGGGACGTGGGCTTGTGTGTGGGGCTGCATGTCGGCGAGGGTGAGCAAGGACCGCCGGTCGACTTTGCCGTTGCGTGTCGTGGGCAGCGAGCTCAACACCACGTATCCCGCCGGCAGTTGAAACGCCGGCAGGCGTTGTTCGAGATGGCGGCGCAGCTCAGGGATGAGCTGTGCGTCAGCACTGGCCTGCACCGGGTGGCTCGCGTAGGTCGCCCATGGGCGGGTCATGGCATGCCGAGAGACAAGCGGCATAGCCGGGTGTTCTTCGACAGCCAGATCGCGCCTGGTGAAGATCGCATCCATGCGGGACACACCCTCGCTAGACCAGCACACCTCAACCTCGTATCCGAGGGCCCCGCCAAGAGCTAACAGGTCTTCCGGATCGATCCCCGTCGTCCCGGATCGGGCTGCCCCGAGCAGATCGTTGACGGTGGTGGGAGCGGCCTCGTCCGCGATCGACTCCGCAAGACCGACATCCGCCAGCACGCGCGCATTGGGCGCGCCGCGCACGCCCACCCGCTCGGGCTTCGTCTCAGCCAGGTAGTCCCGCAGACTGTCGAGATCCAGAGAATCACCGACCAGCCAATGGGGCTCGGGTGCCAGCGCTGGGTTGGTTTCGGACACGTGGAGGACGACGGTGTAACGGAACTTGTTCAACTCGTTGTGCACACGGCCACGCTGCAATCGGATGGTGACACGGCTGATCTGGGGGAAGCGCGTTTGCAGCGCTGGAAACAGGGCCGGGTCCAGGAGCAATTCACGCTCCTGCGAAAGGTCGCGGCGAACCTGCTGGCGCAGATCCGCGGTGTCAAATGTCGGTCCGGCGCGATGAGCTCGTACGGAGGCGCACAGCGCCCCGAGGAGGCCGTAGTGGCGGATGTCGCCGAGCACCACGCAACCGCGCGGCGACAGAAGGCGCAGGCATTCTTCGAGGACTTCGAACAGATACTCGAGGCTCGGAAAGTATTGCACCACGGAATTCAGCAGGATCACGTCGTACGCCTGCGCGGGCAGATCGTGCAGCTCGTCGGCGCCGCGACGCATGAGCGAGACCTGGGGCAGTGGGCGCTCGGTCAGGCGCGCTCGAACGTAGTCGACAGCAGCCGCCGAGAAGTCCGCCGCGTCGTATGTTTCACAGCCTGGCGCGATGCGGAACAGCAACATGCCGGTGCCGCTCCCGATTTCCAGGACGCGGCGGGGTCGTTCCGCGAGGACGGTGCCGACGATATCGTCCGCCCAGGTCACCATCTCTGTCATGGGAATGGGGTGGCCGTCGTAGGTGCTCAACCATCCGACGGTATTGAAGAACGGGTCCGTCGGCGTGGCGTCCTGACCATACACGTACTCGTCGAAGACGGTCTCCCAGCTCTGGAGCTGCTGCCGCACCTGCCCACGGTCGTCAGGTGTCCGCGTATGTGTCGCTGGCACGACGTAGGCCATGAGCTGTTTTCCGTAGCGTCGATCGTCGCGCGCAAGCACTAGGGCAGACGCGACTCCCGGGTGTTGCGTCAAGAGCGTTTCCGCTTCGGCTGGTTCCACGCGGAAGCCACGAATCTTCACCTGGTCGTCGACCCGTCCAAGGAATTCGATCAGGCCGTCCCCTCGACAACGGACGACATCCCCCGTGCGGTACAGGCGCTCACCATCGGCCCGGCTGAATGGGTTCGGGATGAACGCGGCGGCCGTGAGACCGGGCCGGTTGACGTAGCCACGTGCCAGGCCGCTGCCGCCCAGATAGAGTTCCCCAGGTGCGCCGACAGGGACGGGCTCGAGATGTTGATCGAGAATGTACGCGGACGTGTCCGCGACTGGTCGGCCAATGGGAACAGACGGACCCGACGGCCGGGCATCAGTCATCGCGCAGCAGCAACTGAACGTCGTGTTTTCGGTGGGACCGTAACCATTGATCACCGTCCGCGAGGCATTGCTCGTAGACGCTGCTTCGAGCAACGTCTCGACCTGCCTGGGTGGCAGTACGTCGCCACCAGCAAGGACCTGACGTACGACGCGCAGATCCTCCAGCTGCTCGTCGACCATCAGGCGGAAGAGTCCAGCTGTCAACCACAACGTGCTGACCTGGTGCTCGCGCAGGCTGCGCCCCAGCTCCGCCAGTGTGGGGGTGCCGGGAGGCATGATCACCAGCCGCGCACCGTGTAACAGGCACGCCCAGATCTCGAACGTTGACGCGTCGAACGCGAGCGGCGCTAACTGGAGAAAGACCTCGTCCGGTCCGAGGTGCACATAGCTCGAATCTGTTGCCAACCCGACGACCGCCTGCTGCGTAATGCTGACGCCCTTGGGCACGCCAGTTGAACCGGAGGTGTAGATGACGTACGCCAGGTTGTCAGGAGCGATGTCCGTTCCGAGGTTCGTCACTGCCTCAGGCCGTCGCCACGCGGCTGGGGGGTCGAGGTCGATCAGTGTCGCGCGAAGAATCGACAGTCGCTCGAGGTGCTTGCGCTGCGTGAGCACCATCTCGATGCCGGTGTCGGCCACCAGGAAGCCCAGGCGCTCGGGGGGGTCCGTCGGGTCGAGCGGCACGTAGTAGCCGCCCGCCTTCAGGATGCCGATCAGTCCGACGATCATCTCGAAGCTGCGTTCCACACACACGCCAACTGGCGTTTCGCGGGTAACGCCCAGCTCGCGCAAATGCCGTGCGAGTTGATTGGCTCGAGCGTTCAGCTCACGATAGGTCAGCTGCTGCCCTTCGAATGTCAGCGCGATCGCACCGGGTGCGCGTTCGACCTGTGCTTCGAACAGGGCTGCAATTGATGCGTCCGGCGGCGCCGGGCGATGTGACGCGCTCCACAACGACGCTACCTCACCGCGGGCGACTGGATCCACAAGTGCCAGGGTCGAGACGGGGGCCTCGGGTGCACGCACGACGCTCGACAACAACGAGGCGTACTGGTGCATCATCCGCTCGACCGTCGCCCGATCGAACAGGTCTGTGTTGTAGGGGACGTAGCCCATGAGGCCATCGGTCGCTTCCCACAAGTGAACCTCGAGATCGAAGCGTACGGTGATGTCGCGGACGTCCAGGGGAAGCAGCCGCAACTCCGGCAGGTCCACCACCGGCTGGACCGTGTCGCGCGGCTGCAGGACGAACATGGTCTGGAAGAGGGGATTCCGACCGGGATCTCGGTCGGGGTGCAGGTCCTCCACCAGTTTTTCGAACGGTAAGTCCTGGTGGGCGAAGGCGCCCAGCATGGTCGACCGCACGCGCTCCAGGAGCTCGCCAAACGTCGGATCGTCGCCGAGGCTCGATCTCACGACCAGCGTATTGGCGAATAGACCAATGAGTCCCTGGAACTCGGGGCGGCTCCGGTTGGCAATCGGTAAGCCGACCTCCACCTGCTCGAGGCGCGTGAGACGTTGCTGGAAGACGTTGAAAACGGCGAGCAGCGTCATGAAGAGTGTCGCGCCGTGCGATCGGCTGATCGTCTGCAGCGCGAAGGCCACCTCGGCAGGAATGCGGAACGTCGTCGCGGCGCCGGCGTATGACTGCCGTGACGGACGCGCCCGATCGATCGGGAAGCTGGTCGGCAACAGATCTTCGAGCTCCGCACGCCAGTAGTCGAGCTGCTGGCGCAAGACTTCACCCTGCAACAGGTCCCGCTGCCAGACCGCGAAGTCGGCGTACTGCGCCGCCAGCTCGGGTAGTGGTGAGGAGCGCCCGGCTGAGAACGCCTCGTACAGGGTTGCGAGCTCGCGTACGAGCACGGCTACCGACCAGCCGTCACAAGCGATATGGTGCATCGTGACAAGCAGCACGTGCTCGTGTTCGGCCAGACGCAGGAGTCGGGCGCGGATGAGCGGTCCGCGCCCGAGGTCAAAGATGCGTGCGTTTTCCGCCGCGGTAGCTCGTTCGACCGCGAGCCGTTGCTCTGTCGACTCCAGTCCACTCAGGTCTGTTTCTGGGAGAGCGACCGGCTGAGCCGCCAGCACGCGCTGGAGAGGAACGCCGTCCTGGTCCACAGTGCAGGCCCGCAAGACCTCGTGACGGCGGACGATCTCCGACAGGGACCGCTGCAATGCGTCGCGATCCAGGCGACCCACCAGCCGGAGGTTGACCGGCAGGTTGTACGCGCTGCCCGAGCCGCCCATCTGGTCCAGAAACCACAGCCGCTGTTGTGCAAACGAGAGCGGCGCCGCACCTCCAGAGATCCGCGGAGGCGCGTGATCGACGGGCGGAGTGTTCTGGTTTTTCAACAGGAGCTTGTGCAGCAGCGCCCGTTTGGCGGGTGACAGTTGTGCGACGGCGTCGTTGAGGTTCTGCATGGATGTCAGAGCAGCTTCTGTGCGTCCTCGTCCGAGAGCTGTTCCAGCATGCTCAGGATGCTTTGCAGATCCTCGGGCTCCGCGACGGCGACTTTCGACATAGCGACCGCCTCCGCCAGAACGGATGGAGTTGGATGCTCGAACAGGCTCCGCAAGGGCAGGTCTACACCGAGGGCGTTGTTCACGCGGGACATGATCTGCATGGCCGCCACGGAATCGCCGCCGAGATCAAAGAAGTTGTCACGCACCCCAACGCGCCTCTGGAAGACAGCACTCCAGACTTCCAGCACACCCTCCTCGATTGGGCTGAGCTGCTCCGACGCGACATCGGCGCTATTCTGGGAAACGGCATGGGGGAGCGGCAACGCCTTGCGGTCGACTTTGCCCTGACCGGTCAGCGGCAATGCGTCGAGGTTGACGTAGAGTCCTGGCAGCATGTACGCGGGCAAGGTGCGTGACAGGAAATCGCGCAGCTCTGCCCGCGTCGGCGGGTTGCGGGAAACGACGTAGGCGATCAACTGTCGGGAGCCGCGCGGCTCACCGACCGCGGCGACCACCACGTCGTCGACGGCCGGGTGCTGCTGGAGCGCGGCCTCGATCTCACCAAGCTCGATGCGGTGGCCGTTGACCTTGACCTGGAGGTCCTGGCGGCCCAGGAACTCGATGACGCCGTCTTCGACGTAACGTCCGCGGTCCCCGGTGCGGTACAGACGCTCCCCGGTGTGAGGGTGGGTGATGAAACTTGCCCGCGTCCGGTCGTCATCATGCCAGTAGCCTGTCGCCAGACCGAGGCCGGCAATGTACAGATCGCCGGGTGTCCATTTCGGACACGGACGAAGCACGTCATTCAGCACGTGAAAGCGCTGGTTCGCCAGTGGCTTGCCGTAGGGGATGCTCGCCCAGCCGTACGGGATGCTCGCCTCGACCTGATCGATCGGAAAGTAGATTGACCAGATCGATGCTTCCGTCGCACCCCCAAGACTGACGATGCGTGCAGAAGCGCCGGCTGCGCGAATCTCGTCAGGCAGCCGCAACGGAATCCAATCTCCGCTCAGCAGCACCAGGCGCAGGCTATTCGGCAGGCGCGCGCCCGAGCCGGTCAACAACTGCATGAGCGCGGGCACGCTATTCCAGATGCTAACCTGGTGCTCGTGCATCAGCGCGGCCCACCGGCTGGGCTCACGCACCTCGCTGGCGGCCGGCAGGACGATCGTCCCACCCGCGGCAAGCAAACCGAAGATATCCCAGACGGACAGGTCGAAACTGAGTGACGAGAGCGCCAGAACGCGATCGGCAGGTCCAACACCAAACCGACGATTGATGTCCTCGATGGTGTTGACCGCGCCGCGATGATCGATAGCAACACCTTTCGGGACTCCAGAGGAACCGGACGTGTACATCACGTAAGCGAGATCACCGGGACTCACCGTCGCCGGTGGCAGCCATTCAGCATCGCGGGCAGCCGTTGGATAGACACGCGCCACGCGTGTTGGCCACTCCAGCGAGCGGTCCAGATCCGGGTCAGTAACGGCCATGCGGACCTCGCCCTGCTCCAGCAGCAGCTCACGTCGCGCGGCTGGCAAACCCGGATCAATCGGCAGGTACGCGGCGCCCGCTAGCAACACCCCGAGCGTGGCGACCACCTGCTGCCAGCCCTTGTCGAGCACCACTGCTACCAGGGTGTTCGGCGTGACGCCGAGCTTGCGCAGATACTGTCCGAGGCGATCGGCCTCTCGATGGAGTTCGGCGTACGTGAGTTTGCGCTCGGGTGTTACCACGGCGGTGGCTTGCGGCCGAAGCGCAACCTGGCGGAGAAACCCGCTCTGCAACAAATCGTCAGACACGGGGACGTCGGTGGCGTTGGCCGCGGTCCGCTCGGCAAGCTGATAGACGGGCACCAGCTCGGGCCGCGGGTCAGTCCACGCCCATTCGGTGCTGGCCAGGGCATCGAGCCGTCGACAGTACGCGTCAAACATATCGTCGACGAGGCAGTCGGGAAACAGCTCCTCGACGACGTCCCAGTTGAAAATCAGGTCTCCGCGGCGCTCGAGGACCTGGTGATCCAGCCAGACTTGTGGCGTCTGGCTGACGCTGTACACGGCTTCGCCGAGCTGTTCGAATGCCGACGAGTCCGGGCCACCAGCGCCAGCGCCCAACGGCAGCGCGCTGGTAAACACCACCGGCAGCAGCACGTCGTCGAAGCCGCCTTTGCGACGCGCGAGCTCGCGCAGAACCTGCACGCCACTGAACGAGCGGTGCTCCAGGTCTGATGCAACCTGGTGTCGGACCTGTTTCGCACGGGCGACGAACGTCTCGGGCAAGGACGTATCCATCTCGAGCAGGTTGACACTCGTGAAATCGCCCACGATGTCGCGTACCTGGGGATGCACCGGCTGCCGATTGAAGACGGTGAGATTCAGCGTAAACCGCGGACTGGCACTCCAGGTGCCGAGCACCTCGCCAAAGGCCGCCAGAAGAACCACGGATGGAGTGAGGCCGGCTCGCGCGCCGCGCTGCTTGAGCGCTGTCCAGCGCTCGGCCGGCAGGCTGGACTGGCGGCGCGTGAAGTGGTGAGGCGCGCGGCCTGCACCACGCGGCACCAGTGGCAGTGCCGGCGCTGGCGGCAAGGAGTCGATTCGCGTCAGCCAATAGTCGCGAGCCCGGCGATATTCGCCGCTGGTCTGTGTGGCTCGCTCGGCCAGGACATAGTCGCGGAAGGACAGGTCCAGGGGCGCGCGACGTGACGTCGGAGAGTAGTAGCTTTCGGCCCACTCACCAAACACGCGCAGCAGACTGTCCAGGTCACAGATCAGGAGATCCCAGCTGATGTGCACGCGCATCCGTCGCGGAGCGTAGTGGGTGACGCTGATGTCGAACAGCGGCCAGCGGTCTGCCGCAAGCACCTGGTGCGACAGGCGAGCACGGATTGCTTCCATTTCCGCCTCGACCACCGCGGAGTCCCGGTCCACCAGATCGCGAACGGCGATCTCGTAGGGGGGCACATGCGCGTGAATGCGCTGTTCGCCGCTCGGCAACACGATGGCGCGCAACATGTCGTGCCGCTCGATCACGTCGCGCCAGGCGGCAGCGAGCCGTGGCACATCCAGGTCGAGGCAATCGAGCTCCATGTACATGTGCGTCGAGACGGACCCGAGGTCCAGGACACCACTCCGTCCGACCCAGTAGGCGCGTTGAATATCCGTGAGCGGGAACGGCTCATGGAGGTGGTCTCGATCCGGCTGAATCGAGGGTCGTGCGCCGGTGGCGGCAGTCGAGGGCGAACTAACGGTCGAGCTCTGCTGTCGCAACCACACCAGCAGGTCGTGTTTGTGCACCGCGAGGTCGTCCCGCAGCTCCGGAGTGATGGCGCCCCGCGGCGCGGAGACTTCGAGTTGATCTCCGTCCGCCCTGATCTGGATGCCGCGCCGCGGCAGCTCACGCAGGAGGTCGGCCATGGTCTTCACAGCCGGACGACCTCCAGTTGATCGGCGGGTACGAGTGCCGCCTGAGTCAGACCAACCCGGGCACGGATTTGCTCGGCGACGTCGAGCAGACTGTCTGCTTCGATGAACTCCACCAGCGGGACGTCCACGCCAAGCTCATCCGACAGACGGTTCTTCAGCTCGATACCCATCAGCGAGTCCAGACCCAACTCCGGCAGGGGCCGCCGGGGGTCCACCTGCTCCGGCGCCCCGAAGCCGAGCGTCTCAGTCAACCGGCGCTGTAAATAGTCAACGACCAGCCGCAGTGACGCTTCGTCCGAGGCGGTCCGAAGCTGCTGCAACAGGTCGTGCTGACGCAGGGCGGCGCGCGGCGGCGCGTGGCTCTGGCTGGCTCGCTGTCCAAGGGCCGAGACCAGTGGCAAGTGTGCCTCCGGGGGCAGTCGACTGGCGAACGTCGGCCAGTCCATCGGCAGGACGGCCACCTGAACAGCCGAGCTCTGCAGCAACTGCTCCAGCGCTCGGATCCCTTCGGAAGCTGTGATGCTGCCGACCCCCGGCAGGGATCTCTCCAGGGAATCGACCGTGGCGACCGAACCGACGTCCGACCAGGCGCCCCAGTTGATGCTGAGCGCGGGCAACCCGCGCCGCCGGCGGTAGTGAGCGAGGGTGTCGAGAAATGCATTCGCCGCGGCATGACTCGTCTGGCCCGGCCGTCCGAGGATCGACGAAGCGGATGAGAAGAGCACGAAAAAGTCCAGGTCCAGGCCCAGGTCAACCGTGAGCTGGTGCAGGTTCCAGGCGCCGGCAACTTTCGACTCGAAGACCCGCTCGAAACGCTGCCAGGTTTGCTGCAGAAGGATGCCGTCGTCCAGGACGCCGGCGGCGTGCACGACTCCCCTGAGTGGCGGCGAGTGGTGGCGGAGGTCGGTCAGCACATCGGACATGCGGGAAACTTCGGCAACGTTCGCGGCGACGACGCGCACGTGTGCGCCGGCAGACTCCAGCTCGCGCAGAGCGCCCTGCGCCGACGGCTGCAGGCCGTTGCGCCCCAGAAGCACCAGGTCTCGGGCTCCGCGTTGCACAAGCCACTGTGCCACCGCCAGACCCAAACCGCCCAGGCCGCCGGTGATCAGGTAGGTCCCATCTGTCCGAAGCCGTCCGTCCGCGGTTGCCGCTGATCCAGAGGCATCGCGGCGAACCAACCGAGCGATGCGTCGGCCAGAGCCCCGGAGCAGGACCTGATTTTCGAGAGTCGGCGCGGACAACTCCGCCACCAGCGCGTCTTCGTCGTCGACTTGCCGTGCTGGATCCAGGTCCACGAGGCGACAGCGCAGCTCAGGGCATTCCAGGAACAGGCTTCGGCCCAGTCCCCAGAGAGGGCTGCTGGCGACCGCGGACACGCCGGCGGTCGCGTCCTCGGCAACCGCCCCGCGCGTGACAAACCACAGGTTGGGCGCAGGTTCGATGCCGGCCCTCAGAAGTGCCTGCGCCAGGTGAAGCCCGCCGGCGGTGATTCGCTCAGCGAGAGCGGGAGTCGCGTCTAGCGTCTCGTCATCGCTGATGTCCGCCAGGTACACCACATCGGTTACCGGTGCATCCAGCGTTGCCGCGGCGATCGAGTCGCGGACGGAGGTCGGCTCTAGCAGATCGGCGTCGGCAACCGCGCAGGTCGCACCATCGGCCGTGAGGCGCTCGCGGAGCGCCGCCGACAGCCCGCCTGGCCGTGAGCTCACCAGCAGCCAGTGTCGATCTTCCGGCTTGACCTGTGCGACGACGACCGCCTGCTGCGCGAATAGCTCGTGGGCGTCAGGCGGCGGGGTGAGCGGCAGCGGGGCGCGGAAGCCAGTCTCGCGCAGCACGGTCTGCCACCGCTCGAGGCTCAGCAGCGGATAGTCGGGCCGCAGATCGTCGTGGCCCGCGAACCGCCACCAACCAGGCAGCAGGCCAAATGTCAGATCGAGCCAACGCAGCGGCGCCGTGCCTTCGAGCAGCAGGAGCAACCCATCCGGCGCGAGCAGCGTCCGCACGTTGCGCAGGCTTTCGCGAATCTCGCGTGTCGCATGCAAGACATTGGCCGCGATGACCACGTCGTACGCGTGCGACTCAAAGCCCTGCTCGGCGGGAGAGCGTTCGAGGTCCAGCACCGCGTAGTGCATGGAGGACCGGGTTGCGAAGCGTGCACGCGCCTCATTCACAAACAACGGCGAAATATCGGTGAACGTGTACTCGATCCGGTCGGCAGGCACATGCTCCAGGAGTGCTTCGGTAGTGCTCCCGGTACCGGCCCCCACTTCCAGAACTCGCAGCCGTGGATGCGCAGAGGTCAGCGTCGACACGCTGGAGAGCCCGCTGGCCAGCAGTCCGTTTAGCGCCGCGAGACCCGGCGAGTCGCGATACACGCGACCCGCCAGACTCCCGTCACCGCCCGGGAATAGCAGTTCCAGAGGGTCGCACCGTCCGCGCAGGACGTCAGCCAGATGGGCGCAGCAGCGCTCGAGCAGCGTGAGCTGGACCTCGGCCGCTGCGTGCGGGGGTGACTGGCGCGCTGGAAGATCCGAGCACACGAGCCAGTCGCGTCCAACGGATTGGAGCATGCCCACTTCGCCGAGCATGTGCAGCAGGCGGCCCAAGAGCGGGCGGTACGTCGACGTCACGTTCAGGTCGGCAGCAACCACGTCCAGAGACATGCGATCCCCAGGGGAGTAGTTCCAGCCCAGATCGCGCAGGCCTGCGACCACGTAGTGCAGGCTGAGATCCTCGAGGGGCGGCACGACGCGCGTGTGGAGGTCGAGGGCCGGGTTGTCGCGTAGCGCGTCGATTGACCCCGCCAGGCGTGTTTGGAGGGCTTCGGGGGCAGGTAGCTGAGCCACGCCGGAGTCGTGTGGCTCCCACGCGAGCTCGTACAGACAGTCGGCCAGCGGTGGCCGGGCGCCGCGCAGGAGCGTCTCGCGGTTGACCGACCGTGCCTGGAAATCTTCGAGCGATAGGACGACGCTCCCGTTCGCGTCTCGCACCCGCAATGTCGCGCGTCCTGGTCCACCTGCGTCGTCGACATCGAACCTCGCTTCGGCCCAGATCTCCCGGCCGGCCCGACCGTACAGACGCACGTGCTTCACGCCCACCGGCACGACCGCTTCGTCGATGGTGCCGCCGCTGGCCGTAACCGCGGCCCACGTCTGGAACGCGGCGTCCAGCAGAGCGGGGTGAATCGCTCGCGACCTATCGGCGGACTCATGCGGCACACACGCGTGCCCCAGGGCCACGTTGTCACCCCGCTGCAGATCGTCGAGTAGCCGAAACTGGGGGCCATACTCCAGGCCGATCTGCTCCAGGCGCGCGTAGTGCGCGGTGACCGCCACCCCTTCCAACGTCTCGCGGCGGACTACGTCAAGACCGGGGCAATCAGACCGGTCGCCTGGATCGTCCGCGAAGGAAACCTCAGCACTGGCGTGCAAGATCCACGCCGCATCCGGCTCGTCTCGTCGACGGCTGAAGATGCGACAGGTGTACTGGCGATCGGACACCGGCGTCAGCACGCACTGTAGCGTGACAGCGTCTGCCAACAGCAGCGCTCGCTGCCAGGTGACATCCTCCAGCACCAACTGGTCGGTACGCAGGACACTTTCGCCCGCTGCGAACGCCATTTCGAGGAACGCGGCGGCGGGCATCACCGCGGCGCCATACACGTGGTGGTCCTGCAGGTAGTTCAAGCGGTCGGGACTGAGCTCCGATTCGAAACGGACCTCGTGTGTGCCAGCCAGTGACAGCCGCGCGCCGAGCAGTGAATGCGGAGCAGCGGGGTACGTGTTCACGGGTCGCGGCGAGGCGGCCACGGGCTCGAACCAGTGTCGCTGGCGCTCGAAGGGATACGTTGGCAGGAGGACTCGCCGCGCCGGCGTGGAGTCCACCGCCGTCCAGTCGACGCCTGCGCCACGCACGTAGAGGTCGGCGAGGACCTCCAGCATGGAGTGACGATCCGCACACTGGGCACCAATATCCAGCAACGTGTCGCAGCCATACCCACCGTCGGCGGGAGCCCTCGGTGCCTCAATGAAAGGCACATGCGGACGCTGGCGTCGCACCTCGCGGGACGGTTGCCCGGGCGCCAGGCCGGCCCGCCGAGCCACCAGATAAGCCGCGTCCTCGAGGGTATAGACGCCGGCGGTGCACGCTGCCGCGTACTCCCCGAGATCGTGGCCAACTACCACGTTGGGTGCGATACCCCATGCTCGCCAGGTCATGGCCAGGCCGTACTGCAGGGCGAAGCCAGCCAGCCGCGGATCGCGCACCTCCAGCAACGGCCCATCGAGATAGGGGCGCAACGCGTCGGCGCAGCGATCCAGCGCGGCACGGAAGGCTGGCAGGCTGCAATTGAGATTGTGGACCACGCGCATCGCGTCGTCGGATTGATCCTCTCGACCATCGAAGACAAAGGCAGCCCTTGGCGGCGCACCGCGCGTTCGACCTGCGAACATGCCGTCCGCGGTCTGCCCATTTTGAGCCGCGGCAAGACGCTGCCGAGCCTGGTCCACAGAACATGCCACCACTGCCAGGCGGTGTCTCCACTGGGCGCGACCGGTGTTGGCGGTGCTGCACGCGTCACGCAGCTCCATGGTCGTTTCGGATTCGGCGAAGCAGGTGGCGTACCGCTTCGCAAGCTCCCGCAGCGCGGCCTCGCTCAGAGCTGAGAGCGTGAGCAAGTGCCAGTCAGGCGTCCCAGCGTCGAGACCCCGTTCAGCTGTCGCTGCCACTGGCGCTTCCTCGAGCACGACGTGACAGTTCGTGCCGCTGAAACTGAAGGCGCTAACGCCGGCGATGCGGCGCGATGTCCCTGCTGGCCACGCCACCGGCGATGACGTCACGCTGATCGGCAGTTCGCTCCAACGAATATTCGGGTTGGGCTGCGCGTAGTGCAGGTGGGCAGGAATCTGCTGATGCTGCAGCGCAAGCACGACCTTGATGAGTCCCACGATGCCCGCGGCGCCTTCGAGGTGTCCGAGATTCGTCTTCACCGAGCCAACGAACAAGGGATCTGTCCGGTCTCGACCGCCAAACACGTGTCCCAGCGACTCGATCTCAATCGGGTCGCCGAGTGGGGTACCCGTTCCGTGGGCCTCCACGTACGTCACCTGATCCGGTTCCACGCCAGCGGCTTCCAACGCACCACGGATGACCTGCACCTGCGCCCGGCCATTTGGCACGGTGATACCGCTGCTCGGACCGTCGTGATTCAAGGCTGAGCCGCGAATGACCGCCAGCACGCTATCTCCGTCAGCCAGCGCGTCGCACAGACGTTTGAGGACGACGACTCCGCAACCTTCGCCTTTTACATAGCCGTCCGCGGCCGCGTCGAACGTCCTGCACCGCCCGCCTGGCGACAACATGCGCGTGCGGCACTGGATAATGGTGCTGTCCGGCGACAAGCTCAGATTGACACCGCCCGCGATCGCTACCTGACACTCCGTCAGTCGCAGACTCTGGCAGGCCAGGTGGACGCTGACCAGCGACGAGGAGCACGCCGTGTCGACCGCCAGAGTCGGGCCATGCAGTCCGAGAAAGTGTGCGACCCGCCCCGCCATAAACGAGAACCCGTTACCCGTGGCAGCGTAGGCGTTCAGCAAGTTGGAACCTTCCAGCAAGCGCGAGTAGTCCTGCGTCATGGCGCCGACGAACACGCCGGTCGCGGTGCCGCGCAGACGCTGGGGGCTCAAACCCGCGCGTTCGAGGGCTTCCCAGCTGACTTCGAGTAACAGCCGCTGCTGTGGGTCCATCAACGCCGCCTCACGCGGCGAGATGTTGAAGAACGCGGCATCGAACTGATCAACTGGCCCGATGAAACTTCCGGAGCGCGTGTACATGCGGTCGACCGAGTCCGGATCGGGATCGTAGTAGGCGTCGACGTCCCATCGCTCGGCAGGGACATCCGTAATGGTGTCAACCCCGTCGGCCAGGACTTGCCAGAAGCGTTCGGGAGTATCCGCGCCGCCCGGAAAGCGGCAACTCATGCCCACGATCGCGATCGGCTCGGCCCGGACCACGGCGAGATTGCCGCGGACGCCCTGCGCAGCCAGCGCCAACCGCTCGGGCGACAGCTGAGAGAGGCGCTGCGTCAGGGTACTCATTCCGAAGCCACCGTCTGACGTGTCAGAATTCGATCGTGTACCTGCTGGTCCGACAACTGGTCAATGGCCGCAAGCACGTCCTCCAGTTGACCATCGCTCGAGGGCACCGCTGGTGGTTCTGGATTCGGGGCGGACAGAAACGTTTCCGCCAGGTGGTCGGTGAGGTCCGCGACAGTGGGATACACGAATGCAACCGTGGCTGGCAGGACGCAGGCGAGACTGTGCTGCAGCGCGTTGCGCAGCTCGATCGACATCAAGGAGTCCATGCCCAGCTCCTTGAATCCGTGCCGATCGCCGAGCTCCTCTGATTCCGGGACACGCAAAATGCCGCGGACCTGGAGTCGGACGTGTGCAGCCAGCGCATCGCGCCGCTCGTCAACCGGCAGCGACTCCAGGTGGGAACGCAGTTGTGCCGTCTGCTTGTCAGCCCGACCGTCTTCGCGGGATGCCTCCGGCGGCAGAATAACCACTTGCGCCAGGCCGCTGACCAACGCTTGTTCGAGGAACGCCGTGCCCTGGCGTGGGCTGATCATGGCCACCTCCGCGTCGATCGTCGCGGCCATGCCCACACCCGACCAGGCACTCCAGTTGATGCTCAGCGCAGGCAGCCCGAGTGCGTGCCGATAGTGCGCCAACGCGTCGAGGAAGGCATTCGCCGCCGCATAGTTCGCCAGGCCGGCACGGCCCGCAAGCGCGGTCGCGGATGAAAACAGGACAAAGAAGTCGAGCGGGCTCTCGAGCGTCGCGCGGTGCAGGTTCCACGCGCCCGCGACTTTTGGCGCGAGAACCCGCGCGAACCGCTCGGGTGTTTGCTGCAGCAGGATGCCGTCGTCCAGGACGCCCGCGGCGTGAATGATCCCGCGCAGCGGATGCGGTGAGCTGTCGATAGCTGCGACCACACGCGCGACGTCAATCGCTTGCCCAACATCGCCGCGGACGACCTGGACCTCGGCGCCCAGGTCGCGGAGATTGGTCAGGCGCTGCTCGACAGACGGCTGCGCGCCTCGACGCCCCATCAACACCAGGTGACGCGCGCCGCGG
The DNA here is from genome assembly GCA_963776625.1 of uncultured Chloroflexia bacterium. Taxonomy (GTDB): domain Bacteria; phylum Chloroflexota; class UBA6077; order UBA6077; family CF-72; genus CF-72. The sequence goes on along the minus strand of CAVZNP010000005.1, from coordinate 14,421 downwards.
TCTACCAACCAGCGCGCCACTTCCAGACCGAGGCCGCCCAGGCCGCCGCTGATCAGGTAGCTTGCATCGGCCGCCAGTTTCGGGATCTGGCTGTCGGACAGTCGACGACGAACCAGCCGCCAGGTGTAGCGTCCTCCATCGCGCAGCGCCACGTGGGGTTCGTTGGAGCTGGCACGCAGCTCAGCGCAGAGCTGCTCGACGTCGGCCGCCAGCGGATTCGGCGCAATATCCACAACCTTGCAGCGCAACTCTGGAAACTCGAGCGCGATGGTCCTGCCCAGACTGCCCAGTGGAGCCTGCAACAGGCCCGCAGGTTCGGCTGACACCTCAACCGCCGCGGAACCCCGCGTCACCAGCCACAACGCCGGTGGTCGGCTCCAGTTCGCGCGTGCCACCGCCTGCACCAGTTGGAGGAGGTTGGTGCAACCTGCTTCTACGCTGCCTTCGACATCCTCGGGGGGCTGGCGAACGGCGCTCCACAGGCAAATGATGTCATCCGGCCGGACGTCGGACAGGAGACGGTCGTACTCGCGCTCAGGAGATGCCATGGCGACCGAGGCACCGGCAGCGCGCAACCTGTCGGCCAGAGCTGGCCCCAGTTCGTCGACAGCGGACACCAGCAGCCACTGGCGTGTGTCGGTGACGGCACTCGCAGGCGGATTGACGGGCGGCCGTCGCTGCCAGTTGATGGCGTACAGCCAGTTTGTGCTGTCGTCGCGTGCTGCGCCGAGCAACGCGTCGCGGCTCGCCCGTTTGAATTGCAGGCCGGCCACCTCGGCGATAGGGTCCCCGTCGGGTGCGATCAACTCGAGGTCGGCGATGATGACGCCGTCCGCGCCTGGCATCCGCTTGCGGTAGCGCGCGTGTACCCAGGCCTCGGACGCGTGATGCCGATACATGCGGAGGCTTTCCAGACTGACGGGCAGCAGCAACGTCTCATCCTGACCCGTCGTCAGTTCCACCCCCAGCGCTTGCAGGCACGCGTCGAACAGCACCGGGTGGAGGTGGTAGTCATCGCATGCGATACCGTCCGGTACGCGAATCCTGGCAAGTGCCTGACCTTCGCAGCGCATTGCCCGCTCGACGGCCCGAAACGCGGGACCGTACTCCAGTCCGCGCTCGAGCAAGCGATCGTAGTACCCGGTGAGGGGTACCTCGTCGGCAAAGCGGGCTCGAAGCGCCGGCAGATCGACCAGCGCGGGATGCTCGGGCGAAGGTGCGCGCGCCAGGGTGCCCGAAACGTGGCGTGTCCAGACCTGGTCGGCGGACTCGAGTTCGTCGTCGTCGGAACTTCGGCTGAAGATTTCGACAGTCGCGGCATCGTCGTGGACAGGGGTGACAACCGTCTGCAAGACAACCCGCGGCGAGCCACCGGTACCCAGGTCCAGCGCGCGGTGAAGAACCAGGTCCCGGAGAACGACGGCGGTCTGGCCACCCCAGTCCGCCGCGGCGGCGAAGGCAATCTCCGCGAATCCGGCGGCGGGCACGATCGGTGTACCGAAAACGCGATGGTCGGCGAGGTAGGCCGGCGCACTGGCACTGACGCGGTTTTCGTACTGGCGGATGTTGGCCGCGGATGACAACCGCGCGCCCAGCAGCGGGTGGGATCGACGGACGCTATGCGCGCTCGTCGACGCTCGTTGTACTGGCGCTGGCACTGGTGGTGGAACGGCTGCTGGTGCCTTTGCGGTGGTCATCCAAAACCGCTGACGTTCGAATGGATAGGCTGGCAGAACCTCACGACGGAAAGGTCGTCCCACCACCGCTGGCCAGTTCACCTTCGTACCGCGGATATACAGTGCGCCGAGACTATCGAGCATCTGTTGCCAGTCCGCGCGACCGACGCGCAGGCTGGGCAGCATGTCGGGCGGTCGCTCCAGGGAGCAGCGAGCGGCCATGCCCAGCAGCGTGGGCCGCGGTCCGATTTCGACGAGCACGTTGCATCCCATAGACGTGACAGCGGCGACGCCTTCCGAGAAGCGGACAGCACCTCGAATGTGGTTGGTCCAGTAATCCGATGAAGCAACCACGTCGTCAACACCCCCGCCCGTGAGGTTCGAGATCAGACGCATTCGTGGCCGCGCGTAGCTAACCGTTTCAGCGACCTGTCGGAAGCTGTCGAGTATCGGCTCCATCAAGGGGGAATGGAAGGCGTGCGACACCTGGAGCGGTCGATCCTCGATTCCTTCGCGCCGCAATGTTTCGACGACCTGCTGCACAGACGTGCGCCGCCCCGAGATGACCGTATGGGTTGGGCCATTGATGGCGGCGATCGTCACGTCGGCTTGGAACGGGTGTAGAGCGTCCCGCACGCGCTCCGCGTCAGTGAACACCGTATGCATCGCGCCGTCCGGCGGTAGCGCCTGCACCAGCCTGCCCCGCTCCGCGATCAGTCGCAGACCGTCCTCCAGACTGAAGACTCCCGCGAGGCACGCGGCGACATACTCGCCCACGCTGTGGCCCATCACGGCTTCAGGTTCGACGCCCCACGCTCGCCAGACCTGCGCCAGTGCGTATTCGAGGGCAAACAGCGCCGGTTGGGTATACGCGGTCAGATTGAGCAACCGCGACGTCTCGGCGCCGCCGTACAGCGCGTCAAGCAAGGACGGCTGAAGGTACGCCTCGAGGCTAGCGCTACACGTATCCAGGATGCGTCGGAATTCGGGATGTGTGTCGTACAACTGGCGGCCCATGTCGGCATACTGGGAGCCCTGGCCGGTGAACAGAAATGCGATCCGCGGGCGGCGACTAGGCTCAACCCGCGCGTGACGCAGCAGGGCGGTTTGCGAGCCGCCGACGAACGCGGCGAGCGACTCGCGCAACTCGTCCCGCGACGAAGCTACGACGGCTAGCCGATGATCGAAGTGTGCGCGGCCGACAGTGGCCGTGGCACAGATGTCCATCAGGCGGTGATCCGCCGGCACGTCGGCTGCAAGCGCGTGCGCGAGGCGTCTGGCTTGTTCGCGCAGCGCCGATTCCGTCTTCCCGGAGAGCGTCAGGATCTCGTGCGGCTGCACCGCATCGGCATCAGATTCACCTGACGCCGATGGCGCTTCTTCAACGATGGCGTGAGCGTTGATGCCACTCAACCCGAAGCTGCTGACGCCGGCCAGGCGTCGCCGTTCGCCGCGCCGCCACGGGGTCAAGCGTGTCGGGATCGTCAGACACAGCTGGTCCCAATCCAGGTGGGGACTCGGAGTGTTGAAGTGCAAGTTCGGGGGGATGGCCTCATGCTGCAGAGCCAGGACGACCTTGATGAGCGCCGCCACACCGGCCGCGGCTTCCGTGTGCGCGATGTTCGTCTTGACGGACCCGACCAGGAGCCGGTCCCCCGGCGCACGTCCTTCACGCATGACCGTGTCGAGCGCATTCGCCTCGATCGGGTCACCCAGAGGCGTCCCTGTCCCGTGCGCCTCCACATAGCCGACTTCACTCGGGCGAACGCCCGCCACTGCCAGCGCGCCGCGAATAACGCTCTCCTGGGCCGGACCGTGTGGAACTGAGAGTCCCGCGCTTGCTCCATCGTGGTTGACTGCCGACCCACGCAGAACGGCGTAGACCGCATCGCCATCGCGCTCAGCATCCCGCAGGCGCTTGAGCACGACAATGCCACATCCCTCACCGCGACCGTACCCGTCGGCGCTGGCGTCGAAGGTTTTGCAGCGACCATCGGGCGCCAGCGCCCGCATCCTGGAGAGTGCGACGTTGATGCTGGGGTCAAACATCAAGTGGACTCCGCCCGCCAGCGCGAGCGTACATTCGCCAGCCCGCAGCGCCTGCATCGCCAGGTGAGTTGCCACCAGCGCCGACGAGCAGGCCGTGGCGACGACCATGCTTGGTCCCTGCAAGCCGAAGGTGTACGACAGACGTCCGGCGGGAAACTCGAGGCATTGCCCAGGCCGATGTAGGGTAGGTCCGCGGGCTCCACCTGAGAGAATGGATGGATCATCCCGTAATCGCTGGTGATCGTGCCCACATAGACCCCGGTCTGGCTGCCGACCAGCTGATCCGCGGCGATACCTGCGTGCTCCAGGGCCTCCCAGCTAACTTCCAGCAGCAGCCGCTGTTGGGGGTCCATACCGGCCGCCTCGCGTGGCGAGATGCCGAAGAAACTGGCGGCAAACGTGTCCACGGGTTCACTCAGGAAGCCGCCCCGGCGGGTGTACATCTTCGTACCAGCCTCCGGATCGGGATCGAACCAGGCGTCGGCTTCCCAGCGCGAGGGCGGGACTTCGGTGATCACATCGCGCCCGCTCACCAGAAGCTGCCAGAACCGCTCTGGGGTATCGGCTCCACCCGGGAAGCGACAGCCCATACCAACGATCGCCACGGGTTCGGCGTGCATGCGACTCGCCGCGTCCAACCGCGCTCGCAGCTCCTGCATCGCGGTTGTCGCGCGCTGCAACGGAGTGAGGCGTGCCAGATGCGGCGCACGCTGGTTCACGCGGCGCCTCCATCGCTGGCCAGCGCCGCGAGGTCGCGCTCGATCATACCCGCCAGCTCTTCGTCGGAGAGTCGCGTGACGTCCACTTCTTCGTCGCCGAGCCGCGTGCCCATGCTGACGCCGATCTCCGGCAGGACCGCGCCCTCGAGATACTCGGCAATGGCGTAGACACTCGGATGGTCGAACACCAGGGTTGAGCGCAACGGCGTATCGAGGCTGGCAGCCAGCTTGTTGCGCAGCTCGAGCGCGGTCAGCGAATCGACACCCAGGTCGAACAGCCCGACACCGGGATCGAGCGCTGCCGCAGGCTGGATCTGGAGCACGCGGGCGACCTCCGCGCGCACATGCTCCTCGAGCAGCGCGCGGCGCCGCGGGGGTGGGCACGCGGCGAGCACACGCGCAAGACTCCCGCGCACTGTCGCGGCACCGCCGGGCACAACCGCGACAGCCGCAAAGTAGGGCGCGGCCGACTGCGCTGGGAACTGCGCGCAAAAGGTTGACCAATCCAGACCGAACGCACCGACCTGCGCACCTTGCGCCCGCAGCGTGCGTGCGAGAAGCTTGAACGCGGTCACCGGAGGAATGCTGCTCAGTCCGCGTAGTGGCGGCCGCGATCCAGCGACCTGCCTGGCCCGTTCTGCCATGCCCGCTGCTTGCCACGGGCCCCAGTTGATGCTGGTGCCAGGCAGGCCCTGTCCGCGCCGATAGTGCATCAGCGCATCGAGGAAGGCATTCGCGGCCGCGTAACTGCCCTGTCCGGGTGATCCGATGACCGACGCCATGGAGGAAAAGCCGATGAAAAAGTCCAGCGGCAGGTCCGCTGTCAACAGGTGCAGATTCCAACTGCCCGTCAGTTTGGGCGCCAGGACACGGCAGAAGCTCGCCCAGTCCTGCTGCAGCAACGTGCTGTCCTCCAGCACGCCGGCTGACCTGAATTACGCCACGAAGCGGCGGCATATCCCGCCTCAGCTCGGCGAAAACCCGCTCGAGCCGGCTTGCGTCGCTCACATCGGCCTGGAACACCGCCACGCGGACCCCTGCTCGTTCGAGGTCGGCGATCTGCTGGCGCTGGTTAGCACTCGGGGCTCTGCGCGCAAGAAGGACGAGCGCCCGCGCACCCTGTTGCACCAGCCACTCGCCCACCAGCAGGCCCAGGCCGCCCAGACCGCCGGCGATCAGGTAGCTGCCGTCTGCGTGCACCGCGGGCGTTGTGTCTGGCCCCAGCTGGGCTCGAGTGAGTCGAGCCGTGTAGCGCTGACCGGCGCGGTAGGCGATTTGCGTGGCGGCCCACGGCGAGCGCATCTCGGCAACGAGCTCTGTCACACCGGCCGCATCGTCCGCGGGGTCCAGGTCGCACAGCGCGCAGCGCAAATCCGGGTACTCCAGAGCAATCGTCCGTCCGAGGCCCCAGAGGGTCGCCTGCGCCGGATCCATCCCAGCGCTCGCGGCATGCGCGGCGCCAACCTGCTGTGCTCCACGCGTCACCAGCCACAGCCGCCAACCGTCGCGAGGTTGCAAAGCGGCTCGATGCAACGCCTGGAGCACATGCAGGACACCACCGCAACCCTGTAGCTGGTGCCGCCAGAGATCTGCAGCCGATCCATCCGCACCATCAGTGGCGCTCCACGCGTGGATGACGCCGTCGCACGCTGGTGTGTTCAGCTCGACGTCGCTCAGCAACTGGTCGAAGTGCGCGGGATCAGTCGGATCCAGCTCCACCTGGTCCTTGCCAACGCGGCGATAGGCCGTGCCAGGCACCACCACGGTACACCCGTCACCCAGGGCGCGCAGCCGCCGGACAATCGCTTGTCCCGGTCCATGCGATGTCGCAAAGACGAGCCAGTGGCGCGCCGGTGCTTCCGCCCAGGCAGCCTGGGCTGGCACTGCTTCGGGTACCCAGTCGACGACGTGGCACAGCGCGTCTACGGAGCGATCCAGGTTGCGCTGCACCGAATCCTGGCTCACGCCGCGAACCGTGAGTCCCTCGATGTCGGCGATGACCTCACCATCGTCGTCCAGTAGCCACAGATCGGCGCTGAAAGTGTGGTCGCCCGAGGTGTATGGCCGCACGCGCGCGTAGCCCCAGGCCGTTGAGCCGCACGCGCGGTACTGGCGTACCCGCTCGAGTCCCACCGGCAGATACACCTGGTACTCAAGCGGCCCGGTGAATGCGGCGAAGAAGACCTGCAAGCATGCGTCGAGTAGCGCCGGATGCAGGCGGTAGCCAGTGGCGTTCTCAGCTGCGAAGATGCTCGCGCGGCACAGCGCCACCCCGTCGCCGCGCCACAAACCCTGCAAGCAACGAAACGCTGGACCGTACTCGATCCCGTGGCGTTGGCAGTCCGCGTAATGCTGGGCAACATCCACGATGGTCGGGCATTGAGCTTGAAGCGCGACAGGGTCGCGCGCGGCGGGTGCGGCGGTCGGCCCTTGCTCGACGACCAATCGACAGGAGGCATGCAAGGTCCATTCATCCTCCGGCCCGTGCCGGTCGGTCGGTGTGCTCGATATCTCCACGGTGTACGCGCTGCCAGTGGAAGGCGCTGTCACCAGTTGTACGCGAGGTCTGGCGACATCGCCTGGAGCGAGCGGTAGCTGCAACGTGAGGTCCTCGACAGTTGGCCGATTGCCAGCCGAAATCGCGTCTGCCGCTTCGAGGACCATTTCGACGAATGCCGCGAGCGGCAGCACCTCGGTACCCGCGAGGCGGTGCTCGGCAAGAAATGCCGCACCGTCCGCGCCGACGGGAATATCGAAGACGACCTCGCCATGCTTGAGCGCCGCGGACCGCTGGCGCTGTCCGAGCAGTCGTCCGTTTGGTCCGTTCCGCGACGGACGTGCCACGTTGCCGACCGCTGGAGCCGAGTTGTCAACCCAGAATCGCCGCCGCTGGAACGGGTACGTTGGCAAGCCGACCTTCCGGCGAGCGTACCCCTGGTCGAACGCAACCCAGTTGACGGGCGCGCCGCGCACGTAGAGCTGCGCCAGACTGTCGAGCATCGCTTCCCAATCTGCACGCGGTGGCTGCAGACTGGGCAACCACGTGTACGCGCGAGCATCCAGGACCGGTCTGGCGATTCCAATCAGTGTCGGCTTCGGTCCGACCTCGAGGAAGGTGTCGATCCCGAGCCCGGCCAGCGTGCGCAGCCCGTCGGCAAAGCGTACCGGTTGACGAATGTGCGCGGCCCAGTACGCCGCGTCGGCAATCTCCGCTCCGGCCAGACCCCCGGAGACGTTCGCGACCAGTGTCTTGCGCGGTTCGCGAAAAGTGACCGTGTTGGCCACGCGACTGAAGTCGGCGAGGATGGGATCCATCAGCGACGAGTGGAAGGCGTGCGACACCCGCAGCGGACTCGTACGCACTCCGCTTCGGTCGAGCGCGCCCACGACGGCTTCGAGGGCTGCCCCTGAACCCGAGATGACCACCTGCTCCGGCCCGTTCACCGCGGCAATCGCCACCTCAGGTGCATACGCACCGAGCGCGGCTCTGACGGCCGCTTCAGGGGCATGGACGGCGACCATCGCGCCGCCCGCGGGCAGCGACTGCATCAACCGAGCACGTGTCCCCAGCAAACGCGCGGCGTCATCCAGGTCAAACACGCCGGCGATGCACGCGGCGGCGTATTCGCCGGAGCTGAAACCCAGGAGCGCGTCGGGTTCGATGCCCCACGCTCGCCACATCTGTGCGAGCGCGTATTCCAGGGCGAAGAGCGCCGTCTGGGTATGCTGGGTCTGGAGCAGCGCCTCGGCTATCGTGCCGGACTCCGGTTCACGCAGAAAACTCGCCAGCGGATGCTGGACGTACGGATCGAGCAGGCTCGCACACTGGTCGAATGCCTGACGAAACGTTGGATTGGTGAGGTACAGCTCGCGGCCCATGCCCACGTACTGGGCGCCCTGACCTGTAAAGAGAAAGGCAACCCGTGGGCGTTGCGCAGTTGGGACAGACCGCGGGGCAGGCATCGGGGCGGCCGTTGGGGCCGGCATTGGCTGCCGAACGTAGTCATCCAGGCCCTGGCGCAGCTCCGCGGTGGATGCCGCCGTCAGCGCCGTGCGCACCGCGAACTGCGCGCGGCCGGTATTGGCGGTGAAACACACATCCGCCAGATCTGACGGGCTGGCCTCGCTAACCCGGTCCGCATACCGCTGCGCCAGCGCCACCAGCGCCTCGCGGTTCTTTGCAGACAGCGCCAGGACGTGTCGCGACCGGTCGATGGTGGGCGCCAGTTTCGGCTCGCTCGGCGGGGCTGACTGCACCACAACGTGGGCATTGGTGCCGCTGAATCCGAAAGCGCTGACTCCCGCGAGTCGATCACCAGTGGGGGTCGCCCAATGGGCTGGAGTCGTCGGAATGCGCAACGGCGTTTGACCCCAGCTAAAATGGGCGTTCGGCGTGCTGAAGTGCAGGTGCGGAGGCACGATCCCGTGCTGGACGACCAGCACGGCTTTGATCAGGCCAGCGATTCCGGCGGCGCCCTCCAGGTGGCCGAGATTGGTCTTGATCGAGCCCACCAGCAGCGGGTTGCTGGCCGGCCGGCGGCGTAGAGCGCCCCCAGCACCTCGAGCTCAATCGGATCGCCCAGGGGCGTTCCGGTCCCATGCGCTTCCACGTAGCCCACGTCTGACGGATCCACTCCGCCGTTGGCGAGCGCTTGCCGAATGACCGCTTCCTGCGCGGGACCGTTCGGCACTGACAGTCCACTGCTCCGTCCGTCATGGTTGATCGCCGAGCCGCGGATCACGGCGAGAATATTCTGACCGGAGCTCCGCGCGTCCGACAGGCGCTGGAGTACGACCATGCCGCAACCCTCGCCGCGCACGATACCGTCGGCACTGGCATCGAATGTTTTGCAGCGGCCATCCGGCGCGAGCATCCGCGCACGACTTTCGATCAGCGAGTTGATCGGTGTCAGGATCAGGTTCGCACCGCCGGCCAGAGCCAGGTCGCAGTCCCGGTTACGCAGACTCTGGCACGCCAGGTGCACGCTCACCAGCGACGACGAGCACGCCGTGTCGACAACCAGGCTGGGACCCTGCAGTCCAAGGACATACGACAGCCGTCCGGCGGCGACACTCGAGCTGGTGCCACCGCCCGTATACAGGTCGATGGCTTCAGGCGAGGCCGTGGCGAGCTGGGCGTAGTCGCCGTTCATAAGACCGATCATGACCGCGGTGCGCGAGCCTCGCAGGTCTGTCGGTACGATCGCCGCGTTCTCGAGTGCTTCCCAGCTTGTCTCCAGGAGCAGGCGCTGTTGTGGGTCCATCTGGTTGGCTTCGCGCGGCGCAATTCCGAAAAACTGCGCGTCGAAGCTATCGACGCGATCGAGCAGGCTGGCGTAACGGGTGCTGATCTTGCCTGGCGTCGCGGGATCCGGGTCGAAATACGCGTCTGCGTCCCAGCGCTCCGCGTCGATCTCAGCCGTCGTACACCGACCGTCCTGCAGCAGTTGCCACAGCGCCTCGGGGCAATCGGCAAATCCTGGAAACCGGCATCCGATCCCGATTACCGCGATCGGCTCGGAAGCCGCGCGCTCGAATGCGGTAAGCCTCGCCTGGAGCTGGTCCAGCTTCAGCAGAGCGTCTTTGAGCAACTGGCGATGATCGAGCGGACGCGAAGTTTGAGTCACCATCGTCGTGGCATCACGTGATCGCCGCCAGGCGTTTGGCCAGCAATGTGGCAATTTCGTCCTCCGACAGGTCCTCTGCCACCGCTGCAACCGCGCTTTGCTGCACGGCGCTCGGTTCGGTGGCGAAGAGGGATGTCAACCTGGTGCTGGCGAGGTAGTGCGTCAGGCCATCGACGGTCGGAAAATTGAAGACGAGGGTCGAAGGCAGCGGGCAGTCGAGGTCAAGTTGCAAGCGATTGCGGAGCTCGAGCGAGGCCAACGAGTCCAGTCCGAGATCAAACAGCCCTGCTTGCGTGTCGAGCGGTTCGGACGGGGCCAGGCCCAGAATGCGCGCGACCTGGCCCCGAACATGGTCGCGGAGCAGGTCGAGGCGTTGTTCCGGCGGTGTGTCCTGCAAGCGGCGCGTGATCCGGACCTCGGAGGCGAGGGCTGCGCTCGGGGACACATCGCGGAAATCGGCCAGAAACGCGGAGTTGCGCAACTCGGGGTCGGCCCGCGGCCAGTCGATGGGCAGCACAGCCGCGCGAGACCGCCGCTGACCAAGCAGGTACTCGAGGACGGCCAGGCCCTGCGCTTCTGTCACGTCTCCCAGACCCGACGGAAGCGCGGTGGCGGTGCCTGCGACCGTCGGCGGCGGCGTGAGTCCTGCCCATGGACCCCAGTTGATGCTGAGACACGGCAGGCCTTGCGCCAGGCGATACTCGGCCAGCGCATCCAGGAACGCGTTGGCCGCGGCGTGGCTGGCCTGACCTCGCGAGCCCAACAGGACCGCTGCCGACGAAAACACGACGAAGAAATCGAGCGGAGTTTCGCGAGTAAGCAGGTGGACATTCCACGCGCCCCGCACCTTCGGAGCCAGCACACTGGCGAACCGCGCTGGGGTCTGCCGCGTCAAGACGCCGTCGTCCAGGACCCCCGGGGCGTGCAGAATTCCGCGCAACGGGTACGTGGGCGGAATGTCCGCCAGCACGCGCGCGAGCGCATGTTCATCTGTTACATCTGCCCGGACTACGCTGACCTCCGCGCCCGATTGCCGCAGAGACTCGAGTTCCTCGCACACAGCCGGTGCAGCGCGGTGCCTTGCCACAAGCAGAACGTGTCGCGCGCCACTGTCGACCAGCCAGCGCGCCAGTCGCGGACCCAATCGACCCAGCCCGCCGGTGATGCAGTACGTGGCGTCTGCCGCGAACTGCGTGACACCGCGCGTGGCGGACTGCGCGGGTATGTGCGCGCGCACGAGGCGTGCGACGTGCCGAGCATCACCTCGAAACGCGACCTGGTCTTCCTCCGGTTGGCCTCGCAGCAGTTGATCGCCCAGACGGCGTGCCGCACCCAGTGGATCGGTCAGATCCAGGTCGATTCTGGCGCAGTGCAGCTCCGGATGCTCATTTGCAATGACCTGGCCCATCCCCCACAACGCGGCCTGACGGAATCCCGCGCGAGAGCCCAGCGGACCCTGCGCATCCGCGGTCAGCAGGTACAGTCGCGGAGGCTCCGGAGATTCGACGAGCAGGATTGCCTGGAGCAGCAGGAGGAGGCTTGCGCAGCTTGCGTCGACGTCATTGCCGAGGTCGACGCAATTTGCGCTAGCGCCGTCACTGGCGCTCGCGTGCGCATCCAATCCCCAGGCGTAAATAACGCCACGCGCAGGCGGCAGATTCGACTGACACTCGCTCCAGAGTGACGCATACGCGGCGGGGCTGGCCGTGTCCAGGTGATCCCGGCTGACGACCACACAGGTGTCGCCCTCAGCTGACAGGCGGTCCGCCAGCCACTGACCGATGCCGAAACGATCGGCCAGGATCAGCCAGCCGCGCGGACCTGTCGACGTCGCCGCCTCCGGAAGCTCCTGTCGACGCCAGTCCACCTCGTAGAGCCAGTTCTTCAGCAGTTCGCGTTTGCTGCGCAGCAGCGATGCACTGCTCGAACGTTGCACGCGCAGGCCCTCGAAGCGCATGAGCGGCTCGCCGGCTGGACCGAACACGTCGATGTCGCCGACCAGCGATTGCTCAGTCGTCTCCTCGGTGCAGAGGCGCGCTCGACTCCACAGGGATCTGCCAGGCTGATCGAACACCTGCAGGCGACTCAGCCCGATCGGGAGAAACGCTTCCCCCGGCTCGAGCTCCGGGAACGTGGTCGCCAGCACCTGCAAACACGCGTCGAGCAACGCCGGGTGGACGAAATAGTCGGGCATCTCAGACGCGAGCTCTTCGGGCGGCTCGATGCGTCCAAGCCCGGATGCGCGCCCGCGACGCAAGGCAACAAGTCCGCGGAAGGCGACGCCAAAGTCGATGCCACCCTCGCGTGCGCGAGCGTAGTGCTCGTCGATGGGTAGGTCCGTCTGGCACTCAGCCAGGAGCACCTCCGGCTTCACCTGCTCCGCGACGATGTTCGGCTCGCCGGTACTGACGCTGCCGGACGCGTGCCGGATCCATTCGGGTTCGCGCCGATCGCCAAGCGGATCCAGACTGAAGATCTCGAAGGCCAGCTCAACATCCGAGATACGATCGACCAGGCACTGAACCGTGATGGGACTATTCTCTGGCAGGATGAGCGCCTGCTGAAACAGGACGTCCCGCACACACAGGTTCGCGGAAATACCCAGCACGTCCACCGCCGCTTCCAACGCCATCTCACACAAGGCCGTCGCCGGCACGATCGTGGTGCCGAAGACCCGGTGGTGCGCCAGAAACGCCGGACGATCGGCCGCGATGTGCGCCTCGAACACTCGCCTCTCGCGCGAAGCACCGGCGATGTGGACTTCGCGGCCGAGCAGCGGCGGGACATTGTCAGCGGAGTCGGATGGCGACACCGCGCCCGCGTTCGGCTGCAGCCTGTCCGCCGCGGAGTCCCAGTATCGCTGGCGCTGAAACGGGTACGTCGGCAAGCCGCGGCGCGTTCGCTCACCGCGAGGTTCGATACGACCCCAATCAACGCCAACTCCAGCAATATGCACGTTGCCCAGACTCTCGAGCATCTGGAACCAGTCATCCTGGCCGGACCGCAGGCTGGGCAGCCACAGCGTCTGGTCGTCCACCAGGCACTGTCGGGCCATGCCAATGAGCGTCGGTTTGGGGCCTGCCTCGATGAAGACGTTGTGGCCGCGTTCGGCCAGCGTGGACAGACAATCCGCGAAGCGTACGGTCCCGCGCACCTGTCTGCTCCAGTACTCGGGAGTGGCGACCTCCGAAGTCTCGCGACCGGTCAGGTTTGAGATGAACGCGATGGTCGGCGGTGTGTACGTAACGGCACTAGCGGCGCGTGCGAACGCGGGTAGGATGGGGTCCATCAGCGGCGAGTGAGCAGCGCGTGGGATGTTGAGCTTCTTGCTCTCGATCCCCTCGGCGGCGAGTGTCGCGGCAGCGGCGGCGATGGCGTGCGGAGTCCCGGAGACCGCTACGTTAGAGGGGCCGTTCACGGCAGCAATCGACAGATCGGCACCGAAGTCCCGCAGGGTGTGGAGCACCTGCTTTTCGGTGGCGAAGACGGCAAGCGTGTCGCCGACCAGGGCGAGCTCCTCCATCAGCCGTGCACGCGCCGCTACCAACCGTAGACCGTCCTCGAGTGAGAAGACGCCCGCGACACACGCGGCCGCGAACTCGCCGGTGCTGTGACCCAGCACGGCAGCGGGTTCGATACCCCACGCCCGCCACACCGCTGCAAGCGCGCACTCCACTGCAAACAGTACCGGCTGCGCGTACGTGATCTCGTCGATTGGTGAAGAGCCACCCGCCGGTGGGTACAGGACGTCGAGCAACGGGCACTCGAGCTGAGGCCGCAACAGCGCGTCGCACCGGTCGATAATGTTGCGAAAGATCGGCTCGGACTCGTACAGCCCGCGGCCCATGTGCACATACTGCGAGCCCTGACCCGTGAACAGGAAGGCAATCTTCGCTGGCGTTGAGCGCCAGGTCTGCCCGCGCTGCACTCCGGCCGATTGCTCGCCACGTGCGACGTCTACCAACTGTTGACGAAGCTCCGTGTTGGACCGCGACACGACGACGAGCCGGTGCTCGAACTGGCGCCGGCCGGTATTGGCCGTGTAGCAGACATCTGACAGCGGAATGTCGGTCCGCTGGCCGAGAAACGCCGCGTATCGCCCTGTCAGCTCGTTCAACGCAGCCTCAGTGCGAGCCGAAAGTGCCACCGCGTGCCAGCCGCGCTGTCGATGGCGCGGGTCGGTCATGACCGCGGCAGCACGCGGCGCCTCTTCGAGCACGACGTGGGCGTTGGTCCCCCCGATGCCGAAGGAGCTCACCCCCGCGCGAAGTGGCCGACCGTCGTTGTCCCAGGGCGTCAGCTCGGTGTTGACATAGAACGGACTCGTCTTGAAGTCGATCCGTGGGTTAG
>CAVZNP010000004.1:0-821696 GCA_963776625.1 uncultured Chloroflexia bacterium | reverse complement strand
TGGCCGTCGACCGAGTCCGACTGATCGGCGACCGCATAGCCGCGGTGGCAGCCGAAACGAAGGAAGCTGCCGAAGCTGCCGCTGCGTTGGTCGAGGTGGACTACGCGGAGTTGCCCGCGGTGTTCACGCCCGAGGAGGCCCTGGCGGATGGCGCACCCATCCTCCACCCGGACGTCCACTCCTATCGCTATCTGCCCGGCGGTCTGATGCCGCCCACCCCCCACCCCAACATCCACGGCTACGCGGTCGCTCAGAAGAGCGAAACCGGCGAGCCGATCGAAGAGGTCTTTGCCAGAGCTGCACACGTCTTCGAGATACGTTCACGACCGCCCGCCAACATCACGGCTACATCGAGCCGCGCGCCTGCCTGGTCTGGCTGGACGACGATAGGCGGTTCCACGTGCTCTCGAGCAACAAGTCGCCGGCCGGATTACGCGAGCACCTGGCAGCCGGCCTCGCCCTGGAGCAGAACCAGATTGTCATCGACGGCACGTTCGTGGGCGGTGACTTCGGCGACGACTTTCGCGGACCCGTCACGCCCGCCTGACGCAGATTCTTCACCACCGTGGCGAACAGGAACGGCGGGTGATGCGGCGCCGTTCATCGCGCCAGCCAGGCGCTGGTACGTCGCGGCGTCGGCGAAGTGAGGTACACGCCCCCGTGCGCATTGACAAACAGACACGTCGTCATACCCGAGGGACTGGACGGCGACGAGCAACGAGGCCGGCCACGGCGTACAGCTCTGACCGCAAGACCGCCCTTCTTGGACATCCCAGGCTCCCCCTGCTCGTTTAGTGTTTGCCGTTGTTGGGTCTGGTCGTCGCCTCGGACGAATCGCTCACAGCGGCCTCGGCCCGATCGGCTGCGGCGGTCGCGTCAGTCTGGCCGACGATCGTGTCGATCACGCCATAGTCTCTGGCTTCTCTCGCGCTCATCCAGTAGTCACGATTGATGTCATGCGCGACCCGCTCGACGGGTTGGCCGGTGTCGGCGGCCATCATCTCTTGAAGCCGCGCATTCATGCGGATGATTTCGCGTGCCTGGACCTCGATGTCCGAAGCGGTCCCTTGAAAACCGGCCGAAGCCTGATGGATCAGGATGCGCGAATTGGGCAACGACGAGCGCTTCCCCTTCGCGCCACCGCCGAGCAGTACTGCGCCCATGCTGGCTGCCATCCCGATACACACCGTTGCCACCGTGGGCTGGATCAGATGCATCGTGTCGTAGATCGCCAGGCCAGCATCAATCTGGCCGCCCGGGCTGTTGATGTACATCTGGATCTCGCGGTCGGGTCGTCCTGCGCCAGGTACAGCAGCTGAGCCACGATCAAGTTTGCGACGACGTCGTCGATTGGCGTGCCGAGGAACACGATGCGATTCTTGAGAAGCAGGGAAAAGATGTCGTAGCCGCGCTCACCGCGGCTGGTCTGCTCCACGACCATGGGGACGGAATAGGCGGACGGTTCGGACAGCGAAATAATCGGTGTCAATCGGACTGACATGGTCTGAGTCTCCTGTCGACGCTAGGTGCCGCGCGACTCGCTGATCGCGCGAGGCGCAACGTCTGCCGTAAGTCGTACCACGTCGCACACCCAGTTTGCGTGAGATACAGCCAACGACGTGACCTCGACTTCAGCCGACCCATTCCATGGGTCGCCCTGGAGTTCGACGATGTCACAGTCGGGACGGCAGAACGAGCGTGCGCCGCGTCGCTGCGGTCCCGCCATGGCCGCGTGGGGGCTGTAGGCGCGACGCTCCATTTCGCTCTCCGAGCCGACCTCCATGACGTCGCGGTTTGGCCCGTTAAACTGGCGGCGGGTCTTGGATAGCGGACCGCTGACAGTTCCACAGTCGTGTCGTGCAGGATGGACGGCCTCGCCACCGACTTCGTGCCGATCGGCGCGCTTGCTGGCGCCGCTAGCTGGCCATCAGCGACCGTTCTGGGTGGCTTTGTCTGGCGTCACTTCCGCGTTGGCCTGTTCAACAGCTGCTCTGGCCTCGCCCAACGCCTCCTGCTTGATCAGATCAGCAGCCACGAGTGTCTCGATGACGTCCTGGGCCGCTGCCTCCTCGATCAGGCCAGCCGCGATCAGCACGCCCGCAGTTTGGGCAACGGCGGCTTGCTGGGTTTCTCGGCGGTTTGACCACACGTCAGATCGCGCAGGCCTACCTGCTGCCAGAGGCGACCATGGCCCAGCGGATCAGTAGGGCCAAGCGGACCGTCTCGGCCGTCCGGTTCAACCAGGCTGGCGACGTCGCAACGGTGCTGCGCGTGCTCTCCCTGGTCTTCAATGAGGGCTACTCCGGAGATCAGGAACTCAGCCGCGCGGCCTGGGCGTGGAGGTAGCGCTGCTGGGCGAGGTTGGGCGCGCGCTCGGCGGCCGAGCCATAGGCGGCAACTGCGCGCGGCGTGTCGCCCATCATTTCGAAGAGGTGGGCGCGCACGGAGTAGAGGCGGTAGTCCTTCGCCAGGTACGGGTCGCTTCCGAGGGACTCCAGCAATGCGAGACCGGCCGCGGGCCCGCGCGCCATTCCCACGGCGGCCGCGTGATTCAGCTTGACGATGGGATTGGCGCCGCCCTGGAGCAGCACCTCGTACAGGGCAACGATCTGCGCCCAGTCGGTGGCCTCGACGCTCGGCGCTTCGTCGTGCACGGCAGCGATTGCGGCCTGCAGTTGGTAGGGGCCAGGTTGATGCTGGACATCTCGCACATACGCGGCACGGACAGTGCCGGCGTCATCGACACGCTGCTCGCCCGCAAGCTGATCGCTGACGATGCGCGCTTCGGCGGTCGCGGACGACCGGCATTCCTGGTGACCACCGACCGATTCCTGCAGGTGATGGGCCTCGGCTCGCTGGCGGAGCTGCCGGCGAGAGGGGCTGTACCCACCTGACGAACCCGCGCGACGACTGCGCTCGATCGTCCTGGCACGTACCCAAGTGACGTTGCCTGGATCCCGCTGGCAACCCGTTTGGTGGCCGAACGTCGCGAACAGCATGGCCACGGGCGCCAGCATGCAGACGATCCCGGCTGCCCGGCCGAGCATGACCGGTCAGGCACCCACCTCGCGCGGAGCAAAGGCCGGCCGCGCGCAGGCCACGAGTGCCACTCGTGGCCCGAGCTCCGAGCTTCGGAGCTCGGAATCCACTCCCGGGTGCTTGATCGGAAGCGCATCATCGGGCCAGCAGCGAAAGCGACTCGCCTCGCAAGCGTGCGGGGTCCACAATGGCGCTGTCCATCATGGCCATGTCGAGTGTCTTTCCCGCCTGGATCACCCTGATCGCTGTGCTGTTGCTGGTCGCGGTCGTGCTCTGGGCCAATCAGCGCGAGCAAGTTGTGCAGGCTACCGAGGAGCGCGCGGGCCAGGCCGAGGCCCGCGCCGCGACCGCCGAGGCCGTGGTCACCGCGCAGGCGCGGATGGAGGCCGCGACGGCGACCGCGCTGGCTTACACCTCGAGCCCGCAGGCAGCGGTTGATCGTAGCCTGAGCCTCGTCCTGGCTGCCGAACAGCAACCCACCGACCAGCGGCTGCAGGCGCTGGGGGATGCCTTCGGGCCGTCCGCGCTGAGCATGTTGAAGCCAGAAGTCGACCACCTGTTGTCCGGCGGGCTGCACTTGGGTGGCGAGTCGGGCTACGACCTGAGCGTCCTCACGACGGAAACGCCAGCGCCCGACGAGGCGCAGGTACAAACGCGCGAGCGCTGGACGTATGACGAGCGCGGGTCGGACAACCACCGGGCCCGTTGCCTGATCGAAACGAGCGAGCAGACCTACACGCTGCAGAAACCCGGCGTTGACTGGCAGGTGACGGATATTCAGCTCGGCAGCTCTTCGCGAGCAGACTGCCCGGGCATGTGAGCACATGTGGCCCTGGGCTGAGCCTAGGAGCGCGGTCGAAAAGCCCACAGTCCACCTCGAAACCGGCTGCCGCGCTCCTAGGCCAAACTGTCACAGAAGTCTGGCCGACCGCGACTCGGGCTGAAAACGGGCTTGTCGGCCAGACTTCTAAATCCCGCGACGCTTGAACGCCTGCCGTCGTTCGCCTACGGTCGGCAGCGGCGTCTCGGGCGGCAAGTTCGACAGCGCACAGCGGCACGTTGACCAATGGCAGCACCTCGAAGGCCTTCGGTCCAAGCTGACACGGATTTGGGAGGGACTTACATGGAGACCGCGTTCACTGAGCTTGTGGGCTGCCGTCATCCTTTGCAACAGGCCGCCATGGGCGGTGTGGCGGTGCCGGAACTAGCTGGAGCGGTTGCTGGGGCCGGGGCGTTGGGGATGCTCTGCGAGTTCGACGTTGAGGAAGCGGCCGATCGGATGACGCGAGCGCTTAACTCGCCGGGGGCGGAGCTGTAGGGATGGGTTTTTTTGGTCACTGGATCGACACCGACCTCGCTACCTTTGAGGCGGCGGCCGCGCGGTTGCGCGTAGTCGAGGTGTTCTGGACCAATCCCGATGCAGGCTTGGTTAAGCGCGCTCGCCAGGCCGGGTCGGCACTCGTAGCGTGGCAGGTCGGTTCATTGGAGGGCGCCCTTGCGGCTGCGGACGCCGGCTGTGATTTCGTGATAGTGCAGGGAGTCGAAGCGGGCGGTCATGTCCGCGGTACGACACCTCGCAAGGAGTTAGTGGCCTCGGTGCTGGCCAGGGTCTCGATTCCGGTCGTTTCAGCCGGCGGGATTGCCACCGCCGATCAGGTGGAAGAGGCAATCCGTATGGGAGTTGCCGCCGCCCGAGTCGGCACCCGCTTCGTAGCCACCACCGAGTCCGGGGCCCATCCCGCATATGTTGCGGCGCTAGTCAGCGCCCGGTCCGGATTCGAGACCACGCTGACGACCGCGTTCTCTGGCGGATGGCCGGACGCTCCGCACCGCGTGCTGCGGTCAGCTGTCGAGGCCGTGCAAGCCTTCGACGGCGAAGTTGTAGGTCACCTCGTCGCCAACGGACGGCGCACCCCGATTGCCCGGTTCGCCGTATCCACGCCCAGCAAGGATGTAGAGGGCGATGTCGCGGCAATGGCTTTGTACGCGGGTGAGGGTGTCGGCGACGTACGAGAAGTGCGCCCCGCCGCCGACGTCGTGGCGGAACTCGTCGCCAAGCTGGGGTGAGAACCGTCGGCCACCGTTCTGATGGACTTCTTGACTGTCTTCTGGAAGCGATAGCGCGAGGGAGGGCGCCTCGGAGAAGTCGTTCGCCAGGTAGTTGGCCAGCCCCTTACGGCGACGATAGCCTCGCTGGTTGAAGTCGCCCATAGCTTTCCACGCCTTGACGAAATGCTCGTCAAGAACGGACAGAGCTACGTTCGCAAGTACGGGTGAGAGAATTGCCCCCCCGGGGAGTACCGGTAATCGTTTCTGGGTTGCGGCCCGATGACTGCTTGCGACTGGGTTGGGGCGAGCGACTCGAGCAAGTGCTTTGCGATCTTTGACTCGCCCAGCGTGTAAGGTTTTGTAGTCGACTAGACGAGACGGCCATACACTGAGCAAAAATGAACAAGGGGATGGGGATGTTCAGTAGGCGTGTGTTCATTCAACTGGGCGCTGGCACGGGAGCGGGTTTCCTGCTGGCCGCGTGCAGCAGCCCGACACCTTCCGCGGCGCCAACGAGTCCGCCCCGCGCCGACCAGTCCAGCAGCCACCTCCGCGAGTACTTCGGCAACGTCGGCCGTGGTCACGGCGAGCGTGCCTGCCGCGGCTGCGAGTACGTCCGCTGCGGCGGCCCCGGCACCGACCGTCATCGGCGCGGCGGCAAGCGGCAAGAACAGCGCGGCTCTGCCAAACTACATCGCGTCCAATTTGCTCGCCAAACCCGACTATGACGCGCACGACCCGCGCGTGACCCTGGCGTGGGACAACTATCCCAAGAACGCGCCACAGTCGTGGAACAAGCCGGCCCCGGCACGGGCAGCACGGTCACCGCCTTCGCCGTGGATTACTACCCGCCGCCCACGCCACTTCAGGACAATTCCACGTGGCAAGCCGTTAACAAGTCGCTCAACTCTGACTTCCAGATAACGCAGATGGCGGGCGCCGACTACCCGCTGCGCATGGCAACGATGATGGCAGGCAACGACCTCCCTGACATCATCCACCTGTACTTTGGCATCACCGGCCCATGGGTGCCACCGGGCACTGCGGAGTTCGTGAAGAAAACGTGCCAGGATCTGACCCCGTTTCTTGCCGGCGACGCGATCCAAGACTACCCCAACCTTGCGGCCATTCCGACGTACGCCTGGACGAACTCATCCAGTGTGATCGATGGCGCGCTGTACAGCTGGCCGATCCACCGCTATCTCGGTGGCTTGAGTTATTTCTTCAAGAACACCGATATGTGGAATCAGAAGATCGGGGCGGACACGGCCCCGAAGGATGCAGCCGATCTCAAGAAGATCATCGCGGAGTTGAACGATCCGAACAACGGCGTATGGGGCTTTGGTGCGCAGATCACGGGGAGAACCAGTGTCACTGGATTCTCGATGATGTTCGGCGCACCGAACACGTGGGGCCTGGATTCATCGGGTAAGGTCGTTCGCGACCGCGAGACGGATCAATTCAAAGCGGCAGTCGCCTACTACCGCGATCTGTGGACCAGTGGCCTGATGTGGCCAGACGCGCCCAGCAGTACCGACCAACGCTCCAATTTTGTCGCCAAGAAGTTCGCGGTTTGCGTCGAGGGTTTCGGGAACTCCTGGAACGACTTCTGGCTGCGCGGTCTGAATCAGAGCCCGCCCACGAATTTCGACATCATTCTTCCCTTCAGCGCTGACGCGAATACGAAAGTGCTGAGCTACATCACCGGCGGGTACATCTCGACGAACGTTATGAAAAAGGCGAGTCCCGATCGGGTGAAAGAGCTGCTGCGCATTATGGACTACCTCGCCAAACCGTTTGGTACGCAGGAGGACCTGTTGATCACGTACGGCCTCTCCCCAGCCGACTACACCGTCGGGTCCGACGGCAACCCGAATTTGACCACGGACGGCAAAAGCCGCTCACAATACGTGCCCTGGCAGTATCTCTCCGATCGCCCGTACGCCACCTATTACGCGGGCATACCGAACTATGCCAAGCACACCAACGAGGTCGAGATCGCGATCGTCGATCCGAAGATTGCCGTGGCCGACGCCACGCTCGGCTACTACTCCACAACCGCCGCGGCTGCCGCGGGCAAACAGGCGGAGCAAGCCTTCACCGATGGCGTGAACAACATCATTCTGGCGCGGGACCCGATGAGCAGCTACGACCAACTGGTGAAGGACTGGCAGAATTCCGCGGGCAACAAGATCAAGCAGGAGTACAACGACGCTATCGCGGCAGGAGCCTGAACGCGGATTGCTACGGCCGGGCGCCTCGGACCAGCAGACTACGTCCAGGCACCGGGCGTCAGTTGCCAGCGGTGCCACGCTCCAGCACCGCTGGGTGCACTCGCAAATAGTTCCAGACCCCCGTCCTGATTTCGCCCGACGACCGGTCCGCCCGCTGGCTCGCCGCCTAACGAGGCCCAGGCGCTCCAGCCGTTATTCGCTGCAAGAGTTCCAGTCCAACGCGACGGCAACCTGCGGCACGGTTTGCCGAGACGAGACGGCAGGTTCATAGCCCACAGGGACACATTACTGAATGTCATGCCAGGGCGTGCTGGCCCCAGTAGTGTTGGAATGGGCGGAGCGTGCCGAAGATGTTGCCTTGCGTAGGGACTGCGTGCCGGTGTGCCAAGCCCTGATCATGAGGGAGGCCGGATCATGACCCGGCAGCGCATTTTGCTCCTTGAGAGTGACGTGTGGATCAAGGACATGCTCTGTGAACTCTTCGAAGAAGAAGAGCTGAATGTCACGCTGTGTGGCTCCTTCGCCGAACTCGAGGCCGGCGTCGCGCAGCATCCGCAGGCAGTGGTCGTCTCTGACTCGTGGGAGTATCGTGACTACCTGACCCTCAGCCCGCAGCATCGGGCAGAGATCGTGGCCCTGGCCAAGGCAACTGAGATTGTCCTCACCACCGGTCGCGAGTGGGCGAAGGACGTCCGTCGGGGCGAACTAGAGAGCGTCACCATCATCGGCAAGCCGTATAACCTGAATGAACTGATGGCAGCGATTCACGCTGCGCTCGAGAGAGTGGCGATTCACGCTCGTGACAACGCCACCGAACAGGCCGCGGGACGTGGGGCAGTGCTCGTGTCACCCACACGCTCGCCATCTTGGCTTAGCGGCGACATGGCGCAAGTCTAAGCCGGAACGTGTCCTCTCCGGTTTCGGATAGGGGGACCCCGCAGGGCTCACCTGGTCCAAACCGGAAGCGCGTACTGTAGCGCGCGGTGCTGTCCCAGTCGCGGGTTTCCGTCCAGCTCCTTCGTGAGCGGCGCGACCCCAGTCCGGTGTCCGTCGATCCGGTTTCACATCACAACGAATACAAAGGCTGCGTGCGACGCGGTGGGCAATTGTGGCGAGTCATCGTTAGGGAACGCTGCGCATCAATCCTGCCGACGCTAGGTGCGGATGTCTCTGAATGGGTCCAAACTCGGACCCACATCACAGTCGGGCCGCCGGCTCGGCAACGCTGAAGCCGACCCTGGGTTGTGCATCGTGAGTCCTGTCATGACGTCATCTCATGACACCGGCTGAGGCTGAGCGTAGGCTTATCCCGGATGCGACCTTCAAGAAAGTCACTCCCGTGGCTCAGCGACCACATGGCGCGCGCACTGGCGGCGATGTCTCCGCCCTTGCGAAAAAGGGACGTCTTTCAGGCCGCAGACGAACTGACTGCCAACACCGAAACCACTCAGGTAATTCGCCACCTGCTCCCACGCGGTGCTGACCTGATGCAGGTGCGCAAGGTTGTCGAGGCTCTGCGTGCGCTGCGTGACATTGCGGCATGAGGCCCCCCCCGTCGGGGTCCGTAATGGGTGCTGGGCCCAGCGACGTGATGCGCTACGCGCACCTGCGAAGCTAGGACCCTGCCACCGTGACCTCCGACTTGCGGCGGGCGCAATCAGCTAGAGTCAGAGGAGTCGGCGTGTGATAGTTGAAGACAGTTCCAAACTGGCGTCGGAGCCAAGGGCGTCCGCATGCCGAGCATCCCGCACGAGGCGCCAACCGCCGGCACCGGCTCGCTGAAGGCGGCACTTGACCACGAACACACCATCCACTCAAAGACACTCCTGATAGAGCTCGGGCCCCGGTCTGGTGACCGCGGCCGACAGATCGCCCGTGACCTCGCCAGCATCCGCGCACCCGGCCTTCCCCCTGTTTGCCGTCTCCGCGAGTGGGTCGGGTCATCGACCAGCGACAACCACGGCGTCGCCATTGCGGGCGAGGGCAAGGGCAAGTGCAGGCGCGCTGCCGATGCCCCTCCCGCCACCGGTGACTATTGTAACCTTGAGGGGTAGTCTCCTTCGTTCAGATGCTGGTTTTCCACCAGCCACTTTGCAAAGCCGAGACGCTCGAGATCGTGCACCGTGGTCAGTGACTTGAGCGGCGGCCGCGGCACTGGAATCGGCTCCCCCCGCTGCACGTGATCGATGATGTACCGAATCCGTAGCTCCTCGAGCTGTTCCTGCGCTTCCATCGGCGTATCGGCTTCGCTCACGCAGCCAATCTCGGGATACGCGGCGAAGCGACGCCACGTCCCGTCTGGCCCGGCTGCGGAGTACGCGACCAGGCGGTATGGAATCGCGAGATAGTCTTCGAGTTTCATAGAGGTCCGTTCAACGTCGGATCCAACTGCGGGTGCTCGATAAACGCCTGGCGTAATTCGCGTGTCGCCTCGACCCAGTCTGCATCCGGGGGCAGGAATACCCCGCCCGAGCGCACGCGGTACGCGGTCGGGTCATCGACCCCGGGCGGGGTCACGCCGTCACGCATGTGCGCCGTCACCGCCGCGATGAGCCGCCGCCGCACGCGAATCACCATTCCGTCCGTTGTTCCGAGGTGCTCTTGCGAACGGTCATAAATCGGGCCCATGCCGCCAGTCATCGCCGCATCCTGCATGGCAATGCCGCTGATGCCGGTGAAACCCGTACCCCCGCTGTTCTGGCGCTGCGTCGCGCGATCGATGCGGAAGTCGTTCGACCCCTCCTGCTCTGGTCGAAGGCGGCCAAACCAGTCCGTCGTGTTGGGCTGCATCGGGACTCGGAGCGGGGTCGCCTGGCTCGGCGCGTTCCGACCGACGGTCATCGAGAAGGTCAGCGTGTGGTAGTCGTCCATCGGCACGCGCGCATTGCCGCCCTTCTTCGTGCCGAGTACGCCGGGCGGGGTGAACGTATAGAACGGGAAGCACCACTGCGCGACGCGCCAGTACACCTGGTCCTCACCGGCCAAGCGCCGCGCGCCGTACGCCGCGCCGGCCTCCGTGTCGATGATCTCGAAGTGCGCCGTCTTTTCGCGAAGCTGCCAGTCGGAGAAGCTCCCTGGAATCTGATCCTCGGGTTTCAGTCCGCCGTAATGCAGGAACCCGACGTGGGTGGTGTCGATGTCGCCCTCGAGGATCTGCAGCCAGTTGCTCTGCAACTGCGTCGCGCGGACGAGCTGACCGGAGTTCGCCTGCATGTTGCCTTCGAGATCGGGCATGGGCGGCGGCTCTGTGCGTGGTCCGAGGTACGCCCACACGATACCGCCGCGCTCGTGTGTTGGATACGCCACGGCCCTGATTTTGGATTTGAAGTCGGACTCCGCCGGCTCGTTCGGCATGTCGATGCAGTTGCCGTCGACGTCCCACTTCCAGCCGTGGTAGACGCAGCGCAGGCCGGCTTCTTCATTGCGGCCGAAGAACAGCGACGCGCCTCGATGCGGGCAGTGGCTCTGGATCAGGCCGGGCTTGCCGTTGGAGTCGCGGAAGCCGATCAACTGCTCGCCGAGCAACATCACCCGCAGCGGATCGGAGTCAGGTTCGGGTAGCTCGGACGAGAGCATCGCGGGAACCCAGTACTCGCGCATGAAGCTCCCCATCGGCGTGCCAGGTCCGACTCGACAAATGAGCTCGTTTTCTTCGAGTTTCAACATGGACGTCTCCTCGTTTCTACGCTTTCGCAGCGGCCATCGGTTCCATGGATCCTTTGCGGACCGTGTCGCCTACTTCGCGTTGCCACGCTTTGACCAGCTTTGCAGCATTCATTGACCTGGCGACGGCCGAGAATGATGTCCCTTTCCCGCAGGCAGTCGTCGAGAAAAAGCCATCGGCCGGATCGTCGAGGCCGATGCGCATAAGTATCTGCTGAGCGTCATAGCTGGCCTTCGCGAATTCAGGCAGATCGGCCTGGTAGTTCACGTAGGGGCGCCAGAGGATGTATTTCCACGGGCGCGTGCTGGGCGCGGCTGATGCCTTCGGGTGTGGGCACCGGATCGTTCCCATTGTCGAGGGAATTTCGTGGTCTTTCAGACATATGTTTGCAGCACGTCTTCGTGAAAGCCGAGCGGCGCGGCCACGAAATTCACGATCCGCAGCAATTCCTTGATGCGCTCCGGACTGAAAGCGGTTCAACTCACTCGAGTCCAAGACATGGTTGATGCACGTTGGCGTCTGGCATGCTGGGCGACGGCGAGGCCTGCCGCTTGGCAAGATCTTCAAGACATTCCGGTTTCCCTCTGTGCTCGCACTTCAGCCCACCAGTGCGTGCGATGTCGACCGCTGCACGAAGCGCCTGTGCGATGAGATGACGAGTCGCGCCGTGATCGGGTGTGTCCAGTGTTCCGCTTGATGCTCGAGCTCCAACAACGCCGCACCGCAACCGACACCTGCGGCTACGTACGGTCCTGGATATCCGCGACTCTCCTGCGTTCACGCCCGTCCATCGTTGAGCCGCAATCCGCGCGGCGTCATGAGTTTTGATCACATCGCCGCGTTTCAACAATCGCCTCGCCGATTGGCGTCTGCGGCACCAGTCCACTCGCAGCGCACTGTCGGTGATGTTCGCTACTGTAACCTTACCGAAGGCAACCCCACGGATCTATGGCTGCGTTTCCAGTAAGGATTTCCCCACATTAGCGCAGGCCAGCCGCCGACACGCTCCATCGCACGGCGCCGCGCCGTGCACACGCTGTGGACGTACAGGTCGGCATCGCCCAGAGCCCCGCCGCGGTTCGTCACCGTGCCTTGCTCTGGGGGTGGCGGCGCGTACGAACTCATGAACTCTTGAGCGCCTGAGAGTTGTTGTCAGCGAGCCGAGCGTGGGTGAGAGATTTACACTGATGGCGTGATCTCCCGAGGCTCATGACTCTCCCGCACGCAGCACACTCTCAGGCGACACACTGGCCGCCCCGCGGCCCAGCCAGGGTGCTCGTGGTACTCGACCGGCCCGTGCTCGGCGAGATCATCAAATTGACGCTTAACCACGGCGTGTACTCCACTCGCGTAGTTGCGACGGCGACCGAAGTCGAGACCATCCTCACAGAGTGGCAGCCGCACCTAGCGCTCCTGGACATGGATCTCGACGGTGCCCGGATCATGGCGTTGCTCGGAGCCAAAGCCGTGGGTGGGACGCGCCTGCCCGTGATCGGTCTGACGCGTCGTGGCGATCTGAAGACCAAGCTCGCCGCTTTCGAGATGGGTGTGGACGACATCCTGACAGTGCCCTTTGCCCCTGAGGAGTTGCTGGCGCGTGTCATCGCGCTCGTGCGTCGTGCTTATAGCGATGCGGTGACCTTTACCCCGGTCATCAAGCTGGGTGAGCTCGAGATCGATATCCTCAATCGCACCGTGCACGCGGGAACCTCGGAGTTGCACCTGACGTCACTCGAGCAGAGCTTGCTGTATTTACTGGCGGCCAATGCTGGCCGAGTGGTCACCCGCGAGGAGATCCTGGACACGCTGTGGGGCGTGGATTACGTTGCGGAAAGCAATGTTGTGGACCGCCAGATTCGCAACCTGCGTGCGCGACTCCAGAACGACTGGCGTGAGCCGCGTTTCATCGCCACGGTGCCAGGCCGCGGCTATCGGTTCCTCCCGACGTTCAGCGGGAGCGGAGCAGCGGGCGAAGCAACCTGAGCGACGGCACGAAACAGCAGCGCCGGCTCGACCTCGGACAGAAAGCCGCAGTCCTCGGGCCCGATATTGAAGATGCCGTGGTGTGGGGACTGCGCCGCAAGGAGCGGGGACCAGGACTCGGCGTCGACGTGCACGCCAGGCGAGCCGGCGGGAACGTCGGTGCCGGTGCCGGGACCATATAGCCAGCCGTAGCGCAGGACCGTCCCTACCAGCGGCGGCGATGCGAGAGTCTGCCGTTCCAGAGCGATGACGCCGCGCACCTTGCTCCAGCCAGTCCATCAGCCGGAGTCTGGAGCGGGTCACTCTCGGCGAGTGGCAACTCCCAGCTCGTTTAGGCATGTCGCTGCCGGGGACGCTTGAAGATGTATGTGGGATCAATATCGGCGCTGGCCATTCCCTCGGGCCGCGCGGAAAATATCGTGACCAATTCCCAGTCATCGCTCCCGGCCTCATTGAGCAGCTCCGCAAGACGGGCACCTTTCTTCCAGTCCGGAACCTCTCGCCCATTTATGTACTTCACCTGGCCACCAGCAGAATCTTGTGGATAGGCAATAACCCAAGTCATGTATTCCCACATAAGGTCGGAGTCCATTCTTTCTCAGCGTTGTTCGGAGAACAGCATCGTAATCAGCGGAGAGAAGCTGCGTTGGGCCGGCGTTGTCTCAATTGTGCCGACATGGCAGGGTGGGGAGCTATCAACAAAGTCGGCCAGAAACGATAACGATACGCGCTGCAGCAAGCGTGTTCGTCGTGACCTAGCGCGGCCTTTGCGGCGGGCTGCTGAACTCGAGCGCCAGCAACGTCAGTTTAACATTCGACTGGCACCTTGAGCGACGGATTCATCTGCGTCCGATCGACGCGCGTAACGGCTGCGCCGCCTCCGCTGGGGATAGGATACTGCCGGTGGTTACCGGCTGCCGGAGGGGCTTGACAACCTATACGAGCATCGTTGGCAGGGGTGCTCTCAGGAGCCGGGCCTCGACGCTGTCTGGTACTGCTGTGTCGCCGCCAGGTGGTGGGCGATCCCGTTAATCAACGCCAATTACGCACTATCGTTCCAGTTGTACGAATTCGCGGTAATGCGCACAGTGCTCGGTGTGAACGAACCGGTGTGGCCCCGGCTGATCCACCGACTCGGCGCGTGCGGCAGCCAGGCACTCCTGGCAGGTAACCGCGAAGGGATCCTATGTCCAGTTGGCGTCGGCGACCGGGACCCCGCATAGCAGCGTTCGCCCTGCGCCGGCACGCTGGTGACCACACCGCTCACGGGTGCCGTCGAACAAATCGCGCGCAGCGACCAACGGGTCCAGCCTCAGGCTTTCATACAGCTCCGCCGCGTCGCAACGGGTAGCCAGGCCGAGCGCCGCTTGTCTCGCGCCCGCCAGTCCTATGGCCTGGTCGTGTCGCCGAGGCGCGCGACGAAGTAGGTTCAGGAGGCGCGGTCCTGCTCGGCACGCGCCTCGAGTCCGGGCAGCGTCGACTCATCCGCAACGCCGGTGCGCCAACTCGAGCGGCCACCGGGTCCGGGTCCATGATTCCGAGCCACTGGCACCAGACCTTCAGGTCCTTGTCGCCGACGGGCGGCAGGCTGAGCGCCCAGCGTGCAGCGCAGCTGCACGTCACGTCGAGCACGGTGCCCGAGCCGGGGTCGCAGTGGAACGGAGGTGGGCCCTGGCAGCGCCGACCAGGGGAACGCTGAGCGACGATCACATACACACGTGGAAGATCGTCTTCCAGCCAGGTCGCGCTAGCGCTGCCAGAGTCCGTGTTCCACGCCACCCTGGATCACGATGGCAAAGGTGCCTTGCTGTCCCTGTCGGGTTGGGGGATAGGCAATGATCGCGCCGGCATCCTCGGCTTTCTGCACAGCTAGTTGGATGTCTTCGACCACAACGTACGTCCGCATGATCGGTTGCTCATGCGCCGCCAGCGGCATCCGGATGCCAATGAGAGTTCCATCCGCTTGAGCTGCAACTCGGGCCTCCCCGAGATCGGCTTCTGGGGGACCGAAGGAGAGGTCGTGCACGCGTTGGTAGAGCTCAGTCAGGTTGTCGACGTCGTTGCTGACAATCTCCAGGTAGTGAACTGCCATCTTGCCTCGCTTTCTTGGCGCGTGCCTCCGATCGTACGGGCCGGGCTCGACCCCGACCATGCACGGGTGACTGATGAGGCCTGCACGCGATAGCTGCGGACCCTCTACACTCGCGTATCAATGCCGCAGGTCTGTGTTTGTGAGGCAGAGACCGTGCCCGGGGGGGCGCTTCTGTGCTAAAAAACTCCGGTACTCGCTCGGTTCACCCAGCGGTCGCACCAGCGATGTTTTTGGATCGCTCAGCCAGCGCCGGCATCAGGGCCACGGCCAGCATCCTCGGGCCCCACGACGCGCAGCCCCGGTACACGCTCGAAGTCGCGGCGATTGAGCGTGGCCAGGCCCCAGTTGCGCGCCAGTGCGGTCGCCGCAATCTGCATGTCCGCGGTCGCGGTTGTCCGCCCCATGGTCTGCATGATGGCCGTCACGGCAGCATGGACACGCGCCTCAACCAGACCAAACGCCACGACGGGCAAACGCTCGAGCACTTCCTCGACGTAGGCGGTGCGCCGCGCTCGATTCTCGGCTGAGCCTGTGTGGGTGCCGAGGAGCAGCTCGCTGGCGGTGATCGACGAGATGCCGACCTCATCGCCGAATTCGACGTTCGGCAGCTGTCCGCCCCGCTCGGCCGCGATGATGATCGACGTATCGATCAGGATGCCCACGCGTCTCGCACAGGCTGGTTGATCACGCGATGGGCTTCCTCCACATCGCGCGCGAAGTCCGCATCGGGTGGGCCAAGCTGCTGGTGTAGCAACTCCAGCAGCTCGCCCCACGTGAGGCGATGGTCGACCTCCGATGCTGGGCCCAGCTCCGCGACGACATGTCCGTGCCGCTCGATGCGCACGCTTTCACCCGAGCGTTCGACCTGGTCCAGGACGGACCTGAAGTTGCGGGCGACCTCAGTCGCCGTCATTTTCAGCGTCATCAGATTCAATCTGATTCTACGCGATATGGCCACTAGCCCAAGGAGGGAGCCAACATTTTTCGCGGGAGAACCCCCCTGCGAAGCATGCAGTCGGATAGGCGATAGAGGCCCCGCCCTCGCATCGGGCTGGCCTGCGTTTACTTGGTTGGGTGTCGCCGATCCGCCAGAGGCACGGCGGACCCTCGAGGATCTGTAGTAGGCAGCCGAGGTTGTTCGCCCCGTCCAGGACCGCATTGTGTACGAGGTCGCTGTCGACCAGGTCCCCCCTCGCCGAGGTACCTGACAACTCGTACCGGAACTTCGGGCACGTCGGCCAGGGTGCGGCTTGGAAATCTGAGAAGTCCGAGATGCACCGCGAAGCCTAATCGGTTCGCAGGCCGCCGGTGGCGATGGATGATGCGCAAGTCGCGCTCAGAAAGTGTGTAGAAGCGGCCGAGGTCGCGTCTGAAAGATTCGGCAGGACGCTGGCGAACGCGTCGCGCTGCTCGGCGGTGAGCAGCCGCGGAGACTTGGCTACCACGTGGCGGACTCGGCATAGGCTTGATGGCGGGCAGTGGCACGGGGCTGCCGAATCTATCACAATGAACCTTCTGATAGGTTCGCGCCGGCATGGAGGGCCAACTACGCCATGACTACATCTCGCAGCTCGACTACGCTGGTGGCGGCCCGTCGACGCGTACAGTTAGATCCAAACCAGCCAGCTCATACTGTTAGATCCGTCCAGAAACACTGGCAGCCGCCCGCTTCTGATCGGTTTGGGCGAGCAGGTGTACAACGCGTGGAGAGGACCGGCGCGGTATTCGCAGCTCAAGGCAGTTGCCCAGCGGACGCTCGCGCTGTTGTAGCTGGCGCGGCTAGCGCTCGCGCGGGCGGCTGGGAAAGCCGAGCGAAAGACAGTAGGTGACCTCGTCGAACCACCAGTGGCCCATCGACCAGGTCAGTCACAGTTTTCCGAATTGTTGTCGTCATCAGGCCGCCCTCGGGGCACGTTTTTTCGCATCGTCCGGATCTGGAGGATTGGCTGGCTGACAACACAACTGGGGGCAGCCGCACGACGGCATTGACCATGTGCGTGTGATGGCTGGCATCCCGTGGTGGGCTGTACCGCGACGAGCTGGTGCACTCGGACAGCGACGAGCGCGGAGTCCTGGAGCTGATCGTGCTGAAGAACCGGCATAGTAGGCAGCGGCCGCCGTTTACGGCGAAGGTGGTGTGGCACCAAGGGCGCTACTGGGTATGAGAACGCAACCGATACGTGGAATCAGCGCATCGTGGGTAGCTGCGCTATGAGGAGCGTGGTGTCGCCAATTCAATGCCGAACGGGAGGATTGACGATGGTCGCATTGCCGCCCATGACCGTCACTGAGGTCTATCGGCGCACCCGCTTGGAGCTGCTGGACCTGGCCGCCGGGTTGGACGACGATCAGGCCAAACGGCGGGTTCCTGCCTGCCCGGAGTGGACCGTGAGAGACGTCTATGCCCACCTGACGGGTGTGGCTAGCGACGTACTCGCCGGTCGCACCGACGGGGTCGCTACGCCGCCCTGGACGGCGCGTCAGGTGGAATTGCGGCGTAGCGCGTCACTGGCCGAAGTATGCGCGGAGTGGGTGCAGCTCGGGCCGAAGGTAGAAGCATGGTTGGCCGAGCGTGAAGGCCGAGTGACCTTCGTGGCACGTGCCGCATATGACGTCTGGACGCATGAGCAGGATGTGCGCGGGGCGCTGAGGCAACGCGGCGTGCGCGAGGATGAAAGGGTGCAGTGGCTAGATCAGACCGGCGTAAATGAGGCCGGACTGAATAGGGTTAGGCATGGAGCGGTTTGCCCAGATAGGTCCACTTGAATGGCTTGGCTAGCGTGCGATTGAAGTAGGCGATGAAGTTCAACACTTGGCTGCGGAGGTCCTCGGTGGAGACAAAGTTGCCTCGCCTCAGGAGCTTGCGGGCCAGGATACTGAACCACAGCTCCACCTGATTGATCCAAGACCCATGTTTCGGCGTGTAGTGGAAGACGATCTTGTGCGAGGGATCCGCCAAAAACGCGGCACGCGAGGCCATCGATTTCAGGATGCCGCACTTCTCCTTCACGCCCAGCCGGTCTGGAGCGATCTCCGACAGTTCGGCCACGTAGCGCACGAGGCTCTCAGAGCAGTGCGTGTTCAGGTTGTCCGAGACGAAATGCCATTGACTCACGTTGGGATCGCTTTCAATGGTGCCGCGGATGTGGGCCGCGAAATCAGTTTCGGTTCGGGTCGGCCCAATGGATGGGCAGATCACCTGGCCGGTGGCCACATCGAAGTTGATCATCAACGACAGCGTGCCGTGGCGGATGTACTCGAACTCGCGCCGCTCCACCTTGCCCGGTCGCAGCGGCAAACCTGGTGCGGCCCGTTCCAGCGCCTGGACACCGGTCATCTCGTCCGTACTGAGGGTGCGCTCCCCGACTGCCATCCGTGTCGGGGCTGTTTGGTACGTAGCACACACATCAGCAATCCGCTCATTGCGCTCTTCGGGCAGCTCGTCGGCAGGGGGCGTCAGCCAGTACCGAATCAGGTGCGGCTTGAGATCGGCCTCTTTTGAGCAACCTCCCGGCGTGCCTCGGTGAGATCGACTGAACGATGCCGCGCCGCATGATCTCGTCCGCCAGTTCGCTATGACTCCAGTGACTGATCGGTCGCTCGCAGTCAGTTGGCTTTTCGCACGCCAGGGCGATGATCTGACAGATTTGCTCGGGTGTGAACTTCGGCGGCGCGCCGGGTTTCGGCGCATCCGCCAAGCGTTTGGCTACGCGTAGGTCTTCCAGCGGCACCTCGGCAAATTCCAGCCAACGCCTGCGCCATTTGCCTGGCGTCTCGTCATCGACGCCCAACTCGCGCGCGATCTGCAGATTGTTCCAGCCGTCGCCAGCCAACAGCACGATCCGCGCTCGCAACGCCAACTGCTGGCCAGTCGAATACGCGCGAACCAGACGCTCCAACTCGGTGCGTTCCAACTCACTCAACACGACTCTCGGAGGTCTCGGTGTCGCCATATCTCATTCCGGTCAAATCAAGATGCCTGATCCTACCCAGCGATGCCACCAGCCCGGAAGCCCTATCAAGTCCCGGCTCCATTCCGCCGACGTCCTCTAGTGGGGCAGATGATGGCTATCCTGTCCAAGCGCCTCGAAGCCGCTCATACCGCAGCCCTGCGCATCGGCGACGCGGTGCTCGGCGTCGGCGAGGTCGGCGCTACGCTGGCGGTCAGCGAGTACGACCTGTTGCGGATCATCTTTGGCCGCCGCTCGGAGGGACAGATCCTTGCCGCGGAGTGGGTTGGCGACCCGAGAGCGTACCTGGACCACATCCACCTGTTTCCGCTCCCAGCTGCGGACCTGGTCGACTAAACGAGGCGTGGGCTCGCCATGGTCCAAACGCTCGATTGGTTTGACCACGTCGTAGAAAGCCGCTGTCGACCTACTGCTGAGTAGCTCTATCAACGGGAGTTTGGCAATGGGCATATATGCGCAACCTGTACACCCTGCCCAGCGCAACCATTGACGCCTGCCGCCAATGTCAGCGGGCGCAAGCAACTAACGTAGGAGAAACCGGGCTGCGCTGCCGGGGTCCGAGAAATGTTAACTCTAGATCAGACCGGCGTAAATGAGGCCGGACTGAATAGGGTTAGGCATGGAGCGGTTTGCCCAGATAGGTCCACTTGAATGGCTTGGCTAGCGTGCGATTGAAGTAGGCGATGAAGTTCAACACTTGGCTGCGGAGGTCCTCGGTGGAGACAAAGTTGCCTCGCCTCAGGAGCTTGCGGGCCAGGATACTGAACCACAGCTCCACCTGATTGATCCAAGACCCATGTTTCGGCGTGTAGTGGAAGACGATCTTGTGCGAGGGATCCGCCAAAAACGCGGCACGCGAGGCCATCGATTTCAGGATGCCGCACTTCTCCTTCACGCCCAGCCGGTCTGGAGCGATCTCCGACAGTTCGGCCACGTAGCGCACGAGGCTCTCAGAGCAGTGCGCGTTCAGGTTGTCCGAGACGAAATGCCATTGACTCACGTTGGGATCGCTTTCAATGGTGCCGCGGATGTGGGCCGCGAAATCAGTTTCGGTTCGGGTCGGCCCAATGGATGGGCAGATCACCTGGCCGGTGGCCACATCGAAGTTGATCATCAACGACAGCGTGCCGTGGCGGATGTACTCGAACTCGCGCCGCTCCACCTTGCCCGGTCGCAGCGGCAAACCCGGTGCGGCCCGTTCCAGCGCCTGGACACCGGTCATCTCGTCCGTACTGAGGGTGCGCTCCCCGACTGCCATCCGTGTCGGGGCTGTTTGGTACGTAGCACACACATCAGCAATCCGCTCATCGCGCTCTTCGGGCAGCTCGTCGGCAGGGGGCGTCAGCCAGTACCGAATCAGGTGCGGCTTGAGATCGGCCTCTTTTGAGCAACCTCCCGGTGTGCCTCGGTGAGATCGACTGAACGATGCCGCGCCGCATGATCTCGTCCGCCAGTTCGCTATGACTCCAGTGACTGATCGGTCGCTCGCAGTCAGTTGGCTTTTCGCACGCCAGGCGATGATCTGACAGATTTGCTCGGGTGTGAACTTCGGCGGCGCGCCGCGTTTCGGCGCATCCGCCAAGCGTTTGGCTACGCGTAGGTCTTCCAGCGGCACCTCGCAAATTCCAGCCAACGCCTGCGCCATTTGCCTGGCGTCTCGTCATCTACGCCCAACTCGCGCGCTATCTGCAGATTGTTCTAGCCGTCGCCAGCCAACAGCACTATCCGCGCTCGCAACGCCAACTGCTGGCCAGTCTAATACGCGCTAACCAACGCTCCAACTCCGTGCGTTCCAACTCACTCAACACTACTCTCTGAGTTCTCCGTGTCGCCATATCTCATTCCGTCAAATCAAGATGCCTGATCTTACCCAGCGATGCCACCAGCCCTAAGCCCTATCAAGTCCCTCTCTATTCCCATCTCTATGGGGCAGATGATGGCTATCCAGTCCAAGCGCCTCGAAGCCGCTCATACCCCAGCCCTGCGCATCGGCGACGCGGTGCTCGGCGTCGGCGAGGTCGGCGCTACGCTGGCGGTCAGCGAGTACGACCTGTTGCGGATCATCTTTGGCCGCCGCTCGGAGGGACAGATCCTTGCCGCGGAGTGGGTTGGCGACCCGAGAGCGTACCTGGACCACATCCACCTGTTTCCGCTCCCAGCTGCGGACCTGGTCGACTAAACGAGGCGTGGGCTCGCCATGGTCCAAGCGCTCGATTGGTTTGACCACGTCGTAGAAAGCCGCTGTCGACCTACTGCTGAGTAGCTCTATCAACGGGAGTTTGGCAATGGGCATATATGCGCAACCTGTACACCCTGCCCAGCGCAACCATTGACGCCTGCCGCCAATGTCAGCGGGCGCAAGCAACTAACGTCAGAGAAACCGGGCTGCGCTCCCGGGGTCCGAGAAATGTTAACTCTAGGTTGTTTGCATGACTGCTTCGCGGGACGTCGTTGGCCTGTTCACGAGGACGGCTCCAACCTATGGGGCGGTGGGACCTCAGCACTTTGCGTACTTTGCCCGGGGACTGGTCGACTTCGTCGGCGTAGAGGCTGGTGATCGAGTGCTGGACGTCGCCACAGGGACGGGTGCTGTGCTCTCAGCCGTTGCCGAGCGGTGCGAGAATCAGAGGCAGCTCGTCGGCATCGACCTGACGATCGCGATGCTCGAGGTCGCCGCTACTGAGATTCGGCGCGGCACCCTGGGCGCTGCTGAGCTGTGCGCGATGGATGCCGAGCAGCTCGGATTCCAGGACCAGGCGTTCGATGCCGTGCTGTGCTCGTTCGCCTTCCTATCGCTACCTGATAAGCAGCATGCCCTAGCTGAGTTCCGCCGGGTACTGAAGCCGGTCGGGCGCCTCGGACTCCTGGACGCGTTCGGCTGGTACTTCGAACACGATCCTCGCTGGCAGTGGCAGGTGGATGTATTGCGATCATTCGGAGCGCTTGAGAGCATTCAGGCGGCGGAGCATACCGCGGACGAGTTGGAAGTGATGCTCCGAGACGCTGGGTACACGTCGGTCGAGCTGACCGACGCTGCGTATGAGCTCATCTTTCGGGATGCTGATGAGTGGTGGCTATGGGCTTGGTCGCATGCCTCGCGGCGTCTGTTTGAATCTGTTCCGTTCGGCCGCCGAGCTGAGCTTAAGGATCGCCTCTTTCGAGGTCTCGTGGAGTGTCGAGGAGGAGACGGACGGATCCATGGGACGCTACGCGCCGTGCTGGCCCGTGCGCGCAGCGGAGCTGTGGACCGTAGGTCGCTCTCGAAATGAAAGACGTGGTGAAAGCGCCGGCGCTGCCGGGAACACCGGCGCATTAGGCTCCGCGGCGGGGCACTCCTACGTTGGCGGGGTAGCGAGCACAGCGCCATGGAAGGAGATCGTGCAGCGCCGTATGTCTTGGAGGCTGTCCGTCGAGCCACGGGCCTCGCTCTTGATCAGATCGACATCCGACTGCGCGCTCCGATGCACCACCAGGCGAACCGTATCTACGAAGCACGGGCGAATGGTCGGCGCATCGTGGCCAAGGAGTTTCCCGGTCCGACGAAAGTGATGGACCTGGTAACGAATATCGGGCGCTGCAGTTAGTGGAGCCGCTGGAGATCGCGCCACGACCGCGGCTGTACGACCCATCGTTGGGCCCGGTGGTTGTCTACGAATTCCTGGATGGCACGATGTGGGATCGACGTGTACCGGCTCCGGTGGACCTTGTCTCGCTCGCTGACGTGTGGATCCGTCTCAACGCGCTGCCCACCGAAGGACTGTGGCTGGCACGCGGGCAAGGGCGCCCTTGGAGCTCGGTCGAAGCCCGACTGTTAGCGCCAATCCAGACCTACGCAACTTGGGCTGAGGGGGCTGGAGCCCCGCAACGGGCAGCCGCGGAACTGTGTCAGCGTGCACTGCGGCAAGGCCTGGAGGTAGGCGCACGATTGGCGTCACAGGCCTCGCCACTCTGCTTCTGCCGCTCAGATCCGCGGTTCGCGAATGTGATTGCCCGCCCGGAACGGGCGCCTCGGCCTGGTCGACTGGGAGGACAGCGGCTTACGCGATCCCGCTCGCGAAGTGGCCGACCTCTTCATGCATCCGAACCAGGAGGATCTGATTGGCAAGGATGCTCGGGCGGCGTTCCTGGCGAGGTACGTACCCGAACAAACCGGCGACGCAGGATTCGAGGCGCGCCTGCGCGAGTACCTCGCGGTGTTCGGCGTGTTCTGGATCGGACAGATTTTGAACGAGGTGCTGCCGCGCGCTCGGAACGGCACTGCCGACGGTGCGCTCATCAACGACGTCGACGCAACCCAACGAATGCGGCGCTACTTGGGCCGCTGTGAGGTCTGGCCCGAGCTGGACTTTGAAACGAAGCTGGCGGAGTTGGCCGAGCTACGGTTCTTCTGAACGCCGGCGATTGCGACGACGTCTACGGCCCACTCCCGCCACCTCGACAACTGATGACGGCCGGTCGGCGGTCTCACGAGCTCTTGATGGACAATGCTCGGCCAAACGCTCTACCCAGCTTGCTCAAATTCAACGAGAGGCCGATGAACAACCCCGACCCTTACCTGGCACAAGAGCGGCAGGAGATTCCGAGTCGGTCGGAGGCAGCATCGGCCTGGTCGATGCTGGAGTCAGATCCAAGGTACGGCTGCGCCGTTTGGACGTCTCGGCGCTGTCGGCATGCGGGCCACCTCTTCGTCCGTAGTCAGTTCAACCGTGCGAGCAGGGCCGGAATAACGCGGCGCCGTATGCTGAGCGCACGGTAGTCCCCATGGCGGCTGCTCAGGGCCAGTAGCGCGATTGCGTTGCGAGGTCCTGGGCGCGACACCCGCGGCCGGCGTCATCCCAGTCCACCACACCCTGCACGTTTGAGCCGTCCACCAGGACGTTGGACAGATTGAAATCGTGATGCACCAGGTCGTTGCTAGGCAGGCGACTGCCGCGGGCCGGTTCGGCAAACGTTCGCAATCGATCCGCCAATTCGGGCGCCACTGCGTGTGACGACTGCCACCAGCCTTCCCATTCGTCAAAGACGACGTTGTCGACCCACTCCGACACGTCCCAGCCACCAGGACCGGCGCTGACATCCGCGTGCAACTCGATCAGCTCGAGCAGTCCTCTAACAGCGTCGTGTCCAAGTCGGTCGCTGGAATGCCGGGTAGCCAGGACTGCATGACAACGTAGTGGTTCTCGGAGACCTGGCCCTGCCAGACGATCCGCGGAACGGGATAGTTACGCGACGTCGACTTGCCAGAACGGGACCG
Organism: uncultured Chloroflexia bacterium; assembly: GCA_963776625.1. Taxonomy (GTDB): domain Bacteria; phylum Chloroflexota; class UBA6077; order UBA6077; family CF-72; genus CF-72. The sequence continues at coordinate 797,410 of CAVZNP010000004.1, read as the reverse complement.
CGACGGCCACGTACAGGGGCGCCGTTTTCGCCCTTGACGATAGCCGCGGCGCGGCGCGAGGGATGCGCGTGGGGTACGTGGGACATGTCTACCTCCGATGTCGGTGGCGTGCCTTTCATCTGGGATGGGGTGACCGCGAGCTGACTCATCACAACTGGTCGGGATCGAGACGGCGGATGCTGAGCAAAGGCAGGCCAAGGTCCCGGATGCGCTCGATCGCACCGTGCAGTGCCGCCTGGTCGACCAGCTCTCCAACCAGAACCGTGACGTCCGATTGCTCGTCGCGGTCCAGTCGAAAGCCCGCGAACCAGTCCGACCAGTGATCGTCGAGCACGCCTCTGATCTGAATTTCGTAGTGGAACGGCGGATCGCTCATGCGATCGCCAGCCGGGTCGGACATGCCACAGTCTGGAAGCGTCGACGCGCCAGAGACGTCACCCAAAGGTGGCATTCTGAGTGGACTTCCTTGACGCAACTGACGCGAAGCGGTGGTCCAGGCGCTCCCGAGTTTCTTACAGTGAACTGAACGCCAGTATCCGTAGGCGTTCCCATGATGGCGAGCTCAACGTTGACGCCGAAAGCCGCAGGTCTCGATGCGGATGAGCTGAACGCGACCAAGACCCAGTCGCCCGTGCCGCGCTCGGCTCACGTACCCAGGCCACGCCTGCTGCGGCGTCTCGACGAGGCCGCTGACTCGGCGCTCACACTGGTGTGCACGCCACCAGGCTTTGGCAACACCGCGCTCCTGGCCGAGTGGGCGCGGCACGACACGCGTCCGGTGGCGTGGCTCTCGCTCGACAGCGACGATCGAGATCCGATTCGCTTCTGGCGCTACGTGGCAGCCGCGCTCGAGCCAACGTGTGTCGGCCTCACCGCGCAGCTCGCGCCGCTGCTCGTCGGGCCCGAGACGCTACCGGTCCAGCACGTGGTGGCGAAGCTGGTCAATGCGCTCGTCAGTCAAGCCGAGCAGATCGTCCTGATCCTGGACGACTATCACTATGTTCAAACGCAGGCGATCCATGACGCCCTGACTCTCCTGCTCGAGCGCCTACCGACGCAGCTGCGTCTGATCGTCGCCGCCCGCAGCGATCCGGCGCTGCCGTTGCCGCGCCTCCGTGCTCGCGGTCAGCTGATGGAGCTGCGCGCAGCCGATCTTCGGTTCACGCCGACGAAGCCGCAAGGCTCCTCCAGCAGGCAACCAGTGGAGTCCTGGACGTCGAGTCGCTTGCGTCGCTCGAGGCGCGGACGGAAGGCTGGGCAGTCGGACTGCAGCTCGCCGGTCTGTCACTCCAGCACCATGACGACCGCGGGCATTCGTCGCGAGCTTTTCCGGTACGCACCGCTACGTGCTGGACTTTCTGACGGAGGAAGTCCTCGCGCGCCAGCCGGCCGAGCGCGTCCGCTTTCTCTTGGAAACATCCGTACTCCAGCATGTGAGCGGACCGCTGTGCGATGCCGTCACCGGCGCATCCGACAGGCAAACACGCCTCGAAAGCCTGGAGCACGAAAACATCTTCCTCATCGCACTGGACGATTCGCGCCGCTGGTGGCGTTACCACCAGTTGTTTGCGGACGTGCTTCGCGCTCGCTTGCAGCAGGTCGATCCGGAGCGCGTCTCGGTCCTGCATCACAACGCCGCGACCTGGTTCGAAGAGCACGGCATGATCGATCCAGCCATTCAGCACGCCATCCTGGCGCACGACGTCGAAGCGGCGGCACGTCTGGTCGAGCAGCATGCGCAGGCGTATCTGATACGCAACGAGACGGCCACCGTCCAACGCTGGGTCTGCGCACTGCCTCAAGACGTTGTGCACGCGCAGGCCCGCCTGGGGCTGATCGCCGCGGCCCTGGCGCGCATCAGCGGCCGGATCGAGGACGTGGAACCCCTCCTGGCGCATGTGGAGGAGTCCTACCGCCGCGGCGCGACCGGATCGGAGACGCCCGAAACCGGCATCGCCAATGTTCCGGCCATGCTGGCCCTCCAGCGAGCCGCCCTAGCCTATCGCCGCCGCGACGTCCAGGCACTGCGGGCACTGTCCAGGGATGCGCTAGCCGCGACCGGGCCCGAGGATCGCTACCTGCACTACGTGGTCAACTGGTATGTGGCCATGGCCGCCTTCCTCGAAGGGCGCATGCTCGATGTCGAGGAAATGCTGCCAGCCATCGAGACGGAGCGCTGGGCAGCGGGCGATTTCTATGCCGCAATGTATGCGGCGTACGCCCTCAGCCAGGCGCAGCGGGCCCTTGGGCGTCTGGTTGCCGCCCGCAGGACCTGCGACGAGGCGATCGAGACGTTCGGGCGCGTCCAGCCTGGCACGGCGTTTCCAACACTCGGGATCGCTCAGGTCGGTCTGGCCGAAGTCCTGCTCAAGCAGGGTGACCTGGACGCGGCACTTCAACTGGCAGTGTCCGGGTCTGAGCTGTGCGAGCAGCTCGGATATGCGCGCTGGCGCGTCGCCGGGCTGACGACCTCGCCCGTGTCCTTCAGGCGCGCGGCGATCTCGCTGGCGCGCTCGCGGCGTTTGAGGAAGCGGGCCCGTCGCTCACCGACGCGGAAGCGGTGACGGACGTGATGAACCCAATCGTGACGGAAGAGGCACGGACGGACCTGGCGCGCGGTGAATTTCGCGCGGTGGAACGATGGGTCGAGAGTCGCGGACTCGACGAATCCAGCGTGCCCCGTTCGCGCATGAGCAAGAACACCTGATTCTCGTACGCCTACGGCTCGCCCAGGGCGCACCCGAGCGCGCCCTTGCCGTGGTCCGACGCTTGCGGGGTCTGGCGGAGGACCAACAGCGCTCCGGCAGCGCGCTCGAAATGCAGGTGCTGGAAGCCGTTGCGCACGACGCGACTGGCGATCGGCGCGCGGCACGTTCGGTCCTTTCGGACGCCTTGATTGCCGGCCAAGCCGAGGGTGTTGTCAGCACGTTCGTGGACGGTGGTGCGCGGGTGAAATCGCTGCTCGAGATCGTCGGGACCGGTCGGGTGAGTCGGATGTATCTCGATCGCCTGCTTGCTGCGTTTCGGCCCATCTCGAGCAACACGACCGGCGCGGTTGGACATGATGTGCCGATTGCCCGGGGGGCCAGGCGAACGTCCAGCCCAGGGAATCGCTCGGTCAGGCTGTTGCCGTGTGTCACGAGGTCGTCGAGCCGCTGAGCGAGCGCGAGCTGGAGTGCTGCGATTGCTGGCCAGCGGCATGTCGAACCGGGAGATTGCCGAGAGTTGGTGGTTGCCCTGGATACGGTCAAGAAGCACGCCAGCCACATCTTCGCCAAACTCGGAGCCTCCAGCCGCACCCAGGCGGCTGCGCGCGCAGGGAGCTCGACCTGCTCTAGCAGCGCACGCGCCGCAATACCACCTTCGTGCTGGACGCAGGTGCAACGCGAAGTCATAGACCGGCTTCGCTGCCGGATACGCGACGCTTGAGCCCCGAGCGAGGGCCGAGCAGTTCCTGGTACTGCCTGCAGAGTCGAATCGATCCAACCTGATCGCGGCGGCGCGTGCCCAATGGTCAAGGCTAGGCGCTCGCAGTTTCGAGCTTTGTGCCACCTTCCCCCTGTTCACGCCGTGAAGCCACCATCGATGACCAGTTCGGTACCGGTGGTGTAGGTAGCGGCGTCCGATGCGAGGTACAGGATGGATTGTGCGATTTCGTCCGGCCGCGAAACGCTTGAGCGGCGTAGTCGCGGCCAGGGTGCGCTATGCGGCCTTCTGATCACCACCATGCTCCGTGACGGCTCGTTGCCAGAAGTCAGTCGCGGTCCACATTGGCGTGCGGACTCCGGCCGGATGAATCGTGTTGATACGAATGCCGTCGCTGGCGCACTGAGGGCAACCGACCGGGCTCAACAAACGCAGGGCGGCTTTGCTCGCCGCATAGGCGCTGGTACCCGTGAGGCTTTGATGCCTGAGGCCGACGATACCAGGACGACGCTCCCCCCCCGGCCGAGGCTTCGCATGGCTCGCACCGCATGCTTGGTGCCCAGGAAAGCGCCGTCGAGATTGATTGCCATGACATGGCGCCATGTCTCCAGCGTGACCCTCGCCGACCGCGCGGCGTGCGCGACGCCTGCGCTCACGACCAGAATGTCGAAGCTGCGCTCATGCTCGACGACGAGAGCCACCGCCCTCTCCCAGCCCGGCTCGCTGGTGATGTCCAGGCGCAGTGTGGTGATGGACATCCAGCATCAGCCGCGACGACAAGTCCCTGGCAGGCGGACTCATCGATATCCGTAGCCAGCACGTGCGCGCCCTGACGGGCGAAGAGCAGGGCGGTTGCTCGTCCGATGCCCGAGGCGGCGCCTGCGACGAGGGCAACGCTGCTGGTCCAGTCGCCCCGCGGCGCGATCACTACCTGTCATGGTTACTCCTTGCTTGAGACGATGAGCGTCGCGCGAGCGCCGCGCCAATGCGATGCACACACAGAATGGACGATCAGCACGTGATGGACACAACGCATCGAGAGAAGACTCTCCAACGTACACAGTGCGCCCGTCGCCGACCAGGCCGCTATGCACGATTTGCTGCGTCGAATCGGCGGCCTTGGTTTGACCCTACTCGACGCGCACCGCCGTTGAGCCAGTCCGCTTCCCACTTTCGTGCACCACGCAGCCGGTGCGGAGGCGCCGGGGGAGAAACAATGAGTTCGTTATGGCTGCAACCAGCGCCGGATCGTCCAGCGCGGGCCCCCAAAAAGCGCGCCCACGCTGGACAATTGCCCTACTCGAACTCAAAGAACCCTTGAACAAGATGGTGTTGCCGGTCCGCCTGCGGACGAATCCTCGGGACGCGACCGAAGTCGAGGCTGTGGTTACTCCGGGAATTTGGGCGTGCCGCGCGTGTACGTGGCGGAACGCAGGAAGGCAATTCCGTCCACATCAGCAACGCTCTGCCGAAACAGCGGCGTATAGGGGACATACGGCCGCGTGCTGCCTGTCCGTACGGGGAGTCCAGCGAGCTCGCCTTCAGGCAGCCTTCGACCGCGCCAGGTCGGCAGAAAACGGTCTGACTTCCGCGCCAGTAACCGGGCCTCCAGGCTGCCCGCCTCCGGCGCCCAACGAAGTTGGCTTCGGATGTTCCCAGGGCGCCTCCGACACGGCGAAACGCGTGCCGAAGAGTTGATCGAGATGAGCACCCGTTGGCCAGAATTCATACCAGGGCAATTTCGTCCTGGTCCGCCGCAAATGGGCGTTGTGCAGGTGGACCATCACCTTTCCACACCCTTCGTGCTTGGCGATGTAGACGAGATGATCGCCGGCCATCGCATCACGCATACTGACAAGGGTGTCGAGCGATTCTCGCCGCGCGATCGCCGCGTGACCTTCGAGAAGATTTCGGGCGACGGCAAGGTCATGCAGCGCGTTTGAAGGATCCGCCATCGCTTCCGGCCACAAGCTCCGGGCGGCGCATCTGCAATTTCGAACGCAAATCTCCACCGCCAGCCGGATGCCTGGGCCTTGGCGCAAGGCCAAACGCCTGCCCCGCATCGGGGGAGGCTTCCGATCTCGCGACCGGCGCCGCCCAGAATCCGCGCCATGATCTCCTTGGTCATGGCGGCGGCCGGCGCTTCCCAATCCGCATCTGCACCCAGAAGCGGTTTGATGATCTCCCTGTGCCGGCGGCGGCCGCTGCGTCAACCGATTGCAAATAGGTGAACACGGCTTCGAGCGCCCGTCGCGGACTTTCCAGCGTGTCCTGTTCCGACGGCAAGGTCCCGTAGAAGCGGAGTGGACCGCATGCGCTGGATCGGAATTATATTGCTTCATCCACTCCACGAGTTCGCGATTGGCTGCATACAGTCGGCGCCATAGCTGAAACCGCTGCCTTGGATCTCCTCGTAAGTCGCCGGCCGCGACCTGCGATATAGTCGTTGACGAGCCGCGGCGTGTAGGTGATCTCGATCGTGATAGCGCCATAGCCTGAGCTTCGACCAGTCGCTGGAAGAAGCGATTGCGGCGGGTCAGGAACTCGTCACCGCCGTGCAGAGCCTCGCCGAAGCCGAGAAGCGAGACCTGTTCGCCGAGGCTCTCCATCATCCGGTCGACAGCGGCGTCGAAAATCCCGTCAGAGGAAAACGAAATCGCCTCGCGGGCTATCCGTTCACACCACACACAAAAAAAAAAAAAAAAAAAAAAGCGCCACGGCACCCTGGTCAAAGCGCTGGTGGGCAAGCGCGGGTAGTCCCACCTCCACGCCTGGTAGCCCGAGGAAATTGACCAGGGCGATCACCACCAGCGCTGCGCGCAGAGGCACGTCGTTCCAGACCCACACGATGCCCTCCCAGATTTCCAGCAGCGCGCTGTTCCGCGAGCCACTGTCGGTACGCGCGGCACCTGGCAACAGCGTCACCAGCAGGCCGGCCAGCACATAGCCAGCGGCGTCGACCGCAAAGGCCGCACCCGCGCCGACGGTTGCAACCATTACCCCGCTCAGGGCCGGACCCAGGACAGCGGCGCCGAAGCGGCTCAGCATCATGAAGGCGTTGCCTGCCTCGAGCTGGTCGCTCGCGACGACACGCGGGAGCATGGACGTGCTCGCGGGCAGGAAGAACGCGGCGATGATGCCGATGAGCACCGAGCCCACGAACAAGTGCCAGAGCTGCACCGTGTGCGTCAAGGCCAGGACCGCGAGCGTGCCCATGACCAGGCCGCGCGCCAGGCCGCCGGCGACCATCGAGGTGCGCGGCGAGAAGCGGTCGCTGACCGCGCCGCCGAGCAGCATCAGCAGTGCGCGTGGCACGGAGGCAGCCGCCAGCACGCCGCCGACGGCCAGGTTGGAGCCGGTGAGCTCGAGCACCAACCAGGCGACAGCGACGTAGTTGAAGAAGTCGGCGAGCAGCGAGGCGAACTGCGCCGCGAGCAAGACCAGGTAGGCACGCGAGCGAAGCAAGGACCAGCGCGAGGTGCGCGCCGTCGACGTTCGGATGTTATCGACGTCTGCATACACCGTAGACATACCTTCACTATAAGTCTGCGCTGTATACTTGGCAAGCGTATGCACAGCGCTTACCGCGTCAAACGTCGAGGCCTGACTCGACACGCCATCGTGGCACGCGCGCTCCAGATCGGCGATGCGGAAGGTCTCGAGGCGGTGAGTGTGCGACGCGTGGCGACAGACCTCGGCGTCACACCGATGGCGCTGTACCGACACGTCAAGGACAAGCAGGATCTGATCAATGCGATGTATGAAGCCGTCGTCGACGGCTTTGACATCAAAGCCTGTATTACCCCGTCGATGAAGTGGACGAGCCAGTTGCGGCGCTCGCTGATGAACGTGATTGCGCTTCACCAACGACCGGTAGCATTGCCACTGGCCATCGCCTACACCGGCGATGGATCTCCCAGCATCTGGCGGCTGTACGACGACTCGCTGGACATTCTGCTGAAGGCGGGCTTCGCGCGGCGCGATGCGGTGGTGCTGAACCGACTGGTCACTTCGCTGGTGGCGGGGTATTTCACGCTCTTTCGCCAGACTCCTCCACTGGAGGCCGACCAACTCTTACTGGCGCGCAAGCAGTTCGAACTGGTGTTGCTGAGCCTGCCGCGAACGGGTTATCCGAATCTGGTGGCCAGTGCGCGCGAGCTGGTGGATGCGCAGTTCAGCCAACCCCAGGACCTCGTGAAGCAAATTGTCGACCTGATGGTCGCTGGAGTTGAAGCAACTTTACAGCACAAGATGGCGCAAGCTACCGCGCGGAAGCCCGTCCGCATGCCGTCGTAGCAGGACCTGCTTGGACACGCGAGTCCCGAGCCGTCAATGCTGTTGCCGTGTCTCAACGGCTCGTCGAGCCGCTGAGCGACCGCGAGCTGGAAGTGCTGCGATTGCTGGCCAGCGGCGTGTCGAATCGGGAGATCGCCGACGAGCTGGTAATTGCCCTGGATACGGTCAAGAAACACGTCCGCCACATCTTCGCCAAACCCGGAGCCTTCAGCCGCACCCAGATGGCCGCCCGCGCAAGGGAGCTTGACCTGCTCTAGCAGCGCACAAACCGCAATACCGCTTTCGTGTTTCGTGCTAGACCTGTAGGTGAAGTCGCGTCTGGAATGGCGCTGGCAAGTGACGCCTGTCGCCCGTTTTGAATCCAGACAGCAGGTATCGAAACTCGAGGAGGCCGAGAAGAGAAAATGTCGAACTCACTTGCCGTAGACGGCTCGGACGTTCATGACCAAAAGCACAACACACACACGCGACATGTCCTGATCTCGGGCGCCAGTGTTGCTGGCCCCACCCTCGCCTACTGGTTGCATCGCCACGGCATTGACGCCACGCTAGTCGAACGCGCTCCAGCGCCGCGCCGAGGCGGACAGGCCATCGACATCCGCGGCACCGCGCTCGGCGTTGTCGAGCGCATGGGTCTCCTGGACGAGGTACGTCGCGTGCGCACCCGAATGCGCGGCATGTCGGTGCTGGATGGCGAAGGCCACGAGCTCTCACGCTCCACAACCAGCACCTTCAGCAGCGGACGCCTGGACAGTGACGACGTCGAGCTGATGCGCGACGATCTGACCCAACTGCTTTACGACCGCACGCGTGACGAGGTCGAGTACGTGTTTGGCAACTCGGTCGCCGCGCTCCGCGAGGACGAACGGGGTGTGGACGTCGATTTCGAGCATGGCGCGTCGCGGCGTTTCGACCTGGTGGTCGGCGCAGACGGGCTGCACTCGACGGTGCGCCGGCTCGCGTTTGGGCCTGAGTCTGACTTCGTGCACCATCTCGGCACGTACGTCGCGATTTTCAGCGTCGAAAACTTTCTGAATCTCGACAACTGGCAAATCTGGGTACAGGGCACGACTACGGGCTGCGCCATCTATCCGGCCCGCGGCAACACCGAACTGCGGGTCACACTTGGTTTCGGCTCCGATCCGCTCGAATACGACTACCGAGACCTCGATCAGCAGAAACGCCTCGTTGGGGACCATTTCACCGAGATGCGCTGGCAGACGCCGCGACTCTTGCGAGCGATGCGCGAGGCGGACGATTTCTACTTCGACGCTATGGCGCAGGTGCGCATGCCATACTGGTCGACCGGGCGCGTGACGCTGGTGGGCGACGCCGCTTATTGCCCCTCAGCGCTCTCTGGCCAGGGCACCAGCCTGGCGCTGGTGGGCGGCTACCTGCTGGCGGACGCACTTGCGACCGCCGAGCCGGACCTGTCCGTGCCGCTGACCGGCTACGAACACCGACTGCGCGGGTTCGTGGAGTTGAACCAGGCGCTTGCAACCGAAAACCCCGGGCGGCCCGGCACCAGAGGAATCCATCGATCGAGCCAAGCACGCCATCTCGCTGCCGGGATGACCTGATCGCGAGGTCTCTCGGCCGTTGGACGGTCGTGTCGAATCGGCTGATTGCCCTCTCGACTGCGGTCGGCCTGATCACCCGTCACGAAAAGCACGTCGGCCTCGTAGTCGAAAGGCTGGGAGCTGCAAGTCGCAGCCAGCCGGGTGCCCGCGCAGGAGCTCGCATGTGCTTTGACACAGTCCGCAATACCACTCTTGTGCTGCTTCGGCAGGTGGTGTCGGGCCAGCGAAATGGCACCCACGAGTGACGCGTTCGCCAGTTTCTGCGTCCAGACTGCAGGTATCACCTTTGGAGGAGGAGGACGACATTACGATGTCGAACTCATTGCAAGTAGCGGACGCGGAAGTGCTCAGCGCCACGCACAACACGGACACCATCGACTCAGCGCCGCCCACACTCGCCACGCGGTCAGGGACACGCTGGTTGGCGCTCGGCGCAGTCGTCGGACCGCTCCTGTTCGAACTTGCCTGGATCGTGCTCGGCGTGCTCCAGCCGGCGACTACGACTCCGTATGGTGTGTTGGGCGGAGTTTCGGGAGCGATCACCAATCCGATCAGCGGGCTGGGTGTCGGTCCCAACGCGGCACTGTTCAATGCTGCCTTCGTGGTGTGCGGACTGATCCAGCTCGTGGGGGTGGTGGCCGTCGTGTGCCTGACGGGCGGATCTCACTGGTCCCGCATGCGCGTCGCCAGCCTGCTCCTGCTGGCGATGTCGCCAATCGGCCTGATGATGGCCGGCATCTTCACGCTGGATTCGCTGTTTCTCCATCTGACGGCCGCGCTGCTGCTGTTCGTGATGCCGGTGGTGAGTTTCATTGTCGCCGGACTCTATTTCCGGGGTGTGCCAGGCTGGCGGACCTTCGGCTCATGGCTCATGTTCGTGGGTAGTCCGCTCACACTGCTGCTGTGGATCGTCTACTCGGCCAGCTTCGACGTCGCGACGGTCGCTGCCGGACTCGGCTACGCCGGTCTCACCGAGCGCGTCCTGACCATCGAAGTCCACGTCTGGTTTATTGGGATGGGCTGGCGCGCGTTCCGCAGGCCGGCGGGTCGACCCATCCCCGCCTCACATAGCGGCTGAATACTCTTCGGCCCGGTGGAAACCGAAGCTGACGGTTGCTGTACCGCAGGTAAGGAGAACCACATGACATCTCATCAGCTAAGCAATCGAATCCTGAACGAGGCGAGTTCATCGCCCACGAAATGCGGCACACCGCGCACCGATCCATGGCTTGTGGGGTGGCTAGCGCGAGTGGTGAGCGCAGTCAAGCTGCTCTCACGGTCATCGACATGATGCTCCTTCGCCGAATCGCACCTGCACTGCTGCTCATCGTGTTGGCGCCCTTGATCGCCGAGTTCCTGCTTGGCGACTTCACCGTTCGGAGCCTGCCGTTGATTTTCGTGCTCGGATGGCAATACGGCGGTGGCGCCCTGCTTATCCGTGAGGTGTCCCGGCGCCTGCGCCGTGGCTGGCCAACGATGCTGCTGCTGGCCCTGGCATACGGACTCATCGAGGAGGGCTTCACGACCCAATCGCTGTTCAATCCCAACTATGTTGGTCAGCGCCTGCTCGACTACGGCTTCCTGCCGCCGCTGGGCACCTCGCTGAACTGGTGCGTGTACGTGCTGGGCCTGCACGTCGTGTGGAGCATCGCCACGCCCATCCTGATTGCCGAAGGCATGTCGGCGGATCGTCGTGAGACACCGTGGCTGCATCGACCTGGGCTTGCGGTGACGGTGGTGGCGTTTGTCCTTGGCTGCGCGCTGACGACGTTCTTCACCCTGATCTCGGATCCATTCGTCGCCTCTCTCCCACAACTGATCCTCACTGGCGGACTGGTTATCGCGGCAGTGGCGGCAGCCTGCGTCGTCAAGCCCGATTTTCCGGAGCGACAACCGTCTCGCTCAGCACCAGCGGCCTGGGTGGTGGGTGGTGGTGCGCTGCTGCTGGCAAGCGCCTTCGTCGCACTACCGAAGGTCTTTTCACCGCCGGTCCCGCCGGTGCTGCCTCTAGTCGGACTTCTCGCCTGCGCCTCGATCGCAGGACTGCTGATCGTGTCGTGGAGCGCGTCGCCGGCGTGGGGCCCCGATCACTACCTCGCGCTGGCCGGCGGCACCGTGCTTGCCTATGCCTGGAGCGGCCTCGACGTGTTCATACGTGGTTCGACCAAACTCGGCGCGCCGGTCGGTAGCGCGGAGATTGTCGGCCAGTTCGTGTTGATTCTGGCCATACTCGGATTGATTGCCTGGGGGATCCAGCGCAGCCGCAGCTCGTCGCGGCATGCGTCAGTTCGCGTGGCAAGTGTTGAACCGGCGTGATCGAGGCACCTCGAATGGCGCCACCCGCGCTCGTGCGAAATGGCGCCCGCGGCGTGGTGTTGTCAGGCGTACCAGACGACGTTCGACGGCCGATGGGCGAAACGCGGAGGTTTGTACATGATTGCAACAGGAGCTGTTGAAACACGGGATGGCCGCTGGCTTGCGGTCTCCGGCCTGCTGTTCGTGGCCGCCTGGATTGTCGGGCTGATCATTGCTTCTCCCCCGGCAATCTCCGCGCCGATGGCCAGCCAGATGACCTACTACCAGGCGAACAGGGAACTGGTCATGTGGCAGGCGTACCTGGCCAACGGTTTGACCGGCATGCTCTTACTGGTGTTTGTCGCTGCGCTGCACAGCATGTTGCGCAGGGGCGAAGGGCAAAGCTCGGTGCTATCGAGCTTGCTCCTGGGTGCGGGGATCGTCGTCGTCAGCCTCTCCTGCCTGGAGGCCCTGTTCATGCTGGCGCTGGGTAGCCTCATTACCGTGACGCAGGATGTCGCGGTGATTCGGACGCTACTGGAGCTCAACGTGGATATAGATACCTTCAAGCTCCCCATACTCGGCATCATGATCGCGGCGAGTTCGCTGCAGGCCTGGCGGGTGGATGCCCTCCCGATCTGGCTTGTCTGGATGGGCGCAGTCGAAGCCGCGCTGTTAGTCATCGCCAGTGGGAGCGCGATGTTCCCAGTTGAGGTCCTGACCATTGTCCTGTATGCGTCGGGTGTTGGTTTGCTTGCCTGGACGGCAGCTGTGAGTGTTGTCATGGGCTTTCTACACGCGCGGACTGCGGAGGTCTAGAGCACGCAGCTTCAAACAGGTGCATCAGCAACGAGCGAGGCTGCTGTTTCGGGTGTGGGGAGGTGAACAGTGTCGCGCTCTATGTTCAGTCGACGGGAGAGACCCCAGTGTCAAAACAACTATCGAAACCAATAAGCGTGTGCGCGCTGATCCTCGCGCTGGCGCTCAGCACCAGCACCGTCTTCGGTCCGATCGCATTGGCTCAGACGCTTCCTCAGCCATGCGCCTCCGCCGAACAAGCCGACACAGTTGCAGCCAACGGCATCAGCATTGCCTACGCGAGCTCTGGATCTTGCAACCCCGAGACGGTGCTCCTTATTCGTGGCACCGGCCAACAGCTGATCGAGTGGCCCCAGGAGCTTGTGGAGGAGTTGGTCGAGCGTGGCTATCGCGTGATTCGTTTCGACAACCGCGATGTCGGCCTGTCGACACACATGACGGACGCGGGCTACCCCGATTCCGCGGCCATCACCGAGGCGTTGCAGAACGGCACGCCGCCGCCGCTGCCCTACACGCTGAACGACATGGCGAACGACGCGGTCGGACTGCTCGACACGCTGGGTATCGACCGCGCCCATCTGATAGGCGCTTCAATGGGTGGCGACATCGCGCAGCTTGTCGCCATCGATCATCCGGACCGTGTCCTGTCATTGACGACAATTGGTGCCGACTCCGCAAATGCCGCGCTGCCGGTGATCGCGAACCCAGACGCGTTCGCTGCCGTCCCCGCGCCGCCGGCCGACGGGGACAGGGATGCCTTTATCGACTACGAATCCGCACACGCCACCTTCGGGGCAGCCCGTGAACGCGGCGAACTATTCAAGATCACCCCGCCCGGGATGTCAGTGCCGCTCGGAACAACCGAAGCACGCTAGCCTACACAACCAGCCCATGCAGTCGGTCGCCTCCAGGTTCGCAGCGCGAGTGCAAACAGCAATGCGAATAGGTCGACTCGATCCAACCGGACCACCGTCGACCCGGTCTTACGGACCCTCAACCAGCAGGCCATTGAGGTCTCTTGTCCGCAACGCCGCTGGTTGCCGCCTCGTTCACCTCGCGCGGCTCGAGTCCTGACTGCCTTCAAAGATGCGCTTTGGGAATTGGCACGCACTCGCCTGCCTCGGGACGATGCGGATCTCAGTTCACGGCGACCACTGGAAATCGACAACTTGTACACTGCGACCTTCGTCCCTCAGCAGTTTGGCCGCCGTGGCGGCGGATTCGGGCCCTTGGGCGACGACGTATTGTGGCTGGATCAAACCGGCTCCGCGTAGACTGGCGACTGTCGGGTCGAAGAGAGCGGCCGACGCCCCCAAACTGCGCAGATAGAACACGAGTCGGGTCGAGCCGTTGGCGTTGCCGGGTTGAACGGGACCAACCAGCCGCACGATGACGATGTCTTGACCGATCGTACCGACTGGCGCACGATCGAGGATCCGCACCGCGGCCGCCAATGGTGCGAGTTGGAGAAAGTAATACTGATAGCTGCCGTTGGTCAGCAGCTCAAAACTCGGCGTGGCTAGCGCAGCGCCATCATCTCTGAAGAGTGTCAAATGAGAGCTCGGTTGCCAGCGGCGCGCCAGGTCGTTCAGGAAGGCGTTGCTGCGATTGATCTCGGTCTCAGCGCTTGCGACCTGAGCTGCCACGATCAGCAGCAAGGCGACGCTCCCAGCGAGGTGGATCGCGCGCGCCCTGCGACTGATGAGCCACGCGGCAGCCGCCGCGACCGTCAAGTATAGCGGGATCACCAGGTAGAACATACGGAACGACGAGATAGAGAGATGTCCACCCACGTTCGCCGAAAACAGCGGAGCCGCGAACATCACTGCCAGCAGGAAGAGTGTCAAACGCGCGCTGGAGCTCTGCCGTAACTGGGGGAAAGCAACCACGACACCGAGCATGACCAGCGGCAGCATCGAGGCGGGCAGGACGTGTGCACGGATGTCAACGACAAGATCTGAACTGAATTGTCCAAACCTGCCCGGCGCCAACGTGATGAACGGAACGAGCGCGTTCAACTCGACCGCCAGGTTGTCACGCAGGACGGCCAATTGGCCTCCCGCCAGGACGTACTCGCCGTCGGGCGGAAACACGAGTTGAAGTGTCAAATGCCGAAGGTTACGGCTGTCCAGCAGCACTGAAACACACACGACAAGCGCGACAAAGACGGGCAAAGCCAAGAGCGCTGCTCGATTGACGCGTCTCTTGTTTCGCCATGCGCTGAAGTTTGATGAGACAAGCCAGACCATCCAGTACGCCAGCATCGCGCAGCCGTACAACCGTCCGACGGCATATTGTTGTAGCAGCAAGGCGAAGGCGACAGCGAGCGTGGGTACCGTCCACAACAGACGGCGTGACTGTTCGATCAGTTGATAGCGTTCGATCACCAGCAAGACGAAGAGCACGCTAATGATGGGTACGATTAACTGGTGAGAAAACATGAAGAATATCGGGTTGAAGGCCAGAGCAACCGCGGCAACCAAAGCGGGCCAGAATCCGTACCAGCGAGCGGCCAGCCGGAAGAAGATCGCTATCGCCGCCAGTCCGGCGATCAGCGACGGTAACCGCAGGGCGAGAAGGCTCCAGCCGAGGATTTCAGCGGTGTAGTATCCGAGCGTGAGCGGCGCATAGTGATTGCCATCAATCCCACCCGATTGGTCCACTTCGAATGACACGGTTGGGCCATTGCTCGAGAACATCATGGGAAACGTGGTCTGGTCCTCCCAGCGCCCGAGCACGAGCGGGTACTGGGTCACGTATACCAACGCAATAATCGCGGCGGCGACGAACACGGCGAGCATGCGACCGCGCCGGCTGTCGAACCAGGTTGTGCGCTTCGAACAACCAGGTCCGGGGCGGTACTCAGGGCCGGGTCCAGCGGGGCTGCGCGAATAAGAGTGGTCAATCAGCGAACCCAGGGCGGCGTTGTTGCCGGAGGTCGCGCCGCCTCACTCGGCAGAGTCAACCCCCGCCGGTCGGACGCGCGTGTCAGATTACACGGACTCGCGCGATGTTTATGCTGGACAACCCGGCCGAGTGACCCTGAATCGAAACTGTGCGAGGTCATCACCGGCGGTGAGTAGTGCGACGGAGTCCGACACTTCTCGCTATTTGCCAACTGTCGCCGACCCACGACATGGTCGTCAGGCGTGCGTGGCGTCGCGTCAGGGCGCTGGGCAACTGGTGGCGGTCGGGTTCGAACTGGTACGAGCCGGAGTGCTCACCGCCGTCGCAGTTGCGCGGCGGATTGAGGTCGCGGGCAACCATCACTCCGAGGTCGGACACCGCAACGCCGCCGCCGACCAGCTTCAAATGGCTGCTCGTCATTGCGGGAGAATTGCGATCGCGAAGCCAATGACCGTCCACAGACCGGACAGCCGCGATTCGAGTCGGCTTGCAGCTCGCGGCCGTCGCGGGTGACGATCAACGTCCGATCAGCAGTCAGCGGTCAGCGGGGACATTGTCCCGATGTTGTCGACGGCCAGCAGGAGCGGACGTGTGTCAGCAGCTAAGGTGAGCACTTCCAGCTCGAGCATCAGTCGACATCTGGCCGGCCGAGGTGCTCTTCGATGCGACCCAGGCGTTCATCGACCTGCTCGAACCCTCGATCGACGGCCGCGAAGCCGGCCTGCATGCTTGTAAGCAGCTCAGCGAAGCTACGGTTCATCGCGTCTTGCAGCCCAGAGCGCTGGATGCTGGTGTTTTCAATCTGGCGCTGCATGCGCATCAGCAGCGACGCCTGGTCGGCTGTAAAGCCGGCCTCTTCAAATTCAGTAGACTCGATCTGCACTGCGCGATTCCTTTCACTTCTGGTCGCGTGGTGAGGGCCCCGGCAGTTTGTTCTGTGGGCTGCCGGGCCATCCGATTGTAGACCCGCCCTACTCGTAGTCGGCGGCTTGCCACTTTGGAGGCACGGGCTAGGCGTCACCCTGAACGTAGGCGTCAGCCGCACGACGCAACGTCACAACTGACTCTACTAGGCAAGGGACTCGGCCCCTTGAAATCCCCGGGTTGACCGGCTGCGTCGGCGATGCTTGGGTAGCATCATCACATTGTTCGGGGTAGCAGCATTTGGCCGTAGCCACGTCAAAGTCGGGAGGGCAGCATCGTCAACGTCACGACCACCTCTGCGTTTCTGCCGGGTGGCAGCAGTATTCCGTACATGGCCTCCAAGGCCGGCGTCGTCATGCTGACTCGGTCTCTGGCACAGGCATTGCGCCCTGAGGTCCGCGTCAATGCCGTTGCTCCCGGGTGGCTGGACACCGGCTGGTGGGACAAGTACGCGCCTCCCGAGGTGAAGGACTACCTCCACTCGCCGGGCTACCCCGCCCCAGCCGACCTCGACGAGATCGCCCGTACCGTGCTGCACCTGGCCGAGACGCCGTCTATCAACGGCCAGACCCTGGTCATCGATCGTGGCCAACTCATGCGCTAACAGGGTGTTGACAAAGGTCTTCCGGTGGAAGGTGGTCGGGAGGTAGTGTGGGGGCGTGCGTGGACGGACGAATCCCCAGACCAGCATGCTGGCCTTCATCGATCCAGAGAGTCGTATCCCTGCCAATCATCCGCTGCGGACGATCAAACGGTTCGCCGATGCGGCCCTGGCCGAGCTCTCGCCGCAGTTCGATGCGCTCTATGCTGCCGACGGGACAGGGCGGCCGTCCATCCCACCCGAACGGCTGCTGAAGGCGAGCTTGCTGATGAGCCTGTTCTCGGTCCGCAGCGAGCGAGCCTTCTGCGAGGCACTTGACTATGACCTGCGCTTTCGTTGGTTCCTGGATATGGATATGGTCGAACCCAGCTTCGACCACTCGACGTTCACCAGGAACCGCGACCGTCTACTGGACGCGCACGTGAGTCGCCAGTTCTTCGACGAGGTGGTCCTGCAGGCGGATCAACTGGACCTGCTGAGCGATGAGCACTTCACGGTCGACGGCACGCTGATCGAAGCCGCGGCAAGCCTGAAGAGCTTCCGTCCCAAGGATGAACTGCCGACTGATCCAGGGAGTTCGAGCGGGAACCCGGCCAATCGCTGGGTGGACTTCCATGGTGAGAAGCGCTCGAATGCCACGCACCACAGCCGTACCGATCCGGATGCTCGGTTGTACAAGAAAGGTGCGGGGCAAGCTGCCAGACTGTGTTACTTCGGGCATGCCGTCATGGAAAATCGACATGGCCTGTTAGGGGACTTCCTGGTCACGACCGCGAGCGGCACCGCGGAATGTGCGGTGGTGCCCTCCGTCATGGATGAGCTGCGGGAACGGCGGTTTCATCCCGAGACAGTCGGGCTGGACCGGGGGTACGACACGCGGGACCTGGTCGCGAAACTGCGCGCCCGAGACATCACGCCGCACGTCGCGCAGAACAGCGCCGGTCGGCGGAGTGCCATCGACGGTCGGACGACGCGGCATGCTGGGTATGCCATCAGCCAGCGGATCCGCATGAAGGTCGAGGAAATATTTGGCTGGATCAAAAGCGTGGGTGGCTTCCGCAAAAGCCGCTATCGAGGTCTGGAGAAGGTCGACTTCGCCGGCTATCTCGTGGGTGCCGCCTACAACCTGGTCCGTCTGGCGCGGATGGTGGCCACGCCGACGCCCGCCTGAGCACCACCCCTGGCCTCTGACGCGGCACCGGCCGCCCTCTCGGCAGATCACCCACCTTCGCCCATTGGTATGAAGGCCCGTTGGTTCCCCCGTCGCATCCCTCACACACCTCCCCACGCGTCTCGGAATCCCAGATCAACACCCTGCTAGTCCCCCCTCACACCCCGGATCTCGTCGTCTGCCTGCACCGTGCCTTGCCTGTAGCTTCGATATTGTTGAGTGGCCCAGATTATCAATCTGGGCCATACCGGAGCCGAGGTCAAGCTCTTCCGGTTTACGGCTGACGACCACGGTTAACAGAAAAAGGCAGCGCAGATATGGCGGCCTTTTGATTCCATCACAGACACACACTCTGGTCGTCAAAGCGCTGGATTGCGGCGTCCTGGTCGCCGCCGGTCGACCTGCACTCAAGAGGGGGGGTTGGGACGGTACACCTCCCTCAACTTGGGACCCTAACGACAACGCAAGTCGAGCGTCTGGACTCCCGGACCTGAGAGGTCGCCGATCGCAGCCTTGCGGCCGGTCATCGCCAGAACCAGCGACATGATCGGTCCGCTGACTTCAGGCCCGGCGCCTTGCCGCCAGTCGGTATCGGTAGCAACCAGCGTGACGCCGTCGATGCGTTTTTTCGCTCCAATCAGCAGGTTGGAGCCTTTGTAGAAGTTGGCGACCTGCACAGCGCACTCCTTCGGATACGTGCGCTGGATGTTCAGAGGCCGGCGGATATCCTCGGCATGTACCAGCGCTTCACCCAACCACGAGTCGTTGGGACCTGGCGGATGGCCGGATGAGTCGATCTCGGCTGCGAAGCGCGCGAGTGTCTCGGCGGGGGAGTCGCCCATTTCCTCGGCGATTTCCTTCGACGTCATCTTCGAGAAGTTGAAGCCGGATGTGACCATCTTGCTGAAAAACTTCCCTGGACTCATGCGCGCCGTTGCCGTCATGTGCGCGAGCAACTGGCGGACCGTCCAATCCTCGCACAGTGAAGGCGTCGCCCATTGCAGGTCGGTCAATGTCTGGAGATCGTCAGCCAGTGCTCGACGCTCAGCATGTATCGCGACCCACGCAGCCTCGGATTCCATTGATCATGCCCTCCGCCTAGCCCCACTCGCCCGGAGCTGGTTCTTCACGCAGGAGGTCCAGCGCGCGCAGGACCGGAATGTCGTTGAAGCTGAACAGATACGCCGGTTCGGTAGTCGACAGGTTGACGTGCTGGTGGCTGATCCAGTTTGGAACGCAGAACGTGTCTTTGTCCTGCCACTCCAGGCTGTGTCCACCGACAATCGAGCACCCTTTGCCGTCCACGACATGGTAGATGGCACTGGACGTGTGGCGGTGCGCCTGCGTCCTCTCGCCGGGTGCCAGTCGTTGCGCGAAGCACGCGATAGTGGGCATCACCGAGCCGCCATCGACCGGGTTGGTGTACTCCATAATGACCCCGTCATGCGGACTCCCGGTGTCCACCTCGCCAATTCGGTCGAGTGCCGCTTTCGTGTCTGCCCATGCATAGTGCAGCAGGGGCGAGTGGCGTACCGGTGGAGGGTCGCCGACTGGTCGCAACGCTCCGGCGCCATACCTGAGTTGCGAAAGGCCTCTGGCGGTGGAGAGTTCCTGTCGCTCGACGGGAAAATCTTCCTGAAATGCTGCTTCCAGCATGCGGACCAGGGGCGCATCCAGGCCGTCCAGCCAGATCATCGGGCGATTGGTGTCGTTGGCGTGGTCGTGCCAGGCCCAATTGGGGGTGAGCACCAGGTCGCCGGGCAGCATCGGGATCGGCTCGCCATTCACATTGGTGTAGCCGCCCTCGCTTTCGATGATGAAGCGCAGCGCGGCCATCGTGTGGCGATGGGCCCGAGCGACTTCGCCAGGCATGACAATCTGAATGCCAGCGAACAGCGTGTTGGTGGTCGTGGACCGACCCGTCAGGCCCGGGTTGACGAGTTGCAGCACGCGCCGGTCCGCCTGCTGTGTGCCTACCAACTCTGCGGCTCGCAGCGCCTGCGGCCGTAAGTCCAGCCAGCGCCACACGTACGGTACGGCTTGCGGCTTGGGTTCGATCGGCCTGCCGGGGCCTCTGCCGCGTGCAGCCTGGTTAGCCCAGAGCGCACCGACACTCAGCCGTTCGAGCGCCCGCTGAAACTGCTCCAGATCATCCGCCGAGGCCGTGATGTCAGATCGTGTGAGCGTCATCGTGTACTCCTCAGACTGAGCTCTCATCGTCCTTGCCCACGGTCCTTGATTTGTCGCTGGCTGTCAAGCGGCTGACTACAGGTCTCAGGCGCTCGCACCGGGACCGACCAACTTCGGCTAAGTCGGCGTCAATCCGCGTCGCGATCGCACGGCGCGTGGTGGCCCGGCTGCGCGGCCTCGATCCGCACGCGTCGTGTCAGGCGGCAGAGGCTTGCTGAAGCGCCGCCTGGACGCCGAGTCGAAATGCCTGGGCGCTATAGGTCGCGCCGCTTACGCTGTTGACCTGACTGCTTTGAGTCGCGACGACCTGCCCGGGCAGAGAGCTGATGCGGGATGCCGGGTATTGCGTCGTGACCTTACCAATGGAGACGTTCGAGATCCACTTGCGCCGCCGCCGTCGGTCCGACCGTCACAACTCCCGACTGCCCACCCACACACCCAACGGTCCCCAACAGCACAAGCCCAGCCACCAGCCGTGGCCAGTGTCTCATTCGGCCCACGTTTCTACCCCCACTCGGTCCGCCAGCTCGCACGCGCACATCACCCAGATCGATCACAGTTCAGCAGGCCAAACCCGTACAGATCCGCGCCAACTCGACAAGTTGGATACCAGTTGACTTGAGCCACTCAATGTCTGGGGCATCAGCACGCACCAGGTCAACGATAGGTTAGGCCTCATCATGCTTGACGTCTATGATCCTGTAGTTATCCGCGTTGCATTCGGGCCGTTCCAGTCGGCATCTGATGGAGAGTCCACCCCCGCCGAGTATGGCGCTACGCCGGGTTGGCCGACACTCACTTACAAGGGGCCGCTTGCGGCGGCCACTGTGAACGGATCACTGGTGTCCCAGAGAGCGAGACCTGGCACAGGTGCCTTGGATCGAATCCCTTCTACGGGCGCCGCACCGCCTGGCACCTCCGCCGCGGGCGGCTCATCGTGGTGGTGACGCGATTCTTCAGGGCGCCCAGCGCCCAGGGCGTTCCGAGCAGCGGCAGCAGCCACCGATCCGCGCCGTGGCTGCAGGACGCCAACGGGGTGTTCGAGTCGTTCTGGGCGCAGGTCGTCAAACGCACGATCCGACCGCCGCAGGACCCGAATCGGCAGGTGTCGGTGAGCAAACTGCCAATCAGGCCACGATCACACTGGACGCCGTGACCGATGCGGAAGGCAGCGGTGACCGTCAGTGGATTTGGCCAGGCGGCGTTCACCGCTCCAGTCGAAGGGAAGGCGTGCCTTATAGGCCTCGATGTGCACGCGGGTCAGCTGGTTGAGGCGATGGATCTCGGGGTACTTTTGGGCGAGAAAGTGGCCGAAGCCCCGAAGGTCCCGCTCGATGCTCTTGAGGGTTGATGGCCGCAGGCTGACGTCACCTGATCCAGATAACGGTGGGCTGCCTCCGAGTTAGGCCACCGCGACGCCACCCCAGCAGGTTTCTCGAATTCCTGGTTTGCCGGGCCGGGCGATCGTCTCAATGATTTCCCCATGAGAAAGCGTGGTCTGTAGTCGATGCAGGATGGCGGAGCGGCTGCGCCCCGCATTGCGGCGATCACTTTTGCGGTATGCAGCGAGCAGGGCGGCGCGCCCGGCTGTGAACGCTTGGTCGTCGATCTGGTCGACGGTGCGTCCCACCGCGGCTGCCAATAAGACGAGAGCGTGCCACTGCAACCGCACGTCGGCAGAGCTGGTCTCTAGCCGTGCGGCGGCCTGGCGAAAGCACTTGTACGCCACGGGTTGGTAGAGCGACGCCGCGTGCCCGAGGCGGAGACCAACGGCGAGGACAAAGCGCGCAACCAACTCCAGATACGCGTCAACAAGCGGATGGCCAAGTTGGATCACCACCGTCTATTGTCCCGATCATTCGCGATGAAGTGAGCCGCCACTGGCACCGCGCGTTGTCCAGACGCAGCCAGAAGGGCCCGGTGACGTGGGACCGCATGCATCGTCTGATTCAGCGGTTCATTCCACAAGCGAAAGTCGTACAGCCGTCCTCATCGGTGATGTTTGCCGTCATGACGCAAGGTAAGAGCCCGGTACGGTAGTTCCGTACGCCGGGATCCGAGCGGGGGGCGGCAAGCAATGACCGTCCCTACCGCGATCTCCGCCCTGTCCCCACGTTGCGGGAGTCCGCGATGAGTGAGCGCCAGCGTCTGCGGACGTCGCGCTTTCTGGGAGAGATCGAAACGCTGCTACGGAGCGCGGCGGTGGAGTTGCGCGACAACGACGTCGAAGCGTCCGTGGCCAGTGCGGTTAGGTTGTGGTGGACCAGCCGTCTGCGCGGCCGCCGCCGGCTACAAAGCGCCGAGACCGAACGACGGCGGCTCGTGGACCAGTATCAGATGCAGGCGATCGACCTCGCTGAGTTCCAGACTCGGCAGCACAAGGTGACCAGCCGCCATCGACAATTCGAGCAGGAACGGGACGCACTCATGGCGCAACGCCAGGAACTCACCGTCAACAACCGGTTAGCGGCAAAGGTTGACTCTTTCGCCAGGCGCATTCGAACAGGTATCGACGCCCCGACTTCGAACAACGTCAGAAACTCGTGCGCCTTCTGGTCGAGCAGGTTCGCGTCACCGGGCCAAGCGTGCAGATTCACCTGCGCACAGGCGTGCTCGAGCACAAGCCGGGCGCCTTCGCCGGCAGCAAAGCCGCTGGAGCAGTGGCGTCGAGCTGGTCGCTGGCCGAATAGCTACGACCAGTTCTGGAACGGGCTGATGCGACAACCAGGCTCAAAAACGTTTGTACAATCTTGAGTACACCGCAAGGAACAGGAGTTCGACGCGATGCTACAGTCGGGTGGCCGCCGAGAGAGGCGGCAACCCGACGGTGCGCACCGATCCGCCCCCGCAACACACGGCGTCTCGGGATCTCAGCGCGACGCAGCTACGCCAGTGGCGTAAGCGTCTGTCGTTGAGCCAGGCCAGCCTGGCTGAGATTCTGGGCGTCAGCTCGAACACCGTCGCGCGCTGGGAGCGCGGCGAACGCCGCATTCGCAACCCCGTGCTCGTGCGCCAGGCGCTCGAGCGGCTCGATCACCCGCCTTCAGCGTCCAGCCGCGCGCGGCGGCTCAAGCGACCAGATCGGGTCCGCCACAATCTACCCGCTCCGCTTACGAGTTTCGTTGGTCGACGGGACAGTCTCGATCAGCTCCAGCAGATGCTCCAGCAGGGCCGGCTGCTCACACTGTCGGGTATGGGTGGCGTGGGCAAGACGCGGCTCGCGCTGGAAGTCGCCCGCCAGTCGCTCGGGGCCTATCCGGACGGTGTGTGGCTGGTTGATCTGGTGCCAGCGACCGCGGCCGATCAGATTCCGCACGCTGTCGGACTTGTGCTGGGCCTGCGCGAAGACCCGCGCCACTCGCCAGCCGACCACCTGGCTCGCTTTCTGCGTGGCCGCGAGGCGCTGCTTGTATTGGACAATTGCGAGCACCTGGTGGCTGGCTGCGCCCTGCTCGTCGAGCAGTTGTTGCGCGGGTGTCCGGGGCTGCGTGTCCTCACAACCAGTCGCGAACCACTGCGTGTTCCTGGCGAGGTTGTCTGGCGTGTCCCACCATTGACGATGCCCGACGTGACGACGAACCGGACCTCTCAGCATTCGGGCCCGTGGTCCGAAGCGGAACGTTTGCTCGTCGATCGTGCAACGGCCTTTCGTTCAGGCTTTCAGTTAACAACTGTCAACGCCGCAGCAGTCGCCGGGGTGTGCCGTCAATTGGGCGGCATTCCACTCGCGCTCGAGCTTGCGGCCGCACAGCTGGTCGTCCTTTCCGCCGAGCAGCTGGAGCAGCGGTTGGAGCGTCACGCTGGGCTCACACTCTCGGGTGGTCGCACGGCGCCGGCGCGTCAGCAGACGTTGCAATCGGCGTTCGACTGGAGCTATGGCTTGCTGCGGGAGGGCGAACAGCATCTGTTCGACCGTTTCGCGGTCTTCTCGGGTGGTTGGCAGCTCGACGCCGCCGAGCAGGTGTGCGCCGACGGCGAACCCGACGTGTCGATCTTGGATGGTTTGTGGCAGCTCGTGGCCAAGTCGTTGGTGACAGCGGAAGAACGCGATGGCGACATCCGCTTTCAACTGCTCGAGCCTGTGCGTCAGTACGCCCTTCAGCATTTGCAAGCCGGCGGCCACGAGGCCACGCTTCGCTCGCGCCATCTGGCGCACTACGTGGCGCTCGCGGAGCAAGGCGATCCTGAGTTCTGGCGAGGAGAACACGCGCGCTGGTTCCGGCGTTTCGACCGCGAGCTCGGGAATGTGCGCGCCGCGCTCGACTGGAGCCTGTCGGGAGACGCAACGCGCGCCGAGCTTGGTCTCCGCCTGGCGGCCGCGCTGTGGCGGTACTGGGACCTGCGCGGGTATCTCAGCGAAGCCCAGGGTTGGCTGACCAGGCTGCTCGAGAGGATCAAGCGCCCCAACGCTGTTCGCGCCCGAGGCCTGGCGGTCGCCGGCTACTTCGCGGCCATGCGCGGCTTGCCGCATGCCTTGAGCCTGTGCGAATCGGGCGTCGAGATCGCCCGCCAACTGGGCGGCGGCCCTGCGCTACTGGACCCACTGATGCTCTACGCACTCGTCATGCTGTTCTCAGGCAGGCCGGACGACTCGGCTGCGTTGTGGACAGAAAGCATCACCCTCGGCAAGCGGCACGCCAGCGCAGTCCACTACGGAGCCTCGACGTACTGGCATGGGGAGCTGGCCTCGACTCGCGGAGACTACGCGCAGGCTGAAGTGTGGTACGAGGAAAGTCGCGTCATCGCGTGCGAGATCGGCAGCGCCTGGAGTGAAGCGCATTCGCTGGAGGCGCTCGGACGGCTCGCATTCCACCGGGGAGCGCTGGACCGTGCCGAAGGGCTGCTGCGACGCTCGCTGGAGCTTCGACATGACCTCGAAGATGCGCGGTCGCTGCCGTGGAGTCTGGAAGTGCTGGGTTGGATCGCGGCGGCGCGGGGCCAGCCGCGGCGGGCGGCGCGGTTGCTCGGGGCTGCTGAGGCGCAGGGTGAAAAGGTCGGCGGAAGCTTGTCCGTGATGTGGCAGGCTGATCACCAACGTGCCGTCGAGGGCGCACGTCTCGAGGGCTCCGCTTCGGACGCTGCGCGGCAGGCCGGTAGGTCCATGCCGCTGGAGGAGTCCGTGGCGTACGGACTGGCCGGAGCACCCAACGGAGCCGCCGTGTCGCACGAATTTCCGAACTTGAGTCCGCGCGAGCGTCAGGTGGTGGCCTTGATCACACGCGGACTGAGCAATCGTCAGATTGCCGAACAACTGGTGGTCACCAAGTACACCGCCGATCGGCACGTGAGCAACATTCTCGACAAGCTGGGCCTGAGCACGCGCACCCAGATCGTCGCTTGGGCGTTCGAGCAAGGCAGCAGCCCGCCCGCGACTATACCATTGGTCTAGCCGCGACACGCGAAGCGACCCCGCAGATTCCTCAGGTGAGGGACGCCGGGCACGACGCTGTTCTCGACAATGAGCGCCGGGAAAATAGCGTGTCGGAGTTGCGTTCACAGTGCGCGCAGAGCTCGCCTGGTCGATCCGAAAAGGCTGAGCGTAGTCTGCCGCTAATGCACAACGCGTTGAGTCTTCTGGCGGGCGGTCTGCTGGTGGCAGCAGCGTCAGCCCCGCCACCGCACAGTCGAGCTCACGTCTCAATCCGCGCACGGTGCCCGCCATCCAGGTCGTGGCCACAGCCGCAACCACTGTGGTGCCGACCGCGAGCCCGCCGCCGCTGACCAATATCAGGAATCAAACCAGCGCGGTTCAGGTAGTGCCGACAGCAACGACACCGCCGCAGGCCAACCTCGCGAATGAGGCAGCAGTCGTGCTGTCGCCGGTTACTCCCGCACCAGACACACTGGTGCACAATGGCGCCACCGACGAGACGGCGGGCGATGTCGCCCTGACAACACCCGACTATGTCGAGCCCGGAGACCACGAGCTGGACTTCGCGCCGAGCGTCCAAAGCTAAGCTGACCTGTGGGTTGGGCACAGTAGCTTCGGTGACCCGGTCAGCGCTCTCCTGGACCCAAACGCTCCCGGGCTTTTCCTCGGCTGCCAGGCACCCACGTCTGCCGGCATCGGAAATGAGGGTTGGGCGCAGCAGGTCGGGAACGATGCGCATGGGACTCATTGGGGTTGCGCAAGTGAGGTTGCTCAAACGGCGGTGCGCTTCGACATCAGCAAGCTGCTCCAGGGTGGCTCCAAATTCGTAACGTCCGCCCACCTGACCTTCGGTGAGCACGAGCAGAAGTGGACCGATGGACAGGCAACGCACGCAGCCGCCGCCGAACGGGCAGTTGTATGCGTACGCCTCTACGAGGATGTCACGCCAGGCGCGACGCAGGACTTCGACGTGACGATCCCTGTCCAGGACTTGTTCAGTCCCTCCAGTCCGCGCTCTGGTTCGTCCTGAAAGGTTCCATCGAGGAGTTGCAGAATGACGATGGTTCTTCGTGTATGTCAGCCATCACTGGTATTGTGCTGCACGTTACCTGCAGCGTGGTCTGACGCCACCATTCACGACGACTATACCGTTGGTCTAGCACCAGCCAGGCGAAGCGACCTCGCAGATTCCTCAGATGAGGGACGCCGGACACGGCGCTGTTCTCGACAATGAGCGCCGGAAAATGGCGCATCTGAAGTGCGTTCACAGTGCGTACACAGCTCGCCTGTCTGGGCCAGACGCCGAGCGTAGTCTGCCGCCAACTTGCCAAGCACTCACGGAAGGGGAGGCTCGTCGATGACATCGCACATATCTCTTGTCCGCTGGCTCTGCGCGGTCGGGACAACGCTCTGCCTGGTAGCAGCCCCGGCATCGACCCATGCTGCCGCACCCGCGGACCTGAAGATCGAATTGGGCAGGTATGACCAGGGCAAGCACGAGGCCCAGTTGAAAGTGACCAACGTGGGCGATGACGCCGCATCGGCAACGACGCTGCAGGTCCAGACGCTGGCGCCGGGCGCCAACGCGGCAAGCCGACAAGTGTAAACGTGCCAGCGCTGAAGGGCTCCGAGGCTTTCAGTACGCGTACAAGCTGGACCAGGACTGCGCTGCTGGAGTTCGCCTTCAGGCCCAGGACACGCTCGCCGGGCGACCCGACTCCAGATGACAACACGCTGCTCGCCTACCCGTGCCAGGCCGACCTGAAGCTCACCTTCCAGGGCCGCCAGTCCGATCAGGACCTCCAGTTCCGCGTGGCCAACGTCGGAGGTGTCGGGGCCGCCGGCAACGACGCTGCACTTCGAGTCGGAGACCACCCCGCCGAGCAATCCCGTTGACATCAAGTTGCCCGCACTCGCGGCAGGCCAGTCAAAAACGGTTGACTACCTGATGACCGCGCCCTGTCCAGGCCTGGCCGTCAAAGGCCAGGTGCCGCTGGATGGCGATGCGGATCCCTCGGATAACACGCTGCAGTTGTTCGCGTGTGATGCCGACCTGACCATCAAGTATCAGGGATTTCTGCCCAATTCGGACCACGACATGAGCTTCGTGGTGACGAACGTCGGTGGCGCTGCCTCACCTGCGACCAGCCTCCAGATTGCGACAGTGAAACCCATGCCACCATCCAATCAACGTACCGAGTCCATTCCGTCGCTCGACCCGGGTGCGAGCTACTCAGTTTCCTACAGCCTCGCCGCGACGTGCGACGGCAATGACGTGTTGGCGACCATTGCTCTGGACGCTGATCCGAATCAGACGAACCTGTCGACCCAGATCACCGCGTGCAGTCCGCTTCGACCCGATCAGAAGCTGCCAAAACCGGGTGCCTCCGACCTGGTGCTGCCGCCGCCCCCGCCACCAGACACCCAGATCCAGCGGGGTGAACCCACGGATATCTCGCGCGACGTGACGCTCGCGACACCCGACTATTTGCAACCCGGTGACCACGAGATGGATTTGAATCCAACAATTATCCTGCAGCGACTACGTAAGACGGATGCAGACCTCCTGGCCTGCTTTGGCGTCTCCCCTGCTGCAGGTTGGACACTTGTTGGCTGGGCGCAGGGCTGCGCGTCGGTCGTGAGCGAGACCGCGGTGCGTTTCGACATCAACCCGCTGCTGCAGGGTGGACCCAAGCTCGTCACCTCCGCGCAGCTGACCATGAATGAGCAACAGGCAAAGTGGACCGACGGCAACGGCAACCAGCGTACTGTCGCTGGCTGCGTGGCCGCTGTCGGTGTCGCGAATACCGACTTTGTCGCCGACCCTCCGACGGGAAACGACATGTATTCCAACGACACATTTGTCGACGTCACACCGAGCGCGGCCACGCAATTCGACGTGACGGTGCCCGTGGAAAACTGGTTCGGTCCAGACAGTGCGCGGTATGGCTTCGTGCTGAAGGGCTCTATCGAAGACCTCCAGAACGACGACCAGAGCTCGTGCTTGTCCCAGATCGGCAACATCCAATTGATCGTCGACTACACGGTGCTCTGAACATGTTGTCGAGACACGACGGACAGAAAAGGATTGGACCAGACCCATGCATCGAATTGGACGCGTCACGCAACATCTGGTCGTCGGCGCGCTACTGAGCGTGCTGGTCGCGGGCAGCGGAACACTTCCAGTCGCGGCTGCCACGCCGACCCCCACGCCCACCCCAGCTCCGCTGAATCGCGTCGCACCCCAGGTGAATGTAGGGGACCTGCTCCCGACGCCCAAGCCCGTAGACGACAACCGCCTTTCGCGACAGGTCGACGTGGATAAGTTGAATGCCACCGGCATCACGGTCGTCCCGACAGCAACTCGCCCACCTGATCAGAAGCTGCCGGCGCCCGGGGCTTCCGACGTGACGCTGCCGAGTCCAGCCAGTCCGCCTGATACCCAGATTCAGCGTGGGGGCCAGTCAGATGCTTCGCGCGACGTGGCGCTCGCGACGCCCGACTATCTGCAACCGGGTGACCACGAGATGGACTTCACGCCCACCATCGTGCTGCAACGCGCGCGAGACACCAAACACCAGGACCTATCAGTCCCAGCCTGTTATGGAGGCAATAACCCTACCGACCCCGGTTCGACGCTGGTTGGCTGGGCGCAAGGCTTGGCGGTCGGCCAGTGTGAGACTCTGGTGAGCGAAACTGGGGTGCGCTTCGACATCAGCCCACTGCTGCAAGGTGACCCCAAAGTTGTCACCTCCGCACAGTTGACCATGAGCGAAACGCCCTGGAAGTGGACCGACGGTGACGGCAACAACCGCGCCGTCACCGGCTGCGTCGCAGCGGTGGGTGTGGCGACTACCGACTTCGGTGCCGACCCTCCAACCGGGAACGATCTGTACGCCAACGATACTTACGTGGACCTCACTCCGAGTGCCGCTACCCAGTTCGACGTGAAGGTGCCCGTGGAAGACTGGTTCAGTCCAGACAGTCCGCGGTATGGCTTCGTGCTGAAAGGATCCATCGAGGATCTCCAGAACGACGATCAAAGTTCGTGCATGTCCGAGATCAGCAACATCCAACTCATCATCGATTACACGGTGCTGTGACTCCTCGCGAGACATTGTGCCCTGGTGCCCGACATCGTGAACTGCGGGTGGCCTACGAGGCCGGACCGACGGGCTACGCGCTGCACCGACAACTGGCCAAGATGGGCATCGACTGTATGGTGGTGGCCCCGTCGCTGATGCCGAAGCAACCTGGCGACAAGGGCAAGACGGATCGGCGGGATGCCCTCAAGCTCGCGCGTCTGTTGCGCAGCGGTGCGGACATTCGTTCCGCTGCTTCTGGGTGCCGGCCTGGTCATCTCGACGTTCCTGTTCTTGTTTGGCGGTCACAAAG
Organism: uncultured Chloroflexia bacterium; assembly: GCA_963776625.1. Classification (GTDB taxonomy): domain Bacteria; phylum Chloroflexota; class UBA6077; order UBA6077; family CF-72; genus CF-72. The sequence goes on along the minus strand of CAVZNP010000004.1, from coordinate 767,435 downwards.
CACCACTGGCTCGTCGGCGCAGGTCGATTGGTATTGCTGGACAAACGGAGTGGCATAGGGGAAGCGAGGTGTCCAGCGGCTACCTTCTGGCCCGCGCAGACGACGAAAGACACGCCGCCTATCCAACTACGATTTCGATGCTCAACCGGAATGCGTAGGAAGGAGACGACGTGCCTGGTCGGAGTGTATGGCTCCGGATTCTGGGTGTGGTAGACAGTGTGCTGGAGAGCCTGGTCGAGGAACCCGACGGGAGCGTGGTGGCACACGTGCGCCCCAACCGTCGGCAGCGGCAGCGGTGCGGCATTTGCAGTCAGCGGTGTCGTTGTCGCCAATGAGGCCGTAGACCTGGTGACGTCTGTCGTCGCAGACAATCTGATGCCGTTTGGCTGGCCTCCGTTCGAGGAAATTCTGGCGGAGGCGGTCAAAAACGGCGTGCGGATTCACGTTTGAACGCGTTGCGCTCGCGCCCGTGGGGTATCGGAAGCTGACTTCGAAGGTAAAAACGCTGAGTTCACCACGCCGTCCAAAATCGCGGACCTGCTCATGTGGTCCGATAGAAACGCGAGCTTCTGATGGCGACTGTTTTCGCATCGCAACAAACGCTCAGTTGCGAGGAGGTCGACCGCCTGGATCCGTATGCGTTTTTCGCCGTGCTTGGCAAACGCGTCATCCACCCGGGCGGACGGACACCGACGGACGCGCTCATCCGCGCCGACTTCCAGGCGGGCCAGCAAGTCCTGGAGGTGGGTTGCGGAGTCGTTGCCACCGCGATTCGTGTCGCCGGCCGCATCGGTGCACAGGTCACTGCGGTCGACATCGCCGGCTCATGTTGGAGCGCGCCCACGTGAATGTCAGTAAGGCCGGGACTCGACGAGCGAGTCGCCGTCGAACACGGCGACATCTGCAACCTGCGCCTCTCCGATGGGAGCTTCGACCGGGTTGTCGCGGAAGCTGTCACTATGTTCGTGGATCGCTCGGCGGCCCCGGGGGGCGGAGCCACCTGCCCCGGATCTGCATATGGCTCGAACCTCATGCGCTCAGGGCTGATAGCCTTGCTCGCATCATGCTAACGATCGATGCGCAAGTCCACGCTTACGAGCGGAACCATCCTGGGCGGCCTTGGGTCAGCGAACTGAAGGGGCCGCCTGAGGTGACTGGCGACCAGATGGTCGCGGCCATGGACGCTGTCGGCGTTGACGGTGCCATCCTGGTCTCGCCTTCAGCCTGTTATCGGTTCGACGCCAGGTACGCGCTCGAGGTCGGCGCCAGGCACCCTGATCGCTTCGGGCTGGTCAAGCCAGTTGACCCTAACGATCCAGGAGTCGCTGATACGATCGCCGATTGGGCAGGCACAAAGGGCACCGTCGGCGTGCGCATCGTGCTGAACCGCGACTACTCCGATGACCCCGCCGACCCTGGCCTCAACCGCGTGCTCGCTACCGCGGCGCGTCACTCGTTGCCGGTCAATTTCCTCCCGTGGGGGCGCGTGGATCAGGTCGGCGGGCTTGCAGCGCGCAACCCCGACACGCAGCTGGTGGTTGATCACCTCGGCCTGCTGCAGCCGTTTGAGCCGCCGGCGCCGGCGCAGCCCTTCTCCGAGTTGCCCAAGGTGCTGGCGCTGGCTGCTCAGCCCAACGTTGCGATCAAGATCACGGGTGCTTGCACCCTCTCGCATGAGGCCTTTCCGTACGCGGACATCTGGGAGCCGCTCGGGCGCATCTTCGATGCGTTCGGCCTGGATCGCTGCCTTTGGGGCACTGACTGGACTCGCGCGGTGGCTTTATTGACCTATGCGCAGGGTGTCGAGGCGTTCCGTGTGACGGATCGGCTTTCGGAGAGCGACCGCGCCACGCTGATGGGCGGAACGCTGTCGCGGATCTATAAGTGGGCGCCTGCGGTGCAGTCTGTGTCGTCCTGAGCGGAACCAGTTTTTCGAGTGCGAGTTGGCCGGGTCAAAGGGGGCAGCCGAAGGACAGCAGACGGACTTTGAAATCCGCGGTCGGGTGCACGGTGGTGGCGAACGCTCCGTCGGATTCGGCCACTCTGGGCGATTCGCTTGAGATGCGGATCCTTCGGCCCGAGAATTGGTCCGCGTGTGCAGGCCGGGCGGTCGGGTGCTGGCAATCGAGTTTTACTGGCGCAATTCGCCCACGCCCGAGGCCCGCCACATCTTCCTGGACGTGGTGCGTCCGGCGATGCAGTTCGACAGCCTCGACGACTGGGTGCGCTACACCGCTGCAGGCCTGGCGGAGGAGGCCTCTTCCGGTCCACGGCTGATTGCGGTAGTGTCGGCATCGAGGTAGGTGCCGATGGTCATGTCGCTCAACGGGAAGGGTGAGCACTGGTGCATTGTCCTGGTCGTTGTCGAGCGCGATGGTGCTTGTGGCGGAACCCACGCGCGCGGCAGTTCCGTGTCCCGAGTGCGGCGAGTTGAGTTGACGGTAGCACACTTCCCGTCCTCGCTCGCGCTCAACGCGGACGGCGCGTTGCTCGCCGCAGGGACGTCCACTGGAGAAGTCTGGCTATGGCGCGTTGCGGACCGGATGCCACTGTTGGCGGTGGATGGCCACACTGGCACGGTCTAGAGAGGGCGTGGCGCTGCCGGTCAAAGCATCCCAGAACTCGTGGTCGCTGGCGAGCTGTGAGCGCCGACGAAAAAAGCTTTATCTCGGCATTCACACGAGCTGAGGTGCAGAAAGGCACCCGGCTTTGCCAACCAGGAGCGTGGCGTATCCGTATTGTGGGCCCGTGTTAGAGGACCGTCGCCCGACGAAGCGGATCGTGCTCAGCGGTCCAGTCTCGCGTCTGCCGCATACGCGCCAGAACGAAACACCGGCACCGTGTCACTGACGTTCGGCTCGCTTGCGCCGCACCGCCGGTCGCAGGCGGGGTCCCGCTGCGGGCCGACAGCTGGCCGGCGGACGCGCAGGTGCTGGTCGACGGCCACGCGGTCGGCACGACGCCTCTGGTGACCGCCGTCCAGCCAGGCAGCAACTGCCCACCACCGAGACCGACGATCACGACGTCGCCTTCCTCAGCCAGTTGGGTCACTGCCCGGCGCGGGACACTTGCGTATCGTGGGCGCTCGTCGTTCAAACGCTCCCAGAACGTAGCCGAGCGCTCGCGCAGCTCGGGGCGCGATCCCACGCGACGTCAGGTCCACCAATCCGCTCGGCACGTTGGACTAACTCGGCACGTTCCGTCCCAGCCGATAGTGCAGTCGCTCAGCGAATGTCCTGGCAATGGTGTCGCCGAGCGAGCCCGGATGGCGCGAAATGGTGATGACGGCCATACCCGTATCGGCATTGTAAGACCCGCTTCGGCCCCATAGCAGGTACTCAAACTATGGATTTGCCCATCGATCGTGTCCGACAGACAGTCATGGAGTTGAGAAGCACCTTAGCTGTAGATGCGCTACCAGCGGATCAGGCAGCGATCGACAGCGCAAAGCTGCCAGCGAACGACAGAGCGCATGCGACGACGCCGCAGTAGGCGTCAACCGCCATGGCTACCGCTGGACCGGTTTCCAGGGCGTTGATCAACTTCACCCAGGTGATCAGCCCCGGCGCCACCGAGACCATGTTGGAGAACATCGCCTTCACGGTTGCTCCGCTCACGGCAGCGCCAGTCGTGGCGTCGGAGACCAATCCTGCCAAACCGTCCGGTGGCGGCGGTGGTGGCGAAGCGACCGCTGGTACCGGCGTCGGGGTAGGACCGGCCGCAGTAGCTGTCGGGCTGGGCGTTGGAGCTGGGTTCGTAGCGATCACCGCGGCTCCTCCGCCGCCACTACCACCCCCACCGCCTCCACCGCCGCTGGCGAAGCCTGAAGGGGCAGGTATGGGGGCAGAGTGGCCACCGCCGCCACCACCGCCACCGCCACCCGACGGCTGGGGCGTTGGCGTCGCTGTCGGTGGCGCTGCGCTGCTGGGCGGATTGACATCTGTTGCGGAGTTGTTGGTCGGGTTGGGATCGACATATTCACCGGGCAAGTTCGCGCTGACCGTATTGGTCAGGGTCCGCGCGGAGGTAGCCGGCGCAGTACCGCTCAGCACGATGGTTTGTGAGCCGCCCGATGGCAGACTGACCGTCGTATCGATGTTGCCGGTACCAGTGGCCGGGCTGCAGGCGACGCCTGCCGTCGCGCTCGTGCAGCTCCAGGTGAATGCCTGCAGCGGCGCCGGCACGGTATCCAGGACGTGCGTGCCCACGTCGTTCGGACCATTGTCGGTCACCACGATCGTGTACGTCAGCGGCTGACCTGGAATGTAGGGGTTTGGAGCACTGACCTTGGTGACCGACACATCCGCTACCGCTCCCGACGGGTTGTTATCGGTGTCGGTGTTGTTGCCTGGATTGGGATCTGATATCGAGGCGCCCGCGGCGACGACCGCGACGTTGTTCATTTCGCCCGTCGTGCCGGCAGGCAGCGTACCCGTGAGGATGATGGTGGCCGTGCCGCCGGCTACCAGGTCGATGGTCGCCGGGTTAACGTTGCCCGTGCCACCTGGCGTATCGCACACGGACGGAGCGCTTGTATGGCATGTCCATGCAAAGCCCGCCAGTGCTGCTGGCACCATGTCGAACACATGCGTACCTGGCGCACTATCAGGACCGGCATTACTGACAGTGATGGTGTAGGTCAACGTCTGACCCGCCTGGTAGGGGTTGGGACTGCTCCGTTTCGTGATGCTCAGGTCGGCTTCTGGCACGCTTGGATTCTGGTTCGTGGCGGTGTTGTTTGCGGTATTGGGGTCGGTCGTGCCAGCTGGCGGCTGCACGGTCACCGTGTCGCTGATCGTGCCTGATTGTGCTGGGGCGACAATGCCCGTGAGCGCGATGGTCGCGGTGCCGCCCGTGGCGAGATTCACGAGGGCGTTCGAGAGACTCCCGGTCCCATTCGGTGTCTGACACGACGAGCCCTCAGCGGTATCACAGGTCCAGGCGAGCTGCGTTAGTCCCGCCGTGATGCTGTCTGTCACACTTGCGCCGACGACGTCGCTCGGGCCGGCGTTGTTCACGGTGATCGTATATGTGAGCGCGTCTCCGGGTGCATACGGGTTGGGCACGCTCGACTTGGTCACCGAGAGGTCGGCGATCGGGGCGGCGGGCGTGGTCGTCGTGCTCGAGTCGTTCGCGGGATTCGGATCCGTGGTGCTCGAACCGGGTGTGACCGTTGCGGTGTTGGTACGCATTCCTGAAGCGCTGGATGCGACGACACCAGAAAGCACGAACGTGACGTTTTTGCCGGCTGGAATATCGACGAGCGTGTCAAGGGAACCCATGCCCACGGTGTCCGAGCAGAACGCGCTCGGATCTGGGCTACAGGTCCACGGAAAACTCGCCAGGGCGTTGGGAACCACGTCCTGTACCTGCGCATCGGTTGTATCTGAGGGGCCGGCGTTGTGCACGGTGATGGTGTATGACAGTGGCTGGCCAGGGACGTACGACGCGGTTGTTGTCTTGGTTACACTGAGGTCAGCAAGCACGGCGGGTGTGGCGCGATCGTCGGCGGCATCGATTTGTTCGGACATTGACTCCATCTCCAAATGGTTTTTCGGTGCTGCGAAAGGCGCATCTCAGCAGCAATGTGCGGCGCCCGGAGCTGAGACGCGAACGAATCGGGCTTCTCCCGAACGGCGAACAGCCGGCCTTTGTCAATTGGTCGACCGGTCAACTTCGATACCGGTGAGAACCCAGCGCCTTGCTTCTTTGGGTCGCTTCCGCCGTCTGGTGCACACATTCAGCACACCACCGCGAAGTCGAACGCCAGACCACTCGGTCGCTGCGCCAACCGAACGGCTCCCGGACGCGGCCCGAACGACTCCCGGGCGCGAACTCAGGCGCGCCAGCCTCGCCGCGGCATTGTCTATCAACCGTCAATACATTGACAGGGTGGCGATACCGCGCCTAGGGTAGGCATAGAGCGGTCTTACCTCGAAGAGGAGCAGGCTCTGTGGGACGACAATCTCGGCCTTTGGTGTGGTGCTGTGCCCTGATAGCCGCCATACTGATTGGCTGTAATGGAAGTAGCGATGCTGGTGCACCAGCTGAACCCCTGCCGGCATCGACTGCCGCGCCGATTGCCGCATCACGGCAGAGCACGCCTGCAACCGCGGGCGCCTGCGAGCCGGCGACCTTTGCCGCGAAATACCCCAGCCTGGCGGGCAAGACCCTGGCAGTAGGCATGGATCCGACCAACCCGCCTGTCGAGTATCGAGACGCAACAAACCCGGACACGATCCTTGGCTTCGATCCCGACTTTCTGGATGCCGTGACGGGCTGCATCGGGTTGAAATACGAGATTCACCCGAGCGAGTTCAGCGGTCTGATCGGTGAGCTCCAGGCCCACCGCATCGACGTGGACTGGTCGGACCTGTATTACAGTCCCGATCGGGCGAAGGTTGTGGACTTCGTCACGTACCTCACCGCAGGCACCGGCGCACTGGTGAAGAAGGGCAACCCCAGAAACATCACGTCCCTGGACGACCTGTGTGGCATGGCGGCCGCGGCGGACCTTGGGACGGTAGAAGAGGAAGCGCTTCGCGATCAGAGCGCCAAATGTACGGCGGCGGGCAAGCCCGCGGTCCAGATCGCTACCTATGCGGATTCGCCCTCTATCGCGCGGGCTGTCCAGACCGGGCGGAGCGACGTGGCCTTGTTCACACTGCTCGCCGTCGACGACTTTGCCCGAAACAATCCGGATACCCAGCGCGCGTTCGCCATAATCAGCGGCACCAAGGTCGGCGTCGGTGTGTCGAAGGACGATCCAGAGTTGACGCAGGCGATCTTCGAGGCCATTCAAACACTCCAGGCGGATGGCACGGAGCGCGAGATCCTGCAGAAGAATGGCATGGATGCGGCACTCCAACTACCGGCTGAGATCGTGAACAACTAGTACCGCGCGTCTGGTCTTGAAAAGCGAAAGGGGCAAACGGACTCTGGCGCGAAGGACTCGAGGGTGACGGATGCCTTCCACTACCTGACACTGCCCTTTCTCATCGAAGGCGCCTGGATCGCGCTGCAAATTGCCGTGGTGGCAATGGTTGGCGGGCTGGGTCTCGGAGTCGTGCTCGCTCTGGCTCGTCTGTCGCCAGTACGCCTCATCCGGAGCGTCGCCTGGTTTTACATCTGGATCGTGCGCGGGACGCCGGTCCTGCTGCAACTGGTATTTCTGTATGACGCGTTGCCTGCGTTCGGCATCGTGATGACGCCGGTGGCGACGGCGATGCTTGGGTTCGCCCTCAACCAGGCCGCCTTCAACGCGGAGATCATTCGCGGCGGCATCTTGTCGGTCGATCGCAACCAATCGCTCGCTGCCGCGTCACTCGGCATGAGCCCGTGGTTGACACTTCGGCGGATCGTGCTGCCGCAGGCGATGCGGGCGATGCTGCCCGCACTGGGCAATGAGGCAATCAGTCTGCTGAAGGGGACTTCGTTGGCGTCAGTGATCGCCGTGAACGAGTTGACCCTCCGCAGCCAGCAAATCGTTTCGCAGAACTTTCAATTCTTCCCCGTCTTTGTCGCGGCAGGCGCGATCTATTTGGCCATGACAACCGTCATCGCCGTCATCCAATACTTTCTCGAACGGCGGTTCAACCTTGAACGCGAGCGAGCACCGACGTCCGCGAGCGCTCTGGGGCGCTTATTCGGCTTTCGTCTGCGGCGTCCGGTGGCAGGAACCGCGGATCTACGTCTGGGATCAGGGACGCGTGCCCGCACCGTGAGTCAGTCCTTGCCCATTCCCCAGGCAGCGACCGGGCGCGCACAGCCATTTCCCCACGCCGACAAGCCGTTTGTGGTCTGCCGGGGCGTCTACAAAGCGTATCGTCACCACGTCGTGCTCAACGGCATCGACATGATCGTGCGTGCTGGCGATGTGGTCGCGATCATGGGACCCAGTGGCTCGGGCAAGAGCACGCTCTTGCGGCTAGTGAACCACCTCGAGAACCTCGATGCCGGCGAGATCACTGTCGACGGGGCCTACGTCGGTTACGAGCAGATAGACGGTACATCGCGCCCGATGCGCAACCTCAGCCGCGCGCGGGCGGAGGCGCGCATCGGGATGGTCTTTCAACAGTTCAACCTGTTTGGCCATCTGTCGGCGCTAGAAAACGTCATGGAAGCACCTGTGCACGTCTATCGCGAGTCACGCGACATCGCGTGCCAACGTGCCATCGACGCCTTGACCAGCGTAGGCCTCGGTCATCACCTGGACCATCTCCCACATCGGCTGTCTGGTGGGCAGCAACAGCGAGTGGCGATTGCACGAGCCCTGGCGATTTCCCCACGCCTCATGCTTTTTGACGAGCCTACCTCGGCACTCGACCCGGAACTCGTGGCGGAAGTCCTGGCGACCATCCGGCAGCTTGCGGATGGCGGCATGACGATGCTGGTCGTCACTCACGAAGTTGGCTTTGCACACGACGTCGCAGACCAGGTGGTCTTCATCGATCAGGGTCAGATCGTCGAGCAAGGCACGCCGGTTGAGGTGCTGGATACGCCTCGCGAGGAGCGCACGCGGCGGTTCCTGCGACTGGTCGAGAGGCCTTCGGCGCGCTTCTGAGCCCGCGTGCTTCAGAGAGAGCAGCGTCCCGCGCGGCGCAGCGCAGCGCCAGAGTTGCGGATCCGCAAGCTCAGGGACGACACTGCGCGCGTGACCTGGTGCCAAGCCTCCGCCGGGTGGATCAAACACGCGCGAAGGGCTCCACAGTAGCGCAACGGTGCGGGCGTGCTGAGATTCGAGGGCGAAACCTCACTAGCTGCCAAGCATCCTCTCTAAAGACTTTTCAGCAACCTTTGAGACCTGTCTCGGCAGCTTCCCGATCCACGGCGCCGAGACTGAGCATGTTCTGCCGCTGGGCTTCCGTTATGCCCGTCAGGCCGGTGATGTCCATGCGTTCGTATCGACCCTCCACCTTCAGTGTGCGCAGCAATTCGGTGCTGCTCGCGTCCCAGAGTCCGACGGTGCGGTCGTAACTGGCGCTGGCGACTCGCCTCCCCATCCCGGCTCAGCGCAACGCCGCACCGAGCCCGCATGGTGCACCGGTGCTCAACTGCTGCCCGCTCTCTGAGTTCCACACCCTGATGGTCCCATCAGTGCCGCCAGTGGCCAGCCGCTGCCCATTGGTGCTCAGCGCCACACAGAACACCGTACCCGCGTGTCCCGCGAGCGTGGCCACCGACCGGCATCTCGTTACGTTCCATACTCTCGAGCTTCCGTCAGAACTGCCAGTCGCGAGTGGCCGTCCGTCCCCGCTCGGGGCCACGGCCTGAACCGGTGCACGGTGCACTTCGAGCGTCGCCTGCAGTTGTCCGCGTGATGTGTCCCAGAGCCTGGCCGTTCCATCCTGGCCACGACTGTCGAGTAATTGGGCGTCGTCGCTCAGAGACAGACCCCACACAGCGCCGATGTGGCCACGCAGCGTGGTCAGCAGTTGCCTGCTCGAGGCGTCCCACAGCTTGACTGTCGCATCATGACTGGCGCGCCTCCCGAGTTTCAACCCGGCGCGTGAGTGGCGCGCCGACTCAACTCGAAGAGTCTGTTCGCCGAGTGGTCGGAGATGGCCCCATACAGCAATCGTTGCCATACCCCGGGAGGCCAGCGCCGCTCTTCGCGAGGCGCTCGCCGAGGCGGCCCGAGCAGCGGCCCGAACGCGACGCTTGTATCTGGCGGCTCAATATCGTCGCATCGCGGCGCGCCGCGATGCCAACCGAGCGTCGCCGCGGCACATAACTTTCTGGTTATCGCCTATCACCTGCTCGCCAAAGGCAACGTTTACCAAGATCTCGGGAGCAACTATTTGACGACCGCGACAATGTTCCGACCGTCAATCGCGCAGTCGCTCGCAGCAAGCGCCTGGGCTATGAGGTTACCGCCACACCCCAGACTGCGCGAGCTTTTTCAGGCTAGATACAGACAATTTTGAGCAATAGCGCTCGGAGCGAGATCGGCCGATCTCGCCTCGCGTGACCGTGGGATGTGATCTCGGTTCCGGCCAACGTCGGCCGGAACCGAGATCAGCAAGACGTCGTTTCTACGCTATTCCTCAAAATTCTGCGTATCTCGGCTTTACCCCTTACTGACGACCAACCGGCCGTTCTCGGAGTGGATCCGGGTGTTCGCCTTCGGCGTCGCGCAGAAAGTGTCGGCGATCGAAGGTAGGCTCAATGGGAGCTCTCTGGTCAGCGCAGCGACCGAAACGCGGCACGGATCTCCTCCGAGAACAGCTCCGGCTCTTCCCAAGCCGCGAAGTGGCCGCCCTTGTCGACCTTGTTGTAGTAGGTGAGATTGGGGTATGTCTTCTCGACCCAGCTGCGCGGGGCCTGGAAGAGCTCGCCGGGGAACACCGTGAAGCCGACCGGGAGCGAGACTGCCGGCGGAGCCTGGCCGGCCGCACGCGCTGCGGCTTGTGCGGCCTCCCAGTACGACCGGGCCGCCGACTCCCCGGTGCCCGTGAGCCAGTACACGCTGATGTTGTCGAGGATGTGGTCGCGAGTGAGACCGCCCGATGGTTGCCCGTCGACAAAGGCATTGGTGATCTTGTTGTAGCTGTCCGTGTCGTGGTCGAGCATCCAGGCCGCGAGGGCGACCGGTGAATCCAACAGCGCATAGCCGATCGTCTGCGGCCGCGTGGCCTGCTCCAGGAAGTAGCCGTAACCGCTCGCCCTGAATGTGGCGACCGCGGCGACCGCGGCGCGCTCCTCGTCGGAGTCCGCCGGCTCGGGGCCGCCCGCCAGCCCCGCGACGAGCAAGTTGAAGTGCACGCCAAGCAGCCCCGGGGTGCCTGGCGCGCCATCGCGTCCGTGACGGAGGCGCCCTGATCGCCGCCCTGGGCGACGTAGCGCGTGTAGCCGAGCCGGTTCATCAGTTCCGCCCAGGCCTGCGCGACGCGGCCGGAGTACCAGCCGAGCTCGGTCGGCTCAGCCGAGAAGCCATAGCCGGGTATGGACGGGAGCACGACATCGAACGCGTCCTCGGCGCTGTCCGCCGTACGCCGTCGGGTCGGTGAGCGGGCCGACGACCCCGAGCAACTCGACAACCGAGCCGGGCCAGCCGTGCGTAATGATCAGCGGCAATGCGTTCGGGTGCGGCGACTTCACATGGATGAAGTGGACGTCCACCCCATCGATCTCGGTCATGAACTGCGGTAGCGCGTTGAGATTCGCCTCGAACGCCCGCCAATCGTAATCCGTCGTCCAGTAGCCTGCGAGCGCCTGCAACGTCGCGAGCTGCACGCCCTGAGAGCGATCGGCGACGAGCTCCGTGCTGGGCCAGCGCACCGCCGCGATGCGACGACCGAGGTCGGCCAGGTCCCCGTCAGCTACGTCGATTTGGAAGGGGCGGATGGCATCGGGTGCGGTCGCGGTGTTCCCTCCGCCTGTCGCAGTTGGTGTTGCAGCTGGGATCTGGGCCTGCGCGTCTGCGACGCGGAGCATGCCGAACTGAGCGGCAGCAACACTCAGTGCGGCGGCACTGATAAAGCGGCGGCGGCCAAGCGTGATTCCAGGAGTCATTGGTCTCTCTTTTCTCTCTTTCGCTCTTTCTTCTCACACCGGGCAGGGGGCATTGCGCGGCACACGTGGCCTCCTGAGATGCAATCAGCTGACGGTCAACACCGAGAACTCTGGGCCGGAGCCATCCGGTGAACTAATGGGTGTGCCATGCCAACATGACACTGCGCGCCGAGCTCCCAAGTGTTTCATCGCTGGATATCTGACGCAGCAGCGCGAGGCATTCGCGCGTAGGTCCGGCCCGCTCGAGGGAGGTGAACCCCGCGTAGCGGAGGTCGATCGATTCCTCGTGGCTGAGACAGACTGCGCTCAGGCGCGCGAGCACGCCATCGATCTGGGTGAAGTCGCCCAGCGCGAGTGCGGCCTCGAGGCGCAGGTCCACGGTCGACCTGTCGGCGAGCACCTCGCCGAGGGCCTTCGCTACTGATGGCCGATCAGCGGGCACAAGCGGTCCATCTCTATTTCGTAACTGCTTCAGTACATAGATGCGCACCTCCTCGGCTTCGTGCCGATCCACCAATACCCCGAGCAGGAACGGCACCACGCGTGGATCGCGCAGCCGCCCGAGGTCCAACAGCGCGTCGAGCTTGGCCCGTACCGATGCCGTGGCGCGCGCCCGGTACATTTCGATGAACTGCTCGACCTGATCCATGCGTGGTCCCCGCGCGGCCTGGGCTCAGGCAGCACGAGCGCCGGGAGGGCAATCGTCGCGGCCGTGCTCGCCCAGCCTGCCCTGGAGGCGGCCGCGGAAGACCACCAGGCGCGTGAACTGGCGGGTGTTGACCGGATAGGCCGCGCCGGCCTGGGGCCAGCCGAAGCGATACACGTGGTCGTGGTCGCCCGCACCGTCGAGTGAGCCGAGGGGCGTGGTGGCCACATTGAGCTGCCGCAGAGAGGCCATGAGCGTCGAGATCCTCCTGGTGCTGCCCGGCAGAAACTCCGAGCGGGTTGCGAACCAAGTTTCCCTCGTGGCTGGCACGTTTTCGGCCATATTGGTGCGCCCATTCGCGGTACTTGAGCGCGCCTGAGCGCGCCTTATCGCTGGGGACTGAGCCAGGCCGAGCCGGGCAAGGCTGCTAGACTGCTGCCTGGGTCTCTAGGGCGTGGATAGTGAGCCGGCGGAGGACTCCTTCTGCGGGCTGCTGCTGCTACACCGTGGACGGACGGACTTGACACAGCGCGCCCTGGCGGCCCGTATGGGTGCGGGTCGCCGCACAATTCAGGAATGGGAGGCCGGCGCAAAGTACCCGAGCGCTGACGGGCTGCGGGCCCTCATTGCCGCCCTGCTCGAGGCGGGCGGCCTGACGGCCGGTCGCGAGACTGCGGAGGCGCAGGGGCTGTGGGCCGCGGCGCTGCGAGAGGCGCCGCGGATGCACACACCGTTCGACCAGGTGTGGTTCGCGGGCCTGCTCGCCAGTCGCGCGGTGCCGCTACCCGTTCTGGTTGGTGATGTGCTCCAGGCCGGCGCAGCGGCTGCGGTCTCCCGGGCTGCTGCGGACGAGCGCGGACAGGATTGGGGCGAGGCGCCGGACGTGCTCGGCTTCGTTGGCCGTGCCGAGGAGCTAGCGCTGCTGCGCCGCTGGCTGCTAGTCGAGCGCTGCCGACTGGTGGCAGTGCTGGGCTTCGGCGGAATCGGCAAGACCAGCCTTGTCGCCAGGTTGGCTCAGAGCGTGACGCCGAGCTTCACACGCGTGTACTGGCGCAGCTTGCGCAATGCGCCGCCGGTCGGCGATTGGCTGGTTGGCGCGATTGGCTTCCTGTCGGACCAGCAGATGCTGGCGCCGCCCTCAGAGTCGGAGCGGACCAACGCCCTGTTACAGCTTCTTCGAGCCAGGCGCTGCCTGCTGGTGCTCGACAATTCGGAGACGCTGTTCGCGCCAGGCGAAAGCGAGGGCCGGTATCGAGCAGGCATGGAAGGGTACGGTCGGGTCCTGCAGTCCGTCGGCGAGACGTCGCACCAGAGCTGCCTGCTGTTGACGAGCCGCGAGGCCCCGCCCGAACTCGCGGTGCTCGGTGACGCAGTGCGTGCGCTCGAGCTGCACGGCCTCGGCACAACCGAGGCCCAGACGTTACTCGTCCACAAGCACTTGCACGGAGAGACCCAGACGTGGGTGAGCCTCGTGGACCGCTACGGCGGCAACGGCCTTGCCCTGAAGATCGTCGGCGAGACAATTCGCCAGGTGTTCGACGGCGATATTGTCGCCTTTCTGGAAGACGCAGTCGACACGCATGGCGTCGTGTTCGGGGGTATCCGCCGCCTGTTGGACGTCCAGGCCGAACGCCTCTCGGAAGTGGAGCACGACGTGCTGACGCGGCTGGCCGTCGAGCGCGAACCGATCAGCCTGGCAGAACTATCGAGGGACATGGCGCCCGGCGTCGGCCGGAGTACGGTCGTCGAGGCAATCGAGAACCTGCGGCGACGGTCGCTAGTGGAGCCCGGCGAACGCGGCGCGACCTTCACGTTGCAGTCGATGGTGCTCGAGTACGTGATCGATCGGCTGGTCGAGACGGTTGCTGACGAGATCGGCCGTGGCCAGCCTGTTGTGCTGGTTGAACAGCCGCTCATCAAGGCGCAGGCGAAGGACTACGTGCGCCAGACGCAAGAGCGGTTGATCGGCGAACCGATCCTGGAACAGCTACGGGCGAGTGGCGGCACCGAGGGAGCCGAGCAGTGGTTGCGGGCGCTCCTCGAAGGCTGGCGCGCTCGCCCAGATCTGGAGCAGGGCTACGGGCCGGGCAATGTGGTGAACTTGCTACGGTTGCTGCGGGGCAACCTGCGCGGGCTGAACCTTTCACACCTGTCGATCCGACAGGCGTATCTGCAGGACATTGACGCTCAAGATGCCAGCCTGGTAGCTGTCCACCTCGCTGAGAGTGTGTTGGCGGGTGCTTTCAACCATCCGATGTCGATCGCGCTCAGCGCCGACGGCAGGTATGTGGCGGCCGGCACCTCGGGCGGTGAGGTATGCCTGTGGAACGTGGCGGACCGCACCTCGCTGCTAGTGCTGCAGGCGCACACGGGCATAACGCGGGTCGCGCTGAGTGGGGATGGACGTCTGTTGGCCAGTTGCAGCACCGACGGGTCGGTCAAGCTCTGGGAAGCACCCGCTGGGCGGCTGGTAGCCGCGCTGCAGGGCCACACGGGTCCAGTCTGGGGCCTCGCGCTGAGCGCGGATGGGCGGCTCCTGGCGAGCGGCAGCTTTGACGGGACGATCAGACTGTGGGAGGCGCCGAGCGGTCGTCCGCTGGCCACCCTGGAGGGCCACGTCGGTCAAGTCTATGGCGTAGCGCTGAGCGCGGATGGGCGCCTGCTAGCGACAGGTGGCTTTGATGCGACAGCCCGGTTCTGGGATATACCCCATGGGCAACTGCTCGTCACGCTGGAGGGACACACCGGGGTGGTGCAGGCGGTGGCGCTGACCGGCGACGGGCGGCTCCTGGCCAGTGGCAGCACCGATGGGACGGTCAAGCTCTGGGAAGCACCCGCTGGGCGGCTGTTGGCCGCGTTGCAGGGCCACACGGGTCCAGTCTGGGGTCTCGCGCTGAGCGCGGATGGGCGGCTCCTGGCGAGTGGTGGCTTTGACGGGACCATCCGATTGTGGGAGGTGCCGAGCGGTCGGCCGCTGGCAACGCTTGATGGGCATGCCGGTCCGGTCCAGGGCGTCGCGCTGAGCGCGGATGGGCGGCTCCTGGCGAGCGGTGGGTTTGATGCGACGGCCCGGGCTCTGGGAGATGCCCGCTGGGCGGATGCTTGCAAGGCTCCAGGGTCATACCGGCCCGGTGTATGGGGTGGCGTTGAGTACGGATGGGGAACTCCTGGCCAGCAGCTACTTTGAAAGCACGGCCAGGCTGTGGGAGGCCTCCAGTGGGCGGCTGGTGGCAACGCTCGCGGGCCACACTGGGGCGGTCTGGGACGTAGCATTGAGCGGGGACGGACAGCTGTTAGCCAGTTGCAGCAGTGACGGGACGGTCAAGCTGTGGGAAGCACAGGGTGGGCGGCTGTTGACCACGCTGGAGGGGCATGCCGGCCCAGTGCAGAGTGTCGCGCTGAGCACGGATGGGCGATTGCTGGCCAGCGCCAGTCATGATGCGACGGTCAGGCTGTGGCAGACCTCGACCGGCCGGCTGTTGGCCACACTCGAGGGGCACGCCGGCGCGGTCTGGGGCGTGGCGCTGAGCGGAGATGGGCAGCTACTGGCCAGTGGCGGCCAGGATGGGACGGTCAGAATCTGGGGGCCAGCGAGCGGGCAAGTGTTGGCCACGCTACGCGGGCATAAGGGGCCGGTACAAGGTGTGGCGCTGAGCGGAGACGGCCGGTTCCTGGCGAGTGGCAGCTTTGATGGGACGGCAAGGCTATGGGAGGCGGCGAGCGGGAGGTTAATGGCCACTCTGGAGGGACACGCCGGCCCGGTCTTCTGCGTCGCGTTGAGCACCGACGGGCAGTTACTGGCCACTGGCGGAACTGACGGGACCGCCCGATTATGGGAGACAAAGAGCGGACGGTTGCTGGTAGCGCTGCGGGGCCATGCTGGCGCGGTGCGCGGGGTAGCGCTCAGTCCGGATGGGAGGCGAGTGGCCAGCGCCAGTTACGATCGGACAGCAAGACTGTGGGAGGCCAGCACGGGGGAATCGCTGCGCACCTTCAGGGCCGACGGGCAATATGAACGCATGGACATCACCGGCCTGATAGGCATTACTGATGCTCAGCGACAGAACATGATCATGCTTGGTGCTATGGATCGCAAAGCTATCGCGACAAGGTCAATCCAGTAGTCGGTGGGCTGGCGTATGAGGCCGATGGCAGTGATGCGCATCTCGCCTTACAACTACGTCCTGGCGCTTATAACGACGAAACGCTAATGGAGTTCTTGACCCAGATGCGGCACCTCGAGCATCGACGGGTGCTCTTGATCTGGGATGGACTGCCCTCGCACCGCAGCCGACGCATGCTGGCGTGGATCGCCGATCAGCGCGATTGGCTCCGCACCGAACGGCTACCCGGCTATGCGTCGGAGCTGAATCCCATCGAGCAGGTCTGGGGCAACCTCAAGTCAACAGAACTCGCCAACTTGTGCTGCGACAGCATCCGCGATGTTGAAGCTATCGCGGATGACGGTCTGTGGCGCATCGGTAGTGACGCTGAACTCTGCTTCGCCTTCCTCCGACACACCGGTTTACGATTGTGACCGAGACTTCGAGCCGGCAATTTCCCAAACCTCTTTTAGGTGCGCAGTCGCATCACGTAGCGGTCTTCGCTTCGGATGGCCTCAGCGTCACGCGCCAGGGCCTCGACTTCGTCGCGTGCACTGAGGACGCGCCCACTGAGGGCATCGATGCGCCCCGAGGCCACGAACGGCCAACCGCGCGGTGCGCTCGATCGGGGTCTCTTGCCCCTGTTGGCGGCGGCTTTAGGTGATGCCCGGGAGTAGGTAAACGGCGGCGCTGATTGGAGACGGTGTGGATGGTGATGCTGCGCCGCCGAGGATGGTCAACGGTGATGCGGGAGCGGCGGGCACAATAGCCGTCGGCTGATCCAACAACAAGAAGAACCCTCCCAGTCGTAGAGCAACCAGGAGGGTTCGTGGAGAGGGTGGTCAAAGCACCCCCGGTGGTCATCGTATGGCGTTATCCGTCGTCGGTGTCCAGCTACGTCTCAGCTGGCCAGCAGGTGGTGGTGCCGCCACAACGCTGTCCGACGTGTTTGCAGCAGTTGGTCCGCTGGGGTGGGTACTGGCGGTGGCTGCGTGCGCCTCTGCTGGTCGAGCGGATCTGGATTCGGCGAGGTCGGTGCGTGGCGTGTCGGCGTTCGCACGCGCTGGTACCAGATCTGGCACTGGTGCGACGGCTGGACGTGGTGACCGTAATCGGAACGCCGCGTTGGGGCTGAAGGTGGATGGATTGGGGTTGCGGCCCATCGCTGAACAACTCGATGTGCCGCACACGACGCTGCGTTCGTGGTGGCAGCGCTTTCGGGCCCACACGCTCACCCTGTTGAACGTGTGTACGCGCCTGGCGGTCACGCTGGATGGCACGCCGGTCGACGTGCGCACCATCGGCGAGCACGCCGCACTGGAGGTACTCAGCCTCGCCTGGCAGCGCGCACGCACGCGGTTCGGCGCCAGCATCGGCAGCACCGTGTGGGCGTTCTGGAGCTGGATCAGCGGCGGCCTGGCGCTGGGCACCCACACGACCTCGCCCTGGGCAGCGCGACCTGGAGCGGATTGGATGCGGGCATCCCCACCTGGAGGTCCAGCTCCGTGACCGTCGCGTCCACTGAAGCCATCGCTCCGTTCCGCTACCGCGTGATTGCCGAAGCCATCGGTCCCTCATCGAAAACGGTCGTCACCCAGGGTACCCACGCCTTGGGGCCGGGATCGTCCATCAACCACTCAGTCAACCGCTCTGTCCGAGCAACTCGCCAGTTTCGCCTCTCAGCAGGGTGGTCTGGTGCTGGTTGGGCATAGCTATGCTGAAGGCTCCGCCGTCGTTGCTTACCAGCCGTTTGTCGAGGCGTTTGAACGCTACTCGCGCGAGCGCACGACCGAAACACTTCGCAGTGAACTGGGTGCGGGCGTGAGCGCGGTGGCGCGGATGGTGCCGGGAGTGCAGAGCCTGTTGCAGCTTGAGTTGCATGCACCAGCGGACCCGACAGACGACCGGCTGTCGCTGTTGAGCGGGGTGCTCGAGTGCCTTCGCAGCATCGAGAAGACTCATCCACTGCTCCTGGCGCTGGAGGATCTGCACGACGCCGACCGAGGCACGCTGGACCTGCTGGTCTACCTGGGACGCCACCTGGCTGACGCGCCGCTCCTTGTGGTGGGCACCTATCGCGATCTCGAGCTTGATCGTGCGCATCCACTCGCGGCCGCGCTTGCCGAATTACGACGCGTCACCCAGTTTGAGCGCATCCAGCTCGGAGAGCTGTCGGTCCAAGAGGTCCAGCGGCTCCTGGCCCATGTGTCGACGACACATGGGTATCGACGATCGGTACTCTTGTATCTGCGTGGGGCGGCCGGTCCGGCACCGCTAAGTTGCACGGCTTCAGCCCAACTCGCCGTCAGGCGCACAATCGGCGAATTAGCTCTACGCTGAGTGCTTTCCCCGTCGGCGCCAAGCCCAGATACCCCAGGCTCCCAATCCAACCAGGATCATCCACCCGACGACGGTCAGTTCGGTCGACGACTCTTCGGCCGAGTAGCCCAGTTGCACTCTAATGTTCACCAAGTCCTGCCGCACCGCCACCGAGTCGTGCGCGGAGCCAATCAGTGTGGGCTGCAGCAACGTCAAGGCTACTAGCAGCAGAAACACCACCAGGATCACGGTCAGCACGCGTCGCATTCACACACCTCAGCGACCAGTGTTCTCAGCCACTGCTCAGTCGCGGATGACCTCAGCTACGTGCGCGAGTACGAGCACATCAAGCTGCCGAGGGCGCTACTGGCCAGCGGCTCGAAGGATAAGCATCAGGCCTTCTCGATCGGGTGCTCCACACGGCCGAACACTTCAGCAGCCCCACGCCCAAACCATAATCCCGCCGGGATTGGCGACGCGCAGGGTCGAAACCGGCACCAAAGACCACCGGACGCGTGGACTGGCGATAGTGCGCCGCTCAGTTCCAGAGCGCCGAGATCAGAGCCGGCTGAACCATGAGGCTCGTCGCCTACGCGATGCGCGGCCCCGAGGTTGACCATCGGCAGGAACCATTCCATCGCCACGTGTTCGCCATATTGTGACAGACGATCCAGGAGATGCGGCCGCGCGCCCGTAGGCTGCAGTTGACTGGCCATGGGCATCGACGCCGCGCCCCGAAACTCGAAGGTGTCGCGCATCGACATCACGCCACCCCTGCATTCCGATGATCTCGGTCACGTGCGTCACCCGCCGCGATCGGTCTTGCAGACGCGACGTGTGCACGAGCAGGTTGATACCCGAGGCGATCTGCTCGCAGATGGCGGTCACCGGCAGTTCGACTGCCATCAAGACCATGTTCTCGATGCGCTCCAGGGCATCGCGGGTGAGTTCGCGTGGATGGTGCTCACCGAGCCGTCGTGGCCCGCGTTCATGGCCTGCAGCATGTCGAAGGCCTCGCCACCGCGGCACTCGCCGATGATGATGCGATCGGGCCGCATCGGTTGGTCCGGCCGCTTCGCTCGCGTCATTCGTTAGCGTGTGCAAGGCAAAGCGGGCATTGACCCATGAGTTCGATGGCTCACCTGACCCGTCCGACACCAACCCGCCCGGCAGGTGGCCTCATTACGAACGAGTTGGGTGCAGACCTGCTCAGGTTCATGTGTCGCTCAGCAGGCAGTCGACGGCTTGTGTGAGCGTTGCGCGCCACTCATCGTCGGACTGTTCGATCCAGCCGCGCGCCGACCACACCACTGACACGAATACGAGACCGATGAGGCTCAGGCTCGCGGCGCGTACGTCGAGCCCCTGGCGTAGAGCAGGTGTGGCGGCGACCAACGTGCGTTCGAGGAGCTCACGCGCTGCACGCGGAGTCGCTGCCAGATGGTCCTTCAAACGCGGGAATTGCCAGTATTCGGAAATCCCGAATTGGACAAACTCCGGATGCTCCAGCATGCTCTGTCGCAAGAAGCCGATCGTAGTGAGGATTCCTTCGGCGGCCCGCGCACGACGCCCATTTGGGTGGATGTTGTGTGAGGGCCCGTTACGCTCGATCCGCGCGTCGGTCGCCGGTTTTGCCGACGATCCTGGGTGGGCAGAGGAATGGCCCAGAACGAGTGTCACGAACGAACGGGACGCGCCGCGGCGACGCTCCAGCCTGCGACAGTCGGTCCCTCTTGGTAAGGACTACAACTATGCGAATTCTGTTCATCACGAGTGCGCACAACAGTCTCAGCCAGCGCCTGGCCATTGAGCTCTCGCGCCGTGGGCACACCATCGCGCTGTCAATCGGCACCTCGGGAGACGGCATGCTCGCCAACGTAGAACGCAGCCGGCCGGAGCTGATCATCGCTCCGATGCTGAAGACGGCCATCCCGGAGGACGTCTGGCGTCGCCATGTGTGCCTGATCATCCATCCGGGCATCACCGGCGATCGCGGCCCATCGTCGCTGGACTGGGCGATCCAGAGCGCCGAGCCGCGCTGGGGCGTGACCGTGCTCCAGGCTGAAAGCGAGATGGACGCCGGCCCGATCTGGGCCTCCGAAACCTTCGCCATGCCGCATTCGCCAGCCACCAAGAGCAGCCTGTACCGCGCCGAGGTCACCGAAGCCGCCGTCCGCGCCATTCTGACCGCCGTCGCCCGCGTTGCCGATCCGAGCTTCATTCCTGAGCCACTGGACTATCACCGCGACGACGTGCATGGCCGACTGCGTCCGTCGATGCGGCAATCACACCGTACGCTCGATTGGACCAGCCACACCACCGAGGAGATCGCCCGCCGGGTCCGCGCCGCGGACAGCAGTCCGGGTGTGCTGACCAGCCTGCTGGGGCAACCCGTCTACGCGTATGGCGGCCCCGAAGACGACGTCGTGCAAGGTCTGCCCGGTCAGGTGATCGCCCAGCGTCACGGCGCGGTGTGTGTCGGGACTGTCGATGGCGCCATCTGGCTCACGCATCTGAAGGCGAAGGCGCCCGAACATCCGGTCCCCGGCATCAAGCTGCCAGCCGCCCAGGTTCTCCATCCCTGGCTGCGCGTGGCGTGCCGCACAGCGATCTCGCGATCGACCGTTCTCTCGAGTACCGGACCTATCGCGACATTCACTACTGGGAACGCGGCGAGGTCGGCTATCTGGCGTTCGACTTCTACAACGGCGCCATGAGCACCCGGCAATGTCGCCGACTCACCAGTGCGCTCCGCTACGCGCGCTCGCGAGCCACGCGCGTCCTGTGCCTGCTGGGCGGCCGCGATTTCTGGTCCAACGGCATCCACCTGAACGTCATCGAGGCCGCCGACAATCCTGCGTCCGAGTCGTGGCGCAACATCAACGCCATCGACGACGTCGTTCTCCAGATCCTGTCCGTGCGTCAGTTGGTCATTGCTGGTCTGCGCGGCAACGCTGGCGCCGGCGGCGTGATGCTGGCTCTCGCCGCAGACCACGTGTACGCCCGCGAGGGCGTGGTGCTCAACCCGCACTACCGCACCATGGGCAACCTGTACGGCTCCGAATACTGGACGTATACGCTGCCACGGCGGGTCGGCGTCGAACGCGCGCTCGAGATCACGACGGCCTGCCAGCCGATGGGTAGCGACGAGGCGTGCCAGATTGGGCCGCTGGACAGGTCTTTCGGTACCGACGCCGACGAATTCTTGCTCCAACTCCAGACGCGCGCACAGGCACTCGCGGCCGACCCGTGCTTGCCGAGCCTGCTCATCGACAAGCAGCGGCGCCGACAGGCGGACGAGCGCACCCGCCCCCTGGCCAGTTATCGCGCGCGTGAACTGGCGCACATGACCGACAACTTCTTTGGTCCAGACCCGGCGTACCACGAGGCGCGCAGTCGTTTCGTCCGTGGGGAGCCGATTTCCGCCGGGAACCGACTTCTCCGCGCCCGGTTCGAGTCGACAGTCGCTGCCTAGGGACCGGGGTTATGACCTGCTCAACGTTCTCGCGTGCACGGTCTTTTGACGTCTCGCGGCGTTCGCCACCGGCTGCGAATTGGGCGGAGTCGGGCCCGTCGTTCGGGAGCGGACACTGCGCTGGCGGTCTGAGGAGCGTCCTCGCAGACCTGGTCAGCAAGTCGTGTTGGTCGTCGGACGCTCCCAGGATCGGGCGATCTTTTCGATGCTGGAGCGAGTCAGCCGGTTGCGACAGGCAGCCTGGCCGCGAGCGCGGATGCGGTGGACATCCGCACCAACCACTCGGTTGCTCATCTCGCGCTTGACCCGTCCCGAGGCTGAGCAGCTCACGCGCGGTGTCCGCGGCGCTCTGCACTCATGTCGCACAGAACATCGCCGGTCGGCGAAGTGCCATTGACGGTCGAACGACGCGGCATGCGGGGTATGCCATTAGCCAGCGGATCCGCATGAAAGTGGAAGAAATATTTGGCTGGATTAAGACGGTGGGCGGCTTCCGTAAAACGCGGTACCGCGGTCTGGAGAAGGTCGACTTCGCCGGTATCTCGTGGGTGCCGCGTACAACCTGGTCCGTCTAGCGCGGCTGGTGGCCACGCCGACGCCGGCGTGAACACCCCGGACCACTGACGCGGCACCGTCAGGGGCCCTCGACAGGCCCGCCCGCCTCGGCGCACTAGCTCGAACTCTCGTTGTTTCCGCCGTCATGTACCTCCAACACCCCCTCCAAGTGTCTCGGGGATCCCCAGATCAACACCTGCTAGCCTCTCTCGCTCAGCTGGCTGATCTCGCGGAACAGGACTCCCAACCCGAGCGCGAAGGCGGTTGCTTTCGCGGCTCACGTCGAAAACGAGCTTGGTCCACTCGCGGACCCGTGGGGTGGTGAGCCGCCCGAGACTCCGCCAGCCCGCGCGAAAGCCGGCGGCAGTGTCAGGTTCATGAGATGCCAGCTACCGAGCAGTGCTTGACGGAGTTCTGCGTCAGACATGCCGCTCATCGCGGCTCCCATGAACGGCCGATGCCGCTCGGCTACACGCGCCAGGGCGGGATCGGCCGCCGTTCAATCGGATTGTTAGCTGAGAACAGACCGGTTACCAGGGCGTACTCGTAGAAAGACGCGATCGCTGCCAGAGCCCGGTTCACCGTCGTAGGGTAGCTGCGGTCAGGACGTTCGTGGCGTAGTGCAAAGGGCCGAGTGCCGGCGACGACGATCAGGGGAGACGGGCGGCGCGGAAGACTTCGTCCAGCTCGACACTGACCTCGGGCACGAGCTCGGCGACGAGTTGGGCACCTGCGCCGCGTGCGTGGCGTGCGACCAGCAGCCCGCCGCGATAGATGAGCGCGCACTGCTCGACCAGGTCGACGATCCAGACTTCGTGCAGATTGTCGCGTAAGTAGTCGTCGAGCTTCGAGCCAAGATCACGCCGTCGGGTTGCCTGCGACACCTCGATGACGAGCTGGACCTGCGCGGCGGAGGGCTTGAGGGGTGCACCGTGCTCGAAGACAGCAACGTCGGGCTCGGGCTCGCCATCGCTGGGCAGGATGATGGGTGTCTGGCTGGTCGTCCGCTGCCAGCCGAGACGGTCGAAGAACAGCGCGGCCAGGTAGCGCACCGCACCGATGTGCGGTTCGTTCATAGGCGGCATTTCGACGACCTCCCCATGCAGCAGTTCGAGGCGGCGATCGCCGAAGACGCCGGCGGCGATGGCGCGGTGATACTCCTCGAGCGTCCAGTGGTGGGGCTCGGGCGCAATCAACTGGCGCGACTCGTTGCTGGTGGTCATGAGACTGTTGACTCAGATGTAATAGTGCGCGGAAGTATCGGTCTGCGCACAGGGGAAGTTGAGGCCGCCGGTCTTCCTAACTCGAGTCTGGACAATGAACTGGCCCAGGGGTCGGAGGGTCTTCCGGTTAAGCGAGAAGCGTGTCAAGCTCGGCGTGTGTTGGAAACCGACGGTTGGGAGACGCTCCGCCATTTCCGTCAGAAACTCTACGACGACCTGGGCCTACGCCAGGATAGCCTCTTCGAGCTGCTGGAGGCGATGCTCACCTCGCCCCAGCGGAGCACCTTGGTCCGCCACAGCTTGTCGACCGTGTTTCGGCGCCGCTGGCCGAGCACGTGCGACGCCTTGAGCGATGGCTCGATCGACACCGCGCGGTTGCGGAGGTTGTTTGCAGAGTCGTTGGTGGACTCCGCCGGCTGGTCGAGGGTCGTCCGGTGTGGGTCATCGACGGGACCAACTGGCCACGCCCCGCCGCGCGTGCCAGCGCCGACCGCACTTGGGAATACCGTCCCTTGCCGGGCTGGCCGCAAAACGGCGTCGTGCCCGCCTGGTCGTACCAGTGGTTGGTAGCGGTGCCGGAAGCCGGCTGGCAGTTGGGTGTTGCCACTCGAGGTGCGGCGGCGCGGACCGCACGGCCAAGTCGGCCACCCAGGTCGCGCTAGATCAGATCACCGCGGTCCGTCGCGTCCAGACCGACCGACGCGCCACGGCCGGTAGTGACGCTCGACAGCGGCTACGATCTGGAAACCCTGGCGCGCAGCACCGTCGACGCCGATCTGCTGGTGCGCTTGGCCAAACACCGCGTGGTCTATCGTGCTCCTGAGCAGCACGCTGGTCGCGGACGGCCGCGTCTGCACGGTGAGCCGTTTCGGCTGGCCGACGACGCGACCCACGGCCAGCCACAGCGCGCACAACGCCTGAACCACCCCGCCTATGGCGAAGTCCAGGTCGATGCCTGGACCGAGCTCCACGTCGCCGGCGCGCCGCAAGCCCCGTTCAGCGTCGTGCGCGTCCAGGTTGAACGTCTCCCGACACAAGAAGTTGCCACCGCGACCGCTCTGGCTCGCCTGGATCGGCGGTCCGCTTCCTGCCGACTTGAGCGTGCTGTGGCGTTGGTACCTGCGGCGTTTCACCGTCGAGCATGCCTTCCGCTTTTTCAAACAGACCCTCGGCTGGACCACGGTCCGCCCGCGCCACCCAGCGGCTGCGGACCGCTGGACGTGCCTGGTGGCCGCCGCCTGCTGGCAACTGTGGCTCGCTCGTCCACTGCTCAGCGACGTGCGCCTGCCCTGGGAGCATCACCCGATCCGATCGCTTGCCGACTCCAGGCCAGGTCCAGCGCCACTTCTCTCGACTTTTGGTCCGGGTGGACACTCCCGCCCGTGCACCTCGGCCACGTGGAAAATCCCCAGGTCGCCGCGCTGGCCAACGTCCCGCTGCCTCCACCCCACTACGAAGTGGCGCGGCGACCTCCTCCACGTGCCGCTTGACCTCTCAAAACTTGTCCAAACTTCAACTTCCTAAAGGCGCGGCCCAGCGCAACCGCCGCCAGCGTACGATCGCCTCAGATGGAGAAGTCGCCGAGTGCGCGCCGCACAGCAATGACGACCTGGTCCAAGAGCTCCTGGGTCACGCGGCCGCGCGGCCCCTCCTCGAGGAAGGTTGTGTCGATGGTCGTGAGTTCCTCACAAGAACAGGACGCTGTCGTAGCGCAGGCCACTACCAGCAGCAGGAATGACCAGGCGCGTCGGGCCTAGATTGCCGGTCGAGAAGATGGGCACGACCATCACGTGATCGCGGGCACGATTGCGAACGTCAGCGGAGACGACGAGCACGAAGCGGGGTTGATGCGGATCAGTCGGCTGGCCGGGCGTATACGCCAGCCAGACCTCACCTCGGCGAGGGGTCGCCCCTTCGCTCAAGTTGGGGCAGTCTCAGTCCCGAGCCGGCGGGCGACTGCGGCGCGCCGGAGCTGGTCCCAGGCTTGGCGCTCATTGGGATCAACGCTATCTGGAGCAGCGAACTGGGCCTCCATGGCCAGCTCGAGTTCGCGAGCGCGCCACAGCCGCAGTGCCTCGTCGATGACGGCGCTGCGGTCCAGGTCGGGGTGAGCGGCGACATAGGCATCGACGCTGGCCAGCAGGTCGGGATCCAGGGTCGCGGTGATCTTGGGGCGGCGACGGGAACCGGACGTGGAGGGCACTGTGCGAAGTATAGCGGTACATTATGCCCGACAATCTGCCCGTCAACGACAGTGGCTAGGCAGGTCCGTTCACTTGGGCTTGCCGGCGTCAAACGTGAGGCCGGCTGGTTGCGCTATCGAAGCACACTTCGTATCAGTCCGACAGACATGCTTGTCTGTCGGATCGGAATGCTGATAACGTCGGGCAATCACGTTGGGGAGACTGTGACGTGCTGGACCAGGAACCGACGCCCGAAGACAATCCTGTAACCGTGTTACCGCCCGATTGGACGTTCGCCCCGATCGTCGCCAAGCTGCGCGAGTGGAATCTTACCTATGAGATCGCGCCCGACTTTCCGCTGAGCCGCGTCCGAACTGATGAGCACTCGCAGGTACGCGAGCAGCAGCACATCGCGCCGGCCCACCGTGTCGAGGAGTACATCCAGCAGATGCGCAACGGCGCTCTGTTCCCGCCGCTGTTGCTGATGGCGCCCGACCTGCTGATTGACGGCAACACCCGGATGAAGGCTGCACAGAAGATCGGCCGCCAGACCTTTCCGGTCATCATCGTCGACACCAAGACGCGTGAAATGGCGCTGATTCTGGCGGCCTCGCTGAACCAGATGGGCGGCGAGCGCCTGACCTCCGAAGAGGCACACGAGGCAGCGATGCGGATGATGCACGCTGACTATCCGGACGGTGCCATCGCCCGCGAACTCGGCCGCGACATTGTCCAGGTGCGGCGCTGGCGCAATCAGCGCGACACCGAACTGAGGGCGCAGCGCCTGGGCCTGAGCGAGGAAGTGAAGAACATCCCGCGGGGTACGCTCGGCGCTCTTGCCAGCGTGAGTCACGACGAGCCATTCGTCGAGGCGACGCGGTTGCTGTCGGAAGTACGCCCGGTCGAGAAGCAGGCCAGAGAGATCATCACTGAAGTCATTCAGGCTTCCAGCGATGAGGCGGCCAAGGAAGTAATCGCCCGGTACCGGGACGATCTGTCGCCAGCTGGACCACCGCCTCGAGCAGCCACGCGCAGTGATCTTCCATTGGTGCGCGCGGCGATCGCCAGCATCGTCAAGCATGAGGATGGCCTCGATCGAGTCGTCAATCGCGCGCAACAGCAGGATGAGCGCGAACGCTGGACGAAGCTGCAGGAGGTCGCCGTCAAGGCGCTGCGCTACATCGAATCGGGTGAGCTGGCATGAGTCTGGACGAGAGTGAGCTGCTCCTCCAGACCAGGCGCCGGCCCGCTGGCACAAGCATCTTTGTCCAGCAGGTGTTGTTGTTGCTTGCCGAGCGATCCGATGGCATGGATCGCCGCGAAATTGAGGCGGCCTTACGGGATGGGTGGCTCGCCACGGATATCTATCGGCGCTATGAGCGGCGGCGGACGCCGAAAACGCCTGCCTACGACTCAGCCGAATTTAAGGAACGTGCCCGGCATGTCTACGCCACCGCCAAGCTGCACAGCATGGTCAAAGCTGGGTATGCACGCCTGGATCAGGGCCGCTACTTCCTCGGTTCACGCGTTCCGCGCGTCGCGGTAACGTGCTCGGTCCAGCGCCATCTTGTCCCGTTCGATGCCAGGGCGCGTGATGTGCACCGTCAACAAAACGATGGGTTCGTGCGGCGGGAGCAAGTCAAGAGCGATCTGCTGCAGGTGTTGAACGACCCGAAGGCCTCGAACAAACAGCTGCGGCAGGCTGTCCATCTGGCGTTTGAGCACTTGAGCGGACGCTGATGAAGGTCGGCGTGGTTCACCAACTGATGGCTGCTCGTCCGCGCATCACCCTGACGAGCGCCTCAGGAGCCCAACGGGCTGCGCTTGCCTATTGCACTCGCCGAGACCAGTGTGTGAACGAAGAACGCCACAACGCATGCCGCTGCTCGTACGGTGAAATGAGGCGTGTCCCGAGGCCGCTCGCGGCCCTCGCGCTAGCCCAGAACTCTCCGCGGCCAGGCGCCGCAGCTCAACCGGGCGCGATCGGCACGATGAGTAGCGCATCCGCATAATGCTGGAGATCCACGTTGACCAATGCACTCACAAGACAGGAGGCGGCCGTATGCCGGGACACCCCAGGCGGCGCAACCAGCGTAGGTTGTCGTCGGGCGGGCGTACGCCACAAGCAGCAGCTCAGGTCGACCCCGCTGCAGCGCTTCGCTCGCTGATCCAGGAGGGGATCGTGAGCGCCGCGGCGCTGAATGCGCGCGATGACCTGATAGCGGCCGCCGTGTCCATGCAGCGGCTGGGCAGCTTGACCTCGGGCATGTGGCGCGCTTTGAGTCGCGAGCTCGCGACGGCGGCAGAACGGCTCGAGCGGGAGTCGGATGAGCATCTGGACACCCTGTATCGGCGTGCGCGCGCCCTGGACGTTGATCCGGATGCCGCGCTCGAGGCAGGCATTGCGGCCGGACACCTGGACGAGCACCGTGAGACGCTTGAGAGGGTGTTGCCAACGTTGGACGAGGATGTGCG
Source organism: uncultured Chloroflexia bacterium (assembly GCA_963776625.1). Classification (GTDB taxonomy): domain Bacteria; phylum Chloroflexota; class UBA6077; order UBA6077; family CF-72; genus CF-72. The sequence continues at coordinate 738,942 of CAVZNP010000004.1, read as the reverse complement.
TCGGTTGGCACAGCCGGACGTCCTGCTTGGGTTCAGCGTGGATGACGAGGTCGCGCTCGGAGAGGAGCAGCTCGACGAGGACGAAGTCGACACCAGTGACGACAGTGAGGTGGATGCTGAGGGCGAGGCTGGCGTTGACGACGATGACGACAGTGTCGTTGTTGAGGACGAGGCAGGCGTTGACGACGACGCATCGGTGGCGATTGATGTCTGGTTGTTTGTGTGGCCAGCGCCGCTGACCCCGGCGCGGGTGAGGATCGTGCCCGAGCTCGCGGCCGCAGACAGCGACACCGACGCCGAGCCTGACGTGTCTGTCAACTTCAGCGCCACTGCGACCGAAGCGGTGGTCGACGCGCTGAGCGCGACGTGTGGCCTGCCGCGAGAGGGCATCCTGCCGGCGCTGTCGGGGCTCGGGTTGGCCTGCTGGTCAGCGCACCAGGCCGACGAGCACGGTGACGACGATGATGATTCGAACGAGGCGGATCAGGTGGACGACGAGTGACGACAATGTCGGCGGCTTGACAACCAGACGGTGGCTGTCGAGGACGTCTCAAGAACTAAAAATGAGCGTCGACTTTGACATTCAGCAGCCCGTCTTCAGCCCCGACGGTGAGTATCTGGACGACGACGTCGCTATCTGCTCTCGCGAGGCGCTGATGGAAGGCCTCGCGGGTTCTCCCGACGGCCAGGAGCTGGTGCGCCAGGGCGGCACGCTGGGCTGGGCGGACACCTTGATGGAGCTGGGGATGGGCTACCTGGAGGTGACGCCGGCAGCGATGACGGCTGAGGACCTGCAAGAGGTCCTCTTCGAGGTGTTCCCCCGCAGAGTGTCCGCGGAACCGGGCTGCGGACAGGAGATCGTCACGGAGTTGCGAGCCTTCTGGAAATTGCTGCAGCGTGAGTATGGTCTATCCAATGCGGCGGCGTGCCAGCGGGTGCTGACGACCGCGACGGCCCGCCGGCTGGAGCGGGAATGCAGGATCCGGCCAATTTCGGCCTGGCCAAGTCGTTCCTGACGCAAGGCTGGGCCTCTGGCTTCGACATGAGTACGACGGAGGGCGTGCAAGCCTGGACGGACACGTACAACGCGGGCCTGCCGCTCGTCGCACCACGATCATTGGACGAGGTGCCGCGTGCTGGCAGCAACACGACAGTCGGGTGACCAGGTCGGCCGCGGCGGCACGCCGCAAGCTAGCGCCACGCAGTCGACGAGCGAATCGCAAGAAGCGCTGAGGCCTGTTCGGGATGAAATTCAACGGGTGCCGAGGCTTCTGGCCAGCTTGTCAAGACGGAGTCCGGGACCGTGGTGGCGAAGAGCGCGTCGGCACGTCGAGATTTCAGATACGCGTTGGCGCGCAAGAGCGCCTCTTTCCTCGAGCTGATCGTGCTAAAGAACGGCATATCGGGCAGCGGCCGCCGTTCACGGCGAAGGTGGTGTGGCACCAGGGGCGCTACTGGGAATGGGAACGCAACCGGTATGTGGAAGTAGCCCATGGGTGGGTACCCGCCTGTAACAGTCGCGCTGCCGAGGTGGGCGCCAGCCACGCGGTTGGTGCCGAACGGAAGGAGTTGAGCAATGTCCGCATTGCCGCGCATGACCGTCAGCGAGGCCTATCGCCGCACCCGCGTGGAGCTGCTGGACCTGGCCGCCGTGTTGGGCAACGATCAGGCCAAACGGCGTGTACCTGCCTGCCCGGATTGGACGGTGAAAGACGTATACGCACACCTCACCGGTGTGGCTTGCGATGTACTCGCCGGTCGCGTCCTGGGGGTCGCTACCCCGCCGTGGACGGCGCGCCAGGTGGAAATGCGGCGCAGCGCCTCACTGGCCGTAGTGTGCGCCGAGTGGGTACAACTCGGGCCGAACGTCGAAGCATGGTTGGCCGAGCGTGAAGGCGGAGTGGCCTTCGTGGCGCGTGCGGCCTATGACGTATGGACTCACGAGCAGGATGTGCGCGGGGCCCTCGGGCAGCGTGGCGTGCGTGAGGACGACCGGGTGCAATGGATGGTCGGGCAGATAACGGCCATGTTGTCCAAGCGGTTCGAAGGCGCTGGTCTTCCAGCCCTGCGGGTCGGCGACGCGGTGCTCGGCGTCGGCGCGCCCGGTGTCACGCTGGCGGTCAGCGACTACGAACTGCTGCGGATGGTCTTCGGGCGTCGCTCCGAGGGGCAGATCCTGGCCGCCGAGTGGGTTGGCGACGCGAGACCGTACCTGGACCACATCCACCTGTTTCCGCTCCCGTTTGCGGACCTGGTCGACTAAACGAGCCGTGGGTTTGGTGGTTGGCGTTGCGGGCCGCCGGCCATCAGTGGCCGCCAATCGTAGAGAACTCTCGCGGTGTGGTCGAGGGCCATTGACCAGCGCGAAACGATGCCGGTGCTGAACTGCTCCTTAGTGCCGCGTTCGAGCAATTTGGGAATAGATGGATCGCCAAGGGCAATGCGCAGTGTGTAGCCGCTCGGCCGCGCGAGCGCTTAGCTGTCAGGCTGACGTGCGCTGGATGTCGTCGTCGCGGTGGCGCTCGCGGTAGGCGCGTTTGAGGGCGCGGTTGCGACAGCGATCAGAGCAGTGGCGGGCCTGATAGGCGCCGCTGACAAAGGGGCGTCCATCCTCGTCGCACAGCAGCACCCGCTTGCCACTGGTGAGATCCAGATAGGCCATCATCGCGAGTGACGCCAGGAGCGACTTGGAGTGGAAAGCGCGCGTGCGCCCACCTCGGTCGTCGCGCGCGAGGGCGGGATGACAGCCGGACAGCAAGCTGAAGAAGTTGCGGTTGGCAAGCCGGCGGCGGTGTTCGACGTCAAGTTCGTGCTGGGGACTGTCGTCGCGAGCCTCCGCATCAAGATTCTGGAGTGTCTCGCTAAAGAGCGTCGCGGCCTCGAGAAAGGCAGACAGGGGCTCTCCGTAATCCCTCCAGAACTCGTCGGAGAGTGGGGGTGGGTAAAAGTGACCTCGGCGGTCCTTCTCGGCGACATCAGGAAAGAATGGGCCCCAGGCATCCTCGATCGGCAGCGTGGCCCAACTGGCGTCATCAATGGCGCGGCGCAAGACCGATGGGGAACCCCACAGCTCGTCTGGCACGAGGTCAGTCGGGACGAGCTCGCCGCCCTGCTTTGAGACGTTGTCGAGCGCGGGCGTCTTGGTTTGCCACCATCCGTCCATGCCGACCTGCCAGCCTTCGCCGGTTTCAGCTCTCCCAGGAACCTGGCCGGCTGCGGCATCTCCGACAGGCCGCGCCCTGGCCGTCCGCCGCTCGCGTGAATTGTCAGATTCGAGCCACAAACGGCGTTCTGTCAGATCCGGCGTCGGCAGGCGGTGGCAGCCTCCTGAGGGCTTAGCGCCCGAGGATGTCCTGGCTGTTATCGCCGCGGCAGAACCGACCGTGATCAACTCTTGTTACGGGTCCTCTGGGCCACGGGTGCACGCATCAGCGAGGCTCTAGCGCTTCGGCCTAAAGATGTGCGTCGTGATAGCGTCGTTCTTCCGAACCTGAAGAATCCCAGCCGATCGACCAAGCGCGTTTCTTCCGGCGGGTCAGATGGACCTTCCAGGAGCGCTGTTGCTTTGGGCCAAGGAATACGGGCTCGACGATGACGATCCATTGTTCTTCTCCCGGAAACGTGCTCCGAATGGCGGACCTCGGGCGATCAGCCGACAGCAAGCTTGGGAAATCGTGCGTGCGGCCTCAGAGCGAGCCAATGTACGTATGCTCGCGCTTCGCAGTTCGAGCGAGCGTGATGCTGGCCGAGGTGGTGGGCATTGGGTCTCCCTTCGCGTGGGTTCGACAGCGCTTGCTACGCAAGCTTCTTCAGGAGTCCAGCCCGCGCGGGTAGATCGCGCAGCACACCCCTGTCGTTGAGGGCGCGGGCGTCTGCCGCGGCGTACAGGTTCAGGTATTGGTGCACGAGTTGCACGGCCAGGGCACCGTCGCCGACGGCTGAGGCGACGCGCTTGGGCGTGCCCTGACGAACGTCGCCGGCGGCGAATACACCCGGTACGCTCGTCTCCAAGAAGAGGGGCGCGCGGGTCAGTGGCCAGACCGCATCGGCAGCTGCGGAGGATCCGCGAGGCCGCGCCTGGCGCCCGCGCACATGCCGCGGACATCGCCCGGCCACGGGTAGGTCGGCACCCGTGAGGAGAAAACCCAGCCCATCGCGCGCCAGCAGACCGTCAGCCCACTCTGTATTCGGCTTCTGGCCGACCAGGATAGCCAGCCCGTCGGGCGGCACTCGCGTCTCGGCGCCGGTGGTCAGGTCGCGCAGCAATCAGCGCCTCGAGCCGGTCGCTGCCCTCAGCCGAGACTACCTCAGTGCGATACCGCACCGTCAGGTTGGGCACTGCTTCGAGTTGTCGGATCAGGTACTGTGACATGCTGCTGGCGAGCGAGTCGGCTCGGACGAGCACGGTGACGCGCTGCGCATACCTGGCCATATGCACCGCGGCCTGGCCCGCCGCGTTGCCACACCCGACGATGAACACATCCGTGTCCCGCGATACAGCACGCCTCCGTGATGCGGGACCCGTAGCAGATACCGCAGCCGATGAACTCGGGCACATGGGGCGCGTCGAGCAGTACAGCATGGGAGCGCAGCTCGGTCCCGTCGAGAAGTCCAAGATGGAAGGCCCGCGTGCGTTCGGATCGGCGGCGGTGACCTCGTTGACCAGGACGAACTCGGCCCCGAAGCGCCGCGCCTGGTCGTAGGTGCGCCCGGTCAGCTCGAGGCCGCTGATGCCCTCTGGGAACCCGGGATAATTCTCGATGCGGCCGCCTGACCCCGCCTGCCCGCCCGGGGCCTCGCGTTCCAGCACGACCGTTCGTAGCCCCTCCGAAGCGGCGTAGACGGCCGCCGTTAGTCCGGCCGGGCCGCCGCCAACAATGGCCAGGTCGTACTCCGGTTGGGTTGGCCGCGTCGGTAGCCCTGGGCCGCGGGCCGCCTCGAGGCGCGAAGGCGCCTCCAGCCGGCGTCCATCTGGCAGTAGCAGCACCGGAAGGCGGAGGCCCGCGAGCCTGTTCTCGTGCGTATCGCCAGCTGCTTCAGCCACGCCGATGAGAAGCGGGCCAGCGGGTCAGCGTCAAGGTCGACCCACTCGAATGCCAAGCCGTTACGCGCCAGGAACGTGCGCAACTCGAGGCCTGCCGGAGAGGAGAAACGGTCGATGACGTGCAGCCGGCCGTCCGGAACGAGTGCCGCAATTGCTCGGGCTTCAGTTACAGTCATGGCCCGACCTCGACGCCAACATGGATCGGCTGTTGCGCCGCGTGGCATTCGCGATGCCAGTTGCCACATCGAGTACCCCGCATGGCTCAGGGCCCACTGCGCCGCACTAACGCTCTGCCGTGGGTGACGATGAGCGATGGAATCACCTGGTAGTCGCCGGCTCCCCATGTCTGTCGTCATGCCGCTTGTGCCTCGCTTGGAAGGCTCAGGTCGTGGTCGTCGAGAGCAGATAACAATTCGACTTCGTCCGTCATGGACGAAGAAAGGCGGCGCAGGAGATCGCCAATGTCGGCGTTGGTCCACCGCTGCGAAGCAATCGTATCGACCACTTCGAACAAGGGGAACGACAGCGCGTCGCGGGTCGCCTGGTACTCGGCCAGAGCCTCGGTCTCCCCGGCGCCCCGGGAAATGGCGATCAGGGCGCGACTCAAAAGCTCCGCGTCGCGCAGCGCGTCTGTCATCCCATGCGTGCTGAGTGGATCCTTGAAGTACCCGGCATCGCTAACGAGCGCCCAACCGTCGCCCCATGGCTTGCGCATGAAGCCAGGGTGCCCGCGGAAGGTCCTGGTTCCCGCCCGCGTCGATGGATGCGCAGGTAGGGAAGTGCACCATTTCGTACCCGCGTCGTGCAGTTCAGAATAGATGGTAAGAGTGGAACTGAACACGGTCATCGCACGGCCGATTGACGACGTCTTTGATCGACTAACAGACATATCGGCGTATCCCCGGTGGATGCCAAAACTCGGCGTGTTCATCAGGAGCAGCCAGACGTCGGAAGGTCCCGTTGGTGTAGGGACCACCTATTACGACAAGGGATGGATGGGCACCTTTGTTGGCGAAGTCGAGGAGTTTCACGCCCCCACCACTGTCGCATTTAAAGAGAAGCTCCGGTGGCTAGAAGTGACCGTCATGGAAGCAAGACCCAGGTACGAGTTGGTTTCCACGCGAACAGGCACTGAGGTCCATCACACAGCTGATGGGCGGCTTTTCGGGATCTTCAACGTCATGCAACCGGTGGTAGCTTGGATAGCTCGCGGGGAAAGGGGGCGAACGCTTCACGCGCTCAAAGACTCTCTGGAACGGAAGCCGTGGAATGACCCGCATGCGTTCTCGGCTGATGCCAAATGCCAGGGCCGCGTGTGTAACAATTTTGTAGTCGATGCGTAACGGCGGTGCTCTTGCCGTCGCGCCGGGCACCGTCGAAGCCGCGTATTTGTTGCGCGGCCACCTGACAGTCTTACACTGAGCAAAACATCAACAAGGGGATGTGGGGATGTTCAGCAGGCGTGTGTTCATTCAAATGGGCACCGGCACGGGAGCGGGGTTCCTTCTGGCCGCGTGCAGTAGCCCGACACCTTCCGCGGCGCCAACCCGACCGGCGGCGCCAACCAGCCCACCAGCCACGTCCGCGGTGATCACCGCGACTACGGCTCCCGCGGCAACTCCGGCACCCACCGTGATCGGCGCGGCGGCAAGTGGCAAGAACAGCGCCGCGCTGCCCAATTACATCGCGCCCAATCTGGCGGCCAAGCCAGACTACGATGCGCACGATCCGCGCGTCACCCTGGCGTGGGACAACTATCCCAAGAGCCCGCCCACGTCGTGGAATAAACCCGCTCCGGGTACGGGCAGCACCGTGACTGCCTTCGCCGTCGACTATTACCCGCCGCCCACGCCCTATGCGGACAATCCAACCTGGCAAGCCGTCAACAAGGCGCTCAATGCCGACTTCCAGATGACGCAGGTGGTGGCAGCCGACTACCCGTTGCGGATGGCGACGCTGATGGCCGGCAACGACATCCCCGACATCATCCACCTTTACCAGGGCATTACGGGCGCGTTCGTGCCGCCCGGCACCGCCGAGTTCGTGAAGCAGGCGTGCCAGGACCTGACTCCGTTTCTCGCCGGCGACGCCATCAAGGACTATCCCAACCTGGCGGCCATTCCGACGTACGCCTGGACAAACTCCTCGTGCGTCGTCGACGGCGCGCTCTACAGCTGGCCGATCCATCGCTATCTTGGCGGTCTCAATTACTTCTTCAAAAACACCGACATGTGGAATCAAAAGGTTGGCGCGGACACCGTCCCTAAGGACGCGGCCGATCTCAAAAAGATCATCGCGGAGCTGAACGATCCAAACAACGGCGTGTGGGGCGTAGGCTCGCAGGTGGGCACGGGTAGAAACATGGGTGTTCCGGCCTATGCGGCCATGTTCGGGGCTCCGAACGTGTGGGGCATGGATGCCTCGGCCAAGGTCGTCCGCGACCGCGAGACCGATCAATTCAAGGCGGCGGTCGCCTACGTGCGCGATCTGTGGACAAGCGGCCTGTTCTGGCCCGACACGCCCACCACTACTGACCAGCGCGCCAACTTCATCGCCAAGAAGTTCGCGTTTTGCCAGGAGGGCTTTGGGAACTCCTGGAACGATTTCTGGCTGCGCGGTCTGAACCAGAGCCCACCCACGAATTTCGACATCATCCTTCCGTTCAGTGCCGACGCCAGTACAAAGGTGCAGAGCTACATTACCGGCGGCTACATCTCGACAAACGTGATGAAGAAAGCCAGCGCCGATCGGGTGAAAGAGCTGCTGCGCATCGTGGACTACCTCGCGAAGCCGTTCGGTACCCAGGAAGACCTGTTGATCACTTACGGCCGCTCCCCAGCCGACTATACCGTCGCGGCTGACGGCAACCCGAGTTTGACTGCCGATGGCAAAGCTCGCTCGCAGTACGTGCCCTGGCAGTATCTCTCCGATCGCCCGTACGCCACCTACTACGCGGGCATACTGAACTACGCCAAGCACACCAACGAGGTGGAGGTGGCAATCGTCGACCCGAAGATTGCCGTAGCCGACGTCACACTGGGCTACTACTCCCCAACGGGCGCGGCCGCCGCGGGCAAGCAGGCGGAGCAGGCCTTTTCCGATGGCATCAACAACATCATGCTGGCGCGCGACCCGATGAGCAACTACGACCAGCTGGTGAAGGACTGGCAGAATTCCGCTGGTAACAAGATCAAGCAGGAGTACAACGACGCCATCGCCGCAAGGGCCTGAACGGTCGACTGCGGCTCGGCTGGTAGGCGGCTTGTCGGCCAGACTTCTAACCTAGAATTTAACAAAATCTAACAGGCCGTTGAAAACCCCGTGGAAGGGCTCCAGCTGTGAGCGCCGATTTTAAAAGTGGGACAGATGTCGAGTTAAAACTGGTACAGGGGGTCGGCGTCGTGACGCTACCGTGGCCCAGCCGAGGAGCTGGGAGAAAGGGTGTTACGACGTATGCAACGCCGTGCCATTCACGTGCTGCGCAAGCGCGGGAAGAGCCTGCGCGCGATCGCGGCGGAACTGGGTCATAGCAAGACGACCATCGCTCGCGCGCTGAGCGAGCCGGTCGATCAGCCGTCGCCGCGTCGTCAGCGGGTGTCGCAGGTCGATCCGTGGCGGAGCCAGATCGCCGAGTGGCTGCAGCAGGGCCTGAGCGGGATACGCATGCTGGAACTCGCCCGCGATGATGCCGAGCAGCCGTACCGCGGGTGTGCTTCGGTGTGGCGCGCCGCCGTCCGACGGGAACGAGCGGCGCAGGAGCACGAGCAGGCCGTCGCCGACGTCCCGATTCGGTTCGAGGGCTTGCCGGGCGAGTACCTGCAAGTCGATTGGGGCGAGATTCGCCACTTCCCGTTTACGCAACAAGCCTCGGGCAGGCGGTACTTCCTGGCGTGTCGGTTGAAGTACAGCCGCTGGGTGTGGGTGCGCTTTACGACCGATATGCGTCAGGAGACGCTGTTTCGTGGGTTGGTTGATTGCTTCAACGCGCTGGGTTGTGTGCCGTGGGTGCTGGTGTTCGACTTATGCCGAGGCGGTAGTTATGCCGAGAAGGCGGCGACCGTGAGTTCGAGGACCAGCCGGACCTCGGCATAATTACAAGCCCTGCAGGAAAGCGACCAGGGTGTCGGAAGCTCCAGTCGAGGCGGTGCTCGACTGGAGATACGAGTTGCTGAGCCAGGCGGAGCGCCGCGTGTTCGAGCGGCTCGCGGTCTTTAGCGGTGCCTGGACCCTGGAAGCCGCCATGACGATATGCGCGGGTGATGGCGTGTTGAGCGAGGAGATCCTTGATCTGCTGAGGCGCCTGGCCCGCAAGTCCGTCGTCCTGGCCAGACAACAGCCCGATGGTGAACCGCGTTACCGGCTGTCGGATACCGTGCACGATTACGCCCGTCAGAAGTTGTTGTCGCGAGGATTATCAGAGACGACTGCGGTCCGTGCGCGCCATGCCGACTTTTTCTCGACCATGGCCCGACGCATATGCCAGGTCGGCACAAACACGCCGGCAGAAGCGCTTGAACTTTTGGGCGACATGCGCGACAGTCTGCGGGCTGCGCTTGACTGGTGGTTAGCCACCGCTCGCCCGCTCCAGGACGCTCCTGAAGGGGTGGGTGACGCCCGAAGAGTGGCTGTATCCGGCTGTCCAAGCGGCGCTCAGCGCATGGACTCGCAGCAACCGACCGCACCATGAAGTCGTGCGCATAGTTGGTGCGCGGTGGTCGCCGGGAACCCAGCGGCCGCACGACGCGCTCACCAGAAACACGGTACCCATCGGGTTCTACGCTATTGAGTCAGACGAACGTCGGCGGTTGGTGGATCAATACAACCTGGACCTCGAACGTTTACCGGCGGTCATTCTTCACAACAATTCGGTCTTGTACTCGCCGACTGTCGTGGAGGTGGCAGAGTCGATTGGAATTCACAACAGTCCTTCGCAGGACCTTTACGATGTTGCGATCGTCGGAGCGGCTCCGGCCGGTCTCGCCGCGGGAGTCTACGGCGCCTCCGAGGGGTTGCGGACGGCAGGTGCTCTTTAGCCCACGGTGAAGCATTACTGAATGTCATGCCCGGGCGTGCTGGCCCCGCTGGTGTCGCTCACGTGCGGAAAATGCTGCCGTGCGTAGGGACTGCGCATTGGTGCCCGGTTGGAGTAGCGCACGCACTCGGCCAGTACTGATCGCAGATGCTGCTCGTCCAGCAGGTTCTCGTCCAGCAGGTTCTCCGACATTGGCCGAGAATGTCATGCCCCAGTTCGGACCTGGTAGGCAACTGCCTTGAGAGACCGATCTAATGTCCGGTATGCGCTGACGCGCAGGCGGAGCTCCGCGCAGACCCGAGTGATCCGAACCTCCTCGATGCCGACCGGGACGGTATCGCGTGTGAGAGCAATCCCGCCTCGACCGACCTGGTGAAACTTCCGCGGACCTGAGAACAACGGTCAACTGTCCAGGCTGAGGCATGCCTGACTGCAGCCGGCTCGGCCGCGCCACGTAATGCAGAACATCTGTGCGAGGTTCTGTCATGAAGTGCGCGCTGGGTGAGCGATTGGTGGCGCGAGAGTCGAGGCGGGATAAGCTCTGGGAGACGAGTTCACGTTTCTCACCGCGGATCGAGAACAGATCCAGGCCTCGGCCAGGCAGCTCTGCCTCGATCCAGACTGTTCGATGCGGCCCAGTTACCCAGGGACCTGATGTGCGCGCGGCAGTTGCGAGTTTGAAGGCAGTGCTGACGTTGGAGTCGCCACCGCATTGCCGAAGGACAACAACTCGAGCGCGACGCGGAGCGTGGCGTGGTGACAGTTGACACGCGCAGGGCGGCCTTGTGCTTGCAACTAGAACCCGAGCTGCGCGACCTTCGGAATAGGCTTGCGGCTTCCGGGCATTGCTGACGGTGCGAGAGGTGGCTCCGGCGACCCGCCCCAGACCTGCTGGATCGTTGTGGCGTCCCAGGCGGTCATTGACCTGGATGCGCCGTTCGCCGAGAGCGGCCTCGACCGTGAGCTTCTGGTCGTCGGCGCTGGTTCGAGCCGCTCCCGCCGCACATCGGGGTCGGACAGTACCCGCAGGGCCGCCTCCTCGCCAACGGGCCCGACGTACACATGCGAGACCAGTGCTGTTGGTTGCGCGTCTCGCTCAGACCGTCGGAAAAAGGGTGTTCGCGGCGCGGTCCTCAACCTCAGGCCACATGTAGCGTTTCGTACTTAACTGGCGCGTTTCGCACGTTGCGAAGCCGAGCGCGCCGCAGATGCACCCGCCTGGCTGTCATTGGGCGCTGTCGCCAATACGAGCTGCACGTTCGGACGCTGGGTACTCGCGTTCATCTTGGTCAAGGTGCTGCCGCGGTCCGGGAATGGCCTGACCTGGAGAAAGCGGCCATCGCGCGTGGTGCCAGCGCCGCCCAATGACAGGCGCCTGCCAAAGAACAGACGACTGCTCCCCAATGTATGTCGAACATGCTCACTGTGCGCGAGGGCGAAATTGCGGAGTTGATTGCCCGAGCTGCAGCTCAAGGGACCGAATGGTGCCGCGCGGTCGGAGGCACTGGTGCATCTGGATGTAGCCATTCCCGAACTGCGCGACATGAAGATGCGACCGTCTCACGAACATACGCTGCCGCGCGCGAACATATCCCTGGCTGCATCTTCCGGGCGTTGTGGCTGACGGTGAGCTCGTCCACCACTACGGCATCACACCGGTGCCCGGCCTCTACGTGCTCGGCCAGCGTTTCCAACGTACCCGCCGTTCCAATTTCCTCGACGGCGTGGGCGCTGACGCCGTGATCGTCACCCGGCACCTGCTCGCCCGAGACCGCTCCCGCCTCCATAGCGCCGCCTGATTTTCATAAACAGAACGGAATTGACATGCACCAACAGCCGTCCAACCATCTGGATGCAGCCGTCGACGTGGTCGTCGTCGGTGCCCGCGTTGCCGGAGCAGCCACCGCCATGCTCCTGGCCCGCCGCGGCGTGCGCGTCGCCCTCGTCGACCGCTCACAGTTCGGCGCCGACACGACGTCGACCCATTCGCTGATGCGAGCTGGCGTGCTGCAACTCTACCGCTGGGGGCTGCTGGACCGCGTGCGCGCCGCCGGCACCCCGCCCGTTCACCGTGTGACGTTCAGCTACCAGGATGCCGTCGTGCCGATCACCATCAAGCCGTCGAACGGCGTCGACGCCCTCTACGCGCCGCGGCGAACCGTGATCGATCCGATCCTTGTCAACGCCGCCGGCGAAGCGGGCGCCGACGTTCGCTTCGGCGTCACCGTGACCGGGGTTACCCGCGGCCGCGATGGCCGACCAGACGGCGTGACCGGGACTGGTGCCGACGAACCGCCCATTCAGCATCCGCGCCCGGTTTGTCGTCGGCGCCGACGGCATGCGTTCGACGATCGCCCGCCTCGTCGACGCGCCCATCACACACGTCGGCCAGCATGCCAGCGCCATCACCTACGGCTACTGGACCGGCGCCGAGGTCGACGGCTACGAATGGATCTTCCGCCCCGACGCCACCGCCGGGCGATCCCGACCAACGGCGACCAAGTCTGCGCGTTCGCCAGCGCCACGCCCGAGCGGATCGGACGCGGCGGCACTGACGTCATCGAGTCCATCCTGCGCTTCTCAGCCCCCGACCTCGCCGAACGAGTGCGAGTCGCCCAGGCGCCCGCGTGCACTCGGACCTTCCGCGGACATCTCGGCTTCATGCGCAAGCCATGGGGCGACGGTTGGGCGCTCGTCGGTGACGCCGGCTACTTCAAGGACCCGCTCAGCACGCACGGAATGACTGACGCCCTCCGAGATGCCGAGTTCGTCACCCGCGCCCTGGCTGCCGTCCTCAATGGTGCTGACGAGGCCCATGCCCTGGGCGAGTACCAGGCGACCCGCGATGCGCTCTCGTTGCCCTTGTTCGAAGTCATCGACACGATTGCCTCCCACCGGTGGACGAACGCCGAGATCGGCGATCTCCTGCGATGCCTCTCCTCGTCGATGACCGACGAAGTCGAATTGCTCAATGGACTCGACGACCACGACCTGAACCTCGCAACCGAGGCACGAGCGGCGTGACGACTTCTACGCCTGGGACGCAGCGAATGGCACAACTCTGCTCGACCTTTCGCAATTCTCGGATTCGGCAACGGGCTTGATCGGGTCGCAGATCGTGAATTTGACGCTCTCGTCAGTTCCGCCCGAAGAAGAGAGAGCCGAGGCATCCGGAAGTTACAGCACGCTCGAGCAGGTGGGCGCAATACGCAAAAGGTCGCCTCGCAATACGCCACCTTCCCAGCGCCCGAAGCGCGCCGCATCGCCCGCAAGCTCGAATTTCACCCGACTCCCAAACATGGCAGTTGGCTGAACGTTGCAGAAAGTGAACTGGCGGCTCTCTGCAACCAATGTCTCGATCTTCGCTTGCCAACCCTTGCCGTTGTCGCGAGGCAAGCTGCCGCTTGGGAGCGCCGACGCAAAGCGGACGAGGTGGCGATCCGTGGGGCTCTTGGTCGTCGCTGCAGCGACCGTGCGGAGCGGATGTGCTGCGGCACGGATGGTGCAGTCGCCGAGACAGTCCCGCCCTTATTTGTTCACATTGTTCAAAAAGGCGCGGATGTTGCGCGCCAACTCTGCCGGGCGGCCTAGAAATGCGGTGTGGGTCCCCGGTGTTCGCGACACCTTGGTGCGGAGACGTCGCGCGAGCCACTCGGACGCTTCAGCAAAAAAGGGATGGCTCTGCTCACTGACGAGAACTTGGATAGGGACTGAGACCGCCGCGAGCGTTGCATCGTCGGGTCGGTATGCGACCATCGCGGCGGGCACTTCGTAGCCGAAGAAGGTACCTGCGTTCTTCCGGATTTGTTCTTGCTCACCAGGGTCCAGGGATGCCCAGTCGGCTTCGCCTCCTACCCATCTGATGAATGTCTCGGCGGTGGCCGGGTGGTCGACCTGCCGCCATTCCTTTCCCGATGACCTCGCCGATTAGAGCCACGACCTCGTCGGGTCGCCCGACAACTGAATTAAGCGGCGGCTCGTGCAGAATTGCGGCTCGCACAGTGGCCGGATGCCGTATGACGAGGTCCAGGGCGATAATCGCCCCGGTAGCTTATGCCGTAAACCGCGGCCGGTGAAATAGAAGCACCTCGAGCAGGGCGGCCGCGTCGTCGGCCTCATCTAACACGGATGTCGGCAAGGTTTGTCTTCGAAGCCGTTGCTGCGGGAGTAACCGCGCCGGTCATAGGTAACGCACGTGAACTCATCAGCCAGCAGCGGGACTACCTTCTCGAATTGCTTCACATCTGAGAATGCGCCTGCGATGAATAGAAGCGGCAGGCCGCTACCGTGGACTTCGTAGTAGATGTCGGCGCCGCGTACAGAGGCAACAGGCATTGCGACCTCCAAAAAGCGTCGTAGCGGAGCTACAGTTTCAGGTTATTGAAGGTGGAGTGCATTCGGCTCCCCAAGCCGATGCCCAATCAGCTTTCCCGACAACGCGAGTACCGGGCCCATCCGACGGATTGTTCGCCGCGAACTGGTTGGGACCAGCAGGTTGATCGATCAGCATGCTTTGTCATGCGCATGCGCCTCGGGATTCGATCTTCCACCACGTCATACATAGATAGGTATCCGTTGAGGACCGCACCAGTTCCGACATCCTTTAAGACGACATGATTGTCCTCGTATTCGTTCAGGTGCAGAGCTTGGACTTCAGCGCGCTCTCGGTCCAGGGGAATTAGCAACGGCCGAACCTGCGCTCCCGACAGATCCCACACTGCTCTGACTTGGCGTTGGGTCTGCACAGTGATCGCCACACGGTGCCCCGCCGCGACTAGCCAGTAGTTAAGCGGCGCGCACCGACGTGGTCCCGAACCACGATCCGAGGTCGGCGACAACGCCGTCGAGGTCGTCACCGCCCTCGGCGACATGAAACGTCGGACCCTGCGTGCTGATCCTACGTCACCTGTTGCCGCCACTGCCATTGGCGATCAGATCGGCACGCTTGGGCGGGGCCACGGCGAGCAAGAGGTCGACCAGGGCACGGGGTGCGCTAACCATGGGAGCGTGGTTTGTCGGCAGGTCGTGGTAGCCCCAGCCGGCTTCGCGCGCCGCGGCGGCACAGCACTCGAGCATCGTCGCCACTCCCGGAACGCGTCGCTGGGCCATTGCCGGTCCGTGCAGCGGATGTAGGTCCGCGGGATCGCCGCCGCGGTGTGGTTGCGCACGGCCACAGGCTGCAAGAACGTCTGCAGGGTTGCGGCGTGAAACGCCCGCGAGAGAAATCTCCTGGTTGAGGCGCAGCCGGATCGCCGAGGACACCGTACCGCCACCCGTCGCCTGACGTGCGCGCCTGTTCCGTAACCGCCGCGGTCCAGTCTGGACCCGCCATGCTGCTCATGGACTCGCCGTCCCGCGGCACGATGGCATCCAGAAAGACGAGATGAGCGATGCGCTCGGGCATGCGCTCGGCAACACCGGAGATGACCACGCCGTCGTAGCTCCATCCCACAAGCACGACCTCCCGCAGATCTTCATACGTGAGGATGCCGCAAACGTTCAGGATGTGCGCGTCCAGGGTAATCTCCGGCGACGCCAGATGGACACGCTCGCCGATGCCGGTCAGCGACGGAGCATACGCGTCGTGCCCCGCCGTGCGCAGCAGCCGCGCCACATCGTTCCAACACCAGCTGCCCACGAAACACCCATGGACCAACACGTAGGTGGCCATCTGACTCTCCTTCACCAGCGTGAACACACGCGACGGGCTCAAAGTACTCAACGCGAACCGAAGGTAGCTGGACCTGCCGCGGAACATGGTGATGGCACCGTTTCTTCGTCGAGACCAGCGTCCAGGTCGTCCAGACTGACGACAGCAAGTGTGTTCAGCCCCGTCGAGCAGTTCGAGGCGCAACCTGAACGCAATCCGCACGCAATCGCGTGACATCGTCCTCAGCGGTCGCTATGCTCGCGACACACCCAGGCTGGGCGAAAGTGGCAATGTCGGACGGACCAGGCGGTTTCGGCGTGCTGTTGAGTCAGCATCGTGCCACGGCCGGTCTGTCCCAGGAAGAGCTGGCCGATCGAGCCCGGCTCGAGTCGGCGCGGCATCTCCGACCTCGAACGTGGCGAACGGCGCCTACCTCATCGTTGACCGTGCGCCGACTGGCCGACGCTCTGGGACTCGACGACGCGGAACAGACTCGCTTGCTGGCCAGCATTCGCCCGAGCGTAACAAGGCTCCCAACGATCGGGCAACCGGGGAGAACCGAACGTCGTGGCATCAACTCACGCCTCGCGATCCGCCGCGCTGCCGCTCGTCGGGCGCTCAGCCGAGTGAAACCGGCTTCAGGCCGCCTGGCGTGATGCCAGTGCGGGTAGGCCCGCGCTGGTGGTCCTGGCAGGCGAACCGGGTATCGGCAAGACGCGACTTGCCGAAGAGATGCTCTCGTGGGCCAGTGGCCGTGGTA
The DNA here is from genome assembly GCA_963776625.1 of uncultured Chloroflexia bacterium. Lineage (GTDB taxonomy): Bacteria > Chloroflexota > UBA6077 > UBA6077 > CF-72 > CF-72. The sequence continues at coordinate 722,456 of CAVZNP010000004.1, read as the reverse complement.
TCGGTACCGCCGTGGCACGTGCGTACGCTGCCGAAGGGCGTTTGTCCTATGGACCAGAGGTGGAATGGCTGCGCAGCGAGACGTTGCGCACGTCGATCCAGCATCTGGATCCACGCTCGCTGACGGACCTTGGGCGGCTGGTGCCCGATCTCCTGAATGACGGACCACCAGCCTCGCTGGGCAATGGCAAAACCGAGCCGCAGCAACGTCAACTCTTCTTTCGATCGCTGGCTCAGGCCACGCTCGGCACGAGCCGACCGCTGCTGCTCCTGCTCGATGACCTGCAGTGGTGCGATCAGGATACCCTGGAGTGGCTGCACTACCTGCTGCGCTTCGACTCCGCGGCGCCGCTGCTCGTGGAAGGAACCGTGCGCTCAGAGGAAGTCGGACGTGAGCATCCGCTGACTCTGCTGTTCAACGACCTGCGCCGCACCGGGCAACTAACCGAGCTTCGGCTGGGGCCCCTCGACGCTGCGGAAGTGGCAGAGCTCGCCGTGTCCGTGGCGGGGCGTGACCTCGATCCAGAGGAACTACGTCGCCTGTACGACGAAACCGAGGGCCAGCCGTTGTTCGTCGTCGAGACCATACGCGCTGGCCTGGGCACGCACGATGAAGCAGAGCACTCCGAGAGCCGATCGCCAACGAGCGGCAGCATCGGGGTGGCTGGCCCGGGCGGCTCCCGCCAAAAGTCCACGCGGTGATCTCCGCGCGCCTTTCGCAGCTGTCTGAATCGGCCCGTGAAACAGCGAGCTTCGCAGCAACGATCGGACGCTCCTTTACCTTGGACCTGCTCGTCCACTCAGGTGCGGGCGAGATCGACAGCCTGGCGCAGCCACTCGACGAACTGTGGGAGCGGCAGATCGTGCACGAACACGGAACCAACGCGTACGACTTCGCCCACGACAAGATCCGCGAGGTCGCGTACGCCGAGATTCGCCCGGCGCAGCGCGCACTCCTGCATCGCCGTGTGGCGCGCGCTCTCGAGGAGGTGGACACCGCCGATCGCGATGCAGTCAGTATCCAGATCGCCGTGCATTACGATCAGGCGGGCATGCCCCTCGAAGCCATTGGCTTCTATCAGCGAGCGGCCGACCTTGCGCGGCGCGTGTATGCCTATGAGGAAGCAGTCGGCCTGCTAAAGAGAGCCGTGGAGCTCTTCGAATCCCTTCCTCAGAACACGGAGCGAGATGAGCGTGAGTTGGCCATTCACATCGTGCTCGGCACATGCCTTGTATCGACCAGGGGTTATGCGGGCGATGGAGTCACGGCTGCTTACCAACGCTCCCGCGCGTTGGCCCAGCGTCTCGGCATTCCGTTCAGTCCGCCAGCGCTTCGCGCGCTGGCGATCGCCGCTGTCACGCAAACCGAGTTCGAGCTGGCGTACACCCTGGGCAACCAATTGCTCGACCAGGCCAGGCACGACGCTGACCCGGGTCCTACTCGTCGAGGCCCACTATGTGCTTGGGGTCACGCTTTTCGGCGTAGGCAAGTTCGCGGAGGCACGGACGCACCTCGAGGAAGCGCTGGCGCACTATGACCTCTCACGATCCTCCATTCATATCGCCATATACACACAGGATCCCGCGGTGATCTGCCTTGCCCGTCTGGCGGTCGTGCTGTGGTTCCTCGGCGCGGAGGAACTGGCCACACAACGGGCGAACGAGGGCGTGAGGTTGGCCGAGCAGATCTCGCACCCATCAGTCTCGCCTACAGCCTTGCCTGGGCCGCGCTGCTGTACAGAGGTTGGAATCACTCGCTGGCTCGTGGCCCGCCGCGATACGACCGGCGACAACCGCGATAACGTTGGTGCTGAACGGATCAGAGCGCAGGAAGGGCTCGGCGGCGGCCACGAACGGGTCGACGGCGGCGTAGAGCTGAACGCGCGGCGCGAGCGTCGGGGAGGCGCTGAAGTCGGGCCGCGGCATGCCAGCAATTCTACTACCGACTATTGTCGTAGTAGGTAGTTGGCATCTTGCGCGGCCTGGTTGTCCTGGTTGTCATAAAGGTGCAAGGTTGTCACAATACCCGCACCCACTTTGGACACCGAACCGGCCTATTTCGGTGCTCATGACGCCGATTCGAGTTCGGATGAGCTCGTCGACGTGGGTTTGTCGCCTTCTGAGGCCGCTCGCCGACTTAGCGTCACGCGCTCGCGCATCTACGCGCTCGTCGAGCAGGGCGCGCTAGACGCTGTCGACAGCTCCGCCGCTCGCAGCGGCGGCTTGCGCATCAGTCTGGGAAGCCTCGAGCGTCGCCAGCAAGTCATCACGGTGGTCGGGCAGCAGCTCAGCCCGAGTAGCGCCTGGGCCGTCCTGACGCTGGCCAGCGGCGACGCCCTGTTTCGCGATCATGTCGCCGCCAGGCTGTCTGATCCCGATCGTTCGCGCGCCAGGTCCCGCCTCATCGACCACCCATTGCTCGAGCTCGTACCGCGCTTGCGTGCCCGGAACACGCTGCACCGCTACGCGGTCGGTGCTGAGGCACTTGTCGACGTACTGGCCGACGCGCGCCTGGTGTTGTCTGGCCCAAGTGCCGCGCGTGCGCTCGGCTGGGACTTGCCCGACGGCAGCTGGCCCGTCGAGGCCTACGTTCATGAGCCGGCGCTGGTCGACCTGGTTGCGCGCTACGCGCTCGAGCCGGACCCGGCTGGCGACCTGGTGCTGCGCAGCGTGCCTGAGCCGTGGCTGCTCCCGCCGCAACTGCGCGTCGTGCCCGAGCTGGTCGCAGCGATCGACCTGGCCGACGGGCCGGCGCTGGATCTGGTCGACCTTGGGCGCACGCGACTGGCCGGATTCAGCACCACTCTGAACCCGGCGTGGCGGCGCCGCGAGCGGCGCCGTCTGCCGGTTCGGCCGCTGATCCCGACGGCGACGGCGACGGCGCCCACCCCGCGCCCGCGGGTGGTTGCCTTACGTGACGACGTGTGGGATGACCGCGCCGAGCGCGATGCCCGTGGGCTGGTCGCGTTGCTGTTTGTTGTCGGCGGCACGCTGCGACGCGCCGACCTGGCAGAAGCGATGCACTGCTCGCAGGCTCGCCTCGGTCGCGCCTGTGACTTTCTCAGGTCCTCACCGCCGCACGGTCTGGTCTTGCTCGAGCACGTCGATCAGCTCCAACTGGTCACGGCGCCTGACGTGGGTAAGCTCGTCGAGGCGTTTCTGCATGTTGAGCCGCCCGAGGTGCTGTCTCAGGCAGCACTCGAGGTGCTTGCCATCGTCGCCTTCGAGCAGCCAGTGTCGCGCGCGGACGTTGCCCACATCCGCGGCACCGACAGCGCCGGCGTCATCGACACGCTGCTCGCCCGCGGTCTGATCGTCGACGATGCCCGCTTTGGCGGCCGCGGCCGCCCGGCGTTCCTGGTTACCACCGCGCGCTTCTTGCAGGTGCTGGGTCTGGGCTCGTTGGCTGAGCTGCCAGCACCGTAAGCGGTATACAAGGATCGCGACAGTGCGGTTACTCGAATTCGGGCCACGCAATTGGCGTGCGTACGACCAGCGTAGACGTAGGGAGGATACCCTGTCTGCGGAATTCACAATCAGTTCGAGACTCGACATGAGAATCCCGCCGGATCATCCGGCGCCCAGCCGAGGCCCGAGGTATCAGCGAAGACGAACTGGTAACGCCGTCGTAGTTCGACGAGCAGCCGCTGGACGAAGTCAGGGCTGAGCCAACTGCGCAGCGACAGGCGCGGCACGCCGCACAGCAGCTCCGATCGGGAGGGAGCTCCGACCGGCTGCAACTCGGCCCGCAAGGCGGCCGTCCACTCGGCCTGCGTCTTCGGCTCGTTGTGAGCCAGCAGGCAAGCGTTCAGCTCCGGGTCGGCGCCGAACTGGTACTCGAGGGCGCTGCCGTGGGCCCAGTTCGCATCCAGAGCGACCGTCTTCGCCACCATACCGGTGGCGAACGCCAGGGCTGCTGCGTGGGTCGTCGCCCCGTCCGAGGACACCGAGGTGACCGCGTACAGCGTCCCGCCGGCGTCTTCGGCCGGCGATGCCTTGTCTGCTGACTGTGGCGCGCGTGAGGCCGCTGCGCGGGAGCGGCGGGGCTGCGCCCGGCCCGGCGCACGCCCAAGCACTGCCTGCTCGAGCGCCTCGAGCAGCTCCGCGCGGGACGGCTCCGCTTCCAGCACCGTAGCCGGGAAGCCCTCCCACTGCGGTACGCCGCGGTCGGGCGCCAGGACCACTAGCCGGCCAGCAGCCGCGGCTGCCAGGGCGCGCAGCTCGTCGAGCGGGATGGCGTGCAGCAAACTGCTCACGAGTAGAGCGTCGGTGTCCGAGCTGGCGACCGCTGCCTGCAGCTCACGCACCGAGCCGCACAGCCGGGCGACAGTGCACGGGCGACCGAGGACGCGAAAGGAAGCGGCGCCAGGGTCGTCGTCGTCGATCCAGCCCAACACCATGGCTAGCAGCCGCAGGTGCTCGAGGCCGAGCGCCAGCCGGACGGGCACGCTCACTGGGGAGGCCCGCCCTCGGGCACCAGCGCCAGCAGCAGGTCGCCGGTCGAGCGTGCCTGGTTGACGGCAGGCACTTGCTCCTGGTCGACCAGGAGCGACAGCCAGGTCTGGCGGCTGCTCGCGCCAGCCGCGCGCTGAGCCCCGCTCAGGACGTTACCGGCGCTGTCCAGGGGACCCACTTCATAGATGGGTCGAAGAGCGTCATCAGCAGGCAGCCGAGGCGCGCCGGCGCGAGCTCGAGACGGAGCGATCCCGACGGCTGGCCGATCTGCTCCAGGCCGGCGAGTTGGCCCTGCGCCAGGGCGCGCTGGCCGAGGCTCAGGAGTGCCTCCGCCGCCTCAAAGCCGAGTTCCCGAGCCAGGACGAGCAGATCGGGGCGCTGCGCACCCGGCTCCACCAGCGCGCCCAGGCGGCGCGGGATACCACGGCCCGCGCGGCCCTTGAGCAGGCCGCCGAGCATCAGGGGCGGGGCGATCTGGAGGCCGCGGTCACCGTCCTCGAGCAGCTCGAAGTGCGCGGCCTTTCGCCCGAGGTGGGCGAGGACGTCTTCGGGGCGTGGTCGCAGGCCTGCAGCCGGCTGGCGCAGAGCGCCAGCTTCGACCAGGGCACACCCGGCAGCCCGCACCAGTCGCAAGTGCGCTTCGCGCCCGCCAAGGGTCGGGGGCTGATCCTGATGCGGGATCCGGCCGTGCCGCACGGACTCGTCGTGTTCAGCGCGCTGGGTATGGGTCCCGGCTATCCGCGCGACAAGATTGTCAGCGACCGGGTAATCGTCGAGCGGGCCCGTGGCTTCCGGCGCGCGGCACCGCTGGCCACCCTGGACAGCGGTAGCCAGAGCTACGCTAGCTGGCAGAGCTACGTGACGTCGCCGGTGGCGCCGGTGTCGAGCGGCACTGAGACGAACACGAACACGCTCGAGGGATCCATGGCCTACGCCATCAGGCTGGCAGGCTCGCCGCACGGGCAATACCTGGTCGCGGTCGAACAGCGTGGTTCACCCAGCAGCCGAAGCCAGTGCCTAGTCGTCAGCGACGACCCGGCACGAGCCCGGCGTTGGGCCGATCCGTCGGCGGCGCGGCGGTTCTGGGCGGACCGCGGGTTGCCGACAGACGTGCCGTTCGAGATCGACCTGGTGCCCGAGGTCGGAGCAGAGGTGTGCGACTTCTGCTCCGCTGCTGACCCCGTCTGGACCTACCCCGCCCGTGAGTTTGCCGTCACGGTTTACGCGTGGGGCAGCGGTGGCGGCTGGGCCAGCTGTGCGCGGTGCGCAGACCTCATCGAGCGCGGCGCGTGGGCGGCGCTGGCCGAGCGGCCGTCGACGCCAACCCGCAACTGCGCACCGGCCTGGTGCGCGGGGCCGCCGCCCGCGCTGTGGCGATAGAGGCGGCACGCCAGCTCCACGCACTGTTTCGCCAGGCTCGTACCGGCGCCCCGCGCCGACCGCTGCGCACCGCTGAAGTGGCGCGTGGTCACCGGTCTTGATGCGCGGCCACCAGCCCCCGTTCTGCTGACTGCAGGCGGGGGCAAGAGGAGCACGCACACCAAACCAGACCAGGAGACACACCAGAGCAGGAAAGGACGGTCTCGCGCGAAAGGTGGACGACCTGGGCCGATCCGGTCCGCTCGGTGCGCACGTCGATCGACCACCCGCAGTTCCCGAAAGATCAGGAGAGACTCATGACTGACGATTCCGCGCTCATCACGCCCGCCGCTGAACGCCGCCGCCTCACGCGCGCGGAGCAGCTCACGCTGACTACCTGGCGCTGGGCCTTCGTGGCGCTTTGCCGCAAGGTGGAGCCAGAGGACTTGCTCCCCCAGGTCGCGCTCCAGGCGGTCCTGGCGCGGCTCCGCCCTTGCAGCGATCCCCTCCAGTTGTTCGGCCGCCACTGCTCGCCCGAGGCAGAGTTTGCGCTGGTAGCCAGCTTGCTGACCGAGGAGTCCCGCCGGGCGCTCGACCACGACATGATCGACAGCGCCTTCCTGCTGCGCTGGAACGAGCTGACTGCCGACGGCATCGGGCCCGAGGAACTTCCCCCTCTGACGCCGCGACGCGCCATGACCAGCGCGGCTGACGGTCCGACGACGATCGCCGACGACCGACCAGCGCCGAGCCTGCAGGACCGGCGCAAGGCGGCATGGACCTCACACACTTCAGCCCCCAGCAACAGGCCGTGATCCAGGCCGGCGAGGGGCCGCTGTGCGTGCTGGCCGCGCCCGGCTCGGGCAAAACCACCACCCTGGCCGGTCGGATCGCCTACCTGGTGCTCGAGCGGCACGTGCCCGCCACCAGCATCCTCGCCATCACCTTCACACCGCGGCCGCCGCCGCCATGCGCCAGCGGTTAGCCGGCGTGCTCGGCCCGCTAGCCCACCAGGTCGACATCGCCACCTTCCACGCGCTGGGCCTGCGCCTGATCCGCCAGTGGAGCCACCAGCTCGGCTACGGCGGCGTGCCGGCCGTGTACGGCCGCGACGACGCGCGGGCGGTCCTACGCGAGGCGGCAGAGGGCCTGGGCCTGGCCGTGGCCGCCGACGAGCGGCGCCGACCGGCCGACCCCTGGGCCGCCCCCCCCGCCGAGGACCGGGATCTGACTATGTGGCGCCAGTGGCTCGCGATCACCGATCCTGGACCGGCCGGCCTGCTGGAATTGGCGGACCGCGTCGTGGCCGGGCCGACGCTGCCGGGCCTGGATGCCTGCTCGGAGCAAGACCGCGTCTCCTGGACGTACTTCGTCGAGCGCCTCACTGACACAGCCAGGCAATGGGACTGGCGCGCGCGGGACAACCGCCGCGAGGCGGCGCTGGGGCTGGCCACCCGCTGCGACGCGGCCGAGCTCTACGAGAGCCTGCGCCTGGGCGACCCGCTGATTGCCACACGCGAGGCCTTCGGCGGCACCGTCGTGAGTGGTCTGATTACGAACGTACCGGCACAGGGCCTGCTCGAGGTCAGGCTCGACCGGCTCGCCTGCCGGCTGCGCGAGGACACGGCCGTCGAGGGCTACCCCGGCCGGCCCGACCAGGTGCCGACCAGCGGCGGTCACCCCTGGCTCCGCGGCCGCGTGGCGGCCACGCGCGTGAGCGCCGAAGAGCGGCTGGTACTCAGTCTCCGGGACGTCCTGGTCCGGTCGGGCCCGACGCGCCGCGGCCAGCCGGTGACGCTGCGACCGCGCGCGGTCGACCCGCGCCAGCAACGCAACAACCGCCAGGAGTTGCATCGCCGCTACGCTGCCCGGCGCTCGTGGCTGTCGGGCGGTGCGCCGCCCGCGCCACGCCGCCGCGACGTTCCTCTCGACGTGGTCATCGCGGCAGCCGAGCCGGTGGGCGCGTAACGGCCGTCATGCGCCGACCGTGGCGGTGAAGGCGTGCGCACCATCACGCATGTCGCCGGCGCTGCCACAGCCCCGGCCACGGCACCGGCTTCGCCGCCGGTCGCGGCGTACCAGACCGACGGCACGTTGGCCGCGGCGCTGTTCGCGGCCTGGTCGGGCGACCCGGCGGTGGTAATCGCCTCACCGCCGGGCGCCGGCAAGACACGCCTGGTCGTACACCTGGCCGAGCAACTGCATCGGCGTGCCGGTCTCGAGGTGGCCATCGCGGCCCAGACGCGCGCTCAGGCGCTCGACGTCACCAATCGGGCTGTCGCTGTCGGCGCCCAGGTGGCCCTGCTCGGCGCTCGCCACTCGGCTCGGCCGCTCGGCCTCGACCCCCGGGCGCGATATCTTGAGGGTGCGGCCGATCTCGGCCGCTGGCGGGGCCTGGTCGTGGCCACCACTGCCCGCTGGCTGTGGGTGAGCGACCAGAGCTACACCGCGGACGTCTGCCTGATCGATGAGGCCTGGCAACTGACCTACGCCGACCTTGGCGGCCTGGGCCCGCTCACTGGCCAGGTGGTGCTGGTCGGCGATCCCGGCCAGATCGCGCCCGTGGTGACGGGCGACGCACACCGGTGGGAGGGATTGGCGGCCGGACCGCAGCGGGCCGCACCTGACGCGCTTCTGGCCGCCTACCCGGACGCGGTCACTCGTCTCCAACTCGACCGGACCTGGCGGCTGGGCCCTCGGACGACGGCACTGATCCAGCCAGCTTTTTACGCCGAGTTGCCATTCACCTCGGCCCGCCCACCGCGCCATATCAGGCTCGGCGACACCGCACTGCCCGAACTGAGCGCGCTTGTGGTCGCGCCGCGGGCCGGGCCGGGCGATCCGCTGGTGGCGGCGGCCGCCGCCGATCGCGTGCGCGATTTGCTGGCCGGCGGGATGGTCTCGGACGACGGTGCCGTGCAGCGGCTAAAACCGGGCGACGTCGCGGTCATCACGCCGCACGTTGAGCAGGCCAGCGCCGTCGCCGCCCGCCTCGCTGACCTGCCTGGCGTGCTGATCGGCACTGCCAATCAGGCCCAGGGTTCGGAACGAGAAGCGGTCGTCGTCGTCCACCCGCTGGTCGGCTACCGCGAGGCGCCAGCGTTCGCGGTCGACACCGGCCGCTTGTGTGTCGCGCTGTCCCGCCACCGGGCTCACGCGACCGTGGTGCTCGACTGCAGCACCGACGCCGTGCTGCGGCATGCTCAAGCCGACTCGCCAGGCGACGCCACATTGGCCGTCCAGCGCCACGTGCTGGCGGCACTGCTCGATCTCGCTTGAGGGGACCAGCCCTCACGTCGAGAGGTCGCCACGCCGATACACCCGGAGGTCTGGTCGACGCTGTTTGGCCCATCCAATCCGTGCCATGACTGAGCCTCGCAGATCAGATGGCTCGGAAGCCCACGTCGAGCGTGCCATTCACACCACCGCCATTGGAGACTGTGCCCCATGAGCACGGCCATGCTTACCGCACGCGTCGGCATTGCTGTCGTGATTCGCCGCAAGAAGGCCTGCTCCCACGATTCGGTTTCATCAAAGAGCGCGAGCGCACTGGATCGCGTGCTCCGTCGAGAGCGCCTGCCCCGCCTTCCATGCTTGCACCATCGCAGCTTCGCCTAGGCATGCGCGGGCGGGCACCAGCCAGCGTTCTAGCACCACCTGCTCCCCTGGCGAGATCGGATGCTCCAGTGAGGCGCGCAGCGCGGCCGCGGCGCCGGCCAAGCGGACCGCTTGTTCGGGTTGGTTCATGGCGGCCGCCATGATCGCGTATCCCTCCAGCGTATACGCCATCGCGGCCTCCGACCCGAGCCGCTCGCTGAGTGCCAACGCTTCGTCGAGCAGGTCGCGGGCATCGGTCTGGTTTTGGTCAATGAGGGCCACGCAGCTCAACCCGACCAGCGCTCCGACCGCCGGCCGACAGCGCGCATCGCCGGTAGCGCGCCAGACCGCGAGGTTTGTCTCGAACTGCCGCCGCGCCCACGCAGCGTCGCCGTTACACAGTGCGATCCGCCCCAGGATGTAGGTAGTAACGTTCGCGTCAACTTCCAGTGATCCACTCTCAGGGTCGCGCACGTTCACGAGCGCGAGACTCGCCTCCGCTAAGGTGCGCGCTAGCGGGAGGTCTCCCTGCAGGTAGGTTCCCGCGGACCACGCCTCGAGGCTGATGGCCTCGTAGCCGCGATTGCCAGCGGCCCGGTCGACGGCCACGGCCTCCGCGTGGAAAGCGTGCGCTGCTTCGAATTCGCCCCGGGCACTTGCGACTAGCCCGGCGTGGTCCAGCGCCATCGCCAGGCCGCGCTCGGCTCCGATCTGGCGCTGCAAGGCTACGGCTTCTTGCAGTAGATCACGGGCAACCGCGACGTCGCCGTGCTCGAACCGCATCTGGCCAGCCACCGAGAGCGCATCCGCCCGCACCTCGGGTGAGACTTGCCCAACCAGCGCAAGCAAACGGGCAATCCATTCGCTGCCTTCGACCCAGGGACCGCGAAAGCCCCACAGTACCCAGAGGCCGGTCATCAGTTGGAGGCCCGGCCCCGGTTCGCAGTGCTCCAGCGAGAAGCGCAGGGCCGCGCGGAAGTTCGCCTGCTCTGCTGCCAACCGCTCCCACCATCCCGGCAGGTCGGCCCGCAGCCAATAGTCGTGGAGCGCCTGCTCGCCCAGGCTTACATACCAGGCCCGATGCCGTCGCGCGAGCGCGTCTGCCTCGCTTCGCGCCAGGCGCTCGGCGGCATACTCACGAATCGTCTCGAGCAGGCGGTAGCGGAAGGCACCGCTGGGCGCCGGCTCTGCGACCACGAGCGACCGGTCCACCAGCCGGCCGAGCACGCCCAGCACGTCGCCGGGCTGGATGTCTCCGCCAGCGCAGACCGTTTCGACTGCCTCCAGCGTCCAGCCAGCGGCAAATACCGCCAACCTCTCCAGCAGCAGGCGCTCGCGAGCGCTCAGCAGATCGAAGCTCCAGTCGATGGCCGCCTGGAGCGACTGGTGACGGCTCGGCGCACCGCGGCTGCCGCTGGCGAGCAATCCGAAACGATCGCTAAGCCGCTCAGCGATCTGCACCGGAGCGAGCACCCGCACGCGTGCCGCTGCCAGCTCCAGCGCCAATGGCAGGCCATCGAGCTGGACACAGACGTCGGCTATAGCCTGTGCGTTCTGGTCGGAGAGCGAGAACTCGGTTCGGACGGCGCGCGCACGCTCGATGAAGAGGCTCACCGCTTCCGATGTCTCCCACCGCGCCGCCACAAATGGTGCGTCGAGCTCCGGAAGCGACAGCGCCGGCACGGACCAGACGACTTCCCCAGCCATCCGTAATGGCTCACGGCTAGTGGCCAGCACGCGCAGCCCTGGACAGGTTTGAAGAAGCGTGCCTATCAGCTCGGCGCAGGCATGCAACAGATGCTCGCAGTTGTCCAGGACTAGCACGAGGTCTCGCGGTTGGAGCGCCAGGGCGAGTGTCTGCGGCAATGGCTGGCGAGGCTGTTCTTGGACGCCAAGCGCCAAGGCAACAGCGTGTGGCACCTCGGCACCATCCAGGGGAGCGAGCTCGACGAACCCCACCTCCGTCTCGACGTTACGTGCAACCTCGATTGCAAGACGGGTCTTGCCCACGCCGGCGGTCCCGGCCAGTGTGAGTAAGCGCGCCGACTCCAGGAGGTGTCGGACCTGCGTAAGTTCGCGTGCCCGGCCCACGAAACTGGTCAGCGGAACCGGTACGCGCGGCAAAGCACTTTCCCTCTCCACGGCTAAGGCCGAAGCAACGGCGCCGATGAGTGATTGGCGTTCGGCTGGTGCCAGGTCCAGACTGTCGGCCAGAAGAAGTACGGTGGCCGGCCGCGGGGCCCGCCGGCGGCCGCGTTCCAGGGCGGCGATCGCATTCGCGCTGAGGCAGGCGCGCTCGCCAAGCGCCTCCTGCGATAGGCTCGCGGCAAGCCGATATCGCCGCAGGAGCAAGCCAAAGGTTTCGGGCTCGGCCATCATCGCTCTCGCCCGTCTGAGTTTGGACGGCTCTTCGCACGATAGCAAGTGCAAGACGGTCCGCCAAATTCGCTCGAGTTGAAGCTTGTGAGGCTCGCGTGAGGGTGCTGTCACTGGGATCGCTGGCGCGGGTCTCGGATGCTGCAATCCAGGTGGGCGATTGACCTGCCGCCTCATCAACAACCGATGGCCTCGGTACAGGAGGAAATGAGATGGCGACGGAAATCCAGCGAACCGCGACGGACATCACGCCCGATGGCATTCTCCAGATCGCCGCCGGCTTCATGGCAGCCAAACATCTGTTTATTGCCAGCGAGATCGACCTGTTCGCCCAACTCGCCGGTGGTCCCGCCACTCTGGACGACCTCGCCGCTCGTATCAATGTTCCGCGCCGCACCTTGCGCATCTCGGCGGACGCCATGGTCGCGCTCAACCTGGTCGAGCGGACTGGGGATCTGTATGGAAATGCTCCGCTAGCCAGCACCTTTTTGAGCGGCCGTGGCCCGGCGGACCTGCGCCCGATTCTGCGTTTCTGGAACCGGATCAGCTATCCAACGTGGGAAGGACTGGAGCAGGCGATCCGGACCGGGCAGGCGCCCAACCGGCAAGGTGGCGGCTTTTCGGAGGCGGACCAGCGGATCTTTTCAGAAGGGGTGGGAGCGTTCGCGGCGGGGCCAGCCCAGGCATTGGCCGATAGCTACGACTTCGGCCGGCATGATCGGGTTCTCGATCTCGGCGGAGGTATCGGGTCTCTGCTGGTCGCGGTGTTGCGCCGACATGTCGGACTGCACGGCACCGTTTTCGAGCTGCCAGGGGCCGCCACGCTGGCGCGGCAACACGTGGAGCGCGAGCCGGAGCGTACACGTATAGAGGTCATCGAGGGGGACTTCTCGACCGACACGCTGCCACCTGGCCACGATGCAATTGTCCTTGCGAACGTCATCCACGTGCTCTCGGAGGAGCACAATCGCGCTCTGCTCCAGCGAGCGCGCGCGGCAGTGACACCAGGTGCCCGGCTCCTGATCGTTGATTTCGTGACTGATCCCACTCATACGCACCCACTCTTTGCAGCGCTCGCGGCGGGCGAATTTCTCATGATGGCGGGAGAAGGGGATGTCTACAGTGAGGACGAGCTGCGTGGATGGCTAGGTGACAGTGGCTGGCAGCCGCTGATGCACATGCCACTAACCGGACCGACGAGCCTGCTGGTGGCAGAGGCCAGGTGAAGCATGTCGGGGAATCGGAGATGCCCGTCCGCGATCCAGCGTCCGCTGCCTTGTTGCCGCGACTTGGGGGCCTGCGGGCCGCCCCTTTAATTGGAGGAGAAGCAGCGCGTCGATCATTCCTCCAATACGGGTCGAATTTCAAGCCGGCGGCGGTTGGCCTTTGAGTCTTGGGCTCACCAGCCTCAGGGCGGCGTCGAGGTCGGAAGCCTCGCCCACGCCTTGGTCTCGACGATCGGGCCGTCGTCCGGTTGTGCGATGAAGACCTCCTCTACGGCACAACCCAGGCGCCGCGCGTACTCCGGGCCAAACGCGCGGTCGACATCAATTAGAGCGACGATGCCCCCACGCCGCTGTGCCGCGGCGAGTGTCTGGAGTAGCAACGTACTCACCCCGACACTCTCGGGACCAAACACCTCGCAGATACGGCCGCGTGGCCAACCGCCGATGCCGATGGTTTGATCCAGATCGAGCAAGCCCGTCTGCAGGACGTCAGTAGACGATGTTGACACATCGCCTAGCCGCAGGACGGCGCCAGCGCCGAACTTCCGCTCGATTGCCGCGACAGCTTGTAGAGCGCTCGCCGCACGTCCAGGTGTGGACTGCTTGGGCGGCGCCATGAGCCGGGAAGCCTAGAACTTCTGTTCGGCCGCTGCAACCTTTTTCTACTTTTGGCCAACGTCCACGCCCCTGATAGCTGCGATCCCACCCAATGGGTTGCCTCTGATAAGACGGGCATCCATCCCGTCCATCTCAAGAGCCGGCTGCTATTTGTGCTGGCGCGCATAATCCCGATAGCTCTCGCCTACCCAGACCACGCTTCGGACGGTGCCGACTTCTTCGCCTAACTGACGCTTCTTCAGCACGCTGAGCTCCGCCAATCCCCGTTCCGGGCTGTTCGGATGATCGACCTCATCTCGGTAGAGGCCAATCACGGAGTCCGCAGTGTTCTCCAGATCGCCGGACTCGCGCAAGTCCGCGAGCTGTGGTCGCTTGTCAGCACGTATAGCGCGGTTGCGATTGAGCTGCACCAGTGCTAGCAGGGGTATACCGAGCTCGCCAGAGACGTCCTTCAAGCCGCGAGCAGCGGCACGGACGTTCCGCTCGCGACTACGTCCGTCACCCTCCTGATCCTTGAGGAGTTGAACGTAGTCGACCACGATGAGGGAAGGTGGTGTGCCCTCGGTCGCTTGCACCTGCAACGCGTAGGCGCGTATGTCCCTCGATGTGTACCCGGAGCCAAACACGATGTGCAACTGAGACCGGGATAGCCGCTCAACTGCCCGGAGGACCACGTCCGATCCCTCGTCAGTCAGTGTGCCCGTGACCAGTCGCTCCTTCTTGACGTTCGTAATCACCGACACCATGCGCACCGCAAGATCGACGTCGCTGAGCTCCATACTTACGAACACAACCGGCCCGTGACGCTCTGAGACGTGCAGGGCGATCTGTCCGGCCAAGGCTGTTTTACCGGTACCGGTCGCTGCTGCCAACAGGTACAGGCCAGGCGATAAACCGAGTGTCATGGTGTCCAGGTCGCGAAGCCCGGTCGAGATGCCCGCGAGCCCGCCCGAGCGTGTCTGCCCCAGATAGTCGATCAGGTGCTCGGTCCATTGAGCGGGTGCGAGTGCGGCGCGACGACCGACAGAGTCGCTGGCTGCGGCAAGTACGAGCGCTTCGGCGCGATGTCTGACTGCATCCAGGTCTCGCCGCCTATACCAAGCTAACTCGGCAATCTCCTGCGCGGCCTGAATGTAGCGCCGCCTGATCGCGTGCTCGAGCACGATCCGCGCGTAGTGCTCGATGTACGCCGCTGACGGGGTAGCCAGGTTCACCTCGGCCAGATACGGCAGCCCGCCGGAGGAATCGTAAGTGCCCTGGCGTATGAGCTCCTCGGCGATCGTGTGATAGTCGATTGGCGTCGCACGCTCGAAGAGGGCTGCCATCGCCGCGTACACGTGGCAGTTCCGCGAGTCGTAGAAGTGGTGGGGTTTCAAGAACGGCACGACATCGGCGATCGCCGCCCCGTTCTTCAACACGGACCCGAGTACGGCTTCTTCCGCCTGGCGACTCTGGGGAGGACTGGACAGATCCTGGTCGTCGGTCGAGTCGATAGGCGTGACGGAATTCGTGTCGACCGGTGGTACGGGGGCGTCGATCATCGCCGCCCTCGCAGCAAGCTCAAACGAAGCGACTGTCCCGGTCGGGCCCTGCTCGCCGTCTGCTGTCGGACCGAGGCGAAGCATGGCTGCACTGACCTCCAAATCAGCACTTGGCATGGACGCTTGGCCGCTACCGTAAATTGCTCTGTCTGCCAGGATGGTGGTTGCCCGGTTCGATCGACAAAGTGGCGACGGGTGCGTTCCGCACCTCGACGTCGGGCTTGCCAGCTAAGACGCTCGCGCTCGAAGCTGCGCACATCGATAGGCGCCAGGCGGCCGGCCAAGCCCGCCGTCTGGCGGGCGTACGCTTCGGCCTCGGTTGGCGTAGCTCCGACCAGGACAAGGTCCTCGGCGATCGCAAGCTTCCCGGGCACGCCTCGTCGGAGTGAGTTGGTTGACATCGAGGCCGAGCCCCCGATACAGGCCAGCGACGAGCATCGACGCCGACGGCCGGCCATTTGGCAGTTGACCCAAGGTCGTCTGGACCGGAAGGTGACTCGTCTTCGCCATCACTCTCCCCTTGCTGCTGCCTGGCGGGGGGCGGGGGGGGTGCCGGTTATTGACGGTTCCCGGTATGACGGTTCAGGTGACACCGGCGTCACCCCCGCTTGCGTCGCTGGTGTCACCACCTCGCGACGCCGGCGTCGTCCAGCGGGTGACACTTTGTCAGGGATGACATTGTGTCGGGGTGACAATTTGTCGAGGGTGACATTTTCGGTCGGTCGGGGCGTACCGACGACAACTCGGTAGAGGTGTGAGCCCTGGCGTCCGCAACCGGGCTCAATGCACAACTCGCCTTCGGTGACCAGCGCTGATACGACTCGTTGCACCTGACGCGGGCTGAGCCTTGCTTTGCGAGCCAGGGTGCCGATGCTCAGGAAGGCAATACCGGCGTCGTCTGCAAAGTCGGCGATAGCCAGGAGCACAAGCAGCGCACCGCCCGATTGGCGCGAGGTCTCCCAGACCCGACTCATGATCTGGATACTCACGAACAACGCCCCACTGAAGGCAAGGTTGACGCTGGGCCACGTGTGGTCTCCGCGTTTGCTCGGTCTGAAAACAGCACAAGTTCACCTCTTGCGAGGCAGACCTCGCTGCGGCACAATTGGCGCGTAGTGTGTGCCGCGGGCCGTCTGCCCGCTTGTTGATTGATGGCCGTTGGTGTTGGCGCACCAGCGGCCTTTCTTCGTTTCGGTAGGTTCGCGGACTGGCCGCTCCGTCCTCCTGGGAACCCGCTGTGGCTCGTCCTGTTGATCCTGGCGGCGTCGAGGAAGACGTCCACGGTGCACTGGGTGGAGCGCGCGCCCTGGTCACCGTCTGATCCTTGTCGAGCCGCCCGCGTCCGCCTGGTCGTGGCGCAATTTCATTGAGCCCCGAAGACGTTGGTCAGCCCGCGGACGGCAGCACATCTGATAGCGTCGATTCGGGCCGCAAGCACCAGCGGCCTTCGACGTCGCGTTCCGTCTCGGCACCTTTGACCGCGCTTGCGCGCACACGGCGGTTGACTGGTCGGGATGGCGCCGTAGCGGTGCCATCGTCAAGCGCCTAGTCCGACCGGAACGGCCAACTCAAGCGGTGGAAGTTTTCGCCATAGCGCTACATATGCCGAAGCGTAAGCAAGCAACGGGCGAACGCTGGTCCTCGGCTCGAAGGCGAAAATGATCGCCGCCTCTGACCTCCGGCGTCCGTCCCGCTCGATGGGCGTCACCTCGATCCGCCGCACCAGCCGGCCGATCACCTGCCGAAGTGTCGGGCGATCATCGGCCGCAACCGCCACCCGCCACTCGTCCGCTACGTCGTCGAACGTCGCCGACATGGCCATTAGCCGCGCCTCCGCCGTCTGTGCCATCTCGCTGCAGTTGCAGTTGCAGTAGGTCGTGCTCCCGCTGCAGCTCGGCCAGCTCCGCCGCCAGCTGGCGCAGGTCCTGCTCCGCTTCGGTTGTGCTGAGGGCTCCGGAACGCAGGCTGGCTCGGACGTCGGGGCGCGCCCGGTCCTTGCGCGCCATGGCTTCGCCCACAGGGGTTCGCCGCGCACGCTGCTCCGTGCCGGGCCAGCACCGACGCCCGCAGCGCACCGAGTGTCGGCTCGCGGTCGCGTAGGGCCGCGTCGACTGCTCCGATGACCGCCTGCTCAATTGTCTCGGCGGGGATGACGGACGCACGGCAGCGGGGCATGCCGACACTCAGGTCGGCGTGTGACTCGCCCGAGCAGCCATGGCCTGATTTGGCATCCATGGCGTGATTTAGCGCCGAACAAGCGAAAAGTTTGACACCAACGCTGACACCAACCCGGCGCGAAATCATGCGGCGTCGTGCGACACAGTCTCAGGTTTTCAACTTGAAAACGAGACTGTGCGACGCCCCGCGACGCCTTCTTTCGAGTGCCTGCTTCGGCACCAGAGATCGCGCGCACAGCGCGCGAGAGCGAGCGCAGCGGCGTGCCACGGCCTGCCGGTCGGTGGTGTGCAGTATGGTGTGAAGCGTGGATCGCGACGATCTGATTCGTCTTCGGCGCGCACGGGACCAGATGGATCGTGAGTACGCGCGCCCGCTCGATGTCGAGGCACTGGCGCGCACCGCGTGTATGTCGTCCGGCCACTTCTCGCGGAGCTTCCGCGCCGCTTTCGGCGAAAGCCCCTACAGCTACCTGATGACGCGGCGCATTGAGCGCGCCATGACCCTGCTGCGACGCGGCGACCTTTCGGTCACCGAGGTCTGCTTCGAGGTCGGCTGCTCCTCGCTGGGGACATTCAGCGCCCGCTTCAGCGAGCTCGTCGGCGAGACCCCCAGCGCGTATCGCGCTCGGGACCACTCGTGGACCGAACCCCTGCCCGCTTGTCTGGTGCGGGTGGCGCTGCGACCGGTCAGGAATCGAGAAGCGGCCACCTCAGGCAGCGCGTAGGCTCGATACAGAGCAAGCCGAAACGGAGGACACACCGCATGAAAATCAAGCTGACCAGCGTGTACGTCGACGACCAGGACGAGGCGCTGCGTTTCTACACCGACGTGCTGGGATTCGCGAAGAAGGCCGATTTCAGCAATGGGCCGTTCCGCTGGCTGACGGTCGCTTCGCCCGAAGAGCCAGATGGCACCGAGCTGCAGTTGGCGCTCAACAACAATCCAGCGGCCAAGGCCTACCAGGATGCCCTCTTTCAACAGCACCAGCCCGCCGTGATGTTCTATACCGACGACGTCAAGGCCGACTACGAGCGCATCAAAGGCCGAGGTGCCGAGTTCACGATGCCGCCAACCGAGGTAACCGGCTCGACCATCGCCCAGGTCAACGATGGCTGCGGCAACCTGATCCAGATCACCCAGCTCGCGCGCTGGTAGACCTGCTGCCCCGCGGCAACGGGAGGTCCCCGTCGGCAGCGCCGACGGGGGCTTCTGGTATCTGGTGTCCGGTCAGAAATTGAGAAGCGGCCGGCCGCGGGGGCGGGTAGCCTGCGGCCATGGACGTCAAACTGCATCACTGCTTCCTGATCGTCGACGATCACGACAAGGCGCTCGCCTTCTACCGCGACGCGCTCGGCTTCGAAGTGCGCAGCGACGTCAAGTACGGGGGCATGCGCTGGGTGACGGTTGGACCACCCTCGCAGCCCGACATCAACATCGTGCTGGAGCCGCCGGCTGCCGACCCCGGCATCTCGCCGTCGGATCGCGCGGCCATCCACGACCTGCTTGCCAAGGGCCTGCTGCGCGGGCTCAACTTCTCGACCCCGGATCTCGAAGACACCTTCGACCGCGTCCAGGCGACCGGCGTCGACGTGGTCCAGGAGCCAATGGACATGCCCTACGGCACCCGCGAGTGCGCCTTCCGCGACCCAGCCGGCAACATGATCCGGCTCATCCAGACGCGCGCCTGACTCCGTCCGAGAGGGCGCCTGCCGCGCCGACCAGCCGTCGAGCGCTCCCGCCGGCGCCGCAGCTATCCCTCTTTTAACCAGAACGAAAATACCGAGAACGAACGGAGCAGCGTACGAATGCCCGACCTGCACGATGTCATCCGCGTCCATGGCGCCCGCGAGAACAACCTGAAAAACGTGAGCGTGGAACTCCCCAAGCGCCGGCTGACGGTCTTCACCGGCGTTTCGGGCTCCGGCAAAAGCTCGCTTGTGTTCGCCACCATCGCCGCCGAATCGCAGCGACTGATCAACGAGACGTACAGCGCCTTCGTCCAGGGCTTCATGCCCACGCTGCCGCGTCCCGACGTCGACGTCCTCGAAGGTCTGACGACCGCGATCATCGTCGACCAGCAGCGCATGGGCGCCGACACGCGCTCCACCGTCGGCACCGCCACCGACGCCAATGCGATGCTGCGCATCCTCTTCAGCCGGCTCGGGCAGCCGCACATCGGCTCGCCCAACGCCTACTCGTTCAACGTGCCCTCCGTAAAAGCGAGCGGCGCTTTCACGGTCGACCGCGGCGGCGGCAAGACCGAGAGGCGAAGCTTCACCCGCACCGGCGGCATGTGTCCGCGCTGCGAAGGCCGCGGCACGGTCTCCGACATCGACCTCACCCAGTTGTACGACGACTCGCGGTCGATCGCCGAGGGCGCGATTACGATCCCGGGCTACAAGACGGACAGCTGGTGGACGGTGGGGATCTTCATCGAGTCGGGCTTCCTCGACCCGAACAAACCAATCGCGCAATACACCAGGAAAGAACTCCACGACTTCCTCTACAAGGAGCCGACGAAGGTGAAGGTCAAGGGCGTCAACCTCACCTATGAGGGACTGATCCCCAAGCTGCAGAAGTCGATGCTGTCTAAAGATCCTGACGCGCTGCAGCCGCACATCCGCGCCTTCGTGGAGCGCGCCGTCACCTTCACCGCGTGCCCCGAGTGCGGCGGCACCCGCCTCAGCGAGGCGGCCCGTTCCTCGCGGATTCATGGCATCAACATTGCCGACGCCTGCTCGATGCAGATCAGCGACCTTGCGGAATGGGTCCGCGGCCTCAACACGTCGTCGGTGGCGCCGCTGGTCGGCGCGCTCCAGCAAACCCTCGAATCATTCGTCGAAATCGGGCTGGGCTACCTGTCGCTCGAGCGGCCGTCGGGCACGTTGTCGGGCGGTGAGGCGCAGCGGGTCAAGATGATCCGCCATCTCGGCTCGTCGCTGACCGACGTCACCTATGTGTTCGACGAGCCCACCGTCGGGCTGCACCCGCACGACATCCAGCGGATGAACGACCTGCTGCTGCGGCTGCGGGACAAGGGCAATACGGTGCTGGTCGTCGAACACAAGCCGGCGACGATCGCGATTGCCGACCACGTGGTCGACCTCGGACCAGGCGCGGGCGGCGACGGAGGCGCCGTGTGCTTCGAGGGCACCCTCGACGGCCTGCGGTCCAGCGACACGCTCACCGGACGCCACCTCGGCTACCGCGCCGCCCTCAAGACGCAGCCTCGCGCGCCGACCGGCTGGCTGGAGATCCGCCACGCGACCCAGCACAACCTGCGCGACGTGAGCGTGGACCTGCCGCTCGGCGTGCTGTGCGTGGTCACCGGCGTGGCTGGATCGGGCAAGAGCTCGCTGATCCACGGGTCGATGCCGAAGGGGGCGGGTGTCGTCTCAATCGACCAGGCGCCCATCCGCGGCTCGCGGCGCTCCAACCCCGCCACCTACACGGGGCTGCTCGACCCGATTCGCAAGGCGTTCGCGAAGGCAAACGGCGTCAAGGACTCGCTGTTCAGCGCTAACTCCGAAGGCGCCTGCCCGAACTGTAGCGGCAACGGCGTCATCTACACGGATCTGTCGTTCATGGAAAGCGTGGCGACCGTGTGCGAGGAGTGCGAGGGCAAGCGTTTCGACGCGAGCGTGCTGGAGTACCGGCTGGCGGGCCGCAACATCAGCGAGGTGCTGACAATGTCAGTCAGTGAGGCGCTGGCGTTCTTCAGCGGCGGCGCGGCGAAGACGCCCGCGGCCCAGAAGACGCTCGCACGCATGGCCGACGTCGGGCTCGGCTACCTGACGCTCGGCCAGCAGCTGACCACGCTCTCGGGCGGCGAGCGGCAGCGGCTCAAGCTGGCGATCCAGATGGCCGCCGACGGGGGTATCTACGTGCTCGACGAACCGACCAGCGGGCTGCACCTCGCGGACGTCGCGCAGCTGCTCGAGCTGCTTGACCGCCTGGTGGACGCGGGAAAGTCGGTAATCGTCATCGAGCACCACCTCGCGGTGGTAGCGCACGCCGACTGGATCGTCGACCTCGGCCCGGGCGCCGGCCACGACGGCGGGCGGGTCGTCTTCGGGGGCCTGCCGGCGGACCTGGTTGCTGCGCGCGACACGCTGACTGGTCAGCACCTGGCGGACTACGTGGGCGCTGGCGCGGCTGCTACGAGTAGAAGGACGTCGAGCGGCAGGAAGTCGTAGCCGCCAGCGTGGTGGAGGTACTGCACTCCACGTAGACTTCTGGCCGGTTTTGCAGCGCGACGGAACCTCACCAGCGTGAGCGGCACCTCAAGCGCCGGGAACGCGGCCACGCCACTTACGCGGAGTTGCCTCCAGCCAGGCCAAACAAGCGCTCCGCGCTGTGGCTCAGGATGGCCTCGACGGTCGCGGGGTCGAAACCTGCCGCGCGCACGACCGCCTGGGGCCGCGGGTCCATGACCGGGAACGGATAGTCCGAACCGAGGACGACGTGGTCGGCGCTCGCGAGTTCGACCAGGTAGCGCAAGGGGGCCGGGTCGTAGACCACCGAGTCGAAGTAGAGCCGGGCGAAGCCCGCGCGCGGATCGGCCAGTTCATCGGGGTGCAGCTCGAAATTGCGCGCCAGTCGGCCCAGCGCGTAGGGCACGCTGCCGCCCCCATGTACCACCAGCATCCGCAGGTCGGCGTGCTCGGTCAACACCCCCGCGTACAACAGGCGCGAGACGGCAATCGCGGTGTCGTTCAAGCGGCCGATCGCGTTCGGCAGGTCATAGCGGGCGAGGCGCGGCTCGTCGTACAGGTACAGCGGGTGCAGCACGACCGGCATGCGCAGCCGCGCGGCGGTCGACCAGAGTGACTGCAGGTCAGGCTGGTCCAGGTCCAGGCCGGGCGCGAAGGTGCCGATCGTCACGCCGCGGTAGCCCATCGCGTGGGCGGCTTCCAGCTCGCGGCTCGCGACTTGTCCGCTCTGGATGGGCACCATGGCGAGCGGCACGAAGCGCGGCTGGCCGCCGAGCGCTTCGAGCGCTGCCTCGTTGACGAAGCGGCACCAGCGGGCGGCTTCGTCGGCTGGCAGGGTGTAGCCGAAGAGGTCCGACCACGGACCAACGATGTGGACCTGAATGCCCTGCTCGTCCAACCAGTGATGCGCAGCCTGAATATCCCAGAGTCGTGGCGGCATGGGCCGCGTCGGCTGGGAATCAGGGAACGCGAAGGTGAAGCGACCTTCGCCCAGGTCGTGCAAGGTGATGTGGGGAAAGGTCGCCGGGGAACGTTGCAGTTGCTCGATGACCGCGCGCGGCGTGAAGTGCGAATGCGCGTCGATGACCATGCTCTCTAAACGTTTTCCCGTCCGTGACGCGTGTCATCGTGGGGAGGAACGACGAAGGATCCGCGCGCAGAGGCAGATGACACGCCAAGCAGTAGGGTACGTCGCCACGTCCCAGACGGTGATCGTCGCAGGCGCTCCCGCCCGTGGAGCGACGCAGGCGCCAGCGCGGCGCGCGGCCGGGCCCGCGCTCTGCACTCCGGCCGGCATGCTGGACCTGAATTGCGCTGTCCATCGCGCATTGCTCTCGAGGCCAGTGCGCGCGCTCACCATCGTTGTCTTCGGCCTACTGAGCCTGCATGCGGCCGCGCCAAACGCGCTGGCCGACGAATGGATCGTCGACGACACCAGTGCGACGGTGCATCTCAACGGCTCGTGGCAACGCAGCACCACCACGCCGGGTTTCTACGGCGCTGACTATCTCGTACACGCACCGGGCAAAGGCCCCGCACTCGTCCGTTGGCCGTTTTCGGCGAGCGGCACGCCCGGGCGGTACCGGGTGGAGGTCCGCTTCACCAGCGGTCCAGACCGCGCCGCCTCGGCGCCGTATCACGTTGATGCCAGCGACGCGTCCGCTGACGTGTCCGTCAACCAGCAGGTTGGCGGCGGCGCGTGGCACAGTCTGGGCACATTCACGTTCGAGCCGCGTCGAGACGAGCAGGTGAGCCTGTCGGGTGAGGCAGACGGCGTGGTGGTTGCCGACGCCGTGGCGTGGGTTGGGCCGCTCGGTACGGACGCCTCGGGCGATCTCGCCGACCCCGCCGCGGCGGCGCCGGTGCAGAACGCCGTCAACAGCGGCAACCAGCCGTGGCGACTGGACCCACTCGCGGTTGCGCACGCCGAGGCGACCACGCTTGGTCTGGCCAGCAGCGATCCGATGCGGTTGCTCGCGGTCAGCGACGGTTCGGCCGTGGTGCGCGTGCAGCACGCGTCGAGCCTGTATGACATCCAGTTGAGCCAACCCGCGCAGTCGGGTCCTCCTGGGATCTGGGTGGTGGACTCGATGCAGCGCGTGCACGCCTCTGTGGGCGGCAGTTGACAGAGGCGCGCGGCCAATGTGCAACGAATGGTTGCGCATTGGCCGCGCACGTGCTACCGTTAGTTGCAGATTGACAGGGAGTCGTCCGCCCGACCAGGAGCCAGCCGCGCTGGAGCGCCACGCTGGTGGGGCCACGCTTCTGGATCGCCTGGACACGCTGCTCGCCGAGCGCCCGTGGGGATGAGCTCCGCCGCCGAAGACGAGCTGTGGGCGGCAATCGCCGACCCGTCACGTCGTCGGGTCCTCGACCTGCTCGTGCGCCGTGGTGAAGCCAGTGCTAGCTGGCTGGCCGGCCGAGTCCCGTTTTCTCGGCAGGCCGTTTCCAAGCACCTCGTGGTGCTCGAACAGGCGGGACTGATCAGCCACCACAAGCGCGGCCGTGAGGTTCTGTACCGGGTGAACGCCGACCGCCTCGACCAGGCCACGCGGGCGATGACCGACGTCGCCCGCCAGTGGGAGCGGCGTCTCGACGCCATCAAACGCCTGGCCGAAGCCGTCCATACGCAAACACCGCGGGAAGCGCAAGCGCCAGCCCAACGCGACGGCTCGTAGCGCTGCAGGGCAAATCTCGGGACGAGCTCGACGCGCTTCGGATGGGGCGTCGGTGCCGACTGGGAACGCGCATCGAAGAGACCTCCCAGGCCATCGTGGAACTAGTTCCAACCTGGCGCAGCTCTGGGGCGCGCCCAGCTAGAGTGCATCGGTGCCGCCGCGCGCGACTGCGCACGGCCGGTTTGCAGCACAGCCGCGCGCCAGGGTACGGTGCTTCCGCCGTGGTGGCAGCGGCGAAAGACGAGTGCAAGCAGCGACTGAAACCCTGCAGGGCGAGCGTGGAACCTACCGCGTTTTCGATTGGGTCGGTGGCGGCGGCTTCGGCAGCGTCTTCTTCGGGCGCGAGCTGGGCACCAACCGGGCAGTTGCGCTCAAGCGCCTGCATGCGCACTTCGTGCACGATCCGCGTATGATTGCCCGCTTCGAGCGGGAGGCTGACCTCGTCCTCGTGCGCGGTCTGCGGCATCCGAATCTGGTTCGCATCCTGGATCGCGGCCGCGACGAACAGGGCGTGCCATTCCTGGCCATGGAGTGGATCGACGGTCGCACCGTTGCCGACCTGCTGACCGAGCGTAGCGACGCGTTCTCGATTGCCGACACCGCGGCGATCGGTTGCCAGGTCCTGCAAGGCCTCGAGGCGGCGCACGCGCTCACGATCGTGCATCGTGATATCAAGCCATCCAACCTGATGGTCACCGCCACGGGGCAAGTCATGGTGATGGACCTGGGCATTGCCAAGGAAACCGGCCCGGACAGCGCCTCGCTCACAGGCGTGTACTCGGCTGTCCCGGCCACGCTGCAATACGCCGCGCCCGAGCAGCTGGCAGGCGACCGACGTGTGGATGGGCGCGCCGATCTGTACGCGCTCGGGGCGACGCTGTACCTGCTGCTGACTGGCCGAGCCCCCTTTAACGGTCCAACCCGACCCGAGCCGACGCCGCTCGAGCAGTTGCGGCCGGAGACCAGCGGCGAGCTGGCGGATCTCGTGAAGCGGGCGCTTGCGTTCGAACCGAACGATCGCGTTCCGTCGGCGACCGCCATGTTGACGGCGCTCCGTCAATTTGCTCCGCCCGACCTGCGGGTTGCACTTCCGATCGCGCGGCAACCGCGCTCCAGCGGTGCGCCCGAGCCTTTGCCAGCGTCCGAGCAGATCGCAAAACGTGCCGCGCCCACCGTCAGCGCAGAAAGCAGGCAAAACACAAGGCCGGCGACGGCGCGCGCGGGTCGACGTTTCATGCTCCCGGCGGTCGGTGGCGTGCTGCTCGGGGTGCTCGTCGCTGCTGTCACTGTCGCCGTGCTGATCGACCGGTCGGCCTCGTATCAGCAGAACCGCACCCCAACCGCGGAAGCGCTGAGTACGGCACAAACGGAGCTCCTCAGCCTGCCGGCACCCTCCACGTGGCCGGTGCTCAAGAACGACCTGGCAAACATGACCTACACCGGTGACGACACCTTCGCGACCTGGAGCTCGGATTTCGACAACGGCATTCTGAAATACCAGATGTCCGCCAAGACCGGGGTAGCCTACCCGGTGCCCATCGCGGGTCGTGATGTAGGCCAGACGTTCCACTACGCCGTCCGTGCCAGGCAAGCCTCCGGTCCGTCGTCGGCCAGCTACGGAGTCCTGATCGGGTATCCGTTCGGGGCCGCGGCGGCGGAGCCGTCTACCAGCTATTACGAATTTGTGATCGACAACAAGTCCGAGGCTCGCGTTGCGCTGCGTACAAACGGTGCGTGGAAAACGCTCTGGCAAAGCTCCGCTGTCGGCGCGGTGATGCCAGACGACACCAATGCGTTCGTGGTGCACGCCGAAAGCGTGTCCGGCGGAACGCACTTCACGTTGTTTCTCAACGGCAAGTATATCACCGACCTGGTGGACAATCAGCTGGGACGGTCTGGAGCGGTGGGCGTGCTGATGGTGCTCGATACCGCTGGAGATGCGGCGACCTGGGAGTTCGATAATCTGGAGTTGCGGGCACCGCCGGCTTCGCCATGAGGTGGACCCGCTCTGCTCCGCTATGGAGTCGATCCGCCGCGCTTCGCTCTCGGGTGGACCCGCCCCGCATAGCTACGAGGTTGACCCGCTCTGCTCCCCTACAGAGTAGGCCGACTCCGCTTTGCTACGGGCTGGACCCGCCCCGCGTCGCTGTAGAGTAGACCCGCCTCGCGTTCGTACGTTGGTAGGCCCACTCGGCTTCACTACTGGGTGGGCCTGCTCCACTCCACGTTCACTATGGGATGGATGGACAGTACGTGCCTCAACATCCCCGACACCAACTGCCGATACGTTTACGGCGAACGAGCCTGCCGAGAACCGTCAGGCCCCCGCCGCCAGCGCGTCGTTGTACTCCTGCTTGATCTTGTTCCCCGCGGAATTCTGCCAGTCCGTCACCAGTTGGTCGTAGGCGCTTATCGGGTCGCGTGCCAGGATGATGTTGTTCACGCCGTCGGTAAAGGCTTGCTCCGCCTGTTTGCCCGCGGCGGCCGCGGCCGTTGCGGAGTAGTACCCAAGCGTGGCGTCGGCCACCGCGATCTTCGGATCGACGATCGCGACTTCGACCTCGTTGGTGTGCTTGGCATAGTTCGGTATTCCCGCGTAGTACGTGGCGTACGGCCGATCGGAGAGATACTGCCAGGGCACGTACTGCGAGCGGCTTTTGCCGTCCGAGGTTAAATTCGGGTTGCCGTCCGCCCCGACGGTGTAGTCCGCTGGAGACAGGCCGTACGTAATCAGCAGGTCTTCCTGCGTACCGAACGGCTTGGCGAGGTAGTCCATGATGCGCAGCAGTTCTTTGACCCGATCGGGGCTGGCCTTCTTCATCACGTTCGTCGAGATATACCCGCCGGTGATGTAGCTCTGCACCTTCGTATTCGCGTCGGCACTGAATGGGAGGATGATGTCGAAATTCGAGGGTGGGTTCTGGTTCAAACCGCGCAGCCAGAAGTCGTTCCAGGAGTTCCCGAAACCCTCGACGCACACCGCGAACTTCTTGGCGACGAAATTGGAGCGCTGGTCAGTATTGCTGGGCGAGTCGGGCCACATCAGGCCACTGGTCCACAGATCGCGCAGGTAGGCCACCGCCGCCTTGAATTGATCAGTCTCGCGGTCGCGAACGACCTTGCCCGAGGCGTCCAGACCCCACGTGTTCGGAGCGCCAAAGAGCATCGCGTAGCCAAGGATTCCCATGTTGCGGGCAGTCGCCTGCGCGCCTATGCCCCACACGCCGTTGTTCGGATCGTTCAGTTCCGCGACGATCTTTTTGAGATCGGCCGCATCCTTCGGGACGGTGTCCGCGCCGACCTTCTGATTCCACATGTCGGTGTTTTTGAAGAAGTAGTTCAGGCCGCCGAGGTAGCGGTGGATCGGCCAGCTGTACAGCGCGCCATCGATGACGCACGATGAGTTCGTCCAGGCGTACGTGGGAATGGCCGCCAGGTTGGGGTAATCCTTGATTGCGTCGCCGGCGAGAAACGGTGTCAGGTCCTGGCAAGTGGCCTTCACGAACTCGGCGGTGCCGGGTGGCACGTACGGGCCGGTGATGCCGAAGTAGAGGTGGATGATGTCAGGGATGTCGTTGCCTGCCATCATCGTCGCCATCCGAAGCGGGTAGTCGGTACCCGACACCTGCGTCATCTGGAAGTCAGAGTTGAGCGCCTTGTTGACGGCTTGCCAGGTCGAATTGTCCTGAATGGGCGTGGGTGGCGGGTAGTAGTCAACGGCGAAGGCGGTGACCGTGCTGCCCGTGCCAGGCGCAGGTTTGTTCCACGACGTGGGCGGGCTCTTGGGGTAATTGTCCCAGCCCAGGGTCACCCGCGGGTCGTGCGCATCATAGTCGGGTTTGGCGAGCAGATTGGGTGCGATGTAGTTCGGCAGCGCCGCGCTGTTCTTGCCGCTGGCTACCGCGCCGATGACGGTCGGTGCCGGGGTTGCTCCGAGCGAGGTGGTCGCTACCGCGGCAGGCGTGCTCGCGGTGACCACCGCGGAGGTCGCTGAAGTGTTCGCCGACGCGCCTGGTGGGCTGGTCGGCGCGGCCGAGCTACTCGTCCCCGCGGAAGGTGCCGGGCTGCTGCACGCGGCCACCAAGAGCCCGGCTCCCGTGCCAGCGCCCAGTTGAATGAATACCCGCCTACTGACGATCCCCTTGCCACTGTTCCCCATGCTGCTCAGTGTATGGGCGCCTGGCGTCCCCGCAATAGTGGTCCGCGTCTGCCGGTCGAGTCGACGGACGACAGCGCGCTGGGGTTTTGAGAGTCCACACGTCCAGAGACGTGGACGCTTCAAAGCGGCTGGTTCAGGTCGGCGGTAATTTTCTCCAGCTGTCGCGGGGTCGAGACTTTTCTCCAGCTGTCGCGGGTCGAATGGACTGTCCATTCGGCAGCGCTGCGATGCTCCCAGAGCGCTGCATTTCGGAGGCGCGCTGGCGAAGCAGCGGCTGGGCAGTGGGCTGGGACGGGTCCGCCCCCGGCGTTGGCCGTGCCGTTGCGCCCGGGCTGGCAGATCTCGCCAGCGGATACCCGGTGTGGGGTAGTGCGCGGCTTGTCCGTGAGCGCGCACGTTCGACGCCACATTCGGTCAGGGACGGTCGCCGTACGGATGAGACGTCGCGGGCGGTGCTGGCTTTGAGCCGGTTACGGTGGAGGTCGGCGTGGAGCCACAGCGTAGACGTTGTCTTCCAGGGCGATCGCCGCGGCGCCAACGGCGGCGGCGTGCACGCCGAAGGCCGAGGCGACAATCTGCGTCGGAGCCGCACCCACCCGCCAGGCACGCGCGAGCGCCGCCTCGCGCAGCACGTCCACGTAACGCGGTCCAAGCTGCAGGACCATGCCGCTGACGGCGACAGCGCCCGGATTCAATGCCGTAATCAGGTCGCCCACCAGGTTGCCGACCTGCCGCGCGGATTCGTCGAGCAACGTCCGCGCCAGCGCGTCGCCGTCCTGCGCGGCAGCCAGGAGTGCTGAGAAGGAGCCGAAGCGACGCCC
This sequence comes from uncultured Chloroflexia bacterium, assembly GCA_963776625.1. Taxonomy (GTDB): domain Bacteria; phylum Chloroflexota; class UBA6077; order UBA6077; family CF-72; genus CF-72. Next base: position 693,235 of record CAVZNP010000004.1, on the reverse strand, counting down.
CCGCTCGTCAGCGCTCGCGACCAGCGCGTCGCCTGAGGCGACCACGTTGAGGCAGCCGCGACGGCCACAACCGCATCGACGTCCGCCGGGGTCGACGACCACGTGGCCGATCATCCCGCTGGCGTTGTCCGCGCCATGCTGGAGTCGACCGCCCAGCACGAAGGCGGCGCCGATTGCCGTCGAGACATTCACCAGCACCAGGTCGGTGCGCGGCAGTCGCGCCGCCGACCCGAACAGCATTTCCGCCGTGGCAATGGCCTGCACCGGACTGGCTACGCTGATCCGCCGCGCGATGATCGACCCGAACGCGGCGCGCACCGGAACATCGGCCCATCCGAAAAACGGCGACACGCGCAGGCGTCCGCCCAGAGAATCGACAACGCCGGGTACGGTCACGCCGACTCCCACCAGTCGTTCGGACGGCAGGCCGAGGCGGCGCACCTGCTCGGCCGCCGAGGTAGCCAGAAACGACAGGACCGCGTCGGGCTCGGCCGAAGGCGGCGCCGAGCCGGACGGAGTCGAGCAGCTGACCTTTCAGGTCGAGCAGCGTCACGGCGCTGTTTTCGGCGGCCACCAGCACGCCCAGTGCGTAGCCGGCCTCGGCATTCAGATCGAGCTGGACCTGCCGTCGGCCGACAGCCGAGCGACCCGGCGTGCGTGCGCCGGTCTCGTGGATGTGGCCCAGGTCGAGCAACTCGTGGCAGATGTCGGTGATGGCGGGGCGGCTCAGGCCGGTGTGCTCGGCGAGCTCGGCGCGCGCCAGCGGGCCGTGCTGCAGCAGCGTGCGACGCACCCGGGCGCGGCTGTCGCCGGCGGCGGGCTGGGCGTCGGACGCGGCCCAGCTCACGCGCGGCACGCCGGGCAGCAGCGACTTGACACGCGGACGCGGGCGCGCCAGACTCGGGCAAGCGGCATTGATTCGGATGCCGAATTATTGTCAGGGTACGACATCGGGAGGGGCAACGTGGCGCACACGCCAGCAGCGCAGCGTAACCGCGCGGGATGGGACCGCCGCGCCTTCTTGCACCACGGCATGTTTGGCGCCGCCGGTCTCGGCGTCTTCGTGCTGGGCGCGTGCCAGATCAGCGCGCCCGCCGCGCCGACTGTCCCACCCTCGGCTGCCGCGACGCGGGTCGCCCCGACGCCGAGCGCGACCGGCACCACCGTCGCGTCGCAGCCAGGCGTCGCCGCGCAGCCTGCGCAGCCCACTGTCAGCGCCGCGCCCGGATTCCCCGTCAGCGTGGCCGACACCCTCTCACCCAGGCCCGACCTGCCCAGCTCCGGCGCGTGGATCGACAATGCCTACGTCAACTATCCCGCGCATCCCGCAAAGTCGGCCACCGCGGCGCCTGGCAGCGGCGGCACGCTGACCTACTTCAACCAGGCCGTGTATCCGCCGGCCACGCCGCTGGACAACAACCCGTCCTGGCAGGAGGTCAACAAGGAGCTCAACACCCAGGTCCAGGTGAACTTCACCACGCCCGCCGACTACAACGCCAAACTCGCCGCGGTCATGGCCGGTAACGACCTGCCCGACATGTTTGCGCTGTGGCAGGGTCTCGGCACTGCCCAGCGGTTGTCCGAGTTCCTCCAGGCTCAGGCCGCCGATCTGAGCCCGTTCCTCGCGGGCGACGCGATCAAGCAATACCCGAATCTGGCGCTCCTGCCGCAGTACGCCTGGAAGAACTCCGGAGCCGTCATCAATGGCCACGTGTATCTGCTGCCCATCCAGCAGTATCGCGTCGGTCCGATCATGTTCAACAACAGCGGCATCTGGGACAGCGAGATCGGTCCGAACTATGCGCCGAAGGACGCGGACGATTTCAAGCGGATTCTCCAGCAGCTCACCCGCCCCAACGACAACCGCTGGGCGATCGGCGGTCCTCCGCAACAGGTAACCGGCATCCAGTTCGCGTTCGGACCTATTGCTCAGTTGTTCGGGGCGCCCAATGGCTGGCAGCTCGGCTCGGACGGCAAGCTCGTTCGCGATCGAGAAACGGAGGCGTACAAAGCCGCGGTCGGCTACGTGCGCGACCTCTTCGCGGCAGGTGTATACGACCCCGATCAGCCCACCTACACCGTGACAACTGCGCGCAACAACTATCTGTCGAGCAAACTGGTGGTCGTCCAGGAGAGCTTCGGCGGTGGTTGGACGGACCTGTGGCTGCGAGGTCTGTCGCAGACTCCTCCGGCAAAGTTCAATTTCATGGTGCCGTTTGCGGCCGAAGCCGGCGTGAAGCCGACTCACTTCATGACACCTGGGTTTCTCCTGGCCAACGGTTTCCGCAAGGCCAGCAACGACCGCATCGACGAGCTGCTTCGCGTGTGCAACTGGCTGGCCGCGCCGTTCGGCACGCAGGAAGACTTGCTGGTGCAATATGGCGTGGAGGGAAGCGACTACGCGTTCGATGCCAATGGCAACCCGGTGCCGACATCGGTGGGCCCGTCGAACAGCCTGTACGTGGGGTGGCAGTTCATGTCGCGCCACCCCTGGGTGCTCTACTACCCGGGCTTGCAGGACTTTGGCAAAGTCAACCAGCAGGCCCAGCAAGCGCTGCTGGCAGTCGGTGCGGAGGACCCGACGTGGGGTACGTTCTCGCAGACCTACCTCAGCAAGGGTCGGAGCATGGAGACCACGTTCGGGGACGGCGTCAACGACATCATCGCCGGTCGACGACCGATGTCCGACTATGATCAACTCGTGCGGGACTGGCAGTCCAATGGCGGCGAGACCATCCGCAAGGAGTACGCCGACCAGTTGGGGGCGGCCGCGTGACGCTGACGCCTGAGCGCCCCGGTGCCGAGCTGCTGCGCCCGTATCGTGTCCTGGATCTGACCAGCGAGCGGGGCGAGCTGGCCGGCCGCATCCTGGCTGACCTGGGCGCCGACGTGATCAAAATCGAGCCCCCGGGCGGCGACCCTGCACGCTGGCGTCCGCCGTACTTCGGTGACCGCCCGGATCCCGAGATGAGCCTGGCCTGGTGGGCGTCCAACCTGAACAAGCGGGGGATCACACTCGACCTGGAGCGTACCCAGGACCAGGCGGCGTTTTTGCGTCTGGTGAAGACCGCGGACTTCGTCCTGGAGTCATTTCGGCCCGGCTATCTGGATGATCTCGGCCTGGGGTACGCGGTGCTGTCGGCTCTCAATCCGCGCATCATTGTGACGTCGGTCACCCCCTTCGGACAGAGCGGACCGTACCGTGCGTACCCGGCCACGGATCTGACCCTGCAAGCGCTGGGCGGCTTCCTGTACGTCAATGGTGACTCGGACCGGCCCCCGGTGCGCATCAGCGCGGACCTCGCGTACCGCCACGGCGGTGGGCAAGCAGCGGCTGGCACGCTGGTGGCGCACTTCGAGCGTGAGCGCACCGGTCGCGGTCAGCACGTGGATGTCAGTATCCAGGACTACATACCGTGGACGCCGCTCAATGTCACGTTCGCGGCGCAGATCCAGCACGCCAACACGATGCGCCAGGCGGTCGGTTTCCGAGCGCACATCGGTGGTGTGAAGTTCCGCTTCACCTGGCCGTGCAAGGACGGGCGCATCGCGTTCCGCCCGCTGGTCACCGGCGGTGGCAAAGCCCAGTTCGACGCGCTGGTCGCGTGGATGACCGAGGAAGGTTTCGGTGACCCGATTCTGACGGCAAAGGAGTGGGCTGGTGCCGACAATCGTGGCATTAGCCAGGCCGAGTACGACCAGATCGCGGCGGTCATCGAGCGGTTTCTCAAGACGCGAACGCTCGACGAGCTGTATCAGAAGGCGGTGCAACTTCGCTTCCGACTGGCGCCGGCCGCCACCGCGCAGGACATTGTGGAGAGCCGTCAGATTCAGGCGCGCGGCTTGCTGGTACCGGTGGCGCATCCGGAGCTGGAGCGCTCGTTCCTCTATCCGGGTGCTTTCGCCCGGTTTTCGGCGACGCCGATCGAGACATTTCGGCGCGCGCCGCGGCTCGGCGAGCACAACGATGTTGTTCTTCGGGACGAGTCGACTGACGGGAGGCGTCAACCGCGGAGCATACCTTCGGCGGATCCGATCCGACGTGAACAGCGCGCGCTGGACGTCAGTGGAGTCTTCGCGGGGCTCAAGATTGTGGACTTCACCTGGGCCGCGGCCGGCCCCATCACTACCCGCCATTTTGGCGACTACGGGGCCACGATTGTCAAAATCGAATCCAGCAAGCACCCGGATTCGCTCCGTGTTGGTCCGCCGTTTGTCGACGGCATATCCGGTATCAACCGCAGCGGCTTTTTCGCCCAGTTCAATCCGAACAAGCTGAGCGTCAGCATCGACATGACCAATCCAGTTGGACGCGACCTCACGCGCAGGCTCATCGTGGACTGGGCGGACGTCGTGGTCGACAGTTTCACGCCGCGCGTCATGCCTGGCTGGGGGCTGGCCTATGCGGCGCTGAGTCAGGAGCGCCCGGACCTGATCATGCTGAGCACGTGCATGCAGGGTCAAACCGGCCCGTACCGTGACTACGCGGGGTTCGGCGACCAGGGTGCCGCGTTGTCGGGCTTTTTCATGCTCAACGGCTGGCCAGACCGCGATCCGGCGACGCCCAATGGCGCGTACACCGACATGGCCACGCCCCACTTCGGCGCGGTGGCGCTCATGGCGGCGCTGGACTATCGTGCGCGGACGGGTCGCGGGCAGCACATTGACCTGTCGCAGATCGAGTGCGGTGTCCAGTTTCTTGCGCCGCAGGTGCTCGATTACACGGTGCGCAACCACGTTGCTCAGCGGATGGGCAATCGCTCGCTGTACTGCGCGCCGCACGGCGTGTTCCCCCTCAGCGGGCAGGACGCGTGGATCGCAATCGCGTGTGAGACCGACGCGCAGTGGCAGACGCTGGTCCAGGTCATGGGTGGGCCAGACTGGGCAACCGACCCACGCCTGGCGAGCACCGACGGGCGCCTCGCGCACCAGGACGACCTCGAACGTCGACTTGCGAAGTGGACTGCTCTGCAGGTGGGCGCCGCGCTCCAGCGTCGGCTGCTGGAGGCGGGTGTGCCGGCTGGAGTGGCGTACCCCATGCTCGACGTGTTCGACGATCCGCAGTTGGTCCATCGGCGGCACTTCGTACCGCTCGACCATCCCGAAATGGGCACGTGGAAATACGATGAGCTGGGCTTCAAATTGCCCGCATCACCGTCGGAGTTGCGCACCGCCGCGCCACTGCTGGGGCAGCACACCGAGCTGGTGCTGAAGACGTTTCTCGGTCTGTCGGAGGTGGAGTATCAGGCGCTGGCGGACGCTGGCGCGCTGCAGTGACGCGGGTGGCGATGACAGACGAGTTTGCGGCGCTGCGCGCGGACCTGGCCGCGGAGCACGCGGATCTGGATGCGCTGGTAGCGCCGCTGCCCGAGGCGGGGTGGTCGGTGGAGACGCCGGCGGATGGCTGGACCGTGCGTGACAGCATCCTGCATCTGGCGCTCACCGACGAAGTGGCCGCGCTGGCCGCGGACGACCCGTTCCGGGTTCGAGGCATATCGGGGCGCGCGGCAGGGCGGGGCGGATGGTTTTCAGCACAATCGGTCCATGCCAGCGGCGGTGTTGCTCGAGTTGTGGCGCAGCAATCGGCAGCGATTGCTGGAGGCGCTGCGCCACACTGATGCGCGCGCGCGCATCACCTGGTTCGGGCCCCCGATGAGCGCCATGTCGCACGCGACGGCGCGGCTCATGGAAACGTGGGCGCACGGCCAGGATGTCGTCGACGCCCTCGGCGTGGAACGGGCGGTCACTGGACGGCTCAAGCATATTGCGCACCTGGGAGTCCGCACGCGCGCGTACAGCTACGCGCAGCACAATCTGGCGCCGCCGACCGCTGACGTGCGCGTGGAGCTGGCGGCGCCTGACGGTGGGGTGTGGGCGTGGGGTGAGGCGACGGCCGAAGACCGCGTTGCGGGGCCGGCCGCCGATTTCTGCCTGGTGGTGGTTCAGCGCCGCCATCTGGACGACACGCACCTGGTGTGCGCCGGCGCGCACGCCCGCGAATGGCTGCTGATTGCGCAGGCATTCGCGGGCCGAGCGGTGCCGGCCGACAAGCCGGCCAGTTCCTCCGGAGCGGCAACGTCTCCCCGGCTTAGGTTGCTGCCCTCACGGACGGGCCGCGTTCACCGGCGCGGTTTCTGGCAGGCCGGCGACGAACTCGCCAACCTCGCGTGTGAACTGGAGCGGGTTGTCGGTCATGACATTATGTCCGGCCTCCGGGACGACCACCATCCGAACGTTGGGCAGCGACCGCAGCCGTTCGGCAGCCTCTTCGCTGAGGTGACTGTGACGGCTGGCGCGGACGAACAGCAGCGGACGAGAAAACGCGCGCAGTGCGGACCAGACGTCCTCGAAGTCCGCTGGTCCCAGCACCGCGTGGCGGACCGCGGGATCGTACTTCCAGGTCCAGCGACCATCGTCCAGGCGGTGAGCGTTCCACAGCAGACTGGTCGACACGCGCGCGGGATCCCGACGGCGGCCAAGCCCGGAAGCGTGCTGCGCGAACTCCTCGAACGAGGCGAAGGTCTGCGGCCCCGTGGCTGCCCGCGTCCTGATGCTTGGTTGACCGGTCGGCAGCAGGGTCGAATCGATCATGACCAGCGCTCGAACGCGATCCGCCAGGCCTGCCGCGACGAGGGCGGCGACCGAGCCACCGAACGAATGGCCAACCAGAACCAGCGATGCGAGGTCCAGTTGGCGGATGAGCGCCGCCATGTCACGTGAGACGCGCCCACGCGAGTAGTCGCTGTCGGTCGCCCAGTCACTGTCTCCGTGACCCGGCAGGTCCAGCGCGTGGATGTGGAACTGGCGGCGCATGTCAAGACTGAAAAAGTCCCACACGTGAGCCTGGAGCAAGGCGCCATGCAGGAGCAGCATCGGCTCGGATCGGTCCGTTTGCCAATCCAGGAACCGCACGGCGAGCCCGTTGACGGCGCACGTTCGCCTGACTGGTGGAGTCGCGTCCGCGACGGAAACGCCCTTGCGCCGCGCGGCCTCGACGCCCTGCGCGAACAGTTCCTCGTAGCTCATCGCGATCGCGTCGGTCATATCAGACGGGAACTGCCTCGATGACACTCTGCGCCACGCGCGTCGGCACGACGCGGGACAACCGGAAGCCCGCGGCGTCGAGCAGGCTGGCATACTCCGCCTCGGTGCGTTCGCGGCCGCCCGTGTGAACGATCATCGTCACATCCCCAAAGACCGCGTCTGTGACGGGGCCGCCGTCCGGTGGCAGGACGGACTCGACGAGGAGGAGCTTTGCCTGGCGCGGCACGCCAGCGCGGCATGTCTTCAGGATCTGTGCACATCTGGCGTCCTCCCAATCGTGCAGGATGAACTTCAGGAGGTAGGCGTCAGCGTCTGACGGAATGCTTTCGAAGAAATCCCCGCTCGCGAACTGGCATCGGTCACTCACCCCCGCCGAAGTGAGAAAGTCGATGGCTCCCTGTTCGCAAAATGGCAAATCGAACACAATACCGCGCATGCCCGGGTTCGCGCGGAGAACCGTGGCTGCCAGCGCGCCACTCCCTCCGCCCACGTCGACGATCGTCTTGCACGTGGTGAAGTCGTAGGCCTCCACGACCGCGGCTCCGACGGTGAGTGTCCCGGCCAGCATGCCGTCGTTGAAAATCTGCGCGACGTCCGGCTGAGTGGCCAGATAGTCGAATTGTCGCAGACCGTACAGATACTCTTGCGCGGACTGTCCGGTGCGCACGCTGTGTGGTAGGCGCATCCAGGTCAGTTTGAACAGATCCGTGCCCCACAGCCGTGCCATGCGGTACAGCGAATCCGGCACGTCGCTGCGCAGGGGTTCGCCCAGCGGCGCGAGTGCAAAGCGCCCGTCTTCGGTCTGTCGCACCAGCTCGATGCGCGCAAGAGCGCGCAGGACGCGGTGAAGCGTCTGCGGGTCGGCGCCGCACAGGTGCGCAAGCTCAGCGCTACTTCTGGGACCGTCGGCGAGATGGTCGGCCAGGCGGAACTCGGTGGCGGTGGCCACCAGGTCGCTAACTCGAAACGCGGTGATCATCTCGCGCAGTCGGGCGCGAGCCGCGGCCGGCGTCACTGACGCACTTGAGGACTCTCCCCGAGGTTCGCTACTCACGCGTCGATGGTAGTTCCGCTACCAGCAGCGCGGCCGCCAGGTTTCCAGGGCACGCGCTGCGTTAGCCTGCTGCCACCCTTGCCGGGACAAAAGCCGGCTGGACGGCTTCCAGGGCGAGCGCTACCTTCTCGGGCCCCGGAGCCGTGGTGATCATCCGCAGCACCGCGGTATCCAGCCCGCGCGCGAGTCGTCGGAAAGCCTCCGGCGCACCCTCTGGTCGGCCGAAGTAGCCCACCGCCGACATCAGCTCGTTAGGGAGAGCTTCGATCAGCTCGGCCAGCGACGCGCCACGGTCGCGCTGTTCCTCGAGCTGACGGAGCGTGGTGTCGAAACCCATGCGTCCGAAGTGACCGCGGAAGCTGCGGTCCCGCGGTGCACCGGGCTGGCCCAGACCGTAGCGCAGCAGACTCTGCGCGAAGGTGCGCCGCGCCAGATCGGCGTCCTGGTCGATGCACATGCGCACGAAGCCCACCCACTTCACCTCCGACGGGTCGCGGCCCGCTGTGCGCGCGGCTGAAGCCGCGAGGTCCTTGCCCCAGGCGACCTGCTCCGGACTGCTCCAGCTCGGGATGACGCCGTCCGCCAGCTCGCCGGCGAGCTTCACCATTTGCGGCCCCAGGGCGCCGACGTAAATCGGGACGCTGGGCGGCGTGAAACCCAGTCGGACTCCGCGCAAGCTCATCGTTTTCCCGGTGTAGTTCACCTCGTCGCCGCGCAGCAGCCCGCGCAGAATAGAGAGGTAGTCACGCATCAACGACACGACCGGTCGGTTCGGCATGTCATACGCGGCCAGCGCCGACGGGTCGTGGGCACTGCCCGAGCCGACGCCGAGGACGAACCGACCGTCGGTCAGCTCGGCGGCGGTGGCAGCCTCTGCCGCGAGGCTCACGGGCGTCCAGAAGGGCGCCACGTTCACTGATGTCCCGGTCAACAGCGCGGGCCCGGCCGCCTGTGCCCACTGGACCGCGGTCAGGATGCCGTCGCGCGACGTCACGCCGCCGGGCGCCCAGCCGCTCGTATAGCCGAGATCCACTGCGCGCTTGGCCAGCTCGCGCTGCTGGGCCCACGTCAGGTTGAAGGTGCTGTCGAAGACGAAACCGTAGTCCATCAGTCCTCAGTGCACGATAACAAGCCGGGGGCGTAGCTCACACGCGCGTTTGACACGCTGGCGTGGGCGTCCTAGGCTGTGCTCGGGGTGGACCGTTGGAAATACCAGCGATTGGGGAAGTCAGGAGATCGCGCGGCAAGCCGACCGCTCGCGCGCGGCAACCCGCCTGGGCCGCCGTCGGCGTCGCGCGGATGCCGCCACTGCCGGCTGTCTCGGCCGGCGACCTCGGCGTCGTGCTCGCCCTGCTCTACCGCCGCAGTCGACAGGAGATGCTCGAACAGCTCCAGCCATTCGGCATCGAGCTGCGCGGCTACCTGGTGCTGGCCATGCTCGATGCCCTCGGCTCGCCCTCCCAGGTAGAGCTGAGCCACGCGCTGCGTGTGGACTCCGGCGATCTCGTCAGCCGCCTGGACGAACTAGAAAAGCACGGACTGCTCCAGCGGTCGGTCAACGCCAGCGATCGTCGCCGAAACGTGGTGCAGCTCACACCCGAAGGCCGCCAGGTCCTGGGCGGCCTGTACGCTGCCGGCCGTGTACGCACGCGCAGACTCCTCGCGTCGCTCGCCGACGACGAGCAGGCGGTGCTGGTTCGACTGATCTCCAAACTGCTCGGTGAGTAGCATCGGATCCAGAACGCCAGGAACGAAGCACGCTTGACACATCGCAACGTTGGAGTATCGGAGGAGCTATGAAGCGAAGCACCGATCGCATCCTCACGACCCACACCGGCAGCTTGCCCAGGCCCGACGACCTGCTCGCCATGATGCGGGACAAAGAGAACCACCGCCCATACGACGCGGCGGCTTTCGGGACCCGCGCGTGGCAGGCCGTCATCGACGTCGTGCATCGCCAGTGTGAAATCGGCGTCGACATCCCGAGTGACGGGGAGCAGTCGAAGAGTGGCTTCGGCTCGTACCAGGCGGAACGCTTCGGCGGGTTCGAGCCGGCCGACCCGCAACCGCCGCGCGGAGGGCGGGGATTCGTGTCTCGCGAGCGGCGCGCATTCGCGGACTACTACGCCGAGTACCTCAGCCGCCACATGATGGCCGCGGCGCTCGCCCCACCGGTGACCCTGGTCTGCACGGGGCCGGTGCGCTATATCGGCCAGGCCGCCGTCCAACGGGATATCGACAACCTCAAGGAAGCCTTGAAGGGCCAGCACTACGAAGAGGCGTTCATGCCCTCGGCCAACCCATTCAATCTGGTGCGCGTCAAGAACCAGTACTACCGCACGCAGGAAGAGTTCGAGGAAGCGTGCGTGGAGGCCACGCGAGAGGAGTACCGCGCGATCGTCGACGCCGGCTTCATTCTTCAGGTGGACGATCCCGGGCTAGGTACCAGCCTGTGGGGCTTCGAGGAGTTGCCTGACGACGAGCGCGGCAAGAAGGTCGAGGAGCGACTCGAGAAGCTCAACCATGCGTTGAGAGGCTTGCCAGAGGATCGCATTCGCTACCACAGCTGCTACAGCGTCAACCACGGTCCGCTCGTCTTTACGATGCCGTTGCGGGAGTGGATTGGGGTTGCGCTGCGCGTGCGTGCGCAGGCGGTGTCCTTCGAGGCGATGAACCCGCGCCACATGCACGACTATCACGCGTTCGAAGACATCAAACTGCCAGAAGGCAAGATCATCGTGCCGGGCATGCTCAGCCACGGCCACAACTGGGTGGAGCATCCGGAGTTGATCGCGGAGTTCACGGTGCACTACGCCGATCTGGTCGGACGCGAGAACGTGCAGATCGGCAACGACTGCGGATTCGCCTCGCAGGCTGGCGCGAAAGAGGTCCACCCGACCGTCGTGTGGGCCAAGCTTGCCGCCCTGGTGGAGGGTGCCGAGCTGGCCTCACGTCGACTCTGGGGCCAGATCGCCGCTCGCCCGCGCCAGAGCGTGTTGGCCTGATTGCCGATGCAGCGAAGTACCGAGCGGATTCTGACAACGCACACTGGCGCATTGCGCAAACCAGCGGATCTGCGTGCGCTGCTCGTACGCCGTCAGACGGAGGCGTTGTCCGACAGCGAGCGGGACACCCTCCAGCATGGTATGCGGAGCGCCGTGGCGGAGATCGTCGAGCGCCAACTGGAGGTCGGCCTCGACATTGTCGACGACGGCGAAGCGAGCAAGACGAGCTTTTTCGACTACGTCGGGACGCGCCTTGGTGGCCTCGAGCGCCGACCGGGGGCGCTCAAGTTGCATCGGCTCCGCCCGTGGAGCATCGAGTCAGGGCTGGTGCGCTCGCGCGAGGCACGCGACACGTATCTCGAGATGAGCGAGGCGCCCGGGCATTATCGGTCAGACGTGGCAGAGTTTCATGACTTCGCCCGCGCGCAGCAAGGTGGCAATCTGGGTGGAGTCGCCACCTACTGTGTCGGTCCGCTGACGCTGACTGACCCGAGCGCGGTCCGCAGCGACATCGCCAATCTCGAGCTAGCGCTCGGCAGCAGCGCACGACCGACGGAGGTCTTCATCCCGGCGGTATCCCCCGGCATGGTGGCGCGCACGGTCCGCAACGTGTACTACCCCGACGAAGAAGCGTTTCTCCACGCCATCGCGGATGCCATGCGCGACGAATACGAGGCGATTGCGAACGCGGGTTTCGTCCTCCAGTTGGACTGTCCGGACCTCGCGTCGGGCGCCAATACCGACTACGCGGACCTCGGCGTGAGTGACTTCCGCAAGGTTGTGGAGCTCCACGTGGAGGCGCTGAACTACGCGGTGCGCAACATCTCGCCCGAGCGGATTCGCATCCACGTCTGCTGGGGGAATTACGAGGGCCCCCACCACCGCGACATCGCGCTGCGCGACGTCATCGATCTGGCCCTCAAGTGCAACGCGGTGGGTGTGTCGGTGGAGGCGGCCAACCCGCGCCACGCGCATGAGTGGAAGGTGTGGCAGGACGTGAAGCTGCCCGACGGTAAGATTCTAATTCCGGGGGTTGTCGACGATAAGACAAACTTCGTGGAGCACCCCGAGCTAGTCGCCGACCGGCTGGTGCAATACGCGAACCTGGTTGGCCGCGAGAACGTGATCGCCGCCCCGGATTGCGGTTTCGGCGGTGGGCGCTGCAGTCCAGACATCGTGTGGGCCAAACTTCGCGCGCTGGTGGAAGGCGCGGCGCTCGCCTCGGAGCGGCTCTACTGAACCCACGCGGGTGACCAATCACGGCAGCAGTCGGATCGCGCCCCGATCCGGCTTGCCCTGCGCTGTCTCGATAATCGCGCTACCCTTCCGCCGCGCGTGAGGGGGCCACCCCCCCGTCTTGGCCGGTACGGCCGCTGTCGCTCGATTCGGCTCGGGCTATGGCCCAGGCGGCGGTTACCAGGCCGATGTGACTGAAGGCTTGCGGGAAGTTGCCGAGCAGCTCGCCGGTGTGGGGGTCAACTTCTTCGGCCAGCAAGCCCACGTCGTTGATGGACGCAATCGCGCGCTCGAAGGTCTGGCGCGCGCGGTCGACCTCGCCGGCGAGCGCCAGGGTTCGTGCGAGCCAGAAGGTGCACAGCAGGAAGGTGCCTTCGTCGCCTTGCACGCCGTCGGCGGCGCGGTAGCGGTAGACCAGGCCGCGGTCGTCGGTCAGGCGATCGGCGATCGCCTCGATAGTCGCGCGCATGCGCGGGTCATTGGCGTCGAGGAAACCGACGATCGGCATCATCAGCGCGGACGCATCCAGGTCATCCGAGCCGAAGGCCTGAGCGAACGCGCCGGCGCGTTCGCTCCAGCCGCGGGTGAGGATCGCCTCGCGAATCTCAGCCCGGGTGGCCGTCCAGCCGGCGACCTTGTCGGTTGCCTCGAGCTCCGCGGCCAGGCCGATGGCGCAGTCCAGTGCCGACCAGCACAGGAGTTTGGAATATACGAAGTCACGGGGTCCGCCACGGACTTCCCAGATGCCCTGGTCCGCTTCACGCCAGTGACTGGCAGCCGCGTCGGCGGCCTGGACCAGGAATTGCCGGGTGGAGGGTTCGAGTCCACCGAGGTAGTCGGCCAGTCGCCGCGCCGCGCCCAGAAGCTCGCCGTAGACATCCAGCTGGCGTTGTTTCCAGGCTCCGTTGCCGACGCGCACCGGCCGACTGTTGCGCCACCCCGCCAGATGCTCCAGCTCGCGTTCGCTCAGGTCGTGCTCGCCACCGACCCCAAACATGATCTGGAGATCCTCTCCGTGGACGAGCTGCCCGGCCACGGCATCGGCCATCCAGCCGAAGAACCAACGGACCTCGTCCGGGCACGCGGCCACCCACAGCGCGTCGAGTGTCATGCTGGCGTCGCGCACCCAGGTGTAGCGGTAGTCCCAATTCCGCTCACCGCCCACGCTCTCTGGCAAGCTGGTGGTCGGCGCCGCGACGATGGCACTCGTGGGCCGGAAGGTCAGCCCTTGCAGGACGCGCCCACTGTGGTGGACCAGCTCACGCCAGGGTCCCTCGTAACGCTGGTGCAGCGCCGACCACGAGCGCCAGGCGGCGAGTGTGTCGTCCAGGTGGTCGACGATGCGTTGCTGACTCCAGGTCTCGGGTTGGGCGTCCCAGCTTCGGCCACACTGCAGCGCGAATGAAACGCTGTGCGAAGCCTCGAGTGTCCACGCGGCTCGCGCAGTTGATCCGTCCACGCTCAGGGCGACCGGTGCGGACAGTATGATGACATCGGCGCCACCTCGTGCGACCAGGCCACCATTGACCGGTGCCAGCAACGGGTGGACCAGACCGTACTCCGGTCGCGGGGCGAACTCCTGGACCATGTCGACGCGACCTTCCAGACACGTGAGCTGACGCACCAGCACGGGAGGTGAATCCATCCCGAGGTGGTGACCTCGTTCCCGATAGCCGACCAGCATCGCATCGACCAGTTGCAACTTGCCGGTTGGCGTCTCGAAGGTGGTTTCGACGACCATGGTTTCGGGCAGGTAGCGGCGCGTGATCGTCGAGGAGCCGACTGGTCCGAGCAACCAGTGGCCGGCGGTGGGGTCCAGGAGACGGCCAAAAATGGACGAGCCGTCGAAGCGTGGGGCACACAGCCAGTCAATCGAGCCAGACCGAGTCACGAGCGCGGCGGTATGGCTGTTGGACAGCAGGGCGTACTCCGCGATGTTGGGTGAAGAGGAGGAGTTTGCTGACGACGAAGACACGGGCGCTGGCAGCATAACCCAGCGCTGGGTATCTACTGTGGAACGCGCCAGAATAAGGAGACCGTCGCACCATGACCAACCCCGAGATCGACACTGACGACCGGCACGTCAAGGACGTGGTCCGCCAGCACTGGGCCGCGCGCGCGGCGGAGTTCGACAGCGGCCCCACGCATGGTCTGCTGAACGATGCACAGCGCAGCGCGTGGAACCTGCGGGTGAAGGGGTGGGGCGGCGATCACGCGCTGGACGTGCTCGACGTTGGCTGCGGCACCGGTTTTCTTGCCCTGCAATTCGCGGCCCTCGGGCATCGCACCAGCGGGGTCGACGTGGCTGACGAGATGCTCGCACTGGCGCGCGCCAAGGCGGCCGCGGCCGGCGTGTCGGTCCGCTTCGACGTTGGCGACGCGGAAGCGCTGCCCTGTGCGGACGCGAGCTTCGACCTGGTTATCGAGCGGCACGTCATCTGGACGCTGCCCGCGCCCGAGGTCGCCCTGCGCGAGTGGGCGCGCGTGCTGCGACCGGGTGGGCGCCTGGTACTGATCGAAGGCGACTGGCGGCGTGGGTCGGTCAATCCAGACTACGCGGGGATTGTCGATGCGCTGCCGCTGTACGGTGGCCGCCCAGCGTCGGAGCTGCGCGAGCGGGTGGCCGTGGCCGGCTTTGAGTCCGTCACGGTCCAACCGCTGATGGACGCCGTGCTGTGGGGCGGGCCGGGTGAGCGCGAGCGGTACGCCGTCCTCGGGACGTGGCGCCCTGTCGCCGCCGCGCCACAGCGGTGAAGCCCGTACGGCAGGTGCCCGAACGGCAAGGTCACGACAGGCAAGTGCCCGAACGGCAAGGTCACGATAGGCGGGAGGCGCTCAGTTCGGGGGTGGCGCGCCCGGCGTCACGGCGTCGATTGGCCACAGGCCAGCGGCTCTTGCCAGATCGCCGGAGGCACCGTGGATGACGCTGCCAGCGGTGGCTAAGGGCTGGTCCTGTTCCCACAGCTGCAGCGTCGACCGCTCGAAGCGTACGCTGCCGAGCTGGCCGTAGGTCTTGACCGAGACCGGCAGCCCGTACAGGTCCGGGTCGGCTTCGTAGACGGCGAGGACGGTTGGAAACGGCGCGAGAATGCTGGGGTCGGCTGGCCCACCGTCAGGTGGCGGCGGCGGAATCTGGCGAGCGCTGTCCAACCAGACGTCGCTGCCGTGGGCGTGAAGGTCGTCCAGAATGTTCAGCAGGATCGACTGTCCGAAATCGGGCATCCACTGCAGCGCGCCGTTTTGAAAGGCCTGTGTTACCTCGCCGCCGTACAGAAAGCGGTTGGACACCGGGTAGCCCAGGCGCTGGACGCCACCCTGGCGCTGGAACTCGGACCACAGGGGCGCGTCGCCGTCGTCGACGACCGAATAGCCGAGTCCGCCTCCACCGCCGAAGCCATTGCCTTGCGTATAGAAGTGTCCGCCGGCGATGTTGTAGTCGAGCTGCATCGTGGCCGGGTTGATGGGCAGTACCACCAGTGGCACGAACAGGCCGAGCTGGGTGGTCGAGCACACAAACGTGCCGGGTGCGGCGCCCGCTCCGCACGGCACGGCGACCCAGCTGCTGCCGTTCCACATGCCCACGTACAGACGCTGCAACTGGCCCAACGCAAGTGCGAGGTCAGACTGGCCAGGATTGATGACCAGATCGAGCGGGACGTTGAGGCTCGGCACCAGTTCGTGCGTGTCGCTATTGACCGCGCTCAACTGGTAGGCGGCAAAGCCGAGTGACAGGGTGCCCTGGCCCGGCGGCAGCGTGCGCGCGTCGACACCTTGATACACGAGCGTCAATGGCGGGCGCGACGGGTCGGGCACCGCCTGGACGGTCAGCGAGCCGTCGGCGGCCGCCAGTTGCCCGCCGGTGGGTGGGATCGGTGCGAGGGTAGGCGAGCCTACGGGGGTCACGCCGGCTGGTAGCGGCACCAGTGGCGGCGTTTGGGTGGCCACGGGTGAAAGCGCGAAGGTCGGGAACGGCTGCACCGTGACGGGCGTCGGGAAGGGTGTCGGAATGGCGAGCGTCGGGAGATTCAGCGGCACCTCCGTGGGCGTCGGCGCCGCGGGCGCCAGTGTGGGTGTCGCGGAGGGCACGGCGGTCTGCGTGGGCAGCGGCGTGAGAGAGGGGAGGGGTGTGGGCGTGGGCGTGGACTGGGCGGCGGCGGGAACCGGCGGGCCAGCCAGACCCACGATGAGGGCTGTCGACAGAACCAGCCACGACAGACGGCCGCGGCCCGGCATCAAGGCGCGACTCGCGCGGTGATGGCCTGCACCTGCGGGGCGACGACCTGGCCGTCGGTCAAGGTGGTGATGCTGCCGGTCGCCACGAGCTCGCCCTCGTCGACTCCCGACGTCACTTCTGCGCGGGTATCGCTGACGAGTCCCAGCGTGACGGGTGTCGCGCGTACCGAATTGCTTGCGTCGATGACCCACACCGACGAGGGCTGCCCCTGGCTGGCCGCGCCCGAATTGAGCAGCGCGCTGCGTGGCACGGTGAGGACATCCTGGTCGGAGGCGGTGACGATGCCGAGATTCGCCAGCATGCCGCCCCGCAGCTGGCCCTGATCGTTCGTGGGTTGGATCTGAAGCTGGACGGTACGCGTCTGGGGGTTGATCGTCGGTGAGATGGTCGACACCGTCCCCTGGAAGGTCTTGCCCGGGTAGGCGGAGACGGTGAAATTGACGGTCTGGCCGACCTGGACGGTGCCGAGTTGTTGCTCAGGCAGGCTCGCCGTGACATTGATTCCCGGCGGGACCAGGGTGAGGATGGACGCTGACTGGCTGACGAACGCACCGGGTGCCGCCAGCTTTTCGGAGACCACGCCGTCGACGGGCGCGGTCACTTTTGTATCCGACAGCGACAGCATCGCGCTGGCCAGGCCAGCCTGTGCCTGCGAGAGGTTGCCCTGCGCCTGCTTGACGTCGTCATCGGTGTATGGATTCTGCTTGGCGTGCAAGTTGGCCTCCGCCTGGATCACCGCCTGCCGCTGCTGCTCGATGTCGTAGCTGGTGTTCGGGCTCTGCGCCTTCGACAACGCCTGCTGCGCTTGATCGACGGATGCTTGCTGTGCACGCAGGTCCTGGTCGGTGTTTGGCGACTGCGCCAACGCCAGCGCCTGCTGGGCCTGCTCGACGCCCGCCTGTGCCTGGGTGATATCGGTGTCCAGCGGGGTCTTGAGAAGCTGTTCCAGGCGAGCCTGGTCACTTTGCAGCCGCTGGCGGGCGGCGATGAGGTTGGACTGGGCACTCTGGCGTTGCGACTCGATGGAGCCGTCCGTGAGCGCCGTGAGCTTGGCCTGCGCGGTCTTGACGTTCTCTTGCGCGCTCACCATGTTCGCCTCAGCTGAGGCTTGTTGCGCCAGCGCCTGCTCACGGTCGACGGCGATGCCGGTGCTGTTGATCTGATCCAGCTTGGCCTTCGCACTCTTCAGGTTGTTGTCGGCCTGTTCGAGGGATGCCACGAGCTGCGCCCGAGTGGCTGGGGCGCCACCGCCCCTGAGCAGATCGAGCTGGGCTTGCGCGCTGGTGACGGAACTGTTGCCCGCGTTGACGGCGGCGTCGGCGGCCGCCTTCGCCGTGCCGCACGCGGTGCTGTTGACCGGTGTCACCCCGCCGGTCAGCGTGGGTGTTGCGGCGCACGGAGCGCTGACCCCCTGTTCGAGGGCCGTCTGGCTCGACTCGGATGACTGCAGCTGCGCGGTGGCGGAGTCCACCGCTGATTGGGCCTGCGCAATGGTCGCCTGCGTCGGGTTGTCATTCTGGTTCAACGCGGCGCGCGCCGCGGTCAGGCTCGCAGCGGCATTGTCATACGCGGTCTGCGCCGCCTGCACGTTCGCGGCGGTGGATGGTGGCTGATTGGCCAGGGCCGCGGTGGCCGAGTCCAGCGCGGTCTGCGCTGACGCCGCCGCCGCCTGGGCCGATGCGAGGCCACTCTGCGCCGTCTGAACGTCCGACGCATTGCCGGTCCCCAGCGCCGCGGCGGCGGATTCGGCCGACTGCACGGCCGCCTTGTCACTCTCGACGGCGGTCTGGTCGGCCTTCACCTGGTCATTCGTCGGGCCCTTGAGCAGCGCGTCCAGCTTTGCCTGCGTGCTCGTGACATTGGCCTGAGCCTGCGCCACGCTCTCTGGGCGGCCCTGGTTTTGCAGCGACTGCAGCCGCGCTTGCGCGCCAATCACCTGATCCTGCGCGCTGCGCACGTCTTCGGGGCGGCCCTGCGCCAGCAGGCTGTTTAGCCTCGACGTCGCCGAATCGAGCTGACTCTGCGCGGTAGTCACGTCGTCGTCTTTCGGGCCCGCCACGATCTTGTTCAAGCTGGCCTGAGCGGCCTGCACGCTGGCCTCCTGCTGCTGCACGGCGATCTCGGCGCTGCTGGAATCCAGCTGCGCCACGACGTCGCCGGCGTGGACCGAGCTGCCAACGTCGACATACAGGTCCTCCAGTCGTCCCGAGGCTTGCGGCAGCACGGAGATCTGATTGGTCGCGGTCACGCTGCCGGTCAATGCCGCTGTCTGCTGAATGTCGGTGCGCGTGACGGGCTCCGCGGTGATCGGGATGGCGGCCGGGGCGGCGGTTGGCTTGGCTTGAGCCGAGGGGCTACTGCCGCCCCCGCCCGAGCAAGCTGCCAGGACAAGCGTGCTTGCCAGGATGGTCGCGGTGGCGACCGATCGACCCCTCGAATATCCGGCTCGAAAACGCTGGCGCAACTGCCGCACGGGACTCCTCCTGCTCCTACTTTCTCTCTAACCCTGGTTGTCTCTAATCCTGACTTTGCGGACCCGCGGCAGACCGCCCGACTGGCTCGCGTCGTGCCCCGTCGCCATCGGCAGACGGGCGCGGCGGTGGCGATGGGCGATCCGGCGGGGTGACTTGTGGCTCGACCGTGGGACGTGGTCGTCGCGTGAATCGCGCGCGCAGACTGTCGAGCAGGGTGTACATGGTTGGCACGACGACGAGGGTCAGTAACGTGGACGCAATCACGCCGCCAACCACCGTGGCCGCCAGCGGCGCGCGAATCTCAGAACCTTCGCCCAGCTGGAAGGCGCTCGGCAACAGCGCCACGACGATGGTCGCGCTCGTCATCAGGATGGCGCGCAGGCGCGCCGGGCCAGCTTCCAGCACGGCTTCCAGCCGACCCATACCCCGCTCGCGGTTGTGGTTGGTCCGGTCGACGAGCAAGACGCCGTTTTTGATGGCCAGGCCTACCAGCAAGATCACGCCGATCAGCGAGAACAGGTTGAAGGTGTAGCGGAACAATGCGCTCGAGATCAGCGCACCGCCAAACGCCACCGGCAGCCCGAACAGAATGATGAGTGGCTCGAGCAGCGAGTTGTAGAGGATCGCCATCAGCAGGTACGCCAGCAGGACCGAAATGCCAAGCGCGGAGAACAGATCGCCGAATGCCTGCGACTGCGACTGGGCGTTGCCGCCGAAGGTGACCGTGTAGCCGCTGGGCAGCGCCAGCTGCTTCGACAGGGCCTGGACGCGCGGGTCGACCTGACTCTGGACGTAGCCCGTCGCGATGTCCGCGCCGACGGTGACCACGCGCTGTCGGTTGCGTCGGTCGATCTCATTCGGAGTCGGCACCTGGGCGATCGTCGCGACCTGGTTCAGCGGCACGATCGTGCCGCTGGAGGTCTGAATGGGAACCGCACCCAGCGCACTGACGTTGCTGCGAGCGGCGTCCGACAACAGGACGCGGACGTCAATCTGCTTCCCGTCGGAACGCCGCCATTTGGTGGCGACCACGCCCGAGTACGACGTTCTGACGGCGCTGCCGACCACTGCGGGCGTGATCCCGAGCTGCGCGGCGCGTGCCGGATCGACGGTGATCTGCAGCTCTGGCAGCGCGGCCGAAGCGCTGTTGGTCACGCCGGTCAGGCCAGGCAGCTGCTCCATCTCCGTCTGCAGTTGATTGGCGAGGGACGTGAGCACGTCGACGTCCGGACCTTGAATCAAGACTTGCTCGGCCTGACCCGCGCCATTGCCTCCGTTGACCTGGACCTGGATCGAGGCATTGGGTATGGACGCGACGCGGTTGCGTATGTCGTCGGCGACCTCGAAGACAGATCGACTGCGACTCTGTCGCGAGCCGATGTCAATGGAGACGGTTCCCTGCGTAACCGAAGCCGCGCCGACGCCAAAGGTTTGACTGGCGCCGATCGAGGCGCTGTACGTCTGAATCTCCGGGATCTGCGCGAGCTGACCTTCGATCTGCCGCATGATCGCGTCGTGCGCCGCGAGCGACGTACCCGGCGAGACCGTGGTGTTGATGGAAATCGATCCCTGGTCGATGTTCGGGAAGAACTCCACCGGGACGGCGCCGAGCGGGACAAGGGCGATGCCGCCAACCAGGACCGCGAAGGCGGCCACCAGTGGCGCCCAGCGGTGCTGGATGCACCACTCCAGCAGGTGGAGGTAAGTCTGCTCTAGAGCCTCGAACTTTCGGTCCCAGGCGCGCGAGAAGCGCGCCCAGGGTCCCTTGCCGTCCTCGCGCTCGGGCTGGAGCAAGCGCGAGGCCAGCATCGGCGTGAGCGTGAACGAGATGAACAGCGAGCACAGCGTCGCCGCCGCGATCGTGAAGCCGAACTCCTTGAAGAACGCGCCAACTTGACCGCTGACCAGGCCGGTTGGAGCGAAGATCACCACGTCGACGAGCGTGATCGTCAACGCTGCCATGCCGATCTCCGCGCGACCATTGATGGCCGCGGCCTTGGGCGAGTCGCCGTGGGACAGGCGTCGCAGCGTATTTTCCAGGATCACGATCGAGTCGTCGACCAGGATGCCGATCGTCAGGATCAGCGCCAGCGTGCTAATGAAATTCAGGCTGAAGCCCAGGACGCGCATGATCGAGAACGTGGCCAGCAAGGTGGTCGGAATCGACATCAGCACGATGACCGACACGCGGGGGCTGTGCAGGAACAGCAGCAGCACGATCGACGTCAGCACGACGGCCGACACGAGCTCTTCGAGCACGCCGTTGATGGAAGTACGGATGAAGGTGCTGTTGTCCTGGACGACAACCAGCTGCGCACCCGGTGGCAGCTGGGGCTGCAACTGTGGGAGCAGACGATTGACGCCATCGGAAACGTCGGTCGTGTTGGCGCCGGTCTGCGCGCTGAGCCGGAAGAGCACGCCATTGTGACCGTTGACACGCGTGATCTGGGACTGCTGCTGGCCTGTCAGGACCACGGTGGCGACGTCGCTGACGTGCACCGGGGCGTCCGCGGTGCCGCCGATGATGATGCGGCCCAGATCCTGAGGCTGGACGGCCAGGTTGGAGACTCGCAGGTTGTAGCTGTTGGGATCCTGGGTCAGCGTTCCGGCAGGCACCGCCGTATTGCCGGCCGCCAGGGCGGTCTGCAACGTGGCGAGCGACAAGCCGTAGCCCGTCAGCTTGTTGGGATCGACCTGGACCTCGACCTCTTGCTGCTGACCGCCAACGATGGCTACCTGCGAGACGCCCGTGACCTGTTGTAGCTGCGGGCTGAGCGTGTCGTTCGCCAATGAGTACAGGTCCGTATTGCTCAGCGAGTCGCTGACGAGCGCCACCTGCATGACGGGCAGCGCATTCGGATCGACCTTGGTCGTGATGGGCGTGATGGCCTGACTCGGGTCGGTGGGCAGTTGGCCCACGACCGTGGCGAGCTGACGCTGCACCTGTGAATCGATCAGGTCAGAATTGGCTTTGTCGGTAAAGGTGATGACCACCGACGAAACGCCCTGACCCGAAGTGCTGGTAATGGTGTCGATGTTCTGCAGGCCCGCGACCGAATCTTCGATAGGCCGTGTGATCTGCAGCTCCACCTCGTTGGGGCTGGCGCCGGCCCAGGCCGTGGTCACGACGACGACGGGGACGTCGAACTGCGGAAACAGGTTGATGGGCAGTGCGAAGAACGAGGCGGCGCCGGCGGCGACGACGGCCAGCACAATGGCCACGATGGCCAGTGGCTTGGCCACCGCGGTGTGCGTGAGCCACATCATGGGAGCATCCTGCCGATTGACGAGCGTGCGCGCACGTGTCGCCTGAGCGACCCGATCATGCGCGCCACGCGCTGTTCAGGGACGTGGTACGTGAAAGCATTGGTACGAGCTTCGGCCTCCAACCTGCGCCCATGGGTACACGAGTCCAACGATCGAGTTTCGCAGATCGGCTGGGCTCAGTATCGCGGCAAGCGTGTCGGCAGCGCCCGCTCATGGGCGGCTCACCGTACGCGAGTGCGGACGCTGGCTACTTGCGAACACGTGGTTGTCCAGGCTTTGACGTGGCTGAGGAACGAATGGGTGCACCTGGCGGCTGGGCCGCAACGTCATTGTGACGAGCGGCAAGCGAGGCGAATGTGATCCGTGTTTGTGAACTGTCGCATGGCTCAACACCGGCGCGTTGGCGTGTAACCGTAACGTTTCGGTAAACACTTGCGACAGCACGTCAGGCTTATATAGCGACCCTGGTGACTCAGCGCTGGGCCGAGGGGTACGCTGGCGACCCGACGGTCCAGTCAAGGAGCCATGCCGTGCGATCCGGCCAATCCGATGCAAGCCACGCGGCAACCTACTAGGTTACTAGTGGTAACCTCGTAGGTAGTAGGGTAGTAACCACCGCGCCGGGTGCGACGACGTTGAACTCGGGCTTCATCGGTCAGCATTGCGCCGGCAAGACGTACGCCGTCATCTTCGACCACGCCGGCACGTATAGCTACTAGTGTGCCCTGCACGACGAGCTGGCCATGGACGGCACCATCGTCGTTTTGCCGTAAATACGCATGCGCGGCGCCTCAGGCGGCGGGCGACGCTCAGTCACGCTCTAGCGCGTACACGATCGCTGATCCAGCGGCAGCGCGTGGTCGGCGGCGTTCGCCGCCGACCAGGCTGCCTCTCCCAGCGCGCCGCGCGCCTCGGCGACCGCCCGCTCCGTGGCCGTGCGCTCGGGCATCCGCTGCTCGGCCATGGCCAGACACCAGGCCTGGTGTCGGCCGCGCAACAGGTCCGCTTCACCGCTCGCCTCGAGCCACTCCTGGGCGTATTCGCGCACCGTCTCCAACATGCCAGATCTGGGCTCGTCGTACGCGTCGTCGATGTGGCGCACCAGGCTGTTGTCGACGAGGTTCTCGAGCTGATTGAGCACCTTGGCGGCAGGCATCACGTCGTTCGCGCAGACGGCTTGGGCTGATTCGAGTGTCCGGCTGCTCGCGAAGACCGCCAGGCGCCGAAACAGCACCTGTTCGCCTTGCCGAGCAGGTCGCGGCCGCGAGGCCAGCAGGTTGAGGCTCCGATCGTGCCGGCGCAGGAGCGCGGCCGGCCGCAGTAATCGTGCGCGTGCCGCGGCCAGCTCGATTGCCAGCGGGATGCCATCCAGTCGATGACAGACCTCGGCGACCGCGCGGGCGTTGTCGTCGTCCAGCACATACTCGCGAGCTCGTTCTACGAAGATCGGGGCGGCGGAGTGGGCGATGGCGTCCAGCGTCGCGTCCGGTCGAGGCGCGTTGGGAGTGGATTCAACGTGTAAACGCGCTCGGCGCGCAGCCGCAAGATCGTGCGAGTGGGGTCATGTGCGCACAGTGCCGCAGCAGGTCGGCGACCAGCGGCACCGCGCCGAGCACGTGCGGCGTTGATCGGCGAGGCCCGTCGATTCGAGCAGCGCCATGCGCTCTACGGACGACAGCTCGAGGGCGTCCCCGAGCGCGGCCGTGCTGTTCGGGTGCGGACGCTGGCCGACGGCCTGTTCGAGTGCGCCAATCGCGGGCCGCGCCACGCACAATGCCACGCCGTTCCCCTACTTTCTCGAGGCACCATACGACTACCAGTTTTCGAGAATGTCGTTTACCGCCTCGTACGCGGTGTAGTAGCCGCGCAGTCCAGTGAAGTAGTGCATGGTCTGGCCGATGCCGCGGATGATCCAGTCCGGGGTAAGTCCCCACGCCTTGCCAAGCAAGGCTGCTTCGCGCAGGGCCTCCACATTGTTCTCCAGCGTGCCGTCGCGCAGCATCAGATACGGCACGATCTGCTTCGGCAGCGTTTTGATTGCTACCTCCCACATCGCGCGATGAATTTTGAGCAACCGCGGATCCCATTTCATGCCGAACTGGATGGACTTCGGCACGTAGCCAATCGTCTTCTCGTACCAGGTCGTCAGTCCCGCTCGATCAGCGTCTGTCAGCTCGGATGTCGACAGGTCCAGTCCAGACCGAAAGGCTTCCGGGTCTGCTGCCCAACCGGCCGGCCACTTCACATCGCCGCTGCCGTCACCGTAGTCCGGCAGCACATCGCCTATGGCCCGGTACGCGTGCCCGAGCCCGCGCATGCCCGCGGCGAGTCGCGAATACATGACCACCTCCATGATCTGCGCGCGCGTGAAGTCGTATTTGTTCAGGACGCGAAACTGGTTCAGGATGCCAGTCTCCCACCCGAGCATCATGTAACTGTGGAGCTGCTGGACCGAGTTGGGAATGGCGAAGGTGTAATCCGGACCTTCACCGGAGGGATGGACGTGGAAGACCATCGCGCCGCGCCAGTGCAGCTTCAAGAACTCCGGCGCGTAGTCGGCCATGAGGCTGCCGGCGTACTGCTCGTACAGTGGCCCACGACTGCGCCAGGCAAAGCGCAGGTGGGCGTCAATTTCGTCCTGTGACGTGTACTCGAGATTGCTCAGGTCGAGGCCAGCGCTGGTTGTTGACATTGCCATATACGGCATCCTATATGGCGCCTCGCGCCGTTCGCTTCAAGCCAGTGACGTTGTTGCGGCGTCCGGTGGGTCGTGGACTACGACCCGGACATCAGCTCCCTGGCGGCGGCCAGCGCGAACCTGTAGCTGTTGGGTCCAAACCCGGTGACCGACCCTTTGCACATCGGCAAGGTCGTCGACGCCAGCCCGCGCGCCACCGGGTTGCTGACGTGGACCTCGATGATCGGAAACCGCACCTGGTGGATGGCGTTTGACAGCGGGCCGGTGGTACGCATGTAGCCAGCCGGATTGATCAGCGCGGCTCCAACATCGCCCGCATCGTGGGCCGCATACAGCGCGTTGCACACCTCACCCTCGATATTCGACTGGAAGAAGTCGACGTCGACGCCCAGCTCGCGGGCGAAGCCTCGAATCTGCTCGTTCAGCTGGTCCAGCGTCAGCGGGCCGAAGATTTCCACTTCGGCTTTGCCCCGCATGTTCATACCGGCGCCCTGAATGATCAAAACTTTCACAGGCGCACCTTACACTGTGCGCGCGTGGATCTGGTGTTGCGCAACGCGCGGGTGGACGACACCGGCTCGCTGCGCAACATCAGCATTGCCGAGGATCGCATCGTCCGCGTCAGCGACGCGGCGCCGACGCCCACGCGCACCGCCGTCGAGCCGAGCCCACCCAGCCTCGACGTTGCCGGCCGGGTCGTGATTCCGGGTCTCGTCGAACCGCACGTCCACCTCGACAAAGCGCTCCTCGGGCAGCGCGTGCGCAACGACTCCGGTACGTTGGCCGAGGCCCTGCGCGTCACCCGCGCGGCCAAGCAAACGTTCACGCGCGACGACATACGGCAGCGCGCCGAAGCCGCCATGCGCGTGTGTCTCGGCTACGGCGTGACGACGCTCCGGGCACAGACCGAGTTCGACCCGGAGCTCGGCCTGGTCGGCGTCGAAGTGCTGCTCGAGCTCAAGGCGGCATACGCGCCACTCGTGGACATCCAGGTCGTGGCGTTTCCCCAGGAGGGCATCCTCCGCGCGCCGGGCACGCTCGAGCTGTTCCACGAGGCGCTGCGCATGGGGGCGGATGTGGTCGGCGGTGTGCCCTACAACGACACGTCTGCCACCGAGCACATCGACGTGTGTTTCGATCTCGCCAGACGGTACGAACGCCCGCTGTCGTTTCACCAGGATTTTGCCGACGACGCGGATGCCATTTCCGTCGAGTATCTGGCACGCAAAACGATTGGCGAGGGGCTGCAGGGGCTGGTGGAGATTGGCCACGCGACGGCGCTTGGTGCGCTGACGCCAGACGAGCTCGAGCCGATTTGCCAGTTGCTGCACGAGGCGGATATCTCGGTGGTGAGCTTGCCGCTAACCGACCTGCACCTGGGCGGGCGCGGCGACGTGCGCAACGTGCGGCGCTGCCTGGCGCCAGTTCGCGCGCTGCTGGGCGCGGGGGTCAACGTCGCGGCGGGGGCCAACAACATCCGCAACGCGTTTACGCCGTTTAGCACGGGCGACCCGCTGCTCACCGCGCTGGTGCTGGTGCCGACCGCGCATCTCGGCGGCGCCGACATGCTGCCGCGCGTGCTGGACCTGGTGACGTACAACGCGGCACGGGCGATCGGGCTGCCCGCCCAGAACTACGGCATCGCGCCAGGCTGTGCTGCCGACCTGGTGGTGCTGGAGACGCGCACCGTCGCCGACGCGGTGATCGATCTACCCCCCCGAGCGTGGGTACTCAAACGCGGCGAGGTGACCTTTTCGAGCGAGACGCGGACGCGACAGCACGTCTCCCCGCGCCGCTAGGGGGAAAAGCTGGGCTGCGGCCGCGAAGCCATCAGGCGCTGCATCACCGTCGACAGGTCCGCGCGCGGAAACCGAATGGACACCGAGAAATCGATGTCATTCGGCCCGATGCGCCGCTCGCGCACCTCGTCCCCGTCCAGCGTCTGCTCGATGCCAAGATTCATCGGGTGTATCGCGTAGCGCCACTCCCCACCGGGTACCTCGAATTCGAGCATCGCGCGACGGTACAGCGAGCGCCAACCACTGGCGCGTCCGACCACGTTGTTCAGAAAGCCACTCGCATCGAGCGGTGAGGCAAATTCGATCCAGACGTAGTGGTCGTCGGTATTGTCCTGACAGGAGTTGAGCGTTTCGATGCCGCGCGCCCAGAGCGCCTCGATGAGCGGCGCGATCTCGACGTCGATCGCCACCCCATCTACGAGCACCGTCGGGTGATCGAAGGGCATATGCGCAGCAAACACTATCGAGCCGGTTGCGCCGGCGTTCGACACCCGCTTCGTCGCTCGCCGGCGACGTGGGTTCGCGGCTGAACTCCTATGCTCTGGGTGCGTGATTCCCACCTCTGGGCGACGGCCGTAGGCGAGCTCCTCGCCATCGGCAGCGCGGTCGCCTGGGCATTGACCTCGGTCGCCATGCGGCCGATCGCCGGCCACGCGCTCTGGCGCTCGAGCGTGCTTCGGGCGCTCCTGTGCGCGGCACTGCTGCTGGCGTACGCCGTGCCGAGCGGACTCCTGGGCGAGGTCGCGCGCGCCGACCCGCAAGTGCTCGCCTGGCTGCTCGGGTCGACGCTGTGCTCGATCGTGATCGGCGACTCGTTATATTTCCTGGCCGCCGCGCGGATCGGCGTGGCCCGCGCGCTGCCGATCGCCTCGTCGTTCCCGCTGCTGACCACCATCGGCGCGGTCACGTTGCTGGGTGAGGCGTTCAGCCTGACCCTGCTGGCCGGCAGCGTGCTGGTCGTCGTCGGCGTCGCCCTGATCGGCGGCGAACGCGCGCCCAGCGCTGGCCGACTCGACCCGCTTGGCCTGCTGTTTGCCGGCCTGGCCGCGTGCATGTGGGCCTGCTCGGGACTGTTCCTTGGACCGGCGCTCAGGTCGCTCGACCCGGTCTCTGCCAACCTGGTGCGCTTTCCACTCGCCACGGTCTTCTTCGCGGCGTACGTGCTGGCCGTGCGGCCGACGGAACAACTGACCGCTCACCTGATCTGGCTGACGGTGGCCGCGGCCGTCGGTACGTTGGCCTCCGCCGTGATGTTTCTGGGGGGCATCAGCGCCGCGGGTGTCGCGCGCGGCGTCGCGCTCAATGCGACGTCGCCCGTTTTCTCAGCCGTGCTGGCTGTTCTGTTGCTGAAAGAACACCTCAGTCGCCGCGCGGCGCTAGGCGTGGCCGCCAGCGTGTGCGGCACCATCCTGCTGGTCGTCTGAGCGCGCTCAGGTGAGCCCGGACGGCGAGCGGTTCGGGTCGTCGCGCCACACGACGAACGAGTACGCCACCAGGCCCACAACCCCAGCGATGCACAGCGCGATTGCCAGAAACGCTGCCCAGGTCGTCTCCAGCACGCCAGCCAGGGCGATGGTGGCGCCCATGCCAATGAGCACCCAGCGCCCGGCGCGGTGCGTTGCCGTCCACGAGCGTTCGCTGCTCAGTGTCCAAGGCGTGCGGATGCCGACGAACCAGTTCGGCCGCACGTCCTGCAGCACGGCGCCGATGCCGATGAGCAGCAGGCCCACCAGCGGCAGCACCAGCCGCGACACGTTGAGCGGCACGCCAAACGCCACCGCGAGCGTGATGCCGCACACGACACCAAGAAACACCACCACCAGCAGTGACACGATCGAGTACGTGCGCGCAAACTGGGCATAGCTCGCTCGACGCGGCTCGATCCGCGGTAGGAGCGTGAGACCAATCAAGAGCACCAGCGTGATCGCGGGCAGCAACAAGAGTCCTTCGACTTTGCCGCCGTAACGGTTGGCATCGCCGCCCAGCGACCAGTGGACCGGGATGCTCTCAGGCGCAAACGGCCAGCCGATCAGTCCCGCGACGAACATCGCGGCTACAACCGCCCAGGGCGCCAGGGTGATCCACTTCGCGCTCATGCGAGTGCTGGTTAGACGGGTTGCTCAGCCGAAGGGTTGCGCGGCGAACGCAGGCTCCTGGTGGCTTCGACATCGATGGACAGGTGCCGCGGCAGCGTGATCTGCTCCTCGGGGCGCTGGGTATTGAGCACCACCACGCCGTACTCGCGTCTGGCCGCATCGATCGAAACGTAACCGTTCAGCACATCCTCCAGGACCGCCGACGGATCGCGCTCGAACGGGTCGCCGTAGCCGCCGCCGCCGGGCAGGGCCGTCTCCACGCGTGACCCGGGTGGGTGGAACAGCAATTCCTTGGGATTGAGCTTGTCCGCACCGTTGGCCCGCTCGTCGCCCAGCGCGTACAGGCCGGGCGCGCCTGCGTGGCCGCCCAGCATGCCCTGCGCCGCGAATTTCAGACGGTCGTACATCCCGGACATCGACCACGTCTGCCCACTGCGATCGACAAACGTGGTGAACTGCCCGCAGCCGCCGCGGAACTTGCCGGCGCCCGCCGAATCAGGCCGCACCTCGCGGCGCTCGACCACCAGCCCCGTCAGACTCTCCATCACCTCCGCCGGCACGCCGGCCACCCCGCTGGGAAAGCCCACGTTGTTGAGTCCGTCCTTGGTCGGCCGCGCGCCCGTGCCGCCGCACTGAAACAACATGAACGTGTACGGATCGTGCGCTGGCAACGGGCGCCTCCCACGAAACATCGTGATCCAGATCGACGCCGCGCCGTCCGCCATGATGCGTTCAGGCATAGCTTTGGCCAGCGCACCGAAGATCAGTCCAGGTAGGAAGTGACCAATCAGGTGCCGCGCGGCGACTGGCGCCGGATGCTGGGCATTGAGGATGCAGCCCTCGGGCGCCGTGACATGGACCGGCCGAAAGCTGCCCTCGTTGTGCGGCACTTCTGGCGAGATCGCACACTTCACCGCGAAGCTGGTGTAGGCGTGCGTGTAGTTCATCACCACGTTGATGCCGTAGCGACTCTGCGGAGAGCTGCCCGTGTGATCGACGCTGAGTTCGTCGCCGTTGACCGTCACCGTGGCTTTGAGCAAGACCGGCTCCTCGAAGCCGTCCGAGTACATCTCGTGCTGATAGACGCCGTCGGGCAGCCGAGCGATCGCCGCTCGCGTCGCGCGCTCCGATCGGTCGATGATTGCCTCCGACAGCGGATCGATGCTGTCCAGCCGGAACTCGTGCATGAATTCGAGCAGCTGGTTGCCGCCGACGTCGTTGCAGCTGGCCATCGCGTACAGATCGCCCTCGACCTCGCGTGGTGTCCGCACGTTCGCCTTCAGCAGTCGGAACAGCTCTTCGTTCCTCTCCCCGGCGTGAAACAGTTTGGTTATGGGAATGAGGAAACCCTCTTCGTAGACCTCGCGTGCTTCCGCCGACAGAATGCGCCCGCCGATATCCAGCATGTGGCACGTGTTGGCGAAGTACGCCACTACGCGGCCATCGAGGAAGATGGGCGTAACCAGCGTGATGTCGTTGATCTGCCCGGCGGTCATCCACGGGTCGTTGGTGATCAGCACATCGCCGGCCTCGAGGGTCGACGCCGGGTACGCCGCCTGGAAGTGGCGCATACAGGTAGCCATGGCGTTGATGTGGCCCGGCGTGCCGGTTTCGGACTGCGCGACCATATTTCCGGCCGTGTCAAAGACGCCACACGCCAGGTCCTGAGACTCGCGGACGACCGTCGAAAAGGCGGTGCGCATCAGCGCGGCCTGCTGCTCGTTGGTCACCGACAACAGTCGGCTCCACAGCACTTCCAGGGCGATCGGATCGATGCTCATGGCTCCAGAGTGACGCTCAGATTACGCGTGGCGTCGACGTCGACACGCGCGCCTGGCCCGATGACCGTCGTCGATTCGCGCTCCTCGACGATCGCGGGTCCGTCGAAGCTGGTCCCGGGCGCCAACACGTAGCGATCATAAACGGGCACGTGGCGATGCTCCTGCCACTCGGGGAAGTAGACGAGTCGTTCGCCCTTCCGCGCATCCGCCGCGGTGCTGGCCGCGGGCGCGCTGAGCTTGACAGAAGGTCGGGGTCCCGAGGCGATCACGCGCCAGCTCACCGCTTCGAGGGCGACGTCCGGACCCGTGCGACCAAAAAGCGAGCGGTAGACGGCTTCGAACGTCTCACGCATGGGCGCCAAACTGTGCGGCCCCAGCGGACCTGGTGGTAGCTCGACGCGGATCTCGTGCCCCTGGCCCACGTACCGCACGTCGGCCTGGCGCAGGTACTCGCGTTCGGTCTCGCTCACCCCCGAACGCGCCAGGATGGCCTCGCCCTGGGTGGTCATCTCGTCGAGGATCGTGTTGACGTGCTGCCACTGGTCAACCGGGAGCACGTCCAGTTGGGCGACGAAGCTGCGTACGAAGTCGAACGCGAGCGGCGCGGTGAGAAACCCGAATGCCGACGTGACGCCTGCGCCAAAGGGCACGATGAGCCGCGGCGAGTGCAGCACCCGCGCGACGCCGAACCCGTGGCCGGGTCCCGCGCCGCCGAAGCCAAATAGCGGCAGGCTGCGCGGATCCTTGCCGCGTTCGATCGCGTGCACGCGCGCGGCACTGGCCATGCCTTCGTTGACAAGCTGGTGGATGCCCCACGCGGCGCGCACGGTGCTCATCTCGAGCGGCGCGCCGACGCGTGTGGCGATGGCTCGCTCGGCCGCGTCGCGGTCGAGCCGCAGTCGCCCACCCAGAAAGAAGTCGGGGTCAAGGTACCCGAGCAGCAGGTCGGCGTCGGTGACCGTCGGCTGGGTGCCACCGCGCCCGTAGCAGACCGGCCCGGGGTCGGCGCCCGCGCTGTCCGGGCCGACTTTGAGCAGGCCCAGACTGTCAACGCGTGCAATGGAGCCGCCGCCCGCGCCAATCTCGATGAGCTCCACCACCGGCGTCTTGACGGGCAGGCCGCTGCCGGCTTTGAAGCGGTACTTGCGGTCGACTTCGAACTCGGTGGAGGTCAGCGGCTTGCCGTCTTCGATCACGCACAGCTTGGCGGTCGTGCCGCCCATGTCGAACGCCATGAGATTGGTCACGTCGGCCAGTTGGCCAAAGTACGCGCTGGCCAGCGCGCCGCCCGCTGGACCAGACTCCAGCAGTCGCAGCGGGAAGCGAGTGGCGGTTTCGACCGTCGAGATGCCGCCCGAGGACAGCATCAACAGCAATTCGCCGCCGATCCCAAGCTGCTCGAGCCGCTGCACGAGCTCGGCCAGATAGTCCTCGACCAGGCCCTGCACGTACACATTGACGACGGTGGTCGACGTGCGCTCGTATTCGCGAATCTCGGGTACGACGTCCGAAGACAGTGACACGCGAATCTCGGGAGCAATCTCGCGAATGATGTCGCCCACCAGCCGCTCGTGATCCGGGTTGGCGTAGCTGTGGAGGAAGCACACCGCGATGGCTTCGATGTCCTTGTCGCGCAGTTCGGCAACCAGACGTGCGACGGCCTCCGCGTCCGGTGCTTTGCCGACGCTGCCGTCAGCGTAGACCCGCTCGTCCACCTCCAACCGCAGGTAACGCGGCACCAGCGGTGTCGGCATCTCCAGAAACAGGTCGTAAAGGTCGTAGCGGTGCTCGCGAGCGATCTCGTATGCGTCCCGATAACCACGTGTCGTCAGGAGCGCGGTGCGGGCACCTTTGCGTTCGATAACGGCATTGGTGACCAGCGTGGTGCCGTGAATGACGTGCCGTACGGCGGACGGCGGCGCCCCGGCGCGCGACATCGCCTCCGACAGCACGGCGGCCACCGCGCTGGACGGGTCATGGGGTGTCGTCAGTACCTTGCCGACCGTCATCTCGCCAGTGGTGTCGTTGACGAGGATCAGGTCGGTAAAGGTGCCGCCGATGTCCACCCCGGCGCGATAGCTGTGATCGCTATGCATGTCGGGCGGATGGCGCCTAGGCGTAGTTGATGTAGACGGTCTTCACCTTGGTGAAGAAGTCGACGGCCTCGCGGCCCTGTTCGTGCGGGCCGATCCCGGAGGCTTTGACGCCGCCAAACGGCAGGTGGACCTCGCCCCCGAGCGTCGGCTGGTTGACGTGCGCGATGCCGACGTCGACCTTGTCCACGAACTCGAAGATGGCGCGCACGTCGCGGGTATAGACCGAGGCGGCCAGTCCGTATTCGACGGCGTTGGCGGCTTCGAAGGCGGCGGCGTTGTCCGGCACGCGGATGACCGAGAGCACCGGCCCGAAGATCTCCTCCCGCGCGACGCGCATGGATGGGGCTACCCGATCCAGCACCGTGGGCGCGAGCCAGTGGCCCTGAGGCAGCTCACCGAGTTGCGCGGTGTAGACATTCTCGGCGCCCTCCTCGCGACCGATGTCGAGATAGTGCAGGACGCTGTCGCGCTGGTCGGCGGTCACAGCGGGGCCGACGTCGGTGGCCTCCTCGACGCCTGGGCCAACCACAAGCTGGCGTGAGCGGGAAACGATTTTGTCCAGGAGCTGATCAGCGACCGACTCGACCACGATGGTACGGCTGGTGGCCGTACACCGCTGGCCGGTCGAGCCGAAAGCGCCGTCCACGATGCCAGCGCAGGCGAGGTCGAGGTCGGCGTCGGCGAGCACGATGGCCGCGTTCTTCCCGCCCAGCTCGGCCTGCACCGGAATGCCGCGGCCGGCGCAGCGGCCGGCGACATGCAGCCCGGTCGACGTCGAGCCGGTCAAACTCACGGCGCGGACCTCTTCCGCGTCCAGGAGTGCTTCGGCGGCCGGCCCGCCGCGCGCGGCGAGGACGTTCAGCACGCCGTCCGGCAGACCTGCTTCCTGGAAGATCTCTGCCAGACGTACGGCCGTGGCGGGTGTCGACGAGGCTGGCTTCAGGATCACCGAGTTGCCGGCGATCAGCGCGGGCGCGATCTTCCACGCGGGAATCGCGAGCGGGAAGTTCCAGGGGGTGACGCACGCCACCACCCCAAGCGGTTGCCGCGTGGTGAACGCAAACTTCGTCGAGGTCTCGGAGCTCGAGGTGTAGCCACCGAAGCGCCGACCTTCGCCCGACATGAACTCGGTGATGTTGATACTGCGCTGCACCTCGGCTCGCGAGTCCTTGAGCGCCTTGCCTTCTTCGAGTGAAATCAGCCGCGCCAGCTCTTCGCGGTAGCGGTCCATCAGCCGCGCGGCTTCGAGGAGCACCTTGCCGCGGCTGGGCGCGGCGGTGTTGCGCCAGCTCGGCCAGGCATCGGCCGCCGTGCGCACAGTCGACTTGACCAGCTCGATATCCGCCGATCGCATCTCGCCCAGGACCTCGGCCGAGGCCGACGGGTTGGTGCGGACGAGGTCCGGGGGGCCGTCGGCCAGCACGCGGCGACCGCCAATGAAGTGCACGTACAAACCCGTGATCGACGAGGGTGCCTGTCCGCTCGCCGAGAGGTCTTTCGCAGTCGCGACCATGTGCTAAGGATAGGCTTGATCGATGCCAGCGGTGCGCATCGCCGGGCGGCGTCTCTGGGTTGGCGACCAGTCTCGAACGTTGCTCTCAGGCGAAGTGCACTACTGGCGGCTGGATCCGTCCGCGTGGCCAGCGGTGCTGGCGCGGGTGCGCGAGCTGGGCCTCGACCTGGTGAGCACGTACGTCCCGTGGAATGTTCACGAGCTGTCGCCTGGCAGCTTCGACTTCACTGGCGAAACTGACGCGCGGCGTGACCTGCACACCTTTTTGCGTCTGGCTGAGGAGTCCGGCTTCTGGGTGCTCCTGCGCCCGGGCCCGTACATCTACGCCGAGTGGCCCAACTCAGGTATCCCCGAGCGTGTCGTGCCCCTCCACCGCCTGCACGGCGAGTTCGTGCGCGAGGCAAACGTGTGGATGGCCGCGGTCGTCGACACGGCCCGCCCCTTCCTGGCGACACACGCTGGCCCGATCGTCCTGTGGCAGGCAGACAACGAAGCGGACCCCTGGCTTGACGTGTACGGCTCGCAAGTGGGAGGGCTGTTCGCCGACTTCTTGCGCCAGCGCTACCGAGATGTGGCGGCCCTGAATACCGCCTGGTCGGCCTCGCTGTCGGACTTTTCGGACGCCCGAGCTGTCATGCGACCAACACCGCGCCAGTTCACGCCTCGCTATCTGGACCTGGTCAGGTTTCGCCACTGGTACACGACAGCAGTGGTGCGCTGGACGGCCAACGAGTACCGCCGACTCGGCGTCGACGTTCCGATCTACGCGAACACCTACACCGGGACGGCGATTCAGGACTGGCGCGCCATGGACGCCGCGTGCGATCTGGCCGGCCCCGACCTGTATCCGCTGGCACAGCTAGCCGACGACGCCAAGGCCCACCGCGGGCTGCTCGACTCGATCCGCTACGCGCGAACCTACGCCGCGCTGCCGTTCAGTCCGGAGTTCGAGTCCGGGATCTGGCACGGCTGGCATGCGAGCGTCGGCACGCTCGGCGCCGAGCACTACGCGTTGACTGGTCTCTCGGCCCTGCAGGCCGGCATCGCCGGCTGGTACTGGTACATGCTGGCCGCGCGCGACAACTGGTACATGAGCCCGATCACCGAGCTGGGCCGCTTTCGTCCTGAGCTGTCGCCCGCATTTGCCGAGATGGCGCGGCTGTTTCGCGAGCTGGACCCGCCCTCGCTTCACAAAGTCACCGATACGGCGGCGACCTTCAACGCGCTCGAGCGCGGCGCCGGTCTGGACGAGGTCGGGCGCGACGTGCTGCGCGCGCTGTACGCGGCGGACGTCGACTACGAGCTGTTTGACCTGGATGCTGGCTCGGTGTCCAGGCCGCTGCTGTTCTACGCCGGCGGTTCCTTCGTGTCGGCCGAGCAGCAGGCGCGCGTGGCGGACCACGTCAACACGGGTGGCACGCTGGTGGCCTTTCAACCTGAGGGCCTGCAGACCTTGATTCGAGCACCGGCGGGTGTCACGACGGCGGCCGCTCCGCAGCGCTTGCGCGTGCGACTGGGTGAGACGAGCGTCGAGTTGAGCAGCCCGGCAGTCTGGGTGTACGTCGAGCCGCCGGGCGAGCCCGTGGTCGCCGAACGCATCGCACCGCTGCCGCCCACGCAAGAGGGCGGCCATGCTCACGTCCTGCTGCCCATCGGCGAGCAACTGACGATCGGCTACGTCGCGCGGCTCGGCGGCGGTCGCGTGGTGGTACTCGGCATCTCGGCCACCCCGGAGCTGCTCCTGGCAATCCACGCCTGGTTGGGCGTGTCCGTGGCGTGCCACGCGGGCATCGGTCAGCAGGTGCAGTCGGCGCTCTTTCAGCGCGACGGCGACTACTTCGTGGTTGTGACCAGTACGGCCTCGCACCCGCAGGACGTCGTGTTGCGCCTCGACCTGCCGATACCGCCAGC
Organism: uncultured Chloroflexia bacterium; assembly: GCA_963776625.1. Lineage (GTDB taxonomy): Bacteria > Chloroflexota > UBA6077 > UBA6077 > CF-72 > CF-72. The sequence continues at coordinate 657,027 of CAVZNP010000004.1, read as the reverse complement.
CACCGCGCGGGATCTGCGCACTGGCATCGAGGCTCCACTTACGCACGAGGGCGTCACCGTGCGCGTGCCGGCGCGCTCGGGCACCGTCGTTCGTTTGCGCTGAACTTGGTTCTGAGGCAGGCCTCGGCTATATTTGCCCACCCACACGCACTGCCATCTCAATCTTCATGGCCTGGAGGCGCTGCTGATGTCTATCGAAACCCTGGAGTTCCTGCTGTTGTTGAGCGGTTGGGTCATCACGTTCCTCCTCGGCGGGGAGCTGCAGACGGGCTTTCGCCAGTGGCGCCTCAAGGCGGCGGAGCAGCGCGTCGTGACCCGCCGCGATGGCTGAAGCCGTACACTCTGGGGCGCACCTGCCCCTGTAGCTCAGCGGATTAGAGCGCCGCCGTCCTAAGGCGGGCGTCGGGAGTTCGAGTCTCTCCGGGGGCACCCCACCTGCAGCATGCCGCGTGAACCGTCCTACCCCGCGCAACTTGGCGCGGTCCTCCGTCGGGGTGATCCCGTCGCGCTGCGACAGTTCCTGCTCGCCTCAGCGGAACGCTACGGCGACGAGCGGCAGATCGCCGACGTCGAGGGCAAAAGTGAGGCTGAGATGCAAGAGCTGCTGCATCGGATGATCGTGGCCCGTCCAGACCTGGAGGACCTGCATCGCGCAAGCCGCGAGTGGCTGTTCCGCCACGGCATCGACGCGTACGGCGACTCAGGCGAGCGGCGCAACTAGCCCGCGTCGCACACCGCAGGGACCCCTCGGGGGAAAAGCGTTTTGACCGTGCACACCCTCAACACGGCCCGCCCCTTCGGCCCACGTCCCACCCTGGGACCCCGCTGAGGAAAGCGTTTTGACGGTGCCCGCCTCCCCACGGACCAGCCCTTCGGCGCACGTCCCACCCCTGGGACCCCTCGGGGGGAAAGCGTTTTGACCGTGCCCGCCTCCACACGGACCCGCCCCTTCGGCGCACGTCCCACCCCTGGGACCCCTCGGGGGAAAGCGTTTTGACCGCGCACACCCACAACACGGCCCGGCCCGCCCCTCAGCCCACCCTGGGAAAGCGCTGTGACAGTGCCCGCCTCACGACCCAGGCGTAAACGGTGCAGACACTCCGCAGCGACTCCCGTCGAGTGTGACTCCACCACCCCTGGGAAGACGCGTTCACCGTGCCCGCCTCAGAACGGCCGCGCCCTTCGACCACGTCCCACCCCTGGGACCCCTATGGGGAAAGCGTTTTGACCGTGCCCGCCTCAGTCGCGCGCTTCGACAGGACTGAAGTCCCCTGACGCGAATCCCCCGCCGATCCCCAGCGTCACAATCGACAGCAGCGACACGAGTGCCGCCACCTCTTCCCCGTTCAGCCTCAGGACCGCGCTGACCCCAGCCGCGACCGCCGCCCCGGCCAGCCAGCTCGCCCGCGGGCAGCGCAGCCACATCACCACGAGCAAGGCTGCCGCCGCGCCGCTCGCAACCGCGCTCGGCGTCTGCATCGTCTGCGCCAGCGCGGGCATGACCGCGGTCAGCAGGTCCATGGCAGCTGGCACGAGCACCATCGCCAGCGCGATAGGCGGCACCGCCGTGGGCTGATACGGCGCGTGAACGGAACCGGTTGCGAGTGCTCGAACTGCCATACAGAGAGGACCGTCGGGTAATCAGCCCTACGATCCAACGCAGAGCGTATGCCAGTCATTACGAAAACGTTTCAAACCGGTTGATTAGATGCCGGCAAGCGCCCCGACGAGCGCCGGATGCAAGCGACGATTGCTCGACAGAACCTGGCCTCCATCGACGCTGAAGGCGGAACCGTCGGTGCCTGACACCTGGCCGCCAGCTTCGCGCACGATCAGCGCCCCACCGGCGAGGTCCCAGGGCTTGACCTGGTGCTCCCAGTAGGCGTCGAAACGCCCGCAGGCGACGTAGCACAGGTCGAGCGCGGCGCTGCCCACCCGCCGCACGGCCTGCGACGCCACGCTCATGATTTCGAAGCTCCGCACCGCGCGCGGGAGCGCGGCGCGCTCGTACGGAAACCCGGTTGCGAGCATCGCTTGACGTAACTCGTCCACCGTCGAGACGGAGATGGGCTGCCCGTTGAGCGTCGCGCCGCGCCCGCGCTCGGCCACGAACAGCTCCTCCTGACACGGTGCGTACACGGTCCCGAAGGTCAGCTCGCCGTCGACCTCGAAGCCAATCGAGACACAGAAGAACGGAAAGCCATGCGTGTAATTGGTGGTGCCATCCAGTGGATCGACTAGCCAGCGGTAGCGCGTGTCGCTGCCGCCGAGCGTGCCGCCCTCTTCGCCCAGGATCGTGTGGCTCGGAAACGCGTCCAGCAGCGTGCCGCACACCAGCTTCTCGCTGGCCACATCGACGTCCGTCACCAGGTCAACAACGCCTTTGTGGCGCACCTCCTGGATTGAGTCGATACGGCTGCGCATCAGTTCGCCCGCGGCGCGCGCCGCGGCGACGCCTACCTCGCGGACGCGAGCCAGGTCGAGCTCTGCCCGGCAAGTCGGCTCAGCGCTTGGCGAAGCGAGCCGCGGCCGGCGGCGCAACGTTCTCGGGTGGCCGCAGCACGATCGCGCCTTTATCGCAGGCTGCCTCGCACAGATAGCACGAGACGCACGCCTTGGGATTGGTCAGCGAGGCGACCGACTGCCACGGCTTGTCCATGTCGAGCATGCTCAGGCACTCGAACGGGCAGATGTCGACGCAGTAGCGGCAGCCGCTGCAGATCTCCTCCTGCACGACGGGCCGCGCCCACTCCGTGCGGCGGACTTTTTCGGCCGTGTTGCCGAAGGTGTCGAAGATGGCGTCGTACGGGCACGCGCGACCGCACGCGCCACAGTCGATACACACCTTCGGATCGATGAAATAGAACTCTTTTTTCACGCCGTTGATGGCGGTGACGGGGCAGACCGTCTCGCACGCGCTGCAACCGACGCACTTTTCGTTGATGAAATACGCCATCGCGGACCCTCGCGGTCAGTCTACCATTCGGGGCGCGAGATCGATGCCCTATGCAACTGACGTAGCTAGCTCGCGCGTGGAGGTGGCCGACATGGCTCGCGCTAGCGGCTCAGACACAACGCCGTATGGACCTGGCCTGTATGGCGCGCGCTAGCGGCTCTTAAGAATGCCGTTGGGTGCTCATGTCTCGACCGCGGGTGGACTGTCCACGTGCGTGCCGCGCGCGCAGGCGCTCGGTGCCGAATGCATGCAGATCTTCCTCAGCGCGCCGCAGCGCTGGCAGCACCCGAAGCACTCCGACGAGCAGGTCCAGGAATTCGAGCGCCTGGTCGCCGAGGCCGGCATCGGACCCAATTACGCGCACGCGGCGTACCTCGTCAACCTGGCCGCCTCCGATCCGGCCATCCGCGAGAAGTCGATTGACAATCTGAGCGCGTCCGTCGGCTGGGCCGACCGCGTGGGTCTGGCGGGCGTGGTGGTGCACGTGGGCTCGGGGCGCGGCCAGAGCGTCGAGGACGCCGAGGCGCAGGTCGCCTCCGCGCTGGAAGAGGTGCTCGCGCGTGGCGTGCGGGGCTCGATCCTGCTGGAGAACTCGGCGGGTTCAGGCGAGTACCTTGGCTCGCGCTTCGAACAGATCGGCAACCTGCTGACGCGGCTGGGCCGCGAGCCACGGTTGGGGCTGTGTCTGGACACGGCGCACACGTTCGCGTCGGGGTACGACCTGCGCGTGGACGAGGGCATTCAGCGCGCGGTCGACGAGGTGGCCGAGTTCATCGGCATCGAGCGCCTGAAGGTGATCCACGCGAACGACTCAAAGGTGGCGCTGAACAGCGCGGTGGATCGTCACGAGAATATTGGCAAGGGCCATCTGGGCGAAGACGCCTTCCGCCGCTTGCTGGCGCATCCGGCCCTGCAACCGGCGGCGTGGGTGCTGGAGGTGCCCGGCTACGAGGACAAAGGTCCCGACAAGCCGAATCTGGACGATCTGAAGCGCCTCGCGGCACGCGGCTGAACGGCGCGCGCGGAGCGCCGCCCCGAGGCTTCCAGGCGCCTGCGAGGGGCCCTGGCCAGCGAGGTCGCGGTGCAAGACGCGCGGACAGTTGGCGTTCGGGATGTTGAGGCACGCACTGTCAACCCCGCACGGGAGCGAGGAAGCCAGACAGGACGCTGCGAAGAGGATCAACGCCGTGACCCCAGGATGAGCTGCGCAGCCCGTGACCCCCGGATGAGCTGCGCAGCCGCGTGACCCCCGGATGAGCGGCGCAGCCGCGTGACCCTGGATGAGCGGCGCAGCCGCGTGACCCCGGCTGAGCGGCGCAGCCTCGTGAGCCCAGATGAGCGGCGCAGCCCCGTGAGCCCGGCTGAGCGGCGCAACCCCGTGACTCTGGGAGGGACCAGTCCCCGGGGCGCAGCCTCAGCGATCGCTATCCCTACTCGGCGAGCGCCTGCGCGAGATCAGCCACCAGGTCATCCCCCTCTTCGATGCCCACCGACAGCCGAATCAGGCCATCGTCGATGCCCACTTCAGCCCGCCGCTCCGGCGGCAAACTGGCGTGCGTCATCAAAGCGGGCAGCTCGATCAGGCTCTCGACCCCGCCGAGGCTCTCCGCCAGCGTGAACAGCCGCGTCCGCCGCGCGACCTCGCGCGCCGAGGCCACCCCGCCTCGTACCTCGAACGACAGCATGCCGCCGAAGCCGCCCACCATCTGCCGCTTCGCCAGGTCGTGTTGCGGGTGCGAGGCCAGCCCGGGATAGTGCACGGCCTTGACCGCCGCATGTTGCTCCAGAAAACACGCCACCTGCATCGCATTGGCCGAGTGCTGGCGCATACGCAGCGCGAGCGTTTTCAGCCCACGCAGCACGAGCCAACTGTCGAACGGCCCGGGCACCCCGCCCACCGCGTTCTGCAGGAACTTCAGCCGCTGGTACAGGTCATCGTCCGAGACCACGAGCGCGCCGCTCACCACGTCCGAGTGGCCGCCCAGATACTTGGTCGTGCTGTAGTGCACCAGGTCGGCGCCGAGCTCCAGCGGGCGCTGGCAGTACGGACTCGCGAACGTGTTGTCGACGCAGACCAGCACGCCGCGCTGGTGCGCCGCGGACGCCACCGCGACAATGTCAATCAGCTTCATGCAGCGGATTGGTCGGACTCTCGAGCCAGATCGAGCCGGGTGTTGGCCTCGATCGCGTCGACGACCGCCTGCGTGCGCGTCGCGTCGACAAACGTGAAACGCAGCCCGACGCGCTCCAGGACGCGGTGGAACAGTCGGAACGTGCCGCCATAGACGTCGTCCGACGCGATGACGTGGCTGCCGGTCTCGAGCAGGTGGAGCACCGTGTCTTCGGCAGCCATGCCGCTGGCGAAGGCGAGCCCGAACCGTCCGCCGTCCAGCGACGCGAGACAGGCTTCCAGGGCAGCCCGCGTCGGATTCGCCGTGCGCGAATAGTCGTAGCCCTTGTGAACGCCGACTTCGGACTGCGCGTAGGTGCTGGTCTGGTAGATGGGCACGATGACCGCGCCGGTCGCCGGGTCCGGATCCTGACCGACGTGAATTGCTCGTGTGGCGAAGCCGTCGCCTGCAGCCTCCGTCATGCGCGGGTGTGCCGATGTAGATTGCGGCTCTCGTCGGCGACGAACTCGAGCAAGTCCAGTTTGGTGATCATGCCCACGGGCTGCTCGCGGTCCAGGACGACCAGTGCCGCGGCTCCGCCGAGGAGCACGTCGAACGCGTCGTCGATGTCGGCGCCGCGCGGAATCGTCGGAAACGGCGGGTCCATGGCCGCGCCGACAGAGGAATCGACCAGTGTCGGATCGCGGTACACGCGGTCGAGCAGCGTCCGCTCCTGGATCGACCCGACCATGCGCGCGTACGCGTCAACGCCCGCCTGCTGGCCGTCGCCTTCCAGGACAGGCAGTTGGCTGATGCCGTAGTTCTGCATGGTGTCGATCGCCGAACGCACGCTATCACGCGCCTGGACCCCGATGAATGCCGGTAGCTTGCGTCGGCCCTGCACATTACCGACCACGTCGCCGACGGAGTGCGTGGGGAACTGCTCGAGAAACCCATTCGAGCGCATCCATTCCTCGTTGTAGATCTTGCTGAGGTAGTTGCGGCCCGTATCCGGCAGCAACACGACGACGAGTGCCTCGGGGTCGTCGATCTCTTCGGCGACCCGCAGCGCGGCCACGAGCGCCGAGCCGCTCGAGCCGCCGGCGAGGATGCCCTCTTCGCGTGTCAGGCGGCGTGTCATGAGGAAGCTCTCCTTGTCGTCGACGACCTCGATGCGGTCCACGACGGAGAGGTCCATCGCGCTGGGCAGGAAGTCCTCGCCGATGCCCTCGACCTTGTAGATCTTGGGTGTGAAGTTCGCGCCGGCCGAATAGATCGAGCCCATCGGATCGGCCCCAACGACCTGTACCGACGAGTTGTGGCGCTTCAGTACGCGTCCCACCCCACTGATGGTGCCACCGGTGCCCATGCCCGCCACGAAGTGCGTGACGCGACCGTCAGTTTGCTGCCAGATCTCCGGACCGGTGGTGGCCTCGTGGGCGGCCGGGTTGGCAGGATTGAAATACTGGTTCGGCTGATAGGCGCCCGGGATCTCGCGCGCCAGCCGCTCGGCCACGCTGTAGTAGCTCTGCGGGCTCTCGCGCGGTACGGCGGTCGGACACACGACCACGTCGGCGCCGTAGGCGCGCAGCAGCGCGATTTTCTCGCTGGACATCTTGTCGGGCAGCACGCATACCAGCCGATAGCCTTTCAGCGCCGCGGCGATAGCCAGGCCGGTGCCAGTGTTGCCCGAGGTCGGCTCGACGATGGTGCCGCCGGCCCGCAGCAGGCCCGCGTGTTCGGCGGCTTCGATCATCGCCAGACCGATGCGGTCCTTGACCGACCCGCCAGGATTCAGAAACTCGACTTTGGCGACAACCGGCGTGCGGATGCCGGCCCCACGCGCGACAGCCGCACCAGCGGCGTATTGCCAACGGCATCCAGGATCGTCTCGAGAATTACCGGCGGCATGGAGCCCTCCCAATCGTCCGCGTGTGGAGCATACGGCTTTGCGGGCGGCTAAGCTGGCGCCCATTCGCATGCCAGATGTCGCTCGGGTGCAGTCGGCCCTGCTCGACTGGTTCGCGCGCGAGGCGCGTGATCTGCCGTGGCGCCAGACGCGTGATCCCTACGCGATTCTCGTCGCCGAGGTCATGCTGCAGCAGACCCAGGTCGATCGCGTCATTCCGAAGTACCGCGCCTGGCTCGAGCGTTTTCCCACGCTGCGTGATCTCGCGGCCGCCTCAAAGGCCGATGCCATCCGTGCCTGGCAGGGGCTGGGCTACAACCGTCGCGCGGTGCGCTTGCACGACATTGCCTCTCAGGCGGTTGCCGAGTTTGGTGGCGAGCTGCCGCGTTCGGTCGAGGGCCTGCTGCGCCTCACGGGTGTCGGACGCTATACCGCTGGCGCGGTGGCCTGTTTCGCGTATGAGCAGCCGGAGGCGATGGTGGACACCAACGTGCGACGCGTGCTGAGCCGCGTCTTCAGCGTGGAACCGTCGCACGTCGAGGCGATGGCCCAGAGCGTCATCCCAGCGGACGCTGCCTGGGCGTGGGGACAGGCGTTGATGGACCTGGGCGCAACGGTGTGCCGCGCGAGCCAGCCGCTGTGTTTGATCTGCCCGCTCCTGGCTGACTGCGAAGGTCCTGGTCCTCAACCGCGGCCCACGGCGCGCCAGCGCAAACCGGCCGAAGACTTTCGTGCCTCGAATCGCTACTTTCGTGGGCGCATTCTCGACGAGCTGCGTGGTCTGGCGCCCGGAACGCCAATGACCCGCTCCGCTCTCGCCGAGCGTGTCGGTGGGCGCGCCGAGCTGATCGACGCGTTGGTGGCCGACGGTCTCGTCGCCATCGACGCCGGCGGTCACGTCCAGTTGCCCGAGTAGCCGCCTCAACGCCTCAGCGCGCTCCCGACCAGCCAGCCGAGCGCAGTCCCAGCGGCAACATCGGTGGGGTAGTGCAGCCCCGCGCCGACGCGGCTCGCGCCCAACAGCCCGGCGACGACGGCCATCAGCCCGCCCAGGCGCGCGTGCTCCTGGGCACCGACGATTGCCATCGCCAGACCCGACGCGACGTGGCGCGATGGGAACGAGCGTCCCGTCGAGTGGCCCGCCAACGCCTCGACATCGGGGAGGCGCTCGAAGGGCCGCGCGCGCGGCCAGGCCGCGCCGAGCAGTTCACTGGCCACGTATACCGTGCCGACCGCGAGCAGCATGCGGGCGGCAGTTCCCCGGCGGCCGCCGAGGGCGAGCAGCAGCATAAGTCCAACTTCGACGCTGGCCAGGCGCTGCGCGAGCGTGCGCGTCCAACGTGCGGCGAGGGGCTGGCGGCGCAGCCAGCGGTTCAGGGCGCGCACGGCGGCATCGTCAATCACGTCGATCACACTAGCGAGGTGCACGGTGCAAGAACCCGCTGACGATTGGCGCGCGGCATGGTGCGGCACGCACTGTCAAACCCCGTAGTGAAGGGGAGCGTGTCCACCGCCGGAGCGCAGCGCCGTGGGTCCAGCGCCGTCGCAGCAGCGCAGGGGTTCACCCAACAGGGAAGCGCAATGGCTCCATCCCCATCTTCCCCTCGGCAGCGCTGGTCATCAGATCATCCATCAATCACCACCAGGCTCGCGACGTCGTGGTCGGCGCGGACGCCGCAAAAAGTGACTCGTGTCGCAGGCTGGGCGATGCAGCTGTTGCGGGCGATCGCCAACTGGCAGTACGCGAGGTGGAAGGGACGCCACCCGTAGGGACGTGCAGCGGGTCCTCCGACAAACTTTCTCGCTTTGATTCGAAGAATCCGAACGCCCGATCTCCCCTTCCGAGACAGGCTGCGCCGCGTTCGCCGTGGAAATGGGTGAGCGCAGGATAGACTGGGCCACCCGATGGCCGAACACCCGCCCGTCCGCCCGGGAGAGGTGCTGCGTCACTTCACCGTCGCCGTCTTCGTGGTCCACGCCGGGCGTGTCCTGCTGCACTATCACCGCAAACTGGGCAAGTGGCTGCCGCCGGGCGGTCACATCGAGGCCAACGAGCTGCCCGACGATGCGGCGGTGCGCGAAGTCCTCGAGGAAACCGGCATTCGTGCCCGACTCGTCGGCGGCCGCGGGCTGCCCATCGACGAGCCGCGGCAGCTTGTGCTCGCCGCCGGCATTCAGGTCGAGCGCATCTACCCCGGCCACGAGCACATCGACCTGGTCTATTTCGCCCGCCCCGAGCTTGGCCACGTCGTAGAAATCGACCCTCGTCTGGCCGAATTGGATCGCGTGGGCTGGTACGCAAGCAACGAGCTCAACGCCCTCGGCGTCGACGCCGAAATTCAGGCCTGGACGCGGCAAGCTCTCGACGCGGTTTCGACGACCTGCTAACCTGCCCCGACTTGTCGCAACGGCTATACTACAAAGCGCGGCGTCCGGTGGCGCCACGTCCCGTATGAGCCTTCTCATTGAACGACCCCTGTCGTTTGTCCCCACGTCCTCTCTCCTCCCGCACAGCCCGACTGTGACCGGTCGGCCGCGCCAACTCGTCGACGCTTATGGTCGCCAGATCGGCGATCTGCGTATCTCGGTCACCGATCGCTGCAATTTCCGCTGCGTCTACTGCATGCCCGAAGAAGGGATGCAGTGGCTCAAGCGCGAGACCATCCTCAGCTTCGACGAGATCGAGCGCCTGGCGCGCATTGGCGTCGAGCTCGGCATCGAAGAGGTGCGCCTGACGGGCGGCGAGCCAACCCTGCGACCCGACCTGCCCGAGCTGGTCGCGCGTCTGTCGCAACTGCCGCTGCGCAGCCTGAGTCTGACCACCAACGGCTTTCTGCTACGCACGCTGGCCCGCCCGTTGGCCGAAGCCGGCTTGAAACGTATCAATGTCAGCCTGGACACGCTCCAGCACGACCGCTTTCACCAGATCGCACGCCGGCATGGCCTCGACGAAGTGCTTGCCGGACTCGAAGAGCTCGAGCGCTACCCCAGCATCTCGCCGATCAAGGTCAACGTCGTCGCCATGCGGGACTTCACCGAGGACGAGGTCGTCGCGTTTGCCCAACTCGCGCGCCGCAAGCCGTACGTCATCCGCTTCATCGAGTTCATGCCGCTCGACGCCGATGGCAACTGGCAGCGCGAGCGCGTGCTGAGCGGCGCCGAAATCAAGGCGATCATCGAGCGCGACTTCATGCCGCTGGTGCCCGTAGCTGCCGAGGCGAGCAGCACCTCGCGGCGCTATACCTTTGCAGACGGCGTCGGCGAGATCGGCTTCATCAGTCCCGTCTCGCAGCCATTCTGCGGCACGTGCAACCGCATTCGGCTCACAGCCGACGGCCAGGTGCGCACCTGCCTGTTCTCGATTGACGAGTGGGACCTGCGCGCCCCGATGCGCTCGGGTGCGAGCGACACCCAGATCGCGGACATCCTGATCGAAGCGGTCGGTCACAAGGAGCTCAAGCACAAGATCAACGAGGGCGAAGCCTTCCAGCGCGCTTCGCGTTCGATGAGCCAGATTGGCGGCTAGCGGAACGCCTCACTTCGGCGAAGCTGCCTGAGCGCGTGCCGTTGGGCCATGCCAGTGCGACCGCATAGGCACGCACATCGTCCGGTTCCGGTCAACAGAGATTCGTCCGACCAGATCCGCTTCCCCTGCGGGTAGACCCGCCTGCGCTCCGCTACGGCGGGGTAGACCTGCTCCGTATCCCTGCGGGGTAGACCTGCTCCGGGGTGGACCGTGCCGCTTCCCCATCGGTAAACCCGCGCCGCCCCCCACGGCGTAGACCCGCTCCGCTTCCTGTGGGGTGACCCGCTTCGTTGCGCTACGGGGGTTGGAACGCGCCGAGTCCCTACGAGGCTTGGACCCGCGCCGCTGCCCTGCGGGGTGGTCCCGCTTCGCTGTGCCCTGGACAAGGACCCGCTCCGCTGAGCTACCGGGGGGTGGAGCGCCACGTCGCTTTGGGCTGGACCCGCTCCTCCCCCCACGGGGGTTGACAGTGCGCGCCTCACCATCCCAGACGCCACGCGTCGACGAGTTTTTCAGGCACCTTGAGGCCGGTCCGCCCCCAGGCGAGCGAGAAGTCCGCGCTCGACGCGCACCGTGCCCGCCTCAACCAGCCCGCCCGGCGGACTTATACTGAAAGTGAAGAAGGATGCTGCGATTGTGGCTGGCCGTGGGTCTGGGCCTGGCAGTGTTGATCGCCGTCGGCGTCATCAGATCGATGGGCCGATCCCAGCCCAGCGTTGATCCGACAACGGTCATCACCGCGTACGAGACGGCGCGCGGCCGTCAGGACATGGCGACCGCGCTCTCGTACTTTGCCGACGACGCAACGGTTACCCAGCGCAACAACACCTTCACGGGCAAGGACCAGATTCGTAAATACCTCGACAGCATCGCGGCGCGCGCACCCTACATCGTGGTCTCGGATCGGCACGCCAGCGGCAACATCGTCAGCTGGACCGAGCGAACGGGTTCGCCGCAGATCGGCGGTCCTGCCGGCCGTCTGCCCGGCTATACGGGCGGCCCGACGAGTCAGGGCTCGCCCGCCTTCTCGGGGCGCCCCGGCGCCGGTCAGCCGACGACGACCGTCACCCCCCAGGCGGGCTTCCTGGTGACCGTCGAAGCCGTGGTCCAGGACGGCAAGATCCAGTCCATGTCCTACATCTTCGGCTCGCAAGTGGTGCGGCCCGATCCGGCGCTCGAGGGACGAGCCCAACTACCCGCCAGCGTTGGCCTGGCGGCGGTGCTGGCCGTGCTCGCCGGCGTCGTGCTGATCGCCTCGACAGGTGTCCGCCGCACGACGCAGGCAACCTCAACCCTGCACGGGCATCTGATGCAGGACCTGCAGGGCTGGGCCGCCGCCCGCGAGTAGCCGCTACAATCAAGCGCGCCTGCGAGCCGGGGTGGCGTAATTGGCAGCCGCGGCACACTCAAAATGTGTTGGGGGAAACCCCGTGCGGGTTCGAGTCCCGCTCCCGGCACCTCGTCTGGCGCGCTTCTTGCCAAACCTCACGGAGTGGCACGCTCAATCTGGTCAGGTGTCATCACCTTCGGGATGGTCAGCATCCCGGTGAAGCTGTACCCCGCGACGCAAGACAAAGACGTCAGCTTCCACCTGCTCCATCAGCCCGATCACAGTCGCATCCGCAACAAGCGCTTCTGCGTGGCCGAGGACGTTGAGGTCGCTCAGGAAGACCTGATCAGGGCATACGAGGTCGGCAAGGAACAGTACGTAGAGATTAGTGACGCGGACCTCGAGCAGCTGCCGTTGCCCGCGCGTCACACGATCGAGCTCTCGGCATTCGTCAAGTCCGCTGAGATCGACCCGATCTACTACGAGAAGAGCTACCACCTCGAGCCGGAGGAAACCGGCGTCAAGCCCTACGCGCTGCTGCTGAAAGTCCTCGAGCAAAAGAAGGTCATCGGCGTCGCCAGCGTCGCGATTCGCAATAAAGAGAGCCTGTGCGCGCTGCGGCCGCTGGCGTCGTCGCTCGTCCTCGAAACGCTGCACTACCCGGACGAGATCCGCCAGCCCGAGGCCAGCCTGGCCGACGTGCCGGTCAACGACCGCGAGCTCGCCGTGGCCGGGACGCTGGTGGATGCGCTCGAGGAGCAGTTCGACCCGACGAGATATCACGACCACTATCGCGAAGCGCTGCTGGAGTTGATCGCCAGCAAGACGGAGGGTCGCGAGGTGGTCATGCCCGAGACGCAGGCCGAAGCCGCGCCCGTAACTGACCTGATGGCGGCACTGCGAGCGAGTATCGAAGCTGCGCGCGCTGGGCGCGGCGATCAGGCGCCTGCGCCGGCCGGAGAGCGTGAGGCCCACGCCGGGGAACCGCCACGTCGAGCCTCCACGCGCAAACCTGCCCGAAAGACGGCTCCGCCGCGAAAGAAAGCCGCCGCATGAGCGCCCACGTGCGTCCCGGACGTGCGCGAACTGCTTGCCAGTGCTTCGCGCGCTGCCTGTTCAGCTGGGCAGTCGCCAGGAGGTGATGCCCACCACGGGGCCAATGATTTTGAACTCGCGGCACACCACGGGCGTGCGCCCGCTAGCCGTCTCACTCAGAAGACATTCGCCGACTTCGGTACGCGCGTAGGTCTTGACCACCATGCCGGCGGGTTCACCGTCGACGTCGCTCAGCAGCGCGAGGACAACCTTGCCGACCGCGTACGGGCGCTCGGGATTGACCCAGACGACGTCGCCGTCGAAGATGCCGCGGCCGGCCATGCTGTCGCCTTTGACCACGACGCCGAAGCCATGGGGGCCGATGAGCGTCTCACGCCCGGGCGGCGCATACTCGAGTCGGTCCGGGTCGGGCGCGCTTTCCTGATCGCGCGGGTCGCCGCAGGCGCCCCAGCGGAAGATGGGCAGCGGGCGCGCGCCGACGCCGCGCAGTTGCTCGAGGCTACCAGCGACGTTGAGGTTGAGGTTGACGTTGCCGCCAGCGCGCGAAGGTTCGCTCTCGGCCGCGAAGGCGGTGCGCCGCGGGGTTCCGTGCTCGCCGCCGAGACTGCCACTGCCACTGCCACTGCCACTGCCACTGCCACTGCCACTGCCACTACGACTGCCGGTGTCAGTTGGACTGCTGCCGCCGCTGACGGGCCGACCCTCGGGCTGGTCGTTCGGTCGTTGCGGGGATGCGACGCCCGCCCCCGACGGGGAGGACGCGTCGAGCGGCGCAGCCAAGCGCTGTTCGTCGGCACGACCGGCGCTGCCGCCGCGCGCGAGGGCGGGCATGAAATCCTCAGGTGTGGACGCCGTGAGCGCGTCGGAGCCGGGCAGGTTCAACGCGCGGGCGATGGCGTCCAGCCGCGGCTTGCCGGGCGACGGCAGGCGGCCAAGCTCGAGCAGGGCAATGTAGCCGTGCGAGACACCGGCGGCCTCGGCCAGGCGGCGCTGGCTCCAGCCACTGGCGTGCCGCAGACCGGCAATGCGCAGGCCGATGGCGCGTGCATCAAGGCGGAAGGTTTGGGACGCGTGCATGGTGCGGGTGTCGACGCTATGGGGAGAGCAGGGCCTGACGCGACGTTTGACGCGACCGCAAACCCACCGCGCCGCCGCCGGAAGCGCTTGCTCAGGATATTGTACACGCTGAGCATGAGCGCTTACAATCCTTAGCACATCAGTTCTAGCTCAGGATCCTGAGCAAGGCGCTGGTGCTGCTCAGCGTGGCGAACCCGCGGCCAGACCCCCTCGCGCTTGGAGGCGCACCCATCCAGCCATGGACCCCACCTTCCTCTGGCACACCCTCAGTGGCGGCGCGATGATCACCGCCGCCGTCGCCCTCGCCCGGCTCCTGCTCGACTACGTGGTGCGCGGCGGCGACCGCGGCGCCGATCGTCAGGAGCGCCGCTTGCGGCACGATCGCGACGCCGAGGCCCGCCTGGAACGCATCCTCCAGGACCGTCTCGCCGAAGCTGATCGCCGCCTGGAGCGCTCGGACGCCGAACTCAGCGCCGAGCGCGTGCGGGCCGCCGCCCTCGAGCACGACCTGTTGCACCTGCAGCAGGCGTACGACCTGCTCAGGATCGAATATGCCAGTCTGCTGCAGGCGGCGGACGCGCGGCGTTCCCCGCGCTGAGCCCGCCGCTCCCCGAACTCTGGGTGTGCCCCGAAATTTCGGTGTTTCCCCGAAATGTCGGTGTTCGGGGAAAGCTCGGTGTCAGTGCGCGCCGAGATAGTCGTAGGTAACTTTCGATGCGCGCGCGATGAGCGCCGCGGCTTCGTCCGCCGAGGCGTCCTCCGTGAGCACCGCCAGCACATAGTTCCCACGCGGCGTGAACACGATCCCCGCGTCGTGTCGCGCGTTCGGCAGGTCGCCCCATTTGTGTGCCACTTTCACCCAGAACGGCAGGTCGTCGCCGAGCCAGGTCACGCTCTGTTTGGCCTCCAGCAAGCTCAGCGCCTGCTCGGACACGCGCTGGTTCACCGCCGCGCCGGTGGCTAGCTCGTACATCAGGTGGGCCATGTCTTCGGCCGAGGTGGTGTGGTCGCCGTCCTCGCCGGCGCGGTGGTCCACGACGTGTGTCGCCGGCATCCCGAGCTGTTCCGCCATCGTATTGGCGCCCGAGGCGCCAATGACGTCGAGCAGCACGAGCGCGGCAATGTTGTCACTGTCCTGAATCATCAGCTGCGTCAGGTCGCGCACTGAGAGCCGGTCGCCGACGCGCGCCTGCAGCACGCCGCTGCCGTCCGTCCAGTCGTCTTGCTGGATCTCCAGCAAGCGGTTCGCGTCGAGTTCGCCGGAGTCCTCTTGGGCCAGCACGGCCATCAGGATGGGCAGCTTGAACAGGCTCGCCGCGGGATACACACGCGTCGAGTCCACGCTCGCCGTCGCGCCGTTCTGCAGATCGATGGCGGCCATCGACAGTCGACCATGCGACAGGCTGTTGACGACCGGCTGCAGCTGCGTCTGCAGATCGACCTCCGAGTGACTGGGTGGCGGCTGCGGAATGTCGACGACGGCCGGCCGTCGGAAGAACAAGCCGGAGGCTAACTCCGACAACTGGGCGGGACCCACCCCAATGACGATCGCAGCCACCAGGAGCACCAGCAGCGTCAGCCAGCCGCGCGGCGAGCCGGAGCGCGTACTGGTGCTGGCCGGGCGCCGCGTCGGCGGCCGTCGGCTCGGGACAGGTGAACGAGGCGGAGCCGCTGGCATGCCGAACCTACGCCACTACGTTGAAGCCTGTGCCCGTTGCCTAGAACGGCGGCGGGATGATGAGTTTGGTGCCGATGCGTAGCACGCGCGGATCGCTCAGGTTATTGAAGGCCTGGATACGATCAACGCTCGTGTTGAACTTGGTGGCAATTTTGACCAGCGTGTCTCCGGCTGGCCACCGTGTAGTTCGGTTGGATCACTGTCACGCTGGCATGGATCGCGCGCTGGCCCTGCGAGCCCGCGTCAGGCCCGCTCACCGTGCTCACCACCGGCACGCCCGCGCCGACGGCCGCGGCTTGCAGAACCGAAGTCGTGCTCGTCGCCGTTGCCTGGTCAGCGGCAGCCGATGGCGAGCCGGCACCTTCGGGATGGTTGAGCATTTGCAGCAGGCCAAAACCGAGTCCGAGAAACGCGATCAGGACCGAAAGGGCCGCGACACTCAGCGCGTTGCGCTGCAGCCACGACGTGGACTGGCGACGGCGACGGGCACGCCGCGGCGTGCTGGACGTCGGACGATCGGCTTCGCGCTGTTCCCGACGTCGACGCTGAGCCTGATGCAACTCGGGTTCGCCTGTCGAACGCGCCTGCATAGCCAACCGGGCAACTCCGGTTGTAACCCAGTTGGCAATTCAGGGTCAAGCACGGAGGTGTCGGCAGCGCCACAGATCGGTACCAAACTCGGCAGTTTTACGGATGGCAGATTCCGAACTCACGCGTAGTGTGGACGCCGTCTCAGACAGACAGAAGGAACCATCCAGAGGAGGCATTCATGGCGAACCATCTCTCATATGACGTGCTGATGCGCGTGGTTGAGCGGCGCATCACGCCAGATGAGGAGATTTCCGCCCGGCGTCACCTGGCCCGCTGCGGGCGCTGCCGTTCTGAGCGCGAGTGGTTGGAGCGGATCCGCACCCACCCCGATCCCGCGCATTCAGGCTTTAGACGACTCCAGTTGAACTGACAGCTATACTCGGCGCGATGCCGCTGAGCCGGCGCCAGTTCGCCCAGGTCGTCTTCGGCGGTGCCGCGGCGTCGTTGCTGGCAGCCTGTCAGTCGACCGCTCAGTCGGCGCAGTCGCCCAACGCGGCTCCCACGCCGGCGAATGCCCTCGTCCAGCCGCGCGCCACGGGCGTGCCACTCACCGCGGTCCAGGCCAGCACCGAAATTGCCGTTGGCCGCAACCGCTTCGCCATCGGCTTGATTGATGACCACAATCAACCGGTGACGGCCGGCAGCGTCAACATCGAGTTCTTCAAGCTGCAGGCCAATGGTCAGGCGGAAAAGCGCGCCGAGGGCCCGGCCGTCTTTCGCTCGGTCGGCGGCGAAAGTAGAGGTATCTGGGTTGCGCCAGCGTCTTTCCCGGAGACAGGCAACTGGGGTGCGCAGGTCACGCTGGACTCCGGCGCTGGCAGCCCCAGAGTCGCGCGCATGAACTTCCCCGTGCAGGACAAGTTCAGCGCACCCGGCTACGACCAGCCGGCGCCTCGCTCGGCGTCACCCACCGATCAGGACGTTGGCGGCGACACGTCGCACATCTGCAGCAACTCGCCACCGTGCGATCTGCACGCCATCAGCATTGCCAGTGCGCTGCAGCCGGCCGACAAGCCGCTCGTGGTGCTGTTTGCGACACCCGCCTTGTGTACCAGCGCGACGTGTGCACCTGAGCTCCAGGCGGTCCAGCAGCTGCACGACACGTACGCCGCCGCGGCGAACTTCATCCACGTCGAGATCTATCAGTACCCGTTCGACGGGTTGCATACCGCCGCGACGGTGGACGAGTGGCACCTGCCGAGCGATCCGTGGACGTTCATCGTCGACAAATCAGGCATCGTCCGCGACCGCTTCGAGGGCGCGGCGCCCGTCGAGGAGCTCGAGCCGTCGCTCAAGACGGTTCTCGCCTGAGCCGCTAACGGGTGGGCTCTTGCTCCATCCCTGTACCAGCCAGCGTGTCGTGGTGTTCGGCCGACGCGCTCCCCACGGGTGGTCGCTTGTTTTCGCGTGCGTCAGGCCGAGGCTTCGGGCGCCGGGTGGATGTGGACGCCCGACGGTCCGCCTTCTTTTTCTGGGCCATACCTCACTGTGATACGTCGATGGCCGTCAGGGCGACAAGCGTCCCGTTGTCGTCCCGATAGGTGACCTCCACCGGGTCCGCCAGGGCCATGTGCTGTCGCATGTGCCCGGGCGTCATCAGATGACTGATGCCCTGGTTGAAGTTCGGCGCGGTCACGAAGTGCATCTCCTGGCCATCGTCGGTGCGCAGCGTGAAGCTGTCTACTTTCTGGATGCTGGGCGCCTCGACGTCCAGCAGCACGCCCCGCGCGGTCTGCGCCGGCGCGGCGTTGACCGGTGCGGAACACGCGCAAACGAGCAGCAGGGCCAGGAGGCCAGGCCATGCGCGCCAGACCATGCTCGCCGACGCAGCGCTTCGGATCCTCAGCCGCGCAGCTCCTTCAGGCGTTGAGTAAACGCCGGCACGATCTGCTTCCAGTCTCCAACCACGCCAAACCGCGCGTACTTGAAGATGTTGGCGTCACCATCACGGTTTATGGCGACCACGTTGCGGGCGCCAGAAATTCCCGCGATGTGCTGCACGGCGCCGCTGATGCCAATGGTGATGTACAGGTCAGGCGCGACGGTGGCTCCCGTCAAACCGACCTGGAGCGACGGCGCCACCCAACCCGCGTCGGTAACGGCTCGTGTCGCGCCAGTCGCGGCGCCGAGAACCTGCGCCAGCTCGTCAATGTAGTGCCAGTTCTCCGGGCCGCCCAGCCCGCGTCCGCCCGAGACGATCACCTTGGCGTCTTTCAGCCGCGGCCCGGTCGTGGCCTGCTCGCGGATTTCTTCGAGGACCTCAATGGCGCTATCGGCATCCGCCGGCGCAATGGCCTCGACCTGCGCATCCCTGGCGGTGGGCGATTCCGGCGCTTCAAAGGCGCGCGGTCGCAGCGTGACCACGCTGGGTGTGGAGACCACGCTGAACTCGGCAATGGCGCTGCCGCCAAAGACTGGTTTGGTGATGACCAGTTGGCCATCTTCGATGCGCAAGGCGGTCGCGTCAGTCACGATGCCCGTCTCGAGGCGATAGGCCAGCGACGGTCCAAGATCGCGACCGCCCCCGCCGTGCGTCAGCAGAATGACCGCGGGATTGGTTTGCCTGGCGGCTTGTTCGGCGGCTGCCAGCAGCCACTCGGGTGAGGGGGGCTGGGGCGCCTGACTGTCAGCCACCAGGACCTGGTCCACGCCCAGCCCGCCGAGGCTGGCCGCCAGACCCTGGATGTTTTTGCCGGCCAGCAGCGCCGTGACCGGGCCGCCCAGCTCGGCACTCAGTCGGACAGCCTCGCCCGCAAGTTCGGCGGTCGTCGGAGACAGTTGTTCGCCCAGCGCGACGGCGATCAGCAGAACACCTGGCACGGTTACACCAACCTCGCTTCGCGCAGCTTGTCGGCCAGCAGCTTGCCGGCCTCGACAAGTGAGTCGGCCTGGATCAGCTCGACCTTCGCTTCGCGCGTCTCGACGTACAGGCGTCGCAGCTGCACTTTCGGCGACGAGTCGGCCAGGCCCAGGTCGGCCGCGGTCAACACCGGTATCTGCGCCCGCCCCGCGGCCATGATGCCCTTGAGCGGGGGATAGCGAGGCTCGTTCATTTCGCTGGAGACGCCCAGCAAGGCGGGCAGTTTGATCTTGAGTCGCTGGTAGCCGTCCTCGACGATGCGCTCGGCTATGATCGACTCGGCCGACGCCTCCTCGATCTTCTGGATCGGCGAGACCGCCGGCAAGCCGAGGTGTCGCGCCACGCCCAGGTGTACCTGACCGCCGTCGGTGTCCGAAGCCTGCCGCCCAGAGAGGATCAGGTCGACGTGGTCAAGCGTTTTGATAGCCGCGCCCAGCGCAAGCGCGGTCGTGGTGCTGTCTGCGTCGTTGAGTGCGGGGTCGTTGATGTGAATCGCCGCGTCGGCGCCCATGGCGATCGCCCGCTTGAGCGTGTCGCGCGCCGCGTCAGGTCCCAGACTGACCACGGTCACCTTGCCACCCAGCTGGTCCTTCAGGCGCAGCGCGGCTTCGAGGGCGTTCGCATCGTAGCCGTTCATGACCGGCGCGACGCCGGCCGGCGGGATGACCTTGTTCGCGGCCTGGTCGACTTTGAAATGCGTCGGCGGAATGTCCGGATCGGGGACTTGCTTGACGGTGACGACGATGTCCATCGTCGCAAAAGGTATCAGACGATTCGATCCGCCTGAAGAAGGTTTAGCTCTGGCTGGGCAGCGCCTCGGCCACGATCTCAGCGATGTCCTTGACGGCAAAGCGCTCTTCAACGTTGAGGGCGCGCACGCCATCTTCGAACATCGTCACGCAGAATGGACAGGCGACCGCCACGCCGCTGGCGTCCGTGGCCACGGCCTCATTCAGCCGATTGTGACTGATGCGCGTGCCGCGCTTTTCTTCCATGAAGGCACGCGCGCCGCCCGCGCCGCAGCAGAAGCCGCGCTCCCGACACCTGGGCAGCTCGACATACCCACCGGCGGTGCTGTCCATCACGCTGCGCGGGGCGTCGTACACCTCGTTGTAACGACCCAGATAACACGGGTCGTGATAGGCCATCCGGCCGTCGCGCATCACGTCGGCGGGGACCTTCAGTCGGCCGGCGGCAATCAGCTCCTGGATGACCTCGGAGTGGTGCACCACATCGAAGGTGCCGCCCAGTTGTGGGTACTCGTTTTTCAACGTGTTGAAGCAGTGGGGGCAGTTAGCCACGATTCGACGCGGTTTGTAATTACTCAGGCGTTCGATGTTGGTCTGCGCCAGGATCTGGAACAGGTACTCGTTGCCCGCGCGCCGCGCCGGATCGCCACTACAGCTTTCCTCTTTGCCCAGGATGGCGAACCTGACATCCGCTGCCTTGAAGATCTTCACGAGCGCGTTGGCGACCCGCTGGTTGCGCGCGTCGAACGACGACATGCAGCCAACCCAGTAGATGAATTCCAGCGCGGCCGGATCTTCGACGTCCGCGAGCTCCTGGACACCCGCCTCAGCGGCCCAGTCTGCGCGTGTGCTGGCCGGAAACGAGTACGGGTTGCCGTTGCGCTCGAGATTGTTGAACAACGTCACCAGTTCTTGCGGGAATCTGCTCTGCTCCAGCACGAGATTGCGACGCATCTCGACAATCAGCGGCACGTGCTCGATGCCGACAGGGCACTGCTCCATGCACGCGCGGCAGGTGGTGCAATCCCACAGCTCGTCTTCGGAGACCACTGGGCCGATGAGCTCGGCCGCCTTGGGTACTTGCGCGAGGCTGGTCTCACCTGGGCCGGCTCAGCTCGTGACCCGTCACGCCGGCTTCGTCGACGCGCGGACCGGCCGGACCGCCAGCAGGCCGGCTTCGCGGTCCATGTACGCGCCGATTTCGATGATCAACTGCCGCGGCTTGAGGGCTTTGTCTGTATTGAACGTGGGACAGAAGTCCAGGCAGCGCCCGCAGCGCATGCACGCGTCGAAATTGACAAGCTGTTTCCAGTTGAAGTCGTCGAGTTTGGCGACACCGAAATGCTCCTGCTCCTCGATGTTGGCGATGAGTGGCAGGGCGGCGCGCGGGTCCGTGGCGCGTAAGAAGACGTTGGTCGGGCCGGTGAACATGTGCGCGAGCTTGGACGCCGGGATGTACACCAGCAGGGCGGTGTTGCCGAGCATGTGCGCCCACCACGTGACGGCGTGCGCCGTGGTCAAGCCGGCTGGATCCACGTTGTCGAGCAGCAGCGTCAGCGGATACGCGACCCAGTGAATGGGTGCGGCCGCGTCCCGGGTCGCCGACAGGCGGAGCGCCTCGAGCAGAAAGCCGGTGACGCCCATAAACAGCAGGATGCTCAGCACGATCGCGTCATCCGAGAGCGAACGTCGGAACTTTGGGAGGTGTTGTAAGTAGCGACGGTAGATCGCCATTAACAGGCCGATGATGAACAGCAGCCCAAAGAAGTTAATGACGACCTTGTAGACGACGTAAAAGGTGCCTTGATAGAAGGTGGCACCAAAGAATGGTCGGACGATATCGGCCTGGAGCAGCACGATGAGCGTGCCGATGAACAGAAAAACGAAGCCGTAGAAGATGAACAGATGCATGACGCCGGCGTACACGTAGCCCCGGCGGATCAGCCGCCGATGCAAGAACGCGACACCCAGCGCCTGGCGCGCACGTTCGCCAATGCGATCGATCGGCCCGTACGCTCGGCCGCGACGCCAGGCCATGTAACGCCGCGTGAAGAAGTAGCCAAGGACCAATGTCTGAACGGCGACCAGAACGTACATCGTGGCGAAGGCCACATCGCTGACGTTCCAGCCGATCTGCCGCGTCGGCACTAACGTGGCTCCATCGGTCTACGGCGTGCGAGGGCATTGCCCAGCCAGCCACCACCCACGAAGGCGAGTGCCGCGCCAGGCGCCATCGCGGTTTCCGTGTGCGTGAATGCGCCGAACGTCGTCAGGCCAATGCCCAGAAGCGTCACCAGCGCCGCCAGCGCGGGCTCGACCCCCACGCTGGTTATGGTAGCGGGCTTGCCACAAACGCTTCGACGCGCTGCACCAGTGCGGCCTCGTCGGCGGACATCTCCAACACCTCACAGGTGACCCGGGCGCGAAGCGCCGTCTGGTCAGGCGGACACTCACGCAGCGCGCGCGCCTCGATGCTTTCTCCGTCGGTTTCCCGGCCGCTTTCCCCGTCACTTTCCCGGTCAGACGCCTGCCACGTCGGCTCAACCAGGATGGCGCGCCAGACCAGTTCGGGATACCACGCTGCCAGAATCACGACGGATAGACAACCCAGCCGCTCACCGACCAGGACCGGTTTCAGAAAGCCAAATTGCTTGAGCACGCCGACGAGGTCCGCCGCGGCGACCTGGTACGGCACTCCCGCGCGCGGCGCCACACTCAACACGCGATGGCTCGGCGCCAGACCCGCCGCGAGCCTGTCGGCGAGTCGAGACGGCACCAGGGGGTCGGGCGCGTGGATGAGCGGTGCGCCGTGGCCAGGCCAGTCGCGCACCGCCAGGCGAACGTGATCGAGCTCGATCGTTCGCTCGAGGCAGACTCCCCGCAGCCGGTCCGTGCTCAGGAGCGCGGCGGACCGGCGATGGTCGTCACCATGTGCGCCGGATCGAGCCAGCGGTGGGCGGCCTGCGTGACCTGTTCACGAGTAAGCGATCGCACGATGTCCGGAAACCGCTCGAGGTAGTCCAGACCCAGGTCGTACAGCTCGATCTCGCTCATTACCGCCGCGGCACCTTCGTTGGTTTCGAGCTGGCGGGGCAGGCTGCCGAGCAGGCTGCTGACACCATCCTCTTGCTCGACTGGCGTCGGACCGTCGTGGCGGAAGCGCTCGAGTTCCGAATCGATACTCTCCAGCGCTTTGTCGAGATTGCGGGGGTTGACTCCGGCGCGCAGCAGCCAGGGGCCGCGGCCGTAGCTGCCGTGTAGCTCGGAGTACGCGTAGTACGCCAGCCCCTGCTCGTCACGGACCTTCTCGCCGAAACGGCCCATGAAATACATGCGCCCGAGGATGTGATTCGCAAAGCTCAGCGCGTAGTAGTCCGGCGACGAGCGCTCCAGCGTCGGTAGACCGAGGACGACGTCTGCCTGCGTCTTGCCGACCATCGCGACCTCGCGCAGCTCTTTTGCGGGCAGATCGGTCATCGGCAGGGTGGCCTGCACGGCTTCCTCGCGCGCCGCCGCCCAGTCCCCGAGATTGGCCTCGGTCGCGCTCACGGCCTCGTCGAGCGCCACGTCGCCGACGATCATCAGCGTCGTCTGGTTGGGGCCGTACCAGGCGGCATGAAACGCGCTGAGCGCATCGCGTGTCGCGGCGCTGACCGTTTCAGCGGTGCCAACGGTCAGCCGGTGGTAGGGATGCGTCGCCGGGTAGCCAAGCTCACGCCACGTCCGCTCGGCGACCACGCGCGTGTTGTCGTCCATCTCTTTGAGATCGGTCAGGAGTTGCCCTCTGAGCCGCTCCAGCTCGTCGGCTGGAAACGTCGGCCGGCGCAGCACCTCGCTGAGGATCTGCATCGCGCGGAGAAAGTCGCCGCTCAGGCACTTGATCGAGACGGAGGCCATGGCGTAGCCGACGTCCACCGACAAGCCGGCACCCATACCGTCGAGCTCCTCCGCCAGCGCCGACTTGGAGATGTTCCGCGTGCCCTGGCGGAACATGCGGCCGGTCAAGCTGGCCATGCCGTACTCGTCGGCCGTTTCGCGACTGGCGCCGGCGCGGACCAGAGCGCGCACGACGACGGACGGATTGGCCGCGGCGCGATTGTGCAGCAGCACCAGACCGTTGTTGAAAGGCAAGCGCTCGGGACGGAGCGCGCTCGAGGTAGCTGACGTCATCAAATGGTCTCGTTATCCGGCACGAACCATCCGGTTGTGCGCTGACGGTCGACAAGGTAGGTCCGGGCGACGCGCTGCACGTCCTCGGAGGTGACACTCTGGAGTGCTTCTGGGAACGTCTCCCAGGCTGCCGGATCGTGTGCGACGAGGTCCATGAAGCCAAGCGCGAAGCCCTGGTTGGTGACGCCTTCCAGCGAGTACACCACCTGGGCGTGCAGCTGGCGGCGGGTCCGCGCCAGCTCATCGTGCGGGACGCCTTCTTGCTGAATGCGTTCCACCTCGTGGAGCAGAGCGGCTTCCGCGCGCGCGGGCTCGACGCCCTCACGCAGTGTGGCGTCGATCGAAAACAAATAGGGATCCAGGGTCAGCTCGTACCCAGCCGAGACCGATGTGGCGATCTCGCCATCGATCATCGCCCGATACAGGCGCGAGCTGCGTCCCAGCCCGCGTGCGCCTCCCCACGCAATCGGGCTCGATGCGCCACCCAGGATTGAGCTCAGCACGACGAGCGCCGCCGCGTCCGCGTGGCTGGCTTCGGGCGCGTGGTAGGCCAGCATCACATAGTGGGTCGGACCCGGTCGATGCACGCTGACACGCCGCTCGCCGGTCTGAGGCTGCTCTTCGATGTTCAACGGCGCGGGTGCTGGACCGGCCGGGTAAGCATCGAACTCTGTGTGAATCTTCTCGAGCAACTGCTGCGTGTCGAAATCGCCGACGATGACCAGCGAGGCGTTGTTGGTCATGTAGTAGCGCTTGTAATGCGCGTAGAGATCCTCGCGGGTCATGGCCCGCAGGTCGCTCTTGGGTCCGATAACGCCGAGTCGGTACGGGTGCTCGTGCCAGGCCACGGCCTGGACTTCTTCGCGCAGCCAGAACTCGGGGTAGTTCTCACTGCCTTCACGTTCGGAGATGACGACGCTGCGCTCGGCCTCCGCTTCCTCAGGCTCGATGCGCGTGTCGTAAATACGGTCAGATTCGATCGCCAGCGCGAGATCGAGCTCCGAGGACGGCAGCGTCAGGTAGTACGCCGTGCAGTCAATCCAGGTGAAGGCGTTGAGCGCGCCGCCGCGTCGCGAGACTTCTTTGGTGATCTCACCTTTGCCGAAGCGCTTGCCACCCTTGAACAGCATGTGCTCGACCCAGTGCGACACGCCGGTCGTGCCGGGCAGCTCGTTGCGCCCACCAACGCGATACCACATCCAGGCGCCGACCAGCGGGCGCTCGCGCACCTCCCGCAGGATGACGCGCAAGCCATTGTCCAGCGTCGTCTGCTGAAACGACGCCGAGGCAGACACCGACAGGGCCATATGCCGCTAATCGTATTTCCTTGGGGGCGCGCCCCCGGCGATTTACTTCAGTAGATCGCCCGACGCGGGTCAGGTAGAGGTCGTCGACACCGGGTGCCCGTCTGGCACCGTTTCGAAGCTCGGCGTGGAGAGTTTGTCGGCGTTCTTGAGCGGTACCGACGTTTCGAGCAGCGCCGTCTCCTCGGTCGGGCTCACCGCCTCGGGTGCCGCGTCGGCCTCGATTGGGGCGAGCGGCTCGACTGGGGCGACCGGCTCGACCGCGTTGCCGCTGGTCACCAGCATGAGTTCGCGGCTGCAGGAATGGACCGTGGCCGGCTCGATGCGGTTGCGCTTGCCACTCAGGTTATCGAACAGGCCACTGCCCTGCAGCAGGTACGCGTCGATCACCAGGCTGTCCTGGTCGAAGGTGGCGTCCACCAGGCGACCGATGCGCATGCCGTCGTCGCCCATGACCTCGAGACCAACCAGCGTGGCCGCATCTAACCAGCGCTCGTTCAACTCGCGCTCACTGCTCGGCATCGACCCACCTCGAGCCGTCAGCATCACCGCGCTGCCGCCGACGCGGCGAATACGCTGCGCCAGAATGCGCTGGTCGTCGCCGCCATCCAGCGGCGTGACGTCGAGTGCGGCCAGGCGACCCGCGGCCGGATCGACCTGGTAGTCCGAAACCGTGCCCACTTTGCGTGCAGCGGTCGGGTCGATCACTGGCAGTCCGCGAAGCTCTTTCAGTCGCATAACAAGCACCCCCTCGGCTCAGCTGATGCTGGTTGGCCGAATCTCGAAGTCCCTCAACTGTTCTAACGGCTCATCCCAGTCCACACGCACGTCACGAACGTACGCACCCGGTGGTCCATCTTCGCACCAGCGCACCATGCCGGCAACTTGCGCGTGCGGACCTTCGAACACCGCTTCGACGCTGCCCGAGTCAAGGTTGCGCACCCAGCCACTCAGTCGGCGGCGCCGCGCCTCGTCGGCGGTAGCGTAGCGAAAGCCAACGCCTTGCACCCGACCAACCAGTCGCAGGTGGGCGCGCGCATCAATCTCCACGCAAGAGGTTTGCCGCGCGCAGCGTCTGCTCGGCCAGGACCGAGACCGTCGTCGGGCCTGCGCCACCCGGGACAGGTGTAATCGCGCTGGCAATTTCCTGGACCGCCTCGGTCTGTACATCGCCCACCAGCGACCCGTCCGGTGTCGGATTGGTGCCGAAGTCGATGACGACCGCGCCCGGTTTGACATGCTCGGGCGTGATGAGCCCGGCGCGACCTATCGCCACGCACAACACGTCGGCCGTGCGCGTGACCTCCGCCATGTCGCGGGTGCGCGAGTGGCACACCGTGACGGTCGCATCCGCGTCGGTGAGCAGCAGCGCAAGCGGCATGCCCACCACGGGGCTGCGGCCGACGACCACAACCCGTGTGCCCGAGAGTGGCACGTCGTAATGCTTCAGCAGTCGCAGCCCGCCGAGCGCGGTCGCCGGCGCAAAGGCGGGTCGACGCTGGCCGATGCGCCCGAGATTCATCGGGTGCTGCCCATCGACGTCCTTGGCAGGATCGATCGCCAGGGCGGCCGCTTCGGCGCTCACGCCTGGCGGAAGTGGCGTCAGCAGCAGGATGCCGTCGATGCCAGGGTCAGTGTTGAGGCGGTGAAGATGCTCCAGAAATTCAGGCGCTTCCACCGTTGCTCGGGACACGGCCAGCCCGCGCCTGAGAAACTGGCGTTCGATCTGACGGCCGTACGCCGCCGCGGCTTCGTCAGCGCCGCTGACCAGTGCAAGCGTCGCCGGCCGCCCGCTAGCCTGCTGAAACCGTGCGGCGCCAGATGACACTTCCGCCCAGATGGCATCCGCCACGGGGCGTCCCTCGAGCAACCGAGCAACCATCAGGCGATCAGGCCGCCAGCAGGTTGGCGCGATCCGGCTCGGGGATGACCTGCCGCGTCTGGATCATCTTGATGATGCGCGTCTGAGAGCGGATGTCGCCGATCAGGCAGCCGCCAACCAGGCGGCCGTCCTTGAAGAACAACCGCTGGTAGTTGCGGTTCGGCGCGTCGAGGTGCTCCCAGCTCTCGAGGTCGGGCACATTCTCGGGTGTCAGACCCATCACGCGGATGCGCGAGTCGAACAGACCCGTCGAGTACATCGGCACGTCGTTGTAGAACTTGCGCTCGCCCAGCATGTTGGCGCCCGAGATACGGCCGTGGCTGACGCTGTTGTTCCAGGTGCCCATCTGGTTGTGGAGGCCGATTGAGACGTCGAAGAACTCGGCGACGTCACCCGCGGCGTAGACGTCGGGCACGTTGGTCTCGAGGAATTCATTGGTGACGATGCCGTTCCTGACGGTAATCGGCGTGCCCGCCAGGAAATCGACGTTCATCTTGACGCCGAGGCCCACGCCAATCGTGTCGCAGGCGATGTGCTTGCCAGTCGTCGTGGTGACGCCACACACCTGGCCATCCTTGCTGTGAACGTCGGCGACTTCACCGCCATAGATGATCTCGACGCCCGGCGATGCGAGCGATGTCGTCGACCAGGGCGCCACCGTCCTCATCGAGCACGCGGCGCAGGAAGCGCGGCCCACGGATCAGCCAGGTCACCGATAGTCCATGATGACGATAGGCTTCGGCCAACTCGTAGGCGATGTAGCTTCCGCCGACCACCACCGCGTGTCTGGCGGTATTGATCCGCTCGCGGATGGCAGTCGCGTCGTCCCAGTACTGGAAGTTGTAAATGCCCTGGACGTCCGGCGTGGCGCCCGGCGCCGGCAGCGGATTGGGCCGCCCACCCGTGGCAATCAGCAAGCGGTCGTACGGAAATTCCTGACCGTCCGCCGACAGCGCCACACGCGCCTCAGTGTTGAGCGAGGCGATAGGCGTGTTGACGAGGAGCTTGATACCCTTCTGCGCGTGCTGTTCAGGCGTGCGCAGGAAGACCTTCTCGCGTTTGGCTTCGTCGCGCAGGAACGGTGGTAACGCGACTCGGTTATAGAGGGGATATGGCTCGTTGGTGAGGAGAGTAATTTCCCCTTCTGTGTCAGTCTTCCGAATGGTTTCGGCTGCGTAGGTGCCAGACGCACCATTGCCAATCAACAGGTAGTGCTTGCGCGTGGAGGCAGCCAAGCAGCAGCGGCCCTCCCTTGGTAGTCATTTGATTCTACCATCGGACGAGGCTGAACCCGATCCGAAGTACCGCGCAACGCTTGAGTGGGTCTGGTCGTTCTCTGCGCGCGCGCGTTCGGCCCATGACATGGCGGTGCAGCGCGCGGTCAAACTGGAACGCATGTACGCCTTGCTGGAAGTCCTCGGGCACCCGGAGTCGCGCTTCCCCTCGCTGCTGGTCGCCGGGACCAAGGGCAAGGGCAGCACCGTGGCGATGCTGGCCGCGTGCCTGCGTTCGGCCGGGTACCGGACCGCGCGCTACACCTCGCCGCACCTGGTGAACTGGCGCGAACGCACGAGCATCAACGCCGAGCCAATCTCGACGTCCGAAGTGATCGCGCTCGCCGAGCCCGTGCGTCGCGCGGTGGATGGCATTCCGGCGAGCCTCGGGATACCGACCACGTTCGAAGTAGGCACCGCCCTGACATTCGAGCACTTCGCGCGCAACGCCGTTGAGGTCGCGGTCGTCGAGGTTGGCACGGGCGGCCGCTTCGACGCGACGAACCTCGTCGACACGCGGGTCGCCGTCATAGCGCCTGTGAGCTACGACCACACCCAGACGCTGGGCTCAACGCTGACGTCGATCGGCTGGCACAAGGCCGGCATCATGCGCATTGAGCGTCCTGCCGTATCGGCCCCCCAATCGCCCGAGGCGCTGAGCGTGATCGAGAGCGAGGCGCGCCTGCTCAAGACCGATCTCTCGGTCGTGGGTCGGGACTGGACCTGGTCACCGCAGGAGACAGGCATGCGCGTCGCCTCGACAGTCGCGGACTTCGAGCCGCTGGACACGCTGCGTCGGTCTGCTTGGCGATCATCAGCGCGACAACGCCACGACGGCGATTGCCGCGCTCCACGCCGTGCGCCAGCAGTTCCCGGTTGGGCGCGCGGCCATCGCCTCTGGGCTGCAGACGGTCGAGTGGCCGGGGCGCCTCCAGGTGCTCGCACGGCAGCCACTGGTGGTGCTCGACGGCGCGCACAACGCCGCGTCTGCCGAGGTCGTGCGCCACGCGCTCGAGACGGATTTCAGCTTCCAGCGGCTGCTGCTGGTCGTTGGCCTCAGCGCCGGCAAGGACGCGCACGGCGTACTCGGCACGCTCGCGCCCCGTGCCGAGCGGATCTATCTCACGCGCTCCGCGCACGAGCGCTCGGCGCCGCCTGCTGAGCTGGAACCGCTGGTGCGCGCGGCGGCACCGCGTGCCGTCTCCGAATCGTTTGTCGACGCTCGGGCCGCGCTCGACCGTGCCCTGGCCGACGCCAGACCCGACGACCTGCTGCTGATCACCGGCTCGCTCTTTCTGGTTGGGGAGGCACTCGAATGGTGGCGCCGCTCGCATCAGTAATCGTGCCCAGCCTGAACGGCGCCCACTTGTTGCCGGCATGTCTGGACTCGCTGGTCAGCCAGTCGTATCCCAACCTCGAGGTCATCGTCGCCGACGGGGCCTCCGTGGATGCCACGCCCGAGCTGCTGGCCGATCGCTTTCCGTCGGTGCGTCTGTTGACCCTGCGCCGCAATCTGGGGTTTTCCGGCAACGTCAACGCCGGCTTGCGCGCGGCGCGCGGTGAGGTGCTGTGCCTGCTCAATAATGACGCCCGGGCACACGCGGACTGGGTGGCTGTCTGCGTCGAAACGCTGCGGCAGCACGTCGAGATCGGCTCGGTTGCCAGCAAGGTGCTCTACGCGGATGGTCGAACGATCAACAGCGCCGGCGACGTCGTGTGTCGCGACGGCACAGCGCGTCAGCGCGGCAATTCGCTGCCCGACGCACCCTGCTGGAGTGCGCCCGCGCCGGTCTTCGGCGCCAGCGGCGGCGCCGCTGCCTATCGTCGCGCCATGCTCATGGACGTCGGGCTGCTGGACGAGCAGTTCTTCATGTACCTGGAGGACGTCGACCTCGCGTTTCGCGCGCAGCTGCGCGGCTGGGCTTGTCTCTATCAGCCCGCGGCGATCGCGCTGCACCGTGGCGGAGCCAGCGGGGGCGGCGAGCTCGAGTCCTTCTACAACGGGCGCAATCTGATCCGCCTGCTGGCCAAAGATCTTCCGACGGGCCTGGTCCCACGGCTGCTGCCGGCGATCGCCCGCTCGCAGGCGCGTCGTGCGCGCGAAGCGCTCGCGGCCTGGCAGGGCGCCGCCGCGCGCGCCACGCTGCGCGGTCAACTGGCCGGTCTGGCTCAACTGCCGCGCCACCTGGCCGATCGGCCAGCCGTGCAGCGCCGCCGACGCGTTTCTGACAGCGCGATCTTCGAACGGCTGAGTCCCGTGCCGACATGAAGCCAGTTTTGTCGCTGGTCATTCCCGCGTACAACGAGCAGGCGCGCCTGCCCTACACGCTGGGCGAGATCGAGGCGTACGTGTGCCGCGAGCAGATCAACTGCGAGGTCATCGTCGTCGACAACGGCTCGCACGACGCGACGTCGGTTGTGGTCCAGCAGGCCGCCAGTCGTTTTCCGAAACTGCGCCTGCTGCGCACCGACCGTCGCGGCAAGGGGCTCGCGGTCCGCACCGGCGTCCTCGCCGCCCGTGCCGACGTGATTATCTTTGCCGACGCGGATCTGTCCTGGCCGGTTGCCGACCTGACGCGCTTCGTGGGCCTGGTCGACCGGGTCTCGTCGCCAGTTGTCATCGGCTCACGCGAAGGATTCGGCGCTCGGCGCATCGGCGAGCCGGTGTACCGCCACGTGATGGGCCGCGTCTTCAATCGTGTGGTGCAGGCGGTGGCCGTGCCGGGCATCGAGGATTCACAGTGCGGTTTCAAGGCGCTCAGTCGCGACGCCGCGCGTGACGTGTTCCGACGCCAACGGATCGACGGATTTGGCTTCGACGTCGAGATCCTGTACGTGGCACGGCGGCTGGGTTATCCGATCCGCGTCGTGCCGCTGCACTGGGAGCACAAGGAAAACAGTCGGGTCGTGCCCGTGCGCGACACGCTGTTCATGCTGACGGACGTGCTGCGGGTGCGCGTCAACGACTGGCGCGGCCGTTACGCCTGAGGCGTGAGGCGAGGCTACGCCTGAGGCCAAGCTACGCCTGATCGAGCCTATGCCCGGGGCACCTTACGGCTGCGGCGGCCCGACGGCTTGCTCGACCGTGCGCAGCAGGTCGTCGAGGTCGAACGGCTTGCGAATCAGCGCGTGTGCGCCAAGCTCCTCCGCGCTGGTCTCGGACGCCCAGGTGCGGCCCGTCAGCAGGATCACGGGCAGATACGAGCACAGCTCGCGAATATCGTCGCGGTCACTCTGCGGCAGCGTGCGCTGGCTGCCGCCCCAGAAGTCGGCAATCACCAGGTCTGCCTCGGAGCGAGCCGCCAGGTCGCGGACCTCCTCGAACGAGTCGCACGTGCGCACCTCGATGTCCTCGCTGGCGAAGGCTTCGAGCAGGAGGTCGCGTAATGCCACGTCGTCTTCGAGAAGCAGCGCGCGCCGGCCCGCCATGCAAATCGCGCCTATTCTGGCATGCTGCTTGCTCTGGAGAGCAGCACATACAGATGGGCGACGCGCGCAGCGCGGTCAGCCCGGAGCCTGCGGAGACCAGAAGAACATATGGCCGTCGAGCAGCCAGCTCGCTCTCGTCTAACGTCGCAGCGGGTTCGCAACGCCCGCGAGGCATTACTCGACCCTTCAGCGAATTCACTTCTGCAGTGCGTGCGTGACATCATCTGCGAGCCGACCCGCACGCAGATCGTACGTGCCCTGACGCCGGGCCCGTTGTCGGTGGGGGAGCTCGCCGCGATTCTCGGCCGCAGCAAATCGGCTACCAGCCAACATTTACGCGTGTTGCGCGACGGTGGGGTCGTCGCAGCCCGCCGGCGCGGGCGCATTGTGACGTACAGCCTGGGAGCCACGCCACTCGTAACGGCGACCGTCCAGATGCTGGACCAGGCGGCCAGCATGACCGTCGACTAGTGCACGCGGTCAACTGCCCGCGCCTGGCGCGCTGCACAGTGCGCTCGGATCGACACTGAGGCCCACGCCCTGCAGCGTCGTCAGCGTCGCCCCAGTTTGTGAGTCGATCTCGGGCTGCACCTGCGCGCACGCCCCGCGCAGACTGCCGACCATGCCGTATTGATCCCACAACTGTGTCGCGAGCCGAGCGAACGGCGCTGAAGGATCGGCCTGCTGCAGCGCGTCAAGCTGTGCCCTGGCATCGTCCTCGCGTCCGTCGCCCAGCAGCGCGACAACGTCGCGAAAATGCGCATAGGTGTCGATAGCCGCGGAAATGTCGCCCGCTTCCCCAGTGGACGGTGTGTTCAGCACGCGCTCGTAGAGACCGCTGGCCGTCGTCGGGTCGCCACGTTCCATCGCGGCGTCCGCGGCGTTGAGCACGTCCACTCGTCCGGCGTCCTGGGCCGGGGACGTCGCGGGCGACGACGTGCGGCACCCGACCAGCGCCGCCATGAGCAACGCGGCGATCAGGCGAAGCACCGTGTTAGGCTCCATGCCGAGTCGAACCACGTTGCAACAGGACCACATTCGCAACTTCGTCATCATCGCCCACATCGATCATGGCAAATCGACGCTCGCCGATCGTCTGCTCGAGCGCACTGGCACGCTCGCCAAGCGCGAAATGATGGCCCAGGTGCTCGACGCCATGGACCTCGAGCGCGAAAAGGGCATCACCATCAAGGCCAAAGCCGTCCGCATGCAGTACGACGCCTCGGATGGCGAAACCTATCAGCTCAACCTGATCGACACGCCCGGCCACGTGGACTTCACCTATGAGGTCTCGCGTGCGCTCGCCGCGTGCGAAGGGGCGCTTCTGGTGGTCGACGCGGCGCAGGGGGTCGAGGCCCAGACGCTGGCCAACGTGTACCTCGCCATCGAGCACGACCTCGAGATCATTCCCGTCATCAACAAGATCGACCTGCCCAGCGCCGAGCCCGAAGTCGTGCGCGAGGAGATCGAGCGCGTGGTTGGCCTGCCCGGCGACGACTGCATCCTGGCGTCAGCCAAGGAGGGCATCGGCGTCGACGAAATCCTGGAAGCCATCGTCAAGCGCATTCCGCCGCCGCGGGGCGACCGTGCCGCGCCGCTGCGCGCGTTGATCTTCGACTCACACTACGACGCATACAAGGGCGTCATTGCTTACTGCCGCTTCATCGACGGCACTGTCAAAGTCACGGAGCCTGTGCGCATGATGTCGAACGGGGTGCGCGGCGAGGCGATGGAGGTCGGCATCTTCCACCCGACGATGATGGCCATCGACTCCCTTGCGGCCGGCGAAGTCGGCTACATCGCCACTGGCTTGAAGGACGTGGGCGACGTGCGCGTCGGCGACACGATCACGTCCGTTGCGCGGCCGGCCGAAGACCCCCTGCCGGGCTATCGACCGGCCAAGTCGATGGTCTTCGCGGGTCTGTATCCGACCAACGGCGACGAGTATCCACTGCTCCGCGAGGCGCTCGAACGCCTCAAGCTCAACGACGCGTCGCTCATCTACCAGCCCGAGAGCTCGGTCGCGCTGGGGTTCGGCTTTCGCTGCGGCTTCCTCGGCATGCTGCACATGGAGATCATTCGCGAGCGTCTCGAGCGTGAGTACAACCTCGAGCTGCTTATCACGGCGCCCAGCGTCGAATACCACGTGTATATGCACGACGGCTCGGTGAGGAACGTCGAAAACCCCGCGGAGCTGCCGTCGCCAGGCACCTTCGACCGCGTCGAGGAGCCGTGGGTCGACCTGTCGATCATCTCGCCCAGCCGCTACATCGGCCCGATCATGGAGCTTGTCACCGCGCGGCGCGGCACGTTCGGCAAGATGGACTACGTCGACGAGCAGCGCGTATTGCTGACGTACCAGATGCCCCTTGGCGAGCTGATCGTCGACTTCTACGACCAGCTCAAGACGCGCACCCAGGGCTACGCGTCGCTCGACTATCACTTCGCCGAGTACCGTCCGTCCGAGTTGGTCAAGCTGGACGTGCTGGTCAATGGCCAGCCCGTGGACGCCCTGAGCATGATCATCCACGGCGAAAAGGCCTATCAGCAGGGCCGCACGCTGATCGAGAAGCTGCGGCAGCTGATTCCCCGCCAGATGTTCGACGTGCCACTGCAAGCAGCCATCGGCGGCAAGATCATCGCGCGCGAGACCATCCGCGCGATGCGCAAGAACGTGCTGGCCAAGTGCTACGGCGGCGACGTCACGCGCAAACGCAAGCTACTGGAGAAGCAGGCGGAAGGCAAAAAGCGCATGAAGCGGCTGGGCCAGGTCGAAATCCCCCAGGAAGCCTTCATGGCGGTTCTCTCCCTGCGCGACTGAGCCTTGACGCTCGCCGCGGACCTGAAAGACCACGCGCGAGCGTTGGGGTTTCATCTTGTCGGTATCACCTCCCCCGAGCCGTTTCCGCAAGCTGAACTCGACATAACCCGCTGGCTCACGGAAGGCCACCAGGGTGAGATGGCCTGGCTGAACGCCGCCCGCGCGCACCTGGCCACCCGCCCGCGAGAGCTGCTTCCCGCGGCTCGCGCATTGGTCGTCGTCGGCGTCTCGTACCGCACCGACGAGCCCGCCGACGGCCCGGGCGGACGCGTCGCGCGCTACGCCTGGGGCGGCGACTACCACACCGCGATGAAGTCCCGCCTGCGCGAACTCGCCGCCTGGCTCGCGGGCCGCGGCGGCAACGAAGCTCGTTCGCGCGCCTTCGTCGACGATGGCCCCCTGGTCGAACGTGACGCCGCCATCCGCGCCGGCCTGGGTTTTCGCGGCAAGAACACCAATTTGCTGACCTCGATTGGCTCGTTCGTCTTTCTCGGCGCGCTGCTAACGACAGTCGAGCTCGACGTCGACCAACCCCTCCAGAAGGATTGCGGCGCTTGCCGGCTGTGCATCGATGCCTGTCCTACCGACGCCCTCGACGAGGCGTATCACCTCGCCGCTGAGCGCTGCATTGCCTATCTCACGATTGAGCACCGCGGTCCGATCGCCGAAGAACTTCGCCCGAAGATGGGCGAGTGGCTCTTCGGCTGCGACCTGTGTCAGGACGTGTGTCCCTACAACGCCTCGACGCGCGGTCGACCGCGTGGTTGGCCTGAATTCGAGCCGCGTCGCGGGACGCGCATGGACCCGGTCGAGATCCTGCAGCTCGAGGACGCGCAGTTCAGCGAGGCCTTCCGAGGCTCGCCGATCAGGCGCGCCAAACGTCGTGGCCTGGCGCGCAACGCGGCGCTCGCGCTGGGTTCGACCGGCGGCCCGACGGCTCGCGCGGCGTTGGAAAAGACGGCGACGGGCGATCCTGACCCGATGGTGCGCGAGGCCGCGGCCTGGTCCGCTAAGCGGCTGCCGTAGACGTCTGTAGCTCTTGTGGACGCTGGCGCAGGTGCTGAAGCTGCGCGGCGATGATGGCTCGCAGCTCCTGGCTATGCGTCGCCGCGTCGATCAGTCGCTTCAAGACGACCGACGTCGGCTCGTCGACAGGGAGCCGGTAGCTGCTCTGCTCACCCGCGCTCGTCGCGGCTAGCACCTCGACGAGGCCGTCCGTGGTGAGCTCGGTGAGCGCCGGAATGACCTCGGAGACGTGCCGATGCGTGTTGCGAACGAGCTGATCTCCCGGGATCCAGGCGCCGTTCTGGCCAGCCAGGACTCGGAGCACCTCCCATTTTGCCAGGGACGTGATGTGGCACTTGACGAAAGCCAGTAACGCGGGATCTGGCTCCGAAAGATCGAGACCAGGCGTCGAAGATAGGAACATGTGTGCCTCACAACATCGTGAAGGACCTGTGGAATGGACGGTCCTCGCTGACCGTCCGAGATCCACTGTAGCGCACGATGGCTGCCACGAAAACATGTATTTCGCGCGGTTCCCGTGGAGCCGCGGTCGAGATTCGCGACGTTAGGGCGTTGGCTTCCCGACCGTCGGCAGCGGCGTCCCACCATTGCCGAGTACGTCGGTGGGCGCCGTCGCGCTGGTCGGGGGTGCAGGAGTCGGTGTGGGCGGCTGTTTGGGATCGGCAACCAGGCGTTCCAGATCGCTCTGGAACTGATCGGCGATTACATACACGTCCGGTGCATCCGATCTCTTCGCGTAGGTGCCCGTCTGAACCGGCGTCTTGTCGCCGAGGTCGAGCTCATACTTCGTGCCGTCGTCCAGCGTGGCGATCGCGGATTCCTTCACGGTGTCGAGACCATACTGTGACAGATCGCCGGGGTTATCCACTCCGCGCGTGGCTTTGAGCTGACTCATGCGGGTCACCAGGCTGGAAAACGACGCTTGATTGGCCGGATCCCCCGTCCCGTCGACCACCCAGCTGCCATTCTGCTTGTCGACCTGCACTGTCTGGCCGGACTGCATCAGCTGCAGCGTGGTGACCCTGGAGTCGTCGAACGAGAAGATCTGGGGCGTCTGGGCGGCGGTGGTCGTTGACGTGGCGTTGGCGTTGGCCGTCTGGGTGGGGCCGATGTTGAACTTGTCGAGGCCGACAACCAGGACAGCCAGAACCGCGGCGGCGACCAGGAAGCCGAGGGTGACTCGGTAATTCATTTGAGGTCTTGTGGAATCTCTATCCCTGTCTGAATTTCAGATCTGGGTATCAGCGGCGCGTCCACCAGACCGCGGCACCGGCCGCCAGTACGGCAAGCGGCAGGAACAGGAAGCTGGAGTACGCGATCAGATTCATCTGTGAGCTGGTGAGCACCAGCGTGCGCGGCGTGGTGTCAGGTACGCGGACGTTGATCAGGTTGTCCTCTTCCACCACCCAGTTCGCCGCGTTTTCGAACAGCGTCGAGTTACCCGGCACCTGCTGGAGCGAGTTGTTCGAGATCAGATCGGGCGAGCCGAACAGCACCATGCGGTTGGCGTTCGGCTTGGCTGGCGGCGGCGTGGCGGCCGGATTGTCCTGGCTGTCGGGACTGGGTGTTGTGCCCGTGTCGATCGACAGCGCCAGCGTGAGCGGACCCTTCGGGTCGGTTGGCTGCTGCTGGATCTGGTTGGGATCGGTGTTGCCCCAGCTCGAACTCGACGACTGCGCGAGCTGCACGATGCTCGTTCCGGTCGGCAGGGTCGCGGGCGCCGTGATGTCCGTTGTCAACGGGAAGAAGGTCAGATCGCGCAGATCCTGCGTGATCGGACTGTTGCCGTAGCTGGTGACGACGACGACGCGAGGGTCCTGTGGCACGCTCTGGGCCGGGTCGACGACGACGTTCCCGCTGAAGCCGACCTGGAAGTTCTGCAAGATGCTGCTCAGATCGGTTTTCGAATTCGGGCCAACGAGGATCAGCAGCTTGCCGCCACCCTGCACGTACGCCGTCAGCGCGTCGAGCTCTTCCTGGAGAAAGGGATCGGTCGGCCCGGCGATAACCACGGCGGCCGCGTCATCTGGCACTGCACGCTGCGTCAGCAAGTTGAGGGGCGTGACCGTGAAGTTGTCAGTCGTCAGGTTCTGCTTGATCGTGCCGTAGTCCTGCGGACCGGTGCCATCGAGCGAACGCTCGCCGTGACCTGTCGTGAAGTACAGCGTCTTCTGCGGCCGGGTGAGCTTGACCAGGGCGGTGTCGATGTCCTGTTCGGTCGTGCCCGTGCTGGTCTGCTTCTTGTCGCCCATCTGATACACGATCGTGCCAGTGGCCGTAATGCCAGCGGCGACCGCGTCGGCCGGGTGGGCCTCGGGATCGTTGAAGGTGTAGGTCAGCTTGCCGCCCGACTTGCTCTGGTAATCGTTCAGCAGTGTCTGAAAGTCTTGCTTGCGCGAATCGTTTGACGTCAGCCGGCCGGTTACCTGAACGGGCTGGGGCAGCGCCTCCGCGAGCTTCACGCTCTCGTCCGACAGCGTGAACTGGTGATTGGCGGTCAGGTCAGCCTTGGTCTGGTAGCGCGAGCCGAGGACGTTGAAGAGCGCCAGGATGACGATGGCCGCGACCGCGATCGCGACCGTGTTGCCCGAGTACAGCGCGCCGCGGCCGGTGAGCTTGCTCCAGACGTCTTCAGGATCGAGCGCAATATAGATGCCAATCAGCAGGACGCCGGCGGCGATCAGGATGCGCGGCAGCAGGCCAAACTCGCCCTGGACCAACCACGCGCCCAGGCCCGCTAACAGTCCAAAGATGCCAAGCGCGGCTAGCGGAAAGCGGGCGGTTTCGACGGAGATTCCGCTGCGGGGTTTGTTGGGTTGCGTTGCCATGCTTTAGCGGTATCTCCTCGACTGTAACGAGAGCGTGCTGAGCACGATCCCCGCGAGTATCAACGTCACGTAGTAGATGACATCGTTACTCTGGATCACACCCTGTGGAAACGATTGGAAATGGTTGATCACGCTGGTGTAGCTGACGATCGCGCCGACCGTGCCGCCGAGAAACTGGCCGAGGTTGTCGCTCAACCACAGGATGAGCAACAGCGCGAAGGCAATAATCGCCGCGACGACTTGGTTGCTCGTCAGGCTCGATGCCCACAAGCCGACCGAAAGAAACGCGGCGGCCTGCAGCAAAATCCCGAGATACCCCGTAATGATGGGACCAGTGTCCGGGCTCCCAAAGATGTACAGGAACAGCGGGTACAACAGCGTCAATGCGAGCATGACAACAACCAGCAGCACTGACGCGAGAAACTTCCCGGTGACGATCTCCCATTCCTGGACGGGGTTGGTCAACAGCAGCTCGATCGTGCCCGAGCGCTGTTCTTCGGCCAGCAACCTCATGCTGATCGCGGGCACGATGAACAGGTACAGCACGCTGACGTTCTGTACGAGGCCCTGAAGCGATGCCTGGCGGCCATTCGCCAGGATTAGTGCGAAGAGATAGCCCGAGAGCGCGAGAAACAGGGCGATGACCACGTACGCCAGGGGCGAGAGAAAGTAACTGCGCAGCTCGCGCTGCGAGACCGCCCAGACGTTTTTCACGCGGCCACCCCCTCCGCGGACGAGACATCACTCGTCGTGAGCTGCAGGAAGATTTCCTCCAGGCTGAGGTGCGCCGGGCGCAGCTCCATCAGTCCGAATCCGCCGCCCACAATGGCCTTGGCGAGTGCCTCGCGGATATCCGCGCCGACCTCGCTTTGGACGGTGAACGACGCCAGGCCGTTGGCGGGCCGTCCATCATTGCCGTCGATCTCGACGCTGAGCACGCGCGGGACGCCCGTGAGGGCGGTTTTGACCTGTTCGCGCGGGCCGCGCACGGTCACCGCAATGCTCTCCGCGCCCTTGACCGGCGATCGAGATTTTCGGGCGTGTCCTCGGCCACAACGCGGCCGTTGGAGATGATCACGATGCGTGAACAGGTGGCCGCAACTTCGGGGAGAATGTGCGTGCTCAGGATGACGGTGTGCTCGCCACCGAGCGACTTGATCAGGTTGCGAGTCTCGATGATCTGGCGCGGATCCAGGCCACTGGTGGGTTCGTCGAGGATCAGGACCGGCGGGTCGCCGAGCAGCGCTTGGGCGAGCCCTACGCGCTGCCGCAAGCCTTTGGACAGCTTGCCAATCTGGTCGCTGGCTCGGTGCGCAATTCGCGCTTTTTCCATGGCGCGATCGACCTGCCGACGACGGTCTTTGATGCCCTTGATCTTGCCCATGAAGTCCAGGTACGAGCGCACACTCATGTCGGGATACAACGGCACCGTTTCGGGCAAGTAGCCGATGTTCGCGCGAGCTTGCAGCGACTGCGTCGCGACATCGAAACCCTCGACTTCGGCGCGTCCCCCGGACGGCGGCAGGTACCCGGTCAGGATTCGCATCGTGGTCGTCTTACCTGCGCCGTTGGGGCCGAGAAAACCCAGGACTTCGCCTTGTTCAACGTCGAAGGTCACGTCAGCCACGGCGACACGCGGGCCGTAGTTCTTGGTCAGGTGTTCGACGCGAATCACGCCGCGCCACCCCCAGTTCGAGCTAAATCAGTGCAGGAATGCATGTTCGCGTCAATCTCTGTACGCGGCGGGGAGTATAGGTTTGCCTTTCTTGGTCGGGCAACGAACCCTCGGTAAGAGTAGCGTTAATGACGGAGGGCTTCCGTCTGTCCGATCAACCCCCCGCCCCACCTGCCACCGAGCCGGCGCGTCCGCCGCGCGCCACGCGCATGGCGGTCTATGCCGGCGTCTTCGACCCGCCAACCATGGCGCACATGGAGATCATCGAAACCGCGCTGCGCATTTTCGACGAGCTCGTGGTCGTCGTCGGCTTCAACCCGAACAAGTCGAGCGCCCTGTTCACGCCGGAGGAGCGCGTGGCGATGCTCGAGGCGTCGCTGTCGCCCGAGATGCGCGGCTGCGTGCGCGTCACGGCGTATGCCGGCTTGACCGCGCCGTATGCCGAGAGCCTCGGCGCCTGTGCCCTGGTACGCGGTATGCGTCCATACGCGGATGCTGATGCTGAGTTTGCCCTCGCCTTCATGAACGAGCGCTTATCACCCGACCTGCCAACGGTGCTGCTGGTGACCGGCGCCAAAAACGTGTGGCTGTCCAGTACGTTTGTACGTGAGGCCGCGACCCTTGGCCGCCTGGTCGTGCCGGGCGCCGTGCCGCCGCCCGTCGAAGCGGCCCTGCGCAAGCGATTCGCTCCAACTGACCCGTAAACTAAGCCAATGACGTTAACACCGCCCGAGCGTGGCCCCGCCGTGGGCGCGACCGGGATCGATCGGCCCAATGGCCGGTCGGGGCTCGACCCCGCCCACGGTGGACCGCTGCCAGAGGCCACGCTCCCGGAGCTCGTCGGTCGACTTATCAACGACGTCTCAGATCTTGCCGACCGACAGATCGAGCTGGCCAAGCAGGAGATCAGCGACGCCAAGGACGACTCGCTGGATGCCGTCAAGCGGATTGCGATCGGCGCGGGCATCGCCGTGGCGGTCTCGCTGCTGCTGGTCATCTGGGCCTGGACCGCGTTCATCTGGTTCTTCAACTGGCTCGGCTCGCTGGTGCTGTTGCCGGTGCCGGTCACCAGTCAGCTGATTGGCCTGGTGGTGGGCGCGGTGCTGGGCGCTGCCAGCGTGTACTGGATCGCATCGAACTTTCTGTCAGACTGGCGCAAATTTGGCGTCGGCGTAGTGGGCTTGATTCTGGGCGCACTCATCGGCGGCATCGCTGGGCTCGGCTGGCTGCTGGGCATGTTGGTGCCAGCGGTCGGCGCCACGGTGGCCTACCGCATCATTCGTAAAGGCATCTTCGACGCTATGGCCGTGTGGCCACCACTCCCGCGTACGCGGGACACGCTGAAGGGGAACCTCGAATGGCTGCAGGCGCTGAGGACACCGAACGCGAGATAGTCCGGCTGCGCGGCGACATGACCGCCGCTGTAGCCGAAGTCGAGCGCCGTTTTCGTGGTGGACTGCGTGGTGTCGCAACCGCCGAAATGCGCGTGACCAGCGGGCGCGCACGCGACGACGCGCTTGCCGCCGCGCGTGACAATCCCACGCTGCTCGGCGTCGCCGGCGTCGTCGCCGCGGGCGCAGTCGCCTACGGGGCGTACGCGCTCGTCAGTGGCCTGCGCCAACGCCAGAAACCGCAGAACCGCCTGAGGCGTGGCGTGAGCCTGCTCGGGGCTGAGCTTTCGGAGCGGGTCAGCGAGGGAGTCGAAAGTTCGCGTCGTCAGCTCGGGCGCACGCTGCCGCACGGCATCGTGCTCAAGCTCGAACCCGAGGGCCGTGGCTACGTGCGCGTCAGCGACGCGCGGCTGGAGCCACGAGGCAAACAAAGGGGCCGCTCACCAGTGATCAAGAAATTCGTCTGGGCAGGCTTCCTGTCCGTATTTCTCGCCGTCGCCACCGTGGTGGCGCGTCGGCTGGCTGATAGCGCCTGGCGGGCAATGGTCCACGAGGACCCGCCGGGCTCCGACGACGCCTCCTGAGCCTGGACGCGGACACCAGTCAGTGCTTTCGGGCGACGAGGTCCAGCGCCGCGGGCTCCTTCCCGGCGTGGACCTCCAGGCCGCGGCGGTCCAACCCAACGGCATCGACCTGTCCCTCGACGCGGTGTGGCACCTTGCCGGCCGCGGCTCCCTTGGCCGATCCACGGTCGACCGCGAACTGCCGACGCGCGAACCGCTGGTCTTCGACGCCGACGACTGGCTCGAGCTGTCCGCTGGTGCCTACGGCATCCGCTACGCGGAGTGGGTCGCGCTGCCGAATGACTGCGGCGGGCTGTGCTTCCCGCGCTCGAGTCTGCTACGCATGGGCGTGCACGTGCCGACGGCCGTCTGGGACGCGGGCTACGCCGGGCGCGGCGAGGGGCTGCTGGAGGTGAGCAATCCCCACGGTGTGCGGCTGCAGCGTGGGGCGCGCATCGTACAGCTGGTGGTGTTTCGACTGACGGAGGCGGCGCGCGCCGGGTACGCCGGCAGCTACCAGTACGAAAACCCCCGCCACGAAAACCAGCGCTCAGAATCCTGAGCGCTCACGATCCTGAGCGGGCGGCTACGAGGGGCTGGCCGCGCGCGCAGTACGCGCAGGGCGGCGGCCCGCCGGCCGCGACCGGCTCGCCCAGCGCCATCAGTCCAGCCGCTACCGCGCACAGTGGCAGTCCGACGACGTTCAGGTAGCAGCCCTCCAGGCGCTCAACCGGCCGAAACGTCTCGTCCTGAATGGCGTACCCCCCCGCCTTGTCGAATGGCTCGCCTCGCGCGATGTACGCTTCGACCTCGGTCTCGGCGTAGGCGCGCAGCACTACGCGCGTACTGACCACGCCGGCCCACACGCGCTCACGCTGACGCAGCACCACGCCCGTATACACCAGATGCCCGCGCGCGCGCAGTCGGTCCAGCATCGCCCGCGCCGCGGCGTCGTCCGACGGCTTGCCGAGGATCTCGCCGTCGATCACCACCAGCGTGTCTGCCGCCACGATGGTCTCGTGCGCGTCGGCCTGCACCGCGCGAGCCTTGGCCACCGCGATGTTGACCGCCGCGACCGTCGGTTCGGGCACAAGATGCGCCTCTTCGTCGATGTTCGCCGGCGCAAGCCGACAGGCCAGGCCCAGCAGCGCCACCAGCGCCTGGCGCCGCGGCGACGCCGACGCCAGGACCAGGTGCCGGCTCAGGATTTCGACGACGGCGCGTGCGCGGCGATGCCGACCATGGCCTCCAGCGCCAGATCGACCGACTCATCGTCAATGTGACGGTGGACGACCATGCGTACTGCCGTGCCCGGCCCCCCTGAGATGCGCACGCCGTGCTGCTGCAACGCGTCCGCCAGAACTCCCGAGGTGAGAGCCAGGCCCGCGACGTCGAAGCGCACGATGTTGCTCTGTACCGTTGCCAGGTCGATGCTGAGGCCCGGCACGCGCGCCAGACCCTCCGCCAGACGGCGCGCGCGGCGGTGGTCGTCGGCCAATCGTGCGACGCCCGTATCCAGTGCGATGAGGCCCGCGGCGGCCAGGACGCCCGCCTGTCGCATGCCACCGCCAATCATCTTGCGATAGCGGCGCGCTTCGTCGACGACGGCTTGCGGGCCCACCAGTACCGAGCCGACCGGCGCCGACAGGCCTTTGGACAGGCAGAAAGTCAGAGTGTCCGAACCCTGGGCC
Source organism: uncultured Chloroflexia bacterium (assembly GCA_963776625.1). GTDB lineage: Bacteria > Chloroflexota > UBA6077 > UBA6077 > CF-72 > CF-72. Next base: position 613,130 of record CAVZNP010000004.1, on the reverse strand, counting down.
AGGCGCTTTGGCTCGACGCCCAGCGCGATCGCGGCATTGAAGATCCGCGCGCCGTCCACGTGGACCTTGAGTCCGTGGGCGCGCCCAACCTCGACCAGTTGATCCAGCTCGTCCACGCTGAGGATGGTCCCGCCCGCGTTGTTGTGGGTGTTTTCGATGGCCAGCAGCGTCGTCCGAGCGAAATGCACGTTGTCGGGTCGAACCGTGCTGGCCACTTGCTGGGGTGAGATCTTGCCGTGGCGGCCCACGACCGGGCGCAACGTCAGACCGCCGAGACGAGCCGCGCCGCCCACTTCGGCGTTGGCGATGTGCGCGCCAGACTCGGCGATGAATTCCTCGCCCGGGTGGGTCTGGCTCAGCAGCGCGAGCAGATTGCCCTGCGTGCCGCTGGCGACCAGCAGCCCGGCTTCCTTGCCAAAAATCTGCGCCGCGCGTGCTTCCAGGGCGTTGATGCTTGGATCCTCGCCATAGACGTCGTCGCCCACCTGCGCCGTGCGCATGGCGTCGCGCATCGCCTGGGTAGGCTGGGTAATGGTGTCGCTGCGAAAGTCGAGACGGAGCGCGGTCTCGCCGCTTGTCTCGTCGGCGGCAGGTGAGAGGGTGGCTGCCATGGCTGTCGTCGAGTGTACGATCAACCCGGTCACGTGCTGAGTGCTAAATTGGTGTGAACCGCGCCGCGGCACGCTGCTCCCCGCGGCGATCTGGGCGCTGGTGGCTGGCCTCATCGGCATGGACCTGGTGCTCTTCGGGCTGACCGCCGCGGACCGGCTGACACGGCCACTCGAAGAACTGACCTACGGCGAATCGTGGCTCCTGGACGGCGCCCGCCAGGTGGCGCGCGGCGGCGGCCTGTACGCGGCTCCCGACCACTTGCCGCTCATGCAGATTGCCTACACCCCCATCTATTACGTGCTGGTCGGCGCGCTGGTGCGCGTCGTCGGAGACCATGGCTATACGCTCGGCCGCGCGGTGTCCGTGGTCGCAACGCTGGTTGGTAGCGTCGCGCTGGCCGGCAGCGTGCGCTGCCTGACGGGTTACTGGCGCTTTGGCTGGCTGGCCGCGGGTCTGCTGCTCACCCAGAACCTGACGCTCTTGTTGTGGGGCTCGCTCGAGCGTGTCGATGCGCTGGCGCTCTGCCTCACGCTCGTCGGCCTCGCGCTCTTCACGCTGCGCCGCTCCAGCGCGGCGGCGGTGTTCTTCGTCCTGGCGTTTTTCACCAAACAGACGTTCCTCGTGGCGCCTGTTGCAGCCGCCATTGCGTTGTGGCCTTGTCGCCCGAGCCTGGCGCGCTTCACGGCAGTCGTCGTGTGCGGCGTCGTCGGCGGGGTTGCGCTGGCCCAGTGGCTCACGCAAGGCTGGTTCTGGTGGCACGTGGTGACGGCCAACGCCAATCCGCTCGACATGATGACGTTCTCAGCGCTGATGGGCAGTTTTTTGCAGTTCAACGGTGTCCCGGTGCTGGCCGCGCTCGTGTCTCTGACGTTGCCATCGGCGCCGGGCGAGCGGGTGTGGCGCTGGTATTTCGTCGGGTGTCTGCTGACCTTGCCGACGGTGGCCAAGCTGGGCGCTTCGTCGAATTACTGGGTCGAGCTCACCGCCGCGACGTCCGTCCTTCTGGCGCTCGTGAGCCATCGACTGACGGCGTGGCCGACGACGCAGGTCGTTGCGCCGACGGTGATCGCCGGCGCGCTGCTGATCGCCGTGCCCGGCTACCAGGCGACGGCCACCGACGTGGCCCTGTCGTTGGCGGACACGCTCCAGCCCCCAACGCCTCACTATCTGTCGCTGATCAGCGACGCTGGCGCTGCTCCGCTGCGGGTCGATGCGTCGTTCGTCGACTATGTCGCCCAGCAGCCGGGCGAGTTGCTCACGGACAATTCCGGGCTGGCCGTTGCCGCGGGCAAGCCCATCGAGTTCGAGTTTCAGATCTTTCAGCTGCTGCGCGCGGACACGCACTGGTCGGAACAGCCACTTCTGGATGCAATCGCCGCGCAGCGCTTTTCACTCGTGGCGCTGATGCACCCACTCGATGGCCCGATCGACAACACGCGGTGGTCGCCAGCAATTCAGGCCGCGCTGTTGGACGGGTACGTTTCTGATGGGACCCAGGCAGGTTTCTGGCTATATCGTCCGCGCGGCTAGCTGGGCAGCCGGCTGGACTGCACGGTTGAGATCCGGTTGAGCCTTGAGGTCAGGCCTGGAAATGCGCGGACATCGCCACTACAACGTCTGCGCGCGCACCCGCCCCGGGATGGTTTTCGTACGCTCGTATCGAACGCCCGCTGGTGGCGCGCGTCGGGAGGTCGATTCCTTGCGTTCCATACTCGTCCTGGTATTCGCGTCTGTCGTCGTCGGGAGTTCGGCAGGTGGGCTGCTCGGTGCCAACGCGCAGCACGCCGAGGATCTCCTCGCGGGCATCTTGCGGGACGTCGGCGCTATCCTCCAGTCGTTCGAGGGCGGGCCGGACGATCCGAAGAGTCCGGTGACGAACGCGTCGTCGCTGGCCGAGGATCAGGCGCACCTGGACGCCGCGACGCGCAAGGCGGACCAGTTGGCGACCGAGCTGCAACACATTCAGGACGGACCCACGGGGCGTGACGGCCGCCAGTAACGGCCCAATCGACTACTACGCGGTGCTCCAGGTCCGCTCGGACGCGGAGCGGGCCGTCATCGACGCCGCGTACCGCGGGCTGATGAAGAAATATCACCCGGATGTCGCCGGCGACGATCCGCAGCGCATCCAGGAGCATCTGGCCATCGCCAGACTGTTGAACGAGGCGTACTCGGTGCTGCGCGACCCTGTGAAGCGCAAGCAATATGACGCTGAGCGACTCGCCCGAGGCTGGGTTCAGCCCTCCGTCGACTACACACCGGGCGCGCAGCCTCCGACAGCTGGCCCTCAGGCGTCGGGTGCGCCCTCTGGACAAACTGGACAAGGCGGTCCGCCCAACCCGCCGGGTTCTCCCCCGGCTGGGGCCAGCGCTACACCCCCACCCGAGGGGAAGAGCCCAGGCCCAGGCCCGCGGGGAAGCGTCATCGTGCCCGCGCCGCAGTCGGGTCTGCACGGCCCGCTCGCGATCTTCGGCGCCGCGTACTACCTGCTGCCCGGCCCGTACGAGTGGGAAGAGGGCAGCCGCAGGGAGCTGCTGACCGTCGCCCTCTTGCCCGTGGCCGGTCTCGCCGCGTTCGCGCTGCTGACCGGGCGTCTGGACACGTGGATTGGCCACTCCCTCAATGCCACGTTGCTGGCCTGGGGCCTGGTCGTGTTGTTGTGCCTGCCCATGCTGACATCGCTGCCTCGCGTCGCCATGGCCGGCGGTCCGAGCCTGGTGCTGCTGAGCGGTGCCGCGACCCCTGTCCTGGCGCAAGCCCACGTACCGATCTGGTTCGCGTGGGGCATGGCCAGCCTGGTGAGCGTCGTGCTCGCCGCCCGCCTGTTCGTCTTTGGCGTGCTGCCCACCGTGGCCGTCTGCTGGCTGATTACCCAGATCAGCTAGTAGCTTCGCTCAACGTGTGAGTGTGGCCACGCACTCGATGTGGTACGTCTGCGGGAACATGTCCAGCGGCTGCACCTCGTGCAGCTGGTACCCGCCGTCGACCAGGACGCGCAGGTCGCGCGCCAGGGTGCTCGGGTCGCAGGAGACGTACACGACGCGGCCGGGGCGCGCGTCGAGCAGGGCGCGCAGGACGTCGGGGTGGCAGCCGGCGCGCGCCGGGTCGAGTACGACCGCGTCAGCCTGCGCGTCCAGGGACGGCAGGGCGGCCTCGGTCTTGGCCTGGATGAACCGCACGTTGTCGACGTCCCTGGCGTTGTGCTCGGCGTCTTTGACGGCTGATTTCGCCTCTTCGATGCCAATCGCCTCGCGCACCAGGGGAGCCAGGAGCAGCGCAAAGGTGCCCACGCCCGAGTAAGCATCGACCACGACGTCGGATGGATCCGGCGCGACGCGATCCAGGACCAGGAGTGCCAGCATCTCGGCCATGCTCAAGCCGTCAGCGGGCACCGGCAGTCGGAGCTGGCGAACCTGTGGCGGGAGCGGCCGCGGCTCGCGGCGCGTGTTGACCTGAAAGAATGACGGCGGCTGCAGTCGGAAGCGCTTGCCCAGCAGCTCTTCTTCGAGGTAGGCCTGGCCTGAGTCGAGCTCGGGGATCTCGGGCAGCGCGGGCGAGATCAAGAGCTGGCCCGTGTTGGCGCCAACGCGAATCGAGATCTGGTGCAGCCGCCGTTCGATCTCGGCCAGGCGGCCTTGCGCGGTCTCGAGCACCTCCTCGATGCGTGGGTGAACGATCCAGCAATGCTCGATTCGCAGCAGTCGGTGCGACGAACGATAGGTAAAGCACAGCTCGCCAAAGCGCCGACCCACCGTGAAGCGCGCCTGATTGCGGTAGCGCCACGGGTCGAGCATCCCCAGCGCGGGTTGCACCAGCTCATCGGCAGCCTCGAAGTGGCCGATCCTGCGTAGTTGGTCGACGACGATGGCCTGCTTCAATCGCAGCTGCGTGGCGTAGTCGGCATGCTGCCAGCTGCACCCGCCACAACCCTCCCGGTAGTGGGCGCACGGCGCTTCGATGCGCTCCGCGGCGTGCCGCTGGACTGAGAGCAGCTCTGCGCGCGCGAAGTCGCGACGTTCCTCTACGACCTGCACGTGCACCGACTCGCCCGGTAGTCCGCGTGGCACGAAGATGACTCTGCCGTCGGGCAGGTGGCCCAGGGCTTCGCCACCGAACGCGACGTCGGTCAGCTCGACGTCGACAGGTGCAAGCGTGAGCTCGCGCGCCGCGAGGCGTCGTTTGCGGCCTCGGCGGCCGCTCGCGCGTCGAGCTCCTCCTGGAGCAGTTGACGGCGCAGCATTTTGCCGATCAGGCTCCTCGGAAGCTCCGTCCTGCACTCCACCTGCTTCGGCACTTTGTAGCGAGCCATCCGGGTACGGCAAGAGTCGACGATCTCCTGGGCGGTGGCGGTCTCGCCGTCGCGCAGCACTATGTATACCCTGACGGGCTCACCCCAGTGTGCGTCGGGCACGCCAACGGCGACAGCCTCGAGGACCGTTGGGTTGGCGTAGAGCGGCTCCTCGACGGCACGTGGCTAGACATTCATCCCGCGCGATCGTAATCAGTCAACCACGGTCTGTGCATACCCACCTGACTATAATCCGGCGAAGTTGCCGGCAATCTTGACGCGCCCCACCGGAGTGCGCCCCAGCGCGCCTGCAAAAGCGCGTGCCGTCTCCATCACCGAGCTGAGATCCCTGCGCTCGGCGTTCTTTGACGATCTGCCGACAAACGATCTCGAAGCTATCGCCGGAGCCATGTTCCAGCGTGAGTACCCTGCCGGCCAGATCGTCTTGCTCGAAGGAGCGGCGTCGTCGGTGTTGTACGTGGTCCACTCGGGCCGATTGAAGCTCTACAAAACCTCAGCCCGCGGCCGCGAACAGGTTCTGCGCCTGTTGCGACCGGGCGACATTTTCAACGAGGTCGCCGTCTTCGACGAAGGGCCCAACCCTGCCAGCGCCCAGGCGATCGAGGATTGCACGCTGTACTTGTTGCGTCGACGCGATTTGATGCGTTTCGTTGCCGAGCGGCCGGGCGTTGCGCTGGCCATCTCACGCACGTTCGCGCGCCGGCTGCGCGAAGCGCTGGCCCTTGTCGAAGACCTGGCGTTCAGGGATGTGACCAGCCGCCTGGCCAAGATCCTGCTCGAAGACCAGGACGGCGGCGCGCCACGTCTCACCCAGGAATTGCTGGCGGCGATGGCCGGCTCTCGCCGCGAAGTCGTCGGTCGGGCGCTGAAGGCGCTCAGCCAGGAAGGCGCCGTCCGACTCGAGCGTGGGCGGATTCACGTCTGCGATCGTTCGCTCCTCGAGCAACTCGCCTGAATGTGACTCAAGTCACAGTCGGGCACGCGGTGGCCTCGGAATAATCCGTGCGTACTCTCCCGCAGACGAGGTCAAAATTGCAATGACGTACGTAATCGTTGAGCCCTGCATTGGCACCAAAAACGCCAGCTGCGTGGACGTGTGTCCTGTCTCGTGCATCTACGAGGCGGAGGACATGTACTACATCAATCCTGATGAGTGCATCGAGTGTGGCGCATGCGAGCCCGAGTGTCCGGTGAACGCGATTTTCCACGACAGCGCCGTACCGGAAGAGTGGGCCAGCTTCACGCAGAAGAACCGCGAGCTCTCGGGCCTCTGATCCCGGTCGCTCTCCGACGGTAGCAGGCGCCACGCCCCTCGACGCGAGAACGTTGAGGCGCGTGGCGCTGTTTGTCATACTCGCAGGCGCACTCCGTGGACGGGCCCATTTCGCCGCTGCTGTTCGTGACCGCGCTCGCCGCGGGCATGGTTTCTTTCGCCTCCCCGTGTGTCTTGCCGCTGGTGCCGGCGTACCTCGGCTTCATCACCGGCCGCTCCGCCGAAGAATTGCAGGCCGCGCGCGGGCAGGCGCGCGTAGAGATCCTCACGCAGGGTCTCGCCTTCGTGCTCGGCCTGGCCATCATCTTCGCGCTGCTGGGCGCGTCGGCCAGCGTGCTCGGTCGCACGCTGCTGCAAAATCAGGAACGCCTCTACCAGATCGGTGGGGTCATCGTCGTGATCTTCGGCCTGCAGATGCTGGGCATCACGCGCATCCCACTGCTGGCCCGCACTGCCCGCGTGGCTGACGTGGCACCCAACGTCCAGCGCACACACATTGGCGCCTTCGCGATGGGCCTCGCCTTTGGCGCGGGCTGGACACCGTGTGTGGGACCGTTCCTGGCTGGCCTGCTGGGTCTGGCGTCCCAACAGGCAACGGTCGGCGCGGGCGTGCTGCTGTTGCTAGTCTACGCGCTCGGGCTGGGGATCCCGTTCCTGCTGGCCGGGGTCGCCGTTGACCGGTCACTGAGTGTCATGCGCAACATCCGGCCGCACATGCTCACGATCGAACGCTTCAGCGGCGTGCTGTTGATTGGCATGGGCGTTCTGTTGTTCACGGAGCAAATGACGCGGATCACGTCGATGCTGACGCGCGTCTTCGGTAATGGGCTCGCCCTCTGAGCCTGCACCTGGCCTGCTCCAGACCCCACTGCACGCTGTCCATCGCGCCCTGAACGCGCGCATGGTCGACTTTGCCGGCTGGGAGATGCCCGTTCAGTATCCAACGGGCATTCTCGCCGAGCATGCGGCCGTCCGGTCGAGGTGTGGGGTGTTCGACCTGTCGCACATGGGCCGCGTGCTGCTCCGCGGCGCTGACGCGATGACGCTCGCGCAGGATTGCTGCACGCGCGATCTCGGGCACCTCCCAGGCGGCGCCGCCGCCTATGCACTCCTGTGCGACGGGCAGGGCGGCATCCTGGACGACGTCATCGCATATCGCCTGGGCGAACGCGAGCTACTGTTCGTCTTCAACGCCTCGAACCGCGTCTCGGATACGCAGTGGTTCGCCGAGCAGCGCGACTGTGTCGGGTGGAGCGTCGACCTGGTCGACCGCACCCTCGAGACGGCGTTGATCGGCATCCAGGGGCCGGATGCGCAGACGGTGCTGCAACCGTTGTGCCCGGCTGCTCGTCTGGCGACGCTAGCCGGCTATGCCTGCATTCGAACGGAAGTGGCTGGCTCGGAGGCACTCGTCTCACGCACCGGCTACACGGGGGAGGACGGTTTCGAGATCATGGTCGACGCCGACGCGGCCGAACACGTCTGGTCGCGACTCACCGAGCACGCGCTCCCCTGCGGCCTGGGCGCCCGTGACACGCTGCGCACCGAGGCGGGCTTCGCGCTGTACGGACACGACATCGATCGCTCGACCAACCCCTTCGAGGCGCGCCTGGGCTGGGTGGTCAGTTTCTCGAAGCCCCGCTTCATCGGCCGCGAGGCGCTGGCGCGCATCAAGTCCGTGGGCCCGTGGCGGCAACTGACCGGCCTGCGCATCGCCCCGGGCGGCGTGCCTCGGCCGCACATGCCCATCCTCCATCACACGCGCCACGTGGGTACGCTGACCAGTGGGACTTTCTCGCCGACGTTGAAACAAAACATCGCCATGGGCTATGTACCGCTCGAGTTGAGTCGCGCCGGCCAGGAACTCGAGGTTGAGCTGCGCGGAAAGTCGACACGCGCGGAGGTCGTGCCGCTGCCATTCGTGCCTCATCGCTCGCGGCCACGCGCCACAATGTAGCCATGGCCGTCAACCCCGCCGATCGCCGCTATACGACCGAGCACGAGTGGATCAAGCCCGAAGGGGAGCACTACGTCGTGGGTATCACGGCATTCGCCCAGGACCAGCTCGGCGACATTGTCTACGTCGAGCTCCCGAAGGTCGGCGACGAGATCGAGGCGGGCAAGACGTTCGGCGTCATTGAATCGGTCAAAACCGCCTCCGACCTGTACGCCCCCGTCTCAGGTGTGGTGGTCGAGGTCAACGGTGAGCTCGCCGACCAACCGCAGAACATCAACGACGACCCGTACGAACGCGGCTGGATGGTCAAAGTGCGCGCCACCGACGCCGGGCAGCTCGAGCAGTTGCTCACCGCCAAACAGTATTCGGACCAAACCGGCGAGTGAATGCCGAGCTTCACGCAGCTCACGCCCGACGATCGACAGGCGATGTTGCGCACCATCGGCGTCGAGCGCGTCGAGCAGCTTTTCGACGACGTTCCCGCTGAGGCGCGCTACCCGAGCCTCGACCTGCCCCGCGCGCTGACCGAGCTCGAGGTCGGTCGCTACATGACCGAGCTCGCGTCGCTGAATGTGTCGGTCAGGCAGTGGCCATGCTTCATCGGCGGAGGCGCGTACAACCACTATGCGCCGGCGGCGGTTGCCCACATCATGGGCCAGCCGCAGTTCTACACGGCGTACACGCCCTACCAGGCGGAGGTCAGTCAGGGGACACTGCAGGCGTCGTTCGAGTTCCAGTCACTGGTCTGCGAGCTGCTCGGCCTCGACGTGGCGAATGATTCGGTGTACGACGGCGCCTCGGCGGTTGGTGAGGCTGTCCTCATGGCGCAACGCATTACACGGCGCGACCGCGTGGTGCTGGCCGGTAGCCTGCACCCGCACTGGCGCGAGGTCGTGCATGCGTATCTTGCTGCGCGCGACGTGGAGCTGCTCACGTCGCGCGTGGAGGTGTCGGCGACGGGCCTGGTCGAGCAGCGGGTGATCGACCTGGTCGACGCGCGCACCGCTTGCGTCGTTATTCAGCATCCCGACGTCTTCGGCCACGTCGGCGATCTGACGCACCTGGCCGATGCCGTCCACGCGCAAGGCGCGCTGCTGATCGTGGCCGTCGCCGACCCGACCTCGCTCGGCATCCTGAAATCACCCGGCGACTGGGGTGCCGACATCGCCACGGCCGAGGGCCAACCACTCGGCTTACCACTCCAGTTCGGCGGACCGTGGGCCGGACTGATGGCGTGCCGCATGGACCACGTCCGCCAGTTGCCCGGTCGCATCTCGGGGCAGACCACCGACCACGCCGGTCGACGCGGCTTCGTGCTGACCTTGCAAGCCCGCGAGCAGCACATCCGTCGTGAGAAGGCGACCTCCAACATTTGCACCAGCCAGACACTGCTCGCGATTGGCATCACGGCCTACCTGTCGCTGATGGGTCCGTCTGGACTCCGCGATGTCGCACGCCAGTCGCACGCCCGGGCCGTGTACGCCGCCGACGCAATCGCCGCGCTCGACGGATACCGAATCCTGACCCCGCGGCCGTTCTACAACGAATTTCTCGTCGAGACGCCGCTCGAAACCGAAGAACTGCGGCACCGGCTGGTCGACCGTCACATCCTGGCGGGCGTGCCGCTGTTTGCGCGGGTCGATGGCTTCGAGACCAGCCTGTTGCTGGCCTTCACCGAGCAAAACACGCGCGCCGAGATCGACGCGCTTGTGCTGGCACTGGCCGACGTCGCGCGGTGACGACCCCGGCCGCGCCAGACCATCTCGCCACGGGTTTGCAGCCCGAGCCGCTGCTGGCCGAGCTGTCTCGCCCGGGTGCACCCGGTCACCAGCTGCCGTCACTCGACGTGCCTGCGGTCGACGATCTGCGTCCTGAGCTTCTGCGCGCCGACCTGCCTCTGCCTGAACTCGGCGAGCTCGACGTCATTCGGCACTTCACCCACCTGGCCCAGCGTAATTTCTCGATCGATTCGGTCTTCTATCCGCTGGGTTCGTGCACGATGAAGTACAACCCGCGCGTCAACGAAGACGTCGCGCACCTGCCGGGTATCGCCCACGTCCACCCACTGCAGCCCGACGAGACGGTCCAGGGTGCGCTGCGCGTTATGTTCGAGCTGCAGGCGTTGCTGGCGGAGATCACGGGCTTTGCCGCGGCCACGTTGCAGCCGGCCGCCGGCGCGCAAGGCGAGCTGACAGGCATGCTCATCATGCGGGCGTATCACCTGGACCGCGGCGATACCGCACGACACAAGGTGCTGGTGCCAGACTCGGCACACGGCACCAACCCGGCCACTGCCGCGATGTGCGGCTTTGAAAGCGTCCCGATCAAGTCAGACGCGCGTGGCAACGTCGACCTCGACCACCTGCATTCGGAGCTTGACGAGACGGTCGTCGGCCTGATGCTGACCAACCCGAGCACCCTCGGACTGTTCGAGCAACGGCTACCCGAGGTCACTTCAGCCGTACACGCCGCCGGCGGTCTGGTCTACGGTGACGGCGCGAATCTGAATGCGATTCTCGGCGTGCTCAAGCCCGCGGAGGTTGGCTTCGATTGCCTGCACATCAACGTGCACAAGACCTTTTCGACCCCGCACGGCTCGGGTGGTCCGGGAGCAGGCCCCGTCGCCGTCAATGCCCTGCTCGAGCCGTTTCTGCCTGTCCCGATTGTTTCGCGCGACGCCACGGGCACGTTCTCCCTGGACTTCGATCGCCCCAAAAGTATCGGCCGGCTGAAGGGCTTCCACGGCCACTTCGGCATTCTTGCCCGCGCGCTCACGTACATTCGAATGCACGGGGCCGACGGCCTGCGCACGCTGAGCGAAACGGCGGTCCTCAATGCGAACTACCTGCGGGTCCTGCTGGATGAGACGTTCGATCTCGCGTATCGGCGCACATGCATGCACGAGTTCGTCCTGTCCGGTCGCCGACAGAAAGTGGATTGCGGCGTGAAGACCATCGACATCGCCAAACGCCTGCTCGACTTCGGCATTCACCCGCCCACGATCTATTTTCCGTTGATCGTCGACGAGGCGATCATGATCGAACCGACCGAAAGCGAATCGCGCGCGACGCTCGACCACTTCGTGGACGTGATGCGCCACATCGCGCGCGAGTGCGAGGAGTCGCCCGAGGTGGTGCGAGACGCGCCACACTACCAGGTGGTCGGCCGACTGGACGAAGTCACCGCCGCGCGCAGGCCCGTCTTGCGGTGGACCCGTCTGTGACCGCGTAGCAGCGATCGGCGCGAGAGTTCCTCTGCGCACCATGTGAGGGTCTAGTACACTGCGGCCAATTCACCCCCGAGGGAGACAAACTGAGGACCGTGGCGCTCGAGACCAAACGGCCGCTGTTGGAGGTCAAGGACCTCCGAACGCAATTCTTTACGCAAGATGGGGTGGTCAAGGCCGTAAACGGCGTCTCGTTCACGCTCAACGAGGGCGAGGCCCTCGGCCTGGTCGGCGAGTCCGGTTGTGGCAAGAGCGTCAGCGCGCTGTCGCTGATGCGGCTGATTCCTCAGCCGCCCGGCCGAATCGTCGGCGGCGAGGTGACCTTCGACGGCAAGGACCTGCTCAAGCTCAAAGACGATGACATGCGCAAGGTGCGTGGCAACGACATCGCCATGATCTTCCAGGACCCGATGACCTCGCTGAACCCCGTGTTGACCATCGGTCGACAGATCAGCGAAGCCCTCGAGCTCCACAAGGGCATGGATCGGTCGCAGTCTCGCAAACGGACGATCGAGCTCCTGGAGCTGGTTGGTATTCCGGCGGCGCGCGCACGCGTCGACGACTATCCGCACCAGTTTTCGGGCGGCATGCGCCAGCGCGTGATGATCGCCATGGCGCTCAGTTGCGAGCCGAAACTGCTGCTGGCCGACGAGCCCACCACCGCGCTCGACGTGACGATTCAGGCTCAGATCCTGGACCTCATCAAGCGCCTGCGCATGGAGCTCGGTATGGCGATCATCATGATCACGCACGATCTGGGTGTCGTCGCCGGAATCGCCGACCGCATCAACGTCATGTATGCCGGCTACATCGTCGAGACGGGTACCTCGGACGAGATCTTCCACAACCCGCGGCACCCGTACACGCTGGGGTTGCTGAAATCGATCCCGCGCCTGGACGAGCCGCGCAAGGAGAAGCTCGTCCCGATCGAGGGTTTGCCGCCCGATCTGGTCGATCCGCCGACTGGCTGCCCGTTCCAGCCTCGTTGCCCGTACGCGGTCGAACGCTGCGCGGCTGAGAATCCGAGCCTGGAGCCAGTCGTCCCCGGACATCGCATCGCGTGTTGGGTGGACGTAACGGGTGGCCGCGAGCCACACGCTGAGCCCGCGGCACAGGGCGTCTAGGAGGCAGAGGCAACGCTGATGGCAACCACGACCAGTCCGATTACCGTTCCCAAGGATGGCACTGCCGACGGGGAGCTCCTCAAAGTCCAGAACCTCAAGATGTATTTCCCGATCACGCAGGGCATCATCTTGCAGCGCCAGGTGGGCTGGGTGCGCGCCGTCGACGACATTAGCTTCTCCGTCAAACGCGGCGAGACACTTGGCCTGGTAGGCGAATCAGGCTGCGGCAAAAGCACGACGGGGCGCGCCATCCTGCAGCTCTACAAGCCGACTGCTGGAACGGTCGACTTTCTGGGCAAGAGCCTGACGCAACTCAACGGCGGCGACCTGCGCAGGATGCGCCGCGAGATGCAGATGATCTTCCAGGATCCGTACGCCAGCCTCAATCCACGCATGACGGTCGGCAGCATCATCGGCGAACCGCTCGAGATCCACGGGCTGGCCCGCGGTCGTGAAAAGTCAGAGCGGGTTCAGGAGCTTCTGCGCATCGTGGGACTCAATCCCTACTTTGCCAACCGCTACCCGCACGAGTTCTCAGGCGGCCAGCGTCAGCGCATCGGTATTGCTCGCGCCCTCGCCGTCCAGCCGAGCTTCATCGTGTGCGACGAGCCCATTTCAGCCCTCGACGTCTCGATTCAGGCCCAGGTGATCAACCTGCTGGAGGACCTGCAGGAACAGTTCAACCTGACGTACCTGTTCATCGCCCACGACCTGAGCGTCGTCCGACACATCTCGGATCGCGTCGCGGTCATGTACGTCGGCAAGATCGTCGAGCTCACCGAGCGTGACCTGCTCTACGAGCGCCCGTTGCACCCGTATACCAAGGCACTGCTGTCGGCCGTGCCGATTCCGGATCCGGTCATCGAGCGCAAACGGCAGCGCATGATCCTGACGGGCGACGTGCCCAGTCCCGGTGAACCCGCCGACCGGGTGCCGCTTCCATCCGCGCTGTCCCTTCGCTCAGGAGCTGTGCCGCGAGAAAGAGCCCGAGCTCCTCGAAGTCGAGCCGAACCACTTCACGGCGTGCCACTTCTGGGACGAGATCCTTGCCCGCACCGGCACTACGGGCGGCGTCTCGGAAACGATCAGTCCGAACTAGACAGACCTAGAGATCCATGGGGTCGCCCTCGGCGGCCTCCAGTTCATCCAGGGCGGCTTCGGCCGCCTCTCGGATGTCGTCTTCGGGCGCTTCGGCGAGATAGAGCAGTGCTTCGCGCGCCTCGTCGCCACCGATCTGCCCGAGTGCTTGAACCACCGCGAGGCGAACCTCAGTCAGCGGATCGTCGACAAGCTCGGCCAGCGGCGCAACCGCGCGCTCATCCTCGATCTCGCCAAGTGCGCGTGCCGCTGCTTCGCGCAAATCCGGGTCCTCGTCGCCAAGCTCGGGCAGGAGCCGCTCGGTCCAGCGTGGGTCGGCGGTGCGCCCCATGCCGCGCACGGCGCCCAATCTGAGGGTCGGGTCGGTGAACGCCGTCGCCAGCTGCTCGGCGATGACCGCGTCGCTGAAGTAGCCGAGACTTGCCAGCGCCGAGGTCCGCACGCGAGGCGCCTGGTTGACGTCGGCGATGACCTCTTGCAAGCGCGTGCGCAGACGCGCGGTCGCCTCGGGCTCCAGATCTTCGAGCTCGGCCAGCAGGGTGAAGCGCGCCAGGTCCTCGGCCGCGGCCTGCCGCACGTCGGTGCTCGGGTCCGCGCCGACCAACTCCAGCAACGTGTTCAGCAGAGCCAGGCTGCGGTCCTCGATTGCCGCGTGCACGCCCGCCAGCCGCACGCGGGCCTCCGTGTCCTCGAGCGCGAGTCGATTGACGGCGCTGTAGTCCAGCCGCAGACGCTGCTCGGCCGCGCCCTGCAATCCCCGCACGAGCCGAGCCCGGGCGTCCGCGGGCAACTGGTCGAACGTCTGGTGAAAACGCGCCAGATCGTCACCTTCGAGCATCGACAGCGAGTCGAGCTCCGGCTGGGGCAGCGTGCTCTGATCCGCTACCGCCTGCAGGGCGCGCTCGAAGTCGGCCTGCTCCTGGTCAGTTTTACGGGGTGGCACGCTCAGTACGACTGCGCGAACAGCGCCTGTCTGGTCGCGGGCGCGCCGTCGAGCACGCAGGTGCCTGGCCCCGCGGCCTCGGCATCCTCGGGAATGACGCGGATCGTCGCGCGGGTCTCCTCTTTGATGCGCGCCTCGCATTCTGCACTGCCGCACCAGTACGCCCGAATGAAACCGCGCTGCTCTTGCATGACCTGTTTGAAGGTGGCGTAGTCCTCAACGACGTGCGTGTTCGCCGTACGAAATGCCGCGGACCGATCGAACAGAGCTTGCTGGATCTCGACGAGGAGCTCGGAGATGCGCGCGGCGGCGCCCGCCAGTTTCACCTGCTCCTTGGCGCGCGTGTCGCGCCGTACGAGGGTCACCTGATCCTGCTGCAGATCGCGCGGCCCGACTTCGACTCGCACCGGCACGCCTTTGAGCTCCCACTCATTGAACTTCCAGCCCGGCCGCTTGTCGGTCCAGTCGGCTTCGGCGCGAATGCCCGCCGCGGCCATCTCGCGAAGGACGCCTTCGACCGCCTCTGACACACGCGTCGCGTCTTCGTCTGAGCGCGTCGGAATCGGCACGACGATCGCCTGGGTCGGCGCAACGCGCGGCGGCAGAATCAGGCCCGCGTCGTCTCCGTGCGCCATCAGCATGCCGCCGAGAATGCGCGTGCTCATGCCCCAGCTCGTGGTCCACACGAAGTTGCGCTCGCCGTCCTGGTCGAGGAACGTAATCTCGAACGCGCGCGCGAAGTTCTGGCCCAAAAAGTGGCTCGTCCCACTCTGGAGCGCCTTGCCATCAGGCATCAGCGCCTCGATGCTGTACGTTGCATCGGCGCCCGCGAAGCGTTCTGAGGCAGTTTTCTCACCGCGCACGACGGGCAGGGCCAGCTCGGTTTCGGCAAAGTCGGCGTACACCCCGAGCATGCGCATCGTCTCCGCCTGGGCTTCATCGGCGGTGCGGTGCGCCGTATGGCCTTCCTGCCACAGGAACTCGGTGGTTCTCAAGAAGAAAACGGTTCGCTTTTCCCAGCGCACGATGTTCGCCCACTGATTGATCAGTACGGGCAGGTCGCGCCACGACTGAATCCACTTGGCATAAAAGTGCCCGAAGATGGTCTCGCTCGTGGGACGGATCGCCAGACGTTCCTGGAGGTCTTCCCCGCCGGCATTCGTCACCCACGCAACTTCGGGTGCGAACCCCTCGACGTGCTTGGCCTCGCGTCGAAGAAAGCTCTCGGGGACAAACAGCGGAAAGTACGCGTTTTTGTGGCCAGTGGCCTTGAAGCGCTGGTCCAGGCCAGCCTGCATGTTTTCCCACAGGCTGTACCCATACGGTCGGATAACCATGGTCCCGCCGACAGCCTCGAAGTAGTCCGCCAGCTCAGAGCGGCGGATGGCCGTGACGTACCAGCGCGAAAATGCTTCGCCGTCGCTGGTGTCTTTGGGTGGAAGCTGACCGGAGAGTTCGATCTGAGGCGTAGCCATGGTGCGTTCACAGATTATGGCCGTTTTACTATCGACCTGTGCTGTGCTGGATCGAGGTTGACCTGGATGCCATCGCCGACAACGTCCGCGCGCTGCAGGCCGCGGCTCAGCCGCGCCAGGGTGTTACCGCCGTCGTCAAAGCTCAAGCCTATGGCATGGGCGCCGCGGCAGTGGCGCAAGCGGCGGTCGACGCAGGTGCGCGTGGCGCGGCGGTTGCGCGGGTCAGCGAAGCGCGCCGACTGCGGCAGGCGGGCTTCAGTCACCCGATCCTCCTCCTGGGCGGCCTCGACCCCGAGGACTACACCGAGGTGATCTCGCTGAAAGTCACGCCCACGCTGACAGACTGGTCGACGGCCGAAGGCGTGGCCACCACTGCGCGCGGCCTGGGGAAGCGCGCACGGGTTCAGGTCAAAGTCGACACGGGCATGACACGTTATGGCGCTCCGCCCGACGAGGCCATCGCCATCCTGCGCGCCATGCGGCGTCTGGAGAGTGTCGAGCTCGAAGGCTTCTACACGCACTTCGCCGCTGCCGACGACCCCGATCCGTTCTTCGCCCACCAGCAGCTTGCGCGCTTCCGCGCCATCTGTGAGCAGCTAGAAACCGAAGGTCTCAACCTCGGCCTGAAGCACGCCGCCAACTCGGCCGGCACTTTGCGTATCCCCAACGCGGGCCTGGACACCGTCCGCGCGGGCATCGCGCTGGGAGGTGCCTACGCAACAGGATGGGTGCCGCGCGTGGGCACGCTGCGCGGCGCGGTGGCGCTCAAGTCGCGTGTGGTTCGTTTTCACACGCCGGGTGTCGGCACCTCGATCGGCTACGGCCGCACCTACAAGGTCTTTCGCCCCATGCGCGTCGCCCTCATCGCCTGCGGCTACGCCGACGGTCTGCCGCGCGCGTGCAGCAATCGCGGTCGCGTGCTGATCCGCGGCCAACGGGCACCGCTCGTCGGCACCGTGTCAATGGATATGGCCATGGCTGACGTGTCGCATCTGCCTGAGGTCGAGGTAGGTGACGAAGTCGTGGTGCTCGGCCGTCAGGTTGACGACGAGATCTCGCTCGACGAATTCGCCGAGTCCGCCGGCATCATCCCGCACGAGCTGCTGGTGCGCCTGGGCAGCCGCGCCCCACGCGTGTACGTGCGGCATGGGGCGCCCGTGATGCAGGCAACCCTCGCGTGCGACGACCTGGCGTCACTCGACACGGCCGAAACCGCGTGCGCATCGTCGACCTGATCGACAAAAAACGCGAGGGTGGCACACACTCGCGCGAAGAGCTCGAAGTGCTCGTCGGCGGCTACGTCCAGGGTGCGGTGCCGGACTACCAGATGGCCGCGTGGTTGATGGCGGTGTGCTGGCGAGGCATGGCCGACGAGGAGCTCGCCGACTTCACGCGGGTCATGGCGGCCAGTGGCGAGCAGCTCGATCTGTCTTCCATTGGACGTCCGGTCGCTGACAAGCACTCCACGGGCGGGGTTGGCGACAAAACCTCGCTGATCGTCATGCCGCTCGTCGCCGCGTGCGGCGTCCCGGTGGGCAAGATGAGCGGTCGCGGGCTGGGCTTTACCGGTGGCACTGTCGACAAGCTGGAGTCGTTCCCCGGGATTCGGCTCGACCTCGATGCGCCGTCCTTTGTGCGCCAGCTCCGCGAGGTCGGCATGGTGATCACCGGCCAGTCCGCGGACCTCGCGCCCGCCGACGGCAAGCTCTACGCGCTGCGCGACGTGACCGGCACGGTACCCAGCCTGCCACTGATCGCCAGCAGCATCATGTCGAAGAAGCTGGCGGTAGGCGCGCACGTCGTCGTGCTGGACGTCAAGAGCGGCTCGGGCGCTTTCATGCGCGATCCTGAGGCGGCGCGTGCCCTGGCGCGGGCGATGGTGGATGTCGGCGTGGCGGCCGGCCGACGCATGGGCGCCGTGGTGAGCGACATGTCCCAGCCGCTGGGCCGCGCGGTCGGCAACGCGCTCGAGGTGGCTGAGGCCATGGATACGCTCGAGGGCGATGGCACACCCGAGCTCACGGAGTTCGCGATGGATCTGGCCTCGCTCATCGTTCGCTTGACTTCGAATGGAGCCCGAGGACGAGCAGATGTCGAGGATGCGCTGCGGAGTGGCCGTGGCTTGCATATGTTTCGGCGCATGGTCGAGGCCCAGGGCGGCGACGGGCGGGTGTTTGACGATCGTGCGCGTCTGCCGCGCGCGCGCCTCCAACGCGTGCTCGCTGCCGACAGGGACGGCTACATCGCGCGCCTCGACGCCCTGACCGTCGCGCAGGCGTGTACCCGTCTGGGCGCTGGCCGCGAGCGCAAGGGCGATTCGATCGACCTGGCGGTCGGCCTCGTCCTCGAAGCCAAAGTCGGCGACCACGTGGTTCGCGGCCAGCCGCTGGCAACACTGCACGCCAACGACGAGACGCGAGCGCGTGCCGCTGAGGAGGTGTTGCGATCTGCCATTGACGTGTCAGCCGCGGCCGTCGTGCCGCCGCCGCTGATCCTGGAACGCATCTCAGGCTAGAAGTCTGCCGCCGCCAACACGCCCGTTTTCAGGCCGAGTCATAGTCGCCGCGCTGCTAGGCCAACTGCAGTTGCTCCAGTTCCGGGGCCAGGAGCCAGGTGGCCGCTTCCTGGCCAGCTCGCGCGCTTGGACCTTGCTTGACAGAACACGGCGGCAGCGAACGCAGGAACACCTGGCCGTAGAAACGCGTGACCAGGCGTCGGTCGAGGACGATCACGGCGCCGCGATCCGTGCGCGAACGAATCAAGCGCCCAAACCCCTGTTTGAGGCGCAAAACGGCCTGCGGCACGGCGTACTCGGCAAACGGGTTGTCGAATTGCTCGGCGCGCGCGGAGTACACCGGATCGGTGGGCACGGCGAACGGCAAACGCGTGACCATGACACAGCTGAGCGCGTCGCCCACGACGTCAATGCCCTCCCAGAACGCGTTGGTTCCGAACAGCACCACGCGCGTTCCCCGACGGAAGCCCTCCAGGAGTCGCGTCCGCGAGGTCTCGTCGATGCCCTGCGCGAGCAACGTGATGCCCTGCGCCGCGAGCCGCTCGCGTACCGCCTGGTACGTCGCCTTCAGGTGTGCGCGGCTGGTGAACAGCACCAGCGTGCGACCGCGCAGACGTGTGGCCACATCGACAATGGTGCGCTCGACCTGGGCCTGGTAGCCGGGCTGGTTCGGATCAGGCAGGTCGTTCGGCACGTACAGCAGGGCGGCGCGCGCATAGTCGAACGGGGAGCCGAGCGCGTGAGCCCCGGCGTCGTCCAGACCAAGGCGGCGTTTGACATAGTCGAACGATCCGCCAATGGCCAGTGTCGCCGACACCAGGACCGACGCATCCGGCCCGCTGAACAGCCGGTCCCGAAGCAGGCCGGCCACGTCGATGGGCGCCGCATTCAGCCAGGCTGCGCGGAAGCGGCCGCCGCCTGAAATCCAGTGCACCGCCGATTGGCCTGGCTGGTGCACGCTCACCTGCAGCCGCCGCCGCACGTCGCGCCAATAGTCGAGATGCCCGCTCAGCTCTGAAGCCAGGTCATGCGCGGCCTCGCTGCTGGCCGGCAGCGATTCGAGCTCGGCGGTGACCTCGACGATCGTGCGCTCGAGCTGTTGTGCGTGCTGCGCGGCTTCGGCCCAAACTTGCTCGAGCTCTTGCCAGCCCGAACCGGCGCGAATCGCCGCGGTAATGCGCAGCGAGCTGTCGTCCCCGCCCGCCGCCAGCAGATCAGGATCTTCGAGCAGCCGCAATAATCCATCGAAGAAGCGCGCCACCGCCGAACCAAGCAGCGCCACGGCCTGCTCGCCGCGCTCGAGGGCCGGCTTCAGGTCCGCGGTCAGCCGCGGCCCGCTGCCAGCGCCGATGAGCGCCAGCGCCTCAGGAATAGCCCCAGTGCTGGCCAGTCCCACGCTCCACAGCCGCTCGAGTCGGTTGAGGAGCTCGCGCTCGCCGAGGCGCCAGCCCAGCTGCTGAGTAGCCTCGTCTTCGAGATGGTGCGCCTCGTCGACGACCAGCACGTCGTAGTCCGGTAGCACCCGGCTGCGGCTGACCAGGTCGGACAGCAGCAGCGCGTGGTTGGCAATCACGATGTGGCTGTCTTCCGCGGCGCGCCGGGCGCGGGCGAGAAAGCACACGCCAATGCGGTGGTACGGGCAGCGCAACGGCGTGCACGCTTCGGCGACCGCCGCCAGCCGCTGCCACGCGTCCTCCTCGGCTGGCGCCAGGTGCAGCTCAGCGCGATCGCCCGTCGCGGTGCGCGGCAACCAGAACAGGGTCTTGATCAGCAGCAGTCGATCCGCGGCCGACAGATCGCCAGCCTGCAGCAAGGTCTGCCAGCGGCGCAGGCACAGGTAGTTGCTGCGACCCTTGAGCACGGTCGCCCGCAGCGGTGGGTCTGACGCGAAGCCGGATTGCACCAGCGGAATGTCGTGCTCGAACAGCTGGTCCTGAAGCGTGGTCGTCGCGGTCGAGATCACCACGCGCTGCTGGTTGGCCACCGCACGCATGGCCGACGGCAACAAGTACGCCAGGCTCTTGCCGGTGCCCGTGCCGGCTTCGACCAGCAGCTGACTGCTCGTATTCAGCGAGTCGGCGACCAGCTGGGCCATGACTGCCTGCTCCTGACGCGCTTCGTAGCCAGGCAGCACCGCCGCCAGCGGTCCGTCGGGCGCCAGGTGTCGGGCGACCAGCTCCGTATCGATCGCCGCGTTCTGGACGGGCGGACCATGCGTCTCGGACGCGTCTGACCGTCGGCGGCGCGGCGTGGCGCCCTGGGTGATCCAGCCACCGATGGGCGTGGCGGCGGCCAGCGGTCCGAGCTCCAGCGGCGACAATGCGCGTTGCTCCTGCATCGCCTGGAACAATTTGCGCAGCGGCCAATCCAGCCCACTGGCCAGACGCACCACGTGCAGCAACGTCTGCGTCTCCAGTTCGTCCAGCATCGCGACCAGGAGGCCGAAGAGCATCAGCACGCACTCAGCCTGATGAGGCAGCCCGGAGCCGTCCACGGCGATGCCAAAGAACTCGGTTGCGCGTTCCAGCGCGTCGCGGGGCGAGGCGGGAACCAGCAGCGTGCCCAGCTCCAGCACGTCCCAGACGATCGGGTTGCGCACCCCCGCGCGAAGCAGCAGCTCCTGCGCGCGCTTCGGCGCGTCGGTCACGATGGGCACACCGTCTGCCAGCTCGACCAGCGCGCTGACGTCGCCACTCCCGCCAGTGACGCGCGCTCTCACGCTGTCACCCGTAAACGCCATCGCCGCGAACTGGCCGTTGGCGGCCGCACTCAAGGCCACCCCGCGGATGGGCGCGCTCGGTGCGGGCGCAAAGGGCGTGGGTTGTGGAACGCTAACCGTCATCAGGCTGGCGCCAGTGTACCAGCCTTTCGCACATCCGTTCTAGTGTTTTTGCGACCTAGCGGGACAACCGATTTTTCAGCTGGCGCTCGAGCATGGCCAGCATGAGACCGCGCACGATCGGGTTCTGGAGCAGGCGCATGCCGATGCGCATGATGTCGGCTGCCTCGCCCGCATTGCGCGCCGCCCCGCGGGCGGCGCGTGCCGGCGCGGGCGCTGCGCGTCGACTGGCGAGCTTCGACCCGATCATGGCGCCCACCACGCCCGCGACCAGCGCCATCACAATGCCCGGCCGCTCGCGAATCTCTTCAATCAGCGTCACGACCAGTTCCTCCAGTTGATCAAATAGCAGTTGAAAGGTGCTGTCTCCCACGTCCGAATCCTGCATTGTCGCGGCCCCTCCGCTGTCCATGCCGTCCAGTATGGAGCAGATCACGTTCCACGCGGCAGCACCTGCAGCCGCACGGTCCCGAGTCCAAGCACGTCACCCTCGGCCAGCGCGGCCTGCCCCGTGACGAGCGCGTCGTTGACGCGGGTCCCGTTCGTGCTGCCGAGATCGGTCACTACCCAGGTGCGCCCCTTGCGGCTGAGACGCGCGTGCTGGGCGGAAATCGCCGTATCACCGAGTGCGACGTCGGCTCGATCGCCGCGGCCGAGCGTGGTGCCCTCGCCGATCTCGATGATCTGCGCCGCGCTCAACGTCGAGTCACCTGGCTCCACGACCTGCAGACGCAGGCCCTGGAGCGGCGCCTGCCGTGCGTCTGGCGCTCGCGTGGGTGAGCGCAGCCCGGCCAGCGCCAGGCGCAGCACCGCGAACAAAAACAGGTACAGCAGGCCGACGAACAGCACGCGAAGCGCCAGAATCAGCAGGTCAACCGCGTCCACGCTCGCCTGCTTTTACGGTGTGTACCTCGAACTCGTGATCGCCCAGACGCAGTCGCGAGCCTGCGCTCAGGGCGCGGGCCTGACCTGCCTGTAGCCGCTCCTGATCGACCCACGTGCCATTGGTGCTGTCGAGGTCATACACCAACCAGGTCGATGCCACCCAGCGCAGCTGCGTGTGGTAGCGCGAGACGTGCGAGCTGGCCAGCACGACGTCGTTGTCCACGCCGCGGCCCAGACGGACGACCTCGAGGCCCGGCTCGAGCGCGAACCGCAGGCCCGAGGCGTCGGTCAACTGCAACGCAGGCGGGCGTGCGGGCTGCGCCTGGGCGAGCTCGGCCGCGGCCAGGTCGGCCAGGCGCAAGCGGCGTGTGCCCTCCACGGCGGTCTCCAGGTCGCGCTGGGCAGCCGTCGAGAGGCCCACGAAGCGGGCGCGCGCCTGCACACTCCCGCCACGTGCTTGCGGATCCTCGCTCAGCTGCACGACGATGTCGCCGACCGGCCGCAGTCCACGCTCGCGGGCATACTCGACCAGATAGCGCCGGACTTCGTCCGCGAGGGTCTCGCGGTAGTCGCCGAAGCGCGTCAGATCGCTGGGGGCCAGGCGCAGCTCGTACACGTTCGGCACTTCGCGTCCTCGGCGGCTGACTACCTGGGCCTGCTCCATAGCGCGCGCCGCGGCCTTGTCCAGCTGGATAGGCTGGAGTGCGGTGGGAAAGACGCGACGCAGGCTACCCTCGACGGCCTGCTCCATCAGTCGCTCGAAGCGGGCGAGCATCTGGCCGCACCTATTCTAGCTTCGGCTCCGGCCGCGCCCAGCGCCGTGCCAGCAGGCGCACCATCTCGCGAAACTCGGCTCGAGCTGGGCCGCTGAGGGTCGGGTCGCCCAGCAGCTCGGCCACGCTCGCCAGCGTCTCGTCCCAGCCGCCCAGTTCGAGCAGTGCCGCGGGCGTGTGACCCGCTAGCGCCAGCAACTGATCGGTCTGGCGTCGATCGGAGCCGAGAGCCGCGGCGATGGCGAGGACGACGCCGCGCCTGGGCAACGTCGGCCGCTGCGCGCGGCGGGCTTCGATGCGGTGCGCTTCGATGCGATGGATGTAGGCGGGGTCGACGCCGGCGCGTCGCGCGAGCTCGTTGAGCGACAGGCCGGCCGCCAGACGCAGGGCGTTGACGCGGGCGCCGAAGTGCGGGCCGAGCTCGTCGGGCGCGCCGCCTGTCAGATGCGCCATTGACTGCGAATCAATACTACTGCTTGTCAGAGGCCGCTATTGACGCGTAGTCAATGTGGCGTGATTGACGCTCCGTCAATGCTCGCCTACGCTCTGCTGCAAGCCTGCCTGTATGCCCCTCACTCTCAGTCTGGTGCCGCCCTGGCTCGTCCTCGCCGGCCTGCTGGGTGTCATCAATGCCGCCGCCTGCTTCATGCTCGTCGGCCGCCACCTCTCGCGCATCACCTGGTACGCCCTGCTCGGCCTCTTCGCCGCCAGCCTCGGGCAGGTCGTCGGCATGGCCGTGTCCGTGCCCAATCCCCTGCCCATCGGCGACGTCAACGTGCTCGCCGCGAGCGCAGGCGCGTGTCTGGTCGTCCTCCTGGCTCGCCTCTGGGGCCTCTGAGCGGTTGCGTCTGTCCGCTGGGGATAGACGCGGGGTCGCGGCCGCCAATCTCACCTATACTCATCGCTCGCTATGCCAACGCAGCTCGAGCTCAACGCCGAGCCCCGCGACGTGTTCGGGAAGCACGTCAAGCGGCTCCGGCGCGAGGGCATCGTCCCCGCCAATATCTACGGTCACGGTGCCTCGCGCGCCATCCAGGCGCCCGCCCGCGCGTTCGATCGTTTGCTGACTTCGGGAGGTCGCACCGGCGTGATCGCGATCGCCCTGGACGGCCGTTCAGAAACCGCCCTGCTCAAGTCCCTCCAGCGTGACCCGCGCTCGGGACAGATCATCCATGTCGACTTCCAGGCCGTGTCGATGGATCAGGAAGTCAGCAGCGTGGTGCCCATCCGCTTCGTCGGTGAGTCGGAGGCTGTCACCAAACTCGGCGGCGTGATGACCCACCCGCGCTCGGAACTGCACGTCACCGCCCGCGCGTCCGACCTGCCGGATGTCGTCGAGGTTGACGTGAGCGTTATTACCGAGCTGCACGGCGCCATCCACGTCTCGGACCTTCCCCCCTCGAGCACCTATCAGGTGGTCGAGCCCGGCGAGGAGGTGCTGGCCGTCGTCCAGGCGCCGATGCGCGAGGCCGAGGAAGGGCTCGAAGAGGCTCCCGAAGCTGCGGCGGAGCCGCAAGCTGCCGCGCCTATCGAGACCGAGTCCGCGGAGTCGTCCGCGCCGTCCGAACCAGAGTCCGCCTGACCAGAACAGGCGCGTCTCTGGGCCAGCTCAGGGCGCGCCGCTCAGGCGACGCGCCTCGGCCAGGTCTTCGGGCGTATTCACGTTGAGGAATGCCCGGCCGTCCGGATCGATGCGGCGCCACTCGTCTTCCTCGACCTCGCGGACGCGTACGTCGCGGAAATAGCTGATCATGCGCTGATCGCCGCGCTCGAGCGCCGCCCGAATCGCGGTGGCGACCGCGCCGCGGCGATACACGGCATGCATTGGCTCGAGGTAACCCGCCGAGCGCGGAATGACGACGTCACTGTCGGTGTCTGCCTGGACGCCGAGCAGATACTCGAAGAGTGCCCTGGAGACGAACGGCATGTCGCAGGCCACGGCCAGACACACCTCGCCGCTCGCAGCCCCCAGCCCGGCCTCGAGCGCGGGCAGCACCCCGGCGTGCGGCACCGCGTCGAAAACCAGCCGCAGGTCAGCCGAGCCGTGCAGCGCCTGGTCGTTGGCCAAGAGCACGCATTCGTCGACGAGTGGGCGGACGGCCCTCAGGATGCGGTCGATGATGCGCGCGTCGCCGACCTCGAGCAGCGCCTTGTTCACACCCCCGAGTCGGGTCGCCCGACCACCCGCGAAGATCAGCGCTGAGCGGCTCAGATGCCGTGCGCTTTCAGGCAGCCGCCGGGGTCAGGTGTGTGCCGCACTGACCGCAGAATGGCTGTCCGGGCGGATTGACGGTTGCACACGACGGGCACGTGTTTTCGATGAGCCTGACAGGCTCGTCGGCGGCCACCGCCACGGGCGCCACGGGCGCCGCCGCCAGTTCGGGCTCGGCGACACCGAGGGTCGTCCCGCACGCGGAACAGAATTTGTTGGCGGCTGGCACGAGCGCCTGGCAGTTTGCGCACACGACGGTTGGCACGGGCGCTGGCGGCGGAGGTGGAGGCGCAGGCGGTGCGACGGCTACCCGCGCAGCACGCGGCGCAACGCTTGCCGCGCGACCGCTCGAGCCGCGTGACGAGCCGATCGATCTGATGCGGCCTACCCCAAAGATGAGGATCAGCACGACCAGCAGGATGAATACTTCCCAGGGTCCAAAATCCACGAAACGTTGCGCCAGTCTTTCTCAGTCGGTGGGCCGGAGGATAGGCAATCAGACTTCCACGATCAACTCGACCTCAACTGCGTAGCCAGCAGGCAGCTCGTTGACGCCGACCGCGGTGCGCGAATGACGCCCGGCATCGCCAAAGATCTCGACAAAGGTATCTGAGGCGCCGTTGGCGACCGCCGCCTGCTGGTCGAAGCCCGCCGCGCTGTTGACAAAGGCGCCCACGCGCACGAGTTGCTTGACGGAATCGAGCGAGTCGACAAGCGTTAGCAGCGCTGCCAGGCAGTTCAGCGCGCATGTGCGCGCCGCTTCACGGCCTTGCTCGATGCTCAGGTCCTGGCCGAGCTTGCCTTTGAACTCGCGTTCGGCGGTCCCCGAGACCTGGCCCGCCGTGTAGATGACATTGCCAACGCGACGCGCCGGAACGTAGTTCGCGAGTGGCGCGCGCGGAGGGGGGAGCCTGATGCCCAGCTCCTTGAGACGGTCGTCAATGCGGCCCATACAGTTGCTCATCGTAGGCTGCCCGTGAGCTCGCCGCGTCCGAGCCGGCCGAGCGCGAGAGATCAGTCCGCCAGTACCAGGTCGTCAGGTGCGTCGCGGGCGCGACGTCCCCAGCGCAAATAGGCAAAACCGAGCAGCGTCGCCAGCAAACACACCGCGGCCTCGACCGCCAGCGTCGCGTTGATGCCAAACTGAGCGGCGAGCACGCCGGTGATGGCACCGCCAATCGGCGTCGTGCCCATGAACAGCAACGCGTACAGACTCAGCACGCGACCGCGATACGCCTCGCCGCAACCCAGCTGCAGCGTGGTGTTGGTGGTCGTCGAATACACGACGCTGAGCAGCCCCAGCACACCGAGGAGCACCAGGATGGCCGAGTAGTTCGGCACGAGCGCAACGGCCAGCAGCGACAGGGAAAAGCCCAGTGCGGCCAGCGAGACCGTGCGCAGTCCGGGCGAAAGATACGGCGTCAACAGCACGGCGCCCAGCAGCGATCCCACGCCCATCGCGGCGTTCAACGCGCCAAAACCGACGGCGCCCACGTTCAGGGAGTAGCGCGCCAGCAGCGGCAGGACCACGCTGAAGTTGTAGCCAAGCAGGCCGAGCACCGACAGCAGCATCAGGGGATAGGCCAGCTGCGGCGCATGCGCCGCGTGGCGCAGGCCATCCCGCACCTGGCTCCACATTGCGCCTCGCGCGGCGCGTCGACTGCTGAAGAGTTTGCTGGTGTCGAGCATCGCCAGCGCGGCCAGTACCGCCAGGTAGCTGACCCCGTTCAGCGCAAACGCCCATCCCGCGCCCCAGGTGGCCAGAATGATGCCGCCGATGGCCGGGCCGACCACGCGCGCCGCATTGAAGACCGACGAATTGAGCGCGACCGCGCTCTGGATGTCCTCGCGCGGCACGAGATCGCTGACAAACGCCTGGCGCGCCGGGGTCTCGAAGGTCGTGAACAAGCCGAGCATGAACGCCAGCAGGTAGATTTGCCACAGTTGCACGTTGCCGCTGAAGGTGACGGCCGCCATGGCCAGCGCCTGGATGGCTTCGAGCGTGCTCGTGATCATGATCAGACGCTGCTTGCCGACGCGGTCCGCCACAACGCCCGCGACCAGTGACAGCGCCAACGCGGGCGTGAACTGGAAGACGGTCAGCACACCCAGCGCCACCGGTGAGTTGGCGACTTCCAGCACCAGCCACGCCTGAGCGATGCGCTGCAGCCACGTACCGCTCTGAGAGACGACCTGCCCGAAGAAGTACAGGCGGTAGTTCGAGTGCCGCAGCGCCCGCCATCCGCGCCCACTGAGCCGCGCCACCGACAGCGGACCAATCGGCGCAACCTCTGCCGACGCGCTGGCGACCTCGGCGCTCCTCGTCAGGCGCCCGTTGAGCCGGGTGTCCTCGGTCGAGGTCATCCCTCTGGCGCACAGGAGCCGTGGCGTCCCGTCACGTTCCTTCGACTGTACCGCGCACACGCCTGCGCCCAGTCGTAACAGCCTCGGTCTGTCTGACCTGGGTCTTTCCGACGCGCAGGGCGTGCGGCGCCGCGACTCACGCGCCGAGACCAGAAGTGAGGTGACCCGTGCGGGATTCGAACCCGCGATCTCCACCTTGAGAGTTCCGCGCAAATCGCCTTGAATGTAACAATTTGAACATGATTTCAGCCGTTACAAACCGCTGGAAACCGCTCTGAATCCGCTGAAATTAGTGACGGATTCCGTGATGGAGGCTTGACGGAGAGGTGGCGTCACTGATTTTTTGTGAACTCGCCAGGGTGGAGATCTTGGGTCGGTTCTGGGTCATGTAACGCGCCTTTACAGATCTCCACCTCAGGTCTCCACCTCGATCTGATCGTGCCGCGACAGTCTCCACCTCAGTTTTTCGAAGGGAAGGTGGAGACTCTGATTCGAGGTGTCACTAGTTAACTCGTTACATACCGTTACACTTGCAGCGACTGTTAGGTGCGGTCGTCGGGCGCTCCGAGCAGCTCCCGCAGACGGGCGTCGAGCCGCTGCGCCGCCGCGACCTTCTCCGACTCCATCGGGTCGTCGTAGTAGTCGAGCATGGCCGGGTCGCGGTGCCCGGTCAGCGTTTGCGCCACCCGGTCACGCGTGCCGCTCGAGCGCAGCAGGGTCGTGAAGGCGTGCCGCAGCGAGTGAAAGCGCTCGATGTCGAGCCCGGCCCGATCACGGATCGCCGCGAAGGCCTTGTCGACTGAACGCGGGTTCATCGGCTTGCCGTCGCTCGGATTGGTGAAGATGAACCCGGTGCGCGTGTCAGGCTGGTACTCCAGGCCGCGCCACTGGCGATGCCCGGGCTCGGACGCCGCACGACGCTGCGCAAGCTGGTGAACCCCAGCGCCGACGCAGTGCGTCCAGGACCAGGCCACCGACCGGGATCCGCTTCTCGGCGTCCTCGTTCTTGAGTCCGTCCTGTTCCTGGCGTCTGACGCCTTGGCCGAGGTAACTGACACGGCGGCGGACGACCAGCCAGGCGAGCTCGGCGTCCACATACGCGATGTCTTCCCACTGAGGCCGAGCAGCTCGCCGCGCCGCAGTCCCGCGCCGAGGCCCAGCCAGACGAAGTCGGGCTCGGCGTCCGCTTTGCGCAAGCAGCTCGGAGATTGCCATGCTCGGCTTGTCGGCCATCGTCTGGTTCTCCTTCCCGCGGCGTGTGCTCAAGCCCGCAGCGCTGCGACGCCGAGCAAGTCGATCGTCACGGTGACTCCTGAGGTCACTTCGCGACTACTAGCGAAGCTACTATGCCGCCTGGCGTGCATCGAAGTGAATGAAAATGGGGTTGGCGTGTGGTCGTGGCGTGAGGTCGACGCGGTTAGGTGCTGAGAGCCCGATAGCGAAGCTGACCCGGTGCGTCCAGGATTGATGATTGTCGCCGTTCTCGACGAGAACGAGCACGTGAGGGAAATTTGTTGTTTGCCGCATCCTACCGCGGCCGCCGCCAACCGGGAGGTGAACCGTGCAGGTGGTGCATGAGCGTTGCTGTGGACTCGACGTCCACAAGAAGACGGTAGTGGCCTGTGTGCTCGTTACGTCGGCCGACGGCCGGGTTGAGCGGACGATACACACGTTCGGGACGATGACGGGCGATCTCCTCAGGCCGGCGGATTGGCTGGACCAATTCAAGGTTACGCACGTGGTCTTGGAGTCGACCGGCGTGTACTGGCGCCCCGTCTTCAACATTCTTGAAGAAGGTCGGGTCATCATTCTGATCAATCCGCAGCATCTGAAGACCGTGCCGGGCCGCAAGACGGACGTCAAAGACGCGGAGTGGCTGGCAGACTTGCTGCGCCATGGGCCGCTCGCGGCACGTACCTTCACGCCCAGTACCACCGGCTCGCGCGTCGTCGAGGCAAGCTGAAGGTCGCCATGGCGGTCGCGCATAGCGTTTTGATCATCGCGTACTGCTTGCTCCGTGACAACAAACCCTACACAGATCTGGGCGGCGATTACTTCGAGCAACGGGATGCGGCTCGCATTCAACGCCACCACGTCCAGCAGCTCCAACACGGGGTTGACCTGGCCCGGTTGCAGCTCCTGTTCGGGCCGGACGCTGAGGGCTGGGCGGCTGACTTGCCGCCCTTCGAGGAGTGGTTCGAGGCGGATGACGAGCGCTACCCCGTGCACCCATATGTCGCGTTCACCGAGGACCTGGCGCGCGGCGGCGCATTCGATGTCGACGACGACGGCCTGGACCCGTGTCGAGCACCTGGGCTTCGGCGGCAAAATGGCGGAATTTGGCAGACGTCAAACCATCCAGGAGGTCGCTCTTGTCGCCTAAGATTTCGAGCCAACGCAGGTGGTTGACGAGTTTGTCGAGGTGCGACAACGATGGCCTCGGCGGTGGCTATTTGAGCCCATCGAAAATGCTGCGCTGGGACGGCTCGGCGTGAAGCAGACCGTCGAGCAATTGCTGGTCAGCATCGGAGAGGCGGCCCAGCACGAGTTGAAACAAGCGGGCGTGGACGATTGTGCGCACGCGCCGTACGACAGTAAATCCTCGAATCGCCGCAGCTTTCCTGGATCGTTGGCAAGGCGAACGCGCGCCTGGTCCGCGAGCTGGGTACCCGAAGGGGACTGTTCCGCCACTACTGGGTGCTCATCTCGCTCGTCGTGACGCTGTTGTGCACGCTCGTGCTCCTTCTGCACATGCCGACGGTCAGCGCGATAGCGAGCGTGGCGCGCAAACCGCCGATGGCGCTGACCTCCGAGCACTGGGCGGCGACCTCTTGCATCCTGGAATCGGCCTGGTGCTGTTGCTCCTGGTCACCGGTCTGAACGTCTACAAGCCGGCGGGACTGGCGGCATATGGCTGGCGCAAGCAACGTGATGAGCGCAACGCGCTCCAGGCGAGCGCCAGGCGCGGAAGGTCGGTAAGTGAGGCGGCTCGCCCTCTACTAGCGTTTCGTACTCAGCGAACGCCTCGTGCAATATGCGCCATCAATCCCAGGGCAACTCACTCTAGAGAGAGGACCCGACCGCGCCCGTTGAGTCTGTCGCCACCAATCAAGTCGCCCGTCTTGCCCGGTTGAACAGCACCATCGTTGCCAACGCGGGGTGCGTCCGTCGTGCAACTAGCCGTGGGGCGACTCGTATGCGTTGCTTACTTCTCCTCCTCGACGCAATGCCTGCAGTCCCTCGTCGATGGACAGAAGCGGAGTCGTGCTGGCGGCCTTTGAAGTGCCTCCAGCCGAGATGACCATCGAAAATGTCGCGGCACTCACGTTGTCCGGAAACTCGGCGATGCCCACGATGTCGTACTCGCCGAACGCATAGTAGACACACTCGAAGCGGCCACCGAGGCGCTGCAGTAGGCCGGAACCTGTTCAACTCGGTTCCGGGGGTTCTTCAGCTGGGCGTTCCATGCTTGTGGAGCGTAAGCCAGCTGGAGTAGGTAATGAGGCACGGGACTTTGTAACCCCTTGCCGATTTAGCCGATCTAACGGTCCAAGGAGCCGTCACGATTGCTGTGCGCCGGGCGCAGCGACCTCGATTCGCGGTCCGAGCAGCCGACTCCCGTAGCGTGCTCCAAGACTGCCGAGTACCGCCAGATCGGGCGCGCCCTTAAGCTGGGCGAAATAGGCTCCCTGCGCCGCGAAATATTCCTCGACGCCACCTGGAGTCGCCAGACCAAGCAGGTGGACTGGAGTGTCTCCGGCATTGGCAAACGCGTGTGGGGTGCCGCGGGGGATCCACACAAATGATCCGCTGGTGAGTTCGCGCTGCTCGTCACCGAGCCTGAGCGCGAGTGCGCCTTCGAGCACGTACAAGGCTTCATCCCAGGCGGAGTGGAGGTGCAGCGGAGGTCCGGACTGCCAGGGTTGCAGCGTATCCTCGAAGACGCCGAGGAGGCCGGCGGTATCAGAGGAGTCGGCCTTGGTGCCCGGCCAAACGGTCGGGTTACGGCGGACCTCGCCGGGGGCGAGCACATACGCGAGCGCGCGCAGCGGGGTTGCGGAAGCAGCGTTGGTCACCGCGCAGGATCCTTCCTTAGAGTATTCCTCGATAGAGTAGAGTTACGCTACACCTAGTAGACTGAGATGTCAATGACTGAAAGGACGTGGCGCCGGCACCAGGCGCTCGAAACGCGGCGCCAGATCGTGCGCGCCGCCCGTCGCCTGTTCGTCACCCTCGGCTACGTGGGCACCACCGTCGAAGCCATCGCCGCCGAAGCGGGGGTGGCCGTCGCCACCGTGTACAAAGCCTTCGGCACCAAAGCCGCCATCGCCCGCGAGCTCAACGATCTGATCGACGAGGAAGCCGGCGTCGCCGCCCATTCGGAGCGCATCGCGCTGGCGTCGCAGCCAACGGAGCTGATCGGGGCCGCGGTCGCACTCAACGTCAACTTGCATAACCACTGCGGTGACATCATCCAGGCGACGCGGACCGGCGCCGCGGTCGACACCACGCTCGCCGAGGTGTACGCCGAGGGCACTCGCCGCCACGATAGCGGGATCCGCATGGTCATCGACAAACTTCACGCCGCTGGGGTGCTCCGCGCCGACCTGGAGCTAAGGCAAGCGGTCGGGCTGTTCTCCACACTGTGCTCGTTCGAAGCGTTTGCCGAATTGACGACCCGACACGCCTGGACCGCGGACCAGTGCGAGACATGGACCGTGGATGCGCTATGCCGGCTGCTGCTGATGCCCGACGCAACACGCAGGCCGGGGTACCGGCGCTGATCTTGCTGCCACGCTGCTCAGTAACTCCCCGACTGTGCAGCGACCACCGGCCGGTACGTGATGTCAGTGGTCGCTCCCAGTGTGAGAGTCGAGCCGCCCAGTACGACCAACCACACCACGATCAGTAGAAAGTTGGTGTGCGGTGGCAGACCGAGTTGCGAGGCAAAGGCCAGATCCAGCCAGCCCAGAACGGCGTTTACCAGCGCCAGTCCACCCAGCCACCAGCGGCGCTCAGCCAGCAGCAAACACCCCACCATCGCCAGTGCGACATACAAGAAGTTATTCCCGACCGTGTCACGGATGGCCGCCGTCACCAGCCACAGGCCGCCCTTGTCCAGGCCGGTGATCGGCGAGTGCAAGACGACATGCTGCAGCGCGTCGCCGGTAAGTGTCGTGGTGGTATTGACCACCTGGAAGAGCAGCGCGAGGAGTGCCCACACACTGGGACGCAACTAATAGAACAGGACCACGAATGCACCCAGGCACAGAGCCGGGGCCGCCACGCTCAGGACGGTGTCCAGCCCGCCCGTATTCGGGATCGCGCCGGCGAGCAGGAGGATCAGCGCCAGCAGCTCGGCGGCTGCCACAAAACATAGTGCGGCTTCGGCGCGCCGGTTGACGAGCATTGGAGAAGATGCGGCCATGACTCGAACTCCTTTTTAAGAAGACTGGGTGCGGTTACACAGTGCCGCGAGATGTCGCTGGGCGGACGACGGCCAGGGTCCAGCCGATGACCGCGACGGTCAACAGGATGTAGCCGACAGTTGCATACGGACTTGACTCAGACGGCGGTTCGCCCATCAGAAACAGGAACGCGTGTGGACCGAATGGAATCGCCGCCAGTGCTCCAGCTATGCGGGACCAGTCGGGAACGCGCGCGGGATGCAATAACCGCATAGGTTTACCGATCAGGCAAGTCCATCGGCAGCCCCAGCGAAGAGGCCTATGACAAGCTTCCAGCATGACGAGCGGAATCTGCCAGTGGTCGAGCTCACCGGCCGCGTGCCCCGGTGCGAATGAAATTCAGCTCAACCTGTTCGGCGACTACCAGAGCAACCTCGTGCTCTACCCCGAGTTTCAGAAGTATTTCCGCACCTGCCAGCCGCCACTTCTCGCAATCTGGGGCAAAAACGATCCGTTCTTCCTGCCAGCTGGTGCAGAGGCGTTCAAACGCGACCTACCAGACGCCCAGGTGCGGTTTCTTGCGACCGGCCACTTTGCGCTGGAGACACACTGCGGTGAAATCGCCGCCGCGGTCCGAGCGTTTCTCGATCCCTCCTGATGAGCATCACGATGTCAGAGCGACCGGTGCTGGTCTTCGATGTCAACGAAACCCTCCTGGATCTCGAAACGCTCCGTCCTATGTTCGACCGTCTCTTCGACGACCCCGCCGCGATGCGGCTGTGGTTCGCTGGACTGATCACCTACTCCGAAGCGCTGACGCTCGCCGGCGTCTACGTGCCGTTCACCGACATCGGCGGTGTCAAGAAAGACCCGCCGCGTGCGTTGACCATTTCGGAGCCTAGGTACAAAATAAAGACTGGAGCGCAGTCGCTGTCGCGGTGCAAGCGAGCGGGGGCGCCAGATGCAACTGGCAGGTGGGAATAAGCAGGAGTGACCATCACGTGAGTCGCACTCGGCATTGATAGAGAGCCAGTCGGTGGCTGAAGCCGCTCACCTATTCACGCGGACGGCTGGCGCAGGCGCTTCATGGCGGAATCGAAAAGGCGTTGACAGCGTCCAGGAAGCCAACATCAATCTGCGACCGAAAAGGTGCATGTGGTTTACGACTCGCCGGGTCGCCTCAGCCGAGCGCATGGAAGCCTTGAGGCGCTCGCTGGGTGCTGCCATCGAGGAGCTGCGGGTGCTGACGCCAACGCTGCACCCACTCGACGCGCTAACCGCGAGCCTCGTACCGAACGGCGAACTGCTGCGCCGGGCCGCAAAGGCCACCGCACGCTACCTCGATTCGACAAGCCGTGCAGGATGACAGGTGATCGCGACATTTGAACGTTTGACCGGTCCCTGGGCCGGCATGCCCGAGACCATGGTTGGGGATGTTGAACATGGCTACGTCCTGTCCAACGACGCAAACACAGTCCTCCTCAGTGAGCGCGAGGCTGAGGCGACGCTGACGCGCTGGCGCCGCATCGCTGAGCAGGAGGGGCCTGAACGCGTGCGCCTCAGGATTAAGGATGACAAACCGTGAGTAACGGCTTCGCACAACGGGATCGCCCTCAGCGTCGGCACCGGTTTCTTTGATGCCGACGCTTGAGTTGCATCTCCAGGAGCAGCGCTTTGGCCTCGGCCAGGGTCAGGCCGAGCTGCTCCAGTCGCGCGTCGCTCCGACACCGATCCACATCTGCCCTGCCATGAGTGTGTTGTCGGCGGGTTCCCATAGCGAGGGTTGAGGGTTACCTGGAGCCGGGCAGGCCGGCGGGTGCGCCTGCCGCCTGTTCGACACGTGGTCGGCACCCACCGGCCGATGCGCCGAGCGCTGGCTGCGGCTGGACTTGCTCGAGTTCCTGCGCCAGCTCCGGGGCTGAGGGCCGACGGGTCGGCCGCCGCCAGTCGGGCGGCATTCCGCCATGCCGCGACGCGACGCGTCGTTTTGCCCCCGCGACGCGTCGTTTTGAGCGACCCGCGCGGCCGGTCGGGGCCAAATGTTCAGGGAATCTGGTAGTGTTCATGGCAGCCCGGCATGGGCGGACGGAGACTCGGGCTTGGGACGCTCGCCAACGCGGCTGAGCCGGGGAAGCAGGTGGACGTCGACAACCCGCACGAGAACAGCAAGCCGGACTTGCCGATGACTCAGGAGGTTCGTCCCATGTACCACCACGACGTCGTGGCCACCGCGAGGCGGGCTGCCAGCAGGTCTCTGGCGCGGCACATGCTCCTAATCGTCGTCGCCAGCGCACTCGGGTTGCTATACGGCACCCAGGGGCTGGCACCGGCCAACGCGGCCGTCGTCCGGGCGGCACAGTCCGACGCCAAGGCGCCCGGCGACTCGGGGCCTCCGTCCGACGTGCTCGACGACGGCGTGGTGTCCACAGGCGCGCCCGACGAGCAGATCGACGTGAGCGCGGCGCTCGACCAGGGGACGCGCCTGTTCAGCCTGCAGGCCCGCTACCAGGATGACGACTACTACGTGGCAGGTCCGCAGGGCGTCTCGCACCAGCCGCTGCGAGAGCTGTTCGCGCCGATGGGCGACTGGCTGGCCGCGCCCGGGCATGAGCACGAGCTCGTCTGGCTGGCGCTGCAGACCGACCCGCGCTCGGCCAACCCGGCTCGCTTCGCCGCCGCATGCCAGGCCTTCACCAGCGCCCTCGGCCCGTACCTGCTCAAGGCGAGCGACCTGCCCGAAGGCAAAACGCTGGACGAACTGACCCCGGACGAGCAGGCCGCGCTCCAGAGTCAGCCGCGCGTAATCACCGACTGGTCGGCGTGTACCGGCGAACAGCCGCCGCTCGGCGGACCCCAGGTGGCGCCGACGCCTGCGACCACGTCCTACGAGCACTGGATGGCCGATATGGCCAGCGTCATCGGCCAGCGGCCGCTGCGGCAGGTGGTCATCCCTGGCTCCCACGACGCCGCCACCTACGAGAACGCCGACTGCACGGACTGGTGGACCGGAACCGATTGCAACTGGGATCCCATCACCGGACCGCTGGCTCAGGCCCAGGGCCTGGACATCGCCGGGCAGCTCGACGCCGGCAGCCGCTACTTCGACCTGCGCTTCACGACCTACGTGTGGGGCGACAGCATCGACTATTTCAACTTCCATGGCATTGCCATCTCCAGGAACTCAATGAAGAGCACGCTCGACAAGCTGTTCAGCTGGCTCGAGCTACCCGGCCACGAGCGCGAAATCATCGTGTTGGACTTCACGTTCGGCAACGCCGCGGGAAGCGACCCGGACCGGCTCAACCAGCTCTGCTCCGACTACCTGTCCTCCTCGGGACGCGTGCTCCAACCAAGCATGGTCCCGCCGAATACGAACCTGTACGACATGTCGATGAACGAGATCTGGGCTCTGCCAGGTCACCCGCAACTGATCGTCAAGGGCTGGGACGGCTGCACGGCCCAGACCTGGCCGCCGGCGCCGCCGCCAGGCACGGCCGCCACTCCGATCTCGAATTACTACTCCAACCTGTGTGACGGCCCCGACATCGCGTCCGCGATCGGGACGCCGCTGCAGAACCGTACCGACATCACCGGGGCCGTGGAGACGGGGCTGTACGGCCTGGACGTCCAGGCGACGCCGCCGTGCGGGACCAAATCCGTCAAAGACCTCGCGATCGAGCAACAGCAGCCGCTCGGTATGCTCGTCTACTGGTGGGCGCAGGACCAGAACAATGCCCTCGCCAATCTCAACTTCGTGGTCGGGGACTTCCTGGGCACGCAGGGCGTGCCGGGTGGGTCGGTGTTCGTCCCGGTCACGGCGGACCTGAATCGGACGGCGCAGGCGCCGCAGCTGGACCTGACGACCGACGCGCAGGCACCCAAGCCGGTTACGCTGACGTGCACTGATCCCCGGGGGTCGCCGCCAACGCTGGTCGTCTACCCGGTGACGCAGGGGCCACAGAGCCCGAACAGCAAGACGTTCACGGCCACCGCGGGCACGGCAAGCGTGCAGGCCAGCCTGTCGCTGGACGACTTCCCGGGCGCGGGCAACGACCCGTCCGGCTTCGTCCGCGCCGAATGCGCGCAGGGCGCGGCGCCCAACCAGGTTAGCCGCCTCGTCATCCCGCTCAACGATTTCGGACGGCTCGTCCTCCTGCCGCACAAGGTAGGCGGGGACGCGGAATCCCTGGCCTGCGTAGCGCTAAGCCCGGTCGCCGGTCCGCTGACGATCAACGTGTACCCCACTGCCGAGGGGCCCCAGGGTCCGCACCATTACAGTGGTTCCGGCCAACCGGACGAGACCATCAGTCCTCCACAGTTCGCCTGGCCCATCGCTCGGAGCGACTTCCCGGCCGGCGACTATCAGCTCACGGCGACGTGCGTCAGCACTGATAGCCCGCCCGTGACCGCGACGCCGCTCACCTTCGGCACCAGCGACCTCCCTAAGGGCGACCCATCCCTCTCGCTCGACGCACCTCAAGAAGCTCCCGGATTCGTGGATTGCATACCCTACGGCCCCGCCACGGATCCGTTGACGATCAACGCCTACCCCAGCGCTGAGGGGCCCCAGGGCCCGCACCACCACAGCACGTCCGGCCAGCCGGTCGATCTGGGCAATGGTCTGCTCGGTTGGCCGATGGCCCTGGGCGGGGCCAAGTTCCCGCCGGGCGATTATGTCATGACCGTGACCTGCGCCAGCAGCGATAGCCCACCCCTGACCGCGCCACCGCTGTTCCTCGACTCGGCGTCGTTCACTCCGGTATCCCTCTCGCTCGTCGACTGGGGCACAGACTCAGCCGAGCTTCGCGTGGGGTGCCTCATTCACGGCCCGGTGCCGGGTCAACTGACGATGACCATGTACTCCACCGCCGAGGGTCCTCAGGGCCCGCACAAGACTCTTACCGAGCAGCCGTTCGATCTGGGCAATGGTCGAACCGGGATCGCGTACGACACCTCCTGGAGCAACTTCCCCGCCGGCCAGGTAGCGGTGACGTGTGCCAGCAGTGATAGCTCAGCCCTGACGGCTGCGCCGCTCACCTACGACTCCCCGTTGGCCACCCCGACCCCGACCGCAACCGCTCCCGCGACCCCGACCAGTCCGGCCACGCCCACAGGCAGCCCGACCGCACCAGCCACGCCCACGCCGACCGCCACGGCCACGGGTCCGGCGGGCAAGCTGACCGCCGACATCACCGGCTGTTCGGCACAGGGCGCCAGCGAGTACGCCTGCGCTCTGCGGGTAACCCTCGGCCCGGCGCTGCTCGTCGACGCGGTGCTCTCGGTGGACATCGGCGGCAGCGCATTCTCCAATCCGAGCGGCGCCGACAGCCCCGAGGTGACCACCAGCCAGGGCTGCGACGTACCCCCGCTGCCCTCGCCGTACCTGGCGACCGGCGATCGCTACACCCGCTATGCCGTCAACATCAGCTCGGGCGGCTGCCAGGCCGGGGCAGTGGTGACGCTCAAGGAGGTAGTCGCTGGCACGGCCGGGGCGACGATCACGCAGTCGGTGACGGCGCCCGGGCTCAACGCGGCCACGGCCACCTTCGTGCTGCCGGCGGCGGCAGCGACGCCGCGACCGACCGAGGCGGCTACGCCCACCCCGACTGCGCGGGACGGTTGAGGCGGCCCCACCACGGGTCGCGGACCCGAACTGCAGCGCCTGCGCATCTATCGCGTCGCGGTACGTGCCGGTTTCTACCGCGACGCGTGAGGTCTTGCGAGGTGCAGCCGAGACATCCCAGGAAAGGAGATGTCAAGCTGCAAGGCCCCGTTCAGCGCTGCATGCCCGCTGCTGCTGGTGTTTCGCGCGACCTCAACCACCGCCGAGCGGCATCCCGACCCGACGATGAGGATGCTGTGGACGCTGGTGGGTTCCCGGCCGATACCGCGCTCCAGATGGTGACTTATCGGCGAAGACCAGCGCTTGGCCGATGCTCTCGTCGATCGACCGAGGTCGCCTACCGTGCTGTCAGGCGGCACGCGGACCCCGCCAGCGCTTGATTGAAGTAGGCGCCGTCACGTCGCGGCGGCCGTGTCAACAATGAAGCCTTGCCCGTACACCAGCTGAAGTTCATATTCCCGCGGTGGAGGCCGCGGTGGTAGCCGGTGCGTGATCCCGGCCGCCACGCTCGCACATTCGGCTTCATCCTCGGCGAGCTCGTGCGCAGAGTCGACGGTCGGCCATTCGGACAGTTCGTCGACGAGGAACTCTGCCGCCCGCTCGGCATCGAAGCATGTACTTGGGCGTGCCGGCCTCGGTCGAGCCGCGCCTGGCCAGGCTCGAAGATACGCCACCGCCCGCCCCGCCGCGGACTGGTCGCCACTGCCTCTGATGGCGGTCGTGTTTCCCTCGGACCTTCCCCCGACCGCGGCGCTCCTCGACCGACCGGAGGTTCACCGCGCCTCGATCCCGAGGTCAGGCGGAGTAATGAACGCGCGGTCACTGGCGCGTATGTACGCCATGCTCGCGTCGAATGGCGAATGGGGAGGTCAGCGCTTTGTGTCGGAGGAGCGGCTGCGCGCGGCGACATCGGTACAGACCAGTGAGTCGGATGCGGTCGTCGGCATGCCGATGAACAAAGCGCTCGACTACATGCTGGGCGGCGAATGGTCGCCGATGGGTCCGTCGCCGGCCGCGTTCGGACATCCTGGGTCCGGTGGCTCAATGGCTTTGCCGATCCGCGCCACAGGTTCGCATTTGCGTTGACAAGACGCGACTGGTTACGGCTATGCCAGGCCATGACGCGGCCTACCTGGTCGCCGAAGCTACACGCGGTGTTCTTGGCCTGTCGGCAACCGCGCCAATGAGCGCGGTCTGAGTCAGCCGCAATGTCGCTACCGACGTTCCCGACGGGCTCTGGAAGGTTCGCCCCAACCTCGGGCTGTTGTGTGCGGGGGAACGCCAAGCCGATACTCTTGGCGTAGTGGGAAAAGAGAAAGGGTTTGCCCTGTCGCCCGTTCGCGCTCGGGAGATGCGAAGATTTCTGGAACGCAACGGCTACGAAGTCGTGCCGGGACAACACAAGCACCTGCAGCTTCGGCACGATCACCATGGCATGGTGCTTCTCCCACTCAAACCCGGCGACAACCTGAGTTATGTGGCGGTCAAGCAAATCGCCGCTGCGCTCGGCATGCAGCCTGAGGAGCTGATCCGCCAGAGCCGATAACAACACTCGTCATGACCCCTGGTCGCCGTGTGACAGAGTGTCGCGGTTCCGCTGACGGACGTCGAACTCGGTCAGAGGAAGTCGGGAGCGCACCGCCGGCTCTGTTCGCCCAGACTTGAATCCCGAGAGACTGGCGTAGATCGAATCCGGTTGGGAGTTGGCGAGCACATTCTCGACAACCAGTTGCCGCAGCTTGCCGAGCGACGCTTGGCGTTCCGCGATCAGCTGGAGTAACTCGCGAACATCCAGCGCCGAGCCCTGGCTTATGCCGCCGGATCCGCTTGCCGGTACTCGAGGGCGGCCCGTGAGTGGCTCAGTGATTGCACCGTCGTAGACTCGCACCAGGCACATGCGGAACGGGCGGGCGGCGCTCGCGCGAGTGGTTGCGCGCCTGCCGTTTACAGGCACGACGATCCAGGCGCTGAAGGCAGCCCTCGCCGCTGGGATCGCCTGGGCCCTCGGCGGACTTGTCCCGTGCGCTCCGCCGATAGCGTACCTCGCGCCACAGACGCCCATGCTCACGGTTCAGCTCACCGTCGCCGAATCCGTCTCAGGGGCTTTTCAGCGCACAGCCGGCGCTGTGGTAGGGGTGATCCTGGCCGTGCTCGCGGTGGGATCCGTGGGCGTCACCCCGCTCACGATCGCCGCGCTGGTGCTCGTAGCCCAGGGCATCGGCCGAGTATTGCATCTGACGACGGCTGGCACGGCGCAGGTCATAACAACGGCGATGTTGGTGCTGACGATCGGCGGTGCAACCAGCTTCACCTATGGCTTTGGGCGCGTCATCGAGACCATCGTCGGCGGCCTGGTCGGGATAGGCATCAACGCATTGTTGGTGCCGCCCTCGCATCTCTCGGCGCTGGGTGCCGCATGTCGGGGGGTCGCAGACGCGCTGGTGGCCGAGATGCAAAGCATGGCTGCCGGCCTGGCCGATGGTTTGACGCATGACATGGCAGACGAGCGCCTGCGGCGCGCGCGCTAGGATGCGCACCGGTTTGACCAAACGCGCCAGGGTAGGGCAATTGCAACGTCGCGCACTCACGAAGAGTGTGGCCCGTAGTGCTCAGCCCTACGATTTTGGCAACGGGCCTGAGGCGGCGTCCGCCGCCCCTCACCCAGGACGTGCTGAAAGCGTCGATGACTCTCAGACCGGCGGGGATG
The DNA here is from genome assembly GCA_963776625.1 of uncultured Chloroflexia bacterium. Taxonomy (GTDB): domain Bacteria; phylum Chloroflexota; class UBA6077; order UBA6077; family CF-72; genus CF-72. Next base: position 571,787 of record CAVZNP010000004.1, on the reverse strand, counting down.
CACTGGGAGGCCGTTGGGAGGCCGATCGTCTCGGTACCTGGTCGAGGTCACCCCGGGTGCGCGCTGTTCGCTGTTCGTCTAACGCAGGTAGCGATCCAGCCAGGCCTTCTTGTGGCCGAAGGAGTCCGCCCGCCAGCCGTGCTCCAGGTCGGGGTATACCACGATGGACTTGAGCCTGCGCACACGCTGGAACGCCTGCAGGGCCGAGCGCAGCGAGTGGACCTCTTCCACGGTTGCGCAGCCCATCAGGATGGGCAGGTAATGCCGACGGCCAGGTTGACCTGGTCGAAGTAGGCGAGTGTGGCCAGCGCCTGCTCGCGCTCTTCGGGCCGGCGTGCGAGGTGGTCGCGCAGTTCGACGTAGGGGGCGGTGCCGCTCTCGCTGCCGGCCGCGAGGTCGCACAGCCAGGGCACGCCGGAGGCCGACTGCCTAAATGTCTTTATCACGCCGACCTCATCTGGGCAAAGCAAACAGAGTGCCAGACCGCTTGACAGGCGGGCATGCGGGCGCTACCTTGTCAACTGACAGGTTTATCAACGTGGAGGTTTACCAAGACCAGCTTGACCGGGCCTTCATGGCCCTCGCCGACCCCATTCGCCGCGCCATCGTCGCCCGCTTGTCCCGCTCCGACGCGACCCTCAACGAACTCGCCCAGCCGTTCGCCATCACCAAGCAGGCAATCTCCAAACACATCCATGTCCTCGAACAGGCCGGCCTGGTCACCAAATCCAGAGACGCGCAGCGCAAGCCCGTCCACCTCGACCCGGCCGCCCTCGAGCGACTGACCTCGTGGATCGACCAGTACCGTCTGATCGCCGAAAGCAGATATCGCGCCCTCGACCGACTTCTTCAACAGGAAGCGTCCCGAACCGTGACCAACCCGAATCAGCAGGAGCACCCCGACTCGTGACCAACCCCACCCACATCACCGCCCAGCCTGGCGTTCCCTTCGTCGACCTCGTCCGCGAATTCGACGCGCGCCGCGAGGCCGTCTACAAAGCGCACACCGACCCGGATCTGTTCCCCCGCTGGATGCTGCCGCGCGCCATTCGGCTTCAGAAGATGGAGATGGATGCGCGGCCGGGCGGAGCCTGGAGCTATGCGTGCGAAGGCGAAGGCAATGTGCAGTTGTACGGCTTCGGCGTCTTCCACAGCGTCGAACCCAACAAGCAATTCACCCACACCTCCGAGTTCAGCTTCGCACCGGGCCATCCCACACTGTCCATCACGCGCTTCGAAGACCTCGGCGGCGGCCGCTGTCGGATGAGCATGCGCGAGATCTACGACACGGTCGAGTCGCGCGATGCCGCGGCCGACGGCATGGACGGCGCTATGGAGGAGAGCTTCGAGCGCCTCGACGAAATACTTGCCGCCTCCGCGACTCCAGCCTAGACGGACGAGACACCAATCGTCTCGGCGACCACGCTGTGCTTCGGCGCGACGTCCCTCGCGTGGCCTGCATCGCCAGGGTGGCATCGGACCAGGGCGGCACCCAGAGCCACAGGGAACTCGGACAAGCGTTACTGGACGTCCTGCTCTCTCGCGGTGTTTTCAGCGATCGCTTCGACACCTGGGTTGCGGCTGTCGGCAGGGACAACTATGTCGCCACATTGGACCCCGCTGAACAACTGGTGGGTGGTGAGCATTCGCAGCATCATCCACGTCGACTGGTCGAGACCGCCAAGTCGTGGGAGGTGGTCACCAGGCCACCACGTCCAAAGTGCCATGGTCGCTCAGGGTTTGCCGCCGCTGGCCGAGAGCCAACCGGGGCCGCCGCAAGCGGGGCAAGTTGCGACCACAGGGAGTTCAGGAATACCGCGATTGCAGCATGGCCGCTTATCGCCGACTGCCCAATCCCATCGTGCCCCGGCCGGAACTGGAGGGAGGAGCAGCGGCACTGGTTGGTATCGTGCAGGCGGAACGCTCAACATGCAGCAGCGCCAGCTCGGCCGCGACGGCCCGTCTTTCCGGTGATCGGCTTCGTGCATGGCCGATCGGTGGCGGCCTGGGCGCCGTCGACGATCGTGACGCCATCAGAGCGCTGCACCACGCTTTCGAGCAGGGCGTGACGCTGGTCGACACCGCCGAGGCATATCGTACGTCCGAGGAGTTGGTCGGTCGCGCCCTTGCCACCTGGTCGGGGCCCCGCGATCAAATTTTCGTTGCGACCAAGGTGCGCGGCGACGACCTGAGCGCGCGCCACATCGCGGAGGCCAGCGAACGCAGCTTACGGCGGCTCGGCGTGGACACCATCGATCTGCTGCAAGCGCACAGTTGGGATGCGCACCACCCGATCGAGGGGACCATGCAGGCGTTCGATCAGCTGGTCGCCAGCGGCAAGGTCCGTTACGTGGGAGTCTCCAACTTCGACGTGTCGCAGATGGAAGCTGCATGGCGGTATCGATCCTTCCATGCCCTGCAACCCCGCTATAACCTGCTGGACCGCGAGGTCGAAGCGGCCATCTTGCCCTACTGCCAACAACGCGGGATCGGCGTGTTGGCCCACAGTCCTCTTGCCAAGGGTCTGCTCACCGGGCGCTACGAGCCCGGGTATGTCTTCGCAGCGGACGACGAACGGGCCCAGATGGCCCGCTTTCAAGGCGATGAGTTCAGCCGGTTGTTAGCCTGGACGGGGCCGCTTAGCCGCTGGGCCCAAGAGCGCGGCCATACGTTGCTCGAGCTTGCTATCGCCTGGGTGCTGTCGCACCCAGCGGTGACGGTGTGTCTCTGTGGGGCCAAGTCGCCCGAACAGATCGACGACCAGGTCCGCGCAGCGAGCTGGCACCTTTCGACCGACGATCGTTGTGACATCGACCGCATTATGGGCGGCACTGGTCCCGCAGCCTGAGCAACGGACACTGGCGTCGCCAGTCAGCAGTCCCGGGTCGCGCCAGGCCCGGAGGCGGCGGCCAATGGTGTTTATATAAGGTCCAATCACGTGGCGACACTTCATTTGATCGTTGGGCTGCCTTGTAGCGGCAAGACTACTCTGGCTCGGCAACTTGAAACGAAATACTCCGCACTTCGCCTCACTCCGGATGAGTGGCATATCAGGTTATTTGGGCAAGATTTCAGGGATAGCATGACGGAATCCGACGAAGCTGAGCATGATTCCAGACATGAGTCAGTGGAATCCATCATGTGGGATGTGGCGGCGCGAGCCTTAGTTCTTGGCGTCGATGTGATTCTGGATTTCGGATGCTGGGTGCGAAGTCAGCGAGACGAGTTCCGTTCTCGAGCCGAGAACTTAGGGGCTGACTTCAGAATTCATTTTGTTGATGTGCCTGAAGAAGACTTATTTGAACGTCTTGAAGCTAGAAACGCTATGCAGGCAGCAGAAACCTTTTTCATACCAACATCCAAACTGAGAGAGTGGGTACGAATTTTCGAGCCACCTTCGTCAGAGGAACTTGATCCGTCTACGGGCTAAGTACAGCGTCCCGTAAGTTTCGATACCTATCGTGGGCAGTCGCGGCAATCACGGGCTTGGCCCGAGGACACCGGCCCCGGTATTTCCGGGACGGTGCACTCTCTAAGGCTCGGAAAACGTTGCCGCCCCCGTCCGCGAACCGGTGACAAGCCGCCACGCAAGCCGACGTTGCGGAAGATGGGCCGTCGTGTTCCGCGACGGGTCGGCAGTTCACGCTGACGCTCTAATGGCAGGGCTCGTGGGCCCGACATCTTGAGAATCGCCCGCGCGGATCGCCAGCCCGGCGTCATCGTCGAGGTCGCGGACTCAACGCCGCCGGCTCGTTGCAAACCTGACCAGCGACTTGATCGCCCGCCGCTGGTCCATGGCGGCGTAGGCTCCGACGATATCGTCGGGGCGACCGCCGCTGGGCACTATGACGGCCTGAGTCCACCGCGGGTGAAGCGATTGTCTGTTGGGCTTCCACGATCGTCTGCCGCGCGATGACTCCAGACGACGCCTGCTGGGACGGACGTCAGTCGACCCGCGACCTGAGCATTCGGACGGCGACTCACCACTGTCGAGGCCGTAATACAGACGCCCGCCTATGCGCTTGCCGCGCAACAGCCGAGGCCAAGACGGCCCCGGTACGGCGCGATCAGTTGTCGTGCTCGGCCTCGAACAGAAGTGTGAGGGCGTTCTGGATGCCCTGCTCGAGATCACGATCCGAAAGACAGTCGAGGCATGCTTCGAACTCGTGGTTCGCCGCGACGCGCCTGGCTGAGCATCATGTGCGAACAAGGCAGCAACGGGTCTATCACCAACGCACCGCACCAGCCATGTTCGCCTGACGAAGACGTCGTGATCCGCGCCGTGGTCACGGTTGTTGATGTGGGTGGGACCGCATGTCAGTCCCTTGCGTTTTGCCGAAGCTTCCGAAGCTGGGCGGAACTCAGCAGGTACTGCTACTACTTCGTGGCGCCGTTTTCGTGGCGCCGTTTCAGGATCAGGAAGACTCGGAGCGCTTTCGGCGGATAGAAGAGCGGCTGGCGTCGTTCGAGCTGCACATCGTTCGAGAAGACGGCGGTGCTGCACTTCGCAACACGCAACCTGGCAATCTGAAGGGGTGGGCGGGCGGTGGCAACCTGAGGCGGGTCTCGGAGTATTCAGTGAACAGTCAGCCGCGACGGCCGAGTCCGCGCTCTGGTGCACCGACAAGGACCACGGTGTTGCCGTTGGGACCAGCGCCCTCTCCCATCTCCCAGTGCACCTGTCCAATCTGATCGAACGACACCACCCGGCCGAGACACGGATCGATGACACGCTTACGAACCAGGTCGTTGTACGCGCGCGCCTGCTCGTCGTTGGTACCGTGTGAGCCTTGAAAACGCTTCTGGCGGAACCACAGATAGCGCAAATCGACCATGGCCGAGTAGCCGCTGGTGCCCGCGCAAATCACGACCATCCCGCCCTCTTCGCAAACGAACATGCTGGTCGGGACGGTATCTTCGCCCGGGTGGTCGAAGACAATCGTCGGGTTCCGGCGCTCGCCCACGATGTCCCAGATCGCCTTGCCGAAGCGTCGGACCTCGGCTATCCAAGCCCTCTGGCCGCCAGCGTCATCCCAGTGCGGCGGGATGCCCCAGTGGGAGTACTCGCGCCGATCGATGCAGCCTCTGGCGCCCAAGCGCATGCAATAGTCCGCTCGCTCTGGACTGGAGACGACGGCGATTGGGATGGCCCCCCGCCATTTCGCGAGCTGGATCGCCTGGGAGCCGAGTCCACCCGAACCACCCCAGATGAGCACGACGTCGCCCTCGTGCAGGACGTTGCCCTGCCAGCCGAACAGCATGCGGTAGGCGGTCGTTCCGACCAGTGTGGGAGCTGCGGCCTCCTCCCAGGTGAGGCCCGGCGTCTTGGGCAGTACCTGGTGCTCCTGGGCGACACAGAACTGAGCAAACGAACCGAAGTTGGTGTCGTAGCCCCAGATGTGCGCTGAAGGGGCGATCATCGGGTCCTTGCCGGCCTTGATCCAGGGATCGTTGGAGTCCCAGTACCCGGGGTGCACGATGACCTCGTCGCCGACTGCGACTTGCTCGACGCCGGGACCAACCGCGTAGACGATCCCCGAGGCGTCGCTGCCGCCGATGTGGAAGTCGTAGGGCTCGCCGGCGCGCTGGCGCTGGGCGATGACATCCATCGGCACGCCCCGCGCGGCCCAGACATTGTTGAAATTCACGCCGGCGGCCATGACCGCGATGAGCACCTCGCCGCGGCCGGGCTTCGGGGTGTCGATCTCCTCGATTTGAAACGCGGTGCGCGGGTCGCCCAGACGGTCCGAACGGATCACCTGGGCCAGCATCCGCTCGGGCACCTCGCCAACCGGCGGCAAAGTGCCAATCGCTGGCGCAGCAGTACCTACCATCCTGCACACCGTACCTGACCTGGTCCGAATCTGGGCTAACGCCAGACCTGCAGGTTCTCGACCTCGACCAGATGCTGGGGCGACCGGTCCCCGAGGAAGTGGGCCTGATTGTCGAGTTCATCGTGGTACCGCCTGCCAGCCTGCCGCTTGAGTTGGCCCTGCAGCGCGGCGCGCCCGCGCCTGCGGGTGGCCGCACGCGACGACTCTGGGATGACCGCGCCGAGCGGGATGCCCGTGAACTGGTCGCGTCGCTGTTTGTGGCCGCCGGCGCGCTGCGTCGCGCCGACCTGGCTGAAGCGCTTCGCTGCTCACAGGCGCGCCTCGCACGGCGTTCTGGTCCCGCGCGCCGACCAGCTCCAGCTGGTGACCGCGCCCGACGTCGCAAGCTCGTCGAGGCGGTTCTGCATGTTGAGCCGCCTGAAGAGCTGGCATAGTCGCGTACGAGCAGGCGGTCTGGCGCTCGGACTTGGCCACGTCCGTGGCACCGATAGTGCTGGCGTTATCTACACCCTGCTCGATCGTCGGTGATCGCCGACGATGCGCGACTCGAGGTGCCGCGTGATCTGAACAGCCACCCAGCTTGGCTCGACTATCCAACGCCATGGCGTTGGATAGTCGTGAGGGCGGAATCGCAGTGGCGCTTCGCGCCGCTCGACGAGGCAGCAGTGTCGGGGGTCTGCGGTTGGCGCTACCCAGGGCCGTACGCGCAGTACAACATTGGCGAGGGAGCGACCCACACGCTCATCGATCCGAAGAATTCGTACTTCGCTGCCCAGGGCGCCCTCTTCGGCTTCGGCTGCTTCGGTCCCGATTCCCAGGTGCCCTGCGGCACCCGCGACGATAGTGCGCTGGATGTGGGGCTGGGTCTCCGTCCGGGGAGGGCGTTTGCACAAGCGGTGTTGGCCCTCGGATGTGACCGGTTCGCCACAAGGTCGTTCAGGGTGACGAGCGCTGCCTGGAACACCCGATCGCCGCGCGTGCACGAACAGTTGGGTTTTTGCAGGACTGGCGCCTTTGCCGTACCGGTGTCGACGTAGAGTTCATCCAAATGGTTGAGGTCGCGCGAAGGCGGTTCAATGCTTCGTGAGGCACGGCTGTCCGAACGAGTCGGTCAGAACATCTACACGGGTTTTCGATGGCTTGTTGAGCGAGCGGACCAGGAACCGTTTGGCGACCCGGCACTCGTTCGCGCCATCCATGCCGCTCTGAGCGCGAGCGGTAGCCGGCTCGCCGGCGACCTCGCCAGACGCCAGTTCGCATCGTGGTTGCTCAGCACTGCCGATCAGCTCGCCCGGACGAGTCGGGCAGTCTGTGAACTGCGTGCCTTGACGTTGATGTCAACCAGCCTGGGCTGGGCCAGTGGGCGCGTCGGCAGCGAACTGCTCCAGAGCTGGCCGCACTATCAGCGGGCCCTGGCCGCGCAGGGCGTGATCGGCGAGGGCCCGACGCTATCGGTGCAGCCGGTCGGTCCAAAGGACAAGCGACTGGTCTTGCGTTGTCGGCTGTTTTTCGACCCATCCGACGTCGGCCTCAGTACACCCGAGGCGTGGATGACGCCACCGGCGACCGCGGTCGAGCTCGGCGCTAGAGACAAATCCGGCGTTACGGCAGCGGGCATCGACTATCTCCGGTCCGACAAAGCGACGGTGGCGGCTTGGAGCGCTGCGGTTGCTGATCCCGCCGAGGCCCGCGACCTGGGCGGGCGGGCGCCCTTCGGCATCGCCAGCTCACGCGATCCTCTGCCCGCTGATGTGGCGGCGCGCGCTCGCGTTTCCATACGAACGGCAGCCGCGCAACTCGTGCGCTGAGGATGCCGCCCGCGTCGCAGCTGACTGTCGGCCAGTGGTCGCTTCAGGAGAGTTCGTACTGATCCAATCGGGAGCGTTTACTGCGTCGATCTTCGATACCGAAGCCTACTGCACGTTCGTGCGACTCTTTGCCACCGCTCTGACGCAGCGCGGGCTCGAAGCGATCTACCTCGAAGAAGACGATCCGATGTCGATGACCGAGGAAGTTCGCCGCACGTCGCAGACAGTGTTCGTCGCCGAAGACTACGAGCTCGTTTCCCAGGTCGAACTGGCGAGGAAGCTTGTCCGCCAGAGCACGGCGGAGTCCTCACCGAAGCGGCCGGTTGCTACGAACAAGGCGGTAGACGCGGACGGTGCGGGACCACTGGGGGCACATGTTGCTGCTCGGATGACGCCCCGTTGGGTTGTCGCGGACGGCTCACCACTGAGTCGGTGGACCAATCGCATGCTGAGACCAGCTGGCGGAAGCATCGCGGTCTACGTCAGCGCGGACGCGGCATTGCCCGCGGATGTTGCTCGCCAGGCAGACGGCTGGGTCGAAGCGGTCGTCAACGGCGGGACGCGGGGGACACAGCGGACCCTGGAGGAGGTCCGGGGGTTCGCGGCGGTTAGGCGTTTGTTGCAGTCGCTCAAGCGCAAGCGTCCGCCCTCGCCGAACGCAGTTTGTCAACACGGATGCGGTCCGGTCTGAGCGAATTCCAGCGTGCTTGCAGACGACAGCTGAGCGATCCCGCCGTCCTTGTCGATCGACAGGTTGTGGCCGACGTTGTCACACAAACCCTGGTGACGTACGTCCGACAGCCCAAGCCCGATGACAATTTGCTCGCCGCCGTGGACGCGGTCCTGACTGCCGCCGGGGCTAACCCGCCGTTGCTCCTCTTGCTGGGCGCACGTCGGCCACAGATGCTACCGGTCCCGTCGACCACGCCAGAGTGGACGCACCTGGCTGAAACGTACATCAAGGCAGGATTGGAAGACATTCTGTCTGATCTCTGGGGTGCCGAACCTGAGGGGTTGCTCGCCCTCGAAGAAGGCCAGGTGGCACTCACGACGACGCTGGAAGCCGCCCGATCTCGACACCGCTGGGCTGGATGCTTTCATCCAGTGGGCCCTGAGCGACGTTCGAGCTCAGCGGACACGTGGGGTCCGCGGCGGAAGCGCCTACGTGCTCATCGCCGAGCCGCGCCTGCGCAGGGTGGGGCTCGTGCGAGCGTACTTTCTCAGCGAAACGCCTGACCACGTGGTTGTTCGGTGCGATTGGCTGGATGGACGTCGCACGGCGCTCCGGCTCCCGCGCGCAAACCATTCCTGGGAGCAGTGGGCGATGACGCCCGGCGGGCGTCTGCTGGCTGCGCACCTTCCCGGCGCGCACAGAGACATGGTGGTGACGCTCTCGGTCGAGCCCTATATCGAGGCTGACGACGCTAGTGACGAGCGTGGTGACCGATCCGTGTGGCCCGGAGCGCGCCTGGTGCAGCTTCATCCCGTTGGGTATATTCCCGCTCGTCAACGACCGGGTTCGCACTTCGGCGAACGGACCGAGCCGCTAACGCCACACGGTGTTGCCTGGTACATCCGCAGGCTCCTTCCCGGTCAGAAGGCGTCCGCCGACGCTCTCGCTTCCGCAGCCCTGATGCAGATGCCTGTGCCACCTGGCTATACATTCGTCAACAGTTATGTATCTCCGCGAACAGCCGATGTCCGGCAGTCGGTGACCGAATTGCGTTCAACCGTTGGACTTTCGGCGTTACGCGCCATCCTGCAGGCTGTTAGTCGGGAAAAGGATGGTCCGAGTTACTAGCTTGTTGCGGCGCGCTGTATCAGAGCAGCCTTGATGCGGATCGAACGCTACGAAGGTAACTCAGGCGCGATGTCGGTGAGTAGATCATGCTCGTACAGCGCTGCCATCCATCCAGTCAGAATGCACCCTCTCACGATCTCGAGAACCCGTTTGCGGAGTTCGCTGTGACGGACCCGTGCATTGTTCAAATCGATCGAGTGGCGAAGATATGCCTCGACTAACTCGATTAGGTTGTCGAGCGTGGATTCAATATCTGCCTGAGCGTCACTTCCGCCGAGACCAATGAGCAAGTTTCTGATGACATCTCGCTCGTGTTGAGCGCTAGGGATAAGGCCCGCGGCGGCGGCGCGGGCCGGGCTGGGTCGACCTCGCTCCACACCTGGGATGGGAAAGCGGCGCCGGCGTCCCAATCGGGAATGAGGGGGTACGACGATGAGCGAGGCGTCGGTTCAGATCCGGATCGATGTGACGGCTATCCAGAACGGCGTTGTCCGATTCGGGTCCGAAGACCAGGGAGCGTATTGCGCCGTGATGGAAGTAGCTGGCGCCCAGGAATCGCTCTCGAAGCTCGATGAGGCGAAGCAGGAAGAGTTGCTGGCCGCATACTCTCAGTTCCTGAATTCGGTCACCTTCGCGTTCCAGCTGGTGGTCCAGGTCCACCCGGTGGATCTGTCGTGGTACGTGACGCGCGTGGAAGAGCGTGCCCAGGCGCTCGCGCCGGCCCTTGTGGCAATAGCCCGAGACCACGCAGCCTTCGTGCAGGGTCTGACGCGTCAACGGACGCTGCTCGAGCGGAGGATCTACGTGGTCCTGCCCTGGGAGGGCGCGGCAGAGCAAGGCGGGACGAGACCCGATCTCAGATGGAGAAGTGTGCTTCCTGGCGGGCGAGGAAACACAGCAGTCGTGGACAGGCAGATCCGTTCGGAGAGGATTCACCGGGTCCTCGGCGACCGATGCGACGCGATCGGCCGTCAGCTTGGCCGCGCGGGCCTGCGGGCGACGCGCCTGGACGACCTGGGGCTGGCGCAGCTGTACCACACAAGCTGGGCGCCTGAAGTGGCGCGCGCACAACACCTGCGGCGCGAACTGGCGGATTACACAACGCTGGTGGTCGGAGCCGAGATCCGCGGTGGCCCACCCGAGCAGTCGCAGCGGTTTCGCTGAAGAGAAGGGAAACAAGAGAGCTTATGCATTTTCCATTGCGGATCGGAATCGCGCGCTCTTCGGCGGACTCGACCGGTGCGACGGGAGAGTCGGACCAGCGCACCCCGCGACCGACGCTGTGAGCGGATGAAAGGCTGTTCGCATTGAGCACGCGGACGCTGGCGGACTTGATCGCCCCGGCCGGAGTCGAAGTACACCGAGACCACCTGCAGCTCGACGCTCAGTATGTCCGCGCGCTGGTGGTGACAGGCTATCCACGGACGGTCGCCGCGGGCTGGCTGGCACCCCTCGTCGACGAACTGGACCTGCCACTGGAGGTGAGCCTGCACATCCGGCCGCTAGCGTCCGGAGATATGGTTCGAAGATTGGGTCTGCAGATCGCCAGACTCGAGTCATCGCGACGCGTCGATATCCTCGCGCAGCGCATCACCAACCCCGAACGCGACATTGGTCTGGAGGATGCCGAACGACTGCGCACCGCGCTGCAGCGTGGCGACGAGCGAGTCTTTTCGGTCAGTCTGTACGTGCTGCTGCGGGCACCCACGAGGCGGATGCTCGACGACGCGACACGCCGCGTCGAGACCCAGCTGGACGGACTCATGACGCACTCGCGAGTGGCCCTGTTCGAGCAGGAACGCGCATTCCGAAGCTGCCTGGCGGAGGGTCGGGACCAGCTTCTGGTCCCGCGTAACCTGGACACAAGCTCGCTCGCGGTCACGCTGCCGCTGGCGAGCTCGTCGCCAGTCATGGAGCGCGGGGTGCTGTACGGGGTCGCACCCGAGAGCCAATCACCCATCATCATCGACCCGTTCGACAGCAGCTTTCTCAATTACAACCTTGCCGTCATTGCGCCGTCGGGCTCGGGCAAGTCGTACTTCACCAAACTGCTAGCCCTGCGCCATCTGGTCGCGGGCACCGAGTTTCTGGTGATCGACCCCGAGGACGAGTATCGAGCCGTGGCCGACGCTGCAGGTGGAAGTGTGGTGCGCCTGGCTGCCGCATCGCCGCACCGGCTGAATCCGCTGGACCTGGTGATGCCTGATACGGCTGGAGCGGAGGCGGATCCACTGGCGCAGAGTATTGCGGTCGTGCTGGGTCGGTTGGAGCTGCTATTGTGCGCTGGCGCGGGACCGGGCGGCGCGCCCGGGCGTGCTCGACATCTACGAACGCGCCGCACTCGACGAGGCCCTGGTGCAGACGTACGAGGCAGCTGGGATTACCACCGACCCGGCCACGCATCATCGACCGGTACCTTTCCTGTCGCATCTCCATTCGGCGCTGAACGAGATGGACAGCGACGTCGCGACTCGGCTGGCGACCCGATTACGGCGCCACATCCCGGGCGCCGGATCGCTGGGGGCTGGAGTGTTCGCCGGGCGCACGAACGTCGTGCTGGACCAGCCATTTGTCGTCTTTGGAATCCGCGAACTGCCGAAGGAGCTCTGGCCGCTGGCGATTCACCTGATCAGCGGACATGTGTGGAACACGGCTCGGCGCTTCCGACGCCAGCGGCTCCTGGTCGTCGATGAAGCGGCGATGCTGCTGGCGCACCCCTCCGGGGGCGCGTTCCTGGCCGACGTTGCTCGACGAGCGCGCAAGCACTATCTCGGCCTGGTGACGATCTGGCAGAAAGTCGCCGATCTCGTGGGCTCAGAACACGGCGAGACGATCCTGACGAACTCTGAGATGAAGCTGCTGCTCAAGCAGTCGGAGGAAATCATCGACGCCGCTGACGCGCGATTTCGCTTCACGCCGGGCGAGCGACGGTTTCTGCTCGGGGCACTCAAGGGCGAGGGTCTGTTGTTCGCGCGAGGCGGGCGGTGGCCGCTCAAGGTCGAGGCGAGCCCGGCCGAGCATCGGCTGGCAACGACCAACCCGCGTGAGTTGCTCGAGCTCGCTGGAGCTGAGGGCAAGGCTTCAGTTCGGCCCGTTGTCTCGGCGGAGCAACGCGCAAATGGCGTTCTGCACGGTCAGCCGCGTCACCCATGACGATGAATCCAGACGGCCGTCGCCCGGACATCGCGGAAATCAAGCTCAGCTACCCGCTCCTGGAAATCGTGGAGCGTGCCGGCGTGCGATTGAAGCGGTCGGGGTCACACAGGTGGCAGGGGTTGTGTCCGTTCCATGACGATCGCAATCCCAGTTTCTTTGTCGACGCACAGACTCAGCGGTTCGTGTGTTTCGGCTGCAAGGCGCGCGGCGACGTGATCGACTTCGTGCGCCTGCACGAGCAACTCGACAGCGTGGCCAGGGCCTGCGAGTGGATTACGGGCACGTCGACACCAAGGACCCATTCACCAGAACGGAAACCACCGCAAAAAGGTGGAAGCGAACGGCGGTGGGACCGATTGACCCTCGAGCAACAACTCGTCCTCAACACGGCCGGTGCGCTGTACCGGGACGCACTGTGGCGGAACCCGCGAGCTCGTGCGTACCTGGCCGAGCGCGGGTTGCCAGAATGGGTGGCCCGCGCCTGCGGACTCGGGTACGCCGATGGCCGCTCGCTCGAGGCCTACCTGCGCAAGCATGGGGGTCTGCGCATTGCGGGGGAGCTCGGCCTGTTGCGGCCAGCCGAGCCCGGCGAGGGCGGACGGATGCTACGCGAGCGCTTCGCGGGACGCATCGTGATCCCCGAATTGCGCGGCGGACAGCCAATCTGGTTCCTCGGGCGACACCCGACGCGGAAGGAGGTACGCGTCAAATATCTCGGTCTGCCCGGCGAAAAGCCGGTGCTCGGGTTCGAGCGCGCGGCGGGTCGACGAGAGGTATTCCTGACCGAAGGCTGCTTTGACTGGCTGACCGCGGTGAGCTGGAATCTGCCGGCGTTCAGCACGTGCGGGACCGATTTTCCAGCGGACCGCCTGGGTTGGCTGGCGCGGGCTCGGGTCATCTCTGGCGTCCTGGATGCCGATCGAGGCGGCCACGAGGCGGCGCGGCGATTCGGAATGGTGCTGGGCCGCCGCTGGGTTCCGCTGGAACTTCCGAGAGGCACCGACCTGAACGACCTCGGATGCCGACCCGGTGGACGGAAACTGTTCTTCACGTTGGTGGCCGAGGCTCGGAAGCAATTCTCTCGGCGGCTAGAAAGGGTTGGGAGTGAGAGCGACTGCTGAGCCGATCCGCAGACGGGCGGCGCCCGGGCAAATTGAGGTCCGCCGGCTGCGAGCTGGAGCCTTCCGGCTTGGTGGCTACCTCGGGTTCGATTCACAGAAGGTCGTCCAGTTCAGCGAAGCTATCAGCGGGAAGAGGTGGAGGCGCTGCGGATCCGCGGAGCTGGAATGCGTTGTCGCCGACCTTGCGCAAATCGCTGGATGGATCGCCTCCGGTAGTGCGTCACGGACAGAGGGCGCAGACCCGAGCAGGCGGTCCGCGCAGAGATGAAGACGAGGCCCATGGTCAGGTTTGTCGTCAAACCAGCGGGCCGCCCGAGAGCGCCCGCAGAACAACTGCTGGAAGTGATCACGCCGCGAACCAACGCGGCGCTGATCACGCCAGCTGAAAACCTGTGCGGCTCGCTGACGCTTCACACGGCTGGTCCAGGCAGCAGCCCGGTCGCTCTCGAGATCGTGGCCGACGGGGAGCGAAGCCGATTCTTCGTTCGCACGGAGACACAGGCCCAACAGCGTCAGCTGCGCGCGCAGATCGGCGCCGCATATCCACAAGCGACGCTGCGGTCCCTGGAGCCGGCCACCATGCCGACGGGTGATCCGCTGCGCGTGGGAGCTGGCGAACAACTCGAGTGCTGCACCCTTGCGCTCCGCGAGGGCGAACACCTGCCAATTCGCACGTTTCACGACAGGGACCTGGATGCGGACTCCGGGGCCACACAGGTGGACCCGGTACTCGGAGTCCTGCGCGCGCTGGACGATCTGCCGGCGGGTTGGCGCGCGCTGAACCAGGTGGTCCTGCTCGCACCGGCCCCGCGGAGGTGGGCACGAGCCTACCAGCGCTTGGCGCTGCAGAACCCAGTGGCAGCAGAACGATCCGGTAGAAGCGACAGCGGAACGTCCTTGTCGAGCCTGATGTCACTGTTCGGGCTTGGCCTGGCGGTTCTGGTCGGACTCAATGTATGGGCAGACTGGGAACGTGGTGACTGGGGAGCGATCGTGTTGGCCGCGGCCGTACTTGCAGGTGTGATTGGGACCGGGCTCGCCGTGTACCTGCGCTTTGCTCGACGCGACCTGCACGACCCTCGACTGGTGCAGGACAAGCTCAGCCGCGAAGCGTGCCGCGTCGAAGTCCGCATAGCGGTCATCGCACCGAGCCACGCTTCACCCGCCGCGGTCCGAACCCTGCTCGACCAACTCGCAGCCGCTTATCGCCCGTACGCACTCGCGGCTGGCAACAGCTTCGTCAGCAAGCGGGTTCGCTCGCTCAGGGCGGACCTGCGGATTCTCGCACCGCTGGGCAGAGTCGCGCTGCTGAACGTTCGCGAGCTGGCAGGTTTGTGGCACCTGCCGCAGGCTGCCGACGAGGTTCCGTTTGTGGAACGGACGACGGCGCGGCGGCGGCTTCCGCTGCCTGCTACCGTGGGGTTCGGGCGCGAAGGCGAGGGCTGCAGGATCGGCACGTCCGAACACCAGGGCCACAGCGTTCAGGTGGTGCTACCGCCCGGCTTGCTGCGGCGCCACCTGCTGGCAATCGCCAAAACACGCCGCGGCAAGTCGTCGCTGATGCTCCAGTTCGTTCGGCACCTGATGCTGGCCGGCACCGACCGGGCCAGGTGGGCGCGCGGCCGGCATCGGCCGGCGGTGCGTGATCCTGGTGGACCCGCACAGCGATCTGGCGACAGCGGCTCTGGGACTGGTGCCCGCGGAGCGTCACGATGACGTCGTGTATCTGGACGTCGCCAACCGGAAACGCCCGTTCGGAATCAACCTGCTGGATGTGGGTCTTGGCTGGAACCGCGACCAGGCAGTCGGCAACGCGCTGCGCGTCTTCAGGCGCGAATTCGACGCGTTCTGGGGTCCGCGTATGGAAGACGCCTTTCGCTTTGCGCTGATGGCGCTGTTCGAAGCCAACGAGGCGATCTGCTACATGGACCCGATCGCAGGACGAAGCTCGCAGCACACGATCCTTGAGGTACCGGACCTGCTCGGCATCCCGCGCTTTCGGAGCAGCGTGCTCAAGCGGACGTCTGACCCGGCCATCAAACACTGGTTCAGCAGTTACTTCGATCCGCTCGAGTTGCGCCACCGCCAGGAGATCATCAACCCGGTCCAGACAAAGGTGCACAAGTATGCGGGCAGCAAGGTGGCGCGGGCCATCGTCGGGCAACCTCGTTCGACCGTCGACTTTCGCGAATTCATCGCTCGGGAACGGATCGTGATCATCAACCTGCAAGCGTTCGAGGTCATCGAAGACACGGCCGCGCTGGTGGGCGGCACGCTGCTCAACCTGGCCGCGCGCGCGGTGTCGTCGCAGACGAACTTGCCACCTGACCTCCGGCGCAGCGTGACGATGGTCGTTGACGAGTTCCACACAATCCCGGGCGCCGACTACGAGCAAGTCTTCGGCGAACTCGCCAAGTACGGAGCGAACATGATGCTGGCCACGCAGACGCTGGCTCGCCTTGACAGGTTGACCGAGGCGGATCGGACCCGCGACCTGCGCGCGGCGGTGTTTTCGAATCTGGACGGACTGTTTGCCTTTCACACCAGCGCCGAAGACGCTGAGTACCTCGCAGAAGAACTGGGCGGCGGGCTCGACAAGCAAGACCTGCTCGAGCTCGGTCACTACCAATGCTACGGACGCGTGACCGACGTTGGCACCGGCGAGAGGCTGCCAGCCTTCAGCGTTCGGCTCGACCCGCCGCCTGCGAGCGACCCGGGCCTGGCCGAGCAGTTGGCATGCGAATCAGCCGAACGGTATGGCCGACCGACATTGGACGTCGAACTCGACCTCCAGGCCGCCGCGGACCGGGTCAGGGGCGGTCAGCCCGAGCAGGTGAGCGGGGACGATAGTACGCCCAGGATTGGCGCTGGTGGGCGGAGATCGGCAGGAAGCGTCGCAACCGGCGGAGAAGTGCCGCGGGCAAGTCGAACCCGGAATCGTCAGACACGAACCGCTGCCGACAGACGGCGGACAGGAAACGACACTCCTCGAGATGAGGCGGCGAACGGCGAGGCACCGGCTGCGTGACGAGTCAGATCAAAGACACAAGAGCAGGTCGGCTGGGTCCGCAAGCACGACCCGGACGCAGTGCACTGCAAGCCCTGCGGATCCTGCACCTGTGCCCGCTCCTGCCCGTCGACGCGTTCCGCCACATTGCAGGGTTCGGGTCCATCGGCGGAGCATACCGTCGGCTGGAGAACCTGAGGCGAGCCGGTCTCGCCGACATGCAGCGAGCGGAGCTGGGCTACTTGCTGGCTGATCGTCCTCTGGGACTGTGGAGTATCACCGAGCGGGGTCAGCGTGTACTCGGGGAGCTGAGTCGCCTGGATCCGAGCTTGCGAGGTCGACGTAACCCGCCCCATGGGTTGCCGAACGTGACGTCGCGTGTAGCGGCGTATCGGCTACTGGCATTCCTGGTTGCGGAGTGCAACGCGGATGGCCAAATGGTCGATTTGTGCGCGTTCGAACATCCCTGGGTTCGCACAATTCGTGGTCCTCATCAAGGCGAGCCGCTACGCGTTCGGCTCCCAGCCGGCGCCGTCCTGGCCACTCGAATACCAGGCACGGAACGTGCCGGATCGGGCGCTGAGAAGACCAGTCTTGGACTGGTGCCCGATCTCGGTGCCGCCCCGGTCGCCCGCTATCGAGAGATGCTGCGCCGCGTGCTTGCCTTCCGGGAATACTCTGGCGATGCTGACTTTCAGCTAGTGGTCGTAACAATCGATCCGGACGGAGACGGTGGGCGCTCCAGCGTGTGGATGTCGCTGATGGACAGACTCGCGCAAACGCACGGCACACAGGTGATCTCGTCGCGCGTGGTCGGTTGGGGGGCCGTAGGGGGCGTGCTATCCGGTTCCGATCCGGGTGATCGCGGAGAAGACTGGCGAACGCACCACGGCGCTGGAGTTCTCGGACCCTCGCGACGGAGGTGCGGGCCCGGACGAACTCGCGACCAGCTCCTGCACCTGATCGGGCGTCATCCCTTTCTTGCAGCTGCGCAATTGGCGGACCTGCTCAGCACATCAGTGCGTCGCATCAGACGACTCGAGTCCGACCTGGTGCGCAGCGGCTGGTTAAGCAAATCGAGATGGAAGAGTTTCCGCCCGTGGCGGTGGGCTGGAGTGAGTGCATGTTCAAGGATTTGGGGTTGGTGGAGATCACGCTCGCAGGGCAGCGCAGAATTGCTGCGACGCTCGGCCTGGATCCAAAAACGGCAACGCGGTACCACGGATTGATCGGGGCGGGTCGCTCCCAGGCTGGAAAGCGTCGACGCTTGCTGCTCGCGCTGGCACACACGCTCGGCGCCAATGCTGTTTTCGTCGCGTTTGCGACGACTGCTCGCGCGGTACGCCGCTCCGGAGGTAGTGACGATCTCGTGGAGTGGCGCGGGGCAGCGGCATACGAGCGCAATTACTGCAAGCCGGATGGATATGGCTGCTACGTGCGGAATGGTGTCGCGCATGGTTTCTTTCTGGAATACGATCGCGGGACCGAGTCAACTCGCACGTACTTAGCGAAGTTTCGTGCCTACTACAGGTACCGCGATAGCAGGCAGGCTGATCGCGACTACAACGGGTTCCCGACAGTGCTGTTCGTAACCACACGGCCCTCTGCTGAGGAACGCATCGCCGACGCGGCAACTCGAGCCTGGTTTCTTCGGGGCACAGAGCCGCTGGCCGTGCTGATCACGACTACCAGCCGGATCACCTGTGATCGAGAAGCGATTCTGGGGCGAATCTGGCTAAGATCCGGTCGAAGTGGGGCGAGAGCTGACGATGAGCGCCAGTATTGGTTGACAGAAGGAGCTCCAGACAAGCTGGATGGCGCGGGCCGCATTGCGATTCCGCAATCACGATTGGTCTGGTCCACAACCGATGCGCCGCGAAAGACCAAGCGCGGCGCTGTTGCCAACGCCGCTGGGACACCGGAGTTTCGTGGGGCACCTCCGCCTTTCAAGAATCCTGCGGATAGCTCTGGCGTTAGCCTGGGTGACTTGCGACAACCTGAATGGCCGCAGCTGGGCTCGTTTGCAAGTACCAGCCTTGAGAGTCACACGTAGTCCTGGGGGCATGCAATGAACACTCATGGGTGGCCAACGTGGCGACATTGGATAGGCCGGTTGGGGGCTCGTCGGCCTGATCAACAGGACCCCGAGGCCAGGTGCAAGCGTCTGGACATCAAAGACAGGGAGTCGAGGGAGATGCGTGTGCGCGCACTCGAGTGCAACCTGTTCGTTGTGCTCCCCGACTGCGACATCATGATCGTGGGTGCAGACGACCAGGATCCGGGACCTGCAGCCCCACCGTTCACTGACTTCTTGCGGGTCGTGCGGGACGAGGGGCCGGGCGACTACACGTATCTCTGGATGATCGACTTGCTGCCAGACGACCCGCGGGTGTTTTTGGAACTGGTCGTCTCAAGACCGGTCGAGGAGACCTTCCTGTTCAGCTTCCGCTTGCCACAGTTCACGCCCTTTCTCGTGCGGATCGAACGCGACGGCGTATTGTATCTGTCGACACGAAGTTCGATCGAGTCAGCGCTGAAGCAGCACCAGCCGGACATGACAGTCGCGATATCGTTCGACGCCGGGACGCACATCAGCGAACTGCTCAAGCGTTACGCGCAGTGGGACGCTCCTGGGCGTCCACGATGAAACTGTCTTTATTCGGAGTATCACCGCGACGCACAAAGTCATCAATTCAAGATCGAGCGGCCCGCGTATGGTGGCCGACGCTTCTAGCGCGCCCATGGCCGCACGGGGGAGGGGCCCGACGAAATCCAAAAGTGGGGACGTGCGTCGTTCCTTTGATCCTGGTTGCGGTCGATGCACTTCGTACGCTACGAGGTGAGCCGGCCGAACTTGACGTAAGGCGCGAAGTAGATCGCCTGCGCCGAAGGCGCGCGACTCGAGCTGCTGGACCGCTTGCCTCGTCAGCCGCTCATTCTGGTGGGCGAGCAAGCAGACTTGGTGACCTGCCAGCACATACGCGCGACGATGACCAAATGGCTCGCCGAGCACGGCGGTGTGGCGTGACACGACCCGATACTCACGGAGAAGTTGCGGGCCAGTGACAGCAGAAGACCCGGAGCGCTCTCGGCCCGACTGGCAGATTGACTCGCCAGTGCTGCTCACACGGTCCCAGGCGGCCCAGTTGTGCCAGGTGAGCGAGGAGATCCTGGAGCAGTGGTCCTACGAGCCCGGCTTCCCGGTGATTCGCCGCAACGGTGGCCACTTCGTCCGCATTCACCGCACGGCCCTCGAGCGCTGGCTTGAACAGTTTGCCTTGGCGAGCAATTCTCGACCGTTGCGTCGCGACGACCCGCCGCCGCGGTCTCGACGAGTGCGGCCGGCATCCGATCGCTGAACGCGTCCCGTCACCTCGTGGTGGCGGACATGCTGATCAACCGAGCCGCGGCGGTGGCTTGTGTCTTGATTACCACTATGGCGGGAGCCGCAGCGAGCGTTGTGGGACGTGACAGACCGATATGGCCTGGGTCCGCGAGACCATACTTTGGCCCGCGTTCCCGGTTTGCCGGCCTTGTTCCCAGGAATCACCGGCGGGTGTATGTTCGAGCTGCATACATCGGGGCCTTTTTCCGAGTGCGCGTTTCAACCATACAGCCGAGTTCGAGCCGGGGCATGCTTTGCAGCATAACCGGGTAGCTGGGCAGGCAATGGTGGTTTCGATTGCGATTGGCATCCGAACCAGAAACTCATCGAGCGTCCCCCGCGCGGCGGACTACTTGGATGTCGCGGCGATGTGCAAGGCAGCGCCAATCATCGAGATGTTCCTGAAGAAGTGAATTTTGTGCTGCGCTTTGCGGGGCGCCTCCTCTTCCTCCCAGAATCGGTGACCAACCCCACGTGATCGGGAGCAGTTGCAGGGCGAGCGCCAATGCTGCGAGCCGCTGTAGTTGAGGTATGTGGAGCGCGATGGCACCCGCGATCATCGCCCACCCGCTCGCGCGGACTACCTCGTCGTGCTCGGCGAGCCCTACCGAACGCGCCTGATCGGCACGGGGGCAGGCTGCTGGGCCTGGCGGCACCCACCTACGAACAATTCTGCTGAATACAGGACCAAGGCGAGATGCTTGAACATTCCCTCCGTTCTAGCTGGCGCCGCGCTCGGCTTACGCCTGCTCACGGTGTTTGCGCCGGCGGTGGTGTCCTCGACCCCACCTGGATCGAAGGCACCACCTGTAACGCGATGACATGGCCGTCGGCACTCAGGAAGTACTGCAAACCTGCGTAGCCAGGCGTCACCAGGATGCCCTGTGTCATTTTCGGGAGCTGGATTGATCGCGCCAACTCCTGACCGGTCTGCGCATCGCGCCACACCACCTATTCGGTGGTGTAGGTCGAAAGTCCCTGGAAGTTCGTCGCCGGGATATCGGTCCCAATGAGTATCCGCTGGTCGTTCGGCCCAACAAGCGTGGTGAAGCTGAGCGTGGTCTGATCCTGGGTCCAGGCAACAGTCAGGTTTCCATTCTGGAGGTCGACGCCGGCGAGCTTCCCAACGCCCGCATCCATCACGTAGATCCGGTTGTTCTCGGGGTCGACGGAGACCATGGAGGGGATGAAGCTCTGCTGTCCGACACCGCTGCCGAATGGCTGGATATTTGAAACCTTCGACGAGTCCGCCTGGGGGATGGCGATGACACTCATCGGCGTCGCTGAGGGTGCTCCGCCGTTGGTCATCGTGACGACGTACTCACCAATGACCGCCATTGCCGAGGCCGCCGTCTGGCTGCCAGTCAGGTACGGGACCGGACCCCACCTAGCATCGGGAATGAACTGGCCGTCGGCGTAGGTGTAGCGAAACAGGTTGGTCGCGCCCGGCAGATAGATCTCATTCGCGCCGTTGTAGATCGTGGTGGTCACCCGTCCACCAATCATCTCGGGCAGAATGACCTGCGACATAACCTTGAGTGTAGCCGGATCGATTGCGACCATGACCGACGGCGGAACGGTGGTCGGATTGGGGCAGCTGAGGAATGCGCTGAAGCCCTGCTGTTCGCAGCCAGGTTGGCGGTTCACGCTTTTCGCCACGATAGTGCCGTCGGTCAGCGCGTCGTACCCGTTGAAGGACGTATCACGCGGTGCGGACGTGCCGGTCGGCAGCGTGGTCTGCGCGAGCACGTTGCCCGTCGTCGGATCAAGCTTGGCGATGTGGTAGCCGTAGATGACGACGAGGTTGCCGTCCCTGTCCACATTGAGAACGCCCGGATAGTTCCATTCATCGGTGACATTCGTGTTGATGAGCACGTGCCGCCACACTTCGTTCAGCGTGCCAGGCTCGATCCGCGCCACGAAGGAGCCGGAGGCCGCCGGGTTGTCTCCGTAGCCGCCACCATAGATGAACAGCTCATTCGATCCATGATCGACGAGGTTGTAGGGCGTGACGTACGTCTGCTGCGAGCTGTATGTGAACACCTGATTGCCACTGGATTGAGCACCGTCGAAATGCGCGCACGCATACAGATGCGTCCGATGCGAGTCGTGAACTTCGAAGGCGGCGATGGTGGGAAACCATGGCGCGTTCTGTTCAGCGCTGACACACGCTAGCTCGTTGCTGATCAGGCTCGGGTCGCCGATGAGCGGGCCGGTGCTGGCCGACGCATTGGACGGAACCGAGCCACCGGACTGAGCCTGTACCGGCTCCGAACTCGAAAGGGGCGACGCGCCAAGAAGACAAAGACAACCCAGCGCTGCCGAGGCCAGGATAACCAGGGGACGCGAACGATGCATCAACCGCTCCTCGTGGTCGATGTCCGCCAGCATATCGTGCGCGGTCCTCCCACTTGAGCGTGCTCACAACCGGGCGCTGCGCGTTCTCGTCGAGTGAGGCCTTCTGCTAGAGCAACCTGACGGAGGAAGGTAGTCCGTAGGCCGCTCCGTCACCTACGCCACGAGAGCCGCGAGTGGCACGAAGGGTGCGCATGCGCGCATAGGAGTACCAGCCTGCCTCACACTCGGCACGTCGATGGCGCGCCGCGCACGCTCCAGCGCTACATCGAGGTCTGAGAGATACGTGTGCGTGTGTGCGAGCCAGCGGTTCTATTCCGGCTGACACGCGAGGGTGGTAGACGCTGAATCGGGGCGCCGTACGCGTTGCGTGCGCCGAGGGGTACGTCGGCCGCCACCGGCCCCGGCCATGAGGCCCGGGACGCGGCACGACCCGGGCGCTGCGCCGATCGATGCCCGCTCGCCTCTGTGTGCCTCCGGAGCGACGGCAGGCATGTTCCGCGAGCCGATCAGAGCGATTCGAAATGGCCGCGGATCCAGTCCGCGGAGCAGCCTCTGGCGATTGCGTCGTTGACGGATGCGAGATTCGTCCCTGCCGGCAAGGTTGTGCGAAACGCATCTCGGTCCGCCAGAGTTGTCAGCGGCCCGGCGCCATAGTTGGGGTGAGGTTGCCCCTGCGGCCCACTCGGGTCGTTCACATAGCCGACTGGCGCACTCGCTTCAACCTGGGCCGTCTGACCGCAGTCGGCGGGTGGTGTTTGGCGGCGGTGTGGGCGGCCTGGGACTCGATGGCGGCGCACTACCGCCAGTCGGAGTCGGGGCAGTGGCCGCCACCGGTGATTCTGCAGGGGATCGAGGAAGCCCCGGTGACGGCCTCGGGGTTGCAGTCGGTGTGAGCGACGCGGCCGAAGCTACCACTCGTTGGGGAGGTAGCACTTGGCGTCAGTGTCCGCGGGGCGGTCAACGTAGAACCATTCGTCAGGCCAGCAGCGGGAGTTGCCGTCGGAGTGTGTGTCACAGTTGCCATGGGAGGCGTGGCCGTCGTCGTGGCGGTTGGCGTGTGTATCAACGTAGGTGAACTGGGGGGCGTATTGGTCGGCAGCGGAGTATTGGTGGGCGTGGGCGTGTCGGTTGGGACCGGGGTGCTGGTTGGTGTTTGAGTCGGCGTGGGCGTGTCGGTGGGCTGCGGTGTGCTGGTCGGTGTGTCCGTTGGTAGCGGAGTGTCGATGGGCGCGTTCCTGGTCACCACCGATCGCTTCCTGCAGGTGATGGGCCTCGGCTCGCTGGCTGAGCTGCCAACAAGAGGGGCTGCCAGCGCTCGGTCTCCAGACCAATGACTGATGGTTCCTCGTGCACCGGACTTTGGCACACAGCCGGCCAGAGTGCTTCGAGCCGCCTCCACCAGATACCGCACCCCGCGCAGCCATATCCCTGCTCGCATGCGATGGAGCGCTGTGTGCGGCTGCGCTTCGGCTCCAAGCCTGGCGGGCCCGGTGCAAAGTTCGGGCCGGACCGTGGTGATGGATCACCCGCAAATCAGACAAGATCCGCAAAATACCGACCAGGGTTCCGGACCGTTTCGGCTCCCTCGAAGATGGCCGCGGGTTCTGCCGACGGTTCTTCCGGTGGTACAACCTCGACCACCGCCATTCTGGCATCGGCCTCCATACACCAGCCGCCGTTCATTTCGGACGCGCTGACCATATCCAACTCGAGCGGGTCCGCGTCCTCAAGGCTGCCTGCGCCGCTCATCCAGAGCGCCTTGTTCGCCAGCTACCGGTCCCGCCACAGCTGCCAGGCGTAGCCTGGATCAACAAGCCCACGGAGGTTATGCCCGCATAGTAATTCCCCAGCCAGCTGGTCTCACCAGGTTTGACAGGTTCCGACCGCGTCCGACCCCACTCGCACGCCACACCATACAGACTTCAGATACATGTTCAAGCCGGACTTGTCGGCACCCGGCTGCGGGCGGCCGAAGCAGGGTGCGAAGTGGTCCCGCGCGCGACCAGTCCCCGGCGAACCTCGGCCAGCAGGTCAGCCAAATGGAAGGGTGCCTCCAGAACGCCATCCGCCCCACGGTAGGCTTCGGTCTCACAAAAGGGGGCAGTCCAGGAGTAGCTGATGGCGACAACCGGCAGCACAGCCTTCAACGTCGTGAGGAGCAACGAGTTCGAGGCCTCTGCCAGCGACAGGTCGAGCAGGACGAGGGCAGGCGAGTGAGTCTGCGCCAACCGAACCGCCTCTTCCCCGTCAGGGGCTTCAAGCGTAGCAAAGCCTTCATCACGCAACACTTGAGCGATGACAGCGCGCGTTGTGGGGTGGCCGTCAACCACGAGGATGGCCTGCGTCGCCATCGTCAGCCTTTCGCGGCGATCCCTTCTTCGTCGAGCAGCCGCTGCAGCTGACGGCGGGTACACGCCACGCCAAACACAACGAGGCCCGCCAGCGTCTGAAGCGTGCGCGTCCTGTGGGTAAGCGGGGCATTCATGGTGCGGGGTGCGGACCTGCGTGACCAGGATGGTTGATGCGCGACTAGCCTGGCATGGGTGAACTGCCTAATCTCCGGCGTCCCCGTTTGGGCGAGGGTACCAACGACTTCGGAACACGTGACAGTGCGGGACCTCAGTCCATTGTTTTGGCGGCGAATGGGTCTGCTCCTTGCGCGGGTGCGACCAGAGGCAGCTGAGGGCGCTGCCGACCTGGTCATTCGCAGCGTCGGCCGACTCGCGGGGGTTGGCGAAAGGGTAGCGAGCAGTGGGGCTGGACCGAGCAGATGGAACATACCTCAACGAGCAGGCCGCCCACGCTCAGCCCGAGCCGTGTGACGCGATGCGCCACACCCACAGGCGGATCCAGCGTCGGCGGCCCCTCGCTCAGATCCCGACCCGCAGTCCTCCACCAGCTCGCAACCAGACACGACTGACGCTCACCAGCAGCGCCGGCTGCGGCGTGGCTGGCTGGCTGCTTTGTTGGATCGTACAGAGGCTGGTGAACCACCCACGCCTGACCTGACCGCTTACGGGGTCGGCTGGCCTGCCAGCGGGCGATGGCGATCGCGATTGTGGCTCGAACGGCGGCCCGACCCACAACTACTGACTAGCGGGTGAGCGTCAGGCCGATGGAGCCGTACGGCGGCCGCGGATCGGTGTAGACCTTACGCGCGGGGTCAGCCTCGTCGACCAGCATGGTGTCCCAGAGGCGGTTTTGCGCCTCGAACGAGACACTGGCTAGCGAGGGGAAGCGCAGCAGCAGGCGCTGCCCCATCTCGTGTACCAGGTGCTGAATGGACATGCTGACAAACTGGTGGAAGACGCTGGCCACCACATCGCGTACCTGCTCGGCCGCAACGTAGCCGGTGGGCTCGTCAGCCATGGCGGCCGCTGCGTCCTGGTAGGTCCAGAAGACGTCCAGATAGATGAATAGCGGGCGGTCCACCACCTCGCGCAATGTAGTGAACTCGTCGCGCATGAATTGTGCAAAGCTGCTGCCGGTGAGCTTGATCAGCCGCAGGCCCTCGCGTCCACAGCGCAGCGCCCGCGGCTGTACGTCGCCATCCGCGCGGACAATCTCGAGCGCTGCCGTGGCATGGTCGTGTCCGGCCTGGCCGAACAGCACCGGGCTGGCGCCGAAAGCGCCGCCGTCGGTAGGCACCTGGGCGGCTTCGAACGGCAGTTCGCGGGCGGCAACCCGCAGCCACTCCATCTGCGAATACGTCTCCAGGAACCGCTCGCCCAGGTAGCGCAGGAAGCCTTCCAGGGTGGCCCCCGGGTACTCCAGCGCCTTGGCGAACACGAAGTTTTTCATACTATCGGTGGCGACGACCATGCGGTTGTTGCCTTCGGTGTAGGCGGGCAAGAAATTGTCGCCGAAGACCTCCACGTCCACGCTGGCCGCAAACAGCCGATTATCACGCCCGGTGAACGCGGACTCAGGAACGCGCGTGAGACGGGTAAGCGGTCGGGCGTAGGTGCGGTAGAACGCCACGTCGGCCTTGCCGTAGCGGATCGCGTAGGACATGAGGACCTCTGAAGCTTAGCCGGCCCGATCGTGAGCCGCATGCCGACGCGCTCACAGCCGGCGTGACAGGAACGGGCACGTTGGGCGTTTGGCGTTCGTGACCACGAAGTTCAGCGCGACACCGAGCTGCGACGCGGAGAATGGCGCGCACGGACTCGCGGCGCGCAGAAGACCTGTCTGAGATCAGATCAGAGAAACCATTGCCCGGGATCTGAGAGGTGCGCGGTCCAGGTTGCCCAGGCACCGCGTAGCGGCACGCAGTTGGGGTTCGTGTACGGCGTCCGCATCCCTCCGTCCGCGAAGAAATGACTGATAAGGCAGACTAGCGGAGCCCTCCGGGTAGCAATGGCCTAGCAGTCGTAGTCCGCACCGCGTTTTCCGACGCAGTTGGCCAACTCCTGACATGGGGCCGTCTTTTCCGATACCCGGCTCACCCATCACCAGCGCGCCACGACCAGCCGCAGCGGCCTCGAAGGCTGCTCGAAGTTGTCGCTGTTCACGCTGACGACCGACAAACAGCAACTGCCGTTGCAACTCGTACTCGCGACTGCTCGGGTTGGAAGCCTGTGATCGTGCTTCTGAATTCGCACACTATGGCGGCCAGGTGCGTGCAGCAGCGCGTGGCGCTCCAATTGGCGGCGCCCGCACGAAGTTAGGTTCGAGCAACTGCAACCCATCCAGGGTTGGGAATCGCCGAGCGGCGCATTCTCACCACGCTTGGCCTGGCGGCACGCCTGCAAGGCGGCGGCGCGTTGCTGTCCGGCGGTGCAGTGGCGAATCCGCGCCGTCAACGTATTGTGGTTTTGGACCCGGCCTGACCCTCACGACATGAGCATGTCGGGCCCCTTTTGGCCTGCGCCAGGTACGATTAGCTGTATGCAGCGGCCGGTTTCCGCGGTGTCATGGTAAAAGTCGGGCGCGATGTGAAGCTGCCTTCAGCGATCCGTGGTCAGCTTGACGCGGCTGCTTCACCAGAGCGGACCGACGACCTGATATTTGGGAGCCTCGATCGGGCTGCGTCCATGGGCCTGCAAGGGGTCCTGTTTCGCACACTTTACGAGATTTCGCCGACGCTGGATTCTGGCCTGCTGCGTGAGGTGCGGTCCAAAGCGGATGACCTCCGGCTGTACCTTGAGGTTGGCGTCGGCAAGGTCAATCCATACATGACCGCGGAGTTGGTTGAAATCAGAGATCTCGGCCGAGGTAGCTATTTGTCGGGATTGGAACGGATGATCGCCGCGGCTCGTGAGATCGGCTGCGTTGAGTTGTGGACAGCCACCGCGTTTCAGAAGCCGGAGTACTCAGGACTCTTCTCCCTTGACCGGTTTCGCACCGACGTAGAATGGCTCGAGCAATTGCGAGCGACGGAGCAGTTCCTGCAGTTGCTTGCCCCGATCTTGCGTGATCTGGGTTGCCACCTGAATCTCGAGACGCACGAAGAGATCGCGACGTTCGAGTTGACGCGTCTGATTGACGTGGTGGGCTCTGACGTCCTGGGATTACTTTCGACTCCGCGAATGTAGTGGCTCAGGGGGAAGCTCCACTGTCCGCGGCCAGGCGAGTAGCGCCATACGTCCGTCAAACCCACCTGCGTGACGTAGCGCTGTTCATCGACAGTCAAGGGCTTACCCGTTATCTCAGCCCCTGCGGTGCTGGAGTGATTGAGTGGTCCGTGCTGCTAGACGTTCTCCTCACCGCCAATCCCAACCTGAATCTGTCGATCGAAGGCGCGGGTAGCCACCGAGGGCGCCTGCACGTGCCAGTGTATGAGCCGCGCTGGCACAATAGTCATCACGATCTGATGGTGACCGAGCTCTTCGAGGTGATTCGTTTGACGAACCACTATCGCGACCGTGCGCGTGCCGGGGAGCTGCCTGACCAACAGTGGTTCGAGGATGAAGCCGGGGGAGATATCGACGATTTCGTGATCCAGAGCGCCGAGTTCTTACGCCGCCAGTTGCCTGCGTAGTTCTCCGCGTCGCAGAGTGGCGGGAACCTACGCACGGTCCAATGGAGGTCCGAACCCGGCGATTCGATCGGTTATCCCAGCCCGGCGCAGTGCGAGCCAATACAGCGCGGTATTGATCGACAGTACTTGCAATCCAACTCGCAGCGACTGTGCATCGACAAGGTCTGCTATCGCCAGGTTTGTACCCACCTGCACCAGAACGTCTGCGCCTTTTGTAGCCAGACTGTCGATCGCCGCGATGAACTGTTCCACTCCCAACTCGGCGATCAGCGAGCTCCGCTGGGGGGTCAGGGATTGGACGGCGACCACGTTGTAGCCGGTCTTCCTCGAGGAAAGCCTGAACGCGCCGGTCAGCGACAGGCTGGTAGGGCGTCACCACTCCAATCCGTCGAGCACGCGGGAATATGCGAAGAGCCTCCAGTACGGCATCCGATCCGAGCACGACGGGCACTCCCGTCGTGGCCTGTAGGTGTTCGCGCATGCGCGTCATCCCATCCAGGCCGTTCCAGAACGTGGGGATCGCTATGCCGAAGATCACCACGCCCGGGCGGGCACCCATCACCCGGCGCAGCGAGGCTTCCACGTCCGGTCGAAGACTTTCAAGAACCGCCTCTTGAGCGCGATCGCTGGTCAAGTCGCCGTCCGGGATGTCGATACGCGCCACGTGATTAGTCACTCCAGGCGGACGAAGCGCCTCAAGCTCGGGTTGCAACGTAGTGTTGAATGACGGAACCACAATGCCGACGCGAAGGCGGTAACCCAGTCGGTCTGTCAAGCTAATCCTCCCGCATCACGCTGCCACTGGCGAAGAGCGCTCGCTCAGGTAGCCCCCAGTCTGCTCACCATGACCGTATTGCCAAGACCGCATGCCAGAGGTTTTGGGCCGTATCAGACAACTCGTCCGTAGGGTCACGAACTTCTGAAACCTGGTCTAAGCTAAGTGGTGAGTTCCGTAAGTTCGAGGCCCTGTCCTCGCCGCTGTCCCACGATCGGCTGGCCGCAGGCGATAGGGCCTGGTATTTCGGGAACTCACCACTAAGGATATCGGCGTCCGTGATCGGCCCATGGTACGTAGGAGGCAAGCGTAGGTTGCGGAGGAAAGAATGTCCACCAGGTGAGCGGAGTTGCACAACGGAAGATGTCAGCCGACGACTTGAACGAACTCAGCACCATCCAGACAAACGGGAATGCGAACACCAGCGAAACCGCAACCGCTACAACGGAGAGATGCACGGTTGGATGAAACGGACGTCGGTGCCCCAGAGCGAGGTCGCGGCTCTGCCGACTGACCGCGGCTTCTTCGTCAACCAGTCGCCCCGGCGGGTGCGGAAGTTCGATTTGGGTCATCGCCGTCAGTACGCCACTTCAGTCCGCAGCAGTCGGCTCGCAACAAACGTGACAATGGCCAGTAGGGCAATGAAGATGACCGCCATGCTGGACGCTGGCCCCATGTTCAGGAACTTGAAGGCTTCCCTTGTAAGCTTGAGTGAATTTTGTCGAAGTTCTTGATCTTGATCGGATTCGTCGCACTCCTTGGGCGATTCCTGACGTAGGGCCTTCGCTCCAATTCTGTGTAGGTCGACGGGGGGAATCGAGATCACAGCAGTTCACCGAGGCTGCGCGAAGACTTCCCACGACGAGCACGCATCAGATCGCGTGAACAAGCTGCTGCCCACGCGCCGGACTATGCCGCGTTCCGCTGGACAACCGCTCACTGCGTTGTAGGAGTTGATCATCGCATGGAGCGCGGACGACGGACGGTTCGGAAGTCGCGCTAGTAGGACGGCGGCGAGACCCGTTAGCGCCCCTCCGAAACGGGTCGCACCGCAGGTGTCAGCCCTGGCTCGGATTCCGTGACAGCCCACCGCCGTAAGAGTGGCCTCGCGGCGACGCACGTCCGCTGGCGCCGCGGTCGCCCGTGATACACACGCGAGATGGTCTCCCCTGGCGTACCGCCAGGGCATCACCAGGTTCGACCTGACCGGCAGCCTCTACCGATACGTGTCGCGCGGCCGTCCGCTCTGGATCTCCGTGAAAGGTTGTACTCGGAGTTAGAGGGCTTACGTCGCAATCGCGCCGATCTGCTGCAGCAAGCCCAGCATGTCGAGTTGGGCCCACTGCTCGACCACGCGGCCCTCGCTGACACGGAACATGTTGATGCCGCGCAGTTCAACCGATCGCCCGGTCGCGGGCACCCCCGCGAGTTCGGCCGAATGGATGCCTCGCCACGTGATGCGGTTGACGACGAGGTCGCGCTGTGCGATCTGGTCGTGGATCTCGTACGTATAGCTCGGCAAGCCATCGCCCACGCCCGCGACGAAGCGCTCGAAGGTCGCGCGGTCCATTGGCGGCTGGCCCGGCATGTGCGCCACGAAGTCAGGAGCGAAGATCTCATTGCCTTCGTCCATGGCTCCGTGGTTGTAGCCAATGGCGCGGCGCACCAGCGCCTTACTGGCTTCTTGGGTGCTCTGAGTTCGTCGTGTTGTCGATCATGGGTGCTCCTTCCTTACGCCGCGGCTGGCGCAGGTACGACGCCGACTTGCTGGAGCAATCCGAGCTGGTCCCAGCAATTCCAGTCCTCAATCCAATGTCCGCCTTCGTCGAAACGGGCAATGACCATCACGCCAACGCTGACGCTTCGGTCCGTCGCCGGGATGCCGAGCAGGCTGCCAGCGTGCGTTCCCTTGAGCGAGAACAAGCCCGCAACTCGATCACCTTCGGCCACGACTTGCTCGATGGGGCAATCCAGATCCGGGATACCGTCGCGCAAGGCGCGGATGAACGCTTTCAGTCCATCGCGCGTGGGCGGCAAGTTGGGTGGCAGCGAGTGACTGACGTACTCCGGCGAGTACAGCTCCTCGACCAGGTCGAGGTTTCCCTGGCTGCATCCCTCGTCAAACCAGCGGAGGAATGTCGCCGTGTTCTGTTCCTGCATGGTTCCCATGGGTGTCCTCCCGTTCGGGTCGTCTGTCCGCCACATCTAGCGGCGGTAGCACGAGCGTGCGCTGACCGGGAGCGGCGGTCATGGCCCGAACGGGCTATTTCGTCGGTCGGATTGCGCCGCTCAAAGCAGCGACTGCTCCATGGCAAACAGCGTGGCGCCCGCACGGGTCGAGACACCGATCTTGTTGTAGACGTGCTGCACATGATGCTTGACCGTGTCCTGGGAGACGGTGAGGTGCTCGGCCATGTCCCGGTTCGACAGGCCACGCGCCAGTAGGCGCAAGACCTCGATCTCGCGCCGACTCAGCCCAGCGGTAACTTCCCGTCGTGCGGAAGAGACGCGGTGCCCGGCCTCCGCCAGGACCGCCTCCGCGCTCGGGCCGTCGAGTCGGCCGGCGTGCACCTCACGCCGCACCTCCGCGGCTGCCTCGTCGGGTCGCAGCGCTCCGCGATGCGGGCGCGCTTCGATCATGGCGTGGTAGGTGTCGGCGGCGGCCAGGATTCGCGCCGTGGGCGACAGGCTGTTGCCCTGAACCGCGCGGTGATAACCGGAGCCATCCATGCGTTCGTGGTGTCGTGAGGCCACTTCGCCCAAGCGCTTGAGCGACTCCGGACGCGCCAGGACTCGGTCGACATAATAGCTATGCAATCGGATCTGCTCGCGCTCGCGTTCCGAGAGAGTCGCCTCCTTGGTCCAGATCCCCGCGGAGATCCCCACACGGCCAATGTCGTGGAGCAGGCCGGCACGTCGCAACGTCACCACGTCGGCGTTCGGCAAGCCGCACCGCGCGCCGGCGCCGGCCGCCAGTGTGGCGACCCCGGCGGAGTGCCCCAACGTATACGGCGACTTGATGTCAGCGAAGTCGGCGATGGCCTCGCAGGCACGGTCGAACTCGTCGTCGGTGAGCGAACGATGTCCGCCGGGTTCCATGTTCAGCACCGCGTCCCAGGTCGGTTCATCCTGCACCTCGGCGAGGATGATGCGTGCCTGTGCGCAGAACCGCGCCGCCATGCGGGGGTCGTACGCGCCACCGCTCCGCTTGCCGATCGTGGTGACTGCCGCGTCCGGGCCGCCGATCCGGTCCCAGATGACAGCGTCCTGCGCCAACGCGACGAGCATGACCGCTGGGGCGATCGCGTCGCCGGTGAGTCCGAGCGGCAGGCCGTGGCCGTCCCAGCGTTCGTAGATCTGGCCGAGGCAGACGCTCAGCGAGGCATCCAGTCCCATCCGCTCGGCCAGGCGCTGCGCCACCTCGCAGTGCCCGAGGAAACTCTCGCGCATGAAGCCGGGCAGCTCGCTCAGCGCACTGGCGACGATGGCCGAGATACGCTCGGGTGGGGCGTCCGCGTGCGCCTGGCGAATGTAGCGAGCGGACAATTCGAGCACCTCGGGAACGTCCAAGGTATCGACCGCGGCTATGTCTCGCCGCAGCGCCAACTCGTCACCAAACAACGCGGCCATGGCGTCGGTGTGCACGTTGCAGCCGATGTAGCGCAGCAGTGCATAGTAGTAAGCGTCGCGCAGCGCGCGGGCGTCGAGGCCCATTGCCTCGCCCAGCCGCACGGCCACCACACAGGAGCGTAACGCCGTCTCCAGCGGCTGGCCCATGCCCAGATCGGTGGCCATCGAGAGGGCCATCATGAGCTCTGCCAGACGCACTCCCGAGCCGCTCACACCCGCAGCATACGCTGAACTCGCACAGCATTCGCGAGTACGTGACCGCCGAGCTCGTCAAGCGCGTTGTCGGCTCGCTGCTCCACAGCCCCATCACTTCATCGTTTGGACGGCTCGGGCGGCGGCTGAGCACCGGATGGACGTCAAACGAAACGCGGGCGGGTCAGATCCCGAGTGACGACCACGTTGCTGGCTTGCGGCGCTGTCGGCAACAAAACCCAGGTAGCACACCAACGGTGTGTTTAGAACACGGCAACTGCTGTCTCCAGACCAACCGTGTTTCTGGCTGGTCGGTGGCGACTTCGTCACTAGCTGGCAGCGGCGTCCCGCTTGTAGACCCCTGCAGCGCCAGGCGACCATGCTGCGCCCCGGACCGCTCACCGAGCAACACGTCTGCGAACTGCTGCAGAACCTTGCCGCGCGCGACTCCCGAGACGCTGTGGCAAGGCGGATTCTGGCGCGCACCGGCGGCAACCCGCTGGTCGTCGAGCTGATTTGATCGCTTGGCGAAAGGCCCACCCTGGAGGCCAATGCACTGGCCACCGTAGTGCCCGCCTCCGTTCGAGCGATCACCGTCGAGCAGCTTGTTGGCTTCAGCCCACTGGGCCGCGGTGGCGCCACGCCTTGCGTCGCTGCCGCATGATTCGGAGTGGCTCCCCTGCCTGGCCCAACTCGCCCAGACGATGGCGCTCGTCGGTCCTCATCCAATCGCACGCCAGGTCTATGACGCACTGGAACCGTTTGCCGACCTGTTCGCGGTCGAAGGGATCGGCGCTGTGATGCGCGGTCCGGTGGAGTGGTTTCTGGCACTGACCGCGACCGCGCTCGGAGACACGCCACGCGCTCAATCTCATTTCGCGCGCGCAATCGCGGCGGCGGAACAGTTCGGCGCACCCGGCCTGGTCCTGTCCATTCAGCGCGACGTGCGATCGATACAGTGTACGGAGCCCGCAAAGCCGCAAGGTGTGAACGTCTTTCATCGCGCCGGCGGTATCTGGACGATCCAATTCGGACAGCGTGAGCTGCAGCTCCGCGACAGCCTGCAGGATCTGCCACAGTTGCTTCGACGGCCGAAGGTTGAGATCGCTGCTCTTGACCTCATTGGCGCACGCGCCAACGCGGGTGAGGTGCTCGACGCGGCAGTGCGCGATGCGTACCGTCGTCGCCTGATCGAGCTCGAAGCCGACGCATCGAAGCCGACGCTAACGGCGACGTTGGTCGCTCGGCGCGGATCACCGCCGAGCGCGATGCCCTCCTCCAACAGCTGACGACTGCTTATGGACTGGGCGGCTCCGCCAGGCGCGTCGGCTCAGACGCTGAACGTGCGCGTACGGCAGTGACGGCGCGCATCCGCGACTCTATCCGCCGTATCAAGGCGGCCCAGCTCGAGCTGGGGCGCCACCTCGCTCGCTCGGTGCGCACTGGGACATTCTGCGTCTATGAGCCGGACCCACCCATCGCCTGGCACACCTGATTGATGTGCGATCGGAGCTCACAGCGTGCGAAGGGATCTCACGCCTTGGGGAGTGACACCAGATTCGGATGTGCACCCAATGCCCCGGACATGGAAGGCAGAAGCACCGATCGCATTCGATGAGCCCGAGATCGAAGGCCGCTACGTCAATGTCGGCGGCTACACCGTGGCGTATGACACGCACAAGGCGGACCTTGACCCGGCGCCCTGTTCCGCGGTCTGCCCGACGACCGTTGCCAGTGCCCGCACTGGGGGCGTGGTCAAGCGCGGCAAGATCATGTTCCGCTATGCCGACCATGACGAAGTGTTCGAAGCGGGCGATGCCTACTACGGCGCGCCAGGCCATTTGCCACTGCTGTGCGCTGGTACGGAGCCGATCGAGTTCAGTCCGACCGATGCCCTGAAGCGAACGATGGACGTGCTCGGCACCAACCTGGAGGCCGCCAAGGCTTCGACCGTGTCGGCGACGCAGTGATGACCACCACCACCGCGGCATCGGCGTTGGACGCGGGTCTGACGCAACGTTTGAGCCAGGGTCTGGTCGCGTTTTTGGAAACCAATACGCTGCCGGCCGGGCTGATGCATCCGGACGTGTTTTGCGATCTGTCGCTGCCCCAATGGCGAATTCAGACCACCGGCGCCGACGCACTGAACGTCTACGGCGCGAAAGCCATCCGGACCTCGGCCGTGTCTCGCGCTGGAGCGCCGAGCCCGCGCCGAGCGGCTTCGTCTTCGAGTTCGAGGAACGCTAGACGGACCCACAGGGCGAGAACTGGTACTCGCGCGAGCTTCTGCGCGCGACGGTCCGCGCGGGCTGCATCGCGGAGATTTCGATTTACTGCACGGGCGACTGGAATCGCGCAACACAAGCCGAACACGCGCGCGCGGTTGCCCTCAGTCGTCCGTAGTGTACGGCGCGCTCGAGGGTGCCAAGTGAACAGTTACGCGACCGCTGTCGCGGCGGTCTGCTGATCGCAAGCTTCTGGACGTGAGCCGCCAGCCAATGCCACATCCTCGCGACCTGAGCAGCAACCATCTGCACTCCCGAAACAGCGAGCATCCCGTCACTTATGTGCTGACGGGCGAGAGTGCGCCGGATCCACCAACGCAGGCACCGCTTGGCGCACTGTTGGGTCGGATTCGGCGTGCAGGACGCCGCTCGAAGCTGTTCAGGCTCTGGACAACGCAAAGATCCGTCGGCATGTGAGCCGATCGCGCCAAGAACGGCCTGGCGCTCCCGATCTCAGCAGGCGGGTGGCGTCACATCGTTCCGAACGTTTTACCTAACCCTTCACGTAGCTGAACGTCTCAGCGATCCGTCCATCGCGTAGCCGCAGGACATCGACTCCTCGCACATGCCCGGCGCCCCAGTCATAACGCCAGCGCACGACGCAGCGGTCGCCAGCTGCGAATTCCTCCTCGACATCGAACTTTGCGTTCGGGTTGGTCGCAAAGAAGTGTGAAAAGAATTCACGAAGTGCAGCGATTCCCTCGTGGCGTTCGCCGTCCGGCGCCGGGCTGGTGTTCTCGAAAACGGTGTCCTCCGTCATCTCAGCAATACAGCCATCGACGTCGTGGCGGTCAAGTGCGTCAGTGAAGCGGGCAAGCGTCGCCAACATGGTGGCAGTCAAATCGTCGATCGTGGTCATGAATCGTCCTCCTACCCGCCGCCATCATCGCCGAGTTTTTCGGTCGCGAACAACTGCCGACCAAACAATCCTGGCTCTGCAGTCGACGGACCGTACCGTCACCAGCAGCCTGCGATGACCCAGCATGTCGTCGGCCATGACTGCGCCCGGCCGGGCGCAGTCATGGCCGGATCTCGTACAGCGTGTTGAACGGGTTTTGCAGCGGCACAGGCCGAACCCGGTCGAAACCTGTTTCGAGGCAGAGCTGCCGCAGCCGGGTCTCGGGCAGGCCGAGCGTCCCCAACCCTGCGCCGCCATGCGCGAGCGAGGTCGGCAGACAGTAGAACAGGCTGATGCCGTGAAACAGCGCGCCGAGCGGACCAGTGTTGTCCTCGAGCTTGTCCGAGCAGTTCGTTTCCAGACAGACGTATCGCCCGTCTGGCGTGAGAGCCTGGCGGGTGGCACCCAACAACGCGTGTGGGTTGACCGCGTCGTGCACCACGTCGAACGTGGTGATCAGGTCATACTGGGCCGGCAAACCGTCGGAGGCATCCAGGTGCTGGAACCGAACTCGCTCGGTAACCCCGGTCTGCCTCGGCGTTGGCGGTAGCCTGAGTGACCTCCGGCTCGAATGCGTCGTAGCCGACAAAGTACGAGTTCGGATAGACCTGCGCCAGTTTGATGAGCGCCAGTCCGCGTCCGCAGCCGACGTCGGCAACGGCCGCGCCGCGTTCGAGTCTGCTGAGCACCTCGGGCACGCCGCCACCCTCACGGAACGCCTGCTCGACCCGAGCGAGTTGCTCGAGTTTGCCGGTGGTGAGCTGGAGCGCGCCACCCGCGAAGAACGGACCTCCCTCGTGCGCCAGCACTGGCGCATGTTCCGACGGTAACCGGAAGCGGTCACTGGCAGGGTCGTAGACGACATAACCAGCGGCCGCCATGCCGCCCAGCCACTCGCGCACGTAGCGAGCATTGGTGCTGGTGCGGGCCGCCAGTTCGTCGCTGGTGGCCGGCCCGTGGGCATCGAGATCCTTGAACAGGTCGAGTCGGTCGCCGAGTGCGGCCAGCACCGTAACCATGCACGCGCTGGCATCACCCAGGACGCGCCCGGCGAACGCCTGCGCAGCGGCGGCATCGATTTCCGGTTGGGTGGAGAGCATCACCGTTCTCCCTTCGTACGACGCCACTATCGTTGGCCTTCAACTGAGCGACATCAGGGCTGGCACGCACATTTCGCATGCCCGACACGGAGATTCGTAAGCTACGTTCGGGGAGGACGTGGCTGCCGCCGCGTCCGCATCCGTGCCGGAGGGTGGGCTTCAGGCGGAGGATGGGCTTGTTACTCGGAGACGCTCGTCTGGACCAGACCCTTGTCGACCGCCCAGGCGGCGAGTTGTGCTCTCGAAGTGAAGCCCAGTTTGTCGCGAATGTGGCCAGTGTGGCTCTCGACAGTACGCTCGCTGACGACCAGTCGCCCGGCAATCTCGCTGTTGGTCAGACCGCGGCCGATGAGCGCCGCGACCTGGCGCTCGCGCGCCGTGAGCCCGCCGCTGGCCTCTCGTGCAGCGCGCAAGTGCGACGCCGGCCGGGCGGCAGGCATCAGGGACAAGGCGCGCGCACAGAAGAGCCGCGCAGGCTCCTCCGGCAGGGTCGCGGCGAGGTCCGAGACCAGGTTGCGGGCCGTGGCGTAGCTCTGCTCGGCTTCGCCGCGGCGGCCCTGACGCTGGAGGACTTTGCCCAGGCTGACGTGGATGCGCCAGAGCATGGGACGGGTGGCCTGCTTATACGCCCTCTGGGCGGCCGCGCGTAAGGCGTGTTCGGCGGCGGCGTTTTGACCCAACACTGCGAGCGCGTCCCCACGCAGCTTCTCCAGTCGGGGCACGATATCGGGCCCGCCGGCTGTCTCGGCCCATCCAACCAGCCGCTCCGCAAGATCAAGCGCTGCGCTGGCATCGCCGCGCGCCAGGTGCACCTCGCCGAGCGTCGCCAGCAGGAGCGAGTGGGTGAGCGTGGCGACAGGGGCCGTGGAATCCAGGGCGGCGAGCAGCATGGTCTCGGCCCGCGACGTGTCTCCATCCAGCAAACAGGCGAGGCCGAGCAATGCGGTCGCGATGCCGTCCAGGTGCACCGAGCCCGACTCACGGGCTTCTGCCTCGGCGCGCTCAAAGTCTCGGCGCGCGGACGTCCCGTCCAGGAGGTCGAGCTCCAGAAATCCGCGCGTGGCGTGTGCGACGGCCAGCCAGCCCCGGTGCTCGAGCTCCACGGCGATGGCCTGCGCCTTCCGTACGGCCGTGAAGGCGCGCCCGTACTCGCCATCCGCGCTCAAGCAGCGCAACCGCGCAGCCGGCCGCGGCTGCGAGCCAGTACGTCGTACAGCCCGGCGACACGCTGCGGAGCATCGCCCTGGAGCAGTCTGGCGACGCCGAGTTGTGGGAGATGATCTATCGGGCAAACCGGAGCACGATCGGACCGAATCCGGACGCGCTCGTCGCCGGAAAGACACTCCAGATTCCGTCTCATCAATGACCGTCGCGGCGGTATGCTACGCGTCCTCCGCCCGTGCCTGCGACAACCGTATTGAGAAAGAATGCCGCGCCTGCGCATGCTGCGCGCCCTCTGGGCGCGGCGGCTCTTCAAAGTCTGCTGACCTTTCAGCCCTGGACGAATGCGAAGGTGTAGTCCGTTCCAGGCACCTGGTTCGGCTTGCACATCCACAACGGCTGGCCGGGGCAGTACGACGCCAGATACGGGCTGTTCTGCGCAGTAGCCTCAGCGCCGAGGTCGGTTGGCACGTTCTGATTGAGGATGAGGGCCTTCAGATAATCGGCGATCAGGATGCTCTCAGTGCCCGTGCCCTGGATGTAGTGCATGATCCCGCGCTGGAAGCGCTGGTAGATGAAGCTGTTGTTGTTCGGGTCCGGCGCGGGGTTCGAGATCGGCGCGCCCCAGATCGTCAAAGCACCCTGAGTGTTGAAGTAGTTCAGGAAGTTGACCGGCTGACCGTTGAACGTGTTCGGCACGTTCTGATTGACGAACGTGATGATGTCCGTCGAGTAGGTCGGCGAGCTGACCGGCGGCGCATTTGCTTTCAGCGTCGGGTCCGGCGCGGGGAACGTGCTGCCGTTCACCTCGGTATACGGAAAGATGTCGGGGTCCAGGATGTTGATCAAGGCGGCGCCCTGTCCGGCGCAATCCTGGATCACCTGCCGCTGAAAGAACTGCACCGGACAGCCCAGGAACGTGAAGGTGCGCGAGGTCGGATACCCGAATGTCTGGACCATGCCGTTGGACTGGAAGAAGTTGTAGATGTCATCGTTCTCGATCCGATAGCCGGTCTGGGAGAAGTAGCGGTTGTCGTGGGCCATGGGCGGCGCTGGCTGCGTCGGCCCGGGCGTTGGCGTCACGACAGCAGGTGTCAGCGTGACCACTGGCGTTGGCCCGAGGCCGGTAACCGCGAAAGCCGCGGTGGCGACCGCGCCGCTGTGCTCGCTCAACACGACCAGGTAGTTGCCAGGCAACACCGTTGGGATTGCGAAGGTGAACGACACGTTGCCGTTGGTATCGGCGTTCTGCGTCGTGACCAGGTTGCGAGCGAAAATCAGCCGAATGGCATCACCAGGAGTGAAGCCAGTTCCCATCGCGCTGATCGAGGTGCCGACGGCGCCTGAGGTAGCCGAAAGCGCGACGCTGGCTCCGCTGACGGTGAACGTCGCGGACGCGGTGTCATTGCCGGTCTGGCCGCTGGCCACGACCTCGTAATTACCGTTTGCCAGCTGGGGAACCGTGAATGTCTCCCTGAAGGCGCCGTTCGTGTCAGCCGTCGACGTGCCAACTTGCGCGCC
Organism: uncultured Chloroflexia bacterium; assembly: GCA_963776625.1. GTDB lineage: Bacteria > Chloroflexota > UBA6077 > UBA6077 > CF-72 > CF-72. The sequence continues at coordinate 531,772 of CAVZNP010000004.1, read as the reverse complement.
GTTGAAGGCGACTGTCACCGCTTCGCCGGGCTGGAAGCCACTGCCGATGACAGTCACCGACGTCCCTGGCGGCCCCTGCTGCGATGACAGCGTGAGCGATGTTCCTGAAACGGTGAAGCTCACGCTTGCCGATCCGCCAGTCCTGCCCGTGGCCAGCACAGGGTACTGGCCATTGGCGATGCTTGGGACGTTGAACTCGAAGCTTACGAGCCCCGTCGTGTCGGCCTGTTGCGAGTCGACTTGAGAACCGTTGAACAGCAGCTGCACGGTGTCCCCTGCGGCGAAGTTCGTCCCAATCGCCCCCACCGACGTTCCCGTCGGGCCCTGCTGCGGGCTCAGTGTCAAGGCAGGCGCGGGCGTGGCTGTCGGACCGGTCGGTGTCGACGTGGACGTGGCGATAACCACCAGCGGCGTCGGCGTGGCTGTTGCGGTGACGACAAGGGGCGTGGGCGTCGACGTCGCGGTAACCACAAGCGGTGTGGACGTCGACGATGTCGTAACTGTCTGGGCAAGTGCCGTTGCACCGAGCGCGAGCAGGCCTACCACCGCCAGCACCAGCGACGTAGCCACGCGCCACAGCAGGCGGCCCGTCATCAGATGCGGCAGCTTGCCCTGGGGTTCTTCCGCCTCGGAATCAATGTGCATGAAGGTCTCCTTTACAGGAAAATCGCAGAAACACACCTGGGATTGGTCTGATGCGAATCGGCCAACCCCTCAGCATGGGATTGTTCGATCAGTCGGCTTAACGATGATCACAGGGGAGTGTTATCGATCAGCGCCTTCTTGCCGGTTTGGTTCGGTGCAGGAAGTTACGTGACTGTTGCTCAAGTGTTCCTCATGAGCATAGGATGCAGCCGCATCGGGCATGCAGAGCGTGCCTAGCAGGGGCATGTAGCGCCATGGCTAAACAACGTGTTTCTCGCGGTCTCGTTTGCGTCGTAAGCTATTGACGAGCGCCCCCTTCTGCAGCAAGTTCGACATAAACGCAAGGTTCGCTGAAGAACGAAACCTCAAATGCCGGACGTGCACTGCGCGGGTCTCAGTTGCGCGCGCGCTGTGGCGATGAATACTCCGCCAGGCGAAAGCGTCGACTCCGGAGCGACGCTGGCGCGTGGCTAGACCTGTGCGCCGACGCTGAAATGTGCGATCGACGGATCAACCAGTTACGCCTGATGGGTATCGAGTGATCTACCTGAGCTAAGTCATTCGTTTGAGGAGTATTTCTGCACTGACGGGTCTCGCCTGCGAGCATTCCCACAGGCAGTCCCACGAGAGAATCTTGAGCCCCGGTCCTGGCGTGCACATCCTTCCAGGCGCAGCGCAATCCCGAACAATGCAATCAGGTGGTGTCCTCATACATTCCCGCGATGACACCCCAGCAGGGTGGCGACCCGCATACCACCGCAGAAGGCCGACCGCCGTGGTCGGCCTTCTGTGCTTGGGCGTGACTGAACCCGCCCACGCACTCGGCGACGGAAGGACTAGCGTCCGGTCACGGGTCCACATCACAATGCACTCCGCAAGCCACGAGGAGACCGCCGTCCTCGCAGCTTCTCATGGTTCGCCAGGATCACGGACCTGTCTCTGGCCCAGCGGGTGACACCACCGGGGCGGGTGCCGGTGTGGGAGCAGGGTCTGGTCCCGACGGTTGTGGTGGCGCGGGTGCGGCCGCCGGCGCTGGTGGCGGCGCTGGTTGAGGCGCCGGTGGCGGGGCGGGCTGGGGCGCCGGTGGCGGGACGGGCTGGGGCGCCGGTGGCGGGACGGGCTGGGGCGCTGGCGCGGGCGCTGATGTCGCGATGGGCTGCGCAGGTGCCGGTGGCGGCGTCGCAATGGGCTGTGACACCACCGGGGGAGGCGGCGTGGCGATGGGCTGCGAAACACTCGGTGGTGGCGTAGCGATCGGCTGTGAAACACTCGGTGGTGGCGTAGCGATCGGTTGCGACACGCCCGCCGGTGGCGTGGCAATCGGCGGAAACACTCGGTGGTGGCGTGGCGATCGGCAGCGCCACCTGGGGCGTCACCGTCGTGACGGTCGCGGTTCTGGTGGGAGTCGTAGTCATCGTCGGAAGCATGCCGACGACCGTCGCGCTCGCACAGTCCTTCGCTTCATTGCCAATCTCGTCTTGACCCACGCTGCACGCGTCGTTTGCCCATTCACCTGGACTGGCAATCGAGGCCGACACTGATAGCTGCGTTGATGCTTCGGGTGCAAGGCCATCCAGCGCCCACTCGACGTAGCCCGTGTCTCCATTGACAGCCCCCTGGCTGCTGGCGCTCACGAACGTGAGGCCACTCGGCAGTGCCGATCCGATCTGGAGATCGGTCAACGGCACCGTCCCGTCATTCTTCACGGTGTAGGTGAAGCTGACCGGCTCGCCTACAAGCGCCGTACCCGGATTCGCCGAACTGGTCATCGAAATTTCCGGTAGCGCGCACGGGTCGGTTTCGACGATTGGCTGTTGAGCTCCGGTGAAGGCAGTCGTCACGAGGTCGTAGATGCCGTCGGCCACCGGCGGTAATTGCACGGGCGGGTGTGGCACTTGCGCTGGTGCAGGTTGCTGCCCTGACTCGCGCTGTTCGAGGTGGCTGGTGGTCACTGCCAGCACAACGGCCTCGTTTGGCGAATGGGCCCCAGGTGTGGGCACAGGCACGATCGGGACCCCGCCAGACGCGGGCGGCGGTGCGCTGCTAGTCGAAGTCGGTGTCGCCGTCGGATTGGTGGACGTCACCGCTCGAGGGACGCCTTGCGCTGGCGTCGTCGTCCCGGTTTCGACAGGTGTCGTCGTCGGGGTTGCCGTTGCGTTGGGTCGCGCTCCACCGGGTGCGCCGACTCCCGGCGTCGCGGTCAGTGTGGCCGTCGCGTTAGGTCCAACGCCGCCACCCGTGCCGCCGCCATTCGCGCCGGACGGTGGGATGGGCGTTGCCGTTGCCCCAGGCGCACCTCCGCCCCCGGACGGCGGGATGGGCGTTGCCGTTGCCCCAGGCGCACCTCCGCCCCCGGACGGCGGGATGGGCGTTGAGGTTGCTCCAGGTGCGCCTCCGCCGGATGGCGGGGTGGAGGTTGCCGTCGGCTGACCCGTTTCCGTCGCCAGTGGCGTGGAGGTGGAGGTCGCGGGGAGCGTCGCGGGCGGCACCGCCGTGAACGCTGGTGTCATCGACGCGACAGGCGTCAGGCACGTCACGGGCGGGTTGCCGAACGTCAGCGTCGCCGGAGTACCCCCTCCCTGGCAATCGCCATCGGAAGTTACCGTCAAGGTCTTCGTGCTTGGCGCACCTAGCTCGTAGCCAGGCGGCGGCCCCGTTTCCGTCACCGTGTATGTGCCGTACAGGAGCCCGTCGACACACGCGGTGCCATCCGGACCAGTCGGGGTGACCGTTGCGAGCCCCTGGCCGGTAATTGAGAACCCCGCGCCGGCCAGCGGCATCGGCGGTGTCGTGCTCGAGAGCTTGATGATCTTGATCGCGCCTGACTCTGGTCGGGGCGCATTGGTGAACGTCACCGTGGCAGGAGTGCCGTATCCCTGGCAATCACCATCCGTACTTACAGTCACGGTCTGCGTGTTGGGGGTGCTGGGCTGGTAGCCAGGTGGTGGCGCTGTTTCCGTCACCATGTAATCGCCGTACAACAGTCCGTCGACACACGCGGTGCCATCCGTGCCAGTCGTCGTGAGCGTCGCCGCTGTCGCCAGCCCCTGGCCAGTAATGGAGAACCCCGCGCCTGCGAGCGGCAATGGTGGAGTGCTGTTCGACGTCTTGGTAATTTTGATCGCACCTGACTCACAGGGCGCTTGCATCGTTCCATCGAGGTTCGTGTCCCACCCGTTGAAGGTGTTGCACGTCAGGACCGCACTGGAGCTGTCATCGACGCTGACCCCAGTTGTCGACACACCGCCGGCGGGCGTCACGCCGATCATGTTTTCAGTCAGCGCGATGCCCGTGCTGTTCGAATCCACCGACACACCCACCTGCGTGCCGTTGCCAGTAATCGTATCGTGCTCGAGGGTGACATTGGCCGCCCCATACAGCAGGAAGTCCGTCGAGCTATTGTCCCCGGGGTAGTACAGGCCGTCGACCGTGGTATTGGTCACCGACCCGCCGGCGCTGGCGTTCGATCCGGACGCCGTGTTGCTGTACTGCACGCCGTTCTGTGCTGGTCGGGCCGCCGTATTGTCAGGTGGGCCGACCTTGCTGTTGGACACGTTCATGGTCATCGAGCCTGAAGCCACGAGACCGCCCTTCTGATAGCCCGTCACCGTCACGTTGTTGAGCGTGACGGTCCGCGCGCCGCTGATCCCGTTGGCGCGGATGCCGAGCCCCAGTTGACAGGCGCTGTGCTGGGTGATGTCTTTGACCGTGACGTTGTTCACCGATCCGCTGGCGTCGTTGAAAAAGATGCCCGTAAGCGGCTGTGCGCAGTCAGTCCCGAACCCACCCGCCGGCCCGCTGACCGTGAGATTCTGCACAGTCATCGTGTCGCCCGCGACCGCATTGGTCACAACGCCGCCCTTGAAGAATCCGCCGCTGGGATCGTGGGCGGTAATCGTGTGGCCGCCACCGTCCAGTGTGACTCCATCGGGCACGGTTAGCGGAGCGGTTGTGTCGCAATTGGCGGTCAACGTGAAGGTGTTCCCGTTGACCGTCCCCTCACACTGCGCGTCGCCGCTAATGTTAGTCGTCCACCCGCTGAAGGTGTTGCCGGTCAAGGTCGCGCTGAGACGGGCTCGATGTCGACGCCAGTCCCGGGTTGTGGCGGCGGTGTCGCCGTGATCGAGTTGGTATCGATCACGATCCCCTGGCTGTTCCCATCGACCGACACGCCAAGGTTCGTGCCTGTGCCGGTAATCGTGTTGTGCGCCAACGTGACGTTGTTGGCGCCGTAGAGCAACACGGCCGTGGAGTCGGTCCCACCTGGCGGGTAGTAGGTGCCGATGATATTGGTATTGGTTACCGAACCGCCGGCGCCGGCATTCGAGCCTGGCGCCGTGTTGCTGTATTGCACGCTGTTCTGTGCTGGCCGACCCGGGGCGTTGTCGGGTGGCCCGATCGTGCTGTTGGTCACGTTCATGGTCACCGACCCCGAAGCGACCAGCCCGCCTTTCTGGAAGCCCGTCACCGTCACGTTGGTGAGCGTGACGGTCCGCGCGCCGCTGATCCCGTTGGCGCGGATGCCGAGCCCCAGTTGACAGGCGCTGTGCTGGGTGATGTCTTTGACCGTGACGTTGTTCACCGATCCGCTGGCGTCGTTGAAAAAGATGCCCGTAAGCGGCTGTGTGCAGTCGGTCCCGAACCCACCCGCCGGCCCGCTGACCGTGAGATTCTGCACAGTCATCGTGTCGCCCGCGACCGCGTTGGTCACGATGCCGCCCTTGAAGAATCCGCCGCTGGGATCGTGGGCGGCAATCGTGTGGCCGCCACCGTCCAGTGTCACCCCGTCGGGCACCGTCAGCGACGCCGTCGTGTCGCAGTCGGCGGTCAGCGTGAACGTATTCCCACTTTGTGTGCCCGTACACGCGGTCGTCACCGACGGATCAGACGCCGAGGCATGCGCTGCAAGGACCGCCAGGTAGACGAGGAGCAGGGCTGCGGCAGCGCCCAGTGGCCTGGCGAACCACCACGCCACGGTCGTGAGCATGTGCTTGGGAGAAAGCAACGATCGTCTGATCGCTGCCACAGGACGTGACCGGCTACCTAGCTTCGTTTTTCGAGACGAAGCCAGCGCTCCAAAGCCGAGGCGCATGCACCCCTCCGCTAAACTACCGTGACTGACCAGAGCCCTACCGCAGATTGTGCCTATAACCCCACGTAGGCACTACATTCCTGCCGCAACGTAACATCCCGACTACAAAACCGACAAGAGACCGACAGCCGGACACCATATTCGAAACGTGTGGTTTCTGTGAGCCCGCCTCGCGTTCGCTGCTTGAATGGCGCCTGTATGACCCTCTTCAACTGATGTGATCAGGCCCCGCTCGGCCGGGCAGTTAAGGAACCATGTCTGGAATTGGTGTGTCTCCAACACTATCACCGGTGGGTACCGTGTTTTCAAGGTTCTCCGAGATTCCGCTCAGTGGAGTCATCACCCCATCGGGGTGACGTGGTAGATCAGATATGACGCAGGACAACACATCACCTGGAGCGTCGAACAGACAATTGCGTCGATATCGGTATCTCGCCGCCATCGACTCGCGTGCGCTTCGGATCGCGTTATGCGGCAAACGATCCTCACGAGCAACGCAACTGCCTCGATGCTCAATTCCTGTCAATATAAGGATTCTATAAAGATACTTGAAGGCGTCCAGGAACGCAGTTCTGCGGGATCATCGCCACGGCCGGTGGCAACCCTACTGAAAACTCCGTATCGCTGTTGAATATCGCGTTGCTTCATCCCCTCGCTTATTCGGCCATCTTCTTCGACGGATGCATCGCGCAAGGGCCGCTCCCACGTTTGCCTCGGTAGCGGCACCGCAGTTGCCGCACGCGTAGATCATGTGAGCGACCAGCGAGTTTCATCGTTAGCCGGCTAACGAAGTAACGCTGTACCACCTATTCGGAGGTTTCGTGACCTGAAAGTGGAGGGCCCGCAGTCCGCGGATTTCGGGGAACAATGAACCCCCGTTTCGGGTGAGAGAGCAAGCCGTGGCTGAAGCAGAGGACTGGCGACTTCGTGTTTCGCGGAGGGAAGTGCTGGAGGCATACACCCGACCGTATGACCCATGGGAGACGTGCGCCGCCGTAGGCGACCGAGGGGTTCAGGCCCTCGAGTTGGTGATTCCACGCAATGTGTTGGTGCTGGCTGGCCTGTCTGAAGGCCAACCGATCGACCACGCGGGGCCAGACCGTGATACCTGGTGCGAGGCGACCTGGCAACCACTGGTGACAATCACTCTGATGGGGTGGGGACGCCTCGGCTCAGCGTTATTGTGGGATTGTCACCGGGCCGCTGAACGAATGCAGATGTTGGCTCGACTGTGTCCGAACTGGAGAAGCCTCGTCATGCTCAAGCGGTTCCTCGCGTTACTCGCGCTACTCCGACACATGCCGTGGCGAAGTGCAGTCAACTGCGCGGCGCTGCTCGCCTTGCTGTGCGCCTGTGCCGCGCCTCCGCCTCCGCCCACGACGCCCACGCTACTGGCGGCAGCCACTCAGGTGGTCGGTACGGCGCAGAGCGCGTCCACGTCGATCGCACTTACGGTGTCCGCCGGCCAGACCCAGGTTTCTGCAACGGTGGGGCCGCCCAGACTCAGGTGGCGCTGACCGTCGCGGCAGCCCAGACTCAGGTGATTTCGACGGTTGTGGCGGTTCAGACGCAGGTACCGGCAACCGTTTCGGCTGCTTTGACCCAGGCACCGACCACCGTGGCTGCCGCCAGGGCACAACTGGCCCCCACCGTGGTGATCGCAAGTGCAACGCTGGGCCCCGTGGCAACAGGGGTCACACTTGCCCATCAGGTTGCTGCCACCGCGATGGCGCCCACGGCCCAGGCAGTCGCGACGCAAGTCGCCCCCACGGTTCAAGCCGTGGCGACCTCAGGTGCGGTTACCACCTCGGTCGCGCAGTCGCCACTGCAGATCTCGAACGTCTCGGTCAGTGCCCGGGATCCAACGGTCGCTCTTCACAACAGCGGGCAGGCCTCCCTGAACCTGACGGGTTGGACGCTCTTGATCGGGCCGGCCTTCTCGGTGGGCCTCTCCGATGACAGTGCACTTCGGTGCCGGCGTCGATTCGGCGACTGACACATACCTTGGCCTGGGCTCGGCCGCGGCCGCCTCAGCTCTTGACCCGGGCACTCGTGTCGTTCTCGTGGCACCTGCAAATCAGATCGCCAGCGTCTACACCATTTCGTAAAGCGACGCGGGCAGGCTATGAGAACGACACCAACCGAAGGTTCTCACACGCACGCGTCCGCCAGCGTCCCGCGTCTCCAGTTGGCATGGGCCGCCTGCGATCTGACCCAGGCCGTGGTGGTGGCCCACGCGCCCACGAACGTGACCACCGCAGAGAACGTGGTCTAGCCGGCGCTGATGCACAAGAGACTCAAGCTGTCCACAGCATTTGCTGGCCCACGCGGAGCGGAGCGGATGATGCGGCGCCTGCGGCAAGTTGCCCTGCTGGTTTTAACCCCCGTGGTGGTTGTCCTGGTCTTCGCGGCCTGGCGCGTGCTCGGCTACCAGACGGCGCCTGCGGTTTATCCGCCGCCAACGACTGCCTTGCCGTCGGCTCTGGCTGAATCGCTGGCTGCACGTATCACCTCGCAAAACACCGTCGACCGAGAGGACCTCGCGGCTGTTCCGCAACTGGGAGACGAGCCTTGTGATTGAGGATCCGCAAGTTGCCGCAGTATTCGAAAGTCAACTCTTTGACTACTCGGCATAACTCGGATCGATTCCTGTGACGTAGTCCAGTTGTGCCAGATCGGCTAGGACAGAGCGAAACCCTGGCTGGTGGGTGTTGCCGATGCAAAGATACTGGTCTCCCGTGCAGCCTATCCGCCCAGGACTCGTCTGGAATACGATCACGCTCGGGTCAATGGCTTGCACCTGGTTCGCCACATCCGCACGGGCCGGAATGCAGAACTCGTAGGAACGTGCGCGGAGTCCGTCAGTCGGTCCCCACAGACCTTCCTCGGTGAATCCCGCCAGGTCGAAGTGAATCTTGTCCGATTGTGGACGTCCATCTGGCAGCGGTCGTGGGTCGTCGACGGCACATGAGACCATAGACGCGGTCCGGTCGTCGAGCGCAGAAATATGGTTCGCCAGCGAGGTCGCGGTTACGGGAATCGCGCGCCGCCCCCGGCCGGGCCGTTTGACCACTACGTGATCGCGCCGACCGGCCCTCCCCCGGAAGACCGTTGTCAGGTGCTGGACGCAGCGGCTTGAGCAGCCACCAGGGGCTCTGCTCCAGCCAGCGCAGTCAGCGCCTTATTGCGGTCACGCGGTAAAAGCAGCCCCTTGGAGGCACGCATGGTACCCACGCCGTTGCGCGAGCGTAGGTCGAATTCGGCAGCGCACAACTCAAGCGGCCATGGTGCGGCCGGATATGGGGGACGTTCGGTCATCTCCCGACCTCCGCGGCCCTGGAGGAGTGTGGCCGCTTGGGCACCTCTACCATTCTGACGACCTCCACCGGATTCCGGGAATTATTGCAGTGGGCGAGGCAGTATGGCGAGGTCGTCAAATCGGCATCGAAGGCACCGGAAGCTATGCGCAGGTCCGGCGCGTTGGCTACGCGGCCGTCAGAACATTTTCATTGAAGTGGATCGACCGGATCGGCGCACCCGCCGGCGCCCGAGGCAAGTCGGATACACTCGATGCCAAAGCTGCCGGTCGTGCGGTGCTGGCCGGGACCGCTACGGCGCAGCCCAAAGCTGGCAATGGTGCGATGGAGATGATCCGCACGCTCCGTGTCGCTCACCAATCGGCGATCAAAGCGCGTAGTCAGGCCGCCAATGAACTGCACTCGCTCGTGGTGACCGCTCCGGAGGCAGTGCGCGCCCAGCTCCGTCGACGCAGTCTCCACCAACTCGTTCGCACCACTGTCGCGTTCCGTCCGAGCACCGAACTGTCCACCCCGACCGCGGCCACCAAGCTGCCCCTCAAGTCGATCGCCATCCGGCACCAACACCTCAGCGCCGAGATCAAAGAACTGGACAAATACCTCGACGAGCTGCGGCAGCACCGGCATTGCTGGCGATCAAAGGCATCGGGACGGAGATTGCCGCAACGCTGCTCACTGTCGCTGGGGACAACCCCGAACGCCTGGCCAGCGAGGCAGCGTTCGCCCGCCTGGTCGGCGTTGCTCCCATCGAGGCTTCCTCCGGCAAGATCATCCGCCATTGGCTCGACCGTGGCGATCGACAGGGTAATCGGGCGCTGTATCTCTTGGCCGTCGGTCGTATGCGTTGGGATCCACCTACCCGAGCCTACTTCGACCGACGCACCGACAGAAGGTCGGCAAACCGGAAATCATCCGTTGTCTCAAACACTGCATCGCCGGCGAGCTCTACCCGACGCTGCTGAACACTGCCTCCACCATCACCCACCAGGATCCTTCGACCAGCCCTCCACAGCGGCTTGACAACTAAGAGAGCATCGTTGATTCAGCCATGCCGCATGTCCTCTCATGCTGGTGCAAGCGTAGCGTAGCGTGCCTTACCCGGCGTGTCGCCACCTCGAGTACGTGTCGTCGCGCTCCGGCGGCGGTTCCGGTCCACCGGAATGGCCGTGATCACGTTCCGCACCGGCTGATGCTGAGAGGTCTGCGGAGGATTCCAGGTGCCGATGCCCGTACCGTTTCTCAAACCCGCCGCCGCAGCAGCAGAGCAGTCCCCACAGTGATACTCGAGGCCGACATCGGCAGCGCACCAAACGCGACGCTCTGACGGGCGTCGCGTTCAGCCCGGAGGGCAGGACGCTCGCCTCCGCGAGTTGTGGCAATACGCTACGGCCGTGGACGTGGCTAACGCTCAACCTCACACGTGTCTTCCGTTGCATGACCGTGACCAGGATCGCTGTTGGGTACGCGGAGCCACTGTCCGTGATGATGGGGCTGCCCACGATCCAGTACTGGATGTCCTGACGGTGGCGCCCTGATCACCGAGGCCGGTGCGAGCGACAAGTAGTCGCACTCGTCTACATCGCGGCCCTTCGCGCCGGACAAAGGCGGTCGCAAGGTTGATTGCCAATTCCGCGCCCGGGGCGCCCCTGCCGCCGATCCCGCCGCGGAACGATGGCTTTCTCATGCTCGATTCGGCGAAGTTCCACGAGTCGTTCGCTGCAGACCTCGATAGAGCCGACGCCGCGTTCATGGCCGACTCGGAGGCTCCCTGGGTGTCCGCGCACTGGAAGGTTCGAAGGCGGGACACCGTACACGGTTGTCCCGCGTGCCTCATCCCACCTCTCGGACGCTCGACGGGCCGGCTCAACCTCTGCGGCAGCATCCAGGCGTCGATGGGCCGCGCCCTCGCGACGACCAAATCCATAGATGAAGGCGGCCCCCGACGCCGAGGTCAAGCCGAGTCGACTCAAGGACCCACAACGTGCTGTGAGCGGTGAACACGTCGGACGGCTCGGTCACCGGTGAGAGCGGCCTCCGTTCACGTGTACGTAGCATCGAAGGCCGCCACGGCCACATCGATCGTGGGGAAGAATCGGCGGCGGTCGATCGTTTCGAGCAACCTGTAGCGCTGCATCGTTTCCTTCACCGGATCTTTGAGCTCGGCAAAGGCCAGATGCACGTCGTCGGCGTTGAGCTCCTCGTCCAGATCCGCCAGGACTTCGGCGGCGGTGGTATCAACGTCGATGATCGGCTCCGCGGCGAGCAGTACCCAGCGCGGAGGGGGCGTCGCTTCGGTCAATCGCTGGCGCACCAGATCGCGGAACAGGTTCGCGTTCGCGAAGAACAGCGGCGCGTCCCAGCGCAGGATGAGTAGACCGGGAATCAGCACCGCATCGGGATTGCGCGTGATGTGGTAGCCAGCGAGGCCCGGCGGCTTGCCCAGTACCGCCGAATATGGGCGCCATGCGCGGACGAGGAACTGGAGGATCGCAATCGTGACGGCAATGACGACGCCGGGCAGCACGCCAGCCACAGCTACGCCCAGCCCGCACGCCACGGCGAGCGAGAACTCGGATCTGCGCATCGCGAGCAGACGGCGCAGCTCCGCCACATCAAACAGGCTGATGCCGGCGCTGATCACGAGCGCCGCGAGCGCCGGTTGCGGCAGGTTCCTCACCAGGTTCGGGAAAAACAGCAGCATCGCCAGGACGCTCGCCGCCGCCACCAGCCCCGTCGACTGCGTCTTAGCACCAGATTGCTCGGCCACTGCGGTGCGTGAGCCGCTGGTACTGACCGGGAATCCCTGGAACAGTCCAGCCAACAAGTTGGCGGAGCCAATGCCGGCCAACTCTTGATTCGCGTGGATCTGATAGCCACGCCGTGCCGCGAAGCCAGTCGAGGTAGCAATGGTGTCGCCAATCGCCACCAGGGAAATGCCCACGGCCGAGGCCATGAGTATCGGCAACGTCGAGAGCTCAACCCTCGGCACGCTCGGGCCAGGAAAGCCCTGCGGCAGTGAGCCGATGACTTGCACGCCCTTGGCCGTCAAATCGAAGATGACAACCGCCAGAATTGACACCACGACCGCGGCGAGCACCCCCGGAATCCTGGAGTGCATACGCTTGAGGCCCAGGATCAGACCCAGATCGATCAGCCCGATGGCCAGCGCGAAGACATTTGTCTTCCCGAGGTTCTGCCAGAAGGCGGCAACCTCGGGCAGTAGCCCGTCGGCGTCAACTGAGAACCCGAACAGTTTGGGCAATTGCCCGACGACGATGGTGACCGCCAGGCCGGCCAGGTACCCCACCCGAATGGGCCGCGAGAGCAGATCGGCGACAAAACCCAGCTTCAGCACGCCCGCTGCGATGCACAACAGACCGACCATCAGCGCGAGCGTACTGGCGTACGCGACGGCCTGGTCCTGGCTGCCGGCCGCGAGCGGCAGGATCACGGCGGCAATCATGGCCCCAGCGCCGAATCCGGCCCAAGCACCAGAAATGGCGACGGCCCGAACGCGGCGTATGCGACCAGGCAGACCACGGTCGTGTACAGGCCATAGATTGCGGGTACGCCAGCCAACTCGGCATAGGCCATGCCCTGCGGCACCAAGAGCGCGCTCAGCACCAGTCCGGCGACCGCGTCTCGAGGCAGCCACGCGCGTTCGTACGTGCGCAGCACGCCCAGGCCCGGCACCCAGCTGGCAATGCCCTGGGCGGATGCGTTCGTTTGAGCTGGCGTCGGGCTGGCGGTTACCGCGCTGAGTCTAGAAGTTCGGCCGATTGGTGCGCATCACGGCCGTACCCGCACTTGTGGTCGGCGTGCTTGTGGAGACAGACGCTGGCAGGTGGACACGCACGGGCACTGAGCTGGCCGGTTTACCATGCGGCGCATGCCGATCCTGCGCGGGATATTGCGCGTTGTGTTCATCTGGTTGCTGTCGGGGCTGGTGGCGCCGTACGTCCGTCGCGGCTTTGCGCGCCTGGCGAGGCGCGCGCCGAGTGGCAGTTTCCTGGAGGCAACGCTGATCGAGTTGAGTACGGGCTATACGGCGACGTTCGTCAACGTGGTCGCCGAACTACTGACCGCGCTAATAGTCGAGTCGATCGACTTCCTGTTCATGCTCGCCGCCGCATTGCGATTGAGGCCGACAGGTTCGGCGATGGCGAAACGCTAAACTGCGGGGCCAAGCGGGTGCCACGGCCGCCAGCACGCCGGACCGCCACGTCGTTAGCGCACATCGGTGGCGGCTTGCCGGGATGACACGCTGACCACCCACCCCTCTCGGATTCCATTGGTGGGTTCTGTCGTTAGAGCATCTTGAAGACTGCGTGCCAATCGCAACCCGGAGTTTTACGTCATCGCGTAATGGCGCTGAACACAACTTCTGTCAGAATGCGAAGGATCCCCCGGTTTGCAGGACCTGCACACGTATGTCCGGCAATTCACGACGCATGCGTTCGATGAAGATGAGCGGTGGGTGCGTGAGATGGGACCACGTGAGATGGTGCAGGCCGAACGGCACGAGCGAACCCCACTGGATGGGAATCGCGACCCGTGGGTCGAATCAACCGCAAAGCTTCCACCGCCGCGGCCGGACCCATATGCCCAGGGCCCAGGACTGGGCCCCATCCCGCAATGGGCACCAGCGCGACGTCGATCGGGCCAGCGAGTCCATCGCCGCAAAGGCTTGCGTGTCGCCCGCGAAGTACACCCTGTGTGTCGCCTCGATGACAAATCCCACGCAGCCACCCCACGGACCAAATGGGGCACGCAAACCAAGGTGGACCGCACGCGTTGTCAGCACCTGTGCCCCATTGATTCCAGACGGTCGCCAGGGTGCACTTCGCGTGTGTTTCGGAACCCAGCTCTCCGCAGCAGGTCTCGGCCGTGACGCGGCGTCAAGACGCGCGTCTGCGCGCCGAGCAGCTTCAAGGATGGCAGGTCCAGATGGTCGTGATGAAGATGCGAAATCAGTACTGCATCGATCTGGCCTGGTGCGGGGTCCAGCACATGTGCGCGGAGATGCACCAGGCCCCGGATTCTTGGTCTCAGGAGTGGATCGGTCAGCAGGCGGGTGCCACCCACATCGATGACGGTTGTCGCATGTCCAAGGAAGTCAATTCGAGACACGACGCATACGGCTCCGGCGGCAGAGAAGAGCTTCGCACGAACTCAGCCGCCGAAAAGTTTTCGGGCAGAAGGCGGACCTGCCGCAGTTCAGGAGGGCTGTGCGAAGGGATCCGTGGTTTGCAGCGCGATCGTTTCGCCGGGAACCGCACCGTTTTCGGTGATCTCGACCTGGCTGCGCATACGCTCGAGTCGTATCTCGTCAACGACCACTGCAAGGGTCGCGGCGACGGGAATCGCCAGCAGCGCACCAGGCGCGCCGAGCAGTTCGGAACCCACCAGTAGCGCGAGCAGGATCACCAGCGGGTGCAACTCGACCGCATTGCCCATCACTTTCGGCGTGATGACGTTGTTTTCCACCTGACTCCAGACGAGTGAAAAGACGGCAGCGGCGACGCCGATCTCGGGCGAAACGGTGAACCCGAGCAGGATGGTAGGGATGGCTGACAGGAACGGTCCGATGCCGGGGACAAACTCAGCGAGCGCCCACACCAGGCCGAGCAGCGCGGCGTAGGGCACGCCGATGAGCTGCAACCCGAGCCAGGCGCCACCGCCGATGATCGCGCACAACACGGACTGGCCGATGGCCCACTGGCCCAGGCGGGCGCCCATCTCGATGGACATGCGACTGGCCCGCTGCTGGCGATCAGGCGGCCAGAAGACCACCAGGTAGTCCCGCATCCGTGGGGCGTCGATCGTCAGGTAGAGAGCCATGAACACCGTGAACAGCACGGCGAGGAAGCCGCCGAGCAAACTCGTCGCAAAGGCCACAAAGGCAAGCATGCCGCCCAGCGCAACCGGGAGTCCGCCGAGCGCCACCTGTGCGTTCACGGCGATCCATGTTTGCAGATCGGCGTCGATCACACCGGGATAGGCCGCGACAACCGAAGCCAGCCAGGTCTCGAACGCGGCGCCGTACTGCGGCAGCGTCTCGAGGAGCATGGCGATCTCACGCACGATGGCGCGCACAACTACAAAGCCGAACGTCACCGCGATCACTGCCGCCAGGAGATACATGACCAGAACGACCAGGCCGCGCGGGGGCTTCCAGCGCAATTGCAGGAAGCGCTTGGAGGCGACCACCGAGTTCACTATGGGCGTCATCGCCGCGGCAATGATGCTCGCCACGAACAGCTGCATCAGCACCCAGATCAATTCGTGGAGGATCAGCGCGAGGATGAAAATGACGAGCAGGAACAGCGCGCCGCGGTACAACGCGCGTGAGGTGCCAAGCTCGTTCACGTGCTCACGGCCTGTGTCATACTCGAGCCAGCGTCAACAACGCATGCGTATGTGGCTGTGCATGGCAACTGACGCGGTCGCTCGGGCGGCAGCATGTCGCGAGCCACCCCTGCCCGTCGAGTGACCAGTCCTGCCACTGAGATGCGTGTTCGGAGGATCGAGCGGCATGAATGATCACGATTGGCATTTCGTCGTCTCCCGACCGGTGACCAGGCGAGTTCCGGAACGCGTCGAGCGGTTCAAGCAGCCGCCCATCGCCCGATAGGACACGAAGGAACAAACTAGACGCGCTGGTTGGCCACTGAGGCTGCAGGGTGTTGCCATCATTGCTCCCGGTTCGGCTCGCCGCTGGTGCTCTTCACTCTTACCACGGCTACCGCCGCACTGCCTCACCCCATGTGGGTGAATCTCAGCCGTCGATTGCCGTTTTCGGCCCAGGTCGCGACGAGCCGTTCGAGGGCCGCCCCAACGGCTTCGGCAGCGGTTTTCCGAACGCTGCACATGAGCCAATCACCCCAATCGGGTGAGCGCGTCCGCGTGCGGCCGAGCTATGGTGAGCCCTGCAAACGCGCCAAGAATCGATCGACTATTGATGCAGCGAGAGAGTAATTCGGTCAGCCCACCAATCGCGACCGATCGGATCCCGCCACTGGCCCAGCGCCAGGTGGCGACCGAAATCCCGGCGCTCCATGGCCTCGACACCCTGGTCGCACGGTTCTGTCCACCGGGCGGTACTTTATCTTACTCGCGGTTCTCGGCTCGTTCATCACTTCGTGCGCTGTCCTGCTCTACGCGTTCTTCGCCGGAGTCGTGGACTCGTTCGGCTATTCCGTTCAGCATGACTTCTATGCTGAGGGGGCCGGAGCCGCCATCGGCGTGGTTCTCATCGCCATCTCGCTGCTCCTCCGCCAGTTCCGCGGGTCATCTCGGCGGCCAGCGAACGGAGAAGAAAGCTGAACTCTGAGGCTGGAGCAACACATCAATGGCAGCCGCGGCCTGTTGCACCAGAGTAGCGGGACGTCGTGAAATCTGGGAGGAATGTCACTATGGCGCAATGGATCGTTCTCGGCTTCAGAGACAACGCATCGGCTGACAGTGTGGCCTGCGTAATCGTCGCATGATGAAACCGGAGGTTGCGGTGCCGCGCTGGGAATACAGGGCTGTGGAGTTCCAACTCGACAGGCCACGCTGCCAATGGCAACAAGCAAAAGGTTCGAGGACCACACGTCGCCTGGCACTCTGGACAATAGTCGATGCATGATGCGCTGCAGGACTTTGGCTCGGCCGGCTGGGAGATGTGTGGCGTCGCGCCGTCGACGCACAACTTCTCTTGCCATATCGTGTACCTCAAGCGAAAGGTTTCAAGGACTGGTTAGAGCACCGAACCGGACGGCCGACTTTCTCACCCTATTCGGGTGATGTGTTGCGCGTTTCGTCAGCCCACCATGTGATACAGGCGGTCGGCGCGATCATGTAGTGTCAAACGGCCGGGCGCGTTCAAGCGCTGCTCGAGAAAACAGATCGATCGAGCTGCCAACTGAGTCCAGTCTGGACAAAGCGACGGCTGCCTGTTGCTCTTGACGCGATCCAACACGCACCGGGCTCATGGCCCGGCACTCCAGAGAGAGGGACGATATGGCATCAACAACCAACCCCATGGTCGGGCCGATTCAGCTAGTAGTGATCGGCTTCCCACCCGAAGCGCAGTTCCGTGGCGAGATTATGCGCGCGTACAGCGACCTCCGCGGCCACGGCGTAATTCGCGTGATCGATGCGCTGTTCGTCCGCAAGGACGCCCAGGGCAGGATCAGCGCCTCAGTTCGTGAAAGTGACTTGACGCTCCACGAGCGCGAGTCCCTCGGCGCCGTTGTCGGCGGCATGCTCGGCTTGATGGCTGGCGGGGACCAGGAGAGTGAAGCCCTTGGTGCGACACTAGCGGCCCAAGCTATCGCAGACAACGCCTTCGGTTTCGGGATCAGCGACCTGCAGAACGTCAAGGATCAGATCCCGGCGGGCAATGCGGCTCTGCTGCTGCTTATCGAGCACCAGTGGGCTCTCGAACTGAAAGGCGCGGTGCGCGGTGCCGGCGGCGTGCCGATTGTCCAGGGCTTCCTGACGCCAGAGGCACTGCTCATGGTCGGCGCCGAGTTGCGGGCCGTGGTCGAGGCCGAAAACACCATCGCGCAGGCCGAGGCGTTGCAGGCCAGGGCGGTATTGAGCACCCTGGCGGTAGTCGAAGCGGCCGAAGAAATCCAGCAAGCCGCCGTTGCCGAAACTGCACGCGTGCTGATCGCGGCTGGCCTGATCGAGGAGGCAGCAGCGCAGGACGTCATCGAGACACTTGTGGCTGCTGATCTGATCAAGCAAGAGGCGTTGGGCGAGGCCAGAGCAGCTGTTGAACAGGCCAACGCGGAAGTAAAGCCGGACAAAGCCGCCCAGAACGGTCACTGACGGCCAGCCAGCGCCGCCAGCAAGCGCGCCCGTCGGCGCGGAGTCGATGACGAGGCCGTCCATCCTGCACGACACGACTGTAGAACTGTCAGCGGTCCGCTATCCACCTACGTGCGGCCCAGCGGTGCGCCCCAACCAGAGTTAGATAGCAGCGACCAGCGGATCATCGACGGTTTCAACTGCTCACACCTCGCCGGTCAAGAGCTGGAATGCTCGCCGACCGGCGGGAGCAACCCGCTCAATGTGTACGTCCCCGCCTATTGTCCGCAGCAGGCGCCGCGCGTCCAGAACCCCACGTGAAAGAACTCGAAAGGACAACAGACGGTCAATATCACGATCATGGCGATGACGGAAGACAGCATCCGTCTTCGGGTGATCATTACCTGAACCAAACTCGTGTGGCACAGGCACCAGGTGGGGTCTGGGGAGGAAGCCCCCTTCCCGGTGCGTTGTGTCGGCCGTCGGTTCGCGTTCCTGGGGGCGTGCCATCGCTCCCCAGGAACGCCACGTCCGTGGAGTATTACCGACTCAGAACAAACCCGGAGCTATAACCGGAACTTGACCAGGCTGGCTCTTCCGACCTTGATAGCGGATCGCATTGTTGACACGCAATTTGCACGGCATCGATCGTGAAAGTGCGCTTTGGATGGAGCGCTGAGCATGTCCAGGAAATCCGCGACCCCAGGGCAGTCCCGCACCTCCTGCTCTTGACTCAGGCAGAGTTTGCCGCCGTGCGCCAAGCGCCGCAGGCGGTCGGTTACGACTCGGCCTCGAGTCTGCCGAAGAACCGCTCGGGTGGCCGTGTGCCTCTTCTTGATAATGCGCACTGGCCAGCCGTGTCTCTTCGGCTAGTTCGGTCACCACATTGATCTCCGTGTGCCCGACCTGGGTTGACCGTGCGCAGCCCTATCAACCTCCACCAACCCGAATGCGCGACTCGTTCACGTCCCTGCAACCTGCTGCTGGGTGAGCTGCGCGACGAAGTCCGCGCTCGAGGACGCAAGCACATCACCGGGTTGCGTGCGCGCAAATATGTCGAGCAGGCGAGCGATCAGGCCGGTCCATCCCGTTTGATGGCTCGCCCCGAGCCCAGCGCCGTTGTCGCCGTGAAAGTACTCGTAGAACAGGATGTAGTCCCGCCAGTGCGGATCGTCCTGAAACTTCCGAGCGCCACCATACACGGCCCGCTTGCCATCTGCGTTGCGTAGAAAGATGCTCGACAATCGGCGACTGATCTCTTTTGCCACTTCGAAAAGCGTCATGTAGTTGCCCGAACCGGTCGGACACTCCACCGTGAAGTCATCACCATAGAACGAGTACATCACCAGCAAACCGCGAATCAACAAGCCATTCACGGGCATCCAGATTGGTCCACGCCAATTGGAGTTGCCGCCAAACATGCCGGTGTTCGATTCGGCCGGGAGATAACTTACCGTGTGATTCTGACCATCGAGATTCAGCTCGAAGGGGTGATCGCGGTGATACTGAGACACCGAGCGGATCCCGTACTGGCTGAAAAATTCCTTTTCGTCAAGCATGTAGGCCAGGATGCGCTTCAACTTGTCCTCGTTGCACACCGCTGTGAGTCTTCGTCCTGCATATCCGATGAAGCTGTCGTTAGCGATCGCGAGTTGATTGACCACCTCCGGGTGGCGCTCGCGAAACAGGTTGATCAAGTCCGTGAGCCGGGGAAACCGTTCCGCGGCGCCTGGCTCAAAAACCGTCGCCGCACACAGAGGCAGCAATCCCACAAGCGAGCGGACCTTCAAACGCACTGCGTCGCCATTCGGCAAGTGGAGCAGGTCGTAGAAGAAGCCATCCTCGGAGTCCCACATCTCGTCATGGTTCTCGCCGATGCGATCCATCGCATACGTGATCCACAGGAAGTGTTCGAGGAAGCGATACGCAATCTCCTCGTACATTGGGTCAGACTCGGCCAGAATCAGAGCAATGCTCAACATGTTCTGACAGTAGAAGGCCATCCACGCGGTTCCATCAGCTTGATCCAGGTGCCCGCCAGTCGGCAGCGGCGCACTGCGGTCGAAAACCCCAATGTTGTCAAGCCCCAGGAAACCGCCTGCGAACACATTGCGACCTTCAGGGTCTTTGCGGCTGACCCACCAGTTGAAGTTCAACATGAGCCCCTGGAACGAGCGCTCGAGAAAGCGCAGGTCGGCGCGACCCAATTCCCTTTCGATGTTGAACAGGAACAATGTGGCCCAGGCGTGGACTGGCGGATTCACGTCGCTGAAGTTCCACTCGTACGCTGGAATTTGCCCGTTGGGATGCGCGTACAGGGTTCGCAACATCAGCAGGAGCTGGTCCTTGGCAAAGTCGAAGTCGACCAGCGACAGGGCGATCGTATGAAAGGCTAGATCCCACGCCGCGTACCAGGGATATTCCCATTTGTCGGGCATGGAGATAATGTCGCTGTTCAGCATCTGGAACCACTCGGCGTTGCGGACTCCCTGTTTGGAAGAGCCCATCAGCGGATGGGCATTGTGCTCGGCCAGCCACCTATCGAGGTCGAAGTAATAGTACTGTTTAGACCACAGCATGCCCGCGAGCGCCTGGCGATGCACGCGGCGCTCATCGTCACTGAACGTGGTGGGGCTGATGCGATCGTAGAACTCGTCCGCGTCAGCGATACGACCGGCGAAGACGTCATCGAAAGACGTGAATGGGCTGGTTGATGACCCTGAGGTCAGTCGCAACCGCACAACCTCGGAGCCGCCAGCCTGGACTTCCAGCACATAGAGCGCCGCGGCCTTGGTTCCTGTGCGGGAGGGATTCACAGCATTGTGCTGGCCCGAGACGACGTAATCGTGAAACGCATCTTTGACGTAGGCAGATGCGCTGGCCTGGCCCCACAGGCGCTGGGTGTTCGACTCGTTGTCGGTGAAGAGTAACTCCGATGCGCCTTGACAATACCAGGTGTACTCGCCCAGTCCCGAACGATCAGCATGCACGACGCCGTCGTCTAGCTGCCGCAGAGACGGCTTCGCCTCGCTGGTGGCGTTTGACCATGTGTTGCGGAACCAGAGTGTCGGTAGGAGGTGCAGCTGAGCCGATGCGGGCCCGCGGTTGTGTACGGATATGCGGATCAGGATGTCCTCTGGGCCGGCCTTGGCGTATTCAACAAAGACGTCGAAGTAGCGGTCCTCGTCGAATATACCGGTGTCGAGGAGCTCGTACTCGAGCTCGTCTCTGGACCGACGGGCGTTGGTCTGCACCAGATCTTGATACGGGTATTCCGCCTGGGGATACTTGTACAGCGTCTTCATGTACGAGTGCGTCGGCGTGCTGTCCAGATAGAAGTAGTACTCTTTGACGTCCTCGCCGTGGTTGCCCTGACTGTTCGTCAGACCGAAGAACCGCTCTTTCAGGATGGGGTCGTGCCCGTTCCACAGCGCGATCGCGAAGCATAGCTGCTGCTTGTCGTCGGAGATACCTGCAATCCCGTCTTCCCCCCAGCGGTAGGTTCGTGAGCGAGACTGGTCATGGGAGAAGTAGTCCCAAGCATTTCCGTCATTGCTGTAGTCCTCACGCACCGTGCCCCACTGTCGCTCGCTGAGGTACGGTCCCCATCTCTTCCATGGCACGCCGGTTTCACGTGCCGCGTTCAATCGTTCCTGTTCCGCGACCATCACGTACGAGAGGGGCGAGGGCTTATAAGTGCTGAGTTCCGCAAATAGCAGGCCCTATCACCAGCGCCGAGCGCCGTTGCAGCCTGCTTCGCGGATAGGGCCACGAACTTACGGAAAGCTGTACTTAGTCATGCTTGTTGCTAGCACTCTCAGGCATGCAACCATCGTGCCGTGGCGGAGTCGATCGCACACCACCCTGATCGGGTGATCGCGAGGCCACGGTTGCGCCAGTTCCGTGTTGCGGATGTGGTTGAAACCTGCGCGCGATCTGTGAGTTAGCAACCCTGGGTGTCGATTGGGACACGTTCAGTCCAGGTAAAGCGCGGCGAGATCACTCTCACAACTGGAGTGGCCCAAAAAAGAGGCGCACGCGCACGAATTACGCTCCGGTCGCTTTGCTCAATATCCTGCTCATCTCGACCTGCTGGCGTAACGAACACAATGGTTTCGCCCACCAGGGACCGGGCCTGATCGACGTAATCCTGTCCAACCGGGGGACACCCAACTCGCTGCTGTCGATCGCCGATCACTGCCCGCACAGCCGCGACTACGTCAACTCACCATCGACAAGCAGCCGCCGCTCCTGTAGTTCACGATGAATCAGCCGAGATCGTCAATGGGTGTGGACAGACGACGGCGCCTGACCCCCACCGCCCAGACATTCCTGGCAGTCGTCGACGGCTCGAACCTGGCCTGGGCGCGCACCAGACGACGGGCGGCCGCGCCTGGACAACCTGCGGCTGGTCCCGACGGCCCTCGCCGAACGCGGCTATCAGGCGCTGGTCGTGGTGGATGCCGCCCTGCGCCACCAGCTCAACCAGCGTGATGCCTGTGACCTCGATTGACACATCGCCGCCCAGGAGATTATCCAGGCGCCGGCCGAGACCGATGGCGATCTGCGGGTCCTCCGCATTGCCAGGAACCACGTTGCTCCCGTCGTATCCAGCGCCGCTTCGATGAGTATCGTCGAGCCTTCCCCCTGGTTGCGCAGCGCGTGGCCGTCGTGCTCACGGGCGACGGAGGACGCTGCCCTCCTTCAGGGCGATGCGCTCGACGGCAGCGGCCAACTGCCAGGGAGCGCTGCCGCGCTGCGCGAGGAGATCGAGCGCCTGCTCCAGAGCGCTGAGGCTGCTCGAGCGTCAACTCCAGCAACTCAGCCTGCGCCGCCCAGAGGAGCGCGGTGCCGCGGCCACACGTGCCGACCTGGAGGCCCTGACCAGTCAGTTGCGAGGCGAGATCCCCGATCGGCACGCGCTGCCATGCGGGCGTCCTGGTCGACGTTCAAGTCGACATCCTCCAATGTGCCCCGCAGTTCCGCCTCGACATTCGACATTCGTGCTGTCGGCGTAGGAGTAGCTGGACACGCGCCAGTAATTCCTCGAGAGCGAACGGCTTGATCAGACAGTCATCGCCGCCTGCGTCCAGCCCCTGTACTCGATCTGCGACGGCACCACGCTTGGTGAGCCTCAAAATTGGTACGGCACTGTGTCTCCGCAGTTGGTGTGCCACGTCGATTCCATCGACATCTCGGCAGTATGAGATCCAGGATGACCAGGCTCGGAGGTTCTCCGCGGCCATCGCAAGGCCGGTTCAGACCGTCAGCAGCGATGTCGACCCGATAACCTGGATGCTTCAATGCGCGGTCGAGAAAAGCCGCGATACGGCGATTGTCCTCGACGACAAGAACCGTGGGGACTGGCATGTGAGTCAATCCGACGAAGTGAATACGCCCAAACCCGTGGTTCGCACGACTGCGCGGGCCGTCAGGCTCGACGTGTCAGGCCTTGATGTCCGCCGTCGATGCCGGCTCCGGTTCGCCAACTATTGGCTCCTCTTCGACGACACTTAACCACGAGTAGGCAAACCCCGCGATCGCCGCGCCGACGATGGGAGCCACCCAGAACAACCACAATTGCCCGAGCGCCCAGCCGCCAACGAAAATTGCCGGTCCGGTACTTCGCGCGGGGTTTACCGAGAGGTTCGTGACGGGGATACCAACCAGGTGGATCAATGTCAACCCGAGCCCAATCGCGACTGGCGCAAAGCCTTTGGGAGCTCGCCCATCGGTCGCACCCATGATGATAACGACAAACATAAAGGTCAGGACGAGCTCGGTGAGCGCCGCGGCGGCCAGCGAATAGCCTCCTGGGGAATGCTCCGCGTATCCGTTGGCGGCGAGGTTGCTCACGCTCAGATCAAAGCCCGGCTGTCCGCGTGCAATCAGGAGCAGAACGCCCGCGCCAACGATGGCGCCGACCACCTGAACGACGATGTACGGCAGCAAATCTCGAGCAGGAAATCGCTTCCCAGCCCACAAGCCGATGGACACCGCTGGATTGAGATGGCAGCCCGAGATATGCCCAATGGCATACGCCATGGTCAACACAGTGAGCCCGAACGCGAACGCTACTCCTAGAAAGCCGATGCCAAGATTGGGAAACGAGGCGGACAGGACGGCGCTGCCACATCCACCGAACACCAACCAGAACGTTCCAACAAACTCTGCCGTTAGACGCCGCGTTAGAGGCATAGATTCCTCCAGAGCTCTTGCGGAAGCATCCGTCGTCCATTTCTCACTGGCTGCTCAGCCAGCCGCCAATGACCTGCTGAATCCCGACCACGCTGACCTGGGATCGCGGAATTCGTCGATGAGTCAGTGTCGCCTATGACCCGCCACTTACCGACGGCGGCGCGGTCATCGGCAACTGTCTCATGGCCGGACATGTGCAACTTTGTAGCGATCCGAGGTAACACTACCGATCAGGGCAAGGCACCCTTCTGCCACAAGTATGTCCGCTCACCGCGGAAGAGCAATGCGTCTTGTCGAATGGTGCCCTCCCGGAGAACAACGTGTTCATCTGTGCCCGTTGGTCTCAATGCGTGTCAGGCTGTAGCCGATGCCTGGCCTGGTAATCACGTACTTCGGGTTCGACGGCTCAGGTTCCACCTTCTGCCGCAGGCGAGCGATGTTCACCCTGAGCAGGTGGGCTTCGTCGCGATACGCGGGGCCCCAGACCTTCGTGAGCAGGTCATCCTGCGTCACGACGCGGCCGGCGTTGCGCGCCAGGTGCGTGAGAATGCGGTACTCGGTCGGCGTTAGGTTGATGGCCTTGCCCTCGCGCAGCGCCTGGTGCTGCGAGAAGTCGACCGTCAGGTCGCCCGTCGTGAACGACGGGGTAGTCGCCTCCTTGGTGTACTGCTTGGCGCGGCGCATGAGCGCCTTCACGCGCGCGATCAGCTCCGGCGCCCCGAAGGGCTTGGTCAGGTAGTCGTCCGCGCCGGCTTCGAGGCCAGCCACCTTGTCATCCTCGGAGTCCTTCGCCGTCAGCATCAGCACGGGGGCGATGCTGAACTCGCGAAGTCGTCGTGTGACTTCGCGACCGTCCAACCCCGGCATCATGATGTCGAGGACGTACAGGTCCGGTTCTTCAGCTTCTGCCTGCTTCAACGCGTTGGGCCCGTCGCAAACAGTCAGAACGCGATAGTCGGCAATCTCCAGGTTGCGCTGGATGAGCTTCAGCAGACGCGGATCGTCATCGGCGACGAGGACGGTTTGCTTCTTGGTGATCATGTGTACCTCTCAAACGACTCGGCGTAGCAGGGAACAGACGATACCTCTAACGTTTCGATCGTAGACGGACTAATGCGCGCCTGATTCGCTGGATCCACTGGTCAGCGATGTCTGACGCAGGGTTAAGCAACACGGCAGCGTACGGGCATACCGCATGTCACGTCCCCTCGACGCTGTCGGCTACCCGAAGCGCGACTCCGGCATCAGCACCAAACCCCTGCCTTGTCTTTCGCGGCGCTCCACTGACGCACCCTGACCCGCCGCCTCCGCCTTCATCGTGGCGTTGCCGATGAGGCCCATTACGATCACCAACGCCACGGGGCTGAGCAGCAGTTGAGTGTTTTGCGTCGTAGCTTGCCGGCATCGCCATGCAATACACCATTCGTGAAGGCGGCTCGCCGCTCTCGCGCGACATTGTGATCGAAGATCAGGGTGGGCAAGTGGCGTATCGAGTCCACGGGCCGGTTGTCCGCGTGCGCGACGAGTTGCGCCTCGACGATTCCCATGGCGTCGAGCAGGCATGGATCAAGGACCCGGTCCTCAGCGACGGAACGAAGTACGAGATCTGGCGAGGCGGCGCGCGCTACGCCGACGTCAACAGGCTCGTCGATGGCGATCTTCTCGCAGGCTTCGACCTCAGCCTTGTTACCGGCGAGAACCTTCCCGTTCGTGGCGACATCCAGGGCCGCAATTTCACGATTATGTCGCACGGCCAACTGGCCGCACGGGTGCAACGGGACCACAGAGACGCGCTTGAAGTCAGAGTCGAGCACCAGGACGAAGTCTTCCTGCTCGCCGGCGTGATCGCCATCAGCACCATGATCGACGTCTGGACCCGCGCCCGAACCCACCGCGGCTGAGCCAGGATGCAACGGCTGGATGCACTGCACCCAACCCGGCGACGCCCGGCCGGGCCGCGGATGGGCTCAATCCGCACGAGGTGCGCACTCACGCTCGAGACTATGACTACCTGATGCTGGTTCGACGGCCATATGGCCTGACCCGCCGGGCGGCGCTCGGCTCGTTTGGGGCTGTCGCACTTGGGGCAGCGATTTCCCACGGGTCTCAACTGGCGTGGGCACAGCAGACTGATACACCGGGCGCCTCGCTGAGCGACCTCAGCATGCGTCGACTCCCCCAGCGCACTCTTGCCGCGAGCAGCGATCTGGTGTGGCAGGGGTATGCTGCCGATGCCGCACACGTGCGCACCGAGCCGAACACCGACTCGGAGATCACGCGTGAGCTCGGGCCAGGCGACAGCGTCGTCGTCCCGTTTTTTGTCGCCGGCGAGGAAGTCACCCCAGATTACCCGGTCTGGGCCGAACTCGAATCGGGAGAGTACGTGTACTCAAATCTCTTGCGGAGCACTCCGGCCGGAGATGCACCACCCATCGGCTCGCTCGCGCCGGGCGATGGGCGCTGGATCGATGTCAACCTCACGCTCGAGATCGTCACGGCGTACGAAGGCCAGACGCCCGTCACGACCTTCCTCGGCTCAACCGGCCAGCCGGGCTGGGAAACGCCACCGGGCCTGTACACGATTATCCGCCGTGTGGAGAACGAGCGAATGGTCGGCCCTGATTACGACGTGCCAAACGTGAAATGGACTCAGTATTTCACCAATGAGGGCCACGCACTCCACGGCAACTACTGGCGTGACCCGGAGCTCTTCGGCATGCCGGGCAGCCATGGCTGCGTCTCCATGCTGGACGAGCAGGCGTTGGTGCTGTGGCAGTTTGCGGACATCGGCACACCGCTGAGGATCCGACGCTAGCCTGCGCTAGCAGAAGCGTCAAATGCTGGCCGGTCCGGGCAACGACCTGGAGCAGGGGGTGGACGGCGCTGACAACGAGCACTCGCGGCCGTAAAGAACCGCTGCGCACATCTGCTGGCGGAGGTGATCATCAAGCTCGATCAGGCGTCCGCCAAGGCATAGTTGATGCTGCGCTGGCGAGGTGGGACCTTGACGACCCTGGCTACCCTTTACCCCTTTACCCCTTTTACCGCGTTCCACGTACCGACGGCGCCCCACGGACGAAAAATTGCTGACTAACTGCACCGCCGGCCCGCTGCCCGTTAAGTCAGATCGGATCGTCAGCAAGCTCAATCGCCAGGGTCGGCGCGCCGAACGCCGTGCAGCGATGCACCGCGGTTACCGTCGCCAGCCTGCGTCAACACCTGCACATTCCGCGGGACAAGTCGCCGCCGACCCACTAGCTGGAGTCGAAGCGACACTCAAGGCCAGCCGGCATCGGACAGGAGCGGTTGCTGGGCCTCCGCGTGGATATCTCGCGGCGGAGCCGCGCTACCGTTGCCAGTTGGCGCCAGTCGATCCCGACCTGATGCCAGCGCGAGCTTTAGCTCGCGCCCTTAAAGGGCGGCCGATGGGGCTCCGCGGCCGACGCAGGAACCTGTTGCCGGAGCGGTTATTTGACGCCGAGACCTCCACGACATGCGTAACCCGCTCAGAGAACTCACCAGTGTTGTGATGCGCGAGGCAAATGCGGGCATGTTGCCTCCCACTCCTGCAGGGAAGGCACGCTGGCGGCACGAATTGGCATCAGCACGACACTCGCTCCGCCGTGCGCGACAGCGGTGGTTTAGCGGAGGGTGTACATTCCGTGCGTGGTGGAGCCATTCTCTTGAGCAGTTCATCGAGCCGGTGCCGACAGGTACAACTATCTCGGATCTTCCGCGCACTGATTCTTGCGAGCGGGGTTGCTTTGCTGCTCGCGAACACGACGTTCGCCCAGGTGTCGGCCCCCAACAACGCGCTTCAATCAACGTCGTGGCGTTGGATGTACTCGGTCACGGACGACGATGCGTCTGTCAGCCCTATTGATCGCGACCGGTACACGATCGCGTTTGGAGCGGACGGGACGCTCACCGTGCGAGCCGACTGCAACCAGGTCAGCGGCACGTATCGGCAGGTTGGGCGCAGACTGAGTCTGCAACTTGGTCCTAGCACCCAGGCGGCTTGTCCGCCAGGCTCTCGAGCTGACGTGTTTCTGCAACAGCTGGGTGCCGTGGTGAGTCAGGTGTCCACAGAGAGCGTGCTGGTGCTCGATCTGCAGCAGGACTCGGGCAACATGCTCTTCGAGCCGCAACCGACTCGTGTCCTTGACCGGCACGAGCTGGCAGGT
This sequence comes from uncultured Chloroflexia bacterium, assembly GCA_963776625.1. GTDB lineage: Bacteria > Chloroflexota > UBA6077 > UBA6077 > CF-72 > CF-72. The sequence goes on along the minus strand of CAVZNP010000004.1, from coordinate 503,537 downwards.
ACTGGCGTATAACAATGGCCGCGGCGCGGTCACCACGCCGCTCCAGGACACGGAGATGACGGCTGTCTTTGGGCCCGACGGCACCATCTCGGGCGGCTCGGGGTGCAACAGCTTCACTGGCTCGTACAGCGTCGATGGGTCGTCACTGTCGATCGGCTCTGTCGCCACGACGCAGCAGACGTGTCCCGACCCAGTCATGGAGCAGGAGCAGGCTTACCTGACAGCCCTCCAGGCATCGACAGAGTATTTGCTCACCGCCGACCGGCTCACGCTTCGCAACGACGACGGTGCCACCCAGGTCGACTTTCTCCCAGCAACCACGAAGTAACCGAGGTCGCTCAATGTTAACCATCACCGAGCGTCCAACGCGCATGGGTCTACCGCTTTGATGATCGGCCAGCTGGCATGTTGCACGGCAGACACGTCCGACTTCGCGGGGGGTTTAGCCAATGAACGCAGATGCCCGTGGCTTTGTTGGCCAAGCAAGACAACGACTCCGCGGGGTCAGACGCACGAGACTGACCGTCGGTCCTCGCGGAGGAGTCGCGGGTAGCTTGTTTCTGTTTGCCCTCCTCGTGGGTGTGTTCGTCGGAGCCGTCTGGATTCAATGTGCCCTGGTGGTTTGGGCTCCTGCTGGCCGGCGTGAGCGTACTCACTGGTCTCGGCCGTTCGATTCGTCTTCACTTCGCGGCCAGGTCGCGCCTGAACAATCCGGTTTTCGCGCCAGCCTACGGAACAGGGTCTTGGTGCGCCCGATACAGCGCGCCTGGCGTATACCCAGCTGACCAGGCGCGCGCTGCGGTGCTCGACCACGGCGGTCGGACCAGCAGACGCAAGACCGACCCGCGGCTTCCAATCATCAACGTTGAACCCAGGCGTGCCTGTGTCACCGAACGAGCAAGGCCCGTGACCGGAAAAAGCTACACGCCTGCGGGTGCCCTTTAAGCGGTCTGGGACTCCTGCTGGCGCGTAGCCACACGTAGACCGGCACCCCCAGGCCCCGGCTCGACCCCGGGCCGTCACTGTTGACATCAGTTGTACGCCTGCGGAGACCAGGACAAGACCGGGATATCGGTCGTGCTGGGTGTCGACGAGCGCCTCCTGCCGAGTGCTGCGCCCCATCTGGTTGTTCCGCTGGTAGGCAGAAGCTGCACGGCGGCGTGCTAACTGCGGAGCATGTCGGCAACGACCGGTCTGTATCGGCAGGTAGTGAACGATGCTGTGCGCCCTATTGGGCCAGTCGGAGCAACGACATGAGGTCCGTGGGAGAGACAAACAACAACAAGCAGCACATCATAGTCCAGCCAAACAGTTGCAAGTTAAGGAAGTACTCCAACACCAAGTGAAAGGCGAGACCGCACAGGAGAATCGCGCTACGGAATTCTTTCAGCCAGATTGCGGTCCCCACCCCGAGCTCTATGAGAATTGTGCCCCAGGTGGCGAGCCTGATCCAAAACGCGCCGATCAGTACCCTTGGTAGGGGAAACCTACGGTACTCCTGTACCTGGGTTGGATAGTACGCTGCGGATCCGTTCAGCCAAGAAGCACCTCCAAGCTTTGCCAAGCCAGCTCGCAAGTATATGATCGAGACTTGTAGCTGCATCAGTCTGAGCGCCCAAGGCGACGTGTATTCTCCGACGAACGGGTGGCCAGATGAAACGTATCGGTCCACCGAAAGTTCGGCGCCGGCCGACGAAAAGATCAGCAAGAACGCCATGATCCGCAAGACGTCGTCTCCTCCGTGAAGGACTGCTGGATTCCGATTGTGTATGGAAACTAACAGAACAAATGTGAGACACGCGCTGACGGTCGTCAGAATACCGAGGGATAGCGACACAGCAGCCGCAATAAACACCGCAAGTACGACCTTCGTGGTGAGGTCTGAATCGGGCAGAAATTGGAATACAGTAAAGCGTGATTGTCCGTAGATCTGGCAGTACTGCTTGTACGGTAGGAACCCTCGGGGTCCGTACCACAGACTCGCGTGGGGCCAGAGCAGCAGGCCGTGGACTGCCAGGATCACTCCGAACAAGATGCGAAATACTGCGACTGTGACAGCAGGTTCGGGAGTAAAGAAGAACTCGCGCCAAGCCTGTTCTAGTGTTGCGAGGGGTATCAAGAGTAGAGTATCAAGGACTGCGCTGTGCTGGCTACGATCGCGAAGGGTTGCGGCGCGCAGCAGAGGCACCTCTCGAGGAATTTCATACTCGAAGAATCGGGACGCTTGCCCGCTTGCCAGGTCATCGCCGGCTTTGACCAGTGCGACCTGGGCCGATCGTCTGGCACGGATTGATCGGCTCCCAATTTGCAGCAGTCAGTCATCGCATCGGCCGAGTTCGGCCGTCTTAACGCTGTCTGCACGTTTGGCGGGGCTCATTGGCGTAGAGTCATGTTGCAAATCTCGACAGGTTGGCGATCCGCCGTATCGCTGAGCTCGCGCGCAACCAGCGTGGCGATTTCGCCGAGATTCTTGCGCGCATGCTGTCGAATGCCGGATTGCCCGAGTGTCGCGCTAACTGAGCAGGTTCTCCCGCGGCAGGGAGAATTGCATTGAATGCAAGACTTCTTGCTCGGGCTCAAGCGGGTGATCAGGCTGCTCGCCAAAGGGCGGCTTGATGGGCCGGTAGTCACAGACCAAGTCAACAGCCGCCAGGATTCTGGAGCTATCGGCTACATGACATGCCAGGTACGCGCACAGGCCAGGGCGAAAGGATTCAAAGTCGCTGCTACAAATCGAGTCTTCGTAGCGGCTAAATCTCATTAGCAGGAACCCCTGGAGCGGAGGCAAGTGCCCGACGGCGGGTGCTTTCCAAGAATGCCGTACCCCTCCCTCATAAGTGAGCACTGCACCCAAATACAGGGAGCTCTGACTCGGGTATGGCGTGTACATTTCCCAGGAGTGCCACAAGCCGATCCAAATGGAGGCTCTGCCGGTGAGTCGCACTGCTGCTCGGGCGAGGAAAGAATCGCCGGGTGCCGAGACAGACCATGCCCAACACAAGTAAAGGACAATGACTGCGCTCGTTACAAGCTCTGCCGCCCCTGCGTTAGCTGAGAAAGACATCCGCGATCATTCGCAGAAGAGCGGCTCGCGCCTCTCCCAGATCATGAAGGGTTCACGTACGGTGGAGCCTCTAAGACATCCGCAGTCATTGCCGAGCGGGCGCGGAGGGACGACGCGCGCGTGGGCGGGGTCGTCCGACATGACGTTATGCCGCAGCAGATATCGCACTAGTTCGTGTTATGTCGCAGCACCGGCAATCAGGCGCCACGAGGACCCCGGGGGCCAGCAGGACCTGCGGGACCAGCAGGACCAGCGGGCCCAGCAGGACCAACAGGGCCAGGACGGCCGGGGCCAGCGGGCCCAGCAGGACCAACGGGGCCAGCAGGACCAACGGGGCCAGGGCGGCGGGGGCCAGCGGGCCCAGCAGGACCAACGGGCCCAGCAGGACCAGCGGGGCCAGGACGGCGGCGGCTAACAATGCCGGTGCATTTGCATTTGCATTTGCATTTGCCGGTGCATCAACACCGGTTGATTCATTGCTGACTCGGCCGTCCGTCGAGGACCCCATAAGATCTGACGTCGTCTGCATTTCAGGTTCCCCAGTTCGGCTCCTTTCCTGTTTTGGAATTCACCCACGCCCTCAACGCTTATTCCCCAGCTCGCCTCAAATCACCCGAGTTCATTTGTTCTGAGCGAAAAAAGTTTAGTGACCGGCCTCAGCCTTTGCAAGTGGTTTAACGGTCCGGACATTCATGAGCCGCTTAGCCGATGCCGGACGTGGAACATAACCGCCGCAGGGTACTCCGATTGTCTTGGATCCACGCCGTCCCGCACGGACCGGGCGCCGGCGGAGGCTCAGGCCCGGGCATTGGCAACGGGTACAGTGACGCGCGATTTCCCAGTCTGCTGCCAACCAACGCCGAGATCCCTGGGAACCCTGCCCCCACTTCTTTGCTTCCCCGTGTACTGTGGACCGAGTGAGCACAACGTGAGCGATCACGTTTCTAGCGCGGGTCCGTGACTGCCAGCGCGATCCCTTCCCAACCGTCCCCCGGCCGCAGTCCGCAGTCGCGGACTGAAGATCATGTTGCCAGCGTCCGGCGCAATATTGAGCACCGGCTGTGGCCCGTCGAAGGCAAACGTGACGACCTGCATCACGTCGCGCAAGAAGACCGTATCTTGCGAGCCTGGTGGGCAGGCGACCAGGGTTGAGGCGCCTGGCTGGATCGTGTGGTGCGGAGCCGCTGAGGATGTACGTCGTCATGACGGTGTTGCAGTCGGCCTCGATGGTCAGGCGCCCGTCATCCATAGAGGCCAGCGTGTAAGCGTTGGGATCGGGCGATCGGAGCGTGCTATGGTCGCTGTACTCGGTGCGAATCCACAGCCACACCCCCCGTGTCAGGTGTGGACTGGTCGCCGATGGCGCGGCCGGCTGTTGCCTTCCCATGCACAGCCTTGTCTGAACGACGTGCCCGGTGTTGATCTCACGCTTCAACTGGGTTTACGAAAGGGGAGAAGACCGCATGCGTGTACTCAATAGCCTCGGAGCAACTCTTGGATTGCTGACGGTCGTACTGGTCGGCATCACCGTTTTCAGTACACAGAGGGCATCGGCCGACCCAGTCGGTGAATGTCAAGCTTCGACCGGTAATCAGGTTGAGACGACACAATGTCTCAGCGACACTCTGGGGGCGGCCCAGCAGGTTCTGGCAACCGAATTGCAGCGAGCCCAGGACAAAGCCGACAGCCTGGACCAGGTGACCGGCCGTGTTGTCGCGAGGCCCACGCTCGATCAGTCACAGGCTGACTGGCAGACGTTTCGCGACGCCAACTGCGCCGTGCGCTTTGCCTTTGCCGCGGGAGCTTCTGGCGCCGGCCAATTCCAAACCTCGTGTGAGATTGAAATGACCCGCGCTCGCACTGAGGAGTTGTCTTCGTTGGCGAGCGCCGGATGACAACTCTGGGAAAACTGCATCTCTATTTCCAGGTGCATTTGACTGAACGACAGTCGGCTGGACGTCCCGACGCACCACGTGTGGTATCCGAAGCCGCAGTCCGTCGGGGGACTGCACCCTGCCGATCATTGCTGCCAGTCGTCCAGGTTCCAGTCGTTGACCCAGTCACCGTCGGGCATGCCGGATGTCCCTCCCTGCGGGTGGCGGGCCTTCCGACGCTGCGATGTGTCGTTGATCCACCGACTCCCGGAGCAGGTAGATGACCTCACCATTCAGGCTGCGCTGGTCCAGCGAGGCGGGCTCGGTGAGCTGGCTATGAAGCGCCACGGGCAGGCGGACGGTGAGCTTGACCTCTGCAGCCACAGCGTCAGCATGCCACCACTGCTCGACTGCCACTAACGTGATGACTCCGCCACAAATGCCACTAAAATGGTGGCATGGGTACCCTGCTCGTGGACGCCAGTGCCACGGCCGCTAACACCCTCACTGCCACCAGGAGCGCCAGGAGTAGCATGACCCGCCACCGCGCTTTTCTCGAAAGGTGTTAGGACTGCGGCACGGTTAGCGAAGGTGCTACCCAGGACGAGTTCCAGGGCGCCGCGAGTTCTTGGCCCCCGCGTGAGCTTGAGCTGGTCAAGCTCGAGCCGGGTCTAGCCGGGTGGTCCGTGGACCAGGCGGTCGCCGTCGTCGTCGCGGTAGATCGGCCCTGCCTAGCTGGCGAGTGGAAGCGGCAGCGACCGAACGAGCGGCCGCGGCCGCTGGTGGCGACGCTGTGCGCTGGGAGCATGCCAGCCACGGTGATCGAAGCTGCCGACGAACTCGTCGGGACAATAGGAGGACAGCGACACGTGTCTGCCGTTGGTCGACCGTTCCAACTGGGCCTGCCAGACCCCGTCGGTCGAGCGCCCGTTCAAATCGGCGCACAGTTTCTGGGCAGATAGACGGAGCAGGTCCTGTGTGATGTCCTGACCGCGGTCGCTCATCCTGGCCTCCCCTCAGTTACCGGTATGCCCGTGCCGCGTGGCGGCAACGCGGTAGCCCGTGTCCGCATGCGGAGGCGCACCTCCGCGACAGGCAGTCCGAGCGCCAGCGCGGTGTCATACGCGGCCAGCTAAATGCTTCCCGGTTGTTTAGGAGGCATTGGCGATAGTCTGCTGGTCGGTCGGATCAACAGTGTCCGCGAAGGGACTGCCGATCTGGCGCAGGATCTCCATTGGCGAGATGTTGCGTGCCCAACCATCGGCGTCGTCGAGCAGCGGTGGGAGGGTTTGGCGTGTGTGGGTATGGGTGACGGCACGCCGCAGCGAGCGCCACAACCACTCGATGCGGTTGGACTCCGGGTCGTAGGCCGGTGTATAGACCAGCACCAGTTGGCCACGCAGCTCCTCCAGCAAGTGCCGCAGCAGGAGTGAGCCTTTTGGTGTATGAATGCCGAGGTTGTCGAGGAGGACCATGGCGATGCGCCCACGCGACTGGGAACGCTCGACTGCTCGACGCAACTGGGCACACAACGGAGCAGCTCGACGACCAAGCGCCCGCTCCCAATCGAGCCCAACCATCCCGCCAGTCGACGAGGCCGAAGCCATGCTGCTTCTCGTTATTTCCGCAGGTCTCGACCAGCCGTTGCCGACGACGACCCCTTGGACTCCACACGCGGGTCAGGGTTGGGTGCAGAGCGACCTCGACCTCGTCTTGCAGGTAGACGTCGGCCCGTGGCAACAGCCGCAGCAGCCAGGGCAGGTCTGCTGGCACCGCATCGCACAGGAGCGGATCAGGCAGCAGATCATCGATAGGTGGAGGCACAGGCGATGCCGCGGCAGCTAAGAGCACCTCCACCCTCAGGCGTTTTTTACCCACCCTGCCTGTTCGGTCGACTTGCGCTTCAACGACCAGGTCGGTCGTTTGCACACGTAGCCCAGTCGATGCAGATGGATCCGCACCGTTTCGATTCCAGTGTGTTGGCCGGTGACACGTTCCAGATAGGTCGACAGCAGCCGAGTCGTCCATACCACGCTGGACACGTCGACGCTGCGTGGGTCCAGGTCGATCACCCGACGCAACTCCGCCAGCCAGGCCGGCGTGACCTCCAGCGCTCGTCCCGGCGCTTTGCGCGGAGCCAAGCCGGCCAGGCCTTCGGCCTGAAACCGATGCAGTACTTTGCGCACCTGGTGTGGCCCACGCCGGACCAGCCACGCGATCTCTGGCGCGTTGCGTCGGCCAGCAGCACGATCTGGCAGTTCGTCCGTTCCACCGCTCCACGTGTGTGCTCGTAGCGTTCGGACACCGTAGTCCGCGTCGCTTGGTCCAGGCGCAACCGTATCGGCGCCGTCATTGGCAGCTTGCTCCCAGCCCCTATCGGGCCGGAATCGCACTTTACCGGAACTCACGCACACCGCGATAGAGCTATCAGGAAGCATTTTAGGCCGTGGTGGCCTCGCGCGCCTGATCACTGCTGCTGTGTTCGACGACAGTCTGCATCAGCCAGCGATCAGATTGAGTCAGATTGAGTCAGATTGAGTCAGATTGAGGTTGAAGGGGAGAAAGAGTGCGGCTGATTTGAGCCATAGCTGCCGGGGTGGGCAGGGCTAGTTGTAGAACGCTTGTTCTGCCTGTATCGAAGTGGGCCGCTAGAGGACCAGATCCAGGTCGTCAACGGTGAACGGCCTCGCGCCTTCGTCTCAGGGAGCTGGCGCAGGTGCCGGGGCGGGCGCGGGTTTCGGCTGAGCTGGAACTGGTGTGTTAGTGGGCTTTGGCGTGTTGGTCGGCTGTGGCGTGGGCTTGGGGGTGTTGGTGGGCTGCGGCGTATTGGTCGGCTGCGGGGTATTGCTGGCCTGCGGCGTAGTCGTGGGCGGCGGGGTGCTGGTGGTCTGCGGCGTAGTCGTATGCAGTGGGGTGCTGGTCGCCAGCGGTGTGTTGGTCGCGCCAGGCGTCGGCGTCCCTGGCGTTGCTGTCCCAATCACGGCTTCCTCGGGGGTGGGCGTGCCAGGCGTAGGTGTCCCTGGCGTTGTCGTAACAGTCACCGTGGCGGTCACGGTGGCTGTGGGCGTCGGTGTCGGCACCCCGCTTATCAGCGTCGAGGTGGCACAGTCATCGTCCTCGTTGTCGAGGGCGTCGTGGCCCACGGCGCACACGGTGTTGTCCCAGCTGCCCGGCTCCGCGATGGTCGCTGTAATCGACAGCGACGTCGAGGCGCCGACGTCGAGTCCACCGGCCAGTGCCCAGCCCACGTAGCCGGTATCGGGATCGACGCTCCCGCCGTCACTGGCGCTCACGAGGGTGACCCCGCTCGGCAGCGTGGAGTCGACCTGCACGTCGGTCAACGGGACTGTGCCGTCATTGGTCAGTGTGTACGAATAGTTGACGGTATCGCCAACCTGACCCTGGTTAGGGCTGACGGAGTTGGTGATCGAGACACCCAGCTCGCAGGGGCTGGCCTGGTCGATCACGAGGGGTTGAGCCTCGAAAAACGACGCGATCATTTCCCAGAGGTTGTCTCCGTCTGCGGCGGAGGGCACTTGCACAGGTAGCGATGATGGCACCTGGACAGGGGCGCTCGGTTGCGTTGCTTCGCGATCCTGGAGGCGTCTCAGCGTGATGCTCAACACAATGGTCTGCGCCGACGTGAAGCGACCTGGCGGCGGTGTCGGGACCACGCCACCCTCCGGTCCGGTTCCGATGCCGCCGCCACCGCCGCCGGGCGTAGACGGCGTGCTGGTCGAGGTCGGCGACGCGATGGCCGACACGCCTGCCGCTGCCCCGCTGGTGGCGGTCAGCGCGGGCGTGGCCGTCGGCTTGGTGGCAGCGCCGCCACCGCCGCCGGAGGTGCTGGTCGACGTGGGCGTGAGTGTGGGGGTGCCCGTCGCGTGCAACGTGGGCGTGCCCGTCACTCCCGAGGCAACCGTGGGCGTGGAAGTCACCGCCGGCACCAGCGTGGATGTCGGAATCGGGGTGGATGTCGGAATCGGGATGGATGTCGGCGCAAGTGTGGAAGTCGCCTCAGGGGTGGCCGTCGACACCGGCGTTGGGGTTGCGACTCCCGTCGAGGTGGGTGTCGGGATCACGGTAGGACACGAATTGGGCGTTCCGGTCGGTGTGGGCGTCACGGTGCTGGGCGGGACGGCGGTGGCGGTGTTGGACGGAACCGTCGTTGGTGTGTTGGTCGCGACGGCCGTCGGCGCGTTGGTCGGCGTGTCCGTGGGTGGCACCGATGTCGGCGTATTCGTGGGCGGCGGCCACCGGCGTGCTCGTCGCCGTTCGGTGGTCAGGCGTGTCGTCGGGGAGTTCGTCGGAGTCGGCGTGTCTGTCGGCACGGGCGTGCTGGTGGACGTGTCCGTCGGCGGCACAGGTGTGTCAGTCGGCGTGGCCGACGGGGTCGGCGTGTCGGTGGGCGTGCTGGTCGATGTGGCGGTCGGTACGGGTGTGTTGGTCGGCGTGGGCGTATCCGTCGGCGGCACGGGCGTGCTCGTGGACGTGTCCGTCGGCGGCACAGGTGTGTCAGTCGGCGTGGCCGACGGGGTCGGCGTGTCGGTGGGCGTGCTGGTCGATGTGGCGGTCGGCACGGGTGTGTTGGTCGGCGTGGGCGTATCCGTCGGCGTGTTCGTTGCGGTCGGACTTACGGTCGGCGTGGCCGAAGGGGTCGGCGTGTTCGTGGGCACGGGCGTGTTCGTCGGCACGGGCGTGCTGGTCGGCGTGTCGGTGGGCACCGGCGTGTTGGTCGGGGTGGCCGAAGGGGTCGGCGTGTTCGTGGCGGTTGGAGTGACCGTCGGGGTGTCTGTTGGCAGCGGCGTATCGGTCGGCGAGTTCGTCACCGTCGGGGTGATCGTCGGTGTTGGTGTCACCGTCGCGGTGTCAGTTGGTAAGGGCGTGTCCGTCGGCGTGCTTGTGGCGGTTGGTGTCACCGTCGGCGTATCCGTCGGCAGCGGTGTGGGCGTCGGTGTGTACGCGGTATCCGTGAATCGGTCTGGGCTGTTCGGCGTACCTGAGCCTGAACAGTTGGCAGGCTGGTCGACGGCCACCGTCACCGCCGACGGGTTGTCGGCCGTGTAGCCCGGTGGTGCCTCCGTCTCCTGGACTGTGTACTGGCCAAACGAGAACCCGGACACGCAGAACGTGCCATCAGGACCTGTTGTCCTGTAGACGGTCATGCCGTTGCCTTTGATCGTGAATGTCGCCCCTTGCAACGGCGCACCAGCTTTGTCGGTCTTGGTGACCCGAATGGCTCCGAACGGGAAGGGCGTCTGCGTCGCGGTTGGCGTAATTGTGGGTGGCATGGGCGTGGCCGACGGGGTGAGCGTGTCGGTCGGCGTGGCTGATGGGGTCGAGGTGCTTGTCGGCGGCACCGGCGTGTTGGTCGCAGTCGCCGTCGGCGTGTCGGTTGGCACGGGGGTCCTGGTCGGCGAGGCCGAAGGGGTCGGCGTGTCCGTGGCTGGTACCGGTGTGTTCGACGGGGTGCTCGTCGCGGTTGGTGTCAGCGTCGGTGTATTGGTCGCCGTCGGGGTGTCGGTTGGCGTGTTGGTCGGCGCCGATGTCATGGTCGGCGTGTCGGTGGGCAGGGGCGTGTTCGTTGGGCTGTTCGTCGCCGTCGGAGTCACCGTCGGCGTGTCGGTCGGCAAGGGCGTATCCGTTGGCGTCGGGGTCGGCGACGCGGTGGCGGTGCTGGTGGCAGTTACAGTTTGCGTCGGCGTGCTGGTAGGCGTCAGTGTGCTCGTTAGCGTCGGTGTTGCCGTGGTTGCCTGGAATGTGTTCGAGAAGACGCACTTCGCAATCGGCGACGAACTGGTGACGACCACCGTAATCCGGTTATTCGGCGGCGCCCCGAAGGACTCGTGTGTCACGCCATCACAGGAGACGTCGGTCAGGGCCCAGGTGCCTGCGCCACCACCATCCGGCACACCGGTTTCGGTGATGGTGTAGCTGCCATAGCCGAACTGCGCGTTGCCGGCCAGTACCGGGTTGAGTGGCGCGTACGTGCTTCCTTGTAGTGTGGCGCTATTTTCTCCTGGGCCATCCACGAAGTAGGTGAACGGTCCACCGCTGCCACCGAGAGTCTGGTGGTACACCAGCACCCCGCCGTTGGCCAGAGGCGTGTCCGTCGGCGTCGGGGTCACGGTACTGGTCGGCGTCGGCGTGACTGCTTGGAATGTGTTCGTGAAGGTGCATGTCGCCAGTGGCGAGTTGCCGTTGACGACCACCGAAACCTGGTTGTTCGCCAGCGACACGAGGGTTTCAATTTGTGAAGCGCTGAGGCAGGTGGCGTCGGTCAGTACCCATCCGTCCGGCAGACCGGTTTCGGTGATGGTGTAATTGCCATTGCCGAACTGAAAGTTGCCGACCAGTACGGGGGTACCTGGCGAGTCCGTCGATCCTTCTGCTGTGGCGGTATTGTTGCCTGGGCCATCCACGAAGAAAGTGAAGGGCCCACCGCTGCCACCCAGCGTCTGTTTGAACACCCTCACCTCGCCGTTGTTGCCCAACACTGGGAACTGGCCTGCTTCCGGCGTCGCCGTGGCAGTTTCAGTAGGTGCCTCTTGGGCAAGTGCCGGCCCACTCGCCAGGACAATTTCCAGCACGCCGAAGACAGCGGCCGCCGCCAGCAAGGCCAGGATCGTCCACAAGTGCCGCGCACTGTGGCTGCTAGGCATCCGGACCTGTCGGCGGGAGGGCAGCGCCGCCGGCACGCCAAACAGCAGACTTCTGGGTCAACATCCGGCAGACTTCTGAGTCAACTTTTCAACCCTTAGTGCTCGGAACCTGCTCAACCAGGGCCTCGCCGTTCAAAGCACCGTAAACCCACGGGGGACAGCACCCATAAGCAGCACGGACAAGCCTACGCCGGCCGCAGCGAGTGGCGAGCTCGTACTGAATTCCCTGCGCCTGCCCGACAGCGCAACTTGCGCTCAGTCCCATCACGCGATCGCACGGGACGGCTCACCGGCCATTGTCGAGCCGAACGCGACGACCTGGGACCTGCGCTGCGCTGAGGGCCAGCCGCACCTGGCGGCAGACGTGCGTCAAGCTCGCTATATTGCCGCGGAAATTCGTGCTGGCGAGCACGATGCGGTCAAGAAGGGCTGAAGGTGAGAAAATGCGGCTTTCCTCACCTTCGACGCCACCCCGTACACTTCGGGCCACGAAAAACGGGCGCCGCGACCTGCACGCCGCGGCGCCCGTCAAGCATTCGAGTCGTTGGAGGACCCGAAAATGCCGAGTGGGCCTCACGACGCCATCGGACGCGCCGATCCCACAGAGGCCTGGCGGTTCGATGAGGCTGTTTGCCGCGCTGGTCATCATGTCGCTGGTCGCCGTCGTGCTGAACAGCCTCCACGACGAATTGCCGGTGACGTGGGGTCTACTGGTTGTGCTCGGCCTTGGCGCGGTGCTGCTTATAGGTGATCGGAGCCGTAAGGGTTGATTGGCCACTTTGAGACATGGACAGATCGCCACTGTGCCGCCAATACCCGCACTCGGGCGTGGCGAAGACGGGCACGACTGGAGTCTGTATGACCACTGGGAATCAGCCCTACGTGCGCGACGCGGACATCCAGGGTGGCAGCGCCGTGTTTCGCGGCACACGCGTCAACGTCTGGATCCTGTTCAACTACCTGGCTGACGGGCGCACCATCGACGATTTTTTCCGCGCGTACAGCCACGTCCCGCGGCATGCGGTCCTCGACGTCCTGGACGACGCCAGCGGCGCGCTGGTCGGCCAGGACAGCCGAGGCGAGTGACGCCCGCACAGCCACCTGGCTGCCTGGTCGACGAAAGCCTGGATCTGTCTCTGGTCGAGCCGCTGACTGCGGCTCGTAACGATCTCGTCGGGCTCCAGCGAGTGTTCGTCGGTCATTACCCAATCAGAGTAGACCGACTGCTCGCCTGGTGGTCTTCAGGCGGAGCGCAGCGCGGGCGCTGAATAACGGCTCAACGTGCGGATTGCCGTCGATTCTCGGTCGGCCAGGCGATTCAGGATTGGGTCGGTCATCGGTTCTCGTCGCGCAGAACGTCGTTGTGGAACTCGCGGGCATGGCGGACGATCTGGTCGTCCGCGCTGGCGGGGTCGCGCGCCTCGCGCCGCCAGGGCACGTTGCCCTTGCCGAGGTGGTACAGGAGGGTGTCCGAGAGGACAAGTCTCCACGCGCGGCCCTTCGGGTTGGCGGTATGCAGGTTGTCGATGATCGTGTCCTCGGCGACGCCCTTGTCGTAGTCCCAGAGCGCCCGGTCGCAGGCCTGCTCGGTCACGAGTCGGGCACGCTCGGTCGCGAGTCGGGCGCGCGTCGCGGCCATCGTTTCACGGGCCAGGGCGTTCCAGTCGGTCGGTTCGTAGGTCGGGTTGGTCATGGGTCGGGGTCCTTTCGTTACGCGTCCGTCCAGCGGGCGATCCAGGCCTGGAGGGCGTCGTCGTCAGTTGTCAGGCGTCCCTCGCCCAGCGTGTGCCGTTCAGCGGGCGTTGATGTCGGTACCGAGCAGCTCGCCGAGTGCGGCCAGGAGCTCGAGCAGTTCGTCACGCGTGGTCTGGGCGAAGCCGTCGCGCAGCCGTGCGACTGGCAAGGACCGCACGTGGTCAACGAAGGCCCAGGACGGCCGATCGAGGCCCCAGGCCGACGGTACCGGCCAGGTCAGCGGGAAGAGATCGATGCTGGGGTCCGCGCTTGAGATCGGCACGGCGATGGCCCGCTCCACGCCCGGCAGCACCTGTGAGAGCACCACCCACGGACGCGTGCCCTGGTCGTGGCCAAAGCCTGCCGGTACGGTCGCCCAACACACGCTGCCGCGTCCGATCGTCCGGGCCGTCACGCCGCGGAGGCGTCGGGCTGATTCATCGCGTCCGCCTCGGCATCGATCGCTTCCGACTCACGCTGCAGCACATGCCTCTGCTCGTCAGTCAACTGGGCGCGGCGAGCCAGCGCTTCCTGCAGCGTCGGGCGGGCATTGCGCGCCTCGAGCAGGTCGAGCGCAGCCTGGAAGGCCTGCGACCGATTCGGATAGCGGCCCTGCCGTACCCAGTGGTCGATGCGCGCCACGGACGCCGCCTGCACCGTGACGTTGATCTTCTCGGTAGGCATACCACCGATTATACTACCGGGTGGTGACCGGCGCGGGGACCACTAGCTGAGCAGTCTGGACCGCCACGGTGTGTCGTCAGACCAGGCCGCCTGTCGAGCGCGTTCCTTATCCAAGAACGTCGAGAGTCGCGCGACCAGCTCCGGTCAGGACCGCCGGCCACGCTCCAGGCGACGCAGGGTGCTCGCGCTGATGCCGGTTGCAGTGGCGAGTTCGGCCTGGCTAAACGCGATCTGGTCGCGCTGAGCGCGCACCGTGGGCAGCTCGGACAACGTGTAGGCTGAAGGTGGCATCGGAGTTCTCCCGAAACTCGGATGTTGTATAGACCCCCGGCGCGAGGACAGAAACGCGCGGGGGTCGTTTTCAGTTCTATCGGCGGCCGCTGGCTGGTCCTGGAGCAGGTAGAGCACTAGCTTTTCCAGTCGCTCTCGCGGTTCCTGTTCGCGAGCGCGGTAAGCACCGGACCCAACACCCCGATCCCCTGCTTGATCTGCGGTGGTTGCGCATTGCGTACCGCCACAAAGCCGGGTGGACCAACATCGCGATCGCGAATGACGAAGCTACCGGCGACCTGGTGAAGCCAAAGGCGATGGTCTTCGTGCCATGTGGCGCGGATGGTGTGTCCGGTACGAGAATGAAGACTCCACCAGGAGCCGTCACCCGCTCGAGCTCGGCAATCGCGTGCCGCGCGTCGCCGATGGAATTCAAGTGCTCGAGCACGTGGAAACACGTGACCGCGCCGAAGGTCCGCGATGGATAGGGAATGTCCAGCACGCTGCCATACACCGGTCGCCCGCCTCGCAGAATCGCTGTTTTGGCGCGTCCGTGTCCAGGCAGACGTCCGCCTCCCGGTCCGAATAGCCAATGCCGAGATTCTGGCGAAAGCCAGGGCAACCAACGTTCAGCAGCGGCTTTCTCATCCGGTGCGCGTACGCGCCTGCTTCGGCGAAGCAGTCGCCGCGGGCTCGCGTTTCCGGCCCCTGGTTGCTGGATTCGCACAGGCCCTCGGCCGCGACGCACCACAGCAGCAGATTCATGACTCCGGCACTCCACCAGGCCTGCTTGTGACGCACCGCACCGCGGTGGTCTTGAGGGTCAGTCGTGCCGGGCAAGCCACGCACCAGCTCACCGTCCGCGTGGCACGGCGCCGTCGCTGGTCCATCGATGATCAGCTCACGGCAGGCGAGAAAGTCGACCGCGGGAGGATCGCGATGCCCGCCCCAGTACACCCGCGGCAGCATGCGCACCACCTCGAGCGCATCGACGTCCCCGACCACATGTTGGCGGCGGCGGTGTTTGGACACGGAATGGCAGGATTCGGTGGTGATGGTTTGGCGGAGTTCGGCGAGCACGATGGTGAGGGCGAGCGGCGGGGGAGTGTAGTCGGCATGAACGGCGGGGTAACCAGTTGGAGTGCACGGACCCCCGGTCGTTCTGACGATGACTGGGGTCCGGCTGTGGGGAGCGTTGAAGAGTTAGTCGCGGGTGAGTTCGGCGACGGCTTTCTTCGCGCAGTCATCGTCGACCAGGGCTTTACCTGCGGTGGCCGCCGCGATGAGCGTGGCGATGGCGGCATTGTTGAGCGCACGTGACAAGCCCAGGCTGGCAGCTCCCAAGCATCGTCAGAGGGGTGCCGGTGATGCCGGGCTCCAGCACCGAAGCCCGAAGCGGCGAACAGATGCGGTAGTACGGCCCCTCGGGTTCGGCCGGCGTGGGCGTCAGCTTCTTGTCTTGAATAGTCGCCATGGTGCCTTTTGTTGAGCGAGCCGGCGGCGTCGTCAAGGGCCCGCCAACAGATAGCGCCCGCTAGGTCAGGCCAGCCAGGTGCCTTCGTAGGTCGGTGACTCATGCGCCGTCCAGGTGATGCCGTTGACGCCCTGGCGGGCTATCAGCTGCGGCGGGAAAACGGACACCATATTCGCGAACGCCTCGTCGAGGATTAAGTCGTTGAGCTGCGAGAACAGCGCCTTTTGCTTCGCCGGATCCACTTCAGAGCCCGACGAGGTGATGAGCTTGGTGTACGTGTCGGTGCTGAACCCGGAGTTGTTGCCCGCCGGATTGAAGGTCTTGCCGGTACTGAACGCCGTGCTGGGCGACAGGTTGAAATAGATGCCCGACGCGAAGTAGGCGCCTTTGTACTTGCGGTTGTTGACGTTATCCAGCCAGGTGGCATTGTCGGGCGTCAGGATATTCATCGTGACACCGATCTTGGCCAGGTCCGCCTGATATATTTGGGCGAATCCTTTGGTGACGTCGCTAACCGGGTTCGGCCAGTAGTCCATCTCGATGTTCTTTACGCCGGCCTGCGCGAGTAATTGCCCGGCCTTGTCGAGATCGAAGGTGAAGAAGTTCTGCCGGGCCGCGTCGTAGGCCGCTTGGGACGGGAGCCAGGGCAGCGATTCGGGCGCGCCAACGCCGCCCAGGATGGTGTCCACAAAACGCTTGCGATCGATCGCGTAATTCAGCGCCTGTCGAACCAGCTTGTTATCGAACGGCGGCATGGTGCAGTTGAAGGCCACCTCCAGGTGGCTGCCGGTCAGCGGATCCGCCAGGGCTTGATATTTGGGGTCCTTTTTCAGGCGGTTGAAATCAGTGAGTGCCGGAATGCGAATCATGTCGATGGCGCCGCCTTCCAGGGCGGCCGTGCCGGCAAGCTGGTCGCTGTAGAACGGGATCTCGATCGCGTCCAGGTAGGGCCGGCCTGTCTGCCAGTAGTTCTTGTTCTTGATCAGCGTGATCTTCGACCCCTGCACCCAGTCGCCCATGGTGAAGGCGCCAGTACCAACTGCGTTGTTCTTGGCGTCGGGGCCCTCCAGCGTGTTCTTGTCGCCGATGTTGAAGAACTCGAAGAAGTCGAACACGAACGGCCGCGGCACATCAGACTTGAGGATGGCGGTGTATTTGTCGGGGGTGTCGACGCCGCTGAACCACGACGCCAGGCCGGAGTATTGCCCCGAGGCGGTCCCGGGGTTAGCCGCCCGCTGCACGTTGTACTTGACGTCGTCGCTGGTCAACTCGCGGCCGGTGTGAAACATCACGCCCTTACGCAGGTTGATCTTGATCTGCGTGGCGTTCGAGCCCAGGTCCCAGCTCTCCGCCAACACCGGCTGTGGCTTCAGGTTGGCGTCGTAGGCGGTCAGCCGTTCGTAGATGAACCACGGCGCGTCGTTCCCTACCTTGAAGTGCGGGTCGAGGTTCGGGTCAGGGGGTGAGCTGAAGTAGCCCTGTCTCAGCGTGCCGCCGCTTTTAGGCGTTCCCGAGGCGGCAGGCGCGGCGGCCGATGCACTGGCCGGCGCTACGTCAGCCGAGACCGTGACCGAAGCCGGCGCCGAAGCTGCCGCGGATGAGGCCGGAGCCGCCGAGGTGGGTGCCGACGGGGCGGGCGACGCCGAACCGCAGGCAGCCAGCAATATCCCTCCGACTCCTGCCAGAGCCAGGCTCAAAGCCGATCGGCGGCTAATGGGCTGATCGATCACGTAAAGCTCCTTCGGTTTGTCGGTTCGTTGACGCCAGTGGGTTATGTATACATCAGCGCGGATTCGCCGCTTGTTCGCCGCCCGCGCGCATCGCCTCCGTGCTACTCTGGGCTCCTACTTCCAACTTCCCAATCCCGAAAGGAGCCCTGTCATGGAATACAAGGTCATTACTGCTGACAACCACCTAATCGAACCGCCCAACACCTTCATTGACAGGGTTCCGGCCAAGTACAAGGACGTGGCCCCACGGTTGGTCCGAGGCAAGGACGGCGGGGACGGTTGGAGCTTGGATGGATCGATCCCCGAGACGACGATCGGCGTTGGCCGCGGCCTGGGTAACGTAAACCCCGGGATGCACATTCGAACGGCGCCGCGCGGCCTGCGCTGGGAAGAGGTCGTACCGGGCAATTACGATGGCGCAGCGCACATCAAGGACATGGAATCCGATGGCATCCAGGCCGCTGTGGTGTATCCGCAGATGGTCTACCAGGCGTACACCACGCTGAAAGACCGCGAGCTCGGGCTGGCCTGCTTGAGGGCGTTCAATGACTGGCTGCTGGAAGACTTCACGGCGGCCGATCCGAAGCGTCTGGTCGGCATGTCCATGGTGCCCTGGGAGCATCCGCTGGACGTGCTGGTCGCCGAGCTTGAACGCATCCTCAAGAAAGGCGCACGGGCGGTGTTTTTGCCGTATACGACGGAGCCCCCCCTGTACTCGCCTTATTGGGATCCGATGTGGAAACTTATAAGCGACGCCGGTGCGGTGGCCTCCATCCATCTGACCTTCGGCATGCGCCGCGTGCAGGCGCCGCCTCCGCCGGACGGCATCATCCCGGCTCGTCTATTCGGGGCCAACGTGGTGAAGGGGTACTTCTCCGCTATCTCGCCCTTGACCGATCTCATCTTCACGGGCCTGTTCGAGCGCTTCCCCACGCTCAAGTTCGTAGACGCGGAAGTCAACATGGGCTGGGTCCCGTTCTGGGTATCGATGATGCAGCAGGTCGCGCGGCAACACAGCTACTGGCTGCAGCTCCCGGACGGCTTTGACCCGGACAGCTACCTGGGCAAAAACGTGTGGGTGACTGCTCTCGACGACCACGAGGGCTTCCGCATGCTGCGCGAAGGTAACGACCTCATCCGGCGCTCGGCCATGTTTTCAATCGATTACCCGCACGAGATCACGCTCTTCCCGAACACCCAGAAGCACCTGGCTGAGCTGACGGTTGGCCTGGACCCGCAGGTCAAACACGACGTGCTGGCCGGGAACGCCGTGAAAGTCTTCGGCCTCTAGACAGGGCGGCTGCGGACGGGGCGCGCCCGTGACCGGTAGCTGCGCGTGTTTGAGCTGTCAGGCACGGGCGGGTCTTAGGCGGGACACTCTGCGAGCAATGAGTGAGGGCCACTCGCATCCGCGCCCTGGCTGCGGTGAAATCGCTGCTGACGTTCGGTCAGCACACCGGGTCTCGTGCCCAACGTCGGCGCGGCGCTCAAACTGCCACCCCGCAAAGACACCCTCGCCGAGCGCATCCTCGACGAGGCCGAGGTGCACACCCTCGATCCGTCGGCAATCTTCCGCATCGTGCCCCACGCTGCCGAGCGCGCGGAGCTCGAGGCCGGCTCGAAAGTGTCGCCGCACTGGCTGCGCCACGCGCACGTCACCCACGCCCTCGAACGTGGCGCGCCGATCCACCTGGTCCAGGCCACCCTCGGGCACACCTCGGTAGCCACCACCGGCCGCTATCTCCATGCGCGGCCGGCCGATAGTTCGGCGCGCTACACGTCGGGCTGAACACCCCTCCTATTGAGAGGACAGCTCGTCGAAGTACCTTGCGATCTAAAAAGAAAAGGTGTGACAGTCCCTATCGAAAACCCCAGAGTAGCTTGACGAGAACCCCCCGCGGGCCGACCGACGGCATCGGTAGGAACACAACAGCGCGTTCCGCGCCGGTGGATGGTTATCTGAGCCTCCATGTGACCAACCAGCGGCACCTGGCCGACTTGACTAACGGCCTGACGCGTCAGGGATCACGTGCGCATGATCGAGAAAGGCGATCGGATAAGGGAGGGGAGGCTCTGTACCGTAATGACGTCTGTAGCTCTCCTGCCAGAAGTGAGCCAGGAACAGCTTGACCGTCCAGCGTCGCGCGCGGGCTTCGATATGCGCAGGTGGCAACTGGCCAAGCTTCCAAGCGGCGCCGCGTTCGTCGTTCGGACTGGCGGCCAGTCGCTCGGCCGCCAGCGCACGGTTGTAACCGGTCAGATTGCGCTCAGTCTCGTATGCCTTCCTTTGATCATAGAGGGGACCGTAATACGAACCAGGTTGACTCCTGGTCGTGACAATCGAGTTGGTGGAGGCGCCGACTACCACTCGGCGGCGGCGTGGACAGCTAAGCGCTCGCGTGCGGCCAGCTTCGTGTAGATGGTCGTCGTATCGATCCGGGCGTGGCCGCGCTGTTGCTGGACCTCGCTCAGCGGCACCCCTTGGTGGACCTGGTTGACGGCCGCCCCGTGGCGGAAGTCCCGTCACGGGACGGGCCGCACCCTATCGTCACTACCCACGACGTCGACGCCAGCCACAATTGCGTATCGCCGGATAAGTCGCCAGCAGTGGCTGTAAGACATTCGTCGGCCCTGGCTCTTGCGCGAACGAAGAAGTACCACGGCGTAGCCGATGGAGCTTGAGAGTCCGCCGCGCCAGTTCGGCGCAAAGTCCTCTAACCGCGTCGAGGTTAACGCTGCTTCAACTCGATCTAGACCGGGGCGAGCCGAGCGTGGTCGCCAGTCACCGCGACTAACCCTACCTGAGCAATCGATCCGGGCTAGAGTCACCCGGATCGGGCCAACTCACGCTATGTCTGCGCCAACACCTCATAAACGTACACGTCATCCAGGTTGATGCCGAGATCGGCGGTCTCCTGTTCAAGGCCAAATACAGCGAGTTATTCTTGAGCCTGCTGCAGGCTGTCCCACTCGGTGATCGTGAGCGCGTGGCCAGCGACCAGGTCGCCCGCCACCGTGTAGCGACGGAAGCGCGGCAGTTGTCGGATCCTCGGGATAAGCTGTTCGTTGGTGTAGCGCATGATTGCTCGCGCTCTGGCAGGGTCCGGGCTCAACCGCTGCACACGTACATACATCGTGTTGTTCTCCACGCTCGGAAGTTGTCGGTAACCACGAGTCTCGTGAGCTTTGGGCACAGTTTGCCTCGTTCATCGTGACGATCCTTACGGAGGGCTATAGCCGACGTGCCTGGCCGGTGCTCGTAGTAGGCGCGTGCAATGGCCATCGCGAACGTTGCCACGCCAGGGACAGCGCGCGGCGCCAGATCCTGGGGGGTTCACAGAGCTGGTGCAGCGCAGTCGATCATTACTCGGGCCGACGACGAAGCGGGTGTAGCCGAGCTCAGGCTCCTGTATGTGGCCCTAACGCGACCCTGTGAACTGCTATGCGTCGCATTGCTCCAAGCGCAGCCGCAGCGCGCATGTCCAGGCTCGGCAGCGGACGCTCACCAGGATTATGGACTCGAGTCTGAAGCCGCTAGTGCAGACGCAGGCTGTGGTGCCGGTGCGGGAGCGGGGAGGGGCGTCGGTGTCCCGGCGGTCGGCGTGACCGTCACGTTCACGCCCGCTGCCTCCGGCCGGCTTTGGCCGCCAAAACTCCGCCGCCCCGCTCCGTGCAGGTCGGGCGGCAGCGGCGGATAGCGCTTCCGCAGCCGAAGCCTGCTTGCACCAGGTGCCGGCTGCGGTTACCCCAGTAGATTACGTACTGGTTGGCTTCGGCACCGGCGTATTGGTTGGTTTCGGCACCGGCGTATTGGTTGGTTTCGGCACCGGCGTATTGGTGGCCGGCACCGGTGTATTGGTCGCCGGCACCGGTGTATTGGTCGCCGGCACCGGTGTATTGGTCGCCGGTACCGGTGTGTTGGTCGGTTGCGGCGTCATCGTCAAAGTTGCCTGCAAGGTCGCGGTTGGCGAAGCTTCAGGAGTGGTCGTCGCCGTGCCGGTCTCGGCCGGTGTCGGCGTCACCGTCACGGTCCCCTCTGGCGGCGTTGGCGTCACCGTCGGAGTCCCGAGCGTGAACGCCTCAGGCGTTGTCGTAACGGTTACGGTGACTGTGGGCGTTGGTGTTGGCGTAGGCACCCCGCTCACCACCGTGGAGGTGGCACAGTCTTCATCATCGTTGTTGGCGGCATCGTGGCCGACTGCGCACACGGTGTTGTCCCAGCTGCCAGGCTGCGCGATCGTCGCCGTTATCGAAAGCGATGTCGACGCGCCGACATCGAGCCCACCGCTCAACGCCCAATTGACGTAGCCCGTATCTGGATCGACGGTCCCGCCGTCACTGGCGCTCTGGAAGGTGACCCCGCTCGGCAGCGTGGAGTCGACCTGCACGTCGGTCAATGGCACGTTGCCGTCATTGGTCACCGAGTACGAATAGGTGACGGTATCTCCGACCTGGCCCTGACTGGGACTGACGGTGTTCGTAATCGAGATACCCAGTTCGCAGGGGTTGGCCTGGGCGGTCACGTCAGGTTGGGCCTCGAAGATCGACGCCATCATTTCCCACAGATTGTATCCGTCCCCGTCTCCGGCGGACGGCACCTGGACTGGTGGCAGTGGTACCTGGACCGGTGCGCTCGGCTGTGCGGTCTCGCGTGCCTCGAGACGTTCAATGGTGATACTCAGCACGATCAATTGCGGGATCGTGAATCGGCCGGCCGGCGGGGTCGGGACCAGGCCCCCAACGGGTCCCTCTCCGACGCCGCCACCTGGCGGTACCGCGCCGCCGCCTGGCGGTACCGGCGTACTGGTCGACGTTGGCGACGCGTTGGCGGCCGCGGTCGTGCTCGCCTGCGTGGACGTCGGCGTTGCCGCGGGGTTGGTACCACCACCACCGGGGGGAGTGGTGGGCGTGTTCGTTGGTGTGAGTGTCAGTGTGGGGGTGAGTGTGGGCGTGCCCGTCGTCTGCGCAGTGGCCGTAGGCGTTCCTGGCGCAGGCGTTGGCGTAAAGGTTGGTATTGAGGCCGACGTCGGAGACTGCGTGGAGGTCGCCGCGGGGGTGGCGGTCAGCACCTGAGTCGGAGTGGTTACGCCCGTCGCGGTCGGAGTTGCCATCACGGTAGGACACGAATTGGGCGTGCCGGTCGGACTGGGCGTCACGGTATTGGTCGGCGGTGTTGTTGCCGTAGCTGTGAGCACCACGACGGTCGGCGTGTCCGTCACTACCACGGTATTGGTAGGAACGGGCGTGCCGGTGGGGGTATCGGTCGGCACAGGCGTATTCGTGGGGGTACTGGTCGGTGTCGCTGTTGATGTGCTGGTGGGGGTGTCGGTCGGTGTCGCTGATGGGGTGCTGGTGGGCGTCTCCGTCGGGGTGTCGGTCGGAACCGGCGTCCGGTCGGCGTGTTCGTGGGAGTGTTCGTCGGCAGCGGGGTGGGGGTGTCGGTCGGTGTCGCTGATGGGGTGCTGGTGGGCGTCACCGTGGGGGTATTGGTCGGAACCGGCGTGCTGGTTGGCGTGCTCGTCGGCGTGTTGGTTGGTAATGGCGTAGAGGTTTCTGTTGGCGTCGCCGACGGGGTAACGGTTGGCGTTTCGGTGACGGTCGGTGTCACGCTGACCGTCGGTGTCACGGTGACCGTCGGCGTCGGCGTGGGGATCAGGTTGATGGTGTCGGTGACGTTTACGGACACAACCCCGCCGTTTGTACTCGGATCTGGGATCGTCACCGTGACGGGCAGCGGGCCAGGCGTACCCCCATCGACGCTCGCGGTGATGTCGTTCGTGACACTCTCGTCGCTACCGTCGCCAGTCTCGGCGATTGTGCACGAGGCTCCGATCGTGAGGCCGTTGTACGTCTTGGTCAGCGTGCTGGGCACCGTGCCAGCCGGAATGACGAAGGGATCGAGCGTCGTCCCGGCGCATGTGGTCAGGATCGTGATCTGCCCTTGGCGTTGCGCGCCATCGCCCGCGATGATCTTATTGATTACGAGCGAGCCAGCCGGCACGAACTGCGCCGTCGCGCTCGCCGTCGACGTCAGCCTGGCATCATCGGAAATGATCAGCCGCTGGTTGGCGGTGGGGTCGCCGCTGTGCAAGTAGACGTTGCCCCGCGGCACCGTGGCTACATCGCTGGCGAATAGTTGAGCCGAACCCGGGCTGGCTGACTCCAGCCAGATCTGCGCGCCTGAAGGAACCTGGGTGTCGTCGGCAATTGGCGTGCTGCCAGCTGGGGCGCCGAACATGCTCGCGCCGGAGCTCGCGCTGACGGTGATCTGACCGGTGCCCCCCGTCGAGGTCACAGTAAATGGGCCGACCAGCGTGCCCGCCGGGCCGCTCGTGCTCGGGGGGGTGATCGTGAGACTCGGTGGCTGGGGTGTTGGTGCTGGGGGCTGGTTTCTGACGTGGTTGACAATCGCCTCGGTATACGGCCGAATCGGATCGTTCGGATCGAGCACGTACCGGTCGCTGAAATACCAGATCGCCGCTTGGACCGCGGCCGCTTGCTGGCTGGCCGAAAGTCCAGCCAGGTCCGGATTATTCGGATTGTGCGGGTAATACTCATTCAAAATGTTGGTGATGAAACCAACCCTTGGCACCGTCGCCCCGCTCCAGGTGCCAAGGTTGTAGGTGATGCCCCCCCAGGTGTCCGTGTTGATGTCGATGCAATACAGCTGCAGCGTTTCGCTGCCGTCGTAGGTCGCCGCGTTGATCAACCCGGCGAATCCCTCCGGCTGATGCCCGAAGTTAGGCGGAATCGTGGCAGGGTAGTCCTGTGCGGTGGGATCGAACGTACTCGACCCCGACGCAATCCACCCGTCGACACCCTGGCCGATCGTCCAATTGGTGATCTGTATGTCCCACGGTTGGGCCAACAAGGGCGGCGGTGCAGGGAGCAGCGCGGGCGCGGGCGGATTTGAGGTGACCGTTGCTTGGACCACCCGTGCGTGTGGCAGCAGCGTGGCGGCGAGCAGCATGCCGGCAGATATGGCAAGCCGAACCGCGCCGCCCCATCTACCCACGTTCTCATAGTACGCGAACCTCAACTCAAAATATGCTCAGATCTCAACCTGAACTCCACTCTCGGTGGTTTCAGCGTAGGAAGAGCGCCCGCAGGCGCCCAGGCACAACCCTGGGCCGTCCGCACAGTTGTTGACAATAACTGCGCCAATTCCCCCGACAATCAATATTGCGTTCCTGATTCTCCACCCATGAATGCCACCCGTGAGTTGGACAGTTTGCTGCTGTTCAGAACTGGCCTGGTAGGTGTCGGCGGTTACGCACTCACCCGGTTCCGAGCAAGGCGGCGCCAGGACGGCGACGACGCGGGAAGTGCGGCGGCGTAATAGATGCAGCGGGCGACGCCGGATCGCAACTCCGCGAAGGACGTCTCGCGGAGCCAGTTCAGGCGACTGAACGGATTGATAGTCACGCCCATCGCCCGGTCCTTGGCGCGATGTTGGTCACTACTGACCCGACGCGGGACCTGCACCAATTCAGGTTGAAAAATGGGTTCGCCTCTTTGCTGCGGCGCGAAGTTATTCGGTCCAAGTGCTCTCTGCGGGTGAAACGTGAGAGTCTCCTGGTCGACTGCTGCGCCAATGGTTCGTTGAGGTTTGTTAGCGGTAAAAGGAGCCATGAAATCGATATGAAAAGCGACGCGCTTGGCGATGCACGAATTGAGTTCCAAGCCCCAGGGCAACGTCATTTTGAGGGAAATAAACGACGCTCACACTTACCGATTCGCAACTCGGGTAGCTCGAGAAGCAGCTAGAATTTGGGAACTTTGTGCGGCTTCACCTTAGCCGAGCCGGTGCGGTTTGCTCTCCCCCGCAGATCGTCCAACCGACAGATCCTCACCCTGCCTACTCACGCTGGTCGAATCGAGCTTGCCCGCGACAACCCATCGCCCAAGCGTCCAGGCCAATTCAGTGCCGCGTTCCTACCGCCTGGCGCCGCTGTGGCGAGTCGGGCGGCTGAGTCAAGCGGCCAGGTTTAGCAGCATTGCCATGGCTGGACAGCCATGCTGGCGACGCCTAGAGAGCCCGTCTGCGGCACCGGTCCCTGATTTCAAAATTGCGGAAACCCACCACACGCTCACACGGGCACACGGCTGAAATGGTTGTGACGAGCGCGTTCAAGACTCGTCCGTGAACGCGCCTGGTGGTCTGCCCGTAGCGGTCGACTTCGATACCGTGGAGCGCACTCGGAATTCTGGTGAAGCGGAGATCAAGTCTCTTCCGGTCTGGGGCCGACGGCGCTCGCATCGCGCGCGACAAGAGTCAGCGCGTCAACCCACCAGCGCCACTCGGCGCTGGCCTTCGGCGTGGGACCCTGCTCCAGCTGGCGAGCCTTCTCCCACAGCAGCATCGAGGCTCCACATAGCACGCCCACGTGGACCAGCCGCGTCCAGGTGTCGCCTGACAAAGGCGTGCCGAGGTCGGCTTCGAGGAACTCGCGGTAGCGAGCGATGACCGCTTCTTTGGGTCGCGCCAGTCGGGCGGAGTTCACCGCCAGGTACCAGCCCAAGTCCAACGTGGGTGGACCAGCGCCCATCCAGGCCCAGTCGAAGGCTGCCACCCTGTCGCCGGGCAGCAGCGCAAAGTTGGCGATCTTCGCGTCGCCATGCAGGAGCGTGCGGGGCAGACTTTCACACGCCCGCGCGAGCAAGTCTGGGGGAAGGGTCAGCAACTCAGCGCAGGCCCGAGGTAGGTGCTCCAGTGCTGCGTGCCAGCCGGCCTGCAGCATCGCTCGCCACTCCTCCGGAAGCGGTGCCTCGACGTCGGTTGCTGCCCGCGGTCCCAGCGCCGCTATCAGCATCGACGGTTGAACCAGCCATGAGAGCGCCAGCGCGTCAGAATTCCAGTAGCGCGCATGCAGTCGCGCGAGTGCCGCCAACAGGGCGTCCTCGCCCTGCTCTGTTATCGGTTCGTCGACGTCGGGCAGCAAATAGTCGCTGAGGTCGTCCAGCAGCAGCCCGAACTGGCCAGGCTGGGTGGCACAGGCGCGGTAGGGATTCTTGAATACGGACCAGACATCCGCAAGGCGCGGCTCCTGGACGAGCCGCACCTCACGGCCGAAGTCGTCGCCCGAACGAACGGCCGTCAAATCCAGTTTGAGGTCGGCGCGTTTCAGGATCAGCCGCGCTTGGTTACCGCTGCCGAGCAGAACGCGCAAGCGCTCGTGGGTGGCACCGGAATGGCCCAGGTGATCGCGCGGCGAGCGCTCGACGCGGTCGACCTGGCCGAGCAGCCGGCTCAGCGCGGCTGGCTTAACCAGGTCTGCGACAGACGCGAACACGAGCGTGTGGTTATCAGTCACGCCCCTCTCCTTGGAGGCCGGATGTTCTGGTTGACTCGAAACAGGTTGTGCGGATCGTACGTCGCCTTGACGGAAGCCGGACTCAACGTGCGCGGCAGGCTGACGGGACGCGCTGCTTGGGTGGGGAGCACGCGCTGCGCGTCGCGGTGATCCGAAAACCTTGGCGTCCGCCCGGGCAGAGCACACGCCCTTGAGCGATGGTTGGCGCCGCAGCGTTGACAGCCCCGCGGTCGAAGAATAAGGTGCGCGCGTGCCCGGCGCCACGGCCACCTATCCACCCTGGCGCACCCTCGATAGCCGCCCGAGTAACATGCCTATCCCGGCTACGTCCCTGATCGGACGCGAGCGCGAGGTCGCCGAGGCGGTCACCCTGCTGGCGGGCGAAGACGTGCGCCTCCTGACGCTGACTGGGCCGGCTGGGACCGGCAAGACCCGCCTCGCGCTTCAGGTTGCAGCGGGGGTGGTCGAGGTCGAGCGGATGGAGGACGGTGCCTTCTTCATCGACCTGGCTCCGCTCGTCGACCCGGCCCTCGTTATGCCGACGGTCGCACAGAAGCTCGGCGTGCGCGAGACCGGTGGCCGACAGCTGCTCGAGTCACTGTGTGCCCACCTTCAGGACAGGCAGGTGCTGCTGTTGCTCGACAACTTCGAGCAAGTGCTTGGCGCTGCGACAGGCCTGGCCGACCTGCTGATGGGCTGCCCGCGGCTGAAGCTGCTGGTAACCAGTCGGGCGGTCCTGCGTCTGCGTGCTGAGCACGACTACCTGGTCCCGCCGCTTCAGCTGCCGTCCGCCAGCGCCGAGCCGGCCGAGCTGCTCCAGAACGAGGCGGTGCGCCTCTTCCTCGAGCGGGCGCAAGCCGCCAAGATGGACTTCGCCCTGACGGCTGAGAGCGCGGCCGCGGTCGCCCAGGTCTGTCGACGACTGGACGGATTGCCGCTCGCGATCGAGCTCGCGGCCACGCGGGTGCGGCTGCTGCCGCCGGCGGCGCTGCTGGCCCGGCTCGAGCAGCGACTGCCGCTCCTGACCGGCGGGGCGCGCGACCTCCCGGCACGCCAGCGGACGCTTCGCGGCGCTATCGACTGGAGCTACCAACTGCTCGCGCCGGAGGAGCAGCGCCTCTTTCGGTGCCTGGGCGTGTTCGGGGGCGGCGCGACGCTGGAGGCAGTCGAGGCAATCTCCGACGACCCAGGCGCGCTGGAGCGACTCGCCACCCTGGAGGAGCAGAGCATGCTGCGGGTCAGCGCGTCCCGCGAAGGCGAGTCTCGCCTGGCACTGCTCGAGACACTGCGCGAGTATGCGCTCGATCAGCTCCGCGCGATCGGCGAGGAAGAGGCGGTCCGCCGCGCCCACGCAGAGTACTACCTGGGGCGCGCTGAGACGGCCGCGCCGCTGCTGACAGGCGTTGACCAGACAGCCGCGTTGGCAGCGCTCGAGCGGGATCATGACAACCTGCGCTCGGCGCTACGCTGGTGCCTCGACGGCGACCAGCGCGAAACGGCAGTGCGGCTCGGCGGCGCGCTGTGGCGCTTCTGGCTCCTGCACGGGCACTTCAGCGAGGGACAGCGCTGGTGCGACGACTTGCTGGCCTGCGACGGAGGCGTCCTTGCCGGGCACTGGGCGAAGCTGCTTCGAGGTGCCGGCGTGCTGGCCTTCTATCAGGGCGACCTCCGACGCGCGGCCAGGGTCTGCGGCGACAGCCTCAGCCTCTACGACCAGCTCGGCGACAAAGCCGGCGCCGCGGCCGCCATCCACACCCTTGCGCAGGTCGCCCGCAACGGTGGCGATTACGCGGCGTCGGCGGCCATGTTCGAGCGGAGCCTGGCGCTCGCGCGTGAGGCCGGCGACACGCGCGGTGTTGCCGACGCGGTCGGCTACCTGGCCATGGTTCGCTACTTCCAGGGCGACCTCGAGCGCGCGCGGTCGGGCTTCGAAGAGGCGGAGCGGCGCTGGGGCGAGATGGGCGATCTCTGGGCTGTTGCGCAGGCGCACCAGGCCCACGCCTGGTGCATCTCGGCCCAGGGCGAGATGGCCGCGGCCCGCGTACTGCTCGAGCGAGCCATGCCGATCTTGACGGGGCTGGGTGACCGGCGCGGCGTGGGCAAGGTGCTGTGGGGGCTCGGCGACGCGGCGCTCCGCGAGGGTGACCTAGCGACTGCGCGGGCGCGTTTCGTCGAGTCGCTGGTTGAGCTCCGTGCGGTCGGCGACCGATTCACGTCCGCGTGGACCCTCGAGAGGCTCGCTGCGGTCGCGGTCGCCGCCGAGGAGCCGCGGCGCGCGACCGCGCTGCTCGCCGCGGCGCAGGCGCTGCGCGACGAGACGGGTGCGCCCACCCCGCCGGTCACCCTGGCCGAGCGCGACGCGACCATGGCGTCCGCGCGCGCCGCGCTCGGCGCAAGCGAGCTCGGGATCGAGTGGGACCGCGGGCGGGCGATGTCGCCCATCGAGGCGGCCGACTACCAGCCCGACGAGCGAGGCCAGGCCACCCCGCCGCACCCAGATGCCCTCGCCCCGGCCAACTCGAGCCGGCCTATCCCGGAGAAAGCGCTCGCCGCTGTCGACCCGCGAGGCCGAGGTTGCAGCACTGATCGCGCGCGGCCTGACCAACCGCCAGATCGCCGCCCGGCTCCTCGTTGGCGTGCGCACGGTCGAGACGCACGTCGCCAACGCACTGGCCAAGCTCGGGCTTGCCACGCGCGCTGAACTGGCTGTGTGGGTTACCGAGCGTGGACTGCCTGGCAGCACTGTCGCGAATTCGTAGCCGCCTCCGTATTCCTACGGAGGTTTTCGCCACCGGCGCCCGATAGGGTGGTCGACTGAACGAAC
Organism: uncultured Chloroflexia bacterium; assembly: GCA_963776625.1. Classification (GTDB taxonomy): domain Bacteria; phylum Chloroflexota; class UBA6077; order UBA6077; family CF-72; genus CF-72. Next base: position 473,907 of record CAVZNP010000004.1, on the reverse strand, counting down.
AGGAGCTGCGTCTATGTCCGAGATCGACGATAGGGAAATCAGAGGGCTGCAGGCCGAGGTGGCCGGGGAGGTGCTCCGGTCGGCCGACGACGGCTACGACTCCGCGCGGTCAGTCTGGAACGGTGCGATCGACCGGCGTCCGGCCGTGATCGTTCGCTGCCTGAAATCGGCCGACGTCGTCCAGGCGATCGTGTTCGCGCGCCGGGCCGGGCTCGAGATCGCCGTCCGTGGGGGCGGCCACAACTACGCCGGGTTCGCGGTGTGCGACGGCGGTCTCATGATCGACCTCAGCCGCATGAACGGCGTGACGGTCGACCCGACGGCGCGTCTCGCCGTCTGCGGCGGTGGGGCGACCTGGGCCGACGTCGACGCCGCGACGCAGGCCCACGGCCTGGCCACGGTCGGGGGCTTCGTCAGCCACACCGGCATCGGCGGGCTGACGCTCGGTGGCGGCTTCGGCTGGCTCAGCCGGCGGGCGGGCCTGACCGCCGACAATCTGCTCGCGGCCCAGGTCGTGACCGCCGACGGGCGGGTCCTGCGCGCCTCGGCCGAGGAGAACCCCGACCTGTTCTGGGCACTACGCGGCGGCGGTGGCAACTTCGGCGTCGTGACCTCGTTGAGTATCGGCTGCACGAGGTCGGGCCGACAGTGCACCTGGGGCTGTTCTTCTGGGGCCTCGACCGCGGGACGGAGGCGCTGCGCTTCAGCCGAGACTTCGTGCGCAGTATCCCGCCCGATATGGGCGTCCTGATTGCTGGTATGACCGCGCCGCCGGCCCCTTTCGTGCCCGAACAGCATCACTTCGCGCCGGGCTTCGCGCTGCTGCTGGCCGGCTTCGGCTCGGCCGAGCAGCACGGGGAGGTCGTCGCGCGCGTGCGTGCCGCGATGCCGCCGCTGTTCGACCTGGTCACGCCGATCCCATACACGGGCCTGCAGCGCATGTTCGACGAGTCCCTGAGCTGGGGGCAGCACGCCTACGAGAAGGCGCTCTACCTCGACGACCTCACCGACGAGTCGATCGACGTCTTCGTCGCGCAGTACCCTCAACGGCACTCTCCGCTCTCGCTGGCGGCGGTCTTTGTCCTCGACGGCGCCTACGCGGCCGTGGGTGCCGACGAGACCGCCTTTGGCGGCGATCGCCAGGCTCGGATCGTTTTCAATGTGACCGGGAACCGTCCGAGCCCGGAGGTATACGAGGCCGAGCGGTCGTGGGTGCGCGCGTTCTGGGACGCGCTGCGCCCGCTCGCGCGCAACAGCGGCAGCTACGTCAACTACATGACCGAATACGAGGAGGACCGGGTCCGGGCCGCTTACGGGCCGGCAAAGTTCGAACGCCTGTCCCAGATCAAGGCGACCTATGATCCTGACAACGTCTTCCGCCGCAACCAGAACATCAAGCCAGCTCCGGCGTCCGCTCTGGCCGGCTCGAGCCTCGGGCCGCCGGGGCGGCACGGGTGAGGCCTCGGGCGATGTAGTCGACGGTCATTCAGGGCCCCGGCGCGGGTGCAATTACAGGAGAGAGCTGGAATGAGCGACGAGCAGGGCGGAGTCAACCAGGTCATCGTGGGGCTCCTCGAGAGAGCCACCAACCAGATAAAGCTGGCCACGGATGGCGCGACGGATGAGCAGTTGTACTACCGCCCCACGACCAACGCGAACAGCATCGCCTGGCTTGTGTGGCATCTCGAGCCGGTTGCAGGACCTCATCAGTTCATCCCTCAGCGGCGCCGCTCAGGTCTGGTACACGGACAGGTGGGCTGAGCAGTTCGCTCTGCCGCCTGATCTCCCAAACGACGCCACCGGGTGGGGCGACTCGGCTGAACAGGCTGCCGCTTTTCAGGTCGAGCGTGCCACGCTGTTCGGGTATATGGAGGCAGCGCATCGGGTCGCAAGAGAGCGCCTCGCGAGACTCACGCCCGAGCAACTTGAGCAGTCGGTTGCGTGGGGGACCGCGCAGACTCCGCTCTTGGGCCCGGCCTGGCGGGTACTCATCACCCTCCTTAACGACTCGATTCAGCACACGGACAGATCAACTACATCCGAGGGCTCGTCTCCGAACCAGACTGGCGTCGTCGGGCGGAGGACGCCTGGCGAGCGACGCACTTGGGAAGTGTGCGTAGCTCCAGGTGACAGCGACTGCGCCCTCTGTCGTGAAGGCTGGCTGAGCCCGCGTCCATCACGCACTCCGGTGTCGTCTTCGGCCGAATCGGTTTCTGAGGGTCCGTCAACAGAAGGCTTGTGGCGCTGGTGCACTGATGTGGAACGCCGCGGGCCAGGACCGGCTCAAATTCGGCATCGCCGTAGTTGATGAGGCGGTCTGCGCTGCCGCAGCTCTCGCGCCCGCGCCAGAGATGCATTCATGTGCCCCACCGCCGGCAGCGCCACAAACACGACGCTGCTTACGACCGCAGACGGGTCGACCCTTGTCGCCTCGGCGATCTGGTCCTCGATGGCGTGCACCGTGTCCGGGAAAACCCGCCCGCAAAGTCGCGTTGGCCTGCCCGGACAGCGGCGCTGCGGCCGCCCATCCCCGGCAGCGGCGGGCTGTGGTCGACGTACTCGGACGCGGACAGCTCGTCGACGATGCCGTCGTTGCCTCGGTCGGTCTCCGCGAACCAGCTTGTGATCAATCAGCGCGTTGACCGCGTCGGGCGGTAGACGAACACGTTCGGTGCCGGCGGCTGGGCCATGCGCGTCGGCGGCGCGGCAGGCGCTGCGCGCGCCTGCCCGGTACGTGGCGGCCCCATTGTGCATGTGCTCAGTGGCGTCGTGGTCTTGCAATGAAGCAGAATCGACCTACTGGTGATATTGCAATGAAGCAGATTGGAAGCAGTATTGACGTCACGGGCGAGCCCCGGCTATGCTCTGAGGGCAGGAGGACGTCTGCTTGAGCGGTTCGGCACGAGCTCAGTGGCTGGCGACCCTCCCTGAGCGATGCTGGCGCCGTCTGTGACCCCGCGGGCCCTCGCCATTGGCGTCCGGCGTATTTACGTTGTGCGGTGGCGATCTGGCGCGCAGAAGCTAGGCCGCGAGCTCGAGGTTGGCAGGCAAGTCGATTCTGACTTTCCTCGACACCCGGACAGCATCGGACGCGCTACCGACATGCTCGCCACAGTGCTCGCGCCCGACGCCCCTCACACGTGCCGATTCATGGTCGGGTCGGCGCACGTCCAGTCGTACAGGTTGACGTAACCGAGCACTTGCCGTGAAACTCGGCGACCCGCTGCCCGGGCAGCATCCAATACTCAGCCTCCGTCACCGATCGACCATTGAACGTCAGCACATCGATCCGCGCCGCGGGCTCGTCGCCGCTGTCATTCGCCGTAATGCCAAGGCTGCACCTTCCTAACGCGACGATCTCCGCCTCACACGAGGTCAATCACCGCGCGTTCGCCCGGATCAAGGTCTGCCAGCATCAGGCAGGCAGGCGAAACCGACGCGTTGCGGTTCACCGCGCGGGCCAGCCACGCGGGGTCGGTGGGGATATTCGGGCCGAGGCGCTGGACGCGGTCAGTAGAGGCGCGTGCGGACGCTCTCGATCAGGCTGGCGGCGATCTCTTCCAGGGGCTGATCGATCTTCGGGCAGGCTCGCAGCAGCTCGGCGCCGGTCGGGACGGTGGCCAGGTCCGGCCACGATTCGGTCTCCCAGAGGTGGGATCGGACCAGCGCCTTGGCACAGTGGAGGAAACACTCCTCGACCTCGACGCCGAGGGCGAACCAGGGTCGCTTGCCCTGGACCAGCATCGTCTCGAGCAGCTCCTCGTCGCGGGTGATCCACGCGCGGCCGTTGACGCGCAGCGTCTCCTGGCGGCCGGGCACCAGGAAGATCAGTCCGATGTGGGGGTTCTGAGGATGTTGCGCAGGCCATCGAACCGCTTGTTGCCCGGGCGGTCCGGGATGACCAGGTGCTTCTCGTCGAGCACGCGCACGAAGCCGGCCGGGTGCCTTTGGGGGCGACGTCGCAGCGGCCGTTCTTGCCAGAGGTCGCCAGCAGCATGAACGGCGCCTTCGAGATGAACTGGATGCACGCGTCGGTGAGGTAGGTTGTCTCTTTGTCGAGCGACCGTGGATTGGGCTCGCCCATGATCGCGCGGAGCTCGTGCTCGCTGGAGACGACATGCTTGAACATCCGGCCAGCCCTCCTTTCCAGCTGTGGTTTGGAGGGAGTGTAGGCGGCCAGGCACTCTGGTCGCGTAGAGGCAGGCTGATTCGATCTGCGCCACTCCTTGTCGGCGACCTCCTCGGTCGCGTCATCGACTTAGAGGCAGATGAGGTCGATCAGCTCGTCGCCGGACATCGCAGAGCATCGGAGGGCACGTGGCGCGAGGCTGGTTGGCCGGCCGGAAGGTGGGCGTCAGATGCCGTCGAGTTTACATAAGCTCAGACTGGCGTCCGACTGGTGGCGTGCCGCGTCGTGCGAAGAATTAGTGACGGAATTAGTGACGGGCGGTTTCGAAGGCAAACAAAAACCCGAACACTGGTTCGGGTTTTGAACTCAATTTTGAGGTGACCCGTGCGGGATTCGAACCCGCGATCTCCACCTTGAGAGGGTGGCGTCCTGGGCCGCTAGACGAACGGGCCTCGTTGCAGGCACGGCGGGTGCCCGCGAGTCTGGACGACGCTCACGAGTATACGCGATCGGTTTTGCGAATCACGAAGCGCATGGCGCTGGTCGTGTCGTCGACGCTGCAGATTTTGTTGTCGACCACGCCCGCCGCGGGGCCGGCCTGGATCAGCTCGCGCTGGTCGACGTAGCCTGGCTGGCCGCGCTTGGGTGTCAACAGCCAGATACCGCCCGCCTGATCGATGCGGCGGCGCCAGGCGCGCAGCAGCGCTTCGACCTCAGTCGAATCGTCGGCGCCGACCAGCACCACGTCGAATGGCTCGTCGCCTTCCCGAGGTTGATCTCGGCCCGAGCGTTCCAGCGCTCGCTGGCGCAGTCCTGGATCGACCTCGCGCGGCGCGGCAACAAACGCGACGTTCAAACCAGGCTTGATACCAAGTTTGTCGATAACGTCGCGCTGGCTGTAGTCGCGCTCTGGCTGGCGCTGCGCCTTCGCCTGGGCCAACGCTGCCGACTATATCGCGCGGGCTGCCCGAGGCACCCGCGCCTGGAGCCGTCGTTCAGGACGAGTCGTGGCGCACCGCCCACACCGCGACCTGGGCCCGCGAACGGAGGTCCAGCTTGGTCATGATGTGCTCGACGTGGTTGGCCGCCGTTTTCTCGCTGATCGTCAGCGCAGCGGCGATCTCGCGGTTGGACAGCCCGCGAGCGATCAGGGCGACGACCTCCGTTTCCCGCGGCGACAGGGTGCTTCCGGGCCCCGGCTCCGTCGACGATGGCTCGACCAGTTTGACCGTCGAAGTCTGCGCGAGCGCGAGCGCCTCCGTGAGTCCCAGTCCACGTCCACGCGTATCGGCCGCCGCCCACGTTGCTGACGGCAAGCTCGCCTCACCCCGCGCGCGGTCGCGTGCGAAGTCAAAGGCGTCCGCCGGTGCGAGCGGCGCATCCAGATCTTCCAGCGCCGTGCAGCAGGCACCCAGCAATTCGACCGCTCGCTCGGAGGTTGAACAGTCGAATGCCAGCCCTGCCAGCGCGGCCAGGCATTCGACCAGCCCCTGTTTGTTGCCAATCTCACGCTGCAGCCCCAGCGACTCGAGGACCAGGCGCACCGCGGTCGGCGCGTCGCCGCGGCGACGCGCGGTCTGCCCCAGCTTGTGCAGCGCCGAGGCGGTCCCCGGCGTGCCGTGCACGCTCCGCCACAGGGTCAGGCTTTCCGTATACAGCGTCTCGGCGTGCGCCAGGTCGCCCTCGATGCGCGCCAGGTCGCCCAGCCGCGTCAGCGAGTCCGCGGCATGATCGGTGACGCCCGCCTCGCGACAGGCGCGCAGGCAGCGCTCGAACCACTCGCGCGCGGTGGCGTAATCGGCCTGGTGGTAGGCGACCATGCCCAGGTCGCCAATCAACGCCAGCCCACCGAGTGGATCGTCGGCGCGCGCGTACGCCGCCTGGCTTCTCGTAAAGAGCACCTGGGCTTCGGCGTATTCGCGCGCCTCGAAACGCACGTGGCCGGCGAGGTGCAGCGCGTCGCCAAGGCCGGCAACGTCCTCGAGCACCGCCAGGATCGCGGCACTCTCGTCGAGGTGTCGGCGCGCCAGCGCATAGTCACCCTGCCGCCATTCGATCGCGCCGAGGCCCAGGAGGCCCTTTCCACGCGGTACGGATGGGCCGGACGGCGCTAGCTCGATCGCGCGCGTCAGCCACTGGCGTGCCTCGCCAGGCCCGTGGCTGTGGTGAATCCAGTAAAACCACAACGTTCCGGCGAGCTCGAGCGCTTCGTCCAGATCGGCGGCCTGATGCCCGTCGCTGACAGCCCACGCGAGGATCGCGCGCAAATTGTTCAGCTCGAGGGTCACGCGTTCGTAGCGGCGCTCCTGTTCGGCCCCGCGAGCGGCGCCAGCCCGCTGTGCAAGCTGGTGGAACGCGCGAGCGTAGGCACGACGCACGGCCTGCTCCTCGCCGGCCGCGGCCAGCTCGGCGAGGGCAAACTCTCGCACCACGTGCAGCATCTCGTAGCGCGGCTCGACCGCCTCGCCCTGGGAGCGACGGATCAGGCTCTGGTCGAGCAGCGAGGACAGCCCGTCCAACGTGTCCAGATCCGGCATATCCGACAGGCACACCGGTTCGACGGCATCCAGCGACCACCCGCCAGCAAAGATCGCCAGTCGACGAAACAGCGCCTGCTGCGGCGGCGCGAGCAGTGCGTAGCTCCAGGCGATCGCATCCCGCATGGTGCGTAGACGCGGCGGCGCGTCGCGAGCACCGCCAGACAGCAACGCCAGTCCACGCTCCAGACGCTCGAGCAGCGCGGCGGGCGGCAGCATCCGCAGTCGCGCCGACGCGAGCTCGATCGCGAGCGGCAGGCCGTCGAGCTTGCGACAGATCTCGAGGACGCTCGCCGCGTTAGCGTCCGTCAGATCGAACTCGCCGCATGCCGCGCGGGCGCGGGCGGCAAACAATCGCACGGCAGCGGATTGCGCCACCTCGTCCGGCCGCGCGCTGGCGGGTAGGCCCAGCGTGGGTACGGGGAGCAGATGCTCGCCAAAGACCTGCAGGGGACCACGACTGGTGGCCAGGATGCACAGGCCGGGGCACGCCGCCAGCAGTGTCGGAACCAGGGCGGCGGCTTCGAGCACGTGCTCGAAATTGTCCAGAACCAGCAACAGCCGGCGGTCGCCCACATGCGAGACGAGCGCGGCGACGACGTCGGAGCCGTCAGGATCCGCCAGCTCGAACGCGGCCGCGACGACGCGAGGGACGACCTCGGGATCGAGGATGGGAGCCAGTGACACGAAAACGCTGCCGTCGGGAAACAGATCGGACGTGCCGCTGGCGACCGCGAGCGACAGGCGCGTCTTGCCAACCCCGCCGGGACCCGTCAGCGTGACGAGTCGCTGACCCGCGCGCAGCAAAGCCGTAGCCGCGGTGACCTCGCGTTCCCGACCGATCAGCGGTGTCAGCGGCTGGGGCAGGGTGCCTGACACGCGAGCGCCGGTGTGCATGACCGTCTGCAGCATTGTTGGGCACCACGCCGACGCTGCCAAGCGGGCCTGGGTGCAAGTAGGAGTGAGCGCGGGAAGTACGAGTGGGAGAGTAGGGACTTCTCCCCATTGTTGGGCGGTAGGTGATTCAGCAGATGTTGACGGTCCCGCGCAAAACGCACAGTGAGCGCCATCACACGTCCGAGGGGGACACCGACAGCATGATCGCGCACGTCGATCGGGTAGCCGAGGACTGGTCCAACGGCGTCGACCATGGCAGGCAAGACCCTGCTGGGGATTCTCGGCGAGGAGCCGCGCTGGTGAGCGGCGCGTTTTTGGCAGAGGAGACGACCATGAGAATGAGCAGCACGACCGCGGCCGAGCCGCTGATCGAAACCACCTGGCTCGCCGCCCACGCGACGGACACAGACACAGACACAGGCACCGACCTGCGTGTGATCGAAGTCGACGTCAGCCGCGCCGCCTACGACGAGGGTCACATCCCCGGTGCGCTGCTGTGGAATGTGTACGCCGACCTGCTTCAGCCGAACTACCGCGTCATCGATCGAGCACCCTTCGCTGCGCTGCTGAGCCGATCCGGCATCACGCCCGCGACGACCGTCGTCGTCTACGGCTATGCCGCCTCGCTCGGGTTCTGGCTGCTGCGGTATTACGGCCATCGGCGCGTATCGTTCCTCAACGGCTCGCGACGCAAGTGGCTCGCCGAACACTTGCCGCTGAGCAGTGAGACGCCCAGCGTGGCGTCACTGGGCTACACGGTCGGTGACTTCGAGCCCGTCGAGGAGGACATCCGCGCCTCGCACCGCGAGGTCTACGAGGCGATCGGCAACCCGAAGGTGCGCCTGATGGATGTGCGCACGCCCGCGGAGTACACGGGCGAGCGCTTCTGGCCGTCGCTGCCACCCGAGGGTGAGCAGCGCGGCGGACACGTGCCCGGCGCGGTGCTAGCGCCCATCGAGGACACCTGGCGTGAGGATGGCAGTTTCAAATCGCACGACGAGCTGCGCGGCCTGTTCGTCTCGCGCGGCTTCACCCCCGACACGGAGATCATCACCTACTGCGCGGTGGGCGGGCGGGCCAGTCAGGCGTGGTTCGTCCTGAGCTGCCTGCTCGGCTACCCGCGCGTGCGGGTGTACGACGCATCGTGGATCGAGTGGGGCTTGCTGCCCGACGCGCCCATCGAGAAGTAGTTCTACACAGCTCTCGACAGAGGCGCGAGCGCTCCAAACCGACGCCTGAGCGCGAGGCGTGCCGCGTAGTAGCCGCACATGCCGTGCACGCCCGCGCCCGGCGGCGTCGAGGCCGAGCACACGAAGACACGCGGGTCCGGTGTTGCGTACGGAATCGGTCGCAGCGCTGGACGAAAGAACAGTTGCATCAAATTGGCCTCTCCGCCGCCGATGTCGCCGCCAACAAGATTCGCGTTGTGGCGCTCGAAGTCGGCCGCGTTCATCACGTGGCGGGCGAGAATACGACGGCGAAACCCCGGCGCAAAGCGCTCGACCTGCGCCTCGATCCGCTCGGTCATGTCGACGGGGCTCGCATTCGGCAGGTGACAGTACGCCCACACGGCGTGCTTGCCCTCGGGGGCGCGGGAGCCGTCGAACAGGCTTGGCTGTACGACCAGCACAAACGGGCGCTCGGCCGGTTGGCCCTGCCATTCGAGATGTCGGCTGTGGTCGAGTTCGTCGAGCGTCCCGCCCAGATGCAGCGTGGCGGTCCGGTTGGCTTCGGGTGCGCGCCAGGGGATCGGCCTCTCGAGTGCCCAGTCGACCTTGAACGTGCCAAGCCCGTACTGGAAGCGCTCGAGTTGGCGTCGATACAGGGTGGAGAAGTGCGCGCCTTCGAGGCGCAGAATCTGGCGTGGGGTCAGGTCCAGCAGCACGGCTCGGGCGGGAGGCAGCGCGTCGAGCGACGTGACGGGCGCCGCAGTCTGCAGTTCGCCGCCCAGTGCTCGAAAGTACGAGATCAGTGCTCCGGCGATGGCGCCCGAGCCGCCTCGCGGGAGTGGCCAACCCACCGCGTGGCCAGCGAGACCCAGGATCATGCCGAAAGCGGCGCTCGGCGGATCGCGGAGGGGCAGCGTCGCGTGCGCGGCGAGACCGCCGAAGAGCGCCGCCGCGCGCGTGCCGCGGAATCGTCTGCGCGCGAGCCAGGTCGCGGCCGGCAACGCCGCGAGGCCGAAGCGCGCCAGCAGCAGTGGATGGCGGGGGACTTTCAACGGACCAAGTGCGTCGGCGAACAGCGCCTGCCAGCGTGAGACGAACGGGTCCATCAGCGCGCGCCAGGCGATCGCGTCCGGACCGACCTGACGCTCCATGGCCGAGGTTGAGCGCTCGAGCATGACGGCTGTCCCATCGTCGAGGGGATGCGCGGCGGATGCTGGCGGCAGGATCCACTCCAGGCCATGCCGTGCCAGCGGCAGGCGACGGAAAAAGGGCGAGCCCAGCGCCAACGGGTGCACCGCCGAGCAGACGTCGTGGGCGAAGCCCGGTAGCGTGAGGGCGCTGGTACGGGCGCCGCCGCCAGGCTCGTTGCTCGCCTCGCGCAGCAAGACGCGCAGGCCAGCGCGCGCGAGCACGATGGCCGCGGCCATGCCGTTCGGCCCGGCACCCACGACTACGGCGTCGTAGGAGTGCGCGGACTGCGTCATCTGTCGCGCGCCCGGGCGGCGTTTTGAGCGCGTTCTGTCACCGGTCGAAGCGCGACTGTAACAGCGCCGGCCACTCAGTGGCCCAGAGCTTGCATTTACAACGTTCTTTGGAAAGCACGGTACGGTCGGCTGAGACCCCGATGAACGTGGGACGCCGACCTGCTGCTGTTCAAGCGCTCTCGCGCGCGGCCGGCTGCATCAGCTCTGAGGGGTCGACATCCAGCGCTGCCGCGAGCTTGCGCACCGTGCTGAAGCGGGCCTCGCCCGCTGTGGTCTCCAGACTGGCAATCGTGACGCGGTGAATCCCCGCGCGATCGGCGAGCTCCTGTTGGGTCAACAGCCTGCTCTCGCGCACGCGACGCAAAGACGGCAGTTGCGGCACGCCCCGATGCTACTCCGAGGCTACACCTGCTTTACAGGCCGCCGGCGCCGCGCGTAGCTATCATGCTCAGCAGAATCATGCTCAGGTGCTTTCTACGTTTCCTGTTCTTCGCATGCGGCATGGGCGCCGCCCGCCGCCGCGCAAGATGGCGCCGCCGCCAACGCTACTGGTACGACTGAATCCCACGGCCGAGAGCCCTCGGCCGTTGCAGTTTGGCAACAACTCCAGCATGCGTGTACAACCCGGCCGCAACCGCCCCACAGCTATACAGGTATGGAGGGCCTCTCCGGCGGCAGTTTCCCGGACGGGCACTCAACGTGAGCTCTATGCAACTTGGGATCGGAGTTGGAAACAGTGCTTGGTATCCCAGTCCGCTATTTGCTCAAGCATCCGCATGCCGTAACGGAACTCACATCAGACCCGGGCGATACCTGGGCCCGCCTGTGTGAGTCCTATCTGGGTGGTCGGGAGTGGCGCATTCCGCCATTTCCGTACGAGACCGATCCAGACTGGGAACGTCAACTGCATGCGTTGCTTGGCGCCGAGTGGCCGTGTCCTGTCGCAAAAGATTTCTGGGAAGTGTGGTCCGAGGTCATCCGCGAACTCGAGGCGCTGGGAATTCAGCCCGGCCCCGAGAGCTTCCGCGATTGGAACGACGGTGACGCCGGGTTCGTGCGTGCAATCTGGTGCCTCATTCTTCATCAGGATCTCAGATACATCGTTGAAACGGGCGTAGCGCATGGCGTCACCTCGCGCTTTGTGCTCGAGGCCCTGGCGAGGAACGGGGGCGGCCATCTGTGGAGCATCGACGTCCCGCCGCTGGAAAGTGACTGGAAGCGATGGGTGGGCATAGCGGTCGCCGCACCACTGCGGACGCGCTGGACCTACATCAAAGGCACGAGCCGGCAGCGTTTGCCGGAGCTGCTGGGTAAGCTCGGCGAGGTCGATCTTTTCGTCCACGACAGCTTGCACACGGAACGCAACGTCCGCTTCGAGCTGGAACAGGCGTGGGGCACGCTGAAACCCGGGCAGCGCGGTTGTCGTCGACGACATCGATGCCAACTGGGGTTTCCGCTCGTTCACACACTCGTTCCCAACCCACCACGCGCTGGTGTGCGAGGCCGAGCCGATACGTCCGGACTTCAGGCGTTCGAACAACAAAGGCATGTTCGGCATCATCGTGAAAGGCGAGCCGCCGGGACTGCGAAGCAGCGTCGGTGGTGGCACGCTGCGACCATCACTGGTCACCGGGCTGCGATAAAGAACCTCGCCACACACGCGCTGGCGCCGACGCCTTGCCGTCGGCGCACCCACACAGGCTGCCGGACTAGGATTCGAACCTAGACAACCACATCCAGAGTGTGGCGGGCTACCGTTACCCCATCCGGCAAGAGACCTGGACGGCTCATTCTAGCCGATCCGCGCTGGTCTGAGTTGCTGGGGTGGGCATGCTAGCCTCGCGGCATGCACCTGCAACAACTGCTGCGTGTGCGCTCGGCATACGCGGGGCGGTTCGACGCTGACGGCGCGCACCTCGTATTCGTCGCCGACTTGAGCGGGGTCCCTCAGGTCTGGAGTGTGGCGCAGGCGGGCGGCTGGCCAGAGCTGCAGGTGGCGCCGCCGGATCGGGCACAGACGATCCACGTGGGACCCAGACCCGGCCAACTCGTGGTCGGCGCCGACGTCGGCGGCAACGAGCATACCCAGTTGCTGTACGTCGACGCGCCAGGCAGCGCCTGGCAGGCGCTCACCGACGACGGCGACCGCATCCATACCTTCGGCAGCTTCAGCCTGGATGGCGCTTCGATCAGTTACGCCGCCAACACGCGCACCGGGCGCTGGTTCGACGTCTACGTCCGCGAGCTGGCGTCCGGCGCGACCCGCCGCGTCCTCGAGCACGACTCGACCAATCGCCCCGGAGCCTTTTCACCCGACGGGGCCTGGTTGCTCGTCGTACGCATCTGGTCCAACTCGCGTCACGAGCTGTGGCTGGTCGATCCGCGGGGTGAGAGCGAAGCGCGGCGGCTCACCGACGCCAGCCAGGAGGCTGTGTACGAGAACGCGGACTGGAGTCCTGACGGGCGGTTCATCTACTGCGTCTCCGATCGCGGACGCGAGCTGGCGGCGCCCGCGCGGATCGATGTCAGCACGGGCGAGCTGACCTTTTTGTTCGAGCCCGAGCTCGAGGTCGACGAAGCCCACCTCGACCCCTCCGGAGCGCGGTTGGCGTACGCGAGCAATCGCGACGGTGAGTCGGAGATCATCATTCGCACCCTGAGCACGGGCGCAGAGCAACGCGTGCAGGGTCTGCCGCCCGGTGCGCTGTACACGTACTGGCAGAGCGCGCTTGCCTGGGATGGGGCTGGGCAGCAGTTGGCCATCTCATGGACCGCGTCGCGCGCGAGTCCGAACGTGTTTGTCTGGTCCAACACACAATCTGAGGTGCGTCAGGTGACGTTCGCCGGCGCGCTCGATGCGCAGCTGGCTGAGCTCGCCGAGCCCGAGCACGTCCAGTACCCGAGCTTCGACGGCCGCGACATTCCCGCACTGTTCTATCCCGCTCCCGGCGGCGCGACGCACGCTCCATGTGTGGTCTTCGTCCACGGCGGGCCAGAAGGCCAGTACCGGCCGACGTTCCAGCCCATCGTCCAGTATCTGGTGTCCGTCGGGTTCGCCGTGCTGGCGCCCAACGTGCGCGGCAGCTCGGGCTACGGTCGCACCTACGTGCACCTGGACGACGTCCGCAAACGCATGGATTCGGTTGCCGACCTGGCACACGCGGTCGCCTGGCTGCGCGAGGCCGGACGCGCCGACCCGCACCGCATCGCCGTCTACGGCGGCAGCTACGGCGGGTTCATGGTTCTGTCGGCGCTGACGACCTACCCGGATCTGTGGGCCGCCGGGGTAGACCTGGTGGGCATCAGCAACTTCGTCACGTTTCTCGAGAATACGGGCCCCTGGCGCCGCCATTTGCGCGAGGCCGAATACGGCTCGCTCGAAAACGACCGCGAGTTCCTGGAGGAGATCTCGCCCATCAACAAGGTGGACCGCATCCGCGCGCCGCTGCTGGTGATCCATGGCGCGAACGACCCGCGGGTGCCGATTGGCGAAACGGAGCAGATGGTCCGCAGGCTCCAATCGCTGGGCCGCACCGTCGAGTTCTTGCGCCTGGAGGATGAAGGGCACCAGATTGCCAAGCTCAAGAACAAGCTCGAGGCATACCCGCTGGCCGCTGACTTTCTCCGGCGCCACCTGATGGGCGAGACGCCAGGCTAGGGCCGCGGCTCACCTGGCGTTGGGGGGCTGAGGCGGGCAGCGCAAACGTCGTTCTTGGCAGCGCCACGGTCTCAAGCGTGCTCGAGCTGCGCGATCGCGTCGCGGAGGCGCGCCAGGCTGCGCTCGCGGCCCAGCGCGGCCAGCATCGCAAAGTTCGGCGGTGTGCGCGTTTTGCCGGTCAGGCCGATACGGATCGGGCCGTAGAACGGGCCCTTCTTCCAGTCGTGCTGCTCGCGTGCTGCTTCTAGCGCGGTTTCGATCGCCTCGACGCTGAACGAATCCGCGGGCAGGGCATCCAGGGCGGTCTCGGCCGCCATCAGCGCCTCGAGTGGCGCGGGAGACCCGCCGCCGAACAGGCTGAGGTCGAGATCGATCTTGCCCTGGTACAGAAACTCGACCTGCTCGCAGACCTCATTGAGACGCTTGACGCGTGTTTTCAGCTCCGGGGCGATGACGTACAGGCCCGGGTCAATGTCAGGCCTCGGCAGAAACGGCTGACAGCGACGCACGAACTCCGCATCTGACAGCGCCTTCACGTACTCGGCATTCATCCAGTCGAGCTTGTCGATGTCGAAGATCGGACCGACCGGGCTGAACCGCTCGACGTCGAAGTTCGCCACCACGTCGTCGAACGAAAAGATCTCGCGGCCGTCGGGCATGCTCCAGCCCTGCAGCGCCAGGAAGTTGATCAGCGCCTCAGGCAGGAAGCCCTCCTCCTGGAACCACAGCAGGCGGGCCGCCGGGTTCTTGCGCTTGCTGATCTTCGACCGGTCACGGTTGCGCAGCAGTGGCAGGTGGGCGAACGCGGGCGCCTCCCAACCAAAAAAGCGATACAGCAGAAGCTGCTTCGGCATCGAGCTGATCCACTCTTCGGCGCGCATGACGTGGGTAATGCCCATGTCGTGGTCGTCGACCACAACCGCCAGGTGATATGTCGGAAAGCCGTCCTTCTTCAGGATGACCTGGTCGTCGGGCATTGGCGCGTTGGTCACGCCGCGGATCAGATCGGTGAAAGTGAGCGGCACGTCGTGCTCCGGGACGCGCATGCGAATGACGGGCGTCGGGTCGAACCCTGGCAGCTGGGCGCGCTCTTCGCGCGTCTTTCCCACGCACAGCCGGTCGTAACCAGGCGGCTGTTTGCTGGCAGTCTGAGCGGCACGCATCTCTTGCAGCCGCTCGGGACTGCACCAGCAGTAGTACGCGTTGCCACTCTCCACGAGCTGCTGGGCAGCTAGCTGATACAGGGGCAGGCGCTCGGACTGGCGGTATGGGCCATGCGGACCGCCCTTGTCTGGCCCCTCGTCCCAGTCGAGGCCGAGCCAGTGAAGCGTGTCGAAGATCTGCTGTTCGCTGTTGGCGACATAGCGACCGCGATCGGTGTCTTCGATGCGCAGCAGCATGCTGCCGCCGCGCTGACGGGCGAGCGCGGCGTTGAACAGGGCCACGTAGGCGGTGCCGACGTGGGGGTCGCCGGTGGGGGAAGGCGCGATGCGGACGCGGACTGTCACGGAATCTTAAAAGTAACGCTTTACTCGGGGGCGTGTGGTGGCGCGCCGCGCAGGCGGGTCAGCACCGACTCCAGATCGGGCGGCAGATCTGCTTCGAAGGTGTGCTCCTCATCATCGTGCGGCGAACGCAGCCGCAGCAGGTGGGCGTGCAGGAACTGTCGGCGCAGCCCGGGCAGCAGGGCACCGCGGCCATAGGTCGCGTCACCGGCCACCGGGTGACCAATCGAGGCAAAGTGCACGCGCAATTGATGCGTGCGGCCCGTCAGCAGCAGGGCCTCGACGAGGCTCCAGCCAGCAAAGCGCTCGCGCACCCAGAAGTGCGTCTGCGCGGGGCGGCCCTCGGGCCGAATGGCCATGCGCTGGCGGTTGCGCGGGTCGCGCCCAATCGGTCGGTCGATCACGCCCTCGTCCTCGTCGATACCCCCGCGCACCAGGATCCAGTAGCGCTTCTCGGTCAGCCGAGTCTGCATCTGGCGCTGGAGGTCAGCCACCGCCGAAAGCGTCCGACCGATCACCAGCAGGCCGCTGGTGTCCTTGTCCAGGCGATGCACGATGCCAGGTCGAAGATCGCTGTCCGGCGACCGCAGCTCGGGAAAGCGGGCGACCAGGCCATTCACCAGTGTGCCGCGCTCGTTGCCCGGCGCCGGGTGCACGACGACGCCAGCGGGCTTATCGACCACGATCATTGCCGGGTCTGCGTAGACCACCGCAAACGGGACCTCGTCCTCGGGCGGCAGGTTCACCAGACGTGAAACGACCCCGGCCGCGATCGAGACGCGATCGCCCGTGATGACCCGCTCGCTCGGTCGGGTGACGTAGCCGTTCAACAGCACCCCTTCGACGCCGATCAAGCGCTGCCACTCCGAACGCGAACGGTCGGGCACGCCCCCGTGCCGTTGCAGGAACCCGTCGAGTCGGTCACCCGCCGCGAACGACGGCACGATCACCACTCGTGCGTTGTCGAGCTCGCGCGTGTCGGCGCGCAGCGGGGCCTGTCGGCGCTTGCGCTCAGCCGCCGGCATCTCCGGCGTTGGAGGCTTGCTGATCGGCGGGTGTGGGCGACAGGGCGTTCAGGGCCAGCAGCGCCACGCCGATGACAATCGCCGAGTCGGCCACGTTGAACACCGGCCACCAGTTGGCGCGATAGCCGAAATCCACAAAATCGACCACGTACCCCTGCCGCATGCGGTCGATCAGATTGCCGATCGCACCGCCGAGCTGCAAGCCCAGCGCCAGGTGGAGCAGGAAACCGGAGCGCGGCAAATAGCGGTAGCTCGCGGCGATGACGCCAATGACCAGAACGCCGACGAGCACGAAGAAGGTCGTCTGATCCTGCAGAACGCCGAACGCGGCGCCGCGATTTTCGACGTAGGTCAGCCGCAGGATGTCGTCCACGACGGGGATCGAGCGCTGGTCACGCAGGCGGTCCTCGGCGAGACGTTTGGTGATCTGATCGGCGATGACCACCGCCGCGGCGACGCCGAGGAACAGGAAGCCGCGAATGGGGAAGCCGCCGGTCCTGGCGGGCGGGGGCTGCGGGCCGGAGAGGACTTTCATCGCCCGTGAACCTTCGCGATCCGCGGGCACTCTTGCACCCAGAGACCCTCGAGGCGAGCGTCGCCCGGGAAAGTCATGGGCGCGGCTCGCGCTTCACGGCGACTTTCACGGGCAGCCCGTCGATCTTGTCTTCGTTGGTGTGCCATCCATCGCCCACCTCGATGCCCGGTTCCAGGCGCGTGGCGAGTGTCTCCCGGCTGATGTAGGCAGCGTGCTGGAGAAAGGCTTCGGCGGCGCCGTCCGCGGCGGCGTATCGCACGTTGATGCGGTCCGAGACCTCGAAGCCGGCCTGCTTGCGCGCGTCCTGGATGAGCCGCACCGCGGCCCGCGCCCGCCCTTCGGTCAACAGCTCCGGGCTCAGCGACGTGTCGAGCACCACCAGCACCCCGCGATCCGCGGCGGCGGCAAAGCCCGGTGCCGGCTCGAGCGAGAGCGTCACTTCCTCGGGCTCCAGCACAAATCCCTCGACGTCAACGCGACCGTCGTCGCGCACGGCGAACTGTCCCGTCTGCAGCGCGCCGCGGATGCGCGCGTAGTCACGCCCATACTTGGGTCCCAGCAGTTTGGGATTCCCTTCGGCTCGCTGGTGGACGGCCTCGCGCAGCTCCTGCGCGTACTCCACGCGCTTGACGTTGAGCTCATCGCGAATCAGCGTGGATGCCCACGCCGGGAGCTCGCCGAACGTGGAAC
The DNA here is from genome assembly GCA_963776625.1 of uncultured Chloroflexia bacterium. Classification (GTDB taxonomy): domain Bacteria; phylum Chloroflexota; class UBA6077; order UBA6077; family CF-72; genus CF-72. The sequence goes on along the minus strand of CAVZNP010000004.1, from coordinate 456,278 downwards.
CGCCCGAGACGCGCACGGCGGCCAACGGCTGCTGTCCTCGCAGCGACGCGCCCTTGCGCGCGGCATTACCCAGACTGGCGATCAGGCGCGTGAAATCCATAATGCGTTCGAGCTCGGCGTCTCGCAGGCTGGCATCGACTCGCGGGTACGCCGTGTGATGCACGCTAACAGGCGCCGACGGCTCCACGCTGCGCACGAGGTTCTGGTAGATCTCTTCAGACAGAAACGGCAGAAATGGCGCGAGCAGCCTGGTCACGGTGACCAGCGCGTCGTGCAGGGTGGCCATCGCCGCCGGGTCGGCTGTGCCACCCGGCGCCCAGAAACGCTGGCGGCTCAAACGGATGTACCAGTTGCTGAGCCCATCGAAGAAGTCCTCGACGGCGCGTGCAGCGACCATCGCGTCGTAGTCGTCGAGTGCGTCGCGGACGGTTTGGACCAGGGTATTGAGCTGCGACAACAGCCAGCGATCGAGCTCGCTGCGCTCGGCCACGGGTGGCGCGGTGCTGGACGGCGTCCACTCCTCGGCGCTGGCGTACAGGGTGAAAAACCGATAGCTGTCCCAAAGTTTTCTCAAGCGGCGCTTCGTCTCGTCGGCGACGCGAAAGCCAAAGTTGACGTTGGCGGCGGGATTCTGGAGGCAGAAGATCCAGCGCATCACGTCCGCGCCGGCCGTGTCCGCCGCCTGCAGGAAGTCGATCGAGTTGCCGAGCGATTTGTGCATGGGGCGACCGTCTTCGCCGCGTACCGTGCCGTGGCCCAGGACCGTCTGGAAGGGTGGCCTGTTTTCGAGCACGGTGCTCATCACCAGCAGCGAGTAGAACCAGTTGCGGTACTGCCCGGGGAAACTCTCGGTGATGAAGTCACCCGGGAACCAGCGCTGCCACTCGGCCGGATCGGTGCGGTAGTGCATCGTCGAAAACGGGACGATGCCCGCGTCGAGCCACGGATTGCCCACATCCGGGATGCGGCTGATCGGCTTGCCGCACTGCGAGCAGGGTAGTTTGACGGCGTCGATCCAGGGCCGGTGGGGCGAGTGGCCTTCCAGACGCTCGAGCCCGGCCACGGCGCGCTCGCGCAGCTCTTCGATCCCACCCACGACCTCGAAGCGCTCGCAGTCATGGCAGAACCAGATCGGCAGCGCCAGACCCCAGTAGCGCTTCTTGGAGATCATCCAGTCGCGCATGTTGCGGAGCCAGTCGAGCTCACGTTCGAGCCCGAAGTCTGGAATCCAGCGGATCTGACGTGTGACGTCCATGACCATGTGGCGCAGGTCGTCCATGCGGATGTACCACTCGTCGACCAAGCGGAACACGAGCTCCGTCCCACACCGCCAGCAATGCGGGTAGCGGTGGGTGTACTGCTGCGCGCGGAACAGCACGCCCTTCTGGCGCAAGTTGTCGGTGATCGGCCGGGCGACGTCGCTGACGTACTGGCCAGTCAGCCAGTCGAAGCCGTCCACGTAGATGCCGTTTTCGTCGAGCGGCGCGATGACGCGCAGCTTGTATTCCTGGCCGAGGTGAAAGTCTTCTTCACCACAACCGGGCGCGATGTGCACGATGCCCGTGCCTTCCTCCTGGCTGACATCCGTCCAGGGGATGACGCGGTGCTCGACACCCTGCGCGGCCGGCAGCTCATCGAAAGGGCCCGCGTAGCGCCACTCGAGCATGTCGCCGCCGCGCAGGTGCTGCTCGACCTGCCAGCCTTCGCCCAGGACCGACTTGACCAGCGCCTCGGCGAGCCAGACGCTCTGCCCATCTTTCGACGCACGGGCGTAGGTGAACTCGGGGTTGACCGCTGCAGCCACGTTGGACGTGAGCGTCCACGGGGTGGTGGTCCACACCAGCAAGCTCTCGTTCGGGCGATCGAGCAATGGCAGGCGCACGTACAGGCTGGTGTGCGTGACGTCGGTGTAGCCCTCGGTCTCGATTTCCATGTGGCTGATGCCAGTGCCGCAGCGCGGGCACCACGGCATGACGTCGTGGCCGCGGTACAGCCAGCCGCGTTCGTGACATGACTTGATCACGCGCCAGATGGTGAAGTTGTTCTCATCCGACATCGTGAAGTACGAGTCGCCCCAGTCCATCCACTGGCCGAGTCGGATGCTTTGCTCGCTGATCACTCTCGCGAACTTCAGCACGCGGTCTTTACAGCGCTGAACGAACTCGGCAATGCCATATTGTTCGATGTCGCGTTTGGTGCTGAAGCCGAGCTCTTTTTCGACTTCGACTTCGACCCACAGACCCTGGCAATCAAAGCCGTTTTGCCAGCGTTGATTGAAGCCATTCATGGCCTTGTAGCGCTGATACAGGTCTTTGTAGGTGCGGCCCCAGGCGTGATGCACGGCCATCGGATTGTTGGCGGTGATCGGACCGTCGATGAAGGAGAAGCGTTGCTCAGCGCTTGCCAGGTTCTGGCGCAGCGTCTCGAAGGCCGCGGTCTCCTCCCAGAAATCGAGGATGTGGCGCTCGAGCGATGGAAAGTCGGGCTTGTCAGGGACAGGTTGATACATACGGCGGCAGCGTCAGCAGAATGCTACCGCACAGGGTGGCGTGGCCCGCCGCCAAATTGTGCGCGCAGCCGACTCCGCCCGCTCGGGACGAGCTCAGGCCGGCCTCAGGGCGAAGCGGGTGCTGGCTCGACCAACCGGATGTGCAGATCGGCCAGCTGGTCGGGCAGCACGGTCGTCGGCGAGCCCATCATCAGGTCCTGGGCGCTCTGGTTCTTGGGGAAGGGGATCACCTCGCGAATGCTGTCCTCGTCGGCGAGCATGCTGACCACCCGGTCGATGCCCGGCGCAATCCCGCCGTGCGGCGGGGCGCCGTACTGGAAGGCGCGCAGCATGTGGCCAAAGTTGGCCTCGATGCGCTCTGGCGAATAGCCGAGCAATTCGAACAGGCGCGCCTGGATGTCGGCGCGATGCACGCGGATGCTGCCGCTGGCCAACTCCTCGCCGTTGGCGACCACGTCGTACGCCTTGGCCCGCACGCGCAAAGGGTCGGTATCCAGCAGCGGCAGGTCCTCGTCGAACGGCATCGTGAACGGGTGGTGCATGAAGGTCAGGCGTCCGCTGGTCTCGTCCTTGTCGAACCACGGAAACGCGACGACGAAGGCCCACGCCATGACGTCGGCAGGAATCAGCTCGAGTCGACGCGCCAGCTCGCGCCGCAGCGCGCCCAGGCTCGACCGCGCCACGTCCACCGTGTCGGCTACGAGCAACACCAGATCACCGTCCGATGCCTCGAGACGTGACCACAGTCGCTCGGGTTCAGCCCGGCCCGAGATTGCGCACGAAGGACGAGCGGACCTCGCCCGCCATGTGCGCCGCCCAGGCCAGACCGCGCGCGCCGTTGGCCTTCGCCAGATCCGTCAATTCGTCGATCTGGCGACGGGTGAACCCGGCACCGTCAGGTGCGCGAATGCCGCGCACCACGCCCCCGCGCTCGACGGCACCCGAGAACACCTGAAACGGACTGCGCGCAACGATATCTGAGACGTCGACGATCGGCAGGTCGTAGCGCAGGTCGGGTTTGTCCGAGCCGTAGCGATCCATGGCTTGCTGCCAGGTGATCCGCGGCCACGGCTTGCTCATCACGGTCTTGGTCGAAAGCGACTCTGTCAGCGAGGTGAACAGCTCTTCACACACGCCCAGTACGTCTTCCTGCTCGACGAACGACATCTCGAGGTCGAGCTGGGTGAACTCGGGCTGGCGGTTGGCGCGCAGATCCTCATCGCGGAAGCAGCGCGCGATCTGGAAGTAGCGGTCGACGCCAGCGACCATGCTGAGCTGCTTGAACTGCTGTGGACTCTGCGGCAGAGCGTAGAAGCTGCCGGGGTGGAGACGGCTGGGCACCAGATAGTCGCGCGCACCCTCTGGTGTCGGGTTGGCCAGGATCGGCGTCTCGATCTCGATGAAGCCGTCGTCGCTCAGAAAGTCGCGGATGAACTTCACGATCTTGTGCCGCAACACGAGATTGCGCGCCATGCGCGGTCGCCGCAGGTCGATATAGCGGTACTGAAGCCGCAGGCGCTCGTCGACCTGCGCCTCCTCGGCAACCGGAAACGGCAGGGGCAGACACGCGTTGAGGACAACGACCTCTGAGGCGTGCACTTCGATCTCGCCCGTCGGCAGGCGGGGATTCTCGCTGCCTTCCGGGCGGCGCCGGACGCTGCCGTGAATTTCGACGACGAACTCGTCGCGCAAGGTGGAGGCGGTCTCGAAAGCGGCGGCCTGCGTGGCGGGATTGACCACGGCCTGGACGATGCCCGCGCGATCGCGTAAATCGACGAAGATCAGGCCGCCGTGATCGCGGACGGTGTGCACCCAGCCCTGCAAAACGATGGACTGGCCGATATGTTCGGCGCGGACGTCGCCGCACATCATGGAGCGCTTCATGTGCGAGTCAGGGAGAAGCTTAGCGTTTCGGCGCCGCGAGTTTGTCTAGCCCGGTGCTCGGGGTCCTTGATGGCGGAACGCCGACACGCCACGCGCACATCGTGGAAACTGAACGCGCACATGACGTCGCGGCGACTCACGGAAAATCTGCTGGCGTGCGGCCTGGTGGCAGGGCCGCTATTCACGCTCGTGTACCTGTTAGAGGGCGCGACACGCGACGGCTACAGCGCCTTGCGTCACCCGGTCAGCTCGCTGGCGTTGGGTACACACGGCTGGATGCAGGTCGTGAACTTCCTGGCCAGCGGCAGTCTGCTAGTGGGCTTTGGCCTGGGTGCGCGGCGCGCGGACCATTGGTCGACGTGGCCGCCGCAGTTGATCGGCGCGGCGGGTATCGGACTCATGGGCGCGGGCGTCTTCGCGTGCGATCCAGTCGGCGGCTACCCACGCGGCACCCCGCCACGGCCTGACAGACCCAGTCCGCGAGGCGCTCTGCACCAGCTCTTTTCGAGCCTGGTGTTCCTCGGCCTGCCGGCGCTGTTCGTGCTGGAAGCGAGGCGCGGCAAGCCCTTCTGGGCGGCATTCTCGAGCGCCACGTGCGCCGCGTTCCTGGGGAGTATGACACTCAGCAGCGCGGGGTTCGGACAGGCGCCAGGCTTTGCCCGCGTCGGCGGACTCTTCCAGCGCGTGGCGTTGTCGGCCGGGTTCACGTGGTTGACGCTGCGCGCGGCGCAGATGCTGCGCAACCTGGATCAGAAGTAGCCGTGCCCGAAGCGCGCAGCGTCGCCGTCTACGTCCACTTTCCGTTCTGCCTGTCGATCTGCCCGTACTGTGACTTCGACCGCCAGGCGACGGGTTTCGACCGCATCGACGTGTATCTGAGCGCCGTCGAGCGCGAACTGCGGCAGTACGCCTGCCGGACGCGGCGCGTCCACAGCATCTTCTTTGGCGGTGGCACACCAAGCTTGATGTCCGTCGAGCACGTGCGCGACACGTTGCGAGTGATCAGCGATCAATTTGACGTAACATCAGATGCGGAGATCACGCTCGAATGCAACCCCGGCGATGCGGACCTCGCCAAGCTCAGGGGTTTCCGAGCCGCGGGCGCGACTCGACTGAGCTTCGGGATCCAGAGTCTGGACGACCGCTACCTGCAGCTACTCGGACGGCGGCATTCGGCCGCCCAGGCGCGCCAGGCAGCTGCCTGGGCGCGCCAGGCCGGCTTTGCGTTCAATCTCGACTTCATGTTCGGCCTGCCGGGTCAGTCGCTGGAGCACTGGCAAGCCACGCTCGACCAGGCGGTCGACCTGCAGCCCGACCACCTGTCGTGCTACCTGCTAACGCTCGACGAAAAGGTCCAGATGGGCCGCGACGTCGCGCGCGGCAAACTCGTCCTGCCGGCCGACGACGACCTGGCCGAGATGTACACCGACACGCGCCAGCGCCTGGCGCAGGCCGGCTACGCGCAGTACGAGATCTCCAACTGGGCGCGACCTGGTCAGGCCTCTCGACATAATCTGACCTACTGGCGCGACGGCGAGTGGATCGGCGTCGGTGCCGGGGCGGCGTCATCGTTTGGGGGTCGGCGCTGGAAAAACACACCCGCGCTGGAGCGCTATATCGCCTCCGTCACCGCCTCAGGCGCCGCCGCCCGAGTTGAGGACGAACTACCCGACCGCCAGACGCAGATGCTCGACGCGCTCACACTCGGCCTTCGACTGCGTGAGGGCGTGTCGGCGGCAGCCTTCGCCGATCGATTTCGCGTCGGTCTGTTCGAGGCTCTGGGCGACACGGGATCCTGGCTGGTGTCCACTGGCTTCCTCGAACGCCAGGGCGAGCAAGTCCGCATCGCCGACGAGTATCAGTTGATTACCAACGAGATCCTGGTGCGCATCGAGGAAGCGCTCGAGGACTACGTACGGCGCGACACCAGCGCCTCGCAGACGTCGGCTAAGTAGTCGCGCGCTGGCTCGCGCGCACCGGCAGCCGCGAGATAGTCCAGTGCCTGCCGATAGCGCGCCTCGACGCGGCGTTCGATAGTCGCCTGCAGTCCCAGGTGCTCGAAGTAGCCGACGATGCGCTCGATCATCTCGATCGACAACTCGGCCTCAGGATGGTCGTACGCCTCGCGGAGCCAGGCGGGTGCGTCCGGCTGCGACAGCGCGATCGCCGCGGGTAATCCTCGCTTGCGTTCGACGATGTCGGCCGCGTCCGGCTTGCCCGTCTCGGCGGCCAACCCCCACACGCCAAGCAGATCGTCCTGTTCCTGAAAGGCGATGCCGAGCTCCTGACCGTACGCGGCGTACGCATCGCGACTGACGTCCGAGGCCCCGGCCGCCATGGCTCCCATGCGACACGCGCACGCGAACAGCAGTCCCGTTTTGCGCGTAACCATCGTCTCGTACGCGTCGAGCGTCGGCGGCGGGCGGCCCTCCTGCAGGTCGATGTCGAGGAACTGGCCCTCGGCGAGGCCGAGCGCCGTTTTGTTCAGCTGAAACGTCAGTTGCGCGGCCAGCGCGCTGCTGTCTTCGGCGAGCACCATCTGCGCGAGCGCGAACAGCGCATCGCCAACGTTGATGCCCTGCGGCATGCCCCACAAGGACCAGACAGTGGGTCGATGGCGGCGCAGCGCGCTGTGATCCTGGATGTCGTCGTGGACGAGGGAAAAGTTGTGGATCAGCTCGACGGCTGCGGCGGCCTGGCGCGCGGCGGGCGCGATGTCGCCGCACACGGCTTGTGAGACCAGCAACACGAGCGCGGGCCGCAGTTTTTTGCCCGAGGGCGCCGGCTGGCTGAGTAGCTGGAGGTCAGGACCGCGCCAGCCGAGGTGGTACTCGAGCATGGCCGCCAGGCGCTGGCCGGCGGGTGAGACGTGGCGGGTTACTGCCTCGCGCAGCCAGGTATCGGTCAGCTCGCCCAGGCGGGTGAGCTGCTGGTCCAGATCAGCAGTCATGGGTCTGGGGAGCATTGGAGCAGAGGTGGGTGCGGCTGGGTTCCGCGGGCGGCTGTGACAGCAGAGGCGCTCAGTATCATGAGCAGAGGTGGTGCACAAGCGCGGCTAATATATTGAGCATTGAGCACTGCACTGGTGCTCAAGATCTTGAGCGTTGCGGGTTCGGGGTGGCGGATTGCTCACACGTTGCCCGACGCATACCGACTGGCAGGCTGCTTGGCCGAAGCCACGGGGGGTTCGTGGTCGGACGCGCAGGCGGATGCCCGTCGTGCCCGTCGTGCCGCCGCCAGGAACCGACTACCCTGTCAGCGTGCGCGCTCTGGAACTGGTGGGTTTTGACGGTCCCGCATCGCTGCAGCTTGCCGAACGGCCCGAGGCTCAGCCCGGCCCGGGCGAAGTCCGCGTCCGATTTCGCAATATGGCGCTCAACCACCTCGACGTCTTCGTGACTCGCGGGCTGCCCAAGCGGCCGTTGCCGGCCGTCCTCGGCTCGGACGGCGCCGGCCACGTGGACGCCGTCGGCGAAAGCGTCAGCCACGTCAAGATCGGCGACGAAGTGGTCCTGTATCCGATCGTTTCGTGCGGCCACTGTCCGGCGTGTCAGGCCGGCCAGGAGGTGCACTGCCCCGAGATGGCCATCATCGGCGAGCACACCGACGGCACGCTCCAGGAACAACTGGTCGTGCCGTCGGGTAACTGCCATCCGCGGCCGGCCCATCTTTCCTTCGAAGAGACGGCCGCGCTGCCCCTTGCCTGGCTGACCGCGTGGCGGCTGCTGTTCACGCGCGGCAACCTCCAGCCCGGCGATTGGCTGGTGCTGGTCGGTATCGGCGGTGGCGTGGCCACCGCGGGCTTGCTGCTGGGGCGTGCTCACGGGCTGCACGTGATCGCCACGTCGCGCGACGAAGCCAAGCGTCAGCGCGCGCTCGAGCTGGGTGCCGACGCCGCGTTCCCGAGCGAAGGGTTTTCCAAGAGCGTGCAGCAAATCACGGGCGGCGCCGGCGCGCGGGCCGTCGTCGACACCGTCGGACCGGCCACCTTCGACGAGTCGGTCCGCTCGCTCGCCCGCGAAGGCATGCTCCTGACGGTGGGCGCCACCAGCGGACCCAAGCTGGAGCTGCTATTGCCTCGGATGTGGTTTCGGCACCTGTCACTGGTGACCTCGACGATGGGCAACCACAGCGAATTCCGCTCGATGCTGGACGACGTCAACCAGTACCAGCTGCGCCCGCCGGTCGATCATGTCTATGCGCTGGCCGACGGAGCCGCGGCCTTTGCCCACCTCGAAGCCGGCGAGCAGTTCGGCAAGGTCGTCCTGTCCGCCTGACCAGAAGCGCTGAGTGCTGACCCGAAGTCACGGCCTGGGCAACGACTACCTGGTCGCCGACCCGGCCGAGCTCCCGTTCGAGGTCAGTTCCGAGCGTGTGCGGCTGGTGTGCGACCGACACATCGGCGTGGGCTCGGACGGGCTGCTGCTGCTCGACGGCGCGCGCGGCGTGCGCATCTTCAACCCTGACGGCTCTGAAGCCGAAAAGAGCGGCAACGGTCTGCGCATCTTCGCGCGCTGGCTGTTTGATACGGCACGCGTGCAGGCGCGCGTGTTCAGCATCGGCGTGGGCGGCACGTCAGCAGGCGTGGAGGTCCACGCCGATGGTTCAGTCACCGTCAATATGGGTCGGCCGACGTTCCGTAAGGACGTGTCGAAACTCGTGCTTGACGGACAGGCGACAGACGTGGTCGCGCTGTCGATCGGCAACCCGCACTGCGTCATCTTCCGCTCGAAACTTGACGTAACGGAGCTGCGGCGACTCGGCCCGCTCGTCGAGCGCCACCCTGCTTTCCCCCAGCGCACCAACGTGCAGTTGGCCCACGTCGTCGACCGCGCGACGCTCGAGCTGCTGATCTGGGAGCGCGGCGCGGGTGAGACCCGCGCCTCCGGTTCGTCGTCATGCGCGGTGGTGGCCGCCGCCTACCGCGCCGGCCTCGTCGACGCCGCGGTCACCGCGCGCATGCCCGGCGGCAACCTGGCCGTGCGCGTCGACGTCGACGGCAACCTCTGGCAGCGCGGGCCAGTCGAAGAGATCGCCCGCGTCACGCTCAGCGCCGATCTGATTCGCCGGCTCCAGGCGCTACCATGACCCGCATGGCAACCGCTCCGACGACCTACTTCACGGTCGTCCTCGATCAGGCCAAGGAAGACCTGGTCCGACGTGGCGTGCCCATCTACGACTTCGGCGTCGGCGACCCGATCGAACCGACCCCGCCGTTCATCCGCCAGGCGTTGATCGACGCGCTCGATCCGGTCTCGCAGTACCCGACCATCCTCGGTCAGCGGCGGCTGCGCCAGTCCATCGCTGGCTGGGCCCAGCGGCGCCTGGGCGTGACGCTCGACCCCGACACGCAGGTACTGCCCGCGGCGGGGTCGAAAGAAGCCATTTTCCACTTGCCGCTGGCGATTGTCGGCCCGGACGAGACGCGGCGACGCATCGTCTACCCCTCACCGAGCTACCCGGTGTACGACGGTTCCGCGCGTTTTTCAGGCTGCGTCGCGCATCCCGTGCCGCTGCGCGAAGCGAATGGCTATCGCCTGGAGCTCGAGGAGCTTGGACCAGAGGTCCTGAGCGAGACGCGCATCGCCTGGCTGAACTACCCGCACAACCCGACGGGCGCCAGCATCGACCTCGACTACCTGCGTCGGCAGGTGGAGATCGCGCGCGCCTACGACATTGTCCTGTGCGCCGATGACTGCTACCTGGACCTGTATTTCGGTGACGCGCCCCCGCCGGGACTGCTGCAGGTGACGCAGACGCGGGTGCTGAGCTTTGGCTCACTCTCGAAGCGCTCGGGCATGACTGGCTATCGCAGCGGGTATATCGCGGGCGATCCGTCGCTCATCAGCACGTACCGCCGCGCGCGGCCGAACTTCGGCGTCGGCTCGCAGGACTTCGTCCAGGCCGCGGCGACGGTTGCCTGGGCTGACGACGCGCACGTCGCCCAGCGTCGGTCGATCTTTCGCGCCAAGCGCGACCGCCTGGCGACGTACCTGACCTCGCGCGGCTACGCGGTCTCGGGCAGTCAGGGCGCGATCTACCTGTGGGTCAGAGTGCCGATCAGCCCGGCCGAGACGTTCTTCGCGCGCCTGCTCGAGCATGGCATCGTGGTCAGTCCGGGCGAGTCGTTCGGCGCGGGCGGGGAGGGCTATGTCCGTCTGGCGCTGGTGCCCAATCTGGAGCAGATCGAACAGGCCATTGCTGTCTGGGAAAAGGTGTCCTTCTGAAAGGTGTCCTGCTGTCATGACTAGAACCGCCGAGCGCACCGAACTGGCCGCCATCATCGGCACCACCTTCGCCGCCCCCTCGCAGTTGGAACACGCCGAGGCGCAGCTGGCGGTCGAGGAGGTCATCGATGGCCTCGACACGGGCGAGATTCGTCTGGCCGAGCACGCCGACGGCGAGTGGACCGTGCACCCGTGGGTCCAGCAGGCGATCCTGCTGTACTTCCGGCTGCGCCAGCTGGAGACATGGCAGGTTGGCCAGTTCGAATACCACGACAAGCTCCCCCTCAAGCACGATTACGCGCGTCTGGGCGTGCGCGTGGTGCCACCCGCAGTGGCGCGCTACGGCAGCTTCCTCGAGTCGGGCGTGATCATGATGCCCAGCTACGTCAACATCGGCGCGCGCGTCGGCTCTGGCACGATGGTCGATACCTGGGCAACGGTTGGCAGCGGGGCGCAGATCGGACGCAACGTGCACCTGGCGGGGGGAGTCGGCATTGGCGGGGTACTCGAGCCGCCCGGCGCGCGACCCGTCATCGTCGAGGACAACGCTTTCATCGGCTCACGCTGCATCATCACCGAGGGCACGCTGATCGAGGAGGGCGCCGTGCTCGGCGCCAACGTGGTGCTGACCAGCAGCACGCCGATCATCGACGTGACCGCCAGCGAGCCGGTGACCTACCACGGTCGTGTTCCCGCACGATCGGTGGTGGTGCCCGGCACGCGCGCTCGGCAGTTTCCGGCGGCGAATATCAGGTGGCGTGCGCGCTCATCATCGGGCAGCGCACGGCATCGACCGACCTCAAAACGTCGCTGAACCCGGCCTTGCGAGATCTCGTGGGCCTCTGAGGTCGAGCGCTATCATTCGGCGGAATGAGCGCTGACGGCCGTACTCCCAACGGGTCCGACGGGCTCGCGGGACGGCAGCACGAGCGCGCGCTTCTGCTGGCAGCAGACACCGGCAACGCCCCGTGGACCGTCGCCGAGTCTCTCGACGAATTAGAAGAACTGGCGCGCACCGCCGGCGCAGAGGTCGTGGGGCGCGTGTCGCAGCGGCTGGAACACGCCGATCCGCGGACCTATCTCGGGCGCGGCAAGCTGCAGGAAGCCCACGAGCTGGCTGTCGAGCAGCAAGCCGACCTGGTGATCGTCGACGACGAGCTGGCGCCCAACGTGCAGCGCTCGATGGAGGAGATCCTGGATCGGCGCGTCGTCGACCGGACCTTGCTGATCCTGGACATCTTTGCCCAGCGGGCGCGCACGCATGAAGGCCGGGTGCAGGTGGAGCTGGCGCGCCTCGAATATCTGCTGCCGCGTCTGACGCGGGCGTGGACCCACCTCGAGCGTCAGGTCGGCGGCATCGGCGTGCGGGGTGGCCCGGGTGAAACGCAGATCGAGATTGACCGCCGCCTGATTCGCACGCGCATCAGCGCCCTGAAGCGCGAAATCGAAGGCATTCGCGTCCACCGTGCGGGCCAGCGCTCGCAGCGCGAGCGCGCAGGGCTGCCGATCGTCGCGCTCATCGGCTACACCAACGCGGGGAAGAGCACGCTGTTCAACCGCGTGACGCAGGCGGGCGCCGTGGCGGAGGACAAGCTGTTTGCCACACTCGATCCGCTGACGCGGCGGGTGATGCTGCCGGGTGGCCAGGAGGTGCTGCTCTCGGACACGGTGGGCTTCATCGCCAAGCTGCCGACCGATCTGGTGGCCGCCTTTCGCGCCACGCTCGAAGAGCTGGCATCCGCGGACCTGCTGCTGCACGTGGTGGACGTGTCGTCGCAGCGCGCCACCGAGCGCGCGGCGGTAGTCAGCGAGGTGCTCGAGGAGCTGGGCGTCGCCGACCGCCCGGTGCTGATGGTGATGAACAAAGCCGATTTGCTGGCCGACTCGGCGGCCGAGCTCGAGCAGACGCTGCCCGAGGCGCGCGCTGCTGACAGTGTGGTGGTCTCGGGCGAGCAGGGCTGGAACATCGACGAGCTGCTCGAACGCATCGAGACGATGCTCGAACGCGGCTTTCTGCGACTGCACGTGCGCATTCCGTATGAGAAGGCGGCGCTGGTCGACCTGTTCCACCGCAAGGGCAGCATCGCCACCGAGCGTCACACCGACAAAGGCACACTCATCACCGGCTCGCTGCCGGCGCGCTTCGCCGGAGCATTCCAGCGCTACGCCGTGCGATAACTCGAAGGCCTCGAGGACGAGGGGGAAGGAGCGCGCTGAGAAAAGATGAGCCAGGACGTCACCAGAACTCAGGCGGGCGCTGTCGACACGAGCGTGGGAGGCGCCGCCTCGGCGCTGCAGGTCGCGCTGGAGCAGTACGATCGCGCCGCGGACAAGCTCAACCTGGGTGTTGCCGTGCGCGAGGTGCTGCGCAATCCGAAGCGCGAGGTCACCGTCCACTTTCCGGTGCAGATGGACAACGGCTCGAGCAGCGTCTTCACCGGCTATCGCGTGTGGCACAACGTCACGCGCGGCCCCGCCAAAGGCGGCATCCGCTTTCATCCGCAGACCGACCTGTCGGAGATCCGCGCACTGGCGATGTGGATGACATGGAAGTGCGCGTGCGTCAAGATCCCATACGGCGGCGCCAAGGGCGGCGTGACGTGCGATCCGAAGACGCTGAGCCGCCGCGAGCTCGAGCGGCTGACGCGTCGCTTCACGACTGAGCTGGGCGACATGCTCGGTCCGGACAGTGACATCCCGGCGCCCGACGTCAACACCAACGCGCAGGTCATGGCATGGATGATGGACACGTACTCGATGCACCGCGGGTATTCGGTGCCGGGCGTGGTGACGGGCAAGCCGGTCAGCATTGGCGGCAGCGAGGGGCGCCAGGAAGCCACCGGCCGTGGCGTGATCTACACCATCCAGGAAGCGGCCAAAGCGATCGACCTCGACCTCAACGGCGCGCGGGTGGTGGTGCAGGGCTTTGGCAACGCGGGGGAGTCGGCGGCGCGGTTCATCTCCGAGCTGGGAGCGAGCGTGGTCGGCGTGAGCGACTCGCGCGGCGGGGTCTTCAACGGCGACGGGCTCGATCTACCGCTGGTAACTCGACATAAGCAGGAGACCGGCTCGGTGATTGGCGCGCCGCGGACGCGGGCGGTGACCAATGCGGAGCTGCTCGAGCTCGAGTGCGACGTGTTGATCCCGGCGGCGCTGGAAGGGGTGCTCAGCGGCGCGAACGCGGCGCGGGTGCGAGCGCGGCTGATCGCCGAGGCGGCCAACGGGCCGACGAGTCCCGAGGCGGACGACATTTTTCGCGAGCGGGGCATCGTGGTGATACCGGACATCCTGTGCAACGCGGGTGGGGTGACGGTGTCGTACTTCGAGTGGGTGCAGGACCGCGAGGAGTTTTTCTGGAGCATCGACGAGATCAACGCGCGGCTGCGGCGCATCATGGTGCGGGCATACGAGGACGTGCAGCGCACGGCGATCGAGCACGACATCGATTTGCGGCTGGCGGCGTACATGCTGGCGGTGAGTCGAGTGGCGGAGGCGACGATCACGCGCGGGTTCTACCCGTAGACCGCGGCTGTCGCATCGCGGGCGTTTGCCCGCATCCCCTCCACGGCTGTCGAATCGCTGGCGTTCGCCGCATCCCGCTCACAACGATCAGCAGCACCTCCACCCATCTCCCCCGCCGCGCGACCGTTTGGTAGATATAATTGCTCTTATCTCTACCAAACGGCGTGGTGGCGAGATTGGGCTGGCTCGGTGGGCGATGCGCGGGCGGGCCCCCGGCCGCCACGGCACGCCGCGGCGGAAGTCTTATACAACGACAGTCGCATGACCATGCAGTCACGTGAGTTCGGACACACCGGCGTGCAGGTCACGCCGATTACGCTCGGCAGCTGGCCGATGAGTGGCGATCGCTACGGTCGCATCGACGACAGCGAGGCGGTCAAGACCATCCACGCGGCGATGGAGCAGGGCATCACCAGCTTCGACACCGCCCCAGGCTACGGCGATGGCCACGCCGAGGACACGCTCGGCGCGGCGATGGCCGGGCGCCGCGAGCGCGTCATCGTCACCACCAAGTGCGGCATCGTCTCGCGCGATCCGCGCACGGGCCAGCCGGGTCGCAACGCGACGCGCGCCTCGATTCTGAAAGAAATCGACGACAGTCTGCGCCGCTTGCGCACCGACCACGTCGACGTCTACCTCGTGCACTGGCCCGATCCCACCACGCCGCTCGAAGAGACGATGGCGGTCATGGACGAGGTGCAAAAGGCGGGCAAGACGCGCCTGGTGGGCGTCTCCAACTTCGACATCGAGCTGCTCGAGCAGTGCCTCGGGCTGCGCTCCATCGACGTTCTGCAGGTGGGCTACAACCTGTTCGACTGGCGCATGGAGCAGGAGATCTTCCCCTACTGCCAGAAAAACGGCATTGGCGTGATGGCCTACGGCTCGCTGGCGTACGGGATGCTCACCGGCGCCTTCACCGAGGACACCACCTTTGAAGAGTCGGACTGGCGCTCACGTGGCGTGGCGTTCGGTCAGCCCATTCTGGGTGGCGAGAACTTCAAGCACAACGTGCGGCTGGTGGAGCGTCTGCGCGACGAGGTCGCCACACCCAGAGGCCTGACCGTGGCGCAGCTGGCGCTGGCCTGGGTCGTGCGCAATCCGGCGGTGACCACGGCGATGGTCGGCGCGCGCGTGCCGGCGGAAATCGAGGAGAACGTCGGCGCGGCAACCGTCGAGCTCTCGGATGACGACGTGGCCAGGATCCGTTCCATTATGGGCGAGGCGAAGGGTCGGGTGGACGTCTTCCGACCGTTCAAATGGGCCATGGAGGTCTGGACGTAGTTCATCTCGGGCTTCGTCTCGTAATTCGTCTGTAGGGTCTTTTGCGCGTCCACGTGACGCGGCCGCTCGTAGGCTGCTCTCGTGGACGATGCACCGCTTGGCTTCGAGGCGTGGGTTGCGGCCTTCCTGCGGACGCTGGGCGGCAAGTCGCCGCGGACGTACGCCACGTATCGGGCGGGGCTAGCCAGGTTCCGTGAGTTTCTCGAGTCTCGGGACGAGCTCGAGAGCTGGCAGCCCGCCACGCTTGGGCCGAGCTCGCTCGAAGACTTCTATGGCTGGCTGGTGCGCCACCACGGTCGCGAGCGCCGGGCGACGGTCACCACGTACATGGCAGGACTGCGCGCCTTCGTGCGGTTCCTGGCCCGCCGCGCCGTACTCCGCACGGGCGTGAGCTACGAGCAGATGCGCGACAACGCCCAGCAGGTCATGGGCCGCTCCACTTACAAGACGCCGCGCATCGACCAGGGGCTGCCGTTACTGGTCACCCACGTTCTGGGTCTGGAGTTGCCGTCGGCTGCCGAGCGCCAGGGCGTCAAGCGTCTCGAGCTACTGCGCGACCGCGCGCTCATGCTGACGTTGTTCTGCACGGGCATGCGACGCGAAGAGGTAGCGCGGCTCGACCGCTACGACGTGCAGGATGGCTGGGCGGACCGTGCCCTCATCACGGGCAAAGGCGAAAAAGAGCGGGTGGTGTTTTTCGACGACCTGACGCAGTCGGCGATTCGCGAGTACCTGGCGGCGCGCGACGACGCGCTCGCGCCCGTCTTCTTGCGCCACGACAATCATCGCGGCCGCAGCGCGGGGCACGGCGGCGAGCAGTGGCGGCTGTCGCCGCAGTCCGTCTGGGGGATCGTCAAACGCTACGCACGCGCGGTGGGCGTGCCGGCCACGACGCACCACTTTCGGCACTCCAAGGCGAGCGTGCTGCTCAATCGGGGCGCGAGCCTGTCTGAGGTGCAGGACATTCTGGGGCACGCGTCGCCCGAGACGACCAAGCGCATTTATGCGCACTACCAGACGCAGCACCTGCGGGACGCGTTCGATCGGTACAGCGCGTCCGCGGAAGAGCTGGTGGCGGAGCTGCCGGCGCAGCGGCGCCGGGCGCCGGCCGCGGCGCGGCCGCCGGACGGCTAACGCGGGAGCGCATGCCCTGGCGCGTCCTAAGCGTCCAGGAGGCTGGCCGCCAGCTCGCGCGTGTCAGGTGGGTTCTGTCAAACGCCTTTTCGGGACACAATCAAATGAGCGGAGGCCATCGAACGACAGAGTCCTGGCTTCGGTGCGCAGCGGCTGACCAGGTCTGAGGAGACACGACGAAGGACCCGCCTCGGTTGACGGCGCGGGAGCCGCGGATCCTTCGCGGGCTCAGGATCACAGACACCGACTGACAGATCAGCAGGGAAACATTTAGAGGTGCAGCTCCCACGTCTCGGAGACCAGATCGTGGCCGAAGGCGTGGTTTGGCTCCGCGTCGAGCAGCGTGAAGCCTGCCCGGGCATAGATATGGCGTGCGGCCAGCAGGTTGCTCTGCGTCCACAGCCGGACCGTGCGGTAGCCGGTTGAGCGGGCGAAGGCGAGCAACTCGCGCACCAGGTGCTGCCCAATCCCCAGGCCGCGCGCGTCGGGTTCGACGAGGAACAGCCGCAGCTTGGCCACGCGTCGGCTGGCTCTGACCAGGAACACGCATCCGAGCCGCTCGCCATCCCGCTCCGCGATCCACACGCGCTCGCGGTCGGGGTCGAAGTGGTCGATGAACTTCGAGACAATACCGGCGACGAGGGCCTCGAAGGTGATATCCCACCCGTACTCCTGGTGGTACAGCGCGCCGTGGCGCTCCACGACCCAGCCGAAGTCGCCGGACCGGGCAGCAGTGCGCAGCGTGTACGCAGCTGACGCAGAGCCGAGCGGCCGCGCGTCCAGCAGGTGCTCGATCTGCGCCATGGCGCGCACCAGACGCTCTTGCCGCGGCTCGCTGAGCTGTGTGAGCAGGCCGCCGATCTGCGCGCGGGCATCGGATTGCAGCGCCTCGAAGGTGCGCTGGCCGACGTCGGTCAGACGCAGGTGACTCTCGCGCCCGTCGTGGGGCGACTTATGTCGATCGACCAGGCCGCGCGCGTCGAGTTTTCTCAGGATGCGGCTGAGGTAGCCGGGGTCGAGGTCGAGCTCGCGTCCGAGTTCTGAAGCGGTCGTGCCCGGCTGGTGCGCGAGCTCGTACAGCACCCGTACCTCGGCCAGGGAGAAGGGGCTGTGGAGGTAGCCCTCCTCCAGGACGCCGATGCGGCGCGTATACAGACGATTGAAGCGGCGCACCTGGTCGACGCGGTCTTCGGACGCGTCGCGACTCAGCACCGTGCCAGCCGAATTCGCGCGAGGCTGCTCAGCCTGCAACGTGGCACTCAGATGCGCGGTGAGTGGGTGGGTCGAAGGCGCGGGCATGGTCACCAGAGGTAGTTGACAGTGTCAATGAAGTAGTTGACTGAGTCAACTAATGCGGCGAACGTGCCGGCTTCGGTACAGTTTCAGTTCCCCCACTCTCATGGCCCGCGCCCCCGTCGCCTCAAAACCTACCGCCAAGCCGGCTGGTCCGCGCATCCGCACGCTCGTGACCAATCGCCAGGCGCAGCACGAGTACCACATCCTCGAAACCCTCGAGGCCGGCATCGCGCTGCAGGGCACCGAGGTCAAGTCCATCCGAAGCGGCAACGTCAACTTGCGCGACGCCTACGCTCGGGCCGACAACGGCGAAATCTGGCTGTGGAATGTCCACATCGCGCCGTGGGATCAAGGCAACCGCTGGAACCACGAACCACGCCGACCGCGCAAGCTGCTGCTGCACACACGCGAGATCGGGCGGTTGCAGGCCAAGGCAACCGAGGCTGGCAACACGCTCGTACCGCTGCGGATTTATGACAAGAACGGCAAGATCAAAGTCGAGCTGGCGCTCGGCAAGGGCAAACGTCAGTACGACAAGCGGGCGGCCATCGCGGAGCGGGACACGAAGCGCGAGATCCAGCGGGCCATCAAAGAGGCGTTCGCTCGCTAGCGCTTCGGCCCGAGGCGTCGGTTCTGAGCGCGACGCAGCAACGCCTACGGGCTTGCGCACTGGCGTGCCAGCCGGCGCCTGAGGCGGGTCCGACCCGGCGCCCACGCCACAGGTCCGCCAGGCAACGCCCAGAACGTCTGCGCGCTCGCCCCACGCAAGAGGGGTGGACGTGCCGGGCTGGGTTGGCTCGATCGCCGGCAGCATCGCCAGTGACGACCCGTCCGACAGCGCCGACATCAATCGGCACGGCGCCGACATCAATCGGCACGACGCCGCCGCCAGCTAGCGGCGGCCGAACTCTTTTTCCAGCTGGGCGTGGCTCAGCAGGATCGCGGTCGGGCGACCGTGGGCGCACGTACGGCACAGGGTCGCTTCGCTCAGGCGGCGCAGCAGCGACTCCATTTCGGGGTGGGCGAGCTCGTCGCCGGCGCGCACGGCGGTTTTGCAGGCCAGCACCAGCGCCAGCCGTTCGGCCCAGCTCGCGTGCTGCTCGATGACCAGGCCGTGCGTGTTGGTCGCCAGCGTGATCAGCGTCTCCTGTACCACGCGCTGGGGTGAGCGGTCGACCAGCACCGCGGGGACGGCGCGCACCAGCACCTGTCGCGGGCCGAAGGTTTCGATCGAGAAGCCCAGCTGGCTCAGCTCGGCCGTGGCCTGATCCACCAGCGCGACCGCTGACGCGGGCACGTCGAGCACCAGCGGTTCCAGCATCAGCTGCTGTTCCGGCCGCCGACCAAAGGCGACGCGCAAATCCTCCAGCAAGACGCGCTCGTGCGCCGCGTGCTGGTCGACCAGATACACGCCAGCGTGGCCCTCGGCAATGATGTACGTCTTGCCGGCCTGGCCCAGGACGCGCAAGTCGCGCAGTGACTCCGCGCCGTCGAGCGACGACGCGTCGCCGTCTTCTGTTGACCACGTCGCGACCGGCCAGTCGGCGGCGGCGAGGGCGGCTCGCAGCGCGCGCTGGATCGCCGCGTAGACGGTTCGCTCCCTCAGGAGCTTGACTTCGAGCTTGCTGGGGTGAACGTTGAAGTCGACCTCGTCGGGCGGCACGCGCAGGTCGACGACAGCGACGGGCTGGCGGCCGACGGGCACCAGTGAGCCGTAGGCTTCGACAATCGCGTAGCTCAGCGTGCGGTTCTGCACAGGGCGACGATTGACCAGAACGGTGATGCCCGAGCGTCCGGCGCGGTTGTAACTGGCGTCGGCGCACACGCCGCCGGCTTCGACGACCGTTTGACCCGCCTCGCCGTCAAGCGAGGTGGTGGGAATATGTACGAGGTGGTCGGCGGCGTCGGCGCCGAGGATCGCTACCAGGGTGCTGCGCAGGTCGTCGTCGCCCGGCGTCAGTAGCGCCTCGCGACCGTCGCTCAGCAGCGTGAACTGGACCTCGGGAAAGCCCAGTGCCAGGGGCGCGACCGCCTGCGCGCACGCCGCCGCTTCGGCAGTTCGCGCTCGCAGGAATTTTCGTCTGGCAGGAAAACGCGCGAACAGCCCCTCGACGGTCATGGTCGTGCCGCACGCGCGCGCCAGAAGCGACCGCGACAAGGCGCCACTTTCGATGCGCAGCTCGACACCAACCTGGCTGGAGGCGGAGCGGGTCGAGCACGTCACGTCGGCAACGGCCGCGATACTGGGCAGTGCCTCGCCGCGAAAACCGAGGGTGGCCAGGGCATTCAGGTCTGTTTCGGTGCGCAACTTACTCGTCGCGTGGCGTCGAAAGGCGAGCTCGACCTCGTCTGCGGCGATGCCGTGGCCGTCGTCGGCCACCACGATTCTCTCCGCGCCGCCGCCCTCGATCTCGATACGAATGTGGCGCGCGCCAGCGTCGAGCGCGTTTTCGACCAGCTC
This sequence comes from uncultured Chloroflexia bacterium, assembly GCA_963776625.1. Classification (GTDB taxonomy): domain Bacteria; phylum Chloroflexota; class UBA6077; order UBA6077; family CF-72; genus CF-72. Next base: position 435,964 of record CAVZNP010000004.1, on the reverse strand, counting down.
CTTGACCACGGACGCTGGTCGCTCGATCACCTCACCCGCGGCGATCTTGGCTGCCAGGTGCGGGTCCATCACCTGGATGGCCGCCATCAGCGCGGGCTTTCGAGCTGTTCCAGCAGCGCCGCGGCGCGCCGCGTCACGCGCTCGGGCACGCCGGCCAGACGCGCGACGTGGACGCCGTAGGATCGGTCGGCGCCGCCTTCGACCACGGCGTGCAGGAACACGACGTCCTCGCCGCGCTCCAGGACGTCCACGCGATACGTGCGCAGCCGCGGCAGCGACTCGGCCAGCGCGGTCAGCTCGTGGTAGTGGGTGGCGAAGATGGTCTTCGGCGCGCCGCCTGGTCGCTCGGCGTCATGCAGCTCTTCGACGACCGCCTGCGCAATCGCCATCCCGTCGAATGTGCTCGTTCCGCGGCCGACTTCGTCGAGGACCACCAGGCTGCGCGCCGTCGCGGAGCGGACGATCGTGGCCGCCTCGATCATCTCGACCATGAACGTACTGCGGCCGGCGGCGATGTCGTCGTGGGCGCCGATGCGCGTGAAGATGCGGTCGACGATGCCGATGTGCGCCGAGCGCGCCGGAACGTAGCTGCCGATCTGGGCCATCAGCACGATCAGCGCGACCTGACGCAGGTACGTGCTCTTGCCCGCCATGTTTGGTCCCGTGAGCAGCATCACCCGCGCATCAGGTCCGAGTCGGGTGTCGTTCGACACGAACTGACCCGGCGGCAGACCGTGCTCCACGACCGGGTGGCGGCCGTCCACGATTTCCAGCGCATCGGACTCGTCGACGACCGGTCGCTGATAGCCGTTGGTGGTGGCGGCTTCGGCCAGGCAGGCGAAGAGGTCGAGCAGCGCCAGGGCCCGCGCACTGCGCGCCAGGTCGGCGCATCGTTCGGCCAGCCGATCGAGCAGCGCGTTGTACAGCTCGCGTTCGAGCTGCAGCGCGTCGTCGCGGGCGCGCGCAACGCGAGCTTCCATCTCTTTGAGCTCGGGTGTGACGAAGCGCTCGGCATTTGCCAGGGTCTGCTTGCGAATCCAGCCGAGTCGATCCAGGTGCTCGGCGACGGTCTCGGCGCCGCTGGCCTGGCGCTGGTAGTAATCCGTCGGCTGGGCGCACTGGGCGATGCTGACTTCCAGGTAGTAGCCGAAGACCTTGTTGTAGCCGACGCGCGCGCCGCGTACGCCGGTGCGCTCGCGCTCGCGCCCTTCGAGGGCGGCGATCCACTGGCGCGCGTCGCCCGCTAGCTCGCGATACTGGTCGAGCTCGGCGGAGACGCCTGGCTTGATGATGCCTTCGTCAAAGATCGTGGCACCGTCACGGATGATGGCGTGGATGTCGGCGGCCACGTCGGGGGCGTCATCCGGACGTGACTCTCCCAGCAGGCTGGGCAGGTCCGTTGCGGTCGCCAGCGCACGCTGGACGCGCGGAATCCGCTCCAGGCCTGCCGCGAGCGCCAGACACTCGCGGGGTGCCAGAAGCTGCTGTCCCGCGCGGACTGCCAGGCGCTCGAGATCGGGCAGACCGTGCAGCGCCTCGACCAGTCGCGAACGCAGGCGCGCGTCGCGGACCAGGCACTCGACGGCGTCCAGGCGCTGATTGACGCGCTGCGCGTCGAGCAATGGCTGACCGACCACGTTGCGCAGCAGCCTTGCACCCATTGGCGTGCCCGTCCGATCCAGCACGCGCAGCAACGAGAGTCCGCTCTCGCCAGCCGACGACTCGAGCAGGTCGAGATTCCGTCGAGTCGCGCGGTCCAGCACCATGCTGCCGCCGACGGCGTACAGGCGGGGGTGCTGCAAGGTGCGGGTCGCGCCCGGGCGGGCTTCCTGAACGTACGCCAGCAGGCCGCCCAGCGCACGAATGGCCAGCGGATGTTCCATCAAGCCGGTCGATTCGGGTGCGCCACCAAAGCAGCGTGCCACGGCGCGCGTTGCCGCCAGTGGTCCAAACAGCTCTGGGCCACGACGCGTGAGCGTCGAGCCGGACGGGGCGATGTTTTCGAACGCGGCATCCGACTCGAGCAGAATCTCGGCCGGGCCAATGCGGATCAGCTCGCCCGTGAGCGTTTCAACGCTGGACGGCGTGAGAAAGGACGTGACCTGCAGCTCGCCCGTGGACACATCGACGTACGCCAGGCCGACCGCGTCGCGTTCGCGCACCAGCGCCAGCAGAAAGTTGCTGCGCGAACTCGTCAGCAGGTTGCTCTCCAGCAACATGCCAGGCGTGAGCACGCGCACGATCTCGCGCGGCACGATGCCGCTGCGCGGGACTGTGCCGATCTGCTCGGCGATGGCCACGTGCAGCCCGGCGCCGATGAGTCGGCCAACGTACGCGTCCGCGGCGTGGACGGGGATGCCGGCCATCGGCAGGCGCTCGCCATGACCCATCTCGCGCGAGGTCAGGGTTATGTCGAGTACGCGCGCCGCGACGTGGGCGTCGTCTTCGAACGTCTCGTAGAAGTCGCCGAGACGGAAGAGCAGGATCGCATCGGGTTGACGCCGCTTCAGCTCCATGTACTGGCGCCGAATGGGCGACAGCCCGACATCCTCCATGCCCGGCAGCGTCAGCGTGCCCGTGGCGGGTGGCTGGCGCACGCCCTTAGCCTTGCCTTACGCCCTGGTGGTGCTGAGGGGTGAGTACTGCGTCTCCGCCTTGGGCGCGGGCGTGTGCGTGACCTGATCGAAGGTGATGCGCGATCGCCAGAGCACCAGCGTACCGACTACGACGACGGGAAGGAACAGGGTGGCGTGCACGATGATGTCGTATGCAGCCGCCAGGCCGGCAGAGATGTGGAGGGCGTCCTGCGCGGCGCGCGTCAGCGCGGCGTCGAAGGTCCCCGCGTAGCCGGGTGACGACGGCAACAGCGTCGCGAAATTGGCCGCCGATCCGACCAGTAGCGCGCTCGGGTAGCTGCCGGTGATCCCGACACTGATCATCAAGACGAAGAACAAGCCCAGCTCACAACACCACGCGACCAGCGACAGCCCGATCAGGCGTGCCAGGCGACCCGTATCCTGGACCACCGCGAGAGAGCGCGCAAAGTTGTTCGTCGCGCCCATCAGCGCCGGCCCCATCCGCGGCGGCATCCTGCGCGCGAAGAACCCCACAAACGTCGTCAGCGCGTCGGCTCGCCAGGCGGCCAGCGCGAGCAAGGCCAGTACGACAAAAAACGCACAGCCCGCGATCACGCCTACGGCCAGCAGGTAGCTCGGCGCGGAGGGCACCAGCCACAGAGCAACCAGCAGCAGCAGCGCCAGCGAGAGGCCATCCAGTACGCGCTCGACCACCAGGCTGGCAACCGTGGCCCCGTACGGCACGGATCCCCAGCGCGCCAGCAGGTACGCGCGCGCGACTTCGCCCATGCGGAACGGCAGCAGGTTGTTCACGGTAAAGCCGACCACCAGCGCACGGAACAACGTCCACAGCTTCACGCCGTACTCGGGAAGCAGCATGCCCCAGCGGACGCTGCGCAGCAGCACCCCGACGAAGTACAGGCCGATAGCCGGGATCAGCAGCAGCCAGTCGGCTGAGCCGAGGGCATCCTTGAGCTGGTCGGCCTCGCCACGCACGCTGTTGACCACGAGCAGTAGCAGCACCGCGCTGATCGCGAGCGGCACGACAAACCGCAGCAGCCGCGATTTCACGATGCTTGTTCGGCCGCCAGCGCAGGCCGCAGATCACGCGGCGAGAGCTGTTCGCGCGCAAAGAAGAGCAGCCCGAGCCCCGTCACCACGACGAACTGGATCGCGTGCGAGACGACAACCAGCGCCAGCGCTGCCTGAGCGTTGGCGCCAACCACGCCGAGGGCCGCCATTCCGAAGAACTCCTGCGTGCCGACATAGCCGGGACCGGAAGGAACCATGATGCCCAGATTGATCGTCACCAGGGCCAAGCCGAGCCCGGGAATCTCCTGGCTGCCGAGGTTCAGATTCAGACCACGGCTGAGCGCGAAGTACGACCCGAGCTCAAAGACCCACACGCCGAGCGAAAGGCAGGTGGCGCCCAGGAGCACGCGTCGACGGCGGAGGGGGGCCAGCCCGTCCACGAAAGCCTCGAAGCGTTCTTCGATCCAGCCAGCCATGCCGCCGTGGAAGCGATGCAGGATGACGCGCAGCGGCACCTGGATGACGGTCGGCTTCCAGAGCAAGACGACCAGGCCGACGGTCGCGGCGAAGAAGATGCCCAGCGCCAGTAGCTCGATCTGGCGGCCCCAGCCGGGAAGCTGGATCCGCTCGGAGACGATGGTCAGCAACAGGATCAGCGTCAGGCCGTCAAAGACGCGTTCGACCACGACAGAGGCGAGGGCGAACGTCTTGCGCACGTTGCGCTTGCGGCCAAGCAGATAGGCGCGCCAGAACTCGCCCAGCCGACCTGGCAGGACGTTGTTGGTCGCAAAACCCATCATGAGCACGGGGAAGAGCGTGCGCAGCGGCGCGCGCGCGGCACCACTGAGAATCACCTGCCAGCGGACGGTGCGCAGCATGTAGCCAACCAGCGTGCACACGGCCGACGGCAACAGCCACGCGTAGTTGACACTCTTCAGCTCGTCGACAAAGCCCGACAGGTCCACGCGCTGAAACGCGAGCACCAGAAACACGACCGTCAGCGCCAGGCCGACAAAGCGAGTCGCGTTGGCCCTCACTGTGCGGGCAAACTGTCGACGACGTTGCCTCGTGCGTCAGCTACCAGGATGCGCCCGTCGGGCGCGACGGCCACGCCGACGGGCGTCGTGCCGCTCGGCAGGGGGATGTCTTTGATTTGCTGTCCGTCAGCGCCGAACATGCTCAGGCGACCCTGGTCCGGGAAGGTGGCGTACACGCGACCCTGGCTATCGACCGCCACGTACGGTTTGTTGGTGACAGCCTGGCTCTCCCAGCCACTCGGCACCGGGATGCTGGCCAGCGGGTCGCCGTTGGGGCTGAGCTCCTGGATCCGATTGTTCCAGGTATCCGCCACCCACAGGTTGCCCTGGCTATCCAGGCTCAAGCCAACCTCTTCGTTGAACTGACCGGGCGCACTGCCGGCGCCACCGAACATGCGCTTGAAAGTCCCGTCCAGGCCAAACACCTGGATGCGCTTGTTGCCCGTGTCGGTGACAAAGACTTCACCCGCCGGGCTGATCGCGATCTCGCGCGGTCCCCAGAAGACGCCCGGATCGGTCGAGGTGCTGCCCTTGGCGTCGCCCAGCTGCCCCCACTTGCCGAGGAACTTGCCGTTCGGGTCGAAGTACTCGACTCGATGGTTCCACGTGTCCGCCACGTAGACGTTGCCATTCGGTGCCACGGCGATACCCCAGGGTTCCTGGAACTGACCGTCACCCTGGCCAGGACCGCCAAAGCTGCTCGAGAAGGTGCCGTCCGCGTTGAACACAGAAACCCGGTTGGCCTTGCCTTCGACCACGTAGACCCGACCGTCAGGTCCGACCGCGACATTCTTCGGGTCGGACAGCGCCGGCAGGCCGCTGGCGGTCATGCCGTACACGTTCGTGCCGTCAGCCTCGGTTTGCAGGACAGTGTCCCGTGTCGCGGGCTGCGCCAGAGCTGCCGGCTGCTGGGCCACGGGGACCGGCGCCAGGGCCGATGCCGCGGCGGCGGCGCCAACCGGCGCCGGACCGAGCGCCGGGATGTTCTTGTTGATGCAGAAGAGCATGCCGCGCGCCCCGGTGTCACCCGGCGCATCGCGGTACATGAGGAACTTCAACAGCTTCAGGCGGTTGTCGGGGTTCGAGAGCGTCTGGCCGATCAGGTCGAAACGCAGCCACGGCACCTCGAAGCGGTGCGTGCCGACGTTGATGCCAGGCGAGTCGGTCGGCAGGAACGCCTTGTAGTCCTCAGGGAACCAGGCATTCAGCTTGTAGGTCTGGCAGTTGTACTGCTGCAGCTCGTTCTGGATCGGGTCCAGGTTGGTATCGCGCGCCAGCAGCACGGGGTAGTCGGCCAGGTTGATGCTCGGATCAATGGTCTTAGTGTAGTAGCGACGGTTGTGATAGTCGCGCAGGTACCACTCGAAGGGCCACGCGACCGACTCGTGATCTCCGTCGCCCCAGCCGTTGTCGAGCAGGATGTTCATGTCCTTGCCCTTGCCAGTCTGCTGGGCGATGCGGTCGATCTCGTTGCTGATGAACGGTACGTCGGGAGTGGTCTGCACGTAGATCAGCGGCTCGACGGGCACGTCCGGGTGGTCGTAGACCACCATCAGCGAGGTGCGGACGTAGCCGGCGCCCGCGATGGCGAGCATGCCCAGCGCGATGCCGGGGACCACGGTCTCGCGACCCCACTTCGGGGCCAGATACACGAGCCCGCCGATCACCACCGCGACCAGGATGGCCAGCGCCAGTCGCTGCAGGGTCACGCTTTGCTGCGTCAGCGGATTGCCGGCCGGAGCGGCGCCCAGACCCACCCAGGCCAGGAGCGCGAACGTGGCCAGCAGCACCAGGCCGCCGGTGGCGAGCCCGCGCGGCGTAAGGGCCTGGCGGCCCCAGCCCGCGTCCGTCCACTGCCCGAGCAGGCGACCCGCCAGCAGGACGAGCGGCAGAGTGATCTGCGGCAGCATCCACGGCATCTTTTCGCCGGCCCAGCTGTAGATCAGCAGCGCGGCGAGGAACCAGAAGGCGCAGAACCAGAAGAACAGCTGGCGTGGGCGCACGAGCACGATCGCCAGCAGTCCGAAGATCAGCGGCACGAACTCGTACAGCGGCAGCAGCATGAAGTAGTAGAACCAGGGTTGACCGCCGCGAGCGTAGTCCTGCTGGCTGAGCCAGTAGTTCAACGCGCCCGTCGTTCCGGCGCAGCCGTTGAGCGGTAGCGTGACGAGAGCGGTACACACGCCCTGCAGGTTGGTCAGGAACGTCGTGTACAGCAGCAGGTTGATCGCCAGGAACAGCGTGCCGCCGATGACCCACGGGCGGACACCCAGGGCGCGGACGCGGGCGTGGAACAGCAGGCGACGCTCGCCCTTGAGCAGGAACCAGCTACCCGCCAGGAACAGGAACAGGATGAAGCCGCTGATGTAGACGTCTTCCTTCGTCGCGAACAGGAGCGCGGCTGACACACATGCCGTGTAGAACCAGTTGCGGTTCCCCGTGGCCAGGTAGCGGAAGACGCCGATGACCATCATCAGCGTGAAGGCGTCGACGTAGATGTCGTGGCGGATGAAGCGTGAGAAGTACAGGAACGCGGGCGAGATGACGAAGAGCAGGCTGGCAGCGATCGCGCCGGCCCGGCCAAGCTCGTGCCGCAGGAAGTACGGCATGCCGACGATGGCCGTGCCGATCAGGGCGGGCACCAGGCGCGCCGTGAAGTCGCTGGCGCCGAAGAGCAGATACGCCAGCGCGTTCAGCTCGAACAGCAGCGGGCCGTGCATCATCGGGTCGTGCACGTAGCCTTCGCCGTCGTACAGGCGCCACGAGTAGAACGCGTGCAGGCTCTCGTCGTGGTGGAAGGCCTTGGCGCCGAGGTCCCAGAAGCGCAGGACCAGGCCCAGGAGCATGAGTGCCAGGAATGGCAGGTACTCGGGGTCGATCGGTATTTCGAACGAGTAGCGGCGTCGACCGGTGTGGACTGGCTCGTGTACCGGTGCCGTGACGGCCACGTCGGGCGTGGTTACCGGTCGGGCAGTCTCTGTCTGTGTCGCGGTGGACGTGGCGGCGCGAGGCCCCACCTGGACCATAGCTTGGCTGGACCTCCCGAGTCTTTTGCGAGTATAGCTGCCGGGTCGTCGGTTTCCGAACAAAGATAAATTCTTTTCCCCAGAGGGGTCCCGGACGGGGCTATTCCCCAGAGGGTCCCCCACCAGGCTTTCCCCAGAGGGGACCCTGCGGGCCTCTTGCCCAGATTTGTTCCCACGGGCTTGTTTGCCGAGAGGGTCCCCCACGAGGCTTTCCCCAGAGGGGTCCCCTACGGGCCTCTTCCCAGAGTGTCCCCACGGGACTGTTTGCCGAGAGGCCCCACGAGGCTTTCCCCAGAGGGGTCCCCTGCGGGGCCTCTTCCCCAGAGGGGTCCCCAGTACGCGGGCCTTTTCCCCAGAGGGGTCCCCTACGGGGCCTCTTCCCCAGAGGGGTCCCCTACGGGGCCTCTTCCCCAGAGGGGTCCCCTACGGGCCTCTTCCCCAGAGGGGTCCCCTGCGGGGCCTCTTCCCCAGATTGTCCCCACGGGCCTGTTTGCCGTGAGGTCCCCCACGAAGTTTTCTCGTTTCGGGTGATGACGCGGGGACGATCAATATGCCTTGTTCGGCGCCAGGGTCCTCCTTCGGGGTTCGCGTCTGGGGCGCTGGACGGCCATCAACGCCTTGAGCGCGAACCGACGACGCCAGCTTTAGTGGGCGCGGTAGATCGTGACACCGCCGGAGCGGAACGCCACCGGCAGGATGCCGTCGAAACGCGTGGTTACCGCGTCGCCGTACACGTGGCGCTCCTGGTCGCCCACCACCACGTACTGCACCGCATAACGATCGAGTATCGATTGGATCTGATCCGGCGGCGCGTCGCGGTACAGCGCCGCCAGGTCGGCCTGACGTATGCCGATGACCGGCAGTGGCCCGCGCCACTGCAGCTCGTGGCCCGCCCAGCCCAGCACCGTGGCGGCACCCGAGTACGTGGCCATGCCGGCCGAATTCGGGTCGTACTCGTTGCCGAGCGCCTCGGCGATGACCACGCGACCCTGCGCAGTGTTCTGCTCCGACAGCCAGCGAATGGCGGCGCGATCGTCGGCGCTCAGGAAGCTCAGCCCATCCAGGCTGGGTCCGCCCGGCGAAAACTCGGCCATGCGCGTGGCGATCGCCGTCACGGGGTAAACAAGGCCGGCCGCCACGAAGAGGCACGCGAGAGCCGCGACGATCCAGCGCGCTCGTAGCGCGAAGCGGCCGAGGAGCGCGAGTCCCGTGCCCGCGGCCAGTCCGGCCAGCAGCCAGGCGTTCTCGTCGAATTTGAAGACCGTGTTCATGCGCGAGTGGAACACGTCGTCCAGGTAGATGAGCTCCACGCCGAGCAACATGGCCACGGCGAACGCGCCAATACCCACCACCATCGCGGCGGCGGGATCGAAGCGGTCGAGTACGCCAGGCCACGGCAGCAGCGTTGCCAGCACAACGACGAGCAAGCCTATGCCGGGTTGTCCCAGCGCCGCCAGCACCACAGCGACGGCCGCGCCGATGCCGACCAGCGCCCAGCCGCGCCGATCGCCGATACACCAGCGCATGAACAGGCCGAGCGCGGCCAGCAGCACCAGCGCCCAGGCAAAGAGCACCAGGAGCGAGCCGAGTGGCGTGTGATCCGTCGCGATCCCGAGCCCCAGCGGTGGGCCGCCGTAGCCAATGAAGTATGGCGAGTACAACAGCGCGCCCGCGAACGGGGTCGCCACCGCGGCCAGCCACCGCCAGCGCCATACGCAGAAGCGCGCCGCGAACAGGCTGAGGCCGATGTACAGCAGCCAGAACGGGGCGATGTCCCACGTATTCATCACCAGCAGCCCGCCAAGCGCCAGCGCGGCCAGTCCCTGCGTCCAGGCCGAGCGCAGTGTGGCCCCGCGGCTGATGACGTGGGCGGCGGCGGCGGCCAGCACGAGCAGCTCGAACGGCATGGCCACGAAGTGCGGGTGAAGATCGCTCAGGAAGGCGGTGAAGAACGGAAACTCGTTGATGCCGTCGGGTTGCGTGTTGGGAATGACGCGCGAGGCGCTGAACCACCACAGGCCATTGGCCGGCGGCCAGACGCCGGGCGTGATGCCGTCCCCGAAGCGCTTGATGTCGAGGCTATTCCCAGCGTCGGCGCTGAGGGCACCCATCGCGTACAGCCACTCGAAAAAGGTGCGCAGATTGCCGCAGTACAGCGCCAGCAGCGTCGCGGCCGCGGAGCCGACCGCCGACCAAACCGCCTGCACACCCGCGGCGCGAGCCAGACTCCACGCCAGCGCGGCCAGGCCAATGGTCGCTAGCGCGGGGATCGTCGCGGCGGCCAGGTTGTACGCGACGCTCGGTTCAGCGCCGGTCAGTTTGCCGAGGCAGGCGGCGATGAAATAGCCGAAGTAGTAGTAGGGAACCCCGTAGCCCGAGAGCCAGGTGTCTTGTGTCGGGAGTCGCTGGGCGGCAATGAAAGCGTTGACGAACGCCATGTCCATCGGCTTTTCGAAGGCGGCGATCGCCGGCTCGTGCGCCCTGAGCTCCGCAAACAGCACGAACGCAGCCGCGAACAGGGCTTCCCAGGTCAGGAGCAGCCCGCGCCGCGCGCGCATCCAGGCGAACGTGGGCTCGAGCGTCTCGCTGCGCCACAACCACCCCCAGGCGGTGACACCCACGGCGACAACCGCCACGACCAGCGTCGCGCGCGTGAACGGGACCGGAGTGAGCATGCATACGAACCAGACCAGCCACGCGACCAGCAGCAGGCCGAACGCCTTGGCGGCCGCCCAGCCACGGTCGTCGAGCGGCGCCAGCGCATGCGCCACCACCGGCCACACTGCCAGGGCCAGGACCTGGACCACGAGGTACCAGGTGATCGCGTCGCGCACTGTCGCTCCGGGTGTTCAGAGTTCGGCGGGGACGGTTGACGGACCGACGGGCGCTTGTGATCTGGTGCCGCGCATCAGATCGTCGAACGAATAGCCGCCTGTCCACAGCGCGACCATGCCGGCCACGACCAGCGTGCCGTACGAGAACGCGTGCGTGATCAGTGCGATGCCGAGTGCCGTCGCCGGATCCACCCCAAAGTACGTCAACGCCAGGACCGACGCCGCATGGTAGACACCCACGTACCCCGGACTGGAGGGAACCGCCTGCCCTGTGCTGGTGAGAACGACAACCAGCAGCACCGCGGGCAGGCCCAGCGGAACCCCCAGCGCCAGGATCCCCGCCCAGGTACTGCCGACTGAAAAAACCCACGTCACGGCCGTCCAGCCCAGCAGGCCCACCCACAACGAGGGCACCTTCAGCGAATCGGTGCCTTCGGCGAAGTCGCGCGCCGCGTCATGCAGGTGCAGGCGTGGGCCAACGCCGAATGGCAGTGCCTTCTCGACCATACTGACGAACATCAGGGTCGGACGGCGCCAGATCGCCAGCGCAACGACGAACGCGAAGCCGAAGAGAATGACGCTGGTGATCGACGCCGCGGCGACCTGAGCGGCGGCCGGCAGTGGGGTCAGCGCCACCAGGAGGGCCAGCATGACGCCGATCGCCAGGAAATCGAAGAGCTTTTCGAGCAGGATGGTGCCGACGACCACGGGGATCGGGATGCGCTCGCGCTGCCCCAGGAACAGGGCGCGCACCAGTTCACCCGCGCGCAGCGGCAAAAATGTGCTGGCCATGTAACTGATGGCCAGCGTGCCGAGCAGCGGATTAAAGCCGACCTTGCGTTTGGGCAAGAAATAGACCTGCCAGCGCGCGGCCCGCGTGCACAGCGAGCCCAGCACGGTGACCACGATGAACAGGATCGGTACCAGCTGTGCTCGACTCAGCGCCTGGCCAACCTGCGCGAGCGACACCTGCTGAAGCAGGAAATAGATCGCGATCGCGCTGACCGCGAATCCGATGCTGATCTGAATAACCCGGCCTATGACTGGGTCACCTCGTAAATGTGCACGTTGTTCGCATCGTAAACAAGTTGCAACTCGGGCATGTCGCCGAACTTGGCGAGGCCTGCCGCGGGATAGTATTTCCGCTCGAGTCCGCCGACGACGACATACCGCACCTGGTATTTGCGCAAGACGTTGAGCGCGTCTTGCGGATTAGTAGACGCATAAGCACGCTCGACGTCACCGATCCGCTCCTGAATCATGCCCATGTAGCCGGTGCGCTGCTGCCCCTCGTGCACGTCCCACCCCAACACGGTCGGCAGCCCGGTGTAGATCGAGAAGCGCGATCCCCACCGATAGACAGGCGAGCGACCCTCGAGCACGACTGGCGTGCCCTGCACGTTGTCCTGCATCCAGCGGATGGCCTGGAAATCGCCGGGCAGGTTCAGGTCCTGCCCGTCGTCGCTGTACTGGGCGACCTGCATGTACTGCATGCCATCCAGCGACAGCGGCATGTCGGCGAAGCGCAGCCCGATCTTGCCCTTGCTCGCCAGCAGGGGATAGGCCACCGCAGCGAGCACGAACACAACCAGGAGCGCGATCCAGACGGGTCGGACCTGCCGCAGCAAGTGATCGCGCACGGACTTGCGTGCCAGCCAGCCGAGCGCTACCGCGGAGGTGATCGACAGCAGCACCCAGGCTTGCAAATAGAACTTGAAGACGGTGTTCATGCGGCCGATGTCGCCCTGCAGTGCGACAAACTCCGGAATGAGCGTGGCGAACAGGGCAACGCCGAAGAGTGCCGCTTGCGCGGCGCGGTTCGAGCGATGCCAGTGGCTCACACACGCCGCTGCCGCCGCGCCGATGCCGAACACCAGCAAGCCGCGCGTCGGGTAGCCGGTGGCCGCGAACACCAGGCCGACGACCGCGCCAATGCCGACCATCCACGCGGCGGGCGAGGCGTACCCGCTCAGGCCGCCGAGCGGCAGAATCATTCCGTAATAGCCGGGTTCGGGCACCAGTCGGCTCTGGCGTCGGACGGCCGCGGCGCGTCGGCTGGCCTGAACGAAATACCAGGCGAACAACGAGCCGCCGACGAACAGCGGCAGGCCGTAAATCGTCAGAAACTGGTTCAGGGCTGTTCGCGCTTTGACGGGGTCGACACCGTTATAGAAGAGCTGGTAGCGCTGCAGATACGGCGCAAATGCGAGCAGGGACACGACCCCGAACACCAGCAAACTGACGATCAACGTCTGGATGGCCTGACGCTCCAGCCTTCTCAAGCCCTGCAAGCTGCCAAGGACAATCAACAGGCAGGTGATCGCCGCGTAGGTCGGGAAATCCCAAGTGTTCGTGGCGCGCAGCATGGCCACGAGCGCGCCAGCGATGACCAGAGCCGCCCAGGGAACACGGCCGGGGTTGTCGCGCAGACTGCGCAGCAGGTTGAGGCCGACCAGCAGCACGGCGACGGTGACTGGCAGCGCCAGCTGGTGGGCGTGCAGGTCGCCGTACAGAAACGTGAAGTAGGGGAACTCGTGTATCGGCCCGGGGTCTTCGGGACCGATGAAGCGCGTGCTGCGCCAGAAGTCGAGGACCGGGAAGTGCGCCCCCTCGACGAGCGCCAGGACCCCGGCAGCCAGTCGGGGCACGCCGGTGGACGAGGGCGCAAGCTGGCCGCCCAGCACTGAAAGCTGATCGAGCACCTGGAGCCCGGCGTCGAGGTTGCCGAGGACGGCTGTCAGCAGGACCGCCGCGATACCCGCCAGGTAGGCGTGCGTTCGCCGCACAAACGCGAGTCCGCGCAGTGGCAGGCTCATCGAAAACGCCATCGCGAAGGCGCCCGCGCACAGGGCGCCATAGAGCGTCGGCTCGGCAAGATTGAAGCCGATCTCGGGCATGATGCCGGTCAGCTTGATCACCGCGGCGACGAGAACGAGACCGTAGTAGTAGTAGTTAATGATGCCGCCCGCGAACCACGGGTCATAGGGCGGGAAGTAGTCGCTTTTGACCACCGCGTTCAGGTAGGCGAAGTTCATTGGTTTTTCGCCGCCGAAGACGGGGTGCCACAGGTCGGGATTAGCCGCGCGTACCCAGGTGAAAAGTGCGAAACCCGCCACGAATAGGGCTTCGGTCACCAGGATCAACCGTCGTTCACGCAGCAGCCATGCGCCGAAGGCCGTCCGCTGTCGCCAGATTGAAGCCGCCGAAGCCGCCAGCAACAGCAGCCACGCCAGCAGCAGCAGGGGCCGCTCGAACGGCATCAGCCGCAGACTGGCGACCAACCAGGCGACGTAGGCCACCGCGGACAGGCCAAGGATCTTGCTCGCCCCGAACCCGCGGTCCGCCAGGAAGGGCAGTGTCCGCCACAGGACGGGCACGGCACTGAGCGCCAGGAGCTCGACGACGATGAACCAGACTGGCAGTGACAGCTTGTTGACCAGGTCATCGCGATTGAAGAGCTGGCTCCAGGTTCCAGCGTTGACCTGCGCTTGCTGTTCGGTGGGCGTCTGCAGCAGGGCGCCCTTGCCGCCGTCGATGGGTCGCACCTGGACGACCTGGTCCAGCGAGACGGCGTCGAGCTGCGCGCGCATCGCCGCGCTCGAGTACGTTGGCGTCTTCTCCCAAATCTCGACCAGGGGGTGATCGTAGACGGTGAAGTCTTCCTGGGCGAGGCTGTCGTCAAACTTGAGCGGGCCGAGGCTCGGCTCGACCTGGAAGCGACCGACGAGCTGGAAGCCAAGCTGCCCCGACTCGAGCAGCCGATAGTAGGTCGTGGCCATGGGGTAGCGCTCTGGCAAGCGCGGGATCGAGCCGATCAAGCGGCGACTGGCCATGACGATGTACTGGCTCTGATCGAGCACGCCTTCGACATTGGCGCGCTTCTGGGCATTTTCAGGGTCGTACAGGTCGAGCTCTGTGTAGCGGTAGCGGTTCGGATCGAACCCGGGCCGAGCCAGCGGCAGGCGGTCGTCCCAGTGCTCCGTCGCAATCGTCGAGCCGGCCGGAATGTTCTGGTAGATCCAGTCGGAGGCCATGAAGCGCGAGAGCGGTTGGCCGTAGATGCCATGGCTGAAGGCGAGCGCCCAGCCGGCGGTCAGTACCACGACGGCCGGCGCGAGGACGCGTTGCAGGCTGGCAAGGTGCCAGCGCCGCTGCGCGGCGAGCCAGTCAGAGCCCAGCAGCAGCACGTACGCCGCGAGCATGATCCAGGTGAAGTACGTCGGCAGCAGGTAGCGCAGGAACTTGGCGAACTGACCCCCGAAATACAGCAGGTTTACCACCGTCCACAGGATGACCAGCAGTGCCTGGCGTTCCTGGGCATGCCCGCGCACCAGACGCCAACAGGCCACCACCAGGCCGACGACGCAGGCGATGCCGAGTGCTGGGCCCATCGCCCACTGGATGATGTTCTGCAGCGCGAACGTATACGGCGAGGTGCCCGCCCACTGGATCATGAATGGGACGTCAACGGTGCCCGAGCTGACTTCGACCTGGTATGCCTTGTCAGCGAACCACTGCGGGTTCAGTCGCAGACCCCACACGGCCGGTCCAAGAAAGGCGTATGGCTCCGTCACGCGGAACGTGAAGAACGCCGCGACCAGCGCCACACCGAAGGACGTCACGCCGTCGAAGAACTGCAGCAGCGTCGGGCGCCCGTGTCGCGGAAAGACGAAGACCAGGCCCAGGACCGGGAGCAGCAGCAGCGCGCTGACTTTGGAGGCGGTCGCGAACCCGACGAAGACGCCGGCGAAGAGGGCATCGAGCAGGCTCTCGCGCTCCCACGCGCGCTGGCCGAAGAAGAGCGCGCCCGCCGCGAAGAACGTGGCGAAGGTATCGACGGCGAAAAAATGCGAGAGCTGGATGTGCAGGACTGTGATCGCCAGCAGCAGCGCGGTGAGGTGCGCGGTCCGCACGCCGAAGACGCGTCGCGCGAGCAGCCAGGCAAAGACGATCGTGCCGAGGTCGGACAGCGCGGACAGGGCGCGGCCGACCTGATACACGCGGTCGTAGCTGGTGAACGCGACGCAGCCGCTGCACACCGGCAGCGCTTCGGCGACCGCGCGGGTGAGCGTCAGCGGCAGCTGACCGTAGGCGTAGTTGGACTGCCCGTTGGCGTACGGGTTCAGGCTCGAATGGGCGGTGTCGAAGTAGGCGCCGATCGACGCGGGGATACTCACCGAGCTCGCGACGATCGTCATGAAGCGTTCGTCGGGATGCTGATGGCTATCGCCGTCCCAGGTTTCGAGCGCGTTCAGCCGGAATGCGGCCGCGACCAGGAGGATCAGACCGAGGACGACGAACTGCAGTCGGTCGGGGCGTGGGAGATGGGGTACAAACTGCCGCATTCGAGGGCAGACCGGATTCTCGCATCGCCGGCCATGTCTTCGCACGGAGGGGTGTGTGTCCCACAGCGGTAGTGAGACGACCGAGTTCTTTCCATCATTTGCCGACCTGCGCTACGACCGGGTGTGTCGCACGCCGCAGTCCGAGGCGTATCTGCTCAGTGAAGGGGACGCGCCTTTCGGTCGGGTGGACCTGCACTTTGGCAGCAGCGTGGTGCACGGGGTGCTCATCGTCGAGCGCGAGTTCAGTGACGAGGACGTGCACGGGCTGGTGCAGCGGATTGACGACGATCTGGTGTGGACGGCCGATCGGCCGCGGGACGATTTTCTGGTCACGGTGTATCAGGGGACGGAGCGCGGGGTGATCTCGGATAGCGAGGACGAGGAAGGAGCAGAGGAGGACGAGGAGGGCTGAGGCTCATGTACCGCGAGTCCTCTCGATCGCGTTCGCTAGCCACGCAACGACACTTCACCTCGGGGCGAAGGCTGGCCATCGAGCGGTGACCGCAGGCAGGAACCGGTCGGACGGCGGGGCTCAGACGCGCAGGTTCCAGCCTGCGATCTGCTCGATCAGTTGATGGTTCGTCAGATCCAATTGCACAGGTGTTACGGAAACGTAACCCGCGGCCACCGCGTGCAGGTCCGTCCCGGGCTCCCCCGCGCCGCTGGGCAGACTGCCGCCAATCCAGTAGTAGTCGCGCCCGAACGGGTCCTTGCGTCGAATCAGCTCGTCGTTGTATTCGCGGCGGCCCAGCCGCGTCACCTGCACACCGCGAATGTCTGAGCGCTTGCCGCGCGGCACGTTGACGTTCAGTAACACGTCGCTCCCGAGTCCCTCGTGCAACACCCGCAACGCCAGCCGCGCCGAAAACGACGCCGCGTACCCGAAGTCCCACTCCAGGTAGTCACCCAGCGACACGGCAATGGCTGGCACCCCGGACACAACCCCCTCCATGGCCGCCGACACCGTGCCCGAGTAGGTGATGTCGCTGCCCATGTTCGGTCCGGTATTGATCCCCGAGACGACCAGGCGTGGCCGCTCGGGCGCGAGGCCAAGAAAACCGAGGGCGACACAATCCGAGGGCGAGCCGTCGCTCGAGAAGCCCGCCAGCTTCGAGCCTGGCAGGGTGATCTCAGTGACGCGCAACGGTCGATCGAGCGTTTTGGTATGCCCGGCCGCGGTCCAGTTGCGGTTCGGGGCAATCACGCACACGTCGTCGACACGCTTGAGCGCGCGCGCCAGTGCGCTGAGCCCGGGCGAGTCGACACCATCATCATTGGTCACCAGGATCATGTCGTACGCACGCTACACTTTTCTGTGTGCAGCGCCTGATCGCGTATGCGCGGGAAGTCGCGCTGCGTGCCTATGCGCCGTATTCACGCTTTCGCGTCGGTGCTGCGCTCGAAGACGCCAGCGGCTCGATTCACGCGGGCTGCAACGTGGAAAACGCCAGCTACGGGTTGAGCGTGTGCGCCGAGCGCAACGCGATTTTCAGCGCCATCGCCGCCGGCGGACGCCGTCCCTTCCGCGCTCTCGCGGTCGCGTGTATCGACGCGGCCGAGGGTGGTTGTTCCCCGTGTGGTGCCTGCCGCCAGGTCATCGCCGAACATTTCTCAGCTGACGCGCGCATCTGGGTGGATGGCGTGGGCGAGTTCACGCCGCTGGAGCTCCTGCCCCACGCCTTCAGGCTACAAGCATGACCGTCTGGGACCAGCGCAACCGCGCGTTCGAGGCGCTCGAGCGCGGACCGCTTGACGTGTTGATCATCGGCGGTGGGATCGTCGGTACGGGCATCGCCCGCGACCTGGCCCTCCGCGGTCTTCAGGTGGCCCTGGTCGAACAACGCGATCTCGCGTCGGGCACGTCGTCGCGACCGACCCGCCTGATCCACGGTGGCCTGCGCTATCTCGAAATGTTCGACTTCGGACTGGTGCGCACGGACATGCGCGAGCGCGAGGTCTTGCTGCGTCTGGCGCCCCATCTGGTGCAGCCCCTGCAGTTCCTCATGCCGATGTACCGCCGTGGCGTGCTCTATCGCGCCAAGCTGCAGGCGGGGATGCAGCTGTACGACGCGCTGTCGTTCGACAAGAGCCTGCCCACCCGTCAGTGGCTGAACAAACGCCAGTTGCTGCGTGTCGAGCCGGGCATCGCGCCGGATGGCCTGCAGGGAGCCTGGCGCTTCTACGACGGTCAGGTGTCGCTTGTGGAACGCCTCGTCGTCGAAAACGCGCTGGACGCTGCGCGCATGGGCGGCCTGATCCTGACGTACGCGCCAGCCAGTGGTTTTCTCCGAGACGAGGCCGGCCGCGTTATCGGGGCGG
The DNA here is from genome assembly GCA_963776625.1 of uncultured Chloroflexia bacterium. Classification (GTDB taxonomy): domain Bacteria; phylum Chloroflexota; class UBA6077; order UBA6077; family CF-72; genus CF-72. The sequence goes on along the minus strand of CAVZNP010000004.1, from coordinate 417,795 downwards.
TGGTGCGCGACGACTTCAGTGGCCGCGAGGTCCGCGCGCCGGCACGCTTGACGATCAACGCCACGGGTCCGTGGCTCGACCTGACCACGGCCGGCATCCGGCCGGGGCGGCGTCCCTTGCTTCGGCTCACCAAGGGGGTGCACGTGGTCACGCCGGCGGCAACGCGGCACGCGCACGTGCTGTTCGCCGAGCGCGACGGGCGCTTATTTTTCATCATCCCCTGGCTTGGCTACTCGCTGGTGGGCACCACCGACACCGACTATCACGGCGATCCCGCCGAGGCGGCGGCAACGGAAGCGGACGTCGACTACCTGGTTGCCGAAGCGCGGCATGCGTTTCCGTCAGCGCAGTTCGACGACATCCTCTACGCCTACGCGGGGGTGCGGGCGCTGGTCCGCATCGAGCACGTGAGCGAAGGCAAGGTTTCGCGCAAGCACGCCGTGCACGACCACGCGCGCCGCGATGGTGTACCGGGCATTATCTCGGTGGTCGGCGGCAAGATCACTGGCTATCGAGCCATCGCGGAAGAGGTGGGCGACCTGGTCGCACGCAGGCTCGGGCTGCGACGCGGCGCGGACTCGACGACCGAGTTCCAGCCTCTTCCGGGCGGCCACCTGTCGGATCTCGAGACGTACACCGCCAGCGAAGTGTGGCCGCGCGCAGAACGGATCGGCTTGGATCACAGCCAGGCTGCCCACCTTGGATCGGTGTACGGCTCGCTCGCGCCAGCGCTCCTGGACCGAATCGAACGCGAGCCCGGTCTGGCTCGGCGCGTCTGCCAGGATGCGCCGACGATGCTGGCCCAGTTGAGCCACGCGGTCGAGTCCGAATGGGCCATGTCGCTCGGAGACGTTCTGTTGCGACGCACGCCGCTTGGCTTGCAGGCCTGCCAGGCGCTCGACTGTCTGGAGACGGTCGCCGATCACGTTGGACCCTTGCTCGGCTGGGACTCTGGAGAAAAGCGCCGCCAGATAGAGGACTACCGAGCTGAGGTCGCCCCGATGCGCCGCTTCGCCCGAGTGCTCGTATGAAGTACGTCCTGGCGCTGGACCAGGGAACGACCGGCTCGGCCGCGCTCCTGTTCGACGCCGAGGGCGGCATTGTCGCGAGCGCCGATCGTGAGATTGCGCAACGGTACCCCCAACCGGGCTGGGTCGAGCACGACGCTGAAGAGATTTTCGCGACGACGGTTCGCGTTGGCCGCGACGTGCTCGATCGCGCTGGCGTGGCCGCGGCTGATGTGGCCGCGGTCGGCATCGCGAACCAGCGTGAAACGACCGTCATCTGGGACCGTCGCACGGGCACGCCCGTCGCGCCGGCGGTCGTGTGGCAAAGTCGCGTCACCGCCAGCATCTGCGACCGGCTCAAGTCGGAGGGGCACGAGGCGCTGTTCCGCGAACGCACCGGTCTCCTGGTAGATGCGTATTTCTCTGGCACCAAGATCCGATGGCTGCTGGACACGATTCCTGATGGCCAGCATCGCGCCGAAGCCGGCCACCTGTTATTTGGCACGATCGACTCCTGGCTGATCTGGAAACTATCCGGCGGACAGGTGCACTTCACCGACGTGTCGAACGCCGCGCGCACCCTGCTGTTCAACATCCACACGCTGGACTGGGACGCCGATCTGCTCGAGGTGCTGAACGTGCCCAGAGCCATGCTCCCACGCGTGGGTGCGTCCTCCGGGGTTTTCGGTCACACCGAGGCAGCCCACTTTGGCGTGCCGCTGCCAATCGCGGGCGTGGCCGGCGATCAACAAGCAGCGCTGTTCGGCCAGACGTGCTTCGCGCCCAACCAGGCCAAAAACACATACGGCACGGGGTGTTTTCTCCTTGTCAACGCTGGGGCGCAGCCACCCCGGTCGTCGGATGGCTTGCTGTCGACCGTGGCCTGGCGGCTGGGCGAGTCGACCACGTACGCTCTGGAAGGCAGCGCGTTCGTCACGGGCGCTGCCGTGCAGTGGCTGCGCGACGGGCTTGGCTTGATCTCGGACGCGGCGGAGACCGACCAGGTCGCGCGCTCGGTGGCCGACAATGGTGGCGTCTATCTCGTACCCGCGTTCGTTGGCCTTGGCGCGCCGCACTGGGATATGTACGCGCGCGGGCTGCTGATCGGCCTGACGCGCGGCACCACGCGCGCGCATGTGGTACGGGCGACGCTCGAGAGCATCGCCTACCAATCGCGCGATCTGGCCGAAGCGATGGCGCGCGCCGGACAGCCGATCCGCGGACTCAAGGTCGACGGCGGCGGGACGGCCAATCCATTTCTGATGCAGTTCCAGGCGGATCTGCTGGGTGTGCCCGTGGAGGTTTCGGCCATCCAGGAGACCACCGCGCTGGGCGCCGCCAGCCTGGCAGGCCTGGGCGTCGGCCTGTGGTCCGACCTCTCCTGGCTCGGCCGCCGCTGGCGGTCGGCGCGGCGGTACGCGCCCAGCATGAGCCAGGACCAGCGGGACTCGCTCTACACCACCTGGTTGGCGGCTGTCGAGCGCACAAAAGGGTGGATCGGTCAGAAACCCGTACACTTCGGGGACACTTGATGTTCGATAAAACCGTGCTCGACAACGGCCTGCGGGTTGTCAGCAGCACGCTGCCGCACACGCGCTCGGTGAGCATCAGCATCTTCATTGGCGCTGGCTCACGCTACGAAAGCGACGCTGAGGCAGGCGTGTCCCACTTCCTTGAACACATGCTGTTCAAGGGCACGCGCCGGCGGCCGACCGCCCGCGAGATTTCAGAAGAGATCGAGGGCATCGGCGGCGTGATGAACGCCGGCACCGACAAGGAGCTGACCGTCTACTGGGCCAAGGTGGGCGATCATCGCTTCGCCGCCACGCTGGACATCCTGACGGACAGCTTGTTGAACTCGCTCATGGATCCTGAGGAGCTCGAAAAAGAGCGCGAGGTCATCCTCGAGGAGCTGGCCATGACCGAGGACAGCCCGGCCGACATCGTCAACATCCTCATCGACGAAGTCGTGTGGCCGCATCAGCCGCTCGGGCGGGATACGGGTGGCACGCCAGACAGCGTCAAAGCCATCACCCGCGACGACGTGATTCGGTATATGGGCCAGCTCTATGTGCCGCAGAACACCGTCGTGGCGGTAGCCGGCAACGTGACCCACCAGGAGGTGCTGGATCGGGTGGGCGAATACCTGGGTAGCTGGCAGCCGCGTGAGTTTGCCACCTGGTATCCGGCCGAGATCCCCGACGACACGCCGCGGCTGCGGCTGCGCTCCAAGAAGACCGAGCAGGCGCACTTCTGTCTCGCGACGCCGGGGCTGTCGGCGGCGCACCCGGATCGCTACGTACTGGACGTGCTCAACGCGGTGCTGGGCGAGGGCATGAGCAGCCGCCTGTTTCTCGAGATTCGGGAGAAGCGCTCGCTGTGCTACGACGTGCACTCTTATGTCAACCACTATCTAGACACGGGCTCGACGGTGGTCAACGCCGGGGTGGACCCCAGCAAGCTGGACGAGGCCCTGCGCGCGACCATCGACGAGCTGGGCAAGATGGTCGACCGCGTGCCCGACAAGGAGCTCACCAAGGCCAAGGAGTTCATCAAAGGACGCTTGCAGTTGCGCATGGAGGACACGCGCGCGGTGGCGTCCTGGCTGGGCGGTCAGGAGCTGTTGCGGCGCGAGATCCTCACCGTGGACGAGGTGCTCGAGATTGTCGACGCGGTCTCGGCGGACAACCTGCAGCGCGTGGCGCGTGATCTGTGGCGTCCCGAAGCGTTCCGCCTGGCTGTCGTGGGCCCGTTCCGCTCGGAGACGCGGTTTCAGAAATTGCTGGCGGCCTGATCGCTCAGGGCGCGGGTTGGTCCTTCGGGCAGAAATAGGCGCTCCGCTGGCCGATCGCGATGCGTCGAATCGGCGCCCCGCAGCGCGGGCATGCCTGACCCTCGCGGCCATACGCGTTCAGAAACTCCTGGTTTTCTCCGCGCGTCCCGTCGGCATCCAGGTAGGAGGAGAACGACGTCCCGCGGCGCTCGATGCCGAGCGTCAGCACGTGCTTGATCGCCGCCGCCAGCCGCTGGATCTCGTCCGACGTCAGCGTGTTCGCCGCGCGCAGCGGGTGCAGGCGGGCCTCCCACAGCGCTTCGTCGGCGTACAGATTGCCGACGCCGGCGACGAACGCCTGGTCCAGCAGCAGTGACTTGATCCGCCCGCTGCGGCCTTTGAGCTTGCTCGCCAGCAGCGTCTCGTCCAGCTCGACCAGCGAGTCGGGCCCCAGGCGCTCGGCCAGAAAGTCATTGAGCTCGATCGTCGACCTGAACAGGTAGACCCGCCCGAACTTGCGCGGATCCACGAAGCGCAGCTCGATATCGTCGTCAAACGTCACGACCAGGTGGGTGTGCAGCGCGCGCGGGCTCTCGGGCGGCTCGAGCAGCAGATTGCCACTCATCTTGCGATGCACGCTCAGCCAGGCATCGTCGTCGAAACCAACGAGCAGGTATTTGCCGCGGCGGTCCACCGATTGCACTGCGCGTCCGACGAGCGCCTCTCGCAGCTCGGCCTCGGACGTGTTCGGCAGCATGCGCGGCCAGTCCACCCCGTCGATGGCCACGCACACGGTGGCCGACCAGCCGCGGTCGCAGGCTCCGCGCGGTAGTCTCGACTTCTGGTAGCTCAGGCACTGATCTCGGGGGCTTTCTGGCACTTCGGGCAGAAGTGGGTGCCGCGGCCGCCAACCCATTCCTTTTGAATGATGGTTCGACAACGCGGGCAGGGCGAGCCGGCGCGCCCATGACAGTACGGGAACGCACGGTCCGAGATGGCCTTGCCGTGTGGCACAAAGGCCGCGCCCTCGCGCACGGCGTAGTCGAGCACGGCGCGAATGGCACGGTGCAGGCGGCTGACTTCCGCTGGTGACAGCGAGCTCGCGGGTCGACGCGGATGCAGCTTCGCGCGCCACAACGACTCGTCCGCGTAGATGTTGCCGATGCCACCGACGACGGACTGGTCCATGATCGTGGTTTTGAGCGGAATGCTTCTGCGAGCGAGCTTGTCCTGCAACTGCCTGGCGGTGAAGCGCCGCGTGAGTGGCTCGACGCCGATCTTCTGACGTTTGAGAAAGGGCTCGACCTCGGCATCGGGCAGCAGGTGCAAGCGGGCGAACTGGCGGATGTCAGTGAGGTACAGGATCGAGCTGTCGTCCAGGCAGAAGACGACGTGTGTCGACTTGTGCGGGAGCGGCGAGCCCCACATCGGCACGGGGTGGCCACCATGGCCGAGCTCCTTGCCGTGGCGGTCGATGTGGACCAGCTGGCCGGCGAGCTTGAGGTGGACGACCAGTGACACGCCGTCGGAGAGCTCCCAGATGGTGAACTTGCCGCGGCGCCAGATCTTTTCGATCTTGCGGCCTTCGAGGTCTTCGAAGCTCAGACCTGGGGCGGCGTTGAAGAGCTTCGGTTTGTGGAGCTCGACGCCGACGATGGTGCGCCCCAGCAGGCCGGGAGACAGGTCGCGGACGAGAGCTTCGAGTTCGGGCAGCTCGGGCATCAGCTACGTTGCTCAACCACCGAGGCGGCCCGCCCATTCCGTGCGGAACAGGCGCGTTGAGCGGAGCAACGCCAGGCGCTCGAATCTTGCGCGCTAGCCGGCGACAGGCACGGCGACGGGCGCGTCAAGGTGGAGCGCGTGCATGTCCTCCCAGTTCGGCCCCTGCTTGAGGTCCACGTGCAGGCGCGCGGCCATCTCCAGCGCCCCGCCCATGATCTCCACCAGCGTCGGAGCGATGCGATCGAGCTCAGACTCCGGGCCCTCGAACAGCAGCTCGTCGTGCACCTGCAGCAGCATGCGCACGGTCGGCGCCGTCTCCTGCAAGTACGCGTGCACGCGAATCATGGCGATCTTGACAATGTCGCTGGCCGACCCCTGGATAGGCGCGTTGATGATCTGGCGCAGGGCGGCCTGGCGCACGCCGTAAATCCGCGAGCGCACCTCGGGCACGTAGCGCCGCCGGCCCAGCAGTGTTTCAGCGTAGCCATCGTCTTCGGCCTTGCCGATGACCTTGTCCTGGAATGCCTTGACTGTCCCGAAGCGCTCGAAGTAGCGCTGAATGAAGCCGGACGCGTCCGCCGATGGCAGCCCTGTGCGCTCCGCCAGTCCGTAGTCGCTCATGCCGTACAGCACGCCGTAATTGACCATCTTGGCCACGCGCCGGTGGTCTGACGTCACGCTCTCGAACGGGATGCCGAGCACCTCGGCGGCGGTCACCGCGTGCGGGTCCTCGCCCCGTTCGAACGCCTCGAGCAGGGTCGGATCGTTGGCCATGTGCGCCAGAACGCGCAGCTCGATCTGGCTGTAGTCGGCAGACAGCAGCACGTCGCCAGGCGCGGCGACGAAGGCACGCCGCACGCGCTTGCCAATGTCCGTGCGTATTGGAATGTTCTGCAGGTTCGGATCGCTCGAACTCAGCCGACCCGTCGCCGCCCCCGTCTGGTTGAACGAGGTGTGCACCCGTCCCGTGTTCGGATCGACCAGCTGCTGCAAGGCGTCGACGTACGTGCCCTGCAGCTTTTGTAGATGGCGATGTTCGAGGATCAGCTCGATGACCGGATGCGTGCCGCGCAGCTCTTCGAGGACGTCGCTGCCTGTCGAGATGTGTCCCGTCTTGGTCTTGGTGCGTCGCTTGCGCTTGTCGACCTCGAGGTGCAGCTCGTTGAACAGCACGTCGCTCAGGCGTTGCGTCGAACCGATGTTGAACTCGTGCCCCACGTGTGCGTAGATCTCGGCTTCGAGATTGCCGATGCGCGTTTGCATCTCGTGCCCAAGCTCGGCCAGATACGGGAGATCGACCGCGATACCGACGCGCTCCATGTCCGCCAGCACGGGCACCAGCGGCATTTCGACTTCCCGGAACAGCCACGTCTGCGAAGCTTCGTCGAGCTCGGCCTGCAAAATCGGCACCAGGCGTTCAACCAGCAGCGCCTCGTTGCAGGCGTACGCGCCGGAGTGCGCGATCGGCAGCTCGGCCATGGTGATGGCCTTCTTACCAATGCCGAGCAGCGACTGCACCGAGGGCAGCTCGACCTGGACTTTGGCCCACGCCAGGTCGCGCAACGCGAGTGCGCGCTGGCCACTCTCGAGCAAATACGCGGCGATCATCGTGTCGAACGTCAGCCCGCGTACGTCGATGCCGTGCCTGGCCAGCACGACCATGTGGAATTTTGCGTTGTGCGCGCGCTTCGGCAGACTGTCGTCCTCGAAGAGGGGCCGCAAGCGTGCCAGCGCATCATCCCGCTCGAGCTGCAGGCCCTGGGTGTGGCCCAGGGGCACGTACGCGGCCGCGTCGCCGGCCGCCAGGCCAACGCCCACGAGCTCCGCGCGCATCGGCAGCAGCCCAGTGGCCTGGACGTTGAAGGCAAACGAGCCGTGGGCGCGCACGCGCGCCATGAACGTATCCAGCGCCTCGAGCGTGGTGATCGTCTCGCCGACAGAATTGACCGCTTCGCCCTCTTCGCTTTCCACGAGGCCGTCAAACAGGCCCGCCTGCGGGCGTCCACCCCTGGGCAGCGGTGGCGGGGCGATCTTCGGAATGCGGTCGATCAGCGACTTGAAGCTCAGCTCCTGGAAGATGCCGATGACTTCGGGGCGCCGAAGATCACGCAGCCGCACTTTTTCGATGTCGAGCTCGACGGGCAAGTCGGTAACAATCGTCGTCAGTCGCTTCGCCAGGAGGACCTGGTCGCGCAAAGGTTCCAGCAGGGCGCGCTGCTTCTGCGGCACCCCGTCCAGATTGTCGAGCAGGGCCTCGACGCTGCCGAACTCCAGGAGCAGCTTCTGGGCGCCCTTGTCGCCGATGCCGGCCACGCCTGGAATGTTGTCGGTCGCGTCGCCGCGGATGGCCTTGAAGTCGGGGACTTGCGAAGGACGCAAGCCGCCGTACTTTTCGATAACTCTGGCCTCGTCGTACAGAATCGTGTCCGTGATGCCGCGGCGCGACGTCAGGACTTTGACCCTGGCGTTGACCAGCTGCAGCAAGTCGTTGTCGCCGCTGAGGATCGTCGTCTGAAGTCCCTGCTCCGTGGCCTTGACCGAAAGGGCGCCCAGCACGTCGTCGGCCTCGTAGCCCTCGACCTCGAACGTGGGGATCTGCATGGCTTCCAGCACGCGGCGGCTCCAGGTGACCTGGTCGCGCATGCCTGGCGGCGCGGCGGTGCGCGTGCCTTTGTATTCGGCAAAGTCATTGAGCCGGAACGTCGGCCGGCTCATGTCGAACGCGGCCGCCGCAAACTGCGGCTTCAACTCTTCGAGCGCCTTGAGCAGCATGCTCGTGAAGGCATAGACGCCCGTGGTCAGTTCGCCCTTGGCATTGGTGAAGGGCCGCCCCAGTTCCTGGAGCGCGTAGAAGCCGCGATACACCAGCGAATGCCCATCTATGAGCATGAGCGCGCGGTCAGCCATTCGGCAGGCTCCACACCGTGCCGCCCAGGCGCACTTCCGCGGCGCCAAGATGTTCGGCCAACTTGCGCTCGTTTTGAGCGAAGGTAGTCTGGAACGAGTCCGAGTCCAGGGCGTCGGTCCACATGACCAGAGCGTCTTCGCCGTTGTCACTGTAGTAGCGGCGGCGCACGCCCATTTCCTTGAACGTGTACTTGCGATACAGGTTTTGCGCAACCGAATTGGTCGCACGCACCTCGAGCGTCATCCAGCGCGCGCCGATCTCGATCGAGCGATGGATCAGCGCCATGAGCAGGAATTCGCCAACACCCATGCCGCGAACGTCCGGATGTGAGGCAATCGTCGTGATGTGCGATTCGTCGGTCATGATCCAGATGCCGGCGTAACCGACGATGGTCCGCAGCTCCTCTTCGAGCTGCGCTGAGCGTGGCGGCTCGGGGGGCCGCAACAATCGGCTCAGTTTGCCGAGCAGGTCGGCGGATTGGGGCGTGGGGCTCGCGGGTGGCGCCGGCGGCTGCGGCTCCGCTGGTTGACCCAGGCGCCTCACCACGACGTAGTGCGCCATGCGATTCTCGGTGATCTCGCGGCGGTACGCGTTCTGCGGCCACGGCTGCGGAAACGACAGTTTCTCGATCGCACTGACCGCGGGAATGTGCTCCAGGCGCATGGGCTCGACGACGAACGCGGTTGCGACCTTCACAGTACCGAAAGTGTACCCCTGCTGCCGCGCTGTTCTCGAACTTACGTTTGACCGTCAGCGGGAGCCCGGCGAACTCGTGGCAAGCAGTGAGACCAAGCAGTTAGACGACGTACACGGCATCCAGTGCGCGCGGATCGCCCGTCGCGCCCGCGCGCGCCCGCCTCCACCCGAGCTCGGCCAGGAACCCCGCGCGTCGGGCCGACGCCGCTAATGGCGCCAGGCGCACGTGCCTGTTGCTCTCCAATGTTTCGCGGTCGGTAGCTCGGATCTCGCCAATCACCACGGTCGACTCGGTCACCAGCGTCGTGAGCTGGTCGATGGTCGCCAGGCTGGCGTCGCCCGTCGCCCGCGCATTGACGAACAGCGCCGTCGCGTAGCGCCCGCGCCCCGCCTCGATCACGGCGCGGATCGGCAGCGCCGACGGTGCAGCGGCCAGGGCCAGCACGTCGAGCGACCCGACACCCCATGCCGGAATGGCCAGTCCGTTGGCCATGCCCTTGGCCACACTCAGCGCCACACGCACGCCGGTAAACGAGCCCGGGCCGCGGGCCACGACGAGGCCCGTCAGGTCCTCGCGACCACGTCCTGCGCGGTCCAGGGCAATTTCCACCTCGACCAGCAGCCGTGTCGAATGTTCGCGACCCGCGAGCCAGGTGGTCTCCGACAGCACCTGCTGCCCATCGAAGACTGCCACGCTCGCGACACTGGTAGACGTATCCAGTGCAAGCAGCAGCGGCGTCACCAGACGCCGCTCGCGGCATCACGTAGCCGTTCATGATCGGTGCTGAGCTCCACGCTTCGCAGATCGTCGGCCTGCGCTGAAAAACGTAGCAGTGTGGCATCGGCGCGCAGATCATCGGGCAGTCGCTCGGCCCACTCGACCGCCGCCACACCGTCGCCAAAGAGGTGCTCTTCGAGGCTTTCCAGCAGCTCGCGCTCGATCCGCTCGAGTCGGTACAGGTCGATGTGGTACAGCGTCAGTCGACCTCGGTACTGCGTTTCGATGACAAACGACGGACTGCCAACGAGGGTTGCGACGCCCAACCCACGCGCCAGGCCCTGCACGAACGTCGTCTTGCCAGCGCCGAAGGGTCCTTCGAGCAGCAACCGGTCGCCGGCTTCGGCGGTGCGCCCCAGTGCGCTGCCCAGGCGGCGCATGTCATCGGGTGACGGGACGCGCAGGACGAGCGGCGTCACTCGCGGCGCAGCGCAGGGTCAATGGAACTCTCGGAGTGCCCGTCCGCCACGGCCTTGTGCTTATCGTCGGCTACCGCTTCCGCTTCCGCCTCCTCTTCCGCGGGTGTCGGCGGGCGAGCGAAGGTGTGATTGGCGACGACTTCGCTGAAGACCGTCGCGTTCGGCACCAGCACCTGGACATTGTCGGCGGTGCGCAGTTGCGTCGTGCGCACGCCGATGTTCTCGACGACGCCGGTCTGCTCCTTGACTTTGATGGTGTCGCCCACGCGGAACGGTCGCTCGAGCAGCAGGTACACACCGCTGAAGAAGTTCTTCAGGATGTCCTGGAGTGCCAGGCTGAACGCCAGCGTGACGGCGCCCAGGACCGCGACCAGGCCGGCCGGGTTGACCCCCAGGATGCCGAGCACCACCAGCGCCGTGACGACAATCCAGATCACCAGCACTCCGCGCTTGACGAGGATCTGTGTGCCCACGTCGATGTGCGCGCGCCGCAGTCCGCGGCCGAGCCAGTTGAGCGTGAGCCGCATCGCGATCAGCGACACGATCACGACCATGATCGCCTGCGCCTCAACCCAGCCGACCGCGGCGAAGTTGAAGAAGTCAGCCAGGGTCATTGGCGGCCTCCCACAGCATCGTCGAGGTTCAGTGTAGGGGCAGCCTTGCGCGACCGCGGGCGGCCGCGGACTGAATACGTCCCCGAGCGGCCAGCCGTCGTTCGAGGGTTAGCGCGCGAGCGTCAAGACGGCTCGGGAGCCTGCTGCGCCATCAACAGGCGCGCTTCTTCACCGACGCCCAGTTCCTCGCAATCGCGATACGTCGAATACAGCGCCTTGTTCACGAGCCGCAGGTGCCAGTCGCCGCCTTCGGCCACATTGACCATGTCGCGCCGCTGGCGCTGCAGGTGCGAAAGCCGCATCAAAAAGTGCAACTGGGTGGGTGAATACGACTTGAGGTTGCTCCCTGCGCCCTGGGGAAGTCTGGGCAGAATGTCGCGGGCATTCGTCTTCTCTGCCTTCATGCCTTCGCCTCCTCGGACATTTTCAGACTCGGTCGGGTTCACGCCTGCTCTCGCGCCTCTAGCACTAGTTTACCAGCGAATCGGCCCTCTCTCTCCCCATTCAGGGGGGGACGAACGATGCGCGCATCATAGGCCCGGCCCCGGCGGTGCACAAGATTTGCCCGCGTCACAATCAACTTTGGCATCGCGAGGATGACGTTTGGGTACACTGCCGGACACGGGTTACCACGCGTGCCGGCCGATTCGCTCAATCACGAATTGGCTGTGATCTCGCGGCCGTGGCAGGCGTCGACGCATGCGCATATCGTCGACGGACGCGAGTGGCGAAAACATCCACGCGCCAACCCGGATTTCGCGGAACCAGTTGTGACAGAACAGTTGCCGGAATTCACCGGCGTCGACCCTGACGGGAGCGCACTTTGACTGATCGTTTGCGTCTTGCAATCTGTACCGTGGCTGTCGTTGTGCTGGTCGCTTGCGGCCAGACCGCGCCGGCCGCCCAGGCGCCGACTCCGACTCGGCCGCCGGCCACGCCACCCTCTTCCGCGCAGATCACCAGCGCGCTCAGTCCACTGCCGAATCCGTCAGCATCACCTTCAACGTCGGCGGCATCCTCACCGGTTGCCGCCGGGCAAGGAGCAGCACCCGTGGCCACTGGAGCGAAGCAGTTCTCGGCGCCGCCGCCGATGACCATCGATACGTCGAAGCATTACACGGCAACAATCGACACAAGCATGGGCACCATGAAAGCCGACTTGTTCGCCAGTGAAGCGCCGATGACCGTGAACAACTTTGTCTTTCTGGCGCAGCAGGGTTTCTATAACGACGTAACGTTCCATCGCGTTATCAACAACTTCATGGTCCAGACGGGCGACCCGACCGGTACCGGTACGGGCGGGCCTGGCTATCGCTTCAACGACGAGCCTGTCAAACGTCAGTACGTGCGTGGGACGCTGGCGATGGCCAACGCGGGGCCAAACACCAACGGGTCACAGTTCTTTATCGTCCAGAAAGACTATCCACTGCCGCCGAACTACACGATCTTCGGGCAACTGACCGACGGTCTCGACGTGCTGGACAAAATCGCAACCACTCCGACAGGTCCAGGTAAAGGTGGGCCTGACACGCCCAACACGCCGATCACCATCAACTCGATCACGATCGACGAGTCGTAGCTCCTCAGACGGGCCCCCGCGCGGTCTCACGGGCGCAGTCAGAGCGTTAGGCTCACTCCGCTAGACCAGGCTGGGGGTCACTTCGCGGACGCGCTCGACGATCGCCGGCAACACGTCAAGCAGCCGGTCGACGTCCGCGTCCGTCGTTCGCACACCCGTAGTCAGCCGTAGGCTGCCACGCGCTTGCGTCTCAGGCAGCCCCAGCGCACACAGTACGTGCGAGATCTCGAGTGTCCCCGACGTGCACGCGGAGCCGCTCGAGGCGTAGATGCCTTCCTGGTCCAGATTGAGCAGCAGCGACTCGCCGTCCGCGCCCTCGATCGCGAAACTGGCGCTATTGGGCATTCGCTGCGTGGGGTGGCCCGTGAGTTGCGCCCCGTCGATGGAGCCGAGAATGCCCTCGATCAGGCGATCTCGCAAACGCGACACGTGCGCGACGCGATCCGCCAGCTCCGTGTACGCGAGCTCGAGTGCCAGCGTCATACCTACGATGTACGCCACGTTTTCGGTACCCGCGCGGATGCCGCGCTCCTGTCCGCCCCCACTCAACAGATGCACCAGTGGCGTGCCCCGTCGCAGGTACAGCAAGCCGACGCCCTTCGGCGCATAGAACTTGTGCCCTGAGAGGGCCAGGGCGTCCACGCCCAGCGCTTCGACGTCGAGCGGCATCAGGCCGCCGGCCTGGACCGCGTCGGTGTGCACCACCGTGGCCGGGTTGACGGCTTTGACCGCGCGAGCGAGGGCCGCGACCGGCTCGATCGTCCCGACCTCGTTGTTGGCGTACATGATCGATACCACGGCGGTATCGGGTCGCACCGCGGCGGCCACCTCGGCGGGATCGACCATGCCTTCGCGGTCGACGTCGACGTAGCTGATTTCGAACCCCTGGTGCTTTTCGAGCCACTCACAGGCATGCAGTACCGCGTGATGCTCGACGCGCGAGGTGACCACGTGCTTCCAGCCGCGCTGCTCGGCCAGCGCCATGGCGCTGCCTTTGATGGCCAGGTTGTCGCTTTCGCTGCCACAGCCGGTGAAGATGATCTCGTTGGCGCGGCAGTTCACGACCTGGGCGCAGCGGTCGCGAGCGTTGTCGAGTGCGCGTCGTGCTCGTCGGCCAATGGCGTACACGCTGGACGGGTTGCCCCAGTCATCGAGCCAGTACGCACGCATCGCGTCGAAGACGCGGGGATCAACGGGCGTCGTAGCCGCGTTATCGAGATAGACCGGCTCGGCCATAGACGATGGATTTTAGACCTGCGCGAGGGGAATCTGCCTGATCTCGGCACGGGCGAAGTCGACGAGGGCGACGCTGGGCCCGCCCTTGCCAGGAAATGGCAGCCCCGTCGTGCCGACATTGACGGCATACGCGCTGTCCCTGGCAATCGCCACGGTCGTAATAAGAGGAGGAGTGGGAGCAGGAGTAGCAGACGTCTGTAGCTCGAGATTCTCGCCAGGCGACCTTCGCCAGATACGCGCGAAATGGCTATGCCCGAACGCCCATATCTGCGCGTCGCGTTGCTCCAGCTCACGCCAGACTCTGGCGAACCCGCGGGCGATTTGCGACGTGCTCAGCGAAGGCGTCAGCCGCGCGTCACCGTGGCTCACCAGCAGCTTGCCTGCCTGCGCGGTCCGCGGCAGGCTCAGCACGTAGTCTCTGGAGGCGGGCAAGACGCGGTCCTGCCAATCCAGGTCACGATTGCCGACGATGGCGATGTCCGCAACCTCCTTGATACGTGCGACGCAGCCATCGGCATCGCCGCGGCCGAGGTAGTCGCCGAGAAACGCGAGCTTGCGCGCGCCCGCCGAGGCCAGGACGACGAGTGCAGCCTCGAGGGCAGGCAGGTTGCCGTGCACGTCCGAGATGAGGCCCCACACGTCAGCATCGTCGTCGCTCACGCGCACCACGCTCAGTGTCCCACACCGTCGTGACCTGTCTGAGTCGAGACCTGCCTGAGCGGCGGCTGGATCCCATCCGGAGAAGACGACCCAAAACTTGACAGGCTGTTTACAACATTCCGGTCATGTTGCTAGACTGCGCGCAGGTGCAACGGTCGCTCGGGGGCGGTTAACCGCACTCGCCGGCGTGACCCTGACCGGCTCCTCATAACCCGCTCACCGTGATCCACGCAGCGTAGCGCCGCCGGTGAGTCAGGTTCATCCGAGGTCTGACCTCCTGTGAAGTCTGCTGTATCACCATGTCCGTAGCTCAACCTGTCCCTCGTGCGGTCCCGCTCGAAGTCCCCTTCGGAGCGATGGTCACCCGACAGCTGTCGATGTGGCCGTTCCGGGCTCGCATCGCGCGCCTGTTTCTGCTGGTCGATCCGTCGCTGGCCGACCAGGCGCTGCGTAATGGCCTGCTGCGCGCGATGCAGCAGGGGTACTTCGGTTCGGACGGGTACTCGCAAACGCGCGCCGTCCGCGAAACAGCGCTCGCCGCACACTACGTGCTGCGACATCACAACCGCGACGTTCTGCCTATGGACCAGATCAACGCGGCGTCGGCCGTTGCGGCCGTGCGTGGTGACTTCGCGTTCGTCGCCCTCGCCGGGCACGCCGCGGCGTTCTCCTGGCACGGCGGGGAGCTAGGCGAGCAGCGCGGCATCCTGCGCTTGCCCAGGCCGCTCGGCCTCGAACAGGACCCGGTCATCACCCTGTGGCGAACCCCGCTCAAAAAGGGTGACCGCCTCGCTCTGGTGTGCGGAGCAACCTGGCGGCCCGATTCGCAGGCCACGGTCGAAAAGATTCTGTCCGAAGCGCAGACCGCGGCCGTGGCCGAAGAACGGCTCGCCGAAGTCCTCAGCGACACGCGGCGCGCGGGCATCCTGGTGGTGGCGCCCGAATCGCCGAGCATGCGCGTGCGGCACCTGCGCCTTCTTGGCAGCCGCGACCATGCGCAGGCGGAGCCGCGCACGGACGTCGGCCCGGCGATGTCGCCGCGCCGACGCTGGTTGTCGCCAGGCCGCTGGCTGGTGCCACTGCTCGGGCTGGTGCTCCTGGGCATGATGGCGATGGCGACCCTGGCGATCATTCCGCAACCCACTGCCTCGGCCACGCATGTCGATGGGGTCACCCCGCAGATGGCCGTCCGGCTCGGGCCTTCGGCGGTCAATGTCGCGGACGTGGCGGTCGGCGATGCCGCGCTCTACACGCTCGACGTGGCGGAAGGCGCCGTCCGGGCGTTCTCTCTCGACGGCCTGGAACAGCAGCCGACGCCTGAGACGCTGCTGGCGCGCGCTGGCATGTCGATCGGCGGCGTTGGCCGTCAGCTCGCCCTGCCCGTCGCCATCGAATACTTGCCCGGCCGGCCAGACGAGCCCGGCTCGCTGGCGATCGTGGATCAATCGCGCGCGATCGTTCAAGTCGGCCCGGACCGCACGCTGAGTGCACACGCGCTGCCGACCAGCGCCGGCTGGCAGGAGCTGGGGGCACTGGGCTCGAGCGCGGCCGGCGAGCTTCTGTTTCTGGACAGTGGCGCCCACCAGATCCTCGCCTATCCAGCGCAGAATCACGTGGTCGTCGACACGCCGCGCCTGCTCCTGGACGCGACGAGCGCGCCGAAGCTGCCCTGGGAGCGCGTGGCGCAGGTCATCAGCGCCGGTGAATCGCTTGTGGTGCGGCTCGACGACGGCAGTGTGCGGCGCCTCGATGCCGGCGGCGCGGATGAGGTCCTGGCGCCGCACGCATCGGACGCCACGCCGTTGATGTCGTCGACCAGCGCCATGGCGCCGGACCGAGCGGGCGGGTTGTATCTGGCGGACCCTGCCAACGACCGTATCGTGCAGACCAATCTCGATGGCACCGTCTTGCGCGAGCTGCGTGCGCCAGAGTTGGCCGGTGTTCGAGCTCTGGATGTCAGTCTTGACGGCAGCCGGCTGTACGCGTTGGTTGACTCGGGGATCCTGGTCGTCGATATTCCCGCCGAGTGACGCGCATCCTCGGCATCGAAACCAGCTGTGACGAAACGGCTGTCGCGGTCGTGCGCGACGGCCACGAGATCGAATCCAACGTCATCGCGGCGCAGACGGATCTGCACGCGCGCTACGGCGGTGTTATGCCCGAGCAGGCGTCACGCGCGCACCTGCGCGCGATCTTGCCGACGCTGGACGAGGCGCTGGCCCAGGCACGCGCCGACTGGGATGCGATTGACGCGATCGCGGTCACGCACGGCCCGGGGCTCGCGGGCGCGCTGCTCGTCGGCGTGAACGTGGCCAAAGGGCTGGCCTTCGCGCAGCGCAAGCCGCTGCTCGGGATCAATCATCTGGAAGGGCACGTATACGCGAACTGGCTCAGGCCTGTGTCGGACGTGTCCGTACGAGCCGATCCCGTCTTTCCGCTGGTTGGCTTGATCGTCTCGGGCGGACATACGGACCTGGTCGCCGCCGCCGATCACGGGCAGTACCGGCGGCTTGGGCGTACGCGGGACGATGCCGCGGGCGAGGCCTTCGACAAAGTCGCGCGTATGCTGGGACTCGGCTTTCCCGGGGGCCCGCCGATCGAGCGCGAAGCTCGCTCTGGAGACCCGTCTCGGTTTCGCTTCCCCCGCGCGTGGCTCGAGCCTGACACGTGGGATGTGTCGTTCAGCGGCCTGAAGACCGCGGTGCTGCATCAGGTGCGTGCCCTGGGGGTCGATACGGAGCACGCCTCGCCTGAGGAACGCCGCTCGGTTCTTCCAGTGGCGGACCTTGCGGCCAGCTTTCAGGCAGCCGTGGTGGATGTCCTGGCGACACGCGCGGTGCGCGCGGCCGAGACGTTCGGCGCGCGTCGCCTGGCGCTGGGTGGCGGCGTGGCAGCGAACCGGACGCTGCTGCGCACCGTCGAAGAGCGTGCCCAGGTGACGGTGCTGTGCCCGCCGCCCGTGCTGTGTACAGACAACGCCGCGATGATCGCGTCGGCGGCGTACTTTCGCTTTCGCACAGGCGAGCGCTCCGATTTGACGCTAGACGTTGAGCCGGGGTTACCCATCGCCTGACGTCCTCCTACTCGTTTGTGCTCGTCCGCCCCTTCGGGTCGCCGGCTCCCCAGACCCGGATGCGTGACAATCACACCCAGGATTTCTTGTTAACAGGCTAGCAGTCTCACATTGCAAGTGCTAAATCGAACTTGCTAAGCTAGCGCTGGCTTAGCACTCAAGCCTGGTGAGTGCTAAACGTAGCCCACCGGTTGGGCTCTCGGCATCCTTATGAAACAATAGTCCGGAGGGGAGAGGGACATCGCATGGCGAGTCTCAACCTGCGCCCCCTCGGTGATCGGGTGGTCGTCAAGCCACTCGAGCGCGAGGAGGTTACTGCGAGCGGCATCGTGCTGCCCGATACTGCCAAAGAAAAGCCCCAGCAGGGGGAAGTGCTTTCAGTGGGCCCGGGCCGCGTCCTCGACACGGGCGAGCGCGTCGTGCCAGATGTCAAACAGGGCGAGCGGGTGCTGTTCGCCAAGTACTCGGGCACCGAGTTCAAGCTCGATCAGGACGACCTGCTCATCCTGCGCGAGGCCGACATCCTGGCCATCGTTACGACCAACGGCAATAGATGGCAGAACTCGAGAAGTCAGAACGCAGCTGGTATCGCCGCTCGACCGGCGCCGACCGACTGACGCGCTGATTTCTGACGACTGACGTCTGATTTCTACTCCGAAGGAGAACACATGCCAGCCAAGCAGCTGGAGTACAGCGAAGACGCGCGCCGCGCACTCAAGCGCGGCATCGACGCGCTGGCCGACGCCGTCAAGGTCACCCTCGGCCCCAAGGGCCGCAACGTGGTGCTGGACAAGAAGTTCGGCGCCCCCGACCATCACCAATGACGGCGTGACCATCGCCAAGGACATCGAGCTGGACGACCCGTTCGAGAACATGGGCGCCCAGCTCGTGAAGGAAGTCGCCACCAAGACCAACGACATCGCCGGCGACGGCACGACCACCGCCACCGTGCTGGCCCAGGCGATCATCACCGAGGGCCTCAAGAACGTGGCCGCCGGCGCCAACCCGATGATCCTCAAGCGCGGCATCGAAAGCGGCGTGACCGCCGTTGTCGAGACAACTCAAGCGACATCTCCAAGCCGGTCGACGACCAAGGAACGAGATCGCCCAGGTCGCCACCATCTCCGCCGCCGACCCGGCGATCGGCAAGCTGATCGCCGAGGTGATGGAGAAGGTCGGCAAGGACGGCGTCATCACCGTCGAGGAGTCGCAAGGCGCTCACACTTCGAGACCGAATACGTCGAGGGCATGCAGTTCGACCGCGGCTACATCTCCCCCTACTTCGTCACCAATCCCGAGCGGATGGAAGCCGTGATCGACGAACCCGTACATCCTGATCACCGACAAGAAGATCAGCGCGATCGCCGACATCCTGCCGGTCCTGGAGAAGCTGGTCCTGCAGGTCAGCAAGAACCTGGTCATCATCGCCGAGGACGTCGACGGCGAGGCGCTGGCCACGCTGGTCGTCAACAAGCTGCGCGGCACGCTCAACGTCCTGGCGGTCAAGGCCCCCGGCTTCGGCGACCGCCGCAAGGCCATGCTCGAGGACATCGCCATCCTGACCGGCGGCCAGGTCATCTCCGAGGAGCTCGGCCGCAAGCTCGACTCGCGCGACGCTGTCCAGGACCTCGGCCGCGCGCGCCGCGTGACGTCCAACAAGGACGACACGACCATCGTCGAGGGCAAGGGCTGCCGAGGAGGCGATCAAGGGCCGCATCGAGCAGATCAAGGCGCAGATCGCCGACACCACCAGCGACTTCGACCGCGAGAAGCTGCAGGAGCGGCTGGCCAAGCTCTCCGGCGGCGTGGCGGTGATCAAGGTCGGCGCCGCCACCGAGGTCGAGCTCAAGGAGAAGAAGCACCGCGTCGAGGATGCGCTCTCGGCGACCCGCGCCGCCGTCGAAGAGGGCATCGTGCCCGGCGGCGGCACCGCCTTCATCAACGCGCTCGCCCGCGCTGGACCCTCATCAGCGACGCTGATCGGCGACGAGAAGACGGCGTGCCATCCTGCGCAGCGAGCCCTCGAGGAGCCGCTGCGCCAGATCTGCGCCAAAACGCCGGCGCCGAGGCAGCGTGGTTATGAAGCGGTCAAGCGCCAGGGCGCTGGCAAGGGGTATGACGCTGAGCGTGGTGATACGAGGACATGTTCAAGGCCGGCATCATCGACCCGCTGAAGGTGACCCGCTCCGCGCTGCAGAACGCCGCCTCCATCGCGACGATGCTGCTGACCACCGAGACGCTCATCACCGAGATTCCTGACAAGACGCCTGCACCGGCCGCGCCGCCGATGCCCGAGTACTGAGCGCAGGGGCGAAGGTCAACTCATCTAGCCCCTCCCTCTCTGGAGAGAGGGAGGGGCTTTTTCGTTTCGAGAGGCCTCGGAGAGATACTTTTAGGCGAGGCCTTCGCGCTGGAGGGCTTCGAGCGACCGATCGAACGCGCCGACCGTCGTCGCGATGTCCTGGTCCGTGTGCACGATCGACGTGAAGCCGCCTGAGCGCATCAGGTCCACCCCGTTCAGTAGCATCGCCTTGCGCAGCGTGTTCACCGCCCCGCGGCCGGCCATCAAGCGCTGCACATCCGTCGTGTCGACGGCTTCTTGCATGCCCTCGCCGAGCAGCACCTGGAAGACCGAGCTCTCGCCCAGGACCACGCCTGCGACGCCGCGCTTCTCGAACACGTCCCGCAAGCCCTGGCGCAGTTGCTCGCCGGCCTGATTGGCCTGCTCCGTCACCCGACCCTCGCCGACAAGCTGCAGCGCGGCCAGCCCCGCGGCCGCCGACATCGGATTGGCATTGAAGGTGCCCTGCTGCAGCACCCGATCGAACCGATCGTGGTGCAGCTCGCCCGTGAACGTCTGAACGTCGAGGACCTCGCGCTTGCCAACCACGGCGCCGCCCGGCAGGCCGCCGGCCACGATCTTGGCCAGCGTGGTGACGTCCGGCGTGATGCCGTAGAGCTGCTGCGCGCCGCCAGGCGAGTAGCGGAAGCCAGTGATGACCTCGTCGAAGATGAGCACCACGTTGCGCTCGGTCGTCAGCGCGCGCAGGTCGCGCAGGAACGGCACGCTGGGTGGGATGATGCCGTTGGAGCCGCCGGCGGGCTCGAGGATCACGGCCGCCACCTGGCCGGGATGCGCGTCCAGGAGTTCACGGACCGAGTCGATGTTGTTGGGGTAGGCCACCAGCATGCTCTCAGCAACGGCCTTTGGAACCCCGGTGGACGTCGGCGTGTCGAACGGCGGCTGGTAGCCGGCCATGGCGTAGTCGTGCCAGCCGTGGAAGTGGCCGGCGAAGCGGATGATCTTCTCGCGACCGGTAAACGCGCGCGCGTCGCGCATGGCCAGCATGGTGGCCTCGGTGCCGCTCATCGTGAAGCGGACCCACTCCGCGCTGGGGACCAGGCGCTTGATCTGTTCGGCCCACGCGACTTCGAGCTCGTGGCAGGCGCCATAGTGCGTGCCCTTGTGGATCTGCTCGACGACGGCGGCGGTGACCTCGGGGTGGTTGTGGCCCAGGATCAGCGCGCCGTGGCCCATCCAGTGGTCGAGCAGCTCGTTGCCGTCGACGTCCCACTTGCGGCTGCCATCGGCGCGCTCGATGTAGATGGGAAACGGTGTGAAGTTACGCGAGTCGTGGGTGATGCCGCCGGCGATGGCGTCGCGGGAGCGCTGGTACAGCTCCGCAGACCGAGCGAAGCGCTTGCGGAATGCATCGTCAATCGTCGACGGGGCTGTGACTGCCATGCCCGAAGTGTAGAGGTCCGGCGAGGCGCACGATCGCTCCACTCCGCGCTCAGGAAGTGCGCGCCTCAGTGAGTGCTTCCGCGGAGCGTGCGGGCGATCGCGCCTCTCGAAGAAGTCAGTCGCCGTCGCGCAGCGTCAGGATCTCGGGACCCTCGGGAGTGATGGCCACCGTGTGCTCGAAATGGGCACTCAGACTTCCGTCAACGGTGACGGCCGTCCAGCCGTCGTCCAGCATGCGCACTGCCGCCGAGCCCAGGTTCACCTGTGGCTCGATCGCGATCACCATGCCCGGGCGCAGCACTGGTCCGCGGCCGGCAGGCCCGTGGTGCTGTACCTGGGGTGCCTCATGCATGTTGCGCCCGACGCCATGCCCGACAAAGTCGCGCACCACGTGCATGCCGTGAGCCTTGACGTGCGCCTCGATGGCCGCGCCAATGTCGCTGAGCCGGTTGCCAGCGCGCGCCTGCGCGATCCCCTGGAACAAAGCCTCCTGGGTCACCTGCACCAGCTCGCGACCGCGCTCCGAGAGCGTGTCGAGGCCGCCGATGGCAAAGCAGTGAGTGCTGTCGCCGACGTAGCCGCGGTAGCGCGCCGCGACGTCGACCTTGACCAGGTCTCCCCGCTTGAGCTTGCGCGGCCCGGGGATGCCGTGCACGACCTCGTCATTCACCGAAACACAGATGTGCCCGGGATAACCGAAGTACCCGAGCGCGGTGGATTCTGCACCCACGTCCTTGAACTTGCGTGCCGCGATGTCGTCCAGATCTCTGGTCGTCATGCCGGCCTCGGCCTGCTCCGCGAGTGCCCAGATTGTGTCGGCAACAACCCGGCCTGACTCGCGCATGATGGCGATTTCGCGGGCGGACTTGAGCACGATGGTGTTGTCGGCGGTGGGCTTCAGATGCATACAGCGCGATGTCTGCGCGGAGCTCGGACGCACCTTGCGAGGTGTGGAGGGTCGAACACAGTCTCTCCTGACACTGGAAAAATAGCAGAATGCGAGCAAGTGGCTTTTGTACTTGGTCTGACTGGCAACATTGCCTGCGGCAAGAGCACCGTCGGCTCGCTCCTGACCGACCGATTTGGTGCGGATTATCTCGACGCCGACCGCATCGTCCATGCGCTGTACGCCGCTGGCACGCCTGAAACGCAGGCGATCGTGGCGCGCTTTGGCGCGGACCTGCTCCAGCCCGATGGGACCATCGATCGCCGCCGACTTGGCGACGTAGTGATGGCCGATCGCGGGGCGCTCAAAGAGCTCGAGCGCATTCTCGATCCCGGGGTCCGCGGCGCCATCGAGGCGCGCCTGACCAGCACGCCGGCCGCGGTCATCGTCCTCGACGCCATCCGCTTGATCGAAGGCGGACTGTACCAGCGGTGTAACGCCGTGTGGGTCGTGGTCTGCGAACCCAGCTTGCAGATCGAGCGTTTGCAGGTTTCGCGCCACTTCACCTTCGAGCAGGCTACTCTGCGCGTCACGGCCCAGGCGCCAGTCGAAGAAAAACTGCGCTACGCGACCGCCGCGATTCACAACGACGGTGCCCTGGACGCCCTCGAGGCGTCAGTTGCCGACGCCTGGGCCAGCACGGTGCGGCCCTATCTGGCCGTCCAGTCCAGCCCGCCGTAACCGCCCTGATCCGTCAATTTGTCCGTCGGGCCGCCGCCCGCATCCACCATGAACAGCGCCGCGACCCCGAAAATCGCCATGCGGGCGCCGTCGGGCGAAAACGCGACCGTCGGATCGTCGTCTTTGATGTCGGCGACGCGCTTCATGTCGCTGCCATCCAGGTTCATCGACCACACGTCCGCCGGCAGGCCGTGGGCGTACGCGGTCTCGGGCTGCAACAGCGCTCCCAGATCGAGGTTGGGCCCGGCGGCGGCCGGCGGCGTCGCGGAATGCGGGTCCCCGCCGCACCCGCTCGGCCCCATGTTCGGATCCCCACTGCCGCCGAGCGCCACGCGTGTGCCATCTGGGGAGATGCGCGGCAGGCTCAAATACTGAAAGACCTGGTCGGACAAGAGCGCGCACCCATCCTCTGAGTCCGTCATGCTCTTCTTCATCAACTCCTGTCCGGTGCGCGTGCTGCGCACGTAGACCAGCGTCGACTCATCCACGGATACGGCCGGATCGTACGCGTTGTCGAGCACCGTCTGCGGCTGCCCGCCTTCTTGCTGTCGAAGGATCGTTTGGGTCTCACGCCCGTCCACAATGCGCCGAATCGTGTAGTACACGTTGCCGCTCGGCATCCACTCCGGTGTTTCCAGTACGGAGTTGGGTGCGTCGCGTTCGGCGAACGGCTGGGCGTTCGAACCGTCGGCGTTGGCAATCATCAGGTCGGCGCCGCTCGAACGCTCGTTAGGCCGGCGCCAGAACTGCGCGAAGATGACCCGCGTTCCGTCCGGTGACCACGTCGCACCCGTCACCGCCGCGCCCGACGACAGGTCGGTGATCTTCGTCTGTTGCTTGGTCGCCAGGTCGTAGACCCACAGATCGCCGTCTTTGGGCCAGGTGATCTTGCCCTGCGCGCCGTTGGCGACATCGGAGTGATTCAGGATCTGACAACCGCTTAGCACGACGGTCAGGGCAAGTCCCAGTAACGCAGCGCCCCGCGCGACAGACCGTAGCCGCATGTCAACTTAGATTGGGCGAGGAACCTGCCGGATCTTTGTGCTCGTGGAGCGTCGCGTCAGAGGGCAACGCGTCCGAGGTGGGCTGGATATCGGCATCCTCGTCGTCGTCGTCGTCGCTGGCAGGCTTGCGGCCGGCGAGCTTGACTGCCACCCACAGCACCGCGAATGCCGCGACAGCGATCGCTACCTCATCCCATCCGCCCGCGGCGCCGTGCAGCAGTACGACCATCGTGAAAAAGGCCCGTCAGCAGCATACCGGCTAGAGGCTCGACTTGAGCACTTTTGCCTGTTTCAAGGTCATGCCTGGTACGGCCGCCAGTTCCTCGAGTGTCGCGGAGCGGATGCCACGCACCGAGCCGAACCGCCGCAAGAGCTCGCGTTTGCGTTTTGGTCCGATGCCTTCGACGTCATCCAGCGCCGAGCGGAGTCCGCTCCGTCCGCGGATCGCGCGGTGGTAGGTGATCGCAAATCGGTGCGCTTCGTCACGGATGCGCTGCACCAGGTACATCGCCTGTGAAGCGCGCGGCAGCAACACGGGCGCGGTAAACGCGCGTCCGGTAGCCCGATCACGGACAAAGATCTCCTCGTTTTCCTTGGCCAGACCCACGACGGGAAGCTCGGTGATCTCCATCGTATCCAGGACTTCCAGGGCGCCGTTGAGCTGGGCGCGGCCGCCGTCGATGATCACGAGGTCGGGCATCTCGGCCCAGCCGCCCTCCGGTTCAGCTTCGGGTTCGGCCGTGCCATTTTCGGACGGAGCCTCTTCGATGGGTGAGGCCTCATCAGTTTCCCAGCTTCCGACCTCGCCGATACGCCGCAGCTGTCCCGTGAGCGCGCGCCGAAAGCGGCGGCCAATGACTTCCTGGATGCTGAGGACGTCGTTGTTGCCGAGGTCGTGTTTGATCTTGAAGCGACGATACGCCGATCGCTTCGGCTGACCGTTCTCGAACACCACCATGCTGGCGACCATGTTGGTGCCCTGCACGTGCGAAACGTCGTAGCACTCGATGCGGTCCGGGAGTTGTGGCAGGTCCAGGATCTCCTGGAGCTCGACGACCGCGCCGGTGGTGCGCGCTTCGTCGGCGAGCCACTGCTGGCGCAGCCGTTCGAGCACTTCGCGCGCATTGCTGGTGGCAAGCTCAATCAGTTTGCGTTTGTCACCCGTGCGGGGTGCCGTCACGCGCACCTTACGGTGACGCTTGGGGTCCGCCTCCGTACGCCGATCCGTGAGCCACACACGGATTGAGTCGACGTCATCGACAACCACGGGCAGCACCACCTCGTCGGGAATGTCGCTGGTCTGGCTGTAGTACTGCACCACAAACGACCAGACGATCTCTGCTTCCGTGTCGTCGCCGTGGCCCTCGAGTACGAAGTGCTCGCGGCCGATCAGTCTGCCGCCGCGAACGAGGAACACCTGCACGGCTGAATACGGACCTTCGTGGTACAGGCCGATGACGTCTTCGTCGTCAATCGACGAGTAGACGATCTCCTGCTGGGTGATGACGCGCTCGGCGGCGCGAATGCGGTCGCGCAGATCGGCGGCACGCTCGAATTCGAGAGCATCGGCCGCCTCCTCCATCTCGTGGCGCATGTCGGCCAGCACGTTGTCGGACTTGCCGTCGAGAAAGGCGATCATCTGGTCGACGATCTGCCGGTAGTCGGCATTGTTGATCGCGCCGATGCACGGGGCCGGACAGCGCTTGATGTGGTAGTACAGGCACGCACGCTCGTCTTCGCCGGTAATCACCCGATTGCACAGAATGTGGGGGAACAGGCGATTGATCGTGTCCAGGGTCTGCCGCACGGACGTCGCGTCGGTAAAGGGGCCGAAGTAGCGAGCGCCATCGCGCTGCATGCGGCGTCCAACCATGGTCTTTGGCCACGGCTCGTGGATATTGATGCGGATATACGGATAGTGTTTATCGTCGCGCAGCTTGACGTTGTAGCGTGGTCGCTCGGAGCGAACGAGATCGGCCTCGAAGTGCAGCGCCTGCGTCGGCGTCTCGGCGAGCAAGTACTGGATATCGGCGATCTCGGTCACCATCTGTCGCTTGTGCGGCTCCAGCGTGGCAGCCTTCAGGAAGTACGAGCGGACCCGGTTGCGCAGCGACTTGGCCTTGCCGACGTACAGCAGCACACCTTTGGCGTCGTAAAACTTGTAGACGCCCGGCTGGTCTGGCAGTCGCGCCAGCTGCTGGTCGAGGGGCAGGCCCGTTTCAAGCATGGCGGCTAAATTGTAGGAACATGGCGTATTCGCCCACCGCAAGATTTCTGGGCGAGCTGGTGGCTGATGCGGCCGGCGCCCGCCTCGTGCGCGGCGACGCCTCCACGCTCATCCGCGGCATCACTCAGGACAGCCGCCGCGTCGCCTCTGGCGACCTCTTTGTGGCGGTGTCCGGCTTCGAGCGCAACGGACTCGAGTTCGTGCCGGATGCGCTGGCGCGCGGCGCCGCTGCCATCGCGGCCGAGTCACTCCCCTCGGTCGACATCCCGACGGTGCTGCTGGTCAGCGCGCGTCCGGCCCTGGCCGACCTGTCCGCGGCATTCTTTGGCCACCCCTCTCGCGGAATGCCCGTCGTTGGCATCACTGGCACGGACGGCAAGACGTCAACGACGCACCTTCTGAGCGCGATCCTCGAGGCGCGTGGACTGCGCACCGGCTGGTTGACGACCGTCAACACCCGCGTCGGGTCCGAGCTGCGTCCGAACGCCGCCGACCACACCACTCCCGAGGCGCCCATCGTGCAGCGCACGCTGGCGGAAATGCGCGCTGCGCACCTTGACGTGGCTATCGTCGAGACCAGCTCGCATGCCTTGAGCCTGGACCGAGTGCGCGGCGTGGAGTTCAACGTCGGCGTCTTCACCAACCTCAGCCCGGAGCACATCAATTTCCACGGCACGTTCGAGGCGTACCTGGCCGCCAAGCGGCTTCTCTTCGAACGGCTGCCGTCCGACGGCCACGCAGTCCTCAACGCCGACGATCCCAACGTGGCGGCGACGCGCGACGCCACACGCGCGCGCGTCGTGACCTATGGCCTGGACCGACCCGCCGACTTCATGGCGCGCGATCTGGAGCTGAGTCCGCGCGGCACGCGCTTCACACTGGTGCCGGGCGCGCAAGCGATCGACACGCGGCTGGTCGGACGTTTCAACGTCTCGAACTGGCTCGCCGCGTATGCTGCCGCCACCGCGTTTGGGGCCACGCCCGATGACCTGATGCGGGCCGCCGCCGGACAACCGCCGGTAGCGGGCCGCATGAATCTCGTCGAAGCCGGGCAACCCTTCGCGGTGGTCGTCGACTTTGCGCACACGCCGCAGGCCCTGGAAAAGGCGCTGGATACGGTGCGATCGCTGGTCGCAGGCAGGCTGCTGCTGGCGTTTGGCCTTGCGGGCGGGCGCGACAACGCCAATCGACCCATCATGGGCGCCCTGGCGGCGCGCAAGTCTGACTACTTCGTGATCACGATGGACGACCCCGGCCACGAAGACCCGGCGGTCATCGCCGCGCAGATCGCCGCGGGCGCCCGGCAGGTTGGCGACCACTTCACCATCGACCTTGACCGTCGCGCGGCTATCCGACACCTCTGCGAACGAGCGCGTCCTGGCGACGCCGTGCTGCTGGCAGGCAAAGGTCACGAGCAGCGCATGGTCGTCGGCGACCAGAAGTTGGCGTGGAACGACAGTTGTGCCGCCTCCGAAGTACTCGCCGACCTGGGTTACGCGATTCAGGCTGTACCATAATGCGCGTGCCGCCGCCATCTCAGCCCACCGCGGATCAAGAGGCGGAGCCCGAGATTAATGGGGTAAATAGCGAGGCAAACGGCCTGAACGGCCAGAGTGTTGGCGAAACGGCCGACACCCCCTCCGACTCGGCGGGACAGACAGCGCTGCTCCCCGTGATGTCCGAGACGCCGGCTCTGCCCGCGCCTTTGCCGGACGGGCCGACAATCAAGGCGGACCCTGGTCTGTACGCGGTGCTGGGTCTGGATCCGTCGGTTTCCGATTGGGAAATTCAGACGACTTATCGTCGCATGGCCGCGAAATTGATGGGCAGCGGCTCTCGCGAAAATCAGGCACTCAGGCAGTTGAACATCGCCTACGAAGTGCTCGGGAACCCGGCGCGGCGCACCGAGTACGACCGCCGGCGCATGCACCAGGCACTCGTCGGGGGCAGTCCAACACCAATTCGCCCGGGCGCCAAAGCCGCGACGCGTGTGGCCCGCCGCCGACGCCCGCGCGCTATCGTGCAACCCCGCTACGCGGGGCTTGGCGACGTTGTCGTCGTTCTGACTGTCGTCGGCCTGGCCGTGGTCGCGGGCTTTCTGCTGATCCCACGCCTGTCGATCAATCTATCGGCGCTCAACGCGCTGCAGGTCGTCATTCCGCTGTCATCGACGTCGAATCCGCGACGCGCGCCCGACGCGACCGTTACTGCTTCGCCCACGACAGCGCCGACGGCGACGCCGCTGCCCAGCGTGGCGGCGCGCTACGCGGGATCCACGGTCAGCGTGTCCAACCCCACGCCGGCGCCGAACACCTCCGAAAGCGTGCAGATTCACCTGCGGCGGGATGGCCAGCCACTGGCGAGCTCCGACGTCTGGTCTACGGTTGACTACCGCACTACGCAGGAGCGTTGGCCGACGACTGGCACGGTCCAGACGGACCCCTCGGGGTCCGCGACGATCACTTTCGACATCGGCGGTGCGACACCGAACTATCCCGTCACGGTGCACGTCTACACCCAGGCTGACGATCAGCAGTTGTCCTGGTCCACCACGTTCACCCCACAGTAGCTTCTAGCCTGCCAGGTGTCGTCGATCGTCGTGCGCGCGCCCGCCACGAGCGCCAATCTCGGCGCCGGCTTCGATTGTCTGGGCCTCGCCCTCGACCTGTGGAACGAGGTCACCGCCACGCCGGGGCGGCTGGCCGAGGACGATGCGTCCAATTTGATTCTGCGCGCCGCCCGCGCGACCTACGCCGCCGTCGGATCAAGCTATCCCGGCTTCGATCTGCGGTGTACCAACCGCATCGTCTTCAACCGCGGCCTCGGGAGTAGTGCCGCCGCCATTACTTGCGGCGTGCTGTTCGCCAATCACTGCCTGGGCGCCCCGCTCGACCAGCCTGCGATCCTGGATCTGGCCGTCAAGCTCGAAGGCCACCCTGACAACGTGGTGCCGTGCGCGCTCGGAGGTGCGCGGGTGGCGCTGCGGCTGGAGGATGGTCGGGTGGTTCAGTCGCCCGTCACGCTGGGGCTCAGTTTGACCGCGGTGTGCTTCACTCCCGACCAAGGCATCCCGACGTCGCACGCGCGGGGCCTGCTCCCCGAGAGCGTCAGCCACGCGGACGCCGTGTTCAACGTCTCGCGCGCCAGCCTGCTGGTCGCCGCGCTGTCCGCGGGGCGTGCCGACCTGCTGGCGGAGGCCACGCGCGATCGACTGCACCAGCCCTACCGGCTGCCGCTGTTCCCCGCCGGCGCTACGCTTCTGGATGCCGCAATGCAGGCAGGAGCGCTCGGAAGTTTCATCTCAGGCGCGGGGCCGACCGTCATGGCACTGTGCGCGTCCGATGCGTCGGCTGACGACGTCGCGTTCGCGTTCGCCACCGTGGCACGCGACGAGAATGTGGCCGGGCAGTGTCCTGCGCCTCGGCCTGTCCGATCGAGGTGCGCATGTCGTCGCCTGAATTGGCCGGACTGCTCGTGCAGAAGTACGGCGGATCGTCACTGGCTTCCGCCGAGCGCATGCGCGCCTCGGCGCGTCGGGTGGCCCGCACCGCCGCGTCCGGGCGACCCGTCATCGTCGTGGTCTCGGCGATGGGCGACACGACGGACGAGCTGATCCAGCTTGCCTATCAGGTCGCCGATCGACCCGACGACCGCGAGATGGACCTGCTGCTGTCGACGGGTGAGACAGTCAGCGCCACGCTGATGGCCATGGCTCTGCATGACCTGCATCAGCCTGCCGTCTCGCTCACCGGCGCCCAGGCGGGCATCCGCTCGACGCGCGTCTTTTCCCGCGCAAGGATCACCGACATCCGGCCTGAGCGAATCTCGACCGAGCTCCTTCACGGGAAAGTGGTCATCGTCACGGGATTTCAAGGCGTCACCGACGACCAGGATGTGACCACGCTGGGTCGCGGCGGTTCGGACACGACGGCCGTGGCGTTGGCGTGTGCGCTCGGCGCGGAGCGCTGCGACATCTATACCGACGTACTTGGCATCTTCACCGCCGATCCGCGTGTGGTGCCGAGTGCGCGCAAGCTGGCCAGCATTGGCTACGAGGAGATGCTCGAGCTAGCTCAGCTGGGCGCGCGCGTCATGCATCCGCGCGCGGTCGAGTTGGGCGAGCTGTACAACATGCCCATCCACGTGGCCTCGTCATTCACCGACGAGCCCGGCACGCTGATCCACCGCGACGGAGACCTACCCATGCCCATGGAAGTACGCAAGAACGTGCGGGGGATCGCCCACGACCTGGATGTCGCCCGCATCACGCTGGTGCGCGTGCCCGATCGCCCGGGCATCGCGGCCGCGATCTTTCAGCCGTTGGCGCACGCTGGCATCAGCGTGGACACAATCGCGCAGTCGAGCGGTGCCGACGGGACGACTGACCTGTCGTTCACGATCTCAGGCGGGGATCTTCAGCGCGCGCTCGACATCACGCGCTCCATTTCACCGCAGATTCGCGCTACCTCGATCGACACCGCTGACGATCTGGCCAAGGTGAGCATCGTGGGTACGGGCATGCAAAGCGCGCCGGGGTACGCGGCGCGAATGTTCGGAACCCTGGCGGAAGCCGACATCAATATCAACATCATCAGCACCTCGGATATCCGCATTACGTGCGTGGTCCCGCGCGACCGAGCGGAGGAGGCGGTGCGCGTGCTGCACCAGGCGTTCGAACTCGACCGCGAGGATTGAGCGGGGACCGACGCGCGAGCCCGACGCCCGGACCAGCAATCCGGGCCAACTGGTCGTCATAACCGTAGCCGTCGGCCGTTTATCATCGCGAGGCGATGGACCCCCGCGCTCCATCAAACGGACGCGACCGACAGTCGGCGAACCGCTCCGCCGAGCGACCCACGACAACTCGGCGTGGCTATGCCTTCCCGCGCGCTGAGCATCGCCACCCGGTGTATGGCAGCCAGGCGCGCCGCGAGAACCGGCAGATGCCGTACGTCATCGGCTTCATCGTGGTCGTGCTCGGGCTGGCGCTGTTTCTGTACATCGGTCTGAACTGGGCGACGGGCCCTGGCCGCGTTGCCGCGCTGGCCACGCCGCCGACACCCACCGCCATCGCCGTGGCGCCCCCACCGACACCCGAGCCCAGCCCCACGCCACTCGATCTGACGTATATCGTCAAAGCCGGCGACAGTCCCGCCTCGATCGCCCAGCAGTTTGGCGTGAGAACCACGGACCTGATGTCTTACAACAATATCGACAACCCCCAGAAACTGCAGATCGGCCAGACGCTGAAGATCCCGCCGCCTCCGCCGCAGCCTGGTCCGAGCCAGTAGTAGCGATTGATATACTGAGCCGCTACTCGCGCCGACGTAGCTCAGGGGTAGAGCAATGCTTTCGTAAAGCATGGGTCGGGGGTTCGAATCCCTTCGTCGGCTCCACGCTTTGTGTGCGGCGGCTTGCCCCCGGCGCCCGTTAGCATTTCGGCATGGCGTCGGCGGTGGATCTGCTGCTCAGTGTCACGGAGCTGGAAAAGGTGAAAACGCAGGCGCGCGTCATCGACGTGCGCTGGAAGCTCGGCGATCCCGCGGCAGGGCGGGTCATGTACCTCGAGGGGCATATTCCCGGAGCGGTGTACGTCGACATGGACGAGGAGCTCGCCAGCACGCCCGGGCTCGGCGGGCGGCACCCGTTGCCCGACGCCGAGCAGTTCGCGGCTGCGATGCGCCGCACGGGTGTCGACGACGACACCTGGGTGATCGCCTACGACGATGGCGGTTCGGGCGCGCCGCGGTTGTGGTGGCTACTGCGCCACTACGGTCACCAGCGAGTGTCGATTCTCGACGGCGGCTATGCGGCCTGGCTCGCCCGCGGCGGAGTACCGGAAGTCGGCGACGGCCAACGCCCTGAGCCTGGCGGCTTCACGGCGATCGTACGCGAGGGTGACGTCATGGACGTCGAGGCGCTGTGGCAGGCGCTCCAGGACGGATCGATTCATCTGCTCGATGCGCGTGCGCCCGAGCGCTGGCGCGGTGACGTGGAACCGGTAGACCGTGTGGCAGGTCGCATTCCGGGTTCGATCAACGCACCGTCGGCCGATCAACTGCAGCGCGGCTTCTTCCGCACGCCCGAGGAATTACGCGATTACTACACTGCCCTGGGAGTGCTCGATGGGAAGCCGATCGTCGTCTCGTGCGGCTCCGGCGTGAGCGCATGCGTGGATCTGGTGGGCATGGAGCTCGCGGGCATCAAGGCCGCGCAGCTCTGCCCGGGCTCCTTTTCAGGCTGGATCGCTCACGACCTGCCTGTCGAGACCGGGCCAGATCCGCGGGCGTAGCGGGTCGACTAGCCAGCGATCGTCGCGACCGCTCGGGAGACGCTTTCCTCGGGGGTGACCTGCACCTGCACGTCGGCGAGCTTGCCCTGTTCGTCGATCACAAAATGGCTGCGCACGTTGCGCTGCTGCTCACCCCACACGCCGTACGCCTCTGCGACCTTGTGCCCGTCGTCGACTAGCAGCGGAAACGGCAGGCTGAACTTGTCTTTGAAGGCCTGGTGTGAAGCCTGATCATCCGGGCTCACGCCGAAGACGACGGTGTTGTTCGTCTGGAAACTGGTGTAGTTGTCGCGCAGGCCGCACGCCTGGCGCGTGCAACCGGGCGTGTCGTCCTTGGGATAGAAGAACAGCACCACGCGCTTACCGCGCTGGTCGCTGAGCTTCACATGGGTGCCCTGATCGGAGACCAGGTCGAAATCAGGCGCGGCATCGCCGACGTTGAGTTTGGTATCGGCCACCTGTTGGCGTCCTTTCGCAGTTGGTAGTCAGGCAGAACGTCAGTCCAGCACGTGCTGGGGCTGAAGTTTGACCTTGCGTTCGCGTTTGACTTCCCAGAGGTACGGTTGCTCGAGCATCCAGCGTACGTGCTCCCACAGCACGTCGGCCTCGGCACCGGTGGGTATCGGCTCCACGACCGGGCCGAAGATGCCAATCTCGGAGTCTTCGAGCGCGATGGTCGGCACGCCAAAAGCAGACAGCCGGTCTTTCGCCGCACCATGCTCAGCGATGAGGTCCGCGGCAGTGGATTCATCCGCGAGCGCGTCCGCATAGAGGGATGCGGGCAGCCCAGCGCGTTCGAGACAGGGCGCCACGCCAGCTTCCGTGCCAAGCTCTTCGCGATGCTGTTCGCCATGGATCGTCTCGCCGAGACTCATGTACAGACGTTCGACGGCCTGGTTGCCGCCAAGCCGCCGGGCGGCAACCATCAGGCGACCGAGCGCAAACCACCGCGCGTACTGCTCCTCGGCGTAGTCGTCGGGATGGTTGACGAGCATCAGGCTGAACAGCTTCCAGTTCACGGTCAGCGGCTGGCGGCGCGCCACGTCGCGGATCCATAGCGCGGTGCGCCAGCACCATGGACACAGCGGGTCCGCGTAAAAATCGACTCGGGTTGGTTCGCTCATGCGGTCCTTTCTTTCTCGTTGCTCCAGTGGTTGTGGTGCTCGCGTCGGACACTATCGAGAGTAGCGGATACGATCCTCGATCAAGGAGTTGAGGCCGAGCGGTTGGTGACGCGGTTGGTGGCGTCGTTCGCGCGGGCGCCCGGGCTAAACGGCAACCAGACTGAAACCCACATCGTGATGGAACCGTTTTCCTTGGTTTTTCGCGAGCAACGCGGCAGACTCCGTCCACCGGAGCGTAGATGAAGAAGTTGCGTAGTCTGTTTGCCCGTCCGATTTTGCGTGTTATCAGTCTCCTGGTATTGATTGGCGTCGCCGCGACGTTGATCATCGCCGGCAACGTGACCCGATTGACGGCGCACAGTGAGGCGCAATCGATCGCGGCCAGCGAGGCGGCCGCGCTGATTCGGAATGGCCAGGCACGCAGCATCGACGTTTTTGGCGACCGCGTGTATGTGCAGACCGACGGCGCCGAGTACTTCTTTATTCGAGACCGCGCCGCGTCGGTGCCCGAGATGCTCGGAATGCTGGGCGTCACCAGCGCGGAGCTCAGCGGCGTGACGTACACGGTTGAAGAGCAAACGCCCGTCTCGTTGGGTGAAGTCCTGCCCGCGATCATGCTGGCGCTGCTGGTCGTGGGCGTGTTGTTCATGACGATGCGGCGCGGCAGCCATGGGCCCGGGCTGGGTTTTGGACGCAGCCGGGCACGGCGC
This sequence comes from uncultured Chloroflexia bacterium, assembly GCA_963776625.1. Classification (GTDB taxonomy): domain Bacteria; phylum Chloroflexota; class UBA6077; order UBA6077; family CF-72; genus CF-72. Next base: position 383,601 of record CAVZNP010000004.1, on the reverse strand, counting down.
TTCGTGGGCCAGTCGCAAGTCGTGCGTTTCGAACATGTCGCCGGCGCGGCCGAAGCCAAAGAAGAGCTGGTCGAACTTGTCGACTTCCTGAAGTCGCCGGAGCGCTTCGCGGCGATGGGCGCGCGCATCCCCAAAGGCGTGCTGCTGGTCGGACCGCCTGGCACCGGCAAGACGTTGATCAGTCGCGCGGTCGCCGGCGAGGCAGGCGTGCCCTTCTTCAGCATCTCGGGCTCCGAATTCGTTGAGATGTTTGTCGGCGTGGGCGCCAGCCGCGTGCGCGATCTGTTTGCCCAGGCCAAACGACAGGCGCCGGCCATCATCTTCGTCGACGAGATCGACGCGGTCGGTCGCAAGCGCGGCAGTGGCCACGCCGGCGGCGCCCACGACGAGCGCGAGCAAACGCTCAACCAGATCCTGGTCGAGATGGACGGGTTCGAAGGTGACAGTCACGTCATCGTGATTGCCGCGACGAATCGTCCAGACGTGCTCGATCCGGCCCTGCTCCGCCCGGGGCGCTTCGATCGCCAGGTCACGCTCGCCAATCCGGACGTCAAGGAGCGGACGGCCATCCTCGAGGTGCACGCCAAGGGCAAGCCGATCGAAAGTCGCGTCAAGCTCGAGACGCTGGCGCGCTCGACGCCCGGTTTTTCGGGCGCGGATCTGGCCAATCTGGTGAACGAGGCGGCCATCCTCGCCGTGCGGCGCAACCGGAAGGCTATCACCATGGGCGACCTGCAGGAGGCGATCGATCGCGTCATCGGCGGTCCGCAGAAGAAGGCGCGCGTCATCTCGGATCTGGAGTTGCGGCGCACGGCGTACCACGAAGGTGGCCACGCGGTGGTCGGCCGATTCAGCGAAAACCACGATCCTGTGCACAAGGTGACCATCGTCGCTCGCGGGCGGATGGGTGGCTACACCCGCTTTCTTCCAGAAGAAGACCGCCACTACATGACACGTGCCGGCTTCGAAGCGATGATCGCCTCGGCACTGGGCGGCTGGGTGGCGGAGCGCCTGATTTTTGGCGAGGTGAGTACCGGGGCTTCGAATGACATCGAAAAGGCCACCACCATCGCCCGCGGCATGGTCACCACGTACGGCATGAGTGACAGTCTCGGACCGTTGGCGCTGGGGCAGCGTGAAAGCGGCGGCTACCTGGGCGCTCAGGGTGAGGCGCGGACGTACTCGGAGCGGGTTGCGGAAGCCATTGACGCGGAAGTGCGTGCGTTGATCGATGTCGGGATGCGACAGGCCGAGGAGATCCTGACGCAGCATCAGCCGGTCCTGGATGCGCTTGCGGCGCGGCTGATCGAAGACGAAACGATCGAGGGTGAGGATCTCGAACAGATCTTTCTGGGGGGCGCGTCGGCGGACGGCATTATCCGGCCGCTTCGGCGTTATCGGCAGCGGCCCGGGTCGGCGAACCTCGTGCCGCTGCCCAGCCTCGCCGGCGGGTGGGCCACGACGGTGAGAGACGGTTCCGAAGGTGTCCGGAGCTTGAGCCGTCTCAAGTTCTGGCGGGGTATCAAGTTCGAACCTGCCCGCCTGCTGCTGGTCTTCGGGTTGCTTCGGCGGGCGGGGCCCAAGCCGAATCCCGCGCTGGGGCGCGAAGCGGAGCCCGCGTAAGCTCAGAGCGTTCGCGGGCATGGACCGTTCGCCAGCGTAGACCGTTCGCCCGCGAGACGACCAGGTTGCTAGATCGCCACGATGATGGCGAGGACGAGCAACGAGCAACACCTGGATCAACGAGCCACCGCGGGCTTGATACGCTGTCGGGCGTGTCTCGAATGACGGGCAAGCGCGCCTTGATGGAGCAGCTGATTGCCGATGGCGTGCAGCACATTTTCGGTAATCCAGGCACCACCGAACAGGGCTTCATGGACATCCTGCAGGACTATCCGCAGATGGAGTTCATGCTCGCTCTCCACGAGGGCGTTGCTATGTCCATGGCGGACACGTACGCGCGGATCACGCGACGCCCGGCATTCGTGGAAGTTCACATCGCCCCCGGGCTGGGCAACGCGCTGGGCATGATGCACAACGCGCGCATTGGTAAGACACCCCTGGTGGTCTTCGCCGGGCAGTCGCCCAGCGACGTGTTGTTGCAGGAGCCGCACCTTTCCGGACCCCTGGCCGAGATGGCCAGGCCGATCGCCAAGTGGAGCGTCCAGGTCGAGCACGCCCACGATGTCCCCCGCGCGCTGCGCAGAGCGTTCAAGATCGCCGCGGAGCCGCCGCAGGGCCCCGTTTTTCTCGGACTGCCCATGGACGTGCTCGATCAGGAGGCCGAAGTCGAGATAGCGCCGACGACATATACGAACTGGCGCAGCCGACCAAGCGCCGAAGGCCTGGCCGAGCTGGCGGACGTGCTGGTCAAAGCCGAAAGGCCGATGCTCATGGTGGGCGACTCGGTCAATCTGGCTGAGGCACAGACCGAGGTCACGCGCGTCGCCGAGCTGCTGGGAGCGCCAATCTTCGAGTGCTATGCCTCGGAGTTCAACGTCCCCGCCTGCCATCCCCTGTACATGGGCAGCGTCGATTTCGTCTCGCCCAGGAACATTCGCGCCACCGTCGCCGATTGCGACGTGCTCTTTGTCGTCGGCGCGCCGGTCTTTCAGCTGATCTTCCCGGAGCCCGAGGCTCCCGTTCTCAGCAAGGACACGCGGCTGCTGCAGCTGGACTGCTTCACGCACGAGCTGGGAAAGAACGTGCGACCTGACATCGCCTTGCTCGGTGACCCCAAAGACCGGACTGGCCGAGTTGAGCGAGCTCATTCAGGAACGCCAGACAGGCGCGCTCAAACAGTCGGCGGTGGATCGACGGGCGAACGCGGAGGCGCGCGTCGCGCAAGCCAACGAGCGTTACTGGGCCAGCACGCGCGCCAGTTGGGACGCGTCACCAATCAGCGGGCCGCGGTTGATGCACGAGATCAAGCAGGCGCTCCCGGAGAACGGGCTGGTCTTCGCGGAGGCCGTCACGAACGGCAAACACGTCGAGATGGCAATCGCACCTGAAGAACCGGCGCGACTGGTCAAGGTGCGCGGCGGTGGCATCGGGCCTGGTCTGCCGGGTGCGCTCGGCGCGGCCCTGGCTCGACCTGACAAGAAGGTAGTCGGCATCTGCTCGGACGGTGCCGCGATGTACAGCATTACCGCGCTGTGGACCGCCGCGCATCACCGAATCCCGGTGACCTACGTCATGCTCAGCAACCGCGCGTATCGCATCCTCAAGCTCAACATGCTCGAGTACCTGGGCGAAGGTGCCAGCGGTCGAGAATTCGTCGCCATGGATCTGACTGAGCCAGAGCTGCGTTTCGATCGCATGGCAGAAGCCATGGGCGTCCCATCTCGGCGGGTTGAGAATCCAGAAGAGCTGCCGTCAGCGCTCGAAGAAGCCATCGGTCATCGCGGCGGGCCGTTCCTGCTCGACGTGGTCCTGGAGAGCCCCATACCTGGTCGCTGACCATCTGGTCGCCGACCTCGAGACCGATTTTCTGCGCGCCTGCTCGCCGGAAATCCGGCGGCAGCACGGCGTGTACTTCACGCCGCGTGAGGTGGTGGGCGCTCAGGTCCGCCTCGTCGAAGCCGTGCTGCGCGGTCGGCTGGGCTGCCCCGCGGGTTTCGCCGACGAGCGGGTGACGATCGTCGACCCCGCGTGTGGGACTGGCGCGTATCCCCTCGAGATCCTCGCACGCGTGGGCGATATCCGAACCCGCATGCACCTGTTCGAGGCGCTGCCCGGTCCCGCGGCAATCGCCCGCGCGCGCGGCTTGCCGGTCGTCGAAGCCGATGCGCTCTCGGTTTCGCTCACGGACGAGGCCCCCATCATGGTGTGTCTCGGCAATCCGCCGTATCGGCGTCGAACCCGGAATGTGGAAGCGCCGCTGGAGGATTTCATCGACGGTGGCGCCGGCGTGCATCGAAAAAACCTGCACAACGACTACGTCTATTTCTGGCGTTGGGCGCTACGCGCTGCCTTCGAAGCGCGCCGAGGACCGGCCGTCGTGTGCCTGGTCACCTCAGCCTCGTATCTGCGTGGGCCAGGCTTTGTCGGCATGCGCCGCGCGCTCCGTCACGCACTGGACAAGCTGTGGGTGATCGACCTGGAGGGCGATCCGCGCGGCGCACGGGCGTCGGCCAACGTCTTTCCCATTCGCACGCCGGTCGCGATCGCGCTCGGCGTGCGATATGGCGCTGTCTCCGCGGATGCGCCGGCCGTCGTCAGGTATACCCGCCTGTCGGGCACGGCCGAGCAGAAGCTGGCCGCGCTCAGCGGCATCCGAACCCTCGAAGATCTCGCCTGGCAGCCCGTCCCGAGCGGCTGGGGCGAGGTCATGCACGCGTCGCCGCGTTCGGTGTACTGGTCGTGGCCGGCCTTGACCGACCTCTTTCCAAGGCAGCTGTCGGGCGCGCAGCTCAAACGCACGTGGCCAATAGGCGTCACGCCCGAAGTGCTGCACGCGCGTTGGCGGCGCCTGCTCAGTTTGCCTGAGGGGGAGCGGCGGAATGCCTTTGGGCCCAGCCGCGACCGCGACATCGACTCGACTCCAGCGGACCTTCTGGATGGTCAGACTCGCCTTCCCGCGCTGTCCCGCCTCGCGTCGGACGCCGCGTGCCCCGAGCCAGTGCGCTACGGCTACCGCCCCTTCGACCGTCAGTGGGTGCTGCCTGATGCACGCATCGGCGATTTCATGCGCCCCACCTTGTGGCGCAGCGCAAGCCCGCAACAGGTCTTCCTGACGAGCATGCTGACCAACGTGCTCGGACCCGGTCCGGCTGCCGTGGCGACACGCGACCTGCCCGACCTGGACCACTTCCGTGGCTCGTTCGGAGCGCGGAGCGTGATTCCGTTGTGGCTTGATGCCGCGGCCACGCGGCCGAATGTGTCGGACATCTGGCTTGACGCGCTTTCTGCACACTATGGCTGTCGCGTCGAGCCGCAGGAAGTGATGGCGTATTGTTACGCGCTGCTGTCGGCGCCGAGCTACACGCGGCAATTTGCTGAGGAGCTGCGCACGCCGGGCCCGCGCGTGCCGCTCGTGGTTGACGCCGCGACGTTTTCGCGCGCCGTCGGCCTCGGGCAGAAGCTTCTAGCGGTCCACACTTATCAGAGCGTCACGCCCGGTCGAGCGAGCGTCGTCCACGAAGTCGGTGCACTGCCGCCCACGCGCTTCAGGTACGACGCGGCGCAGGCGTGTGTCTGGTTCGGCGACGGGTGTGTTGGCCCCGTCACTGCTGACATGTGGGCATCGAGCGTGTCGGGTTATCACGTGGTCCAGAGCTGGTTGCGGCGGCGCGTGCGCAGGTCCGCGAAGTCGCCCCTGGACGCCATCGGCCCCGCAGCTTGGGACGCGCGCCTGACCAGGGAGTTGCTCGAGCTGCTCTGGTTGATCGAGTACACGCTCGAGCTCGGACCAGAACTCGACGTGGTGCTCGATCAGGCGGTGGCGACCGGTGCCGCGCAGGGTCGTGCAAGCCGCGGTGGTGTCAAGATAGCGGACGTTACGGACCCGCCACGAAACTGAGACGCGCCACGGTTGCCGGCACTCTTCGCTCCGGCCGACGGCCCGGCCGTAGCATTCCGGTCCACACACAGGAGTGCCCGCGTTGCCAGCGAGCACGCTCGTCGGCCCGCGTCGTCGCGGCCGCCCGCCGAGAGCCTCGAGCACGCACGCTGGTGAGCTTAGCACATCTGTTCTATCCTAGAGAGCGTAGGCCGTTTGCATGAAGGTTCTGTTCAAGAAAGACGTCGCCGACGTCGCCAAAGCCGGCCAGGTCAAGGACGTGGCGGACGGCTACGCCCGCAATTTCCTCATCCCGCGCGGGTTCGCGGTCGTGGCAACCAGCAGCGCGCTCAAGCAGGTGGCCGATTTGCAAGCCGTCGCCGCGCGGCACGCCGCTGAGGAGGAACAGGCGGCGCGTCAGCTGAAGGCGCGACTGGAGGCGGAGCCCGTGGTCATCGAAGCCAAGGCTGGCACGCAGGGGCGGCTGTACGGATCTGTCACCACGGCGGACGTCGCAACGGCCATCCAGAAGCAGTTGGGCACCGCCGTCGAGCGGCGCGATCTCGAGATTCCGGAGCCCGTGCGTCAGGTCGGCGCGTATCAGGTGAACGCGCGGCTGCATCGAGCGGTGACCGCCACGCTGACGATCGACGTGCGTGCGGTCACCGACGGCTGAGTCGCGGCAGGACGCTTTCGAGCGATAGGCCGGTATGGCTGTCGAGCGCCTGGATACCGATCTCGAGACTCTGGCGGGCGACGCGCGCCCTGAGGAACGCGACCTCAGTCTGCCGCCGCACAGTCTCCAGGCTGAGGAGGCCGTGCTCGGGTCGATCTTGAAGCACCCGCCGAGCATTGTGCGCGTCTCGGACTTTCTGAAGCCCGAAGACTTCTACGGGATGCGCAATCGGCACGTCTTCCGTGCCATGCTGACGCTGTTCGCCGACGGCAAGCCCATTGACTACCACAGCGTCGGTGACACGCTGTACCAGCAAGGCACCCACGAAGCGGCCGGCGGGATGCTGTACCTGAGCGAGGTCAACCTGGCGACGCCGAGCGCCGCGTACATCGAGCACTACGGCCGCATCGTCGAGCGGACGTCGATCATGCGTCAGCTGATCGCCAAGGCACAGACGATCGCCGAAATCGCGTATCGGGACAACCTGGCACCTGAGGTGGCGCTCGAAAAAGCCGAGCAGCTGATCTACGCGATCTCAGAAAAACGTGTCACGCGTGACTTCCGGTCGCTCGAAGAGGTGCTCGGCGAATACATGGAGCAGATCGAGGCGCTCCAGGACGGCGAAGCCACCCGCTACGGCATCCCGACGGGCTACGCCGACCTGGACAAGTTGCTCGGCGGTTTCCAGCGCACCGACCTGATCATCCTGGCGGCTCGGACCAGCGTCGGCAAGACGTCGTTCGCGCTGAATCTGGCTGTCAACGCCGCGGTCAAGCACAGCGCAACGGTGGCGGTGTTTTCGCTGGAGATGTCGGCCGAGCAGCTGGCGTCGCGGCTGCTGAGCATGGAGAGTGGCGTCGACTCACCACGGATTCGCTCGGCGCACCTCAACGAGCAGGAGAGCCGCAAGCTGGACGCGGCGATGAATCACCTGGCGAAGGCGCCCATCTGGGTCGACGACACGCCGTCCATCCCCATCATGGAGCTGCGCAGCAAGGCGCGGCGGCTTGCAGCTGAGCACAACCTCGACATGATCATCGTCGACTATCTGCAGCTAGTAGCCAGTGACGGCGGAGAAAGCCGCGTGCAGGAGCTTGGCCAGATTTCGCGCGCTCTCAAGGCGCTCGCGCGCGAGCTACGTGTGCCCGTGATTGCCTTGAGTCAGCTGAGCCGCGCGGTCGAACAGCGCACGCCGCACATTCCGCAGTTGTCAGATTTGCGAGAATCAGGCGCGCTCGAACAGGATGCCGACGTGGTGCTGTTCATCTATCGCGACGAGAAGTACAACCCCGATACGGACAAGAAGGGTGTCGCCGACATCATCGTCGCCAAGCACCGCAACGGTCCAACCGGTCAAGTACAGCTGCTGTTTCTCGAACGTACAACGAAGTTCCTCGACCTCGAGGTCTTTCGCGCCTGAGCATGCAGCCGCTGAGTGACGCGTTGGCACGGATTCGGCCGCGTCGGTTGACGAGCAACCTGGACGCGGCGCCGGCCGAGGTGGAGATCGAGCCCGCGTGTCCGATCTGCAAGGACTTCGGATTCGTCCGTAAGGACGTGCCCCTGGGTGATCCCGATTTCGGGCGCGCGATCACGTGTTCGTGTCGCCAGACGGAGGTTCGCGATCGCTTGCGGCGGCGCAGCCAGATCGGAGCCCTGGGCGATCGCACCTTCGAGAACTTCTTTCCCTCGGGGCGGGGCCCACTGAGCAGCCAGGACCAGCACGCCCTGGCCCAGTCGCTGGAGTGGTGCCGCAAGTACGCCGACGATCCGCCGTCGTGGCTGCTGCTGAGCGGACCGCCCGGCTGCGGTAAGACGCACCTGGCCGCGGCCATTGCCAACCGACGCATCGAGCTTGGCGGCGAGGTGTTTTTCTCGGTGGTACCCGATCTGCTCGACCACCTGCGCGCCACGTTCGCGCCGGGCAGCGACGTATCGTATGACGAGCTGTTCGAGATCGTGAGGTCTGCTCCGCTGCTGATCCTCGACGATCTCGGCACCCAGAGCAGCACCCAGTGGGCGCGTGAGAAGCTCTTTCAGATCCTCAATCACCGCTACACCGCCGATCTGCCGACGGTGATTACCACCAACGAGCGCATCGACCAGCTTGACGAGCGGCTCCGCGCGCGACTCGAGGACCGACGCGTGCTGCGCGTCGACGTGATCAGCAGCGATCACTCGCTGCTCGATTCGCTCACAGACCTCTGGCCCGAAGGTTTGCGCGCCTGTACCTTCAAAACCTTCGCGTGCGACAGCAACCAGTCACTGGCTACCGCCCTCCGCGAGGCCTGGAACTTTGCGAACGATCCCGACGGCTGGCTGGTCCTGGTGGGGCGCGTGGGGTGCGGCAAAACGCATCTCGCGGCGGCGATCAAGAACGAACGCGACGGCCGAGGCCAGCAGACGCTGTTCAAAACGGCGCCTGACCTGCTCGACTATCTGCGCGCGACCTACGCGCCCGACAGCCACGTGACCTATGACCGTGGCTTCGACGCTATCCGCAACGCGGAGGTCCTCGTGCTGGACGACTATGGCGCGCACTCGTCAACACCATGGGCCGAGGAAAAGCTGTTTCAGCTCCTGAATTACCGCTTCAACGCGCGGCTGCCAACGGTGATCACGACCAACCAGCCCCTGGATCGCGGTGTGGCGTCCTCGGGCGCGCCGAGCCAGGAGCTGCGCATCCTCTCACGCCTCCTCGATCCAGAGCTGTCGACGGTTTGCGCGATCGACGCACCGCCCTACAAGCGGCCGCAGTTGACCGGTCGCTCGCGCTCGGCACGCCCTCCGCGCGGCATTTGACGCAGTCGCTCCGGGACGCAGTCGCTCCGGGACCGGTTGTCGCGATTGACGCGCGGCTGGTGGGCTACGCGGCGGGGATCGCCCAGTACGGGCGCCTGCTGATCGAGGCGCTCGACGGACTCGACGGTCCGGAGGAGTACGTCGTCCTGCGCAGTCGTCGCGGTCGGCATGCGCGCATTGGCGGGGTGAACACGAAGCAGGCAGTCGTCTTCACCCCGCCCCACAATCGCTTCGAGCGTTGGACGCTGCCGCTCGAGCTGCTCGCGCGCCGACCCTGGCCAGCGCTGCTTCACTCGGTGGACCACGTGGCGCCCGCCTGGCGCAACTGGCGCAGCGTGGTGACCCTGCACGACCTTGCGTTCCTGCTCTATCCGGCCACGCATACCGCGGAGTCGCGCGCGTACTACGCCGCGAGCGGCGAAAGCGTGCGGAAGGCGGAACGCGTGATCGCGGTATCGCAGCGCACCGCCTCGGACGCGGTACGCCTGCTGGGCGTGGATCCTGTCCGCATGCGCGTCGTTCCAGAAGCAGCGGCGCCCGGCTTCAGCCCGCGCGGCGACGCCGAGTTCGAGGTAACCGCAAGTCGGTTGCAGCTCGACCGGCGCCCCTACGCGCTCTTCGTGGGCACGCTCGAGCCGCGCAAGAACGTGCCGCTGCTGCTCGATGCATTCGCCCAGGTGCGGCAGCAGTTGGATGTTCAGCTCCTGGTCGTTGGCGGACGCGGCTGGCTCGAGCAGCCCATCTTCGCGGCGCACGCGCGCTCGGGGCTCGGCGATGCGGTGCGCTTTCTCGGCAATCTCGGTCAGGAAGACCTCGCCACGCTGTACTCGCACGCCGCCATCTTTGTCCTGCCGTCGCTGTATGAGGGCTTCGGCTTGCCCGTTCTTGAAGCGATGGCCTGTGGGGCGCCGGTGATCTGTTCCAACAGCGGGCCACTCCCCGAGGTGGCAGGCGACGCGGCCGTACTGCTCGCGCCACACGACCCAGGCCCATGGGCGCAGGCGATGCTCGCGGTCCTGACCGACGCACCACGAGCCGACGCCTTGCGGCAGAAAGGCTTTGAACGGGCGGCGTCGTTCTCCTGGACGCGCGCGGCGCTGGCGACGCGCGACGTCTATCGTGAGGCGCTCCTGGCATGAGCCAGTTGCTCGTATTGCTGCCGTCGCGTCCCGTGCCAGCCGATGCTGGTGCGCGCATTCGCAACGCCGGGCTGCTGCACCTCCTGTCTGAGACCCACACGGTCGACACGCTCATTCCGGGGGTCCCTTCGCGCTCAACGATCAGGCGCATCGCGGACCTGGCCGGTTCCGACCTCCCGGACATGGCCCAGCGTTTGTGGTCGCCTGACTTTGCGGAGACCGTGTGGCGACAGCTGCGCGCACGCCAGTACGACGCGGTCCAGGCCGAGGGCATCGAAATGGCTCGCTATCTCAGCATGGTGCCGCCCACCAGGCGGGTGTATGACGCCCACAACGCCGAGTTCCTGCTCCAGCGACGCCTTGCGCAGACTGCCTCACCCCTCGGACGTCTGTATTCGCGCGTTCAGTGGCGACGGCTGGAGCGCTTCGAGGGCGAGGTGGTGCGCGGCAGTCGCTTGACGCTCGCTGTCTCGGAGCACGATGCCAATCAGCTCATCGCGCTGGCGGGCGCGGCGCCCGACGTGCGTGTCATTCCCAACGCCATCGACGTCGCGGCGTATCCGTTTCACCCGCCTTATACCCCGTCCTATCCGTCGTCCGATGGGGCACCAGCGAACGTGCTGTTCGTCGGCAAGCTGGACTTCCGGCCCAACGCGGCTGCCCTGGCGTGGTTCATGCGCGTCGTGCTGCCGCGCGTGCCGGAGGCGCGCTTGTTCGCTGTCGGGGCGGCGCCGCCTGCGTGGCTCGTCGAAGCCGGCCAGCACGATGACCGCATTGCCGTAACGGGCTACGTTGCCGACGAGCGGCCGTACTTTGCGCGGTGCGCCGCCCTGGTCCTGCCTGTGCAAACAGGCGGCGGGTCGCGTCTCAAGGCGCTGGTCGCCATGGCCAGCGGTGTGCCGATCCTCTCGACACGACTGGGCATGGAGGGTCTGGAAGCTGAGCCTGACGTGCACTATCTGCAAGCCGATTCGGCAGACGCGTGGGTTGCCGATCTGCGGCGCCTCCTGAAGGATCCCGCCCTGCGCCAGCGGCTGGCGTGTAACGCGCGTAGGCTGGTGGAACAGCGCTATACCTGGGCGGCGATGCGAGACAGGGTGCGAGAAGCCTACGCGTGGCTGAAGCCGTGAGCGGCTCGCGACGCTGGACCTGGCTCATCCCGACGCTCGCTTCAGTGGGCCTACTGTGGCTGCTGAGCTCGTTGAGCACGGGGCCCTGGGACACGCTGTCGATCGATCTGCGCCATCGCTGGGTGGCGCTCACGGCTGGCCGCGCGCCGGCTGAGGCGAGCGTGGCCGCGCCCGCGCTGGGCATGAACGTGTTCCTCGAGCAAGAAGTCGAGCCGGTCAAGCGTCAGGCCACGCTGGATCTGTTGCACGCGGCTGGCGTCACGTGGATCCGTCAAGAGCTGCCGTGGGAGCAGGTCGAGCCAGTGGCCAGGGGCGAGACGACTGATCCGAATTTCGGGGGCTCGACCTGGACCAAGTTCGACGACATCGTCGATCGCGCCTCGGCCTCGGGCATGGACGTGATGTTGCGACTCGATACGAGCCCACGCTGGGCGCTGCCCGCGGACGCGCCGGATGGCCTGTCGCCGCCCGTCTCGTACGAGGACTATTTCGATTTTGTTTCGGAGGTCGCCACGCGGTATCGCGGTCGCGTCGCGGCATACCAGATCTGGAACGAGCCGAATCTGACCAGCGAGTGGGGGCATCGCCCGCCGTCTGCCGTCGACTACGCGCGGATGCTGGTAGGGGCCTCGGAGCGGATACGCGCGGCGGACCCATCCGCGCGAGTCGTCATGGCCGCGCTTGCGCCAACGCTCACCGAGAACTCCGACGCGCTCAACGAGCTGATCTATTTGCAGCAACTGTACGACGCGGGGGTGCGTGGGAGCTTCGACGTGCTGGCGGTGCAGGCCTACGGCTTGCGAGGAGGGCCGGACGACCCACGTGTCGACGCCACCTCGGACGTGACGTTTTCCAGACCGACGCTGGTGCGTCAGGTGATGGTCGCCAATGGCGATGCGGACGTGCCGGTCTGGGCGACGGAAATGGGATGGAATGACAATCCGCCTGCGACGGCGTATCAGGAGTTCGGGCGAGTGACGCCGTCGCTGCAGGCGAGGTACACGGTGCGCGCGTTCGACCGCGCCGCTGAACAGTGGCCGTGGCTCAAGGTGGGCTTCGTGTGGTTCTTCAAGCGCGCGGACTACGCAAATCAGGATCAGGATTGGTTCTACTTCCGCGTGGCGAATCCCGATTTCAGCCTCGAGCCCGTGTATTACGCGTTGCGCGACGGAGCCCTCACGGGCTTCCGGTAACCCGGTCGGCGCGGCGCCGTTAACCGGCGGGTGCGCAACGCGGTCATGACTGTGGTGCTGCTGGCCGCCCTTGCGAGCCAGCCCGCGCAGGCGGCTACCTCGGCCGACGGGCAACGCCTCCTTGGTCCCAACGGCGCCCCGATGTTCATCACGGGCATGAACTACGAGGGCCCGGCCGACCGCGCCTGGCAGATGTGGGACCCGGACAAGTTCGACTCCAACCTCATCGACGCAGACTTTGTGCGCGCCAGCGAGGCGGGCGTGAACGTCCTGCGCATCTTTGTCCAGGCAGGCCTCGTCAGCGATCTGGCCTCCGGCAAGTGGGACAAGCTCGACCAGGTTGTCAACCTCGCCGAACAGCACCACCTGCAGCTCATCGTGTCCCTCCACGACTACGACGAGCGCGACCTGTCAAAGGTCAGCGCGATCGGCGGTCAGATCGCCCAGCACTATCGCAACCGCGCGGGCGTGCTCGCGTTTGACCTGAAGAACGAGCCACACTTCGGCGACCTGGCGCTCACGAAGTACGCCAGCCCGGTGCCTCTCCAGCAGCACACGCTGATCGACACCTTCGGCGAGCAGCTCCCGCGCGACCAGCTTGCCGACTACCGCGCCAGCGACGACGGGATCAAAAACGTACCGAGCTACCTGTCGGACGACGAAGCCTACATTTACGTCAACAATCTGCGCCTCTACGAGGCGATGCTCAACGACGAGGCGGCGTGGGTGAAAACGCATGGAGGCACGGCTCTGGACTATCTCGCCAGTCCCGACTGCCAGAAGTGGGCGCCGCTGGTCAGTGCCCTGAATCAAACCTTGCAAGCCTGGATCCAACCCCAGCTGACTGCCATCAAGACGGCTGATCCGATGCGGCCTGTGACCGTGGACCACGTCGACGTGATCCTAGCCAGCCAGCCAGCCAATGACGCGCTCGACTACGAGAGCCTGCATCGCTACCCGGCCGCGAGTGGCAGCTCGATTCGCGCCACTTTGAGCCTGGTCAGCAGCATCGAGCGTGCGCACCCCGGCAAGCCCTTCGTTCTCAGCGAATTCGGCTACGCGACCGACACGCTCGATGCCAGCAAGGCCAGCCTGAACGAGGTGGCCATCGAGCTGGGCTTGCTGGCACAGCACGCTGCTGGCGGCGCCAAGTGGATGCTCAACGACATGCCGCCAGGCTTCAACCAGCGCGAGCGCACCCTCGGCGCCTTTCAGCTCGACGGCACGCCCAAGCCCGTGGTCGGCGCCATGGCCGCGCTGCGCACGTACCTCGACACTACGGGCAGCCCGCCAGGCACCTTGAAGCTGGACGACGATCCTGCGAGCGGTCCGCGCTATGTGTATCGTGCCGACGACGCGTTGATGTTGGGTGGCCAGAACGTCGACGGCGGTGCGGCCAGCTTCCAGGCCGCCAGCCCCGCTCAACTGTTCCTCACCTGGACGACACCAGCGGCGGTCGACGTCTGGGCCAGCGCACCGTTGAGCGCGACGGTCGATCTCGGAGAGCTGCTTGGAGGCTCGACACCACACCAGGTGCGCGCGCTCAATCTCCCGGCCGGTTACTCGACGATTCAGGTGAGCAGCGGGGCGGTGACGCGGGTCGCGGACTACGACATCGCCAGCGGCCACTTCTTTACGCAGACCAATGGCAACGGATCAGCCGCGGGCTTCTCGGTGACGGATGAGGGCGGCATACCGTTCTGGACGAGCTTCAAGGCTTTCGGTGGGACCGATGTGCTCGGCTATCCGGTCACGCGGCGGTTCGAGATGGACGGTTTCGTGGTCCAGGCGTTCCAGAAATCGGTGCTGCAGTGGCGACCAGAGCAGAAGTCTTTCGCGTTCCTGAATACCTTCGACGTCATGCACGATCGCGGGCTGGACAGCTGGCTGTCGGCGTATCGGCAGACGCCGCCACCGCTGGACACGGCGGGTGATCGAGGCCTGCCGTTCGCGGGTGTGGAAGCGCGGCACGTGGCCTTGCTGGACAACGTGCCGCGGCCGCTCAAAGACGCGTTCCTGGCCGATCCGGATTGGCTCGACCACTATGGTCTGCCCGTCTCTACGCGAGAGGACCAGAGCAGCGTGGTGGTGCGCGTGCGCAGCGGGCCGCGCTGCAGTACTGGAAAGTCGACGAGCCGTGGGCGGCGAAGGGGACGGTCAGCGTCGCAAACGGCGGCGATCTGGCCAAAGAAGCAGGCGTGTTTCCGTGGCAAGCCGTAACTCCCGAGAACGCACCGCGCTGATCGTGACCGTGCTCAACGAAGTTGGCACGCTCGATGCGCTCCTGGAGTCCATCGCGTCCCAAACGCTGCCACCCGATGAGGTCATCATCGTCGACGGTGGCTCCACCGACGGCACCGTCGCAGCGCTGGAGCGATGGTCACGGCGCGTACCTCTTCGAGTGATCGAGGCGCCCGGCGCGAATATCTCGCGCGGTCGCAACCTGGCCATCGCCGCCACCGACGCGGAGCTGATCGCGGTGACCGACGCCGGGGTCAGACTCGCAGCGTCATGGCTGTGGCAGCTTCACGACCGGCTGACGCCGCGGACCGACGTGGTGAGTGGGTTCTTCACGGCCGACCCTCATTCAACCTTCGAGCGAGCCCTGGGCGCCACCACGCTGCCCGACCTCGCGGACGTCAACCCCAGGACGTTCTTGCCCTCGAGCCGCTCGGTGCTGTTCAGACGCGCAAGCTGGGAGCATGTGGGCGGCTACCCGGAGTGGCTAGACTATTGCGAAGATCTGGTCTTCGACTTTGCGCTCGTGCGCAATGGCTGCCAGTTTGCGTTTGCGCCTGGCGCCGTGGCCCATTTCCGCCCGCGCCGATCACTGACCGCCTTCTTTCGCCAGTATTACCGCTACGCGCGCGGCGACGGTAAAGCCGGCCTGTGGCCGCGCCGCCACGCGATCCGCTACGCCGCGTATGTCTTCGCGGCGCTTGTCGTGGCGCGTGCGCGGCGCGGGGCCTGGCTTCTGCCGCTGGGCGGCCTGGCCTACACGCACCGGCCCTACGCCCGTCTCAAACGTGAAACACTTTCTTCTCGTGAGACGTTGATCGCTCTCGGACTCGTACCCGTGATTCGAGTCACCGGTGATGTGGCCAAGATGCTCGGCTACCCTGTCGGCATCTGCTGGCGAATGCGCAGACTATGGACGTCTCGATCGTCGTCCTGAACTACAACACGCGTGAGCACCTGCGGACGTGCCTCGAGACACTCCGCGGTGCTGTGCCAGCGTCCCCGGAACGTCTGCAGGTCGAGGTGTTCGTGGTCGACAACGCCTCCTCGGATGGTTCGGCAGACATGGTGGCGGCCGAATTTGCGTGGGTGCGCCTGATTCGCTCGCCGCGCAATGGCGGATTTGCCTTCGGTAACAATCAGGCGCTGAGATGTGCTCAGGGCGATGCCGTGCTGATCTTGAACCCTGACACGCTCATGCCGCCGGGTGGCCTGGCGGCGTTGGTCCACAAGCTTCGCGAGCACCCTGAGGCGGGCATCATCGGCCCCAAGCTCGTGCGGCCCGACGGCAGCATGCACCTGGCCTGTCGCCGTTCGTTTCCGACGCCGCCCGTGTCGTTCTACCGATTCTCTGGTTTGAGTCGGCTGCTACCCGGTAGCGCACGCTTCGGGCGCTACAACCTGACGTACGTCGATCCTGAACTTGCCATCGAAGTCGACTCCGTCTGTGGCGCGTGCATGCTGGTACACCGCGAGGTCATCGAGCGCGTCGGGATGCTCGACGAGCGCTTCTTTATGTACGGTGAGGATCTCGACTGGTGTCTGCGAGCGCGGCAGGCTGGCTGGACCGTTCGCTATGAGCCGTCGATCGTCGTCGAACATCAACACGGCGCGGCCAGTCGGCAACGCGCCCTGCGGACCAACTTCTATTTCTTTCGCGCCATGGACCTGTTCTATCGCAAGCATTACGTTCAGCAGTACCATCCGCTCCTGACGGGGGCCGTTCGAACATCCATTTATGCCGCGTTGGGTCTTGCCATGTTTCGCACGCTGCTGACCAGCCCGGGCGAACGGCGCGTGGGGTTCTGACGTGGCGGAAGTGCCGGGGAGTCTGAGGGGCATGCGCGGGCTGTATGTCGTGGCACTGCTGGTGTCGGACCTGATCATGCTGCGACTGGCCTTCGTGTTGGCCTACCACCTGCGTGTGCTGTCGGACACGCGGCCCGACCAGCCCGCGAACCCGCCGTCGACCTATGACGACCTGGCGCTGCTGTGCGTGCTCGTCATCATGGTCGTCTTTGCTATCCGTCGCCTGTATATTCCCCGCCGCGGGTTCGGCCGCGTGGATTTGCTGTATCAGGTCGCCGCGGCGGTGGGCATCGGCTGGCTCGGCGCGCTGAGTGTCACGTTCTTCGTCTATCGCGCTCTCGAGCCGCCCCGCCTCATGCTCGTGTACTGGGCGTTGCTGTCGATCGTGCTCGTCTGGTTCAGCCGACTCGTCCTAGACGCGCTCTTGCGTGATGCTCACCGCCACGGGCGCGATCTCGAGCGCGTGCTCATCGTGGGCGACGGCGAACAGGCGCAGCTCGTCGAAGCCAAAATCCGTGATGCGCCGGAGCTGGGCTATCGCATCGTCGGCTTTATTGGCAACGGCTCGCCCGCCCCGCTGGTGCGGCCGGTGCTCGGTCACCTGAAGGACGTGCCGCGCATTGTCCGCGACCAGGGCATTGGCGAAGTCATCATCGCCTGGGCAGGCATCAGTCACCCCGACCTGGTGGACCTGATCGCCGGCTGCACCCAACAGCGAGTCGACATCAAAATCTTTCCAGACATCTTTGAGCTGATGGCGCGTGAGGTCGAGACCAGCGAGCTCACGGGCTTGCCGCTGATGCGCGTGCGCGACGTCACCTTGCGCGGGTGGATGCGCTTTCTCAAGCGAGCGCTGGATGTGGCAGTGAGCTGGACCATGCTGGTCGCGCTGTCGTGGTGGTTCCTGCTGATGGCGTTGCTGGTGAAGCTGACGTCGCCGCATGGGCCAGTGCTCTACGTCCAGGAGCGCGTGGGTCTCGATGGCAAGCCGTTCTACATGCTGAAGTTCCGCTCGATGCGGCCAGACGCCGAGGCGGAGTCAGGGCCAGTCTGGGCGGTGCCGAACGACCCGCGGCGCACGCCGCTGGGTGAAATTATTCGTCGCTTCAGCCTCGACGAAGTGCCGCAGCTGATCAATGTGCTGGTTGGGGAGATGAGCCTGGTCGGTCCGCGGCCCGAGCGACCCGAATTTGTGGCGCAGTTTGCCAATCTCGTGCCGAGGTATCGCGAGCGCCACATGGAAAAGGCCGGCATGACGGGCTGGGCGCAGGTGAATGGCCTGCGCGGCCAGACGTCCATCGTGGAGCGGACCGAGTACGACCTCTTTTACGTGGAAACGTGGTCGCTGGCCTTCGACGTGAAGATCCTGCTCAAGACGCTGGCGACGGTCATTCGCGATCGCAATGCGTACTGAGCGGGCTTGAGCCTCCTCGACGCCCTCCGCGGCCTGTTTCGACGGCCGTCCAGCGAGTCGCTCGCCGGGCTGGACCCGCTCCAGACGCGGCTCGTGGTCGGCCTCGGCAACCCTGGCCCGGACTACGCCGATACCCGTCACAACGTGGGGTTCAGGTGTGTCGACGAGCTCGCCAGACGCCATCACGTCGCGTGGCAGAACAAAACCCAGGGCCTGGCGTCGTGTGTCGCGGTGATGCCCGCACGCGCGGAGCTGACCATCGTCCTCGCCAAGCCCCAGACGTTCATGAATCGGAGCGGCACCGCCGTGCGTGACCTGATCGGATTCCTCGAGTTGCGCCCCCAGCAGACGCTGATCGTCTACGACGACATGGACCTTCCCTTCGGCCGCTTGCGGCTGCGCGAGCGCGGCAGTCCCGGCACGCACAACGGCATGCGCTCGGTCATCTCGGTCCTCCAGACCGACGACGTGGCCCGTCTGCGGGTGGGCATCGGCCAGTCGTCACCGGGCGGCGCAACTTCGCACGTCCTGGGTGAGTTCAATACGGATGAGCAGGCCGCCATGGCGGACTTGATCAATCGGGCGAGTGACGCGGCAGTAGAGTGGGCGGAACACGGCGCGGCCGTGGCGATGAACCGTTACAACAACAGCTAGTACTTCGATGCGGCTGCACCCTCTCCTGGCGGCCCTCGACCGATATCCGGACTTCGAACGGCTGGTCGAGTCGCTGCGAACACCGAGCGGCGCTGGCCCGCGGGTTCTGTCGGCGATCACGCCGGCACGCGCCTTCGCGCTAGCGGCGCTGCATGCTGCCCTGCGCCGGCCGATGCTGCTGATCACGGGTCGCCCTTCCGAGGCGCGCGTGTACGCCAACGAGCTACGTGCCTGGGCCGCCGATCCCGATGCTGTGCTGCTGTTCCCCGAAACGGACGCCCTGCCGTACGATCGCCTGCCGAGCGACCCGGACAAGCTCACCGAGCGGCTCACCGCGCTCGAGCGGCTGTCTGGCCTCCAGCACGCTCCAAACAACAATCCTCCCCTGGTCGTCGCGTCGGTTCGCGCAGCCATGGACCTGGTACTCGAACCGCAGGCGTTCCGCGACAGCCACCGCGTCGTGCGGCGCGGTGACAGCCTGCCGCCCGCCGAGCTCGCCACCCAGTGGCTGCGCCTCGGGTACGAGCCGTCGGCACTCGTCGATGGGCCGGGCCTCTTCAGCCGACGCGGCGGCATCCTTGACGTGTTTCCGCCCGGCGGCGAGCCGCTGCGTATCGAGTTGTGGGGCGATGACGTGGACACGATCCGTGTCTTCGACCCGGCCACGCAGCGCTCGACGAAGCAACTGGACTCAGCCTCGATCGGGCCCGCGCACGAGGTTCTGCCAAAGCCGCTCGGCGTCGCGCTCAGCATCGACAGTCTGCGGCCGCAGTTCATCGACGCGTTCGCGCGGGACCTGCGCTTGCTGCGCGATGGCACGCACGCGTTTGCCTCGCTCGAGTTCTATCGGGGCTTTCTGGGCTCGGCGACGCTCGTCGACTACCTGTCCGAAGACGGCGTGCTGATCCTGGAAGAGCCTGACGGTCTGACGCGTTTTGCGGTGGAGTTCGAAGAGCAGGTTGAACAGCTCCACGCGGACTTGCTGGAGCGAGGTGAGGTGCCACCCGGCCTGGCGCGGCCATATCGACCCTGGCGCGAGGCAACCCGCCGCGTACGCGCGGACTGTGTCGAGCTGCGTTTCGATCCCGACGTCGAAGGGTTGCCCTTCGCCCACGCGCCCAAGTACGGCAGTCGGCTCGAACCGTTTCTGGCCAGTCTTGTCGAAGGCAAGTTCAGCACGATTGTGGTCAGCCAGCAGGCCAGCCGCCTGTCGGAGCTGCTCACCGAGCAAGGCGTCACCTCGAGCCCCCACGAAGTGGTGAGCGATCCGCCGGAGAGAGTCGAGCTCGTGCACGGGCTGCTGCGCGAGGGTTGGATCTCCGACGAGCTCGGGCTGGCGCTGCTCACTGACAGTGAGATCTTTGGCTGGACGAAGCAGCGTCGCTCGGCCCCCACGCGCAGGCTGGCCTCGCAGACGACGGCCGCCGCGCGCGAATCGTTCATCGCCGATCTGCAGCCGGGGGACCTCGTCGTCCACGTCGACCACGGCATCGCTCGCTACGGCGGCCTGGTGCGCACCTCGGCCGGCGCCGTGCCCGGCCAGGAGGCCGCGATCGACCTGCCGGGACACGCCGAATTCCTGTTGCTGCACTACGCCGAGGGCGACAACCTGTACGTTCCGATCTCCCAGGCCGACCGGGTTGGTCGGTACATCGGTGCCGGCGATGCTGATCCGTCACTCACGCGCCTGGGCAGTGGCGAATGGGTGCGCGCCAAGGCCAGGGTCCGCCGCTCGGTGCGCGACCTCGCCATGGAACTCATGGAGCTGTACGGGGCACGCTCCGCCCTGGAGGGCCACGCCTACCCGGACGACACGTCCTGGCAGCTCGAGCTCGAGGGCAGCTTTCCGTACGAAGAGACTCCCGACCAGGAGCAGGCGATTCAGGACGTCAAGGCGGACATGGAGTCGCCGCGGCCAATGGACCGACTGCTCGTCGGAGACGTCGGCTTCGGCAAGACGGAGGTCGCCCTGCGCGCGGCCTTCAAAGCGGTTCAGGACGGCAGGCAAGTCGCCGTGCTGGTGCCAACCACCGTGCTGGCGCAGCAGCACTTCAATACCTTTCGCGAACGTCTGAGTGCCTTTCCGGTCAAAGTCGAGATGCTCTCGCGCTTCCGTTCTGACAAAGAACAGCGCGAGATCATCGCTGGACTGGCAAACGGCAGCATCGACATTTGCATCGGCACACACCGCCTGGTGCAGCGGGACGTCGAGTTCAAGAATCTGGGGCTGGTGGTGATCGACGAAGAGCAGCGTTTCGGCGTCGCGCACAAGGAGCGGCTGAAGCAACTGCGGCGCGAAGTCGACGTCCTGACGCTCACGGCGACGCCCATCCCGCGCACGCTACACATGGGGCTGGTAGGCGTGCGCGACATGAGCATTCTGGAAACCGCGCCCGAGGCGCGTCTGCCAGTTCGAACGTACGTCACCGAGTACGACGACGGCCTGGTTCAGGAGGCCATCCTGCGCGAGATCGATCGCGGCGGGCAGGTGTACTTCGTCAACAACCGCGTACAGGGCATCGAGACCATCGCCAATCGCTTGCGACGGCTGGTGCCTGAAGCGCAGATTGCCGTCGCGCACGGCCAGATGCCCGAGGATCAGCTCGAAAGGACTATGCTCGCTTTCGCCGAAGGCGAGTTCGACGTGTTGGTGTGCACGACCATCATCGAGTCGGGTCTGGATATCCCGAATGCCAACACGCTGGTCATCAACAGCGCGCACCGGTTCGGCCTGGCACAGCTCTATCAGCTGCGCGGCCGCGTGGGCCGCAGTGCCAGCCGCGCGTATGCCTACCTGCTGTACGGCAAGGATATGGCGCTCAGCGAGGTTGCTCAAGAACGCCTGAAGACCATCTTCGAGGCTACCGAGCTGGGTGCGGGCATGCGCATCGCGATGAAAGACCTCGAGATTCGCGGCGCGGGCAACTTGCTCGGAGCGGCGCAAAGCGGCCACATTGCAGCCGTCGGCTTTGACCTGTACACCCGCTTGCTGGCCGAGCAGGTCGACCTCCTCAAGGTGCGGCACGACGGCGGCGCGCGGTTGCCATTCGAGCGCGTGTGGCCGTCGCTCGACCTGCCTGTCAATGCCTTTATCCCACCTGAGTACGTGAATGACGATCCGGTGCGGCTGCGTCTGTATCAGCGCTTTTCGGCGGTCGAAGCAGACGAGCAGCTGGCCAGTCTCGTCAGCGAGGTTGAGGACCGCTTCGGGACCCTGGCCGAGCCAGCGCAGCAGCTCGTGTATCTGACCAGCTTGCGACTGCGCGCCGCCGAAGTGGGTGTAGAAGCGCTCACGGCGACCCACGACGAAGTGATCGTCAAGTTTGACCGCCTGCCAGCGCTGAACCTTGATCAGCTCTCGCGTACGGCTGGTGTGGCGTTGAAACGCGGCAGTAACCAGCTCCGCTTTGCACGTGGCAATGGCAACACGTGGATGGAGCGGCTGTACGCGCTGGTTGCGGCGCTGCCCAGAGTGGGGGCCGCGGAACTACCCGATGTAATGGCACCCGCGCTCGCATCCGCGTGAGATCATCCAGCATCACACCTGAATGATGTACGGCGGTCCTGGCGGGCCTCGTCAGGCTCGTCGCGCACGGCGCGAGGCTGCGGCGCGGGTCGGCCTCACAGATGCAACGTCCACGAACGGGACGACGACCCCCGCCTTCGCGCGCCGGGGGCGGCGGTGCAGGCTTCAGCCCTCGCGTCATGTGGAAGAGCACGCGAACCACGTGGAATGGCTTTCGACGCGTGCTTGCGCTGGTGTGGGACGCCAACCCGGGCTTGACCCTCGCTCTTGCCGTCCTCAACCTGCTGCAGGGCGCGGTGCCAGCCGTGCGCGTCTGGCTCTCAAAGCTGCTCGTCGATGCGGTGGTCTCCGCCGTGACGACGGGCGCAGGCACCGCCGCGCTGCCGCAGGTGGCGTTCCTGGTTGCGCTGCAATTCGCCATCGGCGCATTCAGTAACGTCGCCGGCACCGCGTCGAATATCTGTCAGCAGTTGCTCCAGGAACAGGTCGCCAACCGCATTCAGTTGCTCGTCATGCGGCACGCGAACGAGCTCGATCTCGTTTTTTTCGAACGGCCACAGTTCTATGACCTGCTGCAGTCGGTCCAGCGGGAGGCCGCCTACCGTCCGGTGCAGATGGTCCAGACGGCTTTCATGCTGATCCGCCAGATCCTGACGTTCGTCTCGCTCCTGGCGCTGCTCGTCGGCCTGGACTGGTTCATCGCCGCGGCGGCGCTCATCGCACCCATCCCCGCCTTCATCTCGGGGGCACGCTACGGGTGGCAGGGCTACCAGATGATGCGCTGGCAATCGCCGCTGCGGCGCATGATGGGCTACCTGACGAACCTGCTCACGACCGACATGTACAACAAGGAGATCAAGCTGTTCACGCTCGGCGATTTTTTCATCGAGCGTTTCTCCAGGCTCTTCCAGCGCTACTACGTCGAGATGCGTGGACTGGTCATCCGACGTTACGTGGCAGGCGCCGCGTGGTCGATGCTGACGGTCCTGACCAGCGGACTGACCTTTTTGTATGTCGCCTATCGCACGCTGCAAGGCGCGATCAGCGTGGGCGGTCTGACGATGTACGTCCAGGCCGCGGATGGCGTCTCCCAGGCCTTTTCAGCCGTGCTGAGCGCCCTGCAATCGATGTACGAGCACCAGTTGTACCTGCAGACGCTCTTCGAGCTGCTCGACTTCAGGCCGTTGGTCCGCGCGCCCGAGCACCCCGTTGCGTTCGGCCGCCCGATCCAGCAGGGCATCGAGTTCCGCAACGTGAGCTACACCTACGAAGGTAAGGACGAGCCGGCGCTCGATGACGTGAGTTTTTCGATCGCACCGGGCGAAACCGTGGCAATTGTCGGCCACAATGGGGCGGGGAAGACCACGCTGGTGAAGCTGCTGGCGCGCCTCTACGACCCGCAGGAGGGTCAGGTCCTGATCGACGGGCACGATCTGCGTGAGTACGACCCGAATGCGCTGCGCAACGAATTCGGCGTCCTTTTTCAGGACTACGTGCCGTACCAGTTCAGCGCCCGCGAGAACATTGGGCTGGGCCGAATCGAGCGACTTGACGAGTTGCCGGCCATCGTGGATGCGGCGGCCAAGAGCGGCGCCGCGGGGGTCATCGAGGGCTTGCCGCAGGGGTACGAGACGGTCCTGGGCAAGTGGTTCGACGGTGGTGTCAATTTGAGCGGCGGCGAGTGGCAGAAAGTGGCGTTGGGTCGCGCCTTCATGCGTGAGGCGCAGATTCTGATCCTGGACGAGCCTTCGGCCGCGCTGGACGCCAAAGCCGAATATGAGCTGTTCTCGCGACTGCAGGAGCTGGCGTACGGGCGGACCGCGATTTTCATTTCACACCGCTTTTCGACGGTGCGCCGCGCGGACCGCATCCTGGTGTTCGAGCACGGTCGGCTGATCGAAGAGGGAACGCACGAAGAGCTGGTGGCGCTCGACGGGCGCTACGCGGAGCTGTTCAATCTCCAGGCCGCCTCGTATCGCTGACGCCCTGGCGCGCCGCGTCCCGCTGGCTTCGCGCGCGGATCTGACCGCGTATCGCCTGCTGAACGGCCTGGCCGACGGCGTACCGGGTGTGAGCGTCGACCGCTACGCGGACGTGGCGGTGATCCGCGCGGACTCGGCCTTGCTGGCCGATAGCTGGATACCGTCAATCCGTGCCGAGTTTGCCACGCTGTGTCCGACTGCTTACGTGAAAGTCCACCCGCCGTCGACCGCTCGTCTGTCCGAGGACGCCCGCCGCGATCTGGCGCCCGCCGAACCGGCGTGGGGCACGTCGCGTGCCAAGGTGATGGTCGTCGAGAATGGCGTCGCCTACGTCGTACGTCCCCAGGCCGGCCTGTCGGTGGGCTTGTTCCTCGACATGCGCGAGGTGCGCCTCTGGCTTCGCTCCGTGTGCGCGGGCCGCTCAGTATTGAACCTCTTTGCCTATACCTGCTCTCTGGGCGTGTGCGCGACGCTCGGCGGCGCAGGGCGTGTGGTCAACGTCGACGTGTCTCGGCCTTACCTCGACTGGGGCAAGGCGAATTACGTGGCGAACGGACTGGCCATCGACGACCGCGACTTCATCTACGGCGACAGCTTCGACTGGCTGAATCGTTTCGCCCGACGTTCGCAAGTCTTCGACGTCGTGATCGTCGACCCGCCAAGTTTCAGCAGCACGCCGTTTTCGGTGACGCACGACTACCCGCGCCTGGTGGCGGCAGCCGCGAATGTTGTCGCCCGTGGCGGACGCCTGCTCGCGGTGACCAACCACGCGCAAACCTCCGACGCTCGTTTCGACGCGTGGCTGCGCGAAGGCCTGTTGCTTGCCGACCGACGACCTGCGAGCGTCGATCGCTGGCGTGAGCCGAGCGTGGACTTCCCCATCCCGCGAAGCGGCCGCCACTACCTGAAGGTGCGCGCGCTCGAACTGGAGGGAACGTAGTCTCCCCCTACGGCGAACCTACTTAGCGGAGGCCGAAACTACGTTCCGGCCTCCCACGAGGCAAGATAGCGACGCTGCTCTTCGGTCAGCTCGTCGATGCGCACCCCAAGGCTCGCCAGCTTCAGGCGGGCGACCTCTTTGTCGATGTCTTCGGGCACGTCGTAGACGCCCGGCGCCAGCATGTCGGCGTTCTGAGCGATGTACACCACACACAGCGCCTGGTTGGCGAAGCTCATGTCCATAACCGCCGCGGGGTGGCCCTCCGCCGACGAAAGGTTGAGCAGACGGCCCTCCGCCAGCAAGAACACTCGGCGACCGTCGCGCAGCTCGAACTCCTCGACGAACTGCCGCACCGGTCGATGTGTGCGCGCCAGGTCCGCAAGCGCGGGGATGTTGATCTCGACGTCGAAGTGCCCCGAGTTGGCCACGATGCAGCCATCCTTCATCGCTTGAAAGTGCGCCGCGTCGATGACGTTGACGTCCCCTGTCAGGGTGATGATGACATCGGCAATCTTGCACGCGTCGATGAGCGGCATGACCCGGTAACCGTCCATCAGGGCCTCGAGAGCTCGTGTCGGGTCGACCTCGGTCACAACCACGTGGGCGCCCATGCCATGGGCGCGCGAGGCGAGGCCTCGGCCGCACCAGCCGTAGCCGCACACGACAAAGGTGCGCCCAGCCAGCAGCAGGTTGGTTGCCCGTATCAGACCGTCGAGCGTGCTCTGCCCCGTGCCGTAGCGATTGTCAAACATGTGCTTGGTCAGCGCTTCGTTGACCGCGACCACCGGAAAGCGCAGCTCGCCATCCCTGGCCATCGCCCGTAGGCGAATCACTCCCGTCGTCGTTTCTTCGGTCCCGCCGCGGACTTCAGACAACTGGGCCGCGTGGCGCGTGTGCAGCACGTTGACCAGGTCACAGCCGTCGTCCATGGTGATGTTGGGGCGCGTGGCCAGCACCGCCTCGATGTGGCGGTAGTACGTCTCCTCGTCTTCGCCTTTGACGGCGAAGGTCGGAATACCGAATTCGCCCGCTAGCGCCGCCGCGACATCGTCCTGGGTCGAGAGCGGGTTCGACGCGCACAGCGCGATCGACGCGCCCGCGGCTTTGAGGGCGATCATCAAGTTGGCGGTCTCGGTCGTGACGTGCAGGCACGCGCCAATGCGCAGGCCGGCAAGGGGCTTTTCACGGCTGAAGCGTTCACGGATGCTGCGCAGCACGGGCATCTGATCTTCGGCCCAGCGCACACGCGCCAGGCCGGCCTCGGCCAGTGAGAGATCGATGACGTCGAGCATCACGAGACGACGGCGTTTTCGAGCGCATGCGTGCATGCGCAGGTGCGCGCGCCGCCCAACCTTGGCACCAGCTCCTGGATCAACTGCCGGACGCGCTCGTTGTTGGCGTGCATGACCTGCACGACCTCGGCGACGGACACCGGCTCGATGCCGTCCTCGCCCTCCAGACCGGCGTCATAGTCCGTGATCAGGGCGATGTTCACGTAGCACATCGCCAGCTCGCGAGCCAGCGCCACCTCCGGGTATTGCGTCATGTTGACGACCTCCCAGCCCTGGCGCGAAAACCACTGGCACTCCGCACGCGTGGAAAAGCGTGGACCCTGAATGACGACAACCGTGCCGCGTTCGTGGACGGTGATCCCCAGGCGTCGACCAACGTCGATCGACTGCGCGCGCAGGTCGGGGCAATACGGATCGGCGCTCGAGATGTGGACGACTCGTGGTCCGTCGAAGAAGGTCTGCTCGCGGGCGTAGGTGCGATCGACGAACTGATCGCACACCACGAATTCGCCTGGTTTGATGTGCGGCTGCAGGCTGCCAGCCGCGGTCGGCGCGATCAGGCGCGACACGCCGAGGTGGGCCATCGCCCACAGGTTCGCCCGATAGTTGATCACGTGAGGCGGCAGGCGGTGATGCGGTCCGTGGCGCGGCAAGAAGGCGACCCGAACATCCCCAATACGCCCGACGGTGATGGCGTCACTTGGCGCTCCATAGGGCGTCTGGACCGAGACCTGTTCCACGGGGCCTTCCATCAGCGTGTAGAAGCCCGAGCCGCCAAAGACGCCAACATCCGCCCGATCCAGGGGTTGAAAGATCTCGGGCGGCATCAGGCGACGACGGGGTCGGAGGCGTGCACGGCCGCGGCCAGCGACTCGGAGTAGGGGGCACGCAGCACACCCCGCTCGGTGATGATCGCGGTCACCAGGCGGGCAGGCGTGATGTCGAAGGCAGGGTGCGCGGCATGCACGCCCTCGGGTGCAATCGGCGTTCCGGAGACCTCGGTGACCTCGCGGGACGAGCGCTCTTCGATGGGAATCTCGACGCCGCTCGCCAGCGACAGGTCAACCGTCGAAATTGGCGCCGCGACGTAAAACGGGACGCCGTTTTCGCGGGCGAGCACGGCGACGGAGTAGGTCCCGATCTTGTTCGCCACGTCACCGTTGGCGGCTATGCGATCCGCGCCGACGACGACCAGGTCGACTTCTCCTCGACTCATGAAGTGGCCGGCCATGCTGTCGGTGATCAGCGTCATGGGCACGCCAAGCTGCTGCAGCTCCCAGGCGGTCAGGCGCGCGCCCTGGAGGAAGGGTCGCGTTTCGTCCACGAATACGTGGATGCCGCGACCAGCGTCGTGGGCTGCGCGCACCACGCCAAGCGCGGTGCCATAGTCGACGGTCGCCAGCGCGCCCGCGTTGCAGTGCGTCAGGACGTTCGCACCGTCGGAGACCAGCTCGAGGCCATAGGCGCCAATGCGCTTATTGACGGCGACGTCTTCGTCGGCCATCTCGTCGGATAGCGCCAGGATTGCGCTCTTCGCGGCGGTGACTCCCGCGGATGCCACGACGTTTCGCGCGAGCAGCATGACGCGATCGAGTGCCCACCGCAGGTTGACGGCCGTCGGGCGGGTCTGACCCAGAAGTCGGGCCGATTCCTCCAGCGTGGCGACGAAGTTCGACGGATCGTCACCCGTGTGCGACAACGCCGCGAGCGCTAGCCCGTACGCCGCGGCCACGCCGATCGCAGGTGCGCCGCGCACCTGCATCGTGCTGATCGCGCGGGCCACGTCGTCGGCGCTGCGACAGTGCACGAGCACGGTTTCGCGGGGCAGGCGGGTCTGATCAAGCAGCACCAGCGCCGGCCCACTCGCGTCGAATTCGAGCGTGCGCATGAGTCGCGCTAAGTGTACGCGGGCATGCTTCGTGCGAAGCCTGAGATTCCGTGAAGCGACGCAACGTGCAGGAAGCATTCGTTGGAGAACCGACCGGCGATCCGACGCAATCGCTCGATAACTATGCCGACGGCGACGAGGCCGTCGACATCGACGTACGCGGCGGGAAGGTCCAGCTGCTGGTGCCGGCTGGAACGCCAGATGACGACGTGTTCGAGTCACAGACGTTCCTGGGCGGCGAGCTCGTACTCGAAGACGGGCGCGTGCTGTCGTTCCAGATCCAGGATGGGGCGGTCGGCGCTCAGGTGGCGGTACACGCTCGGCACGAGCAGACCTCCGTCACAGATCTGTCCAGTATCCCGAACGTTCCTGGCGGGGTCTAAATTCTCGCGCGGTGCGTGTCGATGATTGACACAAGACCGTATGAACACCACCACACATGAGGCGCTCTTCCAGGCGCCCGCACTCTCAGAACCGGACGAACCGACCGCCGAGATGATCGCTGCGACGGCCGCAGAAGCGAGCCAGCCTGCATTTGTCGTGCTCTCCGCGTCGGAGGAGCTGGCTGGTGGCGCAGGCGCCATGTACCTGCGCGAAATCGCGAATCACGAGCTGCTGAGTCAGCAGGACGAAGTAATGCTGGCCCAGCGTATGGAGGCGGGTCGCCACGCGGCTCTGCGCTTGAACGCCGACGAAGTCCTTGACGAGCCAGACCGTGAAGCGCTAGCGCGAGCCGTGGAGCTTGGCGAGAACGCGCGGCGTCGCCTGATCGAGTGCAATTTGCGGCTGGTCGTTTCGGTCGCGCGTCGCTACCTGAACCGCGGCCTGTCGTTCATGGACCTGGTCCAGGAAGGCAATATCGGGCTGCAGATCGGCGCGGACAAGTACGACTGGAGCCGCGGGTTCCGCTTCAGCACCTACGTGTACTGGTGGATTCGACAGGCGATGACACGCTCGCTGGCGGACCAGAGTCGCACGATTCGTCTGCCGGTGCACGCGGTCGAGCTACTCTCTCGGGTGCAGCGGGCTGAGCGCGAGATGCAGGCGCTGAGCGGGGTGGTGCCTTCTGTTGAGCAGCTTGCGGAACTGCTGGGACTCGAGGTCGAGCGAATCGTCGAGGCGCGGCGCGCGGCGTTGACGCCACTGTCCATTGAAGCGCCCGTCAGCGAGGACTCGGACGTGACGCGCGGGGATTTGCTTGGGGACGAGGTCGCCGGGCAGGCGCCACAGCGAGAGATCGAGATCAAGGAGTTGTCGCATCGGCTGACAGAGGCGCTCGATCTGCTCGATGTGCGCGAGCGACGGATCATTCAGATGCGCTTCGGGCTGGAGCGCGGCGCGGAGGCGACGCTCGGGGAAGTCGCGACGATGATGGGGGTGAGTCGCGAGCGGATCCGACAGATTGAGCAGTCGGCGCTAGCGAAGCTCAGGCGGATGCCGACGCTGCGCACCGAGGCGAGTGAGTACCTGGCAGCGTAGCCCGGCGGGGCGCGGGGTTACGCTTTCCAGTTCCAGGAGCTTTCTCAGTGGATCACGTTTTGAAGGAGACCGCACGCGCTGGCTGAAGCCATGCGGTCATAACCTCAGAACTGAATTAATGAGATGACTTCGTAACCCCCGAGTCGGTCTCTGCCCCGCAGCTCGGTGAGCTCGACCAGAAACGCCACCGCGGCTACTTTCCCCTGCAAGCGTTCCACGAGCTCGATCGTCGCCGAGACCGTGCCACCAGTCGCCAGCAGGTCGTCGACAATCAATACCCGCTCCCCGGGCACGATGGCGTCCGAATGCAGCTCCAGCGTATTGGTCCCGTACTCGAGGTCGTACTCGGTACTGATCACGTCGCCGGGCAGCTTGCCCAGCTTGCGCACCGGCACGAACCCCGCCGACAGCTGGTACGCGATCGGCGCCGCGAAGATGAACCCGCGCGATTCCATGCCGATGACCAGACTGGGCTCATAGCTGCGCACCAGTTCCGTCAACTGGTCGATTGACGCCTTGAATGCCCGCGCATCCTTGAGCAGCGTGGTGATGTCCTTGAACAGGATTCCCTTCTTGGGGAAATCCGGGACATCGTCGATGAGCGCCCCGAGCTGCTGTGGCGAATATGGCGGATCGTTCAGATCGCGTCCCATCTGCCGCCGCCGCTCAATATGGCGTACGTCGCGCATCGCCTCCACAACGATAGCAGCTTGCTCGGTGCGGGCGGGCGCTACTCTAAGCAGGTCATGCGTGCGCTGATCACGGGCGTCGGAGGGTTCGTCGGCCGCCATCTCCTGCAGCATCTGCGAGACGAAGGGGATGACGTGTGTGGCGTCGGTCGATCCGACGCGGTGCTGACCCTCGATGGCACGCGCATCGTCCAGACAGACCTGAGTGACCGAGACGCGGTGGAGCGGCTCGTGCGGGAGACGCAGCCCGAGGCTGTCTACCACCTGGCGGCCCAGTCGTCACCTGCCGAGAGCGTGGCAAACCCGTGGGGCACGATCTGCAACAACCTGCACAGCCAGCTGAACGTGTTCGAAGCGTTGCTGAGTGTGGGTCTGCGGCCCCGCGCGCTGGTCGTCGGCTCGAGCGACGAATACGGGCAGGTTCGTCCCGAGGACGTGCCCACCGACGAGGACGCGCCGCTGCGCCCCATCACCCCGTACGCCGTCAGCAAGGTCGGCCAGGACATGATGGGCTTTCAATACTTTGCCCAGCATGGCATCGCGGCCGTCCGCGTACGACCTTTCAATCACACGGGGCCTGGCCACGACGCGCGTTTCGTCATTCCCAGTTTTGCGCGTCAACTCGCCGAGATCGAAGTGGGCCTGCGAGAACCGGTCCTGCGAGTCGGCAACCTGAACGTCGCGCGCGACTTCACTGACGCCCGCGACATGGTGCGCGCCTACCGTCTCGCCCTGGTCGAGGGTGTGCCTGGTGACGTGTACAACATTGGCAGCGGGCGGGCCGTGCTCCTCTCCGAGATGGTCGACGAGCTGGTTGGCATGTGTCGTGTGCGGGTCGAGACCCGAACGGACCACGCGCTCTGGCGGAAGGCAGACATTCCCCATCAGCAAGCAGACACTCGCAAATTCACGGCGTTGACCGGGTGGCGGCCGCGCATCCCGTGGCACACCACGCTGCGCGATACGTTCGAGTATTGGCGGGAAAAGGTCCGAGAGGAGAAATTGTGCGCGTCCTGATTACCGGCATCACGGGGATGGCGGGAGCTTCCTGGCCGAATACCTGGTCGATCATCACCCGAACGTTGAAGTCTTCGGCACATTCCGCTGGCGGAGCAAGCTCGACAACCTGCAGGACCTGCGTCGGCGTGGTCTGCTCAACGTGCTCGACGAGGGCCAGCGGATCACCGATCAGGTCAGCCTGGCGCGCGTCGTCCAACCGGGTCAGGCAACGGTCATCGACTGCGAGCTGCAGGACGCCAGCGCCGTGCGCGGCGTGGTGCGGGCGGTCCGACCCGATCGGATTTTCCACCTTGCCGCCCAGAGCTTCGTGCCGACCAGTTGGACGGCGCCGGCCGCCACGCTGACCAACAACATCGTCTCCGAGCTCAACATCTTCGAAGCGGTTCGTGAGGCGCGCCTGGATCCCGTGATTCACATTGCGGGTTCGAGCGAAGAATATGGACTGGTCTATCCAGACGAAGCTCCCATCGCCGAAACCAATCCGATGCGCCCTCTCAGCCCCTACGCGGTGAGCAAGGTTGCCCAGGAAACACTGGCGATTCAGTATTTCCGAAGCTACGGCATGAAATGTATCGTCACACGCGGCTTCAACCACACAGGCCCACGTCGCGGCCAGGTCTTTGCGACCAGTAGCTTTGCCAAGCAGATCGCGCAGATCGAGGCTGGCCTCCAGGACGCGGTGCTGCAGGGCGGCGACCTGGACTCCCGACGCGACTGGACCGACACGCGCGACATGGTGCGCGCCTACTGGCTGGCCACCGAGCGCGGCACGCCAGGCGAGGTCTACAACGTCGGCCGCGGAAGCTGTATGCGAGTGGGTGACATGCTCGACATCCTGCTCAGCCACACCTCGGCGCGCATCAGCGTCGAGCAGGATCCGGCACGCATGCGGCCCAGCGATGTTCGACTGCTGTGGGCGAACGTCGACAAGTTCAAAAGGGCCACTGACTGGGAGCCGACGATCCCGTTCGAGAAGACCATGGCCGACCTGCTCGAGTACTGGCGCGATCGCATTCGAGCGAGCACGGCCACGTCGCTGGTCGCCAGCGCCCGGTAACGGTCGCGGTCGCGTCGGCGCCATCGCGTCGGGCATGTCGTGCTGGCGCGGGTTCCTCGGCGCCGTCCAGTTCCTTACGCGCGTTCCGCTGCCGACGACCGAAAACAATCTCGGAGAGGCGCTTGGCTGGCTGCCGCTGGTCGGCTTGCTGATCGGCGCTGTTCTCGGCCTGGTCGATCTGGGCCTGGGCTGGCTCGGCGTCTCCTCCTTGCTGAATGGCACGATCATCGTGGTGCTGCTGCTGACCATTAGCGGTGGGCTGCATGCCGACGGTCTGATGGACACGTGTGACGCGGTGTTTGGTCACGCCTCCCCTGAGCGTCGGCTCGAGATCATGCGCGACCCGCGGGCGGGCGCATTTGGCGTCGCTGGCCTGGTCTCAGTGATCGCGCTGAAGATCGCCGCGCTGGCGAGTTTGCCCGCACCCGCGCGCCTCGGGTTGGTCGTCCTCGCGCCGTGCCTCGGGCGCTGGTCGATCGTGCTGGTGACGGTTGTCTTCCCGTACGGTCGCGCGACCGGGCTCGGCTCGCCGCTCAAAGCGGTGGCATCCCCACGACTTCTGGCGCTGGCAAGCGTCGTGCCCATCGTGGCCTGCGCGGTCGTTGGGCCGTCGGGCATCGTAGCAGGCGTGCTCGCGGTGGTGACCGCACTCGGGCTGGGTCGCTGGCTGATGACGCTGCTGCCTGGTCTGACCGGCGACTGCTACGGCGCGACGTGTGAAATTGTCGAGACCGTGGTGTGGCTGAGCGGCGCCCTGCTCTTGCCCCGCTTTGGCTGAACGACGATGGCCCGCGAACCGATCCTGTTTGTCAGCGCGCCGCGGACCGGACAGGCCTTTGCCGAGCGGTGGCGGGGCGTATGCCCGACATTCTGGTGTGTGCTCGGCCACACGGACACCTGTCTGGTGCCGGGCATTTCCAGCGCCGGTGTTACCGAAGAGCTGCGGCCGTATACACCGGCGGCTGACGCCGAAGTCATCGTGCTCGGGGCGCCAGCGTGTCTGCCGCGTCTGCCGAGCAACCCCCTCGGCGCTCCGGGCCCAGCAGGCATTACGCGGGCTGCTCTGCATCTGGCAGGACTGGAGGTGCGCCTGGTCGGCGCCGGCCTGCGCGTCTGGCCCGAAACGCCTGTGCTGCGCGCCAGTGAGCTGCCCGGTGCCAGGATTGACGCGGCTGCCCCGGCGGTGGCCAACGCGTGCGACCTGTTTGCGCTGGGCGCCCGGCTCGGGCTCGAGGCCGCAACGCCGTACGTCGTGATCGGCGAGAGCGTGCCGGGCGGGACCACGACCGCGCTGGCGGTGCTGCTCGCACTCGGGTACGCCGCCGAAGGGCGCGTGAGTGGCAGCATGCCGGGCAACGCGCACCGGTTGAAGTCGCGCGTGGCGCACGCCGCGCTGCGAAAAGTCAGGGCGGCCGCGAAAAGTCGGGGCGACGAGCGCCTCGACCCCCTGCAGCTGGTCAGCCTGGTTGGCGATCCGATGCAGCCCGTAGTGGCCGGTATGACGCTGGGCGCAATCGAGGCCGGCCGCGACGTCTTGCTGGCGGGTGGCTCGCAGATGCTGGCGGTCGCGGCGCTGGTTCGGGCACTTGGCGGCGTCGACGCGCTGCGACGTGTGGCGATCGGAACGACGCGCTGGGTCGCCGAGGATCCCTCGTCGGACCTGCGGGGGCTGGCAGCCGAGATCGACCCTGACCTGGCCGTGCTCGCCGCGAACCTGGACTTCTCCGGATCGCGTCACGACGGTCTGCGCCTGTACGAGCACTTTGTGGTCAAGGAGGGCGTCGGGGCGGGCGGCGCGTGCATCGCGGCGCTCCAGACGAGCGGCGCGTCTCTGGAGGAGCTGCACGCGGCGATCGATGCGGTCTATGACGAGTTACTCGGTAGACTTTTGCCCAGTGATACGGCCGATACTGGTCGTCGGTAATCCTGTGTTGCGCGGCAAGGCCCGCGGGTGAGCCAGGTCGATCGCCAGTTGCAGAAGCTTATCGACGACATGATTGAGACGATGAAGCAGGCGCCTGGGGTTGGTCTGGCGGCGCCCCAGGTGGGCGTTCCGCTGCGCCTGGCGGTCATCGACGTGGATGACAAGGTCACGGTCATCATCAATCCCGAGATCGTGAAGCGGATTGGTGAAGTTGAGCTCGATGAAGGGTGCCTGTCAGTGCCCGGGCTTCTGGGGTCGGCTGAACCGCGCCGAGCGTGTGTCCGTCAAGGCGCTGGATCGCAATGGCAAGGAGCTGCGCATTCGCGACGCCGAGGGGTTGTTCGCGCAGGCGCTTCAGCATGAGATCGATCACCTGGACGGGCATCTGTATATCGATCGGATGGAAACGCTCGACAAGCTGCAGCGGTCGGAGCCGCTCAGGAAGCGAGAAGCAGATGCGCGCGAAGCGCGGCGCGCGGCTGGGGAGGAGGTTGACGAGGAGGGCGAGGAGGGCGACGAGGGGAAGAGAGACCGGACTGACGCGCGCGGGGGTTGACGTGTGGGCCAGTACCCCTGGCTGTGTCAAACTCTTCATCCTCGACCAGGACTTCCCTTTCAGACGTGCGTGTTGACACGGCGAGCGGTACGAGTCCACACGCTTTACCCCTTTGACACCCCGTTAACGGGCGTTCACGTTACACTTCGACGTTCGCATGAAACGGCTGATTTTCATCCTGATCCTGACGCTTCTGGCCCTTGCCGTCGTGTGGCCGCAGAAGCCCGGCAACTACATCCCCGGCGGCGATGTGTTGCCAGGCAACCCGGGCATCCACCTGGGTTCGTTCGTCAGACAGGGCGCCAAGCTCGGCCTCGACCTCCAGGGTGGCACCCAGCTCACCCTCCAGGCCGATTTGAGCCAGGTGCCGGCCGACCAGCAGAGCACGGCGATGCAGGGCGTGCTCAACGTCATCGAGCGCCGCGTCAATGCCTACGGCGTCGCCGAGCCTGAAATTCAACAGCTCGGCTCCGATCGCATCATCGTCCAGTTGCCCGGCCTCAAAGACACCGAACAGGCCAAACAGCTCATCGGCCAGACCGCCAAGCTCGAATTCAAAGAGCAAGACGCCGACGGCAACTGGATCCCGTCGACGGGTCAGCTCAATGGACAGACCGTCGCGCTCACGGGCGCTTTCCTGGCGCCAGGTCGGCAGCAGGTCACGTTCACCGGCAACGCGGGCCTGCCACAGGTCGCCTTCCAGTTCAACAGCGACGGCGCCACGCTCTTCAGCCAGATCACCCAGCGACTGCTTGGCAAGCCCCTCGGCATCTTCCTGGACGGACAGATGGTCTCCGATCCGACTGTCCAGGCCGTGCTCAGCGATAGCGGCGTCATCACCGGCCTGTCGCTGGATCAGGCCAAGCTGCTGGCGCTCCAGTTGAACGCGGGCGCGCTGCCGGTACCGATCAGCATTCAGTCGGAAAGTACGGTTGACGCGAGCCTCGGCGCCGACTCGGTCCACAAGAGCATCGTCGCCGGCGAACTGGCGCTTCTGGTTGTGGTGCTGTTCATGCTGCTGTACTACCGTTTGCCGGGCCTGGCCGCGTCTGGTGCGTTGCTCGTCTATGCGCTGGTCACGCTGGCCATCTTCAAGCTCATCCCGGTCACGCTGACACTCGCTGGCATCGCAGGCTTCATCCTGTCGGTCGGTATGGCGGTGGACGCCAACATCCTGATATTCGAACGCATGAAAGAAGAGCTGCGGAGCGGCAAAACGATTGCCGCCGCCATCCGTGCGGGTGAAGACCGTGCGTGGCCGTCAATCCGCGATTCCAACACGTCCACGCTGATCACCTGCGCGGTGCTGTACATCTTCGGTCAGCAATTCGGGGCGACCATCATTATGGGTTTCGCCCTCGTGCTGGGCATCGGCGTGGTGGTGTCGCTCTTCAGCGCCATCTTCGTCACCCGCACGTTCCTGGAAGTGCTGCTCAGTCAATCCTGGGCGCACAGCGACCGCATGTTCGGTATGCACATCGAATCGACGCAGATTGGCGGCGGCGCCGTTCCGTCGCGGCGGCCTGCCGTGGCCGCCACCACGCGAGGCTGACGCCGATGTTCGACTTCGTCAAGAACCGCAAATACTTCTACCTGCTGTCTGCCATCTTCCTGGTGCCAGGCATCATCTCGCTGATCTTGCCCGGTGGCCTGAATCCAGGCATCGACTTCACCAGCGGCACGATCATGACGATCCAGTTCCAGAATCCTGTTGACGCGGATCAGCTGCGCGACGCCTTTGGTCAACTGGGCCACCCGGAAGCCGTCGTCCAGCAGTCCGGCGACAACACGTTCGTGGTGCGCACGCGGGCCCTGGCCCAGCCGCAGCAGACCGACACCGGCGAGGTCACCAGTTCGGAGCAGCAGCAGATCGAGGATGGCCTGACGCAGCAGTTCGGGCCCTTGCAGATTGTGAGTCTGGATCAGGTCTCACCACTGGTTGCGGAGCAAATCGTGCGGCTCGCTGTGCTGGCCGTGGCCGCGGCGTCAGTGTGCATCCTGGCGTACCTGTGGTGGGCCTTCAACAAGGTCAGCCATTCGATTCGCTTTGGCGCGACGGCTATCGCGGCGCTGCTGCACGACGCGCTGATCGTGCTCGGCGTTGTTCTCAATTCTGGGCCGACTGTTTCCGGCGGAGATCGAGCTCGAATCGACGTTTATCGTCGCGGTGCTGACCGTTATCGGCTTTTCCGTACACGACACGATCGTCGTCTTCGATCGCGTGCGCGAGAACTTCATTCGCCGCTCGGGCGATCGCTTCGAGGATGTGGTCAACCACAGTCTGGCGCAGACGCTGACCCGATCGTTGAACACGTCGCTGACGGTGATCCTGACGCTCGTGGTGCTGATGCTCTTCGGGGGCGACACGATCCGGACGTTCGTCCTGGCGCTGCTGATTGGGGTCACGACCGGGACGTACTCGTCGATTTTCATCGCGAGCATGCTGCTGGTGAGCTGGAACTTCGGCGAGCTGAACTGGCTGTGGCCGTTTCGAAAGCTCCGCCTCCGGCCGGCAGCGTCCTAACGAGTTTTGCCTCAGAGTAACTCTGTGCGGCCTTCTTCTTGTAACCGTTGGACGATGATCTTCACATCCTGCGCCCGCTCGCGGGGGCACACGAACACCGCATCGGCGGTCTCGACGACCACCAGGTCGTCGACGCCGACCAGCGCCACGGTGCGACCGTCCGCGTACACCAGGTTGCCCGAGGCCTCGGCGGTGAGCACCCGCCCGCACCCTGCAGCACGTTGTCTGACGGCGAGCTGCTCGCGAGCTCCCACAACTCCGCCCAGCTCCCGATGTCACTCCAGCCGAATCCGAGCCGGCAGCGTGGCCACGTTCGAGGCGCGCTCCATGATGCCCACGTCGATCGTCTCACGCGGCGCCGAGGGGTAGACCCGATCGACATCAGCCAGTGGCGCTGAGCTCAACACCGAGAAGATCTCCGGCTGGTGCGTGGCAAATGCGTCGAGCAGCGCGGCGTTGTTCCAGACGAAGACACCGGGATTCCAGAGGTACTCCCCACTGGCCACGTACGCCTCGGCCG
Source organism: uncultured Chloroflexia bacterium (assembly GCA_963776625.1). GTDB lineage: Bacteria > Chloroflexota > UBA6077 > UBA6077 > CF-72 > CF-72. The sequence goes on along the minus strand of CAVZNP010000004.1, from coordinate 345,649 downwards.
TCGCCAGGTCCGGCTTCTCGACGAAGCGCACCACCTTGAACAACGGAAAGCCCTGGACGGCCCCGACAGCGGCGCCGCGCTGAATGTAGCCATAGCCCGTCGCGGGAAAGCGAGGCTCGACCCCGGTCGTCACCAGATAGTCGCCAGAGGCGGCTGCCTCGAGTGCCGCCGCCAACGTGCGACGAAACTCCGCATCGTCGGCAATGAACGCGTCCGAGTGCAGCGATGCCCACGTCGCGCGCGGCGCTCGGTCGCGCACGTGTAACGCCGCAAGCAGCAGCGCCGCGGCAGTCCCACGCCGGGTCGGCTCGACGATGATGCTCGAGGCGGGTAGCTCAGGCAGCTGCGCGTGCAAGTCGTCCGCGTGCGATCGCTCGGTGATGACCAGGATCCGCTCGGGCGACACCAGTGGCCGCAGCCGATCGACCGTCCGCTGGATCAGCGTGCGCTCGCCGCCCAACTGCAGGAGTTGCTTGGGACGCCGGCTGCGACTCAGTGGCCACAGACGCGTGCCTTCGCCGCCGGCAAGAATGGCGATGTGGGTATCAGCGGCGACCTGATACTCCGCCGCGCCGTCAGGACTGGTCACGGAAAAAGGCATAGGTCTTCGTCAGGCCGTCGAACAGGGGCATCTCGGCTTGCCAGCCCAACTCACGCTGGGCCAGGCTCGGGTCGAGCACGATGCGTACCACGTCGCCAGTGCGCGCCGGACCCTGTTGCGGGGGCTGGCCATAGCCGGCCACTTCGGCCATAGCTTCGTAGATCTGGCGAATGGACGTCTCTCGGCCAGTGCCGATATTGAAGGCCTGGCCCGAGCCGCGCTCCAGGGCCGCGATGTTGGCCGTGACGCAATCGCCGACGTACACGAAGTCGCGCGTTTGCTGGCCGGTGCCATCGATCGTCACCGGCTGGTCGGCGGCCATGCGCGTGGCGAAGACCGCCACCACCGCGCCTTCTTCACGCACGCCCTGGCGCGGTCCGTAGATGTTCGCATAGCGCAGGATGGTGTAGTCCACGTTGAACGTGCGCCGGTAGACGCCCAGCCAGGCCTCGAGCGCCTGTTTGCTCGCGCCATAGGGCGAGAGGGGTCGCACGGGCGCGGTTTCTCTGACGGGCAGGTCGTTGGGATCCGGCTCGCCGTACATGGCGCCGCCAGACGAGATGTAGATGAACTTCCTGACCTCGTATCTGGCGGCGAGGCGCAACAGGTTCAGGCCGCCCAGGACGTTGACGCTGGCATCGTGCACCGGGTCGTGGACTGATGCCGGGACGTTGGACTGCGCGGCATGGTGGTCGACAACCTCTGGTCGAAAGTCGGCGAAGACTTCGTCAAGAGCTTCGTCACGAATGTCGCGCTGGTAGAGGGTGATGGCCGGGTCGAGATTGGCGCGATTGCCCGCAGACAGGTCGTCGATCACGGCCACCTCGTGGCCAAGCGCCCGAAAGCCGTCGGCGACGTGCGAGCCAATGAATCCGGCTCCGCCAGTCACGAGGATTCTCACAGAGGGATTATCCCCCAGTGGCGTCCTGGCGTGGGTACGCCGCCGTGCGGAAACGTGCTGACCGCGGACTGAGGCTCAGGCGCGAGCTTCAGTCCGCGGCGATGGCGCCCATGTCTGCGGGTGCACTGACCGTGTCCAGCGGCAGCTGCTCGCCCGCGAGCTCGGCCGCGGCACCCAGAAAGTCGCGGAACAGCGGATGCGGGCGGTTCGGCCGGCTCTTGAGCTCCGGATGGAACTGCGAACCGAGCATGAACGGGTGATCCGCCATTTCGGCGATCTCGACCAGCCGTCCATCTGGCGAGGTGCCCGAAAACACCATGCCCGCGGCGCCGAGCGAGTCGCGGAAATTGTTGTTGAACTCATAGCGGTGCCGATGCCGCTCGAAGACGATCGCCTCATCGTACGCCGTCGCGGCCAGCGACCCGGGCTTGAGCTGGCACGGATACACGCCCAGCCGCATCGTTGCACCCTTGTCCTCGATGTCGCGCTGCTCGGGCAGCAGGTCGATCACCGGATAGCGCGTGAACAGGTTGAACTCCGTTGAGTTCGGCTCCGTCGACTGCAGAACCTGGCGCGCAAACTCAATGCACATCACCTGCATGCCCAGGCACAAGCCCAGGTACGGCACCTTGCGCTCGCGGGCGAACTGCGCCGCGCGGATCTTGCCTTCGACGCCGCGATACCCGAAGCCGCCGGGCACGATGATGCCGTGCAGGCCTTCGAGCATGCGCTCCCAGTCCTCGTTGGCCTGTTCGAGCCGCTGCGAGTCGATCCAGCGAATGACCGGCTTGCGATGATGCGCCCACGCCGCGTGGTGGATCGCCTCGCGCACGGAGATATACGCGTCCTGAAGCTCGACGTACTTGCCGACCACCCCGATCACGACCTCGTCCTTGACCGTGCGCGAACGATGCACGAGCTCGCGCCAACCGTCCAGGTCCGCCGCTTCTGTCTCGAGTCCGAGGCGCTCGACGATGAAGTCGCCCAGCCCGGCTTCTTCGAGGATCAGCGGCACGGAGTAGATCGTGTCAGCGGTTTCCAGCGGCACCACGGCACGTCGGTCCACGTCGCAGAACAGGGCGATCTTGTCGCGCATGTCGTCGGGCACGGGGTAGTCCGAGCGCGCGCAGATGACGTCTGGCTGGATGCCGATCGAGCGCAGCTCTTTGACACTGTGCTGGGTCGGCTTCGTCTTGAGCTCGCCAGTCGCGCCCACGTAGGGGAGCAGCGTCAAATGCACGAACAGCGTTCGATCTCGCTCGAGCTCGCGGTGAATCTGGCGCAGCGCCTCCAGAAACGGCTGGCACTCGATGTCGCCAACCGTGCCGCCAACCTCCGCAATGATGACTTCGGCGTTGGTCTGACGCGCGACACGCTCGATACGCTCTTTGATCTCGTTAGTCACGTGGGGCACGACCTGAATCGTCCCGCCGAGGAAGTCCCCGCGCCGCTCGCGGCCGATCACGGCTGAATAGATCTGGCCCGTCGTGACGTTCGACAGCCGCGTCAGATTTTCGTCGATGAAGCGTTCGTAATGGCCGAGGTCCAGGTCTGTCTCAGCACCGTCATCGGTGACGAAGACTTCGCCGTGCTGGTACGGCGACATCGTGCCTGGATCGACGTTGATGTACGGGTCGAGCTTCAGGATGCACACGGAAACCCCGCGTGCTTTCAAAAGACGACCAATCGACGCGACGGTGATTCCCTTGCCCACCGACGAAACGACTCCACCCGAGACGAAGATGTACTTCGTCGCTCGCGTCGCACCCGTGTGATCCACGGGCTTACAGAGTAGCACGTTTGTTTCGACTTTCACGGCACTACCGGCACGCGGTCTTGCACAATGTCGTGCTGGTGGCAGTGCGTCTGATCGCCGTGTGCGCCGGCCTGTTCCTGCTTTTGGGCTGTCAGGCGCTTGCAATCCCCATCGAGCCGACCTCGACACCCATCCCGCCGACCCTGCCGCCGACCGCGACGCCGGCACCACCGACCGCTACGCCGTTGCCGACGTTGACGCCAACCCTGGTGCCGACAGCAACTCCGGTACCACCCACGCCCACGCCCGAGCCGACGCCGGATCCTTCGCGCGCCGAGCAGCAGCACTACTGCGACACCGCCGCCCCGCCTGCGCACGTGGCCTTGCCGCCGCTGGTGCCGACGATTCGCATCACCCCACCTGACGCCGCGACACAGCCGACGCCGGTCGCCGACGGGCCTCAGCACACGGGCAGCGCCCCGCCGCCGCACGTCACCGCTCCGCATATCGCGGTGCTCGACGAGGACTCGGGGGCGCTGCTGTACTCCGTCGATCCGTTCGCGCGCGCCGCACCAGCCAGCATCACCAAGATCGTGACGACCATTGTTGCACTGGAGCACGAGCCAGACATCAAGAAGGTCTTCACCACTACGGTCAGCTCCTCGGCGCTGGCGGCTTGCGACGGCTCCTCGATCATGGGCCTCGAGCCCGACGACCACGTTACGCTCGAAACGCTGCTGTACGGCATGATGCTGCCGAGTGGGAACGACGCGGCCGAGCAGGTGGCCTATTCACTCGCCGGGTCGCGCGATGCGTATGTGGCGTGGATGAACGACAAAGTCGCCTCGCTGCATTTGAAGGACACGCACTTCGTGACGCCCAGCGGCATGGATGCCGACGACCACTACTCGAGTGCCTACGATATGGCGCTCCTGGCGCGCTATGCGATGCAGAACAGTGAGTTCCGTACGCTGGCGTCGACGAAGCAGTTCAACGGCGACGACTACTACATGCACAACCTGAATCCGCTGCTGTTCTCCTACGCCGGCGCCGACGGGGTGAAGATTGGCTACACGGATATCGCCGGGCGGACGATCGTGGCCTCGGCGACGCGTGACGGGCACAGGGTGTACGTGTCGCTGTTTGGCAGCCAGAACCTGGCAGGTGATTCCACGGCGCTGCTCGACTGGGTCTGGAAGAGCTTCACCTGGTAAACACGCTCTTCGTAAACACGCTCTTCGTAAACACGCTCTTCGAAAACACGCAGTTCCCCAGAGGGGTCTCCTCCGTGGGTATGCGTCTTCAGCTCATCGAGAGGCTGCCCACAAAACTGCCGAACGCGGCGCCCGTCAGGCCGATGGCCACGACCATGGCCAGGGGGTTCAGCGACGCCACGGGCACCGCGGCGGCCACCAGCATGCCCACGAGCGTGCCCGCCACCAGGCCAATCAGCAGGCCCCGCGCGGCGCCCAGCTCTGACAGGCGGCTGACCCGCAGATCCTCCGGGTATGCCGCCTGGCGCGGGTAATCGACGAACGATTCTGCCGAGCCCCACACCACGCCCAGGACTACGCCGTACAGCGCGTGCAGGATCAGGTTGCCCACCACCGGCAGCGGGCCCGCGCCGAGGCTCAGCCCCAGCACGCCGCCACCCAGGAGTGGCATGAAGACGACCAGCGAGACGAGCCACGGGATGAGCGCGAACGTCACGCCGCGGCGCCACGCCGGACCGTGAAGCCGCGGCTCGAAGACCAGCGCGTAGACGAGCGCCCAGAACAGGCCGCCGGCGAAGAAGACGGCGGTGGCCGCGTACAGGTTGGGGGCCGCGGCGTCGATGAGCTGGTTGTGGGTCAGACCCGCGAACCAGCTGGCCAGGACAGGGACAGGCAGTTGGCTCAGGATCAGCGCGGCGACGAATGCCACCGCGAAGGCCATGACCATCGCCACGGAGGCGACGAAGCCGGCAAGCAGCGCGAGGACTGCGCTGCCGCTGCTGACGGTGGCGCGGTCAGGGACCAGGAGCTGTCCATCCTTCACGGGCGGCCCTCCTCTAGCAAAGGACCGTAGCGCAACCGGTCCGGGCCCGTGGTTAAAGGGCTTCTTTTCTGGCGTAGAGCGGCCACTACCGACGGTTCACCCACACCCCGTGTCCTTGCCCACCCTGTGTTTACGCTCGCGTGTTGACAAGAACCGCCTCAGAAGGCGCCAGCGGAGGCCGTCAGCTCGCGCCCCGTGACGCGGATCTGCTCAAGCGTCACGCAAAGGGGAAGGGAACCTGGCCGGTGGCCTCCTCGAAAGGCTTACACCCGCTCGAAGCGTTCGACGTCGAGCACGAAGATTGTCGCGCCGCCTACTTCTACCTCGACGGGATAGGGCAAAAAGAACTCTCCCGGCTCCATCACCGCCGGGATCGCCGTGATCGACTGCTGCCGCGTGGTGCAGCTCTGGCGGACGACCCGAACCACCGTCTCCACGTCGGCGTCTTCCACGCCGACGAAGATCGTGGCATTCGACTCGCGCAAAAAGCCGCCCGCCGTCTTGATGCGGGTAGCGCGAAAACCACGATTCGACAGCTGTGTCAGCAGGCCGCTGGCGTCCGCCGATTGCACAACCGCCACGACCATCTTCATGCCTGCAACCCCATCCGCGCGGCGACCGCGTCCCAGATCTCGTCGGCGAGGTGATCCACGCCGGCAACACCGTCGAAGCAGCGCCAGCGCTCGGGTTCGGCAGCCGCCAACGCGCGATAGGTAGCCTGCACCCGGGCATGGAACGCCAGCGTCTCGGCTTCGAAGCGGTTGCTCTGCTCCTGCGCGTGCTTGCGCGTCAATCCAACCTCGACCGGTACATCCAGCAGGAGTGTCAGGTCGGGTCGCAACGCGGCAGTGGCAAACGACACCACCGACCTCAGCTCCTGCATGCCAAGCCCGCGACCTGCCCCCTGGTAAGCGAGTGTTGAATCAGCGAATCGATCGCAGACCACGATCTCGTCCCGTTCTATCGCTGGCCAGATCACCTTCTCCACTAATTGTGCGCGTGAGGCGTTCATCAGCAAGGCCTCGGTGCGCGGGGTCAGCTCGAGCTCTTTGCGCTCCAGGAGGATGTGGCGCAGCTCGAGGCCCAGGAGCGTGCCGCCGGGCTCACGCGTCTCGAGGACAACATAGCCCGCGGTGCGCAGGCGCGCCGCGAGCATGCGTGCCTGGACGGACTTTCCCGAACCTTCCGTACCTTCAAGCGTGATGAACACGCGGCTAGTCGGCTTTAGAGATGCGCACGCGGCGATACGGCTCTTTGCCCGTGCTGCGCGACGACAGGCTGTGCTGCTCGGCAAGCTGGTGCTGCAGCCGTCGAATGTACGCGCTCTGCGGCGAGAGCTCGACCGGCGCCGACGTTTCGAGGACCTGAGCAATGGCGTCTTCTGTCTCGCGCAGGGCATTCTGCGCCGCCCCGGGCACGGGTGCGGAGTCCAGATGCGAGATGTGCAGCAATTCCTGCTCGATGTTGCTCGCCGAGTTGGAGCGCAGGACGTGCACGGGCACGCCGCTGGCTTCGGCGTCACGCAGCGCCTGCGGCTTGCGACGGTAGTAGTTGCGCACCGTGAGCACGACGTCGGCTTGACGCTGATCGGCGACGACTGACGCCGGGCAATCCCAGGCTGCGGATCTGGGCTTCGAGCCGCGAGCGATTGACGCCGAACGGGTAGATGCGCACAGGCTGACGCCCGTTGCGATGCTGAGGGCTCGCGACATCAGGTGGCGGGCGTCGATCGATCAGCGGCGTGGCGCGGCGCTCCTCGATGGCCGGATAGAGCTCCTCGGCGAGGTTGGCCGTGCTCGCGCGCACTCGGCTGCGCGTCAGCGGACTGAACGTCGGGCGGTCAATGTCGGGCAGCGCCGGCGTGCGACCACGAGCGATGAGCGGTTCTTCGATCAGCACTTCGCCGTCCTGACCGCGGCGACGCACGGTGGGAACGACCGGCTGGCCGCGCAAGATGGCGTCGATGACCTCGGCCACGTTTTCGTGGACGGCGACATGGCTCCAGTTCTGGATCTCGACGACGACGTCGAAGGTCGGCGGCGCCTTGCGCTCGAGGACGGTCTTCTGCGTGCCGCGGCGGCGCGCCTCCTCGTCGCTCAAGGTGACGGTCTGAATGCCGCCGACCAGATCGGACAGCGTCGGGTTCATCATCAGGTTCTCCAGCGTGCTGCCGTGGGCGGTGCCCACCAGCTGCACGCCGCGCTCGGCGATGGTGCGCGCGGCGGCCGCCTCCAGCTCGGTGCCGATCTCGTCGATGACGATGACCTCGGGCATGTGGTTTTCGACCGCCTCGATCATCACCGCATGCTGCTGGGCGGCGTTGCGCCACCTGCATGCGCCGCGCCCGCCCGATGCCGGGATGCGGGACATCGCCATCGCCGGCGATCTCATTGCTGGTATCGACGACCACCACCCGCTTGCCCAGCTCATCGGCCAGCACGCGGGCGGCCTCGCGCAGGAGAGTCGTCTTGCCGACGCCTGGCCGACCCAGGATCAGGATCGCTGCGACCGGATTCGACGACGTCGCGGATGATGGCGACGGTGCCGCAGCACGGCGCGGCCGACGCGGCAGGTCAAGCCGACGATCTGGCCGCGCGGTTGCGGATGGCGCTGAATGCGATGCAGGGTGCCGCTCGATGCCGGCGCGGTTGTCGTCGCCGAACGCGCCGACCCGCTCCACCACGTAGTCGATGTCTCCTCCCAGCGGGACCGATTGCGTCAACAGCAGCACCTCGCGCGGGGCAAGCGCGCCTCGGGCTCACGCCCCAGGTCCATGACCACTCTCGAGCAGTTCGCGGCGATCTTCGAGCGCCTGCAGTGGATCGCAAATGTGCGGCGGCAGGACTTCCAGTAGCTGGTCGAGGTCGTCGGTGACCACGTCCGTTACGGTGGGCAATTGCAGGACACGGGCGGCCCGTTGTTCGTGCATGGCCATGCTGTTGCCTTCTCTAGCCTCCAACCAGGTTGGCTGTTACCAGGCGTGGCTCGCGGACGCGTGCAGCCAGCAGTTTGACGAACAACTCGTGCCTCCCTGTAGCGCGGAAGCCACTCCGCTGCAGCGCCTGGGCCAGCGACGCCTGATATTCGCGCGCGACGAAATAAACCGGTGCTTTCGGACTCACTTGCAATAAGGCATATCGCACAAGGCGGTCCGCGGCATCTTCATAGCGTGGGTTGACCAGCAGCTCGATGTACTGACTGCGCTGGCCAAAGGTGAGCTCCATCCAGCCAACCACGGACGTGCCGAGCTCCCAGACGTACTGCTGGCGCGTGCCGGTGAACGATGGCTGCCAGCGTTTTCGGCCCGGGTACAGCGCGCCCCACTCCTCCAGGGTCATGGCTTCGGCTGCCCGCACGGGCGCCGGCACCGCCGCCATGTACAACTGGAACAGGGTTTGCTCGTCGGCTCGCAGCCGCGGGCGTGCCTCGAACACATCGGTGCGCTCGACTTTGAACCCGGGCATCAGCACGAACAACTCGCTCGAGGTGAAACGCTCAAAGCCCGCGCGCCGCGCGACATCGATGCCGCGCCCACCCGTCGGTGTCTCGAGGAACACGCGGCGGCCGGCACGCGAGCCCGCGCACGTCACCACCTGTTCCAGCAAATCGGCCCCCGCGCTGTCGGCGTCGGCATCCGCGTGCAAGTGCACCACATCCCACACCAGACCACCCGCCCGCGGGCGGGCCATCGCCAATCCCACGACACGACCATTCGATTCGGCCAGCCAGGTACGTTGGCCACCCGGCCGATGTCCTAGCGAGGCCGACATCAGACTCACGTACGGCAGGCGCCCGCTCTCGGGCTCAACGCGCGGCCACGAGTGCGCGGTGATTTCCGTTGCGCCGGCACGACGCTGGAACGATGCAAGCGCCACCACGTCAATGGGGCGCAGCGTGCGAACTAGCATCACTGTCAGGAGGCCGGACCGGCCATCATTATCGCATGGCGGCAACACACCTGGCGGCGTTTCGTGAGGATGCTGGTTGAGGCCTGGCCGCGATCCCGTCGCGCCGGGCAGGCCGAGCCTTTCGCGATGCCGTTCTGTACGCTGTGGGGGCACATGCTCGAGCTCGACGGTCCGAACCCGTGGACGACCCGGTCGACGCGCGTTGTCTTCGCTAACGGCCGCCTGCTCCTGCGCGAGGACAGCGTCACCCAACCCGACGGCCAGCCTGGCAGCTACGTGTACCTCGAGGTCCAGAGTCCGATTGTGGCCGTCGTACCGATCGACGACGACAACAACGTGTACCTGGTGCGCCAGTGGCGCTATCCCTGGGCCAGCAATTCCTGGGAGATCCCCTCGGGCGGCGGCGAGGGCACGGAAACACCACGCGAGGCAGCTGAACGCGAGCTTGCGGAGGAGGTGGGACTGTGCGCCTCGACCTGGGAGCCACTGGGTAGCGGTTACTCAAGTGCGAGCATCAAGGGTCGCTGGCACCTGTACCTGGCGCGGAACCTGCGCCCCGCGCCCGCCGGCGCACATACGCGCGACGGCGCCGAGCAGGACCTGATCGCGCGCCGCGTGCCGCTGAGCGACGCCGTTGCGGCGGCGCTGGACGGACGCATCGAGCATGGCATGAGCGCGCTGGGACTCCTGCGCACGGCGCGCCGGTTAGGCGTCTGATGTTTGACCCATCGGGAGTACAATGTTAGAAAGTGGGGCGCCGTGATCCGCGCTAGCCGAATTCTCGTACCGGTGAACGGCAATCCCACCGACGACGATGCCGTAGCCCTGGCTTGCGAGATTGGGAAGCGTGGCAAAGCCTCGGTCTATGCGATCTACGTCATTGAGGTAAAGCGCACGCTGCCACTTGACGTCGATCTACCGCCTGAAGCGGCCAAGGGCGATACCGTCCTGGCCCGCGCCGAGCACGTCGGGGAAGAGTTCGGCATCGATCTCGAAACGGAGATTCTCCAGGCACGCGATGTTGGCACGGCCATCGTCGACGAGGCGCTCGAGCGCGACATCGACCTGATCGTTATGGGCATCGGTTACAAACGCAAGTTCGGCGAGTTCGACCTGGGGCATACGGCGCCCTACGTGCTGAAGAATGCCCCCTGCCGTGTCTGGCTGGCGCGGGCCGCGCCCAACGTCGCGGCGGCGACCCAAACGGCAAAGTCCGCCAGCGAGCGCGGCCGCTAGTTTCGGTATGTTCATCATCATCATGGGCTGTGGGCGTGTTGGCGCGCGAGTTGCGCTGATGCTGACCACGGCCGGCCACGAAGTCACCATCATGGACGTCATATCGTCGGCCTTCACCCGACTCGGGCCGGATTTCAAGGGCACGACCGTGCTGGGCGACGCTACTGATCAGGAAGTGCTCAAACGCGCGGGCATCGAGCGAGCGGACGCGTTTCTGGCGGCTACGCAGGGTGACAATCGCAACATCATGGCCAGCCAGATCGCCAAGCATGTGTTCGGCGTCAAGCGCGTCGTCACCCGCATCTACGATCCGCTGCGTTCGGACACCTTCTCCGCCCTGGGTCTGCAGGCCATCAGCCCGACGATCATCGGCGCCAACGCCTTTTACGAAGAATTGACCGGCCAGTCGGCGTCGACGGCGGCCATCTAGCGCCGCGCATGTACGCGATCGTGGCTGGCGGAGGCAAAGTCGGGTTTTTCCTCGCGCGCGAGCTGATCGATCAGGGCCACGAAGTGCTGATCATCGAGAACAACGCCGAACGGGCTGAATTCATCGCCAACGAGCTTGGCAACGTGGTGCTGCGCGGTAACGCCGACGAGGCGAGCACGCTGGCCGAAGCTGGCGCCGAGCGGGCCGACGTCGTGATTGCGGTCACGGGCGACGACCCGCGCAACCTGGTGCTCCTGCAGGTGGCCAAGCGACGCTTCGGGGCGCGGCGCACGGTGGCGCGCATCAACGACCCGCGCAACGAGGGGCTGTTCCGCATGCTCGGCATTGACGCAACTGTTAACGCGACGCAGGTCATGTTGTCGGTGCTGGAGCAGGAGATTCCGCATGCGAACCTCGTGCCACTGCTGAAACTGCGCAACACGGATGTTGAAGTGGTCGAGGCGGTTGTCGATCCGCGCAGCCCGGTAACGTCTTCGTCACTGCGCGAGGTGGACTTGCCGCCCGAGAGCACCATCGCGGTGGTCATCCGCGACGGCGCCGCGTTCTTCCCGAACGGCAGCACCGTGCTCCAGCCTGGGGACGAGGTCGTGGCCCTGACGCGTGGCATGCACGAGCCGACACTGCGGCGCTTGTTCTTCTCGGAGCGCTAGCGCGCCGCCAGGTCCTTCCTACCAGGGCGAGGCCGACGGCTTGGGCTCAGCCCGCGCGCCGCTGCTCCCACTCGGGCATGAACTTTGTCCACCCCGCGAAGCGCTCGCTCTCGAGATACTGATGAAACAGGTAGTAACTCGTCGCGTGCGGCTCGGTCGGCTGCCGGCGCAGGTACATGCGCGCCTCGTCCGGCGTGCGCCCGCCCTTGCGGTGGTTGCACGTCCGACAGGCGCTGACCAGGTTGTCCCACGTGTGGCGTCCGCCACGGTGCCGCGGCACGACGTGGTCCAGCGTCAAATCGCGCGTACGCACGCCGCAGTACTGACAGGCGTGATGGTCACGTACGAAGATCTCGCGGCGGGTCAGCCGCACCCGCGGCCGTGGCCGCTTGATCATGTATACGAGCCGGATGACCGATGGACGCGGAAACAGTCGATTCGGCGTGCGTATCGGGATCTCCGCGTGCTCGAGTACCTCTGCCTTGCCGCCGTCCACCAGGACCAGAGCTCTTCGCGCATTACACACATTCAGCGGCTCATAGTTCTGGTTCAGCACCAAGACAGCGCTCACGCTTTAGCTCCCCAGGCGTATCAGAAAGCCGACCGGCCGATCAAACATCAGTCACCGCGAATCCGCCTCGATTGTAGCGGCTATTTCATCTGTAGCGGAAGGCCGGCTACCACGAAGTAGACCTCGGTGCACGCGCCAGCCGTGGCCTGGTTGACCCGACCGAGTGCATCGCGGAACGCGCGCCCGAGAGGATGCATAGGCACAAGCCCCATCCCGACTTCGTTGCTGACCAGTAGCACGTTCGCGTCCAGCCGCAGCAGCGCCTCGACCTCGCGGATGGTCACCGCTTCGGCGCTGGCCGTGTCGCGCTGCATGTGGTTCGACAGCAGCAGGGTCAGGTCTTCGACCAGCACGGTGCGCACCTCGGGCCCGGAGGCAATCGAGGCGGCCAGGTCGACCGTCGATTCGAGCGTCAGCCACGTGGCCGGCCGTTGCGCACGATGCTGCGCGATGCGCTCGGCCATTTCCGTATCCGACGCGCTCGCCGTGGCGACGTAGAGCACGGCTGGACCACAGGCGACGGCCAGTTGCTCGGCGAAGGCGCTCTTTCCCGAGCGCGCCCCACCCAGGACCAGCACGCGACGCAGCGCCACGCAGCTCAGAGGATGACAGTCCGCGGGCAGACGCGCGAGCGCTCGGCCACGATGATGGCCTTCAGATCGCTCACCGCCTGGTCGACCTTGTCGCGCTGATTGACGATCACGTAGTCGTATTCGCTGACCCGCTGCATCTCGCGCTCCGCTGTCGCCATGCGAATCCGACGCTCTTCGGGGCTTTCGGTGCCGCGCGCGACCAGCCGCGGCACCAGCTCATCCAGCGACGCCGGGCGCAGAAAGACCGTGATCGCGTTGGGCAGCTTCCAGCGCACTGTGCTGGCACCCTGAACGTCCGGGGCCAGGATCACGTCCTGGCCGCGGCGCAACCCATCGCGAATGCTGTGCAACGGAATACCGTACCGGTAAAGATTGTGGACGACAGCATGTTCCAGGAACTGGTCCGCCTCGAGCAGCGCGTCGTACTCGCCGTCGGTGAGAAAATAGTAATGAACCCCGTGCTCTTCACCTTGCCGCCGTGGACGGGTGGTCGCCGTCACGCTATAGGTGATGGGAAACCCATCGCGCTTCAGACGCTCGATCAGCGTCGACTTGCCAACCCCCGACGGACCCGACAGGACGAACACCAACCCACTGGCGGGGGTGTTGGTCAGCGGGTCGGCGGCCGTCACTATGCCCTGTGAGTTTTGACGCGCTGACTCTGGCCGCGGTGCGCGATGAGCTCGCGCCGCTGGTGATTGGCGCGCGCCTGCAGAAAATTGTCTTCGTCGACGAGCTCAGCCTTGCCGTCGAACTCTTTGCGCCCGGCGCCGGTCGGACCAACGTGCTGCTGTCGGCCCACCTGGAGCAGGGGCGCGTCCACGCCATCCAGCAACTGCCCACCAGAGGCGTCGAACACGATAGCCCCTTTAACCTGCTGGTGCGCAAGCACCTTCGCCATGCGCGCGTGCGAGCGATTCGCCAGCCGCGTCTGGAGCGCGTAATCGAGCTCGACTGCGAGCAACGGGACCCCTCCGACCGGCCTTACAGGGTGCTGCTCATTGTAGAAGCGATGGGAAGGCGCAGCAATCTCGTCCTGGTCGACGGCAACGGCGTGATCCTCGACGCCGCGCGTCGAACGCCGCCCAGCCGCAACCCGCGTCGACCGGTCCTGCCGCACCTGCCCTACGCGCCCCCACCGCCCCAGGACCGTTTGCTGCCGGAGGACGCCACCGCCGAGAGCCTCTCGGCGGGGGCGCGCGAACCGCTCGACAAATGGTTGGCCCAGCGCGTGGCGGGTCTGTCGCCAGTCGCGGCCCGTGAGATCGTCTTTCGAGCCAGTGCGCAGACCTCCACGCGGATCGACGAGGTAGTCTGGTCCGATCTCGCGCTTACGACGCGTGCGTTTCTTGCGATGGCCGACACGCACGACTGGTCGCCAACCGTCGCATTTGACGCCGATGAGCGCCCCCTCGACTACGCGCCGTATGTGCTGAGCCACCTCCAGGGCTCGGACGTGCGTCTGGAGCACTTCGAATCGGTGAGTCACGCGATTGAGGCGTACTACGCGCGTCTCGAAAAGGTCGGCGCGCCGAAACGCGGGGACCCGTTGGCCGCCGAGCGCAAGGCGCTACTTGCACCGTTGGAGCGTGCCGCGCACACCACCGCCCGACGCGTCGCAGCCCTGGAACACCAGTTGAGCACGGGCCAGACTGAGCGTGAGCCACTGCGACGCGCAGGCGACCTCATCCTCTCCCACCTCACCGAAGTTCCGCCCGAGGCGGCGGAATTCGTCGTTGACGGCGTGCAGATCGAGCTGGATCCACGCCTGAGCGCGCTGTCGAATGCCCAGGCCTACTTCGCCCGGTATCGCAGGGCGCGCGAGACGGAGGAGCGCGTCCCGCAGCTGCTCGATGAGGCGCGGCAGGCCGCCGAACATCTGGCGGATCTGCGGACGCTTGTCGAGGTTGCCGACCAGATGGACGCCATTCGGGCTCTGCGCCGCGAGGTGGCGAGTGCAACGGGCTCCCGGCCGCAGGCGGGCAAGTCGCGGGCGGGCAAGTCGCAGGCGGGCAAGTCGCAGGCGGGCAAGCCCGAGAAGGGCGGGTCTGAACGGTCCAAGGGCGGGTCTGCGCGGCCGAAGGCTGACAAGGGCTCGAAGTCGGCACCGTATCGGCGCGTCGCGCTGTCGGACGGCTGGGAAGCCCTGGTCGGCACGAGCGCGGCGGGTAACGCAACTGTCACATTCGACGTCGCGCACGGCGACGATCTCTGGCTCCACGCACGGGGCGTCGCCGGCGCGCACGTGGTGGTGCGCGGCAGCGCGGACCCACCCGAGGCCGTGATCGAGCGCGCGGCGGCGGTCGCGGCCGGCCATTCGGCGGCGCGCGGCTCCAGCGCGGTGGAGGTGGACGTCACGCGCCGGCGTTATGTCAAGAAAATTCCGGGTGGTCCGCCGGGCCTGGTGCGCTACGCGAACGAACGTACGCTGCGCGTTACGCCCCGCGCCTGAAAGACGTATGGCATCATCACTGCCACTGGCGGAGCCCGCGAATCAGTGCAGCGTTACGGCAATGGCAACGGTAAGGGCAGTGGCAACGGGAACGGGAATGGTCACGGCCTGGACATCCGACAGCGCGCGCAGATGCGCGCCCAGGAGCGCCTCCAGCGCCTGTATCGCCTCCAGATCGCGCGCGACTACCACGAGCGCGTCGAGACCAGCAGCCGCTTCAGCAAGCCCATCCTGATTGGCTCGGCGCTGCTCGTCGGCATGCTGGGTGTCGGGCTCATCGGCATCTTCGTGCTGCTTCAGGGCGCGGCCACCGGCTATGCCATGCTCACCCGCGACCTGCCGTCGCTCAGCGAGATCAGCAATCATGCCAGCTTCAAGACGGCCCAGATCTTCGACCGCAACGGCACGCTGCTCTGGGAGTTCTACGATCCCGACGGTGGCAAACGTACAGTCGTGGCGCTGGACGAGATCTCGCAAAACCTGATCGACGCCACGCTGGCCGCCGAGGACGCGTTTTTCTATCAGCATCGCGGAGTCGATTTGCGCGCGACCATCCGGTCGGCGTTTCTCACTGGCAGCGGGACCAGTACCACGGGTGCGTCCACCATCACCCAGCAGTTGGTGCGCAACGTGATCTTGTCGCCCGAAGAACGCAATCAGGTCACGATTACCCGCAAGCTCAGAGAGATCATCCTCGCGTATCAACTCGACGAGAAGTTATCCAAGGATCAGATCCTCGAGCTGTACTTAAACGAGGTCTACTACGGCAATCAGAGCTACGGGGTCGAAGCGGCCGCGCAGGACTATTTCGATAAACACGCGCGCGACCTGGACGTCGCCGAAGCCTCGCTGATCGCGGGCCTGGTCCAGTCACCGTCTGGCTACGATCCCACACGTACGGATGTGCCGCGTACGGCCGACGGGATCCCGGTCGTCACCAAGGAGCGCCAGGCGTACGTGCTCGAACAGATGACGCGCCACGGCTTTATCACCGAGCAACAGGCGCGGGATGCGTACGCCGAGCCACTGCAGATCAAACAGCACGAGGTCGAGCTCAAAGCCCCGCACTGGGTCATGTACATTCGTGATCTGGTCGAGCAGAAATACGGCGCGAAGACGCTCTACCAGGGCGGCCTGAAGATCTACACGACGCTCGACAACGACTACAACGACAAGATGCAGCAGGTGCTGCAGGATGCCAAACCCACCATCGCAACACAGGGCGCGACCAATGCGGCCCAAATCGCGGTTAATCCCAAGACCGGTGAGATCCTCGCGTTCAACGGCAGTCTCGATTACAACGACGAATCCATCGATGGTCAGGTCGACTTACTGACCAGCGAGCGTCAGCCTGGATCGTCCGTCAAACCCATGGTGTACGCGGACTCGTTCCTGAAAGGCTGGTCACCGTCGACGCCCATTGACGACGTGCCGACCTGCTGGCAGGACACGCCGACGCACCAGTGGTGTCCCGTCAACTTCGACAACATTTTCCACGGTCAGACGACCGTTCGGAGTGCGCTGGGCAATTCGCTGGACATTCCGGCGGTGAAGACGCTGGACTTCGTGGGCGTCGACAGCATGCGCGATCTGGCGACCAGCATGGGCGTGACGACCTGGGGACCGGACTCGGACAAGACCTTCGGCCTGAGCCTGACGCTGGGCGGCGCCGAGGTTACCCCGCTGGATATGGCGCAGGTGTATGCGACCTTTGCCAACAACGGGCTCAAGATTCCGCTGGTCGCGATCACGCGCATCGTCGATGCGGACGGCAATGTCCTGGAGGACTACAAGGTTCCCCAGGGCGAGCAGGTCATCGATCCGCGCGCGGCGTACATGATCACCAACGTCCTGTCGGACCCGAACGCCAAGTTGTTCACCTACGGGCCGAACACGCCGCTGATGCTGCACCAGAACGACGATCCCAAGGCGCCGCTCTGGCCAGCCGCGTCCAAGACCGGCACGACGGACAACTACCGCGACACGTGGACGGATGGCTATACGCCTGATCTGGCCATCGTGGTGTGGGTGGGCAACGCGGACGGCCATCCGATGTTCCAGACGTTGAGCACGCTGACGGCGGCCAAAGTGTGGCCCGCGTCGATGAAGATGTCGTTCGACTACTGGCACCTCCAGCCGCAGGATTTCCCCAGACCTGATGGGCTGGTCGAGCGCCAGGTGTGCGGGGATACGCGCATGCGGCCTGGCGCGCCCTTGTGCTGGAACGACCTGTTCTTTGCCGAAAATGCCCCGCGCGGGTCGGTGCAGTCCGTAGGGCCGGCGGCGCCCGCGACGCCCGCCCGAGCGCCTGCCGCGCCAGCCCAACCCGCAGTCTCAGCGCAGCCTACGGCTCAGCCGCAGGCCAACGCTCAGCCCGCACCCGCGGCGACGGCCTCCACCCAGGCGCCCGTCGCGCCGGCGAGTCCGCCGAAGCCCGAAGCGCCCGTGCCGACGCCAGTGCCACAGCAGCCGGCGCCCGCGCCCAAACCTCAGGCCACCACCCCGCCTGCACCCGCGCCAAAGCCGACGACGCCGCCTGCGCCCGCAAAGCCGCAGCCGACACCAAAGCCGCAACACTAAAGCCACACCACTAAAGCCGCCGTACAACCTCGCTCGGGGACGTTTCGAACCGCAGCACGGCGACGTCTGGGCCGAGAGGACGCCAGACACGCGGGTCGGTCGGACCGAACAGGACGAAGGCGTGCGCGCCGCACAGGCCCGCGAGGTGGCTGACGCCCGAGTCGTTGCCCAGATACGCGCAGCAGCCCGCCAGCCGCGCCGCAAGCTCCTCCAGTGGGGGGCGCTCGAGCCGCTCGAGGCGCCGGCCCAGACACGCCTCAATGCTGGCGGCGGCCTCTTCATCGGCCTCACCCACGATCAGGCGCACCGGCCGATCCAGCGCACGAATCACCGCGGCGAAGTGCTCGGCAGGCCAATTCTTGGCGGCCGCGCCGCTGCCAGGGTGGACCAGCACGTCCTCAGAGCGCAGCGGCGCGACATTCAGCACTCGGTCGTCCCACGCCAGGTCGATCCCCAGTGGCGCCAGCGTGTTCAGCAAATAGCGCGCGCAGTGCTGGCCGCCGGCGGTGGTCGCCGCTGGGCGTGACGGGGCCTGCACTGCGCTGGCCGGCAGGCCCGCTGGCGAAGCGCTCATCCACGCCACGACGGTCTCCGAGGCCACGGCGGCCGGGGCCGGGCCCGTGAAAACCCAGGCGAGCGACGGGTCGTCGAATGCCAGTCCGCGATCGATCTCGCCGACCGACTGAAGCAGTCGCGCGGCGGCAGGCTGGGCGGCCAGCGTGATGGACCCCAGCGCTCGACGCAGCGCGCGCAGCGCGGGAAGGGCCAGCAGCGTGTCGCCGAGCGCGCCCGGCCGTAACACGAGCACGCTCAGTTGAGCGAGAAGGGTCCGATCGTTCTGGGCATCTCTCGCTTGAGGAGCGCCAGCTCTTGCCGCAGGCGCTGCGCGACGTCGTCGATTTCGAGAAGCTTCTGCCGCTCGCGCGGATCGACATAGAGCATGGCAGCAATGTGATACGAGAGTCGCACGGGGTCGGTAGGCAACGCAGGCGCGCTCGCCGGATCTCCACGCCCCGTCAGCCCGACAATCGCCTGTTGGTAGCGCGTGAATTCGCGGCTGACGTCGCTCACCAGCGTCGACTCGACGGGTGCGGTGCTCGGTTCGTTGAGCATCTGGACGTCACCCACCAGATAGCCCTCGGGCATAGCTCGTGCGGGACCAACCAGCCGAAAGCGTTGCTCGCCCACCGTCAGGATGTTCATGCGTCCATCCGGAATGCGGTCGACGCGCACCATGCGCGCCGTGCAGCCGACGTGCTCTGGCTCGGCAGGATCGCCCACCTCGCGGCCGCTGTGGATCAGCACGACGCCGAATAGCTGGTCGGTGACCTGACAGGCGCCGATCATCACCTTGTAGCGCTCTTCGAAGATGCGCAGTGGCAGCGACATACCCGGGAAGAGCACGACCTGCTCTAGCGGAAACAGTGGCAAAACGCGTTGTGTCTCAGACACCCGATCACTCAGCCTCGAGGAATTCCAGCGCGACACTCGTCAGCATGCGCACTCCAATATCCAGCGCTCGCTCGTCAAAGTCGAACGTGGGACTGTGGTGCGGACTCTTCAGACCCCGCTCGGTGTTCGCCGCCCCCACGAAAAAGTAGCACCCCGGCACCGCGTTCAGGAACTCGGACATGTCGTCGGCGCCCATCGTTTGCTGTCGATCGTCCACGTTGCCGGCACCAAGCTCGCGCCTGCCAACTCGCTGCACCAGCTCAGCCATCGCCACGTCGTTGACGCACGCCGCACAGGACTCGGACATCTGCAGCTTCGCCTCCACGCGCAGCGTGCGCGCGATGCCAGTCACGACGTCGTCGATGCGTCTCAGCAGTGTGGCACGCAGGTCCGGCGAGAACACCCGCAGCGTACCCTGCAGCTCCACACGCGCCGGGATGATGTTCGGCGCCGTCCCGCCGTGGATGCTGCCAATCGTCAACACCGCGGGCTCTCTGGGTGGCGACTCGCGTGAGACCAGCGTCTGCAACGCCACAATCAGCTCAGCGGCCGCCACCACGGGGTCGGCCACCTGGTGCGGCATTGCGGCGTGCCCACCACCGGCGGTCAGCTCGATCGTGAAGGCATCGGCGGAGGCATAGATGGGACCCGGTCGGACGTCGATGCGGCCGACGTCGACTTCATTCCAGAGGTGCAGCCCGAAGCAGGCGTCCGGTTTCGGATCCAACGCTCCTTCACGCAGCATGCCCGGCTGCTCCGTCGACACGCTCCTCGGCAGGCTGAAACACGAACCGCACGCTGCCAGGCAGATCGCCGCGGCGCGCCGCGAGGACTTCGGCGACGGTCAGCAAGATGGCCGCGTGGCCGTCGTGGCCGCAGGCGTGATGCACGCCCGCATTCCGCGAACGATAGGCCTGACCGTGGTCGAGCTCGGTGAGCGGCAACGCGTCGATGTCGGCGCGCAGCAGCACCGAGCGACCAGGTCGCGTCCCACGCAGGACGCCGACGACGCCGGTCTGGCCCACCCTGCTGCGCACCTCGTCCAGGCCCAGCGCCCGCAGACGCTCGGCGATCACGCCAGCCGTGCGGTGCTCCTGATGCGCCAGCTCGGGGTGCTGATGAAAGTCGCGCCGCTGCTCGACCGTGCGAGCGATCTGGTCGGGCGTGAGGATCATGGGTCGCGGCGCCAGTGGACCCTGACGGTGCCGTGAGGCACGGTCGACTCAACCGCGGGTTCGTCCTCGCCGCGTCCCCCGCGGACGAACTCCCAGTAGTCAGGCCACATGCCCGGGTAGCGCAGAAAGTCGATTAGCAGGCGTGGATCGCCCGTGTGCGGCGCTTTGAATACCACTGTCAGGTCGCCGTCGTGTTCTGTCAACTGGTATTCCGTCAGGCGGCGCCGGCGGAAAATGTCCGCGGCTTCCGGGCCGTTCAGCCACTGGATGAATTGCTCGTGCTCCGCTTCATGACCGCTGCTGACACGTCCGACCCACACACGGGTGTCTTCACCCGCAGTCGCCTCAGGCCGCACGTTCCAAGCGTACCGCAGGGTCAAGCCGCGCGGGGACGACCGCTTCGAGAGCCAGACACACCGGACACGTCGCCTCGGTCCACGCGGTGACCGCCGCGGCGCGTGATGCCCGCCGTCGGCGCGCGAGCAGTAGCGTCACCCCCAGACCGACGAGAGCCACCACGCCGAGGACGACCAGAGGTGAGACCGTGAGCAAACTCGCGCCCGCGAAGCCAATGGCAAAATGCAGCGCCAGATCGACGGCAGTCCCGAGGAGCAACCCCGGCAGAAACATGCCGAGCGGCACATTGGCCAGGCCGCAGGCCGGTATGACCGCGGTACGCACCCCCGGCGTGAGGACGCCCAGGCCAATCGCCAGTGGGCCGCCCTGACGAACGCGGCGCGCCACGGTGTCCAGACGTTCGGTCGTCAGACCGAGGCGCGCGCCGTAACGCATGACGACATGCCGTGCCGGTCCACGCGCGAGGGTGAATTGCAGCCAGCCGCCAAGCGTGATCGCCACGAGCAGCCCCGCGAATGCCACCCATACCAGCACCTTGCCTTCGGCCGCGCGGGCGGCCATCGCCAGCAGCACGACATCACCCGGGATGGGAATCGGAATGCCGATTGCCTTGATCAACATCACCAGGCACGCCGCGGCCAGGCCATACGTGTCCAGAAACGCCTCGAGACCGCCCATGGGTGGCTGCCGATAGTACGCGGCCAAACCGGCGCCAGATCACCTGTGTGCGATAGGCGTCGCCGGCGAGCACTTTGTCTACACTGAAATCGTGACAACGAACGCGCGCCGACCCGGGCGCTCGGTGCCGCCGCGGCGTGTCGAACGTGATTCGATGGGCCGCCTCGAAGTCCCCGAGGGTGCCTACTACGGAGCTTCTACCCAGCGCGCCGTCGAGAACTTCCCGATCAGCGGCGAACGCTTCGACCGTCGCTTTATCTGGGCGCTCGGAACGATCAAGGCCGCGGCGGCTCGCGCCAACCGCGACCTGGGCCTGCTCGAGGCAAGCAAGGCGGACGCCATCGCGGACGCGGCCGACGAAGTCGCGGATCCCTCGGGTGTCTTCGACGATCAGTTCGTGCTGGACGTCTTCCAGACCGGTTCCGGCACCTCGACAAACACCAACGCCAACGAGATCATCGCCCACCGCGCGACCGAGCTGCTCGGCGGTGTGCTGGCCGAGGGCGCCGCGCTGGTCCACCCCAACGACGATGTCAACCGCGGCCAGTCGTCGAATGACGTGATCCCCACGGCCATCCACCTGTCTGCCCTCGCCGAGCTGCGCGAGGTCCTGATTCCCGCCGTCGAGCGTCTGCGCGAGACGCTGTCCGACAAGAGCCGTGAGTTCTGGCCCATTGTCAAAACGGGTCGAACGCATCTACAGGACGCGACGCCCATCCGCCTGGGGCAGGAGTTCCTGGGCTACGTGGGCCAGATGGACCGCGCGCTTATCCGCTTGGAGCAAGCTAGCGACGAGCTGCGCGAAGTCGCGCTTGGCGGCAATGCTGTCGGGACCGGCATCAATATGCACGCCGAGTTCCCGCGCCGCACGATCGAGTACATCAATCAGCGCAGCGGACTTGGACTGCGCGAGACGACGAACCACTTCCAGGCGCAGAGCACGATCGACAACATCGTTGCCGCCAGCGGCGCGGTGCGAACCGTGGCAATCTCGCTGCTCAAAATGGCCAATGACATCCGCTGGATGGGCAGTGGCCCACGCGCCGGCATCGGCGAGTTGGACGTGCCGGCGGTCCAGCCGGGCAGCTCGATCATGCCCGGCAAAGTGAACCCGGTCATTGCCGAAGCATTGACGCAAGTCTGCGCGATGGTGCTCGGCAATGACGTCACCATTTCGGTCGCCGGGCAAAGCGGCAACTTCGAGCTCAACGTGATGCTGCCAATCGCGGCGCGCAGCCTGCTCTCCTCGATCCGCTACCTCGGGACGGCCACGCGCAATTTCGCCGACAACCTGGTCGCGGGCCTGCAGGCGACTTCGCGCGGGCCAGACATCGTCGAGTCCGGCCTCATGCTGGTGACGGCGCTGGCGCCGGAGATTGGGTACGACGCCGCCGCGGCGCTGGCCAAGGAGGCCTTCACCTCAGGCCGGACGATTCGGGACCTGGCGCGCGAGCGGACGCCGCTGTCGGAGACGGATCTCGATCGGATTCTGGACCCGGTCGCGATGGTCGAACCCGGACGAACCTTCGCCTCTGCCGGCGGCTAACGCTTGTCCCCACGAGGGCCCACCCGGTACTTCGAAAGAAACGCGTCTGCCAGTTCCGAGAGGTACTCACCCCGCACGGCTTCGCGGATCCGGCGCATCAGCTCGAGAATGAAGTGGAGGTTGTGCAGGCTGGCCAGCGTGTAGGCGAGCAGCTCGTTGGCCGCGAACAAATGCCGGAGATAGCCCCGTGAGAACCCCGTGCGGCACGTGTAACAGCCACACGCGGCATCAATGGGCGCCGGATCCTGCGCGTACTCAGGTCGGGTGACCAGCAGCTTGCCCGCCGGCGTATAGAGTTGTCCGTGGCGCCCCAGCCGCGTCGGCGCCACGCAGTCGAACTGGTCTACCCCGCGCGCCACGCACGAAAAGAGATCCTCGGGCTCGCCGATGCCCAGCAAATGGCGCGGCCAGTGCTCGGGCAGGTGCGGAAAGGACCAGTCCAGCACGGCGTGCATGTCGACCTTGGACTTGCCGAGCGAGCCGCCGATGGCGACGCCTTCGAATGGCAAGCCTCCAATAAAGTCGGCACTCGCGGTACGTAGTGCCTCGAAGGCGCCACCCTGAACGATGCCGTACAGCGCCTGGTCCGAGCGTGTGCGCGCCGCCAGACAGCGCGTCGCCCAGCGATGGGTGCGCTCCATCGCCGCCAGCGTGTACGCCGCGTCGTGCAACGGGGACGTCGGTTCGTCGAAGACCAGGACGATGTCCGCACCGAGGGCTTCCTGCGTGGCGATAGAAATCTCGGGCGTCAGGCGTTGGCGCGAGCCGTCGATGTGCGACGTGAACGTGGCGCCGTCCTCGTCGACGCGGACCAGTCTGGCCTCCTGGCCGCGGGGTCGCCGCCCGCTGGGTGGCGTGTCCTCGCCGGGAAACATGCCGATCTGCTTGCCGACGCCGTGCTCGATCCCAGAACCAAGTGAGAACACCTGAAACCCACCGCTGTCGGTCACGATAGGTCCGTCCCAACCCATAAAGCGGTGCAGGCCGCCCAATTGCTCCACCACCTCGGCGCCGGGCCGCAGGAACAGGTGATAGGTGTTGGCCAGCAAGACGCCGGCACCGAGCGCCTGCAACTCCTCGGGTGTGACGCCCTTGACCGTGCCGGCCGTGCCGACGACACAAAAGAACGGTGTTTCGACGGCGCCGTGCGGCGTGTGCAGCACGCCTGCGCGAGCCGGGCCGCTCGTCTGGTGGGTGATCTCGAAACGGACGCTCAGGGCAGCTGCACGCCACTCGCCGCCAGGCGGCGCCCTAGCAGGCCATTTTCCGACACCAGCCAGCCGACCATAGCGACCATGAGCCACAGACCCAGGCTCTGGAAGTCGATCGAGACATTGCCCAGATACGCTACCGCGGGTGAGCTGGCGACCAGCTCCATCGCGTACGCGACGTCGCCCACTACTGGCTGGAATGTTGTCAGCCAGCCGAAGACCTGCCAGCTCGCCAGGGCTAGCATGACCGCCACCAGACCTTGCACGGCGATCATCTGTGGCCGCTGGCTGAGCCAGCCGCTCACATCCAGGGTGCGAACTTGCTGCCACCAGGGGCGCGCCAGGGGTCTGGCGGCTTCGAGGGCGATCTGCTCCAACCGCAGCTGCAAATCGGGAGGCGGCAGAACGACGAGCGTCGAGGTGAGGACCACATCCAGCCGCTTCAGCCCGCGCGCCATGCGAGCGCATGGCGCACATCGGTCGACATGCTGGGCCAGCTCGGGATCGTGCCCGGGCTCGTCTGCCAGAAGTCTGTCAGCAACGTCTACGCAGTCCACGACTGTTCCTCGGCTGGATTACTGAGCACGAGCGCAAGACGCTCCTTGCCGCGCCGAATATGGCTCTTCACGGTATTTAACGGCAAGTTCATTGCCTCCGCAATGTCCTCGTAGCGCATGTCTTCGAAATAGTGGAGCGTCAGCGCGAGACGCTGCGCTGCCGGCAGCGCATTGAGTGCAGCACGCACCTCAGTTGCTGATTCGCGCAGCGCGATCTCTTGCTCGGGCTGTGTCCAGCGGTCGTTGTCGGCGAGTCGATCGCCGGCGGATTGTGCGTCGTCGCCGCCGCGCGTGCTGGCTGGCTCGTCGAGTGATTCGACGGGTCGACCGCGGCGGCGCAAACCATCCAGACAGATATTGGTGACCAGTCGGTACAGCCACGTTGTGAACTTCGTCTCCGCGCGGTAGGTGCCCAGTGACCGCAGCAAGCGAATGAACGCTTCCTGGGTCATGTCGGCCGCGTCGGCTGGGTTGTGCATAAGGCTCATTGCGATGCTGTACACGTACGTTTGTTGACTCTGCACCAGTGCCGACAGTGCCTCTCGATCACCGGCCTGCGCTCGTTTGACGAGAGCAGGACTCGGTTCGGCCATGCCTCACTGGGCCCAGGTATGACGCACGTGCGCAACAAGAAGTTGCGTGCAACAACCGGTGAGCGAATGGCGTCTCATCGAACACGAGACGATACTGCAAGCCCGGCAGACGTGGCGACCTTCGCGCAAGGCCGCGCTGAGGTCTGAGGAGGACATTTCCGCTATGGCAGACTACCCGCCCACATCCGCAACTCCCGCGCCCTCCCGCCCGCCGCGGCCACCCTCGCCGCCGTACGGCCCGCCGCCCGGGCCGCGGCGGCTGACGCGCAGCAGCCGCGAACGCATGTGGGCTGGCGTTGCCGGCGGCCTGGCCGAATTCTTCGATCTGGACCCCTCGCTGGTGCGTCTGTTGTGGGTCGCGGCGACGGTCGTCAGTGGTGGTCTGGCCGTCGCGGTCTACATCCTGGCGTGGATCGTGCTGCCGCGCGACGAGCGACCTGCCACCGGTGGGGCGCATGAGCCATGGCATGGCTGGTCGGAAGAGTTCCACAAGGAAACCGACCGTCTGGCGGAGGAGGCGCGACGCGCGACACATGGCTGGCAGCATGCCGGTCCAGGCGTGTCGTCGGCTGCGCCCTCGTCGGCTTCGCCCTCGTCGGGTTCGACGTCATCCGGACCCGTGTCCAGTCAGAGCACACCTACGCCTCCGTCCGACGCCGACCCGTGGTGGCAATCCGAGCGTTATGTCGAGCCACACCACGGTCACCACTACCCAGCCCGTTCCGCGGGTGTCGTCCTGGTCGTGCTGGGCGTATTGCTGCTCGCTGCGAATGCCGGCGTCTTCACCTGGATCCAGTGGCGCACCATGTGGCCACTCATCTTCATCGGTCTCGGCGTCATTCTCCTCGGGCGTCAATCCGGCTGGTGGGGTCGCTAACACGCGTTGACCACACCCTACGCGCCGCCGCCAACCGTCCCGCCCCGGCATCGCCGCCGGGGTGGAGTTGTCTGGCCGCTGATTCTGATCTTCCTCGGTGGCGTGTTTCTACTCCAGAACACCGGCTATCTGCCGCCCAACTTCTGGGTCAACCTGTGGCGGCTCTGGCCGGTCGTGCTGGTGCTGATCGGCGTGGAGCTCCTGCTGGCGCACCGCGTGCCCTGGCTGGTGCTGGTCGGGCTGGCCGCGGTCGTCCTCATTGTCGGCGCGGTCGGCATCAATGTGGGCATGCCCGCGTCGGCCGATACGGGCGTCAGCACTACCAGCCAGACGGATCTCAGCGGTGCCAGCCAGGCCGCGGTGACGGTGCGCTTCGGCGCCGGCACACTCAACCTCGGCCCGATCCTGGAGCCGCAGCCAGATCAACTGGCCAGCATGACCTATCAGGGCCCGCAGCAGCTTGCTCCCCAGCCGCGCTACACCGTTTCGAACGTGGGCCTCGGGCAGCTGGAGTACCAGAGCAGCCCGCGGGGCGGGGCCGGCTTCCTGCCATTTGTCGCCGGCCGATCGGACGCGGCCCAGATGGATCTCACCCTCGCGCCGAGCGTGCCGATTAGCTCACTGACGGTGCAGACCGGCGCCACGGACGCGCGTCTGGACCTGTCGAGCCTGCACGTCAGCGCGCTCGACATGTCGATCGGCGCCGCCACGACCTGGCTGCGCATGCCAGAATCCGCTGGAGTAACCACGGCGCACATCAGCGGTGGCGCCTCGACGCTGACGATCGAGGTGCCGCAAGGCGTTGCGGCGCAGATCCAGCTGCGCGGTGGCCTGAGCACCGTCGACGTGGATCAGAGCCGATTTCCGCAGGTCAGCGACAACCTGTATCGCTCACCCGACTACGACACGGCGACCAACAAGGTTGACCTGAACATCGAGACCGGCGTCACGACGATTCAGATCAGCTGAGTCCTTCGCGCTGGCGGACTTTGTCCTGCATCTTCTGGACGTAGATGTCCATGGCCCACGCGCCGCCGCCACTGAGCATGAAGTGGATGCCGACCAGGGCAAGCAGGACCGGTATCACCCCAATTCCGAAGCTGGCCATCATCCAGCCTTCGAGACACGCGAGCAGCAGGCCGCAGATGCGGCTCATGAATCCCGTGAGCAGGAACACGCCAAGCGTGAAGTTGATCGCCGCTACGGGCAGCAGCGCCGGCATGGGCATGCCCTGTTCGGCGACGGCCTGAAAAGGCGAGGCAAGGCTGTGCACCGCGACGCCGATGAGCCACACGGCCGCGATCAGGCGCAGCGCGCCCGTCAGCCGACTTCGCGCGTACGGACCCCGTCTCATGACTCGTTCGAAAAATGTACGCGAGGCGTGAGCTCGCGTGGAAAACGATCCAGCCTGTCGGGCCCGAGCGCTACCAGCGCCTCGCGCGCGGCCACCGCATCGCGCCGCAGTCGGGCGACGTTCACGCCGTGGCAGGTAGCGGGAAACGCCGAGAGGAGGCGGATGCCGTGATCGAGCTTCACGGCTGCACCATGGAAGTTGTGGTTTGTGAACAGATGGTGCATGCCTACCCCGATCTGGAGGATGCCCTCGTACAGGTGGCGAATCTCACCCGGCGTCGCCCGCCACAACAGCTCCAGCGTTTCGTGCTGCTCGAAGAACTCGCCAGCGTTGAACTCGTGGATGGCCTGCACCAGCCGCGGCGGGGCCGGCTCGGCGCACAGCACATCAAGATCCGCACCCTGCAGGCGCTCCAGGGCGAGAGTGAGTTTAGGGTGAGTTGAGCGAGGGTCGCTGGTGGCTGGCACCGATTCTCACAGGGTTATACTTGGCCGACAGAGACACACGGAGGGAATCGAACGATGACGTTCGCGTCCGTTCAGGAGATGCTTCAGGGCACTCGCCAGGCCATTGACGTCAATGGCGGCGTCCGGGTCAAGGACTCGGCAGCACTACGTGGCGAGGCGATCGATCGTCTGGTTCACACCGCGGTCTTCGGGCAGGCTGACGTCCGCGACGCGGCCCGCTGGCTGATCTGGGAGATCGGGTGGGAAGTCGGGGTCAAGAGCGCCAGCATCGACGCGCTCTACCAGGCACGTGCGCACGATGCGTATGCCAACAGTACGGTCGCCGCGATCAACGTGCGGGCCATGGCCTACGATTTCGCCCGCGCAATCGTTGCCTCGGCCAGGCGCCGCAATGTCGGTTCATTCATCTTCGAGCTGGCGCGCAGCGAGATGGGCTACACCGATCAGAGCTGCGATGAGTTCGCCACCGTGATGATGGCCGCGGCAATCAAGGAGGGTCACACCGGACCCATCTTCATCCAGGGCGACCATTATCAGGCGGACGCCAAGAAGTACACCACCGATCCGCAGTCCGTGATCGACGGGCTCAAGAAGCTCATCCGCGAAGCCATCGCGGCCGGCTACGGCAACATCGACATCGACACGTCGACGCTGGTCGATCTGTCGCGGCCGACGCTGAGCGAGCAGCAGCGCGACAACTTCGAACGCTGCGCGGAGCTCGCGGCGCTGATTCGACAGCTCGAGCCGGCAGGCGTCACGATCTCGATTGGCGGCGAGATCGGCGAGGTTGGCAAGAAGAACAGCACCGTGGAAGAGCTCGAGGCGTACGTCACGGGCTTCAACGCGGCGTTTGGCTCGCAGGTGGGCAACAAGCGCGGGCTCTCCAAGGTGAGCGTCAACACGGGCTCCTCGCACGGTGGCGTGGTTCTGCCGGACGGCACGCTACTCAAAGTGGCGATCGACTTCGACACACTGCGCGAGATGTCAGCCGCGGCGCGCGGGCACGGCATGGGCGGCGCGGTGCAGCATGGCGCCAGCACGCTGCCGGCCGAGTATTTCTCCAAGTTCCCCGAGGTGGGCACCGTCGAAGTGCACCTGGCGACCGAGTTCCAGAACATCATCCTGGATCACGGAGCGTTCCCGGCCGACCTGAAGGCAGAGGCCTATCAGTACTGCAAGGACAAGCTCTCGGACGAGTGGGTCAAGGGAGACACCGAGGAGCAGTTCATTTACAAGACGCGCAAGAAGATCTGGGGGCCGTTCAAGCAGCAGGTGTGGACGCTGCCCGAGGACACGCGGTCGGCGATTCGCGCACAGCTCGAAGAGAAGCTGGAGTTCCTCTACGAGCAGTTGGGCGTGATCGATTCGAAGGCGCTGATTGAGAAGTTCGTCAACGACACGCCGAAGATTGCAAAGCCGCAGCCAGAAACGCTCAAGGCGGTAGCCGCCTGAGGGCCCCGGGCCGCCTGAGCGTTTAGCCGCCATTGCGGTGAGCGTTCAGTTCAGCTCACCGCAATGCGTGCGTCGTCGTACCGGTGGCCCCCGATGGGAACGGGTCTGCCGCCGTGCGCGTCTGGAGCTTACCGGTGCCATCGGTCGCCCGCACGCGGATGTCGTGCACCGCGTTGTTGACGCTGATATCCGCGCGCCAGAGCTGCCAGCTGTTTTGCGACAGACCTGGTTTGACCTGCGCCGGCAGCCACGTCTGCTCGCCGTCGGTCGAGATCTCGACGGATTGAATGCCACGGTTACCTGCGAACGCCACGCCACCCACCGAGAGCGGCCCGGCGTTGATGGTGTCCCTACCGTGCGGCACGTCGATCCGCGACTCCGTCTGATACGGCGCCGCGTCGTCCCAGCCCTGCTGCTGCCAGAAGCCCTTGACGTCGGTGGCGACGATGGAGATGCCGGTCAGCCACTTGACGTTCTTCATTCCATAAATGCCGGGGATGAGCAGCCGTGCCGGATAGCCGTGCTCTTTCTTCAGCGGCTCGCCGTTCATTTCCCAGGCCAGCAGCGCGTTGGGATCAAGGGCATTGGCCAGCATCACCGAGTCTTTGTAATCGTCGGCAGCCGTAAAGACGGCCTTGTACGCGTCGGTGTGCACGCCGGCTTGCTGCAGGAGCCACTGCAGCGACACACCGTGCCACGCCGCGTTGCCCCACAGATCGCCACCGATCTCGTTGCTGATGCACATGAGCGTGTAGTACCCGTCGATCGCGGGTAGCGCCGTCAACTGGTCATACGTGAGTGTCATCGGATTGTCGACCAGCCCGTCGATCGTTAGCTTCCAACCGCCGACGGCCACCGATGGATCGATAAAGTTCTTCGAGACGGTGTAGAAGTCGTTGGTGTTGGTGACCTCGGGCGAAATGCCCTTGAGATCGAACGGCGGCGCATTCGGCGGCGAGGTCGTTGGGGGCAGGCTCGCGGCGACCGGCGCCGGCACAGCTTCGCTCCCGGCTCCGGCGCCAGTGTTGCCACCCATGACCAGGCGCCAGATAGTGCCCGCGCCGACGGTCGCGACCATCAACACGGCGGCATTGCGCAGGAAGACGCGCCGACTCGCGTCGGGCAGCTCCGGCATCGCGCGATGGGCCAACAGCGCGTACGCGTGCCACAGCGCCACGCCGTAGACACCGAAGACCAGCAGCAGCGACAGCCCATGCCAGATCGGTCCGGCCTGAAGCTGCGCACCGAAGATGCCCGCGCCAAGCAGCGTGTAGACGCCCACGCCGAAGACGATCCAGACGCCGATCACGATCTTGGTAAGCCGCTGCCACGTGGGCGCGGTCGCGAACCAGCGTCCGAGCAGGCCTCCAACGATCAACATGGCGATGGCGATGCCGATGTAGAAAAGTGGTTTGGCCGAGTGCTGCAGCTGGTCGAGGACCGCCGAGAACAGGGCGCCCGGCAGGTTGACCAGGATGCCCTCGGCCACGACCTCGGGGAGCGACTCGACACCGCTGAGCAGCCGCAGCACGACGATCGCCAGCAACATGACCGCGGCGGCAATAACCCCCGCCGTAAAGCCAACCCGACGGGCGTTGTAATCAGGTAAACGCGGCGCGCCGGCGGGTGCCGCTTCGAGAGTGTCTGTCATGTGACTCGTAATTTCGACAACATTGTTATCCCAAAAAGCGGTCCAACGGGTATAACAACTCTAACTACATCCGTGTGCGCTCAGGACAGTGGGCGCACGTGCTGTTGAAGCGTCCCAGGGAGGGACTTGATCTGGTAACAACGAGCGAGAAGCCCGCGCAACGCACCACGCGACCACGCGCACCTCGGCCTTCTTCTGGGGCGAAGGCCAAGTCGACCGAGGCGAGTATTGCCGCCGAGGTCGCGGCCGACGCCTCCCCGTCGACGACCCCCCTGGCGTCGACTGTATCCGCGACGGAGGCCGTCACGACCAGCACGCGTAAAAGCTCGAGGTCCATGCCGGCACGTGCCGATCCAGCACCTGCGGAGCCGGCACCTGCGTCCAGCACCTGCGAGCCAGCACCTGCGGAGCCAGCACACATGCCCGCTGCTCAGGCGTTGCCCGCCCCGGTGCCTGCCAACGGTGTGCACAAGCGTACGGCGTCGAGCGTTCCGCCCGGCTTCAGGGAGCTCATGCTCGCGCCTGAGGTCAACCGTGCCATTGCCGAAATGGGCTTCGTCAAGCCGACCGAAATCCAGTCGCGCGTGATTCCCCTGCTGCTGGACGGCCGCGACGTGATCGGTCAGGCGCAAACCGGCACCGGCAAGACGGCCGCCTTTGGCATCCCGCTTATTGAAGGCATCGACGAAACGCTGGCCTACACGCAGGCACTGGTTCTTGCCCCGACGCGCGAATTGGCCATCCAGATCGGCGAAGAGCTGCGCAAGCTTGGCAAGTACATCAAGGGCATCTGCGTGGCGACCATCTACGGCGGCGCAGGCTACGGGCGCCAGTTCGAAGACCTGAAGGCTGGCGCGCAGGTGGTCGTCGGCACGCCCGGCCGCGTCCTGGACCACATCAGTCGGGGCACCCTCAAGCTCAACAACGTCGATTACCTGATCCTCGACGAAGCCGACCGCATGCTCGATATGGGCTTTCTACCTGACGTCGAGCGCATCCTGCGCCGTACACCGCGGGAGCGGCAGACGGCGCTGTTCTCGGCCACGGTGCCGACGGTTATTCGCGTGCTGTCGCGCCGCTATATGTTCGAGCCGGCGATGGTGCACGTCCAGCCGGAGAGCATTACCGTCGAGGAAGTCGAGCAGGTCTACTACGAGGTCGCCGAACGCGACAAGGTTGAAGGTCTGCTTTCCCTCATCGCCCAGGATCCGCCCGAACGCGCGATGATTTTTCGCCAGATGAAGGTCGGGGTTGACCGTCTGGTGGGCACGCTCAGGCGTCGCGGACTGGCCGTCTCCGCCATCCACGGTGACATGAGTCAGAACCTACGCGAGCAGGTCTTGCACGAGTTTCGGGATGGCGAGCTGACGTTCCTGGTGGCGACGGACGTCGCGGCTCGCGGTCTGGACATTCCCGAGGTGTCGCACGTGTTCAATTACGACATCCCGGAGGACTCGGAGGCCTACGTGCACCGCATCGGCCGCACGGCGAGGGCGGGCCGCTCGGGGCGGGCGGTCACCTTTGTGGCCGAGTGGGATTCCGACAAGCTGCCACCCATTCAGAAACTGGTTGGTAACCGCCTCGAGCGGCGCATCCTGCCGATTTACGAGACGAAGACGTAAACGCGCGCGGGGTCCCAGGGTGACGTCACGCGTCGCACATCACCCTGCGCCTGGCGCTTAGCTCGCGTACCCGGCGGCCTCCAGCACCGCGCGACGCGTGAGCACGCGCGCCAGGTGCGCCCGGTAGTCAGGGCTCGCGTGAATATCGCCCTGGACGTCGATGCCGTCCGCGACCGTCTGCACCGCCGCTTTGACCGCTTCCTCTTCCGCGGGCTTGCCGACCAGCGCCTGCTCCACTGCCGTGGGCCGATACGCCTTCGGCCCCACGCCGGTCACGCCGATGCGCGCCGAAGAGATGGTCCCGTTCTGCAGGGATACCACGGCACAAATGCCCGTCAGCGCGTAGTGGCTCGCCGGTTGATCGAACTTCTGATACGCGGCGCCCGCTCCCGCTGGCTGCACGTTGAGGCGAATCTCACGAATGATCTCCTTCTCCTCGAGTGCCGTCGTGAGCATATCGACGAAGAAGGAGTCCAGGTCGAGGTCACGCTCTCCGTCCGAACCCACCGCGCGGACCGTGCCGCCCAGCGCCAGAGCGACCGCGGGCAGATCGCCCGCGGGATCGGCATGTGCGAGGGCGCCGGCTAGCGTGCCTCTGGCGCGAACCTGCGGATCGCCCACCTCGTGAACCGCATGCACGAGCACCGGAGCGGCAGCCGCCGCCTCAGGCGACAGGCCGATGTCGCGATACGTGGTCATCGCCCCAATGGCGAGGACGCCATTTTCGCGACGGGTATACGCCAGCCCCGGAATGCGCCCGATGTCCACGAGCAGCCTTGGCTGCGCGAGACGCAGCTTCATCAACGGCAGCAGGCTGTGCCCACCTGCCAGGATCTTGGAATCTTCGGTGTTGAGCAGCGCCAGCGCTTCCTCGAGGCTGCTGGGCGCGGCGTAGGCGAACTTCGCGGGAAACATGGCTCAGTGCGCCCCCGCCGCCGTCGGAGTCGCCTCGGTCAACGCCGTGTCGGGCTTCTCGAATGGCTCTTCGCCGCGCAGCTTGCGGCCCGCGGACAGTGCCGACTTGACGATGTTCTGGTAGCCCGTACAGCGACACAGATTGCCGTCCAGGCCGCGGCGAATCTCTGCCTCGGTTGGGTTCGGGTTGTCGCGCAGGAGTTGATCAATCACGACGACCATGCCCGGAGTGCAAAATCCGCACTGGAGGCCGTGCTCCTCCCAGAACGCTTGCTGGATGGGGTGGAGCTTGCCGTTGGTTTCGGCATAGCCCTCGATGGTCTTGATGTCGGCCCCGTCGGCCTGCACGGCGAGAATCGTGCACGACTTGACAGCCACGCCGTCCAACAGAATCGTGCATGCGCCGCACTGCGACGTATCGCAGCCAACGTGGGTTCCGGTCAGTCCGAGCTGCTCACGGATGAAGTACACCAGAAGCTGCCGCGGCTCGACCTCGCGGGTGTACCGCGTTCCGTTCACGGTCACCGCGACGGTGCAATTCCCCGGCTCCTGCGTCTGGGTTTGAGCCATCAAATGCGTGCCTCACAGAGGGTCATGAATCTCTATCAGGCTACCAGTCTGTAGCGCTTGCTTCCAATCAGCCAGCACGCGGCGGTCGTGGGGAAAGGCCAGATCGTCGGGCAGGTGGTCGAGTGGAAAACGGCGGACCTCGCTCACTTCGAGTCCGTCGGGCCGTGCGTCGCCGCCTTCGACCGCTCCGGAGTACACGACGAGCACCACGGGGCTGCCGCGCTCCGAGTACACCCCCACGATGCCAGTGAGCTGCACAGCGAGCCCGACTTCTTCTAGTACCTCGCGGACGGCGGCCTCTTCGAGCACCTCACCGCGATTGACGTATCCCGCGGGGAAGCTCCACAACCCGGCGCCCGGATCGACGCGGCGCTTGCCGAGCAGTACGCCCTCCGCGTTGCCAAGAATGACGGCGACGGCGACCTTGGGATCAAGGTAGTGGATGAAGCCGCACCTGGGACAGGTCGGGCGCTCGCGATCCTCCTGGTGCTGCGCCACGAGCGGCGTCCCGCACTGGAAGCAGAACCCCTGCTCAGCGGCGTGGGTGGTGTGCCCATCGCCGTGTGCGTGGGCGTGGCCATGGCCGTTGCCGTTCACGTGAGCTCTGCGTCGGGGTCGAGCTCTGCATCTGGGTCCAGCTCGAGCAGCCGCGCGTAGTCCTCTGGGCGGTCGACGTCGCGGACGATGTCCGGATCGTCGAAGCGCACGGCCTCGACCGCCTCGGGATGGGCGCGCAAATACTGCGCGCCCCCGACGTCCCCTTCCTGAATCATCAGCGACGGAAACAGGGAGCGGGTGATGAATACGGGCACGCCACGTACGCCCGCTGCCTCGGTCATCGCCGCGGGTCGGCCGCTGACCTGCTGTCGATGCGCCAGCTCTCGCAAGGCTTCGGGAGTGACCAGCGGCATGTCGGCTGGATAAATGAACACGCCACGCGCTTCCGAGGCGACGGCCGCCAGGCCGCCGCGCAACGAGGTGCTGACGCCTTCGCGCCACTGGTCGTTCAAGACGACTGTCGCGCCCGTCGCCTCGCACTCGGGGATCAACTGCTCGGCGGCGTGGCCCAGGACGACGATGACCTGGTCCGTCGGGACCGCCATCGCGGTCTCGATCGCGCGGCGCAGGAGCGTCGTGCCCCGGAATTTGAGGAGCTGCTTGGGTTGCCCCATTCGGCTGGAGTCGCCAGCGGCGAGGATAACGGCTGCCAGCACTGTGGGCGTGGTCTACACCGCGACCGCGACGGCTGCGCGCGGACGATCGGCTGGCGCCTGCGGCAGCTTGCCGTTCTTGGCCGCCAGCATCTGGGCCAGGATCGAAACCCCGATCTCCTCGGGCGATTGCGACCCGAGATCGAGGCCAATCGGACCATGCAGGCGGTTCATCTGCTCCTCGGACACGCCGGCCGCTATCAGCCGCTGGCGACGCTCGCGCTGTGTCTTGCCGCTCCCGATCGCACCAACGTAGCGAGCATCGCTCTGCAACGCGCCAAAGAGCGCCGGGTCGTCGAGCTTCGGATCGTGGCTCAGGACGGCCACGTAGGCGTTGCTGCTCAGCGGATGGCCCTTGAGGTAGTCGTCAGCACGCATGATGTGGATCTCGTCCACCGTCGGAAAACGCTCGGGTGTGGCCCACGCGCCGCGCGCGTCGACCACCACGACACGAAAGCCGCCCACGTCTTTCGCCAGCTGGGCCAGCGCTACGCCAATGTGCACCGCGCCAAAGATGACGATCGTCGGTTGAGCCGGGTACGTATCGACGAAAATACGCGTCGGTCCCTCGGGAGCGTCGTCGTAGCGCAGCTGGCCGGCGCGGCCGTCGCGCAGCTGAGCCATAGCGTCCTTTGCGACGCGCTCGTCAAACGCGTCACCCTGACCCACACTGCCGCGGTGCTTGCCAAACTCCCAGGCCAGCAGACCGCTGCCCTGCTCCGGGCCGTCAACCACGTACGCAAACGCGACTGGCTTTTCAGTCGGGAAGGCCTTGCCAAATGGCTGAATGAAGACTTCGATCTGCCCGCCACAGGCGAGGCCGACGTTGAAGGCCATCTCATCGCTGATGCCGTACGGCACCAGCCGTGGGTGGTCCTCTTCGATCACTTGCCTGGCATGTTCGACGACGTCGTTTTCAACGCAGCCGCCCGACACCGAGCCAACGAACTCACCGTCTTCGGAGATGGCCATCTTGGCGCCGGGCCGGCGCGGCGCCGAGCCGTACGCCTGGACGACAGTCGCGACCGCGACCCTCTTGCCGGCATCGCGCCAGCGCTCAATATCAGGAAGAAGCTCTTTCATGGCGTATCAGAACTCAGACTTCAGAAATCAGGACTCAGATTAGCGTACCTCTCCGCGCACGGACCGAACCCTAGTTTCCGTCCCTCTGACGTCTGAGTTCTGACTTCTGACGTCTGAGTTCCGAGTTCTGACTTCTGATTTCTCCTACAGAGCAAGGTGCTTGCCGAGCGCCTGCAAGCTGGCCAGGTTGTGCGCGCTGGCAAACAGGTTGACATGCGGCAGCGCCGCGCTCATGCCTCGTGCGAGCGGGCGATAGTCCTCGTTGCCGAGCAGTGGGTTCAGCCAGATCACCCTGGCGGCGCGCCGCTGAATCTGCTCCATCTCGTGCTCCAGCACGCTCGCATCGCCCGTATCGAGCCCGTCGCTCATGATCAGCACGATGGTGTGCTTGTTCACGGTGCGCAGCGCCCAGTCGGCGTTGAACGTCTTCAGGCTCTCGCCGATGCGCGTTCCGCCCGACCAGTCAGGCACCTCGCGCGCGATACGGTCGAGTGCCGTATAGATGTCACTCGATCTGAAGTAGTCGGTCACCCGCGTCAAGCGCGTCGAGAACACAAAGCTCTCTACCCGACCCAGCGTGTTCTGCAGCGCATAAATGAACTGCAGCAGGAATTTGCTGTAGGTGTCCATGCTGCGGCTGACGTCGCAGATGAGCACGATCTTCGGCTTGCGGATCTTGCGCTTCTTGCGCGCGAGCTCGACGACCGTGCCTCCGTACTTGATATTGCGGCGCATCGTCCGACGCAGGTCGATGGCGTGCCCGCGCTGCGTGGAGCGGTAGCGGCGACTTTCGCGCGTCGCCAGGCGCCGCGCGACCAGCATGATCGCACGCGCGATGTCCTGCATCTCGTCTGGCACGAACGTGCTGAAGTCGCGGGTGGCCAGCACCTCGACGGGCGAGTACAGCGGCATGTCCATGCCTTCCTCGTCCTCGCTGGCCTCCGACTGATCTCCCTCGGCGACCTGAGGCTGCGGCATGTCTTCGCCCTGCGCCTGATCGTCCTGCGTGGCGACGCCATCTTCGCCACGTTCCTGCAGGAGCTCCTGCAGACGGCCGCGCCAGAACTCGTCGAATGACGCGTCGTGGAGCGGAATGTCTTCGGGGCGCGCCGTCAGGACAGAGCGCAGCGCGGTCTTGAACTCCTGACGATCGCTGATATCGACCGCGTCGGCGGTGCGAATCGCGTCGATGACTTCCGAGGGGGTCACAAGCATCTCCCGCTCGCGCAGCAGCCGACAGAAGTCGATGATGTTGCGCTGCAGGTCGCTGTGGCGGGCTTTACGTGGCATTTCTACGCTGATACGACCGGACGACTCGCGCCATGTGGAAGTTGCGTACCCACCATGTCACGGGCGTCGTGTCGAATCGATTCTCCTTCGGAGGACTTCCCCAGACAGGGCTTACCCCATGGAGGGACAACTCGAGCATGCCTGCGGTATCGGCTGAGACGCGAACGCCTATCGTGAAACGAGTTCCTTGTCCACGCGCTGGGCAATCTGCGGCGGCGCGGTCCGCAGGCCATCCTCATCCAGCTGCGTGAGCTCGCCGACGATGGACTCGGTGCGCGCCCCGGCCAGGCGCGAGACGTCATCGCGGTCCTTCAGAATCGCGCCGAGCGTCTCGGTTACCGACTCTGGCTCCAGGTGATCGGCGTGCAGTGCCATGAGGCTCATCGCCCAGTCGAGCGATTCGGCCATACCCGGCGTCTTCGAGAGACGGATCCGTCGGACGACCTGCATGAAGGCGGCCACCTGCTCGGCGAGCAGATGATTGATGCCGTCCACCTTGGTCTCGATGATGCGCACTTCCTTGTCAAAGTCGGGGTAGTCGATCCAGAGGTAGAGGCAGCGACGTTTGAGCGCATCCGAGAGCTCGCGCGTGCGGTTCGACGTCAGAACCACGTAGGGCCGGTGGTTGGCATGCACGGTCCCGAGCTCAGGAATGGTGACCTGGAAATCGGAAAGGATCTCGAGCAGAAACGCCTCGAACTCCTCGTCCGCGCGATCGACCTCGTCGATCAGCAGCACTGGCGCCTGGTCTTCGCGCGTGATGGCGTTCAGCAGCGGCCGCTTCAACAGGTACGGCTCGGAGAAGATCTCCGCCTCCTGCTGACGAATGTCGTGCTTCTCGCCGACGGCCTCTTCCAGGCGGATGTGCAGCATCTGTTTGGGATAGTTCCACTCGTACAGGGCGCTGTTGGCGTCCAGGCCCTCGTAGCACTGCAAGCGGATCAGGTCCGTCGCGAGTGCGGACGCCAGAACTTTGGCGATCTCAGTCTTGCCGACGCCCGCCTGGCCTTCGATCAGCACTGGCTTGCGCAGCGTCATCGCCAGGTAAATCGTCGTGGCGATAGCGCGGTCGGTAACGTAGTGTTGACCTTCGAGCTGGCGTTGAATCTCGGCAATCTGCGGTAGCAAAGTCGGTAACTCCGTTCGGTCTGGCGACACAAATTATAGGTTTGCGAGAAGAAGAGCCTGGACCATTGTGCCGCGAGCGAGGGTTTCGGTGCCCGGGTGGATCTCCAGCAAGGCATTCGCGCCCACAATCGAGATCAATCGACTCGACGCTTGCAGCCCGGTGGTCCGGGCGACAAAGTGATGATCCTCCCACGTGACGGTTGCGCGCTGGTACTCGGGGCGGATGGGATCGGGTCGCACGTCGTGGCCGAGCACCACCTCGACGCGCGGTCTCAGGACCTGCTGCGCACCAGAAAGCTTCAGCAGCGCCGGTCGGACAAATACCTCGAAAGTCACGAGTGAGGACACTGGGAATCCGGGCAGGCCGAAGCAGAGCTTGCCTTCAACGGTCGTGGCAAAGGTCAGCGGTTTGCCCGGTTTGAAGGACACGCGTCCGAACTGGATGGTTGCCATGCGTTCGAGCAGCGGTTTGATCAGATCGCGCGTGCCCATCGAGACGCCACCCGAGGTGATCAGCACGTCGGCTTTCGCCAGCGCGTCGTGCATGGCGCGCTCCAGGGCGACTTCATCATCGCGCGCATGGGCCTGAAAGACCACGTCGGCGCCCGCATCCTGGGCCGCGGTCATAAGGGCGAAGCGATTGCTATCGCGGATGGCGCCCGGCGGTGGCGTCTGGGTGGGTTCGACGAGTTCGTCGCCAGTCGCCAGCACGGCCACACGCGGAACGCGGAACACGGGCACCTGCACACAACCGACCGTCGCCAGCAGGCCCACTTCCGCGGGCCCAACCCGCTGACCCCGGCACAGGACGGTCTGGCCAGCGGTCAGATCCATACCCCGCGGATGCACGTTCTCACCTTGCCTGGGCTTGTGCTGGAGAATGGCCCGGCCATCCGTTTCTTCGACGTCCTCAAACATGACGACCGCGTCGGTACCTTCGGGCAGCGAGCCGCCGGTCATGATGCGCACCGCCGAGCCTGGCCGGACCTGGGCGTGCGCCAAACGCCCGGCGGTGACCTCTTCGAGGACTTCGAGATCCGTGGCCGCGTCGCTGGCGATCACCGCGTAGCCATCCACCGACGAGCGCGGCAGCCCCGGCAGGTCCGCGTCGGCGCTAATGTCCTCGGCGAGATAGCGCCCGCGGGCGCTGGTCAGCGGGACGGTTTCGACGCCGACCGGGGTCGCGAGGTCGAGGATCACGCTCAGCGCCTGGCTCACCTCAACCATTTCGTACGCAGAAACACGTGGCATATTCAGTCTCTGGCTCTCGCGCTCAACTGGTCCTGATCGTCCGCATCGACACCGAATCTCGGGTGGGTCCCTCGGAAGTCTAGGCTGCCTGCGAGTTCGCCTTGCCCATCAGGCACTCGAAAAACTGATTCATCAACATCTTGGCCACGCCCGGCAGCATGCGTTGGCCAACCCCCGCCAGCATGCCGCCCACCTGCCCATCGCCATCGACTTTGACCAGGACGTTGCCCTCCTCCTCCGCCGCTTCGAGCGTGACCTTGGCCGCGCCCTTGACGAAGCCAGGTCCACCACTGCCTTCGACCTGCAGCGTGTACGACGTCGGCTCTTCTTTGTCGACGATCGCGACCTTCCCTTTGTATGTTCCGCGGATTGCCGCGACACCAACCTTCATGACCGCGTCCCAATGGTCGGGGCTCGTCTCGGTCAGCGTTTCGACCCCTGGGATGCACGTCCGTAGCGACTCGGGATCAAGCAACAGGTCCCAAACCTGCTGTGGCTGACCGGGAAAGGTGTAGGTGCCTTCGACCTTCATACTCGTGATCGTACCCGTCATACTGGGGCACGTGCCGTCGAGAACGCGAATGGACGTCGCCCAGCGCCGGACGCGTCTGGCGGTTCATCAGCACCTCGCTCACGCGGCGCGCCTCGAGACGCCAGTGG
Source organism: uncultured Chloroflexia bacterium (assembly GCA_963776625.1). Taxonomy (GTDB): domain Bacteria; phylum Chloroflexota; class UBA6077; order UBA6077; family CF-72; genus CF-72. Next base: position 304,813 of record CAVZNP010000004.1, on the reverse strand, counting down.
CAGTGGCGCGCGAACTGGTCGCGCTGCACGGCACCGATCCGGCCACGGTCTTCCTGTCGATCGCCGCGCGCAGCAGCCAACCCGCGGTCGGTGCCATCGAGGATGCGCTGTACGTGGAGCGCGAGCTGGTCAGGATGTTGGGCATGCGTCGCACAATGTTCGTGGTGCCCGACGAGCTGGCGCCCGTCGTCCAGGCCGCGTGCACGCGCGCCATCGCCGTCCAGCAGCGCCGTCGCTATCAGCAACTGATTGGCGCCGCGGGCGTCGTTCACGACGTCGAGAGCTGGTGGACGAAGGTCGCGAGCGACACGCTCGCGGCCCTCGAGCGGCGGCGGGAAGCGACCGCTCAAGAGCTCGGTCAGGACGTGCCGGAGCTGAAAACGCAAATCCGTCTGGCCGAGGGTAAAAGCTATGCGGCCACCCAGAGTGTCGCAACGTGGATGCTGATGCAGTTGTCCGCGGAAGGCAAAGTGGTGCGCGGTCGACCCCGAGGCAGTTGGACCAGCAGCCAGTATCGGTGGGCACCCATTGACGCCTGGTTGCCCGGTGGGCTGGCCGCCCTGGCAACGCCGGGCGCTCAGATCTCGCTGTTTGGCGCCTGGCTTCGAGCATTCGGCCCGGGCACGTACGCCGATTTGAAGTGGTGGACCGGCCTGTCCATGGCCGAGGTCAAGCGCGCCGTGCAGGCGCTGGACGTCGTCGAGGTCGAACTGGGTGAAAGCACCGGTCTGCTGCTGGCTGACTCGGTGGACGCGATCGCTCAACCGGAGTCGTGGGTGGCGCTACTACCCGCCCTGGACGTGACGCCGATGGCGTATGTCCAGCGCGACTGGTTCCTCGGCACGCACGGCCCAGCGCTCTTCGACCGTTCGGGAAACATCGGGCCAACCGTGTGGTGCGACGGGCGTATCGTCGGCGGCTGGGCACAGCGCCCGGAGGGCACGCTCGCCTTCAAGCTGCTCGAGGATATCGGCCACGAGGCCAGGGTGGGTCTCGAGTCCGCGGCGCACGCACTCGAAGCGTGGCTTGGCCCGGTGCGTGTGACACCCCGCTTTCGAACCCCACTCGAGCGCGAGCTCTCGGCCTGAATCCTGCGACGCCGGGTTTTCGTCTTCGGCCTCATCCTCCTCGTCGTGGTGGGCGCGGCCGTGTTTTTCCCGTTCGCGGGTGACGCGCTGATCGACCGCGAGTCGCCAGAGGCCGCCGACGCGATCGTGGTGCTGGCTGGCAATGCGCCCAACCGGTTGCCATGGGCGGAAGCGCTGCGCAACCAGGGGTATGCCAATCTGCTGGTCGTCTCGAACGAGGAGGTCCACACGCACAATCTGGAGACGACCTGGCTGGCGCTGCACGAAGCAGGCCTCGCGGCGCCTGAGCTACCCGATTCGGCACTGCTCGTGCTCGACAATCCGCCGCCCGAGAGCACGATCGACGAGGCACGCCGCGACGCGGGGTTGTTGCAGGCACGTGGGGCGCACTCGGTGCTGCTGGTGACGGATGCGTTTCACTCGCGGCGCGCCTGGCTGCTGTTCCGGGCGGCGTTCGCGCGCAAAGGCATGACGGTGCGCTCGGTCCCCGCGCCGGACTCGTACGACCTGGCGCACTGGTGGGCGCACCCTGTCACCGCCAGGCGGGTGATCGAGGAGTACGCCAAACTGCTGTACTACCTGCCACAAGGCGCCTACTGGTAGTGCGGGCCCGGAGCCCGGCCCGTAGTTCTGGCCCGGCACGCGTCTTGCACTTGCTACGGGCCTATGGACGAGGAGCGGGACAGTCCGTTCGCCATGCAGCGTGAGACACACGCCACCACGGGCGGCGCCGCGGCAGCGGGTGCCATCACTGGCGGGGTGATTGGGCTGGCGGGTGGTCCGCTGACCGCGGCTATCGGGGCGCTCGGTGGCGCGATTGTCGGGGTCGCCGCGGAACGTCTGATGCACGTCGACGACGATGGCCTCGACGACTGACGGATTGCCGACAGGTAGGATGAAGTCCACCCCGCGTGTTTGTGCAGATCGAGGAGCAGCGCAGCAGCAGCCTGTACGAGCGCGTGGGTGGGGACCCGTTTTTCTTCGCGCTCGTGGACCGCTTCTATGCGGGCGTCGAGGGTGATCCTGTCCTGCGGCCGTTGTACCCGGCTCGACCTCCAGCCACCTCGGCGACGGCTCGCGCTGTTTCTCATCCAGTACTGGGGCGGTCCACATACGTACAACGCCGAGCGGGGTCACCCACGCTTACGCATGCGCCACCTGCGCTTCCCGATCGGACTCGCCGAGCGTGAGGCGTGGCTGCGCCACATGCGCGCGGCCGTCGACGCGAGTGACGCGTCGTCGAGCGACATGCAAGCGCTGCGCGCCTACTTCGAGACAGCGGCGACGGCGCTGATGAACCAGCAGGCCTGATCGGCGGAGAGTGGCTGCCCGGTGTCGCACGGCTCGCCTGCAGCGCGAATACTGGTTGTCGACGACGACCAGACGATCCGCGAGACCGTTGCCGAGGCGCTGCAGCTAGACGGCTTCAACGTCGAGACCGCGCGCAACGGCGCTGAGGCGCTGGCGCTGGTGCGCGCCCGGCCGCCGAGTGGCATCGTGCTGGACCTGATGATGCCGATCATGGACGGTTGGCAATTCCTCGAGCGGTGTCGCGCCAGTCAGCTGTGTACCGGCATCCCGATCGTCGTGATGTCGGCGTACAGCAAGCTGCCGCAGGAAGCGTCGCGGCTCGGGGTCAAAGGCTGCATCGCCAAACCGTTCGACCTCGACGTGCTCCTCGGCGCAATCGAGCGCGCGGTGCGCCGAGGCAGCGAGTAGCGGTGATTCCACGCGACGATAGCCAGCTCTTCCGCTTGCTGGTGCAGAACGTGATCGACTACGCCATCTTCAGGCTGACGCCCGAAGGCATTGTCGAAACGTGGAACGTGGGCGCCGAACGGCTGAAGGGCTATACGGCATCGGAAATCATCGGCAGAAGTTTCGAGACCTTTTACACGCCGCAGGACCTGGCCGCGGGCCGACCGGCATATCTGCTCAGGATCGCACGGACCGAAGGACGCGTCGAAGACGAGGGCTGGCGAATGCGCAAGGACGGCACGCGCTTCTGGGCCGACGTCGTCATCACGGCTCTCTTCGAGCACGGTGAGCTTGTGGGCTACGCCAAAGTCACGCGCGATGTCAGCGAGCGGCGTCGCAACGAAGAGCAGCGCTTCATGCGTCTGGCCGCCGAGCGCTCCGCGGAGCGCGTCGCCCGCCTGCAGACGGTAACGGCGGCACTGACGGCGGTGAGTCGGCCAGAACAGGTAGCCGACCTGCTGTCAACGGTCGGATTTGCCGCGTTGGGCGCCTCGGCTGGCGCCGTCGCTTTTCCGGTGCCCGACCAGGATGCCCTTCAGGTTGTCAGCGTGACGAGCTACGCCGCCATGGCAATCGAGCTCCACCAGCGGATTCGACGCGACGATCCCTACACGCTGGCGGAGGCGTGGCGCCGTGGTGAGCCGATCTTCATCCCGTCCCGCGAGCATCTCGCGGCCATTCCGCGCCTGGCGCCCCTGGCGAACCGCACGATCTACGAGGCGTGGGCGGCCGCCCCCCTCCTGATCGAGCGTCAAGTGCTCGCGGTTATGACCGTGAGCTACGCGGAGCCGCACGCCTTCGACGAGGACGAGCGCAACCTGATCATGGCGATCGTTGACGTCGCTGCACAGGCAATCGGACGCGCGGAGCTGTTCGAAACTGAGCGTCGCACGCGCGCCGAAGCGGAGGCGGCCGTTCGAGCACAGGACGAGTTCCTGTCGATCGCCTCGCATGAGCTGCGGACGCCTGTCGCCGCCGTCAAGGCCACGGCGCAGCTCGCGCAGCGCTCGATGCAGCGCGGCACGCTTGACCCCCCGCGGCTGGAGCGGCATCTGGAGAGCATCCGACGGGCGGCCGATCGGCTCGCCAGCCTTGTCGAAGACCTGCTGGATGTCTCGCGCCTACGCACCGGCCGTCTCGAGCTCCATCGTCAATGCGTCGAGCTTGCTCCGCTCGTCGAAGAGATCGTCGAGCGCTATCGCGTCCAGCTCGAGGACCAGCATGAATACACGCTGGTGCTGCGCCTGCCGCCGCAGACCATCCTGGCCGACGTCGATCCCTCCAGGGTGGAGCAGGTCCTGGATAACTTCCTGAGCAACGCCGTCAAATACTCGCCCTCCGGCGGTCAGCTCAGCGTCGCCGTCGACGTGGACGCCGCGGGGTTTCGTCTGACCGTCAGCGACGAGGGTATTGGCCTGCCGACGGGTCAAACGGAGACGATCTTCGAGCCGTTTGGTCGCGCGTCGAATGCCGCGGTTCAGCAAATACCAGGCCTGGGTCTGGGGCTGTCGATTTGCAGACAGCTCATCGACGCGCACGGCGGGCACGTCTGGGCCACCAGCCCCGGTGAGGGGAGGGGGACGACAGTCGGTTTCTGGCTGCCGCACCCACGTCCGGATTGAGCGCAGACGCGCCGATGCGGATCCTGCTGTTGCAGGGCTTGCTCCGCGTCCTCGGCTGCTACTGATCCATAACCGAGCCGTCGTCACGCAGCCGCGTGCCGAGCCAGCGCATGCGGTACGGATAGCGCTCCGCGGCGTCAGGCATCAGTTCGACGCCAATGCCTGGCGCGTCGGGCACGATCAGGGATCCGTGTCCGTCGTATTCGAGCATCGTGCGCATGATCTCGCTTTTCGGCGGTCGATCCTCGCCAAGCGGATATTCCTGAATGGCGAAGTTGGGAATACAGGCCGCCAGTTGGACGCAGGCAGCGGTGCTTACGGGACCCAGCGGATTGTGGGGCACGACGCCCACGTAATTGGCCTCGGCCAGAGCAGCGATCTTCTTGGCGCCGGTGATCCCCCCGCACATACACACGTCAGGACGCACGAACTGCACCGCACCGCGCTTGAGCAACATCTCGAACTCGAAAATGGTGTGCAGCCGTTCGCCGGTGGCGATGGGGATGTGCACGTTCTCGGCGACCAGAGCCATCGCGTCGAAGTTATCGGGCAGGATCGGATCTTCGTAGAACATCGGGCAGAACTGCTCGATGCCGCGGGCCAGAACGATGGCCTCCGCGGGCGTGAGTCGGCGGTGAATCTCCACGCACAGATCCACCTCGTCGCCCACGCCCTCGCGAAATTGGCGAACCGCGTCGATGGCCTGGCCCATCTTGGCCACGTGAGTCTTGAAGAAAGGCTCGTCGCGCGGCTCATCGGCAAACGGCGACAGATGGCCGACCGCGGTGAAGCCGCGCGCTTTCGCGGCTTTACATCCCTCGACCAGCGCCTCGACGCTTTCGCCCAGGACGTGGTAGTAGACGCGGGCCTTGTGGCGTGTTTTGCCGCCCAGCAGCGCGTACACGGGCACCCCAAAGTGCTTGCCGGCGATATCCCACAGCGCGATGTCGATCGCGCTGAGGCCGCCCATGATGGCGGCGCCCCGAAAGTGCGTGGAGCGGTACATATATTGCCAGTGGTGCTCGATGCGCAGCGGATCCTGACCGACGAGGTAATGCGCAAACTTGTTGACAACCTGTTCCGCGGCTTCGAGAAAGCCCCACGTGCCCGCTTCGCCCAGACCGACGATCCCCGCATCCGTATGGACCTGAACGAACAGATAGCGGTCGACGGGAATAGTCTCGACGCGGGTGATCTTCATTCTGGCGATCGTAGCGCCGCCTTGCTGGTGTGTGCCGATGGCTAACATGCATAATGGGCACCCCCAGGAGACCAGACCCACGAGTTCCGCCACCCTCGAAGCTGCCGGCCCGACAGACGCGTATGCCGCGGCGCTCGGCGAGTACTGTCGGGAGCGTAGTGAAGCCGCTCTGTATCGCGCGTCGCTACTGAGTCAGACCTTCGTCGAGAGCGGCCTCGGGCCGGAAGACATCATCGCGCTCCACTGCGAGTCGCTGGACGCCATCCTGAGCGGGAAACCCGCGCGCGAACAGGTAACGGCGAACAACGACGCCCACCAGTTCCTGCTCGAGATCATGATTGCCTACGGCGTCAAGTACAAGGAGTTCCTCGAACTGCGTTTGAGCCAGACGCTGCGCGAGGCCGAGGCGCGCGCCGCTCGCGAGCGCGAGCGCATCCAGGAGGCGGAGCGCATCGGTCGCGAAAAAGATGAGATCCTCGCCGTCATTGCGCATGAGCTCCGCACGCCGATTGCCGCGGCGCGAGGCAGCGTGGACCTGGCGGTCCGCTCGCTCTCGCGTGGTCGTGTTGATCGCGTGGAACCGCTGTTGGGCACGACACGCCAGGCGCTCGATCGGCTTTCACGTCTGACTGGCGATCTGGTGGAGGCCAGTCGGGGGATGCCCCCGGCGCTAGCGCGCACGCCGCAGCGGCTGGAGGACATCGTCGAGCAGGCCTATGCCTGGGCGCTGCCGGCTGCCACCGCCAAGGGCGTCGATCTGTCGCTCGAGACCTCGCCCAGCGCGGTGACGGTGGTCGGCAGCGCCGACGCCCTGCTCAGCGTCTTTGGCAACTTGCTGTCGAACGCTATTCGCTACACGGCCCCTGGCGGCCACGTGGTGATTCGCGAGGCCCTGGATGGTGGCTCGGCGTGTGTTGCCGTCTCAGATAGCGGGATTGGCATGTCGGCGGACGTCCGGGAGCGGGTCTTTGAAAAGTTTTATCGCGGCCCTGAGGCTCGGGCGGTGGAGTCGCAGGGGCTGGGGCTTGGCCTCGCGCTCGTTCAGCAGTTTGTCGCAGCGCACAACGGTCGCGTCGAGGTCTACAGCACCCTGGGCCAGGGCAGCACCTTCACGGTCTGGCTCCCGTGTGCCAATCCGGCCGATGGAGAACAAGCGTGACCGAAGCACACGTGACCGAGAACCGCCTGCAAACGGCGATGGCCGAGCAGCGCCGGACGATCGAAGAGCTACAGACGCCCGTCATCCAGGTGTGGGATGGCATCCTCGCGCTGCCGGTCATCGGTAGTGTCGACACCGCCCGCGCCCAGGTAATGACTGAGTCTCTGCTGGAAAAGATCGTCGAGACGTCATCAGAGATTGTGATCCTCGACATTACCGGGGTGCCCGTGGTCGACACGGCCGTCGCCAAGCACCTGCTGGAAACGGTCACCGCCGCGCGCTTGCTCGGCGCGGAAGTCCTGGTCGTCGGCCTGACCTCGCGCATGGCGATGACCCTGGTCCACCTCGGCGTCGATCTGGCGGGCGTCGTGACGCGCACGACCATGGCCAGGGGCTTGCAGCTGGCATTCGGGCGGCTCGGCCTCGAAGTGGTGCGCCGCGCCGACCGTCCTGTCCTGCCGACCGCGCTCGAGACTGACGCGCTGAGCTGAGTGGCGCGTGTTCCGATCGTCCAACTGGGCGACACGCTTATCGCGACGGTGCAGGACGAGCTTGGCGACCGCGATGCGCTGTCGCTGCAGGAAGAACTGAGCCTCAGGCTCGAGCGGCATGGAGCGCGTGGCATCCTGCTGGACCTGTCGGCGGTGCAGACTGTTGATTCGTTTCTGGGCCGCACGCTGAATGAAACAGCGAGCGAGATGCGGCTGATGGGCGCCGTGACCGTTATCGTCGGCATTCAGCCGGCGGTGGCGATCACGCTGGTGGAGCTTGGACTGGAGCTGAAGGGTGTGCGGACCGCGCTTGACGCCGAAAAGGGGATGCGCCTGCTGCAGCGCCTGATGCGCGCCGATGCCAGCGCAGGCTAGTAACTCGTCAAATGCGTCGCGCGGTGAGTTCGACGAGCTGCTGGAGATCAGCGGCGAGGACGACATCGTTCAGGCGCGCCAGCGAGCGCGGGAACTGGCGCGCGAGCTCGGATTTGGGCTAGTCGACCAGAGCCGTGTCGCGACCGCCGTTTCGGAGCTCGCCCGCAACGTGGTGCGCTACGCCACGGACGGGCGCGGCGCGGCAAGCATGCGCAGGATTGGCGATGGAAGCCACGTCGGGCTCGAGATCGTCGTCTCCGACAACGGGCCTGGCATCGAAGATATCGAGGAAGCCATGCAAGTGGGCTTCACCTCTGGGGCCGGCCTGGGCATGGGCTTGCCCGGCGCGCGCAGGTTGATGGACGACCTGCAGATCGAGAGTGAGCTCGGTCGGGGCACGACCGTCACCATTCGCAAGTGGCGCCGATGAACAACCCCTCGCCGATGAACCCATCGTCGACGAGAGTCAGTATGTCGATCCGCGGCGCGGTGGACGTCGAGCGGGCGCGACGTGGCGCGCGCGACCTGACCCAGCGCCTGGGCTTCGATCGCTTCGATGCCGAGGAAGTGGTGCTGGCTGTCTCCGAGCTGGCGACCAATCTGGCACGCTATGCCACCTCGGGCGAGATCGACCTGTGCGCGATTTCGGGTCAGCAACTACTCGGCATCCGCGTCGAGAGTCGCGACGACGGCCCGGGTATCGCTGACGTGGCGGCCGCCGCCCGTGGTGGCAGCAGCACGAGCGGTGGGCTCGGCGCCGGCCTGGCGGGTGTGCGGCGCCTGATGGACGACTTCGAGTTGACGAGTGGCCCGACCGGCACGACCGTAGTCTGCCGCAAATGGCGCAAGACCGCGGCGTAGTCGTCGCGGGCGCCAGCCGTCCGTACCCAGGAGAAACCAGCAACGGGGACGCCTGGCAGGTCGATTGGTACGCGTGGTCGTGCCGCATCACCGTTGTCGACGGTCTCGGCCACGGACCAGAGGCGGCGCGGGCCTCGTCCGAAGCGCTGCGCATTCTGTCGGATCGGCCGGAGTTGTCACCAGAGGACGGTCTGCGCACGTGTCACGCGGTGCTCCGTGCAACGCGCGGCGCCGCCGTCTCGATCGCGTCGATCGACACGCAAGCCGCTCGTTTGACGTTTGCTGGTGTGGGCAACGCCGAAGCCAGCCTGCGCCTCGATGGCACCTGGCAGCGCCTGATTGCCTACCGCGGCATCGTCGGCGCCACCCTGCCTAACCTGCGCAGCTTCACATTCGATCTGACGCCGGGGTGGATGCTGGCGATGTTTACCGACGGTGTGCGCTCGCGCTTCCAGTTCGATGCCCTGCCACTTGCCAGCGACCAGGACCCACAGACCTTCGCCACCACGAGCCTCGAGGGTTGGGCACGCCCAACCGACGACGCGACAATCGTCATAGCGCGTCCCGCCTGACGCGCCAGGGGCTGTCAGAATGGCTCCGCGACCAGGATTCGAACCTGGAACCTACCGGTTAACAGCCGGCCGCTCTACCGTTGAGCTATCGCGGACCGCGGACGCGCCTAGACTGGAGGGGCCAGCCTGGGGCTGATGGACAATGGACAAGTGTACGAGAGCATGTCTGGCAGCGACAACGGCGATTCGAGGGTGAGCGCGGATCTCGTGGCGCGGGTTCTTGCCGTCGTCGGTAGCGGACGCTCCGGACTTGTCACCGACATCGACGGAACCATCAGCCCGATCGTCGCCCAACCCGAGGACGCGGCTGTGCTGCCGCGGGCGCGAGAGGCGCTTCTCGGACTGCGGGATGTGCTCACGCTCGTCGCGATCGTCACGGGACGGTCGGTTGCCGATGCGCGCCAGATGGTCGGCATCGACGGGCTGACGTACGTGGGGAATCACGGGCTCGAGACGTTCAGCGACGGGCATGTGGAGCTCGTGTCCGAAGCGCGCCCATGGGAGCCGCGCGTCGCGGCCGTCCTCGATCAGGTGGCGCTGCACCTGCCTGCCGAGCTGAGGACCGGGGTCATCATCGAGAACAAAGGCGCCACCGCGAGCTTGCACTATCGCCTGGCGCCCGATCCGCAGCTGACGCGGACCGGGCTTCTGGAGATCCTCGGGCGCTGGGCGGTGACGAGCGGCCTGCGCGTGGAAGAGGGACGCCGCGTCATCAACCTCTTGCCTCCGCTGACCGCGAGCAAGGGCTCGGCAGTCACGTGGCTTGTGCGCCATCTCGGGCTCGAGGGCATCGTCTATCTCGGCGACGACGTGACCGACACCCATGCGTTCCGCGCACTGGACAGCTTGCGGCGGGCCGCCAGCGTCAGAACGCTGACAATAGCCGTCGTGGGACCTGAGACGCCATCCAGCGTACGTTTGCTCGCCGATGCCAGTGTACCGAGCCCGCCCGCCGTGGAGGAGCTGCTGTGTCGTGTACTCGATGGCCTGAAAACGAGTGCTAGGATGGATTTGAGAGCTCCAGGTGTTGGGAGTGGCTGAACGTCATGGCTAAAGACGCGCACGCGGTCGAAAACGGGTCGAATGGCACGGGTGGCGAGCTCGCCGGGGTGCGCGTCGCAATCCTGGCGGAGACGCTCTACGAAGATCTCGAGCTGTGGTATCCGTATTACCGTCTTCGCGAGGCTGGCGCTGATGTCTTCGTGGTCGGCTCGGGCAGCGCTGACACGTACCAGAGCAAGCATGGCTACCCAGTGACGGTGGATGCCGAGGCTGACACCGTCACCGCGTCGCAGTTCGACGGGGTCATCATTCCTGGCGGGTACAGCCCCGACCATATGCGCCGTCATCCGAGCATGGTCAAACTCGTGCGCGAGGCGCACGAACAGGGCAAGATCGTCGCGGCCATCTGCCACGCGGGCTGGATGCTGGCGTCTGCCAACATCGTGCGCGGCAAGACGGCCACGAGCTATCGCAGCATCAAAGACGACATGGTCAACGCCGGCGCCAACTGGGTCGACCGCGAGGTCGTGCGCGACGGGACGCTGATTACCTCGCGCTCGCCGGCCGACCTGCCCGCCTTCATGCGTACAACGGTCGCCGCGCTCAAAGAGCGGCGCGGCACGGACGCGCACGAGCGGCAGGTAGCGTTCGCGGGTTGACAGCCGCGAGCGACGCGCTCGTCGTCGGTCAGTCTGGCGGGCCGACCGCCGTCATCAACGCGAGCCTGGCAGGCGTCATCGACCAGGCGCGCGCCGCCGGGTATCGACGTGTGCTCGGCATGCGCTACGGCGTGCTCGGCGCGCTCCGCGGCGACCTGACTGATCTCACCGACCTCGACGCGGACAACCTCCAGCGCCTCAAACACACGCCCTCGTCGGCGCTTGGCTCGTGCCGCTACAAGCTACAGCCTGGCGACGCCGAGCGTATCGCGGCGGTTCTGCGCGATGTCGGCGCCACCGCGTTCGTGTACATCGGGGGCAACGACTCAGCAGACACCTCCCAACAGGTCGCCAGAACTGCCGGCGCGGGCCTGAACGTGGTCGGCGTGCCGAAGACGATCGACAACGATCTCGCTGGCACGGACCACTGTCCCGGCGACGGCAGCGCCGCCCGCTTCGTCGCGCAGATCACCCGCGAGACGGGCGAGGACACACGCGCGATGCGCGCGACCGATCCGATCCGGCTGATCGAAGTCATGGGTCGGCAGGCGGGGTGGCTGCCCGGTGCCGCGTGGCTCGCTCGCCAGCAGCCCGGCGACGCGCCGCATCTCGTCTACGTGCCCGAGCACCCGCGCGCGGTGGAGGACATCGTGCGCGACGTGCGCGGCGTGTACGAGGCCGAGGGCTGGTGCGTGATCGTCCTGTGCGAGAACCAGCCGACGCCCGACGGGCGCGTCATTGGTGGCGCTGGCCAGCCCCGCTGGGTGGATGCCTTTGGACATGCGTACTTTGACAGTCCAGCGCAGTGGCTCGCTCAGCGACTGCAGGCCGAACTCGGCGTGCGCGTGCGCTTCGACAAGCCTGGCACCATCCAGCGCATGGCCACGCCATACGTCTCGTCCACCGACCGTGCCGAGGCGGAGGTGGTGGGACGTCAGGCGGTCAAACTGGCCGCGGGGGGCACGAGCGGCGTGATGGTGTCGCTCCAGCGCGTGGGCGGTACAACCTACCGTGTCACGACGGGAACCGCGCCGCTCGAGACGGTCGCCAACGAGCAGCGCCGCCTCCCAGAGGACTTCATCAACGCGGAGGGCAACGGCCTCACCGCCGCGTTCGTGGACTACGCCACGCCACTCATCGGCGAGCCGTTGCCAGACCTCGCGAGGCTCTAAATCAGGTGGCGCTGGGCTCGCCGGAGCCGAGCGCCTTCTCCTCCGCCTCAGCCGGCGCGTCCAGACCCTTCTTCGCCTTGAGGTCGGCCAGTTGCCGGTCGACTTCGGATTCCTGCTCCATCAACTGGAAGCGATGCTCCATCGTATCGGTGTCGAGCTCGGCCATCGCCGCGGCGCGGGCCTCCTGCTGGTTCACCTTTTCCTCGATCCGCTGGAAGCTCGACAGCGCGCTGTTCTGATCCAGACCCGAGAGTGTCGTGCGAATCTGCGTCTCGGCCTTTGCCCGTCGCGCTCGCGCAATCAGCAGCTGCTCCTTCGTCTGCGCGTCCTGGATCTTGGCCTCGAGCTCGTGCAGAGCTTCCTTGAGCGTCTCGACCTGGGTTGCCTGCTGGTCGTACTGCTCCTTGAAGCCATCGGCAGTCTGTTGAAACGCATTGCGGCGCGAGAGAGCCTCACGCGCCATGTCATCCTGGCCCTTTTCCACGGCCATTTCGGCACGCTGCTGCCAGTCGGCTGCCTTTGAGGCATTGTCCTGGTAGCGCTGGTACAGCTGCTTTTCGTCGGCGATGCTGGCTGCGACTTGCGTCTTGACCTGGATCAACTGGTTGTTCATGTCCGCGATCAGCTGCTTGACGACCTTTTCAGGATCCTCAGCGCGATCGATCATGTCGTTGATGTTGGCCCGGAGGAGCGTGGAAACGCGGTCCAGGATTCCCATGTCTGTGTAGCGACCTCCCGGTAGCAAAGCGGGGCGAGAACGTTCGGATCGAACTGTAACGCGAACACGGCGGGCGCGGGTAGTCGTGTAACGCGCCGCGTGCCCGCCGCGTAAGAGAGGGGACAGGACAATTTGCATGGCACTCGACAACGTACGTTCCCAGATCGCACACCTCCTGCGACGAGCGGGCTTCGGCGCCACCCAGGCCGAGCTCGACCAGTACACGTCACTCGGCTTCGCGGGCGCCGTCGATCGGCTGCTGCATCCGGAGCAGGTCGACGATTCGGCCACCGATCAGGCGCTCGCGCCTCTGGCCGCCACGCTGACCAACCCCAAGCAAATCGAGGCGGCCAAGTACTGGTGGCTCAACCGCATGCTCTACACACAGCGGCCACTCCAGGAGAAGATGACCCTCTTCTGGCACAACCATTTCGCGACCGCCAACAGCAAGGTCAACAACTCGGTGCTGATGCTGCAGCAGATCCAGTTGTTCCGTGACCATGGTCTGGGCGACTTCGAGACGCTCCTGCAAAACGTCACGCGCGACCCCGCCATGCTCATCTGGCTGGACAACCGCTTGAACCGCAAAGCGTCGCCGAACGAAAACTACGCCCGCGAAGTGCAGGAGCTGTTCACTGTCGGCATCGGCAACTACACCGAGCAGGACGTGCACGAAGCCGCGCGCGCATTCACCGGCCACACCCTGGATCGAACGCTCACCTACGTCTTCAACACGAACCAGCACGACAACGGGACGAAGACGTTCGAGGGTCAGACGGGCAACTTCGATGCCGACGACGTCCTCGGCATTCTGGTTCGCAACCCCGCCACCGCGCGCTTCATCACCACCAAGCTCTTCACCTGGTTCGTGTACGACAGCCCTGACGCGTCGGTCATCGATCGGCTGGCGTCCACCTTTACCAACAGCGAGTTCGACATACGTGCCGTACTGCAGGACATGTTCACTGGTCCGGAGTTCCTGTCACCCCAGGCCTTCCATGGCGTGATCAAGCAGCCGGCGGACTACGTGGTGGGCTCGCTCAAATCCCTGAATGTCCAGAACGTGGGTCCTGACGTGACGGCCGTGCTGCGACGCATGGGCCAGGACCTGCTCAACCCACCCGATGTAAGCGGGTGGCGCGGGGGCTCCGTGTGGATCAATTCGACCACGCTGTTCGAGCGGTTCAACTGGGGCGACCGACTCGCCATGGGGCGGGACTCGACCAAGCCCTACTTCACCGACGTGCCAGGCGAGATTCAGGCGCAGGGCGTCACGTCGGCCGATGCGCTCGTCGACTACTACCTGAGCCTCTTCGTGGACGGCGATGTGACGCCCGAGACGCGTCAATCGCTCATCGACTATCTCAACACGCCGACGCCTCTGGCCCTGAATGACAGCGGCGCGATCGATCTCAAGGCGCGTGGCCTGGTGCACCTGGCACTGGCCGCGCCTACCTATCAACTGGGCTAGAGGCACACGTGCATGGCATTTTCCCGACGCTCCCTCCTCAGTCGCGGCGCGCTGCTGGTGACCTCCGGCTTCCTGGCACCCGCCTTCGTCACGCGGACGGCCATGGCTCTGGACAGCCGGTCGGCGGCCGCTACCGGCGGCGTTCCCGTCGCGCTGGACGGCTCGAAGAACAACCTGATCCTGGTTGTCCTGCAGCTCTCGGGCGGAAACGACGGAATCAATACGCTCGTTCCGTTCGGCGACGCCAACTACAGTGCGCTGCGCCCGTCGCTTGGCTTCGCCGCCGGCGACGTCCTGCACCTGACGGACTCGGTCGGGCTGAATCCGAATCTTTCCAAAGTCAAAGCGTTGTACGACCAGGGCAAAGTCGCCGTGGTGCAGGGCGTGGGCTACCCCAACCCGAATCTTTCGCACTTTCGCAGCATGGACATCTGGCATTCGGCGAGTCCCGACACCTTCGAGCGCTCGGGCTGGCTGGGTCGCTACGTGTCGGCTTGCCAGTGTGCGCAGGACAACGCGCTGCCAGCCATCAGCGTGGGCGATCAGCTCAATACCCTGTTCTGGACGGACACGACGCTCGTGCCCGCCGTCGCCAGCATCGGCGCCTTCGCGTTTTTGACCGACACGAAGTACAAGAACGATCGCACGTACCAGATGCAGACACTGCAGAACATCTACAGCCAGGCGGGCAACTGGTCAACCTACGAGTCGCTGATCCGCCGTGGCACGCTGCGAGGCCCTGCAGGGCTCGGACGAGCTACAGAAAGTCGCCGCCGCGTATACAACGCCAGTCCAGTATCCGAACAACGGCCTGGCAGCACAGCTGAAACTGGTCGCCCAGGTCATCCAGGGCAATCTTGGCACGCGTCTGTTTTCGGTGAGCCAGGGAGGCTTCGATACGCACGCCAATCAGAAGCCGACACAGGACCGGATCCTGGGTCAATTCGGCGACTCGATCGATGCGTTCATGCAGGACCTGGCCAACATCGGGCAGCAGGACAACGTGGTCATCATGACCTTCTCGGAGTTCGGCCGGCGTGTGAAGGAAAACGGCTCCAATGGGACCGACCACGGCACGGCGGAGCCGATGTTCATCATCGGTAACCAGGTTCAGGGCGGCTTGTACGGGACGTATCCCTCGCTGGGGGACCTGGACAGCAATGGGGATCTGAAGTTCAGCGCCGACTTCCGCTCGGTATACGCGGGCGTGCTGAAGGACGTGGTCGGTGTGGCCGATCCCAGTCCGATCCTGATGGGAAACTTTCCGCCGATTGACGTTCTCAAGGCGTGAAGGTTCTCCGTCCGCTGCTCGCCGGGTTGCTGCTGAGCCTCGCGACGGCGGGCGGGGGTTCGGCCCAGGTCGTCGGGCCGTCGGTATCGATCAACATCGTCGAACCACGCGCGCAGGACAGGTGGGGCTTTGCGCCAGCTACGCGCAGGATCGCCGCGGGGACGTGGGTAACGTGGTCGAACGACGGCCAGGAGGCCCACACCGTGACGGCGGACGACGGAACATTCGACTCGGGCAACCTCGATCCGAGCGAGGGTTTTTCCTGGTATTTCGATCAGGACGGCACGTGGCAATACACGTGTTCACTCCACCCGTGGATGGTCGGCACCATTGTCGTCGGCAGCGGCGGTCCGCAAGTCACGCCGCAAGTCACGCCGACCCCGTCGCCTTCCAGTGATGACGCGGACGCGGCCGCGAGCGCCGACTCAGGCGGGCAACCGTGACAGCGCCTGATCGAAGTCGGCGATCAGGTCGGCCGGATCTTCGAGGCCTGCCGAGAACCGCACCACGTTGTCGTGAATGCCGCGCTCGCGCCGTTCTCCCGGCGTCAGACCTCGATGCGAGGCGATCACGGGATACAGCACCAGGCTGAAGCAATCACCCAGCGTTGGCGCGGCGCGCACGAGCTCGAGGTTTTCGAGAAATCGCATCACGCTTGGCTTGTCGGCGCCGCGAATGCCGAGTGCGAGGACGGCGCCAAAGTGGCCCTCGGGGAACGTGCGACACGCGACGGCGTGCCCGGGGTCCGACGCCAGGCCGGGGTAGTAGACGTGTTCGACGCGTGGGTCGGCTGCCAGCGCCTGCGCGACCGCAGCCGCATTCGCGCACTGACGTCCGACGCGCAGCGAAAGCGTGCGGATCCCGCGCACGCAGAGGTACGCCTCGAGCACGCCGAGAATCGAGCCGGTGTACTTGCGCCAGCCGCGCAAGGCAGCGGCTTGCTCCTCGGTGGCACACGCCACCACTCCGCCCGTCACGTCGCCGTGGCCGCCGAGGTACTTGGTCGCGCTGTGGATGACGCATGCGGCGCCCAGCCGCAGGGGTTGAATCAGGTACGGAGTGGTAAAGGTCGAGTCGACGATTAGCCGCACGTGGTGGGATTGGCACACACCGGCGATCGCGGCGACATCCGCGACACGTTCGAGCGGGTTGGACACGACCTCGACCAGCAACGCCGCTGGGCGCTCCGTCCGCAGGCGTGTGTCAAGCGCGTCCAGGTCGTACACGTCCACGAACCGAACGGTCAGACCTTCTTGTGTGAGCGTCGACCCGAGCAGCGTGAACGTGCCGCCGTAGCAGTCACTCGAAACGAACAGCGTGCTGCCGGACGTCGGAGCGAAGTGACGCACCGCGGCGTGGATCGCGGCCATCCCCGAGGCGAAGGCCACGCTAGCCGGGGCGCCCTCGAGGGCGGCTACGGCCTCTTCGAAGGCGACGACTGTCGGGCTCGCGTAGCGGGCATACGAGTAGCCCGGCTGCTGATCGCCGAGGACGCGGTCTAGTTCGTCCACCGAGTCATACCAGTAGCTCGAGGCGGGCACCAGCGGCGGCGCGGTCGGGTGCGCGCCCCCGATGGTGAACGACGGGGACCCAGCATGCACCGCCAGCGTGTCGAAGCGCATCAGAAGGCTTCAGCGTACATCACGGTTTCGTGGGCAAAAGCCCGATCCAACTGGTGACCAGGCGGTGCATTCCATCGCCTCAGTACTCGCAGAGGACGATCTCGCAATACAGCTGAAACCCCGTCGCGCGGGCCACGAACGCCGAGGTGCTGTTATCTCGATCGTGGACGTAGATCGGCAGTCGTCCTTGCTCCAGCGCGTACCGCGCCGCCGCCGCCACGACATCCCGCGCGTAGCCGCGTCCCCGATAGTCATGCTCGGTGGCCACTGCGAGCTCCCACACCTGCTCGGACTTCACTTTGATCGCGCACCACGACGCCAGCCGCCCGTGCGGGCCGCGCACCCCGAAGATCGCTCCGTCGAAGCGTGTGCGCAGATGCAGCGCCGCCGTGTCGTCGTCGTCCAGCAGCTCCGCTCGATCGATTGTCGGCGTGGCGACAAACGTCGCCGCCGACGCGGCACGCAGGTCGCCGGCCAGCGTGAACGCGTTCGACGCACTGCGGGCGACGGCGCGCCACAGCCGACGCAACCCAGGGCCGTCCAGCGAGCTCAGGTGGAGATCCGAACCAAGCTCGCCGCGCATGGGCTCCACCAGGTCGGGTCGGCACGCGATGACCGCGCCGGGTGCAAAGCTGAGGCCCACGATCGGCATGGTGAAGCCGTGCCACGTGGGCAAGCCGCGCCGCGCGTCCGACACCAGATGGACGCCACCGCGCCGTGCCAGGTCCGGCGGGCAGGCCAGGACCGAGTCCGCGTAGGCGTCGAGCAGTCTCAGCGCGCCTGGGGACAGCCGATTCGACGTAGCCGGCGTCACTCGCGGCCGGCCATTGGGTGCCTACGTGCGTCGTGCCTCATGCGCGGGTCCGGCGGGCTCAGGCGCCCGTGGTCGCCTGCCGCTGCCGCATGCGAATCGCCCGGCGCTCCTCGGCGGCGTGCCAGCGCTGGCGCTGCTCGGGCGTTGTGGCCTCGAATGGCGTGACCGACGCCGGGTGTCCGCTCTCGTCGATGGCGACGTACACGAAGTACGCGGTCGAGATGTGGCGCATCTCACCCGTCAGTACGTGCTCGACTTCGATGCTGACCTCGGTCTCGATGCTGGTACGCCCGGTCCACGTGACCTGCGCGTGGACGATCACCAGGTCGCCGACGTACACCGGCTGCTCGAAGGTCATCGAATCCATCACGACAGTCACGACACGCCTGCGTGTGTGGCGCGTTGCGCACACGCCGCCGGCCGTGTCAGCCAGTTTCATCAGCGTCCCGCCGTGAACGTTGCCGCGCGGATTGGCGTCCTCCGGCAGCATCACCTGGGCGAGCGTGAGTTCATCCGGGTTGAGGCGCTGGGTCACTCCGTTAGATGGTAAGAAATGGCAGGCCGCTCAGGCGCCGCTGTTGGCGGCAATCTGGTTGTGCAGGATCGCCACGGCGCGGTCGAGCACCGGATCCGTCCCGTCGGCGTCGCTGCCAGGGTCTGACGGGACGACTTCATCGGGAACGACACCCACCTTGTTGAGCGGCTTGCCGTCCGCCGAGAGGATGTCGAAGACCGTCACCTGCAGCCCGGAGCCGTCGGACAGCCCGAAGACCTGCGCCGCGGCCACGCTGCCCGAGGTATTCGAGCCGAGGACGGTTGCCGCGCCGTGCTCCTGTACTGCCGAGGCGAAGATCTCGCCCATCGACGCGGTGCCGCCATCGACGAGCACCACCAGCGGCAAGTTGTATTGATTGTTGCCATGCGTGGCGTGGGTACTGTCGTGACCACCGCGATCGACCTCCTGGTAGATCGACGAGCCATTCGGCAGGAAGTCGCCCAGCAACCGCGTGCCCACGTCGATACGTCCACCAGAGTTGCCCCGCAGATCGAGGATCAGCCCATGCACGCCTTCGGTCTGGAACGTGGCGATGTCCTGCTCGATCGAGTCGATCACCGATGGTTCCGGAAACCCGCGCAGCAGCACGTACCCGATGTCCTCCTGGACAAGCTCGTCCTTGACGAACTGCAGGTGGATCTGTGCGCGCTGGACGCTGTACGGGATTTCCGTCGGGTCGTCGCCGCGGCGGACCACGATCTGGACGTTGGAGCCAGCTGGGCCACGGACCAGGCCGGTCAACTGGTCGAGGGCCATCCCATCGACGGACTGGTCGTCGATGCTGACCAGAATGTCGCCGGACTGCAAGCCGGCCTGCTGCGCGGGTGTGCCGTCGTAGACCTCGACGATGTGGGGCGGCGCATCCCTGGTCGCCACGCTGATGCCGATGCCGACGTAGGAGTTATCACCGCGCGACCACGATTGGTAGTCGCCGTATTGCTGAGGATCGAGGAAATAGGTGTGGTTCTCGTCAACGAAGCGCACCATGCCGCGGATCAGGGCATAGGCGGCCGTGAAGTCGTCCGGCGAACTATCAGCTTTCGCGAGATAAGCGGTCAGGGCGTCGCGCATGGTCTGCAGGTCGGCCGCTCGATCGCCGGTGAACGTGGGACTGGGACCGGGCGCGGCGGCTTTGCCGTCTGCCTCTTTCGTCAGGTTGTCCCAGGCCGCCTGCAACAACGCCGACGTGTCGAGCGGCTGGACGTAGTGGTCCAGGAGCAGGTTGTAGGCCTCGCCGAAGGTTTTGCTCTGGGTCGCCGCGTCTTCGACGCTCGTCGCCGGCGCCATGGCAACGGGCGCCGCGGTGGCGATTTGCGCCGGAACACCGCCACCCGCGCAGATGCCGCAGGCAAGCACCAGCAGGAACAGGATGAGCCGCAGGCGGTCCATGGCTGAGGAAGCGTTTTACCAGTCCGTAGAGCGCGGGGGGAAAGAACGCGTGTTGCCCCTCGAGACGTTGCGAACCGAGACGTTGGGAAACTGAGAGACAACCGCTCGGTCACCCTGGGCAAGGGGATTGCTAGACTCAGACGTGGATCTTTCCTGGCTCGGCCACGCCTGCTTTCGGCTACGCGGCCGCGACGTCACGATCCTGACGGATCCGTACGAGGCCGACGGCTGGGGCTACGGCCCGCTGGCCACGAGTGCCAATGTCGTGACGATCTCTAATGATCACCCGCACCACGCCGGGCTGGGCGGTGTCGACGGCCAGCCGCACGTGCTGCGCGGGCCGGGTGAGTACGAGATCGGTGGCGCACTCATCTGGGGGGTACGCACGTCGCGGCCGCCCGATGGCGCGCTGCCGGGCGGAACGCTGAAGAACACGGCCTTCATCATTCAGCTCGAAGAGCTGACCGTGTGTCACCTGGGCGATCTCGCCAGCGCACCGCTCAGCACTGACGAGCTGGCGCATATCAAGGACGCGGACGTGCTGCTGATCCCGGTGGGCGGGACGTGCACGATCAACGCGCAGCAGGCGGCACGCATCGTGGCGCAGGTCGAGCCTCGCCTGATCGTGCCGATGCACTATGCGACGGACGAAACCCGCGGGCAGTTGGTGCTGGATGAGGTCGAGCGCTTCTGCAAGGAGCTGGGGGCGACCGAGGCCGCGCCGCGCAGTCGGCTGTCCATTACACCCAGCTCGCTGCCAAGCGAGCCAACTGTGGTGCTGATGGAGCTGGCGCCGGTCAGGGAGCGGGCGCAGCGCTGACCGTGAACGACCAGCTGTAGCTGCCGGTGCGTCCCGCGGCGTCCGTGACGCTCGCGCGGACACTGTGCTCTCCGGCGGTGACGCGCGTGCTGGCCGAGCCACGCCACGTGGAGTCGCTGCGCTGGTCCAGGGCGACGGGCAAGGCAGCGCCGTCGAGTGCGAGGTGCATGGCGGTGATCGGCGCGTCGCCTCGACCACGGGCTTCGACGACGATGGCTCCGGGCGCTACCCTGGTGCCTGGCTCGGGCTGCGGCAGGAGGATCCACGGGTTGCGGCCGGTGGTGGCGGCAGTCGGCGTCGCAGCGCCGGGTGTCGGCGTGGCCGCCGACGGTGTCGCTGTTACCGCGCCGAGCGGCGTGGGCGTTCCGACCGGCGTGGTCGCGGTCGTGGCCAGGGTCGAGGCTGGCGTCACGGACACGGCTGGCGTTGGCGCGGGCGTTTCGGCTGCGGGGTTTTCGCCGCTTGGATTTTCGGGCGCGGCGGTCTCAGTCGTCTCGGCGGTGGGCGCCGCCGGCGTCACCGCGACGGCGGGCTCCAGCGTTGGCGGCGCCGAATTGGCCGACGACCATGCCGACCCGGCGGCGCCCACCGCCGAGACCAGCGCGCCCACCGCTGACCACGCCAGGCTGCCAAGCAGCAGAATCCCAACGATGCCGACCATCGCGGCAATCAGCCGCGCCGGAGAGCCGTCATCCGAAGGCGGCGCGGGTCGGGCCACCTCCACACCGTAGCGCTGGCCCCCGGATGGCATCGGGGCGCGCGCGCTACAGGCTGCTTACGGTTTTGCGGACACCTGCGTACACTGGCCGTCGTGCAGCCGACCGAGTCTACCGCCCACCCGGCGCTGTCCGGTGTGCGCGTCGTTGACCTGACACAGTTCGAGGCCGGGACCTCGTGCACCGAGACGCTGGCGTGGCTTGGCGCGGACGTGATCAAAGTGGAGGAGCCAAAGCGCGGCGATCAGGGACGTGGCGCCTCGTCCGAGCGGGTTGGTGTGGATTCCTTTTACTTTTTGCTGCTCAACGCCAACAAGCGAAGCGTCACCTGCAACCTCAAAGATCCGCGTGGCCGCGAACTCCTGTGCCAGCTCGTCCAGAACGCCGACGTGTTCATCGAGAACTTTGGACCGGGCACCATCGAGCGACTGGGCTTCGGCTACGACGCCGTGAGCCGTCTCAACCCGCGCATCATCTATGCCCAGATCAAAGGCTTCGCGCCGGGCAGCCCTTACGAAGAGTACCTGGCGTTCGACATGATCGCCCAGGCGGCTGGCGGCGCCATGAGCACGACGGGTGAGGCCGAAGGGCGGCCGCTCAAACCGGGGCCAACTATTGGCGACACCGGCACCGGTCTCCACGCGGCGATTGGCATTCTGGCCGCCCTGTATCAGCGCCAAGCCACCGGTCGCGGTCAGCGCATCGAAGTTGCGATGCAAGAGGCGGTCATCAATTTCTGTCGCATCGCGTATTCCTCGCAGCTGATGTGGGACAAGCCCGCGCCGCGCGTTGGCAATCGGGGCGTGCTGGGCACCAACGCACCCAGCGAAGCCTACGTGTGCAAGGGCGGCGGGCCGAACGACTACTGCTACATCTATACGACGCGCGCCGCCAACCACCACTGGGAGCGTCTGCTGCGCGTCATCGGGCGCGAAGATCTGCTCGACGATCCGCGCTTCAAGGACAACACCGACCGTTGGGAGCACCGAGACGAAGTCGATCAGATCCTGTCGCCGTGGGTAGCGCAGCGCAGCAAGCGCGACGTCATGGAGACGCTCGGGAGGGCCGGCATCCCAGCGGGTGCCGTGTATGACACCGCCGAGCTGATCAATGATGCGTTCCTCCAGGAACGCGGCATGTTTCCGACGATCAATCATCCTGTGCGCGGCGAGCTGAGGATGCCCGGCTGGCCCGTCAAAATGTCGGATTCGTGCGTGCCAGTGTCCAGCGCGCCGCTGCTCGGGCAGGACAACATGCACGTCTACGGACAGTTGCTCGGCTATTCGTCCGATCAGCTCGACGCGCTCAAAGCGCAGGAGGTCATCTAAGCATGGCGCTCGCGAATGGCTCCCAGATCCTGGCTCGCTCGCTTCGCCGCCTGCACGTCGACACGTTCTTCTACATCATGGGCGGCCCCATGCTGGCTGCCGAGACCGCCTCGGTCGAGGAGGGGTTGCGGGCCATCGACGTCCGTCACGAACAGGCAGCCGCGATGATGGCGCATGCCTACGCACGGGTGAAGAACACGCTCGGCGTGTGCATGGCCGCCTCGGGGCCGGGTGCGACCAATCTGATCACCGGGGTTGCCAACGCGTGGGCGGACTGTGCGCCGCTGCTGGCCATCGGCGGCTCGGCGCCAATCAGCCAGCGCGGCAAAGGCGCGTTCCAGGAAATGGACCAGGTCGCCGCCTTCAAGCCGATTACCAAGTGGGCGGAGCAGGTCACCGATCCGCACCGCGTGCCCGAGCTGGTGGAAACCGCGGCCCGCCACGCGCTGAGCGGGCGCCCCGGTCCCGTCTACCTCGACATGCCCGGCGACATCCTGTATCGCCAGGTAGAAGAAGACGAGGTCGTCTATCCCGAGGTGTTCGCCGATGCGTACCGTGTCCGACCGCGCGGTGACCCGGGCTTGATCGACGACGCCTGTCGATTGCTCGCGCAGGCCGAGCGCCCGCTGATCCTGACAGGCAGCGGCATTCTCTGGTCGGCTGCCGAGAGTGAGCTGCAAGAGCTGGTCGAGCAAGCCGGGATTCCTTTCTATACGACGCCGCAGGGCCGCGGGGTGGTGCCTGACGACCACGCCCTGTCTTTTCCAACCGCGCGTTCGACGGCTTTCCGCGAGGCAGACCTGCTGCTGCTGATCGGGACTCGTATCAATTACGTGATCGGGCACCTGTCACCACCCCGCTTCAACGCGTCGGCTCGCCTGATCCAGGTCGACATCGATCCGAACGAGATCGGCCACAACCACCCAGCCGACATTGGCATCGTTGGCGACGCCCGCGCCGTGCTTCGTCAGCTGCTCGAAGCGATGCCTGGTCGCGTCGACGCGAAACGCTTCGCGGGTTGGCGCCAGCACCTGAGCGACGTCGAGCAGTCCAAGCGCGCCGACGCCGAAAAAGCGATGAGCACGGATCAGCAGCCCATCCACCCCCTGCGGCTGTGCAAGGAGATCCGCGACTTCCTCGATCGCGACGCGATTCTGGTCGTCGACGGGCAGGAGATTCTGAATTACGGCCGCCAGTCCATCCCGACGTTCGTGGCGCGTCACCGGCTGAACTCTGGAGTCTTTGGCACCATGGGCGTTGGGCTGCCGTTCGGCGTCGGGGCCAAGGTCGCCAAACCTGACAACCAGGTGCTGGTGCTGCACGGCGATGGCTCGTTTGGGCTCAACGCGATGGAGCTGGATACTTGCGCGCGGTTCAACATTCCGGTCGTGACCGTGGTCAGTCTCAACGGCGGCTGGACGGCGGATCCAAACCGCGAAAAGACCGGCCGCGACCTCGGGTACACGCAGTTTCACAAAATGGCCGAGGCGCTCGGCTGTCGCGGCGAATACGTGGAGGATCCCGCGCAGATCCGACCGGCGCTGGAGCGCGCATTCAACGCGGGCGCCCCGGCGCTGGTCAACGTGCTGACCGATTGGCGGGCACGGGCGACCACCGCGGCGTTCTCGGTGTACTCGACCTGAGCATCCCACGATGAGCGACCGCTACCTGAAGCCGGACTGGTTCACACAGCACGTCTTCAATCCCACCGTTCTGGGGCTCACGCGTGTGGGGGTGAGCGTGTATGGCTCGCGCATCCTGGCGGTGCGCGGGCGCAAGAGCGGTGAGTGGCGGACGACGCCGGTGAACCTGCTCGAGTTTCGAGGGGAACGCTACCTGGTGGCGCCGCGGGGTGTGACCGAGTGGGTACGCAACATTCGCGTGAGCGGTGGCGGGGAGCTGCGCCTGGGGAATCGCCACGAGGCGATCCGCGTCACGGAGGTGTCGGACGAGGACAAGGTAGAGGTGCTTCGCCATTACCTCGGGAAGTGGAAGTGGGAGGTGGGCCAGTTCTTCGAGGGCGTCGGCCCTGAGGCGAGTGAAGCAGACATCGCGCGGATCGCGCCGAAGCACCCGGCGTTTCTGATCAACCGCGGGTAAGACTGGCGGCCCTCGCGTCCCGCGGATCCTGTCCCCCTCGCGGGAGAGGTGAGGTGCTCTCCACGCCGATGGCCCGAATGCCTTGTGGCCGCGCGTCCCGCGGAGCCGCCACCGTCGCGGGTGACAGGAGGTGCTCTCCACGTTGAAGGCTTGACCCCCGTGCAAAGGCTTGAGCCCCGTGGCGGCGCGACCCTACCGGCGGCTTCTGTCGAACGACGAAAATCTCTCCTTCAAGTCCATGTCGTGACGTCTGAGCAGATCCGCCGCATCGGCGCGCCGCAAAAAACAAAAGACACTTCGCCGGCGAGCTTGTCGATTCCCGTCCCCGCTATTCGATGTCCTGCCATGAGACTGGTCGTGACAGAGTTCGTAACGTTGGACGGCGTGATGCAAGATCCCGGCGGAGCCGAGAAAACGCCTGGCGGCGGCTGGGCCTTCCGCTTCGAGCGCGGCCCCGCGGGCGACAAATTCAAGGCCGACGAACTGATGGCCGCCGACGCGCAGCTGCTCGGGCGCGTCACCTACACGGGCTTCGCCGCCGCGTGGCCCAGCATCACCGACGAGCAGGGCTTCGCCGCCAAGATGAACTCGATGCGCAAGTACGTCGTCTCAAGTACCCTCCAGTCGGCCGACTGGACCAATTCGGTGATCCTGCGCGGCAACGTCGTCGACGAGGTGCGCACGCTCAAGGCGCAGCCCGGTGGCGACCTCCTGGTCGCTGGCAGTGGCCAGCTGGTCCGCACCCTGACGGAACATCACCTCGTCGACGAGTACCGCCTGATGATCTACCCGGTCGTCCTCGGCAGCGGCACGAAGCTGTTCGCCGATGGGTTGCCGACGACCGGCTTCAAGATCGTCGAGTCGCAGCAGACCGGCGCGGTGCTGACCGTACGCCTGCAGCCGCTGCAGAGCTAAACGGTCTGCCGAACTTCCGCGACCGATGGGCCCTGTCTCGCCACAAGGCAATCGGGCGATTGCCTTGCGGTAGTGGACGGTGCCGCGTCAGCGCTCGCGGAAGTGGAGCGCATCGCGCCCCAGCTGAGCCGCTATCGCCTGGTCCACGCCACGCGCGCCGAGCTGCTGCGCGAGCTCGGCCGCCACGTCGAGGCGCGCGAAGCCGACAAGCAAGCCCTGACGCTGACGGCGAACTCCGCGGAGCGCGCCCTCCTAGAGCAGCGGTTGGCTTGAGACGGGTCCCTTCGGGAAAACCTCCGGGGGTCCCTCTGGGGAAACGATTCTTATGTTGACTGCGGCAGCTTGTACGCCCCGCGCTTCGGGGCGCCAGCTGACGGGGGCGGGACCATCGGGCCGATATCCCCATCCGGCGCCTCGTCCAGGTCGACGATCACCGGCGCGTGATCGCTCGGCAGCGTCCCCTTGCGTGCCTCGCGGTCCACCCACGCGGCCTTGACCCGATCTGCCACCGGACCGCTCGCCAGCACCAGATCGATGCGCATGCCCAGGTCCTTGTGGAACATGCCCGCACGATAGTCCCAGTACGTGAAGACCCGCGCCGTCGGCCAATGCTCGCGCACGACGTCGCGCAGTCCGACTCCCTCCAGCGCTCCCAGGGCGGCGCGCTCCGGGGGGGTGACGTGCGTCTGGCCAACGTACGCCTGCGGATCGAAGACGTCAGCGTCAGCCGGCGCGATGTTCATGTCGCCGCAGACAACCGCCGACTCGGGCCCGCCTTCGAGGACGTCGCGCAACGCGCCGAACCACGCGAGCTTGTACTGGTAGTGGTCGGAGTCGGGCACCCGCCCATTGGGCGCGTACACGCACGTGACCCGTACCCCGCCGCACGTCGCCGACACCGCGCGCGCCTCGGGATTGGGGAAACCCGGCGCGTTCGCCACGCCGCGCGTCACCGCTTCGAGGCCCACGCGCGACAGGATCGCCACTCCGTTCCACTGCGCCTCGCCATACAGTGCGATGTCGTACCCACGTGCCGCAAGATCCATACTCAGCAGCGCCTTGAACGCGTCGTCAGCCAGTTTGGTTTCTTGCAGACACACTACGTCGGGCCGACGCTGGTCGAGCCACGGCAGCAACCGCGGCACGCGCTGCTTGACCGAATTCACATTCCAGGTCGCGATTCGCACCCCGGGTAGCTTAGTGTTCTTTGACGTGCGCTCGCGCCTCCTTCCCGTCTTCCTCGGCCTCGTCCTTGCGCTCGCCGGCGTTGCGCCCGCGAGTGCCCAGCAAGCCTCGCCGCCGCCCGGCGCCGGGGCGTGGGCGCCCGGCCCAGCCGCGAGTGGCGACAAGAACTTGCTCGCCGGCGTGATCGACACCCCGTCGTCCGGCGCGACGCTGGCGCCCGGTGCGCTGACCATCTCGGGGTGGTTCGTCGACACCACGGCTCAGGGCTGGCCCGGCGTTGACGACGTCGAAATCTTTGTCGGCACCATGGACGGCGGCCGCCCGCTGGGTCACGCCCAGTTTCAGCAGAATCGACCCGACGTGGCCGCGGCCCTGAAAAATCCGTTCTGGGCCGCCGCCGGCCGGAGCGCCAGCGTCTCGACGCAAAGCCTGCCCGCGGGTCCGAGCACGCTCTCGGTGTACGTCCACACACCCGGGCAAAGGCTGGTGGCTGCGCCAGGTGCCCATCACCCTCCGACCGACCCAGCCGCTGCCAGCCGCGCCCGCGGCATCCTCTTTTGGCAACGACATCTCGTATCCGCAATGTCCGGGCAGGCGCCGAGCCCAGCCTGCCCGCGTTCGGCATCATCGGCGTCAATGGCGGGCGGCCGTTTTCCGCCAACCCGTGTCTGGCGCGCCAGTTCACCTGGGCGCTCACGTCGAGCTCGCCCAATCAGCCTCGCCTGAGCCTGTACATGAATACCGCCAACCCCGGTCCAGACGCGTCGCCGAACTGGCCGCCAGCCGGCACCACGACACCCCGCGCCTGCGATGGCTCCTCGAGCGCCGACTGCGCCTACGACTACGGCTGGCTGGCCGCTCAGGACGCCTTCGGACGAGCCGTCGCCGTGACCGGTGCGCCGGCCGCGACGCAGGCCCCGTGGTGGCTCGACGTCGAGCAATCCAACTCGTGGTCGACCGCGCTCGACACCAACGCGGCCATGCTCGAAGGCGCCCTCGCGTTTCTGGAGGGGCAGAAGATCGCCTCGATCGGTGTCTATTCCACCTCGACAGACTGGGAGAACATCATCGGCATGCCCGCCGGCAACGGCCCATTCGCCGCGCTGCCGAACTGGCGGCCCGGCGCCGCCAACGCCGAGGACGCGCCAACCTGGTGCGAACGAACCGTGACAGGCGGACGGGTGCGGTTCGTTCAGTTTCCCCAATCGGGATTCGATACCGACTTCACGTGTCCGTAGCAAGCATCGAGTGCCATCTCCTGATGGGCGAGTGAACGGCATGGACTACGAAATCGTTCTGGAGCAGGTACCTGCGCGTCAGCTGGCTGCCGTGCGCGGCACTTCGCCGTCTGCCTCGGACCTCGGGTCGGTGATCGTCGGGCTGCTCGACCAGGTCTGGCCGGCCCTTCGAGCGCAGCGCACACCTACCGGCCACAACGTCGTCGTGTATTACGGGGGGCTGGCGAGCATTGCCGCCGGAGTCGAAGTGTTCGGACCAGTCCAGCCGCGCGGCTCGGTCGAGGCGGTGAGCACGCCCCAGGGTGAAATCGCGAGGACGACGCATTGGGGCGAGTACACCGCCATGCGTCCTGCCTACGCGGCGTTGGAAGCGTGGTTGGTTTCGGAGGGTCGCATGTCCGCGGGTGTCACCTGGGAGGTCTATGGCGACTGGGCAGAAGCACCCGGGGACCGCCGAACCGACATCTACGTTTTGCTGCGGCCCATGTAGCGGCAAAATGTAGCGGGCAAACGCAGCGGCAAATAAGGGCAAATCCGGCGTGTATCTTTGAAACTGAGCAACGATGCGCCTGCTTGCTGATTTGCCACTCGGTCGGAAACTGCTTGGCGGCTTCAGCCTCGTCCTGCTGTTGCTGCTCGGGCTCAGCGCGGCAGCCTATGTGACGACCGAGGGCAACGTCCAGGCCAGCGCATCGGTCGAGCACACCCTGCAGGTAATCGCCCTGGCCGAAGCGACCGAGGGTGACATGGTGGACATGGAGACTGGCTACCGAGGCTTCTTGCTAACGGGCCAGGAGCAGTTCCTCGACCCGTACTCGGCCGGAATGGCGTCCTACCCCGACCGGCTGACCCAGCTCGAGCAACTGACCGCCGACAATCCGCCTCAGGTCGCGCGCTGGCAGAACATCGACAACCTCACGCAGCAGTGGACGCAGCAGATCACCGAACCCCGCATCGCCCTCCGCCGCCAGGTTGCCCCCGGCGCGCAGCCGTCGCCCGAGCTCGTGAGCCTGGTTAGCGCCGGCGAGGGCCGAGATCAGTTCACGGCGATTCGGCAGATCTTTGACGAGGCAATCTCCACCGAGCAAGGCCTGCTGGCCACGCGGCTCAACGACGCCGAGGCAGCCAACCAGCGGCTGGTCACCACACTGCTCATCGGCACCGCGGCCGCGTTGGTCGTGGGGGTGCTGGCCGCTTTGCTGCTCACGCGCGACATCACCGCTGCCGTGGGTCACCTGGCCGACGCGGCCGCCGCGGTGGCAGGAGGGGACCTGAAGCGTCGCATTCGACTCCATCGGCGCGACGAGGTGGGCCGCGCGGCGCGCGCGTTCGATGACATGGCGAATCAACTGGAGGTCACCATCGGCGACCTCGAAATGTCATCGGCGGAGCTGATGCGCAAGCAGGTTGAGCTGGAGCGCTCGAATCGCGAGCTCCAGGATTTCGCGTCGGTCGCCTCGCACGACCTGCAGGAACCACTACGCAAGGTACGCGCCTTCGGCGATCGGCTCTCGGCCAAGTCTGGCGCGGACCTCACCGACCAGGGCCGCGACTACCTGGCGCGCATGCAGGACGCGGCGGCGCGCATGCAGACGCTCATCAACGATCTGCTCACGTTCTCGCGGGTTACGACCCGCGCGCAGCCACTTGTCCCCGTCGACCTCAACCAGGTGGTGGCGCAGGTTGTATCGGATCTCGAAGTGCGGATTCAGCAGTCCGACGCGACGCTCGACATCGACGCCCTCCCCACCATCGACGGCGACCAGGTGCAGTTGGGCCAGCTGTTCCAGAACTTGCTGTCGAACGCGCTCAAATTCCAGCGTCCCGACGTCACGCCCGTGGTGCGCATCTACGCCGAAGATCTCGACGAGACTAACGTGCAACTGTTCGTGCAGGATAATGGGATCGGCTTTGACGAGAAGTACCTCGACCGCATCTTTACCATCTTCCAGCGTTTGCACGGTCGAGTTGAGTATGAAGGTACCGGGGTTGGACTGGCAGTTTGCCGTAAGATCGTCGAACGCCACGGTGGAACGATCAGCGCTCGGAGTGCACCAGGTGAGGGAGCGACTTTCCTGGTGACGTTGCCGCGTTCACATCCCGAGGTGCTCGGTATTCGATCATCGCTGCACCCGGCTCGAGCTCGAGGAAGTGGCGTGACGGTGCCACCGCGTCCAATTGTCATCGTCCTGGCCGACGATGATCCCGACGACTGCATGCTCGCGCAAGAAGCGCTTGAAGAGAGTCGCCTGGCGAATGAGCTGCACGTTGTTGGCGATGGCGAGGAGCTTCTCGCGTACTTGCGACACGAGAACGGCTATGCCGAACCCGACAAAGCGCCGCGTCCGTGCTTGATCCTGCTGGACCTGAACATGCCCCGTAAGGACGGGCGTGAGGCACTGCGTGAGATCAAAGCCGATCCAGCGTTGCGCTCCATTCCGATCGTGGTGTTGACCACCTCACGCGCGGAGGAAGACATCTACCGCACCTATGACCTGGGTGTGAGCTCGTTCATCTCGAAGCCGGTGACCTTTGAGGGTCTGGTCGACGTGATGAAGGTGCTCGGTCGCTACTGGTTCGAGATCGTCGAGCTTCCCGGTTCGCCCGACGAGGCGAAGTAAGTGGCGCCCGGTCCTGCGAGCGTGGGTGAGTCGACCACCATCGACGGCGGGCTGCAGCCGCCCTTGCGTGTCCTGCTCGTCGATGACGATGAGGACGACTGGGTGCTGGTGCGGGACGCGCTGCTCGATACCGCGCCCGGGCGTTACCTGCTGGACTGGGCGGCAACCTGGGAGGATGGGCTGGTCGCCACCGCGCGCGGCGAGCACGACGTCTACCTGATCGACTATCGGCTCGGCGAACGGAGCGGAATCGAGCTGATTCGTGAAGCGGTGCAGACCGGTCGGCGCGCGCCACTAATCCTGCTGACGGGCGTGGGCGACCAGGACGTCGACCAGTCCGCCGCCCGCGTCGGCGCCGCGGACTACCTCGTCAAGTGGCGGCTGGACGGTGAGCTTCTCGATCGCTCCATCCGCTATGCGCTCGAGCGTCGGCGCGCGGAGGAGCGGGCCGTCGCCGTGGCGCGTGCCGAAGTCGCTCAGGCCGATGCGGAGCATGCTCGCGCACAGCTGCAGGAGCTGGTCGCGACCATCGCCCACGATCTGCTGCAACCTCTGGCGGCGATTCGCGGTCGAGCGCAGTTGCTGCAGCGTCAGCTGCAACAGCCCGACCCGTCCGAACGCTTGAGCCAGGGCCTCGAGCGCATTGCCCAGACGGCCACCGACATGGCCGATCAGCTCGACGAGCTCGTCGCCGCCAGTCGCGCGGAGATGACCCTGGTGCTGGATCGCTCGCCGACGGATCTCGGCGCCCTGGTGCGTAAGGCGGTCTCTGGTGCCGAGCAGACCACCGAGCGACACGTGTTTCGGTGCGAAGTCCCCGAAGCAGGTGCCACTGGTGCCTGGGATGCAGGCCGCCTCAGCCGCGTGCTGAACAACCTGCTGTCCAACGCGGTCAAATACAGCCCGAGCGGCGGCGAGGTCGTCGTCCGCGTACGGACCGACGCCGACTGGGTCACGGTGATGGTCGAAGACCACGGTCTGGGGATTCCCGCGGGCGACCTTCCGCACGTATTCGAGCCGTTTCATCGCGGACGCAACACCGTGCGGTCGATCGGTGGCGCTGGCATCGGCCTCGCATCGGTCCGCCAGATCGTGGAGGCACACGGCGGCAGCGTGCAGGTTGCCTCACAGGTGGGCCGCGGCAGCACCTTTACGGTACGTCTTCCGCGCTGAAGCGGGACCTCGCCACATCAAGCCGAAGGCGGTCAGCCACGAGCGGCGACGAACCGCCGCGTTCGGGTCCGACCAGTGTGTGTGCCTCCGACGAGAATGCGAGAGACTGTCAGATGAGCACTTCGCTTTCGCTGTCGCAGTCAGGGCTGGACCGTCTGCACGCCGCCATGGCGGCTCGCGTGGAGCGCAAGGAACTGCCCGGCCTCGTGACACTGGTCGCGCAAGGCGACGATGTGCGCGTCGACGCCCTGGGCAGCAGCAGCTTCGACTCGGCCGAACCCATGCGCCGCGAGACGCCATTTCGCATCGCGTCGTTGACCAAACCGATTGTCGCGGTCGCGACGCTCCTGCTGCTGGAAGACGGCAAGCTCGCGCTCGACGATCGGATCGACCGCTGGCTGCCCGAGCTGGCCAACCCACGCGTCCTCGAACGTGTTGACGGACCACTGGACGAGACCGTCCCGGCACGTCGCGCGCTCACGGTAGACGACCTTCTGACCTTCCGGATGGGCACTGGTCAGTTGACCGAGCCGACCTACAATCCGCCGTTTCCGATCGTCAACGCTGGCCGTGACCTGCGGCTGGTCCTGGCCGAGCCTGACCCACGCACACCGCATGCGCCCGACGAGTGGATGAAGCGCTTCGCGAGCCTGCCGCTCATGTACCAGCCAGGTGAGCGCTGGCAGTACAACGTTGGCTCGCTGGTCCTCGGCGTGCTCCTGGCACGCGTCGCCGGTCAGCCGCTGGGCGACTTCCTCGCCGAGCGAATCTTCCAGCCGCTTGGCATGCGCACCACCGGCTTCAGCCTGCCTCTCGAAGTCACGCGCAAGCTGCCTGCCTACTATCTCGGCAACTTCGAGACGCATCAACTCGAGCGTCGCGATGTCTCAACACCTGAGGAGTGGTCGAAGCCACCCGCGTTTCCCTCCGGCGCCGGTGGGCTGGCCTCGACCGCGGACGACTATCTGGCCTTCGCGCGCTTGCTGCTGAACGGGGGCGAATATCGCGGTCAGCGGCTGCTGGCGGCGAAGTCCGTCGAGATGCTGACAACCAATCACCTGACCCCGGAGCAGATGACAACGAGCGGAATACTCCTCGGCGGTCGGGGGTGGGGCTTCGGCGTCGGCGTCGTGACGCAGCCTGAGGCCGACTGGCCGGTGACTGGCCGCTATGGCTGGTCCGGCGGCTACGGCACGTCGTGGTTCAACGATCCGCACCGCGGCGTGGTGGCCATGTTGTTTACACAAACCAGCGACGTACTGTGGAACGGCACACTTGACGAGTTCGACAAGCGAGTGGCCGGCTGCCTCAGCTGACGGGCTCCGCCGCCGCCACGAGCACGTTGATCGCCGAGCGAACGGCGGCCACCACCTCGGGTGGCAGTTCCGCGCCGCGCGCCGCGGCCGGTACGGACACGGTGGCGGACACCAAGAGCTGTGCGCCTTCGGCGTCGAGCGTTTGCGCCAGCGCCTGCCCGCGCATAGACGCCGCGCGCGGCGCCAGGCGCGGCGCACAACACGGCAACCCGCTTGCCATACAGCTCGCACGAGCTCACCAGCCAGTCGAGCGCGGTATTGGTGGAGCGCGCCTGCAGGCTGCCGGAAATGGCGAGGATCAGCACGCTGGCTACAACGCAGCCTGGCGCGCGGGTCTTCCCTTTCGACTTCGACTCCACTTCGACGCCTCAACGCCTCAACGCCTCAACGCCTCGACGCCTCAACGCCTCGACGCCTCAACGCCTCGAACGCCTCAACGCGCGGGCATCTCCGGCGGCCCGATGCTCGACGCCGCGGGGCCAAACTCCGTGACATAGCGTGCGTTGAGCGCCTGCCACCCGTCGTTGGGCGTCGACGCGCTGTTGAGCTCGCGCTCGAGCGCATCCAGGCAGACGTGCCAGCCCGCGGCATCGCGCGCGGCTTTGCCGCGTTCGTCGAACGTGTCGAGCAGTGTCAGAACGCAGCCATCAGCGTCCGCGCTGACCTCGAGCCGAAGCGTGTCGGTGCCCCAGCTGAACTCGATCAAGCGCTCTGGCTCGAGGGCCAGCACCACGCCGTCGAAGTCGCCGTAGTCCGAAACAAACTTCAACGCCGCGCCAACGCGAAGCTCGCCCTCGATGCGCTGCGGAAACCAGATATCGCGGTGCTGGGGGTCGATGATCGCTCGCCACACCGTTTGCGGCGAGTGCCTGAGCCGACGCGTAAACCGCAGGCGCCAGTGCGAACCGGCGGATTCGAGAACGCCATTCATGGTGTGCACGTGCCTCCCTGGGAAGATTGAGTCGGTGGCTCCAGCGCGCCGAGGTGCCGCTCGAGGCGGTCCAGGCTGGCGGACCACAGCGCGCGGTAGGGCGCCAACCAGTCGTCCACCTCGCGTAGGGGCTGGAGCTGCAGGCGATACAGCCGCCGCTGGGCGTCGATGCGCATCGAGACCAGGCCGGCCTCGCGCAGGACGCGCAGGTGCTTGGAGACGGCCGGTTGGCTGACGGCGAGGTGGTCGACAAGGTCGGCGACGGGACGCTCGCGGTCGCGCAAGAGGTCGAGGATGCGGCGACGGTTGGGTTCGGCGAGGACCCCGAAGGCGGTGGTAGCCACGCGCGTCATATTACCTGTCGATCATATAACCGTCAAGAAATACTGGGACGTCGGGGCTGCTGCCGTTGCGCCTCGCCGCCGACACGCGCGATCCTCTTGCACCACCCATGACCACGCGTCACACCCTGCGCGTCACCTTCGATGCCGCCGCCGAGCGCTACGCGCGCGCGCGCCCCGGCTATCCGCCCGCGCTCTTCGACGATCTCGTCGCGTTGGCAGGCCTCAGGCCGGGCGCACGCGTGCTCGAAATCGGCTGTGGCACCGGCCAGGCCACCCTGCCGTTGGCTGAGCGCGGCTTCAACATCGTCGCCGTCGAGCTCGGCCCGGCGCTGGCGGCCGTTGCACGGCGCCACCTCGCGCGCTTCGGCAACGTCGAGGTCCGTGTCTCCGCCTTCGAAAACTGGCCGTTGCCTGCCGAGCCGTTCGACCTGGTGCTCTGCGCCACGGCTTTCCACTGGCTCGACCCTGCGGTCCGCATCAGCAAATCCGCCGACGCCCTACGGCCGGGCGGCGCGCTGGCCGTGATCAGCACCGAGCACGTCGCGGGTGGGACGGCGCCGTTCTTTGTCGACGTCCAGTCGTGCTACGAGCGCTGGGATCCGGCGACACCACCTGGCCTGCGGCTCCAGCCTGCCGACGCGATTCCAGTCCAGTCCGAGGAGATCGATCGTTCAGTCTGGTTCGAGCCCGCAAGCGTCCGCCGCTACGCGTGGGACCAGCCGTACACGACGCGCACCTATCTCGACGTCTTGCTGACCTACTCGAATCATCTGGCCCTGCCGCCTCTAGCGCGCGCGGGCCTGCTCGCGTGCATCGCCAACCTGATCGACGCGCGCTACGGCGGTGCGATCACCAAGCGCTACCTGAACCTGCTGCACGTCGCCCGCCGCCGCGCTGACTGACACGCGTGCTCGTCGCGATGACAGATGCGCCAGTCGGCGAGACGACTGCCCTCAGCGTTGCGTCGAAGCGTCGGTGATCGCCTGAACGAGCTGCGCGTCCGTCAGGCCGCGCACACCGCGCAGGTCCACGCCCTCGAGGTGGGTCCCGACGAACCTGGCGCCCGTCACGCGCGCGCCGCTGAGGGTAGCGCTCTGCATGTCCGCCCCACTCAGGTCCGCGCCAACCAGCACGGCGTTGGTCAAATCAGCATTCTGCAGCTTCGCCCCGGACAGATCCGCGCCGACGAGGCTTGCCCCGTTGAGGTTCGCCCCGCTCAGGTCGGCTCCGTCGAGCTTGCTGCCAACGCCATTCTGAGCGTGGAGGTCGCTGCCCGCCAGGCTCGCCCCCGACAGGTCGACGCCTGGCTGCAAGCTGCCGCCGACCGGCGTCAGGCTTGGCACGGGCGTCGCCGACGCACCTGGCGCTGGCGTCGACGTGGCGACCAGCGCACTGGACAGTGGCCCGATTGCCAGGCACGTGCCGTCTGCGCGCGTGATGGTGATCTGGCCATTCACTATGCTCACGCTGGTCCCATCCGCGCCAACCGCGACGCTGCTGGAACTGCCGGCCCCTGGCGTCGGCTGCGAGGTGGGGCACGCCGTCGTCCCGAGACTCGCGAGGTCCGTGGTGACCGAGCTGCTGCCGTCGTTGATCGTCACCTGTCCGTTCTGGATGCTGACGCTCTGGCCGTTGCTGACCACCGAGACGCTGCCGTTGTCGTCCTGGACCGAGGTCTGCTGGTCCACGCTGTCGGCCAGCGCGCTTCCGCCCAGCAACCCACCCGCCACGAGGGCGAGGATGGCCGCCTGCCAGGTTCTGGATCTCCGCATCGACCGCATGCGCGGCGCCTCCAGTGTCGTGCGGCCTGCCCGGTGTCGCGCAGGCCGCACGCTCATTAACGGAGGGCGACGGGCCGGTGCTACCGAAGCTTCAGCGCAGTTGAGCCACGCGGATGTTGTTGCCCGACGGATCTCGGAAGGCACCGTCAATACCGTACGGGCGCTCCTCGGGTTTTTCTACGAACTCGACGCCGCGCGCGGTGAGCTCTGCACAGGTCGCCTGGATGTCGTCGGTGGTGAGAAACAGGGTGCCCGCGAAGCCCCTGGCGGTCAGGTCGCGCACCTGCTGGGCGGTCGTGTCGTCCATGACGGGCTCGCCCGGGATCGCCATCAGCACGATCGAGATGTCCGGCTGCCCGCTGGGACCCACCGCCAACCAGCGAAAGTTGCCCATCTCGGGCATGGTCATGTCCATGCGCACGTCCCAGCCGAGTTTCCGTGTGTAGAAGTCCAGCGCCGCGTCCTGGTCCGTGACCCACAATTGGGTATTGCTGAGCTTGATCACCAGTCGGTCTCCTTGAGGTGTTCGAGGATGTCGCTGGTAATCCTAAGCGCGACCCCGCCGCGCGGACTTCTCCAAAACTGCGGCCTTTTAAGCTGTGTGCTGGCGCGTCGTCATCGCCTGAAGGTCTGTGTCGTGGCTCAGCCCCCTCGGGCCTGACGCGCCTCGAACTCCGCCCGCCGCGCGGCGCTCGGCGGATACGCCTCGTCCATTGGCAGACCCTGCAGGAGCAGCTCGATGCTGAACGCGTCCAGCGCCTCGCTGGCCCGTGACATCTCGGCGACCTGCGCCTCGACGTCGGCCGGGCACGACCACCACGCCCTCGGCGTCTCCAACGATGATGTCGCCGGGCAGGACCTGCACGCCGCCGCAGGCGATCGGCTCGTTGACAGCCACGCCGATGTGCGCGTTGTTGAGCGACGACGAGTGCACGCCCTGGGCGTAAATCGGAAAGTCCAGTGCCAGCAGTCCCGGCAGATTGCGCACCGCGCCGTCGGTCACGAACGCGACCCCGCCGGCGCCCTTGACCCGCGCCGCGAACGGGTCGCCACCAACCGCGTGATTGGTCACGCCGCGCGCGTCGATGACCAGTACGTCACCTGGCTGGGTCTGGTCGACCGCCACCCGATTCGGGTTGCGCGAGCGATCGGCCTGCATGGCCTTGACGACGTCCGGGCGTGTGGGTAGCAGCCGCAGTGTGCGCGCCCTGCCGACGAACGCATTCGCAGGCGTCAGCGGCCGAACGCCTGTCATGAACTGCCCGACGAAGCCAAGCTGCTGCAGGCTGGTGACGATCCGCGAGGTTTTGAGCCCAACAAGCGGCGATGCCATTTTGGGTAGGTGCCCTCCCGCAAGAAGTAGAGACGACCGCGCAATCTTACCGACACCTCATGCGCCCCTCTCGGCGCGTCGCTCATGGCGATCGCCAAACGGCAGTCAGACCGCGGGAATAACCCCGCGGCGCATGCGTTATAGGTGGTGTCCCCGCTGACACCCAACAGGCTGGACTCGGCTCAGGGCGGGACATTACCAATCAGTGCCCCCAGCCAGGCGGCTCCAGGTGACGAACCTGCGAGCCGCCTTTTTCTTCTGGGAAATTTTTCTGGGGAGTTACCAGGGGCAGTGGCCGCCCGTCGCGGAAAAAACCGCCCGTCGGAGCGTCGTCCGCCAGGTCGACGGCCGCGTTGTTGACGCGCGCATCACACCGACCGAGCCGCGTGCGGACCCACGCCGCTTCTTTTCAGTCTGGTATGGGGACGAAGACGGCTATGCGCGCCTCGGGCCCGACCTCGCGTGTGGCGTGACCCTGACCGCTCAGATCTTCCGCCAGCAGGATGTCTCCCACTCCGAGGCGTCGCACGCTTCCGTCGCCCACCTCGATGTCTACGGCGCCCGTCAACGTGAACACGGCGTACCGCCCGGGCGCGTGATGCCACGGGTTACTGCGACCTGGCTCGAACCGCCGCACGAGGATGCCGCTGCCCGGGATCAATTCGGCGACCTCAGATTGGTCGCCACGTGGCTCGAGTCGCGGCTCGAGCTCCTCAAAATGCGACTGCTGGTCAGCGCCGGCGTACAGACGAATGATCGACATGTCACCCCAGGCTACGCGGGACCGCGAGGTCCCTCAGCCGGCGACAGCCGCGACCTGCGCGTCACTCAGCTGGACGAGATCGGCCGGCGCAAGCTCGACCTGCAGCCCGCGCTTGCCGGCCGATATGTAGATCGTCGCGTGCTCGAGCGCGCTGCGATCGACCACGACGGGCAGTTGCTGGCGCTGACCAAGGGGTGCGATGCCGCCGCGTACGTATCCGGTGCGGCGCTCAGCCTCGGCGCGATCAGCCAGGGCTGCCTGGCGACCGCCGACGACGCGCGCCAGCGCCTTCGGATCCAGTCGTCGCTCGACGGGAATCACCGCGCAGACCAGCTGCCCGCCGTCGATACTGGCCACGAGGGTTTTGAAGACGCGCGCCGGGTCGACACCGAGCGCGCGGGCAACCGCGACCCCGTACTCCTCCCGGTTGGCATCCACCGCGTAGGCATGCAGCCCGTACGTCACCTGCGCAGCTTCGATGGCCGCCAGGGCGGGTGTCGCCGCCTTCGCCGCGCGAGCTTTCGCCATGCGGGCGATTATCGCGCGGCGGCGCCTCTAGAATCTGGCGTGATTAACGCGATCAGCTCCGTCAGCGTGGTCGTGAGCGATCAGGACCGCTCACTGGCCTTCTACACCGAGAAGCTCGGCTTCGAGCTCCAGATGGACGCGCCCATGGGACAGACCCGCTGGATCCAGCTCGCGCCCAGAGGCGCGCAGACCAGCCTGGTGCTGGCCAGGCCTGCTGACGACATGCCCCCCGAGGTCCGTCAACGCATCG
Organism: uncultured Chloroflexia bacterium; assembly: GCA_963776625.1. GTDB lineage: Bacteria > Chloroflexota > UBA6077 > UBA6077 > CF-72 > CF-72. Next base: position 265,650 of record CAVZNP010000004.1, on the reverse strand, counting down.
AGTCGATGCTGGGCGGTTTCGCCAACTTCATCCTCAACGTCGACGACATGCAGGCAACCTACGAGCAGCTCACCGCCCGCGGCGTCGAGTTCGTCGACAAACCCACACCACAACCCTGGGGCTGGTGGGCGTCGATCAAAGACCCCGACGCCAACATCATCGGCTTGCACGGCCCGCACCAGTAGCGCCCCCAAGAGGCCGCCGCCGTGCTGGTGGACCTGAGCGGACTCGAACCGCTGACCTGACGCATGCGAAGCGCCCGCTCTCCCAGCTGAGCTACAGGCCCGGGACCTGGTGATTATACGGGTGGGTCGGCATCTGGGCGCCACTGGGGGGTGGCGCAGAGCAGGTGCGGCTGACGCGCCGCGACGGCTCAGAAGGGTTCGATGCGCAGCTTCCAGTCGCGCCCAGAGGCCAGGTACCAGGCCGCGGCACCGGCGATGCGCACACCTCGCTCCTCGAGCTGTCGCTTGGTCCATGCGCGGCCCTGAAAGCGTTCCGCGATCTCGGGCGGGGCTGGCGTCCCCTCTGGCGAGGCGATCTGAACGACGCGGTACGCATCCAGCATGCTGGCCCCAGGATGATACGTGGGCGGGCAAGAACAGAGCCGTCGCGGGCCCGCATCGACTAGAATCTGCCCGGCTATGCCAGGCTTCGGAACTGCCTTCAGTCGTGGGCTGATCCTTGGCGCAGGCGCGGCGCTGCTGTACGCCGCGGCTCGCGAGACCATCGCACCAGCACGGCAACGCCCTGATGAGGACGACAACCTACCCAGCGATCAGCGGGGCCTGGCGGACCCCGATCGGCTGATCGACTGGGATCTGGCGACGAAAGTCGCCATACGCGCTTCAGGCCGCACGCCCAGCTTGCATCCTGGGGCGCGCGCGCAGATCCAGGCGCGCTACGAAGCGATGCTGCGTGAGATCGAGGGGCCCATCGCCGCGTACATTGGCAACGAGCTGTCGCTGGCCAACACGGCCGTCGAGGTGCTCGATCGCCCGGGCTGGATCCGCGCCAACATGTTCAATTTCCGCTACTTACTGCAGCCGGTCGAGGACTTTTATAAGGAAAGCCTGGGGGCGTCGCGCGCGAGCGCGCCGTTCGGATTTCAGAACGCCGCGCGGATGATGCTCAGCTCGCAGATCGGCGTGCTGGTCGGCTACCTCTCGCGACGCGTGCTCGGCCAGTACGACGTCGCTCTGCTCGGCGAGGAGCCCGTCAACGGCGGACGCCTCTTCTTTGTCGAACCCAACATGCGCCAGGTCGAGACGACCCTGGGTGTGCCGCCTGACGAGCTACGGCTGTGGATCGCCCTGCACGAGGCAACCCACGCCCACGAGTTCGAGCTGTACCCGTGGGTGCGGCGCTACCTCAACGCATCGCTGCGCCAGTACCTGAAGCTCTTGATCGACGACATGCGTGGGCGTGACTCGGGCGAAAGCACCATGCTCACGCTCATCAACCGCTTCGTCGGCAATCTGCGGAGCGGGCACACGGTGCTCAATGCGCTGATGACGCCGCAGCAGCGCGAGCTGATGTCGCGCCTGCAGGCGCTGATGTCGCTGGCGGAGGGCTACTCGAACCACGTGATGAACCACGTGGGCAAAGAGGTGCTGCCGAACTTCGATCTGATTCACCAGCGCGTCGAGCACCGGCAGCGCGACCGCTCGCAGATCGAGCAGTTGTTCCTCAAGATCACCGGGCTGTCCCTGAAGATGGAACAGTATCGCCAGGGGGAGCACTTCGTAGATTACGTTGTGCGCGAGCGCAGCATCAGCTTCGCGAACCGCGCCTGGCAATCGCCCGAGGCCTTGCCAACCGAGGCGGAGATCCGCGACCCTGACCTCTGGATTCGGCGGATGGAGGCGGCGTGAGGGGCTCGATCGAGTGAGAGACGTCATGCGGTTCACGGTCGTCGATCCGCGCGGGCGAGTCAGTTTCATCGCTCCGTGCGCAACGCTCGAGGCGCTGGTAGCCGCCTGTGCCAGCGAGGCCCAGCCGAGGACGGTCGAGCAGTTCCTGAAGGCGGCAGAGCCGTTCGTCGGGGATCTTGCCGAGCGTGTGCTGAGCGGTCTGGCGGTCTTCGACGAGCACAACTCGCCGACGAATTTCCGCTGGATTCATGCCGCGCTCGACTACTGCCTGCCGCAGGAGGCGCCCGTGTTCCGTGTCGTGGACCCGCGCACCGAGGAGATCAGCCTGTCGCCCGTGCGCGCGGGCGTGGTGGTCTTCAATCTGCTGGCCAAGCGGATTGTCCAGCTCCAGAACACGTACTCGGAGATTCGACGTAAGGGTCGCGTGCGGGTGCTGCGCAACAACCAGCCGACGGACCGCGTGCATCGCTACGAGCTGCCCGAGGACTGGTCGCTCGTGCCGTCGCGGGCGACGCCGTAATACGGGTTTCTCTGGAGGGGAGTTTTTCCAGAGGGGTCACGTCTGGGGCCGCCGCGACGCTGACACTCCACTCCGTGCTGCACGGCCCGGGAGGTGCATCACAAAGGCTTGCAGTCTGGCGGTTGGGGCGTGAACGCGGCGTGATGCTGCCGCGCAGCTTCGACGGGCTGCTGCCGGATACCGCCAGCGTGACACGCGGAGGGCCACCTCGCACTCGACGGCGTAGACCTCGTCGCGGTTGCCGCTGCGTTCGGCACGCCCCTGTACGTCTACGACGAGGCGACGATCCGCGGCCGAGCGCGCGGATATCGGGGCAGCCTCGAGTCCACGTATCCAGGCGAGTCGCTGGTGTGCTACGCGGGCAAGGCCTACTGCGCACCCTGGCTGCTGCGCGTGATCGCCGACGAGGGTCTGGGCCTGGACGTCGTGTCTGGCGGCGAGCTCTATACGGCGCAGCAGATTGGCTTTCCACCCGAGCGGATCTACTTCCACGGCAACAACAAAGCCGAGCACGAGCTCGCCGCCGCACTCGACTACGGGGTTGGCCACATCGTGGTCGACAACCTCGACGAAATCGCGCGGCTCGCGCGCCTGCTTGCGGCGCGTGGCACCTCGCAGGCGGTGTTGTTGCGCGTTGCGCCAGGCGTGGAGGCGCACACCCACGTGCATATCCAGACCGGCGTGCTGGACACCAAGTTCGGCCTGAGCATCCAGACCGGCGCGGCCGCGGCAGGTGTCGCAGCGCTGCGCGCGGCGCCTGGCATCGACCTGGTGGGCTTGCACGCGCATATCGGTTCGCAGGTCTTCGAGCTCGAGCCGTACCGCGAGACGGTGGCGCGCGTCTTCGCGTTTGCCAGGTCGGCGGGCGTGGGGCTACGCGAATTCAGCCCCGGTGGCGGATTCGGGGTGCGTTACACGCCGTCGGACGCGGATCTGCGACCTGGCCAGGCGGCCAGCGCGGTAGCGTCGGTCGTGTGCGAGGCGGCCGCGGCCGCGGGCGTCGCGCTGCCGCGACTCAGCATCGAACCGGGGCGGTCGATCGTCGGGCCGGCCGGGGTGGCGCTGTATACGGTAGGCAGTCTCAAGCGGATCCAAGGCGTACGCACGTACGTAGCCGTCGACGGCGGCATGGCCGACAACATTCGCCCGACGGCGTATGGCGCCGCTTATACGCCATTGCTGGCCAATCGCGCGGCCGAAGTCGCGACGTCCAGTGTCGCGATCGCGGGTCGCTACTGTGAATCAGGCGACGTGCTGGTGCGCGACGCGCTGCTGCCGACACCAGCGGTGGGTGACCTGGTGGCGGTGCCGGCCTCGGGGGCGTACCAGCTCTCGATGGCCAGCAACTACAACCTGGTGCCGCGACCGGCCGTGGTGGTCATCGCCGACGGCCAGGCTCGCCTGGTGCGTCGGCGCGAAACCTACGCCGACCTGCTGCTTGCCGAACTGGGGTAGTCCGGCAAGCCATCGGCTGGCCTCCCGCTGCTGCGAGAATTACTGCGACGCGGCGGGGATGGAGTAGAGGTACGCGGCGGCGGCGGTCGCTTCGTCTTGACTCAGGCCGAGGGTCGGCATCGCCGTTCCTGGCTTGAGCGCTTGCGGATTCATGATCCACTTGGAAAGATCGTCGATCGAATTGTTCGGCACCGTGCCGTTCGGATACGTGGCGATCATTGGCCGCTGACTGACGGGCGGCACGTTATCGTGCGGACCAAGGTTGGGACCGATGGTGCCCTGGGCACCAGGGATGTTCGGGATCGTATGACAGCCACCACACCCGCGCTGCAGGATCACCTGCACGCCTTGCTGCTGCTGCGGCGTCAGCGCCTGGTAGAACGGCTCCGAGGTCACCTGTGGCTGCTGCGGCATCTGGACCAGCCCAGCCGCCACATTCGCGTCGACGACGTCGGCCGTGTGCTGCCACGGCGTGCCCATCTTGCCGTTGTAATCCACCTGCTGGTCGCCGTTCATGATCATCAACGTCAGCTCGTTGATCTGCTCGTCCAGGAGCGGACCACCGTCGATCTGACCCCAGACCGGCATTGGCGTGCCTGGGATACCGCGCTGGATGGTCTTGAAGATGACGTCGTATTCCTTGGTACGCGTGTCAGTGTCCGTTGGCCGCAGGTCCGCTCGATCGAGCGCCGGCGCCAACTGCGGCGGATTGGAATCGGGCACCAGCGCGCCCTGGCCCTTTTCACCGTGGCACGGGAAACACAGTGTGGTGAAGCTGTCGATGCCGCGGCCGATGGACGTGTCCAGTTGCTCTTCCTGCGACTGCACCTGGCGCGCAGGCTCGCGGAAGCCATACCCCAGGAACAGCAGCGCCATCGCCGCGATCATGGCCACGATGGCGATGATCTTGCGCTCCATGGCCAGCGCACCGGTCGGCGGGCCGGCGGGGCCCTCGGGCAGTGGCACGGCAACACGCGCCGCGTACCACAGGACGGCGCCCAGGACGATTAGCAGGAAAACAGCAGTAATCAGTGCGGGGATATTGACGGAGTCCACGTGTTCGGTCGACCTAGGAAGGTGGCGGGGTGACGTCGGCGATGGTCGCGACGGCGCGAGAGATGGCCACGGACGGGCCTGTAGAGACGGTGATGCGCCCAGTCGCGTCAAAAGTCATGGGGAAGTGGTCCATTGGTCGTGGAGCCGGGCCCTGGATGATCTGACCGTAGCGGTTGTAGATCGAGCCGTGGCACGGACACTTGAAGCGGCCTTTGTCGGTGTATGCCAGATCGCCGCCGTCGGGTGGACCGGGCATCGCCGGGTCCGTGGGCGCCCACGGCACGGTGCAGCCCAGGTGCGGGCACTTCCAGTACAGCGCCATGAAACCCTCAGGGACGCGCGTCAAATAGAACTTGCCGTCGCGCACCTGCTTGACGTCGGCGACTTTGAAGTCGGTGATCTGGCCGGCGACCACGTTGCCACCGAAGGCGCCCAACCGCTTGGGCGTAAAGAAGCTGACGAAGCCGATGCTCCACTGCGCCAGGAGCACCATCACGGCGCCCCAGCCCATCCAGCGGAACATCATCCGTCGACGAACCCGCACCTGTTGTTCGGCATCGAGGCCCTCCAGCTCGCGGAGCTGACGCTCCTTTTCGGGCGGGAGGAACAGGCCCAACTCCTCTGTTGTCTTAGCCATCTCAGGTCTCCAGCGTGCGACGGATCTCGTCCTGAATGTGGAAGCGGCCGAACATCAATCCAAACGTGCCTGGCGTGGATCCCAGGGCCACATCAGAATCATCTGCTCACCGCGGAAAAACGAGCCAATGATGGTCAGGACCACGTACGAGACCACGAACCCCGTGAACAGCGCGAACATGTAGTCGCGTATGCCCTGCGGGCGGTAAATCACGCGGACCACGATCAGCAGTATCAGAATCGGGACGTTCATCATGATCAACGGCACGATCACATTCGGCATGCTCAGGGCGCCGATGCCAAATGGATTCGTATCGGCGAAAAACGGTATCCCGGTTGCGCTGGCGATCGCCTGCATCATCGGCTTGACGCCGATGCGCTCGTCAAAGAGCACCAGCGCGATCAAAACGATCGTGGAGTAGACCGAGGTGAAGATACAGATCGGCACAGCCTTGGCGGTGCCAAACCACTTCCCAACGTCCACAGTGTCGCGGTCGAAGTAGGGAATCAGCGGAATCGCACCGAAGAGCACGCCCGCTGGGATGAGCACGCCTGCGAGGGACGGGTGCATGTGCAGCAGCAGTTCCTGCAGGTTCAGGAAGTACCACGGCGCTTTGGAGGGATTCGGCGTTTTGTCCGGGTTGGCGTGGGCCTCGAGGGGAGCCTGCAGGATGATGCAGACCACCACGATGCTGAGCAGCAACAGGACCGCCGACATGAATTCGATCGTCACCAGGTGCGGCCAGACGTACACCAGGCGATCGGACTGCTGGTCCGACGTGCCTGGCGGCGGCTCGCGGCGCGCTACGGCGGCGACCTGTTCGCGACGCGCGGTCGCGGCCGCGGCGACCTTCGCGGGTACACCCGCTCCAACGGGTCGTTCGGCCACCGCGGCTCCAGCCGCTGGCGCCGCGGCTGGCGCTGGCGGACGCGCAGCCGCGGCTGCCGGTGCAGGTGCAGGTGCGGCCGCCGGAGTCGCCCCGCCAGCATTGGGGGCGCGACCGATACCGGCCGCGGCGGCACGCTGCTTGTAGATTGCTGCGCGTTCGGAGGGCGACAGGCCCTCCATGTCGGGAGTACGTTCGAGCGCCATCAGAGTGGTCCTGAAATGCCGCCGTCCTTGCGAATCCGCCAGAAGTGGACCGCCATCAGCACGGCTGTGATAAGGGGCATGCCAATCACATGCAGCACGTACCAGCGGACAAGCGTGTTGTCGCTGATTTCATTGCCTCCGATCAGCAGGAAGCGAGTCTGGTCACCGATGAACGGTGTGGCACCGGCCATATTGGTGCCGACGGTGACGGCCCAGATGCCGAGTTGATCCCACGGGAGCAGATAGCCCGTGAAGCTCAGGAAGAACGTGCAGAACAGCAGGAACGCGCCGATGGCCCAGTTGAACTCACGTGGCGGACGATAGGCGCCCGTGTAGAACACCCGCAGCATGTGCAGGAACACGACGATCACCATGGCGTGCGCTGCATAGCGGTGCATGTTGCGCAGCAGCAGGCCAAAGTTGATCAGCGTGTCGATGTCCTTCATGTCCTGGTAGGCGACGCTCGTGGCGGGCCGGTAATAGAACATCAACAGGACGCCGGTGATCGTCAGGAGCAGGAACAGGAAGAACGAGAGCCCACCCAGACAGAACGTGTAGGTGACGCGCAGACTCTCACGGCGGATCCGCACCGGGTGGAGGTGCAGAAAGACGTTGTTGAACATGATCAAGGCCTGCTGCCGCGGGACCGACGGGTAGCCGGTGCGGAACCATGCCTTGAAAATCCGGTTTTCGGTCAGTGCCCGACGGAACTGGCCACGGCGCAGATCGTCGAGAAAGAGGGTGAACCCTTCCATGCCGCTTCTCACCGACAATGCTGAGGGCGGCGGGCCACCCATGTCAAACCTGTCTTTGCCCGACAGGGAATTTCCTACACGAGTAACGTTCGTGGCTTTTCACGCATCCGGGTCGGGGAGTCTGAGCGCGGTGTTGCAATGCGCACCTTCGCGTCGGGGGAGCCTACGCACGGCGGGGCCTGTCACGCATCCGCGTCGGGGGAGCCTGCGCACGGTGTTGCTGTCCGCCCCTTCGGGTCGGGGGAGCCTGCGGCCCCCCGCCGCCAGTCGCTGCTCCGTTCGCAAGCTCACTGCGCGCTCCTTCCCGCGGCGACCCCCCGCGTACGTGCTGGACCGCGCCTCCACGCGGTCGCACGGCCATGCGTTGGGGCGCGCACGTTCGCGCGCGGCCGTTTCAGAACAGTGTCAGCGTTGTTGCCAAGCCGTGACGCCAGTGTTCGCTCGGAGGCGTCTCAGCCCCACACAGCACGTTGGAAGAAGTTGTTTCGTCCCAGTTACCGCGTTGGGGGGCGCCTACGGACGCGGTCCGGCCGTGGCGGCTGGACACCCCGTAGAGGCGCGGTTCAGCACGTACGCGGGGGGTCGCCGCGGGAAGGAGCGCGCAGTGAGCTTGCGAACGGAGCAGCGACTGGCGGCGGGGGGCCGCAGGCTCCCCCGACCCGAAGGGGCGAACAGCAACACCGCGCGCAGGCTCCCCTGACCCAAAGCCGCATCAAACTCAGGCGCTATTCGCGCTATTCGCGCTATTCGCGCTATTCGCGCTATTCGGCCTTGAGCATGCCCTTGCGCAGCGCGTAGCGCACCAGCTCGTAGCGGTGGCGCAGGCCGAGCTTCTGCATGATCCGTTCGCGGTAGGTGTCGACCGTCTTCGGGCTGATGACCAGCTTCTCGGCAATCTCGGTACCGCTGTAGCCCTCGGCGACCAGCTTCAGTACCTCGCGCTCCCGCTCCGTCAGGCCGTCAAAGGGCTCCTCCTCGCGAGTGGAGCGATCCAGGTAACCGTCGACCAGCAGTTTCGTCGCGGCTGGGTACAGGAACACCTCGCCGCGGTGCACCGTCCGAATCGCCTCGATCAGCTCGGTATCGGCGCCGGCCTTCAGCACGTATCCGGAACCGCCCGCTTCGAGCAGCGGCAGCAGGTACTGCGACTCGGCGTGCATGGTCAGGATCAGCACCTTGGAGGGCAGCCCGCTCTGACGAATAGCGCGCGTGGCATCCAGGCCGCTCATGCGCGGCATCTGGATGTCCATGACGATGACGTCGGGATGCACGTCGCGCGCCGCCTCCACGGCAGCGGCCCCGTCGGGCGCCTCACCCACGACTTCGATGTCGGGTTCAGCGTTGAGCAATGCCTTCAAGCCGGCCCGCAGCACGGCGTGGTCGTCGGCGAGGACGACGCGAATCTTCGGTTCGGGGTCGCTGATCATGCCAGGCTCCCAGAGAGGTTCAACGGCACGCGGGCATTGATGCGCGTGCCGCGGCCTGGCGCACTGTCGATGATCAGGTGTCCGCGTACCAGGGCCAGCCGTTCTTGCATCCCGAACAGGCCCAGACCGCGTTCTCGCGAGCGCATCATCTCTTCGACGTTGAACCCTCTTCCATCATCAATGATCGAGGCGACCACCTCGTCGGGTTGACGCTCCAGCCGGACATCGACGTCCTTCGCGTCGGCGTGCTTGGCGACGTTGGTCAGCGCCTCCTGCACCGCGCGATACAGCACGAGCTCGATCTGTGGCGGCAGCCGGCCGTCGCGGTCTTCGAACCCGTCGGTACGAAACGTCACGCGGATGGGCATGCGCGCACGGTAGGTCTCGGTGTAGGCCTCGAGCGCGGCGAGCAGCCCGAGGTCGTCGAGCGTGGCCGGGCGCAGCTCGACCGCCAGCATGCGCACGGCCTCGAGCGTCTGCGCAGTGAGCTCACGCAGCTCGTCGATCTGGCCGCGCATGTCGGCCGCGGTACGCGCTTTTTCGAGAATCTTGAGCCGGATGAGTAGCGTGGTGAGCGCCTGAGCGGTCTCGTCGTGCAACTCGCGGGCGATACGCTTGCGCTCGTCCTCCTGCGCGGCGAGCACCTGCTCGGACATCTTCTGGAGGAGCTCGCGGTGCTCCTGGAGCACGTCGAGCATGGCGTTGAGGGTTTCGCCGAGGCGCTCGACGTCGGGGTCACGGAACAGGACAGGTTGGGCGCGCGCGTTCAGGTCACCGGTCGCCACGTGATCGACGGTGCGCTCGAGAGCGTGCAGCGGTTGCAGCGCGAGACGTAGCACGGCAGCGTTGATCAGCACGCTGCCGGCGAAGCCGACCACCAGCATCACGGCGACGGCCGGCCAGTGGACGCCGTTGGGGCCGGCGACAAAGGTCAGGGTGAACCAGGTGCCCAACCCAACGCCGAACAGGACGACGATGACGTTGGCGACCAGCACTTTCAGGAACAGCGGCAGGCCCAGGAGGGCGGAGCCCAGCCCCGGACGCGGAACCCCAGGGGTTTCGGCGATGCTCGCGGTAGCGGTGGTCAACTCGGCCGCAAGTGTAATTCAGAGGCGTCGGGGGGGCCTGGCATTGCGCGCTACTTCGGGTCGATACCCCCGCGGGTGAAGTCGCTGCCCGCATTCCACAGCATCCAGCCCTCGGCGTGCGCGTCGGTGACGGCCGTCTTCTGGTCCACGATCTGCTGCGCGTCGTACTGAATTTGCGTCGCCCACGGATAGTCGTCGAAATACTGCAGCCAGGGACGCAGCAGCGCGCGCTTCCCCTGCAGCTTCTGCTCCGCGTGCGCCAGGCTCAGATAGACCACGTCGTACGGCCGACTGACCACGTCGGGATATGGCATGCCGCCCGGCAACCCCGCGTTGAACGTGGACGGGTAGATCATCGGACAGTAGTAGTCGATGTCGTCGGCGAGCACTTGCAGGTCCTGGCCGATGCCTCCGTCGTCGTTCCACCAGGTGGTGTAGCCGAAGGTGTCCATGCTCAGAAAGCCACCCGCCGCGGTGACCGCGGCATGCGCCTGGCTCAGGAAGCCATCCAGGGCCGCCACACGCGAGTCTTCGGTGGCCGGTTGCGCGTACTGGATGTCGGCGACGCTCGAATCCGGCGAAGGATCGGTCGGGAAGCGAATGTAGTCGAACTGGACCTCGTCGAAACCACGCTGAATCGCCTCGCGGGCCAGATCAGTGTTGTAATCCCAGGCGGTGGTCTGGAACGGATCGACCCACGCCATGTTCTCGCCGTCGACCCATAACTGCCCCGTACGCCGGTCCTTGACGCCCACATCCAGGCCGGCTTTCGGGCCGTTGCGAGCCAGCATGTTGTCCTTGTAGACGACGATGCGACCGATGACGTACGCGCCATGCTGGTGAAGTGTCTGCAGCAGCCCTTCGAGGTCGTCGATGGTGGGGCTGCTGTTGGCGCCGATCTTGTCGGCCAGCGGCACGTTGCTGTGGTAGCTCATCAACCCGTAGTCGCCTTTGACGTCGATGACCACGGCGTTGATCTCGGTCGTATCCAGCATGTTCAGCAGGTTCTGGCGGTAGTCCGCGTTGCCGGCGGCGAAGTAGTTGAAGTAGGTAGCGCGCACCGTATTGGGCTGAAGCTGAACGTCGAGAGCAGCGCCCTGGCCGACATCCACCTGTCCCCGGCGATAGCCCGGCGCAAGCACCTGCACCACACCCGACGCGGGACGATGCTGAAGCTCGAATGCGCCATTAGCGTCGGCGACGAGCGTCGAGCCGTCAACGACGACACGCGCATTTGCCACGGGCTGCCCCGTGCTCGCGCTCGTGACGTGTCCGTCGAGCCGGGGCTGCATCGGAACACGGAGCACATTCTGCCCGGTGAAAGCCGTCTGGGTGGGCAGGTAGCCCGCGGCGCTGAGACTGAGTGTCTGTCCATCGCGGATGGGTGCGATACGCACGCGACCATCGCCCAGGCTGGTGACCGGCGAGGGCACCGGGTCGAGCACAGCCGGGACTGGCGCGTCGGTGTCCGCGTCGACAGCGTCGACCTCGACGCCCACGGGGTCGAGTCGAGTTATGAGCGTTTCAAAAGGGTCCGTTACACGTAGCGTCTGAGCGTGGTAGCCAGGCGCATCGACGCCGACGGCATCCGGTGGTCGGACGCGGTCGAGCACAAAACTTCCGTCGGTGTCACCCGCGGCACTGGCGCGAGCCGACCAGACCTGGGCGTCGGCGACTGGCTGGCCGCTGAGATTGTCGACCACCTCGCCGTGCAGGCTGAAGCCGGCGAACGCGAAGTGGTACCAGGCCGCGGCGCCAACGAGCGCGATGGCCAGCGGCAGCGGGCTCAGCCAGGGCAAGAAGCTTCGCGGCGGCAAGCGCAGACGTCGCCGCCGTCGGGAGGCAGCATTCGGCCTGCGTGGGGTGACCGGCGAATATGACCATCCTCGATTCGAGTACATGCAAACGCGCCACTCACATCTTAGAATGTCGTGGGGAGCAGAGATGGCCGTCATTACGATTTCGCGCCATCCTGGATCGCTGGGCGACACGATCGCCCGCGCACTCGCCGATCGCCTCGGCTATCGGCTAGTGGAACGCAGCGAGCTGATCCGGGTTGCCGAGCGGATTGGTGGTACCGATGTGGCGTGGGATCGCGCCCCGGAGCTGCGCGAACGATCACCCTCGTTCTGGGAACGCCTCAATGAGGAGCGCCGCCGCTATGCCAGTGTGCTCAGGCGGGCCACGACGCAGCTCGCCGAGGAGGGTGACGTCGTGATCGTCGGTCTCGGCGGTGGGCAGCTGCTGAAGGGCTTGAGCAACGTGCTGCGACTGCAGATCATCGCGCCGATGGACGTCCGCCTCGAGCGCGTGATGGAGCGCGGCTTCGATGACGTCGCCGGCCCGCTCAGTCGCGACCAGGCGCGGGATCTGATCCGTCGTGCTGACCGCGACACGGGCGGCTACATGCGCTACATGTTCAACATCGACTGGCTCGAACCGCATCACTGGGATCTGGTCATCAACAGCGGACGTTTCAGCGTGAACGAGACGGTTGAGATGGTGGCGGCGATCGTGACCAGCGGCATGCTCGAGCCCTCGACGCTCGACCGGCAGCGGTTGGGCAATCTGGCGCTGGCGAGTCGCGTGGAAGCGACGGTCCTGGGCGACCCGACCGTCTGGGTCAACGGACTCAAGGTGGTGGCCCAGGATGGCCGCGTTCGCATCGAGGGTGAGGTCATTACCGAAGAAGATCGCGAGGCGGTCGAGCAGATCGTGGTCAGCATCGAGGGCGTGCGGCACGTCGAGAACGATCTGCGCGTGCAGCCACCGCCCCTGACTGGCATGTGATTGGCCACGAAGCTGCCCAGGCGTGGCTGCGGCGCGCGCTGCAGGCGGAGCGGCTGGCCCACGCCTATCTGATCACCGGCCCGCGCGCCGTCGGCAAACGGACGTTTGCGCTGGAGATCGCCCAGGCACTGAATTGCAGCGCGGCGTCGGTGGCGGATCGACCGGATCACAGCTGCCAGCAGTGCCGCATGATCCAGCGCGGCATCCACCCTGACGTGCGCGTCGTACGCCGCGCGCCAGAGCGGCGGCTGATTTCGCTGAAACCGCCAGCGACGGGCTTGCCCGGTCCGCCGCGCGACTACACCGACAACGTGCAGTTCATCCAGTCAGACGCGCAACTGCGTCCCGTCATGGGGCGCTACAAGGCGTATCTCATCCTGTACGCCGAAGAGTTGGCCGAAGACGCGGGCAATCGGCTGCTCAAAACCCTCGAGGAGCCGCCACCGTTCGTGCTCTTCTTGCTTACGGCGATCGAACGTGGTGGCGTGCTGCCTACCATCGCGTCGCGCTGCCAGGAGCTCAGGCTCCGGCCGGCCTCGCGTGGTCAGCTCGTAGAGGCACTGGTGGCTGGCGGTTCCGAGCCCGCTCGGGCGCAGCAACTGGCCGCGCTGGCCGGCGGGCGGCAGGGCTGGGCTCTGGCGGCGGCAAGCGATCCCACGCTGTTCGAACAGCAGCAAACGTATGCGCGCCAGCTGGTCGAGGCGGTCAGCGGCACGCGCATCGAGCGCTTGCAGCGAGCGCGCTCGCTGTCCGAGCGCTGGGCGGCGCATCCCGAGACCGTGCGCGAAACGCTGCGGGTGTGGATGAGCTGGTGGCGCGACGTGATGCTGGTGCAGCTCGGCCTGCTCGGACGCGTGGTCCACCTCGAAGCAGGCGAGCAGGTGACGCTGCGCGGGGCCGCGGAGCGGGTCAGCCGGCAGGCGGCGCGCGAGGCCGCCGCGGCCATTCAGCAGACGCTGGCTGATCTCGATACGAACGTCAACGCGCGTCTGGTGCTCGACCTGCTCCTGCTGCGGCTGCCCGCTATTACGTGATCCCCGGGCGGCTTGCTCTTGCTACTGGATGGCGTAGACCACCGTTACCGTCGTCGTCACCTGCAGCTGGCCTGCCTGAATCGGCGTCGTGACGGCCGCGGCGGGGGCGGCGGCTCTCGGAGCGACTTGCACCGGCGTCATGCCGCCGGTGTCTGACTCGTTCACGGCGATGACGCGGCCCAGCGTCACGCCCGCGTCCTTGGCCAGCTGCTGCGCCTTGGCCTGCGCGTTGGCCATCGCCTGATCGCGCGCCTGACTCGTCAGTCCGTCCATATCCGACGCCTCGAAGGTGATCCCGGAGATACGCGTGGCCCCAGCGGCAACCGCGTCGTCGATCAACGCGCCGAGGCCCGGCACGTTGGTGGTTCGGACCTCGACCAGGTTCTGGACCTCGTAGCCGCGCAGCACGGGCTGCGCCTGATTGTTGCCCTGGTCGTATTGCGGCGTCACGTTGTAGCTGACGGTACGGATGTCGGTGTCGGCGATGCCGTCGGCCTTCAGCTTGGCGACGACGGCGGCCATCTGGTTCGCGGCATCGCTTTGTGCCTGGGCCAGGGTCTGCTCGGTCAGATCGACCCCCAGGGTGATCCGCGCGGTATCCGGCTGAGCCTGGACGATGCCCTGACCCACGACGCTGATGCCCGCGTTGGCCTGAGTTTGCGAGGGGACCGTCTGGGCGAGTGCAGAGGGAGCGAGCGCGAGAACAGCCGCCAGGGACATCGCGGCGCCAGAGACAAACAGAATTCGAGCAAACACGGAAGCGGTCTCCGATTTAGGTAGTGGATGCGCGTTGCAAACGGTGCCGGGCTGCGAGGGCGATCAGCAGCGCAACGATCGCCAGGACGCCGACGGCGAGCGCGCCAACCCCCAGCGACGTACCGGGGCGCGACTCGGCCGTGGCCACCGCGGCGGCCACAGGCGCCGCGGCTGCCGTCGGCACGGGCGTCGGCGGCGGAGTTGGAAGTGGACTGACGCTGGTGGCCGCGGCAACCTGATCGTCAGACTGGGGGCTGATGGTCGCGGGGCGCGGCGCGGCGGCGACGCCGTCGGCCGCTGGCTGAGAGGCTGGCTGAGTTGTTGCCAACCGAGCCTGTGCGGCCCCGACTGGCCGGCAGCCGCGCGGCGCTGGCGCGGCAGCCTGCGACTGCGGCGGAGCCTGCGACTGCGGCGGAGCCTGCGACTGCGGCGGAGCCTGCGACTGCGGCGGCGCAGCCTGCGAGCGCGCGGACACCGCCGGCGCGGCCGAGGTCGTCGCCGCGGACACCACCTGTGGTGTGGCGACGGGCGGCGCGGGCCGCGCGTTGAGATACAGCGTGCCAGCCAGCAAAAAGACGCACACGGCGGCCAGCCCCGCCGCGGTCGTGCGCGCCGCGGTGTACCAGCGCCGCAGGCGAACCACGTTGGGTGGATCGCCGACGAGCCGTGGACCCAGTGCAAAGTCCCGCGGCGGCTCGAGCTGCGGCAGCTGCCGCAGCAGCACTGCGACCGCGCGAAGCTCGTTCAGGCGCGCCTGGCAGTCCGCGCACGTTTCTATGTGGGCGCTCGCTCGGGCGAGATCGTCCGGACTGAGCTCCTGGTCAACCAACGCCGACAGCATGTCGTCGTCGATGTGTGAGGCGGATTGCGTCACGGGCTTCTCTGTTGTAGACGTGTCGAGCCAGCGGGCAGTTCCCCTTTTTCGGTCAGCAGCACACGCAACTGGGCGCGCGCCCGGCTGAGCCGGCTTTTGACCGTGCCCAGCTCGATGGACATGATCTGCGCCGCCTCCTCGTAGCTAAGGCCCTGGACATCGCACAGCACCACCGTCAGGCGCTGTTCGGATGGCAGCCGGTCGATCGCTTGCTGGATGTGGCGGGCCGTCTCGGCTCCGAGGCTCTGCTGTTCGGGGCCCTGGCCGCGGGTCCTTGAGGCGCTCGGCCAGACTGGGCTCCGGATCGGTGTCGGTGGCGTGCAGCGCGTCGAGGCTTTCCGAGGGTTTGCGCTGGCGGCGCCGCAACTGGTCGTAACACGTGTTGGCGGCGATGCGCAGCAGCCAGCCGCGCAGGCCAGTTGGCGGACCGTTGAATGACTGGACGGCGCGGAAGGCGTTGAGCAGAGCGTCCTGCGTGGCGTCGGCGGCGTCCTCGGCATTGCCGAGCATGCGGTAGCAGACGTTGAACACCTGCCGCTGGTACGCCTGGACGAGGGTATTGAACGCGGCGACTTCGCCTTGCTGTGCCGCCTTCAAGGTGTAGTCAAGGGCGCCCACGTCGGGCTGCACAGCACGGCATGCTACTCAACCGTCTTCCCGGGAGGGGTCGGCGGCGACGTGGAGGTGCAGGGGGTCGAGATGGAGGTGGAGGTGTGTTTCGGAGCGCGGCCCGCGCGGAAACATGGGAGGTCACCAGGGGGCTGCGTTACGCTCGCACGCAGCGTGCTGAACGTCCTGCGCTGGCTGCCGAGCCTGCTCTTACTGCTCCCCTGGCTCCTGGGACCGGTGGCGCCGTCGGAAGCGGCCCGCATTCGCGATCTGTCCAGTTCCGTGGGCTTCCGGCTGCTCGATTGGGAGACGGTCCACGTGGGCCAGAAGCTCGGCGCGCTGTGGACGGGTCTGACGGGTGCCAGCAGCGACACGTCGGGCGACGCCAGCGTGCTGCGCAGCTATTTTTTGGAGAATCCGCATCCGGCAGCGCTGCGTCCCGCGGCTGAAACGGCTCTGCAACACCTGGTGACGCAGGCATACCGCGCCAACGGCCTCACGTCCCGCACGCAGCCGCTGGGGCTCCAGAACCTGTTTCCGCCGGTGCTCATCAGTCTGACAGCGCCGCCGAACGTGCTGGTGATTGCGCCGCGGACTGAGTTGCGCGTGATCGACTCCTCGGTGCTGGAGCCGATGGATGTCGCGGCGCAAGAGCAACTGGAAGCTTCGGCGGACAGCACGGGCGTGTCTTCGCTGGTGGCGCCGATCGGCGGGCTTGGCCACGTATCCGTCGATGGTGCTCGACAACGACGCGCCCGACCAGGTGCTTTCGGCGGCCGCGCACGAATGGGTGCACCAGTACCTGATCTTCTATCCGCTGGGCAAGGGCTACTGGAGCAGCCAGGAGACGCGCGAGATCAACGAGACGACGGCGGAAATGCTCGGGGACGAGATGGGAGGCGGCATCGCCGCGTCGATCGGCCTCGCGCCGCCGCCAGCGCCAGCGGCTGGGGCGTCGGCGGCGGCTTCTCAGGCGCCCGCGTTCGATTTTCGGACGTTCATGCGTGATTCGCGGACGCAGGTGGAACAGATGCTCGCGGCCGGGCAGGTGGATGGCGCTGAGGCGTATATGCGCGCACAGCGCGACGAGTTGCAGCGCCACGGGTACGCGATTCGCAAGCTGAATCAGGCGTACTTTGCGCTGTATGGCAGTTATGGGGACGGCTACGCGGCGTCGAATGCGAGTCCGATCCCCGGGCTGCTGCACCAATTGCGGGACGAAAGTCCCAGCGTGGGCGACTTTCTCGTGCGCGTGCGCGGGATCACCACCGTGCAGGGGTTACGTCAAGCGGTAGGCTAAAAAGGCGGAGGGCTGAAGCAGAGGGCTGAAGCAGAGGGGCGTGTACGGAACCGCGCGAGCGTCAGCCGCGCCGACGCGCCAACAGGATCGCTTTGCCCGCGTAGTACGCCAGGATCGCGCTCAGCATCAGGCCCAGGCTGCCCTCGCGGTAGCCCTCCAGCCGCACGTACCGACTCCAGAACTCGCGCAACGGTTGCCCTAGTAGTGATCGCAGGCGAGGCCGCCCGAACGTCGCCAGCCAGTGGTCGGCCTCGAGCAAGCAATAGCGTTCTTGCTTGCGCACGAATTCACCCAGCGTGGCGTAGTTGAAGTGCACGAACGGCTCGGACAGGTAACCAACGCTGCCGTCGATCAGCGCCAGCTCGTGCACTGGGCGCAGCGGGTCGAAGCGCGCCGCGGCGCGCTCGAGCAATCGAAGCTGGTAGTCAGGGAACCAGCCAGCGTGCGTGACCACGCGTCCCAGCAGATAGTTGTGACGCGGAATCCAGTACCCCCGCGCGTCTGGCGCGGCGAGGGTGCGTAGCACTTCGTCGCGCAGGCCTCGCGTGACCCGCTCGTCCGCGTCGACGAACAGGACCCAATCGCCGCGCGCCAGGGCGAGGGCCGCGTCGCGCTGCGCGGCGAACGTGTCGAAAGCCCGCTCGTGCACGCGGGCGCCGCCCAGCCGTGCGATCTCGCGGGTGCGGTCCGCGGTGCGCGCGTCGACCAGCACCAGGCGTTCGTCGGCAAAGGCGAGCGAGGCCAGACACTCGCCTAGCATGCGCTCTTCGTCGCGGGCGATGACCGCGGCGGTCAGCCTCACGCGCCCAACCTCACGCGCCCAACCTCACGCGCCCAACCTCACGCGCCCGACCTCACGCGGTCAGTTGACGCACGCGCGTGGCCCGAGCATCCGCGCGAAACCCGAGTCGAACCAGGGCGTGGACCAGCCGGTTGTAGGTTGGCCCGGAGAAGCGCCTGTAGTAGCGCAGCCGGGCCAGCCACAGCTGCGTGAACATTGCATCCGCCTGCTGGCGTGTCGATGAGCCGCCGTGGTGGATTGCGCGGGCGCGGGATGCTGCCAGACTTCCCAGCCGCGCGCGCGCGCGCGCCGACACCAGTCGATTTCCTCCAGGTACATGAAGTAGCCCTCGTCCAGCGGACCGACGTCAGCCCAGGCGGCTCGCTGGATGAGCATGCACGCGCCGAGTGGGTGATCAATCCGCGTCGGGCGCGTGGCGTGGATGCGGCCATTCAAGCGCGTGTTCACGAGGCGGTCGACCGGGTGCAGGTCAAGTGCGATCTGAACCAGACCGGGAAACCTGAAGGCGGCAGGTTGGGGACGGCCGTCGGGGTAGAACAGAGCGGGGGCAACCAGACCAGCCCGCGGCCGTCGATCGAGCAAGTCACCGAGTCGGTCGAGGGCGCCGGGTTCGAGTCGCGCGTCGGAGTTCAGCACCAGCAGCGCCGAGCCGTTGGCGAACGTCGCCGCGCGGTTCACCCCGCCAGCGAAACCCAGATTGGTCTCCGATCGAACCAGGCGCACGGACGGAAACTGGGCGGCGATGTCGGCGGCACTACCGTCGCTCGAGCCGTTGTCAACAACGATCGTCTCAACGTCTGGCGTGGCAGCCACCGAGCCGATGGCCTCGAGCGTCAGCCCACGGGTGTTGAACGAGACGATCAGGACCGAGACGCGGGGGCTCACGCCCGCTCAGGAAATGTTGACGCGGACCAGACCTGCGCCGCCGTTGTGGATGGCGACGTTTTCCTGGACGAGCCCAGCCGCGAAGACAAGCTGGTCCTGCTCGTTCTGCACACGCACACAGCCGTGCACCGTCACCTCGTCGCCAGGTTGCAGATCGTGGCCAAAGCCCCAGCGGTAGGGGTACGTGGCCCCACTCATGTCCGTGCTGCCTGACCAGTTCAGTCCGATGCGCCAGAACCCGGCGTGCTCGGCGTACGCGTGATTCTCGATCGAACCAAAGTCGTCTAGCGAGTTGTAGACGTAGCCAGGATCGGGGCCTTGCGTCCTGAGGACGGTCTGACCCGTGTTCCGCACGATCGCGTCCAGGCAGACTTCATCACCGCGGATGATCTGCTGTGGCCCGATCTGAGCTGAGACGATCGATGCTTCTGGCACCCCGGAATCTTCGACGACGATGGGCTGGCTGCTCTCGACGATATTGCCGCTTGCATCGCGCGCCCGAATGCCCAGCATGTACTGTCCGTCGGGTACCGGCTGGCCATTGGCGGTCCCGTCCCAGGTAAGGTTCTGCGCGCCGGCCGAGGTCTTGACCTCTTCGCCGGCCCAGACGCGCGTGGCAGGTCCGGAGTCCGGGACACTGTCGAGAAATGGCGAGACCATTGCCTGTTTGCCGAGCGAGTAGGTCATGTGTGTGACGTCGTCCTGGGCGTCGAAGTTGGGCGAGATGTGGTCGGGTAGGAGCGCCAGGTCGCTCACGGTGGGCAGCGTCGAGTCGGCGCCGCGCACGGTGAGCGTGATTGGCACCTGCTGCTGCTGCGATGCGCCCTGCACGTCCAGGATGAGCTGGTAGTCACCGTCCGGCAGCACGCGGCGTTCATTGGGGCCCGGGCCGGCCGACGGTGCCATCGAACTGCAGCACGTAGTCACCAGGTGTCGGTCGCCAGGAGTCGCTGGCGATGGTCCACTGCTGTCCGTCATTGGAAACAATGCGACTCGACACGCTCGCGGGCGTGTTGAGGTGGTAGTGCACGTCGAGTCGATTGTGCTGATCGCGGAGTTCTGGCGAGACTGCCGGCGGTCGAGCGTCGACCTGGCCCAGCGGCGCGGGCGCGAGCTGCGCGCAAGCGACACCCAGGGTCAGCAGGAGAGGCGCAAGAATTGCCAGCCGCACGCCGACCGGATACTAAGCGATCATGGCTCTGTCGCCGCCATGAGTGGCGACGGAGCAAGAGTCGGCACGGGTGCGGGCCGGGTAAAGATCGACCGCAGTTGCCGGGCAAACGCCAGGCGATCCTCGCTGGTGGCGTTCTCGAGATCGGCGTCGGGTACGGCGTACGAGTACAGCGCGACACCCAGCGGGCTGAGCGCACGCGCGCGCGTCACTTGTGCGAGTACGTCATCGCCCGAATTGAGATACGCGCCCAACCCGAGGACGACGCCGCGTCGGCTTGCGTAGGTCACCTGCCACTGCGTCCAGGTGTCGAACCAGGTGGCCTGGTCGGTGCTGTCGCGAAAGTAGTCCATCGGCAGCAAGTAGTCGACGATGCCTTGCTGGAGCCAGCCGCGCCAGTCTTGCAGAACTGACGCGTAGGCGGCTTGCTTTTGCCAATCCGCCTCCGTCACCGGCCCGCGGCCCCAGGTCACTACGGCCGCGGTCACGGCTACGTTGGGTTTGATGGCTTTGGTCTGCGTGTAGACGCGGCGCACGAGCGCCGTGACCTGGTCGCGCCGCCAGGCGATCCAATCAGGATCGTTCGACGCGGGCTGCGTCGTCGGGTCGCGATTGAACTGCGCGTTGAAGCGGGCAACGCTGGTGGGGTTGTAGCCCCAGCGCAAGGGCTGACCCTCGTAGTAGCGCACCTGGTCCAGGTGGACGCCGTCGACGTCGTAGTTGCGCACCAGGTTGGCGTACACGTCGGCTGTGTACGTCTGAACGGCCGGATTGCCCGGATCCAGGTAGTACATGCCGGCGTTGTCATTGCCAGCCCAGGCCTCGCCGTCGTCGCGGTACATCAGCCACGTGTCTGACGGACCGGCGGTCAAGCCGTGCGTATTGAATGCGTGGTTGGGAGCGCGCGGCGGTGTGCGCTGTCCCCAGATTGGCAGCGTGGCCAACCAGGCGTGGACCTGGAGCGGCTGCGGGCCCTGGTGGGCCCGGCTGATCAGGTACTGCAGCGCGTCGAAGCCAGGTGCCAGGTCAGGATCCTCGGCGCGCGGCTCGATCGAATTGAGGTAGTAGGCGTCGCCACGCTTGCGCACCTCCACGAACAGGGCGTTGAGGTTGGCAGCCCGCGCCCAGGCAACCAGCTGATCGACCTGTTGTTGTGTCTTGAAGCCGTCGTGAAAGGCATCGACCCAGACGGCGCGCAGCTCGGGCGGGTCGAGCGGCTGCACGGTCGGCGACGGTGTCGCCAACACGGGCGCCGATGGCGAAGGCGCGGGCGGGGGCGTGCTCGCGTGGAGCGGCCCCGCGGCCAGCGACGCCAGACCGAGGAACGTCAGACAGCCGACCAGCAGCACGCCGAATCGCAACATCGTTGTCGTTGCGCGATCCTAGGTCGTTGGGCGACGACCAGCAACACGCGGGCGCGCTACAAATCGCTACCATCTGGCCGTGAGCGAGACCGAGCAGCTGTACTCGACGGATGCCTACGCGCGAGCGTTCGACGCGCTCGTCGCGGAGGTGACACCCGACGGCGGTCTGATTCTCGATCGAACCGCGTTTTACGCCACCGGCGGTGGTCAGCCGCACGACGTCGGCACGTTGAGCTGGGCGGGGGGCACCGCACAGGTTGTGGAGGTTCGCAAATCCGGAGCAGACGTCGTCCACCGAGTCGACGGTTCGGCGCCGAGCGTCGCGACGCAGGTGCACGGCGAAATCGACTGGGAGCGGCGCTATGCGCTGATGCGGCACCACACCGCGCTGCACGCGATGAGTGGCGTGATTTACCAGCTCTACGGCTCGACCGTCACGGGCGGACAAATGTACCCGGACCGCGCGCGCATGGACTTTCTGCTGCCCGACCTCTCGCCGGAGCGACTTCAGCGCATCGAAGAACGCACGAACGAGCTGCTCGTCGAAGGACATCCCGTCTCGGTCAGGTTCCTGCCGCGGGACGAGGCATTTCAGATACCTGACCTCATTCGCACACGTGTCAGCCTGTTGCCCGAAGGGATCGAGGTCATTCGCGTGGTCAACATCGAAGACATCGATCAGCAGGCTGACGGCGGCACGCATGTCGCTAACACCCGTGAGGTCGGTCGAGTGCGCATTGTCCGCTCGGCGAACAAAGGCAAGGGCAACAAGCGCATCGAGATCGTGCTCGAATGAACCTGGGGCTGGACGGCATCGAGGCCTGGGCGCGAGCCGAGCTCGACCGCAAGAACGCGGCGCGCGAGCAAGCGCTGCGCTGGTCACGCGAGCTGGTGCGCACCTGCGCCAATTCGATCCGTGCCGTGCATCGCCACGAGTTCGACGCCGCGGCGTCGCTCATCGAGGAGGCTCACCTGCTCAATACGCGCATTTGCGCGACGCTGGCCGAGCACGCCGATCTGTACTGGACAGGCTACGTGCAGGACGCGCAGAAAGAGCTGGCCGAGGCGTGCTGCACATTTGCGCTGGTCAATCGCCGGCCGCTGCCGGATCCGAGTACGCTCGGCATCGCGCCCGCGGCATTTTTGAATGGCCTGGGCGAGGCCGTCGGCGAGTCGCGGCGCTATGTGCTGGATTTGCTGCGTCGCGGTGAGGCCGACGGCTGCGAGTGGTTGCTGGGGGCCATGGACGAGATTTACGGGCTGCTGGTGACGCTGGACTATCCCGACGCGCTGACCGGTGGCTTGCGGCGCACGACTGACAACACGCGCGGCATTCTCGAGAAGACGCGCGGTGACCTGACACTCGCCTTGCGACAGGAAGCGCTGGTCGCGGCACTTCGCGCTATCGAACGCTCCGTTGGCGAGGGCTGAACGCGAGCCGGTACAATAGAAGACGCTCGCTGCGAGTGCAGCACGGTCCCGTGGTGTAGCGGCCCAACATGCGTCCCTGTCAAGGACGAGACCGCCAGTTCGAATCTGGTCGGGACCGCCGGAAAGTGGAATAGGCGGCGTTGGTGAGGTGTTCTGGGTTTTGTTAGACTGCTGGGCATGCCAACGGAGTCTCTTGGGGGCTCCGCGTGCGTCCATGACCAGCAAGGTTGACAATGGCCAGCGTGCCGCCAGGGCAAAACTGGCAAGCGAGTCGAGCGAATAGCGCTCGTCGCGAGTGATCGAGTAACGTTGCAGCCGCGATGCTGGGCCGAGCCGGAGGGGCCAGGAATTTGAACGTCAGCAGGGAGAGTGTGTGGGAAGGTCGCTGAAGGAAGCGCTGCTCGGCCAGTACGCCGCGCTGCAAGAGGCGGGGCTTATGCCGACGGAGGTTCCTCAGGAGGACGACACTCCACTCGTCGTGGTGGAGTCCGCTCCCAGGGGCCGCGCCACCCGCCCCCGCCGTGAGTCGGTGGATCGATACCTGGAGGCTGACGACCTCGACCCGAATGGTCAATTCGACCGCGATCGTCGTCGTGGAGCACCACGCCGCGAGCATCGCGGTGACGAGCTCGGGCGTGAACGGCGCCGACCGCCGGGTGGCGGCCCTGGCCCCCGCGGACGTAGCCGCGGTCGTGAGCTGGAGCCGGATTTCGCGGCGCCCGCGGCAGGTGGACCGCTCGGTGCTCCAGGTCGTGGTCCGCGGCCCCTGGGCCCGTTGGGTCCCCGCCCACCTCGACCAGGCATGGGTGCGCCGCGCCCAGGTGGTCCGCCGCTGGGTGGCCCCGGCCGGCCGCCCAGCCGCACGTCGATGTTGCAGCAGCGGGCGGAACAGCGTCGTCGCGACGACGAAGACATCGCCGAAATGCGCCAGTTGCTGGCCGAGTACAGTGGGCAGGAAGTCGACGATCACTTCATGGAAGTGTTCAGCCGCGGCCTGGCCGAGGAGACGGGCGCGTTGCCTCCCCCGCATATCGTGGTTGAGGCGATTCGCGAGTCCAAGAGCGCCGAGCCGCGCAAGATCGGCGACGCCGTGCGCGCGCACTATCGTCGCCCACGACCGCGACCGCCGATGGCCGGGCCGCCGCCACAGCAGCCGCAGCAACCACCGGTAGCCGCCCCCGCCTGAGCGGTGAAGATCGTCTCCGTCGAGGAGATGCGAGCGCTCGAAGCCGCGGCCTTCGCGGCAGGGCGCTCAGAGGCGGAGCTTCAGGAGCGGGCTGGTCACGCCGTGGCCGAAGAGGTGTTCGACCTGTGCGGGACTACTGGTCGCGTTGTGGTGCTCGTCGGGCACGGAAACAACGGCCGCGATGGGGCGGTAGCCGCGGATTGGCTGCTGCGTCATGGCGTGAGCCTGGACCTGGTGTTGTCGCCGCGTCACGCGGTGCGGCCAGGCGAGCTCCAGGGGCTGCGCGCGTTGGGGGGCTCGCTGATCCCATCTGAGGATCGTGTGGGGGTTGATCGAGCGCTCTCCGGAGCGCAGGTGGCGCTGGACGCTCTGGCGGGCATCGGCGCCCACGGCGCGCTGCGCGAGCCGCTTGCGACACTCGCCAGCCAGGTGAACGCGGTCCGTTCGCGTGGTCGTTCACGCGGTGAACACGGCAGCGTTCACGTGGTCGCGCTGGATGTACCAAGCGGGATCGACGCGGACAGCGGCGAAGTCACTGGCGAAGCCGTCTGGGCTGACACGACGGTGACGCTGGGAGGTGTCAAGCAAGGGCTGCTGCGATTCCCGGCTGCGAGCCGCGTGGGACGCCTGATCGCACGCGAGATCGGGATCCCTGTCGACGCCGATGCGGGCCTCCCGTACACGATGCTCGACGAGCCAACTTTACGCGCATTGATTCCCCAGCGGAGCCTGGACGCGCACAAGTACCGATTCGGGCGTTCACTGATCGTGGCTGGCTCGGATCACTTTCTCGGCGCGCCGGTGCTCTGCGCGGCCGCCGCCGCGCGCACGGGCTCAGGGCTGGTCACCGTTGCCTCGACGCGGGACGTGCGCATGAACGTTGCCGCGCATCTGCCCGAAGTGACGTTCACTGAAGTCGACGTTACGGCTGGCGATGGCGTGGCTGCCGCGCACGCGCTGGAGCCATACCTCCACTCGCATAGCGCCACGGTCATTGGGCCAGGCCTCGGCCGTGGTCAGGCCACGACTGACTTCGTGCGCGAGGTCCTGCACCGCAGGTCAGCCGATCACGCGCTGGTTGTCGACGCCGACGGACTGGTCGCGCTTTCGGAACTCGAGGGTTGGCCGAGCCTGCTTGGTCCACATGCAATCCTTACGCCGCACTCGGGCGAACTGGAGCGTCTCGCCGGCGGGCCGCCGGATCCGGGCGAGACCGTGTGGGCAGAGGCGAGTCGGCTAGCTCACCTCTGGGGCTGCGTGCTGGTTTCGAAAGGACCATTCACGTGCGTCGCCGCGCCCGATGGTCGGGTCGACGTCTGGCCGCGGGCCAACTCCGCGCTGGCAACCGGCGGTACTGGCGATGTCCTCGCGGGCATCACGACGGGATTGTTGGCCCAGGGTCTGCCGACCTGGGACGCGGCCCGCCTGGCAGTCGGTGTCCACGGTCTGGCCGCGGCGAACGTGGTTGCGCGCGGCTGGCGAACCTTGCTGGCGAGTGACCTGTGGTTGGAGATTCCCGCGGCGCTCGACGAGCTCGAGTCGGCCTCGATCACGTCGATCTTCCAGTCGCCGCCGCCGGATTCGTCCTGTCGCCCGTTGGCGTCGTAGCGGCGCAAGCTGAAGGTGACCTGTCCGTTCTGAATAGGGTCCTTTTGCGGCCACCCTTCGGTCAAAACCTGCAGCATGACGTCCTGCGTGCCGCGCGTGACCTGGCTCACGCTGATGCCCGGCCCGGCATGATCCCGCAACCAGCTGGCTGCATCTGAACTATCGAGAACACTGCCACCCTGCTGCGTCGAGAGGGACACATGATCGAGCAGTAGACCGTCAATGCCGGACAGGTCCGGCGTGCTGACGCTCTGCTGCATCTGAGTCTGCACCGCGGCCACGTCCGCATCGGTGAGTGGCTGGGCCGCGGCGGTCGACGCGGAGGGAGCCGGCGAGCTCTCGACGGCGACGCGCAACGGACTCGGGCTGCCGACCGGCTGCGTGGACGGCGTTCGAACGGGTGTTGGTATGGGCGTGTTGATGCTGCGCGTCAGCGTCGCGGCGGCGCCAGGCACTGGCGTGGCATCCGGACCAAGCAACACCGAACACCCGGCTGTCGTCCCGAGCGCTACAAGTGCCGCGAGCAGCCGCGCGAGCCTAGCGAAGGTAATCGCGCAGCTTCTTGGACCGGCTCGGGATGCCGCAGCTTGCGGAGCGCCTTGGCTTCGATCTGGCGGATGCGTTCTCGAGTAACCCCGAACTCACGACCGACTTCCTCCAGCGTACGCTGGCGTCCGTCGTCCAGCCCAAAACGCAAGGCGATGATGCGGCTCTCGCGTTGGGATAGTGAGCCGAGCACGTTGTGGACGGTATCGCGCAGCAGCGCCTGCGATGCTTCTTCGATGGGCGAAACCGCTTCGGCGTCCTCAATGAGATCACCCAGCTGGCCATCCTGATCGTCACCGATCGGCGCAGCGAGGCTCACCGGATGGCGGGCCGCGCGTCGAGCCTGCATGACGCGTTGCGCGGCGCGCTCGAGCTCGTCGCGCATCGGCGACTGAAGGCGCCACACCTCGAACAGCGACCCCGTCTTCAAAATCTCGCGGCGACGCATCACAGGATCCTCATGCAGCGAGCCGGCATCAATGGCCAGCTCTGCCTCGAACCACTCCGTGACCAGACCCATTGCCAGCGCAATCTCGGCCGCCGACGGCTCGCGTCCCAGCTCCTGGATGAGGTCGCGTGAAACGTTTGCCAGGCGGTTGATGACTTCCGTCATGTGCACGGGTACGCGGATGGTGCGCGCCTGATCGGCGACGGCCCGTCCGACCGCCTGACGAATCCACCATGTCGCATAGGTGCTGAACTTGAAGCCGCGGCGGTGATCGAACTTTTCGACCGCCCGCATCAGGCCGAGGTTGCCCTCCTGAATCAGATCGAGCAGCGCCAGGCCTCGACCCAGGTACTTCTTGGCCACGCTGACAACGAGACGCAGGTTCGACTCGATCAGCCTGCGTTCGGCGCGCTCGCCGCGCGAGTGCATGTCTTCGAAAAATTCAGTGAGCTCGTCTTCGCAGCTCGCAGCCACGAGGCGCTGCCACATACAGGTCGGGGATGGCAGGTCATTCGGGTTCTCAGACGCGAGCAGGCTCAGCACTGGAGGGGCGAACAGGCGCGTATCGATCGAGAAGCGCACGATGTACGCCTGCGATCCACTGGCATCCAGGCCGACGCGCCCGCCGAGCGCACCACCCAGGTCGAGGTCCGGCACGTAGTCGAGCCGCTGTCGAACCGACTGGGCTTGCAGCAACTCGGAGACGTCCTCGATATGCTCCATGTCCCCGAGCACCTGCGCCAGGGCGCAACGCTCATAGAAGCGTTCGTACAGACGCAGCGCCATCGCTGTGCCCGTTGGCTCGCCCCCCTCGGCGCCCGCCAGCTCTGCGCGCACCTCATCGAGGCAAATCATCTCTTCCATACGACACGCGAGCATGCGCTCGTCCGCTGCCGTCAGAAGATTGACTTCATGTATCTCACGGAGATAGGTCCGTAGCGGATCGTCACCGCTGTCGTCTTCGTCGGGCAGTGGCTCGGGAAGAACAATGTTCGGGGCGAGCCCGAGGGAGTCCTCCTCGAACAGAACTGGCGCGACCGGATCCCCGGCCTCCGTGGTCAGATGCATAGACTGCTCAAGCTCCTCGGCAGTGCCAGATGGGAAGCCTATCCACCGGCGCGAATCTCAAACTGGGGCTCTCGGCGGATATGCGCAGCCAACGGGTTGGACGGCAATGATCGGTGCGGGGGTCCTGCAGATCTGACATTGCGCGGCCCGGTCGGCCGGGCGAGATTGTAGTGCTTGCCGCCGCAAGCGACAACGTGACATCGATGTAACGAATCGAAACCCTGATGCGTGTCTTTCACGGTTCTCGCGTCAGACACAACGCCGCACCTGCTCGCAGAGTTACGAACAGTGTCTTTTTCGAGACAAACGCCGCCACCGATCGCCCTCAAATCTGCTGTTGCGACACCGTTTCGGCCCACCCCGATGCCGGCTTGGATCGATCGCACCGCTAGCAATCTGGCACATTTGCACAGCGACGCGCAGAAAACCGTCCGGTCATGTCCGGACACATCCTGATGTGTATCCCCAGCGGGGAGCCAGGCCGATGGGTGTTCGTACTCGGCGGACAGGCGGCTGTATGCGGGCTCGGTGGGGGCAGCGGACCGCGCGCGTGTGGGATGCTGAGGCCGCGGGACCCTCCGGGGAAGAAGTGCTGATTCGCTAGCCATGCGCATTGTCCTGGCGCACAGCCACGCCAACACGCTCGGCGGCGGGGAGCGCGCCGTGCTCGAGCTTGGACGCGCGCTGGCGGCGCGTCACGAGGTTCGGCTGCTGCTGGGTGGATTCGATGCGCGCCGCACGTATCCCGAGCTCGCCAGCCTGCCGTATACGCGCTTCGGTCGGACGCGTTGGGTGGCCGCCCGCGTCGATGCCGACGCGATCGTGGCCAATTCCTTCGGCGCCAACCTGCTGGCGCTGCGCAACGGGCCGCGCGTGGCCTACTGGGTCCACTCGACTCGCAGCATCTTTCTGCAGCCCGGCGCACGCCGCGTCGATCTGCTGCTGCGCCGCGGACTCGATTTCGTCGCCGTGCGCCGCGCGGCGCTGCTCGTGGCGAATAGCCACTACGCGGCGGGGCGCTTGCGGGAGCTGTACCGCCGCGAGGTAGATGCCGTCGTCTACCCGGGCGTCGACCTGGCGCTGTTTTCGCCGGCACCACCGGCGCAGGCAACGTACGCCATCACCGTGAGCCGCCTCTCCGCCGAAAAAGGCATCGAGCGGCTGGTCGACCTGTGGCGCGAAGTGCCCGACCTGCCACTGCACGTTGTCGGCTCGGCGGCGCCGGACGTCCTGCGCGACTGGCGGGCGCGCGCGCCATACGGTGTCCTCTTCCGGGGTCCGCTGACGGCGGCGGATCTTGCCGAGGCGTACCGTGGTGCGGCGGTCGCCGTCTTCGCGCCACACGGGGAGGAGTTCGGTCTGGCGCCGCTCGAGGCCATGGCCAGCGGCGTGCCGGTCGTCGCCTGGCGCGAGGGCGGGCTGCAAGAGACGGTTGTCGACGGGGAAAGCGGCTACCTTGTGACCGACGCCGTTACATTCCGTCAACGCGTACGGCTCCTGCTGCACGACGCGCAGCGCCGCCAGCGGTTTGGTGACGCCGGCCGTGCGCGCGCCGAGCAATTCAGCTGGCAGCGGACGGCCGCGGAGATGGAGCGCGTCTGTCAGCGCCTGGCTGGAACGCTAGCTCGAGCGCACGCCGCGTGACCTGCGCGGCTGTCGCCCACTCGAACTGAGCGGCGCGTCGCAGACCACGTTCGCGAAGCTCCGCGCGCAGTTGAGCGTCGGTCACAAGACGCGCCAGGCCGCCGGCAATCGAGTCTACGTTCAGGGCGTCGACCACGATCGCGGCATTCGCGGCAATCTCGGGCAGTGAGCCACGGTTGCTCACGAGGAGCGGGGCCCCGCACGCCAGCGCCTCGAGCGCTGGCATGCCAAAGCCCTCGTACAGACTCACGATAGCCACGGCTGACGCGCCGCTGTAGAGCGCTGGAAGATCGGCGTCGGGGACGTATGCGAGGCGTTTGACGCGTTGCTCGAGGCGTGTCGCTCGGATGACCTCTTCGACGGCGCTGCCGCCGTACGTCGTCATCCCGCCCAGGGCCAGCTGCGTCTCGGGCGGGAGGTCTGCCTGAGCGAAAGCACGGATGAGCCGCGGCAGGTTCTTGCGGGGTTTGATCGTGCCAAGATGCAGTACGTAGGGCTGGGCGAGTCCGTGTTGGTGGCGTACGCGGGCGATGTCCTCTGCTGACGCCGGGCTTGAAGGTGGCGTCTACCGCGGGATATGCGACGTCGATCCGCGTCGGCTCGGCGCGGTACAGACGCACGAGGTCGCGTTTGCTGGCCTGAGAAATGGTGAGGAGCCGGGTGGCGATACGC
Organism: uncultured Chloroflexia bacterium; assembly: GCA_963776625.1. Classification (GTDB taxonomy): domain Bacteria; phylum Chloroflexota; class UBA6077; order UBA6077; family CF-72; genus CF-72. The sequence goes on along the minus strand of CAVZNP010000004.1, from coordinate 235,558 downwards.
ACGTGGCGACGGATGGACCACTCGAGATACAGCCGCTCGCGGACAGCATGCGCGCCTGGAAAGACGCGATGGCCGACGTCGTACACGACCACGACCGACCGCCCGGGCATCACCAGAGGCAGGACATGGCTCGGAACGAACAGGACATCTGGAGGCCTGGTCAACATCTCGCGTGATAGGCCGAGATGCGTCCACAGCCGCGGCAGACGGATGAGGCGCGTCGTGGTGGTGTGTGGATTGATGCCGAGCAACCCGTCCGGGAGCGCCGCGCTCAAATACAGCCGATAGGCGTTGTCGTGGTCGGCCGCCAGCAGTTCGCGCAGCACGTGCAGCGAATAGTTCTCGGTACCGGTGCGGATGCGCGTTACGCGGCTAGCGTCCACGCCGACGAGCACCACCCGATACTATGCTGCGATGTCAACGCTGGTGGTCGTTCGCGATCACGCGTACGTCGATTCGGTGACGCTGCTGCAGGTCAGCGCCGAAGTGCTGGGACTGGCCGGCGTCGAGGACGCGGCACTCGTCATGGCGACCGACCTCAATCGCCAGCTGCTGCGTGAATCAGGGCTGCTGGCTGGCGAGGCACATCGCGCGGGCGCCAACGACCTGATCATCAGTGTTCGCGCGGCGAATGAGGCGGCGGGCCGCACGGCGCTGGAGCACGCGGAAGCGCTGCTGCGGCGGCGCGCGGACCCGATGAGCGATGCGCGGGCCGACGCGACGCGCGATCCTCGGCGGTCGATTCGCGCGGCGCATCGGGCGGAACCGGCTGCCGATCTGGCGGTCATCTCGGTCCCAGGGCCCTTCGCGGCCGGCGAGGCCCGCCAGGCGCTGGCCGAGGGCCTGCACGTCTTTCTGTTCTCAGACAACGTGTCGCTGCAAGACGAAGTCGATCTCAAACGCCAGGCGCGGCAGCGCAGCCTGCTCGTCATGGGCCCAGACTGCGGGACGGCGATCGTCAACGGGGTTAGCCTTGGCTTCGCCAATCTCGTCCGTCGCGGATCCATCGGGGTGGTCGGCGCCTCCGGGACGGGCATTCAAGAGGTCGTGTCGCTGGTGCACCAATCCGGCGGCGGGATCAGCCAGGCGATCGGCACGGGCAGCCGAGACCTGCACGCCGAAGTCGGCGGTATCACGACGGTGCAGGCGATCGAGCTCCTCCGCGACGACCCGCGAACCGAAACGATCGTGCTGGTCTCCAAACCCTCCGACCTCGACGTCTCGCGCGCCGTGCTGCGCGTCCTGGCGGCCACGGGCAAGCGCGCGGTGGCCTACCTGCAATCCTCCGCGGTCGAGATGCCTGAGGGCGTCCTGCGCGCGGCACACCTCCAAGCGGCCGCTTGCCTGGCCATCGGTACAAGGCCGTCGGAAGCTTCGACGCCGCCGCAGCAGCAGCAGGAGCAGGCCCTGGGCGCGCGGCAGGTGCGCGGCCTCTTCTGCGGCGGCACGTTGTGTCAGGAGGCAGCCGCGGTAGTCGGCGACGGTCACACGCTCGAGGACTTCGGCGACGATCACTACACGCGCGGCCGCGCCCACCCGATGATCGATCCGACGCTCCGCAACCAGGCCATCGTTCAGGCCGGTCGCGACGCGCAGGTCGGCGTGCTCTTGCTGGACTTTATTCTCGGGCTCGGCGCGCACGCGGACCCCGTCGGCGCGGCCTTGCCGGCCATCGAAAAAGCGCGCTCGGCGGCGCGCGCGGACGGGCGCGACCTGTCGGTCGTTGCGCACGTCGTCGGCACCGATCTCGATCCGCAGGGTCTGGCGCGCCAGGAGGCGGCGCTGCGCTCGGTCGGCGTTCAGGTCCGCGAGTCGAATTACGTCGCGGCACGCGCGGCCGCCATGCTTGCCTACCCGAGCGCGGTTTCGTGAGCTTGCTGAACGAAGAGCTGCGCGTAGTCAGCGTCGGCGCTCCGCTGTTCTCCGACACGCTGTCGAACCAGGGCGTCATCGTGCAGCGCGTGGACTGGCGGCCGCCAGCCGACGGCGACCCGGAGCTCGCCGGTCTGCTCGGGCGCCTGTGGACCGAGGAGATAGATCGGGCCAACGCCACGGCAGTTCGTCAGGTGCTGGATGCTCGGCAGGTGCTTGTCGATGTGCAGCCGGCTGGAGAGGTCATCCCGGGCTTCGAGCCCGACATGGTGCTCCACGCGGGACCACCAATCGACTGGGCAGGCATGACCCCCTCTGTCCGTGCCGCGGCTGTGGGCGCGATGCTGCACGAAGGTCTGGCCTCAAGCCCCGAGGCCGCGGAGCAGATGGCCGCTCGCGGCGACGTGCGTTTCGAGCCGTGTCACCACCATCAGGCCGTCGGACCGATGGCGGGCATGACGACCTTCTCGATGCCGGTGTTGATCGTCGAGAACCGCGCGGCAGGCAACCGCGCTTACTCGATTCTGAACGAAGGCCTCGGGCGTGTCCTGCGCTACGGCGGACTCGGGCCAGACGTGCTCGAGCGACTGGATTGGATGCGGCGGGTTCTCGGTCCGGCGCTGGGCGCCGCCTTACGCAGCATGCCAGATGGCGTCGATTTGCGGGCGCTCATTGCCCAGGCGCTACATATGGGCGACGAGTGCCACAACCGCAATCGCGCCGCCAGTGCGTTGCTCGTCAAAGCGCTGGCGGGTCCGATCGCGGCGCTTGATTCACTGGATGCGGTGGAGCGACGCCGCGCGCTGGATTTTGCGGCGGGCAACGAGCACTTCTTCCTGAACGTCGGCATGGCAGCATGCAAGGCGGCCACGGACGCCGCGCACGGCGTGGCAGGTAGCTCGCTGGTGACCACGATGGCGCGAAATGGCACCGAGTTCGGCATCCGCGTTAGCGGTCTGGGTGACCGGTGGTTCACGGGGCCAGCGCAGGTGCCGCACGGCCTGTTCTTCGCCGGACATTCAGCGGACGATGCCAGTCCCGACATGGGCGATTCGGCGATCACCGAGACCGGCGGCCTCGGCGGCTTTGCCATGGCGGCGGCACCCGCGATTGTGCAGTTTGTCGGCGGGGTGCCGTCAGATGCGATCGCGCACTCGCGCAGGATGTACGAGATTACCGTTGCCGAGAGCGAAGCCTACACGCTGCCGATTCTGAACTTCCGGGGTACGCCCTCGGGCGTCGACGCGCGCATGGTGGTACAGACGGGGATCCTGCCGCAGATCAATACCGGGATCGCCTCGCGTCGTGCAGGCGTAGGTCAGATCGGCGCGGGGCTGGTGAACCCGCCGATGGAGTGCTTTACCAGCGCAGTCCGGGCCCTGGCGGCGTCCTCGTAAGGCGGATCGGCGCACACAGGGTCCGGGATCGCGTGTCCGGTGGCACAGGCCTTGCTTTTACGGAGACGAGAAGGAGGACTCACTCACAGCCATGCTCCTGACTATTCTCGTCGTTCTCGTCCTGCTCGCCTTGCTGGGTGGCGGCTTCGGCAGCACCCGCGGCTGGGGTTACTACGGCTGGTCGCCGCTCGGTCTCTTGATCCTGGTCGTTCTCGTCCTGGCGCTAACCGGGCAACCTCGCGTTCTGAGCGTACCGCCCGCGGCGCCGCGTTGAGCGCCCGCGCCCCATCCGAGGCTCCTACGGGCAGCAGGCTCAACGCCGCCGCGGCGGCGTTGCCAATGCGACAGCATCAGCAGGAATGCATCCAACGGCCCTTGCGAGACCAGAGCGACCCGCGCAGCTTGAGCGAGGCCAGCGAGCGCCAGGTTGGTCGCCGGTCCCGCGAGTGCAATGAGCATCTCTTGCGACGGCGCCGTCACGTCGTCGTCGTCGACGACAGTCTGGGCCTGAAACCCGTGGAAGATAATCCGCCTGACGCGCAGACCGCGCGAACGTGCCAGCAGCGCGTGCGTGAGCTCGTGCAGCAGCAGGGCTGCCTCGCCCGCGAGTACCGCGGCCGCCGCTGTCAGCCAGCTGGTTCTGAGTTCCCACGTCGGGAAACGGGCGGGCAACACGTTCTGCGCGAGCAGCCACGTGGCCAGGACGAGCACGGGCGCCCAGCGCCACTCCAGGGTGATCTCAATAGCCTGCACGCGCGCCACCGTTAGAGCGAGCGGCGGACGACCCGGCAGCATGCTGGCCCTACTGTAGTAGTTCGACGGCGATCGCGGCGAAAGGTCCACCCGGGCCTAACGGTGTAATGCGTCTGTAGTGCAGCTCTAGGGTAATGTGAGGTGCGCTGACGAGCCTCGGCCGATCAGTGCTGGTTCTCGCCCTGTTGGCGGTGCCCCTGCTGGTCGTCCTCGAGTTGCCGAGGTTCATCGACCTCGCCGGTTCCGTGCCGCCTCCCGCGGCAGGCGTGACCTTTGTCACCCCAACTCCAGGCTTTAGCCTGTCCGACGTGACGCCAACGGCCGCGCGCGGCCGAGTCTCGGTCCTCGACGCCGCGCCGCCGCCAACCCTGGCGCCGCCCGCGGTGACCGCAACCCCGGCCCCCACACCGCAGCCAACTGCTACCGGAGAACGCATCGTGATCGAAAACACCGGCGGCGTGGGAGCAGTCCTGCGCTCCGATCCAGTCACGGGTAAGCCTGTCGCCGCGCTGCGGGAGTCGCAGGTTCTGGACGTGCTCGAGCACCGCGACGTGCCCGGCAGCGGCGACTGGATCCATGTGCGAACCTCCGATGGCGTCGAAGGCTGGGTTACGGGCATGGTGACCCGGCCGATGGCGACCTCAACGGTCACCACCGACGCGAGCACCAACGCCAACTGAGACGATTTCTGTTACCCGCCTGAAATCGGCGCCGTAAACGTCGCATCCAGCGGAGCCTGGGGCACCGGCAACGTCAGGTTGTACAGGAACGCGAATGCCGGTGAGCACGATGGCCAGCAAGAGCACGATGAGCAGGCTTCGCACGAAGCTGTTGGTGAAGTAGGGCAGACGGAACATGATCTGGGCGAACCCGATGCCGGCCATGATCCCGCCAATGCCCATGACCAGGAATCCAATCGTGTCGGGCATCAGCGACAGCCCCCACAACAGCACCGGGATGCTGAAGAGGAGCAGCAGCGCCCACCAGACAATGTCGCCGCCGAAGAAGTGCTCTTCCTCGCGGACGTTCTCGATGACGATCGGCTGCGTTTGCGTTTCTAGGGCCACGTATCTCTCGTTCCTAAGCGCATCAAGCGTACCAGTTGAAGTCCGCGATTCGCGCGGGAAATGATTGCGGGATGGATCTGTTGATGGTGGCCCGCGAGGCGGATGACCTGGCGCCGACCGCCCGCGAGATCGACGACCCGCCGCAGGCCCATCTGATGCTGCCCAAGTTGCCACACGGCCCGCAGATCGCGCCGCTGATATCGCGGCTGGCGATTGGCGTGATGGTGTTGGCGAAGGCGCTCGACCGCGGCGCGGCGCGCGCCGCGATCGGGGTCGCGCTGCAGCGCGCGCGCCCACGCGGGGTCGTGCTGCTGGGCACTGAGTTGGGCCGCGACTTGCTCGGGGAGGGATTGCCACTCGCCGGTGGCATCCGCACGCTGCACGGTCGCCCGATCGCCGCGCTCGGTCAGGCGAGCGCCGCGGATACCGAACGGTTGCTGATGGACCTGTGTCAACGCGCCGGCGTCGCGTGGGCGCCGCCGTCTGCGCGGGCCGCGCCGGCGCGCGCCGTCGTCAAAGCCGAGGAAGTCGAGACCCTCGCCGCCGGGCTGATCGAAAAGGAACAGTGGCAATCCGCCGTGGATACGCTCCGAAGCGGTGAGCCGCTGGGGCCGCGCGGCACGAACATGCTCGGCCGAGCGCTGTTACAGCTGGGTGACAGAGACGGTGCACGCCATGCCTTCGAGCGGACACTAGCGCGCGAACCCGATAACCGTATCGCGCTGCGCCAGATGGCGGCCCTCGGCGGCTAGCTAGTTTTCAGTGCGAAACTGCCTTCGTGGGCGTTTGGCCGATTCAGGCGGGCACGATCGAGACCCCTTCCCCAGAGGGGACCCCTGAGGGGACTTGCGTTTGACAGTGCGTGCCTCAACATCCCAGGCGCCAGTGAATGGGTCTGCACCGAGAACTAGCGAGGGGGGCAGCCAGAACAGCGTCCGTGGTCAGAACTGGGTCTCGTAGACCACGGCGGCGGCGCTCGAGCCGGATCCCGGCGGCGTGAAGCCGTGAGAGCGGAGTGCCTGCTCGAGACCGGTGAGAAGCAGCATCACGTTGGCCCGTTGGGCCGAGTAGCCCATGATGCCGATTCGCCACATGCCATCGGCGTAGTCGCCCAGGCCGCCGCTGATCTCCAGGTTGAGCGTCTCCAGTAGCTGCTGGCGGACGCGCCGGGCCGAGATTCCTGGCGGGGCAAGGCTGGTCACGACCGAGGGCATGCGGTAGCCGGCGCGGGCGAGCTGTACGAGCCCGAGCGCCTCGAGGCCGGCCGAAAGCGCCCGGGCGTGCAGACAGTGGCGCGCAATTCTGGCGGCCAGCCCCTCTTCGACAACCAGGCGCAGCGCCTCGCGCAGGGCATAGACATTCAGCACCGGTGAGGTGTGGTGGTAGGCGTGTTCCGCGTCCCACAACCGCGCGTGCAGCTCGAGGTCGAAATACCAGCTCGTTACGGGTGCGTGACGATGCGCAATGGTGTGCATAGCGCGCTCGGAAAGCGTGATGGGTGACATGCCTGGTGGCGCGGACAGGCATTTCTGTGACCCACTGAAGCACACGTCGATGTCAAGCTCGTCGACAGGCAGTCGCACGCCCCCCAGGGTGGCGACGGCATCGACGATGAGCACCGCGCCCTGAGCATGGCAAACCCCGGCGAGTTCGTCCAGGGGCTGCAGGACACCAGTCGATGTTTCGCCGTGCACAACGGCCACCACGCGCGGCCGATGCTGGCGAATGGCCTCGGCAAGCAGGTCAGGTTCGACAGGTGAGCCCCAAGCACCCCGGAACGACTACCGCGTTCACTCCCGTCATGCGGCCACAGATGTCAACCATGCGCTCGGCAAAGAAGCCTGCATTGGCGATGACAACCGTGTCGCCTGCTTCGAGCATGTTGACGAGCGCGGCTTCCATGCCGCTGCCGCCGGTTGCGGGCAGCGCAAACGTCGCCGCGTTTCGAGTCTGGAACACGTTGCGCAGCAGGGCGGCCGTTTCTTCCAGTGCATCCAGGAAGGTCGGGTCTCTGTGTCCGACCAGCGGATCGATCAGCGCCTGAATGACGCGTGGGTGAATGTTGCTCGGGCCAGGCGCCATCAGCACGCGCTGGGGCGCGTGGCGTTCCTCGGGAAGCTGAGGGCTCACGTTCGTTGCCAAGGACTCTACGGCATCCTCTAGACTGAGTCGGTGACGATCCAGGACGAGACCATTCCACACGCTTCGAGCCGTCCCTGGCTACCCGCGGCGCTGGCCGCCGTGTCGGGAGCCGTGGTTGTTGGCTTGCTCGCTCTGTTGTGGATCGGCCTGCAGGAGAAGGAAGTCGCCAGTAGCAAGGTCGTCGACGTGCCGTTTACCAATGCGCCGGACTTTTCGTTGGGCCTGTTTGACGGGTCCACGTTCACTCTGTCGCAGGAGCTGCAGTCCGGTAAACCCGTGGTGGTCAACTTCTGGGCATCGTGGTGCGGCCCGTGTGCCGACGAAGCACCCGTGATGCAGGATGCGGCGCGCCGATACGGCGACAAGATCACGTTCGTCGGTGTGGACGTCGAGGACATCGATTCCGACGCCCAGTCGTTCCTGGGCAAGTACGGCATCACCTATAAGAACGGTTCGGGCGACGCGGGTCCGATCTCCGTGCAGTACGGCATGCGCGGTGTGCCCGAGACGTACTTCGTCGCCACCGACGGACACCTCGTTCGCAAGTGGAACGTGCTGACATCAGCTGACCTGGAGCAATTCCTGGGCGAGCTGGAGCATGCCAGCGGTACCCGACCTGGCTGAGGGGCTGCTGGTCGTCCTTCGATGGCTGCACGCCGCCGCGACAATCGTCTTTCTGGGTTGGAGCGCCGTCCTGTGGCTCGACGGACCGCCGCGCGGCGACGTGCCAGCGGCGCGCCAACGCTTCAAAGAGGTTACCGAGCTCAGCCTGCTGGTCTTGCTGGCGACCGGCGCGGTGCTGACGTTCGACCGTCTGTCCCATGGGGCGGGCGGGATCTATGCTGGGGTTCTGGCACTCAAGGTCGCTTGCGCGGTGGTCACCTACCAGTTCGCGTTTCGGTGGCGGCGGGTGGGCTTGCCGGTAGGTGGGATGGATGGACGAATGGTCCTGATCTTCGGGGCCGCCACGGTGTTCCTGGCCGCGGTGCTCAAGGGAGTGTTTGAAAGTGGCGTCAGCAGTTCAGCCTAACGTAAGCCAGACGGGGTCCAGCCAGATGGGGTCCAGCCGACGGGTACCCGGCGCGCTCGCTGCCAGGCGGCAACAACGTGAAGTTCATCGTCGCTGGCGGGGTGATCGTGCTGGCGGTGGCTTACCTGATCACGATGGGTCTGCAGGGAACGACGCAGTACTTTCTGACGGTTAGCGAGCTCCAGGCGCAGGCTGCCGCGATGCAAAATCAGACGCTGCGCGTCTCGGGCACGCTGGTGCCCGGCTCGCTCGAGCACGACGGCGATGGCCTGAGCGTGCACTTTCTGATCGCCGACGCGGCGGCCGCCACGCCACTGACCGTCACCTACCGCGGCGGCCAGGTGCCGGACACGATGGCCGACAGTAGCGCGGGTGACGTCCAGATCGTTGCCGAGGGCAAGCTGAACTCCGCGGGCACGTTTACGGCCAACGACGTGCTCGCGAAGTGCCCGTCACGCCTCGAAGACGCCGCGCCGCCCGAAGAACATGACTACACGGCTTCGGCCAGCTGACGTCTGGACACCGGGAGGCTGAACGCGAATGGCGGCATTAGGCCAGATCTGTATCGTCGGCGCCTTTGGACTGGCCCTGTACGCGATCGTGAGCTCGGTCGCGGGCGTGCGCGTTCGATCGCGTGAGCTGATCCTCAGCGGCCAGAACGCCGCCTGGGCCGTGACCGCGCTGATTACGGCCGCGTCGCTCGTCCTTCTCTATGGGTTGGCTGTGCACGACTTCTCACTGCGGTACGTGTGGGAGCACTCCAGTCGGGCCATGTCCCTGGACCTGGTTTTGGCCGCGTTTTACAGCGGCCAGGAGGGCTCGCTGCTGTACTGGGCGTGGACATTGGCACTGTTCACTGCCGTAGTGCTGTGGCAGCAGCGCAAACCTGGCCCACATCGCGTGTTCATGCCGTACGTCGTGGCCGTGCTGATGACCGTCGAAGCGTTCATGACCCTCTTGCTGGGCTTTGTGGCAACGCCGTTTGAGGCGCTGCCGCATCCACCGGCCGATGGGGTCGGCCTCAACCCACTGCTGTACGACGCGGGCATGCGCATCCACCCGCCCATGCTGCTCGCCGGCCTCATGGCGTGGAGCGTGCCGTTCGCGTTCGGCATCGCCGCGCTGGCCACCGGCAAACTCGGCAACGAGTGGCTGGTGATCTCGCGGCGGTACGCGATGGTTGCCTGGGTCATTCTCGGACTCGGCAACATCCTGGGCGCGTGGTGGGCGTACCACGTGCTGGGCTGGGGCGGGTACTGGGGCTGGGATCCCGTGGAAAACGTGGCATTGATGCCATGGCTGGTCGGCACCGCGTTCATCCACAGCATTCAGATGCAAGAGCGCCGCGGCATGTTGAAGGCCTGGAACGTGGTCTTACTCATGGTCACGTTCTTCCTGAGCATCTTCGGCACGTTTGTCGTGCGCAGCGGGATCCTGGCCTCGGTCCACGCATTCGCGCTGTCGGAGATCGGCCCGTACTTCCTGACGTTCCTGGGACTGGTCATCGTCGGCTCACTGGCACTCTTCTTCTGGCGCTTGCCGCAGTTGCGGGGTGACAACCAGATCGACTCGCTCCTGTCGCGGGAGTCGAGCTTCCTGATCAACAACCTGCTCTTCCTGGGAATCGCCTTCGCGATTTTCTGGGGCACGATCTACCCACTGGTGGCCGAAGCCGTGGCGGACCAGAAGGTCAGCGTCGGCCCCCCGTACTTCAAGCAAGTCGCGGGCCCGCTGCTCGGCGCGATGCTGCTGCTGATGGGCATCGGTCCGCTCCTGCCCTGGCGGCGTGCCTCCCGCGAGCAGTTGCTGCACAACTTCATGATTCCCGTCGGTGCCGCCATTGCCGGCCTGCTGATCATGCTGATTGGCGGGGTGCGCGATCCGTTTGCGCTGCTGGGATTCTGCTTGTGCCTGTTCGTGCTGGGGACGATTCTGCAGGAGTTCGTGCGCGGGTCGATGGCCCGTCATCGTGCGACTGGCGAGAACTACGTGCTGGCCCTGGGGAGCCTGATCCGCCGCAATAACCGCCGCTATGGTGGGTATCTGGTGCACCTCGCAATCCTGTTGATCGGCGCCGGCGCCATCGGCTCTCAGATCTACCAGCAGCAGACACAGGCGTCGCTGGCCCCCGGCCAGAGCGTCACGCTGGGGGCGTACACCATCACGGCCAACGGGATTCAGACGACGCAGGAGCCAGGCGTCAAGGTCACCGACGGCATCTTGACGGTCAATGGCAAGGATGACGTGCGCCCGGAAAAGCAGTTCTTCGACAATTTCCCGCAGCAGCCGAGCACCAAGGTTGGGCTGCGCTCAACGCCGTTCGAAGACCTGTACGTGGTGCTGGGCGACTGGACGGGTGATGGCGCGTCGGCGCAGGTGAGCCTGGCGATCTTCATCAATCCGCTGGTGAGCTGGATCTGGGCTGGCGGGGTGCTGCTGCTGCTGGGTACGGTAGTGACGATGTGGCCGGCGCCGGCTCCGTCGCGGCAGCGCGCATTCGTCCCCTCGCGTGGCGCTCTGGGGATCGAAGTGTGACGTCCCCGGGCTGTTCAGTCCGCGGTGACGCCCTCCGCCGCGGAGTTGCGTTCGTCCTCCGAGCCGTATCCGTCACCGCGCTCATCGCTTTTACGGTGCTCCCTGTGGTGGTGCACGCCGACTCGCTTGACGATGGCGTCCGCCGCGTGGCGTTGCAGCTACAGTGCCCGGTGTGCGAGGGCGAGACAGTCGCCGATTCGCCGTCCGGTCTGGCCGCCGACATGCGCTCGGTGATTCGCACCAAGCTGGCCGCGGGTGAGCCCGATCAGCAAATCCTCAACGAATTCGTTGCCAGCTACGGCGACAGCATTTTGACTGAGCCGCCAAAGCATGGCATCTCGCTCGGCGTCTGGGTCGGCCCAGTCATCGGCGTGGCCCTCGGTGTGCTGATTGTCAGCGTGCTGCTCAAGAACTGGCGGCGTTCCCCGGCGGCTCGCGGGGCCGGCGCCGGGATGGCCGTCGACAGCGACGTTGCCGACGAGTATCACCGTTTTCGCGAAGAGTACGGTCGGTGAGTGCAGACCTCCTGCCCGCCATTCTGGGCATCGTGCTGGTCGCCGCCGCCGCGGCATTTGTGTTGCTGCCATTCGCGCGTGGCCCGCGCGTCGAAAGCGTCGTGCCCTCGGAAAACCCTACGGCTGACCGCTTCAGGCTGTATCAGCAGGTCATGGAGCTGGAGTTCGACCGCGACGTCGGCAAGTTGTCGCAAGCGGACTTCGAGCAACTGTCGGCGCAACTGCTGGCGCAGGCGGGCGCCGCGCTCCGCGACGAGCGCGGGACGATGGGAGCGGTCGACGCGGAGATCGAGCGTGAAATTGCCGCGGCGCGCGCGGCCTTCGCCGCGGCGCGGAAGTCGACGCGCGAGGTGCACTCGGACACGCCAGTTCCGTTGACGTCGGGAGAGTAAACCCTGTGTTCTTACGCGTCCTGATCCTCCGAGGGTTATGTGCCACCGCGGTCGCGGTTGCCCTGATGGCCTCCGCGTCGGCAGCCGCGTTCGCTGCGCCTACCGACGGCAGCGTCTCTGGCCAGGTCCTGAACAAAACCAGTGGCGGCGGCGACACGGGCGGCACATCGGTGATGCTGATCGCCTTCGGCCGCAAAGAGCAGGCGCCCCTCGGCCAGCAAACTGTCCACGCCGACGCCAGCGGCCGCTACACGTTCACGAACGTCGATCGTGACCCGAACAACGTCTACCTGACAGTCGCGCGCTACCAGGACGTCAACTACCCGTCGGACACGCCATTTCAACTCTCCGACCAGACGACACAGCAAGCCGACATCACCGTGTACGACGCAACCTCGGCGGACTCTTCGATCCAGTACGAGAGCCTGAACCTGCTCGTGATGGGCGCCGACAAGGGTGTGGTCCAGTGCATGGAGATGGGCGCGCTGATCAACAACAGCGACCATACCTTCGTGACCGCCGATCCCCAGGATCAGCAACTGGCCAACGCGCTGAAGTTTGCCCTGCCCAAAGGCGCCCTGAATTTGCAGATGCAGACCGGCTTCAGCGATCAGGACGTCATTCCCAGTGTGGGTGGCTTCCAGGTCACCAGTCCGATCCCGCCCGGCAGACACCAGTTCGCGATGTCATTCCAGCTGCCCTACAGCGGCTCCGACGTGGACGTCAGCATGCAGGTGCCGTACCCGACCAGTAGCTTCAGCATGTACCTGCCCGACTCGGGGATGAAGTTGCAGGGCAGCCCGCTGCAGTCGAGCGGCCCAACCCAGATGGGCGGCCAGACGTACTCGCTGTACACCACCTCCAATATCACGAAGTCGACGATGATTGGTGGTCAGCTCGCGGGCCTGGGCGGTGCCACGGGCATCCCCGCGAATCAACTCGCACTGATCAGTCTGGGCGTCGTGCTGTTCGTTATCGGCGGAGGTGTGCTGTTGTTCGGCGGTAGGCTGCGACACGGACTGCCAGCGGCCCAGCGCTCGCGGCCATCCGCCCAGACCGAGCAAGAACGTCTGGAGCTCGTGGTGCGCATGGCGGCCCTCGACGAACGCTTCGCGGCGGGTGAAGTCAGCCAGGCTGACTACAACTTCGAGCGCGAGCGCGGAAAACAGCGGCTGCGGCAGCTCACGCTGGCCAGACACGCCGACGTGTGAGCATTGTCCGCGCTGAAGGGCTGACGGCTCGATACCCAGGTCAGCCGGCGGGAACGCCTGCCCTGATCGACGTCAACCTGGCGCTCGCCGAGGGTGAGCGTCTCCTGCTCCTCGGCCCCAACGGCGCGGGCAAATCAACGCTCATCCGTGTCTTTGCTGGCCTGATGCGCGCCACACGTGGCAAAGCGCTGGTGGCGGACCAGCCCGCGCGCTTGGCGCGCGCGTCGGTCGGCGTCGTCAGCCACGCCACCTACCTCTATGACGAGCTCACCGCGGCTGAGAATCTGCGCCTGTACGCCGAGCTCTACGGCGTGCAGAAGCCTGTCCAGCGCGTAGCCACGCTGCTGGAGCAGGTGGGCGTCGTCCACCTCGCTGATGTGCCCGCCGGCCGTCTGTCGCGCGGCCAGCAGCAGCGCGTGACGCTCGCGAGGGCGCTGCTACATGATCCACCCGTGCTGCTTCTGGACGAGCCGGAGACGGGGCTGGATGCTGCCGCGTTCGGCCCGCTGGAGGAGCTGACCACGTCCAGACGACGCACGGTGGTGCTGACAACCCATAATCTGGCCGCCGGCCTGCGGCTCGGGACGCGCGTGGCCATCCTGGCCCGCGGACGGCTGGTGTACGAGCAAGGGCAGGTATCGGGCGCCGATGTGGTCGCGTTGACCGAACGCCTCGAAGAACTTGCACACTAACGCCCTTCGTTGCGAGTACGCTTCGCGAAATCTGATGAGTACGGCTTGGTGGTGACACGACCCGCTGAAACGTCCGGACGCGTTGAGGTTGAGGTGGATGACGGCTCCGTGCGAGCACGGCTCGAGCCTCGCCGCAAGGCGAGCTTCGTGGCCCAGCTTCGCGCCCTGCTCTGGAAAGAGGCGCTCGTCGAAGCTCGCGGACGAGAGACCATCCTCGCGGGTGTGGTTTTCGCCCTGCTGGTCCTGGTGATTTTCAACTTCGCCTTCGACCTGCGTGTCGACAACGTCGCCGCGGTCGCGCCGGGCGTCCTGTGGGTGACCGTCACGTTCGCGGGCGTTCTCAGCCTCGGACGCTCCTTTGCGCGCGAGCGTGACCGTCGGACGCTGGATGGTCTGCTGCTGGCTCCGATCGACCGGTCCGCGCTGTACGCGGCCAAAGTCGTAGCGAGCTTCACGTCGATGCTGGTCGTCGAGCTGGTCGCGGTGCCGGCGTTCATCGGCCTGTTCAACCTCAGCGTCAACCTGCCGCTGCTGGTGCTCGGTCTGCTGCTGGGCACCCTCGGGCTGGCAGGTGTGGGCACGCTGTTCGCTGCAATTGCCGCGCACACGCGTGCGCGAGAGGTGCTGCTGCCGCTGCTGCTCTTTCCGATCCAGGTGCCCGTCATTCTGGCCACCGTCAAGACGACGGGCGCCGCGGTGCGCGTGCCCGGAACCGAGCCCGCGGACGTCGGTCAGTGGCTGGGGCTGCTGATCGCGTTCGACGCGCTGTTCCTGAGCTTGAGCGTGCTGCTGTTCGAGTTCGTGATCGAAGAGGAGTAAGGCTTCTCGCCCGAGGGGTCCGGGCTAACCTGTAGACGTTGAGATTGACGCACGTGCCAGGCATGCCCGTGGTCGACACGCACGTGGCGCGCCAGGCCGGCGTCGTCTCGGACGTCCTGCTCGACATGCAGGGCGGTCGAATCGCGGTCCTGAACGTCAAGCACGCCGACGGCTGGCTCGTGCAGCGCATCCCGGCCGAGTACATCTACCGCTTGGGACCGCACACCGTGCTGGTGGCGGATACCGTGGCGGTCGACCTGGGCCCGCCCCAGTCCGACCAGCGCTGGTTTCCGATCGAATCAGTGGTGGGTCTGCAGGTAATGACCGAGGGCGGGGACACGGTGGGCGAGATCCACGATGCGGAGCTCGACGAGAAGTCGCTCGCGGTGAAATCCTATCTGTTACGTCAAGCAGCGGGTGTGTGGCGGCGCCGCGGCCGCGTGCGTCCCGACGACGTCGTGGTGTGCAGCTCAGAGCTGATGCTCGTCAGAGAGCCGAGGAAGAAGTAGAAGAACGAGAAGAAGTAACCGTCAGCTGAGTTCTGACGTCTGAGCGCTGACGTCTGAGCGCTGACGTCTGAGCGCTGACGTCTGAGCTCAGACGGCTCGATCACGCCGCGGCGTCGGGGTCTTCGGCGGCCGTCAGTGTCAGAAACGCCTGCTCGAGGCTGCGACTGCCCGCACGAAGCTCGGTCAGCAGCATGTTCTGTCCCGCCAGCCAGGTGGTGAGCGCCGCGATGCGGGCGGGCGTCGGCTCAACATGCACCACCAGCGTGCCGTCGTTCTCGTGGTCGACCGCTGTACGCGGCAGGTCCAGAGCGGCCGCGACGGCTTCCTCGCTGACCAGCGGTTCACTGACGAATCGAATTTCCTTGGCGGAGGCCTGGCGCAGACCGGCTGGCGTATCCAGCGCCACCAGGCGACCGTGGTCGACGATCGCGACGCGATTGGCCAGTTGTTCGGCTTCGTCCATGAAATGCGTCGTCAGCAGCACCGTGGTGCCGCGATTGCGCAGTGAGCGAATGATGCTCCACGTGCTGTGGCGCGCTTGCGGATCCATCGCCGCGGTGGGCTCGTCCAGGAACACCAGGCGCGGCTTGCCAACCAGCGCCAGCCCCAGACTGAGGCGCTGCTTCTGGCCGCCCGAAAGCTGGCGGAAGCGCGTGTTGGCGGCGTCGCGCAGCTGGAGCTGATCCAGCAACGCATCCGGGTCCTCGGCTTCGGGATAGAAGGCGGCGAAGAGTCGCAGCGCCTCGCGCGCGGTGATCTGCGGGAACAGGCCACCCTGCTGCAGCATCAGGCCGATATTCGGCTTGAGGTCAGAGCTCTGGCGTCTGGGGTCCAGGCCAAGCACGCGAACGAAGCCGGCGTCGGCGTGACGGTAGCCTTCGAGGATCTCGACCGTGGTGGTCTTGCCCGCGCCGTTGGGGCCAAGCAGCGCAAACACCTCGCCCTGCTCGACAGAGAAGCTCAAGCCGTCGACCACCGAGCGGCCAGCGTAGTTCTTGACCAGGTCTCTGACCTCGACGGCGGGCGTCTCAGTCATCGGCCCCATTCGCGCGCCTCAGCTCGGTCTTCAGTCACAATGAAGTGTTGAGCTCACCGGAAGTCTGGCTGCCCGCGCTGAATGCGGCGCTGATCGTGATCAGTGGCATCTTCCTGGTCATAGGTTATGTGTGCATTCGCTCGCGAAAAATCGTGTGGCATCGTCGCAGCATGATCACGGCCTCGGTGTTCGCCGCGTTGTTCCTCATCGTGTATGTGACCCGTTATCTGGCGCTGGGTTCAAAGATCTACCCGGGCGACGACGTGTCGCGCACGGTGTATCTCATCATCCTGGTGTCGCATATCACGATAGCGATTGCCGTCGCCCCGCTGGCGTTTATCACGCTGCGGCGCGCGTTCGGTGGCCGCTTCGTGCTGCATCGCAAGATCGCGCGCATCACCCTGCCCCTGTGGGTGTACACAGCCATCACCGGGTGGATCGTGTACATGATGCTGTACGTGTGGAGCTAGCCCGTTTTCACTGCGAAACTGACTTCGCGCTGGCGTTTGGCCCAGCCAGGCGGGCCTGATCAACACACCTCCCCAGACGGGGACCCCCTGATCACAGTGCGTGCCGCGGCCTCTCAGACGCGAACCACGGGCGGGTTTTGCACCGCGAACTAGCCAGGCGGGCCTGATCGACACACCTCCCCAGACGGGGACCCCCTGATCACAGTGCGTGCCGCGGCCTCTCAGACGCCATCCATGGGCGGGTTTTGCACCGCGAACTAGCCAGGCGGGCCTGATCAACACACCTCCCCAGAGGGGGACCCCCTGATGACAGTGCGTGCGCAGCCTCTCAGACGCCAACCACGGGCGGGTTTTGCACCGCGAACTGGCTAGCACGTTTCCGCTGCGACAACGGCCCGCGGATACGCGTCTGTCACAGCAAGTAGAGCGTCAAGTACAGCGCAATCCACACCACATCGACGAAATGCCAGTACATGATTGTGCCGTCGATGCCAAAGCAGTTGCGGGATGAGAAGTGGCCCAGGAACGTCCTGATCAGCACGCCCACCAGCAGCACCAGACCAACGATGACGTGAAAACCGTGCAGGCCAGTCAGACTGAAGAAGATCGTCCCGTAGATCCCCGAGGTGATGTTGAACCCCTCGTTGAAGATGAAGTTGGCGTACTCGTAGGCCTGTGCACCGAGGAACCCGAGGCCCAGGAGCGCCGTGAGGATGAGCCAACCCTGCACCCTGTCACGGTCGTTGCGGTGGATGGCGGTCTGCGCCCAGTGCGCCGTGAACCCGCTCGCGATCAGCAGGACGGTCATGATGACGGGCAGCGGCGCCGCGGGCACGCGCTCGAACCCCGGCGGCAGACCGGTCGGGTTTGGCCACGTCTCCGACACAACGCGCTCGTAGAAGTACTGCGCGAAAAACGCTCCGAACATGACCGCTTCGGAGACGATGAACAGGATCATGCCGAGCGATTCGTTGCTCGGACCCTGCTCTGGCGTGGCGAGTTCGGCGTGCGCGGTTGAGCCCCCAGCGAGGGCGCTGGCCCTAGCCGACATTAGCGGGGAACAACGTGGTCGACATTGGTGACGTGGTCCTCCTGGAAGCGCTTGCAGAAGTAGAAGAAGAAGCGAGCTGTGCAGCGACTGGGCTCACCGCACGAGCCTCTTCGCGGCAGAGATGAGATCGTCCGCGGACGCGCCCGTGCCGTCGAGGTAGGCGCGCACCTGCAACTGGGGATCGATCAACAGAACGGCGGTCGAGTGGGTGAGCTCCGTGCCAGCCGGCGGCGGTGAATCAGCGGCCGGCCGCGGCGGACGCGTCGCCACTTTGAAGCCGGTGATGACGTCGAACACGCTGTCGAAGTCGCCAGTCAGCATCTTCCACGCGTGCGGATCGGCCTGGAATTGCTGCGCGTAGTCGGCCATCACCGGCGGCGTGTCGTGCACTGGATCCACGCTCAACGACACGAGCATGACCTTCGTGCCGAGGAGCTTGTCGTCGGCGAGCTTGCGCTGCGCATCCTGGAAGGTGGCGCTCATGATCGGGCACGCGTCCGTGCAGTAGGTGTAGACGAAGTCAAGCAGCGTGACGTGGCCCGCCAGCGACTGTGACGAGAAGGGTGCGCCAGACTGGTCGGTCAAGTTGAAAGCCGGCGTCGTGCCGTACACGTCCAGTGGCGTCTGCGGCTGACAGCCGACGATGGCAACAGCCGCGACGAGACCTGCAACGGCGAACAGTCCGGAAGGCCAGGAGCGCACCCGCAAGCTCATGCAGGCTGCTCGGCCTCCAGCTCGGTTTCCGCGTGGGACGCGCGGTATTCGAGCAAGCCAAGCCGGATCCAGACCACCGCGCCCACCGCCATCCAGAGCAGACCAGCGATGACGATGATCGGGCTGATGATCAGCCCGGCAAAGGCCAGACAGAAACCGATGGCCAGGACAAAGGGAGCGACGCTTGCCATTGGCATATGCACGCCTTCGAGCTCGGGCGGGTACTCGGTGACGAGCTCGGCGTCAGGGTCTGTCTCGACGATGGCGACCTCGTGGGGCAGGCCGGGCGGCCGCGCCATGGCGAACAGTGGCTCGGGTGCGATAGCGCGAATCGCGCGCGACTCGGGCTCGATCAGGATGACCGGGCCCGGCAGGTCCATCGCCGCGAAGTCGGCGGGCGCCAGACCGGCGCGGACCAGCTCAGCCGCGGGGACGAACATCACCTCGCCCGCGATCATGCGTTCGCGGAAGCTCTCCTGTTCACCGGTCTCCAGGTTGACCAGGGCGACGTTGGGTGGGATCTCGGGGAAATACCACTTGCCGTAGATCGGCACCTTGGCCTTCTTGAGCTTGGCCGTGTCGATGTCGTTCTTGGCGGCCCACGTCAGGGCCTTCGCATCGAGAACCATTCTCAGTGCTCCACCATTCCAGTTAGTACGCGACCACGCGATCGACGGCCATTGCCGCGAACAGGGCAAACAGGTACAGGATCGAATAGAGATACAGTCGCCGCGCTGCGTCACGTGTCGCCTCGCGCCACAGGCGAACGGCGTAATACAGGAACAAGCCGCCTAAGACCAGGGCGGCCACAAAGTACAGCGCGCCCATCATGCCAAAACCTGGCAAGACCAGGCTCAGCATTACGAGGAGCACCGCGTACAGGATGATCTGGCGGCGCGTCTCTCGATCGCCCCGCACCACGGGCAGCATGGGCACGTGCGCGCGCTCGTAGTGCTGCCGAATCAGCAGCGACAGCGCCCAGAAGTGCGGTGGTGTCCAGAAGAAAATGATGGCGAACAGGTACCAGGCAGTCAGGCTGCCGATCTCGTGAGTGACCGCGGCCCAGCCGACCAGCGGTGGGATTGCGCCCGCGGCACCGCCGATCACGATGTTGCTCGGGGTCGAACGCTTGAGCCACAGCGTGTAGATGAACACGTAGCCGAGCAAGCCGATCTGGGCCAGCAGCATGGCAAGCGGGTTCACGAACACAGCGAAGATGACGCTGGCGACGACGCCCAGGCCGATGCCGAACCAGAGTGCGTGGCGCGGTGCGATGACGCCCGAGGGGATGGGTCGCCACGCGGTGCGACCCATCAGCGGGTCGATGTCGCGGTCGACGTAGTGGTTGATGGCGCCCGCGCCACCCGACATCAGCGCGCCGCCGAGCAGCGTCGCGATGAACAGGCCCATGTCCGGTAGGCCACGGGCAGCGATCACCATGGCCGCGGCGGTGGTTGCCAGCAGCAGCGACATGACCCGCGGCTTGGTGAGCTGTACGTAGGCGCCCAGCCGCGTTGACCACCCGACGTACGCAGGCGACATCACCGCCGGCGCGTGCACGCTTCCCAGCGGCAGATCCTGCGCAAACGAAGACGCTGCGCCGCGTCGGGTAATGACGACCATGATCACCGAGGCAGACCATGCCAGCGCGCTCAGCGCCGTATGCGCAATCTCCGTGATGACGGGCACGCCCGTGGACACCGAGACGGCGCCAACCGCCGCGTCGAGCACCGTCAGCCCAACGAGCGCCGCGCACGCCGTGGTGAGGTGCTGAATGCTGCGCTGGCTACGGAATGCCTCGACCGCCAGCCACACCACCAGGCCGAGCACCACGTAGGACAACAGCCGGTGATACAGCTGAACGTCGGCCAGCGGGTCTCGTCCAAACGGCAGCGCGCCAAGGCCGTTGCAATCTGGGAACGTGCCGTTGCAAGCCCAGCTCGCGCCGACTGCGCCCACGGCGGCACCGCTCAGCGCCACGGCGAACAGCACGAAGGTGGTGACATCCGCAACGCGTCGAAAAAGCTCGGTCTCGGGTACAGCCCTGCGCCCGGCGTTCGGCGCCAGAGACCAGGCCGCGGCTGCCCAGACCAGCGTGCCGAGCACCAGCAGACCGCCTGCGCTGTTGACCACGTCCCCCACGGTGGAAAAGTCCAGCGTGACCAGCAGCGCCGCCAGCACGGTTCGCAGAGCCAGGAGAAATGGCGCCAGCGTCGCGCACAGCAGCAAAGTGCTGTCTCCGCGGCGGTACAGCCATGCCGCGAGACACGCGAGCAGCATCAACACGCCCGCGGCGGCGGTCACTACCAGATTGGCCGCATCCAGCACGGGTGTATACGGCATCGCTCGGGCGGCGCCGTCCACCACCAGCGCGATGCCGAGCGCCGCCGCGGCGCCGACCGCCACGGCGTGGCCAAGCCGCGTGTGAGCGGACGCCAGATGCGCGGGGGCAGCCCCCGACTCGGCCGGTGAACGCGCGGCGACGACGAGCGCCATGGTCTCCGTCAGTGGGCAGGCGCAGCCGGTTCCTGGCTGCTGCCGCTTTCCAGGGCGGGAACCGGAGCGCGCGAGGCGTCTTCACTCAGCGCGGCGAGGCGCAGATCCCGCAGCGGACGCTCAGACCGGATGCGCGGCAAGCTGACGAAGTTGTACTCGGGCGGAGGCGAGGTGGTCAGCCACTCGAGCGTGTTTGCCAACCACGGGTCGTTGCCGGCCACGGCGCCACCGCGCCAGGACGTCAACATGTTCCAGACAAAGATGAGGATCGAGATGCCCATCAGGAACGCGCCGACAGTCTCGAGCACGTTCCATGGCAAGAAGCCTGTCTCGATCGGGTACGTCGCGATGCGGCGCTGCATGCCCATCAAGCCCAGGATGTGCATCGGGAAGAACGTCAGATTGAACCCGACGATCATCAACCAGAAATGCCAGCTCGCCAGCGTCTCGCTGTACAGGCGCCCGGAGACCTTCGGGAACCAGTAGTAGGAGGCGGCGAAGACCGCGAAAACGCTGCCGCCAAACAGGACGTAGTGGATGTGGGCGACGATGAAATATGAGTTGTGGAGCTGGTAATCGACCGGCACGACCGCCGCGTAGACCCCGCTCAGGCCGCCGATGACGAACATGGTCAGGAACCCGACGGCGAACAACAGCGGAGCCTTGAATTGCAGGTGGCCGCCCCACAGTGTGCCGGCCCAGTTGAAGATTTTGACGCCCGTGGGAATGGCGATCAGCATCGTCATGAACATGAAGAAGCTCTGGCTGATCACGGGCAGGCCGACCGTGAACATGTGGTGCGCCCAGACCAGGAACCCGAGGAAACCGATCGCGGCGGTGGAGTACGCCACGGCCTTGTAACCAAAGATCGGTTTGCGACTGAAGACCTGCAGGACCTCGGAAATCACGCCGAAGTAGGGCAGGATCATGATGTAGACGGCCGGGTGCGAATAGAACCAGAAGCCGTGCTGATAGGCGAGCACGTCGCCACCGCCGTTCGGGTTGAAGAAGTTGGTGCCGAGATGCCGATCGGCGAGCGTCATGAGCAGGACCGCCGCCAGGGCCGGGGTGGCGAGCAATTGGATGAACGACGTGGTCAGGATGGCCCAGACGAACAGCGGCAGGCGGTGCATGGTCATGCCCGGCGTGCGCATGTTGAGGATCGTGACCAGGAAGTTGATCGAGCCGATGATCGACGACGCGCCAAGAATGAACACGCCGACCAGCCACAAGCTCTGGCCGAACGGAGCCCGCACGCTAAGCGGCGGGTACGAGGTCCAGCCCGCGTCCGCGGCGCCGGTCGGGAACTTGCCAGTGGGATCCGGAAAGAAGAAGCCAGACAGGATCAGCAGGCCCGCGGGCACGATCAGCCAGAACGACAGCGCGTTGAGCTTGGGGAAAGCCACGTCGCGCGCGCCGATCATCAGTGGCACGAGATAGTTGCCCAGGCCGCCGACGCCGAACGGGATGACGAACAGGAAGAGCATCACCGTCGCGTGGGTGGTGAAGATCTGGTTGTAGGTCTCGTCGCTGAACGGGGGTGATTCGGGCAGTGCCAGTTGGACACGCACCGAAAGCGCCGCCAGGCCGGCCAGCAGGAAGAAGACGAAGGTCGAGATGATGTACATCAACCCGATGCGTTTGTGGTCGGTCGTCGTGAGCCAGGCGCCAATGCCTCGGCGACGGACGGCGTACGTCGCCGATCCGGATGCGGCCCTGGGTGGGCGCGCAACGAGAGTTGGGGCAGCGGCGGTCGCCATGGTCAGATCACTCCCACTGATAGATAGCTAGATACGTCTATTTCAGCGTCTCGAGGTAAGCGACGATGTTGGTCGCCTCCTCATCGGTAAGGCCGAGGTTGGGCATGAGCGTGCCTGGCTTGAGCGCCGGCGGGTTCAGGATCCAGGCCTTGAGGTCGTCGGGGCCGTGGTTCGGCACCGTGCCGTTGGGGTAGGTCGCGATCATTGGGCGTTGGCCGACGGGCGGAACATTGTCGTGCGAGCCGAGGTTCGGACCGATCGTGCCGTTGGCGCCAGGAATGCCCGGGATCGTGTGGCACGCTGGGCAGCCCTTTTGCTCGATGAGCATGGCACCGATGGTGGGGTCGCCGGCGGCGGCTGGCGCGCCGCCTGGTGCTGGTGCGCCCCCTGACTGTTCCTGGGTCAGCCAGGTCTGGAAGTCGGCCGGCTGCTGGGTGGTCACGCTGAACAGCATGCCGCTGTGGCCGGCACCGCACAGCATGGCGCACACGCCGCGGAACTGGCCTTCCTGCTTGACGGTGTACGTGATGTGGTTCATCCGGCCCGGGTTCGCGTCGATCTGACCAAAGAGATCCGGCACCCAGAAACCGTGGATCACGTCCACGGACGTGACGTCGAAGACCACCTGCTGGCCGACCGGCAGGTGCAGGTCGTTGGTAGTTTTCACGCCACTGTCGCCGTAGGTGAAGGTCCATTCGAACTGTTGACCCGTCACGCCGATGTGCAGCACACCGGGATCCGTCGGAATCTGATTCAGGTCTCCCAGCCGCGTGACCGTGATGCCGAACAGGCCGATCAGGATCAGCGCAGGCACGGTGGCCCACATGACCTCGAGGCGCGTGTTGCCGTGGATCTGGGGGGGCTCGACGGTGGGGATCGGCGTACGGCGCCTGAAGCGCAGGCTCGAGTAGATCAGCAGCCCCTCGACGAGGACGAACACGATGGTCGCCAGGACCAGCGTGAACCAGAACAACTGCGCGATCTGCTCCGCGCCGTCCGAGGCAGGCGCGACCGGCCACGACTGGGCAGATGCGGGCGGAGCAATAGCGAAAACTGCGAGAGCCAGCGGGACGGCGAGCAGCAGTCGACGTATCAACAACAGCTTCTCCTGATGATAGCGACCGGGGATGTTTTCCCGATGCGGGCCAACGCGGAGCCCATCAACACCACCCTCGATGTAGACTCACACGAAGAGACGCCGTCATGGAAAACAAGGGCGCGATGTTGACGGTGGCGATCCCCTTGATCGCCTTCAAGATCTGGTTCGCGATCTTGTTGCTCATGTATGCGCCCACGCGCGACACGATGGTCTGGATCGCGGCGACGCACTGGACGCTGCTGATCGTGCTTGGCTTCGTCATCGTGGCCGCTATCCCGTTGCTGCGGCTCCTCAAGGTGCGCGCGAAACGCGGGCGACTCCGACGTGCGGAGTTCATGCTTGAAGCGACCAAACCTCAGTGCTCAGCCCTGTGGGAGACGGTTTCGCGGCTCGAAGACGGCGAGTGATCTGGCCGCGTCGCCAGGAACAGCGCGCCAAACCCGATAACCAGGATCCCGAAGACGGCGACAACGACAGATTTGGCGATAGTGACCGGGCCAATCTCGATGTCCGTCTTGCCGAACTGCAGCAGCGTCGTTCCAAGCGTGCTGACGATGATGGCAAGCACGGCGATGAGCGCCGGTGGGATCAAAAACGGCAGAACCCTGTACTGGAACGGGTCTGGACCCTCGGCGACTTCCGCGGGATCAACTTCCGGCTGAGGTAAACCCGCGAACGAGCCGATGATGCCGCCCACGGCACCGCCGGCCAGTAAGCCGCCGACGGCGAGTGCCGCCTCCCAACCGCCGAAGTCGACATTGGGCAGGCTCGGCGGCAGGATGAGCGCCAGGATGATGCCGACCAGTGCACCCACGAGGGCACCGACGAGAATGCCCGCCGCACCGAAGTCTTCCGAATGAGCCACGGCGCTCTGCTGGAGCCCGGGCGCCTGGTAGCTCAGGTCAGCGGCCATGTCGGGCGTGTCTGACGACGAGTCGTACAACTGACCGAGGGCGAAGCCGTAGATCAGGTGCAACACCAGGTTGCCTACCGGTACCAGCGGACCCGCCGACAGGGCCCAGTCGAGCATGTTGACCATCGCCGCGGGCAGCAGCACGAGCAGGGAGACCAGCCACGGCAAGAGTGAAAAGCGCATCCCGCGCTGCCAGCCGGGCCCGTGCCCGACCCACCAGCCGAGCGATCGATTGCCATCCACCAGGCGCGCGTAGACGATTGCCCAGACGATGCCGAGCACCACGTGGATCGCCACGGCGTACGCCGGCCGGCCGCTGCTGAAGGCGACGACCTGGTTGTTCGTCAGCTGCCAGAGCCAGCGCTGCAGTACGTTGCCCTGCGAATCCGCGGCGCCGTTGGCCAGCGCGTAGGCAATGAACAGCGCCGCGGTGGACGCGCCAATTGCGACGAAGCCGGCGATGACGGCGTCAGAGAACCATCGTTCGCGCGGATGCGACCGCCGCTCCAGCGTGGCCGTCGCTTGCGTCATGTCAGCTCACCCCCCAGGGGAATTCCTGGCCGTCGGTCGGCCGCCTCCTCGCGGCTGGCCCAGGCAAAGAACACCACGCCAGTAGCGAGCAGGAAATACAGACCACCGCCCACCCACATCAGCAGCCCGCCGAGTTGTTGATCCTCAACGGCACTCAGTGCGGTGACGCGCGGCGCAGCCAGATAGGTCGCGTAATAGGCGGTGCCCGTCGCTGCCAGCAGCGCTCCCACCAGCGAGGCAGGAATGGTCTGCAGGAACAGATACAACACCTGGCCCAGGGGAGGATACGGCGCCGCGATGTCGGGCACCGGGCTCAGGACGGGCATCCACATCAGCATAGCCGTGCCGATGAAGATGACGTGTTCCAGCGCGTGCAGTGGCAGGCTGGCCAGCGTCAGCTCGTACACCGATGACAGATGCGCAAGTGAAAAAATAATGTTGAAGCCAAAGAACGCGACCAGCGGATGTCGCGCCCAGCGCACGAAGCCCGTCATGTGGATGCTGGCGAGCAGGTCACGCAGCAGCCAGCCGGGCGTGCCGGCGAGTAACAAGGGCGCAACGCCCAGAATCAGCAGCTCGTGCTGCAGCATGTGCGCCGAAAACAGGTAGTCGTCGGCGATGACATCCAGAGGTGACACGAGCGCGGCCACGATCAGCGCGACGCCGCTGTAAAAGCAGATCTGGCGGGCGACCGAGACCCGTGTCGAGCGGCGGAAGCGACCGCGATACGGATGCGTGCACAGCCAGTAGACGACCGCCAGTCCGAGCGCGCCAGCAAGAATGTCGAGTGGTGGACTGTACGTCGCGAGTGCGAGAGACCAGTCCACGGTGCGGGGTCCCGACTCGATCGATCTAGCGGCTCAGCCGACGTGCGCTGGCAGTGGGTACTGCCCGAACAGGAACAACAGCGCGGTGATCACCGATCCGGCCACCAGCAGGCCGAAGCCGAACACGCCGAAAAACAGCGGACTGTCGAACTTCAAGTGCATGTAGAAGCCGATGACCAGCGCGAACTTCGACGCGGACAGCACCAGGAGCAACGGCACCAGGAACTCGCGCACGCTTTCCTGCGTGTAGAAGAAGACCTCGGCTAGCGTGATGATGGCCAGGACCACGCCGATGAGGACATAGGTCTTGGCGCCCGGGTGGGCGTGCTCGACTGCGTGTTCGGCGCTGTGCCCGTGTTCGTGCTCGGCGGTCGTCATGCGGTCTCCATCAGTCGGGGATGAGGTACACGAGGGTAAAGATCAGGATCCAGACAATGTCGACGAAGTGCCAGTACAACCCGGCGATCTCCACTAGCAGCGAGTGCTCTCGATGCAGCTTGCCTCTAAAGGAGTGCACCACCAGCGAAGCCAGCCAGAACACACCGATAAAGACGTGCGTGCCGTGGAAGCCGGTGAGGGTGAAGAACGTCGATCCAAACAGGTTGGTGCTCAGTGACAGGCCTTCGCGATAGAAGGTCGTGAACTCATAAAACTGGCCGCCAAGAAAAACGCAGCCCAGCAGGGCGGTCGCCCCGAGCCAGACGCGCATTTTGCGTTCTTCGCCGCGCTGGATCGCGGACAGGGCCAGCACCATCGTCAGACTGCTGAGCAGCAGCACGAACGCGCTGACCGACGTGTACGGAACGTCGAAGACCTCGCGCGGGTACGGCCCAACGATGCTGCGATTTTTGTAGACCATGTAGGTCGCGATCAGCGTTCCGAAGAACATGCAGTCTGATGCGAGGAAGGCCCACATCAGCAGCTTGCGATTGTCCTGGCCGGTGCTGGTGTGCGGATGCTCCAGAACGAGTGGCGCTTCGGTCGCGGGCGGCGCTGCGCCCTCGTCGATGATGACGGGAACCGCGGTCTCTGTCATCAGGCGGGCTCGTACGACCAGCCGTAGATGCCACCGATGAGCACCAGCAGGCCGACTATGGCAAAGATGGGAATGGTGATCTCTCCGAACGCATCGGACATCAGCAAGCCAACGGCCATCGTCGCCAGCCCCAGTGCGCAAACCAGCGGCCAGTACGACGGAGACGGGAAATGGATGAGCGACGGCGTCGCATCCGGCACGTCTGTGTGCACCGCCGTGTGAGGCGTTTCGGTCGCGTGGGCGGGCCCACCCGCGAGCGGGGTCGGCTCGATCGGATCGAGGTGCATGCGCTCAGGATGCTTCGTCGCCCACCACGCGTCGCGCGAATAGACCGTCGGGATGCGAGCGAAGTTGTAGATGGGCGGTGGTGACGAAATCGACCACTCCAGCGTGGCGCCGTCCCATGGATCATCCGAGGCGATTTCGCCGTATCGCAGACTCGTGAACACGTTGACCACGAAGAGCAGCACCGAGAAGCCCAGCCCGATCGCGCCGACCGTGGAGATTTGATTCAACGTTGTCACGCCCAGATCCGGGCCGTAGGTGTACACGCGACGCGGCATACCAAGCAGGCCGGTCCAGTGCATCGGCATGAACGTGATGTTGAAGAAGATGATGAAGGTCCAGAAGTTCCACTTGCCGAGCGTGTCGTTGAGCATGCGGCCGCTCATCTTCGGGAACCAGTAGTAGATGCCCGCGAAGAGGGCCATGATGCTGCCGCCGATGAGCACGTAATGGATGTGGGCGACGATGAAGTACGTGTCGTGCTGGATCAGGTCGGCTGGCGGTGAAGCGTGCATGATGCCCGTCACGCCGCCAATGATGAACATGCTGATGAAGCCGACGGCGAACAGCATCGGCGTCTTGAAGGCGACCGAGCCTTTGAACATCGTGCCGATCCAGTTGAAGATTTTGACGCCCGTCGGCACGGCGATCAGCATCGTGCTGGAAGCGAACACCGCATCGGCGATGGGGCCCAGCCCGACGGCGAACATGTGGTGCGCCCACACGCCGAAGGCCAGGAAGGCAATCGCGATGCCGGAGTAGACCATCACCGCGTAGCCGAACAGTGGCTTGCGCGAGAAGACCGGGATGATCTCCGAGACGATGCCCATCGCGGGCAGGATCAGGATGTACACCTCGGGATGGCCGAAGACCCAGAACAGGTGCTGCCACAGGATCGGGTCACCACCGTGGGGCACGCTGTAGAAGTTGGTATTGAAGAAGCGGTCGAACATCAGCAGGATGAGGCCGACCGTGATCGAGGGGAACGCCAGCAGCAGCAGGATCATCGTGATCAGCGACATCCAGCAGAAGATTGGCAGGCGCATGAAGCTCATGCCCGGCGCGCGCATGTTCACGAGCGTGACGAAGAAGTTGAGTGCCGCCGCGATCGACGCGACACCCAGCACCTGCAGACCCAGCATCCAGAAGTCGATACCAGGGCCTGGCGAGTACGTGCGCGTCGTGAGGTTGGCGTAGCCGAACCAGCCCGCGTCGGGCGCCCCGCCAAGCAGGAAGCTGACGTTCAGCAACATGCCACCGAGGATGAACGCCCAGTAGCTGAAGGCGTTCAGGCGTGGGAAGGCAACGTCGCGAGCGCCGATCTGCAGCGGGATGATGAAGTTGAAGAAGGAGGCGCCGAGCGGCATGATCGCCAGGAAGATCATGGTCGTGGCGTGCATCGTGAACAGCGAGTTGAACATCTCTGCCGTGACCAGCGTGTTGTCGGGCTGCCACAGTTGCAGGCGGATGACCAGGGCTTCGAGGCCACCGATGACGAAGAACGCGCCCGCGGAGACGCCGTAGAGGATGCCGATGCGTTTGTGGTCGACGGTGGTCAACCAGCTCCACAGGCCGCGGTAGGCTGGCGCCGCCAGCGTCGGCGGCGCGACAACCATGCCGCCCGCGTGCGTGAACGGTGCGCTAACTACGGCCATACGCCTCTAGCTTTCCTCCCTTGGGCGACTCGCCCTGTGCGCGTCGCGTGTCATACCGGCCGTCATCACTGCAGTGATTGTAGATAAGCCACTAACACGTCCAACTCGTGGTCGCTGAGGTTCAGATTCGGCATGATCGAGCCTGGCTTCACAGCTGGCGGATCCGACAGCCACTTGCGCAGGTTGTCAGCGTTGTTTTCGAGAATGCTGCCCGCGATCACCCCTCGACTGGCGACGTGCGTCAGGTTCGGTCCGACCTTGCCCTGCGCGGGCGTGCCGTTGATGGTGTGGCAGGCCGCGCAGCCGCGCGTCTGGAACAACTGGGCGCCTTCGGCGGCCGTTGGATCGGTCGGCGTCACGGCGGGGGCCTGCTGTGCGGTCAGCCAGGCCTGGAAATCGGCGGGACTCTGGATGATGGCCTTTTCGCGCATGTTGCCGTGCGAATAGCCGCATAGCTGGTAGCACTGCCCGGGAAACTCGCCGACGCTGTCGGCCTTGAGCCAGATGTAGTTCGTGTGGCCCGGGAAGGCGTCACGCTTGCCGCCCAGCGCGGGCACCCAGAACGAATGGATCACGTCGTCGGACTGCAGCACCAGGTTGACGGTCTGCCCAACCGGCAGGTGCAGCTCGTTGGCGGTCAGCGACGCCCGCGTCCGGGTATACCGAATTCCCACCAGAACTGGTGGCCCGTCACGTCGATGTTCATCGCGCCAGCGGGCGCGGGCGCCTGGGTGCTGAAGATCACCGGCAGCGTGTAGAAGAGAATTGCGCCGACGATGATGACCGGGCCAGTTGTCCACAGGACTTCGATGATGGTGCTGCCATGAATCTGCGGCGGCAGCGGGTCATTGGCGCTGCGGCGTCGGTAGCGAATGGCCGTGGCAGATGAGCACGACCTCGACCAGCACGCCGACGATCGACGCCGAGGATGATGACCAGGATGAGCAGGTTCAAGCCCTCGTTGGCGTAGTCCGAGCGCGGGTTGAACGCCGTCTGGGGGTTGTTGCCTCGCTGTTACAGGCGGTCGCCAGGCCCAGCAGGGTGATTGCCGCGATGGCCGGCAAGCCTGGCGCAGACGCGGAACAGAAAGCCAACGTTGCCTCATGTCGTTGCGAAAGTTTTCATGCGAACCTCACCAGACACTACCTGGGCGAGAGCCTGAAATGCAGCATAGGTATGTGTTCTGACGAGCGTCAAGCGAGCCAGCTGGCGGGCTCGACCCAGGCGGTGCTCGCCTGTCGTGCATGCCAGGAGGCGGGTTTGCTGGCCCGCGCCAACCCGATTCGGCCCGCGCATCATCGACGACGCGCGCATGGTGCTGATCGGCCAGGCGCCTGGACCGGTGACCGACCGCAAGGGCTATCACTTCGCGGGGCCAGCTGGGTCGTTCCTCGGCCTGGCTGGATCGGGCTGGCTTTCCGCCCGGCTACTTTCGCGAGCACGTCTACCTGACGTCGCTGACGCGCTGCTTTCCCGGCAAGTCGGCCTCGGGCAACGGCGACCGGCCGCCATCGGAGCCGAGATCGCGCCTGTGCCGACACTTCCTGGAGCGCGAGCTCGAGCTGGCTAGACCCGCGCGTGGTTCTGCTGGTCGGCAAGATGGCGATCGACGCGTTCCTGGGCAAACGCCCGCTGGTCGACACCGTCGGGCGCGTCTTCGAGATGCGACGGGCCGTACGTGCGTGCCGCTGCCGCACGCCAGCGGCGTCTCGCGCTGGCTCAACGCTCCCGACAATCGGGCTCTGCTCTGGATCAGGCCCTGGCGGAGCTGAGCCGACTGCGCGTCGAGCTCGACCTCTGAGCACGCGCGGCGCCCGCAAAGGGCCCGCATAATGGCGGCGCGATGTGGCAAGGCCACCGCGTGTCCGTCGTCTTTCCCGCCTTCAACGAAGAGGCGGGCATCGCCGCCGCGGTCAACGATTTCGGCGGCGCTCGAGGCCGTCGACGAGGTCGTCGTCGTCGACAACAACTCGCGCGACACCACCGCCGCGCGCGCCGAGGCCGCGGGCGCGCGCGTCGTGCGCGAGCCGCGCCAGGGCTACGGCAACGCCCTGCGCCGCGGGCTGGCCGAAGCCCAGGGCGAGTACGTCGTGCTCGCCGAGCCCGACGGCACGTTCATGGGCAAAGACGTCCTCAAGCTGCTCGCCTACGCCGACGACTTCGACCTCGTGCTCGGCACGCGCACCACGCGCGAGCTGATCTGGCACGGCGCCAACATGGGCTGGCAGCTGCGCTGGGGCAACTGGGTCGTCGCCAAGCTGCTGCAGGTGCTGTTTGACGGCCCGTCGCTGTCCGATTGCGGCTGCACGCTGCGCCTGGTGCGCCGCTCGTCCGCCGGTCGGCTGCTGCCGCGCTTCACGGTCGGCGGCTCGCACTTTCTGCCCGAGATGGTCTGCCTGGCGCTGCTCGACAGGCCAGCGCCTGGTCGAGGTGCCGGTCAACTATCGGGATGCGCGTCGGCGAGTCGAAGATCACCGGCTCGATGCTCGACGACGATCCGCGTCGGGCAGCCGCATGGTTGCGCTGATCCTGCGCTATCGCGTCTTCGGACGATGACCCCTCGCTGGTGGCATCTCCAGCATCGCACGCGACCGAAGTCCACACGAAAGCAACAGGCCGGCTGGCCGTCACGCTCGTGGTCATCGTGACGCTGGGCTATCTCGCGCTCGTCGTGCCGCAGCTCAACCGTCCGCTCATGTACGACGACGCGAATTTCGCACTCGGCGCTCGCGCCATCGCCGAAACGGGTCTGCCCTTCGGCAACCAGGGCTGGATGAGTGACCGCGGCGACTTCTCGCATCGCGAGCAGTGGGCCCTCTGGCATCCGCCCCTGTACCTGTACGCCGATGGGCTGTTGGCCAGGATCGGCGGATGGACGCCACCCGTCCTGCGCCTGCTCGGCGTGCTCGGCGGTCTGGCCACCGCGCTGCTGACGTTTCTGCTCGCCAGAGACCTGACACGTGGTCCGCCACTGGCAAAAGACGTCGCGGGCGCGACGGCCGTCGGCCTGGTGATGCTCTCGCCCCTGGTCGTCCAGAGCACGCTCATCCTCGACATCGACTTCACGATCTTGCTGCCGCTGTGCTTGCTCGTGCTGTGGGTTTATCCGCGCCTCGAAGCCACGCGTACGCGCTGGCTGTGGCTGGGGCCGCTCTTCGCCGTCATGTTGTGGGCCAAGATGACGAATCCCTGGCCCCTGCTGGCCGTGATCGGCGTGTGGCAGGTGCTGCGCGGCAACTGGCTGCGCGGCATCGTGCACGTGGCGGCCATCGGCGGAATTGGCGTCACCCTGGCCGGTGCGGCATGGCTGGGCCTTGGCACGCTGCTCGGTTTTCCGCTGGACATGCCGTTTGGGGTCAACCTGGTGCAGTGGCAGGATTCGGCGGACGTCGCCCGGCGGGCGTACACCAGCCCTGGGGCGTTCATCGCCGGTCTGCAGCCGACCGTCATCTGGCTGGGACCAGCCCTGGCCACGTTGGGTCTGATCGGTGTCGCCGTTCGCGTCGCGCAGCTGGCCCGCGCCTGGCGAATGCGCAACGTCGACTTGCTGATTGGTTTTGCCGTGCTGCTGGTGCTGGGCTACGTCAACAAGAGCGCGGGTTGGTTCCCCAAGTACCAGGTGGCGCTGGCGCCCCTGCTGGCATGCATCGGCGCGCCGGTCGTCGCCAGTTTGTGGTGCGCGCGCCCGCGGCTTGTCACGGCCTGCATGGTTGGGGCCGCGGTTGCCTCGGGGGCGATCACCCTGGCGCTGGTGCGCGACGATTGGGCGTTGCAGCGGACGTGGGCAATTCAGCCCGTGGCAGGCGTCTGGCTTGTGGCCGTGGTCCTGCTGGCAGCCATCGCGGGCGGCGTGTGGCGTCAACCAGCGGCAGCAGCCTGCTTTGCACTCGTCGGCCTCGGGTTGGGCTGGTCGCTGGCGGTTGACGCCGTGCAAGTGCGCGCCGACTACCAGACCGACTACTGGTACGGCACGACCGGTACCGATGCAGCCGCCGCGTGGGTGGACGCCCATCTGCAGCCAGGTCAGACGTACCTGTCAGCCAAGGAAGTGGCCATCCGCAGCCGGGACCAGCGCTACGTGGACCAGGACAACTTGCTCTATGCGCTGAGTACCGGTCGTCCGTTCGAGTCATCGTGGATGGGCGAGCCCCTGCAAGCGCTGGTCACCTGGCAGCGCGAGCCGTACATCGCCGACATGTTCGCGCGGGCAACCGCGGGCACTAGCTTCCACGAGGTCGCTCGGTTCGGCGACTACGTGATTTACGAGCCCGAGGCCTCGGGGTCATAGCCGCTCAGATACGGCATCAGCGCTTGCAGCCAGCCGTCGAGGACAGCGCGACGGTCGTCGGCGTTCTGATACCAGTGGCCGGCATCTCGGCCGCCGCCGCCGTAGCTGACGATCGTGGAGTTGATGCCCGCTGGGTTCAGGACCTCGGCGACCTGCTGCTCGACGAGGCGCGAGCCAATGCCGCCGCCGCCGAGCACCAGTACCGTGTGCGCCTGGTCGGCTTGCAGCGCCGGCGAGCGCGGCGGTGGCCTGCTGGCCGGCCTGCGTTGAAGGGGCGCGCACGACGCGCAGGAACTCGGCGGGCGTGGGTGACGGTGGCGCCAGGCCCCAGCGCACGAAGTCGCTCCAGTACGCGACGAGGGCGTGAGTTTTGACCGGCGCCTCGACGATAACCACGTTGTGGACCAGGCCTTGCTGGCGCCAGGACTCGGCGACGGAAGTAGCCGTGGCGCCGGTGCCTTCGAGCACGAGCGCCACGTCAGCCGGGCCGAGCGGGTCGTCCTCGGTCAAGGCGGTGCCGAGGGAGGGGAGCCATGCGGGCGTCGCGAGGACGCTGAACGCGAGAAGCAGCACGAGGGCGAGGCCGAAACGAAGACGCATGGTCGCGGACAGCAGCGTAGCGTCTCCGAATGCTGGGTCCGCCAGCGACTGGGAAGAGAACGGTGCATCCCCTTCAAAAAACCCGTGAACTCAAACGGGTTCCCCCCCTCGCGCCCTCGGGGACTTCCACCTATCCCCAAGATAGGGAGAATTCCCCTTCCCAAGTAGGGCAGATGGCCACTGCAAATGGACAGACCATTTGCCTTACGCTCCAGCGGTAATGACGACCACTGCGCCCAGCGTCGCGCCGCAGTCCGAGGTGTCTGCTCCGACCGCCCGTCAGTACATTCGGTATCTCTTCTTCAAGCTGCGGCCCAGCTGGCGCCACGACGTACGCCCCGACCTGCACGCGGCGTGCCGCGCGGAGCTCGTCGAGGTCCTGAGTCGCTTCAAGGAGCGCATGGCGGTCTTGCGCGCCTACAGCACACTCGGCACGCGTGGCGATGCGGACTTCATGCTGTGGATGGTCAGCGAACGACTCGAGGACTTTCAGGAGCTGCAATCCGCGATGCTCCACACGGCAGATGGGCGCCCACCTCGACACCCCCTACTCCTATCTGGCGATGACCCGCCGCTCGCACTACGTCGACAAACACGTCCACGACGACGGCGAGGGCGAAGGCCGGCGTACGCGTGTGCGCCCGCTGGACCGCAAGTACCTCTTCGTGTACCCGATGGTCAAAAAGCGGCCGTGGTACCGCCTGTCGCACGAGGAACGCCAGGCGGCGATGGACGAGCACATACGCGTCGGCCACGAGTTTCCGCGCGTCAAAATCAACACGAGCTACTCGTTCGGCCTCGACGACCAGGAGTTCGTCGTCGCGTTTGAGAGCGACTACCCGGGCGACTTCCTCGACCTGGTCGAGCGCCTGCGCGGCGGCGAGTCGAGCGCGTACACCGAGCGCGAGACGCCCATTTTCACCTGCGTCGCCGCCGGGCTTCGACGAGGCCCTGGGACTGCTCGGGTGACCACGCAAACGCAAAGCATGACGGGCGTCGAGCGCATGCTCGCTGCCTGTCGCCGTCAGCCCGTCGACGCCACGCCCGTGTGGTTCATGCGCCAGGCCGGCCGCACGTTGGCCCGCTACCGCGCCCTGCGCGAGCAATACCCGATCCTGACCCTGGCCAAGACGCCCGAGCTCTGCTCGCGCATCACGCTCATGCCGGTCGAAGAACTGGGCGTCGACGGCGCCGTCCTGTTTGCCGACATCATGCTGCCACTGGAGCCGATGGGCGTCTCGCTGGAGATCCAGCCTGATCTCGGGCCGGTCATTCATTCGCCGATTCGCGACCTGGCCGGCGTGCAGCAGCCTCCGGCCGCTCGATGCCGAGCGTGGCGTGCCCTTTGTGCTGGAGACGATCCGCGGCCTGCGCACGGAGCTGGCCGATGGTCGCGCCGCCATCATCGGTTTTTGCGGGGCGCCGTTCACCCTCGCGTGCTACCTGATCGAGGGCCGTCCTTCACGAGACTACGCCCACGCCAAGGCGCTGCTGATGCGTGAACCAGCCGTCTGGTCCGAGCTGATGGACCGCTTGACGGATGGCATGCTGAGCTACCTGAAGGCGCAGGTGGCCGCGGGCGCCGACGTGATCCAGGTTTTCGACAGCTGGATCGGCTCACTGGCTCCCGACGACTATGAGCGCTCGGTCTTGCCCTGGATGCGGCGCCTGTTCGCGGAGCTGCGTCAGGCGGGCGCGCCGAGCATCTATTTCGGTACCGGCAACGCCTCACTCCTCGAGTTGATGGCCTCGGCAGGCAGCGACGTGATGAGCGTCGACTGGCGGGTGCGGCTTGACGATGCGTGGCAGCGGATCGGCTGGGATCGCGGCATTCAGGGCAATCTCGACCCGGTGCGCCCCGTCGCAGGCTTCGAGCCGGCCCTGGTCGCCACCCGCGACGTCCTGGCGCGAGCCGCGGGCCGACCTGGCCACATCTTCAACCTCGGTCACGGCGTCATGCCCGAGACGGACCCCGACGTGCTCAAGCGGCTCGTCGAGGTAGTCCACGCCGAGACAGCCCGCGCGTGATGCATCCGCGCGTCATACTCCCGCGCGACATGCCGACGACCGGCGTCATTCTCATGACCTACGGGTCACCACGCGACCTCGACGACGTTGGCGCCTACATCACCCGCATCCGTGGGGGACGCGCACCGGACGAAGCCTTGCTCGCCGAGTTTCGACGTCGTTACGACATGATTGGCATGTCGCCGTTGATTGAGATCACTCGCCAACAGGCCTCAGGCCTGGAGGAGGTGCTCGGCCCCGCGTATCGCGTTGCCGCGGGGATGCGTTTCAGCGAACCGTCGGTCAGCGCCGCCGTCAGCGACGTCCATCGGCCGCGGGGCGAAACAACTGGTCGGCCTGATCCTGTCTCCGCAATACTCCGCGACGCTCATGGGAGGCTATGACCAGGCCCTGCAGGCCGCGGCCAACGGCGTGCCAGCTCGAACGGTCCAGGCGTGGCACCTGAACCCTGCCTTCGTCGACGTGCTCGCGAGTCGGATCCGCGTCGCGCTGGCGGCCTTTCCGGACGAAGACCGATACAGTCTGCCCGTGCTCCAGACCGCCCACAGCTTGCCGCGTCGCGTGGTCGACCGTGAGCCAGGCTACGTGGAGCAATTGCAGGAGACGGCGCATGCCGTCGCGCTCGCGGCGAAGCTGCCGCCAGAACAATGGACGTTTTGCTATCAGAGCGCCGGGCACACTCCCGAAGAGTGGCTCAAGCCGGACCTGCTGGACGTGCTGCCGCAATTGGCCGTCGCTGGCCACCGCCGCGCGATCGTCGCGCCGGTCCAGTTCCTGGCAGACCATCTGGAGACGCTTTACGACGTCGACGTGGCCGGCCGTCAGCAGGCAGCCAGCGCCGGCATGGAGGCGTTGATCCGCGTGCAGGCTCCCAACTCGGCGCCGGACTTTCTCCAGGCGCTCGCGAGTGTGGTGCGCGGTGAGCTCACCGCCTGGAGCGCTTCTGGTGAGAGGCAAGCATGGGTGCGCGCCTGATCCGACTCGGCACGCGACCCAGCGCTC
The DNA here is from genome assembly GCA_963776625.1 of uncultured Chloroflexia bacterium. GTDB lineage: Bacteria > Chloroflexota > UBA6077 > UBA6077 > CF-72 > CF-72. Next base: position 198,833 of record CAVZNP010000004.1, on the reverse strand, counting down.
TTGCCCGCGCGCAAACGGAAATTGTCGCGGCTGCGCTGCGGGATGCCAACCCAGCTGTCGAGTTTGAGATCGTCTCGATCTCGACCGGCGGTGATCGCTCGCAGGTCACCAACCAACCGAGCGCGGACTGGGGCACGGGTGTGTTCGTCAAGGAGCTCGAGGCAGCGCTGCTTCGCGAGGAGGTCGATGCCGCGGTGCACAGCCTCAAAGACGTGCCCCCCATCGTCACCCAGGGCCTGACGTTGGCGGCCATTCCGGTGCGAGAGGATCCACTCGACGTCCTGGTCACCCCGGACGGACGTGGCCTGGACGCTCTCGCACCTGGCGCAAGGGTCGGCACGAGCAGCGCTCGCCGTTCGGCATTTCTTCGCGCGGCGCGTCCCGACGTGCACTTTGTCGCCATCCGAGGCAACGTCGAGACTCGTCTGCGCAAGCTGACGGACCCCGAGACCATCTATGACGCGCTCGTACTGGCGCGCGCCGGCCTCAATCGCCTCGAGATCGAGGCTGCCTACGTGGTGCTCGATCCCGAGTTGCTGCCACCCGCGCCAGGTCAGGGGGCCCTGGCGATTCAGTGCCGAGCTGGTGACCGCGAGCTTGCGGAGCTGACCGAGCCCTTGCACGATCCCGCGACCGCGGCAGCCGTGCGTGCCGAACGACGGCTGATGGTCGATCTCGAGGGCGGTTGCCGGCTGCCGATCGGGGCTCTGGGCCGACCGCGCGCCGACGGCCAGCTGCATCTCCTGGGCGGTCTCGCGCACGACGACGGCTCACTCAGTGTGGCGCACGACGTGGGTGAGCTCGCGGCGCCAGAGGAGCTGGCCGACCGCCTCGCGGATCGTCTGCGGAAGCCGGGCGCCGGAGAGCAACGGCGAGTGGTGTACGCATGAGGCGCCAGCTTGTGCTGAACACGCGCCCAACCGAGCAAGCCTCGGAGCTTTCTGGACGCCTGCGAGCCGCCGGCTTCGACGTGGTTGAGGTACCGGCCATCGCCATCGTCTCTGGCTGGGATAGCGCGACATTCGAGCAGACGCGTGCCGATCTGCGGCGCGGCACGTTCGCTTGGGTTGTGCTGGCCAGTCAGAACGCCGGCCGCGGGTTGGAAGCAGAGCTGCAGGGACAGGGTGCGCGCGTGGTCTGCGGCGCCGCGACAGCCGCGTCGCTTGGACTGGTGCGCGCCCGCGTGGTCGACCGCTTCAGCGCCGCGGCAGCCCTCGACGCCCTGCGGACGTATGTTCGCGGTGGACAGCGCGTCCTGATCCCGTGCGCCGCCGAGGGTCGCGAGGAGTTGATCGAGGGCCTGCGCGCGCTTGGCGTTGACGTTGTCGTGCCGGTTGCCTACCGCACGGTGCCCAGCGGCGCGGCAGCCGACCGACTCCGCCAGGGCGATGTCGACGTTCTGACCCTGTGCAGCCCCTCCGCCGTCAGCGCGGTCGCTTCGGCAGTGCCGATCGAGACCGTCGTGGTGTGTCTCGGGACGACGACGGCCGCTGCCGCTCGAGCGCGGGGTCTGCGTGTGGATGGCGTTGCCGACAAGCCGACCATGGCGGCGCTGGTCCTGGCGATCGAAAGCGCATCGGGGGCACGGGTCTGATGCCGCGTCTGGTGATGGTTGGCCTGAGCCATCACGTTGCGCCGCTGGAGATCCGCGAGCGCATCGCCGTGGACGAAGTGACCTGGCGCCAGTACGCGCCGGCGAGTATGAGCACGCTGCTGCTCTCTACCTGCAACCGCGTCGAGGTGTATGCCTGGATTGAGGGGCGCACGCAGCGCGCGGCGCGCACGATGATGCGCGCTCTGGCGCGCTCCGCCGCTATGCCATTGGCCGAAATCGAGCCATACCTGACCACTCGCAGCGGGCGCGATGCCCTGCTGCACCTGGTGCGCGTTGCAAGTGGGCTCGATTCGCTGCTTGTCGGTGAGGAGCAGATTCGTGGTCAGGTGCGCGCGGCCCTGCGGGCCGGCGAAGAAGTCGACGAGATGTCGGCGACACTGCGCGGTGTCTTCCAGCGCGCCATCGAGTCCGCGCGTCGAATCCGCGGCTCGACGCGCCTGGGGCAGGCGCCTTCGATCGCCGCCGCGGGGGTTAGCGTCGCGCGCCGCGCGGTGCCGAACGGCGTCGAAGGCCAGCTCGCGGTCGTCCTCGGCGCCGGAGTCATGGCGCGCGCCGCGACCGAAGCGTTGCTCGCCAGCGGCGCCCGCGTTCGAATGCTCAACCGCACGCCCGCGCACGCCGAACGGGTCATGGCCAACCTGCGTGGGACGATCGAGATCGACGACCTCGACGCGTTGCCGGCCGCTCTGCGCGAGGCAGCGCTCGTGATCGGTGCCACCGCGGCGCGCACCGCCGTGGTCGACCTTGCCGACGTGCAGGCGGCAATGCCCGCGCGCGCGCGGGCATTGGTCGTGCTCGACATCGCGCTGCCACGCGACGTCGATCCTCGCGTGCGTGAGGTGGAGGGCGTGACGCTTATCGACCTCGACGACCTCGAGCGCATGTGCCCGGTGGATACGCCCACCCGCCGCGCCGAAGGGGAGCATGCCGAGGCGCTGGCGATCGAGGAAGCCGATCGACTGGCCGAGTGGCTCCGCTTTCGCGCCGTCAGCCCGGCGATCGCTGAGCTGCGTACGTACGCCGAGGTGATTCGTAGGGGCGAGCTGCGGCGCTCCGCTCCCCGCCTGCGCGACCTGACACCCGAGCAGATCGACGCGGTTGACGCGCTGACCAACGGCATCGTCAACAAACTCATGCACGGACCAACCATCGCGTTACGCGACGCTGCGCTGCGGAAAGGCAACCTCGGCCGCTCGCGGACGCAAATCTTACGGATGCTTCGGCCGCCGCGCGGCTCACGTAGCCCACGTGGAAGGACGGTCTGACCAGAGCCATGGACAACACGCAACGTGCTCAATTCCCCGTCGCACGGCCTCGCCGACTGCGGCGCACCGAGAACCTGCGCCGCATGGTGCGCGAGACACGCCTGAACGTTGATGGACTCATCTATCCCGTCTTCGTCGTGCCAGGCGCCGACGTGCACGAAGAGATCGCCTCGATGCCCGGCGTGTTCCACCAGTCCATCGATCGACTCGTCGAGGACGCTCGCGAAGTCGCCGATCTGGGCATTCCGGCGATGTTGCTGTTCGGTCTGCCGCACGCCAAGGACTGGGAAGGCAGCGAGGCGTGGGCGCCGGACGGCATTGTCCAGGAAGCGCTGCGCGCGATCAGGCGGGCGGCGCCGTCGCTGGTGCTGATCGCGGACACGTGCCTGTGCGAGTACACCAGCCACGGTCACTGTGGCATTCCCGGCCCTCAGGATCAGCCTGGCTTCATCGACAACGATCGTTCTCTGGAACTCATCGCGCGCGCCGCGCTGGCTCAGGCCGAAGCCGGCGCGGACGTCGTCGCGCCGTCCGACATGCTCGATGGGCGCGTCGGCGCGATCCGTGCGGCACTCGACGCGCATGGACTGGTCGACACTCTCATCCTTTCGTACGCCGCCAAGTACGCCAGTGCGTTTTATGGCCCGTTTCGCGAGGCGGCCGACTCCGCGCCTCAGTTTGGTGACCGGCGCGGCTACCAGATGGATCCGCCCAATGGCCGCGAAGCGGTGCGCGAGGTCAGCTATGACCTGGCCGAGGGCGCCGACATGGTGATGGTCAAGCCGGCGCTGCCCTATCTGGACGTGGTGCACGAGGTCAAGACGGCATATCCGGACGTGCCGCTCGCCGCCTACAACGTGAGCGGCGAGTACGCCATGCTCAAAGCCGCGGCAGCCAACGGCTGGCTCGACGAGCGGCGCGCGGTACTCGAGGCGCTGACGTCGATTAACCGCGCGGGGGCGGACATGACCATCACGTACTACGCCAAGGACGTCGCCCGCTGGCTCACGCAGGACAACGCGGCTGCGACGGCGCCGGCCCGAAACAGCGCGCCGGTTAACACCAGGTGAACGTCTCGAACGTTCCAGGGAAAACCGTACGCTCTGAGGCCCTCTTCACCGAAGCGCAGCGCCACCTGGCCGGTGGGGTCGACTCGCCCGTTCGCGCGTTCCGCGCCGTCGGCGGCACGCCGCGCTTCATCGCCCGCGCGCGCGGTGCCTCCGTCTGGGACGTCGACGACAATCGTTATGTCGACTACCTGGCCTCCTGGGGCCCGCTGATCGCCGGTCACGCCCATCCCGGCGTCGTCGCCGCGATTCAGGAAGCCGCCACGCGCGGCACCAGCTACGGTGCTCCGACTGAAGCCGAGGTCGACCTCGCCGCGCTCATCCAGCAGGCCTTCCCCAGTATCGACCTCCTGAGATTCGTGAACTCTGGCACCGAGGCGACGATGACCGCGCTACGCCTGGCGCGCGCGTTCACCGGCCGCGACCTGATCCTCAAGTTCGATGGCGGCTATCACGGCCACGCCGACGGCCTGCTCGTCCGGGCCGGCTCTGGACCGCTGACGCTCGGGCAACCAGATTCACCCGGCGTGCCTTCCAGTGCTGCCAGCCAGACCCTCTCGGTGGCGTACAACGATCTTGTCGCCGTCAGGGACGCGTTCGCGGCCCACCCGCGCCAGATCGCGGCGCTTATCGTGGAGCCCGTCGCCGGCAACATGGGCGTCGTGCCCCCCGAGGCGGGGTTCCTCGAGCACCTGCGTGAGATGACCCGCGAGACGGGCACGCTGCTGATCTTCGACGAAGTGATCACCGGCTTTCGAGTTGCCCTCGGCGGCGCGCAGCAGCGTTTTGGCCTCCGACCCGATATGACGTGTCTGGGCAAGATCGTCGGCGGCGGCTTGCCGGTCGGCGCCTATGGTGGCCGCGCGGAGATCATGCAGCAGGTTTCGCCACTTGGGCCCGTGTACCAGGCTGGCACGCTTTCTGGCAATCCGCTGGCGATGGCGGCTGGGCTGGCTACGCTGCGGCTGTTGACCGAACCCGGCGTGTATGACCACCTCGAACATCTTGCGTCGCGTCTGGTGGAGGGGTTGTCCGAGGCGGCTGAGGTCGCCGGCGTGGCGTACACGTCCAATCGGGTCGGCTCGATGTTCACCGGCTTCTTTACCGATCGTGCAGTGACCGACTATGCGTCGGCCCAGCACGCCAGCACGCGTCGCTACGCACGTTTCTTCCACGCGATGCTCGATCGCGGCGTGTACCTTGCTCCGTCGCAGTTTGAGGCCGGCTTCGTCTCGCTGGCGCATACCGACGCGGACATTGACATGACGCTAAATGCCGCGGCGGCCGCATTTGTCGAAGCTACACTTGTCACCGACGAGCCATGACCGAGACTGCTGCCCCCGCGGTAACCGTGTACTCCACCCCTACTTGCCCGTGGTGCTCCCGCGCGAAGGAGTTCCTTCGCAAAGAAGGGGTACCGTTTGAGGTGCGCGACGTTTCAGAGGATCAGCTCGCAGCCCGCGAGATGGTGCAGCGCACGCGTCAGATGGGCGTGCCGGTGATTGCCGACGATCAGGAAGCCATCGTTGGGTTCGATCTGCCGCGCCTGCAGAAGATGGCCGCGCGGCACCGACGTGGCAGCGGCCTGGGCTTGAAGGTTGCCGACGCCGCCGACGGTGGCGGAGCGTACGTGGGCGGTGTGCGCGAGGGTTCGCCGGGCGAGCGCGCGGGCGTGCTCGAGGGCGACACGATCGTCGAGCTGTCGGGGCGCGCTATCACCTCGGTGCGCGACCTGGAGCAGGTCGCCGCGCAGCGGCCAGGAGGGCAGCCGACGAGCATGATGATCGTGCGCGACGGCGAGCTGCGCACACTCATCCTGCGCTAGGCAACCCGCTCGCCCAACGGGCGTGATGGCGCTCCGAACGCGGCAGCTTGGCCGTCGGCGTGTCCCCGCGTACCTAGCCAGCGGGCAATTGCGTCTTGTCGACGATCGCTTGGTCTAGATTGATAACAGGCTGACCGATGGCCAGGTGCTGGCAGTTGGCAATGCAAACGGGTTGAACACTGGCGACGCGGTGGTTCCGCAACTGCGGACGGCGCTCGCATCCACGACAGGAGTCCAGCAATGAGCGTGCAAGTCCAGGGACCACAGCAGCGGCCGGTAACTGATTCTCCACCAGGGTCACCACCAGGCGCCTCCCCCAACGATGCCGCGACCCCCGCGGGGTCGACCGCTACGACCGCTGCGACCGAGACTGCACCCTACGGCCCCGCCGCCCCCGCGGCCGAACCCGCGCATGCGCCAGGCCCCGGGCCGAGCGACGACCCGTCGCGCGGGTCCGGTCCGACACTGACCGCGGAACCCGCGACGGTCCCGCCCGGCTGCCACGCGCCGACGTCCGCGGATCTTCAGCCGCCGCGTGTTGCTGCCGGTGCTGCTGGTGATCCTCCTGGTGGCGGGCTTCATCGGCTTCAACGTGTGGCACGACGGCCAGATCTACGTGTCTACCGACAATGCGCAGCTCAGCGGCCAGCCGGTTCAGGTGGGCGCGACGAACGCCGGCAGAGTCGACGCCATCCGGCCGAACATCGGCGACGCGGTGCACGCCGGTGACGTCATCGCCTCTGTGGCGCTGCCCTCCCAGGTGGGCGTGGGTCAGAACGGCCAACCCGTGATGGGTTTCCTGGGCGCCGGCGACACCCACGTTGACGTGCAGGCGCCCGTCGACGGCATCGTCATCGCCGAGCCAGTCGCGGTAGGTGCGACCGTCGCGGCAGGTCAGCCGATTGTCTCGATCGCCGACCCGTCTGATCTGTTCGTCAATGCCAACATCGAAGAGACCAACATTGGGCGGGTCAAAGTTGGCCAGCCGGTGACGGTCCACGTCGACGCCCTGAACGCGGACATCCCGGGCAAAGTCGAAGCTATAACGCCCGCCACCGCCGAGGTCTTCTCGGTCCTGCCCACGACGAACACGTCCGGCAACTTCACCAAAGTGACCCAGCTCGTCCCAGTCCGCATCTCGGTGAATCTGGGCAACCAGCCCATGCTTCTGGGTGGCAACGTGGAGGTCAAGATCCGCACGGCGGATTGAGCCGCACACCTGCCCGCCGCACACCTGCCTGGTGACCCCCGCGAGATTCGAACTCGCAACCTCTACCTCCGGAGGGTAGCGCTCTGTCCGTTGAGCTAGAGGGTCAACTCGGCCTTCATTCTAGCGCGCGGGCGGCGATAGCTACGGCTCGGACGCGCTGCAGCACGGTCACGGCCGTCAGGAGTGCCAGCACCAACAGGACCGCCTCCAGCACGATCGGGGCAAAGGCGGCGCCCAGAAGGCCGATGCCCAGGGCGACGATACGCTCGGGGCGCTGGAACCAGCCGACGTCGGCCAACTGCAGGCCGACGCCCTCGGCCCGGGCACGCGCGTAGCTGACCATGAGCGAGCCGACCAACGCCAGGTAGGCCAGCACCAGGCCAGGCGTGTTGCCCGCCGCCTGGTACCACCACACCAGTCCGAGGAAGACCGCCGCCTCGGCGCAGCGGTCGCACACCGAATCCAGGAACGCGCCGAAGATGCTCGCGCGATTGGTTGCCCGTGCGAGGGCACCGTCCAGGGTGTCCGTCGCGCTGAACACGAACAGGCACACGCCAGCGGCGATCCACCAGCCCTGCGCGATCAGCAGGCCCACGCAGGCCGTCAGCACGGCGCCGATCACCGTCAACGCGTTGGGTGTTAGACCAAGACGTCCGAGAAACAGCGCAGGCGCGACGGCGAATTGTCGTGAACGCTGTTTGAGCTCCTTCACTCGCGCGTCAGACCCGAGCCCGTTCGGTTCCCCGCGGAGAACGTGCGCTCACACGCGCATCAGCATGCCTGCCATGCGCTTGACCCGCGCAAAGCGGACACGCTGCGGCTCGGGCTCGATCTCACGCCGCTCGAGGACCTCCTCGTAGTACTCGAGCACCTGCGACGCCACGCGCGGCCAATCGTAGTCGCGCGCTTTGAGCTGCCCCGCGCGGCGCATGTGTGCGCGCAGCTCCGGGTTGCCCAGCAGGCGGCACAAGCGGTCTGCCAGCGCAGCAGGATTCTGGCGCTCGACCAGCAGTCCCTCCTCGCCGTTACTCACGACGTCGCGATAGCCGGGAATGTCCGACGCAGCGATGGGCGCACCTGCCGCCATCGCCTCCAGCAGGACGATGCCAAAACTCTCCTGCCCCGTGTTGGGCGCGCAGAACACGTCGCACGCCTGGTAGTAGCGCGGCAGGTCCTCAGCGGCAACGTACCCGGCGAACATGACGTCGGAGTCCGCCCAGCCCTGACGCGCGGCAAAGCGCTTGTAGCCTTCCAGTGGGCGACCACGCCCGACGACGACGAGCCGCGCCTCGGGTTGCCGCGCGAGCACCATTGGCCAGGCGCGCAACAGGAAGCGCAGTCCCTTGCGTTTCTCGAGTCTCCCCACGAACAGGACGGTCGGTCGATCGTCCGCGAGCCGCTCCAGGGGCGCGTAGCGCGTGTTGAAGCGTGGGAAGTCGATGCCGTTGGGAATGATGCGGTAGTCCGCCGGGAAGTACTCGCCGACGAACTCCCGCGCCGCGCTGGACACGGCGATATGTCCGTGCAGCTTGCGGAAGAACGGTTGCAGGATCGGCTTCCCGTAGAAGTACGTCAGCGGCGTGTTGCGGAACGCGTGGAAGGTGCCGATGTTCGTGGCGCCCGAATGGCGCAGGACGGTGAGGGGCAGCGCGGGCATCATCGGCTCGTGCAGGTGGATCAGGTCGAATTGCTCTTCCTGCAAGAGCCGCTTGGCTTGCAAGTAGGAGCGCAGCGAGAGCGTGATCCGCGCGACGGACCCGTTGGCGGGAATCGAGACCACGCGCCCGATGCGATGCACCGGCGCGTCTAGAGACGCAATCGGCTCGGTCTCGTCGTCCGACGAGGGCGCGATGATGTGCACCTCGTGACCGCGCGACAGAAACTGCTCGGCCAGATGCGAGACATGCTCCGTAACGCCGCCCGGATACGCGAAGTCGTATGGGGAGACGAGCGCGAGCTTCATGGTCTGGGGGTTGTCACCCGGCGTGTGCTTCCGGCCAACGCCGCTGGAAGACGGTCCATTGTTCCGGATGATTGGCGACATAGTACTGCAGGCGTCCGGCGACAGCCTGAGTTACGCGCAGGATGTCCTGTTTGCGATTGCCTGTCGGCTCGACCTCGGGCAAAGGCTCCAGCCAGGCATCGAAGCGGCCGCCGGCCTTGCGCACGGCAATCGCGATCACAATTGGCGCTCCTGTGCGGATAGACAACCAGGCGGCTCCTTCGGGAAAGCGCGTGGGCGCATCGAAGAAGGGGATGATCGGTCCGGTGCCAGCCACGTCACGGTCAGTCACCAGCCCGACGACTTCATTCTTGCGCAGGGCGAGCAGCATCTCGCGCGCGGCTGCCGGACCGGCAGGCAGCAGTCGCGTGCCGAGGACCTGGCGTTGTTCCGAGAAAAAGTCGAAGACTTCCGCGGGCTCGAACTGCTCGATCACTCCAGTTACCGGGTAGCCCAGGCCGGGCAGGATCTGCGCCACCAGCGCGACGCTGCCGAGGTGGGCGCCCGCGCAGATCACCCCGTGCCCTGCCTCGCGCGCGCGGTCGAGCAGCTCGATGCCGTGCATGTCCACCAGGGCCATGAGCTCGTCGTAGGTGAGGTGCGGCAGAACGAGCGTGTCCCAGTAGTTCAGGGCGCCGTGGTGAAAGACGCTGGCGACCAGCGCCCGACTCGGCGGCCGGCCGAGGACGTGGCACAGGTTGTCGCGCACCGCGGCGCGAGAGTCCGGACGGCTGAGGTACCACAGCGCGCCAACGACGCGGCAGATTGGTTCGGCGTACGTCTGGCGCGGCAAGCGGCCGGCTGCCGCGCTGGCCGCGCGGAGGCCGGCAACGAAGAGCCGAACGCTCAGGGGAGTGATTCGATGCTGGCCGTTGCCCCGCTCGGCCACATATGGCGGAACATGAACCATTGGTCCGGGTACCGACGAATGATGCCCTCCAACCAGCTCATGATGCGTTGCATGACCAGTGATGGGTCGTCACCCTTCTGCCCAACGATGGGCGGTCCAATATGCGCGAGATAGCCGGTCCCTTCTGGATCGCGCACCAGGGCTGCCGGCACGACCGGCGAACCGGTGCGGAGCGCGAGGGTGGCCGCGCCGCCGGGCACGCGCGTCGGGCGGCCAAAGAACGTCACGGGCACGCCATCGCTGGCCAGCGGTCGGTCGACCAGGACGGCAAGGCCCTCCTGGTTGCGAAGCGCGGCCAGCATCTCGCGAGGTCCGTTTTCGATGGGGATGGCTTTGACGCCGGCCGCGGTGCGCGTGCGCTGGACGCGTTCGTTCCAGCGCGCAGGTTTGAGCGTCTCGACGAGGGCGCTGACGGGTCGGCCTCGCGCGGCGAAGGCTGCGCCGGCCATATCCCAGTTGCCGATGTGGCCGGTGGCGAACACCACGCCGTGGCCGACCGTGTACGCGGCTTCGACATGTTCCCAGCCTTCGATGCGGATGCTGTCGATCAGCTCGCGTGATTTGAGGTGGGGCAGGCGCACCAGGTCGACCATGTAGCGCGCGTAGTTGGCGAAGGCGGCGCGCGTCAGGCGCCTGGCCTCGCCCGGCGGGGCGTGTGGACCGAGGACCTGGTGCATGTTGTCGGTGGCGCGCCGCAGGTGGCCCCGCGCGAAGAGCTCGAGGACCAGTGGGGTGCCCCAGCCGGCCAGTCGGTAAGCCACACTCACCGGCACAAAGCGCATCAGGAAGGTGCCTGCAACGTGGAGCCAATAGATCATTCGCCAGCGGACATTAACGGGTACGAGTGTCGGGGAACAAGCGCGGCGCCGAGCGAGGACTCCACTTTGTTACACTGCCCGCGTGCCCGCGGAAGAACTGATCGCGACCCTTCAGGCCCTTCACAGCCGTATCTCGACCCTCCTGGTGCGTCTTTGACGCGGTTGGTAAACAGGCACGTCTGAAAGAACTCGACGAGCAAGCTGCCTCGCCCGATCTGTGGGCTGACCAGGCGGCCGCGCAGCAGGTCATGCGCGAACTATCCGGCCTGCGCGAGGAGCTGGACCCGTGGCTGTCCGTCGAGCGGCGCGCCAGAGACACCCTCGAGCTCGTTGAGCTTGCCGCGCTCGAAGAGGACGAGTCCGTCATCGACGAAGCCGAACGTGACACGAAAGCCCTGCTCAAGGAAGTGGACGAGCTCGAGTTCAAGCTGCGCCTGAACGGCCCGTACGATCGCTCGGACGCCATCATGACCATCACCGTTGGTCTGGGCGGCATCGACGCCCAGGACTGGGTACAGATGCTGATGCGCATGTACCTGCGCTGGGGTGAGCGGCGCAAATTCCAGACCGAGGTGCTGGACCTGGCCGAAGGCGAGGAAGCCGGCTACAAGTCGGTGACCATCACCCTGCGCGGTGTCCACGTGTACGGCTACCTGAAGGGTGAGCGTGGCAACCACCGCCTGGTGCGTCTATCTCCGTTCGATCAGGCGCATCGACGCCAGACGTCGTTTGCTCGGGTCGAGGTCATGCCCGACGTCGGGGAAGCCGCCCCGATCGACGTTCGCGACGAAGACGTGGAGTTCGAGGCATACCGCTCCGGTGGTCCCGGCGGCCAGAATGTTAATAAGGTAAGCACGGCCGTTCGCCTGCGACACAAGCCGACAGGCATCGTCGTCACCGCGCAGACCGAGCGCTCGCAATTGCAGAATCGCGAAAACGCGATGCGCCTGTTGAAGGGTCGCCTGGTCGAGATGGAGCTGGAAAAGCGCGAGGGTGAGATGGCGCAACTGCGCGGCGAGCACATCGACGCCAGCTTCGGAACACAGATTCGCAGCTACGTGCTGCATCCGTACACGATGGTCAAAGACTTGCGCACCGAGCATGAGACAAGCGACGTCAGCGGTGTGCTGGACGGCGACCTCGACGCCTTCATCGAGGCCTACCTGGCCTGGAGCGTGGGACGTGCCGAAGCCGCGGCCTGAAGCCCCCGAGATCATCGTCGTCGATTACGACGCTGGCAACCTGCGCAGCGTGCAGCGCGCCCTCGAAGCGGTAGGCCAGCGACCGCGCGTGACGCCCGACCCGCGCGACGTCGAACGCGCCGAAGCGCTGGTGCTGCCCGGAGTCGGGTCCGCGCAGGACTGCATGCGCAAGCTCGCCGAACGTGGGCTGGTCGAGCCACTGAAGGCCTATGCCGCCTCAGGCAAGCCATTTCTCGGTGTATGCGTCGGCCTGCAGTTGCTGTTCGACGGAAGTGAGGAGGGCGGTGGTGTGGAGTGTCTCGGCATCCTGCCGGGCACGGTGCGCCGCTTCCCAAACGAAGCGGGCTTGAAAGTGCCGCAGATCGGTTGGAACGACGTGTCGATCGCACGGCAGCACGCGCTCCTCGAGGATGTGCCTGACGGCACATACTTTTACTTCGTCCACTCGTTCTACGCCGACCCTGCCTATCCAGCAATGACGGTGGGCTCGGCGAGTTACGGGGTCGACTTCGCGGCGATCGTGGCCCACCGGAATGTGGTTGCCACGCAGTTCCATCCCGAAAAGAGCGCCGACCTGGGGCTGCGGCTGTACGCCAATTTCGGTCGGATCGCGGCAGACGCACTGGCAAGCGGTGTTCACGCCTATTCCCGCGGTTGACATTCGCGGTGGGCGCTGCGTCCGACTGGTTCAGGGTGATTTTGCGCGCGAGACGCGTTACGCCGACGACCCCGCCGAGATGGCGCGCCACTGGGCCGACCAGGGCGCGCAGCGCCTGCACGTCGTGGATCTGGACGGCGCCCGCGATGGGGTGCGGGCGAACGCCGGGGTCGTCAGGCGGTTGCTGCGGGGTGTGACGGTGCCCGTTCAGGTCGGCGGCGGGATTCGCTCGCTGGCGACCGCCCAGGCGCTGCTCGACGACGGTGCCGACCGCGTAATTGTTGGCACGCGCGCGGTCGAAGATCCTGACGGCCTGTCCGAGTGGGTGCTGACGCTCGGCGTTGAGCAGCTTGTGGTCGGGGTCGACGCGCGCGACGGGCGGGTGGCCACCCACGGGTGGGTCAACGTCACCGAGGTCTCGATCACCGACTTGTGCGAACTTCTCGTGCGGGTGGGCGTCGGCCGAGTCGTGTACACCGATGTGCGGCGCGACGGGCTCTCGGGTGGTCCCAATGTGGCGATGACGCGTGAGGTGGCGAAAATCCTCACGGTAATCGGGAGTGGCGGCGTTTCGAGCGTGGCACACCTCCGCGCGCTGGCCGAAGCCGGCGCCGAAGGAGCGATCATCGGTACCGCGTTGTACGAGGGAACCCTGGAGTTGAAGGAGGCGCTGGCCGCGACGTGCTGACGCGACGCATCATTCCGTGTCTCGACGTCGCTGACGGCAAGGTGATTCGCGGCATCAAGTTCTCTGCTGACAAGGTGGTGGGTGACCCGATTGAGCTGGCGGCCGAGTACAACCGCCAGGGCGCCGACGAGCTCGTTTTCTATGACATCACCGCCTCTGCCGAAAATCGGGGTCTGATCATGGAGGTCCTCCACCGCGCCGCCGGAGAAGTCTTCATCCCGCTCACGGTCGGTGGCGGGGTGCGGACCAGCGATCAGATGCGCGACTTGCTGCGCGCCGGCGCTGACAAGATCAGCATCAATACCCAGGCCGTGCTCAATCCAGACCTGATCGCCGAAGGCGCCGATAGATTCGGCTCCCAGTGCATCGTGCTGTCGATGGACGTGCTGTGGAACGCGGAGCGCGAGTTCTACGAGATCGTCACGCACGGCGGTCGGAATCGAACCGGCATCGACGCCCTCGAGTGGGCGCGGCGTGGCGTCGAGCTCGGGGCCGGCGAGCTGGTCGTCAACAGCATTGACGCCGACGGGACCCACCAAGGTTACGAGCTGCGGCTTACGCGACTGGTCGCCGAAGCTGTTAGCGTGCCAGTGGTCGCCAGCGGCGGCGCCGGTAATCCGGAGCACATGTACCAGGTGTTGTCGGCGGGTCGGGCCGACGCGGCGCTGGCCGCGGGCATTTTCCATTTCGGGGAGTTCACCGTGGCTGATGCCAAGCGGTATCTTGCCGAGCGTGGGGTGGCGGTGCGCCCCGTATGACGCTCGAGCGTCGACGACCTGCGTTTTTCGATGGGCGACCTGCTGCCGGTCGTGGTGCAGCACCACCAGTCAGGTCAGGTGCTGATGGTCGGCTTCGCCAACCGCGAGGCCGTCAAGCGGACGCTCGAGACGGGCCACGCGTGGTTTTTCAGCCGCTCGCGCCAGGCGCTGTGGGAAAAAGGCGAGACCAGCGGAAACTATCTCGACCTCAAGGGCGTGCGGGTCGACTGTGACGCTGACGCGCTGATCTACGTGTGTGAGCCGCACGGGCCGACCTGCCACACGGGCAAGTCGAGCTGCTTCTTTCAGACGCTGGACGATCGACCCACGGCCGAAACCAGCGGGGAAGCCGCGGCCCACCTGTTCACGACCATCATGCAGCGCCAGCAGGCGGCCGACCCCGAGGCGTCCTACGTGGCGCGGCTGCTGTCGCAGGGGGTGGATCGCGTCGCCAGGAAGGTTGGTGAAGAGGCGACCGAGGTGGTGATAGCGGCCAAGAACGCCGATCGCGAGGAAGTGGCCCGTGAAGTCGCGGACCTGTGGTTCCACACGTTCATCCTGCTGGCGCAGCAGGGCATGACGCCCGAGGACGTCTGGGACGTGCTGGCCAGCCGCCGTCGCTAGCCTTCCCGAGGCGCTCAAAGTCCTGGCCGGCTAGCGTGCCTGGCGCGTTTCGCCTTCGCGGTCGAGCAGTTCGTTCATCGATGCGATCGCGACTTCCATCTGCGATTCGTCGGGATAGCGTGTCGTCAGCGCCTGGAGCAACAAGCCGGGCGCGACGATCGCCTTCATGAACACGCTGTCAGGGAACTTGCCCCCCAGACGCAGCAGCTCGTACGCGATGCCAGCGATCACCGGGATCAGCAGGATGCGCGACAGCACGCGCAGCCACCAGTCCGGAGTGCCGAGCAACGCGAACAGCACGATCGAGATGGCGACCACTTCGAGCAAAAAGGCCGTCCCGCAGCGTGGGTGCGCGGGAGGATACTTGCCAACGTGAGCCGGGTCCAGCGGGTCGTTGTGCTCCCACGCGTGGATGGTCATGTGCTCGGCCCCGTGATAGGCGTACACGCGCTTGACGTCCGGCATAGTGCCGATCAGCGCGACGTAGCCAACCAGCAAGCACAGCCTGATCAAGCCTTCGGCGAGGTTGCTCCAGACGGAGCTGGCGCCGCCCAGCACGTGTTCGGCCACGCCCACGACCGCGAGGGGCGTCACGAAGAACACGCCAACGCCGAAGATGAGAGCCACGCCGACGGTCGTCCACGCCAGCGGCTTGCTCAGGCTGGCTGGCTCGTCGATGCTCGCCGACTGATTGTCGTCATCAGCGTCAGCCTGGCCGGCCATCTGGATGTCCGCCGAGTACATCAGGGCCTGCATCCCCAGACCCAGGGCATCCCAGAGCATCGTGATGCCGCGCACGAGGGGGATCTTCTGAACGATGCCCCCGTACAGGTGCCTGGGTAGTGGCCGCGACTGCACCTTGATCGTCGTATCGGGCGCACGCACCGCGACCGACATGAAGGTGCGGCCGCGCATCATCACCCCCTCCAGAACGGCCTGACCGCCGTACGAGATCTTCGGCGTTCGACTGGGCGATGTGCCGGATGCCTCGACGGCGGTCTGAGATGTCACGTTGTGGGGTGGGTGAGAGAGGGGAAAATCAGCTTACGAGCGTTTTCTCGCCTGCTGCAGGCGCCGCTGGAAACGCTCCACCTGACCAGCGGTGTCGACCAGCCGCTGCTCGCCTGTGAAGAAGGGGTGGCACGCCGAGCAGACGTCAACGTGGATGCGCTCCTTCGTCGAACGCGTCTGCCAGGAGTGGCCGCAGCCACACGTAATGGTGGCCACTTTATATTCAGGATGGATGCCCGCTTTCATTGTTGCCTTGAGTCCTTATGCTTCGAGCGCGTAAACGCTGACGCGCTTGCGCTCCTTGGTCGCTTGTTCGAACCGAACGGTTCCGTCAATCAAAGCGAACAATGTGTGGTCGCGTCCTATTCCGACGTTGCGGCCGGCCTTGACCTGCGTGCCGCGCTGTCGCATGAGAATGGACCCGGCGCGCACGACGGAGCCGTCACCGCGCTTGACGCCGAGACGCTGGCCGGGACTGTCACGCCCATTGCGCGAGGAACCGACCCCTTTCTTGTGTGCCATGTGTGTCTCTGCCTCCTGTCAGGCCTGGTTCTGGTCGGCGGGTGTGGATTTGCCCTCGGCTTCAACCGAGGGCGAATCCTGAGTCGCGGCGGCCGATGTCGTCTCGCCCTCGGGCGTAGGCGCCGCGGCCTCGTGGCTCGAAGCGGCTGGTATCGTCTCGGCTTCAGGCGCAGGCGCCGCGGTCTTCGTGGGGTCGCAGCGGCCGATGTCGTCTCGGCTTCAGGCGCAGGCGCCGCGGTTTCGTGGGTCGCGGCGGCCGATGTCGTCTCGGCTTCAGGCGCAGGCGCCGCGGTTTCGTGGGTCGCGGCGGCTGGTGTCGTCTCGCTCGGGGCGCTGTGCGTCGACGCTGTCTCAGTGGCCGACGCCGTCTCGGTGGCCGAGGCCGTCTCTGCAGTCGGCGCCGTCTCCGTCACGACCGATGGCGACGAGGAGGATTCCTCCGAGACTGCCGCGCTCACGACCGCCGACCGCGGCGGCTCGGACGTCGCGCTGTGCGACGCGGTGGAGATGGAGGCCCCGTCGATCAGGATGTCCGTGATGCGCACGCGCGTCAGCGCCTGGCGGTGGCCCGTCTTGCGGCGATAGCGCACCTTCGACTTGTAACGGAACACGATGATTTTCTCACCGCGCCCATGCTCGACGACTTCGGCACGCACCACGGCGCCATCGACACCAGGCGAGCCTACGCGTGTGGAAGCGTCCCCGTTGCCCGCGACGAGCAGGACTCGACCCAGATCGAGCATTTCGCCTGGCTCGCCACCAAGGCGCTCAACGGCGATCGTATCGCCCGGTGTGACGCGGTACTGCTTCCCGCCTGTTTCGACAATGGCGTACATCGTTTGCTCAGTTCTCCGACCTCAGGTTGCTCACGGCGCCGTGCAAGAAGACGCCGCGGGCAGAGGTAGCCGCGCGGCCCTGAGAGTATAGCCGAGTAACGCGGCAGCCGTTCAAACGAGGCTGCTAGAAGTCTGGCCGACAAGCCCGTTTCAGCTCGAGTCGCAGTCGGCCGAACTTCTAGACACAGTTTGCGCTCGGGTCGCGGCACGCGGTTTCGAGCTCCATCTCAGGCTTTTCGGCCGCGTCCCTAGTGCACCTCGACCGTTGGCAGCGGCGGCAGCTCCTCGAGCGAGCGCAGCCCCAGATACTGCAGGCAGTCAGCGGTGACCGCCAGCAGGGCCGGCCGCCCGGCCGTCTCCTTGCGCCCGACTTCGGCGACCAGATTGCGCCCCAGCAGCGTCGCCACGGCACTGTCGGAGTTCACGCCGCGGATGGCATCGATTTCGCCGCGCGTTGCCGGCCCACGGTAGGCGATCACCGCCAGCGCTTCCAGCGCAGCGCGTGACAAGCGCACGGGCGGCGGTGACCCCAGGTACCGCTCGACCACCGGCATCGAGCACGCGGCCGTGGTCAGCTGCAATCGATCGGCAAAGCGCTGCAGTGCCAACCCCACTGGCGGCTGGCGTTCGAGGAGGTCACACACCTGGTCCAGACGCTCCGGGGCTATCTCGAGCAGCCGCGCGGCATCGGGCGGCGGAAGCGGTCCGGCCGCCGCGAACAGCAAGGCAACGAGGTGGCCCGCGAGCTCGGCGTCAGTGACGTCGCCGGGGTGCAGAAGCACGAGGCTTGCCCCTTCATCGGGGAATCGGCGTGTGTGGACAGGATCAACCCTGGACACGTGTTCTAATTATAGGCCGCCAGAGCAGCAAGCCAATTATGACAACCATGCCGGCCAGGCTCACAAGCGCGCCACGTTTGAAGCTCGACGAGTCGAAATAGATATCCACGTCGTGCTCGCCCGGGCTCAGGGCGACCGCTCGAAAGAGGCTGTCGGCGTGCAGGACGGGCACGTCGGCGCCGTCGACGCGTGCGCGCCAGCCCGGGTACCAGGCCTCCCGCTGCAGCAGGTAGCCAGCCTGTGGCAGCGATACGTGGGCGTGCCAGTGCTCGGGGTCCTCCGAGTCCGGTGTGACCGTCTGCGGCGCGGCGCCCGGCGGCGCGGCGCTGGCCGAGCCCTCGATGACCACTTCACGATTCGCATCGAAGTCGGTCGCCGCCATGCGCGCCAGCGCGGCGTTCTCGTCGGCAACCGGCGTGACCCCAAAGACCACCAGCGAGCGTGGGACCGGGTCTGGCCGAACGAAGAGGCTCAGATCGCCAAAGTCGATCGTCTGAAGATCCGCCCGCGACGGAATCCCTGAATTGGCGATCAGATACCGCACGCCGAGCAGGTCGAGGATGCGGTCGGACGGCAGGTCGTTCAAGCGGGTCAAGAGCACGCCGTCAGGCCGCGGCGAGTCGACGATCAAGCCGCTGAGGTGAAGCCAGCGCAGCAGGGGCAAGACCCCACCGTCGTAGCCGTCTGCCGTATTCAGGCCATACTGGAGCGGCACGTTCGGCGTGAGTGTGTCGTGGTATTTCTGGGCGATCAGCACCATGTCAACCACGTCGGACGGCAGCGTGCTGAGCTGCGCGCGGATGCTGTCCTCAGACGCCGGCACGTACTCGGGCCGCGCCAGGCTCAGCAATCGCTCCTGGTCGGTAACGCCGTGCGCCTTGAACCAGTCCACCATCTCGCCTTCGGTGAAGGCGGCCGGCGGGGCCTGACGAATGGGCGAGGCGTCAGCCACCGCCCAGAGCTCGAAGCCCGTCATCGCCAGCAAGAGCGCGACGGCGAGCCGCGGTCCACCGAGGTGCCAGCGGCCCAGGTGCCAGCGGCCCAGGTGCGGCAGCAGGCACACGACGAGCGTCGCGGTGGCCACCGCGGCGAACGCGAGCGGCGTGCGCCGTGCAGGGAACGCTTCGCCGTTGGTGTGCTGCCAGATCAGGCCGACCCCGACGATCACGACCACCAGCGCTGCCCGCAGCCAGAAGCTGGGCGAGCGCCAGCGCAGAATTGCACCCCGACCAACCCAGTCCGCGCCCACGCCGGCCAGTACCGCTGCGCCGAACTCCCAGAGAAGCAACCAGCGCGCGGGAACCCGGAACGTATCGAAGCCGGGCACCGTCGCGAAGACCACGGCGTACGCATCGTTGTTTTCGCCCAGTGCCAGGAAGACGCCGAGAAACGCCACCACGAGTCCGAATATCACCGCGCGAGCGCGACCCTGCAGGACGCCCAGGAGAGCCAGCGTGACGGCCGTGACCCCGACGTAGCCGAGGTACTCGGTATACGGCACCATGATCCAGTACGGCGGCAACAGCGCGCGCACGGCCAGGTAGGACGGCAACGAGCCAGCCACGGCATCCGCCCAGTTCACGCCCGCGCCGCGGATCGACAGCGGGGCCAGCTCGAGAGTTGGCCACAGCTGCGCCGCGGCAATCACCGCACCCATCGCGCACATCGCCGCTCCGGCGACTCCGCAGATGATCAGCAGCCGCATATTGCGCCAGGGCGCGGTGACCAGGCCAAAGATCCCCAGCACGATCAGCGTCATGTAGGTCTCTTGCGGATGGCCGGCGAACAGCTGCAGGCCCAGCGCCAGCGCGCCGAGAGCCAACCAGGCCACGCCCCGCGTGACCACGAAGCGGTTGTATGCGAGCAAGACCGCCGGCAGCCACGCCGCGGCGCTGATCTGATTGAGGTGCCCTACCTGACCGACAGCGAAGCCGCCGAAGGCGTACGCAATTCCACCCAGCGCGGCAGCGACCGGGATGATGCCGAAGGCGTGACGGGCCAGCAGATAGGTGAAAAACGCCGCCAGAAACGCGTGCAGGACCAACTGCACCGTGTAGATCACTTCGACTGGGCCGATCAGGAACAGCCACGACGGCGGGTACAGCACCGCGGTTTGCGGGTTCGCGAGGAACGGTGCACCCAGGAATAGATCGGGGTCCCAGAGCGGGATCCGCCCCGCCAGCAGCGACTGGGCCAGAAAGACGCGCTGCGGATAGAAGTAGACGAACGCGTCGTAGTCGACCAGGACGCGTCCGAGGAACACGAGCGGGTAGTAGAAGGCCAGCGAGGCGACAGCGAGGCCGAGCGCCGCCGACAGATCTGGTCCCAGCGGCCAGGTGATCCCAGCCACCCGCCGCCGGCGTTCGGCAGCGACGGGTGGCGCGGTTGCCGTCGCGCTCACGACGGTAAAAATCGACAACGCAGCAGCGTGGAAAGCACCACGAAACCGTCGCGCCACGAGATCTTCTTGCCTTCGTTGAACTCGCGGCCGGCGTACGAAATTGGCACCTCGTAGATGCGATTACCCATCTTCAGGATGCGCGCGGTAATTTCGGGGTCAAAGCCCCACCGGGGCTCGCGCAATTTGAGCTTTCGAGCAATGTCGATAGTGAAGACTTTGTAACAGGTCTCCATGTCGGTCAACGTTGTATCGAATAGCGCGTTGCATGTCAGAGTGAGAAATCGATTTCCAAGTGAGTGCCAGAAATACATGGCGCGATGTTCGCCGATGAAGCGCGAACCGTACACGACGCGTGCGCGGCCGTTTTGAATCGGTCGCAGCAGCACCGGGTAATCGGCCGGGTCATACTCGAGGTCGGCGTCCTGGATGATCACGACGTCACCGCTCGCGCGGCGCAAGCCGTCCTGGACCGCGGCCCCCTTCCCACCATTTCGGGCACGCAGGTGCAGGACAATGTCGTTCCGTTCGCTGGCGCGCTGTAAAAGGAGCTCGCGTGTGCCGTCAGTCGAGAAGTCGTCGACGACGATGATCTCCTTGTCGACGGGCACCGCCTGCACACGGTCGATCAGCTCGTTGATCGTCTGCTGCTCGTTGAAGCACGGAACGACCACTGAGACGCGGAGGGTGATCGGAGTGAGGGCATACAGCGGTAAAGCGGGCGGATTACTCACTGGTTCCCGGGGAGAAAGACTTGATACGTGGCGTCGTCGACGCGCACGCTGCGGTCCAGGAAGTAGTACCGGCCAATCGCGGCTAGCACAGGCTCT
Organism: uncultured Chloroflexia bacterium; assembly: GCA_963776625.1. Lineage (GTDB taxonomy): Bacteria > Chloroflexota > UBA6077 > UBA6077 > CF-72 > CF-72. The sequence continues at coordinate 177,755 of CAVZNP010000004.1, read as the reverse complement.
GGATACAACTCCGCATCAAGGATGACGATAGCGTACTTGTGAGCCTGCAGGTCGTTGACCATGGGCGCCGGGTCCCACAAGCCGGCCTCGTACAGGTTGCGCAGCTGTGTGGCATTGCCGACCAGCGCTTTGCCGGCGACCACCGCAAAGCTCGGATCCTCGGATAACGCGGGGCCACTCAACCCACGAATCTCGTTCGCGATCAACTGGCCAGCCTGCTGGTCGGCAGCGGTCGGCGCATGCCCGAGAAATGCTTCCTGCGGCCCGCGGTCCGGCAGCCACGGCAGCAGCGAGCTGATCTCGGCGTGCGACAACAGCAGCGCCTGGATGAGCAAAGCGATACCCAGCGCCCACCGCAAACGCAGCGGCGGCGCGGCGTCCAGAAAACGGGCCACCCACACACCCGACAGCACGCAGATCGAGGCAATGGCGCCGAGGAAATAGGATTCGCCCGCGCCCCACTTGGCAACGCCCAGCGCCGCCACGCTCGAAGTCACCAGGTACAGCGCCCAGGGCGACCACTGGCGACGCAGCAGCATCCGCGCGCACTCCGCAATAGCCATGACCAGTAGCACGCAGTGCAGGATCGAGAAGTTCGACAGATAGCCCGTCAGCTGCTGCAGATCGAACGGGTTGGCGTTGCCGGCGACGACATTCAGCCAGAAGGCGCCGTTGGTCAAGAGCATCAGCAGCACGAAACCGACGGCCCCGACCCCGCCGACGACGGCGGCGGCGAGCACACCCAGTCGCGGTTGGCGCGCCAGCACCGCGAGCACGCCGGCGGCCGCGGCGTCGATTGCCGTCGGCTTGGTGAACAGCGCGGCGGCCAGCGCAAGGCTGCCCAGGATGACTCGCCGACGGGTCAGCCGACCGTCCAGGAGAGTCAGGCCGACGACCGCCGCCAGCAGCGCCAGGCTATTGACGCGCGCCAGAGGTGTGGTGTGGAAGACGTAGGGCGAGGCAAGGAAAAAGCCCGCCGCGAGCACCCCGCTGATCGTTCGCTTCGAGAGCTGCTTCGCGGCGATCCACAGCACCCCGGCCGTCGCCAGGGCTGCCAGGGTGGAGACGATGCGCGCGGCGCCCAGCCCGGGCCCGAGCCAGGCCATTGGAATCGAGACCAGGTAGCTCCACAGCGGCGGGTAGTTGGACGAGTAGTACGGAAAGCTCGCGTTGCTCGTGTACGGGAGCTGGCCAAGATTGATCAGCCAGCCACTCCATGCGTCGTAGCCTTCGCCCTGGTCGAAATCGAACGGAAACGTCGCGAGCTGCGCGGCAAACCGCAGGTAGGCCAGCGCATAGATCACCAGCAACACCAGGGCAGGCCACAGCTCCGCGGCCGGTATGGGTACGCGCACCCATGCCAGCCGAGAGGAAGGCAACTGTCTAACGCGCAGCAATGGGCAATCTCGGTGGCTTGAACGAAGGCCGGGCATTGAATGCGAGAGCCGAGCCAAGGATCACCAGCGCCAGTGTGAGCGCGACGGTAAACGGGCCGCCCAGCAGGTGGATGAGGCTGCCAGTGAACCACTCACCCACCAGGCCAGTCGATTGGCCAAGCAGGTGGTCGGCGGGCAACAGGGCGATTGTGATCACGCCGAGACCGAGCAGCCGACCTCGGGGCAACCGCAGCCCGGGCCGTACGCGCCGTGCAAAGGCCAGCGCGCTGAGCAGCGTCAGCCCGAGTGGCAGGACGAACGCCATCTGCCCGAGCAGGGCGTACAGCCCCGCGTGGATCGGCACGAGCACACGCCCTTCGGCAGGGAAAAACACCAGGACCGCCACGATGGCCGTCAGGAACGTGGCGGCCAGTGCCAGTGCTTCGCTCCGGCGGTCCATTTCAGGTGAGAAGGTGTGGGACATCGCGCGCCCTGCCCGTCAGAAGAGGGGGAGCTGGTCGAGCGGCGCCGCCTCGGGATCGGCCTCGGCCGTCTGGACGGGCGCCGCGACGCTCACCCGCTTCGCGCGTGCTTCCTGGAGCAAGTCTGGAATCTTGCGGAAGTCGTCCTCGTAGATTCGCCGCATCTCGACGGTTGGCGTTCTCAGGATGGCCGCCGGGTGGTACATCGCCAGGCACATGATCCCATTCCATTCGCGGGTGCGTCCGTGCAGCTCACGCATGGGCCCTTGACCAACGAAACGCGCCATGGAATAACGGCCGAGCGTCACGATCAGTTTCGGGTCGAGCACGGCGATCTGGCGCTGCGTGTACGTGTCGCAGGCCTGGAGCTCGTCGGGCAGCGGGTCGCGATTGCCCGGCGGGCGGCAACGCACGACGTTGGTGATGAACACGTCCTCGCGCCGCAGGTTGATGACCCGCAACATCTCGGTCAGGAGCTGGCCCGCGGCGCCGACGAAGGGTCGCCCCTGCTGGTCCTCGTGGAAGCCGGGGCCCTCGCCGATGAACATGATCTCGGCGGTCGGGCTGCCTTCGCCGGGCACGCCCACCGTGCGTCGCTCACACAATTTACAGGCGCGACAGGCGCGGACGTCGGCGCCGATGCCCTCCAGCGAATCGCCCATCTGGCCGCGCAGTGTACCTTGCTTAGTCATGGCTGGCCCGCTCTCCGGCACCCGCGTAGTCGATCTGACCCGTGCGCTGGCGGGTCCGTATTGCTCCCTCCTCCTCGGTGATATGGGCGCCGACGTGATCAAGATCGAGCTGCCTGGCAGCGGCGACGAAACCCGCCAGTGGGGCCCACCCTTCGTCGCCGGCGAAAGCAGCTACTTCATGAGCGTCAATCGCAACAAGCGCAGTGTGACGCTGGACCTCAAGTCGCCAGACGCCGTCGAGGCGCTCACTCGCCTGACGCGCTCCGCCGACGTCCTGGTCGAGAATTTCCGCCCGGGCACCATGGACCGCTTCGGCCTCGCCTACGAGCAAGCTCGCGAGCTGAATCCGTCGCTGGTGTACTGCTCGGTCTCGGGCTTTGGCCAGACCGGCCCCCGCGCGCGGCAGCCCGCCTACGACGCGATCCTGCAGGGGATGGGCGGCATCCAGTACCTGTCAGGCGAAGCCGACGGCGGACCAACGCGCGTCGGCGTGCCGATTGCCGACATCACCGCCGGCATGTTCGCGGCCTACGCCGTGGCCTCGGCCCTGTACTGGCGCGAGCGCGACCCCGAGCGTCGAGGTCAGTTCATCGATACCTCGATGCTCGGCGGTCAGGTCGCACTGTTGACGTACCAGGCGGGCCGCTACTTCGCGACGGACACGCCCCCAGGGCGCATCGGCAATCGCCACGCGAGCATTGCGCCGTACGAGATGTTCAGGACCTCGGACGGGTTTGTGAACGTGGCGGCGGCCAACGAACCGATGTGGCAGCGCTTCTGTCGCGCACTCGACCTCACGTCGCTGTTGTCGGATGCACGCTTTGCCACAAACCCGGAGCGTGTGACCAACCGCGCCGAGCTGAGCGCGGCGATCGAAGCGCGCCTGATGCAGCTCACGCAAGCCGACGTCATTGCGCGCCTGGAGGCTGCGGAAGTCCCCGTTGGCCCGGTGTACGACCTGGCACAGGTCTTCGGCGACCCGCAGAGCCAGCACCTGGGCATGGCTGTACCAACGCCGCACCCGAAGGTCCCTGAACTGCGCACGACCGGCTTCCCGTACCGCATGTCGGAAACACCCCTCGAGGTCCGCTACCCACCTCCGTTGTTGGGCGAGCACACCGCCGAGGTGCTGGGCGAGCTGGGCTACAGCGAAGCGGAAGTGGAACGCCTCACCCGACCCGATTGAGAGCCGCGACGCGCTAGCGAATCGACTAGCGCGTCGAACTCACACGACTGAAAGAGCCCTTAGACCGTCTCTTCAACCGTCTCCGGCGCGGCCTTCGTTGCCGGCGCCGGCGCCCCCAGGTTCAGCGGCGTCCCCGCCTCGAGCCCGAACGACACCACGCCAGGGATGAGCCAGTTCGTCCACTGCTCGTCCACCCGCCGCTGGAACAGGTCATAGTCCTCGTCGGTGAAATGCGCGAAGCGCCCCTGTTGGGCCAGATACTCGCGCACCGGCTTGCGCCTGGCGCGCCCCGAGGCGATCGCCCGCGTCGTGCCGTTGAGCTTCACCGTGTGGTCTTCCATCTCCCAGAGCGACCAGATGCCCGTCTCGACCGCCAGCTTGCCGAGCTCGTGCGACAGCTGCGGATCGTAGTGCCAGCCCTTCGGGCACGGATCGAGCACGTGAATGAACGCTGGGCCACCCGCGGCCAGCCCTTTACGGACTTTGTTCATGAAGTCGACGCCGTAGGCAGCGTCAGCGGTGGCGATGTACGCCGCGTCTGGATGCCCAGCCGCCAGCATGCCCGGCGTGTTCTTCTTCCAGCGCGTGTGCATGATGCGCTTGTGTTTGCCTGTCGGCGAAAACGTGGTGACCGCACCATACGGCGTCGAGCCTGACAGCTGAATATCGGTGTTGGCGTAGGACTCGTTGTCGTACAGGATGACCAGGAAACGGTAGTTGGCATGCGTGAGTGCCGCCGAAATGGCTGACAGGCCCATGTCCGCGCCGCCGCCGTCGCCACAGAAGGCGATCACGTTGATCAGCTCGTCCTTGAGCTTGCCCTTGCGCATCAGCACCTTCAACCCTGCTGCCGCGCCGAGTGCCGCGGAGCCGGCCGCGCCAAGCTGCGTGTGCATCCACGGCACGACCCATGGTGTCGTGTAGTAGCTGGTGTTGGCCACGTACATGCAGCCTGTCGAGCCGAGCACGATCGTGCGCGGACCGGCGGCCTTGGCGATATAGCGCATGACCAGCGCACTCTCGCAGCCCTGGCACGTGCGGTGTCCCGACACGAAGTATTCGGTGTACGGAACCTGCTTGACGGTCTTGATCGAGCTGAGGTCGACCAGCTCGGATGGTGGGGTGACTGTGAGGCTCATCTCTTCCCTTACTCCCGAACCCCGATCCAGTGGACGTTCGTCTTCAAGTCGCCGGCGGCGGCCTTCTGCATGAGGGTAAACATTTCTTGCCCATCGGGGGCGGTGAACTCGCGACCACCCAGACCGCCGATGATGTTGATCATGGCCGGCCGCTTCGGGCTGTCATAGAAGGCGGCGCGGAACTCGGTGAACAGCACGCCACCATGATGTGGCGAGCCGAAGCTGTAGTCGCGGTCGATGATCCCGACCGATTTGAAGCCGCTCAGGCGCTCGACCACTTCCTCGGCAGGGAAGGGTCGGAACCACTTCAGTCGAGCGAAGCCGACCTTGTGGCCTTGTTCTCGCAGGCGACGGACGATCACGCGCGCTGGCATCGCGATCGTGCCCTGACCGACGAGCACGAAGTCCGCGTCGTCGGTCATATACGTCTCCATGAACGGCTCTTTCTGGCGCCCGGTCAGCTCGTAGTATTCGCGGTAAGCGTCGCGAATGACTTCGGGAGCACGCCGCATCGCGGCGTCGTTCTGCTTGCGAATCTCGGTCAGCCAGTCCTGGTCGACCTGCGGAGCGATCGTGATCGGGTTGTCCGGATGGAATAACCGGTCGCCGAGGTTGTACGCCGGCAGGTACTGGTCGACGATGCTCTTCGGCGGGATCCTGACCAGGTGCTGCGAGTGGGTCAGAAACGCGCCGTCGGTGCTGACCGCGCACGGAAGCATGATGCGCGGGTCTTCCGCGACCTTGTACGCGATCAGCGCCGCGTCAAAGGCTTCCTGCCCGGTCTCGACCCAGGTCATCAGCCAGCCCAGGTCGCGCACGGCCAGGGCATCGTTGTGCTCGACACCGAAGGCGCCCGGATCGTCCAGCGCGCGGTTGCCGACGTTGGCGACCACCGGCAGGCGCAGGCCGGCTGTCACCGCGATCGCCTCGAAAGCGTAGAACCAGCCCACGCCTGAGGAGCCGACAAACGAGCGGGCGCCGACCGCGCTGGCGTGCTTGACCAGCTCGAACTGCGAGTGCTCGCCTTCAGCCACGATGTACTCGCAGTCCATTTCGCCGTTGGCAATCATGGTCGCCACGGCCTGCATGACCGCGTCGTAGGGGCGGATGGGATACGCGGCCACGATGTCGACGTCTGCCAGGCGGAGCGCATGCGCGATGGCTTCGGACCCGGTGACGAGCAGCTCTTCCTCACCTTCCAGCTTGGGGGACGCGGCCGAGGTCGAGCCAGGTTGGGTTGCGATGGCCATACCTATTGTTCACCTCCTGCGACCGTGACTGGCCACTTGCGCTCCTGCACGTCGTGCACGGGCGCCGTCTTCCTGGCCTTGTCGATCAATTCAGGATGCAGTGGCATGTTGTGCTTCTGGAGGAGCTGGCGGTACGCCTCCGGGTCCTGCTTGTACAGCGCATACAGGCTCTCGTTGTCGTCGAACTCGAGCTCGTTGACCATCGCGATGCAGTCCGGAACGGGACACACTTCCTCGCAGATCGAGCAGCCGATGCACGCTTCGTAGATGACCTCGTACGTGCCTTCGGGCGTGACCTCGAAGCACTCGTCGGGGCACTGGAGCCAGCACTGCGTGCACTTGATGCAGGTATCGAAGTTGACCAGGGGTCGCCGCGTGCGCGTGCTCCACTTCTTGTAGAGCGGGTTGCGCGTGCCCACCTGCTGGGCTTCGACGATGATGCCTTCGCGCATCTGCATCCAGCCGGGCTTGCGATACTCCTCGAACGAGACGCTGCTGCCCTCGCCGGCCTTGACGGTGAGCAGCCGCAACTGGTCGAAAATGTCCTTGACCATCTTGACGCGCGCCTCGTCCTTCGTGCGATCGAGCACGATGGCCAGCACCGCGTCGATGGAGATGACCTGGGGCGCAACGCGCGCCACGGCCGCGAGGCAGTTGAAGTCAGTGTTGTCGTCGTTGTCGACCCACAGACCCGCGAAACTGGCCGAGCCCTCGGGTGCGAAGACACCGGCGTGCACGGGGCTTGGGACCACGGCCAGCGTGTAGTCGTAGGGCTTGATTTTGATGGCCTTGAGCAGTTCTTCCGGCTGCTTGTCGGAGGTGACGAGCAGCGTGCCGCCAGGTACGACGAGCTTGTTGATGGGCTGCACGCCGTACCATGCCCAGGACTCGACGCCCTTGCACATGGTGTCGTCCACGCAGATCGAGACATCCACGCTCTCGGGCTCGTAGCGGGCCAGCGAGGACTCCAGTTCGACCTCGTCGGTGGCGACCACGGCGAAGTTTTTGGAAGGGATGCCGTTGCGTTCGGGCGAATCTCCGTAGCGAGCGAAGGCGGTGCCGACCTTACCTTCTTTGCGCGCGCCGAGCACGACGCCGCGCGAGATGCGATTCGCAAGGCGCTTCTGGAAAATGCCGCGGTAGACGACCTCGACAGACCAGGAAGCCGAGCCGGTCTGGTGCATACGCTGCGCCTCCTCACTCAGTGGGATATCAGATGGCGGATTGGTCTGACCAATTTTGGGCCGTGACGCGCGGCGTGTCAATCCGCGGCGCCGAGCCAGAAGCAACCGCCGCGCGGGGACTGGCCTTCGAAGTGCACCTTGGCGTCTCCCCCGCGAGGATTGCCGGGGTGGCAGCGGTTGCGGTCACGCGGCGCAGGCCCTGTGCGCCTCGAGTCGCGGCCTGGCGGAAATTGCCTCAGGCGTGCGCTTCTGGTCGCGGCGCGGCGAGGATTTCCAAGGGGCGGCAGCCTGTGTTGCGGCCACGCGGGGCAGGCCCCGTGCACCTCGGTCGTGGCGCGGCGAGACTCCTTCCCGAGCACGCACCTCTGGTTGCGGCCAGGCGAGGATTTCCAAGGGGCGGCAGCCCCTTGGACCCTCGGAGAGATCAAACTTCCGCGCGAGCGAGCGCAGCGACGCAATGCGCCGTGTCGCACCCGCGTATGCTGGCTTCCATGCCCGACTACGAGCACGTGCTGTCCAGCTCAGACGGCCCCGTCGGCATCGTGACGCTCAATCGTCCGCGGCAGCTGAACGCCCTGGCCGCCCCCCTCATGCGCGACCTCGTCGACGCCCTCGAGGCCCACGACGCCGACCCCAGCATCCGCGCCATCGTGCTCACCGGCGGCCCGGCCGTCTTCGCCGCGGGCGCGGACATCAAGGAAATGGCCGAGGCCACACCGGTCGACATGCTGCTGCGCAACAGCATCGGGCAGTTCGATCGCGTCAGGAAGATCACCAAGCCGCTGATCGCCGCCGTCGCGGGTTACGCGCTCGGCGGCGGCTGCGAGCTAGCGATGCTGTGCGACATCATCGTCGCCGCCGAAAACGCCCACTTTGGCCAGCCAGAGATCAATATCGGCCTGATCCCCGGCGCCGGTGGGACGCAGCGTCTGACCCGCACGGTCGGCAAGTTCGTCGCCATGGACATGGTGCTCACCGGGCGCATGCTCGGCGCCGAAGAAGCCCATCAGCGCGGCCTGGTGGCGCGCGTCGTTGCGCAGGAGATGATCCTGGATGAAGCCGTCAGCCTCGGCAAAGAGCTGGCCAGGCGTCCCCCAATCTCGGTGCGCATGGCTAAAGAAGCCGTCACGCGTGCGTTCGAGGGTCGCGTCGACGACGGCATCGACTTCGAACGCAAAGCCTTCTATCTGCTGTTCGCGACACAGGACGCGCACGAGGGCATGCACGCGTTCATCGACAAGCGCGAACCGGGCTACAGGGGCCTCTGAGGTCGCATGCCCATCGTCCTGACCGACCTGACCGACCAGGTCCAGACCATCACCTTGAACCAGCCCGACAAGCTCAATGCCCTCTCCGGCGCGATGATCACCGAGCTGCTGCACGTAGTGCGCGCCGCCGAACGCGACGATGCGGTCCAGGCGCTGGTGCTCACGGGTGCCGGTCGAGGGTTCAGCGCGGGCGCCGATCTCAGCCAGTCTGGTACGGACGCCAGCATGACTGACGTGGGCACCGCGCTGCGCTCGCGCTACATGCCGCTGGTCATGCGGCTGCACGCGCTCGAGAAGCCGGTGCTGGCGGTGATCAATGGCGTCGCGGCTGGCGCGGGTCTGAGCCTGGCGCTCGCGTGCGACCTGCGCTACGCGGCCGAGTCTGCCAGCCTGGTGGTCGCGTTCGTGCGCATCGGTCTGGTGCCAGACGCCGGGATGCTGTACTTCCTGCCGCGCCTGGTCGGCGCTGGCAAAACGTTGGAGCTGGCGTGGACGGGCGACGCGCTCACCGCGGCCGAGGCACGCGAGATTGGCATGCTGAACGCCGTGTTGCCGGATGACCAGGTACTGCCTGAGACGCAGGCGCTCGCCGCGCGACTGGCCCGAGGGCCGCACAAGGCGATGGCGCTGACGAAGCGCGCGGTGAACCAGTCGCACGAGCTGCCGCTGGAGCGCGTGCTGGAGCTGGAGGCGCAGTACCAGACGATCGCCGCAAGAGACCCGAACTTCGCCGAGGGCCTGGCCGCGTTCCGCGAGAAACGGCCCCCCCGATTTAACGACTGAGGTTCGTGCTCATAGGCGTATATGGGTCGGGGGAGCCCGCGCACGTTTGAGTCTGTCACGGCTCCGGGTCGGGGAGGCCGCGCACGTTTGAGTCTTTCACGTTTCCGGGTCGGGGGAGCCTGCGGCCCCCCGCCGCCAGTCGCCGCTGCGCTCGCAGGCTCGCTGCGCGCTCCTTTCCGCGGCGACCCCCCGCGTACGTGCTGGGCCGCGCCTCTTCGGGGTCGCACGCTCGCTCGCGTGGTCCACAAACGTGTTGATCGGACGTGGTTGAAACCTCCCTAACGTTTGGGCCGAGCCCCATCTGGGCCGAGCCCCATCGGTCCTGACGCGTGTGGATCCTCGAGACGTGACAGCGCCGACCAGCAGCGAACAACGTGTCGAACCGTCACGCCGCTCCGTGCGACACGGTAGGTGCCTCACCGCGTGTTGATCCGTCGGGACGTGTCAGCGCCGACCTCAGCGAACCACGTGTCGAGCTGTCACACCGCTCCATGCGCCACGGTCGGTGCCTCACCGCGTGTTGACCGTCGACACGTGTCGGCCAAGACGTCCGGCTAACCACGTCTCGAATCGGTTCACACCGGTTCAAGCGGACAAGGTTTGTGGACCACGCGAGCGAGCGTGCGACCCCGCAGAGGTGCGGCTCAGCACGTACGCGGGGGGTCGCCGCGGAAAGGAGCGCGCAGCGAGCCTGCGAGCGCAGCAGCGACTGGCGGCGGGGGGCCGCAGGCTCCCCCGACCCGGACACGTGAAAGACTCAAACGTGCGCGGCCTCCCCGACCCGAAGCCGTGACAGACACGAACCGTTTAGTGAGTCAGACGAGGGTCAAGTGCGCGAGGCGCTAGCTGGCGGTTCCCTCCAGGGCCCGCAGGATGCCATCGCGCACCTCGGTGATGTGCTCTAGCGACGCTTGATACGCCGCCTCACCATCCTGGGCCTTGACCGCGCGCAGGATCGCCTCGTGGCCCCGCAGACTCGTCTGCGGCCGATCGGGCACGTGCAGATAGCTCTGCCGCGACTCACGCAGCACATCCAGAATCACGTTATGTAAACGCAACAGAATGTGATTGTCCGCCGCCCGCGCCAGCGTGTAGTGAAACGCGGTGTCCTCGTCGACAAACGTCCGACCCTCGGCAATGCATGCGCGCTGCCGCTGCAGCAAGCTCTCCAGCTCGGAGACGTGCTCGGCCGTGGCCCGCTCCGCCGCGCGTCGCGCAATGCCAGGCTCGATCAGCTCGCGCACTTCGAGCACTTCCGCCAGCTCGCGTCGCCCGCGCAGAATGGCCGCGGCCAGCGGCGGCACGAGTGCCTCGGTATCGGCGGTCCGCACGAACGTGCCGCCCCCCTGGCGGCTGTCGATGATGCCCTGCATCTCCAGCGCTCGCAGCGCCTCGCGCACCGAGGTGCGGCTCACTTTGAAGCGCTCGGCGAGCTCACGCTCCGGCGGAATCTGGTCGCCAGGCGCCCAGCGCCCTTCGCGGATCAGCGCGCGGATCTGCTCGACGATGTGCTCGTAGATACGGCTGCGCTTGACGGGTTCAATCGTCACGTCCGTCGGCGAGTCTGGCGCTGTCAAACTTCTGCTACGCCCCGCGAAAGAATGGCCACCAGTCTAACGCACAGTTCGCTATCCTCCCTCGCGGGGCAACCATGGCCTTCAACTTCTTCCGACGCCCACTCAGCGAACGCGACCGCGCGGTTGCTGACCGCCTGCCACCCGGTCAGTACCTGACCGAGAAATGGCCCGTGCTCCAGTACGGCAACGTACCGCGCGTTGACCTGGATACCTGGAAGTTGACGCTCGAGGGCCTCGTGCAGGCTCCGCGCGAGCTTGGCTATCAGGAGTTCAAGAAGCTCCCCCGCCACACGGTCAAGTCAGACGTCCACTGCGTGACGCGCTGGTCGATGCTCGACAGCACCTGGTCGGGGGTGCCCGTCGCGGAGATCATGAAGCTGGTGGAGCTCAAGCCAGAAGCAACGCACGTGATGGTGCACGCGGAGCATGGCTACACGACCAATCTCAGTCTGGACGACTTCCTGCGCGATGAGAACATGCTCATCGACACGCGCAACGATGAGCCGATCTCAGCGGAGCACGGCTGGCCGGTGCGGTTGTTCGTACCCCACCTGTACTTCTGGAAGAGCGCCAAGTGGCTGCGCGGCTTCGAGTTCATGGCGGGCGACCGTCCGGGCTTCTGGGAGCAGTACGGCTACAACATGCACGGCGACCCCTGGAAAGAGGAGCGCTACGGATAACGGCAGAGCGTCGTAACGAGCTCGATGTCCAAATCTATATACTTGCGCATCCCTTTCTGCTCCTCAGTGTGGGAGCTGTCTTAGCCAGAGAAAGGAGGAACGGTGCGAGACTACGAACTGATGGTCGTGCTCGATCCGAACCTTGACGACGCGGCAATTGAAGCCCTGAACACCCGCATCCAGAACATGGTCACCCAGCGGGGCGGAACCATCGACAACGTCGAGTCCTGGGGACGGCGGCGCCTCGCGTACCCGATTGGTCGCTTCCGCGACGGCGTCTACATCGTGAGCCGCTTTCACATGCCGCCGAATGCGGCCGCCGAGATCGAGCGCGCCCTCAAACTCACCGAGAGCGTGATCCGTCACCTGCTCGTGCGCGCTGAAGGCCTTACGCCGGCGCCGGCGCCTGCGGCCGTGGGCGCCCGCGAATAAGCTGACGGAAGCAGTCGGACAGAGGGAGGCCCGAAGCCCATGGCAGGCCTGTGCAAAGTGATCGTCATTGGCAATCTGGGCCGCGATCCTGAGAAGCGCTACACCCAGGACGGCCGACCCGTGACGCGCTTCAGTGTCGCGGCGACGACTCGCCGCCGCGAGCGCGACGGCGAATGGGCCGACCATACGGAATGGTTCAGCGTGACCGTCTTCGGTCGACAGGCGGAAACGCTGGCCGAGCGCGTCAACAAGGGAACGCGCGTCTATGTCGAAGGTCGGCTCGAGTCGCGTCAGTACGAAGCCCAGAACGGCAACAAGGGCTTTTCTCTCGACGTGATCGCCAACGAGGTCATCGTTCTGGACAGTCGGCAGCGCGACGGAGAGTTCTCGCAAGGCGCGGGCGAGTTCGAGACAGCCGCGCCTGCCCGCTCCGCGACGCCACGCGTCGGTGCAGCCCAGGACGATCCCGCCGATCTTGAGGACCTGCCCTTCTGAGTCGTTTCGAAAACGCAACGCTATACTCTGCCGACCTTTCTGCCCCCGCCGTCGCGTGGGGCTGCCACCCAGAGAAAGGAACTCTTGATACATGACCATGGCTCCCCCAGCCGCACCCGCGGCGCCTGCTCCTTCTGCCTCGCCCTCGTCGCCCAGCGGCCCAGGCGGACGCCCCGCGCCGGGACGTCGACGCCCTGGTGAATTTGGCGGGGGCGGCGGCCGCAAATTCACTCCTCGACGCAAGGTGTGTCAGTTCTGCGTCGACAAGGTCAAAGAGGTCGACTACAAGGACCTGGTCAGGTTGCGGCGGTTCCTGTCGGAGCGCGGCAAGATCGAGCCACGTCGCAAGACGGGCACGTGCGCCGCGCACCAGCGGTCGCTGAACATCGCGCTCAAGCGAGCTCGACAGCTCGCGTTGCTGCCGTTCACCGCCGAGCACATCCGTGTGACAGGCGTGCTTGTGCGCGAGCCAGGCGTTCCGCCATTCCGCGGGTCCCGCCCGCGGCCGCAGGAGCAGGACGGGGCCGCTGAAGCGAGCACGGCCGAGGCCAGCGCGGCGCCGACCGACGGACAGGCAACCGACGGCCAGGCACGACGCCGGCGACCCTGTCGCGGCTGAGGCGGCCGCCACCGAGCCTGCTGCCTCTGAACCGCCTGCCTCAGAGCCAGTCGCCTCAGAGCCAGTCGCCTCAGAGCCAGTCGCCTCAGAGCCGTCGCCTCAGAGCCCGTCGCAGCTGAGCTCGTCGCAGCTGAGCCTGTTGCCGAGGCCCCACAACCAGTCGCGCAGGCTGCCGAAGCCTGACCTCCTCGTCCTCTTCCTCTTTCCTTCCGCCTCGCGTCGCAGTGCCATGAGTAGCAACTCTCCCACCCCATCGGGCACGCGACGCGTGCGCGCCGCGCACGAAAGCAAAAGCGCGGCGGTCAGAGCCGCCGCCGCGGCGCCGAGCCGACGTCAGCGCTCGCACTGGCAGCGTGAACAGCATCAACTGAAGCTGCTCTACGTCGCCGTCGCGGCGCTGGGGGTGGTCATCGTGCTGATTTTTGCGGCCGGCTTCGTCTACGACAACGTGGTGGAAGCCAATCAGGTCGTCGCCCAGGTCGGGCCCGATTCGATCACGGCGCAGCAACTGCTCGACGAGGTGCGCCCACAAGCCCACGCGATCGACGCGCAGGCCAGCCAGGTGGGTGACCCGTCCACGACCGCGGACTATGTCGATCAGCAGAAGCGAAGCTTGCCAAATTCGGCGCTCGACGACCTCGTCGACGCGCACATCATTGCCCAGGAGGCGGCGCGGCGCGGCATCAGCGTGTCGCCGTCGGAAGTTGACGATAAAGTGCAGCAGACCGTGGCCAGCTTCAACGCCTCCGCCAATGCCACGCCGAGTCCGGTCGCAACTGACAGCTCGGACGCTGCCACGCCCGGCGTGACGCCCGGCGCCACGTCAGAGACGTCGGCCGCAGCGGCGGCCGACGCCAGCGCCGACACTTCGGCGGACGCGCAAGCTCAAGCTTCGGGAACCCCGGCGGCGGCCAGCACGCCCGACCAGAGTGCGACGGCCACCCCGCCCACCACGCCGACCGCGGTGCCGACCCTGGACGACGCGGCCTACGGACCCGCGCTCCAGAAGCTGCTCGACCAGAACGGTCTGACCGAGTCCGAGCTGCGCACCGTCCTCGAGCGCCAGCTGCTGCAGGACAAGCTCTCGGCGGTTATCGGCGAGGAGCAGGTGCCGGCCTCGCAGCCCCAGGTGCACGCCAGGCAGATCCTGGTGCCGACGTCCGACCAGGCGAACGACTTGCTGAACCAGCTCCAGAACGGCGCGGACTTCGCCACGCTCGCTCAGCAGAATTCGGCCGACACCGCGACGAAGGCAAACGGTGGTGACATGGGTTGGTTCAACAAGGGCGTGCAGACGACGGCAATTGACAATGCCGTCTTTGCGCTCCAACCCGGACAGTTGAGCTCGGTCGTGATGGACACCGCCGGGTATCACATCCTGCAGGTGCTCGAAACGGACCCGAATCGCGCCTTGCCACCAGACCAGCTCGCCAGCCAGCGGCAGAAGGCCTTCAGTAACTGGCTCAGCACGCAGCGGAGTAGTCAGGATGTGAAGTTGTCGCTGGATCAGGCCAAGACGAATTGGATCCTGACGAAAATCGGCGTCAGACCCTGAGACGCCCCGACGGCTTAGCGCCAGTGAATGAGCACCATCCCCAGCATCTGGCTGAGGAGGCAGAGCACGATGAGGACCCCCAGCACCGCCGCTAGGCGGCTCGGCCGGGTCGGCATCGGCTCGTGAAGGCGCATGCGCCGCAGCCGCGCCAACCGCAGCGCGTCCAGCCCTCCTTCGAGAATCCGAAGCTGCGGTAGCTCCCGACGGTCCAGAGTGCGATCCCGTGGATCGCTACACGACGGCGACAGGACGTACGGCAAAAGCTCGTCGCCCTCGGACAGCAGCGCACTGAGGCGCGCCTGGCGCACCTTCACCGCCAGCGGCTGGCGCTGCGCCGCTAGCAGGGTCGCCCGAAGTGCAGCAAGCTCTTCGTTTTCCATCACACCCGCAATCCTGAAGTGTAGGAAATGCGTTGCACTCGTTCAAAGAGCAGTTGGCCTCCCGGCTACACGCAGAACCGTGGCGGCCGAGCAACTTGTGACGCGCGTCGAGCGTTGCTGGCCAAGATCGATGCGCGCCACCCGTCAATGGGCGTGGAGGAGCTGATCGAGACGTACGTGTGCAATCACGCGGCCGAGCACGCGAACCAGATTCAGAGGACGCTGCGCACGCTGGATGCGGCGAAAGCTGAGCTGATCAGTCTTCCCAGGTCCCGTACGTTCGACGGAAGTACATGAGCGGTTTGGTGCCGGGCGCCGGCGGCTGCCCATCGGTCACTTCGCCAAGAATGATCAGGTGATCGCCTGCATCAAGCTCCTGCGTGATAGTGCATTCCGCGTGGGCGATGGTGTCGGTGTGAAGCCACGGCATGCCATTGTGCCCGGGGCGCCACGAGACGTTCTGAAACTTGTCGGGCTCTTTGGACGCAAACATGTTGGCCAGGTCGCCACGCCCAGCGGACAGGTAGTTGACGCAAAACTTCTTCGAATGGCGCAAAGCCGGCAACGTGTTGCTGTTCTTGTCAACGCAAACCAGCACCAGCGGCGGCTCGGCGGACACGCTACACAGCGCATTGGAGGTCAGCCCCTTCGGCTGGTCCTGGTCATCCACAGCCGTGACAATTCCGACACCGGTCGGAAACGCGCCCATGATGGCGAAGAAGGTCGCACGATCCATCAGGCCTTTCGACAGCCTCCTGCAGAGCTTGGTGCAACGGTAGCACGTTCCCGCCAAACCACGATGGACGCCGAGGTGCCGAGGGAGGGATTCGAACCCTCATGCCCTTTTGGGGCCGCGGATTTTAAGTCCGCCGCGTCTGTCCAGTTTCGCCACCCCGGCCGGGTGGTTTGGAGTATACGCAGCAGGCACATGGACGAAGCGCAGCAGCAGGACCAGCGCTACGACGATGGTGATCGCCAGCATCGCGAAGATGCCGCGATAGCCAAAGTGGGGCAGGAAGATCTCGGCGGCGACGACCACCGACAACGGGATCGCGATTGACTCGGCAGCGGCTTTGAGGCCCGCGAAGACGCCGGTTTTTTCTGGCGGGATGAGGGCCGTCAGCAGGGGCCAGCTCACCGCCGTCGCCGCGCCATTGCCCACGCCGGCAACCAGGACCACGATCGTCGTCTCGAGCAAATTGGTCACCACTACGCCGCCGATCGCACTCAGCGCCAGCAAGCTCCAGCCGATCGCCATGACCAGGCGGGTGCCGAGACGGTCCGCGAGGCGGCCAAAGACCACCGCGCCCAGCGCGGTGACGACCAGCAGCCCGGCCGACAGCCCGAATGCCACCTGGTCGGTCTGGTGGATGTCCTCCACCACGAACAGAACCAGGTAGGGCAGGATCGCGTTCAGTCCGAACTGGTAGACGAACAGCGTGCCCAGGTAGCGCACGGCCTGCCGCTGCTCGGTCACGGCTTCGACGTACTCGCGCATGGGGATCCGTCGCGAGTCGGTAACGGGCGCGCGTGGCTCGTCGACGCCCAGCACGGTCACGCCAAAGCTGACCACGAGCACCACGGCAACCAGCGCGTAGGTCCAGAGCGGCACACCCCCGCCGCCAGCTGTCGCGAAGTAGATCACGACCAGGAACGCCACCGAGCTGACCAGTTGCAGGCCAGTGCTGAGTCCCGACAACCAGCCGCGGTGCTCGAGAGGGACGATGTCGGCGAGTAACGCCGTGTACGGATCGACGGCGATATTGAAAAAGATCGAGAACAGAAAGATCACGACCGCGAGTGACACCAGGCTGCCAACAAACGCGCCCGAGATGAAGAACAGGGCCGACAGCGGAATACCCAGCAAAATGAATGGACGGCGACGGCCAACTGGCGTCCAGATTCGATCGGAGAGCGCGCCAACCGTTGGCTGAACAACCGCGCCTTCGATGCTGCGGGTACTCGACAGGAGACCGATCAGCAGATCAGGCGCGCCAAACGACTTCAGAATCGGTGGCAGAACAAAGTTGTTGAACGCGTAGAACGCGCCGGTCCCAACCGATCCGGCGGCATACAAGGCCGCCAGTAATGGGGATGGTCCGCGCTCCGCATGGCCGGCTTCGTTCACGCCGCTGCCATTGTGTTCGAGCGTCTGAAAGAAATGACAGCCTGACGGCCCGCGCCCGAGCCGAGAGTTCAGGCCGCCGTCGGGGAGCCTGCTCATACAATCCTGCTGCCCGTGTTCGCAGTCGTAACTGGAACGACACTTCACAGGCGTCGAATCGCTACACGGTTGACACGTTTGTTGAGTATGAGCTGGCCTGTGCGAGGTCGGCTGCGCGCGAAGCGCGGCCAGTGGCTTGCGCTTCTGGATGGGAGAGCGATTCACAATGCGCATTGCTCAGCTCGCGCCACCTCTCGAGGCTGTGCCTCCGGCACGGTACGGAGGGACCGAGCGCGTGATCCACACACTCACCGAGGAGCTTGTCCGTCGCGGTCATGAGGTGACCCTGTTCGCGTCCGGCGATTCGCGGACGTCCGCGCGTCTGGTCGTGACCTGCGCGCAAGCCCTCTGGCATCGTCGTCCGCCGCTGCACGACTTCACGCCCGCCTGGATGGTTGGCCTGGGCAGGCTCCTGCGCGAGATCGACGACTTCGACGTTGTGCACAGTCACCTGGACACCCTCGGGTTCCCGCTGGCGCGCCAGGCAACCGTTCCGGTCCTCACGACGCTTCATGGCAGGCTGGACCTGCCCGAGCTCAACGAGGTCTTCGAGGAGTTCTGCGAGGTGCCGCTCGTGTCCATCAGCGACGCGCAGCGGCGCCCGGTCGGCTGGGCCAACTTCGTGGCCACCGTCCACCACGGGATCGAGTTAGACGAGTTTTGCTTCAGCGGCCGACGTGGTGACTACCTGGCGTTCCTGGGCCGCGTCTCGCCTGATAAGGGCCTGGATGCGGCGATCCGCGTGGCGCGCGCGGCCGGGCTGCCCCTGAAGGTTGCGGCACGCATGCCCCTGCCGGGGTCGCACGACACGAGCAGCGGCGCCGATTCGTCGTACTGGGACGAGGTCATTCGTCCGCTGCTTGGCGACGACGTTGAGCTGTTGGGCGAGGTTGGCGGTGAAGACAAGAGCCGCTTCCTGCGCAACGCCGCGGCGCTGGTGTTTCCAATCCGCTGGCCGGAGCCGTTCGGTCTGGTCATGATCGAAGCCCTGGCGTGTGGCACACCGGTGCTCGCATTACGTCAAGGCAGCGTGCCCGAGGTCATCGGCCATGGCGTGACGGGCTTCGTGGTCGACGGCGAATCCGACCTGGCGCGTGCGGTCGGGCGCCTGGACGAGATCGATCGTCGAGCCTGTCGCGACGCCGCGGAGGAGCACTTTTCCCCCCGCGCGATGGCGGATGCCTACGAACGCGTCTACGCGTCGCTGGTCGACGTGCGTTCCCCGACCGTGGTGGACCTGGCTCCGCTGGCCCGCTCCGGCCCTGACCGGCAAGCCGACGCGGAGTCGCTGTCAGTCATCGCAGTGCGTACCTCACCCACGCCCCCACGCCCAGCCAGGGCCTGGGTATGAGACGAGAGGCGACGGCCGGATTCGAACCGGCGATAACGGTTTTGCAGACCGCTGCCTTGCCACTTGGCTACGTCGCCCTGATGGACGCGGAATTGTACCTGCCGGGACGTGCGGGATGGCCGGCTGAGGACCGGGGTTTGTATAGTTCGCAACCGTGTCAGATCGCGCTACTCGCTACGGCATGATTTTGATGGACCAGGGCCCGACGATTCTGCGCTCGCGTGGCGAGCCCATTGTCTTTCGTTCGCCTGAAGAGACAGTCGAGTACGCCCGCATCCATGGCATTCAAAAGTGGATGGTGTACGGCGATCGCGAGGGCTGGTGGCCGATCTACACACAGCGCGGTCCGGTGAATCCGCCGCCGCCGCCCAAGGAGCGGGTCGACATCTCGCTGCACTAAATTTAGGGGGAAACCCAAGCGGGCTACGCCGGTCGAAAGGGCTGCACGATTTCCGCCACGTAGCCCGCGGCGCGGAGCGCCTGGATTACGGCCTCACCGTGGGCTCGATCGCGGACCTCGAGCGTCAGCGACAGGTCGACCACGTTCACCGAGTGCGACGAGCCGATGCGGTGGTGGACGACCTCAAAGATGTTTGCGCCCTGCTCGGCGATCACGGTCGACAGACCTACCAGGGCGCCCGGGCGGTCGGTGAGCTCGGTGCGCAGGCGCAGGTGGCGCCCCGAGGCGCCCAGTCCGAACTGCAGGAGGCGATCCATCATGTTGGGGTCGACGTTGCCGCCGCTGATCACCGCGCAGCTGGTCCGCTTCGCGGCCGGCACGACGCCTGAGAGCAGCGCCGCAAGTGCCACCGCGCCCGCGGGCTCGGCGACCGTCTTGGCGCGTTCCATGAGCAGCACGACTGCCTCCGCGATTGACTCGTCCGACACGGTCACCACGTCGTCGACGTGGCCGCGGATGATCGGCAAGGTCTGCTCACCTGGCGAGCGAGTGAGCAGTCCGTCGGCAATCGTGGTTGGCGATTCGAGGGGTGCGGTGAACTGGTCATGGAACGCGAGAGCTGTGGCATTGGCGCCGGCGGCCTGCACGCCATAGATGCGCAAGCGCGGGCGGAGCGCTTTCGCGGCGACGGAGATGCCCGCGATCAGCCCACCTCCGCCGATCGGTACCACCAGCGTGTCGACTTCTGGCGCCGCCTCGAGAATCTCCAGGGCAACCGTGCCCTGGCCGGCCATGATCATTGGATCGTCGAACGGGTGAACATACGTCAGCCCCTCGCGCGCGGCGATGCGCAAGGCCTCGGCGTGGGCTTCGTCGAAGACTTCGCCGTGGAGGATGACGCGCGCGCCGTAGCCGCGCGTGGCCGAGACTTTGGCCAGCGGGGCCTGGACGGGCATCACGATCGTCGCGGGTACGCCCGCGATGGACGCGGCCACGGCAACGCCTTGCGCGTGGTTGCCGGCCGAGGCGGCGATGACGCCCCTCGAGCGGGCCTCCGCCGAGAGCGTGAGCACCCGGTTAAGGGCGCCGCGCAGCTTGTACGAGCCCGTGCGCTGCAGATTCTCGTACTTCAGCCACACGCGTCCGCCACACAACTCGGAGAACGTGCGCGACTCCCAGCAGGGCGTCAGATGCACGCTGCTGGCGATGCGTTCGGCCGCGGCGCGCACCTCCGCCAGCGTCAGATCGCGCTGCGTCGAGGGAGAAGAGGAAGTAGTTGAAGTGGTCAGGGCTGGCTGACGCTCGGCTCGGTCTGACGCAGGCCGTAGTGGGCGTCGTGCTGCACAAGGCGCTCGACCATGTCCGAGGGCAACAGCAGCCACTGACAGCCGCCGCCCGGGCACCACTCGGCGAGCTGCTCGCGCACCTGGTCCAGCGTCATGGGGGTGTTGCCATTAGCCAGGAAGATGCGGAAAATCGCCTCGAGCGTCGGCATGTCACGGTGGATGTAGTTCTTGGCCCGTCCACAGTGCTCGCGAATGCACTTGAGCGGATCGCTCCCGTACGTCGACTGCTGCACCTCGAAGCGCATGCGCCCCGTGTCCTTGTCGAAGATGGGGACGCGCTCCTCGACGTCCTGGCCAATCCGCGAGCGGCAGGTGTCGCACATGCGCGCGCGAACCACGTCGTCGAATGACAGGTTGTTCTCGTCGAACCATGACGGGTCGGCATGGTAGTAGCGGCTGGTTTCGGGATCCTCGTTCGGGCCGCCGGTGTCCGCCAGGCTCCGAGATGCGTCGATCACTGCATTGTTTCCTTTCGGCTCACTTCAGGGGCGTAGGCTGTCGCTCGCGCCGAAGTGAGTACCGTGCGGCGAACAGATATCGGTTGGTGCGATCCGGGCGTGCCAGGCCCACGCGGGTCATGACAACTGAGACGGTCCCTGGTCCTATCCGGCGGCTGCCTGGGCAAGAATTTCGTCGGAGAGGTGCACGTTGGTATACACGCGCGTCACGTCATCGAGATCTTCCAGACGTTCGACCAGACGCATCACCGCCGTGGTCTGGTCATTCGGCAGATCGATCTGCGTCTTGGGCACCATGGCGACATCGACGCTGGCGACACTGGCGCCAGTGGCCTCGAGCGCGCGCCGCACGGCGTCGACCTGCGTCGGATCGGTGAGGATCTCGACCTCCTGGCCGTCGACGTTGAAGTCATCCGCGCCCGCGTCGATGGCTTGCAGCGCGAGGTCTTCGGGGTCGGCCTTGTCACGGGACTGAGCCAGGATGATGCCGCGCGATTCGAAGTTCCACGACACCGAGCCGGCCTCACCGAGCGACCCGCCGCCGCGGGTCAGCGTGGCACGCACCTCGGCGACGGTGCGATTGCGGTTGTCGGTGGTGGCTGCGATCAGCAGGGCGGCGCCGCCCGCGCCGTACGCCTCGTACAGGACCTCTTCGAGTGCCGCCCCCTCGCCCCCGCCGACGCCACGTTGGATGGCGCGCTGGATAGTGTCCATCGGCATGTTCGCCTCGCGGGCTCGGTCGACGGCCATGCGCAGGCGCGAGTTCCCGTCGGGATCAGCACCACCTTCGCGGGCCGCGATGGAGATTTCGCGACCGAACTTGGTGAAGAGTTGGCCACGCTTGACATCATTCGCGCCTTTGGCGCGCTTGATCTGGGCCCACTTGCTATGACCGGACACCTGAAGACTCGCCTCCTTGGGAAAGACCCGCGGGCACGGACAGGCTGGCGCCCGCCAGCGTAGGACCACAAGTCTAGCACCTGGCCCCGCTGAGGTTCGTCGTTCGTGAGCGCGAGAACGCGAGGTCGTTAACGGTGGCGTTCGTATACTAATTTGTCCTGGGCAATTGGCCTGTCAGGAGTCCAACCGCACATGAAAGACTATGCACCCCCGCAGCTACGCAACGTCGGTCTGTTCTCGCATGGTGGTGCGGGCAAGACGACGCTCTGCGAAGCCCTGTTGTTTCGCGCGGGGGCAATCACGCGAATGGGCTCAATCGAAGACGGCAACACGACGACCGACTTCGATCCTGACGAGCTCAGACGCCAGATGTCGGTGAGCTTGTCAGTCGCCCCGCTCGAGTGGCAGGCGCACAAGATCAACCTCCTGGACACGCCCGGCTACGCGGACTTCTACGGCGAAGTGGCTGAGGCCGTCCGCGTCTCGGACGGAGCGCTCATCCTCATCGACGGCGTCGCCGGACCACAGGTTGGCACCGACGCTGTCTGGAAGCGCACCGCGCAACTGCCGCGCCTGATCGTCGTCAACAAGCTCGACCGTGAGAACTCCGACTATCGCACAACGCTCGACACCCTGCGCGAGCGCTACGGAAAAGGTGTCATCCCGCTCACGTTTCCGATCGGCAAAGCCGACGGGCTGAGCGGCGTGGTCGACCTGCTAGAAGGCAAGGCGTACCTCGCCGGTCAGACCTCGGCGTCCGACCCGCCCACCGCCGAACAGGGCACCATCGATCAGCTCCGCGAGATGCTGGTCGAGAGCGCGTGCGAGCTCGACGACAACCTCATTAACAAGTACCTCGAAGGTGAGGAGCTCACCACCGAGGAGCTGGTCGGCGCGGTGCGCCAGGGTGTGCGGGAACAAAAGCTGTTTCCCGTGCTGGCAACGGCGGGCACGCGGTCCATCGGGCTTGACCCACTCCTGAACGCCATCGTCCAGCTTCTGCCGTCGCCCGCCGAGGTTGAGGTCAAGGTCAGCGACGGTGAAACCCTCGACGTCAACGACAAACTGGCCGCGCTGGTCTTCAAGACCGTCTCAGATCCCAACATCGGACGGCTGAGCTATGTGCGCGTGTATTCGGGCACGCTGACGGCCGACAGTCACGTGTGGAACAGCCAGAAAGGCAAGGATGAACGTATCGGCCAGGTCTTCCACGTGCGCGGCAAGAGCCAGGAGCCGACGCAGCGACTGGTCACCGGCGATATTGGCGTGATACCGAAGCTGTCCGAGACGGTCACGGGCGATACGCTCGCGGTGCGCGATCGCGGCGTGGAGATCGCCGGATTCGAGTACCCACCCGCCGCGTACTTTGCCTCGGTGCATCCGAAGACGCGCAACGACGTGGACAAGCTGAGCACCGCGATGGCGCGGCTCCTCGAAGAGGACCCGAGTCTCCAGATGCACCGCGAAACGTCCACGAACGAGGTGATCCTCTCGGGCCTGGGCGACTCCCACCTCGAGGTGGCCGTGCAGCGGCTGCAGCGCAAATTCGGCGTGAACGTCACGCTGGATGTGCCGAAGGTGGCCTATCGGGAGACGATCACGGGCAAAGGCACGGCTGAGGGCCGCCATGTGCGGCAGTCCGGCGGCCACGGGCAGTACGGGGTGGTCAACATCGAGATCGAGCCGACCTCGCGCGGAGAGGGTTTCGAGTTCGTCGACAAGATCGTCGGCGGGGTGGTGCCCAGGCAGTTCATCCCGGCGGTGGAAAAGGGCGTACGCGAGTCGCTCGACCAGGGCGTGATCGCGGGCTACCCCGTGGTCGACGTGCGCTGTGCACTGGTGTTCGGCAAGTACCACCCGGTGGACTCGAGCGAGGCGGCATTCAAAACGGCTGGCTCGCTGGGGTTCAAGGCCGCGTTCAACAACGCGAATCCGGTGCTGTTGGAGCCGGTGATGCACGTGGAGGTGACGGTGCCCAGCGAGTTCGCTGGCGACATCATGGGGGACCTCAATACGCGGCGGGCGCATATACATGGCATGACGCCGGACGGGCCGAACACGGTGATCGAGGCGAGCGTGCCGCAGTCAGAGATGCTGCGCTACGCGACGGATCTGCGGTCGATGACGCAGGGTCGGGGGACGTACACGATGCGCGTGTCGCACTACGATCCCGTGCCCGCGCATCTGCAGCAGAAAATTATTGAGGAGCACAAGAAGGAGGCGGAGGCGGAGCACTGAATCTGCCCCCCCGCGGCGAGGATCTGCTCGCCCGCGGCGAGCGTGTTCAGTCGGCGCGGCGCACGAAGTCGAGGCGTGCCGCGCCCGCGTGGTGCGGGATCATCGAGTCGAGCGTCACGCGGGGCGGGTCTGGCTCCACCGTGGCCACGCCTTCGAAGACGCTTTCATCTTGATACAGATGCACCTCGTAGGCGATGCCGGTCTTCGGTAGTGCACGCCTGGTGTCCACCAGCAGGCTGTCGTCGCGGAGTTCGCCGGGGACTCGGTAGCTGCGACCAAGCAGGTCGGCGGCGCCGCGCACCGCACCGGCGGCCAGCAGCGTCCGAATGGCGGTGCTGCTGACAACCTGCCCCTCGAACATCTGCGGCGCGACCATGTGCAGGTCCCAACCGCTGGCCGCTCCCAGCTCGGCGAGAACCGCGACCGAACCCTTGCGATTGCGGCCCATGGCGAAATCCGCGCCGACCCACAGCTCCGCGATTGGCTGGCGCTCGCTGACCATGTGGATGAAGTCTTCCGGTTCGAGCCGAGCGACGTCGCGGGTGAAGGGACAGATCCAGACCGAGTCGATGCCGGACGCCTTGAGCAACTCGCCACGTTCTTCGGCCGTCGACAGGTAGACCTGCCGTCGCTCGGGGAACAGCACCTGGTCGGGATGCGGATCGAAGGTGATGGCAAAGCTACCCAGCTCACGCGCGTGGGCGCGGTCTACAACCCGACGGATGAGCTTCTGGTGGCCCAGGTGGACGCCGTCGAAATTGCCGATGGTGACGATGGCTCGTTTCATAAGGCCAGGCGTGGACGCAGCAGGTGGCCGTCGGCGGCCGCGAGGCCGATCAGGTGGCCATCTGGATCGTAGACCCAGACGTGGTCCGCGCGCAGGCCGCTGGACGTCGGAATTGGCTGGCCGTTCGCGAACTGCCGCGCGGTCGCGGCGGACGCGGAGAACGTCGCGGCATCCGGCATGGCGCAGCTCGGCGCGAGCAGGGCGGCCGAGACCGGGCGACTGCTGATGTCGTCAATGGTCAGCGCGTCGGACAGCGCGAATGGGCCCACGCGGGTGCGAGTCAGCGCGGACATATGGCCGACCGTCTGGAGGCTGGCGGCGATGTCGCGCGCGAGCGCGCGGATGTACGTGCCTTTTGAGCAGGTGACCTCGATGCGCACCGCACTGCCTGAAAAGTCGAGCAGATCAAGCGCGTCGATGGTGACGGGGCGCGGGCTCAAGTTCACCTCATCGCCGGCGCGGGCCAGGTCGTAGGCGCGACGGCCTGCCACCTTCAGCGCAGAGTATTTCGGGGGCGTCTGGAGAATGTCACCTTTGAACTGGACGAGGCTCTGCTCGAGGACAGACCGCGACAGTGGTGGGACGGGCTGCTGGTCGATGACGCTGCCCTCCGCGTCGTCGGTCTCCGTGGCAGCGCCGAGCTGGATGGTTGCCACGTAGGTTTTGCGACCGGACTGAACGGCGTCGGCCAGGCGCGTGGCGCGGCCGAGCAGCACCGGCAGGACACCTTCGGCCAGCGGGTCCAGCGTGCCAGCGTGGCCGACGCGCTTCTGGCCCGCGAGGCGCCTGACGCGGGCGACCACGTCGTGCGAGGTCCAGCCGCGGGCTTTGTTGACGTTCAGAATGCCGGTCAGCTCAGGAGTCGCGATGCTCGCGCTCCTCTTCGATGCTGCGCATCAGGCGCATGATGCGGTCGCCCTGCGCCAGGGACCGATCGAGCACGAACTCCAGATGCGGGGTGTAGCGCAGGTCGAGGCGTTCCTTGAGGTTGTGGTACAGGAAACCGGAGGCGCGATTGAGGTGGTCGCGGGCAGCCTGGATTTCCTCTTCGTCGCCGTAGACACTGAAGTAGACCTTCGCGGAGCGGAGATCGGGCGACGTATCGACGTCGGTGATCGAGATCATCGCTTCACTGAGGGTTGCGTCCTTGACCTCGCGCGTCAGGAGCTCGGCGATCTCCTGACGCAGGAGGTGGTTAATGCGTTCGATGCGCCGCGATGGCACGGCCGGTCGGGTTAGACCCGCTCGCTTGAGTACATCTCAAAGATGTCGCCCTCGGCGACGTCATCGAAGCCGTCCAGGATGATGCCGCACTCGAAACCCTCGCGGACTTCGTTCACGTCATCCTTGAAGCGCCGCAGCGAGGCGATGGAACCTTCCCACGCCTGCTGTCCAGCGCGCTGGACGCGGACACGGTCGCGGCGGTGGATCACGCCATCGGTCACCGCGCAGCCAGCCACGGTGCGACGTCCGGCCTTGATTGTCTGGCGCACCTCGGCGTGCCCGTGGACGACCTCCTCGTAGCGGGGCTCGAGCATGCCCGTGAGCATCTGCTCGATGTCTTCGACCAGCGTGTAGATGACGCTGTACTCGCGGATGCTGACGCCCTGGAGCTCGGCGGCGCGCTTGGCATCGGCTTCGACGCGCACGTTGAAGGCGATGATCATTGCCTTGGAGGCGTCCGCGAGGTTGACATCGTTGACGTTGACGTTGCCCAGTCCGGAGTGAATCACCTTGGCGCGCGTCTCGTTCTGATCGCCGAGCTTTTCCAGCGAGCTGGTGATCGGCTCGACGCTGCCCTGGACATCGGCTTTGACGATGAGGTTCAGCTCCTTGATCGCACCCGAGCGAATGCGGGCGAACACCGCCTCGATGGACAGCTCCGTCTCACCATCGCGCTGGTTGGCGGCCAGGAACGCCTCGACCATCGCTCTCGCCGTGCGCTCATCCGAGACAACCGTGAACTGGTCGCCCGCGGCGGGCACGCCGCTCAGTCCGAGCACCTCAACCGGGAACGACGGCGGCGCGTCTTTGACGCGCTGCCCGCGATCGTCGAAGAGTGCCTTCAAGCGGCCCTGCACGCCGCCGGCGACGACGAGGTCACCCACATGGAGGGTGCCACGCTGCACCAGCAGCGTGGCGACCGCGCCGCGGGTCTTGTCCATCTTGGCTTCGATGACCGCGCCACTGGCGGGTCGATTCGGGTTGGCCCTCGGCACGACCTCAGCCTCGGCGACCAGCTGGATCGTCTCGAGCAGGGTATCGACACCCTCGTGTGTCCTGGCGGAGACCGGGATAGCCTCGATGTGTCCACCGTAATCCGTGACGACGACGTTGAGGTCGGCCAGCTCTTGCTTGACACGGTCGGGGTTGGCCGACGCCATGTCGATCTTGTTGATGGCAATGATGATGGGCACGCCGGCGGCCCGCGCGTGGTCGATAGCCTCGCGCGTCTGGGGCATCACGCCGTCGTCGGCGGCTACGACGATCACAGCGATGTCGGTGACCTGCGCGCCACGCGCGCGCATGGCCGTGAACGCCTCGTGACCCGGTGTATCGAGAAAGGTGATCAAGCTGCCGTTGACGTCGACCTGGTACGCGCCGATGTGCTGGGTGATGCCACCCGCCTCGCCGGCGGCGACGCGCGTATTGCGGATGACGTCCAGCAGGCTGGTCTTGCCGTGGTCCACGTGGCCCATGATCGTGACCACTGGCGGCCGCGGCTTGAGGAGTGACGGATCCTCAGCTTCGTCGAACGGGGCCGCGGGCGAAGCGGCACTGTCGTCCGCGGCATCGGCAGTAGCGGCAGGAGCAGGAGCAGTTGCAGTAGCCACACCGGTGCCCTGCTCACGGACTTCGAAGCCGAGGTCAGTGGCGACCACCGCGGCGGTGTCATAGTCCAGGGCCTGGTTGATGGTGGCAACGGTGCCATTGGTGAACAGGGTCTTGATGACCTGGGTTACGGGCACGCCAAGTATGCCCGCCAGATCGGCGACGCTGACGACCGAGGGGAGCTCGATCGGGCCACTTTCGGCGGCGCGGGTCGCGGTAGCGGTCGCGGCCTCAGCGCGACGTTCGAAGGCTTCGAGTTGTCCGCGCCGGCCGCCACGCGATTGGCCTGGGCGATTGGCGGGACGCGATCGTTGCATTGGTCTTGGCATAGGGTTTGGCTCCTGTCACTGCCCAGGCTCTAACTGGCGGGCATAGTCATTCAGCGTGTCGAGGTTGTCCTCGGGAATGGATTCGATCTTCAACGCGCGCGATAGCACACCGCGCTTGAGTCCAGCCTGCCAGCACTCAGAGGTCGCGCACAGGTACGCGCCACGACCCGAGCGCTTGCCCGAAGCATCAATGGTAACGCTCCCATCCGGCGCACGGACGACGCGCACCAACTGACGCTTCGCGTTTGTCTGTCGACACGCGACGCAGGTGCGTTGGGGGATGTGCCGCGGGCGGCTCCCCCGGCCAGGGGGCGCCACGCGGACTACTCCGTTCGGGCCCCGACCGGTTCGGTCTGCTCGGCGGCGGCCGCCGCGGCCGCCGCGGCGACGTCGCTCTTGATGTCGATGCGCCAGCCCGTGAGCTTGGCCGCCAGCCGCGCGTTCTGGCCCTCCTTGCCAATCGCCAGCGACAACTGGCGCTCGGGCACGACCACCTTGGCGGTACGCGTCGGCTCGTCGATCGTGACGTGGCTCACCTGCGCGGGACTCAGGGCGTTGGCCACGTACTGGGCCGGGTCCTCGTTCCACTCCACGACGTCGATCTTCTCACCATTCAGCTCGTTGACGATGTTCTGAATGCGCACACCTCGCACGCCTACGCACGAGCCGACAGGGTCGATGCCTTCCTGCCGCGCCGAGACGGCGACCTTGCTCCGGAAGCCGGCTTCGCGAGCGATGGCCTTGATCTCGACGGCTCCCGAGAAGATCTCGGGTACCTCCTGCTCGAACAGCCGCCGCAGCATCAGGCGATGGGCGCGCGAGACGATGATCTGCGGACCGCGAGGGGTATCGCGGACTTCAGCCACGTACACGCGCAGGCGCTGGCCCTGGTAGTAGCGTTCCGTTGGCACCTGCTCCGTGCGGGGCATGATCGCCTCGGCGCGGTCGATCTCGATGATGACCGTGCCGGCCTCAATGCGTTGGATGACGCCGTGGACGATTTCGCCCTCGCGCTCGGCAAACTGATTGAAGACGAGCCGCCGCTCGGCATCGCGCAGCTTTTGCATGACCACCTGCTTGGCGGTCTGCGCGGCAATGCGGCCGAACTGAGGCGGCGTGACGTCCTCGTAGATCTGCTCGCCGGGTTGCGCGTTCGGGAACAGCGGCTGGCCGTCTGGACCCTTGAGGGTGCGCGCTTGCTCGAGGATGATCAGGTTCGAGTCATCCTCGACGTCGTCGTCGATGTCCTCGACGACCGTCAGCCAGTGGTAAACGTGCGGGTCCCCGCTCTCGCTGTCGAACTCGGCAGTGATGAGCCGGCTGTCTTCCTCGTGCTGCTTGTAGGCAGAGACGAGGGCTTGCTGGATGGCCTCCATCACCATCTCGCGGGGCACGCCTTTTTCGGCGGCGAGTTGGGTGATGGCAGTCACGAATTCACTTTTCATGCTGGCATTGCCCTCCGCTCTATCCACTGCTTTTAAAGCAAAACTCGGCACTGACGCCGGACCCGACAACAAAAGAAGTGGGGGCTACCCACTTCATCGTGTAGCGTCCTGCGACGGCTCCGTCTGGCCGTGCCTGAGACCAGTATATCACAGGCTGCTGGCGATTTTTCACGTTGTTGGCACTTGAACATTCGGGATTCTGGCCGCACAATCCCGCGCGCAAAACAACGGGAGCACGCCGGGGGAGCACGCCGGACTCGGCCTGGGCGCCTTCGATGACGCCGACGCAATCGACGCGGTGCGCTTCGCGAATGTGCAGCTCGTGGAACGCCAGGAGGCTAGTCCGCGGGATCGACCCACCTGCCATGGGTGCGGATCAGGTTCACCAGGCGCTCATCGGCTTCGTCTTCGGGCACCGATTTTTCGACCACCTCTTTGCCTACGTAGAGGTTGACCTTGCCAGGTGAGCCGCCGACGTAGCCGAAATCGGCGTCGGCCATTTCGCCCGGGCCGTTGACCACGCAGCCCATGATCGCGATCTTCACCCCCTTGAGGTGCTTGGTCCGCGCGGCGATGCGCTCGGTGGTGGTCTGCAGGTCGAAAAGCGTGCGGCCACACGACGGACACGAGACGAACTCGGTCTTCGTGATCCGCACTCCGGCGGCCTGCAGGATCCCGAACAGGAGGCGCGAGCGTGCTTCATTATCCAGGGCTGGCGCCGTCAGCCCCACGCTGTCGCCCAGACCATCGCACAGCAGCGAGCCGAGGACCGTCGAGGCGCGCAACAGGACTTCGAGGTCATCGCCGTCGACGCTCATCTGCAAATGGAGCGGGCGATCGCCGCTGGTGGCCGCCAGCGTGCGGTAGGCGCGCACGGCGTCGTACCACGGCGTGGTAGCAGGGTTGTCGAGGTGAGCCACCTCCGCAAGAGACGGCGACGCGCTGAGGCCTTCCTCAGGCGGGTCCAGGACCGCGACCGTGTTGGCGTCACCCACGGGCAAACCGCCAAGGTCGACGATGTGTGAGAGACGACGCGCGTACGCGTAGGGGTCCACGCGCTCGGAGACGGGTGCGAAGGCTTCGGCGAGTGGCAACCTGGCGTTGTACGGCGCTGCCAGACGCTGGGCGACCGGGATTTCCTCTTCGGGCTCTTCGGTAAGCGACACACGAATCGTGTCGCCAAGTCCATCGTCGAGCAGCGCGCCAATACCCACCGCCGACTTGATGCGCCCGTCCTCGCCGAGGCCAGCCTCGGTGACGCCGAGGTGCAGCGGGTACGGGTCTATGCCCTCGTCGTCCATGCGCGCGACCAGCAGCCGGTACGCCTGGATCATGATCTTGGGGTTGGACGCCTTCATCGACAGGACGATGTCGTGATAGTCGTGCTTGCGCGCGATACGCACGAACTCGAGTGCTGATTCGACCATGCCGGCGGGGGTGTCGCCGTAGCGGTTCATGATGCGATCGGACAGCGAGCCGTGATTCGAGCCGATGCGCATGGCCACGCCCAGGTTCTTGCACTTGACCACCAGGGGCGCGAAGCGCTCCTCGATGCGCTCGATCTCGGCGGCGTAGTCCTCGTCGGAGTACTCGCGGACGCGGAAAAACTTCTGATCGGCGAAATTGCCCGGATTGACGCGCACCTTCTCCACGTGCTCGGCGGCTTCCATCGCTGCCGCGGGGTTGAAATGAATGTCGGCGACGAGCGGCGTCTGAATACCCATCGCGCGCAGGCGACGCTTCACCTCGCCGATGGCCCTGGCGTCCGCCGCTGTCGGCGCGGTAATCCGCACGATCTCACAGCCTGCCTCGACGAGGCGAACGGACTGGGCCAGAGTAGCCTCGACGTCCTGTGTCCGCGTCGTCGTCATCGACTGGACGCGGATGGGCTGGTCGCCGCCTACGGCGACCGTGCCGATCTGGACTTCGCGCGATTTGCGCCGCTGGTACGTGAAACGACTCGCCGTGTACGGCAGTGAGGCCAAAAGCATCGGTATCCCCCACAGTATCGGCCGCCGGCAGGCCCGGACGACAGGCCAGTTGTGTTAAGGATGCCGCCACCCCAGTTGATCGCCGGCATCGGGAACATCAGGTCGTTGAACGAGATGATCACCATCAGTGTCAGCAAGACCACGATCCCGACAAAGTGGTACGCGGCCTCGCGCTCAGGTGGGATGCGTCGGCCACGAATCCACTCCAGGATCACGAAGAACAGGCGGCCGCCGTCCAGCGCCGGGATGGGCAGCATGTTGGCGATCGACAGACCCGCGCTGAAAAGGCCCGTCAGCACGAACAACGGGTACCAGAACCCGGTGTCCACGACGTACGAAACTGTTTCGGACGTAGCTTGCGCCATGCCGACGATGCCGACCAGGCGCGCATCGCTAGGAGCAATCGTGCCTTCGAGGAGCATCTTGGGCACGCTCAGCGTGACGCCGATAACGTGCACCGTCTGGATGAAACCCTGACGCAGCGCCGTCAGTGGTGGCAGATGGATGAGACCACCCGAGATGACGATGCCGACCGCGCCCTGACCGTCAGGTGGATTCGAGCGCGGCGTGAGTGTCGTGGACTGCGTCTGGCCATCGCGTTGGAAGTCGACCTCCACGGGCTGGTCGAGGTTGGCCTGGGTATCGTCGCGGAATGACTGGACGTTGACGGACTGGCCGTCGAAACCGACGATCACGTCGCCCGGCTGCAGGCCGGCCGTCTGGGCGGGACTGTTGGGGGCGACGTCCGCGATCGTCACCTGGCCGTCGGGCGCGACGCCGGGCACGCCGACAATGTAGACCATGCTGAAGGCGGCGACGGCGAGCAAAAAGTTCATGACGCTGCCGGCGGACAGGACGAGGGCGCGGATGCCGCGCGACTTGCCCGCGAAGCTGCCCGGGGCGGTGGGGTCCTCTTCGCCGAGCATTTTGACGAAGGCGCCGAAGGGAATCCAGTTGATCGAGTAGATGACGCCGTTACGCTTGAAGCCCCACAGGCGGGGCGGAAGGCCGAAACCGAACTCGAGGACGGTAATACCGGTCATGCGGGCCGTGATGAAATGTCCGAATTCGTGGACGAACATCATCACGCTGAGGATGGGGATGAACCAGAGGATGTTCATATGAGTCGCGGGGGCTTCGCTCGCGGATCATAACCAATCGGAGCGTGAGATCCGAGCTATTGGGAGCGGCGCCGCCCACCCCGTCGACCGTCAGCGGTGCCAGCCCTGGGCGAAGTCACGCGCCCACGTGTCGGCCTCGAGCACCTGTTCGAGGGAGGGCGTGGCGCTCGGCCGGTGGTCTTGCAGCGCCGCGTCAATCAGCTCGGCGATGCGCATGAATTTCAGATCGGTGTCCAGAAAACGCGCAACCGCCACCTCGTTCGCCGCGTTCAGCACAGTCGGATACGTACCACCCGAACGGCCAGCAAAATACGCCAGCCCCAGGCACGGGTATTTCGCCGAGTCGACCTGCGTGAAGGTCAACTGGGCGACGCTGGCGAGGTCCAGCCGCTCGACGGGCGTCCGCAGCCTGCGCGGGTGCGCCATCGCGTACTGGATCGGCAAGCGCATGTCGGGCAACCCCAATTGGGCTTTGACCGAGCCGTCCACGAACTCGACCAGCGAGTGGATCACGCTCTGGTGGTGAATCACGACATCGATCTGGTCGAAGCCGAGCCCGAAGAGCCAGCGCGCCTCGATGACCTCGAGTCCTTTGTTCATGAGCGTCGCGGAGTCGACGGTGATCTTGGGCCCCATGTTCCACGTCGGGTGCTTCAGGGCTTCGGCGGGGGTCACGTCATGCAACGCCTCGACCGGACGATCGCGGAACGCGCCGCCTGAGGCGGTCAGCAACAGGCGGCCCACGCGCTCGGCGTACGGCTCCTCACCCTGCAGACACTGCCAGATAGCGCTGTGCTCGCTGTCGATGGGCAGGAGCGCCGCGCCACTGCGCGTGGCGGCATCAGTCACGAGGTGGCCAGCCATAATGAGCGTCTCTTTGTTGGCCAGGGCCACGGCCTTGCCGGCCTGCAGGGCGGCGATCGTTGGACGAAAGCCCACGGTGCCACTCGTTGCGACGACCAGCAGGTCGACACGCGGGTCAGTCGCCAGGTCCACCAGGCGGTCGGTGCCGTCACAGGACGTCAGACACGTCTCGCGCGGGGCGAACTCGGCTATCTGCGTCTCGAACAGTGATGACGGGCGGCCCGCAACCAGCGCGGTGATCTCGAATTCGCCCGGGTGCCAGCGCACGACGTCCAGCGTCTGGCGGCCGATCGACCCAGTGCTGCCCAGCAGGGCGATGCGTTTCATGCGCCGACCGCGGCCGTCGCTGACAGCGCGCGCAAGTACAGCACGGCGAGTGGCGCGCACAACAACAGGCTGTCCATTCGATCCAGAAGTCCACCGTGGCCGGGAATCAACACACCGGAATCCTTCACACCCGTCTGTCGCTTGACAAGCGATTCGATCAGATCGCCGACGATGGTGCCAATAGCGATCACCAGACCATAGCCGCCGAGGACCAGCGGCGGAATGCCGAGAACCATCCCGACGATCAGACCCACCAGCGCGGGCGCGACGAGACCCGCGACGGCGCCCTCGACAGACTTGTTGGGACTGATTGCCGGGGCCAGGCGCGTGCGGCCGTAGGCGCGGCCGACAAAGAAGGCGCTGCTGTCGCATACCCAGCTCAGCACCAGAAGCGCCATGACCCAGAAGCCCGGGAAGATAGATGGCTCAGCACGCAGCGGCAGATAGAAGAGCATGAAACCGCCCAGGTACAGCGCCATGGACAGGGAGACAGCCCAGTCGACCAGGGCGCGCTCGGTGGGACGCACGACCAGTGATGCGAGGCTCACAATCAGGGCGACGGTCAGGACAAGTACGGGGTCGAGCGCCGGGAGCGTGCCCGAGAGGGCTCCCGCCGTGGCACCAGCCGTGGCCGTGGCCGCATTGCCCGACCAGAACCCCGACAGCCACGCCGCGAGCGGGAGCATGGCAGCCAGGCCCACCAGCAGCCAATCGATGGGTGAGTAGCCGCCCTTGCGCAGCATCGAGCGCACTTCCATGGACGCGTATGCGGTTGCAGCCGCGATGAATAGGCCGTAAAGCGGGTTGCCGAAATAGGCGATCGACAGCAGGAGCGGGACCGCGACGACCCCGCTGGCGAATCGAAGGGCGAGCGGCCCCATGCTGCGTTGCCCTGCAGGGGGCGCGTCGCTTAGCTCAGGCCGCCGAACCGTCGGACTCGCCGCCCGAACTCCGCGAAGGCCTGGTACAGCTCCTCGCGGCCGAAATCGGGCCAGCATATCGGAGTCGAATAGTACTCGGCATACGCTGCCTGCCACAGCAGGAAGTTGCTCAGCCGCATCTCGCCGCCGGTGCGGATCACCAGGTCGAGATCGGGCAAACCGGCTGTGTCCAGATACTTGTCGATCAACTCCTCGGTGAGATTGTCGGCCGAAATCCCGGCCTGCATGATGCGCTGAACGGCACGCGCAATCTCGTGACGACCGCCGTAGTTGAATGCCACATTGAGCACCAGGCCCGTGTTCTCTCGCGTGAGCGCAACAGCAGCGCGGACACGCTCGGCCAGACGCGCCTGGATGCCTTCGAGCTCGCCAATGTGGCGAATGCGGACATTGTTGCGGTGGAGCTCAGCGGCTTCCCGGTCAATGCGCTGGGCAAGCAGACGCATCAAGCCAAAGACCTCGTCCGCGGGCCGTCGCCAATTCTCAGTCGAGAACGCGTAGATGGTCAGCACTTCGACACCTGCGTCGGCGCAAGCGATCGTGATGCGGCGAACGTTCTCCGTACCGGCGTGGTGGCCTGCCAGGCGAGGCAGCCCGCGACGGCTAGCCCAGCGGCCGTTGCCGTCCATGATGATGCCGACGTGGGTTGGGACTGTCTCGGGGAGCGCCTCGGGTCCCGTCTCGGGAGTCGGAAACAAGTCGGGCTGCGCGCCCACGAGCGTCACGTCCGCTTAGACCTCCATCACCTCGGTCTCCTTGTTTCGGGAGACGTCATCGACACGCTTCACGTAGCTGTCGGTGAGCTTCTGCAGTCGGTCCTGGGCGCGGCGCTCGTCTTCCTGGGAGATGCCGCCGTCCTTCTCGGCCTTGCGCAGGTGCTCGAGCGCGTCCCGTCGGCAGTTGCGGACCGCGACGCGGGCTTCCTCGGCGCGATGGTGGACTTGCTTGACGAGCTCCTTGCGGCGGTCCTGGGTAAGCTGCGGCAGGACCAGGCGAATGACCTGTCCATCGTTGGTGGGATTGATGCCGAGGTCCGACTTCTGGATTGCTTTCTCGATGGGGCCGAGCATGGTGCGATCCCAGGGTGAGACCAGCACCATGTGCGGATCGGGCGCGCTGATGTTGGCGACGCCATTGATGGGTGTCGGCGAGCCGTAGTAGTCGACCTGAATACGATCGAGGAGCGTAGGACTGGCGCGACCGGTGCGCACCGACTGGAGGTCTCGGCCCAGGACCTCGACCGCCGTGGTCATGCGGTGTTCGGCGGACTTGAGGATGTCATCAAGCGAGTCTTGAGGCACGGGTGCGTCTCCCTTCGGATGGTGACTGACGGCTGGATCTATCGACAATATCTCTCAGGAATTACGCGCGCGAAATCCCTGAACAGTATCCCGCCGCTGGTAAAGTTGGCCGGCCGGGGGGTATACGGCGAATCCTGTCGAAGAATCTTCTTATCCAGCATCTGCGACAACTGCCTGCGCTGAGTTCGACACGTGACCGTTACAGCGACGACTCTGTCATGAGACCAGCGTACCGACGCTCCTATCGCCCTCCACGAGGCGGGGGAGATTGGTCTCGTTGCTCAAATCGAAGACGATGATGGGCAGCTTGTTGTCCATGCACAGTGACAGCGCCGTACTGTCCATGACCTTGAGCCGGCGTTCCAGCGCCTCCATGTACGTCAGCTGATCGAATTTCCTCGCGTTCGCGTCGCGGTTCGGGTCCGCATCGTACACACCGTCGACGCGATTCTTGGCCATCATCAGAACCTCGGCGCCGATCTCGAGTGCACGCAGCGACGCCGCGGTGTCCGTGGTGAAGTACGGGTTGCCGGTTCCCGCTACGAAGATCACGACCCGCCCCTTTTCGAAGTGGCGAATTGCGCGGCGACGGATGTAGGGCTCGGCAACCTCGGTCATGGTCACCGCGCTCTGGACGCGGGTGTGCAGACCGATGCGCTCCATGCCGGACTGCAGCGCCAGTCCGTTGATGACCGTGGCCAGCATGCCCATGTTGTCGGCGGTGGGTCGGTCCATGCCGCGCATGGCGGCAGGCTCACCGCGCCAGATATTGCCGCCTCCGATCACCATGCCGACCTGGACGCCGCGTGAAACAACCGCGGCGACCTGTCGGGCAATGCTGTCGACCGTCGCCGGATCAATGCCAAACGAGGCCGTGCCCTGGAGCGCCTCCCCACTCAGCTTGAGGAGGATCCTCCGGTAGCGCAGGCGCCCGTTGGGCGACTCAGCTGCCGCCAAGCTCGAATCGGGCAACGCGTCGTACGACGATATTCTCGCGGAGCTTGGCGATCGATTCGTTGAGCAGTTCCTGGACGGTCTTGCTGGGATCGCGAATGTACGGCTGGTCGAGCAGCGGCACGTCGCCGTCTTCGGAAGGCTCCTGTACCTGCGAGCTGATGCGGGTCGGGTTGGTAGCCGCGACCTGCATAGCAATCTCGCGGGCGAGGGTCTTGAAGTCGTCCGTGCGTGCCACAAAGTCGGTCTCGCAATTGAGCTCGATCATCGCGCCGATGCGCCCGGCGTGCACGTAGCTGTCGATCACGCCCTGGCTGGCCTCGCGACCAGCCTTCTTCTCGGCGGTGGCCAGACCCCACTGCTTGAGCAGTTTTTCGGCCTCCGGCATGGTCCCGCCTTCGTCGAGCGCGCGCTTGCACTCCATGATGCCCGCGCCCGTCTTCTCGCGCAGCTCCTTGATCTGTGCAGTTGTGGCGGGCATCGGCTCAGGCGTCCTCGTCGTCTTCGTCGACGTCGTAGTCGTCCATCATGAAGTCCTCTTCGGTCATCATTGGCAGCTCGGACGGCATCTCCTCGATCTCTTCCTCCGAGAGGCCACCCTCAGGCACCTCGCCGATGACCGCGGCGCGCTGCTCGCGACCCTCGATGATCGCGTCGGCGATCTTGCCGGCGATCAGCCGCACCGCGCGGATGGCGTCGTCATTTGAGGGGATGGGCCAGTCGATCAATTGCGGGTTGCAGTTGGTATCGACCATGGCAATGACGGGCAGCTTCAGGCGGTTGGCCTCCGCGACGGCAATGATCTCGCGGTGGGGATCGACGACGAAGACCATGTCGGGCACGCGATACGTCTTGCGCAGACCGCCGAGCATGCGCTGCAGCTTTTCGAGCTCGTCGTCAAGGCGGATGGCTTCCTTCTTGGCGTACGCCTCGAACTCACCGGCCTCCTTGCGGCGCTCGAGGTCTTCCATGCGCCGCACGCGGGTGAGAATGGTGGCGAAGTTGGTCAGCGTGCCGCCCATCCAGCGCTGATTGACGTAGGGCATCCCCGCGCGGGTGGCTTCCTCGGCGATGGTGTCCTGGGCTTGCTTCTTGGTGCCGACGAAGAGCATCGTCTTGCCTTCGGCGGCCTGCTGGCGGACGAAGGTCATGGCCTCGTCCAGGCGTCTGACGGTTTGCTGCAGGTCGATGATGTGGATGCCGTTGCGCTCGGTAAAAATGAACGGGCGCATACGCGGGTCCCAGCGGCGAGTCTGGTGACCGAAATGGACGCCGGCTTCGAGCAGCGTCTTCATCTGGACAGGTGCAGGCATAGGGGTGTGTCGTGAACCTCCGTTTCGTCCTCCCCAGCCAACATCTGTGACGCCCCGCATGAGATTGGGGCACGGAGATTACACGTCGGCCGGGTGTGGCGTTGAACACCAGAGTATAACGCTGCGTTGAGCGGTGTTCTTCCCGACGCGAGCGAGGGGCCTGGGGGGGACGGCGCGGGCCGACCGCGCGGGCCGACCGCGCGGGTCAGGGGCTCGGCGTCGAGGTCGCGTTCACCTTCGCCACGTTGGCATTGTGCTCGTCCAGCGTTCTGGCGAAGAGGTGCGTGCCGCTGCCGTCATTGTTGGCTACGAAGTACAGATAGTCCGTCTGCGCGGGCTGCAGCACGGCCTGGATCGACGCCTCGCCCGGATTGCAGATCGGGCCGGGCGGCAAACCGGTGTGCTCGTACGTGTTGTATGGCGAGGCAATCGTCAGGTCATCTGGTGTCAGCGTGCGCCAGTAGTCGTAGGCTTCCGCCGCGCTGCCGTCGCGCGTCGCGACCGCGTACTGCACCGTCGGGTCGGCCTGCAGGGGCATGTTCTGGGCAAGGCGATTGAGATACACCGAGGCGATCATCGCGCGTTCGCTCGGCACCTTGGCCTCACGCTCGACGATCGACGCCAGCGTGACCACCTGTTGCGGGGTCAACTTTGACTCCGATGGCGTGCGCACCACGTCGCCGACCCGCTGGCTGAACATCCGCACCATCAGCTCCGCCGCGCGACTGCCGCTGACCTGTTGGGGAACCTCATAGGTCTCGGGAAACAGATACCCCTCGAGGCGCGGCACGCTCGGCTGTGGCAACGTGTCCGAGCCGGGCACGGACTGTGGCGCGGCGACCGCCTTGAGAAAGTCGTCGCGCGAGGCGAAGCCAGTCGCCTGCAGTCGATCCGCGATTTGCTCGCTGCGCCAGCCTTCAGGGATCGTCGCCACCAGTCCGCGCTTGACCTCGCCCTTGGCCAGCACCTGGATGATCTCCGGCGTGGACATGGACTTGCTCAGCTCGTAGTCGCCGGCGGCCAGGTTGCCGCCGACACCGGCCTGATCGGCTTCGTAGCGGAAGAACAGGGCGGAGCGCACCACGCCAAGCTGCTGCAGTTGGGCGCCGATGTCGTTGGCGGTCGATCCTGGCGGGATATGGACGGTCACCTTGGTCGCGTCGTTGGGATCGACCGGCGCCCCGGGGTCAGCGATCTGGCCGACCGCGGAGCCGAGCACGGACGGCGAATCGTCGAGCAGGAAGTAGCCGATCGCGACCGCCACACCGACCACGATCAGGGCAAACAGGATCACCAGCAGACGCGCCATCAGTCCGAAGTGGCCCCCGGGTGGTGATCCAGGTAGTCCTGCAGGATGGCCGCGGCGGCGACCGCGTCGAGCTCACCCTGCTGGCGGACTCGGCGCAGGTTGCGGCCCTGGGCGCGCACGATCGCCTCAGCCTCGCGCGTGGAAAGCCGCTCATCCCACAAGGTGACCGGCACGCCAACCACCCGCTCCGCCACCCGTGCGAAGTCCCGGGCGCGTCGAGCCTGGGGTCCCTCCGACCCATCCGCGTTGAGTGGCAAGCCGATCACCATCGCGCGCACGTTCTCACGGTGCACGATCTCGGCCAGAGCATCCAGAACCGGCGCCAGGCCCCGTGGTTGGCGCTGCAAAACGGTCAGCGGGGTGGCGAGCATTCGCAGTTCATCGCTCAGCGCCACGCCGATCCGCCGCTCGCCGGTGTCGATGCCCAGCACGCGGCCCGAGACGACTACTTGGGTCCCTGAACGTTGACGTCGATCCGAAACGCGCGCGGAGCCCAGGTGGGCGTCATGACCACGTTGGGCGCCTCGGCGAGTCCGCTCAACCGCGTCAAGTACGTGCGCGCATCCTGCGCCGAACTTCCCGTGAGCGCACGTTTGATGCCGTCGGCGTCAACCGAGCTCTGCAGCAGGCCAGAAGCGTTACTCCGCAGGACCACCTTGTGACCATCGACGTTCAGCACGCCAGGCGTATCGATCTTGACCGGCGCCCCCAGATCCCAATCCGCGCCGGCCTTTTGCTGCAGGATTTTGCCGACCAGGTCGTTATAGGCGAGGTTCTCGAAGACCGTGCCCGAGACGGTCGTCGTCAGGCGCCCCGTCAACTGATCGCTTTCGGTGCCGACGTCCTGGTCGAACGTTTCGTTGCCCTGATCGACGGTGAGCGACGAGTCGGGCAGTGTCTGGTCTGGACCGGCTTTCTGCTGCAACTGAGCCAGTCCCATGTCGTGCGCGTTCTTGCGCAGTTGCGCGTCCAGCGCCTGACGGTCATCGTCGCTGATGACCTTGGCCTGGCGATCCGTGCCGCCCGACGTCGGTCGTTGATTGGTCACCTGCAGTTGGTCGAAACCACTCCCATCAAAAGTAGAGATACTGCCCGGGCCGACGTTGCCGACGGTGCCAGCGTCAACCGCGGTGATGCCCACCCGCACCGGAACGCGGGGTGGGAGGTTCAGATCCTGATCGGTCGTGAACTCGGGGCCGCCGTCGACGCGCACGATCGAGCCCTTGGGCAGACTCGACGCGGCCGGACGCTGGCTGGTGATGATCGCCTCCCCGTGGGCCTTGTCACTGCCAATCGTTCGATCCGATGGAATCTGCACGCTGCCCGAGACGTCAATCGGCACGCTCAGCAGGGTGGCGGGCAGCGTGCCGGTGGTGGGATCGGCGGCTTTGGCGTCTGGATCGACGGTCACGTCGACCGACTGTTGGACCGTGCGCGTTTGGGGCACAAGTGTGACGTGCATTTGCGGATAAAAGCCGAAAATGGCCAGTCCAGCGACGATGAGCAGCCCGAGCAAACTGAAGAACGACGTCAGCGTGGGCAACGGCACCCAGTCTGGCACGACGAAGCGGGGTGGATTTTGATCGGGCCCGAGCATGAGGTGCTTGAGCGTGCGCAGCCCGCGCCGAGTGCGGAAGCCCTCCTGGTTGGCCAGACGACGGCGTGATGGATCGTCGGTGACGAGGATGGTTTCCGACGACATCTCGTTGGCGATGCGCGCTAGGATGCGGAACTCGAGGGGTGTACGAAGCACCGACGAACGGCGCGGAATGACGAGATAGATCTCCTCGGCGCTGCTCGACTCGAGCTTCGAGCGAATCGTGCCGAGATCATCGTCGGCGTCCAGGAAAACGAGCTCTTGCGATCGAGGGGCAACTTGCGGGCGTCGGAAAAACATCGGTATGACAACTCGCTCCGCGCTCAGCTCGGGGGTTGCAGGGCTTGTTCGACCAGTGTGAAGGTGTGCTGCAAAGCGGTCCCCAATTTTGCAGGGTCCGTGCCCTGGCCGGTCGCGAAATCTGGACGGTTTCCGCCGCCGCCGCCACCGGCCCGCGCACCGATTTCTTTCACGAGCGAGCCCGCGTGGAGTCGGTCGGTCAAATCCCGGGTAACTTCCGCTACGAGTGGGATGCGCCCGTCCTGGCCGCCCGCGAGGACGACGACGCCGGATTTGAGTTGATCGCGCACTGCGTCCGCGAGTTTAGCCAGGTCATCGCGTGATGCGTGGTCGACAGAGGCAGCCACCACCCGCACCCCGCTGACGACGCGAGCCTCGCTGGCGAGCGCACCAGCGGCATTCTGGGCCTGCTGCTGCTGGCGGCGCTGCACCTCCTTGCGCAGGGTGTCCATTTCGCCAAGGATCGCATCCACGCGCGCGTCCAGTTCTTCGGCGTTGCGCGCGCCCAGGCGTTGCGTGACGCTCTCCAGCAGACGCAAGCGCTGCTGCAGGTAGGCGAGCGCCGCCGGACCGGCGTAGGCCAGGATGCGGCGTTTGCCGGAGCCGATCCCCGACTCGCTGGCGATGGCCACCGTGCCAAGCTCGCCGGAGTAATGTGTGTGCGTTCCGCCACACAGCTCACGTGAATAGTCGCCGATCGAGACGACGCGCACCTGGTCGCCGTACTTCTCGCCGAACATCATGACCGCGCCCATCTGGCGCGCCTGGTCCATGGGCACGATTTCCCAGTGGACAGGCAGGTCGTCCATGCCGCGATCGTTGATGATGTCGGAGACGGCCTGCAGTTGCGCGCTGTCCAGCGCGGCCGGGTAGTTGAAGTCGAAGCGCAGTTGGTCCGGGCCGACGTACGAGCCCTGCTGGCTGGTGCCTTCGCCGAGCACGTCCTTCAGGGCGCGGTGCAGGAGATGGGTCGCCGTGTGATGACGACGAGAGCGATCGCGGCGGACGACGTCGACTGCGGCATGCGCAAGCTCGCCCTCGCGTAGATCGCCCTCGACATGCCCGTAGTGAACGATGTGGCCGGCGCCGTCGCTGCGCGTATCGTCGACGACGAAGACACCACCCGGGGTGCGGATCGTGCCCGTGTCGCCAACCTGACCGCCGCCCTCGGGGTAGAAGGGTGAGGCCTCGAGCAGCAGGCGAGCCGTCTCAGCGTCGCGATGCAGGGCCAGGATGCGGGTATCGCT
Source organism: uncultured Chloroflexia bacterium (assembly GCA_963776625.1). GTDB lineage: Bacteria > Chloroflexota > UBA6077 > UBA6077 > CF-72 > CF-72. The sequence continues at coordinate 135,082 of CAVZNP010000004.1, read as the reverse complement.
CTGGGTATTGGTCCAGGCGAGGAAGTCCGTCGCCGGAACGTCGGCAAACTCGGAGGCGCCGGTCTGGTGCGTGCGCACGACGGCGGCCTGGCGGGCACGCTGGCGCTCGGCCTCGAGCGCGGCGTCGAATTCGGCGCGGTCAAAGGTCAGGCCTGACTCGCGCAGAATTTCTTCCGTCAATTCTGGCGGGAAGCCGTAGGTCTGGTAGAGGTCGAAGACGTCTCGACCCGACACGGTCGAGGAGGGGCTGGCTTCCGCGATCAGTCGGTCGACCTGCGCGGACCCCGCCTGCAGCGTGCGGCTGAACAGCTCCTCCTCCGCCGCCAGAACCTGCTTGATGCGGCCTGACTCGCGTATGAAGTCTGGGTAGTGATCGCGCATACGCTGGACGACCGCGTCGACCAGTTCACCGAGGAAGGCGCGCTCGATCCCGAGTTGCCTGCCGTAGCGGATCGCACGCCGGACGATGCGGCGCAGCACGTAGTCACGGTCGCCCTGGCCGGGTACGACACCGTCCAGCACGAGGAACGTCATTGCCCGCGCGTGATCGGCCAGGACGCGCAGGGCGTAGTCCGTGTCGTGGTTGCTGCCGTAGGTGACACCGGCGATGGACTCGGCCGCGAGGATCACCGGGCGAAAGAGATCCGTGTCGTAGATCGACTCGAGTCCCTGGGTAACAACGGCCGCACGCTCCATGCCCATACCCGTGTCGACGTTGGGCTGCGGCAACAGGGTGCGCTCGCCGTGCTCGTCCTGGTTGTATTGCATGAAGACCAGATTCCAGAACTCGAGACGGCCACAATCGCAACCCTCAGGGTCACCTGGGAACCCGCACGCGAAGCCCGGCTGGGCGTAGTACAGCTCGCTGTTGGGTCCGCAGGGCCCGGTCTTACCCGGCGGTCCCCACCAGTTGTCCTTGTCGCCGAAGCGCTTGATGCGCTCCTGCGGGATGCCGGCCTCGAGCCAGATCGCGTTCGCCTCGTCGTCGGTTTCGTGGATGGTGATCCAGATGCGCTCCTGCTCGAGGCACATCGCGCGGGTCGCAAACTCGAGAGCCCATGGGATCACTTCCTTCTTGAAGTAGTCGCCGACCGAGAAGTTGCCCAGCATCTCGAAAAACGTCAGGTGGCTGCGGTCGCCGACCTCATCGATGTCTGAGGTGCGGAAGCACTTCTGGACCGAGACGTAGCGCGGATAGGGCGAGCGCTCTTTGCCCAGGAAGTAGGGCACGAACTGCTGCATGCCCGCCGTGGTCAGTAAAACGGTCGGGTCGTTGTGGGGGATCAGGCTGGATGACGGCTGCAGGTGGCTGCCTTTGGATTGCCAGAATTCGATGAAGGCAGCACGAATCGCGTCGCTCGAGGGCGGTGGCATAGGTGATGTGCGCACAGATGCTAGCGCGGCGCCCGGAGCAACGGGTCAGTGGAGACGCTTGCCGCTGACCATGGGCCTCTCACGTGAAGAGCGGCAGCTGGCGTTCTCTCGCGACGGCGCTGGTCCAGCGCAAGTTCGAGCGGCGATGGTGGGTGGTCTTGAGCGGCACGTGACCCAGCCCATGGCGGCGCAGGATACGGCTGACCGTCTGGAGCGCGTGCTTCGGCGAGTTGTTGTGTTCGCTCAGATGCGCGAGCCAGACGACGCCGGGTGGACGTTCCCCACACGTGGCGATTGCTTCGCCCGCCGCGGCATTCGACAGATGCCCGTAGGTGCCTGAGACCCGCTGTTTCAGGAAGTACGGATACGTGCCGGTGTGCAACAGGTGCGGGTCGTAGTTGGCCTCGAGGACCAGCAGGTCGACGTCGCGAAGCTGGCGGGCCACGTTGTGGGGTACCCAGCCGAGGTCGGTGGCGACCGCGGCGCGGCCAGTCCCGGACTCGAAACGGAAACCGAGCGGTTCACGGCAGTCGTGCGGGACGGCGAACGGTCGCACGTCGATCTGGCCGACGGAGTACGTCTTGCCGGACTCGAGCGGTTTGCCCAGCGATTCGTCGTCGAGCTTGAGCGCGCCGAGGGTGCCGCGCGAGGCGAAGATTGGAACTTGATGGGTTTGTGATAAAGAGCGCGCTGAACGGCTATGGTCGCCGTGGGCGTGGGTCAGGACGATACCACTCAGGTCATCTGGCGCAATGCCGATGCCCAGCAGAAACTCCTTGATCTGCGTGTAGGGCCGCCCGCACTCGACGAGCAGGGCCGTGCCCTCGCTCTCCACCACGTAGCAGTTGCCGTCGCTGCCCGAGGCGAAGGACCAGACGTTCACACGTTTTCCCCGCGGGGGACCCCCGACCAGAACACCGGTTCCACGGCTGAGATCTTACGGGGTCCTGACCCTTGACCGGAAGTCCCTCCGGGGAAGAACGCCTCAGTGGTCGAAATAGTCCCGCAACTTGCGGGAGCGCGTCGGATGCCGCAGCTTGCGCAGCGCTTTGGCCTCGATCTGCCGAATGCGCTCGCGCGTGACGCCAAACTCGCGGCCCACCTCCTCCAGCGTGCGCTGCCGGCCGTCTTCCAGACCAAAGCGCAACTGCAGCACGCGCCGCTCACGTCCGGTCAGCGAGTCGAGCACGTCGTCCATCTGCTCCTTGAGCATCTGGCGCGTGGCGACGTCAGCCGGGCTCAGCGACGCCTCGTCTGGCACGAAATCGCCGAGGTGGCTGTCGTCCTCGGACCCAACTGGGATTTCCAGTGAGACCGGCTCCTGCGCAGCCTTTTTGATCTCGCGCACGCGATCGGCGCCCAGGTCCAGCTCGGCGGCGAGCTCTTCGTCGGCGGGCTCGCGGCCGATGTCCTGCTCGAGCCGCCGCGAGATCCGCGACAGCTTGTTGATGGTCTCGACCATGTGCACGGGAATGCGGATCGTGCGCGCCTGATCGGCAATGGCGCGCGTGATCGCCTGGCGAATCCACCATGTCGCGTACGTGCTGAACTTGAAGCCCTTGCGGAACTCGAACTTCTCCACGGCCCGCATCAGGCCGATGTTGCCTTCCTGGATCAGGTCGAGCAGGGACATACCACGGCCGACGTACTTCTTGGCGACCGAGACAACCAGACGCAGATTGGCTTCGATCAGGTCGCGACGGGCGCGGTTGGCGTCGTACTCAACCTGTGCCAGCTCGTCGTCGAGCGTGTCCGGGTCCGCGACGGCGAGATAGTCGGTCTCGAAGACCGCGATCTCAGGCAGCTGGCCGTCGATCTGACGTTCACCACACCAGTCCAGCGCGTCCGCGGGCAGAATCTGACTCAGCGTCGAGGCTTCGACCAGCCCACGCTCCGTTTCGTCGATCGGCGAACGGGCGAGCTCGGCGACCGCCCGCAGGTGCTCTGGATCCATGTCGGCCAGTTGCGCCGAACGTCGCAGGGCAGCCTCAGTGTCGGCATCCGGCGAGTCGACGTGCGCGTCTGCGAGCGCGAAGCGGTACACGCCGCGCAAGCGACGGTAGAGCTCGCAGTACATCGCTCGAACGCTGGGCGGACCGTCGGCCTCGACATGACGACGGACAACGTCCTGCAGGTACGAGCCGGCTTCCATGGCGCGCGCAAGACGCTTTTCGCCGTCCCACGTCAGAAGGTGGACGGTGCCGATCTCGCGCAAGTACATGCGCACGTGGTCTTCGAAACCGTCGCCTGATTCTCCGCGGGTGGGAACGACCGTCGGTGCTTCGAGCTCCTCGGCAACCTCGATCGCGGCGAGGGCCGCTGCCTGGGGACCTGTCAGCCAGGCTGTGCTGAGCGTCGCTGTGTCGTTGTCGCTCGTTGTGACCGGAGCTGTGTCCTGGTCACTTGCCAGTCCATTGTGTGTTTCCGTCGTCACCTGATGCCTGCACTTTCCCGCTCGGGGACTAGCTGCTGATCGATCGCGTGGATCGCGCGAGAGAGATCAAACAACTTTCCCGACCACGCGTCGATGCCCGAATCGCGGGCCAGCGCCCTGATCTCTTCCTGTTCGCGAAGGAGCAAACGTTTCCTGATGGCTAGACGCGTCCTTTCGAGTTCTCGTTGGAACTCCAGAGGTGTTAAACGCTCGACAAGCTCCAATTGGCGATCGACCTGACGGGTATACGGTTGGAGTTCAGGCGGAAATGAGCCGCCCAGAGCGTGATACACGGCGCGACTCTCGGACTGGATGAATTCCACGTCGTCTGGCGCCGGAGCGAGATCGGGTGCCTGGCGTAAACGCGTTAACAGTGCGAGCAGGTATCCATCCTGGGCATCGACGTGCACATCGGCGGCGGGCACGGGTTCAGGCGCTGGCCTCGACGGGCGTGACTGCGTGCCGCGACGCAGCAGTCCTCGAATCGTCTCCGGCCGCGTCGCGAGCAGGGACGCCACTTCGTTGACGAAGTGGTCCTGTTCGATTGGATCGGCGATACCCGCCAGTACCTGAAGCATCTCCTCGGCGGCGGCCCTCTTCCCCTGAGGTGTGTTCAGATCGTGCCGGCTCCCCAACCGCCGCAGCACGAAGTCTATAACTGGCGTGGCATCACGAACCAGCGTCGGCCACGCGCTCGCGTCACCACGGATCAATTCGTCTGGATCTTTAGCGTTGGGCAGCGCCAGGATTTTGAGTTTGACCCAACGTCCTGGCGCAGAGCGCTGTTGTCGCGCATTCGGGCCAACCACGGGCTTGTAGCCAACACGCAGCGACTCGTCCGCTTGTTGCAATGCTCGCCAGGTGGCCGCCTGCCCCGCCGCGTCGGCGTCGAGGGCCAGAACGATGTCGTCGACGTGTCTGCGCAGCAGTCGCAGATGGCGATCGGTCACCGCGGTACCCAGCGTCGCCACCACGTTGCGATAGCCGTGCTGATGGGCGGTTGCCGCGTCCATGTACCCCTCGACGATCACCACCTGGTGTTCCTGGGCCATGGGTTTACGCGCGAGGTCAAAGGCGAACAGCGTCTCCTGCTTGTGGAACAGCAAGGTGTCGCGCGAGTTCAAGTATTTGGGTGTTGTGGTGTCTTCGAGCGCGCGCCCGCCAAAGGCGATCGTGTGGCCCTGGGCATCGCGGATCGGAAACAAAACGCGTTCGCGGAAGAAGTCATATGGGCGGCCCTCGTCTTCGGTGACGCTGACGACCCCAGCCGCCTGCAGCTCCTGCTCGGAGAAGCCATCCTTCTCGAGGTAGTGCAGCAGCGCATTCCCCGAGGTCGCGAACCCCACGCCGAACAGATCGAGCGTCTCGTCGTTGAATCCTCGTCGGGCCATGTAGTCGCGAGCGCGCGCTCCCGCGGCACCGCGAAACAGGCCTCGATAAAAGGTCTGGGCACGCTCGAGGATCGTGTACAGACGACGCGCGCGATCGTCGTCCTCGGGGGTCTGGCGCTCCGGTAGCTCAACGCCGGTCTGAGCGGCGAGCAGCCGCAGTGCCTCGGGGAACTCGAGGTGCTCGCGCTCCATGAGCCAGTCGAAGGCGGTGCCCCACTTGCCACACCCGTAGCAGTGGTACGACTGGGTTTGCGGACGGACGTAGAACGAGGGCGTCTTTTCCGTATGGAACGGGCACAGCCCACAGTACGCCGAGCCGACGCGTTTGAGGGCAACCGTGCGCCCGACCAGCTCAACGAGGTCAACCCGCGCCTTGATTTCATCCGTGACGCTACTCATGGTCGCCTCACGCCCCCGTGCGTGGCCGAAGCTTACACGTTGGCGCTACGAAAGGACCGCCCACGGGCCGGGCACGTAAAAGTGCTCGAACACTTGAATCGCATAGCGGTCGGTCATCCCAGCGATGTAGTCCGCGACGCGACGCTCGATCGGTTCGTGGCGCGGGTTGGCGCGCCACTCATCCTCCGGCAGATCGTCGGGATGCGCGCAGAAGTACTCGAACAGCTTGTGCACGATGAAGTGCGTTTTCGGATCGTCTTCTTTGGCCGCCGAGTCGGTGTAGACCTTGCTGAACATGAACTCGCGCAACGTGTCGACGACATCCAGCACCTCGGGACTCATGCCGACGGCCACGCCGTTGCCGACGGCGTCTTTCCAGGTCTGCCCTTCGCCCAGAGCAATGCGCCAGTTGAAGTCGACCACGTCCGTCACAAACGCCGTGATGCGCGATCCCGACGTCGTGCCAAACACCGCGTTGGCCTCAGACGGCAGGTCGCTCACGGTGATGACCCCCGCGCGGATGGCGTCGTCGATGTCATGGTTGAGGTAGGCGAGACTGTCGGCGATCTTGACGATCTGACCTTCGAGCGAATTGGCGATACCCCATCCTTCCGCGGCGATGCTCTCGCGAAGCTTGGAGTGGCGCAGGATGCCATCGCGCACTTCGCGCGTGAGATTCAGCCCGCGACCGTCCTTTTCGAGGAACTCCACCACCCGTACGCTCTGCTCGTTGTGACGGAAGCCGCCGGGCAAACATGAGCCGAGCGCATATTCGCCCGCGTGGCCGAACGGGGTGTGCCCGAGATCGTGGCCCAGGGCGATGGCTTCAGTCAGGTCCTCATTCAAGTTGAGCCCGCGGGCGATAGAGCGGGCGACCTGCATGACCTCCATCGTGTGCGTCAGCCGCGTGCGGTAGTGGTCGCCGACGGGCGCGATGAACACCTGCGTCTTGTGCTTCAAGCGCCGGAAGGCTTTGGAGTGAACGATGCGGTCGCGATCGATTTGATACGCGGTCCGCATCGGGTCCGGCTCTTCCGGATGATCGCGGTCGGGGCTCTCGCGCGACCGAGCAGCGAACTTGCTCAGCAGTTCTTCACGCTGCTCGGTCCGCGCGCGGACCTCCGGGTGTGAGCGCGCCGTCCAGTCGAAAGGCGACGCTGGCATCAAGCGATCTATCTATCTGTCCGTGGGCGTATACCCCAGAGCAGCTTGCGCCGCGGCGAGGCGGGCAATAGGAATACGGCCGGGCGCGCAGCTCACGTAGTTCATGCCCACTTCATGGCAGAAGGCGACGGATGCAGGATCGCCGCCCTGCTCGCCGCAGATGCCGACCTCGAGACCGGGACGCTGCTTGCGACCACGCTCGATGCCGATGCGCACCAGCTCGCCAACGCCCTCCTGGTCGATTGACTCGAACGGGTTGTACGGCAGGACCTTTTCTTTCAGGTATTCGCCCAGGAACTTGGCCTCGGCGTCGTCGCGGGAGTAGCCGTAGCTCGTCTGCGTCAGGTCGTTCGTACCGTAGGAGAAGAACTCGGCCGTCTCGGCGATCTGGCCCGCGACCAGGCAGGCGCGCGGCACTTCCATGCACGCCCCGAACTTGTAGCTGACCTGCACGCCTTCGGACTCGAAAACGCCCTTGACAACCTTCTCCAGCCGTTCGCGCTCGAGCGCCATCTCGTTGCGCGTGCCGACCAGCGGGATCATGATCTCGGGAACCGGGTTGAAGCCCTCTTTCTTGAGGCGTGCCGCCGCCTGTGCGATGGCCGTCACTTGCATTTCGACGATCTCGGGAAACAGGATGCCCAGCCGACAACCGCGCAAGCCGAGCATCGGGTTTTGCTCGTGTAATCGGGACACTGCCTGGAACAGGCGCTCGCGCTCCTCGAGCTGCTTGCCAGTCTCGCCCCTCGCCCGCGCGGCGGTAATTTCTTCGAGCAGCCGCTCGTGCTTGGGCAAAAACTCGTGCAGGGGCGGGTCGATGAGACGAATCACCACGGGCAGGCCGTCCATCGCCTTGAGAATGCCGTAGAAGTCGCCGACCTGGAAGCCGCGCAAGGTCTCCAGCGCCGTGAGGTACGTCTCGCGTGCCTGCGGGTCACCGCGCTTGGCGTCGGGCGCCGCCAGGATCATCTCCTGGACGAATGGCGGGCGGCCCTCTTCGCGGAACATGTGCTCGGTGCGCACCAGACCCACGCCCGTGGCCCCGAGCGACCGAGCGCGGGCCACTTCGTCTGGCGTGTCCGCATTCGCCCAGACCCCGATCTTGCGCGTCTCGTCAGCCCAGCTCAGCAGTGTCAGCAGCTCGGTTTCGTGCTGAAGGTCGGGAGCGATGGTCGAGATGCGACCAGCAAACACTTCGCCAGTCGAGCCGTCGAGTGAGATCCAGTCGCCCTCGTGCAGCGTCGCGCCGCCCGCGGACATGCGCTGCCGATCGACATCGATATCGATCTCCTCGGCCCCCGCGATGCACGGCTTGCCCATCTGTCGGGCGACGACCGCCGCGTGTGACGACGAGCCGCCGCGCGACGTGAGAATGCCGACGGCCGGCGCCATGCCGTGGAAATCTTCAGGCGATGTCTCACGCCGAACGAGAACGACGGACTCGCCATTGCCCGCCAGCTCGGCGGCCCGATCCGGGTCGAAGACAACCTTGCCGACGGCCGCGCCAGGTGAAGCAGCGAGTCCGCGGCCGATCGGGTCGCCCGCCTTGCGACGCGATTCGGGATCGAACTGCGGCACCAGGATCTGCTGGACGTGCATCGGCTGAATGCGCTTGAGCGCCTCCTCGCGCGTGATCAGCCCCTCGTCCACCATCTCGACGGCAGTGACGACCGCCGCTTTGCCAGTGCGCTTGGCGTTGCGCGTCTGCAGCATGTACAGCTTGCCGCGCTCGACGGTGAATTCCATGTCCTGGACGTCTTTGTAGGTCTTTTCCAGGCGATCCGCGATTTCCTCGAACTGGCCATACACCTCCGGCCAGACCTCTCGCATTCTGGAGATCGTGATCGGAGTGCGAATACCGGCCACCACGTCCTCGCCCTGTGCGTTGGGCAGGAACTCGCCGAAGATCTGGCGCTGGCCAGTGGACGGGTCGCGCGTGAAGGCCACGCCGGTGCCCGAGTCGTCGCCCATATTGCCGAACACCATCGTCACCACGCTGACCGCTGTGCCGAGGTCGTGCGGAATCTTGAACTGGTTGCGGTAGTCGACAGCGCGTCTGCCCATCCACGAGTTGAAGACGGCCTTGATGGCCAGCTCCAGCTGTTCGAGCACGTCAGTCGGGAAGGGGCGACCTGTTTCGGTCTGCACCAGCTGCTTGAGCTCCTGCGTCACCTGGCGCAGCTGCTCGGCGTTGAGGTCGGTGTCCTGCCGCGCACCGGCTCGCGACTTGGCCTGCTCGAAGACATGATCGATCTTCTCGCCGCTGACGCCCTGGACGATGCGACCGAACATGCCCACGAAGCGGCGGTAAGCGTCCCAGGCGAAGCGCTCGTTGTTCGTCTGCGTCGCCAGCCCCGCGACGGTGTCGTCGTTCAAGCCCAGATTCAGGACAGTGTCCATCATGCCGGGCATCGATTCGCGAGCGCCCGAACGCACCGAGACGAGCAGAGGATTGGCCGCGTCGCCGAGTTTGCGAGCAGACTTTGCCTCCAGCTTCTTGAGTGCCGCGAGCGTCTGATCCCACATGCCGGTGGGAAACTGGCCGTTGGCCTCCTGGAACGCGTTGCACGCGGCGGTGGTGATGGTGAAGGCGGGTGGCACGGGCAAGCCGGCCTGGGTCATCGCGGCGAGGCCCGCGCCCTTGCCGCCGAGGAGGTCGCGATTGGTGGCGGGCGCGTCCTCCGCCATAAACACCCACGGGTCGGTGGTGCTGGCAGTGCGCTGTGCACCTGACGAGGTGCCGGGGGTGACCTCAACGGCCATAGATGACCTCCTGCGAGAAATCAGAATTCAGACGTCAGTAATCAAAAGCAGAAGTCGAAGTCGAAGTTGAAGTTGAAGTTGAAGTCGTGGTCGAAGTCTCAAACCGTCTCATTTCTGAGTTCTGACTTCTGAGTTCTCCACTAGTAATCCAGATGCGCTTCGAGCCAACCGCGCAGCTCGCTCACGGGCACCCGTCCGAACCGAGACTGATCCATGCTGTCGCGGTCGCGGATGGTCACCTTGTGGTCCTCGAGTGTCTGGAAATCGATGGTGATGCAGAAAGGCGTACCGATCTCGTCCTGTCTGCGATACAGCTTGCCGATGTTGCTGCCAGAGTCGTAGGTGATCATCCAGCGTCTGCGCAAGTCTTCGTACACGCCACGCGCCACCTGCACCAGGTCGGGCTTGTTGCGATACTGCGGCAGCACGCAGGCCTTGTAGGGCGCAAGCGCCGGGTGCAGGTGCAGCACGGTGCGTACGTCATGCTTGGCGGCATCCAGCAGCTCTTCGTCGTACGCGTCGATCAGGAACGTCAGCGCCGCGCGCGTCAGACCAGCCGCGGGTTCGACGACACCCGGCCGAACCTGCTGCTTCTTCTCCTCGTCAAAGAGGGTCAGGCGCTGGCCGCTGTGCTGTTCGTGCTGCCACAGGTCCCAGCTCGTGCCGTCGGGCCCTTTGCTGCGATTGGCAATCCCCTCAAGCTCGCCCCAGCCTTCGCCAAACGGAAAGCGGTATTCGAGGTCGACGGTGCGTTTCGAGTAGTGCGACAGCTTTTCCCGCGGATGTTCGAAGCGTCGCAAATTCTCGGATCGAATGCCGAGGTCGAGGTACCACTGCTCGCGAACGTCGAGCCAGCGCTCGAACCACTCTTCGTCGGTCCCTGGCTCGACGAAGTATTCGAGCTCCATCTGTTCGAATTCGAGCGTGCGAAAGACGAAGTTTCCGGGGGTAATCTCGTTTCGGAACGACTTGCGAACCTGGGCGATGCCGAATGGGAGCTTTCTACGCATCGTCGCGGCGACATTGGCGAAGTTGACGAAGATTCCCTGCGCCGTTTCGGGCGGTAGATAGGCGATGTTGTCTTCGTCGGCAACCGGTCCGACCTGTGTCCGGAACATCGTGTTGAACAGGCGTGGCTCACTGAGCGGGCCGCCACAGGTGGGGCACCTCGTCGCGTCAATCTGATCGGCACGGAAGCGGCTCTTGCATTCGCCCAGGCACTGGACCAGGGGGTCGTTGAACTCGGCGACGTGGCCAGAGGCAACCCACACCTTCGGGGAGGTGATCAGGGCGGCGTCCAGCAGCTCGACGTCGTCGCGGCGCTGGACCGTGGCGCGGATCCAGGCGTCGCGGACGTTATTTTTGAGCAGGACGCCCAGGGGGCCGTAGTCGTAGGTGTTGGCGAAACCGCCGTAGATGTCGGCGCTGGGGAAGACAAAGCCACGCCGTTTGCAAAGCGCAACAAGCTTTTGCAGGTCGTCCAGTTCGCGTCGGGGCGTGCCGTGCTCCACAATGGTCGCCATCCCGGGGAAAGGGTAACAAAACGCCGCTCGCACACCTGCCGGTTCGTGTTGGCAGCTAACGATCGGGCGGTGCGATTCGCTCCATGCCGCCCATGTACGGGCGCAGCGCTCTGGGGATGATCACCGACCCGTCGCCCTGCTGGTTGTTCTCCAGGATGGCGATCATCGGCCGCGCCAGTGCCAGCCCCGACCCGTTGAGCGTGTGCGGATATTCCGTGCGCCCGCCCGCCTCGCGACGAAACCGAATGTTGGCGCGCCGCGCCTGGTAGTCGTTGGCGTTCGAAATCGACGAGACCTCGAGCCACTCCCCAGAGCCAGCTGCCCAGGCATTGAGGTCGTAGGTCTTGGCCATGGCGAACCCCAGATCGCCGGTGCACAGCAGCATCACCTGATATGGCAGCTCGAGCCGCTGCAGCACCGCCTCGGCGTCCGCCACCAACTCTTCGAGGTGGTGCATCGAGTCCTCAGGCTCGACGATGCGCACCATCTCCACCTTATAGAACTGCTTGACGCGCTTGATGCCGCGTACATCGCGCCCCGCCGCCGCGCGCTCCTTCCGAAAACACGGTGACGACGCTGTCAGCTTCAGGGGCAGTGAACGTGGCGGAATGATCTGATCGAAATACAGGTTGACCAGTGGCACCTCCGACGTCGGGATCATCCACAGGTCCTCCTCGGCATCGTGGAACAGATTGTCGTAGAACTTCGGCAGCTGGCCCGAGCCATACATGATCTCTTCGCGGACCATGTACGGGGTGTGTATCTCGGTGTACCCCTGCTCGCCAATATGCAGGTCCAGCATGAAGTTGACCAGCGCCCGCTGCAGCATGGCGCCCGCGCCCCGCAACACGTAGAAGCGCGCGCCCGCGAGTCGCGCGCCCGCCTCGAGGTCCAGGATGCCGAGCTTCTCGGCCAGGTCCCAGTGCGGCAGCGGCTCAAAGTCGAAGCTGCGCGGCTCGCCCCACGTGCGCAGGATCTCGTTTTCCGTCTCGTCTTTGCCGTCGGGCACGAGGCCGTCGGGAAGATTCGGTATCCACGCCAGCGCCTTGTCGCGGCGCTCTTCGAGCTCGCGTAGCGCCCGTTCGAGGTCGCCCAGGCGGGAAGCCAGCTCTCGGTCCTGGCGGACTTCATCCTCGGAGGGGCGTCCGCGCCGCGCCGACGAGCGCTGTCGGCGCTCGGCGCGCAGTTGCTCCACCTCCGCGTTCTGTCGACGCCACGCCTCGTCGGCAGCGATGGCGGTAGTGAACGCCTCGACCGCGTCGTCGCCCCGCCGCGCAAGTACGGCGCGCGTGCGGTCAGGGTCGCGCCGCAGGAGGTCTGGATTCAGCATGGCTCCTCGCGCGCCCGCAGCTGCGGGAACAGGATCACGTCTCGAATGCTGTGCTGGTTGGTCAACAACATGACGATACGATCGATCCCGACCCCCAAGCCGCCCGTGGGCGGCATGCCGTGTTCGAGCGCGAGCAGAAAGTCATGGTCGAACGGCTGCGCCTCGACGTCACCCGCCTCGCGGGCGCGGGCCTGCTGCTCGAAACGGTTGCGCTGCACGCGGGGATCATTGAGCTCCGAGAACGCGTTGGCGACCTCGATGCCCCCGGCGAAGGCTTCGAAGCGCTCCACTTCCCGTGGGTTGTCGGGATTGCCTTTGGCGAGGGTTGAGCCCGGAAAGTCCGTCGGATAGTCGGTCAGAAACGTCGGCTGGATGAGGCGCGGCTCGACGAACGCGGTGAGCAGCTCATCCATCGTTTTTCCGCGAGACCAGCTCTCGTCCGGGCGCAACCCGACGCGCTGGGCGGCTTCGCGCAGCGATTCGGCATCCGGGTAGTCGGCGTAGTCGACGCCTGAGTACTCGGCGATGGCCGTACGCAAGGGCATGCGCTGCCACGGGGGTTGGAAGTCGATCTCGTCGTTGCCCCACGGCACGCGGGTGCGGCCTACGGCGGTTCGGGCGGCCGTGGCGATCATGTCCTCGGTCAGGCGCATGACGTCCTGGTAGTCGGCGTACGCCTCGTAGAGCTCGAGCATGGTGAACTCGGGGCTGTGCTTGAAGGAGACGCCCTCGTTGCGGAAGTTGCGGCCGATCTCGTAGACGCGCTCGATGCCGCCGACGATGCACCGCTTCAGGTAGAGCTCGAGGGCGATGCGCAGATACAGGCGGGCGTCCATTGCGTTGGACTCGGTGGCGAACGGACGGGCGGCCCCGCCACCCGGGATGGGCTGAAGAACGGGCGTTTCCACCTCGACAAAGCCGCGTCGCGTCCAGGTAGCGGCGGATGGCCGAGACGATGCGGCTGCGGGTCAGGAAGACCTGGCGGGTTTCGGGGTTGGCCATCAGGTCGAGGTAACGCTGCCGATAGCGGGTCTCGACGTCCACGATCCCGTGCCACTTCTCGGGCGGGTTTCGCAAGCTCTTGGACAGGAACGTCAGCTGCTGGACTTCGATGGTCACCTCGCCGGTCTTGCTCTTGATGACGGTGCCGCATGCGCCTGCGAAGTCGCCGGGATCGAGCGCGTCGTAGATCGCGTGCTGGGCCTGGTCCATGTCGCGCGGGTGCAGCATGAGCTGCAGGCGACCCGAATCGTCCTTGACGTCGACGAAGACGAGGTTGCCGCTCAACTTGCGGAAGACGTCGAGCCGACCCGCGACGCACACGCGCTGGCCCTGCAGCTCGTCGAACTTGCCCGCGACCTCCTGGGCCTGATGCGACCGCTCGAACGTGGTCGGGTAGGCGCGCACGCCGGCGGCCTCGAGACGGTCGAGCTTGGCCAGGCGCGCCGCGCGGATACGATCGGGCTGCTCCGCGCCGTCACCACTCTCGGGCATAACGGCGTACAGGCTAGCAGCCGGCTCCGCTGAGACGCCTGGGTTCGGAAACGCCGACGTTTGAGACGCCAGCTGAGACGCCGACGTGCGCGCGACGGGCCTAACTGATGTCGAGGATCTTCAGATTGAACGCCCCCGCGGGTGCCACGACCGTCACCTCGTCTCCGACGCGCTTGCCGATCAGCGCGCGGCCGATGGGCGACTCGTTCGAGATCAACCCGCGCCGCGGGTCAGCCTCGTGCGAGCCAACCAGGTAGTAGGTCTCTTCCTCGCCCTCGCTGTCACCCACTTTGATGTGCGACCCCATGCGCACATAATCCGCCTCACCTGTCGACGGCTCCTCGATGACCCTTGCGTTCGACAGCAGGCGCTCCAGCTCCAGAATACGACCCTCGACAAAGGCCTGTTCTTGTTTGGCCTCGTCGTACTCAGCGTTGTCAACCGCGTCGGCGAACTCTTTCGCTCGACGGATCTGCTCTTCAACCTCATGCCTGCGCACGGTTTGAAGCTCACGCAGCTCGGCGGCGAAGCGCTGCTTGCCTTCAGGTGTGAGATAGACGACTTTGTCTTGCATGCCTCCCGCCCTTTTCTGAGCCTCGCGGAGTATAGATTGCGTTTGTGCAGGTGTAGAAGCACATCGTTGCGGTTCGGTTAGCGCGCAGTCGACGCCAGAAGTTGCTGTCCCGCGGTGTAGACATCCGCCTGCACATACATGGGTCGGGGACCGCAGCCCCAGGCCTCCACCTCGACGCTTTCGCGTCGATAGACGCCGGACTCTACCTCCTCATAACGATCCAGAACCTGCATGTCGTCCACGCTCAGGTCCATCAGCAGTACGCCGTCCACGCTCGCCTCAGGTTTCGGCACGACATAGGGGTAGGCGTACGTCGGCACACTGACACGCGCATAGCCTGTAAGGCGGGCCGCCAGCCGCTCCCCGAGATGCTTGTGCCCGAGCACCGCGTCGAGGCGGCCAGGCTCGATCAGCGTGCCGTAAGCGAAAACATGACGGGTGTGCTGCGGGTCGCCAACGTTAACTGCTGGTTTCACTGAGGTTGACCCTCGATTACGGTGACGTTACGTTCCGTCACTTTGGCACGATTGGGGTGCCGGCCCCTATGGGCGGATCCTGAGCCGACAGTATGCTACGCGAGCTTAGCTGACTTCACCGAGTTTCTTTGCGTTTTTTTCAGGCGTTTGGGGAGGATCTGTTTGTTCGGCCGGCTCAACTCGTCAATCACGCACCGAGGAGCGCGGCCCAAATCCGGCTCGTCGGCCACCCGTCTCGTTTCGCATGTGCGACGCGTGGTGCCCCTGCTGCTGGGGGTCTCGCTGATCGCGGCCAGTCTGGCATCGCCAATCGCCTCGATAGCGCAGACTGACGCGCAATCCGGCGGCGGCGACCCGCGTGCCTTTGCGCAGACCGGCTATCGCATCGATCGCGACTCGTTCTACGACTATTTCGTCCGTCGCGGCGGCGTCACCACCTTCGGCTATCCGGTCAGTCGCGACTTCCCGTTTGAGGGCTGCACCGTGCAGTTCTTCCAGCGCATTGTCATACAGCAGTGTGGCAACAACGGTGTCAGCCCATTGAACCTGCTCGACGACGGTTTGCTGCCGTACACGCAGATGAACGGCAGCACGTTCCCGTCGAGCGATCCCAATCTCGTCGCGCAAACGCCAAAGCCTTCTGACCCTTCCTACGCAGGTGACATCCTCGGCTTCGTGCGCGCCTACGCGGCCGATACCTTCGATGGTCAGCCGGTCAACTTTCAGCAGACATATTTCAACACGATTAGCCCGGACGTGGCGGGCACGGATGACCCGGCGATCCTCGGATTGCTTGATCTCGAGATCTGGGGCACGCCGACCAGCATGCCTGCCTATGACCCATCCAATCGCAACTTCATCTATCAGCGCTTTCAGCGCGGCATCATGCACTACGACAAAGGCTGCGGCTGCACGCAAGGGTTGCTGCTGGCCGACTACCTGAAAGCGCTGATCACCGGGGTCAATTTGCCCGGCGACCTCGCCACACAGGCTGAGAGCAGTCCGCTGCTGCGTTCGGCGGTGATCGCAGGCAAACAGCCGCAGGCGACCAACTACGGGAACGCCTTCGTGCCTGGCTCGGGCAGCGTGACGGCCACCACGCCCCCACCCCAGCCGCTGCTTCCCGCGACGCCGACAGCCGTCTCGCTGCTACAGCCAGGCACCTCGCCATTGCCTCCGCCATCGCCCGTGTCCAGTCCCGACTATGGCCTCAGCATGTTTCTGTGGAATCAGCCGAACACCACCAGCCGCGACCTGGGTATCGCGAGCGGGGCGAATTTCCACTGGCAGAAAACACTCTTCGAGTGGCGGATGATCGAGGGCGCTGGCAAAGGCATCTTCAACTGGACCGAGGCCGATCGTGTCGTCAAGGCCAGCAACGCCGCGGGCATCAAGATCATCGCGCGCATCGACTTTGAGCCGAGCTGGGCGCGCAAAGACAAGGCCAACAACGGTCCGCCCGACAACTACCAGGACTACGCGGACTTCATTTCGGCCTTCGCCAGTCGCTACAAACCGGGCTCAGCGCTCGGAACCGTCGACGCGATCGAGGTCTGGAACGAGGTCAACCTGACGCGGGAGTGGGGCAACCAGCCCATCAATCAGCAGCAAGCCGCGGACTACGTGCGGCTGCTGACGATGGCCTACCGCGCGGCGCACGCGGCAAACCCCAACATCATCATCATTCAGGCGGGCCTTTCGCCCACCGGCGTGCACAACGCCATGGCCGACGACGACGCCGAATACCTGGGCTGGCTGTTTCAGGCTGGTCTCAAGGGTGGGGTGAACTATGACGTGCTCGGCGCGCACGGCAACACCCAGGCGCCGTGCGTGGCGTGCGACTTCAACTCGGTGCCCGGTTTCGGCGATCCGAGCTTTTATTTCCGCCGCATCGAGCAACTGCGCGACATCCAGGTCAAATACGGCGACAGCAACCGCCAGATCTGGCTCCTCGAGTTCGGCTGGACCTCGGACAAGGTGCACCCGGATTACGCGTGGTACGCGATTAGCGAGGACCAGAAGGCGACCAACATCGTGCAGGCGTTCCAGTACGCGCGGCAGCACTGGTCACCGTGGATCGGCGTGATGACGCTGTGGACCCTGTCTGACCCGACCTGGACGCCTCAGGATGAAGAGTACTGGTGGGCGATCGACAACCCTGACGGTACACCGCGTGCGGCGCTCAACGCGGTTCGGACGGCGCGGCTCAATGGCTCCATCTGAACGGCGCCAACTAATATGGGAGGCCTGCGATACCTCTGCCTGAGCCTGTGCCTGTTGACAGTCGTGGCGTGCACGAGCACGCCGGCGACGCCAACCGCACCGCCCGCGGCCGCACCCGCGAGCCCGGTCACAACGCCGAGTCCTTCAAGCGCCAGTTCGCCCTCTGCGTCGCCGTTGGCGTCGCCCTCACCGCCGTCTTCTTCGGCGTTGCCGTCGCCGTCGGCATCGGCGTCGCCCGTGGCGCTCGCCGGCGCGCAGGTCCCAACAACTGATCCGGCGATCCACGTCTTTCTGTGGGGCAACCCCAGCACCACCGCGCGCGATCTGCAACTGGCCCGCGACGGCGGGTTCCACTGGGTCAAGCAGCGCTTCGAGTGGCGGAACATCGAAGGTAAAGGCAAGGGCGACTTCGAGTGGAACGAGCCTGACCGCATTCTGGATGCGATTTCACAAAGTGGGCTCAAGGTCATTGCCCGCGTCGACAACCAGCCGCAGTGGGCATCGTCGAGCATTCAGTGGCCCGGTTCGGGTCCGCCCGACAACCTGAGCGACTGGACCGACTACCTGACCGCGTTGGCCACGCGCTACAAGGGCCGCATCCAGGCATACGAGATCTGGAACGAGCCAAACATCGACCGCGAATGGGGCGACAAGCAGCCTGACCCCAGGGCCTACGCGACCCTGCTCGAGGCCAGCTATGCCGCGATCAAGGCCGCGGATCCGCAGGCGCTGGTCGTCTCGGCGGGCATGTCGCCGACCACCGAAAACGATCAGCACGCGATGCCGGATCTGCAGTTCATCCAGGAGGTGTACGCGGCCGGTGCCCAGAATAGCTTCGACATCCTGGGTGTGCATGCGCCCGGCTACAAGGCCGAACCGTGTGCCGATCCGGCGCTGGTCGCCCAGAGCCCGGACCTGACCAATAACGACCCGAGCTCGGACGACCTCAAGCGCGTGTACGCGTTCCGCCACGTCGAGGATGTGCGCCAACTGATGGTGCAGCAAGGCGATGCCAGCAAGCAGATGGCCATTCTCGAAATGGGCTACACCACCGATGTGCGGCCCGGCTCGCCGTACGCCTGGTTCGCGGTGGATCGCGACCAGCAAGCGCGCGACCTGGTCGGCGCCTTCCAGTGCGCTCGCGAGAACTGGCAGCCGTGGATGGGCTTCATGACGGTGATCTACATTCCCGACCCGTCCTGGACGCAGCAGGATGAGCAGTACTGGTGGAGCATCACCAACCCGGATGGCTCGCCTCGCCCCGCCTACACTGCTCTCAAGAATCTGTTTTCGACGAGCGCATGAGTACGGTACACACTCCTCTGATTCGCGATCGCCTGGCAGGCCTGGTAGGCGAGGCGGTGGCGCGCGCCCAAACGGCGGGCTATCTGCCATCGGTTGCCCTGCCCGAGATCACCATCGAGCGCCCCACGCGCGCCGAACAGGGTGACTTTGCGACCAATTTCGCCATGCGCGCGCAGAAAGTCGTCGGCGCGCGCGGTCCAAAGCCGATGGAGATTGCCGCGGCCATCTCTGCGCAGATCGCCCAGGATCCGCCCAGCTACCTGGCGGGCTTCGGTCCGGCGGCGCCCGGTTTCTTGAATTTCACGCTAGCCGACGACTGGCTGCGCGAGCAGGTCGACACCATCCTGAGCGAAGGCGTGGTGTACGGCAACCTGCAGCCAGCAGACAGCCTGGGCCGCTTGCAGGTCGAGTTCGTGAGTGCCAACCCGACGGGCCCGGTCCACGTGGGTACGGCCCGCAACGCCGCGCTGGGCGACAGCCTGGCCCGCGTCCTGACCCGCGCGGGATGGCAGGTCCAGCGCGAGTACTACTACAACGACGCGGGCGCGCAGATGGAGCATCTGGCGCACAGCGTGTGGAAGCGCTACCAGCAGCTGCTCGGCCGCCAGGTGGATCTGGGTGCCGACGACTATCACGGCGAGTACATCATCGAGCTGGCGCAGCAGATCCGCGACGAGTACGGCGATCGCTTCGCGGACCTGCCCGAAGTGCAGGCCCAGGAGATGGGCGCGCTCGCGGCGCGCCAGATCATGGACTGGATCGAACGCGATCTCGCCCGCGCGCGCGTCCCCTTCGACAACTGGTTTTCCGAGGCGCGGGTCATCAGGGAAGGCGATTTTTTCAGAGTCCTGGAGCTGCTGAAGTCGCGGGGCCTGGTGTACGAGCGCGAGGGCGCCCAATGGCTGCGGTCACAGGACCTGGGCGACGAGCGTGACCGCGTGCTCATCCGCTCGGACGGCCGCCCGACGTACACGGCGACCGACATTGCCTATCATTACGACAAGTTCCTGATCCGCAACTTCGATCGGGTTATCGACGTGTGGGGCGCCGATCACCAGGGTCAGGTCCCCTCGATGAAGGCCATCGTCAAGAACCTGGGCATCGAGCCGGAGCGGTTCGACATCGTGCTGTACCAGATGGTCAACGTCCTCGAGCACGGCGAAGTCATCCGCATGGGCAAACGCACTGGCAACATCGTCACGCTGGCCGAAGTCATGGACAAGGTCGGCGTCGACGCGACACGCTGGTTCCTGGTGAGCCGCACCGCCGACTCGATGATGGACTTCGACCTGGACCTGGCCAGCAAGCAGTCCAGTGAGAACCCGGTGTATTACGTCCAGTACGCGCACGCCAGACTCGCTCGCGTGCTGGCCGATGCCGACGTCGACTGGGCGACCCACGGCGACGTGCAGTTGCTGGCGCAGCCCGCCGAGCTGGCGTTGGTGCGTCGCATGCTGCAGTTGCCCGAGGTGATCGAACTGGCCGCGCGCAACCTGGCGCCGCACCACATTCCGTACTACGCGTATGAGCTAGCGCGAGCGACACAGGCCTGGTACGACGCCGGTAACGACGACCGGTCGCTGCGCATCCTGGCCGAGGAGGTGGGGCTGCGCGGGGCGCGGCTGAAGCTGGCCGCGGCCGCGCGGCAGGTGCTCTCGAACGCGCTCGAGACGATCGGCGTCGTCGCGCCGGACTCGATGTAGCACCGCGAGGTGTGACGACCTTCATAGGCAATGCGACGCGTCGCGCGTATACACGGACGCGTGAGGAAGATTCAGCTCGGTGCTGTCGCGATGACAGCCTTCCTGTGCGCCGCGTGCTCCACGGCGGGACCGGCGTCGCCCGCGGCCACCTCCGCCCCCGCGGCAACGAACCCGACCGCGGTGGCAGCGACGGTGGCGCCTGCCGTCACCTCGGCGCCCACGCCAGCCGTTCAGGCAACTGTGGCGCCCGCCGCGAGTGGCGCGCAAGTTGACCAGGGCGACGTCCGCAAGGTCGGCGACGCGCTGCTGGCGCTGAACAGCTTCAGCATGCACGGGCAGCTCAAGCAAGACGACGGCTCGACCGTCGATTGGCTGATGGAGTTCGTCAAGCCGGACCGCCAGCACACGCGCATTACCACGGGTGACCAGACGATCGAAAGCATCACGATTGGCTCCGCGGATTACGTCAAGATGGGCACCACGTGGTCGAAGAGCGCCGTCGGCTCAGAAGAGACGGGGCAGATTCTGCCGATCAGCAATCCCGACGACCTCGCGCAGTCGTTCAAGGACAGCTCCGCCAGTGGCGACACGATGGTCAAGGGCCCGACGGACACCATCGACGGTGCTCAGTGTCAGGAGTGGATGATCACCTCGAGCGACGGTGAGCAGACCAGCGCCTGCATCGGCCTGAGCGACAACCTGCCCCGCCGCTTCACGACCCCCGGCGGCGACCTGTACTTTTCCGACTTCAACGCGCCACTGAAGATCGAAGCACCGATCTGACCGTCGTGCGCTGACCGTGCTGCGAACTCAACGAGAACTCAACTGCCACCGTCTTCACTCGCTGGCGTTGACCGATATCGTGGACGTGGGCAGTGGAGGGGAGCATTCACCGGCCCTACCGGGAGAGGACTCTCAATGCGCAGTCACGGGATCGCCATCGTCGTGGGGGTATTGGTTGGCACGCTCGCCATGATTGCTTACGGCCTGCAGTACGACGCCGGCCGCCTCGAGCAGTACATACGCGACGAAGAAGAAGAGCCACGCTGGGCGAAGACTCGGGTTGGCGCGTGACTGCCTGCCCGCACTGAAGCGCCCGGCGCTTCAGTTGGAACGCCCCGTCCTGAGCGGGCGGCGGGCAGAGACGGTGGGATGAGCCTGTGCAGAGGGTCTTCCCTGAGCTCGGTTGGCGCTCAGTGGCTGGCGCGACTCGAGAGCGCCCCGATCAGGCCGGACACCGGCAAGGGAAGGACTTGTCTCGAGCGGCGCCAGGATCTCGGCGAGTTCTTCCTCCGCTTGTTGGACGACGTGTCGACCCGAATCTCCGGCCGCGCAGCTACTCGATCTACGCGGTTGCACGTCGTGACCAGCACCAAACACTGCGGGAACTGCCCCCGGCGTTGCTGCACAGAATCCCCTGAACTCGTGGAGGCGATTTGGATTCAAGATCCGAACGTAGTGACGCACGCGAAATACTTCCCTGGCGGAGAGGGTGGGATTCGAACCCACGAAGGCCTTTTGAACCTTACCCGCTTTCCAGGCGAGCGCCCTAAACCAGACTAGGCGACCTCTCCGTACTCAGCGACGCGGCGGTTGCAGCGGAAGGGGAGGGATTCGAACCCTCGAGGGCTTTCACCCTACCCGTTTTCGAGACGGGCGCACTAGGCCTCTATGCGACCCTTCCGGACGCATTGTACGGAAAGGTCGCCCGAGCGTCCCACACTCGGCTCGTGCGGCGTCGACGCCTCAGGCGTTAGACTCTGCGTTGGCCGTGCTAGACGGCGGAGTAGCGGTCCGTTGTAACCCGAAACCCGCTCTAGCGGGGTTGAAGTCCCGTTCGAGGTCGAGCGTTGACCGTCCGGCTGCGAGTAGCGCAGCGTTGAAGGTCTGGTCCTGCGCGGCGGCGACCTTCGAACCCTGTCAGGTCCGGAAGGAAGCAGCAGTAAGGAGTGTTCGTCGGGTGCCGCAGGGGTGCCGGGCCCGAGCAAGCGGGCTGGCGGTCTGGACGGCGCGCCGATCGACAACGGGTGCACGGCCAATCTCAGGCAAGCTCTAGGGCGCGCTTGCGCGCCCTGGGATTGCGGCCACGCAAGGGTCTTTCACAGTCGTTTCTCGAGGACGACCGTGTGGTTGCGGCCATCGTGCATGCCGCACGCCTCGACGCCACGACGGACGTGCTCGAGGTCGGCCCCGGGCTGGGGGTGATGACGCGGCGGCTGGCGAGTCAGGCGCGACACATCGTGGCGGTGGAGATTGACACACGGTTGGCCGCGGCCCTGGAAGACGAAAACATCGACAACCTCACCGTCATGAACGCAGACGTGCTGAGCTTCGAGCCAGACACGCTCTTCACGGCGCCGTACACCGTCGTGGCCAACCTCCCATACCACATCACCTCGCCAGCGCTGCGCCACCTGCTCGGCGCGGGGCCGCCGTTCGCCCAGCGCCTGGTGGTTATGGTCCAGGCGGAAGTCGCCGAGCGGATCAGCGCCAGGCCCGGCGAACTGAGCGCGCTGGCGGTCTCGATCCAGTCGCAGGCAGCCGTCAGCCTGGTGCGCCGCGTGCCAGCTGAGGCGTTCTACCCTCGACCAAAGGTGGACTCGGCGGTGCTCGTGCTCGAACCGATCAGCGACGACACGAGGGCGATACGCCGCGAGGAGGTCAGAGACTTCACGACGCTCGTCCAGGCTGGTTTCAAGCAGCCGCGCAAGACACTGGCCAACTCACTTTCAGACGGTCTCACCGTGACGCGCGCGGAAGCGACTGACCGGCTGAGCCGAGCGAGCATCGACCCGGGGCGGCGGCCACAGGCTCTCGCCGTCGCCGACTGGGTGCGCCTGTTCCGCACCATGTGACGATGCTGCTGCGCTGCTACGCCAAGATCAACCTCACCCTGGAAATCGTGGGCAAACGCCCAGACGGCTTCCACGAGCTAGCCAGCCTGGCCCACACCATCAGCCTGGCGGACGACCTGAGCCTGGAGCAGGCCGGCGAGCTCACCACCCACGTCGAAGGTCTGGACATCGACCCGCGAACGAACCTCGTTTCGCGCGCCGCCGCGCTGCTGGCAGCCCGGCTCGACCAGCGCTGTGGCGCGCAACTGAGCCTGGTCAAACGCGTGCCGGCGGCCGCGGGCCTGGGCGGCGGCTCCAGCGACGCGGCAGCCACGCTCGCAGGCCTCAACGCGCTGTGGGGAGCGCGGCTGTCGCCATCGCAGTTGCGGGCACTTGCAGCTGAGCTCGGCTCGGATATCCCCTTCTTCGTTAAGGGTGGGGCCGCCCTGATGCGCGGACGAGGTGATGAGCTCGCGTCGCTGCCACCGCTCGCGCGGCAGTGGCTGGTGCTGTTGGTGCCGGCACATACGCTCGCCGACAAGACGCGCCGACTGTACGCGGCGCTCGAACCCGGCGACTTCTCGAATGGGGACACGACACTGCGGACCGCCGAGCGCCTCGAGCGCGGCCAGCCACTGAGCGAGGACGAGTTGATCAATGGCTTCGAGCGCGCCGCTCGGCGCGTGTTCCCCGGGCTGGACGAGGAGTGGCGCGCCGCCGAGCGGATCAGCGGCAAGCGCTGGTGCCTGTCCGGCGCTGGCCCCGCGCTCTTTGCGTTGGCAGCCTCGCGCGGCGAGGCGCTTGAGCTCGCGGCCAGGCTGGCTCGGCCTGAAGCAAGCACCTTCGCGGTGCGGATGGTCAAGCACGCGCGCGCTTCGCTTCGCGGCGCGGCCATCGAGTACGCTTAACCGCGACCTGCGCGTGCGATTGCCCGGTCGTCCAACGGTAGGACAGCGGACTTTGGATCCGTCAATCGAGGTTCGAGTCCTCGCCGGGCAGCCCGGCGGTCTGGTCGCGGTCGTACTTGCCGCGGGCCAGGGTACACGAATGCGTTCCCAACGAGCCAAGGTTGTGCACGAGCTGGCTGGCAAACCGCTCATCCGTCGCGTGCTCGAACTCGTCGAGGGCGCCGGTGCCCAGCATGTGGTCGTGGTGCTCGGACATCACGCCGACGAGGTGCGGCGAGCGTTGCCCGAATCGGTCGACGTCGTGGTGCAGTCGCCGCAGCTCGGGACCGGTCACGCGGTCCAGGTCGCGGCGCCGCGCGCACGGGAGCTGGCCGCCGGTCGCGTGCTGGTCCATCTGGGGGACGAGGCGCTGGTACGACCGGCCAGCCTGCGGCGGCTGGTCGACTGCCAGGTCGGCGACCTGGCGCCTGTGGCGCTGCTGACGGCGCGCGTCTCCAATCCCCGCGGCTACGGGCGCGTGATTCGCCTGGACGACGGCCACGTTGCGCGGATGGTCGAGGAGGTGGATGCCACGCCCGAGGAGCGAGCCGTCGATGAGATCTGGAGCGGCACGATGCTCGTCCATGCGCCGTGGCTGTGGGCCAACCTCGACAAGCTGCCACTCAGCCCGAAAGGTGAGTACTACCTGCCGGACCTGGTTAACGTGGCGCGGGCGCAAGGTCTGGCGATTCACGCCACGCTCACCGAAGACGAGGAGGAGGTACTCGGCGTGAACGATCGCGCCCAGCTGGCGCAGGCTCATGCGGTGCTGCGCCAGCGCAAGATCACCGAGCTTCTGCATTCGGGTGTCACGATCGTCGATCCCGCGACGACGTATATCGAGCCCGAAGTGGAGATCGAACCGGACGCGATGATTCAGCCCGGTTGCCATCTGCGTGGTCGAACACGCGTCGCGCGAGACTGCGAGATCGGTCCCAGCAGCTACGTGATCGACTCGGAGATTGGCGCCGGTTCACGCGTCTGGTTCTCAGTGCTCGAGGGCGCGCGAGTTGGGCAGCGCGTCCAGATCGGTCCGTTCAGCCATTTACGGCCGGGCGCCGTGATTGAGGACGACGTCACACTCGGCAACTACGCCGAAGTCAAGGCCAGCCGTGTCGGCGCGGGCACGCAGATGCATCACTTCAGCTATGTGGGCGATGCGGACGTCGGCGCGCGGGTCAACATTGGCGCGGGCACAATCACGGTCAACTTCGACGCGGAGACACGTGACAAGAGTCGAACCGTGATTGGCGACGATGCCGCGATCAGCAGCGACACGATGCTCGTGGCGCCCGTCGAGGTTGGCGAGGGGGCAATGACCGGCGCGGGCACGGTCGTGACGCACGACATTCCGTCTGGCGAAGTGTGGGTAGGCGTACCGGCGCGGCCGCGTCGTCGCCGTCGAAATTACCCGCCACCTGACACCTCATGAGTGACGCGCGCATCCCGATTTTCGTGGTCGCGGCGCTGGTGACTTTCCTCGCCGCGGCTGCGCAGGCGTCGCTGGTCTACATCGATCGCGCTCGGCTGCGGCACATGCTGGACGAAGGCACCCCCCGCGCGAATGCGCTGAACCGCTTGCTGGACGAGCAAACCAGCACGTTGTCGACGATTCTGGTGGTGTACACGCTGGCGCTGTGCGCCGCGGCCGCGGCGGCCTTCTGGTTCGACCTGGATGTGTGGGGTTTGACCGCGCCGTGGGTCGCCATCCTCGCCGCGCTGCTGCAACTGCTCATCCTGTTGCTGGCGCAGTTCCTGGGTCGGGTCGTAGCCGTGTCGCGCCCCGAGCAGGTGGCGCTCTTGTTCGTGCGCCCGGTCGAGCTGCTGGTGCGGATATTTTTCATCGTGCTGGTGCCGCTGAATGCGCTCGACGCCTGGGTGCGCGGGCTGCTCGGCGTTCAACGCGCGCTGACGCCGGCCGAGGAGGAAGATCGCCTGCGCCACCTGGTCGAAGGCAATACCGCCCTGGAGGAGGACGAGCGCGAGATGATCGCCAGCGTGATCGAGCTCGGCGAGCAGCCCGTGCGCGAGATCATGGTGCCGCGCATGGACATTGTGGCAACGCCCGAAGAATCCACGGTTCGTCAGACGCTGGACCGCATCATCGACAGCGGCCACTCGCGCATCCCGATTTACGAAGCCACGGTCGACAGCATTACCGGTGTGGTGTACGCCAAGGACCTGCTGAAGTTCCTGCGTGACGGCGATCAGAGCGCCGCTGTCAAGCCACTCGCGCGTGAACCCTCGTTTGTGCCCGAAACCAAGAAGGTCGACGAGTTGCTGCACGAGATGCAGCAGCGGCGCGTGCACGTATCGATCGTGATCGACGAATATGGCGGCACGGCCGGGTTGATCACCGATCGAAGACCTGATCGAGGAGATCGTGGGCGAGATTCAAGATGAATACGACGTCGAGGAAGACTTGATTCAAGAAGTGAGTGACGAAGAGGCGCTGTTCGATGCGCGCGTGAGTATCCGGGACGTGAACGACACCCTCGATCTGGAAATTGAAGACGAGGATTTCGACACGCTCGGCGGCCTGCTGTATCACGAACTTGGGAAAGTCCCGAACGTGGGCGACGAAGTACGCGTCGACGGCGCGCTGGTCACGGTTTTGACGACAACGGCCGCCGCGTGCGTAAGGTCCGGGTCATGAAAGTTCGACCCGAGCCCACGGTGGCGGCAGAACGATGACCAAGCTACAGTGGGTGTACATCATCGTCGGACTGCTGGTCGCGTTCAGCATGCTGCTGGCCGTGTGCGGTCCGCCACCTTCGCCTTGAATCAGCGTCTCGAGCGGCTGGCGCGCTATCGGACGGCACCGCCGGCGGGCCTCGCCAGCCAGCTCGATCAAAGCCTTCGAAAACCTGGTCGCAGAGGTCCTGGACGACCTGCCCACGTACATTCAGGCACACCTGGAGAACGTCGCGGTCATCGTCAACGAGGGTGTGGGCTCGAACCTGCTGGGCCTGTACGAAGGCGTCAATCGCCTCGCGCGCAGCAGCGGTTACCACCTGGCAACGCCTGATCGGATCACGTTGTTCTGGAAGCCGATCGTCCACCAGGCTGGCTCGTCGGATCCAGCCGCGATACGCCACGAAGTGCGGCGGACGATCATTCACGAGATCGCCCACCACTTCGGCATTGGCGACGCTGAGCTGAAGCGGCTGGGCGGGTGACGCCCGCCCTCGAAGCCGATGTCCTGACGATCTTCCCGCAGATGTTCCCGGGCGCGCTGGGCGACAGCATCACCGGCCGAGCGCTCAGCAGCGGTCTGGTGCGGCTGAGCGCGGTCGACATCCGCGGGTTCGCAACAGATCGCCACAGGTCGACGGACGACTACCCGTACGGTGGTGGGCAGGGCATGGTCATGCGCCCTGAGCCGTTGATGGCCGCCATCGATTCGGTGCGCCGCCCGGCGTCACGGGTGATCCTGATGTCGCCGGCGGGCCGTCGCTTTTCCCAGCCGCTGGCGGCCGAGCTGGCCGCCGCGCAGCATCTGGTGCTGGTGTGCGGCCGCTACGAAGGCGTCGACGAGCGGGTCAGCCTGCTGGCAGACGCCGAGGAGTTGTCGATCGGCGACTTCGTGCTGACGGGCGGTGAGCTGGCGGCGATGGTCGTCCTGGACGCGGTCATGCGCCTGCTGCCGGGCGTGCTCAGCACCAGTGACGCCTGGCGCGACGAGTCGCACGCCCACGAAGGCTTGCTGGAGTACCCGCAGTACACGCGCCCGGTCGAATTTCGAGGCCGGCGTGTGCCAGATGTTCTCCTGTCCGGCCACCATGCGCAGGTGGCTGCCTGGCGTCGGCGCGAGTCACTGAAGCGCACGTTCGAGCAGCGGCCGGAGCTGCTGACGCAGGAGCAGTTAGCGGAGCTCGAGCGGCTGGACGCGCGCGAGGGCTAAGTAGCGACTCCTGCTGACCAGCGCGAAGTCGCGAGTCTTCGCGCTCAAGGCCGACAATGCCCTGGATGGGATAGGCGTACCCTGAAAGGTGCAACCTGCAAAGACAGATTCTCGTTCTCGGGGGAGGTCCGGATCTCATGCGCATCGTGGTTGGCACCAGCGGTGGCGTTTTTCTAGAGTCGGGCAAACGCGCCAGCGGACTCAGGGAGCAGATCGCGCATCAGCTCGTCCAGCACGACGCGAGCCTGTTCGCCGCGACGGGTGACGGCGTATATCGATCGCGCGACGCCGGTGCGTCGTGGACCAGGTCCGGCGTTGTCGCGGGCGAGGTGTGGACGGTGGGCGTCTCGCCGCATGCCAGCGGCACCCTGTACGCGGGTACGCAGCCGGCCCACCTGTTCAAAAGTCAGGATGACGGCGACACGTGGACGGAGGTCTCCGCCTTTCTCCAGGCGCCCGGCGCCGAGCGCTGGTGCGTGCCCAACAGTCCCCAGGGTGCGCGAGCGCTGGCGTTTGCGTTCGATCCGTTTGAGGCTGAGCACCTGTGGGCAGGCGTCGAAGTTGGAGGTGTGGTGGCCAGCGATGACGGCGGCGCGCACTGGAATGCCAGATGGGTTGGGCAGAATGCCGACGTGCATCTGTTGCTGGCGCATCCGACGCGCAAGGGCGTGCTGTTCGCGACCACCGGCTATGGCCGCAACGACGACAATCCGACCCGACCGGCGATGGCTGGGCCGTATCGTTCGGATGACGGCGGGGCGACGTGGCGCTACCTGGGCGATGGCATGGCCGTGCACTACACGCGGCCGATGTGCATCGACCCCTGCTCCCCGCACGTGCTGACGATTCCGGGTGTGCCGGATGTGCGCTCCAGCATTCGCGATCCGGGTGGCGCGCAGTGTGTCCTGTACCGCAGTGAGGACGACGGCCAGTCCTGGCGCTCGCTCGGGGATGCCGGCCACTCGCCTTCCGCGGCACGACTGACCGCCGTGGCGCCGGATCCCGAAGTCAGCGGCGGCGTGGTCGTCGGCACCGAGACCGGCGAGGTCTGGCGCGTCACCCCTGACGCGACCTGGACCAGGGTCTGCGAAGGTCTCCCGTCGGTCCAGGCGCTGGTGAGCCCCGCCTGATCGGTCAGCGACCGGCGTATATCGCGCGCTCGAAGTTCTCGAACAATCGCAGAACCGTGCGATCTGCGAAGGGAAGGACCTGGGTCAGGACCACGCCCGCGACGCGTCGTGTCGGCTCGATCCAGTAGTACGTGTTGGCCAGCCCCGCCCAGGCGAGGCTGCCAGCGCCGCGGCCGACGGGGGCAGGCTCAGCGTTGATCATGTAAGCCAGGCCCCACTTCTTGGGCAGGCCCGGGAAGAACTCGGCGTCGTTGGACGACTCCGGGTCGGCCGAGGTCAGCACCCTGACCGCCAGATCGCCGATCTGGTTCCTGTTGACCTCGGCGAACGTCGCGGCCCGGAGGATGCGCGTGCCGTCCAGTTGCCCGTTACCGAGGATCATGCGCACGAAGCGCAGGTAATCCTGGCCGGTCGAATACAGGCCGCCGCCGCCCATGAAGAACTCAGGCTTCTGCTCAGTTTCGAACGTCCTGGCTCGCAACGAGCCGTCGGGCTGGCGCTGGTGCATGCCCGCCAACCGCTCGCGCTGCTCCGCGCTGAGGATGAAACTGGTATCGCGCATGCCGAGCGGCTGGAAGATGTGCTCTTTGAGATACGGCTCGAGACGCTGGCCGCTGAGCCGCTCGACGGTCTGGCCGACCCAGTCGATGCCGATGCCGTACTCCCATCGCTCGCCCGGGTCGAACAGCAGCGGCAACTTCAGCGTGACCAGCTTGCAATTGCCGATACCGGGGATGCCGGTGTACTGCTGGTAGCGAAGGAGGTCCGCACTCCAGGTGTCGTAGGCGAAGCCCGACGTATGCGTGAGCAGGTGGCGCAAGGTGATCGCCCGACGTGGGGCGCGCAATCTGGGGACGCCAGCTTCGTCAAAGCCTTCGAGCACCTGGACGTCTGCCAGTTCAGGCAGTCGGCTGGCCAGGGGGTCGTCGAGCGTGACCTGGCCCTGTTCGACCAACTGCATCGCCGCGAGGCTGGTGACTGCCTTGGTCATCGAGGCGATCCACACCACCGTGTCGAGCGTCATGTCGGCGTCGCCGCCGAGAACCCGCTTGCCGAACGCGCCCGCATAGACGACACCGGAATCATCAGCGGCAAGGGCGACCACGCCCGCGACGTCGCCAGCTTCAACCGCGCGCTCGAACAACTGATCGACACCAGTTGCGACTAGCATTGCTCCACCCCGCTGCCTTCAAGTGTGGGTCGACGCCCCGGCGATAGTAACCTTCGGTCAGGCGATCTGTTCGTGCATGCTGCGATCGCGGCGCACCAGGCCAACGAGCGTCAGGATGAGCGCGCGTGTGCGACGCGCAGCACCACGGTCTCACTGGCAGAGGCGTTCCCCAGCGCGACCTCGAGCGGAGGGAGTGGGATTCGAACCCACGGTGAGTTTCCCCACTTCCGTTTTCAAGACGGACCCGATAGGCCTCTCCGGCATCCCTCCAGTCGGTATTTTAGGGGCTGGGCTAGATTGGGTTCAGGCTCAGCGACAGCGGGTGCAGGGTGCTCGGGAATTGCGGGGTTGCCGGCGACAGGGCGGTGAACTCTGGAGTGGGGCCCAGGACCATCGTGCGGCGCCACAGGGTTGACCGGTCGGCCTCCAGGACGGCGGCCACGATCTCGTGGAAGGCGGCGTAGGGCATGTCCCGCGGCTTGGTCAGGAACGTCGCCGATCTCGCGCTGGCCAGATCTGGCTCCGTGGCATCCGCGTGGCGTGTCAGCAGCAGGCCTGCGCCCGCGGACATCGCTTGCGCGACCTGGGTATGCGGCGTTTCGCAGACGCCCGAGACGGCCGCCACGTTGAGCGGATCCAGAGCGGCGGAGTTATCGACCAGGTACCAGTCGGCGTAGGCGGGCGCGCCGCCGAGCCATGGGGCCTGGCCGTCGATGCGAAAGGACGCCGATTTCAGAAAGCCGTTCGGGGCGGATATCGCCAGCGCGGCATGAAATGCGCGCTGGTAGTGCTCGTAATCGGCAGGCGCGACGTCGGCTTTGGACCAGTGCCAGAACACGTAGGCCAGCATTGGTCTCAGTATGCGGTCTAGAAACTCGAGCCGCCGCTGTCCCCACCGCTCGAGGCGCCGCCGCTGTCACCGCCACCGCTGTCACCGCCACCCGACCAGGAGCTGTTGTCTGTCCAGCACGGTGTAGCCCGATGACGAGCTCCAGCCGCGGCCGCGCACCGCGCGGCGAACGACGCTTGTGAAGACGATGATGACCATCAAAACGACTAAGACCGGCAGGATGAACGGCAGGACCACCAGGCCAAGCAGGCCGACCAGGGGCAGACCAAGCTTGGCGAGTAGCGACGACGTCAGCGAAGCAGGCAGCCAGGACGGCGGGGGCGCAGGCAGGGTATTGCTTGTGTGCGGGGCGTTGGATGCGCCGCCAGCGCTGGCTGGGCCGCCCAGGTCCTGGGCAGCCGCCTCCAGACCGGCTCCGATGCCAGCAGCGAGGTCGCCGCTCGCAAGCGACGGCCGCATGACGTCGGTGGCGATGCGATTGAGCTCATCGGCGTCGAGGTCCGCGTTGGCATGCTCGGCGCCGGCAAACATGCCGACCTGACCGTGCTGAGTATTGCCCGGCGTGAGGTCGAACAGCATCACGAAGCCGTCGTGCGCGCCGTGTGCGCTCTCGACGTCCCACGCGTCCATCAGTTGCCGCGCTTCTTGCTGGACCTCCGCCTGGCTGGCGGCCTCGACGCGCACGTAGACGACGGTCGGTGCGCCCAGGGCATCCAGCGTCGCGGCACGCTGTTCGAGCATTTTGACCTCGTCCGGCCGCAGGACGTTGGCGCGATCGTAGACGTGCTGGCCAGGCGAGTGGCTGCCGAACTCGTCGGCAGACGCCGCGGAGGCGAATAGGGTGCTCAGGACTGCCACGGCCACCAGCAGGGCGATGGCCGCTCGCTTGAACATGGCGCCAGTATGCGGCCGCGTGGGTAGGCGGGACTGTGAGCTAGTCCACAGTTGCGCCCTTGCTTTCAGAAGGGCCGGCGGCCGGCGGCCCAGTCGACGCCGCGGCGGATCAGCTCCTGATGGACCGGCAGCGCCCAGGGACCGCGCAGGTCAGGTTTGTCGGGCGAGTCGGGACGCGGTTTGTCGAATGGCCGGTTGCAGTGGCCGAGGGCCAGGTACAGGACGCCACCGTCGCCCACGCGACGACGGTACATGAGCGGTCGAAAAGCCTCGTCGAACGTCCGCCGCATCGCCTCACCGCCCCAGCGCGTATGCAGCAGGACCTCGAGGTCATCATCGGCCTGCTCGATCACGTACAGCTCGTCGTCCAGTTCGAACGGTGTGTTGATGCCGTCCAGCAGCGGATCCTCTGGCGCGGTGATCTCGACGCGGTAGTGCATGTACGGCGGATGGGCAATGAAGCGACTGCCGAGGATGCCCGGCAGGTGCTTGTTGTCGAGCACCGAGTTGCTGGCGTGGATGGCGAACCAGCGGCCGCCGCGCTCGAGGAATCGCCGTATGGCGGCGCACGCCTCGTCGGGGACGGGCACCTGCGAGGTGTAGCTGACCATCAGGTCGGCGGATTCGATCGCGGCACAGTCGTCGTAGTTGTTGAAGGCGTCGGCTCGGATGTTGCCGGCGTCGTAGAGCGCATCGAGGAGTTTGCGGCGCGCGAAGTCGAAGTCGTGGTTGCGGGCGGGACTGCCGCAGATCACATTGGCGAGCAGAGGTTGGGTCATCGTCATCAGTGGCTTCCTGTGGGGGGGTACAACGTCAGCAGTTGGCCGTCAGCCGTCGGCCGTCGGCCGTCAAAAACTCTCGGGGCGCCGGCGTCGTGGTCAAAGATCCAGGCGGCAGCGTGCGCCGCGTCGCGCTTTGGCCATCGGCAGTCAGGCCATCGGCAGTCAGGCCATCGGCAGTCAGGCCATCGGCAGTCAGGCCATCGGCGGCTGGCCATCGGCCGTCTGGGCCATCAGTTGAAGCGCGTGATGACCTGCCGCGAGACCTCACCGGCCTTCATGGCCCGAAAGGCTTCGTTCACGTCCTCGAGGGCCAGCTCGCGCGTAATCATCTCGTCCAGCTTGAGACGTCCCTGTAGATAGAAGTCGATGTACTTGGGCATGTCTACCTTGAAGTGGTTCGACCCCATGCTGCTGCCCTGGATCTTCTTCTCGCGCAGGAAGACGTTGCCGTCCAGCTCGATCTTCTGACCGACCGGGATCATGCCGATGATGGTGGCCGTGCCGCCGGCACGCAGCGACTCGAAACACTGCTCGGCGGCGCGCTTCAGGCCGATTGCCTCGAAGGAGTACTCCACGCCGCCGTTGGTCAGCTCGCGGATCTCCAGGACCGGGTCGGAGCGTGAGGCATTAATGGTATGCGTGGCGCCCAGCTCGTACGCGGTTTCGAGCTTGTGGTCGTGGATGTCGACGCCGATGATCATGCGCGCGCCACCAATGCGCGCGCCCTGAATGGCTGAGAGCCCCACGCCGCCCATGCCGAAAACGGCGACGGTTGAGCCCGCCTCGATGCGCGCCGTGTTCAGCACCGCGCCCACGCCCGTCGTCACGCCACAGCCGATCAGTGCTGCGCGATCGAGCGGCATGTCGTCGCGGATTTTGACGATGGCGTTGCTGTGTACCAGCATCTTCTCGGCGTAGGCCGACAGGTTGGCGAACTGATTCACCGGTTGCCCGTTCCAGCTCAGCCGCGGAGGCGCGTCCTTGGCACGCACGGGACGCGTCGAACACAGGTTGGTGCGACCCGTCAGGCAGTACTCGCACCGACCGCAGAACACGGACAGGCAGGCAATGACGTGGTCGCCCGGTTTGAACTCATCGACCTGCGGGCCGACGGCCTCGACGATCCCCGCGGCCTCGTGCCCGAGGATGGCGGGCGCGGGAAACTCATAGAAACCGTCGACATGGTGCAGATCGCTGTGGCACACCCCACTGGCGACGACGCGTACGACGACTTCGTGATCGATGGGCGTGTCGATGTCGACCTGCTCAATGGTGAGCGGCTGATGCGCGCCATGAAAAACGGCCGCCTGCATGCGACTACCTCCTCCCGCCGAGTTCGCTGCCGCCATGGTAAATCAGGTCGCTGACGGCGCTCACCAGCGTCTCGGGGGTTTCTTGTGGCAGGTTGTGGCCGACGCCCGGGACGTCACGCCGTTCGTACGCGCCGATGAAGTGGGGGTCGGGCCGGCTCTCTGGCCGAAACGGCGAGACGCCATCGTCCATGCCATACAGCGCGATGCTGGGTACGCTGATAGGCGGCTGCTGGGTGAGCTGCGCTTCGATCGACTCGAGCGCGGGATCGCCGGGCGCGTAGCCATAGCGATGCCGATACGACTGGATCACGACGTCGACGAAGTCGGGAGTGTCGAAGGCGTCCGCCGAGCGGGCGTAGGTCTCTTCGGTGAACTGCCAGGTCGGCGACCACAGCCGCCACAACAGCCGGCAGAAGTCACGTCGGTTCTGGCTCAGGCCAGCGCGGCCACGCTCTGTGTGGAAGTAATACTGGTACCAGAGGCGGTGTTCTTGCTCAGGCTGGATCGGGTGGACGGAGGCAGGAATGTTCTGCAGGTTGTAGCCGCCTACGGTGACCAGGCCGCGGACGCGTTCGGGCCACAGCGCAGCGGCGACGCACGCCGCGCGGCCGCCCCAGTCATAGCCGGCCAGCGTGGCTTGCGGCAGATCGAGCGCGTCCATGAAATCGAGCAGGTCCTTCGCCAGGGCTGCTTGCTGACCTGAGCGTGGCGTCTCGGCATTTCGAAAGCGCGTGGGACCGTAGCCACGCAGATACGGCACGTACACGCGCAGGCCTTGCGTGGCCAGTGGCTCGACGGCGGCGTCGAACGCGTGCGGGTCGTAGGGGAAGCCGTGCAGCAGGATGACCGCGTGCTGGCTGGCCGCGGGCCCGTGGGCGAAGTATTCAATGTTGAGGACGGGAGTGGCGATTTGGATGGGCTATACTCCGTGACTGTTGTTCCCCGGCTTGGGGGGGTCGCATAGTGGCCTAGTGCGCCCGCCTGCTAAGCGGGTTGGGGCTGTTGAAGTCCCTCGAGGGTTCGAATCCCTCCCCCTCCGCCGTCTGGGGTTCGGGGTTCCGGGTCGGGGAGCGGTGTGCTCGTCCGCCCCTTCGGGTCGGGGGAGCCTGCGGCCCCCCGCCGCCAGTCGCTGCTTCGCTCGCAGGCTCGCTGCGCGTTTTATCCACCTTCCCGCCGCGACCCCCGGCGTGCGCGCTGGGCCGCGCCTCTGCGGGTCGCAGCCCTGAAACTGCGGTCGCAAACCCTGGACTGCACCTCTTCGGGGTCGGCCGCCGAGGCGCTTCGCGCCGCGGGCGTCGGGTGTGTCACGACGGGTTTGGCCGCCGGATGGCTTCGCGCCATCGAACTTGCTGTGTCGCGCTGGATCGACCGCTGACGCGCGTGGGGCGGAGGGCGTTGGTGCGCACGCGGCCGGATCCATGACTACCAGTTCGTGAACGAACCGTCTTCACGGTGAAGGTGTTGCGGCTCGACCATCTGGAACGGGTGGTGCCGGGCGGCATCGCGGTCGAAGGTGATGCCCAGCCCCGGGCGGCTCGGCGGCAGCAGGTAGCCGTGCTTCCATTCGATCTGCTCGGGGACGACGTCCGTCAACGTCGTCCCCGGCGGCGCGGCTGCTCCTGAACCGCCACGTTGCTCGTCGCGAGATTCAACTGCAGGCAGGCGGCGCTGGAGACTGGGCCGAGCGGGTTATGCGTCACCAGCTTGATCGCGTGCGTCTCGCACCAGCCCGCGATCTTGCGGGCTTCGGTCAGGCCGCCGGCGATGCACAGGTCGACGCGGCAGTAGTCGATCAGGTCCTCTTCGATCACCTCACGGAACTCCCACTTGCCGGCGAATTGCTCGCCCGCGGCGATCGGCACCGCGGTCTGCTCACGCAAGCGACGGTACAGGTGGGTATTCTCCGCCCGCAGCAGATCCTCCATAAAGAAGGGACGGAAGCGTTCGCTCTCGCGGCACAGGCGCACAGCGTCGGGCAGGTCCAGACGGGTATGCACGTCGAGGCAAAGCTCGATGTCCTCGCCGACGGCTTCGCGGACCGCCTCCAACTGCTGCAGCGCCATTTTGATCGCTGGGCGCGGCTCGAGGACGTGGCCAGGCTGCGACGGCAGGTGCCAGCGCAAGAATTGCCAACCCTCGGCGACATGGCGACGACAATTGTCGACCAGCGCGGCGATGTCCTCGCGGTCGTCGGGCGCCTGAGCGTGTGGATAGCACACCACCTTGTCGCGCACGAGGCCGCCAAAGAGCCGGTACACGGGCACGTTCAGGGCTTTGCCCAGGATGTCCCACAGCGCGATGTCGATGGCGGAGATCGCGCTGCCGATCACGCGGTTAGCGGGGAAGAAGCCGCCGCGAAAAAGGGTCTGCCAGATGTGCTCGATGCGCGTCGCATCCTGGCCGATGAGCAGTGGTTTGAAGTGCTCGATGGTGCCCATCACAGCCAGCTCGCGGCCGCTGAGGCCGCACTCACCAACGCCGTCGATGCCCGCGTCTGTGTCGACAGTCACGAACAGGTTGTTGCGTGCGCCGTTGAAGACGGGAAAGCACTCGATGTTCGTGATCTTCACAGGTCGTCAGGGTACGCCGCGCTGATGGAACGCCTCGTAGAGGACCAGCGAGCCCGCCACCGCGGCATTCAGCGACTGCACGCTGCCCGCCGCCATCGGGATACTCAGCAGAATGTCGCAGGTCTCGCGCACCAGGCGGCCCAGGCCAGCCCCTTCCGAGCCGACCACGATCGCGATCGGCCCACGCAGGTCCGCGTTCCAGTACGGCTGTTCGGCATC
This sequence comes from uncultured Chloroflexia bacterium, assembly GCA_963776625.1. Classification (GTDB taxonomy): domain Bacteria; phylum Chloroflexota; class UBA6077; order UBA6077; family CF-72; genus CF-72. The sequence goes on along the minus strand of CAVZNP010000004.1, from coordinate 98,315 downwards.
CACGGCAAGGCCGAACGTCCAGACCCCCTCGGCTTTGAGTTGCTGGAGCGTGCGGGCCAGGTTGGTCACGCGCGCGATGCGCAGATGTTCAACCGCGCCCGCGGACGCATTCGAGACGGCCGGCGTCACACTCACGGCACGGTGCTCGGGGATCAGGACCGCGTGAACGCCTACGGCCTGGGCCGTCCGCAGCAAGCTGCCAAAGTTCTGCGGATCCTGCAGGCTGTCGAGGGCCAGCAGCAGCGGCGTCTCGACAGCGGGGCGCACCGCGTCGAGCCGAACGTAGGGATACCCCTCCGCCTCCGCGACGACCCCCTGGTGGTGAGTACCGCCAACCTGGTCCAACCGATACCGTTCGACTGTCTCGAGGGGAACGCGCCGTGCGAGCGCTTCGCCGACCAGGTCGTCAACGCCGTGCGCACCACGGGCGACAAGCACCCGTCGGACGGGGCGCCGGGCGGCGCGCAACGCCTCGATTACCGAGTTACGGCCGTACAGGTGATCCATAATGGCTCACGTCTGAGGACACGGCGCAACGTCCGTTCGCGCGCCTCATGCGCAGGACAACCATCAGCCACTCCTCAGCCGCCCGCGAGCAGCGGGCACACCACCGCGCCCAGCCGGGCCTCGCGTCAGTTAACACGCAGATCGTAGCCGCCAACGCGGACAAGGCTGTATCTTATGACTGGTTTAGATCGCAGCCATAAACAGCGCTTATGGGAAGTGACGAATGGGAATAGACTTGGCAATTGGGATCGGCGGCGCCGCCGGCCAGGGTATCGCCACTCCAGGTGACATTCTGGCACGGATCCTCGTACGGCGGGGCCTCCATCTGAAGACCTACAGCGCGTACCAGTCGATTGTTCGCGGTGGGCACATCTTGCTCACGCTGCGCACTAGCGACCAGCCCGTGCTCAGCACCGGCGACCGCCTGGACATGCTGGTCACCCTCAATCAGGACACCATGGACCGCCACCTTCAGTTGATGGGCAGCGGCTCGGTCGTCCTGTACAACGCCGACAAGATCCAACCCGGCGACGCGGCGGACGGCGTGCAACTGTGTCCGTTTTCCGTCAAAGAGCTCGCTCCGTCGGTCAAGGGCGACCTGGTCCAGAACACCATTGCGCTGGCGGCGATCCTGCAGCTCATCGGCGTCGAGTTCGACGTCGCTCGAAGAAATTCTGACGCTGCAGTTCAAGCGCAAGGGCCAAGCGGCAATCGACGAGAACGTGGGCGTCGCGCGAGCCGGCTACGAGCATGCCGTGCGTACCTACAAGCCGTTTCCCGACGCCACTGCCGAAGAACGACAAGCCCCTGGCCTTCGTGGATGGCAACTCGGCCCTGGCCATGGGCGGCGCGGCGGCGGGCGTGCGCTTTTATTGCGCGTATCCGATGAGCCCGTCGACCGGCGTATTGCACTGGATGGCCAGGCACGGCCCGCAGCTCGGCATCATGGTCCGCCAGGTCGAGGACGAGCTTGGCGTGATCAACATGGCCATCGGTGCGGCGCACACCGGTGCCCGCGCCATGTGCGCGACCTCGGGTGGTGGCTTTGCGCTGATGACCGAGGCTCTCGGCGCCGCGTCCATGATGGAGATTCCGGTCGTCTGCATCGACGTCCAGCGCGCGGGCCCAGCCACCGGTGTCCCGACCAAGACCGAACAGGGCGACCTGTGGCAGGTGCTCGGCGCAGGGCAGGGCGACTACCCGCGTTTGATCGTCGCCCCGACGACGATCCTCGACTGCTTCCAGACCGTGCCCGAGCTGTTCAACCTGGCCGAGCGCTTCCAGTGTCCGGCGATCATCATGTCGGACCTCCTGATCTCGGAAGGACGCTCGAGCATCGACCCGGACGATTTCGACTTCAACCCGCCAATCGACCGAGGCGAGATCGTTGGCGCGAACGGCTCGAATGGCCACACCAACGGCAACGGCAATGGCCACGCGGCCGATGGGCTGACCGCCTACAAACGCTACGAGTTCACCGACAGTGGCATCTCGCCGCGCGCATTCCCCGGACCGAAGGCTTCGTGCACGTGGTCGCCACCGACGAGCATGACGATGAAGGCGGCCTGATCAGCGACGAGTACACCAACCCGCACAAGCGCCAGGCGATGCACGAGAAGCGCATGCGCAAGATGGAAGGCATGTTGCCACGCATCGAGGCGCCGCAGCTGTTCGGGTCACCCGACGCGGACGTCACGCTGGTTGGCTGGGGCTCCACGGAGGATGTCATTCGCGAAGCGATCGAACAGCTCGCCGCGCAGGGCGTCGTCGCCAACAACCTGCAGATCAAGTGGCTGGTGCCACTCCACGTTGACGCGATCATGGAGCAGCTCGGCAAGGCGCGCCGCGTGATCATCGTCGAGAACAACTACAGCGGACAGTTCGCCCGATACCTGCGCTCGGAAACGAGCTTTGTCGCCGACGGCCACATCCGCAAGTATGACGGCGAACCGTTCATGCCCCACCACATCGTGGACGGGGTGAAGACGATTCTGGCGAAGGAAACCACCCGATACGTGCCGCGGCACGAGATCCTGGTCTAGAGGACGTACATGGTTCGTACAAATCGAACGAGAGCGACCGCCGCTGACGGTCAAAGACATGAAGGGTCATACTGACCCCGACTGGTGCCCCGGCTGCGGCGATTTTGGCGTGCTGCATTCGCTGAAGCAGGCTATCGTCGAGCTGGGGCTGTACCCGCACGAGGTGCTGACCATCAGCGGCATCGGCTGCTCGTCGAACCTGCCGGGCTACATCAACACCTACGGCATGCACACGCTGCATGGTCGCGCCCTGGCCGTGGCGAGCGGCGCGCAGTTGGCCAATCCAAATCTGAAAATCATCGTCACCGGTGGCGATGGTGACGGATACGGCATTGGCGGTAACCACCTGCTGCACTCGATGCGCCGCAACCTGGACGTGACGTACATCGTCATGGACAACCAGATCTACGGCTTGACCACGGGTCAGGTCTCGCCCACCAGCTCCAAGGGCATGAAAACCAAGAGCACCCCGGCGGGCAACGTCGACAACCCGATCAATCCCATCCCGCTGGCGATCACGGCGGGTGCCACGTATGTGGCGCGTGGCTACACCGGCCAGGTGCGCCATCTGACCGACCTCATCAAGGGCGGCATTCAGCATCGCGGTTTTTCGCTGATCGACTGCTTCAGCCCGTGCGTCACCTTCAATCACGACAATACGCACGAGTTCTTCAAGCAGCGCACGCGCAAGCTGGAAGACGAGGGGCACGATCCGACGGACTTCCACAGCGCCATCGACCGCGGGTTCGAATGGGGCGAGGAGATTCCGATCGGTCTGTTCTGGAAGCGCGACGACCTGCCGGCGTTGGATCAGCTCGAGCCCGTGCTGGAGCAGGGCCCGGTCGCGACGCGGCCGCTCGGGATTGACCCTGGCGAGGCCCGCAAGCTCATCGACGAGTTGATGTAGAGAACTCAGAACGAGAACTCAGAACGAGAACTCAGAGATCAGACATCTTCTGAGTTCTGGGTTCTGGTGTCTGAGTTCCCTCTATCTATCAGGCGTCGAGGCGCCAGGTGGATTCACCGCCGGGGCGGTCTTCGACGCTGACGCCGAGATCGGACAAGCGCGTGCGGATGTCGTCCGCCATCGACCACTGTTTGACGTCGCGCAGCTTGCGGCGGACCTCCAGCAGCAAGTCGACGAACGGGTCGATGATGCGCTGGTCCGTGGGCGTCTCAGTCCGGAAATCCAGCCCGAGAATGTCGAGCATCTCCACGAGGCTCCGTCTGCGTGTGTCCAGCTCTTCCCCCGACGTGCCATTCGCGCGCTGCGTGTTGATCTCGCGCGCGAGATCGAAAATGACCGCCAGCGCGTCCGGGGTGTTGAAGTCGGCGTCCATCGCGGCGGTGAACGCGTCGATGCTCGCCTGATCGAGCGCGCCCTCGGACGAGAGGGGCTCGTCGCCGAGTGCGCGCCGCAGGCGGCCAATCGCGGCTCGGGCATCTTCGATCCCGCGCACATGCACGACGCCGTTGCTGGCCTCTTCAAGCGCAAACGTCAGCGACGAACGATAGTGCGTCGCCACGAGAAAGTAGCGGACCGCCAACGGATCGTACTTGTCGAGAATGCTCGCGAGTGTCGTGAAGTTCTCCGCGGAGTGGGCCATCTTGTCGCCGCCCGCCAGCGTGACCAGACCCGCGTGGGTCCAGTAGCGGGCGAAGGGCGCCAGATGGGTGAGCGACTCGCTCTGAGCGATCTCGTTCTCGTGGTGTGGGAAGATCAGATCGGCGCCTCCGCCGTGGATGTCGATCTGGTCGCCGAGCGTTTCGCGCACCATCGCGGAGCACTCGATGTGCCAGCCGGGGCGCCCGCGGCCCCACGGGCTGGGCCAGCTCGGCTCGCCCTCTCGGGCGCGCTTCCACAGCGCAAAGTCGCGCGGATCACGTTTGCCTGGCTCGAGCTCCTTGCGCGCCGCGACGAGCTGGCTGTTCAGATCGCGGCGGCTGAGCTTGCCGTACTCGGGGAACGAGTCGACGTCGAACCACACGTCGCCGAGCTCCGACGGGTAGGCATTGCTGGATTCGATCAGGCCGGCGGTGAATTCGATGATGCGCTCCATGTAGCCGGTGACCGTCGGGTACTCGTCGGCGCGGCGGACGTTGAGACGGTCCATCACCTCGAAGTACGAGTCGATGTAGTTCTGCGCGGTGGTGTCCGCGGCGCGGCCTTCGCGCGCGGCGCGTTCGATGATCTTGTCGTCGACGTCGGTGAAGTTCTGAACGTACTTGACCTGGTAACCGCGATACAGGAGATAGCGGCGGATGACGTCCATGGCCACGAAGACGCGCCCGTGGCCGACGTGGGGGTGGTACTTCGGAGTCATGCCGCACACGTACATCCGCAGCACCCCATCCGGGTGCAGCGGGACAAGCGTGTCCTCGTGACCGGTCAGCGTGGAGTAAATACGGACGGACATAGCGCTCGTATTATCCACGTTTGCGGCGACTACGGGTCGGCGCGCCACAGGAGGGCCGTGGCCATCGCCAGCAGACCTTCGGCTCGGCCAAGGGCGCCCAGGCCGTCTGTTGTCGTGGCTTTCAGCGAGATCTGCGTCAGGGACACCGCGAGGGTGTCGGCCAGGGCCTGGCGCATCTGGTATCTGTACGGCGAGAGGCGGGGTTGGTCCGCGACCAGCGTCAGGTCCACGTTCTCGACACGCCAGCCGTCGGCGTGCAGCGCAGTCCACACGTGGCGCAGCATCTCGGTACTGCGAATGCCCCGCCAGCGCTCTTCGCTGGAGGGGAACCACTCGCCGATGTCGCCGCGTCCCGCCGCGCCCAGCAGGGCGTCGATCAGCGCGTGCACCGCTGCGTCGCCGTCCGAATGACCTGCCAGGCCGTGCGTGTGCGGGATGTGGATGCCGCCCAGCCAGAGCGGCGTGCCTTCGGCAAAGGCGTGCACGTCAAGGCCAGAGCCAACACGCATCATGCGGGCGTCATTCCGGGCGTCATCCGGACGTCATCCGTGCGTGAGCAGCGTGCGGACCAGGGCGAGGTCCAGCGGGGTGGTGACCTTGAAGGCCAACTCGTCGCCCTCGAAGACGGCCACGTGGACGCCAAGCTGTTCGGCGAGGGCCGCCTCATCGGTGACGTCGTCGTCGCTCAACGCCAGCGCTCGCGACAGAACGTCTCGATGGAAGATTTGCGGCGTCTGCACCGCCACGTGCGCGGAGCGCAAGGGTGTGTCGATCACGCGCGCGTCGGCGACGCGTTTGATGGTGTCTTTGAGCGGAACCGCGGGAATCGCGGCGCCGGTGGCGCGCGCGGCGTCGAGGCCGCGGTGGAAGAGTCCCGGCGGTGCCAGCGCGCGCGCGGCGTCGTGGATGGCGAGCCACTCACAGGTGCACGCGGCGAGCCCGGCGGCGACCGAGTCGCGGCGACGCGCACCTCCACACACCACCCGAGCAGCCGGGGCTAGCTCACGCGATTGGGCGACGCGGTCATACGCGACGACCAGAACCATCTCGGACGGGTTGGCTGCCTGGGCAGCGGCGAGCGCGTGAGCGATCAGCGGCTGACCGTGCACTTCGGCCCACAGCTTGGGGAAGCCCATGCGCGTCGAGGCGCCCGCGGCCACCAGGACAATCGCGAAGTCCATCACAGGTTGAGCGCGCGGATTGCGTCACGCACGGTGGCGACGCGCGTGACCTCGATGTCGCGCGTCGGAGGAACCGCCGAGTTCGGCACCAGCGCGCGCGAAAAGCCGAGCTTCGCGGCCTCGCGCAGGCGCTGATCCAGCTGGCCCACACCACGCAGCTCGCCGGACAGCCCCACCTCACCCAGCGCGACCATGTCGGACGGCAGCGAATGGTCGCGAATGCTCGAGACGATCGCCAGAGCGGCCGCCAGGTCCGCGGAAGGCTCGTCAACCCGCAGCCCGCCAACGACATTCAGATACACGTCCTGATCGTGCAAGGGGATACTGGTGCGCCGACTCAAGACAGCCGTCAGCAAGTGCAGGCGGTTGGCGTCGAAACCCGTCGCGCTGCGGCGCGGCATGGCCAGTGAGGAGCGGCTCACGAGGGCCTGGATCTCCTGCAGGATGGGCCGCGTGCCCTCCATTGCCACAGTTACCGCCGAGCCAGCCGCGCTGCTCGCGCGCTCGGCAAGAAACAGGGCTGAGGGATTGCTGACCTCGACGAGGCCCTGCCCCTGCATTTCGAACACGCCCACCTCGTCGGTCGGACCGAAGCGGTTCTTGGTGCTGCGCAGCAGGCGGTACTGGTTGAAGCGCTCGCCCTCGAGGTAGAGCACGGTGTCGACCATGTGCTCGAGGACCTTTGGACCAGCGATGGCACCATCCTTGGTCACGTGGCCGACCAGGAACACCGGCGTGCCGCTTACCTTGGCCAGCTGCAAGAAACGCAGCGCGCACTCGCGCAACTGGGAGACGCTGCCAGGCAAGGCCTCGACGTCCGCGGCCATGACCGATTGGATGGAGTCGATGATGGCCACGCTCGTGTCGCTCTGCCGAATCGTCTCGACGATGGTGTCGGCGTCGGTCTCGCTGAGAAACAGGAGATTGGGCGCGCTCAGGCGCATGCGTCTGGCACGCATGCCGACTTGCGCGACCGACTCCTCGCCCGAAACGTAGAGGACGCCGCGTGGCGAGAGCTCGGCAACCGTGTTAGCGACCTGGGAGAGCAGGGTGGACTTACCCACGCCCGGATCACCCCCGATCAGGGTCAGCGAGCCTTTGACAATGCCACCGCCAAGAACGCGTGCCACTTCGTCGATCCCAACCGGAATCCGGTCGAAATCGGCCGTCTCGATTTCGGTGAGACGCACCGGACGCGTCAAACGCGCCGCAACAGTGGACGGTCGCGTGCTCGCGACCGTCGGCAGCCGCTGGGAAACTTCCTCGAACGAGCCCCAGGCGTCGCACTCGGGACATCTACCGAGCGAGCGCGGGTTGCGATACCCGCACTCGCGGCAGACGAACTCTGTGCGCGCTCGCGGCACAGAGAACTACGCGGAGACTTCGACGGGGACTTTTTCTTCTTCCGCCTCGGGCGCAGCCGGCTTGGTCTCGAGCGTCAGGTCGTCGCCGGCGCGGTCGACCAGCACCGTGTCGCCAGGCTGGAAGCGGCCATGCAGCAGACCTTCGGCCAGCGGATCCTCGATCAGGTTCTGGATCGCGCGCCGCATCGGGCGTGCGCCAAAAACCGGGTCGAAGCCCTTCTCCAGTAGCACGTCGCGCGCCGCGTCGGTGACTTCCATCACCAGTCGCTGCTCGCGTAGCTGTTTCTGGGTGCGGCTCAACTGCAGATCGACGATCTCGCGGATCTGCTCGCGACCGAGTGCACGGAAGACGACCGTCGCATCGATGCGGTTGAGGAACTCGGGCCTGAAGAGCTTCTTCATCTCTGTCAGGACCTTGTCCTTCATCTTGTCGTACTGCTCCTGCGACGACTGCTGGCTTTCGGCCTTGTGGAAGCCGAGGCCCGTCTCGCGGCGGATGAGCTCCGCACCCGCGTTCGAGGTCATGATGATGATCGTGTTGCGGAAGTCGACCTTGCGGCCCTTGGCGTCCGTCAGCCGACCGTCGTCCATGATCTGCAGCAGGATATTGAAGACCTCCGGGTGGGCCTTCTCGATCTCGTCCAGCAAGACCACCGAGTAGGGCTTGCGGCGCACTGCCTCGGTGAGCTGACCACCCTCTTCGTACCCGATATAGCCGGGAGGTGCACCGACGAGCCGGGCCACGGAGTGGCGCTCCATGAACTCGGACATGTCGATTTTGACCATGGACTCTTCGGTGCCGAACATGAACTCGGCCAGTGCGCGCACCAGCTCGGTCTTCCCAACGCCGGTCGGGCCCAGGAAGATGAACGCACCGTTCGGGCGGCGCGGATCGCCAAGTCCAGCGCGGGCGCGCCGCACTGCCTTGGCGACGGTCAGCACAGCCTCGTCCTGGCCCTTGACCCGCTCGCGCAGAGCCTCCTCCATCTTCAACAGCCGCGCCGATTCCTCCTCGGCGATCTGCATGACGGGGATGCCGGTCCACATGGCCACCACCTGGGCGATGTCTTCAGCGGTGACAACGGGCTTGTCCTTGCCCTGCTCCGCCTGCCAGCCCTGCTCCAGGTGCTCGAGCTTCGAGCGCAGCTGCGCCTCGCGGTCGCGATACTCGGCCGCAAGCTCGTATTGCTGCGCAGCGATCGCCGATTCTTTCTCGTTCTGGACCGACTCCAGCGAGCGCATCACCTCCTTGAGGGAGGGCGGCGCTGACGCGCGCTGCATGCGCACGCGACTGGCGGCCTCGTCAACCAGGTCGATGGCCTTGTCGGGCATGAACCGATCGGGCACATATCGCGAGCCAAGCTCGGCGGCGGCCTTGATGGCCTCGTCCGAGATTTCCAGGCGGTGGTGCTGCTCGTAGCGCTCCTTGATGCCCTTGAGGATCTCGATGGTGTCCTCGATGCTCGGCTCTTCGACCAGCACCGGTTGGAAGCGGCGCTCGAGGGCGGCGTCACGCTCGATGTACTTGCGGAACTCGTCCAGGGTCGTCGCGCCGATGGTCTGCAGCTCACCGCGAGCCAGGGACGGCTTGAGGATGTTGGCGGCGTCGACCGCGCCCTCGGCGGCGCCGGCGCCCACCAGCGTGTGCAGCTCGTCGATGAACAGCACGCAGTTGCCGCTGTTCTTGACCTCTTCGATGATCTTCTTGAGGCGCTCTTCGAACTCACCACGGTATTTGGTGCCCGCGACCAGCGAGCCAATATCCAGCGTGAGCAGGCGCTTACCCATCAACGTCTCGGGCACGTCGCCCGTGGCGATGCGCTGGGCCAGACCTTCGACGATGGCCGTCTTGCCAACGCCAGGCTCGCCGATCAGCGCGGGGTTGTTCTTCGTGCGTCGCGACAGGATCTGCACGACCCGCTCGATTTCCTTGAAGCGACCGATAACCGGGTCGAGCTTGCCGGCGCGAGCAGCAGCCGTCAGGTCCATACCCAGCTGGTCGATGACCGGCGTCTTGCTGGACTTGCCGTGCGGCGCGCCCTGGCCCTCTTGCGAATAGGCAGCCGACTGGTTCAGGACGTAAATAACCTGCGAGCGAACCTTGTCGAGACTGACGCCAAGGGATTCGAGAACACCGGCGGCGATGCCCTCGCCTTCTCTGACGAGTCCCAACAGCAGATGTTCGGTGCCGATGTAGTGGTGGTTGAGCCTGCGTGCTTCGTCGACGGAAAGTTCGATGACCTTCTTTGCGCGCGGAGTCAAGCCAATATCGCCGGCGACAGTGCGATCACCGCGGCCGATGATGAACTCGACCGCGCTTCGAACCTTATTCAGCTCGACGCCGAGGTTACCGAGCACTTTCGCCGCAACACCTTCACCCTCGCGGACGAGGCCGAGCAGCAAGTGCTCCGTGCCTATGTAGTTGTGGTTAAAACGCTGGGCCTCCTCCTGCGCAAGCTGCAGGACTTTGCGTGCCCGCTCGGTGAATTTGTCGAAGCGATCAGCCATTTACATTTCACTCCGTCTCTGCAACGGAACCACATACTTTATGCGGTGCCGATCAGACGACAAGCCAACGGCTTACGCGAAGGCCGTCTGATGGTGTACGAGTATAGCGCTCGAACTTGGGCGCTTCCGGCTATACGCGCCAGTACGAATGGGTAGGTCCACTGTCCAGGAACGCTCGACCCGTGGATTTTCGCGCGTTCGCCGGTTGGCAAGGACCGCGCGGAGTCAACTCCGGGGGCGAAGAACGGGGGAAGTCCAGCTCCCCCGACCCAGATCAGTGTTCGGGAACGCGCGCGGTGCCGTTGGCGGCCGGCTCACCGGCTTCACTCTCGCCCTGGTCACTGGCGAGAACGTGCACCGCCTCGGGCGGCTCCTCTACCTTGGCTGGTGATTCAGCTGCCGGCGCCCCGTAGTCGTCCTCGCTCGTCGACGACGAGTCGCTGAACGAATACGAGTTGCCGCCGGTCCAGGCTTCATAGCCTCCGCCGTAGTCGTAGTCGCCCGCCTCTTCGGCCTGTCGCAGGCTCAGGCCGAGCCGATGCCGTGACGGATCGATCTTGATGATGCGCAGGCTGACGTCCTCGCCTTCGCGCACGACCTGCTTGGGGTGCGTGATGCGCTCGTCGGACAGCTCGGAAATGTGCACCAGGCCTTCCACGCCTGGCTCGAGCTCGGCAAACGCGCCGAACTGGGCCAGTTTGGTGATCTTGGCCGGCACGGTGTCGCCCACGTGGTACTTCTGCTCGATGCGATTCCACGGGTTCTCTTCGACCTGCTTCAGGCTGAGGGCGATCTTCTTGTTTTCGCGATCGACGCCGACGACGCGCACGTCGACTTCCTGACCGACGTGCAGCACCTGTGACGGGTGCTGAACCTGACCCCACGACAGCTCGGACAGGTGAATCAGCCCATCGGCGCCGCCGAGGTCGACGAACGCACCGAAATCGGTCAACGACGAAACGCGACCGTGGCGTATTTCGCCGGCCTGCAATTCGGCGAGCAAACGATCCTTCTGTTGCGCTCGCCGTTCCTGCGCCGCCGCCCGTTCCGACAGAATCAGCCGATTGCGGCGGCGGTTCATCTCGATGACCTTCAGATAGAGCGTCTGACCGCGCATCGAGCGCAGCTTCTCTTCGACCTCTTCCTCGGTGCCACCGCGCCGTAACTCGACGATCTGACTGAGCGGCACGAAGCCGCGGACGCCGTCGACCGAGACGATCAGCCCACCTTTGTTGTGGTCGACCACTTCGCCGTTGACGACTTCTTCGGCGTCCTTTTTGGTCTGCAGGTCACGCCAGCCGATTTCGGCACGAGCTCGATTGATCGAGATAACCGGGCGGCCCTCGGCATTCTCGGGCACGATGACCACCGCGGACACGTGGTCACCCCGCCGCAGCGTAGGCTCGCCGCGCTCGTTCTGAATCTCGCTTGTGGCAATGACGGCTTCCATCTTGCCGCCGATGTCGACCAGGATCTCTTCCCGATCGACGAGCACGACCGTACCCTCGACAAGCTCCCCACGTCGCAACTGGGTGTGCTGCGACTCCTCGTACTGCTCCAGCAGCGCGCCCATACCCATATCCTGGGACATGCTGCCGCCCTCAGGGCTTGACTGTGCGTCCTGTCGTCGGGGGGGTATTGCTCGGTCCTGCTCCTCGGGGCGTTCCGCCGCCTCTTCCATTCCGTCCAAAAACAACCAACCTTCGCGCTGGGCGTAAACTTCTTCGAGAGTATACGGTAACGGTCAGGTCGAATCTCGAATCGCCGAGCCGCGAGTGCCACGAGTGTCGATCGGCTAGGGTGTTGGGCGACGGCCCTCGAGTGCGCGTGCGAGCGTCACTTCGTCCGCGTACTCCAGATCGCCCCCCACCGGCAGCCCGCGAGCCAGTCGCGTGACGTGCACACCCAGCGGCGCAAGCCTGCGCTCGAGATAGCCGGCGGTCGTATCACCCTCGACATTCGGGTTGGTCGCCAGAATCACCTCGTGCACCGTGCCGCCCTGGACGCGCTGCACCAGTTCTTCAATCTTCAGGTCTTCTACGGTGATGCCGTGCAGCGGGTCCAACGCACCATGCAGCACGTGGTACAGACCTTTGTAGATGCGCGTACGCTCGAGGGTGATGACGGCCATCGGGTCCTCGACGACACAGATCGTGGTCTGATCACGCTGGTCGGAGCGGCAGATGCTGCACGGCTCAATGTCCGTGACGTTGCCACACACGGAGCAGAAGTGGACGGCGGCCTGCATGTTGATGATCGCCTCGGCCAGTTCACGCACGGCTTCCGGCGGCTGGCGCAAGAGGTGAAACGTGAGCCGCTGCGCGGTTTTGGGGCCGATGCCCGGGAGACTGGCGAACGCCTCGACCGCGCGGGCGATCGGTTCGATCGTCTGCATCAGCAGTCAGAAATGAGCAATCAGCACTCAGCAATCAGACCGGGCCTGGTGCATGACTGACGCGGCTCATTCATGACAGCAAGCTGAATTCTGACATCTGAATTCTGACATCTCTAGGGCATTCCAGGTAGTTTGAGTCCGCCCGTGAGCGGTCCCAGCTTGTCGGCGGCCGTCTTCTGGGCTTTGCTGAGGGCCTCGTTGACGGCGGCGACCACCAGATCTTCGAGGGTTTCGATGTCCTCGGGGTCCACGGCCTCCGGCGAGATTTTCACGCGCTGGATCTTGGCCTGGGCAGGTCCCATGCCGATCTCGGTGATGGTGACGCTCACCGCCCCGCCGCCCGCGGACGCCTCGACTGTTTCCGCGGCGAGCTCTTCCTGGATCTTCATCATGCGCGCTTGCAGCTGACGCATCATCTCGTTGTTCATCATGGCTGGGCGGCCTCCGGGGCACGTGGCGAGATCATAGCGTTACTCAGTTGGCACCCGCTTCGGCTGACCGCCGAACGTGCGCTGAGCGAAGTTGATCACCGGGTCGTCGAGCAAGCTTCCGCTGTCGGCCGCCACGATCGCACGCAGACGGTATGGCACGCCGTACACGCGCTCGAAGGCGGTTTCGATCACCTGTCGACTTGTGGACCTCTCGGCGGACTTGCGGTTGTGTTCGGTCGTGAAGGCGACCGTGAGGACCGAGTCGTCGACGGTGAGCGGCTGAGCGCTGCGCACCAGCGCGGCAAGGAGCGAATTCCGGCGCTGGACGTGCTCGACGACGTCGGGCCAGCGCGTGTGGAGAGCCGCGTCGGTGGTCACCGGCGATGGAGACGATGGCGCGTCGTCGGCAACCGGATGGACTGGCTCGCTAAGCCCGCCGACCGCGGGCTCCTCGACCTCGACGACGGTGTGCTCGACTTCGACGGCACTCTGCTCGGCCACGACGACGGGCGCTTCGGCCACGACGACGGGCGCTTCGACCTCGACGACGGCGCGCGTCTCGACCACGGCCACGCGAGGCAGAACCTCGATCGCGCGAGGCGCCGGCGTCAGGGATTCCACGTCGCAGGCGGTCAGCAGCGCCACTTCCGTCTGTACCTGGAATTGCGCCGCGTCGCGCGTTCTGGCCAGCGCATCAGAGAGCGTCTGCACCAGCTGCATCAGCGCCCCAATCGACCATGCCGGCGCCCGCTCGCGCAGCCACGCCACTTCGTCCTCCGGCAGCTCGTCGGTCAAGCGTGCATCCGCGCCCGTACGCAGCAGCATCAGCGCGCGCAGGTGCACGATCAGCTCATCGGCGAACAGACGCAGGTCCGCCCCGCCTTCGGCTGCATCAGAAATTACCGCCATGACGCTAGCGGCATCGTGGCGCGTCATACCGTCGATCGCGCCGCGCACCGCCTCGATGGACGGCAGACTCAACGCCGCGCGAGCGACGTCCATGTCGATCTCGCCGACCGCGAACGCGGACAGCTGGTCCAGCAGGCTCAGCGCGTCGCGCAGGCCGCCTCGGGCAACCAGTGCCAGTCGCTCAAAGACCGGCGGATCGACGTGGAGCCCCTCGGCGTCGGCAATTTTGGCGAGCTGCTCTTTCGTGGCCTGGAACGGAATGCGACGAAAGTCGAAGCGCTGGCAGCGCGAGACGATCGTCGCCGGCACCTTGTGGGCTTCGGTGGTGGCCAGCACGAACAGCGCGTGTGGCGGCGGTTCCTCGAGCGTTTTGAGAAAGGCTTCCCAGGCGGCGGCCGTGAGCTCGTGGGCCTCGTCGATGATGTACACCCGATATCGGCCTTCGCCCGGGCGATACGCGACTTTGTCGCGCAGATCGCGGATGTCGTCGATGCCACGGTTCGAAGCCGCGTCGATTTCCACCAGGTCGAGCGCACGGCCGTCCAGCGCGGCGCGGCACAGTGCGCAGATGTTGCACGGATCGCCGTCCTCGGCGTGGTCGCAGTTGACAGCGCGGTACAGGATGCGGGCAACGCTCGTCTTGCCGGTGCCGCGCGGCCCGGTGAACAGGTACGCGTGCGACGGACGGCCGAGCCTGACCGCGTTGCGCAACGTCCGCGTGACATGCTCCTGCCCGACGACGTCTTCGAACCGCTTTGGGCGCCAGCGCAAATAGAGTGCGCGGTGCGGCTCCGTCGGCCGGGCAGCAGTTTGTGTGGGTGGGGGCAGCAGGTCCTCGAACACGCCGGAGGGTAGTTTAAGGTCCTGCCTCTTGAATTCGAGCCATTAGTGCCGGGGTGCGCAGGCGGCGCTCGACGATGTGCTCGGCGTAGTCGCGCAGCAGTGCTTCGGCTTCGCGGCAGATGTGCGGCGCAACGTTGACACTACGTTGGCCGGCGCTCGCCTGCACGAAGCGCAGCAGCTTGAGCGCGGATGTGCCAATTGCGCGCGCGGTCGGCTCGTGAGGTCCGCAGCTGGGGCAGACCACGCCGCCGAGCAGGGCAGAGAAGTGGTTTCGGTCGGGCTCGATGAGCGCGCGGCACGCCACGCACTCGCGGAGCTCGGGGCGGTAGCCGACGGCGTCGAGCAGCTTCAGATGGAATGTGACCAGGACCAAGCGTGCGTCCGGGTCTTGTCGCAGAGCGCACAGGCCCTCGACCAGGATGTCGTACACGGCCCGATTCTCCGAGCGGTCTTCGGTGAGCAGGTCCACAAGCTCGGTGAGGTAGAAGGCGTGGGTGGTCAGGTCCAGGTTTTCGCGAATCTCGCGGAACGCGTCCAGCGTGTCAGCCTGCGAGACGACATCCAGCTCGCGGCCGACGGCCAGCAAAATATCGCTCTGCGTGAATGGCTCGAGATGGCCTGCCGAGCGGCTCGTGGTGCGCCGCACGCCTTTGGCGACCGCGCGCACCTTGCCTTCGTCGCGCGAGAACAAGGTCACGATGCGGTCGGCCTCGCCCAGATCCATGCGTTTGAGGATGACCGCGTGCGTGCGATACAGGCGTTGGCGGCTCACGTCGGAAGCATGCCTGGCAGCGGCTCGACCAGGATGCGGCCGAGCGACGGGTCAATGTCCTTCACCACGTCTTTGATCGCCGGGATGAGGATCTCCCGTGCATGGGGCGTCCTGACCACGTAGACGTCGTTGGCACCCGTTTCGAGGATCTCACTGACGTGGCCGAGCGACGTCTGCGTCGTGGCGTCGATGACATCCAGGCCAATGACCTGATGCCAGTAAAACTCGCCCTTCGGCAGCTTCACGGCCTGAGCGGCGTCAATCAGAACGTCTTTACCACGGTAGGTCTCAGCCACCGTCCGGTCGGCGATGTCCACAAACTTGAGGAGGACCACCCCGCCCTGAATGCGCCCCGCTTGAACGACGTGGGCCTCGTCACCCAGCAGCAGCGTACTGCCGCGCTTGAAGCGTTGTTTGGGGAAATCGGTAACGATGCGGCATTTCAGTTCGCCGCCGATGCCGTGTGGCGCAAGCACTTGCGCCACAACAAGCAAATCGTCAGACGACGTCGAGGTCGACGCGCGTGCCTTTTCGGGTTGCGGCGGCTTTGACGAGGGCGCGGAGCCCGCGGACGACGCGGCCCTGCCGACCGATGACTTTGCCGATGTCCTCTTCGTCGACCTCGAGTTCGTAGACGGTGGTGTTGCCATCCTGGACTTCGTCGACTTTAACCGCCGCGGGCTTGTCGACGAGGGCTCGGGCAACGTATTCCACCAGCCCTTTCAGATCCGGTTCGAGATCTTCGAGGTCGTCGTCTTCTGCCTCAGCGTCCTCGAGCTCGGCTTCCTCATCCGCGGCGGTCTCCGGCGTGGAGGGTTCCTCGGTCATCAGTCAGCCGTGGGGGCGGGCGCTGAGGCGGCCGCTGACGGCTCCGGCGCCGCGGGCAGAACGCCCTGCGCGCGCAGCAGGCGCGTCACGCGGTCCGTCGGCTGTGCGCCACGCTGCAGCCATTCGCGCACCCGGTCCTCATTGATGACGAACGTGGTCGGCGTGGTCAACGGGTTGTAGTGACCGAGATTTTCGATGAACGTGCCGTCGCGTGGCGCGGTTGCCTCGGCGACGACCAGACGATAGGAGGGCTGCTTCTTGGCGCCGGTGCGGCGCAGTCTGATCTTCAGCATGGCACTTATCTCTTGGTGTACTGAGGAGCCTTGCGGGCGGCCTTGAGTCCGTACTTCTTGCGCTCCTTCTCGCGAGCATCGCGGGTCAGGAAGCCGGCTTCGCGCAATGTTTGTTTGGTGCTCTCGTCCGCCTTGAGCAGCGCGCGCGCGGTGGCGTGGACGATCGCGCCCGCCTGGCCGCTGGTGCCACCGCCGATGACCTTGGCCAGCACGTTCAGCGTGCCGAGTCGATTGGTGAGCCGCAGTGGCAGGGTGATGGCCGCCTGGTGGCTGGCACGTGGAAACCGCTGATCCAACGGCAGACCATTGACGATGAAGTTGCCGTTGCCTGGCTGGAGCAAGACCCGTGCGACGGCTCGCTTGCGTCGACCTACCGCGGTATAGCTTGCGCCGCCGGCGGCCGCGCGGCCGCCTGGCGGAGTCGGTCCGCGATCTCTCATGTCGGTTGTTCCTCGCTAGCTCCAGCGGCGCGTTGGGACTTCTCGTAGGCGCGGAACTGGGCGGAATGGGGGTGGTCGGCGCCGGCGTAGACCTTGAGCTTGCGCAGCATTTTCCGACCGAGCGCGTTGTGGGGCAGCATGCCGCGAACGCTGTGTTTGATCACGCGTTCGGGGTGGCGGGCGAGGACCTCGCCGAGCGAGATCGACTTGAGTCCGCCCGGGTAAGTCGAGTGGCGATAGTACATGCGCTGCTGCGCCTTGTTGCCGGTGAGTCGGATGCGACTGGCATTGACGACGACGACGAAGTCACCCAGGTCCATATGTTCGGCGAACGTCGGCAGGTGCTTGCCACGCAGGTACGTGGCGATCTGCGTCGCCAGGCGCCCCAGCGTCTTGCCCTCGGCATCGACGAGGCGCCAGGCGTGGGTCACCTCGCTGGCTTTCGGGCTATACGTTTTCTGCGTGGTCGGCATGCGGCGGACTACCTCAGAAGTCAGTATTCGATGTGGTGCAGGGTGAGCCCGAGGGCGGGCGCGTTGGGTCCAACGGCGCGGCGGTCATGTGCTGCCAGCCCCTGAGCGAGTTGGGGTGACGACCATCGCCCAGTGCCCACCCACAGGAGGGAACCGACGATGGCGCGCACCATGTGCGCGAGGAAGGCGTCAGCGCAGATGTCGAACAACAACAGCGACGGGCTGACGTCGAGCCAATCGGCGGCGAACACCGTGCGCGTCGTCGTGCCATCGGCCGAGGAACGGGTCGCCAGAGAGGCAAAGTCATGTCGGCCCAGCAAGCACCGACTGGACTCGCGCATCGCCGCGATGTCGAGGGGCTCATGCGTCAGCAACGCTCGCCCCCGCCAGCGTGGGGACGGGGTGGCGTGGCGCCAGATCGCGTAGCGATACCAGCGGCGGCGCGCGGCGCGTCGGGCGTCGAAGCCTGGCGGCGCTTCCGCGACGTCGTCCACCCATACGTCGTCCGGAAGATGGTGGGGCAGGACCTGCAGTAGGCCCTCGCAGGGGATCGGCGACGACGTGTCAAAGGAAACGACCTGTCCGTCCGCGTGGACACCCGCGTCCGTGCGACCGGCGGCGACCACCGGGGTTGGGTGGCCAAGCGTCTGAGACAGGGCTGACTCGACGGTCGCCCCAACCGTGGCTCGCGCGGGGTTGGGTGGCCCAACCCGCGTAGTGCGTACCACGATAGCCGAGCGTCATGCGAAGGCGACGCACTGAGCTACTGAATGAGCTCGATCTGAGCCATGGGCGCGCCGTCGCCGCGGCGCGGCATGAGCTTGACGGTGCGCGTGTAGCCGCCGGGTCGGCCCTGGTAGCGTGGCACGATCTCGGCGAAGAGTTTTTTCAAAACTTCCTGGTCGTACAGTTTGGCAGCACACTGACGTCGCGCGTGCAGATCATTGGCGCGCGCGGTGCTGATCAGGCGTTCCACTTCGCGCCGCAGCTCGGCAGCCTTTGGCTCCGTCGTTTGCAGGCGCTCATGCCGGAGCAGGTCGGTCATCAAATTGCGGATGAGCGCGAGTCGATGGCCGGTCGGGCGGCCGAGCTTTCGCATTGCGACGCGGTGGCGCATGGGGGGAGAACCTATTCCTCGTCCGAATCTTCGATACCGTCGTCGGAACCGCCACTCGAGCCGTTGGCCGAGACACCGATGCCGATGCCGGCGGCCTCGCCCTCGGGCAGGACGCCGTGCTCTTGCAGCTTTTCGCGCAGTTCGACCAGCGACTTCTGGCCGAAGTTGCGCAGCGACAGGAGCTCGTTCTCACTCATTTGCAAGATCTGACCAACCTTGGTGATCTGCGAGCGCTTGAGGCAGTTGTACGTGCGCTGCGACAGCTCGAGCTGTTCGATTGGCATGTCGAAGATGCGCGACGGGACCGGCCCAGCGCTGAGCCCCTGCTTGTCAGGGCGACGCTTCTCTTGCTGCAGTTCCTGGAAAAGCGCGAACTGGTCGATCAGGATGTTGGCGGACTGCACCAGCGCGGCCACGGGCGTGATCGTGCCGTCAGTCTGAACGTCGATGACCAGGCGGTCGAGGTCAGTGCGAGCGCCAACGCGCGCGCTCTCGACGTTGTAGTTCACGCGTCGAATCGGCGTGAAGACGGCATCCACGGGCACCACGCCCAGCGGCACCGATTCGCGCCCGTCTGACGGCAGGTAGCCGGTCCCCCGCTCGACAGTCAGCTCCATGTCGAGTCGGGCTTCGGGCGAGTCCAGAGTGGCGATGTGCAGTTCGGGATTGGCGATCTCGATCTCGGAGGGATAGATCAGATCTGCCGCGGTGACCACGCCGGGTCCCTGGGCTTCCAGCCGTAACGTCACTGGCTGATCACCATGCGACTTGAGGCGCAGCTGCTTCAGGTTCAGCAACAGCTCGGTGGTGTCCTCCTTGACGCCGGGGATCGTTGCGAACTCGTGGTAGATGCGCTCGATCCTGACGGCAGTAACCGCGGCTCCAGGCATGGAAGACAGCAGCACACGGCGGAGGGCATTGCCCAGTGTCAGGCCGAAACCACGTTCGAGTGGCTCTACCTGAAACTTGGCGTAGTCTTCCGTCTGCTGGACGATTTCGACCTGAGCGTTTAGTTGTTCGAGCAATTCGGGTGCCCCTCCGCGGAGCGATAGTGTGCGATGGCGCTAGCGCGAGTAGTACTCGACGACCAGCTGCTCGTTGAGATTGATGTCGATGTCCTGGCGAGCGGGCCGATCCGAGACTCGGCCGCTCAGCGCCGGCGGATCGAGCTCCAGCCAGCGCGGCACTGTCTTGCGCGTCAGGGTTTCTGAAACCGTCTTGAAGTACTCATTGCCGCGGCTCGAAGCGTGCACCGCGACGACGTCGCCCGACTTCACCTCGGCGGAGGCGATGTCCGTGCGGCGGCTATTGAGCGTGATGTGCCCATGCAGGACCAGCTGACGAGCCTGGCGGCGTGAGTCGGCGAACCCGAGCCGATACACGACGTTGTCGAGGCGCATCTCGAGCAGTCGCAGCAAGTTCTCGCCCGTCACCCCCGGCTGCCGCTCAGCGGCAACGAAGTGCTTGTGGAACTGCCGCTCCAGCACGCCGTAGATGTTGCGCGCCTTCTGCTTTTCTTTGAGCTGGACGCTGTACTCACTTTCCTTCCGACGGCGTCGGTCGTTGGGCGACGCGCCTGGCGGAGTTGGCCGCCGTTCGACGGCGCACTTCGGCGTGAAGCATCGCTCGCCTTTCAGGAACAACTTCATGCCCGCGCGGCGGCACAGGCGACACACGGGTCCGGTATACCTGGCCACTACACGCGCCTTTTCTTGGGCGGACGACAGCCGTTGTGGGGGATCGGCGTGCGGTCTACGATCGCGGTGACTTCCAGCCCAGCGGCCTGCAGCGAACGAATCGCAGCCTCGCGACCCGCGCCTGGCCCGCGTACGAACACGCTGACCTGGTGCATGCCGTGCTCCATCGCCTTGCGCGCAGCCGTGTCGGCAGCCAGACCAGCCGCGTACGGCGTGCTCTTGCGCGAGCCCTTGAAGCCTGCACCACCCGACGATCCCCATGTCAGGACGTTGCCGTCAGGATCGGTGATCGTCACGATGGTGTTGTTGAAACTGGACTGGATGTAGGCGTTGCCGCGTGGCACGTTCTTGCGTTCGCGGCGACGGGCACGCGCCGCCGCGGCGGTTCGGGCGTTTCGACGTTGTTCGGCCATTCGTTACTGGGTTACTTCTTCGCGCTGGCCTTCTTACGGCCGGCGACAGTCTTACGCGGTCCCTTGCGGGTACGAGCGTTGGTGCGCGTGCGCTGGCCGTGGACGGGCAGGCCGCGACGGTGGCGCACACCTCGGTAACAGTTGATTTCCATCAGCCGCTTGATGTTCAGGTTCAGCTCGCGGCGCAGGTCGCCCTCGACCGTAAACTCGCGGTCGACGATCTCGCGCAGACGGGTGACCTCATCTTCGGTGAGATCACGAGTGCGGCGATCGGGGGGAATGGTCGTGCGCGCGAGGATCTTCTGGGCCGTCGCCGGCCCAATACCGTAGATATAGGTCAACGACACCCATATCTGCTTTTCGCGAGGAATATCGACGCCTGCGATACGTGCCACTATTCGGCCGTCCTTTTACCCCTGCTTCTGCTTGTGCTTCGGATTGGAGCAAATGACCATCACGGCGCCCTTGCGGCGGATGATCTTGCACCGTTCACAACGCGGCTTTACCGATGTTCTAATTTTCACTCTCCTGCTCCTGTAGGCCTACACCACCAAGCCGCGTTGTGTTTTGTCGGTCGGATGTTCTCCGGCTGCGCCTCCCAACGGGGCGGCTGTACCGATGCTCTGATCTTCATTCGTAACAGTCCACTGTGGACACACGCCAACAGCCCCGCGGTGCGCGGGGCAACCGAATGACTTTACCACACCGTCACCTCCAGCTGCCGTTCTATCTCAGCCGCCACCGTGTCGATGTCGCGCGTCCCATCGATGGGCCGCAGGATGCCGTGCTCGCGGTAGTAGTCGACCACGGGTATGGTCTCCTGCAGGTAGACCTTGATCCGCTCCATCACGACTGCTGGTCGGTCGTCCTCACGCTGGTACAGCTCGCCGCCGTCGATGTCGCACACGCCCTTCTGGCGCGGTGGATTGACCCGGTAGTCGTACGTGGTCCCGCACGTTCGACACGTCCAGCGATGGGCCGCGCGCTCCACCAGGACGTCGAACGGCACCTCGAGGTACAGCGCCAGCTTGAGCTCGCGGCCCTCGGCTTTCAGTTCGTCGTCGAGGGCCGTAGCCTGCGTGACGGTGCGCGGAAAGCCGTCGAGCAGCACACCGTGCCCGGCGTCCGGCTGGCGCATGCGTTCGACGATCATCCGGATGACCAGGTCGTCGGGTACCAGCGCACCGCGGTCCATGTAGCCCATCGCTGCCAGACCCAGCTCGGTGTGCTGGGCTCTGTGGGCGCGTAGCAGGTCGCCGCTGGACACGTGTGGCACGTGGTAGCGCTGAGCGATGCGGCGTGCCTGCGTACCTTTGCCCGCTCCGACCGGCCCGAGGAGCACCAGGTCGAGTGGCTTATCTCCCAATGAAGCCCCGGTAATTGCGCATGATCAGCTGGGCTTCCAGCTGGCGCATGGTGTCCAGCGCGACACCGACAACGATCAGCACAGCCGTACTCGAAATAGTCAGGGTCTGGAATCCGGTTGCCGATTTGATGATGAACGGCAAGACGGCGATGATCCCCAGAAACAGTGCGCCAGCCACCGTGATGCGCACCAGCACCTGGTACAGGTACTGGTGCGTCGGTCGCCCGGGTTGAATGCCGGGAATAAAACCGTTCTGCCGCTGCAAGTTCTCGGCGATGTTCTGCTGCTGGAAAATAACCAGCGCGTAGAAGAACGTAAAGCCGACCACCATGATGAAGTACAGGAACCAGTAGAACGGACTCGTCCCCGCGTTGAAGGTGTTGTAGACCGTTGTCGCGATGGACGAAATGATCTGGTTGTCACTGTTGACGAAGTAGCTCGAGATCGTCCACGGCAGGATGAGCATGCTCGAGGCAAAGATCAGCGGGATCATGCCTGCCGAGTTCACCTTCAGCGGAATGTGCGTCGTCCCGCCACCGTAGACGCGATTACCGCGGATCTGCTTGGAGATCTGCACGGGGATGCGCCGCTGGCCCTCGTAGATGTAAATGATGGCTACGACGGTCACGATGGCCAGCACGCCGAACAGGATCAGCTGACCGAAGTCGACGCCGCCGGCGACGCCCTGGAAGACCTGGAAGGGCAGGCGGGCCATGATGCCGCCGAAGATGATGATCGAGACCCCCTGGCCTACGCCGTACTGGGTAATGAGCTCGCCCATCCACACCAACAGCATCGTGCCGGCGGTCATCGAGATGATGATCGCCAGCGTCCCGAGCGGATCGACGTCGAAGCCAAAGTTCTTGATGATCTGGGTGTTGCCGCCGGTGCTGTAGTTGATCAGGTTCGGGGTGCCGTACGCCTGGAACATGGCCAGCGGCACCGTCAGCCAGTGCGTCCACTGGTTGATCTTCTGTCGACCTGACTCGCCCTCCTTGGCCACCTCCTGGAGCTTCGGAATGGCCGGCTGCATGATCTGCATGATGATCTGCGCGGTGATGTACGGATACACACCCAGCGCGGCAATCGACAGGCTGCTCAGCGCGCCACCTGAGAAGAGGTCGAAGAAACCGGCCAGCTGGTTGGTCTGGAAAACCCGCGACAGGGCGTCGACATCGGCGCCCGGCACCGGAATGTGGGCAATGAAGCGGAACGCCACCAGCATGGCCATCGTGAATATGAGCTTGCGACGCAGATCCGGGATTCTGAACGCGTCGACTGCGGAATTGAGAAGTGGAGCGTTCAGCATGGCGATTCGCCTCCGCGGCGGATGAGCGGGCGGCCGCCAGGCGTCGCACCGCTCGAGGGAGCCAGGTACCTACGATAAACCGTGAGGTTGATCACCATACGTAAGAGCCACATCGGGTGGATGGCTTATTCCGTGGAGGTCTCGGCCTCGTCGTCGCCAGCTTCGTCACGTGCCTCGACGCCTTCGTCGTCGCCGGTTTCGTCACGAGCTTCCTCGGCACTGGCTTCGGCGTGTTCCTCGAGATTGACTTCGGCGCGCTCCTCACGCTCCTCGTCCGACGCGTCGCCGCCGATCGGCTCGACCGACCCGCCCGCGGCTTCGATCTTTTGGCGCGCGCCAGCGCTGAACTTGTTGGCGCGCACGGTCAGCTTGACACTCAGCTCACCCTGACCGAGGACCTTGACGGGCCCCGACTTGCCGTGCAGCACGCCGGCGAGTTCGAACTCTTCGGGACCCACCGTGCTGCCCTCGGGAAAGCCGGCGAGGTCGCGCACGTTGACCTCGCGGAACTCAACGCGGAACGGGTTGCGGAAGCCGCGGCGATATGGCAGCTTGCGAATCAGCGGCAGCTGACCGCCTTCGAAGTACGGCGGCACGCCGCCGCCGGCGCGCGCGTTCTGGCCCTTGGTGCCCTTGCCGCCGGTTTTGACTTTGCCACTCCCATGGCCGCGCCCGATGCGAATGCGCTCGCGCGTCGCGCCCTTGGGTGAGTGCAGCTCGTGCAACCGCATCTATTCGCTTGCCTCCACAATCACAACCAGGTGCCCCACCTTCTGGACCATACCGCGTGTCACGGGCGAATCGGACTGTTCCACGACCTGGTGCAGTTTGCGCAGGCCGAGGGCGCGCACGGTCGCCCGCTGGCGCTCGGTGGAACCGATGGGGCTGCGCACCAGCTTCAGCTTCAGTTTCAGCGTCCTGTCCTCGGCCATCAGGTTGTGGCCTCAGGCGGTGTCGGCGCGACGGACGCCTCGGCACTCGGGGGTACGGGCGCCTCTGTCGACGACGCGGGCTCTGTCGTCGAGACGTTTTCTGTCGTGGGCGGCGCGGGCTCAGGTCTGGGGGCGGACGGGACCGTCGGGACCGTTGGGACCGTCGGCGGCGGCGTCAAGGGCACTGTGCTCTCGACCGCGGGTGCCACCATGCCCTCGGAAGGCGCAGTGTCGGGGGTCGGCGTCGCGACGCGCGGCGTGGGCGCCGGCGGCGGCACGCGGCGGCGTTGCTGCACCACTGCCTGCGGATCGCGCAGATTGGTCAGCGCCAGCAGCGCGGCCTGCACCACGTTCACCGGGTTTGGCGAGCCGAGCGACTTGCTCAAGATGTCCTTGATACCGGCGGCTTCGACCACCGCGCGCACCGCGCCACCGGCGATCACGCCTGTGCCAGGCGCGGCCGGCTTGAGCAGTACTTGCGCGGCGCCGAATTTCTGAACGATCTCGTGCGGAATGGTCGTGCCCGCCATCGGCACGCGGATCAGACTCTTGCGCGCTCGCTCGGCGCCCTTGCGGATCGAGTCTGGCACCTCGTTGGCTTTGCCCAGGCCGACGCCAACGTGGCCGGCGCCATCGCCTACCACCACGACCGCGCTGAAGGAAAAGCGTCGGCCGCCTTTGACGACCTTCGCCACGCGATTGACCTGGACAACTTTCTCTTCGAGGGCGATACCCCCAGGCCCGATCTGTTCCTGTCTGGGCATGCTTCTCAAAATTCCAGCCCGCCTTCCCGCGCGGCGTCGGCCAGCGCTCTGATGCGCCCGTGGTATTGATATCCGCCGCGGTCGAAGACGACCGCGCCGATGCCCTTGTCTCTAGCACGCTGGGCGATAGTCGTGCCGACGGTGCGTGCGCGCTCGGTCTTCGTGGCGCTCAGGCTGCCACGCACGCTGGGCTCGTTGGTGCTCGCGGCGGCCAACGTCACGCCGGTCGTGTCGTCGATGACCTGGGCGTAGATGTGTTGCAAGCTGCGGTACACGTTGAGTCGTGGCCGCTGATCCGTGCCGCTGAGCGTCACGCGAATGCGTCGGTGACGGCGTTGCCTGGCACCCCGAGTGTCGAGAGCTTTGAACATACGATCAGCGGCCTACTTCTTCTTTGCACCGGCTTTGCCGGCCTTGCGCCGAATGACTTCTTCGGCGTATTTGATGCCTTTGCCTTTGTAGGGTTCGGGTGGTCGCACGCGGCGGACCTGCGCCGCGACTTCACCGACGAGCTCTTTGTCCGCGCCAGAGATGAGAATGGCATTGCCCTGAACGGCGAACGTAATGCCCGCGGGCGCAGGAACCAGGACCGGGTGCGAGTAACCCACCTGGAGGACGAGGGCGCCGCCTGAGACGGCGGCACGGTACCCAACGCCGTTGACTTCCAGACGACGAGAAAAGCCGTCGGTCACACCCGTGACCATATTCGCGATCAGGCTGCGGGTCAGGCCGTGCAGTGAACGCTGGGTGGGCTCATCGGAGGCGCGCTCGACGCGCAGCACGCCGTCTTCGCGGGTGATGCTGATCTGGCGCGGCACACTGCGTGAGAGCTCGCCCTTCGGACCTTTGACGCGGACGGTATCTTCGTCGACGTCGATCGTGACGCTGTTGGGGACGGCAATGGGCATCCTGCCAATTCGCGACATCGTTCTCAGCCTCCAGTTACCAGACGTGAGCCAGGACTTCGCCGCCGACGCGCAGACGACGAGCCCGAATGCCACTCATGACGCCATGGGGCGTCGACAGGATCGAAGTACCCAGACCACCAAACACGCGCGGGATCTCACTGGCACGAGCGTAAACGCGCAAGCCGGGCTTGCTGATCCGCTCGATGCCCATCAAGATCGGGTCGCGACCGCGGCCGCCGGGCGCATAGCGCAGGTACACCCGCAGCACGCGGTGGATGCCCTCGCCACGGTCCTCGAACGACTCGATGTAGCCCTCATCCTGCAGGACCTCGGCGATCGCCTGTTTGATCCGCGAGTAGGGCATGTCGCAGCTGGAATGCCGCGCGCGGGACGCGTTGCGAATGCGGGTCAGCATGTCCGCGATGGGATCGCTCATCGTCATGAGGCAGTCACCAGCTCGCTTTCGTGATGCCCGGGATCTCGCCAGCGAGGGCAAGCTTGCGGAAGCAGATGCGGCACAACGTGAAGCGGCGAATGAAAGCGCGCGGTCGACCGCAAATCTGGCAGCGATTGTGGGCCTGCACTTTGTAGCGCGGCGGACGCTGCGACTTGGCGATCATGGATTTCTTGGCCAATGGGTTTCCTTCCGTATGAGGTTCAACACGCCACGCGTGTTGCCTTTCAAGACGGCTACGAACGACGAGTCGAATGGTGCTCTCGGCTGAGCGTCTGAGCATCCTGGCGAGGCGAGTTAGCGGCGGCGCCTCCTGACGGTTGGTCGCCGGGCAACCACCGGCGCCGCCTCGGATTCGCGCTGGAAGGGCATACCCAGCAGCTCGAGCAGACGCCGCGCCTCCTGGTCGGTCGTGGCGGTGGTCACGATGGATACCTCGAGACCGCGGGCTTTGTCGACCTGGTCGTAGCTGATCTCAGGGAAAATCAACTGCTCGCGCAGGCCGAGCGTAAAGTTGCCACGACCATCGAAGGAGCGGCCCGGCACGCCGCGGAAGTCACGCGTGCGCGGCAGCGCGGCATTCATCAGGCGGTCCAGAAATTCCCACATGCGCTCGCCGCGCAGCGTCACGCTGACGCCGACCTGCATACCTTCGCGCAGCTTGAACTGGGCGATCGACTTGCGGGCCTTTTTGATGATGGGCTTCTGGCCGGTGATGATGCTGACGTCGCGCACCGTGGCGTCCAGCGCTTTGCTGTTGGCAATCGACTCGCCAACTCCCACGTTCACGCTAACTTTGGCAAGACGTGGCACCTGCATCGGGTTCTTGTAGCTGAAGTCGCGCACCAGAGTTGGGACGACGTCCCGCTCGTAGCGCTCACGCAGGCGCGACTTACCGATCGACGCCTGCGGCGCCTCGGCAGTCTTGATCGCCTCTTCAGGCGCGGTTTGGGGGTTCCGTGCCACGCGCTACTCCCGAGCCATCTGCTCGCCGGATGCGATCGCAATGCGCACCTTGCGGCCATTGGCCAGCGTGCGAACGCGAACGCGTGTCGGCTTGGTGGTCTTGGGGTCGACCAGGGCCAGATTCGACAGATGAATCGGCTGTTCGACGTCCACGATGCCTGCCTGGCGGGCGCGACCCGGCTTGAAATGCCGCTTGCTGATGTTGATGTCCTGGACCAGCGCGGTGCCCTTGGTGGGCATCACCTGGCGCACCACGCCACGCTTGCCTGCTTCCTTGCCGGTGAGGACGATCACGTCGTCGCCTTTTTTGATACGTGCGAGTGTCATAAAACTTCCGGAGCCAGCGAGATGATCTTCATATAGTTGCGTTCGCGCAACTCGCGGGCGACCGGTCCGAAGATGCGCGTGCCCCTGGGGTTGTTGCGGTCCTGCAGGATAACTGCGGCGTTGTCGTCGAAGCGGATATACGAGCCATCCGGACGCCCGTATTCCTTGGCCTGACGCACGATCACCGCCTTGACGACTTCGCCCTTCTTGACGGAGCCGCCAGGCGTGGCGACCTTGACGGTGGCAACGATCACGTCGCCAATGGACGCTTCGAACTTCGAGCCGCCGGCCACGACGCGGATGCACATCAGCTCACGGGCGCCCGTGTTGTCGGCCACCCGTAGCCGGGTCTGAGGCATGATCATCGCTTACGCCTCGACCTCGGCAATCTCGACTGGCTCACCCGTGCCGCGACGCAGGATCTGCTGCACCACCCAGTGCTTGTCCTTGCTGATCGGACGGGATTCGGCGATGACGACGGTGTCGCCCACCTGACAGCGGTTGCCCTCGTCGTGGGCCTTGAAGTGACGCGTACGCCGCAGCGTGCGCCCGTACAGACGGTGCCGCGTGACCAGGTCCACGGCGACGACCACCGTCTTTTCCATCTTGTTGCTGGCCACCCGCCCGATCTTCGTGCGCCTTGGCTTGCGCGTGTCAGGCATTGGTCAGCTCCCGTTGACGCTGCAGCGTCCTCACGCGCGCAATCTCCTTCCGTACCACGCGGATGCGCGCGGTATTCGTGAGCTGGCGGGTGGCGAACTGGAAGCGTAACTTGAACATCTCCTCGCTGAGCTCCTGCAGGCGAGCCTCCGGGTTGGTCACCGGATCAGCAGTTCTTTTCTGGCGTCCTCGCGCAGGCGATTTGCTACTGGTGCGCGACTGCCGCGGCTTCCTCTCCGCCACTTTCGAGGCCCTCCCTGATCATGAATTTGGTTGCGACTGGCAGCTTGTGAGAGGCGAGCCGCAACGCCTCGTGGGCGAGCTCCTCGCGCACGCCACCGATCTCAAACAGCACGTGGCCGGGCTTGACCACGGCAACGTAGTGGTCTGGGGCGCCTTTGCCCGAGCCCATGCGGGTCTCGGCCGGCTTCGAGGTGACCACCTTGCCCGGGAAAATGCGGATCCAGACTTTACCGCCGCGCTTGAGATGATGGGTGATGGTGCGTCGCGCGGCCTCGATCTGCCGTGCCGTGATCCAGGCCGGCTCGAGGGTGCGAATGCCGAAATCGCCGAAGGCGATCGTGTTGCCACGACTGGCAATGCCGCCGAGGCCACCGTGGGTGCGCTTGAACATCTTGCGATGCTTCATTCGTTTTGGTTGAAGCATGTGTTCAGCGTTCCTCCACGCCAGTGTTTACCCCGGCGGAGACCCCCCAGTTGGAGGAGCCGGGGACACAACGCACGATCGGCATCACTCCTCACTCCGGGGTGCCGAGGGTGGGGTTGGCGGACGGGGTGGCGTCGGCGCGGGACGTACAGGGGGTGTCGGCGGAGTCGGAGCGCTCGCCGCGGCAGCCTCGCCACCGGCACGCGGGCGGATATCGCCCGAATCCTCGCCTGGCTCGAACACGCCGCCGCGCGAGTAGTCCACTTCGGCAGGCACTGGCGGCGGGGCCGGCTCGGGCGCCGGGGCTTCGGGAGCAACCTCGGCACGCACCGTGGCGCGTGGTCCACGGCGGTCCGGCTGCCGCTGCTCCGCCGATACCTCCTCCGGGCTGCGCCCGTCAGGAGTGAAGTCGCCCCGGTAGACCCACACCTTGACGCCGATGATGCCGTAGGTGGTCCGCGCTTCGGTCTGCCCGTAGTCGATGTCCGCGCGCAGGGTGTGCAGCGGCACTCGGCCCCAGCGATCCCACTCGCGGCGGCTCATTTCCGAGCCACCCAGCCGACCCGAGACCTGGACGCGCACGCCCTTGGCCCCAAAGCGCTGAGCACGCTGCACCGCCTGCTTCATCGCCCGTCGGAACGCGACCCGCTTCTCCAGCTGATCGGCGATCGACCGCGCGACGAGCATCGCATTGATCTCGGGTTGGCGGATCTCCTGAATGGTGACGCGGATGCGCTTGCCAGTCTTGGCCTCGAGCGTGCGGCGCAGCTCCTCAACCTTGACGCCGCTCTTGCCGATGACGATGCCCGGCTTGGCGGCGTGAATGGTGACCGTGATCATGTTGGCCGAGCGTTCGATTTCGACCTTGGCCACACCGGCGTCTGCCATGCGCGTCATGATGTGCTGGCGAACGCGGATGTCCTCGAGCAGGAGATCCGAATACTCCTTGCCCGTGGCGAACCAGCGCCCGTCCCAGTCTTTGACCGATCGCTCGCCGACCTTGATGCCGAGGCGGAAGCCAATCGGGTGAACTTTCTGTCCCATGTGCTGTTGTCTAGGCCCCCTTCTCGGCGACGATGACCGTGATATGGCTGGAGCGTTTGAGGATCTGGTTCACCCGGCCGCGAGCGCGAGGCCGCCAGCGCTTGAGCGTTCGACCTTCGTCGGCCGCGCAGCGCGTGATGATGAGATCCCCCGGGTCCATGTTGAAGTTGTTTTCGGCGTTGGCCACAGCTGATCTGATCGCGGCCGAGACCGGGCGTGCGGCGCGCTGCGGCAAGAATTTGAGAATCGCCAGCGCCTCCTGGGCGTTCTTGCCTCGGACGACGTCGAGGACCAGCCTGACCTTTTGAGGCG
Organism: uncultured Chloroflexia bacterium; assembly: GCA_963776625.1. Lineage (GTDB taxonomy): Bacteria > Chloroflexota > UBA6077 > UBA6077 > CF-72 > CF-72. The sequence continues at coordinate 67,976 of CAVZNP010000004.1, read as the reverse complement.
ACATGCGGATGTGGCGCTGGACGGATCTGACTTCGACGCCTGCCATGCTTAGCGCGCCCCCGTGGATTTCTCGCCGCGCGCCGTGTGGCCGCGGAAGAGGCGCGTCAGGGCGAACTCGCCCAATTTGTGACCGACCATGTTTTCGGTGATGTAGATCGGAATGTGGCGACGACCGTCGTGCACGGCGATGGTGTGACCCACCATCTCGGGGAAGATGGTGGAATCGCGCGACCAGGTGCGCACGACTTCCTTGCGTCCACCCGAGTTCATCGCGGTCACGCGCTTCATCAGTTTCTCGTCCACAAAAGGACCCTTTTTCAGCGATCTACTCATGCAGTCCCCTTCACGGGCGCCTGGCGCGAGTCTGAGCGATGCGCCGTCACGTGCGCTTCCTCACGATGAACTTGTCAGTGTTCTTGCGTCGCCGCGTCTTCTTACCCATTGCCACCTTGCCCCACTTGGTCTGCGGCTGACCGCCGATCGGCGCCTTACCCTCGCCACCGCCGTGCGGATGGTCGCGCGGGTTCATCGCAGAACCACGCACGGTGGGCCGGATGCCCATATGCCGCGTACGACCGGCCTTGCCGATAGAGATCGTCGCGTGCTCGGGATTGCCGACCTGGCCGAGGGTGGCCATGCACTCGACAAACACGCGACGCACCTCGCCAGATGGCAGGCGCACCTGCGCCCAATCGCCATCTTTGGCCATCAATTGCGCGCCGACGCCGGCGCCACGCACCATCTGTCCGCCGCGGCCAGGCTTCAGCTCGATGTTGTGGATGATCGAGCCGACCGGGATATCCCGCAGCGCGAGTGCATTGCCCGCCGACAGCTCAGCCTCGGGCCCGGACGACAGTCGCGCGCCGACCCGCACGCCGACGGGCGCCAGGATGTAGCGTCGCTCGCCGTCCTCATACTGGATGAGCGCGATGCGTGCCGACCGATTCGGATCGTATTCGATGGCAATGACCTTGCCAGGGATGCCGACCTTGTTGCGCTTCCAGTCGATGATTCGATACAGACGCTTGTGACCGCCGCCGCGATGGCGGGTGGTGATGCGACCGTTGTTGTTGCGACCTGCCGTCTTCTTGAGCGGCTCGGTCAGCGCACGTTCCGGTTTGGTTTTGGTGACCTCGTCGAAGGTCGCCACGGACATGCCGCGGCGGCCAGGTGAGGTAGGTTTGTACGTCTTGACTGGCATTACACGCCCTCGAAGAGATCAAGCCGTTGTCCGGCTTTCAAAGTGACAATGGCTTTTTTCCAGGAGCGCGTCATACCGACCGACTTGCCACGTCGCCGCGTCTTGCCGGGGATGTGCAGGATGTTGACCGCGCTGACGAGGACCTTCTTATTCGCGAAGGCTGTTTCGATGGCGTGCTTGATCTGGATCTTGTTGGCGGTCGGCGCGACCTCGAAGATGTACTTGCCCTGCTCGCCGAGGCTCGTGCTCTTTTCAGAGACGACCGGTCGGACGATGGTGCTGAAGGCATCGAGGCTCACGCCGTCACCTCCGCGCCCGCCGGCGCCAGATCACTCGTCAACGTGCGGGTCAACTCCTGGACGGCGCCTTCGGAGAGAATCAAGCGCGGCAGCCGCAAGACGTCGAGCAGGTTGAGGCCGGTGGGAGTCACCACGTGGACGTCATCCAGGTTGCGCGCCGCGCGCCAGATGCCATCGCTGCGCTCGGCGAGCACGATGACCACCCTGGCGGGGCCCCGCCGCGCGGCGCCGCCCGTACCCGTACCCACAGAAGCGCTGCTGTCCGTCGACGCCGTCAACGTGCCGAGGGTCTCCAACAGTGTTTTGGTTTTGGGCGTCTCCAGCGTGAACGCGTCCACGATGGTGAGCGCGCCCTCGGCGGCACGCGCCGAGAGCACCGAGCGCATCGCCAGGTGTCGCATCTTTTTGGGCATCGCCTTGGCGTAGGAGCGTGGATGCGGGCCAAAAATAATGCCGCCGCCGCGGTAGTGCGGCGCACGGCGTGATCCCTGTCGGGCGTAGCCCGTGCCCTTCTGGCGGTAGGGCTTCTTGCCCCCGCCCGCCACCTCGCCGCGCGTCCGCGTATCGTGCGTGCCCTGACGGGCGTTGGCCTCCTGCGTGACCACGGCTTGATGGACGACGGCGACGTTCGGCTCGATGCCGAACACGCGATCGTCCAGGTCAATCTCTTTCACCGCGCTGCCGCGGAGGTCGACGACGTTCGCCTTCACGCTCAGTACTCCTCCAGCGGCTTTTTGCGGATCATCACCAGGCCGCCATTTGGCCCAGGGATCGCGCCGCGCAGGGCGACCAGGTTGCGTTCGGGGTCAACCGACAGGATGCGCAGGTTTTTGACCGTCACCCGGGCATCGCCCATGTGACCCGCCATGCGCATGTTCTTGAAGGTGCGCCCTGGCGTGGTACCCGAGCCTACGGAACCTGACCGACGCCAGCGGTCGGACTGACCGTGCGTCTTGGGACCACCACGGAAGTTGTGGCGCTTCACGACACCCGCGAAGCCCTTACCCTTGGACGTGCCAATCACGTCGACGATCTCGCCCTGGGCAAACATGCTCGCGTCAATGCGAGCGCCGAGCTCTAGCTGTTCGACGTTGTCGGCCGGAACCTCGCGAAGCGCTTCCAGCCCGGTTCTGTCAGGCAGACTGGCACGTTTGAGCTGACCCTTTTCAGGCTTGTTCGGCCGCGGCCTGGAGCCAAAGCCGAGCTGAACGGCCGTATAGCCGTCGGCCTCGTCAGTGCGCAGATGCGTGATGAAGCACGGCCCGGCTTCGACGAGCGTCGAGGCCGTGACCACACCGTTCTCGTCGAACAGCCGGGTCATGCCCAGCTTCCGACCCAACAGAGCCCGAATCATAGCTTGATCTCAATATCGACGCCGGCGGGGACGTTGAGCCGCATCAGCGCATCCACCGTCTTGGAGGTGGGCTCCAGGACGTCGATCAGTCGCTTGTGCGTGCGCATCTCGAACTGCTCCCGAGAGTCCTTGTCGATGAACGGGCTGCGGATCACCGTGAACCGCTCGATGCGAGTAGGCAGGGGCACGGGGCCAGCCACAACTGCCCCCGTGCGTTCCGCGGTCTCGACGATCTGCTGGGCTGACTGGTCCAGGATCTTGTGATCGAAGGCCTTCAGCCGAATTCGGATGCGCTGCTTCGGCATCGTTACTTGAGGATCTTGGTGACGGCGCCAGCGCCCACGGTTCGGCCGCCCTCGCGGATGGCGAACCGCAGACCTTCCTCGATGGCGACCGGCGTGATCAGCTCGATCTCCATCTGCACGTTGTCGCCTGGCATGACCATCTCCATGCCCTCGGGAATCTTGATGGTGCCCGTGACGTCAGTTGTGCGGATGTAGAACTGTGGTCGGTAGCCATTGAAGAACGGGGTGTGGCGGCCGCCCTCTTCCTTCGACAGGACGTACACCTCGGCATTGAACTGCGTGTGCGGGGTGATGCTGCCGGGCTTGGCCAGCACCTGGCCGCGCTCGACGTCCGTTCGCTCAACGCCGCGCAGCAGACAGCCGACGTTGTCGCCGGCGATGCCTTCGGTGAGCGTCTTCTGGAACATCTCCACGCCCGTGACGACGGTCTTGCGCGTCTCGCCGAAGCCGATGATCTCGATCTCGTCGCCCGTCTTGACCTTGCCACGCTCGATGCGGCCGGTGACCACCGTGCCGCGGCCCTTGATGCCGAAGACGTCTTCGATGGACATCAGGAACGGCCGATCCATGGCGCGTTCGGGCGTCGGGATGTAGTCGTCGACGGCATTCATGAGCTCGACGATCGACTTGTACTCCTCGGCCTCCGGGTCCGTACTGGTGGATTCGAGTGCCTTGACGGCCGAACCACGAATGATCGGAATATCGTCGCCGGGGAAGTTGTACTTGCTGAGCAGCTCGCGCAGCTCCATCTCGACCAGCTCGAGGAGTTCCTCGTCGTCCATCAGGTCGACCTTGTTCAGGTACACGACGATGGCCGGCACCTCCACCTGGCGGGCGAGCAGGATGTGCTCACGCGTCTGGGGCATAGGACCGTCGGGCGCGGACACGACCAGGATGGCGCCGTCCATCTGGGCGGCGCCGGTGATCATGTTCTTGATGTAGTCCGCGTGGCCCGGGCAGTCCACGTGGGCGTAGTGGCGCTTGTCGGTCTCGTACTCGACATGCGCGATGGCGATAGTGATGCCGCGAGCACGCTCTTCGGGAGCCTTGTCGATCTCGGCGAAGGAGGTGAACTTCGCATTGCCCTTCATGCCGAGAACCTTGGTAATCGCCGCGGTCAGCGTGGTCTTGCCGTGGTCGACATGTCCGATCGTGCCGACGTTCACGTGTGGCTTGGTGCGCACGAAAACTTTCTTTGCCATTGGTGGTTACTCTTACACCCTCTCCCGGTCTCAGCGTGTGCCCGCTTTGGCGGCTATGCCCGTCCCGATGTCGCGTGGAACAGGCTGGTAATGCGAAAACTGCATGGAATACGTTGCGCGGCCCTGAGTCATGCTCCGCAGGTCGGTGGCGTAGCCGAACATTTCAGCCAGCGGCACCTTGGCCCTCACGACCTGGGCGTTACCTCGTGGTTCCATGCCCTCGACCTGTCCGCGACGACTGTTCAAATCGCCCATCACATCGCCCAAGAAATCGTCCGGCGTGGTTACCTCCACCTCCATGAGCGGTTCGAGCAGTTGTGGATTGGCCTTTCGCAGGGCGGCCTTGGTCGTTTGTGAGGCGGCAATCTTGAAGGCCATCTCGTTCGAGTCGACCTCGTGATATGAGCCGTCGACCGCGGATACTTTGACGTCGACCATCGGGTAGTTGGCGATCACGCCACCATCGACGGCCTCACGCGCACCAGCCTCCACGGCTGTGGCGTATTCGCGCGGCACCGTGCCACCGACGATCTTCCATTCGAACTGATTGCCCGTGCCCGGTGGCAGCGGCTCGACGGTCAATTCGACGTCGCCGTACATGCCGCGACCGCCGGTCTGACGCTTGAACGGATCGCGCGCCCGAGCGGGCTGGCTGATGCTCTCCCGATAGGCAACCTGCGGCCGGCCCACGTTCGCATCCACGCGGTGCTCGCGCAGCAGGCGATCGACGATGACCTCCAGATGAAGCTCGCCCATGCCGGCGATGATCGTCTGCCCGGTTTCCGTGTCCGTGTTGACGCGGAACGTCGGATCCTCGTCGGTGAGCTTGCCCAACGCGATCCCCATCTTGTCCTGATCCTGCTTGGTCTTGGGCTCGATCGCGACGCGGATGACCGGCTCGGGGAACGTGATCGCTTCCAGGACGATCGGGTGCGTCTCGTCGCACAGCGTGTCGCCCGTAACCGTGCCTTTGGGCCCAACGATCGCCGCGATCGCTCCTGCCCGCACCTCGGGGATGTCTTTGCGTTCGTTGGCGTGCAACTGGACGAGGCGGCCCACGCGTTCGCGCTGGTCACGGCTCGAGTTGTACGCGTACGAGCCCGTTTTCAGCGTGCCCGAGTAGACACGGATGAAGGCAAGCTTGCCGACAAACGGATCGGTGACGATCTTGAAGGCGAGCGCACAGAACGGCTCGCTGGCATCAGCGTGCCGCAGCTCCGGCTCGTCATTGCGTGGATTGACGCCGGTGACCGGCGGGATGTCGAGGGGTGACGGCAAGTAGTCGATCACCGCGTCGAGCAGCGGCCGGACGCCCTTGTTCTTCAGCGCGCTGCCAGCCAGGACCGGGATCAACTTGCCTTCGATGGTGGCTTTGCGCAGCGCAGCCTTCAGCTCGTCGACCGAGAGCTCCTCCTCGGCGAAAAAGCGCTCGAGCAGCGCGTCGTCGAACTCGACGATCTTCTCGATGGCCGCCTGGCGAGCACGCGCCACCTCGTTCACCATCTCGGGTGGAACCGGGCCTTCCTCGATTGGGTCGTTCGGATGATCGCCAAAGGTCAGCGCCTTCTGGTTGAGAAGGTCGACCACGCCGCGATAGTTGGCCTCTGAGCCGATCGGAAGCTGCACCGGCACGGGATTTGCCCCCAGCCGCTCGATGATCATCTCGATCGTTCGGGAAAAACTCGCGCCCGTGCGGTCCATCTTGTTGACAAAGCAGATGCGCGGCACGCTGTACTTGTCAGCCTGGCGCCAGACCGTTTCCGACTGAGGCTCGACTCCGGCAACCGCATCGAAAACGACCACGCCACCGTCGAGGACGCGCAGGGACCGTTCCACCTCTACGGTAAAGTCGACGTGGCCCGGGGTATCGATGATGTTGATGCGGTGGCCTTTCCATTCGGCCGTGGTCGCCGCGGCCGTGATGGTGATGCCGCGCTCGCGCTCCTGCTCCATCCAGTCCATCGTGGCCGTGCCTTCGTGGACTTCGCCGATCTTGTAGGTTCGGCCGGTGTAGTAGAGGATGCGCTCGGTCGTGGTGGTCTTACCCGCATCGATGTGGGCAATGATCCCGATGTTTCTGGTTCGTTCGAGGTCGTTCGTATCAGCCATATGAGTGTGCGCTGGAAGTCGTCGTTACCAGCGATAGTGAGAAAACGCTTTGTTCGCCTCCGCCATGCGGTGGGTCTCATCGCGTTTGCGAATGGTTGCGCCAGTGTTGTTGGAAGCGTCCAGCAGTTCGGACGCCAGCTTTTCGGACATGCTCTTGCCGGTGCGGCCGCGGGCGGACGCGATCAACCAGCGCATGGCCAGCGATTGCTTGCGATCGCCCTTGATCTCGACCGGCACCTGGTACGTTGCACCGCCGACACGTCGAGGCTTGACCTCGAGCAGGGGCGTGGCATTGCGCAGCGCGGTGTCGAAGACCTCGATGGGACTGCGCCGAGACGTGCGCTCAACCGAATCCAGAGCGGTGTAGACGATGCGTTCGGCCAGGGACTTCTTGCCGTTCAGCATCAATTTGTTCATGAAGCGCGTAAGGGTGCGGCTCCCGAAGCGCGGGTCGGCGGGCACCTCTCGTTTTACTACTCGCGCGCGGCGAGGCATGCTGCAGTCTCCCTTCGAGGACGATCCACGGAACGAGCCTTGTTCAAGCGGTACAGAGGACCGCCCGCCACTCACGGCGAGACGTTCGTGCAAGTACCTGGGTGGCTCAACGGCCTATTGCCCGCACCCTCTCCCCGTACGGGCGGGAAGGTGCGGACCCGATATATCTCGGCCAGACGCTTCGCTTACGCGAAGGCGCGGCCGCCGCTTTGAAGTTCGGCTACCTTGCGGGAGCCTTGGGAGCTTTCGCTCCGTACTTGGACCGCCCCTGCTTGCGGTCCTTCACGCCGCCCGCGTCGAGTGCGCCGCGCACGATGTGGTATCGCACGCCAGGCAGATCTTTGACGCGACCGCCGCGCACGAGCACGACGGAGTGCTCCTGCAGGTTATGTCCCTCGCCTGGAATGTAGGCCGTGACTTCCATGCCATTGGTCAACCGCACGCGCGCGATCTTGCGCAGGGCCGAGTTGGGCTTCTTAGGCGTCATCGTGCGAACCTGCACACACACGCCCCGCTTGAGCGGGTTGCCCTTGGGCACAGCGTAGCGACGCTGGCGCAGCGCGTTGTAGTTGAAGCGCAGCGCTGGCGCGGCAGTCTTCTTCTTGAGCTTCGCTCGTCCTTTGCGCACGAGTTGGCTGATTGTTGGCAATGAAGTACTAGCCCTTCCTTCCTCGGGACACCAATCGGGGAGTGTACACAATTTCCCCACACGGGTCCCAAGTTCGTTGACACGCGTGTCCGCGGGGGTCCTGTCGTGTCGCGGATCAGCAAAAGGCCCCCTCCCTCAACACATGTGAGGGAGGGGGCCTTTACGTCTGTCTGACTCAGCGAGTCGGCGCCTGAAGCTCAGTCTTCGCTCAGATCGACCTCCTCGTCGTCGAGCAGCTCCTCGTCATCGTCGTCATCCTCCAGGTCCTCCAACCGCGTCGGAGGACGATCGACCACGCCGATACCGGCCAGGCCTTCACCCAGTGGCGCGCCGATGGTCACCGGCTGCCCTTCTTCGAGCAGCAGACCCGCCGGGCAGCGGACCCGATTCCAGCATGAGCTGCTGTTGGGCCGCCAGCCGCTCGCGCCGCGCCTGGTTACGCGCCGCGAGGCCCGTGCCCGCCGGGATGAGCTTGCCAATAATGACGTTCTCCTTCAGGCCGAGCAGCTTGTCGACCTTGCCGGAGATTGCCGCCTCGGTGAGCACCTTGGTCGTCTCCTGGAACGACGCGGCCGCCAGGAACGACTCGGTGTTCAACGACGCCTTGGTGACACCGAGGAGCACTGGCAGCGCGGTCGACGGCTCGCCACCTTCGGCCAGCACCTGCCGGTTTTTGTCCTCGAACTCGAAGCGGTCCACGAGCTCGCCCGGCAGCATCTCGGTGTCACCCGTTTGATCGACGCGCAGCTTGCGCAGCATCTGTCGGGCGATGACCTCGATGTGCTTGTCGTTGATGCTCACACCCTGTGACCGATACACCTCCTGGACCTCGTCGATGAGGTAGCGCTGCACCGCGTCGCGGCCCTGGATGCGCAGCACTTCTTCAGGGTCTTTCGAGCCTTCAGTCAGCAGGTCGCCTGCCTGGACGGGCTGACCGTCCTCGACCTTGAGCCGCGCAGAGGCGGGCACGGTATACTCGCGCTCCTCGCGCTCTTCGGACGTGATGGTCACTTTGCCACCGGAGACCTCGGCGCTGCCGGTCAGACGCGCCAGAATTGGCGCGTCGTTCTCGTCGTCGGTCGCCGCCACCGGCTGGCCGATCTCGACCCACGCCGCGTGGTCCACGATGGGCCGGTAGCCGGCCGGCAGGTCGTGCTCGTCGCGGTACGTCTGGCGCGAGATGACCTTGATGATGCGGCTGTCTTCCGTGCGCTGCAGCTCGACAACGCCGTCCAGCTCGGCCAGGATGGCCTTGCCTTTTGGCACGCGTGCTTCGAACAGCTCCTCGACGCGAGGCAGACCCGAAGTGATGTCGATGCCCGCGACACCACCCGTGTGGAACGTGCGCATCGTGAGCTGTGTGCCAGGCTCACCAATGGACTGCGCGGCAACGATGCCGACCGCGTCGCCGATAGCGACCATCCGACGCGTGCCCATGTGCCAGCCATAGCAGTGCTGGCAGATGCCGTGGCGTGCCTCACACGTCAGCGGCGACCGCAGGTACAGCACGGGAAGCTCGCGCGCCGCGGCGATCTGGTCGCGCACGTATTCGTCGATGAGGGTGTTGCGCTCGGCAATCACCTCGCCTGTGGCTTCGTCTACGGCATCCGTGGCAAGGATGCGGCCTGGCAGCTGGGCCAGGCGCAGATCACGCCTCGCCGCGTCCGTCAGGTCGGTGATCCAGATGCCTTGCTCGGTGCCGCAGTCTTCCTCGTACACGATCACGTTCTGCGAGACGTCGATGAGCCGCCGCGTCAGGTAGCCCGAGTCGGCGGTGCGGATGGCGGTGTCGGCCAGACCCTTGCGCGCGCCGTGCGTCGACAGGAAGTACTCGAGCACCGTCAGACCGTCGCGGAACGACGAGCGGATCGGCAGCTCGATGATGCGCCCGGATGGGTCAGCCATCAGGCCGCGCATACCGGACATCTGTGAGATCTGCTGGATGTTGCCCTTGGCGCCTGACTGGGCCATCATCGCCACGGGACCGTACGGATCGAGCACGCCCGCGACGGCCTTGGTGACCTGGTCTTTGGCCTTGGTCCAGACCTCGATGACCTCGTTGTAGCGCTCGTCGTCGGTGATCAGACCGCGGCGATAGTCGCGCTCGATGCGCTGCACCTCTTCGTCGGCGCCCTTGAGAATGTTCTCCTTCTCGTTGGGCATGGTGATGTCGGAGATGGCGATCGTCGTGCCTGACTGGGTCGCGTAGCGGAAGCCCAGGCGCTTGATGGTGTCGAGAACCTGAGCGGTGTCTTCGTTGCCGTAGCGACGAATCAGCGCCGCGACGATGCGCTTGAGGCCGGCCCGATCGACAACCTCGTTGTAGTAGGGCAGCGGCTCCTGGCCGTGCGTGCGCAGGACACTGTTGATGGCCTCGTTGAAGATCGCCCGACCCATGGTGGTGGTGACGATCTGCGAGCCAGCCTCGGCCTCCTCGTCGTCGGCATCCGCGCTGGCGGGCGCCGGCGCCGGGACGCGCAGCTTGATGGTCGCCTGCAGGTCGATGACGCCCATGTCGTAGGCGAGCTTGGCATCGTCGTAGTCCGAGAACGCCTTGCCGTCGCCCTTGGCATTCGGACGGTTGGTGGTGAGGTAGTAGACGCCCAGCACCATGTCCAGCGTTGGTGCGACGATCGGGTCGCCATTGGACGGCTGCAGCAGGTTATTGACGCTGAGCATTTGCTCGCGCGCTTCCTTCTTGGCAGCCGCCGACAGCGGCACGTGCACGGCCATCTGGTCGCCGTCGAAGTCAGCGTTGAACGCCGAGCACACCAGTGGGTGGAGCTGGATGGCGCTGCCTTCGATCAGGATGGGCTCGAAGGCCTGAATGCCGAGGCGGTGCAGAGTCGGGGCGCGGTTCAGCAGGACTGGATGGTCCTGGATGACCTCTTCGAGGACGTCCCACACCTCGGGTCGCACCCGCTCAACGATGCGCTTGGCGCTCTTGATGTTGTGCGCCAGGCCCTTCTCGACCAGTTTTCGCATGACGAACGGCTTGAACAGCTCGAGCGCCATCTTCTTGGGCAGCCCGCACTGATGCAGCTGCAACGTGGGGCCGACGACGATCACCGAGCGGCCTGAGTAGTCGACGCGCTTGCCGAGCAGGTTCTGGCGGAAGCGCCCTTGCTTGCCCTTGAGCATGTCGGACAGGCTCTTGAGCTTGTGGTTCGACGAGCCACTCACGGGCCGACCGCGACGACCGTTGTCGATCAGCGAGTCGACCGCCTCCTGCAGCATGCGCTTTTCGTTGCGGATGATGATCTCGGGCGCCTGCAGCTCGAGGAGCCGCTTGAGGCGGTTGTTGCGGTTGATCACGCGCCGATACAGGTCGTTCAGATCGGACGTCGCGAAGCGACCGCCATCCAGCTGCACCATTGGCCGCAAGTCCGGCGGCAGCACCGGCAGCGTGGTCATGATCATCCACTCGGGACGGTTGCCGCTCTTGCGAAACGACTCGACGACGCGCAGTCGCTTGGTCGCCTTTTTGCGCTTCTGACCGCTGGTGGAGTGCGTCTCCATGCGCAGCTGAGCGGAGAGCTCGTCGAGCGAGATGTTGCGCAGCAGGTCACGGATGGCCTCCGCGCCCATGCCCGCGCGGAACATCCGCCCGGCCATGTCCTGCAGCTCGCGGAACTCCATCTCAGAGAGCGTGTCACGCGGTTTGATGGAGTCGAGCTTCTTCTTGCGCTGCTCGGCGCTCAAGCGCAACCCGTCGAGGTCGCCGCCCGAGTCGTTGACGATTTTCTGGGCGGTTTCCTGGATCTCGTAGCGCACTTTGTCGATCTGCGCGTCGTATTCGGCGGCGAGCTTCTCCTGCTCGGCGGTGGTGTCCACCTCCAGGCGATCGAAGTACTCCTTGCCGGCCTCGGTGAGCACACGCCGCGCCTCGGGGCCAACCCGCTCGCCCTTGCGGACGATCGGCGTCTGCGAGGGCTCGAAGGTGATGTCCTCCTCGACGACGGTGCCATTGAGGTCTTCGAGGAGCTGTTCGATCTCCTTGCTGCGTTCGGCGGCCGCGGCCACGTTCTGCTCTTTGCGACCCTCGAGGGGCTGCAAGCGCTCGGTCTTCTCGGTCTCGAGGCGCTCCAGTTCGCGGTTCAGGTCACCCGTGAGCTCTTCGATCTTCTCTTGATTGGCACGCTCCTGACGGCTGACGCGGGCCTCGGTGTCCTGGTCGATGGCGCCAATCAGACGCTGGCGCTGGTTTTCGTGGACGTCGATGACCACGTACTTGGCGAAGTACAGGATCTGCTCGAGCGTGCGCGGGGTCATGTCCAGCAGCAGGCCAATGCGGCTCGGCGTGCCCTTGACGAACCAGATGTGGCTGACGGGCGAGGCCAGCTCGATGTGGCCCATGCGCTCGCGGCGCACCTTGGCCCGCGTGACCTCGACGCCGCACTTGTCGCAGACGATGCCCTTGTAGCGGACGCGCTTGTACTTGCCGCAGGCGCACTCCCAGTCCTTCTGGGGGCCGAAGATGCGCTCGCAGAACAGGCCGTCGCGCTCTGGCTTCAGCGTTCTGTAGTTGATGGTCTCGGGCTTGGTGACCTCACCACGCGACCACGACCGAATCTGTTCGGGAGAGGCGAGCGTGATGCGGACCGCGTTGAAATTGTTGACTTCCAGCATTTATTCGATCTCACCTCGCTCGAAACCCGAGATGTTGATATCCAGCGACCGCATGTCGGTGCCGTCAACATCTTCGGCAAATGTCACTTCTTCCTCTTCCTCATTCAACACCTCGACGGCGAGGCCAAGGCTCTGAAGTTCTTTGACCAGAACTTTGAAGCTCTCGGGAACGCCCGGCTGGAAGATGTCCTCGCCCTTGACGATCGCCTCGTAGGTCTTCACCCGGCCGACCACGTCGTCGGACTTGACGGTCAGGATCTCCTGCAGCGTGTGCGCGGCACCGTAGGCCTCCAGGGCCCAGACCTCCATCTCGCCGAAACGCTGGCCGCCAAACTGCGCCTTGCCTCCCAGCGGCTGCTGGGTGATCAGCGAGTACGGCCCCGTCGAGCGAGCGTGGATCTTGTCCTCGACCAGGTGGACCAGCTTCAGCATGTAGATGTAACCGACGGTGACTTCCTGGTCGAACGGCTCGCCCGTGCGGCCATCACGCAGCAGGATCTTGCCCGACTCGGGCAATCCCGCCCGGCGCAGCTGGTCGCGAATGTCCGCCTCGGTCGCCCCGTCGAACACCGGCGTGGCGAACTTGACGCCGATCTGATCGGCGGCCCAGCCAAGATGCGTCTCCAGGATCTGACCGACGTTCATGCGGCTCGGCACGCCCAGCGGATTGAGAATGATGTCCACCGGACGCCCGTCGGGCAGGAACGGCATGTCCTCCTGCGGCAGGATGCGCGAGACCACGCCCTTGTTGCCGTGGCGGCCTGCCATCTTGTCGCCCGCCGAGATCTTGCGTTTCTGGGCGATCGACACGCGCACCATCTTGTTGACGCCCGCCGGCAGCTCGGCATCCGAGTCGCGCTCGAAGACCTGCACGTTGACGACCTTGCCGCGCTCGCCGTGGGGCACCCGCAGACTCGTGTCCTTCACCTCCCGGGCCTTTTCACCAAAGATGGCCCGCAGCAGGCGCTCCTCGGCGGTCAGCTCGGTCTCGCCTTTGGGCGTGATCTTGCCGACCAGGATGTCGCCAGCTTTGACTTCGGCGCCGACGCGGATGATGCCGTTTTCGTCCAGGTCGCGCAGTGAGTCCTCGCCGACGTTCGGAATGTCGCGGGTGATCTCCTCGGGCCCCAGTTTGGTATCGCGCGCCTCGACCTCGTGCTTCTCGATGTGGATCGAGGTGAACGTGTCGTTGTGCACCAGCTTCTCGGAGAGCAGGATCGCGTCTTCGAAGTTGCCGCCCTCCCAGCTCATGAACGAGACCAGTACGTTCTGACCGAGAGCGAGCTCGCCCGCGTCCGTGGACGACGAGTCAGCCAGCGGCTGATCCTGGCGTACGCGTTGGCCGCGAACGACGATAGGTCGCTGGGTGAAACACGTGCCCTGGTTGGTGCGGATGAATTTCCTCAAGCGCCGCGTGTGGGTATTGCCCTCGTCGTCGCGGACGATGATCTGCTCGCCAGTGACGCTTTCGATCACGCCATCGACTGGCGACAGGGCCACCTGGCCCGAGTCGCGCGCGGTGCGCTCCTCCATGCCCGTACCGACCAACGGCGCCGACGGCTTGAGCAGCGGCACGGCCTGGCGCTGCATGTTGGAACCCATCAGCGCGCGGTTGGCGTCGTCGTGCTCGAGGAACGGGATGAGCGCGCCCGCCACGGACATGGTCTGCTTCGGCGACACGTCCATGTAGTCGACCTGCTCGGCGCGCACCGTCAAGAAGCGCTCGCCGTGGCGAGCTGAGACCAGCTCTTCGGTCAGCGTGCCGTCGTCGTTCACGTGGACGTTGGCCTGCGCAATGATGAAGCGGTCCTCTTCGTCGGCGGTCAGGTGCCGAATCTCGTCGGTCACGTGTGGCCGCACGTCGATCCAACGCGCCGGCAGCTTCTCGATCCGCTCGGCCAACTCCTGGTCGACGAGCGTGCCGTTCGCGGCGACGACCGTGCCGTCCTCGGCCTTCAGGTCGCCGCGGATGAGCTGGCCAACCAGTGCCTCGGGTCGGTTTTCGACCGATCGCAGCACCCGACGGTACGGCGTCTCAATGAAGCCGTACTCGTTGATGCGCCCGTAGGTCGCCAGCGAGCCGATCAGACCGATGTTCGGGCCTTCAGGCGTCTCGATCGGGCAGATGCGACCGTAGTGACTGTGGTGCACGTCGCGAACTTCGAAGCCAGCGCGATCGCGGCTCAGACCGCCTGGGCCCAGTGCCGACAGACGCCGCTTGTGGGTGAGCTCGGCCAGCGGGTTGGTCTGATCCATGAACTGGCTCAACTGTGAACCGCCGAAGAACTCGCGCATCGAGGCGACCACGGGTCGGATGTTGGTGAGCGAGGACGGCGTGGCCGTGGCGGGGTCCGTGATGGACATGCGCTCTTTGACCACGCGCTCCATGCGCAGCAAACCAACGCGGAACTGGTTCTGGATCAGTTCGCCGACGGCGCGCACGCGACGATTGCCGAGGTGGTCGATGTCGTCGGCGGTGCCCTTGCCGTGGTTGATGCGCACCATCTCGCGCACGATCTCGACGAGGTCGTACGGAGTCAGGATGCGCATGGTGATGTCGGTCTGCAGCCCGAGGCGCTTGTTGACCTTGTAACGGCCAACCTTGCCCAGGTCGTAGCGACGGAAGTTGAAAAACAGCGAGTTCAGCAGCGAGCGCGCGTTGTCGGCGTTGGGCGGATCACCTGGACGCAGACGACGGTAGAACTCGAGCAGCGCTTCTTCGGCGTTCGAGGCCGGGTCCTTGTCGAGCGTGGACTGCACGAAGCGATGGTCGCTGCCCTCGTCGACGCCCTCGAACAGGGCCAGGATCTCGGCGTCGGTGCCGCGTGCAACGGCGGTGAACTCCGGCACGACGCGCGGCAGGGCGCGCAGCAGCGTGGTGACCGGGATCTTGCGCTTGCGATCGACCTTGACGGACATGACGTCGCGGCTGCTGGTCTCGAACTCGAGCCAGGCGCCACGCGATGGGATGAGCTTGCCCATGCACAGGTCGCGGCCGCTGGTCGGGTCCTCCTCGACGGTGAAATACACGCCAGGCGAACGCACCAGCTGCGAGACGACCACGCGCTCGGCGCCGTTGATGATGAAGGTGCCGTTGTCGGTCATGAGCGGGAAGTCGCCCATGAAGATGTCCTGCTCCTTGATCTCACCGGCGTTTTCGCCGGACTTGATCTTCAGGCGCATGCGCACCTTGAGCGGCGCGGCGAAGGTGGTGTCGTGCTCCCGACAGTCGTCCTCGCTCATCTTGGGCAGACCGAAGGAATACCCCGGCTCACTCGGATCCGGGCCAGGCACAGCCAGCTCGAGGTCCATGTTGCGACCGGTGAAGTCCTGGATTGGCGAAATCTCGGCGAACAGCTCTTTGAGACCCTCGCGCAGGAACCATTCGAACGAGTCGCGCTGGACTTTGATCAGATTCGGGATTGGCGCGACCTCGGTGATGCGGGCAAACGAGTGCCGGGCAGCACCATCAGCTAGGGCGAGGGAGACAGGACGAGCCTCTGCGAGCGCCATGGGCTTACTCACACCTCCGTAATGCGCGGCAACGACGCGACAGGAAACGAGCGGGGCGGACGGGACAAATCAACGTGCCGCGGGGCGACGCGGCATCGGACGAGTCAATGAGTGAGAACAGAGAACCTCAAGTATAGGTCTGGTGGAAGGCACCAGTCCACAAAGCACAGAAGGCCTCGCGCCATGAACCCCTGTGTTCATGCCGGGAGGCCGATACATCTGCGATTGGCTAAGGGTGAAGACGCACTCTCTCGAGGCACAGTCTAGCACGTTCGTACCCGACACGCATGCGGCTCGAGGCAGCATCCTGCGCAGCCTCCCCCGAGCCGGAGCCGCTAACAGCAACGAGCCGGCTACTCAGTAGCGGTACTTCAACCTGTACAGCAGGACGCTCTGCACGATCCCCAGCGCCGCCAGGTTCGTCAGCAGCGACGTCCGCCCGTAGCTGATGAACGGCAGCGGGATGCCCGTCACGGGCAGCAGCGTCAGGTTCGCTCCGAGATTCGCCACCGCCGCGAACAGGATCATCGCCGCCACGCCGAACGTCAGCAGGCGGCCGAAGTCGTCGCGAGACATGTCCGCCGCCCGCGTCAGACGGAACAGCAGCATGACGAACAGGCAAAACAAAAACGCCGCCCCGATGAAGCCGAGCTCCTCAGCCGCCGCCGAAAAAATGAAGTCCGACTGCGTGATGCGCAGGAACCCCAGCTGGGACCTGCGTGCCCTCCAGGTAGCCTCGCCCGAACAGCCCACCGGAGCCGATCGAAATGCGAGCCTGCAACACGTTGTAGCCATCGTCGAACTTGGCGTGCTCGAGGTCGAACAGCGTGCCCATGAACGTGACCAGGCGCTCGCGCATGTAGTCCTTCATGCCCAGCCAGACCAGCGGCGCGGCAGCTACGGCGCCCACCAGCAGCAGCACGGCGTGGCGCCAGCGAATCCCAGCAACCAGGACCATCGTCGCCCAGATCATCAGGAAGGCCAGCGACGTGCCCAGGTCGGGCTCGACGAACACCAGTCCGATCGGCACCGCGACCAGGCCCAGCGAGGCCATCAAGCGCTTGAACGACAGCGGCCCTTCGCGCTTTTCGCCCAGCACCCGGGCGAGCACGATCAACACCGCGACTTTGGCCACTTCCGAGGTCTGCAGATCGAACGCACCCAGGTTGATCCAGCGTCGCGAGCCATAGTCGGCGTCCGCGCCGCCCTGACCGATCAACAGCGTCAGGATGAGCAGCGCCATCGCGAAGCCGTACAGATGGAAGGCGTAGACGCGATAGATGCGGTAGTCGATCAAGCTCACGCCGATCAGCAGGCCGAAGCCGAGTACCCCCGACAGACCCTGGCGCACGGCGTAGCTGCTCGGCGGCAGCAGACCCGTACACGGCGAGGTACACGTGGCGCTGTGGATCATCGCCACGCCGGCCAGCACCAGGCCCATGACACAGGCGATGATCACGAAGTCGAACTGCTGCCAGCGGCTCTCGCGCATACGGTGGGACCGGGACTCAGTCTACAGGCGCAGCTGGGTCCAACCGGCCAGCACGCGCGTCAGCCTGCGGCAGACGACGAACGCCAGGGGCACCAGCAGCGCGTTCATGACCGCGGCCGGGAAGGCCGCCTCGTACGTTTCGATCAGCGGCGGCATGCTGTTGCCGAGCGCCTGCAGGATCAGGAAGTAGAGCGTGTGGTAGGCCAGCGTGGCCATCACGGTGATGCCCACGAAGAACGGCAGGTTGCCGCGATACACGCTGACTTCGGGCAGCCCCGCGCAGTAGCCGATCAGGCCGAAGAGGGCCATGTTGATGCCGAACGGCGTGTACGTGACCGAATCCAGGAGGAGCCCGCCGAGGAAGCCGACAAACGCGCCCTCGCCAGAGCCGCGCAGCATCGCCCACGCGAGGACCACGACCAGTACGAGGTCAGGCCGGCCTCTCACTAACGGCAGTGCTGGGCCGAGCACGGATTGCAGAAGCGCCGCGAAGGCGAGGAGCGCACCTGCGATGACGAACCTCACGGCTCAGGCGGCCGCCGGGTTCGCACCGTGAATTCGCCCTGAGGCCTTAGGCCCGCCCGCCAGCGTGCGCCGACAAATCACTGCCCGGTGTCGGCGAGGACGTAGAGCCGCTCGAGCTTGTCCATCGCGACGGCCGCCTCGACAACGGCTGCCTGGAACGGGTCCGCGTCTTTGCGGTCCACGCGCGAGACTTTGCCGACCACCAGGCCCTCGGGGTACACCCCGCCCAGGCCCGACGTCAGCACCACGTCGCCGGGCGTGACCACGTCCGTCTGCGGGATATACGCAATCACCATCAGGTTGCCCTGCGACTGCCCGCGCAGCACACCGGTGGTACGCGACTCAGTCTGCAGTCGCACGCTGACCGAGCTATTCAGGTCATTGATCAGCCGAACCTTGGACGTGGTCGGATCGACCTTCTCTACCAGGCCGACCAGCCCCTCGTGGGTGATGACCACGGCATCCTGTTTGATGCCGCCCGAGGCGCCCTGATCGATAGTGATGGCCTGCACGTACGGCGAGTCGTCGCGCGCGATCACCTGCACACGGGATCAGTGCCCCAGGACCAGTGCTGGCCTTCATGCTCAGCAAGTTGCGCAGGTCAGCGTTTTCGACCTCGAGCTCGTGCATCTTCACGATCTGCGACTGCAACTGGTCGATCTGGTCCTTGTACGCGGCGTTTTCGTCGGCAAGGTCGCGCACGCGGGTGATCGTCGAGACGAAGTTCGACGCTTCATCCAGCGTGCCCGAAAACCCCATCTGGAAGGGCGCCAGTGCGGTCGAGGCGACGTCCTCGGCACGGCTCCAGGGCCCAGGAGTGAGGAACAGGATTGCCAGCGCCACCACCACCAGGGTGCTTACCCAACGTGGCAGCCGCCGGCGCGGAGCCTCGCTCATCATCTGCGATACAACGGACGGCCGGAGTGTTGGTCCACCAGTACCTTACGGAGAACTTCGAGCTCGTTCAAGACCTTACCTGTGCCGCGCACCACGCACCCGAGCGGGTCCTCGGCGAGGTGCACCTGCATCTTGGTCCTGCGCGTGAGCAGATCAGCCAGACCCGGCAGTAGCGACCCGCCGCCAGCGAGGGTGATGCCGCGCGCCATCATGTCGGCCACCAGCTCGGGAGGCGTCTCCTCGATGGTGTCGGTCACGGCGTCGACAATCGCGTTGACCGAGACGGCAATCGCTTCACGAATCTCGTCGCCGCTCATCTCGAGCTCGGCAGGCAAACCCGTGACCAGGTCCCGTCCGCGCACCACGACACTCTGCTCAGGCGTGCGACCGTTGAGCCCGTAATACGCGTTGCCGGCGGCGATTTTGACCTCTTCCGCCATGCGCTCGCCGATCAGCAAGTTGTGTCGCTGACGCGTGTACTGCGCGATGTTGGTGTCCATCTCGTCGCCGGCTAGTCGCGAGCGACCGCGACACCACGATGCCACCTAAGGAGATGACCGCGACTTCGGTGGTGCCACCGCCGATGTCCACGATCATGCAGCCGGCAGGTTCGGTGATCGGCAGGCCGGCACCGATCGCCGCCGCCATTGGCTCTTCGATCAGATGGGCCTCGCGGGCGCCCGCTTCGATCGCCGCATCGTGTACGGCGCGTCGCTCGACTTCCGTCACGCCGGAGGGAATGCCGATGACCACGCGCGGCTTGGGCACGATCGTGAATCGTTCATGCACTTTGCGGATGAAGTAGTGCAGCATCAGCTCGGTGACATCGAAGTCGCTGATCACACCGTCCTTCAGCGGCCGCACCGCGACGATATTCGCGGGCGTGCGGCCCACCATCCGCTTGGCATCGGCGCCGACCGCGAGCGGCCGCTTGGTCTTGGCGTCAATCGCCACGACCGACGGCTCGTTGATGACGATACCCTTGCCGCGAACGAGGACAAGGGTATTCGCCGTACCGAGGTCGATGCCGATGTCACGGGAGAACATGACCCATGACACTGTTGAAGGGATTTCCCAACGCCATCTTCTGTTTAAGAGCCGCTAGCGCGAACCATTATCAGGGTGGTGCTCAAAGGTTGCTCTGGAGCCGCTAGCGCGAACCATTATCAGGGTGGTGCTCAAAGGTTGCTCTGGAGCCGCTAACGCAAACCATTATCAGGGTGATGCTCAAAGGTTGCTCTGGAGCCGCTAAGCGCAAACCATTATCAGGGTGATGCTCAAAGGTTGTTCCGGCGCCACTAGCGCGACCATTATCAGGGTGTTACTCAAAGCATGCTCAGGAGCCACTGGCGCGAGCCATTGTCGCGCTGATGCCTGAAGCCTGTGTAGGAGCCGGTGAGTGGTACGGGTAGTCTTCTTCGGCAGTCCCGCGTTTGCGCTGCCCAGTTTAGAGGCGCTGCACGCAGCCGGACACGAGATCGCCCTCGTGGTGACACAGCCAGATCGTCCCGCGGGGCGCGGTCAGAAGCCCACACCATCGCCAGTGGCGGCGTACGCACGCGACCACGCACTGCCGCTCTGGCAAACACCCTCCTTGCGCGGCGACGGCGCCGAAGCCGTCCTGCGCGCCACACGCGCGGACGTCATGGCGCTGGCGGCGTTCGCGGAGCTGGTGCCGCGCAATGTGCTCGAGATGACGCCGGGGGCATTCTGAACGTCCACCCGTCGCTGCTGCCGCGCTGGCGCGGCGCCTCGCCCATCCAGGTCGGCTGCCTCGCGGGAGATGCCGGGACGGGCGTGAGCATCATCCGCCTGGTCGAGGCGCTGGATGCGGGACCGATCCTGTTGCAGGAGCTGCTGCCGATCGCGCCTGAGGACGACTACCTCAGCCTGGAACCGCGTCTGGCGACGCTGGGCGCACGGCTGCTGGTGCGCGCCCTGCGCCGAGCAGCCGTCGGCCGACGCCGCAGGACGAGTCGCAAGCGACCTACTGCGGGCGCATCGAGCGTGACGATGCGCGGATCGACTGGACGCAGCCAGCTCACACGATCTTTAACAAGGTGCGCGCGTATCGCGGCTGGCCGGAGCCTTCACGATGCTTCGAGACCGCATGCTGAAGATGCTGCGCGCCTGGCCCGCGCCGACGGACCGCCTGCTGCACCCGGTTCAGTGGAGGCCACGCGTCGGCGCCGACGAACTGTTGCGCCGGACGCGGTGCACCTGGGCTGGCGGCGACTGGACGAGATCCAGCTCGAGGGTCGCCGCGCAGATCGAGTGGCGGAGGCGACCTTGCTGCCCGCGGATACCCGAGCCTCGCCGGCGCAAAACTGGCATAGTTCGCGCGTGCGGCGGTGTCCGCGCTCGCTGCCCGGCTTGTTGCCCGATGAGCTCGAGGAGCTTGCCATGGCTCGCTCGGGCCAACCGGCCTATCGGGGCGACAGATCTTTTCGAATGGTCCACCGCCGCGGCGTACTCGATCCCGCCCACATGACCAACGTGCCCGTCGAGGTCCGCGGCCGCCTCGATGACGCGCGCAGTGGCTGAGCTCCGCCGTCTACGGTCGACTGATGGCTTGACAACCAAGCTGCTGCTGCGGCTTCACGATGGTCAGGAGATCGAGGCCGTCGAGATGAATATCGCAAGGACGGCGCGCAAGACGATCTGCGTCTCACCGCAAGCCGGCTGCGCTCTGGGCTGCGTCTTCTGCGTCACGGGCCAGTTCGGCTTTGCGCGCAACCTCGAAGCCGGCGAAGTGGTCGAGCAGGTGTTGCGCTTCAACGTCGCCGGCCACGCCGTCACCAGGGAAGCCCGCAACGTCGTTACGAACGGCGTGACCAACGTCGTGTTCATGGGCATGGGCGAGCCCCTGGCGAACTATGACGAGGTGCTGCGCGCCATCCGCCTGCTGATGCACCCGCTGGGCGTGCACCTGGGCGCGCGGCGCATCACGGTGTCGACCGCGGGGGTCGTGCCCGCGATGCGGCGCTTCGCCGACGAGCGCCTGCCAGGTCGGCCTGGCCATCTCGCTGCACGCGCCGAATGACGCATTGCGCTCCGAGCTCATGCCGATCAACCGCCGCTGGCCGATCAGTCGCGGTGCTCGCCGCGGCCGACTATTACGTCAAGCTCACCGAGCCGACGGGTCAGCTACGAGTACACGCTGATGCCGGGGGTCAACGATTCGGCCGCCCTTGCCGACGAGCTGGCCAGGCTGCTGCGGGGGCGCCTGTGTCACGTCAACTTGATACCCGCTCAATCCCAGCGAAGACCCCAATCTGGCAGCGCCGAGCGCCGAGCGCGCGCTGGCATTTGAGTCGACGCTTGCGCGACGCGGGCATCGCCGCGACCATCCGCGTCAATCGCGGGCGCGACATCCTCGCCGCGTGCGGCCAACTGCGCCTGGCCGAAAAGAACGGGTTGCGCCGATCGCGCTGGCATGGTCCGATCGAGCGTCAAGATCGCACCGTCGATCCTGAACGCGGACTTTGGCCACCTCGCTGAGGCCGTCCAGCGTGCCGAGGCCGGGGGCGCGGACTGGATCCACGTCGACGTGATGGACGGCGCCTTCGTGCCGAATCTGACGCTCGGGCCGATGGTGGTCGAGGGCATCCGTCGTGCCACGCGCCTGCCGCTCGACGTGCACCTGATGATCGAGGAGCCGCGGCGCTATCTCGGCGCGTTTCGACGACGCCGGCGCCGACGGCATGACGATCCATCTGGAGGCGGACCAGCATCCGCATCGCACGCTTGCCGAGATCCGCGCCCGCGGAGCGCGCGCCGGGCTGGCCCTCAACCCTGGCACACCCGTGTCTCACGCCGTTGATCTCGTGGAGGGCCTGGACCTCCTGCTGGTGATGTCCGTCAATCCCGGCTTCGGTGGACAGGCTTTTATCGAGACAGCGTTACGTAAACTCCGCGAGGCGAAGGCGCTGGTCGCCGAACGGAACCCGGCGTGCGAGATCGAGGTCGACGGCGGCGTAAAGCTCGCTACCGCGCCGCGGGTGGCCCAGGCAGGCGCTACCGTGCTGGTCGCGGGATCCTTCGTCTACCTCGAAGGTGATGGCCCGGAGGCCAACATCGCGGCGCTACGCCGCGCTCTGCTTGCGTAATGTGCGAATGCAGCGTGTGCAGGCGTCGATGCGCCGCGACACGCCGTTGACCAGCACCGACGTCTTCTGGACGTTCGGGAGCCAGCGGCGATTGGTCTTTCGATTGGAATGGCTCACGTTGTGGCCAAACGCCACGCCCTTGCCACACAGGTCACAACGGTTTGACACGATTGGCGGTAGGCTAGCATAGGGGGCCGACGCATGACCACGCCGACGGCGGCGCGCGACAGAGCGCGCGCGACGGGTGCCGACCTGCGGACCGCACTCCAGACTGCCTCCACGTGGTTGACGGCCAACGCGGAGCGGATTAACGCACTCAACGTGTTCCCCGTTCCGGATGGCGACACCGGCACCAATATGTCGATGACGCTCCAGTCCGCCGTCGAGGGACTGCACCGGCTCGGCGAGGACGTGTCGGTGAGCGAGGTCGCGCGGGCGGCCTACGAGGCCGCGATGCTCGGGGCGCGCGGTAACTCGGGGGTCATTCTGTCGCAGTTGCTGCGCGGCTTCGCTGAAGCACTGGCTGACATGGACGAGCTTACGCCGGCTGGTCTGGCTACCGCCTTTGCCACGGCGAGTGAGGTTGCGTACCGCGGGGTGAGCCGGCCGGTGGAAGGCACGATCCTGACGGTTGCGCGCGAAGTCGGGGTGGCCGCCAAAGCCGCGGCGGGTGCCAGCGCCGACCTGCCGGACATGCTGGGCCAGGTGGTGCGCGCCGCGAGCGATGCCGTGGCGGCTACGCCCACCCAGCTCCAAGTGCTGCGCAAAGCGGGTGTTGTCGACTCTGGCGGCGAGGGATTCCGCGTGATTCTCGAAGGCGCCTGGATGTGGTCGACAGGTCGCTCGGTCGAGGAAGATGCCCAGGCGCATCCGTACAGTCGCGCGCTGGTGGACGCCATCGACGAAGAGTCGATCTTTGGTTTCTGCACCGAGTACCTGCTGCGCGACGTCGACCTGCCGGTGGCTGAGGTCAAAACGCGCATGGAAGCGCTTGGCGAATCGGTGATCGCCGTGGGTGACCAGTCGCTCATGCGCGTCCACGTGCACACGCTACGGCCCGGGCAAGCCCTCGAATTCGCCGTCGACCACGGCACCGTCGTACGCGTCAAAGTCGAGAACATGGAGCTCCAGCGCAAGGCCTTCGCGGCGGCGGCGCAACAGGCGACCGACACAGACGACGGTCAGCCGCGCGTCGAGCCTTGGCGTGATCGCGGTCGCCGCCGGCGAGGGCTTGCAGAAGGTGTTTCGCAGCCTCGGCGCGCGCATCGTGCAGGGCGGCCAGACGATGAACCCCAGCGTTCAGGAGATCCTGAACGCGGTCAACATCTCCGGCTGCAAGGAGCTGCTGATCCTGCCGAACAACAGCAACATCATCCTCACCGCGCGGCACGTCCAGGAGCTCACGCCTCATTCAGTGGCCGTGATCCCGACGGAAACGATCCCGCAGGGGATCGGTGCCCTGTTAGCGTTCAACTTTCAAGCAGACATGCAGACAAATCTGGCAGCAATGGAGCAAGCCGCGCACGCGGTGCGCACGATTGAAGTGACGCGCTCGGTGCGCGACGCCGAGGTGGACGGCCTGTCAGTCAAGGACGGTGAGTATCTGGGCATAGCCGACGGTCGAGTCGTCGCATCGGCCTCGTCCGCGGACGAGGCTTTGCTGACGGCACTGGCGTCGTCCCCGATCGCTGATATGGAGATCGTAACCATCTACTTCGGCGGTGGAGCCGCGTCTCACGCGGCCGACGCAGTTGCCGCCCGCATCCGAGACGGGCACCCCGGGTTAGCTGTCGAAGTAGTGGAGGGCGGTCAGCCGCACTACCCCTACGTCGTCTCGCTCGAGTGACCTCGGTTGGCGTCGTCACCGACAGCACTGCCGACCTGTCGCCGGAGGTCCAGGCGCGTCTCGGCGTGGCCATGGTGCCGCTCATCGTCAACTGGGACAATCAGACCTTCCGCGACAAACTGGACCTGACTCCGACCGAGTTCTACGGGCGGCTGCGCACGAGCAAGACGCTGCCGAAGACGGGCTCGCCGAGTGTGGTCGCCTTTGAAACTACATTCCGCGAGCAGCTCAAGCAGCACGACGCGGTGATCTGTCTGAACCTCGCCGCGCCCCTCAGCGGGACCTTCGAGGTGGCAAGACGCGCGGCGGAATCGGTTGACCCACAACGCGTCTTCGTCGTCGACTCGGGGTCGGTGTCCGTGTGTATCGGCTGGTTGGCCGAGATGGCCGTCACGCTCAGCAACGCGGGCTTGCCGCCCGCGGAAATCGTAGAACAGCTCGAGGAAGTTCGCGGCCGCCTGCGGGTGCTGGCCCTGCTCGAAACGCTGGTCTTCCTGCAGCGTGGGGGGAGAATTGGGCGGGCAGCCGCGCTGGCGGGGACGCTGCTGAGTGTGAAGCCAATCCTCAGCGTGCGGGACGGCGAAGTGGCGCCCGTTGAGCGAGTACGAACGATGCACGGCGCGATACGCCGGCTGGTGGAGCTGGTCGTGGCCGAAGGACCGCTCGAGCGCCTCGGTGTTGTCCACGCCGACGCGCCCGCCAACGCGGCCGAAGTCGAAGACCAGTTGCACGCGCGCTACCCGGATCTGGCCATCGATCGCGGTGAGTTGGGCCCGGTGGTCGGGACGCACGGTGGCCCGGGGGTGATCGGCGTGGGCTTCCTCCTTGCCCGCTGAGCTGCTGGAGACGGCGGCGCGAATTTTCCGCGCGGAGGCCGCCGATGGCTACCGTGACCGCGTCGTCATTGGCGGACTGTCGGGCTTTGCGGCGAAACTGCAGGACGTTGCACCCGGCGAGCAGGTGGCGGATCTGCTTGGCGACTACGGCTCGCTCGCGCCGGCCGACCGTGCAGCCCGGCTCGAGGCGGCGCGCTCGCTGCTGTACCCCGACGCACGACGCGCCGAACAAGCGCCGCCATCGCCCCCCAACCTGGCCAGACAGCGCGTGAGCAGCCCGCCGGTCGGGGTCACGCTCGCCACACGCATCGACGCACTCAAGGGTATAGGCCCCGTGCGTGCGCGCCTGTACACGCGCCTGGGAATCCACAGCGTCGGCGATCTCCTGTACCACTTTCCGATCCGGCATCAGGCTTTCCCGCCCGTCGCGCCAGTTAGCGAGCTGTTCTTCAAGGCGGAGGGCTCCGTGGTCGGCACCCTCGAACGCCTGGAAATCGAGAATCTGCCGCGAGGCCTGAAAAAGCTGCGCGCCAGCGTTCGCGACCCCACCGGCCGCGTGCAGGCCGTGTGGCTGCGGCACGGCGTGTCGCGCATTGGCGTGAATGCTGGCGAGCGCATCGCGCTGAGCGGCCGACTGATCATGCAGGGGCGTCAGCTCGTATTCGAAAATCCGGACTACGAACGCGCCGACGGCCCGCCGATTCACACCCGACGCCTGGTGCCGGTCCATCCGCTGACGGCCGGCCTGATCGACCGTGAGTTGCGCGGCCGGATTTTCTGGGCGCTCACCTACTTCGCAGACAAAGTCGTCGATTCGCTGCCCGACGCCATCCGCGCCGCTCACGATCTGCTGGGCGTCGATCGGGCGCTGTGGAGCATGCACTTCCCTGACACGCTCGACGAGTACGCCGTCGCGCGCAGGCGCTTCGCTTTTGAGGAATTGCTGACGATCCAGTTGATGGTCCTTCAGCGCCGCATGACCTGGCAGCACGATCCCGCGGCGCCGCTTCCGCGCCCGGACGAAGCGTTGGCGGCGCTCGAACGCGGCATGCCCTTCATGTTGACCGCCGCCCAGCGCCGTGTCACCGACGAGATCCTCGACGACATGGCGCAGCCGAAGCCCATGACCAGGCTGCTTCAGGGTGAGGTCGGCTCCGGCAAGACGGCGGTAGCCGCGCTGGCCCTCATGAGCGCTGTTGGTAACGGGTATCAGGGTGCGCTCATGGCGCCGACAGAAATCCTTGCCGAACAACACTTTGCTACCGTCTCGCGCTTGTTCGACGCCGCCGGGTCTGCGCTCGAGGTTGTCCTCGGCCGTCGACCTTCGGTGCTCCTGCTGACGGGTTCGGTCAAAGGCAAGGCGCGCGCCCAGGCGTACGATGCGACTGCGTCTGGCGAAGTCGACCTCGTCGTCGGAACGCAAGCCCTCATCCAGGACAGACTCGAATTTGCGCGTCTTGGCCTGGTAATCGTCGACGAGCAGCATCGCTTCGGTGTGCGCCAACGCGTCAGCCTGCGGCACAGGTCGGGCGAGGGCGTCCGCGTGCCACACCTGCTGGTCATGACAGCTACGCCGATCCCCCGAACACTGGCGCTGAGCCTGTATGGCGATCTGGACCTGTCGGCTATCGACGAGATGCCGCCTGGCAGGCAGTTTCCGCGCACCAGACTTCTCGGCACGGACGAGCGTGATCTCGCGTACGAGCGTGTTCGGCGGGCTGCCGCCCGGGGGGAACAAAGCTTCATCATCTGTCCGCTGGTTGAGGAGTCCGAAGTCCTCCAGGCCAAGTCGGCGACCGAGGAATACGAGCGCTTGCGCGCCGGTGAGCTGGCCAGTTTGCGACTGGGACTCCTGCATGGACGCATGCGCCCGGCGGAAAAGGACGCGATCATGCGCGCCTTTCGCGACCACGAGTTCGATGTGCTGGTCTCGACGGCGGTTGTCGAAGTTGGCGTTGATGTGCCGAACGCCACGGTGATGCTGATCGAAGGCGCGGAAAGGTTCGGCCTGGCGCAACTCCACCAGTTTCGTGGGCGGGTGGGCCGCGGCGGCCAGCCATCGGTGTGCATCCTGCTGTCTGAGTTGCCCGACCCCGGCGCTAGTGAGCGGCTACGAGCGGTGGTCGATACCACCAACGGTCTGGTGCTGGCCGAGCATGACCTCCGCCTGCGTGGACCGGGCGACTACTTTGGCGTGCGCCAGAGTGGCATGCCCGAGCTCAAGGTGGCCAAGCTGGATGATGCGCCGCTGGTCGAAGGCGCGCGCGCCGCCGCCACGGCCATCCTCAGCGTGGACCCCGAGTTGACGCACGACGAGCACCGCGCTCTGGCGGACCACCTGGCGGCCTTCGTCGCCAGCTCTGGCGATCCGAGCTAGCCCGCGTGCGCGTGATTTCGGGCACCGCCCGAGGACGGCACTTGCGCGCTGCCGCCGATACACGTCCGACCGCGGACCTGATCAAAGGGGCGGTCTTCTCCATGCTGGAAGCCCTCGCCTACAAGCGTGGCTTCGAGCCAGATGAGGAGGAGGGTGACTTTGCCGCCGCCCGAGCCTGGCCGCGCGTGCTCGATTTGTTCTCCGGGTCCGGCGCGCTGGGCATCGAAGCCCTGAGCCGGGGCGCGCGCAGCGCTGAGTTCATCGAGCGTGATCGCGAGGCCGCGCGCATACTGACGACGAACCTGCGGACCACGGGCCTCGACGAGCGCGCCCGGGTGCACCAGACAGCGGTGTCCCTCGGCCTGCGGTCGATCCAGGGCCCGCTTGACCTCGTGTTTGCAGATCCGCCCTACGCTGATCGCGACGCGCTCGAGACGGTCGTCACGGGCCTGTCGGCTCCCGGCATGCTGGAGCCGACGAGCATCGTGATCCTCGAGCAAGCCTGGGCAGACGCGCCTCCACCGAACGTGGGCATTCTGGGCTTGCAGTCAACCCGGCGCCACGGCCGGACTCGAATTAGCCTGTACGCTTCCGGCGATCCGTGACCCCTGTTATCGTTGAGTCGTTGGACATCCTGTATCTGCTCGACCAGCTCGAAGAGGTGCTCGGCGCAGGCTCGCGCGTGCCCCTGACGTCGCGCACACTCGTCGACGAGCAGGAGATCCTCGACATTCTCGACCAGATTCGAGTCTCCATCCCTGAAGAGGTCAAAGCCGCGCGGCGGCTGACCGATCAGCGCGATCAGGTGATCGCCGAGGCGCACGCCGAGGGAGATCGCATCGTGCGTGACGCCGAAATGCAGGCCGCCGAGCGCGTGGACGAGCATCAGCTCGTGCGCTCGGCCGAGTCACGCGCGGCCGACATCGAGGATCGAGCGCTGCGCCAGGCGGCCGATGTTCGTCGAGAGGCGGATGCCTACGCCTACCGCGTCCTGCAGAAGCTTCGCGACCAGATCAGCCAGGTGGCGGGCACCGTCGATCGAGGGTTGACCGAGCTCGAAGCCCGCGGCGCACACGAAGGATTGGCTGACGGGTCAAGCTCGGGCTTGCGTTGAAATCGCCTATACTCGAGCGCTTTGGGTCCCCATGGTCAGTTTCAACGTGTCTCAGCTTCTTCTCATGGGTCCCGGCTCTGTCCGAGAGTTCGAATTCCGCGAGCCCCTCCCCGATCCCGCCGACGAGCTGCACCTGCACGGCCCCATCTCGGGTCATGCGCGCTTGACCCGCACGTCGGAGGGTATCGTCGCCCACAGCGATTATCACGCGTGCGCCGTCGTCGAGTGCGCTCGCTGCCTCGACGCAATGACCACCCGCGTGGTCGGCACACTTGACGAAGAGTTTCTGCCGATGACCGATGTCCGCACCGGGTTCTTCGTGGAGCTGCCGGAGGGGACTGAGGACGATCAGCCACTGATCAACGAACACCACGAAATCGACCTGAACGAGATCTTGCGGCAGAACATCCTGACGAATCTGCCGCTCCAGCCACTGTGTGAACCGAACTGTCCCGGCCTCTGCCCGGAGTGCGGCGAACGGTTAGGTGCGTCGCATGCTGACCACCCGGAGCCGACTGTCGAGGCGCCGGCCGAGCCGGTGGACCCATCGAACCCGTTCGCGAGATTAGCCGTGCTCCTGCACGATGATGAGGAGAACAACTAGAACCCGCCATGGTTGGACTGCCAAAGAAGAAAATCAGCTCGGCGCGACGCGGGCAGCGTCGCAGCCATGACCACATCATCCTGCCGCCGTTGATGAACTGCCCGCAGTGCAAGCAACGCAAGCCCACGCATCAGGTGTGTCCCAACTGCGGCACGTACAACGGTATTGACATTCTGCGCCTCGACGCCAAAGCCAAGCAGAAGCCGGAGTAGCTGGCCGCCCTGCTCGCATTACTCTTTCCCGGTCAGGCGTCACAGGCCGTGGGCATGGGCACCGATCTGGTGGCGGAGTCGGCAGAAGCGCGCCGACTGTTCGATCTGGCCGATGCCCTCACGCAGCGTCCGATCTCAACGCTGTGCGCCGAGGGTCCTCTCGAGCGCCTGACACAGACCGACGTAGCGCAGCCGGCGGTGGTCGTCACCAGCCTGGCCGCGCTGGCGGTGCTGCGTGCATCGACGTCGCTGGCGTTCGACGCGGTGGCGGGCCACAGCGTGGGCGAGTACGCGGCCTACGCGGCAGCTGACGTGTTCGATGCTGACACCGCGCTGGCGCTGGTGAATGGGCGCGCGCGGGCGATGGCAGGCGCGTGCGCGACTGTCGACGGCAGCATGGCCGCGGTCATCGGTCTCGAGGAGGCGCCTCTCCGCGAGGCCTGTGCGGCGGCCTCGCAGAACGGCTCGTCGGTGGAGCTGGCCAACCTGAATGCGCCGGGGAACCTGATCGTCTCTGGGGCGCGCGATGCGCTCGATCGGCTCGGCGCCCTGGCGCGCGAGGCCGGCGCGCGGCGGGTGCTGCCGCTCAACGTCGGCGGCCCGTTCCATTCGATCTATATGCGCCCAGCGGCCGACGATCTTGCCCGTGCCCTGAATGATCTGGCTCTACAAACCGCACGTATCCCCGTCGTGGTGAACGCGACAGCTGAGCCAACGCGAGATCCGGAGGCCCTGCGCCGCGAGTTAGCCGTTCAGGTGTATTCGCCCGTGCGCTGGATCGAGACGCTCCACACTTTGTCGGCGCTCGGCTGCGATCGATTCCTGGAAGTTGGGCCCGGCAACGTCCTGACTGGCCTGGTCCGGCGTACGCTGCCTGAGGTGAAGGTCGCGAGTTTCGGCTCACTGGCGGATCTGCCCGCGGCGCAGGCGCTGGTAGCTGGCTGAACGGTGCAGCTCGTGGGCAAGACCGCGCTGGTTACGGGCGCCTCGCGCGGCATCGGGCGAGCGGTGGCGTTGCGGCTCGCCGCGGACGGGGCCAACGTGGTGGTCAATTACAACTCGCGCGCCGACGCCGCCGAAGATGTCGCTCGTGGCGTGCGCGAAGCCGGCGTCAAAGCCCTCGTAGTGCAGGCCGACGTCGCGCGGGCCGCCGACGTGGAGCGGCTCGTGCAGACCACGCTGGATGCGTTCAAGCGCATTGACGTGCTGGTCAACAACGCGGGCATCACCCGCGACACGCTGATCATGCGCATGTCCGAGGACGACTGGGACGCGGTCATCGACACGAACTTGAAATCGACCTTCCTGGTCACCCGCGCGGTGTTGCGGCCGATGCTGCGCCAGCGTGGTGGACGCATCGTCAACATCACGTCGATCTCCGGGGTCATGGGCAATGCGGGTCAGGCGAACTACGCCGCGTCGAAGGCCGGCATGATCGGCCTGACGCGCTCGACGGCGCGGGAAGTGGCCTCGCGCAACATCAGCTGCAACGCGGTCGCGGCCGGAGTCATCGACACGGAGATCTGGCAGGGAGTCCCCGAGGCGGCGATCACGTCACTGCTGCAGATGGTGCCGGCGGGTCGTAAAGGCACCCCGCAAGACGTTGCAGAGGCGGTCGCGTTCCTCGCCAGCGAGGGCGCTGCGTACATCACGGGTCAGGTGCTGAACGTGGACGGCGGCCTGGTGATGGCATGACAGGCTCACGGAGAGACTTCTGACGTTGGTACCATCCAGGCCACCGTTGCAGCCAGCAGTCGACGAAGCGCTCGAGCAGCTTGGACGCATCTTTCCGTCCGGCCCATTCCTGGACCGTCGACTCGGGCGCGCATTGGCATTCCAGGCGCTGTACGAGATGGACCAGGGACACCACGCGCCAGCGCAGGTGCTGGAGCGGGTCGCGGAGACCTTTGAAGAAGCCACGGATTCGCCGTATCCACACCAGGTGCTCAGCGACGCCAACCGCTACGCTCAGCTGCTGGTCGATGGCGTGCTTGCTAACCGGGGTTCAATCGACGGGGTGATCCAGCAGCGAGCGCCGCTGTGGCCCCTCGCGCAGATGTCCGCGGTCGACCGCAATGTCCTGCGTATCGGACTCTATGAATCCTTGTACGGCAATGCTACAGTGCCTCTCAGAACCGCGATTAATGAAGCGGTGGAACTGGCCAAGCTCTTCGGCAGCGAAACTTCGGCCAAGTTTGTCAATGGTGTACTGGGTCGCGCCGTAGACGCGACACAAACTGGTGACGTGAAAGGGGCGTGAGGAGAGACGATGGCCGCCAGCGCTGAGGAGCGCCTGAAAAAGATCATCGCCGAACAGTTGAGCGTGAGCGAAGACGAGGTGACTCCAGAGGCGAACTTTATCGACGACCTGAATGCTGACTCTCTCGATCTGGTCGAGCTGATCATGTCGCTCGAAGAAGAGTTCAACGTCAAAATCAGCGACGAGGACGCCGAAAAGATCCGCACCGTCCAGGACGCCATGGATTATCTGCACGAACATGGCGGAGCGTAGATAGTTAGCGCAAACGCGAGCCCAGCGAGACCCCGATGGCAATAACCCAGGCCCCACTTCCGACACCCGCTCCGACGCCAGACGAAGACGAATCGCACGCGCCAGGCGACAAGGAGATGACGCTCCTCGAACATCTCGAGGAGTTGCGCGGGCGCCTCGTCGCCACCGTCCTGGCACTTGTCATCGGCATCGTGATCGCCATCGTGCCGATCCCGACGTTGAACTCGATCACCGGCTACCTGTTCGACCTCATCGTCAACGAAGCCAAAGTCAACGGTGTTCAGATCATCGCCACCCGACCGGGTGAGACGTTCTTCACCTATCTTGAAGTGGCACTCGTGGTCGGCGCGGCGTTGGCGATGCCGGTCATCATCTACCAGGTACTGGCATTTGTTTCGCCCGCGTTGTACTCCAACGAAAAGAAGTACCTGTACATCGCGGTGCCAGGTGTCTTCTTCTCATTCATGTGCGGCGTCGTCTTCTGTTACTTCCTGACGCTGCCGCTCGCGACGCGCTTCCTTGCCGGCTTCCTCGCAGGCTCGGTTGAGCCGCTGTGGTCGGCTGAGCATTACGTCGACTTCGTGGCGACGTTCCTGTTCTGGGTTGGCGTGATGTTCGAGTTGCCGATCATCATGTTCTTCCTGAGCAAGCTCGGCGTCGTCAGCCACCAGCGCATGGCAAGGTTCAGGAAGTACGCATTTATTCTGGCGTTCGTCATTGGCGCCGCCATTACGCCAACGCCTGACCCGATCAACCAGACGCTCATCAGCCTGCCGATCTACTTCTTGTTCGAGCTCGGCATCATCCTCGCGAGGTTCGCATGACCGTAGTTTCGGGTGTGTATCACAGTGAGTCCGATTGGCCCGAGGTCGAAGCCGCGCCAGGTGTCCAGCGCCGCGTGCTGAGCTGTGGCAAGCAGGTCATGGTGGTGCAGTTCAGGATCGCCGCCGGCGCGGAAGTACCGGCGCACACGCATCCGCATGAGCAAGTTGGCCACGTGGTCGCGGGGCGGATGCAGTTTCGAATTGGTGACGAGGTGCGCGACCTTGGCCCGGGCGAGGGCTACTCCGTCCCTGGCGGCGTCGTGCACGGTGCGATGGGTGTGACTGACGTCATTGCCGTCGATAGCTTCAATCCCGTCCGTGAAGACTACCGTTGACGTCGATGCGCGCGACCGCGCGCAGTTCATCCTGGGTGCCATCAGCCTGGTGATCTGGCTGATCGTTGCCTTCACGCTGGGTGTGTGGTGGTACGTCGACGAGGACACCGCGCAGCCGATCCTGGCCGCCGGCGGCATCGCGTTCATGATCTGCGCGATCCCGTGGCTGGCGTATCCCGCGCTGGTTCGCAAGTTCACCCGCGAACCCAAATAGCGGGACTTCAACGGGGCTGGCCGCGACAGCGCTTAGCGCCTGGCGCCAGGCGCTAAGCGCTAAGCGCTGTCGCGGTATTCCTGTGGCTCGTCCAATTCCGCGATCGCGCCTGAGCGCGTCGTAACCAGCAGCGGCGCCTGACCGTGAGCGATCGTCTCGCGGCCGATGATGCACTTGCGCACATCCGCGCGCGACGGGATCTCGTACATCACCTCGAGCAGCACCTCCTCGATGATGGTGCGCAACCCGCGCGCGCCGGTCTTCAACTGCAGCGCGCGCTCGGCCGCCGCCTCCAGCGCATCGCGCGTGAAGACCAGCTCGACCTTGTCCAAGGACAGCAGCTTGGCGTACTGCTTCGAGATCGCGTTGCGTGGCTCAGTCAGGATGCGCATCAGGTCGTCCTTGCTGAGCGGGTCGACGCTGACTACTACAGGTAAGCGACCCACGAACTCAGGAATCAGGCCGTACTTCAGCAGGTCGTCAGAGGTCAGCTGTCGCAGCAAGTCGGCGTGGTCCTGCTCGGTCGTGCGCTCCGAAGCGAAGCCGAGCGTGCGTTTGGCGCCGACACGTTTGCCGACGATGTTCTCGAGCCCCTCGAACGCGCCGCCGCAGATGAACAGGATGTTCGCCGTGTTGATCTGGATGAAGTCCTGATGCGGGTGCTTGCGACCGCCTTGTGGCGGGACGTTGGCAACCGTGCCTTCGATGAGCTTCAGCAGCGCTTGCTGGACGCCCTCACCTGAAACGTCGCGCGTAATAGACGGGTTGTCGCCCTTGCGCGCGATTTTGTCGATCTCGTCGATGTAGATGATGCCGCGTTCGGCGCGCGAGATGTCGAAGTCCGCCGCCTGAATCAGTCGCAGCAAAATGTTCTCGACATCCTCGCCAACATAACCAGCTTCGGTCAGCGCGGTTGCGTCGGCAATACAGAAAGGCACGTCGAGAACTTTGGCGAGCGTTTGGGCCAGGAGTGTCTTGCCACAGCCGGTTGGCCCGACCAGCAAGATGTTCGACTTTTGCAGCTCGACATCGTCCACTTGCATGCCAGAAGACACGCGTTTGTAGTGGTTGTAGACGGCCACGGACAGCACTTTCTTGGCGCGATCCTGGCCGACGACATACGAGTTGAGGTGCTCGTAGATCTTGGACGGGGTAGGCAGCTTGGCGAGCGGCAGACGAGGCTTGGCGGCAGCCGGCGGAGCGGACTCTTCATCGATGATTTCGCGGCAAAGATCGACGCATTCGTCGCAGATGTAGACGGCGCCGGGTCCGGCAATCAGGCGCCGGACCTGGTCCTGGCTCTTTCCGCAGAACGAGCAGTGATATTGTCCGCGAGTACCGCGTGTTGTCGCCATGCTGGTGTTGTGCCCCTCCCCGCTTCAGTCGCGGTGTACCTGAACGTGGTGATCCGGTTGCTGGTTAGTTAGCGTCGGCCATCAGCGACGCTGACGCTTGGTTCGGCAGTAGATTCTTCGACGGCCGCCTCCGCGCGGTCCGCCGCCTGGCTGGCTTCCGTCTGACCGTGAATCATGTCGATGACGCCGTAGTCGCGCGCCTCTTGCGCGCTCATCCAGTAATCGCGATTGATGTCGCGCGAGATGCGGTCGATCTCCTGACCGGTATCCGAAGCCATCAGCTCCTTGAGTCGAGCATTCAGGCGCAGGATTTCACGCGCGTGCACTTCGATGTCGGCCGCGGTGCCCTGCACGCCCGCTGAAGCCTGGTGAATCAGAATGCGCGCATTGGGCAGCGCGGCACGCTTGCCCCTGGCGCCACCGCCCAGGAGCACCGCTCCCATGCTCGCCGCCATGCCCACGCAGGTGGTGGCCACCTGCGGCTGGATGAGGTGCATGGTGTCGTAGATCGCCAGCCCGGCGTCAACCTGACCGCCGGGGCTGTTGATGTACATCTGGACATCCCGCTCAGGATCCTCCTGCGCCAGGTAGAGCAACTGCGCCACGATCAGGTTCGAGACCGTGTCGTCAATTGGCGTGCCCAGGAACACGATCCGATTCTTCAGCAAGAGCGAAAAGATGTCATAGGCGCGCTCGCCGCGGCTCGTCTGCTCGACGACCATCGGCACGGCATACGCGATGGGAGCGTCCATCTTGCTCAGACTTCGTACAAGATCGTGGCGGCTCATGCGGTTCCTCGCTCATCCTCGGCTTCCGGCGGTGGCCGGCGCGTCTGCATCACGCGTGTCTGTTCCAGTATCGGTCGTCTCGGCCAGAGCTGCAGTCTTTTCTTCTGATTCTGCCACTGGTTCAGCGGGTCCGGGTTCAGCGAGTCCTGGCTCGGTGAGTGCCGGTACAGCGAGTGCCGGTACAGCGAGTGCCGGTTCAGCGAGCGCCGGTTCAGCGAGCGCCGGTTCAGCGAGCGCCGGTTCAGCGAGCGCCGGTTCAGCGTCTGTGGCCGCCTCTGCCGGTCTGACCATCGCGCGCATCCCCGGTTGCCAGCTCGACCAGGCGTTCGAGCGCCCGCGCAGAACGCGCTTCCGCTTGCTCGTCGGTGACCGGCTCGTCCCCGCTGCTGATGTTTTCCGCGTTGGCGAAGGCGTCCAGCGCCAGCGAGCGCCGGACACGCGTCTCGGCTTCGGTCCGCATCTCCTGCTCAAACGTATCCTGCTCTTTGCCGACGAGCCTGAGGTACTGCGGGAACTGCAGGCCCTGACGCTCCACGTTGCTGCGGAAGGCTTCGAGCATATGCGCGGCCTGATGCTCGACGATCTGCGGCGGGTACTCGATGGACGAGATCTCCACGAGCTTGTTCATCGCCTCTTCCTGCAGCTTTTCGCGAACCCGCTCGGCCTCGCGTTGGCGCAGTTGCGTGTCAATGGCTGCGCGGAGCGCGGCCACATCCGCGTAGTCACCCACCTGCTGAGCAAACTCCTCGTCAAGGGCCGGGAGCTCGCGCTCTTTGACCCAGTGGACATTCACGTCGAACTGCGCGGGCTTGCCCGCGACGTCCTTGTCGCGATAGTCCTCGGGCATCGTCAGCGTGAAACTCTTGTCTTCGCCGCCAGACAAGCCGACGAGTTGTTCGGCGAAGCCAGACGCCGGCGACGTGCTGTCGGCGTCGACGATGTACTCGGCCTCCTTGCTGTCGATGACCGGTTCGTCGTTGCCTTCGACGCTGGCCTGGAGGTCGAGGCCCACTCGATCCCCCATCGCCACCGCGCGCTCGACCGGTGCCCACTGTGCGTAGGACTCACGCAGGCGCTTGATCACGTCGTCGACCTGCTCGTCGCCAACCTGGGGTTCCTCTGGCGCAATCCGCAGCGCGTCCTTGTAGTCGCCCAGTTCAACCTTCGGCGCCAGACCGATTACCGCTTTGAGGCGGAGCGGATCGAACTCGATGGATTCCACACGCGGTCGGGTGTACGGCTCGACCTTCTCCTGCTCCATGGCTTCGGTGACGACTTCGGGGACGAGCCGATCGAGCGCCTCCTCCACGATCCGATCTCGGCCAAGCATCCGCTCGACCATCGGGCGGGGGGCTTTACCGCGCCGGAACCCGGGCACATCCACGCGACCGGCCAGGCGTCGATACGCGTCATCAATGGCTCGGTCCAGGCGGTCCTTGTCGACCTCGATGTCCAGGGAAACCTGGCGGGGCGGCAGCTCGGTGGAGGAAACCTTCACTCGGGCATTCCTTCCTTCAGTCGCGAAGTGTCGAGTCGCGTAGTTTCAAAGTCTCGAGTATGCACGGGGACTCGTGACAAAACTTTACCGTGTTCAGTTGTGCCACTGCGTCATCCACGCGTTGAGCTCGTCTTCCACGGGTCTCAGAATTCCTGGCCCGAACAGGTCGGTGAACTGCGCCACGTCTAGCCACGAGTGTTGCGGCCTGAGCGCGGGCCGCGTCGCGGAAAAACGTTCGAAGCTCTCGGGCACGATCAGCTCGGTGGGCAATGCGAGGCGTTGGGCTAAGGCCGTCGCAAACGCAAACGGAGTCGTCCAGTCGCTCGCGGCCACGTGCATCGGGCCAGCATAGCGCGCGACCGTCAAGCGCCAGAGCGCGTCGGCGGCATCGTCCAGAAAGACGGGAGTAATGCGCTGATCGGTGACGCCCTGGATGGTTTGGCCGTGTTGCAGGCGTGCAACAATCGTACGCGCCAGATCACGCTTGGCATGCTCCCGCGCCGTAAACGGCATCTCGATGCGTGCGACGCACGCGTTGTCGTCGGCCCGCAAGACGGCTTGTTCTCCACGCAGCTTGGTCTCGGCATACCAGCACAGCGCGCGCGTTGCGTCGAGTTCCTTGTAGGGTGCCTCAACGCGGGTTCCGTCAAAGACGTAGTCCGTTGAGACGTGGATCAGAAATTTGCCGAGTCGCAGGCAGGCTTCGGCAAGTTGGCCCGGGAAAGCCACATTCAGACGGTAAACCGTCCCGTTCGTATCGTCCTTTTCGGGCTCGGCCGCGTCAACGTTTGCCCACGCGGCAAGGTTTACAACGACATCACAGCGCGTGGTCTCGAGGAAAGCGTCGAGCGCTTTCGGATCGAGCACATCCAGCTCCGCGTGCGAGGGCGCCACAATCTCGACCCTGCTAACCCAGCGCTCAACGAGGATCGATCCGACGAGGCCGGAACCGCCGATGACCGCGACTGCGGTGGGACGCACCTGCTTCAGCCCGCCACGCGGCGAACCAGCGCCGACACCAGTTCGGGTGCCTCTTTCAAACGTTCACCAACAGTCTCGGGACGCGCCGTCGTGAGCAGCGCCTTCTGACGCGGTGTGCGGGCGTGGTACATGCCCCGCGCGTACTGACGCTCTGCCAGCGTGGCCGCGCACGGACACAGACTGAGCAAGCGACCCGCCGCGAGATGGCCGAGGAAGTGGAACTGATCGTCATGACCGACCTGCAGCGCGGCGCGCGTTACGCCAGGGGTGAAGGCGGCCAGTCCGAACAGAGAGATCAGTCCAACAGCGACGACGGCGGCTTTGCTCATTGGGCCCGAACAGTATCGCCGTTCACCGCATGGTGAATGGAATTACAACCGGCTTCTCACTTCGCCAGCGCGCCGCGACTGCCGAGTTGGCTGCGTCAGTCTCAGGTGACCAGTCGGAGATGACCTCGGCGTGTGGGCCGCGAGGCGGGGCGCTGCTGTGCCTTGACCAGCTCGCAGTACAGGCGGACGGCCAGGACATGCTTGCAGGCGTGCGGCTCACCAGACTCGGCGGCACGCGTGAAGTCGGCGCAGTCGCACGAATTGGTGGTGACGACGTAGAAGCGGTCACGTCGCGACTGAGAGGGGACGCCAAATGCTTCGATGCCGTCGGGCGTGCGCCACTTGCGCCAGTGCGCGGCGCCAGCAGCCAGCTCGATCGCGCGAATGCTGCGCGGATCGTCCGCGCTGATGGTGATGCCCACGTCGGTTATGTAGAGTCAGTCTAACCTACAGTCCGGGCACAATCAATACATTTTCCGGACAAGACCGGGCCAGTCTGGCCGCGTCGTGTGGTAACGTCCGCCGACGTGGAACAGACCGGCGCGGATCGGCCAGCCGACGCGCTGCCACTGGCCACGCTGCGCAAGCGCAAACTGCTGAGCCAGCGCGACCTGGCACGTGCCGCTGGCGTCGCGCTCAGTACCATCTACCTGCTGGAAGCAGGCAAGACCGAGCGCGCGACCTACAAGGTCATGCGCTCGGTGAGCGCGGCCCTCGGCGTCCCGCCGGCGGCGATCGCCGAGTTCCGCCGCGCGCTGGACTGACCAGGGCGGTGCTCGCTAGTCTCGGCTGCTCGTACCGCCCGCCGCGATGCCGAAGATCCGCAACAGGGCCAGGAACAGGTTGACGATGTCCAGATACACCCGCACCGCCAGCAGGATCGTCATGCCCTCGCTGGCGCCCCGCGTCGCCGCGACCCGATTCAGGTCGAAAACAAGGAAGCCGGTGAACAGGACCGCCGCCACTGCCGAGATGCCGATGTACAGCAGCGACGATTGCACGAAGATACCCACCACCGAAGCGATGATTACCCCGAGCAGCCCGATGAACAGAAAACCGCCCATGCCACTCAGGTCGCGCTTGGTCGTATAGCCATACGCGCCCGCTGCCAGCGCCACGGCCGCGGTGGTCAGCCCGGCATTGACCACCACGCCGCCCATGCCACCCTTGACGTAGGCGTCGACGATGAGGCCGAGCAGCATGCCCTCGAACGTTGCGAAGCCGTACAACAGCGCCAGGTTGAGCGGCGAGCGCTCGCGCAGGAACTGCAGTGCGATCAGCGTGCCGAAGCTCCCGATCACCGAAATGAACAGCGCGCCGGGTCCCAGGCTGCGGCCGATGACCGCGCCGCCGGCGGTGAACAGGAACGCAAAGCCCAGCAGGCCCAGGACTCTGTTGAGGATCGCCGCCCGTTGCGCCCTCAGGTCGGTTTCGGCGCCAATGTCTGTGGTGTAGGGCGTCCCACGCGAATAGTCGTACATGAGGGTGAAGTTCCTTGTTGGCTCCATGGAGGCCGGCGCCTTCGCCAGCTGCTCCCAGGGATAGTACGGCCGCCACCCCCGAAGAGTTGCATATTGGTGCGACCTGGCAACGCGATCACGCAACAACGAGGCAGGCGACCACGTCGAAGCGTCGTGATCGTTGCACTGCTTGTCCTGGTGCTGGCCACCCTCGTGGCCGGACCGGTCGGTTTCGTCGTCGTCGGCCTGTTGCTGTTGGTGGGGGCCATTGTCACCGGCACCCTGCACCTGGTGATCGACCTGCTGTTGCTGCCGTTCCGCGCCATCGGCGCGCTGACGCGCGGTCGAAGCTACTAGCCGGTACCTGACCTTTTCGACTGCGCGCTCGCGCTGCCGCATCGCGTCAACTCGCGTTTGGGTCTGCTCGACGTTCCACTCGACGTTCCAGCGGAAGGGCTGAACACCAGCCCCGTCGAAAGCGCGAAGCCCACCGCCACAGCACGTTGGCGGAATCGATGCATGGTCCGTGGCTCAGAGCACCAGACTGGCGATCCGTCCAGCACCGGCAGGCCGATGTCGATTTCGAGGTCCGCCGTTCGATGCACCTGGTACGAACACCGCGACACGCTCACGCCGCGCCTGGCTCGGCGTTGCCGTCCTCGCGCTCCCGTGCGCGATCACGGTGATGGATCTGACCGTGTTGAATCTGGCCGTGCCGCGCATCACGTCGACACTCGAGCCGAGCGGGACCCAACTGCTCTGGATCATCGTACCGGCGCAGCACTCGCTCACGACCGCGGTGCACGCTACCTGCGCGATCAGTGCCGTCATCTCGATCCTGACGGCACTGGCTGTCGCCGTCTGGTTCTCACCTCGCACGCAGCCCGAGAAGTCGCCCGCGGTCGACTGCCGCCGCTCCGAGCCAGCCCTGGCCGGTTAGCAGCCCCGGCTAGCAGCCCCGGCTAGCAGCCCCGGCCGACTAGCCCTTCGGCCGCACCCCCTCGGGGTGGGGCACGCTAGCGAGCGTAGAGCCGCAACATGCGCGGCCAGGCCACGACCACCCTCCCGAGTTCCGCGCGGTTCAGTCGCCACACATCGCGGCAGACCAGCAGAAACGCGGTCATGAACAGCAGGGCCGTCACTCCGTCCGGCCACGGATACCAGAGCGAGATGTCGGCGTTCGACTGGACCGCGAAGCGTTGGACGACGCCGCCAACCCACACCACCCAGACCGTTGGCACGTAGATCGAGGCGAGGATCGCGGCGCGAGTTTCGAGGCTGAAGGCCGGCTGCATCCACGCGGCGGCGAGGGGGACCATGGCCAGAGCCATGCCGTGCACGTGACTGTGGTAGCTGGTCGCGACCGATCCCAGCGCGAAGAGCGCGAAGCGAACGGAAAAGTCGGGCGCCGCGACGTCCCACGGGCCTCGCCACAGGAACAGCAGCAGCAGGACTGTTGCGACAGACAGGATGGTCACCAGCAACAGTCCGCGGTCGCTGTCAATCCACGGCACCGCGTACAGCACGAAG
Organism: uncultured Chloroflexia bacterium; assembly: GCA_963776625.1. Taxonomy (GTDB): domain Bacteria; phylum Chloroflexota; class UBA6077; order UBA6077; family CF-72; genus CF-72. The sequence continues at coordinate 26,382 of CAVZNP010000004.1, read as the reverse complement.
GCGCGCCAGTTGACCATGAGTAGTGGCGAGGCGTCTTCGCTGCGCAGATCAGACAGATCGCGCAGCGCGTCAGAGACGCGGAAGAAGGACGCGTAGCCGGCCGTCACCAGGCCGAGCGCTACGAAAAACAGAGTGCCAACCGCGCTTCCGGCGATGGCTCGAAGCCGCCACTTCCACAGGATGAGCAAGCCGAAGACCAGCGCGTATTGTGGTTTGAGCAACAAGACTGACAACCACAGCCCGGCTCGGAAGTCCTTGCCAGCGCGAAAGGAGACGAACATCTCGCTCACGGCGAGTGCGCTGATCAGCGCCACCTGGCCCATGAACAGCCCGAGCGCCACCGGGTATGCGCCGAAAAACAGCACGCAGACGCCCCAGAGTGGGATCGAGGGCAACATCTGTTTCACGCGGAAGATGAGAAAGACGGCGCAGGCGAGCGACACCGCGGACCACAGCGCGAAGCCGATCGGCGGCGACGGGATCGTGAACGGCACCACCAGCGCGGTAAACCACGGTGGGTAGGCGACAGGGCTGGAGTTCTGGAACTGGCCGGGGCCCAGGTAGTACTGAGCGAGTACCTTGAGTTGCTCGTTCACGACGGGCTGCTCGTACATCTGGTCCGCGTGACCCGAGCGCAGCAACATGGCTTGCGCCCAGAACATTGTCCAGTCCCAGCCCAGGCGATGGAAGAGCTCGCCCGCGGTGTACACCGTCCAGAAGCGGGCAACATAGAAGGCTGTGCCAATCGCGGCGATTCCGAGTAGCAGGGGCTGCGCGGCACCCGCCACCCTGTTTCGCGGGAGCGAGCGTCGCGGTCTCAGGCTGGGTCTCAGGCTGGGGCTTTGATCTGGCCCTCGTTCCGTCGTGACGAGCGGCGCTTGATTCTCGAGCACTCAGACCACAACAGTACCTACAGGCCCACACCCGCAACAAGCCCGCTCATGCCAGGCGCTCCGCGAACGTGACGTTCCCGTACGCATCAGCACGAGGGCGACGGCAGGGCAGAGACACAGGCACAGGCCGTGGCCGTGGCGGCCGGCGTGGTTTGCCGGCATTGACCTACACGTAACATCGCCTGCACGACGCCGGCGGGTGTCTTTTGCGCAATCTTTACGTATGCCTCTTTTGCAGCGCGGATTGATTGCTGTTCTGCCGATCGCCATGTCAGGACTGGTCGCGTGTAGCTCGGCGGCGCCCACGCCAACCACGGCGCCAGCTCCACCAACCGTGGTCGCGGTCAAGCCGGCCGCCTCGCCAGCCACCTCGCCATCGGCGGCCGCGTCGCCGTCGATTGCCATCTCGCCGGCCGCGTCTCCCGCCGTGGCGGCTTCGCCGTCGCCTGCGACGGCGCCCGCCGCGTCTCCTGCCGTATTGCCGTCGCCTGGTGCTTCCGTGGTGGCATCCCCGTCGCCGTCCGGCGCGGCGGCGCCGCAGCCCGCGGGCGCGACGCTGGCGATCAGCTCACCGACCGCCGGTCAGACCCTGCCCGCGGGATCCGTACAGGTCGACGTGCAATACACCGGCCCCGCGCTCGTAGCCGCCGCCAACGCTACCCAGCTCGACGATTACCACCTGCACTACTTCCTGGATGAGAGCGCGGCTCCCTACATTGGCACGCTCGTGCCCGTGCCGATGGGTGACCCACGCATCGTGCACACCGCCGCGTTGCAGCAGACGTTTGATAACGTGCCGCCCGGCACGCACACCGTGACCGTCATGCTCTCGGGCGCAAATCATGTCTCGGTCATACCCCCGCTCAGCACGCAGGTGACCTTCACCGTCCAGTAGTCCCGCTCTGCCGACCCGCGGCTGGCAAGGACGCGGCAAAGGTGGGGGGCGGGACGAAGCCACCCATCTCCCGAGCCGCCAGCCCCGCGAAGCGGATGGGTGTGTAGTCCTCGAGGTAGGGACCGATTGCCTGCAGGCTCATCGGCATGCCGGTGCTCGAGAGTCCGACGGGAAACGCCGTCGCCGGCTCGACCGCACAGCGTGGCGAGGCCGGGGTAGACCAACTGGTCTCCATACGGGTGCGGCCTGCCGTCGACGTCGATCACCAACGCCCCGGCGTCGGGCGGCCGCGGCATGTCGATGTGTGGAAAAGCGGTCCGCAGCGTGATGGGCGTCAGCAGCACGTCCCAGTCTTTGAAAAACGCGCGGTACGCCGCGCGGTAGGCCTCCCGCCGCGCATGCATGCCGAGCCAGTCGGCAATGCCGGCGGTCAGCGCCCTGGCGTGTGCTGTGCGCCACGCATCCCCGTCATCGGCCTTTAGCGCTTCCGCCTGCCGCAGGCGCTCCTCGATGACCTGGGGCTGGGACGTCAACCCATCTAGAAACGACACGTACAGCCCGTGGTGCTCGCGGAGGTCCCCGAAGCCTTCGGGCGAGGCGATTTCCACGCGGGCCCCCGCTCGCCGCAACTGACGCACCAGGGCCTCGACCGCCGCGAGGATGTCAGTGCTGACTGGCAGCCATTCGAGGCGCGGCATGACCGCCACGCGCAAGCCGGCCAGCGTGTCCGCGCGTGGCGGCGGCAGCTCCAGGCGCCATGCGACGTCTTCTCCGACGTCGGGCCCAGCGATGGTCCGCATGGCAAGCTCCAGGTCTTCGGCCGAGCGGGCGAGCGGGCCCTGCACACCCATCAGAAACCCGGCGTTTGGTGCGGACGGGCGTGGGAACTGACCGCTGCGCGGGACCGCCGTCTCGCTGGGTTTGTGCCCAAAGATCCCGCAGAAGGCAGCCGGCACGCGGATCGACCCACCTATGTCGCTGCCAAACTCGAGCGGCGAGAGTCCAGCCGCCACTGCGGCCGCGCCACCCCCGGTGCTGCCACCCGGCGTCAGGTCCGCGTTCCATGGATTGACCGTCCGACCGTACACCGGGTTGGTCGACTGCCAGTCGCCGAGCATGGGCGCCACGTTCGTTTTGCCGAGCAGGACCGCTCCGTCGCCCAGCACGCGCGCGGCGATGGCGCCGTTATCGGCAGCCCGAAAACTGGTGAAATCGAGCACTCCGACCGTCGTTGGCATACCCACGACGTTCATCGATTCCTTGAGGGTGACCGGCAAGCCCAGCAGCGCGCGGCCATCGCCCTGACGCTGCACCGCGTCAGCGTTGCGGGCGACCTCGCGCGGGTCCTCGGCGGGCACGACGACCGCGTTCAGCCAGGGGTTGAACGCCTGTATGCGGGCGAGGTGCAGCTCGACCAGCTCCACCGCGGACATCTGCCGCGAGCGCAGCGCCGCGAGCATCGCGTGCGCGGGTGCGAACGCATCCAACCCGGTTGATGCCAGGGACATGATCGGCTCGACGCTCCGTAAGCAGGGGTGAAAGCTGATTATCGACAAACGCTGGATCAGCCTGAAACCCGCCGGCGCGCGATCCCTCCCGTCAGACGCCCGGCCAGATGCGCTCTACCAGCGAGTCCCGCCGTCGGACGCGGCGGCCCACCACGCGTTCGACCAGTAGTCTGAGCGGCTCGAAGAGTGCCGCCCGAGGCTTACGCACACAATAGCCGGGCCAGCAGCGAAGCGCGTTTTCGCTCACGCCCCTGCTACCGTGCAACGGCAACCGATGGGACCGAGCCTGCCGCTGAGCCGCGTCCTGGCCCTGGTTGGTGGGCTGGGCCTGCTCGCCGCGTTTTTCATGCCATGGTTCGCCAGCCAGGGACTCTTGTTGAGCGGCCAGTTCCTGCACAACTTTCTGGCCACGTCCGCGCCAACCGACGTCCAGCGCTTCGTGCCCGGCAGCACACCCGCGGAAATCCAGCTGCTGCGCGGGCTGGTGGACTTCTTTCCGGCGTGTGGCGCGCTCGCCACCGTTCTGTGTCTCGCGGGCCTGGCCAACCTCGGCCCAGCCCGGGTGCTCGTCGACGCTGTGCTGGCGCTCACCGGTCTACTCGCCCTGATCGCCTGGGCGGGCGGCGTGACCCGTCTGCCGCCCGGCGCCACGTGGGAGGTCGGCCTCTGGCTGATCGCCGCTGCCTCACTGGCGGTCCTACTCGGCGCCGCCCTCGAGCTGTTCGCGGCGCGCCGCTAGCGAAGGCAGTCCCAGCGAACGCGGTCATGGGCCGACTAACGTGGTGCCGAGGGGCAGAGTCGAACTGCCGACACCGCGATTTTCAGTCGCGTGCTCTACCACTGAGCTACCTCGGCGTGCTGGCGATCTAATCTAGCAAACGGACAGTGGGTGGGCGAAACAGGACTCGAACCTGTGACCTCCTCGGTGTAAGCGAGGCGCTCTAACCAACTGAGCTATTCGCCCGCCGACTCTGGAGTGCGCTCGGAGAGACTCGAACTCTCACGCCCTAACGGGCACATGGCCCTCAACCATGCCTGTCTACCAGTTCCAGCACGAGCGCTTGGGGTTGCCCCCTTGCGGCCAAGAGTATATCGAGTGACGCTCGGGGACACCATCCATGCCCGCTGCTCAGCAGCGCGCGGCAACTCGCCTGAGCGCCGAGCAAGGACTCACACCTGCACCGTGTGGCGACGGCGCGCCTGTGACGACCACGGAGGGACGCCCGGGACGATCCGCACGCTGACGGCTCCCGCCGAGGCGATCAGCACGCCGATCAGCAACAGCGTCACGTCGACGCCGATCAGGTCGGCCAAGCCGCCAAGCAGCAACAGCGGCACGATGCTCGCCAGGTTGGAGAGCATCAACTGGACAGCAAACACACGCCCGCGCAGCTCAACCGGAGCTCGCTCCTGCAGCAAGGTCTGAGCCGGCACCATGATCGACACGAAGCCGAAGCCGGCGATCAGTGCCAGGGCCATGATCGGCGGCACCAGGATGCTCACCTCGCCCAGCAGCCGCATGGTTATCAGCGGTGGGTTGCCCGCGGTGAGCACCTCCACCACGTAGGCCAGGCCGCCCGTCAAGCCGAGACAGGCCGCCACGGTGAACAGCCCGACGTTCCCCAGGAAGTGCTTCTCCAGATGGTCCCCCCAGCGATTGAGCAGGGCGGTGCCGGCCACCATGCCGATGCCCGGCAGGTGCCATCACAAAGACGGCATCCTCGGCCTGTACGTGGAGCAGACGCTCGGCGAAGCCCGGCACCAGCGTGGCCACCACCAGCCCGAGAATCGCGCCAATCGTCCACTGGACCATGGACAGTGCCACCACACGGTCACGGACGACGAAGTGCCAGATGTCTCGTACGTCGTGCCACACGCCGCGAAGCGCCTCTTCCTCGCTGGTCGGCTGGGCCGGATCGTGCTCGCCGCGACTGCTTGGCAGTGGCCAGACGAGGAAGCCGCACAGCACGATGGCCGCGGCCATGCTGACGAACAGCCAGTCGACGCCGATCACCTTGGCCAGCAATGGGCCCAGGACCACTAGGCCAATGAGCTGCGAGGCAGTGAACGTCAGATGGAACAGGCTGTTGGCCTGCAGTAGCCTGCGGCGTGCGACGACCGCCGGAATCATGGCCGTCTCGGCGGGGGCGAAGAACTGCCCGACGGTGGAAAACAGGAAGTTCACACCGTAGAGCGCGAGCAGCGGCAGACCAGTTGGCATCGCGAAAGCCGCGTAGGAAAAGGCGATCGTGCCGCGGATCAGGTTGGTCGCGATCAGCACCGTGCGCTTGTCCCAGCGGTCGACGTACACCCCCGCCAGCACACCGAAAACGACGGACGGGATGATCAGCGTCAGGATCGCGATGCTCAGTTGCGTACTCGAGTGGCTGAGCTGCTCGACGAGAACCACGATGCCGTACCAGATCGCGTTCTGCGCTGTCTGACTGATGGCCTGGGCAAGCCACAGCAGCAGGAAGTGGCGATTGCCCCAGATAGACGGTTCGCCGAAGGCGTCGGCTTCGCTGGGCGCCGTCAGCGTGACAACCGCCGCCGCTTCGCGCCGCGGCGGCGCGACGGTCGAGTGGCCATTGCGATGGTCGAGGTTCGAGCGCATCGGTCGTCAGAGAGCTTCCACGTGAGATGGCACGCCAGAAGACACGGCGAGATCGCCTTCAGGCGTTGTCCAGGCCAAGATCCGCATCGCCAACGATCTCGCCCTCGCCCATCACCGCGCGTGACAGGAACGCCTTCAGGCGCCGCTCGAAGACGCTTCGCGCCAGCAGGATCCGATGCTGGCATCGGTCGCAGCGCAGCCCAATATCAGCGCCGAGCCGAACAATCGTCCAGTCCGTTCCGCCGCACGCGTGTGGCTTGCGCAGTCGGACAACGTCCCCGACGTGGACCTCGATGAATTTGGCCGTGCTCATCGTCTTGTAAGGACTCAGACGCAGATCAACACGCGGCGGTTGCGCCGGACGTGCGCGCCACGTTGATTGCCGATCGTATGCGCTGAGCTTCGGCCCGAGCCGCTGCCTGCCAGTCGGTCCCACGGCTCGCGTACAGCACGCTGCGACTGGCGTTGACGAGCGCGCCTCCGCCTTGACGGTCGACGGCCGCCTGGACCGAGCGCTCCAGGTCGCCCGCCTGGGCGCCAACGCCGGGCAACAGGATCGGCGCATCGGGCGCTACCGCGCGCACCGCCGCCACTTCCGACGGGTAGGTCGCACCAACCACCAGACCGAGTGTTCCGTGCCTGTCCCAGCTCACCGCACGTCGGGCGACGTGCACGAACAGTGGCTGCCCATCCACCACCAGATCCTGCAACTCACCGCTACCCGGATTGCTGGTCTTGCACAACACAAACACGCCACGGTCGGCATAGTCGAAAAACGGCGCGACCGAATCGCCGCCCATGTAGGGGTTGAGCGTGACCGCGTCGGCGCCGAGTTCGTCGAAGATGGCGCGGGCATAGGCGCGCATCGTCTGCGGCGTGTCGCCGCGCTTGGCGTCGACCAGAACCGGGATCGTGGGCCGCAGCGCCTTGATCACCGTGCGCAGCGCCATGAACCCGTCGAGACCCAGCGCCTCGAAGAACGCCAGATTGGGCTTGTAGCAGCACACCTGGTCCTGCGTTGCATCGATGATGCCGGACAGGAACGCTTCGAGCGTCACCCCTGCTGGCAGGAGATCCGGATCGGGATCGAGGCCCACGCACAGCCAGGAGTCGTTATGACGCGCGGCAGCGCGTAGACGCTCGACAAAAGGCAGCGTCAGCGTGGTATCCATCATAGCCACATCCCCTCTGCGCACACACAAACGAGGGCGCTCAACTGTCGTCCGTGGACGCGCCTGTCAACTCGCGACGATGATCAGGCGGTCACTGTTCGGGCCGAATTCGTCCAGATCGTAGTTGCCATAGACCTCGTCTACGTGCCAACCCGCGGTCGGGAGCAGCAGCTCGAGCTCGAAGCGGGTGAACCAGCGCAGCTTCAGTTCGACCATGCTTCGGCGCAGGAAGGCGCGTTCGTCCTGCTCGTCATAGAAGAACATCAGCTCGTCGATCTGCTCGGAAGGGCGCGGACGGCGCAGCACAAACTTGGTGATCGGCCGACCTGTTTCCGGGTCGGGCATGGTCAGATCGTGAATCAGCTCCTCGCCGGGCTCGCCCGAGCCTCGCAAATTGCCGTTGGCCACGTCCAGGACCAGCCGGCCATCGTGCGAGGCGTGCGCACGCGCGGCCTGCAGCGCGGCAAGCTGTTCATCACGGCGTACGAGGAGCCCGAAACTGTCGAGACCGATAATGATGGTGCGAAAGCGCCCGTCGACGTGGAGCGACTCGAGGCGCTGTTGCACGAGCGTTGCCTCCAGATGCTGCTCTGCCAGACGGCGTCGGGCGCGATCGAGCATCTCCACCGAGCTGTCCACGCCGGTGACGTCGAAACCAGCGCCGACCAGCGGCGCGAGCAGCCGGCCCGTGCCGCAGGCGAGCTCGAGAACCGGTCCGCCAAAGCGACGGGCGAAACTGATGTGGACGTCGACGTCGACCAGGTACTGGTCGTGCTCCCAGTCGTACAGCCTGGCGAAGCGATCCCACGGGTTGACGCGGGCCATTAGTGACGCATCGGCAGCTCAACGGATCCGCGCGTTCCAAACAGCACCGCCAGCTCCAGGACGGCATACAGGCCGATCAGGAGCAGCGCGACGATCGGCGTGAGCGTGCGCAGCGTCTGTAACCACATGGCGAACATGACGATGAATGCCAGCAGCATCGAATGCGAGAGGTACCCTGCCGGCGACTTCAGCCGGCCGTCGTGGGTGCGTGGTCGGCGGATCAGCCACATCAGCACGGCGCCACTGGTCGTTACCGCGACAAACGCAAAGGCGTACGCGGCCAGAATCGAAAGCGGGCGCGACGGCGGCACCGTGAGCACCAGCCAGCCAAGACCGCCCCAGGCCAGGACTGCCGCCGCGAGCGTAACGCCCGCCACCACCAGGCTGGCCATCTGAACGCGATTTTACACTCACGCCAGGCCAGGCAAATTCTCAGCGTTGACCCTGGCACCGCTGGTCTCGAAGTCCTTGCGACGCCGGACGCGGGCCATCGAGCGCCGCCTGGGTCCACCAGCGCTCGATGGCCCTGCTCCTTGACGCAGTTGCAATGTCAAGAAGCGCCGTACCCGGTTCTCGAGTTGTACGATGCGACCGGAGCCTCTTCTTATGATGAGTTGGGGCACCGCCCCAACTCAACCAGGGAGGACCGTGCGCCTGTGGCGATTGCCACATTCTTGCAGCGTCTTCGTCCAAGCAGAGATCAGGAGCAGCACGAGCAGCACCTGTACCGCACCGAAGTGCAGCAGTTTGTCACGCGGATCCAGGCCATCTTCGATCGCTGGCTCAGTTTGCGCGAGGTCGAATCGGACAACGGCGAGCTGGCCAACGCGGCTGCGGTAAGCCGCTGGGAGCTGATGCGTATGGCCGGATCGCTGGAACATCTGTGTCCACCGCGGTCCCTGGCGGGCATCCATCGGGCTGTCGAGAATGCGCTGCTAACGTCGGCGCGGGCCTGTCAGCTGCTTGCCAACGGCTACCGTGGCCACAAGGCAGAAGTCGTGTGCGATGGTCAGGCGCTACTGCTGGAGATGGTGACTGAGGTCAACGGCCTGCACGGCCGGCTCCAGATGCACGCCTGAGCCGCTTTTCGCGATCGCGGCGCTGTGCGTAGTTGGTGCTCACCCACCAGAGTGCCACCCACGCCACCAACAGAAACGCCACGGGCCACACGAACTCGCCAATTGGTTCCGCGCCGCCGGTCACGAGCGAGACGAACAGGCGGCCGAAGATCAGCGCGATGTAGACGATGCCACCCGTCTTGAGTGCGAAGATGATGCGCCGTCGCGCCATCCACACGCCGAAGGCCGCCAGGACGGAAAGCAGGGTGATGGTCAGGATCTTCATTGGCCGCGCTCGAGGATTCTCGCCACACCGGCGTCAGCTGTGCGAAGAACGCGCGAGTTCGCAAAGTAGTCGAATTCGTACCCTGTCGCATCGCCCGCGGCAGCACCGGGCACGGGCATCAGTCTGACCGTCAGCGGCTTGCCATTGAGTGCCACGGACAACGCGGCCACGTCCAGGTAGACGCCTGCCAATTCGGCCTCCGAGGTGTCGCCGGGCAGCGGGATGGTGTCCAGGCCAGTGCCACAGACCGCCGAGTACAGCAGCAGCTCATGCAGACTGGGCGAGCGCTCCGCCGCCCGGCGTGCCAGCACCGAGTCCTCGAGCAGGGGCAGCATCAGGCCCGAGAACCCGCAGCGGCGGACGCGTGTACGGCGGATCGCGCGCGTGATCAGCGCCGATACGTAGAGCGTCCCTGGTGCCCCGAACCTGTCAACGCCGGCGTGCTCGATCGCCGCGGCGATGGACCGATCGTCGGCAGGAAAGGGCGCCGGCGACAGGTCGATGCCGACGAAAGCGTAGCCCGAGGCCGCCGCTAGACGGGCGGCAACGCGCTCGACGGGCTCGCACGCGGCTTCGAGTGCTGCGACCAGCCGATCCTCGATCGCCGACATGCCACCCTCATCGTTGAAGGCACTCACGACGACGTCCGCCGCCTCGACAGCGATCGAAAAGCACGGCTCGCCACCCATGTGATAGGCGGCGGGCAGAAATGGGATATTGGGCGGGCAGTGGGCGGTCGCCGCGAAGCGCAGGGTGCCAAAGCCACGGTCGGTGGTGGCGGCGAGCTGTTTGACCGCCGAGGCGCAGGCGCGCGCCATTGCGACCGACGGCAGTTGGCCGTCGATCAGGTCGGCCGAAAGGAAGAGCATTCGACCCGCGGCGAGAATCGACGCGAGGTCCTCGACGACGAACGCATGTGCCGTCGACGGCAGCCGACCGAGCGAGAGGTACTCGACGTCACTGTCGCGCGCGGCAGCTTCGGCGTGCGCTGCCCAGTGGTGCAGGGTCTTGCCATGGTGATCGACGCTCGGGTTCAGCGCCCCACCTGCCAGACGCAGCGTCTGGACTTCAATGCTGTCGTCCTCCAATGCGCGTCGTGCATCGGAGAGGAAGCGTCCCGCGTTGGCGAAGGGTTGCTGCCGCACCTCGGGCATGGGCAGATCGAGCCCGAGCGTGACAGCCCTGATCTTCACCGCGGAGATGGTAGCGCCCACCTCCTGCAACAGGGTTATCATTCAGAGCCGCAGGTCGACCTGCCGCCCCACACTTGTGCCCGCCGCCCGACACCTCCTTCGTGGAATCACGCTGGTCTCGCTCTCTCTGCTGGTGGCGTGCACCCCGGGAAGTAGCGGGAGTACGAGTGGCAATCGCATCGTCACACCGCCACCCGCCGCGGCCGCGCGGCCAGCAAGCGCCCAGGGCACACCCAATCCGGCCGCGACGCCGGGTGCACCGAGCGCGGTGGCACAACCGACCCAGGCGCCAGCGAGTCGTATTCGTGGCGAAGGGCTCTCGTCGGGCGAGTTGTACGTGGCGTACCGCGCGATCCTCGATACGTACGTTGACCCTGTCGACGATACGCAGCTGATCAAGGCCGCGACCGACAGCCTGCGCCAGGGCCTCAGCGGCCAGCCCACGCTGCCGATGTTCACCATGCCGATCGACATGGTGGGCGGACTCTCGGGCAACCCCGACCAGGACTGGCAGGTTTTTGGCGACGCGTACGACTCGGTCGTTTCCAAACTGCCAGACTGGGCAGAGCAGAACCATGCTGACTGGATCGTCCTGCGCAGCATGGCCGAGAGCCTGCACGACGGCCACACCTCGTTTCTGACTCCAGACGAGGCGGCTCGCAGCCACGAAACCAGCTTTGCGGGCATCGGCGTGCTGATGTCGCGACCGCAGGACAACCAACCTCCACTGATCGCCGAGATTTTCCCGAATAGCCCAGCCGCGTCCAGCGGCCTGAAGCGTGGCGATCGGATTGTCAATGTCGACGGCCAGGATGTGACCGGTCAGTCAGTCGGTGACGTGGCGAGCCTGATCCGCGGCCAACCTGGCACGGACGTGAAGATCCAGGTCACGCGATTGAATGCGCCGCAGCCGCTCGAATTCACGATGAAGCGCGCGACGGTGCAGGTCGACCAGGTGATTGGTCGGCAGGTACCCAATGCACCGATTGGCTACCTGAAGATCCGCCAGTTTGGCGACCCGTCGGTCGTCGACAACGTGCTCGGGGTTCTGGATCAGGGTCAACAGCGCGGCTTGAAAGGCTGGGTGATTGACCTGCGGGGCAACCCCGGCGGCTCCCTGAACGCTGTGCTGGCGGCCGCGGCTGGCTTCGTCGACGCCGACCATACGACGATCGGCTTCCAGGTCGATCGGCAGCGTCGACAGACGCCGCTGCAGACGCAGCCACTGAACCTGGTGGATGGTGACGCCGTAGTGGTGCTCGTCGATCACGACACGGCCTCGGGCGCCGAGATCCTGGCGGCCGCCTTGCAAGAAGCGAAGATCGCCACGATCGTCGGTACGAAGACCGCCGGCAACGTTGGCGTGGCGACGCAGCTCACCTTGCCGGACGACTCGGTGCTGCAGGTGACCGAACAGCGATTCGTCTCCCCGTCAGGTGCGCAGCTCGACGGCGTGGGGGTCACGCCGGATGTCCCGATTGACATGACCGACGAGGATCTGGAGAACGACCGCGACCCGCAGCTCGGCAAGGCGCTGGAAGTGGTGGCTCAGAAGCTCGGCGCGGGCGCCGGCAGCACCAGTACTAATGGCAGCACTGGTGGCAACAGCGGTTCGGGATCGAGCACCGGTGCCGCGGGCGCTGGAACCGCTAGCTCTGGTGCCGGGACGGGTACGGGCAGCGGCAGCGGCGGAACCAGCACTGGCTCCGGCAGCGGCAGCTAACGCGGCTCCGTCGCTCCGAAGAGCAGCACGCCCTCGCGCACGAGCTTGGCCGCGGCGGCGGCCGTGATGTTGGCTGGATCGATCTCGGGTGCGACCTCCATCACGTCCAGGCCCACCACGTGCAGTTCCGCCAGGCCATACACGAACGCGGCCAGCTCGCGGAACGTCACTCCGCCCGGCTCGGGGCAGCCCGTGCCAGGTGCGTGCGACGGATCCAGCACGTCAATGTCGATCGACACGTAGACCGGCCGCCGCCCAATTCGCTGCCGCACTGGCGGCGGCAAGGTCAGGTCAGGACTGCTCCACGCGGTGCGGCTGCGCGCCAGGCGCCATTCGGCCCGATCTCCCGAACGCAATCCGACCTGGTGGACCACGTCGAAGCCGAATTCCTCGCCGACGTGATGCAGCCACGTGGCATGCGTCAGCGGCTCGCCTTCGTACTCGGGTCGCATGTCCAGATGGGCGTCGGCCTGAATGATCACCGCGTCGGGATAGACCCGCTTGATCCCGCGAAAACCGCCCAGGCTACCGGTATGTTCCCCGCCGAGCATCACGGCGATCTGCCCGACGCCGGCGGCGTAGGCCGCGGCGTCGGCGATCGCCTCAATGGCCGTCTCAATGCTGTTTCCGTCGAGCGCCAGATCGCCGAGATCGCACAGCGTCAGGTCCTCGAGGTCGCGATCAAGGATGGGGCTATACGTCTCCAGACTGTCGGACATGGAGCGCACCGCCCGCGGACCGTGGCGCGCGCCTTTCCGAAAGCTCTCGGTGAGGTCCAGCGGCGCCCCGAACATGGCGCCCGCGACGCGCGCGGACGCCGGTAGCTCAGTCGAGGACGCCAGGAAGGGGGTGGCCGGCGGCGCGAAGCTGGGCGCGGGTCGGAGGCTGGTCACGATCGCTCAATTCCAACAACGACTGTACAAACCTGGGCAGCGCAAACGCGGCGCGATGCATGGCCGGCGTGTAGATCCGCAGCGCCTCGGGCAAACCTTCCTGACGGGTGCGCACGGTGACATCGTCGAAGCGTGTCGGGTCAACTTCGTCGGAGCCGATGACCCAGCTCCAGAGCATGGCTGGATAGATTGGCACATAGCCGAGGTACGGCTTCACGATGCGAAAGGCGCGTTTGAAGGCGGCAACGGTCGCCAGCCATTCACGCGGCTGTGAGATCGGCGAACCGCTTTGCATGGCCATGAGTCCGCCAGGCGCCAGCCCGCGCCTGGCCGACTGCAAGAATTCGTCGGAGATCAGCGCGGCGGCCGGACCAACAGGATCTGTCGAGTCGACGAGAATCACGTCGAAACGTTCGCTCGTTTCGCCGAGGAATCGAACGCCGTCGTCGATCCTGAGCTCGGCGCGTGGGTCGCTGTAGGCGCCGCCGCTGATCTCAGGCAAGAACCGCAGTGACATCTCGACCACCGCCTGATCGATTTCGACTTCGAGGGCGCGATCCACGCTTGGGTGCAGCAGCGCGTGCCGCAGCGCCCCGCCGTCACCGCCACCGACGATCAGGACGCGGTGCGGGTTGGGGTGGGCAAAGAGCGGGATGTGAACGAGCGGCTCATGGTAGGTGAACTCTTCGTTCAGGCTCGTCTGGAGCGTCCCGGCCAGAATCAGCGACCGGCCGGGACCCTCGAGGTTGACAATCTCGAGCGACTGCCACGGTGTAGTTTCAGTGTGCAGTCGCTCGAGGACGCGATACCGCTGCTGGAGGCCAGCGAAGGGCGGCTCGGCAAACCAGTCGTCCAACGCTACGCAGAATACGCGGGAGCTGGCTTCGGCGTGGTGGAGGCACCCCGCGACGCCGGGACCCGCTCCTCCTGCGGGCGTTCGTACTCGGGCAGCTCCATCTGACCGCGGTTGATCTCCATAACGCCGATGCGCTCTGGCTGGAAGTGCGCACGCAGCACAGCGAGAGCATCGTGCGGGTCGCGTGGCGCACCGCAGGTGAAGAGGTCGACCGCGGCATACCCGTACTCGGGCCAGGTATGGATGACCAGGTGGCTCTCCGAGACGATGGCCATGCCGGTGACGCCGACGGGACTGAAGGGGTAGACCTTCAGATCGAGCAGATTGACGTCGAGCGCGACGACCATGTCGCGCAAAGCTTGCTCGGCGACCTCGACCGAGTCGAGATTCCGGCAGCCCCACATCTCGAGGATGATGTGCCGACCAATTGCTTTCACAGCTTCACCTCCACCACAGGACAACGGCCGCGACAGCGCAGCCAATCCGTTCGACCTTGTGCTCGATCGAGCGAACGACGACCTCTTTCAGGCGCAGCCCGCGACGGGCGAAGCCTTCGTCGATCATCTTGCGTACGGTCGCTTCAACCTCGCTGAGCGAGGTGCCGTGCGACTCGTAGATCATCCCGTGGGACCCATCGCCCACGCCGATGCCGACCGCCGCGGCCACGGTTTCACCGGGCCTGGCGGACACCTGGACCGAGTACACCGTGGGTACGAGGGAGCCAGGCGTGATGCGGGGTGGTTCGAGCAGGAGGGTTGCCTCCTGAGGCAGGACGCTGCTGACGCGAATCAGGTTGAGGTTGCCAACCCGCGCGGCGAGCAGCGCGTTGTCGAACGCGTTGAGCTCGGTATCGCCTTCGGCGGCGCCAGCGGAAGCCCAGATGGCATTCGGAGTCCTACCGAAGTCAAACCCGGGATTCTGAGTAGACGAAATGGTGTGCAACGCGCATAGACCTCCCGACACGCGGTGAAGCGGATGGATATGAGGGCCGCGGGCCCGACAGAGGGCAACAGAAAACACCACCCCAAGGTGGCCCCATCAGCGAGCCGTGCCAGTGCTCCCTGACAGTTCGGGTGTAAGCCGACCCCAGAAAATGGTGTTCGATTGCGTCTATGGCCGCCGACTACGGCGGTTGCGACAAATACAAGTTAGCCGCCACTCTTTGAAGGCGACAGCACGTCACTATATCACACCGTTTGCGCAGTGCTCGGGCTTCTTGCGCAGCGCGTGCTGGCACGCAGGCTGCGTTTCCGGCGCCAACGACTCCGACGCCGGTCGTTTCTGTCCAAGCGTCGAGAAACGTCGAGAAACCAGGTACCCAACCCATGGCAAGCAGCGTGCTCTGGCACGGCAGTCAAACCGAAGCTCTGGATCTGCTGCAGGCGCTGAACCGCAACTGCTCCTGCGTGGTCACCACGCAAGGTGCGCGGGTCTCAACGTGCGCGCCGCATCAGATGCTGTGTTGCGATCAACGCGCAATTGACGGGCTGCTGTTCGCCAGGCGCATCGCGACGCGCTTGCGGCGCGAAGAGTTTCACCTTGATCGCGCCTCGCGGTCGCTCGCGGGCGTGTCATAGCGGGCGTGCTCTGACGACCAGGCGACGCTGACGGCGGCGCACGTGCCGAGCGTGACGCACGCAGGCGCCAATCAGCGCGACCAGCACCAGCGTCGCGGCCAGCGTGCCCTCAGGCCCGAAGCCACCCCCCCAGATGACCTCTGGCAGCGACGTGTTCGGGGTGACCGTGAACAGCGTCGTGTCCGGCACCGAGACGATGCCACTGTTGGGCAGCCCGAAGACGACCTGCTGCAGCCAGTTCCACACGGCGTGGATCGCAAAGACGCCCCACAATTGATTGTCGTCGACGTAGATCTTGTAGAGCGCGGTCGCTACGCCAAACAGTACGAGATTGATGAATGGCAGCGGCCCGAACGCCGGGTTGGACGCGTGCATGAGCCCAAAGGCGAGACTCGAGACCACGATCGCCGCGCGCACATTCCACTGGTCGCGCACGTTTTCGAGAATGTAGCCTCGAAACAGGACTTCCTCGGACGGGCCCTGGAGCGCGAAGCCAAGCAACCCGAAAACCAGCGCGAGCGCCGCGCGCGGTACGTCAGTGTTGACGTCCCACGTCGCACCGTCGATCAGCGTGAAGTTGACGAAGACAATGAAGCCCATCATCAGCGTGGCGATGAGCGCGCCTTTGAGCACGCGTCTCGGCGCGCCGAAAGCGCGCAGCCCGAGTTCCACGATTGGCCGCTTGTCGACGACGCGCCAGATCACCAGCACCGTGACCAGCGCCGCGCCCTCGGCAACGCCCTCACTGATCAGCCCGAAGGCGCCTTTGGCCGCGTCGGGCACCACGCTCTGCGCCAGGCCATAGGCGACGACCTCCAGGGTCACCAGCACCGCCAGGTAGGCCAGGCACGCGCCGACGATGCGCGCGACGACCACCAGGCCGTCGGGCAGGGCTAGTCGTGCAGCAGATCGACCAGCCACTGTTGGACGGGCGCCAGACGGGCGAAATGAGCCACGCAGAGCTCGGGGAGCGCCGGCGTGTACAGCTCCGGCGGCAGCGGCTGATCGATTTCAGCAAAGAGGCCGCTGTGCCGCAGCCAGTCCGCCCGCGGGTCGTCGGCGGGCAGGCCGTGCGGCACGCGTTTGTAAGTGCGGCCGCGGATGCGGTCCATGCCGACGGCTTCGGCAGCGGCCTTCAGCAGCGGGCCGCGCTCGGGATCGAGCACCGCCTGGCGATAGCGCTCGAGGGCGCCTTCGGCCGAAAACGCGTGCATGCCTGCCCCAAGGATGAGGCTTCGTCGACTCAGCCGAAAGAAATAGGCGGGGCATTCGCGGCTGGGGCCGTCACCCTGCCAGAACCACAGGTCGAGCTGCGTCTTGTACGGGGTCTTGTCCGCGGAAAAGCGCGTGTCGCGGCTGATGGCCAGAATCGAGCCGTGGATCCTGGGTTCGGCGTGAATACCGCCGCCGCCGAGACGCGGCAGCAGCTCGCCGAGGGCCACGACCAGCTCGCGCGCGGGCTCGAGGAAATAGGCCGCGTAGTCGTCGCGGTGGGCCTGGAACCATTCGCGGCGGTTGTCGGCGGCGAGGCGATCGAAGAAGTGCAGCAGCTCCGGGCGGAAGCCACGGAAGGCAACGGGCGTATCCAGCAACACCAATGTAATCCCCTGTGTAGTAGAACGTCTGTTCTACAGTGTGGCATGCGCGGCGCCCAAAATCAAAAACGAAAACTCAACCCGCGCGCCCGCCTGGCGTGCCACCTCGAGGCGCGACCAGCGAGGGGATCGTGCCAACTGCAAGGCAGGGGCGGCAGGGCTCGAACCCGCGGCCTGTCGTTTTGGAGACGACCGCTCTACCAACTGAGCTACGCCCCTGAGCTATGCGCTTGTGTGCGTCTTATACCACTGGCCGTCAGGTGCAGCCAGTGGTACGCGATGCTGGTCTTACTTCGTCTCGCGGTGCTCCGTGTGCTTGCGGCAACGCGGACAGAACTTCTGGAGCGTCAGCCGGTCCGGATCGTTCCGCTTGTTTTTTTCGGTGTGGTAGGTCCGCTCGCGACAGTCGGCGCAAGCGAGGGTGATGAGGACGCGATCTGCCTTTTTGGCCATGGTGGGTTGCTATCTGCTTTCGGGTTTGGAAAAGACTCGTCAGAGGAAGAGGTGCTGGAGCCCATGGACAGGATCGAACTGTCGACCTCACCCTTACCAAGGGTGTGCTCTACCACTGAGCTACATGGGCCTGAACTGAGTTCACCTCAGTCCTATTCCACTCGGCGAGGGCGTGCTCGTCTGTACCCCTCGCGATTCTACCAAGTCGGGCCGCCCTCGGCCCACTGGGCGGGTAAGGTCGCCCAAGCCGCGCCCTCTCCGCGGGCGCAGCGTTCGATCCTGTCCATGGGCTCCAGCACCTCCCGTCTGACGAGTCTTTCCAAACCCGAAAGCAGATAGCAACCCAGCAGCACCTTCCCCGTAGGCGTCGCAGGACGTCACGGCTCTCAAAGAGCCTCATACTTGGCGCCGAGGGCATCGGCGTCATCGCGCGTACCTGGCCTAGCCTGCGTCCATTGCACGCAGCCGAGGCGCATTCCTGTGGCTGGCGAATCGCCCAACTGCCCATCGGCAGGAACGCCCGCGCGAACCGTTGCGGCCACGCCGTGCGACACGTGCATACCCCGACAAATCAGCCGCGGTCGCGCGGTTCCCGGGAAGCGCCAAAGCACTACACGGCCTTCACGCAGATCCAGCCAAACTGCAACTGTCGCCCCACCGAGCTGAGCGGGACGCGCGGGCTGGCTGGGACTGCCTTAGCCCGTGACGGCCCGGAGCAACTGCCTGACCGGGCCTTCAATCCTTTGCTACGCCTCCCGCCATCTCCACCAGGTTCATCCGGCGCCACCAAGTAGCGGCGCTGCGAACGCGTGGCGAAGCACGTGCCGGCGGGCTAAAGCGACCCCAGGGCGCCGTCAAAACCACGAACGCTTTACTGCTCCCCCCCACTAGCCTGCTTTGCCCTCGGCGTCTCCACGCTTCCAGCGTCGATTGCCGGCCCGCTGGCCTCGCTTCGTGATGCGAGCCGCCTCTCGCCGGCATTCCGGCTTCGAGCACCAGACACGCAGGTTAGTACGTCGACCGCGCAGGGCGCGAGTGAAAGGTTCGCCGCAAGCATCGCACACTGCGAGCGCATCCCGCTTCACACGCATCACCGCGAATGCAAGCTGTAAGGCTAAGAGGCCAAAGGTGGTGCCCCCGTGGTCGAACTGCATCTGCGGCGTCGGTACGTCCGCTGTCCAAACCGGCCACGGTCCGACGCGCGCAGCGATTAGCCAGCGTCGTACGAGGGCCATCAGGTAGGTCCGCTGATCCCCGAGGGATGTCACCAAAGGCAGGGGATTCTGCCAATCGGCCCCGAGAGGGTCGGCCAAGAAGTACCGTGCCTGCAAGCCAAAGCTGCCTTCGGGCGGGGCGGGCTCGGCATACAAGCAAGTCCACTCCGCGTACGAGACGGCTTGGCCTTGATGAAGCGCGGCGGCGATCCTCACGATCACGCACACCTGCCTTACATAGAAGTCCCACACCTCCAGCGGCTCAAACCCGCACGCCCCCCGCTGGAAGTAGAAGGCGCACTCGGGGTCGTGGGTCGCCGGCAGCCAGTGTCGAGGACACAGCCCGAGGACTCCCCATTTGTGTGCGAATGCAAGCGCTTTAGTCGGGAACTGGTCGGGCGGGTACTCCCGGAGCTTGATGAACTGGTCCAAGACACTCGGGGTTGGCGTCCGCTCGGGGTCAACGCCAAGTCCCTCCGACCGCCATGCCAACCCCATAATCTCGCGGTCTAGTCTGAAAGCAAACTCCTGCCAGCCGGGCATCGTCTGCGGTACGCCATCTCGGCCTGCGAGCTCGACGTACTTCGGAATAGTGATCGGCAGCGGCTCGAGCGGGAGCGTCCTCGCAAGCGAGCGCATGCCGGGTCGCGCGGTGAGGTCTGCGTTCTTCGCCTGAGAAAGGATTTCTCCGAGGTCTTCGCGTCGTCCCATTGCTGTCCTATTGTACGTGTGGATGATGACGGTTCGGGCGGGGAAACTTTCTGTAGCGGATTCACCCGCATGACGCACGGGAGGTGTGGGAAAGATGCCCACCGAAACATATACCGAGCCCTCGACGCAGATCGACGCCACCGACGCAATAGGCGCGGCGATGCCTGACGTGAACGGCAACTTTTGGAGCCCAATGACTACGACGAGGATCGCCACGCCGGTGGTCCAGGGGGCGCAGACCGCTGCTCACGGATCGCAAGCCAGGCGGTTGACTGAGCTCGCTTGCCACGCGGAATTGTTCCATGCCCCGATGGGGCGGCCCTACGCGACCATCCACGTGAAGGGCCACAAGGAAACCTGGCCAATTGGATCGCGTCAGTTCCGTTCGTGGCTCCAACGCGAGTTCCTTCGGAGCGCGGGCCAGCCAGCGAGTACGCAGGCGGTCCAGGACGCGGTCGCCCTGTTGGGCGGACAGGCAGAGCACGAGGCCCCGGAATGCGCGGTATTTACCCGCATTGCCCAGCACGGGCCGAAGCTGTACCTCGACCTCGCAAACGACGACTGGCAGGCTGTTGAGGTCGACGTCACCGGCTGGCGACTGGTGGATGTGCCACCAGTGAAGTTCAGGCGCACGCAAGTCATGTCTGCGCTACCACGGCCGGAGCCGGGCAGCGGCCTCGAGGACCTCCGCGGCTTCGTCAATGTCGCCACGGATCATGATTGGAGGCTGTTGCTCACCTGGTTGTTCGCGTCGCTCCGCCCACAGGGGCCGCACCCGATCCTGGCCCTTCACGGCGAGCAGGGAAGTTCGAAGAGCACGACCGCTCGAGTACTTAAGGCATTGGTCGACCCAAGCAGGATCCCGCTCCGAGCCGAACCCCACAACGAACAGGATCTGGTGCTCGGTGCGACCAACGCTTGGCTGCTCGCCCTGGATAATGTGTCCCACCTCCCAGTCTGGCTCTCGGATGCGCTCTGCCGGATCGCTAGTGGTGGTGGGTTTGCCACCCGCGCCCTGTACAGCCAGGAAGAAGAGGCCGTCTACGACGTGCGCGGTCCCGTGATCCTCAATGGAATTGAGGACCTAGCGACCCGAGCGGACTTGCTCGACCGCGTCCTCCTGCTGGAGCTGCCGGTCATCCCTGATGCCCGCCGTCGCACTGAAGAAGAATTCTGGGGCGCGTTCAATGCGGCCCTCCCGCAGATGCTCGGTGCCGTGCTCGACGCGATGAGCACCACACTGGCGGCCGTCCAGTCCGTCAGATTGGCGAGTAGCCCGCGGATGGCAGACTTCGCGAGACTTGGGGCGGCCGCAGAGCGTGGCCTCGGCTGGCCAACAGGCTCCTTCGAGCAGGCGTATACAGGGAATCGTCAGTCCGGCAACAGTGTGGCGCTCGAAGCTTCACCGCTTGGCCTGGCCGTCATCGATCTCATCGACGAAGTCGGCGAGTGGCGCGGCACAGCCGCCGAACTCCTGAATGGGTTGAACGATCGTGCGGGCGCCTACGTGGTCCGGCAACGCAGCTGGCCGAAATCGGCAGCGAAACTCGCAGGAGGGCTCAGACGCTTGGCTCCGAGCCTCCGCAGCACCGGCGTAAAAATAGAGTTCGGACAGGAGTCTGGAAATGGATCGCGGAAGTTGATCTCGATTCGCCGGGCCACGCCAGCCATTTCCTCCGCGCGCGTCGCAAGCGTCGCGTGCGTCGCAAGCAAAGAGTCTGACAACCCTGCTGGGATCTTGGCTTCGGGTTCCAATAAGAATTGGGATACACCCGGTTGGACGCTCGAAAGAAGACGAGACCCGGTACGGCTGGGACGATGAAAATGATGATGAATAGTCCAATAGATCGTATACGGCTTCTAACGAGTCGATGCTGCCGCCATAGAACACGTAACTTAAACCTTAATGGCGGTGGTGAGGGCGGACATGAGAGACGGATCAGAGCCACTGGCCAAGCGCCGCAATCGACGCAAAGCGACGCACTGTATGGTGACGCACGCGTCACCTGGCGATTCTGTGTTGACTGCTCAGCTTCACTTGCCGACTCGTACTACCCGACGCTGCCAAATGCACTCCCCTACGCCTGACCGCTTAACGCATTCCCACGGGAATACAATCAACCCGAGTAGCGACACGACCAGACGCGCGAGCCATTGCGCGAACATTGAAGTCCGCACGCCGGGCGAAACCGACGGCGTCCATCTCTGCCGAATTGTTTGCCCTGATGTGTCTGCCGGCTGTCGTAGCCTAGCGCGGTTGACGTCGGGGCTGATGGCTGGGAGCTCCTTCCCGGCTTAGGCGCCGGCAGTAGAGTCTTCAACCCCCGGTCATGTTTTGGTGTCCTCTGACCGACGTGTCAGTGCGAGGAAGTCATGCTCGCTCAGCTCGTGAGTTGCCTGTACGAACCATGACCACGCGTTGGTCGCGTCCTTTCCTCGGAACGCGTCCAGCTGAGCTCGTATCTCGGGGTCGACGACCACCGGGCTGTCAGGGTACAGCACTTCACCGTCGACACCGAAGACCCACGGGTACTGGTCGGGGTGTCGGACATCGGGGTGGGCTCGGCGCTCCGCCGCAGTTGCGACTCGCGCGTGACCGACCACTCCTACGCCCGTAGCGTAGAAGCAAATCCAGTCACCTGGTTTGAGCCGCTTGCGACCCGGCGTCTTCTCGCCGAAGGCATACACGTGCGCCTTCCCGACGAGCGCCCGGACAACGTCCTCGGCAGAACTGTTCTCGTCAGACTTGACCGGTGTTAGCCAGTATGCGACTAGAGTGCTTGTTGTCGGGATGTCAGGCTGCGGCTCAACGACTGGCGGGACATCTACCACATCGCTGGACTCGTCCTCAGCCTGCCGTTGCGCCACAAGTCGGGCCATCAAATCGACCACCGGGTCAACGGCGGGGCCTGACGGTCTCAGCACGGACAAGACATCGCCGTGAGCCACGTCATAGGTGGCAGCCAGTTCTGCGAGCGACAGGAGCGACTCAGTTGAGATCACTCGGAGCCGGTCGGTCCGTTTCTCGGCCACGATCGCGTTTTCGATTTGGCTTGTGCCCACGTCGGCGCGCCCTAGGACGTAGAGGCCGAGTGCCTGCTCCCAGGAAGGAATGATCTTGTCCGAGATCAGGTCGTCGACGTAGCCCACAAGCGTGGCAGTTTTGATCGCATATGTGTCGGTCGTCTTGACTTCCACAACGAGGTGGAAGCTGGTCGACGGCGAGACCCAGTGTCCATCAAAGCCAACTTGACCATGCACGCCCTGGTACCGACCGAATGTGACCTCGAATCCAAGAAAGTGCCCGAGATGATTGACTAGGTCCTGAAGCGCGCGATTGTGCTGATCGCCAGGAGTTCGCAAGCATTCCTCGATGTAGTCGCGCACCTGACCGACTTCGGGAACTTTGGCATGCAATCGCCGACGGAATCGCTCACGAGGTGTATCGTCACCGGGCGTATCGTCCAGCCGCCCCACCAAGTCCAGTGTCTCGGCCAGTGTGATGCTCACCAGGACCTCAGCCGGCCAGTTCCGCGGGGGTTGAGGCGGGCAGCTAACGAGACGGAAAGCATCGGCCTAGCCTAGCCCAAGTTTCAGTTGCCGCGCTCTCGCGATCGAGGGGCACGCCTAACGTCCGCAGCATTCGCCCGAATCCGTTCGAGCAGCGCTGATGCCGGCTCATACTCGCGGTTTTCCTGCCGCGCAAGCTCGGCCTCGGTCGAGACGAGTTCGCCGCGGAATGCTTTGGCGAGCACTGCCCGCCCGAGTTGGTCTGCGCGCTGGGCGGTCGCTGCCACCCGGGCTTGCGCAGCCTGAGCCAGTCCGAATAGAGCTTCGACCCGGTGGGCAATCTCCTGCTGTTCGGCGATCGGTGGAAGCGCGACGACTGTTGATCCGAGCTGTTCGAAACTCAGATGCGGCCTTCCAGCACCGTACGTGAAATCATTGAACTGCGCGCGCCCGTGATCATCCGAGTTGAGGTACATATTCAGGTAAGGGGTCAACTCTGACGAGATTGGGCGCATTAACGCAACGCTTTGGCAGACGTAGTGTTCGGGTAACTCCAACGAGACGGGGCACACGTCCCCGGTGTTGGCACCCACAATTGTCACCAGCAGATCCCCGGGCTGGACCTGTGTCCGTGCGCGATCGCGACTATTTTCCGGAGGATCAACCGCCTGCCTGAACGTCAGGTCAAGGTGCCCACGCCTGACGTTCTGGGCCATTATGAAAGTGGCGGTGCCGCGGCCGTAATACCGAGACCAATCACGTGAACCGCTAGTGATTCTCGTGGTTATGCGGTCCATTTTGATCAATGTCCAGCCGTCTGGCACCGCATCGGCGGAGCCTTGATCAGCAGGCTGAGAGGGTCCAATTCGAGCGAGGTACCCGCCAGCGCTTTCTGTCTCGGGGTGTTGCTGGCGCCAATCCGCCGTGAGTTGGCCGGGAACAGGCGGCTGACAGGACGGACTGATTGAAACGGTCGAGAATGCGGTTGGCGCGCTGCAGTCGCTCAGCGGTGGTCTTCGTGCGCACCATAAGTGCCTCTACTTGCGCTACGATGCGTCGTTGCTCGGCCAAGGGCGGAGAGGAATTTCGAACCCACGCAGCATGGTCTGGCTTATGTTCGGCTGCGCGCCGCCCTTGCCCTCCGAGATTAGGATGTCCTTTGCATCGCGAAGGGCCCAATACAGGTACCAAAGGTCAACGACGTCGGGGTTGGGTACACAAGACGCAATTGCCTGGTTCGTCGAGCAGTTGATACCAGTGACACCCAGTTTGCCAATTGACGCCCCATACATGGCGACGAGCAGCACGTTTGGTGGCAGCAATCTCGCCGAGCTAGCCGCCAAGCCTGAATCGGTGATTGTCTCCGCTGTGCGGGTTATCACGCCATCGTTCAGGTCGCCGATCTTGACCCACGGAATTTCTCCGTGGTAGTAGGCGGAGACTGCGCGACTCGGCGTTCCGCCGCTTGCCCAATCCCCTAGCTGATCGAGCGTCACTTGGGTCCAGCCCTCCGGTATGCCAGTTCCAGAGTCGAGGCTCGGATGGGAGAGGCTTCATGCCGATCAGGTTCTGGCAGCCGCGACATTCGCCTGCCCATCCCCTTCAAGGAGTGCCAGAATCCCGTTTAGTTCCTCAACCGCACCCTCCAACTCGGCAATTGCATCCGTCGCCAATTCCTCGGGCTCGGGAAGTTCGTCTGCATCGTCCGAGGAGTCGTCGCGCAGCCACCGCAAGCTGTCGATCTTGTACTCGCGTACCCTGACCTCGTCGATGCCGAAGGGGCGCCACCGCTGCCTGAGCCGAGTCACTCCGACTGCGGCTCGCACGACCATAGGGATCTGGACCGAAGCAGCGCTCAATTCCGAGAAATGCTCTTTGGTTAGCGGGCGATCCTTCTTGGTGATGGCCGGCACATTGGAGCGCCCGTCATACACCCAGGTGCGCTCGGTCGCGAACCCCTTCGTGAAGAAAACGACATTGGTCTTGCTACCGGGGCTGTAAGGCGTAAACGTCCCGCGCGGCAGCCGAAGCACCGTATGCAGGTCGCAGTCCTCAGTGAGCACGCGGAAGACCTCGCCTGCCTGATCGGCGAACAGCACGTTGTCAGGCAGCAACGACTGCCGCCCGACCACCTGGCTTAAGAATGGTCATCACGTGCTGTAGGAAGTTCAGCTGCTTGTTGCTGGTCTCGACGACGAAGTCATCGCGATCGGGTACCTGATTGGCGCCCTTCGTGCCAAAGGGCGGATTGGTGAGTACAACGTCGTATCGCCGGCCACTCGGAGCCTCATAGATTGAGTCGCCCAGCTCGATATGTGGCTCCAGTCCGTGGAGGTAAAGGTTCATCAGCGCAAGGCGACGAGGGCGTGGCACAAGGTCCTTGCCGAAGTACGTCTCGCGGCGCACGCGACGGGCCAGGCCGCGGTCGAGCGCACCGCCCGTCTCTGCGATCAGCCATTCGTATGCGACCATCAGGAAGCCACCTGTGCCGCAGGCAGGGTCGCAGACGGTGAACCCATTGTGGACGTGGGGGTCGGGCTTTACGCACCGCACGATCGATTGGATCAGCAGGCGGGGCGTGAAATACTGCCCGGCGCCTTTCTTGCCTTCGCTAGCAGCCTTCTCTAGTAGCCCCTCAAACGCGGCGGCCTTCACGTCCACGTCCAGCGTCGTCCACTCCGTTTCGTCAATTAAGCCAATCAACCTCTTGAGGTTCACCGGGTTCGAGAATCGCGACTGAGCTCCACTGAAGATGTCGCCAAGCAGGCCTGGTTCGCGTCCGAGTCGCCGCAGCACATCGACATAGTGATCCAAGAGCTCGGTACCGCTGCGGCTGGTAAGGGTCGGCCAGTCCGTTCCTTCGGGAAGGTCGACTGCCCGCTCGTCGGCCATTTTCAGAAACAGGAGATACGTGATCTGCTCGATGTAATCGCCGTAGTCGATTCCATCGTGGCGCAGCACGTGGCAAAAGCCCCAAAGCTGCTGGACGACATCAGTCATGCGGCGATCTCCTCATCGAGTTCCTGGAGTAGCTCCGGCAGGTGCCCGCTGAAGCTCCGGTTCGCTCTGGCCCATCCACCGCCGCGTGCCAGCACAGGGACGTCGTCGAAGTCATCTTCGTCCACCGACAGGTTGGCGGTCAGATGCTCGCGGATCCGATCCAGCCAACCCTCCTGCTCCGCTGTGAACTCGTGGCGCTTCTTCAGTTGCGCAACGACCAGGTTCACACGCTCCGGAGCGGTAAAGAGCGGCCGCCGCTCATCAGCTGCGTGCTGGACCATGGAGATGATATCGACGAGCGCCTTGCCGTACTGCACCTGATGCGCTTTCTGCAGTTGGTCCAGTGTGAACCTCTCAGGCTGCTCGCGGAGCGTGCGCTGCAGTTCACCAAGGGTGCGAGACAATG
>CAVZNP010000003.1:0-621360 GCA_963776625.1 uncultured Chloroflexia bacterium | reverse complement strand
AGATGCGTCCGAAGAGCTCAAGGACTACGTTCAAGTCGCTAGGGCAAGAAATCTGAGAATTGTATGTAAGATTGATTGCGAGGGTTCCGAATTTGCCATCATTGAATCGCTTGAGAGGAGCGGAATGCTTCGCGATATCGATGCAATCATCATGGAGCGGCACAAGTGGTGGGACAGAACCAAGACCGTGCGGGATCTGATTGATCCGCTTACGCGAGCAGGGTTCTTGACATTCGATCGGACGAATCCAACCAGCGAAATCGGCGGCATTATTTTTGCTGTTCGGCAGTTGGCGACACCGCAATCGAAGCAAAGGTCATGAAAGGCGCCGCGATCGGCGACGCCAACCGAAATGCAGCCGCCAAAGGCCGGCCTAGTCGAAAAGCAACGTGTGAGCCCTGAACGGCTGAAGGTGTTCGGCCCCGCGACCCCACCCGCCGGAACAGAATTGCCCACGCGCGCTCACTTCGCCGGCGCCGCCTGCCGCCGCGTCCACTCCGCCCGCTCGTAGTCCTCGAAGGCGGCGATCATCGCCCGATAGGTTCGCTCGGCCACGGTCGGGTCGAGGCCTTGAGCCTCCGCATCGGCGCGCATCTTCGCGATGATCGCGTCGAACTCTGGCCGGGGCGCTGACGGCGGCGGGATCGCGCTTGAAGCGCCCGGCCTCGGCGACGTATCTGCTGCGCTCTGCCATGAGCGCCACGATCGCGTGGTCGATGCGGTCGATGTTGTCTCGCACTTGCGTCAGCGTCGTACAGCACTTGCCGCCGTCGACCGAAGGGCTGCCCCAATAGGCCGGATGGGTCGCCGCGTCCTCGGCGCGCGCCGCGCTGCATGCGAGAACGAGGAGAACGGCGAGAATCGCTTTGCGCATCGGTCATGTCCCTGGGATCAGAAACGGTAGCGCGCGGCGGGCCCTCGATCCAGACGGGGGCGCGGTAACAATTTCTTGGCGAAAATCAGAACCTGTGATATGATCTTCAGTATCATGCATGCCATCCTGCCGCCGCTAACGCGACGGGTATTTTGAACATAATAGTCATAACTGAAATGTAAATTATCGCATCAGGTCTCGCCGCCGGGCGGTTGCCAACGCGACACTTTTTGACACTTAACCCGCTGAAAACAAACAATCGTTGCCAAACATGCACGCCTCGCCGCTTGACGGCGTGCCGGCTTTGCTTCCCCATCCTCCGCGTCAGGAGGGCCCCGCGATGGACAGGCGTCATTTTCTCATCGGGGCCGCCGGCGCCGCGCTCGGCGCCCCGGCGCCGGCCCGCGTTCCTGCGGCATACGACTGGAGCGTCGCGCCGCCGCGCGCGACGCGCGAAGCCTTCGTCGAATGGATGGTGAAGAACCGCGGCGAGGACCCGAACTTCCTGGGCCAGCGCTGGGACCGGCTGCAGCAGCTGATCAGTCATCAGGACATCTGGGACGAGGCGGACATCCGCGCTTATCTGATGACCCCGCGCGAAGACTTCGTCACCGCCGAAAACCTCGACCGCGCCTACGAGTGGCATCACCTCAACATCGGCTTCGGCGTCACCATCACCGGCCCGCATACGGTCGCCCGCATGACCAACACGCTTGGCGTCAAACGCTCCGACAAGGTCCTCGAGATCGGCACCGGCTCGGGCTACCAGTCAGCCTATCTCTCGAACCTCACGCCGAACGTCTTCTCGATCGAGATCATCCCGCCGCTCGCGCGTCGCACGCGCGACCTCTACGACCGGCTGATTGCCGAGGGCTACGGCGAGTACCGTGCGATCCGCGCGCGGAAACGAGCTGCAGTCCCGCCGCGCCGCGTTGCGCCGGCAGGAGCTCGACCTGCGCAACTTGACGCCGCTGGCGTCCGGCGGCGCGGCGCTGCTGAACGTGCGCGAACTGGCTGGCCTCTGGCACCTCGCGCAGGCTGCCGACGACGTGCCGTTCCTGGAGCGCACCACCGCCCGACGCCGGCTTCCTCTTCCGCCACCGTCGCCCCGGGACTGCCGGCTGTCGCGTCGGCGTTCTGCGCACCAGGGCCACCACGTGCCCGGTCCACCTGCCGCACCGGGCTCCTGGGCCGCCACCTGCTGGCGGTAGCCAAGACCCGCCGCGGGAAATCCAGCCTGCTGCTGCGCATGGTCCAGCACCACCTGACGCGTCGCCGAGCGCGGACCGCCCAGCGTGGATCCTGGTCGACCCGCATCGCGACCTGGCCCTCGCCGCGCTGGGCTTGTGCCGCGCGAGCGCCAGGCGGATGTCGTCTACCTGGATATTTCCAATCGCGCCGTCCGTTCGGCATCAACCTGCTCGACGTTGGCCTGGGCTGGGACCGCGATCAGGCGACCGCCAACGCCCTGCGCATCTTTCGGCGGGAGTTCGACGGCTTCTGGGGACCGCGCATGGAGGACGCCTTCCGCTTGCCGCCCTCGCGCTGTTCGAAGCCAACGAGGCGCTGTGCGCCACGATCCGCGCAGGCCGGAGCGCACAGCACACCATCCTGGACGTTCCGGCGTGCTCGAACGCGCGGCTTTCGCCGCCAGGTCCTGAAGCGCACGCGCGACCCGATCGTCCGCGACTGGTTCGACGGCTATTTCGAGGCGCTGGACCGCGGCTCGCCTGGAGATCATCAACCCGGTCCAGACGAAGGTCCACAAGTACCTGGGCAGCCGGGTCGCGCGCCAGATCGTCGGCCAGCCGAGATCCACCGTCGATTTCCGTCAGCTCGTCGCCGACGGCAAGCTCGTGATGGTCAACCTGAACGCGTTCGACGTCGGCGAGGACGTTGCGGCGCTGGTCGGCGGCACGCTGCTCAACCTGGCCGCGCGGGCGGTCTCGGCTCAGGCCACTCTGCCGCCCGCGGCTCGCCAGCCCGTGACGCTCGTGGTCGACGAATTCCACACCATCCCCGGCGCCGACTACGAGCAGGTGCTCGGCGAGCTGGCCAAATACGGCGCCAACATGGTCCTCGCCACCCAGACGCTGTCCGGCTGGACCGGCTGACCGACGCCCAGCGCACCCGGGACCTGCGCGCGGCGGTCTTCTCCAACCTGGACGGCCTGTTTGCCTTCCACACCAGCGCTGAGGACGCCGCCTACCTGGCCGAGGAGCTCGGCGGCGGGCTGGACGCGCAGGACCTGCTCGAGATGGGCCATTTCCAGTGCTATGCGCGCGTGAGCGACCTGCGCGACGGCGAGCGCCTGCCCACTTCAGCGTGCGGCTGGACCCGCCGCCACGGCGACCTCGCAGGTGCCCAACTCTGGCCGAGGTTTCCCCCGGGCGCTACGGACGCGATGCCCTCGATGTTGACTCGACCTGCAGAGCGCGCTGGAGCGCATCCGCGGGCCGCGCTGGTCGGGCTGGCCCCACCACCGGCGCTGAGGCGCCAGTCGAGCAAGCCACCACCCCACAAAAGAGCACGGCGGGCCAGCCGTCGACCAGGATCGTGGCCGGCACGAGCCTGCCACAGGGGAAAGAGCGCCCCGCGCCCGAAGGCAAGCGCGGAACCCCGCACCCGGCGCAGTCGGCCGCGCCCGGAACGTCGGGCCCACCGCCGCTCCGAACGCTGGCCCGGAGCAATCCGACTCGTTCTCGGGGGAGGAGAACGGATGATGCGGATCGGGGCCCGGATGGTGGCGGCCCTGGCCACGCTCGACCGCTGGGCCCTCTGCCAGCCGACGTGCTGGCCTGCCTGCTGGGCTTGCGCTCACGGACGGCCGCCTACCAGCTGCTGCGCCCGACTGGCGCGTGCCGGGTTGGCGAAAGCGCGCCCAGCAGAACTGGGTCATGTGCTCGGCGGACGGCGGATCGGGCTGTGGTCGCTCACGGAGCAGGGATGTCAGCGGCTGTACAAGGAACCGCGCCCCTGGGGCGGGCCCGTCACGTGCAGTGGCGGCCTACGGCCTGCGCACCGGGCCACTCGCCCGACTACGGCCAGCCGACCTGCCGCTACTGGTCAGCACTTATCGACTGCTGGCTGCGGTGGTCGCGGAGCAGGCGGCGGCGGTACAGGTGCTGGCCTGGGAGTACCGCTGGCGCCGTACCTGCCAGCAAGTCGGTGCAATGGGCCGCCGGTCAGTGGCTGTGGAGCTTGCTGGCGCGGCAGAGCTGGCAACTTTCTCAGGAAAGCCGGGACGGTCGGTGCTGTTGCTGCCCGATCTGGGTACGGCGCCGGTCGGCCGCCACCGAGCGCTGGTCCGCCGGCTGCTCGAGCTTCGCGCGGCCGCGGGCGACCCGCGCCTGGTCGAGCCGGTGCTGACCATCGCCACGCCCGACCCGGACGGGCGCGGCGGTCGCGCGGCCGCCTGGCATCGGTTGCTGGCCGAGGTTGCCGCCCAGGAGCAGGAGCCGCCGCTACGCTGCCGCCTGCTCACCTGGGAGCAGGTAGCGGCGCTGAGTTGGTCCGGCCAGCGGGCCGGCGCACAGACGACCAGCAGCCAGCAGCTGCTGGACCTGGTCGGGCGCCACCCCTGCCTGAGTCTGGACCAGCTGGCCGCCTTGCTCGGCACCAGCCGACACCGGACGGCAGGGCTGCGCGCGGAGCTGATGGACCGCGGATGGCTGCGCCCCGTCCCGGTCACAGACATCCCACCCGCGGCGTTGGCGCGGCTCGAGCAGGAGCCGGCGGCGCTCGCGTTGACCGAACTGACCGCGCTTGGCCGGCGGGTGCTGGCAGGCTGGCTCGGGCTAAATGGCCCCACCGCCGCTCGGCACCAC
This sequence comes from uncultured Chloroflexia bacterium, assembly GCA_963776625.1. Classification (GTDB taxonomy): domain Bacteria; phylum Chloroflexota; class UBA6077; order UBA6077; family CF-72; genus CF-72. Next base: position 616,659 of record CAVZNP010000003.1, on the reverse strand, counting down.
GGCCTGAGTGGCGGTCAAGACTGGGCAGGCCGCCGCCAGCGCCTGCTGCGCACCCTGGCTCACACCCTCGGCACCAACGACGTCTTTGTCGCCTTCGCGGTGGCCGCGCGCCAAGAAGCCGCTCGGGGGAAGGACGCGGCGTTCGAGGAGTGGCGTTCGGCAATGGCCTGCGAGCGCCGCCTGTGCAAACCGGACGGCTACGGTCGCTACCGCCGCGGCAACGAGACGATCAGCTTTTTCCTCGAGTACGACCGCGCCACGGAGCGCGCCGCCAGATACGCAGCCAAGTTCGACGCCTACTACCGTTACCGGGCCAGCCGCCAGGCCGCGCGCGACTACGCCGGCTTCCCGACCGTGCTGGCGGTCACCACGGGCGAGACGGCCGAGCACCGCATCGCCGAGGCAGCCGCCCGCGCGTGGATGCGGCATGGCGGCTCGCCGCTCGCCGTGCACATCACCCGCCTCGATCTGATCACAACCCAGCGTGATGGACCGCTCGGGCCGATCTGGCACTCCCCATATCAACACACCGAGCGTACGCGCTTATCCGCTGTCGGCTCTGGTGCCAGGACGCCAAACAACTAGAACGGAGCCATCGCTATGCCCATCACCTGTGAAGCCAAGACCAACCATCCCCTACCGCTGTGTGCAGACTGTTGCTCCGCGCCAACACTCGCCACTGGAGGCCTGCGTCACCTGGTATGCCCACGTCCACGGCTGCCAAGTGCAGCCGGTGCAACCGGGTGTCTGAGCCGGTCTATGTCAGTGTCAAGCGTTCAGACTGCTCCAACCCGGGATCGGGTCACGGCCTGCGTTCGGCCGGCGTCGGTGATACACGGACCGATACCGGGACTCCGGCGCCTACAAACTCGACTACTACACATTCCCACGCTCCTGAACGTGTCGACCAGCGAGGTCGCCGAAGCTCGTTTCGCCCACCAGTCTTACCTGGCTCAACGGCGGCATGGACCCGCGCCACAAACGATTTTCCTGACTACCGTCCACAACGGGATACGAACTGCAGGACTGGACTCATGCTACGCCCGCGCGGTCACGCGGCCGAACTGGATTCCGTGACAAGCGGATTTGACACTGGAGAGGATTCATGCGCACGACCGATCAAGAATCAGCAGACGACCGGCGGCCGCTCACTCTTACCATCCCACAAGCGGCTCAACTTCTCGGAATTTCTGTAAGTAAGGCTTACGAGGCGGCTCGAACTGGTGAACTCCCCACGTTGCGGGTCGGCTCGCGCGTGCTCATCAGTCGGCGTCGTTTGGAGGAGTTGGTTGACGGCCCGGTTGGGGGCCGGGGTCACGATCCGCCTGACGGGGTATCTGATAAAACAGGGCGCACAGAGTTCCAGAATAACTGGCAGCGTTCGAAACGATGAGCAGCGACTCCGCGTCCGAGTCCCGGCGCAGGCGGCGGCATCCGCGTGGAAGTGGCGAGGGTGCGGTTGTGCAGCGAACCGACGGCCGGTGGGAGGGGCGGCTGGATCTCGGGTTTCAACGCGGCGCGGATGGGGGCCGGCGCCGCGCTCGGAAATCCTTCTACGGCAAGACCAGGCGAGCGGTTGTCGACCAGATGGAGGAGTTTCGCGCGGACCTGAAAGCCGGCCTCGGTTTGACCGGCAGGCAGATGCTATTGAGTGAATGGCTCCAGTACTGGCTCGAACACGTCATCAAGCCTAATAGGGAGCCGACGACATATGAGCTGTACGAGGTGCTCATCAGGCGCCATATCACGCCGTTTGTGGGCGATATTCGGCTGGACAAGCTGCGGGCGGAACACCTCGAGCGATGGAGCGACGAGCTCGAACGCGCCGGCGTTGGATTGCGCACGCGTCAGTCAGCACTCATTCGGTTGCGTACCGCGCTGACGGTGGCGGTTCAACGCCGCCACCTTACTGCGAATCCAGCTGAGCACGTCGAGGCCCCGCAGGGCGGTCGGCGAGCCAGGCGCGCGGCTCCCAGTGCGGAAGATGCCCGGAGTCTTCTGGCCATTTTCACGCACCGTCCACTCCTGCGTGCGTTTGCGCTGCTCTGGCTCGGCGTTGGACTGCGCCGCGGCGAGGCCCTGGGGCTTCGCTGGGACGACATCGACTTCGAGCGCGGCTATCTCCTGGTGCAACGCCGCGTCAATCGCGTCAGAGGTCAGGGCTTGCTGGTACGCGAAGGTGCGAAGTCGAGCGAGGGCAATCGCGCGCAACCCCTGCCCAGCGTCGTGATGGAGGCATTGGTGGATCGACGGCAACATCAACACGACGATCGTCTGCGTGCTGGCCTGAACTGGAAAGGCACCGCGGATGGATACGTGTTCACGACCACCATCGGCACGCTCATCGAGCCGCGCAACGTGAATCGGGCCTTCACAGCGGCACTCAAACGCGCAGGCATGGAGCATCGCAGCCCGCATAGTCTCCGGCATGACTTCGCCGGGTTGCTGCTCAGCAGCGGTGTAGCATCGCGGGTAACTCAGGAGCTGATGCGTCACACCAGGTACGAGCTCACCGCAAACGTGTATCAGCAGCCTCCGGATGAGTTGCTGCGACTGGCAACGTTACAGATCGATCGAGCGCTCGGTTATGGAGAACCGGGCTCTTGAGTTCGCTCCTTCCAGGTCCGACCGCTGGTGATCTTCCAGATCGTGTCCTGGGTTACCCCGTAGGCCGCCGCGAGCGCACGCGTCGATTCGCCGGCGGAGTTGCGAGCGCGTATCTCGCGGACCGTCTCCCAGTCGAAACGCGAGTCCCAGTGATCTTCTCCCGAGATCACTCTCTCCGGGTGGGTCATCGAACCATGTCGTGTCCCGCGAGCAGTTCGGCCAAATTGGTCCCGCAGGCGCATGCTCTCAGCGTGGTCGCCGGTGTAAAGGTGTTCTGGCCGTACACACAGATGATTGCCGCAGCGCTGCAGAACGAGTGCTCCTTTGGGGATCGCTGCGATGCTTTCCTCGTACACCCAGCGGTGCGCTTGGCGGTTCACCCCGAGATACGTGAAACGGCCGTAGCCCTTGCTGACGGCGCCTCGCCACAGCCAGCACTCGGCGGAACGGTCAGTTTTCGCCCACAGCAGGTCGAGCAGAGTGCCCACCGACCGCCATCTTACTGTTCTGGTCGTCAACGGGTGGTCAAGCCCCCAGAACAAGTGTTTCGGTGTAGGACGACTGTTCTAAATCTGAACTTGATTTCTGGTGGAGCATCGGGGATTCGAACCCCGGACCCCTTGCCTGCCAGGCAAGTGCTCTCCCGCTGAGCTAATGCCCCAGATCGACTGAGTGTACCCCGGCGCGCCCGGCGGCAACAACGTCGCGGTATCGTCGCTTGAGCCGTTCTTGAGATTGGAGAAGTACGGCCTGGTCGCCGCCGAACACTCGGCAAGCCTACAGCAAACGCGCCTGACAGCGAGGCTGCGCGCTGCCGATACTCGCGTCGAATCGGGCATTTGACCACCAGGTGACCACCGGTTCCGTCTTCTTGGCCTTGACGAGCGCAGTTGATCCAGGTTCACGACCGGGGACCAAGCAGTACCCATCCATGCGTATGACATCCGTGGGACGCTCGTGCACCAGCGTCTCGGCCACGAGCGGGGCGGGCGCTGCCAGCGGCGGCGCTGCAGCCCAGCCCGCGCGCGGCTTCGATCGCCACGCGCAGTCGAGCAAGAACCTTGCTCTCGGCCCAGCTACAGCGGCTGGATCGAGGTCCTGGTGCCCGTCTGACGGCTTTGACGTACGAACAAGGCCGATAGCATGACCGCCACCTGCACGGCCGGACTTGTCGACAGATTGCGCGATGCGCGATTCGAGGGCGCGTACGCCAGCGGGCAGTCGGTTACTCCGGAGGACATGACGCGAGATGTATCCGGTCGCGCAATTGCCGTTGTGGCCCTCGGCCCCGCGAGCTAGGTCGCCGTGTCGCCACGGATGGCACGCGCACGGATGGCTCACGTCGTGTCGCACGGATGGCGCCGTGTCGCACGGATGGCGCCGTGTCGCACGGATGGCATACCTGCCCGGCTACGGCCAGTCGTCGTGCTCGGCGATGGTGAGAAGTGGATCTGGGAGCATGTGGCACGCTGTTTGGAAGCGAGCACACCGAGATCGTCGACTGGTTCCAGGCGACCGAGCACCGCTGGACGGTTGCCGAAAGTCCTCCACGGTGCGGAGACATCCGAGACAAAGGCCTGGGCCACCACAGCCCTCGACCAACTCTGGACTGGGGGCGGCCGATTTCTGGTCATGGGAGTTGGCGACGACTCCCGATGGGCACCTGGCAACGGGCTGGCGATCACCCGGTGGATTTCGTGCCGTGGTCTCCGAGCACAGCGGTTCGCCCAGGGAACGCACCAAAACCAACTGGCGTCGTGACCAGCAGGTGATGCGGGTTGTGCTCAATCAGCCCGTGCCCTAAAAAAGCGTCTTGCGGCGCGCTGTGGTGGCCGAGTCCTGGATGAATTCAGTGCTTGAACCAGGGGTGGGCTGACGGGCGGCGGCGCCTGTACACCGTCCAAGGCCGCTAAGTACAGCGTCCGCAAGTTTCGATACCTATCGGTCGTGCCCGAGTCGACTTCGAATCAGGCCGCGATGACCGGCCCTGGAATTTACGAGACGGTGCACTAAGCTGGCCCAGACATGGACCGCAACCGTGGGCTCTGGCTGATCGAGCCGGCTACCTGTTCTCGTCTCAGAGTACCGTCGAGACGGGCTACCAGTTCGACTACCGCAAATTGAGAGACTTCATTGAGTTTGGACGGTCCCATCTGGCGAGCTTACTACCTGAACTCGACGCCGCATCCTACCACCGACGCGCAAAACGGATTCCACACCTGGTTACGTTCTGCTCCGCCATACGGGCCGAAGATAATTACCCAACTGTACGAACTCAAGACTCTGAGAGCAGACCGCAGCTACTGCGATGTCTGTGGTTCCATCCAGCTCCTCCACTGTCCGAATGAACGGACCGGCGAGACCCACCGTCTTACGCGCGAGCAGCAGAAGGGCGTAGACGTAGGGCTTGCTACCCTGGCACTGACACTGTCCGACGAGTACGACTCGCTTTTGCTTTCTTCTGGTGATGGTGATCTACTCGATGCTGTCGAATATCTCTCGCAGCACCGCAAGAACCTGGAGCTTGTGGTATTCAGATACGGTGTTTCAACTGAACTTCAGGCACGAGCCGATCGAATTTACTGGATTGACGACGTGAAGGAGGCTGTCAGAAGGTAGATGCTCCGGCCAGTTTCGGCGCTGTCCAGCGGACTCGTGAACGGTGCGTCCCGTCCCGGACCGCATCGTTTTACGCGAACATGGCTGGTCGCCGCGCCGAGTCGCTGACGCCATCCACAGGTCAGCGGCATATGTCAGCATGCGCCTACGCGCGTTGGAGGCCGAGGTCAGCGCACTCGCGAAAGTAGAACCTGCCAATGCCTCTACCAGCCGCGACGGGTTCTGGTGAGAGAATTGAACCGCGGAGACGAACTGCTCAGCAGGTTTGCCGTCGCAGTCAGTTTTCCAGATTGCGACAACCCACCACAACATCACACTTGGCACCACACGCGCTTCAACCAGCTAATGCAGGGATGGTCGGTAATACAACCACTGATGCTCGAGGCCGATCCGGTACGCTCGCGGGCGCTCGAGACAGCACAGTCGGCGCCTCAGTGTCAACGCTCGTGGCCAGCGGGGAGACACCCCGACGACGAGATCGACGCCGCCTTTGCGGGTATCGCTGAGGGCCTCGACTGCGCCAACGCGGATGCCTCGGTCGACACGATCCGCGGCTACCGCTGTCAACTGGCCGCCTGAGCCAGCCGGTGACAACCACGTCGCTGCCAGGGGGCGACCGTCGAGGACTTGAAGCGATACCGCGAGGACATGGTCGCGCACGGGCGCTAACCGAGCACTGTTGCCTCACAAGCTCGACGTGCTGCGCCGTGTGTAGGCAGCGATGGTCGCCGCCGGCCTGTGTCCCTACAACCCGGCCAGTGGCATCTGCGCGCCGCGCGATCGCCGCGCGCCCGACGACTTCGGCTATCTGTCCGAGGTCGAGCTGGCGCTGCCGCTTCGGACCGTACGGCGCGAGGACGAACTGAGGCACCTGCACCATCGAGCGCCTCATAGGTTTGTCAGGGCTCGGTGACTACCCGGAAGCCGAGGTGTACCGATTCAGCATGAGTTCGATATCAACCTCGATCGACGTACACACACTATCGTGCTCGCCAGCTGGCAGCGCGTCGACCTCATCTTCGAGGTCCATCGAGCTGGCTTCACGCCGTCTGCGCCTGGTCTACACGGCGGAGTGCTGCCATCTCTCCCCGGGGCCACCGATAGCGCATCGGAAATGTTTATCACCTGTCATGCGGCAATCGGCCAGCTCGTCGAGGTGAGCAAGCGAAACGGGTGTACACCCATGATCCTCACACGACCGGGTGTCCATCCATGCTTGGATCCAAGTGTGTGGGGCCGGGTCCCGTTGACTACCGAGCGAGACAGTCGAGTCCACGGTCGTGTGGGGATAGGGGCTCTTGACCGGAACGGCCAGCGGTGGTTCTCATCGGAAGTGTCTAAGCAACCGACTAGGAGAACCGGACCGATGGCCGACAGCCTGAGCATGGCACTCGCCGAGCTGCTGCGCAAGGCTGACGCTGAGCCTGATCTCGACACCCTGCGCGAGGGTGCGCGGGTCATGACCCAGGCACTCATGGAGTTGGAAGTCGCTCAGCATCTCGGAGCCCAGCGGTGTCGACATGGTGAGCGCAATGGTTACCGAGAGCGCAGTTGGGAGACTCGAGTCGGCAGCAGCCTTGACTTACAAGTTCCTCGCGTGCGCGACGGCAGCGGAAAAACCTTGCGCTCCGCGCGAGTTGCCGTAGCTCCCCGAACTACCCTTTAGAATCGCCGCCACCTCCCTGCAGGCGAGGGCTCTTCCGCGCAGCTACTGCCCGTGATCTGGGTAGTGGCGGGCGGAGACAGGGTGGCGGGCAGGCATACTGTTGGTGATGCTCGAACTGGCTCTGGTCGGGACGGGCGGCATGATGCCGCTGCCGAACCGGTGGTTGTCCAGCTCGCTGATTCGGTGTGGCGGGCATCTTGTGCTCTTTGACTGCGGCGAAGGGACGCAAATCAGTTTGCGCAGCCTCGGCTGGGGGATCAAGGACATCGACCTCATCCTCGTCAGTCACGTGCACGGGGACCACGTCGCCGGGCTGCCGGGGCTGCTGCTCACGCAAGGGAATTCGGGGCGGACCGAACCGGTCGAGATCGTCGGACCGCCGGGGCTGGCGCAGGTTGTCACCGGACTATGCGTTGTCGCGCCATATCTGCCCTTCGAGGTGCGCGTCCGCGAACTGGAGTCCGGCGCGGCCTTTGGCATGCATGATTTGCGAATCACGTGCGTCGACGCGGACCATCACGTGCCGTGTCTGGCGTACCGCGTCGACCTGCCACGCGCGCCGCGCTTTCAGGTGGAGCGGGCCCGCGCACTCGGAGTGCCCGTCGCGGAGTGGCGGCGACTCCAGCGTGGGGAGACGGTCGGCGAGGTGCGGCCGGCGGACGTGCTCGGTCCGCCGCGACCCGGACTGTCAATCGGACTGGTGACCGACACGCGGCCCACGCCGACCATCGCGGAGCTGGTGGCGGGCGTGGACCTGCTGGTCTGCGAGGCGACCTTTGGCGACGATGCCGATCAGCGGCGCGCAGTGGAGCGCAAGCACATGACTTTTCGCGAGGCGGCGCAACTAGCGTCCGGCGTCCAGGCGCGGCAGCTGGTGCTCACGCATTTCAGTCCGTCGGTCACGCAGCCGGAGAACTACGCGGACATTGCGCTGTCGGTATTTGCCAATACCAGCATCGGGCGGGACCACCTGGCGATGACGTTGCGTTTTCCGCGGGACTGACGCGCGAGCGCGACGCGCGTGCGCCTTGCGAGCGGGAGCGCCGTCCGACGCCATGCACGCGTTTGGTGCCAGGCGCGCAGTACCCAACAGCCAGCGTTCGTTCGTTTCGTCGTCACGTTCGTTCGGAGACACGCACTCACCCTCGCCGACCCTATGGTCCGTCAGCACGAACAACGGCGGGCAATCGCCCGTGCCGCGGCGGGCGCTATGAACGGGAGCTGTGAAACTGAGGGTGCCGCAACTTGACGGTGCGAAGGCGAGGTTCGTGTGAGGAAGGTGCTACAGACCCCGCCACGCCTGCGCACTCCGTCAGTGCATGACGGCTTGCTCTGCCAGCGCGATTGGGAGGCCGCCGCTGGCGGCGAGTTTGTTGTGGAATTCGCGTAGCGAGCCTTTGCCGGCTTGCAGGTACCGTTCTCGGATGCGCAGGATTTCCAGACAGCCCGTCAGGTAGGCGGAGGCTTGCGTCGGCCAGGCGCAGTAGCGGGTGACCTCCGCTCGCGCGGTGGGTTCAGGCAGGTTGGCGCGGGTCTGCATGAAATCGACGGCTTCGTCGAAGGACATGTCGCCGATGTGCAAGCTGGTATCCACAATGATGCGCGCGGCGCGAAATAGCGTCGCTTCGTACTGGGACATCTCCTGACGTGGGTCCACGAAAAAGCCCTGCTCGCGCATGACGTGCTCCGCATACAGGCCCCAGCCCTCGGTGAAGTACGGTGTGCGGAACGAGCGGCGGACGCGACTCGGATTGCTTTTGGCCATCACCAGCTGCCAGTGGTGGCCCGGGTACGCCTCATGTACCGACACCGTTGGAATGCCGGCGTAGCTGTTGTTCTCCAATCGCTGCTGGACCTCCTGCTCGGAGGCGCCATCCGGGGGAAACGGAACGAAGAAATGACCGCGCATCGAGGTCGAGAATGGCGGAGGACTATTGTAGGAGGCGACGGCAGTGACCGGTCGCTGGAAGAGCGGTGAAGGTTCCACGCTGCACGCCTCACCCTCCGGCATTAGCACCAGCTCGCGGTCGATCAGGAATTGACGGGCACGCGCGGTCCAGTCCGTGTACGCCTGCAGCATCATCTCGGGCGTGGTCGGGTGATCCTGGTTGAGCTGCTCCAGCACCGCCGGCCAATCATCGGTGTGGGCGATCGTCTGCGCGGACTGGCGGAGGTTTTCGGCGAGTCGGTCGTATTCGCGCCGACCGCGCTCGCGCAGGGAACTGGCGTCGTCATCGAGCAGCTCCTTTTCTCGCAGCAGCCGCGAGTACCGCTCGTTTCCGATCGCGTAGGCGCCACTGGCTCTGGGCAGCAGCGTCGACTCGAGGAAGTCGGCGTAAACCTCCATGCCGCCGGCCGCGATGCCGCCCCAGTCCGCGAGCTCACCGCGGAGGGTCTCGTCCTGGACCTCATCTGGCAGGATTTCGCTCAGGTAGCGGGCGCCAGAGCGCGCCTGGCGGATGGCGCGCTCCACGTACAGGCGCGGGGCCAGCTCGGCTTTGAGATTGTGGCGGCCATCCTCGAGTGCGCGCGGGATCGCGCGCAGGCGTGCGATGGCAGCGGTGACCAGGTCCGGCTCCGGCTTGAGTCGGTGCAGGAACAGCGTGAAGATGCCGCCCAGGCCGGGGCCGAGGTACGTTTCGGGCTGCCGGCGCCACATCTGCCAGTCGTCGAGGATGGCGCGGCCGCGCAGCGTGGAGCGGATCAGATCGCGGTCGAGCCGCTCGTCGACGGTGGCGCAGGCGAGGTCGCCGAGGTGGTCGAAACGGTCGAGCCAGGCGGCGGAGCGGCGACCGCGGTCGGCGAAAGCGGCCTCGGAGAGATCGTCCAGGCGGTCGTCGTAACCGTCGACGCCGAGCTGGGAGGCCAGGACGGGGGAGTCCTGGAAGGTTTCGTCGAGAAAGGTCTGGGCGAGGGCCGCGAAGTCGGACATGTTGAGGGAGATGGTAGCGGCGGGACGAGGGCCGGGCGGCGCGTCTCGGAGGACGGGGGCGCGTCGAACGAGGGGGCGCCGCGGCGTTGGGGATCACCCGCGACAAAGGGTCAAGCCGTCACGGCACATAGCTAGCAGGAGGCAACGGACGTCCTCCGAGGAACACGGACTTGCGCCGACGGCGAGCGCAGGGCACAGAGCGAAAGGTGGCAGAAGCGAGGTCGCAGAAGACGAGTGGCGGAAGAAAGGGACGGGCGCGGGGGCGGCGGACAGCGCGAAAGGTGGCACAAAACCACCTGGCTCAAGAGGGGGCTTCAAAAAGCGCGGGCGCCCAGGGGCGCGGGGGCGGCGCACAAGCCATGCGCGAGAGACGTGGCACAAAAAAGGGAGGCACCCGATGAATTCGGACGCCTCCCACTCAGTCTTGCGAACTGCAGCTAGTGCATCATGCGGCGCGCTCACCAACGTGCAGCGCCTTCCCGGCTCCAGAGATCGGTCCCGGGCGCCTCATGCGGCAACTCCGATGGACCCAGAGCTCACGTCTGCGCGTCGCTGCAGACCCCTGATCGGCAACATTCGCCGATGGGGCCGCTACTCATCGACCTGCCATCGGCAGAAGGTGACGTGTGGCTTGCGTAATGTTCGAACCATCGGCACCTCCTTCAATGCCTCAAGGTGATACTCACACGCTAGCACTGGAACTCGCTCCCGGCAAGTCATTTTTTGCCTAATATTGGGACAACTTTCGGGATGTCCGAGTGGGTCTGATGGATGCCAATTTACGAGTATCGCTGCGCTGATTGTCGCCGCCGGGTGAGTGTGTATTTTCAAACGTTTTCGGCCGCCAGCACGGGTACGCCGACGTGCGAGTTTTGCGGGTCGACCAAGCTTTCGCGCCTCGTCTCGCGCGTGTTCCAACTCAAGAGCGAGGACGCCCAACTCGACGACCTGACCGATCCTTCGAGCTTCGGCGATCTTGACGAAGACGACCCCAAGAGCGTGGCGCGCTGGGCACGCAAACTCGGTCAGCAGATGGGTGAAGACCTGGGTGACGACTGGGGCGAGATGGTGGACCGACTCGAGGCCGGCGAGGACCTCGGTGAAGAGGGGGGCGAGGCTGGCGATCCCGACGGAGTCGGGGCAGAACCGGAGGGCTCTGACATTTAAGGACCCTTCGCGGACTGCGGCGCATGGCTTCGCTGCGCTCGCGTGCGCCGCGGCGCACTCCCCTCCGGGTCAAAGGGGGAGACGAGAAGATGAACTGGGTCTTTATCGGATGAGAGCCCGGGCGAAGGCTTCCAGCAGGGCGCGGGCGTGGAGGGTGTCCATGCCGATCTCGCCCGCCGCCCGGTCCACTGGTTTGTGGCGTGCGTAGTGGCGCGTGGCGAGCTCCCAGAAGGGGGCACGATCATTCCGCGGCAGCGCGCGGACCGCGTCGGCCAACGCCGTGAGCTCCCACGTGCCGCCCAGCCCGCCCGCCACCCCTGCGAGCTCCGAAGGCCGCAGGTGCATGGCGAAGGTGTCAATCGGAACGCGCAGCGGCTCGATTGCTGACTGCACTTCTGGGGTCATGCGTTGAGTCATCGTAACTTGACGAGCTATGGTCACGCTGATCGGCATGCGCTGGCTGGTGAGCGGGTTGAGCATCATCGCGGCAGCGATGGCGTTGTTCCCGCTGAGCCCCGTGCTGGCCGATCCCACGCCGACGACCCCCACGGACCCGACCGCCGTCGTCACGCGCGTGCTGGATCTGACCAACGCCGCGCGCGACCAGGCGGGGCTAGCGCCGCTGACGCTCAGCCCACAGCTCACGGTCGCCGCGCAGGGCTATAGCCAGGTGCTGGCCTCAGGCGGCTGCTTCGAGCACACCTGCGGTCCGGTGCCCAACCTCGCCGACCGCGACGCCGCCGCGGGCTACCTCGGGTGGACCATCCTGGGCGAGAACCTTGCCGGCGGATTCACGACGCCCGAGACCGTCGTGGCGGGCTGGATGGCCTCACCGACGCATCGCGCGAATATCCTGTCGGTCAGCTACACCGATATCGGCATCGGCGTCACGGGCGGCAATAGCAACTTCGGCACGTGCTGGGCGGAGGAATTCGGCTCGCGCGACGACAGCGATGACGGCGACTGAGGTCGCGCCGCGGCCGTGCGAAGCTTGTTCATCGCTTCATTCGAAGACTCGAGTTGACCGGCGGGCTCGCGCCGTCACGCATGGGGCGATGCGGCAGTCTCACGGTCTCACAAGTGAAAACTCTCTGAGGTTGAAGTGTCGTCAGGTCTGGAGCGCCAAGACCCTGGTGACGACTGGCAGCGTGTATCTGCTAGCCCAGAGACATCATGCGCTCGACCGCCTGTGCCACGTTCGAGCCTGGCGTCGCGAAGCTGCGATTCGCGGCCAGATGGTCGGCATCAGGCTCGACGAACATCTCGACCGAGGCGCCGCGTGCTTGCAGCGCGTTGAACAAGGCCCGGGCATTCGGCAGCGCGGCGGGACTATCGTTGTCAGCGGCAATTACGAGCGTGTGCTCGGGCACGCGCTCGATCGCCTCGATCAGGTTGCGCGCGTAGCGCGGTGACGCGCGATTGACGATCTCGTCCGACTGATTCGAGAGGTCATAGAAGCCGCTGATCAGCACCAAGCCGCGGATCAGCTCGAGGTGGAAGCCGACCGCCGCGGCGAGCATAGCGCCGGCGGAGTGCCCGGCCAGGTACACGCGGGTCGGATCACCGCCGCGCTCGGCGATGTGCTCGACCAACCAGCGCAGGCCCAGTTCGATGTCTGCACACGTGTCCGGGAAGCGAACCGCTGACGCGAGCCGATAGCCCATCGAAACGAACACGCTGCCGCGCTCGAGGTATGGCCCGCCGTTGTAGCCATCGTTGGCCGGACTCCCGCGACGAAAGCCGCCGCCGTGGACCCAGACCAGGAGCGGCGCCGCGGTTGCCGACGACGCTTGCGGGTAGTAGACGTCCATGACCTGGAGCGGCTGGTCGCCATACGCCACGTTGAGGTCGTGGCGGAACTGAGCCCGGACTGCGTCGGTCCGCGCCTGTGTCGCGGCGCGGCGGGCGGCAATCGCTGGATCGACGGGCGCAGCAGAAGGGGCGACGACTGCTGGATCGGCTGTCATCGCCCCTAGTCTAAGCCCGCTGCTGGTTTCAGCCCGTTACTGACTCAGCGATGCCCTGCTACGGATTGGTGGTTGATCCGCCAGTTGCGCCCGCGCCGCCTGTGGCGCCTGAGCTACTCGAACCAGAGGTCGTGCCGGCACCGCTGCCTGTGCCACTGGTGGTGCCGGTAGCCCCGGTGTTGCCAGTGGTGCCGGTGTTACCGGCGTTGCCCGCCGGCGCCGGGATGTTCGGCTGCGCAGGTGGGTTGACGCTGACGCTCGTCGGCGCCGGGTTCACGTTGATCGTCGTGGTGCTCGTGCCGCCGGAACCGCCGAGGTGTAATGGGCCGGTGAACAGGTACCAGGCGATCACGGCCAGCACGGCCAGGACGATCAAGACGGTGATCAGGTTGATGCCGGCGGCGGTGCTGCGATCGCCAGAAGTGTCCACCACCTCGGTAGGCTCGCGGCCGGGGTTCACGTTGATCTGGTTCATCTTGCCTCCATCAGAAAATCTGCTGGTTCACTTTCGTGTCCGCAACGCAATGCGCGTGCCATTGCACGGACGCCAGCCGCGAGGCCCTATAACAGAGCGCGTCAGCGAAACGTGAATGTAGCGTGGGTAAACTGAACACTCGTTCTATACTGAGGTGAACATGGCAGCCCCGGGCGCCGCGGCCCTCACCGATGAGGAGCGGTTTTCTCAAACCACTAGCGACTACACCTCCCGAGACATCCAGGTCCTGGAGGGCATCCAGGCCATCCGTCATCGGCCGGCCATGTATATCGGCTCGACCAGCACCAGCGGCCTGGTCCACCTCATCTGGGAGGCGCTCGACAACGCCGTCGACGAGGCGGTCGCTGGATTCGGCACGCAGATCTGGGTCGACGTCGATCGAGACGGGGTGGTGACCGTCCGCGACGAGGGCCGCGGGATGCCGTTCGATCAGATGACGTACCACGGCAAGAAGCTGCCGAGCGCCACCGTGCTGCTGACGGTGCCGCATTCGGGCGGCAAATTTGCCGAAGGCGCCTACAAAACCGCCGGCGGCTTGCATGGCGTGGGCGCGACGGTCATCAACGCGCTTTCAGAGTGGCTCGAACTCGACATCTGGCGCGACGGTCAGCAGTTCTCGCAACGATTCGAGCGTGGCAAACCGCTGACGCCCAAGATCACCTCGAGCGACCCCAAGAAGCACGGCACGCAGCTGCGCTGGCGGTACGACCGTGGCATCTTCGACCATGACGCCTACTACCCACGCGAAACGCTCGAACGTCGACTGCAGGCCGCCGCGCACCTCAATCGTGGCCTGGCCCTGCACCTGTCGATGTGGGACGACGAGCAGGAAGTCGTCATTACGAAGACCTTCCACTCACGCGAGGGCCTGGCCGACTTCGTCCGCGCCGCGAGCCCGCCAGGCGCGGAGCCGCTGTTCGCCAAGCCCATCACGTTTACTCAGCTGCGTGAACAGGTTCTGGTCGAAGTCGCCATCCTGCCGAATCGCGGCTACAAACTCGACCTCCATTCCTTTGCCAACGCGGTGCGCACGCCCGAAGGCGGCGTGCACGAGCGCGGGTTCAAGGCGGCACTGACGCGCGTCGCGAATGACTACGCGTCGAAGATGGGCATCATCAAGAATCGCGATAAAGAGGCATTTAGACCCGAGGTTATCCAGCAGGGATTGGTCGCGGCGATCTCGGTCAAACTCAAAGATCCGCAATTCGAGGGTCAGACGAAGAACAAACTCAACAATGCGCCAGTTGAAGGCATCGTTCGCTCCGTCGTCATCGAGGGCTTGAAGGAGTGGTTCGACGCCCGACCGACGCAAGCGCGTGACTGGCTCAAGAAGATCCAGGACGACCAGAAGCTGGCTAACCGGCTCGCGGCCGAGGAACAACTGGCGCGAACCGGGCAGAAGCGCGCAGAGACTGTTGACCTCGATACCTCAAAGTTCGCGCGCGCGTCGACGACGGATCCTGATCGCGCCGAACTGTTCATTGTGGAAGGGCAGAGTGCGGGGGGTAACGCCAAACAGGGCCGCGACGCGAGCTATCAGGCGATTCTGGCGCTGCGGGGTAAGCCGATCAACGTCATCAATGCTCGGCCTGAACGCTTGCAGCTCAATAAGGAATATGCGCTGCTCGCTTCAGTCATCGGAACGGGGGTTCGCGGCGCGTTCAATCTCGAGAAGTGCAAGTACCGCAAAATCATCATCATGACCGACGCGGACGTCGACGGCGGACATATTCGCGCGCTGCTTCTTGCCCTGTTTTACCAGGAGACTGCTGGACTCATCGAAAGTGGCCGCGTGTTCGTGGCGATGCCGCCGCTGTACTCGGTGAAGTGGAGGAGCAAGACCACGTGGCTTACTGACGATGAAGCGCTGCGGCGTTTCATGGGTCGGAATCCGGATGCGAAGAATGCGCCGATCAAACGCTACAAAGGCCTCGGGGAGATGACCGCGTCGGAGCTGCGCGAGACGACGATGCATCCCGCGACGCGCATCTTGAAGCAGGTGACGCTGGAGGACAGCGCCATCGCGGCGCAGGTTGTGGCGGATCTGATGGACGAGTCGCGGCCGGAGGCGCGGCGGGAGTTTCTGGCACAGGCGGCGCGGCTTACCGATCTGGATGTCTGAGCGTTCAAGAAATCAGACCTCAGAAGTCAGAACTCAGTTGTCCACACGCCATGAGAAGCTTCCGAACACTGAAAGTGTGGGATAAGGCGCATCGACTCACGCTCGCGATTTATGCGTCGACGGCCGACTTTCCGCACGAGGAGGTTTACGGGCTCACCGCACAAATGAGACGGTCGTGCGCATCGATACCGACAAATATTGCCGAAGGGTGCGGCCGGGATGGGCGATTGGAACTTGCGCGGTTTCTGCGGATCGCGATGGGTTCGGCCAGTGAATTGGAGTACCAACTCGTGCTTGCCCGCGACCTGGGAATGCTGAAGGCTGAGACATTTGAGGAACACAGTGCGGCGGTTGAGGAAGTCAAACGAATGTTGAGTGCTTACCTCCAGACGATCCGACCGGCTCGATCTGACTACTGATTTCTGAGTTCTGACTTCTCATGAGCTTCGAGACCGAACAGATCCGACAGGAAGAGTTCTCGGCGGCGATTCAGAACTCGTATGCCGAGTACGGCGTTTCCTCGAACGCGCGGGCCATTCCTGACGCGCGGGATGGGTTGAAGCCTGTCCAGCGGCGGATCTTGTGGTTCATGTACCGCATGGGCTGGGACGCTTCGCACGAGACGGTCAAGTCCGCCGAGGTCGTCGGAACGGTGATGGGCCAGGCGCATCCGCACGGCCAGGAGGCGATTTACGACGCCGCCGTGCGGCTCGCGCAGGACTTCTCGCTGCGCTATCCGCTGATCGATGGGCAGGGCAACTTCGGCTCGGACGACGACGATCCTGCCGCGGCCATGCGCTACACGGAAATGCGCCTGTCGCGCATTGGCGAGATCATGCTACGCGACATCGAAAAGGACACGGTGCCGCTGGTGCCCACCTACAAGCAGGACCCCAGGGTCGTCGAGCCGTACTACTTGCCGGCGCGCATTCCGCCGGCCATCAACGGTCAGGACGGTGTCGGCCTTGGCTTCGCGACGCGCGTGCCACCCCACAACCTGCGCGAGGTGCTGTACGCGTGCATCGCGCTGCTCGACCAGCCGCAGATGGGCGTGCTCGACCTGATGCACTTCGTCAAGGGACCGGACTTTCCGTCTGGCGGCACGGTCGTCGGCGAGGAGGGCATCCGCGACTACCTAGCCACCGGTCGGGGCCGCATCGTTCACCGCGGCACCATTCGACTCGAAGAAGACCAGCGCGGCCGGCGGCTGATCGTCACCGAGGTCCCGTTCGTCGGTCGGGCGAACGTCAAAACCAGCATTGCCAAGGCGTTCAACGACGGCAAGCTGCCTGGCCTTGTTTTCGAGGGTCACATCCCCGACGAGTCGAGCGACCAGAACGGCACGCGCATCGTGCTGCCGCTGCGCAGGGAGACGACGCCCGCCGAGGTGGTGGCCGCGCTGTATCAGCACACCAGCCTGCAGACCAGCTTCTCGGTCCAGATGACGTTCCTGTTCGGGGCCGAAAACGAGCCCGCGCGCACGCCGCGCACGGTTGGCATGGTAGAGCTGCTGCGCCGCTACAACGAGCACCAGCTCAACGTGCTGCGCCGACGCAGTGAGTTCGACCTGACGCGCGCCCGCGAGCGGCTGCACCTGGTCGAGGGCCTGATTATCGGCGCGGTGCACGCCGATGAGATCGTCAGGATCTTCCAGGCGGCCAGAGATCGCCAGGTCGCGCGCGCGGAGCTGATCAAACGCTTCAAGCTGACGGAGATTCAGGCGCAGCGCATCAGTGAGATGACGCTGGCCCAGGTCACCCGCATGGACCTTGCCGGTTACCGCACCGAAAAGAAGGAGCTCCAGGAGACCATCGCGCGGCTCGAGGATCTGCTGGCGCACGAGCCCAAGCTGGTCGCGGCCATCAAGGACGAGATGCAGACGATCATCAATGACTTCGCGGACGATCGGCGGACGGCGATCCTCTCCGAAGAAGACGCGGCGGCGCCTGTCGCCGAAGTGCCGGCAGCCATCGAAAGCAAGGCGGTCCTGGTGGCTCTGACCAGCGACGGCGGGTTGAAAGCCATGCCGACCAATACGTACTCGGGCAAGACCAACGCGGGCACCGTGCGTGGCGACGAGCGCCTTGTCAGCGTGCAGCGCGCGCAGACCACTGACTATTTGCTGTGCCAGCTGTCGAGCGGACGCGTGGCGACCGTACGCGTGGCCAAGCTGCCGGAGGTGACGCGCGCGGCGCGGGCCGAGGTCGTTCGCAGTTTCATCAGCCTCGATCCCGGTGAGCGGCTGGTCGGCGTGGTGCCCGTCAGCGCCTTCTCGGAAGAGGTGTACCTGGTCGTATTCACGCGCGAGGGCAAAGTGAAGAAGTCGCCGCTTTCAGAGTACGTGCGGGTCGACGAGAAGCCCTCGCCCGATCTGAAGCTTCAGCCGAAGGACGCGATTAGCGCGGTCCTGGTGAGCCCTGGCGGTGGGGACTACCTGGTGACGACCTCGGATGGCAAGACGCTGCGCTTCTCGGACGGAGATCTGCGCGCGGCAGGGCGGGTTGGGCAGGGGGTGCAGGCCATGTCCCTGGCGAGCTCGGCCAGTGTGGTCGGCGCCGACTGGCTGTCTGAGGACGACGAGCGGCTGCTGTGGGTCGCCTCTAGCAATGGGTTCGTCAAGCGGAGCCCACTCGGGGACTATCCGCGCAAGGGGCGCGCGACGGGTGGCGTCGCGACGATGCAGTTGCTACCGCGGAGCACGGTTGTGGGCGCCGCGGTGCTGGACGCGAGTCAGGATGTGCTGCTGATTGCTGCGAGTGGGCGCACGGCGCGGGCGACCGTGGAGAGCGTGCCCGTCGTGGCGCGCGATCGCAAGGGATCGGTTGGGATCAAGATGGAGGAAGCCGAGACGCTGGCGCGTATTGTGGTGTTGCCCAGCTAGATTTCCCCAGAGGGGACCCATTTTCGGGGGAGTTTCCCCGGAGGGGACCCACCTCGGGGATTTCCCCAGAGGGGACCCTACCTCGGGCCCGCACGGAGCGCATCGTCCTCTGGGGAATCGCACAGGGGCCCGCCTCGGGTTTCCCTGGAGGGGCACGGCCGGGGGTCTCCCGGAGCGACTCACCTGGCGACTTCGCGGGAGGGACTCGGGTTGGCTTCCCGAGAGCGTCTCGCCTTGGGCATCCCTGGAGGCCGCATCGGGCTTCCCCTGCGAGGACCCCACTTCAGGTTGCCTGGTGGGGCTCGCCTCGGGCGGGTGGCGGGACTCGTCGCCGCGCGACTGCGCGGTGAGCCTTGCTCGGCTGGCGGGCCTCAGATGCCGCGGCCCCTGGCTTTGCGGGCGGTGGGCGATGCGGCCAGGACGATCTCGCGGATCGGGGTGCCGGCGGCGCGGGCCAGAGTCAGCGTTTCGGCGGTTCCACCGCCGCTCGTGCCCGTCCAGATGGCCACCAGCAGATCGGCGGTCTGCGCCAGGAGCTGGTTGCGGGCGCTATAGCCGTCAGCCACGCGCACGTCGCTGGCGTGGGAAAACGTCAGGCGCAGCAGTGCCTGATCCGACGCGTGCCAGTCCTGCGTGAACGTATCCACCTCCGACGGCAGTACCAACCCGAACGGGACGCCAGCGGCGATCGCTGCCAGGGCAGCCCAGATATCGACGCCGCGCTGACCACCGACCAGAAAGCGCGTGCTCGGCTGCTCAAGGAGCAGCTTGCGAGCAGTCGACTCGACGGTCGCGCGCGCCTCGGCGGGGTCCAGGAAAAGATCTGGCCGGTGGCCTGTCCATGCAATGATCATCTCACGGCCTGCTTCGGATCTTGCCAGGAGTGCGCTACCCTGAGCACGGCACATCTTCTGCGAAGGCAGGTCCCGCCCGGTGCCTGGCGCCTATACGCCACCCCAATCTCGCCGAACGAGTCAGGCGGTACGCTCACGCCGCGTTGCAAGCGTACCGGTCTGGCGCTGGTGGTGGCTGATCCCAGCGATCGGGCTGGTGCCCGTGCTGCTTGTCGCGCTGATTACCCAGGGTGTGGTTTCGCAACAGAAGGCGCCGCCGGAGCTGACGGGGCCGGTCGCGGAGTCGGCGGCGACGCTCGGCGCGCCGGTGCTGACACCGGGCGCCGGCGGCGACACGACGACGACTGGCGCAGGCACGGCTGAGCCGGTGGCGGCGGCCGCATCGGCGTCGGGGACGTCGGCGATCGGTAACGGGACGCCTACGGCCTCGGGAACTGGCGCGACGTCGGGAGGGGCGACAACCATGGGAGCCGCGGGCACCAGCGGCGCCGCGACGACGACGACGACGGGGAGCGGCACAGCCGCGTCAGGCACGGCTGCCAGTTCGGCCGGGGCGACCGAGGGTGCCGGTACGGCGGGATCGGGCACGGGTACCAGCGGCACGGGCACGGGCACGGGCACGCCGGGATCGGGGACGGGCACGGTTACGCCGAATGTCTCCAGTGGTGGTCCACAGCCGTTCACCGCCTACACGGTGCGGCCTGGCGATACGCTGCGCGTCATCTCGCAGACCTACGGCGTCTCCGTCGCGGTCATCGCCAAAGCCAGCGGGCTGCAGGACCCGAATCAGCTCAAGATCGGCCAGGTGCTGACCATCCCCAAACAGCCTGGCTGGCTGTACCGCGTGCAGTCCGGCGAGACGCTCGACCAGATCGCCGCGCGCAATGGCGTCTCCAGCGACGCGATCGCGTCGGCCAGCGGGCTGACGGCTGCCAGTGTCAACCCGGGCGACGTGGTGCTCATTCCGGATCAGTCGCAGGCGGTCGCCGCGGCGGGCAAATAGAGGCACGCAGCGGCTCACCGCGGTCTGCCGCGGGCACACCTCAGGTTGCTGACGTGGTGCGGGGGCGGGCGCGGAAACCGGGAGGGCGCACCGTCACGGCGCGTTCAGGCTCCGCCTGCGCCGCTGGCACGCGCGCTAACCGACTCGACGAGACGAGCACCGCGGCGTAGAGCCAGAACAGCGCGACGGCATGCGGAAACGCCTCGTTCGCGAAGTACTGGTCGAGCAGACCGGTCACCAGCGCGGCGGAGATGGCCGCCAGGAACGCGGCGCGGATGCCCTGCAAGCGCGCGTCCTGCATGCGACGCAAGTCGGTAAGGCCGATGAACCAGGCAGTGATCAGCGCAAAGAGGTAGACGCTGAGCCCGAGGAGCCCGGTTTGCTCGGCGACCAGGAGGTAGACGCTGGAGACACCCGCGGTCACGTCGATGTCAGGCGAGGCGCCGAAGCCGATACCCAGCAGGGGATACCGACTCAGCAGCGTCAGCGCGTTCGTGTATTCGCCGACCCGAAACGCGGTGGCTGGATCGGCCGTTGAAAATCCACCCACAAAGCGAACGATGAACGATTGGGCATAGGGTGTCGCGAGCAGGCACATCCCGCCGATCAGCCCGAGCACCAGAATGCGGCGATAGCGCAGCGCGCCGACGAACGCCAGGCCAATAGCCAGCCCGGCCCAACTTGCACGCGACAGGCTCAGCAGCACACCGGCGGCCGTCGGCAGTGCCAGCAGGACCAGCACGCTTTTGCGCAGCACGGGCTTCGGCGACGCCCACTGTGCCACGATCAGGACCAGGGCGAGCATCAGCGTTCCCCCGAAGACGTTCGGGTCAACCGAGGTCCCGATGGCGCGCAGCTGGTCGGTATAGGTGTCATTTGGCCCGGGCACGTAGCGCAGCACGCTGTCGCTCGGATAACCGATCACCTCCAGGCGGGTCAGGAGCGTGAGCTGGGTGAGGGGCGACATTCCCATCAGCGCGGTGCCGATGGCGCCCTGAACGGCGCCGGCGAGGATCAGCGCACGCGTCATACCCGCCAGACGGTCGGTTGTGTTCAAGACGTCGCGTGCAATGAGGAAGAACAGCAAGCTGGCCAGCAGTTTCCCCGTGCGCCGAACGAGCTCCGGCGTGATCGGGCTCAGACCTGAGCCAACAACGAAGGCCGCGACGCACACCAGGGCAAACACGATCAGCGCGACGCCCGGTGGGTCGAGCGGGAGCTTCTCGCTGGTGAAGATCCACCTGCAGACCATCGTCGAGAACGTGGTAATCATGATCGCGTCGACGAAAGTCAACTGCGCGCCGGCCAGTGGGATGGGAATCACCCCAAACGGCAAGAGCGCGATGACCACCACGAACAGGTAGACGCCAAGGATCGGCCGCCACCAGATCAGGCTGACAATCAGCAGGCCGAGGACGGCGCCCAGCGGAACCAGCGGCGTGGTGGCCGCGGCCAGGACCCCGATCGTCACGGCTATCGCCGCGGCGACGACGAGCATCGTGCGGTCCCCGCGCTCGATCTCGACCGGGCGGATCACGGCCGCGAGTATAAAAGCTGGTCGTACATCACCACGTGCAACGCGGCAATACGGCTCCAACTCATCTGGGCTGCCAGGCTGCGACTGAGCGTGGCCAGCGGCGCAGGGTCGCGCGCGGCGGCAAGCACCGCATCCGTCAGCGCCGGCGCACCCGCGTCTACGGCGCGGACAAACGGCGCAACTTCGCTACCCGCCGGCCGGGTCGAGACGATCGGCAGGCCGTGCTCTGCACACGCCAGCAGCGAGCCGCGGCGTGCCGAGGCGCCATCAACATACGGCAGGAGCGCGACATCGCCGGCCAGCAGGTACGCCGAGAGCCGCGGCGGCGCCAGCCAACCGGTTCGTGTGACGCGCGACCCGAACCGTTCGAGCCTGCCGCGGACACTCGTCGCAGTGACCAGATCGGTCGGATCGCTGGCACCGGCCGACCCGCCGAGCAGCAGCAGTCGCGCGCGCGGCTGGTGTCTGAGGACGTGCTCGAACGTGCTCAGCAGCAGATCCAGACCTTTGCTGGCGTTCAGCAGCCCGAAGTACACCAGGGCCAGGTCAGTGTGCTCGAGGCCCAGTGAGCGACGAAACGCGGCGCGTTCGTATCCGGCTCGGCGGTGCACAGGCCACGTTCGGACCAATCGGTACGTGGAAGGTCCTGTTCGCCACGGATCGCAACGCCGCCAGGTCACTCTGGTCGGCGGCGACTACGGCATGGCTCGTGCGCGCCAGCAGGCGGATCGCGGAATCGCGCAGCCTGCCCGCACGCGGGAACAGGTAGGGCACACGCACATCGTGGAACGTTGTCACCACGCGCAGCCCAGGTCGAAGGCCGCGTAGCACTCCCGGCAGGAGGCAGATGTCACCCAGCAGGTCGTACGCGGCGGCCTGGTACTGGATATGGACGACACCCGTCTTCGGCGCGTGGCGTACCAACCAGAACAACGCGTGGGCATTCCAACGTCGACCAACCTGGCGACGACTCACGACGGTCGACGCACGCCCCGCGGATTCGAGCGCCGCGCGGAGGCGCGCGGTGTAGTCCCCTACGCCACCGACATCGGGCGGATATTCGCCGCTGATGAATGCGATCACAACCCGAGCGCGTGGCGGAGTCCGAGTCCGATGACCCGCAGCCGAGCCTGTCGTTCCGGACGGCGGGAGCCGCTCGCGAGTTTGAGGCACTCCTCGGCGGCGCGCAGGATGTACTCGGCGATCAGGTAAGCGCGCAACGCCAGCGCCACGCTCTGGCCATGCCATCGCGCAGCGTATTGCAGTTTGCTTGCCTGGAAGCGCTGGTCGCGCGCGGCGAGGTCGGCGCGGGAGCTGCCACCTTCGAGGTGGACTACCTCCGCGCGTGGCTCATACCGAATCCGCCAGCCGGCGGCCCGCAGACGGCGGCACAGGTCGATTTCTTCGCTATACATAAAATAGCGCTCGTCGAACAGGCCGACCTGCCGCAGCGCTTCGGGGCGCAGGCAGAGGCAGGCGCCAACCAGCCAGTCGACGTCCTGGGCCACTTCGTCTGACCGGTCCCGGACGTAGTAGCGGCGCAGCACAGGGTTGTCCGGCCAGAAGCGCTGGAACTGCGTGCTCTCGAGGAAGAGCGTCGCCACGGTCGGAAACCTGCGGCGCGAGGACTGCACCTCGCCGGTCGGATAGCGCAACTTTGGTCCAGCGGCGCCCAGGCGAGGGGCAACGTCCATCGCCTCGACCAGGGCACGCAGCGCGCCCGGACGCGGCGCCGCGTCCGAGTTGAGCACGAGCCAGTAGCGGCCGTGAGCCCGACGCAACGCCTGGTTGTGGGCGGCGCCAAAGCCGGCATTGCGCACGTTGGCGATGACGTTCACCCATTCGAACTCAGACCTCACGAGGTCGACTGACCCGTCCCCGGAGGCATTGTCGACGACGGTCACCGCCAAGTCGAGCTCCGTCCGCTGCGCTGCCAGGGCCGCCAGGCATCGGCGCAGGAGCTCCGGCGTCCGAAACGAGACGACCGAAACGCTCAGGTCAACCATCCCGGACCGGGCAAACACTGAAGTCGAGGAGTCCTGTTCGAGAAGATTCCCACGCCGCCTGGCATGCGGACTGCGGGGTGGACCGTAGCTCAGTCAACGTCAATCACTGCCGAGGCGAGCGTGGAGGTCTTCAGCATGCCCAACAAGCTGGTCGATTTGCTCCACACCAATACCGACTCGGCGCGTTGGCCGTATCTCGACCGCCTGATCGACCTCAATGAGTTGGGGCTGATCCCGCCCGAAGTCTGGCGACTGGTGTGCTGCCTGTGTCGTGAGTACGACTCGGAGCTCGGAGCGTTGCGCGAACGCCCAGCCTCGTAACCGTATAGCCTTAAGCCGCACAAGCGCCCATGCACGATAACGCCTGCCCTCCGCTCGCGTTGACCTACGACGACGTCCTGCTTGTTCCCTGTCGGTCCGCCATCACTTCGCGGCGCGACGTGGACACCTGTACGCGTCTGACTCGCGAGCTCCGACTGACTATTCCGATCGTCGCTGCCAATATGGACACCGTCACCGAGGCGCGCATGGCGCGCGCGATGGCTCGCGAAGGCGGGCTGGGCGTCGTTCATCGCTTCATGCCTATCGAGCAGGAAGCGGCCGAGGTCCAGCGCGTCAAACGACCCGAAGAAGCCATCGGCGGACGGCTGCTGCACACGATCGCGCCCACGCGCACTGTCGGCGAAGCCATCACGCTCATGGGTCGGCACAACGTCAACAGCCTGCTGGTTGTCGGTGACAACGATCGACTGCTGGGCATCGTCACGTCGCGCGACGTCCTGTTTGCCGAGGACCCGTCGCAGCCCGTCGAACGCATCATGACCGGCGGCGAGCAACTGGTCACCGCGCCGGTTGGCACGCGGTTGGAACAAGCGCGGCGCATCCTGCACGAGCACCGTCTCGAGAAGCTGCCGCTGGTCGACGATACGGGCCACCTGCGCGGGCTGATTACCGCGCGGGATGTCCTGCGGCTGACCGAGCATCCCAACGCGGCACGCGACAACCAGGGGCGGCTGCTGGTCGGCGCGGCGATCGGCGCGGTAGGTGACTATCTGGAGCGGGCGCAAGCGCTCGTGGCGGCCGGCGTGGACGTGCTGGTTGTCGACATTGCGCACGGCCACTCCGAGCACGCCCTGCACGCAACGCGGTGTGTCAAGGACGCGTTCCCGTCGGTGCAGCTGATTTCAGGCAACGTGGCCACTGGCGAAGGCACGCGCGACCTGATCGAGGCGGGCGCGGACGCGGTGAAAGTGGGAGTTGGGCCGGGGGCTGCCTGCTCGACGCGTGTGGTGGCCGGCGTTGGGGTACCGCAGCTGACGGCGTTGTTCGACTGCGTCGCCGTTGCCCGCGAAGCGGGGGTGCCGATCATTGCTGACGGCGGCGTGCGCAGCAGTGGCGACCTGACCAAGGCGCTCGCGGCCGGAGCAGAGACGGTCATGATCGGGAGCCTGCTGGCTGGTACCGAGGAGAGTCCAGGCAGGACGGTGGTACGCCAGGGCGGGCGGTACAAGGTGTATCGGGGGATGGCGAGCGTCGGGGCGGCGGAGGCGCGACGCCAGCGGGAGACGAGTGAGGACGTGCTCGACGAGCTGGCCGCGGCGGTCGTGCCCGAGGGCGTCGAAGCGGTGGTGCAGTATCGCGGCTCGGCGGCGGACGTCCTGTATCAGCACGTGGGCGGGCTGCGCAGCGGGATGAGCTATTTGAATGCGCGCACGCTCGAGGACCTGAGGCGGAATGCCAGGTTTGTACGAATGACAGACGCGGGGCGCGCGGAGAGTACGCCTCACGATCTCACGTACGTGGACTGATCTCGGCACCGGCTTGTAACGAGTTCTTCTGAAGTCGAAAGCTGCGGCTTTCTCCCCAGGGCTCCGCGCCCTGGACCCCGCGTCCCAGAGCCCTACTCTCGGTGGCCGCCGGGCGCATCCGCTGGCTGAGAAGGTCCCGTCCTGGAGGACACGTCCCGTCAAAGGACGAAAAACGGAGGACACCGTTGAGGGGACATCCCCAGGGAGAACCCCTCGAGGGGAACCCCTCGCAGAGAACCCGTCGGAGAGACACCCTCGGGGACAAACCTTACCCGTCGGAGAGACACCCTCGGGGACAAACCTTTGAAGTGACACCCATGGGTTACACCCGCGTTTGATTCTGCGTGCGTGACAGCGAGCGGATGCGCCCGGCGGCCACCGAGAGTAGGGCTCTGGGACGCGGGGTCCAGGGCGCGGAGCCCTGGGGAGAAAGCCGCAGCTTTCGACTCCAGAAGAGAACTCGTTACAAGCCAGTGCCCGCCCTGGGGAGAAAGCCGCAGCTTTCGACGTCCAAAAAACTCGTGACCATCTCGAGCCCGCCGTGGGGAGAAAGTCCGCAGACTTTCGACGCCCAAAATCGGAATACCTACCTTTCGTGGGGCGTTGGTTAGACTGAGTCCTGTGAACGCCGAATCGGCGGAGCAGGCCGAACGTTCAGCCAACGAGGAGGCTGCCGCCAACCGAGTTCGAGCCAGGTTTGAAGAAGAAGCGCTCAAGCATCTCGATGCGCTGTATCGCACCGCGTTGCGGATGACCCGCAACCCCAGCGATGCCGAGGATCTTGTCCAGGACGCCCTGGTACGTGCTTTCCGCTTCTACGACCGCTTCGAACCTGGCACCAACTTCCGCGCGTGGCTGTTCAAAATTCTGACCAACACGTACATCAACACCTACCGTCGCAAGCAGGGCCGACCTCAGGAAAGCTCGCTCGAGGACACCGAGGACTTCTTTCTCTACAACCAGTTGAGTGACGAGGGCGGCGAGCGCGTCACCGACGTCGAAGATACAGTCATCGACCGCCTCGGGGCCGATGCCATCCAGCGCGCTATCGATCAACTCCCGCCACAATTCCGGACCACCGTGCAACTCTCCGACGTCGAAGGCCTCAGTTACGCTGAAGTGGCCGACGCGACGGGCGTCGCCAAAGGCACCGTGATGAGTCGTCTCTTTCGTGGCCGCCGATTGCTGCAACGCGCGCTGTGGGACCAGGCGCAAGCCGCGGGCTTCACCTCCGGCAGCAAGGTCCACACGCCGAATGGCAACAGCGGCGACCATGCACCCGAATCCAATGGCGTGGTTGCCAGAACACGTGGAGGCACGCGGTGATCAACTGTCGGGACTGCGCCAGCGCACTCAATCCCTACCTGGACCGAGAGTTGTCCGACGAAGACGTGGTGCAGGTGCGCGGTCATCTCGACGCCTGCGGCGGTTGCCTGCACCTGTTCCAGTTCGAAGAGTCGCTGCGTCGTCTGGTTCGCGTGCGCTGTCTGGAGCAGGGTGCGCCCGAATCGCTGCGCCAGCGCGTCACGCTGACGCTGGCGATGGAGCGCACGCGCCTGCAGCGACGCGTCCAGCGCCGCGGGCCGACCTCTAGCCCGTAGACCTCGGCGCGCCGAGGCGGGTGAGCAGTCCTTTCAAAAGCGATTCGCGCTGTCTCAGCGCGTCCTTGTAGTCGGAGACTTCCGCCTTATAGATCTCTTCGCGGAGCTCGCCGAGCGTACTGGTCAGAATCTCGGTAAGGACGGTGCTCTCGTCCGAGGTCAAGTCGATCTGCATCTGCTTGCACAGCCTCCTTCATCGTCGCCAACGTTCCGGACGCGAAACCTGATCTGGGTCGATCGAAGCCTGCGAGCCACACGGCTCGGGAGCTGGTGACTCGCGTCCTGGTGACCTGCGACCTTACTTGTATACGCTGAGCGCCGTCTGCATCACGCTCTGGCCGGCCGGGGTGGCGAAATCAGAGCCGGAGCCCTGATGCTCCATGATGACCGCGACGGCGATCCGCGGGGCATCCGCCGGCGCGAAGCCGATGAACCACGAATGCGAGGTGCCGTCGCCCACTTCGGCGGTACCGGTTTTGCCGCCGACCTTGACGCCCGGGATGGCTGCCTTGGCGGCATAGCCGTTGTCCACGCCTTCGACGAAGAAGCTGACCATCGTAGTGGCCACGTCGCTCGAGCTCGCAATCGAGAACGTCTCCCCAGGCTGATGCAGCTGCCGGACCGTCCCGCCATCTTGCAATTCCGCGGCCAGGTAGGGCGTGGGCACACGTCCGCCGTTCGCCACGGTCGCCACGACGAGCGCCATTTGCATCGGGGTGACGTCCACCTCGCCCTGACCGAACGCGGTCTGGACGAGCAGCTCGGGCGACCATTCGGTGCCCTCGTTGCGGACCTGACTCACGGCGACGGGCAGATCGAACGGGATCTGACGGCCAAAGCCGAAGCGGCCCGCGTAGTCTTCGAGGACTTTCGCGCTGGCGTCGATTGACGTCGGATCGTCGGTCCACGGGTACGGCCCGGGCGGGTTGTCGTCCAGCCACGGGTTGATCGGCACCAGGCTCGGGTAGCCCAGCAGCATACCCGTCAGGCCAAACACCCGATTCGTCGACCACGCGAACGCTTGCTTGTACGTCAAACGCGGCAGCTGCAGGCTGTTCTTGCAGTCAACGCTGTAGGTGCCAACTTTGACCGCCGTCGTACACATGAAGGGCTGGTTCAAGTCGACCAGGTGGGTGTCCAGCGCGGCGGTCGCCGTGACGGTCTTGAACGTGGAGCCCGGCACGTAGCGCGCCTGAATCGAACGATTGAACAGGGGTTGGGCTGGATCCGACTGCAACGTTGGCATCTGCGCGTCGGCCGTATTCGGGTCGAAATACGGCGTCGACACCATCGCCAGGATCTCACCGGAGCGCGGATCGATCGCGACGATCGACCCGGCTGAGCTGCCCAGCGCCTGCACCGCCGCGTCAGAGATGCGCTTGTCGATGGTCAGGACCAGGTCTTGCGGACGCGGTGGGGTGTGGAAGATGCGCTGGGCGAACTCGTCCCAGGGGGACAGCGCTTTTTCACCTCGCAGCTCGGCATCGTAGGCTGCTTCGAGATCGGTATCGCCGTAGCGGTCGCTGTGGAACCCGATCGTATGGACCAGGGACGGGTCGGCGTACTGACGCACCGGACCCTGATCGGTCATCTGCGTGTCGGCGAGCACCACTCCATTGCGGTCCAGGATGCGTCCGCGGGGCTCGGACGCGCGCGCGTTGGCCACGCGTGGGTTGGCGGCGTCCTGGGCCAGGTCGGCGCCGCGCACGACCTGCCAGTAGCCGAGCGCCAGTGCGATGATGCCGAAGCACGCGACCAGGACCGTCGCCGTGCGACGGACGTTGCCGCGCAAGTCGTCGAGCACTCAGGTCTGTCCCGTAAGCGCCTGTGCTGTCTCGCCGAAGTTCTGCTCAGTGGAGTACCCACGGCTGATCTCGCGATCCGCGCTCTCGTGCGAGATGCGCAGCAGCAGGCCAACAATGACGAAGTTCGCGACCACGGAGCTTCCACCGTAACTGACAAATGGCAGGGTGATGCCCGTTAACGGGATGACTTCGAGCGTGCCCGCCAGGATGATCAGCGCCTGCAGCCCGAGCACGGCCGTCAATCCGCTGGCTAGCAGCGCACTGAACCCCGTGCGCGCACGCAGCGCGACCGTGAAGCCGCGCTGGACGAGCAGCACGAACAGACAAACGACCGCCAGCGTGCCCGCCAACCCGAGCTCCTCTCCAATGGCGGCGATCACAAAGTCCGTGTGCACCGCCGGGATGAACCGTGGCGAGCCCATGTCCAGACCAGTGCCAAACACGCCGCCCGACCCCAGCGCGTACAGCGCCTGGACGAGCTGGTAGCCGATGGTCTCGCGGTTGGTCCAGGGATCCAGCCAGATCACCACCCGCGTGTGCACGTGACTGAAGATGCGATCGGCCAGCGCAAAGCCGAGGACCAGCAGGGTCAGACCCAGCGCCACGTAGCTGACCCGGCCGCTGGCGACATACAGCATGGCCAGCAGCACCGCGGAGAAGAGCAGGGCCGGACCCAGGTCCTTCTGCAGCCAGAACAACACCAGCGCCGCGCCGATCATGACCAGGATCGGCGCCAGGTACGGGAGCGGCGGCAGCTGGATGCGACCGATCCGCTTGCCCGACACCGTCAGCAGCTCTCGATAGTCCTCGAGGTAAGCCGCCAGAAATACGACCAGCAGCAACTTGACGCCCTCCATGGGCTGCACACTGACTGGCCCGACCACGAACCACAAAGCGGCGCCGCTGCCGTTGGGATCCTGGCCGAAGACGAGGGTCAGGATCTGTAACAGAATTGCGAGGGTCGCCCAGGTGTAGCGGTACGCCCTGAGCCACTCGATCGAAGGCAGCAGGCTGACCAGCGTCATGGCTCCGAGGCCGATGAGCACCCAGGTGCCCTGGTGGGGTCCCAGCTCTGGCTCCAGACGCGAGGTCATGACCTGGCCGACGGCCGCGAGCGTGGCAGCGATCGGCAACAGGAAAGGATCTGCGCGCGGCACGCGCCAACGCGCCCAGAGCGCGGCGAGAATGAGTGCGACCGCGAACAGGCCAGCGCCGGTGAGCGTGTCCCATTCGACGGGCTGTCGCCTGACGAGCGCCAACAAGACAAGCCCGGTCGCGAGGATGGCGACGGGGAACAACAGCAGCGAGGGCGCCCGAGCCGCCCGTAGCGTCGTGGCCAAGACGTCCTATTGTGTCGCTCGCCGCCGCGAGGCTGGGAGTTTCCCGTGATGGGCGCGCGGGTTCCCTCCAGCCAATCTGGATATAGTCTCTGGCGAACAATGCCGAACACAGCCACCGTCGCGGCACTGCGCACGCAGCCTTCCAGCGTCCTCGACGACTACGCCCGCCTGTTCGAGCTCGCTGGCGCCCGCGAGCACCTCAGCGCGGGCGCGACGACCATTCTCAAAGACAACATCAGCTGGCACTTCCCGTTTCCAGCCGCGAACACCACGCCGTGGCAACTCGAAGGCACCATCCGCGCGTTGCGCCACGACGGCTTCGACGATCTGGTCTGCGTTCAGAACAAGACGGTGGTTACCGACGCCTTCAAAGGCGAGGACCTGAATGGCTACGTCCCGATCTTTCGCGCCTACGACATCCCTGTCCTCTACAACTTCAAGGACACGGACATGCGCTGGGTGGCCTACCAGCCGCGGGCGCGCATGCGGGTGCTCAACAGCATCTTTCCCGAGGGTATTCACGTGCCCGACTACTTCTTCGGCAAGAACATCGTGCATTTGCCGACGGTGAAGTGCCACATTTACACCACGACTACCGGGGCGATGAAAAACGCCTTCGGCGGGCTGCTGAACACCCGACGGCACTACACCCACAGCTGGATCCACGAGACGCTGGTCGACCTGCTCGCGATCCAGAAGGAAATCCACAGCGGGCTGTTCGCGGTGATGGACGGCACGACCGCTGGCAACGGCCCGGGCCCGCGCACGATGTACCCCGAGATCAAGAACGTCGTACTGGCCAGTGGCGACCAGGTTGCGATCGACGCGGTCGCGGCCAGGCTGATGGGCTTCGACCCGATGCGGATCGACTACATCCGTTTGGCGCACGAGGCCGGGCTGGGCATTGGCGACCCCCGCCAGATCACGCTGGTCGGCGATGCGGACCTGGCGAATGAGTCGTGGCACTTCCGCGTGGGCGACAACGGCGCCAGCCGCGTGGGCGACATCGTGTGGTTCGGCCCGTTGAAGCCAGTGCAGAACGTGCTGATGCGGACCCCGCTGGTGAACCTGTTCATCCTCGGCTCCGAGGTCTATCACGATTACTATCGCTGGCCCGCGCGCGATCGGGGGGTCTTCGAGAGCTGGCTCGCCAACACCGGGTGGGGTCGGTTGTTCCAGGAATACCACCGCGTGGGAGCACTGGCGGCGCCACGTCTGGCGCAAACCGTTTAGCCGAGGCGCGACTGGTGGCCCGTAACTTGCAACGCGGTCGGACTCTCAGCGTGGAGCAGGTGGCGAGTGCACAGGAGACGGAGGAGTTCATGTCGGTCGCGGCGCATGATCTCCGCAATCCGATCGCCGTTGTGCGCGCTTCCGCGCAGATGGCCCAGCGCCAGATTGGTCGCGGCGACGCCAACGGCGCGCAAACGCGGCTGAAGTCGATCGTCGATCAGACGGATCGGCTGACGGAGATGCTCGAGAGTTTTCTCGACGCGGCGCGCATTGGCACTGGGAACATGACGCTGCGCACCGAACCCGTTGATTTGCGTGCGGTGGCGGAGGTAGCGGTGGACCGCACCGTTGCTCTTGTTGGCGATCAGATCGAACGAGCGATCGAGGTGGACGTACCTGCTGGCTGTATCGGGGTCTGGGACCACGCCCGGGTGGCGCGCGCTATTCGCGCGCTGACGACCAACGCGTACATCTACGGGGACCCATCGCAGCCGGTCACGCTGCGCGCGCGACGCGATGGCGATCGCGTGCGGCTGGTGATCAGCGGCGGGGGTGCCGGGCCGGACGCCGACGAAGCCGCGCACTTGTTTGAACGGTTTTATCGCGGGCGCAGCGCGGCGGACGCGGGGCAGTCGGGGTCGGGGCTCGGGTTGTTTACGGCACGCGGCATCGCGAGGTTGCACGGGGGTGACGTGCGACGGCTCGAGGCGGATCAGTTCGAGATTGCGCTGCCGCTAACGGACTAGCTGCTCGTTGGCGGTGCCGGGAGGGTCCGAGCGAGTGGCGTCTCGGGGGGGTTGAGGCACGCCCTGTCATAACAGGGGTTTCTGGCTTGACCTGAGGGATCGTGTCGCGCGCACTGTCGGACGAATTCCTCTCTCTTCAGAACTGCGAGTTCGTGCCTGGCGTGCGTCTGAGGGCCCCGTGCAGTCACCGCCCCGGCCCCGCCGGGGAGTCTAGCGCTGGCATGCGCTCTGCCTTATAACCCCCGCCATGAACACGCTGAAAGCCATGCTGGCAGCTTTTCAGCGCTCGCGCCTCGGGCGGTTCGTCAAGAAGGTTCTCGACGATCAGATGCCAAACCTCGCGGCACTGCTTGCGTGGGGCACCTTGAGCGCGATCCTGCCGCTGCTCCTCGGCCTGCTGGCCCTCGCCGGCATGGTGCTGCGCGATCAGCAACGCCTCGACCAGGTCTACAACTCGATCAGCGCCGTCTTGCCCGCCACGGTCGCCGAACCCATCACGAGTGTCCTGGACGGCATGCGCCAGTCGGCCGCATCCGTCGGCATCATCGCCATCGCGCTGCTGCTCGTCAACGGTTCGAGCTTCTTCACGAACATGGCCTCGGTCTTCAATCAGGCCTACCACGTTCAGGGCCGCAACTTCGTCGTCGAGCGTCTGATCGCGCTCGGGATGCTGATCTTCACCGCGGCGATGCTCATCCTGTCAACGCTCGCGGCCGGGCTCGGCAGTTTCGTCTCGAACCTGCCAGGTGTTCTGCCGGTCGGTCCCGTGCTGGGCCAGCTCGTCGGCTGGTCCGTGTCGATCGTGAGCGTGTTCATCCTGTTCCTGCTGATCTACCGGGTCCTGCCAAACGCACAGCAAACGTGGCGCAGCGTCGTGCCAGGTGCGCTCATGTCGTCAGTCCTCTTGCTGGTGCTGACCCAGGTCTTCCCGCTGTACGTGGCGCTGTTCCCCCCGAATCACGCGTACGCGTTTTTCGGCGTGTTCCTGGTGCTGACGTTCTGGCTGTATCTGTTGGGCCTCGCACTGGTGCTGGGCGCCGAACTGAACGCATTCATGGAGCAGCCGGCACTCGCCAGCGCTCCCGCTCCAGCTCCCGACGCAATCCTCCCACAAGCCAGCCCTCTGCCCGAGCAGGTCGCTTCAGTCGAAGCGCAGCCTCGGCCGCGGTCCGGATTCGGCGGCCGCCTGGTTGGCATCATCGGCCTGGTCATCGCCGCGATGCTCTTGCGCGGTCAGGTCAAGACAGGCAACGAGCGCGCCACAGCCTGACGGCCAGCGTCCCCCCGCTGATCGCGACCAGGCCAAGCAGCACTGTCCACGACCAGTCTGCCGCGGGCGCCGAGGCCGCGGTGTCGGTGACGCGGGCGGGCGTCTCGGCCGCGACAGGCTCACCGCTGCTGGCGGCGAACGGGGTCGGAGTTGACGCCTCGAGCGCAGGCGCCTCGGTCGGCCGCAGGTACAGCGGCGCCGGAGGAAGCGTCGGTGCGACGCGCGCGATCGGATCCGGCAGGTCCGCCTGAGCGATGTGCGCCTGTTGCGTTTGAGGCCGGGGTCTGGGTATGAACGCCAGCGCCTGACGTGGCCGCGTGGCCGCGTCCCAGGCGGTGAGCAGGTCGGTCTCGCTCAACTGCAACCCGTACCCGAGGCTGCTGGCGAACGTCGGGTCGCTGTACACGAATCCGGTCTCGGTCGTGCCGATCAGGACCAGCGGCTGCTCGCCGATGTCCTCACCCGGCGGGTGGCCCGGTAAGCCGCGGCTACCGACGAAAACGACCACCGGCTGCCCCAGACTCAGGTGCCGCCGAAGCTCACTGGTCGTCCACACCGATGCGTCCCCGGGCAGTGCCAGCAGGCCGGCGTCCCAGGCCGCCTCTGAGAGCGCGTCGAGGTTGTCGGATGCCGCCGCGTCGGTCAGGGTCGGCACGTCCGCCCGGCCGAACACGTTCAACTGCAGCATCGAGAGCGTTGTCGTCTCGAGCGCGGCGGCCGAGATGGGTTGGCCCGGCGTGCGGCCGCGCCACGGCACACCCAGCCACTGCACGCTGCTGTTGACGCTTCGCGCACGACTCTGCAGTCGCAAGTCACGCCCATCGGCGTAGTGCATTGGCGCGGCGTCCTGCTGTGACGGGTTGACGCTGAGCACGTCGGGTGTTGGCCCGCCCGGTGCCAGGCGGTCGTAGCGCACGGCCAGGTCGAGCACGAGATCGACGTACCAGTCGGCGTGGTTGTACGCGTACAGCGCGACACGTGGGTCACGCTCCAGACCGGCCTGGCACAGATACTGGGCGATGGCAGGCAGCGCGTCGCGATAGTCGTACGCGTTGCCAGCATTGCCGTACGCCTGCCAGCTACTCGGCAGGAACTGGCCATACCCGATCGCGCCCGCCGACGACGTCGCCATATTGCGGCCGAAGTCCGACTCGACCCGCGCAATCGCCGCCAGCAGTTGCCACGGCACACCGCAGTTCGACTCGCGTGCGGCGCGATCCATCGTCGCCAGGTGGTCGGCAACATCCGTCGGAACGTACGCCTGCCAGTCGACAGCCGCCTCAACTTCGTCACTGTTTTCGGGAGCCGTTGCATCCTCCTCGGGCGATGGCGAGGGACTGGCGTCGACCGCCGGGTAGCGGTCGGGCGCCGGCGTCGCGCTCGGGCTGGCCACGGCGGTTGACGTGGGCGGCGGCGTCGCGGTCGCCGCGCTGGTCGGCGTGGCTGAGGGCGTCGGAGGCGGCGGCGTCGCAGTCGGCTGAACTTGCGGCGCCGGACTCGGCGACCCGACGACGGCGGGCGCGCGCTGCGGTGCGGACGTGGCCGTGGGCGCGGGAGTCGGGGCGGCCAACGCGGCGGCGGGCGCGGCGATGCTCAACATCAGGCACCCGACCGCCGCAACAAGCGACAGACGGATACGACCAGACTAGCATTGGGAGCCCGTCCGCCGGCCTGAAAGGGCGCCATCGATGCCGACACAAAGCGCTTTCGCGCGGGTATCTTGGGGTCCAAGCGGGAGAACGCCTGCCGACACGCGCAGCTACCCGCGGTAGCGTTGTGCCCCAAACGCAGGGACCCCTGCTCACAACAAGCGTTCCCGCAAACAATCGATCCGCCCCAGCGGGAGGAGATCCTGTGGACCAAATGAATCGTCGCCGTCGTGTGGCCGGCTGTCTGGGCGTGGCGCTGCTGCTCGCGCTCGTTTTCGCGCAGACCGCCGCCGCTGACCAGCCGCCGACCTGGGTGGTAACCCTGAACGCCGTGCCCGCGTACAGCGGCCCGAGCGCCACGGCCGTCGACTTCGGCACCATGCCGGCGCTGACCACACTCCAGGTCCTCGACTACCAGAGCGACTGGGCGCACGTCCTCGATCCGCGCTCGAAGACCGTGGCCTACGTGCCGAGCGACCAGCTGGGGCCTGGCGATCCGCCGCCAGCGTATGTGTTCAAGCCCACGCCACCACTGACCGACGAGTTCAACGCCTCGGGCGTCGTCACCGATGCGGCGCCGATGGCTATGTACCCGGTCTTTGCCGACGATGCCGTCGATCGTCAGCTCAACCCGAACACGTGGCTCACCCTGACGGGCGAGGTCACCGCCGACGACGGCAGCACCTGGTATCGCACCGACAACGGAGACTACGTGCCGACCGACTCGGTCTTCGTTCCCGAGCGCGCGGATGCCTACACCGGACACTGGCTGGACGTCGACATCAGTACGCCGGCGCGGGTGACCGCCTACGACGGCGACCAGCAGGTCAATTCATTCCTGACCATCATCGGCGCTGGTCCGCGGCCCACACCGACGGGGGTGTTCACCATCCTGCGGCGCGTCGCCAACGAGACGATGAACAGCGACACGATTGGCATCCCCCGTTTTGGCCCCGGTGGCTATTACCTGACCAACGTGCTGTTCACCCAGTACTTCACCGACGATGGGGCGAGCCTGCACTACAACTACTGGAGTAGCAACTGGGGCTACCCCGGCAGCCACGGGTGCCTGGGGTTGACGTACCAGAACAGCTCGTGGCTATGGGGGTGGGGACACCTCGGCATGCCGGTGCTGATTCACCGGTAAGACGTCTTTCCCCGCAGGGTCCCTACAGGGTCGAGCCTGTGCCAGGCGATAACAGCGCGGTCGGGTTAGAGGGCGCCCGCCTCCAGGACGCGCTGGACGTCGTCTGAGGGCAGCGGGCCACGCTCCGTGAAGCGGATCGCTTGCTCGAGATGGTCGAGTGTCGAATAGCCCACCAGGACAGTTGAGACCCCGGGCTTGGCCAGGCCGAAGCGTACCGCCAGCTCGATCGGGCTCTCCAACCCGAGGTCGCCCGCCAGCGCGGCCAGGCGCGTCGCACGCGCCACGTCGTCGGCGTACGCGGACCCGCCAATCGCGCCGCCGGGGTCACCCGCATTCACTTCACGCGCGGGTGTCCCGCTGGCCGCACCCGCGGCAAGGACGCGGATGACGATCACTCCGCGCGCGGCTAGCGCCGCCGTGTCGATCAGGCCCTCGAAATCCTGCTGGCCGCCCGCGTGGCCGGTATACCCGGCGCTGGGATTCAGCACGTTGAAGTAGGCCTGCACCGTCTCGAACGGTTCGGAAAGCACCACCTGGCGGACCGCGGTGCTGTCGCCAAGCCCGGTGAAGCCAACGTGACGTGCCAGCCCGGCCGTTTTGACCTCCTCGAGGGACGCCCCGACCTCGCCCAACACCGTCTCGAGATCCAGGACACCGTGGTCCGTACCAACCAGACCGACCGGGTTGTGCAGGTGAAAGACATCCACGTCCGAGCGGCCCAGCCGCCGCAGACTCGCCTCGAGCGACGCGCGCACGGCCGCGCTCGACCAGCCAGGTTCACCGGCTGGCAGACGCACCTTCGTGCCCACCACGACACGCTGCCAGGCGCCGAGCTCTCGCATGACGCGTCCCAGGTTCTCCTCCGACGCGCCGTTGCCGTACTGCGCCGCGGTATCGAAATACGTGATGCCGGCGTCGAGCGCCCGCGCGACAGCCTGACGCTGATCGTCAGCCGCGCCGCGCACCATCAAGCCGCCAACAGCGCCGCAGCCGAAACCGAGCGCTGAAATGCGCAATCCCGTCGCACCAAGAGATCGCTGCTCCATCACGCCTGCTCCGTACTTCCGCCGAACAGCTCGGCTTCGTCTGCAAAGTCCCAGGTGCGCAAGTGAGCGGGAACCATGCGAATGACGATCAGGCCGTCACCCAATTCTGTGGAATATTGCGCGCCGCGCGCTTCGCCCAGGTATCGCCTGGCGATGCGGCTCATCGTCTCACGCCCGATTTCAGGGTCTCGCAGCAGGGTCGGTTCGCAGCTGACCTCGATGCCTCGGAACGGAAACTCGTTGTCCGACACGACCGCCACCGCGCGCCTCTGCCGCTCGATGTGGCGTGCTTTGATGTCGTCGGCGCCCGTGGCAATGTTGAAGCCCCCATCGCGCCACTCGTGCCAGACCGGCGACAGCAGCACCGAGCCGTCGCGACGGTACGTTGCCAGCGTCGCGTTGAACGGACGCTCGAGCAAGTCGCCCAGCTCCACTACGGAAAGACCTTTGCGCACAGGCGCATCCTATACCCGTTGTGGCAGCGCCCCCGCGTTCGGCCATGGCCCGGGCGACGCGTCGGGCAGGTCCATCAGCTCCACCGACTCGCGGTACACCCGAAAGCCGCGCGCCGTGTAGTTGGCCAGCGCGTGAGGTCCATCCAGGCTGCAGGTGTGGACCCAGACTCGCCGTGCGCCCTGCACCCACGCGCGCTCCACTCCGACGCTCAACAGATAGCCGCCCAGTCCCCGCCCGATAAAACGCGGCAGGACACCGAAGTACGCGATCTCGACATTGTCCTCGGGTTGCACCTCGAGCTCCACATAGCCGGCCGGTGTGCCGGACACGTACAGGATCAGCGTTTCAACCGCCGGGCGATCCAGATACGTCAACCAGCGCGCGTAGTCCCAGTCCAGACGCTCGATCCAGTACCAGTCGCCACCGACCGCGGTGTACAGAAAGCGGCTCAGCTCCGGCGATGGAATGTCGGCGCGCTCGATCCTTGCCTCCGCCAACGGCGGCCCGACGCGCACCAGCTCATCGGGTGTGTGCATTTCCAGGTACCACGTCGTGACGTCTACCAGCATTCGCGGCGCTCACAGCTGGCTGGCCACCCGGACTACCGCGGCACGCTCGTTCGGTCCGAACCATGGCGGGTTGCCGGCGATTGCATTCGCCCGCGCGTGGTCCGGGTGGCTGGTCGCGGGAATCACCGTCGTCACGCGGGGATCGCTCAGGAGCCACTTGAGCAGGACCTGTGTCCAGGTTTGCACACCGAACTCGGTGAACGGCCGCAACTGCTCCGGCGTGGGACGCAGGCGGACCAGGTCACCGGCCCCGAGTGGGCGCATGATAATGACGCCGATGTGGCGTTCGCCCGCCAGCGGCAGCAGCTGCTGCTCGATCAGGCGGTCTGCGACGTTGTAAGGGACCTGGACGCAGGTCACGCGACCGGAGCGCATGGTCTCCATCAGCGCGGGGAACGCCGCGTGATCGTAGTGCGTGATGCCGACGGACGTCACGCGGTGCTCGTCGCGCAACTGCTCCAGGCGCCTCAGGCGTTTGGGGAGTGCCACCAGATTGTGGACCTGGTAGATGTCGACCTTGTTGCCGTAGTAGTCCATGGCGCGGTCGATCTGGCGTTCGGCCTCCCGGTCGTCCGCGCTCCAGACTTTGGTGGCCACCAGAGCCTGGTCGCGGCGACCGTCCAGCGCGGCGCCGAGAACCTGCTCGGCGGCGCCGTACATCGGTGAGGAATCGAAGAGGTTCGTACCGCACTCCAGCGCCGTGTCGACGACAGTCGCGCGGTGCGCGGCTTCGCGCGGGTCGCGGACGTCGAAGGTTCGCCAGGTGCCCATGCCGATGACCGGGACGTCGACGCCTGAGGTGCCAAGTGACCGCAGTTCCACGCGCTAACAAGCACCTGAAGAGTCACCCGCGGTGGAGCCCTTGACCTGTTTTTTCATCACCCTGCCTACAGGGTACTATCGCGAAAGCGCATGGCTCATTCCCGCCCAGCTTTACCGACCAAGGTCCTCGGCAAGACCGGCCTCCAGGTCACCACGCTGGGGGCCGGGTGCGCCTGGCTTGGGCGCCGCACAGACGGCTCCATCGACCAGGAGATGGGCGTGGCGACCATTCTCGCCGCCCTCGACGCCGGCATTCGTCTGATCGACACCGCCTCGCTCTACGCGCAGGGCACGGCCGAGGTCGCCGTGGGTGAAGCGCTCCGTCAGCGTCGCGAGCTGGTCCCCAGTGTGGTCGTGGAAACTAAAGTCCGCGACGTGCGCGACTTCGGCTACACCGCCGATGAAACGCGCCGCAGCGTCGAAACCAGCCTGCGCCGTCTCAAGCTCGACCATATCGACGTGGTGTACATCCACGATCCACCGGCGGCGGTGCTCCCTCAGGTCATGGCTGCCGATGGAGCCCTCGCCGCACTGCGTCAATTCCAGTCACAGGGCGTGGTTGGCCACGTCGGCATTGCCTCCAATAATCCGTGGGACAACGCCCCCTACGTCGAAACCGGCGAATTCGAAGCAGCCGTTGTTCCGGATGCGTTCAGTCTGATCAGTCAGGTGGCGCGTGAGCGAATCTTCCCGGCCGCCGAACGCTTTGGCATGGGTGTTGTGGTCGCTACACCGCTCGAGCGCGGACTGCTGGCTACCGGGACGCGGGCGCTCCGTCCGGAGGATCACATCAATCGCTCCTTCAGCCCGGAGGTGCTCACCCACGTCGCTCGACTGGAGGAAGTCTGCGCGCGACACGCTGTCAGCCTGCTAGCCGCCGCACTGCAGTACGTGGTTCGCCATCCGCTGGTGGCCACCACGATCCCGGGATTTCGGAGTCCAGATCAGCCCAGCGCGAGCGTCGCCGCCATGCTGGAGTGGATTCCTGAAGCATTCTGGGAGGAGATCGAGCCCCTGGTGCGCGACTTCAGCGTCGCGGTCCCTCCACAATAAGATCCACGAATCGGGTGCGCGGACACGTTCAGTGTCCCGATGGACGAGGAATTCCTGGACGCGCGCGCCGCGCGTCGAGCCATGCTTCGCGGAGCCGTCGGGTTGGCTGCCGGCGTGCTTGGCGCAGGACTTGCCAGCTCAATTGCGCAGGCCAGTCCCGCGACCTTTCCGATCAACATCGACGCCACGAAATTGATGTACCGCTTGTTCATCATTCCCGGGGTCACCAGCACCTGGATCGACTCCAGAAGTGTGCAATCCTTCAATCTCGCTCCTGGCAGCTACTCCTTTCAGATTGCTTCCGGGTACTACGCTGACTTCACGTTTATCGTGACCGCGACCGGCACGATTGACTACTCGACCAGCTTCAATAGCTTTCTGGGCGGGCGGGGAAGCGCCACGCTCGGCATCGATGGCTTGCAGGTCACCCTGGACGCGCGGTATCTCTCCGGATCCGGCGTGTTGCTGGTGGCGCCGCTAACCAACGCGGATTGGATCAGCTATGCGACCGTGCGCATGGTTCCCGCCTCCTACTATTCGGTTCAGCAAGGATCCGGCGAAGTGGCAGATTTCTCGTTCAAGCTGGGGCTTGACGGCCACTGGTCGTACAGCACGGCGTATGACATCAGCACTGGCCATTTTCTGGGTGGCAACGGGACGTCCACGCTGACGTTCTTCGGCTATCCGGTGCTGGTGGATGCCCGCGCCGCCAGTGGAACGGGTGTCACCACTCAGCCGATCTGGGGCATGCCGTTCAGCACGACCAGCGTGGAGTACGCGTGCCTGCTGCCGGCGGCTTCATTCAGTTTGCAAGTGCGATCCGGTGTGGTGAGCGCCGCGAGTTTCGCGTTGGCGGCGAACGGCACATTCAGCATTGCACCAGGCTCCACGTCGCTGCTGGCGCTGGACACGTTCCACGGTCTGCAGCGGATCAGCGCGATCGCAGCCCTGTAGGAGCCGCAAGGCCACGCCCATCGACCAGACGCTGCGCGCGTTACTATCCCGAACGATGACAGGGTCAGACGGGCTCCCGTTTCGCACGCTCGCCGAGGCCTTCGAGCAGCTCGAACACACCTCCAGTCGCAAACAGTTGACAACCATCCTGGCCGACTTGCTGCGTCAGGTCGACGCCGACGCGATCGGCGAAGTGGCCTACCTGCTGCAGGGGCGGGTCGCGCCGCTCTATCAGCCGATTGAATTTGGTCTCGGTGAGCGCTCCGTCGAAAAGGCCGTCGGTGAGGCGTACGGGGTCGACCCGGCCGAGATACGGCGCCACTACGCGCGCGTGGGCGATCTTGGCCTGGTCGTAGCAGAACTGGCGACTCACTCGCCACGCGAGTCCGCGCGCTCCGTGCGAGACGTCTTTGCAGAGCTGCGCAGCATTGCCGACATCAGTGGCGCCGGCAGCGGCGAACGCAAACTCGCGGTGCTCCGCGGGCTCCTGAGCGATCTGGATCCCATCTCGGCCAAACATCTGGTGCGCATCCCGCTGGGCAGTAGCCGCCTCGGGGTTGGCGATGCGACGGTCCTGGCCGCCATCAACGAAGCCCGCCTGGACGGCGCCAAAGCCGACCAGGCAATTCTCGAAGACGCCTACAACCGCACGTCGGACCTGGGGCTGCTCGGCGACACGCTCTGGAAGCAAGGGCTGGATGGCGTCAAGCAGCTGCAGGTGATGGTCGGCCGCCCGATCCGACCTCAGCTCGCGGAACGACTGCCGGACGTGCCGAGTCTGCTGGACAAGCTCGGCGGACGCGCGCACGCGCAGTCGAAGTTCGACGGGATTCGCGTCCAGCTTCACCTCGACCGGCGTCAGCCCAAGGGTGAGCAGGTGCGCCTGTTCTCGCGCAGCCTCGAATCCATGACCGCGATGTTCCCGGAGCTGATCGACGGGGTGTTGCAGCAAGTGCAGGCCGAGACCGCGATCCTCGATTCAGAAGCGCTCGCCTACAATCCGGCCTCGGACGAGTTCCTGCCGTTCCAGGAGACGACGCGCCGCCGCCGCAAGCACGGCGTCGGGGATCTGGCGACCGAACTGCCGCTCAAAGCCATGGTGTTCGACGTGATGTATCGCGACGGGCAGGCCCTGCTGGATCGCCCATTGCTGGAGCGGATCGAGCTGCTGTCGGAGATGGTGCGCGGCACCGAGGTCCTGCAGCCCGAGAAAGGTGTGGTCGTCGACGACGCGGAACGCCTCGACGAAATGTTCGAAGATGCGCTCGAACGTGGCCTGGAAGGTCTGGTCGTCAAGCGCGTGGACTCGCCCTATCAAGCAGGTGCGCGCAACTTCAACTGGGTCAAGCTGAAACGTCACTCGCGCGGCGCCCTCGAAGACACGATCGACTGCGTCTTGCTCGGGTACTTCGTGGGACGTGGCAAGCGCGTCGGTCTGGGGGTGGGCGCGTTGCTGGTCGGCGTGTACGACGCCGATGCCGACGAGTTCAAGAGCGTCACCAAAATCGGCACGGGCCTGAGCGACGAGCAGTGGCGCGAAGTGGCCGAGCGAGCGGCTCCA
Source organism: uncultured Chloroflexia bacterium (assembly GCA_963776625.1). GTDB lineage: Bacteria > Chloroflexota > UBA6077 > UBA6077 > CF-72 > CF-72. The sequence continues at coordinate 573,742 of CAVZNP010000003.1, read as the reverse complement.
TTCCGCGCGGAACAACGCCCGGCCCGCGTGTCGTCGAAAATCATTCCGAGTGTCTGGCTCGAACCGGCAATCGTGGTCGAAGTCCTGGCTGACGAGATCACCAGCTCACCCAATCACACCGCGGGCTACGCGCTGCGTTTTCCGCGCGTCATTCGATTCCGCGACGCCGACAAGCGACCTGAGGATGCGACCACGCTCGGGGAGCTGATCGAGCTGTATCAGGCGCAGCGCGGCCGACCGTCCGAGCCCGACCCTGCGTAAAGCTGGTCGGTGGTGGCCGCTGGCGGCGGTCTGCGCGAGCTGTGTGGTGCTGATGGGCTGCGCGCCGTCGGCCGCGTCGCCGTCATCTATCGCGCCAGCACTGTCTCCCTCGGCCATTGTCGTGGGACCCGTCCGGTCGCCCTCGGTCCTCCCCGTCGCGGCCGGCACCTGCCGGTCCGGGCGCTTCCGATGCCCGGCCCTGCGGCGAACAGCCCGTCTGGTCACAAGGCGAGGCCACCAGGACCAGCGGCTGCCAGTTCCACCTGGCCGCCGACGGCAAGGCCCTGCTGCCCGACCCCGCTTGCTCACCCGGCGGACGCAACGCCCTCCTGACCCGCGACGTGCTGTGCTCGGTGGGCTGGCCGTCCGGCACGCACTTCACGACCGACGCTTATCGCAACGTTCCAGAAGCCGTCAAGACGCGCGTGTACGCCGCGTACAACATTCCCGCGGCCGGCTCGGCGACCCTGCCGCTCGCGGGCGGCGGCGACGCCACCGTCGTCATGCGCGGCGGCACGCGCTGGGAGATCGACCACATCCGCGCACTCGAAGACGGCGGCACCAACGGTAGTCCGCCCGGCACGCCGGCGAGCCAGTGGAACCTCGGCAACCTGTACCCCCAGCCAGCCTCGCCGAGCGGCGATGGCTTCCACGAGAAGGACCAGGTCGAGACCTACGTCCACAACCAGATGTGCGCTCGCTCCGGCGACGCCTACACGCTTTCAGACGCCGACGCCGAAGCCCTCGCCCAACAGATGGTCGAGGACTGGACGGTCATCTATGACGGCGAGCACGCCGCGGCGGTCAGGTCGCTGCCGCAGAAACAACACACCGACACGGGCGACGAAACCGGTGACTGACATCTCGTTGGACGACGTGCGTGCGGCTTCGGCGCGCATCAGCGCCACCGTCGTCCGCACCCCGCTCGAACGGTCACGCGAGCTGTCGGAGCTGTGCGGCGTCGACGTCTGGCTCAAGTTCGAGTGCTTTCAGCTCACCGGCTCGTTCAAGCTGCGGGGAGCGCTGAACGCGCTGCAGTTGCTGGATGCGCCGCGGACGGTCGTGACCGCGTCGGCTGGCAATCACGGCCTGGGAGTCGCCCACGCGGCGTCCATGCTCGGAGTCAAGGCCTGCGTCTTCGTTCCCGAGACCGCATCACCAGCCAAGGTCGACGCGCTACGCGGCTCCGGCGCGGACCTCATTCAGGTCGGCGACACGTACGATGACGCCGAAGCCGCGGCCATCCGTCTGGCGAAGTCTCGCGCGCTGCCGTTTATCTCCCCTTACAACGACGCGGCGGTCATCGCTGGTGGGGGAACCATTGCGCTCGAGATCTTCGAAGACCTGCCCGATGTCCACGCCGTGATCGTTCCGGCAGGCGGCGGCGGTCTGATCAGCGGCATCGGCGTGGCCGTCCATGGATTGAAGCGCGACGTCGCCGTGTTTGGGGTCCAATCTGAGGCATCGCCAGCCCTGCATGACGCGCTTGCGTGTGGACGGCTTGTGCCGGTCGAGGTTCAGCCGTCGCTGGCCGACGGCCTGGCCGGCAACGTGGAAGCCGGCAGCGTAACGTTCGATTTGCTCCGCAAACATGTCCAGCGCATCGATCTGGTCTCGGAACAGGCCATCGCGGACGCCATGCTCTGGCTGCTCCTTCACGAGCGGGTCGTGGTCGAAGGCTCCGCGGCGGTTGGCGTCGCCGCGCTGCTGCAGGGCACGCTCAGACCTGACGGCCCGGTTGCGGTGGTGCTGACCGGCCGTAACGTTGCCCGGACGGTGCTGCAACAATACGTGCATGCCCCTGTTTGAATACCGCCGGTACGAGGCGGTCCCCGGCAAGCTACCGGCGCTCCACCGTCGCTTCGAGACCGTGACGCTGGGTTATTTCAAGAAGCATGGCATCGGGGTCGTCGGTTTCTGGGACGCGGTTACCGGGACCAGCAACGAACTCCACTACATTCTCCGCTTCGACGACATGGCGCACCGCGAGAAGGCGTGGGGCGCGTTTCAAGCTGACGAGGGCTGGATACGCGACCGCGCCGAAAGCGAGCGCGACGGGCCACTGGTCGCGCGTCTTTTCAACCAGTTCTGGCAAGCCACGAAGTACTCGCCGCTGAGCTAGCGGCTCGATTCAACAGGCCCCAGCGGGTCCGCTCTGAGGAAAAGACTGTTGCGGACCGTAACGTCGAGATAGATGAAATGGCCTCCAAGCAGTCGTTAGCGAAGTGCTAACACCGCTTGGGAGGCCTCTTAACCATCGGCGGTCAGACTAAGAGTAGTCATCACTACCAGTGGTTCGGAGTCGCCGCCGATGCAGCCCATGATTCGTACCTTCGTCCTTGCCGACCTCAAGTGCTATCTGTGCGGGGCGACCGCGGGATCGATCGAGCGCGAACGGGGTTCGACCGACGTGACCGTGGCCCTCCAGCGGGGTGGACAGGTCGGATTCATCGGGTCGTGGGAAACATCGCGCCTGCGCTGCCCTCGCTGTGGGGGGTCTGTCTATGTCGACCAGGTCGAGATCGTGGATCGGCGCACCGAGCCGCTCGAGTGGGAAGATGAAGGTCCGCGCCGTGGTCGGCCGCCGAAGTGGTTGGTCGAGCAGCGCCGCCGCAAGCGCGAACGCGAGCTCAGCGGCGCCTGAGCTTCTTTCTTGCCGCTGACGGCGCGCGCCGCGAGTGCCCGTTGGCCTCTTTGTGGGCGACGGGTAGATGCGTCTACGGCAACTGCCGCCGATGAGCCGTCTACGCCGCGCGCCAACCAGTCGAGACTGGTGCGCCAATTGTCGGCCGCCGATGGCTGACTGGCACTTCACTCACGCTGAATCCGAGCCGACGCACGTTTGCCAGCATCTCTGTGCAGCACGACGTGAGCCGACCTTCTCGCTTCAGCCGCTGCCACACTCCGTGGCGGATCAGCCCGTAGGCGCAATCGAGGTCGACGCTCCAACCCCAGCGCTGTAGCTGACGCACGAGCAGGTCGGTGCGGCGGGGTCGATAGCCGACAGCGACGTCCGCGCCGTCTTCGATCGCATCCAGCAGGTGATTTAGCTCGCGCACGTCGAACTGGCCGTCCGGTGCGGCGACGAAGATCAGGTCGTACGCGGCGGCGTCGCAGCCTTCGGCGATGGTTGTGCCGTTCACGACGCGCAACGGGAGTCCACGACCGCGCGCGCGGAGGTCCCGCACGTCCGGGGCCGTTTCACCGGCGACCAGCACGATCTCGAAACGGTCGCCCACGAGGCCTTCGAGGACGGCGACCAGGTCGAGCACAGCGCTGTCGAGGTCACCGCCAGGCGTGAGGACCGCTGAGATTCCGGGGAGAGGTACACGATCGTGTAACACGGCTCTGAGCCCGAAGTATGCTGCCCAGCTTGCTAATACGCTGCTAATGAGGCGCAAAACGAGTGATAACCAACGGCAATTTCCCCACAGGGGACCCCCCAGGGGACGCCCCCTGGGGGCGTCCCCTGGGGGGCGCACGGCGGCAAGCAGGGGCACGCGGATCTCCCCGCAAGTGGCGTTCCTCCACGGTTCGACCCTCGAGACGTCACGGGCGCACGCTGAACACCCCGACGCGTCCCCTCTGGGGAAAGTCGTCTCAGTCCGGCTGTTCCAGAATCGCGGCGATCCCCTGGCCCACACCGATGCACATCGTCACCAGGGCATGCGCCGCACCCGTCTGGTGCATCTGCAGTGCGGCGGTACCTGCCAGGCGAGCGCCCGAGCAGCCGAGCGGATGGCCGAGCGCGATCGCCCCACCGTTCGGGTTCACGCGGTCCGCGTCGCGCCAGTCAATGCCCAGGTCCTCCAGGGACGCAATCACCTGCGAGGCGAACGCCTCGTTGAGCTCGACAATCCGCACGTCATCAACCGACATGCCCGCGCGTTCCAGCACCCTGCGCGACGCCGGAATCGGGCCCAGGCCCATCTCGTCCGGCGCGACGCCCGCCGCCGCGGTGCTCACGATGCGCGCAAGCGGCTCCAACCCGAACGATCGCGCCCGTGCGGCCGAGGTCACCAGCAGCGCCGCCGCGCCATCGTTGATCCCCGACGAGTTGCCGGCCGTCACCGAGCCGTCGCGCGCGAACGCCGGCCGCAGCTTTGCCAGCGCCTCCACGGTGGTCGACGGTCGAGGGTGCTCATCGCGGTCCACAACGAGCGGCTCGCCGCGCGACTGCGGCACCGACACAGCCACGATCTCCTCTGCGAGGCGACCGCTTTCCTGAGCCCGGCCGGTTTTCTGCTGGCTCATCACCGCAAAGGCGTCCTGGTCCTGGCGCGAGACGCCTCGACGCTCGGCGACGTTCTCCGCCGTCTGGCCCAGCGTGTCGGTATGCCCCGCGGCCTCCAGGTCGGGGTGCGCAAACCGCCAGCCCAGCGTCGAGTCGGCCATCTCCGGCACCCCGCGTGGATAGGCAGCCTCAGGCTTGAGCATGACCACGGGCGCGCGACTCATGCTCTCCACGCCACCGGTGATGAACACGTCGCCCTGACCGCTCCAGATGGCATGCGCGGCGGCATTGACCGCCTGCAGGCCGGAGCCGCACAGGCGGTTCACGGTCTGACCGGGTATCTCGACGGGCAGACCGGCCAGCAGCAGGGCCATCCGCGCGACATTGCGGTTGTCTTCGCCGGCCTGGTTGCCGCAGCCGATGATGACGTCCTCGACCTCGCGCGGATCGATGCCCGTGCGCTCCAGCAGCGCGCGGATCACGTGCGCGGCCAGGGTGTCCTGCCGGACGCTGGCCAGTGCGCCACCGTACCGGCCGATGGGCGTTCGTACATAACCCGCGATGACGGCCTCGCGGGACCCGCCGTTGGAGCTCATGCCGCCAGCGTACCGCGCCATCGCCCTTCGGGCTCGGCGCGAACTACTGTCTCTCCGAGGGTTCAAGGGGCCGCGGCCCCTTGAAAATCCCCGCCGGTGAGCCATCGGCTTTTTGGAAAGCCGCGTGGTCGGGGCTGACGGCTCTGAGATTCGCGCGAGGGTCAGTTAGCTCGAGCTGGAGATCGATTGCTGGTACTCCTGGCGGATCGTCTCGCCGCCGTTGGTCTGCCAGTCCTTCACCAGCTGGTCGAAGTCCGTCAGCGGCCGCCGACCGACGATGATGTCCGTCAATCCGTCCGTCATGGTCCGCGTCAGGTTGAACCCCTTGGTGAAATTTGTCAGCGACACCTGGCCAAAGGTTGGGTCCGAGACCGCGGCGGGAATGACCGCTTTTTCAGCGTCATTCATAACCTGCGCGTACGACGGAATGTCCGGCGTGTAGAACACAAACGGGTGCTGGGTCGTGTACTTCCACGGCACATAGTTCGCATCCGCGTTGCCCTGCTGCGTCAATGTCGGATTGCCCTTGCTATCGACGCTGTAGTCCGAGCCGCTAACACCGAAGGTCAGTAGCTGGTCCTCCTGACTGCCGAACGGCGCGGCGAGCCAGTTCATGATGCGCAGCAGCTCTTTGACGCGGTCGTCCGAGCTCTTCTTGATCGCCGTCGCCCAGAGGTGGCCGCCGGTCACGAAGTGCGCCGGCTTGCCTCCGTCCTGCGCGGGGAAGGGCGGAATCATGTGCACGTCGAACGGCTGGGACGACTGCAAGGCCTGTCGCCAGGCGTCCTGCCAGCCGTTGATCGGGTCGAGCCAGATGCCGAACTTGCCGGCCGCGAACTGCGCACGTGCGATCACGCCACTGGCGTACGAGGTGGAGTCCGGATGGAACACGCCGGCGCTCCACAGGTCGTGCACCCAGCCCAGAGTCTCTTTGTATTCGGGCGTCTCGTAGTCCTTGGTGAGTTTGCCGTCGGATTCGAGACGCCAGCCGTTGGGCGCCCCGAATAACTGGCTGAATTGCGGCAGCCACATCGTGGTGCCCTGCGCGCCCGAAATCCCGTAGAAGTCGTCGTTCGGCCGCGTGAGGGTCTGTAGCATGCGTTTGAAATCGTCGGAGTTCTTGGGGACATAGTCGGCGCCGAACGCCTTGTCGTAGACGGGCGCATTCTTCAGCCACATGAACGACGGCAGGTAGCGGTGGATCGGGATCATGTACAGATGACCCTGATAGGCGCAGCCCGCGTTCTTCCACGCCTGCGTCGGGATGGCAGCGAGATTCGGGTAGTCCTTGGCGGCGTCACCCCCCAGAAACGGCGTCAGGTCCGCGGCTTGCGTCTGGAGGAACTGGGGCACACCGGCCGCCGCGGCGAGCGTGCTCGAAGCGCCGTGGGTCGAGTACATGTACAGCAGGTCCGGCAGGTCATTGCCCGCCATGACGGTGCCGAGCTTGACCGGGTAGTCGGCAGAGGTCACGATCTCGTACTTGACGGTCGCGTTCAGCGCCTTGTTGACGGCCTGCCAGGCAGGATTCTGGTCGTACACCGTCGGCGGCGGGAACAACTGGATCGACATGATGTCGACTGTGCTGCCGGTCCCTGGTGGATCCGCGGGAAGCGCCTTGACGGGATTGGCCGGGTACGTGTTGAACCCGTCGTCGTACATCGGTCCGCTGGCCGGATAGTCTGGCTTCGGGCCACTCGTCGCGGCCTGGTAGGTCGGATAGAGCGCGTTGCCGGTTGCTCCACTCGTTGTCGCCACCGCTGCGGGGCGGGTGGCCGATGGCGTGGTCGGTTGCGGTGCGCACGCTGCGAGAAGTGGCACACCCAACGCGACGCCGGCGGCCGAGATAAGGAATCGCCGCCGACTCTGGTCGGCAGTCGTTGACGACGTGGATGTGGACGACTGGATCTGGTTGCGCACTCGCTCCCCCTCGTTCTGCTGCAGAGCGTTTCTGCTCTAGCGCGCGAGGTTACCACCAGCCCGGTCGGTCGTCGCGTAACTTACGTGCTCCGCCGCACGCTCCACACGATCGCGCCAATCACCACCAGCAGACACAGCACCGACACAACGGCACCCACGCGTTGCGACGCCGGCTCGAAGCGAAAGTCCAGCACGTGCACTCCGGCATCGATCGGCACCGCGCGGAACAACGCGTTGGCAACGAAGATCCGTGACGGCTGGCCGTCCACACGCACCGTCCAACCGCGGTGGTAGAAGTCGTTGAGCACCAGGTAGCTGGGACCATCCGCGGTCGCCTCCACCCGCACTTCGTTGGGACCGAGGTCCTCGATACCTGTCGCGGGCGTCGCGAGCTGATCGCCGCTGGGCGATGCCGCGACGCTCGGGTCGTTCTCGATGAGCACCATGCGGTGGAGGTCGACATCCGGGTTGGCGACCAGCTGCGTGGGCGTCAGCTCCGGGTGGCGCCCGGGTGAAACGCCTGCGACCGCGGCAACACGTAGGCGCGCGGCAATGCGTGATTGTTCTCGATCCGCTGAGCATCCAGACGCTGCAGACCGTCACGGTTGGCCAGATCCAGCGAGGTCACCGCGCCGGATGCATCGATGATGCCGAGGCCATCGATCTCGACCTGCACCGAGGGATTGCTGGGGGTGAAGGTCACCGAGGCCCCGGGCGGCAGCGGGACCGCGAGGTTGGCCTCGTACAGGTGAGCAACGTAGTCTTCACCTTGCGGCGTCGTCTCCTCGAAATCGAACGCCACCTGGACTTTCTGGTGTTGCACCAGACTCTTGAGACTCGGCCGGTCGTAGGCTCGCTCCGACAGCTCGATCCCCGCGCGGATGGGCAGCTCGGTGTCACCCACCTTCAGCGTCGCGACAGTCTGTCCTTGAGGCACGTTGTAGGCGTAGTTCAGGGTGCCGATGATGCGCAGCCCGGTACCTGCGACGTCGGGGAGATCCAGCACCTGCGGCGTTGAGCCTCCGAAGCCCACCATCAGCGGGTGTTGTGACCGGAAGTGCACACCAGCGACGACGGTGGCGTCCGCCGCGTCTGGCGGCTCCAGGATCAGGGGCGCACTCCACAGGTCGAACAGGCGAGGGTCCGTACTGGTATCAGACGACAGCTCGACCTGTCGCTGGGCTGGCAGTGAGCTGTAGCCGTCCGTGGTCGAAATGCCCTCGGCCAGCAGCTGATCCGGCTGCAGATCGGGAAAATCGTCGGAGTCGCGCATCAGAACGCGCTCTCCAGGCGCGGCCTCCAACGTGGGTGTCAGGCTGAGCAGCGGCATGCGCGGATGGAAGTCGTAGGCAAAGACCAGCAGATCAACGGCCAGCAAACCGACGAAGACCACCTGGCCAAGCGTGGCGCGTTCGGGTCCGAGCGCAAGCCAGGCGACAAATGCCAGCGCCGTCAACGCCAGCAGCGCGAGCGACCAGGCGGTCTTGATCGTCGTCAGGTCGAGGGAGGTGAGAAAGCCGTTCACCACAAGCTGCGGGTCGATCGGGTACTGGGCACGCGTCGCCAGATAGGTCGCCTGCGCCCATTGGACGGCGCGTTGGGGGTCGGCGGCCAACCAGTCGTGCCAGCGCGGAAGGACGATGACCAACAGCCCGAACGCCATCACGGCCGGAAGGCCACCCGCCAATGCCACCGCGAGCCGCCGTCGCTGGCGTCTGAGCGCCTGCAGGCCGAAGGCGGCCAGGCACGCGCAGGCGAACACGACGAGGTAGCTGAAGCGTCCGGGCGCCCGCAGAAACGAAAACCCCGGGACGTCCCATAGAAGCTGGTGCAGGTTGAACAGCGGCGCGTACTCCGCCAACGCGATCCACAGCGACACCAGGCCCAACACTGCGAAGTACACGAGCTCGATGCGCCTGCCGAAGATCAGGCCGACAAGGATCAGTGCAAGCGTCGGAATCCCGACGTACAGCTCGATCTCCCACTGTTGCCAGAGCGTCCACCACGTCGTGGCGTCCGAGAGGCGGAAGAAGTACGGAAAGATGACGCTCAGCAGGTTGGCAGGCGGTAGCGCGAACGCGCTGGCAAACTCGTAGTCGACGCCACCTCGACGCGAGGAAACCAGCGCCCACTCGCCCAGGGGCAGCCACTGCACGGCCGCGACCCCCAGGCCTCCCAGCACGATGACCGCACAACTTGCCAACGGCCACACGGCCGCGCGAGCGTGACTTCGAGTTGCCAGGCCCACGAGTGCGCGGAAGACGGCGTACATGCCCAGCGCCATAACCGTCATCAACACCGGCTGGATGTGCAGTCCGAGCGCCGCGAGCGCAAAGGCCAGCGCACCGAGTGCACTCCACAGCAGCCGTCGACGAATCTCGAACGTTCCCGACTGCCGCGTCGCGCGCTCCAGGCACAGCAGCGCGCCGGGCAGCCAGACGGCGGACCTCACCACGTTCTCGTGGTGCATCTGGGCGCTGAGGAAACTGCCAAAGGCGAACACCAGCGCGCCACCCAGCGCCGGCAGCGTCTGCAGCCGGAGCGTGCGCAGAAAGGCGAAGGTCAGCGCGCCCGCCAGAAACACATGCAGCACGCGCAGCCAGACGATGGCCAGGTCGACTCGCAGCAAGGCGAGGAGCGCGACTTGTGGTGGGTAGGCCAGACCCGACTCGCCGTCGGCGAAAATCGGATAGCCAGTGAAGATGCCTGGCAGCCACAGGGGAAAGTCGCCAGTGTGAAGCTGCTGGCCGACCCACGCGGCGAGCGGAAAATAGAAGAGCCGAGTATCCAGCTCGTAGAAAGCCGGGCCACCCCCCAGGCCGTCGCGATGCAGGATCAGTGCGCACAGCGCCAGCACCGCCAGAGCCGCGACATCCAGCGCGACGCCGCGGCGAGAGCGCCCATCGAGACTTCGCCCGTCGGCCGGCGACGTGTCGATGGCCGACGCCAGCGTCGAGGTCACAGTGCCCGGGCGACAGCCAGCACCGACAGGCCGAACGGCAGCGGCACGCCACGCGGAATCGCCAGCGATTCGACGGCGATGGCGCTTTCGAGCACGCTGTTGACGGGACCGGGCGGTTGCCAGAGATCTGGCTCAGCGTCGTCGGTGTCGCCCTGGACGCGCTCCAGGAATCGCTTGGCCACCGCTGGCGGAAACAGCAGGGTATTGGCCCAGGTCAACTGATCGACGTGAAAGCCAGCGGTTTCGAGCTTGCCGCGCACCTCGTCCGGCGCGTAGCGATGTCGCGTGTGCACCAGCCGATCGTGCTCACCCCGCAGCCAGTCATGCGCTGGCACGCGCAGGAGAAATACCCCACCGGCCTTGAGCACGCGACGGACTTCCTGGAAGGCTCGGATGTCATTGTCGACGCCGAGGTGATACACGACCTCGAAGCTTGTCACGACATCAAAGCTCGCTGAGGCGAACGGCAGGCGCTCGATGCTCGCGCGCGCCAACTGTTTCAAGCCGCGTTCGCGCGCCGGTTCCAGGCCCTCCCAGGCCAGATCGACCCCGAACACCTCGCCGAAGCGCCGCAGCGCGAGCGTCGTGCCACCCGTGCCACAGCCCGCGTCGAGAATGCGCAACCCGCGCTGACCTTGCAGCTCACCCTCGAGCACCGCCAGCGCCACGCGGCGCATGCCCGTGTACCACCAGTGGCGCTCCTCCTGGCGCGCCATGATCGCGTATTGCTCACGCTCCATATGCGCACAGGGCCTTCACGACGTAAGCGACGCTGTCAGCAGACAACTCGGGGTACAGCGGCAGGCTGAGGACCTCGCGAGCCAGACGCTCGGTCGTCGGCAGCTCCCCAGTGGCGAACTCGGCGTACGGCGCCTGCTGATGCGCTGCCAGCGGGTAGTGGACGTCCGTAGCGACGCCGCGCTCTGCCAGATGTGCCTGGAGCGCGTCCCGCCCGCGCGCCTGAACCACGAACAGATGAAAGACGCCACCCCGCGGAGGCGGCACGAGCCACTCGGGCAGTCCGAGCAGATACTCTTCCGCCAGTCGGGTACGGGCAGCGTTCCACGCGTCGAGATGTCGCAGCTTGACGCGCAGCATCGCCGCCTGGATCTCGTCCAGGCGCGAGACGGTGCTCTGCACCTCGCTCACGTACTTGCGCTTCCAGCCGTACATGCGCAGCAGTCGCGCTCGCTCGGCAATGTCCCCGTCACGGGTGAGCAGCGCCCCAGCGTCGCCGAGCGCACCCAGATTCTTGGTCGGATAGAAGCTGAACGCGGCCGCGTCGCCCCACGTACCGACCAGCTGGCCGTTGAACCGCGCGCCATGCGCCTGGGCGCAGTCCTCCAGCATGTTCAATCCGTGGCGCCGAGCGCGCTCGGTGATCGCAGTCATGTCCGCGGCCTGACCGTACAGGTGGACGACCACGACCGCTCGAGCGCGTGGCGTCACCCGCCGATCGATCTCGTCCGGGTCCAGCGTGTGCGTGAGTGGGTCAACCTCGCAGAAGATGGGCCGGGCGCCGGCCGCAACCACCGCCGCGACCGGAGGGACCCCAGCATTGGCGGTGACCAGCACCTCGTCGCCAGGCTCGACACCAAGCGCGAGCAGCCCGATCCGCAGCGCGTCCGTTCCCGAGCTGAGACCTACCGCCTCATAACCAGTGCCGTGGTACGCGGCGAATTCCCGCTCAAAACCCGCGAGCTCGGGTCCCATCAGGAACCAGCCCGAGTCCAGGACGCGACCGATCGCCTGGTCAAGCTCGGCGCGGATCGACTGCACACCCGGCGCGAGGACGTTGAAGGGAACGCGCTTTTCGATCAGCACCACGGCGTCATACGGTGGCGGGTTCAGGCACCGTCCAGTACTCGCCGCGGTGCGCGCGATAAAACTCGATCGTGCGCGACAGCCCTTCACGCATGTCGACACGCGGTCGCCATTTCAGCACCCGTCGAATCTTGCGATCGTCGACATAAATGGAGCCGATATCGATCGCCTTGCGCTCCGGAGGGAAGGGCACCAGCTCGAAGCGACCCGAGCCGCACACCTCAATGAGCAGCTCGGCCAGCTCGCGCAAGCTGATCGGCTCGATCGCCCCGATGTTGAAGACCTGCCCGTTGGCCGCGTCATTCGCGCCCGCCATGAGAAACGCCTCCACGGCGTCATCCACGTACGTGAAGTCGCGCAGCTGCAGGCCATCACCGAAGACCGTAATGGTCTCGCCGTCCATCACCTGGCGAATGAGCCAGCCAATCGCCGTCTGGCGGTTGTTTTTGACCAGCATGCGCGGACCGTAGGTGTTGGTTAGCCGCAGCACACTGGTTCGGATGCCGTACACGTTGTTGTACAGCACGTGGTAGCGCTCACCCGCCAGCTTGTTGATGCCATTGACGTCGACCGGGTTCGGCGGCTGGCGCTCATCCACGGGCAATTGTTCGTCGGGCACTCGACCGTAAATTTGCCGCGTGCTCGCGAAGACGACCTTTGTCTCAGGCGCGACGCGACGGCACGTGTCCAGCAGCGCCAGTTGACTGCGACAGTTGATCTCCAGATCGGTGAATGGGTCGAGCATCGAATCGATGTGACTGACCTGGCCCGCGAGATTGAAGATGACCGCCTGTTGGCGGACCAGCCGCTCCATCGCCAGCACGTCTCGCACGTCGACCGTACGCACCGTCAAGCGCGCGTCATCCTGAACAGGATGGATATTGAACGCGTTGCCGCCGGTCTCGGGGATCAGGCTGTCCACGACCGTGACGTACGCCCCAAGCTTCAGGAGTCGAATGGCCAGGTTCGACCCGATGAAGCCCAGGCCACCCGTGACCACGACATGCTTGCCCTCGTAAAACAGCGGCATCAAACGGCTCGCGGGGGCGTCGCGGAGCCTGAGACATCTCGACTGCGCAACAGTTTCAGCTTGATCCACAGGCCCGTCAGCTCCTCCAGAGTCCGGGCCACGCGGCCGAAATTGAAGAACTGACTCTGCCCATACGCTCGGAAGTAGTGGTGCACAGGCACTTCGACCACGCTGAAGCCGCCCTGCTCCACGCGGGTCATCATCTCGACCGTAATGCAGCCGCTGTTGCTTTCCAACGGGAAACTCTCGAGAACGTGGCGGCGGAAGAGTCGGAAATCGCAGTCTACGTCGCGCAGGTGCAGACCAAACCACCACCTGACGAAGTGATGGTAGAGGCGCCCGATGAGCTTGCGATGCAAGGGGTCATGTCGTTCGATCTTCCAGCCCTGCACCACGTCGACGTTCGGCCCGAGCCGTGCGTACAGCGTGCTCAGCTCGGTCGGGTCGTATTGCGCGTCACCGTCTGTATAAAAGATCAGGTCCTTGGTGGCCAGGGCGAACATGCTGCGCAGGTTGCCACCGTAGCCATGATTGGTGGTGTGGTGGATCACGCGCAGTCGTGGGTATCTGGCGCTCAGCTCGTCCAGAATGATCGCGGAGTTGTCGGTGCTGGCATCGTTGGCGACGATGATCTCGTAATCGTCGGCCAGCTCACGCAGCGTGCGATCGGTGGTCACCACAATGCTGGCGATCGTGCCCGCGTCGTTGTAGCAGGGGAAAAACGCGGTGATGGACGGGCGTGCGGCCACAGGTGAGCAATTGTCGCCGCCACCCACACGGAGGGTCAAAGGGGTACCCTGGTGTCGAGACGGGTTTTTTCTTGACTCATCCCACGGAGGTCGCGTAGCTGGTGGCTGTGTTCCTTCGGACCACGACGTCCCTATTCCTTGTACTCGCCTTTCTTTCCAGCGCCGGTGTGGCCGCGGCTGACACGCTCGCCCAGGCCGCAACCGCGACGCCAACCGCTCCCCCACCGAGCGGGCCGACTGCCACGCCCATCGCGTGCGTAGCGCCACCGCACGGCATTCAGATCATCCTCGAGAATCCGGCGCCGTATGACACGCTGGACTCGGGCACCCAGGTCGTCATGAACGGTGTGGCCTACGACACGACCGCCACGTCGGGCACCGGCATCTCCCAGGTCAGCATTTATCTCGGGAGTCGGGATGCCGGTGGCATCGCACTCGGCAATGCGCTGCTCGGTCAGCCGAGCCCACTGGCCTCAGCTGGGTCACAGTTTGGAAACGCGGGCTTCACCCTGCGCACCCCCACGTTGCCCGAGGGCAACGGCGGCCGGTCGGTGTTTGTGTACGCCAAGTCAACCTCGGGGAGTGCCGAGGGCGTGCTCGAGGTTCCGATCTATCTGAACGTCGCCCCCACACCGGTCAAGGGTCAGATCCCAACGGCCGTGTTGCCCACCCCCGCGCCGTGCACCCCGACGCCGACCGCCACGCCGACAACGCCGCCGACCGCCACGCCGGCGCCCGTCGTGGCCGCCGTCACTTCGACGCCGCTGGCCGCGCTGCCGACCACGCCGACGCCGTTCACCGTGGTCGCCCCGCCGACCGTGGTGCCCCTCGCCCCGGTGGCGCCGGTTGGTCCAGTTTCGCCCTCGGCGCCGGCCGGCGTCGCTCCGTCCCCGACACCTGTCGCGTCGCAGGCCATCGCTCCGCGTGGTGGCGGCATCCCATCTGAGCTTGGACTGATCGTTCTGGCTCTGGGAGCGGTTATCGTCGGCGGTGGCGTGGCCCTGCGCCGCCGCGAGCGCCGCGGCTAGCTACCATGCGACGGCCACGTCCCAGCCAGATCGTCCTCGCGGTCGGGCTGGGCGTGCTGCTCGTCGGTGCCGCCGTGGTGGTGGTGCCGTGGTACGCGGCGATGCGCTGGCAGGGGTCGCCAGATGCGGTCCGCGCCGAGCGCAACGCCGATGCGCCGACTCCCATCTGGCTCACGCCAACCTCGGAGACCACCGGGGAGACCACCGGCGACAGCGCAGCGCGATCGACCGCTTCGCAGCCCGCCGCTTCGCAACCCGGCGCCGCGCAACCGGGCGCCGCTCAGCCTGTCGCCGCGCAGCCCACGGTCCCGCCGCCCTTGCCCCAACCCACCGCCGTCGCTCCGCCTCAGCTCAGCACACCCATCGCGCTGGACGCCAACATCGCCGTGGCGCCCACCGCCACACCCGCTATCTCCGACCTGAAGCTGACGGACTCGGCGTTCACCTTCGACGATCCCCCCGAGCCAGGCGCCCACGTCCATCTCACCCTTACCGTTCACAATCCGACCGACACGGACAGCGGTCCCGTCAGCGTCGACCTGCCGACAACCTGGCTGCCTGGCTACAAGCTGCAGACCACACAGCCGTCACTCGTCAACGGCTCGCAGACCAGCGGTATGTTGCAGCTGAGTTTCGACGGCCCAGCCGCTGGCGCCGACCTGGACATCTCGATGGGCTTCGTGACCACGGACGAAGTCATCGATTCGCCGAATCTGAGCGTCGTCGATGCCAACGGACGCCAGATTGGCAAGGCCCACCCGGCCACACAAGCACCCCCGCCCCAGCCCGGACCGATCTATTCGATCGATATTCCGCGTCTGCAGCTGCACACGGGCGTGGTGCCAGTCGATTGGGAGCCGCCGCTGTTTGTGGTCGGCCAGCTGCGCACCAGCGCGAACGTGACGCTCGGCAACAGCGTGCTCGTCGGCCACGTGCGCGGCGCCGCTGGCTACAACGTCTTCGACCACCTCGATCAGCTGAAAGTTGGCGACCAGGTCAACGCCAGCTCGCGGGGAGCGACGTACAACTTCGTCGTCACCGAGACGCAGGAGCTGCCCGAAGCGGACACCTCGCCCACCGAGGCCACCAGCACACCGCGGCTAACGCTCATGACGTGCGCCGGCCAGTGGAATCCCGTGGCCCAGGATTACTCAGACCGTCTGTGGGTTATCGCCCAACCACCGGACGCGGCTCAGCCGGACGCAGACGCCGCCCAACCAGCCGACGGCCACGACTGAATCACGCCGCGCGCGGCCAGCGGACCGAGTCCGCGAGCGCCTCAACCTCGAGCGGGGCGCCGGTTAGGCGCTCGACCAGCTCTGACCACGGGTAAAGCGCTCCGGGCAGGAACAGCTCGCGCCGGATGTACTCGCCTGATCGCGGTCGGCCCCGCCACCAGCCCCCGAGGTCAGCATCCATCTTGCGCGTCAGCTGGGCCGAAAACAGCCGGCCCAACAGATACTTCTGGTAGTAGACGGGCGCGGTGGCAACGTGGATCTTGGCGGCCCAGTCGGGCGCATCGCGACCTTCCGGCCGAGGGATGCCCTGGTAGCGCTCTTCGAGGTCCCACCACAGACGATTCAGGTCTTGATCCGGGTCCGCGTAGAAGTGCCGCTCGAAGTGCACGATGGTCAGGCACCAGCGCACGAACGCCAGCAGCGAGGCCGCCTCTTGCGCCGCGAGGCGCGGGGCCAGCCTGTCCGCCTCACTGACGGGTAACCCGAGCATCTCACGCAGCCAGATCGGGTTTGTCGTCGGCTGTTCGCAGAACATCGCGAAGCCCTCGTTCAAGAACCCCTGCGGGTCGTCGCGCAGATCGTACGGCAGCTCGGTGCGGTCGATGCCGTCCTGGTAGATCGTGTGCCCCAGCTCGTGCAGCAGCGTGCCCATCCAGCGCGCGTTCGGTTCCACGTTGAGAAACGTGCGCACGTCGCCCTCGCGATCGATGTCGACGGCGTACGCATGCTGGTTCTTGCCGTCGCGCGGGTACAGGTCGCTGCGTGCCAGGATGGCGTCGATGTTGCCGAAGCCCAGCTGACGGTAGCTTTCGGCGGCAAGCTCGACCACGTCCCTGTCGACGTACAGTGGGTCGGCCGGCGGAGCAAAGACCTCCGGCGTCTCCTGAAAGAAGGGATCGGCGTAATGCCATGGTCGCAGCTCCCGCTGCGCGATGTTGAATCGTTGCGCCAGATGGCGGTCGAGATCGGACTTCATCGCCTGGAACGACGCGCGCGTGGCAGTTTCGACCTGCTCCAGCGTGGCCAGCAACGCGTCGGGGTCGAGCTCCTCGAGCAACAGCGAAGCGTGCCAGTGATCGACGTAGCCGATCGCGCGCGCGGCTTCGTTGCGCAGTCTGGCCAACGCGCGCAGCTCTTCGGCAACAACCGGCCCGATCTGTTTGCGCGCCTCCCACGCCGCCTGTACCCGACGCGAGTCAACCGAGACGCGCAGGATGTCCTCCAGCTCGTTGTCCGAACACGTGTGACCCTCGAATTCGGCGCGGAACGTACTGTACGTTTTCTGAACTGCCGCTTCGACGCTCGTGATGCGATCCAGGATCTCGATCGGCGCCTGTTTGGCGCGATACGCCAGCGCGAGTCGCTCCAGGCGACGCCGTGTCACAGCATCGACGTCGGCTGCCTGCAGCAGTCGCTCGACGCGACGCGCGATCATCGGGCGCGCGTAGTGTCGATTCACCGCACGGTCGGCAGCCTCCATGCGGCGATAGTCGGCGCCGCGACCAGACAACGACGCGGTCCACCACGCTTTGTTCGCGCGCGTCAACTCGCGTCGTGCCCATGTCTCCTCATCCGCCAGGAGACGCATCGCACTCGAAGTGGTCGTTCGATTCACCCGCGCAGACTCTCCGGATAGAGTACCCGACAGGTATGAGGCGCTTTCGCAGACGATTGCTCGCCGTGCTCTTCCCGCTTGCGCTCCTGGCAGTCCTGGCGGCGGGGGTCGTGATGTGGGGTGATCAGCAGAGCGCTCGCGCCCGCCTCGCCGAAGCGCAGCTCGAGCCGGCCCTGGCGCGCGCGCAGGCGGCCGAAACGCGCGCGGCGCAAGCCGAAGCGTCGCTGACGGCGATCGCCCAGGACCGGGCCACGGCCGCCGCGGCCACGGCGACCGCGGTCGCCGCCGGCAACGAGCCCCAGCGGGCGCTGGAGCGCATCCTGGGCCGGCTGTTCGACGCGTTCCAGGACCCGACCGGTCCCGCCTATGACCAGTTGTCCGACGTCTTCTCGCAGTCCGCGCTGGAAACGGTGCGGCCTGAAGCCGACTATCTGCGCGCCTACGGTCTGCACCTGGGCGGCGCCTCGACGTTCAACATCGACGCCTCGGCGCCCGAACAGATCTCCCAGGACCGCGCGCAGGTCCACACGAATGAGACCTGGCTCTACGACGAGCGCAACGACGCTGATCAGCGCCAGCGGTGCTTCATCGAAGCCAGCGACCAGACGTACATTCTGGTACTCAACGGGCAGAACTGGACGGTGGACGACGTTCAGCTTGGCTCGACTCACCGCTCCGACTGCCCGCCCGGTACGTAGATGCACCCCATCGGCACTCTGAACAGCCTGCAACCCGCGGCCTTCGCCGAAGCGCTGCAACCTCTCTTCGAGGCGGCTGCACCAATCGCCGACGCCGTGTACGCTGCCCGCCCCTACCCTTCGTACGAGGCGCTGATTGACACCGCGCAATCGTTGACACGCTCAATGAGCATCGACGAGCAGGCGATTGTGCTGTCCGCGCATCCACCCATCGGCGCGGACCCCGCAAGCGTTTCGGCCGCCTCCTTTCGCGAGCAGGGCTACTCCGCGGAGGCCGGCCTGGATGCTATCGACCTCGCGTCGGTCTACGCACAGCTCGCCAGCCTCAACGCCGAATATGAACGACGTTTCGGCTTCCGCTTTGTCGTCTTTGTCAACGGCCGCTCCAAAGCGGAGGTGCTGGAGGTCCTGCGCAGCCGACTGCGCAACTCGCGCCAGGCCGAGCTGCGGGCCGGCCTCGAGGCCATGTTCGACATCGCGCGTGCTCGGCTGACGGCATCGGCTAGGATTGGCACCACACTCGTGCGCGACGACGATCCGGCCCGCCTGGCTGTTCTCGAGGAGCTGCGCCGTGGCGCTAGCGAAACGTACGGTGAGGATCGCGCGGCTGAAGCAACGCTCCACACCGCCTTGCAAGCTGCCGCGACGGCCGTCTGGCGCGTGACGCAGGAGCCGCTCGAGCCAGCCAGCAACGAACCATGACGGTCGAGGCCAGCCTGCACGAGCTGACGTTGTCCCAGGCCGCGCGCGCCGTTCGTGCGCGTGACGTCTCGCCCGTTGAGCTGATGCAAGCGCTGTTGGAACGCGCGCAGAGCGTCGACCCCCACGTTCAAGCGTGGGTGACTCTGGATGCCGAGCGCGCGCTGGCCGCGGCGCGTGCCGCTGAAGAGCAACTCGCGCAAGGCGGCCGCCTGGGGCCACTCCACGGCGTGCCGTTCGGAGCCAAAGACATCTTCGACACGGCCGACCTGGTGACCGGCGCCGGCTTCGCGCCGTACAGCAGCCGACTGCCGAGCCGAGATGCCGAGGCCGTGGCCCGACTCAAGAGCGCCGGGGCCGTCCTTGCCGGCAAGATGGTGACCACCCAGTTCGCCCATGCCGACCCGTCGCGCACGCGCAATCCGTGGCGGTCAGACCACACGCCGGGTGGCTCGAGCAGCGGCTCGGCGGCCGGCGTCGCCGCCCGCCTGGTACCGGTCGCGTTTGGCAGCCAGACGGCCGGCTCCGTGCTGCGACCGGCTGCCTACAACGGCGTGGTCGGCTTCAAACCGACGTATGGTCGCATCAGCAAACGTGGTGTACTTCCGCTGGCGTGGAGCCTGGATCACGTCGGGGTGCTCACACGCTCGGTGGCCGACTGCGGCCTGGTGCTGGCAGCGGTTGCCGGCCACGACGCGGCGGACCCACACTCGGATGCAGCGCAGCCAGCGTTCGCCTGGGACGCTAGCGCGCCGCTCACGCATCCACGACTGGGTCTGGTGCGCGAAGCCCTGCAGCACGCCACGCCGCGACTGCGCGACCACACGCTGACCGTGGCGCGGCGCTTCGAAGCTGCTGGGGCGCGTATCGAAGAAGTCTCGTTTGGCGAGCCGCTCGAGCTGATCCTGGCAGTGCACCACGTGACGATGCAGACCGAGGTGGCCGGCGTGCACTGGCAACTGCTCGAACAGTACCCGGGCGCCCACCAGCCCCGTTTGCGCGCCTATGTGGAAGTCGGCCGCCTGCTGCCCGGAGTCGCCTACATCCATGCGCAGCGCTTGCGGCGCCGCATCCGACACGCCATGGCGCGCAGTCTCCAGGACATCGACGCCCTGCTGCTGCCGACGGCAGGGGACGTCGCCCCGGGCCGCGAGACTACCGGCGACCCGTCGCTCCAGGCACCGTTCAGCCTGGTCGGCTTCCCGAGCGTGAGCCTGCCCAGCGGCGTGGCCCAGCCCGAAGGCCTGCCCCTGGCGGTTCAACTGGCTGCTCTGCCGTGGCATGAAGCGAGCCTGTTGTCCACCGCCGCCTGGTGCGAAGTCCAGCTCGACCCGATGCCGGCCCCGCCAGCCTTCCCGTGACCGACAGCCAGCGCCTCGCGGAACTCCTGCTGGACGTCGGCCAGGGCGGCACCGTCGTCTTCACCGGCGCGGGCGTCAGCACCGAGTCCGGCATCCCCGACTTCCGTAGCCCCGGTGGCCTGTGGACCCGCTACGCGCCGATCGACTACTCCGACTACCTGCGCGACCCCGCCATGCGCCAGGAGTCCTGGCGCCGCGGTCTGCACACGTACCCGCCCATGGCTGCAGCGGAGCCGAACGCCGCCCATCAAACGATCGCCGACTGGTTCCGCGCTGGCCTGGTCAGGGGCGTCGTCACCCAGAACATCGATGGTCTGCACCAGAAAGCCGGCGTCCCCGATCAGGACGTGATCGAGCTCCACGGCAATGCCCACTGGATCGTCTGCTTGCACTGTGCGGCGCGCTTCGATCGCCCCAGCGTGCACGCCCGCGTCGAAGCCGGTGAGGCGGATCCCGCCTGCCCCGACTGTGGCGGGCTGCTCAAAACCGCGACGATCTCCTTCGGCCAGGCGCTGCCCGTTGCTGCCATCGAGGCCGCGCGGCGGCTCCACGCCAGCGCCCGCCTGTGCCTGGTCATTGGCTCGTCGCTGGTGGTGTACCCGGCCGCCACCCTGCCCGAGGTCACTCTCGACGCCGGCGGTGAGCTGGCGATCGTCAACTTCACCGAGACGCATCTCGACCGCTTCGCGACACTGCTCAGTCGCGAGCCCGCCGCGCTCCTGCTCGCCGAGACGCAGGCGCTTACTGCACGATCATCACGGGCGTCGCTGTGAGGTTGCCCGTTGCCCACCGAGCGTTGTCTCCGTCGGCGACCTGAGGCTGCGTCAGACCGAAGAGGTACTCACCGTCCGCCCACGTGAGGTTGATGCACCCCTGACTCTCGACCAGCCCGAACTGGTCGTGCCAGTACGTGCTGTGAAGCGCGTAGCCGCCGTCCAGGTAGTACTGCACGAACGGCACGTTCGGTAGGTAGTAGTCGTGATCCGCGCCGGCGACGTTCGCCGAGCTCATGTTGTCGAATCTGTACTTGCCCATCGTCGAGTACTCGCCCTGGGGCGTCTCGACGCCGGCCCGCCCCAGGCTCACATACGTCGTGAATTGCGGCTGATTGTCGGCGTCCAGGTATGTGAGCGACGACGCCGACTGCGACACCACGATGGTGCCCACGCCGGCGGGCGCGTCAGCCGGCCGGTCTACCACGACCTGCTTGGGCGCGGGCATGTGCGTCACCAACGACGAGTGCACGACGGCCCCCGCGTAGCGGCCGCCGTCGATCAGGTACCAGGTGGTGTTGCCGTTCACCGCGTCGCCGGTGACCTGGTCCAGCACCTTGACCCGGTCGCCCGGCCCCAGTGTGCCGACAATCGGTGCTTTGGTGGAGGCAGCCGCGCGCACATTGGCCTGCGATCGAAACGTCCCCCACCAGCCGTTGGGCGCGGCGTCCGCCGCCGGCAGCGTCCAGCCCTTGGCCCAGGTTGAGGTTGACTCGCGCAGGGTGTGCAGGCTGACGTACCCCTCAGTGGTCGACCACCACACGCTCGTGTCGCCCTCAATGCCCGGGGAGGCGCCCGTCACGCGCAGCAAGTCGCCCTGCCGCGCCGTGCGCCGGATTGGCTCCTTCGTACTCGGTCGAGCGTAGATCGAGACGCTGGGGACGCTGACCTCGGCGATCCATGGCTGGGTTTCTTCGGCAACCTGGTTCGACGGAATCCAGCCGTCGGGTGTCTGCGTCCACGCGGTGCCGTCGGTGGCTGTCGACTCGTTGACCACGACCACGATCTGGCCGCGCGTCAGCGGCCCGACCGGGGCTGAGCCGAGGTCGGCTGCCGTGTATAGCGTCGCGCTGTCGACGGTCACCCGCGACTGCCACGGCGGACCGAAGCGGTTGGCGTATGCCGGCGTCAGACCACCGAAGGTGAGCCACGCCAGCACCGCCAGAGGCAGCACGAGCGTCGACGTCCGAACTCGCAAATGGATCGACATGCTTTACTGCATAACGGATATGCGCGTCGCGGGTGTCGAGCCCAGCCCGCTACGGCGGCTGTTTCCGTTGATCGTCGTCCTGCTGGTGCTCGGTGCCGTGGTCGGCATTGTGCTGTGGGCGAGACAGCAGGATTCGGCCCGCCGGCTGGCTGAAGATCGAGCAGACGTTGCCGAAACGCAACTGGTCGCCGCCGAGGCGTCCCTGACCGCCATCGCCCGCATCAGCGCCGCGGCCACGGCCACGGCCGTCGCGGAGACCAACGAGCCCGAGATGGCCTTGCGCCGTTCGCTGGACCTGGTGTTCGAAGCCTACAAAGATCCGAGCGAAGGCAAGCTCAAGGCGCTCACGGACGCCTTCAGCAGCGACGCCCTTGCCTTCGAGCGCACCGAGGCCGAGCACCTGATCTCAGGTGGACTGCATCTGGCCGGCGGCACGCCGTACCAGATGGATGTGCTGACGACGACGCCGGGCGACAGTGGCGACGTCGACATCACCACGCACGAGATCTGGACGTACGACGAGGTCGACAGTCAGGAGCGCCACGTGCGCTGCGTGCGCGAGGAGAGCGACCAGAGCTACACGCTGCGCAAGATCGCCGCCGGCTGGCGGGTCGAGGATGTCACACTGCAGGGCAGCCCCAAACGCATGGACTGCTAGAAGTAGGTTCTGGCTCGATCAGGCACTCTCCACGAGCCCGGCGCGGATTGCGTATTTGACCAGCTCCGTTTGACCGTGCAGCCCTAACTTCGTCATCAGGCTGGCGCGGTGGTGCTCCACCGTTTTCGTGCTCAAACACAACAGGCCGGCGATCGCCCGCGTGCTGTGCCCCTCGGCCGCCAGTTGCAGGACTTCGCGTTCGCGCGGCGTCAAGCGCTCGTGCGGCTCTGACACCGCGTCCTCCGAGGCGTGTATGCGCGAGAGGTAGTCGTCGATGACCCGCCGGGCCACCGCCGGGTGCAGGTAGGCCTGCCCTTCGTGCGCCGCGCGGATGGCCGCTGCCAGCTCGGTCGCCGCGTTGCGCTTCAACACGTAACCGGCTGCCCCCGCGCGCAGCGCCTGGACCACGTACGCCTCGCTGTCGTGTACCGACAGCACCACCACCTCGGTCTCCGGCACCTCACGCTTGATCTGCCGAATCGCTTCGACGCCATTCAGGCGCGGCATCGTCAGGTCCACGACGGCCACGTCTGGCCGCAGTTGCACGGACAACTGGACTGCCTCCTGACCGTCCTCTGCCTCGGCGACCACGGCGATGTCGCCCAATGCCTCGAGGCACAGCCGCACACCCTCGCGCACGATCGTGTGATCGTCGGCCAGCAAGACCCGAATCACAACGGCACGCTCACCCGGACCAGGGTCCCGCGCGGCGACACAGGCGTCGCGACGAACTCGCCGCCGAGCAGCCGCGCCCGTTCGCGCATGCCGAACATGCCCAGGTGCTCACCGTCCGACGACGCCGGCGCCGCGCCAAGACCGATGCCATCGTCGCGCACCTCGAGCGTGACCTGCGGGGACGTCCGCCGCAGGCGCACCTGGACCGACGTCGCGCGCGCATGGCGGATCGCGTTGGTCAGCGCTTCCTGCGAGATGCGGAACAGCGCCGTCTCGACTTCAGCCGGTAGCCGCGCGTCTTCACTCTCGTCCCACCCGACGACGGTCAGCTGAGCCGCCAGACCAGAGCGTTCTTCAGTTGCCCGCACGTACTGGCGCAGCGCGGCAACCAGGCCCAGGTCGTCCAGGACGGACGGCCGCAGCTCGAGAGCCAGCTTGCGAACCTCGTCAAGGGTCTGGGCCGCCAGGTCGCGCAGATTTGAAATCAGCTGGCGCGGCTGGACTGGCAGGTCCGCGGCATACGTTTCGGGCATGCTCGCCAGGCCACGCTCCAGGCCGATGATCACGGCGGTCAGCGCCTGACCCGCTTCGTCGTGGAGCTCGCGAGCGACGCGGCGGCGCTCCTCTTCCTGGGCCATGATGACCTGCGCCGCCAGGCGCTCGGCCTGATCGGTCTTCTCACGGATCGTGGCGGCATCCGCTTCGAGACGGTCCCAGAGTGCGTTCACGTCGAGGACCAGGGCGGCCACGTCCGGGTCGGTCAGCGGCGCCAGACTGGCGCGTGCCGAGTGATCGCCGGCGTTGAAGCGACGCGTGGCCTCGCGCAGCGAGTGGATTGGACGAAAGGTTTCGCGCAGCAGCAGCATGGTCAGGCCGGCCGAGAGGCACAGGGCCGCGAGCACCAGCAGTCCGTGGGTGAGCGGCGTGAACGAGTTGGTCAGGACCAGGCGCTGTGTGAGCCAGGTGCCGACAAGCGCGCCGCCGAGCACGACGACGAGGTTCACGCCCAGGAGTCGCCAGAAGAGGGGCAGCCGCAGCCACGCTCGCGTCAAGCCAGGGGTGGCAGGTTGAACACGCGCACGTGTCGGGGTCATCGGAGAGAACAGCGCGTTGGCCATTACCAGCGGAACTCCACGGTCCCCGACGGCTTCGGCGGGTTGGCCCCCGCGGCGATGGTCGATGCTTGCGGCAATTGCGCCGCCTCCCACGTCTGCAGCAGCGCGGCCAGAAACGGTTGATCGCCCTCGACGAGCTTCGCCTCTCGCGGAGACTCCTTCAGCACGCGCAGCTTGTTCGACAGTTCCTTCGGATCGTCACCCGTTTCTTGCTGCAAACGCTGCACAAGCTGCAAGCGTCGCACGAGTCGCAGGCGTTCGGCCTCAATTTCCCGGAGGTCGCGGTCGGCGTCGATGCTGTGCGTCGAAGCGGCGGATCCACGTCTGATGCAATTGCGCCGCTTCAGTCAGAAACCGCTCTGGCGAGAGCAGTTCGCGGTTGGGCTGCACTTCCGTTGCTGCAAAAGATACCGTACCTCCCATATGCAGCCTCCCGCCCCGCGTCGGGTGCTCGTCGCCGTCGTGCCCGGCGACTCCGGCGACCAGATCCAGGCCTGGCGCGAGCGTCATGACGCCCGACAGGCGGCGCGTCTGCCACCTCACCTCACCATCTGCTACCGCCCGCCCTACGAGCCACTCGAGGCCATCGAAGCTCAGGTGCGGCATGCGTTCACACGGCGCGTGCCTGTCCGTCTGGGTGGCGTGTTCGTCCTTGGCCACCCCGAAGCTCCGCTAGCGGTCAGCTTGCATGAGACGGGCCAGCTTGATTTCGCGCGGCAGCGCCTGTTCGACGGGACGCACATCCAGATGGGCGGCCGTCACGAGTGGCCATGGCACATTACCTGTATCCGCTACGGGTACAAGCGCGACCGCGAGGAATTGCTTTCCGCCGCGGCGACCGAGCTCGCGCTGGACGTCGCGTGGCTGATCGACCGCATCAGCTATCTCGAGTTGCGCGACGGCCGCTACCAGCCCGTGGCTGAGTGGGACCTCACTGACCCAGAACGTGAAACCTGACGAAGTTGGTGTGCACGCCCAGCTCGAACGGATGTGAACCAGTGATCACGACCGTTTCGCCGGGCATCGCCCGCCGTTGCTCCATCAGGTAGCGCTCCATTGCCGCGATGTTGGCTTCGAGATCGTCGTCGACCGGTTGCAGCACGGACGTGACGCCCCACCGCAGCGCCAGTCGACGCGCGACCTCGGGGTCGGAGGTGAACGCGTAAATCGGCACGCGCCCGCGGCCTCGCGACAACAACTCAGCGGTCTGGCCAGTGCGTGAGATACCGACGATGGCCGAGGCCGCCAGGTCCTGTGCCAGCACCCGCGCGGCATGCGTGACGGCCGCGGCGGAGGAGAGCTGGGAGGGCACTTGCGGCCGCTCGGCATGCTCAGGCTCGCTGAACGGCGGCATGACATCCACGCCCTCGGCGGCCCGCACGATGCGATCCATCATGTTCAGCGCCAGCAGCGGGTGGCGGCCGGCCGCGGTTTCGGCCGAAAGCATCACCGCGTCACTGCCATCCCAGACGGCATTGGCCACGTCCGTGGCTTCAGCGCGCGTGGGCGTCTCGTCGACGATCATAGATTCCAGCATCTGCGTCGCGGTGATCACTGGAATGCCGCGCCGATTCGCCTGGTGAATGATGCGCTTTTGCAACATCGGCACCTGCTCAGGCGCGAGCTCCACGCCCAGGTCACCCCTCGCCACCATGACGGCATCCGCCAGGTCCATGATCGCCCCAAGGTTGTCGATCGCCTCGCCCTTTTCGAGTTTCACCACCAGGGGAACGCTCCGACCCAGGCTGTGCATGCGCTCCCGCGCGGCCCGCACCTCGTCCGCTGTGCGCACGAACGACAACGCCACGAAGTCGACCCCCAGCTCACGGAGACCAAAAGCCATATCCAGCTTGTCTTTGTCCGTCACGGCCGGCGCGGAGACCGCGACGCCGGGCAGGTTGATGCCTTTGTGCTCGCCGAGCGGCCCACCCGCATCGATTCTGGTCAGCACCTCCCCGTCGCGCGTTCCCAGCGCGGTCAGGCGAATCCGCCCGTCGTCGAGCAGGATGCGGTCGCCGGCACGTACGTCGCGCGCCAGGTCAGCGTACGTGCAGCCAACTCTTTCGGCCGTGCCTACGATGGCCTCCCGCGTGTAGATCGCCAGATCGCGACCCGCCACCAGCTCCACGGGGCCGCCACCCACCAGCGTGCCGACGCGGATCTTGGGCCCCTGCAGATCCTGCATGACTCCGACGCTGCGGCCAAGCGCGTGCGCCGCCTCGCGGATCGCCGCACAGCGGCGCGCGTGCTCCTCCGCGGTGCCGTGTGAGAAGTTGAGTCGCGCGACGTCCAGCCCGGCCTCGACCAACTCGTGCTCCCGTCCATCCGTCGCCGGCCCGAGCGTCGCGACGATTTTGACGCGCCGCGTCGGCTCCATCAGAAGTCGAGACGGCCAACGCGACTGAACAGTCGCTCGGTCAACTCGTCCATCGGCAGCGACGTCTTGTCAGCGACCTCCCGCGCGACGTCGCGTGCGCGCTGCCAGGTGGGAAGCGGCGGCCCGAGGAGCACGTCCCCATCTCCGCGAGCGAGCGCCACTTGCCAGCCGCTCGCGCTCACGTGGTGGGATCCGCGCGACAGCGGCACCACGCGCACCGACCTCGCGCCCGCCGTCGAAGCGTGAACGATCGTCTCCCCGCGTGAGCTCTCGATCAGCAGCAGGTCGCCGTCGATGCGCACCTCCCACGCCGCGTCGTCCTGGCCAGGGCCCGAACGCGGTCGGCGGATCCAATCAAACAGCGCCACGGCACTGTTATTATCCTCCGCGAGCGGGGGCGCCTCCTATCCCAAGCATCGCCGAGATCACTCTTAACATCGACCCGACGCTCTTCCAGTGGAGCGGCGTGCCGTTCCAGATCACGTGGCACGGGTTCTTCACCGCGGTTGGCACGCTGGTTGGCATCTGGTTCGCGGTGCGATGGGCCGTCTGCGCACGGGTACACCGAAGACGACACGTTTTCGGTGGCAATGTGGGGCGTCATCGGCGCCATCATCGGGGCGCGACTTTTCCACGTCATCGACCAGTGGGACTTCTATGCGAAGGACCCGATCCAGATCATCAAGATCAACGAGGGCGGCCTGGCGATCTACGGCACCATCGTCGGCGGGCCGCTGGCCGGTGCACTCTACGCCTGGCATAAACGGCTGAACGTCGCGCGCCTGGCCGACGTCGCCGCCGCGCCGCTCGTCCTGGGCATGGCCATTGGCCGCATCGGGGACATCATCAACGGCGAGCACCACGGCGTGCCGGCCAGTGGCTTCCCGCTGGCGGTCGTCTACACGAACCCGAACACGCTCGGCGAGCTCAACGTGCCGGTCCACCTCGCGGTCGGCTATGAGCTGATTCTGGACTTGCTGATTTTTGCCGGGCTCGTCTGGCTGGTACGCGGCTTCGTTCGCCACGACGGACGCATTCGGTTCAACTGGGACCCCCGCCTGCCGCGCGACGGCATGCTGTTCTGGGTCTTCATCCTGGCGTATGCAGTGTGCCGATTCTTCGTCCAGTTCTACCGCGTGGATACGCCCTTCGCCTTGGGGCTGACCCAGGCCCAGCTACTCTCGGTGTTGTTGGCCATGGTCGCGGTCTGGGCACTCGTCTTCCAGTATCAGCGCGCGCGTCGCTATGGTCCGGCGCAGGCCGGCGATGCACGCTGAACCCACCGCGTCCGAGGCGGACGTGACGCCTGCCATGGAGACGGCCGCTGGCACCGACAGCGGCGAGGACGGGGTCGCCGAACACGCGCCCCTGTCGAGTTAGGCTCACCGATGCCACGCGTCGCCGCTGACCGTCTGCACCGCATCGGCAAAGGCCTGCTGGAGGCCGCCGGCGCCTCCGCCGACGAGGCCGAGATCGTCATGAACCACTGCGTCGACGCAAACCTCGCCGGCCACGACTCTCACGGCATCATCCAGATTCCGACGTACATCGACCGCATCAAGGTGGGCCACATCGTGCCCGGCGCAGCGTGGACGATCGAGCACGAATCGGCAACCACGACGGTCATCGACGGCCACTGGGGTTTCGGCTACACGGTCACCGAGCGCGCC
The DNA here is from genome assembly GCA_963776625.1 of uncultured Chloroflexia bacterium. Classification (GTDB taxonomy): domain Bacteria; phylum Chloroflexota; class UBA6077; order UBA6077; family CF-72; genus CF-72. The sequence continues at coordinate 545,049 of CAVZNP010000003.1, read as the reverse complement.
ATGCAGCTGACCATCGACAAAGCCACGCGAGCCCACGTTGCGGCGACAACCGTTCACCGTCAGGGGCACATCGGCCGACTGGCAAGTTACACACTCATGGCCGCGCGCGCCGACATGATCGGCCTGATCACGGCCGACTCCGGCCGCTCGGCGAAGCAGGTGGCTCCGTTTGGCGGCCGCGAGCCGCGCCTGGGCACCAATCCACTGTCGATTGCCATCCCGTCGGATCTGGACGGCCCGCTATTTCTAGATATGGCCACGTCCGCGGTCGCGGCTGGCAAGATCTCGCTCGCCGTCTCCCGCGGTGAGTCCGTACCCGAAGGCTGGTTGATCGATGCGTCGGGCAAACCGACGACCAATCCCGGGGACTTGCGTCGCGGCGGTGCCCTGCTGCCGCTCGGCGCCACCGAAGGCTACAAAGGCAGCGGGCTGTCGGTGATCGTCGAGATCCTGTGCGGTCTGCTGACAGGCCTCGGCTTCGGCATCGAGCCAACCGGCCGACACAATGACGGCTGTTTCCTGGCCGTCTTCGATGTCGCGGCGTTTCGCCCACTGGCCGAGTTCAAGCGCGAGGTCGCCGAGTTCGCGCGCTACCTGAAGGACACGCCGCCGGCCGAGGGCTTCAGTGGCGTGCTCTATCCGGGTGAGATCGAACACATGCGCGAGCAAGATCGCGCGGCGAACGGGATCGAGGTTGAGGACGCGACGTGGAACAAACTGCGCGACCTGGCGGCGCAGTACCAGTTGAGCTCCACGTTAGATCTCTAATTCTCTAAGCGTCTCGCGAGTTGGCGCCCCGAGGGCCAGCACGTGGAGGCGCACGGACAGGACACGTCCCCACGGGTCCCCTCTGAGGAACTACGTGTTACCCCTCGGGCGCGAGGGACAGCGATGCGCCGTGCCGCCACGCGCCGACCTCGGGCCGCGCGAGCCCCAGATTGTCACGCAGCGTGCCGCCCGTATAGTCGGCGTGATACAGCCCGCGACGCTGCAACTCGGGCACCACGAACTCCACAAAGTCCGCGTACCCACCCGGCACGTGCGTCGCCCCGACCACGAACCCGTCGCACACCAGCTCGGAAAACAGCTCCTCTAGCCGGTCCGCCACCTCGCGAGGCCCGCCCACGATCGCGTCATCCGGGCGCCCGCGATGGGACAGCTGCATGAACTCCCGCACCGTGGGGTTCTTGCCGCTCAACGCCAGCACGCGATCGCGAATCGTGTGAATTCCCGTAAAACTGGCCAGCTCCGCGTCGGTGAGCTCCTCGTCCAGCCCCTTGGCCGCGAAGTCGAAATTCAGTGCTTCCGCCAGGAGCGAGAGCTGATCGATCTCCAGCGGCAGCTCCTGGATGACCGCCATCTTGTCCTCCGCCTCCATGCGCGTCGCCGCACACACGGGTGTCACGAGGTTGCACAGCAGCATGCCCGACGGATCGCGCCCGCAGTCCATGGCCTCGGCCTTCAACGCCGCGTAGCCCTGCTTGCCAGACGCCACATTGGGCGACGTGGTGAAGATGACTTCGCCCCAGCGACCCGCGAACCGCCGCCCGCGGCCGCTCTGTCCGGCCTGAATGACCACCGGATGGCCCTGCGCTGAGCGCGGCACGGTAAACGGCCCGCGCGATCGAAGGAACTCGCCGGCGTAGTCCAGGCGGTGCACGCGGTCCGCATCGGCAAATCGACCCGACACCTTGTCGACAATGAGCGCGTCGTCTGCCCAGGTATCCCAGTGGCCGTGGACCACCTCCATGAACTCGTCGGCGCGGTCATAGCGCAGGTCATGTTCCATCACGCCGTCGCGCCCCATGTTCATGGCTTCGCCGTCGTTCAGCGAGGTGACCACATTCCAGGCCGCCCGGCCGTCCGTCATCAGGTCGATGGTCGCGAACATGCGCGCGACGTGGAAGGGCTCGTAGTACGTCGTCGAGCAGGTTGCGCCCAACCCGAGCTGGCTGGTGGCCATTCCCATGGTCATCAATGTGACGATGGGATCCAGTTTGACGCAGCGGATGCCGTACTCGACCGTGTGCGCATGGTCGCCACCATATCGGTCGGGCATGGCCAGCCGATCGTCGAAGAACGCCAGATGGAACTTGCCGTGTTCGAGCACCCGCGCGATCTCACGGTAAAAATCCGCGCTGAGGAAGTCCGTACGCGACTCTGGATGGCGCCATGACGCAGGCAAATTCGTGCAGTTTTGTGCCTGGAGGAAGCCAACCATGATCATCTGCCGATCGGCCATTGCCACATGGCCAGCTTAGCGCAGCGTTGCCCAGCCGGCAGCAGGGCGGGTCGACATCAGGCCCGGAGGCGCTGACGCCGTCCTCCCGGCGGCGAACGCCTAGCTCACGGGTGTCGCAAACGGCACCGCGGGATCCGGCAGCGGCGTGTTGAACGCCAGATGCACGGTCGGCTGGGTTCCGCCGTTCCAGTTGCGGTGCGGCACGCCGGCGGGAAAGACTACCAGTGAGCCGGGCCCGGCCTTGTACTCCTGGCCTTCGATCTCCAGATTCATCGTCCCTTCCAGGATGTAGAAGATCTGGTCCACGACGTGGGTGTGCATGCCGGCGGGTGATCCGCCGCCTGCGGGCGTTTTGATCCAGTTGATGCTGCAGTGCTGCCCGCCCGACGTGTGATCGAGCATCGCTTGCGTAAACCGCTCATTCGGACCCGCCGCGGCCACCGCGGCGTCGTCAACCTTACGTACGTACTCCATATCCTTATCCTTCAACCTCTTGAGGCTACTCGCGCAATCGCAGCGCTGTCTCGACTGGCTGCATGTCGAACGGATGGTCCAGCTGAATCTGCAGGCGCTGGGCGCCCGCCTCGACAAATTCGTGTACTCGCTCGACCGCCGTCGCCGGAATGTTGCACGTGCGCTCGATGTCTTGGGGCGGGCGTCCGACCCGAGCGCACCAGTCGTCGATGACCTGGTTCTTGTGGCGCAGGACGTCCGGCGAGCCCGGCGTGTTGGACATGTCGGCAAATTCGGCGACCAGACGCAGCGTGACGCGCTCGCCACCACCTCCAATCAGGATCGGCAGTCGGCCAACCGGAGGCGGATTCAGCTTCGGCAGGCGTGCCTTGATGCGCACCAGGCCGTGGCGCAGCGCCCGCAGTCGCTCGGCGGGCGTGCCCCACGCGTAGCCAAATTCGGTGTGGTCGCGCTCCGAGTTGCCGGCACCCAGACCGAGGATCAAGCGCCCGCCGCTCAGGTGGTCGACCGTGCGCGCCATGTCCGCCAGCAGGTCCGGATCGCGGTAGCCGATGGCCGTGACGATCGCGCCAATCTGCGCGTGCCGCGTATCGCAGGCCATCGCGGCCAGCAGTGTCCAACACTCGAACTGCGCCCCGCCCGGGTCGCCCGTGAGCGGATAGAAGTGGTCCCAGATGGTGATGCTGTCCACACCGAGCGCATCCGCATCTTTCCAGGCCGTTCGCAACGCCGCGACCGAGGTGTGCTGCGGTCGAATGTGCACTCCGATTTTGAAGTTGGACATCGCCGCCATTGTGCCGTGCCGGCCGGGTAGAACAGCGCCAGAGGGGGTCAGTTGGTGAATTCCTGCGCGAACATGCTGCCCTGCGCCTGGCTGCGGATCACGCCGATACCCACCCGACCGAACTCCGGGCGCAGAATGTTGGCGCGATGTCCCGGACTGTTCATGAGTCCCCGATGGGCAATGTCGACGTTGGGCGCATACGCCAGGTTCTCTCCTGCCACTTCGAACGGGATGCCGGCGGCATGCATCCGATCAAAAGGTGAGCCGCTGGTCGGCGACGTGTGCGAAAAATAGTCCAGCTCGAACATCTCCAGGCTGTGCTGACGGGCGATCTCGCGCAACCGGTCGTCCGCCACCAGGGGCTGTAGCCCCGCGCTCGCCCGCTCGCCGTTGACCAGATCGAGCATGCGCCGCTCAGCGTCCGTGTCGGGCACCAGGTTGCCAACCGGCGGGCCAACAGGGAGGGGGCGCGTCGTGTCACTCTCGGCCTCGGGGGGCGCGACCACCAGGCCGGGCAAGCCGCCTTGCAGGTCCTGGCCAAGCCTGGCCTCGATCGGCGGCATGAGCAGCAAGGCGCTGGCGACGAGTCGATTCGCCAGCGAGGACTCTTCGATGCCCTCGGAAACGGACGGCAGGATCGGCACGAGCGCAAATGGCAGCAGGAACAGCGTGACGATGATGAGCCCGCGCACCAGACCTGGCGCGAGGCCGAGCACACGGTCCACGCAGCCCAGCGGACTCCTGGCCACGGCGTGCGCCAGAGCGAGCATGCCGCGCCCGAGCGTGGCGCCAATGAGCATCTGCACCACGATCAGCACCGCCAGGAACGCTCCCAGATGCGCCAGTGCCGCGGGCAACGACGGGACGCGCATCGCGATCTCGTCTCCGAGCGGGCGCTCGACGATCATCGCGATCACGACGCCGATCGCCGCGCCGAGCAAGTCGAGCGTGCCCAGTAGCAGCCCCCGCCGCGTGCCCTCGACGGCGCTCACCACCAACAGCAGCACGATGATCCAGTCCAGCCAGTTGAGCGGGGTCAACCGGGTCAGTTGCTCGGGACTCAGGCTCAGCGATGATTCTCCACGCCACGCTGCGCGCACATGTCCTGCAGCGGACAGCGCGAGCATTTCGGGGCTATTGGCGTACACACGTTCTTGCCGAACGGCACCAGCAGTGCGTTGATCTCCACCCAGTACTGCTCGGGTAAGACAGCTTCGAGGGCGGTCATGCTCAACTCGGGCGTTCGGCCGCTCACGTAGCCCCAACGATTGGTAATGCGGTGGACATGAATGTCCACGCCGATGCGCGCCTGGCCGCACGCGATGCCGAGCGCCAGGTTGGCGCACTTAGGACCGATGCCGGGGTACGAGGTCATGACCTCGAACGAGCACGGCAGCTCCCCAGCATTCTCTTCGACCACCAGTCGGGCCAGCGTGTTGATCTGCTCGGACTTGACGAGGTGAAAGCCCGCTTTGCGGATCAATGCGTCGATGTCGTTGATGTCCATCTCGGCCAGGGCGGCTGGCGTGTGCGCCACCGCGAACAGCTGGCGCGCCATCGTCAGGCTCGTCTCGTCGCGGGTGCGAACTGAGATCAAGCACGCCACCAGCATCTCGAACGGCGAGGTGTACCCGTCGTCATACAGCTGCTGCAGCATTGCCGGAGGAAACGCGCGTACTGCCTCACGCAAGCGCCCGATCGCGACGTCGATGTCAAATTCGCGCTTCGGGCTGGCGTCGGCAGGCTGCTCCAACGTCACCCATCGTACGCGCCGTCGGCGACACCAAACGGGACTTTCGAGTACGGGCTCCTCGACGTCAGTCGATCAGAATCTCGACGCGCTCGCCACCCTCACTAGAGACATCGAAGATCGTGCCGCGGCGACCGCTGCGCACCGCCTCGAACATCTCGTCGACCATGTTCACGCCCGGGACGCTCCGAAAGCGCCGGGCGAAGCCAAGGCCGAAGCCGACCATGCCTATCGGCACGGTGACGTTGGTCCGCACCCGGCCGGTACTTTCATCGGTGACGCGCACGCGGATCCAGCGCGCCCGATCGCTGGGCGGCGCGAGCTCTTCGGCAAGCCAGCGATCGCGCTCCCGCCGGCGACCATCGCGCGAGCGATCGCTCAGCGCCGCCAGCAGCTCCGCGGCCTCGGCCGCGGTGATCTTCTGCTGCTCCAGCAGCTGCAGGATGCGCAAGCGCTCCGACTCGGCGACGCCCTCGCCCGGAGAATCGGTCACGTCAGACGCGCCCCATGGCCTGGAGCAGCTCCTCGGCATCCTTCGCCGACAGCTCGCCAGCCTCGACCATCTTGAGAATCCGCTCGAGCTCCGGATCCTCGCGGGGCGACCTGGACACGTCGGGCTGCCGCTGCGCCTCGGCGCGCGCGGGCTCTGCTGGCACGCTCCCGGCGGCATCTCGCGCGTCTGGCGCGTCTGGTGCCCCTGGCGCCTTTTTCGCGGGCGACGGCGGCCGCATCACGGGTCCCTGATCGATGCGGACCGAGCCCATCTCGGTCGACAGCACCAGGCGTCGCGGGGCATCGGCGCGCACCGGGTAGTTGTTGCGCACGGAGCCGAGCGCGGTATGCGCCTCGATGCACAGGTCCATGCCGCGCGCAAGATCAAGGCGCACGGAGCCCATCGCCGCGCGGATACGATGCTCGCCCGGCTGCACATCGAGAATCTCCAGCCGCACTGACCCGGCTTGCGTCTGGACGTCAAAGTAGCCACCCAGGCCTCGCCCGGTGATGCTGCCGGCGTCCGCTGCCAGGTGCATCAGGCCATAGACGTCGACGAGATCGATCTTGCCCGCGTTGGCTTTGATGCCGAGCTCACAGCCTTCGAGGCCGCGCACGTTGACACTGCCAGCGTTGGTTTGCAACGCCGCGTGTACATCGCGGGGCACGTAGAGCACGGCCTTGCAGTCCCAGCCGCCGCCAAACCAGTTGTTGAACGATGGCCGCGAATCCAGACTCACGCGGACGACCTCGTCGAGTTTGTCCACGTGCACGTCGACGTTGTCGGCCGAGGAGCGAGAAAGCTCCAGCCGCGGGCTGTCCCCGGGTTCAACGGGCACAAGCGAGAGATTGCCAAATTCGGCCTGTAGCTCCAGGACGGCCGGCTCATCGAACGCAAGCTCCCAGACGTTGCCGTTGTGCATGGTCCTCGACCTCCTTCCTTCCGCGCTACAACGCTCGCAGCCGCGTCGCGGCTTCGCTTGCGGTCAGGCCTCCAGCGGCGAGCTCGTCCAGGATCTGCTGGCGGCGCCCGGACAGGTCGGCATCCTCCTGACGCACCTCGAAGCCCATGGTCTGGACCACGTCGTTGAGACGGGCGACCACAGTGGGGTAGGAGATGCCGAGCTCTTCCTCGACGTCCTTGATCTTGCCTCGGCAGCGAATGAAGACCTCGACGAACTGCAGCTGTTCGCGGGTCGAGCCGGGCGAGGCGGCCGAGGGTGAAGTTCCCTTGCAAGGCCGAACCGCAGGCTGGGCACTCGAGACGAACGATGCGCAGATCGTCGCCGCAGACCGGGCAGCGGGTGAGCACCTGGTGCGCAGCGACGGGGTCGCGGCCATGAAATTGCGTGGCCATGCCGAGAATCTACCCCCTGACATCAAGAATTGTCAACACGGGATTGATTTTCTTAATGGTTAGCTTGGGAATGACCGCAGAGATCAGGCGGCATCCGGGGCTGGATGCAACGTCAGCCGTCGACGCGCTCAACCTCCAGCGCCGGACACTCGTAGGCGCCGGGCAGCACGACGTACGCCAGACCGTCGCGCGAGCCAATGGCCTGCACGCGCACGATGCGCTCGTCGTCGGGCCGCTCGCGACACAGCGTGCAGGCGCAGGGCTGGATGTGGTGCAGCGCTGGCAGCTCGCGCACGCGGTCGCCGACGCGCACGACGCCATTCGAGACGCGGGCTTCCCGCAGGTTGAGCCGGAGCGGGGCGATCGTCTCGCGCCACTGTGCGTACAGGTGCGCCTGCGGCATGGGGCCAGTCGTAGTGTACGTCTGACCTGCGCCGCCGCGCCCACGCTGCCTGGCGCGGACGGCTGGCGCGGACGGCTGGCGCGGACGCTAGCCCGACGCATGGCGCCGATGGCTGGCGCCGGATGGCGGGCGCCGGAGTTAGCGCGCGGTGACGCCCAGGAGCCGCGCACGCAAGTGGTCCACGGCCAGGCCCGGGCTCGTCAGCACCGGCACGCCCAGCTCGCCGGCCTCGGACAGACGCGGCAGCAGCCGCGCCATGCTCGCCTGCGCCAGCAACACCAGATCCACCTGGGCCGCAAGCGACGGCAGCGCCTCGAGCAAGATGCGGTCGTGGGTGTCGCCGTCGCCCCGCTGCAGAGCCGCCATCGCCTGTGGATGCAGACTGCCGACAATCTCGATGGTCTTGCCGCGCTCGCGCGCCGCCCGTTCGAGCATGTGTGTCTGCTGCTCGAGCCCGGCCGGCACCGTCGCCAGTACGCCGATGCGTCCGGCACGCTCGACCGCGGTTTCGACCATCACCTGGTCGACCGCCAGAACGGGTACGGGCGCAAAGCGTGACTGCATGTCCGGCACGACGGTCGAATACGCCGTACACGTCAGCAGCACCGCCGCCGCGCCCGCGTCGATCGCCAGACCAATCTGCGTCGCCAGGCGCTCCACGCACTCGGGCTGCAACCCACCCCGCCGTTCCACTTCGCTCAGGAGGCCCTCGTCGAGCAGGTTGAGCACCCGCGCTTCGGGCAGCTGACTGGCCAGGGCTTCGCGCATCGGCGCCATGGCCGGCAGCACGGCGTGGATCAGGGCAACGGTGAGGTCGGACTGCGGCGTGTGGTCCATCAGGCCGCCTAGTGTTACACGCCACGCGCCGGCGACGCTGTGTGGCGATCACCCGCTACACCACTCACCCGCTACACCACTCCAGCACCGCATCGAAGCGGTGCTCCTCGAGCACGCCGAACAGCGGATGCCCGCCCAGACGTTGTCGGCCGAGCGCCGGGCTGCTCAGCCCGCACAAAAAGCGCGCCTGCTGGCGTGCTTGGCCCAGCGCGTGGGGATGGTCGCGCACCAGCGCCCGAAAACTGGTGCGGTCGACCACCCGATCAATGGACGTCAGCGCCGGAGCGCGCGGCAACACCTGGGCGCGACCGTCCGCGCAGAACGAGCAGTGCCCGCACGCGCCCACCAGCTCCTCGCCGAAGTAACTCGTCAGCGCATTCGTCTGGCAGCCCGCCAGCGTGACGAGCGCCAGGACCTGCTGCAGGCGGACGAGCTCCTGCTGCTCGCGGCGTTCGAAGCGCTCCACCAGCGTCTTCACCACACGCTCGAGGGTCGTCTCCTCGCCGTCAGGTTCGGCCTGGATCTCCGCGCCGTCGGCTTCGGCCTGGGCCTGGGGGGCGTCCACACGCGTGAAGCGCAGCCGCACGTCACTGGCGCGCAGCTCGATCAGCGCGTGGTCCTCGAGATACTGCAGCGCGCGGACGACCCGCTCACGCGCGGCGCCAAGCTGCACGCCAACCGCTTCGGGGTCGATCCGGTACCACGTGCGCCCTTTCTTCGCTGCCGCAAACAGGCCCCGCACGAACTCGCGGGGCTCGCCGCTCAACCGCGCCAGGATCGCTTCCACCTCATCCAGCGGCCTGGCCTCATATGCGGCGTACAACGGCGTGCCCTGGCGCATGATGCCCAGCAGCTCCAGGTACGTCAGGATGGTGCGCACCACCAGCGGGCGCACGTCAAAGCGCGTGGCGAGGTCGGCCACGCTCACGTCGAACGTGGCGCCCATCTCCAGCAGCTCGGCCACCAGCCCGCGCAGCGCGGGGCGGGCTGGCGTGTCGCCGTACGCGAAGTTCTCGAGCGTCGGAACATCCGTGGCGCACGCCAGCAGCTCGACTGTCGACGGCAGCCCATCGCGACCGGCGCGGCCGATCTCCTGGCTGTAGCTCTCCAGGCTTTTCGGCAGGTTGTAGTGGTAGACGTAGCGCACGTCGGCCTTGTCGATGCCCATGCCGAAGGCGATCGTCGCCACGACAATGCCCGCTTCGGACTCCATCCACCAGTCCTGCACCGCGGTGCGCTCCTCAGACGTCCATCCCCGCGTGATACGCCCGCGCTGGCAGTCCCTCACCGTCTGCCAGCAACCGCGCGACCTGTTCCGCCGTGCGCTGCAGCGTCACGTAGACGATCGTCGGACCGGGTGGTCGATCGCGCAGACGCTGGATCAGCGCACTCGCTCGCGACCGCTCGTCGACAGCCGTCGTCAGCAACAACAGGTTCGGGCGATGGAAGCCCGTGACCACCGCACACTCGGCGGGAATCTCGAAGCCGGCGCAGATGTCCCGCACGACGGCGGGAGTCGCGGTGGCCGTCAGCGCCAGGACCCGCTCCGCGCCAAGCTCGCGCGCCGTCTGCGCCAGCTTCAGATAGTCGGGGCGGAAGTTGTGGCCCCACTCCGAAATGCAGTGCGCCTCGTCCACGGCGAACAGCGCGATCGGCGTGCGCTGCAGCTCGCCCAGGAACCGTTCGTTGTTGAAGCGCTCGGGTGCCACATACAGCAGCCGCAATCTGCCCGAGCGCAGCTCTTCGCTCGTCTGTCGCATCTCCTCAGGGCGCAACGACGAGTCCAGGCGCCCCGCGGCGATGCCCAGCCGACGCAGGTAATCGATCTGGTCTTTCATCAGCGCGATCAGCGGCGAGACGACCAGCGTGACGCCGTCGAGCGCCAGCGCCGGTAGCTGGTAGCACAGCGACTTGCCTCCGCCCGTCGGAAAGACCGCCAGCGCGGCGCCGCGCGTCAGCAGCGCCTCGATGACCTCACGCTGGCCGGGCCGAAAACTGGCCAGGCCAAAGCGCTGCCGCAGCAGTGCGCCCGGATCGACGCTGTGGGCGAGGGGCACGGTCATCTCTCCCTGAGTAGAACATCTGTTCGAAGTAGTGTCAACAATTTCCCGCGGCGCATATATTGCCCTCTGCAGCTCGTGCCCCTGCCTACGGCCGCCGGCGTCCTCGATGAAGCAACGCGTGCGCTTCTGCGCGACGAGCGCAGCGTGCTCGGCCACATCCGCGAGCTGCTCGTCGGCCAGGGAGCCACCCCCGAGCCCATCGAACAGCTGCGCCAGGCCGAACTCGACCTCGACGAGCCGTTCCTGCTGGTCATCGTCGGCGAATTCAACGCGGGCAAATCCGCCTTCATCAACGCGCTGCTCGGCGAGCGCGTCCTGCGCGAGGGCGTGACGCCGACCACGGCGGTCATCACCCGCGTTCGGCACGCCAGCAGCTTCTTCGAGCACCGCGAGGGCCCGCTCCTGGAAGTGGGCTATCCGCTCGAGCTGCTACGCGACGTCGCCATCGTCGACACGCCAGGTACGAATGCCATCCTGCGCGAGCACGAGGAGATCACCGCGCACTTCGTGCCCCGCGCCGACCTGGTGCTGTTCGTCACCTCGGCCGACCGGCCGTTCACCGAAACCGAACGCGCGTTCATGGAGCGCATTCGCGACTGGGGCAAGAAAGTGGTCGTGGTGCTCAACAAGGTCGATCTGCTGTCCGAAGATCAGGTCGGCGAGCAAGTCGACTTCGTGCGCGACGGCGTCGAGCGGCTCCTTGGCTTTCGACCCGCCGTCTTCCCCGTCTCGGCGCGCGCGGCGCTGCTGGCCCGCGAACTGCCGGACGAGACACAGCGCGCCGATGCGCGCGCCAGCAGTCGCTTCGACGTCCTCGAACACTTTGTCAGCCAGACGCTCGACGAACGTGGCCGGCTCGAGCTCAAGCTGGTCTCACCGCTGGGTATCGCCGAACGCGTCGGCCGCACCTTCGTCATGGCCGCCGAGGAAAAGCTCGCCCTGCTGGCCGCCGACATGCAACTGGTCGAGTCCATCGAACGCCAGCTCGGCGCGTACCGCGAAGACATGCGCCGCGACTTCGGCCTGCGGCTCGAAGAAGTCGACAACATCCTGAACCAGATGACCGTGCGCGGCCTGGAGTATCTGGACGCTACGCTGCGCTTCGGCCGCATCCTCGACCTTTTTCGCCAGAAGCAGCTCAGCGAGGATTTCGAACGGGTCGTGGTCGGCGATGCTCCCGAACGCATCGACCGCGTCGCCCACGAGCTGATCGACTGGATGGTCGACCAGGACCTACGGCTATGGCGCAGCGTCACCGAACAGGTCGAACGCCGCCGCGGCGCCGCCAGCGTCGACGGTCCAACGGAGCGCCTGGCCGGATCGTTCGAATACGATCGACGCGCGCTGCTGAGCAGCCTGGGGCAGACCGCGCACGGCGTCATTCAACGCCACGACCACCAGCGCGAAGCCACGCAGCTGGCGGCCTCCGTGCGCGGCGCCGTGACGCAGGCCACCCTGCTCGAGGCCGGCGCGGTCGGCCTTGGGGCGGTGAGCATGGCGCTGGTCGGCAGTGCCGCGGCTGACGTCACGGGGCTGTTCGCCGCCAGCGTGCTCGCCGGCGTCGGTCTGTGGCTGCTGCCCCGCAAACGCAGCCAGGCCAAGGCCGAGTTCCGCAAGCGAACCGAAGACCTGCGCGACCGGCTGACGACCGCGCTGCGCGACGAATTTCAGCGCGAGCTGGAACGCAGCATCCAGCGCATCCGCGACGCGCTGGCGCCGTACGACCGCTTCGTGCGCAGCGAGCGCGAACGGACTGACGCCTTCGTGACCAGCCTGCGCGGTGAACTCGACCAGGTCGGGGCACTGCGCACCCGCGTTGAGCGGCTGGCCGGATCAGAGGCGGCCGGCGCGCGCCCCGCTATCGGCGTCGAGGGGCGCTCCGCGTGAAGGTCGATCCACGTGAAACATCGCACCAGGCCGGTCGCGCGCGTCACCTCCCACCGGAACGCTAGACGTCCAGGTTACGCACGTATTTGGCGTGGGTCTGGATGAATTTCTTCCGTGGGGGGACCTGGTCGCCCATCAGCATGTCGAAGATCTCGTCGGCGCTGGGCGGCGTCGTCCATCGTCGACGCTGCAGCAGCGTGCGGGTCGCCGGGTTCATCGTCGTGTCCCACAGCTGATCCGGGTTCATCTCGCCGAGGCCCTTGTAGCGCTGTGACGTCTACGGTCGCGCACGTTCTTGTGCTTTTCCTTGATCTCGGCCATCGCGTCGTCGCGCTGCGTCCTCGGACTGCAGGCGTAGTAGATCTCCTTGCCGTGGCTGACTTTGAACAGCGGCGGCTGGGCGATGTACAGGTAGCCGTCGGTGATCATCTGACGCATCTGGCGGAAAAAGAACGTCAACAGCAAGGTCCGAATGTGGGCCCCGTCGACGTCGGCGTCGGTCATGATGATGACGCGGTGGTAGCGCAGCTTGGCGGGGTTGAACGTCTCGCTAGTTGCCCGCGCCCATGGCGGTGATCAGGGCACGAATCTCCTCGAAGGCCAGGATCTTGTCCTCGCGCGCGCGTTCGACGTTCAGGATCTTGCCTTTGAGCGGCAGGATGGCCTGGAAGCGTCGGTCGCGGCCCTGCTTGGCCGAGCCGCCGGCCGAATCACCCTCGACCAGGAACAGCTCGCAGTTGCTGGGGTCCTTCTCGGTGCAGTCGGCAAGTTTGCCTGGCAGCGTCAGCCCTTCGAGCGCGCTCTTGCGAATGACGGCCTCGCGCGCCTTGCGCGCCGCCTCGCGCGCCCGAGCGGCAGTCAGACACTTCTCGATGATGCGCCGACCGTCGGTCGGATTCTCGGACAGGAACTGGTCGAGCCCGGCGTTGACGACGGTCTGGACGGCCGGCCCGACCTCGGCATTATTGAGCTTGTTCTTGGTCTGCGATTCGAACTGCGGGTCGAGCACTTTGACGCTGATGACCGCGGTCAGACCCTTCGCGCACGTCGTCGCCGCTGAGGTTCGGATCCGAGTCCTTGAGCATGCCGACCTTGCGCGCGTAGTCGTTCAGGCTGCGCGTCAACGCCGAACGGAAGCCGCTCAGGTGCGTGCCACCGTCGACGGTGTTGATGTTGTTAGCAAACGTGTAGACGCTCTCGGCAAAGCTGTCGTTGTACTGCAGGGCCACCTCGATCGCGACGTCGCGCACCCGACGTTCCACGTAAAACGGGCGCGGGTGGAGGGGCTCGCGGCTCAAGTTCAGATGACGAACGAACGAGACAATGCCGCCCTCGAAGTAGAAGGTCCACTCGCGCTCGTCGCCAGGGCCGGGCCGTTCGTCGATGAGCGTGATGCTCAGCCCCTTGGTCAGGTAGGCCATCTCGCGGAAGCGCTGCGTCAGCGTCTCGTAGCTGTAGTCGATGCTGGTGAAGATCGACTGATCGGCCATGAAGGTGATGGTCGTGCCGTTGTGGGCATCCGTATCCGAGACGCGCCGCACCGGCTCGACGGGCACCGCCCTCGACGTATTCCTGCAGGTAGACGCCGCCGTCCTTGCGGACTTCGACGCGCATCCACTCGCTGAGGGCGTTGACGACGCTTGCGCCGACGCCGTGCAGACCCGAGGAGACTTTGTAGCCGCCGCCGCCGAACTTGCCGCCGGCGTGCAGCACGGTCATGACGACCTCGAGCGCGGACTTTTGCATCTGTGGCTGCAGGTCGACGGGGATACCCCGACCGTTGTCCGAGACGGTGACCGAGCTGTCAGCGTGGATGGTCACCTCGATACGGTCGTTGTGGCCGGCGAGCGCCTCGTCGACGGAGTTGTCGACGAGCTCGTAGACCATGTGGTGCAGGCCGTAGACATCGGTGTTGCCGATGTACATGCCCGGTCGGCGCCGAACAGCCTTGAGGCCTTCGAGCACCTCAATATTCGCGCCGGTGTAATCCCCGGTCGTCACGAGGTCCTCGAGGTTCGCGTACTGATCGTCGTCGTCAGGTTCCTGGAGAGGTTCGTCGTTGCGTAATGCCACAGTGTTGATGCCTCGCTGGCGTCGTCCTTGATCGACGCCTTCTCGAGCTGGACTAGCTCAGTTGCACGGCGCCCGAAGCCGAAACGGGCTCGCTGCGCTGGATATAAAAGACCATGCCCGCGGCGATCAGGCCGCTGGCGACATAGGCGTTGCCCAGAATGCCCAGGAGCACGCCATAGGGTGACGGTACGTAGCTGGCGAGCAGCTCCCAGGCCTGGCCCATGCCAGCCAGGATCAGCCACGTCAGCAAGATCAACGCAAGACTGGCCCAGAGGTGTCGGCGTACCGTGCCGACACTGCGCTGGATCGCCTGCAGCGGCCCTGCGCTGGAGACGAAGATGGCCGGCACGCTGAAAAACAGATAGACGGTCGCGAACAACAGACCAACGAGCAGCATCAGGCTGCCCAAGGCGGCGACCGGCGGCGAAATCAGGGCCGTAAAGCCGATCAGCAGCACCACCGGCAAACCGAGCAGCAGGCTGACCCCGAGCAGGATGGCCATCAGCCCGATGACGTCGAGGACGCCGCGCGGGACGCGCCGACCTGCCGCCAGCGGCCCACCCGGCGCATTCTGACTGGCAACAGCCAGCCCACCGTAGAACCACGCGCCGACTAGCAGCCCGAGCGCGATGCTGGCGCTCAGCAGGACGATGCCATCGCCCCAGCCGGTGACAAAGGCGATGTCGTCCGAGGCGGTCGACAGCGACGGCAGGTTGGGCACGGCGAGCGGACTCCACACCAGCGCCTCGAAGCCGTTGACGTCATCCGAGCGAGCGATCAGCCACTGCCGCACCTGCACCATCTCGGGGCCGCTGACGTCTTCGGTCTCGGCGTCGGCGACGGGCTGTGATGCACCGCCCGTCATCCGCTGCGTCCAGTCGGTGGCGCCGGTGACCACGGGGCCGACGAGCGGCGAATACGACACGTGCGGACCGAGCCACAGAAACACATTCAGCAGGATGGGCAGCAGCAGGACCCAGGGTTGCCGATTGACTGCTGCGTAGCCCGCAGAGAGCGTCTCGATCACCCCGGTCGGCCGCGCCTCCCGGCGAGCCGTCAAGGGGTGGTGCACCAGTGAATTGTACTCGAAAAGCGTCTTTTCGAACGAGCCTTTCGCCCGGCCGAGCAGGCAGGTGGCCTGCGGCCGCGGACGCCTGGCTCAGGCGGTGGCGTCGGCGTTCAGGCGAACGTAATCCAGCACATAGCCGCCCTGGGTCCGCGCGATTTCCTCAGTCACTTCCGTAAGAAACGCGTCCCTACGTGTGGCCGGCAGCGCGTTGAGGTGGTTGCGCAGGACGACCGCGCGCGCGAAGTCGGCCAGGCTCGCGGCATCCTTGAAGGTCTGCGGCGAGGGCTCGAGCCAGGCGTCGACCGCGCTGAACCCGGCGCGCTCGAGTCGCTCTCGGGTTTGCTCCGGCGAGTAGTAAAAGCGCCACAGCGGCTTGCCCTGCAGGTCGTCGACGTAGGCTGGTCGCGCCGCGATCGCGTCCGTGGCGCGCATGAAGCCGGCCAGGTTCGCGCCGCCGCCGAACTGCGACACGAGCCGCCGGCCAGGCTTGACGACGCGGTGCAGCGCGGCGAACAGGCGCGCGTGATCGTCGATCCAGTGGAAGGTCGCCGTCGAGAAGATGGCGTCGGCCAGCGCGTGCGCGGCGAGAGCCGTGTCGACCTCGAGCAGGTCGGTCTGGACGAACGTGACGCGTCCGTCGAAGGGCGCCAGCGTGCTGCGCGCCTCGGCCAGCATGGCCGGCGACAGGTCGGCGCCGATCACCCGGCCGCGCGGTAGACGCTCGAGCAACTGGGCGGTCACCTTGCCTGAGCCGCAACCGGCATCCAGCACCACCTCGTCGCCGGCCAGCTGCAGGCGGTCCAGCACGTTGCTGCCCCAGGCCGCGTGCGGCTGGGCGACCTGGTGGTAGCGCGTGGCGTCCCAATCGGCGCCGGGTGAGGAGGACATCTGCGCTGCTGAGTGTACGTGCGCGATTCGCGCACCTGCGGCGCGCGAATCGCGCACCGGGTAACACGTGAAACAGTGACCCTCTGGTCACGTGAAGCGGGTCGGCCTTGCCCGTAGACTTCGGCCGTGAGCCTCTCCGTGCGGGCCATCACCTCCGACGAGCTCCTCGCCTGGGTCGGCGTCATGAACGTTGCCTTCCACAACAACCGCCCGCCGGAGGCTGGCGCGGCGTTTCGCCGCGAGCTCCTCGACGACGACTTTTCGCGCAGCCTCGCCGCCTTCGACGACGCTCGACTGATCGGCACCTACGAAAGCTTCGCCGCCCAGCTCACGCTGCCCGGCGGCGCCTGTGTGCCGGCCAACGCGGTCACCGCCGTCTCGGTGCTGCCGACCTACCACCGCCGCGGCGCGCTCACCCGCATGATCACCCACGATCTGCACGCGGCCACGCTACGCGGCGAGGTGGCCAGCATTCTGATCGCCGCCGAGTACCCCATCTACGCCCGTTTCGGCTTCGGTCCCGGCGTAGACCACGCCGCGTACTCCCTCGACACCGCGTCCGCCACGTTCACCACCAGCTCGCCTGGCAAGGTCGACCTGGTGGAGCCCCACCAGTTGCGCGAGGTCGCACCCGCGATCTTCGAGCACTTCCGGCGCACCTACCCCGGTCAGATCGACCGACGGCCTTTCAACTGGGACACCCGCCTCGGTCTGCGCCCGACTCCGTGGCGCACCGCCGATCAGCGCCCGCGCTGCGCGCTGTACACCAGCCCGGGTGGCCAACCCCAGGGCTATCTCCTGTACGACGTCCAGGGCGATTGGACGCATCACGTGCCGAGCGGCAAGCTCGACGTCGAGGAGCTCGTGACGGTTTCTGGCGCGGCCTACGTCGGGCTGTGGCGCTACATGGCCGAGATCGACCTCGTCTCCCAGATCAGCGCTGACATGCGTCCAGTCGACGAGCCGCTGCGCTGGATGCTCACCGACGCACGGCGGGCGCTGCGGCAGACCGTGCGCGCGGACTTTTTGTGGCTTCGCCCCCTCGATACGCCCCGCCTGCTCGAGGCCCGCCGCTATGCGGCCGACGCGCGGCTGCTCTTCGAGGTCGACGATCCACTCGGCCTGGCCGGCGGGCGCTTCACCCTGGAGGGTGGTCCGCTGGGCGCCAGATGTCGAGCCACCGATGCCGCGCCCGAGGTGCGTCTGAGCATGTCGGCGCTGGGCGCGCTCTCGCTGGGCGGCGTCTCGCCTCGCGCGCTGCATGCCGCCGGCCAGCTCCAGGAAGACACGCCAGGTGGCATCGACGCCCTGGAACGTTTGTTCCACTGGCCAATCACGCCGTGGTGCAGCACGTTTTTCTGACCACGGCGTTTGCTGACCACGGTTTTTTGCTGAGCGCCGGATTTACGTCGACGCCGTGACAACCCCGCTGATATACTGCCGCCCAGTTCGCCCGACGTCTCCACGCATGTGGGGCAGCTGACTCGCCTGTCGCTTTCTAACGAGAACGACCGGCAACTGATCAAGGTGGATACAACCTCGCTCCGTGCCAAAGCGTACTTATCAGCCGAAACGCATCCCGCGTAAGCGAGAGCACGGCTTCATCAAGCGCATGCAAACTGCCGCTGGACGCGCGGTCCTCAAGCGACGCCGCCTCCGCGGGCGCAAGCGCCTGACTGTCGTCTGAGTCCAGGCTCCGCGTGAGCGCCAGCCTCTGCCACCGTGAAGCGCGAGCAACGGCTGCGGTCGCCTGCCGACTTTCGACGTGTGCGCGACGTGGCGCGGCGAGGATGGGCGCACCCGCTCTTTACGATGTACGTTGCGGCCAATGAGCTTGCGTGTACGCGGGTGGGGATCACCGTGAGCGCTCGGGTCGGCAATGCGGTGGTTCGTAACCGCGTCCGACGTCGCCTGCGCGACGCCCTCGGCGCGCGCTTCGATCGACTGCCGCCTTCGGCTGATGTTGTCGTCGTGGCGCGGCCGGCGAGCGCCCAGGCCGCCTGGCCCGATCTGTGCGCGGCGCTGGACACCGTCCTGGCCCGCGCCCACAGGGTGGGCGGGCGATGAGCGCAACCGTCTGGCCCACTCGCTCCATCGTATCCCTGAAGTTCATGGCGCTGAAGTTGGCGCCGCGCCGCATGTTCATGGGTCTGATCTGGGTCTATCAATCGACCCTCGGCCCGACCCTGCCGCCGGCGTGCCGCTTCGAGCCAACGTGCTCCCACTATGCGTATACCGCCATCGAACGCCACGGCGCCCTGCGCGGCACGTGGCTCGCCGCCAGGCGTCTGGCGCGCTGTCAACCCTGGGGTGGAAGTGGTTACGACCCCGTTCCGTAGATTGCGCGATACTCCTGTGCAACCACGCTCCAGCGCCGCGCCTCCGGAGAACCCTGACCAGTGAACGCCCTGCTCCCCCTGTGGAACACGCTTCTCGTGCACCCGATCATGCACGGGCTGCAGTTCGTCGCGACGCCCCTGCTGGCGATCGTGCCAGCCGGTGTGGCCGGTGCGCTGGCCATCATCATCTTCACGATCTTCCTGCGCATGCTGCTCGTGCCGCTGTCGCTGGTCCAGATTCGCTCGCAGCGAGCGCAGATGTCGATCCAGCCCGAGATGAAGGCCATCCAGAAGAAGTTCAAAGGCGACCGCGAGGGGCTGGCGCGCGCGCAGATGGCGCTCTACAAGGAGCGCGGCATCAACCCCGCCGCTGGCTGTCTGCCGCTGGTCATTCAGATGCCGATCCTCTTCGGCATGTACGCCGCGATGACCCAGCTGGCGACCACCGGGCTCACGCTGGACAACGTCACCGTCAGTCAGATCGGCTCGGGCGAGGTGACCTACTCGGCGCAGCGCACCGTCGAGCCCTATCCGTACAACCAGTTCGTCCTGGCGCAGCTGCACGTCGTGCCGCACGGGACGAGTCCCGTCACGATTTCGGTTGACCAGAACCAGTCATCGGTCTCGTGGAACGGTACGAATCTCGCGCTCACGCCGGGCGCAGACCTGGTCCTGACACCCGGCTCCGTCCCGCCTGGCGCCAACGCCAACCCGCCGAACAGCCAGGCGGACACCGCCAGCATCTTCTTCCGCAGCGGAGAGCCCGATCCTGACGGCATCACCATGGATCGTGACGTGCCTGTGCCGACCGATCAGCCGTACGTCGTCGAGATCTGGGTCAATGGCGCGTCCACGAACGTCGACGCGGCAACGGCCGTGGTGACGTGGGACCCGTCACTCATGGACGTGACCGACATCGTGACGCCGCCCATCAACCCGGCCGATCTCGCCTTCAAGAGTCCATTCCTGTGGCTGCCCAGCCTGGGCCAACCGGACGTGTTCCACATCCCGGGCGTGAGCTTCGCCATCCCGGGCTTCCTGCTGCTGCTGATGACGATCAGCTCGTTCCTGAGCCAGCGCATGGCCACGATGCCGACCGAGGACCCACAACAGCAGGCCATGATGCGCTCGATGGCGTTCATGCCGCTCATGTACTTGTTTTTCTTTCTGAACACGCCGTCGGGCCTGGTGCTCTACTGGTTGACCAGCAACGTGTTCAGCGGCTTCCAGCAGTACTTCACGGTCGGGTTCGGCTTGCTCGGGGGCGACCTCGAGCGTCTGACGGGGCGTGATTTCCAGCCACCATGGGCGACCTTGCGCCGTCGTCCGCCAGCGCCGGTCGCGGCGCTTACCGGCGAGACAACCAACGGTCGCGTGGATGGCTACGACAACGATGACCAACTAGAAAGAACACCTACACCCGGCGATCGGCACGCGGCCGGCGCCACACGTCGGCCACGACCGGGCAGCCAGGGCAGGGGGAGGAAACGTGGCAAGCGTTGAAACCACCGGTCCGACCGTCGACGACGCGATCGACGCGGCACTCGAAAAACTCGACCTCGACGAAGACCAGGTCGACCTCGAAATCCTTTCTGAGGGTGGCGACGACCAACCTGCCCGCGTGCGCGCCACCCCGCGCAGCGAGATCGACGCCTCGCTCCAACCCACCATCAGCGTCGACCCCGGCGACGTCGAATGGGACGAGAGTCTGGCCACTGCCGGCCGCGAAATCGTCGAGGACCTGTTGGACTACATGGGCTTCCCTGGCGAAGTCGACGTGCTGCGCGCGGGCAAGGAAAACGGCACGCCCACGCTTGCCATGGCCGTGGTTGACGGCGAGTCGATGGGCGCGCTCATCGGTCGGCGCGGTGAGACGCTCCAGGCGTTCCAGTTCATTACCCAGCTGCTGGTCAATCGCCGTCTGGGCCACTGGACGCGCGTACTGCTGGACATCGAGGGTTACCGTTCCCGCCGCGAACGCTATCTCAAGGACACCGCGCTGCGCGCGGCCGAGAAGGCGATGCGCTATCGCGAGTCGATCGAGCTCGACCCGATGATCCCCAGCGAGCGTCGCATCGTGCACCTGACGCTGGCGACACACGAGTTCGTGACCACGCATTCCGAGGGTGAGGGCGATAACCGCCGTGTGATCGTCGAGGCGACGCCGGAGTACGTGCAGCAACACGGCGGGCCGGCGGAACGATCCGAGCGCCCACCTGGCCCGGGCGGGCGCGGCGGGTTCAGTCGCGGGGGACGACCGGGCGGCGGCGGTCGCGGCCGGGGTGGGTTCGGCGGCGGTTACCGTCGGTGAGTGCCCGGCGCGGCCGACGCCGCGCTCCCAACCGGCCGGGGCACATCCCTCGTCGGCGACCCTAGCCCGATGCCCGAGGCGGCAGAGAACCGCGGGATCGACTACTTGCTACTCGGCCACGTCAGCGTGGACCGACTGGACGACAAGCGCGTGGCCATGGGCGGCACCGCAACCTACGCCGCGGTCACCGCGCGCAACATGGGCGCGCGCGCCGCGGTCCATACGAGCGCGTCCTACGAGCCAGGGCTGATCGACAGTCTGCCGGGCGTGCTGGTGGCCCGCATCCCGGCCGAGTACACGACGTGTTTCGTGAACGACTACACCGCGGGCAAGCGCCGCCAGTCGCTCGAGTCCGTCGCCGAAAAGCTCAGCTACGATCAGATCCTGCCCGAGTGGCGCAATGCGCCGCTCGTGCATCTGGGCCCGCTGTGTCAGGAACTCGACGCGTCGATCGTCGATCGCTTTCCACGCTCGCTGATCGGCGTGACACCGCAGGGCTGGATGCGCGGCTGGGACGATTCCGGCGAAGTGCACCCGGTCGAGTGGGCGGACGCCGCGCGGGTGCTGCACAAAGCCAACGTTGTGATCATCTCGGAGAACGACGTCGCCGACCGAGCCACCATTCGCGACTGGGCCAACACCGCGCGCATGCTGGTGGTGACCCTGGGTGAGCGCGGCTGCGACGTCTACCGCCAGGGGGGCGGCGCAGCGTTTCATTCGGCCGCATTCAAATCAGCCCAGGAAGTCGACCCGACGGGCGCGGGCGACGTCTTCGCCGCCGCGTTCCTGTGGCATCTGTACCGCCAGAACGGCGACTGGAAGACCGCTGCCGACTGGGCGAATTGCGTTGCCTCCTTCGCGGTCGAAAAGCGCGGCGTGGGCGGCGTGCCCAAGTTGGGCGACGTCGAAAAACGCTGGCGAAACGGCCAGGGCGAGCGCATAGGAGCCCACGTCGGAACCACGTGAGCGTCCTCGCGGTAGCCAACCAGAAGGGCGGGGTTGGCAAGACCACGACCGCGGTCAATGTCAGCGCGTACCTGGCGCTGGGGCTGCGCGTGCTGCTCGTCGACCTCGATCCGCAGGCGAATGCGACCAGCTCGCTGGGCCTCGATCCGAGTAGGGTTGCGCTGTCGACCTACGACGTGCTCATCGGCCAGGCACCGCTCGGCGAGGCGATCGTGGGCAGCGGCCGCGCACAGCTCGACGTGGCGCCGGCCAGTCGTGCGCTGGCTGGGGCGCAAGTCGAGCTGGTGGACATGGTCGACCGCGAGCGTCGACTCGCGCATGCTCTGGAGGACACGGCGAGCAGGTACGACGTGGTGCTCGTCGATACGCCGCCGTCGCTGGGGATTCTGACCCTGAATGCGCTCGTCGCCGCGGACCTGTTGCTGGCGCCAGTTCAGTGCGAGTACCTCGCGCTCGAAGGGGTAGCCCAGTTGATGGAGACGATCGAGCTGGTTCGCGCTACCCTGAACCCGCGCCTCGAGTTGCTGGGCATGCTAATGACGATGTTCGATCCGCGGACGCGGCTGTCACCCCAGGTGGTGGAGGAGGTGCGCCGCCACTTCCCGGATAAAACCTTCCAGACCGTGATTCCGCGCAGCGTGCGACTGAGCGAAGCGCCGAGCTATGGCAAGCCGGTGCTCGAGTACGAGCCGAGTTCGCGGGGCGCGAGCGCCTACGCGGATCTGGCGCAGGAGCTCATTCAGCGCGGGCTGCTGCGTCGATGATCCACTCGCGCGAGGGCAGCAGGTGAGCCGTGCGCACGAGCGAGGCCTCGGGCGTGGGCTCGGGGCGCTGATTCCGCCGGCAAGTGCCTCGCGGCATGGGCTGCGCGACGTACCCGTCGATGCCATTCGCCCCAACCCGTGGCAGCCGCGCACGCATTTCGACGAGCAGGAGCTCCGCGAGCTGGCCGACTCCATTCGCGAGCATGGGGTGCTGCAGCCAGTGCTGGTGAGCCAGCAAGCGGACGGCTCGTTTCAGCTCATTACCGGTGAGCGGCGCTGGCGCGCAGTGCAGCTGGCGGGCATCGCCACGCTGCCGGCGATGGTCAAGGAGGCCACGCCGCAGGCCAGCCTGGAGCTGGCACTGGTCGAGAACATCCAGCGGCGGGACCTCAATCCGCTGGAGGAGGCGCACGCGTTCCGCCAACTGCTCGACGAGCATGGGCTGACGCAGGAGCAGCTCGGGCAGCGGGTCGGCAAGAGCCGCGTGACGATTACCAATACGCTGCGGCTGCTGCACCTGCCGGCGCCGGTGCGCGAGGCACTTGCCGCTGGCTCGATCACCGAGGGGCACGCGCGGGCGATGCTGATGGCCAATGGGGAGACGGCGCGCTTGCGCGTGCTCGAGCGCGTGCTCGCGGAGCACTTGAGCGTGCGGGATACGGAGGCGCTGGCACGCTCGCTGAACGCTGGTCGTGTGCGAGAGCCGGCTGAGGGGCGGGTGGATCCGGACGTCGAGCGGCTCGAGGATGGGTTTCGGCGGGCGCTGGGGACGCGGGTGCGCCTGGTGAAAGGGCGTCGGGGTGGGAGGTTGGTGATCACGTTCTTTTCGGATGACGAGTTGCAGGGGCTTTACGAGGCGATTGTCAATCGGGCGTAGGGGATTCGGGCGATCGCTGCGCTCCGCCGGAAGGTGGTCTCTCCGAGGGTTCAAGGGGCTGCGCCCCTTGAAAATCCCCGCTGGCGTTCTGGCGCTGCCGCATCGGCCCTCGCCATCCCCGCCGGCGTTCTCGCGCTGCCGCATCGGCCCTCGCCATCCCCGCGCTTTCGGGCTGCCGCGGTGGGTGATGGGCTGCCGTTCTCTCGCTATCTCCGCCGGTGCCGCGCTGGCGGTGACGGGCCACGGCCTCTAGCGATCCCCGCTGGGCGCTCAGGGCCCTGACAATCCCTGCGCTAGTTTGGCGACGAGGCTTGACGTCGAGTGGTCCGCTACCAGCTCGATGAACTTCAGTTGGACACCGAGCTCTGTCGCCGTCGCGGCTTCCGGAAGGGTCGCGGGGGTGTAGTCGGCGCCTTTGACGTAGATGTCGGGGTGGAGGGCGCGCAGCAGAGCGTCGGCGGTGGGCTCGGCGAAGATCACCACGTAGTCGACGGGCTCGAGGGCGGCCACCAGCTCCGCGCGTTCGACGTCGGGCACCAGCGGGCGACCGGGTTTCCCCACGGTGGCGTCGGCGTTGACGCCCACGACCAGCACGTCACCCAGTGCGCGAGCGGCGCGCAGGTAGCGTAGGTGGCCGACATGCAGCAGGTCGAAGATGCCGTTGGTCAGCACAATGCGCCGCCCACGCCGGCGCTCCATCTGCAAGCACCCTCGCAACGCGGCGAGTTCTTCGACAGGTCCGGGCATGGCAAACGTTACAATTTCTGGAATGTCTTCAGCGGCGCCCCGCGCGCGCACGGCGATGAGTATCTCGGCGGTGCTGCCTGCCTACAACGAGGAGGCAATCATCGAGCGCACGGTCCGCCACGTGGCCAGTGTGCTGGCAGAGCTCACCAGCGAGTACGAGGTGATTGTCACTAACGACGGCTCGGCTGACCGTACCGGCGAGATCCTCGCGCTGCTTCAGGAGCGCGAGCCGGCGCTGAACCTGCAGGTGGTCACCCACCCGACCAACTACGGCTACGGCGCTGCGCTCGCCAGCGGCTTCGACACCGCCCACAAAGACCTCATTTTCATGACGGACGGCGACAAGCAGTTCGACGTCACCGAGCTCGACCGCTTCATCCTCGAAATGGACGCGCAGACGGACCTGGTGATCGGCTGGCGCCGCAACCGCGCGGACCCGTTCACGCGCAAGTTGAACGCGCTGGGCTGGAAGCTGCTGGTCAATCTGCTGTTCGGCTACACGGCTCGCGACGTCGACTGCGCATTCAAGCTGTTCCGGCGACGCGTGTGGGAAAGCATGACGGTGCACGCGCGCGGCGCGACGTTCTCCGCCGAGTTTCTGATCAAGGCCCGCCGCCTGGGCTTCCACGTCAAAGAGCTGCCCGTGAGTCACCTGCCACGCACGGCGGGCAGTCCGACCGGCGCGCGGCCAGACGTCATCGTGCGCGCGTTCGCCGAGCTGTTCCGCTTGTGGCGCAATCTCGACAACGAGTTGCACGCCGATCCACGCGCCAGGGATCGCATGGGCGGCGGCCGCGGGGTCGCCGCCGTCTAGCCAGATCCCGTGCCGTGTTGACGCCGCCGGGCGACCCCGGGTATCGGTCAGACCTTCCCAAGCTGGAAAGCGAACGCCGCCCAGTCGGCTATCGCCGCGGGTTGCAACTGGAAGACCGCTTGCAGGGTCTCGGCGCGGTGGCGCTCGGGCTCGTGGGGCTGCTGGTGGTGTACGGCATCTACACCGGGTTTTTGCCATCGGGTTTGCCGCCGCCTCCCGCACCGCCACCGGGCGTGCTGGTGCAGGTGCCGGCGATGAACGCGGCGGCGTGTTTCGTGCCGCTGATGGCCATCGGCTCGGTGGCGCTCATCGTGGTTGGCCTGCGGCGCGTTGTCGACCCCTGAAATACCGGAGTGCTAAACTCGCCGGCCCCGGACACGTGATTCCCGAGAGGGGACCTTGATTGGAGGTACGGGCGTGTTGACCGCCGAAACGCCGATGCAAAGCGCGTCCCGCTTGCCAACGTGTGTGACCCTGGAAGCCTAGAGAGATAGCAATGCCGCGACCCATCTGGAAAGGCGCCATCACCTTCGGCATGATCAGCATTCCGGTCAAGCTGTACGGCGCCACCGAAAGTAAAGACCTCGCCTTCAATATGCTCCACAAGCCGGACAAGAGCCGCCTCAAGCAGAAGCGCTGGTGCCCGGTCGACGATCGCGAAGTCTTTCAAGACGAGATCGTGCGGGCCTACGAGTACAGCAAGGAGCGCTACGTCGAGATCACAGATGAGGACATCGACGCATTGCCTGTTCCCAGCAAGCACACCATCGAGCTGACCTCGTTCGTGAAGGCCTCGGAGATCGACCCCGTGTACTTCGAGCGGTCCTACTTCCTGGAAGCGGACGAGGTCGGCGCCAAGCCGTACGCGCTCTTGATGCGGGCTCTGAAGACCAAGCAAGTGGCGGCCATCGCCAAGGTCGCGCTGCGGAACAAGGAAAGTCTCTGTGTGCTACGGGCAGGCGAGAACGTGCTCATGCTCGAGACGCTGTACTACCCGGACGAGATCCGCACGGCTGAACTGCCCGCGGCGCCCGACGTGCTGGTGTCGCCGCAGGAGCTGACGATGGCGCTCACGCTGGTCGAGATGCTCGAGGAACCATTCGAGCCCAGCAAGTACCACGATGAGTATCGCGTGGCGCTCCTGGACATGATCGAGGCCAAGGCCAACGGGCAGGAGGTAGTTGCCACACCCGAAGCGCCGCTGCCGCAGACGATCGACCTGATGGCCGCCCTCAAGGCGAGCCTGGAGGCGGCGAAGAAGGCCAAGCCGGCGGGCGGGACGGGCACGCCGCCGTCGCAGGAGCCGGACGAGCCGCAAGAAGAGCTGGCGGTAGCGTTCTAGCGCGGAGTCGCGACGCAGCCGCAGTCGTGTGCCGTTAGACGCCTACCGCGCCAAGCGGGATTTCTCGAAAACCGACGAACCGGCGCCCCGGACCGAGGCGCCGCGCACCGGGCCGCTCACGTTCGTCATTCAGAAGCACGCGGCGCGGCGACTGCACTACGACTTCCGCCTCGAGGCCGATGGCGTGCTCAAGTCGTGGCCCATCCCCAACGGACCGTCCTACACGCATGGCGAACGCCGCCTTGCGGTCATGACCGAGGACCACCCGCTCGAGTACGCCACGTTCGAAGGCGTTATTCCGGGTGGCGAGTACGGCGCGGGCCAGGTCATCGTCTGGGACCGCGGCATTTACGCACCCGAGGAGCACGGCGAGCCCTGCTTCGATCGCGAGCGGGCCGAACGACTTGTGCGCAAAGGCATCGAGCAGGGCAAGCTCGGGGTGTTCCTGCAGGGCCACAAGCTGCACGGCGGCTGGACGCTCGTCCACACCGAAGACAAGAACTGGCTGTTCATCAAAAAGGACGACAGCTTCGCCAACGCGGAGCACGACGTCCTCAAGGAGGATCGGTCGGTGCTCTCGGGCCTGACGATCGAAGACCTCAAGGAAGGCCGACTGCCACCACCGCGCCAGAGCGAAGAGCTGAGGCCAGCAGGCGTACGTGGCGCGCGCAAAAGCGACCCGCCGCGCATGCTGTCGCCCATGCTGCCCTCGCTGGCCGAGCGGCCGTTTTCCAACCCGAACTGGCTCTTCGAGCCAAAGCTCGATGGGTATCGCGTCATCGCGACGGTGGAGAACCACGAGGCCCGCCTCAGCTCCCGGCGAGGCATCGACTGCTCAAACGACTACCCGTGGCTGGTCAGGGCCCTCCGCCAGCAGCCCTACGCGGACGCCATCTTCGACGGCGAGATCGTGGCGCTGGATCCCGAGGGTCGACCGTCCTTCCAGTTGCTGCAGAATCGCAACGGCGAGCCGAAGCCATCGCTGGTGTATTACGCGTTCGATCTGCTGTATCGCGATGGCTACGACCTGCGAGGTGTCACACTCGAAGAGCGCAAGGACTTGCTGCGCAGCAGCCTGATTCCAGCGGATCGCGTCCGTGTGGTGGAGGTGTTCCCCGAGGACGGGATTGGCCTTTACCAGGTCGTACAGGAGGCAGGCATCGAAGGCATCGTGGCCAAACGCCGCGACAGCCGCTACGAAACGGGCAAACGCAGCGACGCGTGGATCAAAGTCAAGGCGACGCACAGCGAAGAGTTCGTCGTCGGTGGCTACACGGTCGGATCGGGGGCACGCGCGGACACCTTTGGCTCCCTGATTGTTGGCTACTACAAGGCCGGCGCCGATCGCCTCACGTACGTGGGTCACGCTGGCTCGGGGTTCGACGATCGCACGCTCAAAGAGGTGTACGCGCGCCTGCAGCCGTTGCGTACGGACGAGTGCCCGTTCGAGGGCGAGGTTCCGAAATTTGGCATGTGGCGCCGACCGGGGAAGGTGGATGGACCGATCACGTGGGTCAAACCCGACCTCGTGGCGCAAGTAAAGTTTGCCGAGAAGACGTCCGACGGCATCCTGCGCGCGCCGGTCTTTCTCGGCATTCGCGAGGACAAGGCCGCCCGAGAGGTGGTGGCCGTCGACATGGTGTCGCCGCCGCGTGCCGCCGGTACGGTCCCAACCGCCGAAGAGGACGGTGCAGATCGGTCGGAAACGTCGGACCTCGTCGAGACGCTGCTCAACCACACCGGAGAACGACTCACGGTCAGCGTCGAGGGGCACGAGATCGCTCTCAGCAATCTCAACAAGGTCTTCTGGCCAGCGCTTGGTCAGCAGCGCGCGCTCACCAAGCGCGACCTCATTGTCTACTTCGTGCGCGTCGCGCCCTATCTTCTGCCGCACATGCAGGACCGGCCGCTGACGCTGGTCCGCTTCCCGAACGGGATCGAGGGCGGCCACTTCTATCAAAAGCACTACGACCAGGGCATCCCGTCTTTCGTGGAAACGACCTGGCTGTACTCCGACCAGAACAAAGGCGACGGCGAATACCTGCGGGTCAACAATCTGCCGACGCTGGTCTGGCTGGGGCAACTGGCCGACATCGAGCTGCACACGTGGTACTCGCGCGTCGACGCGTCGGGCGACGCGGAAGGCCGGCCGACGACGTTCGCCGGCTCGGTTGAGAACATGCAGCAGTCTGTGCTGAACTACCCGGACTTCGTGGTGTTCGACCTCGATCCGTACCTGTACTCGGGCAAAGAGGCGCGCGGAGCGGAGCCGGAGCTGCATCCCGAAGGGTTCGCCGCGACGTGCCGGGCGGCACTCTGGCTCAAGGAGATGCTCGACAGTCTGGGGTTGGCGTCGTTCGTGAAGACGACCGGTCGGACCGGGTTACACATCTACGTGCCGATCCAGCGGACCCTCGACTACCACGCGACGCACTCGATCAGCGAGACGATCGCGCGGGTGCTCGCGCAACAGCATCCTGGTGAGGTGACCATCGAATGGGCGGTCGACAAGCGGCGCGGCAAAGTCTTCGCTGACTACAACCAGAACGTGCGCGGCAAGACGCTGGCGTCGATTTATTCGCCGCGGGTGCTGCCGTGGGCAGCGGTGTCCATGCCGCTGCGGTGGGACGAAGTGGGCGGCGGGGTGTTTCCGACGGACTTCACCATTCTGAGCGCGCCGGATCGGCTGCGACAGGTGGGCGACCTGTGGGCCGGCATTCTGGAGGCGAAACACGATCTCGCCGGGCTTCTGTCGGGGTGACGCGCGCGATCGCTGGCGCTCCGCGCAAAGATATGTCCCACGCTGCCGCGGCGGGCTGGGTGCGGCCGCTTTGACGTTGGCGGCGGTGCTCGCGCCTGGATACGGCGGGTCCGCGGCGCAACCCATCATCAGAGCGATGGCCGCGCAGTTGGCCAGAGTCGGTATTCAAGCCCAGACGATGGCGTTTTCTCGCGGGCGGCCGGCTGGCGATTTCGCCCCAGAGCTCGACGACCTGCGACTCGTCCGCGACCGACTGCTCGACGAGGGAGCCTCGAGCGTGGCGCTGGTTGGCCGCTCGTTCGGTGGACGCATGTGCGCCCGCCTGGCGGCGATCGAGCCGCCGGCTGCCCTGGTGCTGCTGGGCCATCCGATCTCCCCGCCGAAGCGGCCGCGGCCGGACGACGAGGCGGCGCTGGCCGCCGTCACCTGCCCGACGCTGATCGTGCAGGGCGACCGCGACACGCTGGGCCCCCTCGCGGTGCTCAGACAGATCGCGGAGCACAACGCCCACATCGAGATCGTCGGTGTTAACAGGTGCCGGACACCAGTTTGGCGCGCGCCAGGCAGAAGGGTTGCGGCGTGCGGCCGACTGGCTGATTACTACACTCAAGCCTGGATGACGAAAGCCCTCAGGATGCGGCGATTGTTCGGGCCCGATGGCCGCTTGCTGCTGGTCGCCATGGACCACGCGGTCTTCATGGGCCACCTGCCTGGTCTCGATCTCGACACCATGGCGACCGTGGTCCGGGCGGGAGCTGACGCGGTGATGACCACGTTCGGGACGGCGCGTCGAGCGGCAGAGACAGCGGCGTGCTGGGCACGGCGGCGCTCGTCGTCAGCCTCGACGTCCACGCGCCCGAGCCTGAGGAGCAGGTCGTCAATGCGCTCCGCCTGGGCGCCGACTCGATCAAAGTGCTGGCCGCCTCGAGCGACGCGAGGCAGTGGACGGCGCTGGAGCGCTACGCACTTATCGCCGAACGCTGGGGAATTCCGTTCCAGGCGGAGGTGGTCCCGGGTGGCTTCGATCAGCCCGATCAACACACGCCCACGAACATCGCCCGCGTGTGCCGCCAGGCGGCGGAGATGGGCGCCGACTACGTCAAGACGTTGTATACCGGCGATCCTGAGTCGATGCAGCGCGCTGTCGAGGGCGCGACGGTGCCCGTGGTCATCCTGGGCGGCGATCGCACGGCTGATGCTGAAGCACTGTTGCGCCAGGTGCGCGACGCGCTCTCAGCAGGTGTCTCAGGCGTCGCCTTCGGGCGCAATATCTGGAGTCATCCCGATCCGGCCGCGATCACGCGGCGGCTGCTCGAGGCAGTTCATCCGGACTGAGCTGGTAACGGGGTAGACTCTGTCGATGCAGCTCGTTCTGGGCGAGCCGCCAGGCGGCCTTCGTCAGCCAGTCCTCCTCGCCGGGTTTGGCGGGTGGGGTGATGCTGGCAGCGCCGCAAGCATTGCCTTGCGGCATCTGCTTGGCGATCCTGCCCCGCCGCTTCGGCCATGCTCGACCCGTCTGCCTGCTACGACTTCACGGTGGCCCGACCCCTCTCGACGCGGTCGCCCGACGGTCGGCGCTGGTCACTCGAGTATCCGAAAGTCGCGTTCTATCCAGTGCCCCTGCCGAGCGCCGAACGTGACTTGCTGATTCTGATCGGGCCTGAGCCGCACTTTCGGTGGCCCGAGCTCGCCCCGGCGATCATCAACTACGCCCGCGCGGCTGGCGTCCACTCGATGCTGACGCTGGGCGCGTACGTTGGCCCGGTGACGCACCACGTTGCGCCGGTCGTCCGCCGCACGCTCGACCCCGCCCTGGGCAAGCGCCTGCGCGACCTCGAGCTGCAGGACACCGACTACGAGGGGCCGACGGCGTTCGTCACGGCGCTGCTGCACGCCGCGGCGGCCGGTGGCATGTCCGCCGTCAGCTTGTGGGTGGCCACGCCGCCGTACCTGCAGGCAGGCAACCCCGTGGCGGCGCTGGCGCTGCTCGAGGCGACCAATCGGGTCACGCAGCTGCCGGTTCAGATCGATCGCCTGCGCGATGTAGCCGACACGTTCCTGCACGATGTCGAGGCGGCGCTCGAGGAGCACCCTGAGCTCGCCGAGCAGCTCAAGGAGATGCTCGAAGAAGAGCAGGAGGACGAGGACGACGACGAGGAGGCCTTCGATATGCGTGGGCGGGCGCACTGGCGGGGGCCGGATCCGGACCGTCCGCCGCCCGACGCGCCGCCGGGGCTGCCAAGTGGCAAGGCGCTTGTCGAGGCCGTCGAGAAATACCTGCAGCAGCGGAAAGAGGATGACGACACGCCGCCGCCGGCGGGGCCAGCGGGGCCAGCGGTCTAGCTTTTCCCCAGAGGGGACCCCACACGGGGACGTTCAGGTCGCCAGAGTCTCCAGAGCAAGGGCGATGGCGAATTTAGTGCGCAGCAGCAGTGAGTCAATCTCCATGAACTCGTTGTTGCCGTGCACCCCCGAGCGCGAGCGCTCAGCGTCGGGGTGATGCGGCGCGAAGCCGTAGACCTCAGCGCCGAGCGGCCGCACGAAGCGCGAATCGGTGAAACCCACCGTCAGCGACGGAATCACGTTGAACTCGGTGGTGCCCAGCGCCTGGCCGAGCGCTGAGCGAATGGTCCCCAGGAAGGGTGAATTCGCCGGCGACGCATTCGACACCGCCGTGTAGTCGACGTCCACGCTCACATCGAGCCCCTGCAGCGCGTGCTCGAGCTCGCGCTTGACGAACACCTCGTCCTGCCCGGGCAGCGCTCGCACGTCGCACACCAGCGTGGCGCGATCCGGAATGCTGTTGGACTTCACACCCGCCTGCAGCATCGTCGGCGTGACCGTCATGCGCGAAGCGGCCTTCAGATACGACCCGAGCGCCTGGTCCGGCAGACCGTCGGCGATGCGATCGATGTTTTCCGCTGTCGGTGCTTGCGATAGCCCCAGGCCAGCCAGCACCGCGCGAAAGTAGGGGTGTGACACGTCGATCTCGGCCTCGTATGCCGCGATGCGCCGCACCGCTTCGGCCAGCACTGGCACCGGGTTGTCGGCACGCCACGGTACGGAGGCGTGCCCCGAGCGGCCACGGCGCGTGACGCGCGCTTCGAGGCGACCCTTTTCGCCGAGCGACACCGGATAGACGAGGCCATGCCGCGTGGCGACCGGCACGCCGCTGCCCTCGTTCACCGCCACGTCCGCGCGCAGGGTGTCGGCGAAGTGCTCGGCTACCCAGCCGGCGCCCCAGCGACCTCCAGACTCCTCGTCGGCCGCCGCCAACCAGACCAGCTCGCCTTGCAACTCGACACCGGCGCGACGCAGCAGCACCATGGCCATGCAATACGCGACGACGTCGGCTTTGTCGTCGTCCGCGCCGCGCCCGTAGATGCGCCCACGGTCAATCGTCCCCGAAAACGGCGGGTGCTCCCAGAGTGTCTCGTCTTCGACGGGCACGACGTCCGTGTGTGACAGGCACAGCAAGCGTTTGCCGCCCGGGCGACCCACGCGCGCGATCAGGTTGCCACGCCCTGGCGCCGACTCGTGGACTTCGTGAGCAATGCCAAGCGGCTCGAGCTGTGCGCGCAGCAGATCACACGCAAGCGTCTCGTTGCCCGTGTCGGGACGCGGGCCGGCATTGACGGTGGGGATGCGCACCAGTTGCTGGAGGAGTTCGACGATTTCGTCGCGGGCGGCGTCTACGGACGCCAGCAGGTCGGTACTCATTGGAAGATCACGCGTAGCGTAGACAACGGGATTCCGGCGTGGCCAAGCAGTTGGTCATGAAAGGCGCGCAGGTCGAATCGGTCACCCAGGCGCTGACGCTGGTCAGCGCGGACCGCCTCGATCTCGCGCTGGCCAATCTTGTACGCGAGCGCCTGACCTGGCCAGACGATGTAGCGATCGACCTCGTTCACAGTTTCGCGCTCGGTCAGGCCGACGTTCTCCAGGAAAAAGTCGATGCCTTGCTGGCGTGACCAGCGCCGGTGGTGCATGCCAGTGTCGACCACGAGTCGGCACGCGCGCCAGGCCTGGTAACCGAGCATGCCGTAGCGGGCGAGCTCGTCGGGATACAGGCCGAGCTCGTCGGCGAGGCGTTCGGTATACAAAGCCCAACCTTCGACGAAGGCATTCGCCAGCCAGCCCGCGCTCAGGCGACGGAAGGCCGGCAGGTTCGTGGTCTCCTGGGCTAGAGCGACCTGCAAATGGTGGCCGGGCACGCCTTCGTGGAACACGAGCGCCGGCATGGTGTGCTTCGGACGCACCGAGGGCTCAAACGTGTTGATGTAGAAGGTGCCTGGCCGCGAACCGTCTTCAGAACCCTGGAAATAGAAGGCGGCCGGAGCATCACGCTCGCGGTATTCCTCGATTTGCCTGACCACCATGCGCATGGCTGGCAGACGGCCGAAGGCGCGCGGCAGCGTTGTCTGGGCGGCGGCCACCAGTTGCTCAGCGGATTCGACAATCTCTTCGCGCGTTTTCGGCAGATTCCCGGGATCACGGGTCAGTTGTTCCGTGAAGGCTCGAATCGAGGTCTCACCGCCGCCACGGGCGCGGATGATCGCGCGCATCTCGGCATGGATGTGGAGCAAGTCGTCGCGACCAATCTGATGCAACTGGTCGGGGCTCAGGTCGGTGGTGGTGTGCTGGCGCGCGAGCAGGGTGTAGATTTCGGCGCCATCCGTCACCGACCAGATGCCGGGCTCCTTGCGGGCGTGGTTCGGAAGGTAGTCCCGCAGGAAGTCGAGCATGCGCTGGAAGGCCGGGTACACGACGTCAGTGACCGCGCCGACGAGCGAGTCGAAGGCGGGGTTGTCATGCAGCGGCGCCACGAACGCCGACTGCTCGACCGGGGTACCCAGCAGGGCGTCCAACTGCGCGAGGACGCGCTCGACGGTGATCGTGGGCGCCGTGCGTCCGTCGCGAATACCGTCGCGCAAGGCGTCCAGGTAGTCGGTGATGAGTTGGCCTACGCCGCGGTAGCGCGCGGCGAGGTCCTGTACGTGTTCGGGGGTATCGGTCGGGTGCCAGTTGGCCAACTCCTGCATGCCAACCTGCGGGCCTTCCATCTGGTCGACGGCCATCTCGTCGGTGCGCAGGCGGAGGCCGTCCAGGCCTGACTGGACCGACATGCGCGCATGTCGAACGTGATGTGGTCCTCGGCGTCGAGAGGCACGGGGTCGATCGCTTCCAGGCGCCGCAGGACCTCGCGCAGATCGGATTCCTCCTCGGCGCGCCCCGATGGGCCGATGTTCGGCAGCCGATCATTGAAGCGGTAGTCGCCATAAAACGTGGCGAGCACCGGATTGCGCCGCAGCGAACCTTCCCAGTAGTCCGCGGCGAGTGCACCAAGCTCAGCCGCCTGCCCGGCCTCAGCCTGGTTCACTCGGCCGGCGGTGCCGGGGCTATGGGCTGGCCTACCACGACTGTCTGGATGTTGACAAATTCTTTGATGCCGTAGGAGCCGAGCTCGCGACCGTAGCCACTGCGTTTGATGCCGCCGAAGGGGATTCTTGGATCCGAGGCGACCATGCCGTTGATAAACACGCAGCCAGCTTCGATGTGGCGGGCCAGGGCTTTGCCGCGCTCGATGTCGGCGGTCCACAGCGCCGCACCCAGGCCGTACTCGGTGTCGTTGGCCAGCCGCACGGCGTCCTCTGGATCACGGGCTCGGATCACCGCCGCAACCGGGCCGAAGGTCTCCTCGCGGAACGCCGGCATGTCCTCGCTGACCCCATCGAGGACGGTGGGAGCATAGAAGTAGCCCTTGCCAGCCAGCGACGAGCCGCCGGTGAGCGCGTGTGCGCCCGCCTTGACCGAACGCTCAACTTGTGCGGACAGCGTGTCGCGCAGGTCGCCGCGCGCCAGTGGGCCGACGTTGGTTTCACGCTGCATCGGGTCGCCTACCTGCAGGGCCTTGACGGTGGCCGCGAACTTCTCCGTGAACTGATCGGCGGCCGCGGCTTCAACGATGAAGCGCTTCGCGGCGATGCAGCTCTGCCCGTTGTTCTGATTGCGTGCGCGCACCGCGACCTTGACGGCCACGTCAAGGTCCGCGTCGGCAAGCACGATGAATGGATCGGAGCCGCCCAACTCGAGCACTTGCTTCTTGAGATGCTTGCCTGCCGCGCTGGCGACTCGCTCGCCGACGTCGCTCGAGCCGGTCAACGTGACCGCGGCGATGCGAGGATCACCGATCAGCGGCTCGACACCAGCGCCTGGCACCAGGACGGTGCGGAACAGGCCATCGGGCAGGCCGGCCGCGCGCAGAATGTCCTCGATAGCCAGGGCGCAGCTCGGCACGTTCGAGGCGTGCTTCAGGACCGCGCCGTTGCCGGCCATCAGCGCCGGCGCGGCGAAGCGAAACACCTGCCAGAACGGAAAGTTCCACGGCATGATGGCCAGCACGACGCCGAGCGGCTCGAAGGCCACATAGCTGTCGGACAGGTTCATCGCGACGTGCTCGTCGGCGAGGAACGTGGCCGCGTGCTCGGCGTAGAAATCGCAGTTGTACGCGCATTTTTCGACTTCGGCTTCCGCCTCGACGATGGGCTTGCCCATTTCGCGCGTCGCCAGCGTCGCCAGGCGGGCCTTCTGGGCGCGCAAGACGCGCGCCGTGTTTTGAAGCCGCGCCGAGCGTTCGCCGAACGGCGTCAGGCGCCAGCGGCGCTGAGCGTCGAACGCTTGCTGCAGCGCGGCGTCGATCTGCGCGTGCGAGGACTCTTCGAATGTCTCCACCACGTCTTCGGTGGCGGGGTTGATCGACTTCAGCACCATGCGTAGATCGTATTCCCCGGAGGGGACCCGCCTGTGGGATCGCGTTTTATTCCTCGTGTTCGCCCTTCGTCTGACCGTTGGTGGCCGAGGGCGTTGCCTGCGACTTTGGCGGCGGCAGCAGGCGGACCCTCGCGATGCGCAGGCCGTCCAGGCGCTCCACGCGGGCCCTGTACCCGCCGTCCAGCTCGACTTCGTCGCCAACCACCGGCCGGCGGCCGAGCTCCGAGAACACCAGGCCACCCAGAGAGTCGACCTCGCTCGCGTCGAAGTGCGTGCCAAGTTGACTGTTGACGTCCTCGACCAGCGCCAGTCCGTCGGCAACGATCGTGCCGTCGGTCAGGGTGCGCACCTCCTGATTCGCGGCGGCGTACTCATCGCCGACGTCGCCCAGCAGGCGCGCGACCAGGTCTTTCAGCGTGACAATGCCGGCGGTCCCGCCAAACTCGTCGAGCGCGACGGCCATGGGCTGCCGCGCCGCCTTCATGCGCGCCAGCACCTCGATCACCGACGCACCTTGCGGTACGACCAGCGGGGGGCGGACCAGACGTCGCAAGTTCGTGTCGTTGAGCCCGGGGCGCGGCCCGCGTCGTGCCGCCAGCCCGAGCAGATCCTTCGTCGACAGAATGCCCACGACGTTATCAATCGTCTGCTCGTAGACCGGAAACCGGGTGTGGCGGTGCCGCTGGGCGACGCGGAGCGCGTCCTGCACCGTCGAGTCGATCGGCAGCGCCACGATCTCGGTGCGCGGCACCATGACCTCGCCGGCCGTCTGGTCGCTGAAGGTGAAGGCGCGCTGCACGAGCTCACGCTCAGGTCCCGACAGCAGTCCAGCCCGGGCCGTCTGGGTCACCAGGAGCTGCAGCTCCTCTGGCGAGTGCACCGCATGCTCGTCGCCGCGGTACTCCAGGCCAATCGAGCGCAGCACCAGGTTGGTGAACAGGTACAGCAGGCTGATGAATGGTCGAAAGATCCACGACCAGACGGTGACCGGCTGGACCGCGAACAGGATGAACGACTCCGCACGCTGCAGCGCCAGGATTTTGGGCACCTGTTCGCCGAGGGCAATGTGGAAAAACGTGATCGCCAGCAAAGCCACGATGGAGGCGATGGCGTGCGCCGTGGTCGTGATCTGACCGGGCGCGGCTGGATCCTGGCCGACCAGGACCAGAATTTCGTCGAGGACCGGCTGGACGATCGCCGCGAAGGTCTCTTCGCCAATGGCGCCAAGCAGCAGACTGGCAACGGTGACGCCCAGCTGCGTCCCTGAGATGAAGCGTGTTGGATTATCTTTGGCCTTCTGAACCAGGCGCGCCGCGCGGTTGCCGGTTGCCGCGAGCTGGTCGATCCGCGTGGCGCGCGAGGACACCAGGGCGAATTCGGTCGCCACGAAGAAGCCGTTCGCGGCGATCAGGACAACGACGATCAGAATGCCTGCGAGGGGCGACACGTTCTCCTGTGAGAGCCTAATCGATGTGCGCGAGGCTCATGGAGCGGAGTCGGCGAATCCGGTCCCTCCAGAGGCGGGTGGGTGCTGAATAGCCCACCGAAGTTGACGCCTTTGATCGGGTTGACGATGAACATGTGGGCCACGGCCGGGTTGACCGGCAACGGCCGCACACTGGTCGCCATCTCCAGCTTCTCGAGCGCGCTGGCCAGCGCCTCGGGATTGCCGATGATGCGCGCGCCTGTATCGTCGGCGCCGTACTCGCGCGAGCGCGAGATTGCCAGCTGAATCAGCGTGGCGGCCAGCGGCGCCAGGATGATCAGGAGCAAATCGGCTAACGGGTTGCTATCACGGTCATCACGGCCACCAAATCCGCCGAAAATCATGGCCCACTGGGCGGCGTGTGCGAGCAAGGTGATCGCTCCTGCGACAGTGGCAGCCACACTGGAGATCAGAATGTCGTGGTTGCGCACGTGGCCCAGCTCGTGGGCAAGCACCCCCTGAAGCTCCTCACGGGTCAGGATGCCGAGTATGCCGGTGGTCACGGCCACGACCGCATGGTTAGCGTTACGTCCGGTGGCGAACGCGTTCGGCGAAGGACTGTCGATGATGGCGACGCGCGGCATGGGCAGGTGCGCGTACGTGGCCACTTCGGAGATGATCTGGTACAGCTGCGGCGCGTCCGATTCGCTGACCTCGCGGGCACCTGCCATGCGCAGCGCGATGTCTCCCGAGAACCAGTAAGCGCTGATGTTCATCACGACGGCGAGGCCAAAGAACAGGACCATCCCGCTCGCGCCACCCAGGAAATATCCGATCGCCACCAGCAAGCCCGTCAAGGTTGCCAGCAGGACGGTCGTTTTGAGTGCGTTGTTCATGCCTGATATTGCTTAGACGCACCTCATTGTCGTTCAGGCGCGGGTAAACGAGGCCTTTTTCCGATCGCGCAGAAAGTGAATAGCTGGGGGCAGCAAAGACACGATGATGATGACGACGACGATAGGCTCGAGATACTTCGAAGGGATGAAGCCGCCCAGAAAATAGCCCAGCCAGGTCATGCCCATGGCCCACAGCACTGCCCCGAGGACCGTGTAGCCGACGAAGCGGGGATAATTCATGGTGGCCATGCCG
This sequence comes from uncultured Chloroflexia bacterium, assembly GCA_963776625.1. GTDB lineage: Bacteria > Chloroflexota > UBA6077 > UBA6077 > CF-72 > CF-72. Next base: position 506,463 of record CAVZNP010000003.1, on the reverse strand, counting down.
CCGACGACGGGCGCGAAGGTGCGCACGACGGGCATGAAGCGGGCGATGACCAGAGCCTTGCCGCCGTGGCGCTCGTAGAACTCGTGCGCGCGCATCAGGTGCTGCTTGCGGAACCACAGTGAATCTTCCCGATTGAACAGCCGCGGGCCGGCCCACGCGCCGTACCAGTAGCCGACGAGCGGTCCAATAGCGGCAGCGGCGGCGCAGATGAGACTGAGAGGCCAGATGTCGACACCCAGGCCCTGCGAGGCGAGGAATCCGGCCGTGAACAGCAAGCTGTCACCCGGAAGAAAGAAACCGATCAGCAGGCCGCACTCGGCGAAGATAACGAGCGCAATCGCGACGTAGCCAGCGTGAACGATCGTCTGCGGGTCCAGAAACGACACGCGTGGATCATACGGTGAGACACGGCCGTAGTGCCGGAGCGTTTGTTTGCAATGGTGCTGTAACAACGCGCCCGGAACACTTCGACGTCATCGATGTACGCCGATCTTGAGCAATTGGTGGCGGCAATGGCGCACTGGCTCGAGGCCGCCCACACGCGCGACCGTGCCGCGCTCGACGAGGCCCGCCGTCGGCTCAGCGAGTTCATGGCTCGCCCGGAGCCGTCCGATACAGACCCCGCTCCGCAATGTAGCGCTCCACCGCCGGCGGGGTGAGATAGCGGATTGGCACGCCGCGCCGCACGCGTTCGCGCAACTCGCGCGACGCGATGGACAGGCCTGGAATCTCGACCAGGGCCGCTCTCGTAGTCGAACCCGGCGACAACCGTTCGAGCCGGGCCATATCTGGGGTGGGGGCACCCGGTCGGGTGACGACGACCAGGCGCGCCAGGCGCAAGATTTCGCCCGGGTCGCGCCAGCGCGGCAACTCGGGCAGGATGTCCGCGCCGATCACGAAACACAGCTCACGATCCGGCGCCTGCAGCACTTTCAGCAGGTCCGCGGTGTAAGAAGGTGGCGGTCGATCGAGATCCAATCGTGACAGCTCGAAGCGGGAATTGGCCTCGATGGCCAGGCGAACCATCTCGCACCGGTCTTCGGCCGGACTGCCTGGTTCGCCTTGCTTCAGTGGGTTCTGTCGGGCTGGCAGAAAGAGCACCTGGTCGAGTTCGAGCCGCCAGGCCACTTCTTGCGCGGCCACGAGGTGACCGTAATGTGGCGGGTCGAAGGTGCCACCCAGCAGACCAAGACGCGTCACTCGACGGAGGTGCCGCCCTTGACGTCGCGGCCGGTCTCCGTGCGGCCGAGATCCGAGTAGTGGATTTGCACCTCGACCGGGCGGAAACACTGGCGGCCCACCAGCACCTTGCGGACGTAGTAGCCGCCCTCATCCACCTGCGACAACTCGGATGTCGGGCTGATGCGGCCCTGAATGAGCTCCCCACAGGCGTCGCACCGCACGCGAATGTAAATCCCGCCGTCGCCGCTGGTCCGAGTGCCCGCACCGCCGAAGAGCCGCGACAGGAACCCTAAACCCCCCATTCGGTCTCCCAGTCGCCAATCAGGACAGTGTCACCAACCTGCACACCTGCTTGCTCCAGCGCTTCGAAGACACCCAACCGCCGCAGTTGTTGCTGCAAGTAGGCGGTGCCCTCATCGCTGGCCAGCTCGGTCATGGCCACTAACCGTTCCACGCGCTTGCCACTGACGCGGTAGACGCCTTCTTCAGGAGCTTCGACACGAAAACCATCGTCCTCGGTGGTTTCCAATCGATACACGCGCACGCCCGGCGACCCTTCGTCTTGCTCGGGAAGCTGGCGAAGCGCGTCGGCCACCGCGTCAAGGAGTGCTGGTATGCCCTCGTTCGTGACTGTCGAGGTGCCGATAACCACCCGGTCAGTCAGATCCCGACGCAACCGCTCCAGCCCCGCCCGACCACCGGGCAGGTCGAGCTTGTTGCCGACCACAATCTCCGGCTTTTCCGTCAGCTCGGGTTTGTAGGCTTCCAGTTCGGCGCGAACCGTCAGGTACGCCTCCAGAGGATCGTCGCGGCTCGCGTCGACGACGTGCACCAGCACGGGCGCGCGCTCGACATGGCGCAAGAACCGATGCCCCAGACCGGCCCCGGCATGTGCGCCAGCTATCAAGCCAGGCACGTCGGCGAGCACAAAGACCTGATCCGCGTCGCTCGGCGCCTCCGCAACGCCGAGGTTCGGACTCAGCGTTGTAAACGGGTAGTCGCCGATTTGTGGATGCGCAGCACTTGTGGCGGCAAGCAGACTGGACTTGCCGGCGTTGGGCTCGCCGATCAGCGCCGCCTGAGCGATGGTTTTGAGTTCGAGCTCCAGCGTGCGCTCCTCACCAGGCTCGCCCTTCTGAGCAATGCGTGGCGCGCGACGCGTGCTGGTCGCGAAGTGGATGTTGCCCAACCCGCCGCGACCGCCGCGCGCGACCATGACGCTGTCGCCAGGGCGGACCAGGTCCGCGGTGAGACCGTTCTCGCTGGTGACGTGCGTGCCGGGCGGGACGGCCAGCATCAGATCGTCACCCGCCTTGCCGTGCTGTCGCGCACCCCGCCCGGGCGCGCCGCGCTCCGCCTTGAACTGACGCTGCCGGCTGAAGTCGAGCAGCGTCGAAATACCCTGCGTCGCAACCAGGTACACGCTGCCGCCACGACCACCATCCCCGCCGTCCGGCCCACCGTACGGCACGAACTTCTCACGGCGAAACGAGACGATCCCGTTACCGCCGTCCCCAGCTTTTACCCAGATGCGGGCTTCGTCGACGTCGATGGGCATCTAACTGTTAATAACCAGCCCTAATCGTCAGGTGTGGGGCGGTGCGTTGTCCACATCCGTCCGGCGCCATCCCCAGCTTGGGCACACGGTCGCCGGATAGGCGGATGGAACATGCAATTCACAGACTTGCGCGGATAAGCGACGTACGACGACTGATACCTTTGTAATGGAAAAGATATGGAGAGCTTCGATCCTGTAACAACCCAGGGCCTGTCCATCACCAACCTGTTCTGGCTCGAGCTCGTCATTTCCGGGTTGCTGCTCGCGGGTGTCGTCGGCGTTCTGGTCGCTGCGCTGATTCGCTTTCGTGCGCCACCTGGCGATCGAGCTGATGCTCCGCAGGTCCACGGCAACCAACGGCTCGAGGTCATCTGGACGGCCACGCCGGCGGCGGTCCTGGCAGTCATCTTCGTCCTGGTCATCGGCACGATGCGGACGGTCAACGCCGAGCAGCCGAATGCCGAGCCGCTGGTCGTGACTGGACATCAGTGGTGGTGGCAATTCACGTATCCCAATCGACAAGTCATTACCGCCAACGAGTTACACGTGCCGGTCGGCACGCCGGTGCAAGCCACGCTGGACTCGGTTGACGTGATACACAGCTTCCACGTGCCGCAGTTCGGCTGGATGCAGGACCTGGTGCCAGGCAGGACGAATTCCATGTGGATTACGGTTGTTCGTCCGGGCACGTTCGACGGCACGTGTAACCAGTACTGCGGCTTGCAGCACGCCTGGATGCGTGTCACGGTCGTGGCCGATCCGCCCGATCAATTCAATGCGTGGGCACAGCAGCAGGCGCAGCCGGTCACGCCGACTGGGGCGCCCGGCGAGCAGGTGTTCCAGCAGAACACGTGTGTGTCGTGCCATACGATTCGGGGTCTGCCGGGCGCGACCGGAACGGTCGGGCCGGATCTAACGCACCTCGGCAGTCGGTCGACACTCGGGGCGGGAGTCATTCAGAACACGCCGGATAACTTGCGGGCGTGGATCCGTGATGCGCAGCTGATCAAACCGGGAGTGTTAATGCCGGCGTTCGGATCGATGAGCGAATCGGACATGAGCGCGCTGGTCGACTATCTCGAGGGTCTCAAGTGAGGGCGCGGCGATGACGACGGTAGCGGCGCCAATTCCCGCGCCGGCCGTCGAGCCGCTGCGGCCGACGGGCCTGTTGCGCTGGGTCACCACCGTCGACCACAAGGACATCGGCATCCTGTATCTGCTGACCAGTCTGGCCTTCGGCGTCTGCGGCGGGATCGAGGCGCTGCTGATCCGCATCCAGTTGGCCGTTCCACGCAACACGTTCCTCGGGCCCGACGCCTACGACGCGATTTTCACCATGCATGGCACGACGATGATCTTCCTGGTCGTCATGCCCGTGCTGCTGGGGTTTGCGAACTACATCGTGCCGCTGCAGATTGGTGCCCGCGACATGGCTTTCCCGCGGCTGAACGCGTTCAGCTACTGGCTGTTCCTGTTTGGCGGCATCGTGCTGTACTTCTCATTTCTGAACGGCACCCCACCAGACATCGGCTGGTTCAGCTACGCGCCCCTGAGCGAGCCGCCGTACAGCCTCGAAGCCGGCGTCAACTACTGGGCGATCGGCTTGCTGGTCACCAGCGCGGGCACGATCGCCACAGGCGTCAATCTGTTCGTGACAGTCGTCCATCTCCGCGCGCCGGGCATGAGCTGGTTCCGCATGCCGATCTTCGCGTGGATGTCGCTGGTCACCGCGTTTCTGGTGCTAGCCGCGATCCCCGCGCTGACGGCTTCCCAGATCATGCTGTTGTTCGATCGCTACCTGGGCACGCAGTTCTTCGACGTGAGTCACGGTGGCAGTGCTCTGTTGTGGCAGCACCTGTTCTGGTACTTCGGCCACCCCGAGGTCTACATCATGGCGCTGCCGGCCTTCGGCATCATTTCCGAAGTTATCCCGGTCTTCGCGCGCAAACCGCTGTTTGGCTATCCCGTCGTCGTCGGTTCGGGCATTGCCATCGCGTTTCTGTCCGTCTCCGTATGGGCGCACCACATGTTCACCGTAGGCATGGGCGACGTGGCGGACGCGGCCTTTGGCCTCACGAGTATGGCCATCGCGGTGCCGACGGGCATCAAAGTGTTTTCCTGGCTCGCGACCGTGTGGGGTGGGCGCATCCGCTTGCGCGTGCCTATGTTGTTTGCGCTGGCGTTTTTGATTCAGTTCACCATCGGCGGTCTGAGCGGCGTGCACTTCGCGACGGTGCCGGTCGACTGGGCAACGCACGACACGTATTACGTCGTTGCCCATTTCCACTATGTGCTGGGCGGCGGCTCGCTCTTCGCCATCCTGGCGGCCACGTACTACTGGTTCCCAAAGATGAGCGGTCGCATGCTGGACGAGCGCACCGGCCACTGGGTGTTCTGGCTCATGGTGGTCGGTTTCAACGTGACCTTCTTCCCCATGCACATCCTGGGACTGATGGGTATGGCACGTCGGACGTACACGTACCCGGACCTGCCATGGTTTGGCCCGATCAACTTCATCGAGACGATTGGCGCGTTTGTGATGGGCATCGCCGTGGCGCTGCTGATCTGGGACGTCGTCAACTCACTGCGGGTTGGTGTTCCGGCCGGCGATAACCCGTGGGATGCGTGGACCCTGGAGTGGGCCACCACCTCGCCTCCCCCGCCGACGAACTTCGAGACCCTGCCTCCCATCACCAGCAATCGACCGCTGTATCGACCTGGCGGCGAGCCTGTCTTGCCGGCGACGGCTGCCGAGCAGGTCACCGCGGAGAGGCTGGACGCGCGCGATCGGACGCGGCGGTGGAAGGCGCCAATTATCGGGATCGTGGCCTTTATCTTCAGTGAAACCACGTTCTTCGGCGCGCTCATCGTCGCGTTTCTGCTGTATCGAACGGCGAGCCCGGGCGCCAGCCCGCGCGATCTGGACGTGCCGCGTACCTTCTTTTTCAGCCTGTTTCTCTTTGGAAGCAGCGGCACGGTGTATCTCGCTGAACGGAATCTTGGTCGCGATAACCGGCGTGGATTCCTGCTGTGGTGGGTGATCAGCATGGTCCTGGGTGCGATCTTCCTGATCGGACAGCTGACCGAGTTCGCCAATCTGTACAGCGAGGGGATTCGCATCAACTCGAACCTGTTTACGTCGTCCTTCTACACGTTGACTGGCTTCCATGGTCTGCACGTGCTGGTCGGTCTGATCGCCCTGGGCGTCGTGGGCCTGATGGGCTGGGCAGGCGACTTTCAGGGTGGTCGGCGACGGGTGGTGGTCGACACGGTCTCGATCTACTGGCATTTCGTGGATGCCGTGTGGGTCGTCATCTTCAGTCTGGTGTATCTGCTGGGGTTGTTCACATGAGCGAACATCTGCCGTCGCCGAGTGTGTGGCCCGTGACCATTGCCCTTGGCTTCACGCTACTGGCCTTCGGCATTCTGACCGCGGTGGGACTGTCGATCCTGGGCGCGGTGCTGATGGCGTGGGGTCTGTATAGCTGGATTCAGGAGCTGCGGCATGGCCACTGACGGGCCTGGGCATGCAGGGCCTGAGCAGGGCGCGCTTGAAAATCACGCAGAAGATCAAGAGGTCGTCAGTCGGCGTCAGTTTTTGAGTCGGATCAGCCTGGCGTTGAGTGGGCTGGCCGGCGCGGTTGTCAGCGTGCCGATCCTCGCCTATTTGTTGAGCCCACTGATCCAGCAGGCGCCCAAGGAATGGCGGGACGTTGGCCTCGTCGAAAACTTTCAGATCGGCGACACGGTGGAGGTCGCGTACGATGACCCGTCGCCGCTGCCGTGGGCTGGCCAAACGGCGCGCACCGCGGTCTGGCTGCGGCGTAGCAGCGACACCGATTTCAACGCTTTCAGCATCAACTGCACCCATCTTGGCTGTCCGGTCAACTGGATTCAGGCGTCAGAGCTGTTCCTGTGCCCGTGCCACGGGGGCGTCTACAACGCCGATGGCACCGTGGCGGGTGGCCCGCCGCCGCACCCGCTGTCGAACGTGCCGGTGCGCATTACCGACGATCAGCGCGTGCAGGTGCTGCCAGTGACCCTGGCCGAGACGATGTCGCAATCATGACGCCGGTCAGGTCGGTTCTGTCCTGGCTGGACGAACGGCTCGGGTACACCACGACATTCAAACCGCTCATCGAGCATCCGGTCCCGCCGACCGGCTGGGATTACACCATCGGCAGCGCGGCTTTGATCGCGTTCACGGTCCAGGTGGTGACCGGTGTTGCGCTGGCGTTCACCTACGTGCCAACGCCTAACGATGCCTATCAGAGCCTGCAGTTCATCACCTACGGCGCGATCCTGGGCGGGATCGTGCGCGGCATTCACTTCTGGGGCGCCTCGGCGATGGTGCTGCTGGTCTCTGCCCATGCCGCACAGGTCTTTCTGATCGGCTCGTTCAAATATCCCCGCGAAGTCAACTGGCTGAGCGGCACGGTGCTGCTCATCTTCACCTTTGGCATGGCCTTCACCGGCCAACTGCTGCGCTGGAATCAGGACGCGTACTGGGCCGTCGTCGTTGGCGCGGCCCAGGCGGCCCGCGCGCCGTCATCGGCGAGTTTCTGGTCGGGCGTGCTCTTCGCGGGCCGGACGTTGGCGGTGCGACGCTGACGCGTTTCTACGCCACGCACGTTTTCATGATCCCGGCCGATCATCTTCGGCTTGCTCGGGGTCCACCTGTTTCTGGTCATTCGGCACGGCGTCTCAGAGCCGCCAGTGCCGGGTGTCGTCGTCGAACGCCGCACGTACCGACGAGCGCTACGAGGCAGCTGATTCACAAAATCGGCGTGCCGTTCTGGCCGGACGCGGGCTGGAAGGACGTGGTCTTTGCGCTGCTGGTCGGCTCCGTCGTGCTGATCCTGTCCATCTGGCTCGGGCCGCCCAGCGCTGGGTACGCCAGCCGATCCAACTGTGCTGCAAGCCGATCCGCGGCCCGACTGGTATTTCCTGTGGTATTTCGCGCTGCTGGCGTTGATCCCACCGGCCATCGAGGACGTGTTCATCATTGGCTTCCCGCTGGCGCTGGGGCTGATGTTCGTCCTGCTGCCGTTCCTGGCGCCCTTCGGCGAGCGGAGTCCGCGGCGTCGGCCCTGGGCCATTGGCTTCGTGGCCGTCGTTGGCGTGAGCATCGCGGCACTGATCAACATCGGCTCGCAAGCGCCGTGGTCGCCAGTCCTGGGCAACGTCCTGCTGCCGGCCTCCGGCGATGCAGGGCCTGGATCCGACACAGCAGGCAGGGCGCCCAACTCGTTCGAGCAACGCGGCTGCATCAACTGCCACGCGATCGACGGCTCGGGTGGTCAGCGTGGACCCAACCTGTCGACGATTGGCGACTCGTTGTCGAACGACCAGTTGACCTGGCGCATTCTGAGTGGCGGGCACAACATGCCGGCGTACGGCGACACACTCACGCCGCAGGAAACTTCCGAGCTCGTCGCGTACCTGTCGAACCTCGAGTTGACCGGCGCGGTTGATCCGCGCCGCCTGCTGGTTCGTACGTTGACTGAGCAGGGAAAGTATGTCCGAGAGCAACGAATATGCCTTTGTGACCCGCTGGCGGGTGGAGGCCACCATCCAGGAGGTGACCGAGATCCTGGAGGACCCCGATGGGCTGGCTCGCTGGTGGCCATCGGTGTACCTGGCGGTGCAGCAGCGGCCGGATGGCGTCGTGGAGTTGTTCACGAAGGGCTGGCTGCCCTACACGCTGCGCTGGAAGTTCCAGGTGACGGAACGGCATCCACCCCATGGCTTCAGCCTCGAGGCCTGGGGCGATCTGGCGGGCCGCGGAGTGTGGACGTTGTGGCAGGACGGGGCGTTTGCGGAGGTCGAGTACGACTGGCGTGTGCGTGCGGACAAGCCGTTGCTGCGCTTTGGCTCGTTCGTCTTCAAGCCCATCTTCGCGGCGAACCACCGCTGGGCGATGGCGCGCGGCGAGCAGAGCCTGCGGCTGGAAATTCTGCGGCGCCACGCGCGCACGCCGGCGGAGCGGGCGCTCGTGCCTGCCCCGCCGCCGCCGACGTTCACGCGAGCTAGGGGCGTTGGTTCGCGGCGGGTGACGGCCCCGGAGTAGGCGCCGCGGCGCGGCTGGGCGTGGATGTGGCCGGGGCGAGCAGCAGGCGTGGGCGTGGCATTCGTCGGGGCGCCGCCGCCACCCGTGCTCCCGCCGCCGCCACCCGTGCTCCCGCCGCCAGTGCTCGCGCCACCGGCACTGCCTGTGCCGCCGCTACCCGTGCCGCCTGATCCGCCACTGGTGCTGCCGGTAGTCGTGCTGCCGCCAGCGCCGCCACCTGTGGTGGTGCTGCTCGAGAGGCTACTACCGATCCCGCTCGAGCCAGAGCCGACGCCCGTGGCGCCTGTCGCCCCGCCCGTGCCACTCGAGTTGCTGGAGCCAGCGCTGGAGGTGACACCGCCGCCGGTCGAGGAGGTGCTGGCGCCGATCCCGCCGCTGTTTGCGCCTGCGCTACCAGCAGAGCCGCCGCCCGCGTTGCCCAGACTGCCGATCGTGCTGATGCCCGGGCTGGAGCCACTGGCGCTCGAGCCGCCGGCGGCCGAAGAGCCGCTGCTCGTGCCACCTGCGGTGCCGCTGGAGGTGCCACCGCTGGACCCGCTGTTGGCGATCGACGGCGCTGCGCCGCTACCCGTCGAGGCGTTGCTGCCGATGGAGCCTGGCGCCGCGCCGCTCGAGGTGCTGGCGCCGGCGCTCGTGCCGGCACCTGGGGCGCTGCTGCTGGCCGAGGTGACGCCGCCTGTCGTCGTGGCAGCGCCTGTCGTCGTGACGCCCGTGCCGGTGGTTGCCGACGAGACGCTCGAAGACGGTGCGCCCGCGCCCGCCGTGGTGCCTGAGGTGGTCCCGGTCGTGGTGCCCGAGGTCCCCGTCCCGGTCGTCGTACTCGTCCCCGCCGCCGTGGTGCCGCCGCCCGCGGCTCCCGTACCGCCACCGCCGCCGCTGCCCGTGCTGCTCGAGGCGCCGACCGTGCCGCCGCCCACCATCGCCTCTGGCGCGATCGTGTTATTCGGCATCGACAGCCCCAGCGCGAGCCCTTCGGGATTGTTCCCCACCGCCACTGACTGGGCAAGCGCGTTATTGACCAGGTCCCAGTACACCAGGTGGTTGTCGCCGGTCGTGGCGTACGCGAGCGTCACCTCGGCGCCGGTCGCCAACGCCAGTACGCCGCTCGGTACGGCCAGGCTGCTTACCGCCGAGGCTGCCTGGCCGATCGCGACCTTGAACAGATCCACGGTGTACAGGGCGTGGTCAGCGTCGCTGGATGCCAGCAACAAATAGTGGCCGTCCGAGGTCGACGACTCGGCCTTGAGCCCGCCGCCCACGTCAATCGGCGACCCGGCCGGCCCGCGGGCCGGATCGAACTCGTAGACGTCATTCGCGGTGCCATCGGCGATCCACAAGCGATTGGTGGGCACCACCGCGATACCGATTGGCGCTCCGCCCACGTTCAGCGTGTTCTGTACGGTCGTGGCGCCCCCGTCCAGGACCGACACGCTGCCATCGGCGGCATTCGAGACGTAGATCTGTGCTGGACTGGTGGCGGTGGCGCCGGCGAAGGCCACCGCGTGCGGCCCAGTGCCCAGTTGCACCGATTTGCCCAGCGCGCCGCTGGTTGGATCCAGCGAGCGAAGCGTGTTATCCGAATCGGAGACGACGACCAGCGCGCTCGATTCACCCCCGTTGGCGCTGAAGACGTGCACGCTGCCGCCGACGTCGATGTCGGTCGCGCTCTGCGGGCTCGCCAGATCGAGGTTGGAGAGCGTGTGTGCCCCGGCTGAGCCGTCCGCGGCAACGACGCGGGAGGTGTTCATCCAGCTCGCGACCGACTGGGGCGCAATGTCGAGCTGGATCGGCGGCAAGGCCTGCGCGAGGCCAATCGGAACGACCGACAGTGTTCGGTCGTCCATGTTGGCGGTGATCGCGAACTCGCCCGTCAGCGCTGTGCCCAGCGACACGCCGGCCACCGGTGAAGGTGAGGGCACGGCCGAGGCGACTGCCGACGCGGCCGCGCGCGCCGGCGCCGGTGACGGCGAGGCGGCGGCCGCGGGGCGCTGGGCGCCGGCGTCGCGGCGGCGGCTGGGGCTCCGCCCGACTGACAGGCGGTGGCGAGGACGAGCGCAAGCGCGGCGGCGAGTTCCGAAACTGCGTGTCGCGACACGTGACTCATGGGTTGGCAGGCTGGCGTTGGCGTCGTCAAGCGCCTTCTGTGCATTCTGGACCGCGGTCTGGTCCTGCTGCAGTGCGGTTGCCACGGCGCCCCAGTTCGCGTCGAAATTCTGCAGCTGATCCTGATACGCCCGCCGCGTGTTGTTGAGCGGCTTTGGCACGCGGCGGCGCGGCTCAGGTCGTGGCCGGTGCCTTGACCCTGACCTGGACCTGCGCGCGCTCCTCCTGCAGGGCGAACGCGGCGGTCATGTCCTTGCCGCCCCAACCTCGGTTCAAGCACTCGATGAGCGCTTGCTCCGCCATCGCGGCCAGTGGCATCGGAACCGCGAATTCGTGCGCCAGGTCTGTCGCGAGGCCGAGGTCTTTGCGCGCCAGGGCGAGGGCGAACCGCGGTCGGTCCCAGTCGCCGCGCAGCGTCGTCCGCTCCAGGCCTGGCCCCACGCCGCCGCCGCCACGGCCGTACGCGCCGCCGCGGATCGCCTCCAGCAACCGCTCGGGCTGGATGCCGGCTTTGGTCCCGAGCGTCAGGCCTTCGGCCACCACCTGCTGGACCACCAGGGCAATCTGGTTGTGCACCAGCTTGGCGACCTCGCCGGCGCCGACGTCGCCGATGTAGGTGATCTTGTCGCCGATGCCGCGCAACACTGGCGTGATCTGCTCGAACAGGTCCGCGTCGCAGCCGACCATGATCTGCAGCGTGGCTTCTTCGGCGCCAACCACGCCGCCGCTGACCGGCGCGTCCGCCACGCGCACGCCGTGCTCGCCCATTACCCGGTAAATGCGACGGATCAGGGTTGGCGAGCTGGTCGAGACGTCGATGTAGATGGTGCCCGGCGCGGAACCGGCCAGGACGCCGTTGTCGCCGAGGGCGACCTGCTCGACTTCCCTGGGCCCGGGCAGCGAGGTCATCACGATCTCGCTCTGGCGCGCCGCGTCGGCCGGCGTCTCGGCCCAGCGCGCCCCGCGGCCAAGGGCCTCGTCGCCGGCTTCACGTCGTACGTCGTAGACGACCAGGTCGTGGCCGGCCTTCTGCAAGTTGGCCACCATGTGGTGGCCCATCATCCCCAGTCCGATGAACCCGATGCGCATCTGGCGAGTCTACTGCCGCATCTCGCACGATCGCTGTCGCCCCGCGCACGAGAGGTACGCGAGGCCTCGCGCTCAAAGGGTCGCTGCGGGCGCCAAAGGGCCGCCGCGCTTGACCATCCCGACAGATGCGCCTCCGCGGGGTCGGCTGTGGAGTGCTCACGCTGAAAGGTCCCCTGGGGATTGGCGCACCGCGGGGATTTTCAAGGGGCGGCCGCCCCTTGAACCCTCGGAGAGACTTTTTTGTGCGCGGAGCCTCAGCGATCGCGCTGGACCTTCAGGCCAAGCAGGCTGAAGGGGGTCTGCGGCTCGGTCGAGAAGCGCAGCTCGTCCACCAGCGGCTGCCAACCGCGGCTGGCGTACAGCTGCCGCGCCCGAGCGCTTCGGTGCATCACCGTCAGCAGCGCGGTGCGATGCGCGTGGCTCACCACCAGCCGGTCGTGCAGCTCGCTGCCCAGGTGGTTGCCCTGCGCCGACGGGTGCACGTGCAGCTCGGCAAACTCGAACGCGTCGCTGAACCACTCCTGGCGCTGAGCGGCCGACAGCGGCGCGGCGACCTGCTCGCGCCACCACAGGCCGGGGACGCTCGTGTAGCCATAGCTGAACCCCAGCAGTCGGCTGCGGAGATTGAAGGCGCCGAACGCGCGAAAGCCGCCATAGCCGGAATGTCGTCGCAGGGTGTCGGCGAAGCCGGTGACCCGCCCGTGCCGTGGCGGGAATCCGAGTGCGCCGCCAAAAACCCACAGGGTCTGGTCAAGCAGACGCCCGCTGAGCTCATCCGGGCTCAGCGGGCGTACTTCAAAGCGTTGCTTGTCTGGGGGCATCTCCCCCATTTTTACGTTTACGCGGCGGTCTGGCTCACTTCGGTGACCGCGGCCATGTCCGCTGCGGCTGGCGTCAGGCGCTCGAACTCGAGACGGTCGTCCTGGACGCCGACACTGATGTGGTCACCTTCGGCGAAATCGCTGCCGAGCACACGCCGCGCCAGCGCATTTTCGACTTCCTTCTGGATCAGCCGCCGCAACGGCCGGGCACCGTACGCCTCGTCGTAGCCATTCTTGACCAGCCATGCGCGCGCCGCCTCGGTCAGCTCGATCGTGAGACCGCGCTCGGCCAGGCGTGCCCGCAGGTCGCCAAGCATCCTGTCGACGACCATGTAGAGGCTTGCCTCGGGCAGTCGATGGAAGATGATGACCTCGTCGATGCGGTTCAGAAACTCTGGGCGGAAGGTCTGCTTCAGCTCCTCGCGCAGGCGTCGCTCGATCTGCTCCTCCTCGCGCACCTCGGCCGAGGTGCCAAAGCCGAGCGTATCGCGGCGCTTTTCGTACGCCCGCGTCGAGCCGACGTTCGACGTCATGATGATGACCGTGTTGCGGAAGTCCACCGTGCGGCCGTGGCCGTCGGTCAGTCGACCGTCGTCCAGGATCTGCAGCAGCGCGTTGAAGACCTCGGGGTGCGCCTTTTCGACCTCGTCGAAGAGGATCACCTGGTACGGTCGACGTCGCACCGCTTCGGTCAGCTGACCGCCCTGGTCGTAGCCCACGTAGCCTGGCGGTGAGCCAAACAGCCGGCTTACGGTGTGCGGCTCCATGTACTCGGACATGTCCAGCCGCAGGAGCGCGTCTTCGTCATCGAACAGGTAGTCCGCCAGCGTTTTGGCAAGCTCGGTCTTGCCCACGCCCGTCGGGCCGAGGAACAGGAACGAGCCAATCGGTCGTTTGGGATCACCCAGCCCCGAGCGTGAGCGTCGGATCGCATCCGCGACCGCGACGACGGCCTCGTCCTGGTCGACCACGCGAGCATGCAGCGCCTCTTCGAGGTGCAGTAGCTTCGCAGCCTCCTCGGTGTACAGGCTCTTCACCGGAACGCCAGTCCATGTTGCGACGACCGCGGCCACGTCCTCAGGCGTCACAATGGCGCCCGGCGCACGGCCGTCGGCCTGTTCGAGCGCGTCAGGATGCTCTTCTTCGAGGCGGAGCCGATCCGCCTTTGAGCGCGCCGCGCCCTCATAGTCGCGGTTCTGCCAGGCGGTGTCTTCTTCGAGCTTCAAGCGCTTGATCTGCGCCACGGGGCTATCTGCCTGGGCAACTGCCGTGCGCAGCCGCACCTTGGCCGCGGCCTCGTCCATCAGGTCGATCGCCTTGTCGGGCAAGCTGCGGTCCTGGATGTAGCGCTCGCTCAGGCGTACCGCCGTCTGCAGCGCCTCCTGGCTGATACCGAGCTTGTGATGTTGTTCGTAGCGCTCCCTCAGGCCCTCCAGGATCTGGAGTGCCTCTTCTGGCGTTGGCTCGTCGACATAGACGGGCGCGAAGCGCCGCTCGAGGGCCGCATCCTTTTCGATGCGCTCGCGGTACTCGTCGTTGGTGGTCGCGCCGATCAGGCGCAGCTCACCGCGCGCCAGCGCCGGCTTGAGCAGGTTGGCGCCGTCCAGCGCACCTTCGGCGTTGCCGGAGCCGACCAGCGTGTGCAGCTCATCCAGGAACAGGATGACCTTGCCGTTCGACGCTTTGGTCTCGGCAACCACCGACTTCAGGCGCTCTTCGAACTCGCCCCGGAATTTGGCGCCGGCGATGAGCAGCCCCATGTCGAGCGCGACCAGGCGCTTGCCTTCCAGCGGCTCGGGCACCTGACCCGAGGCGATGCGCTGCGCGAGGCCTTCGACCACGGCCGTCTTGCCTACGCCTGGTTCGCCCACTAGGACCGGGTTGTTCTTGGTGCGGCGCACCAGGACCTCCATCAGGCGCAGGATCTCTTCCTCGCGACCGATGACCGGGTCGAGCTTGCCGTCCGCGGCGAGCGCGGTCAGGTCGACACCGTATTTTTCGAGAGCCTGGAACGAGCTTTCGGCACTCGGGCTATCGACGCTTCGACCGCCGCGGACCTCTTCGAAGGCCTGAGCGAGCGCAGTGCGCGTCAGCCCAGCCCGCTCGGCGGCCTGGGTCAGCTCGTCGCGCGGGTCGGCAAGCAGCGCCAGGAGCAGATGCTCGGTGCTGGCGAACTGGTCGCCACGCTGCTGGGCATCGGCCAACGCGGTGTCGAGCGCCTGCTTGGCGCGCGGCGTCAGGTAGATTGCGCCCGCCTGGGCCGCGACGGGTCGGCGGCTCAACTCAGCGCGCAGCCAGGCCAGCAGTGCCGCGGGCTGGAAGCCGTCCAGCTTGTCGAAGGCAGCTTTGACCAGGCCGTCGGGTTCGCCGAGGAGCGCCAACAGCAGGTGCTCCGCGTCGAGCTGGTTATGGCGCAGGCGCATGAGCAGTTGTTGAACGCGGGCGAGAGCCTCGCGTGCTTCGTCAGTAAAACGTTCGAGCGGGATCAAGATAGTCCTCCCAGGCGGCCGAGACGCAGTGTCCGTGGGCTCAACCTTGATAGTGTCATCATAAGAGTTCTTGCCATAGGACGGAGAATGTTTTGTGCTGAACCGCCTTCAGGTATGTGGCTTTCAACGCCCCGCCGCGGCGTTTGATTCCCGAACGAGCGTTTGATTTTCTCGGCGGAAGCTGGAGGGTGAGGTGGTGAGGTGAGTCCCGTCGAGAGGTCCTGCCTGTCGCGGACTTGCACCCGCGGCGTAGGGTGGTGGTATGCCGCGGCGGCTGACGAACGACCTCCTGCTCGCGCTGGTGCTCGCCCAGGTGCTGGGCGGGGTGCTCGGCTGGGCGCTGGCCGTCGACCTGGCACGTCCGCTGTATGACGTTCACCGCGCCCTGGGAGTTGCGATCATCCTGCTGCTCGGCTGGAAGCAGGCCATTGCCCTCGCGTCACTCAAACGCCGAGTCAACCGACGGGGCGGCTGGGACCGCTCCATCGTGTGGGGCAGCGTCGGCGGTCTTGGCCTGCTGGTCACGCTCGCCCTCGGACTGGCGTGGACGCTCAATCTGATCTCCTTCGACTGGCTGTGGGGCTACTCGCCCCTGAACGTGCATGTCATCGTCGGCATCGGCCTCGTGCCGTTTATCGCGTGGCACCTGCTGGTACGCCGCCGCCAGAATGCCGTGAGCGCGCCGCTCCGAACCCGACGCACGCTGTTGCGCGTGGCAGGCCTGTCGCTGGGCACGCTGGCGGGCTGGCAGGCCGTCGAGCATCTGGCGCCCGCCGTACGCCTGCCCACGGGGTCCAAGCCGACGGCGTCGTTTTCGGCCAACGCGTTTCCCGCCGAGATCTGGCTGTTCGACAGCGTGCCAGTCATCGACGCCGCGACCTACCGCCTCCTCGTGTTCGAGCGTGCTTTCTCGCTGGATGAGTTGACACGCCTGCACGCCGCGCGCGAGGTCCAGGCCGTGCTGGATTGCACGAGTGGCTGGTGGTCCGAACAGGTATGGTCCGGTCCAGGCGTGGTGGAGGTCCTGCGGACGGCTGGCGCGCGCGCGGACCTCGAGCAGGTGGCGTTCGAGTCGATAACAGGCCACCGCATCGTGCTGGGGCTTGCCGATCTTGGCCAGGCGGTCCTGGCCACGCACGTCGGCGGCGAGCCGCTGTCGGCGGGGCACGGCTATCCGCTGCGCCTGGTAGTCCCGGGCTGGCGCGGCTACCACTGGGTCAAGTGGCTGGCGCGCATCGATGCCGTGCCAGCCTGAGGGCGCTAATGCTTCTCTTACGCGGCGTTTGCGCGCCTCTAACGCGGCGGTAACCGGCCTCTAACGTGCCGAGGTTGATGATGTGGCCACAACACGAAGCGATCCCCGAACCACGGGAATCGCGAGGACCAGGAGACACGCTTTATGGCTATTGATCTGTGGCGCACCCGACCGTACACCAGCTTCAACACCCCGCTGCGCCAGTGGGTGGACCGCGTTTTTGACGATGCGTTTGCGCGCGAGAGCACGGGGCGGCTGGTTTCCACTCGCTGCCGGTCAATGTCTGGGAAACCGCGGATGGCTACCAGGCTGCGCTGCTGGCGCCCGGGCTCGACGAAGAGTCTATCAACGTGACCGTGCACGAGGACACGCTGGCGATCGAGGGCGAGCTCAAGGTCAGCGTGCCCGAGAATGCCAAGCCGGTCTGGCAAGAGTTCGGCCCGGCCAAGTTCCGCCGCTCGCTGCGGCTCGGCGCCGCGGTTGACGCGTCGCGGGTCGAGGCGATCTTTCACAACGGCCTGCTGCTGGTCACCATGCCAAAGGCAGAGCATGCGAAGCCACGCCACATTCAGGTGCAGGTGCAGGTTGGCACTTCGGCGCCTGCGGCCGAGGCCGCGCCCGCGGAGCCGGCTACGAACGGGGCCGCGCACTAAGCGAGTTGCCCGGAGGGGACCCACGCGGGTTTCCTCGAGTGGGCTCCTCAAACTATGAAGAGACAGGCGCCGCCGGAAACCTTCCGGCGGCCCTTTCTTTTAAGGTGAAGGGCGATGCCTTCCAATCGACTCGCCACCGGCAACCCGTCGACGCGCGTCGTCGTGGGGCTGGGCAATGCAGAACGCCAGTACGCGCGCACGCGCCACAATCTCGGCGCGCGCGCCGTCTCCGAAGCGATGGCGCGCCTGGGGCTCAAGGGCAGGGCGGGGCTCAACCCCGTGCCGCTCAGCCGCTCGGGCTTCGTGCTGCCCGACGGATTCATGAATGACAGTGGCCAGATCGTGCTCAAGGCCGTTGAGCGCTGGCGGCCCCAGGCCTCAGGCCTGCTCATCGTCCACGACGACCTGGATTTGGTCCTCGGCGACGTCAAAGAGCGCGACGGTGGCGGCCATGGCGGGCACAACGGCCTGCGCGACATAGCGCAGCGCCTCGGCACTGGCGCCTTCAAGCGGCTGCGCATCGGCATCGGCCGACCCCCCGGCTCGATGGACGCGGCGGACTACGTCCTGGCTACCTTCCGCCCTGACGAGTTCGACGCGGTCAACGCGGCGCTCGAGCGGGCCGCCGGCCTCATCGTGGACTTCGTCCAGAGTCCCGTTTCACCCTGAAGCCGACATGCGCCGGTAGAGCTCCTCGAGAATCGGCATCTCTGCACGCCGCTCTGCCGGGAGCGCATCCCAGATGACGCCGTTCGGTCGGCGTGGGCGCCGATCGACACGGATCGTGCGCGTGGGCGTGCAGATCAGGTCCAGGCTGACGTCGAACGCCTCGCGGGGGATGGCCTCCACGACCTGCAGGTCGTGCACGGTGGTGGCGATGGGCACGTTGGGCGCCACGCGGTCCAGTGAGCGCAGGACGGCAAATTCGAGCTCGGCGTAGCCCTCACCCTTGCCCACACGGTCGCCCTCGGATGTCACGGCGACGGAGCCGAACACGAGAAGGTCAATCGACGGCAGATCGTCAAGCCCGACCATTTCACCGAGTGCGGACGCGCCACTGATGCTGGACGCGGCGAACAGGCGATTCGGCGGGATCTCGGTCGGGTCGAGTCGCAGAAACCCAGAGCGCAATCGCGGTGTAGGCATCAACAGGAGTTTGCCGTGCTTGAGAGCCCGGAAGCGGACACCGCGCTGGGGTGCGTCGGGGTTGACTTTGACCACGCGCGCAGCGCGCCACTCGGGCGTTTGGCTGAGCCGCTCCGCGGCGGCGTCGGCGTCGCGAACATTCGGAATGCGGCCGCGCACCGGACGGGGAAACGTACTGATGCCGCGTGTGTCCAACTCGCGCCAGACGTCCTCACGGACCGCTTGTTTGCGCTCGGCGTCGCTCCGCACGCCCGTTAACGGCGTAAGGCTGGAGTTGCACCCCCGCACGGTGCGACTCCAGCCTCAACAGCCAGCTCCGGGGCTTAGGGGAGTTGGAGGCATTCACCCCGATGCTGACGCTGCTGATCGACCCTTGCGGCTCGACCAGCCATGACCATTGTCGCGACTGCCAATACATCCCAAGGTGAAAGCAACCTTAAAGCTGCGTAAAAGATGGCTAAAGGTCTGGCGCGCGAAGGTCAACGTTCGGTTACGATTCGTCCCATTTCCTGGCGGATCAAGTAGCGCAGCACCGCCAGCAAGATCAGATACCAGACCAGGCCCCCCAGCGCCGCGAACTGCGCATCCCAGAACAGTATGACCTGTGTAAAGAACACCGAGATCAGCACCGATCGCTCGAACCAGCGGTAGGCCTGCAGGCGTGAGCGCGGTAGCAACACCACCCCGAACAGCGCACACGCGAGCGACGCCGCGGAGCTGATCAGCGTCGCGGGTGGGACGTCCACGTCGAACGCGCCGTTGAATGTTGCCCAGCCAGCGGCGCTGAGGGTGACCAGCCCAACCAGGGCCTGGCCCACGAACACGACCAGGATGGCGCGATGAAACCAATCCCAGCGCAGGAGCCGGTCGTACGTCCGCCAGGCCCAGAGCGTGATCGCGTTGAGCACCGACTTCCGCTCCTGGGTACGCACGGCGCCGGCGATGGCCTGGCGCAACCCGTCAGCCAGGGGACCCTCCGCTGCGCTATGGCGCAGGAGCCAGCGGGCGCGGGCCACCTCGGAACGCGTGGCGCCGTCGAGGATGAGGTCGGTCAGCATTTCGGCCGAGTTGACGAGCGACTCTTGCGGCGACAAGCGGCGATGCTCGATCGCACGAAAGACCAGAAACAGCAGGATGAAGACGACGTAGATCATCGCGACGGCGGGTCGGAAGAAGTAGTCGTTGTCGCTGGTAACGAACTTGCCGATTTCGTCGAGGAACAGACCCAACCCGACTCCGCCGACGATCGCGGCCAGCCGCCGCATGCGTTTGCCGAGCACGCTCAGCACCAGAATCTGCGCGGCCACCATCAACATGCCGCCCCACAGCAGATGCGCGACATGCAGGCCGCCACCGCCGATGCGTGGATACACCGGTGAGCGTGAGATACAGCCGCGTCACCAGCACGGAACAGACGGCCGAAACGAGCAACGCCTGGAGGTTTGAGCCGGCGTCGACGTCGCGAACTACCGACTCGCCGGCCTGTATGTCGGCTCGGCGACGGACAGGGCCCCCGCCGTAGTGTCGACGCGCGGAGGCCCTTCAGAAACTACCGACGTGCTCAGGCGCTGCGACTCACCTGTTCCATGGAGGCGCCGCAGTTGCCGCAGAACTTGTCGCCGGCGGGCACGTTGCCTCGGCAGCTTGGGCAGACGTAAGGCGCGGTGATCGGGGTGACGGTAGCGGTCGAAGCTGTCGGTGCGGTCGGCGCCACCGCTGTCGTGGTGGCCGCGACCGTGCCGTCCTCTTTTGCGTCCTCGGTGCCCGTGGCTTTCTTCAGCTCACGCAAGCCGTCGCCCATGGCCTTTCCGAGTTCAGGCAGTTTTCCCGGACCAAAGATCAACAGGACAATCACCAAAATGACGATCAGGTGACCCGGTTGCAGTGCGCCCAGTCCCATAATTTCAACACCCCCAACGCGACGCGGTGTACGAAGTGAATTGGCTGCGGTATAGATTGATCCGAGCCTGATGAGCGACATCAATGATACGGCAGGCGGTTCGGGGCGGGTAGTTGTTGTTGAGGACGATCCGCTGCAGGCCGAGTCGCTCGCCTTCATTCTGCGACAAGAGGGGTATGTGGTCGATCTAGCTTCGACAGGCGCGGAGGCGCTCGCGCTGGCCCGTGCCCTGCCGGCGCCGGACACCGTCCTGCTCGACGTTGCTCTGCCCGATCTGAGTGGCGTGGAGGTGGTGCGCCGGCTGAGGGCTGGCTCGAATGTGCCGATCATCATGCTGACCGCGCGCCGTAACGAGATTGACAAGATCACCGGACTGGATGCCGGCGCCGACGATATGTGACCAAGCCCTTCAGCCACGGCGAGCTCCTTGCGCGCATCCGCGCGCAGATCAGGCGTTCACCGACGAGTCCAGTTGCCACTGAAGGCGCACACGGCGTGTACACCATTGGCCAACTGCGCTTGGATGCGGGCATGCGACGTATCACGCGTGGGGAGCGTGTGATCGATGTCTCGGCGCGCGAGTTCGAGATCTTGCGGAACCTGGCGGAGGCGGCGGGGCGCGTCGTCGAGCGGCACCAGTTGTTCACCAGCGTCTGGGGCCCAAACTTCTTCGGCGACGAACGCGCGCTCGACGTCTACATTCGCATGATTCGCAGGAAGATCGAGCCTGACCCGAGTCGGCCGATGTATTTGCACACGGTGCGCGGCGTAGGCTACCGGTTGGCAGAGGAGCGGGTCCCGGACGAGTGTTGAAGAACCCGACGCGCAGTCTTCGCGGCCGACTGGCGATCACGTACGCCTTTCTGGCAGTTCTGGGGGTTGCGGCGTCGGCGGTGTATACGGCGACCACGGTCCGCAGTGGTCTGCACGACCGCGTCGTCCTGGATCTCGCGGACGAGGCACGACTGCTGGCGCACGAGGTGAGTGGTCCGCTGGCGCGTTCCGACGTCGCGGCGGTCGGCGACGAGGTCATTCGGGCGGAGACGCTGACCCATGCGCGCCTGCTCATCATTGATACGTCGCGCGACGTCGTCGCGGTCACGCGGGGCTGGGCCTTCAACGACGATGACGGAAGCCTCGCGGCGGCACTGTCCGGCCAGACCACCGTCGATACCGATGGCAGTGCCGGCCTCTTCGCCGGTCCCGACATCGTGCAGGTCAACGTACCCATCACACTCGACGACGGGACAGTCGTAGGCGCGCTCCAGGCGACGTACAGCGTCGACGAAGTCCAGGCCATTGTGAGTCGGCTGAACCTGACGTCGCTGTTGCTGGGGTTCAGCACCGTACTCATCGCACTGATTGCCAGCTGGCTGCTGGCAACTTCGGTTGCGCGCCCCGCGGGTCAGGTTGCCGCGGCTGCCCGGGCGCTGGCCACCAGACGCGGCTTCGGGCCGCAGGTCGCCAACTCGTTTCCAGAGCCGCTGCCCGAGCCGCGCGGCAGCACGGATGAGATTCGAGCTCTGGTCGAAGCGTTCAACAGTATGGGGGATCAGCTCCGGGTGCACGAACAGGCGCGACGGGAATTCGCCTCCGACGTCTCGCACGAGCTTCATTCGCTGGCGTCGGCGATGCAGACGGCCGCCGAAGCCCTCGAGCGCGGCGCGGCCGAGGCCAACCCGGCCCTGGGCGAGCGCCTGGTGCAAGGGTTGGTGGGCCACACCCGCCGCCTGGTGCGACTCGCGGACGACCTGCTCGAGGTCGCCCGCTGGGAGGGCGGGCGGCTGCGCGTGGACGTCGAGCACATCGATCTGGCGGAGCTCGTGCGCGGCACCCTGGATGAATGGACGCCCGAGGCGCGTCGACGCGGAATCAGCCTGCACGTTCGGCTGCCGGTTGGGCCGCTGCCGCTCGACGGCGATCCGATTCGCCTGACCCAGGCGCTTGGCAACCTGATCGAAAACGCGCTGAAGTACGCGGGTCCCAACGGCTGGGTGCGCGTCGACGTGGCGCCGGCGCTCTTCAACAGCTACGAGCTGGCGGTGACGGATTCTGGCCCGGGCATTCCGCTGGAGGTGTTGCCGCGCGTCTTCGAACGCTATTTCCGTGTCGAGGGGCGGGCGAGTGGTGGACCCGGCGGGATGGGCCTCGGCCTGGCGATTGCTCGCGCCATCGTGCTGGCACATGGCGGCGAGCTGACGGCCGAGAGCCCACGTGGGAGCGGCGCGCGTTTCGTACTACGCTTGCCCGTGCCGCCCGATGCCATCGGTCCCGCGCGACCACTGGCCACGACAGCCGCGGCATTCCGGGAGTGACCATCAGAAGGTATGCGAGCGATCGACGTACACGTCCATCCGACCGACGAACGCATTTCGAGGGCCTGGGCCGGCGAGTCTGAAGACGCCGAGCGATTCTTTCGCGGGCCGTGGACACACGAGGACCTGGATGCCACCGCCGCGCGCTACGCGGCCCTGGACACCCTGGCGGTCCTGCTGGGTGCCGATGCTGAGACGACCACGGGTGTGCCCGCCTACCCGAACGACGAGCTTGCCGCGGCGTGTCGTAACTATCCGGATCGATTCATCGGCTTCGCCGGCATCGATCCCTGGAAGGGCGAGCTGGCGATTCATGAGCTCGAACGCTGCGTGCGCGAGCTGGGGCTCAAGGGCGCGAAGTTCCACCCTGGCCGGCAGGAGTTCTATCCGAATGACCGGCGCTTCTACCCGCTGTTCGAAACCGCGTCGGCGTTGGGGGCGACGGTCCTGTTTCACACCGGCATGATGGCGGCCGGCGCGGGCACGCCGGGCGGTCGCGGGGTCCGCCTGGACTACACGCGGCCGATTTACCTCGACCATCTCGCCGCCGACTTTCCGCGGCTCACGATCATCGCCGCGCATCCTTCGTGGCCGTGGGCCGACGAGGGCCTGGCACTGGCGCGGCACAAGAGCAATGTCTTTCTGGATCTCAGCGGCTATTCGCCGAAGTACATTCCGCCGCAGTACATCCAGTTTGCCAACACGCTGCTACAGGACCAGATGCTGTTCGGCAGCGACTATCCCTTCATCCCACCCGAGCGCTGGTTGGCTGACTTCGAGGAGGCCGGATTCAGGCCACAGGTCCACGACAAGATCCTGCGGCTGAACGCGCAGCGCGCCCTCGGCCTGTCGTGAAGGCCTTCGGCGTCCAGGATCTGGCAGAGTTCGCGGCACGCCTGGGCGAGCTCCGCACGACGTACCGTCCACCCACGGAGCCCGCCAGGTTCCTGGCGTACACGGATGGCGCCTGCTTCGGCAATCCACAGGGCCCGGGTGGCTGGGCAGCGGCCGTCCTCGCGGCGGAGGAGACGTGGCATCTGTTCGGTCACCTGTCGTCGACGTCCAACAACCGGGCCGAAGCGTTGGGGGTGCTTGCCGCGCTGGAGTGGGTCCCGCCAGGCTCGCATCTGGGGCTGCATTCGGATTCCGAGTTGACGCTGCGGCTGTTCGAGGGCCGTTACAAAGTCAAGTCCAATACCGACATCTGGGACGAGATCCGCCGCGTTCGGGCGGAAAAGCACCTGGATGTGGTGGGGGAGTGGGTGCGCGGCCACGCGGGCGACCCGCTGAACGAGCTCGCGGATCGGCTGTCCAAGCTGGGCGCCCGCAACGGGTCGCTGGACGAGCTGAGCTCGATCCACGCTGACGGCCCCGCGCCGAAGCGGGGCGCGTCCGAGCTGGTCGGCCTCGTGCCGCAAGGGGACTGGGAGCGCGAGTTCCTGCGCTCGGTGAACGACCAGCTGAAGCGCGGTCGCGCGCTGAGCCCGAAACAGCAAGCGGTGGTCGATCGCATTCGCGCGCGCGGGGGCACGAGCTAGCGCGCCCGCGCGCGGAATCTCAACCTGTGTTGGTGGACGCGCGCCAGATTCCGCGTTAGGCTGCTGCATCTGGGGCTAGCTTGACGCGCTACATCTTGCGCCGTCTGGTGATCATGATCCCGGTGGCCTTCCTGGCCAGCGTGATGCTGTTTCTTCTGCTCAAGCTCACGCCCGGCGACCCCGTCCTGATCATGCTGGGCGAGAAGGCGACAGCCCAGAACTACGAGGCGCTGCATCACGACCTGGGACTGGATCAGCCGTACCCGATTCAGTACCTCCGCTGGCTCAGTCACGTGATGGAGGGCGATTTCGGCAAGTCGCTGCGCAACGGTGCGCCCGTGAAAGACGAGATCCTGTCGCGCTTGCCTGCCACGCTGCAGCTCGGCGTCGCGGCGCTGGTGCTGAGTCTCGTCGTGGCGCTGCCACTGGGCATACTGTCCGCCGTGTTCCGCCGCTCGCCGATTGGCTTCGCGGCGACGGCGTTCAGTCAACTGGGCATTGCCGTCCCTGGCTTTTTTCTCGGGCTGGTGCTGATCTACGTTTTCGCCCTGTCGCTGCGATGGTTCCCGCCCGGGCAGTTACACGGCCTTCAGCGACGATCCAGGCCAGTGGCTGCGGCGTCTGGTGCTGCCGGCTCTCACCCTCAGCCTGTTCGGCGCCGCCACCCAGACGCGGTTCATCCGCTCCGGCTTGCTCGACACGCTCCATCAGGACTACATCCGCACCGCGCGCGCCAAAGGCTTCAGCGAGGCGGCCGTCATCCTCAAACACGCGCTGCGCAACGCGCTGATCCCGAGCGTCACCTTGCTGGGGCTGCAGATCGGAGCCATCCTCGAAGGCGCGTTCATCGTCGAATCCGTCTTTGCCTGGCCGGGCATCGGGCGTCTGGCGGTGCAGTCACTCGGCGCCCGCGACTATCCGATCGTCCAGGCGGTGGTGCTGCTGGCGGTGTTCGTGTTCCTGATCGCGAATTTGCTGGTGGACATCGCCTATGCCTATCTGGATCCCAGGATCAGCTATGTCCACGGTCGCGGCTAAGCCACACGCCGTCGTCGGCGCGGCCCACCTGGCGGAGCCTGCCCGCCAGATCGAGCGCCTGGTGAAAGCCAGTGCGCGCTACCCACGGCTCGCGGTCTTTGGTGGACTGATCGGGGTGCTCATCCTGATGGGCGTCTTCGCGCCGCTGCTGGCGCCCTACGACCCGCTGCAGACCGCACCAACGCAGGTGCTGGCGCAGCCGTCGCCCGCGCACCTCCTCGGTACCGACAACGTGGGTCGCGATCAGTTCAGCCGCGTGATTTACGGCGCCCGCATCTCGCTCGGCGTGGCCGTGATCGCGGTGACCATTGCGCTCTGCTTTGGCCTGTCGATGGGACTCGCCGCTGGCTACATCGGCGGCTGGACCGACCAGGCGCTCAGTCGGCTGGTGGATGCCATGCTGGCGTTCCCGGGCGTGCTGCTGGCCATCGCCATCACCAGCGCGCTGGGGCCGTCGCTCCGCAACGCGATGATCGCCGTCGGCATCATTCAGATTCCGGTGCTACTTTCGACTGACGCGCGGTCAGGTGCTCCAGGCGCGCGAACACGAGTACATAACCGCGGCCGCCGTCATCGGCGCGTCGAAGCTGCGCATCCTGGGCCGCCACATCCTGCCGAATATCGCCAATCCGCTGATTGTGGCGGCCTCGATCTCCAGTTCAACGGCTATCCTGGCGCTGGCCGCGCTCGGCTTCATCGGCGTCGGCCCGCAGCCGCCCGATCCTGACTGGGGCTCGATGATCAACACGGCCTCAGGAGCGTTGGGCCAGGCGCCCTGGCTGTCGTTCGGACCCGGCCTGGCGATCTTTCTTACCGTCTTTTCGTTCTCGATGCTTGGCGACGCGTTGCGTGACGCGCTTGATCCGCGGCTGCGGATCACTTGAAAGGAGCCCGCCCATGAAGCTCAGCGCCCTAGGACCCGTGATCCTGGCTCTCGGCCTGCTGGCCGTCGCGTGCGGTCCTGCCCGGCAGTCCGTCATCCACGTCGGAAGGGACGTCGGGAGGGACGCCTGCAGCGCCGGCCGCGGCCCAGCCCACGCAGGCTTCGGCCCAGCCCACGCAGGCTTCGGCCACCGCGGCTCAGGCGACGCAGCCAGCCTCCGCCGCCGCCCAGCCCACGCAAGCCGCGTCTGCTCCGACCTCGGCCACGGGCAAGCCGGTCAGGGGCGGCCAGCTCACCATCGCCACGCAGCGGGACGCCACGACGTTTGATCCCACGAAGTCGCAGGACGTCTATAGCAACGACATCCTGTCGCTGGTGGCCGACACGCTCTTCGAGGTCGACGACAAGGGCCAGGTCGTTGGACGCCTGGTTGAGAAAACCGAGAACCCCGAGCCGAATGTCTACGTGTTCACGTTGAAGCAGGGCATCAAGTTCCAGGACGGCACGCCACTCGACTCTGCAGCCGTCAAGTTCAACATCGAGCGGCACATCAACGACCCCAAGGCCACCACCAGCCAGGACGTCAAGCCGATCACGGACATCGAGACGCCGGACCCGCAGACCGTTCAGATCACCCTGTCGGCGCCGTTTGCGCCGTTCACCAGCCGTCTGACCACCGGCGTTGGATACATGCTGAGCCCGACTGCCGTTCAGAAGCTGGGTGACAACCTGCAGCGCGACCTGACGGGCGCCGGCAGCGGCCCGTTCAAGTTCGTCTCGTGGGAGCCGGACAACCAGATCGTGCTCGAGCGCAATCCTGATTTCTGGGGCAAGGACGCCGACGGGATGCAGCTGCCGTATCTGGACAAGGTACTGTTCAAGCCGTTCCCCGACGAGAACGTCCGTCTCACCAATGTGAAGACGGGTGACGCCGACGCCATGGCCGGGAATCCACCCTATAAGGACGTGGCGTCGCTGCAGCAGTCATCAGACGTGAACGTCAGTCAGATCCCGGGCCTCGGCTTCAACTTCGTCTTTCTGAATACGAGCAAGCCGCCCTTCGACAATCCAGCCGTTCGCCGAGCCCTCTCGTACGCCATCGATCGGAGTCAGTTGAACCAGGTCGTGGACTTTGGCATGGGCACGCCACTCGCGCTCCCCGTTCCGCCGTCCGTGCCGTGGGCGTACATGCAGAACACGCCGTATGACACGCGTGATATCGACAAGGCCAAGCAAGAGCTGGCGTCGGCGGGTGTGAGCAACGTCAGCTTCTCGTTCCAGATTTCCAACGCGTCGCCGCAAAACCAGCAGATCGCCGAGCTCATCAAGGATCAGATCAAAGACGCCGGCTTTGATATGGACATCCAGTTGCTCGATTTCGCCACGATCGTGCAGAACGGCAACACGGGCGATTATCAGTCCCTGGAGCTCGGTTGGAGCGGGTCAGTCGATCCCGACGGCAATCTGTACCCGCTGTTCTACACGGGCGCCGGCTTCAACTTCGCCAAGTACAGCAATCCCGCGCTGGACAAACTGCTGGATGCCGGTCGCACCAACCTGGACCAGTCCGCGCGCGCCCAGGCCTACATGGACGCGCAGAAGATCTTGCTGCAGGACCAGCCGATGATCGTGCTGTACAGCGATCCGCAGATCTCGACGACGCGCAAGAACGTGCAGAACTTTCCGAACAACTACAACGGCTGGTTCGGAGGGCGCGACATCTACAAGGCCTGGCTGTCGCAGTAAGAGCTTGTGCTAGAGGAGCTTGTGCTAGAAGAGCTCGCGTGCTAGCCGCCGGCGAGCTTGACGGTGTAGCCGCGCCGTTCGAGCTCGCCTTTGATCCGCTCGCGGACGTCGCCCTGGATCTCGATGACGTCGCCGCGCAAGGTGCCGCCCGTGCCGCACAGGCGTTTGAGGTCGCTGGCCAACGCACTCAGTGTGGCAGGCGGAGCGCTGACGCCGGCGACCAGCGTGACCGTCTTGCCGCCGCGGCCTCTTCGGTCGCGCAGCAAGCGGACGACCCCGTCTCTGGGAAGGTTGAGACTCGGAGCCGGCGGCTCAGAGCGCGCCTTCTCTTTCCGCGCTGGCTTCTGGAGCGGAGCATCTGAGTCGTAAACCAATCGCGAGTTCATACAATTGGGTGATTATGGCCCGCGCAATGACCACAACT
Source organism: uncultured Chloroflexia bacterium (assembly GCA_963776625.1). Lineage (GTDB taxonomy): Bacteria > Chloroflexota > UBA6077 > UBA6077 > CF-72 > CF-72. Next base: position 478,253 of record CAVZNP010000003.1, on the reverse strand, counting down.
GGTTCGCGCCCAGCGCCCGGCCGGCCTCAAACCTTCGATCATCGCGCGATCGAACCCAGGTGGCAACAGCGCTGGGAAGCAGACAGACTCTACGAAGCGGACGTCGATCAGGACGCCGCACGCCCCAAGCACTACGCCCTGGTGATGTTCCCGTACACCAGCGGCGACCTGCATCTGGGGCACTGGTGGAACTTTGCGCTGGCAGACGTCCACACACGCTACAAGCGCATGCAGGGTTTCAACGTGTTGTTCCCGCCCGGCTTCGACGCCTTCGGCCTGCCGGCGGAAGGCGCGGCCATCAAGAGCGGCACGCACCCGTACACGTGGACCATGGAGAACATCCGCCGCATGGAACGCCAGTGGCGGACGATGGGTGGCGCGTACGACTGGTCCAAGGAAGTCGCGACATGTCTGCCGGAGTACTACCACTGGAACCAGTGGCTGTTCCTGCAGTTGCTGAAGCGCGGCCTGGCCTACCGTCAAAAGGCGCCCGTCAACTGGTGCCCGAACCATGGTGTGTTGGCCAACGAGCAGGTGCACAACGGGCGCTGCTGGCGCTGCGGTGCACCCGTGTCCAAGCGCGACCTGGAGCAGTGGTTCTTCCGCATCACGAACTACGCCGAGGACCTGCTCGACTTTTCGGAGATCGAGTGGCCCGAGCGCATCATCTCGATGCAGACGAACTGGATCGGTCGCTCCGAGGGCGTCGAGTTCGATCTGCCCGTGGATGGCGTGGAGGACACGCGCGTCTCCGTGTTCACCACGCGAGTGGACACGGTCTTCGGCATGACCTATGTCGTGCTGGCGCCCGAGCATCCGCTCGTCGAGCGGCTGACCACGCCCGAGCACCGAGCTGAGGTCGAGGCCTACGTCGAGCGTTCGCGTCGGGCGACGGACATCGAGCGTATGTCCACCGAGCGCGAAAAGACGGGCGTCCCGATCGGCAGCTTTGCGATCAACCCTGCCAATGGCGAGCGCCTGCCCATCTGGATCGCGGACTACGTGCTGGCACAGTACGGCACTGGCGCGATCATGGCCGTGCCCGCCTCGGATGAACGTGACTGGGAATTCGCCCGCAAGCTTGGCTTGCCTATTCGCGTCGTCGTCCGCCCGCCCGATGCGCCAGACGACATCACGGCTGACCAGCTGCCGGATGACAGCGCGTATACGGATGCTGGCATTATGGTCAACTCCGGGCAGTTCAACGGTCTGGACAACGAAGAGGCCTGGGAGCGTATCGCCGATTGGTTCGAGGAGCGCGGGGTGGGCCGCCGCCGCGTCAACTACCGCATGCGCGACTGGCTGGTCTCGCGTCAGCGCTACTGGGGCACGCCAATTCCGGTGGTCTACTGCCCCACCCACGGCATCGTGCCTGTCCCCGAAGACCAGTTGCCAGTCCGGCTTCCGGAGGATGTGGAATTTCAGGCGTCAGCCGAAGCCGAGGGCAACCCGCTGGCGGGGAGCGCCAGTTTCGTCAATACGACCTGTCCGATTTGTGGCGGACCGGCGCGCCGCGAAACCGACACCATGGACACGTTCATGGACTCGTCGTGGTACTTCCTGCGCTACGTGTCGCCCAACGAAACCGAGCGTCCCTTCGACCCGGCGCGAGCGAAGTACTGGGAGCCGGTGGATCAGTACATGGGCGGGGCCGAGCACGCGGTCATGCACCTGCTGTATAGCCGCTTTTTCGTGCGCGTCCTGCGCGACCTCGGCCTGGTGGATTTCCGCGAGCCCTTCAAGCGCCTGTACAACCAGGGCGAAGTGCTCGGGCCCGACGGCAAGCGCATGTCGAAAAGCCACGGCAACGTCGTCAATCCTGACGACAAGGTCGATGAGTGGGGCGCCGACGCCGTGCGCGGCTGGCTGGCCTTTCTCGGGCCCTGGGATCAGGGCGGCCCGATCAACGAAAGCGCGCTGGGCGCCATCCACGATCTGCTGCGCGACATCTGGAATCTGGCCCAGGCGCCAATCCCGCAGCAGGCGCAGGGCGCCTCTGACGCGGATCTGAGGCGGGCGGTGCACACGTCCATCAAAGGTATCGGCCAGGACATCGAGAGTTTCCGTTTCAACACCATGGTTTCGAAGCTCATGATCCTGCGCAACGAGCTGCGGCGTGGCCAGGCTCAGGCAGGCGCCGAGGTGTGGGCTGAAGCGATTCGCGCCCTGCTGCTTCTGGCGGCCCCGGTCTTTCCGCACCTGACCGAGGAGCTGTGGACAGAAACACTGGGCCTCGCGGTACAGCATCCACCAGCAGCACTGGCCAAACTACGACGAATCGGTTCTGACGCGAAGCGAGCTGACCGTCGTGGTCCAGGTGAACGGACGCGTGCGCGACCAGGTGGTGGTGGATGCCGACGCGGCGCGCGACCAGGCGCACATGCAGCAGCTCGTTCTGGAGCTGCCTCGCATCAAGCAGCACATTGGCGAAGCCACGGTCCGCAAGGTCATTGTGGTGCCGGGCAAGCTCGTCAATATCGTGGCGAACTGAAGGCCCGGTCAGGGTCACCTGGCCGGGCCTTCAATCGCGAGAAGCGAGGCTGTTCCAGAAGTGCTCGGGTCGTCGATCGGAAACAGATAGACGAAGTGGGCAGCGTTAGCGGCGAGCCGCGGCTGCCAGGGAGAGGGGTTCTTCCCGATGCTCGGGGTGGGGCTCGGCTGCCCAGAACAACGCCTGGGCCTGCCGCGCGAAGTCGGTCAGGGTTGCCGCTCGAATCGTGAGCAGCGATCTGAGTTGTTGAGGAGCGCAGCCGCGGTCTTCGAGGGCCAGGGCCGGATTGAGGAGCAATCGCCTGGCAAAGTCGTCGTCAGCCAGCGCTCGAGAAACGGAGCGGTCGATCTGTCGCCGTAGATCCTGTTCTGTAAGGAGCGTTGGGAGGACGCGCTCATCGGCAAGCATCGCTAGCTATCCAGAGAATGGCGACTGCGCGAATTGGACAACGTGGTACAGGCTGGCAACGGTGATTCCCAACGTGACACTGACGGCGTACAGGTGCGGGGCAAGACGCTTGAATTGGTGTCGCACAGAATGACCTCACGGGGGTTACACATTCGAGGAACGAACCGAGCACTGATGGACAAAGATCTGGGCTCGCCGGTTCGATCATCCCGTGAGGGATGCGTCCACACTCAATCCTGATCAATCGGGGGCGCGCGGCTTTGTTAGCTCGCGCGTCTGTCGCTGTTGACCAGGTGTGGGTTTACAGAGAAGCCGAACTGCGCCGCGGCCTCCAGGTAGCGTTTGACAGTCCGTCGGAACGCATTCCTGTCGCCGCGACGTCGGGCATTCTCCGTGAGTCGCTCGTACGCGATGTCGGTCTCGGGCGCCTCCGCGAGGGCCTGTTCCGCGTAAGCATCGGAGCGTGCGGAATCAAGCGGCGCCAGGGCATCCGCCAGTTGGAGCGCCGCCGACACGTAGCGCGAGCGGTAGTCCAGCCGCACCGGTTCCAGCCAGTCCCAGGCGGCTTCTGCCAGCAACGGGCCGCGGTACAGGTCCACGGCGCGTGCCAGCCACTGGACAAGCTGATCCCCGATGGAGCCACGCGCTCGCCGCAAGGCCGCGTCGAAATCTCGCACGTCCGCGACGAGCTCCAGCTGCGGATTCAGCTGATAGCTGCGCGCCCCGTAGCGTACCGCGGCTTTACTGCCGAGATCATTCCGCAGCGAGTAGGCAGCCATCTGCAGGTTGTGCAGCGCCTTCTCGCGGGGCATCTCGGGGAACATCATTTCGGCGATGGTCTCGTCGCGCAGGCCCTTGGGGTTGAGGATGAGCACGGCGGCGAGCTCGCGCGCGCGGTCAACCTTCCGCGCGGCGCGGGTGACAAGTTGACCGTCCCGATGCAGCACGAAGGAGCCGAACAACTGGACTTCCAGTCGGGGCAGCTCGTTCTGGACCAGTACGCTCACCGGCGCGGCGCCGACGCCTGTCCACGGACGCCGAATCGCGGCCTGGCGTTCGACCTCGGCGAGGAAGACTGGCCTGAGTCCGATCTCGCGACTATGCTGCAGCAGCCGTCCATCCTCGGCAGCGGGGCCTGCCAGCAAGGCAGGCAGATTGAGCTCCTCGGCGATGGCGATGGCCTGCTCGAGGCAGGCCGTAGCCTGCTGAGCGCGACCGAGGCTCAGGTACGCCGTTCCAAGCCAGAACAGCGCCTGCGCGCGCTGGTCAGGACCCCAGGCGTGATTGCCGCGCTCAATGGCTGCCTCGAGGTGGCTGACCGCGCGCGCCCCCGCGCCATCAACCAGGTGAAGTCGACCGATTGCCCGATCGACGGATGCCAGCGTCGAGCTTGCCCCAATGCGCTGGCCTTCGGCCTGGGCTCGAGCCAGGAGCAGGCGCGCCGTACCCAGGTCCTCACGGAGCAACGACACTTCCGCGCGGGCGACCAGCGTCTCAGCCACCAGCTCGCGCTCGACGATCTCCTCGGCCAGCCGCAAACCCGTGTCGAGGGCGGCGACGGCCTCGTTGAGGCGGCCATTGGCGCGGTGCCATTCTCCGAGCGAGACCGCGGCAAAGGCCTCCATGCGCAACGCGCCGACCGCGCGCGCCGCCGCGAGCGCGTCACTGAATTCTGCGCCCGCCAGGTCGAGCTTGCCGAGGCGCAGGTGCAGGTCGCCAAGAATCACCTGGGTGACCGACAGTCCATTGCGGTCGCCCATGAGTCGCCAGTGCGCGGCGGCCGCCGACAGCGCTGCCTCAGCTGTCTCGTAGTCACCGGTGCGGTTGCAAAAGCTGCCGAAGTTCTGCTGGATCAAGCCCAGGTCGCGTGACGGGCCCACCAGCCGCAGCAGACGCTCGCCATCTTCAAAGTAGCGGCGGGCGTCCGCGTTGGCGCCGCGGTTGTGGGCGCAAATGCCGCGCACGCCGAGTGCGCGTCCTTCCAGCACCCGGCGCGTGTCCAGCGGCAGGTCGCTGTGGCGCAGCAGGTGGTCGGCGGCCTGCAACCAGCTTTCCGCGGCGTTGACATCACTGGTGAAGGTGACGAACGCAAGCTCGACCAGTGCCGCGATCTGGATGCGCACATCACCCGTGCGACCGCCGCACTGCAGCGCGGACTCCGCCGCCTCCTGGGCGGGTTCGGGGTGGCCGGTCAACCACAGGGCGCGCGCCTCGAGCAGCGACAGCTCTGGATTCGCACGCCGCACAGCTTCGGGAAGGAGCTCGAGCGTCACCAGCACGGCTGGCCAACGGCCAGTCTGCGCCGCGTCGGACGCCGCGCGGCGGACCAGCTCCACGGCGCCGTCGAGCTGGCCAAGCTCCTGGCAGGCGCGCACTACGCCGACGACGTCGGACGCTTTCTCGGCCAGCTGGCGGGCAACGGTCCAGGCATGCAGCGAGCGGTCGTCTGGCGCGCGCCGCAGACGGTTCAAGGCCGTCTCGCGCACCAGCCCGTGCAGGCGATACGAGCCATCCTGACCAGCTACCAGGAACGGGCAGCGCTCGGCGAGCGCCAGGAGCCGCGAAGCCCAGTTGGCGGTCCCGAGCATCTGCTCGCACGCGTGGAGCGTGATGACGTCGAACACGGACAGCATTTCCAGCCAGCCCTGCTCGATGCCGCTCAAGCGGGCCAGGACCTCGCGCTCGACGTATGAACCGAGCAGCGAGCCGCCGCCGATGTTGAGCTGCCGCGGCGCGCCGCCGAGCAGGATGCCGGCCACCCAACCCTCGGCGCGAGCGTCACGTCGGTCTTCTTCCGCGTCACGTTCCGCATCGTTCGCTTCCCCCGTGATCGACAGCTCCGATGCGCGCGACGCTCGGCGCGATTCGTCACGCAGCGCGGCGCGGATCAGGTCGCGCAGCGCGCGGGTCTCATCGGGCGAAAAGCGCAGATCCTCAGTGCCCAGCGGGAACACCGCGCCCTCGACGACCAGGCGCGTCATCGACAGACCTGGCGCCTCGCGGCCGGTGATCACGACCTGGCCGACGTCGGGGAGATCGCGGAGCAGCGCGTCGATCGCGTTGACGACGTCCTCCGCGTCGTGGACCACGTGGAAGTCGTCCAGGACGATGATGAAGCCCGTTGGCGCATGGGCCAGGTCGGCGAGCAGGAGACGTGCGAGGCCCACGCCCTCGGCACCTTCGGCCAGGCCGGTGTGAAGCTGCGGCATCAGGCCGCCTTCGCCGAAGCCCGCTTCGAGCGCATCGGCGAGGTGCGCGAACAGGCGGCGCGTGTCGCGGTCGGCGGCTTGCAGCGTCAACCATGCAACCGCACCGCCGCTTTCACGAGCGTAGGTTGCGGCAAGCGTACTCTTGCCGAATCCGGCTCGGGGCTACCAGCAGAATGAGCGGCCGAGTGCGGTGCTTGTGAAGCTCCTCGAGCAGGCGGTCCCGTCGCAGCTCGTCGGGCGCCGGTGCGGGGACACCCGACGTGCGCGTTTCCACTCGTTGTCAGAAACAGTATGAAATACTCGGCGACCTCAACGGGGCGCACCGGCACAAAGGTTTAGTTGCTAAACTTGCGCGCGTGGTGGGGCCCCGCCCGGGTGGATGAAACCCTGGCGAGTAGGGTGTTGGCGCCCGAACCGCATGAGCTGTTCGGCTGTGATGCGACGCTGTGCATCGTGTCGGTGGACGCGGATGCGCGTGGTCGCGCGCGTGTGTGGCGGCGTATCAGCGACCAGGTAGAGCTCACCGAGCACGCGTTTCCGAACTGGTTTCTGACCACCAGTCTGGACCTCGTCGCCCACCTGCCCGCCGAACGGCTCAGCGCTGAATGGCTGCGGCAGAGCCACGGGCAAGTTGTCATGCGCGAGCCGCTGGCGGTTGTCGAGCTCGATGTGCCGAACACGAACGACTCGGACGCGTATCGCTATCTCGTGCTGACCAGCAACCTCAGCGAAGTTGAGACAATGCTGCTGGAAACGGCCAACAAGCGTGATGGCGAGGAAGCCCGCTCACTGGCGGACCTGCGCGGCCTGGTCCTGATGTGGAGTCCGATCGAGCAATTCCTGACGCTGACCGGCCGAACGTACTTCAAGCACATGCCGTTCGAGAGCCTGCTGCGGTTTCAGTTCGACCTGGAGACGACCGGTCTGAACGAGGATCGCGACCGCATCTTCATGATCAGCATGCGCGACAGCACGGGCTGGCGCGAGTGTCTGGATACCAGCGCCCAGAGTGAGGCCGACCTGCTGCGTCGATTCGTCGAGCTGGTCCGCATGCGCGATCCGGACACACTCGAGAATCACAACATCTTCGGCTTCGACCTGTCCTTCCTGACCCGGCGCGCCGCACAGCTCGGCGTTCAGCTCGCGCTGGGCCGGGACGGGACCGAGCCGCGACTCGAGACCGACGTGTTCGACAGCGGCGAGCGGCCCGAGCCCTTCCTGCGCTGGCGTGTGGCGGGTCGCGAGGTGATCGACACGCAGCATGCGGTCCGGCGGTATGGCCTCGGCGCACCAGATATGCGTCGCCATGGACTCAAGGAGGCGGCACGCTACTTCGGCTTCGCGCGCACTGACCGTGAGTATGTGCCGGGCGCCGAAATCTGGCCGACGTATCGCACCGATCCCGACCGTGTGCGTCGATACGCAGCGGACGACGTCGACGAGGTGGATGGTCTTTCTCGACGGCTTCTGCCCGCGGTGTTCGATCTGACGAGCCGCCTGCCGCGCAGCTACGAAGGGGTCGCGGCCGACACGGGCGCGGCGTCGCTGTGGGAGCTGCTGCTGGTGCGCGCCTACCTTCACGCCGGTCGCGCCATCGCGGCCCCGACGCCGCGATTGCTGCGGGCGGGCGTCCAGGCACGGTCTGAGCTGTTCGTGTCGGGGTTGGTGGGTCGATCGACGCGCGCGGGCGCCTCGCTGCTCCTGCCGTCGGTGCTGGTTGACCGTTCCATCGCGGCGGCCAACGACGACCTGCGGGTCATGCCGCTGCTGGTGCGCCGCTTGCTCGATGAGCGCGCGGAGCCCGGGGCGCAACGCCTGGCGGCGGCAGCCCCTCTCTATCTGGCCAGTTCGGGGCTCTTCGGCGATCCGCACGCTGCATCAGAGGCCTCATCGGTCGCGCGCGACTACATTGCTTTGCTGCTCGCCGACTTGCGCGGGCGCGGCGCCACCCTGGTCGAGCTGGATGGCGAGCAGGTGGTTTTCGGAGTTGCGCCATCCTGGACTTCGGCGAGCGAGGCATCAGTGTGTGAGGCCGCGCGCGCCTATTTGCCGGTGGGGGTCGATCTGGAGTTCCGGGCGCGGTACGCCGCGCTGTACGCACGTGCGCCGGGGACGTCCATCACGCTTGGCGAGGACGGGGCTGTCACGCTGGTTGGCCCGGCGTTCCGACCCGGACGTCTGGAGCGGTTCGGTGACGCGTTCATGCATCGCGCCGCGGCGTGCTTGCTGCGATCGGACATCCTGGGCTTGCGCAGCGTCTTTCTGGAGACGGTCGCGTTGCTACGCACCGGTGGGATCGCGCTCAACGACCTGTGCGTCCAGGTCACCCTGCACAAGTCGCCGTCTCAGTATCGGCGGGGTGGGACGCACGAGGAGCCTTACGAAGTGTTGCTGGGCGCCGGGGTGCGATCGTGGCGGGTGGGCCAGCGCATTCGCTACTTTCGGGCGCGCAGTGGCGATACGCGGCTGCTGGTCGAGGGCTCCGAACTGTCCGCGGCGGACGCGGACACGGAGCACTACGTGCAGCGGCTGAGCGGGCTGTACTGTCAGCAGTTCGCTCAGGCCTTCCGTCGCGAGGACTTCGTGCGTGTGTTTCGTGTGCCGCAGGGCGTCGGACCGTTCGAAGCGCCGCTCGAGGGCGAGTTCGCCGACGTGACGCCAATCAATACGCCGCTGGTCTGAACGCCGGCCCCCCCGGTACGGCGACCGGTGGGTCTCATTTGAGGAACCGCGTAACAATTTTGCCGGCATGCCCGTTTGACAGGGTTTTGGGCACGCTTCTAGAGTACCGGCCGTCACAAAGGAGGCGCGTTGGGCTACACGTACCGACGCCGCCGATCGGGACCCAACTGGGGACTCATCGTATCCCTGGTCCTGGTGGCCGGCGCAGCGGCCTATTTCGTGCCGCAGTACTTGAACCCACAGGTAGGCCCGCCGCCCCCACCGCTCGGCGGCGATGCTGCCCCCGTGTCGGCTGCCACGCAAGCGCCTGCGCCCACCTCAGCGGCTGCCCGCCTGCCCGACGCGGACCAGCAGATGGCCGTGGGGCACTGGAGCGCCGCCGAGGCAATCTACGCTGACATCCTCACCACCTCGCCTGACCTGGCGGCTGCCCAGGCTGGCCTCGCTCGGGCACTGGTTTACGAAAACAAGCCCGCCGACGCGGTCGACCATGCGCAGAAGGCCGTCGATCTGGACCCACAGTCGGCCGAATACCAGGCCGTTCTGGCGCTGGCCAACGACTGGTCGGGCAACACCGATCGGGCGCTCGTCGCGGCGCGGCGCGCGACCGAGTTGGACCCCAAACTGCCCGAAGGCTGGGCGTATCTGGGCGAGGCGGATACCGATAAATTCTTGCTGCGCGAAGCGGGCGACGCGCTGGGACACGCCGCCGACATCGACCCGGACAATGCCGAAGTGCTGCGCGTACAGGCGTATCTCGCCGAGACTAACGCGGACTACTCGAGCGCCGTGGATCTATACAGGCGGGCGATTCAAAAGGCGCCAGAGCGTTCCTACCTGTACATTAGCCTTGGTCACGCGCAGCGCGCGCTGAAGCAGTTTGACGCCGCCATTCAGTCGTATCAACAAGCAGCCGACCTGGATCCCGCGGATGCACGCGCGGAGGGCGGCATCGGCGCGGCGTACTACGCCATGGAGCAGTACGACCAGGCACAGGCACACCTCGAACGCTCGCTCGAGGTCGACCCCAGCTATGCCACAGGCTGGGGTCAATTGGGCTGGGTTTTTTACGTGCAGAAGGAGTACGACAAAGCGCAGCCCGACTTCGAAAAGGCGGTCGACCTGGAGAAGGATCCGAGCCGCAACGCCGAGTACCGCCACGCGCTCGGCTGGATTTATCTCAACGCCAAACAGTACTCGCAGGCGAAGGACCAGTTCACTCGAGCTCTCGAGGAAAATCCTGACCTCGAGGGCGCCAAAGAAGGCCTCCAGGTCCTCGCCTCGACCGACCCAAGCCACTGAGCCCGCCTGAGCGTGTCGCGGGTGGTGGTGATGTATTCGCGTGTCGGCGGCGGTCACCTTTCGGCGGCGCGTGCCCTGGTGGCCGCGCTGGAAGCCACTGGACAGTGCACGGCCCGACCCGTCGACGTGTATGTCGACTGCGGGCGCTTTCCCGTCACCCGCTTTCCCACCATCTACGCGCACCTGGCGCGCAGCCACCCGCGCCTGTGGTCGCTGATCTATCACGGCAGTGGCTCGTCACGGAAGCTCAACCCGAGCTGGGTGGTCGGGCCGTTTCTACGTCGCGGTGTGAGGCAGCTCATGCAAACGCAGCGGCCGGACGTCGTCATCGGGGTGCTGCCGGCGATCAACGAGGTCCTCGCCGAGGCGTGCGCGGGTGTCGGGGCGACGCTGGAGGTGGTGCTGACCGATTGGAACGAGGTGCACCCCTTCTGGCAGGCGCCCGGCGTCAGTTATTACACGGCCCCGACGGAGGCGGCGCGCGCCGACTGCATTCGTTATGGCGCCTCACCTGACGCCGTCGACGTGGTCGGTATCCCCGTGCGCCGCGAATTTGGCATGGCGGATCGGCCCGATCGACAGCGCCACCTGCGGAGTGTCGGACTCGATCCGAATCGCTTCACGATTCTGGCGATGGTGGGCGCCGAGGGGTCGCCGCGGGCGCTGCGCAACGTGGCTGAGCTGGCGCGCTCCGATATCGACGCACAACTGGTAGTGGTGTGCGGGCGCAGCCGCGCGCTGCGCGAGCGCGTCGAGGCGTTGCCCGCGCGGATGCCCGTGCGCGCCCTCGGCTTCGTCGAGACCATCAGTGGCCTGATGCGCAGCGCCGACCTGCTCGTCACCAAGGCAGGTGGCCTGACGCTGGCAGAAGCCTTCTGCTGCGGTGTACCAGTGGTGATCCATGACGTTCTGCCCGGTCAGGAAGCCGGCAACCTGGCGTATATGCTCAAACACGGCGCGGCCGCGTATGTCGCGACACCGCTCGAGCTGGTCCAGAGCGTAGCTGCCCTGGCCGCCGATCCGGCGCGACGCCAGCAGTTGGCCGCGTGCGGCGCCCGTCTTGCGCGCCCGAGCGCCGCGCGCGACATCGCGGCGAATGTCCTGTCGCGTCTGGAAGCCAGGCGTCGAGTCGAACGAAGCTAGAAGTCTGGCCGACAAGCCCGTTTTTAGCCCGAGTCCCAGTCGGCCAGACCTCTGTGACAGTTTGCGCCAGGAGCGTGGCAGCCGGTTTCGAGGTGAACTACGGGCTTTTCGGCCGCCCTCCTAGACTAGTCTAGTCTAGGCGACCGGGAGGCGCCGCGCCCGGAGCTTCGAGGCGACACCGAAGCCGAGCGAAACCGGCCCGTGCGGGCCCTCGAGCACCACGGTGGCGTTGAAAGTCGTTGCCTCGCGCACCGTCATGTGGACCCCGGGCTCCACGCCGTGCTCTTGCAAATACTTCATCAGCGCGGGGTCTTCTTCAGCCTCTTCGGTGATGCGCTGGATCGTCAGCGTGTCGCCCGCCCGCGCCTCGTCGAGCGGGAACTCGTCGGTCGCCAGGGCGCCGAAGCCAGGGATCGGGTTGCCATGCGGGCAGGTGGTGGGATTGCCCAGCGCCTTCAGCAGCCGCGCCTCCATGTTGGGGGTCATCACGTGCTCGACGCCGTGTGCTTCCTCATGAGATTCATACCACGGCATCTTCAGCAGGTCCGTCAGCAGGCGCTCCGCGAGCGCATGACGGCGCACGATGTTCTCGGCAGCAGCGCGGCCCTCCGGAGTGAACAGGATCTCCTTGCGTGGGCCGTGCTCGATCAGCCCATCGCGCTCCATGCGCTGCAACGTGGCGGTCACCGTTGGTGCGCTGACGTTGAGGCGTTCGGCGAGACGGGCGGCGATCACCGGGAAGCCGTCGCGCATGAGGTAGTGCAGAACCTGCAGGTAGTCTTCGACGACCGGGGTGGGAGACTTGCTTGTGTCGCCAGCAAGTGTTGGCTTCACGGCCCGCGAGTATACGGCTTTCCCGAGGCTGTCCCTACGCGTTTCCGACGCGCTGCTTTCGCGCTTCTTTTAACGTTTAGCGCAGCTAGCGCAACCCTCTGGCGCGCAAAAATGCTAGATGCTGACCGGGGCCTCTGCCGTCGGGCTCGCCAGGCGCTTGTCAATGGCTTTGCCAAGTCGGCGCACGCCTTCGCGCAACTGATCCGGCGGCACGTTCGAGAAGTTCAACCGCATCGTGTTCGTCCCCGTATTGTCCGGGTGGAACCCCTGCCCGGGCACGAACGCAACCTTGTTCCGAACCGCTTCCACCAGTAGCTCGCGCGTATCGACGTGCCTCGGCAGCTCGGCCCACACAAAGAGGCCGCCGGCTGGATGCGTGCAGTGCGCCTCTCGCGGAAAGTACTCCTCGAGGGCGCGCAGCATCACGTCACGCCGCTCTTTGTAGAACGCCTTGATCTGCTCGACGTGGCTATCCACAAAGCCGTTCCGACACACCTGGTAGGTCGCCATCTGCTGAATCATGCCGGTGTGCAGATCGGCCGGCTGCTTACCGTGCAGCAGCACCTCCATGGCCTCGGGACTGGTCACCACCCAACCCAGGCGCAGTCCGGGCGCCAGGATCTTTGAAAAGGTACCGAGGTAGAGCACGCACCCGCTGGTGTCGAGCGACTTCAGCGTCGGTAGTCGTTCGCCTTCGTAGCGCAGCTCGCCATAGGGATCGTCTTCGACGATCGGCACCCCATAGTGACTGGCCAGCTCCACGAGCCGCATGCGTCGCGGCAAGCTCAACGAGCGGCCGGTCGGGTTCTGGAAGTTCGGAATCGCATAGATGAATTTGATCCGACGGCCGGTCGGCAGCGGCCGCGCGAGCAATGGCTCGAGCTCATCGACCAGCATGCCCTCCTCGTCCATGGGCACCACCACGTAGGAGGCCTGATACTGGTTGAAGGCCTGCAGCGCACCGAGGTAGGTCGGCTTTTCGACAACCACGACGTCGTCCGGGTCGAGCATGATTTTGCCGATCAGGTCGAGCGCTTGCTGCGAGCCATTGGTGATCAGGATGTCGTCGGCGGTGCAGCTCAAGCCGAATCCGCCGAGTCGCTCTGCGAGATAGGTGCGCAGCGGACGGTAGCCCTCGCTGGGTCCGTACTGCAGCGCGACGGCCCCCTCGGATTCCAGCACCCATTCGAACGCGCGACGGTACTCGTCGATTGGAAACAACTCTGGGGCGGGCAGCCCACCAGCCAGCGAGATGACGTCGGGTTGGGCAGTGACTTTCAGGATCTCGCGAATGTCCGAGGCGCGCATCCCCTCGGAGCGATGGGCATATAGCTGCTGCCACTGAACGGGCATGAACGGCTCAACTCTCCAGGACTTGGGCTCGGCACGACCGGCACCGACGACGTGTGCCGAGGTAGTCCCAGATAATAGTTCAGTCGGCCGCGCCGCTGGAGGTGAGTGCGCGTGTGCGCTGGCGCGAGAACTCCTCGCGATGCAAGCGTTTGGCCATTCGACGCGCAAACAACAGACCATTCAATGCGCGTTGATCTTCAGTCAACATGCGGTGCGGAGCACACGTCACGAGGCGAACCCCCATCAGACCAAACTCGCAAGTGCAATTGCGAGCAATCGCATTGACCAGATCAAACGATTCCTGTTGAGTACCGTGCCAGACGACTTGCGGTGCCATGAATTACGTGAACCTCGGTGCAACTATCCTGCGCCTCAATTCGCACCGTTCGTGCCACCCGGCGTCACGACCGCGAGACAATCTCGAAGGTGTAACCTGAATGGCGCTTTCGTCACGCGACCGTAACCAAGCGTCTTTCATCGCGCCTTGATGCAAATGCAATCACCGGGGCCCCACGCGCCCCGCCGGGGACCGGTACCCTGAGCAGCAGTTCACATGATCCCCTTGACGCGGACAGGCACGCACGGTGTGGCGATCGCCATCGTTGGCGCTGCACTGATCGGCGCGAGCTTCTCGCGACCGGCGGCCGCGACTCAGGCGCCTGACCCGGAGTTAACGGCCGCCGCCTCGGATTCGGCCACCTCGTCGGACGCCAATGCCGGCACCGGCCTCACGCTCACCGCGGTGCCAGCGGCCACCCCAACCGTCGTAGCCGCCGCCACGTCGGATACCGATCAGGTACAGGCCACCGTCAAGTTCGATCCTCGCGCTGGCATGCCACAGTGGTTACACGCGACCCATGACCTGCAATTGTGGTCGAGCGCCGACCCTTCGGCCTCAGTGACCGGGACTATTCCGAGCGGGACCTCGTACGTGAAGCCGCTCGGTCCATTTGACGACTCGCGCATCGAGGTGTACTTCCCGGGCGACGCGGATCACGATGCGGCTCAGGCGTGGGTCGATACAGCCGACGTCCAACCTTGCGGCATCCCCACCTGGATTGATCCGTCTACGCCTCCCGCGACGCCGACGCCTTCGACGAGTCAGCCAGGCGACGCTGGGGGTCTGCCCGCGCCGCCGCAACGCACCGGCACTGATACGCCGCCCAACACGACGGCTGTCCACATCGCCATTATCGACGACGCGTCCGGGCAGTTGATCTACGGTGAAGAGCCAAACTCCGAGGTTCCGCAGGCCAGCACGACCAAGATCGCGACGACCATCGTGGCGCTGGAGCGTTCGCCTGACCTCAACCAGCAGATCCAGGTAACGGTCAGTGCCAGCGCGATGGTGGCCAAGGATGGCTCGTCGACCATGGGCATCGAGCCCGGTCTCACGGTCTCGCTGGACACCCTGCTGCACGGCATGATGCTGCCGAGTGGCAATGATGCTGCCGAACAGGTCGCGGTGTCGCTCGGCGGCACGCGCGAACAGTACATCGATTGGATGAATCAGGAAGTGGCGGCCCTGGGCTTGAAAGACACGCACTTCGTGAATCCGAGTGGCATGGACGCCGATGGTCACTACTCGAGCGCCTACGACATGGCCATGCTGGCGCGCTACGCGATGCACAACGGGACGTTCCGCGACCTCGCCTCTGACATGTCGTACTCGGGCGACGGCTTCAAGATGGCCAACCTCAATCGGCTCCTCGGGGTCTATCCGGGTGCGGACGGCGTCAAGATCGGCTTCACCGACGCCGCGCAGAAGACGTTCGTCGCTTCAGCAGTCCACGACGGCCACCGGGTGTTCGTCAGCCTGATGCGCAGTGAAGATCTGCCCGGCGACTCCACCGCACTATTCAACTGGGTCTGGGACAACTTTACCTGGTAAAGACGTTGTAAAAAGACGTTGTAAAGACGCTCTAGATGGCGCTGCGCTACTTTGAAGACTTCCCCGAGGGTTACACGCTCGACCTCGGGACGTTTACGCTGAGCGCCGACGAGATCATCGCCTTCGCCCGGCAGTACGACCCGCAGCCGATGCACGTCGACCCCGAAGCAGGCCGTGCTTCGATCTACGGCGGACTGATCGCCAGTGGTTGGCACACTGCCGCCTGCTACATGCGCTTGCTGGTTGACGGCATCATCGGGGAGAGCGCCAGCATGGGTTCGCCAGGCATCGACAACCTGCGCTGGCTCAAGCCGGTGCGCCCCGACGAGCCGCTGCATGCTCGCTTCGTCGTCCTGGAGAGTCGCGCGTCGAACAGTCGACCAGAGTGGGGCATCGTTCGATCTCGCGGCGAGATCCTCAATCAGGACGACGAGGTGCTGATGCGCCTCGAGGCAGTTAACTTCTTCGCGCGGCGGCCACACGATTAGCCAGCAGCGCGGCCGTTGCTCCCGCGCCCACACCGTTGTCAATGTTGACGACCACCAGTCCTGGTGCACACGTCTGCAGCATCGATAACAGCGCGGCGATGCCGTTGCCGCCCAGGCCGTAGCCAATCGACGTCGGCAGGCCGATGACCGGCACCTCGACAAGCCCGGCAACCACGGACGGCAGCGCGCCGTCCATGCCAGCAGCCACGATGACCACGTCCGCGAGTTGTTCGCGTAAGGCGCGCAGCGGCGCTTCAAGCCGATGCAAGCCCGCGACGCCGACGTCGTCGGCGCGCACAACACGGCAACCCATTTCGCGAGCGACCCAGGCAGCTTCGTCGGCGATCGGGGCATCCGAGGCGCCCGCGGTCAGCAGCCCGACGACCCCGCCCGTCGACAGGGGCGGTTCAGCGTCTTCTCGGGTGATCACCAGCGTTGGTCCATTGGACAGGACTGATACGCCGTCGGCGCGTAGCTCCTCGTCGAGGAAGTGGGCCAGGTCCGCTGAAGCGCGGCTGACCAGCACGCGCCCGGTTGGTCCCCGCAAGAGCAGCTCGCGGACGGCCAGCAAGGCCATGCCGGGCGTCTTGCCCGCCCCATAGACGATCTCGGGGACGCCCTTGCGTGTCTGACGATCGGGGTCGACGTGCACCGGCGCGGCGTTCAACACTGCGCTGAGCCCGGCGAACGGATCCAGCTCAGGCACCGATGACCGGCAGCGGAACGACGCCCTCGTTCAAGCTGCCCGAGCGATAGCCGCGTGGGTCGATCTCCACCGCGGGGAAGCCCAGTCGCAGCAGGTCGGCCTCAATGCGCTCGGCAAGCCCTTCAGCGGCAACGCGACTGAGCTCCTCGGGCGCGATCTCGACTCGCGCACGATCGGCGAAGTGGCGCACGCGCAGCTGCCGGAAGCCGAGCGCGCGCAGTGCTTGTTCGGCCTGGCCGATGCGAGCCAGCTTCTCGGGGGTCACGTTCTGGCCGTACGGCACGCGCGACGACAGGCAGGCCAGCGCGGGTTTGTCCCAGTTCGGGAGACCCAAGGTGTGCGCCGCGGCGCGGATCTCGGACTTGCCCATGCCCGCCTCGTGCAGCGGGCTGCGGACGTGGTCCGCGCGTTCGGCGGCGGCCTGCGCACCGGGTCGCCAGTCACCCAGATCGTCGACGTTCAGGCCGTTCAGGATGTAGCGGGCGTTCACCTCGGCCGCCACGCCCTCGAGCTCGGTGTAGAGGTGCGTTTTGCAGAAGTAGCAGCGATCGATGGGATTGCTGGCGTAGCGCTCGTCCTCGACCTCGCGCGTCGGCACCAGACGGTGGGTCAGCCCCAGCGTGCTGGCGAGCTTCAGCGCATCTTCGAGCTCGGAAGGCGCCAGGCTGGCGGAGACGGCGGTCACCGCCAGCGCTGCCGAGCCAAGCTCCTGCTGCGCGACCACGGCGACGAGCGTCGAATCGACGCCCGCTGAAAAAGCGGTCACGGTAGATTCGTACTCGCGGATGACCGTACGCAAAGAGCTGAGCGCGTCGTCAAGCATCTGTGCGGGAGTCTAAAGCAAAATCGGATTCGTGATCCGAGACTCGCTCGACTGGCTCTTCAGTCTTGCCGACCAGGAGCGTGGCGTGGGCTGGAATCCGCGCGCCAGCGCCGACAGCCAGTGGAAGCTGGGCCGCACGCGGGCGCTGCTCGACCTGGCCGGCGCGCCCGATCGTCACCTGCGCATCGCGCTCGTCGCCGGTACCAAGGGCAAGGGCTCGACCTGTGCCATGCTGGCGAGCATCCTGGGCGCCGCGGGAGTGCGGTGCGGTCTGTACACCAAGCCCCACTTGCAGGCCTATCGCGAGCGAATCCGCGTCGACGGGCGAGCGATCTCAGCCGATGCTCTGGCCGCGCATCTGGATACGTTCCGCCGACTATCTGACGCTTTGCCGCCGGCGGCAGGCGAGCCAACCACATTTGAGGTCACCACGGCACTCGCGCTGGAGGTTTTCGCCAGCCAGGGCTGCCCGATGGCCGTGGTGGAAGTTGGCCTCGGCGGACGGCTCGACGCCACCAACGCCACCGACCCCGAGTTGAGCGTCATCACGTCGATCAGCTACGACCACACGGCGATCCTGGGTCGCACCCTTGGCGCGATTGCCACGGAGAAGGCGGGCATTGTGCGGCGTGATCGCGAAGCGCTCGTGGCTCGCCAGCGCCCTGCTGCCATGCACGCGCTGAGACGGGTGTGCCGTGACGTTGGAGCGAAGTGCACGGTGGTAGCCCCGCTCGAGTGCGAGGTGGCTCTGCCCGGCGAGCATCAACGCCAGAACGCTGCTCTCGCGATCGCCGCCGCCCGAGTTCTGGTGCCCAACATTCGGCAATCCGACGTCGACGCCGGCCTCAGTCGCGTCCGATGGCCTGGCCGTTTTGAGACGATCGACGACGTGGTGCTGGACGGCGCGCACAACGGCGCCTCGGCGGTGGCGCTGGCAGACACACTGCGCGCGTACGCCCGCGGGCGAAGTATCGACCTCGTGGTCGGCATCAACCGCGACAAAGACGCCCGCGCCGTCCTGCGACCGCTGCTCGCGTTAGCCGATCAGGTCTGGGCCACCCAGACAACCGAGAATCCCCGCGCTCTCCCGGCCGCTGAGCTGGGTCGTCTCTGCAAGCGACTTGGCGGGCGGACGCATGTCGAGCCCGATCTCGGGCACGCCCTGCAGCGGGCACGTGAATCGGCGGAACGCATCGTGTGTGTCACCGGATCGTTGCTCCTCGTCGGGCAGGCGCGCAGCGTGCTGGGGCTCCCGGTGCCGGAGGCACTCTGGTGATCCACGGCTATCATTCTGCGCCGTGGATGAAGCTGGCTGGGCCGTGGATGAAGCTGGCGTTCGAGCGCTGATCGCCACCCTGACCGACCTCGACGGGCGCCCGCTGGTCCCTGACGACCGGATCACTGGCGTCATGCTCGACGAGGGCTGGATCGTGGTCAATCTCACCGAAGCGCCGGTGCCTCGCGCGACCCTGGCCCGCGTGCATGCCCACCTGGCCGCGGCCATTCCTGACGCCGAGATCGAGCTGCGCGGCGGGGAACGCGTGTTTCGGGGTGGCGATGGCTTCGGGTTGGGGCGGCACGTCATTGCCGTGCTGGGCGGTAAGGGTGGAGTCGGCAAGTCAACCATTGCGGTGAGTCTGTCGTTGACGCTTGCCGCCATGGGTTTTCGGGTGGGCATTCTCGACGGTGACCTGAGCGGACCCGACATCCCGCATCTGCTGGGGGTGCACCCGAAGAAAGACCGCCTGCGCGGTCGCTGGCGCGTGGCGGCCATTCACCCACCCAGAGATCGACGCCCGCCCTATGTGCGCTGGGGTCTCGAAGTCATGTCCGTCGGCTTTGTGGTACCGGAACGCGCTCCGCTGGCAGCCACAGGCCGCTGGCTGGTCTCCGGGCTGCTGCGCAACCTGGTATTCGATGTCGCCTGGCGCGCGGACATACTGGTCATCGACGCGCCGCCGGGCACTGGCGAGGAGATCCAGGTGATGGTCCGCGAACTGCCACTCTCGGGCGCCGTGTTCGTCACTACGCCCCAGGACCTGGCACAGATGGATGCCGAGCGCACGCTTTCGCACCTGCAGCAGCACGGCGTGCCAGTTATTGGCATGGTCCAGAACATGGCGGCGCTTACCTGCCCGCACTGCTCCACACCGATCGACCTCTACGCCGCGACGACTCGGCTTCAGGACGCCGGTGTACGTGTGTTGGGACGCATCCCGTTCGACACGCGCTTGTCGGTTACCGCCGACCGCGGCCTGCCGCTTGTGCTGGGCGACCCGCGCGGACCGGTTGCCTTCGAATTCGCCCGTATCGGGAGTGTGGTTCGCCGCTGGTTGGCCGAGCGGGATCAGCAGCTACGCGACTCCGAGGCCGCTTGAAACCGGCTGGACGCTGTGCACTGTCTGTTACAGAATATAAGGGCGGGATAAGGAGCCGGCACATGGTTCAGTTGCAAGACCAGTCAGACCTCTTGAACAGTGTTGCTATTGGTGGCCCTGGAGCTCGCGAGACGCGCGAGCTGTACATGATCCTGTACCCGAAGGAGCTCGAGGACGAGGTCATCCAGACCCTCGAATCAACTGGTGTACCCGGCTACACGGAGATGCCCAAGATGATTGGCCGCGGCCGACATATCAAGCACTTCGACAATTCGATCTGGCCCGGCGCAACCGGCTGCGTCTTCACCGTGCTTTCGCGGCATGAGGCTCAGGGGTGTCTCCTGCCCACGTTTGAAGCGCTTGCTGCCAACCTGGATACCCGCAGCAAAGGCCTGTACGGCTTGCATATCTTCGCGCTTCCGTGTGAGCAACTGATCTGACGGATCTCAACCCACCCTTCGTGCGCCGCCGGCGATGGTCTGGTACTCGTCACCGAGTGGCAGACAAAACGATTTTCGGGTACAACCCGCCGCAGAATGTTCAGGGCCGGTACAGACCCGGCGCGGGTGCTGCGTGATGCCGGCCTGCGGGCAACTCCTCAACGCGTGGCGATCGTGCGGGAAGTGATGGAGCGCAACCATCCGACGGCCAGCGAGGTGTTTGAGGGTGTCCGCGCCCAGTATCCGACCATGGGGCTGGGCACCGTGTACGCCACGCTGAACACGATGAGCGAGCATGGCCTGCTCAACGTGCTGCCCGTAGCGGACGCGGTGCGATTTGATGCCAACGTTTCGCCGCACGCGAACCTGATTTGCACGCGGTGCGGGACGATTGTGGACTTCGACGACTGTGCGGACGTGCTGCGGCAGCTGCGTGAGCGCACGCGAGGCGGCGCGGGCTTTGCCTTCGCCGCCGAGCACCTGGACCTGTACGGGACCTGCGCGACCTGCCGCGCCAGCGACGCAGGTTAGTTCCGAAGCTCCTTCACGACCGCGTTGACGATCGCCTCGCCGACGGCGTGCGTCGTCGCCGTCGGCTCGCCTGGCCTGGCGATGTCGGGCGTTCGCAGCCCCAGCTCGATCGCGTCGTCCACCGCCCGCTCGACGACCTTTGCCTCGCGATCCAGCCCCAGCGAGTACCGCAGCAGCAGCGCCAGCGACTGAATCGCGGCAATTGGGTTCGCGACGCCCTTGCCCGCGATATCCGGCGCCGTCCCGTGTATCGGCTCGTACAGGCCCCGATAGCCGCCGTGGCGATTGCGCGCCGAGCCAAGCGACGCGCTCGGCATCAGACCCATCGAGCCCGCGAGGACCGCGGCTTCATCGGTGATCAGATCGCCAAACAGATTGTCGGTCACGATCACGTCGAACGCGGATGGCCGATACAACAGATGCATCGCGAGCGCGTCGGTCAGAATTGCCTGAAACTGGACGTCCGCGTAGTCGGCCGCCACGCGCGTTGCGACATCGCGCCACAATCGCGAGGTGGCCATCACGTTCTGCTTGTCGGCCACGTGGACCTTTTTGCGGCGACCGCGCGCCAGTTCGAACGCCATGCGCACGGTGCGCTCAACCTGAGGCTCCGTGTACGCCGTCGTGTCGACGGCACGCCACATCCCACGCTTGTCCTGCCAGTACTTTTTGGGACGAGCGAAATACGTGCCCGCCACCAGCTCGCGGATAAACAGGACGTCGGCTCCCTGAACGATTTCGGCCTTGAGTGGGGACAGGTGCACCAGTGCTGGCTGCATGCGCGCCGGCCGCAGGTTGGCAAAGGTGCCCAGGGCCGCACGCAGGCCGAGAATGGCTTGCTCGGGCCGCACGGCAGCTTTGGGATCGTCCCACTTCGGGCCGCCCACCGCGCCAAAAAGCACCGCGTCCGAGCGCCGAGCTAACGCGACGGTCTCTTTGCGGAGTGCCGTGCCGTGCGCGTCGATTGCCGCGCCGCCGACCGCGTCTTCCGTCAGCTCGAAACGATGGTCAGACATCGACTCGATGGCGCGCAGGACCCTGACGGCTTCGGCGACCACCTCGGGTCCCACGCCGTCGCCGCCAAGAACGGCAAGCTTGAACTGGGTCACCGATACACGTGACCGATAGCATCGAAGACCCCGTCCGCCGCCCGCCGCCCGTTATTGGCAATGCGCACCAGGTCCTCGTCTGTGAGCTGAGATTGATAGTCGCTCAGGCGCTTGAAGCCCGTGAAGGCGTGGTTCAGCTCATCCTGGGTCAGCAGCAGGCCAAGCTGCTCGAGGCGCGCTCGCAGCGCACCTTTCAGAACGTCCTGCGGGATGCCACTGCCGAGATGGTTGCCGAATGCGTTGATGCCGACCACCGCCTTGTTGGGCTGCACCAGCACGCCCGTGAATTGCTGCAGGAGACTGCTGGTGGGCACCAGTTGCTCGAGCCGGATCCCATGCTCCACGTGGTGGCGATCGCGTCGCACGGTGAGAGCCATGACCAGCTCCTCGAGCGCTGCGTTGCCCGCACGCTCGCCAATCCCGTTGATGCAGCACTCCACCTGCCGCGCACCGGCGTCAATGGCGGCCAGGCTGTTGGCCACTGCCACCCCGAGGTCGTTGTGACAGTGGACGGAAATGACCGCGCGTTCGATGTTGCTGACGTGCTCGCGCAAGTAGCTCACCATCAGGGCGAGCTCATCCGGCTGGGCGAAGCCGAGCGTGTCAGGGATGTTGACCGTGGTCGCGCCCACGTCGATGACCGCGCCAAAGATCTCGGCGACGTACGCCCAGTCCGAGCGGGTGGCGTCCATGGGGGAAAACTCGACCTCGGGGGTGTAGCTTCTGGCGCGGGCAACCATCGCCACGGCGCGGGCCTTGGCCTGCTCGCGCTGCAGGCCTTCGGCATGCATGTCGGCGCTTGGCAAGAACGTGTGAATGCGGGGATGCTGCGCGTCTTTGACCGCCTCCCAGCACTGGTCGATGTCCGAGGCTGCCGCGCGCGCGAGACCGGTGATGATGGGGCCGCGCACCTCGCGGGAGATGCGCTGGACCGCCTCGAAATTCTCGGGGCTTGCCGCGGGGAAGCCCGCCTCGATGGCATCGACGCCGAGGCGCGCCAGCTGCTGGGCCATCTCTACCTTGTGCGGTATGGTCAGGCCGAAGCCGGGCGCCTCTTCGCCATCGCGAAGGGTCGTGTCGAGGATCGTGACGTAGTCAGTCATCGTGCTTATCCCGTCGTGGTTGTCAGCCCCTGCTTGTTCATCAGCGCACGCAGGTCCTGACCAACCTTTTCCATCGGCTCGTTGGCTGCCTCTCCGCGGTATTTCGTGAAGTTGGGCCGACCCATCTCGTTCTCGTCAAGCCAGCGGTGCGCAAACGTGCCGTCCTGGATCTCCTCGAGCACTTCTCGCATGCGGGCCTTGACCGACGCGTCGATGATGCGCGGCCCCGAGACGTAGTCGCCAAACTCGGCCGTATCGCTGACCGAGTAGCGCATGCGCGCCATGCCGCCTTCAAACATCAGGTCGACAATCAGCTTCATCTCGTTGAGGCATTCGTAGTAGGCAACCTCGGGCTGATAGCCGTCCTCGACGAGCGTCTCCCAGCCCGCCTTGATCAGCGAGGTGATCCCGCCGCATAGCACCGACTGCTCACCGAACAGGTCGGTCTCGGTCTCTTCCTTGAATGTCGTCTTGATCAGGCCGGCCTTCGCCGATCCGACTGCATTGCCGTACGCGAAGGCCAGTGGCCACGCGTTGCCCGTCACGTCCTGCTCGACGGCGACAAGCGAGGGGACCCCCTTGCCTTCGACGAACAATTCGCGCATTCGGTGGCCCGGGGCCTTGGGCGCGACCATCCAGACGTCGACGCCCTCAGCGGGCACGACCTGCTTGAAGTGGATGTTGAAGCCGTGCGCCCAGACCAGGGACTTGCCTGGCGTGATATTGGGCAGGATCTCGTCTTGATACACGCGTCGCTGCTTCTCGTCAGGAATCAGCAGGACGATGACGTCAGCCTGGCGTGTCGCGTCGGCGACCTCTGCCACCTCGAGGCCTGCCTGCTCGGCGGCGGCCCAGGACTTTGAGCCGTTGTACAGGCCAACCATGACGTCCAGCCCCGAATCGTGGGCGTTCAGCGCGTGCGCGTGGCCCTGGCTGCCGTAGCCAATGACGGCGATTTTCTTGCCCGTGAGCGGGTCAATCGGCGCTTCTGCCTCGGTATATACGTGTGCGGTCATTTACCTTCCAGAATTCAAAATTCAGAACTCAGAAATCAGCTGACGTCTGATGTCTGAATTCTGATGTCTCTAGCTGACGAGCTTGAGTCGATCGGATTTTTCAGTGCGCGAGACCGCCTGTCCGCGCGTCATCGCCACGACGCCCGTGCGGACGAGCTCTTTGATGCCATACGGCTTGAAGAGATCGATCAAGCTATCAACTTTGACCGTGGGGCCGGTCACTTCGATCATGAGCGACCCCGTCGCAACGTCGACGACGCGCGCGCGGTAGATGTCCGCGATCTGCATCACTTCCGCGCGCTGTGGCGCAGTTTTGCAGGTCACTTTCACCAGTGCTAACTCGCGCTCGACGCGCGGGTCTTCGCTCAGGTCGCTGACCTTGCGCACCTCGATGACCTTGTACAGCTGCTTGGTGACCTGCTCGACGGCGACGCGCGCCCCGTCGACGACCATGGTCAGCCGCATGATGCCCGGCTCGTTGGTGCGCCCGATCGACAGGCTTTCGATGGCGAAAGAGCGTTGGCGGAACAGACTCAACACCCGATTCAGGGTCGCCGATCCCTCTTCGACAGTGGCCACCAGTGTGTGCTTGCTCATCGGTCGCTCCCGTCTTTCGGACTCGGGCCGGCGCCAGCGAGGACGCGCTCGCGCTCGGCTTCATAGGGGGTATCCGGTAGAACCTCGCCGAGGGACGTGCCGCTCAGTACCCAGGGATAGACGTCCTCGTTGCGCGCGACGCGGAACTCGATGATGGCCGGGCCCGGGTACGCCATCGCCGCCCCAATCACGTCTTCGAGTTGGCTTGGATCGGTCGCGCGCCAGGCGGGCACCCCGTACGCTTGCGCCAGCTTGATGTAGTCCGGGCCACCCGCCAGATCCACCTCGACTAGATTGCCGCGGTATTGCACCTGCTGCTGCTGGCGAACCATACCCAGGTATTCGTTGTTCAGCAGCGCGATCTTCACGGGCACGCGGTGAATGGCCATGACCGCCAGCTCCTGCAGCGTCATCTGGAAGCAGCCATCGCCGATGACGCACCAGACCTGCTTGTCCGGGCGTGCCATCTGGGCGCCGATGGCCGCTGGCAGCGAGTAGCCCATCGTGCCCAGGCCGCCTGAGGTGATGAACGAATACGGCTGGGTGTACTCATAGTGCTGGGCGGCGAACATCTGATGCTGGCCAACGTCAGCCACGATCACCGCCTGGCCCCGAGTCGCGCGGTTGATGGCCTGGATGACCTGCGGCTGGTAGAGCTCGGGCGTATCCGACGGGTAGGACTTGGGTGGGTACTGCTCGCGCCACCCGGCAATCTGGGCAACCCAGGCAGCGTGATCCTGCAGCGCATCAGGCTGGACTTCGGGGCCCAGCCTGGACAGTACCCGCCCGACGTCGCCCACGATCGGCACATCGACGCGCACGTTCTTGCCAATCTCGGCCGGGTCGATGTCGACGTGGACGATGCGGGCCTGCGGAGCGAAGCCCGCGAACTTGCCGCACGCGCGGTCGTCCATGCGCATGCCAATGGAGACGACCAGGTCCGAATGATGCACGGCGTAATTGCAGTGCACCCACCCGTGCATGCCGAGCAGCCCGAGCGACAGCTCGTGGTTTTCGGGGAAGCTGGAAATGCCCAGCAGCGTCGTCATCACCGGGATGCGCGTCTTCTCGGCAAAAGCACGCAGCTCGTCCCACGCACCCGAGAGCAACACACCCTGGCCGGCGATGATGACTGGCCGCTGGGCGCGCTCGATCAGGCGAGCCGCCTCCTTGACCTGGCGCATATTGGGCTCGAGGGTCGGCTGATAACCGGGCAGGCTGACCGAGGTCGGGTACCCGTTCCAGTCGTACTCAGTCAGCAGCACGTCCTTTGGGACGTCGACGTGGACCGGGCCGGGTCGGCCGGTACGTGCCAGGTGGAAGGCTTCGCGGATTACCCGCGGCAGGTCTTTGCCGTTGCGGACGAAGTAATTCTGCTTGGTGATCGGGATCGTGATGCCGGTGATGTCGGCTTCCTGGAACGCATCGGTGCCAATCATGCTGTTGGGCACGTTGGCGGTGATTGCCACCAGAGGCACGGAGTCCATGTGCGCGTTGCAGATGCCGGTGACGAGATTGGTCGCGCCTGGGCCGCTCGTGCCGAAGCACACGCCGACCGTGCGCTGTTCCTGGGGCTTTCGCAGCGCCGCCGCCGCCCGCGCATAGCCGTCGGCCATGTGCGCGGCGCACTGTTCGTGACGAACGAGCACATGGTGCAGGTCAGGGAATTCGGGCAAAACATCGTAGAGCGGCATGATTGCCCCGCCGGGCAGGCCGAAAATGGTCGAGACGCCCTCCTCAACCAGCGACTGACATATGGCCCGTGCTCCGCTCAAGCGCATTGATGTCCTCTCCTTATCGAGTCGAGCGCACCATTGCGCTTAACAAAAAAATCCCCGCCCCCTGTACAGAGGCGAGGTCAGTTCCCGCGGTACCACCCTGTTTGTTGCTCTCGGCGAGGTATCGTCCGCCACCCCGGCACGGCCTACTGACCTTGTGTAGCAACGGTGCTACACAAAGGCTTTCTCCCGCGCGGCTCAAAGGCGAGTTCGGGAACCTGCCTGCACCGGTCTTCCACCAACCGCCGGCTCTCTGGGGCAGAGCGATAGCTCCGTACTGCTCCTCGTCAACGCCTTACACACTATGTCGTTGTTTGTGCCGAACCATACACCGTTCGTCACGTTCGTCTCAACCCCTACACTTGGCCCGAAGATATGAAGGGCAGCAGCCAGCGGATTTTGACCACGCACGTCGGCAGCCTGCCGCGGCCCAAGCCCTTGCTCGACCAGATGCGCAACATGCTCGATGGGCGCGGCGATGAGTTGGACTACGCGGACGCGCTGCGGGAAGCCGTGGTCGACAGCGTGCGCCAGCAAGTCGACCACGGCGTTGACGTGGTAACTGACGGCGAGCAGAGCAAAACGGGCTTCTCGCGGTACGTCACCGATCGCCTGGACGGCTTCCAGCCGCGGCCCAGGCCGGCGGGCTCGGGCTTCGCGCCCGAAGTCGCGGACTTTCCCGAATACTACGAGCAGTACTTCCGCCGCGCGATGTACGGCGGCGCCGTTGCGCAAGCCATGACGCTGGAATGCGTGGGCCCCGTCGCGTACGTCGGCCAACAGCAGCTCGATCGCGACATCAGCAACTTGAAAGAGGCCGCCCGCGGCAGTGAGGTCGAGGAGATCTTCATGCCCGCGGTCGCGCCGAGTGGCGTTGGCCGCAACGCGTACTACCAGACCGACGAGGAGTACTACTTCGCGGTGGCCGATGCGCTGCACGAGGAGTACCAGGCCATCGTCAACGCGGGTTTCCTCCTGCAAGTGGACGACCCATTCTTGTCGGAGCTCTTCAGTTACTCGGAGCTACCACGAGACGAGTGTCTGGAGCGGGGTGAGCTGTACGTTGCTTCTCTCAACCGCGCCCTCTCAGGAATACCCGTCGAGAAAGTTCGCTACCACACGTGTTACGGCATCAACGAAGGCCCGCGCGTGCACGACGCGCCGCTATCCGAGTTGCTGACGTTGATCTTGCGAGTGAACGCCGGCGCATATTCGTTCGAGGCGGCCAACGCCAGGCACGAGCATGAGTACCACCTCTGGGAGCGCGCCAGGTTGCCCGCTGAGAAGCTGCTCATTCCTGGGGTGATCACGCACAGCTGCGCAATTGTCGAGCATCCCGAGCTGGTGGCCGAGCGCATTGGGCGCTACGCCAGGATCGTCGGGCGAGAGCGCGTCATCGCTGGAGCAGACTGTGGGTTCTCGTCGCAGGCGACATACAACCCCGAGATTCACCCGAAGGTGATGTGGGCAAAGTTCGACGCGCTCACAGAGGGGGCCCGCCTGGCGTCACAGACGTTGTGGTCCTGACCCGTCCGCTGCCACGGGTCGTTGCTCGCTGGAGGGAAGGTCCTCACCGTCCAGCGCCTCGCGGGCGAAAAGCGCGATCGCGGCATCGTCCTGGGGCGGGTGATGCAAGCCACCGCGAACGTCGCGATAATGGCGCTCCAGTGGCGTGGAGCGGTCCATCGACGACCCACCGACGAGGCGCATCGCTTGCTCTGCCACGGCAACCGCTGAGTTCGAAGCGACCACTTTGGCGCTCGCCAGAGCCGCCTCCATCTCCACGGTCGGCATCGCGTCCCACGTGCGCGCCGTACTCACCAGCAGGCCGCGCGCCTCAAAGAGGGCCAGGTCCATCCGCCCCGCGCGGTCGCGTATCGACGCTAGCGTGGCGATGCTCTTGCCACCCAGCGCTGTAGGCGTCCGCGAGCGCGCGAACGCGAAGGCGAAATCGCGCGCCGCCTCGGCAACCCCCAGATACACGGCCGCCACGGTCAGTGACCACGCGCGCTCGTGTGGCAGTGGGTCGCGCGCGGGTGTATCACGGGGTACCTCCGCGTCGTCACCCACAGCCACGTCCCGCAAGATCAGCGTGTGGCTGCATGTTGCCCGCATCCCGAGCGTGTCCCAGGTGGGCTCGATGGCCACCCCAGGCGCCGAGAGCGGTACGAGAAAGCTGCCCAGATACGGTTCGCGACCTTCGACGTGGATGGCGGCCGATACGACGCCCCAGCGCAAGACCGTCGAGCCACTGGAAAATGACTTTCGGCCATTCAGGACGAACCCGCGTTCGACATGCTTGGCACGCGTTGCCGGTAGGCCCCCGCGTGACGGGCTGCCCATCTCGGGCTCACTCGCGAGGCTGTTGATCAGCGCGCCGCGACCGCCGCGCTCGCCGGCAACATCACGCGCGACGCGCTCGAACAGCTCGGCGGGCCACACTCCCGCGTCGCGCACACGCCCCAGCAGCGCGCAGTGCATCGCCACTACGAGGGCCAGCGACGCATCACCCTTGGCCAGCTCGAGATTGCCCAGAAGCATCTCGCCGACGGTGGCATTCTCGCCGCCCAGTCGCGCGGGCAGCACGAGTGACAGATAGCCACTCTCCGCCAACGCGGCGAGGCCTTCGACAGGAAACGTCCCGTCGCGGTCGTGGCGCGCGGCGTGCGGCGCGGCAACCGCTGCTGCCGCGCGCGCACGCTCGACGATCCGAGCCTCGCGCTCAGTTTGTGCCGCGAACGGGGCCGGATAGGCCACCCTGGATAAAGCCGCTCAGGCGGTTTCGACGGTTGCCGAAGGCGCGGGAAGCCGCTTTCTGACTGCCTCGACCATGGTCGAGTTGTCGGGGAAGCCGCCTTCGCGATACATCGAGTGCACCACTTCGCCGTTGATGGCCACGTCAAAGGAGCCTTCGTACCAGGGCACGAGCTCGATCGACGTCAGCTCGTGGGTGAACGCCTTCATCAAGGCTTCAGCCAGCGACAGTGTCTGCGTCTCGTACCCGCATTCGGCGCAGTAGGTGATTGTGACCTTGACCCCAGTGGTCTCGGTGTCTGCCATGGGTCAGGCCGGCTACTTCGCGGGTGCCTTCTGGGCAACCTCACGAATTTCGCGAACGACTTCGGAATTGGAGAACGACTTGGTTTCGTTGCGGATAGTGGCCGCACCCTGCTGGACCTGGGTGCGTACGTCCTCGGGCAGTTCGGCGATTGGGCGGCTGGGGTCGCCCCACGCCGGGTGCGCGGCGTATTGCGCCTGACGCTTCTCTTCGCGGAGCTTGGTCACCGAGTCTGGCCGCTCGATCCAGACGCCAACCTCTTTGTAATCGGCGTCCAGAAAGATCAACGTGGGGATCGACTTGAACTGGCCCTTGTTCAGGTGCTCGTCCATGACCTGTTCGCCGGGCTGCTGATCGCGCAGGAGCACGCGCACATTCAGCCTGCCGCCAACTTCCTTCTCGAGGCGGCCCAGAACGGGCAGGTTGGCCACGACGTCGCCACACCAATCCTCGGCCAACGCCAGAACGTTTACCGGCTGGGGCAAGCCTTTGAATGCCGCGATTTCGTCGGCGGAAAGCTGCAGGTCCTTCTCGTTCTGCTCGAATTGCTCCTTGTTGCGCGTCATCTGCGCCTTGTAGGCGTCGTAGGTCATGCCTGCGTCGAACTGCTCGCGAGTGACAGCCATCAGCTATTCGCTCCCATACAACCATCTAAACACGCATCGGCTGCCCGCCATTCCCGCACGCCGGCGGTGAATCGGATGCCCTGCACCCGCTCTGGAGCGTAGAACACAGGCATGCAAAACGGTGGGGCGCCGCGGGTATTGATCATACCCGGGCTGAATGGCGACCCGGGCATGCTGTTGCGCTCCGCGCCCTTGCTCTTCCCCACCTGGCGCCCGATCGCGTTCAACCATCACCGCGATCTGGCGAGCGGCGGCCTCGAAGGCCTCGCCGAGCGCGCGTTGACGTGCCTGACCGAGGCTGACGACGATCCAGCGCCGGTCTTCGTCTGTGGTGAGTCCTTCGGCGGGACCGTGGCGCTCACCCTGGCGCGCGTCGCGCCTGAACGCGTGGCAGGTCTGATCCTCTTCTCCACGTTTGGCTGGTATCCCTCGGGGCTGGCGCGGCGTGGCGTGGGCGCACTCGCCGTGTGGAGCTTTCTTGGCGGCCGCGTGAGCGGCAGTGTGTATCAGGCCAGTCGCCTGGTGTCAGTGCCATCCCAGCTCGGGCTGCGGTTTTCGTCCGAGGTGTTTCGCGGTTACGTGGACCGGCCGCGCTCCGACATCGACGCGTATCGCATCAAAGCCCAGTTGTCGTTGACCTTCGACGCCCGGCCCTGGCTCGGCTCGATCCAGGCGCCCGCGTTCGTGCTCACGGGGCGCTGGGACCCCGTGGTGCCAGTGTCGGCCGGCCAGCAGCTGGCGCGTGCGATCCCCAATACCACGCTCCACACGCTGGGCGGCGGTCACCTGGTCCACCTGGTGAACGCCGACCGCGTTGGCCAGCTCATTGCGCACTGGGCACATGGCGTTCGATAACGCGACCGCCGAGCCAATCTGGTTACGCTCACCTCTACCAGGATCCGCGTCGCGGGGATCAGGCGTTCTCCTCGTCCGGCACGGTTCTTGAACAACCACGCTGCACGCTTCGAGGGGGTCGCATGCGATGAAACCGACGTTCCTTTCACTTCTTGCGTGTCTGGCACTCGCCGTGAGCGCCTGCGGCCCGTCCAGTCAGCCTGCCGCGGAGGGAACCGGCGGCCCCGCCGACATCAGCGTGTCCACTCCTGCGGCGGGCGGCGCGACCTCTTCCCCGGCCGGACAGGCAGGTGGCCAACCTGCACAGATCTCGGCCCCGCGCGCTGCTGCCCAGGCGCAACCATCTGGTGACCAGGAGATCACCGTCAATGCGCTCCAGGGCGAGCCCGACAACCTGGATCCCAACCGCAGCAGCTTCTCCACGGAGGGCGCGGTGATCTCGCGCGTTTTCGAGCCGCTACTCACCTTTGACAAAGACCTGAAACCGGTTCCCGCCGCCGCGAGCAGCTACGACATCTCGCCGGACGGCAAGACCTACACCTTCCATCTGCGTCAGGGTGCGGAGTACAGCGACGGCCAACCCGTGCGCGCGCAAGACTTCGAGTATTCCTTCAAACGCATCCTCGATCCGAGCATCGCCGCTGACTACGCGTCATTCTTCACGGCCGCCAGTATCGTCGGGGCAGCCGACTACAACAGCGGCAAGGGCAGCGCGGATCAGGTTGGCATCAAAGCCACCGATGACAACACCCTCCAGATACAACTGGAAAATCCCATCGGGTATCTGCCGGATCTGGTGGCGCTGTGGGTCGTTCCGCCGCTGCGACAGGACATCATTCAAAAAGCCGGCGACAGTTGGGCGCAGGATCCCTCGACATATATCGGCAATGGTCCGTTCAAGATGTCGGAATGGGTCCACCAGGACCACATCACCCTGGTTCCCAATCCGAATTACAACGGCACCGCGCCCACGCTTCAGAAGGTGACATTCCTGATGGTCACGGATGGCGAGGCGGATTACGCGGCGTTCCGCAACAACGAGCGTGACTGGACGCTGGTGCCGGATGCCGACGTGCAAGCGGTTCGAAATGACCCGACACTGTCGCAACAATCCGTTGAGTACACCGAGTTGACGACGTTCTGGCTGGCCATGAATGACGCCCACGCTCCGCTGGACAATCCGAACGTGCGCAAGGCGCTGTCCAAAGCCATTGACCGGCAGGCACTGATTCGCGACGTCGCGGCCGGGGTGGGAAAACCGGCCACCAGCGTGATCCCCCCGGGGATGCCCGGTTACCAGTCGGATCTGGGTAAAGACATCGATTTCGATGTAGCCGGCGCCAAAGAATTGCTAGCACAGGCCGGCTACTCGGACCCCGGTACGTTTCCGCAGTTGCATTTCCGCTACGCGACGACGTCCGCCAATCAGTCGCAAGCGGAGTTCATTCAGGCACAGCTGAAGCAGAACCTGGGGATCGACGTGGTGCTGGACTCCATGGAAGCCAAAGCCTTTCAGGCAGCGTACAAAGCCAAGGACTACGATCTCGCATGGGGAGGCTGGGGCGCCGACTATCCGGATCCGCAGGATTGGATGACCGGTCTGTTCGCGTGCAATGCCAGCAACAACAAGTACAACTACTGTAATCCGCGGTTCGACGAAGCGGCGGCCAGCGGCGATTCAGGTACGGATCAGACTCAGCGGCTGCAGGCCTATGCCCAGGCGCAGCAAATTCTGCTGCAGGATTTGCCGGTGGCGCCCATGTTCTATCGTGGCCGGATGGTGGTGGTGAAGCCCTGGGTCCACGCCAACGGCGACAATAACAGCCTGGTGATCACGCCGATCGACGCGTATCCCGGAGTGACATTCCTGCAGAACGTGTTCGTCACTCGCTAGAAGTTCGGCCGCCTGGCGCAGGTCTTTGCCGATGAGCGCGGCCGGTTGGAGAAACAGTGGGACCGCGGGGAGGACACCGATACCGAGGCGCTCCGCCTGGCGCTTCGGCGCTACCGGTCGTTCTTCGACCGTCTTCGTCGCTGTAATCAGATAATCCCGTCGGTACGCAACTGGACCTGCTCCGCCTCACTGAGGCCGAGCAGGTCTCCGTAGACCCGGGCGTTGTGCTCGCCGAGTTCCGGGCCAACAAAACGGACCCCGCCGGGCGTGCGTGAAAACCGCGGTAGCACGGCAGGCATCGGCACAGGCCCGACGACCGGATCCTCCGGTGTGATGATGTCCCCTCGGGCCCGATATTGCGCATCCTCGAAAATGTCGGCGATGGAGTAAATCGGGCTGACTGGCACACCGGCCTCGTCGAGCAGGCGCTGCGCCTCCTCGGCACTGTGCTCCGCGAACCAGCCGGCGACCAGCGCGTCCACCTCGTCCGGTCGCCTGGTGCGCTCGGGGTTGCTAAGGTAGCGCGGGTCCGTCGCCCACTCCGGGTGGCCCATCGCTTCGGTCATACGCAGCCACACGCGGTCGGTCGAGACGCTCAGCACCATGTAGCGGTCGTCGGCTGTTCGGTAACTGCCAATCGGCGACGACTGACCAGTGCGGTTGCCGTTCCGCTCGCGGACGACGCCATTCTTGCCGTAGGCAGGCACCACGGCTTCGAGCAAGCGGAAGACGGATTCGTACAGCGAAACGTCGACCCACTGGCCGCCACGATGCTGGTGTTCGCGTTCCAGAAGCGCCGCGACGCCGCCCAGCGCCGCGAACAGGCCCGCCAGGTAGTCGGCCAGGGCGATTGGTACGGTGATCGGCGGGCGGTCGGGGAAACCAGTGATGTAGGTCAGGCCGCCCATCGCGGCGGCCGGCGTGCCAAAGCCGGCCTTGTCGCGGTACGGGCCGTCCTGACCATAGCCGGAGACGCGCACGAGAACGAGGTCGGGATTGGCAGCCTTCAGTGCATCGTAGCCAAGATCCCAGCGCTCGAGGGTGCCCGGGCGGAAGTTTTCGATCAGCGCGTCGCTGCGTTTGACAAGCTCGAGAAACAGGTCGCGACCGCGTGCCACGCGCAGGTCGAGCGTGATGGAGCACTTGTTGCGGCCCAGGACTGACCAGTACAGCGAACGGTTCGCGTACATGGGTGCGACGTGCCGCAGCGTGTCGCCGGCGCCGGGTACCTCGACCTTGATGATCTCGGCGCCCATGTCGCCGAGCAACGCCGCGGCGAAAGGAGCCGCGATCATCGTCGAGATGTCGAGTATCCGAAAGCCTGTGAGGGGCCCTGCGTTCACGTTAGCGTCGGACATTGGGGGGAAAAATACCTCGCCATGCGCATGCCACGTGGCAGCGACACGTGGAAGTGGCAGCGCCGTGTAAGCTGCCTGTTCCCCTGACAGGCACTTCCGGCGCGCCCCGGCGCCTGTTACCCTCTCGCCGAAATGCCACGGCTGCGCTTGATCGTTCCCGTTGTCCTGATGCTGGCGGTTCTCGGCGTAGTCGCCGCTGGCCTGGCCGTCACACGTGCCAGGGCGCACGCCCAATCGGACTGGTTGATCGGTAAAAACCTGTCGCTGGAGCCGGTGATCAAAGGCCTCAAGGAGCCAACCTTTGTCGCGTGGCCACCCGACGGCAGCAAGCGCATGTTTGTCCTCGAACGTGAAGGTCGCGTGCGGATCGCCGACGCCGATGGCACCTTGCATCCAACTCCGCTCATCGACGTCTCGGACAACACCTCCACCAGCACCGAGGAGGGTTTGCTCGGCCTGGCGTTCGACCCGAATTACCCCCAGAACGGTTACCTGTATATCGACTACACCGCCAATGACGCCTCGGTGAATGTCGTGCGCTACACCGTCTCGCCCAACCAGCCAGATCAGGTGGACCCGTCCACGGCCATGACCGTCATGTCGATCCCCAAACGCAGCAAGTTCCACAACGGTGGCACTCTCGCCTTTGGTCCCGATGGCTATCTGTACATCTCCGTTGGCGACGATGAGGCGTCCCAGGAAGCGCAGTCGACTGCGTCGATCTACGGCAAGATCCTGCGCATCGACGTCGATTCGGCGCAGCCCTACGCCGTCCCGCCCACGAACCCATTCGTCGATACCCCCGGCGCACGGCCCGAGATCTGGGCGTATGGGTACCGCAATCCGTGGCGATTCAGTTTCGATCGTTCAACCGGCGACATGTGGATTGGCGACGTGGGCGACGCGACCTGGGAGGAAGTCGACATGCAGCCTGCCAACAGCCACGGTGGTGAGAACTACGGCTGGCCGTACTTTGAGGGCTCGCAGTGCATGGACCAGGCCCACTGTCAGGACAGCAACCTGGTCCTACCCCTGGTCACCTACGGTCACAACATGACCTGCGCGATCATGGGCGGCTACGTTTACCGTGGGCCGACCGTGCCATCGTTCGACGGCCAGTACCTCTTCGGCGACCTGTGCACGGGCGGTGTCTTCACCATGACCGGTAACGCCCAGCAAGGCTGGACGCGTGTGGAGCTCGGATTCAATCCCATCAAGATCGATTCGTTCGCCGAAGATCCGAACGGGGATGTGTACGTCGTGGATATGCAAGGTGGAGTGATCTATCGCATCGCCGAGGGGTCGATGCCGTCCTGAGCCCAGCCCAGCCCATGGATTCCGCATTCGCACCGGTTGAACGCGCGATCGCGTGCGGCCCGGTTTCCGGTGCGGCGGCGGCCGTTGGCGATCGGGCAGACGAACGTCTGGCGTGCTTCGGTCGTATCGAGGCCGATGGCGCGGCTGTCACGCCGGACACCTGGTACGACCTCGCGTCGCTGACGAAGGTGCTGTGCACCACGCCGCTGGTGCTGGATGCCATCGCGGCGGGCCGCCTCGATCCGCAGTCCCAGGTGCGCGAGCTCGTACCCGAGGTGGCGTGGCTTCAGTCGCGGCCCAATCTCGGCGACGCGACCCTCCTCGACCTGGCGACCCACACGAGCGGCCTGCCGGCCTGGCAGCCGCTGTACACGCTGGGACTGGATCGGCAAACGCTCCTCGCTCGCGTGCTGCATACGCCGCTCGACCAACCATCTGGGCAGATCCTCTACAGCGACCTCGGGTTCATCGTGCTGGGTCACATCCTTGAGCGCGTCTTCCAGCAGCCCCTGGAAATTCAGGCGCGTACCCTGTACGCGCGCATCGGTCTGGAGGAGCACCTCGCTTTCACGCCTCCGGCCGATGCCCCGGTCGCGCCAACGGAGCTTTGCCCATGGCGCTCGCGGCTCCTACGAGGAGAAGTCCACGATGAAAACGCGGCCTCACTGGGTGGGGTCGCCGGTCACGCCGGTCTGTTCGCCACGTTGCGCGGTGTCTGTGGCTACGCGCGGGCAGTGCTGAATGGTCGGCTGCACTCGCCGGCGGTGCTGGAGTATCTGAGTCGTGAACATGCGCGCGGTGCGCCGCCGGAACACATTCGGCGGGGCTTCGGCTGGAGTTTGACGAGCCCTGGCTGGAGTGGGGGCGACTTGATCAGCTCGCGGAGCATTGGACACACCGGCTTTACCGGGACTGGCATCTGGATCGACCTGGAGCGCGGTCGCTACACGGTGCTGTTGACGAACCGCGTTCACCCGTCACGACACGTCAGTTCGGGGATCGAGCGCCTGCGCCGCGCGTTCAACCACGCGGCGCACGGTACGCCCTGACGCGGCGGCACCTCAGACGAAGAGCGGCTCCATCTGCAGACGGGCGACCATCTGTTGCATGTCCGTGTCGGTGGGGCGCGCGTCAAAACGCTCGGCCGCATCCAGGATTCTGGGCAGCAGCGTGACGTCACCTGAAGAAATGACGAAGATACCGGGCTCGCCCATCGCCCAATGTACGGCGGTGTCGATCTCGGGCTGATCCTGGAGTGGCTGGTACCAGGTTGAATTGGTGCGTTCCCGGCCGGCCAGGGCCGGTACGCGAGTGATTTGATCGTCTGGACTGCCGTGTTGCGCTCCTGGCAGGTGGCTTTCAGGGCGTGGAAGTTTTCGTAGTAGTAGGCGGACTGCAGGGTCAGGTAGTTGTAGGGCAGCAGCACCGAGTCGAAGTCGAAGCGCCTCAGGCTGCGGCGGTGATTGGCGGCGATCTGCGCGCCGTGGCCGGTGACGCCGATGAAGCGGATGAGGCCTTGCTCGCGGGCTTCGACGGCGGCGTCGATGACGCCGCCCGGGCTGAGAGCGGTGTCCCACTCGATCGGGTCCGACAGATTGTGCAGTTGCCACAAATCGACGCGGTCGACCTGGAGCCGATCCAGGGAACGCTTCAGTTCTTCGCGGGCCTCGTCGGCGCGACGTTTGGCGGTCTTGGTGGCGACAAAGAAACGGTCCGGATAGCGCTTGAGCCACGGCGCGACCCTCAGCTCAGCGTCGCCGTAGCTGGCGGCGACGTCGATGTGGTTGATGTCGTGCTCGAGCAGGATGTCCAGCGTCCGATCGGCGACAGCCTGGTCGACGCGGCTGAGCGCCGCCGCGCCGAAAATGATGCGCGTGCTTTGATGGCCGGTGCGGCCGAACGGATAGATCGGAATCGGCATGGCAGTGCACAGCATACGCCTGGGCGGGGCCCAAAACCGCGAGAGACGCTAATGCCAATCCACACGCGTGCCATGTGGCCGCTACACTGCCGAGGAACACGTGGCTGAGCTGTCCGTGCGCGACGCAAACGCGGAGGATGCAGTGGCCATTGCGCGCATCTACAACCAGGGTATCGAGGACCGCGTGGCCACGCTCGAGACGATGCCACGGACAGCTGACGAACGTCGCCAGTGGCTGGCGAACCACTCCGCGCGCTATCCGGTCCTGGTCGCCACCGCCGCCAGCGCCGAGGTGCTGGGCTGGGCGTCGCTCAATCAATTCAATCCGCGGCCGGCGTACGACCACGTGGCCGACTTTTCCGTCTACGTTGCCAGGGAGGCGCGTGGTTCGGGTGTCGGCACGCGCTTGCTGACGGCACTCGAAGAGCGCGCCAGGCGCATCGGCTTTCACAAACTGGTATTGGCCGCGTTTCCGACGAACTCGGCTGGCATGCGGCTGTACGTGCAGCGCGGATTTGAGGTCGTCGGCACGTACCACGAGCAAGGCTTGCTCGACGGCGCGTGGGTGGACGTCATCCTGATGGAGAAGCTCCTCGACCAGCCGGCATGAGTGTCCTGTCTGCCCTAACGGCTGCCCACTTGCAGACGAACTTGTGCACTCCGTACAAAGCCGCGGCCACAGTGCGACATGTACCCTGTGGGCGTGCTCGAACGCTCCGCCGGTCAGACCAGCATCGTTGATCGCGACGGCATGGCTACTCCCTCCGCAGACGCCGCCCTCACGTTCGAGCACGTGAGCAAGACGTTTCCCGACGGCACCCAGGCGCTGGACGACGTTTCACTCGAAGTCGCCGCCGGAGAGATGGTCGCGATCGTTGGCCCTTCTGGCTGTGGCAAGTCGACGCTCCTGCGCCTGGCTTCGCGGTTGACCAGTCCGTCGGAAGGCGAGATCCGCGTCGCGGACGGCAACCTGGGCTATGTCTTCCAGGATCCGACGCTGCTGCCGTGGCGCACTGTACAGAACAATGTGGAGCTTCTCGCGGAGTTGGCGCATGTGCCGAAAGACGAGCGCGCGCGCATCGCGACCAACGCCATCGCGCTGACGGGGCTGACTGGCTTCGAGAAGCATTTACCGCGTGCCCTGTCGGGCGGCATGCGCATGCGCGTTTCGCTGGCTCGCTCGCTCACGCTGCGGCCGCGCATTTTCCTGTTCGACGAGCCTTTCGGCGCGCTCGACGAGATCACGCGCGAGCGCTTGAATGGTGAGTTGTTGGGATTGTTCGAACAGGAGCAGTTCGCTGGACTCTTCGTCACGCATTCGGTGAGCGAGGCCGCCTTCCTCGCGTCGCGGGTGGTCGTCATGTCTCCACGTCCGGGCCGCATTGTCACCGAGGTTGCCATCCCGTTCGCCTATCCGCGGCCACCTGAATTGCGGTTCGATTCGGAATTCGCCGCCATCGCCGGACAGATCTCCGCGCGCTTGCGAGCCAACCTGTCGTGAGCATCTCGACAGCGCCATCCACGGAGCCGCGGGCGCGACCGGCGCCGACGGTCACTCGGAACAAGCACTCCAATCGAGGCCGCGCCATCGCCCAGATCGCGGCGCCGATCGCCGTCTTTATCCTGGTCCTGCTTATCTGGCTGTTCATTAGCTACGTGCTGCTCGATCCGCGGCGGCGCTTTCTCATGCCGCCGCCCCAGGACGTTGTGCTGAACGGGCTGCTCAATCCCGCCAACTTCAGCGAAATACTGGCCGCGCTCTGGTCGACCACCCAGGTGGCCATCGTCGGCCTCGCGGTGGCCATCGTGATCGGCACCATCATCCCGGTGCCATGATCCAGGCACAGTGGATCGAATGGTCGATCTATCCGTGGGCTGTCGTGCTGCAGACCATCCCGATCCTGGCCATCGTGCCGCTGATCGGCTTCTGGTTCCAGTTCGGATTCAGCAGTCGTGTTCTGGTCTGTGTCCTGATTTCGCTTTTTCCGATCATCACCAACACGCTCTTCGGGTTGAAATCTTCAGACCAATTGCACCACGACCTCTTCACGTTGCAAGGCGCAACGCGACTGCAGCGCTTGCTCAAGCTGCAGTTGCCGGGCGCTCTGCCGGCGATCGTCTCTGGCTGGCGTATTGCCGCCGGGCTATCCGTAGTCGGTGCGATCGTTGGCGATTTCTTCTTCCGTCAGGGTGATCCTGGTATCGGGCGATTGATCGACGACTACCGCGCCCGCCTCCAGTCGGAGCAGTTGTTCGCGGCGGTTGCTCTGTCGTCACTCCTCGGTCTCCTGGTGTTCTGGGCGTTCGGCGCCCTCGGCAACCTGCTGGTTGGTTCCTGGCACGAATCCCACCATTCGGCGGAGTGATCGTCGAGCCGCATTCACTTTCCAAGGGGGTCCCCGCATCCATGCACCTTGTTCGTCCACGCCTGAGTTCCCGGCTGCCACTGGTGTCGATC
This sequence comes from uncultured Chloroflexia bacterium, assembly GCA_963776625.1. Taxonomy (GTDB): domain Bacteria; phylum Chloroflexota; class UBA6077; order UBA6077; family CF-72; genus CF-72. The sequence continues at coordinate 438,484 of CAVZNP010000003.1, read as the reverse complement.
ACGTTGGCAGGCGTGATCGCGCTGACCGGCTGCTCGCCCAGCGCGCAGGCGCCGGCGCCCACGACGGCGCCTGCTGCCGCCAAGCCAACCGTGGCGGCATCGTCGCCGTCACCGGCCGCCTCGGCATCGGTGGCCGTCCCGGCCTTACCGGCGGCGGCTGCTTCGCCATCGGCCGCTGCCAAGCCCGCGGTCTCGCCCGTGCCCTCGCTGGTCCCCTCGCCAAGCGCCGTGGCGGGAACTGGCACTTCCCCGGGCAGTCGCCGCCGGCAGCCTGAAAGGCGTGTGTCCCGACAACGTGGTGATTCAGACCAACTGGTGGCCCGAGCCCGACCACGGTTTCCTGTATCAGCTGATCGGGCCGAATGGGACGATCGATACGAACAAGAACACCTATTCGGGTCCCATCGGCAATACGGGTGTGAACGCAGAGATCCGCGCTGGCGGTCCGGCGATCGGCTTCCAGCAGGTGACCGCGCAGTTGTACTCGGACGATTCCATCCTGCTGGGGATGGTCGGCACGGATGAACAGATTCAGAACTCCGCCAGTCAGCCGTCCACGGCGGTCTTTGCGTGGTACGCCAAGAACCCACAGATCTTCTTCTGGGGCAACCAGGACTGGAACTTCCAGAACGTTGCGGACATCGGGCAGAACGGGGCGACCGTGCTCGCGTTCTCGGGCGCCTCGTATATCGACGTCCTGGTGGGCAAGGGTGCGCTGAAGATGAGCCAGGTAGATGAGTCGTATACCGGCGATCCATCGCGCTTTGTGGCTGCCGAAGGCAATATCGTCTCGCAGGGCTTCATCACGTCCGAACCGTACCTCTATGAGAACGAGGTTCCGGACTGGATGAAGCCCGTCAAGTTCCTGCTGCTGGACAACGACGTGCCCATCTACCAGGACGACATGGCCATTCGCAACGACAAGCTGGATGCCAACCGCGCCTGCCTGCAGAAGCTCGTGCCACTCATGCAGCAGTCAGCCATCGACTATGTGAAGAATCCAGGGCCGATCAACGCCATGATTTCTGACTACACCGCGCGCGTCAAAGGCGGCACCCAGATCTCCGTCACGGCCGGCGCCGACGCGGTGCAGAAGATGCTGATGTACAACATCGTTGGCAACGGCACGGACGGGGTGTACGGCTCCTACGACACCGCCCGAGTGCAGCAAATGATCAATGACTTCGCGCCGGTGTTCACCGCTCGCGGCAAGCCACCGAAGGCCAATCTGCAGCCATCGGACCTGTTCACCAACGAATTCCTGGACAAGAGCATTCATCTCTGATCCCCCGATGACAATCGGGGTCATTTCGCACCTCCCCAACCCGGACTTCCCTGCCGTCGCCGCGCTGGCGCGCGCGGCGGAGGACGCCGGGGCCGACTGGCTCGGCCTGCCGGACGCCTTCTGGTGGCGTGACACCTGGCTGCTGCTGGCTGAGGCCGCTCGCACCACGCGGCGAATCGCGCTCGGTCCGGTGGTGACCAACCCGTACCTGCGCCATCCCTTCCACACCGTAGCGGCACTCGCCAGCTTGCAGGATCTGACGAGCCCGGGGCGCGTCTTTGTCGGTATCGGTGCAGGCGGCTCCGAGGTGTCCGGTGCCGCAAAGGTCCCGAGGACGCACGCCGTTGAGCGCATCCGCGCGCTGGTAGACGTCATCCGAGGCGTGGCGCGCGGCGAACCTCTCGATTCCAGCAGCGGCCGCACGCTGGACCTTCCGCTCCAACCGCTGGACGTCTTGATTGCGGGCAGGGGTGACGGCATGCTGAGCGTTGCCGGCGCATGCGCCGACAAAGTCCTGCTGTGGGCCATTCCACGCAGCGACCTGCCCCGCAGCGCCGCCATCGTGGCACGCGGCGCCATGGACGCCGGGCGCCGCCCGGAACTGGTCTGGGCGCCGCTGGTCGACTACGGTGCAGCGACGCGCGCACGGCTGCGGACGATCGCCGCCTACAGTGTCTTGAACAGCCACCCGAACTTGCACGCCGCGTGGGGCCTGAGCCGCCCAACACTGCACGCGCTGCGCGAGCGGCTGGTAAGTGGCGGAGCCGCGGCCGCCCAGGAGCTGGTGCCTGCCGCGGCGCTGGACGACCTGATCCTGTCTGACCCGACGCCAGCATACGTCGCGGTGCTGGCCGCGGACCTCGGCGCGACCTCTCTGGCGATCCCTGCGTTCTCCGTCGACGAGGTCGTGGCACGCGTCTCGTGGGCGCGCGAGGTACTTGCCGAGGCGGGCGCGTGACACTCCTTCCTCGCCGTCTCGGTCTGGCGCTCTCCAACGAGACACCTGTCGCCGAGACCGTGGCCCTGGCACGTCGCGCCGAGGAGCTTGGCTTCTCCGAGGTCTGGCTGCCTGAGAGCAGCCATCGGCCGGGGGCTGTTCACGGTCGCCGCGTGTGTTGCCGCTGCCACCCGGCGGGTCAAGATCGGCATCGGCATTGTCAATCCGTTCTGGCGCCATCCCTCGCTCATCGCCATGGAGGCGGCCACGCTCGACGAAGCCAGTCAGGGCCGTGTCCTGCTCGGTCTCGGCGCCGCGCTGTGGACTCTGCGCGCGCTTGGCGAAGCCGACCCGCGCACCGAGCGGCCGCTGAGCGCCATGGTCGAGGCGATCCAGATCGTGCGCGGTCTGGTGCGCGGCGAGCCTGCTGGCCTCAGCCCGCGCATCTTCACGGCGCGCGCGGACGCGAAGCTGGACTTCCCTCTGTGGCGCCCCTCGATCCCGGTCTACGTCGGCGGCGTGAATGCCCGCATGCTGCGCGCCGCGGGCGCCGTCGCGGACGGCGTCCAGCTCGGCGCCATCGTCAGCCCGGGCTACGCGGCCTGGGCGTGGCAGCAGATTCAGTTGGGCGCGCGCGATGCCGGCCGCGATCCCGCCGAGCTCGATCTGGCCAGCAACGTGCTGGTCAGCGTCGACCCTGACATCCGCGCCGCGCGCGACGCGGTTCGCACCGTGCTCGCGTACTACATCCATCGCGTCGAGCCGGTCGTGCTGTCCACGTCGGGCGCCGACCCTGACGAGCTCCAGCGCGTGCGTCAGACCGTGCTCGAGCAGGGCGTCGCCGCCGGCGCACGCCTCGTCAGCGATGCCCTGATCGACACGTTCGCCGCGGCGGGTGATGCGGACCACGTCTCCCAGCGCCTGCGTGCCTACCTCGGCGCCGGGCTCCGCGGCGTGCTGGCATGGCACGTGATCGGACCCGACCCGTCGCGGTCGTTGCGGCTCCTGGCGGAGGTTGTCCGACCGCGTGTCTTTGACTGACACCGGCTGGGGCGTCTGGCTTCACGCTGTGCGTCCCGTCGCCGAGCTCGTCACGCTCGCCGGGGCGGCCGAGGCGTTGGGCGCGATGGCGATCCTCGTCGCCGACGAGGGCACCGATCGCGATCTGTTTGTCACGCTGGCCGCGATCGCCCAACGCACGCGCCAGGTGCTGCTTTTTGGCGCCGTCACCAATCCGCACAGTCGGCACCCGGTGACGACGGCGGCGGCGTTTGCGTCGCTCGCCGAGCTGGCGCCCCGGCGCGTTGTGGCGGGCTTCGGGACGGGCGGTAGTCGCGTCTTCGGACCGCTCGGCCTCGCGCCGGCGCGCCCATATACGGCCCTGGTCGAGTGCGTCGACATCGCCCAGGCGCTGTGGCGCGGCGAACGCGTCGAACATCGCCGGTGAGCTGACCGTGCGTGGTGCGCGCCTGGACTGGACCTCCTCCGACCGGATGCCGCTGGCTATCGCCGGGCGGGGTCCGCGCGTGGAGCGCCTCGCCGCCGAGCGCGCTGACTGGGTCGTGCTGGCCGGGCGGGCGGTCGAAACGGTGCCAGAGCTGATCTCGCGCCTGCGCTCACTGGGGCGAGCGTCGATTGCCTGGAACCCGGCCGCGGCGTGGACCGAGCCGCTGCGCGAGGAGTTACGCATGCACCTCGCCTATATGGCCGTCGACATGCCCGAACGCGACCATCTCGCGTTCGGCCTGGACGCGGCCGCGACGGATGCCCTGCGAGCCGTCGTGAATACCCGGGGCCCGGAAGCGGCCGCCGCGGTGATCACGGACGCCGTTCTGGAGCGCTATGCGATCGTCGGCAGCCGTTCGGACGTGGTGGCGCGACTGTCTGACCTGCGCCTGCGCGTCCAGCCGGAGCTCCTGGTGTTTGATGCGCACGACTACTCCGTGGCCTACCTCGAGGACGTCGCGCGACTGGTAATGGACGCCGGAGCCGTCGCTGGCCACAATGTTCGCCAGAGCCATGGTCTGGATCCGCACCATTGAGCCTGATGACGCCGACGGTCGTCTCGCCGAGGCGTACGCCTGGCAGGCCCGTAAACTCGGGCGTCCGACGGAGTTCACGCAGCTTGGCAGCCTGGCGCCCGAGGTGGTGCACGCGCGCCTGATCCTGTATCGCGCGAGTGAGGGCGTCCCGTCGCGGCTGACGCTAGCGCAGAAACTGCTGATCAGCTATCTGACATCCATCCTGAATGCGACACCTCACTGCGCGTCGCTGGCGCGCACCGAGCTGTGTCGCCAGGACGAGGCGGCGCTGGTCGAAGCACTCGATACGCGCGACTACGCCCGACTCTGCGCGGCGGATGCTGCGCTCGCCCGCTACGTCGAGAAGCTCACGTTGCGCCCGGGCGAGATTGTCCTGGCAGACGTCGAAGCGCTGCGAGCTGCTGGTTTCGACGACCTGGACATCCTGGATGCCAACAACCAGTGCGCCCATCTGAACTACACGAACCGCGTGGCGAACGGTCTGGGTCTGCTCACCGAAGCGGTGAGCGAAGAGCGCTCTCGCAACCGCGTCCCTGACTAGGGGATGAGTCCTGGGGGACGAGTCCTAGGGGACGAGTCGCTCAATTCGCCAGGGCCGTCCGTCGGTGCGTGTGTAGCGCAGGCGGTCCTGCAGTTGATTCTCTCGGCCTTGCCAGAACTCGATCGACTCCGCATGGAGGCGATACGCACCCCAGTCCGACGGCACACCCGTCTCGCCTGAAGCGAGCGCGTCTGCGTAGTTGCGTTCAAGAGTTGCCCGATCAGGGATGACCGTGCTCTGGCGGCATGCACGCAGCATCACCTGGATGCCTACCGGCGTCCTGGCAAAGAATTTCTCGACCACCGAGCGCGGCAGGGCTGAAACCGTGCCGCGCACCCGCACCTGCCGCAGCAGAATCGGCCAGAAGAACGTCAGCGCTGCACGTGGATTGGCCACCAGATCGCGTGCCTTCGGACTCTCGGTGTTCGTCTGGAACACGAACCCGTCCAGATCGACCTCCTCGAGCAGGACCATCCGCGTCGACGGCGAGCCGTCCGCGTCGACGGTGGCCAGTGCCATGGCGTGCGCCATCGGTTCGCCGGAAGCTGTCGCCGCGGCAAGCCAGCGCTCGAACTGCCGATGCGGATCGGCATCCAGGTTTCCTTCCAGAAGGGCAAGTTCGGACGTCGTCATCAGTACAACAGGGTAGGGTCCTGTCGCTCGCGCCACAGCGATTCGAGGACTGCCAGGTCGTCGGCAAGCTGCGCGTCGGTGGCGTCGGCGGCAACGTCCAGGACCTCGAGCACCTCAAAGCGGAAGATCCCCACCCCGAGTTCGCGCGCGTCCGCGAGGAGACGATGGTCCAGCGCGCTGGGCGTGTGCGTGGAGCGGGCAAAGTCGAGTTTGCCGCGCACGCTTGACAGGTTGGGGCTGCTGCCGAGCAAGACCCGATTCGAGCGCTCGTTGACAATGCGGTAGACGCCCGCCTGAGGCCGGCTCTGCCGGTAGCGCGTCATCAGCTCTTTGCGCTGGGCTTTGTCCATCAACGACTCTGTCCTCCGTGGACCATGCATCGGCGTTGCCGGTGGGGTTTAATGACCAGGCCTTGAGCCTGGAAGTGGGTGCCTTCTTCTTCTGTGGCGTGGACATGCCCGACGCCGGCATGGAGGGCACGCCGCCGCAAGACCGTCGGTATGGCCAGGCCGACTTTCTCAAGGTGTACGCGGACCTCGAAGCGTACGCAGAAACGGCCGAGCGACTCGGGTATGCCAGCTTGTGGCTTGCCGAGCATCACTTCCAGTACGAGGGCTACGAAGTCGTGCCCAATGCCATTTTGATGGCCGCCTTCCTCGCCGAGCGTACGCGGCGCCTGAAGTTCGGCGCGATGTTCAACGTCCTGCCGCAGTGGCACCCGCTGCGTTTTGCCGAAGATTTCGCGCTGGCCGACGTGATGACCGGCGGTCGTATGCTCTGCGGCATCGGTCGCGGCACGGTCCCGCGTGAGGCGGAGCCGCTGGGTACGCGCGTCGGCTGGAACAGCGATCCAGACGATACGTACAACCGCGAGGTCTTCGAAGAGCAGGTCGCGATCATCAAGCGCGCCTGGCACAACGAGACCTTCACGTTCGATGGCAAGCACTACCAACTGCCGCCACAGAAGATCGACGATCGCGGCCACGGCGTGCAGACGCTCACACTGATCCCGAAGCCGCTGCACGTCCCGGTCGACATCTGGCAGCCCGTCACCAGTCCGCCAACTGCCGACTACGTGGCGCGTGAACGACACAAAGCCGTGTTCTGGTACCAAAACCGCGCGATGCTCAAGCGGGGCTGGCAGCAGTACGCCGACCTTGTCGAGCACTATCACGGTGTACGACTGCGTCCGGGCGAGGACCGTCAGGCGGTGCTGAACGTGGTGCTGGCGGATACGCACGAGCAGGCTCTCGAGCGCGCGCTGGCCGGGCACGACGAGTTCTGGCGCTTCCTCGGTCCGTACGGTTGGAGCAAGGCCTACGCCGACGAGCAGGGCAAGTCCTGGGCCCACGGTCGCATTCCTAGCCTGGCCGAGTCCATCGCCCAGGGGGCCTGGCTGGTGGGCACCGCCGATGAGGTCGGCGAGGACGTTGCCGGCCTCCAGCACGAGCTGGGGCTCGAGTACATCTCGATTTTCCCGCACTTTCCGGGCATGGTCCGCGAGCAGGCGATTGAACAGTTGGAGCGCTTCGCGCGCGACGTCCTGCCACACTTGCAGCCCACTGAGCCTCGGCCGATAGCGGCGCGCGCGTGACCGACGCCGACCTGCTCGTCCTCGGAGGCACGCTTGTCACGGCGCGTGCCGACGGCCTGGTGATTGCCGACGCAGGCCTCGCCATTTCCAACGGCTCGATCGTCGAGCTCGGATCGCGCGAAGCGGTGCAGAGCCGCTTCAAGGCACCGCGCACGATCGGCGCCGCGGGCGCGCTCATCTTTCCAGGCCTCGTCGATACGCACACCCACCTGTATCAGACGCTGCTCAAGGGGCTGGGTGACGATCTGCCGCTCATGGAGTGGCTGGATGCCTGCACGCTGCCGAGCATTCCGCATTTGACGCCGCGCATGTGCTACGTCGCCGCGGCGCTCGGCTGCATCGAGTCGCTGCGCTCGGGCTGCACGACCATCTTTGACTACATGGTCGATCACGCGGATACGCAGGTGTACGACGCCATCATTCAGGCCTTCGACGACGTCGGCATCCAGGGCATTCTCGGCCGCGGACTGCGCGATCGACAGACCGAAGTTGTGCAGGTGCCGCTGCCAGGCATCGACGCCCAGTTCGCCGATTGTGCGCGGCTGGTCGATACGTACGGGCCGCGACGGGTCTGGCTTGCGCCAGGCGCCACCTGGGCACTGGAGGAGACCAGCCTGCGCGCGGCACGGCGGTTGGCCAACGAGCGCGGCCTGCGGATCAGCCTGCACACCGACGAAGTCACCTTCGACAGTGACGAGAGCCGGCGCCGGTTCGGGCAGCGTACGGTGCCGTTCCTCGATCGCATCGGTTTTCTCGGGCCAGACGTGCTGCATGCCCACTGTGTGCAGCTGACCGACGAGGATTGCCAGATCCTGGCCCGACACGGCGCGTGCGTGTCCTACAACCCGGTCAGCAACATGTACCTGGGTAGCGGCGTTCCACCCATCCCGCGGTTGCTCGATCTGGGCGTCACGGTCAGCCTGGGGGCCGACGGCGCGGCCAGCAATAACAGTCAGGACATGCTCGAGGCGCTGAAAGTCGGTGCCCTGCTGCCGAAGGTCGCGTGGCGCAACCCGGCGGTCTTCACGGCAGCGGACGCGGTGCGACTGGCCACGAGTGGCGGCGCGGCGGCGCTGGGTCGCGGCGACTTCGGCATGCTCGAGACGGGCAAGCGCGCCGATCTGTTCATCCTGGATCCGTTGCACGCGAAGTCGATCCCCGTACACGATCCCGTCTCGACGCTGGTGTACTCGAGCGGGGAAGTCAATGTGCGCACCGCCATCGTCGGTGGTCGCGTCGTGCTGGACGACCGCCGCATCGTTGGTGTCGACGAGGACAGCATCCTGCGCGAAGCCCAGACGCTCGCGGAGCAACTGGCGCAGGCAGCCGGCACGCGTCAACGTCTGGCAGGCCGCTGGACACGCCAGCGAGCAACCGTCACGGGAGCAGTGCTCTGATCATGAGCGACCTTACCCAGCCGCGCGAGTGGATCAATCCGCCAGGCGTATATGTGCCCGTACCACACTATTCGCAGGTCGCTCGGGCTGGCCAGACGCTGTACATCTCCGGCCAGCTTGGCTTCGACGCACGCGGCGAGCTCGTGGGCGAAGGTGACGCCCGCGCCCAGGCGCGACAGGCCTGGCGCAATCTGATCGGCATCCTCGCGCATTACGGCGCTACGCCGAGGCATCTGGTCAAGACCACGACATACATCACCCATTGGGCATATCGGCCGCTTGTCGGCGACGCTCGCGACGAGGTGTTCCCCGAGCCGCCCTACCCGCCGAGCACGCTGGTCGTTGTTCAAGGACTTGCCGAACCGCGATTTCTGGTGGAAATTGAAGCCATAGCCGTCCTCTGAACTCTGGCATGGTTCGTCTACCGCGTGCTCTGCTGGTGGCCAGCGTGTCGTTCGGGCTGGCTGCCGCATGCGCGCCGGTGCCAATCCGCACACCCGCCGCGACACCCGCGAGCCTACCGACAGGCGTAGCCGCATTCACCGCTACCGCTACCGCCACCGTGGGGCCACGTGTGCTGCCCGTCGCGCCACCGACGCCCACCGCACGACCCACACCGCCTGCGATGCCGCAACCCGAACCGACTTCTCCGGCGACCGTGTTGGCGACAGCGGCGGCCGATGCGCCGGTCGACGTCTCTGAGCCGCAGGCGCCGCTGCTCGACGGGCTGCTGGACGGTCTCGCACCGGGCGACGGCTCCGCCTACGGCCTGGTCCTCGAGGACCTCGGCAGCGGCGCGCGCGTATCCCTCAATGACGACCAGACGTTTCCGTCGGCCAGCCTGTACAAGCTCGGCGTGGCCTGGCTCGCCTTGCGCGACGTCGACGCCGGCACGCTGAGCCTGGATGCGCCGCTGGCAATCGAGGACGACGACACGGTCGAACCTGAGCCGGCCGGCGGCTTCAAGGCGGGCGACGTACCCTCGGTACGGGATGGGCTCGAGGCGATGCTGTCGGTCAGCAGCAACGCCGCGGCCCACGCCTTTCTGCGCACCCTCGGGCGAGCCACCCTCAACCAGGAGATGGAGCGCATCGGCCTCACCCAGACCCGCGTACCCGACGACACCGACAGCGAAGCCGTCACGACGGCCGGCGACATCGCCCGCCTGCTGCGGTTGATCTCGACCTCGCCTGAGTTGAGCGTCGACGCGAAGAGTCTGCTCGCTGAAGGTATGGCCAACATTTCGCCGCCCGATGCGTTGCGCGACACGCTGCCGGATTCGGTTGGCATCTTAGACAAGACGGGCAATCTGTCCGATTCCAGTAACGTCGGCGCGCTGCTGGAGACCCCGCGGGGAACGGCCATCGTGGTGGTGGTGGACACCGGGGTGAATCCAGGCGACGCGCGCGCGGTGATCGCCGAGATGGGCGAGATCGCGTACCACACGCTGCTGCAGTGACTTCTTTTCGGAACGGCGAATTTAGCCCACGCCGTATCAGCCCACGCTGTGCACCAGGCCCGGCGGCAGCGCGGGCAGCCAGCCCAATTCGAGCACGCCCCACAGGCCGATCAGGATTGCTTCCGCGGCATCGTGGCGCAGTGACGTCGGCCGCCGTGCACCGGACCAGTCGATCACGCGCCGCGCCAATTCCGCGGCCGCACGCTTGGCGACCTCCCCACTGCGCTGCTCGCGCGGGTACAGAAACGCGCGCCGCCAGGTTTCGGCGCTTACCCAGCGCGCCTCGATATTGCGCTCGGTCGCCGCGTCTGCCCACGCGCTGGCCAGCGCGCCGCCGCCTTCGACGACCAGGTGCGAAACTCCGTCCAGCATCGACGGCACCCCGCGCCGCAAGCTGGCGGCTGAGCCGAAATGTTGTGAGCGATACCAGCGTAGCCGAGCGTCGTCAGCGTACAGGGCGAGACCGGTGCGCAGCCCCAGGTCGACCGCCAGAAGTGCGCGCGGAGCGGCGTCTACCAGGATGCGAACCGGGTGAACTGGATCGCGGCTGGCGCCGCGGCGCTCGCCGACAGGGGTGTCGCCATCAGGACGACGAGCGCGATGAACAACCGACAGGCCCGGGCGAGCACAGTTGACGACAGTCTACGCAAGGGCCGAGCGTTGACCACGTTCCGAAATGGTCCCAGGCGCCCGGGTACGCTAGAGCGCGATGACTGTCGCCGACCAGATCGAGCTTCTGCGCGGGCTGCGCCAGATTCGCCAACTCAAGCCCGAGCCCATTCCCGCCGAGGCCCTTCAGGACATCCTCAAGCATCCGGACTTCGACACCTACGACGAGGGCCGCCTCAGCGAACGGATCATGCTCGCCGCCGATGTGCATGGTCTGGCCTCGGCCATCGGTTGGTTCAAGGGGAGCGCCTCGGACGAGGCCAAGCGACTGCTTGGTGTTCCGTCCGAGCGTCTGCTGCGCACGATCATGTCTATCGGCGTGGTCGACGCCGACGCGTATCGAGCGCGCCAGCGTCCGCCGCGGCCGCGTAAACCCCTCACCGACATCATCCATCAGGAACGCTGGTAGCGCGAGTTTTCCCTGGAGCCGCCACCGCCGATGCTTGCGTACGCGCTCGATTGGGCCAATTTGCTTGTGCGGATGCTGCACGTGACCGCGGCCATCGCCTGGATCGGGACGTCCTTCTATTACATCGCCCTTGATTACCACCTGATCGAGCCCAAGAACCCGGCGGCAGAGGACGAGGGCGTGGGTGGCGAGGTCTGGGAGATCCACGGCGGCGGCTTCTATCGCGTCGAGAAGTACCGCGTGGCGCCGCGCACGCTACCCAGTCCGCTGCACTGGTTCAAGTGGGAGGCGTACACCACCTGGCTCAGCGGGTTCACGCTGCTGGTCGTGCTGTACTACGCCAACGCCAGCACGTACCTGATCGACCGCAGCGTCGCCGACATCAGCCCGCCCCTGGCGGTCGGTATCTCGATGGCGCTTCTGGTGGTCGGCTGGTTCATCTACGACGGGCCAACGTGCGATTCGTCATTATTCCCGGCCAGCGGGAGCTGGTGGCGGCCAAAGCCGAAGGTCGCGAGCCTGACCCGCTGTACGGCATTCGCGGCAAACAGCGCTCGATTCACAACAACTATCTGACGCTGCCGGTGCTCTTCGCGATGCTGAGCAACCATTTTCCGTTCACGTACGGGCACGCGTATAGCTGGCTGATCCTGCTGGTCGTGATGGCGCCGGGCGCCTGGGTGCGGCACTTTTTCAATCTGCGCAACCAGGGGCGCGTGGTATGGGCTATTCCCGTCTCGGCGGCGGTCGGCGTTGCCGTGCTCGCGGTGGCGATTTATCCGCGCGACGACCTGAGCACATCTCAGCAGACGGTGACCTTCGCGCAAGCGCAGGCGATCATCACCCAGCGCTGCGTGCCGTGCCACTCCGCGGCGCCGGTTGAGGAGAGCTTCACCGCGGCGCCGAACGGGGTAATGTTCGATACGCCGGATGAGATCAGCGCGCGAGCGCAGCAGATCTGCGAGCAGGCGGTGGTGACGAAGAACATGCCCTTCGGCAACCTGACGAGCATCACGCAGGAGGAGCGGGACACACTCGGGGCGTGGTACCGCGAGAGTATGCACCAGGACCGTAAAACAGCTTTTCCCAGAGGGGTCCCACCCGGGCCAGAATCCGCGGTCCGAGCCCCCGCCCAGACCGTTGAGACGCCCCTACTGACGCGGGCAGGGTCCGATGCGGTGCGTCCCCACTGGGGAAATTACTTACTCGCTGTGTGCCACTTCTGCGCCTGGCAGCCGGGGCGGTCGTAGCGGTGATACTCGCCGCGCGTATTGACGGCTAGCCGCACCGAGACTTCCGAGCCCACCGGCTCCAGGTGATGGTTGCGCAGCTTCGGACACAGCACGAAGTCGCCAGCGCGCGCGCGGATCGGCTCGGCCTCACCCTCGATATACCAGTTGATCTCGCCCCGCATCAGCACCCACCACTCGTCGTGCTCGTGATAGTGCGTATCGTTCGGCGTACCTGGCGGATGAAAGATCACAAACGCCTGCACGTCGTCATTCATAACCAGCGCCGCCGACCACGGGCCATCCTGGGCCGGGTGACTGGCCAGGAGCTCGTCGAGCCGGGCGTGTAACTTGGTCGCATCGAGAACGGAGACTTGAACGGCCATGGCGCAGCCGAGTGTATCCCCACGCGCGGCCGCGTCATACACGCCGACAACCTCAGCGTGCTCCGCGGCCTGCCAGACCACAGCATCGATCTCATCTATGTCGACCCGCCGTTCAACACCGGAAAGCGCCAGACCCTGCACACGCTCCAGACCGTCCGTGACGAGATCAATGGCGATCGAATCGGCTTCCAGGGCCAGCGCTATCGCACCATCCGCGTCGGTTCGCAGAGTTTCGAGGACCTCTTTGACGACTATTTGCGCTTCCTCGAGCCACGCCTCAACGAATTCCGACGCATTCTCGCGCACGCGGGCAGCCTGTACGTGCACCTCGATGCCCGCGAGGTCCACTACGTCAAGGTCCTGCTCGATACGATCTTCGGCCGCGGGTGCTTCCTCAACGAGATCATCTGGGCCTATGACTACGGCGGCCGCCCGCGGCGTCGGTGGCCGCCCAAGCACGACAGCATCCTGCTGTACGTCCGCGACGCGAAGGACTACTACTTCGATGCTGAGGCCGCGGAGCGCATCCCGTACATGGCTCCAGGCCTGGTTGGCGCCGAAAAGGCCGCCCGCGGCAAACGTCTCACGGATACGTGGTGGTCGACCATCGTGCCCACCAACTCACGCGAGCGCACCGGTTACCCGACCCAGAAGCCGCTGGCGATTCTGCGTCGCATCGTGCGCACCTCGTGTCCGCCCGACGGCCTGGTTGCCGACTTTTTCGCCGGCAGCGGCACCACCGGCGCAGCCGCGTGTGAAAGTGGCCGCCGCTTCCTCCTCGTCGACAACAGCGCCGAAGCCATTGCGGTGATGCGCCGACGCTTTGCCTCCGTCAGCGCGGTGGGCTTTGAGTGCTGAGGACCCGCCACACCTTCTCGGGCGTCGTGGGCATGTCGATGTGCCGAACCCCCAGGTGTGACAAGGCATCCACCACCGCGTTGACGATGGCTGGCGTCGAGCCAATCGTGCCCGCCTCGCCGATGCCCTTGGCGCCCAGCGGATTGCGCGGCGTCGGCGTGACGGTGCGGTCCAGCTCGAACCGCGGGAAGTCGGCCGCGCGTGGCAGCGCGTAGTCAGCCAGCGTGCTCGTCATTGGCTGGCCAGCCTCGTCATAGAGCACTTCTTCGAACAGCGCCTGTCCGACGCCCTGGGCGATCCCGCCGTGGCGCTGGCCGTCGACCATCATCGGGTTCAGTACGCGACCGCAATCGTCTACCGCCAGGTAGCGCACCAGCCGCACTCTGCCTGTCTCGCGGTCGATCTCTACCACGGCCAGGTGCATGCCGAAGGGGAACGTCTCGCCATCGGGTTTGAAGAAGCGATTGGCTTCGAGCCCGGGTTCGTCGCCCTCCGGCACCTGCCCGTTGTAGGCGCGCGCCGCCGGGGCGCCCAGCGTCGTCGACCGATCGGGGACGCCCTGCACACGGATGCGCCCCTGTTCGATTTCCACGTCGTCGGGCGAGGCTTCGAGCGCGTCGGCGGCCAGGCGGATGACCTTCTCGCGCACGCGTTCGGAGGCGCCCAGCACCGCGCTGCCGCCAATCGCCGCCGACCGGCTGCCGAAGGTGCCAACGCCAGTCGGCACGCGCGCCGCGCCGTTGAACAGCACCCGGATGTCGTCCAGGGGGACGCCGAGCTGCGCATGCGGACTTCGCGCGAAGACGAGGTGCACCACGCCGGGCAGGGCGAGATCTTCCAGATAGGCGCCGTTGCCGGAAACGAGACGCGGGTCTTCCCCACGCTTGATCGGCAGACCCAGCATGTTCGGGGTGACCACCATGGGGCCTCACTGTACCCCAGCGTCACCTACAGATCGGTCAGCAGGCCAGCGAGCAGGGCAACGCGCCTGGGGAAGCTTTCGGTGTCGACGTGCTCGTGCGCGGCGTGCGCGCCCTCACCCTCCGGACCGAGCCCGTCCAACGTCGGCACGCCCAGCGCGGCGGTGAAGTTGCCGTCCGAGCCGCCGCCGGTACTGCCCTCGCGCAGGTCGACGCCCATGGCCGCCGCGTTGCGACGCGCGTGCTCGAACAGAGCGCCCATCGCCGCCGAGCGTTCCATCGGGGGCCGGTTCAGACCGCCTTCGATGTCGAGCACCGCACCGGGCAGATGCGGCTGCAGACCGCGGATCGCCGCTTCGAGCCGCTTCGCTTCGGCGAGGGTCTCGACACGAATGTCGACGTGGGCTTCGGCTTCGGCGGCCACCACGTTCGGGCGCGTGCCACCGTGCACCACGCCAACGTTTACCGTCGTGCCAACGGCGTGATCATTGAGCGCGTGGAGCGCGAGGATCTGGTGAGCAAGCTCGCCGGTCGCGCTAATGCCCTTCTGTGGCTCCACCCCGGCGTGGGCCGCACGACCGGTGATGCGCACGAAGAAATCGCCGGTGCCTTTGCGGGCCGTCTTGAGCGTACCCCCAGGCAGCGGCGATTCCAGGACGTAGGCCACCGCCGCGCCGTTGGCTGCCTGTTCGATGAGCGGGCGCGAGGTCGGGCTGCCGACTTCTTCGTCGGACGTGAACAGCACTTGCAATTGGCGTACTGGTCGCAGGCCTCGGGCGCGCAGGGCCTGCAGCGCGAAGTACAGCACGACGATGCCGCCCTTCATGTCGAAGCACCCGGGCCCGCGCGCCACGCCGTCGGCATCCACGCTGAACGGGATGCGCTGCAGTGTGCCAAGTGCCCAGACCGTATCGTAGTGGCACAGCGCCACGGCATGCTGGCCTCGGCCGTCGCGACCGTCGACCGTCAGGCGCAGGTGCACGCCACGCTCGGGATCATCGGGCACGATACGCTCGATCGAGCCGAGCCCGTCGAAGAGCAGCTCCAGCCGGCTCGCAAAGCGGTCGAGCGACGGACGATCGTCAGATGGCGATTCGATGCTCACCAGGTCGGCCAGCAGGTCGATCATTTCCTGGCGGCGCGGCTCCAGATCGGAGCGGACTACGGCGGAGAGCTCGGCGCCGCTCACGCGTGTGTCGCCGCCAGCGGGCGCTCGCCCTGGAGGACGAGCTCGCGCACGGCCCGCGCTTTGATGCGATCAACGTTGGCGTCGAAGCCCAGCCCTGGTCGATCCCACGGCACGTCGATCGCGCCCTGGTGCGCACGTATGGGCGGATCGACGATGTCCTCGCGATACGCGCGGTCAGAGCCTGACACATCGCCAGGCAGCGTGAAGCCAGGCAAGCTCGAAATCGCCACATTGGCTGCTCGCCCCACGCCAAATTCGTGCATGCCGCCGCACCAGACGGGTACGTCGCGGCTCAGACACAGGTCGTGAACTCGGCGCGCCTCGCTCAAGCCGCCCAGGCGGCTGACTTTGATGTTGATGATGCGGCAACTGCCCAGGTCGAGCGCCTTCCGCGCGTCGTGCACCGAGTGGATGCTCTCGTCCAGGCAGATCGGCGTGGCCAGCTCGGCCTGCAGACGCGCGTGGTCGATGATGTCGTCGTCGGCCAGCGGTTGCTCGATCATCATCAGGTTCAGGTCGTCCAGCGCGCGCAGGGCCTGCATATGCGCCGGGTTGTCGAGCGAGTACGCGGAGTTGGCATCCGCCATGAGCAGAGCGTCCGGCCAGCGCTCTCGGACGGCGCGCAGATACTCCATGTCACGCCCGGGGCCAATCTTCATTTTGATGCGGCGATAGCCCTGATCCAGAAACCGCTCGACCTGCTCCAGAATGCCCTGCACCGTGGGCTCTATGCCCAGACTCACACCCGAGTGAATCTCCTGACGCGTCCCGCCGATGAGCCCGGCGACGGGCTGGTTGCGCACGCGAGAATACAGGTCCCAGCAGCCCATTTCGAGGCCTGCCTTGGCGAAATTGTTTCCGCGCACGTTCGCCCACGTCGCGGCGGCGGCGTCTGGATGATCCCAGGCCACCCCGAGCAATTCGGGGACGAGAAAATCGCGCAGGATGTGCCACGAGGACTCCGTCGTCTCCGAACAGTAGTACGGGTCGGCGGCGCTGGCGCACTCACCCCACCCTTCCGCGCCGGTCTTGTCGCACACACGAATCAGAATGTGGTCCAGATGGTCCTTGGTGTGGCTGGACGTGGTGAAAGGCCGAATCAGCGGCAACTGCACCAGATAGAGCTCGACCGATCGAAGGACGTGGGTCATGGGCAGCGCTCCAGCACGTAACTCGGGTGGGATGGATCTTCGCGGGTAAAGCCGACGGCGACGTACCCGCTGGCAAAGGCTGCTCCGAACGCCTGCCGCAAAGCGGCCTGCCACTCACGGGCGGCGTTGGGCCGCCCGCTGGTTTTCAGCCTGGACAGGTTCGCGGGAATCTCGATGGACACATGGGCGGCGTCGGCGGGAACTTCATGCACGCGGTTGACTTCACCCATCGGCGCTTCGATCAGCTGCGTTGCATCCGGCCAGGGCGTCGTTCTACCCGTGCTCTCGCCGTGCGTCGACCACTCGGCGATCAGTCGGTCCGTGGCCAGGCCAACATTCAGCGCATCCGTGCGCGAGCCGTACAAGTCCCGCTCGTAGACGCGGCTCGTCGCGCCGAGGACGCCCAGGTTGAACGCGGCATTGCTGGCCTGCAATGGATCGAAGGCCCACGCGATTTCGTCCAGGCCCATCTCCCCCGCGCGGCGGCGCTGCTCGAGTTTGAGCATGCGACCCACCCCTGCGCTCTGCTGGGCGGGGTGGACGCCTGTGAGTTGTGACCACAGGATCAGCCGGTTGTTGAGCTTGCCCAGGAAGCCAAAAGCGAAGCCGACGAGGCGCTCTTGAGTGTCGAAGGCGCCGAGGATCAGACCGCCAACGCGCTGCGCGGCTGCCATGGTCGCCACCGGGACGACGTAGCCGTCTTCGGTGATGCCCCAGGCTTTGCGCTGAAGCTCCTGACACGCGCGCAGCTCATCTGCTCCACGGACGTCTCGGACAGTCACACTGGCGCGCGTCGGCGCGGCCTGCGTCATGCCACCAAACCGTACACTTTCGGGGTGATCTTCGGCACCAGCGTGTCGAAGTGGTTGGTGCTCGTCGCCCTCGTGGGATTGTTCTGGGTGGCGCGCGGCGTGCTGCCACCCTTCATCGTTGCCGCCATCCTTGCCTACGTCTTGAGCCCCCTCGTCGACGAGATCGCCGAGCGCACGGGCGTGCGTCGGCCCCTGGCGGCCATCGCGGTGTTTATCGTCGTGCTGATTGCCTTCGCGGCGCTGATCTGGCTGGCGGGTGCGCGGCTCAACTCTGAGCTCCGCGACCTCGAGCGCGAGGGCCCGAGCATCATCCAGTCCGTGGTCGAGAAGTTGACCGGTGGCCAGGACCTCGACCTGCTCGGCCAGCAAATGACCTCGCGCGAGCTCGGCCGGCGACTGGACGTTGCCGCCCAGCAGGAGCTTGGCACGCCATCTCAGGCCATCCAGGCTGTCTCGGCCGGTTTTTCGTTGCTGTTCGGCGTGGTCCTGGTGTTTCTGAGCATGGCGTACATGCTGATCGACGGACCCAACTTCTTCCGCTACGTCCTGCGCTTTGTGCCCGACGAGCATCGTGCGCATGTCGAAAGGCTGGCGACGCAAATCCACAACGTGCTGGGCCGCTACCTGCGCGGGCAGCTCTTGCTGATTGTCCTGATGTCGACGGTGACGTTTCTGATTCTCGAGTACGGCTTTGACCTGCCGTACTCGCTCTGGGTCGGCATTCTGACGGGCGTCCTGGAGATCATTCCCGTGGTTGGCCCCATTACGGCCGGGGCAATCGCCGCGACGATCGGTTTTTCGCAGGGTGGCGCCAGTCAGGCAGCGGCAATTGCCATCGTGTACTTTGTGTTGCGCCAGGTGGAGGACCAACTGGTCATGCCAATCGTGGTCGGTCGTGCGGTGCACATCCATCCGCTGGTGACGATCTTCGCGGTGCTGGTCGGCGAGAAGATCGCCGGGGTGCTGGGCATGATCCTGGCGGTGCCGATCGCGGCCACGCTGAAGGTGATTCTCGACTACGCGTATCCCACGGGCCGCCCCGCGCCGCGAATCGAGTTGCCCAACGAGTCGGCGCCGCCCGAGCGCCTGCCCGAGGTCGCCACCAGATCAGGCCACTAGGTCAGGTCACGCTCCTGCAGGGCCGGGGAGCGCCACTCGGAACGTCGTTCCTCGCCCCGTGCCAGCACTCTCGGCCCAGATCTGTCCTTCGTGCGCCAGCACCAGGTGCTTGGCAATGGCCAGGCCCAGCCCCGTGCCGGTGCCAGCCGCGCGCGACGGGTCCGTCTTGTAGAACCGCTCGAACACGCGCCCCAGGTGCTCGGGCTCGATGCCTACGCCCGTGTCCGACACCCACAGCTCCACCCGGTCGCCGCTCCGTCGCGCGCTGGTCTCGACTCGTCCGCCGGGCGCCGTGAATTTGATCGCGTTGCCCAACAGGTTCGACAACACCTGCTGCAGGCGTCTCGAGTCGGCGCACACCCACAGGTTCTCGTCGATGGGTTCGACCACGTCGAGATGCAGGTCTGCCTGACTGGCGGTCGGCGTCGCGCGCGCGGCTGCCTCGTACACCAGCTCATCCGCTCTGCAGGGCGCCAGCCGCAGGTCAAGACGTCCCGCCTCGGCGCGCGCCAGATCGAGCAGCTCGGAGACCATCTGTGCCAGGCCATCGACTTCGACATGCATGCGATGCAAGAAGCGAGGCCCCTCGATCGGGTCCTCGATGGCGCCCTGCTCGAGTGTCTCCACCAGCGCCTTGAGGGCTGCCACTGGCGTGCGCAGCTCGTGTGAAACATTGGCTACGAAGTCGCGGCGCGCCACCTCGGACCGTCGCAATTCGGAGATGTCCTGCAGCACCAACAGCCGACGGTGCTCGGGCAGCGGTGTAGCGGTCGCCTGGATCCAGCGCCGCTCGCTGCCGTCCTTTCCATAAAGCTCGATCAAGCGCGTTGCCGCGTCGTGATCGGACACCGAGCGCGCCAGGTCGACAAGCTCCGCGTCACGCGTGACCTCTGCCAGGCTGCGGCCCACCAGCACTTTGTTCCAGACGCGCTCCGCCGCCGGATTGCTGAGCACGATGCGCTCGTCAGCATCCAGCACCAGCACGCTGTCGGCCATGTGCTCGAACAACGCCGACATCTCGGCTCGCTCTTGCGCCAGCTCCTCCACCGTGCGTCTGAGACGGGCATGCGTCACGTGCAAACCGTAGAGCAGCGGAGCCATCTCCGAGGGCGCCTGGCGGACCAGGTCGTGCAGGCTCTGACTGCCCACGGCGTCCTCTTCGATCGAGCGCACCAGGCGACGCATCGGGCGGACCAGACGCTCGCCCGCGGCCTCGACCGTGGTGCCCGCCACGATCAGTCCCACCGCGCATACGATCGCGACAATAGGGACGTACGTTTCCCAGCGGTCGACCGGCACAAATGCCAGGCTGGCCAGCAGTACCGCGAGCGCCGTGCCGCCCACGAACAGGACCGCCAACCAGGCCAGATGCCGCGTCATCGGTCGTGGACTGTAACCCACTGGACGGGTGCTGGACGGAGACGTAGGATGCGCCCGCGCGAGGTCTCTGGCAACAGTGGCGGGCGAGGGCGTCCTGGTGGTGGACGACGATGACAGCATTCGCCAGATCGTCCGGCTGTGCTTATCGGACGAGGGCTACCGCGTGCGCGAGGCGCCGAACGGGTTGGCCGCGCTCGAGCTCCTGCAAGGGTTCCAGGCAGAGCTCATCCTGCTCGACCTGCGCATGCCCGTGATGAACGGCTGGGAATTTGCCCAGCGCTATCGCGCGCTGCCAGGTCCGCACGCGCCGATCGTCGCGTTTGTGGCGGCGTTGAACGCACAAGACGAGTGCGCGGGCCTGGAGATGGCCGCGGTTCTGAGTAAGCCGTTCGACCTGGATGACCTGCTCAGAGCCGTCCGCGCGCAGCTGCCGCGTACGGGCTGACGCCCGCCGCTGACACGCCTCAGGTGAACACGTACACCGGCGTGCCGACATCAGCCCAGTCCCACGCGAACTTCGCCTCGTTGTATCCAATCCCCAGACACCCGTGTGATCCGGCGTAGCCCCAGTTACTGCTCCAGTAGTTGTAGTGAATACTTGCGCCATCCGCGGTGAAATACTGCGTCCACAAGACGCCCGTGAGGTAGTAGCCCCCGGGCGCATCGCGAGGAATCGGCGGATAAACCCGCTCGCTGGACATCGTCTCGTTCGCCACGCGCCACAACAGCTTGTGCCCCCCGAGCGGCGTCGTGTGCGTCGAGGTGCCCTTCAGCGTCAGCGTCGACCACACCGCGCCGCCGTCCTCGAATGCGGTCAGCATGGCGGGTTCGCGCAGGTCGGCTTCGAAATGTCGTCCAGGCGCATCGGTGCGGTCAGCGGCGGTCGGCGTGTACTGTAGCCGCGGCAGCCGCACCAGCGAGTTGTGCACATAGCCAAGCGTGACCGTGTCGTAGCTCTTGGGGTCCAGCCCGTTGACGCTGTACCACTCGTCACCGTCGTCGCCCTGCACGCTGGTCAGCACGCGCACTGGCGCGTTGTGGGCAAGCGTGCGCAGCAGGTTGTCGCCGACCACGGGCCAGGTCCGCAGATTCGCGCCGCCGACAATTCGCCCCGGCAGGCCGATGCTGCCCGTGTACACCGGTGGACCAGCGGCTTCCTCTGCCGCCAGTTCCGCGACCGTCGGCATGCCCACCGGGCCAACAGCACTCGCGGGCACTCGCCCAACCAGCGCGCACCGGGGACCCACACTTCGATCTGACCATCCGGAAGGCTGCGCATGATGCGCATGTGCGTCCAGCGCGGGAGTCCCACGACAGGCTGACCATCGGCGCCTTGAAGCCGCGTCTCGTCGTGGTTGGCGACCCAGACGGCATTCTGGTTCTGAGGTTCAGCATGCGCCACGCCTGCACCGAGCAGACCCGCGAGCACTGCCCCGCCGCCGGCGGCTCGCATGAAGGTTCGACGCGTCAGTCCAACGTTCCGCATAGAAGGTTCCGCAGCTAGTCTGAGTTACGCCCTGTAACGCTGTCTACGCAGTCCACTATCGTTTGCATCTCAGATTGGGGGACCTGTGGTGGTCCAACAGAATGATCCCGGCGAGCTCCTCGAAGTCTTCACGGCCAGCGGTCAACCGACAGGTCAGGCAAAGACGCGCGCGGCGATCCACCTGCACGGCGACTGGCACCGGGCTTTCCACTGCTGGATCCTGCGCGACGGCGGCCACCAGATCGTGCTGCAGCGCCGGTCGCTCTTGAAGGACACCTTCGCGGGCCTATGGGACGCCGCCGCAGCCGGCCACTGGCGGTTCGGCGAGTCAGCCCCCGAGGCTGCCCGCGAGATTGCCGAGGAGCTTGGCATCGACGTTCCGTTCGAGGCCCTCCAGTACCGCACTCGCGAGCGCAGCGCCCGCGAGTTCCCGAATGGGTTGACCGACCGCGAGCTCCACGACGTGTATGTGCTCGACGACAATCGACCGCTGCGAGAGTATCGGCCTGACCCGGCCGAGGTCGTAGGCGTGGCGGCCTTCCCCACTGCTGCGCTCCTGGCGGTCCAGGAGGGAATAGCTCAGACGGTTGACGCGTTGGAAGGTGTGTCGGTCACGCGGGCCGGAGCGATCGAGTCGATGACGTTCCGCCTGAGACGCGAAGACCTGGTCCCATATAGCGCTGCCCGTCTGCGCCGAACGCTGGGGATCGCCTCACCCCTTTGAGTACAATCCGAAACGGCCATGGCTGAATCCAACA
Organism: uncultured Chloroflexia bacterium; assembly: GCA_963776625.1. Taxonomy (GTDB): domain Bacteria; phylum Chloroflexota; class UBA6077; order UBA6077; family CF-72; genus CF-72. The sequence continues at coordinate 416,230 of CAVZNP010000003.1, read as the reverse complement.
AGAACCAGACGGCGGCTGAGCGCGCGCGCATCAAAGAAGCACTCGGCGCCCAACTCACCGATCACGTGTGCGCCTCCCCGAACTGCCCCAGCCCGGGCGAGCGCATCATCCAGAAAGAGCTGTACCCGGTCGTGACAGTTGCGCCGCGGCGTCGCACGCTCTTCTATCACAAGGCCTGCGGCCCCAAGCTCGCGTAAGCGGCGCCTGAAAACCGCACAAAGGCCGCCAGTCGATCCAGGCTGGCGGCCTCTGTGTGTGTTCTTTCTGGCTGTCCCCTCTCGCAAGCTGAAAACCCGTCGAAGGGCTCCACCGTCGCTGGAATTGTGGGCTCCACCGTAGGTGGATTGCTGACTGTGCGTGCCTCGAAGGGCGGGGGCTGACGTTTGAGGCCGTAACGTCTCGCTAGCTTCCGGGAAAGGGCGCGGCGTTTGCCGGAATGTACGTCTTGAGGAGCCGCTCGACGGTGAGCACGTGCGCGCACAGGCGCTCGTGCTCGTAGTGATCGCAGTTGCAACTGAGACGACCCTCGACCAGCGTCACGGTGTGATCGCTGTTGTCCCCGCGCACCACCGCCTCGAGGCGAGCCAGTTGCACACGCTCGGGCTCTTCGGCGTACCGGTGCGCCTTGTCAATCATGCCGTGCAGCGACGATTGCATGACCCGAATGATAGCCCGCGCCTCTACGCGGTAGTCAGCGTGCGCCGCCGCGTTTCGAGCGCTTGCAAGAGCTGGTCGTAGGACTCCGCGAAGGACTTGACGCCCTCGATCTCCAACTGGTGGGTCACCGCCTGCATGTCGATGCCGGCAGCGGCCAGGTCGCGCATGGTCTTGTGGGCCGCCTCGACGGCTTCGGGGGTGTCGACCGTGCGGCTGATCCGCCCGTGCTCTTTCACCGCTTCGAGCGTGGCCGGCGGCATGGTGTTGACCGTATCCGGACCGACCAGCTCTTCGACGTAGCGCACGTCGCGGTAGCGCGGGTTCTTGGTCGAGGTGCTGGCCCACAGCGGGCGCTGGACCTGCGCGCCCTTCGCAGCCAGTGCGCGCCACTGGCTGCCGGAAAAGATCGCTCTGAACCGCTCGTACGCGAGCCGTGCGTTGGCAATCGCCGCGGTACCAAGCAGCATCTCGTACTGGTCGTCCTTGCCATTGGCCGCGATCTTGTCGGCGAGGAGCTTGTCAACCAGCGTGTCGACGCGGCTCACGAAGAAGCTCGCCACGGACATTGGCGCCGGCCGTCGTGAGTCCGCACGGTGCACGTTGATCGACTCACGTCCACTGAAGAAGCGTTCCAGGCCCCGGACATAGGCGCGTGCCACCTGCTCGTAGAGCTCGACCGCGAACATCAACGTGACATTGACATTGATACCGTGCGCGATGGATTCCTCGATCGCCGGCACGCCTTCAGCGGTTGCCGGGATCTTGATCATCACGTTCGGGCGATTCACTCGCTTGAACAGGTCCGCGGCCTGCGCGATGGTGGCTTGCGTGTTATTGGCGACCGCTGGCGCGCACTCGAGACTGACGTAGCCATCGGCGCCGTCGGTCAGGTCGTACACCGAGCGCAGGATGTCCGCCGCGCCCTGGATGTCCTCGATGGCGAGCGCCCAGTAGATCTCTTCCGCGGTCTTGCCCTGTTCAGCCAGGGCCCGCGCGGGAGCTTCGTACTCCGGCTCGTGGCCCATGGCCTTTTCGAAGATCGTCGGGTTTGAGGTCACGCCGGCGACCCGCTCGTTCCAGGCCAGGTTGCGCAGCTCGCCCGACTGCAGCATGCTTCGCGCGATGATGTCCAGCCAGATGCTCTGACCCTGACGCAGCAGCCCCTCCGTGGGGAAATTGCTTTCGGCTTCGATCGCCGCGATCTTGCCCACACGTCGGCGATGGCGCTCCTGGTCGCTGAACTGGGCGCGAAGATAGGCCCGTGCAATCTCGATCGCGAGCTCAGGGCCCGTCACCCGCTCGCCAAGACACAGCACATTGCCGTCGTCGTGTTCCACGCCCTGGTGGGCGGTGTAGGTGTCGCCGGCGAAAAACGCGCGTGCTCCTGGCACTTTGCTGGCCGCGATGCACCCCCCCGCGCCAGAGCCACAGACCACAATGGCGCGATCCACGTCGCCACGCACGACGGCGCCCGCGGCTGCCTGCGCGTAGTCCGGGTAGTCGACTGGAGGCGTGGCAGCATACGTGCCGAGGTCGACGATCGAAAGATCCGGCTCTGCGGAGAATCGCGAGATCAGCAGCTCTTTGAGCTGGAACCCGGCGTGGTCCGAAGCAATCGCAATGCGCATAGGTTTGTTCGTCTCCGTTAGCTGGCCCGGTCGGCTGTCACAGTTCCGGATGACACGCCGGTGCCGTCGCGGCCAGTGCCACCTTGCACCAGCGCGCGCGCTCGGTCGGCGATGTACTCCGGTGTGAAATTCAGATGTTTGTACACGTCGGCAATTGGCGCTGAAGCTCCGAAGCGCTCGAGGCCGATAACCACGCCCTGCAGACCCACCCAGCGCTCCCAGCCCAGCGGGGATGCCGCTTCGATGCTCACGCGAGCTACCACGGAAGGCGGCAGGACTTCGTCCCGATACGCCTGTGGCTGGTTGGCAAATAACTCCCACGACGGCATGCTCACGACTCGGGTTCGGTGGCCGTCGTGCTCGAGGAGTTCGCGCGCTGACATCGCAAGACCGACCTCCGAGCCTGTCGCGATCAGGATCACGTCTGGGGCGCCCTCGGAGGCGTCCATCAGCACATACGCGCCTTTGCGTGCCCCACGCGCGTCAGCGCACACCGAGCGATCGAAAATGGGCAGCGGCTGACGACTGAAGACCAGGATGGTTGGTCCGTCGCGCCGCTCGATCGCCACGCGCCAGCCCTCGGTCACTTCGTTGGCGTCGGCCGGCCGAAACACGAGCATGTGTGGGATCGCGCGCAGGGAGGCGAGATGCTCGATTGGCTGATGGGTTGGGCCATCCTCGCCCAGGCCGATCGAGTCATGCGTGTAGACGAAGATGGACGGTAGCTCGCTCAGCGCCGCCAGGCGCAGGGGCGGACGCATGTAGTCGCTGAAGACCAGGAACGTCGCGCTGAAGCCGCGCAGCCCGCCGTGGTAGACAAGCCCGTTGGTGATCGAGCCCATCGCGTGCTCGCGTATGCCATAGAACATGTTCCGGCCGGCGTAGCTCCACTCCGTGCCGACGGAACCCTGCCGATCGTCAGCCACGTTGTCCGGGCTCTCGAAATTGCCCTGGTCCTTGAGTGCCGTGTCGGTCGAGGGATTCAGATCCGCGCTGCCACCAATCAGTTCCGGCAGGACCCCGGCAATCGCATTGATGACGGCGCCGCCGGCTGACCGCGTCGCCATTTGACCGCCTTTGACGTCCTCCGGCTTGAACACGGGCAGGGCTCGATCCCACGCGGCCGGGAGTTCGCCGGCTTGTGTTCGGCGGAACTGCGCCGCGAGATCCGGGAACTCTTTGGCGTACGCCTCGAAGCGCTGCTCCCACTCGCGTTCCAGCGCCGCGCCGGTATCGACCGCCGTTCGGAAGTGTGCCAGCGCTTCGTCAGGCACATAGAACGCTTCCGTCGTGGGCCAGCCGAGATTACGCTTGGTCGCCTCGACTTCTTCCGCTCCAAGCGGGCTGCCATGGGCCTGGAAGGTGCCCGCCTTGTTCGGGCTGCCGTAGCCCAGCGTGGTGTGCACGATCACCAGCGACGGCCGCTCGACCTCGTCGATGCCACTCTGGATCGCGCGGTGCAGCGTATCGAGGTCGTTCCCATCGTGCACGTGCTGGACGTGCCATTCGAGCGCTTCGAAGCGCTTGCCGACGTCCTCGGTAAAGATCAGACCCGTGGAGCCTGCCAGGGTGACCTGGTTAGCGTCATACAGGTACACCATCTTGCCGAGTCGCAAGTGGCCGGCGATGCTGGCCGACTCATAGGCGACGCCCTCCATCAGGTCACCGTCCGAGACGATCCCGAAGGTATGGTGATCGACGATGGGATGGCCCTCGCGGTTGTAGGTCGCCGCCAGGTGTGCCTCGGCGATGGCCAGGCCGACGCCATTCGCGAAGCCCTGACCGAGTGGTCCGGTTGTCAGCTCGACGCCAGGTGTGCGGCCATACTCGGGATGGCCCGGCGTCTTGCTATCCCACTGGCGGAAGCTTTTGATGTCGTCCAGCGTCAGGCCATAGCCAGTCAGGTACAGAAGGCTGTACAGCAGCATGCTGCCGTGGCCGGCTGACAAGAGGAAGCGGTCGCGGTCGGGCCACTTCGGGTTCCTGGGGTTGTGGTGCAGAATGCGGGTCCACAGGACGTACGCCATGGGCGCGGCGTCGAGCGGCAAGCCCGGGGTGGCCACTATTGGCCTTCTGTACGGCGTCAATTGACAGCGTGCGGATCGTGTTGATCGCCAACTGATCCAGTGACTGCGAGCTCATGTTTACGTTCTCGCTTCAAGTGTAGGACCTGCCGGCCAGTGCACATGTCATTCCAGCGTTAGCAGATGCCGCCGGCGCGTCGGTTCGCGCGACTCTCCGTCGCCCTCCGCTCGGTCTTCGACGCTGTGTTCGCTCACGTCCGCGCAGGACCCTTCCGGGGACGAGCGTCTTTGGCTGCACAAGCGCAAGGCCGTATAGGACAATGGCCTCTGGTCTCGTGCCCCGCCTCCACCGCCTCCACCGCCCGCTCCTGGCCGCTGTCCTCAGCCTGCTCCTGCTCCTCGCCCCAGCCCTGTCTCCCGCGTACGCGCAACAGCAGACGGCGGACCCCGCGGGCCTCGACGCCATCAGCGCCGAGTACCGGGACCTCGTCGACCTGTTCTACCGTCCCGTCGATCCCCCAACGCTGCTGCAGGCGGGTTGGGCGGCCCTCGTCGCCGATGCGTCGCGGCGTGGCGCCCCCGCCCCCGGTCAGTTGCCTGATCTGCCGGATGACCCTGACGGCGCCCTGGCCGCCTTCTCAGCGGCCTACACCGCGTACCTGGCGAACTCACCGCTTCCCGCCTCCACCGCCGCCGCCGACGTCCAGATGGCCATGGCCGATAGCGTCCACGAGCAGCACACCCATTACCTGTCCGCGGGCTTCATGCGGTCTTTTCTGTCCACGGTTGGTGGCGGGCAGGAGACCGTTGGCCTCGGCGTCCGATTGGGAGGCAGTCCACCTGGCCTGGTGACCGACGTTGCGCCTGGCGGCCCAGCCGACGCGGCCGGCATCCAGACGGGCGACGTGATCGTCGGCGCCGACGGCAAAGACGTGTCTCACGCGGACACGTCGAGCCTCGCCGCGGCCCTCGCCGGCGCCGATGGCTCGGCCGTGCAGCTCACCATCGACCGAGGCAACGGTCCCCAGGACCTGTCGGTCACGCGCGGGCCCTACTACTTTCCTCCGCTCGAATCGAGCCTGCTCCCCGGCAACGTCGGCTATCTGAAGCTGTCCAGCTTCGTGATCGCCGGTACGACGCTGCCCGACGGCACCGAGATCCTCGCGGACCTCGATCAGAGCCTGGACGACTTCGACGCGCAGGGCGCGCAGAGTCTGATCCTCGATCTGCGCAACAACGGGGGCGGCAGCGTTCAGACCGCCGACGAGATCCTCGGTCGCTTCTTGCCAGATACGGCTCGTTCGGTCCGCGAGTCCGACCAGCGCGGCCACCTGACGTACGAGCTCGCCGCTGGTCGGACGCACGCGCGACAACTGCCGATGGTCGTGCTCATCAACGGCGGCTCGGCTTCGGCATCCGAGATCACCGCCGCCGCGCTGCGCGAGTCCCACCGCGCGCTGCTGGTTGGCCAGCGCACCGCCGGAGCCCTGGCTTCGTCCGAGCTGCTGCCGCTGCCAGGTGGTGGCGGTCTGCAGGTCGCGGTCGCCGCTGCCACGACGGCCGACACTAACACGACCGTCGACGGCGTTGGCATTACCCCGGACGTGATGAGCTCGCAGCCACGCTCGCTGGACGATTACCGCAGTGGTCGCGACCCGCAAATCGACGCCGCCGTCAGTGCGCTCGCATCCGCGCCACCACCGCCCGCCGTGAAAGCCCCCGCGCCGCCCGTCAGTCCGAGTGATCTGGATCAACTTCTTGCTGGAGCTTTGCCCGCCGCTCAGGACCTGCCGACCAACGATCGGTTGACGGCGACGCCAGTCTGGCAGCGGCTGGATTACGCGCACCCGAACGAGGTGATCGATCAGAACGGTGGCGCCGCGGATCCGCTGGCGCTGCAGCAAACGCTGGAGTCGCGTGGCTATGAGGGTTCCGTCATGGCAAGCTACGGGGCGATCCCGGGCGACCTTCCCGCGGTGAGCGTCAACGTCGATCTGTACGCCACGGCCGACGGCGCGCACTCGGCGGCGACGACCGACGACCTGCCGCAGATCCAGGTGCCGATCGACGCCCCCATTCAACTCGGCGACGAGACGGTGGCATACCGGGGTGGCTGGTGGGCGACGGGCGCTACGGTGCTGGTCTGGCGGCGCGGGCGGGTCGTCTTCAGTGTGACGTATTCGGACGTACCGGGCTTCGATCGGCCGGACACGCTGCTAGCCGTCAGCCAGTTGGTGGACAGTCGGGCACAGGCGATGAGCGTGCCGTACCTGCCGTAGGCGAGGGCGTCGTGCTGCACCGCCTGTTGCCATTGTGTCTCGCCGTATGGCTGCTGGCGGCGCCGGGTGTCCACGCCCAGGACGCTCGCTCGGCCGACTGGTTGCGCACGGTGCGCGACACGCCGCTCTGGTCAGGCTCGGATGCCGCGTCGGTCCAGTTCACAACACTGCCGCTGGGCTCATTCCTCGAGCCGCAAGCTGGCAGCGACACCGGACGCTTGATGGTCTACTACCCCGGCGACGGAGGCACACGTCAGGCCGGAGTTGCGTGGGTCGCTGCCGGTGACGTGGCGCCCAGCGGTCCGCCGCCGTGGATCGTCAGTTCGGAGCTCGACGGTGACAATGCGCAGCCAGGCACCGGTGACGGCTCGCTGCCGCGTCGGACGTTGCCCGTCGCCCCACCGCCCGTCAAGGCGACCTCGGTTGCCGTCGTGGACGACGATTCGGGCTTACTGCTGTACGGCGCGAACCCGCATGCGCACGAGGCGCCGGCCAGCACCACGAAGATCGCCACGGCCATCGTCACGTTGGAGCACGCCGACAACCTGGACCAGACCGTCAAGGTCTCGGTCAACGGTTTCGCCATGGCCGCCGCCGACGGCTCCTCGATCATGGGGCTGCAGCCTGGACAGCGCGTCACCCTCGAGACACTGCTGGACGGTTTGCTGTTGCCGAGCGGTAACGACGCCGCCGAACAATTGGCGATCAGTGTCGGGGAATCGCGTGCCGGCTTCGTGGACTGGATGAACTCACTGGCGACGGATGAGCTTGGCCTGCAGGACACACATTTTGTGAATCCCAGCGGGCTCGATGCCGACGGGCACTATTCCAGCGCCTATGACCTGGCGCAGCTTGCCCGCCGCGCGATGCGCGAGGACGTCTTTCGCGAGATCGTCGCCAGCCCGCAGATCCGCTCCGACGGCTTTGTGCTGGTTGGCCACAATCCGCTGATCGGGACCTATCCGGGCGCGGATGGCGTCAAAACCGGCACGACCGACAATGCGGGCAAGGTGCTGGTGGGTTCGGCCACGCGCAACGGGCACCGCGTCTACGCCGTGGTGATGCACAGCGACGACATCCAGGGCGACACCAGCGCCCTCCTGGATTGGGCCTGGGAAGAGTTCAGCTGGGATTAGCCCGCGAGCGCGAGCGCCCCCATCGGGTCCCACGGCGGCAAAACCGTCGGGTCCAATTCGAGCGCTGCCTGCAACTCGGCGGGTAGGAACTCGCGTCGAGCGGCAATCTCGAACAGGTACTCGTCGAACCACGAGTCGTTCATCGTGAAAAAGCCCTTCTGCCCGGGCTCCGCACCCCACGAGTTCTCCACTCGCCAGCGCCGCGCCCGCCCGGCGAGCACGTCAACACCCGTGAACAGCATGGCGTGCGTCATCTGTGTTTCGCCGTACTCGAGTCGCGCCGCCTTGTCCAAGCCAAATGTCGTGTCATACACCGCGCCGAGGTCATACAGGTCGCGGTCCATCAGCCCGAGGTCGCGCCGCATTTGTTTGCCCACGTCGCAGCCGAACCAGACCGGCTCTCCCGCTTCCAGCGTCCGCTGCGCGATCTGTTTCATCAACGCCATTTCGACGTTCAGATACGTCACGCGCTGGCCGCCCACCACGTTGCCCAGATACCGCACCGTATAGGTCCGCCCGTACGGGTTGCTCGGCCGCGGATCGTGCACCAGGCACACGTAGTCATCAAGCGGCAACCGCACGAACCGCGCGGCAAACTCGTTTGGCGTCATCTCCTCGGTGCGTTCGAAGGCGCCGCCGGTCGTCCGCCACTGCCACGCGAAGCGCTCGGGTGGCGTCCCCAGATGAATACTCAGCATCCGATACACCGTCTCGAGGTACGTATCTTTCACCGACCGCAGCGCCTCGGTCGACGCGCCGTCCGCATGCATCTGGCGTAGACGTCGCGCACCCTCGCGTAGCTTGCTGCGTACGACGCCGTTCATCCGTCGTGAGCTCGATGAGCTGTTCGTCTCGGGCATCAGCGCCTTGGGCACCAGGCCGTGCTTGCGCACCAGGCTGATGAACATATTCCACTGGCCGCCGTCGGACAGTGGCCCGTCGAGCAGAAATGCGACCGACCGATCGTCGATGTCAAGGTCGGCCGAGTCGATGATGGCTTCGAAGAAGTAGTTGGCCCGCTCGAGCTTGTCCCAGAACATCAGATAGTTCTCGCTGAACTCGAACTCCTTGACGCCGAGCACCTGCCGGGCCGAAAAGCGCAGCAGGTTCAGCCCCGCGAACATCCAGCAGCGGCCGGTCTGCTTCTGGTCGGTGACGCCCCAATCGTCCAGCGTGATCGAAAAGGTGTGATCGGCGCTGAAGACGACGCGGTGGTCGAGGGCGATGTCGTCGACGCTGTTGCGCGTGACGGCGTTCTGCGCCAATCGGTAGCCAGGATTCGTCGTGAAGGCGGCCTGCAGCGCGGCGATGGTGTGCGGTTCGAGCGCCCCGGCGGCCTCGCCATCAAGGGCCGCTGGTCGCGTCTGAGTCTGCGTCACGAATTTGAGCTTAGCCGTAGTACAACGAAGCTGCATGCAACGCGTGGACCTGGCGTACGGTCGAAGTGGACTGAGCGTCGAACTCGACACCGAGGCCGACGTCATCGAGCCGCGTTACGTCTCGGGCGTGCCCGATGAGCCCGCGGCCATCCGGTCGGCGCTGCAGGCACCTCTGAGCGGCCCGCCGCTGAGCGCGGTCGTGCCGCGGGGTGCAAGCGTGGGCATCTCGGTGTGTGACGTGACGCGGCCTTTTCCGGCGCGGCGCGTACTGCCAGTCTTGCTCGAAGCCTTGCGCGCCTGCGGCGCCGGGCCAGTCACGCTCTTCATCGCGACCGGTACACATCGCGCGTGCACGGCTGCCGAGCTGCGTCAGATGCTCGGCGACGAAGTCCTCAGCGCGTGTGAGGTTGTCCAGCACGACGCGTTCGACACGGCTCGTCATCGAAAAGTTGGCACGGTGCTGGGGACGACCACGCCCGCGCTGGTCGACTCGGCGTTCGTCGACCAGACGGTGCGCATTACGACTGGTTTTATCGAACCGCACTTCTTCGCGGGATTCTCGGGTGGACCGAAAATGGTCGCGCCGGGGCTGGCCGCGATCGAGACCGTCCTGGACCTGCACTCCGCCGCGCGCATTGGGAGCGCACGCGCTCGCTGGGGCGTCATCGAGGGCAATCCGGTGCATGATGCCGTCCGCGCTATCGCCGCGCAGGTGGGCGTCCAGTTCAATCTGGACGTCACGCTCAATCGCGACCACCAGGTCACCAACGTGTTCGCCGGCGAGTTGTTTGCCAGTCACGCGGCGGGATGCGCCTTTGCACGCGAGACGGCCATGGCTGCCGTCGCGACCGCCTACGACGTCGTCCTGACGACCAACAGTGGCTATCCGCTCGACCAGAACCTGTACCAGAGCGTCAAGGGCATGAGCGCCGCGGCCCAGATTGTCAGTCAGGGAGGCAGCATCGTCATCGCGAGCGAGTGCTCAGACGGCCTGCCGGCCCACGGTGGCTACAAGGATCTGCTGCACACGGGCGTCGATCCCGAGACCTTTCTCGCGCAACTCGCGACGCCGGGCTTCTCGGTCCACGACCAGTGGCAGGTGCAGGTGCAGGCGCAGATTCAGCGCAAGGCGCGCGTGTTTGTCAAGGCGGACGGCTTGGCGCCCGAACAGGTGCGCGCCGCGTGGCTGGAGCCCATCGATGACGTTGCCGCGTGTGTGGCCTCCCGCCTGACGGCGGCTGGCAAGGGCGCGCGTCTGGCGGTCCTACCCCAGGGTCCGCAGACGATCCCTTACGTTGTCCACTGACGAGCCAGCGTCCACTGACGAGCTAGCGTCCACTGACGAGCTAGCGTCCAGTGGCGGGCTCGGTTCGAGCGACGACGCTTCGAGCGCTGGAGCGGGCGCCGTAGCGTCCCACAGCGTCAACAGGAACAGGACGACCACGATCACGTGAATTGCCGTGCACCACAGGCAGATCGCGCCGATCAAGAACAGCTCGGCATACACGAGATAGAAGATGGTCAGCAGCCCGGCGACGGACCACACCAGCTGCAGCGTGAGCGCCCTCGGCCACCATGCACGGAGGGCCAGGATCCCGAGGAATACCGCGAACCACACCAGTCCCAGGAGTGCAACAGGCGCCGGCCCGATCATCGACTCCGCGCTGCTGGTGACCTGTTCGCAGTCAACGACGCCGCCGGTGGCACAGGCCAGCGGTACCTGCTCGGAAAAGTAGTGGGTTCCGACCAGGTATGCCGAGATGAGCAGGCCGGCCACGCCGAAAAGCGCCGGCCACGCGCGCCCTCGCATCGCGAAGGCTCAGCTCTGTCCTGGCACTGGCGTGGCCGCCAGTGTGGCCTGCAACGAGGCAATGGCTGGCGCGGTGCACACGTCGGTGGGCATGTTGCCGGTGGCGCTGCAGATGGCCGCGGTCAGCGCGTTGGCGGTGCCGAAGATCGCCTGCGCTTGCGGTGAGCTCGGATCCTGCAGCGCGGTGGCCACCTGTTCTTGCGACATCCCGCGCAGGGTGCCGACGTCATAGCTGGCGCCCGAAACGAGGTACTGACCGGGAAGTCGACGAAGGGAATCGAGCCAGCCGCGGAGCTCGGCACGTAGGGCGGCCCGTCATACTTTTGAAGCAGGCTCGACTGGTCAGGCGTGGGCGTCTGCAGCTGCTGATACGTGCTGCCCGAGCGAACGTTGCTTTGCAGCTCGACCGGACTGAAGTCCAGATACGGGCTCGTATACATCGAGCCGACAAACGAGAAGGTCGGCGTGTTGGGATACACGTCGTCTGAGGCCGAGTGCGAGAGCTGCAGATTGCTGAAGGTCCCGAAGCGGCTCAGCGCCACGATCAGCGGCCATCGCTCACCGGCGCAGAACGGGCAGTACTCGGCGCCGAGGTACGTCACCTGTGGCAGACCATTTGCGCCGCGGCTGATGTCGGTGCGTATGGGCGTTGGGAGTTGCGCGATCGTGCCACGTCCGACCTGGTTGAGGGTTGCGGCATCGACCTTGGTGACAGCGTTCACCACACTGTCCGGCGCGGCCCCGCTTGCCGTGGCGGCGCCACTCGGGCCGGACGAGCTGACCAACCGAACCACGATCAGTACCGCGATCACCAACACGATCGCCGAGGCCGCGATCATGAGCAGGCGTCGCCGGCGCGCCGCGGCTTCTTCCTGTGCCCGCCGAGCCGCTCGCCGGCCAGCCTGGCGCGTATCGCGCTGATCCCCCGCGGGCGACCGTCCCGAGGATCGCGTCTGCTGCATAGTGCTCGGATTATCTCCCGCGGCGCCGCGCTGCGCCCAATATGCGCGGCGCCGGCGCGGGCGTCAGGCGACCGGGACTGGCTGCGCCGCCCCGCACGCTCCGCAGAATCGATCGCTGATCGGCACCGGTTTGTGGCACGTCGCGCACTCACGCATGGCAGGCGCCGCTACGACCACGGCAGCCGCCGGGGCCACTGGCGCCACGCCCTCTTCGGGCTTCGTGTCGTCACTGACGGCCTTCTTGAAGTCCTTCATCGTATCGCCGACTGCTTTGCCCAGCATCGGCAGCTTGCCTGGTCCAAAAACAACGAGCACGATGACCAGAATGACGATCACATGCCAGGGTTGCAGAACGCTTACGCCCATTTTCGCTTCTCCCGCGCGGACTATACATCTTCACTACGTCGGCCAAAACCCTTCGGCTCACTCGTGTTATAGAGCCTCCTGCGTGGGTCACGCTCGGTACTTCGCGGCACGCGCCTTGCCATCTGTGCCGGCGCCAGCGCGTTGTCACACGCACAGAATTCGTCAACCTCGAACAACGCGCACTTGACCGTTCCTGGCGGTCAGGTAACGGGAATGCTAAGGTCACAGCGCTCCTTGCTCGCATGGAGCGCTCGGGAGGAATACGCGATCCATGGAGCACGCGCCGCGACTCGAGCGAACCGCCCTGGTGGTTGACGATGACGTGTTTGTGCTTTCGGCCCTGGCGGAGTTACTCGAGGAAGACGGCTTCGACGTGCAGACCGCGACCAACGGCTTCAGCGCGATGCGACGCGCCGTCGAAGCGCGGCCGGCGGTCATCCTGCTGGATCTGGCGTTGCCCGAGCGCTCGGGTACCGAGTTACTCGAAGACTTGCGCGCCGATCCGACTACACGCGACGTGGCGATTGTGCTGGTCACCGGTTTCGCGGACCGCCTGACCGAAGCCCAGTTGACTGAACTGGACGGCGTGGTGAGCAAGCCGTTTGACGCCGCCGAATTGCTGGAAACGGTCCAGCAGGCGATTCAGCGTGCGGCGTGTCGCCGTGCTGAGGTTGCCCCAGTGCTGGGAGCCAGCCACCGCGACCCGAGTCTGCGCACCCGCCGCCCATCTCCCACGCGCCGAAGTCGCGGCCGTCGCTAGCCGCTAGGCGCTCTGCCGCTGCCGTCCGCCGCCGGCAACCCTTGACACATAGAACGAACGTTCTATAGTGGTGGCGTGTCTGCGCTTGCTTCGTCGTGTACCTCCCTGGAGGACAACTGGTCGAGTGGTCCGCCGTTGCGCCTGGTGCTGCCCCGCCATAAGCGCGATCGTCTCGCCGCCCACGTGGCCGCCCTGCAGCGGCGCCGGCCGTGCAGTGTGCCCGGCTGCGTGACTGAAGGTATGCCGGTCCTGCTGGTAGAAGCCGAGCTCGAAGCCGTGTTGTGTCCAGTACACCAGCTCGTCTTGCTCGACGGCTCACCGGTCCAGGGCGAGCCGATGCTGGCAACCTCAGTCTGGTAAAGACAACTGGTAGACGCAAAACGTTAGCGATGCGTTAGCAACTAGTTGCCCCTGCCGGACGTCGTACTGAATGGAAGGCCAATTCGAAGGACTCCGGACTCATGTATCTGGTCGATCAATCGCCCAACAGCACTTTTACAGCGCCAGAACTCGCGAGGCTCGCGGCGTACCGCGCCGCGGTAGCGGCAGGCTTCTACACGGATTGGGATGGCAGCACTGCCACCACCGATACCGACGAGTTGGCGTGGCTTACAGGCAGCGACTATCCGTTCACGTCGGATGAGCGTCAGCGGTTGGATCGTTTGCGCGAGAACGTGAACGAGGGGCGATATGCCGAAGATCAACCCGCCGCCCCCGTGGCGGCGCCAGTTGAGGAAACCCCGGAGGATCCCGCACGTTAAGCTCGGGGTTCGTAACGAACCCGTAAACGCGTTCGTCAACAGGAGAAGGAGCGCGACACGGCTGCCGGTTGGAGGCGGCCAGCAGTCGTGTACCTCGCGCTCCGGCGCCTAGTATCGGAGGCCACCTGGCAAAAAGCAATAGCCCAGGCAGGCCGTCGTTTGCCCGAACTTCCTGCAACTTCTTCGGGCATCTGTCAATACGAACGCGGCATACCCAGCACGTGCTGACCGACGTAGGCCAGCACCAGGTTGTTATTGATGGGCGCCACGCTGTACAGCCGGGTCTCGCGGAACTTGCGCTCGACGTCGAACTCCACGGCAAATCCATAGCCGCCATGCGTATCCAGGCAGGCGTTGGCCGCGTCCCAGGCCGCCTGCGCCGCGAGCAGCTTGGCCATGTTGGCCTCGGCGCCACAGCGCTGCCCGCTGTCAAAAAGCCACGCCGCCTTGTAGCGCAGCAGGTCGGCCGCCTCCAGACGGGCGTGGGCCTGGGCAATTGGAAACTGGACCCCCTGATTGGCGCCGATCGGTCGCCCGAAAACCACGCGTTCGGAGGCATACCGCGCCGCGCGCTCGACGAACCAGCGGCCGTCGCCAATGGACTCGGCGGCGATCAGAATCCGCTCGGCGTTCCAGCCGTCGATGATGTACCGGAAACCCAGTCCCTCTTCACCGATCAGGTTCTCGGCCGGCACCTCGAGATCCTGAATGAACAGCTCCGTGGTGTGGTGATTGAGCATCGTCTGGATCGGCCGAATCTCGATCTGCCCTCGCGCGACGGCCTCGCGCAGGTCGACCAGAAACACGCTCAAGCCCGCGCGTCTTGTCGCTCAGTTCGTCGTACGGGGTGGTGCGCGCCAGCAGCAGCAGCAGGTCGGAGTGCTCGGCGCGCGAGGTGAACACTTTCTGGCCGTTGACGACGTAGCCGTCGTCCCGACGCACGGCGGTCGTCTTCAGCCGCGTCGTCTCCGAGCCGGCAGTCGGGCTCGGTGACGCCGAACGCCTGCAGCCGCAGCTCGCCGCGTGCGATCCCGGGCAGGTAGCGCTGCTTCTGATCGGTGCTGCCGTGCCGCAGTACGGTGCCCATGATGTACATCTGGGCGTGGGCGGCGCCGGGTTGCCCCCGTTGCGATTGATCTCCTCGAGGATGATCGACGCTTCGGTGATGCCCAGCCCGGCGCCGCCGTACTCGACCGGGATGAGCGCGGCGAGCCAGCCAGCCTCGGTCAAGGCGTGCACGAACTCGCTCGGGTAGGCGTGGGTGCGGTCCAGTTCGCGCCAGTAGGTATCCGAATAGCTGGCGCACAGCTCGCGCACCGCGGCGCGGATGTCAGTGTGCTCGTCCGGGATGCTGAAGTCCATCGATCGTATGATTCTCGCTCAATGGCCCTTCGGCAGGACGTCATCGTCGGCGCGCCCGGCTCTGCCGGAGTGTTCCGCACCCAGTACGTCGACTTGCCGGCGCCGCTGCCGCTCGACTGTGGCCGCGCGCTGGAGGGGGTGCGTATCGCCTACGAAACCTACGGCACGCTGGCCCCAAACAAGGACAATGTCGTGCTCGTCTGCCACGCGCTCAGCGGAGACGCGCACGCCGCCGGCTACAGCGACGATCCCGAAGCGCCCAGCGCCGTCGACGGCTTCGGCGCCGACGAACGCGGCATTCGACCCCGCGGTGGTGGCCTCGGCTGGTGGGATGGCATGATCGGCCCCGGCAAGGCCTTCGATACCGAGCGCTACTTCGTCATCTGCACCAATCTGCTGGGTTCTTGCCGTGGCTCGACCGGACCTGGCTCGGTCAACCCCGCCACCGGCCAGCCGTATGCGCTGGACTTCCCCGTCGTCACGGTGGCTGACATGGTGCGTGCCGAAAAGCAAGCGCTCAGCGCCCTCGGCATCGAGTCATTGCTGGCCGTCGGCGGTGGATCGCTGGGGGGCATGCAGGCACTGGAGTGGACCGTCGCCTATCCCGACAGCGTGCGCGCGTGCATCTCGATTGCCAGTACCGCTCGACTCGCCAGCCAGGGCGTCGCCTGGAATGCCATTGCCCGCAACGCCATCATGGCCGATCCGAACTGGCAGGCCGGCGCGTATTACGGGACCGGGCGGGCGCCAACCGCCGGCGTTGGCATCGCGCGCATGGTTGGCCACGTGACGTATCTGTCGGCCGAGGCCATGCGCGACAAGTTCGCCCGTCGCCTGCAGGACCGCGACGCGTATTCGTTCACCCTGACCGAGCCCGATTTCGCCGTCGAAAGCTACTTGCGGCACCAGGCCGACACCTTTGCCAGCCGTTTCGACGCCAACAGCTACCTGTATATCTCGCGCGCGCTGACCTACTTTGACCTGGCGCGCGACCACGGTGCCGCCGGCTCGAGCGCGCGCCTAACCGATGTCAAGGCCAACTTCCTGCTCGTGTCGTTCTCCTCGGACTGGCTCTACCCACCCCGCGACGCCCATGAACTCGCTGCGGCCCTTCGCGCCAACGGTAAATCGGTCGTCCATCACGAGATTCAGGCAAGCTACGGACACGATTCATTTCTGCTGGAGGAGCGCCAGCAAGCGCCCATCATCGCCACGTTCCTGGAGAAGGTTGCGAACACATGACTGATCTTGACCCGCGCGCCTTTGGCTTCGATACGCGCGCCGTGCACGCCGGGCAGCGTCCCGACCCGTACACCGGCGCCCGTGCGGTACCCATTTTCCAGACCACCAGCTTCGTGTTCGAAGATCCCGAGTCCGCCGCGGCCTACTTCAACCTTCAGGAATACGGCAACACGTATTCCCGCATCATGAACCCCACCGTCGCCGCCTTTGAGGAACGTGTCGGCAATCTGGAAGGCGGCGCCGGAGGGGTGGCCTTTGCCAGCGGCCTGGCCGCCCAGGCCGCGGCACTGTTCACGATGCTCCAGCCGGGCGACCACATCGTGGCCTCTGGGGCCCTGTATGGCGGGTCGGTCACCCAGTTGAAGCACCTGTCGCGCAAACTCGGACTCGAGCTTACGTTCGTCGACCCGGATCGCATCGAGGCCTGGCACGAAGCGCTGCGCGACGAGACCAAAGCTCCTGTACGGCGAGACCATCGGCAACCCGGGCGGCAACGTGCTCGACATCGAGGCAGTGGCCAATGTTGCGCACGGCATCGGCGCCCCGCTGATGATCGACAACACTTTTGCGACTCCGTATCTGTGTCGGCCGATCGAGTTCGGCGCGGACATCGTCGTCCACTCGGCGACCAAGTTCATCGGTGGCCACGGGACCAGCATTGGTGGCGTGGTCGTCGAAGCCGGGACCTTTGACTGGTCCAACGGCCGCTATCCGATCGTCGCCGATCCCTCGCCGGCGTACCACGGCCTCGCCTTTCACGAAACCTTCGGCATGTACGGCTATCTGATGAAGCTGCGCGCCGAGTCGCTGCGCGACCTGGGCGGCTGTCTTGAGCCCGTTCAACGCGTTCCTGTTTCTTCAGGGGCTGGAAACGCTGCCGCTGCGGATGGACCGCCATGTCGCAACGCGCTTGGCGTCGCCACGCTTCTTGCAGCAGCACCCGGCCGTTGAGAATGTGCGCTATGCCGGCCTGCCGATAGTCCCTACCAACCGCTGGTGGCGAAGTACCTGCCGCGTGGCGCCGGGGCGGTCTTTGCGTTCGATTTGCGGGGTGGTCGGGAAGCCGGGCGCCGCTTTATTCAGACGCTGCAGACTCTGGAGCCACCTCGCCAATGTCGGCGACGCCAAGAGCCTGGTGATCCACCCGGCCAGCACGACGCACCGCCAACTGAGCGACGAGGAGCTGGTGGCGGCCGGCATCAGCGCCGGCACGATCCGCTTGTCGGTCGGGCTCGAGACGTTGGACGACTTGATCTGGGATCTGGAGCGCGGGCTCGAGGCCGCGGGCAGCGCGCGCGTGTCGGGAATTGATGGCGTGGCCAGGGAGGTAGTCGCGTGACTGAAACAGCTGTGGTGTGCGCGTTGCCGGATCGGTCGTCAGCGGCCGAGATCAGCAAGTATCAGGACCCGCGGGTCATTCGAAAGATCGTGCACACCGCGCGCACGATCGCAATTGTCGGGCTGTCGTCGAATGTGCTTCGCCCGAGCAACTTCGTGGGCTTCTATCTGAAGCGGCATGGTTACCGCATCGTGCCGGTGAACCCGCGCGAGACGGAAGCGGTTGGCGAGAAGGCCTACGCGGCGTTGAAGGACATCCCCTTCCACGTCGATGTGGTCGACGTCTTTCGGGCGCCACAGTTCGTGCCCGAGGTTGCCCGCGAAGCGGTAGAGATCGGCGCGGACGCGCTCTGGCTGCAGTTCGGGGTGATCAGCGGCGAGGGCGCGCGCATTGCCGAAGCCGGCGGCCTCGACGTGGTTATGGATCGCTGCATGAAGGTAGAGCACGCGCGCCACATGGGTCGCATGCACTGGCTGGGCTTCAATACAGGCATGGTCAGCGCGCGGCGGCAGTCGGTGCTGTAAGTACGGCTTCCGTCCGGACTTCTGTGAGGCGGCTGACCCGGAATCGAAGGGAGTGGTGGAGAACCTCTGCGGGTCTGTCCAAACTGACCTGATCGTTCCCACGCCCTCCCGCGCTCGCTTCATCGTGGAGAGTTCGCGCCGCGTGCCGTACCCCCGCCTAGCCGTCCCTCAGCGCGTCGCCTTCCAACCCCGCTTCGCGATCCACCAGGTTCTCCGCCCAGTGAGTGCGAAGTTTCGACAAGATCCGCCGCACAGCGCGCTAGCTGACGCCATCCGCTGGCGCCTCGTCACCCGGTGGTGCGACCCGAGCTTCGCTGTCCCCCCTGGGTCTCCACCCCTCGTGGGTGCGACGCGCCGACTAGCTTCGCCTCAAGGCGCGCCCGACGGCCCCGGCGTCGATGCCCCTGGCGCCGTCGGCGTGAGCGACTCATCCGGGTGATCGTCCGCCTGCACCTTCCACGTCCCGTTGTCGAGCACCAGCGTATATACGTTCTGATCGCGCGACTGCTCCGTCGTGCCATCGCTGAACGTCGTGGTCCACGTCTCATAGTTCGTGGCGCTGGCGGTATCCCCATTGACCGTAATGGGTCCCCACTCGATAGTGACCAGCTTGATGTCGGTCACGCCATTGTCGACCAGGTCCTGATTGGTCGACACCTGCTCCTGATAGAACTCTGACGTCGCCGTCGCCGACATGACGCTCGGATCGTTGTTCTCGATGGCCTGCGTCTGCGCCTGGTCCACCTGCTGAATAACCTGCTGGATCGCCTGCGCCGTGGCCGCGTCAGCCGGCGAACCGGCGGCGGCGGTCGCCTGTGCCGGAGAAGTGGTCTGCGACGAAGCCGCGGGCGCGGTAGCGGCCGTCGGACGCCCGAGACTCCCCGAGGACACACGCGTGACCGCCACGGCGATGATCGCGATCAGCGCCACCGCCAGGATCAGCGTGATGACGATGCCGCCGATGGGCGGCCTTGACTTGCCTCGCGGTTTGGCGGTCTCGAAGTCGGGGACGTTACTCGGGAGCGTGCTGCTCATCCGCCCCAGAACTATAGATCAGGTCAGCGCCACTTCGAGAGAACGCGCGGTAGCTCGCTCAACCTGGCCTACCAGGTCGTCGTAGTCGAACGGCTTCTGGATCACACCAACGGTATGCTGCGCATCAGTCTCGCTCATCAGCGTGCCATAGGCGCTAACGACGATCACCGGAATCTCGCGTGTCGGCGGGTCAGCCTTGAGCTCGCGCAGTACATCCAGACCGGATTTTGTCGGCAGTGCGAGATCGAGCAGAATGGCGTCGGGCGTATGCATCCGCGCCTGCTGCAGACCTTCTTCCCCATTCTTCGCTTCGACAACCGCGAAGCCTTCACCTGCAAGTAAGGCCGTGGTGATCGTTCGCGTCCAGGGATCGTCTTCGATGACCAGCACCGTTTTCTGGCCAAGTGTCGCCACGGTCATACTTCTCCCTCCCGGAGCATCAGAAAGGTAACATTCCGGTCAGGGGGCGACAAGGTCGGCTAGGATGGACGGCCCTGCGCCGTCGCATCCTGTGTCAGGCGCGCGCGGCACACTGCGTCGTTCAGGTGCCTACTCCGGCAGCGGGTGACCCTGTTCCACGGCCAGGCTGCGCAACCTCGGCCAATCGATCCGAATGTAGTAGACATAGTGCTCAGAGGTAGGTTCCTCGGTCCGCACTTCCGCATACCCGGGCCGCACCAGGTATTGGATCAGGACATCCGCCTCCGCGTCCTGCTCCGCATTCCTGCTGTCGAAGGCCACTTCGGCCCGATCGCTGCCCGCGCCACGAGCGTGCACATCCGTCAGCGCCTGGCGAAATTCGTCGAGTTCGCGACGCGCTCCATCACGTTCGGCGCGTTCCAGTTGCTTGACATCGGGCACGGGCTGCTGCGCGGGTGCGCTGATTTCTCGTTCGAGGACCTCCGTCTCGAGCCGATCGCGCGTAAGCGCGTCAAGCAGCGACGCGTAGGCGCGATCGTCACTTCCCCAATCGTGTGCGCCAAAACCGCTCAACCAGCGGCGCGCGGGACGGCGCATCAGTGCGGTCCGCGCGCTACTGATCGCTCGTCAGCGACGAGTTTCGGCGCGAGCGCGAGGTCGCTTCGTGCGCCGCCGAGCAGCAGCCTTGGCCTTTTCGCGGCGCAGTTCGCCAGCGCTCTTGAACCGCTGCTTGCGCTTGTATTCGCGCAGGATACCGGCCTTGTCGATGCCAGTCTTGAAGCGGCGCAGGAGCTGGTCAAACGGCTCGCCTTCGCGAGCTTCTACATGCATAGCTAAATAGAGTACCTCGTATGACCGTGTGGCCTCGAAACTCGAGTCATGCGCCGCGGGGGTTGGCCCGCGACTCACGACGCGTGAACTGGTTAGTAGCGACCCCGGCCCGCGTAGCGACGGCCGCCGGCATTCGCCCCTCGCCGCTGCTCGAAGCAGGTCGAGCAGTACACCGGCTTGTCCGCGCTCGGCTGGAAAGGCACGCTGGCAATGTTCCCGCAACCGGTGCACACCGCTTCGTACATCTGCCGAGGTGCGCGAGGTGCACTGCTCTCGTAGCCACCGCCGGTGGAATACGAACCACGATCGCGCTCGGCCCGCCGCGCGGCGCGGCAATCTGGGCAGCGCGTTGGCTCGCTGAATCCGCGGCTGGCGTAGAAATCCTGCTCGCCGGCGGTAAAGGTGAAACCCTGGCCACAATCGCGGCAGGTCAATGTCACGTCGCCCGACATGTTGTCGACGGCTCCCTTGGAAAACGATTCAAAAACGTACGATCTGCCCTGCTGGCACGAGCGAGACCACCGGTATGCATGGGTTCCGTCGAAACGAGAACAAAATTAGCTCGCTATGGACGAGGAACTGTGCCAGCCGAGCCAGTTTAGCGGGTTGCTAACCCCGCGCGCCATATCGAGATTTCGATACGAAAAAAGGGGGTCGCCTCACGTGCGAGACGACCCCTGGACGCACCTTTGCATGTGCGCTTGTAATGGTTCACAAATTGTGCAACTAGCTTCGCGACCCGCTAGGACGACGGTTGACTTTCCCAGTTCTTTAAGATTGGCCCCGGTTTCCGCGCCGGGAGTCGCGTTGACGGTGGGCCCTGTGGAACGCGCCGCGGGTCACTGCCGGCCCCTCATCGGCGAACGGATTGGCCGAGGAGACCGCTAGCTGTCGACTTGCCAGGTGCAGTCAAGCAAGTGCGTGGCTCGGAGATACATGCTGATCCTCCCTGAACACTTGGCTCACTGACACCGTAGCACCCACCAGGGCCCGGACGGTTACAGACAGGTAAAGCTGGATTGCAGTTCGGCGACGTTTCTAGCGCCGCTTCGTCACAACCCCGCGCCCGCGCACACCAATTCGACGCCAGGTCCTTCGCGAGTTACGGTGGTGAGGCAATGGCCAGCACCTCAGAGGACTACTCTGCGTCGGAGTGGACGCAGCAAAACATGTTAAATGACCTTATGCAGCAGAAGTGGCTTCTGGCTGGCGCGGCGGCATTCCTCGCCGCGCTGTGGCTGTTTTCCCGCCGCTCCGCCCCTGAAGAACAGGCCGCGCGCCGCCTGGTGCGCGACTGGCGGAACGTCGACGACGTCACCGACGTCCGCGATCTGCTGGGCGACAACCTGCCCACCATCCTTCGCCCAGCCTTGCTCACCGCGCTCGGAGAGATCGAAAACCTCGTCCACCGCTGGTTCCGCCAGGTCGAGCGCGAAATCCACCGCCTCTAACTGCTTCCCACAACGTGACGCGATGTCATCCTCGTCGCTTGGTTGACAGCGCCGGCGTTGCGCACCCTTTGCAAGCCCAGGCTGACAGTCGACGCACGGGCTCAGGAAGACACAAGGATCCCCTCGGCGACCCCGAACACGCCGAGCGGTTCGAGGATATCCAGCGCCTGCGTGATCTGCGCCGCGGTCACCGTTCGGTGCATTTCCAGCGTGCGAATAGTGTCCGCCTTCAGATAGCGGGCGAGCATGCTGAAGTCCGTGGTGCCCTGCCCGGGCGCCTGGTGGTCACGACCGTCGAGCGTGTCGTGGATGTGCATCCCAACGATGCGCTCACCCCAGCGCCGCAGGTAGTCCTCATGCTCGAGAAACCCCAGGTACTCGAGCTTCGCGCCGTGCCCAGCGTCGTGCCAGTAGCCGACCGGCAGGCCTTCGCACGCGCCGAGCACGTCCGCGTATTCGTCCAGACTCGGAATCTCGAAGTATCCATCGCGGCATTCGACGCCGATCTTGACGCCGGAGCCTTGCGCGTGCTCGCCGATGGCGCGGATGCTGACCAGTGCGGCCTCGAGGTGCGGCGCTTTGTTGGCCTCGCGCTCCTGCCAGGCAGTATCGCGCAGCTTCAGATGCTCGTCTGACAGTCGGCCGCTGCGCGCGATGGTGTCGAATAGCGCGCGCTGACGGGACATCACCCCAGTGTTGCCCAGGTGCACGACGATCGCCCTGGCGCCGTACTCGGCCGCGGCATCGATGGTGCGCTTGTGGGCGTCGATCGAGCGTTGTCGTTCGTCCGGATGCGTGGAGGCCAACCCGTCGCCCACGGGCGTGGCCACCGGACACGGCCCATGCAGGCTGCCGATTTCGACCTCGCGTCGCCTGGCTTCTTCGGCCAGCGCGCGCAAGCCGTCGGGATTGAAGTGTTGATACGCCTCCAGACGCCGAAAGCCCAGGCTGCGGTGCTCGTCGAGGAGGCGCTCCGCACTGGAGCCAGGTCCGTTCCAGGAGGTTGACAAGCCGATCGGTTCGGTCACGGCTGAGACTGTAGCCGTTCGGCGCGCGCGCCTCGTCGCAAGCAGGCCCAGAACGCCCCCACGCGATGGTCTCGGTCAGCCCGAGCGTGGCGATCGGTGCCCGGCTGGAGTGCACGCACCCGTGCACGGCAACATCTGTATGCAGCGACGAACGCGTCCGTGCCCTACGATTGTTAAGCGGTGGCGAAGTCAGCTCGCGTCGCACTGGTCGTTGAAGACGACGAGTACATACGCAACGTGATCAGCGACCTGCTGGCCGATCACGGGTTCCGTGTTGTGGGCGCGGCCAATGGCGCTGAAGCGCTGGAGCGGCTCGACACCACCCGGCCTGACGTCATGGTGCTCGACCTGCTGATGCCCGTCATGCACGGTTGGGAGTTCATGGAGTCCTACGAGGAGCGGACGGGCGGTACGCCGATCCCGATTGTGGTGGTGTCCGTCAACGCGGCCCTGCCGCGTTCGTTCGATCGACTGGGCGTGCGGAGTGTGGTCGCCAAGCCATTTGACGTCGACGATTTGCTGGAGCACGTCGAGCAGGCACTGGTTACGCCCGGGCCGTAGCCGCGTGTTGCAGCCAACCGTGAGCCCGGTGCTGGTCTGCCACCGTGGCGCCAGCGCCCTGGCGCCCGAAAACACCCTGGAGGCCTTCAGCGTCGCGATGCAGCACGGCGTCGACTATTCCGAGCTGGACGTGCACCTCGACCGCGACGGTCAGCTCGTCGTCTCGCACGATCCGCCGGCCGACGACCTCGCCGAGCGCGCGTTGCCATGCCTCTCAGACGTGTTCGACCTTGTCCGCGGCCGCATGGGCATCTACGTCGAGCTCAAAGGTGACGCCACGGGAAATGCTTTGGCCGAATTGGTTCACGCTGGCGCCGCTCGCAATGTGCGCCTGATCGCGGGCTCATTTCGACACGAGCTGGTAGCCGAGGTGCGCGCCGCGGCGCCCCTGATTCCGTGCAGCGTCTTGTTTGGCGCCGGCTGGGACGTGCCGTCGATGGTGCGCGCGTGTCGGGAGCTCGGCGCGGCCTATGCGCATCCGTGCTTCCGACCGATCGACGCGGCGGTCGTCGACGGGCTGCACGCCGCGGGTCTGGTGGTGATGACGCCGCACACCAACGACGACGCCGAAGCGCGCCACTTTGTAAACATTCACGTCGACGTCATCGCCAGCGATGATCCGCGGATCCTTCGCCCGTTACGTGGTTGATAGGATCCGCACCGGAACCGGGAGGATCATCCACCATGACCGTCACGAGCAGGCGGCGCTTCCTGATGCTGGTTGGAGGCGGATCGCTCGCCGTCGGAGGCGCGGGCTTGCTGGCGGCGTGCAGCTCGCCGAGCACAACTGCGCCCGCGGCTGCGCCGACAAGCCCGCCAGCGCCCGCGGCCACGGCAGGCGCCGCGACGTCAGCCCCGGCGTCGAACGCAACCAGCGCGCCGCTCTCCGCACCGACAACCGCGCCCGCGAGCAGCTCGAGCGGCGACGTCAATCTGTATGTCGGCGGCGACGTCAACATCCGCGACCTGTGGCAGAAACAGTTGCTGCCCGCCTACCAGAAGGTCAAACCCAACGTGAACTTCACGCTGGTCTTCGACGAGCACGCGACGAGTGAGCAGGCCGTTTTCGACAAGCTCGCCGCGGCCAAGCAGGCCGGCAGCGTCTCGGGGGTTGACCTGTGGGAAGCCTCGCGCTTGCCGCAGGCGGGTGACGCCGGCCTGATGCAGAAGATGACAGCGCAGGAGATCCCCAACCTCGACAAGGTGCCGCAGGATTCGTACGACCGCTACAACGGCTACGGGTTGCCCTACCGGGCGAGTTCGGTGATCCTGGCCTACAACAGCGCCATGGTCAAAGACCCGCCCAGGACGCTGGACGATCTGCTTGCCTGGGTCAAGGCCAACGACGGGCAGTTCACCTACAACCCGCCCGACAAAGGTGGCTCGGGTGGCAACTTCACCACCCGCGTGCTGTCGGTTGGCATCCCGGCAGATCAGATGACCTTCTTCCAGACCCAGTATGACGAGTCCAGGGAGGCGCTGTGGGATCAGGGTTGGCAGGTGCTCGAGGACCTGCACCCGCACATCTACAACGGCGGGTTCTATCCACAGGGCAACGTGCCCGTCCTGCAGACGCTGGGCAACGGCTCGATCGCCATGGCGCCGGTGTGGTCGGACCAGAGCCTGAGCTACCTGAGCCAGAAGCTGCTGCCGCCCGAGGTCATGCTCGAGCAGATCGATCCGCCGTTCGCGGGCAGCGCCGCGTACCTGGGCATCCCGGCCGACAGCAAGAACAAAGACGTGCTGTACGACTTCCTGAACTGGCTGCTGACGCCAGAACCCCAGGCAACGATCGTCTCGCAGATCAACGGCTACCCGGGCCTGGACTGGAAGTACATGGCGCCCGAGGTCCAGCAGAAGTACGCCGATATCGCCAAGGCGTACAGCTACGACTTCAGCCCGCAGTTTGGCACCGACCGGAACAAACAGTGGTACGAGAAGGTTGCCGGTACCCCACAGCCCACCTCGTAGCCCGCGAGCCCGCGCCAGCTTCCACGCATGTCGGCTGCCCGTCCATGGTCACGTCTGGTCTCATCAAACAGGTCCCTCAAACGGGTCCCCTCCGGGGGAAGCCCGTGCTGATCCCCCGAACCTCAGCGGCCCGAGGCTGCGGCGTGCCAGTTCCCGTCCGAGGCAGGTTGTCCACCGGTGAACCACGTGTGCGCCCAGCAAACGGGTCCCCTCTGGGGAAGAGCGTGCTGATCCCCCGAACCTCAGCCGCCCGCCGCTACCGTGTGCCCGCGCGAGTTGTCCGCCCGTGAGCCAGCGCCGCGAGGCCCTCATCGGCCTGCTCATGGTGACGCCGCCGATGCTCGTCCTCTTGTTTTTGATCGTCCTGCCCGCCATTCAGGCGACGATCTTCTCCCTCGGCATCGTTCCCGCCAACAACCTCGTCTTCAGCACCGGCCAGCACCTCGTCAACAGCCCCACGCCCGTCCTCAACGTCTACGGTGACCTGCTGGCCAGTCCCTTCATCCGCGACGACCTGTGGCTCACCGTCTGGATCAGCCTGCTCTCAATCGTCCTGGTCGCGCTGGTGAGCTACGTCCTGGCGCTCTACGTGCGTTTCGGCAGCGGCCGGCTGCCGACAGCCGTGCGTTCGCTGTACCTGATCCCGATGTTCGTTCCAGTCGTGATCGCCTCGTACGCCGCGATCACCTTCTACGTCGATCGAGGTGTGCTCGCCGCGTTCCTGCACGCCGTCGGCCTGCCGTACGCCTCGCCCGCCTATAAGCCCGCGGGCGTGGTCATCACCCAGGTCTGGTTCAACATTCCCTTCGCCGTGCTGATGCTGGGCTCCGGCCTGGACGGCATCGAGCAGGAGTTGATCGATGCCGCGCACGACGTGGGCGCTGGTTTCCTGACCGTTCTGTGGCGGATCGTGCTGCCTATGAACATGGTCCCGCTGCTGATCGTGCTCACCTTTACCTTCATCGGCGTCGTGGGCAGCTTCACGATCCCGTTCTTGATCGGCCCCAATGCCCCGCAGATGATGGGCGTGGCCATCGAGGCCTACTTCTCCAACTACAACCAGCCGCAGCCGGCAGTCGCGCTCGCGGTTATGTTGTTCGCTATCTGCGCGGTGGCCGGCGCCCTCTACGTGTGGGCCACCTCGCGTTCCAACAAGCACGCGGTCACGGTGTGATTTCGCCCGAGGGGACCCAGCTACGCGCGAGCGTCGAAGCCGGGCGCGCCACGCACCCGGTCGCCGGCGCAGGCGTCCGCAACCAACCCCAGGCCGAACCGTCCGGCGTCGGCGCGTTCTGGTTCCTGCACGTCCCGCCACTGCGCCGAGCGATGGGCCTGATCCTGGTCTTCGCCTTGAGCACATTTCTGCTGCTGCCGCTGGCTGACCCTGCTGCTGTGGGCGTTCACCGACGAGTGGCGCTACCCGAGCATCCTCCCACAGACGTTTTCGCTGCGCTGGTGGGATTGGGTGCTGACCAACGGCGACGTCGGCTCCGCCGTTCGCTACAGCTTCATCACCGCCCCCGTTGTGACGCTGATCTCCGCGGTCATCTGCTTGCCGGCGGCGTACGCGTTCTCACGGTTCCGCTTTCCACTCCGACGCACGCTGTTCATCAGTTTGCTCGCGGCAAACGCCTTTCCGAAGATCGGCCTGTACGTCGCGATCGCCACGCTGTTCTATCGGCTGAACCTGATGGGCACCTACTGGGGCGTCGTGCTCATTCAGCTGGTCGGCACGCTGGTGGTCATGACCTGGATTCCAGCGGCTGGCTTTGACAGCGTGGCTCGCGATCTCGAGGATGCTGCCCGCGACGCCGGCGCCGGCCCGCTGCGCGTGTTCTGGAAAATCACCCTGCCATTAGCCGTGCCGGCGATCGTAGTCGCTGCGTTCATTGCCTTCATTGCCGCCTTCGACGAAGCCCAGGGCACGTTGATCGTCGGTTCGCCGACCATCATCACCATGCCGACGCTGATGTACACCCTGGTGGTCAACTACCCGCAGCCCGTCGGCGCCATCTTCTCGATTCTGTTGTCGGCGCCATCGGTGATCTTGCTGCTCATCGCCCGTCGCTTCCTGCTGGCTGGCTACCTCGCCGCGGGTTTCAAAGGTCGCTGAGACCCGGATGGCCCAACTGGCGCTCGATCACCTGGTCAAACGCTACGGTCGCGGTACCGAGGTCGCCGCCGTGCAGGATCTGTCACTGGACGTCAGCGACGGCGAATTCGTGTGTCTGCTCGGACCGTCCGGCTGTGGCAAGACGACGACGCTGCGCATGATCGGCGGCTTTCTGCAGCCAGACAGTGGCGACGTACGCATCGACGGCGTCAGCATGCTGCACCAGCCACCCGAGCGTCGACCCACGGCCATGGTCTTCCAGCGCTACGCGCTGTGGCCGCACATGAGTGTCTTCGACAACGTCGCCTTCGGGTTGCAGGTGCGCCGTCGACCACACGACGAAATCAGACGTCGGGTGGAGTCGACGCTGGAGCTTGTCGGATTGCCCGGGCTGGCGCGACGCTATCCCGGTCAGCTGTCTGGTGGTCAGCAGCAGCGCGTGGCACTCGCCCGGGCACTGATCCTGGAGCCGCGCATCCTGCTGCTCGACGAGCCGCTCTCCAATCTCGACGCGCAACTGCGCATCCATATGCGCACCGAGCTCACCACCATCCAGCGGCGGGTCGGCATCACCACGGTCTTCGTCACGCACGATCAGGAAGAGGCGATGTCGATCGCCGACCGGATCGCGGTCATGAACGTCGGCGTGCTGGAGCAGATGGCGGCGCCCGAGGAGATCTACGCCCGCCCGGCGACGCTGTTCGTAGCGATGTTCATTGGCACCATGAATCGTCTGGAAGCACATCTGGATGCCGATGCGGGGTTGCGCGCAGGTCCGTTCCGCATCGCGCCAGGCGACTTGACGCTGCCGGCCCCGGCTGAGCTGGTCGCGGGCGTGCGACCCGAAGACGTGATCCTCGAATCAGCGGGCCCGGGCGCGGCGGCGCGCATCGACCACGTGGTGGACCTGGGCCACTACCGGCGTGTGACGCTGAGCACGGAGGGTGCGCCCAACTTGCTGGCGTTCGTCCCGAAGTCCGAGTCGTTGCCAACGGAGCAGGTCTCGGTGCGCCCGCGCCGCGTGCTGATCTACGCCGACGGCCAGTTCGTGGGCGTCGTGGAGTCATCTCGCCCGGCCCCAATCGCCGTCGGCTAGCGCGCCGAACACGCTCCGCGCAGGACGTTCCTCACTCGGCGAATCTCTTGCAGAGGAAATATCTCAGCGACTAAGATATTCTGGTGGCTGCCGACGCCTGCCAACGCCCCGCGATCCGCGCTCTCGCCCGCGCCCTCGCCCGCAGTTCCACCCAGCACGCCCTTTTTACCCAGGCCGTCGCCGCTCGGCTCGGCATCGCCCCCAGCGACATCGACTGCCTGGCACTTCTCTACGACCTCGGCCCCGCCACCCCCGGCCAGCTCGCCGAAGTGCTCGGCCTGAGCACCGGCGCCGTCACCGGCGTCGTCGACCGCCTGGTCGCCGCCGGCTTCGTCCTTCGCGCAAGCGATCGCGCCGATCGCCGGCGCGTCTTCGTCCAACCCGTCGCCGATCGCGCAGCCGACTTCGACGCGGTGCAGGCCCCGCTCCTCGCGGCGGTCGCCGAGTCCGTCGCGGGAACCGCGCCGGCCGACCTGCAGCAGCTTGTGCACTTCCAGGACCGCGTCGCCGAGCAGCTCGGTCGCGAGACCGCGCGAATTCGCGGCGCGCACGCCCCGCGCGCCAACGCCGACTCCGGCTTCACCGCGCCACTGGGCGACCTGGAGTCCGGCGTGCTGGAGTTTGCCAGCGGTGCTGCCGAGGTGGCCATTCGCGCGCTCGATCCGGCAACCGATGCCGAGTCCCTCTCAGTCCTGTATGCCGCACGGTTTCAGGGCTTGCAGCCCAGCGTGCGCGTGCAGTCCGGCGCCGTCACCTTCCGCTATCGACGCATCGGCCCCTTCGAGTGGGGTCGTACCCAGCACAGCGGCACGGTGGCGCTCAACGCCAGCATCCCGTGGAGCATCGCGCTCCGCGGCGGGGGGTCGGGGGTCAGCCTGGACGGCACGCGCCTGGTCCTGCGCGACGTGTCGATCAGCGGGGGACTCGACAAAGTCGAGCTGTGTTTACCGCGGCCAGGCGGCACCGTCAGGCTCTGCCTTGACGGCGGTCTGAACCGTGTCACGATCCAACGTCCGATGGACGTGCCAGCCGAGCTGCAGCTACACGGCGGCGCGAATCGCCTGGAATTCGATGAACAACGATTCGGGGCAGTCGGCGGCGATGTTCGACTCGCCAGCTCCGGGTGGGAGCTGGCACCCAACCGCTATGCCATTGAGGTTCGAGGGGGCGCGAGCCGCCTCTCAATTTATGAGCTCCACAAAGGACAAGGAGAAGGAGTTACCCGTGCTGACGACATCTGATGAATGGTCCGCTTCGCGCAACTTCGCGGAGCTGTCCGCCCCACCGCTGCCGCCGACGATCACCACGCTGTTCGGCAGCATCAAGCGCAACGGCCGCTTCTCGGTACCGTCCGAGCTGCAGCTGAAAACAGCCTTTGGCGAACTCAAGCTGGACCTGCGCGAGGCGCTCTTTCCCGAAAAGCACGTGCTGATGGTGGCCGAGACGCTGTGCGCTTCTGTCGAGGTGCTCCTGCCCGAAGGCGTGACGGTGATCGATCATGGGACCGCGCTGATGTCCAGTCACAACGTGAGCCAGCTCGCGGAGGAGCACGGCCCGGTGATTCACCTCGACGGTTGGAGCGTGTGCAGCGACGTGAAGTTCATCAGCGCCTGAAGCGCAGCGGGTCGAACGCGCTCGCTGCCAGGGGCGGTGGCGTCTTGTCGATGCACGCCATGAGCAGTGCCAGCGAGCCTGGCAGCGGCGCAATACCGCTCGGGCCGTGGCCGGTGAGGAAAAACAGCCCGTCCAGCACCCCGCGACCGATCAGGGGCAGCCCGTCCGCCGACGCTGGCCGGAAGCCGGTCCACATCTCCTGGATCGGGCACTCGCGCAGGGCGGGCACAACCTCCATTGCTCGGTCGAGCAGCCAGGCGATTCCGCCGGCGGTCAGGCTGGCGTCCCAGCCGGCTTCCTCACGTGTTGCGCCGATGACCAACCGCCCGTCGCTGCGCGGAACAAAGTACGGGTCGCCCGGCGTCAGCAGAACGTGACGCACGCCGACGCGTGTCTGATCGAGTGCCAGGATCTGGCCTCGCTGTGGACCAACGGGTGGGCGGGGTTCGACGTGGTCGATGGAGGCCGACCAGGCGCCGGCCGCGAGCACGACCAGGTCGGCGCTGAATCGAGCGTCGGCTGTCACCACGCCGGTTGCCCGGCCGCCACTCGATGCGAGCGCGCGCACTTCGGCTCCCGTATGAATCGCCACGCCCGCCCGGCGAACGGCAATTTCCAGCGCGCGGCAGAGCCGGCGATTGTCAACGTTGCCACCGGACACCAGCAGCCCGCCTGCAACGCGTGAACTGAGCGCAGGCTCGAGCTCGCGGAGCTGATTGCCGTCCAGGTAGGCCGCGTCCGGATCTCGCTCGCCGGCATGACGGACGAGCACGAGCTCCGCGTCGCTCGTCGCCAGCTGCAGGCAGCCGGTTTCGCGGTATTCGGGGTCCAGCCCGGATTCCGACTGGATCGCGGCGGCGAATGCCGGCCACAGCTTTCGACTGATCTGCCGCAGCTCGAACGTTGGGCTGCTTTCATCGCGCAGGGTCGCGCCGATGATGCCAGCAGATGCCCACGACGCCGCACGGCCCGGCTGGCCGCGGTCCAGCAGCGTCACGGCATGCCCTCGCTTGCGCAGCTCGCGCGCCGCGGATAGCCCCATGACCCCGCCGCCAATCACCAGTGCTTCGGCCATGCCGTCAGTCGGATCGTAGCTGAAGGCCAGGACTGGACGAATCAGACAGAACCGTGACATACCCTCGACGCGCACTTCGCCCGAGACAGCCCCTAAAATGCAGGCCATCTAGCGCCCGTAGCTCAATGGATAGAGCATCAGTCTTCGGAACTGAGGGTTGGCGGTTCGAGTCCGTCCGGGCGCACCCCACACTCAACGCCAATGCCCACTCATGAATCTCTGATCTGGATTTCAGGGATTGCCGGCTCGCAAAACGCGCAGGCTTTCGTTGAGCGTGTGGTGGGTGAGGGTCGGTGGCACTCCGCGGTCGCCCGTTTTGTGCGGCGTGAGCGTGGTCAGGACGTCGTTGAGTACGGCATCATCATTGCCACAATTGCGGTCGTCGTCCTGTTGGGAGTGACCACCTTTGGCCGCGAGATCACCCCGTGGTTCTCGCAGCTCGCCGGCCACATCACCACCGTCGGGACCTGAGTGCTGCTTTAGTTAGCAAGCAGCGCACACGTCGCGAAGCAGAGCGGGGTTGGGTCGGAAGACCAGGCCGATGCGGCCGCCTCCACAGGAGAAGCCTCTGCCTGACCCGCTCCGCTTTTGCTACTCGGTAGACACGGTCTAAATGCGCGCCGCTTTGCGACGGGCCCCGGCACGGTCTGACCTGCACCGCTTGGCGACGGGCCCCGACACGGCCTAACCCCCTCCGCCTTGCGATGTGCTCGACAGCGCGTGCCTCACCCTCCCCGACGCCAGCTGTCGGCACGCTTCACCCGCGCACGAGCTAGTTGAATCCATTCGCGCTGATCGCCTGAGATGCGCGAGCTCGCATCAGCCTGGCGGGGGTCGCGCTCGCCAGACGTCGGCTTTCGTTCGTCAGGTGAGCCTGGTCGACGTAGCCCGCCAGGCGCGCGACGAGCGCCGGTGGCTGGTTGGCGCGCAGCAAGCGCAGCGCACGACGAAAGCGGAGGATGCGTTCGAGCGTTTTCGGACCGTAGCCCAGCGCGTCGTTGCAGCGGCGGCGCAGCGTGCGCTGGCTGACGCCCAGGTTGTCCGCGAGCGCGCCGAGGCTCGGCGCCGAGCTCCGCATGTCGAGCCCGGTTGACAGCTCGCACAGGAGCCCATCGACGAGGAGATCCGGCGTGCCGGCGACTGCTCTGCGGTCGAGCAGCGCCTGCTGCAGCCGCTCTGTCGCTACGGAGGGATATGCGAGCAAGTTCTCTGAGAGCGCGTCGGCGGCAGCGCCCCAGATCTCGCGGAGGTCAACGCGCGAGTCGAGCAGCGCGCTGGCCGGCAACCCCAGAAAACCGGGCGCGGCGCCCGGCCGAAAACGCACCCCCACAAAGGTCGGCGCGCTGTCGTCGAGCGGCACGGCGCGAGTATCCGGACCGGCGACAGTCAGCTTGCGGCCATCCCAGACCAGATCGATGCACGCGTCGGGCAGCACCGGCTGTCGGCGCTCGCGCGCCGCGTCCATCCAGACGCACACCAGGCGGTCGGCGAGCGCGCTCAGTGGCGCCCACTCGGTGTACGCGTGGCCGTTTTGTGCAAGACCCTCGGATGGGCCCGCCGTTAGGCTCCGCTGCATGCAGATCGCGTTTATTTCGAGCGTTGCGATTATCGCCGACGACCCGGAGCAGAGCCGCAAGTTGTTCGTCGACAGCCTGGGTTTACCGCTCGCGGGCGAGCCGGGAGACTATGTGTTCAGCGACAAGATCCCCGGTAGCAAGCACTTCGGCGTCTGGCCGCTGGCTCAAGCCGCGCAAATGTGTTTCGGCACGCCGAACTGGCCAGCCGATCGCAAGGTACCGCAGATGAGCATCGAGTTCGACGTGGAGAGCGAAGCCGCCGTCACCGCGGCCGCCAGGGAGCTCGAAGCCAGCGGCTACACGCTGCTGCATAGCGCGCGAACCGAACCCTGGGGCCAGACCGTAGCCCGCATCCAGAGCGCCGACGGCGCAATCGTCGGCATCTCCTACATCCCGTCCATGCACTGACGCTGTCTGTCCTTACTGGCCAAACTGCATCTCGCGAGCGCGTCGCGCCAGAACGTCTGGGAAGGGTGGGGTGAGCGACCGGGGTCGAACCGGCGACCTCCAGGGCCACAACCTGGCGCTCTAACCGACTGAGCTACGCCCACCGCGACGCGGACAGCGACGAGATTATACCGTCGCTGCCCGCGCCTCGGCAGATGACAGCAGTGTCTCAACGAGCGCGGCGGCGTACTCCGCCACGATGGGCGTATCCGACGTTCGTCCCACAAACTCATCGAAGACCGCCCGCTGCAGGCAGCCACCCAGCAGCAGCGCCGCGGCGGCGTCGATGTCAAAGTCCGCTGAGATCCGCCCGAGCTCGCGCTCCCCGCGCAAGTACGCCGACAATACCACGTTGGCCTTCTGCGGCCCCCACCCCTTCTCCGACGCCCACGCCCGATGCCGCGCCAGCAGGCTCGGGTCACCGAAAATCGCCGCCAGCATCGGCATTGCCTCGCGATAGAACGGCACCGCGGCTTCCGCTACCCGCCGCAGGTTCTCGGCTACGCCAGTCTGGCCAACCTGTTGCGGCAGATCGTTCAGGATGCCGATGAACACGGGCAACCGCTCGGCGAGCGCGCTGGTCAGCAGGTCCTCCTTGCTCTTGAAGTGGCGATACAGCGCCGCCTCGGTGAGCCCGGCGGCGCGTGCAATCTCTCGGGTGGTGACGGAGCTCAGCCCACCACGGCGCATCAGGTCGGCCGTGACGTCGAGGATGCGATCGCGAGTGGAGGCCGCCGTGGCCCGTGGCATGCGCGAATCCAACTCCTCCGCGTCAAGGGTAGCCAGCGTTCACGAACCGTGCACGTGCCGAGGCGCTCGATGTCAGGTCTGAACACGCGTCTGATCCTCGTCAGGACCAGCTCCCGCGCTTCTGTTTGGAAAAGAATGGGTAAAATCGCCCACGGGCGCGGAATAAGTGGAGGGTCGGTCATCCTGAGCGCAGCCCCGAGCGTGTCGGTTGTCATCCGCGCCAAAAATGAGGCGCGCTTCATCGGGGAGACGCTGCGCGCAATCTTCGATTCGCAGGCCCTTGCCCCGCGCCAGGTCGTCGTCGTCGACTCTGGCTCGACCGACGGAACGCAGACGCTCGTGCAGTCGTTCCCGACCAGTCTGATCCAGATCACGCCCGCAGAGTTCAGCTACGGCTACGCCCTCAATCTGGGAGTGGCCCATCTCGACGCTGAGATCGTCGCCACGCTGAGCGCGCATTCGCTGCCGGCCGAACCCGGACTGGCTGCGCCGGCTGATCGAGCCCTTCGCCCAGGCCAACGTCGCTGGGGTGTACGGCCGCCAACTGCCGCGCTCCAACGCCACGTTCCTCGAGTTGATTGGCATGCGTCTCACGGGGGTGCTGAGCGAAATGCCGCGCATGCTGGACCGCCAGCCGCTGTTTTCGAACGCAAACGGCGCATTTCGTCGGTCATTGTGGCTGGAGCATCCTTTCGACGAATGCGTCGGCGGCGCCGAGGACATCGCCTGGGTGCGCACGATGCAGGAGCGCGGCTTTCTGATCGCTTACCAGCCAACCGCCAGCGTGTACCACTCGCACGGCGAGCCAATCCTGCGCCATCTGCGCCGCGCCAGTCGCGACGTGCCGACCATCGTCGGCAACGTGCTCCACCTCGGCCCGGGTGAACGACTCGAGCACGAGCCTCCACAACCCGGTCCCGCGACCCGACCCGCGCCCGACTGACGCCACGCAACGTTGCGGCCGGCAGTCGCCTATGTTACGAATTGTTACGGGGGGAGTTGTCGTCGACTGCCGGGCTGCAAGAGGAGGATGTGGTGCCCGAAACGATTCTGCTCGTAGAAGACGACGCCGACACGGCGCGTTCGCTCAGCAAAGCACTGGAGAGCAGTGGCTACCGGGTGACCGCGGTCGATACCGGTGCCCGAGCACGTTCGATGGTCGGCCACGTTCGGCCCGACCTGATCCTCCTCGATCTGATGTTGCCGGACACCGATGGGCTGGTCCTGACCACCACGCTCAAGAACATGACCAGCGCTCCGATCATCATCTGCAGCGCGCGCGACGCGCGGCTTGACCGCGTGCTGGGCCTCAAGCTCGGGGCCGACGACTTCGTCGCCAAACCTTACGACCTCGACGAGCTCGAAGCGCGCATCCAGGCGGTGCTGCGGCGTACGACACGCGTCCGAGAGCCACCTCCCGCGCCGTCCGATCAGATCCGCGTCGACGAGCTGCTGATCTCGCGGTCGCGCGCGCTGGTCAGCATCGCGGGGCAGGTGGTCCACCTGACACCCACCGAATACCGCCTGCTGGTAGCCCTGGCGAGTCGACCCGATGAAGTGCTGTCTCGGGAGACACTCGGCCAGCAGGTGTGGGGCTTTCACGATCTGGGCACGGGCCACCTGATCGACGTGCACATTGGTCGTTTGCGTCTCAAGCTGCGGCTGCCATCCAGGGCGCCGTTGATCGTGACCGTGCGCGGCAGAGGCTACACTCTCCCGTCCCGGGTAACGGATGTGACGGAGGACGGCGAGCCAGACTGAGCTCGCAGTCCCGCTCTCAACCAGATTTCAACCGAGGAAGCCCTGGCTCATGGGGAGCGCTCAACACCGAGCGCCTAGGATCCGGCCTGCATGGTCGTCGTCGGAGGCGCGCAAAGTTCGATGACAGAGCTGAGCGGAATGCTGGGCGGCGTGGGACTGCCCGCGATCGTTCGCTTTCTGGCTGGATTGCGGAAGTCTGGCTGCCTGCGCCTGGCTCACGACGATTGGACGGGTGAGGTCCACTTCGAGTCGGGCGAGGTTACCGATGCCATGTTGGGCTCGCGCAGGGGTCTCGCCGCGCTTGATGGCATGGTCGAGATGTTTCCCGAGGCAGCCTTCACATTCGACTCGGCCACGCCGGGCGACACGGCCGCGGAGCGAACGATTCGCCTGAGCACGGACGAGCTCCAGCAGCACATCGACGCGACGGCAGCGCGTGCGGCGAGCGGCGGTCGACGTCTGCCGCGCGCCGACGCGGTGCCTACCCAGACCGCCAGTGACAACGGTGGTGAGGAACCCTTGCCGCTGGATCGCGGCACATTGCAGACGCTGCTAGCGGTGGACGGTCAGCGATCAGTGCGTGAGATCGTTAGCATGCGTCACTCGATCGAGTCGGTATGGCACCTGGCCAGTCTCGCCGACGTGGGCCTGGTCCACTTCAATGGTAAACCCAGCAACGGATCCGGTCCCTCCGATTCGTCATCGACGCCGACACTGGTCAGTAGTGCGCCGGTCGGTGCCGACCCGTCGATGCAGGACACGGTGGTCGCGCCGCTGTTTGCATCGACCACCCCGCCGCGGCCCGAAGCTCCCGCCGCCACGCCGGTCGACCATTGTCCGAAGCTCGGCTTCGAAGATGACCCGACCAACTCGTTCGGTCGCCCGACCCGGCTGCACCGCTGCTTCGCCGCCGGCACGCCGATGGCGTTGTCCGTGGACCAGCAGCGCGAGCTCTGCCTGAGCGACCACTTCGGCACGTGCCCACGTCTCGCCGCGGCGCTGGCGAATCCGCCGTCCAGAGGCGCGTGGCCTGGTCCGCGGCGCCTCGACGACTCGACTCGCGAGGATGGGCGCATTGTCCGGCTTCCCTTCGGCGCCCGCGGGGCGACTTCGGCGACGTCGGCGACTTCGACAACGGCGGTGACGACGGAGCGTGAAGACCCGCGCACCGCGGCCGACTCGCCGACCCCACTGCACACCGCGGCGCCGCCCACGCGCGAAGCGACGCCCACTGCCAGCGCGGCGCCCGCCGCTCAACCCACGCCGCTGCGCACCCGACCCGCGTGGCCGACCGGCACGCCAAACGGCGCCGCGGCTGTCACCACGACCGCGACGACGTTGCCGGCTTCAGCGCCGGTCGCTCCACCCGCCGACGCGGGCAGGCCGCCGGCCCGACACGAACAGGCGCGTGCGGCTGCCCGGTCCGAGAGTCTGTATGCCGACGGTCGTCGACGCGTTGGCCAGATCCCGGTGGTTGCCATCGCCGCCGCGGGTGCGGTCGTGCTCCTGTTGGCCGCGCTCGCGTATCTGCTCTTGCCGCAACTGGTTCCCGACAACAGCGGGCTGGATGACAACTCGTTGCCCAACGCGCGGCTTGCCGCCGAGGGTACGCCAGTGACGGCGCTCGTCACGCCGCATCCCACACCGGTTGCCGTCGCCACCGTTCTGCCCGGCTCAGAGGTTGATGTCGAAGGTGCGCAGGTCGGTCAGACCGCGGTTCCCGAGCCGACGGGCGCTCCGGTTCAGGCGGCTCCCGCCGCGCAGCCAACTCGTGCACTTGCGACGACGTCTGGAGCTCAGACCGCCTCGGGTGCCCAGCCAGCCGCGGCCGGCCAGCCAGGCGGCGTGCCCGCCCAGGTCAGCCCGACGGCCGCCGTCAGCCAGCCGACGATGACCACCAATCAACCCGTCGCCGGGGCCCTCTTCGACGATCAGTTCACGACCAACGACGCCAACTGGCCCAGCAACCCCCAGGCGCTCGGGCAGTTCACCAACGGTAGCTACCGCATGGTGACCCGCCAGACCGGCCAATCGGCGACCATCGGCGCGCCTCTCGTCAGGGTGCCGTCCGACGTGCGGGTCACCGCCGACTTCCAAAAGTTGGGCGGCCCGGACGGCGGTGGCTACGGGATCATCGTGCGCGACCAGCAGCAGGGCGTGCGGGACGGCTCCAGCCAGGACGGGCGCTACTACGTACTCGAAGCCGGTGACAAAGGCGAGGTCGGCATCTGGCGGCGCGACGGTGATCACTGGGTCGACCTGGTGCCCTGGCAGCACGCCGACGCGGTGCGCACCGGCACGGCCCCGAACGAGTTGACGGTGCGAGCCGTCGGCAACACGCTGAGCCTGATGGTCAACGGAACGCAAGTCGCGACCCAGTCCGATTCCACGCTGACCAACGGTCAGGTCGGGCTGTTCGTGGGTGGTGACGGCAACCAGGTAGCCGTCACGCGCTTCACCGTTCAGAATCCGTAGCCCCGGCACCCGCTCGAGGCGCACAGCCGCCGCTCGTCCCTGTCGGTGCCTCTTCTCGGGAAGCCTCGCCCGCGCTTGATGCGTCTTGATGCGTCGAAGTCGAGAAGGCGCGGGCGGCGAGCACACCTCGGTCACGGATGTTCGTCGTGGAGTCACGCTCTCGCCGTGTCCCGTCGCAACGTCCGCTGCTTCCCCCGTGCGGAGCCGCGCAGCGGCTGCGAGCAAGCAACATCTCGTCCAATACGCGTGTCCCCCAGGGCCCCAGGCGTTGACATTCCCGGCCCACCCGTCCCAAACTGGCGCCTCGCCCGTGTCAACCCTCGCCGAGCCAGCCGCGCCGTCGCAACCCTCCGCCGACACCGTCGAAAATCGCCGCTGCGTTCTGATCGTCCACGGCGTCGGCGAGCAGCGCAAGTCCGACACCCTGCTCTTCATCGGCTCGCCACTGTTCGACTGGGTGATGCGCTGGGCCAGGCTCTACTACGGTCGACCGGCGGCCCACATCGGCCGCGTCGAGTTGAGCTTCGTGCCATACGACAGTGGCGCCAGCGATACGCCCTCTTTCGCCGTGCTGGAGCTCCCGGACCAACGCTGGTACTTCGCCGAGGCGTGGTGGGCCGGCAGCAGCTTCCATCCCGATTTCGGGACCATGCTGCTGTGGTCGTTTGTCCACCTCTTCGACATCCTCGCCCAGATGCTCCGCAACACTGCCGAGCGGGCCCGCTACCTGATCCATCCCAGGGACCACGTCACCTCCAGCCAGCCAGCCCGCTTCTGGCAACTGGTGGATTTCGCGAACTGCGTCATCCTCGGCGTGGGCTACGCGCTCGGCGTCGTGATCGGCTATTTCCTGCTGATCCCACTGATGGTCCTGGCCCAGATCCCGATCGATGCCGTCCAGAACTTCATCGTGCTGAAGCTCCTGCAGCCGATCATGACCACCGACGCGGGCGAGTTTCGCGTTTTCGTCGACGACGAGCTGCAAGCGGCCAACATTCGTCGCCGCGTGGGTGACGCCGCCCGTACGCTGATGCACTACGCGGATTGCGAGGAGGTGACCATCGTCGCCCACTCCGAGGGCTGCGTCGTCAGTCTGGGGATGCTGACGGACCCGGCCTTTGCCGACGTGGCCTGCAAGACGCGCAAGCTGCTCACCTTCGGCGCCGGCTTGAACAAGACCTGGCTGATCAAACCGACGCTCGAGCGGCTCTTCGGCCCGCTTGTGGGCGATACGCTGTGGACCGACTTCTGGGCATCCTACGACCCGGTCCCCGCGGGCCGTCTCGATCCAACGCGCCACACGATGCCGAACGGCGCCAAATGCCAGATCACCGACGTGTACCAGCCCACCGGCGATGCGCTGACGCAGGTCGGCGCGGGCAAGCCACCCGTCAACGAGCAGGTCACCAACGGCATGAATGTGGTCACCGATCACGGTGGCTATTTCGCCAACGACGAGCAGGTCCTGATCCGTCTGGCGGCCGAGATCAGCGCCGACCGCCACGTGGACTCCGCCTTCTGGCCGGATACGGGCATCCTGTTGGACAGCGTGCGCAAGCGTCGACAGCGCGTGAGTGCGCTGGCGCTGTGGCGCGACGTGGCGTTTGTCCTGTGGGCCCTCAGCAGCCTCGGTCCGTGGTTGCTCGGGTGGTTGAAGTCCGTCAACCCGTGGGGTCCGCTGTCGGCAATCGCGCCGGCAACGGTTGGCCCGGCGGGCATCGTCTTGCAAGGCTTGACCGCCGTGCGCGACGACCTCCCCGATCTGTTCGCGCCGATCTCGGGCATGGCCGCCATACTATTGAGTCTGCCCGCGCTGGTCGGCATGGCGGCGCTGGTCGGCGTGGTGAGCTGGGCCATGTACAGCCTGGTCACGTGGCTGTGGTGGCAGCGCTGGGACACCGCCGCCCGCCAGGCGTTCCTGGAGGCAAGTGTCAAAAGCAGCCTGGCGCGCCAGCGCACGGCCCTAGCAACCCCCGCAACCCCCGCACCTGTGGCAACCCCATCGGCCACTCCGTAGCCCAGTCGCCGCAGCCACGCTCTTCTCGTCCGTTTGGGACGTACCCGCTGATTGGCGGATCCGCCGCGCGAGGCGCCAGCCTGACGGGGCCTGCCCAGACCTCTGGAGTGATCCCCGTCGTCCCGCTTGAAACGTGGGTTCGCCCTGATTGAACGCGGCGCGCCCATGCCTCCCGCCCACGGGCGCACCTGTCCAAACGCACAGCCCAGCCCCAGTCCCGGCGCCGGCTGCCCCCTGGCCTCTCCATCTGGCACGCTTCAACGCAGCGTGCCCACCTCGACGACCGGCGGCGTCTTCGCCCCCGCCCACCGCGCGACCAGCCTCGGCATCCTGCTGACGATCACCGCGATCGCCTTCGAAGGCATGGCTGTCGCCACCGTCCTGCCATCGGTGGCCTTCGACCTGGGCGGCCTCGACAACTACGGTTGGGCGTTCAGCGCCTTCATGCTCGCCTCGCTGGTGGGCGCTATCAGCGCCGGCCAGGCAGCGGACCGCCGCAACGTGATGCTGCCCGCCCGCCTCGGCTTTCTCTGCTTCGCCACGGGACTGGTGATCGCCGGCACCGCGCCGCTGTGGCCCATCCTGCTTGTCGGCCGCGTGGTTCAGGGCTTCGGCGCCGGCTGCCTGATGTCGGTGTCGTTTGTGGCCATCGCGCGTGCCTACGAGGAGACCTTGCGTCCACGCATGCTGGCGCTGGTCTCGAGTGCCTGGATCGTGCCAGCGTTGATTGGCCCCGCCCTGGCAGGCCAGGTCGCCGAGCACACCACATGGCGCCTGGTGTTCCTGGCCATTCTGCCTCCGGTGGCAATCGGCGCCGCGATGCTCCTACCCGCGCTGGGCCGCGTGTTCGCCTCCAGCGCTTTGAGCGCGCCCCCAGCCGCTACCGGCCAGCCCGCCGGCCACGGCCGCGTCCTCACTGCCCTGCGCCTGAGCGCTGGCGTCGCTCTCGTCCTCGTCGCCGCCGACGTGCCCGTCCTCCCCATCGCCCTTGCCGTCGGCGCCCTCGGCGTGCTCCTGGCCGTGCCCGCCCTGGCTGCCCTCCTTCCCGACGGCACCCTGGCCGCCCGCCCCGGCCTGCCCGCGGCCGTTGCCCTGCGCGGCCTCCTGGCCTTCGGCTTCTTCGGCACCGAGGCGCTCATCCCGCTCGGTCTGACCACCCAGCGCAGCGTGGCCCCATCACTGGTCGGTCTGGCGCTCACCGCAGGCGCCCTGGCCTGGGTCCTTGGCTCGTGGGTCCAGGACCGCGCCGAGGCGCACGCGACCGGCTCCCTCGCGGCGCGCGCCATGCGCGCAACCGGCGGCCTGTGTCTGATCGCCGCCGGCATCGCCGGCGTCGCAACCACCATCGTGCGACCCGCGCTGCCAATAGAACTTGTCGTCGCGGCGTGGGCCATCAGCGGCTTGGGCATGGGCCTCGCCTATCCGGCGACCACGTTGACGGCCCTCGGCACGGCCGCCGGCGGCGAGGAGGGCTCAGCCGCCGCCTCACTTCAGGTTGCCGAGACGATCGGTACCGCCGTCGGCACGGGCGCGGCCGGCACGCTGTTCGCGATGTCTGACCACCTGCAGCGCAGCGGCGCGGATGGACTGACGTGGGCGTTTCTCCTGGCGTTTGCGAGCATCCTGCTGGCGCTCCTGCCGTCACTGCGCATGGCGCCCGGCCTGCGCCTGGTCGAGCGCTGGCGACCTAAGCCGGTCACGAGTCGCCCGTCATGACCAGCAACAAATCCTGACGGACGCTCAGTCCCGAGCGCAGACGGGCATGCGCACGCCCGCGTCCGTACCCGCCCATAGCTAAAACCGCAGAGAGGTTCTGCGCCCAGCACCAACCACGCTTCCGGTGCTGCCGCTGCTGACCGAAGGGAGCCTGCGGCAGTTTCCACATACCTGGCGGCGTTGGGGCGGGGGCTCCGGATCAACGTCGGCCTTGGGCTCGTCCCGCGCAGATATCCATGCATGGGTCGGGCACCCTGGGTGGGGGAACACGTATTACAAAGCGCGTCGCGAAACGACCCCCTGGACCCACAGTTGCAGCGAAGGCCGCGGCGGCCAACCTGGGCGGCGCGGCCCGCAAGCCTCAGCCGTGCAGCACCCGCAGACTACTCACCCCCGCCACGCGCACGCCGCCCTCCTGGCTGCCAATCTGCAGCGCTGGGCGGAAGGACTCGCCGCCGTCTTCGGTCATCCAGACCGTCCCGTCGGTCATGCCGATGCATACCGCGTGGGGATCGCCAGGATCGCCGGCCACGGCCCGCGGCGCGGCCGCGATGTCATCCGGCAGCCCGCCCGTCAGCCGCGCCCAGTGTTTGCCCTGGTCGCCACTCCGATACACCGCCGAATGCGCGCCCTCGGGCCGCGACCAGCCGGGCGGCGGCACGGCCGCGGCCGCGGTAAAGACCGTGCGCGGCGTCGCCGCGTTGACCACCAGATGCGCCATGTAACGCCGGTCCAGGCCGCTATCCGATGCTGAAAACGTCGCGCCGCCGTCCTCGCTGCGGTACACCCCGCTGCCGCTGGTGCTGACGATGACGCGCGGATCGTCGGGCATGAAGTACGCCGTGTGCGAATCGAACTCCGTGCCTTCGGTGAGGTTCTGCCACGTCGCGCCGCCGTCGCGCGAGCGGATCAGCCAGCCCTCCTCCACCGCCGCCAGGATGTCGAGCGGATCCTCCGCGCGCAAGCTGATGTGTTTGACGTGGGGATGATGTGGTGGATTCGGGAACGTCCACTCGGGCACGCGCGGCAGCGCTTGCACCTGCTCGCACTCGCGCCAGTGCTTGCCGCTGTCCTCGCTCGTGAACATGGCCGCGGGCGAAGTCCCCGCCCACAGCTCCCCCGTGACGGGGTGCTGCTCGAGCCACCACAGCTCAGGCTTCGTCAGGCCCTCATTGACCGCTGCCCAGGTCTGGCCGCGGTCCTGGCTGCGCAAGACCCCCGCGTTGACGGTCCCCGCGAACAACACGTTCGGGTCCCGACAATCGACGACAAGCGGACATCGTAGCCCGCCGACATCCTCGAGCCCGAGCCCCTCGACCCGCGGCTGGCCCCCATTGACCTCAGCCCTGTACGCCCCATTCGCGGTCCCAATGAGCAAAGTCCGCCGACCCATAATCGTGCAACCTCCCAACGCGCGCTACACCTAGTGTGCCTCCGCGGGCGAGCACGTCACCCATTTACGAGCCGGGTGCTCCGTGCCCAGCCCAACGCCGGCTCCCGGGCCAACCGGCACGTGCCCCGTCCGCCCGCCACCACACGCGCGCAGCGAGGCCCCGCCGAAGCGCACTTCCACTTGTCGCCACTGAAGGAAAGCTCAAGTTCTGCGCCGCCTCACTCGCACCCGCCCGAACCTCAGCAGCTTTGCCTCCAGCCCGAAGCCTTGATATCATCCGGGTCACTCAGCAAGCGGAAGTGGCGCAGTGGTAGCGCACAATCTTGCCAAGATTGGGGTCGCGAGTTCGAATCTCGTCTTCCGCTCCTCTACTGCCGTCGAGCCGACCGGCGCAGCACGTACGGCGTGGCCCAGCGGATCCCAATTCTCCGGTTGCTGGCTGGCGCACGCACTCAGAGTGCGGCTACCTGTCTGGCTGGCAGATCCTCAATAGGCACGAGGAAGCTGGCGTCCAATTCGGGCGAGTACACGGCAAAGGCGTCCACCTGTCCAATGTATGAATCTCCCATCGGCCTGCGCCGATCCGCGCTGGCTGTTCGGAAGCAGAGCGTTCCATGCCGCGGCACGCCCGCTTTACATTGCACGCGGACAAATCGCGCGTTGCCTTCATCGAGGACGAAGTCATAGCGGTGCCCACCCCAGGGCACAAGCACGGTCTTGCCGACGGCGACGAGCGCAGCCCACGATCTCAGCCTCAGAACGTGCACCTTTTTTCGGACGGAGTCTCCACGTCGATCGAACAGGTGTTCTACAAGACGTTGCGGCACGGTTGAGTTTGCTTGACACGGCACAAGCCTCAGTCGAAGTCGAAGAAGGATGTTTGCTTGCAAACATCCACAGCTTCGCGAAGCC
Organism: uncultured Chloroflexia bacterium; assembly: GCA_963776625.1. Taxonomy (GTDB): domain Bacteria; phylum Chloroflexota; class UBA6077; order UBA6077; family CF-72; genus CF-72. The sequence goes on along the minus strand of CAVZNP010000003.1, from coordinate 371,758 downwards.
CGGCGCGGGTGACCATGTCAGCCGAAGGCGCGTAACGCAGCGAGGCACGAGCGGAGCGAAGGACTGCGCGCAGCGCAGTTGACACGCGAGGGGCGGCAGCCGCTTAGTGCGTCCAGCCAAACGGCTCGGAATTCCAGGGTGGAAAAGAGAGCCTGGCGCGCAAAGGATCTCGCTACCGCGCCACGCTGGTTAGCTTCCCAGCCACTCGCGCATGATCTCGTCAACCTGCTCTCGGATCTGATCGCGAGCGAATCCCCGATCCCCTGTGGTGGACAGTAGTCGATCGTACGGCGTGTGCGCGTGACGCACGTGCGCGACGACGGCAAGGCGCACCGCGTCGGGCTCGAAGGTTTTCGCCGCGGCGGTGCGACCCACCCTGTTGCTGGACCGCGCGCAGGCGTGCGCCGCGATGTCAGATGCTTCCTTTGCGGGGCACCCGGAAAACATCGCACGAATGGTTGATGCGAAGGCTGCGATGTAGGCGCTGTCTGCTGCGTCTCGCCGTGCTGCGTCACGGTCTCGTCTGCGCGCGCGGATCTCGAAGTCAGACAGGCATTCGGTTTCGGCCTGTTCAAGCGCGGCCTGTTCGACCAGCACTCCCTGCCGCTCGTAGCGTTTGCGAGTGCGCGACCACTCCACCACCACGGCCTGTAACGCCGAATGCGCCCGTGCGCGGCGCGTCAGGGTGGCGTCACCGCGGGGAAGATACTCGAGGTGATCCAGATCCGCGCAGGCAACACACAGTGCGCGCTGCCGCTCGACGCGGAGAAGTTCGCCCCGTCCGACCTCGACGTCGCACTCGCTGCAGCGCGCGGGTTTGCGCACGAAAAACACGACAAGTTCACGGGACGTCTCAGTTGGTTCAGACGTCTCAGTTGGTTCAGAGGTAGGGTTCATGACTCGGGCATGTCCATCCATCCGGATGGGCGTCGACTTGATGGTAGAGTCAGACGCCAGGGAGACGGTCGCGTATTCGATCTTCGATGTTTGCGCGATCGTCGAGCGCCTTGCCGAGCGCTTTCCCCAGGTGAGGTCCTGGTTGTCAGCCCCGCGGGTTCGAGCCGAACTTCTCGTCGAAGTGTCTTTCGAGCGACGGGACGCCGCGGGCAATGACGGCTTCGGCGGCTCTGGGGTGCGAGTCCGCGGCGAAGCGACCTGTCGCCAGGGCGGTGATAGCCGTCTCAACCAGGGTTGGCGGCTCGCTGGAGATAACGGACAGCAGAAACTCGGCAGACTCCGGCAGCGGTGAGGCGCCCAGGCTGATCAGGATCGCCCGGCGGAGATCGAGCGACAAGAGTTCTTCCTGCCAGAAGGCGAGCAGGACGTCGACTGCGGCGGGATCGCGACATTGCCCCAGTGCGCTGGCGGCCTCGATCTGCATGTCGGCGTCGGCATGGTGCAGGAAGCGTGCGACGAAGCTCACGCCGCCGTCCGGCGCCAGACCGAGCAGCGACGTGCAGCACTGACCCAGAACCTCCGTCTCGGCATCCCCGATCAGCAGTTTGAGTCGCAGCAAGAGCGCGCCTTCGGGACGGTTCAGTTGGTCAAGGGCGATCGCCGAGTCGATGCGCACGGTCTTGTCAGGGTCGGCGAGACCATCGGTGAGGTAGCGCAGGATTTCCAGATCATCGAGAAAGCAGTCGGTCAGAGCTCGCGCGCAGGTCCCGCGCAGACTCCCGGCGGTGTCGGCGCGGCCACCCCACGCCGGTTCGAATTGCACGTGGGTGACGCCGCGCACGTACGCGTCGGCCTGGTGATGACCGAGCTCGCGCAGGGCGCGGGCGAGTGCGAGTTTGGCGAGGCAGTGCGGGTCGGACTTCGCCGCGTCGACGAAGAAGCGATCGTAGGCGGCAAGCAGGTCCGGAATGAGATCGTCGTATTTGCCGTCGGCCGCGATCTCCGCGGCGCGGGCGACCAGGAAGTTGTTCCGCTCCTTCAGTCCCTGGCGCAGTTGCTCGCGCGCGTCATCCGCGGGTGCCGCGGTTCGGAGAGCTTCGAGTGCCTCGATCTTCCTGTCGAGTGCCTGCCTGGGCATCGTCCAAGACCGCTCAACCGTGTGACGTGCGCAGCTTCAGCCGCTGGGCGCGGTCGACAATCGCACACTCCACGTCCTCAGCGCTCAGCCCGGACCAGCTGGCGAGCGCAGCAGCTCCCTCCGGCAGCAGGCGGAGCGCGTCGGCCGAACGCTGCGCCAGGCTCGTGAGCTCACCATCTGGAGCAAGGAAGCCGAGCTCCACCACTCGCCGAACCACGTCTCGCCCACTCCAGCCAGCTGAAACGATGGCGAATATGAAGGGCGTGGTGATCTCGGTGCGTGCGACCTCCGCCTCGTAACACATGACCCGCACCGCCTCGGCAGCGCTGCGCGCATGTAGCGTGCCGAGGATGCGCGCCCCAGTCTGGAGCAGGTCGAACGCGCGGCGGGCCGCCTCGCCGTAGAGGTAGACGGGCAGATGGGCGCTCAGCTCGTTGATCAACGGGTACACACGGCCCATCCGTGCTTGGAACTTCCATTCGGTCCCAGCCACCGCACGTCACATACACGCCGGCTTTCTCCGGCAGGAACTCGAGAAGTGCGTTGGCGATCGTTGACTTACCCGCGCCCGGTGGCCCAGCCGTGACGAAGACGGATGCACCTTGCTCGATGGACCACCACAATGTGGCAGCCGACTCCAGCGTGAGGGTGTCGCACGCCAGCAGCTGCGCAATGGTCAGCTCGCCGCGCAACGTACCGTGCCACGGCCAGGAAATCGTTCAGGATCTGCACAGTGCCCAGAACGCCGCTGCCACACCCGTCCCGTACACGAGATGTGCACTGAGATCGTCCCACAAGGTTTTCAAATCGTACGCCCAGATTGGCTTGTAAAAACCGGCGATCGGCAGCGTCACGTAACTGGCGAGCCAGACCAGCAGGCCGAGCAACGGCCCCTGCCATGGGCGCATACGCGCGCTGGACCCAACGGCGAAGCCGAAGATGGCGCCCCACTGCAGACCGTAGCTCCAGTGCATGACATTGGTTGTAAGTGCTGCCTGACTGACGGGCAGCTGCGTGTGGGCGGTTGTTTCGAAGAGGAGCTTGCCAACTTCGCCGGTGCGGAGGTGTCATCCCACGACGTGATGCCGGAAGCGACCTCCCAGGACGCGAAACTGCTCTGGCCGCCGCCGCGCCGATAACGGAGATACAAAAACAGGTCCATGGCCAGCGTCCCGGCGGCGCCAGCGACGATGCCGCCGAGCATCGACCGAAGCAAGGACGTCATTGCAGCAGAGCGTAGCGCCGATCGCCTGGACATGACGACACCGAGCGTCGCAGCGCGCGATGCGGTCGACGTGACCTTCGGGGCCTGCAGGCTCGACGCGGTGCGGCAGTTGGCGATTCTGTAGCGCAGGAAGACTCCATTCAGGGCCGATGGCCGCGCGTACCTGCTTGAGCATCAACGCTCGCGCGCGAGAGCGAGAAGGATCAGATGCGCTCGGCCGGCGGCCGGGCGAGCCAGTGCGCGTAGAGGTCCGCGACGATTTCGTCGATCGGGGCGCGATGGGTTTCGACGTCCAGAATCTCGGTTTGCGCCGCCGCCTGCTCGAGCAACACCGACCATCTCACCGACACCGCGTCATAGGTGAACTCGTGTCGGCCAGAATCGGTGCGAACGAGCCCGGCGCCGACGGGCGTGGGCGGGTCCAGCGAGGTGGTCTCCAGCGTCATGACCCGATACCGGTCAGGAGCCGGCGGAGGTCCGTGAAGCCATCGAAGGCAATCTGTCCCTCGTGCAGCAGCACAATCCGACCGGCGAGCTGCTCCGGCTCGGCCATGTCGTGACTGGTGACCAGCGCGCTCAGGCCGCGCGCTCGGTTCAAATCCTTGATGAACGATAGGATGCGGCGTCGGGCGAGGACATCGAGGCCGAGCGTCGGTTCATCGAGCAGCAAGATCTCGGGCTCATGGAGCAGCGCCAGATCTGCCGCGCATGCGCTGACCGAGGCTCAGGGTCGCGAGCCAACGTGTCGAAAATCTCGTCGAGGCCAAGCAACTCATGCACCAGCCCGAGCATCTGGTCGTAGCGCGGTTGTGGGATATTCCACACCACGCGCTTCCATTCGAAGTCGCGGCGATGGGATGGCCCCACCACAGCTTGGTCCGTTGACCAAAGACGACTCCGAATCGCCCGACAGAGCCACCCGCTCCCGCACGGAGTCCATGCCGAGGGCGCGAACAGTGCCCGTCTCGGGCGCTAGCAGACCGGAAAGGAGCTTGATGGTCGGTGCTCTTACCCCCGCGGCCGGCGTAAGCGACGATCTCACCGCGTCGAACGGTGAGGTTGATGCCGCGCAGTGCCTCGACGATACGGATCTGTGGATGCAGGAGGTTGCGCACCGCGGCGCGCAGCTGTGCCGAGCGCGTGCGCTGGCGATACGTCTTACGGTGGGCGTGGCCGGCCGCAGGTCAACGCCGAGTAGCGGCGCAGCAGGATCGAAAACAAGGCAAAGTCGACGCACCACGGGCCAACCATCTCAGCGGCGAGCTGGCGCACCAGACCCATGGGTCGCAGGAAGCGCACGACCAGGGTGCCCTCCCGGAAGGCCTGGTTGAGGCGGGTGCGGACGTTGAGCTGCTCCGCGAAGACCTCGGCGATGAGTGTGGATGAGTGTGTACGTCAGCGACCGGCGAGGCTGAGGCTCCGTCCGTGACACGGTCGGCCAGGCCAGGACATTGCGCCACAGGGCGAGCAGGACCACGACGCGGAGCAGCCGCACGACGTAGCTGAGCAGGTAGAACGGGTGGTCCGTGACGGCGCCGCCGGCCGTGCTCGCGGTTTCAGATAGGCGTTTGTCGGGGAGCCGCACGCGCGGATAGTAGGTGGTGGGGCGTCACCGGCTGAGGCATAGAGAACGCACGCTGCGGGTGCTTCGCGCTGGCCGGCGCGGACCCGAGTCGAAGCCGCCTCACACGGCGCGGCGGCGCGGGCGTGCACCCGGTCGCGGTGCATGCGGCGTTTCAGGCTGCCGAAAAAGGCGTCACACGGGACCGAGCAAGCGGGGGCCCAGGAAGCGTCACGCGGGGCCAAGGAAGCGTCACGCGGGGCCAAGGAAGTGTCACGCGGTCTCGGAAAGGCGTCACGCGGTCTCGGAAAAGCGTCACGCGGGACCGAAAAGGCGTCACACACAGGCCGAAAAGCGTCACACGGGGATTAGAAAGCAGCATCCAAGGACGAGCGGGGTCGCCTGCGCGCCAAAAAAAGGGCGTCGCACTCACCTCTCCGTCTCTCATCCCGCCGCCTGGTGCCCGCGCGCGCCTCAGTGGCCGAACGTTGTCTCGTAGTCGCGCTGCAAGCGCCGCGGCAGGAACTCCTCCTCGAACTCGCGGATCCGTGCTGCGCCCACCAGCGCCGACTGATCGGGCAGTCCGTATGGCGTGGCGCGCATCTGCGCCGTCCAGTCCTCCAGCGCCAACGGGCCGCGGGCTCGGAAGTCGTTGAGCACGAACCACGCGGCCTGCGCGCCGACCGTGGCAGCGAAGACGGGATACAACGCGATCCGCGCGCCAAGTTGCTCGAGCTCCGCCGGCTCCGGGCCCGGGCGGCTCCCCCAGATCACCATTACCGGCGCCGGAATCCGTTCGCAAGCCACCTTCAACTGCTCACGCGTCTGGACCGAGTTCATCCACACGAAGTCCGCGCCCCCGTCCTGGACGTACGCGGTGGCACGTTCCACGGCATCTTCGAAACGCTCGCCCTCGGCGCCGATCGAATCGCAGCGGGCGCAGACCACAAACTCGGGGTCGAGCTCGTTGCGCGCGGCGATGGCCGCCTTGATCTTGCCAACGGCTTCGTCGACGGGGATAACCCGCCGGCCAGCCATCGTTGCCGACTTTTTAGGCGCCTCCTGATCCTCGATTTGCAATCCGGCGACGCCCGCGCGCACGAATTCCTGCACCGCGAAGAAGACGTTGGTGGCATTGCCGTAGCCCGTGTCCGCGTCAACCAGGATCGGGATACTCACGCGCGACTGCACGTGGCGGGTGTGATCGACCATGTCGCGCAGGCCGACCAGGCCCATGTCGGGTACGCCGTACAGAAACGCGGAGGTCTGCGAGCCGGCGACGAAAAACGACTCGAACCCCGCGGCTTCGGCCATGCGGGCGTAGAGCGGACTGAAGCCGCCAGGCATGATGCTCATGGTTGGTCGAGCCAGCAGGTCACGAAAGCGACGGCGCGGCGACGGCGCGGTGACGGATGCGTCGGGTGCGGTCATGGCAGTGGTCCAGGCTACCTGCGCTGCGCGCGGGCCGCACCTTTGGCCAACGCGGGTCGCACGCGGATTCCGCGCGCCGCGGTCGGACCTTGGTGGCGTGCGCCAGCGCCGCGTACGCCGGCGACGGAGTGCGCGGCGGCGACAGCGCGGCAGTCTGCACGCCGACCAACGGGCGCGCCGTGGTGGCCGTGGCACGTCGGCGGTTGTGGAGGTCCCGGGTGACCGGGCCCAATCAGGGTGGGCGCTCGCGGGGCACGTCCTGCGCCAGGAAGCTCGCAGCCGCGTGGCGGCGGAGCGCGCACGCTCGCGTCGGACAGTGAGCTCGCCACCGGGCGGGCAGGATCGGCGCATGAATCGGAGCGGCCCGCGGCGAGTCACGCGGCGTGTACGCTCAGTGGCCTGCCGGCTGTCGCCGCGCGCCAGGACGTTCAGGCGCTGCTACGGGGAATCTCGGTCCTGGCGATGGCACTGGCGCGGCCCGCCCGGCTGGCGACAATCCGTCGGCAGGCGGGACTCGTAGATTCATACACAAGGAGGGTTCAAGCGCATGCAGGTGCGAACGCTGCCTACCGCGTGGGGGATCACCGTTGTCCGGGTGATGGCAGGCATCATCATCTTCTACGCATCGATCGAGAAGTTCAACGCGGGCGGATTCGCGAACTTCGCGAAGAGCATGGCGGGCTTTGGCTTCCCGGTTCCGGAGTTCTGGGGCGTGTTCATTCCGATGCTGGAGATGATCGGCGGGGCCTTATTGATCCTCGGCCTGGGCGCACGCTGGGCGGCGATCTTTTTCGTCGTCGAGTACTTCGGCACGGGACTGGTGATCAAGACCCACCGCGACCCGCCCTTTGGTGGCTGGGACAGCATGCGCATCGACCTCATGTTGCTGGCGACGGCGCTGGCAATCACCCTCGTGGGGCCGGGCGCATTCGCGCTGGAGAATCTCCTGCTGCGGCGGTCGCGATCGGACGTCGCGGTGGCGGAGTCCGCGGGCACGAGCTGAGGCGGCGGCGGGCGTTCCCCGCGTTGCCCGGGCTGAGGCACGAATCCGCCGGGATGCAGAGTGGCCGGGCGGTAGCCACTGCGCAGTGCAAAGCTCGCCGACAGTTGGCGTACGGGATGCTGAGGCACGCGCTGTCAGACGCATCCTCTTCCCCGTCTCTTCACAGGATGGATCCCGTGCCGTCGAGCCTGGCTGCTGCGAAATCTCCCTCCTCTTCGAGGTGCAAAACCCAGCGGCAGTTGGCCTAAACGGGATGCTGAGGCACGCGCTGTCAGACGCATCCTCTTCCCCGTCTCTTCACAGGATGGATCCCGTGCCGTCGAGCCTGGCTGCCGCGAGATCTCCCTCCTCTTCGAGGTGCAAAATCCAGCGGCAGCTGGCCTAAACGGGATGCTGAGGCACGCACTGTCAACGCGTCTCCACTCTCTTTACAAGACGAATCCGTGCCGTCGAGCCTGACGGCTGCGAGAATTCCCTCTTCGAGGTGCAAAACCCAGCGGCAGTTGGCCTAAACGGGATGCTGAGGCACGCACTGTCAACGCGCCTCCACTCTCTTTACAAGACGAATCCGTGCCGTCGAGCCTGACAGCCGCGAGATGTCACTCCTCTTCGAGGTGCAAAAGCCAGCGGCAATTGGCGGCACGCACTATCAGATGCATCCCTGAGTTTTCACAGGAACGAGTCCTGCGCCCTCGAGCCTGACGGCGACGAGGCTTTCCCGTTACGAGCGAGGGACGAGGAGCCGCTGGGCGCGCTGCCGTGGCGCCGCCCGCTGCTCCTGCCTTGCGTTTCCGCCTCTGCCGTTGCCTGTCCGCCGCCGCCCGCCCGCCGTTCCTTTTCGCTCAGCGTAATTTCAAAGCGTCACGCCGGGCGTCACGCGCGACGCGGAAAGCGTCACGCGGACTCCAAAAAGCGTCCCGCGGATGTCACAGTTTCGCTTGGCGGCGGAAATTGCTCCTGGGCTGGTCCTGGCTAGGGGATCCAGCGGCCGACGGCGCAACCGCAGCCTGTGCCCGCTGGCGAGCGGTAGCCCGGCTGATACGTGAGCTGCTCCATCGGCGTATCAGCCATCGCACCTGAGGCCGCCACCCAGTTCAGGATCTCCGTGGTGGCTGACTGCAGCTTGTAGCGCGGCAGCGTCGAGAGGATTTGCCCGTCGGCGGAGGTCAGGCCCTCCAGCGCACGCCGATCGATGTCCTCGTCCACCGTGAAGTGGCTCAGCCCGCCTGAAGTGACAATTGCCACGCGCGCGTCGCTGTCCCACGCCTCGATCGAGTCGCGGACCGCTCGACCCAGCGCGTACGCGCGCCGCGGGCTGATCCAGTTGGGCGGGTAGCAGGTGTTGATGGTGATCGGTACCATCGGCGGCCGCTTGCCACCAAACCAGCGGCAGACCGGGAACGCAAAGGCGTGCGCCATGCCCTGCTTGCGCGGCTTGGTGTTGCGCTGGAAATCGAGATACCAGGTGCCAGGTCCGATGGTTCCGCCGTATTCCTCTTTCATATAGCGGGACTGTGCGACGTCGAAGTCACGCTCGGCGAGCTCGGAGACCAGGAACTTCCCGAGGTCGGTCTTCACCGGATAGTCGATGATCTCCGTGCCATACACCGACGACGAGATCCTGACCGCCTCGGACATGTTCGGGCGGGTGTTGATCCGCGGGTAGTGCGTCAGGACGTCGCCCCAATACAGGCTGATCATCGGGTAGTTGTCGTCGAAGAACAGCTCGTCCTGGTCGTCACCAAACATGACGACCACGTCAGGATTCACCTGCGTGAAGGTGTCCTGCAGCTCGTTCAGCGCCATCTGGATGGCCGAGAACTTATGGCAGAAGACATCCTCGTGGATGTGGTTGGCGGCGATCTTCGGATCGGCTCCCTCGAGCAGCTCATCGTAGGTGACGTGTTTGCCGTCCGTCGGGCGAACGAGCTCGCGATTGCGCTTGTCGTCTTCGGCGCGCTTTGCCCAGTCCTGGCCCGGCAGGCTCATCAAGGGTGTGTGTGAGGACGCAAAGCCTGCGACGATTTTGGCCATCCAGATGGACCCCCTTAGATATCGAACGTCAGTATAGTCCTGCCCCGTTTATCGGGTGTTCGCAAGTAAATGCACCTTTACACCGTCGCGCCGACGGCCGCGCGGGGGGCTGACTCCAGAATGTCATGCAAGTTGTAGACGCGGACCATGTTGTCGCCCAGGATGCGTTCTTGTTCGGACTCGGGTACGCCGTCGAAATTGCGCTCGATCGCTTCGCGCGACTTCGGGAACGTCGAATCGAAGTGCGGATAGTCTGAGCCCCACATCAGGTTGTCGACGCCGATCAGGTCGCGGCAGCGAATGCCCGGCACGTCGTCCTGGAACGTGGCGTACACCTGGCGCCGCCAGATGTCAGCGGCGTTCTTGCCGTTCAGCTTGGGAAACCGCGGGCCAAAGCGGTAGGAGTACCACTCCAGGCGCTTGAGATAGTTCGGCATCCAGCCGATGTCGTTTTCGACCGAGATGATCTTCAGCTGTTGATGCTGGTCCAGGACGCCGCCGGTGATCATCTCGGCGATGGTTCGGAATGCCGGCACGGGTAGCACCACGCCATCGACGATCTGATTCGCGCCGACCTGCGGGCCGCCCTGTCGGGTGAGGATATGCACGTTGACCGGCAGGTCGTACTCCTCGACCGCGGTCCAGAAGGTGTCCCACATGGGGTGGTCGTAACGGCGCTCGGGCAGCGGGTCATTGGAGATAAAGATCCCGCGAAAGCCAAGTTGCTTGACGCGATGCAGCTCGCTCAGGTCTGCCTGCGGGTCGGTCATCGAGATGTTCGCGACGGGGAACAGGCGCTTCGGAGCGTGTGAGGCGTACTCGGCGGCCCAGTCGTTGTAGGCGCGGTGGGCGTCGCGCTGGAACTCCTCGTCGGGGTGGCTGAACAGCGACATGCCGTAGCCGCAGTAGAAGATCTCAGCGTCGAGGCCGTCTGCGTCCATATCTTTGAGGCGTTCTACGGGATCCCAGCTGCCCGGACGACAGACCGCGTAGCCACCGCGCGAGAACTTCTCGAGATCTGCTGGCGGAATGCCGGCGCAGCCGAGACTCGTGGGGTTGAACGGTCGCAGTGGATCGCACACGAGAAAGTCGCCTGTCTGGCCGTTGAACTCGTGCTCCAGGTGTGGGGCACGATCGCGGAAGCGGGGCTGCATCCGCGTAGTCCACAAATCCGGGGGCTCGAGGACGTGCGAGTCGGCAGACAGGATCCGTTGCACCATGAGTGAATTCCCCTTTGGCAGCTATCGTAACGCGGCTGTCGCACGCGGTCCGTCTCCAGGAGATGCTCTGACTCGGGTTCGCCTACTCAGGCCGTCACGCCGTGAGCAGCGCGCAGTGGCTTCATAACGTATTCGGCGAAGATGCCGAGCTGGTCCGCGCTGCCGCGGCCGCCGGAGCGGGCGCTCATCAGGATCATGGAGATCTCGTCGGCGCCGTCAGCAAGGGTGCGCTCCAGCCGCGCGCGCACTTCATCCGGGGTGCCGGCAACTGAAAAGCGGTCGATCCAGCGCTCGGGTACCAGGTCGGTGTATCCCGCGTCCCACACGTGGCCCTGCTGGTGGGCGGCCTGCAGACGTTCCAGTGCCACGCGGTCGTCGTCGTCGAGCTGTCCGTCTCGCAGTTGACGGTTGTACGTATTCATCGCGCGTCGAGCCACGCTGCCTCGCACGGCGGCGCGGGCGGCCTGTCGATCCTCGTCGACACACGCCGTTGTCCAGAAGAGGATGCGCGTCGCGCCCGCGGGGCGACCGGCCTCTTGCTCGCCGGCGCGAATGAGGGTGATCAGGTGTGGCAGCTCATCCGGCATGCCGCTGACCAGTGCGGCGTCGGCGACGTGGCCAGCCATACGCAGCGTGCGCTGACCCGTGGCGGCGACGTAGATCGGCACCGGGCTCGTCTCGCGCTTCTGGACGTAGCTCAGGCGCAGCGGGCGCGTCTGCCCGGGCGTCTCTTCGCCCTGGAGCAAATGACGGATGGCGGTGACCGCCGTCTCCAGGTCGCGCACGGTCGTGCGCGGCATGCCGAGGTTGAGTGGACCGCTGTCACCTACGCCGATGCCGAGGCGGATTCGTCCTGGCGCCAGCTCGTTGAGCGTGGCCATGGCGCTGGCGATGACGGTCGGATGGCGGCCAGCGAGGTGGCTGACGCCTGGGCCGAGGCTGATGCGGTTGGTGGTGACGGCCAGCGCCCCCAGCAGCGAAGTCGCCTCGCGCACCGCCATGTGCGAGTCGGTGATCCAGAAGACGTCGAAGCCCAGCTGTTCGGCGAGTTTGGCCGCATCGAGAACGCTGGGTGCGGGGACGGACGGGGCGAAGCCGACGCCGAACTGGACGCTGGTCATGAGTGGTGACCTCCGGGGGTTCAGGATATGGCCGCGTGGGACCCGGGCGCGCCCGCGCGCCGCGCGAGTGTATGCATGCCGTCGCCGTCGCGGTCGACGTTGGAGACGCACGCCAGGGGGCGCGGGTCTGTCGATGTGCCCGACCAGCCGCGCCGCGAGAGTTGGTGACCTGGGGCGTAGCTGCGGCGAGGCTCGCGCGGCGCGCGTTGCCGGCGCCGGCGCGCCTGGCTGCTGTCCAGTAGTTCGCGCCCCCGTCTGTCATTTCTGAGCTGGCGAAGGGTCCGCGACTCTGGCGCTGCTCAAGACACGGGTCCTTCGTCGTTCCTCCTCAGCATGACGCCCGCGCTGCGCGCAGGATGAACAGGCGGCGCTCGCTCAGGGTGACGCGCGTCATTTACTGGGACGCCTGCAGATTCGCCAGCTCGGGCACGACTTCGCTGGCAAACAGGTCCATCGAGCGGCGCCAGATCGAGGCGTCGGACCAGTCCGTGGCGCCGATCAGCAGCCCGCCGAAGCCACCGACAGCGGCATGCAGCTCGCGGATCTTGCGCGCGACGGTTGCCGGGCTGCCCACCATCCAGACCTGGTCGCACAGGTACTCGAGGGTGATCGCCGCATCGGGCATGGCTTCTTCTGTCTTCAGCCCGCCCAGGCCACGCGTCATCGACAGCAGCGGCAGGAAGTAGTCGCGGTAGTCGCGACCGAGCGCCCCGCCGAGCGCTTCCTGACGCGCTTGCTCGTCCGTGGGTGCCACGTGCACGGCGCGGCACACGCGCCACGTGTCCCGATCTGGCGTGCGGCCACTTCGCGCGGCGCCCGCGACGACGCTTGCCCAGTGTGTTTGCAGCACGCGTGGCGTCACGAAGTTGATGCTCATCGGAATCCAGCCGCGCTCACCGGCCAGGCCGAGGGTTTCGGACTTCTCCGTGACGCCAGCCACGGCGATGGGTGGGTGCGGCTGCTGGAACGGCTTCAGGTAGACGTGTTTCTGGATGCGCTGGTCGTACTCGGGCACCTGGTAGCTCCAACCGTGCTGCGCGTAGGCGCCTGGTTGCGGGTTGTCCCAGATGGCCAGTACGGCGTCGACCGTGTCGACCGAGACCTGGCGCTGGGTGCCAGTGCGTGGGTCGATACCGACGACCTCGAAATCACCCGGGAAGCCGCCCGAGCCGATGCCCCACAGGAAGCGGCCCTGCGCTAGCTGGTCGAGCATGGCGATGCGGTGGGCCAGATGGAAGGGGTTGTGGTTGGGCAGGCAGCTGACACCGGTGCCGAGTTTGATGGAGCGTGTGCGCTGCAGCGCGGCGCCAATGAAGATGTCCGGAGCGGGGATGTTTTCCCATTCGGCGGTGAAGTGCTCGCCGATCCACGCCTCGTGGAAACCGAGGCGATCGAGATGTTCAACCTGTGCGAGATCTGTCTGGAGAGTCTGGCCGACGTCCGAGCCGGGGGGATGCATCGGCATCATGAAGTAGCCGAACCGCATAGGCCCATTGGTAGCATGCGAGGTCTGGTGTTGGGCGGTTGCGGTTGCGTGATGCGAGGCCTTCGCGCTGCCAGGTGACGGTCTGTGTGGTACGCGAGACCTCGTTCGATCGCGATGGCGATGGCGAAGTGACGCCCCTGCGCTGCCGCGAGACGGTCTCCGACACTCGCGTGACGGCAGCCGTGCGCGGTGACGCGGTGAAGGATGTTGCGCCGCACCCAAAGCTGCTCGCGCGGCGCGCCGTGACGCTTGTTGCCGCGGCACGCGGCTGGGAGCGGCGGTGCTCTGACGACAGGTGTGACGGGAGCTGGGGTAGCGTGAGGCATGGGTAACCTGAGGCACGAGCTCGAGCCACTGGTGAGACCGCGGTCGGTGGCGATTGTCGGCGCCTCGGCGGATGCGCGGCGTACGGCTGGCAAACCCGCGGTGTACCTGAAGAAGCACGGCTATCAAGGCCGCGTGTATCTTGTGAACCCGCGCTATCCCGAGATCAATGGCGTGGCGTGTGTGCCGCGCGTCGCGGACTTCCCGGAGGTGCCAGACGTCGGGCTGGTGCTGCTTGGCGCGGAGTCGGCCATCGAGGCGGTGCGCCAGCTGGCCGAGCTGGGCGTCGCCTCGGCCATCGTGCTGGCCGGTGGCTTTGCCGAAATTGACACGAGCGGCGCGCAGCGCCAGGCGCTGCTGATCCAGGCGGCCGGTGGCATGCGGCTGCTCGGACCGAACACGATTGGCCTGGTCAACGTCGCGGACCAGACCGCCTTGTCGGCGAGTGGCGCGCTCGAGCTCGACCGGCTCGACCCGGGTCGAGTAGCAATCGTCTCGCAGAGCGGTGGGATGCTCGGGGCGCTCTTATCACGCGGGGTGTCACGCGGACTCGGTTTTTCTCGGCTGATCTCGACCGGCAACGAAGCGGACGTCGACGTGTGTGACGCCATCGACTACCTGCTCGACGACGACGCCACGCGGGTGATTGGCCTCTACCTCGAGAGTGTGCGGCGGCCAGGTCGTTTTCGCGAGCTGGCGGCTCGGGCCGCCGAGCGCGGCAAGCCGCTGGTTGTCTTCAAAATTGGTCGGTCCGAGGCTGGCGCACAGTCGGCGACATCGCACACCGGCGCCGTGGCCGGCACCGATCGGATGTACGACGCCCTGTTCAAACAGACCGGCGCGGTGCGCGTCGACACGCTCGACGGTCTGCTGGACGCGGCGGCTGGTCTGGTATTTGAGCGGCACCTGCTGGGGCGACGGCTGGGCATCCTGACCTCGACGGGTGGGGGTGGCTCGCTGGTGGCGGAGGCGTGCGGCCTGCGCGGCTTCGACGTTCCGACCCCGGATGGGCCGACGTCCGAGCGGCTGCGGGCGGCTTTGCTGGGTGAGTCGGCGATGGCGGACCGCAATCCGATCGATCTGACGCTGGCGAATCTGCGCTCGGAAACCTATCGCGAAACTGTCGCGGCGCTGGTGGATAGCCCGAGTTACGACGCGGTCGTGGTGGTGGTGGGCTCGTCCGGGCTGGAGGACCCGTCGCTGGCGGCCGCGCCAGTGCGCGAGGCATCGCTGGCGTCGGAAAAGCCGGTGGTGGTGTACGTCAATCCGGCCGCGATGAACATCGTCAACTATCTGAACGGCGTCGGGGTGCCAGCGTTTTTCACGGCGGAAGGCTGCGCCACCGCGCTGGCGGCGATGGCAGGCTCAGCGGCCGGCGCCTCGTCAGGCGCAGCCGCATCGACGCTCATGCCCGGTGCAACTGCCAGAGCGTTTTCGGGGCGAGCGCAGGCTCGAATTCTCAACGAGGCCGAGGCGCTCGACCTGTTCGCCGAGCACGGCGTCGGGTCCGCGCCGCACGTGGTGGCCCGCACGCCGCAGGAAGCCGCGGCCCGCGCACGCGCGCTCAGCGGTGAGCGGCTGGTGGTCAAGATCCTCTCGAGCAGCGTGGCCCACAAGAGCGACGTCGGCGGCGTGCGCGTGGGTGTCGCGCCGCGCGACGTCGCGGCCACGTGCGAGGAGCTGCGGCAGCAGGCCGGGGCCGAGCGGGTCGACGGGTGGTTGATACAGGAGCTGGTGACCGGTGGCACCGAGATGCTGCTCGGGGTCATTCGCGACGCCCAGCTCGGGCTCGCCCTGGTCCTGGGTGCCGGCGGCATCGCTACGGAGGTTTTCGGTGACACCGCCGTACGTTTGCTGCCGCTCGGACCCGCCGATGCGCGCGCCATGCTGGCCGAGCTCAAGTGCCGGGTCCTGCTCGAAGGCTTTCGTGGGCAGCCGCCGGGCGACGTCGATGCGCTGGCGGCGGCCGTCGAGCGTTTTGGGGTAATGGCCGTCGCCCTCGGCGATCGCTTGCTCGAAGCGGAAATCAATCCCCTGTTCGTGCTGCCGCGTGGGCACGGGGTGGTGGCGGCGGACGGCCTGGTAGTGCTGGCCGAGGAATCCTCGGTCGATGCGCAGCGCGGCAGTAACCTGGCGGCTAGCTGATGGACGACACGCGAGTTTTGTTCAGAGTTGAGGCGGGCGGCGTTGGCGTTGTGACGTTGAACCGACCTGCGGTGCGCAACGCGATCGACGAGCGGACGCGGGCCGAGCTCCAACCGATCCTGGAACGGGTTGCCGACGACGCCAGCATCAAAGCGCTGGTGCTCACCGGTCAAGGGCCGGCGTTTTGCGCGGGCGGCGACATTGCGGCGATGCGCCAACGGCTCGGCGCACCTCCGGGGCAGCTTGGCAGCAGCGGCTGGCTGCGGCAGCGCCGCCTGCACGGGATGATCGGCACGCTGCACTCGCTGGAAAAGCCGACGGTCGCGGCGGTCAACGGCGCGGCGGCCGGTCTGGGCATGGACATAGCCCTGTGCTGCGACTTCATCGTCGCCTCGGACCAGGCGTTCTTCACCATGAGCTACGTGGCGCGCGGACTGATTCCCGATGGTGGTGGGCTGTACTTCCTGCCGCGCCGGGTTGGCTTACCGAAGGCCAAGGAGCTGATCTTTACCGCGCGACGGGTCATGGCCGACGAAGCGCTGAAGATCGGTCTCGCCGACCGCGTCGTCGCGCCCGACGAGTTGATCCCGAACGCGGTGGCGTGGGCGGCCGAGCTTGGTAGCGGCGCCGGGACCGCGCTGGCCCTCAGCAAATCGATCATCGACCAGACGTTCGAACTCACCGCCGACGAGGCGTTCGCGCTCGGCGCCCAGGCGCAGGCCATCTGTTACACCACCGACGAGCATCACGCGGCGGTCGCGGCGTTTCTCAATCGGCAGCGGTGACCGCGATGCATCAGACGATCACGATCCGCGAGGTCGGCACCCGCGACGGGATCCAGTCGCTCGGGGCCTTCATCGACACGCCGCGGAAGGTCGAGCTGCTCGAGGCGTTGAGCGATGCCGGGCTGCGTCGGATCGAGGCGACCTCGTTCGTGAGTCCAAAAGCGGTGCCACAGATGGCTGACGCCGCCCAGGTCATGGCTCGCGTCCACCGACGGCCGGGCGTCAGCTATGAGGCACTCGTGCCGAACGTGCGCGGGGCGGAGGACGCCATTGCGGCGCGGATGGACGCCGTGCTGGTGGTCTTGATGGCGAGTGAAGCCTTCAATCGCAAGAACGTGCGCATGAGTGTGGACGACAGCCTCGTCCAGTCAGCCACGATCAAAGGTGTCACCGACGCGGCCGGTGTGCGGTGCACCGGCGCGATTGGCACGGCCTTTGGCTGCCCCTACGAAGGCGACATTCCTGAGGCACGCGTCTTCGATCTGATCGAACGGTTCGCGGCGCTCGGTTTTGACGAGCTCATGCTCGCCGACACGACTGGCATGGCTAATCCACTGCAAATCGAACGGACGATGCATCAGGTGCTGGAGCGCTGGGGCGACCGCATCGCCTTTGGGCTCCACCTGCACAACACGCGCGGCATGGGGCTGGCCAACGTCGTGGCCGGACTGAACGCGGGCGTGGTCACCTTCGATGCCAGCGTGGCCGGCATCGGCGGCTGTCCGTTCGCGCCGCAGGCCGCGGGCAATATCTCGACCGAGGACACCGTGCACATGCTGCACGAGATGGGCTATGCGACGGGCATCGACCTCGAGCGGCTCATCGAGGTGGCCCGCTTTGCTCAGGGAATTCTGGGGCGCGAGCTGCCGGGCCAGGTCATGAAGGCCGGGCCGCGCTGGCAGTTGCACGCCGCCTGAGAGCGAAGCCTGACGCCCGCGTTCTACGGTCATCGTCTCCAATCGCGGTAGCCACACGAACGGCTGAGCCGCGCATGCCGCCGGGTCGCGCATGCCGCGGAGTGCGGGGCGTCACGTCGAGGAGGTGGGGCGGACGGACGGAGCCGTGCGCCCACCACCCCTCGAAAGGTGACTCAAGCCAGGGCCAGATCCCTGCGGTAGTTGTCGTGGTGCGCATTCCAGAGTGCGCCGAATTCACCCTCGCCTGAGGTCGTCTGGAGCGGGAGGGCGCGGAAGAGGTTCGGGTCGCTCAGAATCGCGGGCTCGATGCCCCTCTCGAGGTTGCGCGCCAGACGCATCATCATGCGCCGCCAGAAGATAATCGCGACGTCGGTCGTGCCGAGGTGCTCCTGACTTCGATCGTAGATCGGGCCCATTGACTCGGTCATCGCCGCGTCCTCGACGCGATTGCCTGGCAGACCCGTGTAGTTGAACGTCTTCTGGCGCTGGCGATCGATCATGTAGTCGTTGTCCTTGTTGCGGACGCGGCGCCAGGTGCCCGGGATGAAGGCGTTGGTCGGGTCCGTCGCGGGATCCGCGTCGCCGGGCGTGAGCTGACCCGGCTTCAGGACCCACTCGCCCCCTGGAGGCGGGGGTGGCTCGACCACGAACCACCAGCTGTGCTCGTCGTCCATCGGCAAGGTGAAATGCCCGCTGCCGCGGTACTGACCGCCGGGGATGTTGATGAACATGGGCAGGACAAACGTCGTGACGCGCCAGAAGTAGTCCTGACCTGAAGGGCGCCGCGCGCCATACGCGAAGCCGAAGTCCGTCTCCATCGTCGTCAGGCGTGGTGCGCCATAGTTGATGGGCCGCTCGTCCTGGCCGAACTTGCGATGCAGGAACGAGACATGCGCGGAGTCCAGGTCGCCTTCGACGCCCTGGCTATAGTTGGACTCCTGCATCCACTTGCGCACCTGGCTGCGCTCGGCGCCTGGCTGGGTGCACCAGTGATAGTTGGGGTAGGGCGGCTGCTTGTCGGGCGGGCCCATGTAGATCCACACGAAACCGCCGAACTCGGCCGCGGGGTAGGCGACCGCCTTCACCTTGGATTTGAAGTCGGACTCGGCGGGCTCGTTGGGCATGTCGATACAGTTGCCCTCGGTGTCGAATTTCCAGCCGTGGTAGACGCAGCGGAGACCCGCCTCCTCGTTGCGTCCGAAGAAGAGGCTCGCGCCGCGGTGTGGGCAATTGTTGGCAAGAAAGCCGACCTTGCCATTGGTGTCGCGGAAGGCGATGAGGTCCTCACCCAGGATGCGAAAGCGAATGGGCTCGCTGTCCGCGTGGGGCAACTCTTCGGGCAGAAGCGCCGGCAGCCAGAATCGGCGGTAGAGGCTGCCCATGGGCGTGCCTGGCCCGGTGTGGGTCACGAGCTCGTTTTCTTCACGGCTGAGCATACGCTCAAGCTTATTCCCCAGCGGGGAGCCGAGGGGAGGAACCGGAGTCGGGCGGCGCTTCTGCGAGTGGCGGTGGCATCTGCTGGCCGAGACGGACGGAAACAGGTTCGCCACGTTGGCGAACAGGAAGCCCTGAGTGAAGAGGCGCTCGTGCTCGCCGACGGACGGGAGTTCCGGCTAGGCAGAGAGACGACGACTTGTCGGGACAGGCCGTGAAAGATACCGGTCGACGCCGCGTAGCGTGGGGCAGTTCCCGTCAAACTACCCCGACACGGTTTGCTTCGATTGGTATCCGGCGATCAGAGCGGACCGTTCAGCGCGGGGTCCAGGTCCTTGTGCTCGAGGAACGCGGTGCGCAGCTCGCGCGTCGCTTCTACCCAATCGGCGCCTTCGGGCAACAGCACGCCGCCCGAGCGGACGCGGTACGCCTCGGGCGTGTCTACGCCCGGCGGCACGGCGCCGTTCTGCATGTGGGCGCGGACCGCGGCAATCAGTCGGCGGCGGACGCGGATCACCATCGCGTCGCTGGTGCCCAGTCGCTCCTGGCGGCGGTCGTAGATCGGTCCCATGCTGGAGGTGACCGCGGCGTCTTGCATCGCGATGCCGCTGATGCCCGTGAAGCCGGCCGAGCCGCGATTTTCACGCTGCGCCTGACGATCGATCAGGAAGTCGTTGTCCGGCTGCACGATCGGCTGATAGCGGCCGAACCAATCGGTCGTGCGGGGCTGCATCGGGATGGGATTCATGGTCGCGTTCGGGCCGTTGCCGCCCGGCCGACCCCTGCTCACCGACATCTGATACGTGATGGTGTGGTGGTCGTCCAGCGGCACTTCGCACGCGTTGCGCTTGCCGAGGCCGAGCACGCCTGGAGGCGCCATCGAAAACGACGGGAAGATCCACTGCGCAACGCGCCAGTACACGGTGCCGTCATACGCTGGGCGTCGAGCGGCGTACGAGGCTCCGCCTTCAGTGTCGATCACCTCGAAGTGCGCCGATCGCTGGCGCAGCTGGTACTCCGAGAAGGTGCCCGGCGGCACGTCCTCGGGCTGAATGCCGCCGTAGTGCAGGAAGCTGACGTGCGCGGTATCGATGTGGCCCTCGAGGATCTGGAACCAGTTGGCGGACTGCTGGTAGGCCCACGCCTGGGCGCCGGGCAGCACATTGCCCTCGAGGTCCGGTAGGGGTGGTGGCGCCTGACGCGGGCCGAGGTAGGCCCAGACGATGCCGCCGCGCTCGAGCGTGGGATAAGCAACCGCCTTCACTTTGGATTTGAAGTCGGATTCGGCGGGCTCGTTGGGCATGTCGATGCAGTGGCCGTCGACGTCGAACTTCCAGCCGTGGTAGACGCAGCGCAGACCGGCTTCCTCGTTGCGGCCGAAGAAGAGGCTGGCGCCGCGGTGGGGGCAGTTGTTCTGGATGAGACCGACCTTGCCGTTGGTGTCGCGGAAGGCGATGAGCTGCTCGCCGAGCATCAAAATGCGGACGGGATCGCTATCCGGGTCGGGCACTTCTTCCGTCAGCATGGCCGGCAGCCAGTATTCACGGAAAAGGTTGCCCATCGGGGTGCCTGGGCCCACGCGGCAGATCAGCTCATTTTCTTCCTGGGTTAACACGATGGCGTGGCTCCTATTACGCGTGTAGGGTGACTAAACGAGGACGGCGGTGCGGTAGTCCGCCTCGGCGGCGTGGCCTGCGGGGAACAGCTCCAGCTTTTTCATCCAGCGATGCGTTTGCTCGTAGACCTCCTGGGTGTACGGCTCGAACACGAGCCGCTCGCCGGGTCCGAAAGCGCGGACGTCGACCAGCGGTTTGAATTCGTCAGCCATCTCGCGCAGGTAGTAGTGCGTGTATTGCTGGTGTTCGACGTCGATGTCCCGTTGGGCGCGCTGCAAGGCGCGGAAATACTTCTCGACGTCCTCCATGGCGACGTCCTCGCCGGAGATCAGGAAGCCGATCATGAACGACGTGTCGACGACCTTGCGGAAACCCTGTTGCTCGACGATGTACGACTGCAAGCCGAAGACGTTTGCGGAGTCAATACGTGCGGTCCAGCAACTGCGCGACGCGATCGTTGGGTGAGCCGATGAACTTCAGCCGCGTGTCGTCCGATGGCAGAAACGCTTCGAGCGCCTGCAGTGCCGAAAAGTGGCTGCCGGAGTGGAAACCTACGCCAACCTCTCGACCGCGCAGGTCTTCAGGCTTGCGAATGGGCGAGTCAGCGGCGACGTAGATGCCCGGCCGGCGTCACTGAGTAAGCGTGGCCCCACATCTTGCCGTGCTCGCCGGAGGCGGCCATGTTGACGGCCCAGTGGCAGGCGGCGCTGATGTCGCAGGTGCGGCCGGCCTCCATCGTTTCGAAAGCGCCGGACTTGACCTCGTCGGTGGTCTGCACCGCGCCCGAGCCGTTCAGGTGGTAGCTGCGGCCGACACCGATGCCGTCGGGCGAGCCGTCGAAGTGGAACGTGTAGGCGAGGCCTTCCGCGCGGAAGTAGCCCTTCTCTTCGGCTACCCACTCTTGCAGGCGACTGTGCGGTTGGATTTTGAATGGGGCCATGTGCGGGTGGTTCCTCCCGAAGAACCTGCGCGGCCGTCGTCAGGAAAGCGGCTAGCCGCGGCCAACGAAGGGCATCTTCGTAGCCATGATGGTCATGAACTGGACGTTCGTTTCCAGTGGCAGCTTGGCCATCAACACGACCGCCTGGGCGACGTGCTCGACGTCCATGCGCGGCTCGGACGCTATCTGTCCGCTCGGCTGCAGCTGGCCGGCGCTGGACGAGCGCGTCATGTCGGTCAGCGCGTTGCCGATGTCGATCTGACCGCAGGCGATGTCGTACTTGCGCCCGTCGAGCGATGTGGCCTTGGTCAGCCCGGTGATGGCGTGCTTGGTGGCGGTGTATGGGGCAGAGTTGGGTCGCGGCGCGTGCGCGGAAATCGAGCCGTTGTTGATGATGCGGCCGCCGCGCGGGTCCTGGTCCTTCATGATTTTGAAGGCGGCCTGGGTGCAGTAAAACGCGCCATTGAGGTTCACGCCGACGACATCGAGCCACTGCGCTGGGGTCAGGTCTTCCAGATTGATCCCCGGCGCGCCGCGACCCGCATTGTTGAAGAGCACGTCAAGCCGGCCGAACGTCGCTTTCGTGTGCGCGAAGAGGGCTTCCACGGCGGCCGGATCTGAAACGTCCGCCTGGAAGGCGACAACCTGCGCTTCGCCAGCGGCCCGGGCGGTTTCGTCGAGGAGCTCGCGGCGCCTGCCGGTGATCACCACCGCGAATCCGTCGCGCGCCAGGGCGAGGGCGGACGCACGGCCGATCCCGGTGCCTCCGCCTGTCACGATGGCAACTTTTGGCAAGCTACCGGCCCTCGTTCAGTTGCTGGGTCTCGACCAGCCAGCGCGCAAAGCCGAGGCGCTCCAGGTCAAGGATGGTCGTCAGCGACTTGAGCGGCGGCCGCGGCACGGGAATGGGCTCCCCGCGCTGAACGTGGTCGATGATGTAGCGGACGCGCTGCTCCTCGAGGCGCTCCTGCGCCTCCCAGGGCGTGTCCGCTTCGCTCACGACCCCGATCTCGGGGTACGCCGCGTAGCGGCGCCAGGAGCCGTCCGGGCCTTCAGCTGAGTAGGCCACCAGGCGATACGGAATCGCCAGATACTCTTCGAGCTTCACGGCGTCACCGATCAGAGCGGACCGTTGAGGGCCGGATCGAGCTCCGGGTGCTCGACGAAAGCCTGGCGCAGCTCGCGCGTCGCTTCCACCCAATCCGCATCCGGAGGCAGGAACACACCACCCGAACGCACGCGATAGATCTCGGGATCGTCCACGCCTGGTGGCGTCACACCATGGCTCATGTGCGCCTGGACCGCGGAGATCAGGCGGCGACGCACGCGGATCACCATGGCGTCGGTCGTGCCCAGGTGCTCCTTGGAGCGGTCATAGATGGCGCCCATACCCGTGGTCATCGCCGCGTCCTGCATGCCGACCCCGGTGATGCCGGTGTAGCCGTTGAAGCCAGCGTTGTTGCGCTGCGCTTCACGATCGAGCAGGTAGTTGTTCTCCGGCTGCTGCACGGGGCGGAAGCGGCCATACCAGTCTGTGGTATTGGGCTGCATCGGCTGCTGGAAGAATGGGCTGGAGCCGGTCTGCTGCGTCGGCCGAGGCCGACCTGCCGTCATGTTGAACGTGAGGACGTGGTTGTCATCCATGGGCACGCGCGCGCTGCCGCCCTTCTTGGTGCCGAGCACGCCTGGGGGCGTGAACGTATAGAAGGGGAAGCACCACTGCGCGATGCGCCAGTAATCCTGGTCGTCGCTCGCTGGCCGACGAGCGCCATACGCCGCACCACCCTCCGTATCGATGACCTCGAAGTGCGCTGTCTTCACGCGCAGCTGGTACTCGGAGAAGCTGCCCGGGGACCTGCTCTTCTGCCTTCAGGCCGCCGTAGTGGAGGAATCCGACGTGGGTAGTGTCGATGTCGCCTTCGAGGACCTGCAGCCAGTTGCACGGTAGCTGCGTGGCTCGCGCGGACTGCTCGGACTCCGGCTGCATATTGCCCTCGAGGTCGGGTAGCGGCGGTGGCGTCTGACGCGGGCCGAGGTAGGCCCATACGACGCCGCCCCGCTCTCGCGTCGGATAGGCGACCGCCTTCACTTTGGATTTGAAGTCGGATTCGGCGGGCTCGTTGGGCATGTCGATGCAGTGGCCGTCGACGTCGAACTTCCAGCCGTGGTAGACGCAGCGCAGACCGGCTTCCTCGTTGCGGCCGAAGAAGAGGCTGGCGCCGCGGTGGGGGCAGTTGCTCTGGATGAGACCGACCTTGCCGTTGGTGTCGCGGAAGGCGATGAGCTGCTCGCCAAGGAGCAGGACCCGCAGCGGGTCAGAGTCGGGCGTCGGCACCTCGGACGACAGCATCGCGGGCACCCAGTACTCGCGCATGAAGTTGCCCATCGGTGTTCCAGGGCCGCAGCGTGTAATCAGCTCGTTTTCTTCGACCTTCAGCACGATTCAGTACTCTCCTACCAGATATGCTACTGCGATGAGTCGGCGGTGGTATCGACACGCCGCGAAAGTGGTTTTCTTCGGTTGGGACCCTGGCGAACAGGGCTTCTACGTGAATGTGGTGGACCTGTGCGCCGAGTGCCGTGGGACCGGGGAGATTGGGGACACCGAAGAGGTGTGCCCAGGCTGTGGTGGCGAGGGAATCCAGCTCGCGAAGATGAATCCCAGCGCGCGGCGGGGTGGTCTCTCGTTAGATGATCTGAGGGCGGAATTTGGACGGCAAGGATTGCCGATGCCGGAGTACATTCGCGCGGACCTCGAGGAGGACCGAAAGGCGAATTCGGCGACCGCGCTCCAGGAGTACGAACTGTCATAACTGACTGTTCCCCAGAGGGGTCCCATGCGGGTTTTTCTTCGGGTTTTCGACCTGGCGCATGTCCTGGGACCGCGTGCCGTTACCACGGGCGAAGCCGGGCTTGACCAGCGTGCTCAACCGAAACTCCTTGTTGATGTCGAAGACCAGGAAGTTCTTGGAGTTCATGTCACACGTTGCCGGCGTCAAAAGCCTGTGCGCCGCCGCGTGGGTGCCACGCCTTTGATGCTCTGGAAACCCCGCACTGTTGAGCGAATGTTGCTGCACGAGCATGGTCGAATCGAGCGCATTGACCACGCCCGGCAACGCGAATAGCTTGCCGTTGTCGAGGCAGGTTCGCCCGGCCGTTTGCGGCAGGTGATCGACGAGCGCGGGCGACGAGATGTCACCGATTGACCTGCGCAGGAACCGTCACTTCGTCGCGGTAGCGCTCGAGCACCGGTCCGAGTTCGCCGTCGGAGGTGACCACGTCGAGCGCCCGCAGTCGATACGCCTCCGCGTGCGTCGCCGAGTACGGCTCGATGCCCTTTTCCAGGTTGCGGGCCATGTCGATCAGGCCCCGCCGAGCCGCGATCACCGCAACGTCGGTCGTGCCCAGACGCTCCCGCGTGCGGTCGCAGATAAAGCCCATGCCCTCTGTCATGGCGCGGTCCTGGGTCGGGATGCCCTCGATCCCGGTGAAGCTCTCGGTCCGCTGGCGCTCGCGGTCCAGGTAATAGTGGTTGCGCTTGTTCTGCTCGAGGAGCCACGTGTCGATGGCGAGGCCGTCGTCGAACCAGAACTGCCCGTACGTGCGCGACCAGGGGCCGATGCCTTCACCGACCTGCCCGGGCAGGCCCTGCACCCAGCGGCCGGCGTCGACCGCGCCCTCGATGTTGTAGGTGAAGCTCATCCTGAAGCAGTGGTGATCGTCTACCGGCACGGTGTACGTACAGGTCTTGGGCCACGAGAAGGCCGGAATGAACGCATAGGTTGGCCACAGGAACTGCGTGACACGCCAGTAGTAGCCACCGTTGTCAGGCACGGTGCGACGGCCGCCATAGGCGAAGCCCGCGTCGTGATTGAGCACCATGAGCTTGGGCGCCTTGTCGATACGGCCGACGGGTCGGACGACGCCCTGGGTCTGGGGCTGAGGCTTCCTGGTGGAGTGCAGGTAGGAAACGTGGGCCGTGTCGATATCGCCCTCGAGGGCCTGCAGGTAGTTGCACTCCTGGAAATTCTTGATGACGCGCCGCTGGTGTGGGGCGACGAGGCCCCACTCCATCCGCGGTAACTCAGGTGGCATATGGTCGCTGGGGCCCAGGTACGCCCAGATCACGCCGCCCCACTCGCGAGTCGGATACGCCTCGAGCTGCACCTTGTTGCGGAAGTCGGAGTCATCCGGCTCGCTGGGCAGGTCGACGCAGTTGCCGTGCACGTCAAACTTCCAGCCGTGGTACGCACAGCGCAGACCACACTCTTCGTTCCTGCCGTAGAAGAGTGGCGCGCGGCGGTGCGGGCAGAAGGCCTCGACCAGCCCGACATCGCCGTTGGAGTCGCGGAAGGCGACCAGGTACTCGCGCATGATCTTGATGCGGATGGGTGGACTGTCGGGCTCAGGGATCTCTTCGGGGAGCAAGACGGGCAGCCAGTAACGGCGGAATAGCTCGCCCATGGGTGTGCCGCGGTCGGTGTGGGTGATCAGTGCGTTGTCCTGGGCGCTCAGCATGGCATCAGTTTACGTCTGGATTTGAGTAAATGGCGCGCGGCAGAACAGGGCGAGCGCCTCCCGGTGCGCCGCCCCAGGGGAATGCGCAGGGACCCGGGCGTACCATGGGCGGCATGTACAACGGGGTAAAAGTCCTGGACGTCCACGGACACGTTTCGTCGCCTGACGCGACCAGCAATTACCTGATGTTGATGATGGCGGCCAACACGGCGTTTCCGAGCCCCATCCCGTCGGGTGGTGTCCGGCCGCCGGCGGGCGCACCAGCCCGGGGCTGTCGCCCGAGGACTTCAAGCGCGCGTCGCAGCGGCACATCGATTACATGAACGAACGCAACATCGACGTCCAGATCATCGGGCCGCGTCCCTTCCGTGTGATGGGCTTCATGGAGGAGCACCTGACCCCTGCCTGGGCGCGCTTCGTCAACGACTGCATCCACGTCCAGTGCCAGGACTTTCCCGATCGCTTCGCCGGCGCCGCCCAACTGCCGCAGTTGAGCAATGCGCCCGACACCACGCACGTGCTCGGCGAGCTCGAGCGCTGCGTCAAGGATCTGGGTTTCATCGCGACCTACGCCAGCCCGGATCCCGGTGGGCGCCGCACGACCCCCGGCATGCACGAGGAGTACTGGTTCCCCCTCTACGCGAAGTGTCAGGAGTGGGGTATCCCGATCATCGTCCATGGCACGAATGCCCTGGACCGCCGTTTCCGCGTCGTGCCCCACAACTATCAGCTGGGCTTCTACACCGAGCAGTACCTGGCCACCCAGTTCCTGGGCCACGGCGACGTCTTCCAGCGCTACCCCGAGCTGCGGGTCATCGTCTGCCACTGTGGCGGCGGTCTCGATCGGTTCCACAAGACCGACCCCCACCTGCCGCAGAAGGACCTGTCGCGAAACCTCTTCTTCGATACCTGCGCCTACGATTCGGTCTTCCTCGAAGCGGCCATCCGTCAGCGCGGCGTCGACCGCATCGTCTTCGGCACCGAGGCGCCAGGGTCGGGTCGGCACGTGATCCCCGAGACGGGCCGCAGCGGTGACGACCTCGTGCCGGTGCTCGATTCGTTCACCTTCATCAGTGACGCCGACAAGATCGCTATTCTGAATGCCAATCCGAAGAAGGTGATCCCCGCTCTGGCTAAATGGGAGGCGCGCCAGGCCGTCACAGCCTGATCGTGAGCGCGCCATGTTGTGGCGGAGAGACGTGGCGCGCTCTATGCTCTCGATGAGGCTTTAACACAAGAACATGGCGGACGTAACGCAACCCACTGATCCGTCCCGACAAGATGGCCGGAGTGGGCAGACGGTCTACCACCCCGATCTCGAGTGGCGTCAGACCGTGCGCGGCGCCAAGCCTGGCGACCGCTATGTCCGCATCGCGACGCATCGCGGCTTTACACGCATCGGCAAGAACTATCTCGTCCCACGACCGGGCACCGGTGAGCCTGTCTCCGGCTTTGGTCGTGGGATGCAGCGCCTGAAGCATCTCGTCCTCGGAAGCCCGATCCCGACGGCCAGCGAAGTCCACCAGCGCCTGAACAAGATCCGCGCGCTGGCGGTCTTCTCGTCAGACGCGCTGTCCTCGGTCGCGTACGCCACCGAGGAGATCATGAAGGTGCTGGTGCTGGGCGGCGCGGCGCTGCTGTATCTGACGCTGCCCATCTCGCTGGTCATCATCGCCCTGCTGGCGATCATCGTGATCTCGCTACCGCCAGACGATCCGGGCGTACCCGAACGGTGGCGGCGCTACATCGTTGCCCACCAGAACCTCGGCGCGTCCCGGGCCTGGCTGCGGGGCGTCGCGCTTGATGACGGACTACGTCCTGACGGTCGCGGTGTCCGTCGGCGGCGGGCGTCGGCGGCCATCACCTCGGCTGTTCCCAGGCCGCTGCCGTACCGCGCGGAGCTCTCGGTCGGCGCCGTGGCGCTGCTGGCGGTCGCCAACCTGCGCGGCCTGCGCGAGGCGGGCACCATCTTCGCCGGTCCCGACGTATGCGTTTGTCCTCATATGTGTGCTCATTGGGTCGGGATGTTCCGCATCTTCCTCGGAGGTGGCGTCAGCGTCACGTCCGCGGCTCGGCGCTGCCGCGGCGCAGGGGATCGCTGGCTGTTCCTGCTGCTGGCGGCCTTTGCGCAGGGCTGCACGGCGATGACCGGCACCGAGGCCATCTCCGACGGCGTGCTCGCCTTCAAGCCGCCCGAGTCCCCGAATGCGCGTAAGACGCTGCGTCCATGGGCCTCATCCTGGGCACGATGTTCCTCGGGATGTCGTTCCTGGCGACGCAGTTCGCATCGTGCCGGCCACTGAGGAAACGGTGCTGTCGCAGCTGGGTCGGACCGTCTTCGGCGAAGGGCCGATGTACGGTCCTGCTGCAGATCGCGACCGCGCCGATCCTGGTGCTGGCGGCCAATACGGCCTTCGCCGATTTTCCGCGTCTGGGCTTCTTCCTCGCGCGCGACCGATTCCTGCCGCGCCTGTTCCAATTCCGCGGCGACCGTCTGGCGTTTACCGCGGGCATCGTGCTGCTGGCCGGGCTGGCGATCATGCTGCTGATCGTCTTTCAAGGCGACCTCGACGCGCTGATCCCGCTGTACGCCGTGGGTGTGTTCACCAGCTTCACGCTGTCGCAAGCGGGCATGGTTGCGCACTGGCGGCACACCCGTGAGCCGGGCTGGCAGAAGTCGGCCGTGCTCAACGGCATCGGTATGGTCGCGACGGCGCTCGTCACGTTGGTCATCGCCAGCACCAAGTTCGTCCACGGGGCGTGGATTGTCGTCCTGCTGATTCCGTTCTTGATCGCGCTGTCTGTACGGCATCCGCGCGCACTACGTGCGGCTGGAGGGCATGCGGCGCGCGGAAACGCCGCTGCTGCCCGAGGAAGTGCGCGCACGGTTCGTCGTGCCGATTGCCGACCTGGGTGTGCCGGCGCGTCAGGCGTTGGCCTACTCCCGCGCGCTGGCGCCCGACGATCAGCACGTGATCGCGGTGCATGTCACGGACGACGTCGAGGAGGCGACCGAGCTGCAGGGGCAGTGGCACACGTGGCAGCCAGGGATTCAGCTGGTGATCATCGAATCGCCGTACCGTTCACTCGCCGGTCCGTTGCTGGCCTACGTAGATGCGCTGCAGGAGACGCATCCCAAGGACACGATGACGGTGGTCCTGCCCGAGTACGTGCCGAGCCACTGGTGGGAGCACCTGCTGCACAACCAGACGGCGCTGCGCCTGAAAGGGGCGCTGTTGTTCCATCCGGGCGTGGTGGTGACCAACGTGCCGTACCACGTGTCCAAGGCAAAACCCAAAGCTAAGCCCGTCTAGGACGGTTCGTGCTCGTTCACGCGTGCGGGTCGGAGGAGCCCGCGCACGTTTGAGCCAATCACGTGTCCGGGTCGGGGGAGCCTGCGGCCCCCCGCCGCCAGTCGCTGCTCCGCTCGCAGGCTCGCTGCGCGCTCCTTCCCGCGGCGACCCCCCGCGTACGTGCTGGGCCGCACCTCTGCGGGGTCGCCCGCTCGCTCGCGTGGTTCCACAAACCTTGTCCGGTTGAACCGGTGTGACCCCTCGACGCGTGGTTAGCTGAGCGTCTCGGCCGACACGATTCGAGGATCAACACGCGGTGAGGCACCTACCGTGTTGCATCGAGCGGTGTGACAGTCCGATACGTTGGCCGCAGAACGTTGGCGCTGTCACGTCTCGAGGATCAACACACGGTTGGCACCGATGGGGTTCGGCCCAAACGTTAGAGGGGCTTCAACCACGTCCGATACCACGGCGTGTGGACGAGGCGTGTCGGCCGAGACGCTCAGCTAACCACGCGTCGAGGGGTCACACCGGTTCAACCGGACAAGGTTTGTGGAACCACGCGAGCGAGCGGGCGACCCCGCAGAGGTGCGGCCCAGCACGTACGCGGGGGGTCGCCGCGGGAAGGAGCGCGCAGCGAGCCTGCGAGCGGAGCAGCGACTGGCGGCGGGGGGCCGCAGGCTCCCCCGACCCGGACACGTGAACGGAGAAGCTAGCCTTTAATAGCGCCGGAGAGCACGCCGCGGGTGAAGTAGCGCTGCAGGAACGGGTAGACGCACAGGATGGGAATCATGGCGATCACCACCACGGCCATCTGGATCGACTGCAGCGGTGGGGCGTTCTCGGCCACGTCGCCTGCGCTTGGCAGCGGCGCACCCTGGACCACGTAGAGCCGCAGTACCAGCTGCAGCGGCCACATCGAGCTGTCGTTCAGGTACAGCAGTGCCGTGAAGAAGTCGTTCCAGTAGCTCACCGCGTAGAACAGCGCGACGACCGCGATGACAGCCTTTGACAGCGGGATGATGATCTTGAGCAGGATGTCCCAGTCGTTGGCGCCGTCAATGCGCGCGCTATCGAGCAGCTCGCTCGGAATGTTCATGAAGAACTGCCGCAGCACGACCAGGTTGAACGCGCTCACCAGGACGGGCAGGATCAGCGCCGCGTAGGTGTTCAGCAGTCCGTACTGCTTGACGGCCAGGTAGTTCGGGATGATGCCTGGCGTGAATAGCAGCGTGAAGAGCGCGATCAGCAGGAAGTACTTGCCGCCCCAGACGTTGCGGCTGAGGCCGTAGGCCATGCCAATCGTGACTGCCAGGCTGGCCAGGGTGCCGACGGTCGTGATACCGATACTGACGATGATCGCGCGGGTGACGACACCGCCGGCGAAGA
Organism: uncultured Chloroflexia bacterium; assembly: GCA_963776625.1. Lineage (GTDB taxonomy): Bacteria > Chloroflexota > UBA6077 > UBA6077 > CF-72 > CF-72. The sequence goes on along the minus strand of CAVZNP010000003.1, from coordinate 341,281 downwards.
TCGTCTGATAGGCGCTGAGGGTTGGGTGCTCAGGCCAGATGACCAAGCCGCCGTTTTTGATGACGTCGGGTTCGCTGGCCAGGCTGGTGGCCAGCACGCTCAGGAATGGATAGACGACCGCGATGATGATGACGCCGAAAACGCAAATCTTGACGATCCGCTCGAAGTGCGTTTCCTTTTCGAGCCAGGCTGGGCGCCCCTCGCCCATGGCTTCGGAGCCGACGGCCATCAGTTGTACACGCCTTCTTGGCCCATCTTGTGGGCGAATTTGTTGGCGCCGATGACGAGGGCCGTGCCGATGATGCCCTTGATCAGGCCAGCCGCGGCCGTGACGCCCCACTGGCCACCCACGATGCCCTTGAAGTAGACGTAAGTGTCGAGCACCTCACCCGCGGCCGGACCGACCGCGTTGCGCTGGAGCAGGATCTGCTCGAAGCCGACCGACAGGATCAGGCCCAGGCGCAGGATCAGCAGCAGGATGACGACGCCCATGATGCCCGGCAGTGTGACGTTCCAGAGGCGCTGCCATCGGCCCGCGCCATCCACGACGGCTGCCTCATACAGCGAGGAGTCGATGTTGAGCAGGGCGGCCAGGAAGATGATCGTGGCGTAGCCCGTCTCCTTCCACATCAGCTGCAGGGTGACCAGCGGCTTGAAGAAGCCGGGCTCGGTCATCACGTTTACGGGGGGCAGGCCCCAGTCGCGCAGGGTGTGGACGAAGATCCCGGAACCACCCAGCACCTGCTGCCACAGCGCAACCACGATGACCCACGAGATGAAGTGCGGCAGGTACACGATGCTTTGAATGACCCGTCGCGTGCGCATGCTGATCAGGCTCTGCAGCAGGAGCGCCAGGATGATCGGCATCGGGAAGTAGAAGACGATCTGCAGGATCGCGATGATGATCGTGTTCGCCGTGGCCTGCCAGAAGGCCTGATCGGCGAACATCTGCTGGAAATTGGCAAAACCGACGAACTGGCTGTCCCAGTAGCCGAGGAACGGCAGGTAGTCTTCGAAGGCGATGAGGTTCCCGAGTAGAGGCAGATAGCGGAACAGAATGAAATAGAGAACCCCAGGTAAGACCAGCAACAGCATGATCCGGTCGCGCCAGATCTGCTGCCAGACGCTGGACTTGGGGCGCTGGCGCGCCTCAGCGCCGACGCGCTCCAGCGTCCTTGCGGGAGCCTGCTTCACATCTACGGCACTCATGTGACCTTCTCCGATCCACACCTCTGATCGACGGACTGCTGCACTGGTCCGCGACCCCTGATCAGCCGGCGTGCGGTGCGAGGTATATGCAGAATCTGAGCATATCGCCTCCGGCTTAGGGTTGGAAAGATAGTCAATAGGTTCGGCGATACGTATTTTTGCGCGTCGTTCGGCAATTGGGGAGCCAGATTTGAACTCGCGCGGGTGGTAACCCGGTCGTCACGCGAGGTCGACGCTGGTTGCGGCATCAGACAGACAAATCCATCTCGGTCAGAGCCGCGACTTCCTCGACGCTGAAACCCGGCGCGACGTCCTGGATACAGAATTTTCCGTCAACCCGACGCAGAACAGCCAGGTCTGTGACCACGATGTCCACGCATCCAGCGCCCGTGAGTGGATACGTACACGAGGCGACCAGTTTGGCGCGGTCGCGACTATCGCGATGCTCCATCAGCACCATCACGGTGCGGCCGCTGGCGACCAGGTCCATCGCCCCGCCAATGCCGCCGCCGACCTGCTCAGGCGTGGCCCAGTTGGCGACGTTGCCGGCCGCGTCAACCTGGTACGCGCCGAGGACGACCACGTCGATCTTGCCAGCGCGCACCATTTCGAAGGCGGTGACGCTGTCGAAGTACGAGGCGCCCGGCGCGGTACGCGACATACGCGCCGCGGCATCGTGGACGTACACGTCGACGTCGTCGCCCGTAACTGGCGGGCCATAGCCCAGGATGCCGTTTTCGCCATGAAGCGCGATGTCGCGCCTCCCGAGATAGTGGGCGACGAGCGTCGGGATCCCGATTCCCAGGTTGACGTAGCTCGGTTCGGGCAGTAACGCGGCGGCCTTTTCGGCCATCTGATGGCGGGTCCAGGCGGTCTTACCGTTGTAGGTGCGCGCGGAGTCCGGCGCGCGGCGGAAGCGTCCGAGTCCAGCGCGATCTGGCTGGATCGTGCGTTTGACGACGCGCGCCACGAAGCTGCCAGGCAGACCGATGCGATGCGGGTCGATCTCACCCGGCTCGACGATTTCGTCGACCTCGACGATCGCGGTCCGCGCGGCTTTGGCGAAGCTCGGGTTGAAGTGCTGCGAGCTGCCGCGAAATTCGCAATTGCCCATGCGGTCGGCGCGGTACGCACACACGAAGGCGTAGTCCACCTTGATGGACGGCTCGAAGAGAAACGGCTTGCCGTCGAAAAAGCGCACTTCCTTCGCATCGGCAATCGGCGTGCCGACGCCGGTCGGGGTGTAGACGCCGGCGAGCCCTGCGCCGCCGGCGCGCAGTCGCTCGACGAGGGTGCCCTGGGGGACAACCTCGAACGTGATCTCGCCGGAGGCCGCCTTCTCGCTCGCGGCCGACGTGATGTTGGGTCGCGAGACGAACGAGACGATCAGGCGTGAGACCTGGTCGTTTTCGATGAGGGCGGCGGTCGGGCCGCCGACGGTGTTGGCCACCAGGCACAGGTCTCGCGCGCCGTGGTCGACCGCGGCGGCGAGCAGGCTGTTGGGGACGCCTGAGCTGAGTCCGAAGCCCGAGACAGAGATCGTCGCGCCGTCAGGGATGTCCGCAACCGCTTCGGCGGGCGAGGCCACAACCTTGTCCATGGGTCGGTCGCTCATGTTACGGCCGGCCACCCCGACCTGAAGGTCTACCATCGGCGGATATGGAACCGACGTACTCGATGCCGGCCGAGCAGGCCGCCGAAGCGCTGATGGCGTCGATGAAACTCAACGGCATCGACCGTCTGTGGTTTACGTCCGGAACTGAGCTGGCCTTTTTCCAGGAGGTGCCCGTCAAGCACCAGGCACTGGGTCGGCCAACGCCGCGGATTATGACCATGACCCACGAAAACGCGGCGCTCTCGGCAGCCATGGGCGAGACGATGATCACCGGCAAGCCGTCGGCGACCGCGGCGCACGTCGAGTGCGGCATGATCAACGCCGGCGGATCCATTCACAACGCCGATCGTGGGCACTACCCGGTGCTGATGATGTCCGGCTATCCACCGTCGGCCGAGACGGGCAGCGTCCCCGGCGCGCGCGACGCGGGCATCCAGTGGTACCAGCAGATCCGCGACCAGGGTGAGCTGGTCCGTCAGTACATGCGCTGGGATCACAAGCTGGCGTCCTATGACAATCCCGGCACCGTCATCACGCGCGCGGTGCAGGTCATGCTCAGCGAGCCGCAGGGCCCGGCCTACCTGGCCATCCCGCGCGAGGCCGCGATGCGACCGATGGACGGAGCGAAGTTCCCGCTCCTCGGCCAGCTGCCGCCGGCGCGCAACCCCGTTGCTGATCCTGCGCAGTTGCGTCAAGCCGCGAAGTGGCTGCTCGAGGCACAGCGGCCCATGATCTGCGTCTCGCGCGTCGGTCGCGATCCGTCGGCGGTCTCGGCGCTGGTCGAGCTGGCCGAGACACTCGGTGCGCAGGTAATGGCCGACGGCTACCGCGTAAACATTCCGGCCGATCACCCACTTGCGTACAACGCTGGGCCCATGGCCGGGCCACCGCAGGACGCGGATTGCTTCCTGATCCTGGACATGCTGGTGCCGTGGGCCATGCCGATGTATCGCCCTGGCTCGAACGTCCGCGTCATCACGCTGGCGATCGACCCGATCCATCGCATGACGACGATCTACGAGTATCCCAGCGACCTGGCCGTCAGCGGCGACGCGGGTGCCTCTCTTCCGTTGCTGCTCGAAGAGGTGCGCTCGGCGATGACCGCGGAGCAGCGCGAGCGGTGCCGGCAGCGCGCGGATCGATTGCAGCCGGGAAGGTCGTGAGCGTCGCCAGGCTGCCACCAAGGCAGCCGAGGACGAGCGCGACAAGGGGCACATCACCCCGCAGTGGCTGAGCTACCAGGTCGGCCAGACCCTGGAGCCTGACACGATCATCGTCAACGAGCTGGTCAACACGTCACTGTTCAATCGGACGAAGCCCGGGACCCAGTTCAACGCGGGTGGCTCCAGCCTGGGTTGGGCAGGCCCGGCCGCGGTCGGCGCGAAAGTCGCCGCGCCCGACAGACAGATCGTGTGCTGCTCGGGCGACGGTGCGTGGATGTTCGGCAATCCCCAGGTGGTGACCTGGGCGTCGAAGTTCCACAAGGCGCCGGTGCTCTTCATTATTTCCAACAACCGTGGCTACTCGACCGGGACGACACAGGTGCTGCGCAGCTATCCCGAGGGTTATGCTGCCAAGGCGCAGGACGTCACCGGTGGCTGGTTCGATCCGTGCCCGAATTATTCGGGCGAAGCCGCGGCCAGCGGGGCATACGGCGAGAAAGTCACCGATCCAGACCAGGTCGGGCCCGCCATTCAGCGCGGTCTGCAGGCAGTGAAGGAGGGCGCGCCAGCCGTCCTGGACATGTGGCTGCCGAAGCACGTGACGGGCGAGCTGTAGGTTTCGTGCGCGTCGACACGATTGAGACGCTGCATGCCGACGGGGGTGGTCGGTCGTTCGACTACGTCAAGATCACCGCCGATTCGGGCCTCGTCGGTTGGAGTGAATACAACGAATCGTTCGGCGGCCTCGGCGTCACGTCGGCGATCGAGCGGCTGGCGCCGACGCTCATCGGCAAAGACCCGCGCCCATTCGAGGCGCATGTCGCGTTGATGCAGGCGCTGCGCCGACCGGCCGCGGGCGGCATGGTCCAGCAGGCGATCGGCGCGATCGAAAACGCGCTCATCGACCTCAAGGCGCGCGCGCTACAGGTCCCCGTGTACGAGCTGTTCGGCGGGCCCGTGCGCGATCGGCAGCGCGTGTACTGGTCGCACTGCGGAACGTATCGCGTTGGTCCCAGGGCCAGGGCGATGCAGGTGCCCGAAGTCCGCTCGCTGGACGACATCGTCGCGCTCGGTCGTGAGGTCGTCTCGCGCGGCTACTCGGCGCTCAAAACGAACGTCATTCTGTTCGATCCCAACGGCGGCGAAGCGCGCGGCCACACACCGGGATTTGCCCGAGGCGAGAGCTTCCCTGAGCTGAACCCTGAGCGCTACGTACTGCGCTCGGTGCGCGAGCAGCTCGCGGCCTTCCGCGAGGGTGTGGGGCCAGAGGTCGACGTGCTGGTCGATCTGAACTTCAACTACAGGACCGAAGGCTTTCTCACAGTCGCGCGAGCCATGGAGCCGGCCGACCTGTTCTGGGTCGAAATCGACATGCGCAATGCGCCGGCGCTGGCGTATGTCCGGTCGAGGACCACGATTCCGGTCGCGACGGGGGAGAGCCTGTTCGGTCGTCGCGAGTACCGACCGTTCTTCGAGCACGGCGCGATGGATTCGCTGATCATCGACGTACCATGGAACGGTCTGGGTGAGTCCCTCAAGATCGCGGCCATGGCCGACGCCTATGAGGTCAACGTCGCCCCGCACAACTTTTACTCGCCGCTGGCGACGCTGATGAGCATGACGTTCTGCGCGCTGGTGCCGAACGTCCGGATCATGGAGATGGATGTCGACCAGGCGCCCTGGGTCAACGATCTGGCGACCGAGCGGCCGGTGATCAAGGATGGGTACGTGTATTTGCCAGAAGGCATCGGTTGGGGAACGGAGGTCAACGAAGCGGTGGTCCGAGCGCACCCGACGACGGTGTAGCTATAAGGATGTAGTTCTTAGCCGCGGTCGCCAGAGGACCCGCGCCGCGCGGCCAGCCAGCGCATGGCCTCGCCGAGGGCGTCGGCGTCGTCGTCGCGTGCAGGCTCAGCCTCGGCTCCGGTATTCGCGTCTCGGGCGAGGCCGGGCGAGGCGTGACCGCCGAGGTTTGGCTCGACGACGCGTTTGGGCCAGACGACGGGTGGCGCCGGCGGGTGCGATCGGGATGCTCCCGGGCACCCAGGCTGGGGTCTGCGCCGGCAGGTCGGCGGACCAGTGCGGCAGATTCACGTCGATGCGGTGCGGGTGGCGCAACCATTGCCAGACGTCGAGGGGACTCAGCCGCAGACGACGCAGGCCGATTTCCAGGGGCAGCAGGATGGCCGCGATCAGCACCAGCAGCCGCTGGAGCGGCAGGGATGTGGTGACGGGCGCAAGGTCGTTGGCGAAGGCGTCGGACGGTGCGTACACGACGTGGCCACCGCCGGCGGTAGCGATCTGCTGCATGCGGGTTGGATCGGCGGTGACCTGGCGAAACTCGGCCGGGTACGACACGGGCAGGCCGGCCTCCGCCTGGCCAACGCCGGCCTCGACGACGCGTACGAGATAGGTGCCTGGACCGTTGAGCGGGAAGCTCGCGCTGTACTGACCCGGGCCAGTCGCGGGTATGTCGAGGACCTGGTCGGACCCGTCGGGCTGGGCGACATGCGCCTGCACTTGCCCCGGCGTGCCGCTGGGTGTCGCTTCCTGGACGTCGATGTGGCCGGTGGTCGTGTCGGCGCGCACGCTGAGCGACAGTGGCCCCTGGGCGGGCGAGATGGTCCAGTTCACCATGGCACTGAACAGTTGGGGCGTTCCCGGCCACTGCAGCCAGTCCTGGGACCAGCGGCCGCGCAGGTCGCTCGTCCAGGCGACGGCACGTCCCAGGCCGTACTGCCAGCGCGCCAGGAGCGGGTCGCCGGCGTCCGACACGAGCAGGACCTCGGCCAGGTCCTTGGGGCTCGTAACCAGATAGCCACCGAGCTGGGGTAGGCCACCTGCCGCCAGATTCGACAGCGTGGCGTCGGGACTGACCTGGCGTGGCGTGATCGTCCCTTCAACCAGCGGTCCGCGCGTGGCCAGGTCGGTTTCGCGCGTCATCAGGCGTGGAATGTCGCGGGCGTGCTGGGCAAAGTAGTAACGGCCGTCGCCCTGTTTGGCAAGTTGACTCAGCAGGTCGGTATCCGCGTCGCCGCCAATGGCGATAGTCGAAAGCGTGACGTTGGCCGCGCGCATGCGATCCTGCAGCGTCGCGTAGTCGCCCGCGCAACAGGACATGCCATCGGTCATCAGGATGATGTGCTTGTAGCGCGCGTCGGAATCCTTGATAGCGTCGAAGGCAGCGGACAGGGCGGGAAAGATGTCGGTGCCGCCGTCGGCCACGAGAGGGTCGAGGCGATCCTGGATCATCGACGCGGGCATCCCCAGGACACTCGTCAGCGGCAGAACCCAATGCTGGGACGAATCGAAGGTCAGGATGCCGACCTGGTCGCGCGGCGACAACTGCTGAGCGGACAGGATGGCGGCCTGTTTGGCCATGTCGATCTTGGTGGTGCCCTCATGCTCCGGGTCGTCGCCCATTGAGCCGGACGTGTCCATCACCAGCAGCAGGGCCACGCGCCCCTGGTCCTGGTGTGATTCGACGCTGGAACGCACGGGCAGCAGGTCATCGATGGGCGTGTTGATGTAGTCGCCCTGGCCAAAGCTGGTGTCACCGCCGATGGCCAGCAGCCCGCGGCCCAGGTCGCGCACATAGGCGCGCAAGGCGTTCTGCTGCGCGTCGGTCAGGCTCGAGGCCGACACATCGGCCAGGACGACCGCCGAATAGCTTCCGAGCGTGTCGAGCTGGTCGGGTACGTCGCCGACGGCGATGCGGTCCAGGCGCATCCCGGTACTCGAGAGCGCGGAGGCGATCGTGTCGCCTTCACCGGGACGCTGCTCGACGATCAGCACGCTGGGTGGGCCCTGGACCTCGACCACCGAACGCGCGGTGTTGTTCTGGGTCAGTGTGTCTTGCTTGGCGTCGACGGTGGCTTGCACGTCGAGCAGGCCGGCTTGCGGCGCCTGAGTGCTGAAGGACAGCTGGGTACTGCCAGGCGAGAGGCTGACTGCCTGATCGGCGACGGGCTGACCATTGACGGCCACGTGCACCGTGGCGTCGGTGGTGGTGTTCGACGCGAGGTTGACGCCGATGTTGAATCGATCGCCTGCGCTGACCGTTGGCGGGGTGGAGACGCTATCGACGAGTACCTCCGGCCCAGAGGCCGGCACGACGGGCATCACGTCGACCTGGATGCCGCGCGCGTTCAGCGAGCGCGCGGCGGCAACCGCGTCGCCGCTAGTCTCCTGGCCGTCGGAGAGCAACACGATGCGGGGTCGGTACCCGCTGGGCAGCAGGTCCGCCGCCAGGCGTAAACCCGCGGCAAGGTCCGTCCCGTCCGTGGGCTGGGTTGCGCTGAGCTGGATGGGTGCGCTGGGCGCCAGGGTGGAAAGAGCGTCGCTGAGCGCCGCGCTGGCGGCAGTGGTGACGACGGCGAAGGCATCGTCGGGGTGCTTGGCGTCCGCGGCGCGGGTAATGAAATCAGCCATGCTGGGCTGCGTCGACTGCGTGCTGGCTGAGACGTCGGCCACGAACACGGTCGCCTGGCGGTCGACCACCTGCGGCCAGCTGATGCCAACCAGGGCCAGCACCAGGAGCGCGGCGATCCCCAGACGCAGCGCCAGGGCCAGGTGGGCCCGCCACGTGCGGGCGGCGAATTGCCACCACGCAAGCGCGATTTCGATGGCCAGCAGCAGCAGGCCGACGACGACGAGCGCCTCCCAGAACTCGTGCGGCGCCTGGATGGGCTGGTTGGTGGCGGCCGCCGACGGGGCGCCCGAGTCCGAGCCAGGCGCAAGCTTCGACTGGTTGGCGTCGACAAAATTGGCGGCGAACGACGCGCTGGACTGGCGGCCGGCGCCGTCTTGCTGAATAACCTGATAGAGCCCAGGCAGGCTCGTCGCAGTGAACACCGGCACCGGGAATGGCGGCGCCACCTGGATGCGCTGGCCGTCTGGCGTGACGACAGCAACGCTCGTCGCCTCAGGCAGCGGCGCCAGCGAGACCGCCTCGCCCACCTGCACCACGGGCGTGGCCGTGCTGGCTTGTGGCACCAGCCAATCGAGCAGGTGCTGCATCGGCACCGGGAAGCCCGGTTGGAGGGGCAGATCGGACTGGTGGACGTCGAAACCAACCACGCCGATGCGCCGCCCGTCCTGCTCCCCGACCAGCAGCAGCGGCGTCTCGGGCGAGCTGAGAACGGTATCCGCCCACGGCGGAGCGGTCAGCCGTCGCGACTGACTGATGTGCACGCCGTCGAGCGGGACATCGGCCAGCAACGAATCTGATTGGCGTGCGGCGCTGATGTTCGAGACGCTGGTGTCTGCGCCAACGCTGACCAGCCCGTTATTTGGCGGCGGGTGGAGCAGCAGCACGCTTGCCGGCCGGCAGGCTCGGCGGCACGAAGCCGTCCAGCACGATCAGGTCGTACGTCTGGTTCTGGGGCGTGTAATCACTCGGGCTGACGCGGGTAACCTGCGCGCCAGACCGCAGACTGAGTGCGCGTTCGACGAACACGTTGCCGTCGCTGACCAGCAGCACGCGCGTCGGCCGGTCGCCGCCCAGGACGGCCCACGCCGCGTTGTCCAGGGCAAGGTCGTCTGGCTGGTCAAGACTCGCCTCGAGCGTGCGCGCGGCGGGTGGCAGGTCGTCCCACTCCTGGTTGAGCGTTGCGTTGGGCCCAATGCTGAGCGGATGGGCGTCGTACTGATTGCCGTCGACCTTCAACGTGAGCGTGTTCGTCACCGTCTGCGCGCCGTTGTTGACCACTCGCGCCAGCGCGCTCAGGTGGCCATCCGTCACCCGCGTCGTCAGGCCGGCGACCGCCAGGTTGTTCGCCGTGGACGAACCCACGCCGACGTAGCGCAGCGGCACGTTGAAATTGGCCGGCACTTGCGAGTGATCCAGACTCCCGTCGCCGACGACCGACAATCTGCGCATCCGCGTGGCCCTCGGCCAGCGAGCCCGCGACCGACAGCGCGGCCGGCCAGGTTCGCCGCCTGGGCCGTGGGTTGCGCAGCGGCCAGCTCACGTTCGAGTACTGCCTGGTCGCTGCTGGGTTGAGCGATCACGTGCGGCTGATCGTCCAGGCTGACAATGGCGAGCTGCTGAGCGGGCTCCAGCTGGTCGATCATCTGGCTGATGCGGCCGCGCCCTACCTCGAAGCGGGACGGCTTCACGTCGGTGGCCTGCATCGAGGCCGATCCGTCGAGCAGCGCGACGGTGAATGCGCCGGTGGACTGGGTTGTCAGCACGAACGGTCGGGCGACGGCGCCGACCAGGGCCGCCAGGGCCACCAGTTGCAACAGGAGCAGCAGGCTGGGCGGCACGCGCCGCCACGGCCGCTGGGACTCGAGGTCATGCAGGGCGGCAAGCCACAGGAACGTGCTCGAGACACGCCGCGCCGGTCGCCGCGGTCGCAGCAGGTAGCTGGCGAGCACCGCCGCCAGCAGTGCCGCGCCCAGGACGAACACGCCAGGTGCCAGGAAGCCCATCAGCCGCCAACCCTGTCAGTCATGACGCACCGAGTATCCACGGGCTGCGTCACGCCAACCGTCACGCCAAGCGTCACACGACGACTCCCAGCGTGCGAAAGGTGCGCAACACGAGATTCGCCACGCTCGTATCGCTGGATACTTGCACGTACGTGATGCCGCGGCGTCGGCAGAAGTCGCTGGCTTCGGTGATGAAGGCTTGCAGCAAGCGTCGGTACGCGCGCACGACGCCCGGGGTGATGGTGGCTTCGAGTGCTACTGACGGCTCACTGTCGGTCAAGCGCCATTCGCCGAGCAGATCCGCCGGCGGCTGCACCTCGTCCGGCGCCAGCACGTGGATCAGCAGAATGTCCTGGCGGCGCGCCAGCAACGCGTCGATGCCGCGCTGATACCCGCTCGGTGAAAACAGATCAGAGATGACGACGCTCATTCCGGCGCCGCGCAGGTGGCCGGCCCACGCCGCCAGGCCAGCGTTGAGGTCGGTGTCGCCGTCGCTGTCCAGCCCCTCGAGGAGTCGCCAGGCGGTCCACGCCGCGCCTTGACCGCGCAGGTTGATCAGCCGTTGTTCGATGCTCGGCCCGCGGCAGCTGGCCAGATCGACGCGGTCGCCGCTCTGCAGCGCCACGAACGTCAGCGCGCCGGCCAGTTGAGCCGCCAGGCGAGCCTTGGACGGCCGGCCCCAGCCCATCGATGCTGACGAGTCGAGCACGATCGACAGCGACAGGTCTTCCTCAGCGCGATACAGGCGCACGAAGAGACGCTCGAGACGAGCGTAGGCGTTCCAGTCGATGCGCCGAAACTCGTCGCCCGGCGCATAGGTGCGGTAGTCCGAAAACTCGACCGACGCCCCGCTGGTCCGCGAGCGCCACTGACCCGCGGCCCGCCCCGACGGAATGCGTCGACCGGCCAGCGCAAGCGTTTCGAGTGCGCGCACGAAGGCGGGCTCGAACAGCGGCTCACGCGCGGCGGGCTGGTTCACACGCGGGCGTCGATCTAGGGGCGCGGGAAGGGCACGCCCGCGAGCACGTCGTTCACCACGCGGTCCGACGTGACGCCGTCGGCCTGGGCCTCAAACCCGAGAATGAGGCGATGGCGCAGCGCCGGCAGCGCTACCGCCTGAAGGTCTTCGCGCGAGACGTTGAAGCGATCCTCGAGCAGGGCGCGCACTTGCGCGCCAGCGACTAACGACTGGAGGCCGCGCGGGCTGGCGCCGTGGCGCACGTACTGGCGCACGACTGGCAGCACGCCCGGCTCGTTCGGATGTGTCGCCAGAACAATGCGGACCGCGTAGGTGACCAGGTGCGGCGCGACGACCACCTCGCGCGCCACGCGCAACATGCGCAGCACTTCATCTGCGTTGGCCACGGACGTCGGCGCCTCGCTGGCGCTGGGACGGATGGTGCGCTGCAGGATTTGCTCGAGGTCCGCGTGGCGGGGGAAGGGCACTTGAACCTTGAACATGAAGCGATCGAGCTGCGCCTCGGGCAGCGGATACGTGCCTTCCATCTCGAGCGGATTCTGCGTGGCGAGCACGAAGAACGGGCGCGGTAGCGGTCGCGTCGCCTCGCCGACGCTGACCGTCTGTTCCTGCATTGCCTCGAGGAGGGCCGACTGGGTTTTGGGCGTGGCGCGATTGATCTCGTCGGCCAACACCAGATTGGCGAAGACGGGTCCAGCCTGAAAACGTAAAGCGCGCCGACCGTCGAGGTCCTCGCTGACGATGGTCGTGCCGATGATGTCGGCGGGCATGAGGTCGGGCGTGAACTGAATGCGGCTGAAGCGCAACGTGAGCGCCTCGCCCAGCGTGCGGACGAGCAGCGTCTTGCCCAGCCCGGGAACACCTTCGAGGAGCACGTGACCGCCAGCGAAGAGGGCGGTGAGCACCTGACGCACCGCATCGTGCTGGCCGACGATGACCTTGCGCACTTCGCGCTCGAGGTCGCGCGCACGCTGGACGAACTCGGAGATCGCCTCGGCATCGACCGTGCGCTCGGAAGCGGCGGTCACATCGGCCATCGGCTAGGCCTCTCGCGGCCGCGTGGTCACTGGTTGTTCTCGAGCTCCTGGAAATACTGCTTGACGAGGTCTCGCACCGCCGGCGAGATGCCCGGACGATCGACGTAGTCGCGACTGCTCTGCGCGTACTGGTTCAAGACATCACGATACGGCCGCGGCGCGCCGGTCACCGAAAAAGGCTGATTGACCACGCCCTGGTCCGCGGGGGCATTTCCGGCGCGACCCGGAACGAAGACGTTTTCGGCAGCCTGGGCATCCGGCGGCGCCTGGCCGGTCGCCGAGTTCACACCCGCGCCAACCCCCGCGCCCTGGGCGCTGGGACCCGCCGCCGGTTCTGAAACGGACTGACCCGCGCCGCCGTCGAGGGCGACGGGTGTGCCGCCGGCAAGTGCCGCGTCGGCGCCGCTGGCAACGGAGGCCTGCGGGGGTGTCTGGTCGAGCCGGACTGGTGAGCGGCGCGCCGGACGCCAGCCGCGTCTGCAGGTCGTGCAACTGTTGCGCTGTGGCGTCGACTGCTGCCTGAGACTGCGAGGCCTGGATCGAGTCGCGCAGGGCGGCATCCATTTGCGACATCGCCGCGTCCGTCGATTGGCCCGAGGCCACCGCCTGCGCCGCGTTGGCCAGCGCGCTGGATGAGCTGGTGTCCGATCGACCGACATTGGACGCGCGCTGCAGCGCGCGGCTGAGTGCTTGCCGCTCCACGTCGGACAGGGAATCGGCCTTGCTCGAAATATCCCTAATAGCGTCGCTGGTCGCCTGCGCGTTTTCCTGCTGCAGTGCGCTGGCGAGCGCCTGGGTTTGCGGCTCGGCAGCCAGCGTTTCGCTCATCGCCGCCAGCGCTTCGTCGCGCAGATCGGCGTTGGGATCGCCGAGCTGCTGATTGAGCTGGTCCTGCGTGCGCGCCAGGATCGCGCTCGCTGCCTGCTGGGAGTGCGTGTGATTCAGGTCGCTCTGGGCCTGCTGCAGCAGCTCGTTGAGCTGACGTGCCTGGTCGGGGGTCAACGTATTTGATGCATCCGCCGCCTGGCGCAGCACGTCGAGCTGCTGGCTGGCTTGCTGCACGGAGTTCTGTTCGGCGGCCTGCTGGTCCAGCACCCGTTGCTGCGGGCTGGGCGTCATCAGCAAGAGCAGGCTGACCAGTAGCGCGCCGCCAACCATCACGAGCTCGCGGCGCGCCGGACGCCACCGCAGGTCACGCTCCGGCGCTCCCTCGCTGAGACGCAGCAGAGCGTCGTTGCGCTGCAGGCGGACAACCAGGTCTTCCGCGCCTCGAAAGCTCCATGCTGTCGCCAGTCGGTCACCCAGGCCGAGACGCAGGTCGAGCTCGGCCGCGTGACGGATGTGACGGCGTGGAACGAGGGCGTAGGCTGCCGCCGCGAGGAGCGGGACGAAAGCTACGCCGGCCGCCCACGGATGCAGATCCGACTCGGGTATGGGCGTGACCCAGCCGACCAGCAACACCAGGCACACCGCGAGCAGAGCCACGCCGGCGCCGCGGATCAGCCAGGTGCCGACCCGCTCGCGCCTGAGCCGGCGTTCCCAGACGCCGAGCGCGTCGCGAAGCGCTACCTCACCGCCAGGTGGGACGCTGGAGCGCGCGCGTAGCGCCCTGGCAACCGCGTTCATGCAAAGCGTTGTGCCACGGTCACGCGGCTGGCCGCCACCAACCGCTCGGTGACCCAGATCAGCGCGACGACAACTACCGAGAGCGTCAGCGCGCTCAGAGCCAGCGACCAGTGAATCCCAATCAGACCACCGACCAGGCCGATGCTCAATCCACTGCCTGCCCGCAGCCCGTTGCTGGCCATGGTGTAAACGCCAACGATGCGTCCGCGCTTTTCGAGCCGGGGCGAGCAGTTGGACCAGCGTCTGCGCGGTTGACTGCGACGCCAGATTGGCCATGCCCGCACCGACCAGCAACAGCAGAGCGACCGCATACTGCTGCGAGACCGCGAAGCCCAACAGGCACGCGGCCCAGACCAGCGTGCTGATCATCGCCACGCGCACCGATGGCTTGAGCCAGTGCGTGCTTTCGAGGATGATGCCGCCCAGCACCGCACCCGCCGAACTGGCCGCCAGCAGCAATCCGTAGCCCAGGCCGGCCTGGTTCATGCCCAGATCGATGGCAAATTCGGGCATCTGGGGCTGAATGCCGCTGCCGATGAGGAAGGAGCTCACGCCGCTGATGAGCACCATGCTGATCAGCACGGGCTGGCTCGTCGCCTCACGCAGCACGCTGAATGGCCTCAAACGGCGCGACGCGCGCGGTGCGCGGGCCAGCCGCGTCGCGGACGTGGCCGGTGTACGGCGTGCGCGCCAGCCAGATCGTCATCGGCAGATACATCAGGATGTTGGCGAAGATGCCGACCGCGGGACCGAGCACCAGGAGCATCACCGAGCCGAGGGCCGGGCCGGCCAGGAAGCCCGTGCTGCGACCGGTGGAGTTGAGGCGCACCGCACTGGGCAGCTGCTCACGGCCAGCCAGGTCGTGGAGCATTAGCTGCTCGGCCGGCGCCCAGATGGCGCCCGCCAGACCATGCACGCTGAGCAGCACCAGGCAATGCCACACCTGGAGACTGTTCGTGAAAAACAGCACGCCCCAGGCGGCCGAGACAGACATGTACAGCAACTGGGCGAGTTGAATGATCTTGCGGCAATCGGATCGATCGGCCCAGGCGCCGAAGTACACGGAAAACAGCGCCGGCACCCAGTGGCTGATAACGGCAAAGCCGGCCAGCGCGGGCGAGTGGAACTGCTGGTACATCACCCAGTAGCTGATGACGTGCTCGATGCTGTCGCCGCCCATCGACATCCCCGCGCCGACGATGTAGTTCCGACAATCCGGGTTGCGGAAGGCGGCAAAGCGCGTTCGGTCGGCAGGCTCGGCGGGCGCCGAAGTGTCCGGAATGTGGGTGGCGATACCGCAGAGGGCGCACATTCGCCGTGGATGGTAGCGCCTGGGCGTTTCTTCCCCTCCACGAGTGTCGGCCCAGAACTGCGTGACGGGAGCGACCCGTCTCACCGCGTCGGCCCGCCCGACACATGTAGGACTTTCGACCGACACGTGGCCTGACCGGATGGCCAGGCGACAAACTCTCCAGAAGCCTGATTCGGCGTGACGCTCGCGGATGCACTCTATGGACATGAATTCCGAACCGCACATCGAAGACGAAAGCACGGCAGCCCAGGACCTGGCCTACCGTCGTCTGGCGGCGGTGATCCTCCGGCTGGACGTTGCGACGCTAGCGCGGGACCTGCAAACCGCCCGCTTCCAGGCTGAATATTCGCTCGGGGACTTCGCGCACGCTGCCTGAGGCGTACTGCCCCTGGTCTTGATGGTCCGGCGCTGGGCCGAGACGGTCGAAGCACAGCCTGTGTTCGACCGTCTGGCCGCCCGGCCAAGTTTTCTCCCACCCCTTTTTCTTTCGCTCGGCGGGTCACGCGTCACTCGGTGACGGTGGCGGTGACGCCCGAGCTGGACCCTTTTCCCGCGTCGCATCTGCCCCTCCCAGGCCGCGACGCTCCTCCCCCCAGGAGTCGAGCGTCGCGGCTTCCGACGTTTAAAGGGTCAGTGCGCTCATGCGCCAGCGCACGTTCGGGTCGCAGTACAGCCGGGCAAGCGCCCCTCGGTCATGCGCGTACCGCGGCGGAGGGGCTCGTCGGCGCGTGACAGGCCAGGCAGCGCCCGCTCGCCGCGCGGCCCAGGCTGGTCCAGCGGTGGGGGCGACTACCCTGGAGCATGTGACCGCAACTGAATCGAACCCGTACGTCGCTATCAAGGCGTACGAGCAGCGCGAGTTCGCCCGCTTGAACGGCTATCTCGAGGCGCTCGACCGAGACGGCTGGATCGAGCAGTCCTACTGCACGGATTGGCTGGTCTTTCAGGTGGTGTCGCACATCGGCTCGGGCTCGCGCATCGGCGGACTGCGGGTCCAGGCGTGGGTCGGCGGCGGGCCCGCCGTGACGCGAGAGACGATGCAGCAGATCTGGGGACACTTCGATGCGCTGGAGCCGTCACACATGTACGCGTCGTTTTCCTCGGCGGTGAGCGACTACCTCGCGGTCGAGAGAGCCACACCAGACGCGGCCGGGCTGCAAGAAGTCGACGGCTTCGCGGGCAAACGACCCCTGTACGCGTATCAGCTGGCCAGGACGTGGGAACTGGCTTGCCACAGCTGGGACGTGTACGTCGCGCACGATCGGTCCGCGGTTCTGGACGCGGTAGCTGTCGAGCTGCTCGGCGCGAATCTCCACCTCATCAACCTGCCATTCGACAAGGAACGCGGCGCGGCGCTCGCGACGCGGCCCATTGCGTTCCAGCTGGCCGATTCGGGTCGGAGCTATGCGCTGGACCCCACTGCTGAGCGGCCGCGTGTGACGCAGGCGACCGACGCCGGGGACGCGCCGCTCGTCATCACGGGTCCCGATGAAGAGCTCATCCGCTTCGTCTCGGGGCGTCACTTCGTGCCGGGCAGCCGTCCGCGACTCGAGGTCGTGCGCGGTACGCCGCAGGAGCTAGCCGCCCTCCGCCGCGCGTTCCGCTAGCTGACGGCCCTGCCGCCTGGCCGCGGCGGCGTCGCGCACATGTGGCACTGGCGAGCGGACCAGGAGCACCAGGGCGATCACTGGACGAGCGTGGTCTGGATCAAGGCCGCGCGCATACCGACCGCCTCGCCAATCCAGCCGGCAAGCAGCGCGCCGATCGGCGCCATCCCGGTGCCGACGAACAGCGACGCTGCCGTTACGCGGCCGAGGAGTCGTTCGGGCGTGGCCGACTGCCGCAGGCTATTAGCGTTGACATCCCGCAGTGGGGCGATGAAGCCGAAGATGGCCTGCGAGGCGGCGATGCACAGCGCCGCGACCTCGGGTGAACCGCTGGCGAAAACCAGCACGACCCGACTCACGGCTTCGCCGCTCAACGACAGCACGAGCGTCGGCGCCGAGGCCCAGACGCTGCGCCGTCGAACCAGCGACCAGCCCACCCACCAGGCTGGCCGGGCCAATCGTGCCCAGGGCCAGGCCGAGCACCGCGGGCGAAACACCCAGATCGCGGGTGGCGCACACGACGATGATGGCCTGCACTCCGTACCACGCGAGATTGGCGAGGCCGATGCTCAGCGTCAGACGGAACAGGATCGGCTCGCGGCGCAACCAGCGGACGCCTTCGACCACGTCGCGACGGAGGCTCTGCCGACGACGCGTGGTCGCGCGTGGCTCCTCGAGGCGTACCCACCAGACCGAGACGGCGGAGACGACGAAACTGGCCGCGTCGGCCACCAGCGCCAGCGGAGCAGACAGGGCCTGCACGAGAATTCCCGCCAGACTGGGCCCGGCAATCTGATCGACCGAGAAACTGACCATGGTTTTGCTGTTGGCTTCCAGCAGGTTGTCGCGGCCGACCAGTGACGGCAACAGCCGCGACGCTGAGGCGGGTCCCGACGGCGCAGGTGCCGGCCAGGAATGCGGCCAGATACAGCTGACCTGGCTCGAGCACGCCGAAGAAGGCGGCCAGCGGCACGGAGGCGATCACCGCCGCGCTGGCGAGGTCGGCCGCGATGCGGATGGGTCGCCGCGGCAGGCGATCGACCCAGGCACCCGCGGGTAGGCCGAACAGCAGCATCGGCGCGACACCCGCGGCGGTGAGGACGCCCGTCTCGGCGGGTCCGGCACCGAACAGCAGCACGGCCGTGAGTGGCAGGGCCAGCACGGTGATCTGGCTGCCGAGCGTGGAGATCGAGCCGCCCACGGTGGCGCGGCGTGACGCTTTTTCCCCGCGGCGTGGCGCGTGTTTGCTCGCCGCGTGACGCTTGTCCGCCCCGGCGAGACGCCGCGCGTGACGCCCCATGTCCGAGACTGCCCGCATGCACATCCCCCCAGCGGTGCCGCCCGCCGATGGGCGTTGTTGTCCGCCCGAGCCGCCACCCCGTATTGTTGAGTGACTGAGTCGACTTTTATGAGTTCTCCGGCGACAACCATTGCGCGGCCGCGCGCGCTACCCATCGCGTGGCACTGGATTATCGGGCTGCTGGCGCTCATCGCGGCCGGTGTGATTGCCGTGATGGCCCAGCGGGTCGACCCGCGCCTGGCGCTGTACTGGGTGCTCGGGCTGGGCGTAGGCATCGTCCTGCAGCGTGGTCGGCTGTGCTTCGCGGGCGCGTTCAGAGACGTCTTCCTGATGCGCAACGGGACGATGCTGCGGGCGATCCTTGTTGGCCTGGCGGTCATGGCGCCGATCTTCGCGCTGATCGAATCCAGGGCCGTGCCCGCGCCGGACTTCGGCGCGCTGCCCGCCGGGGCGCACGTGGTGCCGCTTGGCTACAACGTGGCGGTCGGTGGTCTGCTGTTCGGGGTTGGGATGGTGGTCGCCGGCGGATGTGTTTCAGGGACGCTGTACCGTATCGGCGAGGGCTACCTCGCGTCCTGGGCATCACTGCTCGGCATCCTGCTCGGACTGAGTCTCGCGGCGCACACGTGGAACCTGTGGTACGTGTGGACCATCCAGTCGGCGCCGACGGCCTGGCTGCCCGCGTCGCTGGGTTACGCGGGCGCCGTCATCGTGACCTGGGTCGTGCTCGGGGCGGCCTACGTCGGCACGCTGTGGTGGGAGACGCGCGGCGCGGCCAATGCCCCACCGATGCCGCCCATGCCGGGCAGGCGCCAGGCGCCGCCCGCAACGTTCGGCCAGCATCTGGCGGCGCTGCGCACCAACCTGCTGGGCCGCGGCTGGGCGCCGCTGGTGGCGGTCGTTGCCCTGGCGGGCCTCAACGTGGCGGCGTACCTGGTTGACACACCTCTCGGCGTGACGGGCGAACTGGCGGCGTGGGCCGACCGCGGCGCGGGTCTGCTGGGCCTGGCGGCGCCGCCGCTGCTGGGCGCCGACGCCCTGGCGGGTTGCAATCTGGCGATCGGCTCGGCGGGGATGATCAACCCCACGACGCTGCTGGATGCGGGTCTGGTCTTTGGCGCGCTGCTGGCGGCGGTCGCGGCGCGGGAATTCAAGGTGCGCGTGGCGCGGCAGAAGCGGCGTTACGTGCAGTCGTTCGCGGGCGGGACGCTGATGGGCTACGGTGCGGGGATCGGCATCGGCTGCACGATTGGCGCGTTCTTCTCGGCGATCCCGTCGCTCGCCTTGAGCGGCTGGGTTTTTGGCCTCGCGCTGCTGGTCGGTGCGGGCGTCGGCACACAGATCATTCGACGGATTGCGTAGCCTGGAGGCGACAAGACATGCGAACTCGACTTGACGTGCGCGGTGAGATCTGCCCGTACCCGATGATGAAGGCGTCTGAGGCGCTCAAGAAGCTCGAGCCCGGGACGTCGCTCGAAGTGCTGACGGATCATGCGCCGGCGCTGAGCACCATTCCGTGGGAAGCCGCCAGGTTCGGCTTCCGGGCGTCGATCGAGCGCATTGGCTCACCCGAGTGGCTGATCACGCTGTCTCCGGCGATGGGCAGTCAGGCGGACCTGGTGGCCAACCTGGGGGAGCAGCTCGAGGCCGTCGGCGCCCTCGACGAGGCGTAGGCGGCGGAGGCGCAAGCAACTTTCGCGGAGGCGTACGCAACAGTCAAGGTATGTCAGGCAAGATCATCAATCCTCTTCTGACGGCGAACCCGCCGTCACATTGAGGCCCGGCTGACTGCGCCCCGAGTTGCGGGGCGACCACATCGTCTTCAGCCGCATCGCCAGTCGTCGTTGGCGGCGGGCGCTGGGTACTGGACGGCAGCATCGGCCGTCGCACGCTGCTCAAGGGTGCCAGCGGCGCGGCGCTGACGGCGCTGGTCGCGGCGTGCGCGCCGAGTGGCCCGAGTGCAAGTGGTGGCGGCAGCTCAGCGGCGCCGACCAGTCCGCCAGCCGCGGCGCAGCCCTCGCCCGCCAGTGCGGCCGCGTCGCCGGCGCCCCTGGCGAGTCCAGCTGCGCAGAGTGCCAGTCCGGTCGCCAGTCCCGCTGGTCAGACCGGCACCGCCGCCGGGACGGTGGCGTCGTCGAACGGCCCCGAGACCGTCTACGTGTTCAACGTCGGCTCGCAGGACGTCACGCTGATCGATGCGACCGCGCGCCAGGCACGCGAGACGCGCCCGCTGGGTGCGTCCGTTCGCTGGCTGTCCAACGAGCAGACGTACTGGGACGGACAGTTGATCTGGACCTACGACTTTCCCGGCAACAAGCTGCAAGCCATTGGCATCGACCCGCGCGGGATTGCCGTAGCGCGCACCATTCCCGATCTCGGCACCGGGCCCGGGCACAGCCTGATGCTGCTGCCAGACAAGAAGACGGCCGCGATCAACGTCGCCGGCGACAACGTGATCGCCGTCATCGACGTTGGCTCCAGCGAGATCCTCCGCAAGGTGCCAACCGGCAAGTTCCCGTGCGACGTGCACTTCACCCCCGACGGACGCTACGCCTACACGCCCGAGCGGGACCAGGACACCGTGTCCATGTTCGACACTAGTACCTGGCAGCTGGTCAAGACCGTCAACTTTCCAGCGGGTAGCCAGCCGTACATGCTGCGGGTCTCGCCAGACGGCAAGGAGGTCTGGGTGCAGACCGGCAATCTTGACGAGAACACCGTGCTCAGCGCCGAGGACCTCTCGACGCTGGCGACCATGCCCACCGGGCAAGGGTCCGGTCACCAACGCCTGGACACCCGACGGGCGCTACTCGCTGGTAGCCAACTATTCGGACACATTTGCCAGCGTCTTCGACGCGAGCAACTACAAAGAGGTCGCGCGGCTCATGGTCGGCCAGGGTGGCTCGAATTTCGGGTTCACCCGCGACGGCAGCACCGGCTTCATGTCGGTCACCGGCGCCAACTCGGTGGCGGTCATCGATATGGGCAAGTTCAACGTGGTCAGTCAGATCCGGGCGGGGATGATGCCGCAGGGCCTGATCGTCCTGTAGCGACGCGTCCAGGGTGCGGATTCGCTCGTCCTCGCAGCGCGTCACCGAGCGCCGCGAGGGCGAGCCACACCATCCCGAGCGCGGCCTCCACGCCGACGTGCTGACGCGCCAGCGCGGCCAGCGCCAGCAGCCCGAAGGTGACGCCGGCGGCCGCACCGCGGCGTGTGTAGGTCCGGTACACCCCGAACACCAGCGCCAGTGAGCCGATGACGATGGCCGCCGGCGTGATCAGGCTGGCAACGAACCCCCCCCAGATCAGCACCGCCAGCACGATCAGCGAGCGGGGCGGCGCCTCGGCTTTTTGCCGGGAGGTCTGTGGCCAGGATGAGGCGCGCGTGGCGCCGATCGCCAGCAGCGCCGCGCACCACAGCGCGCCGGTCAGGTCGCCAAATCCGACGGTCAGCGGACTGTTCCACACGCTGTCGGCGGCCGACGGGTCGCTGGCCGCCAGGCCGCCGACGACGAGGCCGTCGACCAGCAGAAAGGCGGTATTGCACACCACGAACGCCGCCAGCAGCACGCGGCTCAGCGTGTTTTCGGGCCACAGCGTCAGCGCGAGGCCGATGTAGCCCAGCAGCAGCAGCACGTGCAGTGGAATCCACCAGGCACCCGCTTCGAGCACCGCTTGCGAGACGGAGCCCCCCGTCCACGTCGGATGGCTGAGCTCGAGGATGGCGAGCACCAGCGGCACGCCGACCGCCACCCAGGCACGCGCGCGTCGGCTCAGAGGCAGATGCAGATGCACGCCGAGAATGGAGCCCACTCCCAAACAGTACGCTTGCCGAGAGATGGCTGAGATGATGCGAGCCGCGTTTTACGAGCGGCAGGGCGCGGCGCACGATGTGCTGCAGATCGGCAGCCTGGAGCGACCCGAGCCGAATCCAGGCGAAGTACGCGTGCGGGTGCACGCCTCAGGAGTCAACCCGTCAGACACGTACGGTCGGGCCGGCAGTCAGGCGCCGATCGCCTTTCCCTGGGTGATCCCTCACCAGGATGGCGCGGGCGTCATCGACGCTGTCGGCGAGGGTGTGGATCCAGCGAGGCTCGGCGAGCGGGTCTGGGTGTACGAGGCTACCTGGAACCGCCCGACTGGCACCGCCGCCGAGTACACGGTCGTGCCCGCGCCGCGCGCGGTCAAGCTACCGGATGGCATCGACTTCGATGCGGGCGCGTGCCTGGGGATTCCGGCCCTGACCGCGCATCGAGCCATCTTTGCCGACGGTCCAGTGCGCGGTCAAGTTGTACTCGTGACCGGGGGCGCGGGCGCGGTCGGGAGTACGGCGATCCAGCTCGCAAAGTGGGGTGGCGCGCGGGTCATCAGCACCGTCAGCTCCGACCCCAAGGCCGAGGAAGCGCGCGCCGTGGGCGCCGACCAGGTCGTCAACTACCGCACCCAGGACGTGGTCGCCGAGATCAACAAGCTGACCGACGGCGCTGGCGTCGACCATATTGTGGAAGTCGACTTCGGCGGGAATCTGCCGGTCAGTCAGCAGATCATCAAGCCATTCGGCACCATCGCTGCCTACGCGTCGCGTGGTGACCCGCAGCCGAAGGTCACGTTTCGACCGCTGATGGTCAAGAACGTCGTGGTGCGACCCATCCTGGTGTACACCATGCCAGAAGTCGCCAAGGTGTCTGGCGCCGCCGACGTCAACCGAGCCCTGGCCGAAGCGGCGCTGAAGCCGCGCATCGGCGCGCGCATGCCGCTCGAGCAGATCGCCGACGCGCACGCGGCAGTTGAGCGCGGCAGCGTCATTGGTAACGTAGTGCTGACCTATGCCTGAGCCCGCCGAATCGCCCGTGTCCGATCGCGCCCTGTCGCACATCAACGTCATCGATCTGTGTCGTGCCCGCTCCGGACCCACGTGCGTTCGCCAGTTGAGCGAGATGGGCGCGCAGGTGATCAAAGTGGAAGCCCTCGAGTCTGACGACGACGGGACGGGCGTCCGCCACGGCTTCGACTTCCAGAACATCCACCCCAACAAGCGCAGCATCACACTCAACCTCAAGCACCCCGAAGGCCGCGCGGTGCTGCTGAAGCTGGTCAAAGACGCCGACGTAGTCGTCGAGAACTTTCGGCCCGACGTGAAGTTTCGTCTGCGCATCGACTACGAGACGCTGGCGGAGATCAATCCGCGGCTGGTCTACGGCAGCATCTCGGGCTTCGGCCAGACGGGACCCTACCGCGATCGGCCGGGCCTGGATCAGATCGCGCAGGGACTCTCGGGACTGATGACCGTCAATGGCGAGCCCGGGCGCGGACCGATGCGCGTCGGCTTACCCGTCGCCGACCTGACCGCTGGCTTCATGCTGGCGCACGGCATCGTGTGCGCCCTGCTCGAGCGCGAGCGCTCCGGGCGTGGGCAATGGGTGCACACCTCGCTGCTGCAGGCCAACATCCGCCTGATGGAGTTCCAGGCGGCGCGCTATTTGCTCGCGGGTGAGGTGCCGGGCCAGGCGGGCAACTACCACCCGATCTCGGAGCCAACCGGCGTGTATCGCGCCAGTGACGGCAGCTTGATCATCCAGGCCGGCGGGCAGACGATGTTCCATCGCTTGTGCGACGCGCTGGGCGCGCCCGAGCTGGTGGTCGACGCGCGCTTCGTCGACGGCAAGAAGCGGCTCAAGCATCGGCCCGAGTTGACCGTCGAAATCGAACAGCGACTGGCGTCGCGTACCGCCGCCGGGTGGGTCGCGCGCCTGACGGAGTTCGGGGTACCGGCGGGTCCGGTGCTGAACGTCGAAGAGTGCTTTGCGAATGAGCAGGTGCGCACGCTGCCTGTGGTGGCCGAGGTGGAGCATCCGCTGCTCGGGCACGAGCGTGTGCTGGGGCCGGGGGTGAACATGGAGCGAACGCCGCCGCGGGTGTGCACCGCCGCACCCGAGCACGGTGAGCACACCGACCAGGTGCTGTGCGAGCTCGGCTACAGCGAAACGGAGATCGCGCGTTTACACCGCGAGGGTGCCGCGTGACTGCCGAGCCAGCGGCGGCGCCGCCGATCTTGCTCGAGCGGCGTGGGAACGTGGCGATCGTCACCATGAATCGGCCCGAGAAGCTCAACGCGCTGAATTCCGCGCTGGTCGCTCAACTGGAGCAGGTCATCACCGAGCTCGAGGCGGACGAGACGGTGGGCGCGATTGTCCTGACCGGGGCGGGTGAGCGCGCGTTCTCCGCGGGCGGCGACATGGCCGAGCAGGTCTCCACGCTGGAGCAGGAGCGCGGTTTTCCGCGGGTGAATGCCTCCACGCTGTTGCACGAGGTCAAGATTCCGACGCTCGCGGCGATTCGCGGCTACTGCTTCGGCGGCGGTGCGTTGCTGGCGATCCACTGCGACATTCGCATCGGCGGCGAAGACGCGCGCTTCAAGTTCCACGGCGCCAGCTATGGGCGCGCGCCGGGCGGCGCGGTGCTGCCGCGCATCGTGGGCGAGGCCAAGGCGAAGGAGCTGCTTTTTACGGGCGACGAGGTTCGCGCCGCCGAGGCGCTGCGCATCGGCTTGCTGAACCAGATGGTGGCCGCCGAAGCCGTCCTGGAGACCTCGGTAGCGATGGCTGAACGCATCGCGGCCAACTCGCCGCCGGCGGTGCGCGCGCTGAAAGAGATCATCGAGCGCGCGCTGCCCGTCGACAAAGCGCTCGACTACGAGCACGAGGTCAACCAGGGGATAGGTCGGACGCCCGACAGCGCCGCGCGGTTCCGCTCGGCGGCGGAGCGCGTGCTGGGCCTGCGCAATCCGTGAATCCAACGAATCCGCGGCCAAACCCCACGAGACGTTTTTTGTGACGCGGGGTGACGCTTTTTCGGCGCCGCGTGACGCTCGCCGTGACGCTTCGTGGTTACGCTTAGCCATATGGTGACGGCGGGCGGGCGGCTGCGGGGACGAGCCGACGCGGCAGACGCGGAGCGGACGGCGCAACAGCGCGGCCGCCGCGGCGGCAATGGCAGCGAGGGCGGCGGCGCAGGCGCGGCGGGCGTGCGCGGTGGCTCGATCTCTGCCCGGATCGCGGCGCCATGAAGTTCTTCGCGTTCCACCTCATGCCGTGGCCGTACCTCCCCGAGGACTTCGCGGCGACGCACGACACGGCCTGGGTCGTGTGCGAGAACAGCCTGTATGACCCGCGCAAAGGTCACGAGGTCTACAACCGCTACCTCGACGAGCTGGAGCTGGCGGATCAGCTCGGTTTCGACGGCATCTGTCTGAACGAGCACCACCAGAACGCGTACGGCTTGATGCCGTCGCCGAACATCATGGCGGCGTGTCTGGCGCGGCGCACCAGCCAGGCGCGGCTGGTCATCCTCGGCAACGTACTGACCATTTACGATCACCCGCTGCGCGTCGCCGAGGAGATCGCCATGCTCGACGTGGTCTCGGGCGGGCGGGTGGTCTCGGGCCAGGTGGTGGGGACGGGCAACGAGTTCTTCTCGTACAACGTGAACCCGACCTACGCGCGTGAGCGCTTCCGGGAAGCCCACGAGCTGATCGTCAAAGCATGGTCAGAGCCGGGTCCGTTCGCCTGGGAGGGCCAGCACTACCAGTTCCGCTATGTGAACGTGTGGCCGCGACCGATCCAGCAGCCACACCCGCCGATCTGGATTCCTGGCTCGGGCTCCCAGGAGACGATCGACTGGGTGGCCGAGAAGCGCTATACGTACATGGTCCTGCCGACGCTGGCGCCTTACGCGGTGCGCGCCCGCACGGCCGAGCTGTTCCGTGAGGCGTGCCAGCGGGTCGGCTATACGGCGCGGCACGATCAGATCGGCTGGGGCATCGGCGTCTACGTCGCCGAAACGGACGCTCAGGCGGTCGAGGAGTACGAGCCGCACTTCTGGTACTACGCCCGCAATTTGCTGCGCAATCGCGATACATTCAATTCGCCGCCCGGCCACTCGTCGATTCGCTCGCTGCTGGGTGCCCTGGAGCGGCGGCGCACCTCGCGACCCGGCAACTACTCCACGTGGGCCGAGATCGATCGCGCCGGCTACGTCGTGGTGGGCAGTCCCGCGACCGTGCGCGATCGCCTGAAAGAGATCGCCGCTGCGACCGGGCTCGGGACCCTGGTGCCGAACTTCTCGGTTGGCAACGTCCCGCACGAGCTGACCCGCCGCAGCATGGAGCTGTTTGCCCACGAGGTCATGCCCGCGCTGCGCGACCTGAATGTCGACGCTGACGAGACTGCCGACGCGGCTGAGGTGCGCAGCCCAGCGCCAGTGTCCCGAGCCGCGGTCGCTGGCACATGAGCTCGCGCGCGTCGGCGCAGCGAACACGCCTCGACACCAACGTGGACGCGCGGGCATGGCGGGCGTGACCGATGAGCTCACGCTCGATCTCGACGGGCGACACACGCGGGTGCTGTGCGCTGGCACTGGCCAGCCCACAGTCGTGTGGCTGCACGATACGCTCGGCAACTTCTGGACGGCGGTGCACGAGCGCCTGAGTCGCACGTGCACCGTCATTGCGCCGTCGCTCCCAGGCTTCGAGGATTCGACGACCCTCGATGGCATCGACGGGCCCGAAGACGTGGTGTTCTGGTTGGTGGATTTGCTGGACGTGCTGGGCCTGCAGCGGGTCGTGCTGCTCGGGTGCGGACTTGGCGGCTGGATGGCGGCCGAATTCGCCGTGCGGCATCCGGCACGGGTCGAGCGGCTAGTGCTCGTCGATGCCTCGGGTCTGTGGGTCGACGGCGCGCTGCCGGCCGACGAGTTCGCGCTGACGCCGGCCATGCTTCGGCCGCTGCTATTTGCCGACGGCGACGGCGCGCTGGCGCTCGAGACGCGGCCGGACCAGCCGCCGCCTGAATTGCTCGAAGCGGCGTTGCACGCGCGCGTGGCCGCCGCGCGCCTGGCCTGGCAGTTTCCGTACGACCGCAAGCTGCTCGGCCGCTTGCATCGTGCCACGATGCGGTCGCTGGTGGTGTGGGGCGAGCAGGATCGGCTGCTGCCGATCGCCCACGCGGCAGCCTACACGCGTGGTCTTCCCGACGCGCGGCTCGAGGTTTTCGCCGACGCGGCGCACTACCCGTACCTCGAACTGCCCGACGTGTTCGCGGAGACCGTGGAGGCGTTCCTCGCCAGCCCCTGAAGTGCTACCGTGCGGCGGTGCAGCGCTGGTTGGATTGGGCGATTCGCGGCTACCTGGTCTTTGCCGCGGTGCAGGCCTTTGGCATCGGTCTCACCGGGTTGATCGTCCCCACCGAGATGCAGATCCCGCTGCGGCTGACGCCGCTCAACTTCCGCTTCGTTGCGGCGCTGTACGTCGCGGGCGGCGTTGGCATCCTCCTGGCGCTGTTTGCGCCGCGCCGCGTGCAAACGCGGCTGATGTGCGTCGGATTCGGTCTGGCGACGCTGTTGATCCTGTGCCTGACCATCCTGCACTGGTCGGACTTCATGGGTGACGATCTGCCGCATCGCGAGATCTGGATTTTCGTCTACGTGGCGGACCCGCTCCTGGCGCTGATTCTGGTGCCCCTCGCCGGCTTGTGGCCGCCCCGACCTGGCGCCAGGCACGCGCTGAGCCCGATCCTGTGGGTCGAAGCCGCGATCTTTGGCGCGCTGGCGTTCGCGCTGCTTCTGGCGCCGGACGCCGTCGCGGGGTACTGGCCGTGGGCACTGCCGCCCGTGGCGGGCCAGCTCTACGCGTGCTTCATCCTGACGTTCGCCATCGGCGCGGTCCTGGCCGCGCGCGAGACCGAGCCGCGGGTGATCCGCGATTTCGTGATCGCGTCGCTGAGCCTGTGTGTGCTGGTGCTGCTCGCCTCGGTACTGCACCTCGATCGCTTCAAACCCCCGCCCATCAGCGTGGCGTGGTTCGCGCTGTTCGGACTGGGCGCGCTGATTTTTGCCGTCGCCCTCGGCCGCATGGCGCGCCGACAGGCGGATATGCGTTCGGTGGCACGCGCATGAACCTGCTGCGGGCGGAAATGAAGCTGGTCGATCCGGTGCGGCTGATGCAGCTGTACGTCTGGGTGCTGGGAGCGGGCCTGCTGCTCGATGGCGCGCTGCTGATGCTGGTGAACTGGCTGGGCGTGCCGGTGCCGGTCAACGCTACCGACTGGCGCCACAACTTGCTACACATCGTCTGGGGCATCGCGCTGCTGGTGGTCAGTTGGCTCAGCCGCAATGGACACCCGATCCGCGTCGCGTGGGCAGCCGTCATCTTTGGCGCCTTCTACATCGCTCTCGGAGTCCTGGGACTGACCATTGATCAGCCGTTCGGGCTGCAGTTGGGGCCGGGCGAGAATGCGTTTCACTTCGTCGTCGGACCCATCGCGCTGATTCTCGGTGGCTGGGCGCTCAGGACGTTGAGCCTGGCGCCGGTCCCGTCACACAGCGGAGCGCACCCGGCTGAATTGCGAAACGGGCAGGTAAGCCGCCGACAATCTCGCCGTCGGCATGGCAAAGCACGCGGGCGGGGACGCGGGCACTGATCCCGCTGAGAACCTCCACCTCGAGCGTCCGGCACCGAAACAGCGTCACCGACGGGTGTGCCACGTGGCCGCCCGAGTACAGTCGCGGGAGCATGCGCAGCACCTGCAGGCGGCTCAGCGCGTGGACGAGGCAGACGTCGAGGACGCCGTCATCGGGTCGCGCGGCAGGCACGATGCGCATGCCGCCGGCGTAGCTGGCGCAGTTCCCCACCGCGACCATGAACACCCGCGCGTCGAACGCGTGTCCATCCAGGCGCAAGCGCACCCGCGGCGAGGTGTACCGCCACAGGGTCTGCAATACGCCTGTCAGGTAGGGCAGCGTGCCGCCGACCAGCCGCGGCAGCTGATTGACCCGCCAGGCGGCTTCGGCGTCGAAGCCGAGGCCGGCGACGTTGACGAAGTGTCGGGTGGTGTGGCGCGCGCGGACCACGCCAAGGTCGATCGGTCGCGCAGCGCCGCTCGCGGCCAGCCGCGCCGCGGCGAGCGGGTGATCCGGAATCCGCAGATTGTGTGCGACGTCGTTGGCGGTGCCGGCCGGAATGATCGCCACGGGCACGCCGGAGTGGGCCAGGCCCGTCGCCACCTCGCCGACGGTGCCGTCGCCGCCGATGGCCACCACGCGTTCGAAGCGGCCGAGCGAGGTCGCCGCGCCGCGCGCCAGCTCGGTGGCGTGGCCCGCGTGGGTGGTGGTGACGCACTCCCACGTGCGCAACGCGGGAAGCTCCTCGCGCAAGCGGCGCCAGGTGCGCAGCGCCGCGCGCCTGCCGGCCAGCGGATTCAGGATCGCGAGCGTGGGCACTCGGGCTCAGATCGGCTCGAGATGACTCAGCCGCGGCACCTCGCGGGCAACGAGCCGGTACGCGGCAAGGACCCCCGACTCGTTGTATGGCAGACCCCGCTCGGCACAGAACGGTTCGACCAGCGCTCGGGCAGCAGCGAAGTGACAGCGGGGCATGCTGGGAAACAGGTGGTGTTCGATCTGGTAGTTCAGTCCGCCGAACAGAAAGTCGACGACCCGACTGGGGGTCACGTTGCGCGAGCTGCGCAGCTGCTGCTCGACGAATGGGAGGCCGGCGGTCGAGCTCCACGTGGGCATGCCAATGTGGTTCGGAGCCACGACCAGCGCGAGGTAGATGCCGGCCAGGATCTGGCCTGCGAGCACGGTCAGCAGCCAGCCCCAGCCGTGCTGGAGCGTGGGGAGCAGCCAGGCCAGCAGGCTGATGCTGAGAAGACACACTTCGACGCGGCGCTGCCGACCGCGCAGCTCGCGGATGGCGTAGCGCCAGCCTTCGATACGGAAGGTGAAGGCCAGCAGCGGAACCAGCACTGGCCCGTAGCTCCACTGCACGTCGGGATCGCGCGCCAGGTGATTGGGGCTGGCGTGGTGTCGGGTGTGGCGATCGTTCCAGTAGCGGAAACTGACGCCCACCGTCAGACTCCAGCACAGATACCCCAGGATTGCGTTGGCCCGACGGTTGGCGAACACGGCCAGGTGCCCGGCGTCGTGGCCGACGAGCGCCACCTGGACACTGCCGAGAGCGATCAGCACCGCCGCGGGTAGCAACGTGAGGGGTGGACGGATGACCAACAGTGCAACGCCCGCGGCCAGGATCAGGCAGGAGACGCCGAGCCGCCAGGCGTAGTAGCTTCGCGCACGCTCGAGCAGGCCAGCGTCGAGCACGCTGGTGCGCAGCGCGGCGTAGGCGCCGGTGGCGTCGGCCGAGACGACTGCCATAGTGCGGGCCACCAGCGTAGCCTGACGCCGCGCGCTACTCAAGTGAAGTCGGGTTAGGATGGTGCGCGTGGCCGCCGCGGGGATCACCCGGATTTTTCCGGACCTCACCGAAGACCTGTTGCTGAACCTGTTTCACAAGGGCGCCCAGGTGCAGTGGACGTCACGCAGCCTGGACTGGAGCACACCGATCCGGTTGTCCGAGCGTCAGCGCCTGGCGCTCGCGCGTTTGTTGACACCGGTCTATTTCGGCGAACAGTCCGCGATGGCCGGCGCGAGCTCCATCTTGCCGAGCATCATGGCCGCGGGTGAAACGACAGCCCAGCTGTACCTGGCGACGTTCATTCTGGACGAGGCCCGCCACTTCGAAACACTGACGCGCCTGTATCAAACCCTCGGCCACGATCCGCTCGGCATCCGCGACATGCCCGAGCTTTTGCGCTACTACCACCGCTTGCGGCAGGGCGACCGCGTGGATTGGGTGTGGGGCATCCTGATCAGCGACATTATCGGTAAGCACTTTTATCGAGAGCTGGGTCCAAAGCAGTCAGCGCCGGATCCGTTCTTCGGCGGACTGACGACGCGGATCCTGCAGGACGAGTCGCGCCACCTGGCGTTTGCCGAGCACTACCTGAAGCAGAACCTGCCGAAGCTCGCGCCTGAACGGCGGCGGATAATGGTCGAGATGCGCGACGAGCTGATGCGGCTGCTGGAGTCGATGACGCACCGCGTCCGCGAGGACGCGCTGGCGTTCGACGTGGTGGTCGAGGATTTTCTGGAGGGTGTCGGCGGAGAGCTCGACGACGTGGCGCGGCGCGTGGGATTGCTCGAGCGGCACACGCGGCCGCCCACCGCTGGAGCGGGCGCGCCGCACGCGCGGACGAACACGTCACCGCTGAGCCAACCGGCGCCCGAGACCTCGACGGATGACGAGAACGATGATGAGAACGTTGTTGCACGCTGCTTTGGATGTCTGCTGAGCCTGATCTGCGGCCAACGGCTGGCGACGGCCTGACTGGCGACGGCCTGAACGCACGGGCGCGGCGCAAGAGCTGGCCGCGCAAGAACACGCCCGAGCAGATCCAGGAGCGCCAGGAGGTGCTGCGCGCGCAGCCGCACTGGAGCGCGGAGCACGACTTCGTATTCGATTGGCCCGTGCCGCCGCGCGAGCTGGCCGGCGTGCTGGAGTCGCTGACGGCGCACATGGTCCTGCCGGTGTCGGTGGTTGGGCCGCTGCGGCTAACGCTGGGCAGCTACCACGTCGACGAGGTGGATGGACGACTGGTGGAGGACGCGCGACGCACCGAGGAGGTGTACGTGCCGCTGGCGCATTCGGAGGGGGGACTCTCCGCGTCCATGCAGCGCGGCATCGCGGCCGTGCTCGACGGGGGCACGCTGGAGACGTTTGTGCTGCGCGATCGGATGACGCGCAACTCGTGCTTCGTCTTCGAGACGACCGCGCAGGCGGTTCGGTGCGCAGCGTGGCTCGCAGCGCATGCCGCCGAGCTGCGCGATTGGCTGCACGAGCCGAACAACCCGCTCTACGCCGAGCGCGTGGGCGGTGTGACACGGCTGAGTCGTCACGCGCGGTTGTGGGAGGTGGACACCCACGTACTCGGGTCGGCCTGCCACGTGCTGTATCGCTACACGACCGGCGAAGCGTGTGGTCCGAACATGATTACCCGCAACTCGTTCGCGCTGAATGGCCTGGTGGTGTCGCGACTCGCGGCGGAGCTGGAGCTGGAGCCGCGACGGGTGCTGGTCGAAGCGAACATGGGCGGTGACAAGAAGCCGAGCTGGCAGTATTTCATCGAGGGTGGGCACGGTAAGACGGTGATGGCCAGCGTGCGGGTGCGCGAGGAGACGCTGCGGCGGGTGCTGCGGACGTCGACGGCGGACCTGGTGGCGCTGGAGCACATCGCCTCGCAGGGCGGGCACGCGAGCGGGATGCAGTCGGTGGCGTTCACGCCCGCGTCTGCGGTGGCGGCCCTGTTCGCGCCGACCGGGCAGGACCTGGGCATGGTGGGCACCTCGAGCATGGCGCAGGACGTTGTGGAAGCGGTTCCAGGCGGGGTGCACGTCGGCATGCGCTTCGCGGGGCTCGAGGTTGGCACGCTCGGCGGTGGCACGGGGATGGCGTATGCGCAGGCATATCTGGCGCTGCTGGGATGCCGGGGGCCGGGCAGCGCGTATCGGCTGGCGCAGATTATTGCCGCGGCGGCGGTGTGCCTGGAGCTATCGGCGTCGGCGGCAGCGTCGTCGCCGGGCAGCGAGAATTTCGCCATGGCGCACTTGCAGCAGTCGGGGCGCGCGTGAGTGCTGGTGGGACAGGTGCGCGGGGGATGCCGCATGCGGTGGGACCGGTTTGAGGAGGAACGATGGACGATGCGTTCCCTTTGTGGACTGCTTGTGGACTGCGGCGCCGGGGTTGCGGATCCTTCGCAGGCTCGGGGGCGACAGACGAGGCCGTTTGGGGATGACAGACGCGGGCGTTCAGGATGACACGCGCTGCACGCACAGGATGCACAGACGTAGGGGCGAGCACTGGATGACAGACGGCACACGAACTACGCGGAAGCCTGTCGCAGCACGTGACTGAGGCGTTCCAGTACCGCTATCAGGTGACCAGAAACGGCGTGCGCGTGGGCTCGGTGACCGCCGAGTGGCACGGGCGCGCTGAGTGGTGCATCGACCATCCTGACTTTCGCGACCCCGGCGAGCCGCGGACCATGGAGCGGCTCGACGACGCGCTCTACGCGGCTGGCTTCGAAATCATGCCGGACGACTGATGCCTGGCGTCATGCCAATCTCGCGCTGGTGCAGCGCGTCCAGCGCCTCGAGCGCCGGGCTCAGCACGTCAGCCAGGTGCGGCGCGACCGGATAGCGCAGCGCCGGGTCGGCGTCCGTGGCGGCGGCGATGACCGCGTTGACGACTGGTGTGAGATCCGTCGGACCGTTCTGGATGCGCTGAGATAGACCCTCGAAGTAGGCCCGCGTGGGTTCCGCGTACGGCGTGCCTTCGCCAGCGACACACGTGAGATTGCCGCCCATCGAGGTGTGGAACGCGCTCGGGTAGACCGAGCTGACGCGGACGCCGAACGGGCGCAATTCGAGGTCGTAGACGGCGGCGATGCAGTCCAGGGCATGTTTGGAGGCGCAGTAGGCGCCCAGGAACGCCGTGGTCAGGACGCCGCCGATCGCGTTCATAAAGACGACCCGCCCCGAACGCCGCTCACGCATGTGCGGCAGGACGGCGCGAGTGACCGCCATGGCGCCGAAGACGTTGGTGTCGAAGACCTCGCGCAGGGTGGGTTCGTCGAGGAGCTCGAGCGCACCCAGGACCCCGATTCCGGCGTTGTTGACCAGAATGTCAATGCTCTGATGCCCGGCGAGGGTTGCCGCGACTGCGGCGTTGATGCTGCCCTGGTCGGTGACGTCCAGGCGCTCGACGCTGAGGTTCGGGTGGCTCGAGCGCGCGCCCTGCAGCTCGGCAGCGCGGGCCGGGTCGCGCGCGGTGGCGACGACGTGGTCGCCGCGCCGCGCGAAGGCCACGGCTGTAGCCAGGCCAAAGCCCGAGCTACAGCCGGTGATCAGGACGACGGCCATCGGCGCGCATGCGATCGACGGCGGATGACGGTCATCGATCAGGCTCGTGGCAAACTCGTGGCAAATTCGCTGGCTGACGCAGCTCAGCCAACCTTCGCTTCTCAGCCAACCTTTACTTCGGCGTACTTGCCCGTGAGCTGCGGGGTCGTGCCGTCGTGGCCCTTTTCCTGACGCTGCAGGCGCGTCTCGCGTGCCCATGTGCGGTGCAAATCGTCGCCGACGCTGATGCGCAGGCGGCCGAGGCCCTCCGTCTCCAGCTCGATCTTGTCACCGTCCATGAACGGGTTCAACCCGCGGTGGTTGGTCCCGGTGGCCAGGATGTCGCCGGGCTCGAGCGTGTGGATCGAGGTCACCCACTCGATGCAGCGTCGGATCTTGTGGGCCATGTCGTCGGTGTTGAAGTCCTGGTACAGCGTGCCGTTGTTCCAGAGCTTGATGGCCAGTCGCTGAGGGTCCGGGATCTCGTCGGCGGTGACGAGGTAGGGGCCGATCGGGGCGAAGGTCTCGCGGGACTTCATCTGGTAAAAGGCCGCAACGCCGCGCGCCGAGCCGTCGATGAAGTTGGTGTAGCCGAAGATGTAGCTCATGGCGTCGGCCTGAGACACGTTGCTGGCTCGCTTGCCGATGACCAGCGCAATCTCGGCTTCGCCTTCGAAGATGGTTGCCGGAATGTCGGTCAACACCATGGTGTCGCCCTGGCCGATCACCGAGCTCGGCGACTTGGCAAATGCGTTGATCGGTGCTGGCTCCGCGCGGGTGCCGTTTTCCATGTAGTTGACGGCCATGCAGATGATGTTGCTCGGATGCGGCAGCGGCGGCCGAATGCGCAGGCTGTCGACCGGCTTGCCCTGACCCGAGCTCGCGGCGTTCTGCAGCGCGCCCTTGTAGCGATCGAAATTCTCGATCACGCCTCGGATCTGGTCCTGCGGTGTCAGGTGGGGAATGTCCTTGACCACGTCTGAAACGTCGACCACTTGCGACTGGCCGTTCAACACGCCGAGGCGAAAGTCGTCTCCGAAGAACAGGAGCTTCATGCGAGTGCGCCCTCCCGAGGGTATGGTGCTGGTTCGCGCGGAAGTTCGTCGAATTCGAACTTCAAGGCACAATTGTGGCGTGGTCTGCCAGCACACGGAAGATCCTGTGACGTTTCCTGATGGCACAACTGTGCTGGCCTCCGGCTGGTTGGAGCGGAGGCGAGATGCACTGGCGCCCGATTTCGGGCTGTACCTCGATCCCTCGTGGGTGCCCTGGTGGCCGGCGGTGATGCTGGAGTGGCCCGACTTCGGCGTGCCGGCAGATGCCGCGGTGGCCGACCGCGAAATCCGCGCGGCATTCGAACGCGCGCGCCAAGGGCAGCGTGTCGAAGTTGCCTGTGTCGGCGGCCACGGTCGTACAGGCACGGTCCTGGCGTGCATGGCCGTGCTGGCCGGCGTGCCCGCGGTGGACGCCGTGGAGTGGGTGCGCTCGACGTACTGTCGGCGCGCGGTCCAGGAGCCGTCGCAGCAGTACTGGGTCGAGCGCTGGGCGGAGCGGACGAACGGGAGCTCGGAACACCGCACGACCAGCGGCGCGTAGTCGGCTTCGCGCCGCGGTTCATGCGCCAGACGCAACGACGGCTATGATGACGGGTTATGAGCGGACGTTCCTTTCTGCAGATTCCTGGACCGACGAACATTCCCGACCGTGTGTTGCGGGCGATGGATCGGCCTGTCATCGACCATCGCAGCCCGGAGTTCGCCCAGCTCACCGAGGACGCCCGCGTTGGTTTGCGCACGGTTTTCGGAACGGTCGACGCGGCGCCGATGCTCTACCCGGCGTCGGGCACCGGCGCCACGGAAGCGGCCCTGGTCAACGCCCTGCGGCCCGGGGATCGCGTGCTGGCCTACAACTACGGCCTCTTCAGCGGCGGCATGGGCAACATCGCCCGCAAGTTCGGCTACGAGGTTGACGACGTTGTGCTGCGCTGGGGCGACGTCCCCTCGGCCGACGACGTCGAGCGGCGCCTTCGGGCCGACAGCGCGAGCAACCCCTATCAGGCGATTCTGATCTGCCACAACGAGACCTCGACGGGCGTCACGGCGGATGTTGCCGCCATCCACGAGGCCATCCGCGCCAGTGGGCACGACGCGCTCTTCATCGTCGACACGGTGAGCTCCCTGGCGAGCATTCCGTTCCACATGGACCAATGGAGTGTCGACATCGTCATCTGCGGCTCGCAGAAGGGACTGATGCTACCGCCAGGCCTGGGCATTCTGGGCGTCAGTCGGCGCGCGCTGGAGGTCGCCGGGCAGGCGAGGTGGCTCGCCGCGTCACTTCTGGGACTGGGAGCCCATCATGCGCGAAAACCGCATTGGGCTGTTCCCGTATACGCCCGCGACGCTCATGCTGTTCGGTCTGCGCGAGGCGCTACACATGCTGGTCGACGAGGAAGGCCTCGACAACGTGTATGCCCGCCACCAGCGGCTGGCTGACGCGGTGCGCGCGGCGGTGGGTGGCTGGGGTCTTCGCCCGGTGTGCGAGGACCCGGCGTTTGCCTCGAACACCATCACCGCGGTGCGCACGCCCGAGGGCGTTGACAGCAACGTGCTGCTCAAGCACGCGCGGGAGCGCTATGGACTGTCGCTGGGCGGCGGTATCGGGCAGCTCAGCGGGCAGGCGATCCGTATCGGGCATCTGGGGTCGTTGAACGAACTCGAGGTGCTCGCGACACTCGGCGGGGTGGAGCTGTCGTTCAACGACCTCGGCATTGACGTCGAGATGGGCTCGGGCCTGGTGGCGGCGCAGCGCTCGTTCAGCCGGGCGAGCCGAGCTGAGGCGCGCGGCGAGCCGGTGCTGGCGGCGGTCGGCTGATCGTTAAAGCCAAGGGCAAAGCGCCCCTCCCGGAGGGGCGCTTTGCATAGCGCGGGTCAGGCCTGACGCGTCGCGTTGAAGTTGAGTTCCAGGGTGAGGCCATCCTGGATGCTCAGCACCGGGCCTGCCTTCGGCGGCGTCATGCCGAAGTCGCTGATGTTCACGTTCGTGGTGGCGTCGCCAGTCACGCTGCCAGCGTCGAACTGGGCCGTCACCTGCCAGGTGACCGGCTTGGTCACGCCGTGGACCGTCAGGTCCCCGGAGAGCTGGAATGTCGCCTGACCTGAGGTCGGCAGGGGCGACGGGAGGCCCTGCGCCGCGTGTGGGACGAAGGTCGCGCTCGGGAAGCGGCTTATCTGCAGCGTGTTGCCCTTGATGTAGTTGTCGCGCCGGCTCTGGTCGCTGGTGAGCGAGCCCAGGTCGACCTGGATCTGGGATTGGTCGGCGGCGATCGAACCATCGGGGGCGAGCACGATGGAGCCGCTGACGTCGGAGGTGGTGCCGACGGCCTGGCTGGGCAGGTCGCGACCGGCGAGCTGTTCCTGGGCGCGGTAGCTGGCGTGGCTGTTGGAGGTGTCGACCACCAGGGTGGTCGCGGCGGTGGACGGATCTGAGGCAGTCTGCGAGGGCGATGCCGCGTTCGGGGTGGGCGCGGCGCTAGCCGAGGCGGGCGCTGGCGCGCTTGCCGAGGACGCGCGGAGCCGAGGACGCCGGAGCCGAGGACGCCGGAGCCGAGGACGCCGGAGTCGGGGACGTCGAAGTCGGGGACGTCGACGCACCGGCGGGGCTCGCGGTACTGGCGCCGCTCGAGGCGTCGGCGCCGGAGGCGGTCGACGTCGCGTTGGCCACCGGCGCGGTGGACGTGGCTGGCGCCGGGGCGGTTGTCGGTGCGGGAGCCAATGTTGGTGTCGCCGATGAGGTGCTGCACGCGCTCAGCAGCAGGCCGATGACCGTCAGGGTCGCTAGTCGTGGGCTACGGTGCGTGGCGTGGTTAGCGGTCACCTGAATCATTCTGAGAGCGCTCGCGCAGAAGCGCGCGAAAATCCCCCAGAGCCCGCGTGTTGAGCACATGGCGTGGCTCCAGCCAGCCTCGCCGCGCGCTGCCGACCGCCAGCCAGATGTTGTCGAAGTCGAGCGTCGAGTGCGCGTCTGAGCTGATCGTGCAGCGTCCGCCAGCGTCACGCACGCGGCGCGCCCAGCCACCATCCAGGTCCAGGCGCGCCGGATCGCCGCTCACCTCCAGCGCGCAGCCTCGCGCGGCCGCTTCAGCAATGACCCGCGGCATGTCGACAGCGTACGACGCACGGATGCCCAGCAAGCGACCATGCGGATGGTTCAGCGTGTGGACGCGCGGATTGCCGATTCCGCGCATGATCCGCGCGGTCATGACCTCCTCGGACTGTTTGAAGCGACTGTGGATCGACGCCGAGACATAGTCGAGGCTGTCCAATGTGGCGTCCGGGTAGTCGAGGCGGCCGTCTTCCAGGATGTCCATCTCGGTGCCGAGCAGGATGGTGAACGGTGCAAGCTGCGCGTTGAGTTGCTGGACGCGACGGCGGGCTTCCTCGAGGCGCTCCAGGCTCAAACCGTTGGTAATGCTCAGCGAGCGACTGTGGTCGGTGAGCGCCATGTAGGTATAGCCGCGCGCTTGCGCCGTGCGCGCCATGTCCTCGAGCGTCGCGACGCCGTCCGTCTCATTGGTGTGGCAGTGCAGGTCACCCTTGAGGTCGGACAGTTGAATGAGGTGCGGCAGGCTGCCGTCGAGGGCGGCTTCGATTTCGCCCTGGTCTTCGCGCAGCTCGGGGGCGATCCAGGGCAGCCCGAGCGCGGCGTACACGTCAGCCTCGCTTTGCATGCCTAGCGGCTGTCCGTCCCTGAGCAGACCCTCGGGGGTGAGTCGCAGCCCGCGGGCGCGGGCGAGCTCATGCAGACGGGCGAGGTGCGCGCTGGAGCCGGTGTGCCACACCAGGGCGCCGCCCCACGTGGCAGCGTCAGAGACGAACAGGCGAACCTCGACCGCGTCGTACAGGCGGACCGTCGCCGAGCGCTCGGAGCGAGTGGTCGTGCTGACGACCTGTGGCAACCGCTCGAACAGGTCGAGCAGCACCGTGGTGTTGGCGCGTGTGGGCTCTGCGACGAGATCCAGGCCATCCACGACGGTCTCACACATGCGCCGCGCCGCGCCCGCGACCACGATCCGCGCGTCGTCGCGCACGAGCTCGACCAGCTGCTGCGCGGTCTCCCAGGCGGATTTCAGACGCAGCGAGCGGATCGGATTGCGCAGCGCGGGCATCTGCGCAAGCAGCTCGTCGGCGCGGCGCGGCCCCAGCGCCTGTGCCAGGCGGCCATCCTGTCCCGCGCGCTCCACGTCGTCCAGACCGCTGACGCCGGTCGCGGCGTGTAGCGCATGAACGCTGGCTGGTCCAAAGCCACGGGCGCGCAGCAGCGGCGCCAGGCCAGGTGGGTGTTCGGCGACCAGGCGCTGATGAGTGCCCATCCCACCTGTGGCCAGGAACTCGGTGATCAGCGCGGCCATCGCCGGCCCGATGCCGGGGATTTCGCGCAGCCGACCCTCGGCGGCGACCTGCTCCAGGGCTTCGGGCACGGCGGCGACGCTTCGCCCGGCGCGCCGATACGCGCGCAGCCGATGGCCCTGCTCGCCTGAGACCTCGAGGCTCTGCGCGATTTCTTCGAACAAGCGCGCCACGATCAGGTTGGTGTCGCGGGGGGTCATGGACGCTGGAATAGCTGCGACAAGGTGATACGCTCCGGCTCGACCCTGGCGAAATTTTCGGACAGAGGATGGTCGTGAAGGGGATGGCGGTCCGCCAGAGCCAGGCTGCAGGGGTGGCTGCGCCGCACGCCGGCGATCGGTCTGGAATGTCGGGGGACGACAGCGAAGGCGGCGCGCGGCCGCGGTGAAACGCGCATGAGACAGGCCGGCGGCCGAACGCATTGGCGTGGATGGGGAGGATCAAGGCGCGTGCCGCGAAGAATACGCCGCCGCGTCGCACGCGGAACGCGGCGAGGCCAACCAGATCGGAGCAGCCGAACGACCGTTCGTTGACCCCAGTCGGTTGGAGGTCTACCCTGGACGCAGTCCCCGCGGCGGGGGCCGTGGGGAGACGCGAGGAGGGTGGCCAAGCCGTGCAAGTTGCTGCGGACGTTTCCTCGACCTTTAGCAAGCCAACGCGTCGCTGGACGCGACGCGGGTTGTTGATCACGTGGGGCGCTCTGGGGACGGGTGCCACACTGCTGGCCGCGTGCGGCCCGGCGGGCGCGCCGCCGGCCGCCACGTCCGCCGCGCCGGCGCCAGCGCAGACGTCGCCGACTTCAGCCGCGGCTTCGACCTCAGCGCCGGTGCCGACGAGCGCGCCGGCCGTCACCAGCGCGCCGGCACCGGCTGCGCAATCCACCTCAGCGGCGATTCAGCCGACGGTCGCCGCGGGCCCGACGACGCCACCCCAGAACGGCGGCACGTTCAAGTTCAACCTGTGGACGGACGACCCGCCCAGTTTGGATCCGTACGTCAACGTCAGCTTTCGCGTGCAGGAATTCGCCGCCTTCCACTACAGCCGGCTCTTGATGTCCAGGAAGGGTCCGGGCGTTCCGGGGCAGGCCTACATCATGGATGGCGATCTGGCCGAGACGTGGAAGCCCAGCGACGACGGGAAGACCTGGACGTTCAACCTGCGCCAGAACGCGATGTGGCACAACCTCGACCCGCTGAACGGTCGCCCGGTGACCGCGCAGGACGTGGTGTGGTCGTTCAACCACTTCATGGACGTGTCGCCCAACAAGACCACCTTCGGCCAGGTGGCGGACGTCAGCGCCCCGGACGATCACACCGTCCAGTTCACGCTCAAGGACGTCTACGCGCCATTCGAAGCGCAGATCGGCGCGCCCGTGTTCTGGATCCTGCCCAAAGAGGTCATCGATCAGGACGGCGACGTGAGCAGGCGCGTGGTCGGCAGCGGTCCGTTCATCTTCGACAAGTTCGACTCGGGCGTGTCGATCACCGGCCACAAGAACCCGGCCTACTATCGCCCGGGCGAGCCGCACGTTGACAGCTATGTCAACCTGATCATTCCCGACGTTGCCACGCAGATGGCCGGACTTCGCGCGCACGAACTGGACTTCGTGCAGGTGCCGGACACCGAGATCGCGGGACTGAAACAGAGCAATCCCGAGCTGCAGTACTACGACCTGCCGTTCAATCTGATTCCGATCGTCTACTGGCGGCTCGACAAAGCGCCGTTCAACGACCCGCGCGTGCGACAGGCGGTCTCCATGTCGCTCAACCGCGACAACCAGATTGGCGTTCTGTATAACGGGCGCGGCGGCTGGGACAACTTCATGCCCTGGGCGCTGTCGGAGTGGTGGCTGGATCCGCAGAGCGCCGACGAGGGCGCGGGGACGCAATACTTCAAGTACGACCCGGCGGGTGCGCGACAGCTGCTGGCCGCGGCCGGTTATCCGAACGGCCTGCAGGTCACGATGCTCAGCACGCCCGGCTACGGCGACGTCTTTGTCCAGGAGGTCGAGCTCGTCCAGCAAGACCTGAAGTCTGGGGGCATCGACGCCACGATTCAGATGCAGGACTATGCGCAATACATTGCCACCACGTTTGCGGGCAAGTTCGACGGCACGAACACGCTGGTCTTCGGCCTTGAGACGCCGTTCACCGAGCCGCACGACTACCTGTTCAACATGTACCACCCGCAGGGCACGCGCAATCACGCGGGGGTCGATGACGACAAGCTCACCGCGATGATCGAGCAGCAGATGCGGACGCTCGACCACGATCAGCGGAAGCAGCAGATTTTCGACATCCAGCGCTATCTCGCGGACCAGATGTACTACGTGCCGGGCATCGTCAATTACCGCACCGCCGGGTATACGCCCCAGATGCACGACATGTATCCGAGGTCGGACTACGGGTTCGGAGCAGAGATCGCTCCCAAGGTGTGGATCGGTTAGGCCGTGCGGCCCGACCGTGTCGCGGGTAGCGCGAGTCGCGCGAGGTCGGCGAGTGAGAAGCACGCGGGCGTGAGCGCGTGAGCCGCTACCTGGTGCGTCGCCTGCTGCTGCTGGTGCCTACCTTGCTGGGGGTCACCATCGTCGTCTTCGTCCTGGTGCGGCTGCTGCCGGGCGACGCGGCCACGCTGCAGCTTCAGGACGCCAGAAGCACGCCGGCTGACGAAGCCGCGCTCAGGGCGCAGCTCGGTCTCGACAAGCCCATCTACCTCCAGTACGCGGATTGGCTTGGCACCCTGCTCCACGGCGACCTCGGGCACTCGTTCCGCAGCAAACAGCCGATCGCCCAGGAGCTGGCGAGCCGCATCCCCGTCACCCTCGAGCTGGGCATGGTGGCGCTGATGATCGCCTCCGTCGTGGCGACCAGCGTGGGGGTGATTTCGGCCGTCCGCCAGGACACCTGGATGGACTACACCGCGCGGAGCACCGCCATCGCTCTGCTGGCCATCCCTGCCTTCTGGCTCGGCACGCTGGTTGTGACCTTGCCGTCGGTCTGGTGGCACTGGACGCCGCCACTGCAGTACGTGCGCCTCACCCAGGACCCGCTGAAGAACCTGAGCATCATCATCATCCCGGCGCTCATTCTCGGGCTGGGGCTGAGCGGTGGGCTGATGCGGCTGGTCCGCACCCAGATGCTCGAGGTGCTGCGTCAGGACTTCATTCGCACTGCCTCTGCCAAAGGCCTCGCCGAGCAAGCGGTGATCACGCGGCACGCGCTGAAGAACGCCTTGATCCCGGCGCTCACGGTGCTCGGCTTGCAGGTCGGCTTGCTCGTGTCCGGGACGGTGGTGCTGGAGAGCATCTTTGTGCTGCCGGGGATGGGCCGCTATCTGCTGGAGGCGGTGCAGTCGCGAGACTATCCGGCGATTCAGGCGCTCAATCTCATCTTCGCAACGGTGATCGTCGTGACGAACCTGGTGGTAGACCTGCTGTATGGCTGGCTCGATCCCCGCGTGCGGTACACGTAGGTGAGCGTCCAACCGGCGGCGCTCGAGCCGCTGGCCCGGCCGCGACGCGCGGAAGCGACCCAGCGTGCGCCCCGACGTCCGTCGGCACTTGCCGCGTTCGTGCGGCAGAAGCCCCTGGGCGCGTTTGGCGCCGCGCTGATCATCCTGTTTCTGGTGCTAGCGGTGGGTGCTCAATGGCTGGCGCCGTACCCCTACGACGTTGGCACGGCGGCGGATCGGCTGCAGTGGCCATCACTGGCGCATCCGTTCGGGACCGACGCCAACGGTCGCGACCTGCTGAGCCGCGTCATCTGGGGCGCACGCGTGTCGGTGACGATCGGTTTCGGCGCGGTGCTGATCAGCACCCTGGTGGCGGTGGTGGTCGGGGTCACGTCCGGGTACTTCGGCGGCTGGGTGGACCTCACGGTGCAGCGCGTCGTGGACATCTGGATCTCGTTCCCGGCGCTGGTGCTGCTGGTGAGCCTGGTGGCCATCGTCGGTCCGGGTTTGTGGAGCACGATGCTGGTGCTGGGTGTGCTGCTGGCGCCGGGGGCGGCGCGCGTGGTGCGCGGCGCGGTGCTGGGCATGCGCTATCAGCCCTACGTGGAGTCGGCCAGGTGCCTGGGGGCGGGCGATTTTCGCATCGTGCGGTCGCATGTGCTGCCGAATGTTTCGGCGGCGATCCTGGTCCTGGCGACGACGCAGTTGGGCGCGGCGATTCTGGCGGAGTCGACGCTGGCGTTTCTTGGCTACGGAGTGCCACC
This sequence comes from uncultured Chloroflexia bacterium, assembly GCA_963776625.1. Taxonomy (GTDB): domain Bacteria; phylum Chloroflexota; class UBA6077; order UBA6077; family CF-72; genus CF-72. The sequence continues at coordinate 297,587 of CAVZNP010000003.1, read as the reverse complement.
CCCCTTTCCGACGTGGGGGTCGATGTTGAGTGGCACGGGGCGGGCGTACATGCTGCAATCGCCGTGGCTGGGGATCTGGCCCGGGCTGGCGATCAGCGGTGCCGTGTTCGGGTTCAACATGCTCGGCGATGCCCTGCGGGACGTGCTCGACCCACGGCTCAGGGGGCGATGACACACGTGTTTTCCCAGAGGGGATCCGTGTGTTTGCCCGAAAGAGACGCGTGCCACGCTCGAACGCCACACGTCTTACAAGTGTGAAAGCAACAGGAGGTCGACGTGGACCTGAATTATTCAGCTGAGGACGAACGATTTCGGCTGCGGGTGCGGCAGTGGATCGCGGAGCACCCGCCGGGGCCACTCGGCACGCTCGCGCAGAAGAAGGCCTGGCAGCGGACGCTGTACGAGGCCGGCTACGTTGGCATGGGCTGGCCCAGCGAGTACGGCGGGCAGGACGCGCGGCCCATGCAGCAGGCCATCGTCGCCGAGGAGATGGCACTCGGCGACGTGCCCGGCGCCGTCAATAGCCTGGCCCTGGGTCTGATCGGGCCGACGTTGATCGTGCACGGCACCGACGACCAGAAACGGCGCTATGTCCAGCGGATGCTGACCGCCGACGACATCTGGTGTCAGCTGTACTCGGAGCCCGATTCTGGCTCCGACCTCGCCAGTCTCAAGACGCGCGCGGTGCTCGAAGCCTTCGAGGACGGCAATCGCTGGGTCGTCAATGGCCAGAAGGTCTGGACCAGCCTCGGACCCGTCGCCGATTACGGCGTGTTGCTGGCGCGCACCAACCCCGACCTGCCGAAGCACCAGGGCATCTCCTACTTCATCCTCGACATGCACCAGCCGGGCGTGGAAGTGCGGCCGCTCAAGCAGATCACCGGCAGCTCCGAATTCGCCGAGGTGTTTTTCGACAACGCGGTCGTGCCGCCCGAGAACATCATCGGCAGCGAAGGCCAGGGCTGGGAGCTGGCCCAGACCACGCTCGGCTACGAGCGCGGCGGCAGCCTGCTGGCGCGCGTGACCCGCCACCAGGCCAACATGCGGCGCCTGATCGACGTGACGCGGCGGCTGAGCCGTGACAGTGTCTCGGTCCTCGAGGATCCCGTCATGCGCCAGAAGCTGGGTCGCATGGTCGTCGAGGTCGAAGTGCTGCGCTACGCCGGCTTCCGCATCCTCGGCAAACTGGAGCAGGGCACGCGACCCGGCGCCGAGTCGTCGATCGACAAGCTGTACTACAGCGAGATGGACAAACGTCACCAGGAGCTGATCCAGGACGTCCTGGGGCCGTACGGCCAGCTGGAGCGCGGCCTGCCGTCCGAGCTCGCGCTGAACTCGAGCACGCTGCGCGGCGACGACGCGACGTGGGCGTACAACTTCCTGTGGGCTCGGGCTGGCACCATCTACGCTGGTTCGAGCGAGATACAAAAGAACATCATTGGCGAGCGCGTGCTGCGGCTTCCGCGTGAACCACGCGCTGACCGCGCCGCGGCAGGAAATCGAGAGGGCTGAGCGACATGGATTTTGACTTCACTCAAGAACAGGTCATGCTCCGCGATCTGACGCGCGAGTTCATGTCGCGGGAAAGCACGCCGCGCGCGGTGCGCTCGTTCATGGACGACGAGCGCGGCTTCAGCGACGCGACGTGGGCGCAGCTGGCCGAGATGGGCTTGCAGGGCGTGGCCATCGACGCCGGCTACGGGGGCCAGGGTCTCGGCATGGTCGAGCTGGCGCTGGTCCTGGACGAGATGGGGCGCGCGGCTTACCCGGCGCCGTACTTCGCCACGGTCGTGCTGGCAGCGGGCGTGATCGCCGCGAGCGGGCAGGAGACCCAGATGGCGCGCTACCTGCCGGATATCGCCGCGGGGCGGACGAAGGCGACGCTGGCGCTGATCGAGGGCCCGCTGTCGTGGACACCGGCGATGGTTGACCTGCGCGCGGAGCGGCGCGGCTCGGACTGGGTGCTCTCAGGCGTCAAACGCTTCGTGCCGTTTGCCCACGTGGCGGACCTGATCCTCGTGGTGGCGCGCACGTCAGCCTCAGGTGAGGATGGGACGACGGTGTTCGCTGTCCCGGGGGAGGCCGCTGGCCTGTCGCAGAAGCCCAACGTGGAAATGGACCGTACCAATCGGACGTCGACCGTGACGTTCGAGGGCGTGACGGTCGGCGCCGACGCGGTCATCGGCGAGGTCGATCATGGTTGGAGTGTCATCGCGCCGGTCCTGGAGCGGGCGGCGGTGTGCGCCGCGGCGGAGATGCTGGGCGCGTCTCGACGCTGCATGGACATGAGCGTCGAGTACGCCAAGGTGCGCCAGCAGTTTGGCCAGCCCATTGGCATGTTCCAGGCGATCAAGCACGCCTGCTCGGAGATGTTGCTCGAGGTGGAGAACAGCCACGGGGCGACGTACTACGCGGCGTGGGCGCTGGACGCGGGCGCGGCGGATGCGCCGCTGGCGGCGTCGGCGGCCAAGGCGTACGTCGGGGACGCGTCGCGCAAGGTGTGCGGCTCGTCGATTCAGGTGCACGGTGGCATCGGCTTCACGTGGGAGTACGACCTGCATCTGTACTTCAAGCGGGCGAAGCACTTTGAGCCGCTGTACGGGGATGCGGATTATCACCGTGAGCGGGCGCTGCAACTGGTGCTGGCGCGCGCGGCGACGGACGCGGCGCGAGGGGCGAGCGAGGCGGTGCTCACGTCGTGAGCGCGTAACGACTCGGCTGGCGCTTCGAGCGCGTGAGGCGGGCGGATCCTGTCAATGCGCTGCCTCATTCCAGAGGTGTTTTGGAGGGCCGCCGGCCTCGCGGGGCGTGCGAGCGCGTTATGCGAGGTTCTCTGGACACGCTACTTGTCAGAGGGCGTGTCGTGGGGCCGCTGGCCCGCGTGCGGGCTTGAAACGCGACCGGCGCACTAGGCGTTTTCGCGGCGGGACACGCCTTGCATCACCATCTCGATCAGCTCGTCGGCGATTTGATCTGGGGTCAGGCGGCCCTCGGGGCGATACCAGCGGAACAGGTAGTTGCACATGCCGATCATGCCGAGCATCACGATGCGCGTGTCCATCGGGCGGAACTCGCCCGCGGCCACACCTTCGCGCAGGATCTCGTGAAACAGGTACGAGTGGCGCGCCCGCTGATCGCGATTGGTCGCCAGTGACTCGGCACCCAGCTGGCGCCACTCGCTGAGATAGACCGTCAGGATGTCGAGGTTGTCGGCGACGGCCGTCACGTGGGCGTGGATCGCGCGTTTGAGTCGCTCGGTGGGTGACAAGCTCGCGTCCGCGCTGATCTGCTCGATCTCGGTGAGCAGCACCCCCTGCGCCTGCTCGAACACGGGGACCAGCAGGTCTTCCTTGGACTTGATGTAGCTGTACAGGCTGCCTTTGTTGATGCCGACGGCCGCGGCGATGTCGCGCATGGACGTCGCGTGGTAGCCCTTTTCTTTGAACAGGCGCAGCGCGGCTGCGCGGACCTGGTCCTCACGGGCCGGCGCGGCGGCCATGCCGTTCTGCCGGTCTTGTCTAGCGTGCACGTCGGGCGCAATTGTGCCAGGCTGCTCGACTCAGGAGCGCGCGGGCGCCAGAAAGCAGTCGTGCTCGAGCAGCCCTGCCGTGTGCGGACCTACGGGCAGGTCGGCCAGGCTGGCGAGATCGGCGGGCGTATCTACGTCCAGGGCCAGACCCAGATCAGGCTGGACGCGTGTCAGAGCCCCGGCGGCCAGCCCAACGCGCAAGTGGCGCTCGACGGACGGCGGCCCGAATGCAGGCGCGATGACGTCGACGGGGCGCAGCAGCAACGCGTTGGTGCCCTGGCGATCGCGGCTGGCGCCGATGACCACGGCGCGCGGCGCTGCGCCGGCGGCGGCGAGCAGCGCCCTGAGATCGTCGACCGTCACGAGCGGCACGTCGCCGGGCAGGACAATCGCGGTGCGGGCGCCGAGTCGCTGGACGCGCTGCAGGCCGAGGCGCACGGCGGCGTTCATGTCGCTCGGGTGAGGGTCCTCGACGGCGATGGCTCCCGAGCGTTCCACTGCATGTCGGGCGACGGGATCGTCCACCACCGCCAACACGCCGTCCAGGGCCGGGCGCGCGGCACGGCACACGTCGACCACGTCGGCCAGCATGGCCAGCGCCAGCTTGCGGCGCTGATCGACGTCGAGGGTGGCTGCCAGACGTGACTTGGCGCCGTTGGCGACGCGCGCCACGATGACCACCCACACGCCAGTCGTTTCGGGCATCTTGCTTCAGTCTACGCAACCGAGTTTTGCTAGGCTGAATTCCGCCATGACGTCTCTCGTCGCCCTCGCCGGCGGAGTGGGCGGCTCGCGCTTTGCGCGGGGCCTGCACGCCGCCGCTCCGCACGCCGACCTCTCGGTCATCGTCAATACCGGCGACGACGTCACGCTACACGGCCTGCGGATCTCGCCCGACGTGGACACGGTCCTGTACGCGCTGTCGGGCGTGGTCGACGAAAAGCGCGGCTGGGGCCCACGTGGCGACACGTTCCAGTGTATGCATGCCCTCGACCGCCTGGGCGGCGAGACCTGGTTTCGCCTGGGCGATCTCGACCTGGCCACCCACCTGCGGCGCACCGAGCTGCTGGCGCAGGGTTGGACGCCGACGCAGGTCACCACTGAGCTCGCGGCACGGCTCGGCATTGCGGGCGTCAAGGTTCGGCCGATGACCGACGCGCCGGTCGAAACCTGGGTGGAGCTGCTGGACGAGCAGCGCTGGGTCCACTTTCAGGAGTATTTCGTCCATCGACGCACGGATGTGGCGATTCGGGGTGTCGACGTGCGCGGGTTGGCGGAGGCCGCGGCCGCGCCGGGCGTCCTGGAGGCGCTGCAGGCCGCCGACGCAATCTTCCTGTGTCCCAGCAATCCGTTCGTGAGCATCGGGCCGATTCTGTCGGTGCCTGGTGTGCGCGAGGCGATTGAGCAGGCGCGGCGGCGCGGGGTGTACGTCGCGGCGGTCAGTCCGTTGATTGGCGGGGCAACGATCAAGGGTCCCGCTGCGCGCATGCTGTCGGAGCTGGGGTACGCGCCGACGGCGGCCGGCGTGCTCGGCGTCTACGCGGGACTCGTCGACGTGTACCTGATCGACCCGGCTGACGCGGACCTGGCAGACGAGGTCCGAGGTTACGGTGCTCGACCACTCGTCACTGATGCGCTGATGCGCGGGCGGCGTGGCGAGGCTCGGCTGGCGCGCGCGCTGCTGCGGGCTGTGCGCTGAGCGGGTCAGACGCCGGCGTGCTGTTCGGCTTGCTCGGTTGCCGCTTCGGCGGAGACTTGCACGACCTTCTGGCCGTCGCCGCCGCGGAACTCTACCCACGCTGCCACCGCGACCGCCTGTAGCAGCCCGGCGACAGGCGCGGCGAACAGAGCGCCCCAGATACCGAACACCTCGGTGCCGGCCACCAGTGCGATCAGGCCAGTCGCAGGGTGGATGCCCACCGCGCGGCCCATGATGCGCGGACCAATCACGTCGCCCTCGATAACGTGGATGACGATGAAATAGGCCAGCACGAGCACCGGGTGGAGCAGGTCGCGATAGTTGACGATGGCGATGATCACCGCCGCGGCGCCAGAGATAAACACGCCGAGGACCGGCACGAACTCCATGAAGAACGCCAGGACGCCGAGCAGCACCGCGTACGGCACCCCCAGAACGGCCATGCCAGCGCCGACGAGCACCCCGATGAGCAGCGCGAGGAGCAGCACACCACGGATGTAGCCGCCGATCACGCGGTTGACGATCGAGACGAGCTGGCGGGCACGCGCATTGTTGGCACGCCCGGGCGTCTCGGTCTTGAGCCACTGGGCAATCCGCGCACCGTTGGAGCACAGGTACACACTCAGGATCAGCAGCAGCACCACGTCGACGATCGTGCCGAAGAACGCGGCGAGCTGCGGGATCACGTCGGCGGCGACGGCGCCCGCGGACGCCTGTACCTGGCTGACTGCCTGCGATTCGAGGTCGGCCGACCAGCCTGGGGCCAGGCCCAGCGGAGTGAGCAAGCCATCCACCTGGGGCTGGAGCGCCTGCGCCTGCTGGGTATACGCGGGCAGGTTGGCCACCAGGTTGCTGGTCTGGTCGATCGCGGTGGCCACGACATAGGCGCCAAAGCCGAACACGACGGCCAGGCCCAGCACGTAGGCCAGCGCGATGGCGAGGGCACGCGGCATCCAGCGCCCAAAGAAATTGGCCAGTGGCGTGAAGGCGAACGCGAGGACCGCCGCTAGTACGACGATCAGGATCGTGCGCGTGAAGTGGCTCAACATCCACACGGCCAGGGTGGCCATGGCCAGCCAGGCCAGAACGATCAACGGCAGGACCAGGGCGCGCAGCCACGCGCTTGGCACACCGCCGGTCGGCTCGGCGAACTCTCGGATCGCGCGGAGCTTGCCTCGGCGCGGCTGCGAGGGCTGCCGTTCGCGCCTGGCGCCGACGGACCCGATGGGCCGTTCGGGCGGCTGGAACTGCCCGAGGCGTCCGCGACGTCTGGGCCGGTGGGGAGTGCCACGGCGGAATGGTCGCATGAAGTGGGCCGCGCCGCGAGTGAGTTAGCATTTCGCGAGACGGAGGACACCCCGCTATGGCACTCGAGACTCCGACGCCGGCGCGTAAACGCGAGCGGCCGGGCAGCCAGAATACGGCCGGGCTGGACCTGGACGAGCTGCGTCAGCTGTGGCTGAAGCCGCTGTGGCTGGTCCTGAGCGATGCGTTCACCGACGAGCCGCGGACGCAGATTGTGCCGCACATCTGGAGGTGGTCCGACGTGCGCCCGCGCATTCTCGAGGCCGGGCGGCGCATCTCCGCTGAGGAGGCGGAGCGGCGCGTCCTCATGTACCTCAATCCCGGACTCAACGGCGCGCCCGGGGCGACGCAGACCCTGTTCAGTGGTGTTCAGCTGATCATGCCGGGCGAGATCGCGCCCACGCATCGCCACGTGCCTTCGGCGTTGCGCGTCGTCATCGAGGGCAACGCCGCCTACACCACGGTCTCGGGCGAAAAGACGTTGATGCGGCCGGGTGACTTCGTCACCACGCCCAACTGGGCCTGGCACGACCACGGCAACGAAACCGACGCGCCGATGATGTGGCTCGACGGGCTTGACATGCCGTTCGTGCTCGGGCTCAACGCCATGTTTTACGAAGAGCTTGGCACCGGCTACGACATCCAACCCGTCACACGCGAGCTCGACGATTCGCAGGGCCGCTACAACCGCGGTTTTCGACCCCACCGCGATGCGTTTTCGGGCAACTACTCGCCGATCCTCAACTATCGGTATACGGACGTGCTCGAGACGCTAGCGCTGATGGAGCGCGCCGGCGACGCCGTGTCCGACGAGGAGGGGGTGATGCTCGACTACATCAACCCGCTCAGTGGCGGCCCGACGCTTCCCACCATCGACGCGCACGCGCAGTTGATTCGGCCTGGCGAGCACACGCGGGCGGTGCGCGATACGGCGTCGCGCCTGTACTTCGTACTGGACGGGCGTGGCGCCAGCATCATCGGTGGGCAGCGGCTGGAGTGGCAGAAGGGCGACACGTTCTGCGCGCCGACGTGGGCCTGGCGCGAGCACATGGTGGACGGTGGGGACGAGACAGCGGTGTTGTTTTCATTCGACGACTCGCCGATTCAGAAGCCGTTTTCGTTTTATCGGCGGCAGGCGCTATTCGAGGGGGACGGACACCAGGCGTCGCTGTAGCCGTTGCAACGCGCCAGGTTGTCGCTGAGGTACGCACTGTGGGTGTTCCGCCTACGGTGGAGCCCTACGACGGGGCTTTGACGGGGCTTCGACGGCCTGCTAGACGCCGGCGTGGGACACAGCGTTCAGGTGCGCGCGCATGCGCTCTCGTGCGAGGTCGGCGTCGCGCGCCACGATCGCCTCGAGGATGCCAGCGTGTACGCGGGCGACGCGCTCGGCAATCGGCCGCGTTGTCTCGGATCCAAGCTGCTCGAGCTGGGTGGCTCGCAGCGCGCCGAGTGAGGCTCGCAGCGCGCGGTTGTGCGACGCGTCGCCGACGGCCTGGTGGAAGCTGACCGCCAGGTTGGTAAACGCGTCAGGCGCGTCAATCGTCGCGCCGGCTTGATCCACCAGGTCGTGTAGCGCGGCCAGATCCGCTGTCGTTGCCCGCTCTGCCGCGAGTGCCGCGGTCACTGGCTCGATCGCCAGCATGGCCTCGAACAGCTCGTCGCGGCTCAGGCCCATGAGCCGCAGCTGGATCGAAAAGGCGTCGATCAGACGATCGGGATCGCCGCGCGCGATGCGCAATCCCCCGCGCGCGCCGACGCGCACGTCGATCAGTCCGCGGGCGGCGAGCCCGCTGACGGCGTCGCGAATGGTGACACGACTGACGTTGAAGCGTTCGGCCAGGTTGGCTTCGGTGCCAAGCCACTCCCCGGGCTTCAGACCGTCGGCGTAGAAGGCCTTCAGGATCTGCGCCGCGACGTCTTCTGACGCCCGGGCGCCACGCCGCATCGCCGTCGAGGACTCGTTGCCCGGTGTTCGCTGCGCACTCGCGCGCGTCATGGGTGCAGCAGCGAGCTCTTCTCGTTCACGATGAACGCTTCGCGTCGCTCGAGGAAGTCCTGCACCAGGCTGGCCAGCGCCTCCGGACGCTCGATGCCAGCTTCGTGACCGGCGTCGAAGAGCAGCACGAAGTGGCAGCGCGGCATCTTGTCACGATAGATGCGGCCTAGCTCGGGCGGGGTGAGCCGATCGCGAGTGCCGAACACGACCAGCGTCGGCACGTCGAGCGTGGTGATCGCGCGCTCGACGTCCTCCCGCGGTACACGGCGCATGCGCCCGAGCAGCGCGCGTCGCTGGGCCAGGACCTCCGGCTCGGGCGGCGTGGCCATCGGATGGCGATCCGGATGCGCGTAGAGGTACTGGTGAAGCTCCTCGGGCGAGCGGACAGCGGGAAAGCCGTCGGGCGGCTCGATCGCGCCACAGCCTTCCAGAACCAGCGCGTCAATCGCCTGCGGTGCGCCGATCGCCGCCCACAACGCAACCGCGCCGCCGAAAGAGGTGCCCCACAGATTGAACCGTTCGAGCCCCAGCTCGGCGGCCGCCTTGACCAGCGTCGCGCCGATATCGGCGTGCGACTGCGAGCGCTCGTTGGGAGGCCCACTGAAGCCGGGTAGCTCAAAGGCCATCACCCGGAAGTTCGCGGCCAGCAGCTCGTGGGCGCGTGACGGACGGAGTCCGCCGGCGCTGTGGATATAGACCAGCGGAGGTCCGCTGCCTGCCTCCAGGTACCGGATGTGGAATCCGTCCGCGTCAACGAATTTCTCCTCGAAACTCGTGCGGGCCAGCGTGCCGGTCACCGGCGAACGCTGGCCTCAGTCAGTCGCGGGGTGCCATCCGGGTTCATCCCCATGGCGTCGCGATAGGCCTGCGTGATTTCCTCCGGCTGTCCCGCCTGAAATACGAAGCTCTTCGGATAGCGGAATCCGGCGTTGCCGCCGGCGACGTCGCGCATCGAGTAGCCCGCCAGGAAAAAGTCGCGGCCGATGATCGGCAGCTCGACAAAGCGTGCCGCTTGCGGATCGCGAATGATGGCTTTCGGCTCAAGTCCGTCGCGGACGCGTTCGGCCTCCTCCAGCAGACGCCGGCGCATCAGGATGACGCCCCGGTCGCTTTCGCCCAGGTGCTCCTGGGTGCGATCGGCGATGGTGCCCTGGCCAACCCATGCGACGAAGTCCTGGTTCATGACGTGGGAGTCCAGCCAGCGGCCGGTCTTGTCGTCTTTGATCGGTCCGTACCAGTACGGGATGCGCTGCTGGCTGAACGGCTCCATCTCCTCAGGTACGCGGTCGAAGAACCAGCCCACGCTCAGCGTGTTGTCGTCGTCGATCGGCACACGCCATTCGAAGTGGTTGCCGGTAAACAGGCAGTTCGGCCACAAGCAGGTGCGTCCGACGGTCCACAGCTCATCCTGTTCGGACTGGCCTTCGCGGATGCGTTTGTAGGTGAAGCCGTATTCGAATTCGTCGAAGGCGATGCGCAGGTGCGTCGGAGGCTTCTTGCCGTTGGTCTGTCCGCGGAGTCGCTGGCCCCAGTTGTCGTGCAGCCACTCGAAATGGACGGGGTCGATGGAGTTTTCCTGGCACTGGAACCAGTTGCACGGGATTTCGCTCATGACGATCTGGACGAAGCCGTTGCCCCAGGTGAAGGGCTCCCAGACGGGCACTTCGGGCGCGGGCCGCGGACCCATATAGGCCCACAGCAGGCCGGCGCGCTCCTCGACCGGATATGCCTTGATCGTGATGCGCTCCTTGAAGCGGGCGTCCGGATGGGCGATTTCCTCGAAGGGCTGGTGGATGCACGCGCCGGTCTGGTCGTAGTTCCAGCCGTGGTAGTTGCAGCGGATGCCGCACTCCTCCACCCAGCCGTAGGACATGTCAGCGCGCCGATGCGGGCAGTGGCGGTCGACGAGGCCGTAGTTGCCGCTCTGGTCCTTGTAGAGCACCAGGTCCTCGCCCATCAGGCGAACGGGCTTGATCAGCAGTCGCGTCGAGCTCGCCGGCGGCGGCAAAGGGCGTCCAGTAGCGGCGCAGAAGCTCGCCCATCAGGGTGCCGGGGCCAACTTCCATGAGCGCCTGGTTTTGTTCTGGCTTCAGCATTGAGCGTCCTTATTGCCAGCGGGCGAAGGCCCAGCCACCGCCGGTGTTCGCGGCGGTGCGGTACACGGGCACGTAGTCCACCAGGTCGAATTGGAGTGACTCTTTTTCCATCGCGCCGCCGACGGCAATCCAGTTCAGGGACTCCGATGTCGCGGAATACAGGCCCGACTTCGGAATGCTCGTCAATACAGACGCGTCTTTGTTCTTCAGGCCGCCCAACAGCTTGCGGTCCTGGTCCTCGTCCACCACGAAGTGGCTCAAGCCACCGGAAGCGACCACCGCCACGCGCGCCGGCGCGTCCCACGCGCGGATGGCATCGCCGATCGCCTGACCGAACTGATACGAGCGCCTGGCGGAGGGCGTGTTGGGTGGATAGCAGGTGTTCTGGAACACCGGCACAATCGCTCGCGGCTGGTTGTTCATCAAGCGCTTGACGATGAACGCGAAGCCGTGCGGCAAGCCCACGTCGCGCATTTTCGTGTCGCGCACGGAGTTGAGCTCGCCATCCGGCGTGGGATAGCGCCGCGCGACCTGGCCGCCATACGGCTGCTGGACGTGCGTGATGTGCGCCGGGTCGAACTCGTGGTCGCACAGGTACTCCACCAGGTGGCGTCCGAGGCGGCTGGCGACCGGCACCTCCAGGGGCACGTCGCCGTAGCCCTGGGCAATGCGGCGCGCCATCTCGGGTGCATCAGCGGGAACAGCGCGTGGGATGAGCTGTACGGTCTCGCCCCAGTACACCGCGAAGCGCGGCATGTTGTGCTCGTAGAACCACTCGTCCTGATCGTCGCTGATGATGACCGTCACGTCTGGCTCGACGTCCTGCAGGGTAGTGGCGAGTGTGTCGAGGGCGGTCTTGAAGCGGGCGGCCTGGTCGGCGAAGGGCTCTGAGCCGACGTAGCGCGACTTGCCCTCGGCCTGGAGGGTCTCGGCGGCCTGCGCCCAGGGCATCACGTAGCCGTTAGGTGGGAAGGAGAGCTCGGGATTGCGCTCGTCGTTCCTGGCGTACTGGGGCCACATTTCGGGTGGCAGCGACAGCAGCGGGGTGTGCGATGTTCCGAGGCCGAGCACGATTTGGGCCATACCTGACTCCCTGATCTGGGCCTGACGCGGTCCGTAAAAATTCGCTTAATGTCATACATTAGCACCTCGGCGAGGCCTAACGCAGCGCGATTCGTTCGGAGCAGCCGTCGCTCAGGCGGGCTCGTACAGGACCAGCGTGTTGCCCGCGGGGTCTTGCACGCGGGCGCGGCGTTCGTGGGGGCCACTCTTCACGTCGGTGACGCTCGCGCCTCTGGCGCGTAACTCGTCGACCACCTCGGCAAGGCCTTCGACCCGCAGGCTGACCGTCGCGCCGCCGCTGCCGCCAGGGGTCCCGCCCTCGACGGCCAGCGTCATGCCGGCCACGTCGAAGGCTGCCCAATGGTCTCCGTCGCGGAACTTCAGGGCGAAGCCCAGGACGTTGGCGTAGAAGTTGACGGCCGCATCCATGTCCGGGGCGCGGTAGAAGATGTTGCCAATCCGCTGTATGCCTGGCATACGCGTATTGTGGCGGCCGCCGAGCAACTTGGCCCGGGACTGGCCTCCAGGCCTAGAGGTCGTCGAAGTCGGTCAACTGCTTGAGGGCGCGGTAGCGCGCATTGATCTCGTCCATGGTGAGCCGTTCGAGGCGATGGGTCCCGAAGTCCTCCACGCAGAAGGAGCCCATCACGCTGCCGAAGATCATCGCGCGCCGTAGCGTCGCATCGTCCATGGACTGCGCCTGTGCTAGATAGCCGAAGAATCCGCCCGCGAACGAGTCACCCGCTCCGGTGGGATCGGCCTCGTCCTCGAGTGGGTACGCCGGCGCGGAGAACATGCCTTTTTCGGTGAACAGCATGGCCCCATGCGAGCCGCGTGTGGCGATGAGCGTGCCGGGCCCGAGCCCTTGAATCGACGCGGCGGCTTTGCGCAGGTTGTACACGCCCGCCAGGTCGCGCGCCTCGGAGTCGTCGATTTTGACGATGTCGACGCGGCCGAGCACGCTGCGCAGCTCGTTGGGTGTGATCTCGATCCACAGGTTCATCGAGTCCATGCCGACGACGCGTTTGCTCTTGACCTGGTCGAGCACGCTCTGCTGCAGGAGCGGGTGCATGTTGCCGAGGAAGACGACATCGGCCTGCTTGTAGGCTTCCGGCAGGTCAGGCTGGAAGCCTTCGAAGACGTTGAGCTCGGTGAAGAGCGTCTCGCGGCTGTTGAGGTTGAGGCTGTACTCGCCGCCCCAGCGGAACGTCTTGCCGCTGGCGTGCTCGACGCCCTGCAGGTCGATGCGTCGGCCGCGGAAGACCTTCAGTTGTTCTTCGCCGAAGTCCTCGCCGACGACGGCCACCAGGTTGACGTCAGTGAAGAAGGAGGCAGACAGGGCGAAATAGGTCAACGACCCGCCCACGATGTCGGTGACCTCGCCGAAAGGCGTCTTGATCGTGTCGAAGGCAACGGAGCCGACAGCCAGTATGGACATAGATACGTGAGAGACTACAGGGTTGGCAGGGTTGTGGGCTGCGTCACCAAATGGGTGGCAGCCGCGGGGCGCCGCGGGTATCTTCTCGAAACAACCATGCGCGAGATCGTGGCCAGCCCGGGCTGGAGCGCACGGCGCCGCTTTCGGCGCGGTCGCTGTTGGCTGCGATGCGGCCGCGACAGTGGCCAAAAAACGGGCTGGTGTTCATCGCCCTGGCGTTCACGCTCAACCTCCAGGACGTGTCGCTGTTGCTGCGCAGCGTGGCCACCTTCGTGTGCTTTTGTGCCCTTTCGAGCGCGGGCTATCTGCTCAACGACGTCGTGGACATCGAGGCGGACCGGGCGCACCCCACCAAGCGGCTGCGGCCGATCGCCGCGGGACAGGTGCCCGTCAACGTCGCGCTGGGCGTCGGCGTCGCCCTGGTCATCCTGGGGCTGGCGGGCACGTTCCTGCTCAGCTTTGACCTGGGCCTGCTGGCGATCGCCTACGCGGTGCTGACAGCGGTGTACAGCACCGTCCTGAAGCACATCGTTCTGCTGGACATCTTCGCCATCGCCGGTGGCTTCGTCCTGCGCGCGGCGGCGGGCGCGGTGGCTATCGACGTGCCGATTTCGCCGTGGCTGTACATCGCCACGCTGCTCGGCGCGCTGCTGATCGCACTTGGCAAGCGACGCACCGAGCTGGAAACGCTCGGCGTGGAAGTGGCGGTTGGCCATCGCCGCAATCTGCAGTCGTACTCGATCGAGTTCATCGACCAGCTGATCCTCGTGATCAGCAGCGCCGCGCTGATGACGTATGCGCTGTACACGTTCTCGGCCGAGAACCTGCCGAAAAACCACTCGATGATGCTGACAATCCCGGTCGTCATGTACGGCCTGTTTCGCTACCTGTTCCTCGTGCGCGAGGGCGACGTCGGCGCAGCGCCCGAGGAGCTGCTCTTTCGTGACCGCCCGCTGCTGCTCGCGGTGCTGGTGTGGGCCGTGCTGGCCGTCACGACTCTCTACCTCGGACGGTGACAATCGTCGCGAGCGCGGCGCAGCTGAGCGTGGTGACGACGACCGCCACCCACACGGCAGGGCCTGACCAGATCGCCGGATCGCCGCCCAGGAAGATCTGGTAACTCGGCTCGACCAGCGACAGCACGAGACCGAATGCCGCGCCGGCTATCACGGCGCGACCGCGCGAGAACATGACGCTGGACGTCGAGCGCGTGCCGTGGTCGCGTGCCTGGCGGATGCGCAGGCGACGGATGCGCAGGCGAGCCGGCAGCGCGTCGTGAAGGACCTCGAGGTGGGACGTGTCCAGCCACAGCACGAGGTCGAGGGTGACGGTGGGTACCAGCAACAGGGGTGGTTGGGGGATCGCCGGCAGCAGCAAGCTGATGAGCGACCGGGGCAGGAGGTAGGCGCCGCATGCCGCCGTGGCCGCGCCCGGTACCCTGAGGATGCGTTCGGCCAGAGCCAGGGGCACGAGCGCGGTGACGCCCAACACGGTCAGGTCGGGCAGCGGTCTGGTGACGGGGCCGATCAGCACCTGGCCGACAGCCAGAAAACCCGCGCACGCCAGCAGCATCGCCGCGCCCGCTGGCGTCAGGCCCGGCCAGGGCCCAGCCCGGTACGGGCTACCCTTCATGCCGGTGGCGATACCTCTTGTCGATTACCACGTGCATACCGCGCGGTGTGGCCACGCCAGCGGGGCTATGGAACGCTACGTCGAGCGGGCGATTCAATCTGGCCTGACCGAGCTCGGCTTCTCGGACCACCTGTTCATGTACTGGTTGCCGCGCGAGCGGCGTGATCCGGAGCTTGGCATGGCGGAATGGGAGCACGACTTCTACATCGAGGACGTCGAACGCTGTCGGCGGCGCTACGCGGCGGACATCCGCATTCGCCTGGCGACCGAGGCCGATTTCATCCCCGGGCACGAGCGGGAGCTGGAGCGCATCTTGCGTGGCTACGACTGGGACTACGTGATCGGCAGCGTGCACTTCATGGGTGCGCTGGGGCTTCGACGACGCGCGCTACGTTGCCGAGTTTGCCCGACATGACGTCGATGCGCTGTACGCGGCGTACTTCGAGCTCGTCGGGGCCTCGGCCGAGACCGGGCTGTTCGACACGATCGGTCACAGCGACCTCATCAAGAAGTTCGGCCAGCGTGCCACGCGCGACCTCGGGGAGGCGTACGCCAGATTGGCGTCGCGTTTTGGCGGCGCCGGGGTTTGCGTGGAGGTCAACACCGCAGGGCTGCGCAAGCCCGTCGGCGAGATATATCCACACCCAGACCTGCTGCGCGCGTATCACGCCGAGGGAGTGCCGGTGACGTTCGGCTCGGACGCCCACGCGCCGGGCGAGGTGGCTGCGGATCTGTCCGCGGCGTGCGCGCTCGCGCGCGAGGCTGGGTACACGGAGTTCGTGCGCTACGAGCGACGACAGAAACAAAAACTCCCCCTCCCTCTCTGAGATAGAGAGGGAGGGGGCTAGTAGGTGGGTGCGTCGGCTCAGCCCCGCGTCAGTCGTACATGTCCGGCGCCGCCGGGGCTGCCGGAGGACTTCTTCTCGGGCAGATCGGTCACCAGCGCCTCGGTGGTCAGGATCATGCCCGCCACGCTGGCGGCATTCTCCAGCGCGCTGCGCGTCACCTTGGCCGGATCGATGATGCCCTTTTCGACCAGGTCGACGTAGTCCTCGGACATGACGTCGAAGCCCCAGTTCGTGCGCTGCTCGCGGCTGAGGTGCTCGACGACGACGCTGCCCTCGAGACCGGCGTTGCGCACCAGCTGGCGGACGGGCTCTTCGAGGGCGCGGCGCAGAATGTCGGCGCCAACCTTCTGATCGCCTTCCAGCGCCAGACCGTCGACCGCCTTGGCCGCGCGCAGCAGCGTCACACCGCCGCCCGGGATCACGCCTTCCTCGACGGCGGCACGCGTTGCGTGCAGCGCGTCCTCGACGCGAGCCTTCTTCTCCTTGAGCTCGACCTCGGTCGCCGCGCCAACCTTGATGACGGCGACGCCGCCGCTCAGTTTGGCCAGGCGCTCCTGGAGCTTCTCACGGTCGTAGTCCGACGTCGTCTCGTCGATCTGGATCTTGATCTGACTGATGCGGCCCTGGATGTCGTCCTGTGAGCCGCGCCCCTCGACGATGGTGGTGTCGTCCTTGGTCGAGACGATGCGGCGCGCCTGGCCCAGGTCGGCAAGGGTGGCGGCGTCGAGCTTTTTACCGAGCTCCTCGCTGATCACCTGACCACCGGTGAGCGTGGCGATGTCACGCAGCATCTCCTTGCGCCGATCGCCGAAGCCGGGTGCCTTCACCGCGAGCACGTTCAGAATGCCGCGCAGCTTGTTGACGACCAGCGTCGCCAGCGCCTCGCCGTCGACGTCCTCGGAGATGATGACCAGCTCTTTGCGGCCGGTCTGCACCAGCTTCTCGAGCACTGGCACGATGTCGGTGATGGCGCTGATCTTCTTGTCGGTGATGAGCAGGTAGGGCTCGTCGAGGGCGGCTTCCATACGGCCGGAGTCGGTGATGAAGTAGGCCGAGATGTAACCGCGGTCGAACTGCATGCCCTCGGTGTATTCGACCTCGAGCTTCAGGCCCTTGCCTTCTTCGACGGTGATGACGCCGTCGCGGCCGACCCTGTCCATGGCTTCGGCGAGCAGTCGGCCGATCTCGGGATCGTTGGCCGAGATGGCGGCGATGTGCTCGATGTCGTCGTGGCCCTGGATCTCGGTGGCCTGCTTCTTGATCTCGTCGACGACGGCAGCCGTCGCGGTGTCGATGCCGCGCTTCATCAGCATCGGGTTGGCGCCAGCGGCCAGGTTGCGCAGACCCTCGGTGACGATGGCCTGGGCGATGACCGTCGAGGTGGTCGTGCCGTCGCCGGCGACGTCATTGGTCTTGGTCGCCGCCTGCTTGAGCATCTGGGCGCCCATGTTCTGGAAGTGGTTCTCGAGCTCGATCTCTTTGGCGACGGTCACCCCGTCGTGGGTGACGGTGGGGGCGCCCCACTTCTTATCGATGGCTACGTTGCGGCCGCGGGGGCCGAGCGTGACTTTGACGGCATTGGCCAGCGCGTCGATGCCGCTCTTGAGCTGCCGGCGCGCCTCGGCGTCGAATACAAGATCCTTCGCGGGCATGTGTCCTCCTCTTCGAGGGAAGTCAGAATCCAGAACTCAGAATTCAGCTGGTCTCTGATTTCTGACTTCTGATTTCTGATTGCTCAGTTACTTTCCGTTAGTGAGAATCGCCAGCAGGTCGCTCTCGCGAATGACGAGGTAGTCCTCGCCGTCGAGCTTGACCTCCGTGCCGGCGTACTTGGCGAACAGCACGGTGTCGCCATCTTTGACTTCCATTTCGACGCGTTTGCCATTGTCGAGTACGCGGCCCGGGCCGACGGCCAACACGTCACCTTCCTGCGGCTTCTCGCCTGCCGTATCCGGCAGCACGATTCCGCTGCGGGTCATTTCTTCTTTGGCCTTCGGCTTGACGATCACCCGATCGCCCAGCGGCTTGAGACTCGTCGCCATCGAAAACAGTCCTCTCCCTTGCGTGCTGGATAAAGAGCTACCTCAGGGAAGGCTGCCGAACCGCGCGTTAGAGGTGTGTATGAGGCTGTGTTAGAGGAGCGTTAGAAACGGCCGGGGCGACCATACGCGAGTGCAGTGGCACGTTGCGGCTGTCGACGCGAAAAACCGGGTAGAGTGTGAGCGGGTGAGCCGGCTCAGGTATCCCTTCACGGAAATTTCGGCACGGTGCCGGTTGTGCGGGGCTGTGGGCTTGACCGCCTCCTCGGAGCACGCGCTCGGGGGACGCTTGATCGACTGGCGCCGCGGGCACGCGCTGGTGTGTCCGGAGTGGCCGCGGTGGGCCGAGGGCAAGGGGCTGCGCCTGGACGAGCGTGGCGCGCTGTTGTACCCGAACGAAACGGGGCCCTACGAGCCGCGCAGCCGCGCCAGGGACGAGGACGACGAAGAGGACGCCGACGAAGCGCCCGAGCCAGAGCCCGAGCCGCGGATCAACCTGATGCTGGTGCCGGCCGAGGACCTCGAGCAGGCGGAGCTTTTCCAGTAGCCGTACCTTGGGTGACCTGGCGTGACCTGGCGTGATTGAGATCCATCAGCGTCTCGCGCTCTCGTTGGTGCTCTACTACATAGCGCTGGGCGTGTGGGGCATCTTCCTGGCGATCCGCAAGTCACCCCTCACGCCGGGGTATCGGGGGGCGCTGGTCATTGGCGTCGCCATCGGCGCGGTCCAGGCGCTCGTCGGCGTGACCCTCGTTTTGAGCGGTGACCGTCCCGAAGACAACCTGCACTTCCTGTACGGCGCGTCGGTCATTCTCACGCTGCCCCTGGTCATGTCGTACATCGTCGACAAGAAGGTCTCGCGGCCGCTCGCCTTTGGCCTTGGCTGCCTGTTCATGGCCGGCCTGGCGATTCGAGCGATTACGACGGGTGGCGCGCTGTGAGCTCGGCGTCCTGCTGGCGCGCCGTTGCTGCCAGCTCGACCTTGTACTCGACCAGCCGCCGCAGCAGCCCCGCGTCGGCGGTGGCCAGGATCTGGACCGCCAGCAGGCCGGCGTTGACGCCGCCACCGATCGCCACCGTCGCCACCGGAACGCCGCGCGGCATCTGGACGATGGACAGCAGCGCGTCGAGGCCGTTCAGGTTGGTCGTCGAGACCGGCACGCCGATCACCGGCAGCGGCGTATTGGCGGCGAGCATGCCGGGCAGGTGCGCGGCTCCGCCAGCGCCCGCGATCAAGACCTTCAGGCCGCGCTCGGCCGCTGAGCGCGCGTAGTCGGCCATCGCGTCGGGCGTGCGATGGGCGGACAGGACCCGCAGCTCGTGGGCGACGCCGAAGCGCTCGAGAATCTCGGCGGCGGGTTGAAGCGTGGGCAGGTCGGACGAGCTGCCCATGGCAATGCCAACCAGCGCGGCGGCGCTCGCACTCACACTCGCACCCGGCCGGCGGCGGCTTCAGCGCGGCGACGGGCTGCTGCGAGCGTGTTTCCGACGGCGGTGATGTGACCCATCTTGCGGCCGGGACGGTTGTCGCTTTTGCCGTACAGGTGCACGAAGGCATGCGCCTCGCCAAGCGCGGCTTCGGCCTCGACGGGCTCGATCGACGTCCCCAGGAGGTTGACCATGACCGCCGCGGGTGCGCGCAGTCCCGTCTCGCCCAGCGGCAAGCCGAGCACCGCCCGCACGTGGTTGTCAAACTGCGAGCTCCAGCAGGCGTCAATGGTGTAGTGCGCCGAGTTGTGCGGCCGCGGCGCGAGCTCGTTGATCACCACCTGGCCGTCCGATAGCACGAACATTTCGACGCCGAAGGCGCCCAGGCCATCGACCGCTTCGACCGCGCCGCGAGCAATTGCCGCGGCCTGCTCGGCGACCGCGTGCGGCACCTCGGCCGGGACCAGGACTTCGCGGCAGATGTGTAGGTCCGCGTCCTGGATAGTCTCGACCACCGGGTACTGCACGATCTCGCCGTTCAGGCCGCGCACAACCAGTGAGGCCAGCTCGCGCTCGAAGTCGACGAACGCTTCCGCGTACAACTGGCGTCGCGGCCATCCGAGTTGGGCGCACGCCTGGTCGGCGGCGTCGGGAGCGTGCACGACCACGTTGCCGTGGCCGTCGTAGCCGTCGCGGCGCGCCTTGAGCATCAGCGGCCAGCCGAACTCGTGGCCGATGCTGCGCAGGTGAGCTGGATCGGCGATCTCGCTGAAGGCTGGCACGGGCAGCTCCGCGCGAGCGAGGGCCTGCTTCTGCAGCAGCTTGTCTTGCACGACGCCGACGCACGCGGGCGAAGGCCGGACGGAGACGCCCCGCTGGTGCAGGGCATCCAGCACGTGCCAGTCGACGAATTCACTTTCGAGGGTCACCACGTGGGTCATCTGCGCCAGTTGATCGAGGGCTGCCGGGTCATCCCAGCCGTTGGGGAAGACCAGCGAGCGCGACGTCAGGCGCGCGGCTGGCGAATCGGCGAAACGCTCGGCGATGACGACGTCGATGCCGAGTCGGCTGGCGGCCTGCAGCGTCATGCGGCCGAGCTGGCCACCGCCGAGAATGCCTAGAGGACTTGGAAGACCCATCGTTCGCCATCCTAACGTCCTGGCCGCGCGACAGTGCGAAGCGTTGCTAATTCCGACTATTTTGGTATGATTTTCGCGTGGCCATGCCAGGCACTGCTCAACAGACCGCCGCGCTGGATCTGGAGCGGATTCGTGCCGACTTTCCCATCCTTCAGCGCCAGGTGAATGGTCGTCCGCTGATCTATCTCGACAACGCCGCGACCACGCAGAAGCCGCGTCAGGTCATCGACGCGCTCGTCGACTTCTATACCAACACCAACGCCAACGTGCACCGCGGCGTGCACACCCTGAGCGTCGAATCCACCGACCTGTACGAAGCGGCGCGTGAACGTGTTGCCCGCTTCGTTGGGGCTCGCTCGCCCGAAGAGCTCGTCTTCGTGCGCAACACGACCGAAGCCATCAACCTCGTCGCGGTGTGCTGGGGCCGCGCCAATCTCAAACCTGGCGACGAGATCCTGGCCAGCACGCTCGAGCACCACTCCAACCTGGTGCCGTGGCAGCGCGTCGCTCAGGAGATGGGCGCGCGCGTGCGTCTGATCCAGCTGACGCCGGATGGCACCGTCGATCTCGACGACTACCGGCGGCTGCTCAGCCCGAAGACACGCGTCGTGGCGATTGCCCACGCTTCGAACGTGCTCGGCACCATTTCGAACTTGCCAGAGATCGCCGAGGCGGCGCACCGCGTGGGAGCGATCGTGGTTGGCGACGGCGCGCAGAGCGTGCCGAACGTGCCGACCGACGTGACGGCTCTCGGGGTGGACTTCCTCGCGTTTTCGGGCCACAAGATGCTGGCGCCGACGGGCATTGGCGGGCTGTGGGGCCGACGCGAGCTGCTCGAAGAGATGCCGCCGTTCCTGGGTGGCGGCGGGATGATCCGCGAGGTGTTCGAGGATCACGCGACGTGGGCGCCTTTGCCTGAGAAGTTCGATGGCGGCACGCCGAACGTGGCGGATTCGATCGCGTTCGGCGTGGCGATTGACTACCTCGAGGCGTTGGGCATGGCGAACGTGCGCGCGCACGAGGTTGACGTGGCGGGCTATGCGCTGGAGCGGCTGGCGAGCGTGCCGGACGTGACCGTGTATGGTCCGCGCGACCCGTGGATGCGCACTGGCGTGGTGTCGTTCAATCTGGAGGGCGTGCATCCGCATGACGCCGGGACGGTGCTGGATGAGGCGGGCATCGCGGTGCGCGCCGGGCATCATTGCTGCCAGCCGCTGCATCGCGTGCTGGACGTCGCGGCGACGCTGCGCGCGAGTTTTTATATTTACAACTCGCGGGATGAGGTAGATGCGCTCGTCGAGGCGCTCGCGACGGCGCGGAGGTTATATCAGCGCACCACCCGGTGAGCGGCTACGAGCTCAGACGTGATGCCCGTTCGCGCGGACGCAGCCGTGTGACTTCTGTTGCGGATCCATCGGCTCGCCGCACAGCGGGCAACGCGGGCGGCCGGCGGCCACTACCTCGGCGATGTTGCGGCTCAGCGCGCGCAATTGATCGCGCGTGGCGCGGCACGCGAACGTCGCCGGTTGCCCGGGTTTCTTCTTCTGAAGAACCACTGCCCTCCAGGTCGTACACCAGGAGCACGTAGCGGGGTCCCGTCTCGAGCTCACTCTCGTCCTGGCCCAGGGCCAGGCGGCCCACCTTGAAATCCACCGTCGGATTGGGTGGGAACGTCTCAGCCGGCGGTTGGCGAGGCGGTCGACCCGTGAGCTGGCCCTGAAACTCGGCGAGCAGTTGCTCGACGGCGAGCCCCAGCGCCTGGAGTTGTTCCTTCTCGACCCATAGCGCGGCAGCCCGGCCGTCGCCGCTTTCCACCATCAGCCGAAATGTGCGGTGACCGGGTTCACCAATCGCCTGGGCCTGCAAGCGTGTCGCGGGCCCGAAGACGTACTGGGCGTCAAACACCATCCTGATAGTACGGTCTGGCCCTGAGCCTTTGAAAACGATGGGCTTCGCGAAACAACTTGCCTTCACCCCGGGTCGGGCGTAGGCTTGAATTCCTAGACGTGATCAAAGGAGGGCTCAGGCGTGGGCCGCATCATCGTTGCGAATCGACGCGGACACCAACTCGTCGAGTGGAATGCCGACACCGACTCCGAGGAGGCTCGCGAAAGCATCCTGGAAGCGGAGCGCATTCTGCGCGAAGCGCGCGAGAAGGGCTGCGCCGTCTCCAGGAAGGTCGGCACGCAGCACGTGCTGGACGACGGGCCGTTCGACCCGTACGCCGAGGAGTACCAGATCATCGCGCCCATCGCGGGCGGCTGATCGTCCTCGACTTCTACTGCGACTTCGCCGTCGACGGTAGCGTCTGAGACGTGCCAGTCCTCGAGCCGCTGCGTGACTTGTGGCGGCGGCTGCTGGCGTGGGACTTGTTGCCCACGCCGGGGCCAGAGGGCGCTCGCCGAGACGGGCCCGTAGAGCGACCCTGGCGCTACTACTGGGATCACCTGCCGAAACGCACCGCGGGCGCGGATTTTTCCGCGCGAGACTATCAAGACGCACGCCAGCGCGCCGAAGAGGTGGCGCGCACCACGCTCGGCGACGAGCTGTGGCAGCGGTTGATGATGGATGGTTACCTCGACGTGCCATCGCACCGCTACGCGGGCGTGACGTACCGGCTCGACGATCGGGCATCGGATTCGGGTGATCTGTGCGCCGGGGGCGCGCTCGCCGTGGCCGTATGAGTACCTGTGCATCAACCCGACGTATCCGCTGCCCGAGCTGGAGTTCTTTGCGCATCTGTTCCTGTATGCCCGCGATCGGGAGGACACCCTGGTGCGCGTCGCCGCGCCGCAGCCCTGGGATCAGCGGCTGGGCCGCACCTTCTGAGCCGAGGTACGCGGTCGACTAACCCACTAACTCATTCGCGGTGCAAACGTGCCCATGGTTGGCGTCTGAGCTGCCGCGGCACGCGCTGTCAAACGCAATTCCCCCCAGGGACCCCTCTGGGGAGAGAACCCCTCTGGGGAGAGGTGTTGCTCGTGGCCGCCTGGTTAGGCCAAACGCCAGCGCGAAGGCAATGAAAACTAGCTAGCGCTGTTTGATGAGCCGCTCCATGAGCAGGCGCATCGCGGTCATCGGCTCGAGCTCGGGCGACGTGCGCAGCAGGTCGGCAAAAAGGCGGCCTGCGTCTCGGCCTCGGGCTTCGGCCATCTCGACCAGGCGGCCAGCTTCGGACTGAATCTCTTGCCAGTCCGCGGGCGGTTCGCGGTCGACGTACACGCGGTCGAGGTACTGCTGTGAGCGCTGGTCGCCGTTGAGCTCCAGACCGCGGTACAGGTCAATCAACTCGACCGGCGGCAAGCCATGCTCCAGTCGCTCCTCGATGGCGAAGCGTCGAATGCGCGTCTGCGCTTCGAGCGCCAGGTCGAAGAGCTCCGGCAACCGGTCGCCGAGACGCTCATACAACGTCTCGTACGCGTCTTCGGACTCCAGCTCGTCGAGGTCCTCGGGATCGTCAAAAATCGATCGCTCGGTCCGCCCAGACCCCGCCCCGCGCGCGACACGCCAGCCAGGCGCGCGAGCTGCTCGAGCGCGTCCTGCCCGTGCATGGCCACGCTGGTGGCCCGACGCCACGCGGCCGCCAGATCGAGTCCGCGGTCGAACGCGCTGGCTTCGAGGTCTGCGACGCGGTTCTCGACATCACGCCAGTCGGGCGGTATCTCGCGCAGCATGAAGCGTCGGTCCGCGTAGCGCACCGCGGCCTCTTCGCCGGCCAGATCCGCGTAGAGCGCGACGACGGCGGTCGGCGCCACGCCGTGCTCCAGGGTACTGGTCACGATGTAGCGGACGATCAGCCCGGCTGCCTCTGGAGATAGCTCCTCCAGAGTCGGCTGGGGTTCGACCGGCGTCGGAGTGGAGTCCACATCAGCGCTGTCGAACGTATCGTCAAGCGGGGTTGGATCGAGATCGCGAGCGGCGTTCATCAGCGCTTCTTGCGTGGCTTTATAGCACTCCTCGGGCCAGCTCGAACCGTTTTGCTGTGTCGTTTCTCAACATTCCGACCGCGTCGCGCGGCGAGCGGTGGCGTGCGACGACCTGGTTGACGGTCGCGTGGTGTCGCTCCGCCGAAGCCAGGCTCGTCTTCCGGAAGGACGCGGACGTCCCAGTCGACGTCCTGATCCTCGTCAGCCTCGGGCAAGCCACCAATGGCCCACTGGTAGCTGGTGCTGACCACGCCGCGACGCAGCAAACGGTCGGCCTCGTCGAGCACGGGCACCAGACCCGCGCCAAGTGTGCCCTGGTGGGCCGCGCCACGCAGCTGGCTGATCAGATCGAGCGTCTTCTGGAGCGCACCGACCAGGTCGCCCTCCTGCAGCCGCGCCCGCTGGGCGATGCTGAGTAGCTCGTGGCCCTCGGCCCACGCAAGGGCCACACCGTGGAAGTCGACTGGCAGCGCGCGAGACATCTGCAGGCCCTGGCGCTCCTCTTCGCGCAGTACGCCGCCGTGTAGCGCGTCGAGTATCTCGCGGAGTCTGTGCAGTCTTCGCGTAAGTGGCAGACCCCGAACAGCGGCATCTCGATCCGTGGCGAACCACGACAATGCCTCGGCGAGCTCCGCGGGTTCGAGAGCTTCGAGCTGCCGATTCGTGATGAGCTCGCTCAACGTCAGCGCGTTGGTGTCGAACAGGCTGCGCAGGTATGGCGCCTTGTGGGTAGGCCGCCCGTCGCGCAGATAGTCGTAGCGTTCGAGGACGCGGGCCAGGCCTTCGACGGTGCGGCGCGCCTCCACCGTGGCGGTGCGCCGCGCGCGGCGGAGCTCGTAGTCGATGCGACTGAGCTCCTGGGTCCGCTCGCTGATCTCCTGGCGGGTCAGGCGCGCGTTGCTGTCGCCGCGGTCGGCCTCAAAGGCGTCCTCGAGCGCCTGCTTGCGCTCGGTCAGCTCCTGCAGGGTGCGGTCGTGCTGGAACTGGCGCAAGCTCCGCGCGTACAGGTCCGCCAGCCGTTCTTCGTCCTCGGGTCGTAGCCAGAGGTTCATGGCGGTGGAATACGTCGGACGAAAGGCGCTTTCGAGCGGAAGCAGCTCGCTGGTGAGCACCCGCAGCGTCTGGGGAAAGGTCACCCAGGGCGAGTACATCAGCAGCGAGACACCGCGCTCGTCGATGCCGCGGCGACCGGCGCGCCCGGTCATCTGTCGATACTCGTTCGGGGTCAGCAGGCGTCGGCTCTGGCCGTCGAACTTCAGCATTTCGCCGATGACGACGGTCCGAGCGGGCATGTTGATGCCCAGGGCGAGCGTGTCGGTGGCGAACACGGCGCGCAGCTTGCCCGATTGAAACAATTCCTCCACCAACAGCTTGACCTGCGGCAACAGCCCGGCGTGGTGCACGGCGACGCCGCGCGGCAGGAATCGACCGAGCAGCAACGCGACCTGACGCAGGTTGCGGTCTTCCGGGCTCAGGTCGCTGAGGCGTGCCTTGGCCTCCCTGACGAGCTCGTACGCGTGCGGGACGGGCCGCAGTGCCACACACGCGGAAGCGGCTTCCTCGGTGGCGCGGCGGCTGAACAGAAAGTAGATCGCGGGGGTGAGCTCTTCACCCTCCAGGTAGCGCACGACCCGCCAGGCGGCGGGTATCTCGCGCGGATCTTTGTCGGCGCCTGTCAGACGCTCCTCACCGCGGAAGCCTGCGCTCGAAACGCCGCCCCAGCGCACGCGCCCGGCCAATTCGCCACCGACGCTCCTGAGCCGACGCGCATCCGTGGTGACGTTGCCCTCGGCGTCCATGACCGTGGATACCTTGAAATCGTGCTGTTCTGGATCGGCATCCGGCAGCCAGTAGCGGTGCTCGAGCGGCACCGCGCGCTGATCGTGAAAGACACAGGTAAGCTCGCCGTGCGCATCGCGGATCCACTCGGCGATTTCACTCGCATTGGGCACGGTAGCTGACAGGCAGACAAGTGGCACGTCGCGGGGCGCCAGCAGGATGGATTCTTCCCACGCTGTTCCGCGCTCGGCATCGCCCATGTAGTGGACTTCGTCGAAAACGATGGCGCCAACGTCGGCCAGGCTCGAGCCGGTCACGAGCATGTTGCGCAGCACCTCGGTGGTCATCACGCAGATCGGCGCGTCGCGGTTGACCACCACATCGCCGGTGAGTAGACCGACTTGATCGTCGCCAAAGAGCGCGCGAAAGTCGCGGTACTTCTGATTGGAAAGCGCCTTGATAGGCGTGGTGTAGATGGCCCGCGTCCCAGACGCGCGCGCCAGAAACATGCCGAATTCGCCCACGACCGTCTTGCCCGTACCGGTTGGCGCGGCAACCAGCACCGAATGGCGGTGCGCCAGCGCGCGGATCGCCTCGAGTTGGAAGTCATCCAGACGATACGGCTGTTTCGCCGTGAACTCGTCGACGAGGGCGTCAGGCGTCATCCGTACCGAGTGTACGGTTGCACGCGGCTCGCCAGACGCAAACGGGGGGCGGGCGTCGCGAGTGTTATGCTGGGCATATATTCTCTGGGGAGAGTACTGATCGTCCATGACCGTTACCTCGGCTCGCCCCGATGTCAGTGGCATCGTCAATCTCGTTCCCGATAACGCCCATTTCATTGGCGGTCAGTGGGTGCCCGCCGTCGGTGGCGAAACCATCGACGTCATCGATCCATCCACGCAAGACGTCATTCGACGCGTGCCGCGCGGCCGCGCCGAGGACATCGACGCTGCCGTTCAGGCCGCCGCGGCGGCGTTCCCGAAGTGGCGCGACACCAACCCGCAGGAGCGCGCCAACCTGCTCCGCGCGTGGGCCGCGGTGTGCGCCAGGTACGCCGTCGAGATCGATACGCTCGAAGCGCTCGAAGTCGGCCGACCACGTCGTGGCGCCTCACAGGTGGGCAACACGCTGCTGAGCATCGCCGGGGTGACCGACAAGATCACGGGCACCACACTGCCATCGTCCGATCCAAACGTGCTGGGCCTCACGCTGCGCGAGCCCTTCGGTGTGTGCGGCAGCATCGTGCCGTGGAACGTGCCGAGCGGCCTGATGCTCGGCGACGTCGCGCCCGCCATCGGCGCCGGGAACACGATTGTGGTCAAGCCTGCCGAAGACGCGCCACTCGCCTGCCTGCTGCTGGCGCGGCTGAGCGTCGAGGCGGGGATTCCGGCGGGTGTGGTGAACGTGGTGACTGGTTATGGCGCCGAGGCCGGCGCGGCGCTGCCCGCGCATCCGACCGTTCGCCACATGAGCTTCACGGGCTCGCCAGAAACCGGTTCGCGTGTGATGGAGGCATGTGCCAGGAACCTGATCCCGCTGCATCTCGAGCTTGGCGGGAAGTCGCCCCAGGTGGTGCTGCGCGACGCCGATCTCGACAAAGCCGTTACGGCCATCGTCGGCTCGATCGTCCGCAACACGGGACAGATCTGCTTTGCGGGCACGCGCGTGCTGGTTGAAGAGGCGATGCGCCCACAACTGGTCAGCGCGGTGGCGCAAGCCATGGAGCACGTGCGTGTCGGGTCCTGGTACGAGCAGGTGGAGATGGGACCCCTGATCAGCGCCAAGCAGGAACAGCGCGTCCTCAACTACCTGTCCGTCGGACACGATGAGGGAGCGGAGCTGGTCACTGGTGGCCACAAGATGTCAGGACCGAATTTCGAGCGCGGCTTCTTCGTCGAGCCGACGCTGTTCGACAACGTCAAACCCGAGATGCGCATCGCTCAGGAGGAGATCTTCGGGCCGGTGCTATCGGTGCTGAGTTTCACGGATCCTGAACAGGCGCTGGAGATTGCCAACGGCACACAATACGGGCTCGCCGCGTCGGTGTGGACCAACGACGTGCGACGCGCGGTGCGTCTGGCCCGTGGCCTGCAAGCCGGCCAGGTGTACGTGAATACGTATGGTCCAGCCGGCGTGATCGGCGCGCCGTTCGGTGGCTACAAGAAAAGCGGGTTCGGTCGGACGATGGGCTCCGACACGATCCTGGAATACACGCAGGTCAAGGCGGTGGTCATCGACGCCAACGATTGACGATCGAAGACCGACGAGCGAAATCACGGGGGCTTTTTCACGACCACGATGACAAGCACATTGCAACGCACACCCGGACGGCCCGCGTTTCTCGACCAGCCACTGAAGCGCATGCTCGTCGACGGGCAATGGCTAGAGTCTGCCTCGGGCAAGACGTTCGAGAGCATCAATCCCGCCACCGGCGAGGTGCTGGCGAACGTCGCCGAAGGCGATGCTGAGGACATCGACCGTGCCGTCAAGGCGGCGCGACGTGCATTCGACGGACCCTGGCGACGCTGGAAGCCCTTCGAGCGCCAGCGATTATTGTTGCGCATCGCAGACCTGGTCGAGGAGCACTTCGATGAGTTGAGCGTCCTCGACACGCTGGACATGGGCGCGCCGATCAGTCGGACCAGTGGCAGTCGACTGCGTGCCATCGGCATGCTGCGCTACTACGCGGGCATGGCGACGTCGCTGCATGGCGAGACGATCGAAAATTCGCTGCCGGGCGAGATCTTCTCCTACACGTTGAAGGAGCCCGTGGGCGTCGTCGGCGCGATCATTCCATGGAACAGTCCCCTCACGGCGTCGATCTGGAAAATCGGTCCGGCGCTGGCCACGGGCTGCACGGTGGTGCTCAAACCCGCGGAAGAAGCGCCGCTGACGCCGCTTCGACTAGGTGAGCTGCTCCTGGAGGCGGGCGTGCCCGAGGGGGTGGTCAACATCGTGCCCGGTTACGGCCAAACCGCGGGCGCGGCGCTGGCCGGCCACATGGACGTGGACAAGGTGGCCTTCACCGGCTCGCATCTCACGGGGCAGAAGATCATCCAGGCGTCGGCCGGCAATCTCAAGCGCGTGTCGCTCGAGCTCGGCGGCAAGTCACCGGATATCGTCTTTGCCGACGCGGACATGGCCAGCACCGTGGCCGGTGCGTCGATGGCCGTCTTTGCCAACTCGGGCCAGATCTGCAGCGCCGGGACGCGGTTGTTCGTGGAACGCCGCGCGTACGACGAATTTGTAGATCGCGCCGCGGAATTTGCGCGTGGACTGCGGGTCGGAAATGGGCTCGACACCGAGACGCAGATCGGGCCGCTGGTGTCTGAACAGCAGTTGGAGCGTGTCACTGGGTATCTTGCCAGCGGCAAGCAGGAAGGCGCGCGCGCGGTGGCCGGTGGCGCTCGGCTGACCGATGGCGCCTTTGCCAACGGCTATTTCGTCCCGCCGACGATCTTCGCCGACGTGCGCGATGAGATGGCCATCGCGCGCGAGGAGATCTTCGGACCGGTCATCTCGGCGATCCCGTTCACGGACATCGACGAGGTGATCCAGCGCGCGAACGCGACGCCCTTCGGACTGGGCAGTGGCGTGTGGACGCGCGACGTGAGCAAGGCGCACCGCCTGGCTCGCGCGGTGCGCGCCGGGAGCGTGTGGGTCAACTGCTATCAGGCGATGGATCCGGCGGTGCCATTCGGCGGCTACAAGATGAGCGGCTACGGGCGCGAGTCGGGGCTGCAGCACCTGGAGGAGTATCTGAACGTCAAGGCGGTCTGGATCAAGACCGACTGATCCGTCGAACGGTTTTCTCCACTCCAGCGGGACCCGGTCGGTTCGCGCGGTCATGAGCCGTTCGTGAGCACCCGGGTTGCCAGGCTGTGCGGTGCAGCCATGGTGGGCAACGATCGGCGCAGCGTCCTGACCGTCGTGGTCGTGACGCTGCTGGCTGTCGGCCTCGCCGCGGTTGTCCGTTCGCGCCGGCGCCCGAGGCCCACGGGCTCCGAAACACCAGTCTTGAAAGGCATGCACATGACCGAAGACGACAACGACACGCCTGTACTCGATCTCATCGCGGCGATGACCGCCGATTCGCTCGAGGCCTCAACGCTTGACGCGCGGTCCGTGATGATTGCGCGGATTGCTGCGCTCGTGGCGGTCGGCGCGCCGCCTGCCTCGTACCTGTTGAACCTCGGGGCGGCTGCGGACGTTGGCATCGATGCCGACAGCGTGCGCGGGGTGCTCACGGCAGTGGCGCCCATCGTGGGGACACCGCGTATCGTGGCTGCCTCCGCCAACATCGTGCGCGCGCTGGGCATCGCCCTGGACGTCGCGGAGCTAGAAGACGAGGACGAGGAGGACGACGACGAAGACGAGGACTGACTAGCGGGTCATCCGACGGTTGCGCAGCGGGAAAATCTCGCTAGAGCGCGTCAAACGTCGAGTCCAGCGCGAAGCTCACGAGGAACACCTTTCCGACGTCGTGCTTCACGCTGGCGATTTCGACTTTGGCAGCTTCGGCCGCTGGACCTGCGCCCGTGCCGGTCGCACCGAGGTCGAAGTCGTACAGGTCCGAGACGCTGCCCTGCACGTGCACGTCGCGTGCGCTGAGCGGAGCGTCAGGGCGAGGCGGCGCGTCGATGGTGGCTGACAGTGAGCCGTCGAACTGGACTCCGTGCAGTGCCAGGAGCGCGTCGAGTGGACGATTGAGTGTGAGATTGCCGGAGGACGTGTAGTTCGCGGCGTACGTCGTCGCCAGTGGGCGATCGACGAAATACTGACGGATGTCGTCGTCGTTCTGGGCCAGCAGCGCCCGGGCGGTAGCCTCGGCGACGATTTCTGAGGCGGGTTGGTCGGAGGCATATTGAACGAGCGGCACGCTGGTCACGCTAGCGTTGCCCCAGTCGGCGCCCGCGCGGTGGGTCAGCCGCGGATCGCAAATGTTCAGTGGAGCGCTGCCGACCGTCGGCGTACCAGTGCTGGCGCTATTGGCGGCGCTATTGGCGGCGCTTCCTGGCCAAGAAACCGCGACAGCAGGTCCACGGTCATTGGCAATTGGCTGCGCGGGCGCCCACCCACGGCGGTAAAACTGGTCAGCGTCGCAAACGCCGCGTCGTACTCCTCGTTGGTGATCAGGCGAAGGGGTGTCGGCGGCGCGATGTCGGCACCCTGATACTGGATGTGCACGCTTGCCTGGGTCCGGTCGCCGCCTCTCGGGGGTGACAGGAGAGTGGTGACGAGGGCAGGGTTCGACTGACCGGAGAAATCGCCCATACTCCAGGTCGCGTCGTCGTTTGAGACCAGCCACTGCACCTGCTGAGTCTCGTCGTCCGAGAGGTCTCGACTGAACTGGACCGCGATCGCGAGCTCGAGATCTTCGGCGATGTACAGACGGTCGAGTCGCATGTCGCAGTCGTCCGGAAAGCTGTTGTGCGCGGTGGTCGACTCGAAAATTCGCAGGTCCGCGGTGAGGCCCGGTGTCTGCGCGGCACGTGTCGGAGCCGCTCGCGCGGCCCGCGTCAAGGCGCCGCCTGCCACCACACCGGCGGTAGCCCCGGCGAGCCCCAGCAAGAGGCGTCGGCGTTGCTCGCGCCGTCTGATGAGCGGTGTATGCGCCATGAGAGCGCGACCGTACCACGTCGTGCTGACGCCAGTACCTTCGATGACCCCGCACGGTACTCAGGTCTCTGCGCGCCGGGCGTTTCCGGGAGGAGACTGTCGACTGCCAGGAGAGTTTGCATGGATACAACGTTCAACACCCCGAACACGGCCCCGACCATCGAGCCCGCCGCTGACGGATCCACCTACGACGAGGCGTATCGCTTCGGGCGACGGCCGACCAGCCGGGCGCCGTTCCCGTTCACGGAGCGTCAGTTTGCACGGCTGCTCATCGTGCGCAGTCGCCTGCAGATGACGCTGTCGGCTGAGGACCAGGCGGAGGAGGCTGACGAGCCGGAGGAGGCAAGTGAGACCGACGAGGCGGCCTGAGTGCAAGACGCGCGTGTGGCGGGTGTGAGCAGACCCTGAGTCGGCCGCGGGCCAGACTTCAGCTCCAGTGACTACAGCCGAAGCAACCGCGGGCGACGCCGTCGTCCCCTCTTCTTACTGGTGGATCGTTCTGCTGCAGGGCATTGCCGCGGTCGTCATCGGCATCCTGCTGTTTACCGATCCCGCCCCGACCCTGGTCACACTGACCCTGTTCCTCGGCGTGTACTGGTTCATCAGCGGCATCTTCGACCTGGTGCGCATGTTTGGTGATTCGAGCAACTGGGGCTGGCATCTAATCGGTGGTTTGCTCGGCGTGTTGTGCGGGCTGGCCATCGTACGCAATCCGTTGTGGGCGGCGGTGCTCGTGCCGGCGGCGCTGGTGTGGCTGCTGGGCGTCTTTGGCATTGTGATTGGCGTCGTCGCGCTGGCGCGGGCGTTCCGCGGCGGTGGGTCGGGGCCGGGCGTGCTGGGCGCGCTCAGCGTCATCCTGGGGCTGGTCTTGCTCTTCGGCAACACGTTTATCGCAGCGGCGGTCCTGGTGTGGACGATCGCTGGCATCGCGGTGGTCGGCGGTATCGTGGCGATCGTCATGTCGTTTCAGATCAAAGGCGCCAGAGCCTAGGGAGCACGGTGATGAGCGCTGAACCTGGACAGCTCATCAGCAACGAAGAGATCGTCTACTCGACGCACAAGCATTGGGCGGCGATCCTGGTCGACTCCTTGTGGGCCATCCTGCTGCTCGTGGGCGTCGTCGTGCTGACGTGGATCCAGCCGGACAGCAACACGGGTGTGCTGGGATTTTTCGCTCGGATCATCGATCTGCTGCGGCTCGGGCTGTTCCTCGTCGCCTGCGGTTGGATCATCTACAACGTCGTCGCCTGGCGCACGGCTGAATATGTGGTGACCAACCTTCGCGTCTTCGGGCACGAGGGGCTGCTGCGCCGACGCGAGGCCGAGACGCTGCTTACCTCGGTATCGGACATCGAGACGAAGCAAGGCGTGATGGGTCGGGCGCTCGGCTACGGGAACATTCGGATTATTTCCGCGGCGGGGCGGCCCGGCACGGACACCTTTACGGCAGTGCTGCGGCCCGACGGCTTCAAGCGCAATATCCTCGAGCAAAAGGCGGTCAGAACGATTGGCAATGGCAGGGTCCCCTCGGCAGCGGAGCGCGCGGAGGCGGTGCAGGTGCTGACCCAGTTGGCCAGTCTGCGTGACGCCGGGGCGATTACCCAGGCCGAGTACGAGGCGAAACGCGAAGAGTGGGTGGCAAAGATCTGATGCTTCTCACCTGATCGCGTGATCGGGTCAGGCTCAAGGTCAACGACGCCGGGGGACGGCGCGCGGTTCACCGTCGCCACGCACCTCGGCGATGGTGGCCCAGGTGCTGTTCGGGTGGGCGCGCAGGTATGGCAGAACGCGTCGTGTCAGTTTCGGATCGAGATAAATCGCGGTGGGGACCAGCACGGTCGCGGCACGCACGCAGCCTTCCCAACCGTGTGTCACGTACACCACGGCGCCGACGCATTCCAGCTGCCGCATCAGGGCAGCCGGCGTGCTCTGGTCTGGCCTGGCCAGGCACACGAGCACCAACGGGTGGGACTTGTCAGACACGCGTAGTTCACTTTCTCGGGGCGGGGGCATGCTGCGCGCCGGACCGCGATAGGTTCGTTCTGCCCCACGCTACGCGGCGCGCTGCTCATACCTCGCTCACGCGCGCACGGCCTGTCCTTAGATCCGACTGACGCAGCGACTGAGCAACCCGTGAGGCGTCGGTCAGCCACCGTAACGGGCGGCACAGACGCCGGACGGCATCGGGAGTAAGTCGACATGAAGGTCATCGAACTCTATAAGACGCAACTGCGCGTCTTGTGGAACTGGAAGGGTGGTCCGCTTGCGCTGATCGGGCGGTTCATTCTCACAATCGTGGTTGCGGCGGTGGCCTTTGGCGCGACCGCGGTGATCCTCCCGGGCTTGACGGTGGATGGCGCGGGCGCGGCCATTGGCGCGGTCATCCTGATGACGCTCTTCAACGCGGTGATCCGCTCCGTCGTACTGGCCCTCGTCTCGCCGTTTTCGCTGATTCTCACGGGCATCCTGGTGCTCGTGCTGCAGGTCTTCGCGTTTCTGGTGGTTGCGCAATGGGTGCCAGGCGTCAGGGTCAACGGCTTCGCCACGGCGCTGGTCGGCTCCTTTATCTACGCCGTCGTCGATACGATCCTGACGTCCATCCTCGGCGTCGACCGAGGGGGAACGTATTACAACCAGCTGATCCGCGCGCTTCTGGTAGGTCTGGCGCCACCGCCGACCCAACGACCTGGCGTGGTGATCGTCCAGATCGATGGGCTGGCCTACCCGATTATGGCCGGGCGAATCCGTGCCGGGTCGGTCAACACCATGGCCTCGTGGGTGCGCGATCGCACGCACAAGCTGTCACGCTGGGAGGCCATCCTGCCGTCGATGACCTCCGCCAGCCAGGCGGGCATCCTCCATGGCAACAACGACGGGATTCCAGCGTTCCGCTGGTACGAACGCGACCGAAAGCATCTGATGGTCTCCAGCAGCCCGGCCGACGCGGCGGAGATGGTGCGACGCCTGTCCAACGGTGAAGGTCTGCTGTCGAACAATGGTGCAAGCATCTGCAACCTGTTGACCGGGGACGCCGAGCGGGTGTACCTGACCACCGCTGCCATTCGGCAGACGGAGCAGGGCATCGGCCAGACGCGGGCGTTCACGTCCGTCTTTTTCAGTCCGACCGGCTACCTGCGATCACTGACTATGTTTTTTGGGGAGTTCTTCAAGGAGCTCTTTCAGGCGGCGCGGACGCGCCGTTCGCAGGTCCAGCCGCAGATGCACCGCGGCCTCAAATACGCCGGTATGCGCGCGGCAAGCAACGTCGTTCTGCGCGACATGAATACCTCGTTGATCATCTACGAGATGTACCAGGGCGCCAACGTCATCTACGCGGACTTCACTGACTACGATGAGATTGCCCACCACTCGGGCCCGGAGCGCGTCGAGGCGCTGCAGGCGCTGGACGGCATCGACGCGACCATCGCGACGCTGGTCAAAGCCGCCGAAGAGGCGCCGCGCCCCTATACCTTCGTGGTGCTCTCGGACCACGGCCAGAGTCTGGGTGCCACCTTCAAGCAGCGCTACGGGCAGAGTATCGGCGAGGTTGTCCGTGACCTGATGGGTGGACGCGCAACGTTATTTCAGAGCCAGACCCAGGCCGAGGGATCGATGTTCGTCAACTCGTTCCTGTCGGAAGTCACCAAGAGCAAGAACATGAGTGGCACCGTCGCACGCGCCGCGCTGGCTGGCCACACGACCGACGGTTCAGTCCAGATAGACCAGGAGGAGCTCCCGCCGCCAGCCGATGCCTCGACCATCGCGGTCGTCGGATCCGGCAACCTCGGGCTGATCTACTTCACCGGGCACGATCATCGCCTGACCGCCGAGGAGCTGGAAGAATTGCACCCGAACCTGGTGGCCACGCTGGCTGCGCATCCAGGCGTGGCCATGCTGATGCTCCGCTCGTCGACGGACGGGGCGGTCGTGTTTGGACCCGAAGGCGTGCGGTACCTCGACCAGGACCGCATCGAAGGCAAAGACCCCACGGAGCTGTTCGGTCCGCACACGGTCATGAGCCTCAAGCGCGAGGATGCCATGACCCACGCGCCCGACCTGCTGCTG
The DNA here is from genome assembly GCA_963776625.1 of uncultured Chloroflexia bacterium. Lineage (GTDB taxonomy): Bacteria > Chloroflexota > UBA6077 > UBA6077 > CF-72 > CF-72. The sequence goes on along the minus strand of CAVZNP010000003.1, from coordinate 261,981 downwards.
ATCAGCCAGTACGATCCCGAACTGGGTGAGGTGGCTGCCTTCGAGGAGCTGATCGGCTCGCACGGAGGCCTGGGAGGACCCCAGACCGAGCCTTTCATCCTGCACCCCGCGGAGTGGGACCTCGACGAGCCCGTGCCGCTCGGCGCGCCGGCGATTTATCGCAACTTGCGCCGCTGGCTGGAGTCGATTGGCATTCCCCTCGGCAAGCCCGCGTCCACACCCGGTGTGGCGCCCACCGAGGCGGCGCGTGAGCCGCAAACCACGACGGCTGCCAGCTGAGCCGCACACCGCACAGCGCGAGCGCCTGAGGCTCCTCGAGTTCTGAGCAATGGCTGAGTGGTCAGCCTGACACCGTGCATACTGACACAGGTCGGCGTGCCGTGCAGAGGTACGCCCATGAAAGGTAACCAGGCCGCATGATGAGACGCAGACCCGTCGTTGTTCGTCGCGGACCAGGCCTGATCGGCACCGTCGCCCGAACCGCGGTCGTCGCTGGCACAGCAACCGCGGTGAGCGGGTCGATGATCAGGCACCAGCAAGGCAAAGACCAGGAAGCCGCGGAAGAGCAGGCAGCCCAGCAGGCGGCGCAGCAGCAGGCGTATGAGAACCAGGCTGAGATGGAGGCCATGCGTCAGCAGATGGCGGCGATGCAAGCGCAACAGCTTCAGGCCGCGGCTGCGCCGGCAGTTGCGCCCGCGCCCGGCCCGGTTGCTGCCCCAGCACCCGCCCCGGCTCCAGCCGCGCCTGCGACCGATGTGGTCTCCCAGCTGCAGCAGTTGAGTCAGCTCAAGACCGCGGGTGCGCTGACAGACGAGGAGTTCCAGGCCGCGAAAGCGAAGCTCCTGGGCACCGCCTGAACCGAGACGCGAGCGGAATGCCCGGCGGCTGCGAGGCGGCAATGCGCTGCCGGGCAAACTGGCCGCGTGCTCGCTGCGCTCGTCAACCGTCGATCACGCGCGGCTATTCGTCGTTGTCTGGCGTCTCCGCGGTGTGCGTGCGGGCCATCACCGCGATGGTCAACGTGACGACGCCGAGCACGGCCGCGACGGCGATGCCCAGGGAGAGGATGTCCGTCGATCCGGTCCAGGTCACGGCATTGCCCAGGAACGTGACCGCCAGGAGCACGCCCACCACGCCCAGGAGGCGTTCTTTCAGGTCATCGAGCGTGGTGATTTTGAGCCAGCGTGGCATCGGCAGCCCAGGGTCGATAAAGAGCTCGTACAGGCCAACCGCGACGATGTAGAGCACTGTGCCAATGAGGAACAGGTCGATCATCGTCACCAGGTCCACGGACAGCACCTTGGCGCCCGTCGTAGAGAAGTCGAGGGTCCTGAAGGTGCGAATGACGATCACGAAGGTGGCGAGCCCGCCGTAGAGCAGGGCGGTCGCGGAGGCAAGGAATGAGCCGACGACCGCGACGATGATGAAGTACCGACTGCTACCGAGGAGTCGTCGGACCAGTCCTTCCATCGTCGGTGTGCAACCATCATAGTCCGTCCCCCTGACCGCCGGTCCGTGCGCGCCATGCGTACGCGGGTGAGCACGCACTGAGCATGCGGCCGGCAACTATGCGGCTTCATGCCGATCGCCCGGTGGCTGCCGATCGCCCGGTGGCTGCCCGCGTACGATCGCTCCTACCTGCGCGTGGACCTCCTGGCCGGAGTCTCCACCTGGGCCCTGGTCGTGCCGCAGGCCGTTGCCTACGGCGCCATCGCGGGGCTGTCCCCGCAAGCCGGTCTGGCGGCGGCGTTTGCCGGACCGCTTGGGTATGCGCTGCTTGGCACCAGTCGTCAGTTGATGGTCAGTCCCACGTCGTCGACAGCCGCTATCTCGGCGGGACTCGCCGGACCTCTCGCCAACGGCGACCCGATGCGCTTCGCCGCGCTATCGGCCATGCTTGCGCTGCTGACGGGGCTCGTCTTCATCGTCCTCGGCTTGTTCAAGGTCGGGTTCGTCTCACAGTTTCTGGCCCTGTCGGTCCAGGTTGGCTTCATGTTCGGGCTGGGCATGACCATCGCCGTGGGCCAGTTGTTCAAGCTCCTAGGGCTGCCTCCGCCGCCAGACGGCAGTAATTTTCTACCCAGTGCCTGGCTGCTCATAACCGAAATCCGGCTGGTCAACCCGTCGACGGCGATGGTGGGCCTGGGCTGCCTGGCTGCACTGCTGGTCTTGCGCCGCGTCGCGCCACTGGTTCCCGCGGCGCTGATCGTGGTGGTGGGTTCGACGGCAATCACTGGCTTGTTGCACCTGGATGCGCAGGGAGTAAGCACGGTTGGTCCGATACCGGGAGGTCTGCCGACGCCGGCTCTTCCTGCTGTAGGGCTGAGCGATGTCGCCGCGCTGTTGCCTGTCGCTGTGGCACTCGCCATCGTCGGCTACGCCGAGTCCGCGAGCGTGGCGCAGGATTTCGCCACACGGCACCGCTACGACATCAATCCGGACCAGGAGCTGATTGCTCTGGGGGGCGCCAACGCACTGTCCGGGCTCTTGCAGGCCTTTATGGTGGCCGGTGGCGCCAGTCAGTCCGCTGGCAACGATCGCGCCGGCGCGCGGTCACAAGTTGCCAGTCTGGTCGTCGCCGGACTGGCCCTGTTGACGGCGCTGTTCCTGACTCCGCTGTTCTTCTATCTGCCCAATGCCGCGCTGGCGGCAATTGTCATCAGCGCGGTCATGGGTTTCTTCCGGGTTGCGGAGTTGGCTCGCCTGCGTCGCATGCGCCGCGCCAGTTTCGCGATGGCGATCACCGCAATGCTCGGCGTGCTGCTGCTCGGCATGCTCTCAGGACTGTTGCTGGCGATCGGATTGTCGATCATCTTGCTGCTGACGTATTTCGCGCGTCCCTCGATTGCGGTGCTGGGACAGGCGTCCGACAGGCGGGCGCTGGTGGACCTGGATGCGGATCCCGCGGCTCGGCGGTTACCGGGGATCCTGGTCCTGCGCCCAAATGCGCCCGTCATGTTCCTGAACATTCGGGGAGTGCGCACGCGCGTGCTGGACCTCGTGCGCTCCGCTGCGCCTGATCCGCCATTGCGCGCGGTGCTGCTCGAGCTGAGTATGTCAGCAACGCTGGACGTCGAGGTCCTGGACACGCTTGCGGAACTGCGCAGCACCTTGCGCGAAGCCGATCTCATGCTGGGGCTGTGCAATCTACGCACGGAACCCCGCACCCTGCTGGAGCAGAGCGGGTATTTCGCGAATCTGGACGCGGAGTCCGCGGCGGAGTCCAGTCCGCTGCGGCTGGCGGCGGCGTTGAGCAACCGCGTCTACGTCTGAGCTGTATGGCGTGCCGCGGAATCGAAGATCAGCGCTACCAGATGGGCGCCGGCGTCTACGTTGCCCTCGGAGCGATCCGCCAGCCAACCGGCACGCCCGACGCGTGCGCGCAGACCGCGCGTCGCCTCGGCTCCGGACCTGGCAGCCGCCGCCGCGCTGGCCAGGGCCGCGGGCAGCGAGGCTGCCTGCGCGGCCGCCTCACGCAGCGCGGTGGCGGCGGGATCGAGGGCATCCAGCATGGTCTTGTCGCCGATCTGCGCTTTGCCGCGCTGCTGGATACCAGCCAGGCCCGCATCGACCAGTCGCGCGGCGACGGAGGCGGCGGATTCGCCTGGACTTGCGGCGGAAGCGGCTGCGCCGCCGGCGCGCAAGCAAGCGGTAGCGATGAGCGTGCCGCTCGTCGACGGCGCCTTGCGGGCGAGCTCCGTTCCACAGCGACGCAGTGCCGCGGCAAGGTCCAGCTCGTTGATGTCCGGCAGTGCGCCGATGAGTGCTGCGGCTCCGGTCGGCCATCGTTGCGCCCATGTCACCGTCCCCGGCGATTCCGTCGAGACGGTTCAGCTCGGCTTGCGCCGCGAGCACGTCGTTGGCGACAGCTTCGATGACGCGCCCGAGCTCACTCATCGCTGAATGAAGAATGGCGACTCCGCGGCGAATCGACGAGCGACTTGAGCTCCGCGTCGAGTCGCAGCAATGACACCGACGCACCGGCCATTTCGAGTGACGTCGCGTATTCACCGACCCAGACTCGATAGGGGGTGACGCCGCGATCGCGCAGAAGACCGTGGACGGTCCGGTACAGAATGTACAGTTCCTCTTTTGGCGTTGCGCCGAGGCCATTGACGAGCACCCCAACCTCGTCGCCGCCGGCGAGGCCCAGGTCTTCGACGACAGCGGTCGTGAGCTGCTCGGCGATCCGCTCGGCGGTTTCCAGCGGCCCGCGGCGGACCCCCGGTTCACCATGGATGCCCATGCCGATTTCCATCTGACCATCCGGCAGATCGAAGGTTGGCACACCCGCGGCTGGCAACGTGCATGGCGCCAGGGCCACACCCATGCTGCGTACGTTCGCCGCCGCGCGGGCGGTGACCGCCTGCACCTCCGCCAGAGAGCCGCCGCGGGCGGCGGCCGCACCCGCGACTTTGTACAGGAAGAAGATTCCGGCAATACCCCGCCGCCGCGCCTCCTCGCCTTTGGGTGCGGAGGCCACGTCGTCAGCGCCCAGAACGGTGGCCACCTCGATGCCTTCGGCGTCGGCCAGCTCGGCTGCCAGATCGAAGTTCATCACGTCGCCGCCGTAATTGCCATACACGTACAGCACGCCGGCTCCGGAGCTGACGGCGCGGGTGACTTCCAGCATCTGCTCCGCGCTGGGTGATGCAAAGACGTTGCCGATGGCGGCTCCGTCCGCCAGGCCTTCGCCCACATAACCCATGAACACCGGTAGGTGTCCCGAGCCGCCGCCGGTCGCGATGCCGACTTTGCCGGCCACGGGCGCCGCTGTACGCACGACGCCGCGGTGATCGTCGCCGACCAGCCGCAGCTGATCGGGGTGGGCGAAGGCCACCCCTTCGAGCATCTCGTCAACGAACGCCAACGGATCATTCAGGATCTTCTGCATGGGTTTTGCCAGATCGTATCGAACCCGTCAGCGATTGGCGCGTGGTTTTAGCGTGGTCTCAGTGCAGACAGAACTCGTTGCCTTCGGGGTCCTGCATGACGATCGAGAAGCCGCGCCAGTCGTCGTTGATCCACAGCTCGCGCGCGCCCAGCGCTTGTAGCCGCTGCGATTCCGTGTGCGCGCGAGCGCGGCGCTGGTCGACGGGCGCCGCGGGTCCGCCGGCCACGTCGACGTGCACTCGGTTCTTGACGGTCTTCGGCTGCGGCACCCGCTGAAAGTAGAAGTGCGGTCCCTGGCCCTGTGGATCGACCACCGCGCTGGCGGTGTTCCATTCGGACTCCGGAACAGCGTGCGACTCGAGAAACGCCTGCCACGACGCGAAGCCGCGTGGCGGATCCTGCAGTTTGTAACCCAGCACGGCTGCCCAGAACTCAGCCAAGCGCGCCGGGTCGGCGCAGTCGATGACCACCTGAACGCCTGCCATGGCGTGGATTATCGCCCGGCGAGCGCCACCTCCCTGGCCGGCGCCGCCGCGTGTTGCGTCTCGGCGTAGTGCGGCAAGATCAGGCGCGCCACGGCTTCCAACTGCTGCGGGTCATCGAAGGCCAGACCGGATATAGTTGATGCCCATATCCTCGAGGTCGGCGACGCGCGCAAAGCACTCTTCCGGAGTGCCGACCATTTCACGCTGGCAGAACTCCTCGAAGGTGATCATCGGCTGGAGCGGGTGGCCTGGCTGTTCGACCTGCGCTTCGCGCGCTTTGCGTCGGATGGTGTAGGTCCGCTGCGCAGCCTCCAGGGCCGCGTCGCGGGTTTCGCCGACGACCATGCGGCATGTCTTGACAATCGCCATGGGTCGGCTCGGCCAATCGGGTGCCGACATTGCGCGACGCAGCAGATCCCTGGGCGAGCCCTGGAGCAGAACCCAGCCATCCGCGTGGTCTTTGACGATTTTGAGCGTGACGTCCGATTCGCCACCGATCCAGATGGGTGGGCCCGACGGGCGATAGGGCGCTGGCTGAAAGGGCAGGTTGCTGGTCTGGAAATGTGTGCCGCGGAACGTCACCGTCTCCGGGGCGGGATGTGCCCAGAGCTCCCTGATGAGCGTGACCGCCTCGTACGCGGCCGCGCTGCGCGCATCGTGGTCCTCGATCATCGGCACGTTGTAGGCTTCGGCTTCTTCTTTGAACCAGCCGGACCCCGCGCTGCAGATCACACGACCATGGCTGATCTGATCGATGGTCGCGAGCGATTTGGCCAGCACCGCGGGGTTGTAGAAGCCCAGGTTCAGCACGGCCCAGCTGATGCGCACGTGCGACGTGACCGCAACGATGGCGGCCGCCAGGGTCAGCGACTCGAGCGGGAACTCGGCGGTCTGCACACCAGCCCAGTTCATCAGGTGGTCGTACAACCAGACCGAGTCGTAGCCCAGGACGTCCGCCTGCTGAGCTTCGCGAATGACTGCGTCCGCACCCAACTCGGGGTGCAGCTGGACTCCGAACTGCATGCGCTACAGGGTATCCGGCCCTTCCTCAGAGTGCTCCAGAGAGTGCGCCAGAGACTGCGCCAGCAGGCACACGCGCCGGCGCAGGTTCGAGGGCGCGGCCGAGCGCTTGCAGGAAATCGCGCTGGTAGGCGCGGCTGACGCGTGCCGAGGCTGCGCGTCCGAAGCCATGGAAGGCGCCCGGGTACACGTGCAGCTCCGTGGATACGCCCGCGCGGGTGAGTCGTCGCGCGTACTCCATGTCTTCTTCCAGAAACAGATCGAGCGCACCCGTGGCCAGGTACGCGGCGGGCAGACCCTCGAGGGACGTCGCGCGAGCTGGCGACGCGTACGGCGAGACGTCCGCGCCTCCGGGCGCCTGGCCGAGCAGCGCCGACCAGCCGAACAGGTTCCTGGCGCGAGTCCAGGTGAACTCGCCGGTGTACGGATGTGGATCGCTGGCGGACACGGTGCGGTCGTCCAGCATCGGGACCAGCAGCAACTGGAAGGTGACCACGAATTCGCCGCGGTCGCGCGCGAGCAGGGCGAGCGCCGCGGCCAGGCCACCGCCAGCGCTGGCGCCCCCGATGGCGATCCGATGGGGATCCACGCCGAGCTCACTCGCGTGCTGGTTGACCCAGGCAAGCGCCGCATAGCAGTCTTCGACCGGTGCTGGAAACGGGGCTTCGGGCGCCAGGCGATAGTCGACTGAAACCAGCGCGCAGCCGACCTGGCTGACGATGGTCTTGACCTGCAGCTCGTCGGCGTCGGCGCTGCCCAACACGTAGCCGCCACCGTGAATCCACACCAGGCACCCCAGCGGCCGTGGCCCCTGCCGTGGAAGGTAGACCAGGACGCGCACGTCTGGAGCGGCAGGCGGGCCCGGGATGTGTTCCTCGCGAACATCGATTTCTGGAAACGCTGGCAGCGTTGCCTGTGAGCGCGCAAATTCGGCGGCGCGCTGGGCGCGAATCTCTGGCAGGCGCGCCAGGATCAGTTCCTCCACAGGCGACGCGTCGAGCGCGTCGAGTAGCTCGGGGTCAACGAGATGTCGACTAGCCATATCCAGATCCAACGACTCCATTTGGTCACACGAGGGTGCCACATCCAGCGAGGAGTCGCGTCCGTATACGCGGTCGGACAGTCGGACGTGGCGCTCTTCGTTCTGGTCTACCTGGCCGGGGTACTGACGATCGTCAGCCCGTGCATCCTGCCGGTGGTGCCGTTCGCGCGGACCGGGCGGCCGTTCACCACCAATGCGCTGCCCTTGCTGGTAGGCATGGCGCTGACGTTCGCGGTTGTGGCCGCGCTGGCGTCGGCAGGTGGGAGCTGGGCGGTGCAAGCGAACGAGGTTGGCCGTGTCGTAGCGATGGTGCTCCTGGCGGTGTTTGGCGTCTCGCTCCTGGTGCCAGAGGTTTCGACCCAACTGGCGCGACCCGCGGTGGCGCTGGGCGCGCGCCTGTCGCGGTCCGCCGACCTGTACGCGCCGGGCACGCCGCGGCTCAATGAGTGGGGCCTGTCTGGCAACTGGACTGTTACACCGGAGAGCGCAACGTTGAACGCGGCAAACGGGGGCATCACCTATCGTTTCCACGCGCGCGACCTGCACCTGGTGCTCGGCCCGGCGACGGGCAGCGGTCCGATTCACTTTCGCGTCACGATCGACGGCGCTCCACCTGGCCCAGATCACGGCGTGGACGTGGCCGAAGATGGCACGGGCATCGTGACCGACCAGCGGCTGTATCAAATGGTGCGCGAAACCGGAGCGTGGCTGACCACCTGTTCGAAATCGAGTTCCTCGATCCAGGCGTTCAGGCGTACTCCTTCACATTCGGTTGAGCCACAGTCGCGAACGCGGCCGACAGACGTAATCCTGAGCAAATCCTATAGGGTTTTCGATAGACTCGGGGCCGTCGCGCCCCGGAAGGGGGTCGCCAGGAGAAGGTAGGTCAGGCGCTACATGTCCGAAAGTCTGGAACCGATGAAATTGAGCCGTCGAACAGCGCTGGGGCTTGTTGCCTCAGGGGTTGGAGCCGCGGTGCTGGCCGCCTGTGCGCCAGGTGCGGCGACGTCCTCGCCAACAGTTTCGACAAGCTCGAGTGGCAACCTGGCACCCGCCGCGGGCGCAACCGCGCCGGCCGCCGCCGCGGGAGCCACCCCCCAGCCGAAGTCCGGGGACGCTGCGCATCGGTTCCGATGTCGACGTCAACCGTCTCGATCCGCACTTCCGACTGGGTGACGTGTACTACAGCGTGTACGACCGGCTGACGCAGTACGACATCAACCACAACGTGCAGCCGATGCTCGCCGAGAGCTGGGACATCTCTCCCGACTACACGCAGATCAAGTTCAACCTGCGCCAGGGTGTGCAATTCCACAACGGCGCCGAGCTTGATGCGGCCGCCGTCAAGTTCAACAGCGAGCGTGCTCGCGACCTACCGAACACTCAGCTCGAAGAAGCCAAGTGGTGGACGTCAATCGACACGCCCGACAAGTACACGGTTATCTTCAAGTCCGACAAGCCGCGCCCGCTGGCGTTCGACTTTTTCGAGTTCCTGAACATTGCCGAGCCGACCTCCGCCAATGACCCGACCAAAGCGGTGGGCAGCGGTCCGTTCAAGTTCGTCGAGTGGAAGCAGAACGATTCGCTGACGCTGACAAAGAATCCGAACTACTGGCAATCGGGCAAGCCGTATCTCGACGGCATTCTCATGACGGTGCTGACTGATCCCCAGGCGATGACCACCCGATTCGAGGGTGGCGCACTCGACGCGGCGATCAACTTCCCCGTCACCGACTTCACCCGTTTGCAGAACGACGCGGACTACACGCCGTATTTGTTTTCGGCGGGCAACTTCTCGTGCTTCGGCGTGAACTGCAAGGTGGCGCCCTGGGACAACAAGCAGGTGCGTCAGGCGCTGTTGTACGCCGTTGATCGCCCGCGCTGGGCGGCGACCGTGCAGCACGGACTGGAATTCCCGTCGTCGCTGCCGTGGCCCAAGACGTCGCCGGCCTATGACGACACCAAGTCGAACGCGTATCCCTTCGATCTGGACAAGGCCAAGTCCGTGCTCCAGGCCGCGGGTGTCACCTCGTTCACGGGCGACGTCATCATGCAGAACAGCAGTGCCGAGCTGACGGCCTACGCGCAGATCCTCCAGAGCGACTTTGCCCAGGTGGGCGTCACGCTCAACCTGAAGCCACAGGATGCCGCGTCGTATCTCGACGTGGTCAACAACTGGAAGTACTCCGGCTTCTGGCTCGGTGGTGGCTCGTTCGCGCAGCTCGACCCGGGCACGGCTTTCACCAAGAGCCGCGCTCTCAGCGTCACCGGCAACAGCTCGGCGTACGCCGCGCCTGTCAACGAGGGCGCGGTCGAGCTGGTGGGCCGCGCGACAACGGAGATTGACCCCGACAAGCGCAAGCAGATCTACTCCGATCTCAACGACATGCTGCTCACCGAGGTGTACATCGTCGGTATGTCGCCCACGATGAACCGCCTGATCTCGACCTCCAAGGTGCACGGCATCAGCCCGACGCTGCACTCGGCCCAGAAGTGGTGGGAGGTGTACATGGCCTGAGCGTGGCACGGCAGTCAGGTCAGCTCAGTTACTCGTCGGCCGAATCGAACAGACGCGCCATCTGGAGGAACTCGCGGCGATCGTCGGCGCTGAGCTCCTCCAGTAGCGCGTGGCGCTGGTCGCTGGGGAGGCCCAGAAAGCGCAGGACGTACTCGGCTTTCTCTTCCAGGTCCGGTCGGGGCCCGAAGACGCGTTCGAGCGGTGCTACCGCATGGTCGCGACACAGCATGCGTCGGCGCCGTGCGTCAAAGACCAGCGCGGGCTGATTGCAGATGGACCCATCCGCGAGGCGCTGGCCGCAGCTCATGCCCCGATCCTAACGGCTCGGCCTCCGGTGTCAAAGCATACACTGACCGGAGGCGGAGCACAGGAGGAGTCGAACATGGTCACACAGGCGGGCGTGCGCGCGTGCTCAACGCCGTCAAAGCATTCCTCTGACCGCGGGTGCTGGACATGACGCTCGAAGGCAAGGTTGTCCTCGTCACCGGTGCCGCTCGCGGCATGGGCCGCGCCTACGTGCGCGGTTTTCTGGAGCGCGGGGCGCGGGTGGTGGCCACCGATCGCTCGTGGGCGCCCAGCGGTGTCTCGAGTGACGATGTCGACTTTCTTGCGGAAGTCTCCAGTCGCGATGACGTGCTGGCCGAGGTGATGGACATCAGCATCGATTCACACGTCAAGCGCGTGTACGCCGCGGCGATGGACCGCTTCGGGACCATCGACGTGGTGATCAACAACGCTGGACTCCGTCAACGCGACCTGTACCCGCCCCACGGCAGCGTCGCGACGCTCGACACGGAAATTGGCGACTGGCAGGCGATGTTCGAGACACACGTGTTCGGCAGCCTGCGGGTGATCAAGAGCTTTGTCCAGCCCATGCTGGCGATGCGCCGAGGCAGCATCGTGTGTGTTGCCTCAGATGGGTTTGATGGCCATCGGCCACAGAGTCGTGAAATGCCGTATCAGTCCGCCAAGGCTGGCATGGTCACGTTGACGTTGTACCTGGCGGAGGAGCTGCGCGAATCGAACATCGCGGTGAACGTGCTGCTGCCCGGGCACACGCGCAGTACGGGGTCGGACGAGCAGGAGGCGGAACGCGCGGCGATGCGCGCCCGGCTGGGTCAGCCCGCCTACGCGCCAAGGCGACTCAAGCCCGAGCACGTGGTGCCGCTGGCGTTGTTTTTCGCGGAGCAACAACCGGCCTCAGGGGGGATCACGGGTCAGGTGTTGAAGGCGATGGAGTGGAACCAGGCGCACCTGACGGACACGCCCTTCGACGCGTGGACCTACGCCGGCGACATCGAAGGAGACATCGCCGGTGACGTCGAAGGCGGCGTCGTGCGCGCCTGACGCCGACGCCAGTGAAAACATCAGGCCAGGCCGGTTCGCAGCGCGGTGGCCGTGGCGGCCGCGCGCGTCGAGACGCCGAGTTTGGCGAAGATGTTGTCGACGTGGCGTTTGACCGTGCCGTTGCTGATGACCAGCTCTTTGCCAACTTCACGGTTCGTCTTGCCGTCGGCGATCAGGCGCAGGACCTGGATTTCGCGCGGGGTGAGACTCGACTGCACCCCTGCCCGCCGAGGCGACACTGCAAGCCGCGTCGCGGCCCCCGAGCGCGCAAAGACCAGCGCCTGGTCCAGCGTCAGTCCGCGCCCCGCGGAAAACTCGGCGTCGAATACGGTTTCACCGAGCACCTGGCGCGTTTCGGTCAGACCCCGCTCGCGTTCGGTGCGGATCGTGGCCTGCGCGAAGTCACCGACGGGTATACGCAGCGTGTGCGCGGCGCCGAAGAGGCGTGCTGCTCGGCGGGGCTGTCTGTCGTCGACTTCAATGCAGCCAAGTACTTCGATGGCCAAGGCCGCACCGCGCAGGTTGCCGAATTCCACCGTTGCCGCGAGCGCCTCCAGCACGCGGTCGCGCGCGCGGCGACGATCACCGCGCCGCGAGGCCAGCAGTCCGAGGCTGGTCGAGAGCTTGCTCGAACCACGGCAGAGCCCCGAGGTCGCCGTCTGGCCAGCCGACGGCCGCTCCGCGAAAGAACGTCGCGACCGCGAGCGCACGCGGGTCGCCTGCCTGTCGCAAGCAGGCGAGCACGGCGTCCAGCAGACTGACGGCCCGCGGCGAATCGCCTTCTACTGACGCTAGATACCCATATGCGGTCATCGCGCGGACCCACGCCAGCGTGCACGGCTGTACGCCTGGCAGCGCGAGAAGTTGCCGCAGCCAGCGGGTGGCTTCGCGAATATCCCGCTGCGTGTCCCAGAAGCGGGCCAGCGCCGCGGCGATGCGTAGTCCTGGCGACGGGTCGCTCCCGGTCGCGACGCTCGCGAGGGTCCAGGTCAGCGCGGCACGAAAGTTGTCGTGCTCGCGTTCCAGGCGTCGAACGCACTCGAGCTGCTGGGCTTGCCAGATATCGTGCTCGCCCTGTTCCGCCAGCGTGAGGCACCAGGCGCGATGGCGCTCGCGGAGCGCGGCGTCTTCGCCCGCCTCGAGCAGGCGTTCGGCCGCGTAGTCGCGGAGCGTTTCCAGCAGACGGTAGCGCGCCTCAGTCGCGGACTGGTCGACGACCACCAGCGAGCAGTCGACGAGACGCGCGAGCAGCGGCAGGATGGCGGGTCGCGTGAGCGCATCGTCGGCGCACACAGTTTCGGCCGCGTCGAGGCTCCAGCCGCCGGCGAAGACCGCCAGGCGATTGAACAGTGCGCGCTCGTCGTCCGCGAGCAGGTCATAGCTCCACTCGATGGCGTTGCGCAGGGTCGGGTGGCGGGCTGGCGTCTGGCGGCTCGCATCGGCCAGGAGACACCAGCGATCGCCGAGCCGCGCGGCGACCTGTTCGAGGCTCAGGGCGCGCACCCACACGGCTGCCAGCTCGATGGCGAGTGGGATGCCCTCCAGTTGGCGACAAATCTGAACCACCGCGGGGCCGCGTAGGTCGAGGCCCGAGTGCGCGGCGCGCGCACGGTCGATGAACAACTGGGCGGACTCTGCTTCGGACAGTGGCGGGAGTCGATAGGTCGTTTCGCCGCTGAGGCCCAGAGGCAGGCGGCTGGTGCTGAGGATGCGGAGCCCGGGACAGGCCGCCAGGAGGTCGCCGGCCAGCGCGGCGCAGCTGGCGACCAGGTGCTCGCAGTTGTCGAGGATCAGCAGTAGCCGTCCGCCGGCAACATGCTCGATCATGCTGTCGACCAGCGACCGGCCGGGCAGCTCACGCACTCCGAGCGTGGCCGCCACGCTGCGTGCGACCAGGGTCTCGTCGACGAGCGCGGAGAGGTCGGCGAGGAAGACACCGGCGGGGAAGTCGGCCCCGAGGCTAGCGGCGACGTGCAGGGCCAGCCGCGTCTTGCCGATGCCCGGCGGTCCGGCGACGGTAACCAGACGCGCGGTGGCCAGCAGGCGGTGAAGGTCGGCGGTATCGCGGTCGCGACCGACGAAGCTGGTCAGCGGCGCCGGCAGGCTCGACCGATAGCTGCTGCTGCTGCTGCTGTTGTTGGCGATCGCCGCTTGTGATGCTGACACGCGCGTTCGATCCTGGCACATCCTGGACCCAGTCACTACGCTCGCAGCATGCGGCGGGTGGTGACAGCCCTGATTCTGGTCGTGCTGCTGGCCGGCGCGGGCGGCGTGCTGGGCGCCCGCGCGTTCCAGGATATGGAATTGCTGCGGCGGCCGGCCACGGTGCGTACAGAGGATACGAGTCGCATCCGCGGCTGGATGACCGTGCGCTTCATCGCTCAGGCGCACCGCGTGCCGGTGAGCGCCCTGGCGGCGCAGCTCGGGGCGCCGGCGAATGGCGACGTCACGCTCGACCAGCTCGCTCGCATGCGTGGGGTCTCCTTGGAACAGGAGCTAGCGGCGGCGCGCGATGCCGTGTCGCAGCTCGGCGGCGTGTCGCAGCTCGGCGGCCCGCAGGGAGGCGCGTAATCAGCCTGTCCGACCTCAGCGACCAGCTGCTGAGCGGCATGCTGATGTATGGCTATCCGATTCTCGGTATCACGCTGCTGATCGGAGCCATTGGCGTGCCAGTGCCTGCCAGTCTCGTGGCCACGGTCGCGGGCGCGCTACTCGCCGAAGGCGACCTGCAACCAGCGCCGACGCTGCTGGTGGCACTCAGCGCGTGCGTCGCGGGCGATCTGGTTGGCTACGGGCTCGGTCGCTTTGGAGGAGACCAGTTCGCGCGACGTCATGGACGCTGGGTGGGTATGGGCACGAAGCGGATTGGCCAGGTAGAAGGGCTCTTTCAGCGCTGGGCAGGCCCGACCATGCTGGTCAGCCGATCGCTCATCGCCATTCTCGCGCCGGCGGTCAACTTGCTGGCAGGAGCGAGCGCGCAGAGCTTGCAGGCCTTTCTGGTATACACGACACTGGGTCGCCTGCTGTGGATCGGCATCTTCGTCGGCCTGGGCTACGAGTTTGCGGGCAGTGCCGAGGTTGCCGCCGACTTTGCCAGCAGCCTGAGCGGCGTCCTTGGCCTGCTCGGGCTGACCTGCTTTCTGGCCGTGGCGATGCGACGACGAGCGTGAATCGGGTCGTCCAGCCGGCTTGCGGCGCAAAACCCATCGACCGGCGCCTGGGAGGTTTGAGGCACGCACTGTCAAACGCAATTCCCCTCAGGGGCCCCTCTGGGGAAGACGTCTCGATCGTGCCCGCCTGAGGGGTTAGCACCGACAACCCGCTGGAACTGGCGGCGCACGTCGATCTGACCGTCGCGCACACGCAGGTCAGGGTCCCCTCAGGGGAAGACGTCTCGATCGCGCAAGAGCCTCAGCCGCCCGAACGTAGGTCTGAGGCTTTGCACGGAGAACTAGCTAGGTGACGTCCCACGCGACGCGATTCTCGCCGCCGGTCACGCGCTCGGGGTCGATCTTGATGATCAAGCGATCAATCTTGGGATTGCGATACGCTCCGCCCGTGTAGCGCTGCGAGAGGTGCTCGATGTGGTCGTCGGCGCCGTCCACGCTCGTGCCGGCCAGTCGACCCTGAATCTGCGCCCAGCGGAACGCGTTCTTCGGATCCTGCACCAGCAGCGTGATGCGCGGATCGCGTTCCAGATGTTTGAACCAGCCTCGGTTGTGGCCACCGTTGAGCCAGATCTGTCCATCGCGGTACTCGTACCAGACCGGGTTCATCTGGACGCTGCCATCGCGGCGCGTCGTGCCAAGCGTGATCAACAGGGGCTCATCAAGGAGCGCTTTCAGGCGCGGACCGAACTGAAGGGGCATGCCTGAGACTGTATACACTGGACATCCAGATAGATGCTTATCGATCATCGCATCACGGTGCCCGCGCCGCCCGAGCGGGTGTGGGCGTTCATGATGGACATTCCCGCGGTCAGTCGGTGCGTGCCCGGGCTCGACGACGTGGCCCGCATTGACGATCAGACCTACTCGGGCGTCATGAGCGTCCGCGTGGGACCCATCTCCGTCAAACTCGACGGGCGCGTGCTGCTGGCCGAGCGCGACGACGCTGCCCGCCAGGCGCGCATGGACCTCCAGGCAGCCGACAAGCGCGTCAACGGCGCGGTCAACGCCAAGATGCGGATGGAGCTCGCCTCGGCCGACGACGGCAATCAAACCGACCTCGCCATTCATACCGACGCCAATGTCATGGGCAAGCTCGGCGAATTCGGGCAGTCGGTGATTCGCAAGAAAGCGGATCAGATCCTGCACGACTTTGCGAACAATCTGTCAGCGGCCGTCACCGCTGGCAACTCCTGAGCGCGAGCCTGCCCGTTGTGACTACTACCGCACGACAGTACGACGTCATCGTCGTCGGCGGCGGGAACGCCGGACTGGTCGCGGCGCTGTCGGCGCGTCACCTGGTGGACTCCGTGCTGTTGCTGGAACGCGCGCCCACCTGGCGTCGGGGTGGCAACAGTCGCCACACGCGCGATATCCGTTACGCGCATCCAGCCGGTGAGCCGTTCACCACCGGTGAGGCGTATCCGGTGGAAGAGCTGCTCGACGATTTGCAGCGCGTCGGCGGCGGGCACAACCGAGCAATGGCGGACCTCGTCGTCGAACAATCGACTGGCGTGGCGGAGTTCATGACCAAGCACGGCGTGCGGTGGCAGGATCCGCTGCGCGGCACGCTCCATCTCAGTCGGACCAATCGCTTCATGCTGGGCGGCGGCAAGGCGCTGGTGAATTCTTACTACCAGACCGCCGAAGCAATGGGCATCCACGTGGAGTACGAAGCCTGCGTCGAAGACATCGTCCTGGACGGTGGCGAGCGCGTGACCGGGGTGCTGGTGCAGCGCGGAGCTTCAGAAACCCGCGAGATGATTGCCGCTCGAGCGGTGGTCGTGACCAGCGGTGGGTTCGAAGCCAATCTGGATTGGCTGCGGCGCTACTGGGGTGACGCCGTCGAGAACTACGTGATCCGCGGCACGCCGTATAACGACGGACTGGTGCTGGCCAACTTGCTGGACAAGGGCGCGGCCACGGCTGGCGATCCCAAAGGTTTTCACGCGGTGGCGCTGGATGCCCGTTCGCCAAAGTTCGACGGTGGCATCGCCACCCGACTGGACTCCGTTCCGTTTGGCATCGCGGTCAACAAGCACGGCAAGCGCTTCTACGACGAAGGCGAGGACTTCTGGCCGAAGCGCTACGCCATCTGGGGACGGTGGATCGCCGAACAACCCGATCAACTCGCCTATTCCTTCGTCGATTCGCGCACAATTGACTGCTTTCTGACCTCGCTGTATCGACCGTATGAAGCGAACTCCATCGGTGAAGTCGCGTCGATGCTGGGTCTTGATCCGGGTGTCGTCACCGAGACGGTGCGCGAGTTCAACGCGTCGATCGTCCCGGGCGGAACGTTCGATCCTCACACGCTGGATAGCTGTCACACGCAAGGGCTGGAGCCACGCAAGAGTCACTGGGCTGTGCCGCTCGAAGCGCCGCCGTTCTACGGCTACCCGTTGCGGCCAGGTATCACCTTTACGTATCTCGGGTTGGCGGTCGACCAGTGCTGTCGGGTGCAGATGGCCAACGGGTCGACGGTGGAGAACCTGTTCGCGGCGGGGGAGATCATGAGCGGCAACATCCTGCGCAGTGGCTACCTGGCGGGTTTCGGGCTGACGATCGGCACGGTGTTCGGTCGGATCGCGGGTACGGAGGCAGGTCGGTATGTCCACGCCTGATCTCATCACCATCCAGGGCACCAAGGTGGTGATCCCGGATCAGACCTTCTGGCAACTGGAGGTCTGCAACGCTTGTCGCTATTGCGAGGGCTACTGCGCGGTCTTTCCGGCGCTGGAGCGCAAACGTCGGTTTACCCCGGACGACGTCGTCTACCTGGCGAACCTGTGCCACGACTGTCGGGCGTGCTTCTACGCCTGCATGTATGCGCCGCCACACGAGTTCGGCGTCAACCTGCCGAAAGCGCTGGCGGAGGTGCGCGAACAAACATACTCCCAGTACGCCCTGCCGACCGTGGTTTCCAACCTCGCGCGGCGCAACCTGTGGTTGCTGGTGCTGGGTGCGATCGTCAGCGTGGCATTCTTTGGGCTCGTCGCGGCGTTGTCACCGGCCGGACTGTTCGCACCTCGTCAGGGGCCCGGCGCGTTTTACAGCGTGATCCCGTATCTGGTGATGATGGTCCCAGCGCTGCTGATTTCGGTGTACGCCATCTGGGTCATGGTCGCTGGTGCGTTTGCGTTTGCGAAAGACATCGGTGCGCGAGGCAACGTGACTTTTGGGCAGACGCTGTCGGCTGCCGGCGAAGCCTTCAGCCTCCGCTATCTCCGAGGTGGTACGGCCGGCGGCTGCTTCTACCCCAGTGAGCGGACCTCCAACTCGCGACTCGTCTTCCATATGCTGGTGTTCTATGGCTTCCTGTCGGCGTTTGTCGCCACGATCATCGCCGCCATCATGCAGGACGTGTTCGGCCAGGAGCCCCCGTATCCGATCCTCAGCGCGCCGGTCATCCTCGGGGCGCTCGGCGGGGTCGGCATCATTGTCGGCGCAACCGGCCTGCTCGTCTTGAAGCGACGGAGCGACCGTGAGCCGGCGGACGGCCAGAGCATGAACCTGGATTGGCTCTTCTTGATGAGTCTGAATATCGTCGCGGTCACGGGGATGCTGCTGCTCATTCTGCGCGAGACGCCGGCGATGCCCGTGCTGCTGGTGGTCCACCTGGCGACGGTGCTGGCGCTCTATATCTCGGCGCCGTATGGCAAGTTCGCGCATTTCCTGTATCGCTACGCGGCGCTGGTGCAAAATCGCATCGAGTCGCGTTGAGTGACGCCTTCGACCTGCTGATTGCCAACGGCACCGTCGTGACGCCGCGGGCACAGTATGCCGCGGACGTCGCGATCCGTGGCGAGTCGATCGCGGCTATCGCCGAGCCTGGGCAGTTGCGGGCCTCGAACGTGCTCAACGCCGCGGGACGCTACGTGCTGCCTGGGGTGATCGATGCCCACGTCCACTTTCGTGAACCGGGGCTCGAATACAAGGAGGACTTTGGATCGGGCACCCGCGCGGCGGTGATGGGCGGCGTCACCACCGTGCTGGAGATGCCCAACACCCTGCCACCGACGAGCACGGCCGAACGCGTCAAAGACAAACAGCAACTGGCCGAAGCGAAGGCGTACTGCGATTTCGGCCTGTACGGGCTCGTGGCCCAGGACAACCTCCGCGAGTTGGCCGCCATGGCGGAGGCGGGGGTGGTCGGCTTCAAGTGTTTTCTTGGTCAATCGACCGGCAATATTCCGGCGCCCGATGATGGGCACCTGCTCGAAGCGCTGAGTCTTGTCGCCAACCTGAATATGCGCTGCGGCTTCCACGCGGAAAACGACGCGATCCTCCAGCATCTGACTGGCAGATTGCGGGCCGAAGGCCGCACGGATGCCCTCGCCCACGTCGAGTCGCGTCCGGAAGTAGCGGAAGTCGAGGGGATCCAGCGCGCGGCACTGTTCGCGGCCACGAGCGGAGCACGCGTCCACATCTTTCACCTGTCGTCCGCCGGCGGACTGGCGACGGTTGAGGAGTGGCGTCGCAAGGGTGTGGACATCACGTGCGAAGTCACGCCACACCACTGCTTCCTGACGACTGACGCGATGCGTGCCCTGGGTTCGCGTGTGCGCATCAATCCGCCCGTGCGCGAGCCGGGCCACGGGCGGGTGCTGCTCGGTGCGCTGGCGGCAGGCACGATCACGTGCATTGCGACCGATCATGCTCCCCACCTCGCGTCGGAGAAACTCCACGCGGACATCTGGCAGGCGGTCTCCGGGTTCGGCGGCGTGGAGCTGAGCCTGCGCTTGTTTCTGACGCAGGGTGTCAACACGGGTCGCCTGACCTTGCAGGACCTGGCGCGTGTCATGTCGGAAGGTCCAGCCCGAACGTGGGGTTTGTATCCGCGCAAAGGCTGCCTGGAGGTGGGCGCGGATGCCGATGTGACCATCGTCGACCTTGGCCTGGAGGACGTGGTCGAGGAGACGCGTCTGCACGGCAAAAACAACCTGACGCCGTTCGAGGGTCTCCTCACCCGAGGCGGCCCGGTCGCCACGATCGTTCGCGGGCAACTGGTGATGCGGGATGGCCAGGTCTCCGCCGCGCCCCGCGGCCGCATGGTGCACCGAGTCGCCTGATCCGCGCTTCAGCTCCTAGAGTTGGGGTGGCGAGTGCGCCGCCCGTCCAGCGCGTCTCCGCATGACTGACCTCCTCAAGCTGGCGACCGTCGACATCACCCCGCTGCGGCACCGTGATTTCCGCCTGCTCTTCTGGGGTCAACTCGTGTCCTTCATGGGCAGCATGCTGACCTACGTCGCGGTCCCATACCAGGTCTATCAGCTCACCCATTCCCCGCTCGTGGTCGGACTGCTCGGCCTGACCCAGCTTGGCCCGATTCTGGCGTTTTCGATGGTCGGCGGCGCCATCGCCGACGCCCGCGACCGCCGCGCCACCGTCCTCGTCACCGAGATCGCCTTCGCCGTTCTCTCGGTACTGCTCTACGTCAATGCCGTCCTGCCCGAGCCGTGGTTGTGGGTCATCTTCATCCTCGCGGCGATGCAGTCCGGCCTCTTCGCGCTGCAGCGCCCGTCGCTGGACGCTATGGTGCCGCGCCTGGTCGAAAAGGGCGACCTCACCGCCGCCGGCGCCCTGAACGCAACGCGTGGCACGATCGGCATGCTGGTCGGACCCGCGATCGGCGGCGTGCTGATTGTCACCGTCGGTTTGCCGGCAACCTACGCGCTGGACGCGTGCAGCTTCGCCGCCTCACTCGTGGCGCTGGCGCTGATGCGCGCCTCGCCGCCGGCGCTGGGCGGTGAACGCCCGAGCCTGCAGGGCGTCCTCGACGGCTGGAACTTCGCCCGCTCGAGGCCTGAGCTGGTCGGCACCTACATCGTGGATATCGTGGCGATGGTCTTCGGCATGCCCGAGGCCCTGTTTCCGGCCATTGCCGAGACGCTGGGCGGCCCGGCCGTGCTTGGCCTGCTATATTCGGCGCCGGCACTTGGCGCGCTGCTCGCCGTCGGCACCAGTGGCTGGACCAACCGCGTGCGCCGCCACGGTCTGGCGGTCATCCTCGCCGCCACGATCTGGGGCGTTGCGATCGTCGGTTTCGGGCTGGCCGGCACGCCCGTCATCGCGCTGCCGCTGCTCGCCGTGGCCGGCGGCGCCGACGCCATCAGCGGCATCTTCCGCATGTCGATCTGGAATCACACGGTGCCTGACGAGCTGCGCGGGCGGCTCGCTTCCATCGAGATGGTCAGCTACGCGAGTGGTCCGGCACTCGGCAACACCGAATCCGGTCTAGTTGCCGGCCTGTTCGGCGTGTCGGCATCGGTCGTCTCGGGCGGGGTGCTGTGCGTGCTGGGCTGCGCGGCGTGTTTCGTGTTGATGCCGCGCTTTCGCGACTATCGAACCGAGGCTGAACCCGAGGCTGAACTGGTAGAGTCGAGAGCGATATGACGTCGTTGCGACTCGGATACAAAGCGTCCGCCGAACAGTTTGGTCCAACCGAGCTGCTCGACTTCAGCGTTCACGCGGAGGAGGCTGGTTTCGACAGTGTCGTGGTGAGCGACCACTACCAGCCCTGGCGCCACACTGGCGGCCACGCGCCGTTTTCGTTTGCGTGGCTGGGGGCACTCGGCGCCAGTACGAAGCGCATCGAGATGGGCACCAGCGTCGTCACACCCACGTTCCGCTATCACCCGTCGATCGTGGCGCAGGCGATGGGCACCCTGGGCGTGCTGTTCCCTGGTCGCGTGATGCTGGGTATTGGTACGGGCGAATCACTCAACGAAGTGCCACCGATGGGCATCGAATGGCCCGATTTTCGTGAGCGCTGGGCTCGATTGCGCGAGTCGGTCACGCTCATGCGCAAGTTGTGGACGGAGGAGCGCGTCAGCTACTCCGGCACCTACTACAAGACCGTCAACGCTACCGTGTACGACAAACCCGCGGGCGGCGTCCCGTTGTTGATCGCCGCCGGCGGACCGCAGATGGCCAAGTACGCCGGGCGCGTGGGCGACGGATTCATCTGCACCAGTGGCAAGGGCGCCGAGCTGTATCGCGATCAACTGCTGCCCGCCTTCGCCGAGGGCGCGCGCGAAGCGGGTCGCGATCCGACGACGCTCGACAAGATGATCGAAGTCAAAGTGTCCTTCGACACCGATCGACAGCGCGCGCTCGACGACACGCGTAACTGGGGTGCGCTGGCCCTCTCTGCCCAGGAGAAAGTCGGCGTCGAGGATCCCCGAGAGATGGAGCGTCTGGCCGACGCGCTGTCCACCGAGCGCACCGCCAGTCGCTGGATTGTCTCCACCGATCCAGAAGAGCACGTGGAGCAAATCCGCTTCTACACGGACCTGGGTTTCAATCACCTGGTGTTCCACGCTCCCGGGGAGGACCAGCGCCGTTTCCTGGACCTGTATGCCGAAAAGATCATGCCGCTGCTGCGCAAAGTTCCCGGTCGCGGCATGACTGCCGTCGCACCAGGTGGGCCCGCCGCTGATGCGGCGCGGCGCGAGCCGGAGTACGGATCGGACCTGGTCGTCGACATTCTGCGCGCACTGGGCATCGAATACGCGGCACTGAATCCGGGCGCCAGCTTTCGCGGGTTGCACGACTCGCTCGTCAACTACGGCGGCGACACCAGCCCGCGCAGCGTGCTGTGCTGCCACGAAGAGATTTCCGTCGCGCTGGCGCACGGCTACGCCAAAGCGACGGGTCGGCCGATCGTTGCCGCGCTGCACGACGTCGTCGGACTCCAGCACGCGTGCATGGCCATCTTCAATGCCTGGTGCGACCGCGTGCCGGTGCTCCTGCTGGGTGGCACCGGGCCGATGGATTCCACGCGACGCCGACCCTGGATCGAGTGGATCCACACCGCGCTGGTGCAGGGCAATCACGTACGCGACTTTGTCAAGTTCGACGATCAGCCCAACGCCGCGGCCGGGCTGGTGGAGTCACTGTTGCGCGCGTACCGCCTGATGCGCGCCGAGCCGTGCGGCCCCGTCTACGTCTGCCTGGACGCGGCGATTCAAGAGGATCCGCTTCCGAAAGGTCTGAGCGTGCCAACCGACCTGGAGCGCTGGATCCAGCAGTCACCCGTGCAGGCGGCTCCGGAAGGACTGGCGACCGCGGCGCATTGGCTGACCGAAAGTCGGCGGCCGGTGATTCTGGCGGACACGGTGGGTCGGTCGCTGGAGGGCGCACAGGGCTTGCTGCGGCTGGCGGAGCAGCTGCACGCGCCGGTGGTGGACCTCGGCTCGCGATATAATTTCCCGTCGGATCATGCGCTGGAGGCCAGCGAGCGTCGCGACGAGCTGCTGCGTGACGCCGACGTCATTCTCGCCGTCGACGTGGTGGACCTGTGGGGCGCACTCCAGTCCAACGTCGCGCGCCATCGGCCTGCAGGTTTCGCCGCGGCGGACGACGTGCGCATCATCTCCCTGTCAGTCAGCGAATTGCTGGTGCACAGCTGGGCCTCCGATTTCCAGCGCATTCAGCCGGTGGATCTGAACCTGGTGGGTGACAGCCGACTGGCACTGCCGGCGCTGGCGGACCTGGTAAGCGACGCGTTGTCCGCGGCACAGAACGTAGAAAGTCGCGCCGGCTCCGACGCGGCGGAGGCGCGCCGCACGCGTGCGGAGGCGATCAGCGCCGAGGGCCGCCGGCGTCGGTCGGAGTGGCTGGCGCGCGCCCGCTCGCTGTCTGGTGACGGCGCCGTGCCGCTGGGCGCGCTGGGCGTGGCTTTGCGTGATACGCTCGAAGGTCGCGACATCGTCCTGTCGAATAGTGACCTGCGGGGTTGGTCGCGTCGGTTGTGGCGCATCGATCAGCCCTACCAGTACACCGGCACGTCGGGAGGCGCGGGGCTCGGCTACGGGATCGGCGCCAGCCTGGGTGTCGGACTGGCACACAAGGGCAGCGGGCGGATCGTCGTGAACCTGCAGCCGGACGGCGACCTGCTCTACTCCAGCAGCGCGCTGTACACCGCGGCGCACGAGCAGCTCCCGCTGCTGATGGTCATGCTCAACAATCACAGCTACTACAACTCGGAAGAGCACGGTTTGCGCATGGCCGAGCACCGCGGGCGCCCCGCCGAGCGAGCGGGCATTGGCACGCGGCCAGAAGGTCCGCACGTCGACTTTGCCGGCCTGGCCCGCAGCTTCGGCATCGGCGCATCCGGGCCCGTGACCTCCGTGGCCGACCTGCCCCGCGCCCTGGCGACCGCCGTCGAGGCCGTGGCCGCGGGTGAGCCGTACCTGCTCGACGTCGTGACCGAGGTGCGCTGAACCAGGCGCTGCCCCCCCCCGCTGCCCCTGAGGAGCGTGAAGTCGCCATCGCAATGCGCTATGCTGACGCGGCGTCGCGACCGCGTGTCCGAAAGTCGGCGCCTGGGGCGTTTCTCACATCGGGTAGTCACCAGGGGGAAGTATGGTCCGAGCGATGTGCCTGGCCAGCGCTCTTGCAATGGCAGTCTGGATCTGGCTGTCGCCACTTGCGCACGCTCAGACAACGTCCGCAGACCGGCTCATCGTGCATTCGCTGGACGCGGGAACCGCGGACGCGACGTGGATCCAGCTTTCCGACCTGAGCACCGTCGTCGTGCTGGAGTGCGGCTCGCAGGCGAACGGCCGCCAACTGGTGTCGTCGATGATCGCCTCGGGTGTGCAGCGTATCGACGTGCTGGCGCCGACTTCCGCGCTGCCGGACGTCGTCGGCGGCTGCACGGAGGTCCTCCAGTCCCTGCCCGTGGCTCAGGTCTGGCTCACGGGGCAGACCGACGATTCGGCCAGTTGGCACAACTTTTCCGTCGCGATGCAGGCGCAAAGCCTCCAGCCGACCTACTGGAGCTCGGCGAGCGGCCCGGTCGCCTGGGGTGCCAATCTCACGGCGACCGCGTACAACCCGCAGCCGAAAGACCCTTCCGCGCCACACGACGATTACGACGATAGCCTGGCGGTTGGCATCAACTTCGGCGGCGCCAACCTGGTGGTGCTCGGGGCGTTGGCCGCGGCCGGACAGGCAAACGCCGTCGCCGCGGGCCTGGCTCCGGCGGAAGTCCTCAAGGCCACCAGCCGCGGCGCCGCTCAGCTTCCATCCAGTGACGTCCTGAGTGCGGTCAGGCCGCAGAATACTGATCTTGAGCTCGTCGTCGCGCGACCTCAGCGCCTCGCCCTCCAGTCTGACGGATCGATTCCCCGGCGTGCCCCAGGTGTGCGCGACAGCGTTTGGTGGTCTGACTGTCAGCTTGCCGCGGGATGGCAGCGCTCCGAACACGACCACGACGCGCGGCCAGGGCTGCTCGCAGGCGATACATGCCTGAAGACCCAGCGCCAGGGCCAGCGCCCGCCGCTGCGGACTCCGACTCCGTCTCCGGCTCGGCCTCAGACGCGGGCAGTCCGACCAACGCCGTCTCTCGCGCCGCGGCGCTGGTGAACAACTCGGTCAACGCCATCACGGCGCTCGGGGCGGTCGTCGCGGCGATCCTCGGCCTGGTGCTGAGTCAGACTGCCGCCGAGCAATACTCCAAGGGCATTGCCGCCCTGGTATTCGCCGCCATCGTGGTCGTGCAGGCCGTCAGTGCCGCTCGCAAGCAGCGTCAATCCGTGCCCGTGGCGCCACCAGCGTCCAACCAGGCCGCCTACCTGCGCGGACTGCAACCCTTCAATATTGGCGAGCAACTGCCCAGGCGCGAAGCCGAGCTGCAACGACTGAACGCTACTCTGGGCGACGAAGAGTTTCGCGTGGGACTGGTGCTCGGCGAGCCGGGCTCCGGTCGCACGTCCTTTTTGCGCGCTGGACTGCTCACCCAGTTGAGCAAGAACGACGCCGGCTTCAGCTGGATGTTCGTGCGCACGCGCGGCGCACCGCTTGCGGAACAGCTCGCCGTCACTCCAGTCCGATCCGCCGCGGCCGCTACGCCGGCGACCGTCGATCCAGAGGAGCTCATCAAAACGCTTCGCTCGGCGGGTCGTCGGCTGCTCGTGGTCTTCGACGATTTCGACACCATGTGGACCGATCCGTCGCCGGCGCTTTCGCGCGCAAAAGAGCTCGCGTGGCTGAAGTCGTTCGTGGAATCCGACTTGCCGGTGGTGTGCCTGCTGGTCCTCCGCACCGACATACCCGAGCCGCTGCGTGAGCTGGAGTCCATTCTGGGAGTGGTGCCCGCGCGCTCGCGGTTCGAATTGCACCGCTTCGAGCCGTCGGTTGCGCGCGATATTCTCAGCTTCCTTTCCGCGCACGACGGAGCCGGCTTCGAAGCGACGCTCACCGAATCGGTGTCACGCGATCTGTGTTTCGAAGATGGCGTGTGCCCGGCGGAGCTACAGATTGTCGGCAGCTGGCTGCGTGAGCACCAGGTGCAGCGCGTGTACGACTACCAGCTGGCCGGCGCCTCGCGCGGCATTCTGACATCCATCGTCGAAGACAAGCTCGATGAAGTCTCCAACCGGGAGCTTGCCTGCCGCGTGCTGGCTCGCTTCGCCGCGGAGACACGCGGGGCAGGCTGGAACACTGGACTCCAGCTCAGTGACTTTGCCCACGACACCAGTGCGGATGCGGCTGCCTCCACGGCCGAAGTAGGACGGGTGATCGACCTGATGGTGGCCGACCGCCTGGCGGTGCCCACCGGATCTGGAGGCTACCGTCTGGTCCACCGCTACTTCGGCGACATCGTCGCCGAAGCCGCGCGCGAATCGCCCGCGGCCGGTATGGAGGTGCGTCGGCGCCTGGCAGCCGAGTACGCCTCCAATACTCGCCCCATTCAAGCGCTGGCGCTGCTGAGCCTGCTGGGCTTGCTGGCGTATGGCGTGCTGCTCGCCAAAGGTCCATTGCTGGACGGTCAGCGGCTCGCCACGCTGCAAGCCGCGGGCACGCGGCTGAACGCCGAGCTGGTGGCGTTCGATCCGAGCGGCCAGTACGTGGCCGTCTTCGGCAGCTACGTCGACTCCGGCGCACGCAAGCGCGAGATCAGCATCTGGCAGCTGCCGTCGTTCCATCCATTCAAGTCGATTGCGCTGGATTCGCTGCCGGACACCTTCGTGGCCTACCAGTTTGCTTTCGACCCGGACGGGCAGTCGCTCGCGCTGTACAGCTCCGACGGTGAGTTCGGTGCATGGTCACTCTCCAGCGGTGAGGCCGTCGACGCGTCCACGTCATGGCACCCGCTGCTCGACAACGACACCGCCGCGAGCTGTCCGGCCGACGATCGCGCCGTAGCCCTGAGCGGCAACCGCGAGCTGCTGGCGGTCGGTCTCAGCTGCGGCCAGGTCCTGGTGTACGACCTGGTGGCACGCACGCGTCAGAACATCTTTCCGGCGCCCGAAAACAGCAAGTGCGCGCCGTCGCAGCTCGTCTTCGGCCAGGCGGGCCGAATGCTCTTCGCGCGCTATCCGTGTGGCGGGACGGCGGAGACATCGCAGGCGCGGTGGTGGTCGCTGGCGCCGCCGTACGCGTGGCAAGCCGCCGACGATCCCGCTGCGAAGCAGAACTTCAAGGGCACGGTCTTTGGCGCCGACGGCAACCCGCGGGGCGTTGTTCAGACAAATGCGAGGACCGAGGTGATCGATTTCATCGCGGGCAGTCCCGAAGGCTCGTGGCCGCTGCCGTCCGACTGGGAGGACAACTCGGGCGGGGTGAGCAGCGACGGCATGCTGCTGGCGGTCGGGCGCGGTTTCGACGGCGTGGATATCTACCGTCAGCCGATTGTGGGCGCGGCAGCCGTGTCGGCGACGCTGCACCTGCTGGGTGCCAGCGTCTCAGATTGACCTGGCCGCGCCCGCCGCGCCACAATCTTCGCCTAGCACCTTTCACCAGCACCTTTCAATTGAAGAGTCGTCCCCGCGGGGGAGCGAGTAGCTGAGAGGCGGGATCAAGCCCACCAACTCTTTGAACCTGAACTCGTTAGAACGAGCGTAGGGAAGCGGGGTACACGCGAACTGCCCTGGTTTGCGTGTGCTGCTGCATCGCGCGTTTTTCCGCTGGTGGATCCGACCGATCCGTGGCGAGGCATGACGCGATGCAGCAACAAGCGACAACTTCAGACACCGCAGCGGCACCAGGCACGTCTGGCGTGCAGCCTGGCGGCGTGCCGGCGGCGTTGACTACGGATCGGGGTGAGGCAGACCGCGCGGCCCAGCGGCACGAGGCGGTCGCGCCTGAGGCAGAGGTCGCGGGCCGGCAGGAGCAAGAATTGGCCCTCCGAGCGGGGGATGCGCTCGGCGTCGGGCCAGAGGGTGCCGGCTCGCGGGCGGGGCTTGGCGAGCCACGCGTGGCGGAGCCATGGATTGAGGATTCGGCCGAGCCGCAGCGCGTGGCTGGGAGGGCCGCGGAACGGTCGGACGATGCGGGGTCGGCGCCGCGGGTGGGCGGCGCCGAGCTATCGGACAGTCTGGGCCTGACTCCGCAAATGCGCCCGGAGCGATGGAACGCTTCAGGGTTCGCGCGGCTTATGCGCGCCGTGCGTCTGGACGGCCCGGGGCTGGCGCCACGCCTCGACCACGTTTCAGTGCCACGTCTGGCGGCGGGCGAAGCGCTGGTGCACGTGCTGGCCGCGGGCGTGTGCCATACGGAGCTGCAGCTCCTCGACGGCACGCTGAATCCGGGCGTCTGGCCGCTCACGCCCGGGCACGAGATCGCCGGCGAGGTCGTCGCCGGCCCACCAGGCCTGGTCGGCTCGCGTGTCCTGGTGTACTACGGCCGGCCGTGCGGCGAGTGCGGCTTCTGTCGGTCAGGACAGGAGCAGGTCTGTCCCAACGCGGGACCCCAGCCAGGCCTCTCGGCCGACGGTGGATTCGCCGAACAGGTCCGCGTCGCGGCGGACTGCCTGATCCCCCTGCCCGCTGAGCTGGACCCGATCGCCGCGGCGCCGCTCGGCTGCGCGGCTGCTACCGCCTTCCACGCACTCGACGGAGTGGCCCACGTGGTGGCCGGCGAGACGATGGTGGTCTACGGCGTCGGCGGCGTGGGACTAGCGTTGGTTCAGCTCGGCGCGCTTCGCGGCGCGCGCGTCGTGGCCATCGGCCGTACGCCGGCCAAGCTCCAGCTGGCGCGCGAGCTGGGCGCGAGCGACGTGGTCGATGCCTCCGCCGGCGATGCGGTGCTGGCCGTCGCACGGATGACACGCGGGCAGGGTGCGCACGTGGTGTTCGAGCTGGTCGGCGCGGAGTCGACGCTGGTGGCCGGGATTGACATGTTGCGCCGGCAGGGTCGGCTGGTGCTGGTGGGCTACGGCAGCGCGCAGCTGCGCATGAATCCGCTGAAGCTGGTACTGCGCGAGACGCGCCTGCTGAGCTCGCTGGGCAACACGCGGGCGGAGCTGGAGGAGGTGGTCCGTCTGGCGGCGGCCGGCCATTTGCGGATGCCGATTGCCGCGCAGTATCCGCTGGAGTCGGCCGCGACGGCGCTGGCGGAGCTGCGCGCGGGCACCGTCGTTGGGCGCGTGGTGCTGGTGCCGTCGATCTCCACCGCCACCGAAGGCATCGTCGGCAACGCCACCGAGCCCGTCCCCGCCACCGAGCCCGTCCCCGCCACTGAGCCCGTCCCCGCTGTCCCCGCCGCCGAGGCCATCGTGCCCGCCGAGGGCGCCCCTGCCGCCGTGCCCGCCGAGACCGCCACTGCTGTCCGGGCCATCGCTTTCGCCGAGGCCGCCTCGGTCGCCGTGGCCGTCCCGGTCGCCGACGCCGTCCCGCCCGCTGAGATCCACACCGTCTTTGCTCCCCAAGCCACCTACGCTCGTCAGGCGGGTCAGGCGGGTCAGGCGGACCTACCAGACGGGGCGTCACCAGGAGCGTCATCGCAGGCGTCACAGGTTGAGGAAAAGTCACAAAAGGCGTCTCACGAGGTGGCACTTCGGGGCGAGACGTCACGCGAAGCGTCACGCGACGCGGCGGAGGCTGGCGACGCGTCACTCCGCGGTGCCGCGTTCGGCGGCGGGTCATTCGCGTCGTCACGCGCCGAGGCCGATGCCGGCGGAGCGTCCCGCGAAGCGGCATTTGGCGGGACGGCCGGTAGCGGAGCGTCACCAACAGCGTCATCTGGAGCGTCACACCTCGCGTCCGCGCTTGGCGAAGCGTCTCGCGTGGCGTCACCCGCGGCATCCTTCGCCGACGAGACGTCTCGGGTTACCTCTGGTCCGGTGGCTGTGAGTGATGGAGCGTCACGTGGAGAGGGTGGAGCGTCACACGGGAAGGATGGAGCGTCACGTGGAGAGGGTCGGGCGTCACGCGGGGAGGGTGGAGCGTCACGCGAGGAGCGAGCTGCGTCTTCCAGCCCCTCATGGGGTCGCAGCGAAAGCGGCGGCGCGTCTCCCGCGGCGTCACGTGTCGCCGCCGCTGGCGAGGTGGCCACCCCCGCGACACCGCTGGATGTGACGGAAGGTGGCCCGCCGCTCGAGGCGGAATTGCGCGACTTCGTCCGTCGCGGCATCGATGCGCCGCGCGCCGACGCGGAGTTCTCGAACCTTGCCCTGCGCCTGTTCACCTACCAGTTTGCGCACAACCGCCCGTACCGCTTGCTGTGCGAGCGCCGCGGCCAGACGCCGGACACCGTGCGCCACTGGCGTCAGATTCCGCCCGTCCCCATCGCGGCCTTCAAGGAAACCGTGCTTGCCGCGGAACAGATTGACGGCGCCACCGAATTCAACTCGAGTGGCACGACGCGGCCCGAGCACAAAAGCCGTCACTATCACCCGAGCCTCAGGCTGTACGACCTCAACGCGCGCACGAATTTCAAAGCCCACGTGCTACCTGATGTGGAGCGCATGCGCTGCCTCGTGTTGTTTCCTCACCGCGACGAGATGCCGAACTCGTCGCTGGCGCACTGGCTGACGCTGATGGTCGAGGCCTTTGGTGAAACTGGCCCTGGTCCGAGCGCGAGTGGTGACACGGCCAGAGGTGCGAGCGGTGACACGGCCACAGGTGTGAATGTTGTCTCGGGCACTGGCGCGAGTGGCGGTACGGGCACTGATGTGAGTGCTGGCCCGGAGAGTGGCGCGAGTGCTGGCTCGGAGAGTGGCGCGAGTGCTGGCTCGGAGAGTGGCGCGAGTGCTGGCCCGGAGAGTGGCGGGAGTGGTGGCCCGGTCACTGCTGCGAGCGTCGGCGCGGGCACTGGTATGAGTGCTGGCCCGGAGAGTGGTGCGAGTGCTGGCCCGGAGAGTGGCGCGAGTGCTGTCACGGTCACTGCTGCGAGCGTCGGCGCGGGCGGTGCAAGCGCTCGCTCGGACAGTGATGCTGGCACTGGCCCGGACCGTCGAGTGAGCGCTGGCCCGGACACAGCTTCGAGTTCTGGCGCGGACTGTACCCCGAGCGGTGCCACGGCCCGGGGTGCGAGTGCTGTCCTGGGCACCGGTGCAAGCGGTGGCTCGGAGAGTAGTGCCAGCGTAGGACACGAACAAGAAGTTGAACCTGACACTCCCCCAACCGCAGGGAACCGCGACGCTGGCGCCGAGGCCAATGCTGCTGGCAGACACCCAGCGGCTGGCGGCGACCGCCCTAGTGCGACCAGCGGCGAACAACGGAGCGGTGCGCCCAACCACAGCGCATGGTTTGTCACCTCCGCCGGCGGCCTCGACGCCGACGGACTGGCGCGCGCGCTGGAGTCAGCCACGGCAGCCGCCGAGCCCGTGCTCATCCTTGCCGCCAGTTTCGGACTGGTCCACTTCCTCGAGCACTGCGAGTCGGCCGGACTCCGCTTCTCCCTGCCGCCTGGCAGCCGCGTCATGGACACCGGCGGCTACAAGGGTCGCTCGCGCGAGTACGCGAAGGACGAGCTCTATCGTCTGGTGACAGACCGACTGGGAATCCCCGACAGCCACATTGTCAACATGTACGGGATGACCGAGCACGGTACGCAGTTCCTCGACAACACGCTGCGCGTCGGCGGAGGACAGCGCTTCAAGGTGGTGCCGCCATGGGCGCGCACGCTGGTGGTGGATCCCGAAACGCTCCAGGAGGTGCCGCGTGGCCAGCGCGGGCTGCTGCTCCATTTCGATCTCGTCAATCGCGCGTCGGTGCTGGCGGTGCTCAGCGAGGATGTTGGCTGCGCGATGGGTGACGGCTTCGAGTTGTTCGGTCGCGCGAGCGCCAGCGAGGCGCGTGGATGTTCGATTGCGCTCGACGAGTTGATCGAAGCCGTGGGCCGCGCGGAGGTCTACCCGTGAGCAGTGCAGTCGCGCAGACGCCGCGCACGATCGGGTGGCTGCCCGGCCTGCAAGAGGTCGACGTGGCGGAGTGGCAGACACTCTCGTTTGGCGGCGTTGGCGGCGTTGGCGGCGTTGGCGGCGTTGGCGGCGTTGGCGGCGTTGGCGGCGTTGGCGGCGTTGGCGGCGTTGGCGGCGTTGGCGGCGTTGGCGGCGTTGGCTTGGAACTGCGCATCCCGCGCTTGACCCCCGCGGGACTGCTCGCGCAGCTCCAGCGCATCTCCGCCGCGCGCGACGCCTATCTCGCCGAGCTGCCCGTCCACCACATCGTCACGGTGCTCGACCGGGTTGCCAGCCGCTGGCTCGATGCCACGTCGGCGTATCGCCGCGAGGCGGAGCTGCTGCTGCCACGCATTACCGGCTACTCCGAGCCGGCAGTGCGGAAGGGACTGGTCAGCTACCTCGGCTTGTTGCGTGCCGAGAACGTGCGGCGGCTCCTGGAGGAAGAACTGCCCGAACCTGGGGTGCTGGACGGCTTCGTGCCGCGCGGGCAAGCGGGTGGGTGGACGCGCGCATTTGGTCCGCGGCTGACGGTTCATGTCTGGAGTGGCAACGTGCCTGGCCTGCCAGCGCAGAGCCTCGTCGCGGCGCTGCTGGTGAAGTCCGCCAGTTTCGGCAAGGTTGCGTCGGAAGAGCCGCTGTTCGCGACGCTACTGGCGGAGTCCATCGCGGAGGTCGATCCGGACCTCGCCGCATGCCTGGCGGTCGGCTACTGGCGGGGTGGCGACGCGGCGATGGAGTCGGTGGCGTTTGGGCAGGCGGAGGCGGTTATCGCCTATGGAAGTGAGCGTGCGATCGAGACGGTGCGCGGGCGCGTGCCGGCCGAAACCCGCTTCGTCGCCTACGGTCACAAGCTCAGCTTTGGCGTCATCGGACGCGAGGCATTGGCGGCGGAGCACCGCGCGGAGACACTGAAGCGCGCGGCATATGACGTGGTCAAGTATGACCAGCAGGGGTGTCTGTCGCCGCACCTGCTGTACGTGGAGCGGGGCGGCGAGACGTCACCCCGCGAGTTCGCGCGGGCGCTGTCGGAATCGCTCGGCGACTACGCCGAGCAGGTGCCGCGCGGGCGACTGACACTCGAGGAGTCCAGCAGTCTGTTGCAGCTCCGGCAGCGCTACGAGCTGCGGCAGGCGCTCGGCGGCGAGGAGTCCGGCGAGGTCCAGGTCCAGGTGCTGGGCGAGGGAACTTCACCTGAGGCGAATCAGCACGACCCACACGAAGTATCCGGCGATCGGCGGCATCGGCACCTCGAAGTCAGTGGGTCCCGTCAGGAGATCTTCGATGCGCGCGAGGCCGTGGTGTTTTACGACGAAGACCCGCGGTTCGAGGCGTCGTGTCTGAACCGAGCGGTCTTCGTCAAGCCGGTCGACGACCTCGTGGAGGACGTGCCGCGCCTGGCGGCCGGCGTGCGCCGCTATCTGCAAACGTGCGGCGTGGCGGCCAGCGGCGATCGGACGCGCGCGCTAGCGGGCAAACTCGGTCGGCTCGGACTGGACCGCGTCTGCCCGTTGGGTCGCATGGGCGACGTCGCCGCGACGTGGCACCACGACGGCCGCTTCAATGTACTCGAGCTGCTGCGCTGGACGGACCTCGAACCCGACGCCAGCGCGGGCCGCTGGGAATTCGAACACCCGGACCTCGGCCTGTATGGGCAGAGGTCGGCGCAGTCGGACGTCGATACGCATGGGCAAGCGTCGGTACAACCGGACGCGGGCCTGCATACCAATCCGGACGTCGGCCTGCTCGGGCGCACCGTGACTCACCTGGACCTCGGCCTCGACAGGCACGCTACGACACAGAGGGAACCGCATGGCAACTGATGTCGCACCGGATCTCGGCGGCGCCCCAGCGCTGAAGCCGTCCAGCACGCTCACCGTCGGGCTCGAAGAGCGGCCGCCGCTCCCGCAAGCGGTTGCCCTCGGGTTCCAGCACGTGCTGGTCTCCAACGTGTGGCTGGATCCGGTGTTCGTCGCGGCGGTGGGCGGACTCTCGGCCGCGCTGGCCGGCAATTTGATCAACGCGATCTTTCTCGCCGCCGGATTGGTGACGCTGACACAGTCGACCCGACTGGTTCGCTTGCCGATCGTGGAAGGACCTTCGGCCGCCTTCGACGGACTGATGATCGGCTTTGCCAAAGCTGGACAGCTAGCGATGGCGACCACCGGTTTGTTGATTGGTGGCGTGCTGGTGCTGATCATCGCGGCGAGCGGTCTGCTGGGTCTCGTTCGGCGGCTGTTCTCACCAGCGGTGACGGGATCGGTCATTCTGCTGGTGGGTATCGCGCTGGCGGGCTTCACTCTGGAAGAGTTCTTCGGCGGCAATCCCACCAGCCCGGATTTTCGGCAGCCCGCAAACGCTCACCATTTCGACCGCCACGTTGTTGACGGTGCTCCTGCTCAGCTCTTTTGGCAGAGGACCGTGGCGCTCGTATGCGTTCATCTGGGGTTTACTGGTGGGTGACGCGCTCAGCCTCGTCTTCGGTCGGCTGTCGTTTGAGGCGGTGTCCAGCGCCGCCTGGATTGGCATTCCGCAACTGCTGCCGTATGGCGGCTTGCAATTCGACGCGGGCGTCACGGTGGCGTTGCTGTTTGCCTTCGTGGTGGCGGTCATCGAGGCTGTGGGTGTCTACTACGCGGCAGGCGAGATCGTCGGTACGCCGATTACGGACCAGCGGATTCGACTGGGCGTCTCGGGCGAAGCGGCCGGCTCGATCATCTCGTCGCTGTTCGGTGGGTTCGCGACGACGGCGTATGCCCAGAACGTGGGATTGCTGAAACTGACGGGGGTGGGAAGTCGATTCGCAGTGACGATCGCCGGGATCATCTTCCTCGTGCTGGCATTCATTCCCAAGCTAGGTGCGGTGCTGGCGGCGACGCCGGATCCGGTGGTTGGCGGCATCTTTCTGCCCGCGGCGGCGTCGCTGATCATGACGGGTGTGGCCGCGCTGGCACGGACGCCGGATACGCCGCGTCACGCTGCGGTGGCTGGCCTGGCGGTGATCATGGGCACGGGACTGCCGCCGCTGATCACCTCGGCCGCGCCGAAATTGCCGCCGCTGGTGACGCAGCTGCTGTCGCAGCCGGTGGTGGTCGGGGCCGTGGTTGCGCTCGTGCTCGAGATTGTGCTGGTGCAGATTCCTGGTGATCCTGGCCAACGGGAGGGCCGCGCCGACGGGGCGGGCGCCACATAACGGGCAAGTCGCATCCCCAGGGGACCCACGTCGGGTTCGTATCGGTGCCGCAGCCCTGTTGTGGGAGGAAGTCGCAGGTGTGCTATCCCCGAGCGCAGCGGCAAAAAGTCGAGATCGGGGCTGACGGATCTTCTCGTGGGTGCGTCGCCGACTTGAAGAGACGGGTCTTGAACGCGCGGCACGCCGTTGGGTAGCGTGTGGGCGGTGGAGCGGGCTGACATCGGGATCGGCATCATTGCCTCTGGGTTCATGGCGCGGACCTACGCCGAATGTGTCGCGCGGTACGTGCGCGGCGCGCGACTCGTCGGCGTGGCGGGCGGCAGCCGCGCCCCTGGGCTGGCGGCGGAGTATGGCATCGCCGCCGAGGAATCCGTCGAAGCGTTACTCCAGCGCGACGACGTGAGCGCCGTCATCATCACCTCGCCGCAATCCGCGCACGCGGAGCAGACAGCGCTCGCTGCCAGGTATGGCAAGCACGTGCTGGTCGAAAAGCCGATGGCCACCTCCAGCGCCGAGTGCCGACGCATGATCGACGCCTGTCGCGAACACCGCGTGGAGCTGTCGGTCATCAAACCGTGGCGGTATCGCGGCTCGACGCGCCGGTTGCACACGAGCATCCAGCGCGGAGACATCGGCGAGGTGCGCATGCTGACGCTGTGGTGGCTGTACCCGCGCATTCCGTTCATTGGTAAGGAGTGGTTTCGCGATCCGAAAGAGGGCGGGCTGTTCCTCGACGCGGGCTCGCACTGCTTCGACTATTTGCGGTGGGTCGCAGGCGCGGAACCCGCGCGACTCTACGCTCAGATCGCTAACTACAACAACGAGGGTGAGACGCCGCGCAGCACCATGACGACGCTCACCTTTGCCAATGGCGTCATGGCGACGCTGTGGCTGAGCTACGAGGTGCCCGGCCCTGGCTGGGAGCACACCGATTTCCGCGTGCGGGTCGTAGGTTCCACGGGCGACCTCGATGCGCATGGGTATGGCGCATTTCAGCTCGGGCGCGGGGAGCGTTGGGAGACGGTGTATGAACAACCACCGATGGACTACGTGAATCATCCTCTGGAGTTCGTGCGTCTGGAGGCGTTCATCGACATGGTGCAGGACTTTATCGACGCGCTGCGCGAGGGACGTGAGCCACCGGTGACCGGCGAGGATGGACTGGCGGCCGTCGGGATGGTTGAGGCCGGGTACCGCTCGAACGCGACCGGTCAGGCAGTCGAGTTGACGTGAGCCAGGTGGACGTCAGACCGTCTGCGCGCTTTCCGGCGTGCATTCTGGCGACGGTGGTCGTGCCGTGGACCGCGGAGTTTCGACTGGATGAAGCGTTGTTTCGACACGAGATCGCCTCGCTGCTGGCAGCCGGGTATTCCCATCTGTACGTGTTTGGCACGGCGGGCGAGGGCTACGCGGTCAACAACGCGCAGTTCGAGCAGGTTGCCAGCGTGTTTGTCGACGAGATGCGCGCCGGTGGAGCGGAGCCAATGGTGGGCGTGATCAGTTTGTCGCTCGAGACGATGCTGGAGCGGATTGCGTTCGCTCGGCACAGCCTCGGGGTGCGCCTGTTTCAGGTTTCGTTGCCCAGTTGGGGTGCGCTGGAGCCGGGTGAGGTGCGCGCCTTTTTCGAGTCGGTACTTGGCGGGTACCCGGACTGCCAGTTTCTCCACTACAACCTGCTGCGCGCCAAGCGACTGGTGACCGCCGAGGAGTATGCGAAGATCGCCGCGGAGCATCCGAACCTGGTTGCCACCAAGAACAGTACCGATTCCATGCTCCGCATTCGCGGCTTGCTGGACCGAGCGCCGATGCTGCAGCACTTTCTCAACGAGCACGGGTTTGTGTATGGCAGCCTGATCGGCGAATGCGGATTGTTGATCAGTCTCGGCACGCTCAATTTGCGGCAGGGACAGAGGTACTTTGAGGCAGGTCAGCGTGGCGACCTGCGCACGTTGCTGGGGATGGAGGCTGACCTGACGCGGCTGGGTGAGCAATTCATCGACAGCGTCAGCAGCGGGCGGACTGCGATAGACGCGGCGTATGACAAGGTGCTGTGGTGGCTGCACGACCACCGGTTTCCGCTGCGGCTGCTGCCGCCGTACCAGGGGGCGAATCCGGTCGCGGCGGCCGCGTTTGCGGAGTACGTGCGCGAGAACTACCCCGTGTGGGTGGCGTAAGCGGCGCACGCCGGTTGCCTTGCGGGATGCTGTAGGCACGCACTGTCGAACATAGGGTCTACGTGGGAAAAAGAGGGGGAATGAGATGGTGTGAGTGCTGCCGCGGTTGTCCGTGTGAGTTGCTGAGGCACACGCTGTCGAACTCAAAGTTTTGCGGGTGAAGAGAAGCGGGACGACGCGGCAGTCTTGGGCGTCACTGCGCGAGCATGACCTGTGGTGAATGCCGCGGCGGTTGTCCTTCGCGTTGCAGCGGCGCGCAGCGGTCGTGCGTGAGGAGACAACGTGGGGCGAGCGGCTGCGCGGACGCGTCTTCGTTGCGGGGGAGGCGTTAGATTCAGCGGACCGCGTAGTGGCGGAGCGCGGACTCGTTGACTTCGACCCCCAGGCCTGAGGTTGACGGGACCTCCAGCGCACCGTCGTGCAGCTGAAAGGGATCGTTGACGATCACATCATCCCGAAACGGATTCTCGGTCACGTCCAGCTCCACTTGCGGCGCGTCCACGCCCGGCATGCGACTCGGGTCCGGCAGCAGAGCCGCGACGTGCAACGTCGCGGCGAGGGTGATGGCGCCGGCCCAGCAGTGCGGCACGCACTGGACTTGAGCTAGCTGCGCGAGCTCGCCCATGAACAGGCATTCGCTGATGCCACCACAGATACTGACGTCCGGCTGGATGATGTCGA
Source organism: uncultured Chloroflexia bacterium (assembly GCA_963776625.1). GTDB lineage: Bacteria > Chloroflexota > UBA6077 > UBA6077 > CF-72 > CF-72. Next base: position 224,327 of record CAVZNP010000003.1, on the reverse strand, counting down.
AGCAGCCGCGGCGCAGCATCTCGTTGACTGCCCAGCGCGTGGTCAGGCCCTCGCCACCGGCCAGGGGGAGCGGCATTTTGCCGCGCAGCTCCGGGTAGCCGCGGTAGCCATTCTGGGGGAGGGGCTCCTCCAGCCACCGGAAATTCAGGTCGTGCAGCGCGTCGGCGGCGCGCAAGGCGAGGCCGGGTGAGTAGGCGGCATTGGCGTCGGCCATGAGGCGGACATCCGTGCCGACGGCGTCGCGCACGCGGGCGAGAATCGGCATTTCGCGATCGGGGGCGAAGCGGCCGATGCGGAACTTCATGGCACGGAAGCCGTGCGCCTGGAGGGCCAGGGCTTCGTCGACCCAGTGCTCTTCGGGGGCCCGGTCGTCGAAATAGCCGGGCATGGACGCGTACGCCATGACCCTGCCGCGTTGCGCCCCGCCATACAGTGCGTGGACCGGAACGCCGAGCGCTTTTCCCCAGAGATCGTGGAGCGCCAGGTCGACGCCGCCGACGGCAAAGCCGTTTTCGAGGGTTGCCGATAGCATCTGCTGGTGCAGCGCGCGCGACGGGATTGGCGCTGTGCCGATCAAGAGCGGGGCGAGGACGTCGCGGATGGTGGCTTCGGCGCCGGCCAGACGGTACGTTTCGCCCCAGCCGACCAGGCCGCTGTCAGTGGTCAGCTTGATGAAGAGCGTCTCGCGGACGTGGTAGGTGAGGATGGAGGGGCCGCGCGGAGTGGTCATGTCGGCGCGGACGGGGATGACGTCGACACTTGCGATCTTCATGGGTGGTGACGCGGGGCAGGCGGGCGCGTCAGGCTCGCGGGTTCAGACCCTACGTTAAACACGTAGTTAAACACGGGCAGGGTCGAGGAGGTGCTGCCGTGGAGGGACCTTGCGTACGAGGTGGTGCTCACGGCAGGCCGAGTGTGATCGAGGACGGCGCCAGAGCCGCGGATCCTTCGTAAGCTCAGGATGACAGACGACGGCGCGCCAACGACGGAACGCATTGGGCGCCAAACGCCGGGATGGCGAGTGGGCGTCACCGTCAGGCGGTGACGGACCACTCGTTGGCGTTCCAGTACGCGGAGTTGAAGTCGCCGTGCGGTTTCAGCCCCTGGAGTTTGTTGCTGTAGCCGTAGATGGCATCGGCGACGAACAGCCACACGTGGGAGACGTCTTCGTTGATCATCGCCGACGCCTGCTGATAGATCTGCGCGCGCATGCCCTGATCGGTGGCGGCGCGACCTTTCATGAACAGATCGTCGACGGATGGATTGCAGTAGCCGGCGTTGTTGGCGCCCTTCGGCTGGATGAACTGACACATCAGCACGTAGGACGTGCTGTCTGGATCCACGGTGTACACGCCGCCGCCGTAGGACACCAGGTCGAAGCTGCGCTTGGTGATGGCATCCAGCAGTGGACCGCGCTCCAGTGGCTGGAAGTCGGCCTTGATGCCGACCGCCTGGAGCTGCGACTGCGCGATAAGCAGCGCATTCTGGACGTCCTGGCCGCCCTGACCATTCATCCAGTTGATGACCACGGGTGTATTCGGATCCCAGCCGGCTTCCTGGAGGAGCGACTTGGCCTTGTCGGGGTTGTAGTCGTAGGTGTTCAGATTCGGGTTGACTGCCCAGTCCGGACCGATGATGTGGCTGTTGACGACGCGACCGTAGCCCTTGAGTACCTGATCCACGATGCCCTTGCGGTCGATGGCGTACACCAGGGCCTGGCGGACCCGCTTGTCATTGAATTTCTGGCCGTCGATCATGGGCGCCATCAGGAAGATGCCGGCGGCAGGCTTGTTGGCGACCGTGATACCGGGCATGTTCTTGAGCGTCTCGGTGTCGGTGACCGAAATCTGCGTGTGCAGGATTTCGCCTTTTTGCAGTTGGGCGGTGGCGACGTCCGGGGTCGTGGTGTGGACGAAAATGCGCTCCAATTTCGCGGGCGGTCCCCAGAAGTTGGGATTGCGCTCCACCTGAACGTACTGGTCGGTCTCGTACGTGACGAAGGTGAACGGACCGCTGCCGACAGTCGGGTTCAAGAAATACGGGTGCTGCTGGAGCTGGGTGGGATCCACCGAGCCGAGGATGTGCTCTGGCAGGATCTGGAAGCCCAGGAAGCTGATGCTGGGGACGAAACCGGCATTAGGCGTGTCGAAGTCGACGCGGAAGGTGCTGTCGTCGACCATCACCAGGCCTGGCGGCGAATCGATCTTGCCGTCCCGGAAGTCCTGGTAGCCCGTGATGATGGAGGTTGGTCCTGGCGCCGCGGCGGTGCGCACGTCCATCGTGGACTTGAACGTGAACCAGATGTCTTTGGAGGTCAGTGGCGCGCCGTCGCTCCACTTGAGGTCGGGGCGCAGGTGGAAGGTGACGGACTTTGCGTCCGGGGCGACGTCCCAGCTGGATGCCAGGCGCGGTTGGAGCGTCCAGTCGTCGGCGACTGTCAGCAGCTTGTCCAGGAACAGCGTCGAGATTTGCTGGGCGATGAATTGCAGTGTGTAGAAGCCTGTGGGCTTGACCTGAATAGCAATGTGCGCGTCGGTGGTAGACGAGGCACTCGACGTGGAGGCTGGAGCCGTGGTGGGCGCCACCGCCGCCGTGGTAGAAGCTGGCGTGGGGGCCGTGGTAGGCGCGGCCGCGGGCGCGGTCGTCGGGTTGGCGGCGGCGGTTGGCGCCGCTGGAGGTGCCGTGGGTGCCGTGGTGGGTGCCGCGACTGGGGCGGCCGTTCCGCAGGCGGCGAGCAGAGAGGCCGCCGAGCCCAGGACCGCAAACCGAAGGAACTGGCGTCGCTGAACGGTCACAAGCAACTCCCGTCTGAAGATTGTCGACACGATACACCAGACGCTCGTTGTGGGGGTGTTACGGGGAGTTACGAGGGTACTGGCCAGCGGCTGGCTGGCGCCATACCATCCGGCGCCGCTCGGCGGGTACGATGCGGGACACTCGGAGGGTTACGCGTGAAACACATCTGGAGACGGTGCACGCCGCTGGTGGCCCTGGCCTTGTTGGTGACGGCGTGTGGCACCGCCACTCCCGCGGCTGGGACGCAAGCGCCGACGGGCGCGGCGGCTGCCAACCCCGCGGCCACGGCCGTGGCTGGCGCGGCACCGACGGTCGCGGCGGTGGCCAGCTCCGCGGCGGCAGCGGCGAGCACGGCTGCCCCGACCGTGGCAGCGCTCACCGTGGCTGCCCCCACCGTGGCCGCGGCTGTCGGCACGGCGGTGGCGGCGCCGGTGCCGACCGTCGCCTCGGACTCAGGCGGCAGTACGCTCAACATCTACCTGTACCAGAAGCCCAAGAACTGGAACCCGCTCGCGCCGCCCAACGGCCCCGACACGCAGGTCGAAACCATGATTTACGACGCGCTGCTCATGGTCAACGACAACTACGCCTACGAGCCGCGCCTCGCGCAGACGTGGACCGCCTCGCCCGACGCGCGCACCTTTACCTTCAACCTCGTACCGGGTCTCAAATGGAGCGACGGCCAGCCGTTTTCCTCGAAAGACGTTCTGTATACGTTTAAAATGCTGGCGAATCCCGCCTCAGGCAGCGCGCACGCGGCCAAGTTCGATCACGTCGTTGGCATCGCCGACTATCGCAATGGCACGACACCCGACGTAGCCGGTTTCCGTGCGCCCGACGACAACACGTTTGTGGTCGAGCTTGACCAGCCGAATGCCGCTTTCATTTCGTCAATCAGCTGGCCTTTCTACGGCATCTTGCCCGAGCACATTCTCGGCTCGGCCGACGTCAACACGCTGTCCGACAACCCCTTCTTCTTGAATCCAACGGTCGGCATGGGACCGTTTACGTTTGTGCAGTATCAGACGGATCAGTTCGTCGAGCTGAAGAAGAATCCGAACTATCGCGCGCCAGTGGGCATCGACCATGTCTTTTTGAAGCCCGTGACGACCGACGTGGCGACCGCCCAGCTCGAGAAGGGCGAGATGCAGCTGGTGCAGGTCTCGCCGACGGACCTCGACCGACTCAAGGCCGATCCCGGCGTGAAGATCGATTCGAAGCCTGGCCCGGGCATCATCCTGATGGCCGTGGCGGTCGATCAGCCGTACCTTCAAGACAAACGTGTGCGCCAGGCGATGCTGTATGCGATCGACCGCAAGGGCATCGTCGATCAGGTGCTGGCGGGGCAGGCGACGGTCACCAGCACGCACGTGCTGGGGCCGCCGGACGCGATTCCGTCTGACCTGAATCAGTACGAGTACAACCCTGACAAGGCCCGCCAGTTGCTGCAGGAAGCTGGCTGGGATCCGTCGCGGGTGCTCAAGATCCAGTGGATCCCTGGCATCCGCGATCGAGACGCAACGGTGCAGATCGTTCAGGCGCAGCTTCAGGCGGTCGGCATGCAGGTGGAGCTGAATCCACTCGAAGCGGGGCCGCTCGTCGACAACATGAAGAACCGCACCTTTGACCTCAGTCTGTACGGCGGTGGGCTGTACACGATTGACGGCGACAGCACGTCGGTGCCGAATGAGTGCTCGCAGGCGTACCCGGTCGGCGGCAACAACGCGCACTACTGCAACGCCGACGTGGACGCGGCGTTTGCCGCCGGGCGGGCAACGACGGATCCGGCGGCGCGCAGTCAGGCGTATCAGACGGTGGCGCACATTACCAATGACGAGGTGCCGTACATCTGGCTGTACGTGCCCGCGGCGGTATGGGCCTATTCGGACAAGCTCCAGAATTTCAAGGCGCACGGGGAGCTGACGTACGGGTTCTGGAATTCGGCTGAGTGGACGATCGCGCAGTGAGTTCTGCGCGGGGACCCATCGGAGGGTCAAGCCGCGTTCGCGCGGTCGGGGCCCTTCGGGGGCTGACGCGCGCCGGTCCGCGAGAGAATCGAGGAGCGGTCAACCTTCGCGGTGCAGAACCCACCGACGGCTGGCGTACCGGATGTCGAGGCACGCACTGTCAGACGAGGTTTCTCTTTTGACAGCAAGGACGTGCCGGCCAGGGCTCTGCTCGACTCCCTGGCCGCCGGCGACAGCCAGGACACTTTCCTCGACGACTTTTCCGTCCGTCCGTTCGCCGCTAGTGTGGGCTGTCGTGCCTGCCTCCACGTCCCAGATACGGTCGCTGAGGCAGTTTCGTAGTGAGAAAACTGGCTAGCTCGTGTATCGCTGGCTGATCCGCCGCATCCTCGTTTCTATTCCCGTGTTTCTGGGCATCACCATCCTCAGTTTTTGTTTCGTTCGCCTGGCGCCGGGGGATCCGGTGCGGATGATGGTCAATCCGGAGTACATGGCCGGTGGGGCCGAAGACTTCATCGCTCGCAAGCGGGCGGAGCTTGGTCTGGACCAGCCGCTGCCGGTCCAGTACGTGGCGTGGTTGGGCCAGCTGTCGCAAGGCAACCTCGGGTACTCGTTCTTCGACCGGCGACCCGTTGGCGACATCCTCAAGGAGCGCATCTGGCCGACCACCGAGTTGATGGGCACCGCGCTGTTGCTGGCGCTGGCCGTTGGTGTGCCGCTCGGGCTGTTGGCGGCGATCCACCAGTATTCGGCGTTGGACTACATTTCGGCCGTCGTCAGCCTGGCAACCATCTCCACGCCCAGCTTCTTTCTTGGCCTGGCCGCGATCTATATCTTCTCGCTCAAACTCGACTTGCTGCCGACCTCGGGCATGTTCACGGCGGGCCAGCCGCGCACGGTCGGCGATGACCTGGACCACCTGATCCTTCCCGCGGTGATTCTCGGACTGAATCTCGCCGGACCGTTCGTGCGCTATGCCCGCTCGAGCTTACTCGACGTGATCCGCCAGGACTACCTGACCACGGCGCGGTCCAAAGGGCTCGGTAGCCGGCTGGTGATCCTGCGCCACGCGCTGCCGAACGCGCTGCTGCCGCTGATTACCGTGATCGGCATCCAGATCCCGGCGCTGTTCGCGGGGGCGGTGGTCATCGAGCAGATCTTCTCGTGGCCGGGCATGGGCCAGCTCGCGCTGGCGGCCATCACCCAGCGCGACTATCCGGTCCTGATGGGGTTCACCATGGTCATCGCCGTGCTGGTGCTGTTGTCGAACCTCATCGCGGACATCGCGTACGCGGTGGTCGACCCCCGCATCAGACTGTCATGAACGTCGCAGTTTCTGCCGCTCAGCGTCCTGGTCCTGCCATGCCCCAGGCCACGCCAACCATCGCGGCCCGCTCGCCGGGCCAGATGGCGCTGCGGCGGTTCCTCCGCCATCGTCTAGCTCTGCTCGGTCTGATCATCATCCTGGTCATCGCGGTGGTCTCGATCCTGGCCCCGCTGATCGCGCCGTCCGATCCCCTCAAAGTGGACCTGGCGGTCTTTCGGAAGCCGCCCAGCTCCGCGCATTGGCTCGGGACGGACTCGGCGGGTCGCGACGTGCTGAGCCGGTCGATCTACGCCGGGCAGGTGTCCCTCACGGTCGGACTCGTGGCGGCGCTCATGTCGAGCGGCATCGGTCTGGTGCTGGGGTCGATCGCCTGCGCGTACGGCGGCTGGGTCGACACCCTCATCATGCGCCTGACCGACGTGGTGCTGTCGTTTCCGGCGCTGGTGGTGATCATTACGCTGGTGGCGCTGGTGGGACCGAGCATGGTGACGATCATGCTCGGCATTGGTCTCTTCTTCTGGCCGACGGCGTGCCGCCTGGTGCGCGCGCTGGCGCTTTCGTTGCGCGAGCAGGACTTCTTTCTGGCGGCGCGCGCGCTGGGCGCTACGCGCGGACATCTGATCGTGCGCCACCTGATCCCGTCGGTGCTGTCGCCGCTGACGGTGACGGCGACGTTTGCTGTCGCGCAGGCGATCTTGCTGGAGGCCGCGCTGTCGTTTCTGGGTCTCGGCGTGCGACCACCGCAGCCGTCGTGGGGCAACATGCTGACCGACGCCCAGTCGCTGACGATCCTGGAGTCGATGCCGTGGTTGTGGCTGCCGCCCGGGCTGATGATTGCCATCACGGTGCTGGCGATCAACTTCATTGGCGACGGGCTCCGTGACGCGCTCGATCCGCGGCAGCGCGCGTGATCGACGTCAGCGTGCTGATTGGTGGTGGACCTCAAGGGGTGCCCGCCAGCGCGTATGGACTCGAAGCCGCTACGCGTGAACTGGCGAAACATCGGGTCAGCGCGGGTCTGGTGGCGTCGCGCACCGGCGTCGCGTATCGACACGAGGTTGGCAACGATACTGTGCTTCGGTTGGCAGGAACCGAGAACGGCGTCACGCTCTGGCCCGTGGCGACGCTCAATCCCGTGCAGTACCTGGACTGGCCGGCGGAGCTCGAGCGTGTCCTGGCGCACGGCGTGGTTGGCCTCCGCTTCTTTCCGGATCTGCAGGGATGGTCCGTCACCACGCAGGCGTTCGCCGCAGTCGTGGGGGCAGTGCGGGGACGATGTCCGCTGTTGATCCCCGTTACGCACTACGGGGACGCGAGCGCCATTGGCGCGGCCACGGAGCACCTCGGGGCGCCGGTCGTCCTGCTCGGCGGTCACTACACGCAGCTGGGCGACTGCCTGGCGGCGATGCAGCGCTGGCCTCATTTGTATCTGGAGACCAGTCGCCTGGCGCAGTTCCGTGGCGTGGAGACGGTCGTGCGGTGTGTGGGCGCCGACCGACTGGTGTTTGGCTCCGGCGCGCTGGGCACGACCGGTTGCGGCCGCGCTGAACGCGGTGCTGGCGGCGGACGTGCGCGACGCGGAGCGGCGTGCGATCCTCGCTGACAATGCGCATCGCCTGTTCGGATTACCACTGCTGGACTTCGAGCTGCCTCGACCAGAATTGGGTCAGGGTTTGATCGATGTCCACGCGCACATCGGGTCGCTCGGATTTCCCGTGCCGCATATCCAGCCGCGGGACCATCCCGCGACGGTGGCGCGATACGGGATCGAACGCAGCGTGGCCTCCTCACTGCGAGCCATCGTCGACGACACCTGCGCGGGAAATGCCGAGACGTTCGCGGCATGCGAGCAAGCTGGCGTGTCGCTGCGTGGGTACGTGGTCCTCAATCCGAATGACCTGGAAGGCGCCTGTCGCGAGATGGACGCGGCGTATCACCTGGACGCGGTGGTCGGCGCCAAGCTCCACTCGTCGTGGAGTGGTGCGCCCACTGCATCGAGAACGTCGATGGCGTTGTTGCGCCAGGTGGCGCGCCGCGGCAGGCCACTGAAGATCCACGTCGACGGGTCGGAGTGGGACCTCGCGCTACGCCAGGTGGCGACGGAGTTTCCGTCCTGGAGCGTCATCGTCGCGCATGCTGGACCAGGCACACCTTCGCGTGAGACCGCCAGATTGGTGGAGTCCACGCCCAACGTGTACGTGGAACTGTCCACGTCTTTTCCGGACCTTCCGACGGTGCGTGAGGTCCTGAGCGCTGCGCAGGAGCGTGGGCGGTTACTGTTCGGCAGCGACGCCCCGCTGCTCGACCCGGCGTATGTCACGGGCATCTATGCGGACGCGGGCGCTGCGTTGAGCCAGACAAACGATGTGGCTAGCGAGGTGTTTGGGTTGTGACCCTCGGCGTGGGTGTGATCGGCACCGGCTTCGTCGCTAACATGCACCTCGCGGCGCTGAGCAAACTACCCGGAGTCCGGCTCGTGGGTGTCGTGGACGTGGATCGAGGCCGGGCGCGGGAGGCCGTACGGGGGGTGGAGGGCGCGCGGTGGACGACCGACATCGACGAATTCCTCGGCTGGTCCGATGTCGCGGGCTGCATCATGTGCACGCCTAACGACACGCATGTCGAGCTGGGATTGCGGATCGCCGCCGCTGGCAAGCACCTGTTGATGGAAAAGCCACTGGCGATCAGCGTTGACGGCGCCGATGCACTCGTACGAGCATTCGGCGAACGCGGTCTGACGCTGATGGGCGCGCACACGCACCGGTTCTACCCGTACGGCCGCGCGATCAAAGACGCCATCGAGGGCGATGACATTGGTCGCCCGGTGTACGTGCGGCTGGCGATCCTGGGTGGCTGGATCTGGCCGGACTGGCGTGCGCGGGTGCTCGACCCGCGTCGCTCGGGTGGGCACGTGCTCCACAACGGCATCCACCTGCTGGATCTGGTGACGTGGTGGATTGGTGATGTGCCGGAGACGATTTACGTGCAGGGTCGCAAGGAGACGTCGGCAAATCTTGACATCGACGACTATCTCAGTATGATCGTGCGTTATCGCGGCGGGAGTACGGCGGTGTGCGAGATGAGCCGCGCCAACCGACCACGCTCGTTTGCGTATCGCGACGTCTTCGTGCAGGGCACGCGCGGGGCGCTGCGGCTGCCGTGGGACGCGGAGTCTGGACTGGCATTTCTCGAAGGCGGTACGAGCCTGCTGCCGGGGAATGGGCAGATTGGCTTCGACCGAGAGGTCGGGGCGTGGCTGGCCGCGATCCGAGGTGAAGCGGCGCCTGCCGTCAGTGGAGAAGAAGCGCGGCTGGCGGTGGCGATGGCGGTCGCGGGCGAGGAATCACTCCGCAGGGGTGAAGTGGTGCGCATCGAGGGTCAACCGGGGTGATGCGGCGCTCGTGGGGCGCGCGCAGGCAGGTCGAACGATTCCACCTGCGGTGGAGCCCTTCACGTGCTTATGTGCCCCTCATGCGGTGTTCGCCCACAATGGGTATGACGGACCGGCAGTGGTGGTCTTCACGCGGTTGTGCTCGCCAGTGGCGGTCGTACTCAGCGCGATGTTGTTCCGCAACGGGTGTGATCCTCCTGGCGTGGCACTCTCAGCGCGGGTTATTGCGTGCCGACTGACGAGGGCCGCCTCGGGGTGCTGCTGCTGAGCTTCTCCAGCGTGGGCGGCCAGGCGCACCAGAAGACCATGTACCTGCCTGTGCTGTCCACGCACCCGGCGCTGCGCGTGCTGGGCGTGGCGGACGAAGCGCAGGCGCCGGCCGAGCAGCACGCGTTGAATCAGCGTGAAGCAGATAGCCTTGGGCTGACGTATCAGGCGGACCTCGACGCGGCGCTCGCCGATCCACGCGTGGACGTCGTGTCGGTGTGCTGTCCATTCGACCGCCGCGTGGCTGTGCTGGAGCGCGTGGCGGCGGCCGGCAAGCACGCACTGGTGGATAAGCCGCTCGCGCTACAGGTCGACGAGTGTGATGCGATCGAGCGCGCCTTTGCCGCCAATGGAGTCGCGTGTTTACCGGCGCACCACTATCGTTTTGATCCGGCGATTCGCTCCGCGCGAGCGGCAGTCATGGGCGGCAGCGTGGGTCTTCCGTGGGCTGTTCAGGCGGAGTTCGTCATTGCCGCTGGTACCGCCGCCTGGCCATTGGGTGAGCTGCTGAATTTCGGGTTGTATTCCGTCGACGCAATTCGTGCGATTCTGGGGCTCGAGGTGGAATCGGTGTATGCCACGCTCGGCTCGTTCTTCTTCGGCGGCGGTGCGGATGACTTCAGCGTGCTGGCACTCAACTTCGAGCACGGCGTCGTGGCGACCACCTCTGTAGGACGCGCGCCGACAATCGGTCATCCCAACGGCTACGGCGGCGATCGGCGCGTGCGCGTGATGGGCTCGCACGGCACCATCGCCGTCGACGCGGCGCAGTCATCGCTGGGCGTGTATGGGATGACGCGGCCCGAGCGGCGTGGATTTGGAGACGCCTCGCTGCGGCTGCTGGTGGACCATCTGGTGGCGTGCATCCGCGCCGAGCAGAGCCCGGAGATCGGTCCGCGCGACGCGCGAGCCGCGCTGCAGGTTATTCTGGCGGCCAGAATCGCCGCTGCCGAGGAGCGGGTGGTGGCGCTCGACGAAGGAGGCCGTAGATGAGACTGGTGTCGTTTCTGGCGGATGACGGCGTGCATCATGGTGTGCTGCGCGGAGAGCCCGATCACGAGCGGGTGGTGGACCTCGGGCCCGGCGACCTGTTGGCATTGATCGAGTCTGGCGAGGCCGGCCTGGAGCGCGCGCGCGCCGCGAGTGGCCAGGAGCGTGAGCTCTCGAGCGTGAGACTGCTGTCTCCGCTGCGGCGGCCACCCAAGATCCTCGCGCTGGCTCGCAACTATCAGGACCACATCACCGAAGGCGGACTGCCGCCCGTCGACAAGAGCAAGATCGTCCCCAAGCTGTTTCTGAAGCCATCGAGCGCGATCATCGGCCCCGACGACGCGGTGTGTTTGCCGACCATCTCCAGCACGACGGACTGGGAAGTCGAGCTGGCGGTGGTCATCGGACGGGTCTGCCGGCATGTATCGGAGGCCCGCGCGCTGGAATACGTCTTCGGCTATACGGTCGCCAACGACATTTCCGCGCGCACCACGGAGTGGGGCGTCCAACGCGAAGGCGACCACTGGGACGAGTTCTTCGACTGGTTGAACGGCAAATGGCCAGACGGATTCGCGCCGTTGGGGCCGTACCTTCTCACGGCCGACGAGCTGGCCGATCCGCAGTCGCTGGACCTCGCGCTGTATGTGAACGGCGAGCGCAAACAGCACTCCAACACGCGTGAGATGATCTCGACGGTTGCTGAAACGATTGCATTCGCCTCGCGATTCATGACGCTGGAGCCAGGAGACGTGATTGAGACGGGCACACCCTCGGGTGTCGGCGCGACGACCGGGACGTACCTGAAAGCGGGTGACGTGATGGAGGCAACCATCGACAAGCTCGGGACGCTGCGCACGCCGGTGCGCTCGGCGGCGCCAGCATGATCGGTTGCTCGAAGTTCGACATTGACACGCCGGCTTTGCTGCTGGACCTGGGCGTGATGGAGCGCAACATCGATCGCATGGCGAGCACGTTTCGTGATGCGGGCGTCGGCTGGCGTCCGCACACCAAAGCCATCAAGACGCCGGCGATTGCGCACAAGCTGCTGCGGGCCGGGGCGCTGGGCGTGACCTGCGCCAAGGTGGGCGAGGCGGAGGTGATGGCTGCCGCCGGAATCAGGGACATTCTCATCGCCAATCAGGTCGTTGGCGATTCGAAGATCGCGCGCCTGGTGAATTTGCTGCCGCACGCGGACGTCGTGGTCGGGGTGGATTCGCGCGTGAACGCGGAGGCGCTCAATCGCGCCGCGTGCGAGGTTGGTCGGCGGCTACGGGTGGTGATCGAAGTGGACGTGGGCATGCACCGCGCCGGGGTCCCGCCGTCGGCGGTGGTGGAGTTTGCGCGATGTGTGGCGGCGCTGCCGGGATTGCGGTTCGCTGGCGTCATGGGTTGGGAGGGCCAGACGGTGGGCATCGCCGACCAATCCGCGAAAGAACGGGCGGTGGTCGAGAGCGTTCGGTCGTTGACGGAGTGTGCCGCGGCGTGCGCCGCGGTCGGGCTGCCGTGCGAGATCGTCAGTTGCGGCGGGACCGGTACGTATGCGATCACGGCACGGTTGCCGGGTGTCACGGAGATTCAAGCCGGGGGCGGCATCTTCGCGGACGTGTACTACCGCGAGGTGGTACACGTCGATCATGAGTGGGCGCTCACGGTGCTGGCCACGGTCACCAGTCGGCCGACGGTTACGCGGATCATTTGCGACGCCGGTAAGAAGTCGATGAGCAGCGACACGGCGGTGCCGCGGCCGCTGATCGACGGCGAGGTCGAATCGGTGGGGCTGTCAGCGGAGCACGCTCGCATCTCGCTAGGCGCGCCGGCGGAGGCGCCGCGCGTGGGCGACAAGATCGAGTTCGTGGTCGGCTACAGCGATACGACGACGATGCTGCACGACGAGATATACGGAGTTCGCAACGGGCGCCTCGAGGTCGTGTGGCCCATCCTGGGGCGGGGGAAGTTGCGCTAGGAGCGCGGCCGAAAAGCCGGTAGTCCACCTCGAAACCGGCTGCCGCGCTCCTGGCGGAAACTGTCACAGAAGTCTGGGCCGACTGCGACTCGGGCTAAAAACGGGCTTGTCGGCCAGACTTCTAGCGGAGCGTGTTCCCCAGAGGGGAGCCACGTCGGGGCGAGTTACCCCGGAGGGACCCATCCTGGAGGACGTTTTCCCTGGAGGACGTTCCCCCGGACGTTCCCCCGGAGGGCCCCGTCCGAAAAGGACGTTTTCCCATGGGGGATCCACCGAGGTGGAGGCTTTCACTGAAGGGACCTATCTGGGAGGATATCCGTGAAAGGGACCGTCGCCGGGGCGGCGGCGACTCGCGCGGCGGCGGATTACGCCCGCGCGTCGGGCCACGGCGCGAACGCGTTGTCTGGATTGAGCGCCGCCCTCAGGCTCGGGTAATGGCGACTGAGGACATCACCCATGGTGGTGTTCTCCACCCAGTCATACCCCTCGGGCGTATACACCTCCGGCGTGTAGTCGTTGCCAAAGAAGCGATCGCTTTTCAGCCGGCGCGACGCCATCAGGATGAAGATGCGAAACGCCGTATCGCTGAACCCGAACCCGGTTGGTTTCGGCTCGGCGAACATGCCGATCATCAAGTCCAGCCGGTCGATGCGGCCGTCGTACACGTCGCGCATCTGGCGGACCCAGTCCGCATTGTCGGTGACGTCCTCGAAGGAACGGATCGGCTTCAGGTGGAGCAGGTCTCGGAACAGCGTGTAGCGCGGCACGCCGAATTCGCGCATGCGCATGACGTCGATGGATCCGAGGTCAACCACCTGGCCGTCGGGCCGCGTGAAATACTGCAGAAGTTTGGGATAGTTGTGCAGCTGCAGCGCGCCAGGGTACAGCGTGCCAAACGAATACAGCAGGTCGGCTGTCGACGCGGACTCCAGCAGCTGGTTGCCCTTGACGTCGGTGAGCTGGTCGAAGGCGCGCTGTTCGATCACGCCGTCGTCGCTGGTGCGACGCAGAGAGTAGTCGTCGCGGATCAGGGGATGCATGCGGTAGACGGCGACGAACTCCTCGGTCAGCGAGTACGGAGCGTTGTGCTGTTCGACCTGCGTGCCCGGAATGCCGCGGATGACCTCGTCGTCTGAAATGCGTCGCAGCAGTGGAGCCAACGTTTGCCCGCCGACGCCCCACCAGTTGCCACGCAGCGCGTACACGGTTGTTGGGTGGGCAATGATCGCCGGGGTCCACTCCACCGTGTGGATCTTGGCCATCAGCGCCGCGTTGATGATGCGGGCTTTCTGGAACAGCTGCTCGTCAGTCCAGGTGGGGTAGACGCCGGCCAGACGGTCGCAAATCGCGTTGTGCTCACGCGCGAAGACCGTGAGCAGCAAGCCGAGTCCCAACCACCAGCCTGGCACTTGCGCGAGCTGACCGAGCAGGGGTGGGGGGAGACGGTCCTCGCCGTTCGCCTGGATGAGTCCCAGTTTGCCGCCAGTCCCGGTGCGTACGCTGCTCAGCAGCTGAGGATCCGGCGGATACAGCTGCGACGCGTCCCACCACGGAGTCTGCTCGTTGATGTGGGTGGGCGGCGCATTGTTGTCGGGTGGTCGCGTCGGGTCGGCAATGGTCTTCGGAATCAGCATCGGGTTCTGCGGGAAGTCATCGCCGCTGGGCAGCGGAATCTGCCACATGTTGTTCTTGTCGCCAGTGCCGTGGGTGAACCAGTCGCGCGTCATGAACTGGATCCAGGCGGCGGCGAGCATGTTCAGGCTCGTCGCCGGGACGAACGTGTCGCGTGTGAGTAGCTCGCGACTGACCACGCGTGGGTTGGGGCTGTAGATCTGCGGCTCAGGATCCGGGTACGTGTATTCGTTCGGAACGTTGCGGCCGAAGCGGGTGTTGACGGCGCCCATGCGCGGATCGCGAAGGTCGTTGAAGGTGCCGTCAACGGTTCGGTCGGTCAGGTAGCTCGTGTCTTTCTGCTGGAGGTCCGGCTCGGGCAGCGTCGGCAGCGTGTTGGTGTCGTGCAGGTTCTGCCAGCGGAGCATGACGCGTTCGCCGAGCAAGAGAGCCAGGCCGAAGGGGAGTGGCAGGTTGGGCCAGCCGACGTGCTGGTCGAGCCAGACGGCGATGTGGGCGTAGATCTGCGCTGCGAGGGAGGGGGTATAGCTGTAGCGGCCGCCGGGCCCCTGGATGGCCCGACGAATGAGCTCGCCGCCCACCAGTGCGATCGTGGTGGCGATCGCCAGGCGCCGCAGGCGGCCGAGCTTGCGCCGACCGGGCCGCGCCAGAACCAGGCGAGGAGGTTCCATAAACGCCCGATACTAGCATGGACCTGTAACGAGCTCTCCCCAGGCCGAATAGAAAACTCCTTAGATTAGGTCACGAGCTGGGCGCAGAGCTGATCCAGGCTCTCCTTTGTATCCGGGTTGCTCAGGAAATCGTCCGTCAGGTCCATGAGGTGCTTGACGTTCGCGTCGGCGGCGTTGTCCATGTCCTGGGCGTCCTGCGTCAGCGACAGCTGGAAGCGATAGTAGGACTGGTTCGGTCCCGTTGTGTTCAGGAGCTGCTGGAGCTGGTAGTCGACCGTTTCGCTGGATCCTTGCAGCGCAACGTCCAGCACCGGCTGCGCCCACTCCAGCTGGCCCCAGCGGTTGGCGTCGTCGTACTTGATCGGATGACGTAACTCGCCCGTGCCGATCGAGACCACCAGCACGCCGTCGCCGGCGCGCCCCATCTTGATCGCCTCGGCGTACGCGCACATGGACGGATTGTTGGCGATGATGCCGCCGTCGATCAGGGCGTAGTACTGCAATGGGTCCGCGGTCGTGATTTTCTCGGGTGGAAAGTACGTTGGCGCCGCCGACGTGGCGCGTGCCACCTGGCGCATCGGAAAATCCCAGTCCGCGTTGGCTCTGGCCTTCTCGCTCTTGAAAAAGATCGGCAGCTGCTTTTCGATGTCGTAGCTCGGCACGAGGACAGGCTTGAGCGCGTCCTTCAGGCGGACCTCCCCGAAGTAGCGCTGCAGCGTGGCTTCGATGCCATCGGACGGATAGCGGGCGCCGGCGAGCGCTTCGATATGGAACATGCCGCGCAGCGAGCGCGGGAAGATGCTGTCGCCTTCGGTCTCGTACAGGGTGACGATGTCGCGGGCCGACTTGTCGGGCTTGCCATCGGCGCCGGGCTTGGTCACCCCGAGCGCGATGATCCCGCCGGTGGAGGTGCCGGCGACCATGTCGAACAGGTCACTGATCGGGCGCTTCGTCCGTTCTTCAATGGCCACCAGGATCAGCGCGGGGATAATGCCGCGAATCCCGCCCCCGTCGATGGCGAGTACCTTGAATGGCGGTGCCATGACGAGTCACTTTACAGAGGTTGAAGCCGGGCAGATGCAGTCGCCGGCCGTCGATCGGCGAGGTGGGCCGGGTTTTGGCATGCCGCCAGCGGATACCGGCAACCCGGTCCTCGACTGGATCAGCAACACGCTGCTGGCCGTGGTCCAGGCCGAGCGACGCCTCGACCCGTTTTTCCGACCGTGGGTCGATGCCATGTTGCGCGATCGACTGTCCGAGTGGGTGACCGACCTGAAGAACAAGCAGCGGACCGACGAGGGCCTGCGGCTGGCCGAGGAGCGTGCGCAACCCGACGAGGAAGCGCACCTGCAAGCAATCATCGACGCGTTCAGCGCGCAGACGCGGCGCTTGTGGAACCCGGGCTACTTCGAGCGCGGCGGCAACACCAAAACGCACGGCGTCGTGCGCGCTGAGGTCACCATCCGCAACGACGTGCCCGCCCATCTGCGTCACGGCATCTTCGCCGAGCCGCGCACCTTCAAGGCCTGGGTGCGCTATTCGGGACCCGGCCCGGTCTGGTCGGCCGACATCGAAGACATCGGCTTCCTGAGCATGGCCATCAAGCTGATGGGCGTCCCCGGTCCGAAGCTCATGGACGACGAGAAGTTCACACAGGACCTGTTCGGGACCTGCGTGCCAACGTTCGTCTCCCCCGACACGCGTGCCAACGCCCAGCTGCAGCACTGGAGTTACAAGAACGCCGCCGTCTTTTATTTCTTCAACTTCACCGAGTCGCACGTCCTGGACTCGATCATGAACTCGCTGTGGACGCGGACGCAGACGAGTCCGCTGGAGTGCCAGTACTTCAGCACCGTGCCGTACCTGTTGGGCGAGGGTCAGGCCATGCAGTACTCATTTCAGCCGCGGCTGCGCTCGCGCACGCCGGTCCCGAACCTGCCCGGCCGACCCCCGGACAACTACCTGCGGCAGGCGATGGTCGCGACACTCGCCCGCCAGGACGTGGAGTTCGACCTCTGCGTGCAACTCCAGACGGATCCGTTCCTCATGCCCATCGAGAACGCGGCGATCATGTGGCCAACGCGGCTGTCGCCACGCGTGCCGGTGGCGACGATCCACATCCCGCGCCAGACGTTCGACTCGCCCGAGCAGATCGCTTTCGCGCGCGTGCTCAGCTATAACCCGTGGCACTGTGTGCCGCAGCACCGACCGCTGGGCAACATCAGTCGCGCGCGCAAGCGGTTGTACTGGGAGATGTCGCAGCTGCGTCAGCGTATGAACAACGTGGTGCACTACGAGCCGAGCGGAGATGAGTCGTTCCCCGGTTGGACGCTGCCCGCGCCGCGTGAGGCTTAACGGTAGTTTGTTACTCCAGGAGATAGGGGTGCAGAGGATGACCGGATCCGACTGCCTGGAGGAGCGCCTGGACAACGGGAGGTGGCGGTGCAGTTGACCACGCGCGCCACCAGCGCCAGAGGCAGGTCCACGGGTCGAGCCATGCGCGGACGCGTCGGAGCGTCACTGGCCACGGGACAGGGCTGGGTGGTGTGGCTGATGAATTGGTCCCCATTTTTCCCCCGGCCGGCCGGAGGGCCGGCCGGATCGACCGTGTTCACGCGCGCCGCCGGCTGGCCGTCAACAGGTGGTGGAGTGGGTGCCACTCCCGCCTCCTCGGCGAACCAGGCTTGCCAGCAGAACGAGAACGCACAGCACACCAGGTGCCAATGGCGGCGGATCGCACGATCACTGCGGACCATGAAGTCCGCCCAGCCCAGCTCGTCCTTAACCTGTTTATAGCCTTGCTCGACCCAGTTGCGCAGACCGTACAGCCGCACTACCTCGGCCAGGTCGGCGGGCGCATGCGGTGAGGTGGCGACTCGACTCGAGCCTGGAGCGGGCAGATTCGTCGTGAGGTACCAGGTGCTGATTGCCGGCAGCGTGTGTGGGTCGGTCGTGGCGACCACCAAACGGAGCAGGTGTTGTGGCCCATAGCCAGCGAAGGTCAGATCGGCGGCGTACCACGTCTCGGTGTGTCCGTCTCGAAAGCGTCGCTCGACGGGCGTCCAGTCACGCGGATGCCGCGGGTCACGCCAGCGCAGTCGCCGCGCGGCTTCCTCGGGCGTGTGCGCCGCTCCAGCCGGCGCCCACGTGCCTTTGGTCGGTTTGACACTGAGCACGAACGGCCGGCCGGCCTCCCAGAGGCCTTGTTCAAAGTTGGCGTTGTCCCCGTAGGCGCTATCGGCAACGACGGCGCGGAAGGGAACGCCGGCCTTCTGGGCCGCCGCGATCAAGTCCAGGGCCCGCTGCGGTTTCGTCCGAAAGTGCGGATCCTTCTTGCCTTCGGCCAGGCGTGATTCTGGCGTGTAGGGCTGGACATGCAGCGGGTAATAGATCCGTTCGTCGGCCCAGACTGATGTGACCGCGACGATGCCGTTGTCCACCTTGCCGACCGAGCCGAGCCACTGGCGGGCCACATGATCGGTGTGGGAACCGGCCTTGCGATCGCCCGTGTCGTCGATGACCAGCACGCCCGCGGCGTGTGGGGCCGTGGCAGCATCACTGAGCAACAACGCCAGGCGCCGGGTGTTGATCGCTTCGGCATCCCACGTCGACTCAGATAGGAAGAACTGCAGGCGCTGGACGACGGCTGCTTGGGCCGCCACGACCGGCTCGGCTCCCGTCAGTGCGGTCAGCGTCTTGTTGCGGTCGCGCGGCAAGAGCAGGCCCTGGAGATAGTCTCGGAACCCACGCCGTTGTGCCAGCGTGCCGAGCAGCGAATCAAACTGGGCAGCGTACTCCTCAAGCGGCCCCGGGGCCGCCGGACAGGGGCGACGTTCGGTCATCTCCAGACCTCCGGTCACACCCCGCAAGTTCCGTTCCCGGCCTCAACAAACTACCGTTAATGAGCCTCGCGGAATACGGCGCATTGCTTCGCTCGCTCGCTCGCTCGGTCGGTCGCGCCGCGGCGCAATCCCCGCGTTCATTGACGAGACCTGGCCACCTCCCAGCCGGGGCCAGCCGCAGGCTAAATCGCGACGCTCTGTAGGGCCGAGCCGCACAAGTCGTGGACCAGACGACGTTTGAGACCGTAACGTCTCGAGGGGCAAGAAAATTCTTCTCTGAAGAGTGGATGAAAGCAGACTTTTCGACAGGCCAGTAGCGCCGCCAGTCCCACGAGCCGCCGCCCTGGACGTGCGATGAGTGCCAGGACCAGCAGCAGCACGATGGCGACAGCCAGGACGCCGCCCAGCGCTCGGTGTGGTGCAAAGGACGTCGTTACGCCAAACAGCGCGGCGCCGGCCAGATAGAACTCGGCGACGAGGCCCGCCACGATCAGCCACGCCAGGCCTTGTAGCGAGCGGGTCAGCATCAGGCGACCCACTGGCCGGTCCACTCGCCAGCGATCTGCCCGGTGGTGACGTTCAGACGGTTCCAGGTGTTGATAGCCGCGATCGCCACGACCAGTGCCGCGAGCGCCTGCTGGTCGAAGTGTCGGGCGGCCTCGTTCCAGATCTCGTCGGTCACCGGGTTGGCTCGGTCGCTGACGCGCGTTGCCGCCTCCGCCAGGGCGAGGGCGGCGCGCTCCGCGTCCGTGAAATACGGCGCTTCGCGCCAGGCGGCCAGCGTGGCGAGGCGCGCCTCGGTTTCGCCGCCTTTCCTGAGCGCGCGGGCGTGCATGTCGAGGCAGACGGCGCAGCCATTGATCTGGCTTGCCCGCAGCGTGACCAGGTCGATGGTGTTCTGCGGCAGTCCCGCCTAGCTGCCAGCGTCGCTGGCTGCTTTGCTGAGGGCCTGGAGCGATTCGAGGACGCCCGGGATGCTGAGCAGTGGGCTGGTCATTCGCGGTTGCATGTGCGTAACTCCTGTCACGTTGAAGGGTCGTCGCGTGTCACTTGTTTGACCCGTGAGCGAGGAGCAACGTGACAGATGGATGAGCGCGAATGGCTGGCCGAGCGTTTCGACGAGCATCGACCGCACTTGAAAGCCGTGGCATACCGCATGCTCGGGTCGCTGGTCGAGGCTGACGACGCGCTCCAGGATGCCTGGCTGCGCCTCAGTCGCTCCGGTGCCAGCGGGGTCGAGAACATGGGCGGCTGGCTGACGACGATCGTCGCGCGCGTGTGCCTGAATATGCTGCGGTCGCGCAAAGTTCGTCGTGAAGAGCCGATCGACGCGCACGTGCCGGATCCGTTGATCAGCCTGGCGGACGGTGTCGACCCCGAGCAGCAGGTCATCCTGGCTGACTCGGTCGGCCTGGCGTTGCAGGTGGTGCTCGAGACGCTGCGCCCGGCGGAGCGGCTGGCGTTCGTGATGCACGACATGTTCGACGTCTCGTTCGAGGAGATCGCGCCAATGGCTGACTGCTCCGTGGAAGCGGCGCGTCAGCTGGCGAGTCGCGCGCGGCGGCGCGTGCGCGGGCTGGCCCCGGTGCCTGATGCCGAGCTGTCGGCCCAGCGCAGCGTGGTGGACGCTTTCATGGCCGCGGCGCACACCGGCGACCTGGCGGGTCTGGTAGCCGTGCTGGATCCAGACGTGGTGCTGCGCGTAGACGGTCTTCCATCGCGGCCCGGCACACGCGTCGTCCTGCGCGGCGCCGCGAACGTGGCGCGCAGCGCGGTGCTCGGAGCCCGCGGCCATCAGACGGCTGAGATGCGACGCGCGCTGGTCAACGGGGCGGCCGGGCTCGTCTTGCTCGAAAAGGGCGAGCCGCTGGCGGTGTGGGGTCTGACCGTCGCACGCGGCAGGATCGTTGAAATCGACATGGTGGCGGACGCGGATCGATTGCGCCAGCTGGGTGTGGCGCGCTGAAGCAGGTCGAACGCTCGGCGACGCTGTCAGACAGAGACGAACGCTAATGGCGCGGGTATCGGCTCAATCAGGCGCTGACGGCGGCGGTCACCTTCGTGTCAATGAAGTTGGCCACGGCGTTGGCGAACGCCTCGGGGCCGGTGATATGCAGCAGGTAGTCGCCCTCCACGTCCGTGACCGTAGCGTTCTTCCACAATCTGGCGATCTCCTCTGCCTCAGCCGGGGTTCTGAGCTCTGAGCCACGCGTGCTGCGCATGAGCGCGAGCGGGGCGCTGACCAGGGGCGCAAAGGGGCGCAAATTGTCATTCTGGTAAATCAGGCTCTGGGTCACGCGCACCTTGTCGTACTTGAAGCGGTAGCCATCGCCGACACGATCCATATTGTGCTCGAGGCGATGCAGGTTGGACTCCTCGGTGTCGTGGACGCGGATGGAGCCGATGTACGCCAGCGCTTCGTCGCGCGAGGCGAACTCGGTGGGCGAGACCAGCATCGCGCTCGCGCTCTCCAGCACACGCGTGACGCGGGCACGGTCCTGGTAGAAGTTACTCAGGTGCAGCCCGCCAACGAGGATCACCCCCTGACACTCGGACGGGTACGTGGCCGCGAAGACCTGTGAGACGCGCCCGCCGAGCGAATGGCCGCCAACCACGCCCTTGCCAAGGCCAAGAGCTTCGATGAACTGATGCAGGTCCTGGGCGTACTCCTGGGCGGAATAGGTGCCGTCCGGCTTGTCGCTGTCTCCGTGACCGCGCTGGTCGGGAGCGAAGATGTGGAAGCGATGGCCGAGGTAGTTGGCGGTCCACTCGAACATCAGGCCGTAGCCGGCCGAGCCATGCAGCAGGATGAGGTTGGGCCCGTCGCCCGGCCACTCGTTGTAGCGCAGTGTGTGCCCCGCGGCGAGGGTGACGTCTTTGGCCTCGTGTGGCCGGTATGGTCCAGGCACCTCTGACCTCCTTGAGCGTGTGGACAGCGTACCGCCACCTGAAGTTTTGCCGACAAGCCGGTTCTCGGCTCGAGTCGCGGGCGGCGCGGTTAGCCCGTCCGCGCGGGGGACTTGGTGAACCGTTCGCCGCGCCACTCACGCGCGCGGTCTTGATCAGCACGCCCGCTTGCCCGCGAGCGCGCGGCGAGACCCCGACCAGGGCGTCCGCCACGCGATTGTCGTCGCCCAGGGACACCAGGAAGACGACGGCCTGGGCAGACAGCAAGGACAATCGGCTGCCAACCCGCACGGTGACCACGCCCGATGCCGCCGGGTCCTTTTCGACGTGCATGACCACCGGGCCGGGCGGTCCCCACAGACTGAGCACGCTGGCCAGGTGCGTCTGCGCGCTCAGCGCGCGCGTGTGCGTTAGAGTCAGCGCATGCTGTGCTGGGGCTGGTGATCGGCGAATGATGAAAGCCCGACGCCCTGGCCGAGACTACGACGCCGAACACCTTCGGCATCAGATGAACCACACGCGAATCGACGGGAGGAACCTGTCCCATGGTGCTTGATCGGAGCGACGTCCGCTCGACGATGGCCAGCTACGGCGCCAGCACGCGTCCGACGCCAACCGACTTCGTGCCCTGCGAATATGTGCGCTTCTACGATTCGGAGCCACAGGAAACCACGGGCGGGGAGCGAACGTGGTATGCCCGCGGCCAGAACTTCGTGCTCGCCTACACGCGAGTGGAATCCGGGACGGAGTTCGTGCGCACCAATCAGCCCGACGAGTACACGGTCTTCGTGCCTGACCGCGACGGACCCTCTCTCGACATCACCGCTGGCGGTGAAACGGTGCATGTCGCGCCGTACTCGATCGCGTTCGTCCCACCAGGTGACAGTCGCATCAAAGTGACGGGAAGCGGGCAGGTGGTGCGGCTGTTCAGCACGCGCGCCGAAGACCTGGTCGCCAGATGCTCGAACGCCGCCTCGTACGCGCAGGCGCATCCGAACGTCGCACTCCTCGAGCCGTGGCCGGATCCGGTGGGCGGGTTCAAACTGCGCGTCTACAGTCTGGATGTGCCGAAAGATCCGACGCGCTTCGGCACGATCTTCCGCTCGACCAACATGATGGTCAACTACGGAGACGGCACGGACGGTCCGCGCGACACGCGGCGTATGTCGCCGCACAGTCACGATGATTTCGAGCAGTGTTCGCTGGTGCTCCAGGGTGAGTACGCGCACCACATCCGCATTCCGTGGACGGCCAATCTCGAGAAGTGGATCGATGACGATCACACGCGCATCGGCTCGCCGTCGGTGGCAATCATTCCGCCACCAAGCATCCACACGTCGCAGTCGCTCGGCAGTGGACGCAATCAATTGATCGACATCTTCAGTCCACCACGCGTCGATCTGTCCGAGAAGGAAGGGTGGGTGTTGAACGCGGCTGACTACCCGATGCGCCGCCGAGAGGACGGCGCATGACCGTTCAAGCCGATGAACTGATCAAAGACACCGTCGACCTGCACTATCACTCGGGGCCGTCGCCATTCCCGCGGCGGCTGGACCCGGTGGAGTCGGCGAAGCACTACGACGAGCATGGCTTCAAAGCCGTGGTCTACAAGTCGCACCACCACAATACGGTGATGGACATCCTGTCCATCAAAGCGTCCGTGCTCGACAACCTGAGGGTGCGCGTCTTTGGCGGAGTCGCGCTCAACGGTCTCGTGGGCGGCTTGAATCCGCGAGCGGTGGAGATGTGTCTGCGGATGGGCGGCAAGGTCGTGTGGTTTCCGACGATCTCGTCGCCGTCGCACCTCGAGTATCACAGCCACGGCGGGAGTTTTCCGACAGCAACGATGCACCTTATGGAGGAAGCGCCGAACCCGGTCCTCGGGGACGATGGCAAGCTCAAGCCCGAGGTGCACGAGATCATCCAGCTCATCAAAGAGGAAGACGCGATCCTGGCTGCCGGGCACATGTCGCCGCCGGAGATCTTCGCCGTGTTCAAGGCGGCACGCGACGCGGGTGTCGAGAAGCTCCTGGTGCTGCATCCAGAGTTCGTGGTTAACCTGAGTGAGGAGCAGGGGCGCGAGCTGGCCGGGATGGGCGCCTTCATCGAGCACGAGGTCAGCATGTACTACCGCGAACGGTCGGAGTATCCGATTGGCAGGCTGATCAACTGGATCAACGTGGTGGGAGCGGAGCACACGACGCTCGGGTCCGACACCGGTCAGGCGACCTCACCGTTGCCGTCGGAGGTGTTTGGCAAGGTGGCACACCAGCTGGTTGACAGTGGTGTGTCCGAGCGTGACGTGCGACGCATGCTGAGTGACAACCCTGGGAGTCTGCTCAACCTCTAGCAGCGTGTTTTGTACCTCGAGACGTTACGGCCTCAAACGTCGGCCTCAGCTCTTCGAGGTAGGCACCGTCAGCAATTCCACCTGCAGTGGAGCCTTTCCACGGGTTTTTCAACGGCCTGTTACAGAGCTTTGCGATTTAGCCTGCGGCTAGCCGCCGGGTTGGGCTCTGGCGAGGTGTCGCCGCTGAACGCGGCGATTTCAATGGGGCGACCCGCCCCTTTACCCCCGGAGGGACTGTGCTGCGGCGCGAGCGAGAGAAGCGAAGCAATGCGCCGTATTCCGCGAAGGTCGTCAGCCGCCTTGGCCGTAGCACGCGTGTCAGACCGGCCAGCGATTCCACCTACGGTGGAGCCCTTCGACGGGTTTTCAATGGCCTGCGAGCAGCCGAGCGCAGCGAAGCGGACGAGCGCGGGCGCACCGCTGCGACTACGTGAGTGACGCCAGGTAGCGCAGGGCGCGGAGGCCGGGGAGGAAGAAGTAGGCTCCGCCGCGGGTCGTGACGAATTGGGGCAGGTTCTTGTAGCGCAGCCGGACCGGATCGGCGGGGATCGAAAAGTCCGACCCGTCGGGGTGATAGCCAACTACCGGATCCGGCTCGTCGTACAGCTCGTCGAACTGGGGATTGTTGACCCAGCTGTGCTGGACGAACTCAAACTGGCGCCCGATATTGGCGCCCAGGCAGAGAAAAAACAGGCCGCGTTCCGGGTCGTCGGGCGGCGGGTCCGCGTACAGCGAGTCCGGTGGCACCGGGGGCCCGTACTCTCGGCCGCGCCGCAGCAGCCGATGTCGCTTGTCAAGCTCCACCGAGCGAGCGGTGCCCGGCGACGGGTCCAGCGAATCGCGCGGATGTGAACGGCGCACGTGCGCGCCTACCGGGCAGTTGTAGCCGAACGGGTCGGAGTATTGATACGTGAAGTCGTTGGCCGTGGCCAGCAGCGGATTGTCCGCATCCGGCGCCAACGTGACCGGTGCGCCTGACGGCCAGCGTCCGACCAGGTGCGCGGCCAGCCAGGTGCGCCGTTCCGCATCGTCCGGGCCGTCGGTCGCGGGCTCGGATGAGGCGGAGCGGGTCGCGGAGTCGATAAAGCGCCAGAATCCGCGAACGTCCTGTGCCAGGTGGCGAAACACGAGGTACGTTCCGTTGCGGCCCAGATCCGCCTTTCCCGATCCCTGCGCATCCGACGCCAGGAGGCCACCCGGATCCAGACTTCGGTCGAGGAGTGGGCGGTCGGTGTACAGGTTGTACTCGTTCACATAGCCGAGCAAGAACTCGCCGGCGCGAATGGTGTTGGGTGGTGTGTCCTTGCGACGCGAGAGTCCCTCGATGGTGGGCTGCGAAATGCCGTCGGTGAAGCCGAAGTGCTCTTTGCCGTCCAGGTCGACCTCAGCATCCAGCTTGTGAATGGCGCTCACGCCCGCGTACGCCGCGGCCAGCGCGGCGGAGCGCTGGTTCAGCGTATCGACGTCGCGGGCGAACACCACCAGGAGGACGTCCGGCGTTGCAGTCGACGGACCGCCCCACACCCAGGTCTCGGGTGCGCTGGGTCCGACGTCGCCAAACATCCGCCGACGGTGGGGTGTGGTCATGCCTGCGGTGAACTCGTCCGAGAATTGCTGGATGACGTCCGCGCGGAGACCGAGTCGGTCCAGTCCGCTGGCGGTAAAAGCGATGTTGAGGGCACTGTCCACCGGATGGGCCGGGGCAGGAGTCACGTCGGCGGCGACGCTGGCCAACCATGCGCGGGCAGCCGCGGCGTCGTCGATCTGGAGCAGGATGTACGTGGCGGCTCTGAGGTCCGGATAGCCGTGCGCGAGCATCCCCTGGACATCGGAGCGGTCGACGTCTGTCATAGTCGGCGGAGCCAGGCGCGCGTGGCCGCGTCGTCCATCGCACCGTACAAACCGGCGCGGATCTGCGCGTTGTTGTCGATGTTCAGTGCCGTCAGCCCCTGATACGCGGCGTACCAGAGGGGCGTGACCAGCTGGTGGGTCAGGTTGAAGCGTTTGAAGACCTGTTCGTTCAGCGCTCCGTCGAGGACCAGAAAGCGCGTTTCGGGGTAGTCGACGCCGTTGCTGAACACGATGTTCAGACCCCAGGCGATCTTGTCGATGAAGTCGTCCATGTAGTTTTCGAGGCTGCCGTCGTAGTTACTGGCGAAAAACAATCGACGCTTCTGATCCAGGAACACCCAGCGGGCGAAATGGATGGTTTTCACGCCGATCAGGTCCGCGTGGTTGAAGAGGTGGCGGGCCAGAAAACTGGTGCCCCACAGTACGACACTGCCCGTCACTTTGCGGAACAGACCGGGCTTCAGAAATCCAGCCGAGGTGAACGGATTCTGCACGCCGTGATCCTCCTGGGCGGCCAGCTTCTGGATGAGCGCGTCGTCGGGCACCACGTCGCGAGCAACGTCGTGGGTTTCGTGCCAGCGCAGCAGCGCGAGATAGAACGGTGCACCGGCGAGGATGGCGGGAAACAGGAGGATGCCGGCGGTGCCCACCAGCACAAACTGGAGTTTCTCATTCACTCGGTACGCGACATCCGGTGGTGGAAACGGTTGCTTGGCCCAGGCCAGGGACGGCTCGCGCTCGACGAATTCCTGAATCGCGGCACGCACGCGCCTGGGATTGGAGGTGCGGAACGCGTGTTGATTGGAGTCCAGAAACTGCTGGATGGCGTCGTGGAGCTGCGCTTCCTGGTGGACCTGGCTGACCGTACGGCCTACGGTGTTGACGTAGCTGGCGGCGGCGCTGACAAAGTGGTCGCGCAAGTAGTCGCGCAGTCCAGCGCGGCCAGGATAGCCCTGACAGTGCTGGTAGATGGCGTGCAGCCCGTCGCCGCAGGCGCCGACCAGTTGCAGGACGAAGGCGTCCGCGGGGCCGTCGACGTCGGCGAGGAAGATGAGGCACGCGGTGAACGACTGGCCCTGGGTGTCTGTTGCGGCTGGGAGGATAAAAAAGCGGCCAAAGTGGAGGTTGGGGAAGGTCCCGAACGGCACGAGGGTGTTGTCGGCCGGGTTCTGGCCGGCGGATTCGAGCAGCGTCTGCAGGTCGCTCTCGCGGCCCGCGGCGATCGGGGCTGCGATCGTGACGGCCGACTGAGTGGTTACCACGCTGCCTCAGGACTTGAACTGCAAGACGAAGTTGATTGTTTTGAGCGTGCCGTAGTAGACGATGCCGAGGAAAGTCCCGGGGCTGACCTCGCGGATCTCGTCGCGGACCTTGTGGGCGATCAGCGAGGTCGTGGAGTAGTCCAGGATGATCGCGGGCTGGTTGTCGAACCAGCTGGGGGCGACGTACACGCGGGCTTTGACCAGATGCAGTCCGAGCGGGCCGACCTTGTTGAAGAGGTAGCCCTGCGGGCGATAGAAGACCTTGCCCTGCCAGGCGAGCCAGCGGGTCAGCAGCAGGATGGGACCCTCGAGGTCGGTGCCCGGGGTGACGATGGCGGTGCCCTGGGCGTCGCCGTCGGGAAGGTCCCCCATGGGGCTGGCCTTGAACAGGTCGTCGAGGGCGGCTTGCGACATGGTGGTCAGGTCCTGCAACGTGACTGCCATATGGGGTGGGGATCATAGCAGGACGCTGGCGTCCGGGCGGGAGCGCCAGCGTGGACTCCGTGGAGCGACGGAGTAGACTGCGCCAGATGCGCATCCCCGAGTACGCACGCGTCTTGCTCGCGTGCATCCGCCTGCTCAACGGCGGCCTGGCGCTGCTCATGCCCGGGTTCCTCGCGCGGCAGATTGGCGTCGATCCTGAGGCCAACCCCGGCGTGGTCTACGTCTTCCGCATGTTCGGCATCCGCACCGTGCTCATCGGGGCCGAGCTGCTCGTCGACACGGGCGAGCGCCGCTCGGAAGCGCTGCACCGTGCTGTCCTCATTCACGCCTCCGACACCCTCGCGGCGTTTCTGGCCACCCAGAGCAGCCAGTACCCGAAGAAGCACCGCACCATTGTCTGGATTTCGGCGCTGAATACGCTGCTGGCGGTCATCGCCAACCGCTAAAACGGGCAATGGCCGACGTTCCTCTGGGTGATGACGTCGAGCGGAGTTCTTGCTCAACACGAAGAGCCGCGCCAGCGGGTCCGCATTGCCTGGCTGGAACTGTCCTGTCTGCCGTGTGGCGAGGTCGCCGGGTATATCGAGGACGATCGAATCGTCCGTCCGGTGTACCCAGGCGGCATTGTGCTGGAGCGAGGCAGACCTCGGTGCGGACGCTGCAACGCGCTGCTGTTTGGAGGCCAGCGCGGGGTGGCGATTTCGCGATTGGATATCGGCTGAGGTGCCCGAGCGATTCGAGCGATCGCTGTCGCTCCGCAGTATTTAGACTCTCCGAGGGTTCAAGGGGCGCAGCCCCTTGAAAATCCCCGCCGGGTTGGCGAGTGGGATTGACCGTTCCGACGGAGGGTTCGGCAAATCCCTGGTTGGGAGCGGCGAGGCTTCGACGCTACACGGCTTGCGCCAGCAGCGGCAGCATCGCGAGATGCTCGTCACAGTTGACCGAGACCATGACCCTCGCGACGCCCGCGGCGGAGAGCACGTCCAGTTGCGTTCGAATCTCGCTCGGCGTGCCCATCAGCCACGTCGACAGGTTGTCCATCATGCGCACGTACTGCGGATTGGTCGCGCGGTAGGTCCGCATGAGGCCGTCCACTTCGGCGGTGGTGGCGCCGATCGCGATCGGCGCGAAGGCGGACAGCGTCACTGCGGCTGGGTCACGAGCGTTCGCCGCGCAGGCGGCATCCAGCAGGGAGCGCACGTGGCGCGCCTCGTCTGGCGTCGGCTGGCCGATCACAAAATCGTCCGCGTAGCGGGCCGCCAGCCGCGGCAAGCGTTGTGAGGTGGTGCGCCCGCCAACGATGATCGTCGGCCGCGGCTGCTGCAGCGGCTTCGGCGTGAAGCGGGCGGCCTGCAGCGTGTACGCGGGGCCCACGTGCGAAAACGGGTCCTGGCTCCACAGGCCGGTAATGACCTGGAGTTGTTCCTGCAACAGGTCGGCGCGGCGCGCGGGGGCCGCGAAGGGGAAGCCGAACGCGGTGTGCTCGGGTTCCAGCCAGCCAGCGCCGATGCCCAGCTCGGCGCGGCCGTCGCTCAGATGGTCGAGGGTGGCCGCCATCTTGGCCAGGACGACCGGGTGGCGGAACGTGACCGGGCTGACGAGCGTGCCCAGGCGGATGCGGCTCGTTTCGCGGGCCAGGCCTGCGAGGTAGATCCACGCGTCCGCGGAGATGCGCCGACCGTCGTACTGGTCGAGGGGACCCGAGGGGTAGTAGTGCTCGGCCAGCAGGGAGGCGTCGAAGCCGAGGTCCTCGGCGGTTCGCGTCAAGACCAGCGTTTGCGCGTAGGTGAGGCCCTCCTGGATTTCGATGGACAGGCAGAGTTTCAACGCGGGACGAGTGTACGCGCGTTCAGCGCAACGAGCGAACGAGCACGGAGCGGTTCAGGCGTGAACTGCAAGCATGCGGTCGATGGCGACGCGTGCTCGCGAGGCGATCTCGGGGGCAATCTCCACCGTCGGGGACATCTCGCGTAGCGTGCGGCGGACTTTCTCCAGTGTGATCTGCTTCATGTAGCCGCAGACGGCGCCTTCGTCGGCGGCGACGAACTCGCGGCCGGGGATCTCCTTGCGCAGGCGGTGCAGGATGCCCGTCTCGGTGGCGACGATGAACGTCGAGGCCGGCGAGGCGGCGGCGTGCTTCACCATGCCTTCGGTCGACAGGACGTAGGTGCGCGGGTTCATCACGCCGCGGCCGTTGGCCCACACGCAGGCGCTGGCGCAGCCACACTCGGGGTGGATGAGCAGGTCCGCTGAAGGCAGGGCCTCCTGGCGGGCACGAACTTCCTCGGGTCGAATGCCGGCGTGCACGTGGCACTCACCCATCCACACGTGCATGTTCTCGCGGCCCGTCTGCTCCTTCAGCCACGAACCAAGGAACTGGTCCGGCAAAAAGAGAATCTCTTTGTCGAGCGGGATGGAGCGCACCACCGACTCGGCGTTGCCACTGGTGACGCAGTAGTCCGACTCAGCTTTGACCTCGGCGGTGGTGTTGACATAGCTGACCACGACGGCGCCGGGATGTTCGGCCTTCCACAACCGCAAGTCGCGCAGTGTGATGGAGTCGGCCAGCGAGCAACCGGCGGTCGGGTCTGGGCTGAGCACGGTGCGCTCGGGGTTGACGATCTTGGCCGTCTCCGCCATGAAGTACACCCCGCACATAACGATGACCGGCGCGTCAGTCTTGCGCGCCTCGATCGCCAGACCGAGAGAGTCGCCGACGAAATCGGCCACGTCCTGCACTTCGGGCACCTGGTAGTTGTGCGCCAGGATCACGGCGTGACGCTCGCTCGCCAGGCGCCGCACGGCGTCCTGCAGTGGGGTTCGAGATAACGCGGCCATCAGACCAGGACCTCCAGGGAGAAATCGAGTACGCCCGCGGAGTGCGTCAGTGCACCCAGCGAGACAAAATCGACGCCGGTGCGCGCGACCTCAGCCAGGTTGTCGAGGGTAATGCCCCCGCTGGCTTCGAGGCGGGCCTGACCGTTGGCCTGTGCAACGGCCTGGCGCAGCAAGTCAACCGAGAAATTGTCGAGCAGGATCAACGCGGCGCCCGCGCGCAAAGCCTCATCGAGTTCGGCCAGCGTGGTGACTTCGACTTCCACGACCTGGCCTGGCGCGGCGCGGCGCAACGCGGCGGTGACCGCCGGGGTAATGCCGCCGGCGGCGCGGATATGGTTTTCCTTGATGAGGAAGCCGTCGTCGAGGCCGGCGCGGTGATTGCTGGCGCCGCCTATGCGCACGGCGTACTTCTCGAGGACGCGCAGGCCGGGCGTGGTCTTGCGCGTGTCGATCACGCGCGCGCGCGTCGAAGCGACCAGTTCGCTGGCTTTGCGACTGGCGGTCGCCACGCCCGAGAGCCGCTGCAAGAAGTTCAGCGCGGTGCGTTCGCCACTCAGGATGGCGTCGGCGGGGCCACGCATGCGGGCGACGACGCGGCGTCGATCGGTCGAGAAGGAGCCTTCGTCCACCGCACGGGTGACCTCGACGCGTGGGTCGATTGCCTGGAAGACGGATTCGACGACGGGCAGGCCGCAGACCACGCCGGAGGCTTTCTGGAGGATCTCCGCGGTCGCGGTGGCAGCCGGTGGGACCGTGGATTCCGTGGTGATGTCGCCGCGACCGATGTCCTCGTTCAGCGCCAGGCGAATGATGGCCTGCACGTCGGCGCTGGCGGGGAACGTGGGCGTGCCGGCGATTGGCCGGGCGGAAACGAGCGTGGTCACGCGAACACCTCCTCGAAGACGGGTGCCTGGCCGCGGCGCCAATGAATGCGGCCGCGCCAGGACGGATCGGGCTCGGGGTAGTCGGTGCGGAAGTGGGCACCGCGGCTTTCGCGGCGAAGCAGGGCCGCGCGGGTGATCAACGAGGCGACCTGCAGGTCGACCGGCGGGGCGTCGTCGGGGACGGGCAACGTGGCGACCAGGCCGCGCAGCTGATCGGCGCTCCGCTCTACGCCCACGTCGCGGTCGAGCGTGGCGCCGAGGGCCGTCTCTGAGATCTCGGCCATCACCCGCCGCGAGCTGTCCACGCTGGAGGGCGTCGTGTGCGAGGGAAGCGGGATGGTGTCCCAGGATGCTCTCGCGGGCTCCCCGGTGGCGGCTTGCTGGCTGGCGTCCTGGAGCGCCGCCTCGGCGGTGCGTGCGCCGAAGACCAGACATTCGAGCAGCGAGTTGGAGGCCAGACGGTTGGCGCCCTGCACGCCGCTGCAGGCGGTCTCGCCGGCGGCGTACAGGCCCGGGACGTCGGTGCGACCCCACGTGTCGGTGCGGATACCGCCCATGCAGTAGTGGGCGGCCGGCGCGACTGGCAGGCGGTCTCTGGCGAGGTCCAGACCCGAGGCGTCTTTGAGTTTCGCGGCCAGGGCGCTGAAGTGGGCGAACACGTGGTCTGGATCGAGGTGGCGCAGGCTGAGATAGACGCGGCGGCCGCTGGCGAGCTCACGGTGGAGGGCGCGGGCAAGGACGTCGCGGGGCAGGAGCGGATTGATCACGTCGTGATCGTCGTCGTCGATCAGGCGCGCGCCTTCGCCGCGCAGGGCTTCGGACAGCAGTAGCGCGGGGGCGTCGTCGAGGTCCAGGGCCGTGGGGTGGAACTGGACGAACTCGAGGTCGGCGAGGGTGGCGCCGGCCTGATAGGCGAGCGACAGGCCGCTGCCGCGCGTCTCGGGGGCGTTGGTGGTGCGCGACCACAGGGCCGCGTAGCCGCCGGTGGCGAGGATGACCGCACGCGCGGTGATGCGGCGCATCGCTGAGGCTCGCGCCCGGAATGGTCTCTCCGAGGGTCCAAGGGGCTGCGCCCCTTGGAAATCCCCGCGCTGAGACGAGGGCTCTATGCTTGCGGGCTGGAGATTCAGGTGCTGGGCCGCGGACTCGGCGGCTGCGGCGTCTGGGAGATCCCCGCTGCGCGGCGCGGGCTCGGTGCTTGCGGGCTGGAGATTCACGGGCTGGGGCGCGGACTCGGCGGCTACGGCGTGTGGGAGATCCCCGCTGCGGGGCGCGGGCTCGGTGCTTGCGGCTTGTGGGAAGTCCGCGGTTGCGCACGCGACCTCGACGCCCACCACGCGGCCGGCTTCGAGTACGAGCGACGTGACCGGCGAGTGGTCGAGCAGCGTGATGCACGGATGTGCTTCGGCGCGCTCCAGCAGTGCGCTGGTCAGCACCTGGCCGGTGGCGCCGCCGCCGGCGTGCAGGATGCGGCGGCGCGCGTGGCCGGCTTCGAGGCCGAGGTCCTCGGCGAAGGGCACACCGGCTTCGCGCAGGCGCTGCACCGAGCGTGTCCCGAAGCGCGTGAGCACGTCCACCGCGCGCGCGTCGTTCAGGCCGGCGCCCACCAGGAGTGTGTCGCGGGCGTGGAGCGCAGGCGTATCGTCGGCGCCAACCGCGGCGGCCACGCCGCCCTGGGCGCGCGGGCTGGAGCCCGCCAGAAGGGGACCGGCGGTCAGGACGCCGACGCGCACGCCGAGATCAGCGGCGCGCAGCGCGGCTGAGAGGCCGGCGGCGCCCGAACCGACCACGACAACATCGAACAAGAGGTCACTCATGAGACATCAGGCAGCGCCGCAAGGTTGTGGCGGAAGCGTGCCGCCGAGTCCCAGCGCAGCTCGCGCGTGCGCGTGCCGCCGATGGGACCGACGAAGCGGTACAGCTCGCCCGGGCGGCCGACTTTGCCAGCGGCTGAGCGCTGGCCAACCGGGACCAGCGTCTCGCTGGCGAACAAGGTCGAGAAGGCTTTCCGAAAGTTGCTGGTGTTCAGGCGCTCCAGGGAGGGGTCGAGGATGGCCGAGTACACGGCGCGCAGCTCGGACAGGGTGAACTCGTCCGGCAGCAACTGGAAGGCGACCCACGAGTAGCGCAGCTTGGCTTGAATACGGTTGATGCCCACGCGCAGCATGTCGGCGTGGTCGAAGGCCAGGGTTTCGGCTGGCAGCTCGCGCACGGGCACCCAGTCGATGGACTGGATGCCGGAGCCGCGCACCAACTCGACGTCGTCGGAGCCGACCAAGGCCACGTGGGCGACGGACACGACGCGGCCGCGCGTGTCGCGGCCGGGGTTGCCGAAGGTGCCCAGTTGTTCGAGGTACCAGTCGCGGGCGTCGAGGCCGGCCTTGGTCTGCATGGCGCGGCGGGCGGCGGCGTCGAAGGTTTCGTCGGGGCGCACCAGGACGCCGGGCAGGGCGAGCTTGTTGCCGAAGGCGGGCTCGTCGCGGCGGACGAGCAGGACCTGCCAGCGATCCTCGATGTTGGCAACGGGGCGGAGGGTGAAGACGACGACGTCAACGGCGACGACGGCGTTGAGGGTGAGGTTCGACTCCATCGGATTCAAATCCGTCAGAGCGTATTGTAGCTCACTGCGTTAACGGTGTGAACCATTTCCGGCGCTCGGACGTTTTGTCACGAGTTTTCTTCTTACGTCGAAAGCTGCGGCTTGCTCCCCAGGGCGGGCACCAGTTCGTCACGAGTTCTTTTTTAAGTCGAAAGCTGCGGCTTTCTCCCCAGGGCTCCGCGCCCTGGACCCCGCGTCCCAGAGCCCTACACTCGGTGGCCGTCAGCCGCATCCGCTCGCCGGCTGGAACGCACGCACTGTTCAACACGTGTGTAATCAGAGGATGGGGCGCCCCAGGTTGTGCTCCGAGACGCACTGTCAACACGTGAACCCACAGGGTGGTCTGTTCACGCGTTTGTCCCGAGGGTGTTTGTTCGAGAGGATCTCTCCGGGGGTGTCCTCGACGGTCTCTCTTGCGTAGAACGTGCCGTCCACCAGGACGGACACGTTCATAGAGACCAGCGAGGAATCGCCGGAGTCCTCTCAGAAACACCCTGGGCACCGAGAGTAAAGGACTGGGAGGTCACTCCGGATCTCCCACCCTTTTCGGATTATGCGCGTGTTGAGACAGACAGTACGTGCGCCACGGCGAGCGGATGCGGCTGACGGCCACCGAGTGTAGGGCTCTGGGACGCGGGGTCCAGGGCGCGGAGCCCTGGGGAGAAAGCCGCAGCTTTCGACTTCTAAAAAAGAACTCGTGACGAACTGGTGCCCCGCCCTGGGGAGCAAGCCGCAGCTTTCGACTTCTAAAAAGAGGCCTTACGAGAGCTGGAACTCCTTGAGACAACAATCCGTTTCGCGCCGAGCGTTATCGTGTACCTCGCGTGGACGAGCTCATCGAGCAGCGCAAGGCGGACCACTTGCGGCTTTCGGCGACCTCCGACGTCGACGCGCTCGGCGGCGCCGGCTGGGATGACATTCGCCTCGTCCACGACGCGCTGCCCGAGATCAACGCGTGCGACGTCGATCTCTCGTCCACGTTTCTCGGTCGCCGTCTGGCGTTCCCGCTGCTCATCGCCGGCATGACCGGCGGACATCGCGGCGCGCACGCGGTCAACGCGGTCCTGGCTCGCGCGGCGGAGCGACACGGTCTGGCCATGGGTGTCGGCAGCCAGCGCGCGGCGCTGCGGCGCCAGGACCTGGCGTACACCTACACCGTCGTGCGCGAACAGGCGCCCACGGCGATGCTCATCGCCAACGTGGGCGCGCCGCAGTTGATCGACCAGGAGCACGCGCCGGCGCTCTCGCGCGCGGAGGTTCAGTCGGCGCTGGACATGATCCGCGCCGACGCCCTGGCGGTTCACCTCAACTTTCTGCAGGAAAGCGTGCAACCCGAAGGTGAGCGGCGGGCGGCCGGCTGTGCCGACGCGCTGCGTCAGGTGGCGGGGTATGTGGGCGTGCCGGTCGTCGCCAAGGAGACAGGAGCCGGCATGTCGCGCGCCACGGCGTGTCAACTGCGCGAGCTAGGCGTGCGTGCGCTGGACGTCGGCGGGGTGGGGGGTACCAGCTTTGCGGCGGTGGAAGGGCTGCGGGCGTCCGCGCAGGGGGCGACGGGCAACGAGCGACTCGGCGAGGTGCTGCGCGACTGGGGGATCCCGACGCCGGTGTCGGTGGTGGGCGCGCTGGCGGCCGGCGTGCCGGTGGTGGCAACCGGCGGCATTCGCACGGGGCTGGACGCGGCCAAGGCTCTGGCGCTCGGCGCGACGCTGGTGGGCGTGGCGCGGCCACTGCTGCAGGCAGCCTTGCAGGGAGACGCCGCTGTCGACGCGTGGATTGGCCAGTTCGTGTCCGAGCTGCGTAGCGTGTTGTTCTTGACGGGATCCGCGGATCTCGCCGCGCTGCGGCTCACGCCGAGGGTAATGACCGGGGTGACGCGCGAGTGGGTGACCCAGTTGGGGTACGCGGACCGCTGAGGTCTAGTCGAGCAGGAGGGCGGTCGGGTCCTCGACCAGCTCTTTGATGCGCACCAGGAACTGGACGGCTTCGCGGCCGTCCACGATGCGGTGGTCGTAGCTCAGTGCCAGGTACATCATCGGTCGGATCACGACCTGGCCGTCGAGGGCCACCGGGCGGGGCTGGATCTTGTGCATGCCCAGAATGCCGACCTGCGGCGGGCTCAGGATTGGCGTCGACAGCAGTGAGCCGAACACGCCGCCGTTGGTGATCGTGAACGTGCCGCCGCGCAGGTCGTCGAGCCTGAGCGTGTTCGAGCGGGCCTTTTCGGCCAGCGCGGCGATCTCGCGCTCGAGCTCGGCGAACGACTTGCGATCGGCGTCGCGCACGATCGGTACGACCAGGCCGCCTTCGGCACCGACGGCGATGCCGATGTCGTAGTAGTGCTTCTGGATGATCTCGTCGCCGCGAATCTCGGCATTGACGTTGGGAAATTCGCGCAGCGCGCCAATGGTGGCTCTGGTGAAAAACGACATGAACCCGAGACCAACGCCATGCCGCTTCTGAAACTGCTCGCGGCGGCGGGCGCGGATGTCCACGATCGCGCTCATGTCGACCTCGTTGAAGGTCGTCAGAATCGCCGCGGTGCGTTGCGCCTCCAGGAGGCGACTGGCGATGGTCTGGCGGCGGCGGGACATGCGGACGCGTGTTTCGGGGCGCTGGTCCTGAGTACCGTCGGCGGACGCCGGCGCCGGCGGCTGCACGGCAGGCGCGCTGCCGGCGCTCGGGCGGACCAGGCGCTCGACGTCCTCGCGCGTGACGCGGCCGCCGGTGCCAGTGCCCTCCACACGGGCGAGATCGACGCCGTACTCCTCGGCCATGCGGCGCGCCACGGGCGAGGCGTGGGGGCGCTCGGCTTCGGTGGCGGAAGAAGGAGGTTGCGCCGCAACTGGCGCAACTGGCGCAACTGGCGCAACTGGCCGCGGCTGAGCGGGCGGCGCAGGGGCTGCCGGCCGCGTGCTTTCGTCGATCGTGGCCAGCACGTCGCCCGGGTGCACCGTGTCACCCTCCTGGAAGGCCAGATTGGCCAGCACTCCGGACTGGTCTGCTGAAACGTCGACGTTGACCTTCTCGGTCTCCAGCTGGACCAGCGGCTCGCCCGCCTCCACGGCGTCACCCGCGTGCTTCAACCAGGCGCCCAGCGTGGCTTCCACGATCGACTCACCCAGCACCGGGACGCGAACCTCAACCGGCATGCACGATTGCCTCTGTCCCTGTCCCCGCGCGCGCCGCGGCTCCTGCCCCTGCCCTCGTCCCCTCGAGAACTTGCGAGATGATGCGACGCTGCTCGGCGGCGTGCGCCTCCGCCCAGCCCTCAGCCGGGCTGGCTTGCGGCGGACGGCCGACGTACCGCAGCTCGCGTGTTTCGCGCAGCTGGTGTTCGACAAACGTCCACGCGCCCATGTTTTGCGGTTCCTCCTGCAACCAGATGGTGTCCTGCGCTCCCGCGTACTTGTCGAGCATCTCGAGCACCTCGTCGCGCGGAAACGGATACAGCTGTTCGAGCCGAAGCACAGCCAGCTCGTCAGCCGCGGCGCGGCGCTGGTCGGCTTGCAGCTCTGCCCAGATATGGCCGCTGCACAGCACGACGCGGCGGACGCGGTGCGGGTGTTGGGCCGCCGTGGCGTCGTCGAGGACGGGTCGAAAGCGACCGTCAACCAGCTCAGCCGCGCGCGAGGCGGCGAGGGGGTGGCGCAGCAAGCTCTTGGGGCTCATGACAATCAGGGGCCGCGCTTCTTCCGGTGCGTCGAGGCTGGCGGCCTGACGGCGCAGCAGAAAGTAGTACTGAGCCGCCGTGGTGCAGTTCGCGATGCGCAGGTTGTTCTCGGCCGCGAGACACAGGAACCGTTCGAGTCGACCGCTCGAGTGATCTGGCCCCTGGCCTTCCCAGGCGTGCGGCAGCAGCACGACCAGTCCCGAAATGACACCCCACTTGGCCTGCGCGGACACGACGAATTCGTCGACGATGACCTGCGCGCCATCGACGAAATCCCCGTACTGACCCTCCCACAGCACCAGGGTCCGCGGCGACTGGACCGTATAGCCGTACTCGAAGCCGAGCGTGGCGCTCTCGGAGAGCGGACTGTTGAAGACCCCGAAGGTGGCGCCCGTAGCCAGCCGTTCGAGCGGGACGATGCGCTGGCCGGTGCGCGTGTCGTAGAAGGCCAGGTGGCGCTGGCTGAAGGTACCGCGGATGGCGTCCTGGCCGGTGAGGCGGATGGGTACGCCGTCATGCAGGACCGTGCCGAAGGCCAGTGACTCGGCGTGCCCCCAGTCGACGGCGCCGTCAGGT
Organism: uncultured Chloroflexia bacterium; assembly: GCA_963776625.1. Lineage (GTDB taxonomy): Bacteria > Chloroflexota > UBA6077 > UBA6077 > CF-72 > CF-72. The sequence goes on along the minus strand of CAVZNP010000003.1, from coordinate 186,100 downwards.
CGATCGAACGCGGTGCGGCGGCGTTCGAGGGCGCGGCTGAGTTTCGGATGAACGCTGAAGCCGTCGGGGAAGGTCAACAGCGCGGTGTTGAGCGCTTTTAAGGCGTCCCAGGTGGGAGGTGGGGTCGCGGATGCTTCGTCGGTCCTCCTCAGGGTGACACTCGAAGCCTGCCCCTCCCCCGCTTGCTTCTCCTCCGATGGCGACGGCGACGGCGATGGCGATGGCGATGGCGCGGCGCGGACCTGCTCGCGAATGCGCTGAAACTCGTCGAGGCCAGCTTTCAGAAATGCCTCGGGATCTCCCGGCCGCACCACGCCGCGACGCGTGAGATCCGCGGCAAACAATTCGCGCACTGTCGGCTTCTTGTCGATGGCAGCGTAGGTCCGCGGTTGGGTGAACGACGGGTCGTCGCCCTCGTTGTGTCCCCAGCGCCGATAGCCGATCAGGTCGACCAGAAAGTCCTTGGCGAATCGGGCGCGGTAGGCGGCCGCGAGGCGGATAGCAGCCAGGCACGCGATCGGATCGTCGGCGTTGACGTGGACGATCGGCATCTCGAAACCCTTGGCCAGGTCGCTGGCGTAGAGGGTCGACCTGCCGTCGCGCGGCTCGGTGGTGAAACCCAGCTGATTGTTCGCGATCAGGTGCAGGGTCCCGGCGGTGGCGTAGCCCTCGAGACGACCCAGATTCAGGGTCTCGGCGACGATGCCCTGGCCAGGGAACGAGGCGTCGCCGTGGATGAGCACAGCCAGCGCGTCGGCGGTCTGGCCTCTGGCCCGATCGTTGGCGGCGCGCGCCATGCCCTGCACGACGGGATTGACGAACTCGAGGTGACTCGGGTTGGGCGCCAGGACCACGGTGATGCTGCCCCGCTCCGTGCCGTCCACGCGCTCGGCGCCTACGACGCGGCGCGCGCCGGCGTGGTACTTGACGTCGCCGGCCCAGCCCTCGGCGAGGCCGTCGGAGGCCGAGCCGCGCAACGGTTGACCGTAGGCGCGGCCCTCGAACTCGGCCAGGATGCGGCGGTACGGTTTGCCCAGGACGTGGGCCAGGACGTTGAGCCGTCCGCGATGGGCCATGCCCAGCATGACGGTGCGTGTGCCCTGAGCGGCGGCGTCGGCGATGAGCTCGTCCAGCATCGGGATCAGCATGCCCAGGCCCTCGACGGAAAAGCGGGTTTGTCCCGGGTAGGCGCGATGCAGAAAGCGCTCGAAAGCGGACACTTCGGTCAGACGATCCAGAAGCTCGCGCTCGTCGACGGGGTCGTTCGGCGGGCGAAAGCGGTCTTCTTCGATGGCGTCGAGGAGCCAGACGCGTTCGTCCGGGTCTTCGACGTGGGCAATCTCGTAGCCGGTCGTGTCACAGTAAATCTGTACCAGGCGTCCAATGGCATCCAGGGCAGTGCTGAAGCCGGCCCCGGCGATGGCGCCGCCCACGACGGATGCGGGCAGGCGAGCCAGTTCCTCCTCCCGCAGGCCGTGCGCGGCGTATGCCAGGTGCGGGTCGCCGGGCGGCTCGGAGCCAAGCGGGTCGACGTGCGCGGCGCGGTGGCCAAACAGGCGGATGCTCTGGGCCAGGGCCGCAACGGCCGCGGCAGCGGAAACCTCGGGTGAAGCGCTCAGCTCGGGGGATGGCTCTTCGGCCACCTCGGCTTCAGCTGGTGCGTGTGGGGTGGGAGTGCTTTCTCGCTCGAGCAGCTCGAGGGCGTAGCCCGCGTTGGGACCGTAGAACTCGTCCAGGCGGTCGTCTGGCACACGCTGATTATGACTCGCTAGTTGCGATACAGTTCGGCGAAGGCGATCTTGCCGCTGGCGTCGACGGCCGCGCCGATCGCCATGCGGGTGAAGGTTGGCTCGAGGATATTCTTGCGGTGCGTGGGCGACTGCATCAGCGCGCGCTCAACACGCGTGGTCACCGTCGCGTCGTCGACCGCGGCGCGCGCCAGGTTTTCGCCGGCCAGTTTGAAAGGCACGTCCGAATCGCGCAGCAGGTCGGCGAAGATGAGCTGTCCGCTGGCGTCGTAGTGGGTCAAGCTCTGCGGTCCGAGCTGACTCGTTGCGCGCTCGCGGGCGATGGCCAGCGTGTCGGGGTCATAGACGAGCGGACTGAGGCCGTTGGCCTGTCGGTCGGCGTTGGTGAGGTCGGTCAGCGCCTGTTCGGTGGCGGCGAGGTTGATCTGCAGCGGGTCGCCCGGTCTGCCGACATCGGCGGTGAGCGCCGCGGCGGCGTGCGTCGGCAGCAGCAGGGTCGCGGCCGCGATGAGGACCCCGAGCAGTGCTGGCAGACGCCGGAAGTTCATGGCGCGCGGACTGTAGGGCTGCGTCCGCGCAAGTGTTAGAGCCGTGAGTACCGGGGTTGGGGGCCGAAACGCCTGATCGCGAGGTACGCGCGGTGATGGCGGACCTAGCGGCTAAGCTCACATCGTCGTGTCTGGCGCGGAACCGCAGGCTGTCCCCAGCTGGCTGCCTGGCCACTTCATCTGGCCGGGCGGGCGTACCAAAGTGGTCCTGCTCGGCGGACTCAACTCACAGACCGGTGACATGGAGCGTTCCTTCAGCGGGCTGATCCACTTTCTGGAAAGTCAGGGCGGGTATGACCGTCGGCGCGACGTGCTCGAAGGCACCTACGCGGGGTTGGACCAGAACGGGACGTGGCAGCCGACCAGCTACACGAAGGCGGACACGCACAAGCCGATCATCGACATGACCGAGGCCGTGGCTGGCTGCCTGGATTTCTACCGGCAGGCAGTGGCCGAAACGACGCGGCTGTGTCTGGTGGGCTATTCGATGGGTGGTGTCGTCGGGCTGGACGGCGCCACGCTGTCTGTGGCGCGCGACCGTGAGGCCTGGCGCGGCCGCCTCGGCGCGGTTGTCACCCTCTCAGCCCCGCTGCATGGCTCAAGTGTTGGGACGTTGGTCAACTGGGCGTGGCTCGTGACCAGTGAGCTCGAGGGACTGGGCCTGGCAGGTGACGACCTTCAGGCGCGCTGGAAGGATGCCGACGAGCAAACGCGCCTGGCGCGGCGAGCCGCGTTTTTGCGCGCCGAGGGCGCCCGCGTTCTGACGCTGGCCGACCCCGACGACTCGGTCGTGCGACCCGAAGAAGCACTGCTGCCGGCGGCAGGCGAGACCTTCAACGATCTGCAAATACGCACCAGCATCACGCGACCGGGCAGTCTGGGCCACGGCGCGATTCTCGACGAGCCCGTCGTCTGGCGGCGAGTGTTGGCGGCCATCGGCATGCAAGCTAGTGAGGGCCCGCCACCCCCGGATCCGATTGACGACGAGCTGCAGGCGCTGAAAGACCGGTTGCGTCGCGAAGGACGCCTCCATTGACCGATGCGCGCCCGAGTGTGGCGCTGGCGGTGTCGGGCCACGGCTTCGGACACGCCGTGCGCTCGGCGGAGGTGGCGCACGCGCTCATCGAGCGTGGCGCGCGGGTCGTGGTGCGCTGTGATGCGCCTCGCTGGCTGTTTCCCGCAACGGTCGAGTGGATCGCCAGTCCGGGCTGGTCGCTGGACGTCGGCGTCGTGCAGCAGGATGGGCTGGAGTTCGACATCGACGCCACCCGAACAACGTGGAGAGCGTTCGCGCGCGAATTCGAGGCGCGTGCGGTCGCGGAGGCGCGGCTTTTGCAGGAGGCGGGCGTGGACATCGTCGTGGGCGACATCCCGCCGCTGGCATTTGCCGCGGCGGCGCACGCGCGGCTGCCCAGTTTCGCGCTCGGCAACTTCACGTGGGACTGGATCTACGCCGCCTGGCCGGATTTCGACGATGTCATCGCGTGCATTCGTCGCGGGTACGCGGACGCTGAGGCGGTGTTGCGGCTGCCGATGCACGCGACCGACGCCGACGCGTTCGCCGCGTTCCGCAGGATTGAGGACGTGCCGCTCGTCGCTCGCCGCGCTGCTCGTCCGCGTGACGCGGTACGGCGCGAACTCGGCCTGTCCGTCGATCGTCGCGTCGTGCTGGTCTCGTTCGGCGGTTTTCCCGCACGCGGATTGCGACTCGATCGACTGGGAGCGTGGTCGGAGTACACCTTCCTGCTCATCCAGGCCGAGACCAACACCTCACTGCCGGTAAACGTGCTGAATTTGAACGAATCGCCTGCCGATTACGTCTCTTTACTTGCCGCATGCGACGTCGTGGTGACCAAGCCAGGCTATGGAATCGTTGCCGATTGCCTGGCCAATCGAGTAGCCGTGTTGTTCACCGATCGAGGCCCGTTCCGCGAATACGACGTGCTCGCCGAAGCGCTCACGAATCTGGGTCGCGCGCGCTACGTCCCGCGTCAGGAAGTACTTGCCGGTGACCTCGGACCGCATCTCGACGCGCTACTGGCGTCCGAGCTGCGCTGGGCGAACGTGCCGATGAATGGCGCCGCGTTCGTCGCCGAGCATGTGCTCCGCCGAGTTACGATTGAGCAAAATCTGTTGAGTCGATGATCGCGAGTCATCCCGCGGGGTCGGCGGCGTCAGTCTCGGGCGACAGGACCCAGGGCCATCCGCCGCGTGCCATCGGGCCCCTGGCCGTGAACGTGCTGAGCATCGGTCTGCGTCTTGCGCTGCTGGTTGTGGCGGCGGTTGTCATGCAGATCGGCTGGATCGGCGTGTGGACGCTTAGCTACCGGCTGACTCACGGCAACGACTTCACCTTCACGTATCTCATGACCCGGCCGTCGGTCTGGGACAAGTTGATGGACATGCTGGTGCTGGCCAACACGCTTGCTCCCGGCCTGGAGATGCCCGGGTTCCAGGGCCCGGTCTCGCTGGACATCGTCGTCAACTCGCTGGTAATGGCGTTCATCCTCACCGGCGTCGGCTACCTGGCCGCGATTCTGCTCGTCGACTCGGGCGTCTGTGCTGTGCGGGGCGCGGTGCTGGTGGTCCTGGCGTGCGAGATCGTCTTCCAGGTCACGCTTTTCCTGACGCCGGGTGTCTTTACCACCGACATCTTCTCGTACGTCATGTACGGGCACATCTCGGCGGAATACAACCTGAACCCCTACATCTTTCCGCCGAACTATTTTCCCGGCAATCCGCTCCTGAACTGGATCCATCCGATCTGGCACGACCAGCCCAGCGTGTACGGACCGCTGTGGACCGATCTGAGCTGGGTGCTGGCAACGCTCACCGCGCCGCTCAGCAGTCTGGTGACCACCCTCGGCGACGGCACCACGCTCAACGTCGGGCTGATGTACCAGGTCTTCGCCTACAAGCTCATGATGAACATCGTCCAGATCATCAATCTGGCGCTGGTGTGGTGGTTGCTGGGTCGGATCTTCGGCTCGCGGCCGCGCGCTCGGCTGACGGCGTTCGTCGTTTTCGCCTGGAATCCGCTGATGTTGTTCGACGGTCCGGGCAACGCGCACAACGACGCGTTGATGGTCACCCTGCTGTTGCTCGGCGTCGTGCCACTGGTCTGGCACCGACGCGGAGAAGAAATCTCGAACCCCGCGTGGTCGCTCGGCACGTTCTTCGTTGGTATGAGCGCGCTCATCAAGTACACGACGGGCCTCGTCGGGCTCTTCTACCTGGTGCCCTGGGCTCGCCGCCTTTCCAACTGGCCGGCGCGCCTGCTGTGGATCGGCGGTACGGGGGTCGTCATTGGGGTGGTCAGCGTCGTGCTGTTCATTCCCTGGCTGGATCCGCGTGCGCTCGATCCCATGCTCGTGGCCCTGAGTGGCAAGGTGTGGATGTACACGAACTGGGCGCCTGATCTCGCGGCCCTGACGCTGGATCGGGTGCTGGATCCGAGTACCGCAGACGATCCGTCTGCACTCCACGAAGGGGTGCGGACGGGCGCCAAGGTCATCACCCGCATCATTTTCGCGATCTACCTGGGCTGGGAGCTCGTGCGTTTGTGGCGACGGTCCAGTGACCGCAAGCAATCGGTGCTCGTGCCGATTCTGGAAGCGTCCTCACGCGCGTTCGCCGTGCTCATCCTGGTCGTGCTGACCTGGGTGCTCGAATGGTACTGGCTGTGGCCGCTGGCCCTGGTGACCCTGCTCGGCTGGCAAAGGATGCTGACCAAGGTGATCGTGGCGTACACCCTCACGTCGCTGCCGGTGTTTTACGTGCACCATTACTGGAGCACGAACATCCCGGGTGTGCTGATCCTTGCCTATGCCCTGCCGCCGCTCGGACTGCCGCTGGTCGACTGGGCGTGGAAGCGCTGGAAGCCACGCCGGGCTGAGGTTGCTTCGGTCTCGCCAGTCATGCGCATGGGAGCAGGTGCTGCCTCAGAATGAGCTCCGAAAACCTGGCTGAGCTGCGCCAGCAGGTGCGGCGGTTGACGCTGCTGCAGCAAATCAGCACCCGCGTCGCTTCGGCGCTGGACCCAGACGCCGTGCTGGGCGAGGTGCTCACATCGCTCAGGGAACTGGTGACGTACCAGACGGCCGCCGTATATATGGTCGCTGGCTCGGAGATGCCGCCGCGTCTGCGCGCCCGACGCGCGTCCTCGGCCAGCCACCACGAGATGCTGGAAGACGAGGTCGCGCCGGACGACGGCTACGTCGTGCAAGCGATTCACGAACGGCGTTCGGTGACCAGCGGCGCCTCGACCCTGGGCGCCTCGACTCTGGGCGCCTCGACTCTGGGTGCCTCGACGGCCGTGGTGCCCTTCGTTGCGCGCGGCCAGGTGCTGGGGGCCCTGGAAGTAACCAGCGCGTCATCGATGCCGGATGGCGACGTGGTGCTGCTCGAGCTGCTGGCGCCGACCGTCGCGGTGGCGCTACACAACGCCCACCTGTACCAGGAGACGCAGCGACTGGCAACAACCGATCCGCTCACCGGGCTGAGCAACTATCGCCACTTCCACGAACTGCTCGACCTCGAGGTCCAGCGGGCGCGGCGCATGCGCTACGCGGTGGGCGTGCTGGTGATGGACCTCGACCACTTCAAGCTGGTCAACGATCGGCATGGACACCCGGCGGGCGATCGCACCCTGCAGCGCGTGGCTGACCTGCTGCGCACGTCTTTGCGACGGACCGACGTGGTGGGGCGGGTCGGCGGCGAGGAGTTCGCGGTCATTTTGCCCGGCGATGCTCTCGACGAGGTGGAGGTGGTAGCCGACAAGCTGCGGCGCGCGGTCGAGGCGCTGGCGCCAGTGACCGGCGGCGTCACGCAAGAGGCCACGCGGGTTACGCTCAGCATCGGTGGAGCGTCGCTGATGCCGGAGGCCCTGGACAAGCAGGCGTTGATCGACGGCGCCGATCAGGCGCTGTACGAGGCTAAGCGTCGCGGTCGCAACCAGGTGCGGCTCGCACCTCCACGCGTCTCGCGCGAGTGACGGCGACTCTTCTTCAGCCGTGGGCGCTGGCAGCGCTCTTCGTGTGGAGCTTTGGGGTGCTGTCGGCCGCACAGCTGACGATCCGTCTGATCATGGCCTTCAACGTTCGCCTGACGCTGTTTGCTGCCCTGGTGCTGTGCGCGGCGGCCATCCTTGTGGCGTTCATCGACGATGCGGTCGTGGGCGCCGGCGGCCAGGCGACTCTTGCGCGGCGCATCGAGTTTGCGCCGCTCTCGATGCTGCTGATGGCGATCGCGGGCTTTGCCATCGCGCGCTGGGTCCTGCGCATCAAACGCTTGCGGGGGCAGATCATCGCGGGCCTGATGGTCGGCCTGCTTGACCCGCACCTGTTTACCCTGGTCACGTTATCGTGATGTGATGCGGGTTCGCTTCCTGGGAACGTCCACCTCGTACGGCGTGCCCGTGATTGGCTGTCGGTGTCCGACGTGCGTCAGCACCGATCCACGTAACAAGCGCACGCGCGCTTCGATCTACGTCGAAACGGACGAAGGTGCGCGCCTGATTGTTGACAGCGGGCCCGAGCTGCGGCTGCAGGCGCTCCGCGAGGGCGTCACGCGCCTGGATGCCGTGCTCTACACCCACTTTCACGCGGACCACACCGCCGGTATCGACGATCTGAAGGCCTTCAATGCGGCCCTCGGCGGAATGCTGCCGTGCTTTGGCGACGCCCCGACCGGGGCGTCCTTGCGTGAGCGGTTTGCGTACGCCTTCGCGGGCACGCCCTGGATCGGGCTGATTCCGCACATTGGTTACAGCAACGTGGACGTCGATCCGTTTTACGTGGGCAAGACGTGCGTGCAGCCGATTCCGATGCGGCATGGCTCGATTCGGGCGACGGGCTACCGCATTGGCAACTTTGCGTATCTGACAGACACCAGCGGGGTGCCGGCGAGCTCACGCGCGCTGCTGCGGGATCTGGATGTGCTGGTGGTGGACGCGCTGCGGTGGGAGCGGCATCCAACGCATCTGAGCGTGCCCGAGGCGCTGGAGCTGATACAGGACGTCGGGGCGAAGCAGGGGTATCTGACGCATGTCAGTCACAACCTGGAGCACGAGGCGACGAACGCACGCGTGGGGCCCAATGTGCAGGTGGCGTACGATGGGCTCCAGCTGGAAATCAGCAGTCAGACATCAGAAATCGGCTGAGTTCTGAGTTCTGAGTTCTGAGTTCTGACTTCTCGTTCAGCTGACGGCGTTGGCGATCGCCTCGGCGCTCGGGCGATCGAAGGAGATCACCGCTACCACAGTGCTGCCGTTCTTGCGCACCTCGGTCGCCGCGTTGCTCGTGGTCAACGCGGCGCGCGAGTCCGACGCCGCCTCCACCTGCGCGCCGAAGTAGCGATTCTGCATCGCCTGCGAGAAGGTCTGAAAGAACGTGGTGGCGTCCGCGTCGCTGTCCCACACGGATTTGCTGACGAGTGCCTGCTGCCCACCCTTTTCAAGCAATTCCCAGCGGTCGCCTGACCAGCCGCTCGCGCCTCGCACACCGCTGGTGGTGTCGGTCATCTGCGTCAGAATCAGCCGCAAGTCGAGCTCGCCAAAGACGTTGGAGCTGATCTCGCGCCAGCCGTCACCCAGGGTTCCCTGCGAGAGGTCCGGCAAGTCCACCAGAACTGGCGTCACATGATTGCGGTATTTGTCGATGTGCAGAATCTGCGCTGTCGACTGCGGCGGGTCGCGGAAAACGTCGTCCACGCCCGCGTAGCCGCTTGTTTGATAGATCTGCTTTACGAAGTTGTAGCCGTCGGAGTACGGGAAGAGCAGCTGCTCGCGCAGGAACAGCGGCGCTGAAAACAGCTTCGAGGTGTTGCCGCCCTGGCCTAGCTGGCTCAGCTCGTCCTGAGTCAGGTTTTGCTGTGCCCAGAGCCGCTGCATGAGCGTAGCGTCCCCCTGAATCAGCGCCTGGACGGCCAGGGAACGGTCGTCGTTGTCGGGATGCTCGGGGGCCAGCGTGCTCAGGTCGTAGTACTGGTCCTGCAGCGCATGGTCGTACTCCTCGGCGAAGGTGTCCTTCTCCTCGGCGCCGAACTGGCCATTGTCGGCCAGCAAGTACATCGTTTTGTCGTCCTGGTTGTAGAGGCCCAGGATTTGCTCCTGCAGGACGCCGAGCAGGATCTGCATGACGTTGTCGTTGGGGCCGATCACGCCAAGGGTGGTGAGCAACTTCTGATCGGACTCGCGCTCACTGGGTAAATAGTCCTGATTGAAGCGGTTGACGTACAGCGCGGTGAGCGCATTCTGATCGAGGAACTGGATCGGGACGGAATCCTTGGGCTGCAGGCCGCGCAGGTTGACGACGTCGGATTCGATTTGCTGGATGATCGGACTGTCCCCGCTGGTGACCGTCGGCGCCGGGGCGGACACCGATGTTGGTGGCGGGACTACGGGTGCGACGGAGACGCTCTGCGGAGTTGGAGTAGGCGCTGCGTTGTCCGCGGGCGGAGTGACGATCGCGTTGCCTGCCGGCTGGGCCGCGTTCGAATTGCCTGCCGGCTGGACCGCGTTCGGGTTGCCACCCGGCTGCGTCACGGCGCCGCTGCCCGAAGCTGACGCGGCGGCAGGGTCGGTCGCGGGCTGGGAAACGATCGCGTTGCCCGCGTCAGGTGTGGGCGTTGCGCCTTTGAGCTGCTCGACCTGCTGCTGGAGCCCGGTGCTCGTGGCTTGGGCGGCGACGGCCTGCTGGCGCAGTTGATCCGTCTGTGACTGCGTCGTCTGCGTCTGGCGGAACAGGGTCAGGCTGCTCAGCGAGGTCGCGATGAGCAGACCGATCAGGACACAGATGACGAAATTCCGCCACATCGCCGCGCGGGCCGAAGGATAGCATCAGACTCAGCGGGCGGACGCATAACAGTGACACAGACACACCAATCGAGGTCAGCGGAGATCGCCGCGACGGTCGCCGATCCCGCGCCCGTGCTGCAGCTGATCGTCGTCTCGGCGGTCGAGATTCTGCAGGGCGCCGCGGGCGTGATCGCGCTGCTGCAGGGCGACCACCTGGTACCGCGCGCGAGCTACGGTCTGCCCGCGGGCGCCCTGACCAGCCTGCATCCGCGTCTGGACCGCGTCATCCTGAGCGTGCTCGGCCAGCTCGGCGAACAGGTCAGCGTGCTCTATCTCCCGAGCGGCTTCGGCGATTGGGCGCGCCGCTACCACGTGCTAGCGTTGCCCATGCAGCACACCGACCAGCTGCTCGGGGTGATTTACGTCTTCCGCTACGTCGACGCGGGCGGGTTCTCCGATCGCGACCTGCACGTGCTGGATGTCTTTGCCCGCCAGGCGTCCGGTGCCCTGCAACAGGCGCGCGCCACCGCTGACATGCTCGCCGAAAAGACGCGCCTGGAAGAAATGCAAAACACGTTCGTGTCGATCGTCTCGCACGAGCTGCAGACGCCGGTGGCGATCATCAAGAGCTACGCCGCGACCCTGGCGCGCGAAGACGCCGTGTGGCCGGCCGAAACCATCCAGCGCGTCTCGCACAACATCGAGGACGAGTGCGATCGTCTGCATCGGCTGATTACCGACCTGCTCGATCTCAGTCGGATTCAAGCGGGGCGCGTGTCGATGCGGGTTGGCAGTGTCGACCTCCCGCAGATCGCAAGTGAGATCATCGACCAGCTGGGCCCGCGCTCGCCGCGGCACAGTCTCCGGTCGAGCTTCCCGTCGAACTTTCCGATCATTCGCGGCGACGCGGATCAGCTGCGGCGTGCCCTGTTCAACCTGGTGCAGAACGCGGTCAAGTACAGCCCCAACGGCGGCGAGGTGCTGATTGCGGGCGAGCTGGCGGGTGCCAACGCGGTGATCGTGCGCGTCATCGACCATGGCAGCGGGATCGCGCCCGGCGAGGAGGAGCGTATCTTCGAGCGGTTCCATCGTTCAGACAATCGGCTCTCGCGCGCGACCGCGGGGGTTGGCCTTGGCCTGTACATCACGCGCAGCATTGTCGAAGGACATGGCGGGCGCATCTGGGCCGAGAGTGGGGGTCCTGGCCAGGGAAGCGTATTCAACTTGCTGCTGCCGGTCGGCGACGTGACTGCGTAGATCTGTACGATCTGGTGCTGTGAAGCCGTTTCGATTTGGTGTCGTTGCGGCGCAAGCGCGCACCGCGGCGGAGTGGAAAACCACGGCAAGTCGGCTGGAGGCCGCGGGCTACTCGAGCTTGCTGCTGCCGGATACCCACGGTCCGATCCTGGCCCCCTTCTCGGCCCTCGCCACGGCCGCGGCGGTGACCACGAGGCTGCACGTCGGCAACTGGGTTCTCGCCAACGATCTGCGCAATCCGGTGCTGGTAGCACGCGAGGCGGCGACGCTGGCGTTTCTGTCTGATGGTCGCCTGGAGCTGGGTTTCGGCGCGGGCCGTGGCGACCTCGACTACGCCAGCCTCGGTTTGAGCAGCGGCGTCGAATCAGGCGGCGTACGTTTGAGCCGATTGGCGGAGTCGCTCGAGATCATGCGTCGCCTGTTCGCGGGCGAGACGCTGACCTTTCACGGCGAGCACTACTCGGTCACCAACGCCACGCTTTACCCCACGCTGGCGCGTCCCGTGCCGATCCTGATGGCCGCCTCGGGTCCGCGGGCGCTGACCATCGCCGGCCAGCACGCCGACATCGTCGCGCTCGGATCCGGGTCCAACGCACAGTGGGTGCAGCAGATCGACCGCCTCAAGGCGGTCGCTGGGGCGCGGTTCGAGCAGATCGAGCTGGCCTCGATTGTGTGGTTCGTGCCCGAGGGCAACGCGGCGGCGCGCCGGGCCGCCGAGGCGATGATTCAACGCCTGAGCGGTGCCAGTCTCGACACGCTGTTGGCCAGCAACGCGCCGACGGTGGTCAGCGGCTCGGTCGACAACATGATCGAACAACTCCAGGAGCGGCGGGCGAGGCTGGGGCTGTCGTACGTTGTCTCTGGCGCCCAGACGGCCGACTGGCTGGTGCCCGTAGTGCAGCGTCTGGCAGGAACGTAAGGGTGCTCGCCAGCTCGTCGCCCGGGGCTCGCCGCTCGCGCGGCCACACGATCCTGATCGTGGACGACGAGCCGCGCATTCTCGATTCGCTGCGGATGAACCTCGAGCTCGAGGGCTACCAGGTCTTCGAAGCGACCAACGGTCAGGAGGCACTCGACGCGGTGCGGCTGCGCCTGCCGGACCTGGTCGTGATGGACGTGATGATGCCGGAGATGGACGGGTTCGAGGCACTACGCGAGCTGCGCAAGTTTTCGTCCGTGCCGGTGGTGCTGCTGACGGTCAAGGCAGACGAGCGGGACGTGATCCACGGCCTGGAGCTGGGCGCGGACGACTACATCGCAAAGCCCTTCAGCCCGGGCGTGTTGCTCTCGCGTATCAAGGCCGTCCTGCGGCGTGCCGAGGCCCCGCCCCAGGCGCCCCCATCGCGGATCCTGCGGGTTGACGATCGGCTGACGATCGACTTCGACCGCCACGAAGTGTGGAAGGACGGCGCAAAGGTGCAGCTGCGGCCGACCGAATTTCGGCTGCTCTACCACCTGGCGTCGAATCCCGGGGTCGTGATGACCCACGAGACGCTGTTGAGTCGGGTCTGGGGCCCCGAATACCGCGACGCGTCGCACTATGTGCGCCTGTACATCAACTATCTCCGTCAGAAGCTCGAAGACGACCCGGCCAATCCGCGCTACATCCTGACTGAACGCGGCGTCGGGTATCGCTTCGCTGACCCGGGCTCAACTGGCTCGACCTCTCCTGCGTCGAGCCCGGCGCGTCCCGGATGTCTGAACCGCGCGTGATGTGAGTGCCTGACGTGATCGACGTTGCGCCGATTCGGGCGTTGGCGCAGCGGGCAGGAGACAACATCGAGCGGGTCATCGTCGGAAAACGCGACGTGATCGATCTGCTGCTGGTGGCGCTGCTGTGCGAGGGGCACGTGCTCATCGAGGACGTGCCCGGCATCGGTAAGACGATGCTCGCCAAGTCGCTGGCGCGCACCCTGGACTGCTCATTTCGACGTCTCCAGTTCACGCCTGACCTGCTGCCCAGCGACGTCACGGGTGTGTCGTTCTTCAATCAGCGGACGCAGGAGTTCGAGTTTCGCGCCGGTCCGATCTTCTCGCAGGTTGTCCTGGCCGACGAGATCAACCGCGCGACCCCGCGTACGCAATCGGCGCTGCTGGAGTGCATGGAGGAGCGGCAGGTCAGTCTCGAGGGCGAGACGCGAATGCTGCCGCGACCGTTCCTGGTGCTGGCGACCCAGAATCCCATCGAGCTGGAGGGGACGTTTCCACTGCCCGAGGCGCAGCTGGACCGCTTCTTGTTGCGCCTGGCGGTGGGATATCCGAACGACGCGGACGAAAAAGATGTGGTGCGGCGTTTTCGCATGGGCAGTCCGCTCGACGAGCTGCCCGCGGTGGTCTCCGTCTCCGAGCTGGTGGCGATGCAGCGGCTTGTGCGAGCGGTGCACGTGAGTGACGCGGTGGAGGACTACGTGGTGCGGCTGGTGCGGGCAACGCGGCTGCACGCGGCGCTGGAGCTCGGGGCGAGTCCGAGGGCGACGCTCGCGCTGTACCGCGCCAGTCAGGCGCTGGCGGGGCTGCAGGGGCGCGGGTACGTGCTGCCCGATGATGTGAAGCGGCTCGTGGGGCCGGTGCTGACGCACCGGCTGATCGCGAGTGCGCAGTCGAGGTTGCGGGGGCGCATCGCGGGGGAGATTCTCAGTGAGGTGGTTGGGACGGTGGCCGTGCCGGTGGAGTAGCGTGGCGCGGTGAGGGGGGAGGTCTGGTTCTGGGTCATCGGCGGGCTGCTCGTCGTTTCTTTACTCCTGCGCGAGCCCGAGCTGTTCGTCATCGCCTCCATCCTGCTACTGGTCGCGGGCGTTTCCTACGTCTGGCAGCGCTACTGTCTGACCAATCTGACCTATACCCGCCGCATCGGGCAGGAGCGCGCGTTCTTTGGTGAAGACGTCCCGCTGACCATCGAGCTCGTCAACGCCAAGCCGCTGCCCCTGGCGTGGGTCGAGGTCGAGGACATCATCCCGGGCGGCCGCATCACGTTGCGGCCAGCCCACGTCAGTCCGTCGCATATCCCCGGGCGCCGGCTCCTCACCATGCTCCTGTCGGTGCGCTGGTACGAACGCGTCCGTCGCCATTACACCATCGCCTGCGGCGCACGCGGCATGCACACGTTCGGCCCGGCCACGCTGCGCACCGGCGACATCTTTGGCCTCAACACGCAGGAGACGAGTCTTCTGAGCGAGAACTATCTGCTCGTCTACCCCAAGGTGGTGCCGCTCGAGCGCCTCGGACTCCCCGCCAGTAGCCCGTTCGGCGAGGTGCCGATGCGCCACCAGTGGCTCTTCGAAGACCCGATGCGCACTGTCGGGGTGCGCGAGTATCGGCCTGGCGACAGCCCGCGCCGCTTGCACTGGAAGGCCACCGCACGCGCACCGGGTCAGGCCCTGCAGGTCAAAGTGTTCGAGCCGACCACCAGCCACCGACTCCACATCCTGCTCAACATCAACACGTCGGACGAGAACTGGTCGTGGCAGGGCTACGACCCGCACGCTCTCGAAGCGGCGATCACCACGGCCGCGTCCGTGGCCAACTGGGCGACAGACCACGGCTTCCTGGTCGGACTCGCGGCGAACGCCAAGCTGTTCCACTCCAGCGCCGCGGTGCGCATTGCGCCCAGTCGCGACCCACGCCAGCTGATGCACATCTTCGAAGCTCTGGCCAGACTGGTACCGATGGGCAGCATGCCGGTCGAGTCGCTGGTCGAACTCGAAGCGCACGAGCTGGCGTACGGCTCGACGGTGGTCGTGGTCACCGCCGCGACGGGCGACCCGCTGGTGAACCAGCTGAACCAGCTGAAGCGGAGTGGGCATAGCCCGGTGCTGCTGCTCATCACGTCCGACGAGCAGCCTGTCGCCCGTCTTGACGGTATGCCCGCCTACGCGATCCGGATCGAGGACACGCGGTGAATCGCGCGACCTTGACGGCGGGCCTGGCGCTGATGGACCTGTGCTGGGCGTACCCGTGGTGCGTGTTGCTCGGCGTGTGGACAGGTGTCTCCGACGCCGCGGGCCTGCTGTCGCCGATCAGCGTCCTGGCGCTGATTCTGCTGGGCGCCTGGAGCACCACGCTGTTCGGGGGCGTGACGCGTCGCGGCCGGCGCGGGCGCTACGCTCTGGCGGCTCTGGCCCTGGTGGCGGCCACGCTCAGCGTGCGCTTCGAGCACTACAGCAGCTTCGGCGGTCTGGACTGGGTGGGACCGTTCGTCGGAGCGCTGGCTGCGCTGCTTGGACAGCTCAGCGTACCGATGTTGGCCTTTGCCTGCGCACTGTACCTGTGGTGGCGTGGCGTCCGGATCGGCATGCAGTCGCCTGGCTACGTGGAAGCGGAAGGTGCCTTCCGCTGGGGTATCGCACGCCTGGCAGGCTTCGCGCTGATCATGGCGCTCACGATACGGCCGTCGATGGTACCGAGCGTCGAAGCGCAGACGACGCCTTTTGTGGTGGCTTTCTTTTTCGTGAGCCTGCTCACCCTGGCGCTTGGGCGTCTGGAGAGTCTGCGCACGCGTAGCCGCCGACCGAGCCTGAACACGCAGTGGCTGGCCGTGCTGGTGGTAGTCGCCGCGGCGATCGTGATGCTGGCACTGCTGCTCGGGCAGCTCGTGTCGTTCGACCTGCTGATCCTCGCCACGCGTCCGCTGTTCAACGTGCTGGGCTTCGTGCTGCTGATCGTGGCGTACGCCGTCGTCATTCCGCTGGCGTTCGTGATCCAGTGGCTCGTGTATCTCATTCTGGCGCTGCTGCCCGGCAACATCAACCCGCAACCGCCGCAGCCCGTGGGGCCATCCGACCTGGAACAGGCGCTCCAGCAGTTCCTCAGCCATCAGCTCACACCAGAACTGGTCGCAGCGCTGAAGGCGTTTGGCGCCGCGCTCCTGCTGCTGGCCGTGGTGCTCCTGGTCGCGCGAGGACTGGCCCGCTGGCGGCCGTCGGCTGCCGACGCGGACGCGACGAACGAAGAACGGGACTCGGTGTTGAGCGCCGGTGAGCTCTGGGCAATGCTGCTGGCATGGCTGCGGCGGCGGCTCCAGCGTGGCGGACGGGCGGCTGCAGCTTCCTCGCCGCTCATGGTTGAACCAGAAACGGACGCCGCATCGGAGCAGCTGTCCAGGGTGCGAGCGCTCTACGTCGAGCTGCTGCGCGAGGGTGAGGACGCGGGCGCGCGGCGGGCGATCGACACCACCCCGCTGGAACATCTCCCCGCGCTGTCGAAGCTGCTGGAGCCGGAACAGCCCATGGCTGAGCTCACCGACGCGTACCTGCGGGTACGATACGCGGACCTCGAAGTCCCAAACGACGAGGCCAACGCGTTGAATAAACAGCTCGAGCAGCTGCATCCCAGGGACGCGGCCGCGAACGTTCGCGAGAATGAGCTCGAGCGCGAAAATGAGCTCGAGCGGCCGAATCTCCAGGACAAACTGCCGCGAAAGCCCGGCTGAGCTACTTAGGGTGCACCCGAATAAGACGTTCGCGCATACTCCCTCGACGCACGCCATGCGGCTGCCTGGCTACGTGATCGCGTTCGTCCTCACCCTGCTGCTGGCCAGCACGACGCCGGTCGGTACCGGCGCAGGTGTGCACCAGTTCGATCTGCTGCATCCGCTGTTCAACCACATGCACCTGATCAACGGACGGTTGGTGACGCACGAGCAGATGGACGCGGCGATGGCCGCCGCAACGGCGGCGCCGCCGCCGGGGGTCGCGTTCGGAGCAGGCGGTGGAGCCGGCTCGGACGAAGGTGGGGTTGGCCTCAGCCCAACGCTTCCGACACCTGAGCCCTTCGGGACATGGACCATCGCGAGCGGATGGCATTTCCTCGACATTCGAACGCCAACCGGCCGCCAGGAGGCCCCACCCGATCCGCCGCCGCTGGGTTATTAGTCGTTGGCACTTTGTCACGCGTGTTCGTCCAACACATACGACGGCTACGAACTACTACTAGCTACGAGCTATTAGCCATACGAGCTAGTAGCTACTGGAGAGGGTCTGATGCACCTGAAGAAATCGCGGTTTGCCGCCCTGCTGGGTGGTAGCTTGCTGCTCGTTTTGATGCTCGCGCCCGGGACGGCCCTGGCGCACGAGCGCCGCACCATCGGCAATGGCAAATACGACGTCGTCGTCGGCTGGAATGTCGAGCCGCCGTACACGGGCCAGATGAACCAGGCAACCATCCGCATCATGAATGCGGGCACCACCACACCGGTGACTGGCGCGGACAAGTCACTGAAGCTGGCAATTCGCCAGGGGGCCAGTACGCAGGCGTTTCCGCTGAAGGCCGCGTTCGGTCAGGACGGGTTCTACACCGCGGACATCATGCCGACACGCGTTGGCGACTATCAGTGGATTTTCACGGGTGACGTCAACGGCGACGCCGTGAATGAGACGTTCGACACTGCCGACGGCAAGTTCGACGCCGTGCAGGAGGCCTCGGTTGTGCAATTCCCCGTTTCGCTTGGCGACCCGGCCGAGAATGTCGCCTCGGTACAGGCTGCCCAGGCCGACGCGCAGAGCGCCCGCACCCTCGCTCTGGTCGGGATTGTCGTGGGCGTACTCGGTCTCGTGGTGGGCGTTGGTGCGTGGTTCATGCGCCCGCGCAGTGCGTCCGTGCCCGCGCCCAGCACGCGCCCCGCGAGCGAACGGGCCTGAGCTGACGTGCGCGCGACCCGGCTGTGGGGAGCCTTACCCGCCCTCCTCACGGCGTTCATCTATCTCGCGCTGACGCCGGTAACGGCGTCGGCGCACGCCAACCTGGACCGCAGCGATCCGGCGGCTGGCACTGACCTCGATCAACCTCCGGCGCAGGTACAGCTCGAGTTCAGCGAAGCGGTCGACGGCAGCTTCAGCCGCGTCCAGTTGCTCAATGCGCAGGGGCAGCAGGTCGATCGTGGCGACAGTCACGTTGCCCCCAACGATCCTCTGTCGCTGGTCGTCTCGCTGCCCAGCCAGATGCCCAACGGGGTATATACCGTCGCCTGGCGAACGCTCTCTGCCGTCGACGGGCACACTGTCGACGGCGCCTACCCGATCATCATCGGTCCCATGCCGGCCGAGGGGCTGCCCGTCGCGGCGGCCGCGTCGTCACAGGCGACGTTCGATCCCGAGACGGCGGTTGGACGCTGGTGGTTCGCCCTGGCGGCCAGCGCGGTCTTCGGCGTGCTGCTCAGCTGGAACCTTGTGTTCCGCCCGTTGTTCGGGCGCAGCAACCCCGCGGCGATGCCGCTGGCCGCCGCGCGGGCGCGCCGACTCGCGCTCGCCAGTGGCGTCCTGCTGCTCGTCGGCACACTGTTTGGCGCGGTCGCTCAGGCCTCGGCCGCGGCCAGCGTGCCGCTCTGGGGTGTCTTCGGGGAGCCACTGTTCGACCTCCTGTCGCGCGGCCGCTTCGCACCGTTGTTCTGGATCAGGCTGGCGCTGGTCGCACTCGCGCTGGGCCTACTCGCGTGGCGCGGTGTGCGACGCTGGCCGGGTCAGCTAGCAATGGTCGCCGTCGGGCTGGCGCTGCTCACCAGCAGCTTCAACAGCCACGGCGCGGCGCTGCTGTCTGGCGCGTATCTGGGGATCGCCGTCGACTGGCTGCACTTTCTCGGTGTGGCCGCGTGGTTGGGCGGTCTGATGAGTCTGGCGTACGTCCTGCCGACCGCCGTGCACGGCAGTCAATCGACGGGCGACCGCGTGCTGGCCCGCGCGGTCGGTCGGTTTTCAAATCTGGCGCTGATCGCCGTCCTGGTCATCATCGCGACTGGGGTCTTCCAGGCATGGTTGGAAGTCGGGTCGTGGGATGGCTTCGTCCAGACCGCCTACGGGCTGAGCATCACCGCGAAAGTCGGCCTGTTGCTGCTAATGCTGGTGCTGGCCGGGTTCAACCTGCTCGTGGTGCGGCCAGGACTCGCGCGCACGGCCGCCAGCGGCTCAGCGGCGGCGGCGTCCGGCCTTGCGCGGCGTTTCAGTCTGTCCGTGCGCGCCGAGGTCGCGCTTGGCGTTCTGGTCCTGGTCGCGGCGGCCATCCTGACGGGACTGTCGCCGGCGCGAGATGAGCTGGCGCGCCAGGCGAGCGGCGAGACGAGCGGGCCGGTCGATAAGCAGGTCAACACGAACGGGCTGAACGCGCGAATCCAGATCAGCCCGGCTGTCCTCGGCATCAATCGTCTGGCCGTGCAATTGCCGAATACCGATCCGTCCCAGGTCGAGCGCGTGCAGCTCACGCTGACGTACCTGGACTCCGAGCTGGGCAGCCAGCCGGTGGTGTTGACGGAGTCGAGCACCGCGCCGGATACGTGGGAGACCACGTCGCCGTTGCTGTCGCAGGCTGGCTCCTGGCAGGCAGAGATGCTGGTACGGCGGACCGGCCAGGATGATGCGCGGACCGCCTTGCGGTTCATGGTCACCGCGCCCGGTGGCGCGCCGCAATCCGCGCCGGCGGTGAGCAGTGCCTACCCCTTACTGCCGTCGCCGATGATGAGCCTGGCGTTCCTGCTGCTGGGCATTGGCGCGCTGGTGGTCGTGGTGGCCCTGGTGCGCGCCATCCGCGAGCCAAAGCGACGCCGTGCCTTTCAGCGCCAGGCCGCGCTGCTTGGCGCCGGCGTGGTGATGCTGGCGAGCGGCAGCTACGTGTATGCCTCGGAGCAAAGCAACGGCGAGCCGCTGGACGTGGTCAATATTCGCGACCCCGTGCCGCCAGACGATCAGTCGCTGGCGATGGGCAAAGACGTCTACACCACGTACTGCGAAACCTGTCACGGGGAAACCGGGCGAGGTGATGGCCCCAGCGGACTGCGGCTGGTGCCGCGGCCGGCCGACCTGCGGTTGCACACGGCACCGGGCGTGCACACGGACGGCGAGCTGTATTACTGGGTGGCGTACGGCTTCCCGGGGTCGGCGATGCCGGCCTGGAAGGAGCAGGGTCTGACGGACCAGCAGATCTGGAGCGTGATCAACTACGCGCGCGCCCAGTTTGGCAACTCGGGCGGGCCGTGATCGCACGGCGCGCTGGGGGCGAGTGCTGAGACGCTTCACGCTGGGCCTGACGATCGTCGTGGGCATGCTGGTGGTAGTGCCCGTCGTCGCGTCGGCTCACGCCGTGCTGCTGAAAACCACGCCCTCGGGCAGCCAGTCGCTCGGCTCGCCACCAGCCCAGGTCCAGCTGTTGTTCAGCGAGCCGCTGGACCCGGTGTTCAGTCACGTCGAGGTACGCGACGGCTCGGGTCAGCTGGTAGACGCCGGCGACAGCCGCGTCGACCCCGATAACGACCAGCTTTTGACTGCCTCGCTACAGCCTGGTTTGCCCAACGGCGTGTACACCGTCGAGTGGCGCAGCCTGTCGGCAATCGACGTCCACCCCGATCAGGGTCAATACCGGCTGTTTGTCGGCGTGCCGGTCCAGACGGGTGCGCTGGTGGCGACGAGCGCGGCGTCGGCGACGTCCGCGACACCCGAGACGACGCTCGGTCGCTGGTGGTTTTACGTCGCAGCGAGCCTGTTCGGCGGGGTGTTAGCCACCTGGAAGCTCGTGCTGGGTCCGCTGTTGCCCGACGCCAAACCTGGCTTGCGGTCGAAAGCGCATGGCCGCGCCTACTGGCTGATCCTCGCGGGCGGCGTGCTCTTGATTCTCGGGACCCTGTTCTCGGCGGTAGCGCAGGCCGCGGCGGCGGCCAATGTGCCGTTCACAGAGGGTCTCGGCTCGCCACTGGGCGAGCTGTTGCTGCGGGGCCGGTATGCCTCGATCTGGTGGCCGCGCCTGGGGCTGGAGCTGGCCAGCTTGCTGTTGATTGTCCTGGGTGGCATCGACGGCCTGGCGTCGGAATGTGCGCTGGCCACGCTGCCGGCCGTCTTGCTGACCAGTGCGCTGACCAGCCACGGGGCGGCGCTGCCGAATGCCGCTGGGCCGGGCATTGCGATCGATTGGCTGCACATCCTCGGCGCGTGTGCCTGGGTGGGCGGCCTGGTGGCGCTGGCCGCGTTTCTGCCGGCTCTGCGAGCCGAGCCGGATTCGGGCCTGACCGTGAGGCGGCTGGTGGGTCGCTTCGGTCGACTGGCGCTGGTCGCGGCGGCCGTCGTGTTGTTCTCGGGCGTGCTGCAGGGCGCCCTGGAGGTGGGCTCGCTGACCGCGATTGCCACAACGCTGTACGGGCAGTTGCTGCTGATCAAAGTCGGACTGCTGGCGATGATGTTGCTGCTGGCCGGCGTGAACGAGTGGCGGGTCAGAGCGGCAGGTGGCGCTGGCTCAGGCGGGGCGCTGGCTCAGGTGGGCGGGCTCAGCACTGGGATCGGCATCGAGCTGACGCTGGGCATCGTGGTGTTCGCGGTGGCGGCGCTGCTGAGCGGTTCGCCGCCTTCACCCGGGAGCTGAGTTATTTGGGACGCCGAGGGCGGCTTTTGAATCCGCCGCGGGGCTTGAAGCCACCGGACTTGAAGCCACCGGGCTTGAAGCCGCCGGGCTTGAAGCCGCCGGCTTGAAGCCGCCCGGCTTGAAGCCGCCGCCTCGGTAAGGCGGCCGGCCGCCCTGACGCGGCGACCTGGGCCGGTCGCGGTCGAAGTCGCGCGGAGCGTCACGCTCGAAGTCACGCGGAGGTCCGTCGAAGTCGCGCGGCGGCCGGTCGAAGTCACGCGGTCCGCGATCGAAGTCGCGCGGCGGCCGGTCGAAGTCACGCGGCCCGCGATCGAAATCGCGCGGTGGCCGGCTGTCATCACGCGGCCCGCGATCACGTGGCGGGCGGTCGTAGGGGCGGGGTGGCCGGCCAAGTCACGTGGACCGCGATCGAAGTCGCGTGGCGGTCTGGGTCCGTTGGAGTCGCGGGCTGGCCGCTCATCGTCCTCAGCCGGTCGTCCGCCACGTGGGCCGCCGGCGGGTCGCCACGAGCGGCTACTCAGGGTGGCGTTGCGCGTGTGCTCCGGCGCCTCGAGGTGCCACTGCATCGCCGACGACACCGCGCGAGCGATGATCGCCGCCAACGCCGCATCGTCGAGTTGGCCGTCGAGTTCGCCACGCGCCTGCTCGAGCTCGAGGCGGATCCGCCGCCGCAGCTCAGCTTCAACCGCCGCCGCCGTCCGCGGAGCGGGCCGATTAGACCGCGGTGCGTCGCTCATTGGCTACCCGAGTTTGCAGGAACGCGACTGTCCGGCGTCGTTCATCGGAGGACCCCATTGGCGAGGCAGTAAAGTCCGTCGCACCTGCCTGTTCGAGCTCGCACAGCTGGCGATCGACCTCGTCCTCTGAGCCGGCGAGCATCACGTCGGCGGGTCCCTCGACTCCCTCGCGGTCCAGCATGGCGCGATACGACGGCAGCTGGCCGTAATTGGCCATCGACCTCGCCGCGCGCTCGCGAGCCGCCGCGGGGTCGTGCGTGACACAGATGGGCAGGCCGACGGCGATGCGCGGCGCAGGCCGGCCAGCCTGTCGCGCCGCGCTGGTAATCGTGGGCATGATGTGCTCCGCCAGTGTGCGCGGGCCGACCATCCACAGCGCGGTGCCATCGGTAAGCTCGCCGGCGATGCGGAGCATCTGCTCGCCGAGGGCGGCCAGCATGACAGCCGGGGCCTGGCGCATCGGCAAAGCTGAGCTGCTGCTGGCACTTCAGGCGCTCGCCGGTGTAGTCGACGGCTTCGCCGCGCAGCAGTGGCAGCAGGATCGACAGGTACTCACGCATGTACGCCGCCGGGCGCTCGAAGGACAGGCCCCAACGCTGCTCGACCACCGGCTTATGCGCCAGCCCGATGCCAAGCACCAGGCGGCCGCCGATCGCCGCATTCACGGTTAACGCTTGCTGCGCGAGGACGGTTGGATGGCGCGGGTAGACGGGGACGACGGCTGTTCCGAGCTCGATGCGCGGGACGGCGCGGCCCGTCAGGGCGATCAGGGTCAGCACGTCGACGCCCGAAAGCTGGGCGAACGCGGCCGCGTCGAAGCCGGCGTCGGCGGCCGCGGCGACCTGGTCGATAATCTGGTCTACCGTGGCGGGCCGTCCGCCGCCAGCCGATTGGTTGATGTTGAGGCCGATGCGCATCGTCATCGTGGTCGCTTCAGCTTATCCGCTGCTTATCCGCCGGCTGATGTTTTATGCGTGGCTCACGTCGCCGACGGCTGCTTCGACCGCGCTTCAAGCTGTGTCACAATCGGCGAGGGGTGGCGATTCGGTTGTGGCCATACAATCGGGGTAAGTATGGCTGAGCCTGGGCCCGGCGGCGATAACGGCGAGGCCTGCCTGACCGCATCGACCGCATATGTGATCGACGGTGGTGTCCCGCTGCGGGGAACCGTGCCCGTGTCAGGGGCGAAGAACGCGGTGCTGAAACTGATGGCCGCCGCGGTGCTGTGCGGCGAGGCGTGCACCATCGGCAACGCGCCGCGCATCGCCGACGTCGAGTACATCCTCGAGACGTTGCGCGACCTGGGCGCCGAGGCGTGCTGGGTTGGCGATCACCTGCTGCGCATTCATGCGCGCAACCTCGACTGGGATTTCATCCCGCTCGAGGCGGCCAAACGCTTGCGCGCGTCGTTCGTCTTGCTCGGGCCGATGCTGGGTCGGCGCGGCAAAGTGATCATTCCCAACCCGGGCGGGGATCGCATCGGCCGCAGGCCCGTCAACGTCCACGTCGAAGCGCTGCGCGCTCTGGGCGCCGAAATCGACTACAAGTGGGGCTACTACTACGCTCGCGTACCGGCCGGTCTGCGCGGCGCGGAGCTGCGGCTGGCCGAGGCCAGCGTGACCGGCACCGAGAACGTGCTGATGTCGGCCGTGCTCGCCGATGGCCGCACGGTGATCACCAACGCGGCCGCCGAGCCCGAAGTCGACAACCTGATCGATTTTCTCAACGGCATGGGCGGCTGCGTCGTGCGCGATGCCAACGACGTGCACACGATCATCGTCGAAGGCGTGCGTGGCGATGCACTGCACGGAGCACACGTCGACGTGATCCCTGACCGCATTGAAGCCGGCTCGTTCGCGATCGCGGCGGCCATCACCGGCGGTGAGCTCCTGCTCGAGGGCGCTCGACCAGATCACCTGGAGGCGTTCGTCGACGCGCTGCGTCAGACCGGCATCGAGGTGACGACCGAAGCGAGCGGGCTACGCGTGAGCGGTCAGCCGCCCTTTCGTGAGCATCGCATCAACACCGCGATTTACCCGGGCTTTCCAACTGATCTCCAGGCGCCCTTCTCGCTGGCCCTGGTGGAAGCCGACGGGGTCAGCACGATCAAAGAAACTCTGTACGAGGATCGGTTCGACTACGCCGCCGCGCTCCAACGCATGGGCGCCAACATTCACGTGTTCGATGCGCACACCGCGGCCATCTACGGTCCGTGCCAGCTCCACGGATCGCAAGTCGAAATACCCGACCTGCGCGCGGGTGCCACCCTCGTGCTGGCGGCGTTGGCGGCACAGGGCAGCAGCCGCATCACCGGTATCGATCACGTAGCGCGTGGGTATGAGAACCTGGTTGGCAAGTTGAGCCAGGCCGGCGCGCGGATTACAGAGGAGCACTCGCCGTGTCAATCCCAGTCGAACAGCTAGCTCATGGCCCGCGAGGCCTCGTCATCCAGTGTTTGCGCAACATCGGACCGTACGAAAACAACATCTTTATCGTCTCGGACGAGGGGACGCGCGAAGCCTACGTCCTCGACGGCGGCTTCGAGCCCGAGGCGATTGCCGCGGCGGCCGCGAACCTGAACGTCAAGGCCATCATCGTCACGCACGGGCATCGCGACCACCACGAAAACGTTGCCACGCTGAAGGGGCTCTTGCACGTGCCCGTGGCCATCGGCATGGACGACGCGGCGCAGTTGAGCGTCGAGCCAGATTTCCTGATCGTCGATCAGCAGACGCTGTCGTTCGGACCGCACGCCCTGCGCGCGATCCATACTCCAGGGCACACGCCCGGCTCGACGTGCTTCGTATACGACGGCCACCTGTTTTCAGGCGACACGCTGTTCCCGGGCGGGCCAGGCAATACCCAGAAGGATCCGGTGCGGTTCGAGCGCATCATCGCCAGCGTGCGCGATCGGCTGTTCACGCTGGGCGACGAGGTCGTCGTCCATCCAGGCCACGGCCGCGACACCACAATCGGCACCGAGCGGCCGCACCTGGACGAGTGGATCGCCCGCGGCTGGTGACCTCCGTCCAGGTGCGCGCTCAAAAACGGGCTCGGCCAGACTTCTAGTGGCGCGGGATCGAGATCTTCTCGAGCTCCACGCGGGACGGGTTCCAGAGATCCCGCAGGTGCTGCAGGCGCTCCATCCAGTCGAGGTCCGAGACGGAGTCGACAGCGCGCTTGCCCAGCTTGCGGGCTTGCTTTGCTGTGCGGGCGGCTTCCTCCTCGCGTGAACGGGCCTGCGACTGTTGCCACAGGACGACGGCCAGGGTAAGCAGCGCCGTGCCCAGACCGACGGCCGGACGCCGCGCCTCATCTGGAAACTCGGGCAGATCAGGCATCTGCTCGCGCAGGGCTGTAGCCCGCTGGCGCGCCTGACCCGCTGCCTGGCGTGCCTGGCGGCGAATGCGATTGATGGGCTTGTTCCGCTCGCGCTGCCAGCGCAGCCACAGCCACACGCCGACACCGCCGACAAGGCCGAGCCCCAGCCAGCTGAGCCGCATCGGCAGCCCCGCGCCGCTCGAGGCGTTGGACATCCAGTCGCTGTTGGGCGTGTCCCAGGACGTCTGAGCGGTCTCGGACGGTGACGTGTACGTCGGGCGCGGCACGCGCGCGAACGACGGTTCGGCGTCGGTGCCCGCGGTCACCGACTGACGCTCGGGCGTCGCTGGATCGGTACTGGAGACGACGTCGCCGTAGTCGGGAACGGTTTTCGGAACGCGCTCCGAAGCGGGCGCGTACACGGGTTCGGCGATTGGTGCGCCGCCGTCCACGCCGTTGCCTTGATCCTCGGGCTTGTTCTGGGCAGTTGTCATAACGCCACGACCTTTCTTTCGTCCTGAGTCGGACGGTGAATCTTCCGCATGCGCAAGTCGCGTGCCGCGGTCGGCGTGGGCGTAGGCGTTGCCACGGCCAAACTCGGCTCGACGCGGGGGATGATGACCAGTCCGACCACGACAAATACCACCACAATGAGCAGGACTTCCACGACGATTATCAGGAACAATCGGGCGGACGAACGGAGTGGCAAGCCCAGAACCACAGGGTAGTCGGCCGACAGGCCGCGCGCGACGGCTGGAGCTTGGCACGCGGGCGATGGGTGACGAGCTTCCGGCCAGCGCGAGCGTGGTCATTGTGGGTGGTGGCGTGATGGGTGCCTCACTCGCGTACCACCTCGCCAGGCGCGGCCAGCCTGACGTCTTGTTACTCGAGCGCGGCGAGGTGTTTGGCCAGGGCGCCACGGGCAAGTGCGCGGGCGGCGTGCGGCATCAGTTCGGCAGCGAGATCAACATCCGCCTTTCGATCGAGAGCATCCGCATGCTCGAACAGTTCGAGGACGAGCCCGGTCAGGCGATTGGCCTGCGCCAGTGCGGCTACCTGTTTCTGCTGACCCGCGAGGCAGACGTCGCGGCGTTCGAGGCCAACGTCGAGCTGCAGCATCGTCTCGGGGTCGAGACGCAGTGGCTGTCGCCCGCCGACGTGCGCCAGCGGCTGCCGCTGTTTCAGACCGACGACGTGCTGGGAGCCACGTTTTACGCGCGAGATGGGTTGACCGATCCGAGCAGCGTGGTCGGCGGCTATGTGGGTGGCGCGCGCCGCCTGGGCGCCACGCTGCTCACCGACGTCGAGGTGACGGGCTTCGGCGTGAACGCCAGTGGCGACCGAGTGACTTCGGTGAGCACCTCGCGCGGTACGGTCCAGGCCGAGAGGGTGGTGAACGCGGCCGGGCCGCAGGCGGGGCTGGTTGGCCGATTGCTGGGGCTCGACTTGCCGATCTGGCCACTACGCCGGCAGATGCTGGTCACCACACCTCTGCCGTCGGTGCCGCCGGACCTGCCGTTCGTCATCGACTTTGCCCCGGGCCTGTACTTTCACCGCGAGGGACCGGGCATCATGACGGGCCAGTCAAACCCTGACGAAACGTCGGGCTTCGACGAGCGAGTTGACCTGGAGTGGGAGCAGCGGCATCTGGCGGCGGCGATGGCGCGTCTGCCGCTGCTGGAGTCGGCGGGGCTGGCGCATCACTGGGCGGGGCTGTACGAGATGACGCCCGACGCGCACCCGCTACTGGGGCGGTTGGCGCCGTTTTCGAATGTCTTTGTGCTGGCGGGCTTCAGCGGGCACGGGCTCATGCACGGGCCGATCGCTGGGAAGCTGCTGGCGGAGGTGATGCTGGATGGCCGTGCAACGACACTGGAGGTCGCTGCGCTGGCGACGGAGCGGTTTGGGACCTCGAGCCGGGGGTCGTCCGAACGCGAGTACAACGTCATCTAGCAGCGAGGCATGGGTTTTTCAACGGCCTGTCAGGCCGGGTGATCGGGCTTCAGGCTCGCAAGGTGCGGGCGAAGGCTCGGATGTCTTCGGCCAGCAGCTCGGGCTCTTCCAGGGCCGCAAAGTGGCCGCCGCGCGGGGCGACGGTCCACTGCCGAATGTTGAACGCTTGCTCGGCCAGCGACCGCGGCAGGTGCAGGATGTCCTTCGGAAAGGACTGATACGCCGTCGGCACCTCCACGCGCTGTTCCGCGGACGGGAATGGCCAGCCGCCGTGCGCGCGAACGTAGTACGGCCAGAACGAGCTGGCTACCGCGCCGCTCACCCAGTACAGCATGACGTTGGTCAGCAGCTCATCCCGCGTGAAGCTGCGCTCGACGTCGCCCGCGTTGTCGCTCCACGAGCGGAATTTTTCGACGATCCACGCGGCCAGGCCCGTGGGTGAGTCCATCAAGCCGAAGGCCAGCGTCTGCGGTTTGGTGCCCTGGATCGCTGAATAGCCGGTCTCCTCGCGCAGCCAGTGATCGAGCTCCGCAACGAAGGCCTGCATCTCGGGGGTCTGGGCGGTCGCCGGGTTCACTGGCTCGCGTCGCCCAGGCAGGAGATTCAAGTGGATGCCCAGCGTGCTGTTCGGCTCGGTCAGGGCGATGACGGCCGAGATAAACGCGCCCCAGTCACCCCCCTGCGCCAGGAAGCGCTCGTAGCCGAGCACCTCGTGCATGAGCTCGACGAAGGCGCTAGCGATCTCGGCGATGCCGAAACGAGGCTGACCAGGGCGAAACGACAGCGTGTAGCCAGGCAGCGATGGCGCGACGACGGTGAACGCGTCGGCCGGGTCGCCGCCGAATCTGCCCGGGTCCGTCAGCAGCGGCAGGATCTTGTGGAATTCCCAGATCGAGCCCGGCCAACCGTGAGACAGCAGCAGCGGCATCGGGTGCGGCCCGACACCAGGTACGTGCAGAAAGTGGAGCTCGATGCCCGCGACGGCGGCGGTGTATTGCGGGAATGCGTTGAGCGCGGCTTCCTGCCGCCGCCAATCGAATGTGTCCCGCCAGTAGGCGACCAGTTCGCGCAGATACGTGACGTCGGTGCCGTAGTCCCATGCCTGGCCGTGTGGCGGCAGATCGGGAAAACGTGCCCGCGCGAGGCGGTAGTGAAGGTCGTCGAGGACGTCGTCCGCGACGTGCAACGTGAACGGCCGCGGCTGCGACATGCTGATCGTGCTAACGGTACCCGCATAGCATCACACACGGAAAGCAGAACGCGGCCGGGTCGAGGCCACCTCCCCGTACCCGGCCGCGTTCTGCTTTCGGATCAGACGCCGACGGGCTGACGAACAGGCTGGTCAGCGGTGACAGGGGGGGTCCCGCGGACGGTCGTCTGCAAAGTGAAC
This sequence comes from uncultured Chloroflexia bacterium, assembly GCA_963776625.1. Taxonomy (GTDB): domain Bacteria; phylum Chloroflexota; class UBA6077; order UBA6077; family CF-72; genus CF-72. Next base: position 157,019 of record CAVZNP010000003.1, on the reverse strand, counting down.
GGCGTGGGCGCGTGCTTCTGCTGGATCTCGTGGCGCAGCAACCCACCGCACACTGAACACTGATAACCGTGGCCAGCTCGGCGCGTCCCACACGCCGCGCAATACAGATACTGGTAGCTCATCGAAATGCCACCTCCTCGTGTCTGAAGCATCGCTCATCGTCCAGGTGCGCCACATCGGAAGACGCGCGTACTCCGCCTACGCCTTATGGCGTAGGTAGACTGCCGCTGTGCGCTCGACCGCGAACGTCTCGGAAGCCCAGCGCCTGCGCCTGGTGCTTGCATTGGGGCAGCGCGTGACTTCGATTCTGGACCTCGAGGTGTTGCTGCCCGAGGCGTGCCGCCTGATCGCCGAAGCGTTCGGCTATGACCTGGTAGGCATCAACCTGGTCGATCCACTCGACGCTCGACGTCTCTTTCAAGCGGCGGCTTTCCCGCCGGAACGGCGACTGCCGCGGGCGTTTCGCGTGCTGTTCGGCCACGGCCTGACGGGCTGGGTCGCGCGGCATGGCCGACCCAGTCTGGTGAACGACGTACAGAACGACCCGCGGTACGTGCCGGGCCCGGGCCGTGAGCAGGTGCGCTCTGAGCTCGACTTACCGCTGAAACTGGGCCGCCGCATGATCGGCGTGCTCAACGTCGAAAGCGAGCGGCGCGACGCGTTCGGTGCGGTCGACGTGCCTTACCTGCAGGGACTCGCCGGACAGCTGGCCCAGGCCATCGACAACACGCGACTGGCCGCGGACTCGCGTCAACTGGCCGCCGCCGAGGAACGTGCCAGGCTGGCGCGCGACCTCCACGACGAGACGATCCAGGCGCTGGTCGCGCTGGGTCGCCAGCTCGATCTGCTGGGACTGGACCTGCCGCACGAGGAGGCGGCCGCCGAGCGACTCGAGCGTATTCAGACTCTGCTCACCAGCACGCTGGACGGCGTGCGGCGCATGAGTCAGAACCAGCGGCCGGCGGCACTTGAAGACCTGGGCCTGGTCGCCGCGCTGCAGGCACACGCCGAAGCCTGGAGCGATCTCGGACTCAGCGTGACGGTCGATATCAGCGGCGAGCCGAAGCGACAGCCGCGCGCGATCGAATACGCGGTCTACCGCGTTGCCCAGGAGGCGCTGAGCAACGTCGCGCGCCACGCCGGAGTGTCGGACGTCGACGTCGAGCTGCGTTTCTCGCCGGACGAGCTGTGTCTGACGGTGACCGATGCCGGCCATGGGTTTGCGACGCGCCGCACGCCGGCGGGCCAGGGACTGCTCGGCATGCGCGACCGCGCCGCCGAGATTGGCGCAGAGCTCGAGATCACCTCGCCGGCGAGTACCGGTCGCGGCACGCGCGTGCGGTTGTGGGTCCCGCTAAAACTGACGCTGCTGGATGGTCGATGAGCTCCGCTGAGCCGACGATCCGCGTGGTATTGGCCGACGACCACGCGCTCGTGCGCGAGGGCACTGCCGAGCTGCTCGAGCGCGCTGGCGGCATCGACGTGGTAGGCCAGGCGGCCGATGGCCACGAGGCGCTGGCGCTCGTCTCGGCGATGCGTCCGGATGTGCTGCTACTCGACCTGGCCATGCCGGGGCTGGACGGGCTCGAAGTTACCCGCCGTGCGCTCGTGGTGTCGCCAGCCACGCGCGTGGTGGCACTCACGGCCCACGAGGAGCAGCCGTACGTCCTGGCCATGCTGCAGGCCGGCGCCAGTGGCTACCTCAGCAAATCCAGCCGCGGGCGCGAAGTGGTCCAGGCGGTGCGCGCGGCGGCGGCGGGCGAGACCGTCTTTTCGTCGGCAATTGGCCGCAGTGTGACGCGCAGCGCGCTGGGGGAGAGCGGTCCTGAGGCGCCGCTCACGCCGCGCGAGCGTGACGTGCTCTTCGCGGCGGCGCGCGGACTCGGCAACAAGCAGATTGCCGTGGAGCTTGGCATGAGCGCGCGCACGGTGCAGACGCATCTGACGAGCGTCTTTGCCAAGCTGGGGGTGGGCTCGCGGACTGAGGCGGTGCTGCTGGCGGTCAAGCGAGGATGGGTGCGAGCGGATCTCACCTGAGATGTACCCTCGCGAGTGACGTCAGCGGAGGCCCGCCTCGAAGCAGGATCTACGCGTGCAGACGACTAGGCCTTGGCCGGATTCTCGATCGGCACGCCGACGACGCTGCCGTACTCGGTCCACGAGCCATCGTAGTTCTTGACGTCGTTGAAGCCGAGCAGCTCCTTCAGCACGAACCACGAAAACGACGAGCGCTCGCCGATGCGGCAATAGGCGATCACTTCCTTGTCGGCGGTGATGCCCTTGGCGCCGTACAGCGCCTTCAGCTCCTCGGGCGACTTGAAGGTGCCGTCGTCGTTGGCGGCCTGTGCCCACGGGATATTCTGTGCGCCTGGTACGTGACCAGCGCGCTGGGCCGTCTCGCTCATGCCTGGCGGGGCGATGACTTCGCCGCTGAACTCGGCAGGTGAGCGCACGTCGACCAGCGCCGTGCCGCTGGCGCGACTCAGGACATCCTGCAGGAAGGCGCGGTAGGTCAGGTCAGCCTCATGGACCGGGTAATTCGCAGCCGCCGCGGTGGGCGCGTCGGTCGTGAGCGGGCGGTTCTCGAGCTCCCACTTCTTGCGGCCGCCGTTCATGAGTGCCGCATTCGAGTGGCCGTAGATTTTGCTGACCCAGTAGGCGAAGGCGGCGAACCAGTTGTTGTTGTCGCCGTAGAAAATGATGCGCGTGCCGGGTCCGACGCCGGCCTGGCCGAGGAGCTTCGCCCAATCCTCTTTGGTGGGGATGTCGCGGCGGATGGGATCACCGAGCTGCGTCGTCCAGTTGACGCCCACGGCACCCTGAATGTGGCCCTGGCCATAGGCCGCTGTGTCAACGTCGACTTCGATCAGTCGCACGTTCGGGTCGTTGAGGTGGTCCGCCACCCACTGGGTCGAAACCAGCGCGGCTGGATTGGCGTAACCCTGTTCACCACTCATAGATTCAGAGAACCTCCCAACATCGAATGCCTAAGTCTCCGCCGGTATGTACGCTGGGCACTTACGCTGGAACCGTTGCCGGCCAGTCGCGCAGCTCGCCATCGTCGATGCACGCGCCGGCCGCCAGGCGCATTGTCAGAAAATTGCGACTGGTCGCCGGCACGACCACGTGCTGAGCCCAGTGCTGACGCTCGGGCGCGGGCAGGCGCTCGCTGAGCTCCCTGGCGCTGGTGTGCAGCAGACCATCATCGCCGGCGATGCCGAAATCCAGCGACCAGCCCTCGGGTGAACGCAGGCGCCCGACGGTGTTGGTGCGCATCACGCGCCAGCCGGCCTGACTGCGATACCGGTCGAGCACGTGCTCGTCGAACCAGAGATGCGCCGCGCCGAGGTCCCCGCCCAGGACGCGCAGATACAACGCGACAGCCTGCACATCAGCGCTCTGCCGCTGGGATATACCAGACATAGTCTTATGATCGGGTCAACAATAGCCAATTCATGCTTGTTGCCGCAACTTGAAGCGCTGCGTTTTGCCCGTGCCGGTCTTGGGTAACTCGGCCACGAACTCTACCCAGCGCGGACGCTTGTACTCGGCCAGTCGCTGGCGCACGAAATCCTGCAATTCGCGCGCAAGCACGGGCGTGCCACGGACGCCGGCGGCACACACCACGTATGCCAGAGGCTTGACCAGGCGATCGCTGTCTTCGCGCCCGACCACGCCGGCTTCGAGGACAGATGCGTGCTCGATCAGCGCGTTTTCCACTTCGATCGGGCTGACCCAGATGCCGCCGACCTTGAGCATGTCGTCGGCGCGGCCGGCGTACCAGAAGTATCCGTCGGCGTCGCGCCAGTACTTGTCGCCGGTGCGGATCCAGTGGCCTTCGATGGTGTCTTTCGTCTTGTCGTGCTTGTTCCAGTACATGGCGCAGGTGGAATCGCCGCGTACGAGCAGGTTCCCGATGTCGCCGTCGGCGACGGGCTGGCCATCGTCATCGACGATCCTCGACTCGTAACCAGCGACCGGCTTGCCGCTGGAGCCGGCGCGAATCGCGCCGGGCTGGTTGGAGATGAAGATGTGCCCGATTTCGGTCGAGCCGATGCCGTCCAGAATCGTCACGCCGAAGCGGTCGCGAAACCGCTCGAAGACGGCCGGCGGCAGAGCTTCGCCAGCCGAGACGCCCCAGCGCACCGAGGAAAAGTCGCACTCGGCATCGTTGGCCAGGAGCATGGCGTAGTTGGTGGGTACCGAGAAAAACAGCGTGGGGCGGGACTTCCTGATGATGTCGAAGATGTTCGCGGGTGTGGGCGGGCCGGAGAACAGGATCGTGGTGGCGCCGACGCCAAACGGGAAGAACAGCGCGTTGCCCAGTCCGTAGGCGAAGAACAGCTTGGCGACACTGAAACAGCGGTCGTGCTCGGTGATACCCAGGACCGGCCGCGCGTACAGGGCTGTGCAGACGACCATGTCGTGGTGCAGGTGCACGCAGCCTTTGGGCGCACCGGTGCTGCCCGACGAGTACTGCCAGAATGCGGCGTCGTCCTTGCTGGTGGGTTCGGGGTCGAGCTGCGTGGACTGTTCGGCCATCAACGCGTCGAAGTCGCGAGTACCGGGTGGCGCCTGCCCCACAACCACGACGTCGCGCAGGTAGCGGAGCCGCTCGCGCGGGATGGCCCGCAGTTGGGGCAAGAGCGCCTCGCTGATCACCACCACGCGGGCGCGTGAATCATTCAGGATGTATTCGTAGTCGGCGGGCTTGAACAAGGTGCTGGTGGGGATCGGGATAGCACCCGCCTTGATAGCGCCGAAAAAGCTGTAAACGTACTCGGGGCAGTCGAGCAGCAGCAGGACCACGCGCTCTTCGATGCGCACGTCGAGTGTTTGCCGCAGCGCGTTGCCGAAGCGATTCACGTTGCGCAAAACGTCGTCATAGCTGATGCGCTGATCGGCGAATTCGATGGCGATGCTGGCTCCGCGGCCTTCGGCGACGTTGCGATCGACAAAATAGGTCGCAACGTTGAATTCGTTGGGAATCGACTCAGGCGGGGTATCCGACGGACGAGTTTCGGTGGCGGCCACTCCCCAACTCCCCTCTAACAGTAGGCTTACTCTACTCTCAAAACTGCCATAATGGCGGAGCTCGGAGACATGATCGACCTCAACGGCGTGCACCTGCGAAATCGTGTGGTGACGTCGTCGAGTTTGCTGGGCTACGGCGCGCCGCGCGGGCGGCTGGTGCTGTACGGGCTCAGCCCGATTCGCGCAATGGGTGCCGCTGGAGCGCTTCGGCGCGGTCACCACACGCACCTTGAGCCTCGAGCCCCGAGAGGGCCACTTCACGCTGCGCGAAGACTGGGGGATCCGTGAGCTACCCGAGTTGTTGCGACGCTACGCGCGTGCGCTGCGGAGGGTCGACGCTGGCTGGCTGAATGCCTTCGGCTGGTCGAATATCGGCATCGACGCGTACTTCCGCGACTATTTTCCGAGGACGCACCATCTGAACCGCATTGTCTCTGTAGGTGGCTTTTCGGCCGACGAGTTCTGCGCACTGGTTGACGTCGTCAACGCAAAGGCGCGGCCCGGCGAGATCGCGGCCGTCGAATTCAACGTCTCGTGCCACAACGTCAACTTTCCATTCGAGACGATCCTCGAGGATGTGCTGGCCAGAGCCGTCGGGCGTAGCCGTCACCCGGTGTTGCTGAAGCTCTCGCCGGACTACGACTACGTGCTGCACGCGCGGCTCGCCGAGCGCTACGGCGTGGCTGGTCTGGTGGCGATCAACACCGTCAAAGGGCTGCGGCTGGATCCGCGCAGCGGCGAGCCGCTGCTGAAGAACCGCTACGGCGGGCTGTCGGGACGGGCGATCAAGCCGATTGGCTTGCGGGTCGTCTCGGAGCTGCGCGAGGCGGGGATCATGCTGCCAATCGTGGCTACCGGTGGGATTCGCTCCTTCGACGATTGTCGCGAGTATTTCTGGGCCGGCGCTGACGCGGTCAGTCTCGGGAGTGAGGTCTGGCTGGCACCGTACTGGGGCTACGTCTTCGGGCCCATACGTGGACTCCAGATTCAATGGCTCATCCGGCGTGTGGAGGGTTATGAGCACCACAGACGAAGTGTTGGGGCGCGACCTGGTGCAAACGGCAGTGCTGCGGGGCGACTTCCTGCTGCGGTCGGGGGCGCGCAGCAGCTACTACATCGATAAGTACCTGTTCACGACGCAGCCGCGGTTGCTGCGGCGCATCGCCTTGGCGCTGGCGGCGCTCGTGCCGAGCGGGGTGCAGCGGCTCGCCGGGTCCGGTGCTTGGGGCCGTGCCGTTGGTGACCGCGGTGTCGCTGGAGCTGGGCTTGCCGATGGTGATCGTGCGCACCGACAAGCCGAAGGAGTACGGCACCGCCAAGCAAATCGAAGGCGCCCTGGCGGCGGGTGAACGGGTGCTGCTGATCGAGGACGTGGTAACGACGGGTGGCGCGGCGTTGTCCGCGGTGGACGAGCTCCGCGCGGCCGGCGCCGAGGTGGTTGGCGCGCTGGTGGTGGTCGACCGCGAGCAGGGCGGCCAGCAGCGTTCGCCGCGCGCGGCGTGCCGTTTCGCGCGCTGTTCACGAGGACCGAGCTGGGCCTTTAGGCGTCCCGGCGCTGAGGTCGGGGCGTTGCGGCGGGTTTAGCTAGCCCGACTCGCGGTAGCGCTGGAGCGCGTTGCGAAAGAACTCGCCTTTGGCGGCCGTGCGGATCGCCACTGACTCCAGCTGCAGCTGATTGTGCAGGTAGCTGGCGTCAAGTAGTCGGCGAGTCTGGAGCAGCGCGTAGCCTGCCACTGGTTGCAGACTGGCCGCGAACGCCACGGCCCGGTCCACTAGCTCGACGTCTGAGACGACCGCGTTGACCAGCCCCCACGCGCAGGCTTCGCGCGCAGACAAACGTCGATTGGTCAGCAGCAGCTCGCGGGCGCGAGCCATTCCCACGCTGCGCTCCAGAAAGGCCGAGACGCCACCGTCGGGTGTCAGCCCGAGGCGCGAGTAGGCGGCGGTGAAGCTTGCAGACTCGGCGGCGAGGCAGTAGTCGGTGGCGAGCACCAGGCCCATGCCGCCACCCGCGACGGGGCCGTTGAGCGCCGCGATGACCGGCAGCGGCATGTCGAAGAGGGTCGCGACGGCCATGTGGTGAACGGCAACGAGCTCCGCGACCGCCTGCGACGGGTCGGTGTAGGAGGCGAGCCACCTCAGGTCGGCGCCGACGCAGAACGCGGGGCCGGTGCCGGTCAGAACGACCGGGTGATCTTCCGCCGCGGCCTGGTGCAGATGCTCGATGAGGGCAACGAGCAGCGCGGGAATCAGCGCGTTGCGCTGGTCGGGACGATCCAGATGCAGGATCGTGACGCCGTCGCGTGAGTCGCGAGCGATCACTGCTTCGCAGGGTAGTCCACCGTTCCGACCGCGGTTGGTCAGTGGATGAAGCGAGGTCTAAAAAAGCGAGGCCTCAGGCCGGGCTATCGAAGTCGTAGAGGTCGTAGCGATCCATCAGCGCCACGACTTTGTCGGCGTACGCCGGATCGCTGCTGTAGCCCTCCTGGGCAATCAGCGCGGCGAACTGGCGCGGATCATCGGTCGCCTGCATGGCCGGCGCATAGCGCGAGGCGGTCTCCAGCAACTGGTCGTGGTCGGCGATAGAGTCGGCCAGGCTCTTGTAGGCCCGGAAGGCGCTGGTAATTGTGAACACGTTGCCCGAATCGTCGTATTCAGAAGTCGGCAGCCACACCACCCCGTCGTTGCCAAGCGTACCCATCACTTTCATGCCAAAGTAGTTGTTGGCGTCTTGCGCCAGTGCCGAGCGGCCCCAATCCGATTCGAGGATTGCCTGGGCAACTGTGACGCTGGCGGGCACATGCGTCGCGGCCGTGGCTTGCCGCGCGGCTGGAATGGCGGCGGCGAGAAACGCTTGCTGCTGGTTGACGTCCATCGGGGGACGGTCGCCGGAGGTAGTGCCAGTTGACGGGGAGGGCACGTGCGTCTGCGGGGGCAGCGCTGGACCGACGTCCGCGACGTTGACCCAACCCAGGTCGGGCGTGCCGCCGAAATCGGGCTGGTAGGCGCGCACCAACATGCGATTCAGGACGGGGCCGTCGACTTGTTGCAGCGGTGTGAAGCGATCGAGCTTGCGCATGACGGCCGCGCTCGAGTCGTCGGCGCTCCACAGCGTGGTGGGCGTGGCGCTGACAAGCCAGTTCGTCGGCGAGGCTGAGGGGAGGACCTGGTCGGCGTCGATCCAGCCGGTCTGGGCCGGCATGCCGTCCTGGTCGTACGCCTGCGCCTGCAGGCGGGCGGTGCCGCCATCGAGGACGCGCAGGAAAGTGTTTTGCTGCAGCGTGGCAATGGGCTCGTCGCCGCTGGAGTCGGCGGCGTAGAGCGAGGTCGAGGCGACGGCGGTCTGGACCCAGGCCGGCAAGTGCCGTTCGCCGTGAGAGCTGACGGTGGCGACGTCGAGCGAGGGGTCATCGGCACGCACGGTGCCGGCGGCGAGGAGCAGGGTCGCGGCGGCGAGCAAGGCAAAGAATCGACGCACGTGAGTCGCCGACTATAGGGCCCTCGGCGAGGCAGACCACTTGATTCACGGTTGCGTTACGCGCGTGAAAAGGGGTTGCAGGACGGTACGCGTGCGGCGACGCGACGATCGAGCGGATAGCAATTAGCGGCGGGCGTCCGCCTGAATCGCGTCCAGGTCGTCGCCGAGGCCCAGTTGAATGGCCGTGATCGCGCCCGCGGGATTTTTCGTATAGATCACCGAAAAGTCGCCCGACGGTAGTGACAGGGCCTGTGCGAGCTGCTTGCTCGTAAAGCGCTCGACGACGAACTGGGCGTTGCCCTCGGGCGCCGAGGTGCGCGGCTGTGTATCACTCGGGATCAGCTTGCGGACCTCACGTACCGCCGCGTCAAACGCCAGGGGTGGATTCAAAAACTCGGCAACCAGCTGGGCGCGCGGCGGGTCAGGGGTGAAGTGCACGTGCACCTCGCCACCTGGATGGTGAAAGACCACCAGCCTGCCGCCTGTCTCGCCAGTTGCCTGACCAAACGCCGTCTCGAGATTCGCCCGCGTGTTGCCAATGCCACCCGGCAGCGACGGCTCGCCCGCGAACGGCGTCGGCACGGGCGTGGCCGTGGGCAGCAGTGCCACTGCGGTGGCGGTCGCATCGGCGGCCGTGGCGGTCGCCTGCGCATCGAGGGTCGCCTGGGCAGTGGCGGTGGCGGATACGACCGTGGCCGTCGCTTGCGCGTTGGCGATGGTCACCGCGGCCTGGTCCGGCGGTTGAGCGATCACCCACAACCGTTCGGAGTAATCGTGCGCGAACGGGTTCCACACGCCGGCGCAGGTCATCAACGTCAATCGCGGGTCATCTTCAGGATTGATGGGCGTCGAATCCGTGTTGGCGCCCTCGAACGTCTGGCTGACCACGAATTTGTAGGGCTTTCCGCGGGAGGTCGCGGTGATCTCATCACCTGGTTGGAGCTGGTCCAGGTTGGCGAAGACGTTGCCGGCCAGGCCCGTCAGGTGGCCCACCAGCACGGTGTTGCCCTGGCTGACGTTGGCGGTGTCCTTGATCTGACCGACGGTAAACGCCGGTGGCTCCCAGCCCACTTGCAGGACGCCGCTGTGCAGCTTCAAACGGGGAATGTCGATGGCCATGACGGGCCCGGGCCGCGGGGGCGGAGCGAACGTTTGCGGGTTGTCGATCTCACCGATGCTGTCGCCGCTGGCGGCCAGCACGGTGACCGCGGGCGCTGTCGTACCTTCCTTGGTGGACGTCACGTGCAGCTCATAGGTAGCCGACTCCTGCGCAGCGATGGGCGGGAAGCTGAATGTGCGCAGGCCGTTGTCGTCGGTGCGATCCTCACTGATGGCCGGCGCCGTGCCAATGATGCTGTAGCCGTCGAACCAGCTCGAATCGATGCCGAGCAGAATGCGGCTGCTGGTAACTGTGGCGTGGTTGGCGACGGTGATCGCCACGCGGGCGTGGGCGCCAGGCTCGGGGGGATCCAGAAAACGAAAGTCTGCCGAATCGAGCGAGAGCTGGTCGGCGCTGGCCGTTGGCCCGGGTGTCGGTACCACGTCGAACAACGGAATGTCGGGTGGTGGCTCGGTAGGTACGGGGGCAATGACCTCGGTTGAGGCGGAATCGGGCTGGGGCGTGGCCGGCGTGACCCAGATGGGCGTCGGTGCGTCAGCCTGCTGCTGCAGGGCAGCCGCTTCAGGCGAAGCGTCGAACGCCTCGCGGCTCGCCCATGCATCGATATACAGCCAACTGGCGGTACCGACGCCGGCGATGCCGATTGCCAGGAGTGCGACGCCGATCGCGCGGCGCCGCCAATCAGCGGGAAGTTTTACGTCGAAGGACCAGCGAGCCACCGCCGATAGCCGCCAGGCCACCTGCCAGGATCGGGAACGCGAGTTCCATGGGGAAGCCGCCAGCTTTAGGCGGGGTCTGACCCGTCGTTGTCGTCGTGGTCGTGGCGCCTGGGACGAATGGTGTTGGCGTCAGGAACCGAAACGGCGTGGGCGTGGGCAACACTTGTGCCAGGGCAGGTGACGTTTCCGTGGTCGTCGTCTGTGCCAGGGCGGATCCGACCTGGGCGGTCAGCCAGATCGTCAGTACCAGGGCGGCCACCGCCGTCCAACGGCCGGCAGTTGCACTCTTTGTACGCATGCGTCGCGGTCCTCCCGTGCTGTTTCGCGCCTGTGTCACTTGGTCGGTGTTGGTCCCATTCTAATCAGGCGCCGGTGTCACGCGGACGATACGGTCATGAGAGTCAGCCAAGATTGGACGCCGACGATTGGGCAAGTTGAGTTTGGCGCAGCGCGTTCGACGTGTAGCGGAACTGTGAGACGCAGCGTTCGCGCCAGTACGCTGACGCCGGCCAACGGCAACCTTCCCAGCGGATCCGTTCGGGTTGGGCGCTGATGGGCGCTAACTCGCGGCGCTAACTCGCGACGCTAACTCGCGACGACGACCGACTTCTGCTCCGTGTAGTAGTCGAGCACCTCGGTGCCGTGCTCCTTGCCGTAGCCGCTGTGCTTCGTGCCGCCGAAGGGCAGCTCGTCATGGGCGATCTGCACGGCGTTGACCCAGGTGTAGCCTGCTTCAAGCTCGTCGATGGCGCGCTGCGCCGTGGTCATGTCGCGCGTGAAGATGCTCGAGCCGAGCCCGTACTCGCTTGCGTTCGCCTTCGCGATGGCCTCCTCGAGGTTGCGTACGCGCATGATCGGCAACAGAGGGCCAAAGGTCTCCTCAGTCCACACGCGCGCTCCCTCGGGAACGTCGACGACCACGGTTGGCTCGAAGTACCAGCCCGTCTCGAACTGCTCGCCCGTGGGGCGCTGGCCGCCGGCCACCACGCGGCCACCCCGAGCGACGGCATCCGCCAGCTGAGACTCGATTTCGGCGCGCTGCTTCTCGGTGTGGAGCGGCCCCATCTGCGCCGATTCGTCCGTACCGCTGCCCAGCTTCAGCCGCTTCGCACGCGCAGCGATCTTGTCGATGAACGCGTCGGCGACGCTGTCGAAGACATAGACGCGTTTGACCGCCAGACATGCTTGCCCGGCGTTGAAGAAGCGGCCGATCGCAACGTTGCGGGCGGCGACGTCCAGGTCGGCGTCATCGCACACGATCGCCGCATCGGAGCCGCCCAGCTCGAGCGTGACGTGCTTCAGTTCTTGCGCGGCGCTGCGGGCGACCTGAATCCCGGTACCGGTTTCACCGGTGAAGCCGATTTTGCGCACCAGCGGGTTGCGGATCAGCTCCTCGCCGACGATGGCGCCCGGACCTGTAACCACGTTCAGGACACCCGCTGGCAGGCCGCCTTCAAGGAGCAGCTCGGCCAGACGCAGGGTAGCCAGCGGCGTGGTGCTGGCCGGCTTGACAACCACGGTATTGCCCACGGCCATGGCCGGTGCGATCTTGTTGGCCATCAGGGTCAGCGGGAAATTCCAGGGAATGATGGCGCCGACGACGCCGATCGGGCGACGCACCACCAGGCCCATCGCTTTCTGCGCGGGCAGCGGGACGTGTTTGCCGGACAGCGCTCCGCCGGCGACGAGGCCCGCGTAGATCTCGATATTGTCGGCAAAGCGTTCGGCCTCGATACGCGCATCGCGAATCGGTTTGCCCTGTTCGCTCGTCAGTAGCGAGGCGACCTGGTCGAGGTGGGCGCGCACATTGGCGCTCGCCCGCATCAAGACCTGCGCGCGCGCGTGGGGCAGAGTCTTGCTCCACGTGGCGAACGCGCCGGCCGCGGCGTCAATCGCACGGCGCATATCCTCCGCGTCGGCGCGCGGAACCGTGTCCACCACCTCGCCGGTGGCAGGATTGCGCACGTCGGTCGTCGCACCGCTGGCAGCAGCTCGCCGCTCGCCATTGATCAGCATCTGGGCCATATCGGGTGCAGCCGATGATACCGTTGGGGCATGACCGTCGTGAGCGTCTCCCGGGAGCGGGATGGCGTCGCGCTTGTCCACCTGAATCGGCCGCCAGCCAACTCGTACGATCGGGCGTTTCTCGACGCGCTGAATAGTGCCGTTGATGAGGTTCGCTGGGACGCCGATATCCGCGGCGCGGTGCTCGTCAGCGACCTCGCACCACGTTTCTTTTCGGCTGGCGCGGACGTGAACAACTTTCGCAACAGCACACAGCAAGAGCGGGTGATGACGGTCTTGCACGCGCACGAGATCCTGCTCAAGATCGAGCGCACCCCCAAGATCTTCGTGGCGGCGATCAACGGTCACGCGCTTGGGGGCGGGCTGGAGATTGCGCTGGCGTGCGATTTTCGGTTCGGTGCTGAGGGGGAGTACCGCCTCGGGTTGCCTGAGGTCACGCTTGGGCTCCTCCCGGGAAATGGCGGGACCCAGCGGCTGGCACGGCTGGTGGGCCGCACGCGGGCGCTGGAGATGATGCTGAGCAATCAGCAGGTCAACGCCGCAAGCGCGCTCGAGATTGGTCTTGTCCAGCGTGTGTGTACGGCTGAGGGGCTCGTCGAGGACGCGGTCGACTACGTGGCGAAACTCGGGAGCGGGCCAACGCTGGCGGTGGGCAACATCAAGATCGCGACGCGGCTTGGCGCTGATCTGCCGCTCGAAGGCGGGCTGGCGCTGGAGCGCGAGGCCGTCTGGCGCCTGTTCATGAGTGAGGACGCCGCCGAGGGTCTCGCCGCGTTTGCCGAGCGGCGGCCGCCGCACTGGACAGGTCGGTAGCTGACGCTCCGGGCTCGTTTTCGACGGGCACCGTACGGCCGTAAACAGGCTTGAACTTACTGTGTCTTACGCGGATCCAGGGCGTCTCGCAGACCGTCGCCGATGTAGTTGATCGACAACACGGTCAGGAAGATCAGCAGGCCCGGAAAGATGGCCCAGTGCGGCGCAAGGTCAAGGTAGTTCTGCGCGTCGTACAGGAGCCGCCCCCAGGTCGGCATGTCCGGTGGGAACCCAACCCCCAGGAACGACAGCGCGGATTCGGTGATAATCGCGGCGCCCACGCCGACAGTCGCGGCGACAATCACCGCGCTGAGGGTGTTGGGCAAGATGTGCGACATCATGATGCGACTGTTGCCGGCCCCGATGCAGCGCGCCGCCTCCACAAACTCCTTCTGCTTCATGGACAGAAACGACGCGCGGACCAGACGCGACAGCGTCATCCAGTTCAACACGCCGATCACGGCCACGATCAACAGGAAAATGCCAAGCTCTGGTCCAAAGGCTTTCTTCAGCGGATCACGGAACAGATACGTGACCATGAGCAGAAATGGCAGGGCCGGCAACGCAAGGAACAGATCGGTGAAACGCATCAGCGCGCTGTCGGTGCGACCGCCGAAATAGCCGGCGACCGCGCCGACCAAGGTGCCGATGGTGATCGCAATCAACACGGCGACCACGCCTACCGCCATCGACACGCGTCCGCCGAGCATGGTCCGCGCCAGCAGATCGCGGCCCAGGTCGTCGGTGCCGAATGGGTGCTGCAGCGAGGGCGGCTGCAAGCTGACGCTGTAGTCGATGGTGTCTGGGGACTGGCGGTAGACCAGCGGGCCAAAGATGGTCATGATCAGCAGAAGCGCCAGCACAACGACCCCGAACATGGCCAGTCGATGGCGCCGGAACTGCCGCCATGCGTCCGACCACAGTGAGCGGCTCGGGCGGTGTCTGGCTGCCTCTCGAACGGCTGCCGGTCGCGCGACCTCGTGAGCGGTGACAGTGGTGGCCATGGTCCTGCCGACCCCTACGTTCGGTTTCTGTCAGTCATAGCGAATCCGCGGATCGAGCACGCCGTAGACGACGTCGGCAATCAAGTTGAACATGACCACCAGCACCGAGAACGTGACCAGGATCGCCATGATGACCGGAATGTCGTTGTTTTGAATGGACGTGATCAGCAGCGAACCGATGCCCGGTACGCGGAAGATCTGCTCGGTGATCAGGGCGCCCGAGAAGACGGTTGGCGCAGACAGCGCGATCAGCGTGACCACGGGGATCAGGCTGTTGCGCACGGCGTGACGATTGATGACGCTGAACTCGGCCAGACCTTTGGAACGCGCCGTGCGCACGTAGTCCTGTGGGAGATTCTCGAGGAGCGACGCGCGGGTGAAGCGCACGAGCGTCGCCGTCTGGAACAGCGCCAGCACCGCGATGGGCATGATGGATTGCTTGATCTGTTGGCCGAGTGAATCCAGGTCGTGTACCTGGAGCGTCGAGTCGTAGATGAATGGCAACCACTGCAACTTGACACTGAGAAAGATAATCAGCAGCAAGCCTGTGAAGAACGTCGGCACCGAAAAGCCGATGAAGGCGAACGTCGTGGCGACGTGGTCGAACACGGAGTACTGCTTGACCGCGGACAGAATCCCAATCGGGATCGCGATGACCAGCGACACCAGGTAGGCCATGCCGACGACGGCGAGCGTGCTCGGGATGCGCAGCTTGATCAGGTCCCAGACAGGAATTCGGCTGCCGAACGAGAATCCCCAATCGCCGTGGGCCAGCGCGATCACCCACTTGACGTAGCGGATCGGCCACGGCTGGTCCAGGCCCAGAGAGCGACGAATATTCTCGCGGACCTCGGGGGGCACGGCCGGGTTGGCGGCGAACTGGGACAGCGGGTCGCCTGGCGCGAGCGAGAGGATCGCGAACAAGACGAAGCTGATCAGCAAGAGGGTGGGAATCGCCAGCAGCAAACGCCGAATCACGTAGCGGCCCATAGCGCCCCCACCCTGCACGCTGATGAGATCACCGCGGGCGACTAGCTCCCGGTCTCGTACCAGTCAGCGATGTTCCACAGGACGTTGTCCCACGGATTGGGGATGTCACCCTGGATAGCTTTGTTGATGCCGTCCGTCGGCTGCGTGCGGGCGACCAGCGGGATGACCACCACCTGACCGACGAGCAGATCGTTCGCCTGCTGGACCAGCGCCGTTCGTTTGGCGGGATCTGTCTCAGTTTGCAGTTGCTGGTAGATCTGGTCGTAGTCCGAGTTGGACCAGCGGCCGTAGTTGTTGCCGTGCCACTGATTGGCCTTGGACGCGATCTGATCGGTCGTCCACAGGGCGACATACGCGGTGTAGCTCGGGTCGTTGGGGTTGTTGGTGAGCATCTCGGCGTCGGTGTAGAAGTGCGCGGCGGTGTCTGGGTTGCCGGCGTCGCTGGAGAAGAACACGCTGGCGTCGACGGACTTCAGCTCGACCTCAGCACCAATCTGTTCCCAGCCTGCCTTGATGATGTCCTGCTCCTTCTGGCGCAGGGAGTTGACGGTGGTCTGAAAGACGACGTGCATGCGGACGCCGTTTTTCTGACGGATGCCGTCCGAGCCTTTTGTCCAACCCGCCTGATCCAGCAACTGGTTGGCCATGGCGATGTTGTACTGACAGACATCCATGCTATCGGTGTTCCTGGAGACGATCGCGGGCGGCGAAGTGAAGATGTTGCAGGACGCCTGGCCCGCCGGGCCGTACAGCTGATCACCGATCGACTTGCGATCGACCGCCATGGCGAACGCCTTGCGCACGTTGAGGTCGGAGAAGAACGGGTTCTGCGTGTCGGGCTCTGCCCGGGCACCGCCTTCGTCGGTATTGGGGTCGGCGAAGTTGAGCAGAACGCGCTCGACAGCCGGACCTGGGGCAGTCACCAGATTGGCCTTGCCGCCTTGCGCGAGCTGATTGAGCACCTGGGCTTCGACCTGCAGGTTCCACGAGTAGTCCGATTCGCCGGTCTGGAAGACGGCGCGCGCGGCCGAGACGGCGTCGCCGCCGCCCTTGATCTGAACGTCGTGGAAGTACGGCTTGGCGGGATCACGATAGAGGTCGTTCAGCGTGTAGGTGACGACGTCACCCGGCTTGAAATCCACGACTTTGTAGGGTCCCGTGCCGATCGGGGCCAGGTTCCCGGGAGCATCCTTGGCGTTGGCGCCCAGATACGGCTGGAACTGCTGCTTCTGGATGATGTTGCCGTAGTCCGAGGTGAACGCCTGCCACGGATAGGGGTTCGGCGACTTGTAGGTGACTTTGACCGTGTGCGCGTCGAGCGCCTCGACGTTGGTCACGCCGTCGACGTTCTGCGTGTCCGACGATGCGACATCGGGATTGGAGACGTACTGCCAGGTGAAAACGACGTCGTCTGCGGTGAAGTCCGTACCGTCGGACCACTTGAGGTCAGGCTTGAGCTTCCAGGTGATCGAGGTCTGGTCTCTGGCAACGCCGCCGTTGTCGACACTCGGGATCTCCGCGGCAAGCTCAGGCACCAGATTGCCGTCTGGCCCGATGGCGGCCAGCGGCTCCAGGATCAAACGACCAGCGTTGTAGTCTTTGGTGCCCTGCGACAGGTGCGTGTTGAGGATGGTCGGCGCCTGCCAGAACAGCATGTGCAGGGTGCCGCCTTTGCCGCGGCCAGGGCTGGCGCCCGCGGCAGCGGTTGGGGCGAGGGTCGGGGCGGGCGCGGCCGGCGCGGTAGTCGGCGCGGCGGCGGCGGCGGCGGGCGCCGTGGTTGGCGCCGCAGCGGCGGGGGGTGCGCTGGTTGGCGCCGCCGCGGGCGGAGCGGCGGTTGGCGCAGGTGCCGCGGCGGGTCCGCAGGCGGCCGCCAGTAACAGTGTCCACGCGGACAGGATGTACAGGGAACGCCTCATTGATGTGGATCCCTCCCGAGCGCCTGATGAGCGGGCAGGGCCAGGTCTCGAGTCACCCCAGACTAGCGTGCGTAGCGTCCGCACCACGAACTTGGCCGCTGCCGGCGGTAACGACCATTGTTTGAGCCACCCCGGCAATTGTCAACGAACGTTGGTGACCAAAAATGAACGCGCGAATTCGTGCCCGGATGCCAATGACCAGGCCGCTGACGAGGCTGCATGTAGGCTTTCGTGGTGACTTCAGACAACGGGTCGGCGCATGGTGAACAGCTCCGCGGCGAGCGCGACGATGACCGCGCCGACGTCAGCGTCTGCGACGGGCGTGCACGATCAGGTTGCCGCCGACGAAGCGCCGCTCGCGGATCTCGAAGAACGTCGCGATGCGCGTGATGCGTCGCAACATGCGCACATCGGCGAACATGTTGATGGCCAGTTGGCCACGCGGCGCGAGCAGGGCGCGCACACGCCGCAGGAAGGGCTGGCCGAAGATGCGCTTGTCCATCTCCTCGCCATGAAAGAGATCGACTGCAACATAGTCGAAACGCTCCTGGCAGGTCTTGATATAGGCAAAAGCGTCGGCGATGACGACCTCGAGGGCCTCGCGTGGCAGCCAGCCGATCTCCCTCGCGAGGTCGAGCACCGTCGGGTCGTCATCGACTCCGACAATCGGAAAAGGGCCCCAGCGCGCGTGCAACAACCTGGCAACCGTGCCGCCGCCGAGGCCGAGGATCAGGCCGCGCTGTGGTCGGTCCTCGGGCAGCATGGCGGCCCAGTAGCCACCATCTGCCAGACCGTCCTCGGGCGAGATCGACTGCACGATGCCGTTAACGAGCAGTACCGCGCGACCGCCGTCTTCACCAATGCGGACTTCCCCGTCCAGCGTCAATCAGTCGATGTTAGAAGCCAGCCGAGGTTAGAAGCGCCGGCGGCCGCCACGGTGCGGGCGGCTGATGAAGAAAAAGCCCCAGATCAGCAGCGGCCAGGGGAAGAACCCGAAGCGCATTCCCGGCATGGCGAAGACCATGAGCATGACCACCAGACCAATGAGCATCACGATCATGCCGATCGGCGGGCCCATGGCTTGCGAGGACTGCCAGTGGTGCGGGTCGTAGCTGTCGAGCTCGGGCTGCTGCACGTCGACGGCGACGGGCTCCTGGAGTGTTGGCAGGTCGGTGAGCAGATTAGCCAGGTCACCGAAGGTGCGCGCGCCGAGTGCGTGACTCACGCGTTCGCCGAGCTCCTCGCTGGTCAGACGCCCTTCGATGTAGTGGCGCTGCAGCTCGTCCACCACGGCTTTCCGATCGGTATCACCAACTCTGAGATCAGTTCGCGGCCAGAGCCGACGCGACGCGTCCACGACAGTCGATATATTGCTTTGTCGCGCCCACTGTCAACAATTCAGTGGAGGCATTTCAGAGTGGAATCCCGTTCAAAATGTGACGCAAACTCAGCTGAACGTCCAGCGAGTGGGTGAACCCGTGAAATTGTCCGCACACACCCCGAAGGCCCATGACGGCTTCATGCGGAAGCAACAGTTGGCCGCCGGGTCGACCATATCGAAGCCGTAGCTCGTCCCATATTTCGTGTTCTCGGCGGTCAGGAATGCTTCGAGCTCCTCGCGTTGCGTGATCAGTTCGGCGACGCCCTCGACCACCAGCGCATTGCGCGGGTCTTCCGAGGTCAGTACGCACCGCGGGTCATGGCGCAAGTTGCGCGCCTTGCGCGACTGCCTGCTGCTGCTGAATAGCAGCCGACCCGCGTGCCACATGGCCCAGACCGGCATGACGTGCGGCCGCCCGTCGGGCCAGCGCGTGGCCAGCCAGAACGTGCGCGAACGATCCAGTTGCGTTTCCGCCCAGGACCACGGCAACAAGCCACCGCCAGCGTCGGGCCCGACGATGCCGTAGCCGGGCATCCGCGGACGGCTTGCACGCGGGTTCCGAGGCATGACGCTGGCCCTGAAGATACCCGCCTGAAGGGTGCCGGCCTGGTTCAATCAGCCAGGCGCGCAGCGATCAGTTGGCGCACGTCGGTCCAGTAACCCGTCGCTAGATCGGGCGCGTACGGGTTGCCGTGATACGGCACTTCCATCGCCGTTTCGCCGTAGACATGCTGGTCGAGGTCACGCTGGGTGATGGGATTGTCGTGGGCGTTGGCGTTTACCCACTGCACGCCGCCATCACCGCTGGCTGGATCGACGATATACATCGTCCGCTGCACACCTGGCATCTCCTGATCCGACGCACCCGAGTGACGGAAGTCGGTCATCATGCCGCGCAGGTTGTCGACGAGCAAGGACTTCAGATCGAAGTCGTACGCCAGCGAGTCCTTCGAGACCTGGCCGCTGAAAAACAGCGCCGCGCGACCCAGAAACGCCACGTCACCCTGATGCTGCTTCAAGGCGTCCATGATCGACTTGAAGACCAGATGCTTGCGGGCGTTGTGCTCGAGTCGTGGGTCGTAGTTCTCCTCGACCGGCACGGTCTTGATGAACTGGATGACCTGGATGCCGTTGAGGTGCTGGACGCCCTGCTGGAACTCGCCCGCCGGATATTTGACGTCGTCGAGGTAAAACGCGTTGACCTTGAAGGGCAACGGCACGTTGACGTCGATGCCACCGAAGACGTTGTCGGTGGCGCCCTCAATGACCGACTCTTTGAACGCGAGCTGGAAATCGATGGCCAGGCCGCTGGCGTCTTCGATCGTCTTGCGCAGCAGCGGAAAGCCGCCCATGCCGTAGACACGGTCCAGTTTGATCGGACCCACCTGCGCCTGTCCCTGGTCGTGCAGATAGCGTTCGGCTTCTGGCGCACGGATGTCGTGTGTCATGGAGACCAGATCGATCTGCTTCGTGGCGTAGTCGTACGAAAAGATGGTGATCGAACCGATGAAGGCCTTTTCGGTCAGAGGCGGCTCGTGGGTCTCGCCGTAACCGAACAACAGGAAATTCAGGCGCGTCGAGTTGAGCGTCGGGTCGAGCCGAGTCCAGTAGGTGGGGTCCTGAGCGGCGGCAGCGGCGCGGCGGCGTTTGGCTTCCAGCAGCAGCGGGTGCAGGACGCGCTCGAACTCCGACTCGTTGATGGCGGTGCTGGTCGGGGTCGCAGCCGGTGTGGACACCGCGCTTGCAGCCTGGGCGACGACAGCCGCGGCCGACGGCTGCTCAGGCGTCGGAGGTACTGGCGCCAGCGGAAGGTTTTCTTCAGGTGCTGGCGTTTGCGCGGTCGCTACGAAGGCCCCAACCAGGACCACCAGCACCAGTCCCAGGGCGAGCAGGATGGTCGTGACTCGACCTGGTCGGTGTTGCGGGAGCACCGCGGCGCATTGTACGCAAGTTGACCTATGGTCGGTCCACCAGACAACTTGCTACGCGCGTGGCGCAGGCGCTCGCGCTCGGGTTGGTGAGGGCACGCCTCGTGTCGCGAGCCTCGTATCGCGAAACGAGCTAGCTACGCTAGCTGGCCGGGACCTCGGTCGCCGCTTCTTTGACGGGAATCCTGACCGGCTCGGCGGCTGAAGCAGGCGCGGCGGCTGAAGCAGGCTCGGCGGCTGAAGCAGGCGCGGCGGCCGCGTCGCGAGTGCCAAACCGCTGCTCCAGGAAGCGTCGGTTGGCCAACAAGCGATCGGCATCCTGCCGCTGCAGATCCTGGGCAATGTCGTCGAGCTTCTTATCCAGCAGGTCGAGCTGCGCCGTCAGCTCCTGGCGCGCCGTCCGACCACCGTTACTGGCCAGTGGCGTATCGACGCGGTCCGTCGGCATGGACAGAAACGCGTTGACCGTCCGCGGCAGGTAGTCCGACGCCGTCTGCCGCACCAGGTACAGGTCCTGAGAAAACGGCGGGAAGCGATCGGCGTAGCCGAGCATGACGTCGACCTTGCGCCGAATCTGCTCGACCTTCACCTGCATGTCGATGGGCAGCTCCGCTGGGCGCAGCCTGGCGGCTTTCTTCTGCTGCTGCGTGGGTGGCTGCTGCCGCTCGGCACGCACCGGCGTACCGTGGCCAACCCACGCCGCGCGCGCCTGTCGACGGCGGTGGTGCCGTCCGTCCTGATGCCAGAACAACCAGGCCCCAGCGGCAATCAGCAGCCACGGCCAGGCACTACCCACCAGCCAGAACACGCCTGCGAACAGGCTGCCCACGGTGAGCATCAGCACGATGAGAATCAGGATTGGGACGAACAGCAGCCACATACGTCAGGCTCCCCGGCGTCGCCGGCAGCGTGAGCTCGGAAACCAGCCCGTTGGCCCTGGCCTGGGCTAGCTCCGCCGACCGTGAGCGCTCGACGTACTCCTGTGCTCGGTTGATTTCCCCGGACAGAATGTCGATCGTCTTGCGCATGTTGTCGAGCGCGGCGAGTTTGAACGTGTCAATTGTATCAATCGTCGCGTAGATATTATTGAACGCGGCCTGCAGTTTTTCAATACTCACCGTCGAGCTCGCTGCCTGATTGGTGATCTCGAGCGTCTGCTGCCGCAGCATTTGTGACGTCGACTCGATAATGTTGCCGGTCGTGTCGTTCAGCGCGGTGACCTGGTCCAGCACCAGCTTCTGATTGCACAGGGCCAACGCGGCGATGACCGCGGTGCGCAGTGCCGAAACAGTAGTGGTCGTGGCTCGCTCGACGCCCTTGATCAGCTCGAGATTGCTCCTGCGGATCAGGTCCATGGCCAGGTAGCCCTGGCACACGACGGCGAGCTGGGTGAGCAGGTCCTGCCGCTTCTGTCGGACGTAGAACAGCGCGTCCTCTTTGAGTTTGCGCGCCTTGGTCGGGTCGTTGTCAGCAACCGTCGCGATCTTGCGGGTCAGTGCTTCGTCCAGGGCGCCGGCCATGTGGGTGTACTGTTCGAGGCGCGTCTTCATGGCCCACAGATAGATGCGCTCCTGTTCCAGGGCGGCGTTGTCGCGCAACAGCTCGTCCTGGCCGCGATACAGGCTGGCCACGATGGCTTCGATCTGGTGCTGGGCGGACTGATAGCGGCGGAAGTAGTCGTTCAGCTGGGTGCCGAACGGCGCCGACCTGAAGTTCATGAAGCGCCGACGGCTCTGGAGGCGGCGCGAGGGATCCAGGTCTTCGACCTGCTGCCGCAGCGCGACCAGCGCGCCGGAGACGTGCGAGCCCTGGGACATCGGGCCCTGTTTCAGGGACTGCAGTGGCCGGTCGAGGAAGCGGCTCGAGGCTTCCGCCGAGCGACGAATCTCCTCGCGGCCCATGCGCGAGATCGACTCCACCTTGCGTTCGAACTCGGGTGATTCGGCGTCGAGCGAGGTCAGCGCATCGACGTAGGCATTGACGGCGGCGTCGATGCGCTTGGCCGTGGCCTCGTCGACTTTGATGGTCGAAGCAGCTTGTTCGAGTGAAACAGAGGGTGGTGGCGTCGGGGGCTCGAGGACGAGCTCGTCAGCAGCGGCGTCCGCCTCGGGCGCAATAGTCATTCCGTTGTGAACCTCCTGTTGTGGACTTTGACGTCGTCAGGCGGCTCAGGGTTGCAGGTTCAGACGTTTTTCCCACAGGGGACGCGTGGGTGAATGACAGCCAGGCTATTGCAGCGCGAAGTAGACGCGGTCGGCGGGTGAGGCCTGGTTGTCGACGAGCATCAAGGAGCCGATATCCGTGGCGGGCACGGTGAAGCACACGTTGCCGACGACGACGGTGCCGGGCGTGACCACGTTGGGCGAGATGGCATTTGGAATGAAGCCGCAGTTATTGCTGAGCTGGTCGTATTGCGCCTGGGTCTTCGTGTTGACCAGGGCAAGGCGGCTGTTGGCAAAGGTACCCGTGCCGGAGCCGACGTAGGTAGCCTGCAAACCGAGCATCAGATCGCGCGTGTCCGGGCTGGGCGCAACCGCCGACGCAATAGCCGTCTTGATGCTGCTGTAGGCGTCCGGGTTGATGCTCGCGATGCCCAGTTGCCAGCCATCGACCAGGTTCGCGGCGTTGCCGGGGGGCATCGGTTGGCCGGGACCGCCGGGCCCGCTGCGGGGCGCCGGTTGGGGCGTCGGCTGGGGGCTGGTCGCGGCGGGCGCTTGCTGCTCGCCCGCATCGCTGGCGGCACCCGGGCCTTGCAGACTGATGCCCGCCGACGCAATGGCGGAGCCGTCGGTGGACCCCACCGAGACGGTGTAATCGCCAGGCCCGAGCGCGGGTCGGTTCTGGAGGGGTTCCGCGCACAGGTTGAGCTCGAGCGTCAACTGGCCCGTAGGGGTGACGAACACGCTCGGCCACTGCGCCTGTGGCGCTCCGCTGGCGTCGACCAGAGTGCCGACCAGGCGCTGGCCCGACCATGCGTCGAAGCCCGAGCCGCGGACTTCGACGTAGCTGAAGCCGGGCTGAGTGGGATCGCAGGCTGCTGGGGTATCGTTGACAGGCTGAAGGACCGGGCCGCCCTGATCTTCTTGAGCGAATGCGGGGCTGGCGAGGGAGACCGCCATAACCACGGCGGCGAGGAGCGGGAATACGCGCACAGTGACAGCTATTGTCAGCCTGTCGCCGGTCGCGGAACCAGTTAACTCGCCCGGGGCTGCGCGCGGGAGCAACTGCCGCCCAGGCTACCTGTGGTGCGCGACATGTGTGGACATTGTGACCCTGCAAGGATTCGTATACACACCACCAGGTGGGGTCGCATCATAGCGGCCGGATGTGGTGGGTTTGCGTGGCGGTCGCCATCCTCGTCCTGCTTTCGGCGTGCAGCCTTCCGAATCGGGATGAGGGCAACCCTATCGTGACTCCTCCGCCCACGGTCGTCGACACCGCGCCGACGATCGCTCCAGCGCTCTCGCCCGCCGCCACCCCGCTGGCTACCAGCGCGACGACGAACGATGGCGCCACCCCAGTACCAGTTGCCTTCGAAGATGACTGGCTCACCTTTCAGCACGATCTCGCGCGTACGGGCCAGACGCGCGGGGACTACAGCGCGGCGACCACTGGTCAGGTCTGGCAGTCAGAGCCACTCGACGGCCAGGTGTATGCCCAGATCGTGGTAAGCGGGAACCGTGCTTTCGCGTTGACACAGAACGACACCGTGTACGCCCTCGACGCAGCCAGTGGTAAACAGCTCTGGTCGCAGCACCTGGGCGATCCGGTACCGCGCAACGCGCTGCCGTGCGGCAACATCGACCCGACCGGGCTGCTCAGCACGCCAGCGATCGACCCGAGTAGCGGAGTGCTGTACGCCGTGGACTTTGTGAACGGCCCGCCGCACCACGAGCTGGTGGCGCTCGATCTCGCCAGTGGGGCGGTGAAGTACCACAACGCGATCGACCCGCTGGGGGCCAATCCGGTGCCGATGCAGCAGCGCGCGGCGCTCGCCGTCGACAACGGCAATATCTACATCCCCTACGGTGGTCTGTCTGGCGAGTGTGGCCCTTACCACGGCTGGCTCGTCAGTGCGGGTGCCGCGGATGGGCATCAACGCGCCGCGTACCAGGTGCCCACCAATCGTCAGGGAGCGATCTGGGGTGCGCCGGCGTTCGATTCGGCCGGCGACGTGTATGTCGCGACGGGTAACGGCGATTCGACCACGGATTTCGACCAGGCAAATTCGGTGCTGCGGTTGTCGGCTGATCTCAAGCTGCTCGATTTCTTCGCGCCGTCCAACTGGGCGGACATGAGTCGGCGCAACGCCGACCTCGGCTCGACGGGCCCACTGCTGCTCGACAACGGGAACATTCTGCAGGTAGGCAAGAGCGGACAGGGGTATCTCCTCGACGCGGCGCGGCTGGGTGAGGTCGGTGGGGAGGTGTTTCAGGCGCCGGTCTGCGCCGCGGGAGCCTTTGGCGGGGGAGCGCGCAGGGGCTCGATGATCTACGTGCCCTGCCGCGACGGGGTCACGGCCGTTAAGGTGCAGGATGCAGGCTTCACGGTGGTCTGGCACGGGCCGCCGTTCAGGGCGGGCTCGCCAGTCTTGACTGACGACGCGGTCTGGACCATGGACGACGACACGACCAGTCTGTACGCGCTCGATCCGCGCAGCGGCGCGGTGTTGTTCCGCGAGGCTGCAGGCCAGGCGACCGATCCGCCGCATTTCCTCAGTCCGTCGGCGGCGGAAGGGCGCATTTTCCACTCGCGCGGCAATGTGGTCGTGGCGTTTGGTGCTCGCTGACCGGCCAGGTCGGACCGCGCACTCAGCCCTGGCGTGGCAGGTCAACCGAGTACAGGTAGCGGTCGCCGCGCACGATGCTCTCCTGCCACTCGATGGGACCGCGGTCCGACCACGTGGTGCGCTCCACGGAGAAGGCTGCCGACCCCGTCGACGCACGCAGCAGCCGAGCGGTCGTTCGCGTAAGCACGACGGGTCGGATCGATTCGCGGGCGCCGGTGACGCGCAGTCCCCAATGACGCTCGAGCTCGTCGTACATGGACTCGCGCTCGAGGCTCGCCGTTTCCAATGCACTGCTCAGGTGGCGCGGCAAATACGACGTCTCGAGGACGAGCGGATCGTCGTCGGCGGTGCGCACGCGCACGATCCGTTCGAGGTCGGAGCCCTCGGGGACGGCCAGGCGCTCGGCGAAGGTCGCGTCCGCTGGCAGGGTCTTGCGCTCCAGAATGCGAGAGTACTGGCTCGCGCCGCGGGCACGCGCCTCCCAGGCAAATGCGTAGAAGCTGCTCAGACTGCGTTCGATAACAGCCGGCTGGCTCGCTGAGACAACGGTCGTGCCGCGGCCGCGCTCGCGGCGCAACAGTCCTTCGTTGGTTAGGACCCCGAGCGCGTGGCGGACCGTATGCCGACTGACCGCGAGTTGAGCGGCGAGCTCGAGCTCGCCTGGCAGGACTGCCCCGGTGGCGATCTGACCGTCCTGGATCATCCCGCGGAGTGTGCTCTCGAGGCGGCTGTGCAAGGGGACGCCGCCGGCATGCCCGCGCACCGCGGTGGCCAGCAGGCGGGCATCGACCTCGCCCTCGCCCTCGGCCTCGGATGCGGGCGCGTTGCGCTCAATCGCCAAGTGTGGATCCGCTGTGGCGACTGCCAGCTTGCCACGGGCCGGTGATCAACCGGGCGCCGCGTGCGTAGCTAACGTACGACGCCGCCCACTGCACCAGCACGAGCAGCCGATTCTCGAAACCAATCAGGAACAGGAGGTGCACCAGCAGCCAGGCCAGCCAGGCGACGAACCCGGACAGGTGCAGTCCGCGGATCTCGGCCACGGCCGCGGCCCGGCCAATGGTGGCCATGCTGCCGCGGTCGAAATAGCTGAAGGGCTTGCGCGGCTCGCCAGCGATACTGCGCCAGATGTTGTCGGCGGCGGCCTCGCCTTGCTGAATGGCGACCGGCGCGGTACCCGGCAGGAGCATGCCGTTTGGCTGTCGGCAGGCGGCCAGGTCGCCAATAACAAAGACGTCGGAATGGCCCGGGATGCTCAGGTCGAGCTGCACGGCGACACGGCCACTGCGATCGACGTCGAGGCCGAGCTGCCGGCCGAGTGGCGAGGAGGACACGCCGGCGGCCCACAGAATCGTGAAAGTCGGGAGCTCGTGATCGCCGATCACGACATGATCGGGCTGGACGTCGGTGGCGCCGGTGCCCGTGTGGACTTCCACGCCGAGGTGCTCCAGGGCGCGCTGTGCGGCTGCCGAGAGGTCCCGCGGGTATTGCTCCAGAATCCGCTCGCCGCGTTCAAGTAAGATGACGCGCGCCTGGCGGGGATCGAAGTGTCGGAAGTCCATGCTGACCGTGTGGCGTGCGATCTCGGCGATGGCCCCGGCGAGCTCGACGCCAGTGGGCCCGCCACCGACAATGACGAACGTCAGCAGCGCCTGACGTTTGGCGGCGTCCCGTTCGCGCTCGGCGCGCTCGAAGGCCAGGAAGATACGCCGGCGAATCTCGAGCGCGTCGGCGAGAGACTTCAGGCCCGGGGCCGTCGCCTCCCACTCGGGGTGGGCAAAGTAGGAGTGCCGCGCGCCGGTGGCCAGCACCAGGTAGTCGTAGTTGAGCTGGCTGTTGTCGTCGAGCGTGATGCGGCGCTCGTCGACGTCGATACGCGTGACTTCCGCGAGGAAGACCTCGACGCTGCGGTACTTGCGCAGGATGACGCGCAGCGGCTCGGCGATCTCCCCCGGTGACAGGGCCGCGGTCGCGACCTGGTACAGCAGCGGTTGGAACAGGTGGTAGTTGACGCGGTCGATCAGGACCACGTGGACGCCGCGGCGCCCCAGTTTACGCGCGGCGTAGAGACCCCCAAAGCCGCCGCCGACCACGATGACCGTCGGTCGGCGGTCGGGGGTCGGCATGCGATCAGCATAGCGTGGGCTTTCGCCTGTCTGCGGCGTGTCAAGCCCGAGCGCCAAGTTGCGCTGGGGATCTCAGGCGGATCTTGTCAAGACACGACGCGAACCGTTAGATGCGCGAGTCCATCTGCGTGGAGTGGGTGCGTACCGCCGAGCGGTTTTCGCCTACCAGGATCCACACCAGCTTGCCCAGCAGCCACGCGAGCAGCGCGTACACGATCAGCGCAACGATCGAGCTCAGCTCGAGCACGCTGTTCTGATACGCCGGGTTGCCGAACAGCCCCAGAAACGGCGCCACCAGCGGCGTCGTGATGCCGTAGATGAACTGCGCGAACCCGGCCGTTGGGTTGGCGCCGAGCGCCTTCAGAATCAGTCGAATGGCGATCAGGCCTTCGACAAGGGCAAATACCCAGTAGATCAGCTGCGTGATGCGATACGCGGCGATGCGCCGGCCGTCGAACGGGTCATAGGCGACGGTGTCATAGCGGTCGACATTCGTTCGGGGCACCGACGTACTGGTGACCTCGGTAACCCGCTCGGAATACGGCGCCGGCGCCGTCTCTCTGACTTCGCGCACCTCGCGTTCCCCGTCGCTGGTCTCGATGATGTCCGTGCGATCTTCGTGCATATCCGTGGGTGACCTCTTTCGTTGCCGGTCAAGAAAGGCAGAGCGCGTGCCAGCCCGCGTGGCAATCTTGTAAGGTGCCCCGGAGTCGGCCCTCGTCTTCTGTCCTCCATGGTGGCTGGGTGCTGGCCAGTGGCGGCACGCCGGCGGGCTTTGCAATCTGGGGCGAGCAGTCGCCAAATGTGCGGATTCGTCCGCGCACGCCGCGCCGGCGGTCAAACACGGTCGAAAGCCGCTCCACGTTTGGTCAACGCCCGCAGCAGCCGGCCGTCGTCGTGCCGGCGCACCCGTTTGCGCTTTCAGACGACGGGGTGCGGCATGCGCTGTCGCTCATCGGGCTGACGCGCTGGGCAACGCAGACCAACGTCCGCCAGGTGTTCGCGTGCTTGCCGTCCCTGCCGTCGGACGAGCCGCCCTACGGCGCGCCGCACCGATCTACGGAGCCGGTCGAGGACGTCGACGCGCTGAAGTTCGGCTTGTGGCAGGTGCCGGCCGTGGTTCTCGACGAGGTCGCGACGGTCAGCCTGTTGCCGCGCATCGCGGCGGCGTCAGCGGCCAATCCCGCGGCGCTGGGTGCCGACCTGCGGGCGTGGATTGTCGCGGCGCGCTTCGCGCTGTCGCTGCTGGTGCGGCAAATGTGCGTGCCGCGGCTCCACAGTGACGCGGAGGACGAGCTGCTCAGCCGCTGGTCGCCAGTCCTTGACGAGTCGAGCGACCGGGCGACCCTGCGCACCATTGAACGCTCAATGCCGGCCGCGGCGACGGCGCTCGCCTTTGATGCCGAGGTGCGGCGGTCCAGCGCACGCGAGGCGCTGGCTGACTACCTGGCGGCGACGATCGACCGCGTGGTGAGGCGCGCGCGGCTGCAGCCGGGCGACCTTTCGCCGCTGCCTGCGACCGTCAGCGCGTGGATCAGCGCGCTGTGTCGCGAAGACGCGGTGGTGCACCTACAGGGTGATGGCTCCGCCGCGCTGCGCCGGCAGGTCAGCCACTGGACCGACCTCACGCCGGATGACGCCGCCGAGGACGCGTTTCGGCTGTGCTTTCGGCTGGTGCCGCCGGGGGAAGCGTCGGCTGGCGACCGGCCCTGGCGGCTCGAGTACCTGCTGCAGGCAACGGACGATCCCAGTCTGCTGGTGCCGGTCGAGGACGTATGGCGACACCGCGGCCAGACGGCTCGTTTCCTGACGCGGCGCTTCGACCAGCCGCAAGAACGTGTCCTGGCGGCACTCGGGCGCGCCTCGCGCGTCTTTCCGCCGATTGAGGCCAGCTTACGAACAGCGCGGCCGAACGTGTGCGCGCTTTCGACACGCGAGGCGGCCGACCTGGTGCGCGACAAGGCGCTGCTGTTGAAGGCCAGTGGTTTTGGCGTGTTGTTGCCCGGGCTCGATACCCGACTCAGTGTGCGCCTGCGCCTGCGCGAGGGACGCGAGGGGGAGGCGCCAAAGACGGATGGGCCCAGCTTGCTCACCTTTAACAGTCTGGTCAGCTATGACTGGCAGCTTGCCCTGGGCGACCAGGTGCTGACGCCCGAAGAGTTCGAGATACTCGCCCACTTGAAGGAGCCGCTGGTGCAGCTGCGTGGGCGGTGGGTGGACGTTCGCCCGGATCAGATCGAGCGCGCGCTGGCCTTCATTCAGAAGCACCAGAACGGACGCGACATGCAGCTCACCGAGGCGCTAGCCACCGCGCTGGCCCCCACCACATTGGACGGCGTGCACATCGCCGACGTGGAAGCCAGCGGTTGGATCGACGGCCTCCTGGACGATATCCGTCAGGGCGCGCGCGCCGAGGAGGTTCCCGAAACCCCCGAAGGATTCCAGGGTACCTTGCGCCGCTATCAGCAGCGCGGCGTTGCCTGGCTAGCCACCCTCCAGCGCTACAACCTGGGCGCCCTGCTGGCCGACGACATGGGCCTGGGAAAAACGGCGCAGGTCATCGCCCTGCTGCTGGTCGAACGGGATGGGAGCGCCAACGTCAGCGCCAGTGGCCCGACGCTGGTTATCTGCCCGACGTCGGTCGTGGGTAACTGGCGGCATGAGTTGGGCAGGTTTGCGCCTTCGATTCGGGTGCTCGTGCATCATGGGGCAGAACGGGCCGCGGGGGAGGAGCTCGTGGCGGCGGCGGGACAGCACGACGTCGTGCTGTCCACCTATTCACTGCTGCATCGGGACGAAGACGTGCTGACCAGAGTCAGGTGGGGTGGCCTGGTGCTCGACGAAGCGCAGAACGTCAAGAACGCGTCCACGCGCGCCGCGCAGGCGGCGCGGGCTATCCAAGCACGCTGGCGGGTGGCACTGACCGGCACGCCGGTCGAAAATCGGCTGGCTGATCTGTGGAGCATCTTCCAGGTCATCAATCCCAACTACCTCGGCACCGCTGAAGAGTTTCGGCGCGAGTTCGCTCTGCCCATCGAGCGCGCCTCGGACGCGGACGCCACCAACAGGTTGAAGGCGCTCACTGCGCCGTTCATCCTCAGACGGGTCAAGACCGACCGCAGCGTCATCGCCGATTTACCCGACAAGCAGGAGATGAAGGTGTACTGCTCGCTCACGCGCGAGCAGGCCACGCTCTATGAGGCCGTGCTGCAGGACACGATGCGCCAGATAGCGGAATCCGAGGGCATCCAGCGCCGCGGCCTGGTGCTCGCGCTGCTGACCCGACTCAAGCAGGTCTGCAATCATCCGGCGCTGCTGATGCACGACGGCAGCGCGCTGGCGGGCCGTTCGGGCAAGCTCGCTCGCTTGCGCGAGATGCTCGAGGAAGTCGTCGCGAGTGACGAGCGCGCGCTGGTGTTTACGCAGTACGCCGAGATGGGCCGACTGCTGCAGGAGCACTTGCGCCAGACGCTAGACCGCGAAGTCCTGTTCCTGCACGGCGGCACGCCGATGGCCGAACGTGACCGCCTCGTCGCCGACTTTCAGACGGACGCCAACGGCCCGCCCGTGTTCATCCTGTCACTGAAAGCAGGTGGCACTGGTCTCAATTTGACCCGCGCCAACCACGTGTTCCACTTCGACCGCTGGTGGAACCCGGCGGTCGAAAATCAGGCGACGGACCGTGCGTTCCGTATCGGTCAATCGCGCAACGTGCAGGTGCACAAGTACGTGTGCGCCGGCACGTTCGAGGAAACACTCGACGACCTGATCGAGCGCAAAGTCGCCCTGGCGGAAGCGATCGTGGGGACCAGTGAGGCCTGGATTACCGAGATGAGCACCGACGACCTGCGCCAGCTTTTCCGCCTGCGTCGTGAAGAGGCGGTAACCGAGGACGAGTCGTGACCTCCAGCTACGCGTGGTGGGAGCGCCACGGGCCGCGACTGCCCTCGCATGGCATCAAGGCGCACACGCAGCGCGGCGCGTTCGGGAGGTCATGGTGGGCTAGCCGCTGGATCGCGGCGCTGGAGCGGCTGGTCAACCCGGGCAGACTGGCGCGCGGGCGCACCTATGCGCGTGCCGGCCAGGTCGAGTCCATGGACGTGACCCGCGACGGCGTCAACGCCGTGGTGCAGGGCAGTCGGCCCGAGCCCTATACGGTGCACATTGCCTTCAAGCGTCTCACCGATGCCGAGTGGGAACGCGTCATCGACGCGATGTCGGCCGAGGCGCTGTACGCCGCGCGGCTGCTGAGCGGCGAGATGCCCGAGCAGATCGAGGACATCTTCGCGGCGGTCGGCACGAGCCTGTTGCCCGCTGCACGCGGCGACATGGTGACGACCTGCTCGTGCCCTGACAGCGCCAATCCATGCAAACACATCGCCGCCGTCTACTACCTGCTGGGCGAGCGCTTCGACGACGACCCCTTTCTGATGTTCCTGCTGCGCGGCCGGTCCCAGCAGGAGATCGTCGAAGCGCTGCGAGCGCGCCGGGCGGGGCCAGACCCGGACGGCACGCCGGAGGCGGAGCCGACCGTCGATCCAGACGTGGCCACCTTCTGGACTGGTCCGCCACAACCGGACGAGGTCGCCTTGCGCTTCGCCCTGCCGGAGTCAGACGCGCTGGCGGTCAAGCGTCTGGGTCCGCCGCCCTTCGCACGCGACCAGCAGGCGTTTGGCAGCGTCATGGAGCGGCTGTATCAGCAGATCGGCGAGTACGCGCTCGGCCTGGCGCTGGGCGACGCGGATACCGGTGGGCAGGTGCTACGCGGTGCGTCGCAGCATGACGCCACCGGCGATCAGCAAGGCGCCGAGGACGACGACGATGAGCGTGGTGGGTAGCGGATCGGTACTGGAAGTGGAAGTGGAAGTGGAAGTGGAAATGGCTGATGCCAGCGTCGCCGGCGCGTTGCGAGGCCGGTGGCGGCGTCGAGAGGCCGGCTACGATCGGCCCACACGCGATGCGCTGGCCGGCGTTGCCGTCGGGCTGGGTGGAGTTGTCGTCGGGCTGGGAAAAGATGATCAGCGACGTGCCGCGGCCCCCGAGCAGCGAGTTGGCGCCTGGCCCGGGCCCGACCGACACGAGCGTCGCCGACAGGTTGTAAACCGCCACGCCCGCCGGGCCGATCACCAGGTTGGGCAGGTCACCGGCCATTGGTCCGTCCGGGTTGAGCAGCCCATGCTGCTTTGACGTTGGATTGAGGATCGGGCCGGCCGAGTCGAAGCTGGGTGGCGTGCACTGGGCGACGCTGTGGATGTGGATCGCGTGCGTGCCGACCAGCGAGGTGCGGTCACGGAAGGAGATGGCGATGCGCACTTCGTCGGAGGCCTGGGCAAAGGTTGCCGTGGCGACTTCGTCGCCGCTGGCGGAGCGCAGGTCGGCGCTGGCAGTGGGTGGCACGAGCTGGGCGCTGGCGCTCGCGGGACCGAACACCAGCGCCAGCAGAACCGTGGCGCCCAGCGCAAACGCCCGCATGTCTCGGAGGGTAACCAGTGAAGTGGGCCTGGGGCAGTAAGTTTAACCCTGATGACGGAGCCCGGCACCCGCGCCGACGGCCGCTCCGCGGAGCAGTTGCGGCCAGTCAGCATCGAACCGCGTTTTCTCACGGCCACCCCCGCCTCGTGCATGATCCGCATGGGTCAGACGTGGGTGTTGTGCAGCGCCGCCGTGGACGAGCAGGTTCCGTCGTTTCTACAAGGCCGCGGCCAGGGCTGGGTTACCAGCGAATACGCCATGATTCCGCCGTCGAGCCCGCAGCGCATCCCGTGGAACCGGGGCATCAGCGGCGGACGTCAGCAAGAGATCAGTCGACTCATCGGCCGCGGCCTGCGCGCGGCCATCAACATGAAGGCGTTGGGCGAGCGCCAGATCATGCTCGACTGCACGGTGATCCAGGCTGACGGGGGCACGCGCACGGCCGGTGTCACGGGCGCCTACGTCGCGCTCGCCCTGGCGATACATGATCTGTTGGCGGGGGGCAAACTGCAGCGCAGCCCGCTGATCACGCCGGTCGCGGCGGTGAGCGTTGGTCTCGTGCGTGGCCAGGCCTTGCTCGACCTGGCGTACGTGGAAGACTCGATCGCCGACGCCGACGTCAACGTGATCCAGACCCTCCGAGGCGACCTGGTCGAAGTCCAGGGAACGGCGGAGGGCGCCGCGTTTCCGCGCGAACAGCTCAATCGACTGCTCGACATGGCCAGCGTCGGCAATGAGCACTTGTTCGCCGCCCAGCAGGCCGCGCTCGGGCAGGTGCTGTCAGCCGCGGAAATCGCCGCGCTGTTGCCCACGCCAGACTGAACCGAGGTCAGCATGCGCATCGGAGTCGTCTTTCCTCAAACTGAGATCGGCGCGGACCCAGCCGGCGTCAAAGCCTACGCCGAAGCCGTGCAAACGCTCGGCTACGACCACCTCATGGCGTACGACCACGTTCTTGGCGCCGACACCGCCAGCC
Source organism: uncultured Chloroflexia bacterium (assembly GCA_963776625.1). Classification (GTDB taxonomy): domain Bacteria; phylum Chloroflexota; class UBA6077; order UBA6077; family CF-72; genus CF-72. Next base: position 123,248 of record CAVZNP010000003.1, on the reverse strand, counting down.
GCCCAAACTGGGGCGATCGCTACAGCGCGCAGAGCATGTTCCACGAAGTCATGGTGCTCTTCGGCTACCTGGCTGGCGTCGTGCCCGGTCTCGAGCTCGTCACCGCCGTCATCATCCTGCCGCAGCGCCAGACGGCGCTGGTCGCCAAGCAAGCTGCCGAGATCGACATCCTCACGGGCGGCAATTTCCGCTTCGGCGTGGGCATCGGCTGGAACGACGTCGAGTACGAGGCCCTCGGGGAGAACTTCTCCAATCGCGGTCGCAGATTCGAGGAGCAGCTCGAGCTCATGCGTCAGCTGTGGACCGAGCCCGTGATCACCTTCGCGGGCAAGTACCACCACGTCACGGCAGCCGGGCTGAACCCACTACCGACCCGCCGGCCGCTGCCGTTGTGGATTGGTGCCTCGGCCGAATCGGCGATCAAACGCGCGGCGCAGACGGCGGACGGGTACTTTCCCCAACGGCCGCTGGAGGGTGGCTGGACGGCGACGTTTGAGAAAATCCACGCCTGGCGCGCCGAGGCCGGTCGCGATCGAGATGCGTTTGGAATTGACCAGCGCCTGAATCTCGGGTCCGCGACCCCCGACGAGGTGCATACATTGGTGGCAGAGTGGCGTGGCCTCGGCGCAACCCATCTGACCCTCAACACCATGGGTGCGGGCCTGCGAGGCCCGGACGCCCATATCCAGCGTCTGACGGAGCTGATCGCGACCGTCCGAGCCTGATCACGTGATCCCCCTCGGGGACAGCATCGGCTTCCGTCGGCGGCCGGTGGTCACCATCGCGCTCATCGTCGCGTGCGCGGTGGTGTTCCTGTTCGAGCTCAGCTTGCGTGGGGCGGCGCTCGACGCATTTGTGCAGCGCTGGGGCGCCGTGCCCAACCAGGTGCTGCCCGCGCTGGCGCTTGACGCGCGTTCACACGACGCGCTGCTCACGCTCGTGACGAGCCAGTTCGTCCACGCCGGGTATCTGCACCTGGCAGGCAACATGCTCTTCTTATGGGTGTTCGGTCGCGCCATCGAAGATCGTCTGGGCTCGCCGCTGTACCTGGGGTTCTACCTTCTCGCGGGTTGCGTCGCTGGGCTGGTGCAGTGTGTTGTCTCGCCTGGCGATGGGGAACCGCTTATCGGCGCCAGCGGCGCCATCGCGGGCGTGCTCGGCCTGTATTTCGTCACGTATCCAACCGCCTGGACGCGGGTGCTGGTGCCGGTCCTGTTCTTTTTCTGGACGTTCGACCTGCCCGCGGCACTCGTGCTGGCCTTCTGGTTCATCAGCCAGTTCTTCAGCGGCATCGCGGCCATCACGCATGCCAGTCGGGCGACCTCCGGGGACGTGGCCGTATGGGCGCACGTGGCCGGCTTCGTGCTCGGCGCCGCCGTGGCGTTCCTGCTGACCCTGACCTCCTCAGACGGGGGCGGCAGGACGCCCCAGGCGGTCCTGCGGCGAGATAATGCGCCGGGCCCGGCGCGGCTGGTCGCTTCGGTCGCCGATCTGGCCGCGTTGCTGTTGGCCGCGCGACTGGTGGTGAGCTTTTTTGGTCTGGTGGCGGTTCGCTCGCCGGTTGCCCAGTTCGCCGGGCCAATCGTGTCGGTCACGCAGCCCGTCGTGGCGCCGCTGCAGGGGATTTTGCCCACGATGCGCGTGATGGGTGGCGTGCTCGAGACCTATACGCTGGCGGCCATGGTGGCCGTCTACGTGCTGGCGGGCCTGGTTGGTCAGGCGTTTGTTCGAAAGTAGGGTAGGGTTATCGGGTGCCTGTGACCGGCAGTGCTGACCTGCACCTGCATACGTTGGCGTCGGATGGCCTGATCGGCGCCCGCGACCTGGTCGATCACGTCGCGGCGCAGACCGACCTCGACATCATCGCCGTGACCGACCACGACGAGACGTCGGCGGCGCTGGAAGCGCGCGAGTGGGCCGTGCGGCGCGGCTATCGGGTCCAGGTGATCCCCGGTGTCGAGGTCACCACCCGCGATGGGCACCTGCTGGCGCTCTTCATCGAAGAGCGACCGCCCGCGTTGTTGTCACTGCAACGTACGGCCGAGTGGGTCGTGGCGCGGGGCGGCGCGTGCGTGGCGCCCCATCCTCTGACGCACTGGACGCACTCGCTGGGCGCGCGGGCGCTGCGGGAAGCCATCGAGGCTGGCTTGCTGCTGGGGGTTGAGGTGTTGAATTCGAGCCTGGCGGGCCGGGGGTCGCGACCACACGCGCTGGCGCTGGCGACCAGGCACGGCCTGGCGCAGGTTGGCGCTTCAGATGCGCACATGGTGGCGATGATTGGGCTGGCGCGGACGCGCTTTCCCGGCCGCACGCCGCACGAGCTGCGGGCGGCGCTGCTGGAGCGGACAACGTCGGCCGAGGGCCGCTTCGCGACTCCGGCCGAGATGGCAGCCGAAGCGCTGCCCCAGCTGGCACGCTCGATGGTGCATCTGCCGCTACGGCGCATAGCACGCTACGTGCAGACGCGTCGGCGCGCCAGTTGAGTTCGGCGACGGCCGGTACAGCTCGGTACAGGTCGGCGATATGGCGCTTGCGGATCTCTCGGGTCGTCACGTTTCGGGCAGGAACAATCAGAAGACCGCTGAGAGAGCGTGGCCTTGCGCTAAGATCCCGGACGATGACTGAAGCTCCGGGCGGGGAGTGCAGGGTTCGGGCATGGCTCGGATCCTGAAGAGCATGAGGCCCTCCTTCGCCGTATCCGTGAGTTTCTAAGGCACGGCGCGGCCGCGGAAGCGGGCGTGGAGGAGTGGGGAGAATTCGCGGCCCAGCTGCGGTTTCTTCGTGAAGAGCTGCCCCCTGAAGAGCGCAGCGCGCTGCTCGAACGCTGGGACCGTGTGCTGCTGCGTGCTCTGCCGGACCTGCAGCTGCCCAGCGATCAGCGTGAGAACCTGCTGCTGGCGCTCGAAGCCGCCGCGGCCGAAGGCGCCGCCTGGGCGGCCCTCGAGGATCGGGCCCCGCCCGAGCAGCCGTCAGGTGTAGCTCCGGTGCTGCGCCCCTCGGTCTGGACACTCGACTGGGAGTCGGCCGGTGGTGCGGACGAAGAGACTGAGCATCGTGAGGACGAGGCCCTGGTGTTGACGGCGGCGGATGTGCGGACCGAAGCTCGATTCGTGCTGGCGGATCGACTCGTGCTGGCGCATCTGGCAGCTGACGTGCGCGGCCTGCTGGCCGAGGGGCAGAACGTGCCCGCGTTTCCGGAAGCCGAGCAGCCGACGGGTCTGCCGTCGCTGCGCGTGGATGCCGAGGCCGGCTTTGCCTGCACAGGGTTTTCGATCCGCGGACTGCCTGCGATTGGGATCCAGAGTTCCCGCAACGACCCGCCGCTGGCGTTCCTCGTGCTCGATTCCGATCAGTTAGGCGAGCTGCTGGAACGCGCGCGCGAGCTGCTCGGCACGAGCGCGTAAGGATTCCTTTTCCCCCGAGGGGATCCAGCGGGCCCCTCAGGGCGACGTCCCACGGGCGAACGTACGTTTTTTCTTGATGTTCGCCAGAAACTGTATACTGCCGATTGACCATTCCAATTGCGTCTGAGACGTCTCAGTGGCAATAGCCCGAGGCGCGTCAGGCGCGCGGTACGGAGCCTTGAGGGGCCCCACCATGTACCGACTGGGGGACCGTGCCAACCGATCGTCGTAGACGGCGGTTCAGACGGCCCGGCACCGGTCGCTGGTTCACCGAGACAGTACCAACGCTTCGGATCGAACTTGCGGCTCAAGTTCGCGCGACGTTGACCGCCTGGATGCGGCTCTACGGCGAGGCGAACGATGTGCGGGGTCTGGCCTCTGGACCGATCGAAACTCGCTTCGCCCGCCTTCGTGAGAATACGTCCGCGGACACACTCATCGTGTGGACGACACCAACTCGCTGGGCCGCGGGCGAAGGTCTGTCGCTGCGCTTTCCGCAGCTCCATCTCGAATTCAGCTGCACGCTGAGCGACGGCCACCTGATCGCGAACAAAGTCGCGCAGGTGACCGAAGATGCCCGAGAGCCCGATCGCGAGCCTGGGGCAGTCGGCGTCGTCGTCCACCCCGAGCGTATTCCGCTGCCGCCCGAGGACATGCCCGTAACGGACGCCGACATCGGCGTCGACACGCTCGAGCGCCACTTCGCGCAGCTCGCGGGCAAGCGCTGGAGTGGCTTCGCGGCGCCCTTGCGCGCGGCGCTGGAGGCCGAGGCTGAGGAGGACGAGGCGCGCACCCAGCGTCTGACGGTTGCCTTCAAAGACGCCTCGCTGACGCACGGTGGTGAAGAGGACGTCTGGCGACTGAAGGGCGTCACCGTCGACGCGCTCCGAGCGCTGGATGACGGCGAGTGGCTCGAGGTCCTCGACGACCAGGGCCGCTCACGGACGAGCGCGCGAGTCATTGACACGCATCCCAGCGCGGGCACGCTGGTCGTGGGTGTGCGCACGGCCTCCGATCCGCCTCGCAGTGGCTTCATCCGGCCGCGCTCGCGGCGCAAGATCCTGGAGCAGAAGCGCGCGCTGCTCGATGAGCTCGCCAGCCCGACCGGCAGCTTGCCGAATCTCGTGCGTCTGGTCGCGGCGCCAGCGTCCGTGCCGACGCCACGCCAGGTGCGTCCTGAACGCTTCGTGAACCCGGCGATCGTGCGCAATCGCAGTCAGGCGCGCGCCGTGGCGCTCGCCCTGGGCCTGGAGGACGGCGAGGCGCTGCTCATCCAGGGGCCGCCCGGCACGGGCAAGTCGACGACCGCCGCCGAAATCGACGTTCAACTGATCCTGCGCGACCCCGGGGTGCGCATCCTGGTGTGCTCGCATTCCAACCACGGCACCGACAACATGCTGATGAAGGTGCTGCCCTACCTCGACGACGCTGCCGAGCGCATCGCGCGCATTGGTTTTTATGAGCGCATCGCTAAAGAGGCACGCCCCTTCTACGCGGCGGCGGACACCGACCTCGGTGACCGCAACGTCATCTTCACCACGATCGATGCGCTGGTCCTGCAAGACATCGCCGGCGCGCGCGTGTACGACTACGTCATTCTCGACGAGGCCAATCGCGCTGGGGTGCTCGACTCGCTGCTGGCCCTGGCGCGCGGCAAGCGCATGGTTCTCGTCGGCGACCCGATGCAGCTCCAGCCCGTCATGTCTGAGGCCGAACAACAGATCGTCGCGGCGACCAGCAACGCCAACGCCAACAGCAACGGCACTGCTGGTCGCAATGGGCGCCACGGCGGCCACAATCAGCTGATCGGCGTCGCGCAGCCTGGCGCCGAAAACGTGATCGGCAAGAGCCTCTTCGCCTGGATCCAGGAACGGCGCTTTGCACCCTCGGCCACGGTGCTGCTCGATCAGCAGAACCGCATGCACCCGGCGATCGGCGAGCTGGTCTCGCGCGTGTTCTATTCCAATCGTGTGCGCACCGGGCCAGCCGCGCCGCGGCGTGGGACAGGGCTACCGGCGTTCCCATCCCCGGTCACGTGGGTGGACACGCGCTCGCTGCGCGGCAACGTCGAATCGCGCGCGGGTGGCACGTCGCTGTTCAACGTGGCCGAGGCTCGCCTGGTGACCAGCATCACGCGCAACCTGGCCAGCCAGGCGCCACCCAATCTGACCATCGGGGTGATCACCGCTTACGCGGAGCAGCGCGACCTCCTGCGCCGATTGATGGGCCCACACGATTGGCCACCCGAACGTCAGCTCGAGATTGACACCGTCGATGCTTTCGAAGGCCGCGAGAAGGACATCATCGTGCTCTCGCTCGTGCGCGCCAATCGGCGTCGCGACATCGGCTTTTTGCGGCTCGAGCAACGCCTGAACGTGGCCATCTCGCGCTCGCGGCGTCTGCTCATCATCGTCGGCGACACGTCGACACTGCGACAGGGCTATTTCCACCACCTGGTCGCCACATGCCAGCAGGTGGGCCAGATCATCCCCGCCCCCAAGTTGATCGGCATGTTCCTGAGTCGCGGCCGCAGGCGGCATGAGCGAGAGGAGCGACGCCGCGAAGGCGTGGCCGAGGAAGTCGCGGCCGCCGCCGACGCGACAGCGATCCCTGGCGAGGACGGTGTCGTGATCGAAGGTGGCGTCGCGCCAGTTGCCGCGCCGGGCCAGGAGAGTCATGGGCCGAGCGGCTCGCGTCGCCGCCGCAGGCGAGCCTGGGAGCGTCGTCGGGAGCGCTTGCGCGCGCTGCAAGAGCAGGATCAGGAGGCCGCCGCGGAGGGTGATGGCGAGCAGGCGCCGCCGCTGGCTGCGTCGCAGGGTGTCAATGGCGTAGTACCGGAAGGGACCGCCTCCGACGGGGCGGCTGAGCCTGCGGGACAAGCAGCCGAGACGGGTCCGGTGGTGCGTGCGCGGCGGCCGCGTCGCCGTCGCGAGCCAGCGTCCGTGGACACCGACGTGGCTGCGCAACCCCTGGCCGCGCCAGCGCTTGCGCAACCGGTGGAAAGTACCTCGCCGCAAGAGGTTGCTCCCGAGCCCGAAGGGTAGTCCCAAGCCGAGGCGGACGCGCAAGCGCGCGGTCGAAGTTACGCCCGTGCCGGAGCCAATATCGCAACCCGTGCTGGTCCCGGTCGCCGAGGTCGTCCCGCCCGCGCCGAAGCGGCGCACCCGCGCCAAACCGGCTCGTCACCCTTGTGCCTGAGGTGCCCGAGGTCGTCGAGCTTGTCGAAGTCACCGAGGTCAAACCGGCTCGAAGGTCGCGCGCCAGGCGACCTGAGCCTGAGCCGCAGCCCGTGGTGGCCGAGGTTGACGTCGAGGTCATTCAAGCCAGGCCGGTCCGCCGCTCGCGCTCAACCAAGGTCGAAGCCGTGGCGCCCGAGGTGCCCGAGGTGCCCGAGGTCGTCGAGCTCGAGGTGGTCGAGGTCGTCGAGGCCAAGCCGGCGCGCCGCGGGCGTGCAAAGAAGGTCGACGTGCCCGAAGCGCTGATTGTCGCCGAGGTGATCGAGGTCGTCGAGGCCAAGCCTGCGCGCCGCACGCGCGCAAGGAGGGTCGCCGCGGCGGACCCCGCGGCGCTCAACGGCTCCAGCACGGAGCCGCTGCCAATGCCCGTCGACGTGACCCTGCCGCTGCCCGAACCGCCGGAGGCTGAGGTCGCGCCGGCGCCTCGAACGCGCGCACGGCGGGCGACGAAGGCCTCCTAGTCCGTACGCATGCCCTCGACGCGGGCTTCCGCGCCCGGACGGGTGAATTTGATCGGCGAACACACCGACTACAATGGCGGTTTCGTGCTGCCCACGCCGATTCCGCAACACACGCGTGTGGAGCTCATGCCCCGCGACGATCGGCAGGTTTTCGTTCACAGTGATCGGGCATCCAACGACGCGCTCGAGCCAGGCCAGACGCGCGCCTGGGTCGGCTTCACTCTCGGGCAGGAGCAGCCGCGCGGCGACTGGCTCGACTACGTACAGGGCGTGACATGGGCCTTGCGAAATGCCGGTTTCATGTTCGGAGGGTTCGCGCTGGGCGTCACCTCAGACGTGCCACTTGGGGCCGGCCTGTCGTCGAGCGCCGCTCTCGAAGTCGCCGTCTTGCGCGCGATCCGTGCAGCGTTCGGGCTCGATCTCGACGACGTCCGGCTCGCTCTGCTCGGCCAACGCGCTGAGAACGACTTCGTTGGTGCGCGGTGCGGGATCATGGATCAGATGGCTGTCAGCCTGGCCGAGAGCGGCGCGGCGCTGTTCATCGACACGCGCAGCCTTGCGTGTCGTCACTTGCCGTTGCCAAGCGCGGCTGATCTCGTGGTGATCCACTCGGGCGTCTCACACGCGCTGGCGGGGGGCGACTACAACACTCGTCGCGCTGAGTGTGAGGCCGCCGCGCGTGAGCTCGGCGTGCGGCAACTGCGCGACCTCTCGCTAGCTGACGTGCCCCGGCTGGTGGCGCTGCCGGACCCGCTCGGCCGCCGCGCTCGACACGTGGTTACCGAAGACGATCGCGTGCTTGCGGCAGTCGATGCGATCGCTGCCGACGACGCCGTGGCGCTTGGCCGACTGTTCGATGCGTCACACGCTTCGATGCGCGACGACTTCGACGTGTCGGTGCCGGAAGTCGACCTGCTGGTGCAGATTGCCCAGACGGACCCGGCGGTGTTCGGAGCGCGCATGACCGGCGGCGGTTTCGGCGGCGCCGTCGTGGTGTTAGCCACCGCGGGCGCAGGACGGGTGGCCGGCGAGCGGATTACACGCGCGTACGCCGAGCGCTCGGGCGCGACGCCGGCGCTGCTCGTTCCGGCGCAGTTGCGGAGCTCAGCCGGTCGAGAACCCGCCGGGTATGGGGCGCCACGTCGGCTGGAGCTTCGGCGATCTCTCGCGTCAAACGCTCGAGGTCAGCCGGTTCGTCGACGTCGTACCACTCGCTGACAGGCTGCACACGGAGCAACAGCTCCCGTGCTCGCTCCAGCGTCTGGCCGTACACCCTGGGGGTGCTCCACTCGATGCCGGCAAACACCCCGAGGTGAGGCCGGCGCATGCCGATGAGGTAGTAGCCACCGTCGAGCGTTGGTCCGATGACCACATCCGCGCCTGCCTGCAAGCTTTGCCATGCGGCCTGCACCGGACCGACAGACAGGGTCGGATTGTCGCTGCCGATCAGGATCGCCGTGTCGAAGCCTTCGGCGAAGTGGTGCTCGAACGCGTATGCCAGGGCGTCGCCCAGGCCGGCGCTGCGTTGCTCGAGAAGCTCGATGTGCTGCTGGTTGGCCAGCAGCGCCACAAGCGGCGGCCCGTCGCCGCGGGGGTGAACCAGGCTGGTGCGCTCCCAGTCCAGGCTGGCGGCAAGCTCGAGGGTGTCGAGCAGGAAACCTCGATACAGGTCGGCCGCGTCCTCGGCGGACAACGGCGGCACCAGACGCGTCTTGGCGCTGCCAGCGACCGGTGCCTTGCCGACGACGATCAGCGCGCGCCGCATGCTTGCCCCGAGCGTAACACCCGCTCACGTGTGGACCCTAGCGAAGTTGAACAGGTCGGCACGGGTGTTGCACTTGGCGGCCTGAACGTCTATAGCTAGGTAGGTATGTCTGAGCGTTCGCCGAATGCCACCTTCACCGCGCTCACTCGACGCCTCGAACAGCAGTTGGCGCAGGCCGGCCTGCAAGTTGTCGTGGAGCGTTCCGAGGGTGGGCTGATCCTGAGCGGCACCGTTGACAGCGAAGAGTCGCGTCAGGCGGCCCTGGACATCGTCACGCAGGCGTCGCCTTCGGGCACGCGGATCGACGACCAGCTCGACATCGAGGTCGTGTTGCCAACTGGGGTGGACGACTTCGCTAGCCAGGATCCGAGCGCGGAGCTCGCGGACTCCGCGGAGGACCTGCTCGCCGATGGCAGCGAGCTCGAGCCGGACTTTACCGACGAGCCTGGCTTCAGCGATCCGCTGCAGGCGGCCGGCGCTGAGAGCTCCGACGACGAGGACCTGGCTGAATCGGGCGACGTGTATACGCCGCCCATCGACCCGGTCGTCACCACCGACGCGCATGGCGCCGCGCACGTGCTGGGCGGCTTCGGGCTCGACGCTGAGGATGACCTCACCGTCGAGCGATCGGCGGAGGATCGGTCACCTGGGGATGAGGCGCTCGCCGAAGCGATCCGTCGCGAGCTGGCGGAGGACTCGGCGACGACGGATCTGAACATCGTGGTCTTTGTGCGTCATGGGGTTGCCCACCTGCGCGGCGAGGTTGCGGACCTGGACGACGCGGACAACGCCGAGTCGGTCGCCGCGCGCGTGCCCGGCGTGCGCGAGGTGCGCGAAGAGCTGGACGTCGCGGGGCTCTAGCACGGTCCGCTCCCTCCCCAGAGGGGACCCAGGAGAAGGAGCGTCTCTGAGGTTGAGGCACGCACGGTCCATCCCATCCCCGAAGGACCCAGGGCACTAGCGAACAGCTCGTCTGACAGATGCGTGCGCGAGCGTCTCTGAGGTTGAGGCACGCACGCGTCAGACCCGTCGCGAAAGCGAGCTAGCTGCCTGGCTGCCCCTGCGGCTGGCCTCCCTGTCCGCGTTGTGGCCACACCATGTTGACTAGCTGATTGATCCGATTGGCGATGTTCGTCTTCTGCGTATTGCCCTGATCGGCTGTCAGTCGACCGCTCGAGACCGCCTGGTCAATCTGCGTGTTGGCCGCGTTCGTCAGCGCGGTCACCACGTCGCTGGCCTGCTTACCGTGATTGCTGGCCACCTGCGCCAGTGAGCTGCCCTGCAGCTCGCTCTGCAGCTGCTGCGGCGGAATGCCAATGGCCTGCGCCGCGACGTTCAGACCCTGCTGGACGAGACCCGGCCCGAAACCGAAGCCGCGCGGACCGCGCCCTGGACCACCCGGTCCGTTGCCACCGGGGCCGCCCTGCGGCATGACCTGGTTGACGAGCTGGTTGATCCGATTGGCGACGTTCGTCTTCTGCGTATTGCCCTGATCGGCCGTCAGTCGACCGCCCGAGACGGCCTGGTCGATGCGCGCGTCGGCGGCGGTGGTCAGCGCGTTGACCACGTCGCTGGCCTGCTTGCCGTGATTGCTGGCGACCTGCGCCAACGACTTGCCCGGGCAATTCACTCTGCAGCTGTTGCTGCGGGATACCGATGGCCTGCGCGGCGGCCTGCAAGTTCAAAAATGGACGGAAGCCGCCGCGTGGCCCGCCCGGCCCGCCCGGCCCGCCACGGCCGCCGGGGCCGCCGCCAAAGCCGCCGTTCGCGGGCAGGCCCGCATCCTGGCGCGCCTGGCCGATGTCGCTCTGGAGTTGCTGCGAGGAGATGCCGAGGCGCTGGGCCAGTGCGTCGACGAACTTCTGATAGCCCTGTTGCTGGGCGGTTGGTGTCGGCGTGGGCGTGGTTTGCGCCGCTGCAATCCCTACAGCGGAGCCGCCCAGGACGAGCACGGCACCAGCGGCAATGGCGACGCGGCTAACCGAAGTTGGAACGAATTTCATACTTGTTGTTTGGGACCTCCCCAGGAGTCGTGCCCACACTATGTAATACGCGTGCTAACAACGTGTTAGTGGTATCTAAAACCTCGCTGAAATCGTCGAGCCGACGATTTCAGCTCGATTGCCGCGCAACTGCAACTGCGCAACTGCCGGTTTCTGTTGCTGAGGAGCGCGCGGACCCTCTCACGCGTGTCCAAGGTTGCCTGGTTACAGTCGCGACACGTGCAAACCTCGCTGCGTGACGCGGACCCGTCGGACGAATCGCCCAGCACGCTCCAGCCACGCGTGCTGCTGGCTCAGCATGACCCGCGCCTGGCGTCGTTCCTCGACCGTGCCCTCGCGTCGGCCGGGTACTCCGTGGAGCGCACCCTGGACGGACTGCAGGCGCTCGAGGCGTTCGAGCGCGGCACGCCTGACCTGGTGCTGCTCGACCCTGCCTTGCCCGGTTTCAGTGGTCTGGACCTCGCTCGCGAGCTGCGGTCGCGCACTGACGCGCCGATCGTGCTGCTGTCAGCGCACGCGACCGTGGAAGAGCGCGTCGCTGGACTGGATGCTGGCGCCGACGACTACCTGGCGATTCCCTTTGCCATCCCCGAGCTTCTGGCTCGGCTGCGCGCGGTCCTGCGCGGCAGGGCGTTGGCCTCCGCGAGCGCTTTCGCCAGGTCGCGCCAGGGCAACCTCACCTACGCGGATCTGACGCTCGACCTCGACACGCGCGAGGTCGTGCGCGGCGAGCGTCGACTCGAGCTGCGCAACAAGGCGTTCGAGCTGCTGACCTGTTTCATGCGCCACCCTGAGCGCGTCCTGTCGCGTCGCGAGCTGCTCGAGGACGTGTGGGGCTACGATTTTCTGGGCGACTCCAACGTGATCGAAGTCACAGTCAGCGCCATTCGTCAGGCGCTGGAGCTCGGCGGCGAGCCGCGTCTGATTCATACCGTGCGGCCGATTGGCTACATCCTGAACCAGCGCACCGCTCCGTAGGTTTTCGGCATCACCGCCCGCGCTGGTCTGGCCGCTGGTCTGGCCGCTGCTCAGGCGCGAGGGCGAAGCGTGGGTCGCACTTGCGGGTTGACAATCGGGCCGGCCCAGCTGGTGGTCAGGAAGTCGATGGCGGTGTCGCACATTTCGTGGCGCAGGTCGTTCCAGGCCTCGAGGGAGTAGCCGGCCGCGTGCGGTGTCAGCACGGCCTGTTCGAACGAGCGCAGGGGACTGCTGGGCGCCAGCGGCTCTTCTTCAAAGACGTCGAGCGCGGCGCCGCCCAGCCGGCCAGACGCAAGTGCGTCGGCGAGCGCGGCTTCGTCGACCACCGGCCCGCGGCTGGTGTTGACCAGCAGCGCCTCGGGCTTCATGCGCGCGAGCGCCGCGGCGTCGATGAGGTGACGGGTGGCGTCCGAGAGCGGCACGTGGATCGAGACGTAGTCGGACTGCGCCAGCAGGTCCTCGAAGCTCGTGGGCTCGACGTCGCGCGCTTTGATCTGGTCGGCGTTGAGCACGGGATCGCAGGCGACGACCCGCAGACCGATGCCTCGTGCGCGACGTGCCAGCCCGCTGCCGATCCGTCCCAGGCCGACAATGCCCAGCGTCTGACCGCGCAAGCGGTGGATCGGGAACTGCGCGACCGCTGGCCAGCCGTCCGTTCGCATCCCGCGGTCAAGCTGCGGCACGCGGCGAGCCCATGCAAGCAACAGCGCCAGAGCGTGCTCGGCCACGTCGTCGGTGCCGTATGTTGGCGCGTTGGCGACGGCAATGCCCCGCGCGGTGGCGGCAGGGACGTCGATCTGGTCGTAGCCGACGCCCGCGCGCACGACCAGACGCAGGGCTGGGAGCGCATCCATGACCTCGGGCGTGACGATGCCGCGCCAGCTGATCCAGATGATCTCGGCGTTTCCGGCGCCGGATCACGTCGTCAGGGGTCTGGCAATCATCCAGGGCGAGCTCGAAACCGGCCTCACCGAGTCGATCCTGCTCGATCTCGTAGGGCTCGAAGACCGCCAGTCGGTCGATGAGGAAGACGTGGCTCATGGCTGGTCGTGGTGCTCCTCGGCGTTGGGGTAGTCGAAGACGACGGTCGGCGGGTGCCGCGGCTGCTCCAGCAGCATGCGGTAGGCGCGCGGTGCGTCGGCCTGAGGCACGCGCATCGGGGCGAGTGGTCCGACCTGAAGGCGCCCCTCGAGCAGGAGTCGCAGAAACGCGCTCATGTTGCGGTTCTCTGTCCAGCGTGCGTAGCCAATCGGGTAATCGACCCCACCCTCTTCGTAGACGGGGTCGTACCGCCCGGGCCCCGTACGCAACGGACGGGTAGAACGCGACATCGGCGCCGAACATGCGCGGACGTTCGATGCTCATCCCGAACAGCCCAACTCCTACGACAGCACCGCGCTGGCGGCACAGGTCAAACGCGAGATTGAGCGGCTCGCTAGACTCCGTGGCTGCCGTGAGCAGCACGCCGTCCGCGCCGAATCCCAGCGTGTACTCGCGAACCAGCGCGATCACCTCGGCGGGGTTGTGTGGACTGACCGTGTGTTCGGCGCCCAGGCTGGCTGCCAGGCCGCGACGTTCGCCGTCGGGATCGATGCCGACCACGTACATGCCCGCCGCGCGAGCGACCTGCACCGCAAGCAGACCCAGAACACCCAGGCCCATGACGACGACGGTCTCGCCAAACTGGCAGTTGGCCCGCCGCAAACTGTGAATCGCGACGGATCCCAGCGTGACGAACGCCGCGTCGGCGGGCGCCAGACCGAGTGGGATCGGCGAGACGAGCGTGCGCGGCACTGCCACTCGTTCCGCATGGACCGCGCACTGGTTGCCCGAGCAGGCCACCAGGTCACCCGGTTTGAGGTCGGCCACGTCCTCACCGGTGGCCAGCACCCGCCCGGCCAGGCTGTAGCCAAGCGATGCGTAGCCCGGCGGCGCGTGGTTGGGAAGCGGCCCTCGCCAGCGCACCCCCGAGCCTCTGAGCTGCGGCCCGTGCGGCTTGCTGGTTGGATACTGGTCGGTCTCGAGGGCCTCAGGCGAGATGCTCGACCGGATGATGTGCGTCTCAGTGCCACTCGAGACGACCGAGTGGAGCGTCTGGACCAGGACGTCTGTGGCGCGCAGCCGCGGCTCAGGCACATCGACCAGGTGCACCTGCCCGTCGCGGGCGAGGATCCGCTTCACGATTCGGCGCGCTCCGCGGTCGTTTCCGCGGCCAACTCGCGCAGCACGCGTTCGGCGGTATCGGTGATGTGGGCGTCTACGCGGCGCGCCGCGACGGCCGGATCGCCAGCTCGGCAGGCATCCAGCAGCACCTGGTGGCTGTGGGCGATGTCAGCGCTGTCGTCGTACAGGCGGTATTTGGTCAGCAACAGGGTGCGAACCTGGTCCATCATGCCCGCCCACGCTTCGACCAGGCGCCGATTGGCGGGCGCGGTGCACAGGAGGCGGTGGAACTCGACGTCCAGATCGACGATGCGATTGGTCTGTTCATCGCGCACAGCCTGCGCCATGTCGGCGACCAGGCGCTGCAGCTGCTCGAACAGTTCCGGCTGGGGATGTTCGGCCAGATGGCTGGCGGCGTGGGCTTCGAGCAGGGCGCGCAGGGTGTACAGGTCACGCGCGTCGTCGGCGTCGATTTCGGCGACGTAGGTCCCGCGATGCGGGGAGCTCACGACCAGGCCGCTGGTCTCCAGGAGGCGCAGCGCCTCGCGGACGGAGGTGCGGCTGACCTGCAGCGAAAGCGCGAGGTCCGTTTCGATGAGGCGGTCGCCGGGCTTGAGGCGGCCGTCGCGCAGGGCCTGGACGAGGCGGGCGTGGACCTGGTGGGCGAGCCCCTCGGGACGCAGGGGCAGCAGGTCAACCCGCGGCACGCGCGCAACTGTCGAAAGTTGACATGTCGACAATTCGACAATACCCTCCCCCGGCAACCGCGCGCAATTCCGCCCGGCGCGCTGCTGCTGAGGTGCCCATGTCTCTCGTACCCCCTACCCCCGACTGGCCGACACCCACCCGGCTGACTCGCCGCCGACTGCTGTGGGCCGCCGCCGTGTCCTCGGCCCTGCCCTTGCTGGCGGCGTGCTCGTCGGCGGCCCCCCCACCGCAGACAGCCGCGCCGACCTCGTCGCCCGCCGCCCCTGCGACCCAAGCCGCCGCCGCGGCGACGCAACCCGCCGCCGCGGCGACGACCGCGCCTGCCACGACCAGTGCGCCAGGCGCAACCAGTGCGCCAGGCGCAACCAGTGCGCCAGCGGCTGCTCAGGCGTCGGGCGGTCAACCGCGGCGCGGGGGTGAAGTTCGCTTCGCGCCAAACTCCGAGCCCGACTCCCTCGACCCACACGTGGCCGCGCAGACCTCGGCCATCATCGTGATGATGAACGTCGTCGAGACGCTTGCGCTCAAGAATCCTGACAACAACCAGTACGCGCCGTACCTCGCCGACAGTTGGTCCGTGTCACCCGACGGCACCACCTATACGTTCAAACTGCACCCGGGCGTCAAGTTCCACGACGGCACACCCTTCAACGCCGCCGCCGTCAAGTTCAACCTCGATCGCATCGTCAACCCCGATACCAACTCGAAGTTCGCCGCCACCCTGCTCGGCCCGTATGGCAGTACGCGCGTGGTCGATGACATGACCGCCGAAGTCACGATGAAGCAGGCGTACCCACCGTTGCTCGATGCGCTCAGCACCGCGTCGTGCGGCATGCTCTCGCCGACGGCGGTTCAAGGCGGCCAGGACCCAGCGGTCAATCCAATTGGTACGGGCTTCATGAAATTTCAGAGTTACACGCCCAAGGATTCCGTCGCCCTCGTGCGCAATGACGACTACAACTGGGCGCCGTCCTTGTGGCAGCACCAGGGTCCGGCCTATCTGGACAAGCTCACCTTCCCGATCATTCCCGAGCCGGCCTCGCGCGTCACCGCGCTCGAATCCGGGGACGTGAGTGGCATCGAGGACACCCCCGGCCAGGACGTGAACCGTCTGAAGGGTGATGCTCAGTACACGTTGATCCAGGGTCATGTGCCCGGCGCGCCGCGGACCTTCTTCCTCAATACCGAGCGCGCGCCACTCGACGACGTCAATGTCCGCCAGGCGCTGCTCTACGGACTCGACAAAACGCAGGTTATCCAGCTGGCATTGTTCGGCTTGCAGCCGGTCGCGCAGGGGCCGTTCGCTTCAGCGCTGCCCGGCTACAGCAAGAAAGTCGAGAGTCTGTTCCAATTCGACGCCAACAAGGCCGGCCAGATGCTGGACGCGGCAGGCTGGCAGATGGGCAGCAACGGGATTCGACAGAAGGGCGGCCAGCCGCTGAGTCTGATTGCGATCAGCCAGCCGGCGTTTCAAGACATCTACGTCGCGGCACAGTCGCTGTTCCGCCCGCTGGGCGTCGACCTCAACGTGCAGCAGATGGACGCCGCGGCCTTCACCGCGGCGGCATCTCGCGGCGATCACCACGTGGCAATGACCGGGCTGGTGGCCAGCGATCCATCCAACATTGCGCTGCTCTACCACTCGCGGAATTACAACGGCTTCGACTGGTCGCGCTGGCGGAATGCCGACTTCGACAAACTGTGGGATGACGCCGCCGTGGAGCTCGACGATGCCAAGCGCAACGACCTGTACGAGCAGATTCAGCTGTACATCCTGAACAACGCCCTGGCGCTGCCAGTTCAGGAAATTCTGCGGCTGAATTTCATCGACGCCAGGGTCAAGGGCATCCGCCAGGATGCGCGTGGCATTTACCCGTGGTTTTACGACACCTACATCGAGTCAACCTGAAGCCTCAGCACGCTCGCCAGGCAGCCCGGTGTGAGTGAGTCTGCTGTGCCGACTCGACCAGTGCCGCGCTTTCGTGCGCGGCGTCCATGACCGCGTACCTGCGCGCCCGGTTGATTGCCACGGTGCCGGTCATCTTTGGCGTCTCGGTGCTGGTCTTCGCCTGCCTGTACCTCCTGCCAGGTGACCCGATCCAGGCACTCGCGGGCGACGTTCCGCTGGACCCACAGCGCGTCGCGGTGCTGCGCCAGCAGCTCGGCCTCAACGATCCAGCCTACGTTCAGTACCTGCGTTTTCTCGGCAACGCGCTCCACGGTGACCTGGGGCGCTCTCTGCAGTCCCATCGCCCGGTGCTCGACGAGATCATGACGCAGCTGCCAGCCACGCTACAGCTGACAGTCGCCGCGATGCTCATCGCGCTGCTGCTGGGCGTGACCCTCGGCGTCCTGGCAGCGCTGCGGCCGAACACGTGGGTGGACACCGTCTGCATGGTGCTCGCGCTTGGCGGCGTGTCGATCCCTGCCTTCTGGTCCGGCCTGATGCTGCTGCTCATCTTCGCCGTGTGGTTGCGCTGGGTGCCAGCCACCGGCACCGAAGGTCTGAACCGACTGATCTTGCCCGCGCTCTGCCTGGGCTATGGCTCGGCCGCGATCATCGCGCGGCTGACGCGCAGCGCCATGCTCGAAGTGCTGAACAACGAGTACATCGCCACCGCGCGCAGCAAGGGTCTGTCGACAACGCGCGTGGTGACCGGTCACGCGCTGCGCAATGCGCTGATCCCGGTGCTTACGGTCATCGGCCTGCAAATCGGCAACCTGCTGGCCGGCGCGGTGGTGGTCGAGACCGTGTTTTCACGCCAGGGCATCGGTCGGATGCTGATCAACGGCATTATGAGCAAGGACATCCCCCTGGTACAGGGCACCGTGCTCTTCGTGGCGACGTTCTACGTGTTCCTGAACCTGCTGGTGGACGTGCTGTACGCGTGGGTCGATCCGCGGATCCGCCACTCGTGAGCCGACCTATCGCGACGACGATGCTGCGCGCCCCAGAGGCCGCGGCGCCCGTCGAGCCCAGGCCGCTGCGCCGCCGCCCCAGCGTCTGGCGGCGCTTGCTGCGCAGTCCGGGCGCCCGCGTCGGCCTGGTCTTGGGCGGTGCGCTGCTGCTGCTCGCGATTGTGGGCCCGTTCCTGGTCCACGTGGATCCGCTCGCCGCCTCCCCAAGCAACCAGCTCAAGCCGCCCGGAGTGGGCGGTCTGCTTGGTTCGGACCAGCTTGGTCGAGATGTCGCGGCGCGCATCGTGTTCGGCGCGCCGCTTTCTCTGCGCGTGGGCTTTCTCGTGGTCGCCGGGGCAGCCGCGCTCGGCGTGGCCGTGGGTCTGCCAGCGGGGTATTTCGGCGGCTGGACCGACATGCTCGTGATGCGCGTCATCGACGTGTTGCTGGCGTTTCCGTCGATCTTGCTTGCGCTCGGCCTGATCTCGGTGCTGGGTCCGAGTTTGAACAACGCGATGATCGCGGTTGGCATCGCCGTTGTGCCGACGTACGTGCGACTGGTGCGGGCCTCGACGCTTGCCACGCGCGACCTGCCGTACGTCGACGCCGCGCGGGTTATTGGCTGTGGCTCCGCGCGCATCATGTTTCGCCACGTGCTGCCCAACGTGGCGCCGCCCGTGATCGTGTCGGCCACCCTGGGCGTCGCCGCGGCGATTCTGGCCACGTCGTCGCTGAGCTTTCTTGGTCTCGGCGCGCAGCCACCCACACCCGAATGGGGCGCCATGCTGGCCGAGGGCCGCGGTTACCTGCGCGATGCGTGGTGGCTGCCGACCTTTCCAGGGGTGGCGATCATGCTGGCCGTCATGGCGGTCAACCTGGTGGGCGATGGCCTGCGCGACGCACTTGACCCGCGTATGACCCGCTAGCGAACCAGCAGGACGGCCTTGCCCGCGAGCCGCCGCTCGCGCATCGCTGCGATACAAGCGCCGATCTCCTGCCAGTGCCGCTGCTCGCCGATCTGCGGATCGAGCTCGCCGCTTCTCAGCATGTCGAGCAAGCCGCTCAGTTCGCGTGCGCCGTAGCCGAAGTGCTCGAGGTCGTCGAACAACTGCAGCCCGTACAGGCGGGCGCCGCCGCGGCGGATGAACGTGAGCGCATCGAACGTCGCCGGTTGATCGGACGAGCCCCCGATCGAGACGACCGTGCCGTGCGGCGCGACGCGCTCGAGCGCGGTTCCGAGGAGCGCGCCGCCCACGGATTCGATGACGAGGTCGTAGAGCGGCCCGTCTTTGTCGATGCCGACGATCACCTCGGTGGCGCCCAGCTCCCGCAGACCACGCCCTCGCTCAGGGCGGCTGACGCACGCCGTGACGTGGGCCCCACCGCGCGCCGCCAGCTGAACGGCGAAGCGCCCGACGCCGCCGCTCGCGCCGGTGATGAGCACGCGCCGGTTGAGGAGTGTCGCGGCGTGGCTGAGCGCGCACAATGACGTCAGCCCCGCGACCGGGATGGTTGCCGCCGCGGCGAACTCAACCCCCTCGGGAATCGGCGCGCAACAGCGGGTGGGCACCGCGGCGAGCTCCGCCCACGCGCCGTTGCGCAGCAGCCCCACCACCCGCGTCCCCTCGCGTGGTCCCGAGCCATCGCTCGCGGCGCGCTCGACCACGCCGGCCACGTCGTACCCAGGCCGCCAGCCGTCCTGCTCCCAACGCATGCGGCGCAGCTCCCCGAGGTTGAGCGAAAACGCGTGGACCGCGACCAGCGCCTGGTCGGCGTCGGGTTCGGGATCGGGCACCTCGCGAAACTCGAAGCCGCGTTCAGCGCTCGGCGCCGCGACGATCGCCCGCATGTCCGACTGACGTTACCTGAGCTGCCCGCGCACCGCCGAGTGGCTCGCGCTGGTTGGGCATTCCCGGGGCACGACCAGCATGAGGAGCAAGTTCGGCGGCTCAGCGAGGCAGCAGCTCTACCCCTCTCGCGGGAAGCCCCCCAGACAAATGAGTGCCAGGGGCTTCTTTTTTTGGTTCTAGAAACTAGGAGTCGACCTCACACTGCCCCGCGAGGCACGCGAGCTCCTGGGCAGCATTCGTCAGGTCTTGCGATTCGTATCTCCACAATTTGGAGAAGTCGATCTCGGGGAACTCGGCCACGCGCCGCTCGTATTCGTCCTTGGTGATCTCGATGTACGGCAACTGGGCATAGTGGGCGTCGAACGACGGTAGGAAAGCCATGCCGCCGATCAGATCGCGATGTTCCCAGATCCACCTGGTCAAGTCGACGACTTCGTCGGGCTTGTACGTGATCGTGACGGACGGGTTGTGATCGGTCCAGTGCAGTTTGTTGTGGAGCCAGTAGTTGCACTGCTCGATCGCGCCGCGATCTTTGCGGGTGATGGCGCTGTCGGGCGACTTCATCGGGAAGTGGATAACCCAGGTATTGGCGTCTTCGCGCGTCTGGCCGTTTTCGGGGTCCATCGGGACGCCCGCGTCGCGCAGGACTTTGAAGATCGGGCTGGTGGCGGCCACGCGCACGTTACGCTCGTAGTACGGCGCCCAGCGGGCGTGCAGGCCGGACGAGCAGTTCAAGAGCTGGGAGCTGTTGCCACTAGGCTTGACGGTGGTGACGGCGGCTGACTGGTTGATGCCCAGACGGGCGGCCAGCTGCCGATTGGTCTCGGTGGCCACCTGATGCAGGGTGCGCATGACTTCGGGGTCGTGGGTCGCGGGGCTGTCCATCTGCCCGGTGATGTCAACGCCGAGCAGCCGCTCCTCCTCGCAGTTCTGCTTCCAGATCGGGCGTAGATCCGGGAAATACGTCGCCAGCGACTGGATGGTGCCGATCATGGCTGCCGCCTGGACCTTTTCCTCGAGCGTCCCGAGCGTGTCATCGGTGCGGGCCACGGCGATCGACAGATTGCAGAACTCGTATTTCCGCAGCACGATCTCGCCGCATGGGTTGGTGCCGTACTCGAGATAGCCGAAGTCCTTGCGGCGCTCGGGAATAAGATCCAGAGCCGCGCGGCGATTGAAGATGCCGGGCTCACCGCGCTGAGACTTGACCATGTCCAGAACCTGTTCCATGACCTGGATCTGGTCGAGGCCGCGTTCGGGCCATGACAGCCGAGTTGTTGGCGTTCCAGCGCTGGTTGTTGTCGTGCTCGAAGTCGCCGCTCTTGCACAGGCGCATCTCGAGGTCGTCGTTGTCGAACAGCGAGATCATCGCGGTGCGACGCACGCCACCGCTGACGGCGGCGTTGCCGACCATGCACATGATGTCGTGTGCGTCGATAGGACGCAGGTGCATACCCTGGCGGGCCAGGATGCGCGAGCGTGTGAATTCGAGCATCGTGTGCAGCGGGCCCGGGCCAGAGGCGCGGCCGCCTTTGGTGCGTAGCGGCGCGCCGGCTGAGCGAATCTCGTCAAAGTTGAACTCGACGTCGCCGCCCTCGAACCAGCTCTGCATGCCCAGACGTACGGCCCTGGCCCAACCCTGGGCCGAGTCCTCGATGGTGTGCCGCATCGCGCTCTGACCGCGCTGCCGCTGAACTCGGGGAAAATTTTCCACGTAGCGGCTCTCGACGGAGAAGCCGACGCCGCAGCCGGCCATCGAGATCAGCAGCGCTTCGGCGAACGAGTCAATGCTTTCGACGGGCAGGTACGAGCAGTTGTAAATCGAGGTGTTGTCGCGGCGCGCGGGTGCGCCGGCCATGGCCAGCAGCCGCATCGAGGGCATGCTGCGCATGTCGAGGATCATGCGCCGCAGGTGCGCGTACGTATCGGCGCCCAGGTCGACGCCGGTGTTGGTGACCACCAGCTCGTGCAGGAAGCTGACGGCGCGGTCTACCGTCTCGATCCACGTCTCCCGGCGGCCCTTGTCATAGTCGAAGCGCGAATACTTATCGAAGAACTGGAACTTCTGGATGGGGGTGGGGAAGTACTGGTCGGCTTCGGAAAATGCGTCACGCACGTCGTCAGGTACGGGCCGCTCCTGGCGCTGCTTGGCGTGCTCGGCGCGGTACAGGATGTACGCCTTGGCGGCTTCGAATTCCCCCGCGGCCTGCAGGGTGAGCTCGACGGCGTCCTGGACAATCTCGACCGTGGGCTGGCCCGGCCGCGCGGACATGATGTTGACCACACGTACGGCCAGTTCGGCGACAGGCGTGTACGGAGTTCGGCCGAGGGCAGCGAAGCAGCGGTTGATGGCGCGCTCGATGCGAAGGGGATCGAAGGCGACCACGCGGCCGTCGCGCTTGACGATCGAGATGGGCAGGGTGATCTCCTCGACGCCATCCAGGACGCTGTGGCGTCGGGCGGCGAAGCCGAGGTCGAGTTGAGCGACGCCATTGGTGGAGTAGATGGCGTCGGCGTCCGATCCGTGCATGCTTCGGGTACCTACCAGAAGATTTTAAGAGTTCAGCGTTCCAGCGGCCACAACAGGCGGGTAGTCGCGGGGGACACCTACAACATGTTGTGGTTGAGGAGTGGTTACCCACGTTATGTTGGGGCTCACGTGACGTGTCAAGCTGACGGAGGTGTTTGTGACGCGCGAGGTGTCAAGGGCATTGACGCGGTTGTGACACGCGCCGCATTGACACGCCGTGTTTTCCCCGGAGGGGACCCATCAGGGGCGCAGTACGGAGGGGGCGCCAGCAGCCGTGGCCTGGGCGAGGGGTGGTCGGACGAAACGGGCTCAGTGCGCGTCAGGCCCGAGTGTCACCTGCACGTCGGCCGTAGTCAGGTTCGGGCTGGTGGTGATGCGCGAGGTGGGAATCCCCAGCGTCGAGGCGATCTGCTTGGCCGCCGACGCGGCATCCGGCCTGGCCATGATCGTCGTCTGTGCTTGCAGTTTCGGGGCGTCGGCGACGTTCGCGATCGTGTAGCCCGCCTGCGTCAGACGGTCGGCGGTGCGGGCGGCCAGCCCGGCGACTCCCGCCGCGTTCAGTACCTCGACCGACACGGGCGTCACCGGCGCGCCAGCCGGATGCCCCAGGAACTGCGCGACCGTTGGTTGTAGCGATGGCTTGGCCTGCAGCAGATAGGCGCCGTCCTGGCCCGTCACCACGTCCGCCAGAGACGTATCGATCACCAGGTGATCCGGTCCGCCAGGACTGCGCACCATCGCCGCGGCGAGGGCGATGACGTCCATGGGCGAAAGGTCCGTCTTGATTGAGGTCGAAACCGCGGCGATGACCGCGGGAATACGCGGCCAGTTCAATGGATTGAGCATCGCGCTGCCGACGGCGACCACCACCTGCTGCTGGCGGGCGCTGCGTGCAAAGTCGCTGTCCTGATGCCGCGTGCGGGCGTATTCCAGCGCCGTGTCGCCGTCCATGTGCTGTCGCCCGGCCGGAATGTCGACCACCTGGTAGCCATAGTCGTCGGTGGGATAGGCAGCGTCGTGGATCGCCTGCGGCACGGTGATGTCGATCCCACCGACGGCGTTGACGATGTCGCGCACCCCCTGCAGGCCGATGACCACGTAGCGGTCAATGGGCTGCCCGAGCAGGTTGCTGACGGTTTGCTTGGCGGTCTGCGGCCCGCCGAACTCGTAGGCCGCGTTGATGCGCTCCTGGCCATAGCCAGGAATGCTGACCCAGAGATCGCGCGGCACCGAGACCATGGCCTCCCGCGGCAGCGCGCGGTCGCCAACGAAGACGAGCAGTGTGTCCGTGCGGCCGACCTCGCCGTTTGCGAGCTCATCGGGGCGGGCGTCAGAGCCCATAACCAGGACGGACTCGCGCACGGGTGTGACCAGCAGCGCCACCGCGACAACGCCACACACCGCGATCAGCACAATCAGCAGGATGCGAATAAAGAAGCCGAGAAACCCCGGGCGGTCGCGCGTCTCGCGCGCGGTGGCCGGCGCCTGAGGCGAGATCGCAGGGATCGGCAGACGCTCGGTCGGCTGAAGATCGGGGGTGGTCACTGGCAGGCGAGCCTCACTTATACCAACGAGAAAGCCATGCGTGCCGCACCATACAGCCCGGCCTCGTCGCCCAACTGGGCGTGCACGACCTGCAGATCGCGGGTGAAGTCGAGGCGCGCGGCGGCGTGGACCTCGGCCAGCAGGGGTGGACCGAGCAGGTCCCAGGCGCGGAGGGCAATACTGCCGCCGATCACGACGCGTTCGAGATCCAGCAGCGCGGCCGCCGAGGCAATGCCGCGGCCGACGCCGGCTCCCGCGGTGCGGAAGAGCTCTTGAGCGAGGGCGTCGCCAGCCCGCGCGGCGACGGCGATCTCTTCGGCCGTTGCATCACGCCGCAGGCTGCTCGAGGCGCCTTCAGCCAGCGCGGTGTTCAGACGACGCGCGAGGCCGGTGCCGGACGAAACGCCCTCCACGCACCCGTGCGCGCCGCATCCACACAGTGGGCCGTCGGGCCAGACGATGATGTGGCCGATGTGCCCGCTATTCCCAGCAAAACCGTGCAGCAGGTGACCGTCCAGGACGGTGCCGCCACCAACGCCGGTCGAGACGACCATTCCGAGCATGTTGTCGGAACCGTGGCCGGCTCCACGCCAGCGCTCGCCGAGCGCCAGCGCCTTGGCGTCGTTGTCCACGAGGCAGGGCAACCCGAAGGCGGCGATCAACCGATCGCGAAGTGGAAAGCCGCGCCAGGCCGGGATGTTGAGCGGACTGACGATGCCTTGCGGATAACGCATGGGGCCGCCGCAGCCGACGCCGATGGCCGCCACGCTCGGGGTGCTGCTGAGCAGGCCGCCGCACAGCGCCTGGAGGGAGTTGAAGAGCCTGTCGGGGTCCTCAGTGCGCAGCGTGACAATGCGGTCGGACAGCAGCAGGTGGCCGTCGGGGTCGACGACGGCCGCCGCCATTTTGGTGCCGCCGACGTCGACGGCCAAAACCGGGCTAGTCGAGCTCACGTTGAAACGTTTGTTGTCCCTGCTGCGGTGCTCGGGGATGTTAACGTCTGGTGAGAGCACTCGTCGGGCATGGTGGACTGGTGGACTGAAGTCGGCCTGGCGACGTCGCAGTTCCTCGATCGTCACGGACTGCTAGCCGCGTTCGTGTTCCTGCTGATCGAAGAAGCAGGGGTGCCCGTGCCGGTACCTGGCGACGTGGTGATGCTCGTGCTCGGCGTGCATGCCCGACGCGCGGAGAACCCTGTCATGGCGCTGATGGAGGGCGTCGGCGCGACGTGGGCTGGCACGATCGTCGGCTCGACGATTCTGTACTTCGTCTGTCGCTGGGCGGGACGCGGACTGGTCTACCGCTACGGCCGCTTCATTCGGCTGACGCCCGAGCGGCTGGACAAGGCCGAGCGATGGCTCAAGCAGCACGGGACGCGTGCCGTGTTCCTGGGTCGGCTGGTGCCCGGACTGCGCATCCTGACCGCGGTCGCGTGCGGCGTGTTCGAAGTGCCATTCCGGGTCTTCTTCCCGGCGATGTTGCTCGGCGCACTGGTCTACATCGTGGTGTACACGCTGCTCGGGTACTACCTCGGGCCGCCCGTGCTCGACCTCCTGGAGAAGATCCATCTGCCATTCGGCTTGCTCGGCTCGCTGGTGCCGCTGGCGCTGATCCTGTGGTGGACGATTCGGGCTCGCCAGGATCTGGGCAAACGCGCGACGGTCGCCACGCCGGTCGAGCGCGAGATCCTGCTGCGGGCGGGCGCCATGGCGGGCTTGCTGGCAACGGTTGGCTCGACGCTGCTGATGAACGTCGCCATCAACCTCGCGGGCGGGATCGCCTTCAACGCACCGGGCACGCTGGTCGAGCGCACCGCGGCGCGACTTGCCTTTGCCCTGGCTCGCGACGTCCAGCCCGTTTTTCTGTTCATCGCGGTGCCGATCTACCTCGCTGTCGGGGTCATGTGGGGCGCGGTGTATGGCATCTGGGGGGAAGCGCGGTTGCCGGCGCACTGGGCAGACTGGCAGCGCGGTGTGTTTTTTGCCGTGCTGCCGCTGCTGGTTTCTGTACTGGTGGTGTTGCCGGTTCTCGGACTGGGTGTGTTGGGTCTGGGGGCGACCGGGCCGGTGGCCTTTACCGGTGAGCTCATCCGTCACGCGGTCTTCGGCGTGCTGCTGGGGTTGATGTTCCCGGTGTTCCGCGCGCGACGGCCGATCAAAATGCGTCCGCACACACCCGGCGAACTGGCCGCGGAGCCCGTCGTTCGTGCCGAGGTGTGAGAGAAGGCCGTACCATTAGACCCATGGCTGCAACTACGATCGAACCCAGCCCAAACCCGGGCGGCGAGCGGGCCGCAGGCAAGGCCAAAGCCGAACCAGCCGCACCCGTCGTGACGCGAGTCTACTGGCGGGCGGTCGTTCGCACTGGCGGCCAGGTCGGCGCGAGTCGCGAGCGCGACCGGGTCGAATGGCATCTGGCGGCGTGTACGGCTCCGACTGAGGTTGGGAGTCACTGTACGGAAGGGCGGCACCTGATCGAGACCGTTGGACACCCGGATGGACACTGCCTCATCGACGGTGTCTGCGGGCTGTGCGGGGCGGAGGCGCCTAAGGAAGATTGAGCGTCTCGCGTGATCGCGACGCGCGCCACGTGAGACGCGACGTGGTCTAGGGACGCGGCCGACAAGCCTGAGATCGACCTAGAAACTGCATGCAGCGTCCCTGGCGCAAACTGTGTGCAGAAGTTCGGCCGACTGCGACTTGAGCCGAAACGGGGCTTGTCCGCCGAACTTCTGCGGGTCTGGCGACCTGCCGCGAGACCGCGCGGCGTGTGGCTGAGTAACCTTTGCGGCCGTGGGTCTCGTCGCCGCCGCGCTGCTTGTCTACGCGGCGTTCGCCTTACCCCGACCGACGTGGCGGGTTACCGCCGGGCTTGTCGCGGCGCTAGCACTTGGTCTGGGGTGCCTGGTCGTCGCGCAGGCGATTGGCCCGCCGCTCGGCCTGAAGGCGAGCTACTGGGCCGCGGCGCAGCCGAGCGGGCCACCCGAACGATCGACAGACTTTCCCTCGCTCACTGACGCCACGCGCGTGGAGTCGACGCTCGACCTGCGCGGCGAGGACTTCGGCGTCCACTTCTTCAACGACGCGTCGCGCTTCAACTTCGGTCCCGACGTGACGCCCGGGCGCGATCAATTGCCGTTCAGCGTGCGCTGGCAGGGCTGGCTGCTGGCTCCGTCCGATGGGGCGCGCCGTTTCGTGCTGACGTCCGAGGGACCCGCGCAGATCATGCTGGATGGCACGCCGCTAGAGGCGCCCGACGCGACGCGGGACCTTTCCAGCGGGCTCCACCTGTTACAGATTGACTACAGTCGTCCCGAGTCGAGCGTGCCCATGCTGCGCCTCCAGTGGCAGCGGACGCCAGGCGGCGGGCTCGAGACGCTCGGCGGCGATGACCTTCGCTGGCAGCCGGACGAGCCGGTCAACCGCGCCTGGCGATGCCGTGGCCTGGATCGGCCGCACGATCGTCGGCGGGGTGATCGTCGTGTGGTTGGCGCTCGGGGTGGCGGGGCTGCGGCGCGCGGGCCCGGAGGCGTGGTGGCGGGCTGCGATCTGGTCGGCGCCACTCGTCTATCTGATCTACGGCATGCTGCTGGAGGCGCCGTCCGCGGGCAAGGCCACGATCCTGTCCGGCCTCGACGACTGGCTCATCTACGAATCGTCCGCTCGAGACATTCTGCTCAACGGCTGGCGCATGGACGGTGGTCAGGGCCACGCCGCGCCGTTCTACGGTCAGCCGCTGTATCCGTACGTGCTGGCGGCCCTGCACCGGCTGACGGGCGAGAGTCTGTTTGGCCCGATTGCCGTGCAGTTCGCGGCGCTGGGCTGTGTCGTGACCGGCACCGCGGTGCTGGCGCGACGGGCGTTTGGCGGACTGCTGGACGGGATCGTCGCCGCCGCGGTGCTACTCGTGCTCCTGCAGGCAGAGCCCGAGCACTTCAAGATCGCCCGCCAGTTGTTCAACGAGAACCTGTACATGCCGCTGGTCATAGCCAGCCTGATCGTGCTCGTCAGCCTGGCGCGCCGCGATCGCCCGGTTGCCTGGTGGCAGGCGCTGCTGGCGGGTGGGCTGCTGGGGCTGACGGCGATCAGTCGCTCGCAGTTTTTGTTGTGCGTGCCGTTCGGCATGCTGATTGTCTGGTTGGCGTGGCGTCGGCACGCCGCTCCAGCGTTGCTGGCGACGCTGCTCATTGGTGTCGGCGTGGTGCTGGCGATCGCGCCAGTCACGGCGCGCAACTGGATCGTTTCGGGTCAGTTTGTGCCGATCAGCAGCAGCGGCGGAGCGAGCCTGCTCGAATTCCACCGCCCACCAGCGGGCTTGATCGACCAGTCCGCTATCGACCACGACCCGCTGTACGACTCACTGCACCTGGACCAATCGACGCGTACCGTGGTCGCGTTTGCCCGCGCGGACCCTGGCGGATACCTGGCGACGCTGCTGCCACTTGGCGCGCACAGTATCGGTCTGCAGGGGCGTAACGACCCTGGCGTGTACTGGCCGCTGCTGGCCACGGTGGTCCTGTACGTCGTGAGTTTTGGCCTGCGGCGGACCCGCAAGCTGCATGTTTGGCCAATTCATGCGTTCGTCGGCACGCACCTGCTGGTGCTGATGCTGTTCGAGGCTGACACGTACGGCTATCGCCTGGTGATGCCGATGTACGCGCCCATGGTCGCGGTCGCCGCCCAGGTGCCGCTCGAGGTGGTGCGCCGCTTGCTGCGCTCGCGAGCGGGCGCGCCGGTGCGCAGTGGCGATGCGCCGCGTGCGGCGCGCTTTGCCCTGGCGGGCTGGGGGGTGGTGGTGCTGGGCGCGCTGTTGTGGCAGGCCAGGGGTCTGGCGGATGCCTGGCCCGAGCGCGAGACCAGCCTGCACGGGCTGGGTGGTGCTGCCGCGCACGCGGCGCTCACTGCCGATCGCGTCGGAGCCAGTGCGATTTACGTCGCCTCGGTCGACGGCACGCCACGGCGTTTCGGGGCGGGCACATTACCTGGTCTGCGGTATCCGTGGTTCAAGTGGTTCGATCCCGCGCGTTCGTTGCCGCTGCCGTCAGCATCGGCCACGGCTGTCTACATGCTGTCGGAGCTGCAGGGCCAGCCCGCGGCGGGTGAGCTGACGGCGTGCCTGGGGACACCGGACGCCGCTGGCGAGGTCGTGTTGGATGGTAGCCAGGTGCGCGGCGCCTGCGCGGCGTCACTCTTGTCGGTGAATCCTCTGGGGGTGAGTTTCGACGGTGTGGCGCGTATCGACGCGGTACGGGCGCCACAGACGGCCGCCGCCGGCGACACGCTCGAGACGTGGTTGGTGTGGCAGCCGCTCGCCGCGCACCCGACGCCGCACCAAATGTCACTGCAACTTGACGATCCCTCGTCTGGAGATGGCACGCTGTGGGGCAACGGCACGCTGGACCTGTATCCGTCCGCCGAGTGGCAGACGGACGAAAGCGTACTCAGTCGCGTGCCCGTCCAGACAGACCCGACGGCGCCACCCCAGCCGTACCGGCTGACGGTGGGCATGAGCCCGCTGCAGCCAAACGCCGCCCCGGCGCTGGCGACGTGGCAGGGCTCGCGCACGGACCGCGTACCGGTGTCGATGGTCGCGCTGTCGCCGGGCTCGGCGGTCGCGGCGGTGCCGGCGGACATGCAGGCGGTTGAGGGGCCTTCTGTCGGTAGCGGTGGACTCGAGCTGATTGCCTCGCGACCGCTGCCAGCGCAAGTCGCTACGGGAAATCCGCTACGCATCGGGTTGCTGTGGCGGGCGAGCAGTGACGCGCCGAGTGCGAAACAGCTGCGCTTGCGGCTGGTGCGGGCTAGCGGGGAGGTGGTCGAGGAGACGTCGTTGCCGCTACTCGGCGGTCGTGTGTCGCCGGAGACGCTGCACGCTGGCAACGTGGTACGCGACGAGGAGAGCGTGGTCGTCGATCCGCGGGCGCCGGCGGAGACGCTTTCGCTGGAGGTGGCCGTCGACGATTCGGAGGCGCTGCGGTTGGGAACAGTGCAGGTGACCGGGCGCCCTCACGTGTTCGACGACTCGGGGCAGGCCCCGCTGGCGACATTCGGCAGTGCTATGCAGTTGCTGGCTTCTTCCGTGGAACCTGGGCAGGTCTCGGCGTCGAGCTCCATGCAGAAAGTGACAGTCAAGTTACAGTGGCGCGACGGGGGGCCGATGTCCGCGGCGTACAAGGTCTTTGTGCACGTGCTGGACCCCGGGGGGCAGCAGTTGCTGGCGCAACGGGATGCCGAGCCGCAGGATGGCAAGGCGCCGACGACCAGCTGGGTCAGCGGAGAGGTGCTGGACGACGCGTACGCGGTTGACCTGCCAGCGGGCATGCCGCCCGGGAGCTATCCAATCGAGGTGGGGGTCTACGATGCGCGCAGTGGGGAGCGGCTGACGCTAGCCAATGGGGACAACCATTTTATCCTGTCGTCGCCGTTGCGGATTCAGTGACCGCACGTTGCCGGCCCAGGATCATCCCAACCCCCGGTCGGCCGGCTCCCGATGCGATGCGTGGGCAGAGAACCTCACTCCGTGAGCTCATCGAGCGTCATCCGAAAGCTCGGGGCGAAGTGCTCCAGGAAGTAATCAACCTCGGGCATGCCCATGCCCCGCGCTTTGTCTTCTAACTGGCGCTCGGCGACCGCAAATTCTCGATTGCCCGCGGCGTACTCCATCGCGCACTTCAGGTACGCATCGAGGGCGTCGGCGGCTTTCACCCACCGCATCAGATCCGCATCCCGCTCCGGGCTAGTAATCAAGGGGCGGTAGGCGGAAACGAGCGCGTCCGGCACCATGCTCAAAAGGTTGTTGGCCGCCAGGGATTCGATCTCGCGAATGCTGCGCAGCATGCCCGGGTTGTGGTGCTTGACCGGCGAGGGGATGTCGCCGGTCATCACCTCCTCAGCGTCGTGGAACAACGCCAGAATGACTGCCTGCCCAGCATCGACGTCTTTACCGAACAGTTCCTGCGCGATCGTGCACAGCGCGTGCGTCAGCAGCGCCACCTGGTAGGAGTGCTCGGCTACGTTTTCCGGCACCGCGCTGCGCATCAGCACCCAGCGCTGAATCAGCCGCAGACGGTACATATATGCGTAGAAATGGTCCCCGCTCATGCGTTCACCCTAACGGCGACTGGGCCGCAATTGGAAGGTTTAGTCCTTCTCTCAACGCGGCGGTCGAGCTATTATCCGCCGGCACGTTGGTACCGTACTGACGAGCATCGTCGCCGAGGGGAAAGAGCTTAATCATGCGCGAACTCGTCCAGATCGACTCGCTCACCGAACATGGCTGCGGGCAGCCGTCTGTCGAACGCTGGCAAGTGCTCGAGCCAGTCAGTGGCCGCTGGTCATGGATGCGCGTCTTTGGATGCTGCAACCAGGTCGTCGTTGAGACCGACGAGGACGAAGCTACGGGCAAGGTGAGCGTCAAGCGCGCCGCCTGATTCTCTCGATTGTCCCTCACTCCGTTGTCCCTCAACGGGACCCGCGCAGCACGCTCTCGCCCAGCCGCTCCTGGACCACGATCGCCGGCAGGCTATTCGCTGAGGAGTTGCGTGAGTAGCGACTCGACGACCGCGGGGTTGGCTTTGCCGCGGGACGCCTTCATGACCTGGCCTTTGAGAAAGTTGATAGCCGTCAGCTTGCCCGAGCGATAGTCGGCAACCGGCGCCGGGTTGGCGGCCAGCACCTCTCGAACGGTGCGCTCGAGCGCCGACGTATCGGACACCTGGACGAGGCCCTGCTCCTCCACGAGCGAAGACGGGGAGCGGCCACTGGCGTAGATGGACGGCAGAAGCTGGCGAGCGCTGGAGATCCCGATCACGCCGTCGTCGACCAGTCGCAGGAGCTCCGCCAGGTGCCCTGCATCCAGCGCGTGTCCGTCCGACTCGCCACGCACCCGCGCGACGTCATTCTGGATCCAGTTGGCCGCCTTTTTGGCGTCGGCCCCCGCCGCGACGGTGTCTTCAAAGAGTTGCGCGGCCCACTGCTCGGTTGAGAGCGCTTCCGCGTCGTACGCACCCAGGCCGAATGCCTGCATGTAGCGCGCTCGACGCGCGTCCGGCAGCTCGGGTAACCGCGTCCGCAGCCGGCTCGAGCCAGGCTTCATCGACGAAGATCGGCGGCAAATCCGGCTCGGGGAAATAGCGGTAGTCGTGCGCCTCCTCTTTCGAGCGCTGGCTGACGGTCACGCCGCGCTCCTCGACCCAGCCACGCGTCTCCTGCGGGATGGTCTCGCCCGCGTCGAGCGCGGCAGCCTGACGCACCATCTCGTATTCCAGCGCGCGCTGGACGGCACGGAACGAGTTCAGGTTCTTGACCTCAACCTTGGTACCAAGTCTGGCTTGTCCGACTGGCCGCAGCGACACGTTGACGTCGCAGCGCAGCTGGCCCTTCTCCATGTCCGCGCCGCTGACGCCCAGCGTGCGCAGGATGGCGCGCAGCTTCTGCAAGTAGGCGCGCGCCTCGGCGGGCGTCCGCAGGTCAGGCTGGCTGACCATCTCCATCAGCGGCATACCCGCGCGATTGAAATCGACCAGTGAGCCGACGCCGATGTGGGTCAACTTTCCGGTGTCCTCTTCAAGGTGGACGCGCTCGAGCTGGATGCGACGCGTAGCGCCGTCCACGGCGATCTCCACCCAGCCGCCCTTGACCAGCGGCAGATCGTATTGCGAGATCTGGTAGCCCTTGACCAGGTCCGGGTAGGGGTAGTTCTTGCGATCGAACTTGGTCGCCGCGGGGATCGTGGCGTTGAGAGCCAGGCCGGTCAACAACGTGTACTCGACGGCGGTGCGGTTGATGACGGGCAGGACGCCCGGCATGCCCAGGCAGATGGGGCAGACGTGGGTATTCGGCGGCGACCCCGCGTAGTCGGTGGGGCAACCACAGAACATCTTGCTGCGTGTCGCGAGCTGGACGTGGCATTCGAGGCCGATGACGGCCTCATACCTGGCCGTCTCAGCGGATCTGGGGCGCATTTCAGTGGTAGTCATGCAAAATTTTCCCCGCCGTCATCGGTGTTCGCCCGTGGCGTCGCGAGCTGCGATCGGCGAGCGCAGCGTGTGCCACGCGGTGGACTGCTCGAACGCGCGGGCAATGCGCAGCACGCTGGATTCGTCAAGCGCCTTGCCAATGATCTGCAGACCCACCGGCAGGCCGTCGGCCACCCCCGCGGGCACACTGATCCCAGGCAAGCCAGCCAGACTCGTCGGAATGGTGAACAGGTCGTTCAGGTACATCGCCAGCGGGTCCTGCGTTTTGGCGCCAAGTGGGAACGCCACGTTGGGCGAGGTAGGCCCGACGACCGCGTCGAAGTTCTCGAAGACCTGATCGAAGTCCTGTTTGATCAGCGTGCGCACCTTCTGGGCCTTCAGGTAATACGCGTCGTAGTAGCCCGAGGACAGCGCGTACGTTCCCAGGATGATGCGCCGCTTGACTTCGCGGCCGAAGCCCTCGCCACGCGAACGCTCGTACACGTCCCACAGGCTGGCGCCCGGCTCACGGATAGAAAGGCTGTACTTGACGCCGTCGTAGCGCGCGAGGTTGGCGCTGCACTCTGCCGGCGCCACGAGGTAATAGGTCGCGACACCGTACTTCGTGTGCGGCAGGCTGACCTCGCCCAGCTCGGCGCCGAGGCTCTCCAGGTGCTTGATCGCGGCGTTCACCGCCGCGGCGACACCCTGCTCGACGCCCTGCACGTCGAAGTACTCGCGGGGTAGCGCCAGACGTACGCCCTTGAGGTTCGGCTCACGCCCGAGCTCCGTGGTGTAGTCCGGCACGGGCGTCTGCAGCGAGGTTGAATCGCACGGATCATGTCCCGCGATGGCGTTCATGACGAGTGCGCTGTCTTCGACCGTACGCGTGAACGGCCCGATCTGGTCGAGCGATGAAGCAAAGGCGATCAAGCCGTAGCGGCTCACGCGACCGTACGTCGGTTTGAGGCCGACGACCCCGCACAGCGCCGCGGGTTGGCGAATCGAGCCACCGGTGTCAGTGCCGAGTGCAAACGGAGCGAACTCGGCGCCAACGGCCGCCGCCGAGCCACCACTCGAGCCGCCTGGCACACGATCGAGATCCCACGGGTTGCGGGTGGGAAAGAAGCCGGAGTTTTCGGTCGACGAACCCATCGCGAACTCGTCCATGTTGGATTTGCCGAGCAACACGGTGCCCGCCTCGGCCAGGCGCCGTGTGATGGTCGCGTCTTCGATGGGTCGGAAGTTCTCGAGGATCCTGGAGCCAGCCGTCGTGCGAATGCCGCGCGTGATCATCACGTCCTTGAGGATCATGGGGATCCCGAGGAGGGGCGCCTGGTCGCCAGCTTGCAGGCGGGCATCCGCGGCGCGCGCCTGAGCTTCGGCATGCGCGCGGGTGACGGTCAGCATGCCGTGCACCGTGGCCTCATCGAGGGCCTCGATGCGATCGAGGTGGGCGCGGGCGAGCTCGAGGGCGGAGACATCGCGACTGGCGAGCAGCGCGCGCAGCTCGGCGATAGAGCGCGAGGTGAGGGACGCCATCACTCGAGGACGGGTGGTACCAGGAACTGGCCGTCGCGTGTCTGAGGGGCGTTTTCGAGGATGTCGTCGACGGGCCACGAGGGACGCGGAATGTCCTCGCGCATGACGTTCTGGAGCGGGATTACCTGGGCGGTCGGGGGGATGGCCGACGTATCCAGCTCGCGGAGCTCCTGCATGGCGTCCAGGATGTGGTCGAGCTCAGCCGCGAGGCGGTCCATCTCGTCGTCGGTGAGGCCGAGGCGGGCGAGTCGCGCGACGTGGGCGACCTCCGCGCGCGTAATCGTCATCCGCGGTGGAGTATAGGGTGTGGCTGGGCTACACAGGCAGTCGCGCGCGCGCCCGCAAGCGAGTGCCCACGTACGTCGCAATGCCGCGCACTTCCTCCACGCCCACGACCCAGAGAGCGGCGGCATAGACGACCATCGCCAGCAGCATCGCCACCAGCAGACCCGGCAGACCGCCCAGGTGGCTGAGCGTTGGCCACGCCAGGAACAGCGCCAGGGCAACCGCGCCTGCCGTTGGGACGACCCGCACCAGGAATGGCCACATCGCGGCTCCCAGGCGCAGCCCCGGCAGCGAACGGCGCAGCAAGACGAGCAGGATGAGCGCGTGGCTGCTGTTCTGTATCGCGTTGGCGAGTGCCAGACCGCGTGCGCCGAGCGTAGCGATGGTCGAGAGCGCCACCGCCAGGTAAATGAACACGCACACGACTCCGACGATGACCGGGGTGCGCGCGTTCTGGCGGGCATAGAAGGCGTTGATGAGCAGGTAGTCGACTGCCGTAAACGGCAGCTGTGGCGCGTAGAACAGGAAGATGGCCGCGGTGCGCTGCGTGTCCGCCGGGGTAAAGGCGTTGCGCTCGAAGATGAGGGCGACGAGTGGCTGCGACAGTGCGGCAATGATGGCCAGGGCGGGCAGCATCAAGAGCAGTACCAGCTTGATGCCGAAGACGAGCGCGTCGCGGTACTCGCCGAGGCTGCCGCCACCGCCCGGGTTCAAGCGCGAGAGGGTCGGCAAGATCGCGTACGACACCGCCAGACCCACGATTCCCAGCGGAAACTGGATGACGCGGGTGGCGTAGTCCATGGACGTCAGGTTTCCCGGCGGCAGCCGCAGGGCAAGGTTGCGGTCGATCAGGCTGCCGACGGCGGTTACCACCAGGCCCGCGGCGACCGTACCCGCCAGTTTCAAAATGCGCCGCACCGCGGGATCAGACAGGTCGATGTGAGGGCGGTAGGCGCGCCAGAAGCGCCGCAGGCCGCTGGCCTGCAATAGGAATTGCGCCAGTGCGCCGATGATCAGTCCAACGGGCAGGGCTGTGTAGCCGAGAGTCTTCGCCAGCAGAACGACGCCGACGATGATCCCGACGTTGTAGGCGGCCGTCGAGAACGCGGGCAGCACGAAGCGGTTCTGGGCGTACAGCGCGCTGGTCAGGACGCCGGCCAGCCCCTGGAAGATGACCGACACGAGGGCGATGCGCATCAGGCTGATCGCCAACTGGCGCTGCTCTTCGGATGAAAAACCCTGACCGATCACATTCAAGAGTGGCTCGGCGAAGACACCCAGCACCACGGCCAGGGTCACGAAGGCCAGCCCGGCCAGACTGAAGATGGCGCCGACGAGGCGCCAGAGCTGCCGCTCGTCGCGCGCGTACTGAACGAAGACGGGTACGAAGGCGGCGGTGCTGACCGTGCCGACCAGCAGGTCGTACAGGATCTGGGGGATCGTGCGCGCGAACACGAACGCATCAGTGCCGCCCGTGGCGCCGAAGGTGGACGCGATGACGACGTCGCGCAGCAGGCCCAGGCCGCGACTCATCACGTTGCCCAGAGCGATGACCGCGGCAGCGCTGGCCACACGTCGCTGGGTTCCAGCGGTGGCGCTGCTACGCTGATCCGACTGTGGCGCTACTGGCGCGGTTTGCATGTGGTTGCACGCTGCGGGTCGAGATTCCGGCACCTGACGAGGTGCGCTGTGCCGAACATGGGACGCGGGCCGTATTGATCCAGACGCCCAACGGGCAGGTTCGTTACGTGCCGACGGGAGGTCAGGACGCGGCTCCGCGATCGTCAAGCACCAGGACCTGAACCTGACGCTGGACCTGAAGCTGGACGACGTGCGGGTTGGCGTTCTCGTTGATGGTCAAGTCACGCAGCACGGCGGGTCGTGAACCGTTTGTAGCATCCTGCGCGGCATCTGGCGGACAAGCCGAACCTATACTCGGCGGGCGTGGCACGGCGTGGAGGACGCAAGCCTCGAGCACGACGGCGCGGACTGCCGCTCGGGTGGTTGTGGTTGGCGTCCCTGGCACTCGTCGGCGTCGGACTGGCGGCAGCGTTGAGTACGGGGCGGTTTGGGGTGGCGCAGCCGGCGCTGCCGACGTTTGTGCCGCTGGCTGCTTCCACGCCGCCGACGGTCGCGCCAACGCCCGTTCCGACCGCTCCCCCGACCGCTCCCCCGACCGCGCGTCCAACGCTGACCAGTGCTCCAGCCGCGGCCACACCGCCCGCGACCGTCAAGCCGACGGTGCACCCCACGCTGGCCGCGACGGGGGTCCACACACCCACGCCCGCGAAGCCAACCCCCGTGCCGACGCGCGCGCCGACGGCGGGCGCGACGCCGAAGCCCACTTCGGCAAGTGCTGAGGGTACGGCAAGTGCAGCAGGGGCAACGCCCACGCGCGTGCCGACAGCGGTCTCTGCAGCGGTCTCTGCCGCTGGCGGCGAGCCGGAGATGGGCGCGCGTGCGGTCGCGACGGCCGCGGCCGCGGCGCCGCCTGCTACGACACCGCGAGCCACGGATGCGCCTGCCGCCTCAGGCGCGGTGATGCTGACCTTTGACGCGGGCGCGGACCGCGGCTACGCCGAGGACATCCTGGACACGCTGGCCGCCGCGCACGTGGTGGCCAGCTTCGGGATCACCGGCGACTGGGCCAAGGCCAACGCGGACCTGGTACGGCGCATGGCCGCCGACGGCCATCTGGTGTTCAACCACACGCTGGACCATCGCTCGTTCACGGGCGTCTCCGACTCACTCGGGGGTCTGTCCGCGGCGGCGCGTCGCGCGGAGCTGGACGACGCCGACGCGATCATCGCGCCACTTATCGGCCACTCGACGCGGCCGTTCTATCGGCTGCCGTACGGCGACGACGACGCGCACGTCGCGGCGGATGTGGCCGCCGACGGCTATACGCGCAAGATCGGCTGGACGGTGGACTCGCAAGGCTGGCGTGGGCTGCAGTCAACGGACATCCTGGCGCGGTGCATGAAGCTGGCTGGCCCAGGCGCGCTGTACGTGTTCCACGTGGGCCGCGAGTCGCAGGACGGCATCGCCCTGCCACGGGTGATCGACGGACTGCGCGAAAAGGGCTTCGTCTTCAAGCGCGTCGACGCTGCCTGACAGGTCTTCCCACTCGGGGGTCGGACGGGAAGGACCGCGCGTCACAATGCGCCGCGCAACGCTAGCCCACACCACCGGTTGTGTCGTAGGCTGTGCACGGCACAATATGTCGTTTCGTGATGCGACCAGACCACAAGATCTGGGGCCGGAGCGCTTGAAACCGGCTGAGGGCGCGCCTATCCTCGACCCCAGTGTTGAGGCCGAAGGACGGGCGACAGACCTCTGCACCGGCCCAGCCCCACACGACCTCGCCCGCGCGCGTATCCTGGCCTGGTTGGCCGAGGGCGCACGCGAGGTGACCTGGGCGTTATGCAGGCTTCCTTGCGAGCGTTGGGCGGAATCGCCGCCCGTCAAAGTTGATGCCTGGCCTGCATTGCGTCACGTCCGACACATCGCTTTATACGAACGACACCAGATCCTTCCCGCGGTTTGCCAGGTTCTGGGTGAGACGACGGCTGAGTCGTCCATCCTGCCGATGCTCGAGATCGAGCAGGCCGACGCGGCGTGGGACACCGCGAGGGCCGTCGAGTCCCCTGAGGGCATTGTGCAGGGCCTCGGCGAAACGCGGTTTGAGCTGCTTCGGCGGCTCGAAGCGACACCCGACGATGTCTGGCAGCGTCCACTTCCGGCCGCTGTCGCTGAGGCATGCGGCGTCGCGTCCCCGGTCGAGCTCGACTGGCTGTTGCTGAGTGCACGTCAGCACGAGCAGCAGCACATGGCGGCGGTGTGGAGGATCGCACTCAACTGGGATCGCGTCTCACTTGATTCGGAGTTGGAGAACGCCCCCAGATCCGGTGTTCCACTACACCCTGCCGACAGGCTCGAGGAGTCACACTGAGATGCTCGACCAGGTCACGAATCTGGAATCCGACAGCGACATTGCGCTGCCCACGGCCTCGCTCGATCTTTCGACGCGGATGCGTGACCTGCGAACGCGCCAGGGCTTGAAGCAGAGTGAGGTCGCTCGCCGCATGCGGCTCGATCCCAGCATCCCGAGCCTGTGGGAGCAGGGCAAGCGCATGGTGCCGGCCAACCGGGTGCGCGCACTGGCAGATGCGCTCGAGGTGAGCGTCGAGGAGCTCCTGGAGGGGGTCTCAGGCGCCGAGCGACCCGCCGGCAAGGTGCTGGGTGCCGAAGCGCAGGCCCAGGTTCAACCGCAAACGCATACGGCCAGCGTCGTCGACTTGATCGATGAACGCGCCGTGCGGCCACTGCCCGCCGACGACGGTCCGCTGCTGCGGCTGGTACCCCAGACCGTCCTCGATGAGGTTCCACCATCGCCGACCGATGGCGAAGTGCTCGCCGAGCAGTGGGTGATTCCCGAGCGGCCGCCGCTCGAGGGCTGGATTCCCGACGGCTGGCAGCCGACGGATCGGATTCAGGACATCACGCCGTCGTTGCCGGACGGCTACTGGCTGGATCCCGTGAAGCTCGAACGGCCGGGTGCGCGACAGTTGTTGAAAAGCCGCCTGTGCACCGCGGATCGCGAAGTGGTGGGCGAGCAGGACGTGCCCGGCGCGGCGCTGGCCGAACGGCTGTATCGGCACTGCAGTGGCGAAGACGGTTTCCTCACGAGTGGGCGCCTGCCACTTGCCGAAAGCATCTTTCGATGTGTCCTGACGGCTGACCACGGTGGTCTGACCGACGGTGCGCTGGTCGAGATGCTGCGGGACCGGTCCGGGGCGGTGCCCGTCTCGGCCACGCTGCTGCGCCGACTGCGCGACACGGTGCGTTCGTATCCGATTCGACGCGTCGACGCTGATTTGTTTGGAGGGCGTCGATAGCGCTTCTTCTGACGCGAGGTGACCTCAGCCGCCTGCTGGACTTTGACGCGGTCATCGAGGCGGTGGCTGGTGCATTCGCGGCCTACAGTGGCGGCCAGACCGAGACCCCGTTGCGGGTTGGTGTCGAGCCGCCCGGGACGCACGGCGTGCTGCTGGCCATGCCGTGCGCGGTAGCCGAGCCACCCGCGCTGGGAGCCAAGATCGTCTCGGTCTTTCGCGACAACCCGTCGCGGGGACTGCCGACCGTCACGTCGGTCTACGTCTTGAGCGATTACACGACTGGCGCGCCTCTCGCGCTGATGGACGGCGGCTACCTGACGGGGATTCGCACGGCGGCCGGCTCGGCGGTGGCGACGCGGCTGCTTGCACGAGGGGATGCACGCACGCTCGGGGTATTCGGCACCGGTGTACAGGCGCGCTTCCACGTAGAAACCATTCGACGGGTGCGGACGCTGGACCGAGTGCTCGTCTCGGCGACGTCGCGTGAGAAGGCTGAGGCGTTCGCCGCATGGGTGACGCGGACGACCGGCCTGCCTGCCGCGCCTACTTCGGCTGAGGACGCGTCGGCGGCGGACATCGTCGCCACGTGTACGACCAGTCCCACGCCCGTGGTCGTGGACGCGGCCGTGCGGGCCGGTGCACACGTGAACGCCGTCGGCGCCTTCACACCGTCAACTCGCGAGCTGCCGTCCGCACTGGTTGCGCGAGCGCGCGTGTACGTGGATACGCGACCCGGCGCGCTCAGCGAGGCCGGTGACCTCCTGCTAGCGGTCAGTGACGGCGCGTTCTCACTCGACAGGGTGGCGGGGGAAGTGGGTGAAGTGCTGCTCGGCGGTGCTCGGGGGCGAGCCAACGCGGACGAGGTGAGCGTGTACAAATCAGTCGGCGCCGCGTTTCTGGATGCGGCCACGGCGCGGCTGGGGTTCGAGGCAGCCCGCCAGCGCGGCGTCGGAACTGTTTACGAATTTCAGGAAGAGTGAACGCAGCCGCGGTGCTATAGTCGCGGTCATCCTCAGCCATTCCGAACTAGCCCGCGAATCGAGTTCGGCCCTGGACAGTGCCGAAGCGCTGGGCCTCGCGCGACGGATCGTCGATCTGGCAGCTGATAAGCAGGCCAGCGACATTGTCCTCCTCGATATCCGCGGCGTTTCGCTCATTGCCGACTACTTTGTGATCTGCACCGCGGGCAGCGAACGCCAGGCGTCCGCGATTTTGAAGGACCTGGGGGACAAGCTTCTCGAAGAATTCGCGCGGAAGCCGATGCACACCGAAGGCAAGCCAGATTCGGGTTGGGTGTTGCTGGACTATGGCGACGTGATCGTCCACATCTTTTCGCCCACCCAGCGTGCGTTCTACGATCTGGAGGAGTTGTGGGCGGCGGCGACGCCGATCGTTCGCTTGCAGTAGAACACAGCAGCGTATGGATAGGGGTGATGGCATTGGCAGGCCGCAGGTGTTCGGCGCCGGCGTGAGCCTGGGTATGTTCGCGGGCATTCTGATCGGGTCGCTGGTGACGTGGTGGCTGGGCGAGGCGGCCCTGGGGTTGCTGCAGCGCGCGCTGGGGCGGATGTTCGGGCGGCGCGACAGGGTTCACTTCGAGCTGCTGCTGCAGTAGAGGTGAGGTCCGTCACTCGAAGATCCAGCGATCCGTCTCGCGGCCGTAGCCGATAAGCTCGCCTTCGTTGAACCACAGCGCCAGCTCGCGATCGGCGGTCTCAGGCGCGTCAGAGGCGTGGATCAGATTCCGCCCGATGTCCAGCGCCAGATCGCCCCGAATCGTGCCTGGCGCGGCGTTCAGCGGGTTGGTCGCCCCGACCGAATTGCGGACCATCTGCACGGCGCTGGTGCCCTCTACGCACGCCACGACCACCGGTGCGCTGGTGATGTACGCGAGCAGTCCAGCGTAGAAGGGTTTCCCAACGTGCTCGGCGTAGTGTCGCGCGGCCAGGTCCGAAGACACCTGCACCAGCTTGAGGCCGATGATCTTCAGGCCGCGCGATTCGAGACGGGTCAGGATCGGCCCAACGAGGCCGCGCTGGACGCCGTCTGGCTTGACTATGACCAGCGAGCGTTGCATGCCCATATGCCGGAAGCCTACCGGAACGGGTCCTTTGAGATGCACGCGTGTTGCAGCCGTGAGATTGAGGGCCTATTCTCTCTCGATGCGGCCCATTCTCGTTCCGCTCTTGTGTCGGGCCGACTTTCGACCAGTGTGGAGTCAACCGTGGCAACTGGCTACTGCATGAAGTGCAAGGCCTCGCGCGAGATCAAAAACGCCAAACAAATCACCATGAAGAATGGTCGTCCGGCCACAGAGGGCGCATGCCCGGTGTGCGGCACCAAGATTTTCAAGATCGGCGCAGGCAAGTAACTAGACGAACCATCGGGGGCTAGCTGCCCCCAGGTTCACCGGTTTCGAGCGGCAGCTGGTGTGCCGCGCGGCGGCGGGGCGGCTGGATCCCCAGGTGTGCATAGGCTTTTGGGGTAGCCTGCCGACCGCTGGGTGTGCGCAGGACGTAGCCCTCGTACAACAGATAGGGCTCGACCACGTCCTCGAGCGTATCGATTTCTTGTTGCATGGCCGCCGCGAGCGCTGAGACTCCGGCGGGTCGACCTTCGTAGTGACCAATGAGGGTCCGCAGATAGCGACGGTCCAGGTCATCCATGCCGACCTCGTCGACGCCTTCCAGTTTCAGAGCCTCAGTGACCAGGTCACATCCGACGTTCGCAACCTGGCTGACCTGGGCAAAATCGCGCACGCGCCGCAGCAGTCGGTTGGCGATGCGCGGCGTACCGCGCGAGCGGCGCGCGATCTCCTGGGCGGCATCGTCGTCCAGCGCGACCTTCAGCAAGCCGGCCGAGCGGCGCACGATCTCGGTCAGATCGGCGACCGCGTAAAAATCCAGCTCGAAATTGAGCCCAAAGCGCTCGCGGAGTGGTGACGACAGCAAGCCTTTGCGAGTTGTCGCGCCCACCAGCGTGAAGGGCTCGACCGGCAGCGCGATGGGCGTCGCGTACGGCCCCTTGTTGAGGACGAAGTCGACTTTGAAGTCCTCCATTGCCGGGTAGATGTATTCCTCGACCACGCGCGGCAGGCGATGAATCTCGTCGATGAAGACGACATCGCCACGCTGGAGGCGGGTGAGGGTGCCCATCAGGTCCGCCGGTCGCTCGAGGGCGGGTCCCGAGGTGGCCAGCAGGCTGCCTTGCATTTCGCCGGCGACAATGTGGGCCAGGGTGGTCTTGCCCAGGCCGGGCGGGCCGCTGAGCAGCAGGTGATCCAGGGGCTCGCCGCGCTGTCGGGCGGCCTCGAGCGCGATGGACAGCCGACGCCGCTGCAGATCCTGGCCGATGAACTCGCTCAGGTTGCGAGGTCGAAGCGCACTCTGGAGCTGCTCTTCTTCGTCACCGGACGACGCCGGCGAGACGGTACGCGCATCCATCTTCGTGGCGAGTCTACCCGGAGCCGAGGTCTGGCCTAGCCACGGGGTTGCTGGGCCTTGAAGTACTCGGTGATGATGTCCTGGATGCTGGTGATGTCGTCGCGCGAGGCCAGCAACTGCTCGACGCCGCGCTGCGCCTCGGGCCGCTTGAGTCCCATCTGCATCAGGAGCTGAATGGCGTCGGCGCGCATTTCGTCAGCTTCGCTGCGGCGCACAGGCACCGCGGGCAGGCGCGAGGTGGGCTGCAGGAACGGTCCGACCTTTTTGCGCAAGCTGGCAATGATCTTGTCAGCGCCGTCCAGGGTGATGCCGGGCAGGCCGTCGAGATACGCGCGGTTGGCTTGATGGATCGCCGCGGCGATGTCCTCGACGGGCACGGTCATGGCGCGTGCCGCCACGCGGCCGCCGACGCGGGGCACGCTGATCAGCAGTTGCCAGAAGGCCTTCTGCTCGGCGGTCAGGAAGCCGAACAGGACGGGCCAGGGCTGATCCCGACCCGACTGGGCGCTGACATACAGCAGCACGTCAGCGTCGATCGGGTACTCGGCGGAAAGCTCCTGATCGACAATCGGCGGCACGAGCACGTCGTAGCCAATGCCGCCGGCCTCGACGACGATGACCTCGTCGCTGTCGGACGGGTGGCCTTTGTACGTTCCGCGCAAATAGGCATACATGATCAGCTCAGCGCCGCGTCAGCCGCGCAAGGGGATGGGTGGTCTCGTGCAACGCGGCCAGGGCGAGGGCGATCGCGTCGGTTTCGTCCAGCTTCAAGCCCGCACTCAGCGTCAGGCGCGTCAGCCGCAGGACCATCTGCTGAACCTGTTCTTTGGAGGCATGACCGCCCGCGGTCAAACGCTGCTTGACTTGCGTTGCGGTCATTGGGAAGATCGGAATGCCCGCTTCCTCGAGGACCAGGCAGATCACGCCGCGCATGTGCGCCATCAAGAGCGCGCTGCGA
Source organism: uncultured Chloroflexia bacterium (assembly GCA_963776625.1). Taxonomy (GTDB): domain Bacteria; phylum Chloroflexota; class UBA6077; order UBA6077; family CF-72; genus CF-72. The sequence continues at coordinate 79,625 of CAVZNP010000003.1, read as the reverse complement.
GGGTGGCGCGGCGCGGTAAAGACCTCTTCGAGTGCCACGAAGTCGGGATTGAAGTCCGCGACGACCTCGCGCAGGCGACGGGCGCCGTGCGCCAATCGGGCGGGGAGTTCGGCGCGGACTGGCGGCGTGATGAGCCCGTGGCCGAGCACGTTCGCGCGCAACCCGACTGGCTCGAGAACCGCCCAGCCGGTCCGTACGAGACCCGGATCGATACCCAGTGCACGGCCGAACATACGTGCTAGCGCGATTATAGGCTGCTTGCCATGAGGACCCGGTAGGCGCCGTCGCGCGCCACCTGGGTGTAATGCGCGGTAATCCAGTCTTCGAGCGGCGCGTTGTCGCCAGGTGGGCCCCAGACCGACTCCCAGAAGTCCGAAATGACGATCAGGCGTGTCCCCGAGCGTTGCAGGTCCGCGATGACCTGGGCGATCTGTTCAGGCGTCGCGGCGCCCGGGTTCAGATGGTCGAAGCGCGTCGGGTTGGGACGGTCCGCCAGCGGGTAGACCAGTGGTGAGGTGGGATAGACGAAAATGGGCTCGCCTGGACGCGTGCGCGCCTGGATGTCCGCGACGAGGCCGTTGAGGTCGGCCGCGGTCTGAGCCGGGGCCAGCACGTCGGCGACGGGCGCAAAAGGCTCGCTGACGTATACCAGGCGATCGGTCCACGTTGGCGCCAGAAGGGTCACGGCGCCTACCACGCTCACCACAGCAACGGGCCACGACAGGCGCGACAGGGCGATGGCGCCGACCACCAGCAGGACGGGCGTCGACCACGCCAGGTGAAGCGTGTCCATGCGCGGGAACTCGGTCGCGAACAGAGCCAGGCCGGCCAGCAGGTACCAGCGCAGCATGGGGTGCGAGTCGTGGCGCACCAGCCACACGCCGCCGGCGATGGCCGCGATGGGGATGAGGAGGGTCGGCTCGGGTGGGGCGAACAGGCTGGCCTGGTTGACAGCACCAACGAGGACGCCGAGGCCACTGAAGTCGCCCTGCAAGCTGAGCAGCAGCGGGATGACCCATACGAGCGTGATGGCGACGAACGTCGTGACGGGGAGCAGACACGTCGCGGCCGAGGTCCAGAACGATCGCGCCCGCAAGTCGTACCGCGGGGACGACGTGAGCCAGCACCACACCACAAGGGCCGCCAGGATGAACAGCCCCGCGTTTTGTTTGAAGGCGTACGAGACTCCCGCGGCGGCGCCGGCGGCGACCAGCCAGCCGACGGAGGGTCGGCGCGTGAGACACCAGACGGCCACCACGGCGAACAGCGTGCTCAACCAGCCGGGGTGCGGCTCCCAGCGCACCGGGGCGTCGTCGAGGCCGATCAGCAGGAACAAACCGGGGACGGCGGCCCACCATGCGCTGCGCACGAACGGTCGGGCCAGAGCGAACAGCAGCAGGACCAGGCCCGCGCGGGCGGCCAGCGCCAGGGCCCGCGTCGCGTCGATGGAGGGTGCGCCCAGCAGCGCGAAGAGCCCCGCGTGAACATAGGCGAGCGCGGGCGTATACAGGGTAAGGAAATCGCGATAGGGGACCTGACCGTGCAGCACGCGCGCGCCCTGCTGCACGAAGTAGCCCTCATCGAGGTCGTCGACGCCGAGGCGCAACACGCCGGCTTCGAGGACCAGGCAGGCGACCAGCAAGCCGATGGGCCATACTGTCGTCGGGAGGGTCCGATCCACCATGCGCCGCGTCAATATCGAAGCTGCCTTTCTGGGGGAGGGCGGAGTCAGTGACACTGGTGACGAGGAAGGGCTCGCGCTGGCGGTGCGCGGTGGCGAAATCGTGCTGGTGCTACCCGCCGGCACGCCCGAAACGCGCGCCGTGGCAGCCGCATCGATGTTGCGGGGGTCGCTGCGACTGGAAACCGGACGGGTGCTCACCTTCGAAATCCATGATGGCGCAGTGGGAGCGTTTTACGAGGACGAGCCGTCCGAGTTGTTCGATCGACGCGAGGCGAGCCCGGCGGATGGTCTGTCGAGTGTCAGCTCGCGGCCCGCGGGGCCGACGTTCGGCGGTGCAGACGCGCTGCATGGCGCGGCGGCCACCGCTCGCGACGTGATGACAACCAGCGTGGTCAGTGTCTCGCCGACCGACAGTGTCGACGAGGCGGCTCGTCTGCTGACGTTCCACGACGTCAGTGGCCTGCCTGTCAGCGAGGGCGGCCGCGTCGTGGGCGTGGTCAGCGAGGCGGACCTGATCGGCAAGAGTGGCTCGACCGTCGGCGACGTGATGACCTCGCCCGCGGTGACGATCAGCGAATCCATGCGCCTGGAGCAGGTTGCGGAGCTCCTGACGCGCCAGCGCATTCGTCGCGTACCGGTTGTCAGCGCGGCCGGGACGGTCGTCGGCATCGTGAGCCGGCGGGACGTGCTGGTATGGGCGAGTCGCCAGATGCCGAACGCGACTAATCGTCCGTCCTGAGCGCGCCAGGCACTGACTCGGGATCGCCGTCTTTGATCATCTCGAGGAGCCGCGAGCCGAAGTAGTCCCAGCGGAAGAGGGCCCAGCACGCGCCGCAGCGGAGGTCCAGGATGCGGCCGGGTTGTTCAGGGCGCCAGGGCGAGGGCGAGCCGCCATCGACGGCTGCTCGGGTGCTGTACAGCTGTTCCGGCGACGGCTCGTCGCGGCCGCAGCTGGGACACGCGCGCGGGTAGACCATGCTGGCGGGAGGGTAGCCCGTGGCACCGCGTGTTTCAATGACCACGTTTGTCCGAGATCCACAGGCCGTCGCGATTTCTGCGCCGCAAGCCAGATGACCCGATCAGTCGTCGCGACGAAGCGCTGGCATTCGTTGCGTCCGATGCCACCTGGCAGGCTCCGACGTGGTTCTCGCGCATTGCCGTGGTGCTGGTGGAAACCACAGACGTGGTCAACGTGGGCGGCGTGGTGCGCGTGATGGCGAACACCGGCTTCCTGGAGCTGCGCCTGGTGCGGCCCGTCGGCTTTGATCCGTGGCACGTTGGGGGCATCGCACACTACACACAGCACATCGTAGACGCCGCGGCGCGGTTCGAGACGCTCGAGGCGGCGGTCGGCGATCGCCACTATGTGCTGGCGCTGACTGGCCGGCATCATCGCGTCAAGCGCAACGAGCTGGGCTTCGAGGCGGCCATGGACTCGGTGGCGGCGGCAGCGCGCGACGGCCAGGGCGTGGCGCTCGTCTTCGGCCGCGAGGACAACGGTCTGAGCAACGCGATGCTCGACGCCTGCCACGCCGTGACGACCATCCCCACCAACCCCGCGTACCCGTCATTGAACCTGGCCCAGGCCGCGCTGTTGGTGCTCTACCAGCTCTTTCAACGTGCCGACGGCCTGGCCCAGACGTACCGCCCGCCACATCGCCCCGCGCCGCTGGCCACGGCAAGTCTGCTCGAGGACCTGTTTGCCGACCTCGAGCGAGCCCTGGAGGCCATCGAATTTCTGGGCCAGCGTTCGCGTATCAATACACTGCGCTCGCTACGCGTGGCATTGTTTCGGGCGCGCCTGGACGCACGCGAGGCCGCCCTCATTCGCGCGGCGCTGATCGAGGTCCGCCGCTTCTTACGGCGCAAAGGCGTCATCTCCGAGGTTGGGCCCGTCGGCTACGCTCAACGCGGTGAGCCTGACGGTTGACATCGACGCGGTTCGACACGACCTGGCGGTCACCGGGCGGATGGCGTACTTCAACACCGGGACAGCGGGGCCATGGCCCACGCCTGTAGTCGACGCGATCGCCGCCGCGCTGCGGCGTGAGGCGGACCTGGGGCGTGCTTCACCCCGGGGTTTGCCCGACTTCTCCCAGGTCCTAGCCGCCACGCGTCAGCAGATGGCCACGTGGGTCGGCGCGGCGCCGGGTGAGCTGGCGCTGACGGGCAGCACGACACTTGGCGTCAACATCGGCGTGTGGGGGCTCGACTGGCAGCCAGGCGACGAGGTGGTCACGACCTCGATCGAGCATCGCGGCGTGCTCGTGCCCCTGAAGCAGCTAGCGGCTCGCCGCGGCGTCGTGGTTCGTGTCGCGCACGTGGGCGACGGTGCAACGTCGCTCGAGCCGATCCGCGCGCAGCTGACGGCAAAAACTCGCCTGGTGGCCCTCTCTCACGTGTCGTTCAGTACCGGCGCGTGCCTGCCAATCCGCGACATCGCCGACGCCGCGCACGCCGTCGGCGCGGCCGTCCTGGCAGATGGCGCCCAGGCCGTCGGCGCGATGCCTGTCGACGTGCACGCCCTCGAGGTGGACTACTACGCGTTCCCCGGCCAGAAGTGGCTATGCGGGCCCGAAGGCACCGGCGGCTTGTACGTGCGTCAGGCGCGCCAGCCCGAGTTACGCGCGACGTTCGTCGGCACGCGTAGCGCGCAGCCGAATGCCGCGGGCTACGAGCACGGCACCCTGTTTCGACCGGGCATCCACGGGTTGCACGCCGCGCTCGACTGGCTGGAGGCTGTGGGTCGCTCGCAAATCCACGCGCAAACCGCGCGACTCGCGAGCTACTGCGCTGCGCAACTCGCGGCGGTGCCAGGTGTCGAGCTGGTCACGCCCTCAGAGGCCCGCGCCCGCGCCGGCCTGGTGTGTTTTCGATTCGCGGGTGACGCGGACCTGGACGCATGTGTCGCCTACCTGGCGGAGCATGGCGTGAGCCTGCGTTCGGTTGGCGAGACGCGCTGCCTGCGGGTCAGCTGCGGCTTCTTCAACACGGAGGCAGAGCTCGACCAGCTGGTCGATTTGACAGGCCGCTGGGCACGCGATTTGCACTCTACGGCATCGAGGGCGGAACACTAGCGCTTCGAAAGGCGCGCACCGCGCGATCCAGGTCCGTGGTGCGAGCGTTGGGGCGACACGTGTCAGTCATCGCTGGGGCGTGCCCGTTTGGGGGCGCTCGTGTCTCTGCCCTCGCCCGAGTGTCGCGCAGGCGAGGCCTACGACGACTGCGTGCCGCTGCCCACGCGCATCTTCCCGGCGCGACCAGCGTTCCGCGACCTGGCGCTAGCCCACGCTGATTCGCCGTCGAGCAGTGGCCGCGCGCCGGCGGGCGAGGCAATCACCGACCGTGTGGGCGTGGCGGCCACTGTCTGACGGCGAGCTTCGAGGGCTGTGGCGACGCTGGCCAGCAGCTCCCGCGGTGTGCAGGGAAGCTGCAGGTCGGCATCGCCATCCACGACGTTTGCCAGACCTACGACGGCAGTGTGTCGCGTGCGCGGATCTGACCGCAGTCCGTCCATGAGCTCGGACGCCCCCAGTTCCGGGAGCCGCGAACCGACGATCATGACGTGTGGCGCATCGGCGAGCGCGCGCCGGAGCGCGGAGACGCCGTTGGAGGCCTCGGCGACGGAGACGCCCAGCTCGTCCAGAGCAGCCGTGACATGCAGGCGCGTCCAGCGGTCGAAATCGACAACCATGACGTTGAGGTTTTGCAGACCGCTGTGCAACCTGTCCACGGTTCGAGCAGTATGCGCGCTCTACGAGGTGCGCGCCTCGGCAGTCCCGACGAAAAGCGGCGGTCGGTTTTGGTGGGAGTGCCCAAGGCGCGCACGCCGGTTCGAGGGCTATCTTGATGGCAGGTCGGCGGCGCCGCGGTCCCTATGCCACCTCCCCGCCGCGGTTGCCGCGCGACCTGCCATCTATGCTTACGGTGTGTTTGAACTACCGGTAGATGACGAGATCACCCTGGTGTTGGCGGAGGATCGCCACGCGCGGGTGATGACCGATCTCATCGTTCGCAACCAGGCCCGGTTGGCACGTTGGGAGCCCTGGGCGGAGCATCGCGCGACGCTCGAGGGCACGCGAGCATACATCCGTGCTGCGCTGGACGACTTCGCGCGCGGTCGCCAGATCTCGACGATCATCACTGTCGGGGGTGGACGGCAGTTCATTGGTCGGTGCGGCATGCGCATCAATCCTCAGCTTGGTTCGGGCGACATCGGCTACTGGATCGACGGTGACTACGAGGGCAAGGGCATCACATCGCGTTCGGCGCGCGCGCTGATCTCGAGCGTCTTCGCCGAACTCGGGCTGTCCAGAGTCGACTTGCGCACCAGTGTCGCCAATGCCCGCAGCCGGGCCGTGGCGGAGCGACTGGGCTTCACTTTCGAGGGCGTGCTGCCGCGCGGCCTGCAGTTCATCAAGCGCGCGGACGACGTGGCGCTATACGGAGTCACCGCGCGGCAATGGGTGGACGCCGGAGCCGCGCAGCAGAACCTTACGCCGCGTTAACGGTGATCATGTCCTGTCCCGAGGCTCCGTCGGGCTGAGGTAAGACGAACTCGTCCGTTTGAACCTCGCCCGTGCCGTCGGTGGCGCGGACCGTGATGCTGAGGCTGCCACTGGAGGGCATGCTGAACGTCGTCTGCCAGCGAACCATGGTGTCCTCGTCGGCCATCGGCTCGATGAAGCTCGTCGGCTGCCATGTATCGCCGTTGTCGAGACTGATCTCGACCAGCTTGACGCCGCGGTTACCCGCGTAGGCGATGCCCGCCACCTGCTGGTCGCCCGGTGGCAGACTTGCCCCGTCCGCGGGCGTGTCGATGCGCGACATCGTCTTGACGATGCCGACCGGATTCCAGTTGCGCTGCTCGTACCACCCCGCGTAGTCCTGGGTCATCGCGCGAATGCCGGCCAGCCACTTGGGGTTTTTCATGCCGTAGCGACCGGGCACCAGTAGCCGTGCCGGGAAGCCGTGCTCGCGTGGCAGCGGCTGATCGTTCATCTGATACACGATCAGCGTCTCGGGGTCCTGCACCACGTCAACGGTGAGCCCGGCGGAAAACTCGTCGGTCGACAGCACGGCCAGTCCGACGGCTGTCGACTTGAGTCCGCCGGCCAGGTCGAGCACATCGCTCAGCCGTGCGCCGCGGAAGCGCGCGGTGGACAGCAGGTCGCAGCCGAAGCTCGTCAGGTTGCACGCGGCGGTGAAGTTCGAGATGCACTCGAGCGTTTTGGTGATATCCACCGCCGGCAGTGCCACCAGGGTGGGGTAATCGAGTTGCACCGGGTCATTGACCTCACCGTCGATCACCAGGCGCCACGTTTCGGCGTCGACGACCGGGTCGGCGACGGCGTTCTTGGTCACGATGTAGAAGTCGTCGTTGTCGGTAACTGGCGGAGACAAGGTCCCCTTGGGCCGACCAGCGGCCGTGAGTGAGCCGTCCTGGTCGCGCGCCAGCGACCTGCCGACGGGCGGATTGGGAAGCGGCGTGGGCGTCGGCGTTGGGGCGGGCGTTGGAGGTGGCGGCGCGGCCGCGGGCGCGGACCCCGTGGTGCCGGGCTGCGGAGTCGCCTGGTCTGCCGGCGCGGCGGCGGCAGGCGGCGCGGCGGGGGTCGGCGTGCGAGCAACTGCCAGGGGCAGGCTGCTGGCGACCAGGCCGCCCTGGCGACCCACCACGGTGGCGATCCCGGCGGCGACAATCGCTCCGAGCAGACCAGCGAGCAGTGCGCGGCGCTCGTGCAGCAGCATCGGCCTTCTTGGCGGGGCGCGCCGCGTGCGATCCAGGATCAGGCCACCGGCGACGAGCAGCGTGGCGTACCCGAGAAAGACCAACAGGTAGCCCGAATCCGTCAGCAGGGGTGCCACGAGCAGGCCGGTGGCAAATGCGCCCGCGCCGGTAACGGGCATGACCACGATCATGGTGAGCAGCCACAGGCCCACACCCAGTCCGAGGAGCGACCAGCCGCGCCAGCCGGCGTGGATGACCAGCACGCCGACCAGGGCCAGCACGATGGCCATGCCGATCACCGTGGCGGTCAGGGCGAGATCTTTGGCGTCCGCACCGAAGCGGGCCAGACCTTGCTCGAACAGGTCGAGCGGCACAAACAGGAGCAGCCACTCCTCGACCCGCTCGGGCAAGCTGCGGATCTGCCAGACGTCGCGCAGCACGCTCTGCAGCAGCATTGCCACCCCACTGGCCAGGCAGCCGATGACCAGTGCGGCCAGCCAGCGCTTCACGGCGTGCTCCAGGTTGCGGACCAGGACGCGAAGCTGCGCTCGGGGATGTTGGGCACGTCGACGGTAACGGGTTGACCAGTCGGCCACCGATCGGGCGGGTTCCACCACAGTGGGGCGAGGTCCCAGGCGTCCAGTTGCTCGCCGGTCTTCAACTCGACTCGGAAGTCGAGATGCGTGCCCGGCGGGAGCGGCTGATCGGCCTGCCAGATCGTGTGCAGAATCCAGCGCGGGCCGTCGACGTCGACGGCGCCGTCCGGGCTGGGAATGAGTGCGGCGGAGATGAGGGTGGGGGGTTGGATCATGGTCGATGTGCTGTCTGGGGGTGAAAACGGGGTGGGCGTTGGCGAAGTAGGAGCATGCTGGAGGAGCAGCAGGCCGTCCGACTGGATGTCGATCCGCCAGTCGCCGCTGGACAGAAGGGACTGAACGCGCAGGTACACGTCGCCCGCGCTGGTCGGCGCGGGGCTGGCTTGCAGATCGACGAAGACGTAGTCGGCGTCCTCGACTGCCGGGAACACATAGGCGCGCGCACGATGCGTAAGCTGCGGGATCAGGGACGCCGAAGCGCTGACGGCTGCATTCGACGGCAGACTTGCCGCGATGCCGCGCGCCGCTTGCGCATGCGGGGTGAACGCGGCGGGCGCGTAATTGCCCGCAAGTGGCCCGGCGCCCTGTCCGAGATAGGCAGCAGCGCTGGTCAGCAAGAGCACGGCGCCTGCGGAATACTGCAGCGCGGGATGGCGACGAAGTCGCTGGAGACCCGCGGCCGCGCCGACGATCACAAACGGGAGCACCAGTCCCGAGTAGTGGGCCTTGCCGGCCGCCATCCACGGCGAGGTCGACAGCGTGTTGAGCGCCAGACTCGGCAGCGCCGGCAGCAGGCTGAGCGGCGCCAGGAGACCGAGCCAGCCGCCGCTGAGGAGAAGGGTCTTGAGATAGTCGATGACTTCAGGGCGGGTGAGTGCCTGCAGCGTGGCGGCTGGTCCTGAGGCGAGGGTCGCTCCGTAGCGAGCGCCGAAGGGGGAGACGCCGCCGCTGTAGGCGCGGATCTCGCCCAGCGCCAGCAACGTCCAGGCGGTGCCCAGAGCGAAGAACGCCAGGCCGGTTCTTTTCGGCGTGTAGCTCGCGAGTAGCGTCAGTCCGAGGATCGCGACGACCGGTCCGACGTCCTCGCGAGCGGTGGCGGCGAGAGCGGCGGCGAGCAGCGACTGGATGGGTTTGCGGGCGACGAGCAGCCGCTCCAGGCTCAGCAGAAGCAGCGGCGCAGCCAGGGTCGAGGTATGAAAATCGGCAAGCACGGCCCACTGGCCGAGCGGGCTCATCAAATAGGCGAGAGCCACCACGACGCCGCACCAGCGTTTGCTGGTGAAATGTGTGCCGAGGCGATAGGCGGGGATCGCGCCGGCCGCCACGACGACGGACTGGACGATCAACAGCGTGACCGCGCCCCCGCCGAGCGCGTAGGCGGGTACGAAGAGCAGCAGCATGGGCTCGACGTGGAAGGCCATCAGTGAATCCGGGCGGAGAATGCGACTGACGTCGAGTTCGGTGTTCCAGGTGGCGCCGGAGTAGATGCTCATGCGGAACCACTGGCCGCGCAGGAAGTTCCAGATGACCTGATCGGTGAAGCCGAGGTCTTCGGCGTGGGAGCCGAGGGCCAGGTGCCGCACCACGGCCAGGTAGCCGAAACCGGCAGCCCAGGCCGTGGCCATGGCCGCGACGGCGACGCCGCACAGGCGCCCGCTCGGCCACGAGGCAACGCTCAGCCACGACGCGCCGCTCGACCTCGAGGTGAGCCTCAACCACGGCGCGACGCGCATCCAGGGCGGTGTCGCACGGGTTGTCGGCTCGGGCGTGGGCGGCGTCGGGCCCGGCGAGGGCGTTTCCAGTGCAGCGACCGTAGGGGACCCCTCTGGGGAAACTGTCAGAGGCTCCACGCCAGGCCGCAATTTCGACATGCGGCCGGCGGGTCCGAGGAATACAACTGCTGCCGGAAGCGTGCGTATGCTTCGCCGTTCCACACGCTCTCGACGCCGTTCTGCAAATAGTTGCCCAGGCGGATGCTCTCGAACGGCGCGTCAGTAAACGGCGCGATGCAACACGGCAGCGCCGTGCCCTGCGAGGTGATGTATGCCAGCCGCAAAGGGCGACTGCACGCTCGCCACGGCTCGTGCTCGGGCGCGCGCTCCACAATGCTGGCGCGCGGCGGCCGCGCGTCGGCGCCCCGAAATCCCACGCCGTGCCGTTCGGCGCGACGTTCGGCCTCGGCAATCACCTCTTCGACGCCGGCGAGTCCACCGGGATAGATGCTCTGGTCGCTGACGGCCAGCCCTTCGCCCCAGAAGACCATGCGCTGCAGGTACACCTCGTCGACGCCCAGTCGCCCCGCCAGATCAATCACGTCTGGCAGCTCGTGGAGGTTTTCGCGCAGACCGGTCATCCAGATGGAGACGCGCGGCGCGCGTGCAGCCAGCGTGTGGCGGGTGCGCACCATCTCGCCGAGGTTGGCCACCACCCGATCGAAGGCGGGAATCCCGCGCACTTTGACGTAGGTTTCGGGTGTGCTGCTATCCAGCGAGACGCGCAGCTCGTCGAGGCCGCTTTCGATCAGCTCCACCTGGCGTCGGCGCGTCAGCAGCGCCGCGTTGGTGTTGAACACGACGTACACGCCGCGCGTTTTCAGGTGGGCAATCATTGGCGCCAGGTCGCGATTCAGCAGCGGCTCGCCGATGCCCTGCAACACGGCGCGCCGCAGGTCGGGCAGCTGGTCAGCCAGGTGCTTGAACTCGTCCAGCGACAGCTGCTTCGCGGCTTCCTGCGGCGAAAACGTCAGCGGGCACGTTGCGCACTTGCTGTTGCAGCGGTTGGCGACCTCGAAGTAGGCCTCCACCGGCGACGGCAGGGGCGTCGCGCTGGCGGCCAGTCGGACGAGATCCTCGCGCGCGGATGCGCCCGTTGGCGCGGGGGTCAGCGAGCTACTGGCCACCGACCGCCGACCATTCAGGACTGGCCGCGTAGGTCACGGCACAACCGAGCAGCTTGTACGCGGCCAGGACAGATGCGCGCGCGTCACCCGCCACTTTGGAGCGGCCGCCGCGGCGCGGACGATATTCGATCTCGATCTGTTCGATACGCAAGTGCGCCCGCGCGGCTTTGGCGAGCATCTCGACGGTCCACCCGTAGGTCATCTCGCGCATGCCGAGCTGGCGCAGCGCGCTGGCGCGAATCGCCTTGTACGAGGGCAGGTCGTGGAAGTCGGTGCGCAGCAGCACGCGCATCAGGCCGCAGACAAGGGTGTTGCCGAGTCTGGCATGGCGGGGCAGCGCGTCCGGAAAGCGCCGCAGATCGCGGCAGCCGAGGACCAGGTCGGCGCGCCCTTGCCGAATGGGCGACAGGACGCGCGCGAGCTCGGCGGGCGGGTCGGCGTAGTCGCCGTCGAGAAAGACAACGACGTCGGCGTTGTCGGCAAGGGCCACCTGAGCGCCAGTCCAGCACGCGGCGCCGTAGCCGGGCGAGGCCTGCACGAGGGCGCGCGCGCCGCGGCTGCTGGCCACCTGCCCGGTTGGGTCGGAGTGGCTGCCGATGACGACCAGCACCTCGTCGACGAGGTTCGGCGGAATTTCGTCGAGCACGCCGCCGATGGCGTCGGGTTCATTCCAGGCGGGGATCACCAGCGTGATGCCAGTGCGATCGAGCACACACAGAGGCTACCGCAGGGGTGTTGAGATCAAGCTTAAGCTCTAACCGGCAGCACCTCGTCATGAGTTTTTTGCTTAGTCGAAAGCTGCGGCTTTCTCCCCAGGGCGGGCACCAGTTCGTCACGAGTTCTTTTTTTAAGTCGAAAGCTGCGGCTTTCTCCCCAGGGCTCCGCGCCCTGGACCCCGCGTCCCAGAGCCCTACTCTCGGTGGCTGTCAGCCGCATCCGCTCGTTGGAACGCACGCACTGTCAACACGTGTGTTGTCCGAGAGGGTGTCACTTCCCGAGGTGTGCCGGCCTGAGGTGTCCCGCGTCCGCTGCGCTGAGGCACGCACCTCAACACGTGTGTATCCCGACGGGGTGTTCATGCCCGAGGGTGTCCCTCCGAAGGTGTTCCCCCCGAGACGTCCCTCCCTAAAGTGTCCCTGAGGGTTCCCGCGTGGTTGTTACTCCCCCAGGTGTCGACCAGGACGGGAAGAGCAGAGAACACCCTCGGGTGTCCCACCCTCGTGGATTACACACGTGTTGACAGTGCGTGCGTCCCAGCGAGCGGATGCGGCTTACAGCCACCGAGTGTAGGGCTCTGGGACGCGGGGTCCAGGGCGCGGAGCCCTGGGGAGAAAGCCGCAGCTTTCGACTTAAAAAAAAGAACTCGTGACGAACTGGTGCCCGCCCTAAGGAGAAAGTCGCAGCTTTCGACTCCCAAAGAAACTAACTCTCGTCTTGACGACGTGATTTTCGAGCGCGATCTGCAACTCAGACTTACGCTGCCAAGCGAATGCACCTCACTCGACGGCACTTTCTGAACATCACACTGGTCGCAGGTGGCAGCGGGCTGTTGGCAGCATGCACTGGCGCATCGACGCCGACCCCGACGAGCGCCCCGGCGGCGGCGCCAACCCCGGCGCCCCCGAGCGCGGCGACGGTCCCGTCCCCGTCCCTGCCGTTCGCAAGCCCGGCGCCTTCGCCCTCGCCGGCGGCCGCGGCTGCCGCCTCGCCCCTTCCAATTGCTTCGCCCGCCGCGATCGCCTCACCCGTGCCGGCGGCGTCGCTCGCCGCCCAGGCTGCCACGTCACCCGTCGCCGCGGCGTCGCCGGTGCCCAGCGGCAGTCAGCCCGCCAAGCAGATGTACCAGCAAGACGCCCAGCATTCCGGCCGGAGCGCGTTCGCCGGCCCGACCCAGGCGAGTGTCCTGCGTCGCTACGACACCTCGACGCCGGACAACATCCCGTCGGATGCCGCCACGCCGCGTGCCGACTATCAGAGTTCCGGGGTCGTCGGCGCCGACGGGACGTTTTACATCGCCGACTTCCCGGGTGTGCTGTACGCGGTCAACAACAGTCCGACCGCCAGCGATCAGCTGCAGGTCGTCTGGCGCTTCCATCCGCCGACTTCGTCGTCGTTCCATGCGACGCCGGCGCTCAACAGCGACGGCAGCGTCATCTATCTCGGCTTCGCGTCCGGCGGATTCAACGCCGCGGGCTCGGCCACACTGTACGCGCTGAACACCGCGGCAAGCGGTCCCTCGCCCCAGACAGTGTGGACGGCCGATCTGGGCGCCACGCGCGTCATGGCTTCGCCGACGGTCGGCCCCGATGGGACGATCTACGTGGGCACTGCCGCCGGGCAGCTCTTTGCCGTGACCTCGGATGGCAAGGTCAAGTGGACGGCGATGACGGGTCCCACCGTGAAGTCGGCGCCGGCGCTCGGCGCGGATGGCACGGTGTATCACCCGACGTCCGACGGAAAGATGTACGCGGTCACGCCTCAGGGCCAGATCAAGTGGAGCTTCGACTTCGGCGAGCACCTGGGGCCAACGCCGCTGGTGACCAGCACGCAGTCGGGACCCTGGCGGGGGCGGCGGCGGCGCCAGCGGCATCGGCACGGGCGCGTCGCCGACCATCGGACCAGACGGGACGATCTATATCGGCGCAAACAACAGCAACATGTACGCCGTGGCGCCTGACGGCAGTCTGAAGTGGCTGTTCGAGGCCGAGCGCGAGCTCGCGGGCATCTGGACGACCCCGGCGCTGAGTGCCGATGGCAAGACCATCTACTTCGGGGCCAACAAAGGCGGCGTGTACGCCGTGAACACCGCTGACGGGTCCAAGCTCTGGCAGTTCCCCGTATATGGCTCGATTTACGCGTCGTCGGTGCTGGACAGTCACGGCACCCTCTATACGGGCACGACGATCGAGCATCTGTACGCGGTGGACAGCGCTAGCGGCGAGCAGGTGTGGGATATCGATATCAAAAACGAGATCTGGTGCGCGCCGTCGATCAGGCCGGACGGCACGCTGATCTTCGCCGATCGTGGCGGGATCATCCAGGTGGTGGGCTAGCCGCGAGTGCAGCTCGCAGCGTCGCGGCTCGCGCGCGTGCCACCGCGTTATCCTCCTCTCCGACATGCGCTCCGGGGTCATTCGTCGTTTTCCTACCGTCGCCGCGGGCCGTGACGCCCTGCTCGTCGACCGCGGCCGGCTCGCAGTCGATCCCGACGCGTTACCCGCGCCCGTGCGCGCGGGCATCCGCGCCACGTTCGGCGAAGACCTGAGCGCTGAGGACGTCGTCCGCCGCATTCTGGAAGACGTTCGCACCACGGGCGACGCGGCTCTGCGGCGATACACGCGCGCCTTCGATCGCGCCGAGGTTGGCGAGCTGAAGGTCGCCGAGGCGCAGATCGACGCCGCTGTCGAGCGTGTCGGCGCGCGCGTCATGCACGCGCTGGAGGCCGCCGCGCACCGCATCCGCGCCTTCCACGAGCATGCGCGCCGTCGCTCGTGGCTCGAGCACACCCCATCGGGTGGCGCCCTTGGGCAGCTGATCCGCCCGCTCGAGCGCGTGGCGGTGTACGCACCGGGCGGCCGTGCCCCGTACCCCAGCAGCGTGCTGATGGCCGCGATTCCGCGCGCGTGGCCAACGTCAACGAAATTGTGCTCGCCTCGCCGCCCGCTGGACCGGATGGCGAGGTCTCCGACGTCCTGCTGGCCGCGGCGCGCGTCGCGGACATCGACGCGGTCTTTCGGGTGGGCGGCGCTCAGGCAATTGCCGGGCTGGCCTACGGCACCCAGAGCCTGCCGCGCGTGGACAAGATCGTCGGGCCGGGCAACTTGTTTGTCGTGCTTGCGAAGCGTATGGTGTTCGGCCAGGTCGGCATCGAGGCGCTGCCCGGACCAACCGAGTGCCTGGTGGTCGCCGACGAGTGGGCCAATCCGGCCTGGGTGGCCGCCGACCTGCTGGCTCAGGCGGAGCACGACCCGCTGGCCTGCTCCCTGTTGATCACGCCTGATGCGGCGCTGGCAGACGCGGTCGACGAGCAGGTAGCGCAGCAGATTCAGAGCCTGCCGCGGCGAGCAATCGTCGAAGAGTCTCTGGCCAACCGCGGCGGGATCGTCGAGACGTGTGACCTCGCAGAAGCGATCGACCTGGCCAACGCCTTCGCGGGCGAGCATCTGTGCCTGGCCGTGCGCGACCCCTGGACGTGGCTCGGCAAGGTCCGCCACGCGGGTGGCGTGTTCCTCGGCGAACTCAACGCTGAGGCAATCGGCGACTACACCGCCGGCCCGAGTCACATCATGCCCACGGGTGGGACGGCGCGCTTCTCGTCGCCGGTGAACGTCGACGATTTTCTGAAGGTGATCTCCGTGTTTGCGCTCGGGCCCGAGGACTTGCGCGAGGCGGGGCCGCCCGCGGTGGTGCTGGCGCGGGCGGAGAGCCTCGAGGCGCACGCGCGAGCGGTGGAGCATCGCCTCGTGGCGCTCAACGAGAACTCAGAAGTCGGAAGTCAGAAATCAGCAGTTGGTGCGCCACACGTGGAGTCGGATGCCTGAGTTGAAGTTGCGCAGTCTGACCTCTGACGTCTGAGTCTGACTCAAGCTATTTGGTCTTCGCGGTAACGGCGTGCGCCAGAAACGTGAGCCCTGGCCTTGGCTGCGCCTGCCCCAGGATCACCACCCCGTCGCCCGCCTGCAGCGCGTCCAGCTTCGCCGCCTTGCCGTTCAAACGGATCAGCGCCCCAGGCGCGGGCTCGACGGTCCACGTCCGCCCGCCGACGCCAACCACCTGCAGGCTGTCCGTCCCGACCGACTGAATCGTGCCCGCCAGACTGCGCTCGGGCCGCACGACCGCGGCGATGCGCTGACGTGGTGTGAGCGGCGGAGTCTGGCTCGCGGGCGTCGGCTGTGCGCCAGACGCAGATGCCGGTTGGCTGGTCGGCTGTGCGCCAGCGGTGCTCTGCGGCGTTGGCGTCGCCACGACCACCGTGGGCCGCGGTTCTCCGTTCGGCTGCCGCGGACGCACGATGGTCGCAACGGGCGGCGCCAGGTCCGTCTGCTGGCGCGTCTGGTTCGCGCCCACGGCCGCAGCCGCGACGAACACGCCCGTCGCGCCCACGGCGGCGGCCAGATGCAGGCCAAAGCGTTTGAGCCACGCCGACACGGTGCTGGATCTCGTGCTTTCCCGTCGCTCGCCGTACGCCTTATGCGACGTTGCGCGCGCGCAGTGAGCCTGGACCGTGCGAAACGACGTTGCCAGCGGCCAGGACCAGCAGCGCGGCGCTCACGCCGGCCAGGGCCACCAGTGTCCACGGCACGACCTCGTTCAAAGCGGCCAGCACGTCGCCCGGCGCCGTCGTCAGCAGTCCGAAGTCCGTGAACACCAGGCCAAACAACTCCAGTCCATCGCTGGCGGCCAGACTCGCCCCGAGCTCATAGCCCGCGATGGTCAGCACACCCAGCGCCAGCAGGCCGGCCACCATCCACGGCCAGGCCAGGACAGCCCGCGTGGCGTTGCTGCGTTCGACCGTGCTGGAGAGCACTCGCGCGGTCAGATCCTCGGGCACCGGGGCACGGTCCAGCCGGGCGAACAGGCGGTCGACGTCGTCTGGATACGCATCGTCGAAGTGGGATGACTGTCGGTGTTGTTCGTGCATGGGCGTGTCTTTGTGGATGTATATTTCAGATGCCCGCTTCGACCAGAGCGCGCAATTGGCGCCGCAGGAGTCCCTTGGCGCGATGGAAGCGTACTCGTGCCGCGCCCTCGTCGCAGTCGAGTATTTCAGCGATCTCGGCGAACGAGCGATCACCCGCGTAGCGCAGCGCGACGACCTCGCTGTAGGCCGGCGGCAGCGCCGCGATCGCGCTCGACAGGAGCCGCTGGAGATCCGCGCGTTCCGCGAGCTCCTCAGGCAGCGGCTCGTCGTCGGCAGGCTCGAGGCCGCTCACCGACTCCCCGCTGTCGTCCACGACGCCGAGTGGCACCGTGCGTCGTCGGCGGATGATGTCGATGCAGCGATTCCGCGCGACACGGAAGAGCCACGGCGCGATGGGCTCGCGCTCGTCCAGACGCCCCAGATGACTGTACAGCTGGACGAACGTTTCCTGGGCGACGTCGGCGGCGTCTTCGGTCTGGCCGAGCATGCGTAAACAGAAGTTGTAGAGCGGTCCCTGATGCCGCAGCACCAATGCCTCGAAAGCGCCAGAATCGTTGCGCCGCGCGGCAATGACTTGCTGCCCCTCGAGCGACAGGGCAGTCTCGTGACTCGGTTCGTAAGCTCGGGCGTTCACCGGCAACGACCAGGGAGTGCTGCGCGTGTGCGCAAAGACCGCGGCCGACATAGGAGTATCCACCATCACCACGCGGCCAGGTGCCCGGACGTTACAAGGATTACTGTCTCAATCGTTGGTGTTGCCGCCTCTGGGCCGCGGCTGGCTGGCACCGTTCGCGACGCTGATACAGGCTGGTGCTGACGGTGTTGTGTCGCGCGTGTTATGCGATGGTCGTCGGCACGCGCCCACGACCGATGCCGATTGGCTCGCCCACCGCGCGGCTCTCGACGCGGCCATTGCCCGCCGTGGTGGCCGCCGCCTCGGCATCCCGCTGCGGGTCGGCCGTGGTGCCCAGCTCGCGCAGCGACTCGAGGAGCTCGTCGAGCTTGGGTACCTCGACATACGGCTCGAGGTTGCTGTGGGCCAGCTTCTGGCCGAAGACCTCTTTGAGGTGAAACACGGCGGCAGGATTGTTGATGTCGACTTCCACGCGGATTGGCTTGTTTTCGCCGCGTGTCACGCGCACCGCCTCGACGGCAGCCGCCGAGATGGAGTGAATGTCGATCTTGCCGGCGCTGATCGCCTTGCGCGAGCGACCTTTGGTCATGTCGAGGGCGTCGGCGACCTTGACGATACCCGCCTCGAGGGTCAGGCAGCGTTCGTTGACGTTGTGCGCCAGGATGGCATGCGCCACCTCGGAAATGATGACCGTCAGTTGCGGCTCGCCGTAGATGGGTGGCAGCTTGCGGCGCAGCCAGTCCAGCGCGATCGGCACGCTGAGCAGCTCGTGTCGATCGCGGTGGATCGACATGCCCACATCGTGCAGTGCGAGACCGAGCAGGACGACGACGCGCGCGTCGTCCTCGGTCATCGCGTGGTCAGTTATGCAGTTGGGTTGGATGCCGGCCTCCATGAGCAGGCGCAGCAGCCGGTCGCCGTGGTGCATCGCGGTACGCACGTGGACCGGGCCGTGGTCGTTGACCGCGGCGCGGCGAGACGTGCGATTGGCCATGTACCACAGGGTCTGGACTTCGATGTCGGATTCCAGGAGCTGCAGCACCTGGGCCGTGCGCGAGGCCGGTGCGGCCTCGATACCTAGCTTGATCATTCGTTGGTTAGTAGATAGAGAGAAACAGTCTCAGAAGGTATGAGAGTCTAACGAACGGGTGACGGGTTCAGGCGAAGATACCTCCGCGGGAGGACCGCGCCGGGGGTGAGCCCGTGTTAACGCTTAGCAGCGGCCGGCGAGCTGGCAGATGTGCCCCACCGTGTCATCCCAACCCACCGTGTCCCCCGCGCTGGCCGAACGCAGCAGGCGGCGCCCATCGGCGCGCAGCTCCTCGCTCTCGGGCGTCGAATCCGACCGAGCCAGGATGAAGTTGTTGGCTCGCGCCGCGAGGTCGCGGCTGGGCGGTTGTGAGCGCAGCATCATGAAGACGCCGTCGGCCGCGCCGTGACCGGTAGGGCGGGCGCTCTCGCCTGGCGCGATCGTCGCGTCGGGTGAAGCGACTTTGAGCGGCTCGATGGACAGCTGAACGGCCTGGAACACGTACAGGCTCAGCAACGCGATCAGTGGTACGGCGATCAGCAGCAAGATGCCGGTGCCGCGGTCGAACCCGGAGCGCGGCATGGCCCGAGCGCTGGTCGTTGGGACCACGCGATAACGCGGCCGAGCTGTCTGGTAGGGCGCGTACCGCACGCTGAAGTTGCCGACGGTGCGTACCGTGGTCGTCGCCGTGGCGACCCGCTCACGGGGCGCGGCCGTGACGCGCGAGCGGACCTGGTCGTACACCGCGCGAGTGTGCGCGTCGAGCAACACCGACTTGGCGACGTTGAGCCGCGCCATGCGCTCGGCCGCGGTCGACGAGCCCGCGTTCAGATCGGGGTGGAAGGCTTTGGCCAGACGTCGATACGCAGCCTGGATCGTTTCGGCCGGCGCCTCAGGCCCGACTCCGAGAAGGCGATAGTAGTCAATTGCGGGATCGAATGGGACGCGCGGCATAGGGACGTGGCGGCGCGGGAGACCGCGTATCTGTCGATTCTAGTCCTGCGGCGGGTGCTTGTGGCCGAAGGAGTCGTTCGGATCTGCCTCAAATGCGCCAGGCGTCCAGTGTGGTCGATACGCAGAGGGACTCGACATGGCCAGTTGTCGTCACGCATGGCAACACGGGTCGCCTCGACTTCGGCAATCCGCCCTGCCGACGACGAGCTAGCGGAACATGTCGTTGACCGCGGGGCGCACCAGCTCGCTAGCGCTCCCTTCGCCGAGCGCCCGCTCCAGGCCGCGCACCAGGGCAGCCGGCACGCGGTCCACTTTACCCATTACCAGCTCGCCGGCCGAGGCGAGCTCGTCGGCGGTGGCCAACTGGGTGACGCGCAGCTCGTAGCCTGTCGGGTCGACCTGGCCTTCGAAGTGGCGCACGGCTTCCACACCCGCCACGCCGATGGCCAGATTGATCTGACCTTCGCGCCACGCGCGGCCGTGCGTATCGGTGATCACGACCCCGATGCGCGCGCCCCCGTTCGCCGCGCTGAGCGCGGCACGCAAGCGTTCCGCTGACGCATCTGGATCCACGGGCAGGAGCGTCACCCGGCCGTCGCCGACGTTCGACTGGTCAATGCCCGCGTTAGCGCACACCAGACCGTGGAACGTCTCGCTGATGATGATGCCGCGGTCCATGCGCACGATGCGGCGACTGTGGCGCAGGACGAGCTCGACGACGCGAGCGTCTTTGTTCCACAGCGTGGCCCACTGCGTGGCAAGCGCTGACGGCTGCACGTCGTTGAGATTGACCAGGCAGCCCTCGGCTTTCGAGACGATTTTCTGGGTGACAACCAGTATGTCGCCGTCCTGCAAAGGCGTGCCCTGAGCGATCAGCGCGTCGTTGAGCATGGCGGCGAGATCAGCATCCGCGCCAACCTCGCCAATGCCGAAGACCGGTACAACCGCGATCCCCGCGGATAGCGCCGAGGTGCCGGTCACGCGCGCTGGGCCGCCCGTGTGGCGATGGATGCTGGCTGTTGGGGCCGCAGCAGCCCGCGCCACGCGATCAGCTGTTGCGGAACCAACCGCAGCAGCGTGCGCGACTGGCCCGAACGACCTTCGAGCAGACGCGACGGCTCGAGTCGCGCGTAGCGTGCCGCGAGGCGCCCTTCGACGCTGCGCCACTGGCTGGCATCCGGGTCGTCGACGGGCAGAATCGGACCGCGCGCCAGGACGCGGCGCAGCGGCGGTGTCGACTCGCTCACCGACAACGACACGCGTGGATTGCGGCGCACGTGCTCCGCCCATTCGGCCGCCGGCGAAGGCACCAGCCAGAACGCGCGGCCATCCCAGTCGTACCAGAGCGGCACGCTGGCCGGATAGCCGTCATCCGACAGGTAGGAAAGGCTCGCAACCAGCGCCTGGGTCAGGAAACTATCGAGCTCACGCGGCTCGATGGGTCCCGAGCCTGCCGCGATGCCACGTGAATCACCGCCGGTCACGCATCGCAAGGCGGCCCGCGCACGGTCGCCGTTGGCGCCCCTCAGCCGCCCATCGGGACCGACGACCGCCAGTAGCGCGTGCTCGTCGAGTGGTGCGGCCAGGAGCCACACGCCGGGTTCGAGCTGGCCCTCGGTCAAGCCGTCGCTGGTCGATGACGCCCAGCCGCTCGCCGGCAGGCGGACCCCGAGCGTCGGCACGTACCGCAGCGGCTGAGTGCCCTCACGCACGGCCGCCATGGCCAGGCCATCACCCTGCTGAATCCACAGCAGGACCGTCTCACCGAGTGACTCGACGAGCTCACTGGCCAGCAGATCAAAGGTGTGCAGTGGCTCCAGCTTCTGAGCCGCGGCGGTGCCGAGCGCCACCAGGCCCGGGCCGGGCAGGTAGTGCCCGTCTCGCGGCGAGCGGCTGACCAGGCCAAGGTTGCGCAGCGTGGTCAGAATCGCCAGGAGCGAGCTCGGGCCGACGTCGATGGCCTTGCTGAGCGTCGTCAGCGAGAGCGGACGCTGGCTCGAGGCCAGGTGCTCGAGGGCATGGACGGCGCGTGCCACCGCGGGGACACGCTCACGATACGGCGACTGCTGCGACATGACGTCGGTGTGCGTGAAGGATACCCGTGTTATCGGGGATTGGCGCGCCAGAGCTGGAAGAGGTCGCGTTCGTAGCGCTGCACCGTTGTGCGAATGCGCAGTCGCCAGGGCGTGCTGATTGAGGCGGTGTATTCCGGGCATTCGAAGACGGCAGTTGATTCCAGCTCGTGGACGGCCATGAAGGCGGGGCCATGGCCGTCGACCTGGCGGAAGAGGCGCGCCCGCCGCCAGCCGGGGACGGCCAACAGCATCGGAATGTGCTCTTCGCGATACCAGGCGACGAAGTCGTCCTCGCCGCCGCTCATCGGGGTCATGCAGACGACCAGCTGGTACGGGGCGTCGGGCGTCCACTCGGGACAGTCGAGGACGAGCTCGCCGACGCGCCGATCGGTGAAGGGGATACGCGCGATGATGTCGCGCTCGCGCTCGGAGCGGTCGGGAATCAGTCGAGCGTAGCCCGGGGAGTCGAGGACCTGGACTGACTCGAGGTCGTACAGGGCCAGGTAGCGCGGGTGGGTGGACGAATCCGGCGCGCCGCCAGCTGGCGCCATGCCGGTCGCGGACGTTCTCGAGGGGGCGGGCGGCTCGTCTGGCGCGCGGTAGCGGCGGCCGTTCAGGAAGCCGGGCACCCCCAGACGCAGTGGGACGTGTTCCTCGTCGTACCAGGCGTTGAAGGCGGCCTCATCGGCCGGCGGATTCATGAACGCGACCAGCAGACCCTGCATAGGTGTCCCTCAGTAAAACACGGTGCGGGCGCGGTGTCGCGGCTGCGCTTTGTACGCCGCCTCCTGCCCACGATTCCACAGCACGTAGTCCAGTTGCATGGACGTCATGCCCTCCACGTACCCGCGCAACAGCTCCACGGCATGCAGCGCGCACGCGCGAATCTCCTGCTCCTCCTGCGAGCCGGCGGCGATCAGCTCCTCGCGATTGATGCGGACGAGCAGGTCGGCGTCGTACTCGAGGATGCCGTCGACGCGCAGCACATGTGGAACAAGGTTGTCGGCGAAGATGGTCAACCGATCCAGGTCGTCGAAGCGCGCCACGCCGGCAATGGCCAGATCGGCCGCGGTCAGCTGCGCCCGCTTGTAAAAGCCGACGTCTCGATAAAAGGCCATCTCGGCAAGCAGCGGCACGAGCTGCTCGGCCGAGTGGTTAGCGGCTTCGATCAGGGCGGCGAAGCTGCCGCGGTACCGTGTGGCGATCAGCTCCCCGAGGTCATTCAGGGCGCGCGCGAACAGCGCCATCAACTCGTCGACGGCGGCATCAGGCGTCGCCTGGCCAAAAATACGGGCGCAGTCGGCCGGGCCAAGTCGGCGCAGGTCCTCGACGGTCAGCGGCCAGGCGTCCTTCAGACTCGCCGCCACGGTGAAATACCCTGACAGACCCGTGCGCTTCTGCAGATGCGGGAAGTATCCGCTGCCAAAGTTGATAGCGTCCAGGGTGACGAGATAGGCGAGCGTCGCGTCTGCGGCGCCGAGATAGTGCGTCGCCGCGTCGAGCTCGGGGGCGCCCGCCTGCAACGCGGCCTGTGACGCGCGCAGCTCGGCGGCGTACGCGGGTAGGCGCTCCTGTTGAATCCGTACGGTGCGCGCCGCGGCCGCCAGTCGCGCGGCGTGCGCTGCGCACCTCATCCAGCACTGGCATAGGTGTGTGGGGAATAATGCCTGAGCACAAGATGGTTCGGATCGCGCTGGATGCCATGGGTGGCGATCACGCGCCGCTGGCTCCAGTGGCGGGCGCGCTCAGCGCTGCCCGAGCGTGGGGCTACGAGATTCAGCTGGTCGGACAGGAGTCCGACGTCCGCGCGGCGCTGCGCCAGCAGGGCGACCTGAGCGGCGTCGAGCATCTGCTGCAAATCGTGCACGCCCCCGAGGTGATCGAGATGGGTGAGCATCCAGCCTCGGCGGTGCGCTCGAAGCGGCGATCGTCGATGGCGGTGGGGGTGGAGCTGGTCAAGAGTGGCAGTGCGGATGCGTTCGTCTCGGCTGGCAACACCGGGGGTGTGCTCGCGACGGCGCTGCTCGGTCTGCGGCGGATCGAAGGCATTACCAGCGAGCGGCCGGCGCTTGCAGCGCTGCTGCCCACGCTCAAGGGCTTCTGCGTGGTGCTCGACGTCGGCGCCAACGTTGACGTGAAGCCCGAGTGGCTGGCCCAGTTTGCGCTGATGGGCAGCCTCTACGCCGAGATCGTGCTGGGTCGCGCGCGACCGACGGTGGCCACGCTTTCGAATGGCGAAGAGGAGGGCAAGGGCAACGCGTTGCTCGTCGAGGCTACCCCGCTGATTCGGGCTCTGCCGATCCAGTACGTGGGCAACGTCGAAGGCAAAGACATCACCAGCGGGGTGGTGGACGTGGTGGTGGTCGACGGTTTCACGGGCAATGTGTTTTTGAAGGGTGCCGAGGGCGTCGTGGCGACGATGACGGAGATGATCCGTCAGGAGCTTACCCGCAACCCGTTGACCTCGTTGCTGGCGCTGGGGCTGCGGCCCGCGTTCCGCTCCGTGCGGCGACGGGTGAGTTACGAGGAAGTCGGGGGCGTGCCGCTGCTGGGCGTCAATGGCGTGTGCATCGTGGCGCATGGCCGCTCGACGCCCCTGGCGATGCAGAACGCGATCCGCGCGGGCGCCCGCTGCGCGGAGCTGCACCTGGTGGAGCGCATCCGCCAGCGAATGGCGATGCTCACCGCGCAGGCATAATCGCGCCACCGCAAGGACCCGGGCGCATCCGTCTGCCTGCCCCGCGGCCGGGGTTATGCGCACCCGGGGTTGACGGTCAGTGGCAACAAGTTGGACGCGCCACCGTTGCTGGTCACCACCACGCTATAGGCGCCTGTGGGCACACCACTGCTCGGCAGCACCACCAGCAACTGAGTGTTTGAACCAGGGCCAATTGCCGACAGGATCTTCGGCGTATTTGCTCCCGACGGACCGCCGAGCAGCTGGGCCACCGTGCCGACCGAGCTGGGTGGTGATCCGAAGTTCGAGCCGCCAATGGTGATGGCTGAGCTGCAACCAGCCGGGGAGGTCACGCTCGAGATCTGCGGGGCCGGCACGGGTGTCGGCGTCGGTGTCGAGCTTGGTGCTGGGGTGGGCGTCAGCGTGTCGGACGTCGAAGCGCCGCACGCGGTAACCGTGAAGTCGACGGTGTTCGACGCCCCGCCACTGTTGACCACCACTAATTTGAAGCCGCCGCCCGCCACCAGGCCGCTCGAGGGCAGGGTGGCGGTCAGTTGCGTAGTTGACCCGCCAATCAGACTCAGCAACAGCGGCGTTCCCGAACCTTGTGGACCGCCAAGCAATTGCACACTGGTGCCAAACGACGATGGTGGCGTGCCGAAGTTCGAGCCCGTGATCGTAATGACCGACCCACAGGTGCCGGTGTTGCTCGCGGTATTGATCGACGGGATGGGCACCGGGGTCCCCGTCGGCGTCGCGGTGATGGTGCCCGGCGTATTGGTCGGGATTGGCGTCTCGGTGGGCGTCAGCGTGGCGCCGAGTGGCGCCGTAGCGTTGAACCCAGAGGTGATGCACGGTCGCAAACCGTCCGCGTAGAACGTCCACTGATAGAAGTCCTCAACGGTCGGCACGACGGTCCAGGTCCACACAAAACCGAGCGGTCCGACCCGCTCGGTGACCGGGCCTGAATCGAGCGGTCCAGCCAGAACCATCACGCGTACATCGTGATGGCGTTGAGACGTCACCGAAATCTGCACGTGGGTGCCGACGTTCGGCTTACGTGGCACGAACCACATCTGCTCGTCGCCGAGACAACCGACATTGACGACCGGAATGGTGCTCGTGCTCACGTTCGGCGTGCCCGTTGGGGAGGTGTTGGCCACGGCCGTCGCGGCGGTTGCCGTCGCCGTCAGGGCGGCCGCGGTCGACGTCAGTTGGGCTTGCTGCCCCGAGAACGCGGACTGTGTGGCCGAGACGGCCGTGGCGGTGAGCGCAACCGACGTGGCGGTCTGGGCCACGTTCGTCGGCAGCGTGGGTTGGGCCTGAGCCAGGGGTTGGCCGGCGGCCATCAGCGTGTCGTTGCTGAAGGCTTGCGCCAGGGAGGTGTTCGGCAAGGCGTCGGGCCGATCCAGTGCCAGAGGCTGCGAGGGCGCGTACTGGGCGAAGAAGCGCGACTGGCGTACCTCGGGGTTGATGTCGGGCGACAGGTCGACGCCGATCATGATGCGCTTGAGCCAATCGCCGAGCAGCAGGCCCTGGGTGAGGCCGGTGGTGACTGAGTAGTGCATGATCCCGCGTTGGAAGCGCTGATAGACGAAGTCGGAGTTGAGCGGGTCGCTGGTCGGCAGGCTACTGGGCAGGCCCCACATTTGCAGGTCGAACCCTGGCAGCTGCGAAGAGTCACAGTCGTCTGTGCCGAACGCGTCAGCGCACGTGACGGTATTCAGGAACGTCTGCTGGAAGTTGACGGGCAAGCCATTCCAGGTGTCCGGCACGTACAGATTGACGAAGGCAAGTGCCTGCGTGGCGTAGTCGTCCTGGTCCGGTGTCGGGGCACTGGCCTGTATGTCGGGGTCTGCCGGGGGTAGGCTGAGACCGTCGATGTGGGTGATGGGCAGGAAGTCCGAGCTCAGGATGTCGGCGGGCGTGACGCTGCCGTCGGCGCCAACCTGGAGCATGGCGCGCTGAAAAAGCTGGGCGCGCTGGCCGAGCAGGGGGAACTCGTTGGAAACGGGGTAACCGAAGGTCCGCACGCCGCCGCGATGCTGAAAGTAGTCGAGGATCGCCGGCGAGCTGATGCGGTAGCCAGTCGCAGGGAAGAAGCCCGGGTCAGCGCTCGGACCGGCCTGTTGCGCCGTTGCCAGTGAAGCCTGGCCAAGAACTGCCCCGAGAAAGAGCGAGATGCACAGCGCCCCGCCGAGCGACCATCGCCTGAATCGTCCGGCGGCTCGCCAGAGCCGGCTGCCCCCTGCCTGCAGTGGCACCATTGTGCGATTCCAACCCTCCTCGTCAATCCGTCGAAGCGTACAGGTTAGAACGAATGTTGGTAAACGCTTGCGACGAGCTTTCTTCAAACTTTCGAAGTCGAACGGGTGTTAACGCTGCGACTTTGGAACAGAGCTCAGGGCGCGACGGGGATATTCGACGCCCGAAAGTTGGCAGAAAGCTCGCTACTTGATGAGTCCGTCGATCAACGGGATGTGTTCGTCGTTCAGCTGGCTGCCGACTGAGGGCGGGTCGGGCGCGCTACTCACGATCTTGTAGCCGAAACCGCGTACCGAGATGATCTGCGGCGCGGTGCGACCCGCCTGGCTCAGTTTGACGCGCAGCCGTCCGATGTGGACGTCGATCGTGCGACTCGTGCCCGTGTCCGGATCGCCCCAGACGAGTTTGGCCAGTGCGTCACGCGGGACGACCTGGTCCGGTCGGGCTGCCAGCACGGTCAACAGGCGATACTCGGTTGGCGTGAGTTGGAGCACGTTGTCGCCGAGCGTGACCTGATGCGTGGCGTGATCGATCTGCAGTTCGCCGATGCGGATGGGCCCCCGCTGGGGCGCGGGTTCGGACGCGTGACGCTGAGCAGCCCGCCGCAGGAGCACCTCCACGCGCGCCAGCAGGTCGTAGACGTCAAACGGCTTGGCGATGAAGTCGTCGGCCCCGAGCTTCAGGCTCAGGAATGCGTCGCGCCGTCGCTGCGTCCCGCTGCACACCAGGATTGGTGCGCCGGCCATGCCTTTGAGCACGCTGCACAGCACCAGGCCGTCCTCATCTGGCAGCACCAGATCGAGAATGATCAGGTCGGGGCGGTGTTGTTCGACCTGCGAGCGCGCCGCGGCGCCCGTGCCGGCCACCAGTACCTCGTAACCGGTCGACTCGAGAACGTCCGTCAACATGAAGGCAACCGCGGCATCGTCCTCGACCAGCAGGATGGTGGAACGGCTGGCGGTTGGATCGGGGCTCAAGTCGCCGAAAACGCTGCTTCTACCCACGATCGCGATGCCGCCCTTCGCACATGGGGCTAGAGCTCGGCCGAAACCGACGTTGCGCGGCGGCGCGATGTCGCGCGATACGCGCGCGCACATCGACGCGTGAACGTAGTGTGGTTCGTCTGATCGTCACTCGGTTTCGGTCCTCCTCCAGAGGCGCGGTTGCGCCAACGCAGGTCCTTAACAGTGGCACGTTTTGTCCGGAAGTCTGGTTGAGGACTCATTGGGATTCTGGTGAATTCGGGCTTTCATCTCGTCCACGCATCCTCTGGGCGGCGACCGGCGTACACCTGTGGTGGGTGCATCCCGGCGAGATGCTCGTCCTTGACGGAACCCCCCTTTGGGCTTATGGTCCGAGCGGCCCGCGCAGCCGAGTACACGCATATCGAGTACACGCATATAAGGTGGAAGATTGGGGGACCAATGTGCCTGACGAGCCCGCGGCCAGTGCAGGGTTGTCGTCGGTTGAGTGTTGCCAGCGTTCGAGGCGGTCTGCCTGCCAGGGGACGCTGAGTTGAGCGCTGAAGAGCCGAATCTCACCCCGCGAGCGTTGGCATCGCAGGAGGCACAGCGCCGTGAGCTGTTCGCCGCGCTGCGCACGCCCATTATCACGACCGCCATGAGCGGCCGGGTGACCGGCTTCAATGCCGCCGCGATTTCACTCTTCGGCAGTCCCGCGCGTCTGTACGCGCGCGACATTCAGGACGTGTTGCCCTTCGTGCCGCGGCCGCGCGACGCGGCCGGCGCGGGTGATGCGCAGGGCCGCCTGGCCGACGCGACCGGACGCACGGTCGACCTCGAGGTCAGCCGCACCGTCCTGAACGAACACGACGAAAACCATGGCTACGCGGTCTATGTCGTGCACGACATCTCTCGACATGCTGAGGTCAACCGACTGCGCGAACAATTGCTGTACAGCGTGGCCCACGAGCTACGCAGTCCGCTGATGGTGCTCGACAATGCCCTCGAGATGCTCGACACCGACTATGCGGAGCTGACTGCGAAAGAGTTCGACCATCTCCTCAGCACCGCGCGGCGTACGGCGCGGCGCATGCGGACGCTGATGGAGGACCTCCTCAGCGCTGGCAGCATCCAGTCCGGTCATTTCGTGGTCGCGCCGCGGCGTACCGAGCTCGAATCGATCGTGCTCGAGGCGGTGGACATCGTCAGTCCCGTGCTCGAAGGCTGTGGCCAACGTGTCGTGCTCGAGCTGCCCGAGGACCCTTGCCCGGTGATGGCCGACGCGCGCTATGCCCGCCAGGTGCTGACCAACCTGCTGGCGAACGCGTCGAAGTACAGTCCCGAACAGTCGGTCATCCGTCTGGTGGCGGCCTCCGACGGTAGCATGGTACGCATCAGCGTTATCGACCAGGGGCCCGGTATTCCGCCCGAGCAGCAAGCCGGTCTGTTCGAGCGCTTCTATCGGGTTCGGTCAGATTCGGACCCACCTGGCGTGGGGCTTGGTCTGGCGATCGCCAAGGGCATCGTCGACGCGCATGGTGGCAGCATTGGCATCGACAGCAAGCTGGGCAGCGGCACCGAGGTCTGGTTCACGCTTCCCCGGGCGCTGCGCCGGGCGTAAAGGAATCACATGCCCGTCCTTCTGGTCGACGACGATCGCGAGCTCATCGAACTGCTGTCGTTCGCGCTGCACCGCGCGGGCCTGGACCCGATTGGCGCCTACGATGCCGCGTCGGCGATGCGTCAGTTCGAGGAGCACAAGCCGGACCTGGTCGTCCTGGACATCAACCTGGGGTCGTCGAGCGGCCTGGATGTGCTCGAGGAGCTGCGCCGCCGCTCAGCGTTGCCCGGTCATCATGCTGACCGCGCTGGATTCTGAGGAGGACAAGGTCCGCGGCTTGAATCGTGGCGCCGATGACTACCTGACCAAGCCGTTCAGCCACCGCGAGCTGATTGCGCGCATCAAGGCTCAGTTGCGCCGCAGCGGGCAGGAGCTACACGTGCGTCAGGAGCCCGAGACGCGTCTGGAGGTCGGCTCCATCAGGCTCGACGTTGCCGACCACTCGGTGACGCTCGCCGGGCCAGCCCGTCAGCCTGACCGTCACGGAATTCCGACTGCTGCACTGCCTGATGACCAACGCTGGCCGGGTGGTGTCGACCAGCGATCTGCTGAAGCAGGTGTGGGGCTATCAAGATCCGGGCACCTCCGACGTGGTGCGGGTCACCGTGCACCGCCTGCGCCGCAAACTCGAGCAAGATCCGTCCAGACCGCAGTTGCTGCACACGATTCCAGGTGTCGGCGTGCTGCTCAAAGCAGACAGCGGCCCTGACGCCGACTGACCCTGGCCCGCGCAACCCGCAACGTGCACCTTTCCAACCCGCAGCGCAATGTAAAGACGACGTGAGCGCCGCGCCCCCCGGTTGAGACTCAACCGCGCCAGGTTGTGAAACAGTTCACGCGGACGCACGAATTGGCCGGCAGGCCGAGTTTTCCAACTCACGACCGTGGCTTTCCCGGTGTGGTCCCCAAAGCTCGGCGTCAACGCCGTCGCAACACGCAAGTCGAGTTTGTAACGCCCCTGTTATGGCGCACCCCGCGGTGTACGCAACTGTTACGGGGGCTGTAACGGACGTTTACGGGGACGACACGTATAGTCAGCGTGCTGCACATGGAACACACGGGAAGGAGGTCAGCGACACAGATGGGAGTCACCGTGGCAATCGACCCGGACAGCGCATCTAACGCCATTCCGCCGACGCTTCGAGATAGCCAGACGACACCGCATCACGAGTTGACGGTGCTGGCAACGGTCGCTCACGAGTTGCGCGGCCCACTGACGGCGCTGGCAACGTCGTCGGAGCTGCTCGCCGAAGACTTTGCGCACCTCGATCCCGAACAGGTCAAGAGCATGCTGGGCGCGATGCACCGTCGCACGCTCTGGCTGCAGGGACTGGTCGAAAACCTCCTCTGCGCGGCCACCATCCGCGAAGGCCGTCTGCAATTGACTTGCCAGCCGCTGAGCATGGCCGACGTAGTCGAAGAGGTCGAAGCCGTGGTCGGTCCGCTGCTGGAGCAACGCGGGCAGCAACTGCGCGTACGCATCGCTAGCGACGTGCCCGAAGTCCAGGCAGACAGCCGCCGGCTGGGCCAGGTCCTGATCAATCTGATTCTCAACGCCAGCAAGTTTGGCGCTCCAAACACCTCCATCGATCTGACCATCGGGCTGCGAGACGGCATGGTACGCGTCGCCGTGGCCGATCGAGGTCCTGGCGTCTCGCCCGACGAGGCCAAGCGTCTGTTCGAGCCCTACTACCGCGCGCCAGCGACGGCGGGTGGTGGTAAGGACGGCGTCGGACTCGGCCTGTCGATCGTCAAGTCGATCGTCGAAGCCCACAACGGTCAGGTCGGCGTCGAGAGCCGCCGTGGTGGTGGCGCTCGTTTCTGGTTTTCTTTGCCAACCGCCGGACGTTCGCCGTCCGCAAAATCACACCTGAGCATCGTTTCTTAGCCAGGAGAAGGACTGCATTCACGATGAAAGTTCTGGTTGTTGACGACGACGTAGACCTGTTGGACCTGATGACCTATGCGCTGCGCCGCGAGGGGTACAACGTGCTGGCCGCCGTCGACGGGCAGCAGGCGCTGCAACGCTGGGAGAGCGAGAACCCGGACATCGTCCTTCTCGATGGCAACCTGCCAAAGATCGATGGGTTTGAAGTCTGCCGCCGTATCCGTCACGAGTCCAAGACACCGATCATCATGTTGACGGCGCGCGACGAAGAAGAGGACATCCTGCGCGGCCTGCAGATTGGCGCGGACGACTACATGACCAAGCCGTTCAGCGCGAAGCAGCTCGCGGCGCGGATGAAGGCGGTCATGCGCCGCTGCCAGACCGATCCGTACCGCCAGCCGGCGAGCCAGGTGACAGTCGGCGACCTGGTGCTGGACATTCAGTCGCACGAGGTGACCAAGGCCGGCCAGCCGGTGCAGCTGACGCGGCTGGAGTTCCGCATCCTGTACATGCTGGCGCTCAACGAAGGTCGCATCATCCCCTACAGCCGCCTGATCGAGTACGCATGGGGCTACTACGATGAGGGCAACTCGAACCTGTTGAAGACGCACATCTGCCATATCCGCAAGAAGCTCGGCCTGTCGCCGAATGGCAAGCGTGGGATCAAGGCGATCCTGGGCGTTGGCTACAGCCTGTCGCGCGGCTAAACTGCAATCCCCCGGGGGGAAGCAAAGGGCGCACGTTTTTCGGGACGTGCGTCCTTTTCCTTTAAACTAGCGGACGCGCTGCGGGCAGGATCGCGCTCGTTCCCCCAGAAGGGCCCCACGGAGAACGGGCGTTTTCCCTTTCGTCTCAGGAGAGGAGTTCGTCAGACCCGCTGCGCCGCGCAACGGGGAGGACCCGCTCCGCAGCCCTATGGGGTAGACCCGCTCCGCTCCCGACGGGGTAGACCCGCTGCGCTCCCGACGGGGAACCCGCTCCGCTCCCGACGGGGTGGCCCGCTCCGTTCCCGTACGAGGGGAGAGGAACGGGGTAGACCCGCTGCGCTCCGCGGTGCACGCTCTGCGCTACGGGGAGACCCGCTCCGCTGCCGACGGGTGGAGGCGGTGCGCGTAACGGGGTAGGCCGCTCCGCTCCTGACGGGGTAACCGCTCCGCTCCCTGCGGGGTAGACCGCTCCCTTCCCGACGGGGTGCACGCTCTGCGCTACAGGGTGGATTCGCTTCGCTGCGCTAACGGGGAGACCCGCTCCGCTCCCGACGGGGTAAACCGCTCCACTCCCTACGGGGTGCACGCTCTGCTGCACTACGGGGTGGATTCGCTTCGCTGCGCTACAGGGGAGACCCGCTCCGCTGCCGACGGGTGGAGGCGGTCCGCTGCGCTAACGGGGTAGACCCGCTCCGTTCCCTACGGGACGGACCCTCTCCCTCCCTACGGGATGGACAGTGCGTGCCTCAGCATCCCGGACGCGATCGCCGCGCGCGTTTCGGGTGTCCCCCCGCGGCCGGGTCCCCTCTGGGGAAACACGCGCGGTCAGATCCCCGAGATCGACGCTCGACGCTGGCGTCGCGCCAGTTGCGGTGTCAGCGCGCGGCCAAGGTCACTGTGCGCCAGGCGCACCATCGAACGATACGCAAAGCGCATCGCGTACGCCGAGGCCCGCGGCGAGACGCGGATGCCGCTGACGTACGACTGCTCGACCGGCCCCCAGCGCGTCTTGGACACATCGGTGCCGGTCGACAGATGCACCGCTCGCAGCCCGCGGCGAATCGCGTACTGAATCATCTCGGCGACCAGCGTGGTCATAATGCTGTAGGACCCGTACGCTGGGTCCCAGCCGGAGTAGTACAGGTACAGCACGTCCGACAGCTCGAAGGCAATCCGCGTCGCAACGACGTTGCCATCGATGCGCACGCTGAAGATGCGCGTAACGTCTCGCTCGGCCAGAAGCTCGCACAGCTCCGTCAGGAACGTGCGCGCTTGAGGGCTGCCAAAGACGTTGGCGTGTGTCGGCCCCCCGGGCAGGTTTGCCCTGGCACCGTGCAACTGAAAGAAGTGCTCGAGGGCCGGCTGGATGAGTCCCTGCTCGCGCGTAAGCTCGACCTCGTACGTCAGCCCGTCCTGTTCCAACGAGTTGTGGCACTTGCGCAGCGACTGCTTGATGTTGCGTTTCAGGCGTGCCTTCAGCTCGTCCCAGGAGCCCGGCAGCTCGAGGACATACGCGGACTTCTGTTTGCGGTCGGACCAGGCTGGCCATAAGCCTGGATCCGGGTCGGGCGACCTGGGACCTTCCCAGGCGATCCAGTCCCACGTGTCAGAAAACTGGCCCAGGTAGTCGTGCAGCGCGGCGGCGCACTCGTGCTCGAACGCCGGCCGCGCGAGCATCGTGCGGATTTCAGTAATGTTCGGATCGGCGCCCAGGAACTGCAGGTAACGCGCGCGGACGGGTCCGCTCGAGGGCCGCTCGGTGAGCATGAGTGGGGCAATCCCCACGATCTGCCCGTCCGTGGTGTTGCGTACGACGCTGATGCGCAGGCTGTCGCGCACGCCGGGTCGTTCCTCGTGGAGGTGGCACCACCATGCCACCGCCCATTCCCACGTTTGGAACGGCAGGTCAGCGCCGCTGGCGGCCTCGAGGGCCAGCCACTCAGAGCGGAGTCCGAGCAACCCTTTGAACGAATCGACGATCTCGACCCGCAACGTTGAAGCCGAAGCTAATCCCTGCGCCACGTACCACCCTCACATGGAGCTCCCCGGCGCGGTTGCGGGCGCGTCGTTAGCCCCAACCTATGCGCGCAAGCTGAACCTGGCGTGGAGGCTGCGTTGAGAAGCGGTTGATGCGCCTGCCGGATGCGCGAATGGACGCGCGACGGGCACGTGCCTGCGATACGACCAGCACTTTTCCCCAGAGGGGACCCAGGGAGAACGAGCGTTTTTCTTTTCTTCTCAGGAGGGAGTTCGTCCGACCCGCTGCGCGACGGGGTAGACCCACCGCTGCCGACGGGTGACCGCTCCGCTGCACGACGGGGTAGACCCGTTCCGCTGCGCGACGGGGTAGACCCGTTCCGCAGCGCGACGGGGTGGATCCGCTGCGCTGCGCGACGGGATGGGCCCGCTCCGCTGCGCGACGGGGTGGACGCGCTCCGCTGCACGATGGGGTACACCGGCTGCGCTCCCGACGGGGTGGCCCCGCTCCGCTGCGCTACGCAAGATGACACTGCGTGCCTCAGTAACCCAGAGGCCAACGGCGAGCGAAGCAGCTAGTTCAGGAAATGCTCCAGCACGCGCGGGAGCAACATCACCTTGTGGTCCAGCTGGTTATCCAGAAGATCAAGCGCCAGCAGCACGGCGGCGGCCGCCGCCACACTGTGCAGTCGCAGCAGGCCTGTGCGGGAAAGCCCCGGCAGGTTCTTGCGCGGCTCGGACCGCCGCACCAGAAAGGCTGGCAGCATGTCGCGCGCACCGCTGCCCGCTCCAACCGAGCGCGCCGCCCGGAAGCCGAGATAGTGCGCACGCGCGCTCACCCGTGGCGCAACTTCGACGCGGCTGTGATACACCACCTCGCGCGGCCCCCAGCGTGTCTTTGACACATCGCTCCCGGTGGACAGATTGACGGTCGTGGTCCCGCGACCGATGGCGTGCTGGACGATCTCGGCGAGCAGCGTGGTCATCACGCTGTAGCGCCCGTACGCGCTGTCCCAGCCCGAGTAGTAGAGGTACAGGTGCTCACCCAACTGGAAGCCGACGCGGGCGGCGACGACGTGCCCCTCAATCCGCAAGCAGAACAACCTGGCAACGCCGCGTTCGGCCAATCGATGGCAGACGTCAGAGAGGAACGCGCGGGCCTCCTCCGAGGCGAACACGTTGGCATGCCGTACCGTGTCCGTGCGCGACGCGCGCTCGGCGTGCAGGCTGAAGAAATCGGCCAGTCCGAGCTCGATGGCGGCCGGCTCCTCGAGCACGTCGAGGGTGCACGTCAGACCGTCGCGCCGCAGCGAGTTGTAGCACTTGCGGAGCGACTCCTTGAGGTTGCGGCCAAGCTGAGCCTTCATAGTTTGCCAGTCTGGCGCCAGGCTCAGAACAAAGGTAGACCTGTCGACGCCCGCCACCAGGCCGGTCTGGTCGGCGCCCGCGGTGACCGACGGACACAGACCGTCCCAGCTGATCCAATCCCACTCGTTGGCGTCCGCCGCAAAATACGCGCGCAGCACGCGGCAGCACGCCGCTTCGAGCTCAGGCCGGCACAGCATGCTGCGAATTTCGGTGATGTTCGGGTCGGCGCCGATGAACTGCAGCTGACGCAAGCGCAGCGGCCCGAAGCTGGGGCGCTCGGTCAGGATCAATGGCGCGATGGCCACGACGTGGTTGTCCGCGTCGCGCATGACACACACGCGCAGTTGATCGCGCACGCCGCGGCCGTCCTCGCGCAAATGCTGCCACCAGGCCACGGCCCACTCCCAGGTTTGAAACGGGAGCTGCGCGCCGGCGCTCGCCTCCAGCCCCAGCCAGTCTGCCTTGAGATCCAGCAGGCCTTCGACTGACGTGACCAGTTGAACCTGCAGGTCCTGCTCGGAAGTCAAGCGCACCTCGCCATGTCTACATGAACCGCCATCCTGTTGGCACGCCAGCGCATAAGGAAAATCTAAAGGCGCACCCTGGCGATCGGTCCGACAGAATTGTCGAGTTTCCGTTGAGAGCCACGCCAGCACCGTGGCGGCGAAATCGGTCCGCTGCGGTAGCCTGTGCAGCGTGGACATCTCTCGCCTGTACACCGGTGACGACGGCCAGACGCACCTCGAGCGGATGGACCTCGAAACCCATCCCGAGCTGGGCACGCTGCAGCGCGCCGAAGGCATTCAGTTCCGATCGACCCCGCCGGGCAACTTCATCGACTGGCACCCTGCGCCGCGCCGCCAGTTCGTGATCACCCTCGCGGGCCAGGTCGAGATCGGTCTGGGCGACGGTAGCGTGCATCGCTTCGGCCCCGGCCACGTGAACCTCGCCGAAGACCTGACCGGCAAAGGCCACACCACGCGCGTGATCGGTGACCAGCCGCGCGTCACTGCCACCATCCCGCTGACTTGACCGGTATGGCCCGTCCGCTGATCGGCGTGACAATCGGTCCCGAATCCGAGCCGGCAGGGGACGGGCTGACCTACCTCAGGCTCCGCGCAACGTACGTTCGAGCCGTCGAGCTTGCGGGTGGCGCCCCGGTGCTGGTGCCCGCTGTGGCCGCGGATACGCTGACCACCATCCTCGAGCGCCTGGATGGCATCGTGTTTCCAGGCGGGGCGGACATCGACCCGAATGTGTATGGCGAAGCGATCCAGCCGAAGACGGAGGTCAACCCCGGGCTCGACGCGGTCGAACTGCCCGCGGCGCGCTGGGCCGTGAGCGCCGACGTGCCCGTTCTGGGCATCTGCCGTGGGCAGCAGCTCATCAACGTTGCGCTGGGCGGCACGCTCGTGCAGCACGTGGATGCTCATCGACAGCGGTCCTCGCGACACGAGCTCAGCCATCGGCTCCACGTGCAATCCGGGTCGCGCCTGGCTGATGCGCTGGGCACGACTGAGCTCGAGGTCAACAGCTTCCATCACCAGGTCGTCGCACGCGTGGGCGCCGGCTTACAGGCGGTTGCATGGTCGGCCGACGGCAGTGTCGAGGGTCTCGAAAGCACGCGCCATCCGTGGCTGGTGTGCGTGCAGTACCACCCCGAAGACCTGGTTGAGACCCACCTACCGAGTCAGCGGTTACTCGAGGCGTTTGTGGGTGCCTGTCGTGAACGGCTGCGCAGTAGAACGCCTGAGCTGACGGAGGTCGGACCCCTTCGGCGCACCACCAGCTCGGGTGTTCTGCCCTGACACACTACCGTGCGACTGGTGCGCCTGACCAGACGTGTGCTCGCGCTTCGAGAATGCTCGTCGTCACGCATTCGAGCTGCGCCTGGGTCAGCTCCGCGTACATCGGAAGCGAGAGGACTTCGGCCGCGGCCTTCTCCGTGTGCGGCAAGTCGCCAGCGCGATAGCCAAGCCGCCTGGTGGCGGGCTGCAGGTGGATCGGGACCGGAAAATGGATCCCCGTGCCAATCTCGCGCTCGCCCAGCACCTGTTGTAAACGTTGCCGATCGTCCGAGCGGACCACGTACACGTACCACACGTGGGTGCGATCGTGACCGGTCTCGGGCAGGCCGAGTGGCGCGTCGGCCAGAAGTCGAGCGTAGGTCTCGGCGTGCGCGCGGCGCTGGGCGTTCCACGTCTCGAGGTAGCGAAGCTTGATGCGCAGGATCGCGGCCTGGATTTCATCCATACGCGAGTTGAAGCCGACTTCTTCGTGCTGGTACCGCCGCTCGGAACCATGATCGCGCAAGAGTCGAACCCGGCGCATCAGCTGTGGATCTGAGCCGACGATCGCGCCGGCCTCGCCGTAGGCACCCAGATTCTTCGAGTAATAGAAGCTGAAGCACCCAATGTGCCCGATCGAGCCGGCGCGTCTACCTCGGTACGTTGCCCCGTGCGCTTGCGCGGCGTCCTCGATGACCACCAGGTTGTGGCGCGCCGCGATGTCCATGAGCGGGTCCATGTCTGCGATCTGCCCGTACAGATGGACAGGCACGATGGCCTTCGTGCGAGGGGTTACGCGTGACTCGATCTCAGCCACATCGATCAGATAGGTGTCGGGATCGATGTCGACATAGACGGGTGTCGCGCCGGCGAGCACGATCGCCTCGGTCGTGGCAAAGAAGGTGTGTGCGACGGTGATGACCTCGTCACCAGGCCCAATATCCACGGCTCGCAGCGCCAGATGCAGTGCGTCGGTACCGTTGCCGACCGTCACACACGCCTGGGTGCCGCAGTACGCGGCGAATTCCTCTTCGAACGCGGCATTGTTCGGCCCGAGGAAAAGGTGCATCGAGTCGAGCACGTCCTCGATGGCGGCCATAACCTCGTGCTTGATGGGCGCGAACTGGGCGGTCAGGTCGACCAGCGGGACTCGCATCACAGATGGAACGACGCAAGTGTAGACTCGTCACCGTTCGACGGTGAGTTGCGTTGTGCGGGGTGTATGGACCGACTGATCCGCGGGTGGGCGGCAGGCGCGTGTCGCATCGGTATAGCGTTTGTGGTGGCGTTCACGCTCGTGGCGCCGCTGAGCCCTCAGAGTGTCGAGGCGCTGCCAGCACAGCTGCCGACCCATTTCGGGTTCGGCGTCTCGGCCGGGCAGGGGGACACCTGGATGCCGCAGACGGGCATTCCGTTCGACTACCGCATGCAGTACCTGGCTGGTGGGGTCAATACCGGCGCGGGTTGGGAGACGTGGAATCCGAGCGGCACGTTTGCGCTCAACTACGCGACGGAGTCCACCCAGCATAGTTACATCCCCGTATTTCCGTACTACGAGCTGCTGCAAAGTAGTGGCTCCTGCGGCAGCTGCGGTGAAAATCAAAAGGATCTGAGTAATCTCAACAACCCCAGCTTGATGGCTGCCTATTACGCCAACTTTGCGTTGTTGATGAAGCGTCTTGGGCCGGGCACCTACGACTCGATCCAGGGCTTCGGCAAGACGGCACTCGTTAACGTCGAGCCGGACTTCGCGGGCGGGTACGCCGTGCAGGCCGTCAACAACAGCGGTGTCTGCTTCGGCTTCTGCACCGGTCAGGGAAATGACCCCGCTCTTCTCACGGCGTCCGTGGCGAGCTCAGGCTTCGGAGACGTGGCCAGCTATCCAAACACCTACGCCGGCTTCGTCCAGGGGCTGGCGCACTTGCGGGACCTGTATGCGCCCAACGTGCTGATCGGGCTCGACGTGAGCCAGTTTGCCACGGGCGACGACATCGGGCTCGATTCCAACCCGAGTACCAACGTCGCGGCGCTTGGTCAGCAGGTCGGTACGTTCATGAGTAAAACGGGTCCCCACGATGTGCTGTTCAACAATCCCCTGGATCGAGATGCCGGCCAGTACAAGGCATTGTTCGGTCAGAATCGCTGGTGGGATCGGCTGAACGTCTCGCTGCCGAATTTCCACCGTTGGGAGCAGTACCTGCAGGCAATTGGCGCCGCGGACGGTGGCAAATCGATGCTGCTGTGGCAAGTGCCCGTTGGTAATCAGTACTTCGACACCGAGAACAACACCAACGACCACTACCAGGACAACCGCCCGGAGTACATCTTTGGACATATTCCCGAGCTGATCCAGTCGGGAATTGTCGGCGCAATCTTCGCTCCCGGAAATAGCGGCAACACCTCGTATACCGATGCGTCGGGCGACGGAGTAACCAATCCCGCGTCGTTCTGCACAACCGACGGCATCAGCTCCGGTCAGCTCTGCAATAACCACACCTCGACCGTCTCGGACGACGATGGTGGCTACGTCCGTATGTCCGCGCAGGCCTACTATCAAAATCCCGTCAGCCTTGGTGGCGGCGGTGGACAGTCGACCCCGACGCCGACATCGACACCGACGCTGACTCCGACCGTGTCGACGCCCACGCCGGTGCCGACGACGGCCACAACGTACACCATGAGCGCGGTCGCCGCGCCAACGTCCGCGGCGGCTGGGCAGACCGTGACGATCACCTCGTCGGTCACCAGCAGCCAGACGGCCAGCTTCCTGGTGGATGTCGAGGTGTACGACCCTTCGTACAACAAAGTCTTCCAGCAGGCTTTTGACAACCAGGCGTTCACCGCCGGCCAGCCACGCAGCTTCTCGTCGAGCTGGCAGGTGGCCTCCGCCGCGCCGACCGGCAGCTACACGATCATGGTTGGGATCTTTTCGCCAGGTTGGGGCACGCTGGACGCGTGGAACGGCTCGGCCGGGAGTGAGTCGATCGGGGCTTCGGCTCCACCGACGAGCACGCCGACACTGGCGCCGACCAACACTCCCACCCCGTTGCCGACCGCCACGAGCACGCCTACCCCGCTGCCGCCGACCGCCACGAGCACGCCGACCCCGCGGCCGACCAACACGCCGCTACCCCCGACCGCAACCGCCACGTCGGCGGCGGCGCCGAGCTTCACCGCGGGCGCGAGCACCTCGCCCGCAACCGTCTCGCGAGGCGCCGCCGACACCATTAGCGTATCTGTCAAGAGCACTACGGCCATCGCCGCGCTCGTCGACGTCGAGGTCTACGACCCGTCGTGGAACAAAGTGTTCCAGCAGTACTGGGACAATCAAACCTTCACGTCCGGTCAGACGCGCACGTTTGCCGCGAGCTGGTCGGTGCCCGCGACGCTCGTGACCGGCAACTACACGGTGATGGTTGGCGTTTTCTCAACCGGATGGGGAACGCTTTACAACTGGAACGGCAACGCAACGACGGTAAAAATCGTGTAAATGACGTTGACGCGGCGTCAGCTATTGGTTGCCGGCCTGGGTGGCACCGTGCTGGTAGCTGGCGCGGGTGTGGGTTTGGCGTCGAGACCCTCGGTGCGCGGCAGCCTCGACGGCGCCGTGCGGCGCGGCGAGACGGCGGTCTCGCGCCGATTCGGACCCGCGGCAGTGCCGCCCCCATCGTCCGTGACGATCACGGTCGATCCGACGCGGATGTTGCGGCCGATCAGTCCGTTGATCTACGGCGTCGCCCATGCCAATCCTGACCAGCTGCTGACGCTGGGCGCGCAGCTCAACCGTTGGGGCGGCAACCCGAATACCCGCTACAACTGGGTCAACCAGGCCTGGAACGCGGCGCGCGACTGGGAATTCCGCAACTACGGGAACGATTCGGACAAGCCGCAGCCGGCCAGCTACAGCACGGACCAGTTCGTCACCGACAACCTGAGTGTCGGCGCCGAAACCGTGCTGACAGTGCCGGCACTGGGTTGGGTGGCGCGCAACACGGACAAGCAAACGCAGTCGGTTGGCGTCCCGGCAGACGGTGGCCCGCCCGTGACACCCGACGGCGATGCGATCGCTGCCTACGACCCGACCGACAATCGACAGCGGACGAGTGTCCAGTCGTTGGCGCGCAAGATAGCCGCCTTCGTCGACGCGCCCGAGCAGGGCGACGGGCTGGTCTACCAGGACGAGTTCGTGCATCATCTCGTGAGTCGTTTTGGGGGCGCGGACAATGGCGGGGTCCGCTACTACGTCATCGACAACGAGCCCGACCTGTGGTCGTCCACGCACACCGACGTCCACCCGGCGCAAATGAGCTACGACCAGACGCTCGCGACGTTTCTCGAGTATGCGACGGCAATCAAGGCCGTCGATCCGCGCGCCAATATTGCCGGGCCCGCGCTTTCGGGATGGACGGGGTATTTTTACTCGGCGCGGGATCGCGGCGCCGACACCTACCGGACCCACGCTGACCGGCTAGCGCACGGTGACATGCCGTTGCTGCCGTGGTGGCTGGACCAGGTACGCAAACACGACGAGCAAGCTGGCGCGCGCTCTCTGGACGTGCTGGACGTGCACTACTATCCGCAGGCGGCCAACGTCTACGGCGCCGCCGACGATGCCTACACGCGCGGCCTGCGCGTGAGATCGACCCGCTCGCTGTGGGACCCGAGTTACGTGGACGAGTCGTGGATCAACGACACGGTGCGGCTGATCCCGCGCATGCGCGAGTGGATCGACCAGTATTACCCGGGCACCCGCCTGGCAATTGGCGAGTGGAGCTGGGGCGCTGAAAAAAGTATCAGCGGCGCCCTGGCGATTGCCGACGTGCTGGGCGTCCTGGGTCGCGAAGGTGTGGACATGGCCAGCTACTGGACGTTCCCGCCGACTGACAGCCCTGCCGCTCAGGCGTTCCAGTTGTACACGCACTACAACGACCAGGGCGACGCATTCGGAGATCAGGCGGTGGCGGCGACGACAGATACGGCGGCTGACTATGTCACGTCATATGCCAGCGTGGATTCGACCAGCGGTGACGTGGTGATTGTGGCGATCAACAAGCGCTTTGACGCGGATGTGGCGGCGACGATCAAGCTCGGTGGTGTGACGTCGGGCGCGGCGAGCGTGTACAGCTTCGCGAGCGGCGACACGAGCGTCCACCCGAGTGGAACGGTCGCCGTCACCGGCTCGCAGCTGCAGTTCAAGCTGCCCGCGGCGTCATTGACCCTGGCCCGCATCGCTCGCGGGTAAGCTCGCCGACTGGTTGTCGTCAGGGGCTTGCCCCTGGCCCGCGTCGCTCGCGGGTAAGCTCGCCGACTGGTTGTCGTCAGGGGCTTGCCCCTGGCCCGCATCGCTCGCGGGTAAGCTCGTCGACTCGTTGTCGTCAGGGGCTTGCCCCTGGAGACCGCTGCTGGGTGCGCCGCTGGTGGCCAGAGCTGCATGCGTGCCGGCACGCGCGTCCGTACCGGCGGTCGCGTCGGACCCGCCGGTATCGGAGGTGACCGCGGCGGCATCAGACGCCGCAGGCGCGTCGCTGCTGACGGCCGCGTCCGTGGCGGCAGCCGAGGGGTCAGCTGCCGCCGGCGTGTCGGTATCACCGGGCCCGTCGGCAGCCGTCGCTGCGTCGGCAGCTGTCGGTGCGTCGGCGTCCGCGGGAGGCGAGGCGTCGGAAGCCGCGGGGGCCGTTGCGTCAGTGACCCCGCCAGAGCCGTCGCTGGTGGCGTTCGTAGACGGCAGTGCCGCCGGCATCAGCGCGGCATCTGGCCACACGCCGAGTGACTTGGCCAGGTCAGCGTCGCTGTCGACGGAGATGGAGCCGGCCGCGGCCCAGGGCATACTGGCGGTCCACAGGCGCACGGACGCGCGAGCGAAGCGGACGGTCACGAACTGTCCGTAGTCCTTGACCGAGAGGGGCAGGCCGAAGAGGGTCGGCGCCAGGGGATCGGCAGCATAGAAGTCATGCAGCGCGGGGTAGGCGTCGAGCATGGACATGTGGCGGGCGGCGACCTGGTCAGGTGCGAGGCCGGCATCCGGCGAGGAATCGGCCGGCGGTGGGATCTGGCGCGCCTGGTCGAGCCAGGCGTCGTTGCCGCGGGCCGTCAGGGCAGGGAAGAGGTCGAGTGGCACGGCCTGGCCGAGGTCGGCGTGCCACTGGAGGGCGGTCCTCTGGAAGACCTGGGTGGGCAGGTTGTTGAAGGTGAAGCGCTGGCTGATGGGAAAGCCGAGACGGTCGGCGCCACCAAGGCGCTGGAACTCGGACCAGAAGCTGGCGTCGCCGTCGTCGGTGACGGAGAAGCCGGCGTCGCCGGCGCCGTTGAAGCCGTTGGCCTGCTTGAAGAAGTGGCCGTTGGGGAGGGCCGAGTCGAGGGGCGGGGTTGCGGGTGGGGCGGTGACGAGGCCGAAGAGGCTGAGGTGGGGGACGCTGCAGTCCAGGGTCGAGCCGGACGCCGAGCAGTTGAGGGCGACCCACGTGTTGTTGACCAGGGCGCTGAGCTTGAGGCGGGAGAGGTCGCCGCCGACGGCGTCGAGGTCGGACTGCGCGAGCTGCAGCTGGAGATCGATGGGGTTGGTGAGCTGGGCGAGCTGCGTGCCGCTGGCCGAATCGGTGAGGGTGATGAGGAAGATGGTGGGGCTGATCTGGAAGCCGTTGGGCGGAGCGGGGACAGTGTTCGCCGCGAGGGGCAGCACGTTGAGCTGGCCGCCGGCGGCGCCGACAACGCCGGCGGGCACGGTGACGGTCAGGTGGTCAGTGACGAGCTGGCCGCCAGAGGCAGAGACGTTGCTGGCGAGCAGCGGTGTAGCGGGGGTGCTTGTGGGGGTCGGGGTAGGAGCAGGCTGCGAGCTGGACGACGAGCCGCCTCCGCCGCCTCCGCCGCCTCCGCCGCCTCCGCCAGAGCGAGCCGCCGCCGCCACCGCCGCCACCGCCGCCGCCGCCACCGCCGCCTCCGCCACCACCGTGGCTAGAGCCAGTGTTCGACGACGAAGGAGAAGACTGGTTTGAAGACGTATTTGACGGCGGAGTTGTTGGCTGCGAACCGCTCGGCGCACTCGCGGTCGTAGAGATGGGAGTTGGCGTCATCGTCACGGCCGGTGTCAGTGTTGCATTCGGCGTCTGCGTCGACGTCAGACTTGGCGTGGGCGAAAGCGTGGCCGTGGGCGTGTTGGTAGCCGACTGCGAACCTGAGGCTCCGGGGTTCACGACGCCGCCAGCACCCACCAGGATGATGTCAATGTTGGCAATGCCGACTGCTTGCCCGGCAGAGATGCTGACCGTGTTGGTGCCCGTGACCAGCTCGGACAGTGGGACAGGGACCGCGAGCGTGCGCCACGACAATGCAGCGGTGTCTGGATAGGGCCAGTTGAATGTGTTGGAGTGTCCGTTCACGACATACGTGAAGTTGAGCGGCGGACTCGTCGCCTGCA
Source organism: uncultured Chloroflexia bacterium (assembly GCA_963776625.1). Classification (GTDB taxonomy): domain Bacteria; phylum Chloroflexota; class UBA6077; order UBA6077; family CF-72; genus CF-72. The sequence continues at coordinate 35,718 of CAVZNP010000003.1, read as the reverse complement.
AATTCATGTTGAAGGTCAACAGCGCCGCAGACGCGTTTTGAATGTTGTTCACGTTCGGGATGCTGAGCGTGGGTGGCGAAGCAGGCTGCGACATCCACCCCAGATTCAATGTCCCATCCGCATTGGGTTGCAGGTTGTCGAGCGCGTCAAAGGTCAGGTCGCGCGGCAGCACGGGTCCATCGAAGCCGACGTTGGCCCACGAAAAAGTGTGCGTTCCCTGCGTAGCGAACTTGTTGGCCGCGTAGTGCGCATCCAGCATCCAGATCAGACCGCGCGTCAGCGTCAGGTTGGCATTTTGAACGACGCCGATGTGATGGAGAGGCCCGGTTGTGCCTGCGTCCGTCGCGTACACGTCAATCTGCGACGTCGTGACATGCACTTCAACATGGTTCATGTTGCCCGGCCCGGTAGAGGCGATGACACAATCGAGTGGCGTCGCACGGATGACGCCGGAGTTGTCCTGATCGTCGACGACATAGTTGCGGACCACAACGGCCGAGCCGAGCGTCCACCGCGTGTGTCCGTCATTCGGGCAGGCGGGAGCCAGCACTGCTCCCTGATTTGGCCCGACCGACGAATAAAAGCGGAGTCCGAAGCCGTGCTGCGGAACGGACATCCAGGTGGCAAAGTGCGCGAACGGTGCGGGCACCGGCTTGTCCGTCATCCAGAACTCGGGCCAGGCCGCATGGCTGCCTTGCGTGTCATTGCTCACGTCGAAGGTGACGATCCCGGTTCGGCCCGCAAAATCGAACGGCTGCTTCGGGTACATTGCGAGTGCCGCGACGTTCTCGTTGTCGTTAATGGCTTCGCGTATCTGCCCGTTACAGAGGACGATGTCGTTGTCCGGCTGGACCGTCTGCGTCCCCGAACACGTCTGAAGCTGCGTCGGCGACCAGGCGTCGATCTCGCTGGGCGGCAAATTGTTGCCCGTCGTGCGCGAGACACCCCACACCGTCCCGTTCAGTTGACCTGACCTGTTGCCCGTGCCCGCCGGCTGCGAGAACGTGTCGCAAAACGCGGGTGTAGTGAGCGAGCACGTGCCCGCGGCTTCGACGGGCACCGTATTCAGCGTCGCAGGATTGCCGAGCACGGCTTGCGCCGCCAGCAGTGTGGCCAGGATGACGAGTGCAAAGAGGGGGAGTGCGCGCGGACGCGGCATCAGACGTTACCCCTGATGCGGGGCGATGAGCTGGACATGAGCTTCCTCGTGCGGGCAGTGTTTGGCGGGCCGTCCGCGAAGGAAAAGCGTGGCCGGGCCCGATGGTGATGATCACAGTCAACGTGCCCACCGCTGATGGGCTGACGGGATGGGAACGTTAGCACGAATCGAGTCTGGTGTGGGGATCGCCTCAACGTCATCTCAACCCAGGGCTAACACCAGGTGCTGTGCGAGCAAGAGACACTTCGCGCATGCCGCAGTGGGTCGGAAAGATAGTCGTGACTGGCGGGGCCGGCTTCATCGGCAGCCACCTCATAGATCGCCTCCTGGCGAACGGAGTGGCGAGAGTCGTCGGCTTTGATAATTTGTCGCGAGGTCGTATCGAGAACGTTGCACATTTGCGGCACGAGCGACGTTTCGAATTCGTCGAGGGTGATGTTCGGAACCGTGCCAGTCTGGTGTCAGTTCTGGAAGGCGCCGACCTGGTCTACCACCTGGCGGCTCAATCGACGGTCATGGGCGCAGTTCACGATGCGGACTACACGTTCGATACGAACGTGGTGGGTACCTACAACGTGCTCCGCGCGGCGGTCGATCTGGGCATAACGCGAGTTCTGTTCGTTTCTTCGCGCGAAGTTTATGGCGAGCCGATTTCGTTACCCGTCGATGAGGATTCCCCCCTGCTGCCCATCAATTCCTACGGGGCGAGCAAGGTGGCGGGTGAAGTGTTCTGCCGCGCGTTCCGTCGCGAGTTTGGGCTCGAGACGGTCATTCTGCGGTTGGCGAACGTGTACGGCCCGCGCGACTTTGGGCGAGTCATTCCCAGCTGGATCGACGACGCGGCAGCCGGTCGCGAGCTCCGCGTGTACGGCGGCAAACAGGTGATGGACTTCGTGTGGGTGGGTCAGGCCGTCGATGCGCTGATCCGCGCCGGGGAAATCGACGGGCCTGTTCCGCCGATCAATATCGGCAGTGGCACGGGGACACGCATCGTTGATCTTGCGCGTCGCATCGCTCGTCTGTCCGAGAGCCCGGCGCGCGTCCGGCTGGAACTGGCACGCCCGATGGAAGTCACGCGCTTCATCGCGAGCGTTGAACGCATGCGGCAGATCTTGATGCTCGAGCCACTCCTAGACCCGCTCGGCAACCTGTCCGACATGGTCGTGTCGCCGGTTGCGGCGGCGCTGACCTGAACATGCCTCGTCCCCGAGTTCTACTCGTCATCACTGCTGACGACGCGACGACCTCGCCTCCGCGGGGTCCGCGCAAGGACTACCGAGTCCTGGCGGAAACACTCGGCGCGACCACGATCGACCGTTCAGATGTTCGTCGTTCGACGATGTTGCGTCGTCTCGCCGGGTTGGTCGGGATGGCGCCGCTCCAGGCGTGGCTCGCGTTCCGTGAGCGCGGTCGCTATGACGTGATCGTCACTGACGGCGAGCACATTGGCATCCCGCTGGCGTTGCTGCTGAAAATAGTGCGCTCGCGCGTAGGTCATATCACGATTGGTCATCGATTGACGGCTGCCAAAAAGCGTCCGATGTTCAAGTGGCTCAAGGTGCACAGCCATATGGACCGCATCGCGGTGCATTCGCGTCGCCAGTACGAGCTGGCGAGAGACGAACTCGGCATTCCCCCTGAGCGGCTCGCGCTGATTCCGTATCAGGTGGACGCGGACTTCTGGCAGTCGAGCGCGGAGGTACCCGAGGAGGAGGAGCGGCTGATTTGCAGTGCGGGCCTGGAGTTCCGCGACTACCCGACGCTGGTACGCGCGGTGGACGGCCTCGACCTGAAAGTGCTGATTGGCGCTGCCAGCCACTGGTCCAAGCGACGCAATACGGCGTCGGATGAGGTTCTGCCCGACAATGTTGCGGTCTCGAAATTCGACTATGAGGCGCTGCGCCAGGTCTACGCGCGCTCCGCGATTGTGGTCGTTCCCCTGGACGACATCGACTTTCAGGCCGGGGTGACCACCATTCTCGAAGCGATGGCCATGGGCAAGCCGGTGATTGTTACGCACACACGCGGCCAGACCGATGTTGTCGAGGATCGACGGTCTGCGACGCGGGGTGCGGAGGTGCGCATTCGGCCCCGGAGTCTGATGCGTGAGCTCGCAGAGGCTGCCGGTCGTCACGTCGAGCAGACGGGTTTCTATGTGCCGCCCGAGGACCCGCGTGCGCTGCGGCAAGCGATCGTCTACCTCCTGGACGAAATGGATACCCGTCGTCAGCTCGGAGCCGCCGGTCGACGCGCGGTAGAGAGCCTCATGACGGTCGACCATTTCGCGGTACGCATTGGTCAGTTGGTCGAAAGCGTGTGTTTGCGTCACGAATCGCCACTGCCGCTGCGTCAATCGCTGTCGGCCTCTGCTCAGAACTGATCGCTGGCATGCTCATCGGGCAACTTCTGGCCGCGGTTGTGGCCGTCGTGGTGATCGCGCAGGTCCTGCTTGTGGGCTACCTGTTGTTTTTGACTCTGGCCGCGTTTGCCGTCAGGCGAAGACGGACCGGAGCCACCGACGACAGCCGGCGTGCCTTTGCCATTCTGGTGCCCGCGCACAATGAGGAGGCGGTCATCGGCAGACTGCTGGCGAGTCTGAACGCTCTGGACTACCCGAGAGACAGATTCGACATCTGTGTGGTCGCTGACAACTGTGATGACTCCACGGCGCAGCTGGCAACAAGTGCCGGGGCGCGCGTGTACGAACGGTCTACGCAGGATGAACGGGCCAAAGGATTTGCATTGCGCTGGCTGCTCGAGCAGCTCGAGGGTGAGCGTCGGACCTACGACGCGTTCGTGATCGTCGACGCGGACTCGATCCTTGCGCCCAATTTCCTGCAGGCGATGAACGCGCGGCTCGCGCGCGGCTCGCGGGTTGTTCAGGCGTACTACTCGGTCCTCAACGCGGAGCAGTCGGCGGTGGCCGGTTTACGCTACGCGGCGCTCGCGGCGGTCCACTATTTGCGTCCGCTGGGTCGATCCGCGTTCGGATGGTCGTGTGGACTCAAGGGCAACGGCATGTGCTTCGAGGCCAGTATCTTTCGTGAGTTTTCCTGGCGCTGGTTCACACTGGCAGAAGACGTCGAGTTTCATCTCGCGCTGGTTGAGCGCGGCCAGGCAGTGGCCTTTGCGCCCGAGACGTGGGTCAAGGCCGACATGCCGGTGACGCTGCAGCAGTCCGCCAGCCAGAACTCACGCTGGGAGCAGGGGCGTCTGCAGTTGATTCGCCAGCACGTTCCGCGACTCCTGCTGCAGGGGTTCCGCCACGGGAGCTGGCTTCAGGTCGACGCCGCGATGGAACAGCTGATCCCGCCGCTGTCCGTGCCATTCGCCCTGGGGGCGATCTCGATGCCGGCGGCCTGGTTGGCAGGGGCTCCACTGATCGCGGGCGTGGCACTGGCTTGCCTGGTGGGCTACGCGGTCTACCTGGTGGCGGCGCTGGCCCTGGTCGGGGCTCCGCTGCGCATTTACGTCACGCTTGGCATGGCGCCGGTGTACATCGCCTGGAAGGTCGGCCTGTACGCCCGCTCGCTGCTGGGCAACCGCTCTGGCGCCTGGGTTCGCACCGCGCGCGTCTGACGCGTTGTGCGGTGCGCACCCGCGAGGCCTGGCGTGGTGCCGGCCGAAAACCGGGCTGGATTCCGTTCGCAGGTTGAGCGCCGGTCGCGCGTTTCATGCCGTGTGACGTTGCCAGCTCGCGCCGGTGATAGCGCCTCCAGTTCGCCGGTTGAGACGCGGTTGAGCGCAATCCGTTGCGGCGCAATTCGGCACAACCAGATCGTAACTCGGGCTGAACGGAGCCTGGCACCACTCAAACCAACAATAAAAGTTCGAACGACTGGGAGTTGTGGGAAGTCAGAGCTTCCCGACGAGGAGGAAAATCAACATGGCGACAGAGGTGTTGGTGTCGCAGGGGTCCGCGCCCCTGCCGTCACTGATAGGCGAAGTGACGGCTGCGGTCCCTGTGGAGTCGCACCGACACCGGGTCGAGCTTGGAGGCATCCTGCTCGACCAGATCGACCTGGCCGGCGCCGCCGACCGAATCGCAACATTTGCGCGCTCTGGCCAACCGCATCAGGTCGTAACAGTCAACCTCGATTTCCTGAGCATCGCCGATCGCGATGCCGACTTTGAGGCAACGCTCAATCAGGCGGACCTGGCGGTTGCCGATGGTATGCCGTTGGTCTGGCTGTCGCGTTTGAAGGGTGAGCCGCTCGAGGAGCGCGTCGCCGGCGTGGAGCTGGTGATGGAGAGCTGTCGAGTCGGCGCGGAGTTCGGCAGCAAGGTGTTCCTGCTAGGAGCGGCCCCAGGCGTTGCCGAGGCCGCCGGACGACGCATCGAGGAGACCTACCCCGGTATCCGCATCGCGGGGACGTACTCACCGCCAATCGGGCCGCTCACGCCGCAGGAAAACCAGCGCATCATCGATCTGATCCATCTCGCCGCGCCTGATTTCCTCTTCGTGGCACTCGGTGCCCCGCGTCAGGACCTGTGGATTCACGAGCACCTCAACGAGCTGCACGTGCCGGTGGCCATGGGTGTCGGGTGTGTGTTGGACTTGTTGGCGGGCAACGTCAAGCGCGCCCCACTGTGGATGCAGCGCACTGGCCTGGAGTGGGCCTTTCGCCTGGTCCAGGAACCGGGTCGGCTGTGGCGGCGTTACCTGCTCAACGATTTGCCCCTTCTCGCTCGTCTAGCCCTTGCGGGACCCGGGCCGGAAGCCAGTGAGGCCCTTTCCGCGTGACCTGGACCGACGAGCAACCGCGTACCCACGGCCTGTCCATCGACTATGGCTGGAATGATGCCGACGAGGTCCCGTTTGATGGACTCCGCTCGCTGTTGTTCGTAGCTGCCGGCGGAGTCTATTTCGGATCCGTCTGGCTGCTGAGCGGTCTCGCACCGCTGCCTCTGCTGGTCAGCCGCCTCCGCGGCGATCGGGCGGACAAGAGCCATCGACCTGGTGATGCGTTGTCGCCCTCGACAACAAACTGGAGAAAGACCCCCGCATGAGCGCTATGCCCGTTCGGATCGAAGAGACGCTTTGGTCGGGCAACACTGCCGCCCCACTCATCTGGTCGGGCGCGGAAAGCCGCGGCAAGCGCTGGCTGCCGACGCTGATCGCTTTGCTGACCGTGTTGGTCGACGTTGCGGTGGTGGCTGGCGCGTATTTGCTGGCATATGCGGGGCGCTTCGCCATGGACGATACGTTGCCCACGCTGAGTTTCGATCGCTACGTGCGGCTGGCGGTCATGGCAGGCCTGCTGTCCAGCGTGTTCCTGGCGATGCACGGGCTGTATCGTCTCGAGCGTCCGAAATCGTGGCCGATTCGGATGCGTGACATCGCCTCGTCCAGTTCCACGGCGCTGGTGCTGGCGATCACGGCCTCGTTCTTCCTGGGCGATCAGGCATTCTCTCGCCTGTGGCTCGCCTGCGGGTGGTTGGTCGCGGTCGTCGGCCTGACCGTCTGGCGCACGCTGGCGCATCACCTGTACGAGGTCCTGCGCGACGCTTTCGGATCCACCAATCGGGTGTTGATCGTTGGCGCCAATCGACTCGGCCGCCAGCTGGCCGATGAGCTCGGCCAGCGCTACGAAGTGGTTGGCTATATTGACAACGGGACAGACCTGGAGCAGATGGACCTGCCGCTGCTCGGCCCGATTGCTCAGCTGGAGGAGCTGGTGCAGGCGTACGCGGTGGACGAGCTGATCATCGCCCTGCCTTCTGGGCGGCGCGAACAAATCAGCCACATCCTGGCCCGCGGCTTCGGGCGCCACGTTGAGGTGAAGCTTCTGCCAGAAGTGGACCCATTGCTGCCCGATCGTTTCGCGGTACACCAGCTCGGCGGGCGCCAGTACCTGGGATTTGTCCCGGTTGCCGCGGTCAGCTGGATGAAGCGCGCAACGGACCTGCTGTTTGTGGGTCTGGGGCTGCTGGTGATCTCGCCGCTGCTGGCAGCCATCGCCCTTGCAGTCAAGCTCGACTCGTCTGGGCCGGTGCTCTATCGCCAGCAGCGTGTCGGCAAAGATGGACGACTGTTTTCGATGTTCAAGTTCCGCTCGATGTGTCAGGACGCCGATCGTCGCCTCGAAGCCCTGCGGGCGCAGAACGAAGCGACTGGTCCGCTGTTCAAGATGCGGAACGATCCGCGCGTCACCCGCGTTGGGGCCGTGTTGCGTCGGTGGAGTCTGGACGAGCTCCCACAGCTGCTCAATGTGCTGCGGGGCGAGATGAGTCTGGTTGGTCCCCGCCCACCACTCCCCAAAGAGGTAGCGGAATACGAAGCGTGGCAGCTCGGTCGGCTGCGTGCTGTGCCCGGCCTGACGGGGCTCTGGCAGGTGAGTGGCCGTAGTGAGGTGCCGTTCCACGACATGGTGCGCCTGGACCTGCACTACATCCGCAACTGGTCGCTGGCACTGGACCTCGAGATTCTATTGCGAACGATTCCCGCGGTGTTGACCAACCGCGGCGCGTACTGAGCTTCTTCCAAACCGAGCTTCCGACAGCCGTCGTGACCCTGATCGATCGGTCCCGAGGCGCTGCGACGAGCGATTCGCCTGCCGCGACGCTCCTCCACGCCGGCCGAGGCAGATGGCTGACCGCGACCCTGCTATTCGGGTCGCTGCTGGTGCTCGTCTGGCCCGCCTTCACCCACGCAATTGAGGTGTGGTCGACGGACGAGGAGTTCACCTACGGGTTCCTCATCCCGCCGATCGCGGTCGCTCTCGTGTGGTGGCGACGGGCAGCGCTGGCTCGCAGCTCTATTAAAGGTCAGGGCCATTGGAGCGGTCTGTTGGTGGTGATCAGCTCCGTAGCGCTGATGCTCGTCAGTCGACGCACCGGCTTCAACGCGCTCGCGGGCGTCGCCGTGAGCCCGCTGCTCATCGGGGTGGCCGCGTACCTGCGGGGCTGGCCCGCTGCGCGGGTGCTCGCGTTTCCCGCCGCTTTCCTTGTGTTCGGTTTGGGTCTGTATCGTGGCCTGTTGAACTCGGTTGGGTTTGCGCTGCAGGAGATCACGGCCAGAGGCGCGGCGGCCGCGGGCAATCTGATCGGTCTCGGAATCATCCGAGATGGGCTGGTCTTGCACTCGGCTTCAGCTTCCCCTGCGTACGCGTTTGTGGTTGCCCAGGCATGCTCGGGAATGAGCTCCCTGCTGTCGTTGCTGGCACTGGCCGCGCTGTGGATGTACGTGGCCAGAGGTCCGTTGACCGGACAGCTAGCGATCGTGACCGGGGTGCTGCCGCTCGTGCTGATCGCCAACACCGTACGCGTGACCCTGGTGCTGCTCGTCGCCGCGCTGTTTGGCGAGGATGCGGCGCTCGGGTTCTTTCATGGCGCATCGAGCTTCGTTCTGTTCGGGCTGGCCTTGACGGGCCTGCTCGCGTTCAGCCGCCTGGTCGGATGCAAGCTGCCAACCTTCGCTACTTCATCCTGAGCGCGGTGCTGCTCGCGGGAGCGGCGCTGTATGCGGTGATCGGCCAGCCCCTGGGGGTTGGCACTCCGCGCTGGCCGAACGAGTCGGACCCGCTGTACGCGGTGGACGGCTGGGCGTCGGGTCGCGTGAAGGCCGAGCAGATCAACACGGCCGAGTTCATCTCGCGCGTCTACCAGAGCTCCGATGGCGTGCCCGTAACGTTGACAATCGAGACGTACCAGACACCGAAACTCTACGCCGCCGGCCCCGAAGTCCCTTTTCTTGGCAGCGGCTACACCATTGGGCCGGCGACCGAAGCCACGGCCCTGGCCACGGACGACGGCGTTGGCTCCCTGGTCGCGCAGCGTGGCGACGACCGTTGGCTGGTCATGTACGCGTACGGCGAGCGCCGCGGACTGCTTGGCAATGGGCCGCTGGCCTGGTCATTTGCCGTCTCTGACCTGCTGCTCGGTCGGGCTAACGACTACTACAAGCTGTATATCACCACGCGTGTGAGCGCGCTCGATCCGCGGGTCGAGGGCGACGTCGCGGACCTGGCCCACGCCCTGTTTCCGCGTATCCAGCAGTGGTACGCGCAACCGGCATAGATGCGACGTTGCGGCCACTCAACCAGATCTCAATCGCCTTGTAAAAGACAGCTGGTCGTCAGTCAACACTGGCTCACTAGCATCGAGTGTGATGAATGTGCGGCTTGCAGGCGCACCGTGGCAAGCGGGAGGAGACCTGTGCGGATAGTGACAGCTTCAAGGAAGTGGTTGGCGGCGGCGGGCGCACTCCTTCTCACGATCGGGGTGGCGGGCTGCAGCCAGATACTTCCAACGACCGCGCCGCCGGCGAATGTTGCGGCGAACGGGAACGCTGGGGCGCAGGTGCCCTCGCTGGCCAGTCCAACTCGTGTGCCGTCGGGGATCAAGACGGCCACCGTTGCGCTTGGCTCGATTACAGAGACGCTGTCGCTGGATGGCACGGTGACCGCGCAGAATCAGCAGCCGGTGACGTACAACGGCAGCGCGATTGTCAACGGCAGTGCGATTGTCAGCGCCGTCAAGGTCAAGCCTGGTGACACCGTCAAGCAGGGCGACGAGCTGCTGGAGCTCGAGGCGCCCCACCACCAGACGGCGCAAGACGTGCAGCATCAGCTGCAGCTGGCACAGGCCAAGGTTCAGACCGACACGGCGAACCTCGCCAAGGCTCAAGCCGCGTATGCTGCCCAGCAGCAGCAGGCGGCGTCCAACGCCGCCGCGGCCGCACAGCAGCAGCAATCGGCGATCGTGGACGCCACCAGTCAACTGAAGCGGGCACAGGACAATCTGACCAAAGTCCAGGCGGGCGCATCGCCGGCCGATCGACAGGCCGCGCAGAACGGTGTCACGGCTGCCCAGACGGAACTGCAGACGGCGCAAGCTGCGTATAACACGGTCGCTGCCGGGCCGGATCAGAATGCCGTTCGCGCGGCGACACGCGACGCCACGAACGCACAGGCGACGCTCACGAAGGCGCAGTCGGATCTGGACACGCTGACGAAGGGCCCTGATCCAACGGCCGTCCGAGACGCGCAGGCAGCCTTGACGCGGGCACAGACCCAGCTTCAGATCGTCCAGGCCTCGAAGCCGGACCCGAAGCTCGATCCGACGATCGCCAAGCTCCAGCACGACCAGGCGGTTCAGGATGCTCAACTCGCGGCGGACAATGCTTCTGCCGCGTTGGGCAAGCTCAAACTGCCACCGGCTGACGCTGATGTGCAGGCCGCCAAGCAAGCCGTTTCCGATGCGACCGACGCGGCGAACGCGGCGAACGCAAATCTGACGCAAGTCCAGTCGGGACCCGATCCGACGGCATTGAATACGGCGCAGGGCGCAATCGACAAAGCTAATCAAGACGTGCTGGCGGCCCAGGCGAAACTGTCCGACCTCAACAGTCATCCGACGCCCGCGGAGTTGAGCGACGCCCAGGACCAGGTAAGAAAAGCGCAGGCTGGGTTGGACCAGGCCAAGAACGCGCCCGCGGCCGCGGCGCCCGCCGACAATGGCGATACGCTGACCGGTCTCCAGAACACCATCACAGATGATCAGGCCGCGGTCGACAGCCTCCAGCAAACGCTCGACGGAACGCAGTTGCTTGCGCCGTCCGATGGCGTCGTGGTGGCGGTGCGCGTCAAAAACGGCCAGTCCATTACCGCGGATAAGCCAGTCCTCGTGCTCGCGCCGCAGGCGCCGCCCGTGATCCATGCCGATCTGGAAGACGACCAGGTTCAAAAGTTGTCGGTAGGCCAGGCGGCGAAGGTCAGCCTGGACCCCGGCAATACGGCTGCCCCTGAGCTCGACGCGGCCATCACCAACGTTACCCCCGCTTCCGCGGATGGCTCGACCGGCGCCTCGGCCGATCTGTCGGTGCAGTGGCCCGATGGCGGAACCTTGCCGAAATTTGGTGCGCCCGTTGAAGTTGACCTGACGTTGCAGCAAAAGGACAACGTCCTGCTGATCCCCATCGCCGCGCTCCACCAGGCGGGCAGCAAAGCGACCGTGCAGGTCCAGAACGGGACGTTGCGCCGCGTCGTCAATGTCGAAGTTGGCATCAAGAATGATACAAACGCCGAAATCGTCAGCGGACTCACCGAGGGACAAGTCGTGATTCTCGGAACCTCTTGATGACGACCGAAGCTTCAGGCAAGCAAGGCCCGCACAGTGTGCGGGCCGAACGGCGTGAGCCGTCGCTTGATCTGTACGAGCTGCTCGAAGTCAGTCCGCGAGCGAGCGAGCAGGTCATTCAAGCTGCGTATCGGGTGCTGGCACGCCAGAGTCATCCGGATGCAAACCCGGAGCTTGTGGACTCCGCGGCCGAGCGTCGCATCCGGCAGCTCAACGCAGCCTACGAGGTGTTGAGCGATTCGAGGGCGAGGGCGCGGTACGATCACGAGCGCGCTGTCGCGCGGCGCGCGGAACGGGTGACCGGCGTTGAGCGCACGATGTCGATTGCCGCCGAGGCCAACATAAACGCGGCTGCCCACGCGTCTCGTGCACGCATCCTCCCGGTGCGCGCTGTCGCGCCTGTGCCTACCGCAGACGATCGTTTTCCGATCATTCATCCCAGCACGGCGCTGATGCTGCTTCTGGTGGCGAGTGTGATCGTGTTGTCACTCCTGTTCCTCTGGTCGGTGCTCGACTCGTCTCGCGACGATACGAGTTACTACACGCCACCAGCGGTCGTAGTGACTGGCCGCTGAGCCGAAGGCAGTCAACCGTTTCTCAACTCCCCAAAAACGGGGGCAACTGCCGAACGGCTCCAGAATGTAGCACGATGACTTCAGAGCCGCAGCGCTTGTCCAGCCCGCTTCGCGCAGCCTTTGTCATGGAGCAGGCGCTGGGGCACGTGACCCACTACCGCAACGTTCGACAGTTTGTGGACCAGGAGCTTGACATCTCGCCGACCTGGCTGCCCATTGACTTTGACGCCACGGGCGCGTCGCGGCTGGTCCCGCTTTTTCGTTCGAACTGGTCGGTGCGGGCCAGCTGGCGAGCGCGACGTGGTCTCGATGCGCTCGACGCCCGAAACGCGTTCGACGTCCTCTTTTTTCACACGCAAGTCGCGTCGCTGTTCAGTGTCAGTCTGATGCAGAGCATCCCGACGGTCATTTCATTGGACGCGACGCCGATCAATTTCGACTCGATGGGTGCGCATTATGGGCATCGTCCCGCTGGAAATGGTCCCATCGATCGCCAGAAGTATCGATTGAATCAGGATGCATTTCATGCCGCGAGTGGACTGGTGACCTGGTCAGAGTGGGCGAAACGCTCGCTCGTGAAGGACTACGGAGTTGACGGATCGAAGGTCCGCGTGCTGCCGCCCGGGGCGTCCCCGTTGTTTTTCGACATAGGTGCAGCCCGCGATCAGGCCGCTGGTTCCGGACCAGGTGAGCGCGTCCAATTGCTGTTCGTAGGGGGTGACCTACGGCGCAAGGGTGGCGATCGCCTGTTGGAACTCATGCGCGGCCCGCTCGGCGGGCTGTGCGAGCTGCACCTTGTCACACAATCAAATGTCGAGGCGTCGCCCGGCGTGCACGTGTATCAGGGATTGGAACCGAACAGCGAGCAGTTGCGCGCTTTGTACGCACGCGCGGACGTATTCGTTCTACCCACGTTGGCCGACTGCCTGGCAATTGTGCTGGAAGAGGCAGCGGCGGCCGGGCTGCCTATCGTCACCACGAATTTCGGTGCCCTGCAGGAATCGATTCTGCATGGTGAGTCTGGTCTGATGGTCTCGCCTGGCGACGATCAAGCGCTTCAAGCGGCAATCGTGGCACTGGTCGAAGACGCCGACAAACGCGCCCGAATGGGTCGCGCCGCGCGCGCGCTGGCTTGTCAAAAGTTTGATGCTCGACGGAATAATCGAGCACTCGTTGATTTCCTTCACGAAAACTCGAATTCCCCGGTCTACGCGAGGAGGGCCGCATGATACGGAAAATCCTGGAGGCGTTCTTCCGTCACAAGCTGCTGGTGTTGTTACCTCCGATTCTCATTCCAGCAATCGTGACGCCCATCGCTGTCATGGCGTTTCCACCTCAGTACGACAGCGCGGTGAGTATCTGGATCGACATTCCTTCGTATCTCGATATCAAGGACGCATCGAACCCGTTCGTGAGCCCAGTCCAGACGCAGTCGAGTCGATTGAGTGATTTGCTGCACACGCGGGCATTTGTGGACGACGTCGCCAGTCGCACGTCCCTGGCGCCGCTCGTCGGTTCGCCGGCGGGTGAGCAGCGAATTGCTGATCTGATCACCAAGGGTGTGATCATTGGTGCAACGGCAGCGGATCCGCATGCGACGGCTTCCGATCACCTCCTGGTATTGCACGTCCAGGCATCGGATCCGCAGTTGGCATACGAACTGTGCAACGCGATCGTCGACGCATTTCAGGACAAAAACACCGCCGACCAGTCCGATCAGGCGGGCGTTGCCGTCGATTTCTATCAGTCCCGCCTGCAGGATGCACAGCAAGCGCTGAATCAAGCTTCTCAAAACCTGCGGCGCTACGTCGCGCAACGTCAGAGCTCGGACGACGGCTCGACTGATCCCAGTACGAGTCTGCCCGCGACACTACTCGACCCGAAGCTTGGTGACCTCCAATCGAGTTATCAGCAGGCTCAGGCGAATGTCAATTCGGCACAAACAGCATTGACCCAGGCGCAGCAAAGTGCGTCAGCCGCGGCCCAGGGCCAGCAGCTGGGCTTCCAGGTGCTGGACCCAGCGCAAGTGGCGACCAGCGCGACGCCGCAGACCAAAAAGATTCTCATTTATCCCATCGCAGCTCTGATCGTGGGCCTGGGCCTGAGCTCTATGTTGCTGGTGCTCTTGGTGGCCAGCGATCGCTCGATCCGGTCCGAGGCCGATCTCGCGGCGAACGTCAGAGTCCTCGGGACGGTGCCAATGCTCCAGCTGAAACGGCTTCCCAAGCAGCTGCGGAGTGTCGGTACTCGAAGAGCGATGGGTGCAGTAGCAGGTACGGCGCTGCCGGCGCCGACAGTGGCGGACTAACACATGAGCGTTCTAATGACCCCGGAAACCGATGCCGTCACTGACGTGGAGACAAGCAAGATGGTTCGTCCGGGAACGACCGATGAACAGACGTGGCTCCAGGCTAGCCGGAGCGATGACCTCGCGGTGTCGGAGCCGACTCGCACCTGGATGTTCGAAGCGGGAGATGAGCTCTTCCGCGGAATCTACACACGGGCAGCGACGGGCTTTACGAACGAGGTCCTGGCCGTATGCAGTGCAATCAGTGGCGAAGGTCGAACAACAGTCGGTGTCGGCATGGCCGTCACGATTGCGCAAGACTTCCCAGGACGGCGTGTGCTCCTTGTCGAGACGGACCCTCAGCGGGCAGTCATTGCCGATGACTTTGGTGTCGATGCGTCGCCAGGGCTGGTGGATTGTCTGGTCGACGACGAGCCGCTGCTGGCTGCCTGTCGGCCCACCCACCTGGACAATCTCCACGTCGTGCCATGGGGTAGTCGTGAGTCGATACCTGGTCGTCCGCTGCGGTCCAGCCAGATGGCGGCCATCGTTGAGGACATGCGCCAGGCCTACGACGTCGTGATTCTCGATCTGCCACCCATCCTGGTCAATAGCGACGCCGTGCTGCTGACCGATCTGGCGGATGGCACGATTTACGTCGTCCGCGCAGGCGTCACGCCCGTAACGCTCGTGAACCGCGCCCTCGAGCAGCTCGAGGAATCCAAGTTGCGCGGCGTGGTGCTCAATGGCGCGCAAACGTCGATTCCAGGCTGGCTGGGGCGACTCGTCGGGCTGTGAGGCTCGTGGGGCTGAAGGAGGAGGTTCGGCAATGACGGTCATGCTCCTGGCAATGTTCGCCGCGGCCGGCGTAGGTGTGTTCGCCAAACAATTCGGTCGCCGCGAAACATTTTTTTGCGCGGCGATCGCCGTTGCGATGACCCTGTGTATTTTCTGCCCGGCGATGATGAGCTGACGAACCGAAGCGTTTGATGGCCCTGGCTTTTGACACCCGCGAACTGTCCGCGGGCTGGTTCGACGGAACACGCAAGCGACGACTTCATCGTCCTGAGCGCGGGCGCCGCGATTGTCTCGCTCGTCCTGGCGCGCCTCGTCCTGATGTTCGACCTGGCCGTCGTGGTGGCGGTGCTCGTCGGGCTCGCGGTTGCCGCCATCCTGGCTCGCCCTCGCTACGGTGTGTACATGGTGCTCGCGTTGGTCCTCCTGTTCGAGGGTGGCAGCGAGGACCCGCTCATGCTGCCAGGGAACTATCTCAATCGATCCCTGCAGGAGACGCTGCATCTGCCGGGGGCGATCTTTTTTCCGATTGAGATCCTGGTTTTGCTGATCACCGTCATCTGGTTGGCGCGCGGCCTGATGCGCAACCGCCTGGACTATCAGGGGGGGTCGCTCGGTCGTCCGATGCTGTTCTTCGCGATCGCGCTGCTGTTTGGCATGGCCCGCGGACTCGTTTCAGGCGCGGTGTTCAATTATGCCTTCTGGGAGTCGCGCTTCCTGTTCGCGATGGTGCTGTGCTACATCCTGGCGGCGAATACGATCCGCACGCGCGCGCACGTCAGGAACCTTCTGGCCATTGTGATGGTCTGCGTGGCCTTGTTCGGGATCGAGGGCGTCTGGCGGCGGTTCGCACTTGCGGACGCGGGTGTGCTCGGGCAAGCTCAGGAATTGTGGTACGCGCACGAAGACGTCGTGGTGTGGGGACTGTTGATCATGCTCGTCATGGCTCAACTGGTCTTCGGAGCGCCCCGCTGGCAGCGCATTGTTGGCCCCCCCGCGGTCGTCATCTACGGGGCTCGCCATGCTGGTCAGCGAGCGACGCGCGGGCATTATCGCCGTCATCATTGCGTTCCTGGCGTTCGCCGTGATCCTGTTCTTCGTCAAACGCCGCGCGTTCATGTTTCTCATCGTGCCAATTGCGGTGGCCGGCCTGATCTACATGCCGTTGTTCTGGAACAGCACGGGCACGCTTGGCCAGCCCGCGCGCGCCGTCCGTTCGATCAGCGACCCGGACCCGCGTGACGCCGCCTCCAACGAGTGGCGCGGGCTCGAAGCGATCAACGTCCGCGCGACCATCGCCTCGGATCCACTTCTGGGCATTGGCTTTGGTCGACCCTTCTTGCAGGTCGTCACGGTCCCCGACATTTCGTTCTTCGAGTTCTGGAACTACGAGTCGCACCACGACATCCTGTGGGTGTGGATGAAAACCGGAGCGATCGGGTTCATAGCATTCTTCACACTTATTACAGCCGCTATCGCGCGAGCAGTCTGGCTTGTCAAAACCCGACGTGAACGTGAAATTAAAGTGTTCGCGGTTGTTGCACTGAGCGCCATCTTGATGACCATCACGTTCTGCTATGTCGATCTCGGGCTAACCAGCCCCCGCCTACCGATTCTCCTGGGTCTGATGATCGGCGCGCTCAGTGTCCTGGATCGTCTGCGCGACGATGCAAACCATTCAGAGCTGTCAGAAGGGTAACTATCTTCATCGTGACCGAGTTCGTTTCAGCCATCATCTGCACGCGAAATCGGCCTGATCTGATTGGTCAGGCTGTGGCAAGCGTTCTTGCCAATAGTTACCCGCACTATGAGCTGGTCGTCATCGACCAGAGTGACAACGACCGGACGGGTGAAATTGTTGGCGGGTTGATGATCTCGCATCCCAACCTGCGCTACGTCTACAGCAGCACGCCGGGCCTGTCGCGCGCGTACAACACCGGCGTTCGCGAGAGCACGGGCGACATCCTGGCTTTTACGGACGACGACTGTGTAGCTGCGCCTGATTGGATCAGCTCGATCGTGGCGGCACTCGAAGCAGACCCGGAAGCGGACATGCTGTACGGTCAGGTCCTGCGAGCTCCAACGCTCCAGGGTGTTGTGGGCGAAGTCCCGGAGCTCCCGTTCAGCAGGGCCGCACGCTTCAGCCACAGCGACGGCTTCCGGGTGTATGGCATGGGCGCCAATTTCGCGGCACGTCGTCGGGTGTTCGATCGTGTGGGTGGCTTCGACGAAGCGCTGGGAGGCGGCGGGCCGTTGAAGTCGTCTCAGGACTACGATTTTCAGTATCGCCTGTATCTCGCGGGCGCCGTTGTGTTGCTGAGTCCGAACGTCAAGGTCGACCACTTCGGCCTCCGCAACTACGCCGAGCAGTGGCCAGCCACCCTGCGAGCGTACGGCTTCGGCGATGGCGCCTTTTACCTGAAGCACGTGCGCTGCGGCGACGTCTTCGCGTTGCGGCTGCTCGTCGAACAACTCGGGCGCATGTCGGTTCGGGAACTGCTCAGCCAGCTTGGCGTGCGGCGCCGACCGTCGCGCGCGGACTATGTGCGCTCGTGTTTTGTCGGTATGTGGCAGAGCCGGCGCTATCGCATCGACCGCAGCCGTCGGATGTATCGGCCGCGGGCGGCTGCCTGACCGTCGAGCTAGAACTCCCGCACCACGCGTGCGGGATTGCCGGCCACGACGCTCCGCGGTGGCACATCGCGTGTAACAACCGCGCCCGCCGCGACGACCGCGTCGTGGCCCACGCGCACGCCCTTCAGCACGATGCAGCGGTTCGCCAACCACACACGGTCCTCGATGACGACCGGGTAGCCGGTTGTGTCCCAGGACTTGTCTTCGACCCGATGGAAATCGCAGTCCATCACCATCACGTGCGTCCCAATCAGACAATCATTACCGATAGCCACTCGATTGCTGGCGACAATGGATGTGCCGAAGTTGACGAAGACGTTGATGCCCAACTCGATGCAGCCGCCAGGCAGCGTGACCAGCTCGAGCGGGAAGGGTGTCGAGACCAGTCTGATACGGTCGCCCAGGAGCAGGCGCCCCTCATTGCGCAGCGCCAATCGACCCTGAAGTGTGACGCGGCGACCGCGTGCCGCGGCCGAGCGAAGCTGCCAGTGCCCATTGGCAAGCGCAGCCGCGCGTTTCGCCAGGTCGATCAGGTCGCTCACTGCACAGAGGGTAACGCGTTTGGGCACTCAACCTTGACGCAACCACTGCCGAACACGTCCTTAGCCGCGCGCGGTCACACTCTTGGCAGATGTTTGACTATCTGATCGTCGGGGCTGGCTTCGCAGGCAGCGTGCTCGCCGAGCGACTCGCCAGCCAGGCTGGCAAGAGCGTGCTGCTGATCGACAAGCGCAACCACGTCGGTGGCAACGCGTACGACTGCTACGACGATTCGGGCGTTCTCATCCACAGGTACGGGCCGCACATCTTCCACACGAATTCAGAGGACGTCTTCGCCTACCTGTCGCAGTTCACGCAGTGGCGTCCCTATCAGCACCGGGTGCTGGCTAGCGTGGACGGCCAGTTCGTGCCGATGCCCATTAACGTTGACACGATCAATCGGTTGTACGGCACAAGCTTAACGTCGTTTGAAGTCGAAGCGTTCTTTCAGTCGGTTGCTGAGCCACGCGCGGAAATTCGCACGTCAGAAGACGTCGTGGTGAGCAAGATTGGTCGCGAGCTGTACGAGAAGTTTTTCCAGAACTACACGCGTAAGCAGTGGGGGCTGGATCCATCCGAACTCGACGCCTCGGTGACCTCGCGTGTCCCCGTGCGTACCAACCGTGATGATCGGTACTTCGGCGATCGGTTCCAGGCGATGCCATTGCAGGGTTTTACGCGGCTGTTCGAGCGCATGCTGGCCAATCCGAAGATCAAGGTCCTGCTCAATGCGGATTATCGTGAGGTTCGCGACTGGGTGCCCCACAACGCGGTAATCTACACGGGGCCCATCGACGAGTACTTCGACTTCTGTTACGGTAAACTGCCGTACCGGTCGCTCGAATTTCGATTCGAGACCTTGCCGTCGGCGCAGCTGCAACCGGTGGCTGTCATAAACTACCCGAATGACTACGCGTACACGCGAGTCACCGAATTCAAACACCTGACGGGGCAGGAGCACCCCAAGTCAACCGTCGTCTACGAATATCCGACCGCGGAAGGGGACCCGTACTACCCAGTGCCACGGCCTGAGAACGCAGAGCTCTACAAGCGATACAAGGCCCTCGCGGATGCCACGCCGGGCGTGCACTTCGTGGGCCGTCTGGCAACCTACCGCTACTACAACATGGACCAGGTCGTGGCGCAGGCGCTCGCCGAGTTCGAGCGCATCGCAGGTCGTCGCCAGCCGCGGACTTCGGTCACCACGTCGAATGCGACGCTGGCATTGACCCTTGTCGGTAACGGAACAGCAGCGCGAGTCTGACATCGTGCTGGACGTCAGCATCATCGTGCCGACCTACAACCGACGGGCGAGTGTGTGCCGTCTTTTGCAGGCACTGGACGAGCAGACGTACCCGTTGGACCGCTTCGAGGTGCTGGTCATCGACGATGGGTCGGACGACGGAACACCTGATCTGCTGCGCTCATTGGGCACCGCGTATGCCCTGCGGGTGCTCGAGCAGGCGCACCAGGGCCCTGCTGAGGCACGCAACCTCGGTGTAACCAACGCCGCCGCTGACCTGGTGTTGTTCCTGGATGACGACGTGGTCCCCAGTCAGGATCTGATCGCGATCCACCTGGCAACCCACGCGGCCGAGGGCCCGAAGGCGGTGGTGATCGGGCCGATGATGCCGCCACACGATTGGGCACGTTCGCCGTGGGTGCGCTGGGAAGAGGAAAAGCTGCAGAGTCAGTATGACGCGATGCTGGCTGGCGAATGGGCTGCCACCGAACGCCAGTTCTATACCGCCAACAGTTCGCTCGAGCGCCAACTGTTTCTCGACGCAGGCGGCTTCGACGCGCGGTTCAAGCGGGCAGAAGACGTAGAGCTGGGGTATCGCTTGCGTAACCTCGGTGCTCGATTCATCTTCACGCCGGCGGCCGACGTGCTGCACTACGCATCTCGCACTTTCACCGCCTGGCAGCGCACCCCGTACCAATATGGCCGCTACGACGTCATCATGTCGCGTGAAAAAGGCCATGAAGCGCTGGGCCGAGCCTTGCGGGAGTTTCGGGGCCGGCATCCACTCAACCGCGGGATGTCGCGGGCGGTGACCGGCCACCCACGGTTGGTTGACGCAACTGTGGCGTTATTGGGTCTCGGCGTACGCGCCGGCGCAAAGGTTGGTGCTCAACGCACGACCAGCCGCGCACTGAGCGGAATCTTCAACCTCCTCTATTGGCAGGGTGTTTGTGACGAACTTGGCGGGCGCGAGATCCTGTGGCGCTCCGTGGCTGCCGGCGCGCTCCTCCCTGCCTGAGTTCGGATCGACAATCGAACACGGGGAAGCTGAATCGATACAGCTTCGATTACAAGTCGCTACGCTCCGCAAACACCACTGTTACACAGACATTACGAAATCGTGGTGTGTTGTGAAAATCGGTGGCTCGCCGAGCAGCAAGAGGCTCACAAAACCGGTACGCTGGGGCTCAACCGTTTCGTAACAAGAGCATCGCGAACGGCGTTGTCGCACAAGGCACGTGACTCAAGAGACGTGCCGGAATTTAGTGATGAGGAGCCTTATGAGGCGCTTGCCTTCGAATTTGGGTGCTCTCGCGTTGTCACTCGCGATTGGGTTGTCATTGGTTCAGATCAATGGACTCCGCGATTCACTGACCGGTGGAGTAGCCGAAGCCGCAACGGCAGGAACATGCGGATTGAGCACGCCGGCGTTTTGCGAGACGTTTTCCCAGCCGGCAGGTATCGGCAACAGGTCGGGCCAGTTGAACGGGACCGTCTGGGGTGTGTCGCGCACAACGGGCAACGACAATCCCGGGCAGGGCCTGATTGATGCCTGGTCGCCGACGCAGGTACAGACGTGTTCGGGGACGCAGACGGTGCAGCCCGACAATGACATCTTGGTCTGCAATGGCCAGGTGCGCGAGGCAACCACGGACAATGGGACCGTCACCGCGCTGGCTATGTATCCGAAGCAGCCGTTTGACTTTGCCGGTCGCACGGGTACCGTCACGTTTGACGTCAGTAACGACACGCAAGGCAGCCACGCGGCGTGGCCCGAGTTCTGGCTGACGGACAAGCCCGTACCGGCGCCATTCACCCACTTTGGCTCGTGGATGTCGGTGCCGCAGAACGGGTTTGGGCTGCGGTTCTACTCGTCCGAACCACCGAACCAGGGCGTGCTGCTGGCGTCCAACTGTCCCAACGATGGCAACGTCCGCTGGACGCTGGGGTCAGCGGTGGCGGTGCGGAACTACGTGGTGGACGACCAGGACAACGGTGGAGCGATGAAGGTGACGCCGCTGGACTGTGTGATCGCCTCGAGTGGGCCGAATGGCGGGTTGAACCACGTGCAGCTGAACATCTCGCAATCGCAGATTGACGTGTACGCGACCGACGCGGGGACGACGGGACCGCTCCACCACATTGGGATGGTGCAGAACGCGAACCTGACGCTGACGCGGGGGTTGATCTGGATCGAAGACGTCCACTACAACGCGGAGAAGGTTGGCACACAGGGCACGCACACGTTCGCGTGGGCGAATGTCGGTTTTGATGGTCCTGTTCTTCCTCGAGATCTGACCTTCGACGCGCTCGACAACCTGCAACCCAATAGCGATGGGACATTGAATCTAGGTTGGATGTCGCAGCCGGCTTCGCCACCCGCGCTCAGCGTTCCGAACGTGAACAGCATTCAGAATGCGTCGGCGGCGCTGTTGACGTTCAATATGAATTTGCAGGGGACGAGTCCGCCGCTCAACTTCACCTATGTAGTGAACGGACACTCCAACACGTTCAACTGGCCTTATCCGGACACGGCCGCCTTGTCGTGGCGCACGCTGGCGGTCCCTGTCCCAATGTCCGAGTTGGTCACGGGCACCAACACGGTCAGCATCTCTGCCGGGCAAACATTCGGCATTGCCAATATTGACATTATTCTCGTTGGCGCGGGGGGTGGCGGCTCGGCTGGCTCGGGTTCTGAGTCGGCTGGGGTCCCGCCGACCAATACTCCAGTCCCACCAACACCGACCCCGGTTCCGCCAACCGCGACCTCGACGTCGGTCCCGCCCAGCGCAACGGCCACCCGCGTTCCGCCGACTGCCACGCCGCCGTCAACTCCGGGTCATGCGACCGCGACGCCAGGCGCGGGTACCTTCATATCGAGCGCGCGCATAAGTTCGCCCACGATTTCGCCTGGCTCGACCGAGACAGTCACGCTCAGGGTCAGAAGTACAGCCGCGTCGACCGTGCTAGTCGACCTCGAAGTCTTCAACTCGGCCGGC
Organism: uncultured Chloroflexia bacterium; assembly: GCA_963776625.1. GTDB lineage: Bacteria > Chloroflexota > UBA6077 > UBA6077 > CF-72 > CF-72. The sequence goes on along the minus strand of CAVZNP010000003.1, from coordinate 13,406 downwards.
GTGAGGGTGTACCAGCAGGACTGGGATAACCAGACGTTTGCGGCAGGCCAGACCAACACGTACACCGCTAGTGAGGTGGTGCCCGCCGGGCAACCGCAGGGGGCGTACTACGTGCGGATCGGCATCTTCTCGCCAGGTTGGGGGACGCTACTTGCCTGGAATAACGCGGCCGGCGTCATAACGGTGAAGTAGCTAACTGAGCGCCGACTGTTCTCGTAGAAACAGAAAGCGGAGTCGAAGCGGTCATCTCAGCGGGATAGACCGCCTCCGACCCCCTGGGCCAGTTCGTTGTCCAGACTTGAGTGGCGTGTCGCCGCCTTGGCCTTGACTGCAGACGCCCTTGTGTTCGGAAGTTGAATACGCCATAGAGAATTGGCGAGGTCGCTCACAATCGCGACAAGACCGCCCGCGGCCAGCACCAACAGCGTGGGATAGAGCGGCATCGAGTAGCGCGCCATCGCGAGCGTTCCGGCATAAACCACATTGAGGTACACCAGGATCGCGACAACTGGCCACGCGGGTGCGCCCTGGCGTGACGCGCGCCAGGTGCCGGCGATTGCCAGGGCCAGTACGACCAATGCAATACTACCCACGAGCAGAGACTGCTTGCGATCAACCACCAGATACCAGAATGTCGCAATCTGGACAACCGACTTGCGCAGGAACTCGGCTGGATCATGCAGAATCCGCTCTTTCAGTTCGGTGCTCTCGAGATGGTCCTTCTGGGCGGAGAGCATCGCCGAGCTGACCGCTGGTGGAATGGGCGGGCTGACGACCACCGCCCCATTTTCGGGATCGTTCCAATGGTAGAACGGCACCTGGTACCGCTGGAGAAGGGCTTCTTCGAAGTCATTCGCTTCAGCGTCCCAGTCTCCAAAATCCTGTCGCAGGAGGACGTACTTCGGCTGTACGGCGACATATCCTCGTAATGCCTCTCCCGGGGCGTTGCTGCTGATACCGACAAATTGTCCGTTGGTCACTACCCAGTCTCGGACGAGCCACGGAGCTAGTGGCAGCACGAAGAAGGCGAACATTGCCGCAAGCGCGCTGAGATAGGCACGCGGCTGCAATCGAGTCTGATTCGGCGTTCGCCGCACTCTATCTGCGGACCAGACGCCTAACAGCAGCGCGACGAAGAAGAACGGATACAACTGTGTGACCGGCTTGGTAAGTGTTGCAGCCGCTGCTGTCAGACCGAACGCGGCGCCCGTGAGGATCGATGGCCGCTCGACCAGACGCAGGCCTGTGTAGGCGAGCAGGGCAATGAGGAAACCCATGAGCGTTTCTACTTCTGTCTGACCCACGTATCGGATTGATTGGGGGATCAGCGGACATACCAGCGCTGCAACTAGGGCAACCCGCGCACCAAACAGGCGTCGCGCTGTAGCCCATGCCAGAAGGCAGGTCAACCCAAAAATAAACGACTGGACCGCAAGCAGCGGCCGATACGTGACTGCGTCAGGAGTGCCAGGTGAGTACTGGCCGAAGATCTTCAGGATCAATGCGCCAAACGCGGGGTATAAGGGTGCCCGGCGAATGGTGTCGCCATAGCCTTCACTGAAACCGTGCCCGAGGGCAATATTGCGGCTGATCAGCCCGAAGCCGTTGACGTCGATCGGAGAAGCGACCAGAGATTGCCCGTGATACACGAAGAAGCCGAAGAGGAGCGCGACTACCGTGCCGTACAGGACTATCAAGGGGCCAGTTATCGATCCGGTCCAACCGTGGCGCTTGCGATCGACGAGGCGCAATGGCATCAAAAGCAGCCCACTTCAAGCGGCCTCAACCGACTGCTGGGCGCTTGGGAGTGACGTGTTCACCTGATCGACACGCTCGGGCAAGGATCCGCGATTGAGGGAATCTGGGAGCAAGCCGTAGCGGACGATGGCGGCTAGCGCCCAGAATGCGTCCGTCCACCTGATCTTCTTGCCTTCGTCATAGGTTCGGCCGTGGTACGAGATGGGCACTTCGTATACGCGACACCTGAGCCGGGCCACCTTCGCGGTAATTTCTGGTTCGATACCGAAGCGATCGGAGCGTAGCTCCAACTGGCGAACCACTTCGGTGCGAAACGCCTTGTATCCGGTTTCCATATCAGTGAGATTCAGATTGGTGGTCATGTTCGACGCGAGTGTCAGTAGGCTGTTGGCAACCATATGCCAGAAGAACAACACTCTTTTTGGTCCCGAAAGAAACCGGGAGCCAAACACGACATCGGCGTCGCCGTTGAGCAGCGGTTGGAGCAGTGTTGGGTAGTCAGTTGGGTCATACTCCAGGTCGGCGTCCTGGACCAGGACATAGTCGCCACCGGCCTGCGCAAAACCAGTTCGCAGCGCCGCTCCTTTACCTCGGTTGCACGAATGAAAGAAGACACGCACGGATGGATCAGTGATGGCGCGCAAGACGTCGCGCGTTCCGTCGGTCGATCCGTCGTCGACGACGATGATCTCCTTGTTGAAGGGCGACAGCTGGACGCGCTGAACAGTCGCCAGAATGGTTGCGGCCTCGTTGTAGACGGGCACCACTACCGACAGCTTCATTGATCTACCTGGTCCTCCCGAAACATCTGTGCGGGTGCGCGCCATACGTTGGCTAAGGCGTACACAAACGTGGACCACACGCTGGCCAGCTTAGTGCGGATTCGCGGTTTACGGCATTGCAGCGCGGTTGAAACAGTGTTGAGCGTTGGCTGCCAATCGTGATGAGTGTGGCGTATAGTTGCGCACTATCCGCGGTCCGTGCTTGGTGTCGGGCAACGAGATGCGTTGAGGGAGAAGATGAGCGTTTTGTCAGTCGCATCACGGAAAGTCGTGCCATTGGTCGTCGCGAGTGCGTGCCTACTGTTTGGCGGCTCCGCAGCCGTTGCGCAACGGTCTTCGCCAACCGCCAACTGCGGTCTGGATCGGGCTGCGTTCTGCGAGACGTTTTCGCAACCTGCTGGTACGGGCAATCGATCAGGTCAGTTGGACGGGACACTCTGGGGCGTCTCGCGCACAACGGGCAATGACGATCCTGGGCAGGGCCTGATTGATGCCTGGTCGCCGGCGCAGGTACAGACGTGCTCGGGGACGCAGACGGTGCAGCCCGACAATGACATCTTGGTCTGCAATAGCCAGGTGCGCGAGGCAACCAAGGACAACGGGAACGTCACCGCGCTGGCTATGTATCCGAAGCAGCCGTTTGACTTTGCCGGTCGCACGGGTACCGTCACGTTTGACGTCAGTAACGACACGCAAGGCAGCCACGCGGCGTGGCCAGAGTTCTGGCTGACGGACAAGCCCGTACCGGCGCCATTCACCCACTTTGGCTCGTGGATGTCGGTGCCACAGAACGGATTTGGGCTGCGGTTCTACTCGTCCGAACCACCGAACCAGGGCGTGCTGCTGGCGTCCAACTGTCCCAACGATGGCAACATCCGCTGGACGCTGGGGTCAGCGGTGGCGGTGCGGAACTACGTGGTGGACGACCAGGACAACGGTGGAGCGATGAAGGTGACGCCGCTGGACTGTGTGATCGCCTCGAGTGGGCCGAATGGCGGGTTGAACCACGTGCAGCTGAACATCTCGCAATCGCAGATTGACGTGTACGCGACCGACGCGGGGACGACGGGACCGCTCCACCACATTGGGATGGTGCAGAACGCGAACCTGACGCTGACGCGGGGGTTGATCTGGATCGACGACGTCCACTACACGCGGAGAAGTTAGCACGCAGGGCACGCACACGTTCGCGTGGGCAAATGTCGGTTTTGATGGTCCTGTTCTTCCTCGCGATCTGACCTTCGACGCGCTCGACAACCTGCAACCCAATAGTCGATGGCACATTGAATCTCGGGTTGGCCATCGGGCCTGGTTCGCCGGCGGTGCTTACAATTCCTGGTGTCACGCAATGTTGAGGACGCGACGGCAGTGTTACTGACCTTCAACCTCAACGCTCTGTCGTCACCCGCGGACTTCACGTATACGGTCAACGGCAATACCAATACATTTGCGTGGCCCTACCCGGATACCGCGGGCCTATCGTGGCGAACGCTCGCCGTCCCGGTGCCACTGTCCGACGTGTCGGACGGTGACAATACTGTCGCGATCTCGGCTTCACGAGGGATGGGCATTGCGAACGTCGACCTGATTCTGGTGGGCGCCGGCGGACTGCCAGACGCGTCTGCGACCCCCGCCCCGTCGGGGCAATAGCGCCAGGGCCGCCCCTGCAGCCGCCAGCCGCCGTTCAGCGGCCAGGTCGGCGTGATGCCGTCACGAGCTGCTGCTCGTGCACGCTGAGATCGGGCGTATCCAGAGCCGCGAGGCCACTGTCCAGATGCGCCTCGCGCGAGATGCCCAGCAGCACAACCGACACGTACGGCTTGCGCAAGCGCGAACTTCAACGCCAGTTCGGCCGGGCTACGGTGCCCATCGTCCGCGATCGAGGCAAAGCGGGCAATCTGCAGTCGCTTCTGGTCCGCGATAGCAGGGTCAGTGTCAATCTGCTCTGGTGCGAATGTTCCCAGCGGTCGCGTGAGCAGCCCGCTGGCATATACCTGGCGGCTGATGATGCCGATGCCGCGTGCGGCCGCTTCGGGAATCGCCGTGTCCAGAGCAGCTTGCTCGAGTGCGCTGAAGCCCACCTGGATCGATGCCAGCTGGGCGAATGGCAGGCAATCCTCGACGTCCTCGGCGTGCTCGCACGCGACGCCCCAGTAGCGAATCTTGCCCTGCTCTCGGAAGCGCTCCAGCGGTTCAACGAACTCTGCGCGGCGCAAGACCTCCCGTGAGGGCGAGTGAAGTTGATAAATATCGATGTAGTCGGTGCGCAGTCGTCGCAGGCTGTCTTCGATGGCTGCGCGGATGTAGGCCGGCGAGAAGTCCTGGCGCGCAACCGTGCCGCGGAACGTCGAGGGGACGTGGCGTCCGGTGAGGCCGAGTCGTGCCACCACGGGCTTCAAGAGTGGCTTGATGCGCGCGCCGAGTCGCTTCTGGGTGGGAAGGACATAGCCGAACTTCGTGGCAATCACGATCCGCTGACGATCGTTTCGGAATGCCTCGCCAACGAGGCGTTCGCTCTCGCCCTGGGTGTACATGTCCGCGGTGTCGAAAAACGTCACGCCGCGGTCAGCCGCCCGTCGCAGGAGCCGCAGTACGTCGGCTCGACTGGACCCATGAAACACGCCACCGATCCTTGCGCACCCGAAGCCGACTTCGGAGACGGTGAGCTGGGTGTTACCGAAGCGTCGGAACTGCATAGGGGCGACTGTGTCCGGTTTCGAGCGTGCCAGACTGTCAAGTCGTGGCTCAGGCGTGTGGCGGCTCGCGCCGCGAGCGCCATCACCGTGACGGTAGGGTTCTTTTCGACGGCGGTGGTGAAGCTGCTTGCGTCGACGACCGCGACGTTGTCCACCTCGTGGAGGCGATTCCAGCGGTTCAGCACGCCGTAGTTCGGGGACGCGTGCATTCGCACCCCACCGCCATAGTGCGCGGAGTTACCCGGCGCCAGGCGTTCCATTGGACACTCGAGGTGGGACTGGATCCCCGCGCGCGCGAGCATGGCGAGCAGACGTGTATGAGCGTCGTCAATCGTGCGGGCGACTTCTGGACGGTAGCGCATGTGGATATCCAGCATCGGCATACCGAACTGGTCGCACCGTGTCGGATCGAGGCTGACCAGATTCTGTTCTTCTGGCAACATCGTCGAGAACGTGACGAGACCGAATCGGTTGGTAGTTGCGCCGCCGAGGGACAGGACTCTGTCCCACTTCGAGAGTGGGCCAATGGTCATGGCGGCTGCCATCAGCGCGGGCGACTCCGCGTACGGTGCGCGTGTGACGTGCAACGGCTGATCGAGGCGTGGCAGTGGGCGGTCGAGCTCCAGGACGCACCAGTCCTTGGGGTGATCGTGCACAAAATGCCCGAGTACGCCGTAACTGTTGCCAAGTCCGTCCGGGAAATCGCCAGAGACTGACTGCAGCAGCAATTTAGGACTGGCGAGCGGGCCCGCGGCGAGGACAACGGCATCCGCCTCCAACTCGACGTCCTTGCCGGTAAGTCGATCTGTATAGTTGACGGACTCGACGCGACCCAGCCGGCTGTTCCAGTTGAGGTGTTGGACATGCGCGCCCAGTCGGAGCTCGAAATGCGGAAAGCGGCCCAGCCGCGCGACGATGCGTTCGAAACTGTTGAATCCCGCGCCACTGCGGCGAACCATCCAGCGCGGCCCGTCGGCAATTGGCGCGTAGACGAGTCCCTGGTCCTGGACCGAGGCCGAGTCCGCCACGCGCTGCCATGCACGCGGCAGATGACGCTCCTGTACCAGTGCCTCGGGGGCGGGCAGTTGAGGGACGTTCCGACGTTCGCCTACGACGCCAAGCAACCGCTCGGCGTAGGTGTAATAGGGCGCCAGCTCGTGATACGAGAGTGGCCAGCGATAACGCTCGTGAAGCCGTTCGCCTTCGAAAAAATCGTCGGGCGCAAAGCGTGGAACCGCCCCGGTCCAGAGGTTGGAGAGTCCACCGGGGGACAGCACATTGGGCCATTCCGTGGCGGCATCACCAGACGCGATGTAGTCGTAGTGGTCGCTATCAGCAGCCCATTTCCGGAACAGATTACGGCTGAATGCACGCACGATCAGCCCGTTCTGAAAAGCAGTGCCAGACTCGAGGAGCGTGACGGGGACGCCGCGCGTGAGGAGAGTGACAGCGGCTGTGGCGCCGGCCGGGCCGCTACCGATGACGACGACGCGTCGAGCACTGGTCATGTTTGAGCGCTCAGTTGCTCGAGCCGCTGTCGTCTGGAGATGACGCCACATTGGAAGAAGCAGGGGTTCCAGCTGACGCTGCGGGTGCCGCGGGCGATGTGTCCACCACAAAGGAGCCGGCCATGTCGCTCCAGCTATACATGCTGCCCCAGCCAGGTGTGAACAAGCCGGTCTTCACGCTGTAGTTGCCTGGCGGGAGATCCGCTGGAACGGTGTACGTCGAGGTGAAGGAGCCGACGGCGCCACCCGAGAGTGACTGATTGTCCAGTGCGTTCTGCCAGACCCGCTGGCCGTTGCTGTCGAAGATTTCAAAGTCGACGAGCACGCTCGCGTCGCGACTGCTGCGGGCGTCCTGACTGATCGTCACCTGTTGGCCGGGCTGGACGTAGACGGGCGAGACCCAGTTGGCGAGGAGATCGGCCGTGATCGCGGGCTGCGTGCTCGGAGCCGGTGCTGCGGACGGGTTGCTGGTGTACGCCTTGACCGCCGACAGGTCGATGGAGAACTTGTCGGTGGTTTTGTCGCTGAACAGCGACCACGCCCAGGCACCCGCGTAACCCTTGGTCCGGAAGTCCTTGAAACGCTGCAGCGCGTCGACGCTCGGGCTCGCGTAGAACTCGCCGAGGACAATCGGCTTGCTATCGAGGCTGTACGTAGCGGTAATCGTGGGTACGTCTGTGCAGCGTGCACACGCCAGGCCGGAGTCCATCGGGTCGTACCAGTGGGGCGAGTAGAAGTCGAGGCCGCTGTCGGTATTTTCCCACATGAGCATGCCTTCGAGATTGGCCGAGCCGACCGTTACCGCCGTCTGAGTGTGCGCGTGCACCGTGTTGGCGAGCAGCTTCACCGTGGCCTGGACATCGCCCTGCGAGACCTTGTTGTTCCAGATGTCCCACTCCGGCTCGTTGACGATCTCCCAGGCGAGGATATGCGGGTTGTTCTTGTATCGATCGAACAGTGGTGCCAGCACGTCCGCGAGCTTCTGGCGTTGGACAGGATCGCTGAACCATCCACTGGGCACGGCCGTCGGCGACGAGAACAGCACGAAGTCATAGGCGAGGTCGTCCTGATCGGCGAGTGCCAGCGCCGCGTCGAAATCGGTATAGACGCTGGGATTCGAGCCCGGTTGGAGCGCCCGAAGCATCGCGGGTGATCTGGAGCGACGCGTCCCCTTCGAAGGTCCACCAGCGTACGGTGTGCACGCCCGCTGCCTGGAGTTTCCCGAATCCGTCACTGATCGCGGGCTTGACGCTCGGCGAGCTGACGCCGTTTTTACTGCCGCCGCCGAAGTCCGTGCCCCAGTTGTACCAGGGGACGTTGGCACCCACCCAGTAGCGCGGATCAGTGATCGACGGTGCGGTTTGCGGCGCTGCCGCGGCTACCTGCGTGTTGAAAAGCGTACTTGCGAGCAGCACGAGCGTGAGCAATCGAGCAAACATGGAACTACCCTTGAGTGTGAGCATTGCTACGAACGCACCTCATTAGCGGCCGGTTGAATTGAGGTTGAGGTGTGCGTCGGTATGGGCTGACGTACGACGCGAGCAGGCACGCCCGCGACCACCGCGTGCGCTGGAACAGAGTGGGTGACGACGCTCCCCGCGCCGATCACCGCGTCGTGCCCCACGGTGACGCCCTTCAACACGATGGCTCGGGCGCCGATCCAGACTCGGTCCTCGATCACCACTGGCTCGGCGATCAACTCACCGTTTGGCAGCGCGTGCTGGTCCGTGTCCATGATGATCACGTCGCGCGCGATCTTGCAGTCGCGTCCGATGCTCACACACTTCGCGGCCACGATCTCGGTATTGCGGTTGAGATACGTGCCGTTACCAATACGGATGGTGCCCTGCTCCCAGCACTCGAGGTGCACACCGGAAAAGAACGCACAATTCTGGACTTCGATGGTGCCGCGATTGTCGATGCAGGGTAGTGGCCACAGACCGTGCACCACCACGATTCCAGACTTCTGAAACCTGCGACTGGCCCAGAGCCCGAGCAGGTGTGCGCCGACGCCCGATTTCGCCAGTCGCCGCCGGACCTTCTCAGCGGCCCTGCACGGCGCGGCGCTGATGGCCATCAACGTCGGAACTCCTGCGCACGGGCGAGCAATGGTCGGACGTCGTCCATGGTGATGGCCCTGAGGACCAGGGCGCCAGCCAGGTAGATCAGCCCTCCGCACGAACCGGCGATGGCTATCGCCAGGATGGCTGGCAGTGCTGCCATGAGTGGCGTCAGCACGGCGAGCCCAACGCAGTGCGCCAATGACTCCAGAGACGGCGAGGCGTGCGGCCTCCCCGGCCACGGCTGTATCGAGCAGAGACTTTGGAATCAAGATTACTGCGCCGATGCACATCAGAATTTCCGTCAGGACCGTCACGATGGAAGACCCGATGGCTCCATTGCCGAGAGTGTGCTGGAAGTACGGAATGGCGATCATGTTTGCGCCAATGTTGAACAGTACGGCGACGAGTCCGATGACGACCAGGCGCGACTCACGATGAATCGCCATGAGCACGGCTCCAAGCACCATGTCAACTGCGACGATGGGCAGGTGCAGTGCCAGGATCATCATCAACGGCACCGCGTTGGAGAAGTCTGACGGCCAGCCGAACAGGGTCGGGATTCCTGGCGCGGCGATGATGCTCCCGACGCCGAGCAGGCCCATGATGATGAGCAACATGCGCAGCGTCTGAGTAATGGTCCTGCGCAGTGTGTCAGCATCGTGAACGCTCCTGCTCAGCGCAGGAAACAGGGGAGCGATGACCAGCGTTGGCACGAACACCACGATGCCAATGATTTGATAGGCGGCTGCGTACCACCCGACCTCGGAGGTGGGTACGAACACGCCGAGCAGCAAGCGGTCGATCTGGCCGTATGCCAGCAAGGTGATCTGCCAGCTGAGAAACGGAATGCCACCAGCGATAAACACGCGCACATCCCGCAGGGGCAGCGCGCGGAGACTCGGCAACACGGGACGAACCCCAGCCAGCTTCCAGGCGACGACGCTTGTCAAGATGCCCATGGCGCCACCGACCGCTGCTGCTACGACCACGTTGCCGCCCGCCAGCAGGACCACGACCAGCGAAATCGTGCTCAAGACGACGCTGATGGCGTTGAACCATGCATAACTGCGATGCCGTTCCCGACCTCGGAACGCGGATAGCAGCACGGTTTGCGCCGGTGCGCCAAGAACGGGCAACAAGCCAGCCAGCAAGAGTGGGTAGCTGACCGCGGTGCCGGGTAGCAGGGGGGCCGCAACGACGACGACCAGCGTCACGATGACCGCGGAAACGGTCTGAATCGCCAGTGCAACGCCCGCGTCGTACCGCAGGTTCTCGGGATGCTGAGCGAAGCGACGGACGAGATAGTCGGAGATGCCGAGGACAGCGAGCGTGGATGCCATGCCGCTGATGGTGATGACGATCGCGTACTGCCCGAGCAGGTCTGAGCCGAGCAGGCGAGGCACGACCGTCGCCAGCAGCAGGCTTGCGCCCCAGGTCAGCGGTTGCGTGCTGAGCAGGGCGAGTGCGCCTCGAACGACGCTCTGACCGACCGGCATCTGGCTCAGAGAGGCTGGGGACGGCGACTCGTGTTCGCTGGCCACAGTGGTCAGCGTGCCGATCTCCGACGACTCGATGCTCACCGTGGCCATGATCGCCCTGAGAAGTGGTCTGGCGTTGTGCGTTGCCGCGTCATGCTACGTGGAGTGTGACCGAGTCGGGGCCTGCCGCGGATGTCTCGGCGGTTGCGTTTTCGTTGACCACGATCGAACGAGGGTGTGACACCAGCCAATCGCTCCTGGAACGAGGGCATGATCGGGCCGCATGGGCTGCGCTGCTGGAGCACGTTCAACGCTCTGCACGAGCAAGCCCGACCTGCGCGGGACGCAGCGACGTTCAACCAGGCCCCAGAAGACCACCGCGATCGCCACGGCCGTGAGCACCCCGAACGCCGCAAGATCACTGTTCAGTGGCAAGCCGTCCGGGTGCAAGCGAACCCACACCGCCGCCACGAGCACCAGCCACGGATAGTGCGAGAGATACAGAGAATAGGAGATCGTGCCCAGGAAGCCGAACCTGTCGGCCAATCCCGCCATCGCGCGTCGCGCCAGTTGCGTCGGATTCACGAGTAACCACGCCAGGAAGACGGCGCACGCGCAGCCCCAGATGAGATCGCGGAGGCTCGGATGCATCCAGTCATGTCGATACAGAAGCGGCAGTCCGATCATCGGCGCACTGGCGACGACAGCCAGCCAGCTCAATCTCGGCAGTCTCACTGTCCCGATGGCCGCTTCAGCTACGAATGCTCCCGCCACCCAGATGCACCAGTACACGAACGGCCCGTAGAGAAATCCTGGCTGTAGATGTTCGCCAGTCACGGCGAGGCTCGCGACCGCAACGCTGAAACCGAGCATCGCCCAGGCGCCTGCCCGAACGCGAATCAGAAGGACGAGCGGATAGGCCGCGTAGAACCAGAACTCGTAGGCGAGCGACCATAGCGGTGCATTGCTGCCGAAGGCGGGGAGCACCAACCACGACTGCATCAGCAGGTCGCTGAGCAGCGATTGGGGTGTGTACGCGGCTACGACGTGGCTGTTCAGGTCGGCATACACCGAGCTGGCGCTATAGATGGCGGGGCTGACCAGCATGCCGACGTGGTCGAGTGCAAAGGTCAGACCGATAGCTACCACAAATGACGGGTACAGCCGCTTGAGGCGCCGCCACGCGAAGCTCCGGAGGTCGAGCGGCAGCAGCCGATGCGCGGATTCATCACCGCGCGCGAGCTTGCCCGCTTGTTTGTAGTGAATGCAGAAGCCGCTGATCAGAAAGAACAGCAGGACCGCTTCGTTGCCGAAACTGAAGACCCAGTCGACGATCCCGCCAACCGAAAAGCCGGGTTTAGACGCGAGGAATGCCGAATCTGCAAAGAGGAGGAGCCGCGCGTGAAACGCAACGACGTACAGTGCTGCAAGTCCACGCAGCACGTCGAGTACGGTGAGGTTGATGCCTGCAATCGGCGGACGGACCCGCGCCGCTGGGCTTTGTCGGGTCGCGTCGACAGCCATCATCGTCCGCGCCGCGTTTGTTCGCCGGTCATGCGCGCCGGACTGTGTTCGAGTCCGGTTCGGTGCGGATGCGCCTGGCGGTCGCGTTCTGGTTGTCGGAGCTTGTGTCAGGCGGGCGAAGCGTCAGGCTCGGACGCTATACACCGCGCAGGCAGGCTCGATTGGCAGTTCATAACTGCGCATTGCGCCGACAAGCAGGCTGCGTAATCGCCCGAACCCGAACGGGCCCTGGCGATGCACGACGTGCCGCGCGATGTTCGCGACGGCGAGCCACACCTCGTGGGTCAGCAGCGCGAGGCCAACCAAGTCGTGCAGCCTGACGTGCTTCATATAGGCGGCACCAATGGCAATATAGGTCGAGTTGACGAGTGCACTGCCCGAGCGCCAGTCGCGCAAGCCGTGGTGGAGGACACGAGCTTCGGGAATGTGCAACACCGCGTACCGATGCGCGAGGATGCGATACGTCAGATCGAAGTCCTCGGCGCACGGAAAGTAGCTGCCCGGGCCAAGCATCTCGTCGAAGCCACCTGTTGCCGCGAGCGCTTCGCGGCGTATTGCGACATTTGCGCTGATGCCCCAATCCCGCAGCTTCGCCAGGCGGCCGTGCAGTCGGGTGCGTTGTGTTGGTCTGAACCCAACGATGAACCCGTCTTTCGGGCTATGTGGCGCGGGAATGACTGCACCGAAGGCCATGCCGGCCGACGGATCGTCAATCAGTGACCGCACAATCGAGCCCAACCAGTCAGAGTCCGGTTCGCAATCGTCATCGGTAAAGACAACGATGTCTCCCGATGTTGCCGCTCCGCCCACATTGCGGGCACGTGCGGCCCCCTTGCCCGTTCTCGGAGTGTGGCGAATGCGCGGATCGTGTTGAGCCAGACGGCAGACCAGATCACGTGATTCGGGCCTCGCGCTCTGATCAACCACGACGAGCTCGAAGTCACAGAATTGCTGTTGCAGCAGCTTGTTCAAGCAGACCGCAAGGTCGCTGGGGGCGGTCGCGTGTGATAACCACCACGCTCACTCTTGGACTTGTCACACAGCGCCGTCCGTGTCTCAGTTACCAGTTCTAGCTGCGCACTCACAAGGCCACCAGTGGTGGGCAGCATGCCCGCTCATTCTCAGGAAGTCCGTGTACCTGTGGTTGTTTACAGGTTGACGCTCGCGCTGCAGACGTCCGCGGCCTACTCGGTACGATTGGAGACTCACCCACTCATCTGAACCCCACCACTTGCGTCGCAGTCTGCGACATGCGCTGGCTCCAGGTCGTTGTGTGCGTGGTTGAGATTTGGTTGACTCCAGTGGGCGATCGTGACGCCATCAGCTCGCTCACGGTCCACAGGTCAGGCGCTCAACCAGGATTCAACCGCCGATGAACGGCGCGAAGCAGGTCCCCGCGACAGCATCTTGATAGACGAGGTGCGTTTTGAAGGTACTGCTTACAGGCACTCGAGGTTACATTGGATCTGTGCTCGGCCCGATGCTGGGCGAACGAGGACACGACGTGGTCGGTCTCGACAGCGATCTGTTCGATGGCTGTAATTTCGGGACGCAACCAGCGATCCCCACGCTGGCTCTCGATTTGCGCGACGTTCAG
>CAVZNP010000002.1:0-193237 GCA_963776625.1 uncultured Chloroflexia bacterium | reverse complement strand
CGCGCCCTCTGCGTCGAAGCCGTCGAAGTCGTCCGCGTCGTCGAAGTCTTCGCCCGCGTCGAAGGCGGCGCCAGCGCCGAGAGGCGGATCGTCGAACTCCTGCTGGCGCCCCGTATAAGTCTGGATGGCTTCGCGGATCTCCTTCGAGCTCCAGCCGGCCCGCAGTGCGAGCTGCAGCATCTCGGGTCGGCGTGCTTCGTCCAGCCCGAGCAATTCCTCAGCCTGGGCCGGCGAAATCAATCCGTCGGTGAGGGTCTTGCGGAGTGTCGGATCCTCAAACATGCGGACGCGCTTGGACACATACGCGACCGACCGACCGGCGATCGCGGCAACCTCGCGCATTTCTCGGCCGTCTTCGCGCACGAGCTGAATGAGCGCGTCCGCTTCTTCTTCGTCATTGAGCTCGCGACGGTGGGCATTCTCGGCGAGCTCGATCTCGCGCGGATTTTCACCCGCCAGTATCCGGCGCACGGAAACGTTGATCGTGCCACTGCTGTCGGCGGGAATGCGGCCGGCCTTCACCTCGGCCTCGTGCAGACGGCGCGTCGCCTCCAAACGTCGCTCGCCGGGCAATCAGGTGAAAGCGGTCGCCGACCTGGTACACCACCACGGGAGCTAGCTGGCCATGGAGATGCAGCGACAGGGCGAGGGAGTCCAGATCGCCCAGATCGTGACGGATCCGTCGGGGTGAGACGACGATCGCTTCGAGCGGCACGCTGCGGACGTCGGGAGGCTGCGCGCTGGCGTCGGTTCCGGCTGACGACCCGATGGCGCGCTGCGAAGTTGACCCGCCCGGGCCATTCGGTTGTCGGGCGGTTGCCCTCTTCGAGTCGCGTGTCCTGGCCGTCATCGTGCTGTCCATCTCCAAGGCGAGGTTGTTGTCGGGAGTATAGCTACACCTCGACGCGACCTGGCCTCGCGTGCCTCAGGGACTGGCGGCCCGGTGAAGCTGCTCCTCGGCAGGCATCGCCTCGCTGATCAGTTCCAGCGCGTGGGATCATCCAATCGCGGCACGTACTCCACCCGCGCATCGCCCTCGTAGGCAGGTGAGACACACAGCGGCCGCAGGCGCGACAGGGCCCGCAGACTCTCCGATCGGAGTTTTCCGTCACCCACGTGCGACCTCCGCAGCGCGCGCTCGATGACGTCGACCACGGCCACACTGGCAGCACCCAGCAGCGCCTCCTCCGTCGGGCGTCCGCCGCGCACCTCCTGACGCAGACGGCGAACGCGCTGGGCCAGACGCGCCAGCTGCGCGATCAGCGCCGCACCTTCCACGCTCAACTCGAGACACTCGATCTGCACCATCTCGTGGGCGATCTCCTGGCTGAGACGCTCCTCCAGCAGAGGATCACACGCGGTGAGCTCTCGCGTGGACTCCGCCTCCATGGCGACGGCGCGGTCGAGCAGCAGGCACAGTCGTTCGCGCGTGCGCTGGAGATTTGCAATCAGCGGCGCCACGTCTCGGGGTCCGGGCGCCTGCCGGCGATAGACCAGCACTTCGCGGCACTGTGCCTCGAGCTGCGCGGCACAGCTGGCCGCGGTGAGCGCCGCGACACTGAGCCGACCCTGGCTGCGCTCGCGAGCGGCGATACTGGCGAGAAACTGCGCGACCCCTCCGGTTCTGGAGGGACACGCGCCGTGCGCCGGCCGGCCTTCACCCGAACTGGATCCCGAACTCACCCGGCGATGTTGTGAGCTTGCCACCAAACACAAGCCTCTGATCCCCCGCCCGCGAGCTGCATACTTGCGGGAATTATCAACTGGTCGGCCGAACTTCTGCGGATCACAGGGCGTACAGGCGCTTCGGATTGTCGTAGGTCATTTTGTCGACCACGGATTGGGCGATCTCGCCGCTGTCGACGCGGGCTTGCAGCATGCCCATGAAATCGAGCTCTTCAGCAAAGTCGTGATGCACGAAGTCAGAGCCGATGATCAAGCTCTCCTCGCCGCTGCTCTTCAAAATCGTTGGCAGATCTTCGTCCACGAAGCACGACACGTAGAAGTTGTTCTTCACCAGCACGTCGTTGGGGACCTCGAAGTCCGATGAGCCGGCGACCGAAGCGGCCACGCCGGGCCGAGAGGCGGCCTTCGACAGAATGCGCCGCATCTCGTAGAGCACGTACGGCAGCCAGGACGCACTGGACTCGACGAACGCCCAGCGCAGCTTCGGAAACCGCGCGGGCACCTGGGCCGTCAGCAACGTCTGGAACGCGTTCAACTCCGAAAGATGGAATCGGTGAAAGGAAAAGAACGACAGCCGGTCGAGCGGCATGGAGCCGCTGAATCCGGTGCCAACGTGGAAGCAAATGGGCAGGTCGAGTTTCTCGGCCTCTTCGTAAAACGGGTGAAAATAGGGCTCTGCTGGCCAGAAGCCGGCTTCCGCGTCGCCCTTCTTGAGGACGCCGCAGGCGCCGTGATCTCTGGCGAAGCGCAGCTCCTCGATGGCTTTGTCCATATTCTGGAGTGACGGCAGCATGATCCAGCGCAGCCGCCCGCCGGAGGTGCTGGTGCGGTCCGCCAGCCAGCGGTTGTAGCTGCGAGTGAGGGCCAGCTCTGCCTCGGGCGAGTCGATGCCTCCGGAGGAAAACATCGTGGGATAGATGATCTGCGTCTGGACCGCCATGTCATCCATGGCCTTGAGGCGCGCGGGGATATCCAGGAGCTCACCCATCACATTCCAGGGGTCCCCTTCACTCGGACGACGCCGACCGCGGGGCAGGCCGTCCACCAACCAGTAGGCGCGCGAGGAGCCGTTGGCCGTCGCCATCTCGCCTTTGGAGGGGCGGAAGCGCACCTCGCTGTCACCCAGATAGCTGAACGTCGCGTCGCACTCGGTGACGTGTGTGTCGGCATCGATAACTGGCATGTCAAACTCCTCCAGGTACGGTGTGCTGTACGGCATGTGCGGCCGCCAGTCGGCCGAAGACGACGTTGCGCATCTGACCGCTGGCCGAGAGATGATGATGGTGGTAATAGAGGCCCACGATGTCGCCTGATGCGTAGAGACCGTCGATTGGCTGGCCGCGGACGCTCATGACCTGCGCATGCGCGTTGACCTCCAGTCCGCCGAAGCTGAACGTGATGCCCGCCGTCACCGGGCAGCCGTAAAATGGCGGGGTCTCGATGCTGCGCGCCCAGTTGGACTTGCGCGGGACGAGGCCCACGGTACACCGCCCGTCCGGACGCGAGGGATCGAACTCGATCGTTTCACACACGGCGGCGTTGTACTCCCGCACGGTGCGCGCCAGAGCGGCGGCATCCAGGTGAAGTTGCTCGGCAAGTCCGTCGAGGGTCGGCGACTCCAGCAGCGGCGCACCCAGGCGGTACTCGTCCACCAGCAGGGAACTGCCTTTGGCGTCGAAGATCTGGAAGACGACGCCGCCAGGTTGGGCCACGATCTCCCAGGGCGTGTCACGCGTCGGCGTTTCGCCCTGCGACTCGTCGAAGAAGCGCCGCGCGTGCACGTTGACGGTGATGCCGTGCTGGTAGCCGCGGCGCCAGGCTTTATGACTGGACTCGTCGTCGGGCAGACTGCCGTCCAGCGAAGCGGCGTCGGCGCCACTCCACTGTCCAGCTGGCGCCGCGCCGAGATCGATGGCCATCATCAGCACCTCGCCAGTGTCGTAGGGACTGCCCTGAACCTTCATCAGATCGGCGTTGTGTCCAAGATAGCGCGCGCGTTTCTCAGCACTCGCCTGGAAGCCGCCACTGCACAGGATCACCGAGGTAGCGCGCACCTCGTAGTCCGCGTCGGGACCACCGACTCGCACACCCTCGACGCGACGGTCCGACCCGAGGAGCCCACGCACCGGCGACGCGTACCGCAGCTCGATGCCGAGCCGCTGGCGGAGCCCCTGCCAGTGTTCGAGCAATCCGAGTCCCCCGCCGAGAGGCGAGAGGATGTACCCGGGGTCCGCAAAGTGGATCTCGCCATCGACCTCGGCGCTCGTGCCCGTAGCTTCCCAGCGCACGCCTTGCTCGAGCAGCCAGTGCAGACTCGGGTTGGACTCGTCGGCAAGCGTGTGGGCCAATCGCAGGTTGACCCGACCCATAGTCGCGTGCACCAGGTCCCCGACGTACATAGTCGGGGTGTACGGCGGCAAGCGCATCCGCCGAAACGTACGCTCGTCGATGTCGGGTAGGAACGCGCGCAGCTCCGCGGCACCCGCGTGCGCGACGCGGAACATCGTCGGCGAGTAGCGCGCATTGCCGCCGAAATCCGACTCGGGAGCTTTCTCGAGCATCACCACGCGCTCCGCCCCGCGTTCTCTGGCGCACACCGCCGCGGCAAACGCGGCGGTGCCGGCGCCAACCACCACCACGTCGACCACCTGCGTGACCCGACTGCGATGATTGGTGCTGGTGCTGGTGCTGGTGGCCAAGGGCATCACGGTGACAGGTCAATCTGTGTGACTACTCAACGGGTTTGCGCGCCGACGTCAACGAAAAATGTCCGTACGTATTGGTGACCGACATTTGCTGAAAACCTGCCGATTCGAGTGCCGCGCGCAGCTCCGGGGCAGTGAATTGTTTACCCATCGTGCCGACGCGCATGTTCAGGCTGAACATGGCCGGGCCCCACGGACCATCGCCTGCGTCGGAGACCAGCATTTCATTGATAAATATGCGTCCACCTGGCGGCAGACACTCAAAGGCGCGCTGCAGCAACAGCGCGCGATGTTCCGAGCCCCAATCGTGCAGCACGTTGCTCAACAGGACCGCGTCGTAACCGGTTGGCCACGGCTCGAAAAACATGTTGAGCGGTGTGGTGTCCACTTGCCGAGCGACGCCGAAGCGCTCGATGTACCCCTGTGTGACCGGACACACGCTCGGCAGCTCGGCGACCGTGCAGCGCAGCTCGGGATAGTGCTGCGCGAGGGCGATGGCGAACGTGCCCGCCCCGCCCGCCACATCCAGAACGTGCTTCACACTCTGGAAATCGTCGCTTCGGGCCGTGCCAACCGCGGTGGCGAGTGAGAGACCGTGCAACGCACGCGCGCCCGCCTCCGCCTGTTCGCGGGTCAGCTCGCCGGGCTTCCAGTCGCGAACGACGTAGCGGTCCGAGTCCGTCTCAGCGCCGCTGATCGCGCGCCGCAGCTTGTCAGTGTCGGCGTCGCCGCGCACGAAGTTGGCGAAGGTCCCACCACAGTAGTAGGGACTGTCCGCCAGCAGGAAGCTGCGCGCGGTGTCGGTCAGGTGGAACGCGCCGTCCTGAACTCGGACCAACTCCAGGGCTGCCAGCGCGCCGAGCAGAATCTCCGCCCACTCGCGCGTGAGGCGCAGACGGGGAGCGGCCGCCTCGACGCTCAGCGGGCGTTCGGCGAGCGCCGCGAAGACACCCAGCTCAACCGCGACAGCCACGGCGGGCAGGGCGTATCGCGAGAGCAGGATGTTCCAGATGAGCCGGTGATTCCCACTCGGTGGCTCGAGCTCGAGGTGAGAACCCGTCATATTCGGCATCATATCTGATCTGGTGTGGGGCCAGGAGCGTCGGAGTGTGGCCTGACTTCTAGCACGCTGATAAAAAAAGAGGTCAAGGGCTCCACCGCAGGTGGAAGTATCGACAGCGCGTGCCTCAGAGGGCGCGAGCTCACGTTCGAGGCTGCAACGTCTCGAGGTGCAAGGAGTCCCTTGTCTGAAGAGTGGATAAAGACAGACTTTTTCAGCAGCTTGCTAGAAGTGCGCGTCTGGGAAGGTGCGCAAGAACATGAGTATGCGCATACGTATAACCAGGGCGACAGGCTTGCCACTCGCGTGGCACATGGCGCCTGTCAGTGGTCGAATTGGCTGGCCTGCGCCTGAATGCGATCGAGCGCGCGCAGGCCCGCGTCACGCCCAACGGACGGCACCGACAGCAGCACCCGGTCGACGCCGCCAGCGGCGTAGCGCTCCAGGACGCCTCGCTCGAGCGGAGGGTTGCACATCGTCACTTCAAAACCATCGAGCGAACGGCCCATGGCCACCGCTTCGACTCGCAAGTTCCCGATGTGCTTGACCACGTCGTCATCACCCCGACCCAGCAGCGGCATCCAGCCGTCCCCATAGCGCAATGCGCGTCGGTACGCGCGCTGCCCCGCTCCACCAACATGAACGCGTGGTCCGGCCGGCTGGGCAGGTTTTGGTCGACTGATAACTGGATCGAAATTGACCAGCTCCCCGTGATACTCGCTGGGGTCCGTCGTCCACAGAACCTTCATCGCCTCGACCCGTTCACGCAGGAGCTGCCAGCGTTGGCCCGGATCAGTGCCGTGATTGCGCATCTCCTCGAAGTTCCATCCGCCGCCAACACCCAGCTCCACCCGGCCCTTCGAAATGACGTCGATGCACGCGATCGACTTGGCCAGGTGAATCGGATCCCGCTCGATGACCAGAATCACGGCGGTACCGAGGCGCAAACGCGTCGTCGCCTCGGCGGCAGCCGCCATGCAGACGATCGGATCCATCATCGCGTAGTAGTTGTCCGGGAGCTCTGCCCCACCCGGCCAGGGCGTTTCTCGGCGGGCTGGAATGTGCGAATGATCGCTGAACCAGACGGACTCCAGGCCCCGATCTTCGGCCTCGCGGGCGAGCTCGGCCGGCAACAGACCATTCTCATTGGCAATGGCAAGAACACCAAAATGCACGGCTCGTCTCCGCAACCACACTGCTTCAAGTTGTGCATAGCATACCCACGGCGGTGCGCGAGACCGGCCGCGAGAGCCGTCGGTGATGAACGCGCGCGCGGAGCGCATGCCGCGGTCGTGCACTCGCCTTCAGTGTCCCGCGGCGAGCTCCTGCACGCGGTTGTTGCCAGTGTCGGCGACGAACAGGCGGCCCTGGCCGTCGACGTTCAGGCCCTCGGGCGCATCGAACTGACCCGGACCGGTGCCGGGACTACCGAGCTGGGCGACCAGTTCGCCGCTCGACGACAGCTCGAGGATGCGACTGCTCCCCCAGTCCGCAACAAAGACGTTGCCCCGCGGATCAACAGCAACGCCTTCAGGAGCGGACAACTGCAGCGACGGGTTGTTCTGATTACCCCAGACCGCGAGGATCTGCCAGGTCGGCGACAGTTTGACGATCCGATGATTGTCACGATCAGCGACAAACACGTTGCCTTGCGCGTCCACCGTT
Organism: uncultured Chloroflexia bacterium; assembly: GCA_963776625.1. Taxonomy (GTDB): domain Bacteria; phylum Chloroflexota; class UBA6077; order UBA6077; family CF-72; genus CF-72. The sequence continues at coordinate 186,121 of CAVZNP010000002.1, read as the reverse complement.
ACGCCGGTGGGCTGATCGAGCTGACCGTCACCGGCGCCGTGGGTGCCATAGGCCTTGATTACCGTACCGGAAGGGGAAAGCTCGACAATTCGATCGTTGCCCCGGTCGGCCACGTAGGCGTTGCCGCTGCTGTCGACCGCGATCGCCTCCGGGTCGTGAAACTGGCCCTGACCGGCGCCACAGCTCCCCCACAGACCCAGCGTGTCACCCGAGGCAGCAATTTTTCGCACCCGGCAATCGGTGTGCTCAGTCATAAAAATGTTGCCCTGCGGATCCACCGCGACACCCTGCAGGTCAGTGAAACGCCCCCACTGGGTGGCAGCCTGACTCTGGTCCTGGGTCGGAGTCGAGGCGAAACTCTGAATGCGCTCGTTGCCCCAGTCGGTCACGTAGACGCGATCGTGGCTGTCAATGCCGACATTGTTGGGACGCCGAAACTCGCCGAGCTCGTTGCGAGTCGTCCCGAGCGCGCCGACTTCGGTACCGACGGGCGTGAATTCACCCAGGCGGTCACCCGCCACTTCGGGGACGTGGATGTTGCCGCCCGAGTCGAAGGCTAGCTGATAGGGAAGGGACAGCTGAGCCGGATTACCGGCGTCGATCGTCCAGGTCGCGGTCTGCGCGCCAGCGGGCGACAACTTCTGAATGCGCTGCACACGATCGTTCGCCCATCCGCCGACGTAGACATTCCCAGCGGCATCGACGGCGACAGCGCTGGGGTTCGTCAACGGCGTCTGGGTGTTGGAGGCGGTTGGCCAGGCCGCCAGTGGTGCTCCCTGCGGCGACAACTTGACGACGCGATTGTTGTTGCGATCTGCCACGTATACGTTGCCCCTGGCGTCGAGCGCGACACCGTAGGGGAAATTGAAATTGGTTGGCCCCGTACCGAAGGTCCCCCACGTGGCCAGGACCTTGCCGTCGGGAGCAAGTTTCTGAATGCGATGGTTGTTCGCATCGGCAACGTACAGGTTGTCGCTGGCGTCCACGGCGACGGACGTCGGACCGTCGAACTGACCGGGCGACTGTCCGTGGCCACCGACTTGACCCAGCACTGCGCCGGCACTGGAGAGGTGGACGACGCGATCGTTGCCGGTGTCCGCGACATAGATGGCACCCGTGTCGTCGGCGGCGACGCCGCCAGGGTGGTGAAACCGCGGCTGGCCAGCGCCAGCGCCGCCCCACCGGGCGGCGAGGTTGCCAGAGGCATCCAGCTTGTCGACGGTGTGCGAGCCGTTGTTCGAGACGTAGACGCCGCCCTGCGTATCGAAGGCGACGCCGACGGGCTCGTTGAACAGCGCGGAGTCCGCGCCGATGATCTGCCAGGTCGGTGCCGCCACGGCCGCGCTCGGGGCGGCCGACGGCGCTGACAACTGCAGGCTTGCGCTCGGGACGGGAAGCAGCGCGGCAGCCTGCGGGGTTGGCGTCGCCTCGGACGGCGTCTGCTGGGTGACGAAGACGACGCCACCCAGCACCACGAGCAGGAGCGCGGCGAAGGAGACGACCAGCCACACGCGGGAGCGGGTTGTGCGAGCGGGCGGGACCCCGACGGCCTGCGGCGGCGGAGCGACAGGCTGCGGCGGCGGAGCGACGGCCTGCGGCGGCGGCGCGATAGGCTGCGGCGGCGGCGCGACAGGCTGCGGCCGCGGCGCGATAGGCTGCGTGGCGACGAAAGGCAGCGGCGCGACGATCGTTGCCCCCATGTCTGGAGGCGCGTCGACCGTCGAGGGCGCACTGGCAAATGGCCGCAGCGCGGCCAGCATGTCGGCAGGATTTCTGAACCGATCTTCGGGAGCCTTGGCCAACGCCGTGCGCAGCACCGACGCCACGCCGGGGTGCACGTCGTCAGAGAGCTCTTCCAGGCGCGGGGGCGGTTGCTCGAGGTGTTGTCGGAAGTAGTCGGCGAAGGACGGTCCCTCGAACGGCGGCCGCCCCGCCAACATCATGAACAGCGTGACGCCCAGCGAATACAGGTCGGCCCGACAGTCGAGCGGCTCGCCGCGCAACTGCTCGGGGGCCATATACGCGGGCGTGCCGATCAGGCCGCTGGAACCCGCCAGCGTCGCCAGCTCGACGTCTTTGGCGACGCCGAAGTCCATGATCTTCAGCCGCCCGCCAGGCGTGACCATCAGATTCGCGGGCTTGATGTCGCGGTGCACGATGCGGCGCGCCCACGCCGCGTCGAGTCCTTCGAGCACCTGGCAGCCCACGTCGGCGGCGCCCGCCGACGAGTAGCGCCCCTGGCGCTTCAGCCAGTCGGCGACGGTCAGCCCCTCGACCCACTCCATGACGATGAAGGGCACTCCCTGCAGGTCGCGTCCCTGGTCGAGCAAGCGGACGATGTGCGCATCGGTCAGGCCGCGCACCGTGGCGGCTTCTTGCTCGAAGCGCTCGATGATGCCTGGCTCGGCTTGCAGATGTGGATGCAGGCGCTTGACGGCGACAGGTACGTTGGTGGCCGGGTCGCGACCGTAGTAGACGCTGGCGAAACCGCCAGAGGCGATCGGCTCGTAAATGCGGTACTCGCTGACCTGGCCGCGCAGTGTCTCCTGGGCCACTACCAGCGTCCTACTCTAGCAGGGGCGTTCGCCCAAAAAGTTGACCCGCCCGGGCGGGTGCCGACGACGTGGTAGAGCCTCAGGCGCGCACGCGCAGGCCGCACCTGTACGCCAGCAGGGCGGCTTGGGTGCGATCGGCAAGCAGCAGCTTCGTGGTAATGCGGGCGATGGCGTTGCGTACCGTGCCAGGCGCCACGCCCAGCGCGTGCGCGATCTCGGGGTTGGTGTGCCCCTCGGCGAGATGACGCAGGATGTCGACCTCGCGCGCCGACAGACCTGACAGCCACCCGCGGGGCGCGTCCTGCACCGCGTCTAGCACCTCGATCTCACGAACCGTAACACATGGTGTTACGAAACTTCACAGGGGGCGCGCTGCCTGGACTCTCAGGCTGGACTCAGGCTGCACTCCGCCGCGGAGCAGCAGCCCCGGGCAGGGCGCGTGGTCCACGACGAAGCGCGCCGTACGCCCGACCGACTTCGGCCCGGGCATGCGTTCACTGGGCCCCCGGGCTGCACCACAGATCGACGCTGAGCTCGTCTCGAAGGCGTGCTACCGTCAAGGCACACCCTGCAAAGGAGTATCGGGGCTGATGTTGTCGACTGAAGAGAATGAACTGCTCTGTCGCGTTGGTCCGGGCACACCCATGGGCACGCTCATGCGTCAGTACTGGCTGCCTGGTCTGCTGTCGCGGGAGGTGCCCGCGCCCGACAGCGACCCCCGGCGCATCATGCTGCTGGGCGAGAGGCTCATCGCTTTTCGTGACACCTACGGGAAGGTCGGCCTGATCCAGAACCACTGCCCGCATCGCGGGGCGTCGCTGTTCTTCGGACGAAATGAGGAGAGCGGCCTGCGGTGTGTGTACCACGGCTGGAAGTTCGACGTAGCTGGCAACTGCATTGACATGCCGAATGAACCAGCGGAGTCGGATTTCAAATCCAAGGTCAAGGCGGTGGCGTATCCGACGCGCGAGCGCGGAGGCATCGTCTGGGTCTACATGGGGCCGCGATCGGAGGCGGAGCTGCCGCCACTGCCCGATCTCGAGGGCAACATGCTTGGCGAAGACGAGACCGGCGTTGGCATTTTTCAGCGTGAGTGCAACTGGATGCAGGCGCTCGAAGGCGACATCGACACGGCGCACGTAGGCTTCCTGCATCAAGGCGCCATTTCGGCCGACTCCGTGCCCGCGGATTCCTGGGCCAAATACGCGCTCAGCGACCGCGCGCCCCGCTTCAAAGTGCTGGACATCGACGGCGGCGTCACGTACGGCACGTATCGGCCGGCAAATCCGGGCAACACCTACTGGCGCGTGGCCCACTTCCTGTTTCCGTTTTACACGATGGTCGCCGCGGGTGTACTCGGACTCAAGGTCGCCGTCCGCGCGTGGGTGCCTATCGACGACGACCACTGCTTCGGACTGAGCATGTCCAAGCTGGGTACACAGGCACGCCGTCGGGGTGGCGCGGGCGACAACCTGGTCGATGCGCCGCTGCGGCCCGACTCGACGGACTGGTACGGGCGCTTTCGGTTCGAGGCGCATGCCCGCAACGACTACCTGGTCGATCGGCAAAAGCAGCGTGCGCTGCAGAGCTACACCGGGATTCCCTCCGTGTCGCTCGAGGACCACGCGGTGACCGAGAGCATGGGACCGATCTACGACCGCACTGGCGAACGGCTCGGCAGCAGCGACGCCATGATTATCCGCACGCGTCGCCGGCTGATTGGCGCCGCGGTTGGCTTGCGGGACCGTGGCACTCTGCCGCCAGCGGTGGACGATGCGGCGGCATATCGGCTGCGGTCTGGAGGGGTCGTGCTGCCCGCGGATGCGGACTGGACGACCGCCACGCGGTCGCTCCAGGAGGCCTTTATCGACCACCCGGAGCTGCGGCTGGATGTCCTCGCGGGTGTGCCGGCCGTCTAAATCACGGTGGACGACGACGCTACGGCCGGCAGGATGTTCTGGTTCAACCGGAAGAAGTTCGTCGGGTCGTAGCGCGTTTTCACGGCCACGAGGCGTTCAAAGTTCGGCCCGTATGCGGCTCTGACACGGTCAGAGCCTTCGGGCCCCAGATTGTTGACATACACGCCGTCGTCGGTGAGTGGCTCCAGTTGACCAAATGTCTCCCGCGCCCAGGCCATGTTGGTCTCAGACTCCGAAGGGTCCTCCCATTGCGCCAGGATGGGCACATCCCAGAACGCGTAGCGATGCGGAAAGGCGGTCTCGTTCGGGCCCACGCGACTGGCGGCGCCGTGGACGTGCTGGAGTCCGATACCGGACATCACGGAGGGCATCCGACGCGTGGCGTCGACGAGGACGTCGATGGCTGCCGAGCCGATCCGTTTCAGGAGCCCGGCCTTCCAGTAATGCAGCCGGCGCGGCGGAAAACCCGCGTCGAAGCTACCTTGCTGCTCGGTGTACGCCATGCGGCGCACCTGGTCCGCGAGTGGCGTGCCAAGCGTGCGATACGGCGCTACGACTGCCGCCCCGGAATCCAGTGGACCGCAAAAGCACACGGCAATCGCGAGTCCTGGTTGCCCGTCTTCACCGCGAATGAGGAACGCGGCTGTGCTCAGCTCATCCGGACACTCCAGCCCCAGCTCACCGTAGCGAACGAGCACGTCGGGCCGCCTGCGAAAACGGATAGACCGTCAAGCCGCCGATGACCGGACCCATCGGTCGCAGCTGGTATTCGAACAACGTCACGATGCCGAAGTTTCCGCCTCCACCGCGCAACCCCCAGAAGAGGTCCGGGTGCTCGACGGCGCTCGCGGTCAGCAAGTGACCATCCGCGGTGACCACGTGAGCGGACAGCAGGTTGTCACACGCCAGGCCAAACTTGCCGTCGAGCCAGCCCAGTCCACCCCCGAGCGTCAGACCGGCAATGCCGGTATTGGCCACGATGCCAAGCGGTGTCGCCAGACCGTACTCCTGCGTCTGGGCATCGAATTCGCCGAGTCGCAGACCAGGCTGCGCCAGCGCGACGCGGCGCGCCGCGTCGACGCGCAGTCCCTTCATGGCTGACAGGTCGATCAACAGTCCGCGGTCGCACGTCGCGTAGCCGGCCACACCGTGCCCACCGCCTCGCCCAGGCGCGTCTGTCGGCAGCCCAGAACGGCAGCCTCGATGCTCAGGTCAAGGCCGCCCAGGCGCAGGTCGAAGCCGCGCGCGAGAAGCTCATCTCTGATCAGACGCACCTCGATCAACTTGATTCCGGGCCGCAGCCAGAGGATGTTCAGGCCGCCCAGGATGCCGTTGACCAGGCGACCCAGCAGCTGGCACTCGCCCAGCAGCCGTCGACGCAACAGGACATTGCCGCGCAGCAGGCCACGGTCGAAGCCGCCAAGCAGCAGCTCGCCAAGGCCCAGACGCCGTACACCGACTACGACCTCGCCCAGCAGCAGGACGCGGTAACGTCGGCAGCCGCCCAACTGAACAAAGCTGAGAACCCGTACACGGACCAGGACGTCGCCGCCGCGCAAGCCGGCGTCGACCAGGCCCAGGCGGCGCTGGCGCAGGCCCAGCTCGGCGTGCAGGAAACGCAGGTCGTTGCGCCGGTCGACGGCGTGGTGCTCAATCGCCAGGTCAGCCCTGGCGCGCTGGTGGGACCGACCAGCCCGATCGTGACGCTCATTCCGCCGCAGCTCGAGCTGGACGTCAACGTGGACGAGGCGTCGCTGGGCAAGGTCCAGCAGGGCCAAACCGTCCAGGTGGTGGTGCCCGCCTATCCGAACCAGCCATTCGCCGGGACGATCACGGCCATCGCGCCCGCGGTAGACCAGAAGACGCGCACGTCGGCCGTCGAGATCCAACCGCAGGACCCCCAGGGCCTGATGAAGGCGGGCATGCTGGCAACCGTGACGGTGACCGTCGCCGATGAGCCGGATGCGCTGCTCGTGCCTCGCGCCGCGGTTGGCTCCAGCGTGACGCCCGGGACGCAAACGAGCGTCATCACGATCGATCCCACCGGCCACGTCGTGCGCACGCCCGTGCAGATCGGGCTGACCAGCAGTGACCAGGTGGAGATCACCAGCGGGCTGTCGGATGGGCAGCTCGTCGCGACCGGCAGCACGGGCGGACTGACTGATGGCGAGGTCGTGCAGCCGCATGTTCAGACGCTGACCGCGTCGGTACTGGCCCAGTAAGGCAGAGGAGGACGAAGCAATCATGACTGTCCAGACTGAACCAGCACGGCGGCGAGACACGGACGTGCGGGACGCGCCCCTCGAGGGCACACGCTTCGAAGGCTCAACCGTGAACGCGAGCATGAGAGCTGCCGCGGGACCCACCCGCGAGCGGCCGACTCGCGCGGCAACGACCGCCGAGACCCCGACTATCGAGAGACCAACTGTTGGCGACGGGCCGTTCGACGACGAGACCCTGGCTGAGCCTGAAACCGAGTTTGAGGCTGAGGCCGACGTAACGGTCGCGCCGAAGAGACGGCGCAACCTGCGGCGGCTGCTCTTGCCCCTCGGCGGCCTGGCCCTGATCATCGCCGCGCTCGTTGGCTTCTCGATGTACCGCGAAGGACAGCTGTACGTCTCGACTGACAACGCCCAGATCACGGGTACGCCGGTGCAGGTCGGCTCGATGAACGCGGGGCAGGTCGACTCGGTCACGCCAACCGTCGGCAGCATCGTGCACAAAGGCGACACCCTCGCCGTGATCGATTTGCCGTCGCAGGTGGGCGTCGCCCAGAACGGCCAGCCGAAGCTCGGTTTTCTTGGCGCGGCGGACAGCACCGTGACCGTGCAGTCGCCCATCGACGGCGTCGTCATCGCCGTGCTGGCCACACCGGGCGCCTCGGTCCAGGCCGGCCAGGCGCTGGTGACCGTCGTCGACCCCAGCCAGCTGTGGGTCAACGCCAACATCGACGAGACGAGCATCGACCGCGTCAAGGTCGGCCAGGCGGTGACGATGCACGTCGATGCGCTCAACACGGATGTGCCCGGGCGCGTCGAGTCGATCACCCCGGCGACCGCCAGCACCTTCTCTCTGTTGCCCACCTCGAACACCAGCGGCAACTTCACTAAGGTCGCGCAAGAGGTGCCAGTGCGCATTTCGGTCAACCTCGGCAACCAGCCCGTGCTGCTCGGCTCGTCGGTCGAAGTCAAGATTCAGACCGCGTGAGGCGTTGGCACGACTGATCGCAGCCGCGCATCCGCCGTACGGCCTCGCAACACCCCAGGCCTCCACTTACGGAGTTGGGGGCCTTGACTACAAGTGGACGGTCATGATCTGCACGATCTTCGGCACAGCGCGGTACAGGCCCAGGCGCAGGGTCTAGCGGCCGTCATGCAGCAGGTCCAGACCGTCGCGGCGGTGCGCGCCTTCGACGACATGTTCATGGTCGCGGCGCTGATCACGCTGCTGGCGCTGGTGCCGGCGCTCTTTATTGGCGGGCGGCCCGCGTCAGCGGCCGGCGCCAGCGCAGCTGAAGCGGCGCTCGTGCTGGAATAGCGCCGTGGGCAGCCATGAGGAGGCGGTTCGAGACGAGCTTGTCGAGCGCATTGTGGCGCTGCAGGCACACATCGCCCAATTGGTCGAGAGCGACCGCGCACTTGCCTGGCTGGACGTGGACCTGACCATCCAGCAGCTCAAGGCCATTCTGATCCTGGTGCGCGCGGGCTCGCTTACCGCGGGGCAGATCGGGCGCGAGCTGCGGGTCGGGTTTTCCACGGTGACCGGACTCGTGGACCGGTTGGCGGAGCAGGGGCTCGTGTCGCGGGGCGAGGATCCGCAGGATCGACGCGCGACGCGCGTGGTGCCGACGGAGGCGGCGCACGCCCTGGTTGAGCGGCTGTACGCGTACAGGCGCGGGGCGCTGCGGCATCTCCTCGAGCCTGTCTCGACCGAGACGCTGGTCAAGCTTGCCGAAGGCCTCGCGGGGGTGGAGTTCGCCGCCGCCCGCGTGCGGGGCGACGCCGAGCTCCACGGCCCAGGGGCCGAGGCAGGCTAGAAGTCTGGCCGACAATCCCGTTCGCGCTCCTAGGCGACGCTCTCGAGATTCAGCACGCTGCGGGCTACCTCGCCGCGCTTGAGCACCTCGAAAGCTTCGTTGACCTCTGCCAGCTCGAAGCGGCGGGTGATCAGCTCGTCCAGTTTGAGCTTGCCGTCCCTGTAGAGGTTCAGCAGCCTCGGAAAGTCGATGTGCGGTCTGGCGCTGCCGTACATCGAGGCCATGACCGTCTTCTCCTGCATCAGCGCACGCGCATCGATGGTGACCGGTGTATTCAGCGGCGCGTGACCGACCCAGGTGGTGATCCCACGGCGGCGGGTGCACAGCACGCTCTGCAGGAACGGATCAGGCACCAGCCCGATGGCCTCGAACGCGTAGTGCACCCCGAGGCCGCCGGTGAGATCCAGGATCTGCTGGACAGGGTCGCCTCGCGAGGCGTTCACCAGGTGGGTGGCGCCGAAGGTACGCCCCATTTCCAACTTGTTGTCGAGCATATCGACGGCGACGATCATGTCGGCGCCGGCGATGGCGCAGCCCTGGATGACATTCAGCCCGACGCCGCCGCAGCCGAAGACCGCGCACGTGGAGCCCGGACGGACCTGGGCGGTATTGATGGCGGCGCCGACGCCGGTCATCACCCCGCAGCCGAGCAGCGCTGCCTGGGCGAAGGGGATGTCGGGGTCGATCAGCACGGCGGCGATCTCGGGCACCAGGGCGTAGCCGGCGAAGGTGCCGAGGCCGGCGGCGGCGCCGAGGATCTGGTCGGTGCCCGACAGTCTCGGCTTGCTGGGCGAGACCGGCGGGGCGAGGCACAGCGCCGGGTAGCCACGCTGGCACATCTCGCAGATGCCACAGCTGGTGCGCCAGGACAGGATCACGTGGTCGCCGGGCTTGAGACGCGAGACCTCGCTGCCCACGGACTCGACGATGCCGGCGCCCTCGTGGCCGAGGATGGCCGGGAACAGCGCGTTGCCCCATTCGCCTTTGAGGATGTGCCAGTCGGAGTGGCATACGCCGCTGGCCATCAGTTTGACCAGGACCTCGCGGGAGCCTGGTCGGGCGATGTCGACGTCCTCGATGTTGAGCGCCGCGTTGGCCGCGTAGGCGACTGCTGCCTTCATGCAGGCATGCTAGGACGCTGGCTCCCCGGAGGGGACCCACCGGGGGATTTCCCCAGAGGGGACCCACCGGGGAGTCAAGACGTGTCCAACTTCACGGGACGACACGTCGAGAGCGGCCCCAACCTCGGGAACGCGACTCCGCGAGAGCGGCCCAAGCTTGGGGACGCCTTCGAGAGCCCACCTGGGGCAGGACAACGTCCAGAGCACCCAACGATGCGTGCAGACGGGCCTTGACGGGGGAACACCTCCGATGGGACCCCTCTGGGGAACGTGACTTGCCTAGCTCGCCGCGGCTATGGCGTCGTTGTACTCACCTTTGATCTTGCTCCCCGCCGCGTCCTGCCAGGCTTTGACCAGCCCGTCGTAGCTGTCCATCGAGTCACGACCCAGGACGATGTTGTTCACACCGTCGGTAAACGCCTGCTCCGCCTGTTTGCCCGCCGAGGAGGCGCCCGTGGGCGAGTAATACCCGAGTGTCACGTCGGCCACGGCGATCTTCGGATCGACCAGCGCCTGCTCGACCTGGTTGACGTGCCCGGCGTAATTCGGAATGCCCGCGTAGTACGTGGCGTACGGCCGATCCGAGATGTACTGCCAGGGCACGTACTGTGAACGCGACTTGCCGTCGGATGTCAACGTCGGGTTTCCATCGGACCCGATGGTGTAGTCAGCTGGCGACAACCCGTAGGTGATCAGCAGATCTTCCTGCGTGCCAAACGGCTTGGCGAGATAGTCGACGATACGCAGCAGCTCCTGGACCCGATCCGGACTGGATTTCTTCATGACGTTGGTGGAGATGTACCCGCCGGTGATGTAGCTCTGCACTTTCGTATTCGCGTCCGAGCTGAACGGCAGCATCAGGTCGAAGTTGGTGGGTGGATCTTGCTGCAAACCACGGAGCCAGAAGTCGTTCCAGGAGTTGCCGAAGCCCTCGACGCAGGTGGCGAACTTCTTGCCCACGAAGTTGGCGCGCGCATCGTTGCTGCTGGGCGCGTCCGGCCAGATGAGCCCGCTGGTCCAGAGATCGCGCAAATACGCGACGCCCGCTTTGTACTGGTCAGTCTCACGGTCGCGAATGACCTTGCCTGAGGCATCCATGCCCCAGTTGTTGGGCGCGCCAAACATCATGGCGTAGCCGAGCACCCCCATATTCGGCGCGCCGGTACCGTTGACGACCGCGCCCATGCCCCACACGCCATTGTTGGGATCGTTCAGTTCCGTAATGATCTTTTTGAAATCGGTGGCGTCGGCGGGTTGGGTGTTCGCTCCGACCTTGGCATTCCACATGTCGGTGTTCTTGAAGAAGTAGCTCAGACCTGGCAGATAGCGGTGGATCGGCCAGCTGTACAGCGCGCCGTCGATCACACAGGCCGAGTTGCTCCAGGCATAGGTGGGAATCGCCGCGAGGTTGGGGTAGTCCTTGATTGCGTCGCCGGCGAGAAACTGCGTCAGGTCCTGGCACTGGGCTTTGACGAACTCGGCGGTGCCGGTGGCACGAAGGCGCCCGTGATCCCGAAGAACAGATGGATGATGTCAGGGATATCACCGCCCGCCATGAGGGTCGCCATGCGCAGGGGGTAATCCGCACCAGCCACCTGTGTCATCTGGAAGTTCGCGTTGAGTGCCTTGTTGACAGCCTGCCAGGTGGGATTGCTGTCGTACGGCGTGGGCGGCGGATAGTAGTCGACCACGAACGCCGTGACGTTGCTACCGCTGCCGGGCGCCGGCTTATTCCACGACGTCGGCGGATTCATCGGGTAGTTGTTCCAGGCAAGAGTCACGCGCGGGTCGTGGGCGTCGAAATCGGGTTTGGCCACCAGATTGGGGGCGATGTAGTTCGGAAGCGCGGCACTCGCTTTGCCCGTGGCTGCCGCGCCGATGACGGTGGGTGTGGTGCCCGCGGCGGGGGCCGTTGTGGCCGCTGCCGCTGCCGTGGGCACCGTGGTGGCCGCCGCGGCCGGCGCCGACGTGGCCGGCGCACTGGTCGGCGGACTCGCGGGTGCTGCTGCTGAGGTGGGCGCACTGGACGGTGCCGCCGAACTGCTGCACGCCGCCAGTAACAGCGCCGCCCCGGTTCCAACTGAAAGTTCAAGAAATACGCGCCTGCTCAGGGCTCCCCGCGCGACTCTGCATGCTGGCTACCTTATGACCGACGCACTCCGGGTGCAAAATAGTGGGAGGCGACCGCGTCGACAACCCGCGTGTTCCGCGGGACGGAACAGCGCAACACTCAGGTTTCGGTAGGATTGTCGTCCTGAGGCTTGCGCAGTTGCTTGAGAAAATCCTCCAGCTCGCGCACGACTTCCGCGGGGCCGGGCAGCTCACCCGCACCGGACTCCGGCGCGCTGGCTTCTGGAGCAGATGGCTCTGGTTCCTCCGGGGCGGCCTGCGCCAGACGCTCGATTTCGGCGCGCAGCTCCGGCTGACTGGCGAGCAGCTGATCGACCTGTTCGTTGTACGAGCGCACGCCGCGCTCCAGGTCGACGAGCGGCAAGTGCAGGTCACAGATGTCGCCGACCGCGCGCAGCAGCTCCAGCGACGTCCGCGGATTCGCGGAATTGCCCAGGTAATTCGGGGTTGACGCGGTGATACTGATCGCGGGCAAACCCCGGTCGCGGGCGCCCATCGACAGGACAGTTGCGATGCCGGTCGGACCCTCGTAGGAATTGCGCCTGACCCCGCGACGACGCAACGCCGACCGCCAGCTATCGTCGGTCGACCAGCCACGCAGCGGCACAGCGGCTCGATGGTGCGTGGGGGCCAGCACAGCTCCAATGCTGAGCAGCGCTTCGACGCCGAGCTCCTGGAAAACGTCCAGCATGACGCGCGTGAAGGTGCGCCAGCGAAGGTTGGGCTCAGGGGCGATGAATACCACCAGGTCGTGCTGGGCCTCGTCCTCGAGACGCGCCGAATGCCAGCGGCCCTGGCGCCAACGTACGGAACGCTCGCCGGGGCCGCGCACGACGACGCGTGGTCGAGTATCCGTGAAGCTGTAGAACAGCTCGGGATCGAGCTCGGCGACGCGCGGGGCGGCGAGCTGATCGATCAGGTAACGAGCCGCGTTGGTGGCGGCCCAGCTGCCGTCGATCCAGCCGCCGAACGCGATCAACGCGTACGGTCGTCTCAGGCCCAGAGCCCCAAGGTCCTCTAGCCGCCGAACGTACTCGTCAAGATCGCTCACAGTCGGAGTATAGGAGTTCGGCCGACGAGCCGCCCCAGAGCACCCTGGAGCAATGCGGACCCGGGCCGCTGTTGCTGTTGCTGTTGCTGTTGCTCGGCGTGGGCCGGCAGCGGTGTGGTGTGGACGCGCAACTGGTCTGAGGCATTGCGAGTTGGGTACGCTGGCGGGCGGTCCAGATGGGGCTGCCGTGACAACGTACCCGCTGCTTGGCGGACTCCTGCCGATCGATCGGGCACGTGTTCCAATCGAGGGAGTGGCCGGCGTCACGCTGGCGGCGCTGGCCATCCCCGAGGTGCTGGGCTACGCGTCGATCGCGGGCATGCCGGCGGTGACTGGCCTGTACACCATGCTCGTGCCGATGGTCATCTTCGCGGTCTTCGGCGCATCGCGCCACCTGGTCGTGGGCGCCGATTCGGCGACAGCCGCCATTCTGGCGAGCGGACTCATGCCCCTGGTCGCGGCGGGGTCGCCCGAGTACGTGAAGCTGGCGGCATCGGCCGCGCTGCTGACCGCGGTGTGGCTACTGGTCGCGCGGTCCATCGGGCTTGCGTTCCTCGCCGACTTTCTTTCGCGCTCGGTGCTGGTGGGCTTTTTGACCGGCGTGGGCGTCCAGGTTGCGCTGAGTCAGATCGGCACGTTGCTGGGAGTGCCAGCGCAGGGCGGCGGCACGCTGGACAAGACGTTCAGCGCACTCTCGCACCTGCCGCAGACCAGCCTGCCAACGCTGACGATCGCCGTCTGCGTGCTCGTGGTGATCGTGGGCCTACGCCGGGTCACCAGAAAGATTCCAGGGCCGCTGATCGCGCTGGTCGGCTCGATCCTGGCCAGTTCCGCGCTGAATCTCGAGACGCTGGGGGTGTCGCAGCTAGGTCCGGTGCCCGGGGCCTGCCCTCGTTTGGCCTCCCGGACATGACCTGGACGTCCATCCAGGCGCTGCTGCCGACAACGATCGCGATGTTCGTGGTCATCCTGGCGCAGAGCGCCGCGACCTCACGCGCGTACGCGCAGCGCTACGACGAGCGACTGTCGGAAAACACCGATCTCGTCGGTCTCGCGCTGGCCAACGTCGGCGCGTGTCTGTCGGGCACGTTCGTCGTCAACGGGAGTCCGACCAAGACCGAGATGGTCGACAACGCCGGTGGGCGCACGCAGCTGGCGCAGCTGGCCAGCAGCGTCGTGGTGCTGTGCGTCCTCCTGTTCCTGACCGGACCCCTGGCCTTTCTGCCAAACGCTGCGCTGGCGGCGATTGTCTTTCTGATCGGAGTGGAGCTCATCGACGTGCGCGGCATGCGAAGCATCCTGTACGCGCGGCCACGTGAATTCTGGGTCGCGCTGCTGACCGCGGTGGTGGTGATCGGCGCTGGCGTCGAGCAGGGGATCCTCGTCGCCATGGCTGCCTCGTTGATCAGTCACACGCGCCGCGGCTACAGCCCGCACAACAGCGTGCTGGTTCCGCGGCCGGACGGATCGTGGCGAGCGGTCTCGGTCACCGTCGGGGCGCAGGCCGCCCCGGGCCTGGTGGTGTATCGCTTCACCCACAGCCTGTACTACGCGAACGCCCAGAAATTTCAAGACGAGGTGCTGGCGCTCACACGCTCGGACACGCCGCCGCTCGATCGTGTGTGCGTGGACGGCACGGCTATTGACGATGTCGACTTCACCGGCGGCGCCGCGGTATGCCAGGTCGCGGAAACCCTCCGTGCTCGAAAGATACGACTCCTGTTCGCGAATCTCTCGGAGCACGTGCGTGCGGAATTCGATCGCTCGGGTGTAACGAACCTCGTGGGTAACGACGCCTACTTGAACGATCTGACGGAGGCAGGAAAATCCTTCGATGCCACTCACTGTTAGTGAGCGCCGCGCACTCGGGCGGCACATTCGCGAGCGTGTCCCGCGCGAAGCCCACGCGCAATGGAGCGCACCGGCTGATCGGCAAAGCCCAGTCGCGATTCTCGAGCAGCAGTCCGCCACCCGGTTGGCGGACCTCGTGCCCGTTCGCTACGCTCGCATGCGCGCGTCGCCGTTTGCCTTCTATCGAGGCGCCGCCGCGATCATGGCGGCGGACCTCGCGACACTGCCCAGGACCCCGCTGACGGCTCAACTGAGCGGCGACGCGCACCTGATGAATTTCGGCGTGTTCGCCTCGCCGGAGCGCGAGCTGCTCTTTGACATCAACGACTTCGACGAAACGCTGCCCGGCCCTTTCGAGTGGGACCTCAAGCGGTTAGTGTCCAGCTTCGTGCTGGCGGCACGCACCAACCACTTGCGACCACGCGAGTGTCGGGCAACCGCACTGGCTGCCGCCGCGGCCTATCGCGCCTCCATGGGGCGGCTGGCCGAGATGGGCACGCTCGAAGTCTGGTATGCGCACGTAACAGTCGACGATGTCCTCCGGGTGCTGGACGCGGGCAAGGCACGACGCGACGCCGCCGACTGGATTCAAAAGACGCGCAGCAACACCAGCATCAAAGCACTGAACACATTGACGCACGTGGTCAACGGCCGGCGGCAGATCGTCGACGACCCGCCACTCATCGAGCGCATACCGCTCGAGAGCGCCGAACATGCCCAGCTCATCGAAGGCGTGCATCGCGGGATGCGCCAGTACCGCGGCAGCCTGACGCCGGAACGGCGCCACTTGCTGGACCACTTCGAGCTGATTGACCTGGCGCGCAAGGCGGTGGGCATCGGGAGCGTGGGGACGCGCTGCTACATTGTGCTGCTGGAGGGGAGGACCATCGACGATCCGTTGTTCCTGCAGATCAAGGAAGCGCAGGCGTCAGTGCTGGAAGCCCACCTCGGTAAGAGTCCGTACGCCAATCACGGCCAGCGGGTGGTCATCGGTCAGCACTGGATGCAGGCCGCGTCCGATATTTTCCTGGGTTGGCAGCGGGCAGATGACGATCGTGACTTTTACATACGCCAGCTGCAGGACCTGAAAGGCTCCCTGCCGGTGGAGTCCGTCACGCCGTCGGGCCTGATGCTGTATGCACACGTGTGCGGCCGCACCCTTGCACATGCCCACGCACGCTCTGGGGACAGCGTCCAGATCGCCGCGTATCTGGGCCGCGGCACGGCGTTCGACGAAGCGCTGGTTGACTTCGCCGAGGCGTACGCCGATCAGACCGAGCGCGACTATCGTGAGTTTGTGGCTGCCTGCGAAAGCGGCCGCCTGCCCACGCGCCGCGCTAGCCGCCGCGCGTGAAATCAGGCCGGCGGCTGGATCTCGTCGATACGCGCTCGAACCGCCTGCCGTTCGGCCTCGTCGCCGGTATTCCAGCGTCGATCCAGCTCGGTGAATTCCTGCCACTCGGGGGGTACGGCGCTCTGCTCGAAGATGGCACTCACCGGGCACTCGGGTTCGCACGCGCCGCAGTCGATGCACTCGTCCGGGTGAATGTACAGCTTCCGGTCAACGTCATCCCCTTCGAGGTAGATGCATGAGACCGGGCAGACATCCACGCATGACTTGTCCTTGACATCGATACACGGCTGGGTGATCACGTAGGTCATTGGGACTCCCTCGTCTGTCCATCTTAGGCCCCGCAGCCACGTGTTTGCGGCCACGTGTTTGCGGTCGGTGGGCCGAAAAAAGCGGATGTACACTGTGCCGAGATCAGGAGTACAACCATGAACCTGTTTCGATTGGCTCAGATCCTGGTAGCGGTGAGCGTGATGGCACTTGCGCCCGTGGGCAGCGTGGCGAGTGCGCAGACCAGCACGACGACGACGACGCCCGTCACTTGCGCGATTGCC
Source organism: uncultured Chloroflexia bacterium (assembly GCA_963776625.1). Classification (GTDB taxonomy): domain Bacteria; phylum Chloroflexota; class UBA6077; order UBA6077; family CF-72; genus CF-72. Next base: position 169,553 of record CAVZNP010000002.1, on the reverse strand, counting down.
CAGGGGCCACTCACCGCGCAGCAGGAAAGCGCCGTGAATGACTACGAGGTTCAGGTCGCGAAGGCGAACAGCAGGCACACGCCGGTCCCGATGATGCCCGACGACGTGTTTCTGTTGATTGGCTGCATTTCGCCAATGTCACAAACCGGTGTGCAACCAGCGACGACCGCTTCAGCCGGTTCGACCACGCCTTCGTCGTCTCCGACGTCGACCTCGACCTCGACGTCGAGTCCGACGACCACGACCAGCACACCCACGACGGTTGTCGCGCAGCCAAGCACGTCATCGTCGTCGGCTTCGACAGGCGCTTCGACGGCTTCGACTACTTCGACCTTCACCTGCCCGCCGAGTGGCCTGAGCAAGGACCAGCTGAGTCAGATCAACGATTTCGAGATCCTGGTTGCCAGGGCCAACAGCAAGCACACGCCAGTTCCGCAACCGTCACCCGAGGTGGCGGCCTGGCTCACCTGTCAGTAAAGCGAGACGGGGCTCAAACGGCTGCGCGCAGGACCACCAGCGAACGCGGACCAACGCTGCGCGACTGGCCCGCGCGCAGCTCAGCGGACCCGGCAGTCGACGCCGGGTCGAATGTGTCGAGCTCAGCACACCAGCGCTGGTTGGGGCGTGCGGTGGGAACCACGAACTCGAGTGGTTCCCACCAGCTATTGACGAGCACCAGGAAATCGTCGTCCAGCAATGGTGTGCCGTCTTCCGCGCGATCGGGTGCGTCGCGCCCGTCGAGGTAGATGGCCACGCACCGCGCATCGGTGTCGGCCCAGTTCGCCATACCCATTGGCACGCCCGCGGGGGTGAACCAGCCAAGCTCGGCAGCGTCCGTGCCTGTTAGAAAACGACGGCGGCGAAACACCGGGTGGGCGCGACGAAATGCAATCAGGCGGCGGGTGAAGGCCAACAGGTCCGTATCTACCGAGGACCAGTCGAACCAGTTGACCGCATTGTCCTGGCAATAGGCATTGTTGTTGCCGTGTTGGGTACGGCCCAGCTCGTCCCCGCCCAGCAACAACGGAACCCCGAACGACAGCATGAGCGTTGCTAGCAGCGCGCGCTGCTGACGACCACGCAGCGCCAGGATTTCGGGATCGCTAGTCGGCCCCTCGACACCGCAGTTCCATGACCGATTGTCGCTGGCGCCGTCGGTGTTGCTTTCTCCGTTCGCCTCGTTGTGCTTGACGTCGTAGGCGACCAGATCGGCCAGGGTGAAGCCATCGTGCACCGTTATGAGATTGACGGAGGCGGTCGGATGGCGTCCGTCGTCCCCGTACAGGTCCGCTGAGCCAGCGAAGCGACTGGCGAATTCCCCCAGACTCGGATGACTCCGCCAGAAGTCGCGTATGGAGTCGCGGTACTTGCCATTCCACTCGCTCCATAGCGGCGGGAATTTACCAAGCGCGTAGCTATCCGCCTGGCCAACGTCCCACGGCTCGGCAATGAGCTTGGCCTGGGACACCACCGGATCCTGAGAAATCAGATCGAAGAACGCGGAGCTGCGCTCGAAGGCTCCGGCCTCTCGGGCGAGTGTCGGCGCCAGGTCGAATCGGAAGCCGTCAACGCGCATGTCGATCAACCAGTAGCGCAGCGAATCCATGATCAACCGCAGCGTAATGGGATGCATGCTGTTCAACGAGTTATGTGTACCAGTGGTGTCGATGTAGCGCCGCGGGTCATTGGGCTCGAGCCGGTAGTACGCCGGATTGTCGATCCCCCGATGGCACAAGGTCGGACCGCGCTCATCGCTCTCCGCGGTGTGGTTGAACACGACGTCGAGCAGAACTTCGATCCCGGCGGCGTGCAGCGCTTCGACCATCGACTTGAATTCGGGGACCTGACCACCAGGCTGGCCCGCGCGCACCGCCGCGGAGTACCCCGCGTGTGGAGCAAAGAAGCCGATCGTGTTGTAGCCCCAGTAGTTGGTGAGTCCGCGTTCGACCAGAAACGCCTCGGGGACGCTCTGGTGGATGGGCAACAACTCCACCGCCGTCACGCCCAGGTCGACCAGGTGCGCGATAGCGGCCGGGTGGGCCAGGCCGGCGTACGTACCACGCAGTTCGGGCGGGACACCCGGATGAGCCATGGTGAATCCCTTGACGTGGACCTCATAGATGACGCTGTCCGCGTAGGCGTGGTCGGGTCGAGGCACGTCGCGCCAGGCAAAGGGCCGGATCGACGACCAGACTCCGCAACGTGTGGCTTGCGGAGTCGAGCGTACTGGGCTGGTCCGGATTGCCGACGGCGTAACCGAGTACCTCGGGTCCAAAGGTGACGGTGCCACTGGTTGCCTTGGCATACGGATCCAGCAGCAGCTTGGTGGGGTTGCAGCGAAACCCGCGGGACGGATCGTATGGACCGAGCGCGCGGTAGCCGTACGCCTGCCCGGGCCCGACACAGGGCACGAAGCCGTGCCATACGCCCGCATCGCGGTCCCGCAGCTCGATGCGCGTTTCGTTGCCCGCGGCATCAAACAGACATACGACCATTCCAGTGGCGATCTCCGACATGACAGCGAAGTTCGTCCCGCCTCCACGCGGCGTCGCGCCCAGGGGAAAGGCCGTCCCTGGTAATGCTGCTTCCACGCGCCAGAGGGTAGCAGCGCGGTCGCGGCCGAAAAGCCCGTAATCCGCCTCGAAACCGCCTGCCGCGCTCCTAGGCCAAACTGCCACAGAAGTCTGGCCGACTGCGACTTGGGCTGAAAACGGGCTTGTCGGCCAGACTTCTAGCCCCGGCCGGGAGGTGGCGGGGTCTTGCCAATGAACGCGGGGATTTCAAAGGGGCGGCCAGCCCCTTTGACCCCCGGAGGGACTGTGTTGCGGCGCGAGCGAGCGAAGCGAAGCAATGCGCCGTATTCCGTGAGGCTCATGTATTCATCCAGGTCGGCGGCTGAGGGACCACGCACACAGGGAGTACAGTGGAGGCGCAATAAGGGAGCTTCTGTCATGAACCGAGTCCCCGAAGACGCGTACGCGTCCGAAACACGCCCCGCCAGCAGCGAGCAACCTGCTGATGCTGCCGCCGCGCCCAGCGCGACGACCGTCAACCTCAGCTTCCTGCGCGGGCCGCAGGGCATCGGCGTGGGCTCGGCCGTTGCCCTCACCGCGGGCGCCAGCCTGGCAACTGTCATCTATATGCGCCGTCGCGCGCGACCACGTATGCGGCGGCTCGCCTGGCTGGCGCTCCGGGCGGCGCTCTTGCGAGCGGTGCTGCGCGCGGCTCTGCCGCGCACGGCGCGGCGGGCGGCCACGTTTGGCGGGCTCGGCGGTGGCGTCCTGGCGGCCGCGGTGCTGCGGGACCGTGTGCGGCACGCGCGTTCGCAGACCACCATCGGCGAGTTGAACCAACGCCTCGCGGACCTGCAGGCTCAGGTCGACACGCGCCGACTGTCGGATCGTCCGCGCCCGCGCGATCTGATACTGGGCGCCGCCGTCGGGCTGGGTCTGGCGGGGATCATCTCGCGGGCGGGCCGCCGAAAAGCCAGCTGACGTGCCCGATCGTGAAACTGGGCCCCACGCGTGTCACGGAAAGATATTGACGGCTCTGGCAATCACCAGGCCAATGATCACGAGCGAAGCGATCGACTGTACGCCCATCGCGATTTTCGCCCAGTGGGCAAGCGGCATGACGTCCGTTGGACTGAAAGCTAGATTGTTCGTCAATCCCAGATACAGGTAGTCAACGAACAGCGGACGCCATCCAGGCCGGGCAATTGCGGGGTTCAGATCCTGCGGAAACGCCAGATCCGGGCATTTCCGCTCGACGTGGGCCCGCTCCCCAGGCCCGCCCTCGTCAAGTTCCCAGTACAGGAACCCGAACGTGATGAGCAGACCAAGCCAGACGAGCCCACCCGCGCGCAGGAGCTCGTCCGCCGAATTGGTGATGCCAGCGGAGCCGACGATCAACGCGTCGGCGAGGGCCAGCGTTGCGTACATGGTGCTTGCCACCAGCACGAGCAGAATGCCAACGCGCACGTAGCGGAGCTCGCGCGAACGCTTGTTGATGCGGCCAGGGTCCAGGACCAGCATGGTGGTCATGAGCGCCAGAATCAGCGCCGGGAACAGCCAGCGCGGCCCTGGTAGCAGCCGGTCAGGCAGCAAGAAGGGGATGACCGCGGCAACCAGCAAGGTCGCCACGAGCGGTGGGCGCGGTTCCCCTTGCTCCTCGGAATCGTCGTCCAGGACGTCAACCGATGTGCTCACATCGGCAGGTTAGAGGCCGAGGATCCTCGCCTTCTCAGTGGCGAACTCCTGATCGGTGAGGATGCCCTCTTCCTTGAGCTTGGCAAGGCGTTCGAGCTCGTTCACCTGCTCTTCAGTCAGGTCAGCAGCGGCTCGCGCGGGCGCGGCTGGCGCTTCAGGCGCGGCTGGCGCTTCAGGCGCGGCAGCCGCCTCGGGCGCGGCGGCCTGCGCCTGTTGGGCGCCCTGCGCCTGCTGGGCCTGGAGCTGCGCGACCTCTGCCTCCTCGGCATGCTCTTTGCGCGTCTCGTGGACCATCCCGCCGACAGCCGCGACCTCGACAACGTCTCGTCGCTCTTCTCGTCGCATCTCGCGTCTGAACATCATGCTTCCGTTCTCCCGTCGTGGACTGACTGATGTCGCCTCCACTGTGCGCCTTCAGGTGCGGCCCAGCATCCGGGGGATTACGTAATCTCCAGGCGTAGGGGGAAGCACGTACGTACAGCCGTACAGCGCGATGCGGGCCTGATCAGAACGGGCCTGATCAAAAGAGGTCGGCAAGCTCCTCCACAACCCATTGCGGCTTTTCACCACGCTGGACGCGTTCGATGTTCGCGAAACAGTTGGCGAAACGCCGCGGAAAGGACTGCCACGTTGGACCGGCACTGTGCGGCGTCAGAATGATGTTCGGCAGGCTCAACAATGGACTATCGGCGGCGACTGGCTCCTGGCTGAACACGTCGAGGCCCGCACCCAGAATCTGACCGTCGCGCACGACCGTCGCCAGCGCGTCCTCGTCGACGAGTCCGCCGCGCGCTGTATTGACCAGCACCGCCGTGGCCTTCATCAGCGAGAGCGACTCTGCGTCGATCAGGTTGCGGGTTCTGGCATTCAGCGGCACGTGCACGGTCACCGCGTCCGCGGTGCGCAGCAACTGGTCGAGCTCGACGTAGCGGACGTTGAGCTGTCCTTCGAGGTCCGGAGCCAGACGGATCGGATCGTAGTAGATCAGCTGCGCCTCCCAACCGGCCAGCCGACGGGCGACCTCGCGACCGATGCGGCCCATGCCGACGATGCCAACTGTGGCTCCGTACAGCTCGTAGACTCTGCCCACGCCACCCCGCCAGGTGCCACCTCGAACCGACGCGTCCAGCGCATGGACGCGCTTCAGCGCCGACAGCACGAGCATGATCGCGTGCTCGGCCACCGCAATCGCGTTGGCGCCGCCGTTGTCGGCAACCGGCAGGCGCGCGGCGCGCGCGCCCTCGATATTGAAACGGTCGTAGCCGGCGGACATGAGCTGCACGAGCTTCAGGCGCCGGTTCGCTGCCGCGATCAGCACGTCGGTGGGAAGGGGTCCGATGAAGCCGCACAGGTAGTCGGCATCCAGCAGGGCCGCAGGTAGGTCCGCCGGGGCAACGTTACGGAACTCGAATTGGCGCGGCCGCAGTTGATCCGCGATGACGCGGACCTCCGCATCGAGCAGCGGCGCGTAGACGATGATCGGCTCGGGCATGCCTCGGCATTGTTGCGCCGCTTGCCGAGGCGGCGCTTTGTCTACTCGGAAACCGTCGCCGCGGGCGAGGTCCCCGACGCGGATGCGAGCCGCCAGCGCTGGTAGCGCGTTTCCATGAATTCCGAAAAACGCTCGAGCGTGTCGACCGCCGCGTTGCGCGCCAGCCAGCGCTGGTAACCACTCAGCGTGACATTGGATTGGCCGAACAGCGCGGGGAGGGCGCGAGCCAACTGTTCGCGCGCCTGTGGACCATAGGGCAGTCCCAGGACCACGAGCGCGTCCTGCAGCAGGTAGTGAAACGTCGCGGGTGGGGATGCAAACAAAAAAGACGCGTTCGCTATAGCCGCTGTAGCCATGGATGACTCTAGCCACGCGGTGCTGGCCACGGCATCGGGCAAGACGTCCAAACTTGTGCGCGCGCGATTGGGCAATCCATGCGCGGTCCGAGGGGTGCTGAGTATTCTTGCGAGACCAATCAAAGATCTCAGGTGGGGTGTTCGCTCGATGGCGGTAGATGGCGTAAGACGGCGTGAGTTTATTCGTGTGGTTGCGGGCGGGGCGGTGCTCGTGCCCGGGCTCATCGCAGCGTGCAGTGCGCCCACGCCTTCGGCGAGTCCAACCAGCGTGCCAGCAAGTGGCGTGGGGGCCGCGCCAACCAGTGGTGCGGCCAGCGCCGCGGCGGGCGCCGCTCCAACCGCGGCGGGCGCCAGTGGCGCCAAGCCGAGCGGCGTATTGCCTGCCTACATGCCGCTGCAAAACGGACCCAAACCCGATTACGCCAGCGCCGGCCAGCAATACGAAGACGGCTGGGACAACTACCCGATGCCGCCAATCCAGGCCTGGACGAAGACAGCGCCAGGCCTGGGCAGCACGGTCACGGCCTTCAGCAACGCGTACAACCCGCCCTCCACTCCGGTCGATTCCAACCCGGCCTGGCAGGAAGTCAACAAGCAGCTCAACGCGAACGTCAACTTCACGGTCGTCGCCCCGGGCGACTACGCGGCCAAGATGGGCACGATCATGGCCGGTGACGACCTGCCCGACGTCATGCTCTTTCCGGGCGGGTTGAACGTCACGCTCAACGCCGGCGGGGGTACGACGAATCTCCCGGCTTTCCTGCAGAGCAAGTGCGCCGACCTCACGCCATTTCTCGGGGGCGACGCGGTCAAGGACTACCCCTTTCTGGCGGCCATTCCGACGTATGCCTGGAAAAATTCGGGCTCGGCCGTCAACGGGCACCTGTACATGCTGCCGATCCAGCGCTACGTGCCTGGCACGGCGCTGTTCAAAAACACCACGTACTACGACCAGGAGATCGGCGCGACCTACGTCCCCACGGGCGCCGACGACCTCAAGCGCGTCTACCAGCAACTCAACCGGCCGCAGGAGAACCGCTGGGCCACGGCGGCATACCAGAACACCGGCCTGAATATCCTCTTCTATGCCGCGCTGTGGGGCGCTCCCAATAACTGGGCCCTCGACACCAGCAGTGGGAAGTTGACCAAGAACTTCGAAGCGCCGGAGTTCAAAGCAGCCGTCGGCTACGCGCGCGACCTGTACGCGTCTGGTCTGTACCACCCAAACTCGCTCAACTATTCGGACATCAACGCCGCGCGTTTGGACTTCGTCGGCGGCCGCTTCGCCCTGTACCCTGAGGGCTTTGGTCAGCCATGGCAGGACTTCTGGCGGCGTGGGTTGAAGAACAACCCGCCTTACAACTTCATCCCCCTGCCGCCATTCGCCGCACAGCAGGGCGGCAAGCCCACGCATTATCTTGGCCCAGGTTTTCTGTCGACCAACGCGTTCAAGAAGGGCAGCGACGACCGGATCAAAGAACTCCTGCGCATCTTTGACTTTCTCGCCTCGCCATTTGGGTCGCAGGAAGACCTGTTGTTGCAATACGGTATCAAGGATGTCGATTACGCGCTCGACGACAGTGGCAAGCTCACGCTCAACGACCGCAGTAATCAGGACGCCAACTATGTCAACTGGAAGTACCTCATCCAGCATCCGCAGGTGATGTACGTCCCGGATATTCCTGGCTACGCGAAGGCGGAGTACGACGCCGAGCACGCGCTCGTGCCGGCTGGCATCTCCGATCCGACGCTCGGCTACTACTCGCCGACTCTCGGCAGCAAGGGCGCGGTGATCAACCGCACGATGATGGACGGGATCACGGACGTCATCGCTGGCCGTCGGCCGCTCGAGGACTACGACGGCCTGGTGAAGGACTGGGTGTCCGGTGGCGGCGATCAGATTCGCAAGGAGCTGGCCGACGCGATGGCGCAGGGCGGCTCGAGTTAGAGCCCCCTTGAGCGCTGGGTCCAGCGCCGCGTTCTGGGGAGCTGGGTCGCTTTTTTCAGTGAATTTCCAGGCCAGCCGCGCGTGCATCAGGGGCCACATCAGGTGGCCACTGACATGCTGCGTGCATGCCTCTCGCCTCCCACTCCCGCTTCAGTAGCGCGACCGCGAAGTCCTACCTGCTCACGGGCGCCCTCACCGTGCTGCGCATCTGGCTCGCCCTACAGTGGCTCAAGTCCGGGCTCGGCAAAATCACCAATCCAGCCTGGACCGACGGGACAGGCCGCGGCCTGCTGTCGTTCTGGAACACGGCCCTCACACCGACTGCCCACGGCGGCTCGGCCATCACCTACGACTGGTATCGCAGCTTCCTGCAACTCCTGGTCGACAATCACGCCGAGACGTGGTTCGCCCGGCTGATCGCCTCGGGCGAGACCGCGGTCGGTCTTGGCTTACTCGTCGGCGCCCTGGTGCCGATGGCCGCGCTGGGCGGACTCACCATGAACATGTCGTACATGCTGGCTGGCAGCGCGAGCGTCAATCCCGTGCTGGCGCTCGCCGCGGGCATCGTGCTCGTGGGCCGCGACCACGCCAGCGTGCTTGCCTTCGACGGCCTGGTCGGTTGGCTGCTGCGCAAGCGACCCCTCAGCACGATCGGCGCGCTACGCGGCAAGCCGGCCGTCGAACATCCGCCGTTCGCGGATGCCCAGGCGCTGGCGTAGCAGGCGATCGTGCGTCACGAGGACGAGCGCTCCTTCGAAGGCCAGCAGCGCCTCGTCGAGTGCTTCGACGAGGTCGGGCGCCAGGTGGTTCGTCGGCTCATCCAGCAGCAAGACGTCCACCTCGTCGAGCAGCAAACGCGCCAGCGCCAGCCGCTGACGCTGGCCAACCGAGAGCCTGGACACTGGCACCCAGGCGTCGTCCTCGCGAAAGAGTCCCAGGCTGAGCAAGCGTTCCAGATGTTCGTCGGCATCGCCCGCCAGTCCCTCGGCGAAGGCGTGCAGCAGCCGCTGCTGCGATGGTGTGGTTGGGACGTCCTGGGGCAGATAGCCAATCCGGCCGCGGCGGCGGACGACGCCACGGTCGGGTTCGAGATCGCCGGCCAGGACGCGCAGCAGCGTGGTCTTGCCCGCGCCGTTCGGGCCGGTGATCAGCACGCGCTCGCCGGCGCCAACGATCAGATCGGTGTCGTCCAGGCGGCCCTCGACGCGCACACGTTCGAGCGCGAGCACGGCACCTTCGGTGCGCGCGGCCTCGAACCGCCCCTTGAACTCCAGCGGATCGGGCGGGCGCGGCACCGGCTCGTCGGTCAAGCGGCGGAGTCGCTCGTCGGCGTTGCGAACGCGACTGGCAACCTGGCGGTCGACGCGCGCCGCGTGACGATCGTAGCCGAGCTTGTCATTGTCCTTACGCCGCGCGTAACCCACCTCCCGCGCCGTGGTCGCCGATCGCAGCGTGACGGCCTCCACATCCTTGCGCCAGCGCGAGTGGGCCTCCTGCCAGCGACGCCGCGCGGCCGCCTTCTCACGCAAATAGCCAGCGTAACCGTCGCCATGGCGGAGCAGGGCTTGCTGGTCGCCGTCGACCTCCAGGATCGCGGTGGCGACGCGCTCCAGAAACAGGCGATCGTGGGATACCGCTACCAGCGTGCCCCGATGAGCACGCAGACGCTGCTCGAGCCAGTCCAGGCAGGCATCATCCATGTGATTGGTCGGCTCGTCGAGCAGCAGCAGCGGTGGCGCTCCAACGAGCGCGCACGCCAGCGCGAGGCGACGCAGCTCGCCGCCTGAGAGGGTGGACAGCGCGCGGTCGCGCGCGAGATGACCAAGCGCAAGGCCGACCAGCGCGGCGTCCACGCTCGCGTCGAGCTGGTATCCGCCGCGCGCTTCGAACACCGCCAGCACGTCGCTGTAGCGCGCTAGCGTGGCGGGCTCACCGCCAGCCAATTTCGACTCGAGCAGGCGCAGCTCGCGCTCAATCGCACGGAATTCGGCCAGCGCGAGATCGATCACCTCGGCGATGGTCGCGCTGCGCGGGAGGTCGAGGGTCTGGCTCAAATAACCGACGCCGCCGTCGGAGTGCAGGACGACGCGGCCGGAGCCGGGTCGCTCCACGCCAGCCATCAGCCGCAGCAACGTGGACTTGCCAGCGCCGTTGTCGCCGACGACGCCCAGGTGCTCACCGGGGCGGACCGTCAGCGAGACGTCGTCGAAGACGACATGCCGTCCGTAGGTTTTCGAGACACCCTGCAGGGCAAGCTGGAACACGCTGCTGCTGAGAATACTGCCTGGCGGGCGATATGGGGGGTGGCCCCCATGCCAGACGCGCGGTGATGGCGGATGCTGACAGGGTCATCAGCAGCCGTTTCGCGCGGCGAGAAAGGCAAGGCGACTCAGATGCGATTGGCAATTGGAACGACGCGCATGCGATTGGCGCTTGTCGCGGGTGCCGTACTGGCGGGGACCGCCGTTGGCGGAGTTGCACAGGCGGCCGGCGGCATCCACATTCCGGGCGCCGACGGCGTGATCCACGCGTGCTTCGACGACGACGGCAAACTGCGTGTCGTCGATCCACTGGTGGAGGCCTGCAAGCGTGAGGAGATGCCTCTGCAGTGGAATCAGACCGGTCCGCAAGGTCCCAAGGGCGATCCAGGCACGCCGGGTCCGGCGAGGCGCGACGGGTCCGCAAGGTGCTCAAGGTACGCAAGGTCCGGCGGGTGCTCCAGGTCCGGCGGGGCTCTCGGGCTATCAGCAAGTGACGCAGTCCATCAACAACTTCAGCCTCGGGGCGCAGTCCGAATCCGTCCACATCGTGAGTTGTCCGGATGGCAAAGACGTCATCGGCGGCGGCTTTCTGCTCTTCGGCGCCAACGGCTTCCTGGCCAACAATTCTGACGGACCGGCGGCGAACAACCAGTGGGGCGTCTCCGTGTTCAACCCCAATCCCAGCGGGACCGTTACCATCGATACCATTACGTTCTATGCCATCTGTGCAACGGTGAGCTAGTGCGACCAGTGAGCGTGCGCGTTGCGATTGTCGAGGACGAGCCCCTGTATCGGGGCTTGCTCGAACAGCACCTGGCGCGGCACGCGCGCTTCGAGGTGGTCGGCACCTACGCGGACGGCGCGGCGGCGATGGCCGGCGTCGCCGAAGCGGCGCCGGACGTCGTGACGCTGGACATCGAGTTACCGGGGCACGTCGACGGCATTCAGACGGCCCTCGCGCTGCGTGCCCGAGATGCACGGCTGGGCATCGTCATCCTGTCCAATCACGCCGACCCCCGCTTTCTGGGAGCCCTGCCGCGCGAGGTCACCAGCGGCTGGTCGTACCTCCTGAAAAAGTCGGTGTCGAACGTCGAGACACTGGAACGCGCGATTGAGGGCGCCGCCAGCGGAACGGTTACCCTCGATCCCGCCATTGTGGCAGGCATGCACCCGAAGCCGGGCGGGCCTACCGGCCACCTGACCGCGCGCCAGCGCGAGATCCTGGCGCTGGTGGCACAGGGACTGAGCAATGCCGCGATCGGCGAGCGGCTGGTACTGGCTGAGAAATCCGTTGAGAATCAGCTGACCGCGGTTTACGGTGAGCTTGGGATCGATCGTCGGGCCAGCGCAGAGGTCCACCCGCGCGTGAGCGCCGTCCTGGCCTACCTGCGCGATAGTCGTGTGTCGCCCCGTCGTTCACGCGCGATGCTGTAATGCAGGCGACTCAGAGAACGGCGCCAGTGGAAGCATCACCACCACGCGCGTCCCAGCGCCGGGCTCACTCCCGATCGTCCACGTACCTCCAACTCGTCCGACACGCGCGGCGATGCTGCCGAGGCCCAGTCCGGGTTGCACGCGCGTCTGGTCGAATCCGCGCCCGTTGTCGACAATTTCCACCTGGAGTCCATCGCGCCTCTGGACGTTGACGTCGACATACGTCGCGGCGCCATGCTTCACGGCATTGCCGAGCGACTCCTCCACCACGCGATAGGCGGTCAGACGCACCACCTCCGGGATGTGGTTGTCAGCCGGGTCGTCGAGGTGCTGGACCTCCTCGTCGGCCTCGACGTGCACCGCCAGCGGCGACATTTCTTCGGCAAGTGTGTCGAGGGCAGGCAGCAAACCGGCACGGATAATCGAAGGGTGCAAACGATGGCTCAGCTCGCGGACATCCTGCTCACGGATTGACTCCAGCTGCTGACGAATCTCCGTCAGGAGCTGTCGCGCTGCTGGAGCATCCGCGTCGATCAAGCGCTGCGCCTCCTCCAACCGATACCAGATCACCAGCAGCCGGTTCTGCACTCGGCTGTGCAACACTTCGGCGATGTCGCGACGGAGGCGCTCCTCGGCCTCGGTGATCATGCCCCTCGAGCGATCCAGCTCCTCGACGCGGGCTTGCAGCTGGCTCAGCAGGTCCGTATTGGTGCCCTGCAGCTGAGCGTTCAGCGACTCGAGCTGCCCGTACATGGTCGATAGCTCCTGGCTGGTCGTATTCAGGTTGCGCGCCAGGGCCCCGAACTCATCGCGATTGGGAAGCGTCACGTGCTGGTCGAAGCGACCGGCGGCAATACGCTCCAGGCCGCGATGGATCGTGCTGAGTGGCTGCATGAATGACCACGACAACACGAACCCGAGCAGCAGCGCCGTCAGCAGACTGACCACCGAGAATCCGACGAACAGCCCGGTCAGCAAACGCTGATCGGACGCAACCGTCGCCTGGCTCTCCGCCATCTGCTGCTCCCCTTGATCGAGGAGCAAGCCCATCGCGGCTTCGATCTCATGTGAGATGGGGTGCTCTTCCGCGAGGTGCAGGCTCAACGCGTCGTCGATGCGTCCCTGGCGGTACAGGGCGAGCACTTGCTGGCCCGACGTATCGAAGCGCTGATCCGCTTCGCGTACGCGCGCAACGATGCCGCGCTGGTTCGACGGAGTGATGGGCTCGATGGCATCCAGAAACTGTATGAATTGGGCCTTGGCCTGGGCGATCTCGTCCACGTAGCTGTCGTCACGCGTGAGCAGCGACATGGTGCGATAGTGGCTTTGCGCCGTGACCAGGTAGTCCATCTGACGCAGGTCGTCCAGACGTTGCTGCGCCAGATTCAATTCGTCGATACGTCCGGCGATGTGCGCTTGAACCGCGAGGCTGACCGCGGCCATCGCCACCAGCAGGAACACGCCGAGGAGGAACCCGGCGCGCAGTTTGGACTGAACGCTGGCGCGCACCCCGGCAACGGCGTCGATCATCGGTTGCAGCCCGGCCGCGAAGCGCGGCAGCTCGGGAGCGGTCGAAATGACCTCAACGGCGTCGGCCATAGGTGGCATCGTAATGCCAGCCCAGAGCGCAACGCGATGGCCGGCATGCAAGATGGCGGATCGCAATTTCAGGACTTTGCGAGGCTGGAATGCGGGTCTTGCATGGTTTGTTCAGGGCGTGCAACTCAGGATGCGGCGGGACTCGAGACCGAGCTCGAGCCCGCACAAGGAGATCCTGAATGAAGTGGAGCATTCCACGCCCGCGCACGCGGGCGCGGTTGGTCGCCAGTGTGGTGATGGCCTCAGCCATCAGCCTGTTGACTGTCGCCGCGGCAAGCGCCCAGACGCTCAAGCCGGCTGACGCGACCGGTTCGGGCGTGCCGACCACCCTGAGTCTGATGCCTGGCGTGTCAACCGCACCCGGCCAGCCACCCGCGCTGGGTGTGCCTCTCGATCAGGCGCAAGCCGCCTTCAAAACGCTCAGCGCACAGAGCAGTGGCGCTGCCGCCGTCGCGCCCACGGGCATTTCGGCTGTATTCATGGCGCCCGTGGGCGTCCTCAGCGTCATCGGCACCGCGCAGGCCGACACCATCGTCGTCAGTCGCGATGCCGCGGGCAACCTGCTGGTCAATGGCGGGGCGGTGCCCATCCAGGGACCCACCCCAACCGTGGCCAATACGGCACTGATCGAATTATTCGGACAGGCAGGCGACGACAACCTGGCCCTGGACGAAGCCAACGGCGCCCTGCCCAACGCGCTGCTATTCGGTGGCAACGGCAACGATACGCTCACCGGCGGTTCCGGCGCGGACCAGCTGTTTGGCGAAGCCGGCAACGACACGTTGTTGGGTAAAGGTGGCAACGACCTGCTGTTCGGCGGCGCGGGTAAGGACCAGCTAACGGGCGGCGCCGGCGACGACCAGGTCTTTGGCGAAGCGGGCGACGACACGCTCATCTGGAATCCCGGCGACGGGACCGATCTCAACGAGGGTGGCGACGGCAACGACACGATCCAGGTGAACGGCGGCAACGGCGCCGAGGCTTTCACCGCTGTCCCAAATGGCAGCCGTGTGCGCTTCGATCGCGTGTCACCGGCGCCCTTCTCGCTCGACATCGGCACCAGTGAGAACCTCGTCGTCAATATGAACGGTGGAGACGATACCTTTACCGGCAGCAACGGACTCGCGCCGCTGATCAAGCTGAGCGTCGACGGCGGACCGGGCAACGACACGATCACCGGCGGCGACGGCGACGACACGCTGCTGGGTGGTGACGGCAACGACACCATCATCGGCGGGCGCGGCACCGACACGATGTCGGGCGGATCGGGCGACGACGTGTTCGTCTGGAACCCAGGCGACGGCAACGACGTCATCGACGGTCAGGACGGCTCCGACACCATGCAATTCAACGGTGCCAACGTCGCTGAAAACTTCGCGCTGTCCGCCAATCACAAGCGGCTGCAACTGACGCGCGACGTGGCCAATATTGCCCTGGACATCGACGGCGTGGAGCAGGTCAACATCGTCGAACGCGGCGGCGGCGACACCACGACGATCAACGACCTGTCGGGGACCGACGTCACGCACGTACAGCTCGATCTGTCGGGACAGCCTGGCAGTGGAACTGGCGACGGCGCCACCGACACGGTGATCGTCAACGGCACGCGTAACGACGACGCCGTGCAGATCACTGGCGCCGGCAGCTCGGTCTCCGTCGACGGGCTCCCGACACAGGTCGGCATCAGCGGTAGCGAAGCGGCCGATCGTCTGGTCGTTCAGGGTCAGGCTGGCAACGATACCCTGGATGCTTCAGCGCTGCCGGCCGGCGTGATCGGTCTGACACTGGACGGCGGGAGTGGCAAAGACACGCTCAACGGCAGTGCTGGCGACGACATCCTGATTGGCGGCGACGGCGCGGACACCCTGAACGGACGCCGCGGCAACGACGTGATGTTTGGCGGCGCGGGCGACGACACGTTCGTCTGGAATCCAGGCGACGGCAGCGACGTCGTCGAAGGCCAGGATGGCACCGATACGCTGCAGTTCAACGGCGCCAACGTGTCGGAGAACGTCGATATCTCGGCCAACGGCAGCCGCGTCCGTTTCTTCCGCGACGTGGCCAACATCAGCATGGACCTCAACGGCGTCGAACGCGTCAACGTCGCCGAGCTGGGTGGCGCTGACACCACGACCGTCAATGACCTGAGCGGAACAGACGTCACCAACGTGCAACTGGACCTCGCCTCGCCAGCCGGCAGTAGCACCGGCGACGGCGCGATCGACACCGTCATCGTCATTGGCACCGCTGGGGACGACACGGTCAAGGTAAATGGCTCGGCCGGTGGTACCGTGAATGTCACAGGTCTACCGTCGAAAGTCAGCATCACTGGCGCGGAGCCGACGGACCAGTTGATCGTGCACGGACTGGACGGGAACGACACGCTCCAGGCCACCGGACTCGACGCGGGCGCGCTTGCCCTGACACTGGATGGCGGCAACGGCGACGATACGCTGATCGGCGGCGCTGGCGGCAACACGCTCATTGGCAATCGCGGCAACGACTCTCTGCGGGGTGGTGCCGGTGACGACACCTTCGTCTGGAATCCGGGTGACGGCAACGACGTCATCGAAGGTCAGGCTGGTACGGACACACTCCAGTTCAACGGTGCGAACGTCGCTGAAACCTTCGACCTGTCGGCAAATGGCGGACGCTTACTGCTGACACGCAATGTCGCCAACATCACGATGGACGTCAACGGCGTCGAGCGCGTCAATCTGGTCGAGCTGGGTGGCGCGGATACGACCACCGTCAACGACCTGAGCGGAACCGGCGTCTCGGACGTCGCGATTGACCTTGCGTCGCCGGCCGGCAGCGGCGCGGGCGATGGTGCAGTCGACTCTGTCATTGTCAACGCCACCGCCGGGAATGACGTCGTCAATCTCAACGGCAGCGGCGGAGCCGCGTCCGTCGACGGTCTGGCAGCCCGAGTCACCGTGGCCGGTGCCGAGCCTACCGACCAACTGATCGTGCACGGTCTGGCGGGTGACGACGCCATCGATGCCTCGGGCGTGAGCAGCGGTGCCATAGGTCTGACGCTGGATGGCGCCGACGGAGCCGACGTGCTCATTGGCGGCGCGGGCAACGACACGCTGCTCGGCGGCGCGGGCGACGACGTCCTGATCGGCGGTGCAGGCAACGACGTGTTGGACGGAGGTACCGGCAACAACATTGTGATCCAGTGAACTGATTCACGGCTGGAGTGTGAAGCCGCTCACAGATTCGAAGTGTTAACCAACGCCATCATGGCGTCACGATGAACACGAACGACTTCGAACTCGCCGTCGCGCACAACGCTCCAGCCCTCGGCCTGCGCTGGATCATGACGAGTGAAGGACTGCGTATGCAGTGGACTTCGGAGCCCGCGCCAGTGGAGGACCGAATTCTGATCTTCCCTGCCGCGCAGGAAACGCACATCCAGCCAGCCGTCGCCTGACCGTCGCCTGACCGTCGCCTGACGGCTGGCTGGCTGGGCTTCCGCGCTCAGTGCGCGGGGCCAGTCCCCGCGTAGATGTCGACGACATCCGAGACATACCGGCCACCCTTGAGGTCACCGCCGGCCACCAGCCGCGGCTGGGCCAGCGGGGTGCCGTCTTCGACCAGCGAGAGCTGGAGCTGGCGACCGCCGACCAACTGCTCGCCAGGCGTCACCGCGGCCACGTAGTTGTCGCTGCCGACCGCGGCGACCCAGGTATCGAACGTGGGCACACTCCCGGCGAGCAACAAGGTCTCGAGGAGCGGCGGACCGACCTCGGTGTGACTCTGAGTACCGCCGGGGCCCTGGAAGCTCACGGTGAGGCTTTCCCGGGGGAGCCGGTTGAGGAACGCCGAGCTGAGCGTCACCCGGCGCGTGCCATTGAAGAACACCACCGGACTGCCAGCCGAGGGCGACGTCGTGGTCGCCGGCGCCGTGGCGATGCCGACGCTCACCTCCGAGACGCCGGACACTAAGCGCAGCGGAGCGCGGTCGCCCGGCACGACGAGCTGCGGGCCGCCATCAATGGGCTTGCCATTCTGGGTCAGCGCCAGCAGGGCGGGGTGGTTGCCGAAATTGGAGTCGAGCTCACCGACGGCGAAGGTCACCTGGTTGTGCGCGGCGCCGCGCACGGTGGCCGTCACGCGCAGCAGCTCATTCTTTGTGTTGAGCAGACTGGCGGGATAGGCCGGTCCGGCGCCGGTCACCAACGTCTCGAGCAGCACGCCCGTGTCGGTGACCTGGCGAGTGCCGAGGGTGAACGTGACGCTCGTTTGCTGCAGCATGGCCAACTGCGCGGCCGAGTAGGTAATTGGCGAGTTGACCTCGCCGGTGACGGCGACGCTGCCGCCATTGTCGCGGGCGTAGGCGGGCAACGTGGCGCTGGCCAGCGCGGTGGCGGTCGCGAGGAGCAGAACGACGACGGAGCGCTGCGAACGGAGCAAGCCTCTTTCCCCTTCCGTAGTGGACAAGGTTCGTGGGTCAATGTACGCGGGGCAACGTGACAACGTCTACGCCCGCGGCGCGCCACACGCGGGGCGGGGCCCGACTGTCGACTCACTCTGGCAGGATGGAGGCGACAGCCAGGCACCTCTGCTGGCCGGGCAAGGCCGGGTGGCAGTGGCCCACCCGAACGCGCCACCGCGCAGGGGAAAGCGCGGCGATACTGCCCGGACCCGCCACCCCAATGTACTGCTCACATCAGTACTTGGTCAAGCCCCCCGGCGTAAGCCGGATACCCGGGTATCCGGGATACCGGGTATCCGATCCGGTATCCGCGCCGTCAGACGCTCAGCGTGATCTCGGTCGCTTTCAGGTGGGCTGTTGCCATGCCACCGCGCTGCAGCCCCAGCCGATGCAACGACGCCCGCGTCACCACCGCCACCGCCTCCGTCCCGTCGACGAGCTTCAAGCGGACCTCGACGATCTGCTCACCGCCGCTGATCGCCACGATCGTGCCGCGCAGCTGATTGCGCGACGACAGCAGCGCCGGCTCGTCCTCCACCGGGCTGATCGTCGTCGACGCGCGCTCGACCGGGTGGCCGCGACGGACAAACTCGACGGCCAGCGCGTCCATGACCGCGCTCGGCTCCAGGCCCATCGCCAGCGCACGGACCGCCAGCTGGCGCGCCAGGACGGTCAGCCGCTCGCGGCGCTGGCGGGCCAGCGCCGGGCGGTCGAGCGTGTCCCGCGACGCAACCGTCGAGCCGCCGCCGGGTCGCGTGATGAGCACCCCCTCCCGCGCGAGCTCAGCGTACGCACGCGCCACGGTATTGGTCGCCAGACCGAGCTGCGCCGCGACGGCCCTGACGCTGGGCAGGCGCGCGCCGGGCTCGAGCGCGCCGTCCGCGGCGGCGATGCGCACCTGGCGCTCTAGCTGGACATACGCCGGCGCCGGGTCGTCGCGCTCCAGACGAAACGTGAACGCGGGACCGGGCTGATCCACTCCAGCTTCAGAGGTAGGCACGCTCGAGACGGTCTATGGCGAGATGATCTGTAAGGCTGCGGCGGCGGTCCACTGGCGATGTCCAGGCGCGACGCGGTCTCGGAAGCGGGCGCTCGGAATCGGGCGCGTCGCTCAGACGCCGAGCGGATCGCCGCTGGTCGTCAGTGGCTGAAGCTCCGTAGGCAGGTTCGCGTAGTCGTCCGGGCTGACCAGCGCGGGTGTCACCGGCGTGGGTCCCACCTGCTGCAGGCTCGTCTGGCCGATGCCACCCGGGGTGAGCAGCATCTGGGAGAACTTGATCGCGTTTTCCCGATTCGGCGCGTCGTTCATGATGGTCAGCCCCCAGGCCACGCGCGAGCCCTGCACGTCCACCGACGGATCCGTGAGCGCCAGCCCGGGCATGGTGACCACGGCTTGCTTGTAGAGCGAATTCTTGGCCGGGTTGGACATGTCGATGTCGTCGGGCAGGTACGCGTAGCGGTAGTCAGAGTTGCTCTGCGCGGTGCCCATGGCGCTGTGTTCGTAGGTGAACTGGAAGTCATATTGCTTGCCGATGGCAAACGCGGACGCGGGCGAAGTGGCCGGGATAGCGACGTAGTGTTCGAGGAGGTTGTTGTAGAGGTTGGGCACGTCGTAGTGCATCTGCGTCAACTGGAACATCAGATGCGAGCGATAGCCGCTCGGATCGAGGAAGGGGTGCGAGCCGCCGACGACCACGCCCGGGGTCAGCACGGCCTGGTACCAGGTGTCGTTCACGGTCGGAATCGAGTGCGGTGGATTGAAGGCGGGCTGGTCGGCGTCGACGAAGGCCGGCAGGTTTTTGGCGGCGATGCCACTCTGGGTATAGCCGAGCACCATGCGGCCGTTGGCGAAGATGATGTCGAAGTTCGCGTCGCCGGCGGGCTTGAGGAAGTTGTCAATGTCGACGTAGTCGGCGCTGGCGACGATGTCGGCGGGCTTGCCGCCCGCGGTCACCTGGCGAAGCAGATCCACGGAGCCGCCTGTCATGTCGGTGACCTGCACGCCGGTCTGGCAGGTGAAGGCCTGCTCGACGGGAGTGAAGGCCGCCGTCAGGCTACCCGCGTGGTAGACGATCAGTTGTTGCGCGTTGGGCTGCACGCAGTTGGACTGCGCGGCGACCACGGGCGCCATGAAGGTGCTGGCCGCGAGCGCCGCGGCGCACAGCACGCCGAGGGGGAACAAACGCATAGGGCGCGCCTCCGCTGGGCTTCTTGCGTGGGGATAACCCCGAATGTGCTGGTGACATTATCACATCGGCCGCGGGCACCGGCGCGCGGGGTGCGCACGTCGATCGGGGCACGCGCAGCGTGTGCACATGTAGGGATGACATGAGTACGATACGATACACACTGGAGTGGACGGTGCCCATGTTTGACGATCTCGGCGAGTCGGTCTCGCACGCGTACTGGCGAGTGCTGTTCACCTGTCAGGATTGCGGAACCGACGTCGTGCGTCTGGTCCACGGCAACCCGGACGAGGTGGTGCGCTGCTTCGGCTGCGAGTCCACACACGTGCACCGCGTGTCCGACCGACTGCTGTCGCTCGCCCTGCGCGACGTCGCCTCATAAGTCCTCTACCAGAGTCCTCTACCAACCAACCAACCAACCAACCAGGAGAGCGTGTGGCCTTAGCAACTGAAGAAGACATCCCTCTGCGACTCGTCGGCAAACGCGTCAAGCGCGCAGACTCGCCCGAGCGACTGACGGGCGCGGTGCGCTACACCGGTGACCTGTTCCTGCCTGGACTGCTCTACGCGCGCCTGGTGCGCAGCCCACACGCCGCCGCACGCGTCGTCAGCATCAACACCGCGCCGGCTCTGGAGTTGCCCGGCGTCGCGCTCGTCCTGACCGCCACCGATCTCCCCGTGCGCAACCTGCGCGAGGCGATCGACAACCGCACCATCCTCGTGGCGCACGAGCGGGTGACGTACGTCGGCCAACCCGTCGCCGTCGTGCTCGGCGAAACCGAGGCCGCCGCCGAAGACGGCGCGACCGCGGTGGAAGTCGACTACGAGCCGCTGCCCGCCTCGATCGACATGTTCCAGTCGCTCGACCCCGAAGCGCCGGTCGTGCGCTCCAACACCAAAGTCAACGACGAGGAGCTGGCCATGCACGGCGCGGCCGCGGGTGGCAAAAAGCAGGAGAAGCCCAAGGCCCCGAACATCACCAATCAGCAGCGGTACGTGCTCGGCGACGTCAACACAGGTTTCGCGGAAGCCGACGTCATCGTCGAGCGCGAATATCGCACGCCGTGGGTGCATCAGAGCTACATCGAGCCCCAGGTATGTGCCGCGACCGTCGATCCGCTGGGGCGCATCATGGTGTACGCGTGCACGCAGGCCATGTTCCGCACGCGCGACACGATCGCCTCGGTGCTGGGCAAGGCCCCCGCGGACGTGCGGGTGATCGCTATGCCCGTCGGCGGCGGCTTCGGTGGCAAGTTCGGCCTGATCGAACCCCTGGTCGCGGCGTGCGCCGTCGCCGCGGGTCGACCCGTGCGACTCGCGTACACGCGCATGGAAGACCTGTCGGTCGGCAACCCAGCGCCGTCGTCGCTGTTCCGCGTGCGCGCTGGCGCCCGCGCGGACGGCACATTCGCCGCGCTCAAGGCCGAGGTGATCTTCGACGCCGGCGCCAAGCCAGGCGCACCGGCCGCGCACGCCGCGCTGTGCCTGGCGGTTTTCTACCGCTGGCCGAACCTGGACATCGCCGCGACCGAGGTCGTCACACACAAGACGCCGACCGGCGCCTGACCGCGCTCCGGGCCTGCCACAGGCGATGTTCGCATCCGAGAGCCTGGTCGATGAGCTGGCCGAAAAGCTCGGCATGGATCCGCTCGAGCTGCGCAAGAAGAACGCGGCCCGCCAGGGCGACCTCGAGCCGGATGGCGATCCGTGGCCGCAGACCGGCCTCGCCGACTGCCTGGAGCAGGCCGAGGCAATCTATCGCCAGGAGCTGGCCCAAGCTGGCGCCTGCGAAGGCGTCGGCCTGGCACTGGGCGGCTGGTTCGGCGGGACCGAGCCGTCGTCAGCGCTGTGCCGCCTCGAGTCGGACGGCACGCTGCAGGTTTCGACCGGCGCCGTCGACCTGACCGGCACCAACGCTGGATTCGCCGTCGTGGCGGCCGAAGCCTTCGGCATCGAGCACCCCGATCAGGTCCGCGTGTCAACCGTGGACACCGACGCGGCGCCGTACACGCGGCGCGACCGGTGGCTCGAAGACGATGTACACGGTCGGGCCGGCCGTGCAGCGAGCCGCGGCGGAGGCGCGCGAGCGGGTGTTCAAGATCGCCTCGGCCGAACTGGAGGCGTCCGTCGACGACCTCGAGCTCGTGCACGGCGAGGTGCGCGTCAAGGGTGTGCCGGGCAAGGTCAAGACATTGAAAGAGATCTACCGTCTGAGCGCGGGCTTCGGCGGCAAGTACGAGCCGGTCGTCGGCAAGGGCGAGTCGGCCATCTCCGAAAAAAGCCCTGGTACGGGGGTCCATATTGCGCGGGTGCGCGTCGATCCAGAAACGGGTCGCGTCGAGCCGATCCGCTACGTGATCGTGCAGGACGTGGGCCGCGCCATCAACCCGGCGCTGGTCGAAGCGCAGATCCACGGTGGCGGCGCGCAGGGCGTGGGCTGGGCCGTGTACGAGCAGATCGTCCACGACGAGGCGGGCACGCCGATTACGGCCAGCTTGATGGACTACACGATTCCCAAGGCATTCCAGGTGCCCGAGCTGGACGTGCGCATCGTCGAGGTGCCGTCAACCATCGGGCCGTTCGGGGCCAAGCCGGTTGGCGAGCCGCCGATCATTCCGGGCGGGGCGTGTATTGCCAATGCCGTGCACAACGCCTGCGGCGCGAGGGTGACGTCCCTGCCGCTGACCTCAGAGCGGGTGCTGGCGGCGATCGACGCCGGGGCGGCGCAGCGAAGCTGAGAGCGAGCCGGCACGGCGAATCTCCTCAGCAACGTTGACCCTACTCGAGAATCGTTCCGCGTAGGGTCAACGTTTGACCCGACCCGCCTCAGCGGCGCGCGAGGAGAGCGCGCCGGGAGCGCGGTTACGTCGCCGCGCCGGCCGAGCGCCAGCCCGAGTGATACGTTTCGCGCACCTCGCGCGCGTACGGGACCGGCGCGACGATCGCGCGCATCTCGAACTGGCGATGGCGCTCGACCGTCGTCTTCCGCGTCCCACCGTCGGGCTCGCCCCAGACCAGCGTGACCTCGGTGCCGGGCGTCGCGAACTCCTGGTCGATGATGCCCAGCGACAGCTGCCCGGCGCTCGTTGTAACTGTAGCCAGCGAACATGGAGAAGCCGACGACCTTGCCGTTGACGATGATGCTGTCATACGACGACGACGCGTAGTTGGCGTTTGGCTCGTCGATATATTTGTAGACGAGTCCGTCGTCATACATCGAGGCCATGATGGTCGCGACGTCCTGGCTATTCCATTCGAAGGTCACCTTGCGGCGGTGGGCCTGACCCTGTATCCGCTCGAGCGCCTCACGGCCGATGAAGTCGTGGTCGAATTTGGCGAAGGTGCCATAGCCCATCTCGTACGGGGTGACGTAGTAGTCCTCGATATTGGTCGAGACGAAGCTGCCACCCACCGAGGCAGTGCCTTCATACCCGTTGGCGGGCAGCCACTGGCGGTACGCCTTCATGCGGTCGCCGGTATAGACGCCTGGCAGCGGCGACGGGATCCAGCCCGACTCGAGAGTGTTGGTGGCGTACGCCCGAGCGCCGACCAGGACGATGCCCGCGTCCTTGCCGGCCTCGATGATCGCGTCGCGGATCTCGTCGCCTTCCTCGTAGGGGCCCCAGACCTCGAGCCCGGGCGCGCCCGCCATGCCATGCCGCAGCGCGCGGACCTGCCGCCCGGCGATCGTGATGTGGCCCATGTTGAAAAAGCGAATATTCGGCGCGGAGCCGCCA
Organism: uncultured Chloroflexia bacterium; assembly: GCA_963776625.1. Classification (GTDB taxonomy): domain Bacteria; phylum Chloroflexota; class UBA6077; order UBA6077; family CF-72; genus CF-72. The sequence goes on along the minus strand of CAVZNP010000002.1, from coordinate 145,891 downwards.
TTCAGCCTGGCGAGCACGTCGTTCGCGTTCGGGCCCTGAATCTGATAGCGGTACAGCGCGCGCACCACGGGTTTGCCCATCGGCCGCGACGGAGAGCGGTCGTCGTAGGTGGTCTTCACGTCGTAGCCGCCGGTCAGGGCGTGGAACTGGAGCCAGTTGGCGGCAGGCGCGCGGCCGACGAAGACGAACGACTGATCGGCCAGATAGAACAGGATGCCATCACCGATGACGTGGCCTTCGTAGCTGCACGGCACGAACTGCTTGGCCTTGTCCACGCTGAAATTCGAGAAGCTGTTGATGCCCAGGTGCGCGAGCATCTTCAGCGCGTCGGGACCTTCCACGAAGAAGTTGACCATGTGGTGCGACTGGTCAAAGAGCACGCACGACTCGCGCCACGCGCGCTGCTCGTCGCGCCAGTTCGAGAACTCCGGGGCTACGACGGGATAGACGTAGGCGCCGATCTGCGAATTGCGCACCATCGTCGCCGCGTTCCCCGCGGCTTGCAGTGCGTCCTCGAGGGTCTGCTGAGGCATGACAGGATATTAATATGGCGCGTTCGCGGCGCACAGGCAGAGCGGCCGGGTCCAGGCGCGCCTCACGTGCCGGGCGGCGGCGCGACGGGCCGCCTCCGCGCCACGGGCATCGTCCCGATGTTGCTCACGTCGATGGGCGGCATCTCCACCCTCAGGTTCCGCAGCACGCCATTGGCCAGCTCGTTGTAGCGTTCGAAGCTGCGCCGCAGCCGCCCGCGCCACGCGAGCATGCCGCCATTGGCGTGCAGCTCGAATGCCGACTCGCGCCCGTCGAGCCCTGACGCAATGTGGTCCCACGCCAACGACAACAGCGCCGCGCGCTGCAGCGCCGTATACCCACCCCCGCCGAATGACTCCTCCAGCGCCTCCGAAAGCTCCGGCCGCTCCAGCTCCGCATCCGATGGCGCGACCACGAGCGACGAACCTGGCAGGATGCGCAGGATCTCCGTCGCGCGTTGACGCGCCTTTTGCAGGGCGATACTCCCGGCGGCGACGTGCCGGCGCCCGGGAATGCAGTAACCCTGCGGTGTGCGATCCGGATCGAGCTCGGCAGCCGTCAGGCAGGTGCGTATCGTTTGTGCCTCCACGATGAGGTCCACAATGTACTCAATCGTCACATCGTGTTCCGCCAACCCCATCGCATGTGCGCACGCCAGCGCCAGCCCCAATGTGAAGTCGATCTTGGCCAGACCACAGTACAGCTGGTGCCAGAACAGCCACGACGCCATGGTCTCTGGTGACGCCTCCATCAGGAACACGCGGTCCCACGGAACCAGCACGTCGTCCAGCCACATCTGACCGTCGAGCTCGTCGAAGCGGGTCGACATCGGGGCGAGAAACGGATTGGCGTGTCGCGCAGCGATGCGGCGACACACCACCCGAACTCCAGGTGCATTGACCGCAACGCTGAAGGAGGCAAAGTGCTCGCCGTATGGCACTCCGCAGAAACTGCCGATATACACGTCCTCCGCATAGGCCGGACTGGTCAACATGGAGATTTTGCCGGTCACCACCAGTCCAGCATCGGTCTCGCGCACGAGGCGGAGTCCGCTGCGCTCGCGCGGGTCCGGACGCATGCGATGCCCGATGGTCCCGGTGCCGGCGGAGAATGTCAGGAACCGGCCGCTCGAGGCAATCCGGTCACGGTAGCGGGTTGCGGAGGTGATCTGCTCGGCAGAAACGTTGAGCTGTTGGACGGCGTACTGGATGCCGAGTGCAATGAGATTCCCATAGGTGGGCGTATGCGTGATATTGCCGCCGGTAGGAAACGTCATGGCGTAGAAGTAGCGACCCATTGCGGAGAGGTCCGACGGAGCCGTGGGAATGACACCGCTCCACGCCGCCGTCGTTGCCGGTCGGAACACGAGGTCCGCCCAGGCCGGGTCGTTCTGTCGGTCGTACCAGGCGACGTACTCGTCGACCATCGCGCGGGTCGACGGATGCGTGGTGACGTCGTCAATTGGACCTTCGCCCACTACCCAGACGTCGCGGCCGTCGCGGAGCGCCTGGCGGTACTCGCTGCCTGTCCTCACCCGGGAATTTTGTCAGTTCGCGCGCGCCAGAGCGAACCCAGCCTTCCCGCACCACGCTTGCGGCATGAGCGCGTAGCCTATGCGGGTGGATGCCAGCCAGCGCGTGCCCCTGCTCCTGCAACCCTGCACCTTGCGCGACCTTACCTTGCGCAACCGCCTCGTCGTTTCACCCATGTGTCAGTATTCCTGCGAGCGCCGCGACGGGCTCGCGACCGACTGGCACCTGGTGCATCTGGGTAGCCGCGCCGTCGGCCGCGCCAGCCTGATCATCGCCGAAGCCTCGGCCGTCACCCCCGAAGGCCGAATCTCACCCGAAGACCTGGGCTTCTGGTCAGACGCCCACGCCGAGGCGCTCGAGCGCACCGTTCGCTTCGTGCATGCGCAGGGCACGGCCATGGGCATCCAGCTGGCGCACGCCGGCCGCAAGGCCAGCACCGCGAGCACCTGGCTCGGCGGCCGAGCAGTGTCCGACGCCGATGGTGGCTGGACGCCCATCGGTCCCACCGATGACCCGTTTTCGGCGAATCACCGCAAGCCACGAGCAATGAGTGTTGACGATATTGGTGACGTGGTTTCGGCGTTTGGCGCCGCCGCACGGCGGGCGGACCAGGTTGGCATCGACGTCATCGAGATTCACGCCGCCCACGGGTATCTGCTCAACACGTTTCTCTCACCGCTGGGCAACCGGCGGACCGACGCGTACGGCGGCTCGTTCGAGCACCGCGCGCGGCTGTTGCTCGAGGTGGTTGACGCCGTGCGCGGCGAGTGGCCGGCCAGCAAGCCCCTGTTTGTGCGCATCTCCGCCACGGACTGGATCGAAGGCGGTTGGGACATCGCAGACAGCGTGCGGCTGGCTCGGCTGCTGGGGCAGCGGGGCGTCGACGTGATGGATTGCTCGAGCGGCGGGGTAGCGGCTGGCGCGAGCATTCCGGTTCGGCCGGGCTATCAGGTGCCGTTCGCGGAGCAGATCCGTCGGGAGGCGGGGATGGCGACCGCGGCGGTCGGGTTGATTACGACGGCGGCGCAGGCGGAGGAGATTCTGGAGCGCGGGCAGGCGGACGTGATATGCATGGCGCGCGAATTGCTGCGTGATCCGTACTTTCCGATTCACGCGGCCGCCGAGCTGGGGGTGCCCGAGGGCGGGGCGTGGCCGAAGCCGTACTGGAGGGCGGTGGAGCGGAGCTAGGCGGAGCCGAGGCGCCCATTCGGGGTGGGAGGTTGAGGCGGATCCTGTCAGACGCAAGCGTAATCGCAGGGGAGAACCCCGGACGGGCAAACCGCTCGGTCGCATGGGCACAGTCCAGCGGGAAAAACCCGACGGGCAAACCGCTCGGTCGGATGGGCCCAGGCCAGCGGAGAAAAGCCCTGACGGGCAAGCCGCTCGGTTAGTCAAGCTCATTCCAAGCTCACCTCAACCTCGATCCGAGGGGACGCGACCCGCGGCCTTTGCTCCGCGCGTCTCGATATATTCTTTAGGCGGAATTATCCGACCCTTAACAGATCTGAGGGCACGCTGACTGCAGGAGTGCCCAGTGAAACCCGCCGCGCGTCTGCTCACCGTCCTGTTGTTTTTCTCTCTGATCGCTGGAGCGGCGCCGGCCAATGCCCAGGAAGACTCCACGCCCACGCCCCTGCCCGTCGTTGACACCGGCACGCCCACGAGCGCCACCGGCACCAACGGTCAGTTCCAGGGCACCGTCAGCGCCACGCAAGAAGTCGACCTCGCACCCCGCACCGAAGGCGTCCTCTCGCAGCTCATGGTCGGCGTCGGCAGCCAGGTGCAGAAGGACGACACCGTCGCCATCCTGGATCCGAGTACGCTCATTGGCCAACTGGTCAACGCTCGCGCCGCGGTCCTTTCCGCTCAAGCGCAGCTCGAGCAGATCCAGCAAGGCGCGCGTCCCGAAGATATCGCTGGTGATCAGGCTCAGATCACCGGGGCCCAGGTCACCCTCAACGGCTTGACCCGCGGTAACCCGCAGGCGATACAGACGGCCCAGGACACGCTCAACGACGCGCAAGCCAAACTCAACGCACTGCTGGCGGGCCCCACCGACGACGTGCGGCAGGCGGCACAGAGCGCGGTCGCCAGCGACACGGCACAGCTGCAGTCCGCTCAGGCCGCCCTGGACAGCTTCGGCACGTCCAGCGCCTCGGATCTGCAGTCCGCGCAAAGCGCGGTCACGACTGATGAGGCCGCGGTGTCGGCGGCTCAGGCAGCCCTGGATAGCCTCCACGCGACAAATCCATCCGACCTGCAAGCGGCCGAGACCGCGGTTAACACGGACAGTGCGCAGGTAACCTCCGCGCGCGCGGCGCTGGTGAACCTCGGTGGCACCAATGCTGGCGACCTCCAGCAGGACCTGGGCAACGTCGCGACGGACCAGGCGCTGGTACAGGCCGCGCAAGCCGCCGTCGACCAGGCGAACTCGCCGCCAGATGCTCAGGCGGAAGCGGCGCAACAACTCGTCGCCGCCGCCCAGGCCGCGTTCGACAGCGCGGGTGCCACGCTCGCCACTCTCCAGAATCCGGTGCCTACGTCCAGCACCACCGTGAGTGGCGCCTGCCAGGAAAATGCCGCCGGCACCATCTTGAGTCCAGACGCGTGCAACGCCTCAATTACGGCCGCCCAGTCGGCCCAATCCGCCGCGCAGCAACAGCTGACCGCGGCGCAGAGCGCCTTACAGCAGTTGATGTCAGGCGGTCCACCGGCCACCGCGGCGCAATTGCAGTCAACTCTGGTAACCGACCAGCAGCAGCTGGCGACGGATCAGGCGCGACTGCAAGCAGAACAGAACGGCATTATGACGTCGCAGCAAGCGGCCGCCCAGGCAACGCTCGCAACGGCAGTCAACCAGTTGACTGCCGACCAGGCCAAGCTCGACTCGCTGCAAAATGGCACGTTGCAGTCCGAGGCGGCGACCGCCCAGAGTGCGCTGGTCGCGGCGCAACAACACCTGGCGACCGATCAGGCCGCGCTGGTGGCGCTCACCAATGGTGGCCAGGCGTCGCAGCAAGCCCAGCTGCAAAGTGCGCTCACCGCCGCGCAACAGAAACTCCTGTCCGATCAGGCAACACTCAAAGTCCTGAACGACGGACCGCTGCCGACTGACGTGCAACAAGCGCAGGACCAGGTGACGGCGGCCAAGGAGGCGCTGGCGGAGGCTGAATCCCCGGGCGCGCAGACGGACCTCGCGGAGCAGCAGGCCGTCATCGGCCAGTTGACGGCTACGCTGCAAGGCACGGCGCAACCGTATACCGATGCGGACCTCGAAGCCGCTACCGCGACGCTGGCTTCCGCGCAAGCGGCCATGGCCGCCGCGGAGGACAACCTCGACGAGACCATCGTGCTGGCTCCGTTCGCTGGCGTGGTGGGCTCGTTGCTGCAGGAGATCGGAACGGACGTGACATCATCGACGCCGATCCTGACCCTCAGCAGTCCGGACGTGCAGGTGGATATCACAGTCGGGCAGGAGGATATGGCGCAGGTCGCCGTCGGTCAGCCGGTGGAGTTGACGGTGCCGGCCTATCCGGATGTGGTATTTCCCGCGCACATCACCGTGATTGCGCCGGTGGCGGATAGTACGTCGCACACGTTCGACGTGCGGCTGGTGCCGGATACCCAGGACCCCCGGTTGTTGCCGGGCATGTTTGCGACGGTGACGGTTGCGCAGGAGCAGGCACAGGCCAGCGGCTCGCAGGGGCAGGCCAGCGGCTCGTAAGCGGCGGACGTTCGGCCGTCAGCCGCTGAAGTGCGCGCTCAGCAGGAAGCCGCCGGTGATCAGCGCAGTCAGCACCGCGATCACCCCCAGCACGTAGGCGAGCATCGAGACTAGGCCCGCCCGTTCGACGCCCCGCGCCAGTCGTCGGTGGGCGCTGAACGCCAGCACCGCCACCGCGCACGCGCCGAGGCAGACCGCCAGAATCGCATCTGCTTGCATGAGCCGCCGGACAGCAAGGTCGCCAGGGACTGCCTACCCGTTGTACAGGTGACAGCTCACCGTGTGCGACTCGCCGATCTGCATCACCGTCGGCGCCACGCGGCGGCAGATGTCCATCGCCGCCGGACACCGCGGATGAAAGTGACATCCTGAGGGCGGATTCAGCGGCGATGGCATCTCGCCAGCCAGGACCACCTCCTCCGTAATGTCATCCGGATGCGTCGGCAGCGCCGCCGACATCAGCGCGCGAGTGTACGGATGCCGCGGATTCCCAAACAGATCGTCAAGATCGTCGCCCTCGGCATACTCGACGATCTCCCCCAGGTACATGATCGCCACCGCGTGGCTCATGTACCGCACCGTGGCCAGGTTGTGCGCGATCATCAGGTAGCTCAGCCCGTACGTCGTCTGGATGTCCTTCAGCAGATTCATAATCTGCGCGCGGATCGATACGTCCAGTGCCGAGCACCGGTTCGTCCAGGACCACCAGCCGCGGATTGAGTGCCAGCGCGCGCGCCACCGCGATTCGCTGTCGCTGCCCACCGCTGAACTCGTGGGGATACTGCTCCGCCTGGTCGGCCCGCAACCCGACTTGCCCGAGCAACTCCAGCACCTTCGCCTGGATCTCTTGCCGACTCAGCGTCGTGTTGACCACCAGCGGTTCGGCAATGATGCTCTTGACTCGCATCCGGGGGTCCATCGACCCCCATGGGTCCTGGAACACCGCCTGCACGTTCGAGCGGTACTCCTTCAGCTCGGCTCGTCCAAATCGCCCCACGTCCTTGCCATCAAACAGCAACTGCCCACCCGAGAGCTCCTCCAGCAGCAGCACCGTCTTGGCCACCGTCGTCTTGCCCGCCCCTGATTCGCCCACCAGACTGAGCGTCTCACCCGGCCGGATCGCAAACGACACGTCCTCCACCGCGCGCACCCAACCCACCGTCTTTTGCAGCAGGCCTTGCGTCACCGGGTAATGCTTCTTCAGGTTGCGCGCCTCCAGCACCGGCTCGGCACTCGTGCTCATGCCTCCACCCCAACCTTCCAGCACGATGCCGTGTGTCCGTCGCCTCCCGCAATTGCCACTTCCGGTGGCTCTTCTTCTCGACACCGCTCGAACGCCGCGTAGCAGCGTGGCGCAAACCGGCAGCCGGGCGGCAGGTCCAGCAGCGCGGGCGGCTGCCCCTCGATCGACGCCAGCCGCTCGACTTTGCGGTCCAGTCGCGGCACCGAGTTCACCAGCCCGATCGTGTACGGGTGCTGCGGGTGCTCGAACAAATCGCGCACGCTCGCCGTCTCCACGACCTTCCCGGCGTACATCACCGCGACCCGATCGCACATGCGGCCCACGATCCCGAAGTCGTGACTCACGAAGATCATCGCCACGTTCGTCTGCCGCTGCAGATCCTTCAGGTGCGTCAAGTACTGTGCCTGGATCGTCGCGTCCAGCGCCGTGGTTGGCTCGTCCGCAATGATCAGTTTCGGCCGGCACGACACGGCGATGCCACCCACCACACGCTGCCGCATCCCACCACTCATCTGGTGCGGGTAATTCTGCAACCGCTCCCGCGGCGAGGGGATCCGCAGCAGACGCAGCGCTTCGGTCACCTGGTCCCACAGCGCCTTCCCAGAAAGATGCTGGTGCTGCCGCAGCGGCTCCGCCACCTGCTCTCCTACCGTATAGACCGGATTCAGCGACGCCATCGGGTCCTGCAGAATCATCGAGATCTGGCTGCCGCGGTAGCCGCGCATGTCCGACTCGCTCAACCGTAGCAGGTCCACTCCGTCAAAGAGGATCTTGCCGCCCACGATCTTGCCACCCGGCGGCACCAGCCTCAGCAGCGACAGGCTCGTCATCGTCTTGCCGGACCCGGACTCGCCCACGATCCCGAGCGTCTCCCCAGGCGCCAGCGAAAAGCTCACACCGTCAACGGCTTTGACGACCCCGCGCCGCGTAAAGACGTAGGTCCGCAGGTCTTCGACCTGCAGCAAGGGCTCCGCCGACCCCACCTAGATTTGCCTCAGCCGCGGGTCCAACCGGTCGCGCAGCCAGTCGCCCAGGAAGTTGGCGGACAACACCACCATGCCGATCGCCAGCCCCGGGAAGAACGAGATCCACCAGGCCGTATCGATCAGTCCACGACCGTCCGAGACCATCGAGCCCCACGTCGCCGTCGGCGGCGGGATACCGGCGCCGAGATAGCTCAATGCGGACTCGATCAAGATGACCAGCCCCACCGACAGTGTGGCCAGGATGAGCAGTGGGTTCACCACGTTGGGAAAGATGTGAGTGACCATGATCCGCAACGGCGAACAGCCAGCTATGCGCGCCTGCAACACGAAGTCCGCGTTGCGCAACTTCAGCACTTCACCGCGGATCAGGCGCGCGTATGCGGCCCAGCCCAGCAAAGAGACGGCCAGGACCACCGTCGTGAAGGAGGGGCCGAGCGTCACGGCCAGTAACAGCGCGATCAGAATGCCTGGAAACGCGAGACTGACGTCCGTCACACGCATGATCAGACCGTCGGCCCAGCCACCGAAATAGCCACTCAAAATGCCGAGAGCCGTGCCGATCGTGCCGGTGATCAGGATGACGAGCAACGAGACACTCAACGAGACGCGCGCGCCCCAGATGATGCGACTGAGCACGTCGCGGCCGAGTTTGTCCGTACCAAGCAGGTGGGCGTCCGTTCCGCCAGCGAACGCCGGTGGCTGGAGTCGGGCGGACAGTGACGTCTGGAGTGGATCGTACGGTGACAACTGCGGCGCGAAGATCGCGCCGATGAGCATGATGGTCAGGACCGTGACGGGGATGCAGAAATTCGGCTGCAGGAAAATGTCCCAGCGACGGGACGAGCGGCGTTGTCTGGCCTCGACGAGGACTTCTGGCCGACCGAGTGCGACGTCCATCTGCTAGAGCCTGATTCTAGGATCGACGTATGCGTAAGCAATGTCGACCAGCAAATTGATCAGGAGCACCACGAGCGCGACCATCACGGTGATGCCCTCCACGACCGGAAAGTCGCGCCCCGACACCGCGGTGACCAGCAGCCTGCCGATCCCGGGCCAGGCGAAAACGTTCTCCAGAATGACCGCGCCAGTAATCAATCCAGCGAAGATCGCGCCTGCCGCGGTCAGCGGCGCAATCAGCGCGTTGCGGAACGCGTGTTTCCAGATCACCGTTCGCTCGGGCATGCCCTTGATGCGCGCGAGTTTGACGTATTCGCTGCCCAGGACGTCGAGCATACTCGAGCGCACCAGACGCAGCATGCCTGGCATCAAGAAAAACGCGAGCGTCAGGACGGGCAACACGTAGTGCGACGGATCGCCCACCCCCGAGGTTGGGAAGATCTGCCAATGGACCGAGAAAATGTAGATGGCGACAATCGCGACCCAGAAGCCGGGTAGTGCCTGGCCGAGCACGGCCAGGAACTTTACGCCGTTGTCCAGCCAGCTGTCGCGATTGGTTGCCGCCACCACGCCGAGCACCAGCGCCAGGCCAATGCCGACAACGAAACCTCCAATTCCCAGCGTGAGCGAATTGGGGAGCGCTTCACCAATCATGGTCGTGACCGGTCGGCGCTGGATGAGCGAGTCACCCAGGTCTCCGCGCGCCAGGCCACTGACAAAGATCCAGTACTGCTCCGGATAGGACTTATCCAGGCCCAACGTGGCACGCATATTGGCGATATCCGCGTCGGTGGTGGTGGCGGTGCGCATCAAATCCACCGGGTCGCCCGAGGCGCGCACCAGGATAAAGATCAGGAGCGACATCCCGATCAGCGAGACAAAGGTTTGCAGCAGGCGAATGATGATCTGGCGGCCCATGTGACAAACTCCGGACTAGACGCTCGGCCGCGTTCTCAGGCCGCGTGCTGGATGCCCGCGTAGGCATCCCAAATGCTCAGGTAGGACTTCGACGTGAACTGCCCAACGTTCGGACCGGCGACAAAGTAGGTCGGCACGGTCACGAGCTCGACGTTGACCCACATGGTGTCGTAGCCGTAGTGCATCATGTCCTGCCACAATTTCTTGGCCCTGGTATCGTCAAGCTCCGTTGTGGCCGCCTGATACATCTGATCGGCCTGGGTGTCGTTGCTGGTGGTATGCACGCCGGTGGACGTGAACATGTTGGCGGAGTGGTACACGTTGTTGAAGAACGTCGGACCAACCCACGGCCAGATAGCGCCGACCTGCTTGTCGGTCGGATCCTTGGCCCGCACGAAGACCATCCCGTTGTAGACGGGCGTGTCCACGGTCTGGACGTCAACATCGACACCGATGGCCTGCCAGTAACCCTGCAGGATCTGCATCAGGTCGGACGCGACGGCGGTGGTGTACAGCGTGATGGTCTGCGGATTGAATTTCCCCGGGTAACCGGCGTCCTGGAGCAATTGCTTGGCTTTGTCTACATCGTACGGGTCCGGTTTGAACGTGTCGTCGAACCCCCAGGTCTGTTCGCTGAAGAACCACCAGCCGCCAGGCTTGGCCAGACTCTTGTAAAACGTGTCGCTGATCTCCTGGCGGTTGATGGCATAGGACATTGCCTGGCGGACGCGGATATCCGAGGTTGGCCCTTGCGTCATGAAGGTGCCGGGAAAGCTGATGTTCGCGTTCGTCGGCAGGCCGACTTCCTGCAGGTTGAAGCCCTTGCCCTTCAGCTCGGTGACCCGGTCGAACGAGAGATTGCTGATGAGGTCCACGTCGCCTCGTTCGAGCTGCGCGACACGCGTGGCCTCCTCGGGAACAAGCGTCTCGGTGACATGCGACCACTGCGGCTTGTTCGGACCCCAGTAGTCCGCGTTGGCGTCGAACTCCATGCTCGTCTTGGGCACCCATTTCGAGTAGCGGTATGGTCCGGAGCCGATCGGCTGAGCGCGGAAGCCGTCCTGCCCGACTTGATTGAAGTAGTTCATGGGCAGGATGCGCGTCCACGCGAATGGCACTTTCAGCGGCCACTCCGGTCGCTGCGCCTGGTAAATCACCGTGGAGTCATCTGGAGCGGTGATGGATTCGTTGTTTTTCAAAATGTAGGGCGACCAGGGGTTGGTCGAGTCCTTGGAGCCGAAGCGCTGGAGTGAGAAAACAACGTCCGCGGAAGTCAGCGGGTCGCCATTATGAAACTTGATGCCATTTCGAATTTTGAAGGTCCACGTCAGGCCGTCCGAACTCAAGTCGTAGCTCTCGGCCACATTGCCCACGACGTTGCCCTGCGGGTCGAACGTGAGGAGTGAGTCGTACATGGCCCAACCCCAGGTGGACTCGATATTGATCGGGTCCATCGACTCCCCAGCGAAGTCGGCGCTGGCGAACCTCAGGTTACCCGAAGGTGCGCCGCCAGACGCCGCGGCGGGCGCAGTCGTGGTCACACTCGTGGCCGCCGGTGCCGCGACGAGTGCCGTCGGCGCGGGAGGTGTGGTCGCCGCCGGTTGAGGTGCGGTCGTCGGTGCAGCCGCGGATGTCGGCGGCGCGGCAGCCGGCGGGTTCGTCGCGGGCGCGCTAGCCGGACCGCACGCCGCCAGGAGAGTCGCGGCGCCCAGCGCGGTACCACCTGCTCGTAACAGAAATGTGCGCCGAGTCCACGGCTGACTAAGGGTCGCCCTGCGTGGCGGTATGTTCACGATGCCTCCCCATTGGCAGTCAGTCCCAAATGACGGCCGCAATTCGCCGCGGTGCGCGCGTAACCTCCAGCGTTTCCGGAATCATACATCGACGTCTTGCAGCCGCGGTAAGAGCGCGTCTGCACGACATCGACGGGGCCGACGTCGAATGCCGAGGTCGCTAACGCGTCGGAAGTCGCTAACGCGTCAGCGTGACGGTGCCGCTGGCCCCGTCGACACGCACGCGGTCGCCCGTGCGGATGCGCTGTGTCGCGCTGCCAGTGCCGACCACGGCCGGGATGCCAAGCTCACGAGCGACGATCGCGGCGTGCGACAGCGGTGCGCCGACGTCGGTCACGATCGCCGCCGCGCGAGGAAAGATCGGGGTCCAGCCCACGTTGGTGACGGTCGTCACCAGAATCTCGCCAGGCTCGAGCGCGTCGCCCTCCTCTGGCGAGGTAAGGACCCGAGCAACGCCCTCAACGCTGCCGGGCGCGCCTGGAAAACCCACCAGGACCTGGTCAGCCGCACGAGCCGGGCCTGAAGACGTCTTACCGGTCGCGTCATACCGGTCGGTGCGACGGTTCGGGTCGGCGGCCCAGGCAAACGGGTCGAACGGACCACGGATCAGCACCGGATACGGTGGCAGTGCCGCGTATCGAGCGTAGGCCGCCTGCCGACGCGCCACGCAGGCCAGCGGCGTCGCATCGCCGCCCAGCACACGCAGCAGCTCATCGCTCGAGAGGAAGAAGATGTCGTCGGAGCGTCCCAGCAGCGTTCCAGCCCGCACATAGAACGTTCGCAGTGGCCAGAACACACGCACGACTTCCGAACGGGCCACTTCGCGCGCACGGAAGCCCCAGGCGGCCCGTTCGACTTGCTTGCGGACCATCTCGAGCTTTTTCGGGTACTGCTGGGCCAGCCTCTTCCAGGCATCCGCCGCGGCGCCGCGCCGCCGCTCCAGGAGGCGGCTGACCTCCGTCGGCGCGGTGCGCAGACCCTCGAGCTGGCGGTCGATCCAGTCGGGGTCCTCGGCCGGCCGCGGCAGCGAGACTTCGAATTCGTGGGGTCCGCGATGCCCGTACCGCCGGGCGTACGCCTCGCGCGAGAGCTCACCGCGCGCGACCTGCTCCAGACCGAGCAGCGGTTCCAGGCTAGCCAGGTTGCCTGCGATGCCGCCGCTCGACCCACCCGAAAGCACCAGATCGGCATCCGCCTCGCCGACGAGCTTGCTCACGGAACGTCGCGCGCGCAGGTAGGCGCCGCTGTCTCGTCGCGTGGCGGCTTCGAGCATGGCGCTGGCATCATCCAGGAGCGGAGCCAGCTCGGCGAACCACACCAGGCGAAGCTGCTCGGGGGTCGAGACCGCCTCGATGTGTCGCAGGGCAGCCTCGACACGACCTGGCACCGAACCAACCACCGCGTTGAAGCGCTTCAAATTTTGTCGGACCCGCCCTTGCAGTCGAACCCCGGCTGGAATCAGGTCGCGCATGACGTGCCAGCGCGAGATCGGGATACGCGGGATCTCGACATCGTCGGGGATACGCCCGAACGCCTGTCCCAAGAGGCCCACGAGTGTCTGGCGCGGCATGAAGATGATGCTCGCCTGGGTCGCGGTCAGGCTGAGATTCATGTACAGGCGGCCGCCGATGATGCCCACTGGCCGGAAACCGGCCGTGAAATTGGCCTGCATGGCGCCGTAGATGAAGCGCCGGAACAGCGACCAAGTCGCGGGCGTCATGACGTCGGGCACGGCCTCGCCGAGATTGGCGCTCGTCCACAAAAAGTCATGCCCGAGCGACTCGTTCCATTCTTCGGCTTCGGCCCTCGGCGAGGTGATCGGGCGCGCTTGAAGGATGGCGATCTGGCCACGTTGGAGCGCCCACTCGACGTCCATCGGCTGCCCGTAGAGCGCCTCGATCCGTTGACCAAGGTGCGCGAGCTCGCGGGCTGCTTCGGGGGTCAACACGGGCTGTCGGCGACGTTCGGGCGGCACCGATACCTCGCGCGTGCCAGCGTCGGTGGTGACGGTCATCACGCGCTTGTCGCCGATCGTCTGGCGGACGATCGCCCCGCTGCGACTGTCGACGGCGAGCGTGTCCGGCGTGACCTGGCCACTGACCAGACTTTCCCCGAGGCCCCAGGTGGCGTTGATGGTCATCTCGTCGTTGGCCCACGACACGGGGTCGACGGTGAACAGCACGCCGGCCGCGTCAGCGGGCACCAGCAGCTGGACGACCACCGCGAGGCTGACCTCCTCAGGGGCGATGCCTGCGCGGGCCCGATACCTGATGGCGCGCGTGGTCCACAACGATCCCCAACACCGACGGATGGCCTCGACCAGATTGTGCTCGCCGCGCACGTTGAGGAAGGTGTCCTGCTGACCGGCGAAGGACAGGCCGGGCAGGTCTTCCGCAGTGGCCGACGAGCGCACCGCGACCGCGCGGCTGTCTGGCCCCGGACCCAGGCTCAGGCTGGCGGCGCCGGCGTAGATCGCCGAGAGGACGTCGTCGGGGATGGGCACGGCCGCGAACAGGCCGCGGATGGTGCTCTCGGCGTCGGGCTCACCTGAGCCCGCGAGGATCCTGGCCTGCAGGTTCCCGGCTTCGACGACTCGACGATAGGCGGCAGTCGTCAGGAGAAAACCATCCGGCACGGGCAGCCCGGCGGCGGCGAGGCGTGCCAGTGACGCGCCCTTGCCACCCACCAGGTCGAGGGTTGCTTCGTCGGCGGCGAGCGGCAGCCAGAGAGGGACGCGGAGTGGCGACGGCATGGCTTACCCGCTAAGTGTGCCGCGACCGACCGATCTAGCGGCCGATCTCGACCACCACGTAGTGATGTTCGACCGAGACGGGGAACGTCTCGGCGACGTACGGGCCTTTTTCCATGCCCTCGAAGCCGGGTATGACTTCGACGTCGTAGCGGCGGACGAGCACGTGGCCGGGGTCGAACCATGACTGGCCCGTGCGCAGGTCGTATTCCCAGCCGTGCCACGGGCAGCGCAGGATCTCGCCGGCGCGGCTGTAGTGGAACTCGCCCACGCCCTCGGATCGCAGAAACCCGAGGGTGTTGCCCAGGCACAGGGGTCCGCCCTGGTGCGGGCAGCGGTTCAGCACGGCGAAGAACTCGCCGCGGACGTTGAAGACGCCGATGGAGCGCCCGCCGACGTCGACGATCTTCCGCGCGCCAGGTGGAATCTCGTCGACGGTGGCGACTACCCACTTCGCCACTACGTGTGTCGGTCCCGTGGGTTCAGCGGCGTGCAGCTACGCCGGGTCCTGTCGCACCCGAGGGGTAACCACGGGGGATGTCCCCTCATCCTGGGTCCCCTCTCGGGAAAATGCCCTTGGACCTCACCAAACCCGATGGAAACGCTCCGCTCACGCGGTGGCGGACTCGTCCGTCACCCCGCCGCCTACGCGGGTCGGTAGCTTGTACAGCGCACGCGCGTTCTCTGCCATCAGCTTGGTCGCGAAGCCTTCCGGCAACTTGATCTTCGGCAGCGCCTCGTTCGGCGCGTCGAAGTCCCAGTGCGGATAGTCCGTCGAGAACATCAACTTGTCCTCGAGCCACGGCGCGTGCGACAGCATCTCGACGAACTGCCGCGCCACCGGCGGCTCCTCCATAGGCTGCGTCGTCAGCCAGAAGTGCTCGGCGAAATATTCCGACGGCTTGCGCCGCAGATCAGGCACCTCGTCGTGCAGCTTGCGCCACGCCGAGTCCAGCCGCCACGACAGCGGCGGCGCCCAGGCAAAGCCACCCTCGATCAGCACGATCTTCAGGTCGGGAAACTGTTCGAAGACGCCCTCGCACACCAGGCTGATGACCTGCGCCTGGAACGCGGTCGACATCCCCGCGTGGTCTTCCAGATACATCGACGGCCAGCCCGCGCCAGTGATCGGGTGTCCGCCCTGCCCCCCAAAGTGCACCCCAATGGGCAGCCCAGCCTCGACCGCAGCTTCGTACATCGGCCAGTACTTGCGCCGCCCTAGCGGCTCGCCGGTACGAATGGTAAGCATCACCTGCACGAAGCCCGGATGCGAACCGCGGCGACGAATCTCGGCCACGGCGTGCTCGGGCGACTCGTAAGCCACCACCAGCCCGCTGCGCAGCCGCGGCTCGGGGTCGAGCCACTCCTCGATCTGCCACTCATTGATCGCCGACGACAGCGCGGCCGCGTACGCATGATTGAGCTGCTGTCCTGCACCAAGCAGCGGCTGCAGCACGCCGAAATCCATGTCCCAGGCGTCGAGCAACTGGTAGCGCATGAAGTCGAGATCGGAGCCCGGCGGCAGACCGTTAGGCGGCCAGGCGTCGGTGCGCGCCGCGTTGGGATTGGCGCGCGGGTAGTACGACCCCGCATAGCCACGATCGCCGATGGTGTCGCGATGGCGGCGCCAGCGCTCGGACAGATACGGATGCAGCGCTTTTGGCGACTTCAAGGCGGGATGGATGTCGCAATCGATGACCGCCATCTTCGATTGGCTGCGAGTGCTGGGCTGCGTCAGAGTGGTGACCATAGCTGGGTAGATCCTCCCGTGAGATCGCTCCGGTCGATCAGTCGAGGTCGAGGTGATAGAACGCGCGCGCGTTGTCGTACAGGATCTTGCGTCGGACGTCCGGAGGCAAGCCCGCCGGGACGGCCTCCTCGGGCGAATCGAAGTGCCAGTGCGGATAGTCGGTCGAAAACATGAGCAATTCGTCCGAGCCCATCTGTTCCACGACCTGCAGCAGATGGCTCGCATCCGGCGGCGCGTCGATTGGCTGCAGCGAGAGTCGGATGCGCTCGCGGATGTACTCCGAGGGAACGCGTGTGTTCCACGGAACCTCGCGCCGCAGGCCTTTCCAGTCCTTGTCGATGCGCCACATCAGCGACGGCAGCCACGTCCAGCCACCCTCGATGAGCGCCATGCGCAGGTTCGGAAAGCGGTCGAAGACGCCTTCGACGACCAGGTTGAGCACCTGCGTCTGAAACACCTGGGCCATGCCGACGTACTCCTCGAGGTAGTACGACGGCCAACCGCTACCGGTGGGTGGATTGCCTGGCGCGCCGCCGAACTGCAAGCTCACCACCAGATCGTGTCGCGCGGCCGCCTCGAAGATGGGCAGGTAGCGGCGGTGACCGTAGGGCGCTTCGGAGCGGACAGGCAGCAGCACCTGCACGAAGCCGGGGTGATCTCCGAGTCGGTCGATCTCTTCGGCACCCATCTGGGGCACGCGCGTGGGGACGACCATCGAGGCGCGCAGGCGCGGCTCCTGCTCGAGCCACTCGGCGACCAGCCAGTCGTTGACAGCGGCGGCCATGGCCGCGGCGGTGTCGGGATTGTGCAGGCTGTCGACGGCGTACGTGCAGTTGAGGATGCCGACTTCGACCGACCAGGGGTCGAGCACGTCGCGCCGCACCGCCTCGAGATTCGGTGCGCTTTTTTCTGCCTGAGGCGCGCGGGACGTCGGTGCGTTGGGCGGATAGGCCGTGTCGACCGCGCCATTGAACGCGGAGGTGCGAATATACTCGCGCCAGTGGTCGGAGAGGTAGGGGAACAGCGCGTCGGCGTTGGGAAGCGCCGTGTGAATGTCGCAGTCGATGACCGCCTCACCAGCACGCATCGCTGTCATGATGCTCCGGCCAGCGTGCGGATTACCAGCATGGCGTTGAGCAGCACGATCACGCCCACCACGACACTGGCCAGCGCCGTGGTGGTCGGCCGATTGACCAGGGCGCCCATCAGGTCGCGCCTTCGGGTAAACAGCACCAGCGGAATCAGCGCCGCCGGCAGACAGAAGCTCAAGACAACCTGACTGAAGATCAGCGTGCTGGTCGGGTCCAGGCCAATCGCGATCACGACGTAGGCGGGCAGCAGCGTAATGAGCCGCCGCAGCCACAGCGGCACGCCGCGGCGCAAATACCCCTGCATCACCACCTGGCCAGCCATGGTGCCGACCGTCGAGGAGGCCAGGCCCGAGACCAGCAGTGAAATGGCAAAGACGAAGCCTGCCGCCGGTCCGAGCAGCGGCTCGAGCGTGGCGTGGGCGTCCTCGATCGAGGTGACGTCGGTGTAGCCGTTGGCGTTGAAGGTCGCCGCGGCCATGATCAGCATCGCCGGCGTTGACCAGACCCGCCAGTGTCATGGCGATGACCACGTCGATCGCTTCGAAGTGAAAGACGCGACGTGCTTGTCGCGGATCGAGGCTCGGGATCCGACCTTGCGTCAGGTGGGAGTGCAGAAACACCACGTGGGGCATGACCGTCGCGCCGAGAATGCCTACGGCGAGCAGCAGGCTGTCAGTTCCTCGAAACGCCGGTACCAGGGCGTGGCGGATGACCTCGCTGGGATTCGGCGTGTCCAGCACGGTCTCGAGCACATAGCAGGCCGCGATCACCCCCACCATGAGGGTGATGACGAACTCCAGGGATCTGAAACCGCGCCGCTGCAGGGCCAGGATGGCAAAGGTTGCTGCGCCGGCCAGCAGCCCAGCGGGGAGCAGGGGTAGACCGCTGAGCAGATGGATGCCGATGGCGGCGCCCAGGACCTCGGCAACGTCGGTGGCCATGGCCGCCAACTCGGAGATCAGCCACAGCCCGAAGACGACGGGTCGCGAGAAGTGGTCCCGACACACCTCTGCAAGATTTCTGCCCGTGGCAATGCCAAGCTTGGCCGAGAGTGTCTGGATGAGCATGGCCATCAAGTTGCTGGCGACGACGACCCACAGCAGCAAGTAGCCGAATTGCGCACCGCTCTGGATGTTGGTGGCAAAGTTGCCTGGATCGACGTACGCCACCGAGGCGATGAAGGCCGGACCGAGAAACGGCAGCACCGCCCGCCAGCCACGCCGCTGGCCGGCGAGGACGCCCCGCGCCGCGCGAACCGTCGCGGCGTCGAGGGCGCTGCCAGTCGGGAGTTCGGACGTCAGCCGCTTGCCCGGGCCTGAGTGCTACGTCCGCCGCGTGCAACGCGTTTCGGTCGCTCTCGACGCAACACGGGTGTCACCCCGTGTGCCTCAGGGTGACAGACAGCGCATTCAGCCAAGACTGGCCAGCGTGTCGTTGAAGGTCTTCGACGGCCGCATCACCCGCTCGGCTTTCGCCGGGTCTGGCTGGTAGTAGCCACCGATGTCCGTGGCGTGCCCCTGCACGGCGATCAGCTCGTCGACGATCGTCTTCTCCTGCTCGGTGAGCGTCCTCGCCAGGCCCGCGAACGCGGCGGCGAGTTCGGGGTCGTCCGTCTGGCTGGCCAGCTCCTGCGCCCAGTACAGCGCCAGATAGAAGTGGCTGCCGCGGTTGTCGATGCCGCCGACGCTGCGCGTCGGCGAGCGGTCCTCATTCAAAAACGTGCCCGTCGCGCGGTCCAGCGTGTCGGCCAGAATCTGCGCGCGTTTGTTGCCCGTGCTTTGAGCCACGAGCTCGAAACTCGCCGCGAGGGCGAAAAACTCACCCAGACTGTCCCAGCGTAGGTAGTCCTCCCTCAGAAGCTGCTGCACGTGGCGCGGCGCCGAACCGCCCGCGCCGGTCTCGAACAACCCGCCGCCAGCAATCAGCGGCACGATCGACAACATCTTGGCACTGGTGCCCAGCTCGAGGATCGGGAACAGATCGGTCAGGTAGTCACGCAGGACGTTGCCCGTCACCGAGATCGTGTTTTCGCCACGCCGAATGCGCTCCAGCGAGAACGCGGTCGCCTGGGTGGGCGCCATGATCTCGATCCGCAGTCCGTCGAGGTTGTACTCGGGCAGGTACGCCCTCACCTTTTTTATGAGGTTGGCGTCGTGGGCTCGGTCCTCGTCGAGCCAGAACACGGCAGGGTCACCGCTCAGCCGCGCGCGCTTGACCGCGAGTTTGACCCAGTCGCGGATCGGCACGTCCTTGGTCTGGCACATGCGGAAGATGTCGCCCGGATTGACGGGTTGTTCGAGAACCAGCTGACCCGCCTCATCGACCACGCGGACGGTGCCGTGCGTCGCAATCTCGAAGGTTTTGTCGTGGCTGCCATACTCCTCGGCAGCCTGGGCCATGAGGCCGACGTTCGGGACTGAGCCCATGGTCGCCGGGTCGTACGCACCGTGCGCGCGACAATCCTCGATGACGACCTGGTAGACGTCGGCATAGCTGCTGTCGGGAATGACGGCCAGCGTGTCCGCCTCTTTGCCGTCTGGACCCCACATGTGACCCGAGGCGCGAATCATGGCAGGCATGGTGGCGTCGATGATGACGTCGCTCGGCACATGCAGGTTGGTGATGCCGCGATCGGAGTCGACCATGGCCAGCGGCGGTCCGTCCGCCAGCTCCTGGTCGAAGGACGCCCGAATGCGGGCCCCGTCCGTCACGGCTTCGAGGCCAGTGAAAATCGAGCCGAGACCGTCGTTGGGACTCAGGCCCGCCGCCTGCAGCGTCTCGCCGTACTGGGCAAAGGTCTTCGGGAAGAACGCGCGCACCGCGTGGCCAAAGATGATCGGGTCGGAGACCTTCATCATCGTCGCCTTGAGGTGGACCGAAAAGAGCACGCCCTCCCGTTTGGCGCGGACGAGCTGCGCCGACAGGAACTCGCGCAGCGCCGCGGCGCGCATGACCGAGACGTCGACCACCTCGCCGGCCAGAATGGGCACGGACTGGCGCAAGACGGTGGTGCTGCCGTCTTCGGCGGCCAACTCGATCTTCAGCGAGCCGTCTCGCGCAATGACCGCCGATCGCTCTGTCGAGCGGAAATCGTCGCCGGCCATATGCGCAACGTTGGTTTTCGACTCGGACGTCCACGCGCCCATGCGGTGCGGGTGCGCCCGCGCGTAGTTTTTGACGGAGGCCGGCGCGCGACGGTCCGAGTTGCCCTCGCGCAGCACCGGGTTGACGGCGCTGCCCTTGACCCGGTCGTACCGCTCCAGGACCTCGCGTTCGGCGTCCGACGTCGGCTCTTCCGGGTAGTCGGGCACCGCGTAGCCTTGCTGTTGGAGCTCGGCGATAGCCGCCTTGAGCTGGGGGATGGAGGCGGAGATATTGGGCAGCTTGACGATGTTGGCTTCAGGTGTTTTGGCCAGCTCACCCAGTTCGGCCAGGGCGTCACCCATGCGCTGCTCAGCCTCGAGATGCTCGGGAAAGCTGGCGATGATCCGCCCGGCCAGGGAGATGTCGCGGGTCTCCACGTCGACGCCGGCTCTGGCCGCGTACGCCCGCACAATGGGCAGCAGCGAGTAGGTCGCCAGGGCCGGGGCCTCGTCAGTATGCGTGTAGATGATGGTCGGGTCGCTCACCCGTGGTTCGCCTCCTGTGTGGTAGTCGCCAGCTCGCGTTCCACGGCCTCTTCCACGACCGTGTCCTTGAAGAAATCGCGATTCATGCGCGTGTGCAGCTCGACCGCGTTGCTGAAGGTCAGGTCACGAAGATCACGTTCGGAGATGTGTCGGTCCTCAAGCATTTCCCAGACTTCGGGGAGCACATCAGTGAAGTCCGTCACGTCCCAGTGCCCGACGTCGGTTCCCAGCATCGCCTTCAAACGTGCGGGCATGCGCCCGTCGAACGCCCACACGTTGCACGGGTCGTCGGCTTCACAGCCGAAGAAGAAGTTGCGCGCGTACTGCTCGATGAGCTCCTCTTTCGATGCGACGCCGAGCGCGGCGTAGTCGTCCAGCGACTCGGTCTCGCGGTCGGCCAGCTCTTGCAAACGCAACGAGGCGATAGCGCCGTCACCCGTGGCTTTCAAGCGTCCATAGCCGTATCGATCGATGAGTGCTCGGAGTCGATCGGTGTCGATGTTGGTGGGCCGCAGGTGCTCGACCATCGCCGCGTAGTGGCGCTTTTCCCAGCCGCCAACGAGTCCGCAGAGCAGCTCCACCCCGTAAGCGACACCACCCTCCAGAAATGAAAACGTCAGGTCCGGAAAGCGACGCACGACACCGCCCAGAAACAGCGCCTTCGTCAGCGGCGCGTGCGCGTCGGCGGCATGGCCGACGCGATTGAACTCGCCGTTGCTGAATGACGAGCGGTTCGGCCAGCCGTTGCTTCCCTGATGGACGGTCGCCGCGACGCCGAGCTCCAGACACTTTCGCCACAGCGCGTCGTAGTCATACGGATTGTCGAGGCCTAGCGCGTCGATGTACTGCGGCACTCCCGCGCCACGCTCGGGTTGCTGCGCGTACGACGCAACGGGACGCGGCAGCGAGCCTTTGAAGCTCGCGGCTTTCAGGCCGAGCACGGTGATGGCGTACTCGAGCTCGGCGATAGCCTCGGCCGGCGAGTAGCACGGAATGAGCGCCGCCGGGGTGAGGTGGCGCGCCTGGTCGCGAAACACGTCGGCGACCATGGTGTTGTAGGCGCGACACACCGCCTGGCGCAGCTCGTCCTGGGCGATGTTGTTCCCGCCCAAACAGCGGGTCGGATAGACCACGCCGTAGTCGATGCCCAGCTCGCCCATCCGCTCGACGAGCAGCGCGGGCAGCATCGCGCTGGCGAAATCGAGGGTATCCGCGGTGGTGATCCACCAGTTGCCGCGGCCCAGACGACGTTGGCGACGCTCCTCCCAGGAGGCCGCGTACCAGGCGGATTGGCGCTCCTGCGAACGCCGATACTGTTCGGCCAGCTCGGGACCAGCAACGTCGCGGACGTACTCGACGATAACAGGCAGCGATTCCACCCAGTGGCCGTCACCATCGAGGACCGGATGGGCGAGCTGGTCGTGGATACGCGCCGCGTCGGTCACAGGCATGCGCTCAGGTTAGCGTGAAGACTCTTTTCCCCAAAGGGGAGCCCACTTTCCCCAGAACGTATTACCTCGAGATCGCACTCGGGCTTGGCACAACCTGGACCGCCGGGGCACCCGCGGGCGGGACGGTTACCGACAGCACCCAGCCTTCGCGTCCGTCGTCGCCACGAATATGCGCCCACTCGCCCTGGCGTTCCAGGACAGTAACGGTCACGCCTTCGTCGTAGCCCTTGCCGGGCAGCCGCTGGCCACCGGGGCCATCACGCAGCGCGACGCCAATGCCGTCCGTGTTGGCAATGCGCACGCGCTCGCCACTACCGCTACCGGCACCGGTCGAGGTCGGGGCAACGACGCGCGGTGACGCGACAGGAGTCGCCAGGATGGGACGTATCGTCGTGGCCGTTGGCGCGGCGACCGGGGGTGGCGGCGTGACAACGGGGTTGGCCACCAGAACGGTGCCCGTCGGCACGGCGAACACGTTAGCCACCGGCGGGCCCGAAGCCGACAGCACCATGGTCACGGCGATGATGCCGACGGCCAGCGGAACGCACGTCAACACGACGGGGAGTGCCCAGTTGCGCGAAGTAGCACGCGGTGGCTTCGAGCGTCGCTGAGACGCTGCCTCGCGCGCCACATCAGCTTTCGGTGTAGACGACGTAGACGACGTAGACGACGTAGACGAGTAATTGAAGTGACGGGACGTCGAGACGCGGACGCGGCCGACTGGGCTGGCTCCACGGGATCAGCGGGTGGCGCGTCGGCCCACTCGAAGACCGCGAACGGCACGCGCTGGTCGCGATCCGTACCACCATCCAGGAGTCGTCCATACGGCCCGCGGCCGCCGCGGGCCGAGATGCGCAGCGAGTCACGAAAACGCTCGACGGCGACTGGGTCGTCGGCCAGCTCTGGGCGCATCAGCTCCAGCATCACGTGGCGGTCCAGGCGCGTATCGGCAGCCTGCCAGTAGGTCGCGTCCCGCGCGCGTGACACCTCTCGCAACAACTGGTATCGGTCTGCGATCAGGCGCGGCGCCACGGACTCGACTCTATACGATGTGCGACTGAATGGAAGTTATGCCGAGCGGAACCAACCGTCGCCTGATCACGTTGGCCGCGTTCGCGTCCACGTTCCTGGTCAGTCTGGACACGGCGGTAATGGCGACCGCGATGCCGACGGTGGTAACCCAGCTCGGTGGCATCGCCAGCTACGCGTGGGTCTTCAGCGCGTACCTGCTGGCCAGCACCGTCACTGTGCCCGTCTACGGCAAACTGGCCGACCTGTTCGGCCGCAAGTCCGTCTTTCTGGTCTCCACGCTGCTGTTTCTCGTGGGCTCTATGCTGTGCGGCCTCTCGCAGGACATGACGCAGCTGATTGTGTTCCGCGTCGTGCAGGGCGTCGGCGCGGGCGGCATCCAGCCCAGCACCCAGACCATTCTCGGCGATATCTACACCTTGCCGGAACGGGCCAAGATCGCGGGCATTTTCAGCGCCATCTGGGGCATTTCGGGCCTGATGGGTCCGGCGATTGGTGGGCTGCTGACCGAGCACTTCACCTGGCGCGCGGTCTTCTACGTGAACGGTCCCATCTGCGTGCTGGCCATGGGCCTCATCTGGAGCTTTCTGCACGAACGCCTCGAGCGACGCAAGGCGCGCGTCAACATCGACTACCCCGGAGCGATCTTGCTGTCTATCGGCGTGACGGCTCTGCTCTTCGGTTTGCAGGGTGACCTGACCCTCGGAACCGTCGTCGTGCCCGCGATGGCGCTGTACGTCACCACCGTCGTCGCGCTGGCGGGCTTCATCCTGCAGGAGCGACGCCATCCTGAGCCGCTGGTGCCGCTGACGATCTTCACCAACCGCGTCATTGTGGCCTGCACGCTGGCCGCGACGGCCGGCGGCGCCGCGTGGTACGGCATGCTCGCATTCGTGCCGCCGTACCTCCAGAGCGTGCAGGGCGCGACGCCGCTGGTCGCGGGGTTGATCCTGGGCATCACGGACATCGGATGGACGATCGCGTCCACGACGATGGGTCGAACGGTGATGCGCATCGGGCTGCGCCCACCGGCCGTGCTCGGCGGCCTCCTCGCCGCGGTTGGCTTCGCCGCCTTCCGCTTTGTGCCGGTCGACACCGGCCTGTGGCTGCCGTCGCTCATCACGTTCGAAATTGGCCTGGGCCTGGGACTGTTCCTGCCGCTCACCACGATCGCTGCGCAGAACGCGGTGGGGTGGAGCCTGCGTGGCGTGGTCACCGGGATGAGTATGTTCGCCCGGACGATCGGTGGCAGCGTCGGCGTGGCCATCGCGGGCGCGGTCTTTGCCGCGGGCATCAGTGTTGCCGCGGCCTCCGGGGTTGATCCCAATCTGTTGATGTCGAACGCTGGGCGCACGCAGGTGCCCGCGGATCAGGTCGCGGCGCTGCAGATGGTCCTGGCTCACACGTTGGGCGATGTGTTCCTGGTGTTCGTGGCGGCGGGTCTGTGCGCGGCCGCCGCGCTGGCACTCCTGCCGTCGCGCGTGCGCGAGCCTTCGGACGATGCCGCCTCGGCTCAGGCGGTGACAAAGCTCAGTTTGTCGAACGTGCCGCCGAGGAGGTCCTGAGCCGGGAGACGTCTTCAAACGCCGTCAAACGACTTCGAGCCCGACGTAATTCTCGGCCAGCGACGTCGCGGCCGCCTTCGAGCTCACCGTGTAACGCAGCTGGGAGATCTGCAGCTTGTGCTGGAACCCGTTGCCATCGTCGGGAAAGCGATGCAGCATCGACGTCATCCACCACGAGAAGTGCTCGGCGCGCCATACACGCCGCAGACAGGTTTCGGAGTAGCTCCGCAGCAGCGCGTCGCTGCCCGACGCGTAGCGCCTCTCCAACGCCTCGGCCAGGACCTTCACGTCGGCGATCGCCAGGTTCATACCCTTGGCACCGGTCGGGGGACGATGTGCGCCGCGTCGCCCGCCAGGAACAGTCGCCCGTACTGCATCGGCTCCACCACGAAACTCCGCATCGCGGTGACGCCCTTTTCGAGGATGGGCCCGCCGCTCAGCTCAAACCCCTCGGCAGTCGCGAAACGCATTTCGAGCTCCCTCCAGATGCGTTCATCCGGCCACTCCTCCAGCGGCTCGTCCGGACGGCATTGCAGGTACAGTCGGCTGATCACTGGCGAGCGCATGCTGTGCAGCGCGAAGCCCAGCTCGTCGTGATAGCTGTAGATCAGCTCCGCGCTGGCGGGCTTCATTGACGCCAGGATGCCCAACCACGCGAAGGGGTATTCCCGCTCGAATACGTGCACGGCGCTCGCGGGCAGGGCGCTGCGCGAGATGCCCCAGAAGCCATCGCAGCCGGCGACGAAGTCACACTCGAGGGTGTCCTGGGCGCCCTCGCTGGTGAAGATCACGCGCGGACGGTACATATCCGAGTCGACACCTTCGATCCGGCTGGCGTGGGCTTCGAACAGGAGCGGCCCGCCGGCCTCCAGCCGCAAGCGGATCAGGTCCTTGACCACCTCTTGTTGACCGTAGACGGTGATCGATCGGCCGCCACTCAGCTCCGTCAGCGGAATACGATGGCCCTGGCCTTCGAAGCGCAACTCGATGCCATGGTGAATCAGGCCTTCGCGCAGCAGGCGCTCGCCCGCGCCCGTTTGGACCAGCAGGTCAACTGACCCCTGTTCGAGAACGCCAGCTCGCACACGCTTCTCCACGTAGTCGCGACTGCGCGATTCGAGGACGACCGACTCGATGCCGGCCCGGCTCAGCAGATGTGCCAGTACGAGGCCAGCGGGGCCAGCGCCGATGATCCCAACCTGCGTGCGCATACCCCAGACGGTAGCCTGCCCGCGACGTATTTTTCACCCCCTTCCAGGCGGACATCATCAGTGCCGCGGCGAGTCGCATCATTCCGACCGACGACAACGGTCCGGGCGCGACCGAGGCGGGCGTGGTCTACTTCATCGACCGCCAGCTTGCGGCGCTCGAGGGCTTTGCCGGCCAGCGCTATGCGCTTGGACCCTTCGCGCAGGGCACCGCGACGCAAGGCGACCAGTCCGCGATGAGCATGCAGGACCGCTACCGCCTGGGCATCGCCGGCATGGACAACTACGGGCAACAGTTGTTCGGCAGAACCTTCGCCATCCTCACCACCGATCAGCAGGACCAGGTGCTCAAGGACATGGAGGCCGGCAAACCGGACACCTTCGACGGCGCGTCCATCCAGAACGTGTCCACACAACCCGCGGCCGCGGGCGTCGAGCTGGCAGGCCGCCATCCGAGCAATGCCAACCTGACGATGGGCGCCAGTGCGTTCTTCAACTTGCTGCTCTCGCACGTGATCGCCGGTTTCTTCGCGGACCCGGTGCACGGTGGCAACCGCAACATGGTCGGTTGGATGCTGATCGGCTTTCCGGGCGCGCAGATGAGTTATCGCAACGAGATCACTCAGTACGGGCAGCCGTGGACCGGCGGGTACAAGAGCCTGGCCGAGTATCAGGGGCAATACTCCATCCACCCCACAACACCCCCGCCAGCGGCACCACCGCCACCACCGACACCGCCCTCACAAACGCCGCAAAGCTAGGGCGGACGCAACGGAGCGAGCCGAACTCTCCGTTCGCGTGCTCTGAGGCGGATCTTCTCGATCGCGAAATCCCGACGGAGTGCATGCACGCCGAGTGGCGACCTTGACCTCAGCCACCGGTGACCCACAGAAAGGCAACAAGAGCACATGGCGGTCCAACCCAAAGTGGATGTCGTCTTCATTGGCTTCGGCATGATCAGCTCGATCATCGCCAACGAACTCAGCAAACGCACCGGCCTGAACATGGTTGGCCTCGAGCGCGGCCCCTGGCGCACCACAAACCCCGACTTCCTGATGACCCACTTCGATGAATGGCGCTACGCAGTCCAGGGACAGTTATTTCAGAACTACGCCGTCGAGACGTACACCTTCCGCAACGACCTGAGCCAGACGGCGCTGCCCGTGCGCGAGCACGGCGCCTGGCTGCCGGGCAACGGCGTCGGCGGCGCGATGGTCCACTGGAACGGCGCGCTGTGGCGTTTCCTCGACCACATGTTCGTGTACCGCACCCATCTCGAACAGCGGTACGGAAAGAACTTCCTGCCGGCGGACACCACCATCCAGGACTGGGGCATCACCTGGGATGAGATCGAGCCCTACTACGACCAGTTCGACAAGACGTTCGGCACGTCCGGTAAGGCTGGCAACCTGAAGGGCCAGATCCAGCCTGGCGGCAACCCGTTCGAGGGCCCGCGCTCGAACGAATATCCGCAGCCGCCGCTTGACATGGGCTACGCCCCAGCCCTGTTCAAGACCGCGGCCGAAGGCCTTGGCTACAAGGTCTTTCCGCAGCCGACGTGCAATAGTTCCGGCGCCTACACCAACCCGGATGGATGAGCCTCGCTCCGTGCGACACGTGCGGATTCTGCGAACGCTTTGGCTGCCACGTCGGTGCGAAAGCGAGTCCGATTCAGCTGACGGTGCCGAACGCCATGAAGAGTGGGCGGCTGGAAATCCGTGAGTATTGCAACGTCCGGCGGATCACCACCCAGGGTGGACATGCCACGGGCGTGACGTATCTGGATGCCAGTGGCCAGATGCAGGAGCAGCCAGCCGACCTGGTCGTTCTGGGCGCGTTTACTCAGACGAACATCCGGTCGCTGCTGCTCTCGCAGATCGGCACCCCGTACGATCCAAAAGCTGGCAGCGGCGTCGTGGGTCGTAACTGGACGTATCAGGTGGGCGGCGCGGGCGCCACCGGTTGGTATACCGACAAGATTCTGAACCGCTTTATGGGCTCAGGCGCTAACGGCTTCAACATAGACGAGTTCAACGGCGACAATTTCGACCACTCGAACCTCGGGTTCTTCGGCGGCGGCAACGTCTCCTGTGGCTCCAGCGGGGCACGCCCGATCCAATCGTTCGGACCCCTGCCACCGGGGACGCCAGGGTGGGGCTCACAGTGGAAAGCCGCTGTCAAGCAGTACTACAACAGCGTGTTCTCGGTCGGCATGCAGGGGGAGTGCCCAGCGTATCGCCAGAACTACGCGGACCTGGATCCGACGTACAAGGACGTGTACGGGGACCCGCTGTTGCGCATTACCTTCAACTTCACCGACAACGAACGCAAGATGGTCAAGTACGTTGCTGACAACGTCCTGTCGCAGATCGTCGACGCAATGAACCCGGCGATCAAGCAGGTCAGCGACACGATCACGGATTTCAACGTGGTGCCGTACCAATCGACGCACACCAACGGCGGCACGGTGATGGGCAGTGACCCTACGACGTCAGTTGTCAACAAGTACGGACAGGTGTGGAATATGCCCAATCTGTTTGTCCTGGGCGCATCCAACTTCCCGCAGAACGGTGGCTACAATCCAACTGGAACGTCGGGAGCGCTGGCGTACCACGCGGTTGATGCGATGGTGACGAAGTATCTTCCCAGTCCGGGCATGATCGCCTGACTTCGCGCGGCTGGCACCCCGCGGCGAATCGCGTCAGGGTGCCAGCTAACGCCTCAGCTGACGACGAGCGGACCCGAGACGGCGCTGAGATACGGCAGCACCCGCTCGGCGAAATACGTCTGCTGCGCCGCATCCGAGAATGTCAGCCGCACGTAGTTGACGCCCCAGCCCTCGAGCTCCGCGAACCGCTCGGCGAGATCCTCTCGCGTGCCGATGAAACCCGTCTGCATCAGCGCGTCCAGGCTCTGGACAAACTGAACCTGCCCCGCCTCGAACGCGTGGCGCGCCGTAGACTCCGCCGCGTCACGCGTATCGCCGGGAAACACATTCGCGCCACTGACGATGGTCAGCTCGCGCGCTGGCCAATCCACCGCCGAGGTGGCTTCGGCGACGACTTCCCGCACGCCGCCGGCACTCAGCAGAATCCACCCGTCGCCGACGTCTTTGACCAGTTGCTGGGTCGCCGCGGAATTCCCGCCAATCCAGATGGGCGGGTGTGGCCGCTGAAATGGTGTCGGACTGAATGGCAGCTCGTGTGTCGTCACGTAACGGCCCTCGAAGGAAACGCGCTCCGGGGCAGGGTGCGTCCACAGTTGTTGAAATAGCTGGGCGACTTCGCGCTCCTGCTCGATGCGCGCGTCGTGATCCTCGATGAACGGCATGCCATACGCGCGGTACTCGCCCTCGAACCAACCCGCGCCGAGCGTGCAGATGACGCGGCCATGCGTGATCTGATCGAGTGTGGCCAGCATCTTGGCTAGCAGCGCTGGATTGCGGAACGCTGGATTCAACGTGGCGAAGGCGACACGAACGCGCTGGGTTGTGGCGCCAATCGCGGTCATCAGCGTCCACGTCTCGAGCGGGCGGTCGGGAAACGGTTCTCCGCGCGTGGCGAACAGGTGATCGCCGGTCCACACGGAATCGAAGCCCTGGGCGTCGGCCAGCTGCGCTTCGCGCAGGACAGCGTCAGCGCCGCGGTCGGCGTGAAGTTGCAAACCGAATTTCACAGGCGGAAGGGTAGCGCGCGTCCTCCGCGAGGCGCCGGAGCGGATGCTGCAGCGATCGGGACCGACGCGCGATCAGCAGCTCCAGACGGGCGGCGTTACGCGGTGAGCTCGAGTGCGCGCTGAATCGACGCCTCAATCGACGCCGCCTGGCCATCGGCCCAGGCCTCCGCACAGGCGTGGCGCACCTGGTTCTGCTCGTTCGCCGCGACAAAGTGCGCATGGTCGACGGCGTCATCCACTCGACGCTGAATCCCCAGCGCGGTGTGCTGCCCGTCCGCGGCGCCGAACAGCCAGGCCGCCGGTTCCAACTGGCCGCGCGTGGAAAGCACGAGTGCCAGGCGCTCCAGACAACCGGCGATACCCCGTCGGTCCTCCAGCTCGCACACAACCCGCAGCGCTCGCCGCCAGAGCGCGACCGCGTCTGGCATAGTGCCCTGCGCCCATCGGACGTCGCCCAGCGTCGCCAGCGCGTGTCCGGCCGCGTAGTGCGAGTGAACCGACTCCGCGAGGGCGAGGCTCTCCTCCAGCAGCGACAACACCCGCGGATCGGACGCACCGCGTACCCAGAACAACGTGCGTCCCAGGAAGGTGGACGCCACACTCAGCAGTGGCATCGCTTCGGCCTCGCGCGCCACCGGCAAGCTCTCGCTCAGGCAGTCGATCGCCGTCTGGTAGTCGTGCTGCAGGTATGCCGCCATGCCGAGGTTGAGCAGCGCTTGCGCGACGCCTCGCGTCTGCCCGTGCTCGCGGGCGGCGGCCAGCGCCCGCGCGGCAAGGGGTGTCGCCCGATCGGCTTCGCCGCCGCGCCAGTACAGGAACGCGAGTGCGTTCAGCGCGCGAATGCGCACCGTGGCGGACACCCGGTCGACGTCAGGCAACGCCAGTGCTTGTTCGAGCCAGGCACACCCTTCCTGGAAGTGACCGCGTCGCTCCCAGAATCGAAAGAGCCACGCCGCGGTGTCGAGCACGTCCTCTGTCTGCTGGTTGATCAGCGCCCAGCGCAAAGCGACGCGCAGGTTGGCATGCTCGGCCGCCACACGGTCGAGCGCGCGAATTTCGTCCGGTCCCTGGGCCTGCTCGGGACCGCCGCGCACCAGCGCGAACAAAGCCGCCGCGTGGCGAGCGCGGTACTGGCCGCCTTCAGCGGAGGCTTCCAGGCGGTCCAGCGCGTATTGCCGAATCGGTTCCAGGAGCCGGTAGCGGCTGACACTCTCGAGCGCGTCGACCTGCACCATCGACTTTTCGACGAGCTGCGCCAGCAGATCGAGCACACTGGCCGACGAAATTGCCCCGCCAGCGCAGACCTGCTCCGCCATGTCCAGGCTCCAGCCACCGGCGAAAATCGACAGCCGGCGCAGCAGCACTTGCTCGTTTTCACCGAGCAGGTCGTGGCTCCAGTCGATCGTCGCGCGAATGGTCCGGTGCTGTGGCGGAGCGATTCGACTGGTGGCCGCGAGCAGGGCGCCGTCATGGTCGAGTCGCTGGGCGATCTGGTGAACGCTGAGCATGCGCGTGCGCGCGGCGGCGAGCTCCAGCGCGAGCGGAATCCCATCGACGGCGACACAGATGCGCTCGATCGCGGGCGCACTCTGCTCGGTCAACGCCAGGTCATGATTGGCCGCCGCGGCACGCTCGAGGAACAGGCGCGTGGCGAGGGGCAGATCCAGCGGCTGCACCAGCGAGGTGATTTCGCCGGGAATGGACAGCGGCTCGCGACTGGTCGCCAGAACCTGCAGGCGCGGGCACCTCCGCAGGAGGTGAGCTGCCAGCTCGGCGCAGCCGTCGATCAGGTGCTCGCAGTTGTCGAGGGCCAGCAAGAGCTGCTTGCGCTCCAGGTACGTCGCGAGCGTGTCTGTCAGGTTGCGCGTATTCAGGTCGCGCAAGCCGATCGCCGCCGCGACGGCCCCGGGCAGCAGCGCGGCGTCGGCAAGCTCGCTCACCTCGACCAGCCAGCTGCCGTCGGCATAGCTGGCGGACCGCGTGCGGACCAGCTCGTGCGCCAGTCGTGTCTTGCCGACGCCGCCGGCGCCGACGAGTGTCAACAGTGGCGCTGTGTCCAGCAGCACGCCGAGCTCGTTCAGCTCGCGTTCGCGTCCGACGAAGCTGGTCAGCGAGCGCGGCAGGTTGTGCTGCCCGCTGAGGCCTGCCGTTGGTGGGAAGGAAGGTGCCGGGCGTGCGCGCGCCTGGCGCGACTCGGTCGCGGGTCGGGCCTTGCGACGATGTTCGACCAGCGCCTCGAAGGCTGCGCGCGACGGCGCGTCGAGGCCAAGCGCTCGAGCCAGCAAGCCGATCGTGTCGCGTCGAGGCACATGTGCGCCGCCGCGCTCGAGCTCGCTGATACTGCGCGGACTCACGCCGGCGCGCTCGGCCAGCTCCTCCTGGGTCAGGCCTGCCGCGCGGCGGTACTCGCGCAACAGGTCGCCGAACTTGCGCGAGGGGTCGGTCACCACGGGGCGGCAGCTAGTGTCGCAGATATGCTTGGGTTCGCGCGATCGTGAAATACTGATGGGTACAAGGACCTATCCGATCATGACCAAACCCCGCGCCATCTATGACGACATCCCCGGAACGACAGTCTTCGACGCCCAGCGTTCACGCCAGGGCTACTGGCTGAATCAGTTCTGCATGTCGCTGATGAAGGCCGAGAATCGCGCGGCCTTCAAGGCCGACGAGTCGGGCTACCTGGACCGGTTTCCCATGACGCCGGAGCAGAAACAGTCCATCATCGATCGCGACTGGAACCGCATGATCACCCTCGGCGGCAACATCTACTTCACGGCGAAACTGGGCGCCACTGACGGCCTGTCATTCCAGCAAATCGCGGCCAAAATGACCGGCATGACGCAGGAAGCGTATGCCGACATGATGGTCCACGGCGGACGGCCGCCCGAGGGCAATCGCTACACATGGGAGTGGGAGGGTCGCGCGAATGGCTAGGATCGTCGCTGGCGTGACAACATCGCATGTGCCAGCGATTGGCGCCGCGATCGACAACAAGCGCTCCGGCGAAGCGTACTGGCAGCCTGTGTTCGCCGGGTACGACGCATCCAAGAAATGGATCGCGGACCTGCAACCGGACGTCGTTTTACTCGTCTACAACGACCACGCCTCGGCGTTTTCCCTGGAGCTGATTCCCACATTCGCCCTCGGCTGCGCGGCGGAGTTCCAACCCGCGGACGAAGGCTGGGGTCCGCGACCGGTGCCGACCGTCCAGGGCTATCCGGAAATGGCCTGGGATCTCGCCCAGTCGCTCATCCTGGACGAG
The DNA here is from genome assembly GCA_963776625.1 of uncultured Chloroflexia bacterium. Taxonomy (GTDB): domain Bacteria; phylum Chloroflexota; class UBA6077; order UBA6077; family CF-72; genus CF-72. The sequence continues at coordinate 112,855 of CAVZNP010000002.1, read as the reverse complement.
TTCGACATCACTATCGTCAACCAGATGGACGTGGACCACGGCTTGACGGTGCCCCTGTCCTTGATGTTCGGCGAGCCGCGAGCCTGGCCGGTGCGCGTCATTCCACTTGCCGTCAACGTGGTGCAGTATCCGCCCCCGACAGGCAACCGCTGCTACAACCTGGGCAAAGCCATCCGGCGTGCGGTCGAGGCCTTCGATTCGGACGAAACGGTCGTCGTTTTCGGTACGGGTGGCATGTCCCATCAGCTCCAGGGCCCACGCGCCGGATTCATCAATCAGCAGTTCGACGCGGACTTTCTCGAGCGGATCGTCACGGATCCCGTGGGTCTGAGCCGTATGCCGCACGTGGAGTACCTGCGCGAGGCCGGCTCCGAAGGCGTGGAAATGGTGATGTGGCTCATCATGCGCGGAGCGCTGGACGACGAAGTGGAGGTCGTACATCGTTTCTACCACGTGCCCGCCTCGAATACCGCGGTCGGCCACATCATTCTCGAGAACACGGCACGCGTGCCACAATGACAGACGCTGCCAGCGCGACCGACAGGGCGCTGCTCGACGCCGTCCAGTTGACGGTCACCGCGAAGCCACCGTCCTGTGCGTCGGCGTCGCTTACCAGCAGGTCGTCGACTGGCACCTGCGGGTGCCGCCGCTCGCACGGGCGGCTTTTGCGCTGGCGGCTTTCGCTCAGGCGGCTTTCACCTCATTGAGTCGACCGCTCTTGACGTCGTAGACGAAGCCGCGCACGTGCTGCTTGTGGGGCACGAATGGGCTCGCGGCAATGCGAGCCATGGACTGCAGCACGTCTTTGTCGACATCCGGGAATGCCTCCAGGGCGAACGACGGGCGCAGGCCGGTGTCAGCTTCGATCTGGGCTTTGACCTCGTCGTCTTTGAACGTCAGCATGCCGCAATCGGTGTGGTGAATCAAAATGATCTCGCGCGTACCGAGCAAGCGTTGCGAGATTGCCAGCGAGCGGATGACGTCGTCGGTGATCACCCCACCAGCGTTGCGGATGACGTGCGCGTCGCCCTCGGACAGGCCCAGAATCCCGGCGGGGTTCAGGCGAGCGTCCATACAGGCAACGACGGCCACCTGGGTGGCGGGTGGCATCGCCAGGTGACCCTTATCGAACGCGGCTGCGTAGGCCTGGGCGTTGCGCAGGAGATCATCGGTAGCTGTCATCGTCGACAGCATAAAACGCTGCCGCGACGTGCGTTCGCAAAGCCGGCGATCAGGCGGCGGGGCGCTCGCGCGCAACGCGGCGCGCGGCAATGCGCGCCATCGCGAGCCGGCCGCAGGGCGGACACATGCCGTCGGTGACCACGCTGTCCGGAGCAAGCTCTCGCGAGGAGACGTACTCACCCTGAGCGTTGGCGATGCCGTTGCACCACGCGCAGCGGTGGACGACATGACTCCAGTCCACCTCGGCGGCGGCGCGCTTGAGCTCGGACTCCAGTGTGTGAGGCGACATGGTCCCTGTCCAGTTCCAGACCACACCATACGCCTGAAAACTTGATTCTGGCTGTGACGCGCGTCACACCGACGCCACGCGCCCGGTTTCGAGACGCCAACGTGTCGACCGCCGACGTCTCTACGCTCGCCGCGCGTAGCCCACGCGCCCTGACGTTAGCGCGGGAGTCGCGATGCCCCCGCCGGCAGCTCCATGTCGGTCGCAATCAGCACGCAGCCGATCATCACGTAGTACCCCATCGCGGCGATCACCTCCATCAGGCCCCGCTCCCCTAGCTCCACGCGGGCCGCCTCAAACGTCTCCGCCGAGACCTGATGCCCACCGACCATCTCGCGCGCCAGGGTCACAATCACCCGCTCGTGCGCGGTCAATGCGCCGAGATTCCCGCGCGTGCGGACCGTCTCAATCGTCGCCTCGCTCACGCCCGCGCGCACCGCCGTCGGCACGTGCGCGGCCCACACGTAGTCGATGTCGAATTCGCGGGCCGCCGCAATCACCGCCAACTCGAAGTCCGCCTCCGACAGCAATTCACGCAGCGCATCATTCATCGCCGTGGCGCGCGCCGACAGGAGGGGCGCGTACAGCAGCATGGACTGCGGCGCATTGATGCGTCCGCGCGAAGCGATAATCTCATCGAACGAGTCCCGGCCATCCTCCGCCACCTGGTCGCGCCGGGTAATCGGTGTGAGGCGTGGCATCAGGCGACCCCCGCGTACAGACGCTGCGACGCCGAGCCGGGCGCCCTCGCTCAGCGACTGGAGTTTGGCCCAGGCCACCGTCGGTGGGATTTCGGCGTTGCCCGCCGTCGAGGCAAAGCCGCAGTCATTGCCGACAATGATGTTCTGCGGGCCGACCGCCTTCGCCCATCGTTCGATCCGATCCGCGACGACCCGCGGGTGCTCGATCATGACGTTGGAATGGGTGACCATACCTGGAATCAGCACCTTACCCTCCGGCAGCTTGACGGTCTCGAACAGACGCCACTCGTGCTCGTGGCGCGGGTTCGCGGCCTCGAACGAATACGCACCCGCGTTGATCTTGAAAAAGATGTCGATCACCTGCTCCAGCTGCAAGTCGCTAACGCGCGGACCGAAGTTGACGCCGTAGCAGGTGTGGTACCGAATGCGGTCTTCGGGTAAATCGCGCAACGCATAGTTGAGCAGCTCGACTCGCTCTTCGGCGTTGTGCTGGTACTCCGCCACATTCAGATCATGCCGGCTGTCCCAGGCAGAGACCATCGACGGATCGTCGATCTGCACGACCAGACCGGCATCCAGAATGAGTTTGTACTCCTCGCGTACGGCGTCGGCATACGCGGCGGCGAACTCCTCGCGCGAGCCGTAAAACTCATTGGCGGCGTTGGTGATCGGTGAGGTCGACGGCAGGAAGCCCTCCACAAAGTCGTGGCGCGCCATCGCCGCCTCGAGATTGGCGATGTCGCGCTTTACCAGCGCCTGGCCGACGTACTGGATCGGGCCGACGCACACCCGCGGCGACATGCGAATCACATTCTCGAACGGACTATGGGCCAGGACATATGCGTAGTAGTCGGGAAATTGCCGTGCGTCGCGTCCGTCGGGGTCGATCGGTCCGCGGCGCGCGCTGGCCTGCGCGGGACGCGCCTCGAAACCGCTCAGGCGTTGATTGACGTAGGCCGAGAAGCTGGGCTTGCCGACTTCGCCGTCGTTGACCACGTCGAGACCTGCCCTGGCCTGGCGGTCGACGTTTTCAGCAACGGCGTCGGTGATGCGCTGCTCGAAGGCGGACGCGTCGAACGTGCCGCCCGATTCGCGGGCGCGCATCGCCTCCAGCACGTCCGCCGGACGCGGCAAGCTGCCCGTGTGGGTGGTCAGGATGCGAGTGGTACTGCGCTGCATGGCGATCTGAGCCATCGTATCCCACCAGTCTGTTACACCAGTCTGTTACACCAGCGTCAGCTCGCCGCGCAGCACCGGGACCACGCCGCCACCGACCTGGATGTTGGTGGCACGCCCGTCGTGCAGGTCCAGGCGGATCAGAACGTGGCTCGGCCGACCCATCTTGTAACCCTGCTGACTGAGGATCTCGATCGCTCCTCCTTCGAAGCTGAGGACGTGATGCTCGGCCACGTAGGCGCCGAGCGGTCCACTGGCGGAGCCAGTTGCGGAGTCCTCGGCGACGCCAAGCGTGTCACCAGCAAACATGCGCGAGTAGACCCGCGCCGGTCCAGCGGGAGCAAAGACGAACACGCCGAGGCGGTCGCCCCGATACGCGGCCGCGAGCGCGCGCAGATTCGGATCGGCGCGATCGACGGCCTCGGGCGTGGTAAGCGGTACGTACAGAAATGCAACCCCGGTCGAACCGCTCCGAATCGGTTGATCGGGTAGCAGATCTGTTGCCGACAGGCTGAGCGCCTCGGCAATCTCCGCGCGATTGGCGACTGGCGGCCCGAACTCGGCGTCCCGATGCGACATCCAGATCGTGTCACCGTCCAGCCTGACGGGCACCCGACCGATGCCTTCCTCGAGCGCAAACTCGCGCGTGTTGGCAGGCAGCCGCCCATGGTGGGCCAGGACCCAGGCAGTGCCCACGGTCGGGTGACCAGCGAACGGCAGCTCAGTGCTGGGGGTGAAGATGCGCACGCGCGCGGCGGCGTCAGGAAGCGCGGACGGGAAGACAAACGTCGTTTCGGCGAAGTTCATCTCGCGGGCAATGGCCTGCATCTCGGCGTCCGACAGCCCGTCGGGTTCCAGAAAGACCGCGAGATGAACTTGCCCCCGAAGATACGGTCCGTGAAGACGTCGACCTGGACGAACGGGAAGGTACGGGTCACCGCGCCCACGCTAGAGCGCAACGCGTCGCACGGCAATGGCCAATCGCGTGCCGAGTGGACTGACGCCCACGGTCTAGCCTAGGAGCGCGGCCCAAAAGCCTGTAGTCCGACTGCGACTCGGGCTGAAAACCGGCTTGTCGGCCAGACTTCTAGACTGAACGCACCATGGATACGTTAGTTCTCGAGTTCGGCATGGGCGTCGACGTCCACGGTCAGGACTGCACCAGGGCGGCGCGCCGAGCCGTCTCGGATGCCATTCGCCACTCCAGTCTGCCGTTGCTCGGCCAGATCCGCCAGCGCAACGGGACTATGCTGGTGCACGTCACCGTGGCCGTACCGGAGCCGGATTCCGTCGACCTGGAGGCCGTCAAAGCGGAGCTGCCCCATGGGGAGGTCAGCGTGGAGGCAGTCCAGGGCGGCTTGCGCGTGCCAAACAGCGATGCACTGATCGCCTGCGTGTCCATTCACGTCAGCGCCCGCTACCCCGACTGAGTCCCTGCCCGCGGTGTGGTTCAGGTAGACCAGCGCGCCTGCAATTGCTCGCGCGTCGGCCGTCGGTCCGGTGGCCACGACGAGATGAACTCGGGTCCACCCAGCAGCGTGGGATCGAGACGACCCGCGTCCGCCACGGACTCAAGTTCCGCGCGGCTCAGGGCGACCTCGAACGCCGACGCATTCTCGTCGATCTCCCTGACGGCCATCATGCCTGGAACCGTGACGTCCACCAGCGGTTCGGTGTAATTGAAGGCCAGTGCCGCGGCCGCGAGGGACACGCCGAGCTCCGCGCAGCGGTGTTCCATGCGCTCCACCGCCGAGACAACCTCGGGCAGGGCCGGATGGAACGTGTACAGGGGCTCACCAGCGCTACCCGTCGCCAGGATCGCGCCGCCAAACGGCGCGGCCGACAGCGTGCCGATGTTGCGCGCGCGAGCCGCCTGCAGCAGGCCGCTCGCCTTCGCAGTCTGGTTCAGCAACGTGTACAGCCGCGGAAACTGGATCACGTCGAATTCGTTGGACTCAACCGCGATGTGCAGCGGCAGCAGCGTGCCGGTCGCTACCCCGATGTGACCCAGCAGCCCTTCGGACTGCAGCTTTCTGAGGCCCTCCAGCGCACCGCCAGGACCCATGATGAAGCGCATGTCGTCGGCGGTGCGCGGGTCGTGCACAAACATCAGCGGCAGCTTCTCGAGACGCAGCTCGCGCAAGCTGCGCTCTGCACTGGCCCGGAACTGATCCGCCGTGAAGCCTTTGCCGTGCCCGAACGTGGTCGCGACCAGCAGGTCCGCGGGTGGGTCCGCGTCCGGCAGCAGGCGACCGAGCGCCGCCTCGTTTTCGTACGCCTCGGCGGTATTGATGAAGCGAATGCCGGCTCGAAACGCCGCGCCCAGCAGCTCCAGCATCGCCGCGTCACCCAGCACGCGAACTTCCGGTGGGCCCGCGCCACCCCAGCCGTAGGTGCCCAGCGACAGCTTGCTGGTCACCAGTCCGCTGCGACCGAGGGTCACGGAGGGAAGTTGTCTGTCAGGCACGGGCCAGCTCCTGCACACCCTTGACGCCGGCCGCCAGTCCATCGACGAACAGCCGGAAATCCGCGCCGTAGGCAACGGCACGATAGCCCTTGCTCATCCACTCCTGCGCGCCCGCCAGATCACCCACCATCACCCCAGCCGGCAATCCATGGCGGTCCGCAACGTGCGCCACCCGCTGGATCGCGTCCTGGAAACGCGGCGAGGTGAACTCGCCCGGAATCCCCATCTGGATTGACAGATCGTTATGGCCGACCCACAGGCAGTCGATCCCGTCGACACTGGCGATCTCATCCAGATTGTCCAGCCCCGATGGCGACTCGATCTGCGCGATGATGAAGGTGCGCGCATTGAGGGCCTCGATCTTGTCGGGGGTACTGCCGCGCTCGTACTCATCCTGGTGCATGCCCAGGCCGGCGCCGCGGCGGCCCACCGGCGGATAGCGGGTGGCGTGCACGACCGTATGCGCCTGAGCCGCGTCTTCCACCATCGGGATCATCAAGCCCAGCATGCCCGCGTCCAGCGCTCCAGCCATCAGGTGGTACTCGGTCGCCGGCACGCGCGCGAACGGCACCGGCGACGGTCCACGCGAAGCAGCCGCGAGCATGCGCAGCGTCTCGATGGATGCGCCGCCATGCTCCATGTCGTAAATCGCGAACTCTGCGCCGGCATGCGCCATCAGCCGCGGCACACCCGGCACGAAGAATTCGAACACCATGGTGCCGACGGCCGTTCCGCCATTTTTCAGTTTGTCCTTGACCGGGTTGGTACGCATCAGCGTGGCGCCGCCGGTGTCGGCTTGAAGTCGGGACCGCCGATCAGCACCGGATCGATACGCCCGGCCTCGCGAATCGACTCCAGCTGTTCGCGCGTCACGCCCGGCTCGACGGCGGGCACGTTCCAGTGGACCTCCTGAGGTCGCGCCATGCCAACAATGGCCACGTCCACCAGTGGTTCGGTCAGCACGAACGCCAGCGCGGCAACCGGCAAACTGACACCCAGCTCCTTGCAGCGCTGCTCCATGCGCCGAACGGCTTCGACGACCTCTGGAATAGCGGGTCGATACATGTACAGCGGGTTCTCGCGTACGCCGGTGGCCAGGATGTTGCCACCGAACGGCGCGGGAACGATCGTCCCCATGTTTTTCGCACGCGCGGCCGCCAGTAATCCGGTGTCCCTGGCGGCGCTATTGAGCAGCGTGTACAGCCGCGGCATCTGCAGTACGTCGAATTCGCCGCACTCGACCGCCTGCCACAACGGACCGATCGTGCCGGTCGCAATCCCGATGGAGTCGACCAGTCCCTCGGATTGCAACTTGCGCAGGCCTTCCAGTGCGCCACCGGGTCCGAGCACCGCGGCCATGTCGTCTTCGTCACGCGGGTCGTGAACGAGGAGCAGCGGCAGCTTCTGCAATCGAAGGCCCCGCAAACTATTTTCCGCGCTGCGGCGGAAGTGGTCAGCCGTGAAGCCCTCCGTCACGCGGCCCGAACGGCCGGATTTGGTGGCAATCACCAGGTCTGGCGGGGCCCCCGCTTCGGGCAGCAGCCGCCCGAGACGCTCCTCGTTGGCGTAGGACTCGGCGGTGTCCAGGTAGCGCAGACCGGCCTCGAACGCGACGCGCAACACGTCGACGAGCGCCGCGTCGTCGCCGACCTGCGTCGCGGGCGCGCCGATGGGTCCAAAACCCCACGCGCCAATGCCCAGTTTCGTCGTCCGAATGCCCGTGCTGCCGATCGTCGTCCACGGCACCGACGGCAGAGGGCTGGCGTGCGTCATGCCACGCCGGCCGACTTGCGGAATGCCTCGAGCGCGCTCGCGGGCACCTCCCGATTCTTGACCGGCGTGCCGTGCATCTCACGATTGAGATGGCCGTCGCGCAGCTCGCCCTCGAGCTGCGTGGCGATCACCACCGCTTCGAAATGCTCCTCCGGATGGACGGAGCCATGTTCGTAGCCCATGCCGGCGGCCAGCATTGAACCCGGCCGCATGTCATATTCCTTGCCGTCGTAGTTCAACGTGAAGTGGCCGCGGAAGACCATCCAGTATTCATCGCCGTCATGGTAGTGGTAGTCGCACGGACGATCGGGTCGGAACAGGCAGATCTCGTTGCGGATGATCTGTTTCCATCGCCCCGCGATGCGCGCAAGCTCGGCGGTGGAATTGCCGACGTTGGTGACGCGGGCTCCACTCCGTGGCACCTCGAAACAGTCGCGGCGTTTCATCGTGAACCGACCGTATTCACACTCGACGCACACCTCGCCGTCGATGACGACCAGACGCTCACGCGGACTCGAGGTGTCTGGCTTGAATTCGCGCGAGGTCGGGTCGGGCGTGACCTGGTAGGTGCCCCAGAAGGCGCCGTGCCCATTCGCGGGCTGAGCCGGTTGCGCCGGTTGCGCCAGTGCGGGACCCGGCGTGCCTGCGGGCCGAGCCAGCACCAGGAACTCGAAATCGTCGATGTCGACCCAGGGGAGTTTGTCAGTTCGCAACGTTTCTCGCGTGTAAACGGGCATGCTGGTTCGGACCTCTCAACGAATCGCGGACGCGCGCAGCGGCTGAGCTTTGTAGTCACGCGCGGCCTGGGCCACCCCTTGCTCGATAGGCAAACGTTCGATGCTGGACTCGCCGAGAAAACCCTGCACGTCGGTATTGTCGTACAGGAACTCGGTGTCCTCCGGCGTGGCGAATGGTCCGCCGTGCGCCAGACACAGAACCTCCGGATTTTCCGCGCGCGCCGCGCGAATAATGTCCTGGATGTAGTCGATAGCGGCGGCGCGCGTCATCAGCGGTTCCTTTGGACCGGACAGTCCGCCGACAGTCAGCCCGCAGCGCGCCACCACCAAGTCTGCCCCGGCAGCGACCAGGCCGCGCGCGTGATCGGTCGAAAACGCCATGCCGATGGTAAAGATGTCCTGCGCGCGCGCCTGCGCGATCAACTGGTATTCACGTTCGACGCCCTGGCCGACGTCGCTGCGCGCCCTCACCCAGCTCGGGACGGCCGCGGCCGACGGGAAGTTGGTGAGTCCATCGAAGCCGACCGACCGATAGGTGTCGATGATGGCAGACAAGCGCCGCCGCGTCGGATCGGTCGCCTCGATGCCACCCACAACAGGTGTGTCGTCGACGACGTTGTCGATCTGCGGGTACAGCGCGAGCGTTGCCGCGTTGGCATTGCCGAGCGTGACCGTCGTTGGCACTCCAAGATGTCGCGAGCGCCCAGTGCACATCACCACGAGCAGATCCACGCCGCCGATTTCGGCGCACTTGGCGACGATCCCGGCTCCTGCTGAGGCGGCGAGGATTGGCTTGCCCTCCGCCAGGGTGCCGCGCAGGCGCCGCAGAATGCTCGCCCGCGTAAAACTGCGGACCGGAATCTCGGCGGTGAAGCTCATCGGGCCACCCCCGCCGTCATGTGAGACGCCGACGTTGCACTGGGGCGGGGTCGCTTCGACTTGAAGGCGCGCACGGCGTCGATGATGGCTGCCTCCACGGGAATGCGCTCCATGCTGGATGCGCCCAGAAATCCCTGCGCGTCGGTGTGCTCGTACAGGTAGCGCGTATCCGCGGGGCTGGACAGCGGTCCACCGTGCGCCAGGACAATGACCTCCGGATTCTCCCGACGCGCCAGATCAAGCATCTTCTGGACGTGTTCGCAGGCGGCGTCCAGCGACATCGCCGAAGCGCCGGCGCCGGCCAGGCCACCGGTGGTCCAGCCGGCATGGGCGACGATGGCATCCGCCCCAGCCGCGGCCAGGCCGATCGTTTGCTCCTCGGTATACCCGTAGCAGATGGTGAAGTAGTCCTCCTCGCGCGCGATGCGAACCATCTCGAAGTCGCGGTCCAGGCCCAGTCCGACGCTGGAGCGGTCACGGTTGCGGCTGGTGCTTGGCCCGGTGGTGGGGAAGTTGATCAGTCCGTCGAACCCGGTCTCACGAAAGTGCTTTACCAGACGGTGCAAGTCCAGGTACGTCGGATCCTGCGCCTCAGCTCCACCGACGATCGGCGTTTCGGTCACGACATTGGCGATCTCGTCGTACATCGCCAGCGTGGCCGGGTTGGCGTGATTCATGGTGTGGGTCGTCGGCAGACCCATCAGCCGCGAGGTGCCCGTGTTGTAGACAATGATCAGGTCCGACCCGCCGGCTTCGGCAGATCGAGCGATGAGCCCGGAGCTACTCCCGGCTCCGACGACCGGCCGCCCACGGCCAATCTGTTCGCGGAGCCGCGCCAGGATCTGAGCGCGGCTGAATGGTCGACTCGCAGTCATTGAGATGACACCTCCCTGGGAACAGCACGGATGGAAATGTTGAGCAGCGCGTCCGTAGCGACCTTGGCAAAGCGCTCGCTATTAATGTGTTCGGCTACTTCCTCGACGGGAATCTCCGGGCGCAGGTCGCCGCGCAGGGCGGAGACAAATGCCTCGTCGGCGGCCGGATCCCAGAACGGACCCCCGGGAATGTCGAGTGCCGAGAACCCACCCCGCGGAATGAGCACGCGCACGGGTCCGCGGGCGCGATTGAGCTTGTCCGCGATCCAGGCGCCGATCTGCCGACTTTCGGCAATCGAGGTACGGATCAATGGCACACCTGGCAGATGCAGGTGCGTGATGCGGTCAGCCCAGCGCTCCGGCGGCACGCCGCGCCAGTTGATGACGTCGATCGCCCCGGGCACGATCACCTGCGGAATCCCGAGCGCGCCCGCCGCCTCCAGACGGGTCGGGCCCGCGTCGCACACGCCGCCCGCGAGGTGATCGGTCACCTCCGTTGTCGTCCAGTCCAGCACGGCCGTGAACGTGCCGCGACCAATCAACTCCTCCATCGTCGCCCCACCATTGCCGTTGGCGTGGAAGACCACCACTTCGCAGCCCGCGCGTTCGAGGAACTGGCGGACGTACGTCCCGCCGGTGGTCGTCACCCCGAACATGGTCATGGCTATGGTCGGGCGAGGCTCACGGGAAGGGAGCGGTCCACGCTCGACCATGCCGCACATGGCCGCCGCGGCGTTCGCCAGGATCGGTGTCAGCAGCGCGTTGAGGCCGGCGATGTCGGCCACACTCGGCATGACCAGGGTGTCGATGTGCGCGTCGTGCTGCGCCAGGGTCGAGACAATCAACTTGGGGAAGCCGATCGGCAGGCCGCGCGTGATGGCGGCCGCCATCCAGGTGCCAGTGCCTCCGCCGAGGCCGATAACGCCGTGGAGGTCGTCGGCCTGTCGCATCGCGTCGATCAGCCGCGCTGCTCCCTCCGCCATGACCTGCATGGCCTCGGCTCGTTGCATGCGCTCGACTTCCGGCGCTTCGCGACCCGCGGCGCTGGCCACGTCTTCTCGCGAGGTGTCGCCACTGAGTGACCCGCCACCGATCAGACTGAGGTCGACTAGCCACGGCTCATGCCCGCGACGTCGGACGCACTCGGCGACGTACTGCGCCTCGTCGCCCTTGGTATTGAGCGTGGCGAGAACCGCAATGCGCGTCATCGCGCCGCTCTCGGCACCAGACAAATTGTCCGGCTGGTCAATGGCGCAGTCATACGACCAGCGGCAAGGGCACGTCGTCAAGCGTGAGCACGGCTTGCGCGAGCATCTCGCCCGCGCGCCGCGCACCCTCCACGTCCACACGCCCGATGCTCAGGCGCACCTGGTCCCGTCGCCCGGGCTGAACAAAGAACGCCTCACCACTCGACACCAGCACGCCGAGGTGCGCCGCGTGCTGGATCACGTCGTGCGCGTCGCAGCCGGCCGGCAGGCTGACCCACACGTTGAGCCCATCCTGCGCTGGCGCGACCCCGAGCTCGGGCGCCGTCGCCAGGATGGCGGCCGTGGCCGCTTCGCGGCGTTCCACGTAGGCCGCGCGTGCCCGATCGAACACTTCGCTCAGCGCAGTCTCGTCGGCCAGCAGCCGCCCGAGCACGCGCTGACCGGTGCGCGGCGCCCAGCCGCCGTTGCTCAGCCGCGCCTCCCGCAACGCGCCAAGCAATCTGCCGCGCGCCACCGCGACGGTGATGCGCAAGTCGGGCGCGATAGATTTGGAAAACGAGCGCGTGTAGACGCTGCGCTCGCGCAACAGCGGGTCGCTCCACAGCGAGCCGGGCGAGGCCGACGCGAGGCCCGCAAAGTGGTCGTCCTCGACGATGAGCGTGCGCGGGAACTGGCGCAACACGTCGACGAGCGCCGCGCGCCGGCGCCTGGTCCACGAGGCGCCCGTCGGATTTACGCCACGGGGCGTCAGCACAACTATGTCCGCGCCGGCCTCGAGCGCCAGCAGCAGCGAACCCGGCAGCGCGCCATGCTCGTCGCAGCCGACCCCGATCAGACGCTGCCCGCCGCGCTCGATCAGGCCAAACGCGGCGTGGTAGCCAGGTTCCTCGACCGCGACACTCACGCGCTCCACGCCGAGGAAGGCGGGCGTCACGTGCAGCACAATGGTCAGGAGCTGACTGAACGAGCCCATGACGAGCAGGTCGGGGGCTAGCGGGTCGAGGCCGTCGGCGGCGAGCCACGGCAGGAGCGCGCGGGCGAGCTCGGGGTGGGCCTCCGGGCCGCCGTATTGCAGGTCGCATGGCTGGAGGTCGGCGATGACCTGTGCGTAGGCGCTCTGCAGCAGCTCAAAAGGCAGCAGTCCCGGATCAGGCCAGTTGGAGTTGCAGTTAAGCGCGTCGGGGCTGAAACTGCGCAGCCGATCGCTCGACTGGAGGACCCGCCGCCGCCATGGCCGGCCAGCGGTCAGCGCCGACGTGTCCGCGCGGGGCGCAAGCTCGCCGTTGCTCACCGTCCCCGCGGGCGTCGTCCTGCCCAAGCTGCCCGGCGGGTCCGGCACGTCCCCGACGAACGTGCCACGTCCGACAAATGCGCGCAGTTTGCCGTGCCGTTCGAGGAGGCTGTAGGCGACGGCGACCGACGCGCTGCTGACCCCCGCCTGGCGGGCGAGCGCGCGCACCGTCGGCAGCTGGTCGCCAACCTGGAGCTCGCCCCGTTCGATGGCGTCCTCAATCGCCGCGGCGAGCCTGAGGTAGCGCGGCTCGCGCGCCGGGCGGTGCAGCAGCGAGCGGTCGATTGTCCAGGTCATTTGTCCAGCTCGCAGCCCAGCATACACCATGGATTGTCTGTTGTCTCGCCGGCAGAACGGCAACTGCCCGACTCGCTTGCCCCGCGCACGGGTCGCCAACTACGATCTGCGATCGATGACACTCAGGGTCCGCAGTCCGCTTGCGGACATCAACACGCCGCCGGAAGGTAAGCGGATCCGCCGGCTCGAATCCGTCACGGGCACGCGCGTCGGCCTGCTGTGGTCCCAGCACGCCTCGTCGGAGAAGTTCTGGCCCGTCTTCGAACGGGTAGTCGAAGCCACGCTGCATCCCTCCGAGGTCCACCGCCTGTATAAGGACAGCACCTGGAATGTTGCCACGCCCGAACAGGTCGGCGAGTTGGCCCGCCAGGTGGACTTCGTCTTCGTCGGGGTCGGTGGTTGAGGGTCCTGCACCACTGCGACCGTGCGCGACACGGTCAACCTGCTGCGCGAAGGCGTCCCCGCGGTCGCGCTGGTCCACGAGCCGTTCCGCCGTCTGGCCCACATGGCCGCCGGGCAGGTGGGCATGCCCGATGCGCCCTTGCTGATCTATCCGCGCGACCTGGTGGCCGAAGAAACTCCCGCTGACCTCGAGGCAAAAGCCCGCGAGGTGGCCGAGGAAGGCGCAAAAATGGTCCTCGCGGTGGGCAAGTCATGACCGACGTCGCGCGCCTCACCTCGCAGGTCCACGAGGTGGACGACCTGCACGCCTTCATCGAGCTGGCCTACGACCAGGGCTGGACCGACGGCCTGCCCGTCTATCCGCCCACCGACGACCGCGTGGAGGCGATGCTCGACTACCTCCACCGCGACCCGCGGGAGGTCGTGGGGGTCATGCCGCCCGGCGAGGGCATCGCCACCATCGAGAAGATTGCCATCAACGCGGTCATGGCCGGTCTGCAAGCCCGAGTACATGCCGATCATCGTGACCGCCGTCGAGGCGCTGCTCGATCCACGTTTCGAGCTGCTGCGCGTCCAGGCCACCACCGCTGGCCCGGCGCCGCTGACCATCATCAGCGGTCCAGTCGTCAAGCAGCTGAACTTCAACTACGGCGCCGGGACCTTCACCGGCACTGGCCACCGCGCGAACGCAACGATCGGCCGCGCTATCCGGCTGATCCTGTGGAATATCGGCTATGGGCGGCCAGGCCAGATGTCCCAGGCGACCATGGGCCACCCCGGACGCTACGCGTACCTGGTCGCCGAGCGGCCACCCGACGATGCCAACCCGTGGGAGCCGTTCCACGTCACCAACGGCCTCCAGGCGGAGGACAACGCGGTGTCCGTGTTTCCGTCAGTGACGCACTACCAGATCACGCCCGCGATCGGCACACAGACCTTCGACAACAGCGTCTTCGTCATCCTCGACTCGATCCTGCACCTCGGCAACTTCCGCGCGGCGACGCAGAAGATGCTGGTGCTCAACCCGCAGGCAGTGCAGATCCTGCACGAGGCCGGTTGGAGCAAAGCGCGGTTCAGGGACTACATCCTGGAGCGCGCCTATCGCCCGGTGCGCGACATCAAACGCACCGGCGGGTTGTCCGTGACGTACAAGCATCACTGGACGAAGGTTGCCGATCCGACGGATGACGACGCCCTGGTGCCGTCGATGATGGGTCCCGAAGGTCTGCAAATCCTGGTGAGCGGCGGCTGGGGCTCGGCGTCCAGTCAGTCGATCTGGATTGACAGCGTCCACGGCGAGCTCGTCACTCGCAAAATCAACTGGTCGTGGGAGTAGAACTCAGAACTCAGCTGACTTCTGACGTCTGACTTCTGACTTCTCGTCAAAAGACGAAGACGCCTTTGCCCATGTTCTGGGCCTCGACCCGCGCGTACGCCTCCGCGCCTTGCTCCAGCGTGAACGTGTCCGTAAAGACCCGCCCCAGCGGCACCTTGCGATCGACCGCGAAGCGCGCACATTCGGCCATCAGCTGCCGGTTGAACGTCCAGCAGCCGAGCATCGTCAGCTGGCGGTGGATGACATCCGGCGTCATCTCGAACGTCGCGGTGCCGTGCGCGCCGACGTAGCACGCCTTGCCCCACGGCCGCGCGGCGCGGGCACACTGCACGCGCGCCTCGGAGTGGCCCGAGCAATCCAGCGTCATGTCGGCGCCCTCGCCGTGGGTCAGCTCCCGAACGGCCGCAACCGGATCGACGGCCACGGGATCGAGCACGACCTCGGCCCCCATGTCCAGTGACATCGCTCGTCGCTCCGCGGATGGGTCCACCGCCACGACACGCGCGCCCATCGCCGTCGCCAACTGGGTCGCCGACAGCCCCACCGGACCCTGACCGAAGACCACCAGCGTGTCGCGGCCCGAGACGTCCAGACGCTTGAGGGCCGCGTATGCGGTTCCCGTTCCGCACGAAATGGCGGCGCCTTCCGCAAACGACAACTCCGCTGGTAGCTCGACCAGCGTCGTTGCCGCAACGACCATGTACGGGGCGTGCCCGCCGTCGATGGCTGTACCCATCACTTCCGCCTGGCTGCACATCTGGGTGTAGCCCATGCCGCACAGCCAGCACCGGCCGCAGCCGCGGTAGTGGTGGATCATGACACGCAGGCCCGTCGGCGCGTCGCGCTCCGCGACACCTGGACCGCGCGCCACCACCTCGCCGCACGGCTCGTGGCCGCACACCACGCGGCGGTCGAACGACGTACGGCGATAGAGATTCAGGTCGCTGCCGCAAATCCCGGACGCGCGCATCGCGACCAGGACCTCGCCAGGACCCGGCGCGGGGTCCGGAAAGTCCTCAAGGCTGATCTGCCGATTTCCCTTGAAAGCCAGACCCCGCATGGCAATCTCGGCTCAGTCGCCCCAGAGTTCGGCGGATGCGCGCCTGGCACCTTCCGACATTGTCGCCAGCTTGGCCCACACGATCTCCTCGTGGCCAACCCGCGAACCGATGCCGCAGTCCGTGCCTGTGGCGACGTTTTCCTTCCCGACGACGCTCGCGAAATTGACGAGGCGGTCCTTGACCACGTCCGGATGCTCGACCAGGTCGGTCGCGTGGCTGATCACGCCTGGCATCAGGATCTTGCCGTCGGGGAGTTTGACGTCCTTCCAGACGCGCCACTCGTGCTCGTGGCGGACGTTGGCCGCCTCGATCGAGTAGCACTGCGCGTTGATCTTGAGGATCAGATCCGCGAAGTCCTTGAGCTCGATGTCGGTGACATGGGGTCGGTGGCCGCTGCCCCAGCACGTGTGGAAGCGGACCTGGTCCTCCGGCAACCCGCGGACCGCGTGGTTGATGATGTCGGCCGCATTCGACAGGTATTTGCGCAGATCCTCGACCGTCCAGTCCGGGTAGAAGGACCAGGTGGTGCAGAACTCCGGCTCGTCGACCTGCACGATCAGACCGGCGTCAGTGACGGCCTTGTATTCCTCACGACAGGCATCCGCCACCGCCTGCATGTACTCCTCTTCGCTGCCGTAGTGCAGATTGTTGACGCCAGCACCGAGGCTGAGCGGACCAAGCGCGGCAACGTAGCCCTCGACCTCATCGCTTTTACCCTGCAGCGCGGCCTTCAGGTTCTTGATGTCGTTGGCGACCGCCGCCTGGCCCGTGTATTTGACGGGGCCCGTGCAGGCGCGGGCTTCGCGCGGGTTTGAGCTGCGCACTTCACCGGGCGTGGCAAAGCCCGGTCGGACTGGACCTCCGGACCCCGAGAACCACAGGCCGGAGGCGTAAAAGCCAGGGAAGAGCAGGCGGTCCCGCTCGGCCGTGCCGGCGCGCTTCGGTTTGCGATTGGGATCGACAGGCACGCTCGAGAAGCCGCTGACGCGCTCCTGCATATAGCCGCCATAGCTGCCGGCCTTCGCGTACTCGCCATCGTTGAGAATGTCGACGCCCAGCTCGATCTGCCGATCGACGATCTCCTGGACGCCCTTGGGCAGCCGCTTCTGGTATTCGCCGGTATGCGACCCGTCGCGGTTCTTGCCATCCTCGATCAATTCGTCGAGGTAGCGCGGCCGCGGCAGGTTACCTGCGTGTGACACGCGAATGCGGTCAGTGCTGTGCTTCATGTAGTCGGGGGTCTCCTGGCGGGAAACTGTTCAGCGGGGCCTGTTACCAGGCGGATGGCAAATCGTTGGCCTGGAGGACCCAGGCTTTTTCGAGCTTCGGCAACTCCTCCTGGAGTCCCAGCTCGGCAAGGATGTTGGCAGCGTCAGAGCCTGGCCGCCCGGTAACGGCGCCCACGCGCATCGGCGTGCGCGAGAGCTTCGCGGGCAGGCCTGGCGCGGTGGTCTCGCCGACGCCGTCCACTACCTGGCTCACGCTCAGCCCGCGCTGGATCACGTACGGATCGACCATCAGCTCTTCCACGGGCACGCGCAGCTGCGCTGGTATGCCGTGTTGCTGCAAGCGCTCCACCCACACTTTGGCAGGCTCTTGTTTGAACTTCACCTCGAGATTGTCGGGGGTGAGTCCGTCAACCGATGCGAGTTTTGCCGAGTCGGCGGCAGGCAGTGACACGAAGAACCACTTATCGTCGGCGCCCCGGTAGAACCGGTCGAGCGGACCGCTGCCCAGCGCCATGTAGCCGCGCGGTTCGCTCGGCGCTTTTCGGCCCGAATACGACAGCATGTACGGCGTCTGGTGATAGGTCGCCGTCTGGCACAACGAGCCCTGCACGTGCTGGCCCTGGCCGGTGCGCAAGCGGTGGTACAGGCCGAGGCCCGTGGCAAACGTGGCGAGCACGCCCGTGCCGATGTCGATCAGGTTGTACGGCCCGAGGATCGCCGGCGGATCCTGACGCTCCATGATGCCTGCCACCGCCTGGCCCTGGCGCTCCCAGCCGCGGCCGTTCCTCCACGGACCGAACTGGCCGTAGCTGCTCACTGACGCATAGACGATGTCAGGATTGCGCGCCTTGACCTCGCGGTAGCCGATGCCGAGGCGGTCGGCGGTGCCGGGCGAGAAGTTCTCGAGGACGACGTCTGCCTGATCGGCGAGACCCCAGAACACACGCTGCGCTTCGAACGACTCCACATTCAGCAGCAGCGAGCGTTTGCCACGGTTCAGATAGCCGCCCACACCGCCCTTCGGGGCGTTTATTTTGACGACATCGGCGCCGAACTCATACAGCAGCCGGCCGCAGGTCGGCCCGGCGAGGGCCACGCACAGGTCGACGACCTTCATGCCTTCCAGCGGCGAGCTGATCGTCTCCTGCGCGGCTGATCCGCGCGTGGCGCCCGCCGCTGGCAGGCCCTCGAGCTCGGAGATGACCGCGTCGTGGTCGGCGTCAGGCAGATGGCGCGGGCCCTGCGGCGAGCCGGGCGTGACCGTCAGATGCACGGGCAGTCCGGCCATCCACGTCGGGCCGAACTCGGGATCGTCCAGTTGCACCACCGCGCGCAGTTGACGCGCGTGGTCCGTGGCGATCCATTCGTCGGTGGTGCGCGCCCAGCCCATGGCGGCGCCCGCGCGGTTGCCGACTTCCTCCCACTCGGCCGCCGTGCGTGTCAGGAACAGCTCGCGCAGACGCGCGTGCAACTGCTGGTTGACCTTCTCGTCGCGCAGACGCACGACGTCGAGCAGGTCGGGACCCCAGTCGGTGATGCCCGCCTCCTGGGCGAACCAGACGAGGTGGCGCGCGCTGGAGGTGTCGAACTGGACGTACTTGCCGTCCTTACATTTAAAGGCGCCCGCGCCGCGACCGTGGATGCCCCGCGGCCCGTGCAGGCCGCGCTGGTTGACGTAGGCCCCCGAGTGCCCAATGAGGGTGAACATCGCGTCGAACATCGGGACCTCGACGCGCTGCCCAAGCCCGGTGCGCTGGCGGGCGATCAGCGCCATGACCGTCGCGGTCGCGCCGAGGAAAGCGCCGAAGTTCGAGGCGAGCGTGACCGCCGAGTAGAACGGTCGCGACCAGTCCCAGTTAGGCGTCTCTTCGCCCGCGCGGGGGATGCAGTTGTCCGTCGCGGCGTCCATGATGCCTTCCCAGGCCTGCATGCCGGCGCGCGGGTCGTCCGGGGCGAAGCCCGGGATCGAGGTGTAAATCAGGTTGGGGTTGCGCTGCATGGCGGCCTCGGCGCCGAGGCCCAGTCGCTCCATGACACCGGGGCGGAAGTTCTCGATGACAACGTCCGCGCTGTCGAGCAGCCGGCGCGCGGCGTCGCGATCGCTGCCGCTTTTGAGGTCGAGCGAGATGCGGCGTTTGCCACGCTGCAGGAAGGCGTCTGCCTCAGATTTCCACCGTGGGCCACCGGGTGGATCGACATGGATCACATCAGCGCCCTGATCGGCCAACATCACGGCCGCGAGGGGACCGGCTATGTACTGGCCAAAGTCGATTATGCGGATTCCGTCTAGCGCGCCCATGCTGACACCCAGGCCACCTTCACGCGCCGTACGCTACCACGCGCCCGCGCTGGCCGTCACTCGGGCTTGCGATCGGTCGCGTAGACGGTGCGATGCGAGAACGCCAGCCAGTCGTCGCCCGCTCGGCGGTAGACGCGCACGTAGCGCATGTACAGGTTGGGGCGATCGTCGTGGTAGTGGATGTCGAGGTTGCCGCGGGAGACGGCGATGTCGCCGTGCACCTCGCCGTGCACGTCGTTGAGCAGCCGGTCCGGCGGGTCGCTGCGCTGCAGCACGCCCGCGATGAACTCGTCCCTGGGCTGCGAGCGCCCATTGGAGTGGGTGTAGATGAAGTCTTCGGCGAGCAAGGAGGTGAGCAGCCCGCGGTCCTGCGCGGACATGGCTGAGTCGATGCGCTGATCCACGCGCGTAAAGTCGGTCATGGTCTACTACGGTAGTTGGACAGCCGATCGCTGCGCTCCGCGCCGTGATTGTTCCCGGGCGAGCCTCCGATCGCAGCGCATCCCCCGCCCGCGGGATCTTTCTCCCGAGCACCCCCTGACGGCTTCTGCGTGTCACCTGCGATCGCCGAATCCGCAATCGCGGGGATTTTCCAGGCGGGCGCCTCAGAACCCACGCTGGTGTCACGCGTGAGCTGCCATCGCGGCACTCCGCCCGCCGCGCGGGATCGTCCAGGTAGGTGAGCACCCCCGCACGGGTTCTGCGCCCGCGGGGATATTCCAGGCGGGCGCCTCAGAACCCACGCTGGTGTCACGCGTGAGCTGTGCCATCGCGGCACTCCGCCCGCCGCGCGGGATCGTCCAGGTAGGTGAGCACCCCCGCACGGGTTCTGCGCCCGCGGAGATTTTCCAGGGGCGCAGCCCCTTGAACCCCCCGAGGGTCACGCGCAGCAGCGGAGCGAAGCGATCGCGCCCGAGCAGTACGCTGACCGCTGATGCACATCACCGACCTGTCGATCATCCTGCACCGCTGGGACGTGCCGCCCACCACGTACCGTGACGCTTTCGGCGGCGGCTCCACCGACGTTGGCGTGGTCACCATCGACACCAGCGACGGCGTCCAGGGCCACGCCTTCCTCGGCTCCGCCAGCGCCGGCGCGGACCAGTTCGCCTCCCAGGTGCTCAAGCGGCTCAAGCCGCTGATCATCGGCCGCAACCCGCTGGACATCGGCGCCATCTGGCTGGACCTGTGGCGGACCAGCCGCAACGTCGACACCCGCTCGATCTGCGCCGTGGACGTGGCCCTGTGGGACATCGCTGGCAAGGTCGCCAACCTGCCGATCCACCGCCTGCTGGGTACCTACCGCGACACCGCGCCCGCCTACGCCTCCTCCGCGGTGATGCCGAACCCCCAGGATTACATCGACGAAGCGCTGCGCTTTCGCGAGGCCGGCTGGAACGCGTACAAGATCCACCCGCCGTGCCAACCCCAGCAGGATGTCGAGGTGTGCGCCGCGGTCAAGGCTGCCGTCGGCGACAGCATGCGCCTGATGCTCGATTCGATGTGGTCCTACGGTTATGAGGACGCCGTGCGCGTCGGCCGCGCCATCCAGGACATGGGCTACTACTGGTACGAGGACCCGCTCGAAGAAGACGACCTGTACGCCTACACCAAGCTGCGGCCGCAACTGCACATTCCGATTCTGGCCACCGAGCACCTGCCTGGCGGCATGTACGCCTATACCGAGTGGATTCGCCAGCAAGCCACCGACATGTTGCGCGGCGACGTGGCGCTCAAGGGCGGCATCACGCCGATGGTCAAGATCGGCCACCTGGCCGAGGCATTTCGGATGAAGTGCGAGATTCACCACGGCGGCAATTCGCTGAACAACGTCGCGAACCTGCACCTGACGATGGCGATGCCCAATTGCGAGTACTTCGAGGTGCTCCAACCGGACGCCGCCCAGAAACACGGCCTGGCACAGGACATCGACGTAGACGCCGAAGGCAACGTGCACGCCCCCACCGCCCCAGGGCTAGGCTACGAGATCGACTGGGCGCTGATTGAACGCAACAAAGTAGCCGAACTGCGTTAGTCACGTATACGCATCCGGGTCCCAGACGGTTCCAAGCGTGTGTTGATCCTCGAGACGTGATGGCGCCGACGTTCAGCGAGGAACGTGTCGAACTGTCAGCCCGCTCGGGTCGACACAGTATGTCCCTCACTGCGTGTTGATCATCGAGACGTGTCGACAGAGACGCTCAGCGAACCACGTGTCGAGGTGTCAGACAGGTCCGATCACCACGGTGCGTGGACCCCGCGTGTCGGCCTGCGACCCCGCAGAGGCGCGGCCCAGCACGGACGCGGGGGGTCGCCGCGGGAAGGAGCGCGCAGCGAGCTTGCGAGCGGAGCAGCGACTGGCGGCGGGGGGCCGCAGGCTCCCCCGACCCAAAGCCGTGAAAGACTCAAACCCTACTAATCCTGTGCGGGGGGCCGCAGGCTCCCCCGACCCAGGAGGGGCGGACGAGCACGGACGTGAGGAAATCTACATTTAAAGTCGGACAGCGTGTTGCTCAGCTAGTGTGGCTCCACAATCAGTTCGGTGTTGCGATTCGGAGAGAAGTGGGTGATGACTGCTGAGACCCCGGCACTTGGCGCACCGGCCACCACGATCGTCAACGACTCCGGGGACTCGCCGAAGCGCAGGAATTCGTCGTCCGGGCCGTCGGCATAGCCGCCCGGGAAGGGCGCGTGGACGAACTCCTCCTCGTACTCGCCCCAGGCGCGCAGGTCGCCTTTGCGGCGCCCCCAGTGCTCCCAGAGGAACTGCTTGACGTCAGCCTTCGACCACCCGTGGCGATCCAGCAGCTGCGCGTGCGTCGGACCGATGACCACCGTACTGCCGCGGCACCAGCCGGTGAACCACACGCCGCCATACGACAGCGAGTCTGCGATCGTGAGCAGGACTTCCTCTGGCTTGTTGCTGACCCGATTCTCGACATGCAGGCAGCTGCGCGCGAAATGGGCCGTCACCGTGCTGGACGCGTGCGAGAAGCCGCGCTCGACGTGGAGCGGCTCCCACGGGCTGTCCTCCTCGTTTTCGGCGATACAGAAGCCGTATTTGGCAGGCGTGCCCTGCGTACCCTGGTCGAACTCGTGCGGACGGACACCAAGCGCGTTCATCACGATCAACCGAAAGGCGCGGCTGACCGTGGCGTTGGCTCGAAAACCTGGTCCGAACACGCCCGCCGCGCTGTTGAAGTTCAGCCGTTCTCTGATCGGACCGTTGACGATCGACAGCTGGGCCTGGCCCGTCGTGCTCTGAACCAGCGCAAAGCCGTTTTTGAAGCAGGCCAGCGAGGCGAGCACCACCGGAAAATACTCCTTCAGGCAGCCCGCCATGACGGCGTTGATCGCGGCAAGCTCGACAGTGCAGCGGCGGTCCAGGTGGGCCATCTCGGCCACGACCTCTTGCGGGTCGCGTCCGACGTAGTCGATGAACTCCTGAACCTTTTCGGCGATCGGCGGGACGACGGGCAGCCCGTCGGTCCAGCCCTGCTCGTAGTAGTACTCGATGGCGCGATACGCATCGCGGACGTTGTCGACGCTCAGGTCTTCAATGGAGGTTCCCACCGAGCTCACACAGAACCCCCGCCCGGCCAGGGCACCTGCTCGGCGGTTGACACGGTGCGCTGGCGATCCGCGATCGGCTGCTCCGGCTGAGCCTCCATCCCCAGGATCTCGAGGATCTCGGGCACGAGCTCGCGTGCGCGCTCCTTACACTCCTCGGGGGTGAGATTCGCCACCGGGTGCGGCAGCATCGCATAGTGGTAGCCCGGCATGCCCATACGCCTGGCCATGGCGTTGCCGCTGGCCGTAAAGGCGTCAGTCACCAGAGTTGCGGTCTGGACGCCGAGCTTTTCGAAGATGATCCCGTCGGCCACACTGGCCGCACTACAGGACCCTCAATCACCGATCCCGGTGAGCACGATGTCCACCTGTTCGGCCAGCGCTTTCGCTTGCTGGTCCGGCACCGGGCGGGCGAAGGTAGGCTTGCGCTCGCGGACGACCTTCTTGATCGCCCAACGCTCTTCCAGCAATTCGGCAAGGCCATCCAGAACGCGATCCGAGTTGTGTTTGGTGCTGTGCAGCAGGCCGAGGGTCTTGCCGTTCAAGTCTCTGAATCGGCGTGGTGCCAGAGGCGTCTCCACCTCGATCGACCGACCCGTCGGGTTCAACAGCACTGGACTCATACGTGCGTCCCTCCTGAGCAAGATTGTGCCTCACTCAGCCCCAGACGCGGTTGGCCGTCTCCAGCATGACGTCGATCTTGCGCCAGATCGCGTCCTCGGGCAGTCCGAGGCCGCAGCGTGGGCCCAGCGCTAACTGTTCGAGCGGCAAGTACCTGGAGGCCTCCTCGATGCGACGCTGCAGGTCGTCGATCGACTCGACGGTCGAAACACGCGTCGAGATCAACCCGAGGACGACGACCCTGTCCTTCGGGACAAAACGCAGCGCCTCGAAGCTGCCCGAGCTCTCGGTGTCGTATTCAAGCAGGAGCCGATCGAAGCGCAGGCTGCCAAAGAGCTGCTCGGCGATGTTGTCGTAGCGCCCATCGCGGTGGTAGCCGCTGGACCCGCCACCCCGACAAATGTGGATGCCGAACGTCGTGTCGGGGAAACCCGCGACGATCGCATTGTCGGCGGCGATCGACCGCGCGAGGTTCATCGCGGGATTTTCCCCGCGAGCGCGCATCGCCTCGAGCAGCCGATCATCGACATACGCCGTGTATCCGGGCTCGTCGAGCTGGACGTACGGGCAGCCCGCCGCGACGAGCTCCTGCACCATCTGACGCTGGAGCCGCACGACGTGATCGGTGAAATCATTCAGGCCGGCGTAAAAGGCGGACGACGATTCCCACTCGAAGCGCTGACTGACCCGATCCGGGCCGACGAGCGTCACCTTCAGCGGCCGATCCGTGAGCGGACGTGCAAACTGGTATTCCTCGAGCGGAACGTTGCGCACCAGCTCCAGCCGCTGGGTAACCGGCCGCCGGTGCAGGACCGCCGGCCCGCGCGAGGTCGGCCCCGACTCGACCCGCCGCGTGGGTGTTTCCTCGCGGCCTCCGGCCGGCGCGTACACGCTGCCGGGATCCGCATCATACCCTTTGACCGCCTCCCCGAAGCTCTCCTGAAACTGACGGCGGCGATACTCGCCGTCCGAGAGGATCGGCAGGTTGTGAGCGACTTCCGTGGCGATCAACTCGCGCACGCATGCGTCCTGCAGACGCTGAACCTCGGCGTCGGTCGCCGCGCCGCTGGCGTAGCGGCGGTATGCATCGAGCAGTCGTTCAGG
Organism: uncultured Chloroflexia bacterium; assembly: GCA_963776625.1. GTDB lineage: Bacteria > Chloroflexota > UBA6077 > UBA6077 > CF-72 > CF-72. The sequence continues at coordinate 88,361 of CAVZNP010000002.1, read as the reverse complement.
CTTGCGGAAGCCCCCGGTGTGGTCCACGCGAAGCTGGCGCAGGTCGGGCTGTGTCGCAGTCGTCACCCCGGCGATGGTATCCGCCACGCGTAACATCCCCCGCATGCGCTTCGGTGTCTTCTTCCGTTTCACGCATGCGAGCCCCAACGTGCTGGCCCGGCTGGGTCGCCTGCCGAGCACACTCGCACTCGCGCTGCTCGTCACGCTTGCGCTCGGCGGCACGGCCGCTGCCCAGGCACAGCAGCCGGACGGACCACTGACACTGTCGGCGGAAGGCAGCTTCTTCGTCGGCGGTGATACGCGGTCTGTTGCACCCAACAACGACATCACCGTCAACCAGATGTACGTGCAGTACCAGGTCCCGGCTTCGATCGACTCGGAGCCACACCCGGCCCTGGTGCTGATCCACGGCTGCTGTCTGAGCGCCAAGTCATGGGAGGAAACGCCCGACGGTCGCATGGGCTGGAGCGAGTACTTCGTCCGCCAGGGCTACCCCACCTATCTGATCGACCAGGTCACGCGCGCTCGCTCCGGATTCGATCCGACGGTCATCGAGCAGGTGCGCAGTGGCGCCGCGCCGCCCGACAGCCTGCCGAACATCCTGGCGATCAGTCACCAGGATGCCTGGACCTCGTTCCGTTTCGGTCCGACCTACGGCACCGCCTACCCGGATGAGCAGTTCCCGGTCGACTACGCCGACGAGTTCTACAAGCAGATGATTCCCGATCTGAACCTGATGCTCGGTCCGTATTCCGGTCCCAATCCCACCTTCAATAACCTGGCGACGCTGGCGAACCAGACGGGCGGCGCGGTGCTCATCGGTCATTCCGAATCGGGCTTTTTCCCCGAGAACGCGGCGCTGATCGATCCGCGGCACATCCGCGGGATGGTCACCATCGAGCCTGGCGGATCGTGCACCACCGCCAATCCACTGTCGGTGCCGCTGACGCAGGACCAGATTGCGAAGCTGGCGAAGATCCCGACGCTGATTCTGTACGGCGACCACCTGTCGGGCGGCTTCCTCAAGAGCTACGCCGATTGCCACGACACCTACATGCCCCAGATCCTGGCCGCGGGTGGCGATATCACGTTCGTGAGCCTGCCGGACATGGGCATCACCGGCAACAGCCACATGATGATGCTGGACAAGAACAATCTGGATATTGCCCACGTCATCACGAGCTGGATCGACAGTCACACCTGAGGGTGTTCGCCAGAACGTGTCTGTGAAGAGCCTGTCGTGAAGATCGCGCGCGTCGAGGCGTCGCTGCATCGCGTGCCCGTCGCGGTGCCACTTCTGCCTTCACGCCCGGTCGGCGTCGTGGTCGTACGCGTCGAAGCTGACGACGGACGCCTGGGATACGGCGTCGCCGGCGGCGGCTTCCAGCCCGCGCTGGTTGACGTCGTCAATCGCGAGATCGGCCCGTTTCTGCTTGGCCGCGACCCGCTCCTCGCCGACGCGCTGGCCGCCGCGCTCGAGCAGCGCTTCAACGCACGCGGCATGACGGGCGTGGTCAGCTGCGCGCTCAGCGGCGTAGACATCGCCCTGTGGGATCTCCGCGGCAAGGCGCTGCGCCAGCCGACGTGGCGCCTGCTTGGCGGCTTCGCGGACGCTGTCCCGGCGTACATCACCTTCGGGCTGCCCGAGTATGACCTCGACCAGTTGCAAGAGGCGGCCCGCCTGGCCACGTCCGGCGGTTACGACCGGCTGAAGATGGTCGTCGGGCAATCATCTTCGGGTGGCCTCGCGATGGACGTCGAGCGCGTCACCCGCGTGCGCGAAGCGGTCGGCTCGCGTGTGCGACTGATGATCGACGCCAACGAAGGACTCGACCTGCGCTCGGCGCTCGAGCTGGCCCGCGCGGTCGAGCCGCTCGAGGTGGCCTGGTTCGAGGAGCCCGTGCACGGCAACGACCCGGGCCTGCTCGCCGAGCTGCGCCGCCGCACTTCGATCCCGATCGCCGCCGGCCAGTTCGAGGGCCACCGCTTCCGCCTGCGCGACCTGATGCTGGCGTCGGCAGTGGACATTATCCAGACGAACGTCCTCTACGTCGGTGGCTACACCGAAGCCCTGAAAGTGGCCCACTTCGCCGACATGCTGCGGCTGCCCATCGCCAACGGCGGCGGCTGGGCGCACCACAACGCCGCGCTGATGGCCGCGGTACGCAATGGCCACGGCGTGGAGATGCACGCGTGGCAGTGGACCCTGGCGGAAACGCTCTACACGAACCCGCCGGTGGCCTCGACCGGACGCCTGCAACTGAGCGAGGAGCCAGGACTAGGCATGGAGCCGCGCGAGGACGTTCTCAGAGACACACAGGTTCGCCCCGCACAGGATTAGTAGGGTTTGAGTCCTTCACGCATCCGGGTCGGGGAAGAGGTGTGTGCTCGTCCGCCCCTTCGGGTCGGGGGAGCCTGCGGCCCCCCGCCGCCAGTCGCTGCTCCGCTCGCAAGCTCGCTGCGCGCTCCTTCCCGCGGCGACCCCCCGCGTACGTGCTGGGCCGCGCCTCTGCGGGGTCGCACGCTGACACGCGTGGTCCACACGCCGTGGTGATCAGACGTGGTTGAAGCCCGCTGTGGTTGAAGCCCGCTAGCGTTTGGACCGAAGCCGTTGTTCCAACCGTGGGTTGATCCTCGAGACGTGATGGCGCCGACGTTCAGCCAACAACTGTCGAACTGTCACACCGCGTAACGCGACACGGTAGGTGTCCACCGCCTGTTGGAGCGCTCGAGGCGTAATTGCGGAAACCTCTCGCCGAACCACGTGTCGAGGGGTCAACAACGTCTGATCACCACGGTGTGTGGACCTAGCGTGTCGGCGTGCGACCCCGCAGAGGCGCGGCCCAGCACGTACGCGGGGGGTCGCCGCGGGAAGGAGCGCGCAGCGAGCCCGCGAGCGGAGCAGCGACTGGCGGCGGGGGGCCGCAGGCTCCCCCGACCCGGATGCGTGAAGGACTCAAACGTGCGCGGGATCCCTCGACCCGAAGGGGCGGACGAGCACACACCGCTCCCCCGACCCGGAGACGTGACCCGCTCAAACGTGCGCAGGCTCCCCCGACCCGGATGCGTGAAGGACTCAAACGCTGTTAGCTGTTCACTTGCGCATAAGAAGTAGCGAGCTCGTCCTTGACCTGGTTCCCGCCGTTGGTTTGCCAGTCTTTCACCAGCTGGTCCCAATCGCTCGCCGGGCGGCGGCCGGCGATGATGTCTTGCGCTCCGCCGCCAATGGCGTCCAGCAGGATGGTGCCTTTGGAGGCAAACGTCTGCGAGAACGTGCCAATCGAGGCATCCTCAACCCCGAGCGGCGCCAGCAATTTCTCGTAGCCCTGATAGATCTGCGGCGCCGACGGATCCGCCGGCGAGTAATAGAACGGCGGTGGCGACGTCAGGCTGTACCACGCCGAGCCAAAGGCACCAACTTCGGCCTTGCCCTGGTCGGTCATCACCGGGTTGCCCTTGTCGTCATAGTTGAAGTCGACGCCATTGACCCCATACGTGAACAGCTCGAACTCCTGGCTGCCAAAGGGCGAGGCGATGAAGTCCAGGATGCGCAGCATCTCCTTGACGCGCGCGTCGTCGGCCTTCTTGACCAGCGTAATGCCGAAATTCGGTCGCCCGAAGTAGTACTGCGCCTTCGCCTGGCCATCCGCCGAGAACGGCGGCACCAGCGTGATGTGCGACGGCGGCGTCATCGGCTGGGCGTTCGAGCCACCCCAGTAGGGCGAGGGCTGGAGGCCGTCGAGGCGGAAGATGCTCTTGCGCGCCATGAAGTCCACCCGCGCGGACAGGGTGTTGTATTCCAGGCTCTTGGGGTGGTACAGCCCCGCCTTGAACAGGTCCTGCGCGTACAGCATCGCCTGCCGGTACTGGTCAGTCTCGAAGATGTAGGTGAATTTGCCGTTGCTATCGACCGTCCAGTAGTTAGGCGCATCGAAGACCGAGTTCCACAGCCCGTTCACGGTGCTGAAGGCGTACTGGGAGCCGCCCTCACTGGCGATGGCGTACGTCTCGTGCTGCGGGTCGTTGAGCTTGACGGCGATGTCCTTGAAGTCGGGCGCGCTCTTGGGGAAATCGAGTCCCGCCTGATCCAGCAGCTCCTTGTGGCCCCAGAACCACCAGAAGTACGGGCGCAGCGGAATGGGCACGCCGTAAATCTTGCCGTTGACCAGGGCACTCTTCCAGGCGCGTGTCGGCAGCGCGGCCAGATTCGGGTAGTCCTTGACGGCGTCGGCGGCCAGATACGGCGTCAGATCGTTGCACTTGGCATCGAGGAAGGCGGGCACGATGGGCGTCGACGGACGGGTGATCGTACACATCAGGTCGGGCAGGTCGTTGCCGGCCTGAATCGCGGCCCACTTCTCGTCGAAGTCCGCGAAGGGGATCATCACGATGTTCATCTTCGCGTTTATCGCCTTGTTGATGGCCTGCCACTGGGCATTCTGATCGAGAGGCGGCATCGGCGGATTGTTGGACTCCAGGCTGACGGTGACGTCGGCGCCGCTGCCCGGAGGACTCGCGACCGCCTGGAACAGCTGCTTGGGATAGCTGTTCCAGCCGGGGCTCACCAGACCGTCGGCGCTGCCGGGCAGGTCCGGGGTCGCGCCCTGACGCGGGATGTAAGTGGGCAGCTTCGGCCCGGCCGCGGGCCCGGGCGGGGCGACGCCTGGCGCCGTCGTCGGCGCACTCGCGGCTGGGGCGGCCGTCGGCTGGCTGGTCGACGGCGCGGCGCACGCCGCCAGCAACGGCGCGCCGAGAGCCACCAGCGCGCCAGTTTGGCGGAGAAAGGCGCGGCGCGCGACGCGCGACGCGATCGGCGATGGCATGGTGCGCGAATTTTATGGGCTGCGCCGCCTGAAGCTGTGGAGCAGCACGCTCTTGTTGGCGGGAATAAAGGTGTTACGCAAGCGCTCGCTGGTCGCCTCTGGCAGAGGCGGCGCAAGGACCGAGCGTACGTTGTCGTCCAGGTGCTCCAGATTGGCTGTGCCCGTGAGCACCGTGGAGACGGCTGAGGGTTCGGCCGCGAAGCGATAGGCCGCGTCGGCGATGGACTCGACGCCGGGCCCCAGCACCCAGTCCAGTGGTGCGGCGTCTGGAACCGCGTCCTCGGGGAGCGCCGCCGGCGTCCTTCCATTGGCGGATCGTCTCCCGCAGCATGTCCGGGTTGACGATAATCGTGCGCACCGCGCACATGACCACGACCCCGACGTTGTGCTCCTCCGCCAGCGGCAGCACCGTGCGCAGGCCGCCGGGCGAAATCAGGTTGTGGCCGAGCATGATGACGTCGAAGAGGTCTTCTCTCAGCGCACGCTCCAGCGCTTCGTGGCCGTCGTCGGTCTCGTAGCGTTCGGTCGCGCCGATAAAGCGCGTCAGACCGTCGCGTTGGGCCTGGTGGAGCTCGGGCAAGAACTTCTCGAGCGTGAGGTCGTAGTCCTCGGGCGCGAGCCCGTGGAAATAGATCACGTCCACGTAGTCAGTCTTCAGTCGGCGCAGGCTCGCCTCCAGCGAGGCGCGTGCCGCGCCTGGTGTGCTGCTGCGGGTGGTGAACTTGGTGCCGAGCACGTAGCTCTGCCGTGGGACGCCGACGAGCGCCTCGCCGAGGAGTGACTCACTGTCGCCGTACGAAGGCGCGGTATCGAAGACATTGATGCCGAGATCGAGGGCGTGCCGCACGAGCCTGTGCGTTTCGGACCGATCGGCGTCGCGCGATTGCCCGAGGCGATTGGCGCCGCCGGACCCGAGTCCAAGGAGTGAGACGTTGAGGTTGGTTCGACCGAGTTGGCGATACAACACGTCCTGAACAGTAGCTAGCTCGGAGGCGCAGCCGCATCCGCGCGCGCGTCAGGCGGGCGTCAGGCGGGCGTCAGGCGGGCGTCAGGCGGGCGTCAGGCGGGCGTCAGGGTTGTCGAGGGCGGGAATCAGCAGCACTTTTTCCCGGAGGGGCCCCAGGGGGGACATGCCCTTGCACCGCGGGCGCCTCTAAGCCGACCCTCGGCGGACCCCTCGGGTGGCACAATGGCGCTATGACCGTCTGCCTCTCGACCAACGGCGTGAACGTCCATCGGGCCGATTCCGCGCCCACCCGACTGCTGGTGGCGACCGCGGGCGGTGTGTCCATCGTGCAACGCGACCAACCGGGCGCCGCCTGGCAGGTTGTCTCGACTACCTTGCGTGATCTGCATCCAAGCGCACTGGTCGCCGAAGCCCGTGGCAACGGCATCTTCGCCGGTATCCACAACGGCGGCCTGTACTACAGCGCCGACGACGGCGACACGTGGGAGCGCCGCACAAACGGACTGACGATCGAGCACGTGTTTTCGCTGCGCGCCGTCGGCGGCGCCATTCTGGCAGGCACGGAGCCAGTGTCGCTGTTCAAAAGCGAGGATGACGGGCGGAGCTGGCAGGAGCTCCCGGCCATCCACGACGTCCCGAATACAGAGCGGTGGACCTTCCCAGGCCCACCCCACATCGCGCACACCAAGAGCATGGCGGTCGATCCGCGCAACACCGACGTCATGTACGTCGGCGTCGAGCAGGGCGCCCTGCTGAACACCACCGACGGTGGCAAGTCGTGGCACGAAATCGAGTCCTATTACACCCCGGAAGACCGGTGGTACCGCGACATCCACCAGGTGGTGTTGCGGCCTTCCAATCCCGACGAGATCTACATGAACACCGGCATCGGCTTCTACCACAGCCCAGATCGCGGCCAGACGTGGGACCACCGCTTCGGGCCGGACTCGCGCATTGGCTATCCAGACCAGCTGGTGTTTTCTCCACTGGACGACAGCGTGCTGTTCATTTCGGGCGCGCGGCGCGATCCGACCACGTGGCGCACGTCCGGATTGGCGGACGCGATCGTGTTGAAGAGTCTGGACGGCGGGCGCTCGTGGCGCGAGGCGGGCGCCGGGCTGCCCTCGCCGATGCGCCACAACATCGAGGCCATGTCTGTTGCGGGCTACCCCGGCGGATTCGCGCTGTTCATCGGCGATACCGGTGGCAACGTCTACTGCAGCGAGGATCAGGCTGAAAGCTGGTCGCTGATCGCCGCCGACCTGGCGCCAATCTCCAAGGGCGGCCACTACCGCGCCTTCCAGACAGCGGCTGCTTGAGCCTGAAACGATGAACCCGTGAAACGCAGCGAAACGCGCGTCATCACCACCCACTGCGGCAGCCTGCCGCGCACTGAAAAGCTGGTCGAGCTCCTGGGCGCCCGCGATGCGGACCGACCCGTGGACGCGACGGAGCTGGCCGACACCATCCGGACCTCCGTGGATGCGGTGGTCGAGCGTCAGGCGGCCATCGGTCTGGACGTCGTCGCCGACGGCGAACACAGCAAATCCAGCTTCTCCAGCTACGTTGCGCAGCGCCTCGGCGGACTGACGCCACTGCATATCCAGTCCGGCTTTCGCGGCGACACGCGAGACACGCTCCAGTTCCCGGATGTCTACGCCGAACAGAAAGTCATGTACGCCGCGCGACCGTCGAATCTGCGCAAGACCGGCGGTGCCGGCGGCGTGCGCATCGCCTACGCGTGCACTGGCCCGGTGACGTATATCGGCCAGGACCGCGTCCGTGAGGACATCAGCAATCTGCGCGCCGCGCTTGCGTCGGTGGATGTCGAGGAAGCATTCGTCACGGCCCTGTCACCCTCCAACATCGCGCTGTACCACCGCAACGAGTTCTATCCGACCGAAGAGGAGTACCTGATTGCGCTGGCGGACGCGATGCACGTCGAGTACCAGGCCATCGTCGACGCCGGGTTCATCCTCCAGATCGACGATCCGCGACTGGCGACGCACTACGACCGCCATCCGGACATCAGCGTGGAGGAGTGCCGCGCGTTCATCGCCCAGTGCGTGGAGCTGCTCAATCACGCGCTGCGCGGCATTCCTGAGGACCGCGTGCGTTTTCACACGTGCTACAGCACCAACGTCGCGCCGCGCGTGCACGACCTGGAGCTGCGCCACTTCGTGGACCTGATGCTGCAGATCCGTGCGCAGGCGTACTCGTTCGAGGCGTCGAACCCGCGGCACGAGCACGAGTGGCAGGTCTGGGAAAATGTAGAGCTTCCCTCGAACAAGATTCTGGTGCCCGGCGTCGTTTCGCACTGCGTCACGCTGGTGGAGCACCCGGACCTGGTCGCGCAGCGCATCGCTCGCTACGCGGGAGTGGTCGGCCGCGAGCGGGTCATCGCGTCGAATGACTGCGGCTTCGCGACGGCCGGGGCAGGGGATGAGGTCCACCCCGACGTGGCGTGGGCCAAACTGGAGGCACTCACAGAAGGGGCACGCCGCGCCTCTGGGCAGCTCTGGTCGTAAATACGGTTCGTTCTTCTTGTATCTAGAGCTGGACGATCCCGTCGGCAACGCGCGTGAGGCGCTCCATGACTTGTGGGTCGTGCCCGGGCACGATCAACTCGGGTGCGCTCGCGATCTCGCGAATCCGCTGGTGGCCCCGAAACACGCCGGCCAGGTCCACAAACGTATTGAAGGCGTTGGCCTCCTCCAGATTCGCGTAATAGTGGGAGGCGTCCGAGGTCAGCACCGCTCGCCCGCGCGCGGTCTCCAGCGACACGAACTGCATGCCGGGCGTATGCCCGCTCGCCTTGTGCACGTACACACCGGGCACGATCTCGGCGTCACCATCCACCAGGCGCACGCGGCCGGCGTAGTTCAGCGTGATCAGCGAGAGCACGTCCGGTACGTAGATCGACTCGCGAATGATCGGCAGCGTCGCGCCAGGCCCGGTATAGAAGCTCAGCTCCTCCGCCTGCACGGAGAACGTCGCGTTCGGAAACAGCGCCTGACCACCAATATGGTCGTAGTGAAAGTGCGTCAGCACCACGTGCTCGACACTGGTCGCGTCGATTCCCAATTCGGCCAGGCCACGCTCGGGTGAGCGCAGGAACTGCCGCCCGCGCCGCGTGCCCTCCGCTTCGCCGTAGCCCGTGTCGACGACAACGCTGCGCTGCCCGTCGGTCACCAGCCAGACGAAGTAGTCCATGCCACCCGGCGGCGCCGCGTGAGGCCGGTGGAAGGCTTCGTGAGCGGGAACGTTGTCGCGATGGCCGTAGCGAATCGCGTACGCGCGATAGTCATGTTCTGGCATCAGCTGCGCCCCGATGGTACGCAGTCACGTAGCGCGGCGGAGCGATGCGCTGCTCCAGCCGCGGATCCGCCTCGGGCTGCAGCGCGCGGAGCTGAAGCGGCAGCACACCTGCCCACACGTTCAGCGCGTAGTCCTCGTCGTCGTCGACCGGTTGGCCGCTACGCAGCTTGGCGGAGGCTTCCTCGAGCGGCAGGCACAGCACAGTGGTGGCCTTGAGCTCCTGCTGCGTCGGCGGTCGCACGTCCGCCCAGCGGCCAGGCACGATCTGCTCGGTGAAGGCATGCAGCGCGGCCAGCTTCTCGTCGGCATCGGTCACGGCCCGCGCGGTGCCTAACAGCACGACCGAGCGGTAGTTGACCGAGTGATGAAAGGCTGAGCGAGCCAGGACCAGTCCGTCGATCAGGGTGACGGTGATGCACGCGGCGACGCCCTTGCCGAGGGTGCCGAGCATGCGACTGGCCGACGAGCCGTGCACATAGAGACGCTCGTCGACGCGCGCGTGGAGGGTTGGGATGACGAAGGGCTGGTCGTCATGAACGAAGCCCAGGTGACAGACGAGGGCTTCGTCGAGGATGGCATGAATGGTGGCGCGGTCGTAGGCGGCGCGCTTGGGCAGGCGGCGCACGCGCACACGGTCGGTGCGCGCACCCCCGCGCAGCGTGGGTTGGCACACTGTTATAGTACAGACTGTTGACTGATCTTGCACAGCTGGCTGGCCAACTGGCGCACGGCACGACCGCGCGCGAGATCGCCGCCAGCCTCGAAGCCGCCGTGCGTCAGGGCCATCTCGCCCCCGGCGCACCGCTGCCCTCCGTGCGCCAGTTGGCCAGCCGCCTGGGTGTCAGCCCGCCCACCGTCGCCGCCGCGCTGGCCGACCTGCGCCGCCGCGGCGTCATCCTGACCCACCCCCGCCGCCGCTCGACAGTCAGTCCGCGACCGCCCGTCAGCTCCGGCCTCACCGAGGCGCCGCCGCCGCCCGACGTCCACGACCTGGCGCGCGGCAACCCGGATCCAGCACTGTTGCCCGACCTCGCTCCGTTCCTCGCTCGCATCTCGCGGCTGACGTGTCTGTACGGCGACGAGCCGGTCGACCCGCACCTCGCGGCGCTGGCCCGACATGAGTTTGCCGAGGCAGGGGTCCGGGCCGACGAGGTGTGTCTGGCCAGCGGTGCGCTGGATGGCGTCGAGCGCGCCCTGGCAGCCCACCTCGTGCCGGGCGATCGCGTCATCGTCGAAGACCCGGGGTATTTCGCCGTGTTCGACCTGCTGCGCGCGATGTCCCTCGAGCCTGTGCCCGTCGCCATCGATGACAGCGGCCTCCTGCCGCATGCGCTCGAGGCCGCCCTGCGCGCGGGCGCCGAGGCAGTCGGTCTTAACCCCACGCGCGCACAACCCCTCGGGCGCCGCGCTCGACGCCCCGCGCGCCGCGGCCCTGCGCCACGTCCTGCGCCGCGCCCCGGAGCTGCTGGTGATCGAAGACGATCATCAGGGACCCATCGCTGGCGTCGAGGGCTACACGCTCAGCGCCGACCGACCTCGCTGGGCGGCGGTACGCTCGGTCGCCAAGTCACTCGGCCCCGACCTGCGACTGGCCGTCATCGCCGGCGATGCGGAGACGATCGCGCGCATCGAGGGCCGGCTCGCGCTCGGACCCGGCTGGGTGAGCCACTTGCTCCAGGCGCTCGTTGCCGACCTGTGGAGCGCACCATCCGCCCGAGATGGGCTGGCCCGCGCCGGGACGATCTATGCCCGTCGCCGCCTGGCGCTTCTGGACGCGCTGCGTCAGCACGGCATCCGCGCCAGCGGTCGCTCCGGCTTCAACGTCTGGATCGAAGTTCCCGACGAGGCCGCCGTCGTCAGTCGCCTCTTGCAGTCCGGCTGGGCCGTCGCTCCAGGCGCACGTTACCGACTGCACAGCGCCGCGGCCATCCGCGTTACCACCGCCTCGCTCCCGGACACGCTCGCCGCGTCCTTCGCCGAAGCGCTGGTTTGGGCGATGACGCCGCCGCGGCGCGCGAGGGCGGCCTGAGCCGGCACGGCAGATATGCTGACGCTCTATGAGCGTCCTCAGCGATCTGACCGCGGGGCTCGCCGACGGTCGCGTCGAAGTCATCGATCTGACAGCGCCACTTTCCGATCGCACCCCCATCCTGCAGCTGCCTCCGCCGTTTGCCAATACGCAAGGCTTCGCGTTGCAGGAGATCAGCAGGTACGACGAGCGCGGGCCCGCCTGGTACTGGAACAACTTTTCCGCTGGCGAGCATGTTGGCGCGCACTTCGACGCGCCCATCCACTGGGTCACCGGTCGTGAGGGCCTGGACGTCTCGCAGATTCCCCCCCGCCAGCTCATTGGAGCGGCCGTCGTCATCGACAAAAGCGCTGAATGCGCCAGCAACCCGGACTTCCTGCTCCAGGTGAAGGACGTTGAGGACTGGCAGCGCACGCATGGACCTCTGCCCGCGGGTGGTTGGCTACTGTTCCGTACTGGCTGGGACAGCCGCGCGCACGATCAGGCCCAGTTTCTGAATGCCAATGACACGGGCCCGCACACGCCGGGCGTCTCGGTCGAGATGGCGCAGTGGCTGGCCAGGGAAGCGCCCGTCGTGGGCTTCGGCGTCGAAACAGTTGGCACCGATGCGGGCGCGGCGCACAGCTTCCAGCCCGCCTTTCCCTGTCACCAATTCTTGCTGGGAGCCGGCAAGTACGGGCTGACGCAACTCGCGAATCTGAGCAAACTGCCGCCAACTGGCGCGCTCCTGATCGCGGCTCCGCTGCCCATCGTGCGAGGCTCCGGCAGCCCGGCGCGCGTGCTGGCGCTGGTCTCGCGCTAGCAATGCTGGTCAGTGAAGCGGTTGGCCGCGCGCTCGGGCGTCGCGGACCGTCGCACGTCTTCGGTCTGGTGGGCAGCGGCAACTTTGCGGTGACCAACGCCCTCGTGGAAGAGGGTGTGCAATTTGTCGCGGCGCGGCACGAATGCGGCGCGGTCGCCATGGCGGACGCCTTCGCCCAGGTGACCGGCGGTGTTGGCCTGTGCAGCGTGCACCAGGGTCCGGGGCTCACGAACACGCTGACCGCGCTGGCCGAAGTCGCGAAAAGCCGCACGCCACTGGTCCTGCTGGCAGGCGACACGGCCGCCTCCGCGCTTCGGTCCAACTTCCGCATCGCGCAGGACCAACTCGTACAGTCGGTGGGCGCCGTCGCCGAACGGACGCACGGCCCCGAAACCGCCGTTGCCGACGCATTGCGCGCGTTGCGTCGCGCGCGCGTCGAGCGCCGACCGGTGGTCTTGATGTTGCCGCTGGATGTCCAGGCGGCGGAGTCTCGAGACGGAGCCGACGGCGTCCCTGAGCCACCCACGCTGCACCCTACCCAACCGGCGCGCGAGGCAGTCGCCGCGGCAGTCGCCGCGCTCAGGCGCGCGCAGCGACCGCTCGTCATCGCCGGCCGCGGCGCACGTGAGTCGCACGCTGGGCCGCTCCTGGCGGAACTGGCGGAAGTGCTGGGCGGGCTACTGGCCACCTCCGCTGTCGCCAATGGACTGTTCGCCGGCAACCCGTGGGCGCTGGGCATCTCCGGCGGCTTTGCGTCACCCACCGCGGCCGAGCTTATCGGTCAGGCCGACGTGGTGCTTGGCGCGGGCGCTGGGCTCAACATGTGGACAACACGACACGCGCGGTTGTTCGATCCGTGCGCCACCGTGATTCAGATCGACCACGATCCTGACGCCATCGGTGCGCACCACCGCGTCGACGTTGCCGTGGTTGGCGACGTGGCGGAGTCGGCGCGGTGCATGCTCGCTGAGCTGGCGCCTCGCGCGGGCGGGTCCGGCTGGCGCACGCCCGAACTCGCGCACCGCATCCGTCGCGGAGCCTGGCAGTCGACGTCATTCGACGACGCGAGCTCATCGACCCAGATTGACCCGCGCGCGCTGTCGAACACCCTGGACCAACTGCTGCCGGCCGAGCGGACGGTGGCTATCGACTCCGGCCACTTCATGGGCTACCCGGCGATGTATCTGCGCGTCCCGGACGAGCGGGCTTTCGTGTTCACCCAGGCCTTTCAGGCGGTTGGCCTGGGCCTGGCGAGTGGCATCGGCGCGGCGGTAGCCCGTCCGGACCGCCTGACGGTCGCCGCGCTGGGTGACGGTGGCGCATTTCTGAGTCTGTCGGATTTCGAGACGGTGGCACGCCGCGGCTTGCGCATGCTGATTGTCATTTACAACGACGCCGCGTACGGCGCCGAGGTGCACCATTTTGGACCGCACGGCGATCCGCTGGACAGTGTGAAGTTCCCCGAGACGGACTTCGCTGCGATCGGTCGCGCGGTGGGCCTGCGCGGCGCAACGGTGCGGACGGTTTCGGATCTCAGCGCGCTCACCGAATGGCTGGAGTCCGGCGCCAGTCCAGGCCTGGTGCTGGATGCCAAGGTCGTGCCCACGGTGGTGGCAGAGTGGCTGGAGGAGGCGTTTCGCGGGCACTGATGTCCATGTCGAGGTCGATATCGAGATCGGGATCGAGATCAAAGACGGAGCGCGCGTGCGTCATGATCTGGGATGGGCTGCGTCCCGACCTGGTCTCGCCTGAGGTCACCCCGAACCTCTGGGCACTGGCCGAACAGGGGGTGTGGTTCGACCGCAGCTACGCGGTGTACCCGACGCTGACGCGCGCCAACTCGCCGGCGATCTCCACTGGCTGCCGGCCCGGACGTGCCGGGTGCCCGGCAATACGTTCCTGCTCCGCGGCAGCGACGGCAGCCTGACGTCACACTCCTCCGGCGACGTCCGCAGTCTGGAGCGACTGGCCGAGGCGGACGGCCGAGCCGGTGCTGCTGGTCGACAGCCTGGCGGACCGCGTTCACGCGGCTGGCAAGCGGACGGTGGTAGTTGGCTCGGGGTCGCCCGGCTCCGCGTGGCTGCAGCATCCGCGCGACATCGAAGCGGGCGATCCGGTGATCGCCGACGGGGTGCCCGCGATGAAAACCTTTCTGCAGGCCGTTCGCGCTCGCTTCGGGCCGTTGCCACGACGCGACGCCTTGCCCGCCACCGACTGGACTCGCTACTTCACGCGGATCATCACCGACTTTGTGTTGCCGGAGCTTGCACCAACACTGCTGGTCTTCTGGCACACGGACCCGGATCACACCAGTCACGCGCGGGGCTACTTCGCACCGGAAACGGTGCAGTCGCTGCGCGACGCGGACGCGAACCTGGGGGCACTGCTGGCCACCTACGCGCGGCTGGGCCTGCGCGACTCGACCACGGTGGTGGTGACGTCCGATCACGGCGGTTCGACGGTCACGCGCCGCGCGCGGCCGGCGCACGACCTGTCCAGCATCCTGCGCGACGGCGCGGCCGCGGAAAACGGCGGCTCAGTCTTTGCGTATTCCTCGGACCCGGGCCTGGTCGCCGCCATCCGCCGCTTTGACTATGTCGGTCCCGTGTTCACGTCGGACGGCCGCGAGGGGACATTCCCGCTGTCGCTGGTCGGCCTGGATGGTCCGCGTGCGCCAGACGCGGTGTTCTCGTTCGCGTGGACCGCGGAGGCCGTGCAGGGAATTGTCGGCACCGCGACTGGCGTCGAAAGCAAACTGGTCATGGATCACGGTTCGATCAGTCCGTACGACTTGCACAACACGTTGGTGATGCAGGGACCGGATCTTCGCTCCGGTTGGCGGAGCGGCGTCCCGGTGGGCAACGTGGACATCTGCCCGACGCTGACGCATCTGCTGGGTTTGAACGAAGGCTCGCGCATGGAAGGCCGCGTCCTGACGGAGGCGCTCGCGACCTGGCAAGGCGCCGATCCGGAGTGGAGCACCACGCAGGCGATCGAACGATTCAGCGCGAGGGGCAAAGCTTGGCAGCAACGCGTGTGGTTCGACCGCGTTGGCGAGTTTCAGTACCTCGCGGGTGGCGTGGTAGAACCGCAGTAGGGGCACGAGCGATCGCTGCGCTCCGCTCCAAAAGTAACTCTCCGAGGGTTCAAGGGGCTGCGCCCCTTGAAAATCCCCGGCAGTTGGGCGCCCCACCCGCAGAAGTGCGGCTTCAGTACGCACGCGAGAGGTCGCCCGCGGGAGCTGCGCCCCTCGAAAATCCTCGCTGTCAGGCGCCCCACCCGCAGAGGTGCGGCTGAGCACGTACGTTAGAGGTCGCCCGGGGGTGGCTGCGCCCCTTGTAAATCCCCGCTGTCAGGACACCGCGTGCTGACCGGCCCTCCCTCAGAGGTGCGGTTCAGCACGTACGCGGGGGGTCGCCGCGGGAAGGAGCGCGCAGTGAGCCTGCGAACGGAGCAGCGACTGGCGGCGGGGGGCCGCAGGCTCCCCCGACCCGGATGCGTGAACGACTCAAACGTGCGCAGGCTCCCCCGACCCGGAGACGTGCATGGCTCAAACCCTACTAATCCTGTGCGGGAGGTCGCGACGCGCCACGGCTTGAGGTCGCGCCCGCGGTGGCGGCGTTACCGATACGCTCGGGAGCCATGCCAACCGCACATGTCAACGGTGTCGACCTCTACTACGAGGACACGGGTGAAGGCTTCCCCGTCGTCTTCTGCCACGAGTTCGGCGGCGACTACCGCGCCTGGGATCCGCAGGTCCGCGCCTTTGGCCGCCTCTACCGCTGCGTCACGTACAGCCAGCGCGGCTTTCCGCCGTCGAGCGCACCCAGCGATCCCGAGCAGTACTCCCAGGATCTGCTGATCGAGGACCTGCGCGCCCTCGTCGGTCACCTCGGCCTGCAGCGAGCGCACTTCGTTGGCTTTTCGATGGGCGGCAGCGTGGTCCTCAACTTCGGGTTGCGCTACCCGGAGCTGTGCCGCAGTCTGACCGTCGTGGGGGCCGGCGCTGGCAACACCAATCGCGAGCGGTTCGAGCAGGACATCCGCCAGATCGTCGAGCTGATTCGCACGCAGGGCATACGTCGCTTCGCTGAGTCGTACGCGGAGGGGCCAATCAGGACGCCGTTCAAGCGCAAGGATCCGTACGGCTGGTCCGTATTTCGCGATCAGCTTGGCGAGCACTCCGCCCACGGTCAGTCGCTCACCATGCTGGGCGTGATGCTGCGCCGCCCGACGATCTTTTCACTCGAAGCGCGCTTGCGCGCGCTCGAGGTGCCGACCCTGGTGGCCATCGGCGACGAGGACGAGCCGTGCGTGGACGTGGCGGTGTTTCTCAAGCGCACTGTGCCGACGGCCGGCCTGCTGGTGCTGCCGCAGAGCGGCCATGCGATCAACCTGGAGGAACCGGCCACCTTCAACGCCGAGGTGCTGGCGTTTTTCCGTCAGGTCGAAAGCGACCGCTGGCCGCGCCGCGCGACGGTCACGACGGGGATGCTCCCTGCCTGAGGCCCAGCGACTTCGCGGCGCAAACCCGACGCCGACTGCGTCCGCGATGCCGACGCACCGCCCGAGCAACGATTCCACGCTGCGGTGGAGCCCATCAGCGTGTGTCATCACGCTGCTACAGGAGCGAGCGCCCAGCGAAGCGCTCCTTCCAGTGGGGGATGGCCTCCCGATTGAAGATGATCTCCTCGTCCGGCACGTCGCCACGCAGCACGCTCACCACGGCGTCGGTGGCCAGGATGATCGCTGGCCCGATGCCGCTGCCGACGTTATTGGTCACCATATGCGGCGACAGCAGCACGCAGTCCCCCAGGCCGCGCAGCGGACTGTCCAGCGGCAGCGGCTCGGTCTCGAACACGTCCAGCGCCGCGCCCGCGATCCGCTTCGAGCTGAGCGCCTCGACCAGCGCTGGCTCGTCGACAATCGGCCCGCGTGCCGCGTTCAGCAACACGGCGGTCGGTTTCATCTGCGCGAACTGTGGCGCGCCAATCATGTGCCGCGTCTCGCGATTGACGTACACGTGGAGGGTCACCACGTCGGACTGTGCCAGCAGCGTCGGCAGGTCGACGCGCTGCACCCCGTGGGCCGCAAAGTGCGCGTCCGCCACATACGGATCCACGGCGATGACGCGGGCGCCCCACGGCCGCAGCAGGTCCGCGAGCCGCGTCCCCACGCGACCGAGGCCGACGATGCCGATGGTAATGCCCGCATAGCCGTCAGCGCGCGAGCCGACGTACGTGCCCACGAGGCTCGGGTCACGCCAGGCGCCGTCTGTCTTCAAGTGCCGATCGCGTTCGCGTACCTTCTTGAGCAGGCACAGCATGTTGCCGAGCGTGCCTTCGGCGACACCGCCCCAGTTGGATTCGGTGGGTCCGTAGGTGACCAGGATGCCGAGCTCGGTCGCAGCCTCGACGTCGATGTCCTCGCAGCCGATCGAGTACTTGGCCACCAATCGCAGCCGGTCCGAGCTTTGCAAGACGTCACGCGAGACGGTCGTGTTGTAGATCATCGAACCGAGCAGCACGTCGCTCTCTCGAGCGCCCGCCACCAGCTCGCTCGGGGCGGGCTGCATGGGCGAAACCCAAGGTTGTGGCGCAACACTGATCTCGCAGCCGCGCGACTGCAGGTCCTGGTAGCTGTCGACCGCGGCATCGATTGGCGAAAAGACAAAGACCTTCGGACTCACGCGAGCTACGCTATCAGAACCACATGCGACCGCGACGCGCCAGCCGAGTTTCTGGCCATGCAGCTCGATAAGCCACGCGCCACGCGCGAGGACGACGTGGTCGAGGTCCTGCACGGCGTGGAGGTCGTCGACCCGTACCGCTGGCTGGAAGACGGCGAGTCCGCCGAGAGCCGCGCCTGGGTTGAGGTCCAGAACACCACCACGCGCGCGGTGCTGGAATCGATCCCATATCGTGAGCGCATTCACGCGCGACTGGACCAGTTGTTCACCACCGGTTCGGTGGGTACTCCGGTGGTGCGCGGATCACGGTATTTCTATCAACGCCGTGACGGGCACCTGGACCAACCGCTGCTCCTGGTGCGCGACGGCGACGCGGGCGCCGAGCGCACCATCCTCGACCCGAACGCGCTGAGTGCCAGCGGCATTGTCGCGCTGGACTGGTGGTATCCGTCGGAGGATGGCCGGCTGCTGGCCTATGGCGTATCCGAGGGCGGCACGGAGTTGAGCACGCTCCACGTGCTGGATGTCGAGCGCGGCGTCACGCTCGACGCGGAGCGCATCCCGTACACGCGCGCCGCCAGTCTCGCCTGGCTGCCGGATTCCAGTGGGTTCTATTACACGCGCTATCCGACACCCGGCAGCGTCGCGGCCGGTGACGAGGTCTACCACCGCCACGTCTTTCTGCACCGGATTGGCCAGGCCTGGCAGTCGGATGCGGACATCTTCGGGGGCGACCGCGCGCGCGAGGACTGGCCGAATGTGGACCTGTCACACACGGGTCGCTGGCTGGTGATCGAAGTCCAGATGGGCTGGACGCGCAGTGACGTGTATTGCCTGGATCGCCAGCATCCGGAGCACCTGATTCCCATCCACGTGGGTCTCGACGCCTTTGCACATCCGTTTTTCGCGGGCGACCACCTGTTGGTCCAGACCAACGCCGACGCACCGAGATGGGAGCTGTTCGAAGTGGATCCGCTACAACCGGACCGCGCGAACTGGCGCCTGGTGCTGCCGGAGCGTGTCGACCGCGTCCTGGACACGGTCCACCCCGCCGCTGGACGACTGATCGCGCACGAATTGCACAATGCGACGTCGGAAGTGCGCGTGTATGACCTGGCGGGTACGCTCCAGACGGAGGTCCGACTGCCGGGCATCGGGACGGTGACAGGCCTCGGGGGCGAGTGGTCTGGTGAGATCGTCACGCTGGGCTTCACGTCGTTCGCCCAACCGTCGACGTCCTACCGTGTTGACGTCAGCACGGGCGGGTGCGAGGTGCTCGCGCACGGCGACCTGCCACCCGGTTTCGACGCGGTGAACTATGTCACGCGTCAGGAGTGGTACACCTCGCGCGACGGGACGCGCGTGTCGATGTTCCTGGTTCGCCGCCGCGACGTGGCGCTCGCCGAGCCGCGCCCGACGCTGCTGACCGGCTACGGCGGCTTCAACGTGAGCCGCACGCCGATGTTCGTCTCCGCGCTGCCGATGTGGCTGGACGCCGGGGGCGTCTACGCGCTGCCCAACCTGCGCGGCGGCGGCGAGTATGGCGAGGCCTGGCACCGCGCGGGCATGCTCGGCAACAAGCAGAACGTCTTCGACGACTTTCTGGCGGCTGCCGAATGGTTGCTGGATCAGCGCCTTACCACCCGCGATCGACTGGCCATCAGCGGTGGCAGCAACGGCGGCTTGCTGGTCGGCGCCGCGCTCACGCAGCGGCCGGACCTGTTCAAGGCGGTGGTGTGTCAGGTGCCGCTGCTGGACATGCTGCGCTACCAGAATCTGCGCATCGCCCGGTTGTGGATTGCGGAATACGGCAGTGCGGAAGACGCGGCGCAGTTCCGCTGGTTGTACGCGTATTCGCCCTACCACCACGTGCGGGCCGGCGAGGCGTATCCTGCAACGTTCCTGCTGACCGCCGACGGCGATAGTCGGGTGGACCCGATGCACGCGCGCAAGATGGCGGCGCGCCTGCAGCGTGCCAGTACGTCTGGGGCTCCGGTGCTGCTACGGGTGGAGACGGCCGCCGGGCACGGACAGGGCAAGCCCAGGAGCAAGCAGCTGGAGGAAGCCACCGACGTCTGGAGCTTCCTGTTCTGGCAATTGAGCGCGGAGCCGCCGGTGGCCTTGTAGCGCTTCCATTCGCAGGGACCACGCGTGTAAACGCAAGCCCGCGCTCAGTGCAGCCTCGCGCCGACGGGCGTCCCCTCTGGCACTGTCGCGAGCGACGGGCGCCCATCGGCGGCGTCCGCCGCCAGCAGCATCCCCTGCGACTCCAGCCCGCGCATGCGCCGCGGCTGCAAATTCGACACCACGATGATCCGCTGCCCCACCAGACTCTCCGGTGCGTACCACTCCGCGATGCCCGCCAGCAGCTGCCGCGGACCGTCGGCTTCCCCGAGGTCCACCTCCAGCCGCAGCAGCTTGTCCGCCTTCGGGATACGCTCCGCGGTCACGATCTGACCCACGCGCAGGTCGACCTGCAAAAACGTGTCGATGCTGATCAGCCCGGAGCCAGCAACGCTCGATTCCATATCCACACAGCCTACACAGCTTCTCCCGCGGCATCTGTCGAGCTCAGCCGCTGAGCACGCCGCCAGCTGGCCGAACTGCCCACGAACAGCCTGGCACAGCTCGATGGCTCGCGCGTTTTTCACTGCTCGGCACCGCCGTTTCGCGTAGCGGCTGACTGTTCGAGGCGTGCCAGCCCCAAAAGCCAGGGCCTTCTTCGCCTGGCCGCGGACCATTTCGCGATGCTCAGTAACCGCTTGACTCTCCCGTTGGGGGAGACCCGAGTCTGTCTGCATGGCTTCCACCCTTGCGCTGCCACGCAGCGTCTCCATCACGCAGAAGCAGAACAAGTGGGCCGCCCTGGCCGTGCTCATGGCTGGCACCTTCATGATCGTGCTCGATTTCTTCATCGTGAACGTGGCACTCCCGTCGATGCAGAGCGAGCTCCACGCCAGCACCAGCGCGCTCGAGTGGGTCGTGGCCGGGTACGGCCTGACCTTTGCCACGTGTCTGATCACCGCCGGTCGCATCGGCGACAGGATCGGCCGCCGGTGAACGTTCACTATCGGTCTGGGACTGTTCACGCTCACCTCCATCGCTTGCGGCCTCGCGCCGGACCCCCAGCTGCTCATTGCGGCGCGGCTGCTGCAGGGTATGGCGGCCGCGCTGATCAGTCCGAACGTGCTGGCGATCATTGGCGTCGCGTACCAGGGCCCCGAACGCGTGCGAGCGCTGACGGTGTACGGCATGGTCATGGGCTTCGCGGCGGCTGGTGCGCAGCTGATCGGCGGCGCCCTCGTCCAGGCCGACATCGCCGGTGCCGGCTGGCGCGCGGTGTTCCTGATCAACCTGCCCGTGGGCCTGACAGCCATGCTGCTGGCGCCAGGTCAACTGCCCGAATCGCGCGCCTCGCGTGAGGGCGCACGGATCGACCTCGTCGGCACGCTGCTCATCACGAGCGGACTGACGGCGCTGCTGCTACCGCTGGTCGAGGGCGGCCAGCAAGGGTTTCCGGAATGGACCTGGCTCAGTCTGGGACTGGCACCGATCCTGCTCGCGGTGTTCGTGCTCCATCAGCTGCGGCTGTCGCGGCGCGGGGGCCGATCGCTCGTGGAGCCGCGCCTGTTCCGCGCCCGCAGCTTCAGCGCGGGGCTGGTGACGCAGCTGGCGTTCTGGAGCGGCATGGCTTCCTTTTTCGTGGTGCTGGCGCTGTACCTGCAGGAAGGTCGCGGATTGAACGCCCTGCAAGCGGGCATGGTCTTCACGGTCCTGGCATCCGCCTACCTGGTCACCTCGCTGCGCGCGCCGCGACTGACCCTGAAATATGGTCGCCGCCTCATCCTGGTTGGCGCACTCACGCTGGCCGCCGGCTATGCGCTGATCCTGGTGGGCGTCGGTCTCGCCGCTGACGCGAGTGGCTTCGCCTGGATCCCGGCGCTGCTGCCCGGCCTGGCGCTGGCAGGCGCCGGTATGGGACTGTGCATCACCCCGCTGGTCGCGACGGTTCTTTCGAGCGTGCAACCCGAGCATGCCGGCGCCGCGTCGGGCATCCTGTCAACCGTGCAGCAGCTTGGCAACGCGCTGGGGGTGGCGGTGACCGGCCTCGTCTTCTTCGGCGCGGTGACGCGGGGCGGCTACAGCTACGCGTTCGAGCTGGCCCTGGCCGAGTTCGTCATCCTGCTGGTCGGGGTGGCCGCGCTGAGTCGACTCTTGCCGCGAGGCACGCACGCGTGACCGACGGCCTGCTACCGATCGGCATGTTCTCGCGTGCCAGCCAGCTGTCGATCAAAACCCTGCGGGCCTACCACGAAGCGGGCATCCTCGTGCCCGCTCAGGTCGACCGCTTCACCGGCTACCGCATGTACACGGCCGACCAGCTCGCCGACGCCGCCATCGTACGGCGGCTGCGCGGCCTGGATCTGCCGCTCAACCAGGTGCGCGCGGTGTTGCAAGCGCGAGACCCGGAGTTCACCCGCCACGTACTGGGCAGTCACCAGATCGCGATGCAGGCCCGGCTGGCGGAAACCGCGCGCATCGTCGCCGAGCTGCAATCGGGCGTGGCGCCGGTGACCCACACCCCGGTGCACGTGCGCGAGGAACCCGCCGTCCACACGCTGAGCGTGCGCGCCAGAGTCCGCGAGGCCGACTTCGGCGACTGGGTGGCTGGAGCGCTGGAGCAGCTCTTCAGCCTGGCGCAGCGCGCCGAAGTGCCGCTCGCCGGAGCGCCTGGCACGCTGTACGACCCTGAAATCGTCGACGACGAAGGCGAGGCGGTCGAAGCGTTCGTGCCCATCGAAGCGCCCATCGCCATCCCCCGCTCGGAGCACGGCGTGGTGCTGGCCCAAGTGCCCGCGGCGCACACCGCCGTGCTGGTTCACCCGGGCGACTACGCGACGATGGCGGACACGTATCGCACGCTCGGCGCATGGGTCGCGCGACACGCCGCGCCCAGCGGCGAACGCATCCGCGAGTGGTATCGCGTCTCGCCCTGGGACTCGGACGATGTCGGCGCGCTCCGCACCGAGATCGCCTGGCCTATCACCCCCGTCAGCTGACCACGCGACCACGCGATCACGATGAACCACGACGATCGTCGAGCCACCCGAATCGGGTGATACCTGATACTTTCGATACACTGTGGCTGCGACGCCCGGGTAGCCCAACGGTCAGAGCAGCGCTCTCATAAAGCGACGGTTGCGGGTTCGACTCCCGCCCTGGGCACCGCCCCAGCGCTTCGGGCACGGCGGCGACTACGCCGGTGTGCCGCGCCCGTAGAAGTCTGGCCGACAAGCCCGTTTTCTGCCCGAGTCGCAGTCGGCCAGACGTCTGTGACAGTTTGCGCCAGCAGCGCGGCAGGCGGTTTCGAGGCGGATTACCGGCGTTTCGGCCGCGCTTCTAGCGCCACGCGAAGCGCGGCTGCTCCTCGTGGCTGACAATCACGTGGCGGCCGCGCAGAGCCAGCTCGCGGAACTGGAGCAAGATCGCGGCGGTCGGCGCATAGACGGTGAAGTCCAGCAGCGCGAAGTGGACCAGCGGGTCGCGCAGCGGATTGCCCGGTCGATCGAGGTGCGCGAGCGGCACGCGATAGATCGCCGCCACCTCCTGCGGATTGGCGACCAGCTCGGCCGACGCTTCCGCCCAGAACACAAACGGCGAAATCAGGTGCTGCGAGCGACTGAGAAAGTCGTCCAGCCGACCCAGCGCAGCGCCCGCGGGCAGTACCAGGCCGACTTCCTCGTGGATCTCGCGCCGCGCGGCGTCCAGAGGCGTCTCGCCTGGCTCGATGCGGCCGCCGGGTAGCGCCCACTGGCCGCTGTGGCGCCGCAGCGTGCTCGCGCGGCGCGTCAACAGGAAACAGGCCTCGCCCTGATCGTCGGCGACCAGCACCACGCCGATGGCGGCGGCGCGCGCGTCGCCGGAGAACAAGGGAACGGGCGGGTGCGCGGCCAGATTCGCGGCGATGCGCGCGCGCAGGTCGCCACCGAACACGAGGGAGTCGTGGAAGATAGTGGAGATCCTAACGCCACGAGGAGCCACGTACGCCGTGCACATCTCACTCATGCTCGCCGTTTCCGACGCGCCGCGCGCCAGCCGGTGGTATTAGTCCGCACTCGGCGCCAGGGTCTTGTGGGACCTCGGCTCGGTCGTGGGACTGGAGATCGAGGGTGCACCGGTATTCCTGGCAGAACCCGCCAACAACAGTTGGCAAAGCCCGTCGCAGATCGGGACGACGACCGTCCGCGTCGAGGTCTTTACCGACGATCCGGATGCGTTTGTCCGTCGCGCCGGCCGACGCCGGGGCGAACGCACACGACCCCGTTCGAGATCACGCGATGCCGTGGGGTCCCCACCGACAGGGCGGCTTTGTCGACCCATTCGGACACATCTGGCTGGTCGGCGATCGGTCGCCCCTCCAGCCGCACGCGGGCTGAAGCGGCGCCTCAGCCTGGCCCTGGCGCGCCAGCGAGCGCCACGGCCTGCCGAATCGAACGGCGTCCGTACGCCATCGTCCAGGCGATCAAGCCGAAGGTCACCCCGAGCGACAGCGGCCGGGACAGCAGCAGGAACGTGCCGATCGGCAGCACGTAGGACAGCACCACGCGCGCTGAGGCTTCAAACAGCAGACCGCAGCCCCAGACCAGCGTCATCCGACGGATCACGGCGCGGAAGCCGGCGTCCTGCCACATGCGCTCGAACGCCACCGCGCGGCGTGGGTCGCCGCCGCCCGCGAAGTGGCGCCCGAAATAAAACAGCAGCGGCCGCGAGCGGAACAGCGAGATGAGACACGCCAGGCCGAAGAGGCCCGTGACAAACGAGTCCTTGATCAAGATGAATTGCGGGTTGCCGCTCACGACGCTTGTCACCACGCCGACGATGATGAACGCCAGCGAGACCAGCCCAATGATGTGCGCGTGGCGAGTGCGCACCAATCCCCACGCGATGCCGACTACCGGAAAGACGGCGCTGATGGCCAGCGCCGAGACGTCATCCATGCCGTGGCCGCTGAGGTACTGGTACGCCAGGTAGGGCAGGACGCCGTTGAAAACCAGGCTTGGGGCCGCGCTCCGCAAGGCCGCGCGGGCGGTGCGCGGCTGACCACCGCCTGAATTCTCGGCGAACGGCTCCGCCTCTGACGGCGGCGCCGCTGGCGGACCCGAGCTCGCCATATCTGGAGCCTAGTTGAAAACGAACACGCCCTTGCCCATTCCGCGCGCCGAGAACTTGCGGAACGCGGCGTCGCCGCCGTCGATGGTGAACGACTCGGTGAAGACGTCGCGCAGCGGAATCTTTCGGTCCACCGCGAAGCGCGCGCACTCGGCCAGCAGCACCGTGCTGAAGGTCCAGGAGCCGTACATGGTCAGCTGTTTGTGGATGACGTCGGGCGTCATGTCAAAGGTGGCGGTGCCCTGCTCGCCGACGAAGCACGCGCGACCCCACGCGCGCGCGCTCTTGGCGCAGTTCGCCCGCGCCTCGGCGTTGCCCGTGCAATCGAGCGTGGCGTCGGCTCCCTCACCATGCGTGTACTCGCGGATCGCCTCAACGGGGTTCGCCGACGAGCTGTCAATCGTGGCCGCGGCGCCCAGCTGGATGGCCAGCTCACGGCGCTCGGGCAGCGGATCGACGGCAATCACCCGCGCGCCCATGGCCGTGGCGAGCTGCGTCGCGGCCAGGCCAACGGGACCCTGGCCGAAGACCGCCAGCGTATCGCGTCCTGAAACCGCCAGACGCTTGAGCGCCGAATACGCGGTTCCCGTTCCGCAGGAAATAGCGGCGCCTTCGGGGAACGTCAGCTCATCTGGCAGCGGCACGAGCGACGTCGCCGGCGCCAGCAGGTACGGTGCGTTGCCGCCGTTGGCAGAAAAGCCCATCACCTTCGAGCCGTGCACGCACATCTGCGTGTAGCCGATGCGGCAGTGCTTGCACATACCGCAGCCCCAGTAGTGGTGCACCATCACGCGCTGGCCCAGCGGTGCCTGCGCCTCGGTCACGCCCGCGCCGCGCTCGGCGACGACGCCGCACGGCTCGTGACCGGTGACGAAGTTGAATTGCCCCTGCTGATACGGGCGCAGGTCG
The DNA here is from genome assembly GCA_963776625.1 of uncultured Chloroflexia bacterium. Lineage (GTDB taxonomy): Bacteria > Chloroflexota > UBA6077 > UBA6077 > CF-72 > CF-72. The sequence continues at coordinate 62,654 of CAVZNP010000002.1, read as the reverse complement.
CTCCCACACATGCCGGAGGCACGTATGGCGACCACGACTTCGCCCGGGCCGGGTTTCGGATCAGGAAACTCGCGGAGTTCGACCTGTCGATCTCCCAGAAATACGAGGCCTCGCATACGGCTCAGCCTATCAGGGCGGCGAGCCTATCAGGCTTATGATCAGAGACGCAGTGGACCTCACCGCGTGGTCATTGGACCCGTTCGTGCTGCTCAGCGTTGGCCTCGCCGCCCTGCTGTATGCGCGTGGCTGGCGGTATCTGCGCCACCACAGCCAGCACGCCGCCACGAAGGGCCAGGCCACGTGCTTCGGCATCGGACTGGGACTGATCCTGCTGGCACTCGTCTCACCCATCGGCACGTACGACCAGGAGCTCTTCAGCCTGCACATGACCGAGCACTTGCTGCTGACGGTCGGCGCGCCACCGCTGCTGCTGCTGGGCAGCCCGCTCGTGGCCCTCCTCTGGGGGCTGCCCGACCAGGAGCGGCGGGGCGCGGCGCGACTCCTGCGGCCGGGTGGCTGGTTGTTCCACGTCGGCAGCGCGCTGGCGCGACCGACCGTCGCACTCGCGATTTTCGTGATCACCTTCGCCATGTGGCATGTCCCGGTGCTGTACGACGCGGCGCAGGGTCAGACGCTGATCCACTACACCGAGCACGCCATGTTCTTCACCACGGCGCTGCTGTTCTGGTGGCCGGTGATTCACCCGGGCGGCGGCGCGCGCACGCTGGGCAAAATCGCGGCGATCGCCTACGTCTCGGTGCCGATGCTGGAAGGCACGCTCATCGGTGCGCTGCTGACATTCGCGCAACGCCCGTTCTACGCCACGTACATCGACGCCCCGCGTCTGACGGGACTGTCACCGCTCGACGATCAGCAACTCGCCGGCCTGATCATGTGGATCCCGGGCGGCATGGTCTACGGCGTCGCCGTACTGTGGCTGCTGGCCAGCGTGCTGCGCGACGAGGAGGCCGACGAGGCAGCTCTCGAAGCCGCGGAACAGTCAGCCCGCGTCGCCGCTCACAGCCGTTGAGCGATCGGGCCTCCGTTCGTGTCCACCACCCACTCGCGATTGGCGCGCATCGTCGCGTAGCTGCGCTGGAAGCGCGGCATGACGTGTCGCGCAAACAGCTCGAAGCTGTGGATCATGCGCTGCCGCTCGACGACGCCGTACATCGCCAGCAGCACGCCGCCAAACCCGCCCGAGCCTTCGAGCAGCACCTCGAGTGCTTCGATGGCGTCGTCCGGCGTGCCGATGATGGTCCCGCCCGCTTCGACCGAAAGCTCCGGCAGCCGTGCGCGGTCCGTGCCGTTGAGCGAGACACCCATGAGGGGTAGTCCGGTAAAGGTCGGCATGCGCTCGCGGCAGTCGTCCAGGGCCTGGCGACGCGTCTCGGCGAGGTGAATGAACTTCATGGCTCGAAAATCGCCACGCTGGACCTGCGTCCCGTAGCGCGCCGCGGTGTCCTCGACGCGGCGCCATGCGGCGCGCAGTATCTCGGGCGAGCGCGCCGGCGACATCTGGATCAACCCGTAGCGTCCACTGGCCATCGAGCCGTCGGCGGAGGCCGAGCCGGCCACGCCAATCGGCAGGTGCGGCGGCGTGTACGAGGCCAGGTGCAGGCGCGCTTCGTGAAGCTCGAACCAGTCGGTCTGCATGCTGACCGGCGCATCGCCGCGCAGCAGGGCCACGATGGCCTCGAGCGCTTGAGCGGTCATGCGGCTTTTCTGGTCGGGGTCGATGCCGAGCATGGTGAAGTCCGCGCGCAGCGCGCCGGAGCCGACGCCGAGCATGGCGCGCCCGCGGGTGATGTGGTCGAGCATGAGCATGCGGTCGGCGACCATGAATGGGTGGTGCAGGGGCAGGTCGATGACACCCGAGCCGAGCATGATGCGTCGGGTGCGCTGCGCGGCCGCGGCGATCATGATTTCGGGTGAGGCGAAGATCTCGACGGCGCCGCTGTGGTGCTCGCCGATCCACGCCTCGTCGAAGTCGAGACCATCGAGGATTTCGAGGAACTCGAGGTCCTCGTGCATGCTGAGCGTGGGGTTTTCGCCGACGCGGTGGTGCAGCGGCGCCATGAAAACGCCGAATTTCATGCGCTCCGGTCGGTAGCTCACACACGGTGCTCCATTCCGCAAGCAGTGTAGTCGCGCGCAGCGCGCCGACCGGCGGCTGAGCGTCCGCCCATGCCGCGGGGGATTGCGGCGTGGCTAGACGTGTGTGGCTGAGAACGTCAGGCCGCGAGCGCCCGGTTCCGGACCTCGGGTTGCGAACCTCCCATCTGAGAACCTATGGCTGAGAACTTCCCGTCTGAGAACCTCTGGCTGAGAACTTCCCGCCTGAGGACCCGTGGCTGAGAACCTCTGGCGGAGCACCCGTGATTGAGAACTTCTGAGTGATTTTTGGGTGTTGAGGAGATCCGCCTCAGAGGGCGCCAGCGGACGCCGTCAGCTAGCGCCTCGTAGGGCGGATCTCCTCGGCGCGCAGCTTCACCAGGTCAACCCTTGTCAACCACGGGCCCTCCGCCAGAGGTTCTCAGCCATAGGTTCTCAGACGGGAGGTTCTCCGCCACGCTGTCCTTGAGAGCCTGTATCCCGGTGCAGCTACGCGCTGAGGAGATCCGCCCTACGACGCACTAGCTGACAGCGTCCGCTGGCGCCCTCTGAGGCGGACCTCCTCAACACCCAAAAATCACTCAGAAGTTCTCAATCACGGGTGCTCGACCAGAGGTTCTCAGACGCGAGGTCCTCAACCATGGGATCTCGACGGGGAAGCCCGCGTTGGTCTCAGCCCGCGATGAGGCGCGGCCAGAGGCTCTCGGGCTCGGCGCTGAAGATCTCCTCGGCGCTCGCCGAGGCGGCTGCCACCCGCCACGCGCCGCGCGCCACCTCGCGCTCGAGCTGCCCGCGCGCCCACACGCACAGCCCGATGAACAACCGCGCGCGCAGAATGCGATCCTCGAACGGCGACGGATGCTCCGCCACGGCAATCACCCCCACATCAGGCAGCGGGAACGGCCGCGGCTGCTCGTGCGGCAGGTGAAACCACTCCAGCCCGTCGACGGCGGTAAACTGCGCCAGAATCGCCGGGTCGTGGCCCATAGGCCCACCCCAGAAGGCGCGCGCGTCGGGCTCGGGAACGAACAGCAAGGCCAGCGCCGATGAGTCGATTACCGTCGACTCCAGCGGGCGGTTCAAACAGATCCCGATCGTGATCCCGCTGGGTTCTCGATCGACGACCAGGATGACCGCCCGGTCGAACACATCGGAAGGATCGTCCCGAGGGGGCGCGACGAGCAGCGCGCCCGGCGCCACCTCGGGCTGTGAAGCGACTTCGATCGTTAGACCATACGCGGTTCGCTGGGCGGCGCGCCGACCGGCGAGGTGCGCGGCTCGTTTTCGAAAGCTTCGACCTCCGCGCGGGCGCGGGCAACGATGTCGCGCAGCTTCTTGAGTCGCTCCGGATCGTGCAGGGAGTGCGTGCCGTTGCGGAACAGCGCGCGCGCCAGCTGCTGGACCTCGTGCATCAGGTCAGAGACCTCGGGGCGCTGGGCAGCGTCCCACCCGGCGGTGATGCGCGAGCGGATGTCTTCGACGGTCGACTGCTGCTCGTTCAGGTAGCGGCGACCCTCGTCGGTAATCGTGTAGATCTTCTTGCCATCCTGCTGGGTGGAGGTGACATAGCCGAGGTCCTCGAGCATCTGCAGGGTCGGGTACACCGAGCCGGGGCTCGGACGGTAGCGGCCGCGCATGCGCTCCTCGAGGGCGCGGATGATGTCGTAACCGTGGCGGGGCTGGTCCTTGAGCAGCTCGAGGATGACGACCTTGAGGTCGCCACGGCCGAAGAAGCGCTCGCCGGGGCCCGGGCCAAAGAAGTCGAACCCGGGGCCGAAGCCGCCGCCACCGCCCCAGCGGCGATTCCAGCGACCAAACGGGAAGTCGCCCTCGTCCGCCCAGCGGCGGTGCGGGCCGAAGAAGCCGAAGAACGGATGTGGATGACGGTGGTGCGCGTACTGATCGTGCTGCCGGTACATCATGTGAGTCTGATTGTCTCCTTAGCGATATATCGCTGATATATCGGCAGCGTAGCGCTGGGCCGTAAGCGTGTCAATGATTTCGCGCGTGCACTCCCCAGGCACGCCGCCCGTGCGCTGTGCCGCGCCGCGCCGTGCTGGCCGCTGGCCTCGCCCTCGCGCTGCTGCTGCCCAGCGCCGCGCGGGCCCAGGACGCCGCGCGCGTGACCCCGACGTAGCCAAGAAACACGAGACGGTAAACGACAACGGACAGTTCATCGGCGTAGCGATCGGTAAACCGGCTGGTGCGCCGAGCGCCATCCCGACGCGCTGCAGCAGCTCGCCGCCGCGGGCCACGAGATCGCCAGTCAGGGTCATTCGATCTTCGATCTGACGCAGGCATCCGACGCCCAGGTGCGTGACGACCTCGAATCGGCCGACCAGCGGTCAGCTCCGTCACCGGCCGCACCAGGCGCCCACTGTGGAGTCCGTCCGCCGGCTACCGCGACGCGCGCGTGCGGTCGATCGCCGCCCAGCTGGGCTGCCGCCCCAGCCTGTGGAGCGTCGACAGCGGCGACCGGACCACCGACGCCTCGGCCGAGAGCGCCTACAGCCACGTCGTCAATGGCGCCAGCAACGGGGCGATCATCGTGCTGCGCTACGACAAGCCCGCACGGCGCCAGCGCAACGCCCGAGGTCCTGCCAGCGGGCCATCGACGCGCTGCGCGCTGCCGGCTACCAGTTGGTGACCGTCAGCGACCTGCTGAGCGCCACCGTCACGTCATAACCATCCTGAGCCCTGAACCGGTTAGCGCGCCGCGCGGACGCCGGCGTTGCTGGCGAGGCACGCGGAGCCACAATGAGCCGGTGCCCTGGCAAACAGCCTCCCTGCCGCCCGCCTACGACCTGCTCGCCCCGGACGGCTCCGAAATTCGCCTGCTGGTGCAGGTCAACGCGGGCAGCCTGGTCCACTGCACGCTGCAGCCGGGCGCGGTGACGCAGGCCATCCAGCACCGCAGCGTCGAGGAAGTGTGGTACTGCCTCGCGGGCAGCGGTCAGCTGTGGCGCTCCGCCAACCGCGCCGATGACGTCACGGAGGAAGTCACGGAGGAAGTCACGGATTTGGCCCCCGGCGTGGCCATCACGCTGCCGCTCGGCACTCGCTTCCAGTTCCGGGCCAACGGCTCACAACCACTGGAAGTCGTCATCACCACCCTGCCGCCGTGGCCCGGCGCCGACGAAGCCATCCCCGTCGCGGGACCCTGGACACCCAGCGCGTGACGTCCTGGCCCGCGCTGCAACTGACCAGCGACCTGCCAGCCACGGCGGATGTGGTCGTCATCGGCGGCGGCATCGTCGGCGCCGCGACGGCGTTTTTTGCGCGCCGCGCCGGTCTGCGCGTGGTGCTGCTGGAAAAGCGCGCGGCGCTGTGCACGCTGACCACGCCCGCCTCGACGGGCGCCTTTCGCCTGCAGTTCGACAACCCCGAAGAAATCGCGCTGGTGCGCGAAGGCATGGACCTGTTCGAGCACTTTGCCGAGGTGGCCGAGTTGCCCGGCTACGACCTCCATCTGAAGAAACAGGGCTACCTGTTTTGCGCCACCACGGACGCCGGCGTCGCACACCAGCGCCACTTCGTCGCGGCGCTCCACGGCTGGGGCGTCACCGACGTGGAGCTGCTCAGTGGCGACGAAGCTCGCTATCGCTTCGACTATCTGAGCCCAGACATCGTCCAGGCGCGCTTTCGAAACGGTGACGGCTGGCTCGACCCGAAGCGCCTGACACTGGGCTACGCGCGCGCCAGCGGCGCGACCATGTGCGCTGAACACGCCGGCCATCGGTTTTTCGCCAGCGAGGTGACCGCGTGATCGGCGTGCACACGCCGCGCGGCACCGTCGCGTGCGAGCATGTCGTGGTCGCCAGCGGACCCTTTGCCGCGCCAGTTGCGGCCATGGCCGGCCTGCGGCTGGACCTGCGGCCGACGATCCGCCACAAGCTGGTCATTCCCGAGCTACCGGCGCTGCCGCCGTACGGCCCGATGACCATCCACGAAGAGACCGCCGCCCACTGGCGGCCGAGTCTGGCGGGCTGCTTCGGCCTGTTCACCGACCCGAGCACTCCGCCGGGCGAGCCGCTCGACAACGTGCCAACCAGCATCGACTTTGCCTTCAGCGTGCTCGATCCGCGCTCGCCGACGAGCCTGGCGCGCCTGAGCCCGATCTGGGAGTCGGTCTGGAACGAGGGCAGCCTGTACTGGCTGCTGCAGGCTGGCCAGTACACCTACACCGCGGACCACCGCCCGCTGCTGGGCCCGAGCGACGTGCCGGGGCTGGTCCTCAACGTCGGCTACAGCGGCCACGGGATCATGGCCAGTGCTGGCGGCTCGCGCATGACCGTGGACGCGATGCTCGGCCGCCTGCCGCGCGCGGCCAACCCGTTTCATCCGCAGCGGCGTATGGTCGAGCGGCCGCTGGACATTCTCTAACCGCCTCTAACCCCGCGCGAACTCTAACTACGCGCGAAGACCGGGCCAGCGCACAGCTGCAGTCGGTCTCAGCGTTGCGGCTGCTGTCGCCCGGCGGCGTACGCGAGCAAGCCACACACGGTCTTGGCATCCGAGATCTCGCGGTGCATCACCTGGTCCAGCGCCTCGGCCAGCGGCAAGCGCACCACGTCGATGTCCTCCTCCTCGTCCAGCCGCGTGGTCGATTGGGCGAGATCGGTGGCCAAGAAGATGTGGACCAGCTCGTCGGTGAAGCCGGGCGAGGTATAGAACGCCACGAGCGGCTCGAGGCGACCCGACAGGTAGCCAGTTTCCTCGCGCAGCTCGCGCCGCGCGCAGTCGATGGGCGTTTCGCCGGGGTCCATCGAGCCCGGCCGGGCAGCTCGAGGATGTGCGCGTTGACCGCCGGGCGCAGCTGGCGCACCAGCACGACGTGGTCCTGGTCGTCGATGGCGACTGCCGCCGCGGCCGGCTGGTGCTCGACGATCTCGCGCAGGTACCGCCGACCGTCGGGCTGCAGCAGGTACTTGAGCCGCAGGGTGAGGATGCGTCCGGCGTAAATCTCACGGTCGCCCGGGGTCAGGTCGGCGTTGGGGTCGGCGCCGGAGGCGCTATCGGCTTGCATGCCCAAGTATCGTCGCAGGCGAATTTGCTTTCTTGTCAGTGAGCTATCCGGCATGTCATAGTGGCGATCATCATGATGCGCGACCCGCCCGGCAGCGGCGGCCGGCGTTTCGGCGGCTGGCTCGAAGCCAGCATGCGCTCGCGCGGCATCACCCAGGCCCAGCTCGCGCGCTCCGTCGGCGTGGCCGACACCCAGATCTCGCGCTGGCGCCGCGGCCAGGTGGTGCCTACCCTGCAGTACCTCCAGCGCCTGGCCGACACCTTCGGTGTCGAGCGCATCACCCTCGACGAGCTGGCCGGTCTGCCCGTGGCCCAGGCGCGCGCCGAGCGCGACAGCCACCCCGATCCGCGACTCGAAGCCGAGCTGCAGGCGCACCAGGCGCGCTTGCGCCAGGTCATGCAGAACTCGCTGCCACCCAGCATGTGGCGCGCGTATGTCGAGGCGTGCGTCGCGCTCGCCGAGGGCCTCAACAGCACGGCGCGCCGTGCGTTGCGCGAATCGCTCGACGAGCTCGGCGCGGCCTCTAGCGGCGATGGACCACGCTCGGCGCCCCGAGACGCCGCGGACCGCTCGAGCGCGGATGCGTCTCGGTCCGGCGACGAACCGCCCGACCGACCCCACGAGCGTCCTCTCGGTTTTCGGCCCTGAATTCGTGCCCTGAATCCGTGCCCTGTATGCCCCAAGGAGGGACCCCCGGTGCTTCGTAACGAACACGAACGCCCGATCAACTACACCGTGCCCATGGTCGTCGAGCAGTCGAGTCGCGGCGAGCGCGCCTACGACATTTTTTCGCTGCTGCTGCGCAACCGCATCATCTTCCTCGGCACGCCGGTCACCGACGAGGTGGCCAACACCATCGTCGCGCAGCTGCTCTTTCTGCAGCAGGACGACCCTGAGCGTGACATCCACCTGTACATCAACAGCCCTGGCGGCAGTGCCGACGCGGGCCTGGCCATCTACGACACCATGCACCTGGTCAAGCCGGACGTGGCCACGACGTGCGTCGGCATGGCGGCCAGCGCGGCGGCGGTCATCCTCGGCGGCGGCGCGCAAAGGCAAACGCCTGTCGCTGCCCAATTCGCGGATGCTGATTCACCAGGCCTCCGCCGGGCGTGCAGGGCACCGCCGCGGACATCGAGGTTCACGCGCGCGAGATCATTCGCCTCAACGCGCGCATCAAGGAGCTGATGGCGGCCGACACCGGCCAGCCGGTCGAGCGCATCGAGCACGACATCAACCGTGACTACTGGATGAGCGCGCTCGAGGCCAGAGCGTACGGATTGATCGATGCCGTGGTGGGCTCGACCGACGCGTCGCTGGCGGCTGACCGCGCCGAGGCCGCGCTCGACGCCACGGCGTCCGAGCACACGAACGGAGTAGCCGGACACACCAACGGGCGCAGCCACTGATCCCAGCAAAGTCTGGCGGGTACTCGAATCCATCCCCCTGATCCGATCTGATCCGTCTGGATCCGAGCGAAGGGTACAGGCGCGTCTCACAGACTTCTCACGGTGCCCGACGGGCGGACCGTATGGCATACTCCCGTCCGTCGGGGACCCATGGCGATTGAGTCATACGTACTCGTCGTCGACGATGATCCAGCGATCCGCGGGCTCGTCGCCGACGCGCTGCGCGAAGAGGGCTACTCGGTGGATCTGGCCGCGCACGGCCGCGAAGCGCTCGAGGCGATGCGTGCGCGGCGGCCGTCGACGGTCGTGCTCGACCTGATGATGCCCGTCATGGACGGCTTTTCGTTCATCGAGGCGTGCCAGAACGAACAATTGTGTGAGAACGTGCCCATCGTGGTGATCTCGGCGGTGCACGAGGCGCTGGAGCGCATCCAGGCGGGCTCGATCCACGCGTACATGGCCAAGCCGTTTGACCTGAATGATCTGATCAGAACGGTGGCGATGCACGCCGGCCGCAACGGCGCCACGGCGAACGGTCACTTCGCCTGAGGCACACGCTGCATGCAAGGGAGAAGCGCGACGTGTCGGCGACGAGCCTACGCGGGAACCAGCAACACCGAGCGGAGTTTGCCGCGCGAGAGGACCTTCGGTAGCTCCGCGGGATCCACCACGTAGTCCGTCGCCACCTGCTCGCCAGCGAGTTTGATGCCGCCCTGGCGGATCAGCCGCTTGGCTTCGTTGTTCGACTCCGCCAGTCCCGCCTCCACGCACACCTCAACCAGGCCGCCCGGTGAGGCGACCACGTGGCTCGGCCCCTGGTCCGCGCCGGTCCCACGAAAGCGCGCGTGCGCCGTGTCCTGTGCCTTGCGCGCCTCGTCCTCGCCGTGGGTGATCTTCGTGGCTTCGAAGGCCAGCACTTCCTTCGCCTGATTCAGCTCCGCGCCACTCAAGTGCTCGTAGCTGGCAATCTCTTCGACGGGCAGGAACGTGAATATGCGCATGAAGCGTCCGACGTCAGCGTCCTCGGTGTTCCGCCAGTACTGGTAGTACTCGTACGGTGAGGTCAACGCGGGGTCGAGCCAGACGGCGTTGCCCGCGCTCTTGCCCATCTTCTGCCCCGAGGACGTCGTGATCAGCGGCATGGTCAGCGCGAACGCCTCGCCGCCGTCGGCGTGGCGAATCAGGTCGCGGCCGGCGAGGATGTTGAACCACTGATCGTTGCCGCCGATCTGCAGGACGCAGCCAAACTCGCGGTACAGGTGCAGAAAGTCGTAAGCCTGCACCAGCGCGTAGTTCAACTCGATGAACGCAAAGCTGCCGGCCTCGTAGCGCTCACGGTACGTGCCGTGCTGCATGAGCTGGTTGACGGTGAAGTAGCGGCCGATATCGCGCAGGAACTCGATCCACTTGAGGTCGAGCAGCCAGTCGGCGTTGTTGACCATCAGCGCGCGATCGTTTGAAAAGTCGAGGTACGGCTCGAACTGGCGTCGAATACTGGCCAGGTTGCGATGAATCTCCTCGACCGACAGCAAGGGTCGCTCGGTCGCCCGCTCGCTGGGGTCGCCAATCATGCCGGTGCCGCCGCCCACGACCGCGATTGGGCGATGGCCATCTCGCTGCAGGTGGGCCAGCGCCATGATGCCGACCAGGTGGCCCGCGTGCAGGCTCGTGGCCGTCGGATCGAAGCCCTGGTACAGGGTGACGCGTCCACGCTCGAACGCGCGCCGCAAGGCGTCTTCGTCAGAGACCTGGGCGACGAAGCCGCGGGCACGCAGCGAATCCACGACGTTGGGAGGGGCTGCGACCATGCGTTCCAATTCTAGCGGTGCGCGGCGAACGGCACGCCCCGTCAAAGGGAACGGACGCCCGTCCAACGGCAGGGAAGGCCGCGTACGTCGGGGGGAAGCCCGCCCGCTTGGCGGACGGGAAACGCCGTGCTGGGGGGACAGCACGGCGTCAAAACAAGCGACCCACCAAATGGGGGGAGGGGGCTGGCAGGCCGCTCAATTCGGATGAGCTCCAGCGCGGCGCGCTCGCCACCACTGGTCAGATCGTTCGACCGAAAGTATGCGCCATGCCGGAACCAAGCGGTTCCATTTCTTAGACGACCGTTAGGTTCCGGCGCCGCTCCTCGGAGAACAGTGATTTGGGGATAGCCGCGTGTACGCCGCGCGTCTGGTTGACGAATTGCGTGACGTGAAAGTCGATGGCGATGCTGGCCAGCGAGTACGCATCCAGCGGCGTCAGCCCGGCCCGCCGATGCAGGAAGTCGATCGCGTTGCGGACGGCGATGCGGAACGCCTCGTTGAGGTCGCGGTCGATGCCCATGCAGTACCAGTGCGACTCGGTCTCGGCCATCGGCCACGTCCAGCCAGGCTGCTCGTGCACCGAGACACGCAGCCTGACCTCCTGCATCGCCGACTCGATGGCCTGATTGTTGACCTCGCCGTGCCCCTGCGCGGCGTGGGAGTCGCCCGTGAACAGCTTGGCCTCAGACTGCCAGACGGGGATATACAGCACGGAGCCCTCGGTCAGGTCGCGCAGGTCGATGTTGCCCGCGTGCTGACCGGGCGGCACGGAGCTGACGCTGCCGCCCTGCGCCGGCGCCACACCCACCGTGCCTTGAAAGGGCCGCAGCGGGACGTGGATGCCGGGCGCGAACTCGGCGCGCATGTGGGCCAGGTCGAAATCCAGGTAGCGAATCTGACCCCGCGGGTACTCGTCCGCGAGCGTGCCTGTGCCGAGGTCGCCAGGGTTGACGAACGTCGCTCCCCAGCCGACGGGAATCAACCGCTGAAATTCGATCGCCAGCAGGTCGCCAGGCTGCGCCCCGCGTATGCCGACGGGACCCACGATCGAGTGCGGGCCGCGGCCGGGGTGCTCACGTCGCAGCTGGGCCAGCTCTTCGATCGACAGCCCGGGGCTGAAGCCGGTTCAGGAAATGCGACCAGGTGGCGGGGTAGACGACGACGTCGCCCGAGTCGATCTCGAGCACGTTCGGCAGAGTGGCGTCGAAGACCCCCAGTCGCACCGTTTCAGAGGTCGAGGGCAGCGCATGCAACCGCCCGATGCGTTCCTCGCCGCGACGCGTGACATCGCCACGGCCGGCCCCACTGCCAGGACTGCCGCCAGAACTGCCCATCGATGCCAGCAGTGAACCGACCACGCCGACGAGCCCCAGCCCGGCGAGCAGCACGCCTCGCGCCCCGATACGCATGCCGTACAGCCAGTCCAGGACGTCGCGCTGCAAGCTGTCGTTGTGCCGCAAGCGGTCGACGCGCGGCGAAAACGTCGCCTGGGCGACCTCCGCGGCAAAGGCAAATCTCGCCTCGGGCCCTGCTTCTCCACAACCGAACACGAGAGATGAGCTTAGCGTTCGGGCAAGACCGATTCGTCGACCGTGCCGGAAAACGTCCACAGGTCGCCGTTGACGAGCACAAAGCGGATCTGAGAACGCACGGTCTGTCTCGGCAACCTGTCCCACACCACGTGGTCGACCTCCGTCCGACGCACCTCGAGCGGGGGCGCGTCCGCCTCTCGCGCCGAGAAGCGGAAGGACTCCTCGCTCAACTCGTCGAGCCGCCAGTGATCACTAGAGAGACGCAGCGAGCCGTCGGCGCCGCGACGTAGCAGGTTGAAGTACGCGTCGCCAAATGCGCGCGCGGCGGTGGCGGGATCGAGGGGGAGTCCACTTGGCATACGTCCCTGACAGGTGTACCGCGACGCGTCGTGGTACCTCCACATCGTCCCCGATCGTCCCCGGCATGCGCCGGCGTCGGCCGGCGGGCGCGCCGAGCAGGGTGAGCAGCACGTGAGGCAGTGGCGCGGCAGGCTGGGTGACGACCGACGCGCCGCCAGGCTGGGGCGCCGCTATACGGCGGGCGCGCCGGGCCACGTGGAACGCGTTTTGCAACGCGCCGGTTGTCAAGGGGTCCGGGGTCACAGAGCAGTTTCGCGAAGCGTAGTTGAGACGCGCTGCCGGCAAAACTCACCCAAACTACCATAAGAAGTAGCAAGAAGGTACGAGATTTCGGCTAACGTGGCCTTGACACCCGCGAATCGGCCTGCGTAAGGTGCCTGCGGGTTGGCGGTTCGCAGGCCGCCAGCCGCCAACTTCCAGACCCCCGCGGAGGACCTGTCGTGCCACTTACCGACCACCTCCCAGAGGATTCGAGGAATCGTGCGGCGGACAGCTAGTCTTTTCCACACGGCTGACTTCTCGCGTTCACTCTCCACCCTCGACCGTATCGCGCGTTATCGCCCGCGCTACTTGCTCCACGGCGTCGCCGCCGTGGTGAGTGTCGCCGCGCTGACGTCGATGGTCGTTCATCCCCGAAACCCCACCGCGATGGCCGCCCCGGCGCCCCTCGTGGATGCCGCGCCGGCGGTGGTCGCTCTCGACGCTGTCGATGTGGCTGTCGCACCGGCTGCGCCAACGCCGGCTGCCGACCAGCCCGTCAATGACGTCCTGGAGGCGACCATTGCCCCGCCCGCGCCGCCCCAGCCGATCACCCACACCGTGGAAGAGGGTGAGACGGTGCGCATGCTCGCCGCCAAGTACGGCATCAGCCCCGAGACGCTGATGGCCGCCAACGGCATTCGCAATCCGGACATGCTGCAGGTTGGTCAGGACCTGGTCATCCTGCCCACCGACGGTGTGCTGTACACGCTCAAGGAAGGCGAATCCATTCAGAAGGTCGCCGAGCGCTTCAGTGTCGACCCTGGCGACATCATCCGCGCCAACATTCTGGGCCCGAATCCTGATCTGGTTCAGCCAGGGACGAAGCTGGTGGTGCCAGGCGCGACGCCGATCATGTCCCAGCGCGCCGCCGCGGCGGTTGCCCAGTCAGGCAGCGGCAGTGACGACCAGGCAGCGGCGACCGTCGGCAGCGGCGTGAGCCTGCCACTCGACGACACGGCTGATGCGGTGCCCAGCACCCGCACCTACGAGGTCCAACCCGGCGACACGCTCGCGGGCATCGCCGACACCTTCGGCGTGGACGTGCAAACGATTCTGTCGAGCAATGGCATCGACGATCCGGACACCATCCATCCCGGCAGCGATCTGCGCATTCTGCCCGTCAAAGGCATCGAGTATCAGGTCCAGCCCGACGAGACGCTCGCCGATATCGCCTACAAGTACCAGGTCGATCTGGGCTTGCTGCTCGACTACAACGACCTGAACGATCCTGACGTGATCAACGTCGGCGCCAAACTGGTCGTGCCAGGTGGCAAGATGCGGGCCGATCTCGCACCCGCGGCGGCGCCCGTGCCAGCAGTCACCGCACCGCGAACGCAGTCCACCTCGGCCGGCGCGGCTGTCGTCCAGGCACCGGCTCCCAAGCCCGTCGCGCAAGCACCGGCGTCCAAGCCGGCGGCGGCCGCCGCCCCGGCGCCCAAGCCCGCGGCTCCCGCGGCCCCAGCCCTCGCCTCGGGTGCTGGCGGCGGGACGATCGTCGCCAACGCGATGAAGTTCGTGGGCTACCGCTATGTGTTCGGCGGCACCTCGCCCGCGGGCTTTGACTGCTCGGGCTTCGTGTACTACATCCACAACCACAGCGGCGCGCCCGTAGGGCGCGGCATGTGGCAGCAGTACAACGGCGGGGCGCACGTGTCGATGGGCGCGCTGCAGCCAGGCGACACGGTGTTCTTCGCCAACACCTACGAACCGGGTCTGAGCCACGACGGCATCTACATCGGCGGTGGGCAGTTCGTCCACGCCAGCGACGAGCGCACCGGGGTGACCGTCAGCAGCCTGTACACCAGCTACTGGCAGCAGCACTACGTCGGCGCGACGCGGCTCTGGTAAGTAGCGGCGGCGTCTCAGCGCGGCGTCGCTGACGCGGCCCGTGCGTTTGTGCACGTCGGATTCCTTCCCGATGGGGTCCCTTCCCCGATGAGGGGACCGTGTGCCTTCCTTACTTTGCTGACGTGGCGCGAGCCAGCTCGTTGTGCGTGACCAGTCCCAGCAGGCGGCCCTCGGCCATGACGGCAATGTGCTCCACGCCTTCCTCGACGATCAGGTGCAGCGCACCCAGTGCCGGCGCACTCGGCTCCATGGCCGGCGCCGATTCGATCGGCAGCATCGCGCGCTCAATGCTCGTCTGCGCCCAGCTCTGCATCGGAATGCGACCGAGCTGCCGCAGGCTCAGCAGCCCGACCAGATAGTCGTCCCGATATACCGCGTACGCGCGTGGCGCGGTGGCTACTTGTCGCTCGATCAGGTGCTCCTCGGCAAATGCCTGCACCGAGACGCCCGCCTGCACTTTGCCGAAGTCGCGGTCCATCACGGATGCGACCGTCAGCCGCCGCAGCGACTCCTGGAACGCCGAGGCGTACTGTGAGCTCGCCGCGCCGGCATACATGAACCAGGCAATCAAGATCAGCCACAGGCCACCGAACGCGCCGCTGCTCCCGTCGAACAGGATCCAGACGCCCGAGAACAGCAGTCCGACGGCCGCCAGCTGGCCGACGCGCGCCGAGATCTTGCTCGCCCAGGCCAGGTCCTGGCCAGCTGACCACAGTAACCCGCGCAGCACACGTCCGCCGTCGAGCGGGAACGCGGGCACGAGATTGAAGATGCCCAGCGAGATATTCACGCCCGCCAGCATGCTGAAGAGGGCAAACGCGGGCGCAACCTGCGTCAGGAGCGCGGCCAGCAGCGCACAGACGCCACCGATCAGCAAGCTCGAGGCGGGACCAGAAGCCGCGATCAGGAACTCTGCGCGCGGCGTCGGCGACTCTCGCGTGATGTGCGCCATCCCGCCCAGCAGGAAGAGGCTGATCGTGCGCACCGGGATGCCATAGGCCCGTGCCACCAGCGCATGCGCGAGCTCGTGGGCGTACAGGCTGACCACGGACAGCACCCCGGCGATCACGGCCAGCGACCACAATTCGCCCTGGGACATGCCGAGTCGCGTGCTGCGAAACACCACCAGAGCGACGTAGACCAGCAGCGCCAGCAACAGTACGCCGCTCCAGCTGGCGGTGAACTGGATGCCGAACAGACGCACCAGGCGCAACGGCTGGCCCGGGGATGCGTCCAACGACGATGGGGATCGGCGGCCCCCCGAGTCTGCCGCCATGGGTGTCAGCGGACCAGGATCGGCAGCGCGAAGTAGAGAACGAGCAGCGCTACAAGCAGCCCACCGACGACCGCCGCGACGCGTCGCAGGTCGCGCGAGACGTAGGCATATTCTTCTTTGTAGTCAGAAAATGGCCGGTACGTGGACCGCGCGCCGGCATGAGCAGCCGCGGAGCTCGACGTCGCGGCCGTCGCTCGACTCGGGCGCAGCCCGCCTGGGGGTGGTGCAGTCGCCAGGTCAGCTTCAGCGGCCTCAGCGTCGAGCACGTCGGTCTGAGGCTCAGCGTCAATCTCGGTATCCGGATCGACCGCGTCGATGAGCTCGGGCTCGCTGGTCGCAAAGTTGTAGCGACGTTCGGTGGGTCGGCGGCGCTCCCGCTCACGGCGAGCGGCCAGGCGGCGCTGGAGGTCTCGGTTGACGCGTGGCATTGCCCGGCTGTCGCCTATCCTCGGCGGAGTATAGCCCAGTGCGCTCCCTGTTAACGGCTGATCGTGCCGCCACCGAGCACGTACTCGCCTTCGTACAGCACCAGCGCCTGCCCAGGCGTGAGCGCCCGCTGCGGCGCGTCGAAGTCAACCCGCAATCCCGAAGCCTCGCCTTGCACCGTGCAGGCCACTTCCTGCGAGCGATAGCGCGCCTTGCCCATCGCGCGGATGGGCGCGCGCGGCGGCTCGCCGGCGATCCAGTTGACCTCCTCGAGCGTGCAACTCGACCGCAACAGGTCCTCCGCGTCGCCGACCACGACGCTATTGGTGGCCGGATCCAGCCCGGTCACGAATAGCGGCTTGCCGGCCGCCACTCCGAGACCGCGCCGCTGGCCGACGGTATGCAGGGCGATGCCGCGGTGCTCGCCCACGACCGCGCCCTCCTGATTGACAATCGGACCCGGCTGCAGGACCTCAGGAGCGTACAGCTCGATGAACTCGGTGTAGCGCTTGAACGGTACGAAGCAGATGTCCTGGCTCTCGGGCTTGTCAGCCACCGCCAGGCCCAGGTCGGCCGCCATCTGACGTGTCTCGGACTTGCTGAACTCACCGAGCGGCATCATCGCCGCCGCCAGCCGCTCCTGGGACATGACATACAGCACGTAACTCTGGTCCTTGGTCGGATCGGCGGCCTTGCGCAACCGATTGGGCGCGCCGTGCTCGATGCGCGCATAGTGGCCGGTGGCCACGTATTGCGCCCCTAGCTGGCGGGCCTTGACCAGCAGCGCATCGAACTTGATGAACTGGTTGCAGCGAATGCACGGATTGGGCGTGCGTCCGCTGGCGTAGGTGTTGACGAAGTCCTTGATGACCCTGTCCTCGAAGACCTCGCGGAAGTTCAGCACGTAGTAGGCAATGTCGAGCGTGTCGGCCACGCGGCGTGCGTCTTCCACCGCGCCCAGCGCACAGCACGCGTCTTCGCGCTGGATGTCGGGCATATTCGGCAGCTCGGGCCACACGTTGAGGGTCACACCGATGACCTGATGCCCAGCCTGCTTCAGCAACGCCGCCGTGACGGAGCTGTCAACCCCGCCCGACATGCCGACAATCACCTTCGCCATTGGCGGAATTCTAAGCGAGGCCGACCTCGATCACGTCGCCGATCTCGTCGGCCGGGTCTGCCTTGGAGATCCGCCACGCGCGCACGTCGGGCTCGTGCGTCAGGCTCACGAGCACATACAAGGGCGCGAGATCGGTGGCGAGTCGCACGTCGGTCGGCGACGGTCGCGCCTCGGTGTGCGTGTGCGAATGGTAGTAGCCGACCACGTCCAGGCCGAGGTCGTCCAGCTCGTTGTAGACACGCAGCTGGTCACGCGGGTCCATGTAGTAGTGCACCGGCGCGCGGCCAGGCGCCGCCCCGGAATCTCGATCGCGGAAGACACCCCGCTCGGCGGTCACCGCTTCGGCCGTATTGCGCACCCGAAAGACGCGCGTCACCTCGCCAGCTCGACCGCCGAGAATGCCGCAGACCTCGTCGGGATCACCTTCCCGCGCGTGTTCGATGAGCTGCTGGCGCAAGCTCAACGGAAAGACGAGCGAGGCCCCTACCACCAGACCTTGTTGCGCACGGTATCTTGCGCGTCCTCGAGTGAGCGGCTCCACACCCCGAGGCTGAGGTACTTCCAGCCGCCGTCGGCAAACAGGCACACGAGCTCGCCGTGCTCGAGCCCGCTGGCGACGCGCAGCGCCGCGTGCAGGACCGCGCCGGACGAGATCCCGGCGAAAACGCCTTCTTGTGAAGCCAGCCGTCGCGTCATCACCAGCGCATCGTCAGAGGTGACCAGAATCTTGCGGTCGAGCACCGAGGCGTCGAGCACCGGCGGGATGAACCCCTCGTCCAGGCTGCGCAGGCCCTGCACGCCGTCGCCCGGATGCGGCTCCGCGGCGATCACCTGCACGCCAGGTTTATCCCGCTTCAAGCGGCGTCCTGTGCCCGTCAGCGTGCCGCCGGTGCCCAGGCCCGCGACGAAGTGGGTAACTTCCGGCAGGTCGCGCAGGATTTCGGGGGCGGTGGATTCGAAGTGCGCGCCCGGATTGGCGTCGTTGCCGTACTGGTACGGCATGAAGAATCGCTCGGGATGCGCGTCGACCAGCGCCTGCGCGCGCCGAATCGCGCCATTGCTGCCGAACTCGGCGGGCGTGAACTCCAGCGCCGCGCCGTAGGCCTCGAGCAGCTGGCGCCGCTCGACGCTGACGTTTTCAGGCAAGACAGCCAGGAAGCTGTAACGGCGCCGCCGCGCAAGCATCGCCAGTGCGATGCCGGTGTTGCCACTGGTCGGCTCGATGATCACGCGCTCGGAGCCCGGATACAGCTCACCCGCGGCTTCGGCCGCGTCCAGCATTGCCAGCGCAATGCGATCCTTCACCGAGCCAGACGGGTTAGCGCCTTCCAGCTTGGCCCACAAGCGCACACCCGCGCGCGGGTTGAAGCTTGGCAACTCCACGAGCGGCGTGTTGCCAATGGCGCGTTCGATGGTCGTCGGCGTGGCGACGTTGACGCGCAGCTGGGTCACGCGCCTCAGCGGCCGCCGGCCACCGCCGGCAAGATCGAGATGACGGTGCCCGCGTCGACCGGCGTGTCCAGGCCATTCAGGTAGCGAACGTCTTCGTCGTCGACGTAGATGTTGACGAAGCGCCGCTGCGCTCCGTCAGTCTCCAGCAGCTGGCCGGCAAAGCCGGGGTGGCGCTTGTCGACGTTCTCGATCAGCTCGCGCAGGGTCGCGCCGTCGACGTTCACCACGCGCTCGCCGCCCACCGTTGGTCGCAGCATCGCCGGCACGCGTACGTTGGCCATCTGCAATCAGCCCAGCGCCGTCACGGGCGCACCGCAGAACGCCTCGTAGTCGATCAGCTCGTGGATCGTCGGGTTGTCGCCGCACAACGGGCAGTCGGGGTCGCGCGGGATCTTGACCTCGCGGAACTCCATCGTCAGGCTGTCGAACAGCAGCAGCCGATTGACCAGCGGCTCGCCCAGATCGAGCAGGAGCTTGACGGTCTCGACCGCCTGGATCGTACCGATGACCCCGCACATCGCCCCGAGCACGCCTGCTTCCGCGCAGCTCGGCACCGCGCCTGGCGGCGGTGGCGCCGGGAACAGGCAGCGATAGCAGCCCTGCCCAGGCAGGAAGACGTTGGCCCGACCCTCAAAGCGGAACAGCGTGCCGTCAACCAGCGGCTTGCCGAGCAGGTAGCACGCGTCGTTGACCAGGTAACGCGTCGGGAAATTGTCCGAGCCGTTCACCACGACGTCGAAGTCTTTCATGATGTCCAGCGCGTTGGCCGACGAGATGGGTTCGTTGAAGGTCAGCACCTCGACGTCAGGATTGACGTCGGCCAACCGCTCGCGCGCCGAATCCACCTTGGGGCGTCCGATGTTGGCGTGCCCGTGGATGATCTGTCGATGCAGGTTGCTCAGGTCGACGACGTCATAGTCGACGATGCCCAGCGTCCCAACGCCGGCCGCGGCGAGGTACAGGGCGGCCGGCGAGCCGAGCCCTCCAGCGCCAATCAGCAGGACCTTCGCGGCCAACAGCTTGCGCTGACCTATCGAGCCGACCTCGGGCAGGATGATGTGGCGGGCATAGCGCCGCGCCTGGTCCAGCGAGAGGGCCGCGCCCCTCACCGTTCCATTAACTGTTCCGTTCGACGAGGACGAAGTCCCGTTGACATTGTTTGCCGTTGAGCTCACGTGTGCTCCAAGAACTCTCTCTGAGTGTTCAATTTTCTGAAAACGCCGGGGCGCAGGATGCATTCCCTGACGGGCCTGGTCCTGCTCGGTGCGGTGGGCGCGGATGGCGACCTGCTGTTCGAGCAGGTCCTGAATGGTGGTGCGGTCCAGGACGCGCTGCGAGGCCTCGGCAGCTTCGAGCCAGGCGTTGCGGACCGCACAGGCTGCCCACCAGTCAGAGCCCTCCGTGTCGGCCGCGGGCGAGTGCACGAACTCGTGCGGCACGACGGGTCCCTCGAGGGCGGTGACGATATCTCCGAGTGTGACGTGGCGGGGGTCGCGGGCCAGCTCATGACCGCCGTGCGGCCCGCGCACACTGCGTACGATGCCGACGCGCCGCAGACCACTCAACAGCTGATCCAGATAGGCCTCAGGGATCTTCTGACAAGCAGCGATTTCGGCACACTGCACCGGCCCCTGACCGTATCGTCGGGCAAGCTCGATGACGGCGTGAGCCCCGTAGTCGCTGCGCATGGTCAATCGCACGAAAGCTAAGTAATCCCGTCAACATTGTAAGGAATCACGCGCGTGACGATCTACTCTGAGCGGGTGCGTCCGATCACGCTCCTGACCGACTTCGGCCTGGCCGACACCTACGTGGGCCAGGTGAAAGGCGCCATCCTGGCCATTGCGCCGACCGCAAGGCTGGTGGACCTCACGCACGCGGTGCCGCCCCAGGACGTACAAGCGGGTGCCTTCCTGCTGTGGTCGGCCGTCGAGCCATTCGAGGCCGGGACCGTCCATGTGGCCGTCGTCGATCCAGGCGTGGGCTCGGTCCGCCTGGCGCTTGCGCTCGAAACCGTGCGCGGGGACTACTGCATCGGGCCGGACAACGGGTTGCTCGTGCCAGCCGCCGAGCGACTGGGCGGCATTCAGCGCGTGGTCGAGCTCGACAACCCCGACTACTGGCGCGTGGTCAGCCCCTCGGCGTCATTCCACGGCAGGGACATCTTCGGGCCGGTCGCCGCGCACCTGGCCAGCGGCGTGCCGCTCGAGCGCCTCGGCACGTCTGTAACCCAGTTTGTGCGGCGCGCCCTGCCCGTTCCGGAGGGGCGGCGTGGCGAAGTCCTCCACGTCGATGCGTACGGCAATCTGGTGACCAACCTCACGCCGGCGAGCCTGCCGGCGCGCTATGTGGTCAGGGTCAACGCCCGAGAGGCGCGCGGGGTGGCGTACTACGCTGCCGTGCCGCCGGGCGAGCTGCTGGCGCTGATCGGCAGCACGGGGCTACTCGAGATCTCGGTGCGCGACGGGAGCGCGGCACGCGTGACGAGCGCCCAGCGAGGAACACCCGTCAGCATCGAACCCGTGTAGCCGCCGGGAACTAGCCGCCGGCGACCGCGGGGATGATGCTCAGCTCGTCGCCCGACTGCAGCGAGGTTTCCAGGCCCTCTTTGAAGCGGACGTCCTCGCCGTTGACGTACAGGTTCACAAAGCGCCGCATCGCGCCCGACTCATCGCGCAGCCGGCCTTTGATCGCCGGATAGCGTGTCTCCAGCTCCGAGATCACGCTCTCGACGTTCTCAGCCTCGAGGCTGACCTCAGCGGTACCGTCGGTCGCCGCGCGCAGCGGCGTGGGAATGCGGACCCGAACGCTCATGCCGTCTCAGCCGTGGCCGGCTCGATGCGCACGCCCTGCTCCTTGGCCCATGCCAGCGATTTCTCGATCGCTTCGCTGCTACCCACGACCTCGAGAATGACCCAGCCGCGGTCATGGCTCAGGTTTGCACGCCGGATATTGGTCGCCACACCGAACTCCTTGCCCATGTTGTAGATCACTGGTGTATTGACCAGGTCTGGTGGAAAGGTGAATTTCACTCGTTCTGAGGCCATTGTCTACGCACCCCTCTGACCGCCTCGATCGCCAAATGCTGCCTGGAACGATGCCAGCGTTGCCGCCACGTGTAAAGGTGGCGTTACGTGCTCGACCACGGCGTCGAGAGTCTTGAATCCGTTGCCCGTGATGTACGCCACCACGAGCTCGTCAGGATCGATGCTGCCCGCTTCGACAAGCTTCTTCAGCACCCCGATGGTGACGCCGCCTGCCGTCTCCGCGAAGATCCCCTCGGTGCGGGCCAGCAGACGGATGCCATCGACGATCTCGTCGTCGCTGACGGCCTCCAGCGCGCCGCCCGTCTCCTCGACAATTTTGAGCGCGTAGTAGCCGTCGGCCGGATTACCGATCGCCAGGCTCTTGGCGATCGTGTTCGGACGCACCGGCTGGACGTCGTAGGTGCCCGCGCGCGCCGCCTGCACGACTGGCGAGCAGCCGTCCGCTTGCGCGCCGATCATGCGCGGGGCGCGGCCCGCCTCGACGAGGCCAACTTTCTCGAGTTCGGCGAAGCCCTTGTGGATCTTGGTGAACATGGAACCGCTGGCGATCGGCACGACGACGGCGTCCGGCCTGCGCCAACCCAACTGCTCAGCAACTTCGAACGCCAGGGTCTTTGAGCCCTCGGAGTAGTACGGCCGCAGGTTGATGTTGACAAAGGCCCACGGGTAAAGGTCGGCAATCTCGCTGCTGAGGCGATTGACGTCGTCATAGTTGCCGTCGACCGCGAAGATGGTCGGCTCGTAGATCGAGGCACCGACGATCTTGGCTGCCTCCAGGTCCGACGGGATGAAGATGCACGCCCGCATGCCGGCCTTGGCCGCGTGCGCGGCGACCGATCCCGCCAGGTTGCCGGTCGATGCGCACGACAATACGTCGAAGCCGAGCTCCAGCGCGCGTGTGCTGGCGATAGACACGGGCCGGTCCTTGAACGAGAAGGTCGGATTGACCGTGTCGTTCTTGATCCACAGGTTCTTGAGGCCCAGCACCCGCCCAAGGTTGGCAGCGGGAATCAGCGGCGTGAATCCAGCCTGGGTGTCCACCACGCGCTCACCCTCGATGGGCAGCAGCGCTCGGTATCGCCACAGCGAGCGCGGACCCGCCGCAATGCTCGCGCGCGAGACGCTGGCGCGGACAATGTCGTAGTCATAGGCGACTTCCAGTGGGCCGAAGCACAGCTCGCACACGTGACGCGCCTCGGCCGGGTACAACTCGCCGCACTCACGGCACTGCAATCCGCGAATGCGGCCAAGTCCAGCCGGCGGACTGCTCGGCGGCTGAATCGTTGTAGTCATGATCACTTCCTCCCACTGGGTTCTTGCAGACCTATCCAGATGGGAGGCTCACGACGCGGTGCTTCGAGCTACTGCTTCAAGCTACTGCTGCAGGAGCTGCGTCCTCATCTCCCGACGCAGCTGCTGCAACACAGTGCATCGGCGGAATTGGCACCGTCTCCGGGCGAGCACCGCTCGCGCCGGGAGGGTTGCCGGGCTTCATAGGGCCGTTTCCCTCCACCTCTCTGGATAAGGGCATATGCAATTGGCAGGTGCGTTGAGCGCATCCTAGCACAACACACCACCTGCACGGCGCAGTGGGCATCGGCGTCCCGATGACGCCGCGTGCGACCCTGTACGCGTGGTGGTCAGCCTGGAACGCAGCCGGCCAAAAACACGCCCGCGGCTCACACTGCTGCTGGCCTCACTCGGGTTTGTCAGCCTTGGCCTGCCCGAGGGCATGCTGGGTGTAGCGTGGCCGTCCATTCGTGCGACGTTCGACCTGCCGCTGGACGCGCTGGGCCTGCTCATCGCGACCTTTGCGATTGGCTACTTTGCCTCGAGCGCAGTGTCCGGTCGGATCATCGGCCGCTTCGGCATCGGCAGCGTGCTGGCGGCCAGCTGCGGCCTGACGGGAACATGCCTGATTGGCTATGCCATTTCGGCGTCGTGGTCGAGCATGGTGGCGCTGGCCGCGCTCCTCGGCCTCGGCGCGGGCGCGATCGACGGTGGGCTCAACACCTACGCGGCGACGGCGTATGGCCCGCGCACGCTGAACTGGATGCACGCGGCCTTTGGTCTGGGCGCGGCGGCTGGCCCGCTGATCATGACCGCCATCCTGAGCAGTGGACTGGCGTGGAACGTCGGCTACGCGGTGGTTGCCGCTGCGCAGCTGTGCCTGGCAGTCGGGTACTGGATCACGCGTCAGCGGTTCACCTACCCGTCGGCCGATCATGCCGGACACAGGCGGCCACCGCAGCGCGCGCGAGGTTCGATGGCCGCCCTGCTGCGCCAGCCAGTCCTGTGGCTCAGCCTGGGGTTGTTCTTCGTCTATGTGGGCATGGAGACGGGGACCGGGCAGTGGTCGTTCAGCCTGTTCACGCTCGCGCGTGACATGCCCGCCGCACTCGCCGGCGCACTCGTCAGCGTCTACTGGGCCAGCCTGACACTCGGTCGGGTGCTGTTCGGCGCGCTGGTGCCGCGCATTGGGTCGGATCGTCTGCTGCGCGGGTGCATGCTGGCGTGCATTCTGGCGGCGGGACTGCTGTGGGCCAACATTCCCGTGGTCAGCTGGGTGGCCGTGGCCGCGCTCGGACTGGCCTTTGCCCCGATCTTCCCGGTGCTCATCGCCCAGACGCCTGCACGCCTCGGCGCAGCGCAAGCGGCCAACGCGATCGGACTGCAGGTCGCCGCGGCGGTCGCGGGTGGCGCGGTGCTGCCCGGGCTCCTCGGGGTGCTGTCGGTGCGCCTGAGCCTGGAGGTCCTTGGCCCGGCGCTGGTCATCGCGGGCATCGTCCAGTTCATTCTTCACGAGGCCCTTACACGCAAGGCCGGCAAGCGGCCGGCGGAGGCGTGCTGCTAGGGACGCGGCATGCAGTTTCTAGGTCCACTTCAGGCTTTTCGGCCGCGTCCCTAGCGCAAACGGTGTGCAGCAGTTCTGCCGACTGCGACGTGAGCCGAAACGCGGCTTGTCGGCCGAACTTCTAGGCGCGCTTGCGCGCCACGATGAAGTGCGAGATCCCGAAGCGCCGCAGTGGCGAGTGCTCGACCAGGTGCATGATGTCGCGGAAAAGGCGGCCCATCAGGCCGCGCTCGGCCCAATTGTCACACCCGGGGAAGATGTGCGACTGCACCACGAATTCGACGTTCAGGCCGTCGAACAGGTCCTTGATCTCGTGCTGGGTGTAAATGCGAACGTGCGGCGCAAAATAGTTGCGCACGAAGTTCGGCACCCAGTTGGCCAGGATCGGCAGATTGCACGGCCCATGATACGTACCGGCAAAGAAGAAGCCGTGCGTCTCGAACGGGTACAGGCGGTTCGGGGCGTACACCACCATGTGGCCGCCCGGCGCCAGAACGCGATACGCCTCGTGAACGGTCTGACGATCGTCATCGACATGCTCGATGACTTCGTTGAGCAGAATGATGTCGAAGCTATCGTCAGTAAACGGCAACTCTTCGGCCGGCGAGACGCGCAGATTGGGCAACCACTCGCTGGCATGGCCGATCTTGTCCGGATCGATATCGACGCCATAGACGTCGTCGCTGAACTGGCGAAACTGCGACACGTACATGCCAAGTCCGCAGCCGACGTCGAGAATCCGTTTGGCGCGCAACTCGACAAACTGTCGAATCAGAGCGAGACGCCTGTCCTGGCCGCGACGCCAGACATAACTGGGATGGCCAAGTCGAATCGCCTTGGATGCCGTCGCAGTTGCAGTTGCCAACTTGCGCGCAGCTTAACCAACCCACAATCCGCTGCACAAGCGCCCCGCAACAGGCCGTAACAGGAAGCGCGCCGTGTTGTGCCGTACTTGTATCTCTCGAAACGGGCCATGGCACATGCTGTGCGTCCACCACTGGCAGGCATTCAGGAAGTGCGGCGAGGGATGGATCGAGAACAGCTCATGGAGCGCCTTCACGCCCGCGTACGGCGGGGTGGACTGGCTGAACAGGTATGGTGGAACGGCGAACTGGTGCACGTGAGCGAGGCGATCATGCGTGCCGCTCAACTCGGCGAGCACGAGACGATCCGCGCACGCGGCGACGACGTGGTCATTCCGGGTCGGCTGCGCGACGAGTAGGCCAGGCTGGCCAGTCGCCGTCGCATCTTGGCGAACGCCCATGACATCACAAAGGCATTACGCGCCGAACGAGATTATGCCTACCTGTGTTACAACCGGCTTCGGCGATGTCGCGCAGGTACCAGGCGGTTGCGGAAGCGAACCGACCACCGTCGTCCCCTCCACCGTCCTCGCGCTCGATGGTCAGTCTGGTTACTTTGCCGCTCGCGGCGCTGGCGTTTCTAACGCTGTTCGAGCTTATCAACTGGGGCAAGATCAGCCCGGGAGTGACCGCGCTGGGCATGGACGTCGGAGGCCTTTCTCGGCCCGAGGCTGTCGCTCGCTTGTTGCCCGGCGTGCAACAGCTGATGGATCGTCCCCTCGACATTACCGCGGCGGACGCGGGGCAGACCTGGCACACCACCGCGCGCGACCTCGGGCTGCGCCTGGACCCTGACGAGCTGGTCGGTGCCGCTTACGGGGTCGGTCGCTCCGGAAGCCCGATCGACCGCCTCGGCGAGCAGATGGACGCGCTCTTTCGCGGCAAGTCGATTTCGGTGGACAGCACCACGGACGCCTCGGCGCTGGATAGCGCCCTCGCCAGCATGGCGACCCAGATCAACCGCGCGCCCGTCGACGCAACCCTCGCCCTGGGCCAGGACGGCACCATTCAGTCCTCTGACGCGCAGGCTGGCGAGGCACTCAACGTCGCGGCCTCGCGTGAGCAGCTCAACGCCGCGCTGAACGGCAACAGCGACAGCGTTACCCTTGTTGTCGACAGCGTGCCGCCAGCGGTCCCCAACGATGACCTGCAGTCCGCGCGGGACCAACTCGATCACCTGCTGGGTGCAGACGCGCCGACGCTGACCGTAACGTTCGCCGACCAATCGTTTCAGCTGCAGCACGCGGACATCGCCAAGTTCGTGTCGCTGAGTAGCGGCAGCGGAGCTGATCAGCCCGCCAGCGTCACCATTGACGACCAGGCCATCCAGGACTGGGCAGCCGCCCTTGCCAAGCAGGTCGACCAGCCGGTGCAGGATGCGCGTTTCGACTACAACGGCGGCGATTTGCAGGTGATTCGTCCAAGCGCCCAGGGCCGCACGGTCGACCAGGCCGCGCTGGTGCAGGCGGTGCACGATGCGCTGCTGTCGGGCACCACCAGTGTCCAGTTGCCGGTTTCCACGGTGGACCCGACGGTGACGTCCGACGATGCCCAATCTCTGGGCATCACCGAGCTGATCGACAAAGGCAGTACTTCGTTCGCTGGATCAGTACCCGAAAAGGTCCACAACATTCAGCTGGCGGCGCAGCGTTTGAACGGCGTGGTCGTGCCGCCCGGCGCAACCTTCTCGTTCAACGATTCGGTGGGTCCGACGACGATCGACGCCGGCTTTCAGTGGGGCTTCGGCATCGAATCAGGTGACGACGGGCCGCGCACCGTACCCAGCGTGGCCGGCGGTATCTGTCAGGTAGCCACCACGCTCTTCCAGCCGGTGTTCTGGGCCGGCTATCAACTGGAGGAGCGCTACTGGCACCTGTACTGGATCCCGGCGTACACGTCGCGCGGCGTCGTCGGCCTCGACGTCACCGTCGACAGTGACTCGGGACTCGATTTCAAGTGGACCAACACGACCGGCAACGCGATCCTGATCCAGGCCGACGCTGACGACTCGAATGTCTACTTCGGCCTGTATGGCAAGAAGCCACCGTGGAAAGTCCAGGTCGACGACGCCAAGATTACCAATCGCACGACGGCCGACCCGCGCCCACTGGCGCAGGCCGACCCGACGATGCCCTGGGGGCGCACGCTGCTCGTCGAGACAGCGCGCGATGGGTTCGACGCGGAGGTCGTCCGCCACGTGCTCCCCGACGACGGGAGCAAAGAGCGCGACCTGGACCTCAAGAGCTCGTACCAGCCCGCGCGCACGATGACGCTGGTCGGTTCGAAAGGCAAGCCGGCCTCGGCAAACATCGACACCGCGATTCAGAACGTGCTAGAGGCCCAGAAGCCCAAGCCGATCGCGGCGGCGCCGGCACCCGCCACGAGCTCGCAAGCCACCACTGTCGCCACCTCAGCCGCCACGGCCTCGACCGCCGCCAAGCCGGCCGCCAGTGTCACACCAGCGGCGCGCTCCCAGACCGCGGCGCCCACGGCCAAGCCGCAGGCGCAACCGACCACCAAACCGGCGACTACCACCAACGGCATCGCTCCGACGCCGACGCCAGTCCACTAGCGCCGCGCGGCGCAAAGCGGTTAGGGTGGGTACCGTGGCACGAGGGGGGCGTCGCTTCAAGCGTGGCAGAGGCAGACGCAACGGCTCGCGTGCCGATGAGGCCGGTCCGACACAGGATTCGGCCACGGCTGGCGCAGCCAGCATTTCCAGCGCCGCGTCGCACCCAACCCAGCCGGCGCCGACCAATCGCACCCGTGGCAACGGCGCCCTGGTGCGCGACGTCTCGGCAGGCGGCGTGGTCTATCGTCGCGCCAGTGACGACGGTCCAATCGAGGTGGTACTTGTTGGACGCATCCGTCCCAAGCGCTGGGCGCTACCCAAAGGTACGCCGATCGTCGGGGAAACCCTGGAAGGCACCGCCGTTCGAGAGGTCGGCGAAGAGACCGG
Organism: uncultured Chloroflexia bacterium; assembly: GCA_963776625.1. Lineage (GTDB taxonomy): Bacteria > Chloroflexota > UBA6077 > UBA6077 > CF-72 > CF-72. The sequence continues at coordinate 34,298 of CAVZNP010000002.1, read as the reverse complement.
CCTGCTGGCCCGCATCGAGCGACCGCTCGACCAGATCCACTACTGGTTCGTCTGGGGTGGTGTCCGACACTCCAAGACGGTCCACTTCTACCTGATGCAAATGACCGGCGGCGACACGGCCAATCACGACGGCGAATACGACGTGGTCGAGTGGTTCCCGATTGGCGAGGCGCTGCGGCGGCTGTCGTACCCGAACGAGGCACGCATCGTCGACAAGGCGCAACAGGTTCTGAGCGCCTGAGACGCTCAGACGCCTGAGACGCCAGCCGCCGCCGCGGAAAACTACTTTCGATTTGGAAAGGTGCGATTACGCGCACCAGCATGCGCGGCAAACCGTCACGCGAAGCGTCACATGGCGCGAGTGGAAAGCGTCTCACGACGGGGAAAAAGCGTCGCATGCGTCACAAAAAGCGTCTCACGGCGGCTTTCTGACGCCCATCGGGACCTCCCGCGTCAGCCGCCGGATCGGGCCGCCGCATAGACGTCGCGCAGCGGCACCTGTGCCGCGCGCGCCACACGCGCGCAGTCTTCATATTCCGGCGCCACGATCTCCGCGTCGCCCAGCAATTTCACCTTGACACGCACCGCGCCCCACGGCGTGGCGGCCACGCGTTCCTCGCGTCGCGCGATCAGCCGCTCGATCGTCTGCAGCCGCACCCCGAGCGCCGACGTGTGCTCGAGGACCAGCCTCGCCAGGCGCTGCCCGTCAGCTGGCCGCGACAGCACCCGCACCAGCACCCCCGGCCGATTCTTTTTCATCTGCAGCGGGCTGAAGGCCACGTCCAGCGCGCCCGCCTCGAGCAGGCGCTCCATGGCGAAGCCCAGCTCTTCAGGCGACGCGTCGTCCAGATTGGTCTGGATCTCGACGACCCGGTCGGTGAGTAGCCCCGTCTCTGGCGACGGCGCACGATCGCCCCCGACGATGAGTCGCACCGCGTTCGGCCAGGCCGGCTCACGTGTGCCAAAGCCGTAGCCGACACGCTCCACGTTCGCCGGCGCGACCCCCGCGTCGGGCCTGGCCAGGACGGTCAGCAGCGCCGCACCCGTGGGCGTGGTCAATTCGCCCGTTTCCCCCTGACCGGGTGCACCACGCACGGGCATCCCCGCGCGCCGCACCAGCTCGAGCGTGGCCGGCGCGGGTACCGGCAGCCGCCCGTGCGCGGCCCTGACCCAGCCCGAGCCAAGTGGCACGCCCTCACATGCGATGCGGTCCCAGTCGGCATCGAGCAAGTGCAGGCCGAGCACGACGCCGACCACGTCGACTATCGCGTCGATGGCACCTACCTCGTGAAACTCCACCTCTTCGACCGTCGTACCATGAATGCCTGCCTCGACCTCACCCAGGCGTGTAAAGACCTCCGCGGCACGCCGCGTTACGGCCTCCGGCAATGCGCTCGCCCTGACGATCGCCAGCACGTCCAGAAGACCGCGATGCGGTTGATCATGCTCGTCGAGCGTCACTCGCGCTCGCGTGCCACCCAGTCCGTGCTGGGCCACTGGCTGCGCGGTCAGCTGCCAGCCACGTACCGGCAGGCTCGCAAGCCCGTCTCGCAGGTCTGCGACAGACACGCCCGCGTCAATCAACGCGCCAAGCAGCATGTCGCCCGAAGCGCCGCTGAAGCAATCGACCAGCACCGCACGCGTCATCGCTGCTGATTGTTCACCACGCGTGCCAATCCTGTGCAATTGGACGTGGCCGCGGCCGGGCGCGGCTCGGTAGACTTACCCGTACACCCGTACATCACATTGCCAAATGTACGGGTATCTCGGTCGTACAACCTGCTAGAGGAGCCGCTGCCACCATGACCCTCGATCCCATCGCCCCATCTGCGCCCACCACCAACGGACACTCGCCTGAGACCGGCACCTGGACCGCCAAGCGTGGACTGGCCCAGATGCTCAAAGGCGGCGTCATCATGGATGTGGTCACCGCCGATCAGGCGAAGATCGCCGAAGACGCGGGGGCGGTGGCCGTCATGGCTCTCGAGCGCGTGCCAGCCGATATCCGCCGCGACGGCGGCGTGGCGCGCATGTCGGACCCGGACCTGATTCAGCAAATCATTGAGGCCGTGACGATCCCGGTGATGGCCAAGGCCCGCATCGGCCACTTTGTCGAGGCGCAAATCCTCGAAGCCATGGGCGTCGACTACATCGACGAGTCCGAGGTACTGACCCCGGCCGACGAGGAGCACCACGTTTACAAGCACGCCTTCAAGGTGCCGTTCGTGTGCGGTGCTCGCAATCTTGGCGAAGCGCTGCGCCGAATCGGCGAAGGCGCGGCGATGATCCGCTCCAAGGGTGAGGCGGGCACCGGCGACGTCGTCGAAGCCGTGCGCCACATCCGCGCGATCACGTCGCACATTCGACGCCTGGGCACCCTCGGCGACGAGGAGCTGATGCACGAGGCCAAGGAGCTGGGCGCGCCCTACGAGCTGGTGCGCCAGGTCGCCCGCGACGGCCGGCTGCCGGTGGTGCTGTTCACGGCAGGTGGCATCGCGACTCCCGCCGATGCGGCGCTGATGATGCAACTCGGCTCCGAGGGCGTGTTCGTCGGCTCGGGCATCTTCAAGAGCGGTGATCCGGCACGCCGCGCGGCGGCCATCGTCAAGGCGACAACCCACTACCAGGACGCGTCGATTCTGGCAGAGGTCTCGCGTGGCCTGGGCGAGCCCATGGTCGGTATCTCTGCGCGCACCCTGCCCGAGGCGAGCCAACTGGCCACGCGCGGCTGGTGACGCGCGCCGAGCCCGCTCGTCTGACTATTGGCGTGCTCGCCGTGCAGGGTGACTTCGCGGAGCACGCCGCGATGCTGCGTCGGGCCGATCCAGACGTCCTGGTACGCGAGGTACGCACCCCGCGGATCTGCGCGAGCTCGACGGGCTGATCATCCCGGGCGGCGAAAGCACCACGATTGGCAAGCTCCTCGTGGCGTATGGGCTGGAGGAGCCCATCCGTCATGCGGCGCAGAACGGTACACCGGTGTGGGGCACGTGCGCGGGCATGATCCTCCTGGCGCGCGACATCGTGGGTGGCGAGCCCGACGGACGCATTGGCTTGATGGACCTGACGGTGCAGCGCAATGCCTTCGGACGCCAGCTCGACAGCTTCGAGGTGGACCTGGCATTCAAGGGTCTGGAACGACCGATCCACGCGGTCTTCATCCGCGCCCCGCTGGTTCAGCGCGTGGGCGCGGCTGCCGAGCCGCTGGCCGTTCTCGACGACGGGCGCGTCGTCGCGGCTCGACAGGGCAACCTGCTGGCCACCGCGTTTCATCCGGAGCTGACACCGGATACGCGGCTGCACGCCTGGTTCATCGACATGTGTCGATCGGCGGCGCGAAACGCCACCGAGGAGGTCGCTACACTCTGAGCGCGTGCTCCTCGCAATCGACATTGGCAACACCAATGTGAAACTCGGCACGTTCGTCGGCCAGGAGCTAACCGCTACGTGGCGCCTGGAGACGGACTCCGTGCGCATGCCAGACGAATACGCCGTCCTCCTCGACTGGCTCCTCCAGCGCCGCGGCCTGACATTCGCGAATCTTGACGGCGTCAGCATGTCCAGCACCGTCCCGGCGATGGTGCCGATTTTCAAGGAACTGGCGACGAACTACTTTCGCAAGGACTGCCAGTTCGTCGAAGTCAAAGCCACCGGCAACACTGGCGTCACCATCGCGATCGACAATCCCGCCGAGATGGGCCCCGACCGTGTCGTCGACGCGCTGGCGGCGATCGAGCTGTATCGCGTGCCGGCGGTGATCATCGACTTCGGCACTGCCACCACCTTCGACGCAGTCGATCGCGACGGCCGGCTGCTCGGCATGGCCCTCGCGCCAGGCTTGCGCACCGCGATGGATGGACTGTTCCAGCGCGCGGCACGGCTCTCGCGGGTCGAGCTCGAGCCACCCCACGAAGTGATCGGCCGCAATACCGTGGCCGCGCTCCGTTCGGGGTGGATTTACGGGTATGTGGGGCTGGTCGAAGGGCTGGTCAATCGCATGAAAGCCGAGCTTGGACCCGACACGCTCGTGATCGCCACCGGTGGTCTGGCAGACTACGTTCTCTCCGAAACGAACGTTGTCGACGTGCACGATCCGACGTTGACACTCAAGGGACTGCGCCTGTATTTCGAGCGCAACCGGGAGTGCCGCGGCTGATGAGCGGTATCCGCGTGCTGCAGGGCCGACGCATTACACTCGGCGTGACTGGCAGCATCGCGGCGTACAAGGCTGTCACGCTGGCTAGCGCACTCCACCAGGCTGGTGCGATCGTCGACGTGGCCATGACCACGGACGCGCAACGCTTTATCCAACCCCTGTCATTTCAAGCGATCACCCACCGACCGGTCTTCGCGGACCTGTGGGCGCCCGGCATGGAGACGGACATCGCGCACGTCACGCTCGGCCGCGAGAGTGAGCTGATCATCGTGGCACCCGCCACAGCCAACATGCTGGCGAAACTCGCCCACGGTCTGGCAGACGACCCGGTGTCGGTCACGGCCCTTGCCGCGCGCGGTCCGGTGGTCGTTGCGCCGGCGTATGGATGCCGGCATGTTCACGCATCCTGCGACGGCCAGCAACGTCGACGTGCTGCGCAAACGTGGCGTCGTTATCGTCGACCCGGAGGAAGGCCATCTGGCTAGTGGACTGACCGGCCTGGGTCGACTGGCCAGTCCGGAAACGATCGTCGACCGCATCCGCTCGACGCTGGGAGCAAGCGGTGATCTCGCGGGTCAGCGGATACTGATTACCGCCGGCGGGACGCAGGAGGCGATCGACCCGGTGCGCTACATCAGCAATCATTCCTCCGGCAAGATGGGATACGCCATCGCGGAGGCCGCGCGCGATCGCGGTGCGCAGGTGATGCTGGTGACGACTCCAACCGCGCTGCGCTTGCCTGGCGGCGTGGAGTGTGTGTCGGTGCGCACCGCTCAAGAGATGCTCGAGGTTATGAACACACGCTATGCGGACCTCGATGTGCTGATCATGAGCGCCGCCGTCGCGGACTTTCGAGTTGAGTCGGAGTCGGCGCACAAGATCAAGCGCGGTGAAACCGCTCTGGAGCTCCGGCTGATTCCAAATCCGGATCTGCTGGCGGTTACCGCGCACTTCAGCGCACGGCCCGTGCGGGTCGGCTTTGCCGCGGAAACGCAAGACCTCATCGAACATGCCACCGAGAAACTGGCGCGCAAGAGCCTGGACCTGATCGTGGCGAATGATGTCGGCGGCGACGTGTTCGGCTCGGACTCGAACGAAGTCACGCTGCTGTGGTCCGATGGCCGGCAGGAGCCGCTCGCGCGCATGCCCAAAACGGACGTAGCCGAGAAAGTGCTGGATGCCGTCAGCCGGTTGCTTCCGCGCGTTTGAGCTCGAACAGCGTGCCGCTCGGGAAACGCTGGACCTCGGTAACGTTGGGCCAGCCGGCCACTGAGGGCGAAGCACCTGGAGGCTCGATCACCCACAAGTTCTGCGCCTCGTCGGGCACGCGCACCAGGACGGTGATCGGCAGACCAAAGCGCGGAAAGTAGTACTGCAGCTCAGGGAGCGATGCCGGTAGCTGGGTCATGACCGCGTCGTCGGGGGCCAAGCGCGGGGCGAGGCTACGCGCCACGCCCTCAGCGTCAGGAAACACCCCTGTCTCGGTCGAGGCCAGAATGGAGCCACTGGTGAGTGTGGTGTAGGCGAGCACTCCGCCGAACACCAGCCCGACCAACCGCCCGTCGACGAACCGCGCCAGCCCGGCGCTGGCGATGCTGAGGTAGAGCGGCAGCAAGAAAAGCCACACGCGTTCGAAGGGCGCCACACGCTGGAGAAGCACGAGCAGCAAACACACGACCAGCGCGACTACGCCGAGCGGCACGCGGCGCTGTCGAATCTCGGTGACTACCGTGACACAGAATCCGAACACGAGCAGGGCCGCCAGCAGCCACGGCACATCGCGATTCCAGAATGCCCAGGTCGAAGCCAGAGAATGGCTCAGCTCACCTGGCAGCTCGGCAAACGTCAGCGGCACGACGAAGCGATTGGCGGCGAGCTTATCGGGTCCTGAAATGACCATCACCGGCACGTACAGGACCGTGGTGACCAGACCCAGGACCAGCCCACTGGCAAGGAGATGGCGTGGGGCAACGCGTCGGTCAATGAGCAGCCAGACTGCCACGACCGCGACGCCGTAGAGCATGGTCGGCACGGCGTAGGCTCCCAGCACGGCGACAAGCGACGCGAGCAGGAGCGCCGACAGGCTGCGGCGACGGGCGGCGACGATCGCCAGCGAGAGCATGGTCACGAAGCACAGCGCCTGGAGGGTGTAGCCGCGGGCGTTGGTCGAATACTCGATGAGATACGAGGAGGCCGCCACGAGCACGGCCGCCAGGATCGCCGCGCTCGGCCCGTACAGCAGGCGCGCGAGCCAGTAGGTGGCCGGTACGAGCAGGACACCCGCGACGAGCGCGGGGAGCCGCAACAGCCACGGCTGGTTGCCCCCGACAAGGAACACGGCGTGCATGAGCAGCGTGTTCAGCAGATGGTTGTTTGGCTCAGGGTAAAAGCTCAAGCCGTAATACAGCGGCCGGGACGCGAACTCGTTGAAGCTGAGGGCCTCGTCGTAGCGCATCGGCTGGTTGAGGAACGGCACGCGCACCACCAGCGCGAACAGCGTTGGAATACTCACGAGCAGCAGGGTTGCGACCGTGAGGCGCGGTCGGGCCGAAGCATCGCGCAAGGTCGCGGCGACGAGGTCCTGGAACGCCGCCCGCGTTACCGCCAGGCCAGCGACCAGCACCAGCACAAGAACGCCGGCGAAACGCAAGCGCGCATCCGCGGACGCGCTGAGCTCCTGGGTGTACGCGCCGGTTCGGGCCTCGCCGGCCGCGCCGAGCAACCGACCAGCCAGCAGCGGACTGGGCACCAGCGACAGCACCAGGAGCAGGCCGCCCAACGCGGCGCCAAGCACCAGCACCAGCAGGACGACACGGTGCGCCGCCGTTGGCCGTGGCGTCACCGAAGGAGCCGCCGGCGGCGCCGACGCAATACTCACGCGAGCGTGCAGTGCGTCGCGCCGGCGTCCAGACCGCTCGTTGGAGCCAGCTCGACCACGAATCCGCCGCGCAGCGACGAGGCGTAGACAAGCAGATACTCGCTCTCACGGCTTGGCGATCCGCTGAGATGTAGCTGCACATCCGCCGTGCGATCCGTGCCCAGCGCGCCTGGCGGCACCGGCAGCGCGATGGTCTGGATGCCACGCTGGAACGCGCAGCTCCAGCTCACCGGGGTGCCGTTCAGGGTGCCGGCCAGACCGAACCGCGGCTGCGCGCCCGCGAACGTCGGCTGGACCAGGACGGTCAGCGCCGCGGCGTTGGGATCGAGGCCGGATGGCACGCTGACTGGCATAGAGAGCACCTGGTCGGTGCGATAGAAGGCTTCCAGGTCGTCATAGGCGGGCGGCGCGCGCTGGGGCAGCGCGGCCAGATCGAGCAGCGCGACGACCAGCAGCGTCACCAGGCATGCCAGACGCGGCCCGCCGAGCACTCGCGCCGCGGCCCACGCGCCAACGCTGAGCAACACCAGCATGACCATCGCCGACCGGTCGCCCACGCCGACGCCGCCGAGGACCACGCGCACTCCAAGGCCGATCAGTAACACGACGAGCGCACCGACGGTCCAGCCCAGAGCGCGACTGTCGGCGACGCCGATCCGAGTGCGAGCGGCTACCGCGACCACAGGTACGACCAGTGCGTGGGTTGGAACAGCAGCAGCTCCATCGGACGCGTTGCGCCGAGGACATCGAGGTTGGACAGCACGATAGCCGGGGCGATCAACAGTACGGCCACGCCAACGGCCACCCAGTGCTGTCCGCCGACGCGACGACCGATGCGCAATGCGCCAGCCGCTGCGAGGATGTAGATCGCCGGGAAGCCATACGCGTACCAGCGTGGGATGTGCGGCCACGTCGACAGCATGAACAGCGCGGGCGCAAAGCCGGCGATGGCCACGGCGACGAACCACAGTGCCTCCTGGGAGTGGCGGCGGAACCACAGCTCGCCCAGGGCCAGCAGCAGTGGCCAGAACAGGAATACAGCGCCGATGTTCAGCGCCCCGTGCGCGGCCAGAAACAGGTAGGACTTGATTCTGGCGAGGCCCTCACCGGTGCGCGCGGAGTCAAACCAGGCGGTCAGCGCCTCGAGCGGGTGCGTCTCGTTCTGCGAGTAGGAGGCGAGATGCGCCAGCTGCCAGTACGCGCTCCAGGTCAGGCGCGGCACAGCCATCGCCACCAGGACAACGGCCAGCGTGCGCAGCGGCGTGCGGCGCAGGAGCCCATAGACAACTACGAACGCGGGCAGCATGTACAGGTCGTAGAACAGAAAGCCCAGACCACTCACCAGCCCGCACGCCACCGCCGTCGAGTACGGCGTGCCGCGCTCGAACAGGCGCGCCCGGTCGAAAAGCAGCAAACTCAATACGAACAGGCTGTACGACGCCACATACGGCAGCGCCTGACCGGCGAGCGCCTCGAAGGCTGGCGCGGTGGCCACCATGAGCGCCGCGAGCACCCCGATCGCCCGGTCTCGCGTGAAGCGCAGCGCCAGAAGGTACGTCGCCAGCGTGGCCGCCACCCAGAACAAGACGTTGATCAGCACAAAACTGGCGTACACACCGATCAGGGGCGCCAGCACAGAGCCGACCAGGCTATAGCCGGCGAAGCGCACGTAGACGTTGTCGTCCGGCGGCACGGGCACGGCCGGCTCGTCGCGGAAAAAGCTGGCCAGCGACGCGAACTGGACACTGTCCTTGTTGACCGGCACGCCGTCCACGACGCCTGTCCAGCCGAGTGGCGTATCCCAGAAGTAGCCGAGGCTGAACTGCGGCAGGGTGTAACGCGTGTCCGGCGAACTCGCGCCCAGCCGCAGCCCGGTCTCCAGCGTGCATATCACCAGGGCAATGGCCAGCACCACCCAGATGCCGCGTTGTCGACCGATCGTCGCCCGCGACGCGTTCATGACACCCCGAGGGTAATGCCTCGGACGTCACGCCAAGCGTCACACGGGGACGTCAAAAGCGTCACGCGGCGACAGTTTTCGAAACTTGACCCAGCGTTACGTCTCGTTGTCGCCCTCGACGACCTCGTCGTCGTCGTCGTCAACGTCGTCTTCGTCCTCTGCATCCGAATCGTCTTCGGCGTCAGCCTCCGCCTCCGAGGCCTCGACATCCGATGGCGAGGGCAGTGCCGCCAGAGCATCGTCGTCGATGGCCTCGACGTCAGCATCTTCGGCATCTTCCGTATCTTCGGCGTCGGCGTCGGCGTCGGCGTCCATGCCCGACGGGTCGTCGCCGTTGCCATTAGGACTGGGCTCCAGAAGGGCGATGGCCGCCAGACGATCGCCGTCGCGCAGGTTCATCAGGATGACCCCAGAGGTAGCCCGACCCGTGCGTTCGGAGATCGTATCCAGCGGAGTACGAATCACGATGCCGCCCGCCGAGATCATCATCAGCTCCTCGTAGCCCTGCACGACGCGCGCGGCGGCGACTGGACCGGTCTTGGCGGACGTGCGGATGGCCCGCACGCCACCAATGCCGCGGCCCTTGACGGGGTAGGCGACCAGCGGTGTGCGCTTGCCATAGCCATTGCGAGTGACGATCAAGAGCTGCGCGTCGGGCTCGACCACGTCCATCGAGGCCAGCTGGTCGCCGGGGGCCAGGCGGATGCCCCGCACGCCGCCGCTGATCCGCGACGCGGTGCGCAGCACGTCCACCGTGAAGCGCGCCGATTGGCCACGCTCGGTGACGAGGATGATGGTGTCGCCAGCGCGGCAGTGCTTGACGTCGAGCAGCTCGTCATCCTCTTCGAGCGTCATGGCCCGCAGACCATTCGAGCGGACCTGCGCAAAATCGTTCAGCGGCGACTTCTTCACCTCGCCCGAGCGCGTGGCGAAGATCAGAAAATCACTGTTCTCGAAGTCCGGCGCGGGCAAGATCGACGTGATGTTCTCGCCCGACTCGATGTTGATGACGTTGATCAGCGGCGTTCCACGCGCGGTCCGATCGTAGCTCGGCACCTGCCACGCCTTGAGCTGATACACCTTGCCCTTGTCACTGAAAAAGAGGATGTTGTCGCGCGCGTTGGCGGCGATCATGTGGCGCAGGGCGTCCTCTTCGCGCAGCACCTGGCCGATGATGCCTCGGCCGCCGCGGCGCTGAACGCGATACGTGGTCGCCGGCATCCGCTTGACGTAGCCTCGCCCGCTAATGGTGAGCAGCACCTTCTCGTTGGCGACGAGGTCCTCATCGGTGATCTCGCCCGCGAAGTCGCTGACGATCTCGGTACGCCGTTCGTCGCCGAACTTCTTCTTGAGGTCGGCCAGCTCGTCGCGCACCAGATACGTGATCTTGCGCGGGTTCGCGAGCAGGTCTTCCAGATAGGCGACGCGCTTTTTGATCTCCTCGTACTCCTCGAGGATGCGCTGGCGCTCGAGATTGGCGAGCTGACCGAGCTGCATCTCGAGGATCGCGCGCGCCTGAACCTCGCTGAGGCCGAAGTTGGTCATCAACTGCGGCCGCGCCGCTTCGCGGCTCTCGGCCTGGCGAATGGTCTGGATGACCGCGTCCAGATGGTCGAGGGCGATGACCAGGCCTTCGAGGATGTGGGCGCGCGCCCGAGCCTTGTCCAGCTCGAACTGGGTGCGTCGCGTCAGGACGTCCTGGCGATAGTCGAGAAATTCGACCAGCAGTCGCTTGAGCGGCAACAACTGCGGCTGACCTTCGACCAGCGCGAGCAGATTGAAGCCGAAGGCTTGCTGCATCGATGTGTGCTTGTAGAGGTGGTTCAGGACGGTATGCGGATTGGCGTCGCGCTTGATCTCGATGACCAGCCGCATGCCGCGCCGATCGCTGTAGTCGTTCATAGCCGCGATGCCGTCGAGTTTCTTCTCGCGGACCAGCTCCGCGATGCGCTCCTGCAGTACGGCTTTGTTGACCTGGTAAGGCAGCTCGGTAACGACCAGCTCGGTGCGTCCGTTGGCCGTTTCCTCGAACTCGACTCTGGCGCGCACCAGGACGCGGCCGCGGCCGGTCGCATACGCGTGCTTCAGGTTGTTGATGACCAGGCCATCACGATCTTTTTCGAAGCCCATCACCAGACCTCCCGTTGGAAAGTCTGGACCTTTGATGAACTGCATCAGGTCATCAATAGTGGCTTCTGGATGCTCGATCAGGTGGTGCAGCGCATCGACTACTTCGGAGAGGTTGTGCGGCGCCATGTTCGTCGCCATGCCGACCGCGATGCCCGCCGATCCATTGCAGATCAAGTTCGGAAAGCGACCTGGCAGGACCACGGGCTCGTCACGCGTACCGTCGTAGTTCGCGATCATGTCGACGGTATTCATGTCGATGTCGGCGAGCATCTCCATGGCCAGCGGCGTGAGGCGCGCCTCGGTGTAGCGCATCGCGGCGGGCGGATCGCCATCGACAGAGCCGAAGTTGCCCTGACCATCGACCAGCGGATAGCGCATGTTGAACGGCTGGGCCAGACGCACGAGCGTTGGATACACCACCGCTTCACCGTGCGGGTGGTAGTTCCCCGAGGTATCACCGGCGATCTTGGCGCACTTGCGATAGCCACGGTTAGGCGCCAGATTCAGGTCGTTCATCGCAACCAGAATTCGGCGTTGCGCCGGCTTCAAGCCGTCGCGCACATCCGGCAATGCGCGCGCAGTAATGACGCTCATCGCGTAGTCGAGATACGACGAACGCATCTCGTCCTCGACGAGTATCTGCCGAACGTTACCGATGTCTTCTGCGGCCATTATCTTTCACGCAAGAATCCGAGTCTGGGCGCCACTAACGAACACACGTCGAGCCCTTGCGCCGACAGCTTCGCCCACCTCGACAAGTGTCACAAATTCTACAGCATCTCGCCACGTTCTCGCAGGCCTTTCCTCTGGCTACCCGCCGCCACTGGCACCCGCGCGACAAACGGCCCAGCAGCGAGCCGCCGACCGAGGTCGGTGACGGAGGTCAGTGACTGAGGTCAGTGACTGAGACCATCGACAACGTGGGCGTGGCGCGCTGCTACCCTGCGCGCATGCTCGCGCCCCTGCTCGCCGGCCTGCTGCTCCTGCAGCAAACGCAAGTTGACGTGGCGCTCGACCCCGGCCACAGCACGGCCGACGTCGGCGCCAGCGGCGGCGGCTTGCACGAGTACCAGCTCACGCTCGATCTCGCGGAACGCGTCAAAACCCGCCTCGAGGTCGCCCACCTGACGGTGCGCATGACCCGTGAAGACGATCAGCCGCTCACGCCGCTGGCCAACCCCGGCGCGACCGACGCGATCGCGGCCGAACAAACGGCGCGCATCGCCGCTGGTGGACCGGCGCGCGTCTTCATCTCGCTGCACTTCAACGGCGGTCCGCCGAGCCTGCACGGCACCGAGACCTATTTCAACCCCGAGCGCGACAGCGACACCCCGGCCGCGGACGAGGTGCTGGCCACGGCACTGCAGCACAACGTGATCGACGCGTTGCAGTCCGAGGTCGGCTACACGTCGCTCGACCGTGGCGCGAAGTCAGACCTGGCCGCCGGCAAGCCGTACGGTCACTTTTTCAGCCTGCGCGGCCCCGAACCCAGCGCGCTGGTGGAAAGTCTGTTTCTCTCCAACCCGACAGAAGCGACGCTGCTGCACGACGACGCGACGCTCGACGCTCTGGCGGATGGCTGTACTCAGGGTGTCCTGGAGTACTTCGCGACGCTCGACTGACTGCCACCCTCGAACATGTGCTGCAGGCGCAGCCGCAGCACCACGCCCATGGCCTCGGTCACGATGTGGCTGCCCATCTTGCTCTTTCCCACGCGCCGATCGACGAAGACGATGGGCACTTCCTGGACGCGAAAGCCGCTCAGATAGCAGCGGTAGTTCATCTCGACCTGGAACGCGTAGCCATTGGATCGCACGCCTCGCAGGTCGATGTGTTCGAGGACGTCCCGACTGAAGCACTTGAAGCCGCTGGTCAGATCGCGGACCGGCACGCCGAGAATCAATCGCGCGTACACCGAGCCGCCGCGACTGATGAACGTGCGCACGAATGACCAGTTGCGCGTGCCGCCGTCGCCGACCCAGCGCGAGCCGACCGACGCGTCGGCCGCCCCGGCGATCAACGGCGCTCGCAAGCGCACCAGGTCGGCCGGGTCGTGCGAGAAATCAGCGTCCATCTCGAAGATGTACGGGTAGTCACGCGCCAGCGCCCATTCGAAGCCCTCGATGTACGCGGTGCCCAGACCACTCTTTTCGGCGCGGTGCATGACGTGCACGCGTGGATCAACTCGCGAGAGCTGCTCGACGATCTCGCCTGTGCCGTCTGGCGAGTTATCGTCCACGACCAGCACCTCGAAATCAGGCGACTGGGCGAGGATGGCCGTGACGATCGGCTCGATATTCTCGCGCTCGTTGTATGTCGGCAGGACGATCAGCGACCTGTGCACTTCGACGGCGGCGTTCACTGACTTACCCACGTGAGCATACGCTACCGTTCTGGACGTACAGCGGGCGACAAACGTTCCAAGCAGGACGTGGGCCTCTCGGAGCGGCAAGACCGAGACTGCCGCCAGCACGAAATGGATATAGCTCCACCAGGAGGATGCATCCGTCATGACCACTGCGATCCGGTGTGGAACCCTGATCGACGGGACCGGCGCCGATCCGGTCCGCGGCGCGACGATCGTCTTCGACAGCAGCACGATTACGGCCGTGGCGCGCGACGGCGTCGTGCCGCGCGACGCCGAGGTCATCGACGCCGAGCACCTGACCGTCATGCCAGGCATGATCGACTGCCACGTCCATCTTGGCTCGTCGACGTGGGGTCTGCAGGAGCGACTGCTGACCCCGTTCAGCTTGATTGTCGCCCACGCGCTCAATCATGCTCGCATCACGCTCGAGGCGGGCTTTACCAGTGTGCGCGACGCGGCTGGCACTCCGCGCGGCGTGAAAATGGCGCTCGATCAAGGCATGTTCCCAGGACCACGGGTGCGAATCGCCGTCTCGGCCCTGTCGCAGACGGGTGGCCATGGTGACACGGTGATGCCCAACGGCGCCAGTATTCGCGCGGTGTCAGAGCTTCCCAACACGGTGGTCGACGGCGTCGAGGGCGTGCGTCGTGCGGCGCGCGAAGTGCTGCGCGCGGGCGCGGACCAGATCAAAGTCCACACCAGCGGGGGCGTGATGTCGCCCAACGACGAACCCGGCGCGACGGGCTTTTCGCCCGACGAGATCGCCGCGATCGTGTACGAGGCCAGAGCCGCCGGCAAGACGGTCATGGCCCACGCGCAGGCCACCCAGGGCATCAAGAACGCGGTCCTCGGCGGCATCAGCTCGATCGAGCATGGGATTTTCCTCGACGAGGAGGTGGTCGACGAAATGAAGCGCCGCGGAACGTGGTTCGTGCCGACGCTGGTCGCCCCGCTGTGGATCGTGCGCCGTGCGGAAAACGACCCGGCCTCGGTGCCGCCCTACGCTCTGCGCAAGGCCCGCGAGGTGCTGGCCGCGCACCAGGCCAGCTTCCGCCTCGCCGTCGAGCGCGGGGTGCGCATCGCCATGGGCACCGACACCGGCGTGGGCCCGCATGGCAGCAACGCCGAGGAGCTCGAGCGGATGGTCGAAGGCGGCATGACGCCGATGCAGGCAATCGTGGCGACCACCCGCTCGGCAGCCGAATGCTCGCGGATCGCCCACCTGACGGGCACGCTCGAGGTCGGCAAGCGCGCCGACGTGCTGGGCATCGACGGCGATCCACTCGCCGACATTCGCATCTTGCAGAATCGCGACAAGCTCGCGCTGATCATGCGCGACGGGGTCACCTTCAAGTCGCTTCTGGCCGTCCCTGCCTGACGCCACGAATAATTGTTGACAAGAACATCTGTTCTAGTGTTACGCTGCGTGTTGTGAGCGAATCGAATCCCCTGGCCGCCTTCAGCCCCGCCACCAGGGACTGGTTCGCGCACACCTTCGCCGCGCCGACAGCAGCTCAAGCACAGGGCTGGGCGGCTATCGGCCGTGCGGAACACACGCTGATCCTGGCACCAACCGGCTCGGGTAAGACCCTGGCCGCCTTCCTCTGGTGTCTGGATCAGCTTGCCACCCAGCCCGTCCCCACCAGTCCAAAACAGCGTTGCCGTGTGCTGTACGTCTCGCCACTGAAAGCACTGGCTCACGATGTAGAGCGCAATCTGAAAGCGCCGCTGGTGGGGATTGGTCTGGCGGCTCAGCGTCTCAACCAGCCGCCACCAAGCATCGACGTGGCGATTCGGACGGGGGATACCTCAGCTGCCGATCGCCGCGACATCAACCGCACGCCGCCCGACATCCTGATCACCACGCCCGAGTCGCTCTACCTGCTGCTTACCTCGCGCGCCGAAGAGATCTTGCAGTCGGTGCGGTGGGTGATTGTCGACGAGATCCACTCGGTGGCCGGCACCAAACGAGGCGCACACCTGGCCCTGTCCCTCGAGCGGCTGGACCATGTCGCGCAACAGCCTGTGCAGCGAATCGGTCTGTCCGCTACGCAGCGGCCGCTCGACGAAATCGGCCGCTTTCTGGGCGGTGTCGATCGACAGGTGACGCTGGTCGACGTGGGCAAGCGCAAGTCGCTCGACCTTCAGGTCATCGTGCCAATCGAGGACATGGCCAATCCCGGTCTGGACGCCGAGTCCGGACCAATTCCAGGCGGTTCGGTCCTCGGCGCGGAGCGGCGCGCCGAGGCGCGCAACTCGGTCTGGCCGTCGATCTACCCGCGGCTGCTCGAGCTGATCCGCGCCAATCGCTCGACGCTGATCTTCGTCAACAGCCGCCGTCTGGCCGAACGACTGGCGCAGCGCCTCAACGAACTGGACGAAGCCGCCTCAGACGAAGCCGGCGGACCGCCACTGGTGCGCGCCCACCACGGCTCCATCTCGCGCGAGCAACGCCTGGTGGTCGAGGAAATGCTCAAATCCGGCACGCTGCGCGGCCTGGTGGCGACCAGCTCGCTGGAGCTCGGCATTGACATGGGCGCGATTGACCTGGTGATCCAGGTTGAAGCGCCCACGTCCGTGGCGAGTGGCCTGCAGCGCATCGGCCGCGCGGGTCACTCGGTTGACGCGGTCAGCGCCGGCAAGATCTTTCCCAAATATCGGGGAGATCTGCTGGAGGCCGCGGTGGTGGTGCGTCGCATGCTGGACGGTGCCATCGAATCCACGCGGGTGCCGCGCAACCCGCTCGACGTGCTCGCCCAGCAAATCGTGGCGATGTGCGCGCAGCATCCCTGGCCGGTCGATGATCTGTATGCCGCGTGTCGCCGCGCCTACAACTTCGCCACGCTGCCACGCAGCCTGTTCGAAGGCGTGCTGGACATGCTGTCGGGGCACTATCCGTCCGACGAGTTTTCGAATCTGAAGGCGCGCCTGATCTGGGACCGCGTGGCTGACACCGTGGTTGCGCGTGGTGACGCGCGCATCGTGGCCGTCACCAGCGGCGGCACGATTCCCGAGCGCGGGCTGTATGGCGTGTTCCTGGGCGCGGGCGGTCCGCGGGTCGGCGAGCTCGACGAAGAGATGGTGTACGAGAGTCGGCCCGGGGAGACGTTCGTGCTGGGCGCCAGCACCTGGCGCATCGAGCAGATCACGCCGCAGCAGGTGATCGTCTCACCCGCGCCCGGCGAGCCGGGCAAGACCCCGTTCTGGCACGGGGATGCCGCCGGGCGGCCCGTCGAGCTCGGCCGGGCAGTCGGTGAATTCAGCCGCCGCATCGCCAGCCTCGACGAAGACCGCGCGCTCGCCACGCTGACGGCCGACCACAACCTCGACGATCTGGCGGCGCGCAACCTGGTGGCCTACCTGGCTGAGCAGAAGCAGACCACCAGCGTCGTACCCAGCGATCGCGCGCTGGTCGTGGAGCGCTTCCGCGACGAGCTGGGCGACTGGCGCGTCTGCGTGCTCACACCGTTTGGCGGTCGCGTCCACGCCCCGTGGGCCCTGGCGATTGGCGCGGCGATTCGCGAGCGTCTGGGTGTCGACCTCTACGCGATCTGGACCGACGACGGCATCGCCCTGCGACTGCCCGAGGGGCTCGAAGAAACCTCGCTGGACGAGCTGCTGTTTCCCGAGGCGGATCGCGTCGAGGACCTCGTCGTGCGCGAGCTGGGTGGTTCGGCGCTCTTCGCGTCGCACTTCCGTGAGAACGCCGCCCGCGCGCTGCTGCTGCCGCGGCGCCGCGGGGACGCGCGCACCCCGCTGTGGCAGATGCGTCAACGCGCCTCCGACCTGATGGCCGTCGCCAGCCGCTACGGTTCGTTTCCGATCCTGCTGGAGACCTATCGCGAGTGTCTGCAGGACGTGTTCGACCTCCCCGCGCTGCAGGACGTGCTGCGCGGCATCCAGCAGCGGCACATCCGCGTCAGCGCGGTCGAGACGGGGGCCGCCTCGCCCTTCGCCCGCTCGCTGCTCTTCGACTACATCGCCGAGTTCATGTACGAAGGTGACGCGCCGCTCGCCGAACGCCGTGCGCAGGCGCTGACGCTGGATCGTGAGCGATTGCGCGAGCTCCTCGGCCAGGAAGAGCTGCGCGAACTCCTGGACCCGACCGCCGTCGCCGATCTCGAGCTGGAGCTGCAATCGCTCGGCGAGCGACGCGTGCGCACGCGCGATCAGTTGCACGACTTGCTGCGCCGCGTCGGCGACCTGAGCGAGGCGGAGATTGCCGTTCGCGCATCGAATCCCACCGAGTCCGCCCAGTGGATGGCGACGCTCGCCACCGAGCGACGGGCCGTCGAGGTCCGCATCGCGGGTGAGGACCGCTGGATCGCGGTTGAAGACGTGGGCCGCTACCGCGACGCGGTTGGCGTCCAGCCACCGCGCGGCGTGCCGGACCTGTTCCTGGCACCCACGGTCGATGCCCTGGACTCGCTGCTGTTGCGTTGGGCACGCTCGCACGCGCCTTTCACCGCCCGCGACCCGGCGCTGCGCTGGGGACTCCCCGCCGCGCTGGTGCACGACACGTTGCGGCGCCTGGAGGCGGCGGGCAGCATCCTCGGCGGTGAGTTTCGGCCGGGCGGGGTCGAGCGCGAATGGTGCGATGCCGACGTGCTGCGCTCACTGCGACGACGCTCGCTGGCCCGGCTGCGTCGCGAGGTTGAACCCGTCCCCAGCGTGGCGCTCGCCCGCTTCCTGCCCGCGTGGCACGGTGTGGGTAGCGAGGCCGGCACCGCCGAGCGCCTGCTCGACGTTGTCGCCCAGCTCGAAGGGGTCTTTGTGCCCTGGTCGATTTACGAACGTGACGTGTTACCGGCACGTGTGCGCGGCTACCAGGCGCGGCTGCTCGACGAGTTGTGCGCCTCTGGCGAGCTGGTCTGGCTGGGCCGCGGCTCGATCGGCACTGACGACGGCCGTGTCGCACTCTTCCGACGCGACCGCCTGTCGCTTCTGGCGCCGACCGCGCCAGAAGAGCCCCCCGGTGAGCCAATTCACGAGCGGATCCGCCAGCATCTGACCGAGCGCGGCGCCTCGTTCTTTCGCGAGATCTTTTCGGCAACGGGCGGCCCGACCGACGCGGCGGTGCTCGAGGCGCTGTGGGACCTGGTGTGGTCTGGCGAGATCACCAACGACACGCTGACTCCCCTGCGGCTGCGCCTGCAGCGCCGTGCGCGCACGCGGCGGCCCATGCATCTGACGCGCACGGGCCCTCCCGAAGCCGCCGGGCGCTGGTCGCTGGTCGTATCCAGCGCACCCTCCACCGAACGCGCGCACGCGCTGGCGCTGACGTTGCTCGAGCGGCATGGCGTGGTGACGCGCGAGTCCGTCCTGGGCGAAGGCGTACCAGGCGGCTTCGCCGCCGTGTACCCCGTCCTGCGCGCCATGGAGGAGGCGGGCAAGATCCGCCGCGGCTATTTCGTCGAAGGCCTGGGTGCGGCCCAGTTCGCGTTGCCTGGCGCGGTCGACCGCCTGCGCGCCGAACGCACACCCGTCGACGGCCCGACCGTCCTCGTTCTGGCCGCGGCCGATCCAGCGAATCCCTACGGCGCGACGCTGGCCTGGCCGCGTGCGCGCCGACTTCAGCGGGTGAGCGGCGCGTATCTCATCCTGGTCGATGGTGAGCCGGCCCTCTACCTCGAGCGTAGTCGCAAAGGCCTGGTCACTTTGCCCGCGTTCGAGGCTGTCGCGCCGCATGCGCTCGGGGCCCTGCGGCGCATTACCGAGAACGCGCCGCGGCGTGAGCTGGTGCTCGACCAGATCGATGCTGAGCCGGCTCTCAACTCGTCGCTGAGGCCGCAGCTCGAACAGGCTGGCTTCGCACGCGAGTACCTTGGCCTGACGCTCCGCCTCCCGGCGCTGGCACATCCTCAGGCGCGGAGTGCCTGAAGGCGACACCATCTTCCAAACAGCCGCCGCGCTGCGGCCGCTGCTTGTCGGACAGCGCATACTTCGCGCGCGCGCCCGCACGCCGGGACCTCAAATGCAGCGGGTAGTGGGCACGCGGGTGGTCGCCATTGAGCCGATTGGCAAGCACATGCTCATCCGCTTCGACAATGGGCTCACCCTGCACACACACCTGCGCATGGGCGGGACCTGGCACCGATACGCTCCTGGCGAGCGCTGGCGCATCGCAAATTGGAAAGCGAAGGTGGTACTCGAGGTTCCCGAGCACGTCGTGGTCTGCTTCAACGCCCCGGTCGCGGAGCTCATGGACGACCGTGCCGTGGCCTTGCACCCGGCCCTCGCGTCGCTCGGCCCCGATCTTCTGTCACCCGCCTTTTCTTCGGCGGACGCCTTGCGTCGCTTGCGGTCACGTCCCGACGCGGAGATCGCCGAGGCGCTGCTCGATCAGCACGTCATGGCCGGGGTCGGCAACGTCTTCAAAAGCGAAGTCCTGTTCGTCGAATCGGTCCACCCGTGGCGTCGCGTCAGCGAGCTGGACGACGCACGCCTGATGGCTCTGATCAATACGGCTCAACGACTTTTGCTCGACAACGCCACACCGGGGCGGCCGCAACGCGTCACGACCCGCGGAGACCCCGCGGCAGGCGGCCGCGTGTATGTCTATGGTCGCGCCAACGAGCCGTGCAACCGCTGCGGCACTCCCGTCCGCATCCAGCGCCAGGGAGTGCTGAACCGGTCAACGTACTGGTGTCCGCGCTGCCAGCCGGCAGGCGGTGAGCCGCCAGCCGGACCGTCTACGTCTACGTCTACGTCTACATTCCCGACATCTCGAGAATCGCCGCGTACTGCTGATCCGTGAGGGGGACCACCGACAGTCTGCCCATGCGCACCAGCGGGCTGTCGGCAAATCTCGAATCCGACTTGATCTGATCGAGGCGAACGGGCTTGGGCAGCCGCTGCCCCGCCCGCACGTCGATCACGATTAGCTTCTCGTCCTGCAAATTGGGGTCGGGGTAAGCGGTTCGCTCGACGGTGCCCAGCCCAACCGCCTGACGCTCCGTACCCGTGTGATAGATGACGCAGATCTCGCCCTGCTGCGCCGACCGCAGGTTGCGCAGCGCCGTCTGATTGGTCACACCGTCCCAGGGTTCGACTCCACGCGCAACCAGGTCATCGAAGCTGAATTCGGTCGGCTCCGTCTTGAGCAGCCAGATCGTCACGTCGTCAGGATATCGCCCGAATTTGTGCAGACTCAGCCCACTTTCTCGGGCGTCCAGGAGGGCGGATCGCTGGCCGGGAACGATTCCTGGGACTCCTCTGTGACCTTGTCACCTTGCGCCGTATGGTCGCGACCGCCGTGCGCCGGGTCGGCGTCTCCGCTCGTGGTTCTGCTTGCGCCTTCAGTCGTTGCGCCTTGAGTCGGAGTCTCGACGGTCAAGGACCCTCCGCCCGCGGTCGACACGGCGATGCGACGTGCCTGGGCGCTCTGCAGCTTGGGCAGCCGCAGCGACAAAACGCCGTGTTCGATGCGCGCTTCGGCATTGTCGGAGCTGACCGGGCTCGGCAAGGTGATAGTCCGCTGGATCGTGCCGAAATGCTGCTCGCGCATCAGCCAGTTCTCACCTTGGCGTTGTTCGATGGCTCGCACTTCGGCACGAATGGTGACCCGCTCTCCCTGAACGGTCACCTCGATATCGTCAGGCTTGACACCTGGCACCGAGGCGCGGACTTCAAATGCGTCGTCTTGTTCCAGGACGTCGACGGGGATGGAGTCTGGGCGTAGCGTAGAGATCAGTTGTCCCGTACCGCTGATACTTGACTGAAACCAGCGATCCATAGCCTCTCGGATGGTCATCATCTCGCGAAACGGGTCCCAGCGGTCAATCGACATTGTTGAATGCCCTCCGGTTGATGGCCGCTAAGCAGCCATGTGGTTACCCATGACTCTAACGCCGGTTCGATTTATGCGTAGATTGCCGTGCCCGGCAAAGCGAGGTAAAAGCAAAGTAACGAAAGTCCGGGGAACCGTACGGAAAGTCGAAAAAGGAGAGCGTATGGACCTAGAAGGGGCCGCGCGTCGCCCTTATTCGCGTCGAACATTTCTGTTTGGCGCCTTAAGCGCGACCGCCGCTGGAGTTCTTGCGGCGTGTTCTCAACCAGCAGCCACACCGACGTCAGCACCCGCCGCGCCGCCGCCGACCGCCGCGCCGCCGAGCTCGCCTGCCGCGGCACCCGCTAGCCCGGCCGCCGGCGTCTCGCCGGTCGCTGCTGCATCACCGTCGGCTTTACCGGCCGCGGCGCCCTCAGCCGCTCCAGCGGCGTCCCCCGCCGCCAGTCCCAGCGCGGCGGTCGCCGCGGCCGCGTCGCCGACGGCGCTGCCCGGTGGGTTCAGCCTCAACAATCCGCCGCCGGTGCCCGCCGCCAATGTCACCTCGGCCAAGCCGTTCGCAGGCGCGACGGTCATCTACTACGGAGACGGTGTCGGGCAGGGCAATGACATTGACAAGGTGGCCGCGACCCAGTTCCAGAAGGACACGGGCATCAACATCAACGTCGTGCCGGGCCCGCAAAGTTCGACGGACAGGTTCGCTCAATATCAGCGCTTCTTCCAGGGTCAATCAACTGACGTCGACGTGATGATGCTGGACGTCATCTGGCCGGGTCAGCTCGCAAGCAACCTCCTCGACTTGACGCCCAAACTTGGCGACGCCAGTCAGCAGCACTATCCCAATATCGTCGCCAACGACACCGTCAACGGCATGCTCGTAGCGATGCCGTTTTTCTCTGACTTTGGCATCCTGTACTACCGCAGCGATTTACTCCAGAAATACAACATCAGCGCTCCACCCACCTCCTGGGATGACCTGGGGCAGCAGGCGATGACGATCATGAACGGCGAGAAGGGCAGCAACTCAACCTTCGGCGGGTTCGTGTTCCAGGGCAGCGCCTACGAAGGTCTGACGTGTGACGCGCTCGAATGGCTGGCATCGACTGGCGGCGGGATGATCGTCGAAAACGGGCAGGCGACCGTCAACAACCCGCAAGCCGTGGCCACGCTCAACATGATGAAAGGTTGGGTCGGCACGATCGCTCCGCGCGGCGTGACCACCTACCAGGAAGAAGACGCCCGCAACGTCTTCCAGACAGGCAACGCGGCGTTCATGCGCAACTGGCCGTACGCGTATGCCCTCGGCGCGGCGAGTGACTCACCAATCAAGGGCAAGTTCGACGTCGCGCCGCTGCCCGCGTCATCGGGCCAACAGCCGGTGGGCTGCATCGGCGGTTGGGCGCTCGCGGTCTCGAAGTATTCCAAGAACCCCGATGCTTCCGTCGAGTTCGTGCGCTACCTGACGAGCCCAGAGTTCCAGACGTACCGGGGTGTGGTCGGCGGCTATGTCCCCACGATTCCGACGGTCGCGGCGGATCCCAATGTGCAGCAGGCGCAACCGTATCTGACCAAGGTGGGTAACGTGACACGCGTTGCACGCCCGTCGGCACAGACTGGTGAGAACTACAACCAGGTGTCGACGATCTTCTTCCAGGGCGTCAACAACGTCCTGAACGGGCAGGATGCGGGCTCGGTGATGAGCTCAGCGCAAAATCAGATCAATCGTCTGATCAGCTGATTCAAACGAGCTTCCAGGGGGCGAGGAGCATCGCCTGCGCCCCCAATCTGGAGGTCACTCGCACATGAGCGTACAGGCCCCGGCGCAGGCACAACCGGTACCGGTTGCTGTCCCGGCGGTGCACAGCGAACTCGTTCGGCGGCAAACGCGCCTGGCGTGGTGGTTGTTGCTTCCGTCGTTGCTTGTCGTTGCGCTGGTCGCACTCGTTCCGCTGGCTCAGACCGTTCTGGCGAGCTTCACGAACGAACGTCTGGCCAGCAATCGTCCGGTGCAGTTCGTCGGACTCAAGAATTACGCCGCCCTGCTCACCGACGACGCGTTTCTGCACTCCATCGGGGTCACCGTTCTCTTCGCGGTGATCACCGTCGTCTTCGAGTTGCTCCTTGGCATGGGCATTGCGCTGGTCGTCAACTCGAACTTCAAAGGCCGCGGCGCGATGCGCGCGGCGATGCTCGTGCCCTGGGCGATTCCCACGGTGGTCTCGGCCGAAATGTGGCGCTTCATGTACCACGACGTATATGGCGTGTTCAACGACTTCCTCGTGGTACGCGTGCACCTTTTGCCGCAGAACGTGGCGTGGATTGCCGATCCGGCCACGTCGCTGTTCGCGGTCGCCGCGATTGATATCTGGAAAACAACGCCGTTCATGGCGCTGCTCTTGCTAGCGGGATTGCAGGTCATACCCACGGACATCTATGAAGCGGCCGACGTGGATGGCGCCAATCCCGTTCAGCAGTTCCTTGCGCTCACGTTGCCGTTGTTGCGACCGGCGATCGTCGTCGCTCTCATCTTCCGCACCCTGGATGCGCTGCGTGTCTTCGACGTCTTTTATGTCATCTTCGGCAACCGCGCCGACACGCAGACGATGGCGATCTACGCGCAGCAAACCATCGTTTCGTTTTCCGACATGGGGTATGGCAGTGCCATCAGCGTCGCGATCTTTCTGATCATCGGTATCTTCGTGATTGCCTACGTGACCATCTTCAAGGTCGAGCAATCATGAGCAAAGCCCAGCGTTACGTGGTCGGGCGCGTCCTCTTTTACATTTTGCTCGCCATTATTACCGTGTACCTGGTATTCCCGTTCTACTGGGCTATCCGGTCGTCGATCACGCCCGACAATCAGTTGTTCTCAACGCCGGTGGCGTATTGGCCAGACGCGCCAACCCTCCTCAACTACCAGTTGGTGCTCAGCAGCCCGAACTTCCTGCGGGCATTAGCCAATTCGGCTGTTGTGGCCACGGTGGTCACCCTGTTGTCGCTGGCAATTGGCGTGGTCGCGGCTTACGCGATGGGCCGTTTTCGCTTTCGCGGGCGGCTCCCGGTCATGTACCTGATCCTGGCGATGACGATGTTTCCGACCATCGCGGTGTTGCCCGCGCTGTTCGAACGCGTCAGCCAGTTCGGTCTGTACAACACGTTGTGGTCGCTCATTCTGACGTACCTGATCTTCACGCTGCCGTTCACGGTGTGGGTGCTGGTGAGCTTTTTCGCCCAGATGCCAAAGGATCTGGAGGAAGCGGCGTATGTCGACGGCTGCTCGCCGTTCCAGACGCTGTACCTGGTGATGCTGCCACTCATCTCGCCCGCACTAGTGACCACGGGTCTGCTGGCCTTCATCGCCGCGTGGAACGAGTTCCTGTTTGCGCTGTCGTTCATCCAGACGCCAGACCGCATGACGGTGACGCTTGCGCTGTTCAACTTTGCGACGACCACCGCGGGTGGCTACCAGATTCCGTGGGGCCAGATTCAGGCCGCGACGGTGCTCGTCACTATTCCGCTGATCGTCCTGGTGCTGATCTTCCAGCGACGAATCCTCGCCGGGTTGACGGCGGGCGCGGTGAAGGGCTGAGCCGCGTCGAGCCAGCGTTCTATTCACCACCCGTTCGTCTCGCCTCGGTCACCCATATCACGCGATGCCAATCCGCCTGGCGGCCCTCGAGAGGCGAGCTCCGCTATCGCTCGAGGGCCTCGGCCCATAGGTCGTTACCGAAGAGTTACTGCCCGCCGAGATGCGCGGCACCGGCGAGTCCGCCCCTCAAAGCGCCGGTCGCCTCCCTTTACTATGGCGGGCGCCGTTTCGTGGCTCGCGGTCGCGTGAATGGCACACTCGTTGCGGAGCCGAACCCTTGCCCAAACCTGCCCGCGAATCTGCCAGCCCCGCGCGCGCCACGCCCACGCGGGGCTGGCTGGTGTCGCTGACCGCCGGCGCGCTGTTGCTGCTGGCGACCGCGTGTCAGGCGAATCAGACGCCTGCGCCGACCGCGGCGCCATCCGTGCCGGCGCCTGCCCCGAACTCCAGCCCGAGCCCGAGCCCGGTCGGGGCGGCAGCCTCCGCGGTGCCCTCGCCCAGTCCAGGCGTGGCGGCGGTACCGTCCCCGAGTGCCTCGCCGTCGCCGCTCGCCGGCCCCTCGCCGACCGCCGCCCAGGCTGAGGCGCCGAACGACAGCGAGAGCGCGTTTCAGTTCGACCAGTATCCGTTTGCCGCCATGATCGACAACATCAAGGAGGCGCGGCCGCAGTTTGGCCTGGGCGGCGCAGACGTCGTGTACGAGGCACCCGCTGAAGGCGGCATCCCGCGTCTGATGCCGATCTTTCTCCGCGCTGGAGTCGACGAGAAGAGCATCGGTCCGGTGCGCAGCGCACGTGACTACTTCATCGACATGGCCAATGAGTACCGTGTCGCGCTGGTGCACATCGGCGCCTCGCCGCAGGGTTTCGATGCCCTGAAGGCAACCGGGCTGCCCGACCTCGACGAACAGCGCGGCGACCCCGGTTTCACACGGGTCCGAAATCGCGTGGCGCCTCACAATGCCTTCGTCAGTACGACGTCAGTGCGCGACGCGCTGCAGCAACGCGGGGTGACGCTCAAGCCGAGCGTCGGACCACTCCACTTCGGCATCTATGCAGCCGGACCTCAGCCTGCGACGACCATCAAGATCGATTACCCGGGCGGAGAACGCTACAAGGTCGAATACGACTACGACGCCGCGAGTCAGGACTACGATCGCATCATGGACGGCCTGCCGCACAAGGACGGAGCGACGGGTGAGCAGTATGCCGCGACCTCGGTCGTTATCCAGTACGCGGACGTCGAGCCCATCCCCAATGACAACGCCGGGCGTATGGACATCACCCTGGTGGGCAGTGGTAAGGGCATCCTGATCGCCGAGGGTACCCAGGTGCCGTTAGAGTGGACCAAAGCGAGCCTGCGCGATCCGACGCATTTCAAGCGGACCGACGGAGCCCCCTTCGAGCTTCCGAGTGGCCAGGTCTGGATCCAGATTGTGCCCCTCGAGACGCAGCTCAGCGTCACCTGATTGATCGCCTGAGTGCCCGAGTGACCTGATTTTGGTGATGTCGACGCTACCGATTCATGCGACCAATGCCTGGAACCCGACCGGCCGCGACCTGCAGCCCGTCGAAGGCACCCGACTCTTCTACGCGCACATCGATGGGCTGAACGGGCCGCGCACCGTCGTGCTGCTTGGCGATCAAAAGCACCTGACGTTTGTGGCGGACCTCGCGGGCAGTGTTGCGCCGGAAGATCTGCGGTCGGTTGTCGTCGACCAGTGCGGCGTGTATCCACATCTGGTGGATCAGGCGCCCACGTCACGGGTAGTCGCCGCCAGATGTGTTTGAGGCCCAGGTGACCCTGGACAACGACTTCAACTTCGAGACCGGCACGACGCTATTGCTCGTCCGACACGCCGAGACCGAAGACAACGTGCAGATGCGTCTGTCCGGCTGGACGGATACCGATCTGTCACCGCGGGGTGAGAGTCAGATCCAGTTGCTCGCCGACCATTTCAACCGCCACCACGCCCAGATCGACCAGCTCTACGCCAGTCCTCTGCTACGGGCGCGACGCACGGCAGAGGCGATCGGAGCGCTGACGGGGCACGCGCCGATCCTGCTCGACGACCTGCGGGAGATGTACTTCGGGGATCTGGACGGTCGGCCGTTCGAGGAGCTGCGCGAGGCGTATGCGCACTTGCTCGAGGCAGACGAGAACAGTGCGCTGGAGGATTTCATGTGGCCGAGCGGCGAGTCGCGCTCGGGCTTCACGACGCGTGTGTTGCGCGCGACCAACGCCATCGCCCGACGGCATCGAGGGCGGTCCGTGGGCGTGGTGACGCACGGCGGCTTCATTGCCACGCTGTTGACGGTGCTCCACGGTGAATCGCCGGCCAGGTGGCGCAAATGGGTGGTGCCGAACGCGAGCCTGTCCGAGGTGGTGTGGGACGGTACCGCGTGTCGCGGCGCGCTGGTGCGTCACGGTGACGCGCGGCACCTGGACGCGCTGTTGCCGCTCGAACCGACCGACTAGCTGTCGCCAGTCCTCCCCCACGGTCCTCGTCCACGGTTCCCGCCCACGGTTCCCGCCCACGCTGGGGCAGCGACCTCGCTGGTTTCAGGGGTCCTCGGCGGTTTCTCGTCGCGTGCGTTTGAGCGTCAACACGCCGGCGTGCTGGACGCTCGGCGAACACCTCCCTACGAGCGACGTGAGCAGCAACCGTCTCGCTTGGGGCGCGGCGCAAGCCGCGGGTTGCGTGGCTTCGCGAGGTCCCCGCCGAGGTCACGAAAAACGCCTGAATTTGCGCAAGTGAGCGCTTACTAACCTATACTGACCGGGCCCGACGAGCATGATGCGTCAGCCGATCACCACCCTGAGGAGCCTCTGTGGCCGCGGCTAATCCGCCCGCCGGCGCGATGCCGGGTGCCCTTGCCCCCGCGGTGCCGGGCAGGGGCTGGCTTGGCCTCGAATACAAGTGGCTCGTCCTGATCGCGCTGCTGCCAGGCTTCACGGTCTTTCTTCTGGACGTCACGATCGTCAACGTCGCCCTGGCCACTCTTGGCTCCGCCTTCGACGTCAACTACGCCACGGTGCAGTGGGTCATCACGGGCTATTCGCTGGCGAGCGGCATGGCCACCCCGATGGCCAGCTTTCTGGAGCAGCGCTTCACGATGAAGCGTGTCTGGGTCACCGCGCTGGCGGTCTTCACCGCGTCCTCGGTGCTGTGTGGCCTCGCTCCGACGTTCGCGATCCTGGTGGTCGGCCGCATCATCCAGGGCTTTGCCGGCGGCATGATGCTGCCGATGGCCATCTCCACGCTGTTCCAGGTGTTTCCACCGAGTCAGCGCGGCCAGGCGATGGGTTTCTTTGCCATTCCGATGGTGGCTGGTCCGGCGCTGGGTCCGACGATCGGCGGCTACATCGTGACCAACTGGGACTGGCGGCTGGTCTTTTTCGTCAATCTGCCGATCGGGGTGGCAGCGGTGGTGCTGAGCGTTCTGGCGCTGCGCCCGGGCGGCCGCGATTTGGCATGAAGTTCGACACGCTCGGCGCCATCCTGTCGTCCCTCGGCTTTGGCCTGACGCTGTATGGGCTGTCGCGCATCGATAGTGATGGCTGGGACTCCGTCACCGTGCGGGCACTGGTCGGCGCCGGCCTGACGTCGCTGTTTGTGTTCATCCTCCATGAGCTGCGCCAGCGTGAACCGCTGCTCGATATGCGCCTCTTCGCGCGGTTCCAGTTCTTCATTGCCAACGTCGTTGGCTGGGTCAGCACCATCGCCCTGTTCGGCGCGGAGTTCCTGCTGCCGCTGTATCTGCAGAACCTGCGCGGCCTCTCAGCGGTGGAAACGGGGCTGATGCTGATGCCGCAGGGGCTGTCCGTGGCCATCGCGGGTCCGATTGCTGGCCGCCTGGTGGACCGCATTGGCGCTCGAT
Organism: uncultured Chloroflexia bacterium; assembly: GCA_963776625.1. Classification (GTDB taxonomy): domain Bacteria; phylum Chloroflexota; class UBA6077; order UBA6077; family CF-72; genus CF-72. The sequence goes on along the minus strand of CAVZNP010000002.1, from coordinate 5,550 downwards.
GGGTGTCGATGTTCGGCTTCGCCCTGCTGTCGATCAATACCTGGCAGATGTCGCAGATCACGCTGACGACGAGCTTTGACACGCTCAAATGGCTGCTGGTCATCCGCGGCCTGGCGCTGGGCTGCACCATGCAGCCGACGCAGCTGAGCGCGATGGCCGTCGTGCCGCCGCAACTGCGCACCAACGCGAGCTCGCTGAACAACGCGATGCGGAACGTGTTTCAGGCGTTCGGCGTGGCGCTGCTGTCGACGGTCGTGACGTCGCAGACCATCGTGCACACGGTGCAGCTGAGCTGGCAGGTGCGCGCCGACACGATTCAGGGCCAGACGGTGCCACAGTTGAGCGCGATGCTGCAGCAGACGGACGGTCTGAGCGGGGCGGTGGCCAACGTAGCGGCGATGGCGATGATGCTGCAGCAGATCGGTCAGCAGGCGTCGGTGATGGCCTTTGGCGACGCGTATCGCATCACGTTCTTCGCGGCGGTGATCGCGTTCTTCCTGGCGGCGATGTTGCCGGGGAAGATCAAGTCGGATCCATCGGCGATGCCGGCGGGTCACTAGGACTCAGCTACGTGGGAACGACTGGCCTGCCGTCGCAAGGCTTACGTCCCTGTGCGTCAGCAGTTTGAGGCCGCGACAGCGCAGGCCCGTGTGAGGACGGCTTGCGCTTCCTGTACGCGTTGACCAGCGCTCCATCCGAGCTCGCGATTGCCTAAGTCCTGCCAGCCAGATCCCGATTCCCCGTTGAGGCTGAATCGATACTGGGCGCCGAACACAATGGCCAGATCGATCCTGTACGCATCCGCTGAGCCGTTTACACCTAGCGAACTCCAGTGATACGAGTGCGCGATCGGTGATGGACTGTGGGAATCGGTGAATGGCACGCCGAGTCCCGCGGTACAGGCTGAAAGTTCGGGGCACGAGACAGTCTGCGTTTCGTTGTCACCGAAATTCCACTGGAAGGTTCTCGGCCAAGCTCTGACCTGCACGGTGAGCGTGTCATACACCGTGGTACACGACTTGTGCGTGGAAGGCGAACCGGCCGCGTCAAGTGCGGGCGACCCGCCCGCGTCACGGTTGGCGACGCTCGTGGCATTCCTGGCGAGGCAACCGCAAACTTGTGTTGAGTGGAATGACGTCTCCGTTGTAGCCCTCGACCCAGAACCAGGTAGGCACCGCGACCATCCCCAGGCGCGGGTTCATGTCAATGCGCAGGTCAGGCAGGTCCAGATGATCAAACAGTGAGAGGGCGACCTGGTGCGGATCGGGGGTGTCCGCAGTTGTTTGGGAACCGCAAGAGATGCCGCTCTGCGCGCCAGGCGGGAGGAATGCGTGGTCGTCATGCCAGCAATAGCCGTTGGCGACGACCGGTGCTGACGACGAACCAGCGACGCCGAGACTTTGCGTCGGATCGATAGGCAGTTGCCGACTCGTGGCCCCAATGGCAGTTGTAAATCCTTTCGGACCTTGATCAAGAATCGCTCCTGTTACGTCGTACTGCCCTACTTGAGATCTCAGCCGCGGTTGTGGAGAACATTCTGATGAATCACCGTCGACACACGCCGCAATCGCGATTGCCGTTGGCGTAAGCAAGGCCAATATCAGTAAGAGCGTGGAGAGTGTTCCAAATGCCCACTGAGCGTGGTTTGGCGTTGTCCGCATGAAATCGGCGCTCATGAGGAATCGCGTACGAGACTTACAACTCTCCAGGAGCCATCTTGTTTTTCCATCTCATACTCCTCCCTTACTGTAGCCCCAGTCGGCTGTGATAAGTCGTTGTGTGAGCTGATGTCGACATAGACGCTGTTATCGACATACTCGTCCGCAACCTTCGCACTAGTGTCAGAGGCAGAGACCACGACATAGTTATGACTTACATTTGTTTGTATGGCTCTACCTTCAGACCGTAGTTGTGTAAGTAAATCCTGTGCCGCGGCAAGATGGTCACCTGACATGACTTCTGGAAGATGGGTGGCGTCAAGGTCGTACAGCGCTTGTGCGCGAACCTGCCAGTAGGCTTGATAAGCATCACCAACCTCGGCGGCCAACTCTGGGCTCACCGTTGGAGTTGGCGTCGAAGGCGGACTTAGTGGGATCGCGGTGGTCACTGCGGTAGCCGATGGGGACTGCGAGGTCGCCAGGACGGCTACGGACGTGGCGTCGACGAGGGCCGGCGTTTGCGCTGGGACTAACAGTGGCGGCGTGGACAAAGACGTACCCGGTGCGCTTGTAGGCGTTGCTGTAGCCGCCACGGGAACGGGCGTAGCACTGGGGATCTGGGTAGGAGCCGCCGCAACGGGCGCTGCTGTATTGGCGGGTGGCGTCGAGGCCGCAACGGGGGTGGGGATGACCACACCTGGCGAGCGCAGGTTGGCGTTCGCGTAGAGGCCCAGCGCCAGCAGAACGGCGATCAGGACGAACAGGCCGATGCCGACGACGGGGAGTGGCAGGCGCAGGTAGCCACTCGACTCGGGGTCGGGTTCGGGAGTGTCGCTCATACCGGGTCGGGTGCCTCGGTCATCGGTGCGGCCAGTGTGCGACACACGGCGTCACGGCGGGCCTTTTATGAGCGTCACGTGGGCAGCAATTGAGCGTCACGCGCTGAATCCGAGTTGGGGCACAGCGTTCCGCGCCGTTCCGGGCCGTGTCAATAGGGATGTCAAGAGCCGTGCTGGCGTCTCGAGGGGCATGTCAAGCGTGCTGGCGTCTCAAGGGCAGTGTCAAGCAGGGCGCTTAAGCCAAGAGCCGTCACCAACGCTTTCTGCTAGATGAGGGCGTGTCCTGCGGAGACACGCCGGAAGGATCCGTCCTGGCTGACAGCGCCGGAGTTGCGGATCCTTCGCACGCTCAGAATGACTCTCCCTCCTCAAAGGCACCGACCGATCGGCGGGGAAGCATCTTGGGGGCTTGACAGGGCCGGGACGCCTGGGCGACGGCACAGGTTGCCCGCCGCGGCTCTTCGCCCGAACGAGACGCGACGGGCGGCTAGCGCGACGGGCGGACGAAGGGGTTGTGCGCCCGCTCGTGCGCGATCGTCGTTTCCTGCATGTGCCCGGGCAGCACGCGCGTGTCTTCGGGGAGCGTGTACAGCCGCTGGCGGATGCTCGCCAGGATCGTGTCCGTGTCGCCGCCGGGCAGATCGGTGCGGCCGATCGACTCGCGGAACAGCGTGTCGCCACTGAACAGCAGTCTCGCTTCGGCGGCATACAGCGAGATGCTGCCAGGGGTGTGGCCGGGTGTATGGATCACCTTCAGCGTCACACCCGCGACTTCGATGTCCTGACCGTCAACGGGGTGCGCCGAGGCCTCGGGTGGCGGCAGCACATCGCGATTGAGCCACGCGCGTGCGGACTCGGGCATGCGCTCGGCGATGCCGACGTCATCGGCATGCAGTAGAAACGGCGCGCCGGTGGCGTCGGCGACGTCGCGCACGGCCAGGATGTGGTCCAGATGCGCGTGACTGGCCAGAATGCGCGTGATGCTGACGCCCATGTCGCGAGCCAGGGCGAGGATCTCCTCGGGCTCGTCCCCAGGGTCGATGACGACGGCTTCACCCCGCTGGCGCGAGCCGACGATCCAGCAGTTCTCGCGGAACAGACCGACAACGACGCCGCGGACCTCTAGCTCGACCGAGTCGTTCGACATGGCACTCCTGCAGTTGACGTTAGCGGAAAGCGCGGGCGCTTGCCGAAAGGCGAGGCGTCGATTGGATGCAAGACCTTCGGCAACGCGACGATCTCGAGGCCCGTGCGCACGAACCAGTGCCGTACGTACTGGGAAAGGGCCTGACCGAGTTCGCCCGCAACCACTGCCAGCGTCGGGCTCGCGTGTGCGTCTCGCACGCGAGGAATGCGTTGAACAACGAGCAGTCAGCGCCTATCCTGTGCCGTGCCCGCTTCAATCGCGTCGCGGGTTTCAGGACACCTTTGCACCGCCCCAAGCTGGGAGGGAGGGAGAACCTGGTAGCTATGGCTGGCCTCACGCTGGACCACATCTCCAAGAAGTACGGCGAAGTTACCGCCGTCAACGATCTCAACATTCAGATCCGCGATCAGGAGTTCCTGGTCCTCGTCGGACCTTCAGGCTGCGGTAAGAGCACCGCGCTGCGCATGATCGCTGGTCTCGAGGAGATCACCGCCGGCGACCTGTACATCGGCGACCGCCGGGTCAACGACGTCGCGCCCAAAGACCGCGACATCGCCATGGTGTTCCAGAGCTACGCGCTCTACCCGCATATGTCGGTCTACGACAACATGGCTTTCGGCCTGAAGCTGCGCAAGCGACCCAAGCCTGAGATCGATCGGCGCGTGAAGGAAGCCGCCGAATTGCTTGGCTTGCAGAACCTGCTGCAGCGCAAGCCGAAACAGCTCTCGGGTGGCCAGCGGCAGCGCGTCGCGCTGGGCCGCGCCATCGTCCGCGAGCCGCAGGTGTTTCTCATGGACGAGCCGCTGTCCAACCTCGACGCCAAGCTGCGCGTCGAGACGCGCGCTGGCCTGGTCAAGCTGCATCAGCGCCTGCTCACGACCACCGTCTACGTCACCCACGACCAGACCGAGGCCATGACCATGGGCCACCGCATCGCGGTCCTGCGCGACGGGGTCCTGCAGCAGCTCGATACGCCCCAGACGCTCTATGACCGGCCCTCCAACCTGTTCGTCGCTGGCTTCATCGGCACGCCGGCCATGAACTTTTTCCCCGGCCAATTGACCTCGGACGACGGCGGCCAGGACCTGTACGTGCAGACCAGCGGGCTCAAGCTCAAGGTGCCAGAGGATATGCGCACCAAGCTCGACGGACAGCACGGCCGCGAGATCGTCTTTGGCATCCGGCCCGAACACATTCACCACAAGTCGGAGGCGCCGAACGCGGAGGCCTCGCGCACGGCCACCGTCAACGTGTCGATCGTGGAGCCGCTCGGGTCAGAGGTGTACGCGTATCTGTCGGCGAACGGGCATGAGTTCATCGCGCGCATGAACGCGACGGCGCACCCGCGCACGGGCGAGACCATCGAGACGGTGTTCGATACCGAGCACCTGCACGTCTTTGACAAGGAGACCGAACAGGCGCTCGTCTAGCGCTTTATCGGGCACAGTAGGCGGGCGGGGGCGTACGCGCGGCTCCGGGTCGGGGGAGCCTGCGCACGTTTGAGCGATGCACGTCTCCGGGTCGGGGGGAGCCTGCGGCCCCCCGCCGCCAGTCGCTGCTCCGTTCGCAAGCTCACTGCGCGCTCCTTTCCGCGGCGACCCCCCGCTTAACGGGCGTGCCCACAGGGTTTCAGCGACTCGTGCCTCGGGCGCGGACGTGTTCCCGCCCATCACCGCTAATCCGGAATCCCGCTCCCCTTTGAAGGGCGCGGAGCGTGAGGCTGGGCTAGCGGGTTGGGACGCGGCGGGTGCCGTGCGTGCCGTTGGTGGCTTCCAGCAGGTCGTCGTCGGCGGCGGGCTGGGGGAGGGTGGCCACCGCGGTGCTGACTTGCTCTTCGGGCTGGGCGGCGTAGACGCCTGTGCCGCAGAAGGGGCACATCTTCCAGCGAAATCCGCTATCAGCTTAC
>CAVZNP010000001.1:0-336291 GCA_963776625.1 uncultured Chloroflexia bacterium | reverse complement strand
ACCAGCGCCCTGGCCGCCACCCTGCCGTTCGTTGGCTCCTCGCTGTCGATGGAGCGCGGCATGCTGTACGGCGTCTCGGCCCGCACCCAGGAGCCGATCATCGTCGACCCGTTTGACGACCGTTTCGACAACTACCACCTCGCGGTCATGGCGCCAACCGGCTCGGGCAAGTCGTACTTCGTCAAGCTCCAGGCGCTGCGCAGCCTGCTGAACGGCACCGACTACCTGGTCGTCGACCCCGAAAACGAATACCGACCGCTGGCCGACGCTGTCGGCGGGCAGGTGGTGCGGCTGGCGCCGTCCTCCCGCGATCAGATCAACCCGCTCGACCTGGTATTGCCGGATGCATCGGCCGAGATCGGCGGCCCGGAGGGTGCGCTGGCCGAGGCGATCGCGACCGTGGTCGGCCGGTTGGAGCTGCTGCTGTGCGCCGGCATGGGCCCCGACGGTGCCCCCGGCCTGCTGGACGTCCACGAGCGTGCCCTGCTCGACCGCGCCCTGCACCAGACCTACGCCGCCGCCGGCATCACCCCGGACACGGCCGGCGACGGACGCCCGGCGCCGCCCCTTGGCGCCCTGCAGGCCACGTTCGCGCGGACCGAAGGCGAGCGAGCCGCCCAGCTGGCGCTGCGGCTGGACCGCCACGCCCGCGCCGGCTTGTTCGCCGGTCGGACCAACATCACCCTTGATGGCGCGCTGGTCGTGTTCGAAGTGCGCGACCTGCCCAGAGAGCTCTGGCCGCTGGCTATCCACTGGATCGGTGGCCACGTCTGGACCCTGGCCCGTCGCCGGCGCCGGCCGCGACGGCTGATCGCCGACGAGGCCGCCACGCTGCTGGCCCACCCTTCCGGCGGCGCCTTCCTGGCCGAGCTCGCCCGCCGCGCCCGCAAGCACTACCTGGGCCTGGTCACCATCGTCCAGAAGGTGGGCGACCTGACCGGCAGCGAGCATGGCGACACCATCCTGACCAACTCCGCCATGAAACTGCTGCTCAAGCAGCGCTCGGACACCATCACCTCCGCGGACGCCCGTTTCCACCTGACCGGCGAGGAGCGGATCTGGCTGCTCGGCGCCGGCAAGGGTGACGGCCTGCTGCTGGTCGACAACCAGCGGCACCAGATCCGCATCCTGGCCAGCCGTGCGGAGCACCGCCTGATCACCACCAACCCGCGCGAGCTGGCCGAGCTCGAGGCCCAGCTGGCGACCGACGGCCTGGCCGCCGCGGTGTCACCGCTGGCTGGTGCCGCCGGCGCGCGGAACGGCCGCGCTCGGGCAGGCTGGTGAAGGCCGTGCCCGGACGCCGCGCGACCACGCTGATCGACACCGAGGCGCTCAAGCGCGAGCGGCCGCTGGCCGACGTCGTGGCCGCCTGCGGTGTCGCCCTGCGCCGCGAGAGCGCTGGGACCTTCCGCGGCCTGTGCCCGTTCCACACCGAGCGCACGCCCAGCTTCTGGATCGACGCCCGCGACGCGGCCGATGAGCACTATTTTTGTTACGGCTGCTCGGCATCGGGCGATGTCATCCAGTTCATCATCGACCGCGAGGACTGCTCGTTCCTGGAGGCGTGCGAGCGGCTGGCCGAGCGCGGCCGCCCTTCGGTTCGCCACGACCTCGGCCCGCGGCGCAGCGCTCCCGCCGGCCGCTGCTGGGAGGACATCCCGTCCGACTCGCGCGAAGGTCGGGTGCTGGCCCTGGCTAGCCAGGTCTACCAGGACGGCCTCGCCCGCAGCGCGAGCGCTCGAGCCTACCTGCGGCGGCGCGGCGTCCCGGATGACCTCGCGGCCCACCAGCAGCTCGGCTACGCCGAGGGCCACGCGCTGCTGGAGCGGCTGCAGCAGGAGACCTTGCTCGAGGTGGGAATTGAACTGGGGCTGGTGCTGGAGCGACCGCCGGAGTGGGGGCCGGGACCACGCTTCCGCGAGTTCTTCACTGACCGGCTGATCGTGCCCGAGCTGCGCCAGGGGCGGGCCATCTGGTTTATCGGACGCGCGGCCGAGGACCACCCGACGCGGCGGCCGAAATACCTGTCTCTGCCAGGCCAGCGGCCGCTGCTCGGTCTGGAGGTCGTCCAGGGCCGGCGCGTCGTTTACGTGTGTGAGGGTCCCTTCGACTTGCTGGCCGCGCGCGCCTGGGGCCTGGCCGCATGCTGCCTGTGCGGCACGCATACGCCGCCTGAGCGGCTGCCGGCGCTCGAGGCGGCGGTGGCGGTCTACGGCGTGCTGGACCCGGACAAGGCCGGGCTGAGCGCCGCCGAGCGGCTGGCGCCCGGTGATCGGAGCACCGCTGGCGGCCGGTGCACCTGCCTGACGGGCTGGACCTGGCCGAACTTGCAGCGCGCGGGCCGTCCAGCCGTGCCCAATTCGATGCTCTCGTGCGGCGCGCCCGAGCGGCCGCCTGGCTGGACGAGGAGACCGCCTCAGCATGAAGCACGAACTCGGCGCCCACCTGCTCGAGGTGGTCACGCCGCGCACCAACGCCGCCCTGCTCAGCTCCGCCGAGCACCTGTTCGGCGCACTGACCCTGGCCCCGGACGCTGGCCCGGTGGCGCTCGAGATCGGCGCCGACCACGAGCGCCGTCGTTTTCTCCTCCGCGTCAGCTCCGCCAGCCAGCGGCGGCACCTGGCTGGCCAACTGGGTGCCGCCTACCCGCAGGCCCAGCTACGCCTCCTGGATCTGGAGAGCGGGGTTGCCGACCCCGCCCGCCTGGGCGATGACGAACAACTCGCCGCCTGCATCCTGGGGCTGCGGGCCGCGCCCTATCTGCCCTTGCGGATCTTCGGCGATCGCGACCTGGACGCCGACGCCGGCCCCGCGCAGGCCGACCCGGTGCTCGGCATCCTGGCGGCACTGGCCGACCTGCCGCCCGGCTGGCGCGGCCTGGCCCAACTGGTCCTCCTGCAACCCGCGTCGAGCGACTGGGCAGCGCCCTACCGGCGGCTGGCGCTCGAATCTCCGTCCAGGCTGAGCGCTCCGGGGACCGTGGGCCATCCCTGGTTGGGCCGCTGCTGTTGCTCGGCCTGGCCGGTCTGGCGCTCGTCGGCACGAGCGTCGCCGCAGCCTGGCAGCAGGGCGACTGGGCCGGCGTGCTCGGCCCAGTTGGCGGGCTGGCGGCACTGGGCGGCGGCACCCTCGGGGTGCGCCGATGGCTCGGCCGCACGGCACTGTACGAGCCGCGGCTGGTAGCCGAGAAGCTCAGCTGCGCCGCCTGCCTGGCCGAGCTGCGGCTGGCCGTCATCGCGCCCGCCTTCGCTCCTGCCGAGACGATCCAGCGCACGGCTGGAGCGGCTCGCCGCCGCCTACCGGCCGTTCGCCCTGGCCGCTGGCAACGAGCTCGTGCCGCGCGGGGTGCGCCGGCAGGAGCTCGACCTGCGCAACCTGATGCCGCTGGCGTCGGGCGGCGCGGCGCTGCTCAACGTGCGCGAGCTGGCCGGCCTCTGGCACCTGCCCCAGGCCGCCGACGAGGTGTCGGCGCTCGAGCGGACCACCGCCCGGCGCCGGCTGCCGCTTGCGGCCACCGTGCGCCCAGGGCTGCCGGGTTGGCGTGGCCGAGCACCAGGGCCAGCGCGTGCCCGTCCACCTGGCACCGGCGCTGCTGCGCCGCCACCTGCTGGCGGTGGCCAAGACGCGGCGGGGGAAATCCAGCCTGCTGCTGCGGCTGGTCCAGCACCACCTGCCGCGACCCGACACCGACCGCCACAGCCTGATCCTGGTCGACCCACACCGCGACCTGGCCCTTGCCGCCCTCGGCCTCGTGCCGCCCGAGCGCGCCTCGGACGTTGTCTACCTCGATATCGCGAACCAGCGGCGCCCGTTCGGCCTGAACCTGCTCGACGTGGGCCTCGGCTGGGACCGCGACCAGGCCGTCGGCGAATGCCCTGCGCATCTTCCGGCGCGAGTTCGACGCCTTCTGGGGACCGCGCATGGAGGACGCCTTTCGCGTGGCGCTCATGGCCCTGTTCGAGGCCAACCAGGCGCTCTGCCGCGACGACCCCCAGCGCGGCCGGGCCGCGCAGCACACCGTGCTCGAGGTGCCGGCGCTGCTGTCCCGCCGCGGCTTCCGCACCCAGGTCCTGAAACAGACGAGCGACCCCATGATCGCGCACTGGTTCGAGACCTACTTCGAGCCGCTCGACGCGCGCCTGCGGCTGGAGATCATCAACCCGGTCCAGACCAAGGTCCACAAGTACCTGGCCTCGCGGGCCGCCCGCCAGATCGTCGGCCAGCCGGTCTCCACGATCGACTTTCGGCAGCTGATCGCCGACGGCCGCATCGTCATCGTCAACTTGAGCCTGTTCGAGGTCGGCGAGGACACCGCCGCCCTGGTCGGCGGCACCGTGCTCAACCTGGCCGCCCGAGCCATCGGCGCCCAGGCCAGCCTGCCGCCCACCGAGCGCCGCCCGGTCACGGTGATGGTGGACGAGTTCCACACCATCCCCGGCGCCGACTACGAGCAGGTCCTGGGCGAGTTGGCCAAGTACGGCGCCAACATGATCCTGGCCACCCAGACGCTCGCCCGTCTGGACCGCCTGACCGACGCGCAGCGCACGCGCGACCTGCGCGCGGCGGTCTTCTCCAACCTGGACGGCCTGTTCGCCTTCCACTGCAGCGCCGAGGATGCGGCCTACCTGGCCCCGGAGCTCGGCGGCGGTCTCGACGAGCAGGACCTGCTCGAGTTGGGCCACTACCAGTGCTACGCGCGACTGACCGACATGGCCACCGGCGAGCGCCTACCGGCCTTCAGCCTGCGCCTGGACCCACCGCCGCCGAGCGACCTCGCACGTGCCGAACTGCTGGCCGAGGTTTCCTCCAGGCGTTATGGCCGCGACGCAGTGGATGTTGACCTCGACTTGCAGACCGCCCTGGAGCGCATGCATGGGCCGCGCTGGTCGGGCTGGCCCACCACCCGCGCTGAGGCGCCAGTCGCCGAGACCACCACCCCACCGACGGAGCACGGCGGGCCAGCCGTCGACCGGATCGTGGCCGGCACGAGCGTGCCGCAGGGAAAGGCACCCCGCGCCGAAGGCACGCGCGGTAGCCGCACCCGGCGCAGTCGGCCGCGCCGGAACGTCGGGCCCACCGCCACTCCGAACGCTGGCACGGAGCAATCCGAGGCGTTCTCGAGGGAGGAGGACGGATGATGCGGATCGCGGCCCGGATGGTGGCGGCCCTGGCTACGCTCGACCGATGTCCCCATCTGCCAGCCGACGTGTTGGCCTGCCTGCTGGGCTTGCGCTCACGGGCGGCCGCCCACCAGCTGCTGGCCCGACTGGCGGGTGTCGGGTTGGCCGAGGCGCGGGCAGTGGAATTGGGCCATGTGCGCGGCGGACGGCCGATCGGGCTGTGGTCGCTGACCAAGCGGGGGCGGCAGAGGTTGTACGAGCAACCCAGCCGCTGGAGCGGGCCGGCTACGGCGGTGGCCGCCTACGGAGTGCCCACCAGGCCACTCGCCCGACCACGGCCAACCGATCTGCCACTGCTGGTCAGCACCTACCGTCTGCTGGCCGCGTTCATGGCCGAGCAGGGCTTATCTCAGCCGATTCGGGTGGTGGCGTGGGAGTACCACTGGCGGCGTACCTGCCAACCGGTCAGGTCAATGAGCCGGCGGTCAATCGCCGTGGAGCTCCCTGGTGCGGCCGACCTGGCGCCCGTTTCTAGAAAGCCGTGCTACTCGGTGCTGCTGCTGCCCGACCTGGGGACGGCGCCGATTGGGCACTACCGTGCGCTGGTCCAACGGCTGCTCGAGCTGCGCGCGGACAAAAGCGACCCGAGCATGGTGGAACCGGTGCTGCTCATCGCGACGCCCGACCCATATGGGAGCGGCGGACGGGCGGCTGCCTGGCGCCGCCTGCTGGACGAGGTGGCCGCCCAGCGGCAGGAGCAGCCGCTGCGTAGCCGCGTACTTTCCTGGGAGCGGGTAGCCGCTCTGGCGGGTTCCGCGCCAGCGGCTGTACGACCAGCGACCAGCACTCAGCAGCTGCTGGATCTCGTCGGGCGCCATCCATGCCTGAGCCTGGCCAGCTGGCCGCTTTGCTGAGCACCAGCCGACCGCCGGGCGGCGCGCCTGCGCAATGCGCTGTTGGTTCGCGGCTGGCTGCAAGCCATCCCGGCCGCGGACATCCCACCGTCGGCAGTGGCGCAACTCCACGAGGAGCCGCAGGCACTCGGGCTCTCCGAGCTCACCCCCCTCGGCCGGCGCGTGCTGGCTGGCTGGCTCGGACTCAATGGCCCCACCGCCGCCCGCCACCACGGACTGAGTGGCGGTCAGGACTGGGCTGGCCGGCGCCGGCGCCTGCTGCGCACCCTGGCTCACACCCTCGGCACCAACGACGTCTTTGTCGCCTTCGCGGTGGCCGCGCGCCAAGAAGCCGCTCGGGGCGAGGACGATGCATTCGAAGAGTGGCGTTCGGCGTCGGCGTGCGAGCACCGTCTGTGCAAACCGGACGGCTACGGACGCTACCGCCGTGGCCGCGCCACCCTCGGCTTCTTTCTCGAGTACGACCGTGCCACCGAGCGGGCCGCCCGCTACGCGGCCAAGTTCGACGCCTACTACCGCTACCGAGCCAGCCGCCAGGCCGCGCGCGACTACGCCGGCTTCCCGACCGTCCTGGCGGTCACCACGGGCGAGACGGCCGAGCATCGCATCGCGGAGGCTGCCGCCCGCGCGTGGATGCGGCATGGTGGCTCGCCGCTCGCCGTGCGGATCACCCGCGTCGATCTGATCACAAGCCAGCGCGATGGACCGCTCGGGCCGATCTGGCACTCCCCATACGAGCACATCGTGGGGTCACGCGGCCGAACTGGATTCCGTGACAAGTGGATTTGACACTGGAGAGGCTTCATGCGTACGACCGATCAAGCGGTATCAGACGAACGGCAGCCAATTACTCTTACCATCCCGCACTCGCCTCAACTTATCGGACTTTCTGGAAGTAAGGCTTTTGAGAGGGCTCGAAGTGGCGAACTACTCACGTTGCGAGTCGGCTCGCGGGTGCTCATCAGTCTGCGTCGTCTGGAGGAGAACGGCGTAGTTGATAAACCACGACGCACTGACTTTCAGAATAACTGCCAGCAGATGGAACGATGAGGACCAACTCCGCGTCCGTGGCCCAACTCGCGCGGCGGCATCCGCAGGCGTGTGGCGAGGTTGCGGCCGCCCAGGGGCCCGACGGCCGGCTGGAGCGACCGCTGGACCTCAGCCATAAACGCGACCCGGATCTACCACGGCGCCGCGCACGGAGGTGGTATAGCAAGACCGGGCGAACGGTTTTCGATCACATGGAGGAGTTTCGCACGGACCTGAAAGCGGGCCTCGGTTCGACCGGCAAGCAGATGGCAATGAGCGGAAGGCTTTACTACTGGCTCCAACACCTCATCACACCCAACAAGGAGCCGTCGACATACGACGTGGACGAGGTGCCAATGAGACGCCACATCACTCCGCTTCAGAGCGATCTTCTGCCGGCTGAGCCGCGGGAAGAACACCTCGAGCGCTGGAGCGATGAGCTCGAATGCGCCGGCGTTCGCTGGCACCCACGCCAGTCGGCACTCAGTTGGCCGCGCACGCTGCGGGCGAAATCCGCGGCGTACAAACACCACTGTTACAGGCGCAGTGCGGCACTTGATTTAGAAGGTTTTCCAGCGATGATTGTAATTGCGGCCGTACCTGCGGACGAAGGCCCGATCATCGACGCGATTCAAGCCGTTTGTAACGGTGCGGTCGGCATTTATCTGTTGTGGCCACGACGACCGGTTGGCTCGAAAACGCCGGCAGCCCTTTCGGGCGCATATGGCTGGACCCATTTTGGTGGGATCCGATGGCGACACGAATTCCCGGTAGCCTCACCCCGGTTAATCGATCGAACATTTTCAAGCCAGAATTCCGCAATGACCAGGCTCCGAAATCCCGATGACTAGTCCGAGACTCGCTTACCGAGTAGCCGAGGCCAGCGCGCTTGTTGGAATCAGTGAGCGCGAGGGTTGGCGCAGAGTTGCTGCCGGAGACTGGCGATCCGTGAAATGTGGCCGCGTCACTCTGATTCCTGCTGCCGCCCTTGAAGAGTGGTTGCGTCGAATATCTGATGAGCAGAATCCAGGCAGCGACAATCCTTCGCCGCCGTCCAGGAGCTTCGCAAGTCGCTCACATGTTCCGTCTCATCTCACAGGTTGAACATTCGGCGGTCGAGATGAGTGTTCTTCCGTCGATAGTGCAGAGGACGTGTCGAATGAACCCCGTTGAACCACGGTCACCCAATGGCGAGAGCGATGTCGCAATTCGGCGTCGGGCCAGAAGTCGCGGAAACGGCGAAGGTGCCATCTACAAGCGACTTGAACAATACACGAGGCGTGACGGCACGATCGTCCAGATTGAGCGCTGGTGCGCTGCGATCAGCTTGCCCAGTGGTGCCCGGAGGGTGCTCTACGGACGAACCCGCGATGAGGTTGCCAAGAAGCTTACGAAAGCGCTCCATGATCTGGAAACTGGTATTGCACCCGCCGACCAACGAGAGACGATCGCATCCTGGGTTAGCGCCTATGTGGACGATCTCGAGGCTCGGGGGACCGCGAACGCGACCGTCGTTCGATACCGGGGCATCGTGAAAAACTACCTTGTGCCTCGCCTGGGCAAAATCAAGCTAGCCGCCTTGCAACCCCAACATGTCCAGGCTTACCAGACGGACCTCCTGCGAGAGGGATTCTCAGCGTCCTCAGTCACTTTGCACCGCGCCGTGCTGGGCGGCTCGCTGAGGCAGGCGGTTACCTTCGGTGTGGTGCCGAGGAATGTGGTCTCTCTCGTCAAGCCGCCACGTGAAGACAAAGAAGGACGCGGAAGAATGCTGACCCCCGAAGAGGCGCGTGCACTATTGAGGGTCATTCGTGGTGATCGACTGGAAGCATTCCATCTGTTGCTTCTGACAGCGGGCTTACGCCGGGGTGAGGCGCTGGGTCTGAGTTGGGACGATGTGGACCTGTATGGAGCGAATGGATCGATGGTGCACATACGCCACCAACTGCAATGGCCTGGCGGCAAAGCAACCGTGGTTTCGTTGAAGTCTCGGAAAAGCCTGCGATCGATTCCACTGCCATCAATCACGGTCGAGGCACTGCGGAGCAGGCAAGTTCAGCAGTCGCGAGAGCGTGCACTGATCGGCCAAGAACAATGGCGGGCTGGTGGGCTCGTCTTTAATTCTCTCGATGGTGCGCCTCTGCATCGCAACACAATTGTGAAACAGTTTCACGCCCATATTCGTGCGGCGGCTATTGGACAACTGCGACCACACGACCTGCGTCACACATACGGCTCCCTACTAATGAGCCAGGGCGTTCCGCTCAAAACAATCTCCCAACTGATGGGTCACGCCTCAATCGAAGTCACAGCAGATGTCTACCTGCATTCGCTAGACGTGCAGGTGCGCGATACCGCCTTGAGCGTGGAGAAGGCGCTCTCGAGTCGCAGCGTGTCCGTCGATGGCGTCTGCCCTAGCTGCGGTCAGCCGTTGGTCTCTGAACTCGCCAATGGCAGCAATGTCTGATTGTTGATGTGGGCCACTTCTGGTGGTAGTTGCCCGATGCTGGTCCTCGGCAGCCTTGTGGCGACTGAGCACCCGCGGGCAAGGCGTGCCGTGATCGCGGGCTGGTGCTTGGTTGACCGCGACGCCGCGGACAGCGGCTTGCTCATGGTCGGCACGCCAGCGAAGTTCGTCGCTTGCGTCGCATCCCCTCGCCAGGTGGCTGACGTCTCGACGACCTCGGCAGCGCATGACAGACAACCCTGGAGCCCACCTAGCCGGGCGACGGATCGTCCGGCCTGTATGTCGTTAGTTGGCGTGGCCAGATCGTCGCTTGGGTTGTACCCCGACGCGCAGGCAGGGCTAGTTGCAGGCGTCGCACGCCGTGTGCACACGGAGGACGCCCGGGTTGCTACAGAAACTGCTACAGAAACCCTGTTCGAGCCTCACGGGCGAACCGATCTGAATTCAATCTATGGGTCAGGGTGCGGAAGGGGGGATTCGAACCCCCACGCCCTTTCGGGCACAGGTTCCTAAGACCTGCGCGGCTGCCGTTACGCCACTCCCGCTGGGTTGACGGGGCAAGTGTAGCGTCTCGGGCGGGTGGACGCCCCTGGGTCTTCTGGGGGCGAGCGCGGGCCTGGTTGGGCTACGGCCATGGGCACGACTTGCCGACACCGTGCGCACCGCGCGCTCGCGGCTGGAGGCGATGCACGCGCGGCTACGTTTCAGTGGACCGGACACGCGCAGCCTGACGACGGATTCCGCCCAGATGACGGCGATTCCCGACAGGTGGAGCGTCACGCGAAGGCCGTTGGACCGTCACGCGGATCAATTGGACCGTCACACGTTGTGAATTGGACCGTCACCGATCGAAGAAGCCGTCACATGCCATGCGCGGAGCGTTACTCCGATCCATTGGACCGTCACACGGATCAATTGGACCGTCACGCCGAACGGGGATCAGCCTTCGACGATCGGCGGGCGCGCGGTGGACCAGGGTTGGAGCGCTTCGAACGCGGCGGCGGCTTGCAGGCATCGCACGTCCTGATGCCAGCCGGTCACGATCTGGAGGGCGACCGGCAAGCCGTCCGCGTTGAAGCCGCACGGGACTGACGCGGCCGGCCAGCCCGTCTGATTGAACGGGAACGTGAATGGGAGGTGGTCAAACATGCGCGGGGCGGGGCGGCCGTCGATGTCGGCGGGCGGTTGGTCCACCGGCCAGGCTACGCACGGCATCTGGGGCGTCAGCAGCAGGTCGAAACGCTCCATGAATACGCGCGCTTGCTCATAGAAGGCGGTGCGCGCTAACTGCGCCTGGCCGACTTCCATGGCCGCGACGCTGGCGCCGCGATCGATCTGTTCGCGGAAGGACGGCTCGATCCACTCCGGATGTTCTCGGGCGCGCTCCAGGTTGCGGCTGGCGGTTTGGAAGTCCCACAGAAGGGACGCCCACTCGCTGGGGTTCGGCCAGGGGGCCTCGTTGACTTCCTCCACGCTGCAACCCAGTTCGGCGAAGCGCGCGGCCGCGGCGGCGGTCAGACGGCGGACCTCCGGATCGACCGCGGCGTAGCCGAAATCTGCACTCCAGGCGGCTTTCAGTCCGCGCAAGTCCGCTGTCTGGAGAGTAGCCGGCCAGTCGACGACCGGCCTCTCGACCGAGATCGGATCGCGCGGATCCGGACCGGCCATCGCCTTCAGGAGCAACGCGGCGTCGCGCACGCTGCGCGCGATGGGTCCGTTGTGGGAGCGGGCAGCCCAGAAGTCGGCATTTGGCCAGTACGGGACCAGGCCGAGTGAGGGTTTGAAACCGAAGACTCCGCACAGCGAGGCGGGGATGCGGATGGAGCCTGCGCCATCAGACCCATGGGCAAGCGGACCGATGCCCGCGGCGACGGCGGCCGCGGCTCCGCCGCTGGAGCCGCCAGATGTGCGCTCCAGGTTCCACGGGTTGCGCGTCGGCGGACCCAGCAGATTGTCACACGCGTCCTTGTGGCCAAAGTGCGGGGTATTGGTTTTGGCGAAGATGATCGCACCGGCGGCGCGGAGCCTGGCGGCGACGCCGCCGTCGAAATCGGGGACGTAGGTTTCGAAGAACTTCGAGCCGTACGTGGTACGCAGCCCCTGGGTCGGCTCGAGGTCCTTGACGGAGACGGGGATACCGTGGAGCGGGCCGAGCGGCCCGTTCTGCATGACGGCGCGCTCGGCGGCACGGGCGGTATCGCGGGCCCGCTCGGCGTCGATGGTGATGAAGGGGTGGAGGGTGGGCTGGAGGCGCTCGGCGCGGCGGAGGACGGCGTCGAGGAGCTCGACCGGAGAGAGCTGGCGCTGGCGGATGGCGGCGGCCAGGGTGGTGGCTTCGGCGAAGCTGAGGTCCTGGGGCGGGGCGGAGGGCACTGGATCTGGGTGGAAGGGTACCGCGCCGGTGGCGGTGGGTTTCCCAAAGGGGACCCGGTTGCGGGGAGGACGGTTGGAGTCGGGATTTTGACGGCTGGCCGGCTGGAACACGTCTGAGGCGTCGAGTGCTTGCGCAGTTGTCCCCGGGGGAGATTCACCTGGGAGAGCGGGAGTCGTGAGCCGGAGACTCCGAGGAGAGGCCAGGCCCGGGCGGGCTGCCCGGGGCGCTCAAGGAGGTGTCGCGTTGCGACATGACTGTCCCGAGGGGACCCACGCGTGGGAGCGGGATCGTGAGCGAGGGACTTTACGGCCGGGGGGCCCACCTCGGCGGGTGATGGCGTCAACTGGCGCGCTGAGGTATCGAGGGTCAATACGACGTGCTCAGCAGCGGCGACTCGGGAAGGCGGCGCATGAGCCGGCATTTGCGGAGAGGCATTCTGGTGAGTGGACGCGCATGCTTCACGGGCGTGACGTAGCGCACTCTGAGGCGTCGAGGACCAGCGCGCGACTTCCCCGGAGGGGACCCGTCATGGGAGAAGGACCACGAGCAGAATATCTGGCGACAACTTAGTGACTCGTTGGGCCAAGCCAACCGGTGAGCGCAGCGTGAGGTGTCGAGAACCAGCGGGCTACTTCCCCGCGGGCCCCTCGTGGGAGGCAGATCATGAGCAGCGGCCTCGGCGTGGGCCTGGTGGGTCGTCGGGCCAACTAATCAGCTGCCCAGCTAAGGTGTCGAGGACCTGCGCACTACTTCCCCAGGGCCCCCTCGTCGGAGGCGGACCATGAGCAGAAGTCTGGCGACGGCTTAGTGACTCGTTGGGCCAAGCCAACCGGTGAGCGCAGCGTGAGGTGTCGAGAACCAGCGGGCTACTTCCCCGCGGGCCCCTCGTGGGGGGCGGATCATGAGCAGCGGCCTCGGCGTGGGCCTGGTGGGTCGTCGGGCCAACTAATCAGCTGGCCCAGCTAAGGTGTCGAGGACCTGCGCACTACTTCCCCGGAGGCGACCCGTCCGGGGAGGCGGACCCTGAGCGGAGTTTTGGCGAGGACCTGGTGAGTTGTCGGGCCAACCTGTCAGCTGGCGCAGCATGAGAAGTAGAGGGTCCAACACGGTCGTCTGTGGGGCCAACGGGGTGGGACGTCCGCGGCGGGAACCTGCCAGCTGGGGACGAACACGCGGGATTCTGATGCGTGGGTCACCTCACGGCGCGAGCGGCTTCGGACGGGGACTCGGTATCGGAGCGGGTGGGCGGCTCAGCTCGTCGCGGGGATGGCCCTGGCGTAGCGGCGTTCGGATTGGCCCAGCAGCATCACCGTGAACAGCGCTACCAGGCACAGCAGGCCTGTCAGGACGATCAGGCCGTTGATGCCCATTCGCTCGGCGAAGGGCGCGGCCAGAGCGCCGCCCAGCAGCTGGCCGATCGACAGCAGGACGGAATACACGCCCATCACGGCGCCGCGGTTTTCGGCGTGCTCCTCGGCGATCTCGGCTAGATAGGCCAGCGCGGCGGGGGTGAACCCGCTCTGGACGAAGACTCCGACCATCACCAGCACGATCAGGAGCGGCACGAGCGTGTGGGTCGCGTCGTAGGGCACATGGTTCAGCGCCCACAGCGTCAGACTGACAAAGCCAAGTCCGCCCACACCGATCAGGAGCGTCGCCTGCCGACCGATCGCCGGCATGACGAAGCCCCAGGTAATCGCGCCGATGGTGAACAGGATGCCGAAGATCAGGTACACCATGCCGATCTCGCCGGGCGTGAAACCGCGCATCAGGAACTGGTTGTGGTTGGGCGCGCCGGCCGCCAGGAAGGGTCCGACGCTGAACCACGCACCCAATACGGCATTGGCGGCGAGCCAGGCCGGCGCGAAGCGCATGATGCGGCGGTTCAACATGCGCGAGAGGATGTTGCGGTGGCTGACCCTCACGCGTGGCACCCACGCGCGGTCACGCACGAACAGAAATGGCAGGAGCGCCAGCACGTACATGGCCGCGACGATGGTGAACGACATCGCGCCGAACTGATCGTGCAGTTTGCCGCCAATCGCGGCACCGACCGCCAGGCCGACGACGGTGGCGGCCTCGTAAAAACCCATGACGCGACCGCGGAATTTCTCGGAGGTGGCTGACTGCGCCGAGAGGAACCCCAGGGTGGCCGGCGCGGCGGTGGCCGTCGATAAGCCTTGCAAGATGCGCACGAGCACCAGCACGGGGATGACCATCGTGAGCCCCATGAGCTGCGCGGCGATGCCACCGAAGATGGGACCGAGGATCATGAATGGCTTGCGGCCGATGCGATCCGAGAGGGCGCCGAAGATCGGAGCGCCGATGAGCTCGGAGGCGTAGAAGGTGACTGCTACGAGTGAGGCGATGCCCGCCGTCAGGTCTGCCTCGCTACGACTCTTGATGCCCAACGAGACCAGGACCAGTAAGCCCGCGGCGTAGGAGGCGCAGCGAAGGACAAAGGTGCCCGTCAGGGCGAAAGTGACGGACGCGACGTCCTGGTGGACGGTGCCGGTGTGGCTGTCGGGTCGGAGCGGAGGGTCGGCCGGCGGTGGGTCGAGGTCGGGCCCAGAATTCGGAGCAGGATCAGGCGCGGATTCAACGCCTGCTGGCGTCATTGCCTGCGGGGGGCGGGTTTCGGGCACGATGGGTGGGGGAGAACCAGGCGCCGCGCGTCGGTTAGCGGCGCGGGAATCCTAAGGTTAACACAGGTGACCGCAAGTAGTTTTTACAGAGGTTTAGGAATTATCCGGGGCGCCGGTTGAGGCGTGGATTCGGCGTCCTGGCGTCGAGTCGCGGGGCGTGCTGGCGAGCGCTGGGGCGGGGTCGCGACCACGCGGTTGGACAGCTTGTCACGGCGGTCAGACCGCGGCTTGGGGGCTGGGCGGAGCGCTCGTGTCGAACCAGAGCACTGGACGCGAAAGTCGCGTGGCGGACGCCCTGGCGGGGGTGGCCAATGCGCATTAGAGGGCCAGCTGCGTGCACCTGGCTGACGCGGACGGGCAATCCAGCGTCATCGGCACACAGGACGAGGCGCCACTCGCGCTGCACGCGCGTGCTGTTGATCGGCGGTCAGCCTGGCGGGCCCGAGGAAAACGGCGGTTGAGCTCGTCTAACGGCGGCTCGAATATTTCAACAGCAATTCGACCGCGGTGCCGCTTGCCGAGCCGGGAGGCGGGGTTTCCGATGGCGTCGATCCGCGTACGGGACTGGCAGACACACGCCTTCGAGCCAGGTGCGCTCTTTCGGCCTGAGCCATTTTCCGCGCTCGAGACGCAGGCGCTGCGTAACTGGGTACGCGGCGTGCGGGCGGCGTCCGTCATCACCTATCGCGATGGAGCGGCAGGGATCGGTCGAGCGCGCTGCCGTACGTGGAAATGGGCACCATGAACGGGTGGCCGCGTGAGGCGGGCAATCCTGGTTTGTGCTGACCACGCCGCGTGGCACTGAGGCGGAGCGCACCCTCGACGCTGTCCGTTCGCTGGAGGGTTGCCCGTCGGGCGCTGGCTCAGCTTGCCAGTGGGGCGGACTCGGCTCGGTGGCGGCTTCCGCCGAGTGGCAGGAGGTGACCGGCCAGGATCACGGCGTCGGTCCAGATCAGGCCTGCCAGGTAGCCGGCCAGCACGTCGCTCAGGTAGTGGGCCTCCAGGTATAGGCGCGCGACGCCGATCAGCACCACGAGCAGGACCAGGGCGCTGGCCAGCAGGCCGCGCCACCAGCCTTTGACGAGCCGCCAGCTGAGGTAGGCCACGTACAGGTAGAACGCGGCGGCGACCATCGCGTGGCCAGACGGAAATGAGTATTGCTGCGCGGCGATGAAGCCGAGCACGGGCTCGGGCCGCGTGCGGTGGAACACGTCCTTCAGGATGTCGTTCAAGAGTTGGGCGCCGATGGTGACCACGATCAGGGTGATGGCGGGGCGCCACCGACGCTGCCAGAGGAAGAAGATCAGCAGCGCGGCCGCGGCAGCCAGCACGACCTGTGAGCCCAGCAGCGAGACGGCTTCTGCCGCCAGCGTCAGCGACGGGGAGCTGAACTGTTGGAGGTAGAGCAGCGTCGCGGTATCCAGCGACTGAGTTTCCTGTTCGAGGACTTCGTTGGCGAGCCAGGCGAACAGGTACAGCAGGACGGCGGCGGCGCCGAAGCCCGCGACGACGATGGCGCTGAACTCGGCGGCGCGCGTCTCGCCGCGGGTGGTGGCCGACACGCCGGGTTCAGGCGCATGCGGCGTGCCGCGGATCGTGTGATGCGCGCGCCATGTCGGGTGATCGGGCCGAGGGACCTGGAGTGGGCGCTGGACGTCGGTGGATTCAGGAGACCGGGGCGCGCGCTCGGCCTGCGTGGGCGCGACGGGCCGGGGCGGAGGCCAACGGACACGGAGCGGGGCGTTGGACGTCGGTGGATTCAGGAGACTGGGGCGGGGCGGGCGGCATGGCGCGTGAGCGCGACGGGCGAGGCGGGGCGGGGCGGATGCAGCGGCGAGACGGGGTCCCGCGGGGGCACCTCGCGGCGAGATCGGCAGCGCGGGCTGGGTGGGTCTCGCGTGCGTCAGGGGTCCAGCTGGCCCCACGGGGTTACCGCGGTGATGTCGGCGGCGATCACGGGGCGATCTTCCAGCGCCATGCCGCGGTACTGGGGGTACTTGGCGCGCAGCGCGGCGAGCGCTCGGGCGTGCTCTTCGGCGTCGAGCGGACGTTCGGAGGCGATCACGCGGGCCGTCGCGCGGAGCATCACGAAACCCAGGTGCGACCAGTCGTCGTCGGCGTAGACGTCGGCGACGATGGCGACGCGCGGGTTGTCGGCGATGTTGCGCAGACGGCGCAGGCGCAGGAAGTCCGCGGTCTTGGGTTTTTCATCGATGGCGATGTACGCGGTGTCGCCCAACAGCGTGAAGCAGATCGGCACCACGTGCGGCGCGCCGCTGGCGTCGGCCGTCGCCAGGCGAGCGACACGCTGGCGCTCGAGGAAGCGACGCGTCCGATCGTCCACCTGGCTGTCTTCCGACTCACATCGTAGCCGCGTGAGATCCTCGCGGCGTCACATCCTCGCCGCGGGCCATCGCCAGCGCTGCGTGACATCCCAGACGCGTGCCATCGCCAGGCGCCGCGCCATGCTCGCCGCGTGACATCCCAGCCGCGTGTGCCATCGCCAGGCGCCGCGCCATGCTCGCCGCGTGACATCCCAGACGTGTGCCATCGCCAGGCGCCGCGCCATGCTCGCCGCGCGACATCCCAGCCGCGTGACATGCTCTCCGCATGGCAAGGCTCGAAGTGGGGCAGACGGGCGAGGTGCACGCGCGGGTTGCGGATGGCATGCTCGCCAGCGCGGTCGGCTCCGGGCAGTCTCGAGGTGCTCTCGACACCGTGGCTCGTCGCGCTGATGGAGCGCGCCGCGTGCGCCGCGGTTGACGGCCGACTCGACGACGCCGCCCAGACGACGGTCGGGGTGCGGCTCGACGTGCGGCACCTCGCGCCGACGCCCGCGGGGGTCGACGTGCGTGCGCGTGCGCAACTGATCGAGGTCGACGGCCGACGGCTCATCTTTCAAGTGGAGGCCTTTGACGCGCAGGAGCGCATCGGCGAGGGGACGCACGAACGGGCAATCGTCGACGCCAATCGACTCCAGGGGCGGGCCGACGCGAAGCGTGTTGCGAGGTGATTGGCTACCCTGTCGAGCGTATGGTGAAGCCGCTCGTCCTGATCATTCGTGACGGCTGGGGCGTGTGCGACGAGGACGCCGCGTCCGCTCAGCGCCACGGCAACGCGGTGCTGTTGGCGAAGGTGCCGGTGCTGGACTCCTTGCTGGCTAGATATCCGCACGCGCTGCTGGAGGCCTCCGGCGAGGCCGTCGGCCTGCCGCCTGGGCAGATGGGCAACAGCGAAGTCGGCCACCAGAACCTCGGCGCCGGGCGGGTCACCTACCAGGACCTGATGCGCATCTCCGTGGCGATTCGGGATGGGAGCTTCTTCCGCAATCCGGTGCTGCTGAAGGTCATGGGCGAGATGAAGCGCACCGGCGCACAACTGCATCTGATCGGGCTGCTGTCCGATGGCGGCGTGCACAGCCACAACACGCACCTGTACGCACTGCTCGAACTGGCGAAGCACCAGGGGCTGCGGGCCGACCAGATTGTGGTTCACGCGATTCTCGACGGGCGCGACACACCGCCGCGCAGTGGTGCCGGCTATCTCCAGGAACTGGACCAGCAGATCGCCGCGATCGGCGTCGGGCGTATTGGGACGGTGATCGGGCGCTACTACAGCATGGATCGCGACAACCGCTGGGAGCGGACGAACCGCGCGTACGCGGCGTACGTGCTCGGCGAGGGCGCGCACGCCACCAGTGCAAGCCAGGCCATCCAGGCGAGTTACGCGGCGGGCAAGTCCGACGAGTTCGTCGAACCGGTGGTGCTGGTGGACGCGATAGGGGAGCCCCTTGGGCGGGTTCGGGACGGGGATGGGGTGATCTTCTTCAACTTCCGGCCCGACCGCGCACGGCAGATCACCCGCGCGTTCACTCACTCTGCGCCGGAGGGCGCCGCGCAGCCGCCGGTCAGCGTGCACTACGTATGCATGACCGAGTACGACAGCACCATCCCAGCGGCTGTCGCGTTTCCAGCGGAGAGTGTCGAAAACCCGCTCGGGGAGGTGGTCGCGGCGGCCGGGTTACGCCAGCTGCGCATTGCTGAGACCGAGAAGTACGCGCACGTCACGTACTTCTTCAACGGTGGGCGTGAGGTCGCCTTCGAGCACGAAGAGCGGGCGCTGGTTCCGTCGCCAAAGGTGGCGACGTACGACCTGCAGCCGGCGATGAGCGCCGACGGCATCACCGATGAGCTGCTGTCGCGCTTGTCGGGGGACAACTCGCCGTACGACCTAGTGGTGCTGAACTTCGCGAACGCGGACATGGTGGGACATACCGGCGACTTGCCAGCCACCGTGGAGGCGCTCGAGGTGGTCGACGCGTGCATCGGGCGGATTGTGGACCGGGTGCGAGCGCTCGGGGGCACCACTCTGATTACGGCGGACCATGGCAACGCGGAGCAGATGATCGACACGGACGGTGGGCCGCTCACGGCGCACACGACGAATCCCGTGCACTTGATTCTCGTCGACGATGAGCGGCGCGCGGCGCGCCTGCGGAATGGCATCTTTGCGGACGTGGCGCCGACGGTGCTTGGGCTCTTTGGGCTGGAGACGCCGCAGGAGATGACGGGGCATTCGTTGTTGTGATGCGCGGGTGGGTGTTTCCCTCGAGGGGACCCGGGGCGGAATTGCCGAGCGGGCCTTTGTTGCTCACACGTGCGTCGGCGTAGGGGATGTTGAGGCACGCACTGTCAGCGGCGTAGCGCAGTGGAGGTCGACCTCGTCGTGGCGGAGCGGGCTACTCTGTCGTGAAGCAGAGCGGTCCGCCCCTCGCGCAGCGGGAGCGGGCTAGCCCCTCGCGTAGCGGGAGCGGGGCTACTCCGTCGCGTAGCGCAGTGGAGGTCGACCTCGTCGTGGCGGTGCGGGCTACTCTGTCGTGAAGCAGAGCGGTCCGCCCCTCGCGAGCGGGAGCGGGGCTAGTCCGTCGCGTAGCGGGAGCGGGGCTACTCCGTCGCGTAGCGGAGCGGGGCTAGTCCGTCGCGTAGCGCAGTGGAGGTCGGCCTCGTCGTGGCGGAGCGGGGCTACTCTGTCGTGAAGCAGAGCGGTCCGCCCCTCGCGCAGCGGGAGCGGGGCTAGTCCGTCACGTGGTGGGAGCGGGGCTAGTCCGTCGCGCAGCGTAGCGGGCTAGTCCGTCACGTGGTGGGAGCGGGGCTAGTCCGTCGCGTAGCGGAGCGGGGCTAGCCCGTCGCGTAGCGGGAGCGGGGCTAGTCGGTCGTGTAGCGGGAGCGGGTCCAGTCCGTCGCGTGGCGGAGCGGGGCTAGCACGTCGCGTACGCGGTGCGGGGCCAGTCCGTCGCGCAGCGGGAGCGGGGCTAGCCCGTCGCGTAGCGGTGCGGGGCTCGTCCGTCGCTAGGGTTCGGGAGCGAGGCCGTGGCGCACGGCGTACAGGGCGGCTTGCGTACGGTCTTGCAGGCCCAGTTTGCCCAGGATGTTCGACACGTGTCCTTTGACCGTGCGCTCGCTCACCACCAGCGAGCGGGCGATCTCCTTGTTGCTGCGACCGTCGGCGAGCAGGCGCAGCACTTCGCGCTCGCGTTCGGTCAGTTGCGCGCCAGCTTCGGCCTTGCGCGGGGTGGTGACCTGCTGCATCAAGCGGCGCGCGACCTCGGGGTGAAGCTGCGCCTGGCCGGCGCGCGCGCCGCGGATGGCGCGCACCAGGTCTGGGGCGGCGACGTCCTTCAGCAGGTAGCTCGTCGCGCCGGCCTTGATGGCGGGGACCACGCGCTCGTCGTCGAGGAAGGAAGTCAGCACGATGATGTGGGTGTCGGGTTGGTCCTGCTTGATGCGGGACGTAGCCTCGACGCCGTCCATGGTGGGCATGACCAGGTCCATCAGCACCACGTCGGGGCGGAGCTCCTCGGCGCGGCGGACCGCTTCCTGGCCATCGCGGGCTTCGCCGACGACCTCGATGTCGGGCTCCAGCTCGAGATAGGCACGCAGACCTTCGCGGACAACGCCGTGGTCGTCGACGAGCATGACGCGGATGCGCGAGGGGGTGGTCACGCGCGCTCGCCGGGCTCCTCTGGTTGCGCCTCTCCGCGACGCGACGGGCGCGGCGCTGCGGCGACTGGCGTGGCGCCGCTCGATGGCTGGCCGGTGACAAGGCGAGCAGCGGCCTGAGGGGTGGCTAGCGCGGCGGCGTCGGCCGCCTGTGCGGGGGGTGCAAACTCGGCGTCGGTGTCAGAGGCATCCGGGACCGGGAACTCGACTCGGACTCTGGTGCCCTGGCCCGGCGCGCTCTCGACCCGCAGACGGCCGCCGGCGGACTCGGCTCGCTCGCGCATGCTCGTCATGCCCAGCTTGCCACTCTGACGGCGCGAGGACGGCTCGAAGCCCACGCCCGTGTCGATGACCGACACGCGCAGGCACTCGGCTCCAAAGTCCAGTTCGACGCGGGCCCGCTCCGAGCGGGCGTGCTTGATCACGTTGTTGAGCGCCTCCTGGATAATGCGGAAGCTCGCGTCTTCGATGGGCGCCGGCAGACGGCGTGCCGAGCCCGCGACCTGCAGCTCCACCGCCTGCCCGTCGCGACTGTGCACCGCGTTGAGGTGCTTCTTGAGTGCCGACAGCAGGCCCTCCTCCTGCAGCGTCATCGGCCGCAGTTGGAAGATCAGTGCGCGCATTTCGGCCAGGGCACCCTGCGCGAGCTCGTTGGCGCGTTCCAGCCGCTCGCGAGCCTTGGCCGCGTCCCGATCGAGCAGGTTCAAGGCGGCCTCTGACAACAACGTTACGCTGAACAGACTCTGGGTCACCGAGTCGTGCAGCTCGCGCGCGAGTCGATTGCGCTCTTCGACGACGGCGTACTCGCGGGTTTGCTCGTACAGGCGCGCGTTTTCGATCGCCGCCGCGGCCTGGTTGGCGAAGAACGTCGCCAGGTCCGCGTCACGGTCAGTAAAGCCCCCGTTCCCGTCCTTGTCGCCCTCTTTGTTGTAGACGCTCAGCACGCCGACCGTCCGCTGGCGAGTCTTCATCGGCACTGAGAGGATTGTCCGTGTATTGCCCAGCACCAGGCTGTGTTTATAGCCGCGCGGATCGTTCTGCGCGTCGTCACTGCGCTGGGGTCGATTGGTGCGCAGTGCTTCGGCGGCGAACGAGCCCTCGGTCGGAATGCGCGCGCCGAGCAGCGCGTCCGCCGACGGACCGACGACCGTGCGCATCTCCAGGAAGCGCGGATCCTCCTCCAGCAGGGCAATGCCAACGCCACCCGCGTCGGTCAGCCGCTGCAGCTGGCGGCAGATCGAATGCAGCACGCGATCGAAGTCGTGCTCCTCGAGCAGCAGCGTGCCCAGACGCTGCAGACCGACCATCTCCTCCAGGCGTGAAGTCAGCTCCGCGTACAGCTGGGCGTTATCCAGACTGATGGCGGCCTGGCTCGCAAAGGTCGCCAGCAGAGCGAGCTGGCGCAGGCGAATGGCTTCGGTGTCCCTGGTGTACGCGGTGAGCGTGCCCAGCGTGCGCCCGCGCGCGCGCAGTGGCAGCACCAGCTGCGACGGCGCGATCTGGGGCTGCCCGCTGGAAACCGCCGTCCCGGCCAGCGACCCATCGACGTCGACGCGCATGGCGGCCAGCTGAACCGCGTTTTCCCCGACCGCGACCTGGACCTCCAGCTCCCGACCGTTCGGCCGCAAAAGCTCGATCGAGACCGTGGCTGCGCCGGACAACGCCATGGCCTGCTCGGCCAGCACGCGCAGTGCGCGCTCGGGGTGCAGCTCTTCAGCCAACGCGGTGCTGGCAGCTTGCAGCCCGGTGACTTCAGCAAGACGATCGCGGACCTCGCCGTACAGCCGCGCATTATCGAGGGCAATAGCCACGTGGCTGGCCAGCAATTCCATGATCTCGCGATCCTGGGCACTGAACACCCGCGAGCGATCGTGGGCCAGAACCCCGAAGACACCAATCATGCGGTCCTGCCACCAGACGGGTACCGCCACGCCTGACTCAGATTCCCACCGACCAGTCAGGCTGTCGGCGGGGTCAACCACGCGACCAACGATCGCCTCGGGCAAGTTGTGCACCGCGCGAATCCGCATGGTCCCATCCTGGTCGATGAGGCTGATGGCGCCACCGTCGGTGTCCAGGAGCTCGACCGCTCCGGCGATCACGCGGCCGAACAGGCTGTCCTGATCCAGCTCGGACGAGATCGACGCCACCACGCGCCGCAACGCATCGCGGCGGCGCAGTTCACGATGGCTCTGCGCGTACAGCCGCGCGTTGAGGATTGCCATCGCGGCGGAGTCTCCGACCTGCGCGAGGTAGATGCACTCCGTATCCGCCAGCTCACGCGACTCGGAATCGAAGGCGAGCGCGACACCGAGCCGTTCGTCGCCGACGACCAGCGGCACCGCGGCCAGACGTTCGAATCCCGTCGGCGACGCGAGCTGGTCAAGGGCGCCGCGGCTGGCACGTATTGCTTGCTGCCAGTCGAGGTCCATCGCGAGCGGCAGTCCAACGCTCTCGATGGCGTCAACCCGGTCCATCTCGGCATCCCGCAGCACGACGGCGGCCGCCAGACCGCCCGTGGCACGGCGAAGCTCGGCGCACAGCAGCCGCAGCTGAGCGTGCAGGTCGCGTTCGGCCGTGACCTCGCGACTGAAGTCCAGCAGCGCACGCAAGCGCCGGTTCTCATTGCTGAGCGCGGCGACGTCGTTGACGGACGGATTGACGGAATGCAGGTTGGCGAAGCTCACTGGGTACGCGAGATTGTACGGACGCGGGGGTTCCCTACAGCCAACCCGTCCAAATGTACGGGATGCACATGTGCCGCCGAACGGTCTGTCGTTAACGTTCGAACCGCATTATTCGGTGGTGACGCGTGGCCAGGAGGCGCCGCGGGGCTGAGGTGGCAGGCCATGAAGGACTGCCAAACACCGTTGTGGTGGCAGTCGAGTCTGACCGGGTGCGCGAGGCACTGGTGGCCATGCTCAGCGCCAGCGACGGGTTCCGTGTCGTCGCCGAGACCAACAACGCGGACGCAGCCCTCGAGGCAGCACGACGTCAGCACCCGCGTCTGGTGCTGATCGACCCGGAGTTGTCGAACTGCGGGGGCTGGCGGGTCATCCAGCAGATTCGCCTGGAACAGCTGGCGTGCGTGGTGGTGGCCCTCGGCCGACACGCGAACGGGATGGCCGCGCAGCTCGCGGGCGCGCAGAGTTATGTCCAGATGGGGATTGCGCCGCGTGACCTGCTCAGCGCGATCGAAGCGGCGATGGCGTTTCGGACGCCGGCCGTCTCAAGCGCCGCCGAGGCAGAAGACCATCTGCTGCCCGACACCGACGCCGTTCTGGACGAACCAACCCTCGTTGACTTCTAGCGCGTACCAGTAGGGCCCCGACGGCGTGTACACCGTACCGGCCGCCTCCTGTTCGTTGTTTGGATCGTCGAGGCGGGGCATGTCCTGGATGTCGACGATGGTCCCGTCCTGGGCGATCCAGGCAATCGAGAGCGGGATCAGCGTGTGGTACATCCAGTAGCTTTCGGTCGACGGGGCGGTGTACACGAACAGCATGCCGTTGTTGGGCGCCAGGTTGTCGACGTACATCAGGCCTGTCTCGCGCTCTTGCTCCGTGCGCGCAAGCTGGAGGTTGATGCGCGGGTGCGTGTCGATCTCGACTTCGGCGTACGGGGCGGACGGATCGCCGCAACTGCTGACGGCCGCTTGAGCTCTGGCTTTACCCGAGGCGGTGAACGCCACCAGACCAACGCCGACGAGACCGGCGACGACCACGAGCGCCAGCGCAGTCCAGAGTGGGCGATGTCTGTTCACGGCGACGCGAATGCTAACGAACGAGCAGGATCGAATGCGACGAAAGGGTCACAAGAGAACCGAAGGAATTTAGCGGCGGAACGTGATACCCCGGATGGCCGGTACGAGCAGTGTGAGCACCACCGCACCGAACAGTGAGAAGATCAGAGTGAGTTCCATAGGTGGGGTGAGGGCTCCTGGATGCACGAGTCGTGCCGAATGCGAGTCAGCGAAGGTCTCGATGTCGCGCGCCACGGGTCGAGGTCAGGTATCTATCAGGAACGGCTACGCGATTCAGGGTAGTCGGATTGGGCCGAACGATGCGCGGTCTGCCGGGACACGGACGCGTCTCACTCAAACCCACCCGCGCCTCAGGCCGGCTGGCAAGAGACTTGCAGCAGTTGGCCGTAGCTCCCAGCCCCGCATACTATTGCCGCCGAAATTGCCTTGACCGTTACAGCCGCGCCACGGATCTTGATCGTGGACGACACCCCAGCTTTGCTCGACGTCGTTCGCACGTGCCTCGAAAGCGAGGGGTATCTCGTGCAGACGTGTCTCGAGTCGCGCCACGCCGTGGGGATGGCATCCGCGGATCCGCCGGATCTGATCATGCTCGACGTGGTGATGCCCGAGGTCAGCGGCTGGGAGGTGCTGGCGCTGCTGCGGCAGGATGCGCGGTTTCAGCGCACGCCGGTCATCGTGTGCACGGCGTACGTGGCCGAGGCGCTGGGGCGCCTCGCGGAGCTCAAGGGTCCGGATCAGCATCTCGGGCTTCTGCCGAAGCCGTTCGAGATAGACGAGCTGCTCGAGGTCGTGGCGTCGGTCACGTCGGCGACCCTTCCCTCGTAGCCTCACGCGCCACGGGGACGCCGGCCAGGACCTGGCGGAGGTCTTCCCCGCCGCACGGCTTGGGCAGGACCGCGTGCACGCCGTGGGTCAGCAAGGTCTGGTCGTTGATCTCTGTCGCGTAGCCCGTGAGCAGCACCACGAACGCGTCGATGCCCTGTGCGGCGATCTGCTCGGCCAACTCGGCGCCGGTGACTTCACCCAGGCTGTAGTCGGTCAGCACCACGTCGAAGGGACGCTCGGCCAGCAGCGCTAGCGCGGCAGCAGCGGAGTCGACCACCGTCACGGTGTGGCCTTGCAGGGCCAGCAGGTCGCGCACTGCCTGGGCGAAGGCCACTTCGTCGTCGACCAGGAGGATCTGGAAGCCTGGCGTGCGCCGCGAAGCCAGGAGCTCGGCGATGGCGGCCTCCAGCTCGGCCCGACCGCACGGCTTGGCGAGGACCACATCCACGCCGCGCTTTTTGAAGTCCTCCGGGCTCATTTCGGCTGCCCAGCCGGTGAGCATGACGACGCGCGTCGACTGCGTATGGCGTTTGACAGCCGCGGCCAGGGTCCAGCCGTCCACGTCGGGCATGTCCAGGTCGGTGACGACCACATCGAAGCTGCTCTCGGGCGCCTGCAGCGCGGCAAGCGCGGCGACGCCTCCGTGCGCAACCGAGACTCTGGCTCCCGAGCGCTCGAGCAGTTGGCTGACGATCGCCGCCAGGCCGGGCTCGTCGTCGGCGACCAGGATGCGCGCACCGCGAATACTCGGACCGGGCGGCGGCTGACCGGGTTCGACCTGCCGCGGAGAGCCGTACGGCAGCGTCAGGGTGAACGTCGTGCCCTGGTCGGGCGCTGAGTCGACGCTAATCTGTCCGCCACGGCGAGTGATGATGCTGGACGTCACCGCCAGGCCCAGGCCGCTACCTTTGGGACCCTTCGTCGAAAAGAACGGCTCGAAAATACGCTCGCGGACAGCCTCCGACATGCCCCGGCCGGTGTCGCACACGAGCAGGTCAGCCGTCCTGGGCTTGTCACCCGGGCGGGTGACGACCACGATGCGGCCCCCGTCAGGCATGGCGTCGGCCGCGTTGAACAGCAGGTTGAGCAGCACCTCGCGCAGCTCAGCAGGATCGATCGCCACGCGGGGGAGGCCGTCGGCGGCGGCAAGGTCGAGGGTGACCTCGATGCCGCCGTAGCCGTGCAGCGCCGCGCCGGCCCAGCGTGGCCGGGCCATCTCGACAGCCGCGCGCACGCCGTCGTTCAGATCGGCCGCCGTCGGGGGGGTCTCGACGCGCGGGCGGGCCAGACCCTGCAGGTTGCGGACGATGCGGCCACCGTCCAGAGCAGACTGGCGAATGGTCGCCACGGCCTCGCGCGTCGCCAGTGGCAGCTCCTCGGGATGCAGCAGCTCGACCTGACCGAGGATCGAAGCCAGCAGATTGTTGAAGTCGTGGGCAACGCCAGAGGCCATCTCACCAATGGCGCGCAGCTTGTCCGAGTTGAGCAGTTGGGTATACAGGTGGCGTGACTCGGTGACGTCGGAGTAGACGTCGACCCGACCGACCACATCGCCAGTCAGGCCGCGCATCGGGGCAGACGAGCGCTTGACGATACGCGGGGGGTCCGTTGCCAGCTCCCATTCGCTCTCGTCTGCGAGGGAGGGGTCGACCTGCAACGCGAGCAGCCGAGCGGTGAACGCCTCAAACTCGCGTGGTTTGATCCGGGCCGCGGCAAACATTTCCTCTTGCGGCACGCCGGTGGTTGGCCCGACCAGGCCAAACAGGTGCAGCAGTGCCTGGTTGGCCACCCATAGTCTGCCGTTGAGATCCACCACGCTGATACCCGCGTCGACGGACTCCAGGACCGATTCAAGCGTCGCCTGGGCCTCGCTGGCGCGGTGGCGCTGACGCTGCAGATCGGCGATCAGGCGGGCGTTGTCGAGGCCCAGGCCGAGCAGGCGGGCCAGGCTCGCACACGCGGCAGCGACCTCAGCTTCGAAGGCATCCTCGCTGTTCGACCCGAGAATCAGCGCGGCGAGCAGGCCGCCATCGCGGTTGCGAACCGGGAAGCCGATCAGGCAACGACCGGGGAGCTGATCCCCGAGCGGCAGCGTCGCCAGGACGTTCGCGTCGCCGGGGCTGTGAGCTATCAGGCGCCATGACGAGGACGGTGTGGTTTGGTAGACGGCCGCGAGGTCGACGACACCTGCCTCGACCACCGCCTGCGTAACCGCGGCCGCCAGGGGCTCCTCGGACAGGGCGCCGGCTACCAGCGCGCTCACGCGCGCCGTGGCGCGCAGCAGGACCTCCGCTGAAGGAGCCATCACGCCTGCGTCGCGGGCGCGTCCTCCTCCGATGGGGGCTGATGCTCGGGCGCCGGCAGGCTGCGCAGCTCAGCCATGATGGCCCGCAGCTCCACGATCGTCTGCTCGAGCGCGGCGCGGAGCTCAGCGAGCGTCGTGGGGACCTCGTCCTGGCGCCCCAGCTCGCCGAGCCTTTCGCACATTTCGGTCTTGAGCAGTGCGGTGCCCAGCAGACCAAGCACCCGGTCGTGAATACGTCGCGCCAGCGGATGGGGAGCTGCCACGTCCCTATCTAGAGCGACTGAACGGTGTTGGGGGCGATGCCGTGCGTAATCGCGTAGATGGCGGCCTGGGTTCGGTCCTGTACACCGATCTTTTCGAACAGCACCGAAAGTCGATTCTTGACGGTGCTTTCGGCCAGCGAGAGTTTCTGCGCGATTTCCTTATTGGACATGCCGGCTGCCACGTGTTGGAGGATTTTGATTTCCGTTTCGGTCAGCTGGCCCAGACCGTCTTCGGGGGTTTGCTTGCTGCTCAGACGTTTGAACTCCGAGACGACCGAAGTCGTGACGCTTGGATCGAGAAGGGACTGCCCGTTGGCCACGGCCCGCACGGCGCTGGCGACGTCTGCCGCGCGGCTGGTTTTGACCAGGTAACCACGCGCACCGGCCCTCAGCGCCTGGAAGACGTGGCCCTCCTCGTGGTGCATGCTGAGAATGATGACGCCCATCTCAGGATTGGCCCGCAGCAGCTCCCGCGTCGCGGACAGGCCATCCACGATGGGCATGTTGATGTCCATGAGGACGACGTCGGCGTTCTGCTCCCGACAGACGCGCTGCACCTCGAGGCCGTCGCTGGCCTCGCCCACGACGATCATCCCGCGCTCGAGGTCCAGGAGCGCCCGCAATCCCTGACGGAACAGCTGGTGGTCGTCAGCCAGCACCACACGAATGTCGCCGGACGTGCCGCGAGGCGCGTCTCGATCGCGATGGGTCACCTGCCACGGAGTATAAGTCCGGCCTTTCCCAGTTGCGGCACACTTGTTGCTCAATTGTTCGGAAGGCGGCGGCCCGCTGAGGCGGTATCGCGCGGCAGCTCAGGAGTGCGAAAGGGCGAGGTCCTCGCGCGGGTGGACCTGGAGCGCGAGGCGCCCGCATCGAGGAGTCGCGCCCGAGACCTGCCGACTCCGAGCGTCCACGCGGCCAGCCCAAAGCGGGCATGACGAGTGAGCAATCGGCGGAAAATACCTAGTCGCGTCGCACCCGACGGCTCAGTCCGGCACGCCGTCGGCTCAGTCCGGCACGCCGTCGGCTCAGTCCGGCACGCCGACGGCGAGTAGCAGGCCGTCCTTTTTGATCGCCGGGCTGGTGACGGTGAACAGCACCACGCCGGAGGCCGGCGCGGCGATCGTGGCCAGATGATTACCCAGAAGGTCGACCATCTCGCCGAGCGTCTGGCCGTTCTCGACCATCTCACCGGGCGAGACACGGCACAGAAAGATGCCCTCGTGCTCAGAGCGCAGCCAGTTGTTGGCGGCGATCGAGCGCGGCGCCTCCGCCTGGGCGGGCGGCGCATCGGTGAGCAGGCCGAGCGTGCGCCAGATGTTGAGCACACCGTCGACGTGGCGCTGAATGTCAGCTTCGATCGGCAAACCGCGACCGCCGGACTCCGCCAGAATGGCGGGCACTCCGTTCTGGGCGGCGGCGCCGTACAGCATGCCGGCACGCTCGCCGCCGGGCAGCACGTGGGTCACCCAGCGCATGCCGCCGTGGGCCTGGATCATCTCGAGCGAACCCGCGTCGATCTCGGAGTTGCCCGTTTTGTAGTAACCCAGGAACGGCTCGAGACCCTCGACCATGTCGCCGGCGTGCAGGTCCATCGCGCGATCGACCTTGACCACGATGCCCTGGAGCAAGTGGTGCGCGAACCGCTCGCTCCAGGTGCCGGTTGCGCTGCCCGGGAACGCACGGTTCAGGTTCTGCTGGTCCTCAGGATTGACATACACCGAGCGTTCGAAGAATCCAGGGCGGTTCAGCAGCGGGATGATGACAATCGTGCCCGTGACGTGCGCCGCATCGAGCGCCTGACCGAGGCGAATCGCGGCGAGCGTGCCGGTGTACTCGGCGGCGTGGATGCCAGCCGTCAGCAGAAACGTCAGTCCGGCGTCGCGGCCGACGGCGGCGAAGTACGGCCACTGGTAGTTGCCAAGGAGGTCGTCGTCGAAGGTGAAATAACCGCTGTGCCTGGCGCCGGGATCAGGCAGCGGAATCGGTCCGAGGCTGGGCGTCGTCTGCGAAGTCATGCGGCCCCAGCATAGGCGGCGCCAGCGACGGTGGCTGACGCTCCACAAGCTGACGCTCCACAAACTGCTCCGATTCGAGCGTCGGGTCGACGGCACGGTCGAAATGCATCCAGATCACGCGCGAGTAGCGAAAGACGGCCGGAACAAAGGGCAAGAAGTACAGGGTTGCGATCAACAGAACCAGGTCGAAGCGCCAACGAGTCACCAGCAGAATGACGAGCGTGAGCAGCGCCAGCAACGGAACCGCGAGCAGGTAGCTGACGAGCATCGCGCCGGTGAAGTAACCGTTTTCACGCCCAAAGACGACCCCGCATTCCGGGCAGGCGTAGTACATGTTCAACTGGCGCCACCCAGGTGGGAAGGCGCGTCCACGCAGGCAGCGCGGACAGCGGAGGCCTTTGATCGCGGCGAGTCTCGGCTGCCAGCCGGGGGTGCGCACCAGCACGCGAGGTCTACCCTGAGGGCACACTTTCGTCCCTATCAGCGTGCCGTAGCCCTTCAGGCAACGGCGTGCGAGTGCGTGGTGATCGACTCGAGCAGGCGTTTGCACACGTCCTGGATGTCGTCGACGGCCAACTCGAACGCTTCCGCGTTGCGAGCCGACGGCTGACGAAAGCCGCTCACCTTGCGAACGAACTGCAGTGCGGCGGCCCGAATCTCCTCATCGGACGCGGCGACGTCGTGGGTACGGAGGGTCTTGATACTTCGGCACATAGCTAATGGCTCAGAGGGTAGGCCATATCGATGAGCGAGCGAGCGATTGGCGCGGCGACGGTGCCGCCGTGCTGACCGCCCTCGACCATCACCAGCACCAGCAGCGTCGGCTTGTCGGGCGGCAGATAGCCGACGAACCAGGCGTGCGCGTCCGGATTTTCGTTCTCGGCCGAGCCTGTCTTCGCGGCAATGGGCAGCTTCTCGTCCGCGAACGCGTAGTAGGCCGTGCCGGGTGGAGTGCTGGTCACGCGCTTCATGCCGTCGAGGATGGCGGCCTGCGTCGTCTGACTCAGGTCGAGCGAGCCCAACTGCTTCTGATCCTGGCCCTTGACCAGCACAGGCGCCAGCAGCGAGCCGCCACGCGCCAGGGCAGCATAGGCATTGGCCATTTGCAGCGGCGTTGCCAGCAGGTAGCCCTGCCCGATGGCCAGATTGACACTGTCGCCGCTGGTCCACGCCTCGCCGACTTGCTGCTGCTTCCATGTGGGGTCCGGCACCGTGCCCGCGATGTCGTTCACGCCGACGATGCCCGTGGATTGGCCGAGCCCAAACATGCGCGCGTAGCCGGGGAGAATCGTCGGGTCGAGCTGATCTAGCTTCAGGCCGATCTCATAGAACGCCGGGTTGCACGATTCCGTGAGCGCCTCGCTGAGCTTGAGCATGCCCTCGGGCTGCCAGTTGTGCAGCGTCACGCCGGGCAGGCCATTCCAGTCGAGCCCGCAGTTGTAGACATCCGAGGTCTGGGCGACGCCCTTTTCCATGCCCGCCGACATGGTGATGACTTTGAAGATCGACCCGGTGGGATAGCCGGACTCGGCGGCGCGCAAAACCAGGGGGTTATCCGAGCCGTTCATCTGCTGCCACTGGTCGTCGGTCACACCGATGACGAACTCATTCGGATCGAAGCTCGGCTGCGAGGCCAGCGCCAGGACGCTGTTGTCGCGCGGGTCGAGCATGACCACACTGCCGATCTTGTCGCCGAGACCGTTGACAGCGGCACTCTGGATCGCGCTGTCGAGCGTCAGCGTGATGTCTTGCCCGGGCACGGCGGCTTTGCGCGCGATCTCGCGGACGACCTTGCCCGACGAGTCGACGATCTGAATCGCGCCGCCGCGGGTACCAGCCAACTGTTGCTCACCCCAGGCCTCGATGCCCGACCGACCGATCCAGTCCGATTCGTCGTAGCCCTCCGCGGACAGTTTCTGAAGGTCGTCCGCGGTCGGATGCGCGACATAGCCCACCACGTGCGCCGCGGCGCTGCCCAGCGGATAGACGCGCGCGGGTGTGTCCTGGAGCGCGACGCCCGCGATCGACCCCAGCTTCGACTGCAGGTCGTCGCGGTCGCTCTCCGAGCGGTTGGTGATCGGCATGAACCAGTCGGGTTGGCCGCCCTGATAGCGCTGCTTGATCGTGTCCTGGGAGATGCCGAGCGCGTCTGAGAGCGCCTGCAGCATGCCAGCCTCATCCGTGATCTGACCCGGCACGACACCAATCGACAGGATGCTGCCGTTGTCGGCCAGCGGTTTGCCCGAGCGATCGAGAATCCGACCCCGCGTGGGAACGTCAGGCGTGACGCGTACGGAGTTCGATGCGGTGAGCTGGTTGAAGATCAGCCCGGGCTGCCAGGCGATCTTCCAATCGCCACCGGGGTCCTGCACGACCTGAAGTGTGTTGTTTTCGGTGACGTCGCCAAAAATCGCGAGGCTGCGCGTGACGCTGAAGGGAATCTGCCCGCTGGCATCGGCGGGGCCGGTTGCCTGGGCCGTGAGCTTGAGCTCGCCGATGCCGTCGTGGATGTTGGTGTAGCGCTTGACGAAGGCATCGCGCGGGGTAGCCGCCTGTGCGTCAGCGGAGAGCAGGTCGTACATCGCCGAGTACTGGCCCTGCTGCCACGCGGCGAAGAACGCGCTGGCGGCGTCCTCGGGACGTTCAGGGACTGGCGTCTCCGTGGGTGGCGGCTCGGTCGGCGCCGCGGGCGCAGTGGTAGCCGGTGCAGGCAGCGGCGAACTGCACGCCGCCAGGAACAGGACCAGAAGGAAGACGTAACGCACCTGTTAGCTGCCGCGGGGACCGGTCTCCAGGGGATAGGTTACCTTGGGTTTCATTGCGTCTTCTCGCATTGCTGACCCTCGCAGCCGTCTGGCTGGTCCTGCCAGGCGCCGCGACAGCTCAAGATGGCCAGGCCGTAGCGTCGCCCGTGACGTCGCCCGTGACGGTCCACCTGTGGGCGACACGGGAGGGACTGGTCGGGCGCATCACCGCCAGTGGTCACGTGGTCGCGCCCAACGACCACTTTATTGCGCTGCCTTCGCGGAAGGCGCTCAACCAGACGGTCATCGTCAGCTATCACGGGAAGAGCGTGAGCGCACCCGTCCTGGACATCGGCCCGTGGAACCGCGACGAGGCGTGGTGGGAAACCGGCGCGGCGCGCGGCCAGTTTCAGGACCTCCCGCGGTTTGTACCCGAGGTCTGGTCCGCGTACGCGAATGGCTACAACGGTGGGCGCGACGCGATCGGACGTTATGTCACCTTTCCAGCCATGATCGACCTGTCCGACGGTGTCTACAACGACCTCGGTCTGAAGGCCTCCGACTGGGTGGACGCCACGCTCACCTGGGTCCAGGCTCCGTCGCCGCCACCGCTGACGCCCGCGGATCTCAAAATCGTCAAACGCGCTGATCCGTCGGCGCCCAGCAATGTGCCGACCCAACCACCGCCGCCAGTCGCCCACGACGAGCGCTACTTCAACGAGACCGGCTATCGCATCGACGACGACGGCATCTGGGGGTACTTCAACGCGCGCGGCCGGGTGCCGGTCTTCGGGTTTCCGGTCTCGCGCACCTTCGTCCTGCTTGGCTGCCGCGTGCAGATCTTCCAGCGCCAGGTGGCCCAGAGCTGCGCAGGGCGGGACGTGGGGCTCATGAACCTGCTCGACCCCGACATCTTTCCGTACGACCACGTCAATGGAAGCCAGCTTCCGCCACCGGATCCCGCGCTGAAAGCCGAGACGCCCGCGGTCGGCTCCGCGGGATACGCCGACGCCATTGTGGACTTCATTCACGCCAATGCGCCGGACACGTTCGATTCGCTCGCCGTGGCGTTCGGGCAGACGTTCTTTGGCAATGGCAATCCGCTGATTTCTCTCGAAGTGTGGGGTGCGCCGATCTCGCCGCCGCGACAGGACCCGTCAAATACCAACTTCGTGTACCAGCGCTTCCAGCGTGGGGTGATGCACTACGACGCGACGACGGGCAAGACGCAGGCGCTGCTGCTGGCGGACTATTTGAAAGACATCCTTCGCGGGCGGGATCTGCCGGATGACCTGGCGGCGGCGGCGCGGGGGAGCAAGTTCTTTGCGCAGTACTGCCCGGGGGCGAGTCAGTGGCTGTGCAGGGCAGGCGACCTGCCGGCCACGGACTTGACCTTCGCGTTCGAGCCAGGGTAGCGGGAGCGCTGTTCGCGTGTACCGCACGCAGTGTCAACACGCTGTTTGTCCTCTTCAGAGGAGCGTGTCTTCCCAGGGGACCGGGCTGAGCGACAACCTCAGCGCGGGCGTCTGTTCTCGAGGGAACCCGGGCGGGCCGCAACTTCAGCGCGGGCGTCTCACCCGAACAGGGGGTGCGGGGCGACGCGTGGCATCCCCTGTGCTACCACCTCCCTCATGGAGGACGCGACACGATGACAACTCTCGAGTCGCATGGTCAGGAACCCGTCGGTCGCATGGTGTACCTCGCGGAGCTGCAGTGCTTCTTGTGCGGTAACCTGGCGGGCTCGGTCGAGGTCGATCGCAAACCCCTGCCCCCGTTTGGCATCTGGCATCCGGCGGACGGCAGCGCGGCGTGCCGCATCGCGGACTGGCGCTCGCTGCGCTGCAGCCGCTGCGGCGGAGCGCTGTATACGGAGAACGTGGAAGCGACTATCCGCCGCGACGACGCCGATGTGGTGCAACGCGATGCGCCGCGCCGCGGCCGACCACCGAAATGGCTGGTCGAGGAGCGCCGCAAGGCGCGCGAGGCTGCCGAATCCCGCCTGTAGGGCGTTACACGACCCCGCGTTCGACGAGCAACGCAAGCTCCGCATCAGGGATGCCCACCTCGGCCAGGACCTCGCGCGTGTGCTCGCCAAGTTCGGGAGGTGGGCGCCGCACGGAAGGCGGCGTCTCGGAGAACGCAAACGGCGGGCTGATCTGCGGCACCTCGCCCAGGCGCGGATGCTCCACGGAGGTAAACATCCGCGTGGCGCGCACGTGCGGGTCAGCGAGCATCTCCTCCAGCGAGTTGACGGGCGCAAAACACGTGTCGACGTCGCGCAGGCTGGCAACCCACTCACCAAGAGTGCGGGTCGCGAAAATCGCCCGCAGCTCACCGCGCAACACATCGCCGTTCCGCACATGGACCAGCTCCGGGCGGCCCACCGCGTCGAAAAAGTTCTCCAGAAACTTGCGCTCGAGCGCCCCGAGCGTCACCCAGCGGCCATCAGCCGTCGCATAGACGTCGTACTGCGCCAGGCCGCCCGACAGTGGCGGCTCGCCCGGCGCAAGTGCCTGACCAGCTGAAAACAGCGGCGCGATCAGCGTTGGCAGCCAGGCTATCGCCGAGCCGAACAGACTCACATCAAGCGACTGGCCGCGGCCCGTCTGCTGGCGAGCCACGATCGCCGCGAGGATGGCCACGGCGGCCAGCGAGCCCGCACCCAGGTCAGCCACCTGCACCCCCGCCGGGATCGGCTGCCCATCGCGGCCGACGTTGTAGCCAGCCACGCCCGCGAGCGCCAGGTAGTTCAGATCATGCCCGGGCCGATCGCGGTACGGTCCGGACTGCCCGAAGCCGCTCAGGCTGGCATACACTAGTCGCTGGTTGCGCGCTTCCAGCACCGGGTACCCCAGACCCAGCCGCTGCATCACACCCGGTCGAAAGCCCTCGACCACGACGTCGGCGCCGTCGACCAGTCGCAGGAACAGGTCATGTCCCGCGGCGGACTTCAGGTCCAGCGTGACGCTGCGCTTGTTGCGGTTGACCTGCAGGAACAGGCCGCCGCCCCCTGACTCGCGCGCGGGATCGCCGCCGCGCGGCTCTTCGATTTTGATCACGTCCGCGCCAAGGTCGGCAAGCAGCATGGTGCAGAACGGGCCGGGCAGCAGACGCGTCAGGTCCAGGACGCGCATGCCGTCGAGTGCGCCGCTCACCGGCGCAGCAGGTCCTGCGCGCCGTCCGGATCGACCGCGCGAATGGGGTCGGCCAACTTTGGAAAGCGCTCGCGCAGCGCGGTGTACATCCCCCAGGCCACACGACGATACGAGAAGTGACCCTGGGGTTGGGTGCGCTGCTCGATGATGTACGCCGCCTCAGCCCAGTCCATTTTGAACAGGCAGCGGGTGCGATACGCCAGTGGGAGCAGGTAGTCGGCAGCCGGCGCGGCTTCGCCGCGGACTTGCTCGGCGGCCTGCTCGGCTTTGAGCAGCGCGTCGACGTACGTCTCGCCAAGACCGCCTTCGAGGGCGGCCAGCGCCGCTCGCGGGCCCAGCGCCTGCGCAAACACCTCCTCGGGTCGCTCGAACGCATGCGTCCACGTGAGCGGCTGCTGGACCTGGACACAACGGCGATGCCGGTGCAGGTCACGGAACGAGCCAAAATCGACCAGGACGTCGAACGTGAGCGCATAGCCCGCGCGGTGTTCTCGGAGCAGATCGTCGAACCTGCCGCGCGTCGCCAGCGACAGGTCGAAGATCTCGTCAAGTTGCGTCTGTGGCAAGTCGCTGACCAGCGCTTGTATCTGACGCAGACTGTGCCCCGCGACGTCATGTCGATACAGCAGGGTGGCGACGATCTCTCGCAGCGGATCGACCGACGGCTCCGCCAGCTCTACTCGCGCGGCCCGCTCCGGGGCGGGCAACGCGCCAAGCAGCGTGGATGTCGCGGTGCGCAGGTCGCGGTCGCTCAGCGTGGCAAAGTCCGAACGTTCCGCGTATTTCACCAGGGTTGGCGCGGCCGCCGACTGCGGCTCGTCACTCAGTGGCGCGGCCGCCGGCTGCTGGCAGGCGGCTTTGAGCTCCGCGCCGATCGCCTGCACCTCAGCATACGGCGAGCCGAGCAGACGACCGATCTGACCCTCCAGCACGCGGGCGCTGACAATCTGACCCACGCTGGTATGTGTCGCTAGTGGCAACAGCGAGCGGGCAACATCGAAGGCTCGGGCGCGCAAGGTGCGTTTGTAGGCCGACTCGGGAAGGTCGATCGGGCGTGGAACCGCGTCGATCAGGTGCTCCAGCAACGCTTCGCTCAAATGCTCGTAGGCGGAGAACAACGCGCTTGCGGTCTGACGGAAGGTCGCCTCGACGGGCGTGCCGCACGCTTCCAGGGGCAGGTGCCAGCCCGTCCTGCGAAAAGGCTGGTAGCGGGTGCTGCGCTCCTGGCCGTCCCAGACAGGCTCGTCGACGACGTTGATCGCGGCCAGAATCGAGATCTGCTCCAGGCCAAAGACCAGATGCGCCAGGTCCGCGATGGAGCGGTGGCCGTACTGGAAGTAGAAGGTGTCGAGGAACTGCTCGGCCTTCTGGGCGCTGAGCTCCTGGATGGATTCGAGCATCCCCTGGCTCGAGCGCGAGTACTTGGCGAGCGCGTACGCCTGGATCTCGGGCGGGACGCCGACCACGGAGTACACGCGTCGGCGTGGGAACGGGCTGGGCGGGTTAGGGTTAGGCTCAGCGCTAGACGGCGGCGCGCTGAGCGCTGAGGTCAAGGGCGGCGTCGACATCTGGCCTCCCGATCAGCTCGATGGGGTCGCCCGGGCGGACCGTTCCGCCGCGAACCACTCGCGCCATCTTACCCGTACGACCCACCATGGCCTTCAGCGCATCCTTGTGCACTTCGAGCAGCTCTTTGCAGGCA
This sequence comes from uncultured Chloroflexia bacterium, assembly GCA_963776625.1. Taxonomy (GTDB): domain Bacteria; phylum Chloroflexota; class UBA6077; order UBA6077; family CF-72; genus CF-72. The sequence continues at coordinate 298,965 of CAVZNP010000001.1, read as the reverse complement.
GGCCGGTCACCGGTGATCTCGAGCTCGGCTTCGCCGACGCGCAGGCGAGTGCCGTCGTCCAGTTGCATCACCGGGATTCCTTCGATCGTGACGTTTTCGCCGAGGATCCCGGGCGCCACCGGCATGCCCGCCTGCTTCAGCTCGGTGACTGTTTCGAGGTTGAGAATGGACAGCTGGCGCAGCGGCCGGCCGGCGTGGCGATCGCCTTCGAGGCCAAAGTCCGTAATGAGGTGACCCTCGGGCTGGGGCAGCTTGCGGAACTCCCTGGAGGCGTTGCCGTTGATGGAGACGAGCCGACCGGACATCACCGGGATTGTACCAACGAGGCTGGACCAATCGTGGTTTTTTCGCCCGCGTGGCTGGCGGGATCCCGCGGCACAGGTGCTGGTGGAGGACATACAGGACGTCAGCTCACGAGCGCGGGGCCAGACGCAATCCTCGACAACACCTGATCTACGCTTACGCGCGCTCGGCGCTGACGGGGCAGGAAGGACTCGGCAGTACGCTACTTCGCCATCAGAGAGCAGGCGCCCTGACTCAGCTGCCCATCGACTGCAGGTACTCCTGCCGCATCTGGTCGCCGCCGTTCTGGACCCAGTCACTGACAATCTGATCGAAGTCACTCAATGGTCGTCGGCCCGTGACGACGTCGGTAACCGCGTCGTTGAAGTTCTGGTCCAGCGTGGCTCCCTTGCGCAGGTTCGTCGCCGAGTAATAGCCGAGCGTCGGGTTCTGAATGGCGTTGGCCAGGAGCATCTGCTCCTCGCCCTGCGCCACCTTTGCAAAGTCCGGGAACGCCGAGTCGTACAGAGCTGGAAGATGCTGCATGACCAGGTTCCACTCGACATAGGTGGAGTCGGCTGGTCCGCGCTGGGTGGCGACCGGATTGCCGTTGTCGTCGAAGGTGTAGTCGGCGCCCTCGACGCCGTAGTCGATCAGTAGCGCCTCCTGGCTCCCGAATGGCGCGGCCAGGTAGTCGAGCACTCCGAGCAACTCCTTGATGCGGTCTTCGCTGGCCTTCTTGAGCACGGTAATGCCCAGCAGCGGGTAGCCGATCTGCACGGCCGGGCTGACGTAGTACCGGACGGCACCGTTGCCGTCGAACGTGAAGAGCGGCATGACGCGCATCTCGACGGGTGGATTGGTGGCGGCGGCGCGATGCCAGAAATCGGGGTACGTCGCCGTCCAGGTGCTTTCGGCGAAAGCGAACTTACCCGCCACCTGGTCGTCCTTGATCGCCAGCGCGCCGTAGTTACCCGAGTTGGGGTGGTAGACGCCAGCAGCGAACAGGTCGCGCACGTACCCGACGGCTGCTTTGAACTGGTCGGTCTCACGCTGATGTACGAGCTTGCCCTGATCCAAACCCCACAGGTTGGGCGCGCCGAACATGCCCGGGTACCACGCGGCGCCGACACCAAAGCCGAACCCGGCGCCTCCCACGGCCATGCCCCACTTCTCGGCCTGCGGATTGGTCATCTGCACCAGGACGCGCTTCCAGTCGTCGGCATTCTTCGGCAGGGTGCTGCCGATCTCCTGGTCGTAGCGCGTCTGGTTCACGTACAGCACGCTCGACGGCGCCGAGCGCGGCGGCGGGACGCCCATGATCGCGCCGTTGTAGACGGTGCTTTTCCACGCCAGCGGTGGCAGGCTCGCCAGGTTGGGGTAGGCCTTGATCGCATCTCCGCTCAAGTAGGGCGTCAGGTCTGCGCACTGCGACTGCAGGAACTCAGCGGCGTTGGGGATGATCCCGAGGAACATCAGGTCCGGCAGGTTGCCGCCGGCGATCGTCGTGTTGAAGCGCGTCAGGTAATCCGTCGGAGCGACCATGTTCAGGTGCAGCGTCACGTTGAGCTGCTTATTGATTTCCTGCAGCGCGGGGTTCTGCTCCAGGGGCGTGAATGGCGGGTAATAGCTCAGCGTCAGGACGTTGACATCGCTGCCTTTACCGGGCGGCTGCTGGACTGAGCGGTAGAGCGAACCTCTGGGGAAGGCCAGATAGCCGTCGTCGACGCCCGGTGCGGTGCTGGGCAGGTCCGGCTTCGGGCCCTGCGCGGCGAGGTACGTCGGCAGTTTCACGCCACCTACGACGCTCGACGCCGTCGCGGCTGGCGCGGTGGGCGCCGCGGTCACGGTCGGGACCAGCGTGGGGGCAACGGTTGGAGCGGCCGGCGCCGCGGTGGGTTGGGGTGCGGACGTGGGCACGAGCGTTGGCGCGGGTGCCGGCGGACTCGTCGGCGCGGGTGGGCCCGGCGTCGAACAGGCCGTCAGGACAGACGGCACGCCAGCACCCATCCCGACAACGACCAGCCGCAGGAAGGTGCCGCGCAGCATCACTGCGTGGCGATCGCGGCGCGGCCGCCGCGCAAGACGTATTTCTGGATCTTGCCCGTCGCGGTTTTGGGCAGTTCGGTCACGAAGGTGACCGTCTGGGGCGCCTTGAAGTGGGCGAGCCGGTCGCGGGTGAACTCACGCAACTCGTCTGGGGTCGCGGTCTGACCGGGCTTCAGGATGACGAACGCGTGCGGCGCCTCGCCCCACTTCTCGTCAGGCAGCCCCACCACCGCCGCTTCCTGAACGGCCGGATGGCGGAGCAGGACGCCCTCCACCTCGACCGACGAGATGTTCTCGCCGCCACTGATGATGACGTCTTTGATGCGGTCGCGCACTTCGGCGTACCCGTCCGGGTGAATGACCGCGCCATCACCCGAGTGGAACCAGCCGCCTTCGAACGCCTTCGCCGTGGCCTCAGGGTCGTTGTAGTAGCCCTTCATCACCACGTTGCCGCGCACCACGATCTCGCCCAGGGTCTGGCCGTCCCACGGCACTTCCCGGCCATCGTCCCCCAGCACGGTCAGCTCGCCGGAGGTAACGAGCTCAACACCCTGGCGGGCCTTGAGTACCGCGCGATCCTCGGCCGAGAGCGATTCGTGCTCTGGGCGCTGTTCGCAGATGGTGATAAACGGCGCAGTCTCGGTGAGGCCGTAGACGTGGATGATGTCCCAGCCGAACTCACCCTCGATGCGGGCGATGGTCGCGGCCGCGGGCGGTGCGCCCGCGGTCAGCACCCGCACGCCACGGCGCACGCCCTGGCGCAGCTCAGCCGGCGCATTGGCCACGCCGATCAGCACGGTCGGCGCCGCGCACAGCATGGTGACGTGCTCGGCGTTGACCAGCTCAAAGATGCGGGCTGGCTCGACGCGGCGCAGGCAGACGTGCCGCGCGCCCATCGCCGTGATGATCCAGACGAACGTCCAGCCATTGGCATGGAACATCGGCAAGGTCCACAGGTAGGTGTCGGCCGCGGAGATCGACACGTGGCACAGCGTGCCGACGATGTTCATGTACGCGTTGCGATGGGTGATCATCACGCCCTTCGGGCGCGACGTGGTGCCGCTGGTGTAGTTGATGCTGAGCAGGTCGCCCTCGTCGATGGTGGGCTTGAGGAATTCTGGCTTCGCGCCGCTGACCAGCGACTCGTAGTCGAGCCAGCCCTCGCGCGGGCCGCCCTCGAGGGCGATGAAGTGCTCCACGCCGGGGATCTGGTCACGGATGCTGTCGACGGCGTCCAGATGGTCGGCGTGGGCGCACACGACCTTTGCACCGCTGTGGCCGATGATGTAGGCGAAGTCGTCGGCGGTCAGGCGGTAGTTGATCGGAACGAGAACGGCGCCGAGCTGGGGCACCGCGTAGAAGGATTCGAGCTGCGCGTGCGTGTTCGGCGCGATGTACGCGACGCGGTCGCCGTGGCCAACGCCGAGCTGCTGCTGCAGCACGTGCGACCAGCGGTCACAGCGGTCGAAGAACTGGCTGTACGTGAGCCGCAGATCCCCATCCACAACGGCTTCACGAGAGCCATACAGCCGCCGAGCGCGGCGGGCAAACTCCATCGGCGTCAGCGGAAGTTCCATCAGGAAGTCTCTCCCCCCTCTTTGTCAGTTAGACGAGTTTAATAGGGAGTCGAAAGCCGCGGCTTTCGAATACTAAAAAACCCCTCTAACTGACCGACATGCCGAGGATGCTGTAGCCCGCATCGACCAGGAGGATCTGACCCGTCACGTTCTGGGCAAGCGGGCTGCACAGATATCTCGCGGCGTTGCCCACGTCTTCGGCCGCGATGTTGCGGCGCAGTGGCGCGTTCTTCTCGGTGTGATCCTCCATCACGGTGAAGCCCGTGATCGAGCGCGCGGCCAGCGTGCGGACCGGGCCGGCTGAGATGGCATTCACCCGAATGCCGCGCGGCCCAAGCTCGTACGCCAGGTAGCGCACCTCGGCTTCGAGCGCCGCCTTGGCGACCGCCATGATGTTGTAGTTGGGATACGTGCGCTGCGAGGCGTTGAAGGTCATCGTCAGCACCGAGCCGCCGTTGCCAGCGCGCTCCATGAGCGGAGCCGCGCGCCGCGTAAGGGCAATCAGGGAGTACGCGCTGATGTCGAGCGCCAATCTGAAATCGTCACGCGTGGTAGCCGCGAAGGGCTGCTCGAAGGTCCGCGGCGGGGCAAATGCGACGCTGTGGACCAGGATGTCGAGGCCGCCCCAGGCGCGCTCGACGGCTTCGAAGACGCGATCGAGGTCGGTGTCGGAGGTGACATCGGCAGGCAGCACCAGCGGGCTGTTGACGGTCGCGGCGAGATCGCGAACGCCTTGCTCCAGGCGCTCTCCCTGAAAGGTAAAGGCAAGCTCCGCACCTTCACTGGCAAGCGCCTGGGCGATGGCCCAGGCGATGCTGCGGCGATTGGCGACGCCGAAGATGAGCCCGCGACGGCCTTCGAGCAGCGGCACGCGTGAAGAGTACTCGGTTCGTCTCGGCGGGCGGTTTCTGTCGAAAGCTGGTCACGACTTCGACTCTCCGAGCCCTGCGCGCTCGATCACGTAGCGCAGCGTCACCCCCTGGACCACCAGCGTGAACAGGACCACCCCGAACGCCATCGCGATCAGTAACTGGCGATTGGCGATGCTCGGCGGCAGCGCCAGCGCCAGGGTGATCGTCAGCGCACCGCGCAACCCACCCCAGATCAGCACCGCGCGCTCGCCATTCGTCGAGACCACACGCACGCGGCGCGTCAGGCGCAGCACGGCCGGCGGGATCACGATCACCAGGACGCGCGACACGACCACGCTGCCGATGCTCACCAGCACGGGCCCGGTCGGCCGCCGCCAACGACGCCACGTTGGTCGTGAAGCCGACGAGCAGGAACACCACCGCGTTGACCACGAAGCCGACGTACTCCCACAGATCGTCGAGCAGCCGTCGCGTGCGCTCGGACATGCCCACCTGGCGCCCGTAGCTACCGTGCACCAGGCCTGCCGCGACGCACGCCAGCGCCCCCGACGTTTCGAACGACTGCGCGACCAGGTAGCTGCCGTAAGCGAGTGCGGTCGAGAGCGTCATCTCGATCAGGTGGTCGTCAATCACCGCGGTGAGACGTGAGAAGACGATGCCCAGTACCACGCCGATGGCCACGCCGCCAAGCACCTCACGGACGAACAAGCCCAACACCACTGGAACGTCGGTCGTGCCCGACGTGACCAGGCCAATCGCCGCGGTGTACAGCGTGATGGCGACGCCGTCGTTGATCAGACTCTCACCTTCGACCAGCACGGCCAGGCGAGACGGCACGTTCAGGCTGCGAAACACGCCCACCACGGCGACCGGGTCGGTGGCTGAGACGATACTGCCGAACAGGAGCGCCTCGGCGAGTGGCAGGTGGAGGGTCGCATACAAGGCCACGCCGACGATCGCCGCCGTGGCGACGGTGCCCGGGATGGCCAGAAACAGGACTGGCCGCGCGAGGCTGCGCAACTGCGTGCCGTCGAGTCGGAAAGCGGCGTCGAACAACAGCGGTGGCAGGAACACGAACAGCAGGACCGGTGGGTCGAGCTGCGGCAGCGCCGCGACGTGCGTCTGCTCGACCGCCAGACCGCCGAGCACCAGCGCAACCGCGTACGGCAGTTTCAGGCGCCAGGCGAGCATGCCGAGCAGCGCCGCGCCGAGCAGCATCGCGGCGAAAACGTAGACTGCCGATTGGACGTCAGCGGGCATGCTCGGCGCTCAAGTCAGGCCCGCGAAGAGGTCCGAGTCCACGTCCACGTCCACGTCCACGTCCACGTCCACGAGGATGGGGATACGCGCGGCGTCGGACTTCTGACGTGCCGACCAGGCAGCGTGTTCGAGAGAAGAACTCGTGGGACCACAGGCGTTCAGCCAACCCTTCGGGTATGCGGCGCAGGAAGTGTGTTGGCGGCATCTGTGAGGCGTGGCAGGCCAGCGCCGCGCGCTTCAGGCCGATGTAGGCGCGGACGTCGACGGTGTTCGTCACCAGTTCGTCGGCGACACCAATCTCAGTCACCGAGGGACCAGCATCTGCCCCCGTCGGCGCGCTGCCCGGTGCGTCGATGCCCACCGCGCGAAGGGCTGCCACAAAGTTACGCGACCACGTGCGCGGGAAGCGCACGAAATACAGACGCGCGGGACGAATGGTGGGCGGCGCGGCCTGATAGGCGGCGACCGCCACCTCATGGGCGCGCACGTGATCGGGATGCCCGTAGCCGCCCGTCTCGTCGTAGGCAACCATCACTGTCGGCCGCTCCTGCTCGAGGATGTGCACCAGACGCGCCGCCGCCTCCGAGCGGTCCGCACGACAGAACGCCGTCGGGCGATCGTTCTCGGGCGTGCCGGCCATTCCCGAGTCTCCATACCCCAGTTGAACCACGCGACTGACGCCGAGGGTCCGCGTGGCGGCCAGCAATTCGGCGGCGCGGAGCGCGGCGACATCGAGCCGCCCGCCGGCGCCGGCCCTGCGCGCGAGCGACGCGTCGAGGACTTCCCCCAGGTCGCCAGTGGTGCAGGTCACCACGATGGTGCGCACGCCGACAGCGCTGTAGCGCGCCAGCGTGCCACCCATGGTGATCGTCTCATCATCCGGGTGGGCGTGCACGGCCAGCAGCCCGCGCGGCATAACGCTAGACACAACGCATCATCGACGCTTAATATGTGGCACTCGCGAGCGCCAACGACGGGCCTCGTGGATCTCTGGCCATGCCCCGACGTCGAGGTGCGGCCACGCAAATCCAGCCGCGCAAACTTCTAGTAGCAGCAGTGTGGCCGACGTGCCGTCTTCGGACGAACAAGCACGCCGGCTCTTTTTATTCGGATTTTCTCAACTCAACTCAACTCAAGAGCAGGTGGCAGGTGGCAGAACAGCACGGGTGGCTTTTACCTCGACCGAGCGGGTTGTATGACCCGCGATTCGAGCACGACGCGTGCGGCGTTGGCTTCGTTGCTCGGCTGAGCGGTCAGCCGGGGCATGACATCGTGGCCAAGGCGGTCGAGGCAGTCGCCAATCTCTCCCACCGGGGCGCTGTCGCCGCCGACGGGAAAAGCGGCGATGGCTCGGGCGTGCTCACCCAGATCCCGCGCCGCCTGGTCACCCGCGAGCTCGAGCGGCTGTTCGGCCTGCGGCTGGACGACGCGGACCCGATCGGCGTGGGCATGTTCTTCCTGCCCTCGCAGGACGAGCGCGGCGCCAGTGAAGAGCTCGTCGCGGCGGCGATTCAGGCGTGTGGACTGCGGCTCCTGGGGTGGCGGGACGTACCAATCGACGCCGATCAGCTCGGTTCGGCGGCTCGATCGACGCTACCGCGCATTCGCCAGGCGTTTGTTGCGCCGCGTGCTGTGCAGCGCAATGCGGACCGACTCGAGCAGGCACTGTACCTTGCGCGCAAGGACATCGAGCGGCGGGCCGCCAAGGCCGGCCTGATCGACCAGGGCTTCTACGTTGCCAGCCTGTCGGGACGGACGCTCGTCTACAAAGGCCTCTTCGCCGCGCATCAACTGCCTGCCTTTTATCTCGATTTGCGCGACCACGAGTACGAAAGCGGGCTGGCGGTCTTCCACCAGCGCTTCTCCACCAACACCTTCCCCACCTGGCAGCTCGCCCAACCGTTCCGCCTGCTGGCGCACAACGGCGAGATCAACACGCTGCTCGGCAATCGGGCGTGGATGCACGCTCGTGAGGCGTCCTTGCCCGCGAAGCTGCGGCCGGTCATCTGGGACGATGGCTCGGACTCAACCAGTCTCGACGAGGCGCTGCACCTCCTGGAACGCGGTGGACGCAACATCCTTCACGCGCTGAGCGTGCTGATGCCCGCCGCCTGGGAAGGCAACGCGGGCCTGCCACCCGAGACACAGGACTTCTATCGCTATCACGCGCCCATCCTCGAGCCGTGGGACGGGCCGGCCGCCCTCGCGTTCGCCGACGGGCGGTATGTTGGCGCGGCACTCGATCGAAATGGCTTGCGACCGTGTCGCTACAAGGTCACGGCCGAGGGATTGGTCGTCGCGGGTTCCGAGGTGGGTGCCATCGAGCTCGACGACTATCGCATCGTCGAAAAGGGACGGCTTGGTCCGGGGCAGATGCTGGCGCTCGACCTGGAGCAGCACACGATTCTGCACGACGCCGAGTTGAAGCGGGAGCTTGGCGCTTCCAGACCGTGGGGCGCGTGGATCGGCACCTTGCCCGCGAATACGGTTCGGACAGTCACTACCCACACTACCCACGCCAACGGGGTCATCCCAACGCCTCTCACTGAGAGATCCGCTCTGACGGGGACAGATGTCCCTACCCACGCGCTGGCGAACGGGACCGTCCTGACTGCCGCGGACCAAGCGGCGTTCGCCGCCGACGACCAGCCCCTGGCGGCGCTGCAACGCGCCTTTGGTTACACCAACGAAGATCTGCGCATCGTCCTGCGGCCCATGGGCGCCGAAGGGCTTGACGCGGTGTGGTCGATGGGCGACGACACTCCGCTCGCGCCCTTCGCGCGCGCTCCACGCTCGCTGTACGCCTTCTTCCGCCAGCGCTTCGCTCAGGTCACCAACCCGCCGATCGACCCGCTGCGCGAATCCCTGGTCATGAGCCTGCGCACGTGGCTCGGTCCCAAACCCGACGTGCTGCAGGTCGACGGGCCGCAAGCCCTACTGATCGAGCTCGAGTCGCCCATCGTCGACGAGAGCGCCCTGGCGTCGATTCGCGCCCAGCGGCAGCTGCGCGTCGCGGAGATCGACGCGACGTTCTGGGCCGATGCACTGGAATCCCCCGCGGGCTCGCGTCTGGAATCCGCGCTCGACGACGTGTGTGCCAGCGCGGAAGCGGCGGCCCGCGACGGTGCCCAGATCCTGATCATCACCGATCGACAGGCGGATGCCACCCGCGTCGCGATTCCGATGCTGCTCGCCCTCAGCACCGTGCACCAGCGACTCCTGGTCACCGGGCTCCGAACGCGTGTGGACCTCGTCGCCGAGGCGGGCGACGCGTGGGACGTGCACCATCTCGCGGCGCTCATTGGCTACGGCGCGGGCGTGGTGTGCCCCTGGCTAGCACTGCGCAGTGCGCGCGCGCTGGGCGATGACGACCCCCGCAAGGAGTATCCGGACGCCGACACCGCCGAGCACAACTACCTGAAAGCGACCGCCAAGGGTCTGCTGAAGATCATGTCCAAGATGGGCATCTCGACCGTCTCGAGCTATCGCGGCGGACAGATCTTCGAATGCCTCGGGCTCGACGGCTCGGTCATCGAGCGCTGCTTCGCGGGTACCCCGAGCCGGATTGGTGGGCTCGGCTTCGAGCAGCTCGGCACGCCGGTGCTCGAACGGCACGCCGCCGCGTTCGACGGCGCCGACCAGCGCAAGCTGCCGGACTTCGGCCTGGTGCGTTTCCGGCGCGAAGGCGAGCGCCACGCCTGGGAACCAGCGGTAATCCGCGCGCTCCACAAGGCCATCGACAAGAACGGCCCCACCTGGGAGGACTACCGGCTGCTGACGGAGCCGCCTGACGAGCCGGCTACCTTGCGGGATCTCCTCGAGATCCTGCCCGCCGGCGAGCCACTGCCGCTGGATGCGGTCGAGCCGTGGGAACAGATCGTCACGCGCTTTGTCTGCACGGCGATGTCGCTGGGTGCGCTGAGCCCGGAAGCACACGAAACGCTGGCGGTTGGCATGAATCGTCTGGGTGCCCGCTCCAACTCTGGCGAGGGCGGCGAGGACCCGACGTTCTACCGGCCACAGGACGACGGCGACCGCCATGACAACAAGATCAAGCAGGTTGCCTCAGCTCGTTTCGGGGTGAACGCGCGCTATCTGGCGCGCGCCGAAGAGCTGGAGATCAAGATGGCGCAGGGCAGCAAGCCTGGTGAGGGCGGCCAGTTGCCGGCGCACAAAGTGACGGACCTCATCGCGCGTTTGCGCCACGCCGTACCCGGCACGAGTCTGATTTCGCCCCCACCCCACCACGACATCTACTCGATCGAAGATCTGGCCCAGTTGATCTACGACCTGAAGCGCGTCAATCCGCACGCGCGGGTCGGCGTCAAGCTGGTGTCCGAGGCCGGCGTCGGAACCGTCGCCGCGGGTGTGGCCAAGGCCTACGCGGACTACGTACTGGTTTCGGGCTTTGACGGTGGCACCGGCGCCAGCCCACTCACCAGCATCAAACATGCGGGTAGCCCATGGGAGCTCGGCGTCGCCGAAACCCAGCAGGTCCTGGTGCGCAACGGACTGCGAGGCCGCTTGCGGCTGCGGACCGACGGCGGCCTTCGGCGAGCGCGCGACGTTGTCGTCGCCGCCCTGCTCGGCGCCGAAGAGTACGGGTTCGGTACGGCCAGCCTGGTCGCCATCGGCTGCGATATGGCGCGGCAGTGTCACCTGAACACCTGCCCGACGGGCATCGCCACCCAGCGCGCAGACCTGCGAGCAAAGTTCAAGGGCACCCCCCAACAGGTTGTCGACTTCTTCGTCCATCTCGCCGAAGAGATCCGAGAACTGCTGGCCAGTCTCGGCTTGCGGTCCATCGACGAAGCGATCGGCCGCGTCGATCTGCTGCGCCAGACACGCGTCCACAACGGGGTCGACCTCGCCGCGGTGCTGGCCGACCCGGATCCATCCGGAACCGAGCCGCGGCGGTGTATGCAGCCGCGCAACGATCGGTCCGAGGACCAGGAGCCGCTCGACGAGCGTCTGCTGCGCGATGCGGTGGTCGCGCTGTCCGATGGCCCCCGCTTCAAGGCCGCGTGCATGATCCGTAACCGCGATCGGTCCGTCGGCGCGCGCATCGCCGGAGAGATCGGCGCCGGACGGCTGCAGCCAGCGAACACGAAACCCGGCGTACGCCCGCTGCCGTTCTTCGAAGCGCGCTTCGTCGGCTCGGCGGGGCAGTCGTTTGGCGCGTTCACCACCGACGGCATGCGCCTGACGCTGGAAGGCGAAGCCAACGACTATCTTGGCAAGGGCATGAGCGGCGGCGAGATCGTGTTGATGCCTGCCGACATGGCCCGTTTTGCGCCGCACAAGAACACCATCGTTGGCAACACGGTGCTGTATGGCGCTACGGGCGGGCGCGTCTTTGCCGCGGGCCGCGCGGGCGAACGCTTCTGCGTGCGCAACTCGGGCGCCACCGCGGTGGTCGAAGGTGTGGGCGACCACGGCTGCGAGTACATGACCGGTGGGATGGTGCTCGTGTTGGGTGAGACTGGGCGCAACTTCGGAGCGGGCATGACCAACGGCGTCGCCTACGTGCTCGACGAAACCGGCGAGTTTCCGAGCCACCTCAACGAGGAGCTCGTCTTGGCCACGCGCCTGATGGACGCCGACGAGCTGTCCGCGGTATACGAGCTCGTGCGCGAGCACTTCGAGCGGACCGCCAGCCGCCGCGCCGAAACGGTCCTCGACCTCTGGGACGTGTACCGCGGCCAATTCTGGCGCGTTGCGCCGCGGCAGGCGACCATCGCCGCGGAAGCCGCCGTTTCCGTCCCAGGCACGGCCTCCGCCACGTCTGGCCTACCAGCCGTCAAAGCTCGTTGACTCGCCCCCTGGGCGTCGGGCTGCTCGGGTTGGGCACCGTGGGCAGCGGCGTGGCGCGCGTGCTGACGGCCAAGAGCGCCGCTCTGCAGCGACGCATCGGGCGGCCTGTCGAGATCTGCAAGATACTTGTCCGCGACCCATCCAGGCCGCGAGACGCGGCGACGGGAATTCCCCTGGTGAGCGACGCCGCGGAGATACTCGACGACCCGAACGTCGACGTGATCATCGAGGTGCTCGGCGGAGAAGAACCGGCGCGCACGCTCATTCTGCAGGCCATCGAGCGCGGCAAACACGTCGTCACCGCGAACAAAGAGGTCATGGCCAAGCACGGCCCGGCCATCCTCGCCGCGGCGGCGGAGCACGGGGTCAGCGTCGCCTACGAGGCGAGCGTCGGCGGGGGCATCCCGCTGATCGGCCCGTTCCAGCTCGATCTCGCGGCCAACGACATAAGCAGTGTTGTCGGCATCGTCAATGGCACGACCAACTACATCCTGACGCGCATGACCGAGAGCGGCGCCGCGTTCGCCGACGCCTTGCGCGAGGCGCAGGAGTTTGGATACGCGGAGCCGGATCCTACCAACGACGTCGAGGCCTGGGACGCGGCGTACAAGCTGGCCATTCTGGCTTCACTCGCGTTCAGCACGCCGATCATGCCCGACCAGGTCTGGCGCGAAGGCATCACCCGGGTTGCCCAGCGCGACATTCTGTACGCCGCCGAGATGGGCTACCGCATCAAACTCCTGGCCATCGCGCGGGTTATCGACGGCCAGGTGGAGGCACGCGTGCATCCGGCGCTGGTACACCAGGGCTCGATGCTCGCCAGCGTGGACGGGTCGTTCAACGCGGTGCAAATCGAGGGTGACCTGATCGGCACCGCGCTCTTTTATGGGCGCGGCGCTGGTTCGGAGCCGACCTCCAGCGCGGTTGTCGCCGACCTGATTGCGCTGGGGACCAGCGTGGCCCGCGGCCCGACGCCAGATCCTGAAGCACGCCAGCTGGTCACGCTGCGCCCGATGCGGCAACTGCGGACACGCTACTTCTTGCGATTGCTAACCCTGGATCGGCCGGGTGTGATGGCGGCGATCGCCACCGTGCTGGGCGATCGTGGAATCAGCCTTGCCAGCGTGGTACAGAAGGAGAGCGTGGTGCTCGGGGACGACGTGCCCGGCGCCGAGATCGTGTTGACTACCCACCTGGCCAGTGAGGCGGCGGTCCAGGAGGCCATCGCGATTCTCGCCCAGATGCCAGTGGTCAACACGCTGGGTTCTCTGTTACGTGTGTACGAGTGATTCCCAACGACGGCGCTCCATCTGAAGCGGGCACCACGCGGCCGCCGCTGGCCATCGTCTGTCGCGGCGTCGACCGCACCGGGGTGCTGCACGAGATGACCAGCGTCATCGTCCGCCACGGCGGCTACATTCACTCGGTCGACATCCTGGAGCGCGGCGACCGCAGCGCCATCTTCTGGGAGCTTTTCGGCGTCGACGATGAGGACGGGCTCATCCAGGACCTCGAGTCTCTGGACATCGTCACCACCGTCGAGCGCGTGCCGAGCATGCTCGAAGTCTTTGGCAAGCGCATCATCGTCATCGGCGGCGGTGCGCAGGTCGGCCAGGTGGCACTGGGCGCCATCGCCGAGGCCGACCGCCACAACATCCGCGGCGAGAAGATCAGCGTTGACACCATCCCGATCGTCGGCGAGGAGAATCTGGCCAACGCGGTGCGCGCCGTCCCGCGCCTACCGCGCGCCGTCGCTCTCGTCCTGGCCGGCTCGCTCATGGGCGGCGAGATCACCCGCGCCGTCGAGGAAGTCCGCAAGAAAGGCGTCCTGGTCTTCAGCCTGAACATGGCGGGCTCCGCGCCCGCGGCGGCCGACCTGGTCATCAGCGACCCTGTTCAGGCGGGCGTGATGGCCGTCATGGCCGTTGCGCGCACCGCGAGTTTCGACATCAGCCGCCAGCGGGGGCGCGTCTACTGAGCGTGTCGAGCGCGCCGCACCCGCAGTCGATCATCACCACCCCAGAAGGTCGACAGGTGCCGCTCAAGATTCACCAGTGCATCTGGAGCGGCGAGCACGCCGCCAACTCGCTGTCAGCCGTGCTCGACTGCTACCACGCGCACGTGGCACGGGCTGAAATCGACATCGCCATGCTGCGCGATGAGGACTTCCTGGTCATCCACGACCTGGACCTCGCGCTGGCGACCGATGGACGCGGCCAGGTGGATGGCACGCGGCGAGCGCAAGCTGGGCGGTTCCGCCTATTGCACGCTGGCCGGCCGACGGGCGAGCTCGCGCCCTTGCTGAGTGACGTCATAGCGGCCATCTCCGCCGAACCGTATCCGACACTGCTCGAGCTCGACGTGAAGGACTGGAAGCCGTGGCCCTGGCGTCGGGTCGAGGAGCTTGCCCGCCTGGTGGCGCCCGCCAAACAACGCGTGACCTTCGGTGGCGACTCGGATACCAACCTGCGACGCCTGGGGGTGGTCGACCCCACGCTCAACGTCGGCTACACGCTGCCTGAGTACCGCGAGTGGCGACCAGATGGCCTGGCTGAGCTTGCGACGCGGTTCGAGGCGCTGCTCGGCATAGTGCCGAACGCGCGCGAGCTTCACGTGCACCTGGAGGACGGTGTCGCGCTCGCCGCGGATGGGATGCATGACCTTGTTGCACGGATACATGCGCGGGGCATGCTGCTGGACGCGTGGACGATCAGCGCGGGGACGCCGGGCTGGCAGGAGCGGCTGGCCGCGGCGCTGAGACTGGGTGCGGACATCATCACCACCGAGACGCCGCGCGAGCTGGTGCGCGAAGCTTCAGTCGCGTTTGCGCGGGACCGCGACGACGTCTAGCGGGGTCTCAGCCATCAGCGTGTCGGCGTCGGTGACCACAGCGCCCTGACGCACGACACGCAGGAGGATGTCGTGGCCGCCCGGGCCGTGGCGAACGATCTGCCCGGTGCCGCGCGTCACGATGAACAGGCGGTCGTAGGCAGGCTCGACGCGATCGCCAGGTTTGAAGCGTAGCTCCTGGACGTTACCGGTGACGTAGTACCAGAGCAGGGAGAGGAACGAGGGTGCGGGGACCATGCGCACAGAATGGCGGCGCGAGGGCGCTCGCGGCAGTGAAGCGCTTCACAGCGGAATACCGCGCATTGCTTCGCTTCGCTCGCTCGCGCCGTAGCACAGTCCCCCCGGGGCTCAAAGGGGGCTGGCCGCCCCTTTGAAATTCCCGCGTTCGACGGCTAGACCTCGTCACCTCCGAACTGGAGGCTCGCCGCAGGCTAAATCGCGAAGCTTTGTAATTCCACGGGGGGGACCCTATGCGGCGAGTCTTTCGCGGCGGGCCGCTCCAACAGGGTCCCCGCTGGGGAATCACGTGTTGAGCTGCGCTTCCAGCCGCCCCAGCGTGCGCATCGCGGGCAGCACGTCCTCGAAGCTCGACTTCGGGGGCCTGCCTTCGCGAATCGCGGCGAAGAACTCTCGGTCCTCGAGCTCGATGCCGTTCATCGACACGTCCACCTCTGAGACGTCGATGGCGTGGTCATTGCCGTCCACCAGGTCGTCATACAGCGCTTTGTACGTGCCGTTATCGCAGATGTAGCGGAAGAAGGAGCCGAACGGCCCGTTGTTGTTGAACGACAGCGACAGCGTGAGAATCGCACCCGATGCAGCCTTCAGCTGGATCGACATATCCATGGCGATGCCAAGCTCAGGATGCAAGGGACCCTGGATCGCGTTGGCGGCCACCAGCGACCTCGAGCCCGTCTGGTGCATGAACAGGTCCACCGTATGACACGCGTGGTGCCACAGCAGATGGTCCGTCCACGTGCGCGGCTGCCCGGCCGCGTTCATGTTCTGACGCCGAAAGAAGTAGGTCTGCACATCCATCTGCTGCACGTGCAGCTCGCCCGCTTCTATCTTCTTGTGCACCCACTGGTGGCTGGGGTTGAACCGCCGCACATGGCCCGCCATACCAACGACGCCGGTCTGCTGCCGGACGTCGACAAGCCGTTCGGAACCGGCCACCGAATCCGCGATGGGGATCTCCATCAGGACGTGCTTCCCCGCGCGCATGGCCAGCTCGGCCTGGTCGACATGGATCTGGGTTGGACTGGCGATGATCACGGCTTCCAGGCCCGGTTGCTTCAACGTCTCGGCCAGGTCGGTGGTCCAGTGCGGAATCTTCCAGGTTCGAGCGAATTCTTCAGTGCCCGCTGGTCGACCACCCGTCAGCGACACGACCTCGATGTCCGGGATGTTCTGGATCGCCCGCATGTGTTGGGTGCCAAAGGCACCGTTACCCGCGATTGCAATCTTCATCAGCTCGCAGTCAGGCTATCAGCCAGGCGACGTTTGGCTATCAGCCAGCGCCGTCTGCAGATGCTGGACCCAGGCCTGGGCCGACGTGTCGCGGGTGTGGTCCACGGCGATATTTGGCGGACCGGCCGCACAGCCCATGGTCGCCGTATCGAGGCACTGATACGCGCGATAGGCATACCCACCGTCAGGCTCGCGCAATCGGCTGGCGAGCGCGTCGGCGTTGCGCTGCGCCATGGCGAGCCATTCGGAATTGCCGTCCGCGGCGTATAGCGCCAGGTGCCCGAGGCTCGTCCAGGCGGCATACGACGCATACACCTGCTCGACGCCCGCCTCCAGATTGTAGCCGCCAATGCTGTTCGACCAGAATGCCGACTGCACCGCGCGTCCGATCGACTGGGCGCGGGTCAGACGGTTCGGGTCGCCATCCAGTTGCACGGCGGCCAATTGCGCCTCGATGGCAATGCCCTGGTCGTAATTGAAGTAGCGGTTGTGAATCGTCGCGCCCGTGCGGTTCGGAATGTTGGTGAAACCGACGCTCCAGCGATACAGCTGGCGGTCGGGGTTCCACAGAATCGTGTCCAGCCACAGCAAGCTGCGCAGCGCCCAGTCGCGATAGCTGCTGTCGTCCGTCGCCGCGTACAGACGGGCAAAGAAGAGGCTGGCCAGCGCGTTGGTCTGCGCGGGCTTGCCCTCATCGGTGTCGCCCTTGCTGGTGTTCCACCAGAAGCCGCCGCCAAAGGTGTCGTCCCAGAGGCCGCTCCCTTCGAGGAAGTCGGCCTCGCGCTGCGCCGCGTGAACGTACTGGTGCTGCACGAGCGGGTCGGTCGTGGTCTGCGCGGACTGCAGCAACGCCAGTCCAGCCACCAGGTTGTCATCGGCAAAACGTGGGCCGGTCTGCACAGACGTTCCCACCGGGTTGGACTGGGGAAAGTACCCGGAGCTGGTGTAGTCCCACAGCCGATCCAGAAACACGAAGCCCTTAGAGAGGTAGCAGTGGGCGTCGTCGAAGCTCCAGTCGGGCGTGGGCGGTGACGTCAAGCCGTCAAGCAGGAAAGCGTCGGCCCACAACTGCGAGGCGACGTACCACTGGTCAGTGACCTCGGGGTCCTTGTCGCTGCGACGATAGGACACGAAGCGGGCGTCGGCGCAGGTAAACGCGTCGCCCAGAACGGCGAGCTTCTGTCGCGTGGCCGCCTGGATCTGCGCGGCGTTGACCAGATGCGGATCGGGCGCGACGGCCGCGGGCGTCGACGGAGTGGTCGGTTCAGCGTTCTGGGCCGAGGCGCGTGGCGTGGTGGGCGTCATGAGCATGACGCTCACCACGAGCATGGCGAGCGTCATGGCGAGGACGGCCGCGGCACGCGTCCATGCGCGGCTCACCTGAACCAGACCTGGGTCGCTCCGTCACCCCCGCTGGCATCTGGTTCGGGGGCAAATCGGCTGACGAACTGACTGCGGCGCAAAGTATCGCGCACCGCCTGTCGAATCGCGCCGGTGCCTTTGCCATGGACGATGCGTGCTTCGGGCATGCCCGTCAGCGATGCGTCCTCGAGGTACTGCTCCAGACGCTCCAGCGCCTCGTCGCGACGCAGTCCGCGCAAATCGAGCTGATACGGCACGTCGCCGCGTGGGGAGGCGATTGCCAGCGTGGGGAGCCGCTCCGTCTGGGCGGCGCGCCGTTCGGCGGAGGTCGGCCGCGTGGCGCCTTCCAGCTCGCGCAGCGGCATGCGCACGCGCCGTCCGAGCACTTCGACCTCCACACTGTCGTCACGAACCGACATCACCCGCCCGGGCAGCCCGAGTCGCGGCACCATCACGTCGGCGCCTACGGCAACCCTGGCTGCCTCGACCGGCTCCGGGTTCCTCGGGTTCGGCGACGACCGGCGGCGCGGGAGCTCGTAGACCGGGCAACGTGAGCGCATCGTCGATCGCCTCCCGCGACGAGTCGCTGGCGCCGCCGCCGGAACGACTCGCCTGCAGCTGCAGCCGCACGCGGTGCGCCTCGCGGCGGAGATCCGCGAGCTCGCGATCGGCCTCTGCTTGGGCGGTCTCCCACACCTCGCGGTGTTTGCGTTCCGCGTCGCGCAGCAGGCCGCGGGCGCGAATTTTCAGCGTAGCAGCCTCGGCCGCCTCCTTCAGGGCCCGCGCTCGGGCGTCTTCCGCCGTGGCACGCTCGTGCGCGATCTGGTCGAGCAGCGCCTCGGTTTCACGCACGTGGGGTGCCACGTAGGTGCGCGCGGAATCCAGCACCTCGGCCGGCATCCCGAGGCGTTCCGCGATGAGCAGCGCATTCGACCGGCCAGGCGTGCCAATCATGAGGCGGTAGGTGGGCGACAGCGTCTGCACGTCGAACTCGACGCTGGCATTCTCCACGCGCGGCGTGGCCTCGGCGTACGTCTTGAGCTCCGGATAGTGCGTGGTCGCCACGACATAGGCGCCCCGTTCCCGAAGATAGTCGAGCAGCGCGCGAGCGATGGCGGCACCTTCCTGTGGATCGGTGCCAGCACCCAGCTCGTCCAGCAGGATCAGGGAACAACTGTCGGCGTCGCGCAGCATGCGCACGATGCGCGAAATGTGGCTCGAGAACGTGGACAGGCTCTGTTGCAGGCTCTGTTCGTCACCGATGTCGGCCTCGATGCGCTCGAAGACCGCCACGCGGCAGCCCTCGGACGCGGGCACGAACAGGCCGGACTGGGCCATTAGCGACAGCAACCCGGCCGTCTTCAGCGCGACGGTCTTGCCGCCGGTGTTGGGGCCAGTGATGAGCAGGACGTCAAAGTCCCCGCCGAGCTCGAGCGTGATTGGCACGACGCTACCCGTCAACAGCGGGTGGCGGGCCGCGATCAGCCGCACGACGGGCTGGCCGGCCGGCAGCGGCACGCCGACGAGCTCCGGCGCCGTCGCGCGCTGCTGCTCGGCCAGCGTCGCGCCCGCGCGCGCGAGGTCGAGCTGGGCCAGGCCTTCGACGCTGCGGCCGAGCGCGTCAGCCTGCTCGCCGACGGCTTGACTGAGGGCGCGCAGGATCCGCTCGACTTCGCGCTGCTCTTCCAGCATGAGCGTCCGCCAGCGATTGGCCATTTCGACAACGGCCAGCGGCTCGACAAAGAGGGTTGCCCCACTCGCGGACTGATCGTGGACGATGCCGGGCACCTGGCCACGGAACTCGGCGCGGACCGGGATGACGTAGCGACCGTTGCGCTGGGTGACGACCGGGTCCTGAACAGCATCACGAAATGGCGCCGCCGACATGATCTCGCGCATGCGGGTGACCAGGCGATCGTGCGCACCGCGCAGCTCGGCACGGATGCGCGCCAGCGCCGGACTGGCGGAGTCCAGAATCTCACCGCTCTCGCTGATCGCGGCCTGGATGTCTTCGGCCAGACCAGGGTGATCGCCAAGGAGCGTATCGGCCAGTTCGAGGAGGGTGGGCGTCTCGTCCTGAAGTGGTCCCAGTCCACGCCGCCAGGTGCGCGCGGCACGTACGGTTGACGCCACGTCCAGCAACTCGTCGACGCCGAGCGAGCCGCCAACCCTGGCGCGCTCCGCGGCGGGACGGACATCGTGCACGCCGCCCATGTGCAGCGCCGGTCGCAGCCCCGGTAACTTCAGTGCTTCGGCAGTGGTCGCCTGGCGACGCTGGGCCTCGCTGAGCTCGGATGTTGGTTCGAGCTCAACGGCCAGCGCACGACTTGCGGAGAAACTGGTATGGCGCGCGAGTAGCTCGCGAACCGCGTCGAACTCGAGGGTTTCGACCGCGAACGCCACACGCAGTACAGGTGCTAGCTAGGTCGCCGTCGAAACGCCGCCGACGTTGACGCGTGGGATTCTGAGGCACGCAGCGTCAGACGAAGTCCTCTTGCCCGGCTTCACAACCCAAACGCACGCGATAGCGGATTTCGAAGCGCAAGCTGGCTGGGCTCAGGACGTTGGGTAGACGAGCTCGCCGCCAACCGCACCCTGATTCGAGGCCTGGCGCTTCGTCTTGACACCCTTGGTGTCCCAGAAGATTTCGGCGATCTGCTGGCAGCCAGCCAGAAGCTGCTGCGCCGCGTCCATGTTGATCTGCTGCTTGACCGTGGAGGTCAGCTTGGCCGTCTTCCACACCACGTCGTGCAGGTTCGGGTGCTTCTCGAGGTGTTCGGGGCGGAAGTAGTCAGTCCACAAAATGATGAGCTCGTGCTCGCACAGGCGGGCGTGCTCTTCCTTGGTGGCTGAGTAGCGCGAGATCTGCATACCGTAGGTGTCCCACTCGGCTTTGCTCGCGTTCGCACCCGGCTGCTGCAGGGCCTCAATGAGCTGCACCATGCGCACCACGGTCAGCGCCGCGATCTGCGCCATGTGCGGGTCATAGATGCCGCACGGAATGTCACAGTGGGCGTAGGCGTCACTCGGTGGCGCCACGCGATCGAACGTTTCGAGGACACGATCCACCAGCGAAGGCAACGTCGAAGGTGTCTGCATCAGAGGTTTAGTCTACACCTTGACCGTGCCGCGCCTCCCGCTGCGCCGCTTTCGCGTGTTGGACACCAGCATGCAGCCGGCGCTGCTGCCCGGTGATCGGCTGCTCGTGTTGACCTGGGCACCGCCGCGCAAGGACGACATGATCGTGTTCCGTGATCCCGAAGCCCGAGGCACGTTCACCATCAAGCGAGTTCAAGCGTTAACAGCTGACGGTGACCTCGTCGTCCGCGGCGACAATGCCAACGTCAGCCGCGACAGCCGCCACTTTGGCGCGGTGCCGCGCGCGCTCGTCATCGGCCGCGTGCTGTACCGCTACCTCCCGGGCGCACGCCGGGGACGCCTATGATTGCCGCGTGCCAGAGGCGTTGGGCATCGTCGTCGTCGTCGTGGCCATCGCGGCGGGCGTCTGGCTTTCGGTAAACACCCAGCACCAGCTCAAGCAGTTGCGCGCCGAGCTGGACCTCACGCAGAGCCAGCTCAACGAGACACAGGCCCGCCTTCGACAGGTACAGCAGCAGGTGAGCGAGCTGAAGGCGGCCGCGGAGGTCGTCCCGCCGCCCCCGCCACGGCTACCGCGGTCGCACGCGAGCGGCCTTGACGACCTGCGCGAGCAACTGCGCGCGGCTCACCGCGAGGGCGACGAGTCGGGCGCGGACGAGTAGGCGGCGAAGTCACGAATCGCGGCGGCCACCTCGGCCGCGTGACTGGCGTGCACCGCGTGGCTGGCGCCTTCGATCTTGAGCAGCTCCGCGTTCCCCAGCGCGTCCACCGCGACGGCGGCCGCTCGGTCACCGAGCACACCGCCACGTGACGGATCGGCCTGGATGAGCAGCGTGCGGGCGGCCACCGGCTCGGCGGCGAAGGGGCCAGTGGCAAGCAGCGTTTCGAATGCCGCGTCGGCCGCCTGGCGGAACTCGCGCGCCAGCGCGTTGGCGAGCAGCTCGCCGCCACCAGGATCGCGCTCCAGCAGATACGCCTCGAGCTGTCCGCCAGGCGCGTGGCGCAGACGGTACACCCCTTCGACCTCGGTGTTGCGCAATTCGGCATCCAGTGGCGGGTCGAGCAGCACCAGCCACGCCACCAGGTCGGGACGGGTGGCGGCCAGGCGCATGCCTACCAGCGCGCCGAGCGAGTGGCCAATGACGGGCACCGGCGTGGAGATTTCAGCATCGATGAGCTCTTCGAGGTCGGCGGCGTAGTCGTCCTGCGCGTAACCGTCGGGTGGTGCGTCGCTCTGTCCGTGGCCGCGCAGGTCTGGCACCACCGCCGCAAGTTCGGGCAGCAGCCGCCGCGCGAACGGCTGCAGCACGCTGCCGCTGACCCCCAGCCCATGCAGCATCAGCACTGGCGGCGCGGTCGGCTCGATGACCCACCGCACGTGCAGCCGCACACCGTGTCCGGGCCCTGTGCTCGTGGCCCAGCGCAGGCGCGGACCGTCGCCTACGTCGGCCAGAGCAGACCCGTCACGCTGGCGAGGTTCGGCAGGGTGGCGTCCGGCGGCGGGCTGGCAGCCTCCGCCTCGGCGCGCGACGTCACGCCCGACAGCACCAGAATGGTTCGCAGTCCCGCGCGGCGGCCACCGTCGACATCGGTATCGACGCGATCGCCGATCATCGCCACCTGATCCGGCGCCAGGCCACCCAGACGCTGCAAGCCGTGCTCGAACAGCCCGGGTTCCGGTTTGCCGACGACGACGGGCTCCACCGCTGTCGCGGTCTTGATCGCGGCAATCATCGTTCCCGCGCCCGGCACCACCTGGCCGCCCTCAACCGGCAGCAGCGCATCCGCATTGGTGGCCACGAACTGTGCACCGCCCATGATGGCGCGCGTGGCCGCGGCAAGCTTCTCGTAGGTGAACGCACGGTCCAGGCCAGCAATGACCCACTCGCTGGTGGCGTCGCCGTCGACGATCACCAGACCCTCCTCCTCGGCCGCCTGGCGCAGCCCGGCCTCACCCACGATCCGCACGGTCGCGCCGGCCTCGGCGTGGCGCCTGACGTAGCCAACCGCCGCCTGCGCGCTGGTCAGGATCTCGTTCGGATCGACGTCAATCCGCATGCCGCTCAGGCGCTGGGCGACCAGTTCCGGACTGGTCGTGGAATTGTTGGTCACCAGCAGGAACTTCAGTCCGCGACGGCGGGCTTCGCTCAAAAAACCGGCGGCGCCCGGAATCGGATCGCGGCCCGTGTAGACCACGCCGTCGAGGTCGATCAACACGCCGCGCAGCGTGGACCAATCGACGCTCACGCGCGCGCGCTGTGGCCGACCCGCGGCAGGCCCGCATCATGCCGCACTTCGTTGATGATCTCGAGCACGCGGTCTTCGAACACGGGCAGCGGGTAGTCGTACTCGTCGAGCCAGCGCGTGTTGTCCATGATCCAGATGGGCGACGCGTCGCGGCCGCCTTCTTCGCTGGCGAACTTGATCTGCGCGTCGGGCAAGTAGCGCGTGACCAGCGCCGCGAGGTCGCCCATGCTGATGCCGTAGCCGCCCGAATTGTAGACGGGGTGGCGACTGGCGTCGTCTTCCACCAGGCGTGAGAAACACTCGGCCACGTCGGAAACGTGGATGGGCAAGCGCATCGCGTCACGGAACGGAAATTCGACAGGCAGACCGCGGGCAGGCTCGGTAATGCACTTCACATGATCCGTAGAGCCGCGCACTTTGTCCCAGCCAGTGACGTGGGCCGCCCGCAAGCCGGTGATCTGCATGTCGTAGGCGGCGCTGTACCACTCGGCCTGGTGCTCGTTGTAGATCTTGGAGGCGGCGTACAGGCCCTTGCCGTGTCGGAAGTCAGCTTCGACGACCGGGCGAACACCGAAATTCATCTGCTCGCCGTAGACGGTCAGGGAGCTTGCGTACACGACGCGCTTGACGCCGCACAGGCGCGCGGCCTCGAAGCAGTTGTCCATGCCGAGCACGTTCAGGCGGACGCCGGTGTGCGGGTCGCCGCCCCCCATCAGGTAGGCCAGGTTCAGGACGTGGTCGGGCTTGACGGCGAGCATGGCCTCGACGACGTCATCCATGAGGGTGATGTCGCCGCGCAGGATCTGGACGCGGGCCTGAAAGTCCCGGTCATAGGCGGGCAAGGTCGGATTGATGTCGAACGCGGCGACCTCGTGTCCGCGCTCGAGAAGTTTGCGAAGCACGCGGTTGCCGATGAAACCGGTACCGCCGAATACCAGAATTTTCACCGCGACAACGGTAACAGGTCGGCTCGTCCCGTCCATGGCGGCGCGCCACGCCTCGAAGCGGATGAGACTTCCGAGTCAGGCTTCGTCCAGCACCACGCGCAAGCGGCCTCCGACGGCAGCCAGCCTCGCGGCGGCTTCTTCGCTCGAGACGCCCAGACGCACGGCGGCGATCGCGACTTTCACCTCTCCGTCGGCCGCTGCCAGCGCCTTTTCCGCCGCGGGCGCATCAATGCCCGCCGCCTGCTCCACCAGCCGCACCGCGCGCCGCCGCAGCTTGGCATTGCTCGCCTGCACGTCGACCATCAGGTTCCCGTACACCTTGCCCAGGCGGATCATCAGCGCCGAGCTGAACGCGTTCAGCACCAGCTTTTGCGCCGTCCCCGCTTTCATGCGTGTCGAGCCGACGATCGGCTCTGGCCCGGTATCGACCTCAATCGACACGTCCACGTACGCGCGCAGCTCGGGCCGAGCCACGCACGCCAGACCCACGCACAGTGCACCCGCCGACCGCGCCTGAGCCAGCGCGCCGAGCACCCACGGCGTGCGCCCACTGGCGGCCAGGCCAAAGGCAACGTCCACGGCGGACAGGTCCGCGGCAGCCGCTGCACCGGCATCGCGATCGTCCTCCGCGCCTTCTACGGATGCGGCGAACGCCGCGGCGCCGCCCGCCAGCCGAGCGGCATATCGCCCCGGCGGGACGCCGAAGGTCGGCGGCAGCTCGGCCGCGTCGAGCATGGCCAGCCTCCCCGAGGTGCCCGCGCCAAACAGCACCACCCGGCCACCTCGCTGCCAGCGCTCGAGCGTCAGGTCGACCGCACGCGCAAGCGCCGGCAGTGCAGCCCGCACGGCCGGCGCCACGCGCTGGTCCTCGGCATTGATCTGCTCGAGCACCCCGAGCGTCGCGTGCCGGTCGATATCGGCCGTGCGGGGATTGGCCTGCTCTGTCGAGAGGTTATCCAGCGCGCCCACGCCAGGGTTCTACACCGCCACGGCTCGCGGCGAACGCTCGTTTTGGGAAAAACCCGGCGGGCTGATGCGTCAAGGCCCTGCGGGTCAGTTGGGGGCGGGCTGGTCAGGTAGGAGCGTCAGAGGCCGGTGGCACACCTCGCAACGGCGTGGCGCGTCCCGTGTGGACTGCCCATCCTCTCAGACTGAGAACGTTCGCCAGGACACACCCCGTGTTGCGTTTTTGGGAGGTACCGGCCCTCCACGGGCGCATTTGGCGATGCGAACCGCCACTCCTTGCGACCCACCGGGGACGCGCCACACCGTTGCGAGGTGTGCCGCCGGCCCTCTGACGCTCCTACCTGACCAGCCCACCCCAACTGACCCGCAGGGCTTTGACGCATCAGCCCGCCGGGTCATGTCCCCAAAAAAGGGCATCATCCCGCGCAATGACGATCTACATCGGAACGTCCGGGCTGGAGCTACCCCAAGGGCCAGGGCGCCTGGGACAACCTCTTCTATCCCGCCAGGCTCGCCGACAAGGACAAACTCGGCTTCTACGCCACCTACTTCAATACCGTCGAGCTCAACAGCTCCTTCTACCGACCGCCGAATCAGCACGCGGCGCGCGCCTGGGCGTCCAAAGTCCCGAGCAGCTTCCGGTTCACCGCCAAGCTGTGGCAGAAGTTCACCCATCCACGGATGTTCGAAAAGGCGACCGGCCAGGACTGGCGCGTCCAGGACGACGATTTTGTAGTCTTCAACGAGGGCATCGCGCCCCTCGCGGAGGCCGGCAAGCTCGGCCCACTGCTGGCGCAGTTCCCCACCAGCTTTCGACCTGACGCCGCTCGGCTCAACTACCTCGAGGATCTCATCCGCCGCCTCCGCGAGGCCGGCTTCCCCCTGGCTGTCGAGCTGCGCCACCGCGAGTGGACCGAGTCAGAAGAGACGCGCGCCATACGCGCCTTCATGGAGCAGCAGCACGTCGCCTGGGTGATGATCGACGAACCGCGCTTCAAGACGTCCATTCGCCACGTGCCACTGACCAGTAACACCGCGTACTTCCGCTTTCACGGTCGCAACTACAAGAACTGGTGGAGCCACGCCGAATCAGAGGACCGCTACAACTACCTGTACACGCCGGACGAAGAGCGCCACCTGGCAGACGACGTCCGTGAGGTGTCCGAGCGGACGAGCGAGACCTACGCGTTCTTCAACAACCACTTCGGCGCCAAGGCCGTGGTCAACGCAGTGGACTTGCAGCGTCTGCTGGATCAGCCGGTGCAGCAACCGCTGCCGGATGCGCTGCAGAGTCTGTATCCCATCGCGACGCCGCCCCAATCCGCTTCCAGTAGATGATCGTGCCGCACAGCCCGCCGTGCGGCTTGTAGGCGTAGTCGGGGATGACGCCGGCGCGGGTGAAGCCTAGCTTTTCGTAGAAGGGCCCCGCGCCCTCGTCCTCGGCGGTATCGAGCGTCAGCAACGTGCGGCCGCGCTCGAGGGCGATGCGTTCGGCTTCGATCATCAGCGCGCGGGCGATGCCGCGGCCGCGGCGGTCGACGCGCGTCATCATCTTCGCAATTTCGCCGCGGTGCGGCTGATTGGGCGGGCAATCCAGGAGCAGGCTGACCGTGCCGACAAGCTGACCTTCCTCCAGGGCGCCAAGGACGACGCGCGCCCCCTTGTCCGCGGCTGACAGGGACTTCGTCCAGAAGGCGGCGGCGACCTCGGGAGCCAGGGGGTGCATGAAACTGACTGAACCGCCGGCGGCGACCGTTTCCCGCAGCAAGTCGGCGAGCGCCGCGACAGCTTCGGGCGTGAACGTCAGCGGGACGATGATCATATCCGTGTGCGGTGTTTGCCAAGAAACTCCAGTGCGAGGCGGTTCCACTCCTCGGCGTGCTCCCAGTGGATGCAGTGGCCTGCTTCGCCGATGCTCACGAACTCGTGGTCCGGGACATGCGCGGCAATGTGGCGCATCAACTCGGCCGGCGCGAGGAGGTCGGCGCCGCCGGCGATCATCAGCGTCGGCGTGGTGAGGCTGGCCAACATCGGCAGCTGGATCGGCTGGTGCATACGCTGCCGAGCTGATGCTGGCGGCTCGCCGGCCGCGTGGCCGACCGCCAGCCAGCGCTGGACGCCGTCGGGATCGCGGGTGCGATACGACGGTCCGAGCTCGCGCAGCTCGATGGGCAGAGCGCGGATGGGAGCGCTCACGACGCGCTCGCGGATGGCGGTGTACGTTGGGTCAGCGATGCCGCCCTGACTGCCGCTGAGGACAAATGCTTGCACGCGGCGCGGGAACCTGAGGGCGAAGTCGACGCCGCCGAAGCCGCCGTAGGCGGCGGCGATCAGCACGAAGGTGTCGAGGTGGAGGTGGTCGACGAGGGCGAGCAGGTCGTCACTCATGCAGCCGGGGTCGGTGGCCGAGGGTTCGGGGCGGGAGCGGGCCCAGCCGCGGAGGTCGTAGGTGATGGTGCGATAGCCGCTGGCCTGGAAGGCCGGCAGCTGCAGCTGCCAGGAGTCGGCGGAGCCCGAGGCGGGGTGCAGGAAGACGGCTGGCGTGCCCGCGCCGCCGCGTCCTGGAAGTAGAGGCTGGCGCCGGGGACAGCGAGGTTGGGCATACGCGGCTGAG
This sequence comes from uncultured Chloroflexia bacterium, assembly GCA_963776625.1. Classification (GTDB taxonomy): domain Bacteria; phylum Chloroflexota; class UBA6077; order UBA6077; family CF-72; genus CF-72. The sequence goes on along the minus strand of CAVZNP010000001.1, from coordinate 271,556 downwards.
CGTACCGGAGATTGGCGTGCAGGCTTCTCTCGCCCTGGTCGCGGCAGCGTGTGTCCGAAGGGGCTGCAGCGGGTCGCCGTCACTCTCGACACACCACGACCGTCACCCTCAGGTCGCAGACGAGAAAAACGCGCACTCGCCACTCAGCGGGCAGCGCCCGCACGCTGGACGATTGCGCTTGCACAGCTCCTGGCCATGCTGCCGCAGCAGGAGGTGCGCGCGCAGCAGCCACTCGATCCCACGCCCTGCGTACTCCATGCCCAGGCGCTGCACGCCGCGGTACGTCGCGGTATACCCGCGAGCTTCGACCACGAGGCCCACGCGTGTCAGCACGCGCACGCCATTCGAGTCCAACCCCAGCACGGGATACACGTGGCCAAAGAGCAGGATCTTCTCCGCGCCCGGCTCGCCAATGCTCGGAAACTGCATCAGCGCGCGGCGCGCCCTCCCCAGCGTCAAGCCGCGCACCGACTCCAGGTCGCCCGCGAACGTCTCGCGCGTGATGCGCGCGATGTCCCGCAGCTTCGACGCCTGATGTTCGGCGAGAATGCCGTGTCCGGTCGCCGACTGCAGCGCCGCATCCGACGCCGACAGCAATGCGTCCGGCTCGACGCCAACCTCCGCCCGCAGCGTGGCAAAGGCCCGCGCGCGGGCCGCGTCGTCCACTAGATACGCCACGTTCTCCCACACCACCAGCTCGAAGAGCGGCCGCGGCGGGGGAATCGACGGCTCGCCATAGAGCTCCGCCAGGTGATCGAGGACCTCGGGAAGCGCTAGCATCGGCTGCACCACAAGACTACTGATGTCCGACGACGGTCCGCCGCGGACCCGAACGATCCTGGTAGCCCTCGACCTCACGCCCGCGGGCGAGGTCAAGATTCCTGTCGCCGAGGAGTATGCGCGCGCGCTTGGCGCGGACGTGCTCCTGCTTCATGTCTTGCGGCCCGGCGCCATCGACCCCGCGACAGTCTCACCGACCGAGGCGCAGGCGCGCACCTACCTCGACAATTTCGGCGCCCTGTTGCGCAGCGGCGGAATCCAGGCCGAAGGGGTCATCCGCAGCGGCGCGGCCGCGCCAACCATCCTCGAGGAGGCGCTTATCCGCGACGTGTACCTGATCATCCTGGGCACCAATACGCGGCCATTGCTGTCGAGCGCGGTCCTCGGCAGCGTCGCCGACCAGGTGTCTCGCGCGGCGCCGTGCCCGGTGATGCTGGTTCATCCGCGCGGTGAAAAGGTCGAGCGCCAGCAACTGCGCTGTTTTCACCAGGACGCCGAGCGCGCGGGAGTGCTCGTGCATCGCGATCTGGGCGTGCGCACGATCGAAGTTGCCCGCCTCGTCGGCAGCGTCGATCGCTGCCTGGAGCTAGGGTCCGATTTCCGGCCACCCGAGCGCCGCCGCCGCCGGGCAGGACGAGGAGCGCTTCAACCGCGTGCGTCGCGCGATGGAGCTCGAGCTGCAGATGCCGCTGATCGAGGTCTACAAGCTCGGCTTCGGCTACTACGTCCTCGATGGCCACCACCGCGTGGCGGTTGCCCTCGAGCACGGTCAGATCGAGATCGACGCACACGTGGTGGAGTACATCCCGGTGACCGACGTGCAAGCTTCGGAGCGCTTCGCCGCGCGCCACTCGTTCGAGCGCGCCACCGGGCTGACCGAGGTGGGCGCGACGCATCCAGCGACGTATGCGATCCTGCTGGAAGCGATCGAGCGCTTCCGCAAGCAGCAGCATCTTGACGACCTGGAGCGCGCCGCGCGGCGGTGGGTCATGGAGGTCTACCGCCCGTTGTGGGAGACGGTCCGCGCGCGGCAGCTAACCGCGGCGTTTCCTGGCGATCGCTCGGCAGATCTCATCGCGAGGCTGGTTGTCTGGCGAGACAACGCGGCGCCGGACCTGGACTGGCCGGCGGCACTGGACCGCTTCGCAGCGGCATCCACGGCCGTGGGAGGGATTGCTGAGCCAGATGACTTCTGACGTTTTTCCCCATCTCACGGACGAGTGGGATACCCCAAAAAACTCCCCTCTCCCCACGAGTGTGACAAGATCCGCCGTACGTGGCGCCACCAGACGGGGGACTCGGGGACCTGCCCATAGACGACCCCTTCCCTACGGAGCTGACGTGATCCGCCTGGGGGGCGCCAACTAGCGCGCCCTCGCCTTAGACCGCGACCGGCAGCTCTAGCGCCAGCTCGCGGAACGGATAGACGTTGATCACCTCCGTCTCGCATACGCGCGTTACCGTCGGCGTGCGCCGGTCGTACAGGTGCACGTGCCCGTGCAGGTGGTATCGCGGCTTGAAGCTCCGGATCAGCCAGTTGAACGCGTCAAAGCCCGTATGACAGCGGTCAGGCCGGTCATGGACGCCCAGCGGTGGCGCATGCGTGATCAGGATGTCGAGAAAGCGGCCATACCGCAGGCGGTTGAGCATCATCCACGGCACCAGGGTGCGAACGGCCGCCTGCATTTCCGCCTGCGACGACTGGTAGGCGCCCTTGTTGTAGCGCAGTGAGCCATCGAACCCGGCCAGCAACAGGCCACCCGGCGTTCGCACGCCACGCCCACCGATCCAGTGCGCACCGCAATACCCGAAGCCTTCGGCGCCCTCGAGCGACGGCGGCGTGTCGTGGTTGCCATGGACGGCGTACAGCGGGATGTCCAGCTTGCTGACGAGGTAATCCAGGTAATACGCGGCAGGTCCCCGCAGCTGATCATCACGTCGGGCGACGCCTGTAGCCGCACGGCGCCGCGCTGGCTGCCGTACAGACGCGAGTCGACTTCGTCGCAGACGGCCAGAATCTTGACCACCGCGGGCGCCAGCACCGTCATCGGACGTTAGCCTGGTGATACGTCAAACGCGGTCACTTGACAACAACACGAAACGTCGAGAACGAGTTTACTTACACCGGGTGCGCTTCGGAATTGTCACAGATCAGAATCTGCCCTGGGAGACGCTCGTGGAGCGCTGGCAGCTCTTCGAAGCGCTGGGTTTCGACAGCGCCTGGGATTGCGACCACTTTGTCCAGCCCAGCCAGCCAACCGGGCCGTACTTCGAAGCCTGGACGCTGCTCGCCGGGCTCGCGGCGATGACGCGGCGCATTCGCCTCGGGGTACTGGTCAGCTCGAACACGTTCCGGCACCCGTCGCTGCTGGCCAAGCAAGCCGTGACGCTCGACCACATCTCACACGGGCGACTCGACGTCGGCCTCGGGGCGGGCTGGTACGCGCCCGAGCACCCCATGTTCGGCCTCGAGCTCTGGCCGCCGGGCGAGCGCGTGGCGCGCTTTCAGGAAGCGGTGGAGCTCATCCACGGCTGGCTGACAGACGAAACCACCACGTATGCCGGGACCTATTACCAGCTGAACGACGCGCCAACGCGGCCACGACCGATCCAGCAGCCGCGCCCGCCGCTGGTGCTCGCGGGCCACCGCCCGCGCATGTTGCGCTTCATCGCCAGCTACGCCGACACGTGGAATTCGTTCGGCACCGTGGAGGAGATGCGCGAGCGCAATGCGCTGCTCGACGCCGCTTGCGCCCAACTCGGCCGCGACCCGACCAGCATCGTGCGCTCGCTGTATGGCTGGGCGGCGATGATGCCCAGCGATCCGTGGGACTCCGTCGAGTCCTTTCGCGACATGGTCGGCCGCTACGCCGAGGCTGGCGTCAACGAGTTCTTGATCGATCAACCGCGCCCCGAGCAGCAGGGCGTGCTCGAGCGCGTGGCGGCCGAGGTGCTGCCATCACTTCGCTAGACGATCCGCTGACGACTTACCGCTGGCTCGTCGTCTGCCGCGAGCTCGACGTGGCGCTGTGCACGGCCAATCCACGCTGGTTCCCGATCGAAGGCGAGGAAGCCACGGTGATCGGGAGCTTCATCGACCTGCGCGCCGACGACGCCGTGGCGCCGCACTACCGCGATCCGTTTTGCGTCTACCTGATGCGCGGCGCCGAGATGTGGCGGCTTGCCTGCCAGGTGCTCGGCAAGGCGGCCGGCTACAACAAGGGACGCTCGGTGCCGTTCACCGGGCCGGTCGAACTCAACGTCGTGCCGTGGGTGGCGGGTGACCTGGGCACGTCGCTCGGGACGGCGACTGGCGCGGCGCTGGCGTTCCAGCAAGAGGGTAGCGATCGGGTATGCGTGTGCACCTTCGGCGACGGCACGGCCAATCGCGGCGACGTCCACGAAGCCATCAATCTAGCGGCATGCTGGCGACTGCCCATTGTGTACGTGTGTCAGAACAACGGCTGGGCGATCTCGCAGACCGTGTCGGGCTATCTGGCGGGGTCGATTGCCGCGCGGGCAGCCGGCTACGGGATTCCCGGCGAGTGCGTGGACGGCAACGACGTCGACGTGGTGCGCGCTGCCGTGGCGCGCGGCGTGGCACGCGCTCGGGCCGGTCTCGGGCCGAGCCTGATCGAGGCGCGCACGTGGCGCTGGCGCGGGCACTGGGCCGCGGATGAGCAGGCGTATCGCGATCCCGCCCTCGATCCGCCCGAGATGGAGGACCCGCTGGACCTGTACGCCCATCGACTGCTCGAGCGAGGTATCGCCAACCTGGCGCAGTTGGCGGCGATCCACGCTGAGGTCGAGACGAAGGTGGCCGAGGCGGTGGCCCGCGCCGCGGCCGCTCCCGACGCCGGTCCTGCCGAGTTGGGCCTCGAGGACGTGTACGCGTGACGGGGGCGCTTGCCACGCGGTCCATGACGCAAACAGAGGCCGTCATCGACGCTATCGCCACGCAGATGCGCCGCGATCCGCGCGTCTTTTACATCGGCCAGGACGTTGGCGCGATGGGCGGCTCGCTGCAGGGCACGCGCGGGCTGCTGGCCGAGTTCGGCGCGAGGCGCGTCCGCGAAGCGCCGATCGCCGAGTCAGCCATGGTTGGGGCGGCCGTCGGCGCGGCGCTGTTCGGCCAGCGGCCAATCGTCGAGATCAGCTTCGGCGAGTTCATCCCGTCGGCGATGAACCAGCTCATCAATCAGGCACCCAACATCCGCTACATGACCGGCGGTGCTGCGCGCGTGCCGCTCGTCGTCCGCACGCGCGTCGGGGACGGACCCTACGGCGGTCATCCGCAGGACTACTCGGCGTGGTTCGCGCACGTGCCCGGCTGGAAGGTGGTCATGCCCGCGCAGCCGAGCGACGCCCGTGGACTGATGCTCAGCGCCATCCGTGACGACAACCCGGTCCTGTTCATCGAGCCGATGTCGCTGGCGCATGCGCCGCGTGGCTCGGTTGCCAGCGACGAGGTCTGCGTGCCGCTTGGCCGGGCCCGCGTTGCCCGCGCCGGAGACGACGTGACGCTGGCGGCCATCGGCTCCATGGTGCCGGCCGGCCTGCGCGCGGCCGATACACTCGCCGCCGACGGCATCCACGTGGAGGTGATCGACGTGCGCTCCATTCAGCCACTGGACACGCGCTGTATCGTCGCGTCCGTTCGGCGCACCGGCCGACTGGTGACGGTGCACGAGGCTTGGGTCACCGGCGGGCTGGGCGCCGAGATTGCCGCGGCCGTGTCGGAAGTCTGCCCCGACGCCTTGCGCGCGCCGGTCGTTCGCGTGGGGACCGCGGCCGTGCCGACACCGAGCGGCAGGGTTCGCCCACTGGCCCTGCCCAACGCGGAGCGCATCGTCGCGGCGGTTCGAATGGCTTGTGGCCGCGTATGACCGACCCTCACGTGGCCAATTGCCTGGCGGCGATCCGCGAGCGGTCGACGACGATCGTTCAGGTCGTCGAGCCTCTGCTGCCGGACCAGTGGAACGGACCGACGAATTGCGCACCGTGGCTCGTGTCCGATCTGGCGACGCACATCCTCACCAGCGGCCAGGGCTTCGTTCGGAGCATTCGACGTGGCCTCGAGGGCATGGTCGAGCCCGCGACGGGCGGATCGCACTCGCTGACGGACGCACCGCCCGCGGTTGCCAGAGGGCTCGCGGCCCTGACCGACGAGTTCGAGTCGCTGTACATGGGTTTGGCGGACGCGCAGCTGGATACCGTGTGTTTCCATCGTCGCGGCAATCGATCGATCCGCTGGTACGCGGCGCATCGGCTGGCCGAAGTGAGCTTTCACGGCTGGGACCTGGACGTGTCACTTGGGCGCCAGGCGTCCCTGTCGGCCGACGTCGCGCACCTGCTGCTGCCGACGCTGCTCGAGAGCAACGTGCCGCGCACCTACGCCGCCGGGTTGAGCCCCGAACGCGGCACTGGTGAGCGCTATTTGCTCCTGGCAGAGGACGATCCTTCCGCGCGGTGGTTGCTCACAATTGGCCCGGACGCCCTGGACGTCAGCCGCGATGGCGGCGCCGCGGATCTGACGATCAGCGCGCCGGCGTCAACGCTGGCGCTGCTGGTGTACGGGCGAGCCGAGCTCGAGTCGTGCGGCGCGACGCTGCGGGGGGACCCGAGTCAGGTCGAACGCTTCGCGAAGGTGTTTCCTCGGCCGTAAGACGTATTCCCCAGAGGGGACCCATGGTGCGTTCCGCGGAGGGGACCCATCGGGTGTTCCCGGAGAGGACCCATCGCAGGGGACCATGCGTGATTTGTTCTCCGGAGAGAACCTCTTCCGACAGTGCGTGCCTCACCCTCTGGGACGCAAACGCGGCAGCCGAGGGAGAACTTGTGTTGACCTTCTCAGGAAGAGAGGGCGTCTGACAGTGCGAGCCTCAACCCCTGGAGCGCAAACGCGGGCGGCGGCCGCATGACCGTCTAGCCCGATGGCGGCGAACTGACCGTGTACTGTGACGGCACGTAGCCTTCCAGGCCGTCCGGCGTTCTGACGTGCTTCCAGTGCTGACCGTCGCCATCGACGTCGTCACCAATGACAGTCAGCGCCGTGCCGTCCGAATATGCGCGCGCCTTGTCGTCCATGGCGGGCGTGTTGCGGATATACACCCCCTCGCCATCGGTATTACCCACGTAGACCGTATTCGCTGAGGCGGTCGGCTGCGCGGCGCTGGTCGGCCCCGCGCCCGGACTGGCGACTACCGGGCTTGGCACACCCGTTGCGCTCGCCTGAGCCGAGGGTGACGCCGCCACGGACGCCGCGGACGACGGTGTTGTCGCACCGGTCGGCGTCGAAGCGGGCGCCGACCCCGTCCCGGGCAGCACGCCGCACCCGGCGCACCACAACGCCACCACGACCACGCCGAACAGTCCTGGCCTCCGCATCCCCCAGCAAGGGTACTCCGACCGTGTCACACGGGCCGCGCCATTGATCTGACACCAGACTCAGTCGCTTCAAGCCACGTCCCCGACGCGAGGCTCCGCGGGCGTGGCGCTGGAGTCAGGTCGATGACCCGTCGCCATCATGTAGCCCAGCAGCTCGGGTGTGGCCTCGTCGGGCGCCAGCACCCCCGCGACCTGCCCGCGGAACATCACGGCGATGCGATCCGACAAACTCAGCACCTCGTCGAGCTCGGCAGACACGAGCAGCACCGCCATACCCGAGTCGCGCGCACCGACCAGCTTGCGGTGAATGAATTCGGTCGAGCCGACGTCGACGCCGCGCGTCGGTTGGGCGGCCACCAGCAATCGCCCACCGCGCGTGAACTCACGCGCGACGATGACTTTCTGCTGGTTGCCGCCCGAAAGCGTCGCCGCGGCGACGGCTACCGAGCGCGCGCGGATGTCGAACTCAAGCGCCAGACGCTGGGCAAAGCGCAGGATGGCCTCTCGCACGATCCGCACGCCCCGCGCGAAGGGCGGCCGCGCATACGTCCGCAGCACCAGGTTGTCGGCCACCGGGTAGCTGAGCACCAGGCCGTGCTTCTGGCGATCCTCAGGAATATGCGCTTCGCCAGCATCGACCAACTGGCGTGGACTGGAGCGCGTCACATCCCGACCGAGGAGCGTGATCGAACCGCCGACCGGCGTGCGCAGCCCACAGAGCGCCTCCACCAGCTCACTCTGGCCGTTGCCCTGCACGCCGGCCACGCCAACGATCTCGCCGGCGCGCACCTCGAGCGAGACGCCGTCGACCCCAGGCAGACCGCGATCGGACGGGACGTGCAGGTCAGTGATGCGCAGCACGACGTCACCGGGTTGGGCAGGCTCCTTGTCGACGCGCAACAACACGGGCCGGCCGACCATCAGGGCTGCCAATGACTCGCCGGTTGCGTCGTCGGGGTCCGGCTGGCCGACGATCGTGCCCTGGCGCAGAACGAGGATGCGGTCGGCTACCTGAAAAACCTCGTGCAGCTTGTGCGTGATAAAGACGATGCTGGTGCGCTGCTCGCAGGCCAGGCTGCGCATGACGCGGAAGAGATCGGTGGCCTCCCGTGGGGTCAGCACGGCGGTGGGCTCGTCCAGTATGAGGACGCGCGCCTGGCGGTACAGCGCTTTCAGGATCTCGACACGCTGCTGGATGCCAACGGGCAGATCACGCACGAGCGCGTCCGGGTCGACGGGCAGGCCGTAGTTGGTGGACAGCTCACGTACGCGCCGGCGGACCTTGTTGAGGTCGAGGACGCCCGGGCCGATGGTTGACTCCGCGCCGAGCATCAAGTTTTCGGCGACGCTGAGCGGCGGCACGAGCATGAAGTGCTGGTGCACCATGCCGATGCCACAGGCGATGGCCCGGCGTGGGGAGTCGAAGTGGACGGGCTGGCCGTCGAGCCGGATCTCGCCCTCGTCCGGCGTGGTGAGGCCGTACAGCACGTTCATCAGGGTGGTCTTGCCGGCGCCGTTTTCGCCGAGCAAGGCCAGGATCTCGCCCGGGTACAGCTGCAGGTCGATGTGGTCGTTGGCGACAAGCGGCCCGAAACGCTTGACGATGCCTCGGACTTCGAGCACGGGTTGCCGCTCGCGCGGGACGTTTGTCACCGTCATGGGCGTATGTAAGGCTGACCGTCGGCCGCCGGCGGCGTCGCGCGGCCGACCACCCCGGCCACCACGACGATCGTCAGCACGTACGGCAGCAGCGAGATCAACTGATACGGCACGTTGATGCCTTGAATCTGCATCGCCACGGGTATGGCTTCGGCGACGCCGAACAGCAGCGCTGCGCCCCAGGCGCCGAACGGCGTCCACTTGCCGACGATCATCGCCGCCAGGCCAATGAAGCCGATGCCGTTGGTCATCAGCGGCTCGAAGTGCGGCACGGACTCCAGCGTGAAGAACGCGCCGCCGAGCCCGGCGATGGCGCCGCCGATCACCACGTTAATGTAGCGCTGGCGATTGACATTCACCCCAACGGTGTCCGCGGCGAGTGGATGCTCGCCGACCGCCCGCGTCCGCAGGCCCCAGCGCGTGCGAAACAGGGTGAAGTGGACGACGAACACCAGCACGATGGCCGTGAGCGCCAGGGGCTTCTGCTGAAACAGGATCGGCCCGATCCACGGCAGGTCGCTCAGACCTGGCACGTTGAGCCGAGGGAACGCGGCGAGCCCTGGGGGCGCGCCTGCCGTGAACAACTGGCGGTTCAGATAGCCGGTTACGCCCACGGCCAGGATGTTGATCACGGTGCCGCTGATGATCTGATCGACGCGGAAGGTGATGGACAGCACCGCGTGCAGCAGCCCCATGAGCGCGCTGCTGACGATCGCCGCGCTGAGCGCCAGAAACGGATTGTGGGTGTAGACCCCGACCATGAAGCCGAAAAAGGCGGCGGTGAGCAGCATGCCCTCGATGCCAATGTTGACCACGCCCGTGCGCTCCGAGCAGATGCCCGTCAGCGCGCCAAACGTGATGGGCGTCGCCTGCGTCAGCGAGACCGTCAGAATCGACAGCGTCGCCGCCGAGCCGAACTGCACCCCTGCCAGCAACAGCAGGACAACGCCAATGGCCGACCAGATGGCGACCTGTAGCCACGTCTTGAACTGGGCGGCGCCGCCGACGCGCGACCATGCGGCAGCGCGTTGAGCGCCGCTCACGCTCACGGTTCGGCCTTGCCCCAACTGGCGCCAATCTGGACATCACCGGTGGCCGGCACCTCGGCCTCGCGGGGCAGCCGCAGACGGTAGATCCAGCGAATCATCGTCGGCGCGGCGACGAAGATCAGGATCAGCGCCTGGACCAACTGAATGATGTCGATCGGAATCTGCGACAGGAACTGCATGCGCGCGGACCCGGAGGCCAGGCCGCCAAAGAGCAGTGCCGATGGCAGGACGCCGAACGGATTGCTGCGCCCCAACAGGGCGACGGCGATGCTGTCGAAGCCATAGCCAGCGGTGAACGCCGCGGCGTAGTAGTAGTTCAGGCCGACCACATCCAGGGCGCCGGCCAGGCCCCCCAGTCCGCCCGAGAGTGCCATGACGATGACGGTGGTCCGGCCAACGGAGATTCCGGCGTAGCGCGCAGCGTTGGGGTTGGCGCCGACCGTGCGAATTTCGAAACCGAGCGTCGTCTTCTGCAGCAGCCACCACACGACAATTGCGGCCAGTACGCCCAGGATGACGCCCCAGTGCACCCGGTACTGCGGGTCAGGCAGCAATGGCGGCAGTCTGGCAGATGGCAGGACCGGCGCCGTCTGGGCGATGGCGACCGCCGGATTGCGATCCTTCATCGGGCCGCCGAGCAGGAAGCTGGCCACGTTGATCGCCACGTAATTGAGCATGATCGTGACGATGACCTCGTGGGCGCCGGTATAGGCCTTCAGGAAGCCGGGGATGGCTCCCCACAGACCCCCGACGATGAAGCCAGCCAGGACCGCCAGGATCAGGTGGAACGGGAACGGCACCCCGCCGACCGCGTAGCCGACGAAGGCCGTCGCCAGCGAGCCCATCGTGATCTGGCCTTCGACGCCGATGTTGAAGAGGCCACCCTTGAAGGCGAGCGCCACGGCCAGGCCGCCAAAGATGTAGGGCGTCGTGCGAACCAGCGTGTTCGAGATGGAGCGTGGCTGGCCGAACGAGCCTTCCCACAGGCCCTGGTAGGCCTTCGCGACGTCGCCCCCGGTCAGGGCAATGATCACCCCACCGATGGCCAGCGCCGTGACTACCGCCAGGACCGGAACGATCAGCGTGTAGAGCCACGAGCGCCAGCCAGGCATGGGTGCCGCACTCCGCGTCGGTGAACTATGCCTGTGGGCAGTTCCCCGTCGGCGTGGTGAAGCCTGTCGGCGTCTTGCCCGACGCCACGTCCGCACTAACCTGGCTCATTTTTGCCTGGACGTCGGCGGGAACCTGCCCATCATTGTGGAACGGCGCGAGGCCGACGTCGCCCATGACGTTGCCACCCTGGAACCCGCCAGCCTGGGCGGCCTTGATCAGTTTGTACGTGCCAGGCACGATCAGCTTCATGGCGCTCGAGACGATGATCTTCTGCGCCTCGGGCAGCGACTCCCACTGATCCGTGTCGACGCCGATCCCGAGGTTTCCGCCGGCCTTGTCGGCCACGGCCAGCAGCGCGCCGTTGCCGGTCAGCCCAGCGGCGGCGAAGACCAGGTCCGCGTTCTGGCTCATCATCTGGTTGGCCGTGGTATTGCCCCACACCGTGTCGGTAAAGCTGCTGGCGCACGCCGCCAGCACCTTGATGTCAGGTTTGGCGGCCTTGGCACCGTTGATGTAGCCGACGCCGTACCGCTCGACGGCCGGCACATTCGACAGGCCGAGCACCTCGCCAACCGTGCCGGACTTGTTCAGCAGGCCAGCCAGATAGCCAGCCAGGTAGCCACTCTTGTCCTCCTGGAAGGTCAGCCCGGCGAGATTGGGCACCGTCGTGTCCTGCGCCTGGTCGACGCCGATGAACTTGATGTTCGGGTTGGCCTGGGCGGCCGCCACGGTGGCTGGACCTAGCAAGAAGCCAACGGTGACGATGACGTCGTATCCGGCCTGCACGAACTGGTCGATGTTGGCCGCGTAGTCGGTGGACTGTTGCGTTTCGATGAATTTGATGTCGGTCAGGCCCAGGTTCTTCTGGGCGCACTGCACGCCTTCCCAGGCGGATTGGTTGAAGCTGCGGTCGTCGACTTTGCCGACGTCGGTAACCAGGCCGACGCGGATCTGTTTGCCGCCTGGCGACGGGTCGTTGGGGCAGCCGGGATCAGGTGCCGCCACGGCGACGGCCGCAACGGGACTGGCAGCCGGGCTCGCCGCGGGACTCGCGGCCGGGCTGGCGGCTGGACTAGCGGCTGGACTGGCAGCCGGGCTCGCTGCCGGACTGACCGCGGGGCTGGCGGCCGGGCTGGCACCTGGGCTCGCGGCGACGGCCACACTCGCAACCGGACTGGCCGCGACGGCCGGCTTGGGCGCGGCGGTAGCCGCGGCGGGCGGTGTCGTGGGTGCCGCTTGCTGCGCCGGTTGGCAAGCCGCCAGCACCAGGCTCACGGACGAGACAACCGCGGCGGCAAAGCGCAACGGTGACATCAACAATCGGGCCTCCCGTGGGGGCGAGAAGTGAGCGGAAGCATATCAGGGCCCTGCACCCCCGACGTTGGCGTCGCAACCATTTCCGCGTTCGTGCTGTTTCAACAGAGCAATGACCGACGAAAGCCGGCTGGCCTCTCGCCTGGCGAGCGACCTGGACAGCCACTTCGAAGAGCTGGTGCGGACCTTTCAGGACCGCCTGTACGCCTTCGCCCTGCGGCTGACCGCCAGCCCCCAGGACGCGGAGGAGTCCATCCAGGACACCTTCGTGCGCGCGTACCGGGCGCTGCAGCGGTATCCGAATGACCGCATCGACACGCTGCGGCTCAGACCCTGGCTCTATCAAATCGCCCTGAACGTCGTCCGAAACCGCGTGCGGCGCGCCGAGCTTCCCGTAGTGGCCATCGACGCGCCAACCGCCGGCCGTCTGCTGGCCTCCGAAACACGTGACGAGCAGCCCGAACGCGCCATGCTCGCCGGCGAGACGCACGCGCAACTCGTGGAGGCGTTGCACACACTTCCCGAGCGCTACGCCACGGCCGTCGTGCTGCGCCACATCCAGGGCCTGACCTACGCCGAAGCCGCCGAAATCCTCGATCAACCCGTCGGCACCACCAAGTCCGACGTCCACCGTGGGCTGCGCCTGTTGCGTGAAGCGCTCGAGCCCGAACTGCTGCTCGTGGGGGAACACCGATGAACGACCGTCAGCTACGCACCGATCTCCGCGTCCTGGGGGACGTCAAAGCCCCTCCGACCGTGCTCGAAGCCGTCTTGAATGAGGTCGGCCTGGGCGACGAGTACGCCGAGCTCACCACACCTCTGGGTCCCGTCTTCGTCGCGTGGAACCGGCTGGGTGTGTCCGCCGTGATGAAGACCGCGACAGCGGAGCAATTCGAGGCCGTCTTCCGACAGCGATTCCACAGGGCTCCCCATCCCGCGCCCGCGGCTGAAGGGCTGCCAGCGTGGGTCGGCTCTCGCTTCGACCTGCGCAGCGTCACGGAATTCGAACGCGCCGTCCTACTCAAAGCCCGCGAGATTCCTCGCGGCGAGGTGCGCACGTACGCCTGGATTGCGGACCAGATTGGGCATCCGTCCGCCGTCCGCGCGGTTGGCTCCGCGTTGCGTAAAAACCCGGTGCCCGTGCTGATCCCCTGCCATCGCGTGGTGCGCAGCGACGGTCACATCGGCGAATACGCCCTCGGGGGCAGCGACAACAAACGCGCGATCCTGGCCGCTGAAGGCGTCCAGGCCGAGTCTATCGCGCGGCTTGCGCGTGAGTGGCATGCCCAGAGAGCGAAGGTTGTGTAACTACGGGCCGGTGAGGGGGCGCTACCATGCGCCCCGATGAGTCTCGCCGAGGTGCGACGGCCTGTCGCCTACGACGACGCTGCCGAGCAGCGCCACCTGCGCATCCGCGGCGAGTTCCTTCTCGACCCCGACGTCGTCTTCCTCAACCATGGCTCCTTCGGCGCCTGCCCGCGCCCGGTCTTCGACGCGTATCAGCGCTGGCAGCTCGAGCTCGAGCGCCAGCCCGTCGAGTTCCTGAGCCGCCGCCAGAAGCCGCTCCTCGACGAGGCACGCGCCGCGCTCGCCACCTACCTGCACGCGACGCGAGACGACGTCGTACTGCTGCCGAATGTCACGACCGCACTGAACGTCGTGGCGCGCTCACTGCCCCTGCAGCCGGGCGACGAGATCCTCACCACGGACCACGAGTACGGCGCCCTCGAGCGGACCTGGACCTTCGTGATCGAGCAGCGCCAGGCGAGTCTGAAGATCCAGACGCTGCCGCGCCAGCTCGACGACCCGAACGAGGTGGTCGAGGCTGTCTGGGCTGGCGTGACGCCCAGGACAAAGGTCCTGTTCCTGAGTCACATCACCTCGCCCACCGCCGTCATCCTGCCTATCGAGCCGCTCATCCAACGTGCGCGCGAGGCGGGCATCTGGACGGTCATCGACGGCGCCCACGCCCCGGGCCAGATCGACCTCGATCTCCAGGCGATGCAGGTCGATTTCTACGGCGGCAATTGCCACAAGTGGCTGTCGTCCGCCAAAGGCGCGGGCTTCCTCTATGCTCGCCCCGAAGTCCAGGGACTCATTGAGCCCCTCGTCGTGAGCTGGGGCTGGCGTCCGCGCGACCCGTGGTCCACGCCGTTTGTCGACGCCATCCAGCGCCAGGGCACCCACGACATCTCCGCGTACCTGTCGGTCCCTGCCGCCATCGCGTATCAGCAGGAGCGGGATTGGCCCAGCGTCCGTCAGGAGTGTCATGAGCTGGTACGCGTTGCCCGCCAGGGCATGCTCGAGATCAGTGGCATCCAACCCGCGGTCGCCGACGATCCGCGCTGGTTCGCGCAGATGGCCACCCTACCGCTGCCGCCGGGCGTCGACGTCTCGATCGTCAAACAGCGCCTGTATGACGAGCACCACATCGAGATTCCCGCAAATCGGTGGGGCGACGCGCCGTCGCTGCGCATCTCGGTCCAGGGCTACAACACGCGCGAGGACGTGCAGCGACTACTGAACGCCGTGCGGACGGTGGTTGCCCAATAACACCCGCACCCTGTTTAACGATTAAGTAACGCTCGCTGGCCGCACAATACCTCGTGTAGCGCTACGCGCATGAGTACGACGAGCGTCGCACCGCCGCTGCCTGGTCGCGTCACGACGTCGTGGTCTGCCGCCCTGATTCAGCGATTGCAGGCGCTCAACTACGCGAGCACGGCAGACTTCGCCAACAAGCGCGACCTGCGCGTGGACCTGCTGCGCGGCTTTTGCATCTTCGCCATGGTCGTCGATCACTTTGGCGGGGATTCCTGGCTGTACGCGATTACGGGCGGTAACCGCTTCTATGTTTCCGCTGCCGAGGGTTTCATCTTCATCAGCGGCTTCATCATGGGCCAGGCGTATCGCGCCAAGCGCGATCGTTCGGGTCTGCAAAGTGCGATGGGCGACGCGCTCAAGCGCGCCCGCACCCTGTACCTGGCAACCGTGGCCATGACGCTGATCTTCTCGGCGTTGTTCCTGTACACGGACATCGCGCTGTGGACCGGTCGCGACTTCGGCCTCGGCATCGATAGCTGGCAGGAGATCACCGTCGCCACGCTAACCCTGCACTACACGTATCACGGCACCGACATCCTGGCGATGTACACGATCCTGCTGATGGTCGCGCCGCTGATCCTGCTGCTGCTATCGATCGGCGAATGGTGGATGGTATTGATTCCATCGTGGCTGCTGTGGCTGGCCTACCAGGTGTACCCCGAAGAGGCGGCCGTGCCCTGGTACATCCGCCATGGCGAGAATTTTCCCATCGCCGCGTGGCAGGTGCTCTTTGTGACGGGCCACGTGCTGGGCTTCTATCGGGGTGCGCTGACAGAGTGGCTGCGCCGCTTCCGTCCGCTGCGCGTCGTTGGGGTCGCGCTGGGGCTGGCCGTGACGCTAGGACTGATCTCGCTGGCGTGGGGCGCCGAGAATGGCTTCTTCGACATCGACCCGAATGTGCTCGACGAGTCGTTCTTCAAGGTCCCGCTGCGGCCCGCGCGCATCGTGGCGTTCCTGTCCGTGGCCATCGTGGCGTACACGTGCGCGACCTACCTGTGGGTGCCGCTGCGCCGCGCGCTGGGCTGGCTGATGCTACCGCTGGGTCAGGCGGCGCTGTACTGCTACATCGTGCACTTCTTCCTGATCGTGCTGGTGTACAACCTCGCGCCGATGCTGGAGGCGGTGCCAGGCATCCCGTCGGCGGAGTTGCTGACGACGCTGATGCAGATGGGGATCGTCCTGCTGCTGTGGGGACTGGTGCGGAAGCGGGTGCTGTTCGGTATCGTGCCCACCTGAGGCGATCAGGACTCCCAGCGGCCGTCCACCTCAATCGACGGCGTGCGCAGCTCGCGCACGAACGCACCCGTCTCGCGGGCTTCGGCGTGCAAATCGGCGAGGATCTCCGCGGCGTGCGCCTCCGGGTTCTGCTGACGTCGCACCGCCCAGAAGTTTGCCGCGATGCCCGACACGATGGCCGTGGCGAACGACGTGCCCGACCAGTACGCCCAGCCCGTATCGTTGGGGCGTCCCGACGCAAAGTCACCCGAGTACACCCCGATGACTCCATCGCGGGGCTCCAGCCCATCGGTCACTCCGCCGCCGAAGGTGGCGAGGTGGTCGCCCAGCACGAGATCGTCGCCCAGATTCGAGTACGGCGCTGGTTGTGCGTCGCCCACCGTCGCGGCGACGCCGAGAACAGAGTCGAAGCGCGCCGGCAGGCGAGGATCCAGGCGTCGGATCACCGGTGTGCGAATCGTTCCCGGCCGCGGCCACGACCAGGCAGTTGTTCAAACTCAGGTAGCGCCCGAGCTCGCCGAGGCCGGCCTGCAGCATGTCCACCGTACGTCCGACTTCACGACGATTCCCGGCCACCCACCGTTCGTCGCGAGCCGGGTTCGAACAGCGCGGCGGCGGGCGTGTACAGCTGATCGTGGGGCCTCGGCAAGCCGTACCAGGCGGCGGTCATGCGCGCCGGGGTGTGGACGGAAACCCAGACTGAGGTTGATGATCTGCGGCTGGTCCTGCCGCTTGCGCGCGAGCACGCGCTGCAAGGCTATAAGCAACAGCGACAGGTCGCCGACGCCGGTCTCGTCCAGTACGGCCTCGTAGCTCAGGCTGGCGCGGGGTGCAATTCCGTGAATCAGTCCTGCGACGAAGAGCCCGTGGTCGGCCATGGGGTACGTGGCCTCGTCGGCCGATGCCTGCCCGCCCGCGCGTGACGTGCCGTCGGTGTGGTGCTCACGGATGGCCCGCCACTCCCCGTCCACGTCAGCGTCGGACGCGGGCGGCTGCCGCAGCGAGTCGATGGTATCGATCAATTGCTGGTTGTTGGTCGCTGTCTTGAAGCGCTCGGCGTGGCGACGCGCCTCCGCCAGGTCGATCCGCGTGTCGAGGATCGCGACGGGAACCGCCTCGGCGTCGCGCACCCGCTCAGCCAGGTCGAGATTGGGCTTCACCGGTCGGTACGCGCGGCGGGTCGGGCGACCGCGCACCTGATCCGCGTACACGGGCGCCGGGCGCGAGCCCGGGCTGCCACCACTGAAGGCCTCGTGCGCCAGCAGGTGCCACTGCGGCATGGCGCCGATCACTTCCAGATTGTTTGCCCGCAGGTTGCCCAACTGGCCGTGCAGCGCCTCGACCGCGTTCTTGACGGACCTGGCGTCGCCCGCCTGAGCGAGCTTCTGAACGAAGAACACCAGGGATTGATCTTCGGTGGGTGCGTCGAAGACGAAGCTACGCAGCGACTGCGCGTCGCGACGGACATGGTCCCGTGCGTGGCGATCGAGCAAGTCGCGCATGCCCGCGCGCAAGTTTTCGTCACTCAGGCTGCCCTTGGGAACGCGGGCAACGATGACGATCTCGCCCGGATGAAACCACTCGACGCGTTCCGCCGCTTGCGAAGCCTGGTTGTGCATTACGCTGACTCCTCACGCCAATCACCGACCAGCGTCAGTGACGCCCAGAGAAAAGGATGGATGGCGCCCGAGCGCATTTGCTCGAGCTGGGCAGTGCGCAGGGCAGCGGCCCGACCACGGCCCGATTTCAGCTCAATGTAGAAACGCTTCATCAAGTTCCGAGTGAACTGATCGTCGATGCGCCACAGACTGTGAACGACGCTGCGTGCACCAGCATAGAGAAACGCCCGCGGGAGACCTATTTGCTCGTCGCCAGCGGAAATGGCGCCTGTCCCCGATTCGCAGGCACTGAGCGTCACCAGACTGCAATCGAGCTCGAGGTCGAAACAATCCAGCGCTGTCTGGTGTCCGTCGGCCAGACGCAGGTAGGAAAACAGCGGCGCATCGAGTCGCGACACGCCGTGGGCAGCCAAATGGATCAGGTCCGCGTCGCGCGCCTGCCGCTTGAGCTCGGAGAGGGTGAGCTCGCCTTCGAAGAGGCCTGCACTGTCGTACAGCGCTGCCACGGCCCTGGCTTCTTCGAGCGCGCCGGGCAGGGCGCCATCAGCGCTGTACGCGCCAACCAGCATGCGTTGGCCCGTCCGCGCCCGTGGCCGCAGACAGAAGGTCAGCGAGCTGGCCGAGGGAGCGGTCGTGATTTCGAAGCGTTCGACCAGGTACGCCTCTCCATCGTGCAAGGCGCCAAACGGCAACTGGTGCAGCCGACCGTTGGACACGACGATCAGTCGCGCGTACGGCGCCAGCCAATCGGCAATCGGCCGCAACAGCACGTCGTACGCGCGCTGCAGCAGGGCGCGCGCATTTGGCTCGAGCATGGTGCGCCGCGCCGGCTCGGCGGTGGCGGCGCTCAGGTTGAGCCGCAGCGGGCCATGCAGTTGATGCATACGCCGCAGCGCGCCCGGCAGTCGCACGGCGCGCAGCGACGCGCGGTCCATGACAAAGACGATGAAATCCTGGCCGACGCGGTAGTACTCCAGGAGAGCGGTTGACGCGTCGAGGTGCGGCTGAGGCGAGTACACGCGGCCTTCGAGCAGGCTGAGCCGTTCCAGGTCGTCGGCGCCAACCAGCCTCAGCTCTTCCAGCGTCGCGGTGATGCTCTGCTCGAGCTCGTACACCTCCGGACTTGCCTCGGCCTGTTCGACGAGCGCGTCATGCCTGCGCCGAAGCTCCTGCAACTCATCGGCCAGGCGCGCCTGTTCAGGAGTTTTTGGCCGAACGCGAATATCGAGACCTCCAGCCAGCGCGTCGACCAGCGCGCGCGACTTGGCACGCTCGACCAGCTCGAATGCGCGCTCGATTTCGCCCTTGCTCATCAGCAAGTCAACCGCGGCCTCGTAGACGTCGGTTTTGTCAGCCAGAAATGACGCGCGGTATTCGGTCAGAATGCGACCTTGCACGTGCTCGAGATTGCTGATGGCCTCGAGGAAGGCGGCCAGCGCGGCGTCGGCATCGCCCGCGTCCCTGGCAAGCTCACCCAGCAGCCGCCAGGCGTGATAGCTCTGCCACGGCAGCAGTCGGCTGCGCACCAGCTCGAGCGCCGAGCGGGCGGCCTCGGCGGCGGACTCGGGCTTTCCCAGCGAGCGGAGCGCGCTGGCGCGGATCAGGTCGGCTTGAACCGCGCGCACGACAGAGCCGCGCCGTCGGAACTCGTCGCGAACAGTCTCGGCCTCGAGCAGCGCCTCCTGCCACCGGCCGGTCTCGCCGAGGACCACGGCCCGACCGAGGCGTACACTCGCGGGCCCGGCTTCCCACCCGACGTTTCCGAACAGCTCGTTGGCTCGTTCGAGCGCCGCGAGCGCGGCGTCGGCATCGCCGAGCCGTGCCAGGGCAACCGCGCGGGCTCCGTGCGTGGCCGCCGCCTCGATGCGCGCGCCCGCCGCTTCGAACTCGTCGGCAACCAGGATCGCCAGCTCGGCCGCTTCTGCAGGTCGATTGAGTCGAAGCAGACAATCAACGCCAACCTGCCCGAGGTGAGCCGCCGCATCGGTGCGACCCATCTCCAGAAGTGTGCGTCGACCTGGCAGCACCGTCGCGAGGGCTTTGCTGTAGTCACCGCGCCCGGCTGCGAACTTTGCGAAGTTGCGCTGCGCGCGAGACAGAAATTCGTGCTGCCCCTCGCGCTCGAAGATGGTGACAGCCCGTCCCTGGAACCTGGCCGCCGTCTCGAAATCATCGACGTGGTAGTACGCCGCGGCGAGCGTCGCGAAGACCTCGGCTTCGAGCAGGTCGCTGCGCGGATCCAGCCGTTCGGCGGCGGACAGCGCGCGCTGGTGGGCCGAGAGCGCCTCAGTCGTGCGCCCGAGTGCCGCGAGCATGGCCCCGGTGTTGTTCTCGAGACGCGTGAGGCGAAGCCACAACCGGTTGGCAATCAAGATGCCTCGAGCCTCATCGACGTCGGCCAGGATGCTGGCGTGGTCGCCCGTGTAGCGGGCGGTCAGGATCGCGCCGATGCGCGTGCGCGCCCAGCCGACCTCGTCGCCTGCCGTGCGGAACAGCTCCGCCGCGTTCTCATACGCCTGCGCCGCTTCGGCGTAGCGTCCAAGCTCGCGCAGCGCATCCGCACGGGCCAACTGTCCAAGGGCGATGATGCCCGGTTCCTCGCCGAGGGCGCAGATGGCTTCAGCAGTCGCCAGCGACTGTTCGCTGTCAACGTTCAACTGGCGTTCAGCTTCGGCTTTGAGTTCTTCGGCTCGTGCTAACGCCTGCGCCTGCTTCGGCACGTCCGCGAGTGTACGGGTTGGAAGCCACGCCAGACCCACTACGCATCCGTGAGGCGCGGGCGGTATGCCAGAATTCGCGGGTTGATTCGCGCACCGCTCTGGCTGATCGGCCTTCTGATCATCGCCGCGCTTGGCGTCGGCGTGTATGCCTACTACACGACGCCTTTGCCCTATGGGCTCGGCGAGCTCATCAGCACGCCTGGCGGCGGCAACGTGCCCGGCGGCGGCGTAACGACTGCGTCGGGCGGCACGGCGACGGGTCGGGCGCCCGCCGGGCAAACGCTCCAGCTCGGCGCCGCCTCGGTGACGGTCACGTCCATCGCGCGCAACCAGGACCTGACGGCTGACGGGCGGGGCGGGCCGCCGGGTTCGTTCACCCTGGTGGATGTGCAGCTGGCAAACGCGGGGTCGGAACCGCTCACGCCGACGATTTCAGATTTTCGGTTGATCGACGATCAAGGGCGGACGTACGCGGTGGATGCGGAGGCAACGCGGTCGACGAATGCGTTCAACCACCGACGCGACGTGTTCGATGCGAGCGTGCCGCCCGGTGGGCAAGTGGAGACGTATCTGGCGTTCGAGACCACGGCTGGTACGAATCCGCAGACGCTGCGCGTGGTGATGGGGTACGGGGAAGCGGCGCTGCCCGCGCCCGCGCAGTAGCTGCTACGCGTCGCTGCTACGCAATAGCCGCTACGCACATAGCGGCTAGGAGGCGCTCGCCGACGCCGCGACTCGGACGGGCTCCGCGCTTGCCGCGGCAGACGTCAGCGGAGGGCCAAGCGCCACCACGATCGCCGCGCCGACCAGCGCGGGCAGAAACGCACTCGCCTCCACGTGGCTCGCATCCCAGAGCGCACCCGCTGCCAGCGTCAACACGAACGCCGTCGTATAGCTGATGGCGAATGTGCCCGCCGACAGGCGCGCCACCTCGCCTGGCTCGGCGAGCAGCGCCGGCAGCGCAAATGACATGACCAGCACATACGCGGCGCAGAAGCCGAAGACGCCGGCCGCGATGACCAGCGGGATGCCCGGCAAAACCAGGACGACTCCCAGCGCCGCCAGGATCGCCGCCGAGACCAGATACGAGCTCGAGCGGCGCGCCAGCAGCCGCATCGGCACAAAGCCGATCACCGCCGAGGCGGGCACCTGCATGCCATTGAGTGAGGCCAGCGCCAGCCCGACGAGGTCCGCCTGATTGGTAGCGTGCAGATAGTCGGGAATGAAGGTGTTGGCGCCGAAGTAGATCATGCTCGCCGCCGATTGAAAGATGCCGATGCGCCACATGCGGCTGTTGTGCCAGTCGGGCATGCCCTGGGGGCGCGGCAGGTCCTTCGGCGCCGGTTCGTGTGGCGTGAGTAGCCCTACCAGCGACGCGGTGACCAGTACCGGAATCGACCAGAAAGCGAACGCCGCTTCCCATGA
Source organism: uncultured Chloroflexia bacterium (assembly GCA_963776625.1). Taxonomy (GTDB): domain Bacteria; phylum Chloroflexota; class UBA6077; order UBA6077; family CF-72; genus CF-72. Next base: position 249,650 of record CAVZNP010000001.1, on the reverse strand, counting down.
GCCGACCAGCGGCAACACCACGGGCAGCGTCAGCGCCGCCGCCAGCAGCTCGCCGACCAGAAGTCCGTTGGACCAGAAACCTGTCGCGCGCGCAACCGAGCCGGGGAACCACTGGCGCACCAGGGTCGGGAACGTCGGTTGGCTGAGGCTGATCCCAGTGCCCATCAGCAGGGTCATGCCGAACAGCATCGGCACGCTCGGACCGACCCCGCGCAGCGCCGACGAAATGCCGATCACCCACAAGCCGCACAGCAGCGCCCGTCGAGGCCCGAGGCGCGCAATGAGCAACGAGCCGGGCACCGCGGCGACGCCAAGCAGCAGCAGCGGCAATCCCGACAGGACCGCGACGCCCTTCTCGTCCAGCTGCAGGTCGGCGTGGATCAGCGGCAGGACAGGCGGAACGGCCAGCAAGGTGAGGCGTAAATCCATGCCGGCCAGCCACAGCAGTGCCAGGCGCAGGCGCGCCACTGAAGCCACCACCAGCACTGATTGTGCCGCCGTCTCAACAGGATTGACACGCGAACGGGTAGACACGCCGCCCCGCTCGATGGCACTCTCATCGTCCGGTGATCGGACACCTGGCACTCGCCTGCACTCTGGCGGTGCTCGTGGCTGCCAGCCTTGGCAGCGTGCCGCTCCAGGTCAGCTACGCCCAGGAGGTCGCCACCGCGACGTCGACGCCGACGCCGACGCCGACGTGGACGCCAACGCTCACCCCTACCCCCGTCCCCTCGCTGACACCGTCACCGCACCGCCACGCCGTCACCAACGGCTACGACGTCGCCAAAGGTCACGCCGCAGGCAACCGCGACCCCACCGGCCAGGCCCTCACAGGGGCCCCTGGCAACCCCGACATTCACGCCGCGGCCCGCCGCGACGGCCATCCAGGTTCCCATCGCGACGTCCGTGCAGGCTCCCTTTGCCACGCCGCCTGGACCCATTTTTTCGCCAACCCCGATACGTTCCCCCACTCAGACGCCGACACCCACGCTGCTGCTGGCGGGCTCACCCCTGCCGCTGCAAACACCGCTTGCCACGCCGGCCGGTCCCTCGGCGAACAGCCTGACTCCGATCATGCCCACGACCGCGCTCGGGACAGCCCTTCCGCTCGGGCCGCCCCAGATCGCCGACCTGGCATCGAGCAGCGTCACACGTTCGAGTGCGACGATCACCTGGACGACCAACGTCCCGTCGACGTCGCAGGTCGAGTACACCAGCCTGGCGAACGCGATCGTGCGCTCGCCGCTCGATCCGTCCCTGCTTACCGCCCACAGCGTGGTGCTTACGGGTCTGCTGCCCGCCACTCCGTACCAGTTCCACGTCCTCAGCACGACGACCGTGGGCGCGGCCGTGAGTTCGCTCGACAGCACGTTTACGACCGCGCCAGCCGGCAGTGGGCCCGACGTCGGCGGCCTGACGGTCGAGCAGGCAACCGGAACCGTGGCGCGCGTCGGGTGGTCGACGTCGACCGGCACCGTGGCGCAGGTCGAGTACGGAACCACCCCCAACTATGGCGCCTTCACACTGCTGCAGGTGTACGGCGGTCCGACGCAGGACATGGCGCTCACTGGGCTCCTGCCCGCGACGACGTACCACTATCGCGTCAAGGCGTGGGACGCCCAGGGCGGGCTCGGCGCCTCGGCAGACGCGACCTTCAGCACCGCGCCAGTAGGCCTGGCCACGCTCATTGGCGACGACACCGTGCAGACCGATCGATTGGCGCTCAGTGGTGGTCAGGCCGCCGCCTACCAGTACGTCGCCGCGCAGAGCGGCCTGGCCAGCGTGGTGCGGGTGTACGTCGACGCGGGTAGCTCGACACCGACCTTGCGCGTGGCGCTCTACTCCGACCAGAATGGCGCGCCGGGCAGCATCCTGTCCCGGGGCACAGCCTCGGGAGTGGTACCAGGCTGGACGAGCGTGAACGTCTCCCCGGTGTCGTTGCTGGCGAGCACACGCTACTGGGTGGCGGTACTCAACCCGTTCGGTTCGGGCGTGGTGAATCTGCGTCAGGCGACCAGCGGCGGCAGTAGCTTGTCGAGTGCGCAGACGAGCCTCGCCACGTTTCCGCAACCCTTCGCTGGAGGTTTGCCAGGCGCCCGTGCGCCACTGTCCGTGTACGTGCAGCAGGTGCCGCCAGCAGTCACCCTCACCGGGCCAACCGACGGCAGCGTCGTGAATGGCCAGGCGCAGTTGACCGCGGTGGTAGACGACGATGCGCCGGTCGTGCGCATGCAGTTCTACGTGGACGGGCAGCCGGTTGGTGCGCCATTGAGCGCCGCGCCGTATGCCTGGAGCTGGACGAGCGCGGGACTGAACCCAGACCTGCCGCACAGCATCAGCGCGCGCGCCACCGACGCGCAGGGGCGCACTGGTGTCTCGAGCAACGTGAGCGTGCAGGTGGACAATGGGCCCGCGATTTCCAATCTATCCGCGGCGCCCGGGCTGACGGCCAGCAGCGCGCGCCTGACGTGGACAACGGACGTCGTCGCCGACGGGCAGGTGGAGTACGGCACCACGGCCGCCTACGGACTGACGACGCCCGTCGACCCCGTGTCGGGTGTACGTCACGATCTGCAGCTGACCGGGCTCAACCCCGGGACGGTCTATCACTATCGGGTGCGAAGTCGAGACGCCGCGGGCATGGTGTCGGTGTCGCCGGATGCGACGCTGCTCACCTCGCAGCCAGACGACTCCGCGGCGACGCCAGACGCGTCTGACTCAGGGGTCTGACGCACCCGCACCAGCACGCGGATCACACCCGTCGAAGTCGAAATCGAAGTCGAAATCGAAGTGACAGGCAGCCTATGCTAGCCGTCGTGTCCCTGCCACTCGTGGAGCTTGCCGGCGCACCCTTCGATCAAGGCCAACAGCACGGTAGCGCGCTGCGCGAGCAGATTGCCCACAACCTGGCGGTGTATTACGACCGTTTTCAGCGCGAGGGCCGCCTGGACGCCGACGAGGTGCGGCGGCGCGCCGCCACCTTCCTGCCGCTACTCGAAACGTTCCACGACTACTTCGACGCGGTGCGCGGCGTGGCCGACGCGGCGCGACAAGAGCTGATCGACATCGTGATGCTGAACGTGCGCTACGAGCTGCTGTACTTCCAGTACAGCGTGCTGCCGGTCGGCAGGCCAGACGGCTGCACCGCGTTTGCGTTGCTGCCTGAAGCGACGAGCAACGGTCACCTGCTGATTGGCGAGAACTGGGACTGGATCCCCGAGGTGCAGGGCGCCGTCGTGCGCACCCCGCAAACACTGAGCTTCACGGAGGCTGGCATCGTCGGTGGCAAGATCGGGCTGAACGCCGCCGGCATTGGTCTGACCGTTAACGGTTTGCTCTCGACGGACGACAATTGGTCGCAGCCGGTCGCACCCTTCCACGTGCGCTGCCACGATATTCTGCGCGCGGACAGCCTCGACGAGGCCGCGCGGGTCATCACCGGGGTCCGCCGCGCGTGCTCGACGAACTTCATGCTGGCCCAGCCGCCCAACCACGCGGTCGACATCGAAGCAGCGCCGGGTACCAGTTGCAGCTTTGGCCCCGAGCACAGCGCGCTCGCGCACACCAACCACTTCCTCGAGCCCGATCACCTGGGTGTGGAAGAACCAGCCAGCGAACGTCGGCCGCACTCATATACCCGGCTGGCGCGCATGCGTGCCATGCTGGCAGCCAGACGGCCGCTCAGCGTCGACGACGTGCAGTCAAGCCTGCGGGACCATGACAACTTTCCTGACAGCGTGTGTCGCCACCTGCACCCCGACGATCCGCCCGAAGAAGCGTGCGTCACGGTCGTTTCGGCGGTGATGGACCTTAATGAACGCACACTGTGGCTGAGCAACGGTCAGCCGTGTGAGCACCCGTACGATGCGTTCACTCTATATTCAAGTTGAGGAGACACGAGTATGCAGCTTGGCTTCGTAGGCCTCGGCCGCATGGGCGGCAACATGGTGCATCGCCTGGCACGTGGCGGCCACGAGGTGGTGGCCTTCAATCGCAGCCCCGGGCCAGTCCAGGAAGCCGTGAAGAACGGTGCCATCGGCGCCACTTCGCTGCAAGACCTCGTCGACAAGGTCAAAGCCCCGCGTGTCATCTGGCTCATGCTGCCCGCGGGTGGCGTCACCGACCAGTTCCTCAACCAGCTCATGGACCTGTGTCAGCCTGGCGATCTGTTCATCGATGGCGGCAACTCGAAGTGGAAGGACACCAAGGCGCGCGCCGAGCGCACCAAAGCACGCGGCTTCGAGTTCGTCGACTGCGGCACCAGCGGCGGGATCTGGGGCCTGCAGGTCGGCTATTCGATCATGGCTGGCGGTTCCCCCGAAGCCTTCAGACGCGTCGAGCCGGCGGTCAAGACCCTGGCCCCTGAAGATGGCTACGGCCTCGTCGGGCCGAATGGCGCCGGCCACTTCGTCAAAATGGTCCACAACGGCATCGAGTACGGGATGATGCAGGCCTTTGCCGAAGGCTTCCAGGTGCTCGAGAAATCCGAGTATCCCGTCGATCTCACACAGGTCGGCAAGATCTGGCAGCACGGCAGCGTGGTGCGCTCGTGGCTGCTGGACCTGGCCGTCAGCGCTTTTGAAAAAGACCCGACACTCGAAGGCCTCGAGGGCTGGGTCGACGACTCCGGCGAAGGCCGCTGGACAATCGAGGCAGCCATCGACGAGGACGTCCCCGCGCCAGTCATCACGATGTCGCTGTTCAGCCGCTTCTACTCACGTGATCGAAACTCGTTCTCGTGGCGCGTGCTGGCCGCGCTGCGCAATGAGTTCGGAGGCCATGCGGTGCGGGTCGACGGCCAGGAGACTGGCGTGCGCTCCGCACCACTCAGCAGTTGAGCAAGGACCAATGGCACTTGACGTTTCGGTCAGTACTCGTGACGGTGAGGTGCTGGCGTCGACCCAACAGCGGCCGGCGCCACCCTGCGCTCTCGTCATTTTCGGCGCCTCTGGCGACCTGACCCATCGCAAGCTCATCCCCGCCGTCTTCGATCTCTTTCAGGCGGGCCTGCTCTCGAAGCACTCCGCCGTGGTCGGCTTCTCCCGCTCGCAGTTGTCCGACGACGATTTTCGCCGCACCGCGCGGGAAGGGCTGGAACGTAACGGCGGCGTCGTATCCGAGCCCTTGTGGGAAGAGTTCAAGTCCTGTCTTCACTACATGTCGGGGCAGTTCGACGATCCGTCCAGCTACGCCATGTTGCGCCAGCGCCTCGAACGCATCGACGCGGCCCACGGCACCCAGGGCAATCGCATTTTCTACCTGGCGACGCCGCCTGAGCTGTTCCAGACCATCACCGCGCAATTGGGCGATGCCGGACTCAATCAACGCCGCGACGAGGACAGCTTCTGCCGTCTGGTCATCGAGAAGCCGTTCGGGGTCGACCTGGGCTCAGCGCGCGAATTGAACAACGCGGTGCAGTCGGTCTTCCGCGAGTCGCAGGTGTATCGCATCGACCACTACCTGGGGAAGGAGACGGTTCAGAACATCCTGGCGTTCCGACTTGCCAACGGCATCTTCGAGCCGATCTGGAACCGCAACTTCATCGATCACGTGCAGTTGACCGTGGCGGAAACCGTGGGCGTCGAGCGCCGCGGCGGGTACTACGACGAGATCGGCGCGTTCCGCGACGTCGTCGAGAACCACATGCTGCAGTTGCTGTCCATCGTGGCGATGGAGCCGCCGGTGGTCTTCGAGGCCGAGCCCGTGCGTGACGAGAAGCTCAAGGTGCTCAAGGCCTTGCGCCGCATTCCACCCGAACAGACGGGCGAGTTCACGCTGCGCGGCCAGTACACGGCTGGCAAGCTGACCGGAATTCCGGTGGCCAGCTACCGCGGCGAGGAGAAGGTCGCCCCCGACTCGTGGACGGAAACGTTTGTGGTGATGCGCCTGCAAATTGACAACTGGCGCTGGGCGGGCACCCCCTTCTACTTGCGGCACGGCAAGCGACTCCCGAAGCGGGCCACGGAGATCGCCATTCAATTCAAGCGGGCACCGCAGATGTTCTTCCCGGGCGAGGAGCGGCTCGAGCCAAATGTGCTGGCGATGCGTATTCAGCCAGACGAGGGGATTTCATTGCGCTTCGGGGCCAAGATCCCGGGCCCGACCATGCAATTGCAGGAAGTCGACATGAACTTCCAGTACGGCTCATCGTTTGGCGAGACCGTGACCCAGGCGGATGCCTACGAGCGGCTGCTGCTGGATGCCATGCTCGGGGATCGAACGCTGTTCACGCGGGCGGACGAGGTCGAGCAAGCGTGGGCGTGGGCGGAAGACATTCAAGAGGGCTGGGCGCAGCATCCGAATAACGTGCACTTCTATCAAGCGGGCAGCTGGGGGCCGGCGTGGGCCGACGCGTTCATCGAGCGCGACGGCCGGCAGTGGCGCAAGCTCTAGTCAGTCCCCGCTGAGTCAAAAGGGGGGCCGCCGCCCCCCTTTGAAACGTGAAACGCTGAATCCCGTTTATCGACGAACACGAGATAATCACGACGCAGTGGCCATTCGACACGGCGCGCGAGAAGCTATCGCCAGAGCCGCCGTCGAGCTGGCCAACGTGGCTCCGTTCTCGGAGCTGTCACCCATCGACCGCGCCCGCCTGGCAGCCGCGCTCCAGGAGGTGAGCGTCAACGCGGGGGCCATCATCTACGCGCAAGGCGCGCCAGCCGACGCGCTGTACATCCTGCGCGAAGGCGTGGTCGAACGCCGGGCGAACGGCGTCCGACTCGAGGTCCTCCAGCCGCCGGCCGTCTTTGGCGACCTGGCCTTGCTGCGCGACGAGGTGCGTGCCACCACGCTTCGAGCCGTCACCGACAGCAGGTTGTGGCGCCTGCCCGGGGAGCGCTTCACGCGCCTGGCGCAACGCAACCCGGCGATTGCCACATTTTTCGCCGCGTCGATGGGCAGTCACCTCGCGCTGCGCATGCAAGAGGTCGCCGAGCTCTCGCACGAGTACCAGGGCATGGCGCAGCACCTGTACTCAGGGCTAAGTCGCTCCCAGCAGGAGACGCTGGAGCGCGCGGCGCTGCTGCCAACGCTCGACCAGGACGTGCTGGGCATGCCGCCGAGCACGCTGCCGCTGGCCGACGCGCTGCTCGACGCCGACGCGCAGGCCTACCCGCCCGCCTTCAGGCGTTTTCTCCTTGCGCAGATGATCGAGCGCGAGGGTCCGCGCCACGTGGCGGATACGCGCCGCGAGCTGGCGGCGCGCGCTCGTCAGGTGGGCGCCCGCGCGCTGGCGGTGCAGGTGCTGCTGGAGGGCGGCCTGGTCGCCGAAGCCCTCGAGCTGGTCGACCGCGAGGTTGGCCAGGTCCCGCTCGAGGAAGCCGCTGCCCTGGTGCGCCTGCTGCCGCCTGACGCGCTGAAGCAGTACCCCCACCTGCTCGAGCTGCAGGCGGCGCCCGCGGAGACAGCTCTTCCGGCCAGGCCCGACAAGCGCGAGCCCGGCCGACGCTGGCCCTTGAGCAGAAAAACCACCGCCTTGCTGATCTCGGCCATCTTGCTCGTTGGCACCTGGCCATTGCCCCCACCTGAAGGCTTGTCCGACCGCGGCTGGCACGCGCTGACGGCGCTGCTCGCCAGTCTCCCCCTCTTTGCCGTCGAGGCCCTGCCGGACGGGATCGTTGCCTTGCTGCTGGTAGCCGTGTGGGTCGTGGGCGGGGTGACCACCCCGAGCATCGCCCTCGGTGGTTTCGCCACCACACAGTGGGCGCTGGTCGTCAGTACCCTTGCCGTCGGCGTGGCCATCGCATCGTCGGGGCTGCTGTACCGCATGGCCCTGTGGGTGGTGGCCAACAGCCGCGGTGGTTACGTCGGGCAGATCCTCGGGCTGGGCGCCGCGGGCATGGTCGTCGGCCCGGCGGCGCCGAATGCGACCAGTCGCGTCGCGCTGGTCGCGCCGGCGGTCACCGAGCTGATCGACGCGCTGGGCATGCAGCCCTACAGCCGAGCAGCGATTGGCCTGGCCATGATCGTGCTGATCGGCTTCGGTCAGGTGGTGGCCCTGTTTCTGACGAGCTCAACCACGTCGGTCCTGGTCTACGCGGTCCTGCCCGACGCAACGCGTGCCAGTGTGAGCTGGGGCTCCTGGGTTGCCCGCGCGCTGCCAACGCATATTGTGCTGTTCGGCCTGCTGGCCGCCTTCATTCTGTGGCGTTACCGTCCGCGCGCGGGAAGCTCGGATGGCTCGGTCAGCTCGGGCACCCGACTCGCCTTGCAGCGCGAGCTGCTTGGTCCTCCCTCGCGCCACGAGAAAATCGCCATTGGCGTGACGGTGTTTCTGCTCGTGGGCTTCAGCACCCAGCCGCTGCACCACATCGATCCAGCATGGGTGGGCGTGGTCGCCCTCGCCATACTGGCCGCGACGGGGGTGCTCACCGGCGGCGGGCTGGGCGCCGTCAACTGGAGCTTCGCCCTGCTTTCGGGCGTGCTGACGAGCATGTCCAACGTGTTCAGCGACACGGGCCTCGACACCTGGCTCGCAGGCATCGCGACGCAGCTCATCGGCGGCCTGGCCAACTCGCCGGTACTGTTCGTGGCGGCGCTGACCCTCCTGTGCTTCGCACTGAGCCTGGTGATGCGGTGGCAAGCCGCCGCGCCACTATTGACCATTTCTCTCGCCCCCGTGGGACAGGGCGCGGGGATCGATCCATGGGTTGTCGGCCTGATCGCGCTGATGGCCTGCAATGGCTTCTTCCTGCCCTACCAGAGCACCACCTATCTCGCGCTGTACCACGGCACCAATGGCCGCCTGTTCACACACAAGCAGGCGCGCCCGACGGCGATCGCCTATGGCGTGGTCACGCTTCTGGCGCTGTGCGCGAGTGTGCCGTTCTGGCGGGCACTGGGATTGGCATAGGCACGAAGCAGCGCGGGTCGGCGACGCAGCATGCGCCGTCGTCGGCGTGATCCGCGGCTTCGACTTGCAGCGTGATGTGCTCGATACCGAAGCGGTCGCGGAGCAGCGTGCTCAGATCGTGCAGCACTTCCTGCGAGGGCCGACCGTTCGAGCGCACATGGCCGCTCATCGCGTCGAAGCCGCTGGTGATCGTCCACACGTGCAAGTCGTGCACCGACTCCACACCTGGCTCGGCAAGCATCGCCGCCTCGATCGCCGGCATGTCCACATGGCGCGGCGTCGCCTCGAGCAGGACGTCGATCACGCTGCGCAATAGCGACAGCGCGCGCGGCAGCATCAGCACGCCGATAGCCGCCGAGATGAGCGCGTCAATCGGCGTCCAGCCTGTCGTCAGGATGACCACGGCGGCGATGACCGTGCCAATGGACCCGAGCAGGTCGCCCACGACTTCCAGGAATGCCGCTTTGACGTTGAGGCTGTCCGATGCGCCGCCGCGGAGTAGCGCGGCCCCAATCAGCGTGACCACGACGCCACCAGCAGCGACGATCAGCATCGGCACCGCCTGGATGTTGACCTCCGGTGTCCTCAGTCGCTGCCAGGCCGCGTACAGGATCCACAGTGAGACGAACATCAGCAGCACGCTGTTGATGAGCGCCGCCAGGATTTCCGCGCGATAGAAACCGTAGGTTTTGCCCGCGGTGGCGGGCCTGCGCGCGAAGCGGATGGCGCCCAGCGCCATGGCGAGGCCGAGCACGTCGCCGAGCAGGTGGCCGCTGTCGGCCAGCAGCGCGAGCGAGCCCGTCAAGATGCCGCCCACAACCTCAGCCAGAAGGTAGGCGGCGGTGATGATCAGGACCAGGCTCAGGCGGCGTTCATTCGCCGCGGCTGAGCTTTCGTGTTCTGAATGGCTGTGGCTGTGCATAGCCGGTGGCGCCCCTGGGCAAATTATGCTGCTCCCAGACCCACAAGAAATTCGTTATCAGGCTCCAGCCAAAGGCGGCGGCCGTGCCGATCACAAACGCGGCCACGTACGGGACGCCCGCGGCGAGGCTGAGCGAGTTCAGGACCAGCCAGTAGACCAACAGCGCGCCGGCCGAGGCACAGTGGTAGCGCACCAGGCGCGTGAAGTTGGGCCAGGGATGGTCGAAGACGAAGCGGTCGTTGCCCAGGAATTTGGCGATGATGAGCACTTCCGCGGCCAGCGCAGTCGCCACGGGCAGCGGCCAGCGCAGACCCTCGTACAGCGCGTGCAGCAGTGCCAGCTCGAGCAAGCTGGCGCTCACCCCGAGCAGGACCCAGCGTCCCACCCGCCGCGGCTGCCGCATGTAGCAGGAGCATCGCACATACGCCGCCAGCGTGCGGGTAACGAATGCCCTCCTGGTGGGATGTCGACAGCTTGAGACGCAAGCGCAACTCCGAGGGGGCTATAGGCCAGTGAATTTGACGTCTATCGGCACCACCGCCTGAGCAACACTGAGCAACACGCACCTGAAACGGGCGCGCGGCGGCTCCAGGTGCAACTTTCCGACCGTTCGGTACGTCACTTCTACGTCCCTTCATTGACACCCCACGGGACGAGGAGTACACCACCGACCACATCGGACAGGCTCTCATGGAAACCTTTTTTCTCGCCTGTTTCGCGTTCGGACTCCTGTTCACGCTGCTTTCCGTCGTACTCGGCTCGGTCCATATCGGCGGACACTTCGGCCACGACCTTGGGCACGCTCACGCCCACGCCGCGCATGGGGAGGCGCACGGCGATCAGCTGCCGCTCCTCAACGCCTCGTCGCTCGTCGGCGGACTCACCTGGTTTGGCGCTGCCGGCTTCCTGCTGACCAGGCTCGGCGACTGGGCCCTCCCGGTCGCGATTGTCGGGGCCCTGGCTGTCGGCGCTCTCGGCTGGTACCTGGTCGCTCGCTTTCTGGGCCTGGTGCTCAAGGGCGAGGTCGAAATGGATCCCGACGACTATCGACTCGAAGGCACCGTAGGCCAGGTCAGCGTCGGCATCCCGGCCGGCGGAACAGGCGAAATCATGTTTGAAAAGGCCGGCTCACGGCGAAGCGAAGCTGCGCGCGCCAACGTCAAGGGCCACCCAATCGCGCGCGGCACGGAAGTTGTCATCACCAACTACACAGATGGCTTTGCCACCGTGCAACCCTGGGGTGAGTTCCTGGCGGAGCGGGATTCATTGACCGCTCCCCCGGAGAAGGAAGAGGCTTAAGAGACTACGCATGGACATCCTTCTCGGTGCCGTGATCTTCGCGGCAGTCGTCGCGGTGCTGCTGAGCATGTGGATCATCGGCAATCTGTTCCGGCGGGTCGGTCCGAACCGGGCGCTGATCGTCTACGGTTGGGGCGGCACGCATATCGTGACCGGCGGCGGCAAGGTCGTCTGGCCACTGTTCCAGAGCTTTCAAGAGCTGTCGCTGGAGCTGATGTCCTTCGATGTCGCGCCCGAACAGCAGCTGTACACGTCGCAGGGCGTCGCGGTGGCGGTCGAAGCCGTGTCGCAGATCAAAGTCAAGTCAGATCCGCTCAGCATTCGGACCGCCTCAGAGCAGTTTCTGACCAAGCCACCCCAGGAACGCGAAGCATTGCTGCGGCTGGTCATGGAAGGTCACCTGCGCGGCATCGTCGGCTTGCTGAAGGTCGAAGAGATCGTCAAGGAGCCTGAGATCGTCGCCGGCCGCGTGCGAGACAGCGTCTCCGACGACCTGACCAAGATGGGCCTCGAGGTAGTGTCCTTCACCATCAAAAAGGTCATCGACGAAAACGACTACATCAACAACATGGGCCGTCCAGACATTGCGCGCGTCAAGCGCGAGGCGGACATCGCCCAGGCCGAAGCCGAGCGTGACACGGCCATCCGCCGCGCGATGGCGATGCGCGAAGCGGCCGTCGCCCAGGCGCAAGCTGATCAGGAGCGTGTGATCGCGCAGACGTCCTCGGAGACCAGACAGGCGGAAGCCACTCGCGACCTCGAGGTGAAAAAGGCCGAGTACGAGGTCGCCGTGCGCACGCAGCGAGCCACCGCCGAGAAGGCGTACGACATCGCCTCTAACCAGGCGCAGCAGAAGGTCATCTCCGAGCAGGTCAAGATTGACCAGGTCCAACGCCAGGAGCAAATTCGCGTCCAGGAACTGGAGGTCCAGCGACGCGTGCTCGAGCTCGAAGCGACCGTCACCAAGCCGGCTCGACGCCGAGCGACAGCGCATCCAGATGATGGCCGAAGCGCAGCGCACCAAGCTGGCCACCGAGGCGGCAGGCCAGGCCGAGGCGACGCGCCTGCAAGGTACCGCCGAGGCAGAGATCGTCCGCGCCAAGGGCCAGGCAGAAGCCGACGCCATGCACCAGCGCGCCGAGGCGTACCAGGAGTACAGCCAGGCGGCTGTTCTCGACAAGCTGATCACCGGGATGCCCGAGGTGGTGCGCGCGCTGTCGCAGTCACTCGCCAGCGTGGACAAAATCACCATCGTCTCGACCGGCGATGGTCACAACGCGGGTGTCTCACAATTGACGGGTGAAGTCGCCAAGATGGTGGCGCAGGTGCCCGAGTTATTCGAGACACTCACCGGGCAGAAGGTCTCGGACCTGATGGGGCGGCTGCGCGCGCTGGACGTCCCGGCGACTGCCGCGACTCATGACAACGGCACACCGACACCAGCCCCAACTTCGACGAACGGGAAAGACTAACGCCACGCAGGTGATCGACTGACCACCCCCACGGTCTCGGGCTCGAGAGGCACGCTTCTCAAGCCCGCGGCCGAGGGTCTCGAGACCCAACGCCACTACTCCGCGGCGATCACGGCGATCGTCGCGGGGTTTTTGTTCGCCTCGGGCGCCGCGGGATTGGTGTACCAGGTCGCGTGGGTCCGCCTCCTGGGGCTCGCCTTCGGCGTGACGATTTACGCCATCAGCACCGTGCTGGCAGCATTCATGGGCGGTCTGGCGATCGGCAGCCTGGTTGGCGGCCGAACCGCCGATAGTGTGGCCCGGCCGCTGCGCCTGTACGGGCTAGTCGAGCTGGCCGTGGGCGCCACCGCGCTTCTGACGCCGTGGGCCTTCCGACTGCTACAAGCCGTCTACGCCGGCACCGCCCATGTCGTGGATCCGTCGCAGGCGCCGCTGATCGCGGGCACGCTGCGCGCGGTTCTGGCGTTTGTCGTCCTGCTGGTCCCGACAGCGTTGATGGGCGCGACGCTGCCCCTCGCGGTGCGTAGCGTGCGCGCCGTGCGGGCCATCGAGGCGGATCGAGTCAGCGGCGACGCGTGGGCGATGGGGTTGCTGTACGCCACGAACACGGCAGGGGCGATTGTCGGGTGTCTGGCGTCGGGGCTGGTCCTCATCGGCTCGCTGGGGTTGACGGAGACGATCACCGCGGCGGCGGGGGCCAATGCCGTCGCGGGGTTGGGCGCGCTGCTCCTCTCGGTCTTCGTGGGGCAATCCGTCGCGTCTGAGACGGTCGCCGGACCCCTGAAGGGACCGATCGGCGCGGAGCGCCGGCGATCACTGGTGCCGCTCCTGGCGTTTGCGGTCTCCGGCGGCATCAGCCTCGCCTACGAGGTCGTCTGGTCGCGCATCCTGGCGGTCCTTTTCGACGCCAGCATCTACGGCTTCGTGCTGATGCTCGCCACCGTCCTGGCAGGCATTGCCATCGGTGGCGCACTTGGCGGAGCCCTCATCCGCTGGCGGCCCTCGCGCGGCTTCGCGCAGGTCACCTTCGGCCTGCTCGAAATTGGCATCGGCCTCGCCGCGGTCCTGGCGCTGGCTGCCTTCGGCGACGTTTACACCGGCCTGACCGCCCTGCGCGACAGCGCCAATCCGCTCTTCCTGCGCTTCGTGCGCACTGATCTGCGGCTGATGGCCATGATGTGCGTGCTCACCGTGTTGCCCGCCGCGCTGCTGATGGGCGCCACGTTCCCCGTTGCGGCACGCCTGTGGGCCGCGGGCGCGGACGGTCTCGGCAAGAAGCTCGGTGGCGTGTACGCCGGCAACGTGGCGGGCGCCATCGTCGGCTCCCTCGCGGCCGGCTTCATCCTGGTGCCCGTGCTCGGCGCGCACCACAGCCTCTTGCTGCTCGCCGCCCTGAACCTGCTCGTCGGCGTCACGCTGTTGCTGAACGCCTGTCGGCGTGGAGCCGCGGTCGCCTGCGGCGCCACCGGCCTGGTGGTGATCGCGGCTGGCACGCTCATGGCGCCGATCCACGAAGTCGTCTTCCACGAGCATTTCCCCGACCAGCAGTTGCTGGCGTACTGGGAGGGTCTCGAAAACACGGTCAGCGTCGGCCGCGACGCCAGCGGCATGCAGACGCTGTTCACCAACAGCCGTGGGCAGACGAACGACTCGCCAGACCTCGTGCGCTACCACCGTGTCATGGGCCACCTCGCGGCGCTGCTGGCTCCCACACGCACGCCGCGGGCGCTGGTGGTCGGGCTTGGCGCAGGTGCGACGCCGGGTGCGCTCGCGCAGCACGGTGGGGCTCAGATCGACGTCGTGGAGCTCTCGCCCAGCGTCATCGCCGCGGCGCCGTTCTTCCGCGTCGCCAATGCCGACGTGCTCTCTCGACCGAACGTGGACTTGATGGTTGACGACGGGCGCAACTATCTGCTGCGCAACCGCCAGCCGTATGACGTGATCACTGCCGACGTGGTGCACCCGTACGACGCGGGAGCGACCAACCTGTACTCGGTTGAGTACTTCTCACTTGTCGCTCGGTCGCTTTCGCCGAACGGCATCATGGTGCAGTGGGTGTCGCCCGGCACGGCGTTCGAGCACTCGCTGATCATCCGCACCTTCTTGCAGGCGTTTCCACATGCGACGCTGTGGCTGGGTGGGGACCTACTGATCGGTTCCAACGCACCGATCGAGCTGAGCCGCGCTGAACTGGAAGCACGGCTGGCCGACCCGTCGGCGCGCGCGAGTCTGGCGGAGGTGGGGTTCAACCACGCACAGGATGTGCTCGCGCAGTTCCGAGGCACCGACGCGCAACTGCACGCGTATGTTGGGACATCTGGGCCGGTGTTGACGGATGATCACCCGATCCTCGAGTACTTCGAGAGTCAGGACATTCCAGGAGATCCGCCGGACCTGAGTACGTTCGTAGGCCCGCCGCCCGTGACTGACTGAGTTACGGCGCCCACGTTTGCGACTGGGATTTGAGGCGCGCAGTGTCAGACGCACCCCTCACGGGGGAAAAAGTCGCCTGACCCTGCTCAGCTACGGGCTAGACAGCGCATGCCTCAGCCTCCGAGTCGCTCACGTTTGCGACTGGGATTTGAGGCGCGCAGTGTCAGACGCACCCCTCACGGGGGAGGGAGAATGTTGCCTGACCCTGCTCAGCTACGGGCTAGACAGTGCGTGCCTCAGCCTCCGAGTCGCTACGGCGTCGAGAGTGCGTGCCTCAGCATCCCAGAGCCCAGGCGTCGTGGGTTGCGACCTCGAGCCGCCTAGCGATAGTTCACGAACTGCAGCGGCACCGGCCAGTTACGATCCTGCTCCGCTTTTCGCAGCAGGCCTATCGCCCCCTGCAGCTCGTCTTTACTCTTCCCCGTGACGCGCACCGCGTCGCCCTGAATCTGCGTCTTGAGCTTGGGCATGCGCTCGCGCAACAAGCGGGTGATCTCCCGACACAGGTCCTGCGACAGCCCCTGCTGCAGCGCGGCCGTCTGTCGCACCGTGCCGCGCGAGGCCTCCTCTACTCTGCCGTAAGCAAAGATCTTGGGCGACAGCTGGCGCCGGACGGCCTTCTGCAAGAGCACATCGCGCGTCGCCTCGAGCGTCATCTCGCTCGCGCTGTGCAGCTTGACCTCGCTGGCTTCGAGCTCAATGGTCGTACCCGAGTCTTTGAGATCGAACCGCGTGCGCACCTCACGCAGCGCCTGGTCCACCGCGTTGACCAGCTCCTGCCGGTCGAACTGCGAAACAACATCGAAGGATGATTCTCCCGCCGCCATGACGCCCAAAGGATACGATTACGGCTCGCCAGGGACGCGCCCGAAAAAGCCTGAGATGGACCTCGAAACCGCATGCCGCGTCCCTGGCGCAAACGGTGTGCAGAAGTTCGGCCGACTGCGACTCGAGCCGAAACGGGGCTTGGCGGCCGAACTTCTAGAGCAGAACGGCTGAGCGTAGACGGAGCTTCTTAAAAATGGTTAGAGACGTGGTCAGCATCGCCTTCCTGGTGGGCGTGCTGGTCGTAGCCCCACTGGGCGCAACCAGTCCTTATTCCCTGATCACGCCTGGTGGCACCTACGACGTGGGGCTCGCTCCCACGCAGTCGGCGCCCACGCCGCGCCTGAGCATTCCTCCCGAGTACCAGAAACCGATGGGCCACATGGCCTTCACCGCGGTCTACGAGGAGGAGGCCAACTGGGCCGAGGTGGCGCAAGCCAGGCTGAAGGGTGACGCGGAAATCGTCCCGACCATCTACATTCGGCCACCTGGCACGTCGCAGCAGCAGCTCAACCAGGCCAATCAGCGTCTGATCGACGAGAGCAAGCCCGTCGCGACGGCCGTGGCCCTGCGCGCGGCGGGATTTCCGGTCACGATTACGGGCAAAGGCGCGCGCGTCGACTCCGTGATTGACGGGATGCCAGCGCAGGGCGTGCTGCAGGCGGGCGATCTGATCGTCGCCGTGGACGGCCAGCCGGTGCAGACCACCGACGACCTGGTCCAGGCGATCGCGGGGCACGCCGTCGGCGACCATTTGACGCTGGACGTGCAGCGCGGCGGCCAGGATATGAACGTGGACCTGGCCACCGTCGCATCGCCGACGGACGCGAGTCACCCGGTGGTCGGCGTGACCATCAGTACGTACATGTTCAACGTGCAGGTGCCCTTTCAGGTGAACATCGCGTCCGACAACGTCGGCGGACCCTCTGCAGGTTTTATGTTTGCACTGGCCATCCTGGACGGAGTAACAGACGGCGATCTCACGCGCGGCTACTACGTCGCGGGCACGGGCACCATCGCCCAGGATGGCACGGTTGGCGCGGTGGGTGGCGCGGCGGAAAAGGCGCTTGCGGCCGAACAGGATGGAGCCCAGATCTTTCTGGTGCCCGCGGACGACGCCGAGGACGCGCACCGCTGGGTGCACTCGATTCAAATCATTCCGATCGAGCACTTCGACGACGCGATTCAGGCCCTGTGCGCCCTGCCGCCGATCACCGACACGCTGGCATCACCTGACCCACCCACGCCGTGCGCGGCGGGCGGCTAGTTGAAACAGCGGGCTAGTTCCACCAGGGGGCTAGTTCCACCAGCGCTCACTCACGATTTACGACACGCACGCGCTTCGTACGGCTATGACTGCAGCGTGCGCTCCCGTAAACGGCGTGGACGGTGGTGAGCTTCCGGCACCAGAGGGTGTTGGCCGCGGGTCCGGTGCGCGAAACTCAACCGATTCAAGCACCACGATCGTTTTTCTCGATGCGGCGAAACTTGCTAGACTGGCTGCCATCTCCCGCCTGGGTCGATTCCGGCAGGCGGCCACTGCATCGGTTCACGACGGGGAGGGAGCGAGGTTCGGTGCGCGCCGTCGTCGGGGTCCTGCTGCTACTAGGCCTCCTCATGGGAGGCGCGCAGCCGGCCGCCTCCGCCCCGGACGCTCAGGACGCGCCCGCGCAACCGCAAGACACTGGCTCGGTGCGTATGGACGTTCAAGCGGGCTTCAACGGCGCTGGACGCGTCGGTGGCTGGGTGCCGCTCGATGTCAACCTCGTCAACGAAGGCGCCGAGATCAAGGCTAACGTCCAGGTCGTCGTCGATCAGCCGGGTGGCCGTAGTACGTACAGCTTCGTGCCGACCACGTTCTCCTTGCCGGTGGTCCTGCCGCGCCTGAGCAATCGTCGCTTTTCGATGGAAGTGAACCTGCCGAATGCGACGAACAACCGCCTGACGGCACGTCTGGTCACGGACCCGGGCGGCGAGTTGATCACCGAGCAGGACATCAACATGACCCGCGTGCCCCTCGGCGACTACTTCTGCGGCGTGCTCGCCCGCGATCCATCGACCTACGACTTCCTGGCCGCGCTCGACCTGCCACCCCCCATCCGCCGCGCGCGCACCGCGCCGCTCGATCCGGCCTCGATGCCTGAAAAGGCCCAGCTGCTCGGCAGCTTCGACTGTCTGATCATCGACAACGCCGCGACCGCGCAACTGCGACCCGAACAGCTCGAGGCGCTTCAGGTGTGGGTCGGCACGGGCGGTCTCCTCATCGAGGTTGGCGGCTCCACCTGGCAAAGCACGCTCGGTCCGCTGCCGCCCGACCTGCTGCCGATCGAACCCAGCGGCCTCACGAACGTCCAGTCGCTCAACGCGCTGGGCGATTTCATGCAGACCCCGATGGACCAGAATGGACCGTGGCTGGTCAGCAATGGCCGCCCGCGCACGGATCAAGGCGCCCACGTTGTGGTCGCGCAGGACGGCGTGCCGCTCATCGTAGCCTCCAAGGAGGGCGACGGGACCGTCATCTATCTCGCCTTCGAGCCAACATCGCGCAACTTCCGCCAGTGGAGCGGCAACGACGCGCTGTGGCGCTACCTGATCACGCAGGCCGCGGTCGACAACGGCGTGGGCTCCGCGCTGGTGCGGCCCTACCTGCGCTGGGGCGGTCGCCCACCACGTCTGGCCATGGCCGACTTCTCGACGCAGCCGAAGCCTTCGCTGGATTGGTTCTGGACGCTGATCGCCGTCTACGGCGTCGGCCTGGGCGGCGCGCTGTTCGTCTTTGGCCGCCGCGGCATGGTCGGCTGGGGCCTGCTGTCCGTCATTGGCTTCACGGCTATCGCGGGGGCGGTGGCATTCGTCGCCGCCCGCCAACGTGCCGAGCCCGATGCGGCGATCACGCGTGTCGTCGTGATCCGCCCCATCGACGTAGGCAACAGCTCGGCGGCCTACACGCACGAGTACGTCTCCATGCTGGCGCGTCGCGACGGGACGTTCAACTTCGTGTTGCCGCAGGACGACCTGAGCCGCGGTCTGTACTACCCGTTCCCGCGACCGAGTGACGAGTCGGATTCGAACTGGCCGTTCACCGTGCTCGAGGGTGCCCAGCCAACCCTGCAAAACGTGCAGCTCAAGCAAGGCCAGCTCGCCACCGCACAGATTGATGGCCAGCTGAAAGACGCGCCCGGTGTTCAGGCTGACCTGCAGGTGGATCACGGCGCGCTGACGGGCATGGTGACCAACCGCACCGGGGGCCGCCTCAGCGACGCATACGTCGTCGTCGACAGCGACATCCGCCCGCTCGGCACGCTCGAAAAAGACCAGTCCAGCCAACTCGACTTCCTGCTGCCGTCCCAGGCCGCCGCCGGAAATCTCGCGGCCACGGCCATTGCCGACAAACTCACGCCGCCCGGCTCGACGGCCAAACCTGGCGCCTCGGCACGCCGCGACTGGCTCGAGTCGCTGTTCTCGGCCCGCTTCCTGTTCTCTCGCCTGGAGATGCGCGGGCCGACGCTGGTGGGCTGGCTCCAGCAAGCGCCAGATCAAATCGTGGCCCCCGACTTCCGCCTGAGTCAGGGGGACTTCACGTTGCTGGTCCAGCCGCTCAAACCGCAACTGCCCATCGGCTTCGACGGAGAAATACCCGCGGCGGCCATGAACAAGCGCGACCTGGGCATCGGCTCGGGGGCGCCAACGGACCGCGATTACTACACCGTCGCGCCCGGCGAAGCGATCACGCTGCAGTTCGCGATTCCGCCCAGCGAGGGGACGTTCCAGCTCGACCAGCTCCGCCTGAACGTCGACGGCGTCGTCCAGGGCCGCGTCAAGCAGACCGACATGCCATTCACCGTGTCGCTGTTCAACTGGCGCGCCGCCGAGTGGGAGGCGTGGAACGTCAATTCTGGCAGCAGCATCGTCCCCGACGGCGATCGCTACATCTCGGCGGCGGGTGAGATTCGCCTGCGCTACACGCTGGATGCGTCGCTCTCGTCAACGGTGCGCGAAGTACGGTTGAACCGACTGGACGTCACGGCTGTCGGAGCCATCAAGTGAGCCTGGAGACACCATTGGAGCGGGCCGTCGAAAACGATCACCCGCTGGTTCCGCACCCGACCAACGAACCAGCGGTACTGGTCGAGCACCTGACCCGTCGCTTCGGTCCGCGAGTAATTCTGCACGACGTGTCGTTCAGGGTCGACGCCAATCAGGCGCTCGGCATCATCGGCGCCAACGGTTCGGGCAAGACCGTCCTGCTGCGCCTGCTCGCTAGCCTGGACCGTCCGACCGGCGGCCAGATCGCCGTTCATGGCTACGACACCCTGGTGCGCGCCCGCGCGGTGCGCGACCGCATCGGCTACCTGCCCGAAGAGCCGATGTTGTACGACGGGCTGACCGCCGAGCAGTACCTGCAGTTCGTCGGACGCGCCCGTGGCCTGGGCAAGCAGGTGCGGCAAGTTGCCGTGGACACGTTGCTGCAGGTCGTCGGACTGGACGAACGTCGCTGGCGCGACGTCAGCTCGTTCTCGCCTGGCGAGCGGCGGCGGTTGGCACTCGCCAGCGCACTTGTGCACGAGCCGGACGTGCTGCTGCTCGACGATCCGCTGCGCGGCCTGGACGGCTTCGCCCGTCTCGAGCAGATCGAGGTCTTGCGCGAGCTGCACCGGCTCGGGTTCGACCGTGGTCATGGCCGCAACACGGCCCGAGGACGCCCTCGAAGTGTGTGATAGCGTCGCGGTACTGCGTGACGGAACGCTGGTCTGGAGTGGTGACGCGGCGGCGGCGGCGGCACTCGCCGAGCCGCAGCACGCGAACGTTGCGCGGGTCCGCGCCGAGATCATCAATGAGCTCGAGGCCGGCGTCGCTCTGCTTTCGCAGCGGCGGGACGTGCAGCGAGCTCGAAGTCGATGAAGACAGACGCAACGTGTGGTTTCTGTTTTCGGGCGACGAGGAGGCGCTGGCGGCGTTGCTGCCGCAGTTGATTCGTGCCGGGTCGAGCGTGTCGCACTTCGGCGTCGAGCGTCGCTCGCCCGCGGCCGCTCTTTCGCGGTTGTTTCACGAAGAATCGCCGCGGTGACGCCTGCTTTCCCCAGCGGGGGCCCAACGGCTCCCCAGACGGCTCCCCAGCGGGTCCCAGACGGGTCCCCAGGCGGGTTCCCCAGCGGGGTCCCAGACGGGCTCCCCAGACGGGCTCCCCAGACGGGTTCCCCAGCGGGGTCCCCAGCGGGGTCCCAGACGGGCCCCCCGGAGGGTCCCCAGACGGGTTCCCCAGAGGGTGCCAGACGGGTCCCGTGACGGGCTCCCCAGCGAGGTCGCAGACGGGTCCCCCAGCGGGTCCCAGACGGGTCCCCCAGCGGGTCCCCAGCGGGGTCCCGGGCAGGGTTCTCACAAGAGAGGTGCTGGTGACACCTCCTTTCGCGCTCGCGGTGGCGCGTGCGCATCTCCAAGATCAACACGTTTTCTCCAGAGTGACCCGCGCGGTAGTTCACCTTTGGTGTGGGAAACCTCACGGAAGCTCGGGCACGTGAAAACTGGCAGGCTGAGGCTCAGAGGTACACAATGCCCTATGCCCGCGGCCACGAGCGTTGGAGGCAGCCAGTGCCGCTGATTGGCGCACTGGTCATCAAGGAGTTTCAGACCTGGCTTCGCGGCCGCCTCACCTTCGCCGCGTTCACGCTGCTGATCCTGCTGGTCGCCCTGATGGTCTTCCTTCTCGGCACCCTGATCCTCGCCCCAGATGCCAACGCCGCGCCCGCGCTCTTCTCGACCACCTCCACGACGTCCACGAACATCCTGGTGGCCAACCGCGCCATCTTCCTGTTCGGCGCGGTGGGCGTCTGCGTGATCCTCGCCTCAGCGGTTGTCGCGCCAGCCGTATCCGCGTCCGCCTTCGCCACAGAGCGAGAGCGTGGCACGCTGGACTTGCTCCTGCTGCAGGGGCCCGGTCCCGCGCGCATCGTCCTCGGCAAGGTCCTGGCGGCGCTGGCGTTCAGCCTGCTGCTGCTCGCCGTTGGCATCCCGTTCTTTGCCCCGGCCTGGTCCTTCGGCGGGGTCCAGGCCGACCAGGTGATCGCGCTGATCACCATCGTCTGCACTGTCACGCTCTTCTACTGCGCGCTTGGCGTGTTTTTCGGCTCGCTCTTCAGCTCGGCCTTGCCCGCGGCGCTGTTCGCGCAGGCGGTCGCCCTGTTCATGGTCTTCGGCACGCTCGGCCTGTACCTGGCGTTTGCCGTACTCAGCGGCAACGACATGTTCCGCCCGTTGCTGTGGCTCAATCCCTTCCTGGCACTCTTGTCTGGCGGCGGCAGCGCCACCGACACTTTTGCGCGCGGCGCACCAGTCGCCTACCGGACGGTCCTGTCGCTGCCGCCGCAGAACTGGGCGCCCGGTCTGCTCCTGCCCGCGTGGGTCATCGGCAGCCTCGCCTGGACCGCGCTGGCGGTGCTGCTGGTCGCAGGCGCGGCCGTCGCAATTGAGCCAACCCATCCGTTGAAAGGCAGGCGCGCGCGATGACGATGCTTTCTCCCGCGGCAACCTATCACGCGGAACTGCGTCAGCAGCTCGACTCGGTCGGACGCGCGATCTCGCTCCAGCGCGGACTGACCTGGCTGGCGCGCGGGCTCGCCGCGGGCATGCTCATCGTGTTAGGGCTCGTCGTCTGGGCTTGGACGCGCGACGGCGTCAACAACCTGTCGATTCCGGGTCTGATCGCCATTCCCTTCGGTGGCGCGATCCTGCTGGCGGTCGGCAGTATGTTCATTCGCCACAACTCGGTCGAGCTCGCGCGGCGGATCGACCACGCCGCCGGGCTGCACGAGCGTTCGATGACCGCCCTCGAGCTCGGGCGTCGAGGCGAGGAGTTCCCGCTGGCAGTCGCTCAGATGCGCGACGCGGTCGAACATTTGCGGCGGGTTGAGCTTTTTGACGCGTTCCCCCTGCGTCTGCCGCGCAAGGAGCTGTTGGCTGCCTTCTTTGTGGCGGCGATCGCCGCCATCGTCGGAATCAGCCCCAACCCGTGGCTGCTGCAGGCGCGCGCGTCCAACCCGAGCATCACCGTGGCTCGCGAGCAGGCGCAGCGCGTGCAACGCGTCGCGGACAGCCTGCCGCAGAATGAGTCGCCCGAGATCGACGCGCTGCGACAACAGGTCAGCCAGGGTGCGCAAACGATGCAGGCGCGTAGCAACGAGCCCGATGCGGCGTTGAATGCGCTCCAGGACCTGGAAGATCAGGTGCAGCAAATGAGCGCGGGCGACGACCAATTGTCCGCGGCATTGGCCGCCATGGCCAGCGCGTTGGCCGGCAACCAGAACACCCAGGCGTTGTCGGATGCGATCAATACCGGTGACATGCGCCAGGTCTCGCAGGCCGCCAAGGACCTGTCCCAGGCGATCGCAGGCCTGTCGCCACAAGACAAGCAGCAGCTCGCTCAGGCGCTGCGTGACGCGTCGAGCAAGGCAGGCGCTGATTCGCAGAGCGTCGCGAACAACATGTCGGCGGCGGCGGATGCGCTGCAAGCGTCCGCGGCCGCTGCCGGTGATCCGACGCAGGCTGGCCAGCAAGCCGGTCAGGCGAGCGGGCAGCAGGCGGGTGACGCCAGCAGCGCCCAGGCCCAGACCGCCAGCGACGCGCTGAATCAACTGAGCCAGAGTGCCGCGGCCGCGGACGCGCGCCAGCGGACATCCAGCCAGCTCGAAAGCAGTCAAAACGCCCTGGAGCGCGCACTTGGTCGCACGCAGAGTCGCTCGGGCAACAACACCACCAGCAACAGCTCGACCAGTAGCAGCAGCAGCCAGTCAGCCGCGAACGGTCAGGGGACGACCAGCGATCAGAATGGGAGCCAGTCCCAGGACGGCAGCGGTCAGGGCCAGACCGGAGACCAGAGCGGCGGGGCGGGCGACCAGAACGGCGCCGGGTCGCAGGGCAACCAGGGCGGCACCGGCGACGACACCGGCACGGGCGGCGGGTATTCGACGGGCGGCGACGGTCAGAGTGTGAACAACGGCGGGTCGCCAAGTCAGCTCGACGTCACCACCGACCCACAACAGGACCAGAGCGGCAATGTCGCTCCGGACCAGAGCAGCGTCAACCCGTATACCAGCGCTGCCGGCTCTGGCAGTGCACAGACCGCGCCCGAGTCCGTCCAGCCCAACTATTCGAGCCAGCCCACGCAAGGCAACGATTCCAACAACGTGCCGCTCGGTCTGCGTGACCTCGTCAAAGACTACTTCAGCTCTCTGGATCAAAAGTGACCGTTCTACCAGCCAACGTTCCGTCCGGCGGACAGGCGCAAGCCACCGCCACTCCGCCGCCGACCCCGTTCCGCTTCATCGAAACCGCACGCGCGATCGAAGCCGAAGTTGGCCAGGTCATCATCGGCCAGTCCGAAGTCGTGCGCGGCGTGTTGACGTGCCTGCTGGCGGGCGGCCACGCCTTGCTCGAAGGCATCCCCGGCCTGGGCAAGACCCTGCTGGTGCGCACCATCGGCGAGGCGCTGGAACTGTCATTCAGCCGCGTTCAGTTCACGCCGGACCTGATGCCCGCGGATATCACCGGCACCAGCATCCTGCGCGACACCAGTGACGGCATGCGGTCGCTCGAATTTCAGCCGGGTCCGTTATTCGCGAACCTGGTCCTTGCCGACGAGGTGAACCGCGCCACTCCAAAGACGCAGTCGGCCTTGCTCGAAGCCATGCAGGAGCGGCGCGTCACGTCCGGGCGAACCACCCACACCTTGCCCGAGCCGTTCTTCGTGCTGGCCACCCAGAACCCGATCGAGATGGAAGGCACGTATCCGTTGCCCGAAGCGCAGCTCGATCGCTTTCTGTTCAAGCTGACCGTCCCCTATCCGACTGAGGACGACCTGCTGCGCATCGCCCAGGTGACGACCGGAGCGACGATGCCACGCCCGACGCAGGTTGCCTCGGGGGCGACCCTGCTGGAGCTGATGCACTTCGCGCGCGAGGTGCCCGCCGCCGACTCGGTGATGCGGTTTGCGGTGCGCATCGTGCGACGCACCAACCCGGAGACACCGGACGCGCCTGCCGAGGTCAAGCGCTTTGCGCGCTATGGATCGAGTCCACGTGGGCTGCAGTCGCTGGTGCTGGGAGCCAAGGTGCGCGCGCTGCTCGAGGGCCGCTACAACGTGGCCTTCGAAGACATTCGCGCCGTCGCGATGCCGGCGCTGCGCCACCGCGTCATCCTGGGCTTCGAAGCCGACGCCGAAGGCATTACGACCGACAAGCTCATCCACGACGTGGTAGCGACGACCCCGGAGGAATAGCGCGCAACGTGGCCACGCCGCAGACGCTCCTCGACGGCTCCCTGGCGCGGCGACTGGAACGTTTGACGCTGGTCAGCCGCAGGCGCTTGATAGGTCAGGGCCAGGGCGACCGCCGCTCACTTCGAAAAGGGTCAAGTCTGGAGTTTGCCGACTATCGACATTATGTCGAGGGCGACGACCCGGCGCGCGTCGACTGGAACATCTTCAGTCGTACGGACACCCTCTTCGTGCGACTCTACGAGGAGGAGGAAGTGCTCAACGTCCACCTGCTGGTGGATGCCAGTCGCAGTATGGACTGGGGCGAGCCATCCAAACTGCGGTACGCGCGGCGGGTGGCAGCCGCTCTCGGCTACATCGCGTTGAACGCATCGAACCGGCTGTTCGTGTGGCCGCTGCAGGCGTCGGCCAATTCGTACGGGCCCGTCTGGGGCCGCGGCCGTGCTGCCGCGATGCTGAACTTCGTGGAGGAGTTCAAACCCGCGCAGGCCACGACGCCGGTCGTCGTCGGGACTCCGTCGAACCTGCCCGACCTGGATCAGTCGCTGTCGACGTTCACCAATCGCGGCGGTGGCCTGGTGGTGCTGTTTTCAGATCTGCTCTCGCCGACCTGGGAGAAGGCGCTCGCGCGACTCGCGGGGCGCTCGTCCGAGGTGGTGGTCATGCATACGCTGTCGCCAGAAGAGCTGCGGCCGTCGCTGGGCGGCGACGTGCGCCTGATCGATCGGGAAAGCGGCGCGGCGGTGTCGGTCACGCTCAACAACGATGCGATTCGCCTGTATAGCCAGCGGCTGGCCGAGTGGCAGCGCACGATCGAGTCGTTCTGCGCGCGGCACGGGATGGCCTATGTGCCCGCCGACACGGCCGTGCCGATCGAGACGCTGCTCTTCGACGTCCTGCGCCGCCGTGGGGTGGTGCGATGAGTCTCCTCACCCCGCTTGCGCTCGCCCTCGGGGTCACACTGCCGATCGTCGTCATCTTCTACCTGCTCAAGGTCCGTCGTCGCGACGAAGAAGTCTCCTCCACCTTCCTGTGGAACGACCTGATCCGTGATCTTGCCGCCCACGAGCCGCTGCAGCGGCTCAGATGGAACCTCCTGCTGCTCCTGCAGCTCATCGGATTGGCGCTGATTACCTTCGCCGTCGCCCGCCCGTTCACACAGCAGGTCGGCGAGAAGCCCGTCCAGGCCATCCTCCTGCTTGACGGCTCCGCCAGCATGCAGGCCCAGGACGTCCAACCCTCACGCTTCGCCAAAGCCGTCGATGCCGCGCGCAGCACGCTGAGCGGGCTACCCGACAACTCCCTGGCTACCGCCATTCTCGTCGCCGCCCACCCGCAGGTGCTGGTCGCCGCCACGTCGGACCGACAGCAAGTAGACCGCGCGCTGGCCTCCGCACAGCCCTCTGGCGCCGCGGCCGACATGCGCGAGGCGCTGCTCCTGGCGCGGTCGCTGGGCGGCGACCCGAGCTCGCGACGCATCTACCTGTTCACCGACAGCGCGTTCACCCTGCCGCCCGATCTGCCCGACGACCTCGGCTCGGTGCAGGTGGTCAACGTTGGCGAGGACACCGGCAACGTAGCCGTGACCACACTGTCCTCGCGTCCCGACCCGCAGGACAACCGCCGTCAGCAATTGTTCGCGCGGGTGCAGAACTTCTCGGATACGGCAACGCCGGCGGTCGTGAGCATCAGCGTCGATGGCCAGAATCTCGAAAATCGCAATATCAGCATGGACGCCAATTCGGAAAGCGATCAGATCTTCGATCAGCTCCCCGCCGGCGCCCGCTACGCCAGCGTCACCGTCAGTACGAGCGATTCCCAACCCAGCCAGAGCAACGGCCTGTCGCTCGACGACAGCGCCTTCGCCGTACTGACGCAGCGCAAGCCGGCGCAGGTGCTGCTAGTCAGCTCCGGCAATCAGTTCCTCGAGAAGGTCCTCACGTTGCTGCCGAACGTGGACCTGTATCGCATCGCGTCGTCGCGCTACCTGGCGGTCGAAGCCGATCGCTTCGACATCATCGTCTTCGATGGCTACCTGCCGCCGCTGCTACCCAGCGGCAACCTGCTGGTCGTCAATCCGCCCGACCGTGGGCCGTTTCAAACGACGGGGTCGGTGACCCGCCCGAAGGTGGCGAGCTGGGATCGCGAGGATCCCATCCTGAGCTTTGTCGATTTGCAGGACCTGAACATTTCGCGTGCGTCGAAGCTGGACACGCCGCGCTGGGCCAAGCCGCTCATCACCGCCGGTGACGGCACGCCGCTCATGGTGGCCGGCCAGGACGGCGATCGGCGCGTCGCCATCCTGCCGTTTGATTTGCAGCAGTCGAACCTGTGGACGATGTCGGCGTTCCCGATCTTGATGTCGAACATCGTGAACTACCTGTCGCCGCCGGGCGTGGTGCAGTCGCCGGAAGTTCAGACGGGCGCGCCGGAGTCACTCGCGCCGTTGCCCCAGGTTCAAAGCGTGCGCGTGACGGGACCCACGGACCAGGTCAGCGAGTTTCGAACGGGGCAGGGTCCAATCAGCTACGCCAGCACTGACGTGCCGGGGCTCTACAAGGTGCAGCAGATCGTTCAAGGCGGACAGCAGACGGTGGACGACGACCTGTTCGCCGCGAACCTGGCGAACCCGGACGAGAGCGACATTCGGCCACGACTCACGGGCTTGAACAATCCCGGCCCGATCGAGGCGGGCGTCGCGACGCTACAGCGCGAGTTCTGGGGCGTGCTCGCCGCACTGGTGCTGCCGCTGCTGCTCTTCGAGTGGTTCTGGTTCCACCGGCGCACCTAGGGTTCTCCGCAGGGCCAGTTCGAGCGGGTCACGAGTTTTTTTAGGACGTCGAAAGCTGCGGCTTTCTCCTCAGGGCTCCGCGCCCTGGACCCCGCGTCCCAGAGCCCTTGCACTCGGTGGCCGTCGCCCGCATCCGCTGCGCGTTTACGCACGCACTGTCAACACGTCTGTAGTCCGAGAAGAAGGTGGTTCTCAGCCCAGGTGGTCCCCCGGGTGTGCCCTCCCCGGGGTGTCCCCCGAAGGTGTCCCGGGAGTGTCCGTCCCGAGGCGCGCCTCCCCGACGTGTCCGTCCCGAGGCGCGCCTGCCCGAGACGTGCCGCCCGAGACGTGCCGCCCGAGCGCTGTCCTCCGAAGGTGTCCTCAGAAAGTGTCCCTCCCAGGGGGTGTCCTTCGGAGGTGTCCTCAGAAGGGGTCCCGCCCAGGAGTGTCCTCCGAAGGTGCACCCGAGGGTGTCCCACCCTTTCGGATTTCACGCGTGTTGACAGTGCGTGCGTCATAGCGAGCGGATGCGGCCGACGGCCACCGAGAGTAGGGCTCTGGGACGCGGGGTCCAGGGCGCGGAGCCCTGGGGAGAAAGCCGCAGCTTTCGACGTAACAAAACTCGTCACTGGCTCGAGCCCGCCCTGGGGAGAAAGCCGCAGCTTTCGACTACAAAAGAAAACTCGTGACGAGCTCGGGCCCGCCCTGGGGAGAAAGCCGCAGCTTTCGACTTCCAAAGAAAACTCGTGACCCGCCGTCGACTCCAAAATTCGCTAGTATCCCGACCGAGCGTTTGGAACTCGTTAAGATGCCGCTCGGCCGCATTAAGAGTGTGTTCAAGCCCCAGCATCAGGTCCTGGGGCAGCACGCCCTGGCGCTCGGTGCGGTCGGCGTCACGCTCCTGGTCGTTGGCGTCCTGCATTCGACGGTCGTTGATCTGCCAGCCGCGATCCTGCTCTACCTGGTCCCGATTGTTCTGGCCGCCAGCCACTGGGGGCGCGGTCCGGCGATTACCGCGGTCGTCGCCGCCATCCTGGGCCACGACCTGCTCTTCGTCGACCCACGCGGCACGTTCTCCATCGAACGCGCCGACGAGGCGCTGGGCCTGGTACTGCTGCTGTTCGTGGCAGTCGTCACGGCACAGCTTGCCGACGGCGCGCGGCGCGGCGCGGAGACTGCCGCGGTCGCACATCGCTCAGACGAGCTCAAGACGGCGCTGCTGCGCGCGGTCACCCACAACCTGCGCACGCCCCTGGCGTCGATCAAAGCCAGCGCCTCGGGCCTTCGACAGCCAGACGCGAGCTTTTCGGACGATGACCGCGGCGAGCTGCTGGCGGAGATCGAAGAGGAAGCGGATCGCCTCGATCGGCTGGTGACCAACCTGCTGAATGCTTCGCGCCTCGAGGCCGGCGGCGTCACGGTCAGCCGCCATCCGCAGGATCTGGGCGAGCTGGTGGGCTCGGTCGTGGAGCGCATTCAAGTGCGCCTGGTTGGGCGCCAGATGCAGGTCGAGATTCCGGAGGAGCTGCCCGCGGTCGCGTGCGACTACGCCCAGATCGACCAGGTCGTGACCAACCTGCTGGAGAACGCCGTGCTCCACACTCCGCCGGGCACCTCGGTGGTGGCACGCGCGGAGCGCGTGCGCGACTTCGTTCGCATCGAGGTCGAAGACCACGGTCCGGGCATCGCCGCGGCCGATCGGGAGCGACTGTTCCGCCCATTCGAGCGTGGCCGCACCTCCGCCCCCGGCACCGGTCTGGGACTGACAATTGCGCGCGGATTCGTGGAGGCGCATGGCGGCAGGCTGTGGCTCGCCGAGGACGGTCAAGAGCCGGGCGCACGCTTCATCTTCACGTTGCCATTGGCGGCACCCGCGGCGTGACCGGGCGGCATGTCCTGGTCGTCGACGACGAGCCGCAGATCCGGCGGGCGCTGCGTCTGGTGCTGCGCGCCAACGGCTACGAGGTGACCGAAGTCGGCGCGGGCGAAGCCGCGATCGACGCCCTGTCCTCGTCGACGTTCGACCTGTTGATCCTGGATCTGATGCTGCCGGACCTGGACGGGGTCGAAGTC
The DNA here is from genome assembly GCA_963776625.1 of uncultured Chloroflexia bacterium. Taxonomy (GTDB): domain Bacteria; phylum Chloroflexota; class UBA6077; order UBA6077; family CF-72; genus CF-72. Next base: position 219,737 of record CAVZNP010000001.1, on the reverse strand, counting down.
TGCCGCCGCCTGCGGCAGTGGAGCGAATTCCCGGTCGTAGTCCTGTCCGCGTATGGCGAGGAGGAGATCAAGGTGCGCGCGCTGGATGAAGGCGCCGATGACTTCGTCACCAAACCCTTCAGCGCGCCGGAGCTGTTGGCCCGTATGCGGAGCGCGCTGCGGCGCGTGTCGGTTGCTTCGCCCCCGGAGCCGGTCGTCCAGGTCGCTGAGGTGCAGATCGACCTCTCGCGCCGCCGCGTGTTGCGATCCGGCCAGGAGGTGCACCTGACACCGACCGAGTACGAGCTCCTGCACGTGCTGGTGCAGGAGTCGGGGCGGGTCATCACACACGGGCACCTGCTGCGGCTGGTGATGGGTCCGGGCTACGAGGACGCGACGGGATCGCTACGCGTCCACATCGCCAGCTTGCGCAAGAAGCTCGAAGCTGATCCATCGCGGCCGCACATCATCAAGACCGAGCCCGGGGTGGGGTATCGCCTCAATGTCGACTGAACGTCGCGACGGGATCTTTTATCGACCCGTCACGCGCGCGAACATGGCCGCCGGATCATGCGGCGCCGTGTCGGCGGACCAGACCACGTACTGATCCGGCCGCACCAGCACCAGGCGCGACTCGTACTGCTCACGCGTGTTGGTGCGCGTGTCGCGCACCACCTCGAGCGGCACGTGGCTCGCGCTGGCGGCGGCTTCGAGCGCGCTCACCGAGCGGTCATCGGCATCCAGCGCCAGCAGCGTGAAGCCGTCGCCCAGCGCTTCGAAGACATTGCGTCCGCTGCTCAGCTCATTGGGCGCCAGATGGTGTCCGGCTTCGGCTTTGAACGACAGCCGCCCATGAATGCTGCACACGCCGCCGTCTGGACCCATCACGACCGAGGATCCTTCGTAGTGCGGCTCGTACGTCTGCGGCTGTCTGCCGCGCGTCGACCCGTATTCGGCCCAGGCTTGCTCGAACTCGGCGCGGTCCTTGTCCGGGTTGTAGCGCTCCAACCACTCGCGGTCGCGCTCGATCCCACCCGCGATCATGGCCTCGCCTGTCTCTCGGAAGATAGGCTGGCGCTCCTCACCGTAGGAGTCGAGGAGCTTCTGACCGCCCCAGCCCTGCACGTTGGCGGCCAGCTTCCAGCCCAGGTTGGCCGCGTCTTCGAGACCGGTGTTCAGACCAAAGCCCCCATAGGGTGGATGCTGATGGCAAGCGTCGCCGGCGATGAACATGCGGCCCAGGCTGTACTGGCTTGCGACCATGATGCGCAGGTCCCAGAAACCGATGTGGTCGAACTCCGCGTGGAACTCGAAACCCGCCGCGTCGTGGAGCAGACTCAGGAAGTCGAAATTGTCGGGTGTCGCGTCCCGCGGGACTGGCGCGTGGAAGAAGAAGCCCTCGCCGACGTCGATGCGGCCAAAGAATTGCCAGTAGCCCTGCAGCTCGGGCTTCATGACGCGGTAGGTCGTGGCTGGCGGGAACCGGTTCAGGAACGCGTGCAGCTCCTTCGAGCGGAGTACGGCCAGCACCATGCGCTGATCGAAGTCGCGCCCACCCCGGTCGATGCCCATCGCCGAGCGCACCAGCGACCTGCCGCCGTCACAACCGATCACGTAGGCGGCACGCAGAACCTGTCGCTCCGTGCGCGTTGGGAGATCCTGATTGGTCTGCTGCTCGGTGTCGGCGGACCAGCTGTAGAACGGGGCCGCGCTTTCGCCGGATGGAACGACCGTGACGCTGCTGGCCGTGTCGTCCTGGTCAACTCGCTCGGCGGTCCAGCCAAACAGCGTGGTCACCGACGGCAACTGCTTCAGGCGATTCCGCAACACGGCTTCCGTCAGGTACTGGGGTAGGCGTTCGTTGACCTGGAAGTAGTACTCGCGAACTCCTGCCCCGCGGCCGGTCCGACCACTCTGATCGCGACCCGTCGCATGGAAGTACGGACTGTTCAGCGTGCGGTAGGTGGTCACACCGCCGATGGGATAGTCAGGCGGCATGATTCGCGCGGCACGCAGCTCGTCGACGCACTGCCAGAAGTAGAAATGTTCGAGTGTCCGATTGCTGAGGTTCTGCCCTTTGGGGATCGGCTGTGGCGTCAGGTGACGCTCGACCAGCACACACGAAACTCCGCGCTGCCCCAACTCCACGGCCAGGGCCACTCCGACGGGCCCGCCACCAACAATCGCTACATCAAAGGTCTCTCGAATCGCGTCGCCCTTACTCGCCACCGTCTCCCATCTTATTCGGGTTGCGCGTTCGAGGTTGATATCGTTAGTCGCGGCAGTGGGTCTGCCAATTTCTCGGTTCGAGCGCCAGGGGGTATGGGGCAGGTGATCGGTTGTGTAAGCAGGCGGACGTTCATCGGTGGCGTGGCAGCAGGGGTCGCCATACCCTTGCTGGCGGCATGCGGACTGGCTCCGCGGCCCGCCGCTGGAACCGCCACGAGCGGAGGTGGCGGCACCACGACAGCGAAGGCCAGCACACCGTCCTTCATCTCGATCCAGGGCGGACCTCAGGCCGATCTGACGGCCCGCGCGGACGGGGTTGACGCGGGGTACTTCAAGTTCCCAGCCGCGTTGTTCAAGTCGGTCCAGGACGCACCCGGCCACGGCGAAGACGTGACGCTGATGACCAACCTCATCCAGGGCGCCGTCGTGGCCCTCGACCAGAATTCCGCGTGGCAAGCCGTCAACACGGACATGGGGCTGACCGTCCGCCAACGACTCTACGGCTCAGCCGACTATCGCAATGGGCTCAACACCACCATCGCCGGCGGCGATCTCCCCGACACGATCTACAACCCGCCGCAGAAGTACATCCCCAACCTACCGTCCTTCTTGCAGGCGCAGTGCGCGGACCTGACGCCGTACATCGGCGGCGACGCGGTGAAGGACTACCCGAACCTGGCTAATATCCCCACCCCGTGCTGGGCCGAGACCATCGTCAGCGGCGCGGTCTACGGCGTGCCGGTGCCGAGGGCGCCCTTTCTGAACGCCTTCCTGGTGCGCCAGGATCTGGCCGACCAGGCGCAGCTCCCGGCGCCGACCTCAGCTGATGACTTCAAGAAGTTCCTCGTGACGCTGACGAATGCCCAGCAAAATCACTTTGGCCTGGCGGCCGCGGGCGGCTTTGGGCTGCTGAGTCAAGCACCGCTGCTGATGGTGTTCGGCGCGCCGAACAACTGGCGCCTGGATCAGAGTGGCAAGCTGACCAAGGACTACGAGACCGACGAATTCCGCGCGGCGGTCAGCTACGCGCGCGACCTGTGGGCGGCTGGCGTGTTCCACCCGGATTGCCGAACCCTCAACGGCACGACCCTGTCGACGGCGCTGCGCGGCGGCCAGGGGGTGGTTGCCGCGCACTCCTTTGGCGCGCTCATCGCCCAGTGGGCGCTGCTGGCCGCCGAGAACCCGGATGCGCGGCTGCGGGTCATTCATCCGTTTTCGGCAGACGGCACGGCGAAACCCATCTATCACACGGGGCCGAGCAACTTTGGCGTCAGCTTTGTGAAGAAGGGCGACGCGGACCGCGTCAAGCTGCTCCTGCGCGTGCTCAACTACATCGCTTCACCGTTTGGCAGCCAGGAGTGGGCGCTCCTGAATTACGGGGTCGAGGGTGTGCACTACAACCGCAGTGCGGATGGCGTGCCGGTGCTGACCGACAAAGGCAAGAACGAGGTGTTGAGCACGTGGAAGTACATCACCAACAATCCCGAGGTGCTGTTCGACCCGAATCGCTCACAGCAGTACGCCACGGATATTCAGACAGACGAGAAGGCGATGGCGGACGTGGCGATCCCTGACCCGACGCTGGGGTTCTATTCGCCGACGTACTCCGGGCAGCAGGCACTGCTGGATCAGGCGATCAACGATGGCGTTTCGGACATCGTGGTGGGCCGAACGCAGCTCACGGACCTGGATGGCCTGGTGAGGGACTGGCGCACGAACGCGGGAGACAAGGCGCGGGGGGAGTATCAAGATGCGATCGCCGCGGCGAAGTAAGCCGGTTGACGCGGTCCGCCCCGCCGGTCGCGAACGCGGATCACAGGGCCCGCCAGCCGCGCACGCCAGCCGACAATCTCCGTTGGCGCCTCCTACGGCGGGTCTTGTCAAACGCGTCTAACCACGGGTTTTCATCCCGCCCCCTCAGATTCGCGCGCGGTCACGGGCCTGGTCCCCAGACTCACCCCACGGTGAAAAACGTGGATGACAAGATCCGCCTCAGCGGGAGCTCAGTCGAACGTGAGCACCGTGCGGGCGACTTCCCCGGCGGTCATTGCCCTGAACGCATCGTTGATGTCCCCCAGCGGTCTTCGGCGCGTCACCATCTCGTCCAGATGCAGCCGCCCCTGGCGGTACAGCTCCAGATAGTTCGGAATGTCCGAGCGGAACTGATTCGAGCCCATGCGTGACGTCTGCACGCGGCACTCCGGTCTGATCGCCATCCACGGGAACTCGATCGTGGCATCCGGCGGCAGCACGCCCACGATCGTCGCGGTACCGCGAATCGCCAGCGATTCGATCGCCTGACGCACCAGCGCGGGCACGCCCACGGCTTCGAACGCGTGGTCAACTCCGGCCGAGCCCGTCAGCGCGCGAATCGCCTGCACCGGGTCATCCGACGCCGAGTTCACCGTGTGCGTCGCCCCCAGCGAGCGGGCCATCTCGAGTTTCGAGTCGAATCGGTCGACACCGATGATCTGCCGTGCATTGGCAATGCGCGCGCCCTGGATGATGGACAGGCCCACGCCGCCGCAACCGAAGACCGCCACCGTCTGGCCCGGGCGTACGCCGGCAGTGCGCAAAGCCGCGCCCACGCCGGTCAACACGCCACAGCCGACCAGCGCCGCGCGGTCGAGCGGAATCTCCGGGTCAATACGCACCAGCGAGTTCTCGTGCAGCAGCATCCATTCGGCATAGCTGGCGATGCCGAAGCCCTGGATGACCGGCCGTCCCGCCTGGGACAGCCGCGGAGCGGCGGATGCCGGGCGTCCGGTGATCGCGCCGGTGCACAGGTTGGGGTGGCCGGCCAGACACTGTTCACACGTCCCGCAGAACCCGGACAAACACGCCACCACGTGGTCGCCGGGCTTGACGTACGTGACGTCCTCGCCAACTGCCTCCACCACGCCTGCCCCCTCATGTCCCAGGACGTAGGGCTCACCAATCGGGAACCGAGCGTTCCCGTCGACCAGGTGCAGGTCGCTGTGGCAGACACCGCTTGCGGCGGTGCGCACCAGGACTTCGCGTCGGCCAGGCGTGTCGATGTCAACGGATTCGAGGGTCACCGGTTCGTGCGGTTTGCGGAAGACGGCAGCTTGCATGGGCGTCCCACCGATCGTAGCCCAGCGCACGGTCTGTAAGTCAGGCCGCGGCGGCGCGCGAGACCCACTCCGTGATCAGCTCGGGCAGGCTTTCGGGCTGCTCGTAGTTTGCCAGCGCCTGTTGCTGCAGTGGCGGCCACTCTTCCTCGAACTTCGCCGAGTACAGCAACTCCGCCCCAGGGATCAGCTGCGCAATGTGCTCCGACGGCCCGCGCGGGTGCCCCGTGTCGCTCGAAGGCGGCGCGAGAATGGCCGTTCGCACCCGAACGCGGCGCAGATCATCTTCGGTTGCACCGAACATCGGGTCGTCGACGCGGATCCCCGCCTGCCACCGACGCATCACGGCAGCGAACTCGGCCGGATTCATCGCCAAGAGCCGGCCCTTGTTGGCCGGATTGGCCACGATCCGCTCGCTCCAGTACGGCGACTCAACGATCGCCTGCATGCCGCCCTGCTCCGCAAGCGCGACATACTGGCCGTAGTAGTTCTGGCCCAGCGACTGGCCGACCGGGCCGCCCGAGACCAGCCACAGGTACAGACCGCGGATCAGCTCGGGGTAATGCAGCGCGGTCACCAACGACACGCGCGATCCGGCCGATGGCGCGCACAGGAAGGCCGGCGCCAGATCCAGCCGACGCAGGAGCAGGGCAAGCTGGTCGGACCACAGGTCAACGTCGCGAGCGCCGGTGAACTTGACATCCGAGCTGCCGATATTGGCGCGGTCCCAGACCAGGACCTGGAAGTGTTCCGCGAGCCTGTCCGCCAGCCGCCGAGCTGTTCCGATCGGGTTGCGGCCACCTGGCGTGAGGACGAGGGGCACTCCACTGCCGAGCAGCTCATACGTGATGCTGCAGCCGTCAATTTCCGTAGCAGGCATACGCTGCCAACGGTACACCCGACCCGTGTGCGCGCTGGGCTAGCGTGTGGTCCAGGCGCCAATCGGCGCTGTCGCCGGCGTCGCCGACGCTTGCCAGGCGCCACCCAGACTCATCAGGGCCGCCAGCGCGGCGAACGCGCCGGCAACAAGCGTAATTTTTCCGCCGCCCATGCGACGACGCGTCCTGGCGGCCGGCGCCGTCAGGTGCGGCATTGCGGAGTGGCTGGGCGCCTCGACGCTCCATTCCGCGTCGACGAAGTGCTGCCGCGCGCCACGCGCGTAGACCAGGTGGTCAAGCGTGCGCTGCGTGCCCAGCAACTGATGTGCCCCGCACTCACGTGCGGTGTGGCACGTACAGTGCCGCCCCACACAGTCCAGCAGTCGCACGAATTCGTCGACTTCGCCCGGCCACGTCACGCCCGGCTGCAGGTCAAGCCACTGCTGTGGACGTCGGGTTAGCACAACTCTCACCATCGCACGGCATGTGCCAGCTTGGCATCCCCCATTGTGCGCAGGTTGCCTACGCCATTTCGCGTAGGTCTAACTACTCAGGCCCGCGTCCACGTACGACCAGCCCGACAGGAAACGGATCGCCGTGCCCTGCACGTTGGAGCGCGCCAGGCCGACCGGGACCGTCGGCGCGACCGGAAACGCGAACGGGTCGTCGATCAGAAAGGCGTTCGCCTGTGCGTACAGCTGCTTCAGCTTTGACTGGTCCGTCTCACTCACCAGGGCAGTCACCAGCCGCGAATAGTCGTCATTGGTGTAGCCGGAGTTGTTGCCTTTCGGATCCCAGCCGCGACTGGTGCTGAGCTCGGAGCCGGGCGACGCCGCGCTCGCCGACGGGATCCAGTAGAGGCCGTTGTATTTCTGATTGTTGACGGCATCCAGCCAGGCGGCCAGATCGAGCGTCTGGATGTTGGCCTTGACGCCGATCTGGGCCAGGTCAGCCTGGTACATCTGGGCCAGCACCGGACCATCCACGCCTGGCGCCAGCACGATGTCGCATTCCAGGTTGTCGACACCGGCGGCGTTCAACAACGAGCGGGCCTGGTCGAGGTCGAACGCCACCGTGATCGACGGATCGTAGGCAGGCGAACTCGGCTGCCACGGCAGGTACATGGGTTTGGCCAGCCCCAGCAACTGCGTGTCGACGAAGCGCTGACGGTCCAGCGCCAGGTTCACCGCCTGGCGCACGCGCTTATCGGTGAAGGGTGCCATGGTGGTGTTCATGCCGATGATGGCGTAGCCGGTACTTACGGCATTGGCGAACTCCTGGTACGCCGGGCTCCTGGCGCACCCGCGCGAAGTCGCGCAGAGACAGCCCAGTCGGCACCACGTCGAGTGCGCCTGCCTCGAATTGCGACACGAGCGACTGCGGATCGCGCACGACGCTTACGTGCACGCCGTCGAGGTGCGGCAGGCCAGCCTGCCAGTAGTTCGGGTTGCGGGCGAAGCTGAGATGGTCGCCGGGCACCCATTCGGTCAACGTGAACGGACCGGTCCCAACGGCCTGGCTCTTGTTGCTGGTGTTCTCCAGGGTCGCCTGGTCGCCGATGTAGACGCGCTCGAAGAAATCGAACATGAGCGGCCGCGGTTGGTCGGACTTCAAGACGGCCGTGTACCTGTCAGGGGTGTCGATCGACGTGAACCAGTTGGCCTGGCTGACGAAGATGCCAGCGCCAACCTTTGGATCCTTGAGTCGGGTGAAGTTGTATTTGATGTCGTCGCTGGTCAACTCCCGACCGGTGTGAAACATGACGCCTTGCCGCAGATGGAAGGTGATCTGCGAATAGTCGGGCGCCAGGTCCCAGCTTTCGGCCAGCCAGGGCTGCGGATGCAACTGCAGGTCGTAGGCGGTCAGCCGTTCGTTGACCAGCCAGACGGTCTGCGCGGCGCCCGCGGCGTACAGGTGCGGATCGAGGCTGGCGATATCGGCGGGGATGGCCGAGCGCAGCGTCCCGCCGTTCTTGATAGCAGGGGTCGGTCCGACGGTCGGCACGGTCGGCACGGTCGTGGCTGACGCGTTTGGCGCAGCGTTCGACGCGGAGGTGGCAACCGGCGGCGCCGCGGCGGCCGCCGGCGCGGTCGTCGCCGGCGGCGAGGAGGTCCCGGCTGGGCCGCACGCGGCCAACACGCTCAGACCCACGGCCGAGCCGACCATCCGCAGCACGGTACGACGCGTCGCCCCCGTCACTGGAGCACGTCGCCGATCGCGTCTTCGACCATGTTCACCTCTCGAACCCCGTGTAATAGAACGACGTGCCAGGGATCGTAAGCAACATGCATTCGCGCCGCACATTGTGGTAGATCGTCGTGAACGGCATGCACTGCCTGGGCAGCGCGCCGCGGGGTTCGGCAGAGACATCTCCCGTGTGGACTGGTTGGACCGACCAACGCTGGGGGCCGAAGGTTGTTCACGCCGCACAATGCGCCCGGGCCCGACATCGTCGTCGGCTATCTGCTGATGGCCGGCTTACTGGGTTTCCTCGCCTTCCGCCCGTCAACGGTCGGCGCGATCGAACCTCCACAGATCCCCGGAACCGCCGAGATGGCCCCGGAGGTGGCGACGCCCTGACGCTGACGGACCATGTCGCGGCGGCGTACCGCCGCATCCAGACGGAGTCTCCGCCTTCGGTCTGGATCACGCTCGCACCCTTCGACGTGGTGCTCGAACGCGCACGACGACTCGAGCACGCCCGACCGCTGCCCCTGAAAGGTCAGATGTTCGGCGTCAAGGACAACATCGACGTGGCCGGCCTGCCGACGACGGTGGCCTGCCCCGCCTACGCCTATACGCCCGCCAGCAGCGCGCCCGTGGTGGCCCGACTCGAGGCGGCGGGCGCCATCGTGATGGGCAAGACCAACCTGGACCAGTTCGCGACGGGCCTGGTCGGCACACGCTCACCGTATGGTGCCTGCTCGAGCGTCTTCGACGCGGAGCACGTCTCGGGCGGTTCGAGCTCCGGGTCAGCCGTCGCGGTCGCGGCAGGCCTGGTGGACTTCGCGCTCGGCACCGATACGGCTGGCTCGGGCCGCGTGCCGGCGGCGTTCAACGGCGTCGTCGGACTGAAGCCCACATGCGGTCTGCTGAGCACCCGCGGGATGGTGCCCGCGTGCCGGAGCGCCGACTGCGTGTCGATTTTCACGCGAACACCGTCGGCGGCGCGCGAGGTGTGGGACGTTGCCCAGGGGTTCGACGTCGACGAGCCATTCTCGCGCCGGGCGCCGCTCGACACGAGTCGTGCGCCGTCGGGGCTCCAGAACGTCCTCGCGCAGCGCGGGTTTCGCTTTGGCGTTCCATCTGGAGACCACCCGTGCGTCGAGGACACGCTGTTTCTGGCCATGGTCAAGCGGCTCACGCGTCTCGGCGGCACGTGCGTGGGGATCGACTTTGCGCCGTTCCTGCAAGCTGGCGCCCTGCTCTACGGTCCGTGGGTTGCCGAACGCTTTGCCGACCTCGGCGACTTTTTGCAACTGAACGTTGCCGAGGTCAATCCGGTGGTATGCGAAATCATTCTGGGCGGCGCGGCGTACTCGGCGGCTGACCTGTTCCGCGCTCAGCACCGGCTCCAGGCGTTGCGGCGGCAGACCGCGACCACGTTCGAGGCGATTGACGTGCTGCTCGTGCCGACGGTGCCGAGGCACCCGACGCACGCTGAGGTCGCACGTGACCCGCTGGGCGTGAACGCGGCGCTCGGGTATTACACGACGTTCGCGAACCTGCTGGACCTGGCGGCGGTGGCGCTGCCGGCCGGCATGCATGCCGACGGCCTGCCGTTCGGCGTCTCGCTGATCGGACAAGCGTTTTCAGATGCAGGGTTGCTCTCGCTCGCGGAGAGGCTCGTTAACTGAGTTTTTGGACGTCGAAAAGCGCGCAACGAGTTTTCGACTTCTAACAACGACGCCTCGTTATCTGACTGGCTCCAGCACGAAGTCGTACTCCGCTGTATAGAACCCCTCGTGCTGTACGAAGTCCACGATCAGCGACTCCTTCACGCCGAAGACCGCGTCCGAGTCCAGATACGTGTCGCCGTTCACAAACAGATGCGTCGTCAGCGTCTGAAAGCCTGGCGCGCTGATGATGAAGTGCACATGCGCCGGGCGCCACGCGTGGCGCCCCATTGCCCTGAGCAGGTTCCCCACGGTGCCATCCTCGGGCACCGGATAGCTGGAGGGCATGATCGACTGGAACCACCAGCGCCCTTCGGCGTCGGTGTGGAACACACCCCGCAGGTTGCCCGCCGGCTGCGTCTCAAGCTGCTGCACGTTGTAGAAGCCCTCGCTGTTCGAGTGCCAGACGTCCAGACGCGCGTCGACAATCGGCGCCCCATCGGGGTCGAGCACCCGACCCGAGAGAAAGCACGCCTGACCGCCCGGCTCGCGCGCAATGTTGGCGCCCAGCGGCAGCTCGGGCGACCCAGGCGCATAGAACGGTCCGAGGACGGTCGACTCGGTGCCGCCCTGCCCTCTGCGATTGTTGATGGCGTCGACCAGCATCGAGACGCCCAGAGTGTCGGACAGCAGAATGAACTCCTGGCGCACGTCGTCGGAGAGCTGGCCGGTGCGGGTCAGAAAGGTGATCGCCTGCAACCACTCGTCCGGGGTGGGCTCGACTTCCCGGACGATGGCGTGGACGTGACTGATGATCGAGGTCATGACCTGACGCAGGCGCGGGTTGACGTCCGCGCCCATGCGGCTGAGGACGATGTCCGTCGCGGTGTCTTCAGTGAAGTTCGGGCGAGGCATGCGCTGAGACCCTCCGGCGTGGTGGTTCTAGAGTGTGCGACACCGGGCGTCGCCCTGGTTCACCAGGTCGACCCGCTCAACACGCTGTGCAGCGCGGCTGTGCCTTATGTCTCCAGCTTCGGGGCCTCACGAGCCGAAACCCTGGGTCGGTGCGAGGCGAAGGCACCCAGGCCCAGCAGGCCGTTCGGCAACACGTACACCACCAGCAGCAGCCCAACGCCGGCCGCGAGACTCGGCGGCGGCCCGCCGCGCGGCATCACCGTGCCCAGCAGCCTGACGATTGACGTGCCCAGGAGCGACCCCAGGAGTGGCTGCTGCACGCCACCCACCAGCGCGTACATGAGCCCGTTGAGCGAGACGTCCAGCGCCAGGACGTCCTGGCCCACGATGCGCGACTGCAGGCTGTAGATCCAGCCCGCCAGGCCGGCGAGCACACCGGCGGCCAACGCCACCAGCAGCCGCAAGCTGCCCAGGCCATAGCCCAAACTCGCAAGGCGCAGCGGATTGCGCCCTGCCGCCCGAGCGGCGCGCCCGGCCTGGGTAGCCAGCGCCAGCCAGCACCCGCCCAGGCACACGGCCGACAACGCCAGGGCCAGCAAGTAGAAGCCAGGGCCGAAGAGCGGATCGAAGCCGAACGCGGCGACCGCCACGTTGCGCACCGCCAGACCGTTGGCGCCACCGGCCAACACCGGGATCACGTTCGGCAGGCGTGACGCCGCGGCAGTCGTCAGGAACGTGAGCATCATGTACTCGATCCCTGAGGCCACGCTGGCATACACGCCAAACAGCACGGCGACGGCCAGGCCGGCGAGCAACCCCGCGGCAAACACCATCCACGGAGCGGCAAACCCCACCTGCGACAGGCCAGCGACCGCGTAAGCGCTGGCACCGAACACCGCGCCCATCCCGAGGTTGATGACGCCGCCGAAGCGCAGAAGCAGCGCTACCGCGCACGCGATCAGGGCGTACACCAGGAGGCCAGTCGCCTGTTGAACCCCGCGCGCGCTCAGGAAGGCGGCGGCGATGCCCGCCAGAGTCAGCGCGCTCACCAGGCCAACCGACAGCCACGACGGCGGCGCATGCGCTGACCCGGCGACGACCGGATCCGGCGCATACGCCGGTCGACGCCGCGCGCGGATCGCCAGCACGACGATCACCAGTCCGATTGCGACGATCTGCACCACTGACGGTCGAAACCAGATCGAGCCGACCGCCTGGACTTCGCCCAGCAGGATCGCGATCAGGGCCGCGCCTCGGAAATTACCCATGCCGCCGGCCACGACCACGATGAAGGCGTTGACGGCCACGTCCTGCCCGAGCGTGGGGTACACGGCTGTCACCGGGGCGAGCATCGCCCCCGCCAGCCCTGACAGGCCGGCACTGGTGACGAACGCGACCAGGTAGACGCGCGGCAGCGGTACGCCAAGCGCCGCGGCCATGCGCGAGTTGTCGGCGACCGCTCGCAGCCAGATGCCGAACCGGGTGGACTTCAGAAACACGGAGCCTCCGACGAGGGCCGCCGCACCGACGACGGCGATGACCAGGTCATAAGCGGGGTACTCGACGCCGCGCTGGACGGGCACCAGCAGGTGGATTGGCTGGTCAAGCGTGCGGCTGAATCCGCCGAACAGGCTGAGGGCAAGTTGCTGCAGGATGAGACTCAGGCCAAGGGTGGCCAGCATGGGCAGCACGGCTGAGCGGCCCTGGAGGGGCTTGAGCAGGAGGAACAGCAGCCCGCCGCCGCCAAGACCGACGAGCAGGACCGCGCCGACGACGCCGACGATGAACGAATGCGTGAGCTGGTCGGCGAGCACGACGACATAGGCGCCGAGCATGACGAGCTCGCCCTGGGCGAAGTTGACGATGCGCAGCACGCCGAAGACGAGTGCCAGGCCGGAGGCGACCAGCGCGAGGGAGAGGCCGACGAACAGCCCGTTGAGGAGCTGGAGCCAGAGTTCGGACACCGGCGGGCGTCCCTACGCCGCGCAGACCAGGCCCTGGCCTCGCACCGCGGGACGTGTCAGCACGAACCCTCCAGGAGGGGCAGAAGCGCTGATGCCACCGCCAGGGAGGAGGAGGCCGCGCTGTTTTCGGGCGGAGACGCGTCTTCGATCTGGGGCGCGGACGACGTTCAGGCGGACGACGTTCAGGCGGACGACGTTCAGGCGGTGACGCCCGCGGTCGCCTCGGCGGCCGCCAGAATGCTCTCGACGATCTGGTAGTAGCCTGTGCAGCGACACAGGTTGCCCATCATCCACGCCTTCACCTGCTCCACCGACGGCCGCGGCGTCTCCTCGAGCAGGGCGGTAGCGGCAATCAGCTGGCCCGGCGTGCAGATGCCGCACTGAAAGCCGCCGTGGCGAATGAACGCGTCCTGCAGCGGGCTCAGATGCTCGTCATCGGGCGCCAGGCCCTCGACCGTCGTGATCGACGCCCCGTCCGCCAGGATGGCCGGCAGCAGGCACGCCGACACGAGCACGCCGTCAACCAGCACCGAGCAGGCGCCGCACACGCCAACGCTGCAGCCCTCTTTGGTCCCCGTCAGCCCGAGGTCGTCCCGCAGCAGGTGGACGAGCAGGCGATTGGCGGGTACCGTGACCTGACGCGGCGCGCCGTTGATCGTCAGTCGGACAGTATGTTCACTCACGACTGCTCAACCATATACCGGAGCAGCACTCCGCCGTCCTGCCACGCGTCCACGCTCGGTTTCGCCAGCCCGATGGCCAGGTCACGCGAGAGGCCCTCGCCGTCGGCCAGTGTCGGCGCGTTTGCCCCGCCGAAAACCAGCGGCGCGACGTAGACCTGGAGCTCGTCGACCAGCCCCAGGCGCAGCAGCTCGAAGTTGAGCGTCCCGCCTCCTTCTACGAGCACGCGCCGCATACCGAGCTCGGCGAGCGTCGACATGGCGGCCCCGAGATCCACACGCCATTCTCCGACGTGCAGAACTTGGACGTCGCCGACGACTCCCCGTGCCGTCAGGGGCGCATCGGCCAGCCCTCGCGGGACGAACAGAATGACCCGAGCTGGGCCGCTGGTCAGGAACCGACAGTCGGGAGCGAGCCTGAGATGGGACGCAACCGCCACCTTCGCCGGGTTCTCCGGTTCGCCACGCGCCACGCGTTCAGCCCGCAGCGCCTCGGATTTGACCGTCAGGCGTGGGTCCTCGTCGTGCAGCGTGTGGCTCCCGACCATCACCGCATCGACGGACGCTCGCAAGGCGTCCACCCGCTCGCGGTCCTGCTCACCGGAAATCGGCGCCCCGCGCCGGTCGCGCGTGTCGATCTTGCCGTCGACGGAGGCCGCGACGTTGATGACCACGTACGGGCGGGGCGGACTCACGCCTCCGGGCGAAAACGGTAGCCGACCGCTGGTTCGGTCAGAATCCAGCGCGGCCGATTCGGCTCGCGCTCCAGTTTGCGACGCAGCTGGGCGATGAACGTGCGCAGATTGTCCAGCGCGTCCTCGTAGCCAGCCCCGAGGGCGGTGCGCAGCAGGTAACCGTGGGTCAGCACGCGATCGGGATTGGTGGCCAGCACGCGCAGCAGCTCGTACTCGGTCGGCGTGAGGTGGACCTCGCGAGCGTCGACGCTCACCCGCCGCGCGAGCATGTCGATGACCAGACCCCCTGCGCTGATCACCGGCTCGTCATCGCGGCGCGCCTGGTCACGCCGAAGCGCGGCGCGAATGCGCGCCAGCAGCTCCTCGGTGCCGAAGGGCTTGGTGATGTAGTCGTCCGCTCCAGCGTCGAGCGCCTGGACTTTCTGGTGCTCGTGGACCCGCGCTGACAACACCAGGATGGGCACGCGACTCCAGTCACGCAGCCGACGACACACCTCGACGCCGTCCATGCCCGGGAGTGCGAGGTCGAGCAGCACCACGTCCGGCCGCTCGGCAATGCACGCGTCCAGGGCCATCGGTCCGGTCGCAGCGGATCGGACGCGGTACCCGTGGCTCTCCAGCGCGGCACGCACTGAGCGGATCACGTGGGGGTCGTCGTCCACCATCAGAATGTTGGGAGTCTTCTCAACTGGCATTGCCAGTTCCTCCTCCAGCCAGGTTGGGTACCACCACGACGAACCGCACTCCGCCCAGCGGACTGTCCTCAATCAGCACCTCGCCACCCTGCGCGGTGGTCGCGGCGCGGGCGATGGCCAGGCCAAGACCGGTGCCCATGCCCTGGTCGGTGAGGCGTTCGAATTTGGCGAACACCCGTTCGCGCGCCTCGCGTGGGATGCCGGGACCGCCGTCGCTCACTTCGACGCGTACTGTACCGTTCTCGACGCGCCCCATGATTGAAACCGGGGTCCCGGCCGGCGTGTGCATGCCCACGTTTTCCAGGACGTTGCTTAGCGCCTGGTCCAGCAGCCCCGCGTCGAAGCGCGCCAGCGGCAGAGTGTCGGGCACGTCGAAGGCGACGGACCGGTCGGCCAGAATGGGGCTGGTGCGGTCGAGCACGGCCGCGACGATTTCGCCGAGCGCATTCCATTGGGGATCCGGGGTAATGCCCGACTCGAGTCGACTCATCGCCAGCGCATCCGCGACGAAGTGCACGAGTCGGTCGGCCTCGGCTTCGATGGTGCTTAGCAGGTCGTAGCGGGTGCTGTCGGTGAGCGGCATGCCCGGGTTGCGCAGCGTGGAGACCGAGGTCTTGATCGCCGTCAGCGGCGTTCGCAAATCGTGCGAGACGATCGCCAGCGCCTCGTCGCGGGAGCGCAACGCGATCTCGGCCTGCATGCGGGCGGCGTTGGCACGCTGACGCGCGGTTCGCAGGCGGGCATTCAGGACGCCGAGGAGAACGGCCACGAAGGCGAAGGCCACCAGATCGAGCGACGTGCCGAGCGCGCTGATAGCAAAGCTCAGCGCGGGAGATTCAAAAAAGTAGTCCAGCGACAGGAAGCCGCCGATCGTGGCGAGCAGCGCTGGCCCGAAGCCGCCCAGCGATGCGGTGATCGCCACAGCCACCAGCAGCAGCAGGGCGGGGAAGTCGCCATCTGATGGGTAGATGGGTATGGCGATGAGCGTCGCGAGGGTGACGCTCAACAGGGCGATCAAGTACGGCGCAAAGCGCCGCTCTAGCACACGCCGATGCTAACTGCTCAGCGGCGGGGCGGGGCTACGAAATGGACGAACGTCTGGGTCGGATCCGCTCAAACGGTTGCCTCCCGGGCGTACCCTCAGCACAGAGTTCAGCTTTGGAACGGATCCTGGCATGCGAGGTTATCTGTCTTGAACACTCACCCGTGCGCCCGGGAGATCGGTTAGATTTCTGCTGAGAGACCAACCCGTATGACGGCGATCAGAGTCTTGCCAGACCCAGCGGCCCTCGCCGATACCGCCGCGCGCCAGGTCGTCGAACTCGCCCAGCAGGCGATCGACACCCGGGGCGCTTTCAGCGTCGCCCTGTCGGGCGGCTCGACCCCGCGCGACCTGCACCGTCGCCTGGCGAGCCCCCCCCTCGTCCAGCAGGTGGATTGGGCGCACGTGCACATCTTCTTTGGCGACGAGCGCTGCGTACCCCCCGAGGATCCGCAGAGCAACTACCACATGGCCGAGGAGACGCTCCTCAGCCACGTGCCCATTCCCGCCGCGCACGTGCACCGCATGCGCGGCGAGCTACCCCCTGAGGAGGCCGCCGCCGACTACGAGCGTCAACTGAAGGACTATTTCAAGGACGAACCGCCCCGTCTGGACCTGATCCTGCTGGGCATGGGCGACAATGGCCACACCGCCTCGCTGTTCCCGGGCCTGTCGGCCGTGCACGAGCAGCAGCGCTGGGTCGTCGCCGAAAACGTCGCTGAAGTCGGCATGTGGCGGCTCAGCCTGACGCCAGTGGTGCTGAACCTGGCCCGCGAGGCCATGTTCCTGGTCGCTGGCGAGGCGAAGGCCAGCATGCTGCGGCAAGTGCTCGAAGGTCCCTACGCGCCGGCGGAGCGTCCCGCCCAGATCGTGCGCCCCACGCCGGGCGAGGTGATCTGGCTGGTCGATGCCGCGGCCGCCGAAGAGTTGAGCCCAGCGATCGGCTAGCGTAGACATCTGGTTCGCCATCACATACCCGCACGGGTAGAGGAGACACGCTCATGACCAGCGCTGCTCAAGCCGCTCAGATCGGCGGCGGAACCTGGACCATCGACACCGTCCATAGCCTCGTCGAGTTTGCCGCGCTGCACAACACGATCGCGTACGTCAAAGGCCGCTTCCGCACCTTCACCGGCACGATCTTCGTCAACGAACAGGACCTGCTCAAGTCGACTGTCGAGGTGAACATCGACGCCACGTCCGTCGAGTCGCAAGCCGTCCAGGGTCGTGAAGACCTGATCAATGGCGCCGACATGCTCGACACGAGCACCTATCCGCACATTACCTTCAAAAGCAAAAGCATCCAGCAGAAGAGCGTCAACGAATTCGTTATCTCGGGCGACCTGACCATGCGCGGCATCACCAAAGAGGTGCAGGTCCCATTGACGTTCAACGGCATTGTCGAGACGCGTATGGGCCACGCGGCTGGCTTCTCGGGCAACCTGACGCTGAAGCTGAGCGATTTCGCGGTGCCCTTTACCCGTGAGTTCGAACCTGGCAAACGCGTGATCGACGATCAGCTAAAAGTTGAGCTTCAAATCGAGGCCAAACCGCAAGCCTAGTACACTCCCGGGCAGCATGGCTGACCCGAAGACGATCGAAAGCCTCCTGGAAGGCGCCTTCGACACCCACATCCACAGCGCTCCGGATGTCCTGCCGCGCAAGTTCAACGACATCGAGCTCGCCCATCGTTTCAAAGCCCGCCACATGGCGGGCTTTGTGCTGAAATCGCACTACATCTGCACGGCTGACCGCGCGACGCTCGTCAACCAGATCGTGCCGGGTGTGCAGGCGTTCGGCGCCATCGCGCTGAACAACTCGGTCGGCGGCTTGAATCCGTTGGCGCTGGACATCGCCGGTCGCCTGGGCGCGCGGGTGTGCTGGCTGCCGTCAGTCGACAACGCCAACGAGTTGGAAGCGATCGCTGGCCAGCGGGACGAAAGCAAGTTGCCGTACTGGATGAGCATTGCGCGTGAAATGCGCGCGCTGGGCATCGCCGGGTCGTTCCTGAGCGTGACCGAGGCTGGCCGCGTGACGGATGCCACGCGGCAGTGCCTGGAGATCATCGCCAAGCACGACATGGTGCTTGCGACCTCACACATCCGCCCGTCGGAAGTGCTGCCCGTGGTCAGGGCTGCCCAGGAGGTGGGCGTCCAACGCATCGTCATCACCCACCCCGAATTTCCCACGACGCTGCTGAGTATTTCCGAGCAGCAGGAGCTTGCGCCCTACGGCGTGTATTTCGAGCGCTGCTTCACCACGCCGAACACGGGCAAGATCAGCTGGGAGCAGGTGTATGCCAACATCCGCGAGGTGGGCTCGGCGAGCACCATTCTGGCGACGGACCTCGGGCAGACGACGGCACCGTACCCCGATGACGGCCTGGGTATGTTCATCGACAGGCTGCTCGAAAATGGCTTCGCGGAGACCGACGTGCGCGCCATGGTGCGCGACAACCCGGCGCAGGTGCTCGGCGCGAAAACGGGCGCGGCAGTCGCCGCTTAGCTGCGCCGGTGGCACGCTGCACGTTTCCGCGACGTGTGGGCTGCCGACAGGCGGAGCGCCTCCGTACGCCACGTCGGGCGAGCTGGATCGCCAGCGCGCCCATACTGCTCGCGGGCTCAACCCCAGGGAAGGCTCCAGCGCGTGTGGGTAAAGCCGCGCGTGGGTAGGCGAGGTCGCGCCACGCGATGACGCGTGCCGATAACGGCGTTCTGCTTTCGACGCGCGGTCTGTCGAAATCGTACGGCCAGTTCCGGGCCGTCGACGGCGTGGATCTCGACATCAAGGAACACGACATCCACGTCTTCATCGGCCCGAACGGGGCCGGCAAGTCCACGGTGCTGAACCTGCTCGGCGGGCAGATCCTGCCGACGTCTGGGGAGATCACCTTCAACGGCAAGTCGCTGGGCACCAGCACGCCAAGCTCGCGGGCGCGCGCCGGCATCGGTCGCTCGTTCCAGCTCACCAGCATCATTCCCGGCTTCACCTGCCAGGAGAACGTGGTGCTCGCCGTCCAGGCTCATCGCGGCCTGTTCGGCCTGCTGCGCCTGAAGAGCAAGCAGGAGGACGTCGCCCTGGCGAACGACCTGCTCACCCTGGTCGACCTGCGCGCGGCCGCCGGCGTTCCCGCCGAACTCCTGTCGCATGGTCAGCAGCGCCAGCTCGAGATTGCCGTCGCACTGGGCAGTCGGCCGCGCCTGCTACTGCTCGACGAGCCGTCCTCGGGCATGAGCGCCCACGAGCGTGCGCGTCTCGGCGACCTGCTCAAGCGGGTCGTCAACACGGCCACGGTGGTGATGGCCGAGCATGACGTGCACGTGGTCCGCACCGTCGCCAGCCGCGTGACGGCCTTCGCCGAAGGCAAGAAGCTGGCCGAGGGCAGCGCCGACGACGTCTTCGACTCGGCCGACGTCAGGCGCGTCTTCCTGCGCGGGCGCCGCGACGCATGACGTCGTCCATGCTTGACGTCCAGGACCTGCATGCCTTCTACGGCGCCAGTCATGTCGTCCAGGGGGTGAGCTTCTCCATCGCGCAGGGTGAGGCCGTTGCCCTCGTGGGCCGCAACGGGGTAGGCAAGACCAGCACGCTGAAGTCACTCATGGGCATGGAGACGCGCACGCGCGGCACGGTGGCCCTGGAGGGCGCGTCGCTCATGGGCATGGCCTCACACCTGCGCGCGGCGCGCGGGCTTGGCTACGTGCCCGAGGAGCGCGCGGTGTTTCCCCAGATGTCCGTCGAAGAGAACATTCGCATCGGCGCGTTGCTGCATCGCGCGGCGGACCAGAAGGGGGTTCTGGACCGCGCCTACGCGCTGTTCCCAATCCTCAAGGAGCGGCGCAATCAAATGGCTGGCACGCTCAGTGGGGGCCAGCAGAAGATGCTCGCCCTGGCGCGTGGCATTGCGCTGCAGCCGAAGCTGCTCCTCGTGGACGAGCCAACCGAAGGACTGATGCCGGCCAACGTCGAGCTGATCACCCACGCGCTGTTGACCGCGACGCAGACGGGTCTGACGGTGCTGGTGGTGGATTCGTCCTTCGACCTGCTGCGCACCCTGTGCTCGCGCATGTACGCGATGGACCGCGGCGTGCTGGTGGGCACGTATCAACCCGCCGACTTCAGCAGCCCTGACGAGCTGGCCGCCACGATGCTCGGAGAATCCCGCGCGTGAACCAGGTCATTCTCCAACTCCTCAATGGCCTGGTCGTCGGCTCGTCGCTGGCGCTTGTCGCGGCGGGGCTGGCGCTGCTCTTCGGCGTGCTGCACATCATCAACTTTGCCCAGGGCGATTTCTTCATGATGGGCGGCTACGCCGTCTGGTTCACCCTGAATCTGACGCACAACTACGTAGCCGCCATGGTGATCGGCACCTTCGTCGTCGCCATCCTGGGCGGCCTGTTGCTGACCGCCGTGATCTGGCCGCTCCTGCAGCGGTCCCAGGTGCTGGTGCTGCTCGCCACGCTGGGGCTGAGTTTGATCCTGGAGCAGCTGGCCACCAACCTTCTCGGCGGCGACACCAAGCTGGTGCCGCCGCCTTTGACCGTGCCCATCCCGATTGGCCCGGTGCTCTACCCCGCCTACGACCTGGTCGTGATCGCCGCGGGCATGGGCATCCTGGTCCTCGGGTACTTCTTCCTGCGCTACACCCGCTATGGGATCTGGCTGCGTGCCGTTGCGCAGAATCGACCGATGGCCGCCGCGCTGGGCGTTCCCGTGCCGCGCGTCTACATCCTGGCGTTCATGGTGAGCGCCGGGCTCGCGGCACTGGCCGGCGGTCTGCTCCTGCCATTGCAGTCCGTCTATCCGACCATCGGCAACGACGTTATCGCCAACGCGTTCATCATTGTCGTCGCTGGCGGCCTGGGGAACTTCCGTGGCGCGGCCATCGTTGCGTTACTGGTGGGCGAGTTCCAGGCCCTGGGCCAGCTGATTCCAGGGGTCAAGCCATCCGTGCTCACCCTGGTCCTGTTTGCCCTGGTCATCATCCTGTTGATGGTGCGGGCGCAGCGTCAGCACGCGCTGGTGCGCTTATGAGTCGGCTCGGGCCCGTCCGCGATCTGCTCCTTGGCGCCACCCTGATCATCCTGTTGGCAGTCGTTCCGCCACTGATTGGCGGATACATCGTCCGGGGACTGACCAGCTACATGATCTTCGGCCTGCTGGCCCTGTCGGTTGGCCTCATCACGGGTTACGGACGACTGTTCAACCTGGGCGCCGGCGCCAACTTCGGGGTAGGCGCCTACACCGTGGCGATCCTGACCCACCCCCCTTTCAGCATCTTCAACCCGTTCGTCCTGTTCGCCGCGGCGATGTTCGCGGGCTTTGTCGTCTCACTCCTGTTTTCTTTCTACGCCCTGGTCGCCTCAGGCATCGAGTACCTGATGTTGACCTTCCTGACGACCGCGGCGTTCGCCGCCCTGCCGCTGGCCACCCTGGAGCTGACCGGCGGCGACAATGGACTCAGGGTCCTCGGCGGCACGCAGCCGTCGTTCGGCCTGAACCCGCTGATTGGCAACGGCTTCTACTGGTTTGTGCTGGCGATCGTCTCGGGGGTGGCGTTGCTGTCCTGGTACGTGCTGGCCTCGCAAAGCGGCAAAGCCATTCAGGCGATCGGTCGCAATCCGTCCCGCGCGGCGGCCATGGGCTACAGCGTGCCGCGCTTCCGCGTCGCGCTGACGATCTATTCGAGCCTCGTCGCCACGCTCGGCGGCTGGTTGTACGCGTTGCAAACCAGTTTCGTGTTCACCGACCTGCTGGGCATCACCAATTCGACCAACGGCCTCGTGTACGCGTTGATCGGGGGCGTCGACACGATCCTCGGGCCGTTCCTCGGCGCCGCGCTGCTCCGCGCGCTGACCGATCAGCTCAGTCGCGTGGGGAGCCAGTCGTCGCTGTTCATCGGCATCATGCTGATGCTGGTGGTGTACCTGATCCCTGAGGGCATCCTCGGACTGTGGCGCCGCTTCATGAAGCGCAACTTCCCCACAGGGGGAGACCGCAGCCTGGAGGGAGCCGAACCAGCGGAGAGCGTGGCAGCCGGCTTGACCGCCGAGAACGTCGAAGCCCTGTGACCTATGGCTCTGTGAACGGTGTAAGGTGAGCAGCCACAGCGATAGGTACATCGAAACTTATATGGGGAGTGTGCACGTATGAACTACACCGCGCGATCTCGATCCCAGTCCGTCCTGCTCGCGGGTTTCGTCGCCCTGGTGGTGACGGCCTGTTCGACGCCAGCCGCGGCGCCACCGACCACCGCGCCCGTGGCCGCGCCGACCACGGCACCCGCCGCCGCTCAGCCCAGCGCTGCGCCGCTCGCGGCTAGCTCACCGTCGGCCGCGCCGGGTGCCTCGCCAGCCGCCTCTCCGGGTGCGTCACCAGCCGCCTCGCCGTCGGCCGCGGTCGGCGCATCGCCGAGTCCCGCCGCATCCGGCGCTACCACTGGCGCCGCGCCAGCAGCCAACGCCGCGCCGCCGACCGGCACGCCGATCACCGTCGGCGTCATGGATGACGTCACCGGCGTCGGGGCGATCGAAGGCGCGCTCATGCGCATCAGCACCGATCTGGTCGTACAGCGCACCAACGCCACCGGTGGCATCAATGGTCATCCGCTCAAGGTGACCTACGTCGACCCCAAGGGCGACGCCACCCAGGCGCTCGACCTGGCGACGCAGCTAGCGCAGCAGGACAACGTGGACGTGCTCGCGGGTGGCCTGTTCAGCCCCGAATGCCTCGGCGTCGAAGGGCTCGCCTCCAAGCTCCAGTTGGTGTACATCGCGACCAACGGCTGCGCCAGCGACGTACTCACCTCGCAGCAGTGCGACAAGTACACCTTCCGTGTCTACCCGGCTGGCAACCAGACCTTCGCGCCGACCACCAAGGCAGAGGTCGATCAACTCGGCACCAAGTGGGGCATCATCTATCCCGACTACGCGCTCGGTCAGTCGAACCTGCAGTCACTCCAGCAGGCGCTCCAGGCAGACGGCGCTGAGCTGCAGCAGCAGAACCAGATCGCCGTGCCGCTGGGCGAGGCTAACGTGACCCCGTACGTCAGCAAGGTGCCGACCGACGGTTCGATCCAGGTGCTGCAGATCTCCGAGACAGGCACCGACCTCGCGCGGGTCATGAGCGTCATTGCCCAGTTCGGGATCAACCAGAAAATGGCCATGGTCACCGGCCTGGGCAAGGAATCCTTCGGTGGCGTGTACCCCGACGCGCTGAACGGCGCGTATATTGCTGGCACGCGGCCGTCGGATGGCATCCCCGGCAACGCCGACGATGCGAAGTACATGGCCGACTGGCTGGCCATCGCCAAGGGACAGGACGCCGATGTCACGGGCCCGCTCGGTGGTGTCGACCACGTCACGCCTGGCAACGTGAACGGCTACAACGCGTACCTGTCGATGATGTCACTGGTGTACGCGATGCGCGCGGCCAACTTCACGGGCAAGGCTGATACCGACAAGCTCGTCGACGCGTTCGCACATCTGAACGTGCCGCAGGGTCCGGATTTCCCCGATGGCGGGATCATCATGAACCCGGATGACCACCAGGGGCGCACCAACTATTACTTGCTGAAGGTTGACGGCCAGTCGGAGGACGTCGTCCAGACGTTCCCGGCAGAATCGCTCCCGCTTATCGGGAGCTGCAAGATCCCCGCGTAGGAAGCTTTTCCCCGGAGGAGACCCCCTCCGGGGAAAGAATCGCTAGAAGTCTGGCCGACAAGCCCGTTTTCAGCCCGAGTCGCTAGCTAGGCCCTGGCGCCGACCGCCGTCGGGAACAGCTCCTCGGGTGTCATCGGCGTCGGCGTGATCTTCTGCTCGTACGCGTAGCGCGCCAGCGCCTCGAACGCAGCCCGGTTCGGTTCGATCCCAATCGGCGGCACCGACGCCCCATTGCTGCCGCGCGCTCGCTCGAACAGGTCCGTCAGCTTCGCCGGCAGCGACGAATCGGCATCCACCAGCGACTGCTTGACCGTCACGATGTGGTTGACCGTCCGCACGCCCGACTTCGCTGCCCAGTCCGCCTCAGCTTTCGCCGCATCAGGCACGAACGATCGCACGCCCTCACCCGCGGGCACGCCGATCGCCGCCGCGAGCTCGCCGCTTTTGACCATGTCAGCGATGTTGGCGTCCGCTGGCGCGCGCGTCACGTTCGACGGATCGGTGTATTCGTCCAGATGCGCGCCTTCGAAGGTGACCCACTTGAGCGAGCTCAGGTCCAGGCCAAACGCGTCTTGCAAAATGCCGCGGACCCAGACCCCGCTGGTCTGCGTGTACGAGCGGATACCGAGCGTCTTGCCGTTCAGCTCGCGCGGATCGGTCAGCGACGAGCTAGTCGACGTCACGAGGCCCGGCAGAAGCGACGAGCGCACCAGCACGATCGGCAAACCGACCACGGGCTTGTGGTAGACGCGCGCCAGCATGTATGTCACCAGCGCCATTTCGCCAACGTCGTAGGTCTGCTGCGTTGCCATCGGGCGGAACGCCCGAGTGATCGGCGAGACCTCGACGAAATCAAAGTCGATGCCAGGGGAGCTGACGCTGCCGTCCTTCAGGCCCTTGGTGTGGTCGTAGGTACCAATCGCAACCTGCATGATTCCGGGAGGGTACACCTGCCGCAATCCACTTCACACCGCCGACCGAACGCGATAGCCTCCGCTGAAAAATCGGGGGTAGGGGCTTGAGGACATTCAAGGCCATCGGCGTTCGGGTAGTCGCATGTGGCATGTCAATCGTGTTGGCGCTGTCCGCGGGCAGCGGCGCCGCCGTGGGGCAGACTGCCGCGGCGTGTGGCCTCGGGAACGGCCAGAAGGCCACCGGGACGCCAATCAAGCTCGGCGCCATCGTCACCAAGCAACCGGGCACCGATTTCACCGGCATCACCGGCATGGCCCAGGCCTACTTCAACTGCGTCAACGACAACGGCGGCATCAATGGCCGACCCATCCAGTACGTGGTCGAGGAAGAGCAGACCAATCCGCAGCAGGTCGCCGCGCTCGCATCCAAACTTATTCAGGACGAGCAGGTGCTGGCGATCGTCGGCAGCACGAGTCTGATCGACTGCACCGTCAACCACGCCTACTACGAGCAAAACAACTTCAACGTGATCGCCGCGGGCGTGCCGTTCGACTGCTTCAATTCGCCGAACATCGCGGCGGTGAACATGGGTCCGTACTACAGCAACACCGGTGCGGCGCAGTACCTGGTGCGCGCCGGCGCGAAATCGCTGGTGGTCGTGGGCGCCAACGTGCCAGGTGGCGATCACGACGATTCGGGTGTGGCCGAAGTCGCCGCGCAGGCCGGGATTCCCAGCAACGGCTCGTTCCTCGAGGACGTGCCGATCTCAGACGCCAGCGCGATTGCCCTCCAGGCGGCCCAGGCCGCCGGCGATGGCGGCGGCGTGGTCATCAACTTCACGCCCCCCGAAGGGCTCAAGATCCTGCAGGCCGCGGAGCAGCAGGGCCTGATCGATTCGGTGCTGTGGGCGTGGTCGACACCGGGCAACGACGCGTCGGTCGCACAGGCACTGGACTCGGAATGGAATGGCAAGGTCGGCATCAATGCCGAGCTCAACCTGGTCGATTCCAGCGGGCCCAAGAACTTGCTGTACCAGCAGGTGACGCAGCAGTACGCGCCGCAGATCCCGCTCGGCAGCTTCGGTCAGATGGGCTTCGTCGCCGCGGACATCATCACCACCACGCTGCTTCAGTTGCCAGACGATCAGCTGACGCAGCAGGGCGTCAACGCCGCGATTCGCAATATCACGAACTTCCAGACGGACATCCTGTGTCAGCCGTGGTACTTCGGCAACTTGCCGTACCACGTGCCGAACAACGTGGACCGGACGGTGGTGCCCCAGGATCAGAAGATGGTCCAGAAAGAGGACTGCTTCCAGATTGCCGCGCTGCCGGATAACAACCTGGACGCGATTCGCGCCGCCGAGCAGGCCCAGGGTCTGAACCATTAGGTCGATGGGGCGTCCGGTGACGCGTGCCTGACCTGAGACCGTTCCTCGTCCTGGGCCTCGCACTGGGCGGCGTCTTCGCTCTGTCGGGCGTCGGTCTCGTCGTGCTCTTCCGCGCTACTGGCGTCCTCAACCTTGCCTACGGCGCGGTCGGCGCCACCGGCGCCTTGATCGCCTGGTCACTCATCAACTCGCCCCTCCACACCTCGGAGTGGGTGGCGTATCTCGTCACCATCCTGTTCGGCGGCGGCGTCACGCTCGTCTACGGCATGCTCTTCGGCCCGCCGCTGGCGCAGCGCGACCCGCTCGTCAAGGCCGTCGCCAGCCTCGGCCTGACCCTGATCCTGCTGGGCATCATGTCCTGGGCGTGGAGCTACCAGGCGCATTCGCTGGTGCTGCCCACCACGCGCATCGCCTTCAGCGTCGCCGGCGTGCGCGTCAATGCCACCCAGCTCATCGGCCTGGCACTTGGCATCGCGGTTACGGTGGGCACCTCCATCTTCTTGCAAAGAACCAGACTCGGCATCGCCATGCGCTCGCTGGCCAACCACCGCGAGACCACGGCCATGCTGGGCGTGCCCGTGCGTCGCGTGGAGGCCGCGGCCTGGCTGGGTTCGGGTCTGCTGGCCGGCGCCACGGGGTTGCTGCTGTCGACCCTGGTCGGGCTGGACATCGTCGGTCTGACGTTTCTGGTCATCGCCGCGTTGAGCGCCGCGCTCATCGGTCGTCTGGAGTCGCTCAACGTGACGCTCATTGCCGCCCTGGTGATCGGCGTCGTCCAGTCCTGTCTGGCGGCGTTCCCCGCGCTCAGCCCATATCGAACGATGACACCGTTCGTGTTTGCCATCCTCGCGCTGCTGTGGTTCGGGTTCACGGAGCAGCGCACGCTCGGTCGACCATGACCGCCGTCGAGACCCGCTCGCCGCCCGAGGAGGCAGGTCGTGCCTCCTTCCTGTCGCGGTTCGGCACGCGCGGTACACGCCGCGGCGCCGTCCAGGCAGGCGTGTTCCTGGTGATCGTCCTCCTGTTACCGCTGGTGCTGACCAGCTTCTGGATCCAGATCCTGACGTCCGTAGCGATCTACAGCATCGTGGCACTCAGCCTGGCCATGCTGATGGGTCGCGTCGGCCTGGTGTCGCTGTGCCAGATCGCGCTGCTGGCGGTGGGCGGCTGGGTCGCGCTGCGACTCGGCTTCGGGACGTCGCTGCCGTTCCCCGTGCTCCTGCTGGCGACCGGAGCGATCACGGCCGTGATTGGCACGCTGATCGGGCTGCCCGCGCTGCGCTTGAGTGGCCTGCACCTGGCGCTCATCACGCTCATGGCCGCCGCCGCCATCACCCAGATTCTGCAGGCCGTCAATTTCCCGAATGGCGGGCCCGGCTTTCTCGGCTATTCAAAGGACGCCGCCGGTTCAGTGGCCGCCTCCATCCAACGACCCGACTGGCTGGCTTCCGACACCGCGTACTATCGCGCGGCAGTCCTCATTGCCGCGGTGATGTTCTTCATCGGCGTGCTGCACGTGCACGGCAAAGCCGGCCGCGCCTGGGCGGCGCTTCGCCAGAGCGAGATGGCCGCCGTGGCCGCTGGCGTGAACGTCACTCTCTACAAACTGTGGGCCTTTGCGCTGGCGTCCTTCATGACCGGCGTGGCGGGCTGCATGCTTGCGGCCAGCGCCGGCGGGCTCACGACGTACGCGTTTCCAGCCCAGGACTCGATCACCCTGCTCGCCGTGGTGCTGATGGGCGGCATTTACACCTTCTGGGGGCCCATCGTCGCCGGCGTGTTGCTGAAGCTGCTCCCCGAGATTTTGAAAAACTGGGGCATCCCGCCCGACCTGCTGACGATTCTGTTTGGCATCGGCGTGCTCCAGGCGATGACCACCGCGCCCGAGGGTCTGGCGGTCCAGTTCCCGAAAGACATGGCCAACCTGTCACGCGCGCTCTCGAGGCGGGCAGGCCTGGCGCCGCGCACACCATGACCGACGTTCCTGACCGCATGCGCCGGACGCGATGATCGAAATCGACGGACTCACCGTCCGCTTCGGAGGGGTGACGCCGCTCGACGACGTGTCGCTGGCCTTCCCTCAGGGCACGTGTGGACTGATCGGGCCCAACGGCGCGGGCAAGACGACGCTGTTCAACGTGCTGAGCGGCTTTGTCCGACCCAGCGCGGGCAGCGTCCACGCGTTCGGAACTGACCTGCTCGGCATGCCGAACTTTCGTCGCGCACGCTGGGGCCTGCGGCGCACGTTTCAGACCGAGCAGGCGATCGAGGCGCTGTCCGTCTTCGACAACATCGCCATGGTGCACGAGCACTGCTCGTCATCCAGAGGCGCGGACCGCCGTGCGGCGGTGCTCGACGCGATCGACTTCGTCGGACTCGACGTCGAGCCGGACGTGAAGGTCGGCACGCTCGGCGCGCGAGAGCGACGCCTGGTCGAAATCGCCCGAGCGGTGGTCGGCGAGCCGCGCGTCATCCTGCTCGACGAGCCCGCGGCGGGACTTCCCGATGAGGAGACAAGCCACCTCGGGCGCATGATTCAGACGATTCCCGACAAGCGTGGCGCGCTGGTCATCCTGGTCGACCACGATATGGCGCTGGTGTCCGCGTGCTGTCAGTTGGTGGCGGTACTGGACTTCGGCAAGCTCATTGCCACGGGCGAGACAGCCGCGGTGCTGCGCAACGAGCACGTGATGCGGGCGTACCTGGGGACAGAGGAGCAGGTGTGACGCTCGTCCTCGAGGAGGTAACCGTCGCCCGCGGTGCGCGCGACGTCGTCCGCGACGTCTCGCTCGAAATCCCGCCCGCCGAGGTGACCACCCTGCTCGGGCCAAACGGCGCCGGCAAATCATCGCTGGTCCTTGCCGTGGCCGGCGTGCTGCGGCCGCGGACGGGGCACGTCCGGCTCGACGGCGTGGAACTGACACGGCTGCCGCCCGAGCGGATCCGCGCGGCGGGGGTTGCCGTGGTTCCAGAAGGGCGGCGGCTGCTGCCAGACCTGACCGTGGCCGATAACCTGCGCGTTGCCACGTACGCGCTTGACCGCGCGGCGGCCATCAGTGGTGTCGACCACGCGGTGGAACTGTTTCCAGAGCTGAAGACGCGCTGGCGGGTACAGGGCCGCTATCTGTCGGGCGGCGAGCAACAGATGGTGGTGCTGGCGCAGGCGATCGTCTCGCGCCCACGCGTCTTGCTGGTGGACGAGCTTTCGCTGGGCCTCGCGCCGGTCGTCGTCAAGCGCCTGGTGCCCGTGATCGCCTCCCTGGCGGCTTCAGGCGTCGCCGTGTTGCTGATCGAGCAGTTCGCCCACGTCGCGCTGGGCCTCGCGCGCGGCGCGTACATCCTCGAAGGGGGCCGCATTCGGTATCAGGGCACCGCCAGTGAGCTCCACGCGCACCCGGAGCTGCTCCATTCCGCCTACCTGTTGCGCTCGAGCTCGTAACGAGTTTTTCTTTGGCAGTCGAAAGCTCGTAACGAGTTTGCTTTAGTAGTCGAAAGCTGCGGCTTTCTCCCCAGGGCTCCGCGCCCTGGACCCCGCGTCCCAGAGCCCTACTCTCGGTGGCTGTCCGCCGCATCCGCTCGCCATCGCGCACGCACTGTCAACACGTGTGTGATCCAAACGTGTGTGATCCAAAGCGGTGTTCATCCCGACGGGGGTGTTCCTCCCCGATAGTGCACCTCCGGCGGTGTTCCTCCCCGATGGTGTGCCTCCGGCGGGTGTCCCTCTGAAGGTGTTTCCCCCGAGGCGTCGCTCGCAAGGTGTTCCCTCCCAAGGTGTCCCCTCCCAAGGTGTCCCCTCCCATGGTGTCCCCTCCCATGGTGTCCCCTCCCATGGTGTCCCCTCCCATGGTGTCCCCTCCCATGGTGTCCCCTCCCATGGTGTCCCCTGAGGGGTTCCCGTGGGTGTTTCTGCCCAGGTGTCGACCAGGACGGACGTCGGGAAGAGCGGAGAACACCCTCGGGTGGATCACCCTCTTGGATCACACACGTGTTGACAGTGCGTGCGTACCAGCGAGCGGATGCGGCCGACAGCCACCGAGAGTAGGACTCTGGGACGCGGGGTCCAGGGCGCGGAGCCCTGGGGAGAAAGCCGCAGCTTTCGACTTTAAAAAGAACTCGTTGTGAGCTGTCGACGTCCAGAGAAAAACTCTCGTTACCACCTTGCCCTTATGTGCGTCCTAACATGGCCTCGTAGCCGGCGCCCATGACCTCGACCACGGATTGCCCGGCGCGCACCGCCTCTGCCATGGCCGCCTCGCGCGCCATCAGGCCCTCCGCGGTGGAGACGATCTCTTCCGCGCGATCGGCCGGCAGAAACACCGCGCCGCTCCAGTCGGCAATGACGTAGTCGCCGCTGGCCACGTGCAGATCGCTCACGCGAATGGGCTCGCCCATGGATGCCTCAACCACCCGGCCGCGGGCGGTCATCGGCGTCGCGGCGCGCGCGTAGACCGGGAAGCCCGCGTCGCGACTGTCGTCGACGTCGCGCGTGGTGCCGTCCACGATGACGCCCTCGATGCCCTTCAAGCGGGCCGCCAGTGACAGGATGCCGCCCCAACCAGCGGCGTCCTCACGATCGTGGTGCTCGATGACGATGACCTGTCCGGGCCCCCCAGCTTCGATGGCGGCGGTCCCCAGGTGGCGCGGCGACTGATCGCCCGGTTCGGCGCGTCGCAAACGCACCGTGATCACCTGCCCAGCGATACGCGGGCACGACCACATCGGCCGCAGGCCCTGAACGGCACCAGTCAGCCCGAGTCGATCCATGGCGTCCGAGACGCCGCAGGTATCCAGGCGCGCCAGGCGCGCCGCCAGGGTGTCAGTCATAGGCGCCTCTCAGGTTAGCCGAACCCCAGTGCTCCGATGAGCGTGCGCCAGCCTCGGCTACCATTGACACGGATGGTGGTCGCTCCGCACACCTTCACGATCGCCATCGGCACCTACCCGCACACGCGTCCGCTCAAGGACGGCACCGTCAGCAGCGAGCGCTTGTCCCTGGCGTACGCCGACGTGGTCCCCGCCAATCGCGCGTTTCGGCCGATGGTCAACGACCTGAAATACGACGTGTCGGAACTGGCCCTGGTGACGTTGCTCCTTGCCACTACGTTCGAACGCCCGCTCGTCGGCGTCCCGGTGGTGCTCATGCAGCAGTCCGCCTACGGCATGCTGATGGTCCGACCCGACAGCCCCCTGCGCGAGCCCAGGCAGCTCGAAGGTCGCACCGTGGGCGTGCGCGCGTATACGCAGACTACCGGAACGTGGCTGCGGGGCATGCTCCACGACCAGTTCGGACTCCAGCTCGATACGCTCAGCTGGGTGACGTTCGAGCCAGCCCACGTCGACGGCTTCGTCGACCCGCCCAACGCGCGCCGCGCGCCAGACGGCAAGACGCTGGCCGGGATGCTGCGCGAGGGTGAGATCGACGCTGCCGCGGGCCTGGAGCCGGCCGAGCACCCGGACCTGCGCTTGCTGCTGCCCAACGCGCTGGACCTCGAAGCTGACTTCGTCCGCCAGACGCGCATCCGGCCCATCAACCACACACTGGTGGTCAGGCGCGACATCGTCGCCGACAACCCGTGGCTGCCCGCGGAGCTGTTCCGCCTGGTGCGCGCGGCGAAACAGAACGTCGGCGCTGACCTCCCGCCGGACGGGATCGACGTCAACCGCGGCGCACTGAATCTGCTGGCACGCTATGCCTTCGAACAAGGCATCACCCCGCGCACCCTGAGCGTTGAGGAGCTGTACCCCGCTCTATGAAGCGCAGTGTCGACGCCATTGTCACCACGCACACCGGCAGCTTGCCGCGCCCCGACGACCTGGTCGAGCTGCTGTATGCGCGCGAGAACGCCGAAGACTCCAACGGCGAGGTCATTGCAGGCCTGGACGAGCGTGTACGCGGCGCGGTCGCGGAGACGGTCCGCCAGCAGGTCGACGCCGGGATCGACGTGGTCAACGACGGCGAGATGAGCAAGGTCTCGTACTCCACGTATGTCAACGCGCGACTGACGGGCTTCGACAGCCACGTGCAGGTGCAGCGCTATCCACGCGCCGACGCCGCCGCGTTTCCACGCTACGCCGAGTGGAACGCT
This sequence comes from uncultured Chloroflexia bacterium, assembly GCA_963776625.1. Classification (GTDB taxonomy): domain Bacteria; phylum Chloroflexota; class UBA6077; order UBA6077; family CF-72; genus CF-72. Next base: position 187,680 of record CAVZNP010000001.1, on the reverse strand, counting down.
CGTCAGCAGCAGGGCGCGGCGCGCATCAAGCGCTACGCGTGCACGGGCCCGGTGCAGTACGTCGGGCAGGCAGAGCTGCACGCCGATATTGACAACCTGCGCGCGGCACTCCGGGACTCGCCCGACCGTGAAGCGTTCATGACCGCCGCCTCGCCGGGCGTCATCGCCTGGTTTCAGCCGAACCAGTACTACGCGTCGGACGCCGAGTACCTGGCGGCGCTGGCGGACGTCATGCGCGAGGAGTACGAGGCGATCGTCAACGCCGGGCTGATCTTGCAGCTCGACTGTCCGGACGTGGCGCTCGCGTGGAACGTGCCGCCGGGTGTCTCGGTGGCTCCGATTGGCTTGCGGATCGAGGCGCTCAACGCAGCGGTGCGCTCGATTCCGGCCGACCGCATGCGGCTCCACCTGTGCTGGGGCAACTACGAGGGTCCACACCAGACGGACGTGCCGCTGCGCGACATCCTCGGCGAGGTGCTGCGCGCACGGCCTCAGGGCATCTCCTTTGAAGGCGCCAATCCGCGGCACGAGCACGAGTACGCGGTCTTCGCCGAGGTGTCTCTGCCTCCTGACAAGGTGATCATTCCGGGCGTTCTGGACACCACGACGAACTACATCGAACACCCCGAGCTGGTAGCCCAACGCCTGGTGCGCTACGCCGAGCTGGTCGGTCCAGAGCAAGTGATAGCTGGCGCCGACTGCGGTTTCGGCACATTCGCAGGCACGCCGATGGTGCACCCCGACATCGTGTTTGCAAAGTTGTCGGCTCTCGTCGAAGGCGCGCAGCTAGCCAGTCAACGTCTCTTTCACTAACGCACTCTGGTTCCGGGCTAGGAGAGACGTGTGTGCTCGTCCGCAGCCTTCGGGTCGGGGGAGCCTGCGGCCCCCCGCCGCCAGTCGCTGCTCCGTTCGCAGGCTCACTGCGCGCTCCTTCCCGCGGCGACCCCCCGCGTACGTGCTGGGCCGCACCTCTTCGGGGTCGAAGCCCTGAAACTCGCGGGTCGCAAACCCTGGTTCCAAACGCGTGTTGATCCTCGAGACGTGACGGCAGAGACGCTCAGCGAACCATGTGACGAGGTGTCACTCGGGTTCGAACCGACACGTTTGTGGACCACGCGAGCGGGCGGGCGACCCCGCAGAGGCGCGGTTCAGCACGTACGCGGGGGGTCGCCGCGGGAAGGAGCGCGCAGCGAGCCTGCGAGCGGAGCAGCGACTGGCGGCGGGGGGCCGCAGGCTCCCCCGACCCGAAGCGGGACGGCTCGAACCTACACCTGTGCGGGGTCGCCGCGGGAAGGAGCGCGCAGCGAGCCTGCGAGCGGAGCAGCGACTGGCGGCGGGGGGCCGCAGCTCCCCCGACCCGAACGGGCGCACAAGCCCACACCGCGCAGGCACTTCCCCGGCCCGAACCAGCATACGAACAGCGAACGCTCAGACGAGCGCGGGGAGCCTTGCCTCTTCGCTGAACTCCGTCAGGACATCCGGGAGCTCCGCGTGACTGGACTCCACATCCAGGGGCTGCACGCGATAGATCTCGGGGTGCGACGGCGCGAACGGTTCGACGCCTTTTTCGAAGTTGTCCAGAAAGCGGAGCATCATGCGCCGCATGTGAATGATCGCCACGTCGCTGCTGCCCAGGTGCTCTTCACTGCGATCGCAGACATAGCCCATGCCCTCGGTCATGGCCTGGTCCTGCGTCGGAATGAACGGCATGCCCGTGAAGCTGAGCTTGCGCTGCTTCTCGCGATCCAGCCCGTACATGTTCGCGTGGCGGAACTTCGACAGTCGCGTGTCGATCTCCTTGCCATCCGGGAAGCGGAAAGTGCCGGGCTCCGTCGGCAGCACGGCTCGACGTGAGCTGATCTCACCTGGCGTGCCCCACTCGCGCACCGGTCGCGTGCCACCCACCAGGTAGCGCCAGCAGTGGTTGTCGTCGATGGGCATCCAGATCGTCGCGCCGCCGTTGTACCCGGCGGCCGACGGAATAAGCGCCGTCATCGGCATCAGGAACTGGGTGACGCGCCAGTAGTAGTTGCCCTTGCGTTGGGCGCGCCGCCCGCCGTAGACGAAGCCGTAGTCGGTGTCGAGCGCGAACAGACGCGGGTGGCGGTCATTGGTGTAGCCATCGTCGCGCACCAGGTTCTGGATGCCCGTGCCGTCGTCGCCAAAGGTGGAATGCAGAAACGACACGTGCGCCGTGTCGAGCTCGCCTTCCAGGCACTGCAGCCAGTTGGCTTCGACCAGGAACTTCAGGCCGCGGCGCTCGTTCTCGGGCGCGCGGGTGAAGGGCATCTCCGGCGGACGTGCCGGCCGCAGCTCAGGCGGACCCATGTAGACCCAGATCATGCCGCCGACCTCGTAGGTCGGATACGCCTTCACGCGCAGGCGGTCCTTGAAGTCCGACTCCGCGGGCTCGCTGGGCATGTCGATGCACTGACCCGTGGTGTCGAACTTCCAGCCGTGGTACACGCAGCGGAGGCCACACTCTTCGTTGCGACCGAAGAACAACGGCGCTCGGCGGTGCGGGCAGAAGGCATCGACGATGCCGACGGCGCCAGTGCTGTCGCGGAACGCCACCAGGTCCTCGCCGAGCGTCCGGGTGCGGATCGGGTCGCCGTCGGCCTGAGGCAGCTCGTCAGACAGCAGCGCGGGGAGCCAGAAGCGGCGCAAGAATTCGCCCATAGGCGTCCCGCGGCCAACCTGCGTGAGTCGCTCGTTTTCTTGGGTGGTCAGCATGTACCAGATTGTAGGCGCTCGGGGTGACCCCAAACCCCTGCTGGTCAGTATCGCGATACCTAAAGGTCGAGGCTAGTCGACCACGCAACGTATACTGGGGCCTCGGTGAGCTTGCGGCACGCGCTTCTGGGAGTCATCAAGGACACGCCGTTGACGGGCTACGATCTGGTCCGCCACTTTCAGGGAACGGTCGGCTACCTGTGGTCGGCGCCCCAGAGCCAGATCTATCCCGAGCTCCGCCGCATGGAAGCTGAAGGCCTGGTGGAAGCCAAGATCGCGCCGCGCGGTCGGCGCGCCCAGAAGCGCATTTACTCGGTAACCGAGGCAGGCATGGCTGAGCTGCGACGCTGGGCCACCGATTTCATGCCGCTGCCCGCCCAGCGCGATCCGATCATGCTCAAAGCCGCGTTTTTCGACCTCGCGCCGATCGAATCGGTGCGCGAGCAACTCCGCGCCCACATCGCCCAGTTCCAGTGGCGATTGGAGCAGTGGCAGGCGCGCGAGGACGCGATCCGTGAGCGCCGCGCGGAGTTGGTTGAGGTGTGGCTCTCGCGCCAGCCGATCGACGAGCACGACAACATCATCAAGCTGAAGAACCACGCGCTCGAGGGGCTCATTGCTCGGGCGCGCGCCGAGATCTGCTGGGCGCGCCAGGGTCTGGCGCTGTGCGACGAGATCGAAGCGCGGCGCGCCTCGGGTGGCGACCAGGCGGCCAGCGCCAGCTAACTGCTTCGCTGCAGTGAGCGTTCCTGCAGTTAGCGCCAGATACCGATCGCGACGGCGAGCCACCCCAGCAGGAAGGCGACGCCGCCGAGTGGGGTGATGGCCCCCAGCCACGTCACGCCTGAGAGTGACAGCGCGTAGAGGCTGCCCGAAAACAGCACGCTCCCGGCGATGAAGAGCCAGCCGCTGGCGGTGAGCCATGCCGAGCCGTCCACCGAGAAGCGACCCAGCAGGATGCCGACGCCGATGAGCGCCAGCGCGTGGTACATCTGGTAGGTCACGCCCGTCTGGAAGACCTGGAGCATGTCCGCGCTCAGACGATCGCGCAGGGAGTGCGCGCCGAATGCGCCCAGCGCGACGGCGAGAAACCCGCTCAGCGCGCCGATCGTGATGAAGACGCGGTCCACAGTCCTACCTTAGCGGAGCTCGCCCCGCGGCGGCGTCTCGCTCGCATGAGCCTAGCCGTCCACGACCCGTCGCTGGCAAGCGTGCACCAGTGACTGGGTGTCGAAGCCCTGTCTCCTTCCACGCGACCGGAGAAGGCTGGGTTCCTGCTTGACTTCGGCGAAGACAACGCTGGCCTCTTCGAGAAGTACCTGTTTCGGCACGTCTCCGTCCACGTCTCTTTCCACTCTTTCCACGTCTCTTTCCACGTCTCCGTCCAGGGAGCCCTCTGGGGAAAATTCTCTCTGCGTCTTCTCCGGGAAATCGCACGTCCGCAACTTGCGTGTTTGCGAGCGCCGCGTAATCGCAACTCGCCGTGTCGGCGTGCCAATGAGTAGTTCGTCCGATTCGTCGACGGACACCCGTGGCCGAAGATCGAGCTACCCGCTGCTCGAGAGGCCCCATGCGTCAGACTGATCCCGGACGAACTCGCTCCCCATCCCCCCGAGTCGCCCGGTCCACCCGTGGCGCCAGCACTTCGAGCCAGTCGCTCAGCCACGTCGTTCCTGGCGCACCCGGGCTTCTCGGCAGCGCGGATCTGCTCACCCTTCAGCGTCTGGCTGGCAACAGCGCCGTCCAGCACCTGCTCGTCAACCGCGCCCCCGCGGCGGCGACTCGCGCGCGCGGCAAACCAGCCACGCCCGACTCGTACGCCGACCTGCTCCAGGGCATCAACCACATCGCGGTCGCGGCGACGCAGGCCCACGGCGCGGGGGTCGGCGACGTTCCGCTCGGCAGCCACCTCAGCGCCACGCACCACGATCTGCTCCTCAAACTCCGTTCGGCCGTGGCACTCGCGTACTCCCCCAAGCCCGGCGAGCACCAGGCCGCCCTGAACCTGTGGACCTTCATCCAACCGGACCTGGCGGCCGCCGTGAAGCACGCCCCGGAGTTCGTCGACGGTGACGTCGGCAGCATCCAGCACGATCTGAGCTGGCTGGACGAGCAGCTCATCCGCCCGGCCGCCTACCGCGAGGCGCACGCGGAAGCCGTCGCGCACAGCAGCCTGAAGGCGCCGGACCTCGCGTTCCAGCAACACCAGCTGGAAGAAGCGGAGGTTGAGCTCGAGCAGGCCAGGGGCTTCGCCGAGGACGCCGCCAAGATCGTCAGCATGGGCGTGTCGTCGGCAATCATGAAGGAGACCGACGCGGGCAAAGAGATCTTCGAGCTCATCACGATCAAGGGCACGATTCAGGAGAAGCTCGAGAAGGCCAAGGAAAAGGGCATCGTCGAGCAGACGGCCACTGCGATCGAGCTGGTCGGAAAGATCGCGGGACTCAAGAACACGATCATCCAGACCACGCTGGATCTGCTCAAGCATCGCGCCGAGAAGCTTGCGGAAAAAGCGCTCGAAGAAGGCGCCAGGCAGCTCGCCAAGCACTGGCGGGAGGTCGCCGAGGGCTACGAAAAGGACATCGGCTCGCTGAAGGCGCTGGGCAAAGTGCTGGGCATGGTCGGCGTGCTCGCCGACGCGATTCGCGCCTTCAAAGCCGCCCTCGATGGCGACTGGGATGAAGCGCTCAAGAACGCCGCGTCAGCCGGCATGGGCGTGCTCGGCGCGCTGGGGGTCGAGGGCGGCGGACCATTGTTGGCTGGCATCACGATAACGATGAAGGCCGAGATCGAGGCGATTCATCTCGCCGCGGAGTTCACGCGGTGGTGCAAGGAAGAAACGGTGCGCGTGGCCGCCAGCGGCTTCATCGATGCCTGTTCGCTGGTCGCCCGCAACGTGGCGTTCGACTTCATGGCCGATTTGGACCTGATGCTGACCTCGGGTAACGCCGCGGTCAGTCAGATGGCCGGCCAGCAGATGATGGCCCGCGTGGGGAAGATGAACCAGGGGCTGGCCTATTTGCGCGCGCGGGCAGTGGTCAGTCAGACGAAGTGGCCGGGGCTGTATGCGACGCTGGGCTCGCAGGCGCAGCGGGCGCTGACCAATCCGTTCAATCCTGAGGATCCGCTGTCGCTGGCGCAGCAGTTGAGCACGATCTTCGAGGGCGCCAATGCGATGGCGACGTACGTGAAGGAGCACTACCCGACGGATCCAGAGCGCGCCGCGCGGGCAGCCAGAGAGGGAGACGAGGGCGAAGGTGCCTCAGGCGAGGAATGACGGGTGTTTCTGGCCCTGTGGATCTCGGCGGTCCGTGCTCGTGACACGAATGTAGATCGTTCGACACGGCCTGCCCGGGTATCATCGTGTGGTGCAATTCAGACACGGCAGCCTGTCGCGTACGGAGCTGGGACGCATCGCACGCTTCGGCTGTGTTGGCCTGATAGGCGTGGGCGTGAACAGTGCCCTGCTGTGGCTGTTGACCGACGGCGCCCACTTCTACTACCTGGTTTCGAGCGTCGTCGCTACAGAAGTCGCGATTCTCTCGAACTTCGCGCTGAACCAGCGTTGGACCTTTGCGTCGATCAACGACGGCCGCCCGTGGGTCGAGAAGCTGATGAAGTTCAACGTCGTCTCATTCAGCGGCCTCGTCGTGACGGTCTCGCTGCTTTTCGCGCTGAAGCAATTCGCGGGTTTGAACTATCTGGTCGCTAATACGGTGGCTGTGGCGTCCGCGGCCACCTGGAACTACGCCGCGAATCGGCGCTGGACGTGGACGTCAAGCACGTGACCCGTTGAGGATCTTGAGGGCCACCTGAGCCAGCAAGCGATCCTCACTCTGTTCGAAGTCCAGCCCGGTGATTGCGCGGATGCGCTGCATGCGGTACGCCACGCTGTTCACGTGCAGGTTCAGCTCGCGAGCCGTCGCTTGCAAATTCCCGTTGTGGTCGAGGAAAGCCTCGAGTGTGCGCACGAAGTCGGCATTGTGGCGCTGGTCGTATTCCACCAGCTCACCCAGCACGTGATCCGTGAAGCCACGCAGCTCGGACGGATCGCTGACGTGGAACAGCAGACGGTACAGGCCCAGGTCCTCAAAGACGACGACGTCGCCTTGATTGCCGAATCGCTGGGCGGTCTCCAGGGCACGGCGCGCCTGCGCGTACGAGCGGGCGATCGCGCTTGCACTGGCACTCGGCCCGCCCACGCCAACGGTCAGGCGCCAGTCGGGCACCAGCGAGCCGGCCTGCTGCACGGCGGCGCGGCCCAGGTCGCGCGGATTGTCGCCTTCGGGCAGCAGCACGACCAGCTCGTCGTCGCGCACCGTGACAAAAGCTTCGGCCGACCTGCGCTGGCTCAATTCCGCCAGGCTCTCGAGCAGGCGGCGGCGTTGCGCGATCGTTTCAGGCCGCTCGTCGCCGACGGCTTCGCCCGACTCCGCGACCACCACCAGCACGCGATAGACCACCTCCGGGCTATACCCCAGCCGCATGGCTCGCTCGCGCGCGACTCGCTCGTCCTGGGTGCGACCCAGCAACAGCCCCTCGAATAATTCGTCCTTGAACTGTCTGGCGACGTCGGCGGCCATGCGCTCGCGCATCATGGACAGCGCGTAGACATTCGCCGCGTGCTGGACGATTTGCAAGTCCAGGTCGTCGCCCGGACCAGCGCCTTCTTCGGCTGGAGCGAGGATCGCCAGATAGCCAAGTATCGCGTCGCCGACCGCCACCGGCGCGAGGACGCAGCTGGAGTCGACGCCGAAATCCAGCATGGGTGGCACGCGCAGCGGACGCCGTTCGCGCGCAAGTGTCGCCAGGAGCGCCCGCACGTACCCCTGGCTGGGCGCCCACTCGAAGTGATCTGACGACGGGGCCATGGCGACCACTTGCAGCAGGGCGTCGAGCAGCAGCACGCGCCGGCCTACCAGGTCCGAGAGCATGCGCGTCACCGACGCCACGTCGGCGCCGTGCAGCACCAGCGCGCCGAGCCGGTCGTGAATGCTGACCAGCTGCCGCAGCGCCGCGTTCTGCGCCTGCAGCCCGCCGATCGTCGCCTGCAGTGCGCCCGTATCGCTCGTTTCGATCAACCCCGTCCCTCCAGAGGTTGGCTCCGGCCGTGTCTTACTCCGCGGCGCGTGGACAACCCTCGGTGCAGCCGCGCGCCATCACGCCAGCAACCGTGGCAACAACTGCGCCATTTCGCTGGCCAACCCAGAGGCGGATGACAACACGACCCCGTGCACCCGCCCGCCGGCGCGCGCGGCGTGAAACAACTCGAGCGCGACTTCGCGGCCGACCGCCGGACCGCTCTCGCCGGCACGGCACATCTGCTTCAACACGCTCGTCGGTACCGCCATATCCGGCACCTCGTGCTGCAGGTACTCCGCGTGCCGCAGATCTTGCAGCGGCATGAGTCCCAGCAGCAGCGGCACATCGGCGGGCGGGTCCACCGCGTCGAGGAGGCGCTCGAGCGCCTCCAGATCGTAGACCGGCGGCGTGATGAGAAAGTTCGCGCCGCTGGCAAGCTTGCTGCGCGCGGTCGCCACTTCATGACTGAAGTCGCTCGCGGCCGGATTGATGCGCGCGCCGACCACGAAGGCGGTTGGCCGCCCGACCGGGATGCCGTTGTAGTCGTGCCCATCGTTCAGCCCGCGCAGGACTTCGATCAGTCCCAGCGAATCGACCTCCCAGACCCCCGCGGCGTTGGGATAGTCGCCGTGCAGCGGCGGGGTGCCCGTCCGACAGACGACGTGGCGTATGCCGAACGCGTACGTGCCCAGTAAATCCGCCTGGAGCACCATCAGACTCTTTTCCCACGTGGTCGCCGTCAGGATGACTTCCAGCCCAGGCACCCGTTGCTGGACCAGCAGGGCAATGCTCGCCGGGCTGGCTTGCACGCGCGTGCTCTCGACCGGGCCCACGATCACAGCCTGGCAGCCCGCGGACCTGAGCAGATCAGCATCGCCAACTGCACGCTGAGCATCGGCTCCGAGCGGCGGCGGCAGCTCGCAGGCGACCACCAGCTCGCCCCGAGCGGCGGTTTCGAGTACCGAGCTTCGTTCCGGGCGCTCGGCGTCCGGCGTTGCCTCGCCGGGCGACTCGACCGTGTGGACGCGCACCCCGGCGGCGGGCCTGGGCGACGGCGTCCGCCGCAAGCCGCTCACCGCGGCAGCGACGGCCTCGATGTGCGCCGGGGTCGTGCCACAGCAGCCGCCCACCAGCGTTGCGCCAAGCTCGACGAAGCGCCGCGCTTGCCGACCGAAATACGCGGGGTCGGACGAGGTGTACTGGAACCGACCGTCGGTCAGTGTGGGTGGGCCGGCGTTGGGCTGGGCCGTGAGTGGCAGGCTCGTCCAGCGGGCGAGCTCGGCCAGCACGTCCAGCAGGCCTTGCGGCCCGAGCGTGCAGTTGGCGCCCAGCGCGGCGACGCCCAGGTTCGTGAGCGTCGTGGCGACAGCTTCAGGGCTATCGCCACCCAGCGTGCGGCCGTCCTCCACGAAGGTCATCTGCGCCACGAGCGGCAGGCCGCCGAGCGACTGGGCGACGCTGATCGCCTCCACCAGCTCGGCGAGGTTGCCGAACGTCTCGAAGAGCAGCAGGTCGACGCCGCCGTCGTAGAGCGCTTCAATCTGGGCGCGGAACGCGTCGCGCAGCTCGCGGGCGCCGACGCGGTGGCCAAGGCCAGCCGGCGTGGCCGGGCTGATGGAGCCCGCCACCAGGAGTCCGGAGCGGACGGGCTGCTCGCGCGCCTCCCGCCCCGGCCTGCCGCCCGCGGCTTGCTCGCGCGCTTCGCGGGCGAGGCGCGCGCCGGCGCGGTTCAGCTCTTGCGCCTGGTCGGCCAGCCCGTAGCGCGCCAGGCGCAGCGGGCTGGCGCCGAAGGTGTTGGTCTCGATGATGTCGGCGCCGGCGGCGATGTACGCGCGGTGGATCGAGCGGACCAGGTCAGCGTGCGAGACGTTGAGCTCGGGCAGCGAGCGGTCGAGCGAGACGCCGCCCGCGTGGAGCATGGTGCCCATCGCGCCGTCGCAGACGAGGACCTGCGACGCGAGCCTGGTCGCCACTTCAGAGGTAGTCTGCCGCGCGCGAGCCGTCCGCATGCTGGCGCCATCCTACCATATGCGCACGGCCTTCCCGTGGGAACCACACAAAGACGTATTCGCTGAGGGGGCCCCGCACGAGTGCGCCACGTCACAACAACCGATAGTCGGAACCCTTCTGGGGAATCGACTCCGACTTCTTTGTGGCATTCCCACAAACCGGCATGGGAAACTTTGTGTGCGCCACGGGATGTATGCCCCCCGACCGCAATGGCACGCTAACCCTCGCAATGCCCGGCTCGCGCTCATCGACCGATCTGCCTCATCCCTTCCGGCCACGCACCAGCGCGCCGTCGATGAACGCGATGCACCGCGTCCTCGACCGGCGGAATCCGCTCTGGTACGCCGCTTCGGTCTTCCTGCTCAACACCACACCTCTGTATCGGGCCTTCACGTTCCTCGAACGCCAGGTCAAGAACCGCATCTTTGGCTGCCGCATGTGCGGGCAGTGCGCGCTGCCCGTAACCGCGTACGCCTGCCCGATGACCTGCCCGAAGCAGCTGCGCAACGGGCCGTGCGGCGGCGTCGGCGTCGACGGCAGCTGCGAGGTCTACCCTGGGATGCGCTGCGTCTGGCTGATGGCCTTCGAGCGCGCCGACGCCGAGGGCCACGTTGGTGATATGCGTCGGTTGCAGCGCCCCATCGACCAGCGCAAATGGGGCCAGAGCTCGTGGGTCAACTACTGGCACGGCGACGACGAGGAGCTGTTCGCCGCCGAATCAGATCGTGAGCCACTGCTGCTCACCGTGATCGACACGAGCGAGTCACACGGATGACTGACGCTCCGGTTCCAGCGCCGGCTCCCGAACCCAGGGGCCGCCTGCAGACGACCCTGCAAGCCGGTCGCTTCGCGATTACTGCCGAAATCGGTCCTCCGCGCAGCGCCAACGCTGCTCCGATCCGTCGCAAGGCCCGGCTGCTGCGGGACTGGATCGACGCGGCCAACATCACCGACAACCAGAGCGCGGTCGTCCGCCTGGCGAGCTGGGCCGGCTGCCTGGTCGCGATGCAAGAGGGCCTGGAGCCCGTCATGCAGCTCCAGTGCCGCGATCGGAATCGCATCGCACTGCAGAGTGACCTGCTCGGCGCCGCGGCGATGGGCATCCCCAACATCCTGCTGTTGACCGGCGACCACACGCGCTTTGGCGATCACCCGGATGCGAAGCCGGTCTTCGACCTGGACTCGATCCAGCTGGTCTGGACGGCACGCACGATGCAGCAGCAGGCGAAACTGCTGTCCGGCCGCGAGCTGAAACCTGCGCCAGCCTGGTTCATCGGCGCGGTGGAAAATCCATTTGCGCCGCCGCTGCGATGGCGCGCGCAGCGCCTTGGCAAGAAAATCGCCGCCGGCGCGCGGTTCTGTCAGACGCAATTCATCTATGACGTGAACATCTTTCGGCAGTGGATGCAGCACGTCCGCGACCTCGGTCTCGACCAGCACTGTTCGATTCTGGCTGGTGTCGGTCCGGTTCGCTCTTTGCGTGCCCTGGAGTTCATGCGCCAGGAAGTGCCCGGCATGTACGTTCCAGACGAGGTCGTCCGCCGGCTGCGCGGAGTCCCGAGCGACCAGGTCTCTGCCGAAGGTCTCAAACTGTGTAGTGAAATCATTGCCGAAGTGAAGGACATTCCAGGTGTTGCTGGCGTGCACGTGATGGCCGTCAGCTGGGAGGACGCCATTCCCGAAATCCTCGAGCGAGCCGGCGTGGCGCGCAAGAAGACCGAGACACCGTCAGAATCTGAAACCGCGGCACCGGTAGGTGGGGGTGACTGATTGAAATGCTGATCGAATTGCGCGCTTCCGACGACCGCTTGCGCGGGCCCAAAGCGCTGGACGCCGCCCCGATCCTCACCTCCGCGTACCGAGCCGCGACTGACAGTCCCCAGGACCTCTCGCGGCTGCGGGTGGTGTGTGACTTCATTCAGTACCGACAGAACTTCCGCGATACGGTCGAGGTCCGTCGCGTCGAGCCGTGGGACATCGACGCTGGTTCCGAAAATGGCGACGGCCAGACCTGGGAGATCGCGATCGACCTGCGGCGCGCCAAACCAGACACGCTCGAGGCGTCCATCAAACAATCATTTGCCGATGGCGCGAGTGGCACGCGGCTGCCGCTGGAAGACTGGGGTCCGGGCAGCAAGAGCCTGATCTGGGGTTTCAACGGCCTGTACTGGAAGGCGCTCTCACTCTGGGAGCAGGCGACGGGCAAAGGCTACGAGCAGGCATTGCCGGGTGGCGAGTCGGACGCTCGCAACGTGGAAGCCGCGCGCGACCTGGTCCTGTACCTGTTCGACCAGTGGGACAACCTGGCCGGCCGTCGCGCACTCCCCGAGGAGCTGTACGTCCTGGAGATCGGGGTTGGCAACGGCAACCAGGCCGCCGTATTTCTCGACGAGTTCCGTCGCCTGAATCGTGAAAAAGGTCGCGAATACTATCGCCGTCTCCACTACCTGATGGGCGACTACTCGCCCCACGTGCTGGAGCTGGCGCGCAGGAACGTCGCGCATCACTCCGAGCATGTCAGCAGTCTCGTGCTGGATGCGCTGCGGCCCACCGAGACACTCGGCTTCCTCCGCTACAAAGCGTTCCTGGTCTACATCTCGAACGTCTACGACAACCTACCGACCGACGAGATCGTCCGCATGGGCGGTCACCTCTTCCAGGTCCAGACCCGCGCGGTCTTCTCACAGAAGGCGGCTGAAACCCTCGCCGCTTCCATCAATTCCACGCCGGACCACCTGCCGGATCTCGTTGCGCGGTTGCTGCGACTCGGGCCCGAGCTTCTCGCGGAGGTTCTGCCCGAGCACTTCCCGACCGTCAACGACGCCGTGACGTTCTGGCGGGCGGCGTGGGAGGCGCTGCGGTTGGAGGAGCGCTATGTACCACTCATGGAGCTGGATACGTACGAGATCGCGCCTGACGTCGGCGGCGAGCTGTTGCGGCCGATTGTGGAGGCCAACGGCGATTTGCGCATGCACGTGTCGAATGGCGCGGCGACGAGCTTTGCCGACACGCTGCCGCTGCTGCATCCGCACGGTGTGCTGCAGTGCCACGATTTGTTCGTCACCGACGTGCACCAGTACTCGAATGGCTTCCGCGGTCCGGGCAAGTACGACGGCTCGGTGGTCAACTGGGTGAATGGACGCCTGCTGGCCGCGATTGGCAATCGACGTGGCTTTGATGTGGACTTTGCCGCTTTTGCGCATCGCACGGGGGCGAATGTTCTGACGATGACGGCGCGCGCACGTGACTGAAAGTTCTGCTCCAACTCCAGAGGGGAGCACCACGCGCTCCGCGCCTTCCCCGGAGGGGACCCCCACTAGCTCCGCGCCTTCCCCGCAGGGGACCCCCACTAGCTCCGCGCCTTCCCCGCAGGGGAGCACCACGCGCTCCGCGCCTTCCCCGGAAGGGACCCCCACTAGCTACGCGCCTCCCCCGGAGGGGACCCCTGCAAGAGCAGCGCCCACCTCTGGTGCGGCCACGGCTGGTGCGGCCACCTCTGGTGCGCCTACCTCTGGAGCCGCCTCCGTGAGCAGCGCGTCTCAACCCGCGAGCGGTACCAGCTCGAACGCAACAGGCTCCACCGATGGAACCTCCAACACGGAGTCAGGTCCGGGAACCACGCCCATGATCAGTACCTCGCTTGAGACTGCGAGCGGTACCAGCCCGCGCGCAAACCAGAACGGCACCCCCCACGCGGACGACGAGCGTGTCCTCGCGACCTCGGTGGTCGGCTCCTACTCCGTGCCCGAGTGGCTCGAACGCCTGAAGACCGACTTCTACCAGCGCCGCATCAGCGGCCAGTACCTCGACGAGATCCACGAGGTCGCGATCAAGGCAGCGCTCAAGGACCAGGAAACGGCCGGCGTCAACGTTGTCTCCGACGGTGAGCTTCGGCGTGACAACGACATCGACTATTTCCTCGCCCGCATGCCAGGCGTCGAGATCCCGCACGTCGCCAAGACCTTTTACTACGACTACTACGACGCCTACGTGCGGCACCCGATCCCGGTCGATGACGAAAGCGCCAGCCTCGGCCTCGTCGACGACCTGCGTTTCACACTCGCGTACACCAACAGCCCGGTGAAATTTTCATTCACCGGTCCGTTCTCACTGGCGCGGCGCGTGCACAACGAGGCGTACTCCAGTTTTGACGACCTGGTGCTCGCCTTCGCGCGAGTCCTCAACCGCGAGGCAAAAGCCCTGGCCAAGGCCGGCGCGGCGGTCCTCCAGATCGACGAACCGTTCCTGGCGGGCTACCCGGAGGAAGTCGGTCTGGCCGTCAAAGCCATCAACCAGGTCTACGATGGCATCGACGGTCCGATTCGCGCGGTGCACGTCTGCTATGGCAACCGTTACGCGCGCCCGGTCTGGGAGGGGCACTACGAATTTCTGTTCCCGACCATCCTGGATGCGCAGGTCGATCAACTGGTCCTGGAATTCGCACGCAAAGGCTACGACGATCTGGAGCTCTTCAAGAAGTACTCCACGCGGTCGCTCACGCTGGGTCTCGGCGTCATTGACGTCAAAAATCCGTCGCCCGAGCCAACCGAGCTGATCGTGGCGCGCCTCCACCACGCGCTGCAGGTCCTGCCAGCGGACCGACTGATGATCAATCCGGATTGCGGGCTCCGCCACGTGCCCGCCGAGAGTGCGCGCGCCAAACTGCGCGCGATGAGTACCGGCGCCGCCCTCGTCCGCGCGGAGGTCCTGGGCGAATCAACGAAGTCAATTGCTAAGGGAGATGCCTAGACTTGCCTACGACGTTTCAGACCCACGCCCGTCTGTTGTTCAGCAGCGAAAGCGTTACCGAGGGCCATCCCGACAAGATGTGCGACCAGATCTCGGACGCCGTGCTGGACTGGGCCCTGTCACAGACACCTACTGCCCGCGTCGCCTGCGAATCCGGCATCAAGAGTGACGAGACCCGCAGCTGGGTCGCCGTTTTCGGCGAAGTCACTCCGTCCGTCCCGGACAATGTGGTCGACGAGATCGTCCGCCGCGTTATCACTCGCATCGGGTACACCTCCGCGGACACCGGGTTCGACCTGAAGAACGCCACGATCGAGTCCGTCCTGTCGCGCCAGTCCGGCGACATCGCGCTCGGCGTCGACCACGCGCTGGAAGCCAAGCAGGGTGAACTCGAGGACGACCTCGACACCGGCGCTGGCGACCAGGGCATGATGTTCGGCTTCGCGTGCGACGAATCGCCCGAATTGATGCCGCTGCCCATCGCGCTGGCGCACCGCCTGACCCGCCGACTCGCCCAGGTCCGCAAGGACGGCACCCTGCCCTGGCTCCGACCCGACGGCAAGAGCCAGGTGACCGTCGAGTACTCGTACGGCCTACCCAAGCGCGTCGATGCGGTCGTCATCTCGACGCAGCACGCGCCCGAGGTCGACAACGAGCAGATCGAGCGCGACATCAAAAAGCACGTCATCGAGCCGGTGATCGAGGCCAACCTGCTCGACGAAGAGACGAAGTATTTCATCAACCCGACCGGTCGCTTCGTGGTTGGTGGTCCATACGGTGACTCCGGTCTGACCGGTCGCAAGATCATCGTCGACACCTACGGTGGCATGGCACGCCACGGTGGCGGCGCCTTCTCCGGCAAGGATCCGACCAAGGTCGACCGCTCGGCGGCGTACGCGGCCCGCTGGGTGGCCAAGAATGTCGTCGCGGCTGGCCTGGCCAAGCGCTGCGAGGTGAACCTGGCGTACGCCATTGGCGTGGCTCGACCGGTGTCGGTCGCGGTAGAGACGTACGGCACGGAGACCGTTCCGGTCGAGCAGATCGAGCGCGCCATCACCGAGACGTTCGACCTGCGCCCCGCCGGTATTATCAAGTCGCTCAACCTGCGCCGGCCGATCTTCGAGCAGACGGCTGCCTACGGCCACTTCGGTCGGACCGACCTGGATGTGCCGTGGGAGAAGACGGATAAAGTCGAGGCGCTGAAAGCCGCGGTCAACGCCGCCGCGGGCGCGGGCCGCTAGCTGGCGTGTCATCCTGACAGAGGAAGCATCCGCGTCTCGTTGCCGCGCAAGAGGTGCGGATCCTTCGCGGGCTCAGGATGACAGTCACGCCATGGACGACAGTCACGCCATGGACGACAGTCACGCCATGGACGACGGGTACAGACAGTGACCTCCGACGACATCGGCCGGTTACTCCTGTCCTGCCCGGACCGACCGGGGATCGTCGCCGCGGTCTCGCATTTTTTGTTCGACCGCGGCGCGAACGTGATCCACGCCGACCAGCACTCCACCGAGCATGGTCGCGGCACGCTGCTCAACCGAATCGAGTTTCAGCTCACTGACCTCGAACATAATCTCGACTCGCTCGAGCAGGACTTCAAACCCATCGCCGGGCGCTTTGGCATGCAGTGGCGCGTCAGTCGCGCCGCGCAGCGCAAGCGGCTGGCGATTTTCGTCTCACGCGCCGAGCACGCGCTGCTGGAATTGGTGTGGCAGCAGCGCGCGGGTGACCTCGCCGCGGACATCGTGGTGGTCGTGTCGAATCACATGACCCACGCGGACTTCGTCAAAAGCCAGGGCATTCCGTATGTCCACATTCCGGTCACCTCGGCGACGAAGGCCCGCGCCGAAGCGCAGCAGTTGGACACACTGCGCGAATATCGCGTCGACGCGGTCGTCCTGGCCCGGTATATGCAGGTCCTCTCGGCCGACTTTCTGAGGCACTATCCGGCGCGCATCATCAATATCCACCACAGTTTCCTGCCGGCCTTCGTGGGCGCCAATCCGTACCAGGCGGCATACGACCGCGGAGTGAAACTGATCGGCGCCACGGCGCATTACGTCACTGAAGATCTCGATGCGGGCCCAATCATCGAGCAGGACGTGATGCGCATCGACCACCGCCACGACGCGGACGAGCTGCGTCGCCTGGGTCGCTACATCGAGCGCGTGGTCCTGGCGCGCGCGGTCGGCTGGCACGTGGAAGACCGCGTGCTGCTGCACGGCAACAAGACCATCGTTTTCACCTAGCGGCGCACAACGTGCGCATCCATGGTTGGCGTCTGAACTGACGCGGCACGCACTGTCACCTCGAGGTCCCCTCTGGGGAGATGTATTGATCGTGCTCGCCCGGCGAGTCGGCGGTGCAAAACCCGCGCATGCTTGGCGTCTGAGCTGACGCGGCACGCACTGTCTCCTCGGGGTCCCCTCTGGGGAGATGTGTTGATCCTGCTCGCCTGAATGGGCCAAACGCCAGCGCGAGCACCGGTCTTCGCTCATGTCGCTGTCGGAAGTCCGCACGCCGGCGCATGTCGTGATGGACATGTTTCGTGAAGCCTGGAACAACCACGTCTATGATGGTCTCGAAGCCATATGTCACTGCGGCGCTACCACCACGTCATTGGTGTGATCGGTCTGGTCCTCGTGCTCTGTCTTCTCCTGCCAACAACGACACTTGCCGCGGGCACGCCAACGCCCGCACCCACGGCCAAGCTCAGCCCGACGGTGCCGCCACCCAGTCCCACGCCGCAGCCGCCGACCGCGACCGCGGTACCGGCGACGGCGACGCCCGCGTCGACGGCCACCAGCGTGCCCGCGTCGAACCCGAGCCCGGCCGGGTCACCCGCACCGACCGACACCTCCACCACACCCGCGGTGAGCGCCAGCCCCGCGTCGACCGATACCTCCGCTTCGCCCGCCGCGACGGACACCTCCACCTCCACCGCGCCTTCGGCGGACGACACCTCCAACGCCGCGACCCCGGCGCCGACAGCTTCCACCGCGGCAACAGCGCCCGACGCGTCGGCGCCCACGCCCACCCCCGAAGCGCTCCCTGACGATACGTTCACCATCTGGCACGGCGTGGTGCGCGAAGGTGGCGCGTATCGTCGCGCGGCTCCCAGCTCATCGGGGCAGATCCTGGAGGACCTCGACCCCGGTACGCCCATTCGCGTCGATCGCTGGGTGGGCGGCAGCATGCTCTACCCGGATGTCATCACCTGGGGACAGGTCGATCCGGACGACGGTGGCGGCTATATCTTCGGTGGCTCGCTCGCGGGCGTGCTCCCGCCGGAGGTCCCGCCCGCTCCAGATGCTATGCAGGACTATGGCGGCACCTGGGTTGACGTCAACCTGACGCTCAACGTGGTGACCGCCTATAAGGACGGTGCGCCGGTCAAGATGATGCTGACCTCACCCGGGCGGCCCGGGTACGAGACGGATACCGGCAACTTCTCCGTGCGCACCAAACTGCTCAGCCAGGAGATGAAAGGGCCCGGCTACGACGTGCCGAATGTGCCGCACGTCCAGTATTTCTTCGGCGCGGAGGCGCTGCACGGTCGCTACTGGACACTGCCCGGGGTGATGGGACAGACGTCCGCGGACGTTGACGACGATGGGCAAATCCAGGTTCTGGATGACCCGTACGCCGACGCGGGCGGACTCAACAGTGGCGTGGCGTTTGGCGTGCCAAGCTCGCACGGGTGTCTGGGTCTGGATCTGGATTCCGCCACGTGGCTCTATAGCGTCTCAGGGGTGGGCACGCCGGTGGAGGTCCACTACTAGCCAGGGCGGGCACCGGTTCGTCACGAGTTTTTTTTAGACGTCGAAAGCTGCGGCTTTCTCCCCAGGGCGGGCACGAGTTCGTCACGAGTTTCTTTTTTAGAGTCGAAAGCTGCGGCTTTCTCCCCAGGGCTCCGCGCCCTGGACCCCGCGTCCGAGAGCCCTACTCTCGGTGGCTGCCACCCGCATCCGCTCGCTGGAACGCCCGCACTGTCAACACGTGTGTTATCCGAGAGGGTGTCACTTCCCGAGGTCTGCCGGCCTGAGGTGTCTCGCGTCCGCTCGCTGGGAGGCACGCACTGTCAACACGTGTGTGATCCGAGAGGGTGTCACTTCCCGAGGTGTGCCGGCCTGAGGTGTCCCGCATCCGCTCGCTGGGAGGCACGCACTGTCAACACGCGTGTAAGCCATAGGTGGGTCTCACCCGAGTTGGTCACCCGAGTTGGTCAGCCGCGGCGAGCCTCCCCGAGGTGTCCACCAAGACGTGTCCTTCCGAAGGTGCTCCCACGGTCCCTCTCCGCGGCGCGCTTCCCTGAGGTGTCCTCCAGGGCGACGACCGCCCTATCGGATTGCACGCGTCTTGACAGTGCGTGCGTGATGGCGAGCGGATGCGGCTGACAGCCACCGAGAGTAGGGCTCTGGGACGCGGGGTCCAGGGCGCGGAGCCCTGGGGAGAAAGCCGCAGCTTTCGACTCAACAAAAAAACTCGTTACGAGCCCACGCCCGCCCTGGGGAGAAAGCCGCAGCTTTCGACTTCTAAAAAACTCGTTGGCGAGCTTTCGACGTCCAAAGAAAACTCGTGACAGTCGAAGAAGCTCTCTCTCGCTACTCCTCTGCGACGCGCTTCTGATCGACGAGCCACTTGGCGAAGCCCAGCTTCTGGGCGTCCAGGCCGCCAATCTCCTCGCGCAGTGGGGGGCGCGGCACGGGCACGGGTTCGCCGCGTTCGAGCTTGCTCAAGATCGTCGTCACTCGCGCTTCTTCGAGTTTGGCGATAGCGTCGAGCGGCGACAATGCCTCCCCCGAGATACCGAGCTCGGGGTACATCGCCCGACGGAACCACTGCCCGTCAGGTCCCTCAACTGATTCGACCACGAGCACGTATGGGATGGCCAGGTATTCCTCAGGCGTCACGGCGAAGCCCTCAACTTCCTACTAGCATTATTCTGATGACCTCGGACCCGGGTCAAGCACAAACGTTTTCGGGAGGGTGGCATTACACGTATGGCCAAGCTGCAGCTGAGCCTGATCATGGGCGCCAACGATCGCTCGCGACCCGTGCTCGACGGGGCGGTCTCCCCGGACGGCATCGATCTGACATGCACGGTCGCCCATCCGTCTGAGATCTTCTGGCGCCAACTCCACTTCCAGGAGTTCGACGTCTCCGAGATGTCGCTCTCGTCGCTGCTCATGGCCATGGCACAGGGCAATCGCGACTGGATCGGTCTGCCCATCTTCACCTCGCGACGCTTTTTCCACACTGGCGTCTGGGTCCGCGCTGACCGAGGGATCGACGTGCCGGCCGACCTCAAAGGCAAGCGCGTCGGCGTGCCCGAATACCAACAGACCGCGGCCCTGTGGTCGCGCGGGGTGCTCAAGCATGAGTTCGGCGTCGAGGCGGAGGACATGGAGTGGTGGATGGAGCGCACCGAGGAGCGCAGCCACGGCGGCGCTACGGGCTTCCAGCCGCCGGCCGGTATCCGCCTCAACCGCATCGGCGCCAACGAGAGCATCGGCACCATGCTCGTCGACGGCACCCTCGACGCCACGCTGCTGTACCTGACCGACAACAACCTCGTCGACCGCAGCCGCGTCACCCTCGAGGGCAACCCCACGTTTCGTCTGCTGTTCACGGAGCCTGCCGCCGAGGGTCAGCGCTACTTCGACAAGACCGGCATCTTCCCGATCAACCACGGCATGGTCGTGCGCCGCTCGCTCTACGAGCAGCATCCGTGGGTCGCGCTCAACATCTTCAACGCCTTTCGCCAGGCCAAGGAGCGCGTCGCCGCACGCATGCGCGAGATGGTTTCGACCCACGTGGAGCTGGGCCTGCTTGGCCCAGACGCGCGCAGGGCGCTGAGCATCGACCCCTACCCGTACGGCGTGAAGTCGAACCAGAACGTCCTCGAGACTGTGGCCGACTATTCCTTCGAGCAAGGCCTGACGCCACGCCGGATGCAGCTCGACGAAATCTTCGCCCCGAGTACCCTGGATCTCTGATGCCCGGTCCAACACTCATCATCGGTGGCATGGGCTTTATCGGCCTGCACACCGCGCGGAGCTTCCTCGACGCTGGCCAGGACGTCGTCGTGACCTACAACACGCATCGCCGTGAGCCGGACTTTTTGAAAGCGGACCTTGGCACGCGGGCGAAAGCCGAGCAACTCGACGTGCTGGACGAAGCTCGCGTCAACGAAATCATCGCGACCTACAAGCCGGATGGCGTGGTCTACCTGGCGGTGCCGGCGCTCTCTGGCGTCTCACCGGCCGACGAGTTCAAGACCAACACTTCCGGGTACCTCAACGTCCTCGAGGCCTCTCGCGCGGCGGGGGTGCGGCGCTTGAGCGTCTCGAGCTCGCTGGCCGTGTACGCCAGCGTCAAAGAGCGACCCTGGCATGAGGACCTCACGTTCCCGGTCAGCTCGACCAACCCGACCGAGGCGTACAAGAAGGGCCTCGAGATTCTGGGACTGTATTTCGGTCAGCGCACGGGGCTCGAGGTCGTGATGCTGCGGGTGGCGGGCATCTTCGGGCCGATGTACCACTCGATGGCCAACCTGCCGAGCCGCCTGTGTGTGGCCGCGGCGCACGGGCGCGCACCAGATTTCACCGGCATGCGGTACGGGCCGCCGAAAGCCGACGATGGCAGCGACGCGTGTTACGTCAAGGATGTGGCCGAGGGCATTCGCATGGTGCACCTCACGCCGCAACTTGAGCACCGGGTCTACAACGTGGGCAACGGGCGGGCCACGCGCAATCAGGACCTGGTGGAGGCGATCCGCGAGGTGGTGCCGGAGTTCGAGGTCGAGCTGCCCGCGGGCGGCGATTCAACCAATCGCTACATGGACCTGTCGCGCACGACGGCGGAGACGGGCTACCGGCCCAGAATCGGGGTCGAGCGCGGCCTGGCCGAGTACGTGAGCTGGCTCAGGACACACGATAACTAGTTTTTCAGGGCGAAACGGCCGTCGCGCTGGCGTTTGGGCCATTGCAGGCGGGCAGGATCAACACACATCTCCCCAGTGGGGACCCCAGGGAGACAGGCTTATCGCGGCCTTTCGGACATCCGCCTTGGGCACGTTTTTGCACCGCGCACTCGCCAGGCGGGCAGGATCAACACACATCTCCCCAGTGGGGACCCCAACCCAAGGGAGACGGTGCGTGCTGCGGCATATCGGACGCCAGCCTTGGGCACGTTTTGCACCGCCCACTCGCTAGGCGGTGAGCGCGGCTCGGAGCCTCGTGATTTCTGCCTCCAGCGCCCGCCGCGCGCTGGCGTCTGGCTGCAGCTCCAGGTTCTGCTCCGCCAGGTCCACCGCGGTGCGCACCCCGGCCTGGGCCAGGTGCCGCGCGGTGCGCACGTCGCCGAGCATCGGTCCGCGCGTGTGCTCCTCCAGCGTGTGGCTCAGTCCGATCACGTCGACGCACGCGCGGCCAATCGCCAGCGGCGTGGCAGCGACGCGGTTGATCGCCGCCTGGCGGTCCTCCGTGCCGCGGCGCGTGGCCAGAAACGCCTGATACGCGACCGCGTCCTCGTCGACGAGCTTCAGCAGCAGGCGCTGCAACCGCGCGGCCACCTGACGCTCCTCGTGCAGCGCCTCAGGGTGATGCCGTTGGGCGACCTCACACACCAGCCCAAGCAGCGCGGCGGCGCATGACCCGCTCAGCGCCACGACACTGCCGCCGGCGGGCACGGCTGTCGCCGCGGACGCCACGGCCGCCACGAACGCGCCCACCGACTGGTCGACCAGCCGCGAATCACTCATGCACGACCCGTGAAGACAAACGACTGCCCAGCGACCGACGCGGCAGCGAGACTCGCAGGCACCTCAGCCGTCCAGAAGCGCTGCGATGCGTTTCAAGCACACCCGCAGGTTGTCCCAGCCGACGCGCGCCACGGCGTCCTCAACGTCCAGCCAGACGAGCGCGGCTGCCTCGGTTTCGGGCGCCACGGACTCCGGCGAACCCGTGGCCAGCGCGTAGCGAATGTCGCCGTGCTCGTGCTGCGGCTCGCCCTTGCCCGCGGGCACGGGCACCACGGCAACCTGCACGATCCGCGGGCGCGCGGCATCCGGCCAGGCGATCAGATCCGCTAGCCCTGTCTCCTCGCCTGCTTCGCGAAGAGCGATTGCAAACGGATCGACCTCGCCCGGGTCCGCGTGGCCGCCAACCTGCAGCCACGCCTTCATCCGCTCATGCCAGCGCAGCAGCACCCGCCGCGTGGGCGGATGCACGACGACTGCCGAACCAGTGAGGTGCAGCGCCGACGCTCGAGTCCACGGATCCGCGCACTCGGCGACGAGCTGCAGGCGCTCGAGATCGCGACGCTCCTCGGTGCTCCGCGGAACGTACGCACCGAGGACACCTCGCAATCCCACGGCTCGTGACTTAGAACAGGCCGACGATCTGCTCGTTCTCGTCCAGGTCGATCGAGTGATACGCCGCGTTGGTGGGCAGGCCCGGCATCGTCATGACCTCGCCAGCGATCGGGCACAGGAAGCCCGCGCCCGTATAGGCGCGCACCTCGCGAATCATCACCGTGAAGCCAGACGGCCGGCCCTTCAGCGCCGCGTTGTCCGACAGCGAGTACTGCGTCTTGGCGATGCAGACCGGCAGTTTGTCCCAACCGTTCTCGGTGTACTGCCGGATCTGCCGATTCGCTTCGGGCATGTACTCGACGCCATCCGCGCCGTACATCGTTTTCGCGATGGCCTCGATCTTCTCTTTGATCGGCATGTCCAGCGGGTACAGGGAGTGCGGACCGGCGCCGTTGGTGCGCGCGCCAGATTCGGCCGCCGAGACCACCGCCTCGGCCAGCTGTGTGCCGCCCTTGCCGCCGAATTCCCAGACCTCGCTGACCTGCGCGTCATACGCGCCCGACTCGAGCGCGATCTTGCGCACCAGCTCCAGCTCGCCGGCGTGTCGGTCTTGAAGCGGTTGATGGCTACCACCGCGGGCACCCCGAGCGTGCGGACATTCTCCAGGTGCTTCTGCAGGTTGACCACGCCGAGCGCGACCGTCTCGAGGTCCTCCTTGGCCAGACCCGGATCCAGCGGGCGGCCCGCCACGATGCGGAAGCGGCCCGAGTGCATCTTCAGAGCGCGCACGGTGCACACCACGACGGCCGCGTCAGGCATGACGCCCGAGGCGCGACACTTGATGTCCATGAACTTCTCATAGCCCATGTCCGCGCCGAAGCCGCTCTCGGTCACGACATAGTCGGCCAGCTTCAGCCCGGCCAGGTCGGCCAGCACACTGGAGTTGCCGTGCGCGATGTTGCCGAATGGCCCGGTGTGGACCAGCATCGGCGTGTGCTCGGTCGTCTGCAGCAGGTTGGGGCGCAGCGCGTCCTTCAACAGCACTGCCATCGAACCGGCCACGCCGAGTTCGCCAGCAGTGACCGGCTTGCGGTCGCGCGTGTAGGCAACCGTGATCCTTGCCAGGCGATCGCGCAGGTCCTTCAGATCCAGGGCGAGCGCCAGCACGGCCATGACTTCCGAGGCGACGGCGATGTCGAAGCGCGTTTCGCGCGGCTGGCCGTTCTCGCGTCCGCCGAGGGCGACCACGACGCGGCGCAGCGCGCGGTCGTTGAGGTCCACGACGCGCGGCCAGGTGACCGACACGGTGTCGATGTCCAGCTTGTTGCCCTGGGCAATGTGGGCGTCGATGACCGCCGAACACAGGTTGTGGGCGAGGGAGACGGCGTGCGTATCGCCCGTCAGATGGAGATTGAAGTTCTCCATGGGCAAGACCTGGCTGTAGCCGCCGCCGGCCGCCCCGCCTTTGATGCCAAACATCGGGCCAAGTGACGGTTGGCGAATGGTGCCGATGGTGGACTTACCGATGTGATTGAGGGCCAGCGACAGGCCGACGGTGGTCAACGACTTGCCCTCGCCCAGCGGCGTTGGCGTGATGCCGGTCACGTCGACATAGCGACCGTTCGGGCGGTCCTTCAGACGTTTGAGGATGCCCGGGGCGTCGATCTTGGCGATGTACTTTCCGTAAGGGTCCAATTCGTCGTCCAGGACGCCCAGGCGCTCGGCGACGGCCTGGATCGGCTGGAGATGAATCGACCGCGCAATCTCGAGGTCCGTCAGCGGTCGTGTCGTTTGGGTCACAAGAATAAGGGTACCCCGGTGGGCGTCTCGGCAGTCACAAGTCGACTCGCGACTCCGCGACTTACTGACGTGACGCGGGGTGTGGTAAGTGCGCCGCGAGCTCTCCCAGGCGGCCGCCGAGCGTCGCGGTGCGCTGCGTCACGACCGGCAGCGTGACCGTCGCTTGCGTGCCACTGCCCAACTGGCTCGTCAGCTGCAGGTGCCCGTGGTGTGCATCGACCAGCATTTTGGCGATTGCCAGGCCCAGCCCCGTGCCGCCCTGCTCACTCGCCCTGGCTCTGTCGGCCCGATAAAACCGGTCGAAGACGCGCGGGAGGTGCTCGGCGGAAATGCCGCTTCCCGTGTCGGCGACCTCAACCGAGACCTGTTGACCGTGCCGACGCACGCTCACGTCGACCTTACCGCCCGACGGCGTGTGTTTGATGGCGTTGTCGATCAGGATCAGCAGCACCTGCTGCATGCGATCCGGGTCAACCTCAACCACCGCTTCCGGATCAGCCAGCCCCTGCAATGACAGCTGTACACCTTTGCTCTGTGCCAGCGGCTTGGTCCGCCGCACCACCTCGCCGGCGATGGCCTCCATTTCAACCGGAGCCGTCATCAGCTCCAGTCCGCCCGCATCCGAGCGGGCCAACGTCAGCAGGTCCTGGGCGAGTCGCTCCATGCGCGCAATCTCAGCGCGCACGTCGTCGAACAGCTCGCCGTTCTCGTCGAGCGGCTCCTCGCGATGCTGGTTCAGCAGGTCAGTCGCCGAGCGCAGGACCGTCAGGGGCGTCCGCAGCTCATGCGAGGCGTCGGCGATGAACTCTTGCTGCTGCTGAAATGCCCGCTGGATCGGGATGAGCGCTCGACCAGACAGGAACCAGGCGGCCGCCAGCGACAGCAGCAACCCGAGCGCCCCACCGCCAACCAGCACCAGCAGCAGCGCGTGCAGGGCTGATTCGGTCGGCTCCAGGCTCGTGCCGGTAATGAGCATGCCGCCGTCGGGCATGCGCCGCAACAGAACGCGCGCGCGATCGCCGTCGCCGAGATCGATGGTGGCGAACGTCGGCTGCGCCGAATCCGGCCAGGGAATATTGGCCACCGACACCTCTTGCGGGTTGGCTCTCACCGAGCCATCGGGCGCCAGCGCGACGCAGAAGACACCGCCGCTGTAGCCCTCGCAGGTGCGACGGCCCGGTCCAGCCGCGCCCGGGTTGCCAGCGGGATTGCCGGTCTGACCGAGGTCGTCCGGCCGCCGCCCCGGAAACAGGAAGGGTATCGCTTGCTGACTGCGCGCCAGCAGGTTGCTGTCCACTTCATCCAGCAGGCTGCGCTGGACCGCGGCGTAAATGCTCGCGCCGGCCAGCACCAGGATCACGACGAGGATCAGGATGTTCCACCCGACCAGCCGCCAACGGATGCGCGCGATCAGTGAGTTCACGGCCGCCAGACAGATGGTTGACTACAGCTGCTTCTCGCTAGAGAAGCGTCTCTCGCACCTCGACACGCTCGGACCTCAAACGTCAGCTGGCGCCCCTTCAAGAGGTTTTTCACCATCCTGCTAACTCTTGATTGTGTAACCCACCCCGCGAATCGTGCGAATGAGGGGTCGTGGGAAGCCCCGGTCTATTTTATCGCGCAAATAGTGAATGTAGATTTCGACCACGTTCGAGGTCGCCTGGCTGTCGTAGCCCCACACGTGCTCGGTGATCTGGTCCTTGCTGAGAACGCGCCCCGCGTTGCGCATCAGGTACGCCAGCAGGTCGAATTCCTTGGCCGTCAACTCGATGGACTGCTCGCCGCGCCGCGCCTCGTGGCGCGACAGGTCCAGGACCAGGTCACCCACGCTCAGCTCATCCTGGCGGTCCTCACCCGCGCGGCGGCCGAGGGCGCGCACGCGCGCCAGCAGCTCCTCGAGGGCGAAGGGCTTGGTGAGATAGTCGTCGGCACCAGCGTCGAGCCCTCGGACGCGATCCGGCACGGCGTCGCGCGCGGTCAACATCAGGATTGGCGTTTTGAGACGCTGACGCCGCAGCTCACGCGCGACTTCGATGCCGTCCATTTCGGGCAACATCACGTCCAGCACGACCAGGTCATGGGTGCCTCGCTCGGCGCTGGTCAGCCCCTCGAGTCCGTCGTGCGCCACCTCCACGCGGTGTCCAACATCAGTGAGCGCGCGCTCAACGACGCGCGCGATACGCGGGTCGTCCTCAACTAGCAAGACGTCCATCTCTTCAGCAGCCATATACACCATGCGCCTTCACGTCCGATTAATCGGACTATGCCTCGCCTTCCTTGGAACAACCTTAGACACTGGTTGGTTGCGCAAAGTGTGCCGACGGGTCTCTATAATCCGCCGCCGTGGCAGGGTCACTCGACGGTGAAACGGCACTGGTTACCGGTGGGGGTCGGGGTATTGGTCGCGCCATCGCCGAAGCGATGGCCGCCGAGGGCGCCAGGGTCGCGGTTCTGGCCCGCTCGCGCGATGAGGTCGCGCAGGTCGCGCGGGGCATCCAGGCATCCGGCGGACAGGCGATCGCCCTGGTCGGCGACGTCTCGAACTCGGCCGACGTGCAGCGCGCCGCATCCCAGGCGCAGGATGAACTCGGGGCCATCAGCGTCCTGGTGAGCAACGCCGGCATTACCGGTCCCTTCGCCCCAATCTGGGATGCCGACCCCGACGAGTGGTGGCGAACACAGGAGATCCACGTGCGCGGCGCGTTCCTGTGCACCCGCGCGGTCTACGCGGGCATGGTCGCGCGCGGCGGCGGACGGATCGTCGTCATCTCCAGTCGCGCCGCCGAGCGCGGCGGGCCGAACGTGTCGGCGTACCAACTAGCGAAAGCCGCGCAGCTGCGCTTCGTCGAAGCGCTGGCGGCCGAGGGCGCCGCCGCGGGCATCCGCGCCTGGGCCGTCCATCCGGGCAACGTCCTCACCCAGTTCAGCTACGAGCCGCAGCGCCGCGCCGATGCGCAGAAGTACGTGCCCGCGTTCGGTGCCAGGATGAAGGCGATGGTGGAAGACCCGTCGCTCGGGACGCCGGTTTCGCGCGTCGCCGACCTCAGCGTGTTCCTCGCCTCGGGCAAGGGCGACGGTCTCTCGGGCCGCTACTTCCGCGCGGAGGAGGACTGGCAGGAGATGGCCGACGCCGCGGACTCCATCCAGCGCGACGACCTGTACACCTTGCGACTGCGCACGCTGGCTGAGCCGAGCGGACCTCCCACGCCAAATGCGCCGCCGACGCACTGAGCACGCTGGATTTTCTTTGGCAAGCGCGACGCGCCGTCTAGAATCGCCTCGTCCGTGAACACGCCAGGTCGATTGGCCCGCCGTTTGTGTTGCTGCGTGGCCACCCTGGTGCTGGTCGCGATGACCGCGTTGCCGGCGTTTGCCGATACGCCCGCGGCCGCGGTGTCTGCGCCGCCCACGTTCCTGTACGGAGCCATTCTCAACCAGCTCAACAATGCGCCACTTGCGCATGCGGGCGGTTTCAATGTGATGAGCGCCTACGTCGCGTGGTCCGCCGTCGAGCCGACCCGCGGCCAGTATCTGTTCGAGCAGCACGACCAGTGGGGGCAGACGCAGGCGAACGACCTGACCAACGTGGTCAACGCCGCGCGCGCCAACGGACTCAAAGTTGGGCTGCGGCTGGACTCGCCGCCGGCTTGGGCCGGTGGCGCCGTCTACCAGCTCAATCCGGCAGACGTCGAGGACTACGTCTACCACGCGGTCCGCTATGCCGCCGGGACGATCGCCTACGTCGAAGTCTTCAACGAGATGAATCTGCCCATCTTCTGGGGAACCACCCCAACCGACCCGGCCGCCTACGTGCAGATTCTGGCGGGCGCGTATCGTGGTGCGCATCGCGCCGATCCGAATGTGATCGTCGTCAGCGCGGCGCCCTCGCAGCGCACTGGTGGGCTGGGCGGCACCATGGAGGACGTCGACTGGCTGAACGGGATGTATGACGCCGGCGGCGCCGCGTATTTTGACGCGCTTGGCGTGCACGCCTACGTCGGCAACTCGGCGCCTGATGCAGATCCAACGGCGTGTACGCCGATGTGCTTCCGCGACATTGACCTGTACCGCGCGGTGATGCAGCAGCGCGGCGACGGGAACAAGCGCGGGATCATTACCGAGCTGGGCACGCTCGAGCAGACGTCCATCGATCTCGGCCAGTACGCGTGGATGGAGCTGCCGAGCGACACGCGCGCGGACTATCTGGTCCAGGCGCTGCACATGGCGAGTACGCAGGAGACGTGGCTGCTGGGCGCGACGGTGTTCAACCTGGACTACGCGACGAACAGCGCGTTTGCGCCGAACAGCGAGCAGCCGTGGTTCAGTCTGCTGAACCCCGATCATTCGCCGCGCGCCGCGTATACGAAAGTGCAACAAGCGCGTGGGAGTGGGTATCTTCCGGGCTAGGTAAGTCGTCACGAGTTTTCTTTGGACGTCGAAAGCTCGCCAACGAGTTTTTTAGAAGTCGAAAGCTGCGGCTTTCTCCCCAGGGCGGGCGTGGGTTCGTCACGAGTTCTTTTCTGAAGTCGAAAGCTGCGGCTTTCTCCCCAGGGCGGGCGTGGGCTCGTAACGAGTTTTTTTGTTGAGTCGAAAGCTGCGGCTTTCTCCCCAGGGCGGGCGTGGGCTCGTAACGGGTTTTCTTTGGACGTCGAAAGCTGCGGCTTTCTCCCAGGGCTCCGCGCCCTGGACCCCGCGTCCCAGAGCCCTACTCTCGGTGGCTGTCAGCCGCATCCGCTCGCTGTGAGGCACGCACTGTCAACACGTGTGTTAGCCGAGAGGGTGTCACTTCCCGAGGTGTGTGCCGGCCTGAGGTGTCCCGCGTCCGCTCGCTGGGAGGCACGCACTGTCAACACGTGTGTAATCCGAAAGGGTAGGACACCCGAGATCTGCGCCTGAGGTGTCCCGCATCCGCTCGCGCTGAGGCACGCACTGTCAACACGTGTGTATCCCAACGGGGGTGTTCATCCCCGAGGGTTCCCCCCGAAGGTGTTCGCCCGAGGCGTCCCGGAGGGTTCCCCGTGTTGTTCCTCCCCCAAGTGTCGACCAGGACGGGACGTCGGAGTCAGCGGAGGACGCCTGGGTCTCCCCCCCTTTCGGATTACACGCGTGTTGACAGTGCGTGCCTCAGAGCGAGCGGATGCGGCCGACAGCCACCGAGAGTAGGGCTCTGGGACGCGGGGTCCAGGGCGCGGAGCCCTGGGGAGAAAGCCGCAGCTTTCGACGTCCAAGAAGAAAACTCGTGACCAGCTTGGATTTCTCTACTTTCTGCGCTGATCGTTTCGTCTCCCCAGAATCCGCGCGGCGATCATGTTCCGGTGGATCTGCATCGTGCCCCCGTAGATCGCGGTGCCGCGCACCCGTCGGTAGCGCTGATTCACTGGAGACTCGGCCATGTACCCGTAGCCGCCGAACAACTGGATCGCCATGTCGCATACGCGCACGCACGTCTCGGCCACGAACACCTTCGCCATGGACACCTGGAGCGGGTCCAGCTCGTCGTCGGCACCGGTCTGCGACGCGTGGTACAGCGTCGCGCGACACGCGTTCAGCTGCATGGCCATGTCCGCCAGCATCCACTGCAGACCCTGGAAGTCCGCGAGCTCGCGTCCAAACTGACGCCGCACCTGCAAGTGCTGCAGCGCGTCTTCGTACGAGGCCGTCGCCAACCCGAGCGCCTGCGCCACCCCCGACAAGCGGTTGCGGTTATAGATGCGGATCAAGCGTCCAAACGCGTTGCCATCCACCAGCACGTTGAACTTTGGCACCACGCAGTTGTCGAAGAGCAACTGCGCCTGGTCCTCGTCGGCCATGTTGTGGTCGTTGCGCACGATCGAAAAGCCGGGCGTGCCCTTTTCGACGATCAGCGCGCCGATGGTCCGCCCACCCTCGGCAAACGGCGGCGAGCCGAAGCGTGCATAGGTGACAAAGATGTCGGCATGCTTGCCCCCGCTGATGAAGATCTTGCCGCCGTTCAGACAGTAGCCCTGGCCGTCCTCGGTGAGCGTCGCGGTGGTCGTCATTTCGGTAGCGGCGGAGCCCGCCTCCGGCTCGGTCATGGCGATGGCGCAGCGCATGCGGCCTTCGCAGATCGGCCGCAGCCAGCGTTCCTGCTGTTCGGACGTTCCTAGGACCCACAGGTGGCTGGCGGTACCGGTGCCGTTGGTATGCATCTCGTGCGCGCTGCGCGGGTCCCACTTCGCCATCTCCTCCACCGCGAGGAGAGCATCGAAATAGGACAGCCCGCCGCCGCCGTGCTCCGAAGGAGCCGTCATCCCTAGCAGCCCCTGCTGGGCGAGCTTTTTCAGACGCGCGGCGTACTGCTCGTCGGACTCCGGTTTGAACGCGGCGTCCGCCAGCTCGCGCTTGGCAAAGTCGGCGACCATCGCCTTGATGGCAAACTGGTCTTCAGTCAGTTGAACCACGCGTGGTGTGTCCCGGCAAGTGCGCGGCGAAGTTACGCGCCCGCGGCGATGCTGTCCAGGTACTCCTTTCGAATCTGGTCGCCCACGCTCGACTTCCAGGTCTGCACCAGTCCATCGAAGTCGCTCAATGGCCGGTGGCCGAGAATAATCTCGTTGACGCCATCGGAGACGGTCTGCTGCGCCTGGATGCCCTGCGCGGAGTATTGCGTCTTGGAGTAATACTGTAGCGTTGGATCCAGAATGCCAGCGTTGACCAGTTTCTGCTCCACCCCGAAGCTGATGCTGGCGTAATTCGGCAGGTCCGACTGGTACTGCGCGTACGGACGCTGCGACAGGTACTGCCACGGCACGTAACCGGCGTTCATCAGTCCGCTCTGGGTCGGAATCGGATTGACGCCGGTCGCATCCCAGTTGAAATCCTGCCCCTCGATCCCATAGTGCAACAGCAGGTCCTCCTGGCTGCCAAACGGCGCCGCCAGCCAGTCCATGATCCGCAGCAATTCTTTGATGCGGTCGGGCGACGCCTTCTTCATCACGTTCGACGATGAATATCCGCCAGGCGTCAGGTAACTGATCGGCGTGTCACCAGCGGTGGCGCGGAATGGGTCGAGCGGCTTGAAGTGCTTGGGCGGATTGACCAGCGTCAGCCCGCGTCGCCAGAAGTCGTTCCAGGAATTGCCGAAACCTTCCACCGACATGATGAATTTGCCAGCCACGAGGTTGCTGCGCGAGTCGGTGGAACCGGGTGCATCCTGCCAGATGTAGCCGGCCGCCCAGATGTCGCGCAGATAGCCGACGGCCGCCTTGTATTCCTCCGTCTCATAGGCGCGCGTCAGCGTGCCCGACGAATCCAGACGCCACACGAGCGGCGCGCCGAACATCTGCAAATAGCCCGGCAGCCCGTAGTTGATCGAGGCGATGTTGCCGATCGCCCACACGCCGGTCTGCGGTGAGTTCAGCTGCTTGAAGATCCGCTTGAGGTCGTCCGCGTCTTTCGGCACGTAGTCCGTGCCGATACTGGCGTCATAGACCTCGTCGTTTTTGAAGAAGTAGCCGCCATTCGGCGCCGCGCCCGGCAAGTAGCGGTGGATGGGCCACTGGTACAGCTTGCCTTCGATGACGGACAGCGAGTTCTGCCAGGCATAGGTCGGAATGGCCGCGAGATTCGGGTAGTCCTTGATCGCGTCGCCGCCGAGATACGGTGTCAGGTCAGCGCACTGCGCCTTGAAGAACTCGGTGACGCCCGGCGGTGCGTTGGTAATTCCCAGGAAGATGTGCATGATGTCGGGCAGGTCATTGCCGGCCATGAGCGTCGAGAACTTGACGGGATTGTCGGCGCCGGCAAAGATCGACATCTGCACGTTGGCATTGAGCTGTTTGTTCACCTCATGCCACGTGGGATTCTGTTCGTACGGTGTTGGCGGTGGGTAATACGCGATCGCGTAGACGTTGACGTTACTGCCCGTACCTGGTGGTGCTTTGGTCCACGACTGATACGGCTTCGGAAAATTGTCGAACCCATCGCTGATGCGCGAATCTGCGCTGTGATAGTCAGGCTTCGGTCCGTTCGTCAGCGGAACGTAGCTGGGCAGCGCACCGTTCTTGGCGGCTGGCGTTGCTCCGGCCGTCGGCGCGGATGCGGCGGCAGATGAACCCGTAGTTGGAATGGGTGTTGCATTACTCCCCGCGGTGGGCGCAGCCGGTGTAGCTGGACTACACGCTGCGATCAAACCCGCGACGCTCGCACCTGTCAGAATCCCCACGAACTGTCGGCGGCTTGGCACGGCGCGGATTATACGATGATCGTGATGATCAGGAGCGATGGCCGAATCCGCGTTACACATCAGGGAACCTTGCCACGACCAGATGACCTGCGCACGCTCGTGCGCGCGCGTGGCAGCGGCCAGGACTACAACTCAGACGAGCTCGCGCAGCGTTTACCGGCCGCGGTTGCCGAGGTGGTGCGCCATCAGATCGAGATCGGCATCGACAGCATCAACGACGGCGAACAAAGCAAAACGTCGTTCAGCGACTACGTCACTACGCGACTCGGCGGTCTGGAGCCAACACCCGAACTCTACTATTCGCCAATCACCGGGCGCGACCGTCTCGATTTTCCCGACTACCACCAGCGCATGCGACTCGGCGGCGCGCGGCACGTGTATCAGTGTGTGGCTCCGCTCGCGTACGCGGGGCAGTCGCTGGTCCAGGCGGACATCGCCAACCTGCGCGCGGCGATGGACAGCCGGCAGGTCGAGCAAGCCTATCTGCCAGCGGTGGCGCCGGGCTCGATCGAGCACTGGCTGCGCAACAGCTATTACCCGAACGAAGAGGCGTTCCTGTACGCCATCGCGGACGCCATGCACGAGGAGTATCGGGCCATCGTCGAGTCGGGGTTCGTGTTGCAGGTCGACGATCCGGACCTCGCCGACGGGTGGCAGGTGGACCCGGCGGTCGATCTGGCCGAATATCGCCGACGCGCCACGCTGCGCACGGAGGTGCTCAATCATGCGCTGCGCGGCCTGCCCGAGGACCGCATCGTCATGCACATGTGCTGGGGCAGTGGGAAAGGTCCGCACACCAATGACCTGCCGCTGAGCGAGTTCGTGGACATCGTGCTCAGCATCAACGCGGGGGCGTATTCGATCGAGGCGGCCAATCCGCGCCACGAGTGGGAGTGGGAGGTATGGAAGGACGTCAAACTGCCGGACGGCAAGGTGCTGATACCCGGGGTGATGGCGCACTGTACGGATCACGTGGAACACCCGCGGCTGATTGCCCAGCGGCTGGTGCGCTACGCGAACCTGGTGGGCCGCGAGAACGTGATCGCCGGCTCGGACTGCGGTCTCGGCAGTCGCGTTGGCGACCCGTTGATTTGTTGGGCGAAACTGCAAGCAGGAGTCGAGGGCGCACGGCTCGCATCGCGGGAGCTCTGGGGGTAAGCCATCGCCCTCGCCCTTGCCCGTCAGGCGGGTGGTTTTTACCTCGCGGATGGTTTTCACCGCGGGTAGCCTGTCATCCTGAGGAGGAACCAGAACGTCGGTGAAGTACAACTTGATCTCCGCGGACTCGCACCTCGAGATCGACGCGAAGTGGTGGCGCGACCGCGTCCCAGCGGAATACCGCGACCAGGCGCCCCGCGTCGTCCGCCTGCCCGACGGCAGCGACGCCTGGCTCATCGAGGGCCAGCCGCTGCGCCAGGTCCCCTTTGACCTGTACGGCGGCAAGGGCCGCGACGTGTGGAAGCCGTTCGGCCAGAACTACGCAACCACACCCGGCACCGGCCCGGCCGAACAGCGCCTCAAAGAACAGGACGAGGACGGCATCGACGCCGAAGTCCTGTTTCCCGGCCAGGCCTCAGGACCCAGCTTCTGGCGCAACGTCCGCGACGACAACGTCTACAAAGCCTGCGTCCGCGCGTACAACGACTTCCTGGCCGAAGACTACTGTTCCAGGAGCCCGGACCGCCTGCTCGCCCTGGGCGTGATCCCGATGACCGGCCTGCAGGACGCGCTCGCCGAAATGGAGTACATCCGCAAGATCGGCCTCAAAGGCATCGCCCTGTATTGCTTCCCGAGCGGGAAAGGGTTGCCCACACCCGAAGACGACGCGTTCTGGCAAGCAGCCCTGGACATGCAGATGCCGATCTGCGTACACCAGGAATTTAATCGGGACGGTCCGCGCGGCGGGGCACTGCTGCGCTACCCCAAACCGCTCGACAACCGCTCCGGGCGGCTCGGCCCACTCACCGACCTCGCCGCGCAAACCGCGCGCTTCGGTCGCCTCGGCTTCCTCAACGCGGTGCAGATGGCCCTCGATGGCCTCTTCGAGCGCTTTCCTGCGCTCGAGATCTTCTTTGCCGAAACACAGATCGGCTGGATCCCGTGGGCGTATGAGATGGCCGACATCCGCTACGAGCGGCATCGCTACTGGGCGGAGGAGGTGCTCGGCTGGCAGCCGCTGCCCAAGAAGCCGACCGACTACCTCAAAGAGCACATCCTGTGGGGTTTCCAACAGGACAGCATTGGCGTCCGCCTGCGCGACGTGATCGGCGTCGACAAGCTCATCTGGGCTACCGACTTCCCGCACCAGGAGTCCGAGTTCCCGCACTCCGACGCCGTCATCGCCAAAAACTTCGCCGGTGTGCCAGCCGACGAGGTGCGCATGATGGTCGCCGACAACGCCATCCGCTTCTTCCACCTGTCCGCCAACCCGCTGTCCGCCAACCCGCCCGCCGCGACAGCGGGCACGCTGGGTACCGCGGTGAGCTGATCAGCGCACGATCTCGATCAGCAGCACCCAGGCATCCACCAGCGCAGCCGCGAACGCCAGGACCACGGACGGGACTAACCAGTACAGTCCGCCGCCGGCCTGGAGCATCAACGATGCCCCAGCGACGGCGGTGAAGGCAGTCGACAACAAGCCAAGCGGCAGCAGTCGGAGGAGGGCACCCCGAAACATCGGCTCGGTCATGCGCACCGTTCCGACATCCCGGACCACGACCCAGATCGTGGCGAGCAGGCCCAGCCCGAGCAGCTCGAGTCCGAGCGCGCGCGAGGGTTGACCCGGCACCATGGCCAGGGTCGACGCGAACAGGACCAGAATCAGCATGCACAGCGCCTTGAGCACGCGCCGGGGGAGCGCCGCGAAATCGAGGATGCGCTTGAGGTTGATAGAAACGGCGACGAAGATCAGCCCCGTGAGGGCTGCCGAGGCGGCGACCTCGGCTCCGAACAGGGCTGACCAGTTGGCGGTGTCGTAGGCGTCCGTCGTCTCGATCTCCTTGGGGTTCGAGACATGGTAGAGGCCGCGCCATCTCGCGCCGCGGCGCGCGCGGCGTCACAGTTAGCATGTCCGTACAAAATGCTCCTCACTCTTCGGCGCCGACAGCGCTGGCTCGCACGTGGCAGCGCGGTTCTGTTCGGCGTATGTGTCGGCCTTGGCTTGCGCCTGGCCGCCTTCGCGGCCGCCGCGGCAATCATCGGCTCCCTCGGCCAGGCAAGCGCGGCTGTTCTGACCCAGTGGCCATTCCTGGACCCCATCTACACGCAGGCCGCGATCGGCAGCCTGGTGAACCTCCATATCCAGGGGCTGGCCGTCGCGGGTGCGCCCGGCGACTGGCTGCACCAGCGCTGGCCGGACCTGTTCGTCGACAGCGGGCGCGCCCATTGGGCGCTCGCCCGCACCGCCGTCCAGCCCGGCAGTGCGGTGCTCGCCCGCATACTCGCCTCCGGTCTTGCCCACGCGGCCGTGCTCGGCACCGGACTTGTGCTGCTGTGGTCGGGCATCGCCAGCAAGCGGATGGGTCTCGTGCTGGCCGGTGTGACGATGCAGGTCCAGATCGCCGTCGACCTCCTGGGAGCTCAGCCGTCCGTGCGCGACCTGCAGGCGACGGGTGTCTCGTTTGCCGCCAACGCCCTCCTGCCGTGGTTCGTCAGCCGCGGAGCCGTCCTGACTGACGTGCTCGATCACGCGTGGTCACCGCTGGTGGCCGCGCTGCTCGTCGGCTGCGCGCTTGGGGTCGCCTACGCGCCGGCAGCGCTGGTGCTGCTGCTGAGCAAGCGTGCCCGTCGCGTGACCTTCGCCACCGCGGCCGGGGTGGTGCTGGCGACCTCAGCCTGTGCCGCCCTGATGCAGCAGGATGTTGGGCTTGCGGCGCCTGCGGCAGTGGATTCGGCTGCGGCGATGTCGGTGTCGGTGGTAGAACCGGCGCCCGAGAGCGTCGCCGAGGCTCAGCCACGCGAGGTCCACGCGAGCCAGGTCCGCGCGGGCGACGTGCGTCTCGACGACTGGTTCGCCCAACAACCGGCCCCCACGACGCCGCCGCAGGCCGCGCAACCAAGCGACGTGGAGATTAGCGGTTCGGGGTATCAGTTCCAGTACCTGGTCAACGGCCAACCCGTGACGATCAAGGGCATGGGCCTCAACACGCAGTACGCGTCGCAGTTGTCTCCCGAGGCACGCGCCGCGCGGCTCGACTCCGACATGGCGGCGCTGAGCGCGCTGGGGGTCAACACCGTGCTGGGTTGGGACCCGGCGGAGTTCGATGCTACCCTGTTGGATGCGGCGCAGCGGCACGGGATTGGCGTGGTCATGCCGTTCGACCTGGATCCGGATGCCGACTATACCGATCCGGCCGTCCGCCAGCAGCTTCACGACCAGGTGCTGGCCTGGGTGAGGCAGTACCAGGGCTATCCGGCGCTGCGCATGTGGGGCCTCGGCAACGAAGTGCTGCACAAGATCGTGCATCCCGCATGGGTCGGACCCCAGGATCCGCAGCAGGAGCTCGAGGCTGAGGCCTTCAGCGACTGGCTCGTGCAAACCGCGGACGACATCCACGCCCTGGATCCGCAGCACCCGGTCACCTATCGTGACGCGGAGGACGCGTTCGTGGGCTGGGTTGTCGCGGCCGTGCAGCGCGATGGCAACGTGCCGCGTCCGTGGTTCGTGTGGGGCACCAATTGCTACCAGTCGTATCTGGGCGACATCGTGGATCGCTGGCCCACCTCGGGCCTGGCGTCACCCCTGTGGGTCTCGGAGTTTGCTCCCGGCGGCATGGCCGTGCCGGACCGCCCGGACGGCTTTGCGACGATGTGGGGGTATATCACCCGCCACCCGGACTGGGTGCTCGGCGGCGCGGCCTACGCCTGGACGCGCAACGGACCCGAAGGTGTCGACCGCAACTTCGGGTTGACGGATGACGGCGTGCCCGTCGATGGGCGGTCGCTCGACATGCTCAACACTCTCTTTCACGGGCCGTGACCTCGCGGCTCAGGCGGGCGACCACACTGCTGCTGGCATTGGCGCTCGTCGTCGTTGCCTCCAGCTCCGGCGTCACGCGCACCGTCGCGGACGGCCAGTGGGAGGAGACGCGTTTTCAAACGGGCTGCGATCCCGGCCCCTTCGACGATCCGCCGCCGCCTGAGCACCTCGAAACACCCTATCCACCCCTGAGCACGGTCGCGCTGCCGGTGACGCTCAACGTGGACGTCGACACGCCGTCGGAGCAGTCGCTCCGACCGATTCTCGGAGCCGGGTTCAATCTGGAGCACGCGCTCTGGAGCTGCCCGGAGTTTCGGACCATGTTGCGTCCTGAAATCCTGGACCCGTTCATGCCGGCGATCGCGCGCGTCGACTCCGGACTGCTGCCCGCGGCACCCCCCGAGTTATCCGCGCCGGAGCTGGGGCCAGCGGTCTATCAGTCGGTGCTGTCCTCAGCGCCGTACGCCGACAGCTGGCGCTTCTTCCAGCGCCTCGATCGCGCGGGCGTCAAAATTGTGCTGGGCGTCTGGGGCGGTCCCGAGCAGTTCACCGAGGACGGTACGCGACGCGGCGTGCTGTCCCCCGCACATTACGACGACTATGTCGATTACGTGACAAGCGTTGTCGACTTTCTGGTCCAGCAGCAGCACATCAACCTGTGGGCGACGACGATCGCCAACGAGCCTGACGGCGGCGACGGGAACCAGATTCCTCCCGATGGGCTGGCCTACATCGCTCGCCAGCTCGCGCCGAGGCTCGCTGCCGACAACGTCAAACTCTACGGACCGGACACTGCCGACGGCATCGACGCGCTGCAGTACCTTCCGCCGCTGCTGGATGATCCGGTCATCGCCAACAGCCTCGCTTTCGTCGGCTTCCATCAGTATGACGCGAGCGCGGACGTCGCGTCGGTGGTGGACTACGTGCATGCGCGGGACCCGTCGCTGCCGGTCATCGTCACCGAGTACACGTCCTTCAACTTTGGCGACCTGGACGCCGGGCAGGAAGCTGACGCACAGAATGGCTTCGCGCTGGATATTGCCAACACCGTCTTGAGCCACTACCGGCAAGGTGCGGACGCGGCCATTTACTGGGACGCCGTGGACTATTTGCAACCGGGCCACGACGCGATTACCCGTTGGGGGATCCTGCGGGGCCCCGCGGATGACTTCACCGAACGGCAGCGCTACTACGCGCTGCAGCAGATCCTGACGTATCTGCGGCCCGGGGCGCGCGTACTGGACGTCCAGCAGGACGGCGGCGAGATGCTGAGCAGCCTGGCGGTGCAGACGGCCGAGGGGCCGCCGGCGGTGTTCCTGGTCAACCAGGAGTTCCAGCCGGTCGACCTGCAGCTGACGCTGACGGGCCCCGATGCGGGGCGGTATCCGAACCTGGTGGTGACCGCGACGGATCGGACGCACCACGCGGAGCGGCTGGGGCGCGTGAGCCTGCAAGATGGCGTGGGGCAGTTGACCCTGTCGCCGAGGTCGGTAACCACGCTGTTCCCGGTGGGGGATTAGGCAGACGACGCGAACTGAGCCGTCAGGAGGCTTCGAAGACGTTCCCTGTCCCAGCGTGTGACCCTCGCGACGTGACGAGAACACCGTCCCAACCCTGAGGGGGTCCCCTCTGGAGGAAAAACTCTTTAGCCCCCATACGCCACAGCCAGCGCGTTGAGCGACCCATCCGTCGGCAGGCCGTTCGGATCCACCAACCCGAACACGCGATCCAGATCCTCCGGCCCGTTGGTCGCCCACGTGTACGCCAGGCCGCCGAGCACGACATCGGGGCGTGCACTGATGATCTGCCACTCCTGTCGAAAGCCCAGCGGTCGGTCCGTCGGACTCATGCCCCCCGGCGCGAACTCCGAAATCAACAACTGCCGACCCGGCCACTGGCTCGGCCAGCGCGAGATGATCGTTTGCAGCCGCGCGGTGGAGTACGCGTTCGCCCCGTACACCAGCCACGGCCGGTCCCCGCCACCTGCCTGGTTGAAGCCGTCGACGATCCACGGCAAGTACAGGTCCTCCGCATCACGATAGACCACCGGGTGATCCGGATCGAGCGTATGAATGCGATCCACCAGTTTCGGCAGAAACGCGGCGAAAGCCGCGGCGCGGGCCCGCGCGGCGGGGTCATTTGCCTGACTGACCATGTGCGCGTACAGAATGCGATGCAGGTTCTCGTTGCCAGGCGCCCACATGCGTACGGCGGGATAGTCCTTGTACTCCTCAACGTAGTCGCTGACGTGCGCCAGGATGCTTGCCTGCACGTTGGGATCCGAATAGTCCCAGTCCTGGTTCAACTCGAACGGCATCAGCACACCAATGCCATTCTGCGCGGCGGCATCCAGCGTGACAGCGTCGAACTGGTTTTCGAACCAGCCCTCGATCGTGTTGACGCCGTGCTGGTGCATGTCGCTGAAGTCGCGCTCGTACAGGTCCGCCCGCTGCTCGGGGCTCAGACCGGCGTACCACGGGTTGTAGCCAACCCCGCGGATCGTTTCAACGTCGTTACTGGCGTCGCCCGAATGCGGCACGCCCACCGTGCTCAGAGCGTCATTCGCCTGCCAGTTCGACGCACCGACCGCCAGCGCGCCGATCGGCGACCAGGTGGTCGCCAGCGCCGCGGCCAGGCTCACCAGTCCGATGGACCAGTGGGCTTTTGGCGATGGCGCGTCCATCCGTCGAGCGCCCTGGCGGCGGAGTTGGCGTCGGATGAGATGCAGCAGACCACTGCTTACCGCGACGAGCAGAACAGCGCCGAAATAGCCGAGCAGCAGCAGGGAGCCCCCGATCAGCAGGTCTCGCTCGCTGCTGGGCATCGCGGCAAGACCACTGGTGAACCACCCCCCACCGGGCACCGCAACCTCCAGCGCAAATGGCAGTCCGGAGGCGTCAATGTCCGCCAGCTTGACCCGGGCCTCGAGCAGATGGTGTACGCCCACCTGCGCCTGAATGAGCAGACCCACCAGTGCGATCTGCCAGTTGCGATAACGCCAGTGCCAGAACAGCCACAGGCCGAGCGCCAACCACACCACGTCAGCACCAAAGGCGGACAGCGCGCGACCGAGCGCCGGCGCGCCCGGCGCGGCCACCATGCTGAACGCGGCCGTGCCTGCCACGTGCTCGGCTCCCAGACACACACCGGGGAGCCACTGGTGCAGGAGGCTGCCCAGCGGCCCGGCGACAGCGAATCCGGCGACGTGCACGCCACCCGCGGCGCGAATAGCGGCCCCCACGTAGATCGGGTCGAGCCCAATGAGACCCACGATGGGCTCCCAGACGTTGCTCGCAACCAGGGCGTGGAAGGTCCAGGCCAGCGCGACGACCGTCAACTGGTGGCCGATGCCGAGGAAGGGTCGGAGCACCGCGTAGACGAGCACCACGCCGAGCACGGCGCCGCCGGTATCAACGCATCGTCTGAAACTCGCCGCAGTCCGTCGCGTCACTCCAACTCCACTATAATGTACGGACAATTACCTGGTTCGTGCAACTGGCGCTTCTTTTGACACCCCTCTGTCCGCAGCCTACGATCGACAGCAACATGCAGTCGTTGCTGAAATCTCGCCGTTCTTTTTTGAAGCACACCTTCGGTGCGGCTGCCATCGCCGCGAGCTTGCCGCTGCTGGCGGCGTGCTCCAGCACTCCGCCCGCGCCGGCCGCCAGCGCCACGTCAGCTCCAGCCGCTTCGACGCCCGCAACGTCGGCGACGTCGGCAACGTCCGCTGCCACATCAGCCGCCGCGCCCGCGGCAGCGCCCACCGTGCTGACGGGCCAGCCCTCGTCGATCAACATGATGATGAACGGTGGCCTCTACCAGGACGTAGCCACGCGTGTGGTTCTCGACCCCTTCTCCAAAGCCCACAACGTCACCATCAACGTTATTCCCGCCAACTCCGCGCCGATGTTGACGCGCATCAAGGCCGAAGCCAGCTCCCCAACCATCGACGCCGTCGTGTGGGACGATCCCGTGGCCGTGCAAGCGCGTGATGCAGGTCTGGTCGAAATGATTGACGCCGCCAGTGTTCCGAATATGGCAGACCTGGCGTCGTGGGCCGACTACAAGGATGGATTTGGTCCAGCGATCCACAGCAATCCTTCGATGTGGGCCTACAACACCGACAACTTCAAGCTCGATCCTCCCCAGTCCTACAAGGACGTCTGGAACGCCACGTACCAGAAAGCGCTCGACCTGCCCAGCGTGGACGTGACCCAGGGTATTCAGTTCCTCGTGCTCGCCGCAATGCTGTACGGGGGTGATTACGACAACATCGAGCCGGGATTCACGGCGATGCAGCAGTTACAAGCGAATGTCGGTGCGTATTACCACGACGTCTCCGAGATTGGTCCGACGCTGCAAAACGACCCGTACATGATGTTGACCGGCAACGGACAGATCCACAACGTGATCAGCCAGGGCTATCCGCTCAAGATTGTCGTGCCGACCGAAGGCGCGCTGGCGACGCCCGCGACCTTTGACATCATCAAGGGCTCGAAGGCCAAGCCGCTGCTGGAGCAGTTGCTGAACTCCTACCTGGACCCGGCCAATCAGCTCGAGATTGCCAAGGCACAGTACTGGGCGGTGCCGAACACCAAGGTGGTCGTTCCGGACGACTTCAAAAATGACATTCCGACGACGGTGATCACCTTCGATCCGCGCAAGATCGCCGCGCACCAGCAGGAATGGGCAACGCGCGCGAAGCGTGAGTTCGGCGGCTGAGGCTTACT
Source organism: uncultured Chloroflexia bacterium (assembly GCA_963776625.1). GTDB lineage: Bacteria > Chloroflexota > UBA6077 > UBA6077 > CF-72 > CF-72. The sequence continues at coordinate 145,072 of CAVZNP010000001.1, read as the reverse complement.
GCGAGCTCAACGCGCGCAGCCGCGTCAGCCCTACCGTGCGCTCCGCGAGCACGAGCACCGCCACCGTCACGATCAACAACACCGTGGAGATCGCAGCGATCGACGGATCGAACTGGAAGCCCAGGTACGTGAAAATGCGCACCGGCAGCGTGACGGTGTTCCCGTTGATCAAAAAGATCGACAGGTTGAAGTTATCGAACGACACAATAAAGGCGAACAGCGCGGCAACGACGAGCCCCGGCCGCATCATCGGCAGAAGGACCTCGCGAAACGTGCGCCATTGACCGGCGCCCATCACCCGCGACGCCTCTTCGTACGACGGATCGAGCCCGTAGAGTGAGGCGGAGATGCTGCGAATGGTGTACGGCACGGTGAGAATCAGGTGCGCGAGCACCAGACGCTGGAACGAGTCCACAAACCCGATGATGCTGAAGAAGTAGAGCAGCGCGACGCCGATGATGAGGCTCGGCACCACCAGCGGCGCCAGAAAGAGTGCCTCGATGACGCCCTTGAATCGGAAGCGATAGCGGACCATTGCCAGCGACGCCACGATGCCGAGGATGAGCGCCAGCAGCGTGGAGACGATGGCCAGAATCAAGCTGTTGACGGCGCCGCTGACAAACTCGGGGCGATGAGCGATGTACTCGAACCAGCGCAGCGACCAGCCCGGGGGTGGGAAGTCGACGCCCGCGCCTGAGGTGAACGAAATGGCCACCACCACCAGCAGGGGAAACAGCAGGACGGCGTAGACGAAGACATTGCCGACGATCAGGACTGTTTTGAAGGCTCCGCCACTCATACTCGGGGTGTCCTGGTTGCGCTACGCGCGCGCGGCCATCTCGTCAGACAGCACCACACCGATGCGCAGCTTCTTCATCAACCAGTTGTACAGGAGCACCGTTCCGAGCGAGACCACCAGCAGAATCGTCGACGCGGCCGCGCCCAGCCCCCAATCCTGGAACGTGTTCATGCTCCCGTAGACCACCACCGCCAGGAACTGCTGCCCGATCCTGCCGCCCACCAGCAGCGGCACGACAAATGCCGAAATCCCGATCGAGAACGACAGGATGCAGCCGGCCACCACGCCTGGCACGCTCAACGGCAGGACGACGGAGCTGAACACCCGAAATGGCGCCGCGCCGCATACCTGCGCGGCCTGCACCACGGTCTCGTCGATAGTCTGGAGTGGGCCGATCAGGGAAAGAATCATGAACGGCAACGTAACGTAGACCAGGATGATGAGAATCCCCGGGTAGCCCGCCCGAAAGTCGACTGGAGTCTTCAAAACCCCGAGCGCCATCAGCACCTTGTCGATCACGCCGTTGCGGCCGAGCAGCACCATCCACGCGTAAATCCGCACCAGGATGTCGATATAAAACGGCGACAGAATGGCAATCAGCAGCAAGCCCTTCGGTCCGAAACTGGTGCGAGCATAGGCGTACGCGACGGGGTAGGCCAGCACCAGGCAGATCACCGTCACCAGCACGGCGGTCACGAGCGTGACGATGATGCTGCCGCGAAAGAAATCGTCGGTGGCGAAGACGGTGTAATTCGAAAGCGTGGTCTGGTCGCTGAGTCCCTTGCCGGGAATGTTGAGCAAGAAGCTGAAGCGCAGCAGGATGAGCAGCGGGATGACCAGCAGGACGATGGCTGCGAGCACCGGGACACCCAGGAGCAACTGCAGGCTGAAGCGGCTGGTCAGTGGCTGACGCGGTCGCGGGTCCTGACCGCCGGCGCCCACCCGCCCGAGCGGCAATGACTCGGCGCTCATGCTTCGATCAGGCGCAGCGCCTGGCCGCGCACGTCGACGCCGACCGTGGCGCCCACGTCGTAGGCCGCGTCACCTGCGGGCATGACCACCTCCAGGCTGCTGGAGCCGACCTCCACCTGGTACTGAATCACCGACCCGAGATACGCCGCCGCCGACAGCGTTCCGCGCAGCTCACCCGCCGGATCGAGCCGTAGCTGCTCGGGCTTGCAGAGCACCTTCACGTGCGCGCCGCCGGCGAGCCGCTGCTCGTGCGCGACGAGGATGCTGGCGCCGCCTTCGACCAGCACAACCGCCTCGCCCGTCGACGCCTCGTAGCCGCGCACGATGCCCGGCAGCAGGTTCGTCGAGCCGATGAAGTCGGCGACGAACTCGGAGCGTGGCTGCTGATACACGTCCGCGGGCGTACCGACCTGCTCGACCTTGCCGTCGTTGATGACCGCCACCACATCCGAGATCGACAGGGCTTCTTGCTGGTCGTGAGTGACGAAGACGGTTGTCAAGCGCAGCCGCTGCTGGAGCTTGCGCACTTGCAGGCGCATCGTCTTGCGCAATCTGGCGTCCAGGTTCGAAAACGGCTCGTCCAGCAGGAGCACGTCCGGCTGGTAGGCCACCGCGCGTGCCAGGGCGACGCGCTGCTGCTGGCCGCCCGAGAGCTGGTGGCGGTAGCGACGCTCGAATCCGGTCAGCTCCACCAGGCTCAGCGCCTCGTCCACACGCGAGCGAAGCTGGTCGCGAGAGAGGCCGCGATTGCGCAGGCCGTACGCGACATTTTCGTAGACGGTCATGTGCGGGAAGATCGCGTAGTTCTGGAAGACCATGCCCAGGTTCCGGCGGTGGGTGGGCAGCGCGGTGATGTTGCGGCCGTCGATGACAATGGCGCCCGCGTCCGGGTTGACGAGACCGGCGATGCACCGCAGGGTGGTCGTCTTGCCACAGCCGCTCGGGCCAAGCAAGGTGAGCAGTTGCCCGCGGCGGGCGTCGAGGCGGACGATGTCGGCGGCGACGACGGTGCCGTAGTGCTTGCGCAGGCCCTGGATGGTCAGAAAGGGACGCTCGGAAGCGACGTCCTGTGCAGTTTCACGCTGAGATGCCACGCTCCACCCTCAGGGAGCAAGGGTAGCAGTCACCCGGCGGGTATCGTCCGGGGAATAGACCGACTATCCGAATTTGACGGAGGTCATCGACACGCAGCCGATGTCCAGGCCGTCGACCAGCACCTCGGCCGCTTCGTCATTGCGCCGCAGGCCCACCGCGTACAGCAGCGGCAGGTAGTGGTCCGGTGTCGGCACGGCCAGCTCCGCGTCCGCGTGGCGCTTGTACTGAACCAGCGCCTCGTCATCGCCTTCTTGCACGTACCGCTGCACCAGCGCGTCGTAGCGCGAGGCCCACTCCGGCCCTGAGCCCGGTCGGCCGCGGTCCATCAACCGCAGGTTGTGCACGATGTTGCCCGAGCCCATCACCAGCACGCCGGCGTCGCGGAGTGGACTCAGCCGCTTGCCAAGCTCCAGGTGATACTCGGCCGGCTGTCGCCCATCGATCGACAACTGCACCACAGGAATGTCCGCCTCTGGAAACATGTGCACCAGCACGGACCACGTTCCGTGATCCAGCCCCCACTGGTCCGTATCGCTCTGCAGCCAGACGGGCGCGACGAGCTCCTGCAAGGCCGAAACAAGCTCCGGCGCGCCAGGCGCCGGGTAGTTGATCTCGTACATCTCGGGCGGAAAACCGTAGAAGTCATGCACGGTCGGCGGTTTGGGCATCGCCGTCGCGGCCGTCGCGCCAATGTACCAGTGCGCCGAGACCGCCAGAATCGCGCGCGGACGCGGAATCTGACGGCCGAACGCGCTCCATGCCTGCGTGAAGCGGTTGTCGGTGAGCGCGTTGAAGGGGGTGCCGTGGCCGATGAAGACGGCGGGCATGCGATCGGCGCTGGTCATTCGGGGCAGAATATACAGCCTGATGACTCAAGCACCCCAGACGCGCGTGTACACCACGCGCGCGACTTCGACCGAGACCTTCGGCCGCGTTCTGATCAGTGTCCGCGATCAACACCTGATCGCGGACGGGCCGGCGCAGAACGGCTGTCCGGGCGAAGCCATAGGTCCCGGTGAGCTGTTCCTGTCGGGCGTCGCGGCCTGCGGCGTCGAGCTGCTCGAGGTGCTCGCACGACAGGATGGCGTGGCGCTGCGCTCGGTCCGAGCCTCGATCGAGGCTCGGCAGGATCGCAGCGCGCCCGTGCGTCCGGACGTGAGCTTGTTCAATTCCGTCCGCATCCACTTCGAGCTGGCCGGGCCAACGCCGGACCAGGCCAGGGACCTGGTCGACCGGTTCAAGGGTCGTTGACCGCTCTACGGCACGGTCGCAGTTGCGACCCCCGACGTGCAGGTCACGTTTCAGACCACCGCGTGAGCCTGGGCCCGCGGGGCTAGCGTCGACAGATCCGCGGTCACATCGCGGAAGGTCAACTGGCCCGAGGTCACCACATCCACGACGGCGGGCCGATCGCCTGCGAGTGCCTCGGCCAACGCGGGCGCCAGTTGCGACGGCTGCGTCACGCGTAGCCCGAGGCAGCCCATCGCGCGGGCGATGGCGGCGTAGTCGTGCGCGGCAAACTTCGAGGCAATGGGTCGATCGCCCTGGCCGTGGCGCACCCAGCCGAGCATGCCGTTGTCGAAGATGACCACGACAATCGGGATGCCTTCGTCGATGGCGGTGAGCAGGCCATTCATGCCGATGCCGAAGCCCCCGTCGCCACAGACCGCGACGGCGGGCCGCCGCGGGTAGACGAGCTTCGCCGCCAGCGCGGCCGGGATGGCGTAGCCCATGCCGCCGACGCCCGCCGGCTGCAGGTACTCCATGCCGTCCTTCGTCCGGAAGTGGTGCAGCATGAACAGGCGATTTTCGCCGGCGTCGGCGGTCACGATCGTGTCGTTGGGGAGCGCGCGGTGGAGCTCTGTGATCAGCCGCAGCGGATGGATGGGGGTCTCGTCCGAGGTGGACGCGTCGACATCCCACGACGCGAAGCGCCGATGCGTATCGGTAACCCGCGATGCGCGGCCATTTTTAGCGCTTGCGGCGCCTGCCGTTTCGAGGCGCGCGCGCAAGCCCGCAAGTGTCGCCGCGGCGTCGCCCACCAGTGCGTGCTGCGCCGGGAACGTCCACGACGCGTTGCGCGTCTCGATGTCGATCTGGATGAACGATTGACGGTCGGGGTCGAGCAGGCGCGGGTGCTCGTTGACCGTGTCGGTCGGGCCCAGTTTGGTGCCGACGGCGCAGACGACGTCGGCTTCGGCGATCAGCGCGTTGGCCGCTTCGAGTCCGAAGGTGCCGAAGACGCCGAGCGCCAGCGGGTGTGTTTCGGGGAAGACGCCTTTGCCCGCTGCCGTGGTGGCGACCGGCATGTCGAGCAGCTCTGCCAGCGCACGCAGGTCGGCCTGCGCCTGCGAGAGCCGGACACCGTTGCCGGCGATAATGACGGGCCGCGAGGCCGCGCGCAGCGTGTCTGCCGCCGCCTCGAGCGCATGCGCGGGCGCGGCGGGTCGGCTCGTCGGAAGGTACGCCGAGGTCGCGTACAGGCGGGGCGTGGTGTCGGGGCCGACCTCGGCCGCGAGCGCCTCGCTGTGATAGAGCACGGCCACGGGACCCGACGGGGACGCCAGCGCGTGCTTGATGGCGAGCTGGGTGTCCTGGACCGCCTGCGCCCCTTCGCGTGCCACGAAGACGCGCTGCGTGTAGCCGCCGATGGTGGCTTTGGCGTCCCAGGTGCCGTAGTCGCCGGTGCCTGCCTGGTACGGGGCGTGGTGCGAGAGCGGCGAGCCGTCGCTGAGGTCCGAGAGCAGCAGCACGGGGGAATTCGCGAGATAGGCCTCGACGATGCCCATGCCGGCGTTGGTCAGCAGAAACGCGCTCTGGCCCATGGCCACGCCAGGCTTGCCGGTGAGGCGGCCGTAGACGTCGGCCATGACGGCGGCGAGGCCCTCCTCGCGGACGAGGACCGCACGGATGCGGTCGCGGTAGTCGTACAGGGCGTCGAAGATGGGGCCGGTGCGACCGCCGGGCATGCCGAAGACGAGGTCGATGCCCGCCTGGGCGAGGACGCGGGCGATAGCCGAGGGAACCCGCACGGGGGAGTCGAGCAAATGTTCAATCGGCATTGGTGATGGGCCTCCCGGTCGTTGGTGACGTTTCCAAGGCGAGTCCTGTCGAGCAGTTCCGTCACGGACGGCAACGTCTGAGCAGAGCCCGCGAGCTGACAACCTCCGCTGGCGCCCGCTGAGGCGGATCCTGTCACACCTTGCCCTCATTGAACGAGCTGCTCGATCGTGGAGCGTGCGACAAGATCCGCCGTTGGCGGCGCCAGCTGCGTCGCCGACGCCCGCGCTCCCGCGGCGAGTCCTGTCTCACACGCGGGCGTCCCGACGCGATCAGCTCCCCGCGGGGCGGAACCTCGCCAGCGCGTTCCCCGCACCCGTATCGTGAAACACGAGCTCCACCTTCTGCCCGATGCGCACGCTCTCGGGATCGCAGTCCACGATATTGGTCATGATGCGGGGACCCTCCTCCAGCTCAACGTATGCCAGGATGTAGACACCCGCGTCTCGATAGGCGGCCAGGTCCGCTACGCCCCGACGATTGACCGTGTAGCTGTACACCGTGCCGCGCCCCGACGCCGGTACCCACTCGACGCGCGTCGAGGCGCACGACGGGCAGAACGGCTTCGGATACCAGATCAGTGTCCGACACTCCAGGCAACGCGGCAGGACCAGCTCACCCCGCGCCGTGGCGTCCCAGAACGGCTTCACCTCGGGCAGCACATTCGGGGCCGGCGCCGGCAGAACCTTCTCAGAGACCGATGTCATGCGTCCTCCACCCCCAGAATCAACGTGGCGCTCGCCATCCGCGTGCCGAGCGAGCCACCGGTGCCGTGCACCAGCGCCAGCTCGAGATCTTTGACCTGCACCTCGGGCGCCGCCTCGCCGCGCACCTGGCGGACACCCTCGAGGATCTTCATCATGCCGCCCATGCCGGGGTGGTTGTTACACAGACCGCCACCATCGGTGTTGACCGGCAGTCGCCCGCCGCGAGCGCGCAGGCCGCCGTCGGCCACGAAGGCGCCGCCCTTGCCCTTCTCGCAGAACCCGAGATCCTCGATCGTCTCGACGACGGTGATCGTGAACGAGTCGTAGATCGACGCGTAGTCGATGTCGCCGGGCGCGCAGCCAGCCTCCTCGTAGGCGCGCGGACCGGACCAGCGCGCGCCCGTGTACGTCAGATCCAGGTGGCCATTGTTGGTGTGCTTGGGCGCCTCGCCGTGCCCCAGGATTTTCACCTTTGGTCGCGAGATCTGGCGGGCGACCTCGGGGCTGGCGATGATGACCGCGCCACCGCCATCGGTGACCACGCAGCTGTCGAGGCGATGCAGCGGGTCGCTCAGCATCGGCGAGCTCAACACGTCGTCGACGGTGACCGGCTTCTTGAGCAGCGCGTGGGGGTTGTACTGCGCGTGCTCCGACGCCGCGACCTTGACCCACGCCAGCTGCTCGCTGGTGGTACCGAATTCGTGCATGTGCCGCTGGGCGGCCAGCGCGTACATGCCGAGGGTGCTGGACCCGTAGACCAGCTCGAAGGAACCTTCGGGGCTCTGGTTGACGGAGCGCACGGCTGCCTCGCTGCGCGGTCGATTCGCCAGCGTTACCAGCGCCACCGAGCACTTGCCCTCCGCGATCGCCGCCGCGGCGTGGCCGATGTGATATACGGGCGACGAACCACCCACGGCCGTGCCGTCGACGTACTTGAGGTTGGTCAGCCCGAGGTAGTCGGCCGTGGAGATGGGCAGCATGGCGCCGCCGCCGACCACGAACAAGCCGTCGATGTCGGACAGGCGCAGCCCGGCATCGGCGAGCACCCCCGAGGTGTTCTCCGCGTGGATCTGCGCAATCGATCGATCCGGGATCACGCGGTCGGGGTGCTCGAAGGCACCCACGACGTACGCCTTACCTCTGATGCTCATTTAACCCCCGTCGCGACCTTCAACTCCAGGTCGGTGAGTCCCTGAATCTCGTCGAACGTGAACCCGTCGGCGATCTGCTCGACCACAAAATCGCCGTTGACGCGGCGGATAATCGCCAGGTCCGTGACCACCACGTCGACGCAGTCGACGCCCGTCAGCGGAAATGCCGACTGCCGCACCAGCTTGGCGCGGCCCTGGCTGTCGCGGTGCTCCATCATGATGATCAGCTGCTGCTTGCCAGCCACCAGGTCCATCGCGCCGCCGATGCCACCCAGGCGCGGGTCGCCCAGGCTGAAGTTTGCCAGGTTGCCAGCGGCGTCCACCTGGTAGGCGCCCAGCACCACGGCCCCGAGTTTGCCGCTGCGCGCCATCTCGAACGAGGTCACACTGTCGAAGTACGACACGCCCGGCATCGCTTCGACGAACTGGCCCGAGGCGTTGAACACGTCGTGGTCGATCTCGTCACCGTGGACCATGCGTCCGTAGCCGAGGATGCCGTTTTCGCCGTGCAGCGTGATGTCTCGGTCTCCGATGTAATTGGAGACCAGCGTTGGAATGCCCGTCCCGAGGTTGACGTAGGTACCGTCCTGCAGCAGCTCCGCGGTGCGGCGCGCCATCTCGTGGCGGGTCCAGCTCGGCTTGCCGTTGTACTCACGCGGCTTGTCGGCAGAGCGGCGCGGCGCCAGGCCGCCCTGATCTGGCTCGACGGTCTTCTGCACCACACGGCTGACCAGGATGGCGGGCAGTCCCACTCGTTCGGGATCGATGCCACCGACGTTCACGATTTCGTCGACTTCCACAATCGCGTGCTTCGCGGCTTTGGCAAACGCCGGGTTGAAGTTGCGCGAGCTGCCCCGCATTTCGATGTTGCCCAGGCGGTCGCCGCGGTAGGCCTTGAGAAACGCGTAGTCGACCGGCAGCGCCTGCTCGAGGATGTACGGCTTGCCATCGAAGTAGCGCACTTCCTTGCCATCGGCAATCGGCGTTCCCACGCCAGTTGGGCTGTAGAAGGCTGGAATACCCGCGCCCGCGGCCCGCATGCGTTCGACCAGGATCCCCTGGGGTACGAGCTCGACTTCAATGTCTCCCGACTCGATCAGGTCGTCGGCTGGCGTCCGCATGCCGGGGCGCGACGAGAACGACACGATCAGCTTGCCGACCTGGCCGCTCGCCACTAGCAGCATGCCTCGCAACTGGCCAACGGCTCCCAGACCGTTACTGACCAGTGTCAGATTCCGAACCCCCTTGTCGCGCGCAGCCACCAGCAGACTGCACGCGAAACCGTAACTGGTGCCAAACCCAGACACGGCGATCGAGGCGCCGTCCTGGAGATCGGCCAGAGCTTCCTCAGGTGAGGCGCACACCTTATCCATAGCCCCGCTTTTTACCCCGTCGCGCAGTTCCGAGTCATCTCATCACGTCATATATCACCCGTTAAACTGAGCCGTGAGCGTCCCGACGGTCCACGAAGGCCAATTGCTCTGGCAGCCCTCCCGGTCTTTTCGCGAGGGCAGCGTCATGTCCGAGTACATGCGCTGGCTCGCCGCCCATCGGAATTTGCACTTCCAGACGTACGCCGACCTGTGGCAGTGGTCGATCGCCGACCTGCCGGCGTTCTGGACGTCGATCGTCGAATTTTTCGACGTTGCCTTCCAGAAATCGTCAGACTCCGTCCTCGCGCACAGAGACATGCCCGGGGCCAGCTGGTTTCAGGGCGCCCACCTCAACTACGCCCAGAACGTTTTCCGCAACGCCAGCCCGGATCGCCCCGCACTCATGTACCAGTCCGAAACACGCCCGCTCATGAACATGTCCTGGGCAGAGTTCGAGCGGCAGGTGGCCTCGATTGCCGCGTGGCTGCACAGCATCGGCATCCGACGCGGCGACCGCGTGGTCGGCTACCTGCCGAATATCCCCGAGGCCGCCGTCGCGTTCGTCGCGGCCGCGAGCGTGGGCGCCGTGTGGTCGAGCTGCTCGCCGGACTTCGGCGTGGACGCCGTCGTGGATCGGTTCGGGCAGATCGAGCCGAAGGTCCTGTTCGCCGTCGACGGCTACACGTACGGCGGCAAGGCGTTTCCTCGCCTGGACGTCGTGGCTGAGCTCCAGAAGCGCCTCCCAACCCTTACGCACCTGGTCAGCGTGGCGTACCTCGCCGAGGACAACGCCCGCACCCCAGAGGGGACGGCATCTGAAACGCCCGGGCGTCAGGACGAGCGCCTTCCTGCACTGCACGATGGTCCAGGGGAAGCGGCGGCGTCTGAGGAGACCCACGCTTCGACCTCGAACGTGACCACGACCCGCTGGAACAACCTGCTCCTGGACGCCCCCGCGTCGTTGGCATTCGAGGAGCTTCCCTTCGACCACCCGCTGTGGGTCGTCTACTCCTCGGGCACCACCGGCCTTCCCAAAGCGCTGGTCCACAGCCACGGCGGCATCGTGCTCGAGCACGTCAAGATCCTCGGCCTGCATCAGGACCTGCACCCCGGCGACCGCCTGTTCTGGTTCTCGTCCACCGGCTGGATGATGTGGAACTACATCCTCGGCGGCCTGCTCCTCGGCGTCACGCCCGTTCTGTTTGATGGCAACCCGGGCTACCCGGACCTCAACCGCCTGTGGCAGTTGGCCGAGGCCTCCCACACGACCGTCTTCGGCACCAGCGCTGCCTACCTGATGAGCTGTCTGCGTGCCGGCCTTCGACCCGGCGAGCGGTTTGATCTGAGCGCTCTCAAATCCATCGGCTCGACCGGCTCGCCCCTGCCCCCCGAGGGCTTCGCCTGGGCGTACGACAACGTCAAGGCGGACCTGTGGCTCGCCTCGATTAGCGGCGGCACCGACGTCGCCAGCGCGTTTGTCACCTGCGCACCGCTGCTGCCAGTTCGCGCCGGCGAGCTGCAGTGCCGAGCACTGGGCGCGGCGGTCGACGCCTTCGACGAACAGGGCCACTCCGTCGTCGACCAGACTGGCGAGCTGGTCATCACCGAGCCGATGCCGTCGATGCCGGTCTTCTTGTGGAATGACCCGGACTTCAGCCGCTACCGTGCCAGCTACTTCGACATGTACCCCGGCGTGTGGCGCCACGGCGACTGGATTCGCCTGACGCCCGAGGGCAGCGCCGTCATCCAGGGTCGCTCGGATTCGACCCTCAATCGGCTCGGCGTGCGCATCGGCACCAGCGAGGTCTACAGCGCGGTGGAAAGCCTGCCCGAGATACGCGATAGTCTGGTGATAGGTCTCGAATTACCTAAAGGTGGATACTATATGCCACTGTTCGTCGTGGTCTCCGACGGGTACACGCTGGACGACGCGCTGAAGCACAAGATCAACGCGACGATCCGCGACCATTTCTCTCCGCGGCATGTGCCGGACGAGATCGTGGCCGTGCCCGCCATTCCGCGCACGCTGAGCGACAAAAAAATGGAGGTACCGGTCAAGAAGCTCTTCATGGGCGTCGCGATAGGCGAGGCGGCCAACGTCGGCGCCACGCGCAGCCCCCAGGCGGTGGAGTTCTTCGCCGAACTCGCGCGCACATCCAGTCCGCTCTTGCGGGGGACCTGAGCACTCACCGAGGGTCGACCCTCGGTGCGCGTGCTGTCACTTCGGGGGGGGTCATCACGGCATGCCCAGGAAGCCTGGCGCCGTGAGCACCTGCAACAACACCGCGGGCCACCAGATTCGCGCGGACTAGCCCGACGCAATGGCTGCGTCGACACCATGACACAAGGAAGTGATCTCTGTTATGTCTAGCACTGTTCATCGTCGTACGTTGCTCGCTGGCGCCGTCGTGGCGGGCGTCGCGCTGCCGCTGCTCAACGCCTGTGCGCCGGCCTCGGCGCCCCCGCCCGCGTCGTCTTCGTCTTCGTCGCCTTCCTCTTCCGCGGCTTCATCCACGTCGACGACGGCCTCGGGCGGGCCGCAACTGGCTGGCGCGCAGAGTGCGGCCGCGTCGCTGTTTCCGACCTACATCCCGGTCACCAATGGTCCGAAGCCCGACTTCCACGACGACAACCCGCTGTTCAGCGACGCCTTCAATAATTTCCCCAAGAACCCGCAGCAGGCCAACGACGCCGCGCCGGGCGCAGGCAGCACCATCAACGTACTGACCGCCGCCTACTTCCCACCGCCGACACCGCGCGAGCAGAACCCGACCTGGCAGGCGGTCGAGAAGCAGCTCAACGCGACGATGAATATGAACATCATCACCGGCTCGGACTACCGGCCGAAGTTCCCAACCATCATGGCCGGCGACGACCTGCCGGACATCATGCACATCTTCTTCGGTTACTCGCTGGCGCCGAACCTGCCGGACTTCTTCAAGGCCAAGTGCGCCGACCTGACGCCCTACCTCTCCGGCGACGCCGCCAAAGACTATCCCTACCTGGCCGCCATTCCCACCGCCGCCTGGAAGAACTCAATTTCCGCCGTCAACGGCGCGCTGTATCTCATTCCCATCCATCGTCCGATGTTTTCGATTGCCCCGCAGGGCGGCAACTTCTTCAAGAACGTCGACATCTGGGACGGCGAGCTGGGTCAGAATTACGTGCCCACGAGCGCCGACGACTTCAAACGTGCCCTGCAGCAGGTGACGAAGCCGCAGCAAAACCAGTGGGGCATCGGCAGCTGGGGCGTGGGCTCGCAGCTCTTCGGCCTGGGCTGTTTCGCCGAGCTCTTCAGTGCGCCGAACAACTGGAAGCTGGACGCGTCTGGCAACTTGATCAAGGACCGCGAGACCGACGAGTACAAAGCCGCCGTTGGCTACATGCGCGACCTGTTCACCGCCGGGGTGTGGTGGCCGGATTCGGTCCAGTCCTCAGGCAACGTGCGCGACGACTTCGCCGGCAAGAAGTTCGCGATCTCGCCCGAAGGCCAGGGCAACTCGTACGTCGACTTCTGGCAGCGCGGCAACAAGGTGACGCCGCAGACCCGCTTCGGAATGCTCGACCTGTTCCCGGCCCAAGCTGGCCAGAAACCCGGCTACTTCCTGGGTACTGGATTCGTGTCGATGAACGTGCTCAAGAAGAACTCGCCCGACAAGATCAAGGAGATCTTGCGCGTCATGAACTGGCTGGCTTCGCCGTTCGGCAGCCAGGAAGACCTGCTCCTCAGCTACGGCATTCAGGGCCAGGACTATGCACTCGACGATCAGGGCAACCCCAAGCCCACGCCCGACGGCACTGGCCGCGCCGGCTACGTGCCGTGGCGCTACATTGCCCAGCATCCGTGGGCCTACTACCAGGCCGACCTGCCGGGCTTCGCCAAGGCCTCCTACGACGCCGAGCACGCCAGCATTCCCTATGGGGTCGACGATCCGACCAACGGCTACTATTCGCCGCTGGCCTATGGCAAGGGTGTGCAAGCGGACAACACCTTCTGGGATGGCGTCAGGGACATCATCCTGAGTCGACGTCCCCTGACCGACTACGACCAGCTTGTCGCTGACTGGCGTACCACCGCGGGCGACCAGATCCGCAAGGAGTACACCGACGCGATGTCGGCGACGAACGGGTAAAACAGACCACGTCACAGGCATCTCCGCGGCGCGCCAGCGCTCCACCCGAGTCGATTCGCTGGTCATCGAGCTTGCCACCCCGCTGACAGGCTCGGTGTCTCCAGTGGCGTGCGTGGCGCTGGGCGCCTACGGCCGCCAGCAGTTGACCGGCCTGTCCGAAGTCGAGCTGCTCTTTCTGCACGCGGGCGGGCTGTCGACGGTCGACGTCACCCAGACGATCTGCTACCCGCTGTGGGAGCAGGCGGTCCGGGTTGAGCCCTTCGTGCGCACGGTGGACGAATGCGCCGGGGACGCACGCCGTTCATGGGCCGCGACCGAGCGGCTGCTCGATGCGCGTCTGGTCGCGGGCGACCCCGCGTTGTTCGCGGGGCTGCAAGCGCGTCTGCAGCCGGTTCGACGCGACCGCGAGCACCTGCGCCATCGACTGCGCCACGAGACCGAGCATCGTCACGTCATCCATCCGCCAGCCACCGGCTCGACCACGCCGGATGTCGTCTCCGGCCGTGGTGGCCTGCTGGACCTGCAAGCGCTGCGCTGGCTGGACGTGGCCGACCATCCGCGAACCACTGCCGCGCTGAGCTTCATGCTCGAGGTGCTCGAATCCGCGGAACAGGCGGCCGGCCAACAGAGTCACCGGCTCACGCCGACGATTGTCGAGCGTCTCGATCCAGGGCATGCGCTGCTCGAACAACTGTACGGACACGCGCGCTGGGTTGCGTTCCAGCTTGACGCGGCACTGTCGCCGGCGCGTGATGACCGACAGCTGGGCCCGAGCCTGGCATTGCACCAGAACCTGCTCGTCGCGCAGCGCCTGCCGCCGCTCGAGCGCGCGCCCAGCCTCGGGCTGCGCATCGCCAACCTGGCCGGTCTGGCGGGCCCGTCGGCGGAGCTGATGGAGTGGGCGCACATGCAAGGGCCACCCGTCGACTGGGACACCGCGAGCCTGAACCAGTTGTGGCTGCTGCTGCGAGCGGCCGACTGGCGAGCCTGGGACTTCCTGGACGTCACCGGCCTGCTGGTGCGCTTTCTTCCCGAAGTGGAGAGCATCTGGCGGAAGCCCGGCTCGGCTGCGACTGGCGACCTGGCGATCGACCACCACAGTTTTCTGGCGCTGCGGCGCCTGCACGAATGGAGCGAGACCGAAGATCCGCTGGTTCACCGCGCGTGGCGCGCCGCGCGACAACGTGACCTTGTCTATCTCGCCGTGCTGCTGCACGAGCTCGGTCCCGAACAGGTCTCCAGCGTGGCGAACCGCCTGCAGTTGGCGCCGCCCGTCGCGGATGCGCTGAGCGCGACGGTCGCTATGTGTGATGCCGTCGTCGAAACCGCCACGCGCCGCGACGTGCACGACGAGGACCTGGTGCTCGAGCTTGCCACGCGGATTGGCAGTCGCCCGCGGCTAGGCATGCTGTTCCTGGTCGCCGTGGCGCACGAGTTGGCGGGCGGTCCTGCCGCGTGGTCGGCGTGGAAGGCCAACCTGGTCCGCCAGCTTTTCGCGTCCGTCGAGCTCGCGTTACATGAGCCACGCGAAGTCGGCGCGCGGCGGACGCGCTCGCTCGAGCAGCATCGCGAGCAGATCGTGCGTGCGCTGCAGCGGCGCAATCTGTATCGACTGGCGCCGCAGGTCGGGCGCTTGCCGCGGCGCTACGTGCTGACGCGCACACCGGCGCAAGCCGCTCGGCACCTGGCGATGCTCGAGACGGGTCCGCTCGAGCACGGTGAAGTGCGGCTGCAACCGGTGCGGCATCGCCAGCCCGGAGTCTGGGACCTGCTCATCGTGGCCCGCGACCGCCCGGGGCTGCTGGCGATGGTCGCCGGCGTGCTGACGCTGCGCGGCGCCTCGGTCCTCGCCGCCGATGCCGCGACCTCGAGTGACGGTGTGGTCCTGGACGTCTTCACGGTTACCGGCGCGGACGGGCTGCAGTGGCCGCGCCTCGAAGCCGACCTGCGCTCGGCGCTGCTGGGCAGCATCCCGCTGCACGACTTGCTCGGGTCGCGCCCGGTCGCGCCGCACGAGGCGGCCGCCACGCAGGTCGTCATCGACAACACGGCCTCGCAGTTCTTCAGTGTGGTCGAGGTGCGCGCGCCGGACCAGGTGGGCCTGCTGTATCGCATCGCGAGCGCGCTGCACGCCGAGGAGTTGGATATCCACCACGCGCGCATCGCGACAAACCCCGATGGTGCCGTGGACGTGTTCTACGTGCGCACGCTCGAGGGCGAGAAGATCGCCGAGGCGATGTGTGCAAGGCTTGCGGAGAAACTTACTACCCGGCTCGTAGGCTCGTAACGAGTTCTTTTTTAAGTCGAAAGCTGCGGCTTTCTCCCCAGGGCGGGCATGGGCTGGTCACGAGTTCTTTTAGAAGTCGAAAGCTGCGGCTTTCTCCCCAGGGCTCCGCGCCCTGGACCCCGCGTCCCAGAGCCCTACTCTCGGTGGCTGTCGGCCGCTCGCCGTGAACGCACGCACTGTCAACGGTTGTAATCCGAAGGGGGAGACCCTCGGGGACCTCGGGGACACCTTTGAGGAGACTCGCTCGGAGCACATTGGGAGGACACTCAATTCCCGGGCGGGACCCCTTCTGAGGACACCTTCGGAGGACACTCCTGGGTGGGACCGCTTCGAAGGACACCCCTGGGCGGACACCTCGCGCGGCACGTCTCGGATGAACCCCCTGGGTGGGACACCCTATCGCGTTACAGACGTGTTGACAGTGCGGGCGTCATCGCAAGCGGCCGACAGCCACCGAGAGTAGGGCTCTGGGACGCGGGGTCCAGGGCGCGGAGCCCTGGGGAGAAAGCCGCAGCTTTCGACTTCTAAAAGAAAACTCGTGACGAGCTTTCGACTTCTCATTAAATCAACTCGTTCTCAGCTCAAGGGAAGAACCGACGTTGAGCCCGCGGCGGCGTTATAAAACAGCACGCCGTTCTGAAACCGCTGGTAGATGAACTGTGGATTATGCGGATCCGCCGCTGGCGCTGACGTCGGCAGGCCGAGCACCTCCACGCCCGTGTCATTCAGCGTCGACAGGAACATCACAGGCTGGCCATTCCAGGTGTCCGGCACGGTGACCTCGAGGAACGCCTGCAGCCGCGCGTCGTAGTCCGGCTGACCTGGCGTGGGCGACACGTACGCCAGCGAGGGATCCGCCGGCGGAATCGTCAGGCCATCCAGCGCTCCGGCGGCCGCGACCATGCTCGGCACACCCAGGACACCCACCATCACCACCGCGGACAGAACGGCGGCACGCCCCAACTCTTTCGAAATCGATCGCATCGCTAGAACTCTCCCCTTGAGTTACGCGGCCGCGTCCTCTTCCTCACTCGGCCAGTCGGCCAGGACGGCCGCGGCCGAGTGCGGGTTGGCACTGGTCTGATCTGAAAGCACGACACCGTCCTTGAACACCACCCTGCGCGAGCAGTATTCGGCGATATCTGGCTCGTGCGTCACCAGAACGATCGTCGCGCCTGCCTGATTCAGCCGCTGCAGGATGGCCATGATTTCCACGCTCGTGCGCGAGTCGAGGTTGCCCGTCGGCTCGTCGGCGAGGATCAACGACGGCGCGTTGACCAGCGCCCGCGCGATGGCCACGCGCTGCTGCTGGCCGCCTGACAGCTCGTTCGAGCGGTGATGTATGCGCGAGCCCAGCCCGACGGCCTCCAGAGCGACGGTCGCGCGGCGCTGGCGAACGGACTTCGCCACTCCTGCGTAAACCATGGGCAGCATCACGTTGTCGAAGGCGTCCATACGCGGCAGCAGGTTGAACCCCTGGAAGATGAAGCCGATCTTCTGGTTGCGGAGATCCGCGAGCTGGGTGGGCGACAGCCGCGTGACTTCGACGCCGTCCAGCTCGTAGATGCCACTCGACGGTCGGTCGAGGCAGCCGATCAGATTCATGAAGGTCGACTTGCCTGAGCCTGATGGTCCCATGACCGCCACGAACTCGCTCGTCTTGACGTCCAGCGACACCGATCGCAGCGCGTGGACCACGCTGTCGCCGCGGCTGTAGTCCTTGACCAGGTCCGTGACCCGGATGACGGGGGGTTCGGCCACGCCGTCCTGCGACATCCGGGTTCCATTGACGCTCATGCTTGTCACCATCGTTGGTTCATCCGTTCCATGTGTCTCGGCGCTCATCGGCCCGGGCCTCCGCCGAATCCGAAGATGCTGGAGGATCGCGACGCCGTGCCGCCGGTCGTTGACGACTTGTTCGCAGAACCCGAGCCTGAGCTCGAGCCTGGGGTGACCACGCCTGTGATCACCTGGGCGCCTGGCTCGAGGCCCGAGACGATCTGCGTGCTGACCCCGTCGCTGATGCCCGTCTGCACGGGGACCGAGACCGGGCTGCCGTCCTGGAGCACCCGCACGTTGCCGTTCGAGATGGCAGCGTTGGGAACCAGCACCGCGTTGTCAGCAGAGCTCGTAACAATGGTGACTGTCGCGGTCATCCCTGGCAGGAACTGCACATCCGTCTGATCGATGTTGATCAGGACCGTGTAGGTGACCACGTTCGAGGCGGTGGTACCGGCTGGCTCGACCGTCGCGACCGTGCCCGTGAAGGTTCGGTTTGGATAGGCCGTCAACGTGAAGGTGACCTTCTCGCCTGGCTGCACCTTGGCGATATCTGCCTCGCTGACCGCCGCGCTCACCTGGGGCGTGGTCAGGTCGCTCAGCGTGATGAACGCCGTCGGGCTGGTGGTGGTCGTCGCCGTGCTCGAGGTGGACACCGCCGCCGTCGTGCCGCCGGTGATGTACTGACCCACCGCGCCGTTGAGACTCTGGATCGTGCCACTGGTCGGCGCCGTCAGGACGGCCGCGGCCAGATTGTTCTGCGCGGTCTGCAGCGCTGTCTGCGCATTGGCCACCGCGGCGTTGGCCGAGTCGATATCGGGCTGTGTCGGCGCCGCGGTGGTCGAGGCGTACGTCGCCTGCTGCGTTGTCAGGGCGGCGTTGGCCTGATCGACGCTGTTCTGCGCGGTCTGCGTGCTCGCGTTTTGCGACGCTACCGTGGTTTGCAAGCTGGCGTTGGCTTTGGTGAGTGCCGCCTGCATCTGGTCAACGCTGTTCTGCGCCGTCTGCACGCTGGCCGCCTGCTTGGTCTGATCGCTGTTGAGCGCGTCCTGGGCGCTGAGCACGCTGTTGAGTGACTGGTCGACCGTCGCCTTGGCGGAATCCAACCCCTGCTGGTTCTTGGCCTGATCCGCGGCCTGGGCCGCATTGGCCGTGTTCAGCGAGTTGGTCGCCGTGTTGACGGACGCCTGCGCGGACTGCAGGCTCTGTTGGTTCTTCGCCTGATCGGACTGCGCGGAGGCCTGCGCGCTATTCAGCGTGTTTTGCGCCGAGGTCACCTGCGACTGCGCCGAAACCAGGCTCTGCTGATTCTTCGCCTGATCCGACTGTGCCGCGGCCTGTGCGGTCTTGAGGTTGTTCTGGGCTGTCGTGATCGCCGCCTGGGCATTCGCTTGCGACTGATCGTTCTGCGTCGAAGTCAAATTCTGCTGTGCCTGCGACGTTGCCACGCCGGCACTGGTCGATGTCGGGCCTGACTTAGCCTGGTTGACCTGCTTGGCGGCCACGTTGTTGCTGGCGGACGCGACGTCGGCCACATTGTCCGACGCGGCTTCGGCGGCCTGGACGGCGGACTGCGCGTTCTGGACGGCAACCTGGTCGGCAGCGGTGCCCGCGGCATTCTGCTGCTGCGTCGCGGCGAGTGCTGCCTGGGCGCTGCTCAAGCTCTGCTGTGCGTTCTGAACCGAGACGCCATCCGCCTGGTTGGCGGTGTCGGCGGACTTCTGCGCGGCGGCCAGGGCGGTGTTCGCGTCGTCGAGCGCCTTCTGGGCATTGTCGACGGCCACCTGATCCTGGTTGAGCAGGGACTGAACCTGGTCCCAGTTGGAGTGGAAGCTCTGCAGCTGATCGCTGTAGGCGGACTGGGCGTTGTTCTGGGTGGTCTGGTCGGCCTGGAGGGCCGCGGTCGACTGAGCCTGTGCCTGTGTCAGATTCTGCTGCGCACCTGAGAGGTTTACCTGGGCTGTGTTGACGTCAGCTTGCGCGCTCGCGACCGTCGTGTTGGCGGTCGCCTGGGCGGCTGCCAGCGACTTCTGCGCGCTGTCGAGGGTGACCTGCGCGGCGGCGACCTGGGCCTGGGCGGCGGCAACTGCCTCGGGCGTGGCGCCCGCGACCAGCTTGTTGAGCGCAGCCTGCTGCTGGGCCAGGTTCGCCTGGGCCTGATCGACGGCGGCCTGGAGGTCCGAGGTGTCCTCCTTGGCCAGCACCTGGCCGGCGGTGACCGTCTGGCCGACGGTGACGTCGACTTCGCTCAACATGCCGGAGGTCTTGAAGCTGAGCGGCACGCTGGCGGGCACGGTGATGGGGCCCGTGGCGTTGACGGTGGTCTGGACGCCACCGACAGTAGCCGCCGTGGTCTGGTACGTCGGCGCCGCCGCGGCGCGATTGAAAGGATTGCCCGCCACATACACATACGCGCCTCCGAAGGCGAGCGCGAGGGCCAGGCCCACGGCGAGCAGACGAGCAGGGACACCGCCAGGACTCCAGGGTCGAGCACGCGGCGCCGTGACAGCCATCAGGTTCATACCTGCGATGATCAGGTTCAAACCTTGGAACAATCTTGGACTGCGCTGCACGAAGGAAGGCTACGCGCGGCTCAAAATCATCTCAACCTTCGTGCTCGCCACGAGTTTCTTTGGACGTCGAAAGCTCGTAACGAGTCTTCTTTAAGTCGAAAGCTGCGGCTTTCTCCCCAGGGCTCCGCGCCCTGGACCCCGCGTCCCAGAGCCCTACTCTCGGTGGCCGTCGCCCGCATCCGCTCGTGCTGTGACGCACGCACTGTCAACACGCGTGTAAGCCGAGAGGGTGTCACTTCCCGAGGTGTGCCGGCCTGAGGTGTCCCGCGTCCGCTCGCGCTGAGGCGCGCACTGTCGACACGCGTGTGATCCGAATGGGTGTCACTTCCCGAGGTGTGCCGGCCTGAGGTGTTCCGCGTCCGCTCGCGCTGAGGCACGCACTGTCAACACGCGCGTAATCCGAGAGGGTGTCACTTCCCGAGGTGTGCCGGCCTGAGGTGTTCCGCGTCCGCTCGCGCTGAGGCACGCACTGTCGACACGCGTGTATCCCGACGGGGGTGTTCATCCCCAAAGGTGTCCCTCTGGGCGTGTCACTCCCTCCCGAAGGGTGTCCCTCCCCAAAGTGTCCGCAGAGGGGTTCCCCGTGGGTGTTCCTCCCCCCAAGTGTCGACCAGGACGGGACGTCAGGGTCAGCGGAGGACACCTGGGTCTCCCACCCTATCGGATCACACACGTGTTGACAGTGCGTGCCTCAGCGCGAGCGGACGCGGGACACCTCAGGCCGGACACCTCGGGAAGTGACACCCTTCGGCTCACACGCGTGTTGACAGTGCGTGCGTCATCAGCACGAGCGGATGCGGCCGACGGCCACCGAGAGTAGGGCTCTGGGACGCGGGGTCCAGGGCGCGGAGCCCTGGGGAGAAAGCCGCAGCTTTCGACGTTAAAAGAAGACTCGTTACGAGCTTTCGACGTCCAAAGAAAACTCGTGGCGAGCACATACCGCTTCAGACGAGCGGCCAGCGACCGCGGTTCACGCGTGTCCCTGTCCGCGCCAGCAGCTCCTCGCCGATCGTTTGCACGCGCTCCGCCACGGCGCGCTCGTCGGCGAAGGTCACCTGCCCCTCGTCAACCACCACGCGACCGTCCGCCACGACCCAGCGCACGCTACGGCCATCCGCGCTGTAGACCAGATTGTTCACCGGGTCAAACAGCGAGCGCCATTCGGCTCGCAGCGCGTCGAACACCACGATGTCCGCGCGCTTGCCCACCTCGAGCGACCCAATCTCGGACCCCAGGCCCACCGCCTGCGCGCCGACCAGCGTCGCCATCTCCACCGCCTGCTCCGCGGGCACGCTGGCCACGTCCCGTCGCCCATCCTTGAACCCCAGCGCGGCGGCATTCATCATGCGCACCCCGTCCAGGAAGTTGGAGCTGTTGCCCGAGTCGCAGCCCAGGCCGACGGCTACGCCGCGCGCCAGCAGCTCCGGGAGCTTGCGATCGCCCAACCCGCTGCCTTCCTTGAGCGTGGTGCTCGGGCACATCACGACGCTCGCTCCGCGCGCGCCGATCAGCTCGACTTCGGCAAGGGAAATGCCCGCGGCGTGGGACAGCAACACGTTCGGCCCGAGGGCGCCGATGCTGTCCAGCTCGGCCGTGGCGCCACCCGCGTGATGGATGGTCATCCACGTGCCGTGCTCGGTGGCGATCCGCCGCGCGCCGCTCAGCAGCCCGGGCGAGCAGGTGTCGGGCGAAAACGGCATCGCCCACGCGTGCAGCCGCCCGTCCAGGCGGCCATCGTAGGCACGGATGAACGCTTCGGTACGCGAGAGCGCCTCGGCGGTGGGGAACAGCGGCAGGGCCAGGTCCGACGGGCGGTCGACGACGCCCGCCCCGGAGATCACCCGCGGGCCGGCGTCCGCGTAGGCCTGCAAGCACGCGTCGACAAACTGCGTCGACCCCGGGTCGACGAACGTCACCGTGCCCGACTTCAGCAGCTCGATGATCGCCAGCAACGACGTCCAGTACTCCTCCTCCTCGCGCATCGCGCTTTGCAGGCGGAACACCTCGCGCAGTCGCTCGCGGCCGACGAAATCGTCTGGAAAGTTGCCGCGCACCGCGTGCGCGTAGCTGATGTGCATGTGAGCGTTGACAAACGCCGGCAACACCACACAGCCACGCGCGTCGATGATGCGCTCGGCCTGTGCGTCGCGCAGCTCACCTGTCTTGCCGATGCGGGCAATGCGCTGACCGTCGATCAACAGGCTCGCATCGGCGATGACGCGCCGCCCCGGATCAACCGTGACAGCGAACGCGGCGCCTTCAATTTTCAGTGACGCTGGCGTGTCAGACTGCATAGCACGCACTCTGCTCGATGACGATCAGGCTCTGCTGTAGATCATCTGCGCCTGCCGGCGGTTGGTCCACGACTGCGCGTGGTTGCTGATGTCGATCAGGAACCCGAGGGCGACCATGATCCAGCCCCAGAAGGTGATGTTGCCGACGGGTGCCGCGACGAGGATGAAGATCAACGTGGTCCACGGCAGGAAGATCAGACCCAGCAGCGGCCAGAACCAGTTGTCGTTGAACGCGCGTTGCACGTAATTGGTGAACGCCCACAGGACGATGATGCCCAGGCGGGGCGACAGCAGCGCGATCAGAAGGAACAGACAGCCCATGGCCGCCATTCTGCCGGGACCGCGCGCGGCGAGCCATCAGGGGGAACACCAACCTGTGGCGGGTCGGAGAGCACGTATCGACGGAGACCCGTACGTGGTCTTCGTCGATACGATCGCGCAGAAACGAGGCGCCGGAACTTTTCGGCTCAGGCGCCTGACGAGCGTTACGACTTCGGCATCTGCGCCAGCGCGCTGTACGCCGGCCTGGCGCTCCAGTCGTCACGGATGATGCCGAAGCCCCACTTCTCGTCCGTCTGTGGCACGGCGAGCTGGTAGTTGAGGTTCCACTGCATCATGCCCGCGACATAATCGAGGCCGCGCGCCATCTGGAACGCCTGCACCAGGAAGTTCGCCTGGGTGGTGGCGTCGATCGAGGAGCAGTACTCGTAGCCTGGCGGTGGCGTGGGGTTCGAGCAATACCCGAACTCGGTAAACCAGATCTTCTTGTTGCCGATGCCCGAGGCGACCATCAGGTCGTGGTACTGGCTCACGCGCGTGAAGGCGAAGAAGCTGTCGTCGTTGTTGAAGCCGCCCGAGAGGCTGCACTGTGGCGTGGCCGGGTGCAGTTCGGCGGGTTCGAGAAGCCGCTCGGGTGCGCCGAAACCGCGTCGAAGTACGCCAGTGCCTGGCCGCCGTTGAGCGCAAACAACTGCTGCAGGTACGTCAGATCGTCGATCGACTCACCCGGAATGTTGGCGCCAGTCGGGCTCGGGGCGCCAAGTAGCGCCAGCGCGTTCGGATCGCCCGCCTTCAGGCCCGTGTAGCCGGCGATGAGCAGCGGCAGGTAATTCGACGGGTCCACATTGCCGGAGCCCATCTCGCGGGACAGGTTCTCCTCGTTCCAGATCTCGTACGCCTGGACCTTGCCGGCGTACCGATTCGCCAGCGTCTGCATGAAGGTCTTGAACGTGTTGGGGTCGCCCGGAGTCAAGCCGCTGGTCGGCGTCGTATAGAAGGACGGTGCATCCACGACGCTCAACAAGAGCTTCAGGTTGCCCGTGTTGCCAGCAGCGACAATTTGATCCAGTTGTGACCAGTCGTACTGCCCGGGCGCGGTTTCGATCGTGGACCACTGGACCTGGAGCTTCATCCAGTTGAAGCCGGCTTGCTGAATCAGGCCGACGGTCTGGTTCTTGGCGTCCTGGCTGAAGTACTGAAGCTGGACGGCCATGCCGTAGCCCCACGTGCTGGAGGTGGGCGGCGGCGTGGGTGTGACGTTACCGCCGCCACCCTGGCCCGGCTGTGACGGCGTGAAGGCGTTGGTCAGGTCGCTGTTGGTCAGCTGGTCGGGCCGAGCGATCCACATGGGCTTGCTCGGGTCGTACTGCTTGTAATAGATCGAGTTGCGCGCTTCGAGGTCGAGGTCGGGCGGCAGGTTCTGGCCAGTGATGATCGACTTGAAGTAGTCGGCCAGCAGCAGGCCTTGCGTGCACTGACACCCGGCGTCGTAGTGCATGATGCTGCGCTGGAAGCGCTGGTAGATGAAGTTGTGGTTGGTGGGGTCGTAGGTCGGATTGCTGGTCGGCGCACCCCAGATCTGAAGGTTGAGCCCCGGCAGCAGGTTCTGCTGGCACGGTTGGTTGGGGAACGCGTCGTCGCAGGTGACCGTGTTCGAGAATGTCTGGAAGTAGTTGACCGGCTGCCCGTCGAACGTGTTCGGCGCGGTCTGTTGGGTGAAGGTGATGATGTCGGTGTTGTAGTTGGGGTCACTCACCGGCGGGGTGGCGTTGACGACGGCCGGATCGGGCGCGGGATACGTGCTGCCGTTGATCTGCGTGTACGGCATCAAGCCGGGGTCGAGCAGGTTCAGCGTCTGCACCGAGCCATCTGGCTGCAGCTGCATGACGAGGCGCTGGAAAATCTGTACCTGGAACCCGACAAGCTTCATCTGACGCGAGACCGGATAGCCGAAGGTCTGGACACCTCCGCGTCCCTGGAAGAAGTTCCAGAAGGCGTCGTTGTCGATGCGGTAGCCCGTTTGTGAAAAGTACCGTGGATCGGTTTGAGCCGTCGCAGCCTGCGGAACAGACGCGACAAGGACCGTGAGCAGAGAGGCAACCACAACGAGGCGTAGTGATCGGCGCATGGACTTCACGCTAGAGCCCTCCAATAGCGGTGCACATCGGTGTCTTCACCTAAACGCGGTGTGCCCTGAGGACGCGGCTGAAAGCCAGACGTGTACCTCAAACCCGCTTGCCGCTTCCTCAGGGCAAGCGTTGTATCGAGAAGTTCGGACGAGTGCGACCTCGGTGCCCACCGGCTTGTCGGCCGAACTTCTACACCGCGCAGGCGGAGCGAATCCGTCAATTGACCGATGCCGACTTCAACGCGCGAGACTTACAACTGTTTCGCGTACCAGGCTCGCAGGTCGAGCCTGGACCGGACGGAAGTAGGTTCCCATGGCCCCCCAAGCATCCACAGCATCTCGCGTGCCCCGTGTCGTGTCCGAAGGCCGCTGCAACTGTCATGCACATTCTTCCCTGCACGCGCGGCGGCTGTCGTCCATCCCGCACGAATTGAGTACCTTCGTCGGGCGCAGCGCCCAACTCGATGAGATTACCGCGCGCCTGGGCTCGGACCGTCTCGTCACGCTCGTTGGCGGCGGCGGCATCGGCAAGACGCGCCTCGCGCTCCAGGTTGCCCGCGGGCTCAGATCAGACGCCACCTGCGCGTGGACCGCGTTGAGCTCGACGATGGACGAAGCGAGCGTCCTGAAGGCCGTGGCGAGCGCCGTGTGCGGGAGTGAGCCTTCGGCTACCACTTCCGTCGACGACCTGGTGGCGACGATTGGCGACCAGAAGCTCGTGCTGGTCGTCGACAACTGCGAGCAGGTGGTGGCGGCTTCGGCCGACGTCGTCTTGCGGCTGCTGCAGGACTGCCCGGGCATCCGCGTCCTGGCGACCAGTCGCGAGCCATTGGGGGTGCCGGGCGAGGTCGTGTACCCCGTCCCACCGCTAGCGGTGAACGATACGGATGATGCGGCGGTCGGCAGCTTGGTGCCGACCGAAGCGGTGCAGCTCTTCTTCGAGCGCGCGCAGGCGCGCGATCCGCAACTGCGGATGACCTCGGACGCCCAGGCGATAGCGGTGCGGATCTGCTCCGCATGCAGCGGCGTACCGCTGGCCATCGAGCTTGCCGCGGCGTGCACCAGCAGCATGACCCTGTCCGAGATCGCGGACAGGCTCGACAACATGCTCGGGCTGCTCAGATTCGGCTCCCGCGCGGCTCCACCGCGCCAGCGCTCGCTGCGAGCATCCATCGACTGGAGCCACCGTTTGCTAGCCGCCAACGAACAACTGCTGCTGCGCCGCCTGGCACTGTTCGACGCGGATTTCAGCCTGCGCGCCGCCGAAGTTGCCTGTGCGTTCGACGGACTGCAGACGGCCGAGATCGCGTACCTGCTCGATCGCCTGGTGGCGCAGTCCATGGTGCACGCATCCAAGGGCAGCTCGACCACGAGCTTCTGCCTGTGGCTGCCAGTGCGTCAGTTCGGTCTCGAGCAGCTCGAGCTGGCGGGCGAGGTGATCCGCGTGCAGACGCGGATGGCCGAGTGGTCCGAAGCCAGCGGTATCGCGCCGAGCGGCGGTGTCAGCGTGGTCAGCACGCGCGCCGCGGGCGTCGCCGACGGGCTGCTTGTCGACCGACCGCTGCCAACGCCGGCGAAGTCGCGCGGCCGCCGCGCGGGGATGCTCTCAGAGCGCGAGCACGACGTTGTGCAGCTGATCGCGGGTGGCCGCAGCAACCGGGAGATTGCCGACGAGCTCGTGATCACCAAAAAGACCGCCGAGGCGCACGTGAGTCATATCCTGACCAAGCTGGGGCTGTGCAGTCGCGTGCAAATTGCGACGTGGAGTCTGCAGAACAGCATGGCCGCCGAGGCTGAGGTGGTCGCCGCCCGCTGATCTACTGGAGGTCCTCCACTCTGGAGGGTCCTTATCCCCCTCATTCCCCGCTAGAGGCCCCCCGCCGCCGACAACCTCCGTCGCCCCGTCAGCCCCGCGACCAGTGCTACGGCAACGGCGACGACGAACACCAGCAGCATGCCAATCCCCAAACTCACGATCAGCGCGGCCATCGCCGCCTGTACGGCACCCGTAATCGGCTGGCCGGCCAGCGAGCCCACCACCGCACCCTCGGCCAGCAGCAGCACCGCCGCGGCGATCACCAGACCCAGCGCAACGCCAATGCCCAGCCACAGCAGCGTGCTGCGACGGCTGGGTGAAACCACGAGCGTCACCACAACGAGCACCGGCGCCGCCACCAGCAGCAGCACGGTGATGGCGTCCAGCGACTGCACTGCCCGCTGCATCGTCGCCAGCGTGCTCTCCTGGGCGATGCTCACGTACCCGAAATCCGGCGACAACTGCGACAGAACCGCGGCGGGCGCTCCCTGCTGCAGGCGGTCCCGCAAGGCCGGCATCAGCATGAGCAGGTTGACCTCCACCTGCCCGTCGCTCACTCTGACCGCCCCGTTGCTCGGTGGCTCGCCACTGCGCAACATCTGAACGAGCGCTTGATGCACCGTGCGATTGGCGCTGACCCACAGGTCGGCAAATTGGGGCGACTGCACGAGCTGCTGCGTTTGCTGGTCGACAAAGCTCGAGAGCGAAGACTCGACTGGCGCCACAAGCGTGCGGAGCGGCCTCGGCAACGATTGCGCGCGCCCCTGAACGTCGAGCGCGTTCAGCGTCATGGCAGCCGTTGTCTGAGCCACGCTGGACTGGACACTGGGGTCCGTGGCGAGGGGCCCGACGACGGCCACCCAGCGGTCGGTGTTCAGCAGTGTCTGCTGCACGCCAAAGGTGACAGTGGCCAGCACAATCACCAGGCAGGAGATAAAGGTTAGAGCCGCGGCAAGGGTTGATCGCACGGGAGTGACGTCCTGATTCTTTGTCCCGATGTCCGGTACCGACATCGGGACAAGTACGCATCCTAACGCAGCACAACTGGTGGTCACCCTGATGTGCGAGCGAAACGCACTACTTACGCTGAGGGCACGTGTCAGCTGCTCTGGAATCGCGCTACGACGTCCTCCAACTGGTTGCCCACGACCTGAAAGCGCCCCTGGTGAGCTTGCAGTGGCAGGTCCAGCTGCTGCTGCGCGGTGCGCGCGCGGGACGGATCGCCGGCGATCAGCTCGAGGCAGCCCTGGAGGCGATCTCAGCCAGCGCCGCCGAAGCGGTCTCGGCGATCGACGAGCTGCACGCGCTGACCGTTGTCGAGGACGTCGGCCCCGAAGACTTCAACTTCAACGGCGTACTGCAGTCCAGGCCGATCGACCTGGTCGAGCTGGTAGAGCAGATCGTGGCTGGCTGGCCACGCGCGGACGAATACCACTTTCGGCTCGAGACCGACGGCGCCGCGCTGATCGTCAACGGTGATGTGGTCCGCCTGCGGCGGGTGGTCAGCAATCTGGTCGACAACGCGGTCAAGTACAGCCCGACCAGCCGCGAGATCCGCGTGCGGCTGGGCCGCGCGCAGCATGACGGCCAGGTCTATGCCCAGCTTGCGGTGGCGGATCGCGGCGTGGGGATTCCGTGCGATCACCTCGAGCACGTGTTCGAGCGCTTCTGGCGCGGGCACGTGGTCCACGGGGTGGACGGTCAGGGCCTCGGCCTGGCGAGCGTGCGAGCGTTGGTCCAGGCGCACGGCGGCCACGTGGACGTCGAAAGCCAGGTGGGGAACGGCAGCACCTTCAGGGTGTGGCTCCCCCTGGCCCTGGCGGCGTGAATAGCTCGTTCTCGTCTCCGGGGGTCCCCTCCGGGGAAAAGACTCCTGGGTCCCCTTGGGAGAAAGACTCTCCCGTACGGGCTTACCCCTATCTCCCCAACATCCGTGATTGTCCCGACGCGCCCTCGCCCCTTCACCTGCCAGAGTGCACACCAAACCACTACGCACGACTCCGCGCCATCGAAGGGGTAGCAACATGTCCGTAAATGGCCAGTTCGACGTCATCATCATCGGCAGTGGCGCAGGCGGCGGCACGCTCGCCCGACAGCTTGCCCCATCGGGCAAGCGCATCCTGATCCTCGAACGCGGCGGCTGGCTGCCGCGCGAGCTCGAAAACTGGGACGCCGAAGAAGTCTTCGTCAAGAACCGCTACGTCCCGACGGAAACCTGGTACGACAAGAACAACAAGGCGTTCCAGCCCGGCGTCCACTACTGGGTCGGCGGCGCCACCAAGCTGTACGGCGCCGCGCTGTACCGTCTCCGCAAGGAGGACTTCGGCGAGCTGAAGCACTACGACGGCGTGTCCCCGGCCTGGCCCATCTCCTACGACGAGATGGAGCCGTACTACACGCGCGCCGAGCAGTTCTACCAGGTCCACGGCGCGCGCGGCGAGGATCCGACCGAGCCTCCGTCGAGCGCTCCCTACCCGTTCCCGGCGGTCTCACACGAACCGCGTATCCAGCAGCTCCACGAGGATCTCGCCAGCGCCGGCTATCACCCGTTCCACTCGCCCAACGGCATCATGATCAACGAGGCCCAGCCCCAGTTCAGCGCGTGCATCCGCTGCGCAAGCTGCGATGGCTTCCCCTGCCTCGTCCACGCCAAGTCGGATGCCGAGGTCATGGGCATCCGCCCGGCGCTCGAATATCCCAACGTCACGCTGCTCACGGACGCGCGCGCCGTCAAGCTGAACACCGACGCCTCCGGCCGCACCGTCACCGAAGTGGTCGTCGAGCACGGTGGCCAGCAGGCCACCTATCAGGGCGACATCGTCGTCGTCTCGTGCGGCGCCGCCAACTCCGCCAAACTGCTGCTCGATTCGGCCAGTGACCGCCACCCGGCACGGGCTGGCCAACGGCTCGGACCAGGTCGGGCGCAACTACATGTTCCACGCCAGCATCGCGGTGCTCGCCGTATCCAAGGAACCCAACCCGACGAAGTTCCAGAAGACGCTTGGCCTCAACGACTTTTACTTCGGGATGCCCGACTTCGAGTACCCGATGGGCAATATCCAGATGGTGGGGAAATCGGTCGGCGAGATGTACCGAGGTGAAAAGCCGCTCCAAACCAGGCTGGCGCCGATGTTCAGCCTGGACGACATCGCCAAACACGCGGTCGACTTCTGGCTGTCCACCGAGGACCTGCCCAGAGGCGACAACCGCGTCACCGTCGCCCAGGACGGCAATATCAAGCTGACCTACACCCCCACCAACGCCGTCCCGAAGGCTCAGCTGTACGACAAGCTGAAGTCGATGCTCAATCACCTGAACATGCACGAGCACCTGATCGAGCGCAACATGTACATGAAGAACGACATCGAGATCGGCGGCTGCGCTCACCAGGCTGGCACGTGTCGCTTCGGCACCGACCCGCGGACGTCCGTGCTGGATGCCAACTGCAAGGCGCACGAGGTGGACAACCTGTACGTCGTCGATACCAGCTTTTTCCCGAGCATCGGCGCCGTGAACCCGGCCTTGACGGCGATGGCCAACGCGCTCCGGGTAGGCGAACACCTCCAGCAGCGCCTCTAGCGATGCGCAATGGCCGACCGAAATGAAATCGCCGCGGTCTATGCCGCGGGCTCAGTCCAGGGCGTGGCGCTCGTCACCTTTCCGGCGGCGGGCACCATTTTCACCAGCCCGAGCTACTACGGGTTGTCCAGCACGGCCTACGGGGCGATGTTCTTGCCCCAGGCCGCCACGGCAATCGGCGCATCGCTGCTTGGCGCGCGTCTCACGCGCAGTTGGGGCATCAAACGCGTTTTCCTGATCGGCTTGATCGCCAACCTGGGCTCGATGCTGCTCCTGCTGCTCAGCCAGGCCGTGATGACCAATCAGTCGCTGGCGTATGTGATACTCCTGCTGGCGACCACGTGCCTGGGGATCGGTTTCGGCCTGACGGTGCCATCGCTCAACACGTTCGTCGCTTCGTTCTTTCCAACCGCCGTCGAACGCGCGGTGTTGAGCCTCAATGCGCTGCTCGGCCTGGGCACCGTGCTGGCGCCGGTGTTCGTGGCCATTTTCGTTGGCCTCGGCGCGTGGTCACTGTTGCCACTGCTGGTAGCCGTGCTGCTGGCCGCGCTGCTGTTGTTCAGCGTGCGCCTGCCGCTGCAAGTCGCGGCCGCTGCCGCCGAGCCGAGCGGCCACCAGGCTCAGCTGCCCAGCCGGTTCTGGGTGTTCGCCGCGTTTGCTGTCCTGTACGGCATCGTTGAGACGATGAATGGGAACTGGGCAAGCCTGTACATGGTCAACAACCTGGGCGCTACGACCGCGCTGGCGTCGCTGGCTCTGACCGCCTTCTGGGGGATGGTGACCGTCGGCCGCGTGCTGTTCGCGCTCATCGAGCGCGCATTCCCGGAACAGCGCACCTTCCACGTGCTGCCCTTCGTGGCCGCGATCGCCCTTGGGTTGATCGCCATCCTGCCAACGGGCTCGGTCGGCCTCGGCATTCTGGCGTTTGGACTGGCTGGACTGGGCTGCTCCGCGCTCCTGCCCCTGACAATCGGGTTTGGCCAGGAAGAGCTGATCGCGATTGCCGCGTCGGTGGCGGGCCTCCTGATCGCGTTCTATCAGATGGGCTATGGCATCGCCGCGTTCGGAGTCGGTCCGGTGGAACGCTTCACCGGTCTGGACCTGCGACAGATCTATGGGCTGGTGGCGGTGGTGGCCCTGGGGATGGCTGCCCTCTCCTTCGTCGTCGTCTCCCGCCGTGCGGCCGTCGAAGCCGCGGCAACCGCGCAGCTCGGAAAGCAGCACACCGGATGACTGGCCTGAACGTCTCGAACGTCTCCTCCTCCCAGGAAGTTCCCCCGCGGGGACTACTGGATGTCTTGCCGGGCACGCCGTTCCCGCTCGGCGCGACACCGATGAACGGCGGCACCAACTTCGCGGTAGCTTCGGACATCGCCGAAGGCATCGTTCTGTGCCTGTTCGACGCCCACGGCCAGGAGACCCGCCTGCCGCTGCAGGAGCGCGACGCCAACATCTGGCACGGCTTCGTGTCCGGCATCGGCCCGGGCCAGGCCTATGGCTACCGCGCCCTCGGACCCTACGACCCGCGGCGTGGCTATCGCTGCAATCCCAACAAGCTGCTGCTGGACCCGTATGCCAAGGCTACCTCCGGCAGCGTGCGCAACGGTGTAGAAGTGCTGGGCTACGCGGTTGACGACCCGGAGCGCCCCAGCAGTATCGACTCCGCGGCCTTCGTCCCGCGCAGCCTGGTGGTGGATCCTGCCTTCACCTGGCGCGAGGCACCCCGCCCGCGCTACGCCTATTCGGACACCGTCATCTACGAGGTGCACGTCAAGGGCTTAACGATGTCGCATCCCGACATCCCCGCCGAGCTACGCGGCACTTACGCCGGCCTGGCCCATCCGGTCGCCATCCGTCACCTGGTGGACCTCGGAGTGACGACCGTCGAGCTGTTACCCGTCCACCAGAACGTGCCGGAGGGGTTTCTCGTCGATCGGGGTCTGACCAATTACTGGGGCTATAACAGCATCGCCTATCTGGCGCCCCACGAAGGCTACTCGGCAGCCTCCCGAGCCGGTCGCCCGGGCGGCCAGGTGGCGGAATTCAAAGCCATGGTCGAAGCGCTGCACGCGGCCGGCCTGGAGGTGCTGCTGGACGTCGTGTTCAACCACACCGCCGAAGGCAATCACCTGGGTCCAACGCTGTGCCATCGCGGCATTGACAATCCCGCGTACTACCGCCTTCAGCCGGACGACCCGCGCTACTACACCGACACTACCGGTACCGGCAACTCGCTGAACGTCGGGGACGCGATCACGCTGCAGCTGATCATGGATTCGCTGCGCTACTGGCTCGTCGACATGCGCGTCGACGGATTTCGGTTCGACCTCGCGCCAACGCTCGCGCGCCAGGCGGGCGGCTTCAACCAGGCTTCCGCCTTCTTTGATCTCGTCTCGCAGGATCCGGTCGTCTCGCAGGCCAAACTGGTTGCCGAGCCGTGGGACGTCGGACAGGGCGACAGCTACGATCTGGGCCGTTTTCCGCCGCTCTGGCGCGAGTGGAACGGTAAGTATCGTGACAGCATGCGCGACTTCTGGCGCAGCGAGCCGGGGCTCGGGCAGTTTGCCGATCGCTTCACGGGGTCGGCCGACCTGTACGCCAACAGCGGACGGAGGCCCACCGCCTCGGTGAACCTGATCACCGTTCACGATGGCTTCACGCTGGCGGACCTGGTCGCGTATGACACCAAGCACAACGAGCCCAACGGCGAGAACAATCGCGACGGGACCGATGACAACCGTTCGTGGAACTGCGGCGCCGAGGGTCCGACGAGCGACCCGGGCGATCCTGGCGCTGCGTGCTCGCCAGCAGCGCGCGTTGCTGAGCACACTGCTGCTGTCGTTTGGGGTGCCGCTGGTGCTCGGTGGCGACGAACTGGGCCGCACGCAACGTGGCAACAACAACGCGTACTGCCAGGACAACGCTATCACATGGTTCGACTGGTCGCACGTCGACGCCGATTTGCTGGCGTTCACACGGCGGGTGCTGGCGTTTCGCAAAGCGCATCCGGTCTTTCGACGGCGGCGATTTCTGGCCGGCACCGAAGCATCCGAGATCGGCTGGTTCACCCCCGCGGGTCAGGCGATGACGGGCGCCGACTGGGCCGACTCGGAGGCGCGCTGCGTGACGATTTACCTGGACGGCAGCGACGATCCAGATCGCGGCGAGGACGGTCGGGTGTTGATCGACGACGACGTGCTGGTGCTGGTCAATAGCTGGTGGGAGCCGCTGGAGTTCACCCTGCCGGTGACACGGCCGAACCAGGCATGGCGGCCAGAGATCGACACGTTCGATCCGAGCGTCACGCCGGATTCCCGTGGGGCTGCGCGCGGGGGAGACCCGCACGGTCGGCCCCCGCTCATTAGTGGTGCTGGTCGCGCATCATCCCGCCGCCTGAGCTCTGCGTCTCAGGGTTGGAGTCGTCCCAGCGGGGACGGGCGTCGTTGACCTCCTCGCTGGGACCCCTCCAGGGAAACGCGTCTTAGCGGCCGGTGACCATCTCTCGCGCCGCCGCGGCCCCATTCTGCGCCGGCGCATAATCGTGCGCGCGCAGCAGATACCCAATCGGCTCGACCTCACCGTGCCGACGCCGAATGATGTCGGCGATCACCCCGGTCCATCCCGTCTGATGCGTCGCCCCGAGCCCCGCGCCGGTATCCCCGTGAAAGTACTCGTTGAACAGCACGTTGTTCTTCCAGTTCGGATCCCGCTGCATCTTTTCAAACCGCCCGAAGCACGGCCGTAGCCCATCCGTATTCACGGTGAAGATCGAGATAAGCCGGTCCCACAAGTCGTCGATGATCGGATGGAGCGCCACCTGCTTCCCGGAGCCGGTCGGATACTCGATCGTGAAGTCGTCACCCAGGAAGCGTCGGTAACGCTCCAGCACCGTGACGACCAGGTAATTCAGCGGAAACCAGATCGGCCCACGCCAGTTGGAGTTGCCGCCAAACATGTTCGTGGTGGACTCGGCGGGCTCATAGTCGATTGAGGCGCGGATGCCTTCAACTTCGAGCACGTACGGATGGTCGCGATGGTAGGCGGAAATGGCCCGCAATCCATACTGCGAGAGGAACTCCGATTCGTCGAACAGCTTGGTGAGCAGGCGCTGCAGACGCTCAACGGCCACCACGCCCAGCAACAGTTGGCGGTTGGGCTCCTGGCCGCGCAGGATGCCGCGTTCGATCAACTGCGACGGATCGCGCAGCCCGAGCTTTTCCAGGAACCCCGCGAACTGCTTATCCATCAGCTGCGACTGACGCAACATCTGCTCGTCGACGACAAATGCCGCCAGCGCCGGAATCACGCCGACCATCGAGCGGACCTTTACAGGCACCGCGGCTCCGCTGGGCATGACCAGGCGGTCGTAGTTCAAGCCGTCCTCTTCGTCCCACAGGCCCTGCGTCTCCAGGGCCGCGCTGATCGCCGCGAAGTGCTCGAGGAACTTGAGCAGCAAGTCGACGTCCGGACGTTTGCCAGTGCGCGTGAGCAGCGCGGCCATGATGCCCATGACCAGCGCGTAAAACGCCATCCAGCCGGTGGCATCGGACTGCTGAAGAATGCCGCCAACGGGCAGGTGCGAGCGATCGAGCGGACCGATGTTGTCGAGGCCAAGAAACCCGCCTTCGAACAAATTCGCGCCGTTTTCATCTTCGCGGTTGACCCACCACGTGAAGTTGACCAGCAGCTTGTCGAAGATACGACTCAGGAAGTCCAGGTCGGTGCCGCCGTCGATGGCGAACACTTCCAGCGCCGCCCACGCCTGGACCGGCGGATTGACGTCGCCAAAGTCCCACTCGTACGCGGGCAGGGCACCACTGGGCGCCTGGAACCATTCGCGGCACACCAGGATGAGCTGGTATTTCGCGAAGGCCGGATCGATGTGGGCCAACGCCACGCAGTGGAACGCGAGGTCCCAGGCGGCGAACCACGGATACTCCCACTTGTCGGGCATCGACATGATGTCGAACGCATCGAAGTTGCGCCAGCGTGAGTTGCGGCCCGTCAGACGGCTCGCGGGTGGCTTCGGCTGCGTGGGGTCACCGTCCAGCCAGCGCCCGACGTCGTAGTAGTACAGCTGCTTGCTCCACAGCATGCCGCTGAAGGCCTGGCGCATGACCATGGCTTCGTCCGCCGAGGCGGTCGACGGAGTTAGCTCGGCGTAGAACTCGTCAGCCTCGCCCCGGCGCCGTGCGACGACCTCGTCGAAATCAGCGCCGAGCGGGTCGCCCGCTTCACCCGCTTCGGCGTTCGGCGTGGTCGGACGCAGACGCAGCCGCAGCTCGACGGTCGCCCCAGCCGCCACGTTCACCTGGTACCAGAACGCGCATTTGGTGCCACGCTGCTCGGGGTTTACGGTTGGCGCGCCCCCGACGACGTGGTCGTTGATGCCATCTTTGGGGTACGCACTGTCGCCGGGCACGCCGAACAGCCGACGGGTGTTGGTCTCGTTCTCGCAAAACAGGAGCGTCGGCTGCGTTCCGTCCGGCGCCGGTCCCCCGATGAGCTCGAGATCGCCGAGAAACGGATGCGCAATCTGTACTGAGCACGCATCTCGTCGTTGCAGCGTGGGCTTTTCGGCGTCCTTTTCCCAGGACCAGGTGTTGCGGAACCAGGCGGTTGGCAGTACGTGCAGCGTGGCGGTGTCGGGCCCGGGGTTGGTGATGCGCACGTGCATCAGCACATCCGTCGGCTCGTTTTTGGCGTAGTCGACTTCGACGATCCAGTAGCGGTCATCGTCAAAGACACCGGTGTCGAGCAGCTCGTACTCGGGCTCGAACTTCCCACGCCGGCCATTCTGGTCGATCAGCTCCTGATACGGGTACGCGCGCCGCGGATAGTGGTAGCGCCAGCGGTTCCACACGTGGCTGGGCAGCGCGTCGAGGTACCACCAGTACTCTTTGGCGTCCTCGCCGTGGTTGGCCTGGGCGCCGGTCAGACCGAAGATGCGCTCCTTGAGAATCGGGTCCTGCCCGTTCCAGAGCGCGAGGCCCAGACACAGTCGCTGCTCGATGTCGCAGAAGCCGGCCAGACCATCCTCGCCCCAGCGGTACGCGCGCGAGCGCGCGTGGTCGTGCGGCAGATAGTCCCAGGCTTCGCCATTGGCGCTGTAGTCCTCGCGGACAGTGCCCCACTGGCGCTCACTGACGTACGGGCCCCAGAGGTACCACGCACTGGCCTGGCGCAGGCCATCTTCCAGCTTGCCGAAGCCCTGCACACGCTGACGCTCAACGCTCATGCATGCACTTCTCCTGACCGTTCTCCGCCCGCGGCGGCCAACGGCGTTGGCACAGTCGGAGTGTCGATGTAGCGCGAACCAGTGCGTCCCGCGAACAGACCGAAGATCCACTGCATGCACAGCATGAGCTGACCCTCGGCGCGCCCGAGATACAGGACGTGGATGAACGCCCAGCCGAGCTTGCCCGGGATTCCGCCGACCTTCATCCGATCCTTTTCCATGATTGCGTACGTGGTCGCGATCGTGGCCATGTTGCCTTTGTCGAAGTACGCAAAGGCACTCGGCGGCGGTTGGTGCAGGACGCGCGCGCGAATGGTGTGAGCGGCGTGTTTGCCACTCTGCAGCGCCACCTGCGCAACGCCTGGCAGAGCCTTGCCGTCGTTTTCAATATGTGCCGTATCCCCGACGACGAAGATCTCGGGGTAGCCGTCGACCGAGAGATCCGGACCGACCACCACCCGACCGGGTCGGTCGGTCTCCACGCCCAGCCAGCGGCCGGCATCCGAAGCCGCGACGCCTGCTGTCCACA
Organism: uncultured Chloroflexia bacterium; assembly: GCA_963776625.1. Classification (GTDB taxonomy): domain Bacteria; phylum Chloroflexota; class UBA6077; order UBA6077; family CF-72; genus CF-72. Next base: position 108,280 of record CAVZNP010000001.1, on the reverse strand, counting down.
ACACGGTGCGTGTCGCGACGCGCTCTCCAGCAATGACTACGCTGGTCTCGTCCACCTGCTCGACGGCCTTGCCGAGGCGGATGTCGACGCCCAGCGAGCGGAGTTTGGCGACGGCGCCGGCCGCCAGCTTCTCAGAGAACGTGCCGAGCGCGCGCGGTCCAGCCTCGACGAGGATGATGTGCGCCTGGCGCGGGTCGATGTTGCGGTATTCCTTCGGCATTCGACGGAAGTGCTCGGCGAGCTCACCCGCCAATTCGCAGCCGGTCGGCCCGGCACCAACCAGCACGAAGGTCAACAACTCCTCGCGGAAATTCTGGTCGTTGGTCTGATCGGCCTGTTCGAGGGCGCCAATGATGCGTCGTCGGAGGAACTCGGCATCCGCCAGGGTCTTCATGCTTGGCGCCAGCGGCGCCCACTCGTCGTGTCCAAAATAGCTACCGTGCGCGCCAGTCGCCAGCACCAGGTAGTCGTAGGTCAGCGTGTCCACGCCGCCGTCCAGCTCGACGATATGGCGATCCTTGTCGACGGCCGTCACCTCGGCCATCCGCACGTTGACGTTTTTCTGTCCGCGGAACATGGCGCGAATGGGCGTCGTGATCGTGCCTGGCTCGAGGATGCCGGTTGCCACCTGGTACAGCAGCGGCTGGAACAGGTGATAGTTGGTCTTGTCAAGCAGCGTGACGCGGACCGGAACATTCTTCATTCCCTTGGCGGCGGCGACGCCACCGAACCCTCCGCCCACCACGACAACATGGGGTGTGCCAGTCGCGTTGGCAACCGATCCATTCTGGCTCATGCGTATCTCCAGCGGATTCACTTCAAGTCGACTTTGCTGGTCGAGGTGGAACACGAAAAGTAGTGATGGCACGACGAGCAGCAGCGCGGCAATCACGACGACGACCAGCCACTGCAACGTCGTGGGTGCGCCCGCACCAGCCGAGATCGTGAGAGACTCCGGCAACAGATACGGATACTGGGCCACGCCCCAACCCCAGATCATGCTCGCCACCGCCAGAGCCCCGAGCACGCGCGTTGCTCGCCGCGCGCCCTTGCGCAGGATGGCCAGGGCAGCCACCCCGCTGACGCCCGACAGGAGCAACAGTGGCCACCCTCGCTGCGCCAGACCCTCAAACAGGAACCCGTCGTCGGCGTGAAGGATAAAAATCCCGACCAGCGCAATCAGACCCGCGATGACGGCCGCCAGGATGGCGCGGTCGCGAAAATACTCCTCGAGGTCCGGGTCCACCATGCGGTGCGCGTCGGTCACCAGAAACACGGCCGCCAGATACGCGGCGGCGGCAACCGCAAGCAAGCCGATCGTGACAGAGGTCGGGTTGAGCCAGCTGCTGATGACATTGCCCGCCGCGTTGCCTACTGGCACCCGCCCCGAGGCGATGCCGCCGATCACGGTGCCGAAGAAGAACGGCGTCAGCACCGACGCAATCGCGAACACGCCCCCCAGGAAACGCTGACGCGACAGTTGCTCTGCCTCGTGACGAAAGGCGAACCCGGCGCCGCGCAGGACGATGCCCAGCAGTGCCAGACTCAGCGGAATAGACAGCGTGGTCATGACCGAGCCGAAGGCCGGCGGAAACGCCGTCCACAACACCACCATGCAGAAGATCAGCCACACGTGGTTGACTTCCCAGACGGGACCCACCGCTTGATTGACCAGCGCGCGCGGCCGCGCGCCTTCGCGCGTACCGCCGGCGACCAGGTCCCAGAATCCCGCGCCGAAGTCGGCACCACCCAGCACGGCGTATGCCGTCAGCGCCAGCAGCAGTACGGCTGCGACCAGGTTGGCAAGGCTCATGGGTTCTCGCTCTCCCTGCTACCCGCGGGCACCGCGAGAGGTGGCGTGACCGTGGCTGGCGGTACGCCGATGGGCGCATACGGTCCACTCGGCACCTGGGTCTCGCCCGCGGCCCAGCGCGCTGACATCACGCGCAGCGTCAGCACCGTCGCAATCCCGATCAGCACATAGATGACCACCACGACGGCCTCCAGCGGGCGGACCATGCCGGCCGCGGTCACCGCGTCGGCCGTGCGCAGGATGTTGTAAATGATCCACGGCTGTCTACCAACCTCGGTGACGACCCAACCGCACTCGATGCAAAAAACCGACAACACGCCCGCCACGGCCGCGCACCGATAGAACCACTTCGTGCCAGGTAACCGGCGCCGGAAAATCCAGTACAGCAGATACCAGGCGGCGAGTATGGCCAGACCGGTCCCGCCAAAGACCATGCCGTCCCAGGCCCAGTGCACGATGTTCGCGGGCGGCTGGTTGTCGAGCGGCACGCCGCTCAGCCCCTGAACGACCGTCGACGTGCTGAAGCCCGACAACCACGAGGCCAGGCCCGGGATCGGGAGTCCGCCTTCGATAACACCCGTGTCCTGGTTCAGACGACCCAGAATGATCTCGGGCTGGTCGGGACCAGTATTCCACACGATCTCGATGGCGGCGAACTTGACCGGCATCTCCTGGAACACCGTTCGCGCGACCGTGTCGCCAATCATCATCTGCAGCGGCGCGACGATCGCCGCCACGGTGAACGGAATGGCGAACGCCAACCGCTGATAGCGACCCCAGTTGCCGCGCAGCCGGGCAACGGCGAAGACGCCGGCGATCAGAAAGCCGGCCGTCATATACGCCGCGGCCAGCATGTGCGGAAACTCATACGCCACGGCCTGGTTGAAGATGGCGGCAATCGGATCGACGTTCGTCGGCCGACCGTCCGCGCCCAGCGTGAAGCCGGCCGGCGCGTTCATCCAGCCGTTGGCCGAGATGATCGAGAACACGCCGCCGAGCGCGACGAAGGGCAGCACCATGCCCAGCCAGAAGTGCACCCAGGGCGCCAGATGCTTCCAGCCGTAGATATAGATGGTGATGAAGATCGCTTCCAGGAAAAAGAAGATGCCCTCGACGCTGAACGGCAGGCCGTAGACGTCGCCAAAGACGCCTGTCAGTCCTGGCCACAGCAGGCCCATCTCGAAGGACAGCACCGTCCCGGAGACCGCGCCTACCGCGAACAGCACCGCCATGATCTGCGCCCAGCGCTGCGCCAGCGTCAGCGCTACGGGGTCGTTGCGCTTGAGTCCGATGAAGTTCGCGATCAGCACCATTACCGGAAAAGTCACACCCAGCGGCACCAGGATGATGTGCGAGCCGAGCGTGAACGCCATCAGCGTGCGGGCGGCTATGAGCTCCGCGGGATCAGCAGTCATCGACCGACATTCCTCATGGCTCTGCTCACGAACATGCCCCCAGGCTAGCGGCGGTCTGGCACACGCGCATTGGTGTACTCCCCTAAATCCCGCACCAACCCGTCCGACGCTTCGCCGCGTTTGCTCCATGCGGGCGCGCGCGGCGCGACGCATAGGTGTTTCCCCGGATGCCCGTCGACGCCGATGCTGGCCCGCCAGTGTGGTACTCGCACCGATGCTCCACCGCGCTGCGCCCGCGTAGCCTGAACTCACTACACGAGACACTCCGACGCACGCCAGAGGAGACACTAAGGTGACGCAACAACTCGCTACGGCGCCCCAGACCGCAGCACAACCTCAGACCTCGGGTACCGAGACGACCGCCGACATTCTCGTCATCTTTGGCATCACGGGCGACCTGGCCAGAGTGATGACGTTTCGTTCGCTCTACCGCCTGGAGAAGCGCGGCCTGCTGAAGTGTCCAATCCTGGGCGTCGCCGTCAACGATTGGACGGTCGACCAGCTTCGCGAGCACGCTCGGCAGTGCATCATCGGCACGGGCGAACAACTGGACCAGGCCGTTTTCGACCGCTTCGCGGCGAGACTTGCCTATCTGTCGGGCGACTTCACCGACGCGGGGACGTACCAGCGCCTGCGTCAGGCGATGAACGGCGCCAGGTCCCCACTATTCTATCTCGAAATTCCGCCGTCGTTGTTCGCGGTCGTGGTGAAGAACCTGCGCGATGCGGGCCTGACGCAGAACGCCCGCGTGGTGGTCGAAAAGCCGTTCGGGCACGATCAGGCGTCGGCGCGCGCGCTCGCCAAGGAGCTCCACGAGTACCTCGACGAGTCACAGATTCTGCGCATCGACCACTACCTCGGCAAGATGGGCCTCGAGGAAATTCTGTACCTGCGCTTCGCGAACACGATGCTCGAGCCTATCTGGAATCGGAACTTTGTCGACAACGTGCAGATCACGATGGCCGAGGACTTTGGTGTCGAAGACCGTGGCCACTTTTACGACCCGGTCGGCGCGCTGCGCGACGTGTTCGTCAATCACCTGCTGCAGGTCGTGGCGGCGACGGCGATGGAAGCTCCAGCGGGTGGCGACCCCGACACCCTCCAGGATTACCAGCTGGCCGTGTGGAAATCCATTCAGGCTGCTGACCCGGCCCGCTACGTCCGCGGTCAGTACGACGGGTATCGCAGCATCAACGGCGTCGCCCCCGACTCCACCACGGAAACGTACGCGGCACTCAGGCTGGACATCGAGAACTGGCGCTGGTCGGGGGTCCCGTTTTTCATCCGCGGCGGCAAGTGCCTGGCGCACACACAAACCGAAGTACGCTTGGTCTTCAAGTATTCGCCGCGACTCGGCTTCGGGCTGGCCACGGCCACCCACCAACCGGACCAGTTCGTCATCAAGCTCGATCCTTCCACCGGGGTACAGATGACGCTGAACGCGCGGCGCGCCGAGAGCATTCAGCCAGAGCCCGTGACGCTCGATATGGAATTCGCCCAGCAGGGCGGCGAGGGTGCGACGCCCTACGAAGTCCTGTTGCAGGCCGCGATGGGGGGTCGGCGGCTGCGGTTCACGCGACAGGATGGCGTCGAAGAGCAGTGGCGCATCATGCAGCCGCTGCTGGATGCGCCTCCGCCGGTGCAGCCCTACGCACCCGGTTCGTGGGGGCCCAAAGGGGCCGACGATCTGGTGCGTAGCCACGACGGCTGGCGCGGACCGTGGATCGTGCAGTGAGATTTTGAGCTCAGTGAGATTTTGATCAATGGGTCCACTGGAGGTCGTCGCGATCGAATTCCCAGGCAGGGACTTCAGCAGCGAGATCATGGGCGCGCTCGGCGCACCCGTTGAGCATGGCGCGCTACGCATCGTCGACCTGACGTTCCTGAGCAAGGATGCGTCGGGCGCGATCACGAGCTACGAGCGTGCCGAGCTCGACCCGGTGCCATTCGACCTGGTTGACCGCACGATGGGCCTGCTGTCTGGCGAGGACCTCGAGCGTATCGGCGCTCGCCTGTCAGCGGACTCGTTCGCCGCGTTGCTGGTCCTGGAGCACGCCTGGGCCGAGGACTTCGAGCGAGCCATACGCCGCGCCGGCGGCCGCCTCGTGGTGGACGAACGCGTTCCCGAGGCGGTCGCCCGCGCCGCGCTCGACGAGGCGAAGGCACGGGAGACGCCGTAGCGAAGCAGCTCGCGTGCGCGGTGCGAGCTGCTTCGCTCCCTCTGGGGAAAGAACGTCTCTAGCTATACCGCTCCAGGATCGAGTCGATCACCTCCGGCGCATCCGCCTCCGTACCACTGTGCGCCGCAACGATGTGATCCTCGAAGCTCGCCTCGCCCTCAGCCCGATACAGCACCCCCAGGTACACCGGATCCGTGGACTGCGCGCGCGCCCAGGCCTGCATCACATCCCCAGGGTTGTGATCGCGCGGCAGCTCCTGCGCCTCGTCGCGGTAGTACTTGAACGTGTTCACCTTATTGAAGGTCGGGCACGGGCTGTACGTGTCGATAATCGCGAAGCCCTTGTGGTCGATCCCCTGAACGATCAGGTCCGCCAGCTCTTTGGGCTTGCCCGAAAACGCGCGCGCCACGAACGTGGCGCCACTGGCCATGGCCAACTGCAACGGGTTGACCGGCCGGTCCGGCGTGCCCTTGGGCGTCGTCTTGGTGACGAAGCCAACCATCGAGGTCGGCGAAGTCTGGCCCTTGGTCAGACCGTAAATGGCGTTGTCCATGATGACGTAGCACACATCGAGGTTGCGCCGCGCCGCGTGGATGAAGTGTCCGCCGCCAATGGCGAAGGCGTCGCCGTCGCCGCCCAGGGCGAGCACCTTCAGGTTCGGATTGGCGACCTTGATGCCCGTGGCAATCGGCATGGTCCGACCGTGGACCGTGTGGAAGCCGTACGTGCTCGAGAAGAACGGCAGCCGTGACGAGCAGCCGATGCCGCTTACCAGCACCACGTCCTGCGGGGCATACCCCTTGGCGCGCAACGAGTTGTAGACGGCATTCAGGACGCCGAAGTCACCACAACCGGGACACCAGGTCGGCTTCGTCCCACTCTTGTAGTCCTCGACCGTGTGTTCGATGGTGATGGTCTGATCAGGCATGTACGGCAGCCTCCGTGCGGGTCTGTACCGTCCCGTTTGTGGACGGGGTCTTGTCCACCGACTCGACGACGCGCTCGACGCTGAACGGCTGCCCACCGTACACGTTGAGTCGGGTGAATTCCACGTTCTGATAGTGCGTCTTGAGCAGCTGGGCAAACTGGCCCGCGTAGTTGACCTCGGGCACGATCACCTGGCGCTTGTTCCTCAAGAACGCATCGATCTGATGAGTCGGCAGCGGCCACAGCATGCGTGGCGCGAGCGCGTGTGCCTTGATGCCGCGCGCGGCCAGGCGATCGATCGCTTCGGCAACCACGCCGAAGGTGCTGCCCCACGTCAGGAAGCCGATGTCCGCCGATGCATCGCCGTACTCGTGCGCCGGCGGGGCTTTGGCCACGGCGCCTTTCAACTTTGAAAAGCGCTTCTCGGTCATCGCCGAGTGGTTGCGCGCATCGGAGCTGGTGTTGGCCGCCTGAGTGTGCTCCAGGCCCGTGGCGACGTACGCGCCGCCGACCGTGCCAGGAATCGCCATGGGCGAGACACCATCCGCGGTGATCTGGTAGCGCAAGTACTGCTCAGGCCCGGAGGCGGCATCGTACCCCGGCTCCTTGCCATCGCCGGCATCGCTATAGGCAAACGTGCGCCGATTCACGACGTTGACCTTCGACAGGTCGGGCCGCGGGATACTCTCGGTCCGCACCGCCAGCACCGTGTCCTGCAGGACGATGACCGGCAGCTGGAACTCCTCGGCCAGATTGAACGCGTCGAGGGTCGTCCAGAAGCAGTCCATCACGCTCGTGGGTGCCAGCACGATGCGCTGGATCGAGCCGTGGCCGCCATACACGGCGATGTTCAGGTCGCCCTGCTCGTGGCGCGTCGGCATGCCTGTGGATGGACCGGAGCGCTGGCAGTCGATGACGACCGCCGGAATCTCGGCCATGCTCGCCAGTCCCAGCATCTCGGTCATCAGGCTGAAACCAGGGCCGGAGGTAGCGGTCATCGCCTTCTGGCCGGCGTACGAGGCGCCGAGCACCATACCGATCGCGGCGATTTCGTCTTCAGCCTGGACGACCGCGCCACCCAGCCTGGGCAGTTCGTCAGCCAGAAACTCCATGATGTCAGTGGCGGGCGTGATGGGATAGCCGGCATACCGCCGGCAGCCGGCGACCAGCGCGCCGAGGGCAACCGCGTGATTGCCCGACAGGACGATGCGGCCCTCCAGCTTCGACGCGCGCACCTCGAGCGAGCCACGCTCCGCGACGTGTTCGCGAACGAAGGCGTAGCCCAGATCGACGGCCTTGAGGTTCTTGTTGAGGATGTCCTCGCCCTTCTTGGCCAGCTTTGACTCCATCAGCAGGCGATGGACGTGTTGCGGATCGAGGCCGAAGAGCCCGGCGACGACGCCGACGGCGACCATGTTCTTGGCCAGGGTGAGCTCGACCTGGTTCTTGGCGATGTCGGTCAGCGGCACCGCGTACGACCGGTAGCGATCATTGGCGGCGGGCTGCAGCTCGGCGGAGTCGTAGATCAGGATGCCGCCGTCGCGGAGCTGGTCGATCGAGTTGTCGAAGGCTTCCTGGTTGAAGGCCAGCAGCACGTCGACGAGGTCGCCCCGAGCGCGCAGACGCTGCTCGCTGAGTCGGATCTGATAGAAGCTGTAGCCGCCTTTGATTTCGGCGGGTGGGACGGAGTCGGTCAGAACGTAGTAGCCGGCGCGGGCGGTGGCCTGAGTGACCATCTGGCCGGTGATGAGGACGCCTTCACCGGCTTCACCGGCGATGCGAATGACGAGGTCTTCGCGAGCCACGGTTCGGAGCCACCTCCTGGAGTTGGCCTGGGCCGCGTCAGCAGCGCCAGATGCTCAGGTATAGACGGGTTCCGAACGACTCGCCCACGAGCGACGCTGCCGAGTGGGTCCTTGGGTGAAATTGGATAAGCGGACGAGCGCTTTAATTCGTAGTATCGCACGGCGGCGAGGGTCGCGGAGATATAAGCACCACTATCGCCGTCATAAATTTCCGCGATAGCTTCCGTTCACGTTCGTTCTCGGCGCGGGGTTTAAGACGGCAATGTGGCAGTGTGGACGGCCTCTTCGCGGTTTCCCGCATCTGCCCTGCACGTGACAATGTTCTGGGCTGGAACCGCCTGGTATCCCCGGATGTCCAGGTACCAGCCACCCAATACCTCCACTGGACACCGCCACTGGACACCGCCTGGAGGAGGTCCGAGCCAAACTCGAGGAGCCTACGTCGCCAGCCCGGTCGAACTGAGGATCCGCCTCATTGGCGCGCCGCATTTTTTCCAAATAAGCGCCATACCTCCGCGAGGATGACCTCGGTCCGCGCCATGCGCAGGTACCCATGCTCGTCCGCCTCGGGTTCGATCACGCTCACGCCCCACTCGCGCAGCGTCGCCACCGAGCGACCTGCCTGCGGGTGCCGCCACAGCGGCGTATTCACCGCCACGGCCACGACCACCGGCGTGCCGCGCCCGATCGCCTCCGCCGCCACCGACAGCGCCAGGTTGTCGGCAATCCCGTGCGCCAGCTTGTTCAGCGAGTTGAAGCTGCACGGCGCCACCAGCAGCAGGCCTTCCGGCGGACGCGGCAGGATCGCGGCGTCGAAGTACGACTCCACCAGGCGGTTGCCCGGAATGCTCGACAGGTCGCGCGGCGCGACCACCCGCGCCGCGTGCGGCGTGGTCAGCGTGATCACCTGCTCGACCATGCCCAGCAGCCCGGCGACCAGCTCGCTCGCACGCGGCGCCGACGTTGTGCCCGTGACAACCAGGTAGGCCAGCTGCAGTCCGTCCGTCATTGCCCCGCCAGGGTAGGTCATGCTGCGCCCTCAGTCAGCGTCTCGCGCCCGCCAGCTTGCCGTTGATCAACAAAAGCCGCCCCTCGCGCGCGCTCGGCGTCTCGGGCTACCCTGAGCTGAGGTTCTCATGTGCGGCACGCATCAACACGCTGAGCCCGACGACGACCAGCCGTTCGGCCCCAGCTACTTCCTCGCCAACTTGCGCCAGCCCGGGCCCCTGGGCTGGAAGCTGCGCCGCCTGTGGGCCAATAACCTGACCAAGATCATCAAGCGCCAGCACTGCTGCGGGAACGCCGGCGAGCCCGGCTGTTGAATGCCAGCACCCGCCCCCGGTCGGGGAACGGCGTGAAGGCACCGCCGCCACGGTTCAAGCGCTCGCCGCTGCCGGAGCGGTTGTGCAATCTCGAGCGCCTGCTCGACACGCTCGAACAACGCGGCCTGGATGGCATCGTCGCCTACCTGCGTCCCAACGTCTTCTACCTGAGCGGCTTCGCGCCGCCGTCGAACCAATCGGTCCACGAGACCAACGGCTACGCGGCGGTGGTGATCTCGCGCCACGCGCCCGAGCACCCGGTCATCGTGGTCGCCGAATTCGATCTGGCGTTCTTCCTCACGCAGCCGTCGTGGATCGCGGATGTGCGCCCGTACGCGACGCTGCTGTTGCCATTCGACGTCCCGCTCGGGCCGTCGCCCCTGGACCGCTTCATTCCCGTTGGCCAGCGCGGGTCGGCCTGGGTGCAGCGTGCGAGAGAAACCTACGCGCCCAGCCTGGTCGAGGGCGTGCGCCGCGGGCTCAGCGACCTCGGTCTCTCGGCGGCGACGGTCGGTTTCGACGACCTGCGGCTTGCGCAGGCGCTCTCGACCGAGCCACTCCGCGTCCGAGACGCGTACGGGACGCTCAAGTACGTACGTCAGGTCAAGACCACGCCAGAGCTTGACTTGCTGCGCACCGCCACGCTGCTGAACCAGCAAGCCATCGAACGGACGATTGGCGCCTGGTCGCGAGGTACCACCTGGCAGGAGCTGGTGCACACCTACCACGTGACGGCCACCGCGCTGGGCGGCTTTGTTCGCGACCCTGGGGCAGTCGTGATCGCCAACGCGCCGGGCGTCGATCCTGCGCTGTACATGACCTCAGGCCTGGAGGACTTCGTGGTCGAGCCGGGCATGCACATCACCTGGGACTGCCACGGAACGTGGGCGCACTATTGTTGGGACGGCGGCAAGACCTGGCTGGTCGACGACGACCCGGTCGGCGACGCGCGCACCATTGTCGAGGGCACGGCGCATGGAATGGACGCCCTGCAGCAGGCGCTGCGGCCCGGCGCGCACCTGTCTCAGCTGCAAGCGGCCACCCGCCAGGCGATGCGCGCCTCAGGCGTCGCGTGCGCGGACGACGCCTTTATCTTCTTCCACGGTCTCGGCCTGGAACACATCGACATGGAGATCACCGAGAGTCACCAGGACTGGGCGCTCGAGGACGGCATGGTGGTGTCCGCCCACTTGCTCGTGCCTGGCGACGAGCGACACCGCACCTGGCTGGAGGAGATCTTTCTGGTGACCCCCGACGGTGGCCAGCCATTTTTCACCTGGGGCCATGCCCCACTTATGAGCAACTGACCAATGCACTTTGGAACCTTCCTGTTGATGCAGTCGCCCTCGGCGCAGTCGTCTGCCGAGATGTACGCGCGCGCGATCGAGCATGCACAGACCGCCGAGGCGCTCGACTTCCGCAACATCTGGCTGGCGGAGCACCACTTTTCGACGTACGGCTACGTCGGGCGTCCGATTCAGCTCGCCACGTATCTGGCAGCTAAGACCACGCGCCTGCGCGTCGGCACGGCGGTGATCGTGGTGCCCCTGCACCATCCGCTGATGATCGCCGAGGAGATCGCCACGCTCGACGTGCTGGCGGGTGGGCGCGTGGACATCGGTCTCGGCCGCGGCTACCAGTACTACGAGTTCGAGCGTCTAGGCCTGGAGCTGGATTCCGCCCGCGCGCGCTGGGACGAGTCGATCGACATCCTGTTGAAGGCCCTCGAAGGCAAACCGTTCAGCTACGCTGGCCAGCTGTTCAACATTCCTGAGACGACTGTCTTTCCGTCGCCGGTGCAGTCGCCTCGGCCGCCGATCTGGGTAACGGCGCAGAGCCCCGCCTCCGTCGAGGCCACGGTACGGCGCGGCTTCAATCTGCTGACGGGTGGGTTCGGAGTGCCGGTCGAGCGGATGGCCGAGTTTCGCATCCTGTTCGACCAGTTGCTAGCGACCGTCAATCCGGCGTGCACGCCCGAGGTAGGCGTGCAGCGAGCTGTCTACGTGACCGACAGCGACGCCGACGCACGCGACGCGGCCGAGCACGCGCGCTGGAACATGCGCGTGACGCTCAGCTTGCGCAACCATTACGAGAAGGTGGAAGACGGCCACGCGGTGGCGGTGCCGATGCCCCGCGAGCCGGATACAGACGAGCTACTGTCGCGCTTCGTGGTGGTGGGCAAGCCGGACACCGTGATTCGGCAGATTCGGCACATCGAAGAGGCGGTGGGCATCAACCATTTCAACTGCAGCTTCTGGTTCGGGGATCTGGATCAGCAGCGCGTGCTCAAGTCGATGGAGCTGTTTGCGAAAGAGGTGATGCCCGCGTTCCGGGACGGGACGTCAGACGTCTGCGCTCCGCTGTAGGGCGACCGCTAGCGAGCGGACCTTCTGGGAAAGTCGCGCCCCCAGAAGCCGCCCTCGGGCCGCCCGTGCGCGTGATAGTGGTCCGGAATATTGCGCATGTGGTCGTCGATATAAATGGCCCCGAAGTGCGCTTCCGCCACCTCCCGCAGCCGCGCGTGCATCGCCTCCAGATCCGCCGCCGGCGGCGAGGTGCCATGCTGGCGCCACACCACCATCGGCACCTCGCAGATCTCGCACTCGGCGATCCAGCACAGCTCGTCCTCGTAGTACCACGGCGTGACGCGCAGCGCCTCGCACAGATCGCACTTGGCCATCGTCACGCGCCTCAGAGCTTCCGAAGCGCCCGCAGCACCGCCTCGGCGGTCACCGGCAGGTCGGTCAGACGCACCCCAACCGCGTCGAACACCGCGTTGGCCACCGCCGGCGCAACCGCGCAATTGCTCAGCTCACCCGCCATCTTGGCCCCGAAGGGCCCCGGCCCCACGGACTCGACGTAGGCCAGGCGATATGGCGGCATGTCCATCTGCGTCGGCAGCTTGTACTCCCCCAGACTCGGCGTCAGGACCCGTCCATCCTGCGTCGCCAGGTCCTCCATCATCGCGGCGCCGAGGCCGAAGCCGAAGCCGCCTCGCAACTGACCCTCGTGGGCGACCGGGTTGATGATCGTGCCGACGTCCGCGACCTGCAGCACGTCCACGATGCTGACCTGACCCGTTTCCGAATCGACAGCGACCTCGATGGCAAACGCGGTGAAGTTGGCGTCGCCGACACCCTCGGCGTGGGTTGGCTCGGGCGTGTGAGTACCTTCGACCTGCACCCGCGCGCCGCGTGAGATGCGGTTGGCCACCTCGTCGAACGAGGCGCTCTCGGCGCCGGCCACGAAGCGGTCGCCGCTGAGCTGAATGCTCTCAGTCGGCCAGCCCATGACTTCGGCGGCCAGCTCCTGGAGTCGGTCCTTGAGCTCGGCACCCGTTTGCATGGCGACGGCCCCGATCGCATGGGTGCTCTTGCTGCCGCCGGCGCCCGAGTCGTAGACGCCATCCAGCGTGGTGGCGTACTTCACGCTCACGCGATTGGGTGAGACGCCGAGCGAGGCGGCCACCACGCGCTGTGCGACCGTGTGCGAGCCCGAACCCTGGTCGGGCAGACCGACCTCGACCTGAACGCGCGCGTCTGGCAACAACGTGACGCGCATCTGCGAGCGACCGTCGCCGACGTGTCGCGTTCCAAGGCCTACGCCCCGCCCAAAGCGGAGCGTCGTCCCGTCTGCCGCCCGAGCAGAGCCGGCCTGCCCCGGCGATGCTTCCACGCGGGAGAGCTCGTCCCGCAGGCGAGCAAGCACCGCCGCACCTTGCGGCACGTGCGTCTTCGCGCCCGTGACGTCGGTGTCGCCGTCGTGCGTCACGTTGCGCAGTCGAAACTCGACCGGATCCATCCTGAGCTCGCGGGCAATCATGTCGACGTGCGACTCCGCCGCCCATACGCCCTGCAGCTCACCAGGCGAGCGCATGATGCCGCCGGGCACACTGTTGGTGTAGACCGCGCGGGCTTCCATCCGCACGTGGGGAATGCGATACGGCGCCATGCCCTGGAACACGCCACCGGGCAGCACCCCAGGACCGATCTTGGTGGCGGCGTAGGCGCCGCCGTCAAAGACGACGTCCATGCTGTGCGCCAGAAAGCGGCCGTCGCCATCGACCGCGGAGCGCAGCGTCATGTGCGACCAGTGGCGAGAGTTGTGCGTGGTCAGCGACTCGGCGTAGCTCATGACCGACTTGATCGGCCGTCCGGTCTGGCGTGCCAGAAAGTAGCTGAGCAGCTCGTTGTACACCTGACCCTTGCCGCCAAAGTCGCCGCCGACAAAGTTCGCGTCGACGTCGACACGCTGCTCGTCAAGGCCGGCGACCGTCATCAACTGGTCACGCATGCCAAAGGGCATCTTGTTGGTGCACACCACGTGGACCACGTCGTCCGCGTCGATCCACAGCAGGCTGCCCGGCGGCTCGATGAAGCCCTGGTGCTCGCGGGGTGTGGTGAGCGTGTGTTCGAACACGTTGGCGGCGCTGGCGAAGATGGCGTCGATGTCGGCGTCGTCCTTGTGGACGGCCTGCGTGCCCTGCACGTTGGGATGTACGCGCGGGGCGCGCTGGCCCGGACCGAACAGGGCGTAGTCGTCGCCGTGTTCGTGCAGAACCGGCGCGTCGGGGGCGAGGGCCTCGAGTGGATCGAAGACCGCCGGCAGCTCTGCGTACTCGACCTCGATGGCCTGAACGGCGCGCTGCGCGATCTCCGGCGAGTCCGCGGCGACGACGGCCACGCGGTCGCCGATGAAGCGCACGCGGTCGCGGGCCAGGAGCGGCCAGTCGCGGATGCGGCGGCCCCACAGCACGTCGCCGAGCTCGTGGCCGGTCAGGACAGCGTGGACGCCCGGCATGCCTCGGGCCGCCTGGGCGTCAAGATGCGTGATCAGCGCGTGGGGTAGTGGACTGTAGAGGATGGCTGACCACAGCATGCCGGGTCGCGCGGCGTCCGCCGCGTAGCGAGCGACGCCACGGACTTTGAGGCGCGCCTCGACGCGCTCCTCGGGCGTGGACAGCGTCGCGAGCACCTCAGCGGTGAGTCCTTCGGGGATGGCGGTACTCGTCATAGTTGCGCCTCATGGTAGGCCGCGGAATCAGCGCACGGCCCGACAGGGTGTTACAGTGGCGGAGAATGCAGCGCCCCGGCGCTAGATGAGGGGATGTGTGTGGCATGACGCAAACTGCCGAATCAGCGGGCCAGCCGAAGTCCATTTCCGAGCAAGCCGACGAGCTCGAAGAACAGATGATGCAGTCGCTCGATCGCGTGCCGAGCAAGTCGCCGCTCTACACCATGGGCGAGATTGACCCGCGCGTCGGCATCGTCCGCCCACCACTCAAGCCAGGTCAGTACATGCTGCAGGGCGCGGACCCGCGCCTGCCCGCGATGCCCGCCAAACCTCAGATCCTCGACTTCTACCGTCTGCGCCTGCGCCAGGGCGGCATCCAGCACATGCTCCAGAGCGCCAACCTGGCGCGCAAGAACGGCTTCCCGGACAAGGTCGTCGCCGCGTGTTTGCTGCACGACATCGCCGTGGCGGGCTTCATTCAGGCCGATCACGGCTACTGGGGCGCGCAGTTGATCGAGCCCTACGTGGACGAGGAGATCAGCTGGGCCATCCGCAACCACCAGGCTTTGCGCTTCTATGCCGACGAGTCGGTCGGCTACACGTACCCGGAGCAGTACGTGCGCAACTTCGGGCCCGACTACAAGCCCGAGCCGTACATCGAGAAGGCGTACAAAGCGGCGCTCAACCACAAGTGGTACATGACCAGTCGCCAGATCTGCGTCAACGACCTGTACGCGTTCGATGCAAACGTCGTAGTGAAGCTCGAAGACTTCGAGGACGTGCTGGGGCGGAACTTCAAGCAGCCCGAGGAGGGCCTGGGCTTCGACGGCAGCCCCGTGGCACACATGTGGCGCACGCTGATGTGGCCCACCCGCATGCTCTAAACAGATAAGAGTTGTCCTTTAAGAGTTGTCCTTTTAAGGTCGAAAGCTGCGGCTTTCTCCCCAGGGCGGGCATGGGCTCGTAACGAGTTTTTTTGTTGAGTCGAAAGCTGCGGCTTTCTCCCCAGGGCTCCGCGCCCTGGACCCCGCGTCCCAGAGCCCTACTCTCGGTGGCCGCCAGGCGCATCCGCTGGCTCGCAGCGTCTCGCCCGGCGGACACGTCCCGTCAAGACACCGCTGGACCGGGTACACGCCAGTCGGGGACACCGTCGGGACGGGAAAAGAAGGAGAGTGTCGGCGCGGGACACGCTGGCAGGACACCTCTGAAGGGACACCATCGGCGAGGAAACACGTTGGGCAGACAGCCTCGGGGCCCATGCGTGTTGACAGTGCGTGCGTACCAGCCAGCGGATGCGGCTGGCGGCCACCGAGAGTAGGGCTCTGGGACGCGGGGTCCAGGGCGCGGAGCCCTGGGGAGAAAGCCGCAGCTTTCGACTCAAAAAAACTCGTTACGAGCCCATGCCCGCCCTGGGGAGAAAGCCGCGCTTTCGACTTAAGAAAAAACTCGTGACCAGCTCGAGCCCGCCCAAGAAATGATCCCGGAGGAACGGTAGGAATGCAATTTGGCGTGGCGATGTTTCCGGCGGACTTCGCCATGAACGTCATCGACCTCGCCCGCGCGGCCGAAGCGCGCGGCTTCGAATCCCTCTTCTTGCCCGAGCACACGCACATCCCGGCGGTCCGCGACACAGCCTGGCCCGGAGGTGGCGACCTGCCCCCCGAATACGCGCGCACCCTGGACCCCTTCGTCGCACTCGCCGCGATCGCCACGGTCACCAGCCACCTCAAGCTCGGCACGGGCATCTGCCTGGTCATTCAGCGCGACCCCATCCAGCTGGCAAAGGAAGTCGCCAGTCTGGACGTGCTCAGCGGTGGCCGCTTTCTCTTTGGCGTCGGCGCCGGCTGGCTGCGAGAAGAAATCGTCAACCACGGCATCGATCCACGCCTGCGTTGGCGGGTCTTCAGCGAGCGCATGCGCGCCATGGAAGCCATCTGGACGTCCGACGTCGCCTCGTTCCACGGCCGATACGTGAACTTCGACGCCATCTGGTCGTGGCCGAAGCCGATCCAGCAGCCGCGACCACCGGTCCTGCTGGGCGGTGACTACTCCGCGGCCATCGACCGCGTGATCGAGTTTTGCGATGAGTGGATGCCGCATCCAGACCGCACCGACCGACCGCTGAACGAGCGTATCGCCGAGTTCTGGCAGCGCTGCGCGGCTGCTGGTCGCGGTCAGCTGCCCGTGACCGTGTACGGTTCAGCGGTGGATGCGCGGTTGGTCGACGCATATGCCACCGCCGGGGTGAGCCGCTGCGTGTTCCGCATACCCGCCGCGCCCGCCGACGTGGCCCTGCCGGCGCTGGACCAGGCCGCCGAGGTCATGCGACTGGTCAACGCATAGCGAGGTGCCCAAGCCTCGCTACCACACGGCGCTCTCACTCGGACTGGCGGCATTGATGGTGGCGCGCACGCGCCGCTGGCGCTCGGCGATCCCCGTCCTGATCGCGGGGGTGCTGGTGGACGTAGACCACTTTGTGGATCTGTTCGTCAACCAGCAGGGGGCCGACGTGCGCTGGACGATCCTGCCGCTGCACGCCTGGGAGTGGGTGATGGCCCTGCTGGCGCGCCGCAGTGCGCTGGCCGACGGCCTTGCCGGCGGCCTGGCAGCGCACCTGGCGCTGGATCAGATGAACCACGCCATCACGCATCCGCTGTTCTACTGGATCAGCGTGCGGGCGCTGCACGGCTTCCGCGCCCGCCCCCCGCTAACCTCGAGTGAGCGCTACGCGGACGGCTCGCGCTGGATGACCAACGGGCCAAGCGACTGGTTCTAAAAATAAAATCGACAGCGTTCGTCGCATGTCACGCATCCGGGTCGGGGGAGCCTGCGCGCGGTGTTGCTGTAAGCCTGTCCGGGTCGGGGGAGCCTGCGGCCCCCCGCCGCCAGTCGCTGCTCCGTTCGCAGGCTCACTGCGCGCTCCTTCCCGCGGCGACCCCCCGCGTACGTGCTGGGCCGCGCCTCTGCGGTGCCGCACGCCGACACGCTGGCTCCACACGCCCGTGTTAACTGGACCTGGTTGAAGCCCTCCACGTTTGGGCCGAACCCCATTGGTTCCAATCGCGTGTTGATCTTCGAGACGTGATGGCGCCGACATTCAGCGAAAGACGTGTCGAACTGTCACACCGCTCGACGCGACATGGTGTGTGCTCACCGAGTGTGGACCCGCGAGACGTGTCGGCAGAGACGCTCAGCGAACCACGTGTCGAGGTGTCACACCGGTTCAACCGGACAAGGTTTGTGGACCACGCGAGCGAGCGGGCGACCCCGTCGAGGTGCGGCCCAGCACGTACGCGGGGGGTCGCCGCGGGAAGGAGCGCGCAGTGAGCCTGCGAACGGAGCAGCGACTGGCGGCGGGGGGCCGCAGGCTCCCCCGACCCGGACAGGCTTACAGCAACAGCGCCCGCAGGCTCCCCCGACCCGGACACGTGAACGGCTCAAACGTGCGCAGGCTCCCCCGACCCGGACACGTGAACGGCTCAAACGTGCGCAGGCCCCTCCGACCCGGATGCGTGACATGCGACGAACGTGCTCCCCTAACCCGAAGCCGAGCACGAACTAGACTAGCTGCACACATGCTGTCCAAACACGACAACGAGCTGATCACTCGCGTCGGGCCGGGCTCTGCCATGGGCGCGCTCATGCGCCGCTACTGGCTCCCCGCCCTGCTTTCCGACGAGCTCCCCGCACCTGACTCCCCCCGGTGCGCCTGCGGCTGCTCGGCGAGGACCTCGTCGCCTTCCGTACCACCTCCGGGCGCGTCGGCGTGCTGGACACCTACTGCCCGCACCGCAACGCGAACCTCTTCTGGGGCCGCAACGAAGAGGAAGGCCTGCGCTGCGTCTACCACGGCTGGAAGTTCGACCGCCGACGGCGCCTGCGTCGACATGCCCAACGAACCGCCGGCGAGCAGCTTCGCCGAAAAGATCCGCCAGCCCGCCTATCCCGCCGTCGACAAAGGCGGCTTCATCTGGGTCTATATGGGGCCACCTGAGGAGACCCCCGAGATCCCGAACTTCGAATGGCTCGACGTTCCGGACGACCAGCGGCACGTCCACAAGCGCTTTCAAGACTGCAACTGGCTGCAGAACCTGGAAGGCGAGGTGGATTCGTCGCACGCTCCGTTCCTGCATGGCAGCGTGGGCCCCAAGCGGCATCCAGCCCTACAACGCCAACGCGGACCGCCAGCCCGTCTTCGAAGTGCTCGAGACGGACTTCGGCGTGGCGATCGCCGCCCGGCGTGAGGCTGGGCCCGAGGAGTTCTACTGGCGCATCACGCCCTTCATGCTGCCGTGCTACACGATCGTGCCGCGCGCTCGCGAAACCAACTACATCTGGACCGCGGCGGTGCCGATCGACGACGTGACGATGTTCGGCATGACCGTGATCTGGAGCCCGGACAAGCCCGTCAGCCGCATGCCGATTGTCGAGACGGACGCCAACTTCCGCCCAACGCAAACCAGGGCAAACGACTACCTCATCGATCGTCAGCTGCAGAAGACGCAGAGCTTCACGGGCATTCGCGGCGTGCGTGTCCAGGACATGGCCGTCCAGGAAGACCAGCGCGGACCGCTTTCGGATCGCGCCCGCGAGCACCTCGGCGCCAGCGACCTGGGTGTGATCGCCACCCGCCGCATGCTGCTGAAGCAGCTCAAGGCGCTGCAGAAAGGCCACGCGCCGACGCAGCCGCACGCACCGAACGTGTACCACCTGCGCTCACTGGCGCTGAACGCTCCACGCGAGGCGCACTGGCAGGACCTGATGCGGCAGCACATGCGCCTGGGCGCGGCGGTCGGGGCCTGAGGGCGATGACGACTGCGCGTCGTGTGGCGGGAAGCTGCTAGCACGATGCGACTGGCCTTCGCGCTGCCGCACCAGAAGCCCGATGGCTCGGCGCTCTCGGCCGCCGACGTCATGGCCCGCGCGCAACTGCTCGAGCGCATCGGCTTCGACGGCATCTGGTTCGGCGACTCGATCAGCCGTGGTCCGCGACCACGACCCGACCCGCTGATGACGCTGGCCGTCGCCGCGGCGGCTACCTCGCGCGTCGAGGTCGGGACAGCGATTCTGCAAGTGCCGTTGCGGTATCCGGTCGAGCTCGCCCAGCGGCTGCTCACCTTGCACGGGCTGAGTGGCGGCCGCTTCGTGGCGGGCCTGGGCTCGGGATCCACGCGCGACGACTTCGCCGCGGTAGGCGTGGACTACGACGCGCGCTTCAAGTCGCTGGACTACGCCCTGGGGGTCATCAAGCGGCTGTTCGAGGGCGAGCAGGTGGGCGCGGCGCAGCTGTCGCCGTGGCCGAACACGCTCGGTGGGCCGCCGATGTTGATCGGCAGCTGGCACAGCGGGCCGTGGCTGGTGCGCGCCGCGCGCGAGTTCGACGGGTGGATCGCCTCTGGGTTGACGTCGTTCAACATCATTGCCGAGGGCATCAGGCGCTTCCGCGACGCAGGCGGCAAGCGCGCGATTCTCGGGACGGTCTCGACGGACCCGCGGGCGCCAACGACGAAGCTGGGCGACGACGAGCCGTTCCACTTGCGGTGTGACCTGGCGGAGGCGGGTGAGCGGCTCGCGCGCATCGTCGAGCTGGGTTACGACGACGTGCTGCTGACGAACTTGAATCACACCGAGGCGGACATCACCCAGGAGCACCTGGTGGCCCTGCGCGGCCTGGTGCCCCGCGAGGCCTGAGGCCCGGCGGCCGTTCGTCGATGCCCGCGTCCGTAGGGCAGGTCCGGCCCACGTAGCGCGCACGGTGGCACCCTCGCGTCTTCGGGCGTCCTTCGGCGCAACCCCCTGGTTGTCGCGAAGCGTCTGACAGGATCCGCCGTACGGAGCGCGCGCTGACCTCACTTGCTGATTGCGGCCTATCGAACGCTAGCCGTCGCACCCGCTGGGTAGAGCGATGGGCGTGCCTCGATCCGCGGGAACCGACAGGAACCGCTACGACTTAGCGGCTGTACCTCGGATCGAGCGCGTCCCGCAACCCGTCGCCCACAAACGAAAAGCTCAGCATCGAGAGCGCCAGCACGATCGTCGGGAACAGGGCGAGGTACCAGTACACGCGCACGTAGGCCAGCGAGTCGGCAATCATCTTGCCCCAGCTCGGCAGCGGATCGTTGATGCCGAAGCCCAGGAAGCTCAAGCCCGCTTCGACGAAGATCGCCGTCGGCACGCCGAGCGTCACGACCACGATCAACGGCCCGATGGCGTTGGGCAGCAGATGCCGATGCGCGATCTGGAAACGTGTCGCGCCCATACTCGTCGCGGCCAGCACGTACTCTTTTTCCCGCAGCGACAGGAACTGCGCACGCGTGAGCCGGCAGACCTGAATCCACGACACCAGGCCGATGGCGATGACCACATTGAGGAAGCCGCCGCCGGTCATCTGGTCAGAGCCGCGCCACACGGACACGAGAAACAACGCGAACAGCCAGATCGGCAGCGCGGTGAAGACCTCGACCAGGCGCATCACCCCGTAGTCGACCCAGCTGCCAAACGTACCCGCGAGCGTGCCGAGCGGGAGTCCGATCACCAGCGCGAACAATTGCACCGAAAAGCCGACCGCCAGTGACACGCGCGCCCCGTAGATGAGTCGACTGAGAAAGTCACGGCCTACGGAATCGGTGCCCAGCCAGTGATGGCTGTTCGGGAACTGGTTGGCCTCGGCGAGCACCGAGTAGTCGTAGCGCTGCGGCGAGATCACGTCGGCCAGGATGGCGACGGCGATGAAGATGCACACGATGACCAGCGCGGCAACGGCGAGCTTGTTGCGGGTGAAGCGCCAGACGGCGTCCCCCCACAGCGTGGACTGTGGCCGCACCAGGGTGGTCGCCAGGGCGGTGGCCAGCGGCCGCGCGGCGACGACACTCATCGGGACTTGCCGTAGAGCCTGATGCGCGGGTCGACGACCATATACAGCAGGTCGCTGATCAGGTACGTCGTGCTCCACAGCGTGGCGACCAGGAGCATGGTGGCCATGATCATCGGATAGTCGCGCACGATAGATGCTGCTGACGAAGAATTTGCCGAGTCCGTTCACGCGGAAGATGAGCTCGACGAAGATCGTGCCCGTGATCAGGTTGGGGATCTGCGGCATCAGCACGGTGATGAGCGGGATCAAGCCGTTCTTCATCGCGTGGCGCATGATGACTATGGGTTCGCGGAGTCCTTTAGCGCGCGCGGTGCGGATGTATTCCGCGTGCAGCACCTCGACCAGGCTGGCGCGCGTGTAGCGCGCGACCAGCGCGGTAGGGCCCAGCGCCAGCGTGATGGCGGGCATGATCAGGGTACGGAAGTCGGGGTCGTCCGAGGTGGGCCAGCCACCGGTGGGCAGCCAGCCCAGACCGACGGAAAAAATCAGGAGCAGCCACAGGGCGATGACGAAGTTGGGCACGGTGAGGCCCAGCGTCGAGGTGAACGTGACCGTGTAGTCGACCCACGTGTTCTGGTTGATGGCGGACAGGATGCCGCTGCTCAGACCGACTGTCGTGGCGATGATGATCGCCAGGATGCCCAGCTGCATGCTGGTGGGCCACACGCGTCCGATGAGCTGTGCGACGGTCTCGGTGGGGCTCTGGAAGGAGACGCCGAAGTCGCCGTGGACGGCGTTCCACATATACAGCAGGTACTGCTTGTAGACGGGCTGGTCGAGGCCGTACTTGTGCAGGATGTTTTCTTTGGCCGCGGGCGGCAGGGGCGCGTTCGTTTC
This sequence comes from uncultured Chloroflexia bacterium, assembly GCA_963776625.1. Lineage (GTDB taxonomy): Bacteria > Chloroflexota > UBA6077 > UBA6077 > CF-72 > CF-72. Next base: position 86,094 of record CAVZNP010000001.1, on the reverse strand, counting down.
GTCGAAGGGACCGCCGGGAACGGAGTGCATCAGTCCGAAGACGAGGATCGAGACGGTGATGAACACGATGAAGATGCCCAGCACGCGGCCGAAGAGGTACAGCAGCATCGCGCGGAACTACACCTGTCGCCCGGTGCTCGTGTGCTTTTTCCGGTCGGGGCAGCCTGCGCGCGGTGTTGCTGTCCGCCGTTCCGGGTCGGGGGAGCCTGCGCGCGGTGTTGCTGTCCGCCCCTTCGGGTCGGGGGAGCCTGCGCGCGGTGTTGCTGTCCGCCCCTTCGGGTCGGGGGAGCCTGCGGCCCCCCGCCGCCAGTCGCTGCTCCGCTCGCAGGCTCGCTGCGCGCTCCTTCCCGCGGCGACCCCCCGCGTACGTGCTGAACCGCACCTCTGCGGGGTCGCACGCCGATACACGGCTGACGATAACGCTGTGTCGCCAAGACCCCGTAACGGTTGCCGAGGTATCGGCCACAACGCCGCTTGGGTCTGACCCTGCGACGGTCCGAGCGGTGCCTGCCATGACGCTGTGGGGATCAGACCTTCTGACGGTCCGAGCGGTGCCTGCCATGACGCTGTGGGGATCAGATCCTGTGACGTTCCGAGCGGTGCCTGCGATAACGCTGTGGGGATCAGACCTTCTGAGGGTCCGAGAGATACCCGCCACGACGCTTGGGGATGAGAGCGTTTGACACTTGGGGACGTGGATCGCGAGGCGGTTCTGGCCGTCACTTCTTGACGGTCAACACGCCCTACGAAACCGAGGTCTTTGGCTCGCGGGTGGAGGTAGGCCACCCCGCAGAGGTGCGGTTCAGCACGTACGCGGGGGGTCGCCGCGGGAAGGAGCGCGCAGCGAGCCTGCGAGCGGAGCAGCGACTGGCGGCGGGGGGCCGCAGGCTCCCCCGACCCGGAACGGCGGACAGCAACACCGCGCGCAGGCTCCCCCGACCCGAAGGGGCGGACAGCAACACCGCGCGCAGGCTCCCCCGACCCAGAGACACTTACGACGACGAACCTCACGTGCGTCCGAGTGCTCAATTGGGAAGCTTTCGTCCCGCGGCGTCCTTCGAGATGTACAGCGAGCCCACGAGCGTGCTCATGTTCGCAAACGTTGGCCAGTGCATCGCCGCGTAGCCATTCTTGTCTGGCTCCAGCTCCGTGCCCTTCAGGTACGGCTTGTATAGATCCGCCACCGTACGGTGGTCGACGAACACGCCGCCGACGTCGGAGACCAGCAGGCGCTCGGCGTTCTGGAACATCTGCGTGCGCTGGGCCGGATCGCCCGTGAAGGAGGCGGCCTGTTTGACCTCGTCGTCGTACTGCGCGTTCATCCAGTTGTGGCGGCCGCTGCCCAGGAACACGCTCAGCATGTTGTACGGGTCGAGGAAGTCGAACCCATACGAGACGGCACCGAACTGGATCTGCGGCGGTTTGGCGTTCATCGCGTCCGTGAACGTCTTGGTCTCCTTGTTCGAGACGTCGACGTCGATATTCAGGTTCTGCTTGATCGACGCGGCGATGGCCTGGTACGCGGCCTGATGGGCGGGCGTCTCGTCACGCAGCCACAGCGTCAGGTGCGGGAAGCCCTGGCCGTTGGGATAGCCGGCGTCGGCGAGCAGCTGCCTGGCGGTGTCCGGATCATAATTCTGGATGTCCTTCAAGCCCTCGGAGTTCGAGGCTGGGAAGCCCGGCATCAGGAACGAATAGGCGGGAATCGCCTGGCTCGGCTTGAGGATCTGCTTGATGATGTCGTCGCGCGGGATCACGTGACTGATCGCTTGCCGCACTTTCAGGTTGTTGAACGGCGGATTCTGATAGTCGAAGAACAGATAGTCCGTGCGGAAGTCGCCGTAGTGCGGGTGAACTTCCCTGCACAACGTCGGATCGGCGCCGATCAGGTCGTTGTCGGCAGGCGATAGGTTGGGGCCCGCGACATAGTCGATCTCGCCGGCCTGATAGGCGGCCAGCATGGCATTGGTGCTCATGCCGATGGCGACGACTTTCTGAATGTACGGCTTGTTCGTGCCTTTGTACTTGGGGTTGGCCACCAGGATGACGCGGTCACCCTTGCGCCAGTCCTGGAGGATGAACGGCCCGTCCGAGACCGAGGTCGCGGGATCCGAGTTGTACAGGCCGCCGTGCTCCTGGAGCGCCTTCTTCTGCAGCGACTGGCTGTACAGCATCATGGCGGGCAGATAGGGCGCCGGCTGCTGCGTGGTCACCTGGAGGGTGTGCGCGTCGATGGCGGCGACGCCGAGCTGATCGACCGGCACCTTGCCCGGCCACCACGTCGTCCCAGTTCTTGATGACCCCGCCGAAGAACCACGCGAAGTCCCAGGCGTGCTGTGGATCGGCGCCGTACTGGAAGGTCGCGACGTAGTCATCGGCGGTGACTGGCGTATCGTCGGACCACATCAAGTTCGGATCGAGCTTGAACGTCCAGACGGTATCGGTTGGGTCGGCGCTCCACGATTGCGCGGCGGCGGGAACGATCTCGAAGTTCTTATTGATGCGCACCAGCGGCTCGGTCATCAGGTCCGAGCCGTAGCCGGGCGTTCCGCGCTTGTACACGGACTCGAAGAAGTCGAAGGTGGTGAAGTCGAGCGAGTTGTCGTACGCGAAAACCAGGACTTGCTGGTCCGGCGGCGCGGCGTCAGCGGGCAGCGGCGACTGCGTCGGGGCAGCCGCCTGAGGCGGAGCGGCGGCGGGCGGAGCCGTGGGTTTGGCAGCGACAGCCGCGGTCGTGGCTTGGGCGGCGGGGGCCGTCGTGGGTCCGGCGGCAGGGGCGGTCGTCGCGGCCGGCGGTGCTGCCGGGCCACATGCCGCGAGCCAGAGCGCGGTAGCGACGACCAGGACCAGACACGGGCTAGAGCGAGTCATGGGCAATTACCCCCCAGGTCGGGCCTACTAATACCGCCGCCCAGCTTGCGTGTCAATTCAGGTGTGTACCGTCGGCGAAAGTCGGTCGAGGTGTCTAGACTGGGTAGGAGCGCAAGTGCGCTGGAGGATGATCCATGGGGCTACGTCGCTCGCTGTCGCCACTGATTCTGGGCGGAGCCAGCCTGACTTTCGGAGCGGCTCTGGCGCTGATGGCGGTCGAACCCGTCTTCGGTGCAGCCGATACGTACGCACAAGCGGACCCGGCGGTTGTGCAGGGCGTGACCGTGATCCAGCAGTACCGCTGCGGCGCGTGCCACGTGATCCCGGGCATCCCCAACGCGAACGGCAACTTCGGGCCCGACCTGTCGGCGCACGGCAACGTCCCGGTCGTCTCGGCTCGCAGCATGATGGCCACGTATCCGAATGGCTCGGTCCCCAACAATTCGACGGACGACATGGCGGCGTGGCTCGCCAACCCGACGGCGCTGAAGCCAGGTACCGCGATGCCCAATCTGGGTATGAGCCAGGATGACGCCGAGGCCGCGGCCGCCTACCTGTACGCAATTCAGCCTGATGGCAGCGTCGTGGGGCTCGACGACAACAGCGCGCCCGCGCCCGACACGGGCAGTGGCGACGATTCAGGCGGCGGTGGCGATAACGGGTCAGGCGACGGCAGCTAGATGGGCTTGACCGCAGGCATGACATGCTGCATCCCAGCAGCGAATCGCGTCTGACAGTGTGCGTGCCTCGACCTCTGGGACGCCAACAAACTCACCACACGGAACGCATTGACACCACATGCACGAGCTCCTCGACGACGCGCACGGCCTGCTCGCGGACGTCGCCCAGTTGCGGCACGCCATTCACCGTGAGCCCGAGCTCGGTCTCAACCTGCCACTGACCCAGGCCAGAGTCCTCGACGCCCTGCAGGGCCTGCCGCTCGAGATTCGCCGCGGCACAGGCATCACGTCCGTGGTCGCGGATCTGCGCGGCGGCCAGCCCGGTCCCACCATCATCCTCCGCGGCGACATGGACGCGCTGCCGCTGCACGAAGACAATGACGTGCCCTTCAAGTCCAGCATCGACGGCCGCATGCACGCGTGCGGACACGACGCGCATACCGCCATGCTCGTTGGCGCCGCGCGACTTCTCACGCGCCGCCAGCAGACACTCCACGGCACCGTCCGCTTCATGTTCCAGCCGGGCCAAGAAAGCTACGCGGGCGCGGTGGTGATGCTCGACGAGGGCCTGCTGGATGCACCCAGCGGCGGCATGGCCCTCCAGACGCTGGTCACGCGGTCGGTCAACGTTTTTTCGCCCGCGGTGCTCACGATCGGCAAGATCGAAGCGGGGACGGCCTCCAACATCATCCCGGAGATCGCGACGCTGCAGGGCACGATTCGCACGCTGTCGCCGACGACGCGCGCGACGCTGGTCGAGGGGCTGCGGCGCGTCGCGCACGGGGTATGCGCCGCGCACGGACTGGAAGCGGACGTCACCAACCACGCCGGCTATCCGGTGACGGTCAACGATGCCGACTTTGCGCGCTTCGTCCTCGAAACCGGTCCGAGACCTCCTCGGCGCCGAGCATTCGATCGAGCAGCCAACGCCCCAACTGGCAGCCGAGGACTTCGCGTACGTGCTCGAGCAGATTCCGGGCGCGATGGCCTCGCTCGGGACGCGACCCTTCGGCTATGCCGAGGGTGAAGCACCCAACTCACACTCGAATCGCTACCTGCTCAATGAGGAGGCCCTGGTCACGGGCATGGCCATGTACGCGGCCGTGGCGCTTGCCTACCTCAAAGGGTGACCATCGACACGGCGCTGATCCTCGCCGCTGGAAGCGGGATCCGTCTTGGCCCGATGGGGCGTCTGATGCCGAAGGGCTTTCTGCGACCTGATCCCCGCCGCGAGCCCATTATCGTCGAGTCTATCGAGCGGCTGACCTCGCGCGGCGTGCGGCGCGTCGTGCTGGTCACCCTCACCTGCGTGCTTTGTATGAGGAGTTCGCCGCGAGGCGCGACGGCGCCCAGGGGGTTGCGGTCGAAGTCGTCCACAACCCACGTTTCGCCGACTCCGGCAGTCTGTACTCGCTGGCGTGCGCGCGCGAGCGCATCACGGAGGACTGTCTGGTGGTCGAATCCGACCTGGTGTACGAGAGCCGCGCCCTGGACGCCGCGCTGCAGTCGCCACGGGCCGACGTGGTCGTGGTCTCGGGCCCGACGGGGTCGGGCGACGAGGTGTACGTGTCTGCCCAGCGCGAGCGGATCACGCGCATCTCCAAGGACCCGGCGAACGCGCCGTCGAGCGTCGGCGAGCTCGTAGGCATCTCGAGGGTCTCACGCGCGCTGTTCGAACGCATGGTGGTCCTGGCGGATGCGGATCCGTCAGCCGAGTACGAAACGGGTGGGCTGGCGCGCATTGCGAGGGACTATCCCGTGTATTGCACGCGGATTGCCGACCTGGTGTGGGCGGAGATCGACACGCCGGCCCACTTCGAGCGCGTCCAGTCGCTGATCTATCCAAAGCTGTCACTGTCAGCCTGAACCTGTCAACACACTTGTGACCGAGGGGGGTTTCACGCACCGCGCGAACCGCTACTCGCGCGTCGGGCCCGGCAGTTGGCCTACCAGCAGCAGCAGCGAACGCACAAACTCCACGCTGCCAACGGCGATCATCAGCAGCGCGACGACGTCGAACCAGTCCAGCGCGACGCCCAGCACGGTCACCAGCGCACCAGGCCAGACCAGCGTCACCAGCGCGGACACGGTGATCACCAGCGTGAGCTCGGTTGGCCCGAATTTCCCGAAATGCTCTTCGCCGCGCAGATAGATCCACATGTCCACCATGTGGACGTGCAGCAGATGCAGCACGGCGGCGCCAGCCGCGATCGGCAGCAGCAGCACGCCCGAGACGCCCAGGCCGAGGTAGATCAGCACGTAGGCAACCTGGTCCAGCGTCAAATCCAGGAAAAAGCCGCGCACCGAGGTCAGCCCGCGGCGGCGAGCCAGTGTGCCATCCATGTTGTCGCACACCCAGAAGACGAGGTGCGCCACGATCCCGAAGACAAGCCAGCCGCGCTGCAGGCCCGCCAGGCCGTAGCCCAGCGCGGCGAGCGCACCGAACCCGAACCCGACCAGGGTGACCTGGTTCGGCCGAACGCTGTTGGGCAGCAGCGGCAGCAGCCGTTCGCAGAAGCCGTAGATGAAGGCCTCGTTGATGAGCTGGTTGGCCTTGGGCACCCCGGCCGGCGCCGGCGGGGTACGCGTCGAGCTCACCACGCCGCCAGGCGCATGCGCAGGCCTCGGGGCGAGAGGGTGGAGGTCACCGACGGCTCGACCGACGGACCCGGCAGTTGCAGTAGCCGAAAGCGCCGCGCCAGACTGGCCACACACAAGCGCACTTCGAGGAGAGCGAACGCGGCGCCGATGCACGAGTGGTAGCCCGCCGAAAAGGGGAAAAACGCCATACGGTGCCGCTGCGCCACCTGCTCGGGCGTGTGGCGCAGCGGATCGAATCGGTCCGGCTCCTTCCACAGGCTGGGGTGACGCTGGGTCACATACGGACTGAGGATCACCAGTGCACCGGCCGGCACGTGACAGCCCTCCACACTGTCGGCGCGCCGCGCGTTTTTGGTGACCAGCGGCGCGGTGGGATACATGCGCAGCGCTTCATCCACCACCAGGCGCAAGTAGGGTAGACGCGCCAGGTCGTCCAGAACGGGCGCGCGGTCGCCGAGAACCGACGTGAGCTCGGCGTGCAGCGCGTCTTCGACGTCGGGGTTGTTGGCAAGCGCATAAAAGACCCACGCGATCAGCTCCGCCCCGGTCTGATGGCCTGCCAGGTACAGCGTCATGACTTCGTCGCGCAGGTGGGGCTCCAGCATGCCCTCGCCCCACTCATCGCGCGCCCGCAGCATCACCGAAAGGAGGTCCACGTCGAAGGCATACGTGTCTGGGGTGGCACGGCGCGCGGCGATCATCGCATCGAGCAACTCGCGCAGATGCTGCACGTTGCGGTCGAGGCGCCGGTTGGCGGGGGTTGGCAGCCAGCTGAACGAGGGGATCAATCCGTACAGATGACGCGCGAGGTAGTCGACCACTTCGACGAAGGTCTGTCCGACATCCTGCGCGTCGACGCGTGTGTCGATGCCAAAAATGGTGCGCCCGAGAATATCGAGTGTCAGAGCGCTCGTCTCTTCCAGCACGTCGAGGTCCGGCGTGCCACCGTGCACGCGCAACTGCCACGCGCGCACGACCTCTTCTGAGGCCGAGACGATCGCCGGCGCGTACGCCGGCACGGCGCTGGCCGCCAGCGGACCTTGCATGAAGTGGCGTTGCCGCCGCCAGTGAGCGCCTTCGCTCGAGACCAGACCGTTGCCGAGCAGCTTCGCGACGGAGCGCATCGCTTGCTGGGCGCGCGGGTAGTTGTCGCGATTGTCGACGAAGATGCGCTGCACGGCTTCGGGTCGGGCAAAGAACAGCGCGGTCGTCGTCCCGAGGCGAGCCTGGACCACGTCGCCGTACGTGTGCCAGTAGTGCAGCAGCGCCACCAGCAACCCGCGCTGCCGAACGAGGTCGGGCAGGATGCCCACGACGGGCAGACCTGGCGGACCTGGCGCGGGTCGCGACGCGCTCGGCGCGTCGCCGCTGGCGGCCAGGCTGGTCACCGGCGCTCCGTCGGCGGCCCGCCCGCCACCGGTTGCCCGGCCGCCACCGGCAGCCCGGCCGCCACCGGCAGCCCGGCCACCTCCGGGCAGCGACGCGAGCGCGAGCGACGCGCCCGCAACCGCGCCGCCCGCGGCCGCAACAAGCCAGACACCCGCCCACGCCAGAACCTCGGTGAGCGTCGGCCTGCCGACAAGCATCGCGGCACTCGAGCCCACCAGCACGCCGACGACCGCGGCGACAACGCCAGCGCAGGCGCCCTCGAGCTGACCAAGCACGGTGCAGAACCCGTCCGCGGCGCCGAGCGCGCGCAGCACGACCCGCTCGCTCGCCCGCGCACGCCCGACGCGTGCGCCGGTCTGCGCCAGCAGGAGCGCCGCGGCCGGCAGCACACCAACCAGCACGAGCGTCATCGGCGGGCGCCACACCAGCACCGCGGCAGACCCGAGGGCCACCGCCAGCGCACTCAACCCCAGATCGACGCGCAGGTCGACGAGATCCGCCAGGCCTTTGCGCGTCCGGGCGTCGATCTCGAGACTCATGAAATCGTCACGTCAACCGGCTGGCAGGAGTCGCTCGTCGATCGAGCGCTCGATCTGCGCATGGGTGGCTTCGGAACGCTTCAGGACCTGCAGCAGCGCGTCACGCCCGAGCGAGAGCACGTCAAGCCCGTCGTCCAGACTGGCTCGCACGCTGGCCGTCCGCTTGCCACCGCGCAGCACCCCGATCTCGCCGAAATACTCGCCTGGCTGGAGCGTGGTGAGAATGACTGGCGCCTCGTCCGGCCGCTCCAGAAACACCTCCGCGCGACCACTGACGATGATGTAGAACCGGTCGGCCCGCTCGCCCTGACGCACGACAATCTGGCCCGCCGCGTAGCGCCGCGGCCTCAAGTGCTCGGCCGCCGAGCTCAACTGCAGGGGGTCCAGTTTCGGAAACGCTTCGGCGACGTACTGGTTGACAATCAGCCCGTCCGACACGAGCACGGTGCGATCGGCTTGGGTCGCAAGGTCGTAGTCGCGCGTGGCCATGACGACGGATTTCCCAGCTTCGGCGAGGCGACGGAACAGTCCGAACACGGCGGCCGCCCGAACCGAGTCGAGATCCTGGGTGGGCTCGTCCGCCAGGAGCAGCGGCGGATCGTTGGCCAGCGCCTGGGCCAGCGCGACACGCCGCCGCTGGCCGACAGACAAACTGGCCGGACGCGCGGCCGCGTGGTTGAGCATGCCCACCAGAGCGAGGCGTTCGCGGGCCTGCTCCGCGCGTTCGGCCCTCGGCAGCGCGGCGGCGAAGTCCATGGGCAGCCTGACGTTGTCGAGCACAGTGAGCGAGGAAAACAGCGGATGGTCCTGCAGCAGAACCCCGACGCATTCCCGCCGCCAGCGCGTCAGCGCCGCGTCGCCGAGGGCATTCAGGCTGACGCCGTGCACGTCGACTCGACCGGAGGTTGGGCGGTCCAGACCGGCGAGCAGCCGCATGAGCACGCTCTTGCCACTGCCAGATTTGCCGACCAGCGCGACGAATTCGCCGCTGGTGGTCTGCAGTGACACCCCTTTGAGAGCAGTCAGGCGCCCGGCCGGAGTATCGAATCCGCGCACAACGCTCGCGAGATCGATCGCCAGAGGCTGGCGCTCGTGTCGACTGATGGACGACACCGGCGCGCGAGTATCGCACCGCCTGTGACCCGGGTCAAGACTCGCCGCGACGAACCCAGACGCGTGGTCGAGTCTCGGAGCGGAGCGGCGCGGTGTTGGCCCACACGCGCCGCCAGCGGGCGGTCTGAGGGGGACGATCGACGTCACGCGCCGACACGCCGCGCAGCGCGGTCCACCATGTGGTCGCATCTTCGACCAGCAAGCGCTCCAGCGCGACGCGCAGCCGCGCGGTCAGGTCGCGCGCGCGCTCGTCGGCACGCGGCATCAGCGCTGGACCAAAGCGAACCCGCACGTCCGCGCGCCGCGGCCAGCGTGCCCCGACAGGCATCGCCAGGAACGTCCCGCGAATCGCCATGGGCAGGATCGGTCGCTGCGCGTCCAGCGCCAGGCGCGCTGGCCCGTGGTGGAGGCGCTGAAGCGTTCCGTCGCGACTGCGCGTGCCCTCAGGAAATGCCAGCACGCTCCATCCGGATACCAGGAGCCCGCTCAGCTGCGCGTGTGACCCGCCGCCCGCACGGCGTTCGAGTGGTACGGCGTTGAGCGCCAGCGCCGAGAGCCTCGACCGCCACCAGGTGTCGAAGAAATAGTCCGAGGCGGCGGCCACCACCATCTTCGTTCGCCAGACGCGAGGCAGCGCATGCAGCACCAGCAGTCCGTCGAGATGGCTGGTGTGGTTGGCGACGAAGACCACCGGCGGTGGCAGGCGCTCGAGGTACTCCAACCCGGCGACCGAGACGTCGAGCGCGCTACTCCGCAGGAGTGGACCGAGCGCTCCGCCAAGGGCAAGCTCGCGCGCGATGCGCGCGAGCGGCGCGCGCGCCCAACCAGTCTCGAACGCGGACGGAACGCTGATTGGGGCCGGGGCGCCATCCGGCGCCAGTGGCCGCCGCGCCCAGCGCCAGCCGCGCCGCAGTCGACGCAGGTCATCCAGCGGCGAGTCGCCGAACTCAGACATGCACGTCCGCCAGAACGAGCGGCGGCGAGTGGAGATAGGTGATACGCGGGCTGGCGCCGACGCAGTCGCTGGCCATGTCCAGCGCATCGGCCAGGGTCGACGCGGCCCTGAAGCCGAGCCGCGCGGCCGTGCGGCGGTCGCCGCCGACGCAAATCACCTGGCCAAGATGCTGGCGCGCGTGCGCCCCCCAGTACCACATGTAGAAGGGGTGGACACCGTGGTAGGCGTGGCCCGTGCGGTACAGGTGTCGGTACCAGTCGTCGGTTGCGTAGCGCTCCTCGAAGCGCACCTCGATTTCGGCCGGATCGGTCGTTTCCGCTAACACCTCGTCGAAGAAATCGACGTACGACGGGTGTCGCACGCTGTCGAACTCGGGCGTCAGCGGGTGGAACACAATCATCACGCCGCCGGCGCGGACCAGTGGCTGTCCGCCGGTATACATGTTGAACAGGTAGCCCAACCCCATGCAGTACACCAGCACGGGGTTCATCACCGAGTTCACGTTGTAAGGCCCCAGATAGGGAATACCCGCAACCAGGACGTCCGCCTGACCGCGTACCGCTACTAACTGCTGCTGGTGAATGCGCTGCAGCGTTCTGGCGTGGACTGCTTCGGTGGCTCCGGCCGCGACGCCGGTGATGCCGTACGGTGCTCGGATGGACTGAAACACGCGCCGGCGCACCGCTGACGGAGCGCGCATCGCCGCCTGACGCGCACCCACGAAGGCAAGCTGGTCGCGCAACGTCCACTCCCACTCACGCGCGTTCAGGAAGTCGAAGGCAGACGGAAAGGTCCGGTTGTCGAGCGTTGTCTCGACGGTAAAGATTCTCAGGTGCTGGCTCAACAGGCGGCCCATGCGCTCCGCCGACGCGTGGAGCTCCGAACGCGGCGGGTCCATATACGAACGGGAGGCGAGGAGCGTCTGCACATTGTGGTGGTGACGCAGACTCCGATACGAGGCGAGACCCACCGGCACGCTCTTGTGTCCACCGTCCATCGACACGAGGTTGACGTTCACGTAGACCAGCAGATCCGACTCGACGGCGCGCCGATTGAGCTCCACAAGCTCGCCGCGCTCCGTCCGGCCAACACACACCAGACCGCACGCATCCTCCGCGTCGTGACAGGTCAGCGCATCCGGCCAGAAGGAGCGAAAGACGCGCTCGCCGAGCACCTCGCGTAGCTCCGCGCCCGTCATGCGACGGTGGAGCGACGTCGCGGCGATCAGGCGGACGTCGTCCACGCCGGCGGCGGCGGCCAGCTCCAGCACGTGTTCGATGACTCGACCGCGAATGTCCGGTGCGCGCATCGGCGGCAGCGGGAGCGAGATGTCGTCGAAAGCAATCGTGAGCCGCATCCCGGCTCGCAGCAGCGCCGGCAGCGGTTCGGAGTCCAGTGGATGCAGCAACGCCGTGTCGATCGCCCCATCCACATCCGCCAGAGACGCAAGCGGATCGGGTGGGTACACCACGCGTGTGCCGAGCGGGAATGACTCCAACCGAAAGCCTTCGCCCGCATGCACGACCAGCGGCGGCGTGCGCTCGTCAACCTCCAGCACGAAACCGGGTCGTCCCATACGTTCGTTCAGCTCGCTCGAGGATCGAAGACGATTCTGGCAGCGCCGAGTCGGCCGGCCTCCAGGGCGTGGTCGATGGCGTCACGCCAGCGATCGAGCGGATACACCGCGCTCACCAGCGACGACAACTCCGCGCCGACCCTCGTCGCCAGCTTCATCGCCGCGCTGAATCCGGCCGAGGCGGCATACGCGCCGATCAGCTCCAGTTCCCGAAACCAGACTGGCGCCAGATCGACGCTGGCGCCTGGCAGCCCAACCAGCACTACACGCCCACCGGCGCTGGTCGCGCGCAAGGCAAGTTCGAGCGCGCTCGCGCTGCCGGCGCACTCGAACGCGACGTCCACGCCCTCCAGCAAAAAGGGACTGCCGCGCTCCGGGTCGAGTCGAGTGGACCGCCCAAGACGACGCACGGCCGCCACGGCCTCGTCTGGTGAGACGGCTTGCGACGCGCCCAGCGCCATGGCACGCTCGCGCTGGTGCGGATGCCGCGCGACCGCCAACACATGGCCCGTCCAGCCCCGCAGCCGCACGGCGAGGATCGTCAGCAGCCCCAGCAGTCCGCAACCGACCACCAGGGCGACGCCTGGCGACCTGCCGCGCCGTTCGGTCAGCCCGCGGTCGGCGGCGTGTATGGCACACCCGAAGGGCTCGATGAGCGCCGCCGCGCGGTCGGGTAAGGCGTCGGGGACGAGGTGCAACTGGGACCGGTGCGCGAGGCACACGCCCGCCCAGCCGCCACCTGTCTCCGCGCAATAGCCGGTCTGCATGCCGGGCCCGAGGCCACCAGTGGCGACGCTCGAACACTGTTGCGTGGCACCAGCGCGACACGCGGCGCAGGCTGGCACACCCCGCGCCGCGCAGCTCAGCACTGGATCGAGGACGACGCGTGTTCCGGATGGAAGGTCCTCGGTGTCGTCAAGCAGGTCGCCGACAATCTCGTGTCCAGGGGTAAAAGGAAACGATACCAGCGCTGAAAAATACGGCGACGCGGCGCCGGTCAGTAGTGCAAGGTCCGATCCGCAGATGCCGGACAGCCGCGGTCGCACGCGCGCCCAGCCAGGTCCAGGCACTCGCGGCGACGCGAGGCGCGCCAGGCGCAGCGGCGCCAGACCTGCCGGAACGAGCCCGGGAGCGCGAGCCGCGAGCAGGCGCGCGGCGGAGTAGCGAACTGGCGAGCGGTACACCTGCAACGCCAGCATCAGCACCATTCCTCGACCGGCCAGCGGCGACGGCGGGCGACGCGGTACAGACGCACGTCCGGATTGATCGCCACCGGATGTCCCACGCCCGCCAGCAGCGGCAGGTCCGAATGACTGTCCGCGTACACGTAGACGTCGCCCAGATCGATCGCGTGGTGTGCGGCGAAAGCCTGCAGCCATGTCAGCCGGGATTCGCCGACCAGTGGCGGCGAGTCCAGGTCACCGGTGAACATGCCATTCCGCACCACGAGGCGCGCTGCCTGCACGTCGTCGAACAACGGCGCCAGCGGGCGAGTGAACACATCCAGCGCGCCGCTCAGCAGCAGCGTGCGATGCCCGGCCGCCCGATGCTCGCGAACGCGGCGCACGCCAGCCGGCGCCAGGCGCCGCCACACGGAAGGCGCAAGTTCATCGTCGACAAGACGTTCGAGTTCGCCGCGCGAAGCCCCGCGGTACACGCGATAGAACAGGCGCAGGAACTGGCTGCGATCCGCGTGTTCGGCGGCTATGTAACCCGGCAAGCGCAGACCCACGCGCAGCAATTCCACCATCCAGCGTCGACGCGGCAGATCGCGCAAGCGCGCGCGCAGGTATTCCTCGAGTACGGTGGTCCGCAGAAGTGTGCCGTCCAGGTCGAACACCGCTAGGCTGGTGCGCTCCGTCGGGCGTGGAGGGGGCGCCGCGTCTCGTCGGCGCGATGCGCGCACGTCGCGCCTGACGGCTGGCAGGTGCACGTCGCGTAGATAATGCGGCCACGCGATGGCGCGGCAGTCGAAGTCGAACGCGACGCGGTCGGACTCCGGCAGCGACGCGTGCAGACGTTGAGTTGCATCGTCGAGAAAGGTCATTTCGGCGGACACGTAGGTACCGAACAGATCGAACAGGCGCCGGCTGGTACGCAGGCGGCCCCGCTCGGCATCGAGGCGGTCGGTCCAGCGACGCGTGGTCGCGCTCGCGCGCGGCACGCGGGCCAGCACGCGGTCGGCGGCGTCGACGACGTGCTCGGCGAGCGTGAGGCGCTGCTCGACCGCCGCGCTGCCCGGGAACGTCCAGGTTCCGAGGCGAACAGGTGCTCCCCGAGAGACCTGAACAGGATGGTCGAGAAAGTAGGCCCGGCCAAGCTCGTACAACTCACGGAATCGCAGCGGATTGCGCGCACCCGAAACCAGGTGATAATAGGCCGGCGACGTCGCGGGCGGGCGGGCGGCCGTGGCAAGGATCGCGTTCGCCACCAGGTCGATAGGCATCACGTCCAGCGCGCTGTCCGGGGCGGCGGGTGACTCCGCCAGGTCGCCCCGGGCAAACGCGTGAATGATGGGTTCGGCCATTTTGAAGCCCTTGATCCAGCCCGGGTAGGGTCGCGCCAGCGCGCTCTCGGTAATCGCTGGCCGCACGACCGACAGTGGCAAGCTGTGCTCGCGTGCTATGGCTTCGACGACCTGCTCACCGAGCGCTTTGGTCAGCGTATAGATGTCTGGAAACCCGAGCGAACGCGCCCGCGCTCGGCCGGCATCCGACAGTCGCCGCGTGACCCACTCCTGACGCGCCTCTTCCGCGGCGCGCGCGACCCCGCTCGGATTCGACCGACCTTCCGCGTCCTGCGCCTCGCGCGTCAAGCGCTCCAGCACCTCCGGTTGGCGAGATTCCGACTCCGCCCTGGCGCGCAGTCCGGCGACGGCGCTCGCCTCGGATCGCCACGCCACCTTTAGCGCGCCTGGACCCTCCGGAATCGGCCCACGCCGCAGTCCGGCCACGTACGCGGTCGAAACGTGCACCAGGTGCGGCCGACTCCCCGATGCCATCACCGCGGAGTAGAGCCGTTCGCAGCCAACCACGTTCGTCGTGAACGCCACGTCGATAGCCCGGTCAAAGGCCGTATCCGCCGCGCAGTGGACCACCACGTCCAGATCACCCGGCAGCGTGAAATCGTCGACGGCAAAATCCGCCGACACGATTTCGACGCGCTGGGAATCGGACACAACGCGATGCAGCTCCGCTGATCCCCAGCGCTCGCGGAGCGGACCAAAGGCGTGTTCGTCGAGCAGCGCATGTGCCCGCTGAACCGCTGAGCGGCTGCCACGCCCCCGAATCAACACCACCAGCCGCGTTTCGGGCAACGATGCCAGCACTCTCTCTACAATGGCCGTGCCGATGAAGCCGGTAGCGCCGGTGACGAGCACCCGCTTGCCGGCTAGCGACTCGGCAATCGAGACCGCGTTCACTCTCCGAGCCGGCCGCGGCGCGCTCGTGATTCAACACGTCGCTGACGTGTTGGAATTGCTGAAACATTTCGCGGTACGCGTGGCCCAGCGACGTCTGGTGGTAGTCGAGTCCATGCGCTGCACAGTAGTCACGCACGAGCGGCGCGGCCCGACACAGACGATTGCGCGGCAGACTGGGAAACAGGTGGTGCTCGATCTGGTAGTTGAGTCCGCCATACCAGAAGTCGATCAGCGGACTGCCGCTGATGTTGCGTGCGGTCAGCACCTGTTCGTGGAGGAAATCAGGGCGACCGTCGCCATACAGGATCGGCATGCCTTTGTGATTCGGCGCGAAAATCGAAGCCAGGTACAGCCCGGCCAGGGCGCGGTGCACGACGATGAACGCCAGGCCGCCTACGGGACCCAGCGCGAACACAATCAGCCCCACGTAGAGCAGCACGTGTGTTAGGAGCGCGGCGGCCTCGACCGCACACTCCACCGGTCGGCGATGCCACCAACGCTCCAGGTAGTCCACGGTTTGCACGTGCAGACTCACGATCTGGAGACAGGCAAACCCGGTGATGAGCTTTGCCTGGTTGCGGATGACCCATTGCAGCGCTGGCGGCTTGCGCCGCCCTTGCTCTGGAGTGAAGGCCAGCACGTAGAAGTCGATGTTTGGATCGAGGTCGAAGTGGTTCGGATTGTTGTGGTGGGCGCCGTTGTGACTCTCGCGCCACCAGCCTACGCCAATGCCGAGGAGCAGATCACCGAGGATCACGCCGAACGCGTTGGCCAGCCGCGTGGAGCGAAAGACCTGCAGGTGGGCCACGTCGTGGCCAAGCAGGCCAATCTGGCCAAAGACGAACGCCAGGTACACGACGTTGAGGACTTGCACCCAGGCGGGCAGTTCGCCAGCGCGTAGCAGGACCGCGAGACCGACCACCAGCAGCAACCCCACGCCGACGAACTTCACCAGGAAGTACGCCGGCTGCGGTTCGAGCAGACCAGCCTGAACGACCAGGCGACGCAGCTCCGCGTAGTCCGCCGTGTCCCGCGGCGCGCTGCCAGTGGATGGCTCACCCCGGTGCAGCGCCAGATGCTCACCTGGCGACCTGCGTTTGACGGCGTCGAGGTCCGGGGCTTCGCTCAAGCTCATCGTCACGGGCGAGCCGACAGGTAACCCCGATTGGAGGTAGCTGAGAAGCCAGACATATTGACAACTCCCTTCACGGTCAACTGGCGAATTGCATCAACGGCGCGACGTGACCGGTGAGACGCCACACCTCACGAGCGAACACGCCGGCCCCCAGGCGGCGCGTGGCGTCAACGTGGTGGAACATCTCGAGCTCGACCGTTTTCACGGCGACCTGCCCGCGCAGCGCGCGCGCAAGCCGACGCGATTCTTCCACGGGAATCAGATCGTCCGCGGCGCCGTGCATGATGAAGGTCGGCGCGCGCAGACCCGCCAGTTGACCCTCCGGCGAAGCCGCCGTCAGCGTCGCCAGAAAGCGCTCGTCCAGTTGCGAGATCAGCACCTCCGCACGCATGGGAGCGACCCCACAACACAACTCCAGCGTCGCGAGCGCGGCTGGTGACAGACCATCGGGCGCCCGTTCGCCCAGCTCCAGGGTGCGGCGTACGCACGCTCGCTCGCCCGCATCCAGGGCCTGGAGCAGCCAGGCACGCAAACGCCCAACGCCATACGCGCCCACCGGCCACCGTCGCGCTCGACCATCTTCGTCCACGGTGGTGCTGCTCACCGCCGCGCGCAGCAAGGTGTGGAGTGAGTAATACGGACCGATCAGGTACACGAAACGAACGCGCTCTGCGATGACCTGTTGGCTGGCGGCCAATAAACACGCGCCACCTCCCAGACACACGCCAACAAAGCCCACCTGTGTGGCATCCACCTCGGGACGTTGCATCAGATACTCAAAGGCGGCCAGCGCTCGCGTCGGAGCTCTGACCAGGTCCGCTGGATCGTTGTCGTGCGGCGAATTGAGCGTGGGCGCGCTGCTCATCACCAGCACCGCGAATCCGCTGCGTGCCAGCGTATCCGCAAAAGCCACCGCGCGCGGATCGCGGCTGCCCAGGTCATTGGCGCCCAGCGCCATGACAATGCCGGGCCGACGTCGGCGTCCGTGAGGCCGGTACAGGTCTGCCGCGAGCAGAGCATCGTCGGCAACTTCATCTTCGGACTTGATCAAGATCGATTCGCGACGGGCGGGCGGCGTCACCCACTCCAGTGGTCGGAGGGGAGCGCTCGGAACAATCTGAGGCAGCGCCATCGCCGCTTTGACAAACGCACGTCCTCGCGACGTCGTTTTCAAGATCGCTCCACCACGGCGGCCTATGATACGCTCAGCCGACTTCGCAAGGTGGTATGTGACGCTGGGCCGAAGCACGCTCGAATGGCTGCGTCCTTACTGGCGCCAGGTCGTCCTGGTCGTGGCAGCGCTCATCGTGGAGGTCGGCTACTGGTCCCGCTGGCGCTGCGCGTGCTGATCGACGACGCCGTGTCGACGCACGATGCACCGCTGAGTCATCCGCACCATGACGCTCATGTTCGTCGGCTTTCTGGCCATGGCTGTCGCCAGCACCGGTCGCAGCTGGCTCACCGCGCAGGTTGGAGGCAAGCTCATCACCGCGCAGCGGCTCAGACTCTTCGACCACCTGCAGCACTTGCCGCCCCAGTAGTTTGCGCGTCAAACGACCGGTGACGTCAGCGCGCGCTTCCTCACCGACCTGAACTCGATCGAGGCCGCGCTGACGCTCGCGCTGCCGGAAATGGCCTGGGGCACGCTCGCGATCGGGGTCAACGTTCCCCTGCTGTACGCACTGAACGCGGAGCTCGGCCTGCTGGCGTGCCTGGTGATCCCCCTGGCGATGATCGGTCCACGCGTGCTCGCGCCTGTTGCCGCGGCCGGCTATGCGCGGCGCGCCTCCGAAGGCCGGCTGCTCACCACGCTGCAGGAACAACTCTCAGGCAGAGCCGTGATTCGGGTCTTTGGGCTCGAATCGCTCATGCGCCATCGCGTGCGCGAGGAGCTCGAACAGTTGGGCCGCGTGACCGCCCACGAGGGTTTTCAGGCGCGGCTGGTGAGCCGCTCGACCACCTTCGGTTCGGCCTTCGGGCAATTGCTGGTGTTTGCGACCGGATCTGTCCTGGTCTTTCGGGGCGAGTTGAGCGTTGGAACATTCGTCGGATTCATCGGTTTGCTGCTGAATATCGGCGAGGGTGTGCGCTGGC
This sequence comes from uncultured Chloroflexia bacterium, assembly GCA_963776625.1. Lineage (GTDB taxonomy): Bacteria > Chloroflexota > UBA6077 > UBA6077 > CF-72 > CF-72. Next base: position 67,720 of record CAVZNP010000001.1, on the reverse strand, counting down.
TCGGATTCGGTCTGCCGCACCGTGGTGAGCGTGACGCATCGCCTGCACAGCGTGGTCGACGCCAACCAGATCTTTGTGCTGGAGCGCGGGCACCTGGTGCAGCAGGGCACGCACGTGGCGTTGCTGGAGGATGCGGCGGGCGTGTACGCCGGCTTATGGGCAAGCCAGTCAGGCTTTTCGGTGACGCTCGTCGGCAGTGGATTGCACACGGAAGTCGCCCCCGAACGATTGCGGCGCGTGCCGCTCTTTGTGGAGCTGTCGGAAGCGGCGCTGACGCGACTGGCGCGGCAGTTCGCACCGGAGCAAGTGCCCGCCGATCGGCTGATCGTGCGAGCGGGGGACGTCGGCGATCGGTTCTATCTGATCGCGCGTGGAAGCGTCGAGATCACGCGGTCTGCCGGGGCCGACGGGTCTGACGGGGCCGACGGGTCTGACGGGGCCGACGGGTCTGACGGGCCAGAGGACGTGCAGGTGCTGAACGTTCTCGAAGATGGCGACTACTTCGGCGAGATCGCCCTGCTGGAGCGCACCCCGCGCACGGCGTCGGCGCGCGCCCGCACGCCGTGCATCCTGCTGTCACTCGCCAGCCAGCACTTCGAGCAGTTGCTGGCGGACGAATCCAGCGTCCGTGCGGCGATCGAGCGGGTCGCCAGAAAACGCCTGGTCGGGGCGACGACCGACTGACTTCCGCCCCAGAATCGGACCGTTTGGGGGAAGAGCGGCTTGACCCCTCAGGCCTGAGCGCGCGACAGCCAGTCGGTCAGCCGCCGCGACGTTTGCAGCGCGTTGCGCGTGTGCGCATAGCCGATGGCTACGAGATCCTCGAACGAGCGCGCGTCGAACGCTAGCCGGTCCACGTGCGTCACCGGCAGTTTGATGAACAACTGGTTGTCCTCCACGTGCTCGCGCCGCTGCATCACGCTCGCCAGCTCGATGGACCGCAGCAAGACGGCGGACATGCTCGGCGCCACGATCTGCTGCCTGGCAAACGGATTCACCTGCTCCCACAACAGCCGCGCCCCTGATACGGACGCGCCGAACGCGTAGGGACGCGTCAGGTCAACCTCGGCACTCACGTCCACCGCGACGCTTACGCCCGACCCATCCAGAAACTCGTTCATGGTCGCCACCGGCACAATGTCCACCAGGCCACCGTCCACCACCACGTCGCCGTCGATCAGCACCGGCGGCAGGACGCCCGGCAGCGCGCAGCTTGCCCGCAACGCCGCTGCCAGCAACCCGTCGCGGTGAACGATCTTCTCCGCGCGCGTCAGATTGCTGGACAGACACCAGAATGGCAGCCACACATCTTCAATGCGCGTTTGTCCGAACAGCTCGTGTAACAGATCGGTGAATTTACGCGCCTGAATGAGTGACACGATCGGCAGCGTGTAGTCGATAAGACTCCGTCCCATGTGTGCCAGCTGACGATTGCGGTTGTACAGATCGGGGACGCTCCAGCCGACCGCGAACTGGGCCGCGATGATTGCCCCTGCGCTGACCCCGCCGATCACGTCTATCGGCACTCCGGCTTCGGTGAGCGCCCGCAGTGCGCCGATATGCGCAAACGCGCGCGCGCCGCCTCCGCCCAGAACAAGACCCACCCTGCGGCCAGCGATCCGCCGCGCGAGGCGGGCGATGTCCGCGTCGTGCTGCAATCGAACGTGGTGATGCGCCGCGACCTTGCGCTGCGCCAGCCAGGGGGCGGTGTGCGCGGTATTCCAGGGCTCGCTGTGCAGCAGCACCAGCTCCCGCGGGCCTACCCCATCAGCGTTGAGCAGTTGCTCTACTGGATCCTGGCGCGGGTCGCCGTCGCGCGTGGCGACGAGCAAGATGTGGTCGGCCTGACGGATGCAGCGCGCCGTCCACTCCGATGCGCCAGCCTCGCCGACGTAGACCACGAAGCGATGCGTTTCCTCCAGCCCGTCTAGCCAGCCCTGCAAGGCGCCATGGAAGACTCCGGATGGACTCGCCGCGGCCTCCTCGGGCCCGATCACCCGCGTCGTGCCGTAACGCGTGAGCTCATCTGCAAGGCGGCGGGCGAAGCGGTCGATCGGCACGCGTGCCCCAAGCGGCAGGAGAGCGAGCGTGCGCGTCGGCGGCCGCCGAGCGGGACGTAGACCATCGCGCTCTCGGGCAACCAACGTCAATACAACACCGCGCAGCACTTCGGGAAAGCGCGCCACCGCCCGCTCGAACGCCGCGCGCGGTACGCGCAGCAGGTGCGAGTCCCGCAGGGCCAACACACGCGCCGCGCGCGGCCGGCCGGTCAGCGCCGCCAGTTCGCCAACGCTGGTCCCGCGCACCATCTCGCCGAGCACTCGCTCGCCACCGCCCGGCGTCGCGTGCGCGGCGGCCAGACGGCCGGTCAGCACCACGTAAAAATCCGCGCTCAGCTCATCCTGACGCAGCAGCGTGTCGCCGCCTTTGATGGCGACGCACTCGCCACTCCGCTCGAGCAGGTCCACCGCGCTGTCGCCGATCAGATCCGGGCTCGCCGCGTCGGCGTCCAGTGGCGCGAGCTGGAGCGCCCACCGCGTGGCGGGACCATGGAGGACCTCCGAACCAAACCGTGCCGCCAGCAGGGCGGCGAGCTCCCGCCGCCCTGCTGCATCCGCGGGCGCGAGCCACGCCCACTCGATGGCGTACCGCTCGAGATCGTTCGCCGTAACCGTCAGCGCCTCTGGAGGCACTTCTGCGTCCGACCCGTCCTCGCGTGGGCCATCCAGAAACTGGCGGAGCGCGGTGCGGACCATCCGCCGCGCCGCTTCGACCTGCCGTTCGATCTGATCGACGCGCTCGGCAGCGTCCGTCATGCCCGCTCAGGCTACAAGCTCACCCCACGGGTTGGTAAGGCGGACTCCTTGCAGGTAAGTAGGGGATGGGCAAGCTATTTTGGGAAATAACCGGGCGGGTTGGTAAGGCGGAGCCCTGCGGGTGAGTAGGGGTAGGCTGAGTAGGTAGGAGCGTCAGAGGGCCGGCTGAACACCTCGCAACTGTGTGCGCGTACCGTTTAGGCCACGCGCTGCGGCGGTCCGGGACGCCGTACTCGCTGGGCTCGCGGGTAGACGCGCAGCAACACGGGATGTCCTGGCGAACGGTTCTCAGTCCGAAGAGATAGGCGCATAAGCGGTACGCGCCCGCTGTTGCGAGGTGGTCAGCCGGCCCTCTGACGCTCCTACGTACTCAGCCGGTCCCCAACTCACCCGCAGGGCCCCGCCCTTCCAACCCGCCCGGTTATTTCCCAAAAAGCCTGCGCTAGAGCGTAAACCGAGTCCCCACGCAGTCGGGCACATACGCGTCCCCGAACACCCGCGCCAGCGCGTGCTGCGCCCGCCACCCGGTGCAATGCGCCGGCACCACCACGCGCGGCTGCAACGCCAGCAAGTCGCCGCACACACGATCGATCAGCGGCTCGTACAACGGCCCGTTGAGGTGAAATCCCCCGAAGACGCCGTACACGCGCGTCTCGCCAGTCAGGGCCAGCGCGTAGCGCGCAATGTTGACAATCCCCGCGTGGCCGCACCCCGTGAACACCACCAGCCCACGGTCCCGCACGTTGACGATCACCGCCTGATCGTCCAGCACGAGCGGGTCCGGCTCCCAGTGGTCGTTGTGCCAGGCGTCCTGCACCGGGAACCCGGGCTCGTACCCGGTCGTGCGATCGACCTCTCCTGTCACCAGCACCGCGTTGTCAAAGAGAAAGCTGGGTTGACGCTCCTCGATAATCGTGAACCCGGCGCCCTGCAGGGCGGAGCGGCTGGTGGTCGGGATTTCACGCGGTTCGCGCCCCGGAATCCGCACCCGGCGTCGGTTCCAGAAGTCCGGGTGCAGCAGCACGGGCAGATTGGCCGTCCCCATCCGACGGACGAGCCCGTCGAGCCCCGCGGTGTGATCGAAGTGTCCATGCGAGCAGACGATCACTTCGACATCGCGCGGATCGACCTGCAGGCGGTCCATATTGGCCAGCATGCCGTCCGGGCTCACGCCTGTATCGAACAGCAAGTTGTGGGACTGCCCCTGACGCGTGACGGTCAGCAGCAGCGACAATCCGTGCTCGGCGATGAGCTGGTCCGGGACGAGTCCACCCACCATCGTCGCCGAGGGCAGCGTTCTGGCGTCGCCCCCCGCGACATGCCGCCGCGCTGGCCCCTGGTCGGGCATGAACACGTCGAAGACGTTGTCGACCAGCGTGGTGACCGTCAACGAGTCAACCGGCTCGAGAGGAATGCTGAGCGCCATGCGGGCTCAAGTGTAGGCCTCCCGAAAGGGTACGCTGACGGTCTGCCTGATGACGCCGCAGGACTTCCCCGCCGACAGCTTTCCGTCCGACAGCCTTCCTGCCGACAGCCTTCCTGCCGACAGCTTCCGCCGCGTCGACGAGACCCCCGACACCTGGTTCTACACCCAGCCTCGCTTTGTGGAGCACATCGACGACGGAGCCATCGCCGCGGTCACCCAGCTGTACCGCGAGTTCTTTCCGCCCGGCGGCCGCATCCTGGATCTGATGAGCAGCTGGGTCAGCCACTTGCCGCACGAACTCACCTTTGCCCGCGTAGTGGGCCTCGGCCTGAACGAAGAGGAGCTGGCCGACAATCCTCGCCTGGACGAGCACCTCGTCCAGAATCTCAACTCCACGCCGAAGCTCCCCTTCGAGTCCGACACATTCGACGCCGCGGGTATCTGTGTCTCGATTCAGTACCTCACCCAGCCCGTCGAGGTCCTGCGCGAGGTCGGGCGCGTGCTCGCGCCCGGCGCCCCGCTGGTGGTGACCTTCTCCAACCGCTGCTTTCCGACGAAGGCCGTCGCCGTCTGGCAGGCGCTCGACGATCTGGGCCACGCCGAGCTGGTCATGCACTACTTGCGCGCCGCGGGCAACTGGAACACCATCCGCACGCTGGACCGCAGCCCGCGTACCCCGGCGCGGACCCGCTGTTCGCCGTGGTGGGCCTCAGCGGCGCGTCGTCGTCCTGACAGAGTCCTGAGACAGGTTCACATACCGGGATCCACTACTGTGGCATGCGTCCAAGCGAGTCGTTCACGCCGTACTGATTGTCAGGAATGGTGATCGTGATTCCCGCGTCAACTGTCAGCACGTGCCCGGTTACCCACCGTGCCTCGTCGCTCGCCAGATACACGGCCGCCCAGCCGATGTCCCACGCCGAGCCTTCGTCTTTGATGAGCCCCGACGACGCGCGTCGGTTGCGGCCAGCGACGTCCAGACGTTCGGCCACCAGTGGGGTGAACACCTGCCCGGGGGCAATCGCATTGACGCGGATGCGGCGGCTGCCCAACTGCGCGGCCAGGGCCATCGTCAGCCCGATGACCGCCGCCTTGCTGGTCGTGTAGGCCGTCGATCGCGGCGGATACGCGCGCAGTCCAGCAATCGACGAGATGTTGATAATCGAGCCGCTGCCCGCGGGCATGTGCGGCACCGCGGCCTGAGCCATCAGCACCATGCTCCTGACGTTGACGCCCATCACCTGGTCCCAGGCGTCCTCGGTGATCTCGTCGAGGCTCTGGAAGGACGGGATGCCGACATTGTTCTGCAAGATGTCGATGCGGCCGTAGCGCTCGACCGCCGCCGCCGCGAGCGCCTGGCAGCCTGCCTGATGCGCCACATCGCACGCGAACACCGAGGCGGTGCCACCCTCGGAGGCGATCATCGCGGCGGTCTCCTCGGCGCGGTCCACGACCTGATCCGCGCAGAGCACGCTGGCGCCCTCGCGCGCAAACAACACAGAGGCGGCCTTGCCATTGCCAATGCCCTCGCCGCGCGACCCGGCGCCGGTGACCACCGCGACTTTGCCCGCCAATCGACCTGTCATGCGCACTACGATAGCCGTCGTGCCGAGAATTAAGCCGATCACCGACAAGGCCGATGTGTCCGAAGACCGTTACCCCGAGATCGACGCGATCGTCGCGGTCCTGCACCGCGTCGGCGGTCCGTTCTCCATGCTGATGCACAGTCCCGGGCTGGCCCAGAAGGTCATGGAAGCCGGGGCGCACGTGCGCCTGCAGTCGACCCTCTCGCCCGTTCACCGCGAGATCATCATCATCGCCGTGTCACGCGAGAAAGACGCTGGCTACGAGTGGAATTCGCATGTGCGCACGGGCCGCGCCGCGGGCATGCGCGAGGAGGTCATCGACGCGGTGCGCTCACGCGCGGACGTCAGTCAGCTCGACCCCGACGAGCGGGACATCATCCTGTACGTGCGCCAGTTGCTGCGCACCAACCGTGTCGAGCAGTCGCTGTTCGATTCGCTCTTGCAGCGCCACGACGCGCGGTGGATGGTCGAGCTGACGGCGACCATCGGGCAGTACCAGTACATTTCGGCGATCAACAACGCGTTCGAGATCCTGCCGCCGCCCGACGCCGACCCGCTCCCCGTCGGCTAGAAGTCTGGCCGACAAGCCCGGTTTTCAGCTGCTGCCAGCATCGAGCATGCGCATCTCAACGCGCCGCGGGCTCGGTCGACGCATACGTCCTGGGATGTGCCACGTGACGATCGAGAAAGAGATCGATCCACGTGGCGCTCGCCTCGGCCAGGTCCACGTGGGTATCGAAGATGTGCGTCACGCCTTCGATCAGGTGCAGCTCGACCGGCGCGCCCACCTTGCGCAGGGCCTGATACAGCGCCAGGCTCTCTTCGACCGGGATCGTCTGGTCCGCCGTGCCGTGCAGCAGCAGCGTCGGCGGATACCCGGCGCGCACGTGCGTGAGCGGCGCGAGGTCGCGGGCAGCCGCATCTGATGGGTTGGGTCCGAGCACCGCGGTGCTGCTCACTGACGCCGGCGGATAGAACGCCACGCACGCCGCGATGTCCGTTCCCGCACCGGGTGTGCCACTGTCGCCCTCGAGCGCGGCATCGTTCTGGGTGCCGGCGGCGACGAGCGCCAGGCGGCCACCCGCGGAATAGCCCAGCACGACCAGCCTGTCTGGCGTCACGCCAAGCTCGCCCGCGTGAGCGCGCGTCCAGCGGATGGCGGCCTTGGCGTCATGGATCTGCGCCGGCCAGAAGGCCTCGCCCATGACCCGATACGACGCGGACACACACGTATAGCCCAGGGCCGCCAGCGGCCGCGCCAGCCGAGCGCCCGCCTTGCTACCGCCGCGGAAGCCGCCACCGTGGAGATGAACCACGGCGGTCCGCTTCGTCTGCGTTGCCGCTGGGCGGTACACGTCGCACAAGAGGTCCCGATCAGCGCCGCGCCCATAGACCACATCCTGCTCGACCGCTACGCGGAGCGCATCCTCAATCGCCATCGCCTTCGAGTGTACGCGGCGCCTGGCGGGCTACCGCGGCGAGCGAGGCAGGCTGCGACTCGGGCCAGATCGAGCGCACCGGGGATCGGTCCCGGGGATAAGCTGGCCAGTATGGCAAAGATCAAGCACATCGCCATCTCGACGCAGGACGTCGAGGCGACGGCCCGCTTCTACAGAGATGTCTTCGGGCTCAAAGAGGTGGGCAAGGTCGACTCACCCGGCGCCACTGGCTACTACCTCACTGATGGTGACCTCAATCTGGCCATTCTGAACTTCAAGAACGACACGGTTGCCGGTGTGGAGCGTGGCAAAGGCTTTAGCGGCATTCACCACATCGGCTTTCAGGTGGAGAGCCTGGACGAGATTGCCTCACGTCTCAGCGAGGCGGGGTCCGCGCCGAGAGATGACGTGAACGCCGCCCTCGGGGTGGGCCAGGGCCACCGCCCGGGTGGCAACGTGGAAGTGAAATACAACGGGCCCGACGGCGTCATGGTGGACGTCTCCGAGACGGGCTGGGTCGGCACCTCGCCCTTGCCCCGCCACGCCACGGCGTAAACGCTGGCACCATCGCCGCGGCGCGGATGCGTCGACGGAGGCCGGAGGCGTGCTCCGAACCGCTTAGCGGGGCGCGGTCTCAGTGTATTCGTAGTCCTCGCGCACGCGGCGAATCCCGGGGGTGGGCTGCGGCGGGCTCGCGGCCATGCCCTGCGCGTGCACGGCCAGCGCCTCTTTGCTCTCCCAACGCTCGAGCAGCACGTAGTGCTCCGGCTGCAGCGCACTGCGGAACACCTCGAACTGCAAGCAGCCCGGCTCTTGCTGGACGCGCTTGCAGCGCTCGACGGACTGGGCGATGGCCTGGTCGGCACTCTCGGCGCTATCGGCGGTGAACTGGATGATGAGTCGGACACCTGACATGCCGCCATCGTAGCGTGCCGTCGACGACAGCCGCGCTCTGGCAGCCCGGTGCCACGTCAGTCCGCCTTCCGCGTCAGTCCGCCTTCCACGTCTGGCCGAGCACCCGCAGCCAGTTCTCGTGCGTCAACTTGCGCAGCGCCGCCGCGTCGAAACCCGCCGCGCGCAAACCGTCGACCACCCGCGGCAAGCCAGCCACGTCGCCCACCGCGTCAGGCACGCGCGCTCCATCCAGGTCCGCCCCAAAGCCGACGTGGTCCACACCCATGCGGTCCGCCAGATACCGAAAATGCGCGACGATGCGCGAGACGGGCGTCGCCGCGTCGTCGCCACCGTCCTCAGTCAAAAAGCCAACCGCGAAATTCACGCCGACGACTCCGCCCGAATCCCGAATGGCGTCCAGTTGACGATCGGTCAGGTTGCGCGGGGTCGGGGTCAACGCGTGCGCGTTGGAGTGGCTGGCAACCAGCGGCGCGCTGCTCAGCGCGGCGACATCCCAGAAGCCTTTCTCGTTCAGGTGCGCGAGATCGACCAGAATGCCGAGGTCGTTGCAGGCGCGCACCAGCGCCTTGCCTGGCTCGGTCAGTCCGGGTCCCGTGTCGGGTGAGTGCGGAAACACAAACGGCACCCCCTCGCCGAAATCGTTCGGTCGACTCCACACCAGACCGAGCGACCGCAGTCCAGCCGCATACCAGACGTCGAGCATGTCCAGTTGCGGATCGATCGCTTCGGCACCCTCGAAATGGACTACCGCGGCAATGGCGCCCTCGTCGAAACACTGGCGGACCTCGGCCAGCGAACGAACCACGCGTAGCTGACCCTGCGATGCCTTCTGCAACCGGAACAGCACACCCAGCTGCGCGAGCGAGGTCCGCTGTGCGAAGCCAAGCTCCAGCGGGCGCGGAAATCTGACCGGGATATCGAGCGCCGCGTGGCGGCCGAGCACCGGCCCGACGGGCGCCGCGGCTTGTGGATCCGGCCCCACGTAGATGGAGAAGAGTCCGCCGGCAAAGCCGCCCTCGCGGGCGCGCGGCAGGTCGATGTGCCCCCGGGTGCCACGCTCGAAAAATGTTCGCGCGGCTGAGCTCCTGCCTTCGGTGATCAGCGCCCGCGTCGCCGCCCGCTCGTCCGCGAGCAACCGGGAGACCACGTCATTGTGGCCGTCGAAGATCTGCAGCCGAGCGTCCATTTAACAGCCGACTGTACACGGCTTTGGGCATAACTCTGCTGGTACACCCTGCATGAACCTGGCTCACTCTCGCATCTCACGCCGCACAGCGCTTGCATTGATTGGACTCGGCGCCGGCGCGTCGCTGCTGGTCGCGTGCAGCTCGACCGCACCCACCCCCGCGCCTGTTGCGACGCCCGCGCCGACGCCGCGGCCGGATCGCCAACTACCGCCGCTCAGCCCACGACCCCCACGGTGAGTGTTGGCGGAAGTGCAACCCAGAGTCCAACCGACACACCGATCAAAAAGGGCGGCACGTTGCGCTGGGGCCAGGTCGGCGACATCGTCACCACCGACGCGGTGTTGTGGTCACCCGCTTCGAACGAAACGACGGGCGAGATCGCCGAGGCGCTGGTGACCTACGACGACAACCTCCAGCCGGTCCCGCGTATGGCCGAAAGCTGGGACCTGTCCCCCGACAACACGAGCATTACGCTAAACCTGCGCCAGGGCGTCGAGTTCCACTCCGGGCGTGAGTTCACCAGTGACGACGTGAAATACAACCTGATTCGCGCGCGCGATCCGAACAACGGGTATGCGGCGGTGGTCGCGCCGGGCAGCGCCTGGTGGACCAGCATCGACACACCCGACAAGTACACCATCGTGCTGACCTCCGATCAGCCGCGGCCGGGCGTCTTCGACTTTCTCAACTTCTTGCGTATTCAGGACAAGGACGTGCTGGAAGGTCCGAACGCCAACTCCACGGTGGGCGGCACCGGACCGTTGAAGTGGGTCGAGTGGGTCCAGGGCGACCACATTTACGAGACCAGGAATACCAGTTACTGGGATCCAAATATTCCGAACATCGACGACTATCACGTGCAGATCTTTCGCGACCAGGAGTCGATGATGGCGGCGCTGGAGGCGGGTACGCTGGACGTCGCGGCATTGGCGCCAATTCCCGACGCCGTCCGCCTCCAGAGCGATCCGAACTATCAGATCGTGTCGGCCAATGATGTTGGGCAGTTCTTTTACGCCACGGTGAACACCACCGTGGCCCCCACCGACAACAAGCTGCTCCGCCAGGCGCTGGCGTACGCCATCGACCGCGAGCGGTTCGCCAGCACGATCATGCGCGGCTTCGTCGGCGATGGCAAGGACCTGCCGTGGACTTCCACATCGCCCGCCTTCGACGCCACCAAGAACGGCATGTATGCATACGACCTCGACAAGGCGAAGTCGTTGCTGGCCCAGTCGGGCGTCAGCAATCCGACGTTCGACATCTCGTGGGCGACCGCGGGCTTTTCCAACGAATACGAGCAGCTGGCGGAGGTCCTGCAGGCGAATCTGGCCTCCATTGGCATCACCACCAACCTGAAACCGCTCGATCCGGCGACCTTTACGTCAGCCGGACTGGGAAATCAGCCACCCTATAACGGGATGCGGCTCAGCGCAGGCGCGTACGCACAGCTGGGTGAAGCGGCATCCGAGTTCGTGCTGAGTCGCACGATGGGCTACGCCTCGAACGGAGCCGGCTACTATGATCCGGCCTTCACCACGCTTGTGACGTCGGCGACCACGGAGCCGGACGCCGACAAGCGAAAGCAGCTGTATTCACAGATCAACGATTCGTTGCTCGACAGTGCGTACTGCTACACGATCACGGCATACGCCAATATCATGGCGCTTCGCGCCAACGTGCGAGGTATGGCCTGGGAGCCGTCGACCGCCGTCACCGTGCGCAACATGTGGTTGGCCTGAGCCGTGCTCCGCGAGGGTGAAGGGGGCGGCCGCCCCCTTGAAGCCCCCACGCGCCTTCGCGTCACGCGTGCGGCGGTGTGCGTCAGCGGTTAGCCCCAGAGCTCCTCAGAGGCGATGCGGGCGCCTTCTACGAGCGACTCGAACTTGGCCCACATCACACTCGGATGCACCCGCTGCGTCGTCTGACTCTGCGCAAAGCCACAGTCTGTGCCGGCGATGACGTTTTCTTTGCCCACCAGCTTCGCGTACCGAATGATGCGATCCGCGACCAGGCGCGGATGCTCAACCGTCGTCAGGTGGTGCGTCACGATGCCAGGGATCAGACTTCTACCCTCTGGCAGCTTGTGATCCTGCCAGACCCGCCACTCGTGCTCGTGCCGCGGATTGGCGGCCTCCACCGAGTACGCCCCGGCCTTGACCTGCAGAATCAGGTCGGCCAGCGCCTCCATCGGCGCATCCGCCACGTGCGGCACGTGCCAGCTGCCAAAGCAGACGTGGTAGCGCACACGCTCCTCGGGGATCCCGTCCAGCGCGTGGTTGAGCGCGTCGACGCGCAGCTGTGCCCACTCGCGGTAGCGCTCCGGGCTCTGCTGGACCAGGTAGTCGTACATGTTGGCGAGCACCGCGTCGTCAACCTGGAGCAAAAGACCCGCGTCGATGATCGCGTGGTATTCCTCTTTGAGCGCGTCCGCGATGGCATACACGTATTCGCGATCGCTGGCGTAGTACTCGTTGCGTGAATCGTAGCCGGTGCTCGCCGGTGCAACCGCGGTAAAGAAGGCCTCGGTGCCCGACGGCAGCGCGGCCGTGAGGTTGTCCAGGTCGCGCTTGACGGCGGTCTGGCCGGTATACGTGATCGGGCCGACGCACACCTCGGTAGGTGCGCCCGTCAGCGCGCGCGGCATCTCCTGGGCGAAGAACTCCGGAAAACGCTCGCGATCGCGACCCAGCCAGTTCAGCGGAATCAGCTCGTCCTGGCGGACCTCAAAGCCGCTGACGCGCTCGAGGACGTACGCCGCCCAGCTCGATTTGCCGAATTCGCCGTCGTTGACGATGTCGAGTCCGACGGCGAGCTGCTGGCGGACGACCTCGGCCACCGCCTGACGCAGGGTATCGTTCTGCGTCGATCCGTTCGTTCCGTCCAGCAGCGCCGCGGGGCGCGGCAAGCTGCCGGTGTGCGTTGTCAGAATGCGCTCGGTGCTCCGCTTCATTACTCCACTTTCCTGGCTCTGAGGCGGTAACTGTACCCGACGCCGAATACGAGCTTGGTTCTTTGGCGGTCGACAGCTGGCTACGAGTTTTTTCTGGACGTCGAAAGCTGCGGCTTTCTCCCCAGGGCGGGCATGGGCTCGTCACGAGTTTTTTTGTTGAGTCGAAAGCTGCGGCTTTCTCCCCAGGGCGGGTATGGGCTCGTAACGAGTTTTTTCTGGACGTCGAAAGCTGCGGCTTTCTCCCCAGGGCTCCGCGCCCTGGACCCCGCGTCCCAGAGCCCTACTCTCGGTGGCTGTCAGCCGCATCCGCTCGCTAATACGCAGGCACTGTCACCAGGTGTGTAATCCAAGGGGATGGGACACCTGGGGCGTTCGCAGCTCTCCGCAACGTCCCGTCCTGGAGGACGCGTCGAGGCGAGATACCTCGGGCGAACACCTTCGGAAGGGCACCTTCGGGGGACACCCGGGGAGGCACGCCACGGGGGACACTTGGGGAGGCACGCCACGGTGCCCGCCTGGGAGAGAACCACCCTCTCCGATTGCACGCGTGTTGACAGTGCGTGCGTGGCAGCGAGCGGATGCGGGTGACAGCCACCGAGAGTAGGGCTCTGGGACGCGGGGTCCAGGGCGCGGAGCCCTGGGGAGAAAGCCGCAGCTTTCGACGTCCAGAAAAAACTCGTTACGAGCCCATACCCGCCCTGGGGAGGAAGCCGCGGCTTTCGACTTAAAAACTCGTGTTTGCTCGCCGACCCCTGGACGTGTTTGCATAACCGTGTGCCCCCTGAGCCGACGCTCACCAGGATCAACATCGAGTACTGCGGCGAGTGTGGCGATGCGCCCGTTGCCCTCAAGGCCACCGAAGAACTGCTGACCGCCTACGAGGACCGCATCTCGGGCATCACCCTGATCCCCGGGTGGAACGGCGTCTTCGAGGTCGTAATGGACGGCACGCTCATCTTTTCCAAAACCCGCCTCGGCCGCCACGCGCAGTCGGGCGAGCTGGTCAAGCTCGTCGGCGAGCGCCTCAAGGCCTCAGCCGGCTAGCCGCGCAGTCGACGAACCCTCAGTCGACGAACCCCTGGGCCGCGCTCAGTGGCTCGTGCTCCAGGCTCAGCGCGATGCGAATGTTGCGCACGTGGCGCACGTGCTCGACCGCGATCTGCTCCGCGGCCAGGTGATCCCGCTCGCGGAGGGCCTCGATCAGATCCGCGTGCTCCTTGACCGACTGCTCCAGCCGCCCAGGGTACGCCAGCGTGTTGTCGTGGAAGCGCTGCACCGACTCGTGCACGCCGTTGATGGCACGTGAGAGCGGACGATTGCCGGCGATGTGCCACATCAGAAAGTGGAACTCCGAGTTCAGCTTGGAAACGCGGCTGAGGTCGCCATCCTGCACCGCCCGCTGGCTGAGCGCCTGCAAGACCTCGAGCCTGGCCAGATCGATCTCGGTGCGCCGCGAAGCAGCCAGCCGCGCGGCCAGGCCCTCCAGCGCCTCGCGCAACACGTACAGGTCGATGATGTCGTCCGGCCCAAGCTCGGAGACGACCAGGCCGCTGCCCTGATAGCGCTCGGCGAGCGCTTCGGACTCGAGGCGGCTGAGCGCCTCGCGTACCGGCGTGCGGCTCACCTGATAGCGACGGGCGAGCTCCTCCTCGCGCAGGGTGGCGCCTGGCGCGAGCGTCCCGCTCAGGATGGCCTGCTTGAGCGCCTCGTAGACGGTCTCGGCGTGTGATTGCCGCTGGCCGCCCCGGCCGCTGAGTGGGCGCGGGTTGCGCGCGGCTAGGTTCAGCGTTTTGGGCACTCGCGGCGGCACGGGTAGCGCCAGAGTGTACACAATTCTGGTGTCGACATCTGTACACGGCTGTGTACAATGCGCGACACGAGGGGTGGACCAGTCATGAAGCGGAGCACCGAGCGCATCCTGACCACACATGCGGGCAGTCTCGTCCGCACGCCCGAGATCATCCAGGGCATGCGCGCGCTGGCCCTCGGCGAAGCATACGACCGCGACACGCTTGCCACCGATATCCAGGCCGGCGTCGCCGACGTCGTCCGCAAGCAGGTCGAGGTCGGCATCGACATCCCCAGCGACGGCGAGTACCGCGGCCGCAGTTTCGGCCGCCACGTCGTCGAGCGCTTCGGTGGCATCCAGGAGCGACCGCTCGAGCCGCAGGACGGCGTGTTCATGGCCCAGGGTCGCTGGCTCACCTCACTCGAGCCCGAAGGCGACTGGCAGGACTTCCCCGAGTTCCACGAGCAATACAACTATCATTTTCGAACTCTGTGGCTGCCGCCCGGCGTCGCGATCGACGGTGTGCCCAACGATTTCTGGACCCGCTTCCGCGTCACAGGCCCCATCACCTACACCGGTCAGGCCGCCATCCAGCAAGACATTCAGAATTTCCGCGTGGCGCTGGACGGCCTCGACGTGGCCGACGCGTTCATGAGCTCCGTATCGCCCGGCCAAAAAGGCATCCGCGGCGACCAGGACCGACTCGAGTTCTACGAAAGCGACGAGGCTTACCTGTACGCGTTCGCGGATGCGCTGCACGAGGAGTACCGCGCAATCGCGGATGCCGGCCTGATCCTGCAAGTCGACCTCGGGGTCGTCAATCCGCGTCGGCAGCTAACGCTCAGCGCCGCGCCCACCGAATCCGAAGTGCGCCACGCGCGCGAGGTCGGCGTCGAGGTGATCAATCACGCGCTGCGCGGCATACCCGAGGAGCGTGTGCGCTACCACCACTGTTGGGGGAGCATGAACACGCCCCATACGCGGGACGTGCCGCTGCGCAACTTCGTGGACCTGATGTTGAAAATCCACGCCCAGGCCTACGGCGTCGAAGCCGCCAATCCGCGACACGAGCACGAGTGGATGGTCTGGCAAGACGTCAAGCTGCCCGACGGTAAGATCCTGATCCCCGGGCTGATCTCGCAGTCCACCAACGTCGTGGAGCATCCGGAGCTGATCGCCTGGCGCATCAAAAACTTCGCCAGCGTGGTGGGCAAAGAGAATCTGATCGTCGGCTCTGACTGTGGATTTTCCCAGTACTGGGACATGATCCGCGTGCACCCGACGGTCCAGTGGGCCAAGCTCAGAGCGCTCGCCGAGGGCGCCGCTCTGGCCAGCCAAGAGCTGTACGCAGCCGCCGCTGCGTGAGCACGCAGACAGCACGGGGGGACGCGAGTTTGCACGCAGCCCAGCGCATGACGCGGCGTACCGCGCTGCACCTTTTCGTTGGCAGCGTCAGTGTTGGCATGCTGGCCGCCTGCGGCACGAGCCTGCCGCCGACGGCTCCGCCCACGGCTGTCCCGCAGCCCTCGGGAGCCCAGCCCGCGGCGTCCACGTCCACCTCCACTTTGACCTCCACGTCGACCTCCACGTCGGTCCCGGCCTCAGCGCCAACCACCGCCGCCACGCCTGGCTCTGCCGTGCAGCGGACGCAGTCAGCCAGCCAGCCGACCGCGTCCGCTGGCGCGCCGCCGCGCGCCGGCGGCCAGCTGCGCTCCGGCCAGATCGGCGACATCGTCACGCTCGACCCCCACTTTCTGCAGCCGTCCTCCGAGAGCGTGTGGCTGTCCTACGACCGCCTCACCGCCTACGACCAGAACCTCGAGCCGCAGCCCATGCTGGCCGAAAGCTGGGAGCTGAGCAGCGACGCGAAGCAGCTCAAGCTCAACCTGCGTCACGGCGTCCAGTTCCACACTGGGCGCGAGTTCACCAGCGATGACGTCAACTACAGCGTCACGCGTGCGAAAGACCCCAAAGTCGGCGTCGGCCAATACGCCACGCAAGCGAGCTGGTTCCAGTCGATTCAGACGCCGGACAAGTACACCGCCATCCTGGTGTCCGACCAGCCGCGCCCGCTGGTCTTCGACTTCCTCGAGAACCTGAATATGGTCGACAAAGACACGCTCGAGGGGCCCGACGCGAAAGTCAAGTCGATCGGCACTGGTCCATTCGTGTTCACGGAGTGGGCGCAGGGTGACCATGCGACCTACGTCAAGAACATGAACTACTGGGAGTCGGGCAAGCCCTATCTTGACGAGATCCGCGTCGTCATGCTGCAGGACGCCCAGGCGATGATGGTCCAGCTCGAGTCCAGCGCGCTCGACATTGTCCGCAATCCGTTGCGGCAGGACTTCGCGCGTCTGCGCTCGGACCCCACCTTTCAGGCCGTAACCCACCCGGCCAACAGCAGCGCCAACGTCATCGGCGCCGCGTGCTATGCACCGCCGACTGACCATAAGCTGGTCCGCCAGGCGCTCAATTACGCGATCGATCGCAAGCGCATCGTGGACACGCTGCTGCTGGGCGTGGGTACCCCCGAGAGCCTGCCGTGGTCCGAAGGCTCGCCTGCCTACGACGCGCAGAAAGCGGCACAGTACGCGTTCGACCTGGACAAGGCCAGCGATCTGCTGGCGCAGGCCAATGTGTCCAACCTGACCGTCGACATCATTCCCAACCCGGGCAACCCCGAGGGCGCCGACCTCGCCCAGCTCTACCAGGCGGACCTCGCCACCATCGGCGTGACCCTCAACATCATCAAACTGGAAATGGCCGTCTGGTCCGACCAGGTCAACGGTCGCAAATACAACGGCCTGTATTACGCCTCGTCTGCCAACCTCCAGCTGGAACCAGGTACCGCCTACACCGGCCGACCCTTGAATCCCGGCGACAACAACGAAGGCTTCAGCTCTGATACGTACAACAGCCTGGTCGCCGCCTCGCTGACCGAGACCGATCCAGCCAAACTCAAACAGATTTACTCACAAATCAACGATGTGATTCTGGACGAAAGCTTCATCATGTACCTGACTCCGAACCCTGTCACCCTGATTGCCCGGACGGGCGTTCACGACATGACGCCCAACCTGCACGGTGGATGGCAGTTCACCGACGCGTGGCTCGACGCATGAAGCGAAGCACCGACCGGATTCTGACCACGCACGCCGGCAGCCTGGTGCGCACGCGCGAAATCATCGAGGGCATGAAGGCGCACACCGTCAACCAGCCCTACGACGAGGAGCAGCTGGCGGCTGATATTCAGCGTGGTATCGACGAGGTCGTGCGCAAGCAGGTCGAGGTCGGCATCGACATCGTCAACGACGGCGAGTACGCCAGGCCGGGCTGCCACTGCTATATCCACGAGCGTCTCACCGGCCTGCGCCCGCGTCCACTCGAGCCGGAGGAAGACGTCTGGGGTGCTCGCGCGGACCGTGAACAGCAGGTCTTTCCCGAGTTCTTCGAGCAATATCACGACCACTTCCGGTATCTCTGGATGCCGCCCGAGGTCGACATCTCCGACGTGCCCAACCTGCCGGGCAACTACGAACGCTTCGTCGTGACGGGTCCGGTGACCTACCGCGGCCAGTCGCTGGTCCAGCGCGACATCGACGTGCTGAAGGCCGCCACCCGTGGCCTCGACGTGGCGGATGTGTTCATCACCGCCGCGACACCGATGATGGCGCGCCGCAGCGACCGCGACGTGCTGAAGTTCTACTCGAGCCAGGACGCCTATCTGTACGCCCTCGCCGACGCGCTGCGCGACGAATACACCGCCATCGCCAGCGCCGGATTTCTGCTGCAGATCGAGCTGGGCGTGCTCAATCCACGTCGGCAGATGCTCAATAACGCCAATCCCAGGCCCGAGGACATGACGCGGGCTATGGAGCTCGGCGTCGAGATCGTCAATCACGCGCTGCAGGGCATTCCTGAGGAGCAGGTCCGCTACCACCACTGCTGGGGCAGCATGAACAGTCCGCACACACAGGACGCGCCGCTGCGCGACATCGTCGCCGCGATGTTCAAGATCAAGGCGCAGGCATACGGTGTGGAGGCAGCCAATCCTCGCCACGAGCACGAGTGGATGGTGTGGCGCGACGTCAAGCTGCCCGACGGCAAGATTCTGATACCGGGACTGATTTCGCATGCGACGAACGTGGTGGAGCACCCCGAGCTGATCGCGTGGCGGATCCAGAACTACGCGAGCGTCGTCGGCAAGGAAAACGTCATCGCCGGCGCGGACTGCGGCTTCTCCCAGTACTGGGACTCCATTCGTGTCCATCCGTCGGTCCAGTGGGCCAAACTTCGAGCGCTGGCGGAGGGCGCCGCGCTGGCCAGCCGCGAGCTCTGGAACTAAATATAAATTTCAAAAGGAGGTCCAGCACAGTGGAATGGGTAGGTGGCGAGGGCCGAATCGACTACGAATTTCCAAACGACGCCGGTGCGCCCATCTGGGTGTGCGACTTTTTCGGCGGCGGCTCGCCGAGTCCCAGGCCTACCACGACCCCGGTCGTCACCTATCAGCGGCCGGCGGACGTGCCGCTGGTCCTGAAGCCCACACCGCGGGCGTTCCTCACACGCCGACCCCCGGGCGACGTGATCGATCCACACTTTCACGAGATCGCCCAGTACCAGATCGTGGTCGAGGGCACGGGGCGTATCGGCCAGCACGCGCTTCGACCACTGACGGTGCACTACACCGACGCGTACACGCCCTACGGTCCGATTGTGACCAGCGACGAGGGCATGGCGTTTTTCACCATTCGGTCGCGCACCGACAACGGCGGCACGCATTACATGCCGAAGTCGCGCGATCGCATGCCACGCCGAGCCGGGCGCGCGTTGACCGCGCATGCCGACGTTGGCACACCGCACGGCCCGGGCGAGGCCCACGTCGAAACGCTGATCCCCGCCAACGCTGACGGAGTGCAATCACACCTCATTTCTCTGGGCGCCGGCGCCAGCCTGCAGCCGGCGAGCGATGGGCCGGTCCAGGACCGCTTCTTCATCGTGCTCGACGGCAGTCTGGTCGAGGCCGATGGCACGTATGCTGTCTACGCGTGTGGCTACGTTCGTCAGGACGAGCCCTCACCAACACTGACCGCGGGTCGCCAGGGGGCTCAGGTCCTGATCATCCAGTTTCCCCCCGAGGCGCGGCTTTCGGCATAGCCGGTCTCGGGATTGGTCCCTTGCCAGGCGGCGTCTCAACACCCCCTGCCCGAAAGGAAAAGCACGCAGCGATGCACCGCAGTACGGATCGAATCCTCACCACCCACAGCGGCTCGTTGATTCGCACCCGCGACATCATCGAGGGGATGAAGGCGCGCACCATCGACCGTCCCTACGATCAGGACAAACTGGCCGCCGACATCAAAGCCGGTGTCAAGGCGGTCGTCCGCGAGCAAGTCGACGCCGGCATCGACATCGTCAACGACGGCGAATTCGGCCGCCGCGGCTTCACCAGCTACATCCACGAGCGCCTCAACGGCCTGCAGCCCCGCGAGGCCGAGCCGGTCGAATTCCAGCTCGGCCCGGGCGGCGAGCGCGCCGTCTTCCCCGAGTTCTCAGAGCAATACGACAAGTTCTTCCGCTTCCTGTGGATGTATCCCGACATCGACATGACGGAGGTGGCCGAGCAGCCAGCCATCGTCGAGCGCTTCCGCGTCACCGGCCCGATCACGTACAAGGGCCAGTCGTACGTGCAGAACGACATCGACACCCTGAAGTCGGCCATCACCGACGTGACGGTCACCGACGCGTTCATTACCGCTGTCACGCCCACCGGGCGGAGCAGCGACCGCGACATCGACAAGGTCTACCCCTCGCGGCAGGCATATCTGTACGACCTCGCCGAGGCAATGCACGCCGAGTACAAGGCCATCACCGACGCCGGCTTGATCTTGCAGTGCGACTTCGCCGCGCTCAATCCGAGCGCGATCGTCGACCGCACCGGCGCCCCGAGCGACGACAACCGCCGCGCCCGCGAACTCGCCGTCGAAGTCTTGAACCACGCGCTGCGCGACATTCCCGAGGAGCAGGTTCGCTACCACCACTGCTGGGGCAGCAACAACCGCCCGCACACGACCGACACGTCGCTGACCGAAATCCTGCCGCAATTGCTCAAAATCAAGGCGCAGGCGTATGGTTTCGAAGCGGCCAACCCGCGGCACGAGCACGAGTGGATGGTGTGGAAGGACGTCAAGCTGCCGGAGGGCAAGATCCTGATCCCGGGCCTGATCTCGCAGTCCACCAACGTCGTCGAGCACCCGGAGCTCGTCGCGTGGCGCATCAAGAACTTCGCCAGCGTCGTCGGCAAGGAGAACCTGATCGTCGGCGTGGACTGCGGATTTTCGCAATACTGGGATCAGATCCGCGTACACCCGACCGTACAGTGGGCCAAACTGCGTGCACTGGCCGACGGTGCCGCGCTCGCCAGCAATGAGCTGTGGGGCCGCAAGGCGACAGAGGAGTGAATTGAAGCCATGGCAGAGAAGATCGAGGTCGAGTTCTACTTCGAGCCAGTGTGCGGCTGGGCGTGGCGCACGTCCATCTGGATGCGACGGGTCGCGAAGGAGCGACCCATTCACGTCAACTGGAAGCTGTTGTCGCTGGCGGCGATCAACAGTCCCGAGGACTGGACCAAAGACTCGAACACCGGGCACATCGATGCCGCCGGCATGAACCGTACGCTGCTGCTGGCGCGCCGCAAGGAAGGCAACGATGCCATGGACCGCCTGTTCGTGGCCTACGGCAACGCGATTTTCGGCACCAAAGAGCTGTTGACCTGGGGCCAGCGGCCGAATCCATCGCTGCGCGCCGACGTCAACGATCCGGACTATCGCGCGCTGCAGGCGAAGTGCCTGCAGACGGCGGGTTTGCCGACGACGCTGTATGAGGAGGCGCAGGCGGACGCGTCGACGCACCAGGAGTGGATGGCCGAAAACGCGGAAGCGGTGGAGCGGCTGGCCGCCTTTGGCACGCCCACGATCGCGCTGCAGGGCTCGGATGTAGGCATCTTCGGCCCGGTGGTCGAGCCGGTCCCGAGTGGAGCCGAAGCGCTGGCGCTGTGGGACAGCGTGTACGTCGCCCTCCAGGCGCCGTACCTGTACGAGATCAAGCGCAACCGCCCGCGCAGGACCTCGATTCAATTCGCCGACTAGCGTCGGTTGAAAACCCCCTCGAAGGGCTCCACCGTGGGATGATCGACACATATGCGTCGATCCACAGATAGGATCCTTGTCTCACACGCGGGCACGCTGCCGCGGCCGGCCGACCTCGCGGAGCGCTTCGAGGCCGGCCCCGCCCACCGAGCGGACTTCGCCGCGCGCCTCCCCAGCGCCGTCTTGGAGGTCGTCCGCCATCAGGCCGACATCGGCATCGACGTCGTCAACGACGGCGAGCTCAGCAAGTTGAACTTCTCCCACTATGCCCGCGAGCGCCTGGGCGGACTGGAGCAGCCCGCCACTACGAGCGGACAGGGCTCGGCCCGCAACATCGTCGCCCGCGACGCGCGCGACTATCCGGACTTCCATGCCCGCGGAGGCGGACGGCGCTACCGCCCCGGCTCCACCGTGTTCCAGGGCAGCAACGTCAACCCGACCGTGGTGTGCACCGCGCCGCTCACCTACGTCGGCGCCGCGACGACCGCGCTCGACGTCGCCAATCTCAAGGCCGCGCTGCAGGGCCTGGACGTGGAAGGCTTCCTGCCCGCCATCGCGCCCGGCACCATCGAGCACTGGCTGTTCAACGCGTACTACTCGACTGACGAGGACTTTCTTTTCGCCATCGCCGACGCCATGCACGAGGAATACCGCGCAATCACCGACGCCGGACTGAACCTCCAGATCGACGATCCAGACCTGCCGGACGGGTGGCAGATGTTCCCCGAAATGAGCGTCGACGACTATCGGCGCTACGCGGCGCTGCGCGTCGAGGCGCTCAACCACGCGCTGCGGGACATTCCCGAGGAACAGATTCGCCTCCACGTGTGCTGGGGCAGTGGCCACGGGCCGCACCAGAACGACATTCCACTCCAGGACATCGTGGACATCATCCTGGCGGTGAAGGCCCAGGTGTACTCGGTCGAAGCCGCGAATCCCCGCCACGACCACGAGTGGCGCGTATGGCGCGAGGTCAGCCTCCCGGAGGGCAAAAGCCTCATGCCCGGGGTCGTCGGCCACGCGACCGACATCATCGAGCACCCGCGCCTGGTGGCCGACCGACTGGTGCGCTATGCCGAAATCGTGGGCAAGGACAACCTGATCGCCGGCACGGACTGCGGCGTCGGCTCGCGCGTATTCAACGCGGAAATCGCGTGGGGCAAATTCGCCGCGATGGTGGAGGGCGCGCGCATCGCCTCGCACGAATTGTGGGACTGAATTCCACCATACAGGAACGCGGCGGGTACCCCGTACGCTTGCCGCTCCAGATTGCTTGACGCGAGTCGCCCGCGGCGACATACAGTTGGCCGCTATGTGGAACGGTCGCCCAACTCGTCGCCAGGTGCTCGCCGTACTCGGCGTGGGCTCTGTCGGCATCCCGCTACTCGCGGCGTGTAGCACGCAAGCCCCAGCCCGGCTCCGACGGTCGCCAGCGCGCCAGCCGCGGCTCCTACCACGGCGCCGACGGTCGCCGCCGCTGCAAATCCAACGACGGCCCCGGCGGCCGCCGCCGTCACCAGCGCACCAGCGGCCGCCAGTGGCGCCACCGCCGTGACCGCGCCCGCGTCAGGCAAGGTCATCGTGGGTGGCGTGCAGTTGCCGACCTACGCGCCGTTCACCGGCGTCACACCAGATTCCCCGGGCTCTCCCGACGGCATGATCGACGCCGGCTTCAAAACTTACCCGGCAACACGTTCCAAATCCGTGACAACTCCGCCGGGCGACGGCAGCGACATCAACATCATGACCTACACCTCCGGGGCGGTGCCGCCAGCGGTCGACTCGAATCCCGGCTGGCAGGAGGTCAATCGTCAGGTCAACGCCAACCTGAAGGTCAACATGACCCCGTTTGCCGACTATTTCGGCACCAAGCTCCAGGTCACCATCGCCGGCGGCGAGTTGCCCGACCTGTTCTTCATCATCGCCGACCCGGGCATCACGCTGGTACCCGAGTTCTTCGACGCCAAGGTTGCCGACCTGACGCCGTATCTCAGCGGCGACGCCGTCAAGGACTATCCCAACCTCGCGGCCATCCCGACGCGCTCCTGGAAAACCACCGTCTACGACGCCAAGATTTACGGCGTGCCCGTCCCGCTGCGACCGTACTTCTGGTGGTACTGGGTTCACCAGGAGCTGCTGGACCAGGCCAATCTGAAGCAACCGACCAACGCCGACGAGATGAAACAGCACCTCACCCAGTTCACCCAGCCCAACTCAGGCCTGTGGGGCATCGGCGTCGAGGCCGGCCCGATCTACGCGTATGGCCTCTGGATGGGGCTGTTCACCTCGATCTTCGGCGCCCCCAACAACTGGGCCGTCGACCCGGCACCGGCAAGTTCACGGCGACCTTCGAAACCGACCAGTACAAGGCCGCCACGCAGTACGTGCGAGACCTGTATTCGGCCGGCGTCTTCCATCCGGACTCCAGCAACTACAACACCATCAGCGCGCGCGACGCCTTCCAGGCCCGCAAGTTCGTCTACCGCTATGACGGCCTGGAGATGTACGGCTGGCGCAAACCGCCGGTCCAGTTGTCGCCGGCGCCCAACATCCAGCTGGTGAAACCATTCGGCAATAACGGTGGACCAGGCACGTACTGGTATGGACGCCCCAATTTCGGCTACGTCGTGATGCCCAACACGCTGTCGCAAGATCGGATCAAGATGCTGCTGCGCGTGCTGAACTACCTGGCCGCGCCATTCGGCACCGAAGAGGACCTGCTGCTGCGCTTCGGCGTCAAGGACACCGAGTGGACGACGGACGCCAATGGCAGCCCACAGTACACCGACAAGGGCATGACCGATTTCATGCCGTGGCGCAACATCGTCGCCCCGGCGCCGGTCGCCTACTTGCCGGTTATCGCACCGGAGTTCCCGCAACTGCTGGTGCAGTGGGAGCAGGAGCTGGCCGCCGTTGGCGTGGAGGACGCCAGCGTCGGACTCGTCTCCCGCACCTATGCCCAGAAGGGCGCGACCGCCAACCGCACGCTGGGTGACGGCTTGGACGACATCGTCACCGGCCGGCGGCCGTTCACCGACTACGACGGTCTGGTGAAGGATTGGCTCGACGCCGTGGGTACCACGTCCAAAATGGAATACCAGCAGGCGTACACCACGGCGCAATCGAAAGCGTAGGGGGCCAGGTCGTCATGTCGAGCACCGATCAGTTTCAGGCCGGCCGGCCGGTCGTGCTGCGCAACGGCACCGTGCTGACCATGGACGACGGCCACCGCGTCCAGCGCGACGCCGACGTGCTGGTCGTTGGCGAGCGCATCGCCGAGGTAGGTCCGAAGCTGGTGGTGCCGGATGGCACCACCGAAATCGATGCCAGCGATGGCATCGTCATGCCGGGCATGATCGACACGCATCGCCACATGTGGCAAACGGCGATGCGTGGCTACGGAGCCGACTGGACGCTCACGCAGTACTTCGTCTGGTACTACCTGCAGTGGGGCAAAGTCTGGCGTCCGGAAGACATCTACTCGGGCAACCTGCTGTCGGCGATCGAAGCGCTCGACGCGGGCGTGACCACGACGGTGGACTGGTCGCACGGGCTGCGGAGCGTGGCACACGCCGACGCCGCGGTCGACGCACTTCAGGCGGTGCCCGGGCGATTCGTGTTGGCCTACGGCAACATCCAGGCGGGGCCCTGGGAATGGTCCACGGCGCCGGAGTTCAAGGATTTCGTGAAACGCCGCATGTCGGGCGGCGGCGACATGCTCGGATTCCAGATGGCCTTCGACGTGCCCGATTCGGACGAGTTTCCGGAGCGGGCCGCGTTCGAGGTTGCCCGCGAGCTGGACGTGCCGGTCACGACCCACGCGGGCGTACGCGGCGCCACCTCCGACAAGGGCATCCGCTTGATGTACGAAAACGGCTTCATGACGCCGCGCACCATCTATGTGCATGCCGCCTCGCTGTCCGACGACTCGTATCAGCGCATCGCGGCGAGCGGAGGCTCCGTCTCGGTGTCCACCGAAAGCGAGCAGAGCGCTGGCCAGGGCTATCCGCCGACGTGGCGGCTGCGCAAGCACAACATTCCCGTCTCACTGTCGATGGACACCAGCGTCTGGTGGAGCGGCGATCTGTTTTCGGCGATGCGCGCCACGCTGAGTGCTGATCGGGCACGCGAACACCTCGAGGCGCACGCGCGCGACGAAACCGTGACCCACCACCACTTGCGCGCGGAGCGGGTCGTCGACTGGGCGACGCGCGGCGGCGCGCAGGCCCTGGGCCTGGATAGCAGCATCGGGAGCCTGGAGGTAGGCAAGAAAGCGGACGTGGTGCTGATCAAGAACGACGTCTCACCGGTGATGTTCCCACTCCTGCATCCGTATGGCCACGTGGTGTTCCAGGCGTCGCGCGGCGACGTGCACACGGTGCTGGTGAATGGTCGCGTGGTGAAGTACGCGGGACACGTGCTGGGCACGGACCTGCCCGCCGCCCGCCGCGCGGTGGAGTCGACGCTGGCCTACCTGCAGAGCCAGCTGGGAGAGGAAGCCTGGGTGGAGGGCATGCACCCCGAGATTCCCGAGTCGAAGGTACTCGACAACCCGTACACGTACACGTATCGCTCCTCATGAAAAGGCCACACCTCCGCCGGCGAGCAGTCCCGCCGGCGATCAGCCTCGCCGGCGAGCAGTCCAGCGATCAGCCTCGCCAGCGAGCAGTCCCACCGCGACAGCCTCGCCGGCGAGCAGTCCCACGGCGAGCAGTCCGCCCACCGGCGAGCAGTCCCACCTGCGAGCAGTCCCACCGGCGAGCAGTCCCGCCGCGAGCAGCCTCGCCAGCGAGCAGCCTCGCCAGCGATCAGTCCCGCCGGCGAGCAGTCCCACCGGCGAGCAGTCCCGCCGGCGAGCAGTCCCGCCGGCGAGCAGTCCCGCCGGCGATCAGCCTCGCCAGCGAGCAGTCCCGCCGGCGAGCAGCCCCGCCGGGCCCGCCAGCAGTCCCGCCCATTACATCCCACAGTCAAGCTACGCGTTGACAGTGCGTGCGGAGCCGCGCAGCGGCGGCCGGCGGCACACTTCCATCGCTCGTTACGTGGAAATATCCGGGTACGGCAGCGTCCAGTGCTGCAGCTTCCTCGCGTACTCCTTCTGAAACCCCAGCGGCTCCTCATAGTCCCGCTCGAACAGCGCAATACACAGCGTGAGCGTCAAAAACGGATGCGCGCCCAGCTCGAACAGCTTCACGTAGTCATGCGTGCCGAGCGCCTCGCGCTCCACGTCTGAAAACGCCAACCACGAGCTCCTCTCCTGCGTGGGCAGGTTGAGCACCAGGTTCGCCCGCTCGCGCTCCCACCACTCCACCGTCCCGCGCGGATCCATGCGGTACCGCTCCACCAGGTCCGGATCCCGATCCACCGTGTACAGAAACTTGTCCAGCAAATACTTGCTCATACCAAAAGCGACCGATCCGGATACCAGGTGAAGTACGCCTCCATGGTGTGAAACAGGTCCAGCGTATCGACGTAGTCCGCCGGCACGTTGTCGCCCGCCACGCCCATCATCAGCAGAAAATCCATGAACCCGTGCGTGGCGTTGCCCGGCGTCCAGAGGCTGTCCAGCGTCACCTCGGCCAGCGCGCCCGCGATATCCGAGCGGGCGATCCAGTCGACCGCCTTGCGGTCGAACTCCGGGTCCGGCCCATGCGGGCCAAACTGCCGCGGACCACCCAGCTCCAGCGACAGGTGTCCCGTGCCAATGATCGCCACACGCTCGGAGCCGGCCATTCCTCCACCAGGCGGCGCAGCAGCCGTCCGAGCTCGACGAAGCGCTTCGGCTGCGGCATCGGCGGGGCGAAGATGTTGGTATAGACCGGCACGATCGGCAGGTCCGCCTCGGGTCGCAAGGTGATGATCGGACACGTGACGCTGTGGTCGATGCGCAGCTCGTTGCTGAAGGCGAAGTCGAAACCCGCGTCCAGACCCTGGCGGAGCAGAAACGTGGACAATTCTTCGTGCCCGCGCAGGCACATGCGCGGCAGGCCGAATTCGCGCTCCTCGTTGTAGTAGTTGGCGTCGTAGAACGGCGCCTTGCCGATCAGGAACTGCGGCATGTTGTCCAGCCAGAGCTGGTGGAAATGGTCGGAGCCGACCATGACCAGGACGTCCGGCCGGGCGCGCGTGAGCGTCTGGCGGAACGCGGTGATCTTGGCGACCCACTCGTCGGCGAACGGCGGCCGCGTCTCAGGTGGCGAGGTGCTCGCGCGGTAGTAGAAGGGGTGGTGCGTAGAGGCGATGACCGCGGCAACGGTAGCCACAGGGCGCGTGCTTCCTCCTGTTCGCCCGGCAGTGTAGCGCGCCTGACAGGTCGCGGCCGTGGCGTGAGTAAAGTGAGCCGCCGCCAGGCGGCGAGGTACGCTGCAGCGTGGATTTCGAATCGGCATGTCAGTAGTCCTGGTTACCGGCAGCAGCAGCGGCTTCGGCGAGCTCACGTCCCGACTACTGGCGACGCACGGCCATCGGGTGTACGCCAGCATGCGTGGCGCGGCCACTCGCAATGCCGATGCCGCGCGGCGTATGACGGACTGGGCCAGGGACGCCCACCTCGCGCTGAGCGTCATCGAGATGGACGTGACCAGCGACACATCCGTGTGCGAGGCGGTCGACCACATCCTGACGGCTGAGGGCGCCCTTGACGTCGCCGTCAACAACGCCGGTGGCAGTGCCGCCGGTCCGCTGGAAGCCTTCAGCATCCCGCAGATGGCCGCGCTGCTCGACCTGAATGTGCTCGGTCCGATGCGCGTCAACAAGGCCGTACTGCCTGGCATGCGCGAGCGCGGCGAGGGGCTGATCGTCTGGATCTCGAGCACCCTTGGGCGCGTGCTACCCGGTCGTGGCGGCCTGTATCCGGCGACCAAGTGGGCCGCCGAAGGTTTCGCCGAATCGCTCCACCACCAGGTCGCGCCGTTCGGCGTGGAGGTGGTCATCCTCGAACCCGGCTCGTATCCCACGCCCGCGACCCAGAAGTCGTTTCCCGCCGAGGACCAGGCGGTGATGGCCGCGTACGCGGCCCTGCCCGCACGAGCGCCGCTCAACAACCAGGCGCCCACTGACGGGAGCTACAAGCTCCCGGATCCGCAGGACGTCGCCGACGCGGTCCTCCAGATCATGCAGATTCCAGTGGGCCAGCGCCCGCTGCGCAGTGTCGTCGGGCCCATCTTTACCGACGGCGTGCCCGAATACAACCGCGCCTACGAGGAGCTGCGGGCCCACTTGGAGGACGTGTTGCGCCGTCCAGACCAGGCGATCACGTGGACGCCGTCCAACCGGCGATGACCGACCCGCGATGACGGACGCGGTCCAGAGCCTCGAGCGCGCGGTCGCGATTCTGCACACGCTCGCCGATCGGCATCGTCAGGGCGCCCGCCTGGCTGACGTCTCGGCGGCGACCGGCCTGAGTCGCTCTACCGCGCATCGGCTGCTGACGACGCTTGTCCGCCTGGGCCTGGCGGAACAGGACCGCGCCTCGGCTTGCTACTACCCGGGCCTGGTCCTGCTCGGGCTGGGCGCCGCCGCCGCCAATCGGCACAATCTGGCCGAGTTGGCCGCGCCGTTTGCCCAGCGGTTGGCCGACCGCACCGGCGACACGGTCTACGTGGCGGTGCGCTCGGGCAGCATGGCCGTGTGCGTCGATCGCGTCGAAGGCGCCTTTCCCATCAAGATCCTGACCTGGAATGTTGGCGACCGCCGCCCGATGGGCGTCAGCGCCAGCGGGCTGGCGATGCTTTCCGCGCTGCCGGACGACGAAGTCTCGCGGGTGGTGGAGGCCAACGTGACGCGCATCGAGGCGCTGACGGGCCACGACCGGGCGGGGGTGCTGAGTCTGGTAGAGCAGACGCGCCGCGCGGGCTACGCGCTGAACGCCGGCTACTCGGCGCACGGGATGGCCGCCGTGGCCGTGCCGATCCGCGGCGCCCGCGGCGAGCCGCTGGCCTCCCTGTGCGTCGCCGCCCTGGAAAGCCGCCTGGAGCCCCACCGCTGCGCCACGGTCGTCCGCTGGCTGAACGAGGAAGCCGACCAGCTGCAGGCGCGCTTGAACGAAGTTACCCACGGACTCACCGCGCCGCTGATTCGCCAACTCTGACTTAAACAGACAGCGTCGTGTGCTCGTACTCAGATGCGGTCACGAGTTTTGGGCGTCGAAAGCTGCGGCTTTCTCCCCAGGGCGGGCACCAGTTCCTAACGAGGTCTTTTCTAATTTAAAGTCGAAAGCTGCGGCTTTCTCCCCAGGGCTCCGCGCCCTGGACCCCGCGTCCCAGAGCCCTACTCTCGGTGGTCGTTGGGCGCATCCGCTCGCTATTACGCAGGCACTGTCACGAGGTATGTAATCCAAGGGGATGGGACACCTGGGGGGGCAGCACCAGGAGCTGGCGCCGAACGCCACGCGCGAGGGCGTCCTGGACGGCGGCGATCGTCTCGACCTAGTACGGACGCAGAGCGATCGAGGTCGTGGACGGTGCGGTAGCCAGCATTGCTCAGTCCGTCGCTCCGTGTTCGTAGCTCTCCGCAACGTCCCGTCCTGGAGGACACGTCCCGTCTATACGACAAGAGGGCACCCGTGGAGGAACACGCTCGAAGACAGACCGTCGAGGCCTCGGAGAGATCCCCTCGTAGAAACACCCCTCAGGGGCGAACACCTGAACAGACACCCCGTGGGTTTACACGCGTGTTGACAGTGCGAGCGTTAGCGGCGAGCGGATGCGGCTGACGGCCACCGAGAGTAGGGCTCTGGGACGCGGGGTCCAGGGCGCGGAGCCCTGGGGAGAAACCGCAGCTTTCGACTTTAAAAAAGAACTCGTTACGAACTGGTGCCCGCCCTGGGGAGGAAGCTGCGGTTTTCGACTACAAACAAAGCTCGTTACGAGCTCGAACCTGCCCCGAGCGGCGTACGATCAGCCAGGATCTCATGACGTTCGATCTGCTGATCAAAGGCGGGCACGTGCTCGATCCCGGGCAGGGCCTCGACGGACCCCTGGACATCGCCATCACCGGCGGGCGCATCGCTGCGCTGCAGGCCGACATTCCCGCGGCGGAAGCGAAGCGGACCATCCAGGTCAAGGGCGCCAACCGCCGCGTCGTGCCCGGCCTGATCGACCTGCACACGCACACGGCCTACGGCGCCACCACCCCTGGCGTGGGCCTGGACTGCTGCGAGCCGGACGAAGTCGGCGTGTACTCTGGCGTCACCACGCTGGTCGATACCGGATCGGTTGGCGTGACCAACATCGGCGTCTTCGGGACACACATCCAGCCGCGCTCGAAAACGCGCGTCCTGTGTTACGTCAACGTCGGCAGCTTTGCCCTGACTACGGCGCGTGCCGCGGACGTGCTCAGCCTGGACGAAGTGAACCGCGAGTGGATTGCGCGCTGCATCGCCGCCGCACCCGGGCTGATCAGCGGCGTCAAGCTGCGGGTCACCGGCCCGTTCGTGCTGGAGCACGGCCAGGAGCTGGTGTCGCTGTCGAAGTCGATCGCCGCCGAGCACCGGCTACCGTTCATGGCGCACATTGGCAATCGGCGCGCGGAGCGCCAGCAAGGCGAGCAGCTGACGCGCTTCCTGCTGGCCCAGCAGACCGCCGGCGACATTATTACCCACCTGTGCACGCCGCACGCCGGCGGGATCCTCGACGCCAACGGCAAGCCGCTGGCGGAATTCGTCGATGCCCGCGCGCGAGGCGTGATCATGGACTCGGCCCTCGGGCGCCACAACTTCAGCTTCAAGACCGCCCGCGCCCAGGCGGAGCTGGGCATTCAGCCGGACACGATCAGCACCGACATCACGCCCGGGGGCTACGGCGAGATCGTCTTCAGCCTGCTGGAGTGCATGGCCAAGTTCCTGGCGCTCGGCTACAGCCTGAGCGACGTGGTGCGCATGACGACCGCCAATCCGGCCCGAGCGCTGGGCCTGGCGGATCAGATCGGCGCCATTGCCGTCGGCCACGTGGCCGACCTGAGCATCATCGACGTGGTCGTTGGCCGGTGGCGCTTCACGGACACGGTCGAAGACGAGTGCGTCGGCGAGCAGGCGCTGGTGCCGGTCCACACGGTGCGTGCGGGCGAGCTGATCGCTCCGAACTGGGGCCCGCACCTGTCGGGCTGGCTGCCCGACGCAGCCTGAACCGCGCCGGCGGCGCGGCTCAGGCCGGCGCGGCCGTCAGGCGGCGCAGCACGACCAGCAACTGGTGCTGTTCGTCTGGCGTGAGCCCACGCACGGCCGGGTGATCGGCCAGCAGGCGGGCCTCGAGTCTGGCACGCTGCTCGGCGCCCAGCGGCGTGAGGCGCACGCCTTTGACGCGTCGGTCGGCGCCCAGCTCGCGGCTGAGCAGGCCGCGGTTTTCCAGGCGGCCGACGATCACCGTGACATTCGAAGGATTCGCGTGCAGCCGCGCGGCGAGCTCGCGCATCGGCATGGCGCGCTCGAGCTCCAGGTGCTGCAGCGCCTTGGCCTCGGCGAGGGACAGATTGAGCTCCGCGGCGCGCGCGACGAGGTGCGCGAAGATGCGGCCGACCAGCTCGTTGGCGAGGTCGACGATCTGTGTGGTGTGCGACGGGTCGGCCGCGTCGCCGGCAGCGGACGGGCTGGCAGCGGACGTGCCGGCCGCGACGCGGCGGGCGGACACGCGCGGGAGCGTAGCACACCTACCCGAATTGATAGTGATACTTCATAACTATTTGTGTCAGACTCGTCGCATGCGCATCGGTCTCTCCATCGCCGACTTCGGCTCCCCCCGCGGCGCCGCCTGCCTCGGCCAGGACCTCGCCAGCGTTGCCACCACCGCCGATCAGCTCGGCTTCACCGCCCTCAGCGTCATGGACCACTACTTCCAGATCGGCATCGTCGGCCCGCCCGAATTGCCCATGCTCGAGGGCTACACCACGCTGGCCTTTCTCGCCGGCCACACGCGCCAGATCAAGCTCGGCACGCTGATCACCGGCGTCCACTATCGCCATCCCGGCCTGCTGGCCAAGATCGTCACCACCCTCGACGTCCTGACAGGTGGCCGCGCCTTCCTGGGCATCGGCGCCGGCTGGAACCAGCAGGAATCCCTCGGGCTGGGCGTACCTTTCCCGCCCCTGGCTGAACGCTTCGAGCGTCTCGAGGAGACCCTGCGGATCTGCTTGCAGATGTGGCAGGGGGACGAAACGCCCTTCCACGGTCGTCATTACGACCTCGAACGGCCGCTCAACTCACCCCAGAGCTTGCGTCGGCCACACCCACCGATCATGGTGGGCGGCAGCGGCGAGCGCAAGACGCTGCGGCTGGTTGCCCGCTACGCGGACGCGTGCAACCTCTTTCCAGGCCCAGAGGTTGGGCACAAGCTCGAGGTGCTGCGGCGTTACTGTGAGGAGGAAGGTCGCGATGACGCCGACATTGAAAAGACCTCCATGTACATGTTCGATGCCTCGGGCGGCCGGGCAGCCGTTGACGAAGCGCTCGAGGCGCTGCGCGGGCTAGCAGCCGTCGGCATCCAGACCGTCTACTTCGGCGTGACGGACGTCTTCAGCCTGCGGCCACTCGAGATTGTGGCGCGCGAGATCATGCCCGCGGTCGCGGAGCTCTGACGCCAGGTGCCGAGTTCGCCAGGTGCTGCGTCCCTGTCACGCGGGTCGCTTCAGCCCAGCGCGCCGCGCGCCGCCGCCGCACCCGCCACCATCGCCCGCAGCTTGCCAAGCGCCACCTCGCGACTCAGGTACTTCATCCCACAATCGGGGGCGACCACTAGCTGCGGTGCGGGCACGTGCTCCACAGCGGCGCGCACGCGCGACGCCACGACCTCTGGCGTCTCGATCTCCGAAGTGCCCAGGTCCAGCGTGCCGAGCACGATCCGCTTGCCCGCGCGCGCCAGCGGCTCGAGCGTGCTGAGGTCCAGGCGCGGCTGGGCCGCCTCGATCGAGATCTCGTCCACGGGGCTTTCGGCGAGCTCTTCGAGGTAGGCGTAACGGTTGGCCGTTTTGCCAGTCACCAGCGCGGCGTAGCCGAAGCACATATGCAGCGCCCGCACGCCCGTGGCGCCCTCGAACGCCTTCGAGACAACTTCGACGCCGAAAGCGCGCGCTTTGTCGGGCGCGTTGCGAAACCACGGCTCGTCGATCTGCACGACGTCGGCGCCCGCTGCGTACAGCTCTCTGATCTCGGCATTGACCACGTCGGCGTAGGCCAGCGCCAGCGCGCGCGGATCGTGGTAGTAGTCGTCGACGGCCTGCACCGACAGGCTGAATGGTCCCGGCAGGGTGATCTTCACGCGCCGATCGGTAGCCGCCCGCAGAAACTGCAGGTCGCGCACTTCGATCGGCGCGCGGCGGCGAATCGGTCCGACCACGCGGGGCACCAGCGTGGCGCGGCCCCTCGAGCCGCCGATCTGCGCCGGGTGTTCGAGGTCGATGCCGTCGAGGGCGGTGGCAAACCGATTTGAATAGCTCTCGCGCCGCATCTCGCCGTCGGTGATGACGTCGAGGCCGAGTTGCTCGAAGACACGCACGGCCAGCAGGGTGGCGTCGTCCTGGGCCTCGGCGAGGTAAGGCTCGGGGACGCGCCAGACCTCGGCCACGCGCACGCGCGGGACACCGCGCTCGCGCAACCTGTCACGGTCGATCAGCCAGTCAGGCTGCGGATAGCTGCCGACAACGGTAGTAGGGAACAGCTCAGCGCTACTCACACACAGATCTGACGCTCATGCTACCCGTCTCTTCTCACGCGGCGGGCCGGTTCGCTTTTGTTTTAAGAAAAATGCGGCGGGCTACTGAGGCGGATCCCGACTGCTTCCGGGCAGGGTTTTCAGCGTAGGCGCCTCGAGTTTGGCTCGGACCGGCTCTTCGCGGCGGGCTGCCGAACCCGCCTGACGTAGGGAGCCCTCTGCACAGGGACATCGCAACGTTTCATCGTCTCGCGAAGTCGAACGGCGTTCTGAGCCGCCGCGTACCATGAGGGGAACAGATGAAGGTTGGGGTTGTCTCTGACGTCCACAACAACGTCGAGGCCCTGACCTACGCGCTCGACCACCTGCGCGACTGTGACCTGGTCCTGAACCTCGGCGACCTGGTCAGCGACTATCGCGTCGATGCGCGCATCCTGGCACTGGCTCGCGAGCGGGGGCTGGTCAGCATCGTGGGCAACCACGAAAAGAGCATCTTGCTGCACCCGGGCTCGCAGATTCGTGCGACCCTCGGCGAGGACACGCTGGCCTTCCTCAGGGACCTCCCCGCTTCTCGCGAGCTAGAGCTCGACGGCCGGCAGGTGCACGTGGCGCACGGCGCGCCGTGGGATGACCCCACCGACTATCGCTGCGTGTACGTGATCGAGCGCGACCGGGCGACGTTGAGCCGTGTGGCCGCAAGTACCGACGCCGACCTGGTGCTGCTCGGGCATACGCATCGCGCGATGGCCGTCCGCGTGCAGACCACGCTGGTGGTCAACCCCGGGACGTGCGGGGAAGCGCGTGACGTGGCACAGCGGCTGACCTTTGCCAGGCTCGACGGCGCCGTCGGTCTTGCCAGCGTGTTCGTCGTGCAGCCGGGCCTCGAGCCGGAGTCACTCCTGCAGGCGGAATTCTAGTCGGCCCCACATCGTGGGGTGCACCCCGCGCGTGTCCGTCCACAACCCACGGACGGCCACCCGCGACGCTATTCGTCGACCAGCAGGCGCTTGCGCCGCTGCCCCGACGTGTCGGGGATCGCAAACGCCAGCGGCGCGGCCATCAGCACCGGCAGCGCCAGCCAGCCGAAGATCGTCGCGAGCCCGGTCGCCTGGTCGGGAAACAGGGTCAGCGCCACCACCACCCCCGCGATGCTGATCACCCCGCCCGTCAGCCGAAACATGTTGCGAATGCCGGTCAGCGCCGCGGCGCGGTCAGGCGCCAGGTCGATCGCGGCGTTGCTCGACGCCGGCGTCGAGAGCCCACTGCCCACCGCGCCGACGACCAGGATCGCCGCCAGGAACCAGAACCCGCCGAAAGCCACCGGGCCAATCTGGACCTCTGTCTTCGCGAAGCCCAGGATCACCAGCATGATCGCCGTCAGGGCCATGCCGATGAGCATGGGCGCGCGGTAGCCAAGTCTGATGATGTACACGCTGGCCAGGATCGAGGTGACGACCGTGACGATCGCGCGCGGCGTGAGCACCGCGCCGCTCAGGAACGGATCCAGCCCGAACACGAGCACCGCGTAGGTCGGCAGAAACGAGAAGAACCCGAACACCGCGGCGCCGAAGAGCAAGTTGTAGAGATTGACGGCCACGTAGGGCGGCTGCGCCACGAGGCGGTACTCCATCAACGGATCCTCGGCACGCTTGATCCACCAGATAAATGCCACGAACAGCACAATGCTGATGCCCACGCCCAGCCAGATCCACGGGCCCTGCCAGAGGGTCGGGTCGTCGCCCGCCGCCGTCAGCGCCAGCAAGAGCAGGGTGATGGCCGAGCCGAAGAGCACGAGGCCCGTGACGTCGATGTGGCGAGAGCGGCGCACGGTGGACTTCTCGTGCAGAATCAGGCCAACGCCCACCACCACCGCCGCCCCGATGGGGATGTTGATGATGAACATCTCGCGCCAGGTCCAGTGTTCCAGGATGAAGCCGCCCACGTTGGGACCGATGATGCTGCCAATTGGCTGCATGCTCGTCAGCAGACCGATCGCCTGCGCCCGACGCAGCGGATACTGCTCGGCGACGATGCCCACCGACGACGGCACCAGTCCGCCGCCACCGACGGCCTGTACGCCGCGCGCGACGATCAGGAACCAGATGTTCGGGGCAATCGCGCACAGCAGCGAGCCAAAGGTGAAAATGCCAACGCAGAACAGAAAGACGCGTTTGCGACCGAACGAGTCGCTCAGTTTGCCCGACAGCGGCAACATGATCAGCTGCACGAGCTGGTAGGAGGTCAGCGTCCAGGACACCAGCGCCAGCGACGCGTCGAAGCTGACGACCAGCTGCGGGATCGCAACGGCAACGATCGTATAGTCGATCGAGCTCATCAGCGCCGCGAGGGCCGCCAGCACGAAGATCAGGTGGCCGAACGCCGCGGTCTGAGTCGGGACCAACGGCGCAGTGGCAACACCTGATGCCTTGGTGGTGATCTGCGCCGGAGATGCCATGGGTCGGTTAAGTCGCCTGTCCGACAGTCAGGGTACGACACCCGGCGCGCGGCTCTCCTCGTGACGGAGCCGCTGCCGGATCGTCATCCGTGCCACGTCAGCACGCTGGAACGGCTGCCAGCGGGAACGTTTTCGGTAGTCAGTGGAGCGCGCGATGCCGCTCCGACTCCGCTCGCCGCGGCAACGGTCGCACGTACGACAGATCCTGGCGGTCCCCACCGGCCGCGGTCCGTCCACGGACGCTCGACCAGCAGTGACGGCGCACCGGCGCTGCCCATTTCCGCGAGAAATTCGCGCAAGCTGATGCGCCACTCTCCGTTGCGACGCGCCAGCACGTCGATGTAGCGGCCCGAGCCCAGCCGTTCGACCTTCGCGTGCGTCCGCACGATGTACAGCACGTAGGTTTCGACGTGGGCCGTGTCGCCGTCGAAGTCGACGGTCTGCGTGCCGATGTGGTGGGCGTGATATTCGTTCTGACTCTCGAGCTCGTTCGCCCAATCGACGAACTCGTCACGCGGGCCCGAGAACAGCGCCCCGTAGTTCACCTGCGCATCCGGCCAGAATGCGCTGGCCATCAACTCGGAATCGTGACGGTCCAGGCCGCGCACGTAGCGCACCAGGCAGTCATAAATGGCCAGACGGTCGAGCAGATAACCAAGGCGACCCGCGTCGCCACCGGACGTGGATTCTGACACCCACCACCATAGCACCGCGCCCGAAACGCGGGATCAGCTGCGGTCCAGGTTGACCGGAGTGGGCGGCGTCGTGCCGCTCAGCACGGCCACAATGTTGTCCGAGGCGAGCGCGCCCATGCGGATGCGCGTGGCAATCGTCGCGCTGCCGATGTGCGGCACCACGATCACGTTCGACAATGTCAGCAGCGCGTCGTCGACAGCTATCGGCTCCGGATCCGTGACGTCCAGCGCCGCGCCGGCGATGTCCCCGTCGCGGCAGGCGGCGAGGACCGCGTGTTGATCGACGAGTCCACCGCGCGCCACGTTGATCAGATATGCCGAGCGCTTCATCAGTTTGAACTGATCGGTGGAAAACATGTGGCGCGTCGCGGGAGTGAGTGCCGCGTGGATGCTGACGAAGTCGCTCTGCCGCAAGAGCGTCTCGAGGTCCACATACGCAAGCGGCGCCTGCGCCTCGAGCTCGGGGTGGCGGTGGGCGCTGGAGTACAGCACGCGCATGTCGAAACCAAGCGCCCGTCTGGCCACCTGCCAACCGATGGCGCCGAGCCCCACGATGCCCAGCGTGCGGTGGTGGACGTCCTGCCCGAGGAGTACGTTGGGGCTCCAGCCCTGCCAGTGGCCCTGCTTGACGTGGTCGATCGCTTCGCCAATGCGTCGCCCAGCAGTCAGGATCAGCGACCAGGTCAGATCCGCGGTCGTCTCCGCAAGCACGCCCGGGGTGTTGCACACGATCACGCCACGCCGCGTGCACGCCTCGACGTCGATGTTGTCGTAGCCGACTCCGTACTCGGCGACGACGCGCAACGCGGGCGCGACGTCGAGCAGCTCCGCGTCGACGCGCTCGGTGACGGAGGCCAGCATGCCGTGCACGTCGCCAACCTTCGCCAGCAGCGTCTCTCGCGACATTGGCTCCTCGGCCTGCCATTGCTGGACGTCGAGCTCCGCTTCCAGCAGCGGGCGGGTCGATCCGTCGGGAAAGCGGCGCGTGACGAGCACCGCCGGGCGAGCGTCAGAGGAGGACACGAGCGCAAACCTCAATCTATCTCAATCTACCTCAATCTACCTCGCGGTCGGCCCCGGCGGCGATGCCGGCTCGATCGCAGGCGCATTCAGCTATTCTCAGTCGAGAGGTTTTTCAACTGGTGGAGCACAAGCGACTCGGACGAACTGGACTGAAGGTGTCGCGCATCTGCCTCGGCACCATGACCTTTGGGCTGCAGTGCCCCGAGGAGCAGTCGCGCGCAATTCTCGAGCGGGCAGCCACGGCTGGCGTCACGTTCCTGGACACCGCGGATGCGTATCCCGTGGGCGGTGACGCGACCACGCGCGGCCGCACCGAAGAGATCCTCGGCCGCTGGCTGCACGGACGACGCCAGAACTTCGTGCTGGCCACCAAATGCCACGCGCCGACCGGACCCAATCCGTGGGATCGCGGTGCGAGTCGCCGCCACATCCTGGATGCCGTCGAGCAGTCGCTGCGTCGCTTGCAAACGGACTGGATCGATCTCTATCAACTGCACGGCTACGATCCAGAGACGCCCGTCGACGAGACGCTCGAAGCGCTCGACCGACTGGTCCAGAGCGGCAAAGTACGCTACATCGGTTGCTCCAACTGGGTTGCCTACAAGTTGGCGCGCGCCATCGGTCGCAGTGAAACACGCAATCTCGTCCGCTTCGATTCGGTGCAGCCGCGCTACAACCTGCTGTTTCGCGAATTCGAGCGCGATTTGTTTCCGCTGTGCCTCGAGGAGGGCATCGGCGTCATCAGCTACAACCCCATCGCCGGCGGCTTGCTGACAGGCAAACACGACGCCTCCGGACCGCCCACGCCCGGCACGCGCTTTACGCTTGGCTCGGCGGCGCAGAACTACCAGCAACGCTACTGGCACGAGCGGCAGTTCGAGACGGTCGATCAACTGCGGGGCATCGCCGCGGATGCGGGTGTGCCGCTGGCGCGATTGGCGGTGGCGTGGGTGCTGAATCAGCCGGCCGTCACCGCGCCGATTGTCGGCGCCAGCCGCCCGGAGCAACTGGATGACACGCTGTCGGCGCTGGAGATGAAATTCTCCGACGACCTCAAGGAGCAGGTGGAAGCCGTGACCGCGGACTACCGCCGCGGTGACGCGGCCCGCTGAACGCCGCCCCTCCAACCAGAGACTCGCTCCGACTTCGACGGAGGCTGCTCGCTTCAGGCGTTATGCACGCTTCAGCCGTCACGCAGGTACTGGTCGACCCGCTGCGCGGCCGCGTCCATCGTCGGCTGAGCGTCCTGTCCGCCATACACGACGTTGGCGAGCGCCTGCATGAACACGTCCACCGCCTGGGGCGCGTTCTTGCCGGGCCACGAGGTCCAGGCCTGCAGGTTACCCAGTTGTTTGATGGTCGGCAGCATACGCGGATCCTTGTCGAGAAACGGCTTGAGGTAATTCGGGTCGTCAACCACGTCGTCGCGC
The DNA here is from genome assembly GCA_963776625.1 of uncultured Chloroflexia bacterium. GTDB lineage: Bacteria > Chloroflexota > UBA6077 > UBA6077 > CF-72 > CF-72. The sequence continues at coordinate 28,220 of CAVZNP010000001.1, read as the reverse complement.
TGCGGGACGTAGCCGATGACGCTGGTGATGATCGTGTTGCCGCGCTGTGACGCGGCGAAGCGGAGGAACTCCCACGCGGCAAGCTGCTGCTCAGGAGTTTTCGACAGGACAAAGAGCGCGCTGCCCGAGTTCGTCGGCACGACCGGTTTCGAGCCGAAGCTGGGCTCGCCAGATGTGCGAAGATCCCACTTGCCGTCGGCGGCGGTGCGCAGCGCGGGCAAGAGCACGGTGGTATTCAGGAACATGCCCATCGTGCCGTTGCTCATCGACGCCTGCGCATCCGCATCGCTGAGTTTCGGGTACAGCCCGTCATTGACGAGCCCTTGCCACCACTGGATCACTTCGATGGCAGGCGCAGCGTTGAACGTCGCCTGGCTCCGATCTGCGGACAACGTCGTACCGCCGTTGCTATTGACCAGCGACTGAATGATCCAGTCGGCGCCATACAGGCCGCCGATGTTCAGGGGCGCGGCGCTGGTGCGGTCGCGGATGGCCTGCGCGGCGTCGCGGACCTGCTCCCAGGTGGTAGGCGGATTGGCCGGATCCAGTCCAGCGGAGCGGAAGACGTCGCCGTTGTAGAACAGCGTCGGAGTGCTGAACGTGTACGGCCCACCGTACTGGTGGCCGTTGACCTGCCCGAGTTTGGCGGCCTGGGGCAGGATGTGCTTCATCGTGTCGTCGAACTCGTCTTTTGGCGCGATTTCGTCCAGTGGCTGCACCGGCAGATTGTCGACGACGAAGTCGATGTTGTTGAGCACCAGCTGGGCGATGTCAGGTGGGTCGCCCGCGGCCGCCTGAGCCACGCTGGATTTCAAAATGTCGGTCGACGCGACGTTCCGCGGCTGAATGGTAATGTTGGCATTGGCCGCCTGGAATTCGTCGATGAGCTGCTGCGTGCCCTGGCCGCCGAGCCCGGGCGTCCCCCAATTGTAACTGTCGAAGCGGATGCTCACCGACTGACCGCTCGCGCCTGACGGACCTGTCGTGGTTGTGGTCGTCGTCATGGCTTGATTTGCGGAGGCTGGTGCACCGGGCGCCGTCGTGCACGCGGCCAGCGCCACCACCGCCGCCGGTGAGGCAGCCAGGACCCCCAGAAACTGACGTCGGTTCATGCCGCGGCGGCCGTCGCGCCGATCAAGCGCTGCACGACCGCGTCATTCAGGTCGTGGCGGTACGTCTCGACTCCAGAACTCGGCATGGAGAACGTCAACGCCACGGCGCGCCCGTCGATGACGCGGATCAAGCCAAAACCGGCACCCTGCACCCCGCGCAGCGTGCGTTGCTCCAGGAGCAACGGATCGACAGTGTATGCGGTCGCGGGCGCGGCATAGCAGAACGCGCCACCAAATGCCGCCGTAATCGCGTGGTGGGCGTGGCCGGCCAGGACGCCGACGACGTCGCTGCCACGCACCACGGCCTCCAGGTCGCTGGCGCCATGCAGCGTCAACAGGCCCGCGAGCGGTGTCGCGTCGGGGACGGGCGGATGATGCAAGACCACCAGCGTGCCCTCCTCGGCGGCGGTGCTCAGGTGTTCCGCCAGCCAGTGCAGTTGCCGAGGTCGGATCTCCCCATACGCCGCGCCTGGCACGCTGGAGTCGAGCACAACCACGCGCAAGCCGCCAATCCAGCGTACGTAGTCGATCGGCTCATCGGTTGGCAGCGCGTCGAGCATCGCCTCTCTGAACGCGGGCCGTGCGTCGTGGTTGCCAATAGCAACGATCAACTGAGTCGCGAGACGCGCGGCAGCGGCGTCAAGCTCCGTGCGCAGACGTCGGTAACTGTCGATTTCGCCATGGTTGGCCAGATCGCCGGAGACGACCAGCGCGTCAAGCTGCAGGCCGCTCCGTTCGACGACCTGCAGGATGTCTCGAACATTCTGGAGTGTGTCCACGCCCTGCAGCCGATCTGCGTCGGTGGGCAGAATGTGCGCGTCCGACAGGTGCACGAGGGTTCGCATCATGTGAGCTCCTCCGCAAGTGCTCACGATGATGCTTCCACGTACTTCGGTTAAGGACCCAGTGTCGCGCGTAAACGGAAGGCAAAGCCGAGGTTAAGAGTCCACGCGCACCTTCCCCGACCGCGCGCCCCATTCGAGCACCATGTCGTAATAGCTGGATTCGAGAAACTCGCCGACGGCGATGCACCCACTCGCTACGAGCAACCAATCGATGTGCGCCGACCAGCCCCACGCGGCGCCGATCAGACACACGCCCACGACCACGCCGCGGAACACGCGCAAATAGGTGCGTGCCCACGCGGGCCATGAACGCTGGCCCTGCGACGGTCGCAGTGCTCGCAACCCGGCAACAACCAGTACCAGACCCACGAGTGCGAGCCCCACTGGCAGGTACTCCGTCGCGGTGTGGAGGTCCGTCATGGTGGAAGTCATAGCTGGAGCATCGCACGCGATGAAGCCGACGTCGATGACCTCCCAGGTAATCGCCAGGCGCGCTCGCCCCTGTCAGGATTGGAGTGCGCGTTGCGCTGAGGCAGCGTCGCCAGAAGGAGACATGACGTGACAGACGTCCAGGCAGTCATCCGCCGCTACATCGAGTCGTGGAACGAAACCGATCCTCAACGCCGTCGGGCGCTCATCGCGGACCTCTACACCGAGCAGGCCGGATACACCGATCCGCTGGTGTCCGTACGCGGCCACGACGCCATCGACCAGTTCGTCGGCGCCGCCCAGACCCAGTTCGCCGGACTACAATTCAGCCTCGGCAGCGGAGTGGATGCCCACCACGATCAGGCTCGCTTCACATGGCACCTTGCGCCTCCTGGCGCGCCAGAGCCGGTCGTGATCGGCTTCGACGTCGCGATCTTCGACGACGGACGCCTCCGCGACGTCTACGGGTTTATCGACAAAGCCCCGTCATCCGCGACGCCGGGCGAGAACGCTGGCGGTTAGCGGGTCGGCGGGAAAGAACAACTCGATCGCCAGCTCGTCGACCGTGATGTCCAGTGGCGTTCCAAAGGCGGCCACCGTACTGAAGAACGCCAGCTCACACTCCCCGGCCCGATAGCGCAGTGGCACCACCACGTCATCCGGGCCGGGCACGTCGACTTCCATCGCGGCACCGTCACACGGATAGCGGCGGACCTCCTCATACAACCGCACCAGGTCTGCATCCGCGGTGCGCGTCACTTCACGTCGCAGTCGACCCAGCAGATGCGCCCGCCACTGCGCGAGGTTGACAATGCGCTCCGCCGCACCCTCTGGATGCAGACTGAGGCGCATGATATTGACCGGTGGCGTCAGCATCCGCGGGGCGATCCCGTCCGTGAAGATGCCGATCCCGGAGTTGGCATCCACCATATTCCAGTGGCGGTCGACGACCACGGCCGGATTCGGCGCGTGCGCGTCGAGGATCGCGCGGATCGCGGTTCGCACCGCGTCGAGCGCCGGCGCGTCGAGCGACGCCTCTGAATAGACCGGCGCATAGCCGGCCGCCAGCAGGAGCTGATTGCGCTCGCGGAGCGGCACATCGAGCTGATCCGCGAGGTGGAGCACCATCTCGCGACTGGGCACAGCACGTCCGGTCTCGACGAAACTCAGGTGTCTTGCGGAGACCTCCGCCTGCAGCGCCAGCTCCAGCTGGCTGAGGCGGCGCTGCTCGCGCCAGCGTCGCAGTAGCTCTCCGACACTCCGCGTCGGACTCCGGCTGATGGTCATTCCCGTGCCGGCGACGATCAGAACCAGCGGGCCTTGTCGACAACGTTCACCAGCGGCTCGCCGCGCACGAAGCGCTGACTGTTGTCGAGCAGGATCGCGAGGCGTCGGTCGTCCAGATACGGTCCGAAGCCTGCCGTGTGTGGAGTCAACAGCACGTTGGGTGCGTCCCACAGCGGATGGTCGGCCGGCAGCGGTTCGACCTCGTACACGTCCAGTCCGGCGCCGGCGATCGTCCCTGTTTGCAGCGCGTCCACCAGGTCGTTCAACCGCGTGGTCCGGCCACGGCCGATATTGATGAAGAACGCCGTCGACTTCATGCGCGCAAAGCGCGCCGCATGCATCAACCCTTCCGTTTCCGGCGTGTGCGGAATGGTCAGGATGACGAAGTCCGCGCGCGGCAGCAGCGCGTCCAGTTCATCGGGCGCATACAGCTCGTCGACACCTGCTGGCCGGTCGTGCTGGCGCGCGTCCACACCGATGACGCGCATGCCGAAGGCGGCGCATTTGGTCGCCGTCTCCGCGCCAATCCCGCCCACGCCGACAATCAACGCGGTGGACTCCGGCAAATGGACCACTCCAGCGTCGAGTCTGTCGGGAGTCCACTCGTGTCGAAGCTGGCGCGGAATGTAGCGTTGGAACCCACGCGCGAACGCCAGGACGAAGGCCATGATGTGCGCGGCGATGTGCTCGTTGAAGATGCCGCGCTGGTTGGTGACCACCACGGGGTGGTCGATGAGCTCGTGATAGTAGAAGCCCGCCGGGGGGGCAATGGCCGGCGCCTGCAGCCACTTCAACTGCCGGGCCTGGCGCAGCACGTCGGCAGGCAACGTCCCGAACGCCGCATCGGCGTCGACGATTTGCTGACGCGCATCCCCAGGCGATTCGGCGACGACGACGTCGAACGCGGGCACCTGCTCGGCGAGCGCGACTGCCCAACGACGGGTGGTCTCGCTCTGCGGAGGCAGAAACACAAACTTGGGCATAGACCTTCAGGGTAGCGCTCAGCCGACGGCGTAAGATCACAACTATGCGACTCTGGAAGCTCGGCCATGTTCTGTTGCGTGTGAGCGACGAAGAGCGCGCACGCTGGTTCTACTGCGATGTTCTCGGCTTGAAGGTCGCCGAGCGAGATGCCGACCACGGTGGACTGTTCACCACCCTCGGCGACGGCTTCCACACACTCGATTTTGCCAAACACCCCAGCCCCGAACAGGCGCAGAAACCGCGCCGCGACCAGCTGGGCCTGATCCACCTCGCCTTCCAGGTCGAGCACTACGCCGACCTGCGCGACGCGTACGTGAACCTCCTGCGCAACGGCATTACGATCGAGCGTGCCACCGATCACGAGAACCAGCGCAGCCTGTACTTCTACGATCCGGATGGCAACGGCCTGGAGATCTACTACGAGTTCCCGTGCGCCCTGCAGATCTTTCCCAACGGGCGCCACGACATCGACGCACCTCTGGAAGTCGGCGGACCCAACGACCCCGTGCCCGCCTGGCTCGACGAGGCGTGGCCAGGTCCCGAGATCCAGGCACGGATCGATGCGCTCAGCCGCCAGGCAGGCCAGCCCGCTCCTGTGGCAAGCTGAGCAGTGAGATGACTGGACCTTCGCCGCGTACCTTCAACTTTGGAGCCGGGAACCCGGATCCCGGCGTCTTCCCGTCGCGGGATCTGGGCGAGGCGGCCCGCCGCGTACTCACGCGAGTGGGCACCGAGTTGGCCCACTATCCCGAGGCGCGGGGTCTGCCGGAGCTGCGCGGCGTCGCTCAGCAGCGCTTCGAGCACAATCACCACATCCGCCCCCCGATCGAGGAGATCGTCATCACCAACGGCGCGATGCAGGGCCTGCAGCTCAGTGCCCAGGGACTTGCACGTCCGGGCGACACGGTGATCATGGAGGAGTTCGAGTACGTCGGCACCATCCGCGTGTTCAAGCAATGCGGGCTGCAGTTGGCGGCGGTGCCTGTCGACGAGCAGGGCATGCGCATGGATGCGCTGGAGACCGTCCTCGAGCAGCAGGCCGCCGCTGGCATACAGCCAGCCTTCATCTACACCACGGCCAGCTACCAGAACCCCACCGGCACCAGTCAGCCCCTCGAGCGCCGACAGAAACTCCTCGAGCTGGCGCGCAAGTATCGCGTGTTGATTGTGGAAGACGACACATACGCTGACATCAGCTTCGAGCCGTTGACGGTGCCTGCCATTTACGCGCTGGCCGACCCGGGCGAAGTCATGTACATCGGCTCGTTCTCCAAAATCCTCGGGCCAGGGGTCCGACTGGGCTTCTTCATCGCCACGGAGTCGATCATTGCCCGTTTGATGCCCTGGAAGATGGACGGCGGCACGAGCATGCTCAGTCAGCTCGTGGCAGCGGAGTACTTCAAAGACCACCTGTGGGACCACATCGAGGAGGGTCGTCAGGCGGTCAAAGACAAGCGCAACGCGCTGCTCGACGCGCTGGAAGGCGAGTTCGGCACCGTCCCGGGCATGAGCTGGACGCAGCCCGACGGCGGTCTGTTCGTGTGGGTGAAGCTGCCCGAGGACGTCGATCGCACCCGCCTGCAAGAGCTGGCTGTCGCGCGCGGCATCACCTACTCGACGGGCCAGGCGTTCTCCACGCTCAACGCGGACGTGGCGTATTTGCGATTGAGCTTTGGCTGGATTGAAAAACAGGACATCGTGGATGGCATTCGAACGCTGGCCGAGTGCGTGCGCGAAGCGATGCCCGCGACCGTCACCTCCTGAATCAGCTTCGCGTCGCGGAGATCACCCGGCCGGAGGACGCGCGGCTGGGTGACCTCGTGGCGCTGCTCGAGCGGACCTTTACGGATCCCAATGCGGTGCTCGGATTGGACCGCATTCGTCAGTTCCTGTCCGACAACGTACGTGGCGGTCCCCGACTGTTTCACGTACTCGTGGCCGACGTCGCCACGCGCATCGTCGGCCTGAGCATCTTCAGCTACGTCCCGCGCAGCAACTGCGGGTTTTCCGAATACCTGGTCGTCGACCAGGACCTGCGCGGCCAGGGCCTGGGCCGCATGCTCTTCGAGAAGCGCAAAGCGCTCCTGGACGTCGACGCCGTCGGGCATGGTCACCGGGCAAGCAACGGACTGTTCATCGAAGTCGATAGCCCGTGGCGCACGCCGCCCGACCTGCTCGCCGCGGACACTTTCGACGCCGTCGAGCGGGTGCGCATCTTCGACCACCTCGGCTTCCGACGCGTGGCGATTGCCTACGTCCAGCCGCCCCTCGCGCCGGGCAAAGCGCCCGTCGACCACATGGACCTCCTGTTTGCGCCGTGGTCCACGGACCACCCCAGCGATAGCATGGACGCGGCCTGGATCACGGCCACGCTGGAGGCAATCTGGTCCGCGTGGGCGCCAGGTGAATCCAGCGTGCACCTCGCGCAACTGCGACAGCAGCTCACAGGTGGACCTCGTGTTGCCCTGGTCGATCCTCTGAACCCCCACTAAAACGTGCGCACGCTCTCGCCCAGGTGCGGCGGCATAGAATGCGCCCTCCTTGGAGGGATCACCAGGCGCTGTGCGGCAAACGCCAGGCGCCGTCCGCACTCCGCGTACACCCCGCTGCTCAAACGGGGTTCACCCGGCGGATCGAGCGCGTAGGTGTCGATGCCAGACGAGACAATCCTCACGTCGGCGTTGACGCTGCTCGGTTGCTCCAGCGCCAGGTCGAACGCGCTGAGATACATGCGGCACGGCCACTCCGACTTGCAGCGGGGTTACGCCGCTGCGTGTCCGCGCGGTGGCTGTCGGGCCCGCCCGGCGTGCACGTCGGTTACGCGTGAGACCCGGCCGTGGCGCGGGTGAACCGCGCCCCCCAGTCGCGCAGGTGCTCGATGAGCTCTGGGGGGCGGATGACCTCGAAGTCGGCGCCCACGGCGCCCAGCGTCAACGCCGGCCAGTCCAGGTTGTCGACGATCATGCGCAGCCGACACCTGTCCTCGTCCACGTCTTCGACCGTCACCCACTGGCCGACGCGAGCGCGCACCGCGGCGCCAGAGGCGTGCACCAGCACCTCGATGCGACGGCGCGTCGGCAGGTTCTCGATGCCCGCGCGCACGAAGCTGACGGCGTCTTCGGCCGGCAGCGCACGCGGCTGAAAGCGCATGCCGGTCGTGCGCAGCGTGTCGAGTCGGTCGAGGCGGAAGCTGCGCCAGTCGTTGCGCGCGAGGTCGAACGCCACCAAGTACCAGCGCTGCCCCAACGAGACGAGTCGGTGAGGCTCGACGTGGCGCGTGCTGCGCTCGGTGTTCTGCGCCGTGTACGCGAAGCGCAGGCGCTCCTCGTCGCGGCACGCCTGAGCGACGGTGGTCAGCACCGCTGCGTCGACGTTCGGGCCGCGGCTCCAGGCGACCGGTCCGTTGGTCATCGCCCGCAGCGCGTCGACGCGCCGCCGCAAATGCGGCGGCATGATGCGCGCCACCTTGGCCAGGGCGCGCACCGACGACTCCTCGATGCCAGCGATCGCCCCCTGCGCGGCCGCGCGCAAGCCGATGGCCAGCGCGACGGCCTCGTCGTCGTCGAGCACCAGCGGCGGCAGGGCGGCGCCGGCGGCGAGCTGATAGCCCCCGTCGAGTCCGCGGCGCGCCTCGACGGGATAGCCGAGCTCGCGCAGCCGGTCGACGTCGCGGCGCAGGGTGCGCGGGGACACACCGAGGCGGTCGGCGAGCTCGTCGCCGGCCCAGAAGCGGTGCGTCTGGAGCAAAGACAGCAGCCGCAAGGTACGCGAACTGGTGTTGGCCATCGGATGTCCGAGAAGTTTGTATCAGGATGAGGCCAGAAAGTGACCGCTACGCGGAGCTGTCCCGCCACGCGTCGTTTCTCGACCGCGTGGTTTTTTGGAAAAATGGTCGGGCTAGCGAGGCGGATCGTGTCAGTAAGCGGGGGGCTCGCACAGGAAGCCGAGCTCACCGCTATCGGCGATCTTCACGCCCGGCGATCCCGCGACCCGCGTGGCGGGGATTTTCAAGCCCGGCGAGCCCCGGCAGGGATTCTCATGCCCCGGCGAGCCCAGGCCGGGATTTTCATGCCCCAGCGAGCCCAGGCGGGGATTTTCAAGGGGCTGGCGCCCCTTGAACCCTCGGAGAGTCATTTCCGGCGGGAGCGAGCGCAGCGAAGCGGCACCGCCGTGTCCGCCCCTCGCCTCAGCGGGGATTCTCAAGGGGCGCCAGCCCCTTGAACCCTCGGAGAGAAAACCTCCGGCGGAGCGCAGCGATCGCCCGATTCACCGTAGCGCGCTAGAGCTCGATCGCCAGCGCATGCCGCGGCTGGTACAGGCCCAGCTCTCCACCACCGGGGATCTTCATGCTCGTCAGCCGCCCGAAGCCGGCGTCCGTCACGGGGCCCGTGAACTCCACGCCTTTGGCCTCCAGTTCGCGCACCGTCTGCTCGATGTCATCGCACATCAGATACAACTCGTGCCGACCGCTGTCCGCGGGCTCGGTCGGGTGGATCCCCAGCTCCGCGGGCGGTAGCTTGAAAATGAGCCAGCCGCCATGGGCGTCCACGTACGGATACCCCAGCACGTCGCGAAAGAAGGCGCGCGTCCGCTCGGCGTCTTCGGCATAGATGATGGAGTGGGCACCAACAATCATGTCGACAAGTCTGCCACCGCACGCCACCCGCCCCCCGACAGTCGAATTCGCACTCGAGCGCGCGCGAGCGGCGCTCGAACGCTACGGCATGCTCCTGCTCTCCGATCCGGCGCTGCCCAGCCTGGTCGGCATGATCGTCGACGAACCGCTGCGAAGCTCGTGGTGGGGCCATCCGCGAGGCCCAATCATCTACGAAACCATGAGCCGACTCGACGACGACGAGCGCGTACTGTCGACCAAGCTCGTCGCCGGCAAAGTGACGTACGTCCACCAGCAGCTGTGGCCCGCGCTCCTGGCGCTGGCCACCGCGCGTGAAGCCTGGCAGCTCGACGACCTCTCGATCGGCGCACACTGGCTGCTGGACGAGGTGGACGCCACGGAGCAGCTCCAGACGGACGCCGTCGTGCTCCCGACGACGCTGCGCGGCGGCAAGCGTGTGGCTGACCTCGCGCGCGAGCTGGAGCGACGGCTGCTGGTACACGCCGCGGAGATGCATACGCCGAGCGGCGCGCACGCCAAGATACTGCAGACCTGGCCGCTCTGGTCCACGGGGCTAAGCCTCCCCGCCACCGTCCATGCCCGCGGCGCAGGCGCGGGCAGCACTCGAGGAAGCCGCCGCCAGACTCGCGGCGGGCGTCGCGGACGCCGTGGTCTCACTCCCGTGGCGACCCAGACCAAAACCGCGCCGACGCGGCGCGCCGCCGGCGTGACAGCGGCTCTACCTTCCCGCGCGGAGCGACTTGCGCATAAAGACCGTGTCCCGACCATCGAGGTCGCGGCGGTCGTACTCCTGGTAGCCGCATCGCGCGTACAGGGCGCGGTTCTCCGTCATGAGCGCGTTGGTATACAGCCGCACCTCGGGGTGCCCGAGGCGGCGCGCTTCTGACTCGGCCCAGACCAGCAAGCATCGGCCGAACCCGCGGCCCTGATAGCACGGGTCGACGGCGATGTTGTCGAGGAGCACGTGGTCGCCACGCTCGATCAGCACCAGCACCCCGACGATCTGCTGCGCGTGCTCGAGCACCCAGGTCAGCGTCTGGCGCACGACCTCGCGGTAGTTGGCGAGCACGGGCCTGGGCGGTCGCGGCAGCCGTCCGTCGTAGCGGGCGTAGGCACGCGCGACGCAGTCGCTGATCGCCGCAACGTCGTCCAGGGTCGCGCGCCGCGGGCGCGTTCCGTTCTGAGGCTCGAGATCCGCGTCAGCGCGCTGCGTACGTTGACCGTCGGGCTGCATCACGTCTCACCGGCATGCTAGCGCTCTTGCGACACCACATAAGTGATCGCTAATATGTTCTGCATGACGGAGGCCGCCGACGTGCTGCAGGCGTTGGCCGATCCCACCCGTCGCGCCGTCTTCGAGCGCCTCGCCCAGGGCGAAGCCACCGTCTCCGAAATCACCGCCGGCCTGGCCGTGTCCCAGCCCGCCGTTTCCCAGCACCTGGCCGCCCTGCGCCGCGCAGGGCTCGTCAGCGACCGACGTGCCGGTCGCTTTGTCTACTACCACGCCGAACCCAGCGGCCTGACGCCGCTGGTCGACTGGATCGGTCACTACCAGAACTTCTGGCAGACCCGCGTCCAGCGGCTGGCCAACGTGCTCGGCGCGCAGACCGAGCCGCTGACAGCGCCGAGCGCCGAAACCCCATCTGCACCCGAGGCCGATGCTCGATCGCGCGTCAGCCGGCGCGTGAACCCTCCTGACGCCCGTCCGCCTGATTGAACCCTACATGGGAGATCGAGAACCCCAATGAACTCCAGCAATGTCACCAGCACCGATTCCGGCACGCGGTCGATCGTCGTCGACTTCGACCTGCCGCAGCCACCCGCCAGGGTGTGGCTGGCCCTCACCCGGGCGGACCTCGTCGAACAGTGGCTGATGCCGAACGACCTCCAGGCGGTCGTCGGGCATCGCTTTCAGTTTCACACCCAGCCCGTGGCTGACTGGGACGGCACCGTCAACTGTGAGGTCCTGATCGTCGAGCCCGAGCGGCGCCTGGCATATTCCTGGCGAGGCGGCTCCAGCGAGGTCCAGGGTTACGGCCATCGACTCGACACGCTGGTCACGTGGACGCTCACCGCGCTGGCGACGGGCGGCACGCACGTGCACCTGGAGCACGCCGGCTTCACGTCAGCGGATAGCTTCGCCTACGAGAACATGGGCAATGGCTGGCGCAGCAACGTCGCCCGCACGCTGGGCACCGTCGTGGCGGGACTGGCCTAGTCCCCGCACCCGTGGGCGTCGATGCCGCAGCCCGCGGCTCCGCCAACGCGGCTGACGAGTCAGGCGATCGCCTCAGCACTCGGGCATGTGTCATCCTGAGCCTGAGAAGGATCACAACTCCCGCCGGTTACGCGCATGCGTCTGAGGGCGCCGATTGCGTCTCACCCAGGCACACGCCTCTGACCGAGGCCCGCCTCAACGACGTTGGCGCGAGCCGAGCCGGTCGCAGACCACCCAGCGAGCCGGCGCTCACCAGCAACGCCCCAAAGCTACATAGCCGGCGCGGCGTTGCCGTACGCTGTCCCCCACCGGGAGGTCACTTGTGCCAGAAGCCGTCATCGTGGCCGCTACTCGTTCGCCGATTGGCCGTGCCATGAAGGGTCACCTCGTCGACGTCCGCCCTGACAACCTTGCTGCCCACGTGGTCTCCAGCGTCATGCACAAAGTCCCACAGCTCGAGCCCGCCATGGTGGAAGACCTGCTGTGCGGCTGCGGCCTGCCCGGCGGCGAGCAGGGCTTCAACCTGGCGCGCGTCGTCAGCATCCTGAGCCACCTCAACTCGCCGGGTGTGACCGTCAATCGCTACTGCTCCAGCTCGCTGGCCACCACGCGCATCGCCACGCATGCCATCCACGCAGGCGAGGGCGATGTGTTCCTGTCGGTCGGCGTGGAATGCGTCTCGCGCTTCGGCAATGGCACCCCGACGCGCCCGACGCGAGAACCCGCGCTGGCGCCCGGCAACCCCGAAGGCTACCCCGACATCTACATCTCGATGGGCCAGACCGCCGAGAACGTCGCCGGCGCGAGAAGATCACCCGCGAAGAGCATGGACCGCTTTGCGGTGAAGAGCCAGACGCCGCGGTGCAGGCGCGCGACGATCCGGATTCTTCGATCGCGAGATCATCCCGGTGCCGCTGCCCAACGGAGAGATCTTCACCAGCGACGACAGCCCGCGGCCCGGCACGACCGCCGAGGTGCTCGCCAGCTCAAACCCGCCTTTCGCGAGGACGGCACGGTGACCGCAGGCAACGCGTGCCCTCTGAACGACGGCGCCGCGGCAGTAGTGCTCATGTCCGATCGCAGAGCGCAAGCGAGCTCGGTCTCAAGCCGCTTGCCCGCGTCATCTCGACCGGTCTCCGCGCTCGCGCCGGAGTTCATGGGCCTGGGACCCGTCGACGCTTCGCGGCAGGCGCTGAAACGGGCCGCCATGACGATCGACGACATCGACATCGTCGAGATCAACGAGGCGTTCGCCGCGCAGGTAATCCCGTCGGCCCGCGGGATGGGAATCGACCCGTTCGGCGACAAGCTCAACCCGCACGGCGGCGCGATCGCGCTCGGCCACCCGTTCGGGATGACCGGCGCGCGGATCCTGTGCACGCTGCTGAACGAGCTGACCGCGCTAGAAAAACAGACCTACGGGCTGGAGACGATGTGCGTGGGCGGTGGGCAGGGCATGGCCATGATCGTCGAGCGATTGAGCTGACGCGTCGGGGCGCGGGGCGGACCTGGTGTGGGATGAACCCCGCGGCGCGGCACGCCGCGAGCGCTCCGCCCGGTGGTCGCGCGCGGAGGTCTGTCGCCCCCGGGTCCCCGCCATTACTCGCACTCCGCGCGTGAGAGACCCGCGCTCCGAACGATTCCAGCCTCCGACCGCGACGGAGCCTCCCACGGGTGCAGTCGTCCGCCGACTTCAGTCTGCGAAGCGCTTGTGAAAGATCACCGACGCCGGCTCCAGCTCCCAGCCAAGCGACAGATTGATATGCAGCATCGGCGCGTTCGACGAATCATTTTCGGTGCGAATCGCCGCGAATCCCTCGCGCCGCGCAAAGTCCACTGTCAGCAGCTTCAGGGCCAGCGCAATGCCCCGCCCGCGGTACCCGGCCTCCACACCGGTGAACCCGACGTGCAGAATGCCTTCGCCGCGTGAGTCACGCCGCAGCCGACTGATGCCCACCATGCGCGTGCCGTCCAGCGCCAGGAAGCTACCCGCATCCACCGCCGCGTTCGGGCCGAGCTCGACAGCAACAAACTGATCGAATTGCAGCGAGCCCTCCGGGTCATAGCCCGGTTCGTCCAGATAGACGCGCTGCTCGAAGTCGTACACATCCTGCTCGAAGCGCGCACCGCGCCGCTCACGCTCTTGCGCCAGCGTCACGATTGTCAGACCCTGCGCGGACACCCGCCGCGTCGCCGACTCCAGTCGCTCGAGATTCGCCCGTCGCACCTCCAGCGTGGCGTCCCAGCGACGGTGCGCCTCCTGAAATCCGCGGTGCTCGAGGAAGGCGATGCTCCACGGCCGCAGCTCGGAAGCCTCGGCGCCAATCTGGCGTGGGTTCCAGCTCGCCTCGACGTACCCGGTGAGGTGCGCGTACAGACTCGAGCCGACCCCCTGGAGTTGAAACGCCGGGTCTACGTTCAATCGCAGGTGAAACTTGCGCGGGTGGTACGCCCACCAACCGTGGCCGACCTCGCCCCAGCCCAGGACCAGTCCGTCACGCTCGGCGACCAGCCGGTAACGGAGGAGACGCGGATTCCAGTTCGCGTCGCGTTCGCGGTACCACTCCGCCCCGCGGCTCTCGAGCGGATCGATCGCCGCGGCGATCTCAGCCAGCCGCGCGTAGTCGGCTGACTGGACCGGTCGGAGGGTGACCACGCTGCCTCAGTCGTCGCGACCGTAGTGGAGCCGGCGGTATGGCACGGTGATGACGTTGCGTGAGATGCGTGCGTCGATAACCATCACGCCCTTGTTCGCCATCCAGTCGGCCGCCGCCTTGCGCACGTCTTCGACGTTGGTCGCCAGGACGCCGCGGCCGCCAAAAGAGCGCGCCACCGCGCCGAGGTCCGGCGTCGGAATCGTCGCCAGGTCCGCCTGACGGTCGTGAGCCTTCATCTTGTGGTACTCGGAGCCGAGCGCCTGATCGTTCAGCACCGTCACCAGCAGCGGCATGTCGTAGCGAACGGCGGTCTCCAGTTCCGCGAGGTGCATCATCGTGCTGGCGTCACCGTCAACCAGCAACTGTCGGCTGATTACCGGTAGCGACGATAGTCCCCATGGCCGCGGGCAGCATCTGGCCGATGCAGCCGAAGAAGTGGCCCGCCACCACCCGTCGACCGGGCTCGTTGAAGAGCATCGTCGTGAAGCCGGTGCTGGCGCCGCTGCCCATCACCAACTGCACGTCGACAGGTAGCGCCTGATCCAGCGCCAGGCAGACTTCGCGAGGATCGACGCGGTCGGCTTCGATTGGAAACTCGGCGGTATCCGCGAAGTGGTTGACCAGCCGCTGCTTGACCTCAGGCGTGCGGTAGCCGCTGCCGGAGAACGAGCGCGCCGCGAGTAGCGCATCCAACCCCTCGACGCCCAGGCGCGCGTCGGCCTGAACGTAGCAGTCGGCGGGCTTGCCATCGCCCATCAGCACGTGGGGCTTGTTGTCGATGTGAATGTAGCGGGCGTTGGGATACAGGTAGCCGTGCTCGGTGGTGTAGCGGTTCAGGCTGGCACCGACGCCGATGACGCAGTCGGCATCCTGGAAGAGCTCCATCGCGGTGCGGCTGCCGTAGAAACCGGAGATCCCGACGTAGTACGGGTCCTCCGACAGCCAGTTCTTAGCCATGAGGCTGGTAGCGATCAGCGCGCCGATCCGCTCCGCGAGGCGCAGGATCGCCTCGCCGGCGCCGGACCGCATCGCGCCTCGACCGACGATGATCAAGGGTTTGCTGGAACCGGCAACGATCTCGGCGGCGCGCTCCAGGCTGTCGGGATTCGGATAAATCAGGTTCGAGCCGAGAATCGCCGACGATGTCACGTACTCCTCGTCGTCGTCCATGGTCTTTTGCTGAGTGTCCATGGGAGCGCTGAGCATGATCGGACGCGACTCGAGTTTGGCGAGGTAGAAGGCTCGGCGGACGGCGTCATAGGCGTTCTCAGGCGAGAGCACCCGCACGAATCCAGCTTCGCAGGCTTCGGCGAAGCGCGACTGGTCGAAGCGCTGGATGTACTCCTCATCGTCGGTCGGCGATTCGCCGACGAACGCCACCAGCGCGGATTGGGCGCGCGCGGCGGTGACCAGCGCCGTGGCAAGCTGGGTGACGCCGGGTCCGCAGGTCGCCGTGCACACACCGGGCGAGTAGGTGACGCGCGCCCAGCCGTCAGCCATGCCCAGGCCGGCGCCTTCGTGCCGCACCTCGAGGAGCTGCACGCCGAGGTCGTGCAGGGCTTCCATCCAGTACATGTTGCCGTCGCCCATCATGCCGAAGACCGACGTCGTGCCTTCGGCCACGAACGCCTTGGCCAGACCCTCATAGACCTTCATACCGGGCGATGCTATCGCAGCCGACCTGCGTAGCCGAACCGCGGGGTCTTCAGCCCGCGGCGGAAGGCAGCTCTCAGCCGCGCAGCAGCTCGTACCACTCCGCGCGACACGACTGGTCGACGCGCGCGCCAATCAGGGTTGGTCGCCGGGCCTCCAGCGCGTCGGTCAGGACGCGGCCGAAGTCGTCGAGCGTGTCGACGTCCACGCCGTAGCCGCCGAAGGCATCCGCAACCTTCGCGCTCGAGATCTGGGGGAGCCGCGCCCCGACGGGCCGCAAGCTCTGGCGCAGCTGCTTGGTCTCGATCTGGGCCAGCGCCCCGTCCATCCACGCCACGTAGATCGGCGCGACGGCGTGCTCGGCGGCCACGCTGATCTCGGACGCGCGCATCAGCAGCGAGCCGTCACCCATAAACCCGACCACCGCCTGTCCGGGAAACGCGAGGCACAGGGCGTTGGCTGCCGGCAAGGCGTAGCCCATGGTCGAGAGGCCGTGCGCGGTGAAGTAGAGGTCCGGCTCGATCGACGACCACAGGTACGACGTCAGCGGTTTGCCGAATCCGGCGTCCACGGCGACGCGCGTCTCGGGCGGGAGCACTGAGCGCGCCAGGCGCAGCGCGGAGGGAATCCTGAACGCGCCATCCTCGAGGTGGAACGGGCGCGCGAAGGTCGCTCTGTAGTTCGCGACGTCAGCGGTCGACCACGCGGAGGCAGAGGTGGTGCACGCCAGCGCCCCGAGGGTGACGGCCGTCGCCCCGACAAGTTGCAGCGTGGTGGGCGCGAAGCGCTGCGTGTCTGGACGCTCGTTGACGGCGACGACTGGCGCGGCGTAGCGCCAGGCCGCGTTGAAGAAGTCTTTCGCGTCCAGGCCGACGGTGACGATCAGGTCGCTCGCACCGAGGACCTCGGCTTCGAGGTTGCCGTTCATGAAGGTGCCGGCGCACCACGCGGCCTCGGGTGACAGGATGCCCATGGCCGCCGGACTGGCGAACACCGGCGCCCGCAGCTCCTCGCAGGCTTGCGTGAGTGCACGACGCGTCTGCACATCCCGTGGGCAGTTGCCACCGACCACGATCGCTGGCCGCCTCGATTCTGCGACCAGTCGCGTGACCTCGGACGGTAGGCGCGTATCCGCGTCGCCGCGGCTGGCCACGGCGTGGGTGCGCGCACCGACCCCACCGACCTGGCCAAGCAGGAGGGGCCAGTCCGACAGGCTGTCGACGGCGGTGGCGCTGGCGACGTCCTCCCGCAGCTCGAGCAGAACTGGCCCGGCGGGTGGCGCTAGCGCCGTGTCGAGGGCTCGCGCCAGCACCTGGTGGATGCGCGGACTGGCCGTCGCGGTCCACTTGGTGATCGAGTCGACCAGACGGTGGGTGTCGAGGCCTTGACGGATGATCACCGGCGCGCGCTCGGGGTGGTGCTGGCCGGTGACGACGAGCAGTGGCACGTGGTCGAGCCAGGCGTGGGCCAGGCCATTGATGGCATTGGTGATGCCGGGTGCGAGGGTGACGAGCGCGACGCCGGGCAGGCCTGTCGCCTGAGCCTCGGTGGCAGCCATGAGTACGGCGGCGGTCTCCTCGCGCGCGGGGACGTAGGCAACATCGGCGGCGCCGAGGGCATCGAGCAGGTGCAGGTGATCCTCACCGGGCAGGCCGTAGACGCGCCGCACGCCCGCGGCGCACAGGGCCGCGGCGAAGGCGGCGGCGACGGTGGGCATGCGGCGTAGTGAACCACGCGCGGGGCCTCGCGCGGGCGCCGTCACAAGCGTCACGCGGGGCGGCTCACGGGCGCACAAGCGTCACGCAAGGCGGCAGCGTCTCCGCGCACCACGCCCGCCCGACGCGTGTCGCGGTCACAAGCGTCACGCCGCACGGCATGCATCGGTCCCGTCAGGCCATCACTAGCGTCACGCCGCGGCCGGCGGGTGGCGGCGGTGCCTACACTAGGTGGCACCGTGACCGATCGCGCGCTGCAGGGTACTACGGTCCTCGAACTCGGCCAGATCTACAACGTCCCCTACTGCGCCTTGCTCCTCGCCAACCTCGGCGCCGACGTCATCAAGGTCGAGCCCCTCACCGGCGAGCCCGCCCGCCACCGCGCCGGCGGCCAGGACGCCACACCCTTCGTCATGCTCAACTCGGGTAAACGCGACGTCTGCCTCAACCTCAAATCCGAGCGTGGCAAGCAGCTGTTTCTGGCCCTGGCCACCCAGGCCGACGTCGTCGTCGAAAACTACCGCGCCGGCACCCTCGACAAGCTCGGCCTCGGTTTCGACGTCCTGCACGCCACCAATCCGCGCCTCGTCCTGGCCAGCGGCCGCGGCTTTTCGAGCAAGGGACCCTATCGCTCCCTCGCGGCCATGGACCTGACCGTCCAGGCCATGACCGGCGTCATGGCCGCTACCGGTTTCCCGGACCAGCCTCCCGTCAAAGCTGGTCCCGCGTTCGCCGATTTTCTCGGCGGCGTCCATCTGCTCTCGGCCATCCTCGCCGCCCTGCTGCAGCGCGAGCGCACCGGCCAGGGCCAGCACGTCGAGGTGGCAATGCAGGACGCGCTCCTGCCGGCGCTCGCCTCCAATCTCAGTGCCTTGATCGACTCGGAAGGCGCTCTGCCGGAGCGGACCGGAAACCGACACGGCGGCCTGGCGCTGTGCCCGTACAACACCTACCCAGCGCACGATGGCTGGGTCGCCATCTTTTGCGCGACCGACCGCCAGTGGCTGTCGCTGTGCGACGTGCTCCAGCGAGCGGACCTGCGCGAGGATCCCACGCTGCAGACCAATCCCGGTCGGGCGCGGCGAATGGATGAGCTCGACGCGATCGTCGGCGAGTGGACCTCGACGCGCACGCGACAGGAGTGTCTGGCGCAGCTCGGGGACGCCGGTATTCCGGCGGCGCCGGTGCTTGCGCTCCACGAAGTGCTCCAGGACGAACAGATCGCCGCCAGCGGCATGTTGCGCACGGTCCAGCACCCGCGGCGCGGGACGATGCGCGTCTTCAGCAGTCCGCTCAACCTACCGGACTCGCCGCTGCCGGACCTGGCACCGGCGCCCGGACTCGGCGAGCATTCGCGCGCGGTCTTGCGCGATCGACTCCACCTGTCCGACGCCGACCTCGACGACCTCGCCGCCGAAGGCGTCATCTAATCAAAGATGTTTCCCAGTCATTCATGCGGCGGCCGTCACGCGGGGCTCGCGCAGGATCCGCAACGCTGGCGCCGTCGTCGATCAGAGACGGATCCCCTGTCGTGTCTTCTCACAATGACGCGCCTCATCTGGCAGGAAGCAGTCGGATGCAACAGGCCGCCCCTGGACGGACTATGGATTTTCAGCTGACGCCGGAGCAGCACGACCTCCAGCAGCTGGTGCGCACCATCGCGCAAAAAGAACTGATGCCGTTGGCGGACCGCTGGGACCGGACCCACGAGTTTCCCTGGGACAGCGTGCGCGCGCTCGGCAAGGCTGGCGTGCTTGGACTCACAATTCCGGAGCGATACGGTGGCGTCGGCGCCAGCTGGTTCGAAGCAGTGCTGGCCATCGACGAGGTGGCGCGCACCTGCTACCAGACGGCGATGGCGGTGCTCGGTGAGCTCGGCGTGCAAACGCAGGCGCTCGTCCACTATGGCAGTGACGCGCACAAGGAACGCTACTTCCCGGCAGTCGCTCGCGGCGAGCTGATCTGCGCGATCTGCATGACCGAGCCCGATGCCGGCTCCGACGTCGGCGCGATCACGACGCGCGCGACCGCCACACCGGACGGCTATGTCGTCAACGGCAGCAAGGTCCTGATCAGTCGCGCCGACGTCGCCGGACTCTTTGTCACGTTCGTCAGGTTCGACGAGATTCCGGGCAGCCGTGGTGTCGGCGCGGTATTGATCGACGCTGGAACACCGGGACTGGAGATTGGACCGGGCGAGGAAACGCTCGGGGGCGAATTGCTGTTTCCGGTGTATTTTCGTGATGTGGGTCTGCCATCCGAAGCGGTGCTCGTCAAAGAGCACGGCTTCCGCAAGCTCATGTCCGCATTCAACGGTCAGCGCTGCCTCAACGCGGCCATCAGTCTGGGACAGGCGCAGGGTGCGTTCGACGCGGCAGTGAGTTACGTGCAGTCGCGCCAACAGTTCGGCCAGCGTCTGGCGGACTTCCAGGGTATTCAATGGATGCTGGCCGACATGGCCATCGAACTGGACGCCGCGCGACTGCTCATCTATCGCGCGGCGTGCAATGCGGGCGCCGGACTACCGGATCAAGTGGAGGCGGCGAAAGCCAAGGCATATGCAAACGAAACGGCGATTCGTGTGAGCAATCAGGCAATGCAGCTCTTTGGTGGACACGGCTATTTGAAATCGATGCACGTCGAGCGCTTTGTCCGGGGAGCCCGCTTTGGCGCACTGGCGGGCGGGACACCCCAGATACAACGGAATATCATCGCCAACGCACTGGTTGGCCGCGCTCGACCGCCGCGTGATTGAAGTCGACGAACAGTTCGACGTGGCGGCAGCGCCGGCCGCGGTGTGGCAACTCCTGGCAGACCCACGCGCGGTGGTCGGCTGCGTCCCCGGCGCCGCCATCGTTGCCGAAAATGACGATGGCTCGCTGGAAACGACGCTCACGGTCAAGTTTGGGCCGGTCGGCGTAACGTTCCAGGCGCACGCGGTGCTGGAGCTGGATGAAGCCGCGATGCGCGGCCGCCTGTCAGCGCGCGGCCGCGACAAGCAGGGTGGCGCGCGTTTCCAGGCCTCCGCGACATTCAGCGTCGCCGAAGCGCAAACAGGCTCAGACGTCAGCACCCACGGCGAGGTGGAGATCTCCGGCCGGCTGGCGTCGATGATCGAAGGCGGCGCGGGCGTGGTGGCAAAGCGGATGTCGGCGCAATTTGCGGAGTGCTTACGCGCGCGCTGCGCTGAGCGCCCGACCTGACAGGAGTGCTCCGGCCTGCGGTACATCCGTCGACAGCTCCAGACGCGTCAGGATCTGATACACGGTCGCCGTCGCCGCCGACAGGACGGGCAGTCCAAACCGCTGCTCCGCCTCGACAATTGCCGCTAGCGACGGCATCTGCACGCACGCGGACAGTACCAGCGCATCCGCTCTGGAAAGGTCCAACCCCCGGGCTACGTCCGGCAGAGCCATCGGATTTAGCCGACCCACCTCCAGGTTGTCGGCAACCTCCAGACTGATGGAGTCCACCACCTCGATGCCGAAGTCTTCGAGATAGTCGATCACCAGTTGCGTCAGTGGCCGCGGGTACGGCGCCACTAGCGCCACGCGTCGCGCGTCCAGCGCGCGGATGCCGTCCACCAGCGCACCAGCGCTGGTGATGACAGGCGCGTGACAGCCGCTGGCCGCGGCCGTGCGCGTCAGCCGCTCCTCGGCGGCGAGGTGGTACTTCGGTCCGGTCGGCCATGATGGCCACCAGGCATGCATACGCCAGCACATCGCAGCGCGCATCTGACAGCTCCGCGGCGCACCGATCGCTTTCGGCGTCCATGCGCGCCAGCTCCTCGGGGCTGACGCGGCGCATCGCCATACGGCTGGAGTGGAACGTGAAGCGCGCGGCCTCAGGGGAGGCCATTTCGCGACGGCGCAGCATCGCGGGCACCTCGGTTTCCATGGTGGTGTTGGAGCTCGGGACGATCATTCCGATGCGCACGGGCGTCGACATGCCTGTCTCAGGCCGCCAGCGCGAGGTCGTCGTAGACACGCAGCGCCAGGCGGTGCGTGGCTTTCGGACCCAGCTCCAGTCCGAAGCCATACGCGGACACGATGGGCGCCAGCACAGCCACCGGCAGGGAGCCATGCCGCTCGACGATCAGCCGTGGACGTCCGTTGGCTTCCGGAGTGCCGAGGCGGTGGAAAGCGAGGATCGTGGTGGACATCGGCGCGTGCAGGGGGTACTCGGCGCGCGCGGCGGCTTCGTCGTGGTGGCGCACGACCACGAAATTCGGTTCGCGACCGAACTCCGATTGCAGGCCGGCGGCCGTGAAGTGCGCCGGTTCGTCCTCGGCGCCGGTCACGTGACGCGAGCGGTTGGCCGAGGTGATGTACAGGTATTCGACGTTGAGCAATTCCATCGCGCGGTGGAGCAAGCTGTTGGAGGGGCAGGCGTAACCTGGCGCAATGACCTGCGTGGTGCGGATGTCGCCGTCATACGCGGTCAGATGATCCGGGATGTGCGCGGCGGCCGGGCCACGGAAGCCAAAAGGCCCGAGGCTGTACAGGCGATCGATCAACGCGTTGACCGTGCTGCGCGACAGGCCCTCCGGCAAGCGGCTCCAGTCGAACAGGCGCGGCACCAGGCAGCGGGTGGTGGTCACGCTGCCAACCTGGTCGGCGGGTCGGCCTTTCATCAGGTTGACACCGCGGACCACGTCGGCGTCGGGGCGGGTGGTGATGACGTAGAAGTTGCCGAAAGCATGGCCCACGATCGCGCCGCGCGCGATGGCAGTGGCGGCGCGGTCGGCATCGGCGGGGCGAATCAGATCGAAGGTTTCCATGAGTGAGGCCACGCTACGCTGGAAGCGAGGTGACCTCTATGAAGTGCTTCACATCACGCGGCGGCCAGCCTTGAATACGGCGGCGACGTGCAGCAGCGCGCTCGCGTCGCGCACCGGATCGCCCTCGACGGCAACCAGGTCGGCATCTTTGCCGGGGCTGACCGTGCCCTTGCGGTCGGCAACGCCGCAGGCTTCGGCCACGACGGAGGTTGCCGCGGCCAGCGCCTCGGCGTTCGTCAGCCCCGCGCGGGCGAGAAATGCCACACCATAGGGCAGGACGTTGTGCGGCTTGCTCGGCGAAATCCCGGCGTCGGTTCCGGTAATCAAGCGCACTCCAGCACGGTGCATGTCTTCCAGAATTGGCAGGAAACTCTCGGCGAGCGTCGAGACGCCGGGGCGAGTGGTGGGTGCGCTGCCGACCGTCGGCGAGACAGCGATGCGTTGTTCCGCGATGCGCTCGATCAAGCGTGGATCCGGCCGGCGTCCGGCGCCAACCCGAAATGAACAGTGCTCGATGCAGTCCACGCCCGCCTCAACCGCGTTGGCGATGCCCAACGGACCGTGCGCGTGCGCCGTGAGCAGGCGATTTAGCCGGTGCGCTTCCTCCACTGCCGCGCGCAGCTCCGCCACTGAGTACTGCGGCAGACTCGGATTCGTGCCGCGCGTCATATGCCCGCCCGTCGCCATAATCTTGATCACGTCCACACCCGCTTTCACGTGCGTGCGGACCCCGCGCCGCACCTCCAGCTCGCCATCAGCTTCACCGCCCATGAAGTGGCAGTGTCCGCCGGTCACGGTAATCGGTGGGCCGGCCGCAAGGATGTCCGGCCCGATTTCCGACCCTTCACGGAACCAGTTCCGCAGGGCAATGCCGAGATAGTTGCGGTCGCCCAGGTCACGCACGGTGGTGATGCCGGCGGCCAGCGCCCGCTGCGCGGCCTGCCGCATGCGCAGGAGCAGGGTGGCATCGGAGTCGACCAGCATTTGCGCCACCGGGTCAGAGCTGGCATCGAAGCCCAGGTGGACGTGCGCGTCGATCATCCCTGGCAGGAGCGTCACGTCGCCGAGGTCGACCACCTCCGCATCGGAGGGTGACTCGATCGGTCCAGGTTCCACACCCGTAATGCGACCGGCGTCGATCACGACCATCGGCTGCTGCACCAATTGTGAGCTCACTCCATCGAACATGCGCGCGGCGCGCACCACCTGTACGCCGGAGGTCACGACCGCGTCCTGGCGACTTCGAGCATCTGGTCCGACACGACCCGCCCCGTCGCGTCGCCGTAGGCGCGCAGTCCGGCAGCCGCGCTTTCGACGTCAGACGAGCGGTTCTGACTCAGCTTGCGCTTGCCCTCCAGGCGGGTGATGCCCACCTCAAAGGCGACGATGGCCTGCGCCATGTGGCTGATGTACTCGTCTCCGGCGCGCGCGGTGGACCACTGCTCCGCAAACGGCGCTTCGAACGTTGCAACGGTGTCATCGAGCAGTGCGCGGATGCCGCCCGCGTCCTCGACCAGGACGGGCGTACCGTACGCGTGCACCACCGAGTAATTCCAGGTTGGGACCGCCTGTTCCGCGACATACCAGTTGGGCGAAATGTACGCATGTGGGCCTTGAAAGATGACAAGCGCCTCGTCGCCACGTTCAAAGCTGCGCCAGTGCGGGTTGGCACGCGCCATGTGGCCGCGCAGGGTGCCGTTGGGACCACGCGCGGGATCGAGCAGCAACGGCAGGTGCGTCGCAAATAACTGACCGTCCACGTGCGAGACCAGCGTGGCGAAGCTGTGCTCGCGGATCAGCGCATGGAGCACCTCGAGGCGCGATTCGCGGAACGCCGCCGGAATGTACATCGGCACATTGAACACGGTCGCGGCTCGCGGCGAGAATACTCGGATGGCATCACTCAGCGTGCTGAACGCCAGCGGCGATTCGACGGTCATCTGGAATGAAGACGCCTACGCGGTAGGCGACGCGGCGGCAGTTGCGGCGGTCGCCGAGGCGGAGCGACTCTTCGCCGAAGCCCGCGCCGCGGGCGGCGAAGCGTTTCGCGTGCAGGCGGGCGCACTCGCGGAGCGCGTGACCACGCTGCGGCCGGGCGTCGCCGAGGATGTCATGATCGTGCCGCGCATGGTCGGCGGCTGAGGCGCCGCGTGTTTCTGGGCTGGCTGCGTCGCCGACACATCGCCAACCGCCGCGCCCAGGCGCTAGTGCGGCATGTCCTTTCCGAAGATGAGCAGACGCAGCTGCGCCGCGAAGGCTTCCTCGAAGTGCGCAGTCAGGAAGTCAGCGGCCGCACGTACCGCATCCCGCGCCGCGGGTCGCCGGTGGCGGTCCTGGAACCTGACGGCCACGTCAAGTATCTGTGCTTGCAGCCCGGAAACGCCGGTGGCGGGCCCAGAGCTGGTGGTCGTGCACAAGCTCCTGCTCGAGGGCGCGGAGGACGACTACTGGCAGAAGGCCAATCGCGTGGGGCGGCCAATGGGGCGCGGCTTTGGGCGACGGCTGCTCAGCTAACGCTCGGCGCCGAGCACCGCGCCAACCCGAAAATTGCGCGCCTGCGCGCCAGGTGTTAAACTGCGAGGCTCAGGTTATTCGGGGCCGAGTGGTATCGACAAAGGAGGGAAGCCGAAGAGAGCAGGCCGAGGATGGTGCTACGACTCGTAAAAAGGTACCGCCAAAAGTAACTGGCAACCTTGTTACTGTTGCGACTGGCAACGACGAGACCAACCCGGCTCTGAGCCCGGTTCCTTTCGCCAGCCCGTCGCTCATCGCGGCCTAAGAACCCGCGACAGCCCTCCAGGCAAGGCATCGTAGCCTGGTCCGGTTGTAACCCCCACGAAGCTGGCTTCGCGAGACTGTCGCGGTAGCGAAGCAAGATCCAGCGGCTGGCTCTACTGACGGTCTGTCGGACGCTCGTCAGTGAGTGAGATCTAGCGACCGACTAAGCCTGTAGAACTCCACGCCGATCTCGCTTTGGACGCGGGCGTCCGACTCCCCGCCGGCTCCACCATCTGAAAGCGGCCCCAAACCGGGGTCGCTTTTTTTGTTGTATGTGTGAGCCGGGCCGCAACCGACCATTGACCCTGGGGCTTGGCAGTCTCGATCGCTACAATTCGCCGATGACCGTCGCGGCACGCTCGTTTCGGGCCGCGGCGCCAGCGCGCCTCGCGTGGCCGCGACCGCTCCTGCTGCGCCACTGGTCGCTCGCTCAGCAGTACCTCGTCGCCAGCTTGCTCGTGGTCCTGGCAGGCGTGCTCATCTCCGGCGCCTGGATCGGCCACCAGATTGAAACCAGCGTGCTGGAGCGCACCGGCGGCATTACCGCGCTGTACGTCGACAGCGTCCTGGGACCCAATTTGCAAGCCCTGGCGCGAGACGATCGCTGGCTGACCACGGACGACACGGCGGCGCTGAACCGACTGGTTGCCACTACCGGGTTGGGTCAGGGCGTGGTTCAGTTCAAGATCTGGTCGCGCGACGGACGCATCCTGTACTCCGCGGACCCGGCACTCGTCGGCCGACAGTTTCCCATCGACGATGCGCTGCAACAGGCCATCAACGGTCAGGTCGGCGCCGACATCAGCAATCTCGACGAACCCGAGAACCTGGATGAGCGCCAGCACTTCAGCCGATTGGTGGAGGTCTACGCGCCCGTGCGCCAGGACAGTGACGGTCGCGTCATCGCCATCAATGAGTTCTACTTGCTGCCCGATGCGCTGGACGCGGAGATTCGCGAGGCGCAACTGCGCTCCTGGGCCGTTGTCGCCGCCATCGGACTGGCGACGTATCTGCTGCTGGCGGGCATCGTCAAGCGCGGCAGTGACACCATCCGCCACCAGCAGCGCGAGCTGGAGCGACGCTTGGAGCAGAACGTGCGTCTGCATGAACGCGTCCGACAGGCAGCCGGGCGGGCCACCGCGTTGAATGAACAAGCCTTGCGGCGAATCAGCGCCGATTTGCATGACGGGCCGGGGCAAGCCCTGGCTCTGGCCTTGCTGCGTCTGGACGCGCTACAGGCACCGTGTCGGAGCGATGCGGCTTCGTGTGTCGGCCCGCGTACGGATTTTGAAACGGTCCACTCCGCGGTCCGCGATGCACTCTCAGACCTCCGCGCGATTTCGGCAGGCCTGCGACTCCCGGAGCTGGAGCGATTGAGCGTGGCGGAGGTCACCTCGCGCGCTGTCGACGATCATCAACGTCGCAGTGGGGTGGTCGTTCGGCGTCAGCTGGAGTCGCTGCCCGGACCAGGCGCCGCTGCCCATCAAGATCGCGCTGCTTCGCACCCTGCAAGAAGCCCTGTCCAATGCCACGCGACATGGTCGGGGCGAAGACGTGCGCGTCGAACTGAACTGTTCCGGCGACCAGCTGCGCCTCACGGTTTCCGATCGCGGACCTGGATTCGACCCGCGCCAGGCCGATGTCGCGGGTGGGTTGGGACTGGCTGGCATGCGCGAGCGGGCCGAGCTACTGGGTGGCGCATTTCACGTGGAA
This sequence comes from uncultured Chloroflexia bacterium, assembly GCA_963776625.1. Taxonomy (GTDB): domain Bacteria; phylum Chloroflexota; class UBA6077; order UBA6077; family CF-72; genus CF-72. The sequence continues at coordinate 1,413 of CAVZNP010000001.1, read as the reverse complement.
TCTGCACCTGGCGTGGGCACCACCGTGCGGGTATGCTGGCCGCTGTCCGTCGTCGCGAATGCGTGAGGCGGTGGGCGAGCCCATTCGCATCGTCGTCGCCGACGACCATCCGCTGTTTCGTGAAGGCGTGATCACCTCGCTCAACTCGGTTCCTGATATGGACGTGATTGGCCAGGCGGAAAATGCCGATGAGGCGGTGCGTCTGGTGCGCGACGAGCTACCCGACGTGGTGCTGCTCGACGTGACGATGCCCGGCGGCGGTATCGAAGCCGCGCGAAAAATTGCCTCCGTGTGTCCGGCGACGCGCATCGTGATGCTCACCGTCTCGGAGGATGAGGATGATTTGCTGGAGGCCATGAAGGCTGGCGCCTCCGGGTACGTGTTGAAGGGGGTCTCGGCGCGCGAGCTCGCGGCGGTGGTGCGCTCGGTCAGCGCGGGCGAGGTGTACGTGGCGCCGTCACTGGCGTTCGGCTTGCTGCGCGAGATGTCCAGGCCGCGCTCGAGCGATCCACTGGCGGAGCTCAGCAGTCGTGAGCGGCAGGTGCTGGAGCTCGTCGCGACGGGGCTCAGCAATCAGGAGATCGGACTCAAGTTGGGGCTGGCGGAAAAAACCATCAAGCATTACATGACGAATATTCTGACGAAGCTCCAGGTGCGGAGCAGGGTGGAGGCGGCATTGCTCGCCGCGCGGGTTGGACTGGGGCAGTCCGGCGCCAGCCCGCCACGCTGACCCGCCTGCCGCCGTTGCCCGTCCGTCCGTCCCGTCTCGGCCCGTCCGCCCCGTCCGGCCCGCGCTGTCGCAGTCAGCGCGGCTGCACTGTGATGCTGACCGCGTTGTTCGACGCCTGTCGATCCGTCGCGCCCTCGTCGACGGTCGCCGTGTTCGTGATGCTCTGCGTCACGCTCGGCGCCCGCACTGAGACGCTGACCGTCGCCTGAGCACCAACAGCCACGTCACCGAACGCGCAGCTCAGCGTGCCAGCCGTCTGGCTACACGTACCGGCCGAGGTCGTCACGTCGACGAAGGCAACCGACGCCGGCAGCACGTCGCTGAAGGTGACTCCCGGCGCCGGCCACGGACCATTGTCCTTCACCTGGAAGGTGTAGCTGAACGTCGAGCCCAGCGCCGGCGAACCCGTGCTGGCCGAGCCCGTCACCTGCACGTCGGTGGGCGCGGGCATGACCGGCACCTGGAGCCCGGTACCCGAGGCCACACCCGCGTCGGCGGCGGACACCGACACGTCTAGCAAACCGAGGCTCTGCGGCACAAGCGCGAACGTCACCTCTGCGCTGGCGCCCGGAGCAAGCGACGCGAGCTGACAGACGATCCTGCGCCCGCGGGCTGACGCGCCTTCAGCGTGACAGGCGCCCGTCCGCTTCGACCATCGACCATGAGCGCAACCCTGACTGGAC